>NZ_CP107853.1:0-9000000 GCF_036013525.1 Nonomuraea sp. NBC_00507
GCTCCGCCATCGTGCCCTTGACCGCGTAACCGTAGCGGCCGTCCCTGCTGATCGCGTTGATCGTGGCTCCTGAAGGGGTGGTGAGCCGCTCGCGTGTGGCGACGTCCCACCATTCCTGCAGAACCTTGCCCGGGATGGCCAGGTAGTGCCCGGACTTGTCGAACTCCAGGTCAGCGCGCCACTGCTCACCGGATCTGCGCGAGATGGGGGCGCCGAGCGGCCGGCCGGTCCGCGTGTCCCACAGCCGTACGGCCTTGCCGTCCAGGAGGGCCAGAGTGCGCCCGTCGGGGGCGAGCGCGGCTTCCAGCACGTCCGTGCCCACGCCCGTGAGCGTGCCGATCCGCCGCTTGCCGGGAACGTCCCAGATCCTGGCCGTGCCGCCGCTCACCGACACGAGCGTGCGCCCGTCCTGGCCGAGCGCCTGCACCGTGTCGGCTGTGTAGTCGGGGTCGGCGAAGACAGAGGTCGTGCTCTGGGAGAGCGAGTCGTAGAGCGCGCCTCGGACCTCGGGCAGTCCCGGGCTCAGCCGCCAGCCGGCCACGCTCAGCAGCATCGCGGCCTGGGGGTCGCTCTGCCGCAGGTCGGCGGCGCGCAGCGCGAGCGCTTGGGCCAGCGCGTTGTCACGCTGACTGTTCGACTCCCTGCGCAGATATTCGGCGCTGCCGAACCCGGCGAGCGCGGCCACGAGCAGCACGGCTAGCGCCGCCGCGACCAGGTTGCGCCGCCTGGACTGCCTGCGGGCCTGCCGGGAGGCGGCGTCGAGGTATGCGCGTTCACGCGTGGCCAGCGTGAGGTCCTTGCGCTCGGCCGCGGCCCAGTGGAGCGTCCGGTCCAGGGCCGAGCCGTGCATCAGGTCAGCGGGTTTGCGGCCGTGTGACTCCCACTCGGCGGCGGCGTCGGCGAGGCGGCGGTGCACGGGCAGCCCGGCGCGGTTGCCCGCCACCCAGTCCCGGAGCCGGGGCCAGGCGCGCAGCAGGCCCGGCATGGCCAGCGCGTACGCCGTCCCGGTCCGCGTGACGATGCCCGCCGCGGCGAACACGTCGAGCAGCGCGTCGACGGCCGGGGTCTCGGGCAGCTCGTCCCGGCCGACCGGCCGGAGCGTGTCGCCGTCGACCATCCGCAGGAAAACCTCGGGCACGCTGGCCCGCTCGGTCTCGGTGAGCTCGGCATAGAGCTCCTCGGCGATCGCGCCCAGGTCCGGTTCCGCCCGGCCCTTCAGCGTGCCGGCCAGCGTGCCACCGCGCACCAGCGGGTCCCCCTCGGCGGCGTCGCCCGCGACGGTGTCGTCGAGCAGGCGCAGCAGCACCTCCCTGGCGGTCGGCCGGCCGGCGGCGTTCCCGGACAGAGCGGCCGCCACGAGGGAGCCGAGCGGTTCCGGCAGCCCGGCCACGTCCGGCTTGAAGCCGAGCAGCCGCCCGATGACCGCCATCGGGTCACCGTGCTCGATCGCGTCCCTCCCCCGGGCCGCGAACAGCACGACCAGGCCCCACGCCCACAGGTCGGCCGCCTCGGTCACGGCCCGCCCGTCGAACACCTCCGGCGACATGTAGTTCGGCGTGCCCATGATCGGACCGCTCGTGGTGGGCCCGACCTCTCTGGCGACACCGAAGTCGATCACCCGGGGGCCGTCGGGGCCCAGGATGATGTTGTCCGGCTTGAGGTCGCGGTGGACGATGCCGGCCTGGTGGATGGCGGTCAGCGCGGTCGCCACGCCGACGGCCAGGCGGCGCAGCCGGTCGCCCTCATAGGGGCCAGACTCGGCCACGACCTGCCGCAGGCTGAGGCCGGGGACGTACTCGCTGACGATGTACGGCGGGGCCGCCTCGACCTGCGCCTCGATCACCTTGGCGGTGCAGAACGAGGCCACCCGCTGGGCCGCCGACGCCTCCTTGGCCAGCCTGGCCCGCGCCTGCGCGCCCTCGGACCTGGGAACCTTGATCGCGACCCGCTCACCCGGCTCGCCGTACGCCTCGTAGACGACGCCCTGGCCGCCCGCGCCGAGGCGGCCGACCAGCCAGTAACGCCCCAGGCGGTGCGGGTCGGAAGAAGTGAGAGGAACCATCAAGTCCGCCATTCTGCTCGATCGGGGTCGCCCCGGACCATAGGGCGGCGGATGTTGAGGCGATGTTGAGGATCCGCCCAGGCCGGTGGCAAGCGCTCGCGTGCCGCGCAAGGACCGGGGCGTCGCGGATGCTGCCCCATGCCGCGCGGGTGCTGATCGAGCAGCACGGTCTCAAGGGACACTTCTCATAAGGCAGAGGCGCCGCGCGGACTCCGGCGTGGTACGGAATATCACCACACGACTTTGGTGGAGGAAGGATCTTGATGGACCCTCTTGCTCCCTCCGATCCGCACCGCCTGGGGCGTTACTGGCTGGCCGGCCGCCTGGGCCAGGGCGGTCAGGGCGTGGTCTATGAGGCGTACGGTGACAACGGCGAGCGGGTCGCGGTCAAGGTGCCCAGGTTTGACAGTGCGCAGGCGCGGGCCAGGCTGGCCAAGGAGGGCGCGGCGGCCGAGAGGGTGGCCTCGTTCTGCACCGCGCGGGTGATCGAGGCCCGGGTGGACGTGCCCGTCCCGTACATTGCCAGCGAGTTCGTGCCGGGGCCCAACCTGCGGCAGGTCGTGGACGAGTCCGGGCCGTACCGAGGGGACCGGCTGCGCCGCCTGGCCATCGGCGTGGTGACAGCGCTGACCGCCATCCATCGGGCAGGGATCGTGCACCGCGATCTCAAGCCTGACAACATCATCCTCGGCCCCGACGGCCCGCGCGTGATCGACTTCGGGGTGGCCAGGGAGGTCGGGCCGACGACGACCGGGCCGCTCATGGGCACCCCCGCCTACATGCCGCCTGAGGTGCTCGCCGGGAGTGGCGCCACCGAGGCGGCCGACCTGTGGGCCTGGGCGATGGTGGTGCTCTTCGCGGCCCGGGGAAGCGATGCGATCGCGCCGGGCGAGCCGATGGCGGTCGTCGGCCGCGTGCTCGCCTTCGAGCCTGACACCGCCGGGCTGCCCGACCCGCTCGGCCCTCTCGTGGCCGCCTCGCTCGCCGCGGACCCCGCTGCCCGGCCCGCCGCCAAGGACGTCCTGCTGCGTCTCGTCGGTGAGGACGAAAGCGAGAGCCACGATCTGCTCACTTGGGGCAGCACGCAGGCGGGAACACTGCGCGGCCCGGCCGAGCCCGACCTGGGCGCGATCGCCGAGGAGCTCTACGGCCTGCTGACCGAGGCGGAGCGCGCGAGCACGCCCGAGCTCTTCCTGCGGATGGTCGACGGCGACACGCTCCGACCGGTCGCCAGGGACGAGTTGCCGGAGACGGAGGCCGTCGACGCGATGCTGGCCGTGTTCGCCGCCGCCGGCCTGGTCGCGAGCACCGGCACGGCCTACGAACTGGCCAGGCCCGGCCTCCTCCACGCCTGGCCCAGGCTCCGGGACTGGGTGGCGGGCAACAGCGCCGGGCTGCCCGTGCACCGCCGCCTCGCCGACGCCGCCGCCGAGTGGGAGTCGCACGGCAGGAGACCCGCCGATCTGATGCACGGCTCGGCCCTGGACCGGACGCTCCACTGGGCCGCAGCCGAGCGCAAGGACCTCACGCTGGCCAGACGCGAACGCGAATACCTCGACGCCGCCTCCCGGCAGGCCCGCAGGCAGTCCAGGCGGCGCAACCTGGTCGCGGCCGCCCTGGCCGTGCTACTCGTGGCCACACTCGGCGGGCTGGGCAGCGCCGAATACCTGCGCAGGGAGTCCAACCGGCAGCGTGACGACGCCCGTTCCAAGGAACTAGTCCTGCGCGCTGCCGACCTGAGGGAGGTCCAGCCCGAGCTGGCGCGGCTGCTCAGCGTCGCAGCCTGGCGGCTGAGCCCGGAACTGCCGGAGACCCGCGGCGCGCTCTACGACTCCGTGTCGCAGCCCACGGCACGCATCTCGGGCGACGCCTCGATCACCGACGCGGAGATGCGGTCGCTCAGCCACGACGGCCGCACGCTCGTGGCGGTCGGGGGCGGCAAGGCCCAGATCTGGGACGTCTCCAGTTGGCGGCGCCTGCGCGAGTTCTCCGGGCTCGGCGAGGGCCTGCACAAGGTCGCGCTGAGCCCGAACAGCCGCGTCATGGCCGTGCAGGGCCCCAAGGGGGTGCGGCTGTGGGACGTCGGCACGGGCCGCCCGCTCGGCGGCTGGTTCGCCGCCAAGGCCGAATACTCCGAGGTGTACGCCAGGCTGGAGTTCGACCCGACCGGGCGCCTGCTGAGCGTCCCTGTCGGTTCGACGAGCGAGCAGTTGTGGGACGTCGCCACCCGCCGGCGACGCACCGCGCCGTCAGGGACGGCACTGACTGCCATCAGCGCGGACGGCCGCCTCGGGTTCGCGTCCACGGGGGCGGGCGAGCGGGCGGAGCTCTGGGATCTGCGCCGCGGCGTCCGCATGAGAGCCTCCTGGCTGCCGCGCTCCGGGAGCGTCCTCAGGGCCAGGTTCAGCGAGGACGCGCAGGAGCTGGCCATCGTCGAAGAGGTGCCGGGCTCGGAGCGGCCCAGGATGCGGGCGCTCTACCTGGACATTGGGTCCTCCTGGCTGATCGAGGACGGCGAGGAGGGGCAGGTCGTCGACTACAGTTTCGACGGCCGATTCGTCGCCGCCTGGGACTCGAGGGGAGAGGTGGTGTTATGGCGGGGGGCCAACGGGCAGATCGTGTTGCGACTCGAGCTGCCGCCCTTTGTCAGCGAGGTCCGCCTCGACGCCAAGGGCCGAGCGCTGCGCGTCCTGACCGACAGCGGCACCGTCCACACGATCGACGTCGCCCGCCTTTTCGACAGCTCATTCACCGATCACGCACTGGACGACCTGCGTCCAGGCCCCGGGGCACGGGTCCTGGCCGTCAAGCGGGCCGGGATCCTCAACCTGCTGGACACGGCGTCGGGCCGGCCGCTGGTCCCGGCGATCAAGACGAACGACACCGGAACCGTGATGGCGTTCAGCCCCGACGGCAGGCGGCTGGCCACCACCGAAGGCACGACGGTCCTCATCATCGACACCAGCTCGGGCAAGGTCACGGCGCGGTTCCGGCTCGCCTCCAAAGGGGCGGCGACGTCCGACCAGATGGTCTTCAGCCGGGACGGCCGGACACTGGCTGTCATTCCGTCCGGATTCGACGGCCAAATGCCGTCGGAATGGGACTATCAAACGCCGTTGGAATTGCTGGATCTGGAGCACGGGTCGTCCAGGGTCACCGCGATCCCGGGCTACGGGCCGATGGAGTTCCTGCCGAACGGCGGACTGATCATGCCGTTTCCCGAGGTCAGGATCGTCGATCCGGTGAAGGGCCGGCCCGCCGCCCCGGGGGCCGCGCCTGTCGCGGACACCTTCGCCGTGGCCGCGGACGGCAGCAGGATCGCGCTCAGTCAGCCTGACGGGATCTCTCTCTGGGATGGGGAGCTCAAGACCCGGCTCGGCTCCTTCCCTTACGCCCCTGACGGCGACCCGCGGATACTCGCCTGGTCGCCTGACAAGAGCATGATCGCCGGCTTCGAGGGCGGCGCGCGCATCAGGCTGTGGGACGTGGCGAGCAGACGCCCCCTAGGCGTGGTGTTCGACGGGCTGGGCGGCGACACGAACGGGCTCTGGCTGGAGTTCTCCGCCGACGGCAGGAAGCTCGTCAGCCTGACGGAAGACGGGACGCTCCGCACGCACGACATCGACGAGCATCGCGTGGCGGGGACGGTGTGCGAGCGGGTGGGGCGCGGGCTCACCGCCGAGGAGTGGCGGACGTACTTGCCCGAGATCGAGCGCTTTCGCCCTTGCCCTTAGCTTGTCCTTCACGTGCGCCACGAGCGCAGGAGGCGAGGTCCTTGTGGAGGTGATCTTGCTGGAAGCGGTGCACCCCGACGCAGGCTCGGCGCCGCGCCGATGGAGCTGTAGCCGGGTCGGCGGGAGTGAGAGGAGTCATGAGGTGTGCCATTCTGATCGACATCTCCTCCGAGAAGGAAGATCGCATGGAATTTCGCATCATGGGGCCGCTCGAAGTGCGCGACGGCGACGGGCGGGACCGCACGCCGACGGTGCCGAAGCACCGCGACCTGCTGGCGATGTTCCTGTTGAACGCCGGTCGCCCGCTGACGGCCGAGCGGCTGCGCCGGCTGCTGTGGCCGCGTGAGGGCGGCGATCGGTCCGACTCCCTGATCCGCGGCTACGTGGGCCAGTTACGCCGGCTGATCGGCCCGGACGTGATCACGACCGTGTCCGGCTCGTACGTGCTCAATCTCGGTGACGGCCTCCTGGATGTGGACCGGTTCCGGCTGCTCGTGGACCAGGGTGCGTACGAGGACGCGCTGGCCCTGTGGCGGGGCGAGGTCCTCGCGGACATGGACCCCGAGGGCGAGCGCTGGGTGGAGACCCGGCTGCTGCGCGAGGAGCTGGAGGAGCTGCGGCTGCTCGCCCTGGAGCGCAGGGTGCAGGCCGACATGGACGCGGGACGGCACCGCGAGCTGCTGGCCGAGCTGCGGCAGCTGACCAAGCAGCACCCGATGTGGCAGCGTTTCCGCGGCCAGTACATGCTGGCGCTCTACCGCAGCGGCCGCCGCGTGGACGCGCTGGCGGCGTACGCGGTGCTGCGCGACCAGCTCGACGGCGGCCACGCGATCGAGCCCGACCCGGAGCTTCAGCTCCTCTACCACCGCATGCTGCACGACGACGTGTCGCTGCACGTCTCGGCCGGGCCGCCGGTGCTGCTGCCGCCCGACATGACCGACTTCACCGGCCGCGCGGACCTGCTGGAGCGGGTGATAGGCGGACTGGTCGTGCTGCACGGCCAGGCGGGGGTGGGCAAGTCGGCGCTGGCCGCGCATGCGGCGTGGCGGCGACGTGAGCGCTTCCCCGACGGCATCCTGTACGCCGACCTGCGCGAGACCACAACCCCGGCGGCGGTGCTGGAGGACTTCCTGCGCTGGCTGGGCTGTCCGGCGCAGGCGATACCGGCGTCGCCGGGGCAGCGCGAACGGCTGTTCCGCACCTACACCGCCAACCGCCGGCTGCTGGTGGTGCTGGACAACGCGGCCGGCGAGGCGCAGGTGCGGCCGCTGCTGAGCGCGTGCCCGACGGTCGTGACCAGCCGTTCCCCGCTCGGCGGCCTGACCGGCGCGCTGCGGCTGTCGGTGGGCGTGCTCGACGACGCCGAGGCGTTGGAGCTGCTGGTCAGGAGCTCGGGACGGGCCGCGGACGACGCTCTGCGCAGGCTGGCGCGCTTCTGCGGCGGCCTGCCGATCGCGTTGCGCATCGCGGGCTCCCGGCTGGCGGCCCGCCCTGAGTGGACCGTCGACTACATGGTGGGGCTGCTGGAGGACGAGCACGAGCGGCTGGACCGGCTGCACGCGGGCGATCTGACGGTGCGGAGCGTGTTCTCGATCGGGTTCGACGGCTTGCCCGAGGTGGCCAAGCTGACGCTGCGCGGGCTCGGCGCGCTGTCCGCGCCCGACTTCGCGGACTGGGTGACCGAGCGGCTGGGCGGGCAGGCGGAGGCACTGGTGGACGCCGGCCTGCTGGAGACGCACGGTGTGGACGTGGCGGGCCAGGTGCGTTACCGGCTGCACGGCCTGACCCGGTTGTTCGCCCGCGAGCAGCCGGTGCCCGGCGTGCTGGCGACCCTGTCGGAGGTGGTGCAGGCCAGGGTGCGGGCGTCGCGGTTCTCGCTGGTGTCCGGCGATCCGGCCACGGCCGTGGCGACCAGGGACATCAGGGAGTCCGTGGAGTGGCTGGCGGCCGAGCGGGCGTTCCTCGTGAGCCTCGTCGCCGACCTGCACGCGGCGGGGCTGGACGACGGGTGCTGGCGGCTGGCGCACCTCTTGGTGCCGTTCCTGGAGCGGCACCGGTTCCTCGACGACTGGCGGGCCGTGGCGGGGCCGGCGCTGGAGTCGGCGCGCCGGGCGGGCGACGACCGGGGCGAGGCGCTCGCCCTGCTGGACCAGGGCGACCTGCACCTGGCCGAGCGGGACTGGGACAGCGCGCACGCGAAGCTGCGGGTGGCGCTGGCCATGTTCCTGCGCCAGGTCGGGCACTCAGGCAGGAGCCGCGACGTCAACCACACCAGGCGCCGGCTCGGCCGCGTGCACCTGGAGCTGGGCCGGCTGGAGGAGGCGGAGCGGGCCCTGCTCACGTGCCTGGAGGGCGCGGAGAACGAGCGCGACGCCGCCGACGCCGAGCAGGTGCTCGGTCTCGTGCTGCGCCGCGCGGGCCGGCTCGACGAGGCAGTCGCCCGGCTGCGGGCCGCCGTCGAACACCTGGCCGAGCTGGGTGACCGGCACCGGCAGGCCGACACGCTGCTGGAGCTGTCCGCGGTGCACCTGGCGCAGGGCGCCAAGGCGGCCGCCAGGGCCGCCGCCGAGCAGGCCAGGGGCATCGCCGTGCGCCTCGGCGACCGGCTGCTCGACGCGCACGCCCTGCTGGCGCTGGCCAAGGTCAACCGGGCGGAGGGCGCGGCCGAGCGAACGCGTGAGCTGGCCGGCGCGGCGCTGGAGGTCTTCGAGCAGACCGGCGACCAGCAGGGCAGCGCGAACGCCCGCGCCCTCCTGGCACTCGCCTGAACCGCCGGCAGGCGGCGCGATGGCGAGATAGTGCTCACTAGTAACTAGCCGACCTTGGTGATCCGCCAAGCCTGCTCGCTCCCTCCCCTCTTGCACGGCCACTGGATGGCGGACTTGCCCTTGCGCGCTTCGCCGTGGCCGATCGCCAGGCACATCTGGGTCGCGCCGTTCATGAAGTGATACGCCCGGAGCTCGCCTTCCGGGACACCCTTGACTCGCAACAGCCGCTTGGGCTTCCAGCGCTGCGCCCACCCGCTGTTGCACGGCCACTGGATGGCGGACTTGCCCCTGCGCGCTTCGCCGCCACCGATCGCCAGGCACATGCTGGTGGCGACGTTGGCCAGGTACCCATCGGACGACATCAGCCATTGCTGCTCCGGAGAATGGGTGCACGGCCACTGGATGGCGGACTTGCCCTTGCGCGCTTCGCCGCCACCGATCGCCAGGCACATGCCCGTGGCGACGTTCTTGAGCTCGACGAAGGATCCGCTGGATCCGGTTGCCGCCTGGACGGGAACCGCCAGCAGGCCACCGGCCAGCGTGACGCCGGCCAGAAGTGTGATCGCTGTACGCATATGTTTCGTCCTTTTTGGGTTGTAGGGGATGTGCTTATGGACAGCGGCCGAGCGCCGAGATGACGACGTCGAGGCCGGCCAGGGCATGGGCGAGGCCTGCGCGGTGCTGCTCAGGGGAGGCCGCGGCCAGCTCCCGATGAATGGTGACCGCCTCTTTCGCCAAGGGCAGCGCTTCGGCCGGCAGGCCGCGTTCGGTCAGCGTCACGCCGAGGTCGACGAGCACGTCTGCGAGGTCGGCCAGGTAACAGTCAGGGGAGGCCGCAGCCAGTCGTCGGTAGACGGCGATGGCCTCTCGCTCGGCGCGCAGGGCGTCGGCCGCCCGGTCCAGCTCCGCCAGAGTCGTCCCGAGGTTGATGAGGGCATCGGCGAGGTCTGCCAGGTAACGGCCGGGGGAGACCGCGGCCAGCTGTCGGTAGACAGAGACTGCTTCCTCCTCGGCGTTCAACGCCTCGCCATGCCGGTCGAGCTCGGAGAGGGTTACGCCGAGACTGGTCAGGCAGGTGGCGAGCTCAGGCAGGTAGAACTCGGGGGAGACCGAGGCCAGCCGCCGGTAGATGGCGATGGCCTCTCGCTCGGCGCTCAGGGCGTCGGCCGCGCGGTCCAACTCCCCCAGATGCACCTTTTCCATGAGCAACCGAGCCCGCCTGCTCCCGTCGCCCTCGTCCGGGACTTCCGCCACAGCTCATCCCTTCGACATCGGGCGGCAACCGCTGTGGTGCCGTTCTTTCCTGAAAGGCCGTCACGGGCCTGGAGGCGTGACGGCCTTTCACAGATCACACGTCCGTGTGCCGGCTCCCGGCGGTTCTCAGTGGCCAGTGGCTGCGGCGGGCTCGTCGGCCCCAGCTCATCCGGCCTGTCAGATGAAGTCGCGGTGCTCCTCGACGCCGCAGTCCACCCTCTGGGTGTTCCTGATGGTGCGCAGGTTGTCCTTGCTCATCCAGCCGTGCGTCCCGGTGCCCTTGACGCGGACGTACACCCAGTGCTTGCCGTACTTGTTCCGCGTCCAGCAGTGGAAGTACAGAACCTGGCCCGCGTGGAGCTTGGTGACGTTCCCGCACGCGGCATACGGAGCGGTCTTGAGGTTGAACGACCCTCGCATGACGCCCCAGCCGTCGTCGACGTTGACCGGACTCGGGCCGCCGCACCCGGGCAGCGTGGCGGCCGACGCCGCGGCCGATCCGCTCAGCAAGGCCGCCCCCATGGCGCCCGCGATCGCCAGGGCCCCGAATGTCTTGACCATGTGCCCCATGCCGTTCCCCCTTCACCTGAACCGATCGATGCCATGGACGATAGGAACTCATGCGTTGAGCTTGTGTTGAGGATTTGTTGAGCCCGCCAGACCCGTTCTCCGCACGTGAGTGATCTTCAGCGGAGGTCCCGTAGGTCGGCTTGTCGTGATCAACGCGGTCTCGGTAGCCCGCAGGAGATGCTGGAGCAGGTACCCTCCACGCCCCGGTCCCAGATCCGTACGAGCCTGGCTTCCGTAGCCGAGCGCCAGCCACTGCCGTCGTGGGGAGCGTCGTCGTCGCCGGCGTCGGTCCTGGGCCGCACCCGAGCCGCCGTGCTCCATGCCATCGCCGAGCATCCCGCCTGCTCCACGAAAGAACTCGCCGCGCACATCGGCATCGCCCCGGCCAGCGCGAGTGAACACACCACGCGTCTGCGCGAAGCCGGCCTGGTTCACACGGTGCGGAGCCGCAACATGGCACTCCACAGCCCACCGCCCTCGGCGCCGCTTTCCTCAATGCCCCGCGTGACATCCCGCCGGCCGAGGCCTGAGGAGATCGCGCCGAGCAGCCAGGAGCGGACGCGGAACGTCGTCGTGTTCGCACCCGATCTGAAGCCGTGACGGCCCAGGCATGCGAAACGGCCCCCACCTTGCGGCGAAACCGCAGGTAGAGGGCCGTATTCGACTAGGCGGACATCTTCTTCTTGAGGTTCTCGTCCAGCGCGGCCAGGAAGTCCTGGGTGGTGAGCCACTGGGCGTCGGCGCCGACCAGGAGCGCGAGGTCCTTGGTCATCTGGCCGCCCTCGACGGTCTCGATACAGACCTGCTCCAGCGTGTTGGCGAACTCGGTCACGGCGGGAGTGTTGTCGAGCTTGCCCCGGTGGGCCAGGCCACGGGTCCACGCGAAGATCGAGGCGATCGGGTTGGTGGAGGTGGGCTTGCCCTGCTGGTGCTGACGGAAGTGGCGGGTGACCGTGCCGTGCGCGGCCTCGGCCTCGACCGTCCTGCCGTCGGGGGTCATCAGCACCGAGGTCATCAGGCCGAGCGAGCCGAAGCCCTGGGCGACGGTGTCGGACTGCACGTCGCCGTCGTAGTTCTTGCACGCCCAGACGTAGCCGCCCTCCCACTTGAGCGCCGCGGCGACCATGTCGTCGATGAGGCGGTGCTCGTAGGTCAGGCCGGCCTTCTCGAACTCGTCCTTGAACTCGTTGTCGAAGACCTCGGCGAACAGGTCCTTGAAGCGGCCGTCGTACGCCTTGAGGATCGTGTTCTTCGTGGAGAGGTAGACCGGGTAGTTGCGGGCCAGGCCGTAGCGCATCGACGCGCGGGCGAAGTCGCGGATCGACTCGTCCAGGTTGTACATCGCCATCGCGACGCCGCCGCCGGGGAAGTCGTAGACGTCCAGCTCGATCGGCTCGGAGCCGTCCTTGGGGGTGAACGTCAGGGTCAGCGTGCCCTCGCCCGGGATCTTCAGGTCGGTGGCGCGGTATTGGTCGCCGAAGGCGTGACGGCCGACGACGATCGGCTTGGTCCAGCCCGGGACGAGCCGCGGCACGTTCGACATGATGATCGGCTCGCGGAAGATGACGCCGCCGAGGATGTTGCGGATGGTCCCGTTGGGGGACTTCCACATCTTCTTGAGACCGAACTCCTCGACCCGCGCCTCGTCCGGGGTGATGGTGGCGCATTTCACACCGACGCCGTACTTCTTGATGGCGTTGGCGGCGTCGATGGTGACCTGGTCGTCCGTGGCGTCTCTGTGCTCGATGCCGAGGTCGTAGTACTTCAGGTCAACGTCGAGGTAGGGAAGGATCAGCTGGTCCTTGATGAATTGCCAGATGATCCGGGTCATCTCGTCGCCGTCAAGCTCGACGACCGGACCCTCCACCTTGATCTTGGGCATGCGAATGGTTCCCCTTCAATGAATCGATGCGTTGAGGCTATCGGACCGTCCGGTCAACGGGCGAAAAGGGACAGGATGAACGCCTTGAGCTCGTTGTTGTCCAGCAACAGCGAGGTCAGGACCAGTACGAAGCCGAACGCGGCCAGCGTGGTGACGTCGGTCGCCTTGCTGCGGACGGACAACTGGCCGCCGTAGCCGGCGAAACGCAGCGCGGCGGCGACCATGACGACGGCGCCCAGCGCGAACCCGCCCCAGCGCGGGTCCATCAAAAAGATCGCGACCACGCCGACGGCCGCACCCGCCAGGATCAGCGGGTACGGTCCCCAGCTCTCGCGTTCAGTCCCCCGGTCGCTCAACAGTCGCTCAACGCTCTTCTAGCGGCTTCCACTTCTGATCCGTCTCACCGATGTACTCGCTGTCGGGGCGGATCAGACGGTTGTCGGCGTGCTGCTCGATGACGTGAGCCGTCCAACCGGACATGCGGCTGATCGAGAAGACCGGCGTGAACAGGTCCGTCGGGATGCCGAGATAGTGATACACGGAAGCAGCGTAGAAGTCGACGTTCGGGTAGAGGCCCTTCTCCTCGAAGACGACCTCCTCCATCTCCTTGGACATCCTGTAGTAGGTGTCATCGCCCGTGGCCTCGGCCAGCTCCGCGGACATCCTGCGCAGGTGGGTGGCGCGCGGGTCCTCGGTCTTGTAGACGCGGTGGCCGAAGCCCATGATCTTCTCGTGTGCGGCGAGCTTATCGCGTACGGCCTGGGCCACCCCGTCCGCCGGGATCGACTCCAGTGTCTTCATGACCTGCTCGTTCGCGCCGCCGTGCAGGGGACCCTTCAGGGTGCCGATGGCGGCGACGATGGCGGAGTGCATGTCCGACAGGGTCGCGGCGCAGACGCGGGCGGCGAACGTGGAGGCGTTCATGGTGTGGTCGGCGTGCAGCACCAGGCACTCGTCGAAGATCTCGACCTCGCGCGGTGCGGGGGTGCGCCCGGTGACCTGCAGCAGGAAGTTCGCCGCGATGCTCAGGGACGGGTCAGCGTCGGGGATGCTGCCGCCGGTGCGGGCGGCGTGATAGCGGGCGACCAGCAGCGGCTGCTGCGCGACCAGCCGGGCGGCTTTGCGCAGGTTGGCCTCAGGGGCGATGGAGTCCTTGTCGGCGTCGTCCGCGCCGGACAGCGAGACCAGCGAGCGCAGCGCCTCCATGGGTTTCTGCTTCTCGGCGATCTCCGCGATGTTCGCGGACACCAGGGCGCCGAGCTCCCTTCCCCGGGCCAGCTCCGCACCGTAGGCGTCCAGCTCGGAGCGGGTGGGCAGCTTGCCACGTTGCAGCAGGTGTGCGGTCTCTTCGAACGTCGCGCGGCCGGCCAGGTCGTGGATGTCGTATCCACGGTAGAAGAGGCGACCGGCCTTTCCGTCAATGTCGCTCAGCGCTGTGGACGCGGCTACGACATCGGCCAGGCCTTTCGTGGGCTTGTCCGCCATGAGTGTTTCCTCCGCTTATCTTCGTCCGAAGTCTACCCGTGAGCAGGCAAAACCGTCCGCAAAGGTCCAGACCAATTTCACGTCGGATTCTCCTTTCGGCAAAGGAGATTCCGCATCCCCTCGTTTGGGTAAGCCGGAGCTGTAGTAATAGTTACGGCGGGCTACCTGGGGAGGAACTGCCGTGGAGGGGCCGTTCATACGCATCGAGGACACTGGTGAAGTGATCCCGTTGCGCCCCGAGATCACGACGATCGGGCGAGGCCGAGGTGTGGACATCCGGCTCACCGATCCCAGCGTCTCTCGACTCCATGCCGAGTTCGTCAGACGAGGACCCTACCTGTACGTCGTCGACCTGGGGCTGTCCAGGAACGGCACGCGGGTGAACGGCAGGCCGATCGCCCGGAGGGTCCTCGACGACGGCGACGTCGTCTCGTTCGGTGCGGCGCGGGGCCGCATCGGCGGAATCCCGCGTGAGGACTTCACCCCCGAAGTGGAGCTGCGCAGGGCCGCGGCGCCCGAGCTGACCAGGCGCGAGGTCGACGTGCTGACCTCACTCTGCAGGCCGGCGCTGTCGGATGAGGCGTTCGTCGCCCCGGCGACCGCACGCGAGATCGCCGACGACCTGGTCGTGACCGAGGCCGCGGTCAAGCAACACCTGCTGCGGCTCTACCAGAAGTT
Organism: Nonomuraea sp. NBC_00507; assembly: GCF_036013525.1. Classification (NCBI taxonomy): domain Bacteria; kingdom Bacillati; phylum Actinomycetota; class Actinomycetes; order Streptosporangiales; family Streptosporangiaceae; genus Nonomuraea; species Nonomuraea sp. NBC_00507. The sequence continues at coordinate 14,434 of NZ_CP107853.1, forward strand.
CAGGATTCCCGAGGGCACCAACCGGCGCACGCGGCTGGCCAACGAGGTCGTCGCGCTCGGCCTGGTGCGCCCGACCCCTGTGGTGCCGCCGCAGCGGTCATCGGGAGCCACGGCCGAACAGCCTTCGGCGGCTGGACGCAGGGCTTCATAGGGACCGGATCGCGACCGGGGCTTCGGCGAGGGGTTCCGGCAGCGTCGGAACCTGGACAACACCATGCTCATGAGAACGGCGGGCACCGCACGCCTCTCGGTGTGCGGCGACCCGCCGGGTTCAGTGACAGTCAGGGCACGGGCCGGCGACACGTGCGGGCGAAGCACGCTCACCACCGCGTTGCCGGCGCATTTCAGATGACCCGGAATCCGTTGCTGGGTTTGCTGGTCCGGTTGGCCCGGTCCACCGCCACCGCGTAGTAGTGGTCGCCGCTCTTGCCGTCCGGGTCGGTCCAGCGGATCTGCCGGTCCCCCGGCACGACGGCGACCAGGTTGCGGGCGTCGGCGAAGGCGACCGCGGACGCGTGCCGGTCGAAGCGGAAGATCGCGAACAGGAACGGCTCCTCCCTGCCCGTGGCCACCGCCCGCACCTCGACCCCGCCGTCGCGGCGCAGCGCGTACGCCACCACCGGCCGCCGCGGCGGCTCCCCGTTCGCCAGCCTGGGCAGCACGGGCGCGAGCGCGGGCCGCTGGTAGTGCTCGTTGACGGCGGTCGTGATGGAGCCGATCCTGTCGACCTTGACGTCGTTGGCGTTGTACCAGATGTCGCCGCTGATCTCGGGGTGGTTCCTGTTGAGCGTCAGGTGGTTGGACAGCTCGGCGGGGTTCTTCCACTCCGGCGCGGGCTGGGCGGGGTCGCCCGCCTTGTACGCGGGCTGCCCGATCCACAGCAACGTGTTCGTGCCCTTCGCCACGTCCGACCACCACGGCACGAGCTTGGAGTAGTCGGCCGGCGGCTGCCCGATGTACCAGTAGAGCTGCGGCGCGATGTAGTCCAGCCAGCCCTTCTTCACCCAGCCGCGGGTGTCGGCGTGCAGGTTGTCGTACGACTGCCCGCCATTGGTGTCGGAGCCGAGCGGGTCGGTGGCCTTGTTGCGCCAGATGCCCGACGGGCTGATGCCCCAGGCGATGCTCGGCTTGCTCTCCAGGACCCGCTGCTGCATCTCCCGCACCATGAGGTCCACGTTGTCGCGCCGCCAGGCGGCCAGGTCGGGGAAGCCGGCGCCGTACTTCGCGAAGGCGGCGCTGTCGTCGAAGGCCGTGCTGTTGACCGGGTAGAAGTAGTCGTCGAAGTGCAGGCCGTCGATGTCGTAGCGGGTGACCGCGTCCATCATCGCGTCCTGGCAGAACCTTCGGACTTCCGGCATGCCCGGGTTGTAGTAGAGCTTGCCGCCGTACGGCACGATCCAATCCGGGTGCTTGCGTCCCGGGTGGTCGGGGTGCAGCTTGGCCGGGTCGGCCTGCATCGACACGCGGTACGGGTTGAACCAGGCGTGGAAGGCCAGGCCGCGCTTGTGCGTCTCCTCGACAGCGAACCCGAGCGGGTCGTAGCCGGGATCCTGGCCCTGCGTGCCGGTGAGATATTGGGACCACGGCTCGTACGGCGACGGCCAGAACGCGTCAGCCGTCGGCCTGATCTGCACGAACACCGAGTTGAGCTTGCGCTGCACGGCCACGTCGAGCCAGGCGAGGTATTCGGCCTTCTGCTGGTCGGCGGTCAGCCCCGGCTTGGACGGCCAGTTGATGTTGACGACGGAAGCGATCCACATGCCGCGCATCTGGCGCAGCGGCGGCACGTAGTCGGCCTGAGCGAAGGCAGGCAGCGGGACGGCGGAAGCGGCGGCGGCGAGGGCTAGGCCCTTTAAGAGAGTCCTTCTGCTCGGCATGGGGGGATGGCCTCTCGGGGGATGTGGTTGTATCGAGGGCGACAATGACAGAAAATTACCTTCAGATCAATATCGATGAAGGAAAATGCCGATGAGCCGTGACCTGTGCAGACTGGCGATGACGGTGCTGCATCCGGGGTTCGAGGGGACCTCAGCCCCCGACTGGCTGCGCCGTGCGCTGGGCGACGGTCTCGGCGGGGTCGTCCTGTTCGCCCGCAACGCCATCAACGCCCAGCTCGTAGGGCAGCTGCGGGCCGAGAACCCGGCCACCGTCGTCGCGATCGACGAGGAAGGCGGCACGGTCACCCGGCTCGAGGTCCTGTCCGGCAGTTCCTTTCCCGGCAACCGGGCGCTGGGCGTGGCCGACGACGTGGACCTCACCGAGCGGGTCGGCCGCCAGATCGGCAGGATGCTCGCCGAGGTCGGCATCACGCTGAACTACGCGCCTTCGGCCGATGTGAACGCGAACCCGGCCAACCCGGTGATCGGCGTGCGCTCGTTCGGCCCGGACCCCGGCCTCGTCGCCCGGCATACGGTCGCCTACGTCAACGGGGTGCAGCGCGCGGGCGTGGCCGCCTGCGCCAAGCACTTCCCCGGCCACGGCGACACCGTCGCCGATTCCCACCTGGCGCTGCCCACCGTGCACGCCTCGCGCGAGGTGCTCGCCGAGCGTGACCTTCCGCCGTTCCAGGCCGCGATCGGCGCCGGGGTGCAGAGCATCATGACCGGCCACCTGCTCGTCCCCGCGCTCGATCCGGCGCTGCCGGCGACGCTGAGCCACACCGTGCTGACCGAGCTCCTCCGGGGCGAGCTCGGCTTCGACGGGATGGTCGTCACCGACGCGATCGAGATGCAGGCGGTGGCCGCCATGTTCGCGCCTGGCGAGATCGCGGTGCGGGCGCTGGCCGCCGGCGCCGACGCCATATGCGTGGGGCTGTGCACCGAGGAGAGCCTCCACGAGATCCGCGACGCGATCGTGGCGGCCGTGCGGGAAGGGAACCTGCCCGAGGAGCGGCTGGCCGAGGCGGCCGCGCGGGTGCTGGCGCTCTCGAGCTGGTACGCCGCCCAGGGCCCGCTCCGGGAGCAGGCCCGCGCCGACGTCGACCCCGGCGTCGGCCTGGAGGCGGCCAGGGCCGCGCTGACGACGACCGGAGCCGCCACACTCGAGCGCGGGCCGCTGGTCGTCGAGGTCAACACCCGCCACAGCCAGGCCGTAGATCCTGCCACACCGACCGGCGTCACGGCGGCGCTCACCCGGCTGCTGCCCGACACGGCCATGCTCCGGCTGGAGCCCGACGGCGAGCTGCCGGCCCTCGACGACCGGCCGGTCGTGCTGGTCGTGCACGACGCGGCCCGGCACGCCTGGGTACGCGATGTCGTGGCCAAGGCCGTGGCGGCGCGGCCCGACGTGATCGTGGTAGACACCGGCATCCCCGGCCCACCGGTCGGCGCCGCCCATATCGCCACCCACGGGATCTCACGCGTGTCCGCGCAGGCCGCGGCGGAATGGCTGACCCGATGAGCGCCACCGAGCCGGCGAACCCCGTCGCCGCCGTACGCGCCGTGCTGCCGTCGCTCACGCCGGCGGCCCAGGCCATCGCCCGCATCATCCTGGATGACCCGGGAGTGGTCGTACGGAGCACGATCACCGAGTTCAGCGCGGTGTCCGGGACCAGCGAGGCCACGATCGTGCGGACGTCGCGGGCGCTCGGGTTCTCCGGCTACTCGCAGATGCGCTTCGCCCTGGCGGCAGCCGTGGCCCAGCAGCCCGAGCGGCTGGTGCCCGGGGACCTCGCGCCGGACGATCCGCTGACGGACGTGATCGCCAAGGTGGCGCGGGCCGAGTCCGAGGCGCTGGCCGACACGGCCGCCCAGCTCGACCCCGACCAGCTGGGCGAGGTGGTGTCAGCGATCTCGGTGGCACGGCGGGTGGACGTCTACGGCGTGGCGGCGTCGGGGCTGGTCGCGGCCGACATGTCGCAGAAGTTGCTGCGGATCGGGCTGTCCAGCCATCCGTTCAGCGATGCCCATCTGGCGTTGACCAGTGCGGCTTTACTGAAGACAGGGGACGTGGCGGTGGCGATCAGCTGCAGCGGGGAGACCCCCGATGTGCTCGTCCCCGCCAGGACGGCGGCCGAGGCCGGGGCGCTGGTCGTGGGGATCACCAACAATCCGCGGTCGTCGCTGGCCGAGCTGTCCGACCACACGCTGGTGTCGGCCGGGAGGGAGACGGCGTTCCGGCCAGGGGCGCTGGCCAGCCGGATCAGCCAGTTGCTGATCGTGGACTGCATCTTCGTGGGGTTGGCGCAGCGCACGTATGAGACGGCGGACGCCGCCATCCGGGCTACGCGGGACGCCACGGACCGCTACCGGAACCGGTGACCCCACGGCCGTCGCCGGGCGGGTCAGGCGCGGGCCACCGACAACGAGGTCAGGTCGGCCTCGATCTTGGCGGCCGTGGCCAGCAGCGGTGGGAGGAGTTGCCGTCTGGCCTGCTGCAACGTCGTGCGGCTGGCGTGCGTCGAGACGTTCACCGCGGCCACCGCGCGCCCCGAACGATCCCGGATCGGGGCGGCGATGGAGCGCAGCCCCTCCTCCAGTTCCTGGTCCACCATTGCCCACCCGCGGCCGCGCACCCGGTCGAGCTCGGCCCGCAGCGCCGCGGGCAGCACGATCGTGTGTGACGTGAGCCGGCGCAGCGACGCACGCTCCAGGTAGGCGTCCAGCTCGTCCGGCGGGAGCGCCGCGAGCAGCACCCGCCCCATCGACGTGCAGTAAGCCGGGAAGCGGGTGCCGATGTTGATGGTCACCCGCATGATCCGGGCCGTGGCCACCCTCGCCACGTAGACCACGTCATCACCGTCCAGCACCGCCACCGACGCCGACTCGTGCACCTCCGCGGCCAGCCGTTCCAGATGCGGGTCGGCCACCTCGGGCAGGGACAGGCTCGACAGGTACGCGTACCCGAGCTCCAGCACCCGCGGCGTGAGCACGAACAGCCGCCCATCGCTGCGCACGTAACCCAGGTCGGCCAGGGTGAGGAGGAAACGCCTGGCCGCCGCCCGGCTAAGCCCGGTCGCGCGGGCCACCTGGCTGAGCGTGAGCTCGGGCTCGGCGGCGCTGAACGCCCGGATCACCGCGAGCCCGCGGGCCAGCGACTGCACATGATCGACCATCGAGATCCCCTTGACAGGCCACGGCAGAGGCGTAACTTCCGCGATACGGGGTTTGTTCGGTCAGAGAATACATGTGCGCATCGCGAACAAACAGGAGCCACCGTGCGTCGTGCTCTCATCGTCTTCGCCGCCTTACTCGTCACAGCCGCCTGCGGCGGCACTCAGCCCGCGGCGCCCGGCCAGCAGGCCTCCGGCGGGATGAGCAAGGTCAACGCCGGTGTGATCGCCATCGTCGACACCGCGCCGATCCACCTCGGCAAGGCCAAGGGCTTCTTCACCGAGCAGAAGATCGACCTCACGATCACCTCCGTGCCCGGCGGCGCGGCGAGCATCTCGGGCGCGGTGAGCGGGCAGTTCCAGTTCGCCTTCGCGAACACGACCTCGCTGCTGACCGCCAAGCAGCAGGGCCTCGACGTCAAGGTGGTCGCCAACGGCGTCTCCTCGACCGGGCAGCAGGGCAAAGACTTCAGCGCCGTGCTGGTCAAACCGGACAGCCCCATCAAGACCGCCAAGGATCTGGCCGGCAAGAAGATCTCGGTCAACCAGCTCAAGAACATCGGCGACACGACCGTACGCGCCTCTGTCCGCAACGCGGGCGGCGACCCCACCGGCATCGAGTTCGTCGAGCTGCCCTTCCCCGACGCGCCCGCCGCGCTGCAGAGCGGCCAGGTGGACGCGATCTGGGTCGTCGAGCCGTTCGTCAGCCAGGCGATCAGCCAGGGAGCGCGCCCCGTGGCGTGGAACTTCGCCGACGCCGCGCCCAACCTCACCGTGGCCATGTACTTCACCACGAGCCGGACCGACGCCGACCTGACCAGCCGGTTCACGGCGGCCATGCGTAAGTCGCTGGAGTACGCCGACGAGCACCCCGACGAGGTCAGAGAGGTGCTGAAGACGTACACGAAGATCGCGCCCGAGGTGATCGCGAAGATCAACCTGCCGAAGTGGCCGGTCGAGGTGAACAAGGCCTCCGTGCAGACCGTGGCCGATCTGGCCCTGGCGGACGGGGTGCTCAAGGAGAAGATCGACGTGTCGGCGCTGGTGCCGTGACCAGGCTCCTCTACGGCCTGGCCGGGCTGGGTGGCCTCCTGGCGCTGCTGGAGGCGGTGCCCCGGCTCGGCCTGGTCGACGAGCGTTTCCTGCCGCCCGCGTCGCTGATCCTGAGCACGCTGGGCGCGCAGCTGGCGGCGCCGCAGTTGTGGATCGCGCTCGGCGAGACCATGGGCGGCTGGGCGCTCGGCCTGGCGATGGCGTTCTGCGCGGCGGTCGTGGCCGGGGTGGTCATCGGGATCGTCCCCGGCCTGCGGGCGCTGACCAACTCCACGATCGAGTTCCTGCGCCCGATCCCGTCGGTCGCGCTGGTGCCGCTGGCCACGCTGCTGTTCGGGCCGTCGCTCGGCTCGACGCTCATGCTCGTGGTGTACGCCGCGTTCTGGCAGGTGCTCATTCAGGTCCTGTACGGCGTCGCGGCCGTGGACGCGGTGGCCTACGACACCGCCAGGTCGTACGGGCTGTCGGCCTGGTCGCGGGTCAGGCACCTGGTGTGGCCGACCGCGCTGCCGTACGTCATGACCGGGCTCAGGCTGGCGGCGGCGGTGGCGTTCATCCTGGCGGTGACGGCGGAGCTGGTGATCGGCAGTCCGGGTCTGGGGGCCGAGATCCAGGTGGCGCAGAGCAGCGGGGCCGTGCCCACGGTGTACGCGCTGATCGTGGTGGCCGGGGTCGTCGGCATCGCCGTGAACGCCGCCGTGCGGCTGCTGGAGCGCAGGGTGCTGGCCTGGCATCCGGCCGTGCGATCGGAGGTCGCCGCGTGAAGCCTCGCCGGACGGTCCCGGGTCGCCGGGCGGCGGTCTGGGACCGCGGGGTGCGTACGGTCAGGCTGCTGGCTCTGCCGGTCGCTTTGGTGCTGGTCTGGTGGGCGGTCAGCGGGAGCTCGTTCTACCTGCCGAGCCCTGTCCGGGTGGGGCAGGCGTTCGCCGAGACCTGGTTCTCCGAGCGGCTGGCCGAGGACGTGGTGCCGAGCGTGGGGCGGCTGCTGGCGGGGTACGCGCTGGCCGGGCTGCTCGGGGTCGGCCTGGGCGTGCTGATCGGGTCGTCGGCGCGGCTGCGCGCCACGATGGAGCCGGTGCTGGAGTTCTTCCGCGCCATCCCGCCGCCCGTGCTGGTGCCGCTGATCATGCTGCTGGCCGGCATCGACACGCCGATGAAGGTGCTGGTCATCGTGTCCGGCTGCGTGTGGCCGATCCTGCTGAACACCGTGGAGGGCGTGCGGGCGCTGGACGAGGTCCTCGCCGACACCTGCCGCATGTACGGCGTGCGCGGCGCGTCCAGGATGCGGCGTTTCGTGCTGCGCGGCGCGAGCCCGCAGATCATGACCGGGCTGCGGCAGGCCCTGTCCATCGGGATCATCCTCATGGTCATCAGCGAGATGTTCGCCAGCTCCAGCGGGCTGGGGTTCACGATCGTGCTGTTCCAGCGGCAGTTCCAGATCGCCGAGATGTGGAGCGGCATCCTGCTACTCGGCCTGCTGGGCCTGGGGTTGTCCGTCCTGTTCCGCCGCGTCGAGCGGTGGGTGTTGTCCTGGTACTACGGCAGTGGAGTCGCCCGTGCTTGAGATCTCCGCGCTGAACAAGGTCTACGAGAGCCCGGGCCGCCGGGTCGAGGCGATCCGCTCGGTCACGGTGGGCGTCGAGGCGGGCGAGCTGGTATGCGTGGTGGGCCCGTCGGGCTGCGGCAAGACGACGCTGCTGCGGTGCGTGGCCGGGCTGCTGCCGGTCAGCGGCGGCGCGGTGCGGGTTGCCGGCGTCCCTGTCACGGGGCCGCCGCCGCGGATGGCCGTGGTGTTCCAGGAGTACGGCCGGAGCCTGTTCCCCTGGATGACCGTGTGGCAGAACGTCGAGCTGCCGCTGAAGGAGAAACGCCTGCCCGCGGCGCGGCGGCGGGAGCTGGTGACCGGCTCCCTGGAGGCGGTGGGGCTCAGCGACGCCACGGACGCCCATCCGTGGCAGTTGTCCGGCGGCATGCAGCAGCGGGTGGCGATCGCGCGGGCGGTGGCGTACGAGCCGCAGGTGCTGCTGATGGACGAGCCGTTCGCGGCCGTCGACGCGCAGACCCGGGCCGACCTGGAGGACCTGATCCTGCGGTTGTGGCGCGACCTCGGGGTGACCACCCTGTTCGTCACCCACGACATCGACGAGGCCGTCTACCTGGGACAACGGGTGATCATCCTGTCCTCCTCGCCCACCACGGTCATGGAGGACCTGAAGATCGACCTGCCCCCCGAACGCGACCAGCTGACCACCCGGTCCCTGCCGCGCTTCGGCGAGTTGCGCGGGCACGTCTACCGGCAGATCCAGCGAGCCAGGGGGACACGATGACGACAGTGCGCGACGCCACGTTCGACGTGCTCAGGCGGCACGGGCTGAGCACGATCTTCTGCAATCCCGGCTCCACGGAGGTATCCCTGCTGACCGGGCTGCCGGACGACCTGCGCTTCGTGCTGGCCCTGCACGAGGGGTCCGTGGTGGGGATGGCCACCGGCTGGGCGATCGGTCGCTACGAAGGGAGCGGAGCTCCCGAGCCAATAAGAGGAGGGCCGGCGCTCGTCGTGCTGCACACGACGGCAGGGCTCGGCAACGCGGTCGGCGCCGTCGCCACGGCCCGGGTCAACCGGGTGCCGCTGGTGATCCTCGTCGGGCAGCAGGACCGGCGGCACCTGGCGCTGGAGCCGTTCCTGGCGGGCCGGCTGGACGGGCTGGCCGGGGACTATCCGGTGTGGGTCGATCAGCCGGTACGGGCCCAGGACGTGCCGGGAGCTGTGGCGCGGGCCTGCCACGAGGCGGTCACCTTCCGCGGGCCCGCGCTGGTGGTGGTGCCGATGGACGACTGGGACGCGGCCTTCGAAGGAGAGATCACCGCGGCCGCCCAGCAGGTCGTGCGGCCGCTCGCCGTGGCGGACGCCGACCTCGCGCCGCTGGTGTCGCTGCTGGCGGGCGCCCGGGCGCCGGCGATCGTCGCCGGGGCGGGCGCCGACTGGGAGTCCCTGGTGGGGCTGGCCGAGCGGCTGGGGTGCCCGGTGTTCCAGGAGTCGTTCGGTGCGCGGGCCGGCTTCCCGCAGGACCATCCGCAGTACGCCGGGGTGCTGCCGGCCGACCGGGTGCGGCTGCGAGCAGTGCTGGCGGGCCACGACGTGGTGCTGGCCGTGGGGGCGCCGGTGTTCCGGCAGTACCCGTACGTGCCGGGGCCGCTGGTGGCGGCGGGGACGGCGGTCGCGGTGATCACCGACGATCCGGCCGAGGTGCATCGCAGCCCGGCCGACCTGGCGTATTTGGCCGCGCCGTCGGCCGTCTGCGCCCGCCTGACCGCCCTGCTGCCCCCTGGCGGGCAGGACAGTGGGGGCGGAGGCGGCGTTGAAGGGCGACCGGCCGACGGCGGAGGCGGCGTTGAAGGGCGACCGGCCGACGGCGGAGGCGGCGTCGAGGGGCGACCGGCCGGCGGCGGCGGAAGCGTTGGGACGCGGCCGGCCGCCGTTCCGCCGGTGCCGGAGGGAGGGCGGCCGTTGCGGGCCGCGCACGTGCTGCGCGAGCTGGCCGTGCGGCTGTCCGCCGACACCGTGCTCCTCGAGGAGACCCCGTCATCCCGCCCCGACCTGCACCGGCTCGTGCCCGCCAGGAACCCGCTCGGCTTCCTGTCGGCGGCCATGGGCGGGCTCGGTTTCGCGCTGCCGGCCGCGGTCGGGCTGAGGATGGCGCTCCCCGACCGCCCCGTGGTCGCGGTCGTGGGCGACGGGTCGGCGCTCTACGGCATGCACGCGCTTTGGAGCGCCGCGCACTACCGGGTGGGCGCGCTGTTCGTGGTGCTCGCCAACGGCCGCTACGCGGTCATGGACCGGCTGGCCGACCAGCGGGGCGGCAAGGCGCCGTGGCCGCCGTTCACCGAGGTGGACATGGGTGCCCTGGCCAGGTCGCTCGGCTGCCCTGCGCGGCGCGTGGAGACGTACGAGGAGCTGACGGCGGCACTCGACGAGGTGGTGCCGGGGCTCTCCGCCCGCGAGGAACCCCTATTGCTCGACGTCACCGTAACGGTGGACCCCGACTTCCAACCTTGAGGAGGCTCACCATGACATTCCTGGACCCCAAGATCTGGACCGGCCTGGTCTTCGACGGCGGCTGGACGGCCTCGCGCGCCGGTGACGCGCCGGTCGTCGAGCCGGCGACGGGCAACGAGCTCGGCCGTGCGGGCACGGCCGGCGCCGACGACGTGGCCGCGGCCGCCCTGCGGGCACGCCAGGAGCAGCGGGCGTGGGCGGCCACCCCATACGAGGAGCGGGCGGCGGTGCTGCGCCGCGCCGGGCGGCTCTTCGAGGAGCACGCGCAGGAGATCCAGGACTGGATCGTCCGCGAGTCCGGCGGGGTGCCCGGCAAGGCCGCCTTCGAGACGCACGTGGCGGCGCAGGAGTGCTACGAGGCGGCGGCGCTGGCCTCGCAGCCGCTCGGCGAGGTGCTGCCGACCTCGCGCAAGCGGCTCAGCTTCGCGCGGCGGGTGCCGGTGGGCGTGGTCGGGGTGATCGCGCCGTTCAACTTCCCGCTGATCCTCGGCACCAGGTCGGTGGCTCCGGCGCTCGCGCTCGGGAACGCGGTCGTCTTCAAGCCGGACCAGCGCACCGCCGTCTGCGGCGGGTTCGCGATCGCCCGCGTCTTCGAGGAGGCGGGGCTGCCGAGCGGCCTGCTGCACGTGCTGCCCGGCGGCGCCGAGACCGGGCAGGCCCTGGTGACCGACCCGAACATCCCGGTGATCTCCTTCACCGGCTCGAGCGCGGCCGGGCGCAAGGTCGGGGAGGCGGGGGCGCGCCTGCTCAAGCGGGTGCACCTGGAGCTGGGCGGCAACTCGGCGCTGGTCGTCTTCGACGACGCCGACCTCCAGCCGGCCGTGTCCGCCGCCTCGTGGGCGTCGTTCTTCCACCAGGGGCAGATCTGCATGACGGCGGGCCGGCATCTGGTGCACGAATCGGTGGCGGAGGAGTACGTCGAACGCCTCGCCGCCAAGGCCGACGCCCTGCCGGTCGGCGACCCGGCCACCGGTCAGGTCGCCCTCGGCCCGCTCATCGACCCCGGACAGCGGGACCGGGTGCACCGGCTCGTCACCGACAGCGTGTCGGCCGGGGCCAGGCTCGCCGCCGGCGGGACGTACGACCGGCTGTTCTACCGGCCCACCGTGCTGGCCGGGGTGCCGGCCCACGCGCCGGCGTACGCGGAGGAGGTGTTCGGGCCGGTGGCGCCGGTGATGACGTTCTCCTCGCTGGAGCAGGCGGCGGCGCTGGCCGCCGACACGGAGTACGGCCTGTCGCTCGGCATCCTCACCCGCGACGTCATGAAGGGGCTGGCGCTGGCCGACCTGGTGCCGACGGGCATCGTGCACATCAACGACCAGACGGTGGACGACGAGGCCGTGGCACCGTTCGGCGGGGTGGGCGCCTCGGGGACCGGCACGAGGTTCGGCGGGCCCGCCAACGCGGACGCCTTCACGGAGACCCAGTGGGTCACCGTACAGGGGGACGTGGCGGCGTACCCCTTCTAGCGAGACTGCAAGGCGCCGGGGATCTCGGCGCCTTGCAATCGTTCACCTTGCTTGGCGTTCTGCGGCCTCCACCACATCTAGCGCCACGTAACCAGCGATTCGGTACTTATGGGCAGGCCATCACGAAAGATCGATAGTATGCGAGCATACTTACGGCGTGTATCATGGTGCTGTGACCTATCGCCTGGAGATCGTCATGGAGGTGCGGGACTGGCTGCACCAGCTGCGCCACGCAGACCGCGACAGCGCCATCCTGGTCGGCCAGGCGATCACAGCGCTACTCGAAGAAGGGCCAAGCCTCGGAAGACCTCTGGTTGACCGGATCAAGGGCTCAAATCTGCACAACCTCAAGGAACTCCGTCCGGGCTCTGCCGGGACAACAGAGATAAGGATCCTGTTCATCTTCGACCCGAGCCGGAATGTAGTCCTCCTCGTCGCCGGCGACAAGGCAGGGCAGTGGTCTTCCTGGTACCGAGAGGCGATTCCATTGGCAGAGGCCCGGTATACGACCTACCTGAAGGAGAAGGAGGAGTCATGAGCAGCACCCACGGCTACGACCGCGAAGGCTTCCTCTCTGAGTTCTTTCCCGACGCCGATGATCGGGCAGAGGTCGAGGCCGGCGCCCAAGCCCTCATCAACGTCAGTCGAGCTCACCGACTGGCCGAGATGCGCAAACGTCTGGGGCTGACACAGGCTGAGGTCGCAGAGCGGATGAACGTGCGCCAAGAGCGCGTCTCCGCGATCGAACGAGCCAAGGTCGACGCCAGCGAACTGAGAACCCTGGCGGCCTACATCAAGGCACTGGGTGGACGCATGGAGATCATCGCCGACTTCGGGGGCGAACGTCTCGTGGTCGGCTGAGCGCTGCGCCTTGCCGCCGGCGGGACGTACGACCGGCTGTTCTACCGGCCCACCGTGCTGGCCGGGGTGCCGGCCCACGCGCCGGCGTACGCGGAGGAGGTGTTCGGGCCGGTGGCGCCGGTGATGACGTTCTCCTCGCTGGAGCAGGCGGCGGCGCTGGCCGCCGACACGGAGTACGGCCTGTCGCTCGGCATCCTCACCCGCGACGTCATGAAGGGGCTGGCGCTGGCCGACCTGGTGCCGACGGGCATCGTGCACATCAACGACCAGACGGTGGACGACGAGGCCGTGGCACCGTTCGGCGGGGTGGGCGCCTCGGGGACCGGCACGAGGTTCGGCGGGCCCGCCAACGCGGACGCCTTCACGGAGACCCAGTGGGTCACCGTACAGGGGGACGTGGCGGCGTACCCCTTCTAGCGAGACTGCAAGGCGCCGGGGATCTCGGCGCCTTGCAATCGTTCACCTTGCTTGGCGTTCTGCGGCCTCCACCACGTTGGAGAGCAGGAGGGCACGGGTCATGGGGCCGACGCCGCCCGGGTTGGGCGTGAGGAAGCCGGCGACCTCCGCCACGTCCGGCGCCACGTCGCCGGCGATCTTGCCGTCCACCCGGGAGACCCCCACGTCGAGGACGGCCGCGCCGGGCTTGACCATGTCGCGGGTGATCAGGCCGGGCACGCCCGCCGCCGCCACCACGATGTCCGCGCGGCGCACGTGGCCGGCCAGGTCCTGGGTGCCGGTGTGGCACAGGGTCACGGTGGCGTTTTCGCTGCGGCGGGTCAGCAGGAGGCCCAGCGAGCGGCCCACCGTGATGCCGCGCCCGACCACGGCCACCTCGGCGCCCTTGATCGGCACGCCGTATTCCTGCAGGAGCAGCACGATGCCGTGCGGGGTGCACGGGAGCGGCGCGTCCACCATGTGGACGAGGCGGCCGAGGTTGACCGGGTGGAGGCCGTCGGCGTCCTTGGCCGGGTCCATGCGCTCCAGCAGGGCCATCGTGTCGAGGTGCTTGGGGAGGGGGAGCTGGACGATGTAGCCGGTGCACTCGGGGGAGGCGTTGAGCTGGTCGATGGCCGCCTCGACCTCGGCCTGCGTGGCGGTGGCCGGCAGGTCGACGCGGATGGAGGCGATGCCCACCTCGGCGCAGTCACGGTGCTTGCCTGCCACGTAGATCTGGCTGCCCGGATCGTCGCCCACGAGCACGGTGCCCAGGCCGGGTGTGATGCCGCGGTCCTTGAGCGCGGCCACTCGGGTCGTGAGGTCTGCCTTGATCTTGGCGGCGGTCGCCTTGCCATCGAGTTTCACTGCGCTCATGCAGGCAATCCTTCCATGCCTCCGTCCGCCCCTCGCACCGGCCTGACCCGCCGGCGCACGCGCAGGAGGAGGAGGGCTCGCAAGTTATCCACAGACCCCAGCCAACCAGCACAGGTTATCCACAGACAGTCTTTGACATCGTTGTCATTGATCTTCGAAGGGCCTAGTGTTACGGGCGCCAGCATCACGCTGTCCACGGAGGTCCCCCTTGCCTGTCCGCCTGTTGTCCGCCGAGTCGACCGACCTCTTCGTAGGCTCCGAGGCCGAGCCGCACCAGGTGCTCCGCGTCACCGTCGCCCAGGGAGAGCGCGACACGCCCCTGGAGCTGCGCGGCGAGGGCGTGCGGCTGGCCGAGCCGGTGACCGTGCCCGCCACCGCCTCCGGCGTCCTGGAGATTCCCCTGACCATGACGGCACCGCCCGGCGCCGCCCTGCCGTGCGTGCTGACGCTGGGCGAGGAGTCCCTGGAGATCACGGTCACGGCCGAGGAGCCGGGCTGGACGATGCACATGGTGTCCCACTTCCACTACGACCCCGTGTGGTGGAACACCCAGGCGGCCTACACCAGCCCGTGGGAGCTGCTCTCCGCCGACGCCACCACCAGACCCCTCTGGGAGCGAAACGCGTTCGCGCTGGTCGAGGCGCACATCGAGCTGGCACTGCGTGACCCCGACTACCGTTTCGTGCTGGCCGAGGTCGACTATCTCAAGCCGTTCTTCGACACCCATCCCGAACGACGGGCCGATCTGCGCGCCCTCATGGCCGAGGGGCGGGCCGAGCTGATCGGCGGCACCTACAACGAGCCCAACACCAATCTGACCGGCGCCGAGAGCACCATCCGCAACCTCGTCTACGGGATCGGCTACCAGCGCGACATCCTGGGCGGCGATCCGCGCACGGCGTGGCAGCTGGACGTGTTCGGGCACGACCCGCAGTTCCCCGGTTATCTGGCGGCGGCGGGGCTGACCGGCAGCGCGTGGGCGCGCGGGCCGTTCCACCAGTGGGGGCCGATCCACAAGAACTTCCAGCAGGCCAAGAACGACGCGGCCATGATGCAGTTCCCGAGCGAGTTCGAGTGGATCTCGCCATCCGGGCAGGGCGTGCTCACCCACTACATGCCCGCCCACTACTCGGCGGGCTGGTGGATGGACTCCGCGCCCACGCTGGAGGACGCCTGCCAGGCGGTCTACGACCTCTACCGGTCCCTCAAGCCCGTGGCCGCGACGAAGCACGTCCTGCTCCCCGTGGGCACCGACTACACACCGCCCAACAAGTGGGTCACCGACGTCCACCGCACGTGGGCGGCCCGCTATGTGTGGCCGAGGTTCGTGTGCGCCACCCCACGGGACTTCCTGAACGCCGTCCGCGCCGACATGTCGCATTTCAGCCCCCAAACCCGCGATATGAACCCCATCTACACCGGCAAGGACGTCTCCTACATCGACACCAAGCAGGCGCAGCGCGCCGCCGAGGTGGCCGCGCTCGACGCCGAGCGGCTGTCGGCGTTCGCGCAGGCGCTCGGCCTCGGCCGCTACCCGCACACGGCACTGGACAAGGTGTGGCGGCAGCTGGCCTACGGCGCGCACCACGACGCGATCACGGGCTCGGAGTCCGATCAGGTCTACATCGACCTGCTGACCGGCTGGAGGGAGGCCTACGACCTGGCCACGGCCGCCAGGGACACCGCCCTGGACGCCCTGACCGGTCAGATCGCGGTGGACGCGCCGAGCGTGGTGGTCACGAACACGCTGCCGTTCGCCCGTGACGGGCTGGCACGCGTGCGCCTGCCTGCCGGTCACACGGTGGCCGGCGTGCCGGCCGTGGTGGAGGACGGCACGGTGACCTTCCTGGCCCAGGACGTTCCCTCGCTGGGCTGGCGCACTTACCGGATGGTTCCCGGCTCCCCCACCACCTGGCAGCCCGCACCGGCGCACGGCGCCATCACGATCGAGAATGACCGCTGGCGCATCACCGCCGACCCCTCCCAAGGCGGCGGCCTGACCTCGATCCTCGACCGGGCCTCGGGCCAGGAGCTGCTGTCCGGGCTCGGCAACGAGTTGCGCCTCTACCACGAATACCCCCAGCACCCTGACATGGGCGAGGGCCCCTGGCACCTCATCCCCACAGGCCACGCCGTGGGCTCGGCCGGCACCCGGGCGATGAGCGCCCGCACGGAGACGAGCGCGATCGGCCGGCGCCTGATCGTCACCGGTGAAGTGGGGGAGATCTCGTACGAGCAGACCGTCACCCTGCTCACCGGCTCCGACCGCATCGACTTCACCACCCGCGTGCTCGATCACACCGGCGCCGACCGCCTGCTCCGCGTCCGTTTCCCCGCGCGGGTCGAAGGCGCGCTGCCGGTGTCGGACGTGTCGGGCGCCGTGGTGGGCCGCGGTTTCGCGCTCCCCGACGTGGACACGGCCGAGCATCCATGGACGCTCGACAACCCGGCCAACACGTGGTTCGGCCTGTCCGCCACCGCCAAGGTCGATCTCGGCGAGGCCGGCGCGCGGGCGCTGGGCGTGGCCGAGGTCGTGGTGCCTACGCTCGCCGACGCCCCGGAGGCCCGCGACCTGGTGGTCGCGCTGGCCCGCGCGGGCGTGACCGCCACCACGTCATCGGCCTCCGGCACCCGATACGGCTGGCTGGACGTCGACTCGAACCTCCCGGACGTACGCATCATCGTGGGCGGCCCCGACACCAACCCCGTGGCCGCCGATCTACTCGCCCAGGCCGACCCGGTCTATCTGGATGCCCTGAAGTCGGGCGCGCCCCGCGTGTGGGTCCCCGCAGAACGCCCGCTGGCGGAGGTCTGGCAGCCGAGCGCCGACCTGCGTGACCTCCGTGCCCTGCCCGCCCTGATCGTCGCCGGTCCCATCGCGGACCTGGTGGTCGATCTGGCCGACGCCACGATCGACGCCGTGTGCCCGCTGGGGGCGGAGCGCCTGGAGGACCGGACGGTCGCGCTGCTGACGTACGGCCTGCCCGGCTTCGCCGTCGACCCGGACGGGGCTCTGCACCTGTCGCTGATGCGTTCCTGCACGGGCTGGCCCTCGGGCATCTGGCTGGATCCGCCCCACCGCACGACCCCCGACGGCTCGGGATTCCAGCTCCAGCACTGGACCCACGAGTTCTCCTACGCACTGGTCGCCGGCGACGGCGACTGGCGCGCCCTGCGCCTGCCCGCCGCAGGCCAGGAGCACATCACCCCGCTCCTGCCCCGCACGCTGAACGCCCAGGACGGCGAGCTCCCGCCGGCCCACTCGCTCCTCACACTCTCGCCGCCCCGCGACGTGCTCGTGAGCACCATCAAGGCGACCGGCAACCCGCACGCCCACGGCCGCACCGCCGAGCCCGACCGTGGCGTGACCATCCGCTTGATCGAATCGACCGGCCTGGGCGCCCAGGTCGAGATCGACTCCCCGATCCTCCCGCTGACCGACCTCACCCATGCGGATCTGCTGGAACGTCCCGGCGCACCGGCCTTCGACCTCACCATGACCGGCTTCGAGGTCGCGACCTTCCTGGCCAGCGCCCCGCCCCCACCGGCACGGCCCGAGCTCGGACCCACGACCGAGCAGGCCCAGCCCGTCTACAGCCGCTACTGGCTGCACAACAAGGGCCCGGCGCCGCTTGGCTACCTCCCGATCTCCATCGCCGTCGGCCCCGGCCTCGTCACCTCACCAGAGGGCCCCTTTGAGCTGGAGGTCGTGGTCTCCTCCCACCTGACCGAGGAGCCCCACGAAGGCGTGGTCGATCTCCGGGTCCCGCCCGGCTGGATCGCCACCCCGGTCCAACGGCCCTTCCGCCTGTCCCCTGGTGGCCACGTACGTTTCCCGGTCACCGTGACGCCGCCGCAGACGGACACGGGCCTGCACTTCATCTCCGCCCGCACCTTCGTCGCCGGCCAGCTCATCGAGGACGTCGCCACCGTGGCCGTGGGCGACGCCCCCGAACTCCCCGTCCCGGGCCTGCCCCTGGCCTCGGGCACCGCCGTCAAGGGGACCAGTTCGCCCGAGGCCCGCCCGACCGGCCTCTCGGTCAGCCCGGTCACGGACGTCCTCTCCCTCCATCCCGGCGACCGCACCGCCCTCGTCCTCCGACTCACCAACACCACGGCAGACGAGGTCCGCGGTGAATCCCAGCTGGCATCACCCTGGGGCACGTGGACCCTGCTCCCCCGGGTCATCCAGGGCTTCACCGTGGCGGCCGGCGAAACAGCGGAGGTGTCGTTCCCGGTGGAGGTGCCCGCGGACGCACCAGACGGGCATGCCTGGGCACTCGCCAAGGTCATGTGGTACGGCCGTTGCCAATACTCCCCGGCGATCCGCCTGGAGGTGACCCGATGAGACCCCTAGGCGGGCCTCGCAGTAAGGATGGTGCCCTAGTGACGGTCGATCGCCACCACGGCCGGGCAGCCCGCCGCGAGGTGCCCCGATGAGCCATCACGTCCATCACCGCCCAGCGGCGCCGGCGCACGCCGCTCTTGGACCCCGCGCCACCGCACCGGGACCGGAGGGTGTCATCGGCTGGGTCGATGACCGGCCGATCCCACGTGAGCACCTCGACCGGCGCCTCGCCGGCCTACGCGACGGCCCGCTCAGCGCGGCGCTGCCCGTTCCAGGCAGTTCTGAAGACCGCCAGCTGGCCCGGTGGCTGACCCAGGTCATCCTCACCGAAGCCCTGTGCGAGACCGCCGCCAGAGGCCTGGGCCTTGCTCCCGTGGAGGGCGGGCCGCTCGATCGGGTGGCGGCCGTCGAGCTGGGCTCGATCAACGCCGCCGCCTACAACGGCAGCCCGTGGGTGCGCGCCCTGTTCGAGCACGTCACCGCCATGGCAGAGATCCCATCGCAGTGGCGAGCCCGCACGTCCCCCCAACGCTCCCCCAGGCACGTTGTCCACCACCGTCTGTTCGCCGACAGGACGAGCGCCGAGCAGGCGGGACCGGACGACCTCGAACCCCTCGGCGCCGTGAGCCTCGACTCGCTGCCGGCCGCGATCGCCGAGGCGATCAAGCACCGGCCGTACGGCACGCTCGTAGGCCCGGTCGAGGACGCCCTGGGCTGGCACCTGGCCACAGCCGTCCCCACCTCACCCGGCCCCGATCATCCAGCCGTCCCCGCCTCACCCGGCCCTGATCACCCAGCCGTTCTCGCCTCACCCGGCCCCGATCAACCAGCCGTCCCCGCCTCACCCGGCCCTGATCACCCAGCCGTTCTCGCCTCACCCGGCCCCGATCAACCAGCCGTCCCCGCCTCATCCGGCCCCGATCATCCAGCTGTCACCTCCGCACACGGACAAGGAGTCGCCCCGACGCCAGAGCAAGGAATCTCCCCATCTCCTGGATCCCCCGGCCCTCCACGCCACTACAGCGCCTCCGCCCTGCCGGCGGATCGTTTGCTGGAGGCCGCGCGGCGGAGGGCCTTCGCCCGCCGGCTCGATGAGCTGCGTGCCGAGAAGGTCAAGCTAGTGCCCGGACTGGAACACCCTGGCGACCCTCGCCAGCCCGACAACCACCACAAACATTGATGACCTGCGTACTTGCCATTGATATCGGAGGAACCAAGCTCGCCGCCGCGCTGGTGGACGAGGCCGGTTCCGTCTTGTGCTCCGCTACCCGGCCCACGCCGCGTACGGACGTCATGTCCGCCCTGGCGGCTCTCATCACGGAGGTGACCGAGAGCGGCCCGCAACCGGTGGCCGCCGGGATCGGCTGTGCGGGCCCGCTGGACCTCGCCACCGGCACCGTGAGCCCGGTCAACATCGCCAACTGGCGCGGCTTCCCACTGCGCGAGGAGGTACAGAAGCTCACGGGGCTGCCCACCGTGCTGGCGGGCGACGCACAATGCTTCGCGCTCGGGGAGCATTGGCTGGGTGCGGGGCGCGACAGTCCGTCCTTGCTCGGCATCGTCGTGTCCACCGGCATCGGGGGCGGCATCGTGCTCGACGGCGCCCCGCTCCTGGGCCCGACCGGTAACGCCGGACATGTCGGGCATATGAGCATCGACCCCTACGGGGAACGCTGCGAATGCGGTGGCCGCGGATGCGTGGAGCGCTACTCCAGCGGCCCCAACCTTGCCCGCTGGGCTCTGGAGAACGGCTGGTCACCCAGCCCGTCGTCACCCGACCCCGCCGCCGCCACTCGCACCGATCAGGCCGGCACCGTTGAGACCGCCAGCACCAAAGAGATCGCCGGCGCCGCACAGCCCGCAGGCCCACCAGAGCCTGTCGGCCCAGCAGAGCCCATCGGCCCAGCAGAGCCTGTCGGCCCAGCGGGGACTGCCGGCTCAGCGGGGGCCGGTCGTACCGAGGTGAAGGCGGACGCGCGGGCCCTGGCGCGGGACGCCGCGGCGGGGGATGCGATCGCGCTCGCCGCGTTCGAGCGCGGCGCCAGAGCGCTGGCCGCTATGATCGCGTCCACCGCGGCCGCGGCAGAGGTCCAGACCGTGGTGGTCGGCGGCGGTGTGTCGGCCGCGGGCAAGGTGCTGTTCGAGCCGTTGCAGCGGGCGCTCGACGACGTGGCCGGCCTGCCCTTTGTCCGGGCGGTCCAGGTCAGGCAGAGCATCCTGGGCGTGCGTGCGAGCCTGGCCGGCGCCGCCAAGCTGGCCTGGCGGCTGCATCCACCGCACACGTGAGGCACACCCTGAGGCGGGCTCGATGACCAGGGCTAGTCGCGTTCGGCGCCCTGGGCTTCTCTGCGCTCGATGATCCGGCGGGTGAACGGGATGATCTCGACGACTCGGCTGCCGAGGTAGGCGCCGACGAAGGCGAGCACCAGGAGGACGACGGGGCTGGTGGCGAAGCCGTTCATGGTGACGAACGCCTGCAGGATCGCATCGAGCAAGGAGAACTCCGTGTGAATGGGCTCAGCGGGGAGGCACTCAGGCTAACCGGACATGACCCGTGCTCGCCCCCCCCAAACGCGCTAAAGGGCGACATGATCGCTCATGTCGCCCTTTAGTGGACGATCAGTGGAAGAAGTGGCGGGTGCCAGTGAAGTAGAGGGTGATACCCGCCTTCTCCGCGGCCTCCACGACCAGGTCGTCCCGGATGGAGCCGCCGGGCTCGACGATCGCCTTCACGCCCGCCTCCGCCAGCACCTCCAGCCCGTCAGGGAACGGGAAGAAGGCGTCCGAGGCCGCCACGGAGCCGGGCGCGCGCTCCCCTGCCCTGGTGACCGCCAGGCGGCAGGAGTCCACCCGGTTGACCTGCCCCATGCCTACGCCGACCGTGGCGCCGTCGCCGGCCAGCAGGATGGCGTTGGACTTCACCGAGCGGCAGGCGCGCCAGGCGAACTCCAGGTCGGCCAGCACCTCGGGTGAAGCAGGCTCGCCGGTCTTGAGCTCCCACTGCGACGCCGCATCGCCGGGCGCGTCGACCCGGTCGACGGTCTGCACCAGCAGCCCGCCGTCGATCTTGCGGAACTCGGTCGGCTGCGCCGGCCCCTCCGCGCAGGCCAGCAGCCGCAGGTTCTTCTTCTCGCGCAGCACCTCCAGCGCCTCCGCGTCGAAGGCGGGCGCGATGACGACCTCGGTGAACACGTCGGCGATCTGCCTGGCCAGCTCCACCGTGACCGGCCGGTTGACGGCGATCACCCCGCCGAACGCCGACACCGGATCGCAGGCGTGCGCCTTGCGGTGCGCGTCGGCCACGTCGGAGCCGATCGCGATGCCGCACGGGTTTTGGTGCTTGATGATGGCCACGCACGGGTCGGAGAAGTCCCAGGCGGCCCGCCACGCGGCATCGGCGTCGAGGTAGTTGTTGTAGGACATCTCCTTGCCGTGCAGCTGCTCGGCGTTGGCCAGCCCGCCGGCGCCGGCCGTGTAGAGCGCGGCACGCTGGTGCGGGTTCTCGCCGTAGCGGAGGGTCGACTTGCGTTCGTACGCGGCCCCCGTGAAGGCGGGGAACTCTGCCTGTTCGTACGCGCTCCCGAACCAGTTGGCCACGGCCACGTCGTACGAGGCCGTGTGAGCGTACGCGATGCCCGCGAGCCGCCGCCGCTCGGTCAGGGTGAAGCCGCCCTCGGCCAGGGCCGTGAGCACGTCGCCGTAGTAGCCGGGATCGACCACGACGGCGCAGGTGTTGTGGTTCTTCGCGGCGCCGCGGATCATGGCGGGCCCGCCGATGTCGATCTGCTCGACGCACTCCTCGTCGGAGGCGCCGGAGGCCACCGTCTGCTGGAACGGGTAGAGGTTGACCACGACCAGCTGGAACGGGTCGATCTCCAACTCCTGCAGCTGGGTCACGTGGTGCGGCTTGGTGACGTCGGCCAGCAGCCCGGCATGCACCCGCGGGTGCAGCGTCTTGACCCGCCCGTCGAGGCACTCGGGGAACCCGGTCAGCTGCTCGACCTTCGTCACCGGGATCCCGTACGACGAGATCGCGGCGGCCGTGCCGCCGGTCGAGACGATCTCCACCCCAGCGCCGTCGAGGGCCCTGGCCAGCTCCTCGAGCCCGGACTTGTCGTAAACAGCGATCAGCGCACGCTGGATGGCGATGCGAGTCACGTGGTTTCCCCTCCTGATTGGTTGCCGATGCGGACATGGCGTCCGCTGACCGTCCAGCCCTCGCGGGCCATCCGGCCGACGATCTCGACGAGTAGACGGCGCTCGACGGTCTTGATGCGCTCGTGCAGGACCGCCTCGTCGTCGTCCGGAAGCACGGGCACCGCCTCCTGGGCGACAATGGGCCCGGTGTCGATGCCCTCGTCGGCCAGCATCACCGTGCAGCCGGTGACCTTGACCCCGTGGGCCAGCGCGTCGCGCACGCCATGCGCGCCGGGGAAGGACGGCAGCAGCGCCGGGTGGGTGTTGAGCACGGGGAAGGCCTCGAGCGTCGGCGTACCCAAAATCTTCATGAAGCCTGCCGACACCACCAGGTCGGGTTCGTACGATGCGATCTTGGCCGCGATCGCGCGATCCCAATCCGCCCTTGTCGGATAATTGCCCAATTTTTCGACAAAAGTCGGGACGCCTGCCTTAGCGGCCCGGACCAGCCCCTCGATCCCCTCCCTGTCGGCGCCGACCGCCACCACGCGAGCCCCGTACGACGGGTCGGCAGAAGCGTCCAGCAGGGCCTGTAGGTTGGTTCCAGAGCCGGAGACGAGGACGACGAGCCGCCCAGCCTTAGACACGCGCACTCTCCAAGAGGAAAACAGGGTGGGCTGCCAGGGTATCTGTTCCTCACCCGGCGACGCAGAGGAGGTCAGGTGTCGACACCGGTGCAGGCACCGGCAGGCCAGCAGCCCGCCGAATCGGCGGGTCGCCGAGCGATTTGGTTGTCCATCGCAGCGCTGGCCATGACGTTCATGTTGCCGCTCGCCGGCCTGGTCATGGCGCTGTTCGCGCTGGCGGCCGGGATCCGGGCGCTGCCGCTGCTGAAAGCCGCGAGCAAGCCCACGGGGATAGCCGTGGGAGGCATCGCCATCTCCTCGATCGCGCTGGCGCTGTCGGCCATGGCCACGGGGATGCAGCTTTACCTGATGGATGAATACGCCGCCTACCAGGAGTGCATGAAGGGCGCTGGCACGGTGTCCTCGCAGGGCGAGTGCTTCACCCAGTTCCGAGACGCGGCCGAGCGCAAGCTGCCCCCGGACGTCCTCGAACTCCTGGGCGCCATGCAGCCCTGAGCCGGTCGGTTCTCCCGGTCGTCGCCACCCGGCAGCGCACCCACTGTGCGGCGTCACGGCGGCGCGCCCTGTTCATGGTCGCGTTCGCTACGGGCCTTCGTTGGCACCGAGCCTCGCTCTCTCCGGCCCAGGCTCATCGGGTTGGAGATCGTCTCCCGGAACAAGCGTCTCCTGGGACAGAGGGAACCTCGACGGCGCGTGGGGCAACCACGTCGCAGCGTAAAGGAAAAACGGATCAGTCTTTGTCCCAAGCGTAGGGATCGAGATAGATCACATGACCGCCGCGGTCGTCGGACTCGTCGACGATGTCGTTACGCGGCGGGCGTGTCTCCACCACGCGGGGACGCGCTTGAGCCAGCGTCTCCTCGGCCGCCGAGGCGTGCTCGTCCTGCCAGTCGTCCCTGATGACCGGGATCTCCTGAGTATCCGCCTCGGTGGCGTCCATCCAGTGGCCGGGCAGCGGGCGCGGGTCCGACTCCGCCAAGCCCACCTTGCTCGCCGCCTTGGCGATCGCCGCGCCCGCCTTGCGTACCGGGGCGGCCGCCTTGTCGAGCGGCGTGCGGGCCCGCTTGTTGATCAGCAGCAGGTTCGTCACGCCGGCGGAGATGCCCGCGGCCACGCCGACCTCGAGCGCTACCGACAACGCCACTTCCCAAGGTGAGGGGCCGATCGCCGCCAGCCGTCCGCCGCCGATGGGCCCACCGGACAGCGCCGCCAGCGTCCCCGCCACTACCCCGGTGGACACTCCGGTGAGGAATCCCCAGAGCGGCGCCGCCTCATACGACGGCGACGGCGAGATCCTGGCCACCATCACCCCCGCCACGGCCCCCGCCGCGAACGGCAGCGCGATCACCGCCATCATCCACGCCGGCACCGGCCCGCTTTCCGGCAACGCCCCCAGCAACGGCAGGCTCGGCACCGTGCCGAGCTGCACGCCCGTGGGCGCGACCAGAGTGTCCGCACCGATGGCGAACCCCGGTCCGGCGATGTACGAGGACGCCCAGATGACGACGTTGAGCAGATAGAGCAACTGGAGCAGCACCAGGAGCAGCCCGCCCACGAGCCCGGGCGACAGGACGCTGGACAGCTCCCTGACCTGGTCGAAGTTCAGCACGACAGCGACCAGCACCAGTGCCAGCCCGGCCACCAGCAACAACGCGGTGGCCATCGCCGTGCCGACGGTGAGCGCGCGCACCCGCTCGGGCAACAGCCGGAGCATCACCCGCCAGGGCCCGATCATCCGCGCGGTGGCCAGCGCCCCCGCCAGGAACGCCAGCACGAAATGGCTGAACAACGCCTCACCGATGAACGGCTGCGTGATGTCGTTGCTCGCCACGAGCGCGATCAGCCCGGCCAGCAGCGCGTACGGGGCCGCCAGCGACACTCCCGCCTGCACCACCAGCACCAGTTGGGCCCGGCGGCGGGCCTGGGCCTTCTCCCGCGGGCTGTTCTTGGGCAGCCGCGCGGGCAGCCGGAGCCGCAGGTCGGCATCGCGCGCCATCCAGCGTCCCGCCCGATAGAGCAGCACGGCCGGCAGCATGATCAGCCCGAGTGGCAACAACCCGACCCGCCCGCCGGGGATCGCGAACCCGGCGTGGTGCGCGGCCAGCCAGAGCTGCGCCGCCGTACGGAACACACCCGGCAGCCCGGAGCCCAGCGTGCCGCGCGGGGCGGCGATCCACCCGACCAGCGTGAGCGTGGTGAGTGCGGCCAAGCCGACGCCCAGCGTGCATGCCGCGGCCAGCATGCCCGACACGGGCAGCGGTCGCCTGGACTCGTCGTCGTCGCCAGGGACCCGGGGGAGCTTGCCGAGCACCGACCGGGGGGCAGCGCGCAACTGGTCGATAATCGCCGTCACAGTAGGTGATTTTCTCAACCTTTCCCAACCAGTGCTTGGTTGACGCGCCGGGGGATTAATATTCAATCTTTTACGCTGCGACGCGGCCGCCCCAAGCACCGTCGTTGGTCGCCCTCTGTCCAGGGGGACGCTTTCTAACCCGGTCACTGGAGCGATGAGCGGCGCGCCCTGCTTATGGTCGCATTCGCTACGGGTCTCCGTTGGCATCGTGGGCCGCTCACCGGGGCGGCTGACGGACGCCTCGTGCCCCACGCGGCGTCTCCCCCATCAGACGATCTGCGCTGTCCACACATGGGAAAGCCCCGCGCGGTGTGCCGCGCGGGGCCTTCTTGGCGATGATCAACGAGCCTGCATGATCTCGCGCATGAGGCGTGCCGTTTCCGACGGGGTCTTGCCGACGCGGACGCCCACCTTCTCCAAGGCTTCCTTCTTGGCTTGGGCGGTGCCGGCCGAGCCGGACACGATGGCGCCCGCGTGACCCATCGTCTTGCCCTCGGGCGCGGTGAAGCCGGCCACGTAGGCGACCACGGGCTTGGTCACGTGCTGCTCGATGTAGGCCGCGGCCCGCTCCTCGGCGTCGCCGCCGATCTCACCGATCATCACGATGGCGTCGGTGCCCGGGTCCTCCTGGAAGGCCTGGAGCGCATCGATGTGCGTGGTGCCGATGACGGGGTCGCCGCCGATGCCGACCGCGGTCGAGAAGCCGAAGTCGCGCAGCTCGTACATGAGCTGGTAGGTCAGCGTGCCGGACTTCGAGACCAGGCCGATGCGGCCGGCGGTGGTGATGTCGGCGGGGATGATGCCGGCGTTGGAGGCGCCGGGAGAGGCGATGCCGGGGCAGTTGGGGCCGATGATGCGGGTCTTGTTGCCCTTGGTGACGGCGTAGGCCCAGAACTCTGTGCTGTCGTGCACCGGGACGCCTTCGGTGATCACCACGACGAGCGGGATCTCGGCGTCGATGGCCTCCTTGACGGCGTCCTTGGTGAACGCCGGAGGCACGAACACGACCGACACGTCGGCGCCGGTCTGCTCCATGGCCTCCTTGACCGTGCCGAACACGGGCAGGCCCTCGTGAACGGTGCCGGCCTTGCGGGCGTTGACGCCGCCCACGACCTTGGCGCCGGAGGCGAGCATGCGGCGGGTGTGCTTGGTGCCCTCCCCGCCGGTCATGCCCTGAACGATGATCTTGCTGTTCTCGGTCAACCAGATGGCCATGAGTTACGCACCTACCGCAGCGAGCTCGGCGGCACGCTTGGCCGCGTCGTCCATCGTGTCTACCAGCTCGACCCGCGGGAGCGCGGCGTCGGCCAGGATCTGTCGCCCGAGCTGGGCGTTGTTGCCGTCGAGGCGGACCACCAGCGGGTGGGTCACGGCCTCGCCCCGGCTCTCCAGCAGCTTGAACGCCGAGACGATGCCGTTGGCGACGGCGTCGCAGGCGGTGATGCCGCCGAAGACGTTCACGAAAATCGACTTCACGTCGGGGTCGGAGAGGATGATCTCCAGGCCGGCGGCCATGACCTCAGCCGACGCGCCACCACCGATGTCGAGGAAGTTGGCGGGGGACGGCTTGCCGGGGAACGCCTCACCGGCGTAGGCCACGACGTCGAGGGTGGACATGACCAGGCCCGCGCCGTTGCCGATGATGCCGACGTCGCCATCGAGCTTGACGTAGTTGAGGTCCTTCTCCTTGGCCGCGGCCTCGAGCGGGTCCTCGGCGGCCTTGTCGGCCAGCGCCTCGTGCTCCTGCTGGCGGAAGGAGGCGTTGTCGTCGAGCGTGACCTTGCCGTCGAGCGCCTTCACCTGGCCGTCGGCCGACAGGATCATGGGGTTGACCTCGACGAGCGTGGCGTCCTCGTCGACGAAACAGCACCAGAGCTTCTCGATGAGCTCGGCGGCGCCGTCGAGCGACTTCTCCGGCAGCCCGCCGGCCACCGCGATCTCGCGGGCCTTGGCCCGGTCGATGCCGGTCAGCGCCGAGACCGGCACCTTGGCGACCTTCTCGGGGGCGCTGTGGGCGACCTCTTCGATGTCCATACCGCCGGCGGCGGAGCAGATCGCGAGGAACGTACGGTTCGCACGGTCGAGCAGGAAGGAGAAGTAGTATTCCTCCGCGATCGCGCTGGCCTCCTCCACGAGCACCTTGTGGACCGTGTGGCCCTTGATGTCCATGCCCAGGATGGCGGTGGCCTTCTCGACGGCGTCGGCGGCGTCGTCCGCCACCTTCACGCCTCCGGCCTTGCCCCGGCCACCGGTCTTGACCTGGGCCTTGACGACGACGCGGCCGGTCAACTGCTCAGCGGCCGCCCGCACCTCCTCCACCGTGTGGGCGACGATGCCGCGCGGCACCGGGATGCCGTAGTCAGCGAAGAGCTCCTTCGCCTGATGTTCGAACAGGTCCACGAGGGTCCGTCCTTGCTTATCCGACTGATGTTCGACGGCCCGGGCAACCCGTGCGTGCCGGGCGTTTCCGCCAGTGAAGCCTAGCCCCAAGCTTGACCTGCCCAGGTCACCGGGTCATGGTTCTCCCACTATGTGACGCTGATCTCACTTCCAAGACTCACCTCCGGCCTCACTTCCGGCAAGGGTGCCCAGATGATGATCTGCACGAGAAATGCACCGATTCGCCGCCGGAGCGCCCGAGGGCCGATATATGACCGTGATCTTTAATGGCCAGGATTCCTGGGGCCCCCGGTTATCCGATGCGAAGGAAACCGAGGGCCATTCCCGTCCGTGATCGCCATGGGACGTTACGTGTATGCGCAGGATTACCGATATCCACGACGCGTACCGGAACGCTAGGATCACGACCCAGCTTTTCCCTACCTCGCTTCACCCCGAGGCATGAAAGTTTCGGCGGGAAGCACCGGTAATCCCCCTCAACGAAGGAATCCGCATGAAGCGCATGCTCGCCGGCGTGGTGTTAGCCACCACGGCCACCCTGGTCGCCGCGACCCCCGCAATGGCCGCCGCACCGAAGAACCCCGTCGTCGCGGTGAAGAAGCACCTCGCTCCCGGCAAGGGAGTCAAGTTCACCGAGCGGACCACCCTCGACGTCGAAGGGGACCGTAAAATCTTCGTCCGGCGCAGCGGTACCCTGCAGTTCAGCAAGTCCGGCATCGCGGCCTCGGACAGCACCGGCAAGTTCAACATCTCCCTGAAGGACCTGGGCGCGGACGCGGACGACGCCCCGGAGCTGCTCAAGGCTCTGGCTTCACCGGAACGCACGATCCGGGTCGGCACCACGTCATACCTGTCCGGAGGCATGTGGGCGACCCTGCTGCCCGAGGGCAAGAACTGGTTCAAGCACCCCAAGGGCCCGACCGGTGGCGTGACCGGCATCTACAGCCAGCCGGTGAACCTCGCCGAGCCCGCCACGCTCAAGACCCTGTTCAAGAGCGCCAAGCCCGCCAGTGGCGGCTACGCCGGCAAGATCACGGTGGGCGACCTGTGGAAGGTGTCCCCGTGGTTCCGCGCCACCGGGCTCTCCAAGCCCTCGGCGAAGGCCCTGAAGAGCACGATCAGCTGGCGGCTCGCGGTGAACTCCGCCGGCCTGCCCACCCGGCTGGTGTCGACCTTCCCGATGTCCGCCCTGTCCGGCGGGAAGGGCAGCGTGAGCGTGGACACCAGGTTCTCCGGCTGGGGCACCGCCGTGTCGATCAAGGCGCCGCCGGCGGATGAGGTCGCCACCGAGTTCGAGAACGGTGAGGACGACGCGTCCGTCATCTGGGACTCGCTCGCCGGCGTCGGCAGCTGATCCAGCTATCTGATCGTCTCAGCCCTCTCCCGTCGCCAGGCGGGAGAGGTGCGGCTGCTTGGCGTAGTCGGTGAGGCCGATGACGTTCCCCCATGGGTCCGACAGCTCCACCGTCCAGCCCGTGAACACCTCGAACGGTTCCACGCCCAGCTCGGCCGCCGCGGCGCGGGCGTCGGGGACCTCAAGCCAGACGCGCATGGAGCCGGGACCGGCCTCTTGGACGCGTACCAGCAGGCCGGGGGTCTCCTCCCCGATCGCGTAGAGGGCCATCTCCCCTGTCGAGAACTTCTCCGTCAGCCCCAGCACGCCACCGTAGAACTCCTTGGCCCGATCGAGGTCGGCCACGCCGACCAGGACATTGTCGACGCCCAGGATCCTCATGCCATCAGCCTCGGGTGGTCGCGCCAGGCGGGCATCGTGCGCATGTAGGCCCTGGTGGCCTCCTCGGCCTCGGGCCTCGGCCGGCCCGTGCGCTGGACCTCCCACTGCACCATCCGCTCGAACCGCTCGCCGAAGTCCTGCAGCGTCCCGTCGGTGTTGGAGCAGTAGCGGCACCAGGTGCTGCCGGGGCGGCCCGGCGCGTGGTCCTCGGCGCTCTCCATCGGCATTCCGCAGCTCTCGCAGCTCATGACCCGTCCTCTCCGTCTCTCAGGAGCGCGCGGAGCCCGGTCACGAGCCCCTGGCGTTCCTGCGGCGTCATCGTCCGCACGGCCTGCGCCAGCAGGTCGTCCTCGAGCACCCGCGGCGCCGCCGCCGCGGCGGCCGCCCTTCCCTCTTCGGTGACCCAGACGAACACCCGCCGCCGATCGCGCTCGTCCCTGATCCTGGCCACCAGGCCGCGTTCTTCGACCCGGGTGACCAGCTCGGTGGTCGCGGCCTTGGACAGCTGCAGGTGCTCGGCCAGCTCGCTCAGCGTGAGCGGCCCCGCAGCCAGCAGGTGGCCGAGCACAGCGTGCATCCGGGCGGTCAGCCCGGCCGCGATCGGCCTTCTCGACGCCTTGAATCGCCGGTAGACCGCCGGGTAGAGCCGTGCCACCTCGCGGGCCGCCTCAGCTTCTTCCATGTTTTCTTTCGTGTACGAACAGTTCGTATACGAATCGTATGACGAGACGCCGCGCCGGTCCAGGGTCTATCCGAGTCGCGACTCGCGCAGGCGCGCCCATTCGAGCGAGTGCCTGATGCCCTCCTCGACGGAGTAGCGGGCCTGCCAGCCGAGCAGGCTGCGGGCGCGGTCGCTGCGGGTGTAGGCGCCGGCCACGTCGCCGGGGCGGGCAGGGGCCTCGACGACCTCGATCGGGCGGTCGACGACGCGGTTGAACGCCTCGACCAGCTCGCGGACGGTGGTGCCCGCGCCGGTGCCCAGGTTGATCACGCTTGCCGTCAGATCGTCGAATCGCCGCAGGGCCTCGACATGCGCGGCAGCCAGGTCCCAGACGTGGACGTAGTCGCGAATGCCGGTGCCGTCCCTGGTCGGGTAGCCGGTGCCGGTGATCTGGAAGGGCACCCGGTCCTCGTACGCCTCGATCATCTTGCCGAGGGCGTGGCTGGGGCGCCGCAGTTGCAGGCCGGTGCGCATCGTCGGGTCGGCGCCGATGGGGTTGAAGTAACGCAAGGAGAGGATCTTGATGGGGCGGGTGGCGGCGATGTCGGCGAACATGGCCTCGCACACCGCCTTGGTCTGCGCATATGGGCTCATGGGGTCGAGCGGGGAGTCCTCGTCTACCGTGTGGTCCTCGCCCGTGCGGTAGATCGAGGCGGAGGAGCTGAAGATCATCCGGGTGCAGCCATTGCGGAGCAGATGGTCGGCGAACTCCAGGCTCTTTGTCACATTCGCGCGGTAGTAGCCGATGGGGTCGGCCACGGAGTCGGGCACGACGATGAGTGCCGCGCAATGGATGACAGCCTCGATATCGGGGTTTTCGGCAAATATCTTGTCAATCAGCGGGCCGTCGCTGATATCCCCCTCGTAGAACGCCCGCCCGTCGGCGAACTCCCGCCGCCCGGTCACGAGACTGTCGAGAATCACGGGCGAGATTCCGGCATCCAGACACGCCGAGGCCACCGTGCTGCCGATATAACCCGCCCCACCACTAACCAAAACACGCATCCCCGAACCTTATCTTCGCGCGCCGCCTTCTTCGCGCGCCGCCATCTTCACGCGCCGCCATCTTCACGCGCCGCCATCTCGGCGCGACGCCATCTTCACGCCGCGCCATCTCCACGCCGCGCCACCTCCACGCGACGCCATCTCCACGCGACGCCACCTCCACGCGACGCCGTACAGGGCTGGGCTTTCAAACCCCCATCTTGTACGGCTTCGCCGACTGGGCCGCCACCCACCGCACTTCGGCTGGCGGAGCGGCGAGCCTGTGGCGGAGAGCGGCAGCTTGCGTGACCAGCGGAGCCCGTGCGAGCGCGACCATGAGCAGGGCCCTCCAGGAACACGGCCTCTGAGCCCTTCAGTGGCTGAGCACCGTTACGGAGCGCATCCTGGGCCAAGTCCGTGGTCAGCGCTGGACCCAGGCCGTCGCCGTCGCCGGACCCAGGCCGTCGCCTGAATCAAGGCCAGGACGCCGCAAGGCCTTCGCCTGGGTCGGGTTCGGTAAAGGTTTGGAGGAAAGGGTGGGTGGGTGACCTGGTCTTGGGGGCGTTGGCGTGCGACATTTCCAGATATGGGCAGGGACGTGCCGGTGGTGGTCTTCAGCCGCGAACATCGGCGGAAATATCGTGAAAAGGTGCGACGATGTCTCGACGTCTTCGCCCAGATGCTGCGTGAAGCTCGCTTCGAGCTCGAACGCCCCCTCGCCGGCCTGGAGATCGAGCTCAACATCGTGGACGCGGACGGCGAGGCCGCCATGCGCAACGCCGAGGTGCTCGCGGCCATCGAGCAGCCGGACTGGGCCACCGAGCTGGGCCAGTTCAACATCGAGATCAACATCGAACCCCAGGAGCTGAGCGGCGAGGGCGCGCTCCACCTGGAGAACGACGTGCGGGCCCGGCTCAACCATGCGGAGTCACGCGCCCGCTCCGAGGGCGGGCACCTGGTCCTGATCGGCATCCTGCCCACGCTGCGCGAGCAGGACATCGGCGAGGGCACGCTCTCGGCGAACCCCCGCTACCGCCTGCTCAACGAGCAGATCTTCGCCGCCCGCGGCGAGGACCTGCATCTGTGCATCGAAGGCGTCGAACGCCTCGACACGCACGCCGACAGCGTGGCGCCCGAGGCCGCCTGCACGAGCGTGCAGCTCCACCTGCAGGTGAGCCCCGAGGCGTTCGCCGCGCACTGGAACGCCGCCCAGGCCATCGCGGGGGCGCAGGTCGCGGTCGCGGCCAACTCCCCTTACCTGTTCGGCAAGGAGCTGCACCGCGAGACCAGGATCACGCTGTTCGAGCAGGCCACGGACACGCGGCCGGCCGAGCTCAAGGCGCAGGGCGTGCGGCCGCGCGTGTGGTTCGGCGAGCGGTGGATCACGAGCGTCTTCGACCTGTTCGAGGAGAACGTCAGCTACTACCCGGCCCTGCTGCCGCTCTGCGAGGACGAGGACCCGCGTACCGAGCTCGAACAGGGACGCACACCCCAGCTCCACGAGCTGACCCTGCACAACGGCACCATCTACCGCTGGAACCGGCCCGTGTACGCGGTGGTGAACGACATGCCGCACCTGCGCGTGGAGAACCGCGTGCTGCCCGCCGGGCCCACCGTGGCCGACGTCGCGGCCAATGCCGCCTTCTACTACGGTCTGATGCGCGTCTTGCCGTACGCCGAGCGGCCGATCTGGAGTCAGATGTCGTTCCAGGCGGCGGAGGACAATCTCAGCGCCGCGGCGCGGCACGGGCTGGACGCGCGGCTGTACTGGCCGGGGATGGGCGAGGTGCCCGCGGCCGAGCTGATCCTGCGCCGGCTGCTGCCCATGGCGCACGAGGGGCTGGCCAAATGGGGTGTCTCCCAGCCCGTCGCCGACCGGCTGCTCGCCATCATCGAGGGCCGCTGCCTGGCGGGGCGTACAGGGGCGACCTGGCAGGTGGAGCGGGTCAACGCACAGGGAGGCGACCGGCACGAGGCGCTGCGTGCCATGACCCTCGAGTACATCGAGCGCATGCACACGAATGAGCCGGTGCACCTGTGGGAGGTCTGAAGCCCGTGACCCTCCGTCCGCTGATCGTGGTCCTCGTCCTGCTGCTGGCCTCCTGCGGCATCGCCCGCCCACCGCCGATGAATCCGCAGGGCGAAGACCGGTTCGAAGACGATGTCCGCACGGCGCGGACGTTGACGGAGGAGTTCTGGAAGCAGCAGTTCGCCCAGCTTGGGGAGACATTTCGACCTATCGCCGACTTCGTCCCGTACTCCGGCGACTCGGGGCCGAGCTGCGGCGGTCAGCCCTCCGTGCCGAACAACGCCTTCTACTGCCCCGTGGGCCACTTCATCGCCTATGACGAGGCCTGGATGGAGGGCCTCTGGAACGAGATGGGGGACGGGTCGGTCTATGTGATCATTCCGCATGAGTTCGGCCATTCCATCCAGGCCCAGCTACGGTCTGACTTCCAGCTGAACGTGCAGATGGAGCTGCAGGCCGACTGCTACGCGGGCGGCACCCTGTCGGCACTGGTGAACTCCGGCGCGCTGACGGCGCAGCCGGGCGACGAAGAGGAACTGCTGACCAGCCTGGCGGCCGCCGGCGACCCCACCGATGACTGGCTGAACCCGGCCGCCCACGGCACGGCCGAGCAGCGGCAGGCGTCGTTCGCGAACGGCTACCGAGGCGGAGTGGGCGCCTGCTGAAGTCATGAGGTCTCCCGGGGGTGTACGCCCCGATCAACCCAGAGGATGATGTGGTCGATCATGACCAGGCCGTACCGTTGACCCATGCCACTGGAGGAGATCGGCTGGCTGCGCCGGGGGGCGTGTAGATCCAGCGACCCTGACCTCTTCTTCCCCCTCGCCCCCTCGCCTCTGCAGGAAGCGCGCGCCAAGGCGGTCTGCGCGGGCTGCCAGGTGATGGAGGAGTGCCGCTCCTACGCATTACGAGCGGGCGAGTCGGAGGGCATCTGGGGTGGCCTCACCCCGGAGGAACGCCGCCGCACCCGCTTCCCCGCGGGCTGGCGCAACTCGGCGGCCGCCTCCTGACCGGGGTCCTTCCGGAGACGGGGGCGATTGGCCCGAGGCGGGGCGAGACGGGCGCGTCGCGACGTAGCCTGCAAGGGTGCTCCTCCGCTCGATCGCCCTCCTCGTCGCCGCCAACCTCATGAACAACAAGGTCGCCCCCCGCCTGGGCCCACTGACCTCGACCGCCGCCACGGCCGCGCTGGTGGCGATGGCCCGTAGGAGCGGCCTGTCGTGGGAGGAGCTCGGTTTCGAGCGCGGCCGCCGCGGCGCGATCGCGGGCGGCGCCTTGGCCGCGGCGGTGGCCACCGCGTACACGGTGGGGATCTCGCACCCGCGCACCAGGCCGCTCTTCCACGACGAGCGTGCTCTGTCGCTCTCCCGCGCCCGCGTCCTGGAGGAAGCCCTCCTCCAGGTCCCGTTGGGCACGGTCCTCCTAGAGGAGGTGGGCTTCCGCGGAGCCCTGTACGCCATGCTGCGCCAACGGCACGGCACGGTCGCCGCCACGGCGGTCTCCTCGAGCTTGTTCGGGCTCTGGCACATCCTCCCGGCCATCGACATGGCCCGTGCCAACCCCGCCCTGGGCGCCCTGACGGCAGGTGAGTCCCCCAATCATCTGGACACTGCCCGTGTGGTGGCGGGAAGCGTGGTGTCCACGGCGGCGGCCGGAGTGCTTTTTTGCGAGCTGCGCCGTCACAAGGGTCTTCTGACACCGGTCATGCTGCACCTGGCGACCAACTCTTTGGGCTATCTCTTCGCCCGGATTGCCGCGAAGAAGAAGTAAGTCCGCGTGCTGTGGTCATTCTTTGAATGAGAGTTCTTCACCTATGGATGAAGATCCTCCCCCGTTCCATGGAGCGTTCCATACACGCCTGACCTCGATGCTTTACGGTCACCCGGGACGCTCTCCCCGAGGCCGGTGCCGCTTCGGGGAGTGCGTATATCAAGATCACAAGTTCTGATATACGCTGGAGGTACGGAGGTGGTGTTGCATGCGTACGGTAATCGACATCGACAAGGAGCTTCTGGAAGTCGCCCAGCACGAATTGGGGACTTCGACCATGAAGGAGACGGTCAACGCGGCCCTGAAGGAAATTGCCGGAAGGGCAAAGGGTCGCGAGGCCTTCGAGTACTGGCGTACCCGGGACAATACCGATCTTCTGGACCCGGAGATCATGAAGCATGCGTGGTAGCCACGGGCGTGGTCTACCTCATCGACAAGAGCGCGCTGGCGCGCATGCCGCACCCTGCGGTGCACCAGGCGCTCAAGCCGCTGATGCTCGACAAGATGCTCGCGATCTGCGAGGTCACGCAGCTGGAGGTGCTCTACAGCGCACGTGACCCAGAGGGCTATGAGCGGGACGCCTATCACCTGCGTGAGGACTTCCGCCTCCTCTCGATCCACGAGAAGGGGGTGGCGGCCCGCGCGCTGGACGTCCAGGCGTTGCTCGCGCGCAAATCGCACCACCGGGCGGTCGGGTCGAACGATCTGCTGATCGCCGCCTGTGCCGAGGTGCACGGAGCGACGGTCCTGCACTACGACCGCGACTTCGACATCATCGCCGAGGTCACCGGGCAACCCGCCCTATGGGTGGTGCCGCCCGGTTCCGTCCCGTAAAAATCTCAAGCGGTGGGGACCACCTGGAAGGCCTCCGCGTAGCGGCCCTCGCCGAAGCCGGCCTCTTCGGCCCAGGCGGCGAAGCGGCCCCTGACGAATTCGGCGAACCCTTCCACGTGCGACACCTGGCTCACATGCGACTGCAAGGCCGCGAGCTTGCGGTCGATGGCGTCGGTGATGTCCACCCAGTGGTTCGGGGTCGGACCGCCGTTCAGCCAGACCTCCCGCACCGTCCACGCCTTCAGGCCTTCGTCCTTCAGCAGCTCGGGGAAGGCGTAGGGGTTGCGGGCGTCCGGGTAGACGGCGTCCAGGGTGGCGCCGCCCACCGCGCGGTGGTCGGGGTGGCTGGGGGCGATGAATCGATAGTTGCGATCCGGGTGGTGGGTGATGACGAGGTCGGGTCGGACCTGGCGGATCACACGGGCGATGTCGCGCCGGAGCTCCAGCGAAGGCACCACCTGCCCGTCGGAGTAGCCGAAGAAGCGCACGTCCGTCACGCCGACGGCCTTGGCCGCGGCACGCTGCTCGCTCCTGCGGAGTTCGGCCATGCCGGAATTGTCCAGAGTACGTTCGTTGCCGCCCGCGTCACCATCCGTAATCAGCAGGTAAGTGACCTCCACTCCCCGGTCCACGAACAGCGCCACGCTCCCAGCGGCACCGAAATCGGCGTCGTCGGGATGCGCGGTCACGACGAGCACCCTGTTGATCTCGGCTTCCGGCAGCATCGCTCCCCCTCCTTGACCTTCCGTTGAAAGACAACCGGAGCCCTGCCTATGGCATTCCGTGCGCCGTTTGTCGGTGGGGAGTCTTAACCT
Organism: Nonomuraea sp. NBC_00507; assembly: GCF_036013525.1. Lineage (NCBI taxonomy): Bacteria > Bacillati > Actinomycetota > Actinomycetes > Streptosporangiales > Streptosporangiaceae > Nonomuraea > Nonomuraea sp. NBC_00507. The sequence continues at coordinate 51,008 of NZ_CP107853.1, forward strand.
AGACGCGTGCCCACCCAAGTCTCTGTTGACCACCCCTTGCTCGACGGCCTCAACCCGCAGCAGCGCGAGGCCGTGATCCATCACGGCGGTCCACTGCTCATCGTGGCGGGGGCGGGGTCCGGAAAGACGCGGGTGCTCACCCATCGCATCGCTTACCTGCTGGCCGAGCGCAAGGTGCACCCGGGCGAGATCTTGGCGATCACGTTCACCAACAAGGCCGCCCGCGAGATGAAGGAGCGCATCGACAAGCTGGTCGGGCCGCGGTCCAAGGCCATGTGGGTGATGACGTTCCACAGCGCCTGCATGCGCATCCTGCGGCGGGAGGCCAAGCGGCTCGGGTTCCCCTCCAGCTTCTCGATCTACGACCAGGCGGACTCGCAGCGGCTCATGGCGATGGTCTGCAGGGAGATGGAGCTCGATCCGAAGCGCTACCCGCCGCGCTCGTTCTCGGCGCAGGTCAGCAACTTCAAGAACGAGCTGATCGACTACGAGACCGCGATGGACAAGGCGGGCTCGCATCTGGAGAAGACGCTCGCGCAGGCATACAAGGCCTATCAGCTCAAGCTGACCGAGGCCGGGGCGATGGACTTCGACGACATCATCATGAACACGGTGACGTTGTTCCAGCTCTTCCCCGAGGTGGCCGAGCACTACCGGATGCGGTTCAGGCACGTGCTGGTGGATGAATACCAGGACACCAACCACGCCCAATACATCCTGATCAGGGAGCTGGTCGGGCATCCTGAGCTGCGGACGGCGGACGGCGACGTCGTGCGGTCGGGGGCCGACCAGTCCGAGTTGTGCGTGGTGGGCGACGCCGACCAGTCCATTTACGCCTTCCGGGGCGCGAGCATCCGCAACATCCTGGAGTTCGAGCGCGACTACCCCGACGCGCGGACCATCCTGCTGGAGCAGAACTACCGCTCCACCCAGAACATTCTGGCCGCAGCCAACGCCGTGATCGCGCGCAACGAGTCGCGCAAGCCCAAAAACCTCTGGTCCGATCAGGGCGACGGGCCCAAGATCGTTGGATACGTCGCCGACAACGAGCACGACGAGGCCATGTTCGTGGCCCAGGAGGTCGACCGGCTCAGCGACGAGGAAGGCGTGAAGCCGAGCGAGGTCGCCGTCTTCTACCGGACCAATGCCGCGTCCCGGGTGTTCGAGGAGATCTTCATCCGCACCGGCCTGCCCTACAAGGTGGTCGGGGGCGTGCGCTTCTACGAGCGCAAGGAGGTCAAGGACCTGCTGGCCTACCTGCGGGTGCTGGCCAACCCGGCCGACGTGGTGTCGATGCGGCGCATCCTCAACGTGCCCAAGCGCGGCATCGGCGAGCGGGCCGAGGCGACGGTCGAGGCGCTGTCGTCGCGTGAGGGCATCACGTTCTGGGACGCGCTGCGCAGGGCCGAGGAGGCCTATGGCATGGCGACGCGGTCACTCAACGCCGTGCGCGAGTTCGTCGCCATGATCGAGGAGCTGATCGCCAAGGCGGAGGGCATGCCGCCGTCGGCCCTGGCGGAGGAGGTGCTGGTGGCCACCGGCTACCGCGCCGAGCTGGAGGCCTCCGAGGACCCTCAGGACGAGTCGCGGCTGGAAAACCTCAACGAGCTCATCTCTGTGGCCTCGGAGTTCGAGGAGGCCAATCCGGAGGGGACGCTGGTGGAGTTCCTGGAGCAGGTGTCGCTGGTGGCCGACGCCGACCAGATCCCCGACGCGGACGGCGGTCAGGGGGTCGTCACGCTGATGACCCTGCACACGGCCAAGGGCCTGGAGTTCCCCGTGGTGTTCCTGACGGCCATGGAGGACGGTGTCTTCCCGCACATCCGATCGCTGGGCGAGCCGAAGGAGCTGGAGGAGGAGCGGCGGCTGGCCTATGTGGGGATCACGCGGGCGCAGAAGCGGCTCTACATCACACGGGCGGCCGTGCGCAGCTCGTGGGGGGCGCCGTCGTTCAATCCCGCCTCGCGCTTCGTCAACGAGGTGCCGGGTAAGCTCATCGATTGGCGTACTGATCCGGAGAAGTCGGCCTGGAGCGCGGCCACCCGGCGGGAGCCCGCCGCCCGGCCCGCGCCGGCGAAGAGCGGGGGCGCGGGCGGGCGCAAGGTGCCGTCGCTCACGCCCGGGGATCGGGTCTCGCACGACGCGTTCGGGCTGGGCACGGTGGTGGCCGTGGACGGGGTCGCGGAGAAGACCAAGGTCAAGATCGACTTCGGTAGTGGCGGGGAGAAGACGCTGCTGCTGGCATACGCACCGCTCGAGAAGTTGTGATCCCCGAGCTCCGGGCCCGCCTGGTCCCTCACCTCTACAGGGCGCTGCCCTTCTTCCACTGCGTCCAGTTGAGCTGCCAGTAGCTCCATCCGTTGTTCCACTGGAGCTTGCGCTTGGTGCCGGTGATCTTCACGACGTCACCGCGCTGGGCGATCGTGTAGAACCACTTGGCCCCGGCCGGGGTGGCCCGGACGCAGCCGTGGCTCTGGTTGGAACGCCCGAGGAAGTGGTAGTAGCCGGCGCTCTGGTGGACGTACTCGCCGCTGTCGGAGATGCGGACCGCCCACGGGATCTCCTCCTTGTAGTAGCGCGGGTCCTTCGGATCCGTCACGCCCATCCAGGAGGAGGTCATGGTCTCGACGGCCTTCTTGCCCATCGTGAGGTGAATGCCGCTCGTGGTCAGGTAGACGTCCACGCCGTTCCTGATCAGGCCGCCCTTTCCTGCGCTGATCGGGATCTTCTTGGCGAGCTTGCCGTTCCGGTAGACCTTCATCTTGTGCGAGCGGGTGTTGACCACAGAGATGTGCTGGGCACCGACGGCGAAGCGGCGGGAGACGTCCTTGGCGCCGGTGTTGCCCGGCAGCTCCGACAGCCTCGCGGTGAAGAGCACCTTCTGGTACGGCTTCCAGTACGTCTTGGTCCGGTAGATGACCTTGCGTGCCGACACCCACCGCCAGGCGCCTTCGACCGGCTTCTCCGGTGTCACTTCCAGCAGCGCCTCGACGTCCGCCCTGTCCTTGGCTTTGACGTCACGGTCGAACGTGACGATGATCGGGAAGCCGACGCCCACCTTCTCGGTCTTCTCCCCCATGGGAGTGATGTCGGCAATGCCGAGCTTGACCTTCTTCGCCGGGGCGGCGACCGCGCCGGCCGACTGGGGCGCGGCGGCGGCTTGAGCTCGCGATACGGGGACGCTCTCCGCCGCACAGGCCGTCGCGGCGACCAGTGCGACCATGGCCGGAAGCATCCGGATTACGCGCTTCAAAGGGGTTACTCCTGGACTAAGTGCCTATCTACCTCCTTGTGTGACAATTGAGACGGATGTTTCGACTGCCGAAAACGGATAACTTTCCCGTAACGGCGTATTAGACGAGGCGTCGGGCGGTGGCCCAGCGGGACAGCTCGTGTCGGTTGGAGAGCTGAAGCTTGCGCAGGACGGACGAGACGTGCGTCTCCACGGTCTTGACCGAGATGAACAGCTCCTTGGCGATCTCCTTGTACGCATACCCGCGCGCGATCAGCCGCAGGACCTCGCGCTCACGCTGGGTCAGCGAGTCGAGCTCCGGGTCGATCGGCGGCGCCTCCGAGGAGGCGAACGCGTCCAGCACGAACCCGGCCAGCCGCGGCGAGAACACCGCGTCTCCCTCGGCCACCCGGCGGATGGCGTCCGTCAGCTCCTTGCCGCTGATGTTCTTGGTGACGTAGCCGCGCGCGCCGCCTCTGATCACGCCGATGACGTCCTCGGCCGCGTCGGAGACCGACAACGCCAGGAAGCGGACCTGGGAGCCGGAGCCCAGCACGCGGCGCAGCACCTCCTGGCCGCCACCCCCGGGCATGTGCACGTCCAGCAGGACCACGTCGGGCTGGTGCTCGGCGATCGCCTTGACGGCCGATTCGACGTCCTCGGCCTCGCCCACCACCTCGATCGAGTCGCCCAGCTCGGCACGCACCCCGGACCGGAACAACCGGTGATCGTCGACGATCAACACGCGCGTCATGCCTTCTCCACCTTCATCGTCAACATCACTTCCGTGCCCTCGCCGAGCTCGGTGCGTACGCGGGCCGCGCCTCCGTGACGTTCCATTCTCCCGATGATGGACTGCCTGATCCCCATCCGGTCGAGCGGCACCGCCTCGAGGTCGAACCCCTTGCCCCGATCCTTCACGAAAATCGTGACCTCTTCACCCTCTACTTCCGCGTAGACGGAAATGGAGGGACTTTCAGAGTATTTGGCGGCGTTGACCATCGCCTGCCTGGCCGCCTTCAGCATGGCACCGAGCCTGCCGCCCCCGTCAAGATCCATGTCGCCCACGCAGACCACCTCGATGGGCACGCCGTGCGCGTCCTCCTCCTCCGCCGCGATCCTGCGTACGGCGGCCGCCAGCGTGGCGTCGGCGTCCTGAGCGGGCTGGTAGAGCCAGTTGCGCAGCTCTCGCTCCTGGGAGCGGGCCAGGCGGGTGACCTCGCGCGGGTCGTGGGCGACCCGCTGGATCAGCGTGAGCGTGTGCAGCACCGAGTCGTGCACCATGGCCGCGACCTCGGCGCGCTCCTCCTGCCTGATGCGCTCGCGCCGCTCCAGCTGCAGCTCCTTCCACAGACCCGCGAGCCAGGGCGCGGCGACGACCGCCAGACCGCCGACGACCACGACCGTGAACAGCAGCCCCGGTCTGGCCTGGGCCAGCTCGCCCTGCGAGTACAGGAATCCGGCCGCGCCGATCACCACGAGCACCACGCCGAGCAGCGTGCGCACGCGGTTCTTCCTGATGCTGAGCGCGGCCCCGCTCATCCAGCTCCGGCGGCGTTCGGGGTCGGCCTGCTGCCAGAGGATCAACGCGCCGATGCCGCCCACCGCGAACGGCAGCATGCCGATCCCGCCCTGGGAGGCCCCCGTGAGCCACCCGAACGCCAGCAGCGCCACCGCGATCGCGGTGAACGCCGCGAGCTGGCTCCAGTCCCGCTGCGGCGGCTGGCCCTGGTACGGCTCCTTCGGCGTGATCATCCACAACACCGCGTACACCACACCGCCGACCCCGTCGACCACGCTGAGCAGCACGAACGCCAGCCTGATCACCACCGGATCAAGCTTGAGCTGCGTCGCCAGCCCCTGGGCCACGCCGCCGAGCAGGCGGCCCTCCATGGGGCGCATCATGCGCCGGTACGGCGCGTCGCCGTTGGGCTCGGCGAGAGTCTTCTGGTCAGCCATAACATGGCCATCGTCACATGTCGGGGATGTCCTGGGCATCAGGGAACAACCCCCGGGTCGGGTCAGGGGTGTCCCGGATGCGAGCACACCGCGCGCCGGGCCACGATGGTTCCATGACAGAAGCTCCGCCCAGAGAACCGGCCGCCGGCCCGAAGGTGCTGCGACGCAGCAGCGAGGGACGCTTCCTCATGGGAGTGTGCGCGGGCCTCGGGCGGTACACCGGCATCGATCCTGTGGTGTTCCGGGTGACCTTCGCCGTGCTGCTGCTCGGCTCCGGCGTCGGCCTGTTCCTGTATCTGGCGGCGTTCCTGCTGATGAAGGAGCCGAACGGCGGGCCGGGGATCATCGAGCAGTGGACACGGCGCGACTTCGACGCCGAGGCCGTGCTGGCGCTGCTGACGGCGGTGCTGGCGTTCGGGCTGGCGATCAACCTGGCCACGATTTGGTTCGACACGGGGACGCTGGTGGTCGGGGTGCTCCTGGCCGTGTCGCTGCTGGCGGCGCACTCCAGCGGGGTGGATCTGCTGGGGCTGGCCCGGTCGATGCCGGAGCGGCTCAGCCGCAGGCGCATGGAGGAGCGGGCCGCGCCGTCCTATGCCGGCCGGCAGGCCGCTCCCCCGGTACGCCCGACGCCCACTGCCCGGCCCGCGCCCACGTTCAGACCGGCCCCAGGGCCGCACCGGGCTGGCGACCGTATGCCGTCGGCCCCTGAGGCGCCAGGCATGGGTGCGGAACGTGCGGAGACGCCAAGCGCGGGTGCAGAGACGCCCCGCGCACGTGCAGAGACGCCAAGCGGCGCAGAGACGCCGAGCGCGGAGACGCCAAGCGCGGAGACGCCAAGCGCGGAGACGCCAAGCGCGGGCGCGACGGCGCCGGGCGCGGATGCGGCGACGCCGAGTGCAGAGACGGCGGCGTTTGCGGCGTGGAAGGGCGGCGAGCAGCTCGATCGGGAGCCGTCCGCGGCCGGCGAAGCGGCGCACGCTCAGGCGGCGCACGCGCAGGCGGCGCACGCGCAGGCGGCGCACGCGCAGGCGGCGCACGGGGACGCGGCGCACGGGGACGCGGCGCACGGGGACGCGGCGCACGAGGAGGCTGCGCACCAGGATCACGGGGCACGCGGGGATCAGGCAGCGCGCGGGGATCAGGCGGCAGCCCGCGCAAGCACGACTGCACCGCTGGCCGACGAGACGCGGGAGCGCGAAGCGGCGATCTCCGCGCGGAGCTACACCCCGTACGGCGAGCCGTTCGCGCCCAGCGGCCCGTACCAGCCGCTGGATCCGGCCAAGCGGGCCGGCGGCTACTCACCATACGACCCGGTCCTGTACGGCCGCCCGCTCCCGAAGAAGGAGCGAAGGCCGAAGTCGTTCATCGGCGCCATCACCATCCTGCTGGCAATCATCATTGGAGGGATCGTCGTGGCGGTCCAAGCCAGGTCGGCCGCCGGAGTGAGCCCGACCATCGTCGGCGGCGCGATGCTCATCACGATCGGCGCCGGACTGCTGATAGCGGCCTGGTGGGGCCGCGGCGCCGGGCTGGTGGCGGCCGGGACCGCGGTGGCGCTCATCGTGAGCGCAGGTCTGATGCTGGGCGGCCTGCCACGGAACATCGGCTCGTCCGAGTGGGCCCCGACCACGCTCACCGAGCTGAACGCCGCCTACGATGTCGGCGTCGGCGACGGCCGGCTGGACCTGTCGGAGCTGAAGCTGGCCCCGGGCACGACGGCGACGGTCAACGCCGCGGTGTCGTTGGGCGAGCTGGAGGTGATCGTGCCGCCGACGGTGAGGCTGGAGGTGCACGCCTCCAACAAGGTCGGCGACATCACGGTCGACCAGTCGGTCCGGGGCGGCGTGGACATCCGGCTGGACAAGGTGCTGGAGCCGGAGATCGAGCCCAAGGGCGAGGTCTCGACGATCGTGCTCAACCTGAGGGGCGGGCTCGGCGACATGGAGGTGCGGCGTGCCGCGTGAGGTCGAGCGCCCACGTCAGCTCCACAGGACGGACTGGATGGCCCTGCTCAGCGGCGTGCTCTTCGTCGTTGTGGGTATTTTGATCGTGACACGCGCGATCAGGGATCCGCTGGTCCTGATCGGCGTCACGGTGCTGGGATTGGCGTTCGCAGGGCTTGTCGCGATCGTCGCACGGGCGGTCCGCGGTAAGTAACCCTTGACCGGGAGTAACACCGGCGTAGGTTCGGGTGTGTCCGCCTTTCCCCTGCTCCTGAGGGAGGACGTATGCCCCGGATCACCGTCACCGTCGATGGGATCAAGTACGAGGAGGACGTCGAGCCGCGACTCCTTCTCGTTCATCTGCTACGAGAACGGCTGGGTAAGACCGGCACACCTGTCGGCTGTGACACCAGCAACTGCGGCGCATGCACGGTCATGCTGGACGGCAAGAGCGTGAAGAGCTGCTCGGTCCTCGCCGTCCAGGCCGACGGCTGCGACGTCGTCACGATCGAGGGCCTGGGCGTCAACGGGTCGATGCACCCCATGCAGCAGGCCTTCCACGAAGAGCACGCGCTGCAGTGCGGCTACTGCACGCCCGGCATGGTCATGGCCGCGATAGACCTGCTCAGAGACGATCCCGACCCGTCGGAGGAGAGGATCAGGCAGGGCCTGGAGGGCAACCTCTGCCGCTGCACCGGCTACTGCAACATCGTCCGCGCCGTACGCAAGGGCGCGCAGGAGATGGGTCAGGCGGTGAGCACGCCATGACGATCCAGGAAGTCGGCCAGGAAGTCGGCAGGCCCAGGAAGCGTAAGGAGGACGCCAGGCTGCTGACGGGGCGCACGCAGTGGACGGACAACCTCACGCGTCCGGGACTCCTGCACGTGATGTTCCTGCGCAGCCCGATGGCGCACGCGAGGATCACCAGGGTCGACGTGTCGGGGGCACGTGAGCTTCCTGGGGTCGTGGCGGCGTTCAGCGGTCAGGACTTCGCCGCCGAGCAGGGCAGTCTGCCGTGCGCGTGGCCGGTGAGCGAGGACGTGGTCATCCCCGACCACCCGCCGATGGCGGTGTCGGAGGTGCGGTACGTGGGCGAGGCCGTGGCCTGCGTGATCGCGACGGACCGCTATCGCGCGGCCGACGCGCTGGAGGCCATCGACGTCGAGTACGAGCAGCTGCCCGCGGTGCTCGAGATGAAGGAGGCGCTGACCGCGGAAAGCCCGAAGGTGCACGAGGCGGGCAACAAGGCGTTCAGCACCAAGATCACCTCGGGTGACATCGAGGCCGCGTTCAGGGACGCGCCCATCGTCATCGACCGGACGTTCCGGCAGCAACGGCTGATCCCGAGCGCGATGGAGCCGCGGGCGGTCATGGCGGACACCGACGGCGAGTCGTACACGTTGTGGTCGTCCACGCAGATCCCGCACGTGCTGCGGGTCATGCTGGCGGTCGTGACCGGCATCCCCGAGCACAAGATCCGCGTGATCGCGCCCGACGTGGGCGGCGGGTTCGGCTCGAAGCTGCAGGTCACCGCCGAGGAGGTGCTCTGCCTGCTGCTGGCGCGCAAGCTCGGCAAGCCGGTCAAGTGGACCGAGTCCCGCTCCGAGGGCAACCTGACCGTGCACCACGGCCGCGACCAGATCCAGCACCTCCGGCTGGCCGCCGACGCCGACGGCCGCATCCGCGGGCTGCAGGTGGACCTGCTGGCCGACATGGGCGCCTACCTCATGCTGGTCACGCCGGGCATCCCGCTGCTGGGCGCGTCCATGTTCAACGCGATCTACAAGATGGACGCGTACGAGTTCGCCTGCACGGGCGTGTTCACCACCAAGATGCCCACCGACGCCTACCGCGGCGCGGGGCGGCCCGAGGCGACGTTCGGCATCGAGCGGATGATGGACGAGCTGGCCGCCGAGCTGCACATGGACCCGGTGGAGGTGCGCAGGCGCAACTGGATCAAGCACGAGGAGTTCCCGTACACCACGATCTCCGGGCTGACCTACGACTCGGGTAACTACGAGGCGGCGACGGACAAGGCGACCGCGATGTTCGGCTACGACAAGCTGCGCGCCGAACAGAACGACCGGCGGGACCGGGGCGACCCCGTGCAGCTGGGGATCGGCGTCAGCACGTACACCGAGATGTGCGGCCTGGCGCCGTCGAGGATGCTCGGCGAGGCCAACTACGCCGCGGGCGGCTGGGAGCACGGCACCGTGCGCATGCTGCCCACGGGCAAGGTCGAGGTCATCACCGGCACCTCCCCGCACGGGCAGGGGCACGTGACGGCGTGGAGCCAGATCGTGGCCGACGCGCTCGGCGTGCCGTTCGACGATGTCACGGTCCTGCACGGCGACACGGCGATCTCGCACAAGGGCATGGACACCTACGGCTCGCGCTCGCTGGTCATCGGCGGCATCGCGGTGCTGAAGGCGGCCGAGAAGGTCAAGGACAAGGCGCGCAAGCTGGCCGCGCACCTGCTGGAGTGCTCGCCGGACGACCTGGAGTTCGAGGCCGGGGCGTTCAAGGTGCGGGGCACGGAGTCGCAGAAGACCATGCAGGAGCTGTCGTGGGCCGCGTTCGCGGCGCACGACCTGCCCGAGGGCGTGGAGGCGCGGCTCGACTCGGACGCCACGTTCGACCCGGAGAACTATTCCTTCCCGCACGGCACCCACCTGTGCGCGGTGGAGGTGGACACCGAGACGGGCATGGTGAAGATCCGTTCGTACGTGGCGGTCGACGACGTCGGCAAGGTGGTGAATCCGCTGATCGTCGAGGGGCAGGTGCACGGCGGCATCGCGCAGGGCATCGCGCAGGCGCTGTTCGAGGAGGCCGTCTATGACGCCGACGGCAACCTGCTGACCACGACGATGGCCGACTACCTGCTGCCGTCGGCGGCGGACCTGCCGACGTTCACGCTCGACCGGACCGAGTCGCCCGCGACCAGCAACCCGCTGGGAGTCAAGGGCGTGGGCGAGGCCGGGACGATCGCCTCGACCCCGGCCGTGGTGAACGCCATCGTGGACGCCCTGCGCCCGCTCGGCATCCACGACGTCGAGATGCCGTGCTCGCCGGAACGCGTCTGGCGCGCGCTGGAAGGAGTGCGGTCATGATCCCCGCGCAGTTCGAGTACGTGCGCCCGGACTCGCTCGCCGAGGCGTCGCAGGCGCTCGCGGCGGACGAGGACGCCAAGGTCCTGGCCGGCGGGCAGTCGTTGCTGCCGCTGCTGCGGCTGCGGCTGGCCTACCCGTCGACGCTGGTCGACGTCGGGCGGCTGACGGAGCTGAAGGGCGTGCACGACCGCGGCGACCACGTGTTCATCGGCGCCATGGCCACGCACGACGAGGTCATGCGCTCCGACGTGGTCAATGCCGGCTGCCCGCTGGTGGCGCTGGCCGCCGCCCACGTGGCGGATCCGGCGATCAGGCACCGGGGCACGTTCGGCGGCTCACTGGCGCACGCGGACCCGGCAGGCGACCTGCCGGCCGTGGTGCTGGCCCTGGACGGCGTGTTCGTGGCGAGGTCGGCGCAGGGCGAGCGGGAGATCCCCGCCGCCGACTTCTTCGTCGACTACCTGGAGTCGTCGCTCGAGCCGGGAGAGATCCTGGCCGGGGTGAAGATCCCGAAGCTGGGCGAGGGCTGGGGCTTCCATTACGAGAAGTTCCATCGCACCGCGCAGGCGTGGGCCATCGTCGGCGTGGCGGCGGCCGTCAAGCGCTCCAACGGCGCGATCGCCGAGGCCAGGATCGGGCTGACGTGCATGGGCCCGACGCCTGTGCGCGCCCGCGCGACCGAGTCCGCCCTGCAGGGCATGGAGCTGAGCGACCAGATCCGGCAGGCGTGCGAGCAAGCGGCGGCGGACACCTCCCCGCCGTCGGATCTGCACGCCCAGCCGGACTACCGCCGGCACCTGGCCAAGGTCCTGACCCACCGCGCGGTACGCACCGCGGCAGGCGCACCTTAGTCCACCTCCGGGGGCGCCTCTTCCAGGGGCGCCCCCGCCCGTCGTAGTGTCGCAACATCGGCAGAAGGAGCGGATCGATGGCGATGCGGTTCGAGCACGAGTTCACTGTTCCAGTCCCGATCGAGCAGGCCTGGGCGGTGCTGCTCGACGTAGAGCGGGTGGCGCCGTGCCTGCCCGGGGCGACACTCGACATCTTCGAAGGCGACGAGTTCACCGGCAGGCTGAAGGTCAAGGTCGGCCCGATCATGGTGACCTATCGGGGGACGGCCAAGTTCGAGGACGTGGACAAGGACTCCCACACGCTCACCATCCAGGCCTCGGGCAAGGAAGCCCGCGGCTCCGGCACGGCCTCGGCCACGGTCAAGGCCCGGATGGCGCCGCATGAGGGGGCCACGGCGGTGACCGTGGAGACGACGTTCAACGTGACCGGGCGGCCCGCCCAGTTCGGGCGGGGGGTGATGGCCGAGGTGGGCGCGAAGCTCATCGACAAGTTCGCGGAAAACCTGGCGGCGCTGCTGTCCGAGCCCACCGTGGAGCCTGCCCAGCCGCAGGCGGCGCAGGAGGAGGAGCGGCACCTGAGCGCCGTGCCCACTCCCGACGAGGACGTACGCCCCGCCGGCACCTTGCGCACGTCGCGGACGCCCGATGAGGAGGCGCTCGACCTGCTGGAGATCGCCGGACAGCCGGTGCTGAAGCGGCTGGCGCCCGTCGCCGCCGCGATCGTGGGTCTGCTGATCATCGCCTGGGTGATTCGTCGGATGATGCGCTGACCGCAAAACTCCGGCTTTTTGGGCAAAACTCCATCAAGTCCGGACACTTCGTCCTCCCCGAGGGAAGTGCCATCCCCGCAGGCAATTGGACCAGCGGGGGGACTTGGGGATGCCGGACTGCACCGTTGTCGTGATCACGTATAACGACGCGGCCCGCCTGCCCAGGGCCGTGCGCTCCGTGCTCGGCCAGTCGCTGCACGACCTCGAGGTGATCATCGCCGACGACGCCAGCACGGACGGCACACCGGAGGTAGCGGCCCGGCTCACCGCACTGGATCCGCGGGTGCGTTACCTGCGCAGGGGTGTCAACAGCGGGGGCTGCGGGGCGCCGCGCAACGACGGGATCGACGCCGCGGCCGCGCCGTACGTCATGTTCCTGGACAGCGACGACGAGCTGCCCAGGCACGCGTGCAAGAGCCTGCTCACCGAGATCGAGCGGACCGGGGCGGATTTCGTGTCCGGGCAGATCTCGCGGTTGTTCGAGGCGAGCGGGCGGCTGCAGCCGTACTACCCGTCGTTGTTCGCCCGCCGGCGCGTGGTCGAGGGCATCCGCGAGGAGCCCGAGCTGTTCCTGGACAGCTTCAGCACGAACAAGCTCTATGACGTGAGCCGGCTGCGGGAGCGGATGCTGCGCTTCCCCGAGGACATCCACTTCGAGGACCATGTCTTCGCCACCGAGTTGTACGCGGTGTCGCGGAGGTTCGCGATCGTGCCGTGGGTGGTCTACCACTGGCACCGCTCGCCGGCGAACTCCTCGATCTCCTTGAGCGTCGACGACATGGAGAACGTGCGGCAGCGGGTCATCGCGGCCCGGCTCAGCGACGACCTCCTGCGCACGTACGGGGCCGAGGACCTGGTGCCGCACCGGCAGCGCCGGTTCGTGCGGCAGGACCTGCGGGTCTACCTCAATCCGCTGCCCGCGCGGGATCTGGTGTGGGTCAAGGAGTTCGCCTCGATCGTCCGGCCGTACCTGGAGGAGATCCCGGCCGAGGTGGTGCGCGAGGCCGAGCCGCTCGAACGGGTCTGCTGCCGGCTCATTCTCGACGACCGGATCGAGGACCTGCGGGTCGCGGCGGGATCGCTGACCGGGCCGCGGGCCGCGCCACGGGCGGCCGTGCAGCTCAACGGGCGTACGTACTGGGGCACCTCGGTCTCACCCGGGCTGGACATCACCGCGCTGCGGCTGGCCGAGCTGCCCTTCTCGGCCTCCCGGCTGCGGCACGAGGCGTCGGAGATCACCTGCGAGGGCGAGCGGGTGCGGATGACCGTGCGGACCTACGACCCGTTCGGCGCGCTGCCGGTGGACTGGACGGCGTTCCTGCAGCTCGGCACGGAGAGGATCCCCATCGAGCCGGAGCCGTCCGGCGAGGGGGGATATCTCAGCGAGGTCGTCTTCACGCCGTCCGGCAGGTGCGATCCGCGCATCGGCTTCACCAGGATCTCCGACGGGCACACCACGACCGACCGGATCATCGCCGACCCGCACACCCCGCCGATCGAGCTGCCGCGGTGCCGGGTGCTGGTCGAGGGTTATGCCGCGTACCTGTGCGTGCGGCCCGATCCCACCGCGCGGTCGGTGTGGCGGCGGGTCAAGCAGGTCGTGCTGAGGCGGTTCAACACGCCGCGCGCCAAGCTGCGTGCCTACAAGGTGCTGATCAAGGTGCTGCCGCGGCGGCGGGACCTCGCGTTGTTCGAGTCCGACGTCGGCAAGAGCTGCAGCGGCAGCCCGCGGGCCGTCTACGAGGAGCTGCGGCGGCGGAACCTGCCGATCGAGGTGGTGTGGTCGGTGGCCGGGAACCGCCGGAACTTCCCTCCTGGCGTGCGGCTCGTGCGGCGCGGCAGCTGGCGCTATCTCTGGACGATGGCGCGGGCCGGGATCTGGGTGGACAGCCACGGGTTCCCGCTGGACTACCCGAAGCCGCGCGGCACCCGCTACCTGCAGACGTGGCACGGCCAGGGGATCAAGTCGATCGGGTTCGACGCGCCGGATCTGCGGGCCGACTTCGACAAGCCGCGAGACCAGTGGCGGGCGGCTGTGGCGCGGTGGGACGCGCTGGTGTCGCCGAGCGCGGAGTTCTCCCGGATCTTCGTGCCGTCCAACGGGTACACGGGCAGGGTCTACCGGTACGGGACGCCGCGCTGCGACGCGCTGGTCAGGGGCGTGGCCGTCGGGGACGTCCGGGGGCGGCTGGAGATCCCGCGTGGGCGACAAATCCTGCTTTATGCGCCTACTTACCGGGATTGGGCAAAGGGAAGCGGCAAATCCGTACGGGTCGATCTGGAGCTGCTGGCTGAGGAACTGGCCGACGACTGGGTGCTGGTGCTGCGTACCCATCCGGTCGAGCACTACAGCCCACCCGAGCACCTCAAACACTTCGTACGGTCCGCCGGGTCCTATCCCGAGATCAACGATCTGATGCTGGCCTCGGACGCCCTGCTGACGGACTACTCGTCCGTGATGTGCGACTACGCGATCACCGGCAAGCCCATGGTGTTCTTCATCGACGACTGGGACGACTACCGGCTGTCGGAGCGCGGCGTCTACCACGACCTGCCCGCCATCGCGCCCGGACCGTGCGTCACGACGACCGAGGAGCTGGTGAGCGTGCTCAGGCGTCTGCCCGGCCTGCACGCGTCCTACGCCGAGCGGTACACGGCCTTCCGCCACCTGTGGTGCGCCGACGAGCGCGGGGACGCGGCCGCGCGGATCGTGGACGACTTCTTCGGGTCCGGCCTCCTGGAGAAGGTCCGGTGAGCGTGGTCTTCGCCTGCGTGGACGCCGACACCCTCGGCGGCATCCAGCAGGTCACGCACACGCTCGCCCAAGGGCTGGCCGAGCGCGGCCATGAGGTGCACGTGATCGGCCTGCAGCGGTCCCTGGCGCCGTTCACGTACGTTGACCGGCCGCTCTACCACCGCCACGTGGTGGAGTCCGACCGGAAGGCGCGCAAGCTGCTCGCCGCGATCGGACCGAGGTACGCGATCATGACCTCGCCGTCGGTGGTGATCAAGCTGTCGGAGCTGCTGCCCGCCGGGCTCCGGCCGATCGGCCAATACCACGGCTCGTACGACCACGCCCGCGGCTGCTGGCACCTCGGCTCGATCAGGAAGCACTACCCCAAGCTCGACCAGGCGGTCTTCCTGAGCGAGGACGACACATGGCGCTTCTCCGAGGACGCGCTGCTGCCCAACGCCTGGACGTTGCCGAACCCGCTGGCCGCCTGGCCGGAGCGCACGTCCACGCTCAGCTCACACCGGGTGCTGGGCGTGGGCCGGCTGGAAGGCGTCAAGCGGTTCGACCGGCTGATCAGCGCGTTCGCCCGCTCGGGGGCACCCCCGCCCTGGGAGTTGCACCTGATCGGCGACGGCGCCGAGCGGGAGCGGCTCCGCGCGCACGCGGACAGGGAGGGCGTCGGCGACCGCGTGGTCTTCAGGGGCCTGGTGCCGGCCGCGCGCCTGCCCGCCGAATACCTGAACGCCGCGATCCTGGGCCTTACCAGCGAGCACGAGGGCCTGCCGATCGTGTTGCTGGAGTCGGGCGCGCACGGGGTGCCGTCGGTGGCGTTCGACGTGTCGGGCGGCGTGCGGTCCGCCGGGCCGGTGCTGACGCCGCCGGGGGACGTGGACACGTTCGGGGCCGAACTGTCCAGGCTCATGAACTCGATGGAGGAGCGGCGGCGCCTCGGGGCCGCCGCCCGCGCACGGGCCGAGTCCTTCCGCCTCGACCACGTGCTGGACCGCTGGGAGCGGCTGTTCGCCCACATCGAGCGCTAAACGGTCAGCTCCGACCGCTGCTGCGGAATCCCCGCGAGCGAGCGCTGGCGCGAGGTGAGCAGGGCAGGCACCGGGCTCGGCTCGCGCAGCCGGTTGAAGCGGTCGCGCATGTGCTTGCGCATGCGGCTGGCCTTGCGCTTCTGCATGGTCTTCTGGCAGGTCGTGATGTGCTCCCTGGCCGGCTTGGGCACGCCGGTCAGCTCGTAGCCCATGGACTCCAGGCGGTCGCCGAGCATGTGCTCGCACAGCGCGATCTCCCAGTCGTCCAGCCGGTTGGCCCAGCTGCCCACCCGGGTGCGGATGACCTCGCCGTGCGTGTTGCTGTGCCAGACCTTGTGCTGCGGCACCGCCACGCTGGCCGCCTCACGTGGGGAGACCATCGACGGGGAGAAGTCCTCCTCCAGGAAGTGGCAGAGCTTTTTCAGCTCGGTCGCCGGATCGTCGGTGAGGTCCTCGTACCGCAGTTCGTAGTACGTGTCCTCGGACAAGGTGCGCCGCAACCGGCCGCCCGCGTCGATGGCCTCGGCCCAGGTGGAGATGGCGTGGTAGGAGTCCAGCGTGTACCAGGGCATCTCCTTCAGCGAGGACACGCAGTCGCGGCCGTCCCTGATCAGGTGGATGAACTGGGCGTCGGGGAACAGCCTCAGCAGCATGTCCACCTGCTTGACGTAGCTGGGCCGCTTGTCGCCCCAGCGGCTCTTGTCGAAGCGGTCGGCGTACATGCGGAAGGCCGTGCCGATCACCGACCCGAGCGTGCCGGGACCGGCCACCGCCTGCCTGACGAACTCGTCCTTGTCGATCTTGAGCTCCCGGAACTTCGTGCTGCGGTCGGTCGCGATCCACTGCGCCAGGGCGCGGCGGCGATGGGCCACGCGCAGGTCGCCCCACTTGCGCCGGCGGTAATACGCGGGAACGAGGAAGCGGGTCTCCGGCGGCACCGCCATGCGCGGGTGCGAGTGCAGCATGAGCTGGAGCATCGTGGTGCCGGAGCGCGGACATCCGATGACAAAGACTGGTCGGTCGGACATTTCGTACTAACCCCCCGAAAACTTAGACGAGAACGCGCTCTCGGCTCTCCTGAGAGGAGGCCACGGCGTACCTGCGTGTGAAGAGCC
Organism: Nonomuraea sp. NBC_00507; assembly: GCF_036013525.1. Lineage (NCBI taxonomy): Bacteria > Bacillati > Actinomycetota > Actinomycetes > Streptosporangiales > Streptosporangiaceae > Nonomuraea > Nonomuraea sp. NBC_00507. Next base: position 67,765 of record NZ_CP107853.1, read on the forward strand.
ACATCCGGTAGACAAGGACGACCTCGTTGACGAGCAGCAGGACCCCTGCCGTCGCGGCGACCGGGATCAGCGCCCACGCCCCCGCGAGGGGCGCGACCACGAACACCGCGGCGTGGAACTCGATGCCGCTGATCAGGTGCGAGCGGACCCGGCGTCGGGCCAGGGACCTGTTGAGCCGCCGGTAAAAGCTGCGCGGCCGTGGCGCCCGCTGCGGCGCCATCTGCTCCAGCGGCTCGCGGGCCAGCGGCAGCTGGTCCAGCAGCGCGGGGTCCACGGGGTCCAGCGCTCCGGGATCCTCATCGAGCTCCGGCAACTGCCGCTCTTCCCTGACGGCCTCGCGCACGCGCTTCATCTGCGGCGCGTTGACGTACCTGAAAAGGTCCAGCACGGCCACCCCCGCGCCGAGAAGCACGTAACGCAAATCCCCGGTCAAGGTGTACTGCCCGTACGCCAGCCCGCCGGCGCACAGGACCACCCTGACCCGGTCCCCCACGTAGTCGAGCCAGAGGCCGAAGGGCGTCCCCGTGCCCTTGAGCCTGGCTATCTTGCCGTCCACGCAGTCGATCATGAAGCTGAGATAGAAGACCACGGCGCCGGCGACGAGCTGATTCATCGCGAGGCAGGCGGCCGACACCATGCCGAGGACCAGCGAGAACACGGTGAGCGCGTTCGGCGTCAGCCGCGTACGGTTGGCGACCGGAAGAGCGACCCGGCAGGCGACCGGGTCCACGAAATACACGGTCCACCAGGAGTCTCTCCGCTTGCGTGTCCCGTAGACGTCATCGAGCGAATAGGTCCTCATGGAGACCAGCATGAACACGACACGCACTCTTGCGATTACTGTCTGGAACTACTGGGGCATGTCCATGCCGCTTCTTGACCAACCCGGCACTCCCGATGCCGTGAACCGCCACGACGCGTGCGCCTCGACGTCCCTGAACCAGCCCTTCAGCACCAGCCCGCGGGTCTCGGTCCGCGCCTGCAGCCGCCAGCTCGGGCCACCGCCGGCCAGCCGCTCCGGGTCGATGGTCGTGACGATCCCGTGCCGTCCGGCGCGCCGCACCTCCAGCGGGACCTTGCGGCGGCCGTCGCTGAGCCACAGGTCGATCTGGCCGACCCGGCGGTCGACGCGGTGGATCGAGACGTGCCCGCGTACCCGGTACTCCGTGCCCGTCCACTCGCAGCTCTCGACCCTGGCGTGCAGTTTCAGCTCGTCGCGGGCGTCGAACACGGCGTCGGGGATCTTGAGCCGGCGGTCGCGGAAGAACGGGTAGTCGCCGTACCAGCCGGTGTTGCGCCAGCCACGCGGCACGATGCGGGCGGCGTCCTCGCGGGCGCGGCGGAACTCGCGGATCTTCCGCAGCTCGGCCACCAGGCCGCGCCCGAGCAGGTGCAGCTCAAGGCGGCGCAGCGACGGCGCGGTGTTCAGGGCGTTCTGGCCCAGCGAGGCCACCCACGCGCGGGCCAGCTCGAGCAGCGGCTCCGGCTCCTCGCTGACCTCCAGCGCCTGGAACAGGAAGAGGATGTCCTTCTCCAGCACCAGCGCGTCGAAGCCGTCGAGCAACTCGGGCGCCCGCTCGTCGAGGAACGCCCGGACCGAGCGGATGGCGGCCAGCCGCTCGTGCAGGTTGGGCAGCTCGTTCCGGCACTGCGTGATGGACGACTCCCGCCTGCGCCAGTGATAGACCACGTCGCCCAGCATGTCCACACGGGTGGCCAGCACGTGCGCCCGCATGGCGACCGGCACATCCTCGTAGATGCCGGCGGAGAACCGCAGCCCGGCGCGCTCCCAGAAGTCGCGGCGGTAGACCTTGTTCCAGATCGTGCGGTCTCTGATGAGCACCGGCTTGTCGGTGATGTGGGTGCACAGCTGCGGCCGCCTGAACACCTTCTCGTGCAGGATCGACTCCTCCAGCACGCCGTCGACCAGCCGCCCCACCGCGCCGCACGCCAGGTCGGAGCCGGTCTCGGCCAGCTTGGCGACGAGCCGCTCGTACGCGTGCGGCGGCACGACGTCATCGGCGTCGGCGAAGGCCAGGTACGCGCCCGTGGCCCGCTCGATCCCCGCGTTGCGGGCCGGCCCGGGCCCCAGGTTGCGTTGCTCTATCAGGACGAAGCGGCGGTCCTTGGCGACGAAGTCCTCGGCGATCCGCCGGCTGCCGTCGCTGGAGCCGTCGTCGACCATGACGACCTCGAAGTCCTCCAGCGTCTGGACGGCCAGCGACTTCAGGCACTCGGTGAGGTACGACTCCACGTTGTGGTACGGAACGACGATGCTGAGATGGGGGATCATGCCGAATTTGCTCCTCGGATCTCAGGATGGGATCGAGGGCAGCATGCCTTGGAATCCGCACCCGAGACCTGAGCCTGATGAGCTCTTTACCGAAGGTCCGCAGAAAGCCTCGGCCTTCAGCCGGAGCGCGGAACCTCAGGTGGGGCGGCGCTGCTGTTCGATATACGCCTTGATGATCGATAGTGGGGCTCCGCCACAGGAGGCGGCGAAGTAGCTGGGTGACCAGAAGGGGCCGTGCATGATGGCGCGGTCGAGGCGGTCAGTGAACTCTTTGCGGAGGTAGTGGGAGGAGACGCCCTTCAGGGAGTTGACGAGTTTGCTGACGGCGACTTTGGGCGGGTAATGGACGAGCAGGTGGACGTGGTCGTGTTCGCCGTTGAAGTCGCGAAGTTCGGCCTCGAAACTGTCGCACACCTCGATCATGATGTCTTCGCAGCGGCGCAGCATCTCCTCATCGAAGCCGTTTCTGCGATATTTGGCGACAAAGACCAGATGGACGTGCAGCGCGGAAACCACGTGCCTGCCACGCCGATATTCCATCTCCCGGCTCATGGGCCAGGTGATAATGTGTTCGAGTCTTGAGACGCAGGCGTCCCGTGGGAGAGGGGTGTTTCGCGTGCTGGCGGGCCGGAAGTACCGCCTGGAGTTCGACTTCGGGCAGCGGGCGTTCGCCGAAAGGCTGGCCGGGATCTGCCGGGCCGTGTGGAACACCGGACTCGAACAACGGCGGGAATACCGGCGGCGCGGACAGCGGATCACTTATGAGGAGCAGTGCAAGCAGCTCGCCGAGGCGAAGACCGACCCGTACTGCGACTGGCTCGCCGACGCCCCCGCCCAGGTGATCCAGCAAACCCTCAAAGACCTGGACCAGGCGTGCCGCACGCATGGCACGTGGAAGGTGCACTGGAAGGCCAAGGCGAAGTGGCGGCCGTCGTTTCGGTTCCCCACCGCCAAGCACATCCCGGTCGAGCGGATCGGCCGCAAGTGGGGGCGGGTGTTCCTGCCCAAGTTCGGGTGGGCGCGCTTTCGCCTGTCGCGCCCGCTTGGGGGAAGCGTCAAGTCCGCGACCGTGTCCCGGGACGGCAAGCACTGGTTCATCAGCTTCCTCATCGACGATGGGATCAGCGAGCGGGAGGAGCACGCCTGCCCGGCATGGGTGGGTGTGGATCGGGGGGTGGTCACGGCCGCTGTGACGTCGGATGGGGAGTTCTTCGACCGCCGCCACGCCACAACCGACGGTGTCTCCTCCACGCAGCCGCCACCGGACAGCAAACAGGACCGAGAAGGCGACCTCGGGTATCTCACGCCCGGCGAAGCGGAACGGTATCTGCGGCTGCAACGCCGGCTCGCCCGCGCGAAGAAGGGATCGAAGCGGCGCAAGACGGTCGTGGCCGCGATGGGTGAGATCATGCGGCGGGTGCGGTGGCGGCGCGCCGACTTCAACGCGCAGGCCGCGCACCGGCTCACCCGGTCCTACGGGCATGTGGTCATCGAAGAGCTGAACACCAAGGGCATGAGCGCGGCCGCCAAGCCGAAACCCGACCCCGGCCTGCCGGGCCGGTTCCTGCGCAACGGCGCGGCGGCGAAATCCGGGCTCAACAAGGCGATTCTCGACAAGGGCTGGTACGGCCTGGAAGTCGCCCTGCGCTCCAAGGCCCGCTACACCGGCAGCGCCATCCATAAGATCAACCCCGCGTACACGTCCCAGACGTGCCCGAACCCTGCCTGCGGGACAGTGGACGAGAAGAGCCGCAAGAGCCAAGCGATCTTCTCCTGCGCTTCTTGCGGGCACACCGAGCACGCCGACATCGTCGGGGCGAAGAACATCAAAACCAAAGGACAGGCGGCCGGGCTGGTCGTCTCAGGGCGTGGAGACCCACCCGGGTCCGCGAAACGCCAAGCACCCCGTTCCACAGCACAGGCCGCGCACGCGGCACGTGCTGCCGCATAGCGGCACGGGAATCCCCGTCCCTTCAGAACGGGGAGCAGGTCAACTTTCGGCGAGCTCGTAAACCGAGATGGACGCGCTGCGGAACCGCAGCCGGGCGAATTTCCATAGGTTCGGATTTCGCCCGGTGAAGAGCCATTTGACCCCGTATTCTCGGGCGAGGCGCCGGACGTTCTCCGCCGTCGGCGCCGCGAACACCGCGTCGTTCGCCGCCAGCCGAGCAGGGTCTGCGAACGGCACCGTCAGGTAGGACGTCACGAACAACTGGGTACGTGACTGCGTGCTCTCGGCGTACCCCCAGCCCTCCACGAGTACCCGGCGTTCGGTGAACCCCGACACCCAGTAGTGCCTGCTGTCGCACGGATGCGGCGCGACGGGACGGCAATGCAGGTCGGTGGCCACCACGTCGGCGGGTGAGGAGTGCTCGCGCAACCACCGCCCGGCCTCCAGCGCGCCGTCGGGGATCAGCCGCTCACGGTCCCCCGGCGCAGGCGTGACGTGCGCGACCACGTCGCGCACGGAGGCCGGGACCGAATACCCCGCGAGCAGCGCCACCACCGCCAGCACGGACCCACACCGCCACACCACCACCCCCGCGACCGCGAGCAGCAGGTACGGCACCACGACCCGCTCCAGCGCATCCCCGGGCACGTCGAGCTGCGCTGCCATCACGGCGGCGCCCGCCCCGGCCCCTGTCCACGCCACGGCCCGCCAGGGCTTGTTCATGGTCGCGCCCGCTTCGCTCCTCGCTCTCTCGCCGCGATCTCCTCCGCTTCGGAGGGCAAGCATCCCGCACACGGCAGCGATCGACAGGTAGGGCCGGACGCCTTCCAGGAAATAGAGCTGCGACTCCGACGGGTGTCCCAGCAGCGTGGCCGCGCCGATTCCGGCGACGCCCATACCGAGCAGCAACACCATCGGCGGCTCCAGCACCCGCCGCCCGAGCCCTGCCACCCCACCCCACACACAACCGAGGCAGAACAGGTGCACGACGGAGAGCACCACCAACGGGCCCAGGGACGCGGAGGCCAGTGCGGGCATCTCGATGCCGGCCACCGCCCCCCACACCACCCGCATCGTCGCGAACGGCGAGACCGCCATCCCATGAGACCCCCGCCCGAACACCACGAACTGGGCGATGAGCAGGCACACCAATGTGAGCGCCGCCGCGGCTGCCCACCTGCGCGGCAGCCGCCGCTCCGCGACCCACCGCACGGCGACCACAGCCAGCAAGCCCGCCAGCAACAACGGCAGAAACGTGGCCTTCGCCCCGGTCAACGCCAGCAGCAGCACGACCAGCGCCACCCACCCTCGCCGCGACCAGCCGGCGACCAGCAACACCACCACGGGCGCGAACAACAACGCCCCGAACGTCTGCGTGGGACTCGCCCAGGCGGTGAACATCGAGCGCGCCGTGAAGGACACACCGTCCTGCAGGACCGGGCTGAGCAGGAAGTACGTCACTCCGACCGCCGCCGCCCCGGCCCCCCAGCGCCCGCCGAGCCGCCGCCCCAGCACCGCCACCAGCACGACCATCGCCGCCATCATCGGCAGCGTGGACAACTTGTACACGAGCGTCACCGGCTCGATCCCGGTGACCCAGCTCGTCGCGGCCATGTCGGCATAGACGAACCAGTGGTAACAGAGCCGCTCGCCCAGCACGGACGGCAGCGTGGGCGGCAAATGGTGCTTGACCTCGCCGACCAGGGCCAGGTGGTAGGGCATGTCCACGTACGCGCTCGCGATCGGCACCCGGTACAGGGACAACGTGCTCCACGTGATCAGGTATCCGATCACCCCTGCCAGCACCCATGCACACCACCCGGGCATCCGCTCCGCGCCGGCCCGGCCCCGCCAATGTCGCCGCAGCCCCGGCGCGATCAGGAAGGTGCCGAGCACGGCGACGGGCGGGACCAGCACGAGCAGCGGCATCCCGGCGGCCCTCGCCGGGATGTAGGCCAAGACCTCTATCGCGTAGCCGAGCGCAAGACCGGCCGCGACGTCCTCGGCCGTCGACCGCCCGCCCCCCGTCAGCGCCCGCCAGAGCAGGGTCCCCGGCAACGCCACCCCGAGCCCGGCGTACGCCGCGAACGCCGCCAGATCGCGGGCCGAGACCCCGCACCATAGGAACACGGCCACCGCACCGGCCGCCACGATCCCCGCAGGCCACCACCCCGGGCCCAGCCGACGGCGCGAGGACCGCGCCGGAGCGGCATGTGTGCTCTTGAGCGGCGCGATCGTCATGAAACCGGGGACCACCGGCACAGCACCGCGCGAACCATCGTCATCGGACCACCGTGCGAACCATCGTCATCGGACCACCGTGCGAACAGTCGTCATCGGACCACCGTCACCAGCCGGGTGAACTCGGCCGGCAGATCGACCCCGTCCCACACCCGATGGAAACTGAGCGCGCTGCCGACCGGCACCATGCGGTCGACCCCGGGCCCCGCCAGTGCCCTGGCCAGCTCCTCCAACTCCGGCCGCCCGAACCCGTAATGGGTCATCGTCTGATCCCGCCGCTCGACCAGTCCCGCCAGCTCGGCCGGCGAGCCGAGCCTGGCATGGGCGAACGTCCCCGCGCCCAGCCACCGCCTCGGCGCCTGGTCGGCGGCCGCCAGGGTCACGTTGGCCAGCGCGTTCCCGCGGAACTCCACGCTCTGCGCGACTCCCTCCGCGGCCAGCCCATAGGTGGAGACCCGCTTCTCCACGGCCATTGCCGCATCGACACCCCAGCCGCGTGCCGTGACCACCCGCGACACGTGATCGATGAAGTCGGCCCGCGCCGCGTCGCAATCGACCTCCGCGCCCACCCAGAACACCGTCCGCGGCGACGAGCAGGCCGCCTGGTCGAACCAGTAGGTGTCGTTGACGAACCCCTCCGCCACGCTCACTCGCGTGGCTCGCGGCGCGCACAACCACGCCGCCGCCCGTATCACGGCGAACGAGGAACGATCAGGGAAGACCAGGTCACGGGCATGCGGGGGGAGCGGGTATCGCCGCACGTCCTGCACCGTCCGGTCGCCGCCCCACACCACCCGCAGGTCGCAGGCCGCGGAGAGCGCGGTGGTGACGGCCTCGGCTTCGCGTTCGTAGGAGATGATCCGCTGTGTCTGGCCGACGACGGGGTCGGCCTCGCGCAGCGCCTCCTGCAGCGTCTCGACGATCGCCTCGGCGACCGCCCCGGAACGCGGCGAAAGGCGTACGACGTTGCGGTTGCCCATCAGGGCCGACAGGGCCCAGGAGTAGACGAAGACCGTGTCCACGTTCGCGGGCGGGATGTGGAAGATCAGGCCGCGTGGCACGCGTACGTGCTCGCCGGCCATCCCCTCGATCGTGCGGGCCAGCTCGCTGGGCCGCAGGAAGAATCCGAGCGACCCGAGCTCAGGGTGCCGCCGGGCCAGGGTCGGCCGCAACAGCCGCCTGCCGAATTCGGCCAGGAACTCCCGAACCCGCCGATCCCCGACCTCGAGTCGGCCCCGCACCTGTCCGAGCAGCACCTCCACGGGTACGCGCTCCTCCCACGGAAACCGCACCCGCACCACCGCGCCGCCACCCGCCTGTGACGCGCCGCCACGCGCTTGTGAGGTGCCGCCACGCGCTTGTGAGGTGCCGTCACCCGCCCCAGTCGCGCCGGTATCCGCCCCGGATGTGTCCCGCATCAGCCGACCTGCCCCATGGTGTCGCTGCAACCCCGTGCCTCCGCTCGCGGCAGCCTGCCGAGGACCTCGAACCGCTTCCCCGGCCAGGCCCCGTCGTCGACGCCCCGCACCACACCTAGATCCTCCGTGAGCAGCACATGACCGGGATACGACGTCGGCAGCGTGCTGACGACCTCGATCAGCCCGGGCACGCCGTTCGGCGCCTCCTGCCACGTCTCCGGATCACGAATCACGACATTGGCGAAATCGGGGCAGTAAAGCCCATCCCCATGGGGCCCTTCCAGAAAGATCGTCCCGATCTGCTCGACCATCCCGTAGAAGTTGTGCACCCTGGTCAACCCACACTCCGCCGCCAGCCGCCGCCGGAACTCGGCATTGTCCACCGCCTGCTCGGCCAGGCGCTTCCACCCACCGGAGTGGATCAGCACCCCCTGCGACAGATCCGCCCCCAGGTCCCGCAGCCAGAGCCACACCATGAACGTGAACCCGAAGATCAGGAACCGCCGGCTCCCATGCCGCTCAAGGAACCCCTTGACCGCCTCGGCGTCCACCCGCCCCTGCTCGTCCAGCACGAACGTGTGATCCCTGCCGAAGTTCATCATCCCGAGCACCCCAGCCCCGCGAGCGCTCAACGTCGGATCCCGCACCACGGAACGGCTGTCCACGACCAGCATCGGCAGCCGCCGCTCACCCAGCACCACCCTGAGCGTGGCCGCCAGCATGCGCGTCTGAGCCGCGGCCGCCTCCCGGTCCAGATAGACCTGGCTCGGCTGCTGCCCGGTCGTCCCGCTGGAGGTCAGCACCCTGAACACCTGCTCCTGCGGCACGCTGCGCAACTCGTGCGTCTTGAACAGCCGCACCGGCAACCACGGCAGGTCCATCAGGCGCTCGTAGGGCGGCACCGCACCGATCGCGTCGAGAATCCGACGGTAGGGCCGGCAGGTCGCCCTGTGCCGCTCGGTCAGGGCGGCCAGCTCGGGCACCAGCACTGCCTCCCGCTCGGCCTCATCCATCGTGAAAACGCTCACCCAACGCCCCCCACGTCCTTGACCACACACCACCACGCGCCCGCCCACCTGCCCCGGCCCTATCCCCGCAGACGTCGCCTCCGGGATCGCGGGCCACCCCCGGGATCGTCTCGCCCCTCGGGACCGTGTCGCCCCTCGGGACTGCGTCGCCCCGGGACTGCGTCGTCCACGGGATCGCACGTCGCCCCGGGATCGCGTCGGCCCCCGGGATCGCGTCGGCCCCCGGGATCGCGCGCCGCCCCACGGGATCGTGTCGCCCACCGGATCGCGTCGCGCCCGGGATCGTGTCGCGCCCGGGATCGTGTCGCCTCCGGGATCGTGTCGCCTCCGGGATCGTGTCGCCTCCGGGATCGCCCCGGGATCGTGTCGTCCCCGCGGGACTGCGTCGCCCGCGGGACTGCGTCGCCCGTGGGACTGCGTCGCCCCCGGGATCGCACGTCGGGATCGCGTCGCCTCCCGGGATCGCGTCGCCTCCCGGGATCGCGCGCCGCCCCACGGGATCGTGTCGCGCCGGGATCGTGTCGCCTCCGGGAAGTGGACCCGCCCCGGGAAGCGGACCGCCTTGTGCATGGGCTTGGCCGCCAGTCGCGCCGATCGCCTTGCCAGGCGGCGCACAGAGCGTCGCCGTCGTGCCCTCCACGACGCGTCGATAGGCCGTCCGCCGGGGGCGTGGCGCCTGGCCGCGGGACGCGCACAACATTAAGGAGGCGCGGTGCGCCCAGCACCCGGATGAACGACGAGGCCGTCATGAGCGGGCTTCCAGGGCACGGTAGTCGATCTTGCCGGTGGCCAGCAGGGGGAGACGGTCGATGCCGCGTACGTCGAACCCGCTCCAGTGCACCCGCAGCTCGGCCCCCAGCCGCCGCGCAAGTCCCACGCACCCGGCCGCGTCCAGCCCTTCGGCCCACACCGTCACCCGGTCGTCCCCGCTGGTGGCCGCCACCGGCCCGGAGTCCCGCAGGAGGCGCTCAACGTCGTCCAGATTCACCCGTACGCCGAAGATCTTGGCGATGCGCTTGAGTCGTCCCGTGATGAAGAGGAAGCCCTCGGAGTCCAGCCGGCCCAGATCGCCGGTGCGCAGCACACCGCCCAGATCGTCCCCTCGGGCCAGGTCCGCCGCCGTCTCCGCGTATCCCATCATGACGTTAGGACCGTGATAGACGACCTCGCCGTCCTCGACGTCCAGTCGCCCACCCGGAACGGCCACCCCCACCGAGCCCGGCTTGTCGGCGAGCCGGTCCGGGGGCAGGATCGTGATGCGGGCGGTGGCCTCCGTCTGGCCGTACATGACGAAGAACCGGTCCGCCTTCTCCGAGAACTCCGCGATCAGCTCAGGGCTGAGGCGCCCGCCGGCCTGGGTGAGCGTGGCGATCGTCGGATGCTCCGACCGGTCGTAGCGGAGTCGGCGCAACATCTCGTACTGGTAGGGGACGGCGGCCAGTGACGTGCACCGGTGCGCGTCCAGATGCGTCCAGAACGACCGCTCCAGCAGCCCCGCCTCCGTCAGCATCACGGTCGCGCCCGCCGTCAGATGGCTGTTGAGCACGGACAGGCCGTAGCTGTAATGCAGCGGCAGGCTCGTGGGCGCGATCTCGCCGGGCGTGATGGACAGCGCGGCGGCGATGGCCTGGGCGTTGGCCAGGACGGCCTGGCGGGACAGGCGCACGAGCTTGGGATTGCCGGTGGAGCCTGAGGTAGCGAGGAGGATGGCGAGGTCGGGATGCGGATCAGGCACGTCGCGCCGTGTCGGCGGGGAGCCGTCGGCCGCATGTGTGAACCCGACCAACGCGGCCGGCCGGAACCGGCCCACCAGATCGGCCAGGATCCCGGCGGGGAGGTCCGGATCCAGCAGCGCGATCGGCCGGCCGGAACGCCAGGCGGCGAGGTATCGCAGCACGGAGGCGAGGTTGTTGCGCATCCCGCAGAACAGCGGCCCCGGCCGCAGCCGGGAGAGAGCCTCCGCCGTGCGTGTGATGTGGTTGCCCAGCGCATAGCCGCCCAGGCCCGCCGCTTCCCCGGCCACCACGAGCCGCGCCTCCGAGTGCGGGAAGACCGCACCCCTGAGCCCGGCCTGCGGGTGTGGCGATGGCTTGGCGAAGGTCATGGCGTCAGCCCGCCGTCCACGCCGATGACCTGCCCGGTGATGAAAGCCGCGGCGGGCGAGAGCAGGAACGCGACGGCACCGGCGACGTCATCGGGTGTGCCGAGCCGGCCGAGCGGGGTCGCCGCGATCGTCGCCTCCCGGGCGTCGCCGTCGAGTGTGGCGAGCATGTCCGTCTGGATGTAGCCGGGAGCCACGGCATTGACCCTGATCCCGGCCGGGCCCAGCTCCTTGGCCGCGGCCAGGGTGAGGCCGATGACCGCCCCTTTGGTCGCGGAGTAGACCGCCTGTCCCCGGCCGCCCGCGCGGCCCATGACCGAGGAGACCAGCACCACGGCGGGAAAGGCCCCCCGGCGCAGCAGCCTGAGCGAGGCCTGCAGGGTGTGTGTCGCGCCCATGGCGTTGACCTCGAACAACCGGTTGATCGTGTCGTGGCGCATCATGCCGAGCGGGCCCGCCGCGTGGATGCCGGCGTTGATCACGAGGGCGTCGAGCCGGCCGTGACGCTGGTAGATCTGCCGCATCATGGCCGAGACGAGCGATGGGTCCGCCACGTCGCCGTGGATCGGGTGGGCCGCCCCGCCGGTCTGCGCCGCCACCTCGGCGGCGGCCTTGGACGCACGCTCCTCGTCGCGGCCGTGCACCTCGACGGCGTATCCGGTCGCGGCCAGCCACATCGCGATCGCCCGCCCGATGCCCGCCGTCGATCCCGTGACGAGCGCGACACGTGGCTCGGACGACGGCGACAACGACGGTGGCGGCGTGGTAGTGGGCTCCGACGAGATGGCGGCGCGGGGCGCAGGCGGCACGGCTGCGCCGGGCTCAGACGGCGGCGGCGCCGATGCCATGCTTCTCCAGCAGCTCGGCCGCCTTCGCGAACGAGCTCATGTCGATCATCTCATCAGTGTCGATCATGATGGAGAACTCGTCCTCCATCGCGGCGATCAACGCCATGTGGGCCAGCGAGTCCCACTGTGGGACCGCCCGGTATTGGAGGCCGTCGACATCGGCGTCGGCGGGAAGGTTGAGCGCCCTGCGGAAGACGGCCCGCAGGCGATCGAGATGACTCATGATCACTCACTCTCTGTCCTCAAGCCACGACGTAGTGTAGCGGCATTTCCGGGTCCGGAGAAACCAAGCCCCCGTCTCGAGTAATGGAACCGTATAACGGCGAGTGGGGCACGTTGGGCGCTGGGAATGTCGGCTGGGGCGCGCGAACCACTACAGGGGGAATGATGGACGAATCCAATCACTGGTACGGGCACTCCCGCATACTCGCCAGATACTGCGACCTGTCCGACGAGGTGCCAAAACGCATCCAAGGTTTCCTTCAGCACGGATGGAACTATCTCCATGGATTTCCCCCGAACGACCACTGGTGCAGCCCCGGATACCCCCGCTTCATCTGGTCCGACGTGCTGCGCCGCCGCGGCTGGTCGATGGGCAGAAGGGGGCACTACCTCATCGGCGCCCCCTGGATTTACCTCCTTCATCTGGAGCCTGAGCTGGGCGTGACGCCGGAGCGCCAGGGTACGATCTGGTATCCCTTTCATGGTTGGGAGAAGTATTCCGTCACTGGCGACCACGCCCGCCTGGCCGACGAAATCCGAAATGTCGAGACCGGTCCGGTCACGGTCTGCCTTTATTGGTTGGAATTCGCAAATCCGGACATTCGGCGGGCGTACGAATCGAGGGGATTTCGAGTCATCTGCCATGGCGAGCGCGGATCCCGCTGGGAGGGCAAGGGGCGGGACTTCCTGCGCAAGCAGCTGGTCCAGTTGCGGCGCCACCGCAGGGTGGCCTCCAACCGGCTCGGCAGCGCGCTGTTCTACGGCGCCTCGGTGGGGTGCGAGGTGGCCGTGTACGGGGACCCGATGCAGTTCGAGGACGAACGTCCCGAGTACGGCGGCACGGCGCGCCGCATGCGGCTCTGGCCCGAGCTGCACGGCACACGCGTCGATCCGGAGCTGGCGGCCGAGGTGGCGCGGCGCGAGCTGGGATTCGAGTATCAGGCGACACCGGAGGAGCTACGGCGAATGTTCGGATGGAAGCGGGTGGGCGAGGGAGCGACGCCGCCTGGAGCAGAGGCGGAGACGAAGCGACCGGCGCGGGGGAAGGCGGCGGCATCCGGGCGACCGAGCCGCCGGACGGAGTGAGGCCATGAACACGTGTATGAGTGGCGAGGCGCCCGAGAACGTCCATTTGATCGGCGGCGAGATGCTGCTTTGGTCTGACATGTCCAACATGGGTGGTGCGACAGACTGGCGGGGCGCGGCACTGGAGCTGATCAGGCGGATGCTCCCGCCGAGCGGCCGGGTCCTGCTGGTCGGACCGCATCCGCAGCTGGTCGTGGACGAGGTGGCGGCGCATGCCTCCGCGGCGCACGTCTCTGCGGCGCACGTCTCTGCGGCGCACGTCTCCGCAGTGCATACCCCTTCGGCGGCCGTGCTCCTGCGGTCCTACCCCGACGCCTGCGCGCTCGGCGAACGCCATCCGGGGCTGGCGGTATTCTGCGGACGGCTGGAGGTGTTCGCGGCAGACGAGCCGTACGACCTGGTGCTGGCCCTGGACGGGCTGCTGCGTACACACTCCGCCGAGGCGCCGGCCGCGGCCTGGATCGAGTCGCTCGACGCGCTGGCCGCACTCGTCGCGCCGGGCGGGCGCCTGGTGCTCGGCGTACGCAACGACCTCGGCGTGGACCGGCTCGTCGAGGCCCGGCCCGCCGACCGGGACGGCGCCGACGACCAGTGGGCCCCGCACGGCTTCGACCCCAGCTACCCCAGCGGACGCGGCGCCCTGGACGCTGGACTGGAGTCGGCGGGGCTGACGGTGCAGCGGTGCTACGCCGCGTACCCGGGCAGGCAGGCGCCTCGTGCCCTGCTCGCTCGCGAGGCCCTGACCGCCGAGCTGCCGGACGCGCTCACGTTCCCGCTGAGTTCCTGGGGCGGTGACGGCATGCTGGTGGCCGACCCGCTGCGCCTGACCCGCCTGGTGTTCCGGCATCGCCTGGGGGAGGAGCTCGCCCCGCTGTGGCTCGCCGTGGCCACCCGCCCTCCGCTGATCACCAAGAGCCCGATCGGCGCCGACGATGCAGGAGAGCTGCCGCTCGGCCTCATCGAGGAAGGGCCGGCCCTGTACGAGCTCACCCAGGCCGGACTCAAACACCTCCCCGACGGCGCGGAGCACCCCGTCCCCACAGGCCGGGTCGTCGAAGAGATCCTCGTCGAAGCATGCGCCCGCGAGGACGTGAAGACCGTCCGCGAGCTGCTCCAAAACCTGGCCATCTGGCTGGAGCAGGGCGGCGACGCGGCCGCCGGCACCGACAGCCTGGTGTACGACGGCGAGCGGTTCACCGCCATCGGCCCCATGGCGGCGCTCCCGTCCACGCCCCCCGAGCCACGTGTAGTGCTGTGCCGGATCCTGCGGCGGTTCGCGGTCAGGCTGCTGGCGGCCGGCCACCATCACCCGTGGCCATGGCCGCTGGAGGCGGACCAGCTCACGCTGACCCTGTGCGGCATGGCCGCCCGCCCCTGCGATCCAGGCGACCTCGACCGGGCCCGCAAGCTCGACGCCGAGCTGGGGCAGCCCGCCGAGCTGGCGGAGCAGGCGCCGACGTACCGCGACCTGGTCAGCGCCCGCGACCGCCTGACCGACCAGCTCACCGCCGCCCTGGCGCGCGTCGCGCGCCTGGAGACCAAGTTGTCCTACCGGGAGCGTGAGCTGGTCAGGGCCAGGGCCAAGCTGCGCAGGACGCATCGCAAGGCCACCGCCTACCGCAGAACGCTCGGCTACCGGCTCTCGCGCCGCCTGGCACGCCCGCGCAGGGTCGCCCGCAAAGTGTTCCGCTTGTTGTCCGGCTGACGAGGAGGAGTACAGGTGCCGGTTCTGTCGGTCATCGTCCCGTTCTACAACGTCGAGAAGTACATCGGACCCTGCCTGGACTCCATCGCCGCCCAGAGCCTGAAGGATCTGGAGGTGATCTGCGTGGACGATGGCAGCGACGACGGCGGCCCGGCCGTCGTCAGGGACCGGCAGGCCGGCGACCGCCGCATCCGTCTCATCAGCCAGGACAACCAGGGTGTGGGACGGGCCCGCAACATCGGCCTGCGCCAGGCGACCGGCCGCTACCTGGCCTTCGTGGACGGCGACGACACGGTCCCCCCGGGCGCGTTCGGCCGCCTGGTGTCCTCGCTCGAGTCCTCGGGCTCCGACCTGGCCTGCGGAAACGTCATGCGGCTCTACAGGAACCTGCTGGTCCGCTCGTGGGCACACAAGGAGGCGTTCGCCAAGCCCGTCAAGGGCACCCACATCACCCGCCACCGGCTGCTGATCCGCGACCGCATGCTCTGGAACAAGATCTACCGCCGCTCCTTCTGGGAGGAGCTCGGCCTGAGCTTCCCCGAGCGCATGTACGAGGACCAGCCCGTCGCCATCGCCGCCCACGTCGGCGCGCGCTCGGTGGACGTGCTTGCCAAGGTCGTCTACCACTGGAGGCAGCGCGACGAGCCGGGCTCCTCGATCACCCAGCGCCAACTGGAGCCGGGCAACCTGCGTGACCGCCTCCTGTCGGTGCTGGAGACCGCCGACCTGGTGGCCCGCCGCGCGCCGCGGCTCAAGCCGGACTTCGACCGCGACACGATGGAGATCGACATGAGCGTCGCGGTGGAGGCCGTGGCCGCCATGGGCGACTCGGCGGACCCGGCGTTGATCGACCTGATCGTCCGTTATCTCGACGGTGTGTCGCGCGAGGCGTGGCAGAGCGTGCCGTTCGCGCACCGGCTTCAGGTCCACCTCCTGCACGAGCGCCGCCTGGCCGAGCTCGCCGACGTGCACGCCCAGGTCCGCGACGGCCGGCTGCGGCCCCGGGTGCGCCCGGCCGGGTTCGTGCGCAGGCGCTGGTACGGCCGCCACCCATGGATGCCGGGACAGTTGTCCGACGTGTCGGCCGAGCTGGACCTGTCCGCCAGGCTCGTGGAGCTCGACTGGCGGGACGGCCGGCTCGCCGGCGCGGGCTGGGCGGGCGTCGGCAGCTTCGACGTCGGCGCGCTGGGCCAGGCACGCGTACGCGTCTGGCTGGAGGAACGCAGGACCGGCGAGACCGTCCAGCTGGGCGAGCAGGACTCCGCGCCGGTCTGGGAGCACTTGGCGGACGACGACGGTGACACGCTGCCCCAGCACGTGTTCCCGTTCAGGTTCGCCCTCGACCCGGCCGCGCTGACCACGGCCCAGCTCGCCCGGCGCGGCCTCTGGGACCTGCGGCTCGACCTCAAGGGGCAAGGGCTGCGGCTCGACGGCAGGGTGGGCGGGCCGCGCTGGCTGCCGCCCGAGATCCCGGCGCCGCGCCGCAGGTCAGGGGTGTGGCTGGTGCCGGTACGCAGCGTCAAGGGCTCCTGGGGCCTGCGGCTGCGTAAGGCGGAGGCGATCATCGCGGAGTGCCGGGTGAACGGCGGCGACCTGGTGTTCTCGGGGGAGATGTCCGACGTCGGCGACGGGGAGCCGGTGCTGCGGTTGAGACGCAGGAGCGACGGCGAGGAGATGTACTTCCCGGTGGCGCTGTCGGGCCGGGACTTCCACGCCCGGGTGCCACTGGCGGACGTCGACGAGCGGGTCGGCGACGAGTCGTGCTGGGAGGTCGTCATCGACCAGGGCAAGGCGCTGCGCCCGCTGGTGCGCACCCGCCAGCGTCCCGTCGCGACCATCGCGGAGCGGCGGTTTCTGGTGGACCGGGGCGAGGACGGCTGCCTGCTCCTCGCCGAACGCTAGGCCAGGATCTTCGCCAGTGTCTCCACGACCCGGTCCTGCTGGGCGTCGGTGAGATCGGGGAACAGCGGCAGCGACAACTCCTCGGCGTAGTAAGCCTCCGCGTGCGGGCAGAGGCCGCGCCGGTAGCCGAGGTCGGCGAAGACCGGATGCCAGTAGGCGGGGATGTAGTTGACCTGCACGCCGATGCCGGCCGCCCGCATGCTCTCGTAGACCTCACGCCGCCGCCCGTCGCGGACGCGTACGGGATAGAGGTGCCAGCTCGGGGACACGTAGGCCCGCTGCGCGGGCAGCCGCAGCCCCGGCACCTCGCGCAGCAGCAGGTTGTAGCGGGCGACCAGCTCGCGCCGCCGCTCGCGGAAGCGGGCCAGCCGCCGCAGCTGGCTGATGCCGAGCGCGCACAACACGTCGGGCAGCCGGTAGTTGAGCCCGAACGCGTGCACCTCCTGGTGCCAGCCGCCCACGTCCGGCTCGCGTTGTTCGGCGGGGTCTCTGACCAGGCCGTGGTTCTTGAAGCGGGCCGCCCGCGCATGCTGCTCCGGATCGGCCGCCGCCACGGCGCCGCCTTCGGCGGTCGTCACGGTCTTGGTGGGGTAGAACGAGAACGTCGTCAGGTCCGCCAGCGACCCCACGGGCCGGTCCTTGTAGGCCGCCCCGATCGAGTGCGCCGCGTCCCCCACCAGCGACGCGCCCACCCGTTGTGCGACCGTCCGCAGCTCGTCGTAGTCGGCGGGGTGGCCGGCGTAGTCCACCGCCGTGATCGCCCGGGTCCGGGAGCCGGCCAGCGCGGCCACGGCGTCCGGGTCGAGGTTGCCGGTGTCGGGCTGCACGTCGGCGAAGACCACCCGCGCGCCGAGCAGCGCCGCCGTGGCGGCCGTGGCCACGAACGTCAGCGGCGACGTGATCACTTCGTCGCCCGGGCGCACCTCCGCCGCCGCGTATGCGACGTGCAGCGCGGCCGTGCCCGAGGTGACCGACACGCACGGCACGCCGCCCGTCCAGCGGGCCAGCTCCGCCTCGAACGCGGCCACCGCGGGCCCGGTGGTCAGCCAGTCGCCGCGCAGCACCTCGGCCACGGCCTCGACGTCGGACTCGGCGATCGACTGCCGCCCGTAGGGGAGCATCAGCCGGCCACCAGGGTGCGCAGGTCGTCCACCGACAACCACTCGTCGTTGGTGTCGGAGCGGTAGGCGAAGCCCTCCGGCAGCATCTCGCCGGTCTGTGGTGGCTTGTAGCCCCACGTCGCGATCGTGGGCTGGACGACGAAGCGGTCGGCGAGCCGCAACGCCCTGCGGCCGTCGTCCGGGCCGATCATCTCCTCGTGCAGCTTCTCTCCGGGACGGATGCCGATCTCGTAGATCGGGCTGTCCGGCGCCAGCGCCTCGGCCAGGTCGGTGATGCGCATGCTGGGGATGCGCGGCACGTAGAGCTCGCCACCCCGCATCAGGTCGAACGAGTCGACCACGAACCTGACCGCCTGGTCGAGCGTGATCCAGAATCTGGTCATGCGCTTGTCGGTGATCGGCAGGCTGGCGCCCCGCTCAGCCAGGCGCAGGAACAGCGGCACCACCGAGCCCCTGCTGCCCACGACGTTGCCGTAGCGGACCACGGCGAAGCGGGTCACGTGCGCGGCGGCGTAGTGATTGGCCGACACGAACAGCTTGTCGGCGACGAGCTTCGTGGCCCCGTAGAGGTTGATCGGGCTGGACGCCTTGTCGGTGGAGAGCGCGACCACCTTGCGCACGCCGCAGTCGATGGCGGCCTCCACCACGTTCTGTGATCCTGCGACGTTGGTGCGGACGTATTCGAACGGGTTGTATTCGGCCGTGTCCACCTGCTTGAGCGCCGCCGCGTGCACGACGTGGTCGACGCCGTGCATGGCGCGGGTCAGCCGGTCGCGGTCCCTCACGTCCCCGATGAACCAGCGCAGCCGCTCGTCGTCGTTGAAGAGCTGCCTGCTCTCGTATTGTTTGAGCTCGTCGCGGGAGAAGACCACCAGGCGGCGCACCCCGAGTGTGTCGAGCGCGTGGCGGATGAAGGCCTTGCCGAAGGACCCCGTCCCGCCGGTGATCAAAATTGATGATCCGCTGAGAATGCTCACGTGCCCCCCGAAATTCGCGCTTACGCACTGTTGTCGTCATGCTCGGCGGTAGCATAGCGCGATCGATCAATGACGCACTGTCACACGGGGAAATGGGGCTGCTGTGCGTATTGTCGGGATCATTCAGGCTCGTATGGGCTCTACGCGGTTGCCGGGCAAGGTGCTGCGGCAGCTAGGGGGCGGCGGGCGTTCGGTGCTGGGGTGGGTGGTGCGCGCCGTGCGCGAGTCGCACGCCGTGGACGACCTCGTGGTCGCCACCACCACGGAGGACGTCGACGACGTGGTGGTCGCCGAGTGCTGCCGCCTCGGCGTGGACTGGCACCGGGGACCGGTGGACGATGTGCTCACGCGGTTCATGCAGGTGCTGGAGGAGCGGGAGGCCGAGGCCGTGATGCGCTTCACGGCGGACTGCCCGCTGCTCGACCCTCAGGTGATCAGGGAGGCGGCGCTCGTCTACCGGGCCGTGCCCGGGCTCGGCTACCTGAGCACGAGCCTGGCGCGTACGCTGCCGCGCGGGCTCGACGTGGAGATCGTCGGCCGGGAGGCGCTGGAGCGGGCCGACCGGGAGGCGGCCGCCTACCACCGCGTGCACGTGACCTCCTACGTCTATGAGCATCCAGGCGACACGCGGCTGCTCGGGCTCACCTATCAGCCCGTCGCCGACGATCTGCGGGTCACGCTCGACACCGAGGACGACTGGCGGCTCATCTCCCGGGTGGTGGACGAGCTGGGCGACGGATGCGTGCCGGTCGGGACGCTGGTGAGCTGGCTGCGCGACCGGCCGGAGGTGCGCGAGCTCAACGCCCATGTCCAGCAGAAAGCGCTCCAGGACGCGTGACGGGCGGGTTGCGGGTCGGCTTCCGCTGCGACGCCAGGGTCGGGCGCGGAGCCGGCCATCTGGTGCGTTGCGTGGCGTTGGCCGAGGAGCTGTGCGCGCGCGGAGCGCACGTCGTCTTCGTCGGTGCGGTGGACGGGTCCGAGTGGGCGCGGGCGCAGCTGCGTGAGCGTGGTCTCCCGCTGGTCGCCGCACAGGAAGACCCGGTCCGGCTGGCGCGGCTGGCCCGTGAGCTCCGGCTCGACGCCGTGGTGCTCGACTCCTACGACCTGCCGGAGGGCACGGGGGCGGCGCTCAGGGACGCGGGTCTGGCGGTGCTCGCGATCGTCGACGGCGACCCGCTGGGCCAGGCGGCCGACCTCTACCTCGACCAGAACCTCGGCGCCGAGCGCCGGCCCTTCCGCGCCGGCCGGCGGCTGGCCGGGGCGCGTTACGTGTTGCTGCGCGACAGCGTGCGGAGATGCGAGCGGGCACCGCGGCGGGGCATGGCGGTGCCGCGGGTGTTGTGCTTCTTCGGCGGCACCGACAGCGCGGGCGTGGTCCCCGCGTGGACGCGGGCGCTCCTGGCGACCGGCGTGCCGTTCGAGGGCACGGTGGTCAGTCCGGCCCCCTTCGCCGCGGGTGACTCGATCACCGTCATCCCGCCGACGGACCGGCTGCCCGCGCTCATGGCCGAGGCCGACCTCGTGGTCACCGCGGCGGGCTCGGCCGTCTGGGAGCTGCTCCATCTCGGCGTGCCCACGGCGCTGACCTGGGTGGCCGGCAACCAGCTGATCGGCTATGAGGAGCTGGTGGGCAGGGGCGTCGCGGCCGGGCTCGGCAACACGCCCGGACCGCAGGCCGTCGGCACGCTGGCCCGCCTGCTCGCCGAGCCCGCCGCCCGCGAGGAGCACGGCCGGCGGGGCAGTGGCCTGGTGGACGGCAAGGGCCGGGAACGCGTCGCCGACGCCCTGCTCGAACTGCTCTAGATCAGGTCCCAGGTCAGCGGCGTGCCCTTCGGGACGTCCCGGGCGAAGCGCCGCCCCATCACGTCCCGTGCCGAGTCGGGAGGCAGCCCGCCGGCCGGCCGGATCGACCGTACGTTCTCCGCGCTGACCGTCTCCCCGGCCCGCACCTCGCGGACCACGTACAACGACCGCCGGAACCGCAGCCCTTCGCGTTCGGAGGCACGCGGCCCGATCACCGCGCTCCCCAGCGCCTCCCAGGCCCGCTCGCTCTCCGTCACCAGCGTCGCCAGCTCGCCGGGCTCCAGCGAGAAGGCGGCGTCCACCCCGCCGTCGGCCCGCGACGCGGTCACGTGCTTCTCGATCAGGCAGGCCCCCAGCGCCACGGCGGCCAGCGGGACCCCGATGCCGGGCGTGTGGTCGGAGATGCCCACCACCTCCCCGGTGAGCTCCGCCAGCAGCGGCAGCGCCCGCAGGTTGCTCTCGGCCGGCGAGGCCGGGTAGGAGGCCGTGCACGCCAGCACGGCGAGCTGTGTGCACCCGGCTTCCCTGGCGGCGGCCACGGCGGCGTGGATCTCCCCGGTTGACGCCATCCCCGTGGAGATGATCAGCGGCTTGCCGGTCCCGGCCGCCAGCCGGATCAGCGGCAGATCCACGATCTCGGATGAAGCGATCTTGTACGCCGGCACGTCGAGCTTCTCCAGGAACTCGACGGCCGTCGGATCGAAGGGTGAGGAGAACACGATGAGCCCGTGCGAGCGCGCCCGCTCGAAGATCGGCTCGTGCCACTCCCACGGCGTGTGGGCCCGTTCGAAGAGCCGGTAAAGCGTCTGTCCGCCCCACAACTCGTGCCCGTCGCCCACGCGGAACGCCGGCCCGTCGGCGTCGATGGTGAGCGTGTCCGGCCGGTACGTCTGCAGCTTCAGCGCGTGCGCCCCGGCCGCGGCCACCGCGTCCACGATGGCAAGCGCCCGCTCCAGGCTCCCGTTGTGGTTGCCGGACAGCTCGGCCACGACGAACGGCGGATGACCAGGACCGATCGCCCGCCCCGCAATGGAGATCATGTGTGTTCCTTCCTCAGCTCGATGGCCACGACCTCACGCGCCACCCCGTCCACGTCCCGCCGGTAGAACCCGACCTCGACGAACCCGAATCGCCTGTGCAGCAGCCTGACCGGCTCGTTGTCGGCCAGCACGGAGCCGTGCAACGTCGTCAGCCCGAGCGGCCCGAAGGCGTGGTCGATGGCCGCCCGCTCCAGGCCGATCCACGCCCGCAGCAGCCTCCCCGATCGTTCGAGCCCGTCGAAGTCCAGGTAGAAGCCCCAGCAGGCGCTCGCCGCCGTCAGGTCGGCGTAGGTCACCACGCCCGCGGCGGTCCCCTCGTGGTCGTAGATCAGGACGTGTGTTGCCGGATCGGCGCGGGTGGCCGCCCACCAGCGGGCATGCTCGTCCGCCCCGATCTCATGTGTGGTGAAACTGGCGGCCCGCACCTGCGGGTGGTTGCGCCAGCGCCGCATGACCGGCAGATCGTCGTCCCGGACGCCTCTCAGCATCGCGCTCCCAACTAAGCGTGACACATCCCTTGCCCAACGTAGCTGATGGAGGGTCGGTTGACCTGCTCCCCGTCCTGAGGTGAAGCTGAAGGCTTTCTGTGGACCTTCGGTAAAGTCACTCTCCGCTCAGCGGAATGGTGAGGGAATCCCCGCGCGGCCCGTTGGACATCCCCAGCAACATTTCCCTGGACGTACGGCCACAGGCAAAGGATCAGGGAATTCATGGACACGCGTGCCGCCACGAAGCCGGCCCCCCGCGTCCTCGACACCGCGGCCCGGCTCGCCAGCGTCGACATCGTCATCCCCGTGCTCAACGAGGAGCGTGCCCTGCCCGGCTGCGTGCGAACGCTGGCCGCTTTCCTCGACGACCGATTCCCGCTGCCGTGGCGCATCACGATCATGGACAACGGCAGCACCGACGCCACCTGGCCGCTCGCCGCCGCGCTGGCCGGGGAGTTCGACCAGGTGCACGCCCGCAGGATCGACGTGCGCGGCCGGGGCGCCGCGTTGCGCGCGGCCTGGCGCGACAGCCCGGCCGACATCGTCGCGTACATGGACGTCGACCTGTCCACCGACCTCGACGCCCTGTTCCCGCTGGTCGCGGCGGTGGCCAGCGGACACTCCGAGATCGCCATCGGCACCCGGCTCGCGCACAGCGCGCGCACCCGCCGCTCGCTGCGCCGCGAGGTGGTGTCGCGTTCCTACAACGCCCTGCTCAGGTACGGTTTCGGCGCCGGGTTCAGCGACGCCCAGTGCGGTTTCAAAGCGGCCAGGACCGACGTGGTGCGGCCGCTCATGGACAAGGTCGAGGACAACGGCTGGTTCTTCGACACCGAGCTGCTCCTGCTGGCCGAGCACAACGGGCTGCGGGTGCACGAGGTGCCGGTCGACTGGATCGAGGACATGGACTCGCGCGTACGCGTGGCCAGGACCGCGGCCGACGACCTGAAGGGGCTGGCCAGGCTGGCGTGGTCGATGTCGACGGGCCGGGCCGGCGTCCGGCTGAGCAGGGCCGAGCCCGTGCCACGGCATCCGGACGCCGTCGTGGCCCGGCCGCGGGCGGTGACGCTGGCACGATTCACCTCATTCGCCGCGATAGGCGTGTTGTCCGTCATCCTGTTCACGCTCATCTACCTCCCGCTGCGCGCATTCTGGTCACCGGCCACCGCGAATCTGGCCGCGCTCGTCCTCACGGGAATCGTCAACACCGAGGCGAATCGCCGGTGGACGTTCGGCCGGGTGCGACGCAGCACCATGCATGTCCGCGCGACGGTGCTTTCCGCCACCACCTATGCGCTCACCACTGCCGCCGTGCTGGCGGTGCCGCCGGAGGCCGGGCGAGCGACCGAGGGCGGGGCGGTCGTGGCCACGTACTGCCTGCTGACCGTGATCCGCTTCACCGCGCTGGACCGCTGGGTCTTCTCCCGCACGAGGGGTTGAACACACCGATGGAAACCACAGAGATCCGCCGCCTGATCGCGCTGGAGAACCACCACTGGTGGTACCGCGAGCGCCGGGCCATCCTCCGCCGAGAGCTGCGTGGGCTCGGCCGTCCCGGACGAGCGCTGGACATCGGGGCCGCCGGCGGCGGGAACACCAGGGTGCTGGCCGAGGCGGGCTGGGACGCGACCGCGACGGACAGCAGCGAGACGGCCGTCGAGCTCGCCAGGCAGCGTGGCGTCAAGGCCGTGTGGGCGGACGCGCGGGCGCTGCCGTTCGAACGGAACAGCATGGATCTGGTGACCGCGTTCGACGTGCTCGAGCACATTCGCGAGGACCACCTGGTCACTGAGGAGATCGCCAGGGTGTTGGCGCCGGGCGGGCACGCGTTGATCGCGGTGCCGTGCGACATGGCGCTGTGGTCGGCCCACGACCACGCCGTGGGCCACGTCCGCAGATATCACCGCGACTCCCTGACCGGCGTCGTCGAAAAGGCGGGACTCCAGGTTCAGCGGGTCTGGAGCTGGAACGTTCTCCTGCGGCCCCTCGTGGTCCGGCACCGCCGCCGCTCCCGGGGCAGCGACCTGCGGAAGATGCCCGCCGTGGTCAATGCGGGCCTGTCGGCGATCGTCGCGGCCGAGCGCTACCTGCCGGTCAAGTCGCTCAAAGGCGTGAGCTTGTTCCTGCATGCCAGACTCGGGGCGTGAGAACGGCGGACGGCGTTGGCCTAGGCTGTCGTTTGTGGTGATTCACGCCTTACTCGCAGCTTCGCTGGCCCTGACCTCCGCGCCTGCCGCTGCCCACGCACAGATCGACTGCTCCCGGGTGAAGTGCCTGGCGCTGACGTTCGACGACGGTCCGGGAGAGACCACGCCCGCCCTGCTCAAGACGTTGAAGCAGGCGGGGGCGAAGGCGACCTTCTTCCTGGTCGGCAAACAGGTGGAGGTGCGTCCGAAGATCGCCGCGCAGGTGGTGGCGCAGGGGCACGCGATCGGCAACCACACCTACTCGCATCCCTCGCTGCCGACGCTTCTCGACGACGAGATCGTCGCGGAGCTCCAGAGCACCCAGGAGATCATCCAGCAGGCCACGGGGCGGTCGCCGGTGATGTTCCGCCCGGCGTACGGGCACACGGACGAGCGGGTGCTGAGCCTGGCCGACCAGGCAGAGCTCGCGCAGATCATGTGGACGGGCACGACGCTCGACTGGCAACTGCGTGACGCCAAGAAGATCAAGGCGGCCGTGCTCAGGCTGGCCCAGCGCAACGGCGTGATCCTCATGCACGACACGGTCCCGGCGACCGTGAAGGCCATGCCCGGCATCGTCAAGGAGCTCAAGAAGCGCGGCTACCACCTCGTCACGGTGCCGACGCTGCTGCGCGGCAAGGGGCCGAAGGCCGGAGTGAGCTACTTCTAGGGGGCCTTCCGGCAGCTCGGGATCGGAGACATGGGGAACGACACGACGGTCGAGAAGCCCAAACCGTGGGCCGCCCTCGCCACCTTCCTCGCCGTCCAGGCGGTGCTCGGGTGCTGGTGGGCGGCCTTCTACCCCGGCCTGTTCAGCCGCGACTCGGTCCTCTACCTGAGCCACACCGTCGTCGGCCCCTGGGTGAGCGACCATTCCGTGGTCTACGACGCGCTGCTGTGGCTGAGCTTCCGGACGACCGGCGACCTGGGCGTGGTCACGTTCGCGCAGACCACGGCCATGGCGGCGGCGCTGACCTTCCTGGCCCAGTCGCTGAAGGCGCTCGGCGCCCCGCGTGCGCCCACCACGGCGGTGGCGGTACTCATGCCGTTGGCGCCGCCTGTGGGGACGTTCGCGGTCACGTTGTGGAAAGACGTGCCGTTCACGATCTGCGCGGTGGCGATCGCGGGGGTGTGCGCGCGCTTCGCGGCCCGGCGTGCGGTCACCTGGCCCGGGCTGGTGGGGCTCGGCGGGCTGATGCTGGCGCTGGGGTTGTTCCGCGCGAACGGCTTCCTCGTCGTGGGCGTGGCCGCCGTCGTGCTCGTGCTGGTCGTCACGACCATGCGGGTACGCCTGCTCCTTGCCGGCACGGTGGCGGCGGCGCTTCCGCTCGTGCTCACGAACCTCGTCTTCCCCCAGGTCGGCATCGTCGCCCCGTCGAAGACGTACGTCTACCACACGGCCTTCGGGGACATCGCGGTGGCGTTCCGGGACCGGCCCGACCTGTTCAGCGCGCAGGACAAGACGTTGATGGCGTCGGTGGCGCCGCTGGAGCGGTGGTGGTGGGGCGGGACGTGTTACACGATCAACCCGCTGATCTGGCGGGGCGACTTCAGCTGGCAGCAGGCCGACGCGCACACCACCGAGCTGCTCGAGTTGTGGAAACGGCTGCTGCTCAGCGAGCCGCGGCTGATCGTCGACGCGCGCCTCTGCCGAGGGGCGATCGCCTGGAAGCCTGTGCAGGATCCCTTGATGACGGGTGGGGCGACGTATCGTTTCTCGCGCCGGCCCACCGCGGACACCTACGTCGGGCCGGCCAAGGTGCCGGACTTTCCCGGACGCGAGGTCTACACGCTGCGGCCGCTGTCGTCGGAGCTGAACCAGCTGGCCGATCGGTGGCTGACGGCTTCGCTGGAGCCCGAGTACGACTGGGCGTTGTGGCGGGGGGCGTCGTGGGCGTACCTGTCGTACCTGGCCGTGGCGCTGGGGGCGGTGGTGTTGCGCAACCGGTATGTGGTGGGGGTGGCGGCCGTGGTGGCCGGGCAGCAGCTGGCGGTGCTGGCCAACATCTCGGCGCAGGATTTCCGGTACATGGCCTCGCCGATCTTCGTCGCGGTGCTGCTGGTGCCGTTCCTCTTGAGGAGCGTGGGCGTTTTGGTTATGCGGCTCGTACGGCGGGGCCGGCACCCGGTACGGCCACAACAGCCCGAACTCCTACCTTCGCCTGAGCCGTCGCCCGAGCCCGAGCCCGCGACGGAGGCGGAGGCGGAGACCGGGACCGGGACCGGGACCGGGCCTGCGGCTGAGCCTGCTGAGCGCGAGCAACCGTGAGGCCCACGACGTCCGCGTGAGAAGGCGCTCAGCCGGACGGCCGAGCGACTCCGGGGAGAGGAACCACCGACCAAAGATCGCTAGACCGGGGACAGGAAGTCGCGCACGAGCTGGTCGTAGCGGGTACGATCCACGTTCCACGCCTCCGTATGCTCGCCCTGCGCGAACGGCTCGAACTGGATCTTCCAGCCCAGGTGGTGGCCGGCGGCGACGAGGTCGCGCGCTTCCTGGATCGGGTGGTCGGCGTCGGGGACGGTGTGGATCAGCAGGAGGGGCGGCCTGACCTTCGGCGGGTGGCGGATAAGGCTGAGCCTGTCCGGATCGACGCCGGTACGCCACTCGATGACCTGGTTCGACAGCCCCGCCATGAAGGCGGGCAGGTGATAGTTCTTGACGGCCTGTTCCGCAGTCATCCGTACGTCGATCATGGGCGCGTCCATGATGACCCGGTCGACCACGTTCGCGAGCGGTGACCTGGCCAGGAACTGCCCGACGAGCTGACCGCCCATCGAGGTGCCGTACAGGATGAACCGCCGCGCCCCCATCGTCTGCGCCTGGCGCAGGGCGGCCTCCAAGTCGCGCCACTCCGACGCGCCCATGTGCAGCAGCCCATCAGGCGAGGGCGGCGCCCCTTCGTCGTTGCGGTAGCTGATGTCCAGGAAGGGCAGCCCGAGTTGGTGCACGATAGGAAGGATCTTCAGCTGCGCCTTGCGCCGCCCGTTCTGCCCGTGAACGGCGACGACCCAGGTCGCGCCCTCCCCGGGTACGTACCAGGCCGGCGCCGGCCCGAGCTCCGTAGGCACCATGATCTCGGTGTAGCCGACCCCCCAGGCGACCTCGGGATCGCCGGGGGGAACGTTGCCGAAGTAGCCAGGAGTGCCCACCGAGGGGGTTGGACCGCGCACCACCTTGCGTGTCACCCGCCCCGGAGCACGGGACACGACGTCACCGAGCATCGAGTAGGTGCCACTCCACTCCAGCCAGTACGTGCCCGGCTTACCGGTCTGCGGCGTCTGCTCCAACGTCACCAGGTCACCCTGCACGGCGAGCACCTTGGTGTTGCTCGTGCCGTAGCGAACCACCCCGATCGCCTGATCGCTGCCGAACCAGGCCCCGGCCCCCGTCGCCGCGACCAGGATGACGAGGACCGCCACGCCCGCGACCCACGCCCTCCGCTTCCAGCGGGGCCGCCGCTCATTGCCGGATGCCATCGAAAATCCTCCTCGCGGTGCGCGCGCACAGACTGCGGAACCCGTCTTCCTCCAGGCCGATGCGGCCACCGAGGTAGAGCTGCACGAGCCCCTGGATGGACGACGTCAGCGCCAGCGCCACCTCCAGCGGATCGTCCTTGCGCAGCAGTCCCTCGCGCATGCCCTCCTCGATCACCACGACGAGCATGGTGAACACCGGCGACCCGCCGCCTTGAAAGTCATCGGGGAAGCGCCGAGCCCGCTCCCGGCGATCGGTCATGAGGAACCTGTACAGGTGCGGCCGCCCCAGGGCGAAGTCAAGGAAGTCCTCCATGAGGCCGAGCGCCCTGTCCTCCCAGGGGCCATCGGAGACGCGGACTCCCCACCCCTGGGCCAGCTCCCGGAAAGTGCGATCGGCCACCGCATCGAGGAGCGCCTGGCGACTCGGGTAGTGCTTGTAGGTCGCCATCGGGGACACGCCGACCATGTCGGCCACCCGCCGCATGGTCACGGCCGCGGCGCCCTCGCTCACGAGAATGGCCTGCGCGGCGTCGGCGATCTTCTCCGCCGTGTTGGAGATGCTCACGGTGTACACAGTAAACCATAAAGGTGTACGGCGTACACCCTCGGGCGGGTACACCTTGAGTCCGTTAGGAGCCGCGATGTCAAAACCAGGCAACGCCGGCGAGATCGTCCTGGCACAGGGCACTAGCGCCTGCTCGCGGGCTCCGCCTCCATGAGATCGGCCAGCGCTTGCCGCGCCTGGGTCTCCCTGGCGGGTATGCGCAGCGACTGCCAGATGGCGAGCGCCTGGCGGTAGGCGTCCGCGGCGGACGCGGCGGCCCCTCGAGCCCGGAACACTTCGCCCATGGTGATCAGCGCCCGTCCGAGGCCCCACGGATCCGAGTGGACATGTGCCTGCTCGATGGCCTCGGCGGCGATCGCCTCGGCCTCGGCCCATCTCCCCTGGGCCGCAGAGAACCCGGCGAGGTCCCCACCTGCATGGGCGAGATGGGCATGTTCGCCAACGGCGAGCAGAATGGCGCGCACCCGTTCCAGGCAGACCTCGGCCTCGGCGAACCGCTCTTGCCTGCAGTAGATCAGACCGGTGCAGCGGAGGGCCCATGCTTCCAGAAGGGGGGTCCGGCTGGCGCGGAAGGCATCCCGGGCGCGCTCGAACAGGCTGAGGTAGTCGCCCTCGCGGTGTTGGTGGCGCCAGGTGAGAATCCGGCGGGCGGTCACGAGCCCGACTGACAACCAGTCGCCGTCCGTGCCCTGATGGGGCTCCGGTTGGGAGACGGGAGCCGGAGAGGGATCGGATCCAGGTTCGGCGGCCAGCCGGTAGGCCTTCAGCGCGCGTTCGCCGTAGCCGAGCGCGGCCAGATAGTCGTCACGGTCGCTCTCGACCAGCATCAGCAGGCCGAGCATGGTGGCCCTGCCCTGGTCGTCGCCGAGCAGTTCTGCGGCCCGCAGGCCGGATGACAGCACCGCGACCCGCTCGTCGTGGCGACCCTGCAACTCCAGGATGTTCGACAGACGTTGCGCGAGCGGCCAGGCCAGCCCCGCGTCGCCGCCTGAGTCACCGCTTGAGTCACCGTCCGGGTCAGCGCCTGAGCAACCGCTTGAGTCACCGTGCGGGTCGCCGCCTGCGTCCGCCGCGCGGCGGACGAGCGAGACCAGAGTCTCGCGTTCCTCGTCGAACCACTGGACCGGACGGTCTCGCACGCGCTCGACGATCGCGTCGGGTGGTCGCCAGCCCGGCTCAGGAGCAGGATCAACCCCCACCCAGTGGGCCAGCCCGTCATCGGCGGCGGCGGCCAGGGCGAACCATCCGTGCGTGGCGCGCCGGACCGCCGCATCGCGCTGCCCGGCGTCGCCGCCCTGCGCCGCCAGCTCCGACGCGCACAGCAGGACGAGGTCGTGCATGCGGTAGCGGGGACCGGTGGCATCGCGCCCCGCGGGCTCCACCAGGTGCGCCTCCACCAGCTCATCGAGGACGAGCTCCGCACCCGGGCCGATGAGCGCAGTCGCCACCCAGGACGGGAAAGGGTTGATCCGCAGGAAGCCGAGCCACCGGAACAGCCGCTGCTGGTCACCGGTCAGGTCGCTGTAGCTGTCCAGGATGCCGGTCCGCACCGCGGCGTCACCGAGCCGCAGCCAGTCGAGGCGCGTTTTCGCGTCCCCGAGGCGGTCGGCGAGGTCGGCGAGGGTCCAGTTCGGCCGGGTCGCCAGCCGTGCTGCCGCGATGCGGACCGCCAGCGGAAAGCCGCCGCAGTAGCGTGCGATCTGCCTGGCGGCCGCCAGGTCCTGCCGTTCACCGGCGGCCTCACGGAGCAACTCGACGGCGCCGGCCTCCGGTAGCGGAGGCATCTGCAGGGACAGCCAGGCGTCGGTGCCCGCCAGCCGCCGCCTGCTGGTGATCAGTACGGCGCAGCCGGGCCGTTCGGGCAGCAGGGCGCCGATCTGGTTCTCCTGCTGGGCATTGTCGATGATGACGAGCACGCGCCTGCCAGTCAGTATCCCTCTGAACATGTCGACGCGGTCGTCAATGCTGTCGGGAAGCGCCTGCGGCGGTACCCCGAATGCCTCAAGGAACCGTCCGAGCAACGCCTCGGACCGGCTTGACGGCGAAAGCCTCGCGCAAAGGATGCCGTCGGGGTAGTCGCGCCGCAGTTCGTGGGCCAGCCGTACGGTGAACGCCGTCTTCCCGATGCCGCCGGGACCGGTGATGACCACGCGCGGCGAGGTGGCGGCGTCCGCGGTGCGCAGGGCCGTGACGACCCGTTCGATGAGCTCCCCGCGCCCTGCCAAGTCCGGGATTCGCGCCGGCAGTTGGACGGGCGGCGGATGGCGGCACGTGTAACCTGCCGGATCGGCACGCGTCGGAACCTGGTCGCCGCCCGCCTGGAGCATGTCCATCTGGAGCCGCCGCAGCCCGGCACCCGGCTCCAGCCCCATCTCCTCCGCCAGGCGTCGCTGCGCCGCGGCGTAGACACCCAGCGCCTCGGGGGTGCGCCCGCCCTGGTGCAGGGCGCGCATGAGCTGTCCGACCCCATGCTCACGGAACGGGTGCTCGGCCACGTGCGCGGTCAGCTCGCCGACCAGCTCGCGGTGCTCGCCGAGCGCGAGCCGGTGCTCCCAGCACTGCTCCATGGCGGCCAGGCGCTGCTCGTCCATGCGGGCGGCGGCCGACGTCAGGGGCCCACCGGCGGGACCGCCCAGAGCCGGGCCGCGCCACAACGCGAGAGCGGCACGCAGCGCCTCTACGGCGCGATCGAGGCGGCCTTCGCCGGCGAGGGTGCCAGCCTCGGCCACCCGGTGCTCGAACCGCTGCCAGTCGAGCTGGGCGTCATCGTCCAGCCGCAGCAGGTATCCGGGTCCATCGGTGACGATCCGGTCTTCTTCCCCGGCTGACGCCAAGGCGCGCCGAAGGTCGGCGACGCCGTTCTGCACCTGCTTGCGTGCGGTGGAAGGCTCGTTGCCGTCCCACACCGCCTCGATGAGAGCTTCGATCGACACCACCCTGCCGGGCTCGAGCAGCAGCATGAGCAGGATCTTGTGCTGTCGAGGGCCGCCCGGCCGGATTCGCCGGCCGTCCCGGCGTACGTCGAGCGGGCCCAGGATCCGGAACTCCAGCAACGGGCCCCCACCTCCGGGAGGAGTCGGTCAGGTCGGCGCGTGGGCCAGCATACCGAGGACCAAGGACGGATCAGGGATGGATCAATGACGGACCGAGGGCGGCGTCCCCCATCCTTGAGCGCGGATCACAACATGGCACTCTCCTCCGGGCGCAGATCGAAGAGGAGGGCGGGGAAAGGCTGATCATGCGCTTGGTACAGCCGTTCCCTTCTAGGGAGGCAACACGTGTTACAGAAGATGCTTCGGGCCCTGGTCGTCGCCGTCCTGTTGACCGTGGGCGGCACGGCGCCGCCCGCGGCTGCCGATCCGGGAGGACCTGGAGGCTCCGAGCCGACGGCTGATCAGGCGGCAACCGCGTCCGCGAGCAGGTCGGTCGGCCAGTACGTCCCGCTCGACCTGCCGGAGCGCATGGTCGACACCGGTGCGGGAGGCGTGGCCGCGGGCGGGACGGTGACGCGCAAGCTGGCCGGAAGCAATGGCATCCCCGCCGAGGGGATCGTGGCCGTGGCCGCGCACGTGGCGGTCGGATCACCGTCGGCCGCCGGATCGCTGCGCGCCTGGGCGGCCGGCGACCCGGTGCCGCAAGTGACGACGGTCACCTTCGACGCGGACGTCCAGTGGTCGTCCGCCCACGCGGTGATCCGGCTCAACGCGGCGGGTGAGGCGAGCTTCTTCAACAACAGCGCCGGAAACGTGCGCGTTGTCGTGGATGTCAACGGCTACTACGTCAGGGACGCCGTCCCCGAGGGCCTGCGGTTCGTCCCCGCCGTCCAGAGCAGGATCCTGAACACCAAGGAGGGCGTCGGCGTCTCCACCACCACCCCGGTCGGGCCGAACTCGTCGATCACCTTCCAGGTGGCCGGCAAGGGCGGGCTGCCCGCCGCCTCCCAGATCGGCGCGGTCGTGCTGAACGTGACCGCGGTCTACACGACCGCCACGGGATCCTGGCAGGTCTATCCGGCGGGCTCCTCCCCCCGCTACGGGCACGGTCATTTCGTGGCGGGCCGTCACAAGTCCACCACCGTGATAACCAAGTTGTCCACGGACGGGCGACTGTCGCTGCGCAACGCCGGTCAGGGAAGTACGCACTACCTGGCCGACGTGGTCGGCTACTACCGGGCGGCGCCGTCGGCGGTGCCCACGTCCGGCGTGATCCCCGTCAAGCCGCAGCGGGTCCTGGACACCGCCGCCGACGGCGGACCGATCCCCGCCAAGGGCACCAAGGTGCTCAGGGTCGGCGGGACGGCCGGAGTCCCGCAGTCGGGGGTGTCGGGGGTGGCGCTGCTGCTGTCGGCCCGCGGCTCGGCGCACGCGAGCTTCCTGACCGTCTACCCGGGCGGGACGAGCGCTCCCGATCCGTCGTCGGTGCAGTTCCCCGCCAACGGGACCGGCTTCAACCTGGTGTGGACCAAGACCTCGGACAACGGCACCATCCGCATCTACAACGGCAGCGCCAGCCCCGTCCAGGTCTGGGGAGACTTATACGCTTATGCCGAGGCTGCGACCAAGCCCGACGCACCGACCCAGGTCAAGGCGGAGGCGGGAGACAAGCAGGTCACCGTCTCCTGGCAGAAGCCCTTCGACGGCGGTACGCGCATTACCGGGTACACGGTGACCGCGTACCCCGGGGGCAGGACCGCCACCACCACCGGCGCGACGACCGCGACGGTCACCGGCCTGGACAACGGCACCGGGTACACCTTCACCGTCACGGCCACCAACAGCCTGGGGACCTCGCCGCCGTCGGCGCACTCCGCCCCGGCGATCCCGGCCGACCCGAAGCCCCCGGGCCGTCCGCTGATCACCGAGGTGTTCCCGCGCGACGGCGAGGTGCGGGTGAGCTGGAGCCCGCCGGCGACCGGCGCGGCCGGGGTGACCGAATACGTGGTGGCCGCGGAACCCGGCGGCGTGAGCGTCAAGGCGGGTCCCCAGGACACTGAGGCCGTGGTGTCCGGCCTGGACAACGGCACCGTCTACACGTTCACGGTGACCGCGGCCAACGGCAACGGGTCGGGACAGCCGTCGCCGACGTCGGAACCGGTCTCACCGGCCGAGGCGGAGGTTCCGGTGAAACCGCTGATCACCGCGGCGGTGCCGCTGGACGGCAGGATCGACATCCAGTGGGCGCCGGCGGCCGACGGAGGCTCGGCCATCACCGGCTACACCGTGACCGCCGAGCCGGGCGGGCGCACCGTGGACACCCCGCCCGACACCACCGTCGCGTCGGTCTCAGGGCTGACCAACGGCACCGCGTACACCCTGTCGGTGGTGGCCAAGAACAAGGCCGGCACCAGCCCGGCCGCGACGACCGACCCGCTGACGCCCGACGCGAGCCGGGCCCCCGCCGTACCGACAGACGTGCGTGCCTCGGTCGTGGCCGACGGCTCGATCAAGGTGACGTGGACCGCGCCGGAGGACACCGGGACCGCGCCGATCACCTCCTACACGGTGACCGCCACAGGAACGGGCGGCAAGTCGGCGACCGTGACCGGCACCTCCGCCACCCTCACCGGCCTGCGCGCCGACACCGGCTACACCATCAAGGTCGCCGCCACCAACACGCACGGCATCGGCACGGCCAGCGAGCCGACCGGGCCGGTGATGCCCGACCTGTCCGTCAAGGCGACCCCTAAGGTGCTCTCCAGCGGCGCGCTGAACACCCTCCAGGCGGCCCACCCCGACGGGACGCTCGACTTCGTCCAGCCGCCGTCCGAGATCACCTCGCTGACACCGGGCACGTTCATCATCGCCACCTCACATCCGCGCCTGCCGGAGGGCCTGTTCCGCAAGGTCACCGGCGCGCGCGAGATGAGCGGGCTGTTCGTGGTGTCCACCGCCCACGCCGGTCTCGACGAAGGGCTCGGCGCGGGAGCCGTCGCCTACGACGAGACGATCAGCGCCGCCGAGATCCGCGATTTCAAGCCCGCCTCGCCCGGCGTCACCCTGGTCCAACCCATCGTCGAAGGCCGCACCCTCCAGCAGGGCGCCCCGCGCGCGACCCGGGGCGCGAGCATCGGAATCCGCGACGGCGAGGCCGTGATCAGCTTCTCCACCAGCGTCAACGGCTTCCCCTACGCCTCGCTCCAAGCCGAGGCCGGGCTGCGCCCCATCCTCAAGGGAGGCATCGACATCGGCGTGGACGGTGTCAAGACCCGGCTGAAGCTGGGTGCGCAGACCCGGGCCAACGCGACACTCAAGGCAGGCATCGGCGGCGAGCTGGAGCAGACGATCCCGCTGGGCTCGTTCACCACCACACCGATCACCATCCCCGCCGGGCCGGCCCCGATCGTGCTCGTCCCCGAACTCACCTTCAAGGCCACGGTCAGTGTGAACGGCTCCGTCGGCATCCGGGTCTCGGCGGGCTATTCCCGCGTCATCGCCGGCGAGATGCGCACGCACAACGCCACCGTCACCGACTTCAACGTGATCAACGAGCCGGGCAGCAGCAATTACCTGGACGACCTCCAGGCCTACGGCTCGGTCGGCGCCCAAGCCGGGGTGTCGGTGGGCCTGCTGCTCAAGGTATACGGCGTGGCGGGCCCGGAGTTCAGCGCCGGCCCGTACGTCAAGGCGACCGTCGACGTCGGCGCGAATCCCTGGTGGGAGGTCCGGGCGGGCATCTCGGCCAGCGTCTCGCTGAAGCTGAAGCTCTTCACCTTCGAGCTGTCCAAGGACTGGCCCATCGCCGACGTCAACACCGTGATCGCCCGGGCTCCCGGCGCTTGGGACGGCATCCTCATCGAACCGGGCAGCGCGGACATCGGGCTGAACGAATCCCTCACCCTCAAGGTCACCGCGAACGGCACCCCACCGCCGGTGCGCTGGCGAGTGGTCTCCGGCCCGGGCACCATCAACCAGGACGGCGTCTACACCTCCGACGAACGCGGCGTCGCCGAGATCGAGGCCGCTCCGACACAGGGCGACAAGAAACCCGCCCGGGCGGGCATCCGGGTCGGCACCCGGCCGAGCGCCCCGAAGGTCGAGGTCAAGCCCGCTCCGCTGGCGCTGCGGGTGTCCTGGCCGGCGGTGACACCCGGCGACAGCCCGGTCACCGAATACGCCATCACCACCCACCCGCCTACTTCGACCACCTACGTGCCCGTACGCGCTGGGGCGGCGAACTACACCGCCTACACCGGCCAGCTCAAGCTCGGCTCGTCGTACTTCGTGAGGGTCACCGCGATCGCCGAGGGCCTGGACGGGGAGTCCGCCTGGGTGGGACCGACGGCCCCGACCGCCCTGCTGGGCCGCCTCGGTTCGCCCACCTATATCGCGACAGACGCCAACGGCAACCCGGAAAAGTTCGGGGTGTACGAATTCACGCTGTCCAACAACGGAAGGTATGCCTTTTTCGGAATCGAGGCCCGCAGCAACCTGGCCCCACCCGAGATCTATGACCCGAACAGCACCGCTCACTATCTCATACGCAGGGATCTGACCACGGGTGAGATCGAGCTGGCGTCCCGAGGCACGGATGGACACACCCCGATGACGACGGCGTATTATCCATGGGCTTCGCCTTCTTACGATGGAAACAGCGTCGCATTCATCACCTCGGACGCGGGCGGAGACTCGCCGGGCGAACGTGTCCTCGTTCACGACATGGCCGAACTGACGACCTGGGAGGGCGCACCGGCCGGCGACGTCGCGACGAGACCGCTGTCCCCGGAGCTCTCCGGGGATGGAAATGTCCTGGTGTACCAGGAGCGCGATGGCGAAGCCCCGCTCGGCGACGTCGACGAGCCCATCTGGCGCAAGCAGCGGAACGCCGCGCGGGAGCTCGTCGAGCCATGCCCGCGGGAGCGCTGGGTGTGTCGTGCCGGCAACGTGTCGCATGACGGCAACCGCATCGTGTACTCGCGCTGGGATGTCGCCACGGATCGAGGCATTCCCATGCTCTGGGAGGCGGGTAGCCGGACCAACCTCATGCAGAACGCGTCCGCCAGCGAGTACGCAGCCGCCCCCGTGATCTCCAGCAACGGCGCCAAGGTGGCAGTCCGCTATCTCAACCAAAGCACGGAGGGAATCGCAGTCGTACCAATCACGGCGACGTCTATCACCGAGGCGGACCTGGTCGTGAAAAGAGGCATCACCCCGCCCAGCCATCCGAAGTCATACCCGGCCGACCTGAGCGCGAACGGGCAACTCATGGCCTATGGCGAGACCGATGTCCTGAAAGGCCACATCCGGTTCGGGGTCGCCGATACGGAGGCGAAGACCTCCCAGCTCGTCGTCGAATTCGGCACCCACCCTGATATGACGATCAGCGACCAGGGCACCGTGCTCGGATGGCTGCAAGCCTGCGCTGAGGGAGTAGGAGTCCCGTGCCCCGAGGGCATGCTCACAGGTCCGTACGTGCAGCGGTTGAACTGATGCGATCGAGGTTCGGAATGCGCCTCACCCGACGCGGTTTGCGGTCGGCGGCGATGTCGGTTGCCATGGTTCTGGTCACAGCCGCGGCGCCGGGTTCGGCGCGCCAGGATCCCGTGTCGCACGGCACCAACAACGTGTTCGGGAACCCCACACCCGGAGTCGTCCTGCCCGAGAACCAGGCCACACTCCAACGGCAGTTCGACATCGAGATCGTCAACGTCGTCGGCGGGGCGATCACCCATGTCGGCGCCACCGGGCAGCGCACGCGGATCGGGTCGGTGGAACGGCCTGCGACGCGGCCGATGGCGGCCGGGGACGGGTTCTGGGCGTCGAAGTACTCCCGTGCGGTGAACGGGGGCGGCGGACATGTCCTGGCGGCCTCGGTCTACGTGCTGCGGCTCAAGGCCGGGCCGGACCAGGTGTACGACCCGCGCTTCTACGACACCTGGCGACCGGGCGACCCGCAGGACTGGCGTACCAGCCTGATCAACATCCGCCCCGACAGGTACCACGAGGCCGACAGCGGCCGCTGGCAGGCCGACACCATCTACACCGACATCGTCGGCGGGACGGGCATCTTCGGCGGTGCGAGCTCGCCGCCGGTCGGCTCTCCCTTCACCTACTACGACGAGGCCGCCCGGCGGTGGCGGCCCGTCACCGCCTCCTTCGCCGGCGACTACACCAAGCCGCCGCCACGCAAGCTGCGGTTCACCGTCTACAAGCCCGTCACGCAGCACGGATCACCCTCCTCCATCGAGTTCGAGAACTGGGCGGCGGGTGACACCGTCGCCGGCGTCGAGCACCCCGCCAACGGCCGCGTCCTGCTGGGCTACCCGGGCCCCGAACCGGTCCATATCGCCGACGTCCTGCAGCGAGTCACGGGCGTGGGCCGGTTCGGCGGCACCGAGTTCGCCCACGCCGGCCAGGTCGACACCAACCATCCCGGCGCCCTAACGCTGTCGACCTCGCCGTACGCCGGGTTCAGCCACGACGAGAACGTGCGCGGCGGCCTGCAGATCGTGCCGGCCAACCATGTGAAGTGGCTGAGCCACCGGCTCGGGCAGAACTCGTTCATCGGCCTGCCGCAGTGGCTGATCGTCGGCGCCGCCGGAGTGGACAAGGCGCTGCTGGACCGCCGGGTCCCCTATCTGGTGGACGGGCAACTGTCCGTCTTCCCCGGCTGGGAGGCCATCGCCCCGATCTTCGGCATGTACGTCAGGACCGCCTACGACGCGGCGGACCCGGACTGCGGCACCCGTTTCACGGTCTCCACCGACTACGGGCGCACCTGGCGGTCCAGTCCGGAACTGGTCGGCATGCGCGACCCGTCGAACTGCGCGAATTCCTCCTGCGTGCAGAACTGGACGAACATCCGCCTCCACCTCCGCTACCCCGCGGGCCCTTGACGCGCGGTAGGAACCTTCTCCCGAGGTAACCGATATGAGAACCACCAGGGCGGCTTTTGCCGCCGCCGTCATGATCGCGCAAGCCGCTTGGGCGGCCGGGACCGCGCACGCCGCCGCGGATCCGCTGCAGCCGGCCGCGGCCTGCCCGACCAGCGGCGAGGTTTACCGGATCTTCATGGCCGCAGACGGGTCCGACGCTGCCGACGGCTGCACGCGCACAACCGCGGTGGCGAGCCTCGCTCGGGTACAGGCCCTGCTCAAGGCGGCCGCCCCGGGAAAGGACGTCGAGGTCCGCATCGCCCGGGGCACCTACCGGCAGACCAGTCAGGTGTCGTGGGACCACTACGTGCCAGGCCACGCCATCTCCTTCCTGCCCACCGGCTACACGCCCGGCAACGGCAGGCCGGCCGACGGCGTGCCGATCTTCGACGGGGGCGGCGCCGCCGGGTGGTGGTTCAAGGCCACGCTGCCGAGCGGACATCCGGGCGGCGCCACCATGCTGCGGTTTTACTACCTGCAGGTGCAGAACTACGCCAACGGGCTCCAGATCGTCGGCGGGTTGACCACGTCTGGCGGGCGGCGCTTACCCGCCACCAAGGGAGCCAACAAGAACATCATCTGGGGCATGACCTTCACCAGGCTCGGCAACAAGCACGCACCGCAGACCGCCGGTACCGCGGCGCTGTCGCTGGCCAACTCGAAGGGCAACCGGGTCGAGGCCAGCCATTTCAAGCAGCTGGAGAACACGGGCTCCGAAGGCAAGCTCATGCATGGCGTCTACCTGGAGACCCACAGCAATGGGAACACGGTGACGCGGAACCGGTTCGAGCTGGTCAGCGGCGACGCGACGCGGGCACGCAACGACAGCAACGGCAATCGCCTCTTCGACAACACCTTCCGCAGGACCGGGGTGCGCGGCGCGTACGAGGAGTGGTTCTGCCATCCCACGACCGGGTGCGACCGGCCGACCTCCCAGGAGTGCGCATCACACGGGAACGTCTTCTACTCCAATGACATCGGCGCCGCCTACGACGGCGGCACGCTGCCGGACTGGAGCCTGATGCCGCCGGGCAACCGCTTCGCCGGCGACCACCCCGGCTGCACCAACGAGGGCCAGCCGAGACTCCGGACATGGAGCAACACGTGACAGCGGCCTAGGCCGGCTGCGGCGCGCAGGGCGGGGAGATCCGGGCGCCAACGCCGCGGCGCGCCGCACCGCCGCGACCGACCGGCTACCCCAGAGATTCCGGCGCCCGGACGGATCCCTGACGAACTGGTGATATCGGCGGCAGGGGCCGACCTCACCGACACCCCGTCGGCCTGACCGGCGAGGCGTCTCGGCGTCGGGTTCGGGAGATCTCTACCAGCCGCCCCTGTAGAGCTGGCCGCGGACCGCACCGCCCGGGAACTCGGCGTTGTGCAGGTTGGCGTACCAATTCTTGGGGTTGTTCTTGATGCGGAAGGCCACCTGGGAGGGAGCGGTGGCGGTGCCGGCCAGGCCGTTCACGCCGGTCGGCAGGCCCTTCTCGGCGGCGAAGAACGGCACGGCCACGGGGCCGTTCTTGCCCTTCGGCGCGCGATGGATGTGGGCGGCGGTCGGCGCGGCGACGCGGTTCCAGGCGGTGGCGAAGTGCACCTTGGTGCCCTTCACCCAGACGAGCCAGGCGGCGCGCCCGTCCGGGTCGCCGACCTTCATGCCGGGCGCCGGCACCTCCTGGTCGCCGTCGGCCACCGCGGTGAGCGTGCTGCGATTCCCGACGGCCAGCACGGACTCGAGCACCACCGGCCGGACCCGGTGCAACTGCGCGCGGACGGCGCCGCCGGGGAACTCGCCGGTGTGCAGGTTGGCGTACCAGCCCATGGGGTTGTGCATGATCCTGTTGAGCAGCCCGAGGTCCTTGACGTAGACGGTGCCCTTGATCGCGCTGAGCGAGGCGGGCAACGCCTGGCCGAAGAACGGGATCCGGACGTCGCCGTTCTGGCCGGCGTCGCCCCGGTGGATATGGAAGCCGGTCGGCGGGGCGACTTTGTGCCAGCGGATGGCGTAGTCGACTCGGTTGCCATGGATGCGGAACACGGCGATCGCACTGCCGTTGCCGTCACCGACCTTCATGCCCGGCGCGGGCACTTCGTTCTTGCCGTAGAGCTTCGCCGCGAAGTACATCGGGGTGCTCGACTCGGCCTGGGCGGCGGCCGGGCTGAGGGAGGCGCTGATCAGCCCAGTGGAGATCAACGCCGTGGCGAGCGCGAGGCCGGGGACGGTGAGGATGCGCTTCGTCATGATCGACCCTTTCGAGGCCTCACGAGGTGAAGCCCCCATAGCGGAGGTGACGCAGGGTGGTACGCCCCGCGTCGTCCGCTGGGTTCAATCCGGAAATGTGGATAAATACGCATTCGAGCCCGGCCACGGCCGGATGAACCCTTCGGTTTGCGGCGCCGTACCTCTCGAAGATCGGACTATCCCGACACCAGAAGGAGGGGCCGCATGCGGATTCCATCGGGGGGAAGACGATTCAGACCGTGGTTGGGGGCCGCTTGCCTGGGCGGGAGCATCGCGCTCGCCCTGTCGGGCTCCCCGGCGTTCGCGCACGTCGGCACGGCCGCAGCACAGAGCATCGTCTGCCCAAGCGTCGCGGACAAACTTCCCCAAATACCGGCCACCGCCCAGGCCGAGGTCGACCGCAACCTCGCCCTCCTGGACAAACAACTCCAGGAGGCCAACGACCGACTAGCCCGCTCCGTCGGCCAAGGAGGCCCCAACTTCGTCCAGAACGCCATCCTCGGCCCCCTCGCCTCCAAACGAGGCGCCACCATCGACCGCATCGCCATCGCCATCGGCCGCACCGCCCAACGCCCCACCGGCCTCGACAACCTCGCCACCTGCACCCTAAACGACTCCGCCGCACCGGCGCCCACCGACGGCACGGCCACACCGGCACCCACCGACGCCGGCACGGCCGCACCGGCACCCAGCGACAACGCGACGGCCACCCCCAACCCAAGCTCGACCTCAGGTCCCGGGACGGGACAGGCCATCGTCTGCCCAAGCGTCGCGGACAAACTTCCCCAAATACCGGCCACCGCCCAGGCCGAGGTCGACCGCAACCTCGCCCTCCTGGACAAACAACTCCAGGAGGCCAACGACCGACTAGCCCGCTCCGTCGGCCAAGGAGGCCCCAACTTCGTCCAGAACGCCATCCTCGGCCCCCTCGCCTCCAAACGAGGCGCCACCATCGACCGCATCGCCATCGCCATCGGCCGCACCGCCCAACGCCCCACCGGCCTCGACAACCTGGCCACCTGCACCCTCGGCAATGCGGGGAACGCCGCGCTGTCGGCCGCCGACTTCGTCGACATCCAGCAGGTTGCCGCCTCCGAGCAACCGGAGCCGAGTGAGAGCGGCTCGACCGGCACGTTCGTCTCCCGATGCGGCACGAGCAGCGAGGGCCACAGCAACAACGACAACGTCATCACGGCCCCCGGCGTGAGCAACGGAACCCAGGCCCAGTACGACTACGTCGGCAACATGTCCACCGACGCCGTCTCCACCAACGAGAGCCTTGCCGACGCGGACACCACCTGCCGCAACCCGTCCGATCAGTCGGCCTACTTCTGGCCGGCCTTGCGCGTCCTCGACGCCGAGACGGACGCGGACGCCACCGGCACGGCCGTACAGCCGTCGTCGGTGCGACTGGAGTACCGCGGCAACGCGACCTCCGAGGTCACCGCGCCACCGCAGTTCCTCAGGATGCTCGCCGGCGACGCCAGAGCCGCGACCAACGGCGGCGCCGAAGCCCGCCCGACGTGGACGTGTACGGGCTTCACCGACCGCCTGACCGACAAGTACCCCATCTGCCCCTCCGGCAGTGACCTGGTCCGCGTCTTCGACATGCCGAGCTGCTGGGACGGCGAGAACCTCGACAGCGCCGACCACCGCACCCACCTCACCTTCCCCGACGAGGAGGGGGCCTGCCCCAGCGGCACCGAGGCCGTGCCGCAACTGCGCCTGACGCTGACGTACGACGACGTCCCCACCACCGAGCCCGAGGGCACGGACGTCCCGTTCGCTGTGGACAGCTTCGCCAGCGAAGGGAACAGCCCGAACACCGACCACGCCGGCGCCATCGTCGTGATGTCGGAGCAGCTCATGAACAAGGTCGTGCAGTGCATCAACGGCGGCAAGAACTGCTGACCCAGTAGGCACCCGCCTGCCGACGGCCGGACAGCACCTACCGGAGCGAGTCCGGCCGTCCCTGCGCGCTACCGCGCGTAGATTAAGAGATCACCCCATGACCCCGGCTCAACAGTGCCCAGCGGACGAGATGGTCATGTTCGCCTGCAGGGAGATCGGCGAACTCACGGAGGCGATAGACGCCGCGATCGACGCGCACCCATTTGCCGGTGTCGACGTGGTAGTGCTGCGCTTGGTAGGTATAGCCGTCCTCGATGGCCTGGGCTGCGGTGAAATAGCCACGCTGGTGGCTGTCGAGAGCTCGGCCTACGTCACTCCCACTCGATGGTGCCCGGGGGCTTGCTGGTCACGTCGACGACGACCCGGTTGATCTCCCGGACCTCGTTGGTGATCCGGGTCGAGATCCGCGACAACACGTCGTACGGCACCCGCGCCCAGTCCGCCGTCATCGCGTCCTCCGAGGTGACCGGCCGCAGCACCACCGGGTGGCCGTACGTGCGCCCGTCCCCCTGCACGCCCACCGACCGCACCTCGGCCAGCAGCACCACCGGGCACTGCCAGATCTGGCGGTCGAGGCCGGCCCGCGAGAGCTCCTCGCGGGCGATCGCGTCGGCCTCGCGCAGCAGGGCCAGGCGTTCGCGGGTCACCTCGCCGACGATGCGGATGCCGAGGCCGGGGCCGGGGAACGGCTGGCGCCAGACCATGGCGGCGGGCAGGCCGAGCTCCTCGCCCGCCCGGCGCACCTCGTCCTTGAACAGCGCGCGCAGCGGCTCCACCAGCTTGAACTGCAGGTCCTCCGGCAGGCCGCCCACGTTGTGGTGGGACTTGATGTTGGCGGTGCCGGTGCCGCCGCCCGACTCGACCACGTCAGGGTAGAGCGTGCCCTGGACCAGGAAGTCCACGGGGCCGTCGGCCATGATGGCGCGCTGCTCGTCCTCGAAGACGCGAATGAACTCGCGCCCGATGATCTTGCGCTTCTCCTCGGGGTCGGTGACGCCGTCCAGCGCCTTGAGGAAGCGGTCGGAGGCGTCGACCACCCGCAGCTTGACGCCGGTGGCGGCCACGAAGTCGCGCTCGACCTGCTCGGCCTCGCCCTTGCGCAGCAGGCCGTGGTCGACGAAGACGCAGGTCAGGCGGTCGCCGATGGCCCGCTGCACGATGGCGGCAGCCACCGCCGAGTCCACGCCGCCCGACAGCGCGCAGATGGCGCGGCCCTCGCCGACCTGGCGGCGTACGGCCTCGACGGACTCCTCGACGATGTTGAGCATCGTCCAGGTCGGGCGGCAACCGGCCGCGTCGAGGAAGTGCTTGAGCACCACCTGGCCGTGCTCGGAGTGCAGGACCTCGGGGTGGAACTGCACACCGTAGAGGCCGCGCTCGACGTGCTCGAAGGCGGCGACCGGGGTCTCGCGCGTCGAGGCGGTCACCCGGAAGCCCGCGGGCGCGGCGGCGACGCTGTCACCGTGCGACATCCAGACCTTCTGGCTGGCCGGCAGGCCGGCGAAGATGATGCCCTCGTCGAGCACCTCCAGCGCGGTGCCGCCATATTCGGCGACGCCCGTGCGGGCCACTTCGCCGCCGAGCGCCTGCGCCATGGCCTGGAAGCCGTAGCAGATGCCGAACGTGGGCACGCCCGTCTCGAACAACCCATGCGGCACGGGCGGCGCACCCTCGGCGTAGACCGAGGAGGGACCGCCGGAGAGGATGATCGCCTTGGGATTCTTGGCCATCATCTCCTCGACGGGCATCGTCGACGGGACGATCTCGGAGTAGACGTGGCACTCGCGCACCCGCCTGGCGATGAGCTGTGCGTACTGCGCGCCGAAGTCGACCACCAGCACTGTGTCGAATTCAGACACCGTGAGAACCCCCCCAAAGGCGAAATGCGGTACCCCCAGTCTATCGGCCCCGAATATTGCACCTGGCCTGCCGGGGAGACTCGTGCTAACACAGAAAGGTGGATCTTGTCTGGCCGGTGGCCGCGTGGGCCGTGTGGGTCGCCGCGCTGGCCGCCGCCTTCAAGGTGTCCAGCCGCGAGCGGCCGCCGAAGGCGCCTCCTGCGCGGGACGCGCCTCAGCCCGTGGTAGAGCTTCTGCGCGACATGCGGGCGCAGGAGGTGTTCCATGCGGCGCTGTTCGAGCTGGCCGGGCGCGGGTGGGCGACGGTCGAGGGCGACCGTCTTGCCTTGGCGATACCTCGGCGGGAGCCGCTGCTGCCGTACGAGCGCTGGGTGCTGGAACGGGTGACCGCCCGGATGAAAGGGGCCGCGGACGCGCCGGTCGTCGCGCTCATGCCGGACAGCGACGGTCTGGAGCGCGAGTTCATGCCACTGGTCCGGCAGAGTGCGATCGATCTCGGTCTGGCGCGGCGGCGCTGGCCCACCATGATCGTGCCG
This sequence comes from Nonomuraea sp. NBC_00507, assembly GCF_036013525.1. NCBI lineage: Bacteria > Bacillati > Actinomycetota > Actinomycetes > Streptosporangiales > Streptosporangiaceae > Nonomuraea > Nonomuraea sp. NBC_00507. Next base: position 112,639 of record NZ_CP107853.1, read on the forward strand.
GTCCTCCTGGCCGCCGCACTCGTCGTCCCCTGGTACGCCACCATCACCAGGTCCGGGGTGTCGTGGGCCGGCGGGATCGCGACGATGGTGTCGTTCGTGGCGGGGATAAGCCTGCTCATGGGCGGGCGGGGATTCCTCCCGACCGCGCGCGGCCGGGAGATCGCCGGGCCTGAGGCCGCGCCCCTCAACCCCGAGCAGGAGTGGATCTTCACAGGCAGCGGCTGGCACGGTGTGGAGATCGAACCCGCCGAAGCCGCCTGGCCGGGCCACAAGCGGCAGGAGGTCACCGGCCACGTCGTCAAGCGGTGGGTCCACGTCGAGTCGGGCGGCGAGCACGGGTCGCGGCGGGACTACTACATCGCACTGCACGACGGCAGCTCCGACAAGGCCACGGCGTTCCGCGTGGAGCAGGGTGTCTACAAGGACGTGCTGCCGGGCGACGCGGTCCGGCTGGTCGTCAAGCCGCGCAGCGGCACTGTGGTCAGGGTGCTCGCCCACGAGCGTCACTGGTAGGACGGCAGGTTTCCAGTCAGCAGGGTCTCGGTCTGCAGGCGCAGCCTGGCGGCGTATTTGGGATCGCTCAGCACCAGGAACCGCTCCTCGCGGATGGCCTGCACGGCCAGATCAGCGACCTCGGACGGCTCGATGCCGCCCGCCGCGGCCCTGCCGACCTGGTCGAGCGCCTCCACCTCGTCCTGGGTGGGGCTGCCGGCCAGAATGGCCGGGCGTACGCGCTCGGACTCGGCGATCCGCGTCCTGACCGCCCCCGGGCAGAGGGCGGTCACCCGGAGCTTGGCGCCCACGGCGGCCAGGTCCTGGGCGAGCGCCTGGGAGGCGGCCAGGGCGGCGTGCTTGCTGAGCGCGTAACCACCCGACCCGGAGACGGCGAACAACCCCGCCACCGACACCGTGTTGACGATGTGCCCCTCAGCGTCCTGCTCGATCATGCGCGGCACGAACGCGTGGACGGCATGCAGCACACCCCAAAGATTGACGCCCAGCAGCCAGGCGAAGTCCTCCTCGCCGCGGGTCCACATGTGGCCGCCCTGGTAGACGCCGGCGTTGTTGCAGAGCACGTGCACGGCCCCGAGCTCGCCGAAGCAACGATTGGCCAGGTGGGCGACGGCGGCCGCGTCGGAGACGTCGGTGATCTGCGTGAGCACCTTGCCGTCCCCGGCCAGCGCGGCGGTCTCCGCGAGCCCGCCGTGGTCGACGTCGGCCAGCATGAGCGTCATGCCCTCGGCCGCTAACCGCAGGGCCAGGGCCCGGCCGATGCCGCTGGCCGCGCCCGTCACCACCGCAACCTTGCCAACGAGCTCGCGCACGTGATCGACGCTACAGGATCGCGCCGATCAGTCCCAGGGGCGGCGAGCCCAGATCGAACAGCGCCTTGTGGAAGCGCTGCACGGTGAAGCCGGTCCCCCACTCCGTGCGCGCCCGCTCCCGCAGGTCGAGGATGAGCAGCTTGCCCCAGGTGTAGCGGCCGTACGTCGGGTCGAAGGTGGCCCGGCGGGCTTCCGACAGCGCCGCCGGCCCCGCCAGATGCGTGTCCGACTCGAAGCGCCTGGCGCCTTCCTCGACCGTCATCTGCCCGGTGTGCACGCCGATCGCGCAGGCCAGCCGGGTGACGCGGATGAGCGCCTCCACCCACACGCCGATCTCGAAGCGCGGGTCGCCGGCCTCGAACCCCTCCTCGACGCACAACTCCTCGGCGTAGTGCGCCCACCCCTCGATGAACGCCATCGACTGCAGCAGCCGGCGCACGTCCGACGGCGCCCGGCGCAGCGCACGGGCGTGCGAGAAGTGTCCCGGCGCCACCTCGTGCACGTTGATCGCCGGCAGCGTCGTGTGGCTGAAGACCTCCAGCCATTCCTCCTGGTCCTGCTCGGGCCAGGAGGGGTCGGGCGGCGTGATGTGGTACCAGGACGGCCCTTCGGGCTCGCCGGGCGAGTTCCAGGCCATCATCGCCATGGCCCAGCGGCGCGACTCGGGCGCGAGACCGACCAGGCACTCACCGTCGTGGTATGGCACGAGGTCCTTCTCGCGGGTGAACGCGATGGCCTTCTCGGTGCCCGCTCTGGCCGCCTCGATCACGCCGTCCGCGTCGGGGTGGTCTTTGACCAGCTCACGTACGACGTCCAGCGGCGGCCCCGAACGCCCCAGCCGCGCGCAGGACTCGGCGAGCAACCCCATGAGCCGGTCGCGCTCGGCGTCGGCCCGCTCCGCCAGCCGGCCCAGGTCCACCGGCAGGCCCTCGGCCGTGCCCATGAGCCTGGCCAGCACGTCGCCACCGAGCGAGGCGTCGGGCTCGCCCTCCGCCGCGGCACGCTCCATGTGGGCGACGAGCCTGCCATGCGCCGCCAACGCCTGCTCGTCCGTGACACCGGCTGCCAACCCTCTGGCGGCGCCTATCAGGGACTTCGCGACCGGCGCGCTCATCTGGTCGAGCGCGGCGATCGCGCCGTCCACGGCGTCCGGCCAGAGCGCGAGATGGGCCGCCTTGGCCGCGGCGCGCTCGGCCTCGGGGCCGTAGTCGCGGTCGTAGCAGGCGAGATCCAGGTTCGACAGGTGCACCATGGGGTTCTTGCGGTGCAGCTGCAGCTCCCCAAGCTGAAACCGCAGGCTCTCCTCGAACACCTCCAGGTGCTCGGCGTCGTGCGGGTCGGCCGGCGCGGCCCCCTCGCCGAGCCGCGCCAGCCCGGCCCGTACGCCGTCGGGCGACAGGTCCTGGATCCGGCCGTCGTACTCGTGCCTGCCGCCGCCCTCGCGCGCCTCGGCCACCATGAGGTCGGTGACCGCCTTCAGCCTGTGATCAAGTTCCGTCATGTCGCCGACGCTAGCGCACGGGCATTGCACCGATAAATCATGCGCTTCCCGGCAAATCATGATGTGAGAATGCTCGGCATGGCCCTCCAGATCACGACCCTCGCCGAGCGCCCGGAGCTCGGGGCGGCGCTGTGGAACATGGACCACACCTGGCCCGTGTTCATGTTCCAGGATCCGATCGCCGATCTTTTCTACCCGTTCGCCGACACGATCTACCCCGAGTACGTGCTCGTGGCCGACGACGACCTCGACCCCGGCCGGCTGGTCGCCAGGGCATGCATGATCCCGTACCGGGCGGACGGGGACGAGCTGCCCGACGACGGCTGGGACGGCGTGGTCCGGCGGGGCTGGCTGGCCCGCCAGCGCGGCACGCGGCCCGACGCCGTCTCGGCCCTGGAGATCACCGTCCGCCGTGACCTGCAGGGCAAGGGCCTGTCGTCGATGATGCTCGCGGCGATGCGCGAGCGTGCCGCCCGCCACGGCTTCAGCGAGCTGGTCGCGCCGGTCCGGCCCAACATGAAGCACCTCGAACCGCACACCCCGATGAGCGAGTACGCCTACCGCACCCGCGACGACGGCCTGCCGTACGACGGGTGGCTGCGGGTGCACGTACGCGCGGGTGGCAAGATTGTCAAGGTGGCGTCGCGGTCGATGACGATCGCGGGCACGCCGGCGGAATGGCGCGCGTGGTCCGGCCTGCCGTTCGACCGCACGGGCGCCGTCGAGGTGCCGGGCGCGCTGAACCCGGTGCACTGCTCGGTCGAGCACGACCACGCCGTTTATGTGGAGCCGAACGTCTGGGTCAGCCACCCGCTGGGCTAAACGGTCGTACGGCGGCGCAGCTCGGCCAGGTGAGGGCCGACGTCCAGGCCCTTCCCCACGGCCCACGCGTCATCGTGGTACGTCGCCAGATGCCGGTCGGCGGCGTCGCCGATCAGCGAGACCACGGTGCCGCTCTCGCCTCTCGCGCGCATGCGTTCGACCAGCTCCAGTGCCGCCCAGAGCGCGGTGCCCGAGGAGCCGCCCACCGGCAGCCCTGTCACCTCCCTGATGTGCCTGGCCGCCGCCACGCTCGCCGCGTCCGGCACGGGGATGACCAGGTCGACGAGGTCGGGGCGGAAACCGGGCTCGATGCGCGGCCGGCCGATGCCTTCTATGCGGGAGGGCATGCCGGTCGCGTAGTCGGGGGTGTCGAGAGTCCAACCCGGGAAATACGCCGAGTTATCAGGATCCGCCACTGCGACCCGGCACCGGTGTTCCCCGCCAACCGCCGCTTCGTCGCTTGGCACAGGCCTCCCACCGACACCCGGCGCGGACCCCTCGGCAGAGCCCCCTGGAAAGGCGCCGTCGCCAGCCCACACGACAGAACCGTCGGCAGCGCTCGGGACGGGGCCATCGGCGTCGGTGCTCGGGGCAGGGGTGTCGGCTGGGCGGTGGGAGCGTAGCCAGTGGCCGAGGGTGGCGGAGGTCGCGCCTGTGCCTGCGCCCGTCACCACCCAGTCTGGGCTCACCTGGCCGAACAGCTCCTCCGCCAGGTCATGAGGCGCCGACCGGCCGAACTGGTCGAGAAAATGCCCGTCGATCTCCCGGGCCGCATCGTAGATCGCCAGCGGCGGCGTCACGAACCTGCACTCCCCGCCCAACGCCTCCACCGCCCGCGCCCGCGCCTGGCTGCGCTCGCCCGGCATGACCACGACGTACGGCAACCCGAGCCGCTGCGCGAACCACGCCTGCGCCACCGCGGCATTCCCGCCTGTCGCCTCCACCACGGTCGTGCCCTCGACGACCAGCCCATCGAGGATGGCCTGCCGGAACAACGCCCTGGCATGCCGGTGCCTCAGGCTTCCCGTCGGCTGCGCGGACTCGTCCTTCAACAGCAGCCTGATCCCGGGCGCCGGCACCGGAAAGTCGATCAACGGGGTCGGCGGCCCGGCCGCCAGGACGTCCAGCGCTCGCGCGTTCCAGCTCACCGCTCCACCCTGTCAGGCGCTGATCAGGAAGACAGTGCCTGTTCGCCACAGGCGAGCATCACACGTCCAGGTACGTCCGTTCGCCCGGCCCGAGCAGCCGGAGCCGGTGGCCGAACCCCGCGAACGCCTACTAGCGGCGATCGCGCCCCGCCCGCGAACAGCAGCGCCACGTCCACCGGCCCCACCCGCTCCGCGACGGCCCGCACGACGTCGAGCGAGGCGTTGTCGCCACTCACACCACCCACGTCGACGGACGTCCAGTTGGGCAGCCCACGCACCGGCACGCCCACGCGCTCGGCCGCCGCCCCTGTGGACAACACCAGCGGCGCGGACGTCAGATAGGCGCGCCCGGCTCTGTCCAAGTTGTCCGGGTGCTGGTCCCGGGAGAGCAGCACGACGTCCACCGGCCCGACCTCGTCGGCCCCGACGGCGGGACCGGCGGTCTTCGTGAGCGCCCTATTTCCGTGACCGTCAACGACACGGCGCCACGCCGGGTTTCCGCCCAGAGCCCGTCGTCGATCCGCCAGGTCGCCCGGTGGCAGAGCACGCGGAAGCCACCCCGGCACATCGTGGCAGCTCAGCGGGGTTTGGCGGCAGTTGACCAAGATGGACGTCCCATATACTGGCGCTGGACGTCACGTGCATACGAGAAGACATTCGTAAAGCTACTCATGGGTAGTTTTTGCGGATCCGTGCCATAGCGACAGAATCTCTTCATGGCAACCTACGCTGCGCTGCGACCCGGAGATCCACAACGGCTGGGGGGCCTGGATCTCCTCGGCAGGCTCGGCGAGGGCGGCCAGGGCGTCGTATATCTCGCCAAAGACCATTCTGGCGGACATGTCGCGGTCAAATGGCTGCGGCCCGACCTGTCCGGCGACCACGCCAGCGTCGAGCGGTTCCTGCGCGAGGTCCAGGTGGCTCAGCAGGTGGCGCCGTTCTGCACCGCCGCCGTCCTGGGCACCGGAGTCGAGCAGGACCGGCCGTACATCATCAGCGAGTTCATCGAGGGGCCCTCGCTGCAGCGCGTGGTGCAGGAGGAGGGCCCGCGCGCGGGCACCGTCCTGCACCGGCTGGCCATCGGGACCGCCACCGCGCTGGCCGCCATTCACCAGGCCGGAATCGTGCACCGCGACTTCAAGCCGGCCAACGTGATCATCGGCGCGGACGGGCCGCGGGTGATCGACTTCGGCATCGCCAGGGCGCTGAACGCCACCTCCACCGTCAGCAGCACGGTCGTGGGCACGCCGTCATACATGCCGCCCGAGCAGATCATGGGGCATACCGTGGGCCCGGCGGCGGACATGTTCGCGTGGGCGAGCACGATGGTGTTCGCCGCCTCAGGGCGGGCGCCGTTCGGCAGCGACACGATGCCCGCCGTGATCAACCGGGTGCTCAACCAGCAGCCGGATCTGGGCGTCCTGGACGGGATGCTGGGTGACGTGGTGGCCGCCTGCCTGAACAAGGATCCGGCCCAGCGGCCGACCGCCGAACAGGTGATCATGCGCCTGCTGCAGCACCCGGCGCCCAAGCCCGGCATGCTCGCGCAGGCCGCCGCCGAAGCGGCCCCGCAGGCGCCCTTCGCGCCGCCGTCCGGCCAGCCCTCGGGTCCGCAGCCGGGCCCGCCCACAGGTCCGCAGGCTGGCCCGCCGTCGAATCCTCAGTCCGTGCCGGTCCCCTATCCCGGCCACTTCTCGCACCCGGCGCCGGCCGCGCATTCCGGGCAGGTACCGCCGCCTCCCCAGCAGCAGTGGCAGCCGCCGACGCCGCGGCCCCCGTACGGACAGCCGACGTACGCGAGCATGTACAACCCGCCGCCGAAGAAGAGCAAGGCCCCGCTGATCGCCGGCATCACGGTGGCGGTCGCGTTGCTGCTGCTCGCCGGGGTGATCGTGGTCATCCAGATGGACAAGGCGGCGTCGGTGCAGGCGGGACCGTCCGACTCGGCGACGCCCGGTCGCACGCGGACCAGCACCAGCGCCAGCCCCAGCTCTGGCACCGGCACGGACGCCAGCGCCAGACCGAGCCCCAACCCGTCGTCCACGGCCGCCGTGCCGCGGACGGGCACCAAGCAGACGCTCCCCGGCAAGGTCTCGCTGTACGAGAACCCGTCCGACGCGATCGTCCTGACCTCTTACGAGATCTTCGACAAGGCCAAAGACGACTGGATCGACTACGCGAGGGGCTCGCTCCGCGGCCCGTTCACCAAATACGCCGGCAACTGGGAGTCCATGGTCTCGCCGGACGGCCGCTACCTGGCCAGCAGGGGCAGACAGTACAGCGACGACGGCTACGACTTCATCTACATCACCGACCGGCAGTCCAGTGAGCGTACGACGATCAAGACCGTCAAGGAACCGCTGATCAGCAGCATCAGGGCCTGGTCGAAGGACGGCTCGAAGATCCTGCTCAACACGGAGCGGAAGACCGGGAAGGACAAGTGGATCTATCTCGGCTTCGTGCTCGTGGACCTGGCCACGAAGGAGGCCACCAAGGTCGACGTGTCTGACTCCTCTGTCCGCGACACGGCCTTCGGCTTCGACGGCGCCGACGAGGGCGTGGTCAACGCCTACGGCAGCGAGAAGAACCGCGGCCTGCGCTTCTTCGACGCCCAGGGCAAGGCCACGCGCTCGATGCCGGGCATCGGCACGCTGTCGGCGGGCACGCAGGACATCTTCTCGCCGTCGGGCAAGACGTTCGTCACCAACTGCCCCAACGGCGGGGACGGCGATCATTGCATCTGGGACGCCGCCTCCGGCGAGCGCCTGCGCAAGTTCTATTCCGACTGCGACAAGGTGCTCGGCTTCTACGACGAGAGTCACCTCTACTGCTGGGAGCAGGACAACGGCCTCAACGACGAGATCCAGGTGATCGACTTCTCCGGCAAGCTGTTGCGCAAGCTGCTGGAGGTGCCCAACAACGTGGACTTCAGCCCCGCCTTCACCATCAATCCGCAGCGGGGCTCCTGAACCATCCGGTAAGGAAAGCCGTGATGAGGTCATGAAGACGCTGATCCGTACGGCCGTGACCGCCGCGGCACTCGTGACGGTGGCGGCCGCCTGCACCTCCTCCACGGGAGAGGCGCCGGTGCCCCCGAAGAAGACGGCCCTCGGGGCGGTTCGCCTGGTGGCCTACACCAGCTGCGACGACATGCTGGCGGGCCTGCGGGAGAAGGCGGCGGCGAACGTCGGCCCGTGGGGGTTCGGCGGCGTCATGCCGCTGACGGCGCGGGCGGAGGACACGGCGGCGATCACCCCCAACGCGAAGACGGCCGTCCCCGAGCACTCCACCACCAACGTGCACGAGGCCGGCGTGGACGAGCCCGACCTGGTCAAGACCGACGGCAACCGGGTGATCACGGTGACCGGCGGCACCCTGCGGGTCGTCGACACCGCCACGCGCAAGGTCACCTCGACGCTGAAGCTGACCGAAGGCGACGAGCGCGTCTTCGCCCCCGCCGACCTGCTGCTGTCGGGCGACCGCGCCCTGGTGTTGTTCCGCGGCTACGACGACATCATGTTCAAGGTGCGCTCGATGCTCCCGCTCGGCGACACCCGTTACGTGCTGGTCGACCTGTCCGGCGAACCGAAGGTCCTCAGCACGGTCAAACCCCAGGGCACCTACGTCGACGCCAGGATGGTCGGCTCCACGGTCAGGATCGTCACCCGCAGCCAGCCCGAGATCACGCTCCCGCAGCCCAAGGAGGACGCCTCGGAGGCCGAGCGCATCAAGGCGAACCAGGCCGCGGTGCGCCAGGCCCCGATCGACGCCTGGCTCCCGAAGATCGAGATCACGGACGCGTCGGGCGCCGTCAGGAAGGACGCGGTCCGATGCGAGCGGGTCAGCCACCCCGCCGACTACACCGGCACCTCGCTGCTGACCGTGCACACGCTCGACCTGGCGCAGGGCGTCACCGCGACGGGCACCGACCCGATCAGCCTCGCCGCCGACGGCGACATCGTGTACGGCACCGGCACGAGCCTGTACGTGGCCAGCAACCCGCGCTGGTGGTCGTTCCCGATGCCGATCGAGGACACCCCGGACGCCGCCCCGGCGGAGGAGCCCACCCCCGAAGAGCCGAAGCCGACCCCCACGATCCCGCCGGAGGAGACCGAGATCCACCGGTTCGACGTCGCTTCTCCTGGACCGCCCTCCTACGTGGCCTCCGGCAAGGTCAACGGCAGGCTGCTGAACCAATACTCGATGTCCGAGCACGACGGCCACCTCCGCGTCGCCACCACGCTCACCTCGCCTGACGGCAAGAACAGCTCCAGCACCGTCCACGTCCTGAAGGCCGACACCTTGGCCAAGAGCGGCGAGGTCGGCGGGCTCGGCGAGGGTGAGCGCATCTACTCGGTCAGGTTCATCGGGCCGATCGGCTACTGCGTCACGTTCAAGCAGGTAGACCCGCTCTACACGCTCGACCTGCGGGACCCGGCGGCCCCCAAGGTGACCGGCGAGCTGAAGATCACCGGCTACTCGGCATACCTGCACCCCGGCGGCGAGGGCCGGCTGATCGGCATCGGGCAGGAGGCGAGCGAGCAGGGCAGGACGCTCGGCACCCAGGTGTCGTTGTTCGACGTCAGCGACCCCGCCAGCCCGCGCCGGCTGTCGCAGCTGTTCCAGAAGGACTCAGGGTCGGAGGCCGAGTGGGATCCGCACGCGTTCCTGTACTGGCCGAAGACGGGCCTGTCGGTGATCCCGTTGACCCAGCAGACCGAGTCGGGGGCGCTCGTCCTCAAGATCGATGACTCGGGTGTGTCGAAGCTGGGCATGATCAAGCACCCCGTCCAGGAGAGCCAGGACTACCAGCCCGGCATCCAGCGCTCGATGGTCATCGGCGCGACGATCTGGACGTTCTCCCAGGAGGGCATCCAGGTCAACGACGCCACGACGCTCGCCTCACAAGCCTGGATCCCGCTTCGTTAAGCCACTTAAGAGGTGTCGGCCAAAGGAATCGGCTCGCAGCGACCGGCACCTCTTTTTATGGACTTTTCCAGACAAATGATGAAAGCTTTACTGACAGTCCCTGTCGAGGAAGGGCTTTCATGCGACCACTCACCCCCCTGCTCGCATTGCTCATCGGCGCTCTGGCGTTACCCCTGACGCCCATCCCCGTCTCTGCCACCGCACCGGACGGCACGTACATCGTCCAGCTCAACCCGGCGATGCGGGCGCCCCGCGGCGCCGCCCAGGACCAGGTGTCCCAGCACGGCGGCCAGCTCATCGGCGTCTACGAGCACGCCTTCAAGGGCTACACCGCCCGCCTGAGCGCGGCCGCCGCCGAGCAGCTCAAGCGCAACCCGAACGTGCTCAGCGTCGAGCCCGACGCCGAGGTCACCGCCTTCCCGCAGACCACGCCCACCGGCGTACGGCGGATCTTCGGCCCCGACAACCCGAACCTCGACATCGACGGCACCGACGACGTCCGCATCGACGTGGACGTGGCCGTCGTGGACACGGGTGTCGACTACACCCACCCCGACCTGAACGTGGTCGCACGGGCCAACTGCCAGGCCGGCGTCTGCCTCAACAACTCCGGCACCGACGACAACGGCCACGGCTCGCACGTCGCGGGCACCGTCGGCGCGATCGACAACGCGATCGGCCCGGTCGGCGTCGCGCCCGGCGCCCGCATCCACGGCGTGAAGGTGCTCAACGCCGCGGGCTCGGGCACCCTGTCCGGCATCGCCGCAGGCATCAACTGGGTGGTGGCCCGCGCCTCCACCATCGAGGTCATCAACCTGAGCCTGGGCTGCAACGGCTGTTCCAGCAGCGCGATCAACACCGCGATCACGAACGCGGTCAACGCCGGCATCGTGGTCGTCGTGGCCGCCGGCAACAGCCACGCGAACACCTCGACCTTCTTCCCCGCCAACCACCCCGACGTGGTCACCGTCTCGGCCCTGACCGACAACGACGGCCTGCCCGGCGGCGCCGGCGGCAGCACGCTGTCGTGCCGCAGCGAGACCGACCAGGACGACACCTCGGCGTTCTACTCCAACTACGGCGCCACCGTCGAGATCACCGCACCCGGCACCTGCATCTACTCGACGTGGCGGAACGGCGGCTACAACACGATCAGCGGCACCTCGATGGCCTCCCCGCACGTGGCGGGCGCGGCCGGCATCCTCACCTCGGGTGCCCGCAAGCCGACGACCAGGGCGGGCTCGCTGGCCGTCCGCAGCACGCTGATCGCCACGGGCAACTCCAACTGGACCGATGACTCGGGCGACGGCATCAAGGAGCCGCTGCTCGACGTGCACGACTCCACGCGCTACCCGCCCCCGGCGTAGCAGTCAGCGGGCGGCCTCCGGGCCGCCCGCACCAAGCGGCCTGGACGGTTCGGTCATGCTCACTCCGGTGCGACCACGGGGACGATCTCGGGCGCGCCGAGCCTGGTCGCGTCGGCCTCCTGGTCGGAGTCCTGCTCCTGGGAGCGACGCTCGGCCTCCACGCGCTTGGTGTAGTACTCCACCTCCCTCTTGACCTGTTCCCCGTCCCAGCCGAGCGGCCCGGCCAGCAGCTCGGCCGCCTCCTGCGCCACGCCCTGGCCGCGGTGGAAGGTCTCGATGGAGATGTGCGTACGGCGGGTCAGCACGTCGTTGAGATGCCTGGCGCCCTCGTGGGTGGCGGCGTAGACGATCTCGGCACGCAGGTAGTCGTCGGCCCCGGTCAGCGGCCTGGCCAGCGACGGGTCACCCTCGATCAGCTCCAGCACCTCATCGATCAGCGATCCGTAGCGCTGGAGCAGGTGCTCGATCCTGGCCACGTGCAGGGACGAGCTCTGGGCGAGCCGATATCTGGAGTTCCACAGCGCCTGGTAACCCTCGGCGCCGGCGAGCGCGATGCGGTCGGTGCACGAGCGCGGCACCCGCTGGTCGAGCCCGTGCGCCACGGCGTCCACGGCGTCGCGCGCCATGACCCGGTAGGTCGTGTATTTCCCTCCCGCGATCATCACCAGCCCTGGCACCGGGTGCGCCACCACATGCTCTCGGGACAGCTTGGAGGTCTCGTCGGACTCGCCCGACAGCAGCGGCCGCAGCCCGGCGTAGACGCCCTCGACGTCGTCGCGGGTCAGCGGGACCGACAGCACGGCGTTCACATGGTCGAGCAGGTAGTCGATGTCCGCCCGAGAGGCCGCGGGGTGGACCTTGTCCAGCGTCCACTCGGTGTCGGTGGTGCCGATGATCCAGTGGCGTCCCCACGGGATCACGAACAACACCGACTTCTCGGTACGCAGGATGATCCCGGTCAGCGAGTGGATCCGATCGCGCGGCACGACCAGGTGGATGCCTTTGGACGCGCGGACGTGGATCTGGCCCCGCCCGCCCACCAGCTCCTGGATGTCGTCGGTCCAGACGCCGGTGGCGTTGACCACCTGCTGGGCGCGCGCCTCCAGCTCCTCGCCGCACTCCAGGTCCCGCACCCGCACGCCGGTGACCCGCTCCCCCTCCCGCAGGAACCCCACGACCTGCGACCGGGGCGCGACCAGAGCGCCGTACGTGGCCGCCGTGCGCAGCGTCGTCATCACGTAACGCGCGTCGTCCACCTGGGCGTCCCAGTACTGCACGGCGCCGGTGAAGGCGGCCCTCTTCAGCGCCGGTGCCAGCCGCAGCGCACGCGACCTGGACAGGTGCCGATGGCCGGGGACGCCGCGGCTGAGCCCGGAGGCGAATCCGAGCGTGTCGTAGAGCGCCACCCCGGCGCCCACGTAGGGGCGCTCCCAGCCGAAATGGGTCATCGGGAAGAGGAACGGTACCGGCCTGACCAGGTGAGGCGCGATCCGCTGCAGCAGGAGCGCGCGTTCCTGGAGCGCCTCGCGTACGAGCTCGAAGTTGAGCTGCTCCAGGTAGCGCAGGCCGCCGTGGATGAGCTTGGAGGAGCGTGATGAGGTGCCCGAAGCGAAGTCCCTGGCCTCGACCAGCGCGACGTCGAGGCCGCGGGTCGCGGCGTCGAGCGCGATCCCCGCGCCGACGATACCGCCGCCGACCACGACCACATCGAGCTCCCGCGCGGCCATGTCCTCCAGTGCCGCGGCGCGCTCCGCGGGCCCGAGCCGCGCCACGCTCCTTCCCGACGTCATAGCTCCCCCTATCGCCTGCGCTCCATACCTACCCAAGCCCGGCCCCATACGACCCCTGCCTCCGGTGAGGGCCCCGTCAGGCGCGTACGACCTTGACGCCGGCGTCGGAGAGCTGCCCGGCGAGGGCGTCAGACAGCTGCGAGTCGGTGACGAGCGTGTCGATCTGATTGATGGGGCAGATGCGAGAGAACGCCCGTTTACCGATCTTCGAGGAGTCGGCCACCACGACCACCTGGGCGGCCCGGCTGATCATCAGGTGGTTGACGCTGGCCTCGCCCTCGTGGTGCGCCGACGCGCCCAGCTCGACGTCGAGCCCGTCCACGCCGAGGAAGGCCACGTCCAGCGTCACCTGCTCCAGCACGCCGGACGCCAGCGGCCCGATGAGCTCGTACGACTGCTGTCTGGCCACGCCGCCCGTCACCACGATCTTGACGTGCCGGCGTACGGTGAGCTCCGCGGCGATGTTGAGCGCGTTCGTGACGATCGTGAAGCCGCTCTCCAGCGTGGACAGCGTGGCGAGGGTGCGCGCCAGCTCGGAGGTGGTCGTGCCGCCATTGAGCCCCACCACGGCCCCCGGCGTGACCAGCTCGGCCGCCGCGCTCGCGATGCGGTGCTTCTCGTCGGCGTGCCTGGCCGTCTTGTAGCGCAGCGGCAGGTCGTAGCTCACGCTCTGCGCGACCGCCCCGCCCCGCGTGCGCATGAGCATCTGCTGCTGGGCCAGCTGGTCGAAGTCCCGCCTGATCGTCGCGGTGGAGACGTCGAGCGCCTCGGCGGCCTCCTCGACCGACAGCCTGCCCTCCTGGGCCAGCAGCTCGAGGATGGCGTTCCAGCGGTCGTAGCGGGACACGAGGCCTCCTAGCGGATGTGGTCAGGAGCAAGCGTGGCACACCACGACACCCGGAGCCACCACTGCACATTGTTGCGCTTTTCTGTTATAAATAATGCAGAAACAATCAATCATGGGAGGCATGCGGTGACCACCCACACCGAGGCCGAGATCGCGTCCCAGCCGTCGTGCTGGCGGCGGGCCATCGAGGACGTTCCCGTCGACGTGCTCCCCCGCCGGGGCGAGCGGGTCGCCGTCGTGGGCTGCGGCACGTCGTGGTTCATCGCGATGGCGTACGCGACCCTGCGCGAGCGCGCCGGGCACGGCGAGACCGACGCCTTCGCCGCCTCCGAGTTCCCCGCCGGCCGCCGCTACGACCGCGTGCTGGCGTTGTCCCGCTCGGGCACCACGACGGAGGTCTTGGAGCTGCTGGCCCGGATCGACACGGCGACCACGGCCATCACCGCCGACCCCACGACCCCGATCATGACGGCCGCCGACGAGGTCGTGGTGCTCGACTACGCCGACGAGCGGTCGGTCGTGCAGACCAGGTTCGCCACCACGCAGCTCGCCCTGCTGCGTGCGGGCCTCGGCGAGGACCTCACGCAGGCGATCGCCGACGCCGAGGAGGCCGTGGCCGCGCCGCTGCCGGACACGCTGGTCGAGGCCGAGCAGTTCAGCTTCCTGGGCATCGGCTGGTCGGTCGGGCTGGCGCAGGAGGCGGCGTTGAAGATGCGCGAGGCGTCCCGATCATGGACGGAGGCCTACCCGGCCATGGAATACCGGCACGGCCCCATCAGCATCGCCGCGCCCGGGCGCGTGACATGGATGCTCGGCGCCGCCCCCGGCGGCCTGCGGGCACAGGTCGAGCAGACCGGCGGGACGTTCGTCGAGAGCGGGCTCGACCCGATGGCCGAGCTGATCCGCGCCCAGCGCGTGGCCGTCGCCAGGGCCTTCGCGCGTGGGCTGGACCCTGACGAGCCCATGCACCTCACGCGATCTGTGATCCTTTCCTCATGAGCCTTACTCTCGCCGACGCCAGGATCGTGACTCCCGAGGGAGTGCACGAGGGGTGGCTGACCATTGAAGACGGCCGCATCACGCACGTCGGCCACGGATCCGCGCCGGGGCCGGGCCTGAGCCTGGGCGGGCGGCACATCGTCCCCGGGTTCGTGGACATCCACAACCATGGCGGCGCGGGCGGCTCGTTCCCCACCGGCGAGCAGGACCGGGCCCGCGACGCGGTCGCGCTGCACCGGCGGCACGGCACCACGACGACCATGGCCAGCCTGGTCACCGACTCGCTCGACGGGCTGACCCAGGCCGCGGCGGCGCTGGCCGAGCTGTGCGACGAAGGGCTGCTGGCGGGCATCCACTTCGAGGGCCCCTACATCGCCAGGAGCCGCTGTGGGGCGCACGACCCGACGCTCCTGCGCGAGCCCTCGACGCAGGAGTTCGCGGGGCTGGTGAAGGCCGGGCGTGGGCACGTACGCATGATCACCATCGCGGCCGAGCTGCCCCGCGCGCTCGACATGATCCGCATGGCCGTGGCCGAAGGCGTGATCGCGGCCATCGGGCACAGCGACGCCGACTACGACCAGACGATCATCGGCATCGAGGCGGGCGCGAGCGTGGCCACGCACCTCTACAACGCCATGCCGCCGCTCGGACACCGCGCCCCGGGGCCCGTGGCGGCGCTGCTCGACGACGAGCGCGTGACGGTCGAGCTGATCAACGACGGGGTGCACGTGCACCCGGCCATGTTGCGGCTGGCGTACGAGGTGGCAGGGCCCGGCAGGACCGCGCTGGTCACGGACGCGATGGCGGCCACCGGGCTGGGCGACGGCGACTACGCTCTCGGCTCCATGCAGGTACGCGTGGACGGCGGTGTGGCCCGGCTCGTCAAGAGCGGCTCCATCGCGGGCTCCACGCTGACCATGGACGTCGCCTTCCGGCGCGCCGTACGGGAAGTGGGCATGTCGCTGCCCGACGCCGTCCAGGTCGCCTCGCTGACGCCGGCGCGGGTGCTGGGGCTGTCCGACAGGATCGGCTCGATCGCCGTCGGCAAGGCGGCCGACCTCGTGGTGCTCTCCGATGAGCTGGAGGTGGCCGGGGTGATGAAGGACGGCGTCTGGGTCACGGAGCCCCGATGATCCTCACCGTGACGCTCAATATGGCGCTCGACGTGACCTATGAGGTGCCTTCCGTCGACTGGGACGGGGTCAACCGGGTCGGCGCCGTGCACCGGCGCGCGGGCGGCAAGGGCGTCAACGTGGCCCGCGTGCTGGCCGCGCTCGGCCGGCAGGTGCTGGTCACCGGCCTGGTGGGCGGGCCCACCGGCCGGGCCATCGAGGAGGACCTGGCGTCGGCGGGACTGCGGAGCGAGCTGTGCCGCATCGCCGGCGACTCCCGCACGACGCTGGCCGTCTGCGAGACCGCCGGCCCGGCCGCCCCGCAAGAGCCCGCCGCCCCGCATGAGTCGGCCGCCCCGCACGAGAAGGTCGCGACCCGCCGCACGGCCCTGTTCAACGAGCCCGGGCCCGACGTCACACCCGACGAACTGGCCGGCTTCGTGCGGCGCTACACGTCCCTGGCGCGGGAGGCGGACGTGGTGGTCCTCTCGGGCAGCCTGCCGCGCGGTGTGCCCGCCGACATCTACGCCACGCTCGCCGGCATCCCCGACGCGCCCGTGATCGTGGACGCGGACGGCGACCCCCTGCGCCACGCGCCCAAGGGCCGCCCCGCCGTCGTCAAACCCAACGCCGAGGAGCTGGCCAGGGCCTTTCCCGGCGGACAGGGCGCGCAGGAGGTGCGTAGCCAGGGTGCGGAGGCCGTGGTCGTGTCCATGGGCGCCGACGGGCTGCTGGCCGTGACCGGGGAAGGGACATTCCGGGCGCGGATGCCGTACACCGTGGTGGGCAACCCGACCGGGGCCGGCGACGCCCTCGTCGCGGGACTGGCGATGGACGTGGGGCGGCCGTGGCCCGACCGGCTCAGGAGGGCCGCGGCGCTCGGCGCGGCGGCCGTGGCCGCGCCGGTGGCCGGCGCATTCGACCGTGACGTCTACGCCGCCATCCATCCACAGATCGTCATCACGTAAGGAGCCCACCATGCCCCTCGCCGCCATCGGCGACATCGTCCGCCAGTCGCCCGCGGGGGTGGGCGCCTTCAACGTGATCCAACTGGAGCACGCCGGCGCCATCGTGGCCGGCGCCGAGGCGCTCGGCCTGCCGGTCGTCCTGCAGATCAGCGAGAACTGCGTGCGTTACCACGGCGCGCTGGAGCCGATCGCGCTGGCCTCGCTCGCAGTGGCCCGGCGAGCCGACGTGCCGGTCGCCGTCCACCTCGACCACGCCACCGACCGCGCGCTCGTCGAGGAGGCGGTGAAGCTGGGGCTCGGCTCGGTCATGTACGACGCCTCCGCGCTGCCCGACGAGGACAACGTCCGCACGACCGCCGAGGTGGCGGCCTGGTGCCACGAGCGGGGCGTGTGGGTGGAGGCCGAGCTCGGTGAGGTCGGCGGCAAGGACGGCGTGCACGCGCCCGGCGCCCGGACCAAGCCGCACGAGGCGGTCGGCTATGTGGCCAGGACCGGCGTGGACGCGCTGGCCGTGGCCGTGGGCACCTCGCACGCGATGACCAGCAAGGACGCGGTGCTGGACCTGGAGCTCGTCGCCGAGCTGCGGGCAGCCGTGCCGGTGCCGCTGGTGCTGCACGGCTCGTCGGGCGTGCCGGACGACGTGCTGCGCGAGGCCGTCCGGCGCGGCATGAAGAAGATCAACATTGCGACGCACCTGAACAAGGCGTTCACCGGCGCCGTACGCGACTACCTGGCCCACGACGAGCGCGTCGTCGACCCCCGCAAATACGTCAAGGCCGGCCGCGACGCGGTGGCGCGCGAGGTCACGCACCTGCTCGGCGTGCTCACGAGCTGAGCTCCTTCCGCATCATCACGGCGGAGCGGCCCTTGACCCCTTCCCTTCCGGTCTCGACGTAGCCCAGCGACGTGTACAAGGCGATGTTGGAGGCCATCTTGACGTTCGTGTAGAGGCGCAGCGCGGGCAGCCCCAGCCGGCGCGCCTCCTCCTCGGCGTACGCCAGCAGCCCCCGCCCGATGCCCTTGCCGTGGCTCTCGGGCCGTACGGCGACATTGTCGACCAGCAGGACCCCGTCCTCGGGCACGAGCACGATCAGCCCTTGGAGGTCGTCGGTGACGTGCACCCGCCCGGCCTCGATGAGCGCGCCGTAGTCGGCCTCCATCGGGACCGGCCGCATGCCGACGACCTCGATCCACGGCTCGTAGGCGGCGTGGACCAGCTGCTCCACGCCGGCTCTGTCCTCGGGCCCGGCAAGTCTCATGCGGCCAATATTGCCAGCACCCGCTCCACCTGCCGCCGGAAGGTCCCCGGCGGATTGCGAGGGCTCTCGTGCGACAGCAGGAACAACCAGGTCATCCCGTGCAGTTTGCGGTAGTCGCGCATCAGCCGCTCCTCCGGCCGGCTCAGCTCGAACCGCCCCACGATGTCCACCTCGCCTTCCACCCACATGGACACGTGCTCGGCCATCTCCGCCAGCTCCCACACCCGGTCGCTGCGTCCGGAGTCCTCGAAATCGACCCTGCGGACGCGGGCGCCGTCCCACAGGAAGTTCGCCAGGTTGCCGTCGCCGCCCCCGAACACCGGTGTCACCCCGGACTCGCCGGGAGTCCAGCTCTCCAGCCACCGCAGGCCCTCTTTCACGGCCCGGTCCGCCAGCGGATCCCGCGACCGCCACTCCGCGCCCCGCCGCCGGACCCAGTCGCGGACCGCCGCACGCTGCCACGGGCGTATCGGGACGGTCTCGAGCACGGCAGGCGGCACCGCCGCATGCAGCACGTCGAGCGTCTCGGCCATGGCCGCGACCTGGGCATCCCCCACGGACAGCCCACGCAGCGACACCCCGTCGATCCTCGTCATCGACACCGCGCCGGCCTCGAACGCGATCGGCTCCGGTGCCAGCCCTGGAGCGTGCTCGGCCAGCAGGGTCAGCGCCCGCCATTCCCGCTCCGCCCCGCCCTGCTTGCCGTCCACATACCGTTTGGTGACGACATCCCCGTCGAAGACCAGCTCGTGCGTATGTTGAAGATCAGCCACACGTCAGGGTAGCAACCGCTCCACCCGCCACCGGCCTGACCGGCACCGGTCATGCCCTACTCCCGTGGACCCCCGTCACCAGGGGAGGGGCCGCCCGTCGCGGAAGAAACCGCCGGTCGGCCCGTTATCCGGCAGATCGACGCCCCACAGCACGCTCCTCGCCCCCTCGGCGACGGGCCGCCCGCCCGGACCGCCCATGTCCGTCGCCGACCAGCCCGGACAGACGGCGTTCACCAGGATCCGGTCCTGCCGCAGCTCGGCGGCAAGCATCTTCGTCAGCGCGTTGAGCGCGGCCTTCGACACCGCGTACGCCGGGGTGCCCGCCCCCATGGACGCCAGGGACCCGATCTCGCTGGACACGTTCACCACTCTTCCGCCTCGCAGGAGGGGCAGGAGCGCCTGCGTCACCCGCCACGCCCCCAGCAGGTTCGTCTCCAAAGCCTCCCGCACCACGCCCAGATCCGCGTCCACGGCCCGCTGCCAGGTGTCGTAGTGAATGGCCGCGTTGTTGACCAGGACGTCCACTCGCTCATGGGACTCCCGCACGCCCTCGGCGAACGTGTCCACGGACTCCTGGTCCGAGACGTCCAATCGCGTCGGCACCACCTCACCGCCCAGCCCCTGAGCCGCCGTCTCGGCCTTGGCCAGGTCCCTGGCGGCGAGCAGCACCGTGTCACCGGCCAGTGCGAGCTGCCGGGCCACCTCCAGCCCGATCCCCCGATTGGCCCCCGTGACCACGCATACCCGACCCGCCATCAATGCCCCTGCTCATTTGCCTCGCGCCTGCGTCGCAGGAAATCGCGCTCCACCTCGTTGCCCGCCCGGTCGATGGCCGCCCCGTACGCCTGCGCCGCCTCCTCATGCCGCCCCAGCCGCCGCAACAGGTCGGCACGCACGGCGTGGAACAGGTGATAGCCCGCCACGTCGAGCCCGTCGACCAGGGCCAACGCCTTCTCGGGCCCTTCCGTCTCGGCCACCGCCACGGCCCGGTGCAAGCCCACGACCGGGCTAGGGTCGTACGTCAGGAGCTGATCGTACAGCCGCAGGATCTGATCCCAGTCGGTGTCCGCCACGCTCGGCGCGTCGCTGTGCACCGCGTTGACCGCGGCCTGGATCTGGTACGGCCCCGGCCGGTCGATCCGCAGGCAGCTCCGCACGAGGACCTGTCCCTCCTCGATGAGCCCGCGGTCCCAAAGCCCTCGATCCTGCTCGGCCAGGGGCACCAGCTCGCCCGCCGGCCCCATGCGCGCGGCCCGCCGCGACTCGATGAGCAGCATGAGCGCGAGCAATCCCATGACCTCGGGCTCCTCTGGCATGAGCGCGGCCAGCAGCCGCCCGAGTCTGATGGCCTCCGCGCAGAGCTCCTCGCGCACGAGCCGACCGCCCGAGCTGGCCGTATACCCCTCGTTGAAGATCAGATAGATCACGGTCAGCACGGCGTGCAGCCGCTCAGGCAGATCGCGTTCCTCCGGCACCCGGTACGGGATCTTCGCAGCGCGGATCTTGTTCTTGGCCCGGACCAGCCGCTGTGCCATGGTCGGCTCGGGCACCAGGAACGCCTGTGCGATCTCCGCCGTGATCAGGCCGCCGAGCAACCGCAGCGTCAGGGCGACCTGGGCGTGGACGGCGAGCGCGGGATGGCAGCAGGTGAAGATCAGTCGCAGCCGGTCATCGCGTACCGGCCCCTCCTCCGGAGGCTCGTCGCGGACCTGCAGCAGCGCGGCCTGAGCATGTTTGTCCTGCCGCACCGACTCCCTGCGCAGCCGGTCGAGGGCCCGGTTGCGGGCGGTGGTGATGATCCACCCGGCCGGGCTCGGCGGCACCCCGTCCACCGGCCAGCGCCGCACCGCGACCGTGAACGCCTCCTGCACGGCCTCCTCGGCCACGTCGATGTCCCCGAAGGCACGCACCAGCACGGCCACGGCCCGGCCGTACTCCTCCCGGAACACCCGCTCGATCTCGGGCATGAACCCGCCTCAACGCCCCCGGCGCGCCATCGACTCCACCGTGTTCTTGGCCTCCAGCAGGGACGCCCCGGTCGCCTCGCGGTAGATCTTGATGGCCAGGATCGTCTTCCTCCTCTCCAAGGCGTGGTAGAACTCCGGCGGCAGGAACGGGCCGCCGGAGTTCGCGAGCTCGGGATCGATGCCGAGATGCCGCTGAAGATCCGCCACCTGCCGCTCAAGCCGGGCAATTCTGTCCTCTACGGATTCCATGGTCGAAACACTACGCGTCCGGATCAAGCAGCACGCGCATGAGTTGCCGCGCTAACTCCGCCCGGCCGCTCGGTGCAGCCCCGTGCCCGCCCCTGCGGAGGGGCGCGGAATCCTTGGCATGGCAAAAATGCGGATAAATGCAACGGTCTGCATGATCCTGAGTACAGTCAGTAAGCAGGGCCTCTACGATGACGGGAGCTGACCGTGAGGGAGGAGTCACAAGAAGTGACAGCAGTCGCCAGATTGCCAGAGGAGCTTCGCTTCATCCTGCCCAGCTCGCCCTATCAGATGTGGGTCGACGGCGAGCTTCAGGACTATCTCCACATCCCATACGACGGCACCCGAGTCGAAATCATCGATGGAGAGATCGTCGTGTCCCCCGCCGCCCGCCTGATGCACAACATCATCTGCACGCAGATCGCCAACTTCGTCGATCGCGCGCTTGTCAAAGACCCGTCCTACCGATGGCGCAGCGTCTCCGGCAACGGCCTGACCTTCGTCGCCGAGGAGAACGGCTACATTCCGGATCTCATCGTCATGGATTGTGAGGTCACGCAGGAGGCGTTGAAGCTCAACCAGATGCACTTGATGACCGACCAAGCCGAAATGGTCGTCGAAGTGACATCTCCCTCGACGGCAAACCGAGACCGCCCCCCGGCCGACAAGCAGTCAGGCAAGGGCAAGTGGTGTGGATATGCGCGGGCCGAGATCCCCTACTACCTGCTCGTCGATCTCGACCCGGCTGTCTCCGCCGTCACCCTTTACTCGATACCCGACCAGGCCTCCGCCGCCTACCTCCACAAGGAGAACTGGAGCCTCGGAGAGACGATCACCTTGCCCGACCCGATCGGGATCGAGATTCCCACGGACGACTGGAAGCCCTGGGAATGAGGCCCGGTCTCGGGAAGCCGACCTTCCCGAGACCGGTCAGGGTCAGCGCTGGGTCGGCGCCACCACGACCTCGACCCGCTGGAACTCCTTGATATCGGAGTAACCGGTGGACGCCATCGTCCGCTTCAAAGCACCCATCAGGTTCATCGACCCGTCCGCCACGCTCGACGGCCCGTGCAGGATCTGCGCCAGCGTCCCCACGGTCCCGAACTCGACCCGCCGCCCCCTGGGCAGATCCGGGTGGTGCGCCTCCGACCCCCAGTGGAACCCGTGCCCCGGCGCCTCGGCGGCCCGCGCCAGCGGCGAGCCCACCATCACGGCGTCCGCCCCGCACGCGATCGCCTTCGCGATGTCCCCCGAGGTCCCCATGCCACCGTCGGCGATCACGTGGACGTAGCGCCCGCCCGACTCGTCCATGTAGTCCCGCCGCGCCGCCGCGACGTCCGAGATCGCGGTGGCCATCGGCACCGCCACCCCCAGCACGTTACGCGTGGTGTGCGAGGCGCCGCCGCCGAAGCCCACCAGCACCCCGGCCGCGCCCGTGCGCATGAGGTGCAGGGCGGCCGTGTAGGTGGCGCAGCCGCCCACGATGACCGGCACGTCCAGCTCGTAGATGAACTGCTTGAGGTTGAGCGGCTCGGCCCGGCCCGACACGTGCTCGGCGGAGACCGTGGTGCCGCGGATGATGAAGATGTCCACGCCGGCGTCGATCACGGCCTTGTGGTATTGGACCGTGCGCTGCGGCGACAGGCGTACGGCAGTCGTCACGCCTGAGGCGCGGATCTCCTCGATGCGCCGCCCGATCAGGTCCTCCTTGATCGGAGCCGCGTAGATCTCCTGGAGGCGCTTGGTGGCCGCCGCCGCATCCAGGGCAGCGCACTCCTCCAGCAGCGGCGACGGGTCCTCGTAGCGCGTCCAGAGCCCTTCGAGGTCGAGCGGGGCCAGCCCGCCGAGCCGCCCGATCTCGATGGCGGTGGCCGGCGACACCACGCTGTCCATGGGTGCGACGACCACGGGCAGCTCGAACCGGTAGGCGTCGATCTGCCAGGCGATCGAGACCTCCTCCGGGTCACGAGTGCGCCGCGAGGGCACCAGGCCGATCTCGTCAAGCGCGTACGCCCGGCGCCCGGTCTTCCCCCGGCCGATCTCCACCTGCTGAGTCATGAACTTACCTTCTGTGATAGTTCGGAGCTTCCACGGTCATCTGGATGTCGTGGGGGTGGCTCTCCTTGAGGCCCGCCGCCGTGATCGGCATGAGCTGCCCGTCGGTGTGCATCTGCTCGATCGTGCGGCACCCGGCATACCACATGCCCTGGCGCAGCCCGCCGACCAGCTGGTGCGCGACGGCCGCCACCGGCCCGCGGTAGGGCACCTGCCCTTCGATGCCCTCGGGGATGTATTTGTCATCGCCGCCGACGTCGGCCTGCGCGTAGCGGTCCTTGCTGAAGGAGGTGCCACCGCGCTCGCGGTTGCGTACGGCGCCGAGCGACCCCATGCCCCGGTACGACTTGAACTGCTTGCCGTTGATGAAGATCAGCTCACCGGGCGACTCCTCGCACCCGGCCAGCAGCGAGCCGAGCATGACCGTGTTCGCGCCGGCCGCGATGGCCTTGACGATGTCGCCGGAGTATTGCAGGCCGCCGTCGCCGATGACCGGGATGCCCGCAGGCGCGCATGCCTGGGATGCCTCGTAGATGGCCGTCACCTGCGGCGCGCCCACGCCGGCCACCACTCGGGTGGTGCAGATGGAGCCGGGCCCGACCCCCACCTTGACCGCGTCGGCGCCGGCCTCGACCAGCATCTGCGCGCCCGCCCTGGTCGCGATGTTGCCGCCGATGACCTCGACCTTGCTGTTGGCCTTGAGCTTGCCGATCATGTCGGCCAGTCCCTTGGAGTGGCCGTGGGCCACGTCCACGACCACCACGTCCACCCCGGCCTCGATCAGGGCCTTGGCACGCAGCTCGGCGTCGCCGCCGACGCCCACGGCCGCGCCCACGAGCAGGCGCCCGTCGGCGTCCTTGGTGGACAGCGGATATTGCTCGCTCTTGGTGAAGTCCTTGACCGTGATCAGGCCGCGCAGCCTGCCGTCGGCGTCGACGAGGGGCAGCTTCTCGATCTTGTTGTGCCTGAGCAGCGCGAACGCCTCGTCCCTGGACACCCCCACCGGGGCGGTGACGAGCGGCATCTTGGTCATGACCTCGCGGACGGGCCGCGACTGGTCGGTCTCGAAGCGCATGTCGCGGTTTGTCACGATGCCGACCAGCGTGCCCGACATGTCGGTCACGGGCACTCCCGAGATCCGGTACGTCGCGCACAACCGCTCCACGTCGGCCAGCGTGTCGTCCGGGCTGCAGGTGACCGGGTTGGTCACCATCCCCGCCTCGGAGCGTTTGACCAGATCGACCTGCTGCGCCTGCTCCTCGATCGACAGGTTGCGGTGAAGAATGCCGATGCCGCCCTGCCTGGCCATGGCGACCGCCATGCGCGCCTCGGTGACGGTGTCCATGGCCGCCGAGACCAGCGGGATGGACAGCGAGATGCCGCGCGACAGGCGGGATCCGGTGTCGGCCTCTCCCGGCTGCAGGTCAGAATAGGCGGGCACCAGCAGCACGTCATCGAAGGTCAATCCCGTATCGGTGAACTTGGACATGCTGCGGCCCCCTCTGCCGTTGCCTTGATTGGACCAAGTCTAGGGCCTGCGTCCAAACCGAGTCTCCGCGCCTGGGAGGTCACGATGCCGGGAGGACGATGACCCCCACGGCCCGTCGTACTCCCGGCATCAAAAGTGCCAGGAGATGGGACGGTCGGTGATCCGTCCCATCTCCCGGCCACCGGCATCCGCTGTGGTGACGCGACGCGCCCACCGAACCCCCCTCCGCGTTCTGATGAGCGGCGCGACCACTGCTTCTTGACGATGCCGACGCTAAGTAAAGACTGCGTTACTCAACGGAACATCGCAAGGTAAAAACGTGCAATTGCACGAAGTTGCATCGCAGAGGCTGCGAGTCGACGCAAGGAGCGGACACCAGCGGAATGCGGCGTTATTCTCGCGGCACGCCGTGAACCCCCTACGGAGTCGCAAACAATGCGCAACGAGTCCCGCATTCGGTCAGATCCCTTCGAGACGCTGGGCCTCGATCCTGCCCAGCGTGCGCTCTACACGGCCATTCTGCGGCTGCACAGAGCAACGCGCACGGATCTCGCGCAGGCCATGGACGGGCCGGTGGAGAGCGTAGGCCGCCAGCTCGACGCCCTCGTCAAGCTGGGGGTGGTCGACGAACGATCGGGCGAATACCTGGCCAGGCACCCGGCCGCGGCGCTCGGCCGGCTGATCGCCGAGCGCCTGGACCGGTTGGCCGAGGAGAGCCGCATGATCGACTCGGCGCTCGGCTCGATCCGGGCCCTGATCCACGACTACGACGCCGGCCGGGATTACCAGAGCGGCCCGTTCACCGTGGAAATGGCGAGCGGCGCGGACGTGCTCTACGAAAGCGTGGTCGGCATAGCCGTGCAGTTGCCCGGGATGGAATTGCTGACCGCCATTCCGGATGAGCGCACAATGACCGACTTTGTCCGTAAATTTGCGGACCCGTGGATAGATGCGCAAAAACGAAAGCTTCTCACGGTTCGCGCTGTCATCCCGGTCGCCACCCTCACCCTGCCCGGCGTCCGCGACCAACTGATCGAACTCGCCGAGACCGGCGGCAGCGTACGCACGCTGCGCCGCGTTCCGAGCTGGTTCATGACCGCCGGGCCGGAGGTCGCGGGCCTGCCCGCGCTCTGGGGCGGCAACCTGCCCGACCACGCGTACAACTTCTATCTCGTCCGCACGCCGATCGTGGTCGGCGTGCTCCACACGCTCTTCGGCGAGCTGTGGGCCCGGGCCGTGCCCCTCCCCTGGGGGCGCAAGGGAGACGGGATGGTGCAGGTCCTGCGCCTGGCGGCGCAGGGCATGTGCGACGAGTCGATCGCCCGCCAGCTGGGCGTGTCGGTCAGGACGGTACGCGCCAGGTTCGCCGACGCCATGGCCGAGCTGGGCACACAGTCGCGCTTCCACGCAGGTGTGGAGGCCACCCGGCGCGGATGGCTGAGCTAATACTCTCCGCTCGGGCCGCATCGGTCATATGGTGGGAAGGTGCTGGAAGACGTCCCCCGCGACCCGTTCGCGGACGACCCGAACGACCCTTCCTCGGCGATGGGCGCGCTCGACGACGCGGAACCATTGACCGCGCAAGAGCGTGACGAGGCCATCACCGACCTCGCCGACGTCGAGGTCTTCCGCTCTCTGCTCGAACCGCAGGGGGTGCTGGGTCTCGTGCTCGACTGCCCGGAATGCGGCGAGCAGCACTTCTTCGACTGGGAGCTGCTGCGCGGCAACCTACGACAAATGATCGAGAAAGGCCAGCCCCAGGTCCACGAGCCGGCCTTTCACCCCGACCCGGCCGACTACGTCACCTGGGAGTACGCCAGAGGCTACGTCGATGGCGTCATCGACACGGAGGAACGCCGCTGACCGACACCACCGAGCACGGATGAGCCGGCTCGGTCACCGTCACCGATCGCGGAAGAGCCCAACCCGCCACCCCCGAACACGGAAGAACGCCGGAGATCACTCTCGTCACCGTCAAGCACATCTATGACGAGAGCGGCCAGCAACCGCACAGCCGGATCGCCGTGGCGGACCGAGCCTCGGTGGAGCATGCTCTGACGGACCCTCTGAGGATCCTCTCCACGGCCGAGCGCTTCGAGCAGCGCGTCGGTCTCCTCCTCTGACGTCAAGCCGACTCCAGCTCGACCATCTGCCGCAACCTGGCCAACGCCCGATGCTGGGCGACGCGGACCGCACCTGGTGACATACCGAGTACATTACCGGTCTCCTCCGCGGACAGCCCTGAGACCACTCGCAAGAGCAACAATTCCCGCTGGTTATCGGGCAGCCGGGCCAGCAGCCTGCGCGCGTGCTCGACCTCGATGTAGCGGACCACGGTCTCCTCGGGTCCGGGCCCGTCGTCCGGGCCGTCCGGCAGATCCTGGGTCGGCACGGCCGACCGCACTGAACTCCGCAGCGCATCGGCCACCTTGTGCGAGGCGATCCCGAAGACGAAGGACGCGAAAGGCCGCCCCATGTCCCGGTACCGCGGCAGCGCGGACAACACCGCGATGCACACCTCCTGGGCAACGTCATCGGCAATGTGATATTGCCCTGAAACCCTGCCCAGCCTGGCGCGGCAATACCGCACCACCATCGGACGCAACTCACCGAGCAGAGATTCGATCGCACTGCGATCCCCCTGCACGGCGAGACTGGTCAGTTCCCTAAGGTCGGAGTCATCCGTCCGTGCCGGAAGTCTCGACGCGAGCCTTACCCCAATTTTGGCGTCGGCGACGCTTCCCTCGCTCACGATAGGCATGATGCCCGCGTTGATCCTGCATGTCGTCATGGCGAACGGCTACGGATTGGTCACATTGAAGCGACGATAACGAGCAGTAATCAATCGGCCACACTAAGGCTTTATTGCTCGACATAATATTTCACTACACAACCCGAAATGCGCGACAATTGTCAGACCATAGACGCTTATCACCCACTGCCGGTTTACTCCATTAATCCACCTTTTCCGCCCACTTCTCCCCATGTCCGACCAGGTCACCCCGTGCGAAGGACTCGGCGATGAGGGTTCGGCGCCGGTCCGCGTGCCGCGCTACGCGGCGGGAATCATCAGGAGGGAGAGGCCCCTCAGCGCTCTACGGGAGGCGCGGATCGTCATGCATTGGCACGCCTACCAGTGGACGGGTGCCGGCGCCGATCGCGACAACGAGGCCGAGCGGCGGCCGGATTCGCCCGACTTCCGGGCGTCCGCCCTGCCCCCGATGCGGACGGGCGATTGGCTGGCCAAGCCCGCCTCCCGGATCGCGGCCACCTTCGACGACGTCGAGGCGGCGGTCGACTGGCTCGCGGCCGCGTACGGCGACATAGGCGACGCACTCCTCGTCCCCGACCGCATCCCCTTGGAGGATCGGCTGGCCGGGGCCAGGGACCTGCTGCCGCGCGGTGTGGACGTGCAGTGGGGCGAATGGCTGCAGGGTGGCCGGTTCGCCACCATCGGCATGATCTGCTGCCCGAACCGGCACGCTGCCCATCCCTGCCCGATCCGGCGCAGCGCCGGGGTGGCCGCCCTATAAAGGATCATTCATCGCGGGCGTCGAGCAACTCCAGATACCCCTGAACGGCCTCCCACAGGTGATGCTCCGGATACCGGCCGATCCCCCGGTGCTCTCGCCGCCACTGCCGCTCCCAGTACGAGCGATGCACGGCACGCAGGTGCTCGAGAGCCGCTTCGAGCTCGCCGGCGACCTGCGTGCGCTCCTCCTCGGCTCCGGCCGTCACCCGGCGCAGCCGATCGAAGCGCCGCTCGCCCAGCGCGTCGAGCACACCCCTGTCGGGCCCGTCCAGCGACCAGAACCGGACCGGCCCCCGAATGACGTGGTTCCACACCGGATCCCGGAAAGACCGCCAGTAGTAGGCGATGCCGCCCTTGTCCAGCCGCAGGAAGTCGACCAGCCACGGGGTGCCGGGCGGTTGAGAGCCCCAGGTCACTTCCTCCGGCGGCAGGTTCAGTACGAAGACGGCCTCGATGTGATCAATGGGATCGGCGCCCTCCAGCAGGTCACCGAAGACGTACGCCTCGCGCAGGAACGGCTGCGCCGCCGGCACCCGTCTGGTCTGGTCACACGCCTCGGCGAGCATCCGCACCCTCTCGACCGCCCGCCGGTACTGCATCGTGCGCCCCCTCCTCACGTTCGGCTCGCGACCAGCGTACGAGTTGCGCTCGGCGACGCGGCTACAGCGGCGGCTCCTGCTGGGTGGCGCCCCAGTCCCAGAGGGCTTGGAGGACGGGGCCGAGGCGGCGGCCGTGCGGCGTCAGCCTGTAGCGAGTGCGGGGCGGCCAGCCGGGCTCCCGGCGCCGATCCACGACGCCTGCTTCGGCAAGATGGGCCAGCCGATCGGACAGGACCTTGTCGGACAGCGCGGGCAGCACCCGGCGAAGTTCGGTGAACGTGCGCTCGCCCTGCAGGAGCTCACGAATCACCAGAGTCGTCCAGCGGCCCCGCAGGGCGGCGAGGGTGATCTCGACCGGGCAGGACGAGGTCGGTTCGGTGACGGCCGCGCGCGGGTCGTTGGGCAGGCCCGGGCGGGTCGTGGGACGGTGACCAACCGTTTGGTGAGTCACGAAGGCGCCTCCTAGCGTTGCCGCGTCCCCTACTTCTACCTTCTGGAAGGACATGCGTTGAGAATGCGAGAACTCGCCGAGCGCCCGCAGGACGTGCCGCTGGTGTTCGCGGAGCGGTTCAACAGCGGCGATCCGGCGGCGGTGGCCGAGGTGTACGAAAGCGGAGCCGTGTTCGTGCCCGAGCCGGGCACTCCGCTGACCGGGACGGAGGCTCAGGTGGCCAACGCGCGGTTCGTGGGTCTCGGGGTGCCGATCAGCGTCCGGCCCCGGCACGTCTACGCCACAGCCGACATCGCGCTGCTGATCGTGGACTGGCTCATCGAGGGCACCGACCGCGACGGGCAGCCGGTACGCATCGAGGGCACCGCCACCGACGTGGCCCGTCGCGGTCCGGACGGGCGCTGGCGGTACGTCATCGACAATCCCTTCGGCACAGAGCTGTCGAATTCCGGCCGGCCGTCCGACATAAGGGTGTAGGTACGAAGTCCACCACTGAAAGGAAGACCCCTGTGGCCCAGTACGCGATCCTCCTGTACGCAAAGGCCCCCGCCGATGCCGACGATCTGACCCCCGAGCAGCGCGAGGCGCACCAGCGGCACGCCGACGAGCTGGGCGACGCCATGCTCACGGCGTTCGCGCTCCAGCCCAGCACCACCGCCACCTCCATCCGCGGCGACGCCGTCACGGACGGGCCTTTCGTCGATGCCAAGGAGGTCGTCGCCGGGATCTGCGTGATCGAGGCCCCGGACCTGGACGCCGCCCTGGAAATGGCCCGCCGCAATCCCATCACCCAGCTGGGCGGCGGCGTCGAGGTGCGGCCCGTGGCGAGCGGGTTCGTCAGGGGATGACGGACGTCGAAGCGGCGGTCGCGGACGCGCACCGCCGCCGGTGGGCCCTGGTCCTCGCTTCCACGGCGCGCGTGGCCGGGGACCTGGACCTGGCCGAGGAGTGCGTGCAGGAAGCGTACGCCGCGGCGCTGACCGGCTGGGCACGCGACGGCATCCCTGACAACCCGGCGGCCTGGCTCACCACCACGGCCAGGCGCCGCGCCATGGACGCGGTGCGGCGCGAGCGGGTGTTCCGCTCGAAGCTGCCGCTGCTGATCGAGCCCGAGCCGGAGGAGCCGGCGGACGAGGACGACATGAACGGACCCGAGGACGCGGTGCCGGACGAGCGGCTGCGCCTGGTCTTCATGTGCTGCCACCCGGCGCTGGCGCAAGAGGCGCAGCTGGCGCTCACCCTCAGGCTGGTGTGCGGGGTGTCCACCGGGGACATCGCCCGCGCGTTCCTGGTGCCGGAGACGACGATGGCCGCCCGGCTGACCCGGGCGAAGAAGAAGATCTCGGTCGCCAGGATCCCGTACCGGGTGCCGGGCGCGGCGGCGTTGCCCGACCGGCTGCGCGGGGTGCTCGGTGTGATCCATCTGCTCTTCACCACCGGGTACACCGCGCCGTCGGGCGCGTCGCTCATGCGTACGGACCTGATGGACCAGGCGCTGCACCTCGCGCGCATGCTGCGCGAGTTGATGCCCGACGAGCGGGAGGTGTGGGGGCTGCTCGCCCTGCTGCTGGTCACCGACGCCCGGCGGGCCACCAGGGTGGACTCCCGCGGCCGGTTGCTGCGGCTGGAGGAGCAGGATCGGTCGCGATGGAACCGGACCGCGATCGCCGAGGCGCACGAGCTGATCGTGGGCGGCCTGCGCGGCGGGCGGCCGGGGCGCTATGTGCTGCAGGCCGCGATCGCGTCCCTGTACGCCGAGGCGTCGGCTTACGACCGGACGGACTGGCCGCAGATCGTGACCTTGTACGACGAGCTGCTGAAGGTATGGCCGTCCCCGGTGGTGGCGCTGAACCGCACGGTGGCCCTGGCCCGCGTCTGCGGCCCGGCGCAGGCTCTCGCCGAGGTGGAGGAGCTGGAGAAGGACACCCGCCTCGCGGGATACCAGTATCTGCCCGCGATCAAGGCGGACCTGCTGCGCGAGCTCGGCCGCACCGAGGAGGCGTCGGCCGCGTACCGGAAGGCACTGGAGCTCACCACGAACGAGGCCGAGCGGGAGTTCCTGACCGGACGCCTCGCGGAGCTCCGGTAGAACGCCGTACGGCCCGCGTCCCATGCGCATGGGACGCGGGCCGTACGACGGACGGACGGGTCAGTGGCCGTGGCCGTGACCGTGGCCCTGGCCGGCGGCCGGGGCCTCCTCCTCGGGCTTGTCCACCACGAGCACCTCGGTGGTGAGCAGCATGCCCGCGATCGAGGCCGCGTTCTGCACGGCCGACCGCGTGACCTTCACCGGGTCGATGACGCCCTGGTCGAGCAGGTTGCCGTATTCGCCGGTCGCGGCGTTGAGGCCGTGACCAGGCTGCAGCTCGGCAATCTTGTGGGTGACCACGTAGCCCTCGAGACCGGCGTTCTCGGCGATCCAGCGGGCCGGCTCGACCAGCGCGCGGCGGACCACGCCGACACCCGTGGCCTCGTCGCCCGACAGACCGAGGTCGTCGAGGTCCTTGGAGACGTGGATGAGCGCGGAGCCACCGCCGGAGACGATGCCCTCCTCGATCGCGGCGCGCGTCGCGGAGATCGCGTCCTCGAGGCGGTGCTTCTTCTCCTTGAGCTCGACCTCGGTGGCGGCGCCGACACGCAGCACGCACACACCGCCGGCGAGCTTGGCCAGACGCTCCTGCAGCTTCTCGCGGTCCCAGTCGGAGTCGGACTGCTCGATGGCGAGCCTGATCTCCTTGACGCGGTCCTCGATGGCCTGCTGGTCACCGGCGCCGTCGACGATGGTCGTGGCGTCCTTGGTAACCACGATGCGGCGGGCCTGGCCGAGCACCTCGAGACCGACATGCTCCAGCTTGAGACCGACCTCCTCGCTGACGACCTGGCCGCCGGTGAGGATGGCCATGTCCTGCAGCATCGCCTTGCGGCGGTCGCCGAAGCTCGGGGCCTTGACGCCCACGGAGGTGAACGTGCCGCGGATCTTGTTGGTGACCAGGACGGCCAGGGCCTCGCCCTCGACGTCCTCGGCCACCACGAGCAGCGGCTTCTTCGTCTGGGCGATCTTCTCCAGCAGCGGCAGGAAGTCCGCGATGGAGGAGATCTTGCTCTGGGTGAGCAGGATGTAGGCGTCCTCCAGGACGGACTCCATCCGCTCGGGGTCGGTCACCATGTAGGCCGACAGGTAGCCCTTGTCGAACTGCATGCCCTCGGTGAACTCGAGCTCCATGCCCATGGCGTTGGACTCTTCGACGGTGAGGACACCGTCCTTGCCCACCTTGTCGAACGCCTCGGCGATCAGGTCGCCGATCTGCGCGTCCTGAGCGGAGATCGTGGCGACATTCGCGATCTCCTTCTTGTCCTCGACCGGGCGGGCGCTGGCGAGCAGCTTGTCGCTCATCTCCTTGGCGGCCTTGTCGATGCCGCGCTTGAGCGACAGCGGCGAGGCGCCGGCGGCGACGTTGCGCAGGCCCTCGCGGACCATGGCCTGGGCCAGGACGGTCGCGGTGGTGGTGCCGTCACCCGCGATGTCGTTGGTCTTGGTCGCCACTTCCTTGGCGAGCTGGGCGCCGAGGTTTTCGTAACGCTCCTCCAGCTCGATCTCACGAGCGATGGTCACACCATCGTTCGTGATCGTCGGCGCACCGAACTTCTTGTCGATGACGACGTTGCGGCCACGCGGGCCGAGGGTTACCTTCACGGCGTCCGCGAGGGCGTTGACGCCGCGCTCAAGCGCGCGGCGGGCGTCCTCGTCGAACTCCAGGATCTTCGCCATTGCTGAAAGTCCTCTCCTAGCGTCGAAAGCCCCGGTCGCCCTGAAGAGCGCCCGGGGCTCGACACATCCGGCTTACTTCTCGATGATCGCGAGAACATCGCGGGCGGAGAGCACGAGGTACTCCTCGCCGCCGTACTTGACCTCGGTGCCGCCGTACTTGCTGTAGAGGACGATGTCGCCCTCCGAGACGTCGAGCGGAATCCGCTTGTCTCCGTCCTCGTCCCAGTTGCCAGGGCCCACCGCGAGGACCTTGCCCTCCTGCGGCTTCTCCTTGGCGGTGTCTGGAATGACCAGACCGGAAGCGGTCGTCTGCTCAGCCTCAAGCGGCTGAACCACGATGCGGTCGCCGAGCGGCTTAACGGGAACCTTAGTGGCGGTCGTCACGATCGGACCTCCCCTTCAGATATGAATGATCTAGAAGAGGCGACCAGCTGGGCCTGCCGTCGCGGGTGTCAGACCTGCCTCGTCGCACGTTGGCACTCTCAAGGTGAGAGTGCCAACAGGAAACATATGCAAGAGGGGCTTGACAGTCAACACGAACGCGTCTGCTCAGAGCGATCAGGCCTCATTCGGCGTACGAACCCCGCGTGAGGTCGGCCAGGATGCCGGGCCGGACGGGGCTCCAGCCGAGGGCCTGGCGGGTGCGCGCCGCGCCGACCCGCTGGCTGATCGACAGCGCGTGCGCGAAGCCCTCCCCGAGCAGCTCGGCGGCCTCCTCGAGCGGCCAGGGCTCGGCCGCCTCCTTGACGCCGGCCGACCTGGCCGCCGCCTCGGCCACGGCGGCCACGGGCACGGCCTCCTCGCTGACGGCGTGGTAGACGGTCGCCACGCCCTTCTCGACCGCGGTCACGATCAGCTCGGCCAGGTCATCCACGTGCACGAACGTCCACGTCGGCGCCTCGCCGCCGGCCGAGACGTACACGCCGGTCCCGCGCTGGGCGGCCTGGCCGCGCAGCAGCGCCGGGATGCCCGCGCCGCGCCCGTGCACGACGCCGGGGCGCACCACGGAGCCGCCGCCGTCGAGTATCAGCCGCTCCACCTCGTGCCGGTACGCCACGAGCGGAATCGGATTCGCCGGGCTGTCCTCGTCCGCGCCGTCGGTCTCGCCGAGCACCCAAACGCCGCTCACATAGACGACCCTCTTGCCCGACCCGGCCAGAGCGGCGATGGTCGCCAGGTCGGTGCCCTGCTCGCCGGTCAACTGGCCCGCGTGCACGATCGCGTCGATGTCGGGGGTGATCGCGGCCTGCAGGGTCAAGGCGTCCGCCAGGTCTCCGTGCCGCTCCTCGGCCGCGGCCGGCACCCGTCTGGCTCCGCCGGCCGCGGGCCGTACGAACGCCGCCACCTCATGACCCCGCTCGATCAGCCGCTCCACCACGGCCGCGCCGATGTAGCCCGTTGCCCCAGCGACCAGCACCTTCATTGTCCCACCTCAAAAATTTCGACATTGAACATTTCCACGCAGAAGGTATAACACGCCGTCAAACATTTCAATGTCGTACGATTAGCCGCATGGACGACGTGGTCGACGCGATGCTCGGACAGTGGGCGTGCGCCCGGCCCGACGTCGACGTGTCCCCGCTGGGTGTGATCGGCCGGGTGTCGCGGGCGTCACGGCTGCTGGAGCGGGGGGTCAAGGAGTTCCTGGCCGAGCACGGGCTGGAGGCGTGGGAGTTCGACATGCTGACCACGCTGCTCAGGAGCGGCGATGACGCCACCATGTGCATGAAGGACGTGTCGGCGGCCGCCATGATCAGCCCGGGCGCGCTCACCAACCGAATGGACCGCCTGGTGGAGCGCGGCCTGGTGGAGCGCCGGCCGGCGCCGGACAACCGCAGGATGACGCTGGTCACGCTGACGGACGAGGGGCGGCGGGTGGCCAACGACCTGCTGGAGCGGCACACGGCCAACGAGGACCACCTGCTGTCCGGGCTCTCCGCCCCCGACCGCGACGCCCTGGCCGGCCTTCTCCGCAAGCTCCTCCTCTCCCTCGGCGACACCGCACCCGTGTGACATGGCCGCGCCCCGAGGTCGCGGGAGCCGTCTCGAGGGGTCTCGAGGGCGCGATAACGTCGTGTGACGTGGACCTCGACGCGTTCAACGAGCTGCTGACGACGCGCGGCCAACGGGCGCTGGCCGAGGCCGGTGAGCTCACCGGCGCGGACCCGGTCGCCGCCGCCACGAAGCTGCGCAAAACGTACGACGCCCCCCTCACCTCGGCCGCGCTGACCCAGGCCGGCCTGCGAGAACGCGCCAAGGCCAAATTCGGCGAGGACGCCCGGGGGATGTACTTCACGCACCATGGCCTGGAGCAGTCCACACGGGCGGAGGTGGCGGAGCACCGCGCCCGCCGCCTGGCCGGGGCCTCGGTCGTCGACGCCTGCTGCGGCATCGGCGGCGACTTCCTGGCACTGGCCCGCGCCGGCTGCACGGTGACGGCCGTGGACATCGACCCCCTGACGGTCGCCGTGGCCAGAGCCAACGCCGAGGCGCTCGGGCTGGCCGACCGGGTGACGGTGACCATTGGGGATGCGGCCGCCGTCCGGCCGGAGGACTACGACGTGCTGTTCGCCGACCCGGCACGGCGGACGAGCCGGGGCAGGACGTTCGACCCCCTGGCTTACTCGCCGCCCTGGCCCGTGGTGCTCGGCCTGGTCTCCAGGGCCGAGCGGGCCTGCCTCAAGGTCGCACCGGGCATCCCGTACGAGTTCATCCCGGCGCAGGCCGAGGCCGAGTGGGTCTCGTACAAGCGCGAGGTCAAGGAGGCCAGCCTCTGGACCGGGACCGGGGAGCGGCCGACCCGCCGCGCCACGCTGCTGCCCGGCGGTCACACCCTGACCTCCGCCGACGTCAGGGCCCCGGTCGGCGCGATGGGACGCTACATCTACGAGCCTGACGGCGCCGCCATCCGGGCTCACCTCGTGGGCGAAGTGGCTGAGCTGGTCGGCGGCCGCCTGCTCGATCCGCTGGTGGCGTACATCGCGGCCGACGAGCCGGTGGACACCCCATGGGCCTCGAGATACGAAGTCGAGGACATCATGCCGTTCTCGCTGAAAAAGCTACGTGCGGCCCTCCGTGAACGGCAAATTGGAAATGTCACCATCAAAAAACGCGCCTCCGCCCTCGACATCGAGCGCCTGCGCCAAGATCTGCGACTCAATGGGGAAAAGTCGGCAGTAATCATCTTGACGCGGATCATGGCGCGGCCATATGCCCTCATCTGCGACACCTCCCCACCTGCCTGAACAGGGAAACCGGCCATTCTTGCGTTAACCGCGATCTTTCAATTTCAGCCCTGACGGACCTTGATCGAAAGGCTAAGGTGGACGGGCGGGAGTTCTCCCCCGAATGCGGTTACCCGCGTTCTCGCCTTTTCATCTGCAAACCGGACCTACCCCACCGCTGCGCGGCAGACCGTCGGCGACGCGAAGGAGCCTTTCGGTGGACAATTCCAATCACACCACCCTTCTTCTTCAGGCAGGAGGCCACTCCCCCATCTCCGAAAGGATGCGCGACCTGCTCCAGCGCGCCGCCCAGGATCACGTCTACGAGCAGCGCACGCAGGGCGCCGTGCTCGACGAGATCCGCCAGCGGCTCGAGGGCATGGAGTGGCTGCTTCGCGAGGTACGCGAGCGCGAGCTGGGCGGTCTGAGCGGCACCCTGGAGTCGGTCAACGGGCGGCTGGAGGACATCACCATCAAGCCGCCGATGTGGGCGGAGGGCCTGGCCCAGCACGTGGAGGCGGTGCGCGACCACGTCGACGCCGTCGACGAGCGCGTGGGCCAACGCCTGCAGTCCGTGCTCGACACCACCGATGGCATCACCAAGGGCATGTCCGATTTCGCCACACTGCTGGCCGGCCTCAACGCCAGCATGGAAGCCGCCGCCAGCCGCTTCACCAGACTCGACAAGTCGGTGGCCGAGCTCGTCACTCGGACCGACCGGGTGGAGTCGGCGGTCGGCGCGCTGTCCGAGGACGTCAACGATCGGCTGGCCGGCGCGGTCGAGCAATTGGCCGGCAAGGTAGACGCGGCCGAGCAGCGCCTGACGACCCGCCTGGAGGCGACCGGCGAGCACCTGACCTCCCGGCTGGACGAGACCGACCAGAGCCTCACCCTCAGGCTCGACGACACCCACCACCGCCTGACCACCAAACTGGACGAGGCCGACCGCCGCCTCACCACCAAGCTCGACGAGACCGACGAGCGGCTCACGGCCCGGTTGGAGGAGAGCCACCGGCACCTGTCCGCCCGGCTCGAGGAGGCGGACCAGCAGCTGTCAGGCCGCCTCGACGCGGCGGACGAGCGGCTGTCCGGCCGGCTCGACGCGGCGGACGAGCGGCTCACCGCACGCCTCAAGGAGGCCGACGCGCAGCTCAACGACCGCCTGACCGACGTCGAGCAGCGCCTCACCACCCGGCTCGACGAGACCGACCAGCACCTGGCCGTGCAGCTCGGCGAGAGCGAGCAACGCCTGGCCGTGCAACTCGGCGAGAGCGAGCAGCGCCTGACGGCCAGGCTCGACGGCGTGGACTCCAGGCTCGATCGGGTCGAGGGAAGGTTGCACGGGCTCGACACCAAGCTCACAGGGTTCGACACCAAGCTCACGGGGTTCGACACCAAGCTCACGGGGTTCGACGGCCGGCTGGAGTCCGCCGACGAGTGCCTGGCCGACATCGACGCCAGGCTCGACGGCCTCGACGGCAGGATGGGCGGCGTCGACAAGCGGCTCGGGGGCATGGACGGCCGGCTCGGCGCGGTGGACGAGCGGCTGGGCACCATGGACGGCCACCTGGGCAGGCACGATGACCGTTTCGACAGGCTCGACGTACGCATCGACACCCGCTTCACCGCGCTGGACGAGCGCGTGGCCGCCACCGACCAGCGCCTGGGCGAGACCGCCACGCGCAACGAGGGCCGCTTCAACCGGCTCGACAGCCAGATGGACGCCATGGACGAGCGGCTCAGCGAGGCCGAGGAGCACCTGAGCGACCGCTTCGACGCGATCGACGGCCACCTCAGCGGGCTCGACACCCGCTTCAACGGCCTCGCCACCCACATGAACGGCCTGGCCACCCGCGCCGAGCAGGCCGGCGCTCATCTGGAGGCGGTGGACGACCGCATCGAGGCCGTCAACCAGCGTGTGGGGCGGCTCCCCGCGGCCCTGGGCTCCGAGCTGCAGTCGCAGGCAGGCGAGCAGGCCGCACGCCTGGCCGCGGCCGCCGACACGCTGACCGACCTCGTCAGGTCCCGTCCCGACCGCGACGAGCTGGCCCAGACGGTCACCGGCATCGTCGAGCCCGCGGCCACCGACCTCACCAAGCGCCTGAGCGCCCTGGAGGAGACGATGCTGGTCCTGGCCGAGGCGCTGCTGCGCCCCAGCAGGTCCAAGGACTGAGTGCCGGTCTGCGCTCGCGCGCCCTGGGCGTGCGGGCGTCAGACGTGGACCGTGGTGATCGGCAGGGAGGAGTCAGCCGGGATCTCCAGGCTCGACGGCGCGACACCGGCCACGACCAGGTCAGAGCCCAGCGCCGCGACCATGGCCCCGTTGTCGGTGCACAGCCCGGGACGGGGCACCCGCAGCCGCACTCCGGCCGCGTCGCACCGCTCCTGGGCCAGCGCCCGCAGCCGGGAGTTGGCCGCCACGCCGCCCCCGATCAGCAGGTCCGCCACGTCGTACTTCCGGCACGCCTGCAGCGCCTTGCGGGTCAGCACGTCCACCACGGCCTCCTGGAAGGAGGCGGCCACGTCCGGCACGTGGATGGACGCGCCCGCCCTTTCGCGGGCCTCGATCCAGCGAGCCACGGCCGTCTTGAGCCCGGAGAAGGAGAAGTCGAGCGTGCCGTCGTCGATCTTGCCGCGCGGGAAGGCGATCGCCGTGCCGGAGCCCTCGCGGGCGGCCCGGTCGATGTGCGGGCCGCCGGGGAACGGCAGTCCCAGCACCCGCGCCACCTTGTCGAACGCCTCCCCGGCCGCGTCGTCCACGGTGGAACCGAGCGAGATCACGTCCTCGGCCACGTCAGGCACGAGCAGCAGCGACGAATGACCGCCGGAGACCAGCATGGCGATGCACGGCTTGGGCAGCGGGCCGTGCTCCAGCTGGTCGACGGCGACATGGGCGGCCAGGTGGTTGACGCCGTAGAGCGGGACGCCGAGGCCGAACGCGTAGGATTTGGCCGCCGCGACCCCGACCAGCAGCGCGCCCGCCAGCCCAGGACCGGCCGTGACGGCGATGGCGTCGAGGTCGGTGAGCTTGAGCCCGGAGGCGGCCAGCGCGGCCTCCACGGTCGGCGTCATGGCTTCCAGATGGGCGCGGGAGGCGACCTCGGGCACCACGCCGCCGAACCTGGCGTGCTCCTCCATGCTGGAGGCAATGGTGTTGGCCAGCAGCGTGTGGCCCCTGACGATGCCGATGCCGGTCTCGTCACAGGACGTCTCGATGCCCAGGACCAGTGGTTCGTCAGCCATCCAGGTTCCTTCTCATCATGATCGCATCGGTGCCGTCGTCGTAGTAGCGGCGGCGGGTGCCGATCTCCTCGAAACCGAAATGCCGGTAGACGGCCTGTGCGCGCGGGTTGTCGGCGCGTACTTCGAGGAAGATCTCCCGCGCTCCCCTGCGGCTCGCCTCGGCCAGCAGCTCGGTCAGCATCGCGCTGCCGATGCCGGTGCCCTGGTGCTTCTCCAGCACCGCGATGGTCTGCACGTCGGCCTGGTCGGCCGCGGCGGCGAGCCCGGCGTAGGCGACGATCTCGTCATCGACCAGCGCCACCACGTAGTGGCGTGAGCGCGGCATGTCGGCCAGCTCGCCGCGCATCATGCTCTCGCTCCACGCGTCGAGCGGAAACGTGGCCCGCTCGATCTCCATGACGGCCGGCAGGTCGGCCTCGGTCATCGGCCGGAGCTTCACGCCGTCACCCTCTTGGGCGCCCCTGGCACCACGGCGTCGGGCCGGCGTAGATAGATCGGGCGGGGCGGGTCGAGCGGAGTGCCCTCCGCGAGCCGCTCGGCCGCGAGGGACGCCAGGGCCCCGGCGTACGGGTACGGCGGACCGGCGCTCTGCCCGAAAGCCTCGGGATAGAGCTCGGCACCGGCTCCCACCACCGACAGCCCCTCCGCCGGCACCTGCGCGGGCCGCTCCACGAACGGCCCGTCGAGCCTGGTGCGCATGTCCGCGTAGCGGGCCCAGAACACCTCTTTGCGCCGCGCGTCGGTGGCCACCAGGAACGGCTCGGCGAGCCCGCTGCCGTAGGCGACCGCGTCGAGCGTGCACATGCCGTACGCGGGCACGCCCAGCGTTGTGGCGAGCCCCTGAGCGGTCATCAGCCCGACGCGCAGCCCGGTGTAGGGCCCCGGGCCGCTGCCCGCCACGATGGCCGTCACGTCGCGCAGTGTCGCGCGCGCCTCGCCCAGCACCCGCTCGATGGTGGGGACGAGCAGCTCGCCGTGGCGCCGGGCGTCGATCGTCGTGGACTCGGCGAGCACGCGCTCCCCGTCGTGGAGCGCGGCGGTGACGGCAGGCGTCGCGGTATCAAAGGCCAGGACCAGCACGACTGTTTAGCCTACCTGCAGGAGCCGTCTCAACCGGCCGTATCGTCAGTCCCAGCCGGTACGCCGCCGCAGCCAGTCGAGCGCGACCACGCCCTGCGCCCGCTGGAACTCCCGCACCGTCGGCAGCCCCGGCGGGTCAGGCTGTCGGGCCTGCCGCACGAAGTATCCCGCCATCGCGGCGACGACGGCGGTCACGGCCGGGTCGGGGTCGGTGAACAGCTCATGCGGCGGCGGCCCGCCCTGCATGCCGACCGACGGCAGCATGCCCACCCGGTCGAACCACTGCGGGCCGACGCACGCCCACGGCCAGTCCACGACGTAGACCCGCTCGTCGGTGAGCAGGATGTTGTCGGCTCGCAGGTCGGCGTGGACCAGCGTGTCACCCGCCGCGGCCGCCTCCCAGCCGGACTCCAGCTCGGCCAACTCCTCGAGGTGGCCGAGCGCCCAAGGGTCGAGCCCGCTGGTGTCCTCCGCCATCAGTTTGCGCCAGCCGTGCAAGTCCGACCCCAGGACCTCGCCGATCGGCGGCGCGTCGATGGGGGTTGGGGTGAGCGCGGCCGACATTCTGCCCACGGCCTCCAGCACCCGGTCGAGCTGGTCGCGCCGCCACGGCAACTCCGGGTGATCGCCCTCGACGTCCTCGAAGACCAGCGCCACCCAGCCCTCCAGCTCGAACCCGGTCAGCAGCCGGGGCGCGGGAACGGACGCGGGCAGCGCTGCGGCGATCTTGAGCTCGGAGCGGTAGAGGCGGACGGTGTCGGGGTTCGGCTCGGGACCGGCGGGTGCGCCTCCTGCCAGGGCACGCGCGTGCCGGCCGCGGGAGGGTGGCTCATACCTGCGAAGCGTAGACGATGATGTTGTCCAGGTATTCGCCCTTGGCGTAGTCGAACTTGCCGCCGCAGGTCACCAGCTTGAGCCCGTCCTCGACGTACACGCGCCTGATCGGGAAGCTGTCCTTGTGCACCTGCTCGATCGAATCGACCTTGTACGTCACGGTCTTGCCGTCGCTGCGCTCGACCTTCACGGTCTCGCCCTTGCGTAACTGCCTGAGCTTGTAGAACACGGCCGGCGCGGTCTTGGTGTCCACGTGGCCGATGATCACCGAGGCGCCCTTCTCGCCGGGCACCGCGCTGCCCGAGTACCAGCCGGCCAGCTTGGGCTTCTCGTATGGAGGCAGCTCGACGTCGCCGTTCTTCTCCAGGCCGAGCTTCATCAGCGGGGCCTCGACGTCGATGGAGGGGATGTCGATGCTCTTGGGTACGACGTTCGCGACGGGAGTGGAGTCGGTCTGCTGCATGCCCCTGCCGAACGCGAACAGCAGCAGGCCCGTCACGGCCCCGGCGAGCACCACCCGTCCTGGGCGGGCCATCGTGTTATGCCCGGTTACGCCGCTTGACCGCGAAGGCGATGCCGCCGGCCAGGGCCAGGGCGATCAGCACGCCCGCGGGGCCGAGCGGGATCGAGGACTCGTCACTGACGTCCTGCGCGTACGTGCCGCCGCCGCCGGCCCTGGGCGCCTTGGTCGGCACGTTGGTCGGCAGCGCCTCGCCCGAGACGACCCGCAGCCGGGCCGTCCCCATGTCGTTGGTGCCGTCACACTTGACGTCGACGGTGTACGTGCCGCGTCTGACCGTTCCCCCGACCTGCGCCGAGCCGCGCACCCAGGGTGAGCCGCCGGCGGCGCCGGTCGGTGTGGGGGAGCTCCCGCCCGAGGGCACCGGGTCGAGCGTGGCGCCGCTGACGAACGCCGTGGACGTGGCGGTGCCGGTGTGTGCGGGACCACCGCTCGGGAGCGGGCAGTTGGCCAGGATCCATACCGTCGAGGTCTGGCCGGCCGTGACACGGTCGGGGTTGAGCTGGACCTGGATGGTGGGCCGGGTGACGCTCGGTCGCGGGCTGGCCGAGGTCGGGGTGGCTGTGGGGGTCCCACCCGGGGTGGTGGCCGTGCCGGTGGCTGTGGGTGTCGGTGTGGCTGTGGGGGTGGGGGTGGTTTCGGCCGAGGCCGTGCAGCCGGTCGTCAGACCGACCATGACGATGGCTCCCGCGTACGCGACTCGCCTGACCCTGAGCACCGGCCGCACCCCACTTTGCCGTCTTGCCACCAGCATCCACCCAAAATGTGGATGTCGCCCCTCCTGATACCCAGAAAATCTGGGCGAATCCCTAGCCAACGATCATGATTTACATCATCGGCCCGGTACGTCAAGAGTGCCAGCTTTGCCGGGGATTGATCGCGATTTTAATCTTCTAGCCGATCAAACGGCGTGTCGGCCCATCGCGGGCCCACGGCGCGCAACGTCACGATCCTGACCTCGTCGCCGGCCTCGCGGTCGATGTGGACCTCCAGCCGGTCCTCGGACAGGCCCTCGACCAGGCCTTCGCCCCATTCGACGACCGTGACGGACTCATCCAGCGAGGCGTCCAGGTCCAGGTCGTCCACTTCCAGGTCGCCGCCCAGCCGGTAGGCGTCGGCGTGCACCAGCGGCGGGCCCTGATGCAGCGACGGGTGCACCCGGGCGATCACGAACGTGGGCGAGGTGATGGGCCCGCGTACTTTGAGTCCTTCGGCGAGCCCCTGCACGAGCGTGGTCTTGCCGGCGCCGAGCGGCCCGGACAGCACGACCAGGTCGCCGGCGCGCAGGAACGCGGCCAGGCGGGCGCCGTACGCGCGCATGTCCTCGGCGCTCGCCGCCCTCACTCGTCCTCCACCCGCTTGACCAGGTCGCGCAGCGCGTCGTTGACGACGCCGGGGCGTTCGAGCTGGATCAAATGGGAGGTGTCGGGCACCTCCGTCAGCTGGGCTTTAGGCAGCGCGGCGGCCATGGCCTTGCTGTGATCGGGCGGGGTCAGCCAGTCCCGGTCGCCGACCACGATCGCGGTCGGCACCGGGTCGAGCACGTGCAGCGCGGACAGCTTGTCGTGGTTCATCAGCGCCGGGTAGAAGTCGGCGACCACCTCGGTCGGCGTCGCCCTGATCATGGACTCGGCGAAGTCGACGACGGTGGGACTGATGTTCTTGGAGTCGCCGAAGCCGATGAAGCGGGTGATCAGGAAGGCGATGTCGCTGCCGGCGCTGCGGGTCCTGTCGACCAGCGAGCCTCGCTTGCCCAACATCGAGACCGTGGACGGCGCGACCTTGTGCACGACCTTGGAGACCATCGCCGGCAGGCCCAGCGTCAGCTCGGCCAGCTTGCCCGCCGAGGTCGAGATGAGCGCCACGGCGCGGATCTTCTCGCCGAACAGATCCGGATAGCGGTCGGCGAGCGCCATGATCGTCATGCCGCCCATGGAATGGCCGACCAGCACGCACGGGCCCGGCACGAACTCCTCGATCACCTCGGCGAGGTCCTCACCCAGCCGGTCGATCGTGCTGTCGTCGGCGCCGGCACGCTGGGAGCGGCCGTGCGAGCGCTGGTCCCACAGGACGACGCGGTAGTTCTCGCGCAGGTCCTTGCGCTGGTAGTGCCAGGACTCCAGGCTGAGGCAGTAGCCGTGACAGAGCACGATCGTCAGCGGCGCGGCGTGCTCATGGTCGCGACCGCTTCGGGGCTCGTTGGCATCGTTGCTCTCGCTCTCTCCCCCCGAGCTCCTTCGCTCCTCGGGACCGTCGATCTCCACATGCAGCGCCACCCCGTCGGAGGTGACGAGCGTGCGCTCCCTGCCTCGCAGCTCGCCGAACGGCTCGCTGGCCTCGGTGTCGGGGCGCAGCCTGATCCGGCCGACCGCGTAGCGCTTGGCCAGCGCCGCCGCCGCGACACCGGCGGACGCCGCGCCGACGAGCGCGCCGGCGATCCCTACCCTGCGCCGTGTTGTCGTCGTCATCTCCCCGATCCTTCTTATGCCCGACCCTGGTAAACCCGCGGCACTCGCGAGCCGATCCTCGTCACGATTTCATGCGTGATCGTGCCGAGCGTATCCGCCCACTCCTGAGCGGTCGGCTCGCCCCCGTCACCGGGGCCGAACAGCACGACCTCCTCGCCCGCCGCGAGCGGGTCGTCACCCATGTCGATCATGAACTGGTCCATGCACACCCGGCCGGCGATCAGCCTGCGTCGGCCGCCCGCCAGCACCTCGGCCCTGCCCGTGGCGTGCCTGAGTATGCCGTCGGCATAGCCGAGCGGGACGAGTCCGAGCGTGGTCTCGCGGTCGGTGACGTAGAGGTGAGCGTAGGACACTCCCGAGCCCTCAGGGACCCGCTTGACCAGCCCGACCTGGGCGGTGAGCGTCATGGCCGGCCGGAGGCCGAAGTCGCCCAGCTCGGGGATCGGGCTCAGGCCGTACATCGCGATGCCGGACCTGACCAGGTCGTAGCGGGCTTCGGGGAGCGTCATGATGGCGGCGGAGTTGGAGATGTGCCTGATCACGTGGGAGCCGGCCGCGCCTCCCTGCT
Organism: Nonomuraea sp. NBC_00507; assembly: GCF_036013525.1. Lineage (NCBI taxonomy): Bacteria > Bacillati > Actinomycetota > Actinomycetes > Streptosporangiales > Streptosporangiaceae > Nonomuraea > Nonomuraea sp. NBC_00507. The sequence continues at coordinate 157,524 of NZ_CP107853.1, forward strand.
CGGCCAGCTTCAGCGCGGCCTCGAACGCCTCCAGCTGCTGCTGGATCGACGGGTGACCGGGGATGTCGGCGCAGGCGAAGTGGGACCAGAGGCCGACGATCTCGATGACGCCCTCGGCCCGCAGCTCCAGGGCCCTGGCCAGCAACGGCGGCCAGGTGGCGAGCGGCGAGCCGCCCCGGCTCATGCCGGTGTCGGCCTCCAGGTGCAGCTTCGCGGTGCGTCCCGTGCGCCGGGCGGCGGCGGCGATCTCGTCGAGCAGCCGCTCGTCGGCGGCCGACAGCTCGACGTCCTGCGCCAGCGCCTCATCGAGCGGCTCGCCCGGCGTGATGAGCCAGGCCAGGATCGGCGCGGTCACACCGCCCGCGCGCAACTCCAGCGCCTCCCTGACGAACGCGGTGCCGAGCCGGCTCGCGCCCCCCTCCAGCACGGCCGCGGAACACGGCACCAGGCCGTGTCCGTAGGCGTCCGCCTTGACGGCGCCCATCAGCTCGGTGCCGGCCGCCCGCTCCTTGAGCAGGGCCACGTTGTGTCTGATCGCGGCCAGGTCCACCCGTGCCTGCGCGGGCGTGGCCATCGGGGAGTACATCCTTCTAGTGTGGCAGCTCAGACGTGTGGTCGAGCGCGATTCGCACCGCTCACGCCGCTGCCCCGCGACTTTCGCCCCACATCACCCCGCCTCGCCCGCAGATCGCATGCGCCGGGCACAAGCCGCCTCGCCCGCAGATCGCATGCGCCGGGCACAAGCCGCCCCACCCGCAGAACGCACGCGCCAGGCAGCCGCCCGCCCGGCACGGGCAGGGCGTGCGGCCGGTCAGGTGTTGTCGGTGCTCACCGCTCGCATGGCCGCCGGGATCGCCGTAGCGACGTCGGCCGCCGCGAGCGGGGCGCCGTCGGCGGCCATGCGGCCGGCCAGCCCGTGCAGGTATGCCGCACAGGCCGCGGCGTCGTAGCAGCTCAGCCCTTGGGCGAGCAGCGCGCCCGCCACGCCGGACAGCACGTCGCCGGTGCCGCCGGTGGCCAGCCAGGACGTGCCGGTGCCGTTGACGCGTACCGGCCTGGAGTCCTCGGCGATCATCGTGGTCGACCCCTTGAGCAGCACGGTCACGCCCAGCTCGGCGGCCGCCCGGCGGGTGTGCTCCAGCCTGGCGGCCTCGATGTCGTCGCGGTCGGCCCGGATCAACCTGGCCAGCTCCCCGGCGTGCGGCGTGATCAGCACCGGCGCGCTGCGGAACAGCAGCGAGCGTTCCCTGGCCACCAGCGTCAGCGCGTCGGCGTCGATCAGCACCGGCACCTGCGACTCGAGCACCCTGGTCGCCAGCTCGTGCGCCCAGTCGTCGGTGCCGAGTCCCGGCCCGAGCACCCAGGCCTGCACCCGCCCGACGTCATCGATCGAAGGCCGCTCCAGCTGGGTGATCACCGCTTCCGGCCAGTGCGCGCGCACCTGCGCCACGGGGGCGGCCGGCCCGACGTAGCGCACCATGCCCGCCCCGGCACGCAGCGCCCCGCCCACGGCGAGCACGGCGGCGCCCGTGTACAGATCGCTTCCGGCCGCGACGCCCAGCACGCCCCTGCGGTATTTGTCCGACTCCTTGCCCGGGCGCGGCAGCAGGACGTCCACATCGCCGTCGGTGAGCGCGGCCACGTCGGGGTCGGGCAGGTAGGACCCGAGCCCGATGTCCACCAACTCGACCCTCCCCGCGCAGTCGGCTCCGGGATCGACGAGCAGTCCCGTCTTGTAGGCACCCATGGTGACGGTCACCCGGGCGCGCACGGCCGTCCCCTGCACCTGCCCGGTGCTCGCGTCGACGCCGCTCGGCACGTCCACCGCGACGATCGGGCCGCGGGCCGCGTTCGCCTCCTGGACGAGCTCACGGTACGGCTCCCGCAGCGCCCCGCTCGCCCCGATCCCGACGAGCCCGTCGACGATCAGGTCGGCCCGGTCGAGCGCCGCCAGGTCGACCACCCGCCCGCCGGCCTCCTGGAGCGCCGCCAGGCCCGCCTGGTGCGTCCTGGACCCGGTCAGGATGGCGCCCACCCACGCCCCGCGCCTGGCCAGGCGCTCGCCGGCGTAGAGCGCGTCGCCGCCGTTGTCGCCGCTGCCGACGAGGAGCACGACGCGTCTGCCGTAGACGCTGCCGAGCAGGTCGGCGCAGACTCCGGCGAGCCCGGCGGCGGCCCGCTGCATGAGCGTGCCCGGCGGCAGCTTCGCCATGAGCACCTGCTCGGCGGCCCGGATCTGGTCGGCGGTGTAGGCAGTGCGCATGATCCGAAGCTATCCTTCCGCGATCACATAGGCCACGGCCACCCCCGCATCGTGGCTGAGCGACACGTGCCAGCGCTTGACCCCGAGGTCGTAGGCGACCTCGGCGGCCTTGCCGGTGACCCGCAGCTCCGGCTTGCCCAGCTCGTCGCAGCGCACCTCCGCCTCCAGATGCCCCAGGCCCTTGGGTGCGCCCAGCGCCTTGGCTACGGCTTCCTTGGCGGCGAACCTGGCGGCCAAGGAGTGCACCGGGAGCGGCCGCTCGAGGTCGGTGAACAGCCGCTCGCGCAGCTGCGGCGTACGTTCGAGCGCCGCCTCGAAGCGGGCGATGTCCACGACGTCCACGCCGATGCCCAGGATCACCGTCCCAGGTTACTCAAAACAATCCACGCTCCCACGGGCCCCAGATCGCGATGGATCTGCCCTGTTTGGCCTGGACGTTGACGTACAGCGTGTGGCCGCCCGGCCCGAACGTGGAGCCCGCGAACTCGGCGCCCGGGTCGTCAGTGATCGGCTCAAGACGGCAGAAGTCGAAGATCTGCCCCGACCTGGTGAGCCCGCGCAGGTAGTTGGCACCCTCGCCGTCCTCGCACAACACCAGCGTGCCGCGTCTGCTGACCGTCACGTTGTCGGGCAGGTCGAGCGCCGAGGAGCGCGGCGACTCGTAGACGAGCTTGAGCCGGCCGCTCCACGTCTCGTACCCCCACACCTGCCCCCGGCCCTTGCCGAACCCCGACGGCGGCGGGTCGGCGGGATCGGTGTCGCCGCCCTGCGTGGAGACGAAGTAGACCGTCCCCTGGTGGAAGACCGCGCCCTCCAGCCTGGAGAAGATCGCCGCCCCCTGGGCCCGCCCCTGGCGGCCGACGGCCTGCACGACCTCGTCGTTGGACGGCTTGCCGCGGAAGTCGGGGTCGGGGTCGTCGATGTCCACCCAGACGGTCGTGTACGCTGCTCCAGGCTCCTGCCCCAGCGACAGGTCCTTGCGCTTGGCTCCCTTGACGGCGAGCATCTGCAGCCGGCCGCCGTCGAGCAGCTTCCCGGCCAGGACCGGGTGCTTCGGCGGCAGATACCGGTAGAACCCGGAGGGAAAGCCGAAGTTGTCCTCGGTCAGGTAAATCGCGCCCGTCGACGGGTCGAACGCCGCCGACTCGTGCGGGAAGCGCCCCGCCGACCTGATCGGCCTGGCCGTGGCCGCGCGACCGACCGGGACCTCGAAGATGTAGCCGTGCTTCTCGGTCAGCCTGGCGTTGTCGCCGCCGGAGAAGTCGTCGGCCACGTCAGGGCCGTTGACCGTCTCCTCGCAGCTCACCCAGGCGCGCCACGCCATCGGACCGCCCGAGCAGTTCATCATCGTGCCGTTCAGCGAGGGCCCACTCTTGATCACCTCGCCGTAGCGAGTGACGCGCAGGGTCGAGGTGCCGCCGCCGGCCATCGGGTCGTAGGCCCTGTCCTTGTCGCCGAACGCGCCGACGGGCCCGTTGACCTCATGGTTGCGGATCAGGATCGTGCTGCCGCCGGGACCGGAGAAGGCCGCCATGCCGTCGTGCCGGCCCGGCACGGCCGACCCGTCGCTGAACTTCTCGCCCGCGGCGCTGAACGAGCGGTATTTGAACCCCTCGGGCAGGTGCAGCCGCACCTTGCCGTCCCGCAGGTCGCGTACGGGACGCAGCGGCCCGTACGCGCCGGGCGCCGCCTTGGCCCCGCCCTGCGCTCCCGCGCACGCGACGCCGGCAAAGGGACCGGCGATGCCGGCCACCACATGGGAGAGGAAGCGTCGACGATCCACAACCTGAGACGGTATCCCGTTCCCCGAACTGAATCTCGGTAATCCCACGTCTTTATCCACAGCTTGTGGACACACCCCGCCCGACGGCCGGTTTGCCGACGATCGCTACGCTGCCTAGGTGAATAACGGCTACGTGGAACTGAGCAGGGAGCGGTGGAGCGAGCTCCGCAAGAACACGCCCTTGACTCTCACCGCAGGAGAGCTGGAAGAGCTGCGCGGCGTTGACGACCCCATCGATCTCAACGAAGTCACCGACATCTATCTCCCGCTGACCCGGCTGCTCAACCTGCACTTCACCGGATCCAAGCAACGCAGCAGCGTGCTGAGCGCGTTCCTCGGACATCCCGAGCAGCGTGTCCCCTACATCCTGGGCTTGGCGGGCAGCGTCGCGGTGGGCAAGTCGACGACGGCGCGACTGCTGCACACGCTGCTGGCCCGCTGGCCCGAGCACCCGCACGTGGAGCTGATCACCACCGACAGCTTCCTCTACCCGAACGCGGTGCTGGAGGCCAAGGGGATCATGCATCGCAAGGGCTTCCCGGAGAGCTACGACCGGCGGGCGCTGGTCAGGTTCGTGGCGGAGGTGAAGGCCGGCGCGGCGGAGATCCACGCCCCTGTGTACAGCCACCTCGAGTACGACATCGTCCCCGGCACCACCCAGATCGTGAAAAGTCCCGACATTCTGATCATCGAGGGCCTCAACGTCCTCCAGCCCGCCCCGCCCACCTCCCTCGCCGTCAACGACTACTTCGACTTCTCCATCTATGTCGACGCCAAGGTCGAGGACATCCGCACCTGGTACGTCGAACGTTTCCACAAGCTCCGCCGGACGGCCTTCGAGGACCCGAAGTCGTACTTCCGGCACATCGCGGATATGTCCTACGACGAGGCCACCACCTTCGCGGTCAACGTCTGGCGCGACATCAACGAGCGCAACCTGGTCGAGAACATCGCCCCCACGAGGGGCCGCGCCGACCTCGTGCTGCAGAAGGGCGCCGACCACTCGGTCCGGAGGGTGCGGCTTCGCCGAACCTGAGCGCCTCGGATACGCGCATCAAAACGATGTCAACGTTCGATGGACAACAATGGGCGAGTGCTACATCTGCGACTGATCAGCCCGCCCGCCCGCACCGATGAGGTGACGGCGGTGTTGGAGGACTGCCCCGGCGTCACCAACATCGTCGTCCTGCCCGGAGTCGCCCGCGAGCCGAAGGGCGACATGATCTTCTGCGACGCGGCCAGGGAGTCGGCGAACGAGGTGATCGGCCGGCTCAAGTGGCTGGAGAACGAGGGCTCCATCGCCATCGAGCGGGTCGATCTGTCGCTGTCGAAGGCCGCGGAGGAGGCCGTCGAGGAGGCGCCGGGCGAGCCCGACGACGCGGTGATCTGGGAGGAGCTGGCGCAACGCGTCTCCGCCGACTCCCGCATCACGTGGGCGTACCTGGCCTTCCTCGCCGTCGCCACACAGATCGCCGGCATCGGCATCCTGCAGAACTCGCCCATTCTGATCGTCGGCGCGATGGTGCTCGGGCCGGAGTTCGGCGCGGTCGCGGCCATCTGCTTCGGCCTGCTGCAACGCCAGTGGGGCCTGATCACGACCTCGCTCAAGACACTGGCCGTGGGGTTCGCGTTGGCCATCGCGATCACCTTCGCCTGCGCGCTCGTGTCCACGTGGTTCGGCTGGATCGGCGACACCAACCTCGTCACGAACGCGGAGGTGCAGTTCATCGTCAAGCCCGACAAATGGTCGTTCATCGTGGCGCTGCTGGCCGGCGCGGCCGGTGTGCTGTCGATCACGGCAGGCAAGTCGTCGGCCCTGGTCGGCGTCTTCATCTCGGTCACCACGGTGCCCGCGGCCGGCTATGTGGCCGTCGCCCTGGCGCTGGGCCACTGGCTGGAGGTCGGACCCTCGGTCGGGCAACTCGCGGTCAACATCGCCGGAATGATCCTTTCGGGCACGGCGACGCTCGTGATCCAGCGCAGATTCTGGCCTCAAGTAGGACGACGTTCATCCCTATGACCGAGGCCACGGCCCTGATCGCCCAGGTAGGGTCCGGCACATGCACATCCTCGCCACCGAGGGGCTGACCAAACGGTTCCCCACCGTCACCGCGGTCGACCAGCTTTCGGTCACCGTGGGACCCGGAGTCACCGGTCTGGTAGGGGCCAACGGCGCCGGCAAGTCGACGCTGATCAAAATCCTGCTCGGCCTGCTGCCGCCCACCGGCGGCGCGGCGCGCGTGCTCGATCTGGACGTCACCGCCCAGGGCGCCGAGATCCGCAGGCTCGTCGGCTATATGCCGGAGCACGAATGCCTGCCGCCCGACGTCTCCGCCACCGAGTTAGTCGTCCACCTCGCACAGATGTCCGGGCTGCCGCGTACGGCCGCCCGCGAGCGCGCCGCCGACGTGCTGCGCCACGTCGGCCTGGCCGAAGAGCGCTACCGGCCCATCGGCGGTTACTCCACGGGCATGAAGCAGCGGGTCAAGCTGGCCCAGGCCCTCGTCCACGACCCCAAGCTGATCTTCCTCGACGAGCCGACCAACGGGCTCGACCCGCGCGGCCGCGACGAGATGCTCATGCTGATCAGGCGCATCGGCACCGAGTTCGGCATCAGCGTCCTGGTCACCTCGCACCTGCTGGGCGAGCTCGAGCGCATCTGCGACCACGTGATCGTCATCGACGCCGGGCGGCTGCTGCGCTCCTCGGCCATCAGCGAGTTCACGCAGGCCACGCAGACCGTCACGGTGGAGGTCGACGAGGGCATGGATCCGCTCGCGGCCCGCCTGGCCGAGGCCGGGCAGACGGTCTCGCAGCAGGGCCGCATGCTGGTGGTCAAGGTGGAGGGGCCCGAGACGTACGACGCGATCAGGGACGCCGCCGCCGACCTCGACCTCTGCCTGATCCGCCTGGAGCAGGGGCGTCACCGTATCGAGGACGTCTTCAGGGAGGAGGTCGCGGGTGTCTGAGATTTACGACATCGGCTACCGGCACTACGACGGTCCCCGGTTGGGGCGGGGCTACTCGACCAGGTCGCTGGCCGTGCACAGCCTGCGTGGCGTCTTCGGGCTGGGCCGCCCGGCCCGCAGCAAGATCATTCCGTTCGCCCTGTTCACCATCATGCTGCTGCCTGCCGTGGTGAACATCGCCATGATGGCCATGCTCCAGCAGCGCGGCATCCCCTACAGCGGATTCGCGGTCGCCATGCAGCCCGTGGTGGCGATCTTCCTGGCCTCGCAGGCCCCCACCGTCGTCGCCCCCGACCTGCGCTTCCGCGTCCTGCCGCTCTACCTGTCGCGTCCGGTCTCGATCACCGAGTACGTCGCCGCCAAGGTCGCCGCAATGACCGTGGCGCTGTTCCTGCTGGTCGCGGTGCCCCTCACTCTGATCTACGTGGGCGAGCTGGTCGTGGACATGCCCGGCCCGCCAGCCACAGGCGAGTACGCCGGCGCCCTGGTCATGGCCGTGGTGCTGGCGCTGCTGCTGTCGGTGATCGGGTTGGCGCTGGCCTCGTTCACGCCGAGGCGCGGACTCGGCGTGGCCTCGGTGATCGTCGTCTACCTGCTGTCGTCGGCGGCGGTCCCGATGGTCTACGGCATCTTGGCCGAGTCCGGCAACGAGGAGGGCGCCGCCTGGGCGTGGTTGCTGAACCCGTTCTGGCTGGTCGACTCTGTACAGTCCTGGTTGTTCGGCACCCCGTCGCACGCCCTCGAGGGCACCTATCCCAGCGGCCCTGCCCCTGCGGCCATCCTCGTGGTGCTGCTCGGCCTCGGCCTGGCCGCCCTCGCGCTGCGTTACAGGAAGGCGGCCTCGCGATGAAGATCGAGCTCTCGCAGGTGTCCCGCTGGTACGGCAACGTGGTGGCGGTCAACGACGTGACGATGACGATCGGCCCGGGCGTGACGGGCCTGCTCGGCCCGAACGGCGCGGGCAAGTCGACGCTCCTGCACATGATGGCCGGCTTCCTGTCGCCGTCTGGCGGCACGGTGACGCTGGACGGCAGCAAGGTCTGGAAGAACCACCACATCTACCGAAATATCGGCCTAGTCCCGGAACGGGAAGGTGTGTATGGCTTCCTGACCGGCTGGCAGTTCGTGCTCTCGGCCGCCCGCCTGCACGGGCTGCCCGACCCGGTCGAGGCCGCCCGCAAGGCGCTGGCCACGGTCGAGATGGAGGAGCCGAAGGACCGCCGCGTCGAGACGTACTCGAAGGGCATGCGCCAGCGCGTCAAGGTGGCCGCGGCGCTGGTCCACGACCCGCCGGCGCTCCTGCTCGACGAGCCGTTCAACGGTATGGACCCGCGCCAGCGCCTCCACCTGATGGACCTGATCCGCGCGATGGGCACGGCCGGCAAGACCATCCTGTTCAGCTCCCACATCCTGGAGGAGGTCGAACGGGTCGCCCAGCACATCGAGGTCCTGGTGGCGGGGCGGCACGCGGCGTCGGGCAACTTCCGCGAGATCAGGCGGCTGATGACCGACCGGCCCCACCTGTTCATGATCCGTTCGAGCGACGACAGGAGACTCGCCGCCGCCCTCATCCGCGACCACTCGGCCGGAGGCATCACCCTCCGCCCCGACGGCTTGGAGGTCCAGGCGACCGAGTTCCGCCGCTTCGCCCGCCTCCTGCCCAAGCTGGCCCAGGCGGAAGGCGTACGCCTGCACCAGGTCTCCCCAGCCGACGAGGACCTGGAAAGCGTCTTCTCCTACCTGATCAACCGGAGCACCTGAATGAACACAGTGGTTGCGGGGATTACGTACCGCGCCTTGCTGGGCCGCCGCCGGATCATCCTGCTGCTCCTGCTGCCCCTGGCCCTCGTCAGCATGGCCGTGTTGTTCCGCCTGCTCGGCGAGGGCGACCAGGACACGGCCGTCGTGCTGTCGAAATTCGCCATCGGCACCGTGCTGCCGCTGCTCGGCGTGATCGCGGGCACCGGCGTCATCGCCCCGGAGATCGACGACGGCACCATCATCCACCTGATGTCCAAGCCGATCTCTCGCCCGCTGATCGTCCAGACGAAGTTCCTGGTGGCGGCCTCGGTGCTGGTCTTGTTCGGCGCCGTGCCGACGTACTTCGCGGCCTGGCTCCTGGTCAGCAACGAGGACGGCATCGCCGCTGGCTTCGCGCTGGGCGCCCTGGTGGCCGGCATCGCCTACGCCGCCGTCTTCCTGCTGCTGGGCATCGTCACCCGGCACGCGGTCACGATCGGCGTCATCTACGCCTTGGTGTGGGAGACCGTGGTGGGCAATGTCATCACGGGGGCGCGGAAGTTCTCGATTCAGCACTGGGGCACGACGATCGCCGACCAGATCTCGGCCTCGCCGTTCTTCCGGGCCGACGTCACGCTGAGCTTCGCCGTCCCGGCCCTGATCATCGTGACGGTCGGCGGCGTCTTCTGGGCAGGCCAGCGCCTGCGGGCCTTCTCACTCACGGGCGACGAATAGAAAGATCGGGTACGGCACGTCAAACGTGCCGTACCCGATCAGGAAGCGCAGGCCTTGCGGACCACGTCCGCGAGGTGGCCCGCCACCTGCGTGGCGTGCTCCTCCGACGCGGCCTCGACCATGACGCGGATCATGGGCTCGGTGCCGCTCGGCCGGATCAGGACCCGGCCTGTCTCACCCAGCTCCGCCTCGGCCAGAGCAACCGCTTCGGCGAGCTCGGGCACGGAGGCCTTGCCCTTGTCCACGTCCTTGACGTTGATCAGGATCTGTGGCAGCGGCGTCATCACCGAGGCCAGTTCCTTCAGCGGCACCCCTGACTTGGCCACCACGCCCAGCAGGTGGAGCGAGGTGAGCAGGCCGTCGCCGGTGGTGGCGTGGTCCAGCATGATGACGTGGCCCGACTGCTCGCCGCCCAGGTTGTAGCCGTCGGACTTCATGCGTTCGAGCACGTAGCGGTCGCCCACCGCGGTCTCCACCACGGTGATGCCCGCCTCGCGCATCGCCAGCTTGAAGCCCAGGTTGGACATGACGGTCGCGACCACGGTGTCCTTGGCCAGTAACCCTTCGCCGTGCATGGCGGCGGCGAGAATGGCCATGATGTGGTCGCCGTCGATGATCGCGCCCGTGTGGTCGACCGCCAGGCAGCGGTCGGCGTCGCCGTCGTAGGCCACGCCCAGGTCCGCCCCGCGCGAGATGACCACCTGCTGGAGCTTGTCCAGGTGAGTGGAGCCGTGGCTTGCGTTGATGTTGAGGCCGTCCGGCCGGGCGCCGATGGCCTCGACCCTGGCGCCCGCGCGGACCAGCGCCTCGGGAGCCACCATGTGAGCGGCCCCGTGAGCACAGTCGATCACGACGTTGAGGCCGTCGAGTGCGGCGCTCATCGTGGTCAGCACGTGCGAGATGTAGCGGTCGGCCTCGCCGTACGCGTCCCGCACCCGGCCCACGCCGGAGCCGATCGGGAAGCTCCACTCCTCGCCGAGCCTGCGCTCGATCTCGTCCTCGACCGCGTCGGACAGCTTGAAGCCGCCACGGGCCAGGAACTTGATGCCGTTGTCCGGCGCCGGGTTGTGCGACGCCGACAACATGACGCCGAGGTCGGCGCCGAGCGCGGCCGTGAGGTGGGCGACGGCCGGGGTGGGCAGCACGCCGAGGCGCAGCACATCCACTCCGGACGCCGCAAGGCCGGCGACCACGGCGGCCTCGAGAAACTCTCCCGAGGCACGCGGGTCCCGGCCTACGACCGCCACCGGACGGCGTCCGGTGGCGGCGAACGCGCCTGCATCGCCGAGGACGTGGGCCGCTGCCACGGACAGGTCCATGGCGAGCTCGGCCGTGAGGTCGCGGCCTGCGACCCCGCGTACCCCGTCGGTGCCGAAAAGGCGCGCCAACGTTAGCGCTTGCTGTACTGCGGAGCCTTACGGGCCTTCTTGAGGCCGTACTTCTTCCGTTCCGTGGCGCGGGCGTCACGGGTGAGGAAGCCGGCCTTCTTCAGCGGCGGGCGGTTGACTTCGACGTCCAGGATCGCCAGGGCGCGGGACAGGCCCATGCGCAGCGCGCCGGCCTGGCCGGTCACGCCGCCGCCGTCGATGCGCGCGATGATGTCGAACGCCTCCTCGGCGCCGAGCACCACGAAGGGCTCGTTGACGATCTGCTGGTGGACCTTGTTCGGGAAGTAAGCGTCCAGCGAACGACCGTTGATCGTCCACTTGCCGGTGCCGGGGACGATGCGCACGCGGGCGATCGCCTCCTTGCGGCGGCCGGTGCCGTACGAGTTGCCCGTCGTGACGGGCTTACGCACGGGCGCCTCGGCGCTGGCGGCGGACTCAGTGGTGTACTCGGACGGGAAGTCCTCGCTGGAGATGTCCTCCAGCTCGGCCTCGACGGCCGTCTCGACACCGGTGGGCTCAGCCACGGTTCTCCTCTAACTCTTTCGAACTACTACTGGGCGATCTGGGTGATCTGGAACGGCACCGGCTGCTGGGCCTGGTGCGGGTGCTCGGAACCCGCGTAGACCTTGAGCTTCTTGATCATCTTCCGGCCGAGGGAGTTCTTGGGCAACATGCCCTTGACGGCCTTCTCGACGGCCTTGTCCGGCCGCTTCTCCATGAGCTCGCCGTACGAGACGGAACGCAGACCGCCCGGGTAGCCCGAGTGGCGGTAAGCCTTCTTCTGCTCAAGCTTGTTGCCGCTCAGCGCGATCTTGTCCGCGTTGATGACGATGACGAAGTCACCGGTGTCGACGTGGTTGGCAAAGATCGGCTTGTGCTTGCCGCGGAGCAGGGTCGCGACGTGGCTGGCCAGCCGGCCCAGCACGACATCGGTCGCGTCGATGACGTACCACTGACGCTGGACGTCGGCGGGCTTCGGTGAGAACGTGCGCACGGTCGTAGCCTTCTTTATGCTCGCGTCTTCGGCGCTGTCGGATGCGACAGCTACATTGGTCGGTCGGTGCGGGCACACGGCAGCCCGGACCTTCCGTCTCCTCGCTACGGGAGATGACGCCGGACGCGCCGCGCATTGGTCACGCTGGACCTATGCACACAACGAACGATTAGGCTACCCGCCCACAGGCGTGCTGGTCAAAAGACCGGTAACCTCGCACGAGTCTACCCGACCGCAGAACGGTTCGATTTCGTTTCCCTGGAACCCCTTCTTTCCCAGGACCCGACATCTCTATCGTTGTCAGCGGTATGCGGCAGAACTCTCACACCCGGCCAACCCAGCGGGGCGCTCGGCGCCGGAGTCATCTGGGTGTGTTGACCTGCCTCATGGCGGCGGTCTTGTTCACCGGCGTGCTGATCGGTCGGCTGACCGACGACACTGAGCCGAACCCGCACATCTACCTCAACGGGACCGCCCCGCCCGCCGCCGCCACGGCCAATCCCGCGCCGACGACGGCGAAGAAGGCGCTGCAGCAGCTGGAGAGCGTGCCTCGAGAGGTCACGACCACGAAGGTCCCGCGTGGCGCGGGCACCCCGAAGCCCACCGGCAGGACGTCCGACGGCCAGATCCCCGGCTACGACTCCCAGGACGACCCCACCCAGACGTTCACCGGTGAGCAGCCGTCCGTCGCGGTGATCCCCGGCATGGCGTCCAAGGTCGTGTCCCTCACCAACAGTGCCAGGGCCCAGCACGGCTGCGGGCCGCTCAGGGTCGACCAAGGGCTCATGCGCTCGGCGCGTACGCACTCGCTGGAGATGGCCAGGATGGGGCAGCTCACGCACAACTCCCCCGACGGCGCCTCCCCGTGGGACCGCATGGAGCGCGCCGGATACCGCTACGGCGCCGCGGAAAACATCGGCGCCGGATACAGCAGCCCCAACGAGGCGGTGCAAGGGTGGCTCGCCAGCCCCGACCACCGCAAGAACCTCCTGAACTGCCGGTTGAAGGCCATCGGCGTCGGCGTCGCCTCCGGCCCGAACGGCCCATGGTGGACTCAGGACTTCGGAACCCAATGACGCTCATCACGGTAATGTCGCCGCATGGCTTTTCCCGAGGAACGTGAAAACGGCACGGGCAGCGCCCCCTACGGGATGGGCAACCCACCGCCGTGGTCCGGCATGGGAGGCGCCCCGCAGGCCGACGGCATGAGAGGCGCCCCGCCGGCGAACGGAGCGGGCGGCGCCCCGCAGGGCGGCGGTTTCGGAGGCCCTCCGCAGGGCGGCGGTTTCGGGGGCGCCCCGCAGGGTGGCGGCTTCGGAGGCGCCCCGCAGGGTGGCGGCTTCGGGGGCGCCCCGCAGGGTGGCGGCACGGGAGGCGCTCCACAGGAGCCAGCCGCACCTCTGGACGAGACGGCCCCCACCTCGCGTCGCTCCCGCTCTCGTTCCCGCAAGGAAGGGCCGGACTCCCGCAAGGAAGGGCCCGCCGACGAGGCCGAGAAGGCGCCGCAGAGCAGGATCGGATGGAGCCCGTACGACGAGGGCCCCCGCTCGCGCGCGCCGCTCTGGTTCGCGATCGGCGGCGTGCTGGTGCTCGGGCTGCTCGGCGGGGGCATCGCGGTGATGTGGAACGCCGGCGGCCCCAGCACCGCCGAGACCGCCACCGCCCGCCGGACGTCAGCGCCACTGCCGTCGCCTCCGCCCGGCAAGTACGGCTTCGCGGAGTCCCGCACCACGGACCCCGAGGCGATCACGGTCAAGGAGATCTTCGGTTCGAAGAAGAAGCTCACGGTCTCCGGCCGGGGCTACGAGATGACGATCACCAGCAAGGACAAGAAGTGCACTGACGGCGCCCTGGGCGACAAGCTGCAGAAGGCGCTCAAGGACGGCAAGTGCAACCAGCTCGTCCGGGCCAGCTTCCGCGACAAGGACGGCAAGGTGATCGGCACTGTCGGCGTGGCCAACCTGACGACCAGCAAGACCGCGGGCAAGGTGGCCAAGAGCGGCGACGAGAAGAACTACGTGAAACCACTGTCGGGTAAGGACAGTGTCACCAAGTTCCTCGGCTCGGGCAGCGGCGGCGCCAAGATCTGGACGCACGGCCACTACGCGATCATGGTCTGGTTCCAGAACAAGGACGGCACGAAGCCCGACAAGAAGGGCTCCAAGCGGCTTTTCCAGGCCATCGATGACATCACCCAGGCCACCGTGTTCAAGGCCTTGGACAACCGTACGCTGACCGGCAGCCCGCTGACGTAACCCGGCTTTGCAGGCCTTAAGCACCCAAACGGGATGCCCGATGCTTCTGGGAACCCTCATACCGACATAACGATCTCGCTACTCTCGCTAGGCTCGCCCTATGCGTGGTCAGGAACCCGGGTCCGAGCACGATCACAGGGAGGCCGCCGGCTCGGCCAGACCTGCGACGCCACCGCCGAGCTTCGGCCAGACCAACGGGGGAGACGCTCCACCGGCGTTCGCGCCTTTCGAGGAGGCGGACGACGACGAGACGCTGTCCGTCGTCCCCCTGCTCAAGGGACCTCCGCCCGAGCTGCCCGGGCCGATACATGAGGACGCGCAGCCGTGGGAGGTGCCCGGCGACGACGCCGCGCCCTACGACTGGTTCGCCGACCACACCGACACCGATCCCCGCCCCGGTCACCCGCCGACGGCCGGCCCGCCCACCGCCCCCTGGTCCGCGAAGGCACCGGCCTGGCCGATCGAGCCGGTGGTGCCGGGCGCGCCGCCGTGGGAGCCGCCGCCCGCGTTCACCGCCGCGGCCGCCGGCATGCCGGTGTGGCCGGGCCCCATCTCGGACCCGCACGCCTTGCCGCCGTGGCCGGCCGCCACGGGCGAGCTGGTGGCCGAGCCGGACGCCGACGAGCCGGACACCCCCGCCGCCTTCGACCCCAACGCGACCGAGCCGGACGGCGTCACCCGACCGGCCCACTACTTCGACCCCGAGGCCGCACGACGGGAAGCCGCCCAGCAGCGACCCGATCAGCCGGGCAGCGGACTCCCTGACGCCGCTGAGCCGGGCAGCGCGCAGAAATCCGCCCCTCAGACAACCGCCCCCCAGACAATCGCCCCCCAGACGATCCCCTTCCCGGCGACCGCTCCTCAGGCGACCCCTCCGCAGGCACGCGTCACGGAGGGACAGACAGCACCAAGGGAAGCTCACAGCACGCCACACGACGACGCACCGGAGACAGGCACGCCGGACCAGGGCGCACCGCAGGGGACCACCCAGCAGCGGACCACCGTCCCCCTCGCCGCGCCCATCGCCCCGGAGCGCGAGGACACCCGCCCCATCGCCCGCGAGGACACCGCCCAACCGGCCTCCGACGGGACCGAGCTTCCAGGCCAGTTCTTCGACCCCAAGGCGGCCAAGCGGGACCAGCCCCACCCCGCCACCCCCCACGGGTTCGACCCCAACGCCCCGACCCCGACCCCGGCAACGGCCCGCCCCGCCGAGCCCGGCGACGTACCGGTCTGGCCGCCGCACTCGCCCGTCACCCAGAAACTCCCGGACCTGCCATTCTCACGGGAGGCCTGGGGCCAGAGGCCTTCGACCGCGCTCGACCTGCCCACGCAGCCCCAAGGCAGCGGCCCGGCCTTCCCGCCTGGAGCGTTCAAACAACCGCCGTTCCAGACCCCTCCTCCGCCGCCGGCCGCCCAAGGCACGAGCAAACGAGCCCTCCTGGTGACGCTGGGCGCGCTGGCCCTGGCCGGGGTGGCCACCGGCGGCTTCTTCGCCTGGCAGGCCGTCAGCAACCCCACCTCCACCACGGCCGCCACCACCGGCAGCGCCGCCCCGTCCACGCCACCCGCCGAAGAGCCGGCGGTCACGCCCTCCGAGGCGCCCGGCGCGTCCGTGCTCAATTCCGAGCAGACCGATCCGCAGAAGTTGTCGCTGTCGGAGGCGTTCCCGAAGAAGAAGGTCAGCGCGGCGGGCACCACGTTCACCAGGGTCAAGGCCAGCGTGGAGACGACCTGCGACAAGGCCGCCAGTGGCGCCTTCGCCGAGGCGCTGAAGGAACAGAAGTGCAGCCGCGTCCTACGCGCCACATACGTCGACAACAAGCGCCGCTACGCCGTCACCACGGGTATCGCCGTGCTCCCGACCAAGGACGCGGCCACGGCCGTCGACCAGGAGAAGGACCTCGGCAAGAACGTCTGGTTCCGGCCTCTGCCCGGAGCGGACGGGTCGGGCGGGGAGCGCGTGCACATCGCCGGCGGCTACGCGGCCGGCCTGGTGTGGGGCCGCTACATCGTCTTCAGCTACGCCACCCATGCCGACGGCCACACCCCGGCGGCCAAGGAGAAGGCGCTGCCGAAGGTCAGCGGCGCGTTCCGCGACCAGCTCTCACTCGTCCTCGAGCGCCGCGCCACCAAGGGGTGACAACATCCGTACCCGCCTCGTGGCCTCGGCCCGCGCGGCGAGCTCAGGCTCCGGCGGGTAGCCGACCTCTTCCAGGCACAGCCCGCGGGCGGGAGCCACGTGCACGCCAGAGTCCCGTACAGCGCGGGTCAGCACCTCCCCGGGCCACTCCACCGGCCGCCGCCCGTCACCGACCGCCAGCAGGGAGCCGACCAGCGCCCGCACCATCGAGTGGCAGAACGCGTCGGCCACGACGGTGGCCACCAGGACGCCGTCCGGCTCCCGTACCCACTCCAGCCGCTGGAGCTCCCTGATCGTGGTGGCCCCTTCGCGCTTCTTGCAGAAGGCCGCGAAGTCGTGCTCACCGATCAGCCGCGCCGCCGCCGCATTGAGCGCGGCCAGGTCCAGGGGCCGGTTGTGCCAGACCACCTCGTGCCGGCGCAGCGGGTCGACGCCGCCGACGGCGTCGCTCACCCGGTACGCGTACCGCCGGAAGCTGGCCGAGAATCGGGCGTCAAAGCCCTCAGGAGCCACTGAGACCCGATAAATACGTACATCGGGTGTCATGACCCCACCCAGCCGTCGCACGAGCGCAGAGAGCCGCTCATCCACGCGCAGCGGCCCTCGGTTCCCGTCCAGTTCGGCCAGCGACCCGTCGGGCACGTCCACGTGGGCGACCTGGCCGCGGGCATGCACTCCGGCGTCGGTACGCCCGGCCACGGTCAGCATGGCAGGCTCGCCGAGGCGCAGGATCCGGCCGAGCGCCTGCTCGATCTCGCCCTGGACCGTGCGCTGCCCGGGTTGCCTGGCCCACCCGGAGAAGTCGGTCCCGTCGTAGGCGAGGTCGAGGCGGAGCCGTACCACGATGATCCTCCTTAACCGAAAAGGGCCCGAACCCCCCGTGGGGGTCCGGGCCCGAATTCTTCAGCCCGAGATCAGGCCTCGTCCTTCTTCGCCTCGGCCTCGGCGGCCGGAGCCTCCTCGGCGGCGGCCTCAGGAACCTCCGCGGCCTCCTCAGCCTTGGGCGCCTCGGTCTCCTCCGCAGCCGGCGCGGGCGCCGCGGCGGCGGCCGGAGCCTCGGTGCGGCGGGTGGTGACGGCGTTCAGCGGCTCGGTCACCAGCTCGATGACCGCCATCGGGGCGTTGTCGCCCTTACGCGGGCCGACCTTGGTGATGCGGGTGTAGCCACCGGGACGCTCGGCGAACGTCGTCGCGAGCTCGGTGAAGAGGTGGTGCACGACGCCCTTGTCCTTGACGACGGTCAGGACCTGGCGACGGTTGTGGATGTCGCCCTTCTTCGCCTTGGTGATCAGGCGCTCCGCCAGCGGACGCAGGCGCTTGGCCTTCGTGACCGTCGTACGGATCTTGCCGTAGCGGAACAGATCGGTGGCCAGGTTGGCCAGGATCAGCCGCTCATGCGCCGGGCTGCCGCCAAGACGTGCACCCTTGGTGGGCTTGGGCATTTCATCTCTCCTTGTGGATTAACCCGCCCCGGCCGTATCAGGTACCGGAGTCGGGCCGGCGCCGCGAACGCGCGACACCGTTACTTTCACCCGCACATCCCCACGCCCCGAAAGCTTCCTCGGAGACCGAGGAGCGGCGACCTCTCGCCGCTCCTCTCCTCCCCCAAGGACCTCAGCCCTCCGAAAGGCGCGGAGACGATCACGCGGGATGTGTCTAGTACTGCTCGGTCTCGACGTACGCGCTGTCGTCGTCGTCGTAGCCACCCCCGGCCACCGCGCTCGGGTCGAACCCGGGCGGGGAGTCCTTGAGCGCCAGCGACATCTCGTGCAGCTTCTGCTTGACCTCTTCGATCGACTTCGCACCGAAGTTGCGGATGTCGAGCAGGTCCTGCTCGCTGCGCGCCACGAGCTCACCCACGGTGTGGATGCCCTCGCGCTTGAGGCAGTTGTAGGACCGGACGGTGAGGTTGAGCTCCTCGATCGGCAGCGCGAGGTCGGCGGCCAGGGCGGCGTCGGTCGGCGACGGGCCGATGTCGATGCCCTCGGCCTCGACGTTGAGCTCGCGGGCCAGGCCGAAGAGCTCGACGAGGGTCTTACCGGCGGAGGCCACCGCGTCGCGGGGCTTCATGGCCGGCTTGGTCTCGACGTCGAGGATGAGGCGGTCGAAGTCGGTACGCTGCTCGACTCGGGTCGCCTCGACCTTGTAGGTGACCTTGAGCACCGGGGAGTAGATCGAGTCGATCGGAATCCGGCCGATCTCCTGACCCGGCTGCTTGTTCTGAGCGGCGGAGACGTAGCCGCGACCGCGCTCGACGGTCAGCTCCATCTCCAGCTTCGCCTTGCCGTTGAGCGTGGCGATGCGCAGCTCGGGGTTGTGCACCTCGACACCGGCCGGCGGCGCGATGTCGGCGGCGGTGACCTCACCCGGGCCCTGCTTGCGCAGGTACATCACGACCGGCTCGTCGTGCTCGGAGGAGACGACCAGTTCCTTGAGGTTGAGGATGATGTCGGTGACGTCTTCCTTGACCCCGGGAACGGTCGAGAACTCGTGCAGCACGCCCTCGATGCGGATGCTCGTCACGGCCGCGCCCGGAATGGACGACAGCAGCGTGCGGCGCAGCGAGTTGCCGATGGTGTAACCGAAGCCCGGCTCCAGCGGCTCGATGACGAATCGGGACCGGGTGTCGTCGATCGACTCTTCGAGAAGAGTCGGGCGCTGAGCGATCAGCATGTGCGGGTCTCCCCTTTTTTCGTGTGGCGCCCGCTATATGACGCCACTCCGATATAAAGCGTAGTCGAGGTGCGGAAATCCGCACCTCGACCAAGGCTCACTTCGAGTAGTACTCGACGATGAGCTGCTCTTGCACCTGGGTGTCGATCTGCTGGCGAACCGGCAGCTGGTGAACCAGGACGCGGAGCTTGTCCGGCACGACGCCGAGCCACGCGGGAACGGTGCGCTCGCCCGCGGTCGCCCGAGCGACCTCGTAGGGCAGCAGGTTGCGCTTGTTCTCGCGGACCTCGATGATGTCGTGCTCGCGAACGCGGTAGGACGGGATGTCCACCTTCTTGCCGTTCACCAGGATGTGGCCGTGGCGCACCTGCTGGCGAGCGGCGTCACGCGACTGCGCGAACCCGGCGCGGTAGACGACGTTGTCGAGACGGGTCTCCAGGATCTGGAGCAGCACCTCACCCGACTTGCCGCTCTTGCCCGCGGCCTCCTCGTAGTAGTTGCGGAACTGCTTCTCGAGGACGCCGTAGATGCGGCGGGTCTTCTGCTTCTCACGAAGCTGAAGCTGGTACTCGGACTCCTTGGGGCGTCCGCGGCCGTGCTCACCCGGCGGGTAAGGACGGATCTCGATGGGGCACTTGGCGGACTCGCACTTGCTGCCCTTGAGGAAGAGCTTGGTCTTCTCTCGACGGCAGAGCTTGCAGTCCGCGCCCGTGTAACGAGCCATTTCTCTCTATCTCCTGGGATTCAGACGCGGCGGCGCTTCGGCGGACGGCAGCCGTTGTGCGGAACCGGGGTGACGTCCTGGATCGAACCCACTTCGAGGCCGGTGGCCTGCAGCGAGCGGATCGCGGTCTCACGACCGGAGCCGGGACCCTTGACGAAGACGTCGACCTTGCGCATGCCGTGCTCCATGGCGCGGCGAGCGGCGTTTTCCGCGGCCATCTGAGCGGCGAACGGGGTGGACTTACGGGAGCCCTTGAAACCCACGTGGCCGGCGCTGGCCCAGGAGATCACGTTCCCGCTGGGATCGGTGATCGAAACGATCGTGTTGTTGAACGTGCTCTTGATGTGGGCGTGCCCGTGAGCGACGTTCTTCTTTTCCTTGCGGCGCACCTTCTTCGGCGCGCCCTGGCGGCTCTTAGGAGGCATTGTTTGCCATTACTCCTGAGGTCTTCGGTCCCGCGGCTGCGTGGACTACTTCTTACCGGGCTTCTTCTTGCCGGCGACGGTCTTCTTCTTGCCCTTGCGGGTGCGCGCGTTGGTCTGCGTGCGCTGACCGTGGACCGGCAGGCCCTTGCGGTGCCTGATGCCCTGGTAGCAACCGATTTCGATCTTGCGACGGATGTCGGCCTGGACCTCGCGGCGCAGGTCACCCTCGATCTTGAAGTTCGCCTCGATGTAGTCACGCATCGGGACGAGCTCGGTGTCGGAGAGCTGGTGCACGCGGAGGTCGCCGCTGACACCGGTGGCCTGGAGGATCTCCTGGGCGCGGGTGCGGCCGATTCCGTAAATGTAGGTGAGAGCGATCTCCAGCCGCTTCTCGCGGGGGAGGTCGACGCCAACCAGGCGAGCCATGGTCGGGCATTCTCCTTCGTTGTGGCGGAGGTCTTGCGCCTCACTACCCCTCCCCATGCCCGGGGTGAGGGCCCCGGCCTCCGACCGGGGGTCTCCTGAGCGGTTCGGAACTCCGCCTGCTCAGGTGTGAAACGCTATTTCTCGTTGCAGGCTCCTCATGCGTCGAGCCCGCTCCCTCGCGGGGCGGACTCGGAGAAGCCTTGCGGCGACTAGCCCTGGCGCTGCTTGTGGCGCAGGTTGTCGCAGATCACCATGACGCGACCGTGCCGGCGGATCACCTTGCACTTGTCGCAGATCTTCTTGACGCTCGGCTTTACCTTCATTGTCCTTCGTGTTCCTCAGACGTCTTACTTGTATCGGTAGACGATCCGCCCACGACTCAGGTCGTAGGGGCTCAGTTCAACGACTACCCGGTCGTCAGGAAGGATCCGGATGTAGTGCATCCGCATCCGTCCGCTGATGTGGGCCAGGACCTTATGGCCGTTGTCGAGCTGCACCCGGAACATGGCGTTCGGGAGCGACTCAACCACAGTGCCCTCGATCTCGATGGCGCCGTCTTTCTTGGCCAAAATTCCTCGCGTTTCACTGATCGGTCGTCTGAGGCTCCGGTTCACTACGCAGCCGCGACCTTCACGCTTCGAAGAGAGCGACGGTCAGCAAAGACCGCCGACGCGTGATAGTCATAGTGAGCCGACTAAGGAGTGTACGACACCTGACTCCAAAACGCGAAACGCGTGCCAGGTGTCCTGACACAACCACGTAATAGTGTACCCCAGGATCATCGGGCCCAAGGCGCACAGCGGAAGGCCCGCCGAGGGAGAGAACTCGGCGGGCCTTCCAGGGGATAGGGCTCACAGGGCAGTGCGGTGCCTCGCGACCATGGGCGGACTAGTAGATGCGGTGCGGGGAGCCGCAGTAGGAGAACTTGCCGCCCCAGCAGGTGTAGGTGTAGAGCTTCTTGATCCCGTGCTTGGACCAGGTCTCGCTGTACGACCCGTCCCACTGACGGTAGAACTTGTGCCAGCTACCGCCGGAGTAGTAGTTGAACCACACGTAGCCGTGCTTCGAGGTGAACTCCTTGCCGTACCACTTCGTGTAGACCTTGCCGTTCTGCTTCCAGGTCTTGCCGTAGGTGTAGGCCTTGTGGTTGCTGGAGTAGTACTTGCCCCAGTTGCCCATCGACGTCGCCGTCGAGGCGGCGGTCTGGGTCGCGGTGGCCGCCTGGGCGGCGGGGGCGGCGACGGCGAGGCCGGTGACGGCGATCGAACCGGCGAGGGCGGCAGCTGCGAGGACCTTGCGCATGAGATTTCCTCCGTGAGTCGTGTTCCCGACACCGCTCACGTTAGGAAGTCGCGCTTATCCGTTCTGCGCACGAATCCACACAGTGCACTAATGCACACTGTCCTACTTTTTCTTCGGCTGATTGCTGCCGAAAATGGTGCTCACCAGCAATATCACGCCCCACGGCCCCATCACCCACATCGGCCACGGATAGACCCCGCCGTCCGCCGAAAGGCTCACGATCAGCCAGATGACCCAGTTGATCCCGCTGGCCATGGCCCAGGCGCCCCAGGCGGCCTTCATGCCCGAATGCATGCCGTCTTTGCTCTCGATGGCCTTGGCCGTCTTGGCGGGCCGGTTGCGCAGGTCCACGTCGGGCAGGTCGGCCGTCAGCTTGGCGAGCTCACCGTAGGTCTTGCTCTTGTAGAGGTCTTCGAGCCGCTCGTTGAACTCCTCCATCGTGATGCGGCCCTGCGCGGTGTGCTCGCGAAGGATGGCTGCCACCCGGTCGCGGTCGGAGTCGGATGCTCGCATTTCGGGGCTGTTCGCCATCCCGCCCACTCCCGGCTAGGTCTGCAATTGAGTAAGGCGCTCCTTGCCCCCGTCTAGGGCGGTTAGCACCCAAGGACCATTATGTGTCACGGCAACGCTGTGTTCGAAGTGTGCGGAGGCTTTGCCGTCGATCGTTACCACGGTCCAGTCGTCGGCCAGCACGCGCGTGCGCTCCGTGCCCAGGTTGACCATCGGCTCGATGGCCAGGCACATGCCCTCCTCCAGCACCGGGCCCCGCCCCGGCCGGCCGTGGTTGGCGATCCAGGGGTCCATGTGCATCTCGGTGCCGATGCCGTGGCCGCCGTACTCCTGAGGGATGCCGAACCGGCCTTGCGACCTGACGTACCGCTCGATCTCGTAGCCGATGTCGGACAGGTGCCGGCCGGGCCGCAGCGCCGCGATGCCGCGCCACATGGACTCTTCCGTGACCCGCATCAGCTCCGTGAGCTTGGGATCCACTTCGCCGACCGCGACCGTGACCGCCGAGTCGCCATGCCAGCCGTCGAGGATGGCGCCGCAGTCGATCGAGATGATGTCACCCTCCTGCAGCTTGCGGGCGTTCGTCGGGATGCCGTGCACCACCTCGTCGTTCACCGACGCGCAGATCGTCGCCGGAAAGCCCTGGTAACCCTTGAACGACGGGATCGCGCCCTCGCCCCTGATCGCCTTCTCGGCGATGGAGTCCAGGTCCAGCGGCGTCATGCCGGGCTCGACCGAGCGCTTCAGCAGGTCGAGCGTGCGCCCGACCACCAGCCCCGCCGCCCGCATCTTCTCGAGCTGCTGCGGTGACTTGATCTGGATTCCGTGGCGGTTCCTCTTGAACATGTTCTGCCCCCCTGGGTCTCAACGGGCCACCTGGGGGCCCAATTCCCCCACAATAGCCGCGAGGTGGCACGGAAACCCGTGCCACCTCCGCAGATCGGTGCCGCCGCAGCTAGCCCATGAACGGGCGGATCGCCTCCATGGCTCGCTGGGTGACCTCTTCGACCGGTCCGGTCGCGTCGACCCCCACGAGGATGCCCTCGTCGGCGTAGTAGGAGACCAGCGGCGCCGTCTGCTCCTGGTAGACCTCCAGGCGATGCCGGACGGTCTCCTCCTTGTCGTCGTCCCGCTGGAACAACGCGCCCCCGCACGCGTCGCACCTGTCGTCCTTCTTGTCATCGAACTCGACGTGCCAGATGCGGCCGCACTGGCTGCACGTGCGCCGGCCGGCCAGCCGCCTGACCACCTCGTCGTCATCCACGACAAGCTCAAGGACGAGGTCCAGCGCCTGGCCCCAGTCCTTGAGCATGTCGCGCAGGATCTCGGCCTGCGCGACATTGCGCGGGAAGCCGTCGAGCAGGAAACCGTCCTGCGCGTCCGGCTCCGAGAGGCGGTCACGGACCATGGCGATGGTGACCTCATCGGGCACCAGGTCGCCACGGTCCATATATGTCTTGGCCAGCCTGCCAAGATCCGTGCCACCCGAGACGTTGGCACGGAAGATGTCACCTGTCGAGATCTTCGGGATGGACAGGTTCGATGCGATGTACTGAGCCTGTGTCCCCTTACCCGCTCCGGGGGGCCCGACCAGAACGAGACGCATCTACCGCAGGAAGCCTTCGTAATTACGCTGCTGCAGCTGACTCTCGACCTGCTTAACCGTGTCCAGACCGACGCCTACCATGATCAGAATGCTCGTCCCTCCGAACGGGAAGTTCTGGCTCGCACCGGCGATCGCCAGCGCGACGATCGGGACCATGGAGATCAGACCCAGATAGATCGCGCCCGGCGTGGTCAGACGGGTGAGCACGAAGTTCAGGTATTCAGCCGTCGGCCGGCCGGGGCGGATGCCCGGAATGAAACCACCGTACTTCTTCATGTTGTCGGCGACTTCAGCGGGGTTGAACGTAATGGATACGTAGAAGTACGTGAAGAAGATGATCAGCAGGAAGAACGTGGCCATGTAGATCGGGGTGTCGCCCGTGGCCAGGTTCTGAGAGATCCACCGGATCACCACGTTGTCGCTCGTCTGGAAGAGCGACGTGACGAGTTGCGGCAGGTAGAGCAGCGAAGAGGCGAAGATGACCGGGATGATGCCGGCCTGGTTGACCTTGAGCGGGATGTAGGTGGACGTGCCGCCGTACATCCTGCGGCCGACCATCCGCTTGGCGTATTGAACCGGGATGCGCCGCTGCCCCTGCTCGACGAAGACCACTGCGGCGATCATGAAGACGCCGACCACCATGACCACCGCGAAGGTGAACTTGTTGGCCTGGAAGATGTTGGCCAGCTCGGACGGGAAGACCGCGACGATCTGGGTGAAGATCAGAATGGACATGCCGTTGCCGACGCCCCGGTCGGTGATCAGCTCGCCCAGCCACATGATGACGGACGTGCCGGCCGTCATGATGACCACCATCGTGACGATGCCGAAGATGTTGTCGGGGTCGAGCAGGACGTCCTGCTGGCAGTTCGGGAAGAGCTGGCCGGTGCGGGCCAGCGCGATGAACGCTGTGGACTGCAGGACCGCGAGTCCGATGGTCAGATAACGCGTATACTGCGTGATCTTGGTTTGGCCGGACTGGCCTTCCTTCTTCAGTGCCTCGAGGCGCGGGATCACGACGACGAGCAGCTGGAGAATGATGCTCGCGGTGATGTACGGCATGATGCCGAGCGCGAACACTGAAAGTTTCAGGAGGGCGCCGCCGCTGAACAGCTGCACCATCCCGTAGATGTTGCCGGTGTCTTGATCAGCGCGCGCCTGGTTGAAACAGGCCGCCAGATTCTGTACGTGAACTCCCGGAGTCGGAAGAACCGAGCCGAGACGGAAAAGCGCGATGATGCCCAAGGTGAAGAGCAACTTCTTGCGCAGGTCCGGCGTCCGGAACGCCCGGGTAAACGCGGTCAGCACGGTCCCTCCTGCGCGCCTATAAGGCGATGTGAGTATGCGGCGATGGTGCGGGGATCTGCCATCTGAGTCTCATTGTCAAACGAGCCGGACAGAAGCCTGCCGTCTGCGAACTCTAACGCACTACGGGCGTGGGGGCCCATTGTCAGAACCCCCACGCCTCGTCATAGCGTTGCTACAGCTCGGTAACGGAGCCACCTGCGGCGGCGATCTTTTCCTTCGCGGCGGCCGAGAAGGCGTGAGCCTGCACGTTCACCGCGACGGAGATCTCGCCGGTGCCGAGCACCTTGACGAGCTGGTTCTTGCGAACAGCACCCTTGGCGACCAGCGTCTCGACGGTGACCTCGCCACCCTCGGGGAACAGCTCGCCGAGCCTGTCAAGGTTGACGACCTGGTAGGTCGTCTTGAACATGGCGTTGGAGAAGCCCTTGAGCTTCGGCAGACGCCTCTGCAGCGGCACCTGGCCACCCTCGAAACCGAGGGGAACCGTCGTACGGGCGTGGCTGCCCTTGGTGCCGCGACCGGCCGTCTTGCCCTTCGACGCCTCGCCACGACCCTTGCGGATCTTGGCCTTGTTGGCGCCGGGAGCAGGACGCAGGTCGTGAATCTTGAGCGGAGCCTTGTCAGTCATGACTAGTCGACCTCTTCCACCTCGACGAGGTGCGTCACCACGGAGACCATCCCGCGAATCTCGGGCCGGTCCTCCTTGACGACGACATCGCCGATTCGCTTCAGGCCAAGCGAACGCAGCGAGTCACGCTGGTTCTGCTTGCCACCGATCTTCGAGCGAACCTGAGTGATCTTCAGGCGTGCCATGACTAGCTCACCGCCTTGGCGGCCGCGGCCTCCGCGATGCCCTCGCGCTGAGCCTTGAGCATCCGGGCCGGAGCCACGTCCTCGATCGGCAGGCCACGGCGGGCGGCGATCTCCTCGGGCCGGGAAAGGCCCTTCAGAGCCGCCACAGTGGCGTGCACGATGTTGATCGGGTTGTCCGAGCCGAGCGACTTGGACAGCACGTCGTGGATGCCCGCGCACTCCAGCACCGCACGCACCGGGCCACCGGCGATGACGCCGGTACCGGCCGAGGCCGGACGCAGGAAGACGACGCCGGCCGCCTCCTCGCCCTGCACGGTGTGCGGGATGGTGCCCTGGATGCGGGGCACCTTGAAGAAGTGCTTCTTCGCTTCCTCGACGCCCTTGGCGATGGCCGCGGGGACTTCCTTGGCCTTGCCATAGCCGACGCCGACCAGGCCGTTGCCGTCACCGACGACGACGAGGGCGGTGAAGCTGAAGCGACGACCACCCTTCACGACCTTGGCCACTCGGTTGATCTTCACTACGCGCTCGATGTACGAGACGCCCTTGTCGGCGGCGCCACCGCGGCGATCGTCACGACGGTCCCGCCGCTCGCCACCGGTGCCGCCACCGCGACGCGGAGCTGCAGCCATCAGTGGTTCCTCATCTCAGTTGCCATCAGAATTCGAGCCCGCCTTCGCGGGCGCTGTCCGCCAGGGCCGCGATGCGACCGGCGTAGCGGTTGCCACCGCGGTCGAAGACGACCGCCGTGATCCCGGCTTCCTTGGCCCGCTGAGCGAGGAGCTCGCCGACCTTCTTGGCCTTCTCCGTCTTGTCCGCCTCCAGGGAGCGCAGCGAGGGGTCCATGGTGGACGCGCTCACCAGCGTGTGGCCGACGGTGTCGTCCACGATCTGGACGAACATGTGACGGGTCGAACGGTTGACGACCAGGCGCGGACGCGCGGTCGTGCCGACGACGTTCTTGCGGACGCGGCGGTGACGGCGGGCCCGCGAGACGGTGCGGGCAGCCGTGTGCTTGCTGAACGCAGTCTTCGGAGCCATGCCTACTTACCAGCCTTTCCGACCTTGCGGCGGATCTGTTCGCCCTGGTAACGCACGCCCTTGCCCTTATACGGGTCAGGCTTGCGCAACTTTCGGATGTTGGCCGCGACCTCGCCGACCTTCTGCTTGTCGATGCCGTCCACGTGGAACACGGTGGGCTTCTCGACGCGGAAGGAGACGCCCTCAGGGGCGTCGACGATGACCGGGTGACTGAAGCCCAGCGAGAACTCCAGCTGCGACGGGCCCTTGGCCTGAACGCGGTAACCGACGCCGACGATCTCCAGGGACTTCGAGTAGCCCTGGGTGACGCCCTGCACCATGTTGGCGATCAGCGTCCTGGACAGGCCGTGCAGCGCACGCACCTTGTTCTCGTCGTTGGGCCGGGTGACGGCGATGGAGCCGTCCTCGTCCCGAGCCACCTTGATGGGCTCGGCGACCGTGTGACTGAGCGTGCCCTTCGGGCCCTTGACCTGGACATCCTGGCCGTCGATCGTGATGTCTACGCCACTGGGCACAGGGATGGGCAGCCGTCCGATTCTCGACATGCTGTGTTCCTCCCCTCTACCAGACGTAGGCGAGGACTTCCCCGCCCACACCACGCTTGCCGGCCTGCTTGTCGGTCATGAGGCCGTGGGACGTCGAGATGATCGCGACGCCCAGTCCGCCCAGGACTCGAGGCAGGTTGTCCTTCTTCGCATAAACCCGCAGACCGGGCTTGGAAACCCGGCGCAGGCCCGCGAGCGACCGCTCACGGGTGGGCCCGAACTTGAGCTCCACCACGAGGTTCTTCCCAACCTTGGCGTCTTCGACGGTCCAGGCCTGGATGTAGCCCTCCTGCTGGAGGATCTCGGCGATGTGCGCCTTGATCTTCGAATACGGCATCGACACGCTGTCGTGGTACGCCGAGTTCGCATTGCGCAGACGAGTCAGCATGTCTGCAATCGGGTCGGTCATCGTCATGATGGCCAGTGGCCTTCCTCGCCGCGGTTTCCAGTCGGCCAAGCGGAGCTCTGCCGGTGGACCTTCGGCGCGGTCACGGACGCAAAGCGCGTCCTGATCTTCTTGATATGTACGGGGGGCGACGCGGGGCCGCCCCCTAGGGTATCTACCAGCTGGACTTGGTGATGCCGGGCAGTTCGCCCCGGTGCGCCATCTCGCGGAAGCACACGCGGCAAAGCCCGAACTTGCGGTAGACGGCGCGCGGCCGGCCACAACGCGTGCACCGGGTGTAGGCCCGGACCTCGAACTTCTGCTTGCGCCCCGCCTTGGCGATCAGCGACTTCTTCGCCATTGGATCAGGCCTCCTTGAAAGGGAAGCCGAGGAGCTTCAGCAGCGCCCGGCCCTGGTCGTCGTTCTTCGCGGTGGTCACGATCGTGATGTCCATGCCCCGCGGCCGGTCGACCTTGTCCTGGTCGACCTCGTGGAACATGACCTGCTCGGTCAGACCGAAGGTGTAGTTGCCGTTGCCGTCGAACTGCTTGGGCGACAGGCCGCGGAAGTCCCGGATACGGGGCAGCGCCAGCGCCAGCAGCCGGTCCAGGAACTCCCACATGCGGTCGCCGCGCAGCGTGACGTGCGCGCCGATCGGCATGCCCTCACGCAGCTTGAACTGCGCGATGGACTTGCGGGCCCGGACCACGGCCGGCTTCTGGCCGGTGATCGCGGTGAGGTCGCGGACGGCGCCCTCGATGAGCTTCGAGTCGCGAGCCGCCTCGCCGACGCCCATGTTGACCTTGATCTTGGTCAGGGCCGGGATCTGCATGACGTTCTCGATGCCGAACTGCTCGCGAAGCTGCTGCGCGATCTCCTCGCGGTACTTCGTCTTGAGTCGCGGCGTCGGACGCTCGGTCTCAGTGGTCGTGGCGGTCATCAGCTGTCCTCACCCGTCTTCTCGTCGGCCTTCTTCTCGTCGGCCTTCTTGTCGGCGGGCTTGTCGTCCTTGAGCTTCTTCACGTTCGAGACGTGGATCGGGGCCTCCATGGTCTGCACGCCACCCGTCTTGGCGCCGCGCGGACCCTGGTTGGACTCCTTCTCGTGCTTCTTGATCATGTTGACGCCCTCGACCACCACGCGGTCCTCGCGCGGGAGAGCGGCGATCACACGGCCCTTGGCACCCTTGTCCTTGCCCGCGATGACCTGAACCAGGTCACCCTTCTTCACATGCAACGACTTCGGCATCACAGCACCTCCGGGGCGAGCGAGATGATCCGCATGAACTTCTTGTCACGCAGCTCGCGACCGACCGGGCCGAAGATACGAGTGCCGCGAGGGTCACCGCTGTCCTTGATGATGACGGCGGCGTTCTCGTCGAAGCGGATGTAGGAGCCGTCGGGCCGGCGGCGCTCCTTGACCGTGCGGACGATGACGGCCTTGACCACGTCGCCCTTCTTGACGCCAGTGCTGCCGGGCAGCGCGTCCTTGACAGTGGCGACGATGACGTCGCCGATACCGGCGTAGCGTCGGCCCGAGCCACCGAGAACACGGATGCAAAGGATCTCCTTTGCGCCCGTGTTGTCGGCGACCTTGAGCCGCGACTCCTGCTGGATCACGTTGAACTCCTGTTAGTCGCGCCGGTTCTCATTTCTGAGCCTGGCGGAACCGTCGTTGTCTTGTTCCCACGGCCACAGCCCTCGCTGAGGGCCGCACCGCAGGCGACGCGGGACCAGGTGGCCCCGCGTCCTTGGACGCCGTCGTGGGGGCTCTGAGAGCCCCCACGAGGCGCGGTATATCCGAGAGGGCCTACTTGGCCTTCTCGAGGATCTCCACGACCCTCCACCGCTTGGTGGCGGAGAGGGGGCGGGTCTCCATGAGCAGCACGCGGTCGCCGACGCCGCAGGCGTTGGCCTCGTCGTGTGCCTTGTACTTGGTCGTACGGCGGATGACCTTGCCGTACAGACGGTGCTTCACGCGGTCCTCGACGGCGACGACGACGGTCTTGTCCATCTTGTCGCTGACGACCAGGCCCTCGCGGACCTTGCGGAAGTGCCGCGCGTTCTCGGTGGTGTTCTCAGTGGTCTCGGTCTCAGCCATCGCTCGTCTCCTTCTCGACCGTGACGATGCCGAGCTCGCGCTCGCGCATCACGGTGTAGATACGGGCGATCTCGCGGCGGACGGCACGCAACCGCCCGTGGCTCTCCAACTGACCGGTCGCCGCCTGGAAGCGGAGGTTGAACAGCTCCTCCTTGGCTTCCTTGAGCTTCTGGACCAGGGTGTCCTGGTCCTCCACTCGCAGCTCGCCGGCGGTCAGGCCCTTAGCCATCACGCCTCACCCACTTCACGCTTAACGATCTTGCACTTCATCGGGAGCTTGTGAATCGCCCTGGTGAGCGCCTCACGCGCCACCGACTCCGCCACGCCGGACAGCTCGAACATCACGCGTCCGGGCTTGACGTTGGCGATCCACCACTCCGGCGAGCCCTTACCGGAACCCATGCGGGTCTCGGCGGGCTTCTTGGTGAGCGGGCGGTCGGGGTAGATGTTGATCCACACCTTGCCACCACGGCGGATGTGACGGGTCATCGCGATACGAGCGGACTCGATCTGACGGTTGGTCACGTAAGAGTGCTCAATCGCCTGAATGCCGAACTCGCCGAACGTGACCCTGGTGCCGCCCTTGGCGGCTCCGCTGCGGTCGGGCCGGTGCTGCTTGCGGTGCTTGACCCTGCGCGGGATCAGCATGGTCAGCTCCCTTCAGCACCCGGCTGCGCGGCCGGGCCGGTCTCGGGGGCAGCCTGGGAGGCGGCCTCAGTACGGGGGGCGCGGCCACCACCGCGACGCGGGCGGTCGCCACCACCACGGCGGGGACGCTCGCCACCGCCACGACGGTCGTCGCGCTCGCGACGCTGGCCGGCACGAGCACCGGCGGCAGCCGCCTCGCGCTCGGCGCGGCTGGTCGGAGCCTCGCCCTTGTAGATCCAGACCTTCACGCCGATGCGGCCGAAGGTCGTGCGGGCCTCGTAGAAGCCGTAGTCGATGTCCGCGCGGAGCGTGTGCAGTGGCACGCGACCCTCGCGGTAGAACTCCGACCTCGACATCTCAGCGCCGCCCAGACGACCCGCGCACTGGACACGGATGCCCTTGGCGCCGGACTTCATGGCCGACTGCATCGCCTTGCGCATGGCACGGCGGAACGAGACACGGCTGGACAGCTGCTCGGCCACGCCCTGCGCGACGAGCTGCGCGTCGATCTCCGGGTTCTTGACCTCGAGGATGTTGAGCTGGACCTGCTTCTTGGTCAGCTTCTCCAGGTCGCCACGGATACGGTCCGCCTCGGCGCCGCGCCGGCCGATCACGATGCCGGGCCGCGCGGTGTGGATGTCCACCTGCACGCGGTCCGTGGTGCGCTCGATCTCGACCTTGGAGATGCCGGCCCGCTCCATGCCCTTCTGCAGCATGCGGCGGATCGCCACGTCCTCGGCGACGTACGACTTGTACAGCTTGTCGGCGTACCACCGGCTCTTGAAGTCGGTCGTGATGCCGAGGCGGAACCCGTGCGGGTTAACCTTCTGGCCCACTATCGGGTCCTTCCCTTCGGCTCGCGGGACTCCACGATCACAGTGATGTGGCTCGTCCGCTTGTTGATCCGATAGGCGCGACCCTGTGCACGCGGACGGAACCGCTTCAGCGTCGGGCCCTCGTCGACCCAGGCCCGGCTGACGACGAGCGTCTGCGGGTCGAGGTCGAAGTTGTGCTCAGCGTTCGCCATGGCGCTGCTGAGCACCTTGAAGATCGGCTCGCTCGCCGACTGGGGAGCGAACTGCAGCACGGCCTGCGCCTCCGAAGCGGGCAGCCCGCGAATGAGGTCCACCACACGGCGGGCCTTCTGGGGCGTGACACGGACGAACCGCGCCTGAGCCCTGGCTTCCATCGCTTTCTCCTACTTCCGGGACGCTTACCGCCGGCTGCGGCGGTCTTCCTTGACGTGGCTGCGGAACGTCCGCGTGGGGGCGAACTCTCCGAGCTTGTGGCCGATCATGGACTCGGTGACGAACACCGGGACGTGCTTGCGGCCGTCGTGCACGGCGATCGTGTGCCCGAGCATGTCGGGAACGATCATGGAGCGCCGCGACCACGTCTTGATGACGGTTTTGGTGCCCTTCTCGTTCTGGGCGTCCACCTTCTTGGCGAGGTGGTCGTCCACGAAGGGACCCTTCTTAAGGCTACGTGGCATTTCGGCTGCTCCTACCGCTTCTTCCTCTTGCTCCGACGACGGATGATCAGCCGGTCGCTGGACTTGTTGGCCTGGCGGGTGCGCCCCTCGGGCTTGCCCTTCGGGTTCACCGGGTGGCGACCACCGGAGGTCTTGCCCTCACCACCACCGTGCGGGTGGTCGACGGGGTTCATCGCGACACCGCGGACGGTGGGGCGCTTGCCCTTCCACCGCATACGGCCGGCCTTGCCCCAGTTGATGTTGGCCTGCTCGGCGTTGCCGACCTGGCCCACCGTCGCCCGGCAGCGCACGTCGACCATGCGCATCTCACCGGACGGCATACGCAGGGTGGCGTACTGGCCTTCCTTGGCGAGCAGCTGGATCTGGGCACCCGCGCTACGGCCGAGCTTGGCGCCGCCGCCCGGACGGAGCTCCACCGCGTGGATGAAGGTACCGGTCGGGATGTTGCGCAGCGGCAGGCAGTTGCCCGGCTTGATGTCGGCCGCGGGGCCGTTCTCGATACGATCGCCCTGCTTGAGGCCGGTCGGCGCGATGATGTAGCGCTTCTCGCCGTCGGCGTAGTGGAGCAGAGCGATATTGGCGGTGCGGTTGGGGTCGTACTCGATGTGAGCGACCTTGGCCGGAATGCCGTCCTTGTCATGCCTACGGAAGTCAATGATCCGGTAGGCGCGCTTGTGACCGCCGCCCTGGTGGCGTGCGGTGACCCGGCCGTGTACGTTGCGGCCGCCCTTGCCGTGAAGGGGCGCAAGCAACGACTTCTCGGGCTCGCTGCGGGTGATCTCGGAGAAGTCCGAGACACTCGATCCGCGGCGACCCGGAGTGGTCGGCTTGTACTTACGGATGCCCATCTTTTTCGTTCATCCTTCGTCGGTTACATGGATGAGCCCGCCGCACCGAAGTGCGACGGTCTCGCCCCGCGGGCCT
Organism: Nonomuraea sp. NBC_00507; assembly: GCF_036013525.1. Classification (NCBI taxonomy): domain Bacteria; kingdom Bacillati; phylum Actinomycetota; class Actinomycetes; order Streptosporangiales; family Streptosporangiaceae; genus Nonomuraea; species Nonomuraea sp. NBC_00507. The sequence continues at coordinate 190,717 of NZ_CP107853.1, forward strand.
GTTCGGCCCGCGCACTATCTGTGGCTGCTAGCCGATCTGACCGAAGATGTCGATCCGATCGCCCTCAACCAGGCTCACGATCGCGCGCTTGGTGTCGGGACGCTTGCCGAAACCGGTGCGGGTGCGCTTGCGCTTGCCCTGCCGGTTGATCGTGTTCACGTCGGTGACCTTGACCCCGAAGATCTGCTCAACAGCGATCTTGACCTGGGTCTTGTTCGCGGTCGTCTTCACCAGGAACGTGTACTTGTTGTGCTCATCGATCAGGCCGTAGCTCTTCTCAGAGACGACCGGCTTGATGATGACGTCGCGCGGGTCGGCGATCTTGTCCATCAGGCCTCTTCCTTCCCGCCGTTGCTCAGTCTGGCCACGACCTGGTCGTACGCCTCCTGGGTGAAGACCACGTCGTCGGACACGAGCACGTCGTACGTGTTGAGCTGCCCCGCGTCCAGCAGGTGGACCTCAGGGGCGTTGCGCAGGCTCAGCCACGTCATCTCGTCGGCCTCGTCGACCACGACGAGCACGCGCCGCCCCTGCGTGACCTTGCGCAGCGCCTCGAGCGCGGCCTTGGTCTTGGGGGTCTCCCCCGTGACCAGCGAGCTGACCACGTGGACGCGGCCGCCGCTCGCGCGGTCGGACAGCGCGCCGCGCAGGGCGGCGGCCTTCATCTTCTTGGGCGTGCGCTGAGAGTAGTCACGCGGCAGGGGACCGTGAACGACCCCACCGCCGGCGAACTGCGGCGCACGGGTCGAGCCCTGACGGGCGCGGCCGGTGCCCTTCTGGCGGTACGGCTTCTTGCCGCCGCCGGAGACCTCACCACGGGTCTTGGCCTTGTGAGTGCCCTGCCGGCGAGCGGCGAGCTGGGCCACGACCACCTGGTGGATCAGCGGAACGTTGACCTTGGTGCCGAAGATGTTTTCGGGCAGGTCAACCGTGCCGGTCTTCGCCCCGCTGGGGTCGAGGACGTCGATAGTGGTGCTCACTTGGATGCCCCCTTCTTGGCAGCGGTACGGACGAGGACCAGGCTGCCGTTGGCGCCGGGGATCGCACCCTTGATCAGGATGAGACCGTTCTCGGCGTCCACGGAGTGAACCTTGAGGCTCTGCACAGTGGTGCGGACGTTACCCATCCGGCCAGCCATGCGCAGACCCTTGAAAACGCGGCCCGGGGTGGCGCAGCCACCGATGGAACCCGGCGAGCGGTGCTTGCGCTGCGTACCGTGCGACGCGCCCAGACCACCGAAGCCGTGCCGCTTCATGACACCGGCGAAGCCCTTGCCCTTGCTCTTGCCCGTCACGTCGACGAACTGGCCGGCCTCGAAGGTGTCGGCCAGCAGCTCCTGGCCCAGGGTGTAGTCGCTCGCGTCGTCGGTGCGGATCTCCGCGAAGTAACGGCGCGGGGTGATGTCGTGCTTACGCAGGTAGTCGCCGAGCGGCTTGTTGACCTTCCGGGGGTCGACCTGCCCGAAGCCGAGCTGGATGGCGGAGTAGCCGTCCTTCTCTGCGGTGCGGACGCGGGTCACCACGCACGGACCGGCCTCGACCACGGTCACCGGAACCATCCGGTTGTCCGCGTCGAAGACCTGGGTCATGCCGAGCTTCTTGCCCAGGACGCCCTTCATCGTCTTAGCCATGTCAGTGCGTTCCCTCAGAGCTTGATCGAAATGTCGACACCCGCGGGAAGGTCGAGCCGCATGAGCGAGTCAACCGTCTTGGGGGTCGGGTCGATGATGTCAATCAGCCGCTTGTGCGTGCGCATCTCGAAGTGCTCGCGGCTGTCCTTGTACTTGTGCGGCGAGCGGATGACGCAGTACACGTTCTTCTCGGTCGGCAGCGGCACCGGGCCCGCGACCTTCGCGCCAGTCCGCGTCACCGTCTCGACGATCTTCTTGGCCGAGCTGTCGATGACCTCGTGGTCATAGGCCTTGAGCCGAATGCGGATCTTCTGTCCCGCCATAGTGGCCTCGGTGTCCTTCGCTGTCGTCTGAAAAAGTATCGTGCGGCCTGTTGCCGCTGTGCTGGTGCAGGCCAGAGCCTGCTTGACCCCACGAGGCAGACGCAGTCGATCTGCCATTTCTTCCGTGATCCGGCAGTGACTTCGGTCACGAGGCCGAAGCTACTGCTGGATCACGGCGCTTTGCGTGAGGCTCTTACGTGGTGCGGCGGTCGGACCCGGATGTTCGGGGCCGACCGCCGCCCCGACGGTCTAGCTACTTGATGATCTTCACGACCCGGCCGGCGCCGACGGTGCGGCCACCCTCACGGATCGCGAACTTGAGGCCTTCCTCCATGGCGATGGGCTGGATCAGCTCAACGCGCATTTCGGTGTTGTCGCCCGGCATGACCATCTCGGTGCCCTCAGGGAGGTGCACGACACCGGTCACGTCAGTCGTACGGAAGTAGAACTGCGGGCGGTAGTTGTTGAAGAACGGCGTGTGGCGGCCGCCCTCGTCCTTGGACAGGATGTAGACCTGGCCGGTGAAATCGGTGTGCGGGGTCGTCGTGCCCGGCTTGATGATGCACTGGCCGCGCTCGACGTCGTCGCGCTTGATGCCGCGGAGCAGCAGGGCGGCGTTGTCACCGGCGTGACCCTCGTCGAGCATCTTGTTGAACATCTCGATGCTGGTGACGGTGGTCGTGGTCTTCTCCGGCTTGATGCCGATGATGTCGACCTGCTCGTTGACCTTGACGATGCCGCGCTCGATACGGCCGGTGACGACCGTGCCGCGACCGGTGATCGAGAAGACGTCCTCGACCGGCATGAGGAACGGCTTGTCCGTCTCACGCGGCGGCTCGGGAACGTTCTCGTCCACGGCGTTCATCAGCTCGACGATGCTGTCGGCCCACTTCTCGTCGCCCTCGAGAGCCTTGAGCGCGGAGACGCGGACGACCGGCAGGTCGTCGCCGGGGAACTCCTGAGCGGACAGAAGCTCACGGACCTCCAGCTCGACGAGCTCGAGGATCTCCTCGTCGTCCACCATGTCGGCCTTGTTGAGGGCCACGACGATGTAGGGGACGCCGACCTGGCGGGCCAGGAGGACGTGCTCCTTCGTCTGCGGCATCGGGCCGTCGGTGGCGGCGACCACGAGGATGGCGCCGTCCATCTGAGCGGCACCGGTGATCATGTTCTTTACGTAGTCCGCGTGACCAGGGCAGTCAACGTGCGCGTAGTGACGCTTCTCCGTCTGGTACTCGACGTGCGCGATCGAGATCGTGATGCCACGAGCCTTCTCCTCCGGCGCCTTGTCGATCTTGTCGAACGGGGTCGCCTTGTTCAGCTCGGGGAAACGGTCGTGAAGCACCTTGGTGATCGCCGCGGTCAGCGTGGTCTTGCCGTGGTCGATGTGTCCAATGGTGCCGATGTTCATGTGCGGCTTGGTCCGCTCGAACTTGGCCTTGCCCACTGGTTCTCTCCTTGAGAATCTGACTGACTTTCGTCTACACACTCGGGCCCGGGAACTCCCGAACCCCTTGGCGGCGGGGTGGCTCGCACCACCCCACCAGGGACCAGGACAGAAGTCCTGGCTCGATCCCTCGCGGGATCGGACCAGGAACTACTCGCCCCGGGCCTTCGCGACGATCTCCTTCGCGATGCCCGGAGGCACCTCCGAGTAGGAGTCGAACTGCATGCTGTAGCTCGCGCGCCCCTGCGTCTTGCTACGCAGGTCACCCACGTAGCCGAACATCTCAGACAGCGGCACGAGCGCCGTGACGACACGGGCGCCGGCCCGCTCGTCCATGGACTGGATCTGCCCGCGGCGACCGTTGAGGTCGCCGATGACGTCACCCATGTAGTCCTCGGGCGTGGTGACCTCGACGGCCATCATCGGCTCGAGGAGCACGGCGTCCGCCTTGCGCGCGGCCTCCTTGAAGGCCATCGAGCCAGCGATCTTGAACGCCATCTCCGAGGAGTCGACGTCGTGCGCGGCACCGTCGACCAGCGTAACCTTCACGCCGACCATCGGGTAACCGGCCAGCACGCCGAACTCGGCGGCCTCCTGAGCGCCCGCGTCGACCGAGGGGATGTATTCCCTCGGGACCCGGCCACCCGTGACCTTGTTCTCGAACTCGTAGCCGTCGTTGCCCTCGCCCAGCGGCTCGAGGTTGATGATGACCCGCGCGAACTGACCGGAACCACCGGTCTGCTTCTTGTGGGTGTAGTCGAGCTTCTCCACCTTGCGGCGGATCGTCTCGCGGTAGGCAACCTGCGGACGGCCGACGTTGGCCTCGACCTTGAACTCGCGACGCATACGGTCGACGAGGATCTCCAGGTGAAGCTCGCCCATGCCCCAGATGACCGTCTGGCCGGTCTCCTCGTCACGGCGGACCTGGAAGGACGGGTCCTCCTCGGCCAGCCGCTGGATCGCGGTCGACAGCTTCTCCTGGTCACCCTTGGTCTTGGGCTCGATGGCGACGTTGATCACCGGAGCCGGGAACGTCATCGACTCGAGGACGACCTGGTTCGCCGGGTCAGAGAGGGTGTCACCAGTGGTGGTGTCCTTCAGACCCATGACCGCCACGATCTGACCAGCGATCGCCGAGGGGCGCTCTTCGCGCTTGTTGGCGTGCATCTGGTAGATCTTGCCGATCCGCTCCTTCTTGCCCTTCACAGAGTTGACAACCTGTGAACCGGTGTCGAGCGTGCCCGAGTAGATGCGGATGTAAGTGAGCTTGCCCAGGTGCGGGTCGCTGGCGATCTTGAACGCCAGAGCGGAGAACGGCTCGGCCGGGTCCGCGTGGCGCTCGATCACCTGGTCCTCCTTGCCGACCGCGTGACCCTTGAAGGCCTTGAGGTCGGTCGGGGCGGGGAGGTAGGCGACAATCGCGTCGAGCAGGGGCTGCACGCCCTTGTTCTTGAACGCGGTCCCGCACAGCACCGGGTTGATGGCGCTGGCCAGCGTGGCGCGGCGAATGGCCGCCACCAGCTGCTCCTCGGTGGGCTCCTGCCCCTCGAGGAAGAGCTCCATCAGCTCGTCGTCGTTCTCGGCGACGGTCTCGATGAGACGGTCCCGCCACTCGCGAGCGGCCTCGGCGTGGTCGGCCGGGATGTCGACGGTGTCGTACATCTCGCCCTTGGCAGCCTCGGCGCTCCAGATGAGACCCTTCATCTTGATGAGGTCGATGACGCCCTTGAAGTCGGCCTCAACGCCCCACGGAAGCTGGATCACAGCCGGGGTCGCACCCAGGCGGGTGACCATCATCTCGACGCAGCGGTGGAACTCCGCGCCGACCCGGTCCATCTTGTTGACGAAGCAGATCCGGGGAACTTCGTAGCGGTCAGCCTGGCGCCACACCGTCTCCGACTGCGGCTCGACACCCGCGACGCCGTCGAACACGGCGACAGCACCGTCGAGGACGCGGAGCGAACGCTCCACCTCGATGGTGAAGTCCACGTGACCCGGAGTGTCGATGATGTTGATGGTGTGACCGATCCACTCACAGGTGGTCGCGGCAGACGTGATCGTGATGCCGCGCTCCTGCTCCTGCTCCATCCAGTCCATCGTGGCAGCGCCCTCGTGGACTTCACCGATCTTGTAGTTGATGCCGGTGTAGAACAGGATGCGCTCGGTCGTGGTGGTCTTGCCCGCGTCGATATGGGCCATGATCCCAATGTTGCGGACCTTGGCCAGGTCAAGAGCGGTCGTAGCGGCCACTTTAACTCGCGTCCTCGTCGTCTCGTCGAACCCGCTGTTACCAGCGGTAGTGGGCGAAGGCCTTGTTGGACTCGGCCATCTTGTGGGTGTCCTCGCGCTTCTTGACGCTCGCCCCGAGGCCGTTGCTGGCGTCGAGGAGCTCGTTCATGAGGCGCTCGGTCATGGTCTTCTCGCGGCGGGCGCGGGAGTATTGCACCAGCCAGCGCAGGGCCAGGGTGGTGCTGCGCGCGGCGCGCACCTCAACCGGCACCTGGTAGGTCGCGCCACCGACACGGCGGCTGCGGACCTCGAGAGTCGGCTTGACGTTGTCGAGCGCGCGCTTCAGGGTGACGACCGGGTCGTTGCCCGTCTTCTCCCTGCAGCCCTCGAGGGCGCCGTAGACGATCGACTGCGCGATGGAGCGCTTGCCGTCCAGGAGCACCTTGTTGATCAGAGCGGTCACCAGCGGCGAGCTGTAAACCGGGTCAGCCATGAGCTGACGACGGCCAGGAGAACCCTTACGAGGCATTGTTAGCTCTTCTCCTTCTTCGCGCCGTAGCGGCTACGGGCCTGCTTGCGGTTGCGGACACCCTGGGTGTCCAGCGAACCGCGGATGATCTTGTAGCGAACACCAGGCAGGTCCTTCACACGACCGCCACGCACGAGCACGATGGAGTGCTCCTGCAGGTTGTGACCCACACCGGGGATGTAGGCCGTGACCTCAATGCCGTTCGTGAGCCGAACGCGGGCCACCTTACGCAGTGCCGAGTTGGGCTTCTTCGGGGTCGTGGTGTAGACGCGCTGGCACACGCCGCGCCGCTGCGGACTCCCCTTGAGGGCAGGAGTCTTGGTCTTAGAGACCTTGTCCTGCCGGCCCTTGCGGACCAACTGCTGAATAGTGGGCACTGCCACTCCGTTTCGTGCCTTGGCCGGTGTTACGTCAGTTGTGATGCATTTCGCAGGTTCTGCCGGTGTCATGACCTGCTGGTTTTCTCTGTCTCGGTGCCCCCGCGCTCGGGCGTGTCGCGCTATTCACGCAGACGTCCCGCGAGGTTTACGAGCCAGGAAGCCGTCCCGCACTCGTAATGAGCGCACGGTCGAGAGCCCGCATAGAGACGGGCACGATGTCCAAGACTACCCAGGCCCATGCGACACGTCAAAACGGCGCGGCAAGGCTGATCAGCCATGCCACTCCGGGTCGCCGGGGCCTATCTCATCCAGCCCATCTACAGCTCCACGCTCATGATATAGGCTCCCGCCGCCTTCCGTCCCCGGTACGCCCAACCGTCACCCGACCGCGACCAATCGCCACCCCCCACCACGGCCCACAGCGCACCGTAGAGACGAGCGGCTCACGCCCCGCCCTGGAACTCGGCCCCCTGTGCGTCGTAACGGCGGTGCACCACTGAAGGGCTCAGAAACCGTCTCCCTGGAGGGCCCTCAGCCCCGAGCGGCGACTGGGCCGCCACGGCACCGCCGTAACGAAAGAAGGGGTTGAACGCAGCGCGCCCGGACTTGGTGCGAGACGGACCCCGGCCGCAGAACCGCACGGGTTTGAACGCAGCGCGCCCGGACTTGGTGCGAGACGGACCCCGGCCGGGAACGCAGCGCGCCCGGGCCTCTTGGACAAGAGACCCGGGCGCGTCACCTACAGGCGATCAAGAATTCATCGGTTGTACTGGCCGAAGTCGTACTCCTCCAGCGGGACCGCCTCGCCACTGCCGGTGCCGAAGGTGTAGTCCGCCGCGGTGCCGTCGTAGCCACCGACGGTGTACATGGCCGCCTTGGCCTCTTCGGTCGGCTCCACCCGGATGTTCCGGTACTGCGGCATGCCGGTGCCGGCCGGGATGAGCTTACCGATGATGACGTTCTCCTTCAGACCCAGCAGCGAGTCGGACTTGGCGTGGATCGCCGCGTCCGTCAGCACCCTGGTCGTCTCCTGGAAGGACGCCGCCGACAGCCACGACTCGGTCGCGAGCGAGGCCTTCGTGATGCCCATGAGCACCGGACGACCGGCGGCCGGAGAGCCGCCCTCCGCCACCGTCTCGCGATTCATCAGCTCGAAGCGCGGCCGCTCGACGAGCTCGCCGGGCAGCAGGTCGGTGTCGCCGGACTCCAGGACGTTGACCCGCTTGAGCATCTGCCGAACGATGATCTCGATGTGCTTGTCGTGGATCGACACACCCTGGGACCGGTAGACCTGCTGGACCTCCGCCACCAGGTGCAGCTGCACGGCCCGCGGGCCGAGGATGCGCAGCACCTCGTTGGGGTTGACCGCACCGGCGACCAGCTGCTGGCCGACCGTGACCCGCTGGCCGTCCTGCACCAGCAGGCGCGACCGCATCGACACCGGGTAGGCGATCTCTTCCGAGCCGTCGTCCGGAGTGATGACGATCTTCCTGGTCTTGTCGGTCTCGTCGATGCGAGCCCGGCCCTCGGCCTCGGAGATCGGGGCGACACCCTTGGGGATGCGCGCCTCGAACAGCTCCGTGACACGGGGCAGACCGTGGGTGATGTCGGCGCCGGCCACACCACCGGTGTGGAAGGTCCGCATCGTCAGCTGCGTGCCGGGCTCACCGATCGACTGGGCGGCGATGATGCCGACCGCCTCGCCGACGTCCACGAGCTTGCCGGTGGCCAGCGAGCGGCCGTAGCAGGTCGCGCAGACACCGATCTTCGCCTCGCAGACGAGCGCGCTGCGCGTGCGCACCGTCTCGACCCCGGCCTCGACCAGCTTCGTCACGTGGGTGTCGTTGATGTCGACGCCCGCCGGGACGATGACCTTGCCGTCGGCCTCGACGTCCTCGGCCAGGATGCGGCCGTGCACGTTGGACTCGGCGTTCTCCGCCTTGACCAGGTTGCCCGACGCGTCGCGGTCGGCCACGTGCAGCGGGACCGCGCGGTCGGTGCCGCAGTCGATCTCGCGCACGATGACGTCCTGTGCGACGTCCACCAGACGACGGGTCAGGTAACCCGAGTCGGCGGTACGCAGCGCGGTGTCGGCCAGACCCTTCCGCTGACCGTGGGTGGAGATGAAGTATTCCAGCACCGACAGGCCCTCGCGGAACGAGGCCTTGATCGGCCGCGGGATCGTCTCACCCTTGGTGTTGGACACCAGGCCACGGATGCCGGCGATCTGCCGGACCTGCATCTTGTTACCACGGGCGCCGGAGTTGACCATCATCCAGACCGGGTTGGTCGCCGGGAAGGCGTTGACCATGTCGGTCTCGACGTCGGCCGTCGCGTGCGTCCAGATCTCGATGAGCTCCTGACGGCGCTCCTCGTCGGTGATCAGACCGCGCTCGTACTCGCGCTGGACCTTGTCGGCCCGGCGCTCGTAGTTTTCCATGATGTCGGTCTTGTTGGGCGGCGCGACGACGTCCTCGATCGAGATCGTGACACCGGAGCGGGTCGCCCAGCGGAAGCCGGCGTCCTTGAGCGCGTCGAGCGAGTTGGCGACCTCGATCTTGGGGTAGGTCTCCGCCAGCTCGTTCACGATCGTGGACAGCTGCTTCTTGCCGACCTGGAAGTCGACGAACGGGTAGCTCTCGGGCAGCGTCTGGTTGAACAGGCACCGGCCGAAGGTCGTCTCCAGCCTGATCGCGTCGCCCTGCTCCCAGCCCTCGGGTGCCACCCAGTCGCGCGGCGGCAGGACATCGTCCTTTAGCCGGATCTGGATCTTCGCCTGGATCTCCAGCTCGCCGCGGTCGAAGGCCATCTGCGCCTCGGCGATCGAGCCGAACACGCGGCCCTCGCCGATCGCGCCGTCCTTCTGGGTGGTCAGCCAGTAGAGGCCGATGACCATGTCCTGGGTGGGCATCGTCACGGGCTTGCCGTCGGCCGGCTTGAGGATGTTGTTGGTCGAGAGCATCAGGATGCGTGCCTCGGCCTGGGCCTCAGCCGACAGCGGCAGGTGCACGGCCATCTGGTCGCCGTCGAAGTCCGCGTTGAACGCGGTGCAGACGAGCGGGTGGATCTGGATGGCCTTGCCCTCGACCAGCTGCGGCTCGAACGCCTGGATGCCCAGGCGGTGGAGCGTCGGAGCGCGGTTGAGCAGCACCGGGTGCTCGGTGATGACCTCTTCGAGCACGTCCCACACCACGGGGCGGGCGCGCTCGACCATCCGCTTGGCCGACTTGATGTTCTGCGCGTGGTTGAGGTCCACGAGCCTCTTCATCACGAACGGCTTGAACAGCTCCAGCGCCATCTGCTTGGGCAGACCGCACTGGTGCAGCTTGAGCTGCGGGCCGACGACGATGACCGAACGGCCGGAGTAGTCGACTCGCTTGCCCAGCAGGTTCTGGCGGAAACGACCCTGCTTACCCTTCAGCATGTCGCTGAGGGACTTCAGCGGACGGTTGCCGGGACCGGTGACCGGGCGACCGCGGCGGCCGTTGTCGAACAGCGCGTCCACGGCCTCCTGGAGCATCCGCTTCTCGTTGTTCACGATGATCTCGGGCGCGCCGAGGTCGAGAAGCCTCTTGAGGCGGTTGTTCCGGTTGATGACCCGGCGGTAGAGGTCGTTGAGGTCCGAGGTCGCGAACCGGCCACCGTCGAGCTGCACCATCGGGCGCAGGTCCGGCGGGATGACCGGAATGCAGTCCAGCACCATGCCACGCGGCGAGTTCGTGGTGTTGAGGAACGCGGACACGACCTTGAGCCGCTTGAGCGCGCGGGCCTTCTTCTGGCCCTTGCCGCTGCGGATGGTCTCGCGCAGGTTCTCCGACTCGACATCGAGGTCGAAGCTGATCAGGCGGTCCTGGATCGCCTGCGCGCCCATGCCGCCCTTGAAGTAGCGGCCGAAGCGGTCGCGCATCTCGCGGTAGAGCAGCTCGTCGCCCTCGAGGTCCTGGACCTTGAGGTTCTTGAAGCGGCTCCAGACCTCGTCGAGCCGGTCCAGCTCGCGCTGGGCCCGGTCGCGCAGCTGACGCATCTCGCGCTCGGCGCCCTCGCGGACCTTGCGGCGCTGGTCGCCCTTGGCGCCGGCGGCCTCAAGCTCGCCCAGGTCGGCCTCGAGCTTCTTCTGCCTGGCCTCGACGTCGGCGTCGCGGCGCTGCTCGATGTGCTGCCGCTCGACGGAGATCTTCGCCTCCAGCGAGGGCAGGTCACGCTCACGCATCTCGGTGTCGACATGCGTGATCATGTAGGCCGCGAAGTAGATGACCTTCTCCAGGTCCTTCGGGGCCAGGTCGAGCAGGTAGCCGAGGCGCGACGGGACGCCCTTGAAGTACCAGATGTGCGTGACGGGCGCGGCCAGCTCGATGTGGCCCATCCGCTCACGACGCACCTTGGCCCGGGTCACCTCGACGCCGCAGCGCTCACAGATGATGCCCTTGAACCGGACGCGCTTGTACTTACCGCAGTAGCACTCCCAGTCCCGGGTCGGACCGAAGATCTTCTCGCAGAAGAGCCCGTCCTTTTCCGGCTTGAGGGTCCGGTAGTTGATCGTCTCCGGCTTCTTGACCTCGCCGTGCGACCACTGACGGATGTCGTCGGCGGTCGCAAGACCGATCCTGAGCTCGTCGAAGAAGTTGACGTCTAGCATTTTGTGCGATCTCCCCCTCAGACTTCTTCCACGCTGCTCGGCTCACGCCGGGACAGATCGATTCCGAGCTCCTCCGCGGCGCGGAAGACGTCCTCGTCGGTGTCGCGCATCTCGATGGACATGCCGTCGCTGGAGAGCACCTCGACGTTCAGGCACAGCGACTGCATTTCCTTGATGAGCACCTTGAAGGACTCCGGAATACCGGGCTCGGGGATGTTCTCGCCCTTGACGATGGCCTCGTAGACCTTCACGCGGCCCAGCACGTCGTCGGACTTGATGGTCAGGAGCTCCTGCAGGGCGTAGGCGGCGCCGTACGCCTCCAGCGCCCACACCTCCATCTCACCGAAGCGCTGGCCACCGAACTGGGCCTTACCGCCGAGCGGCTGCTGGGTGATCATGGAGTAGGGGCCGGTCGACCGAGCGTGAATCTTGTCGTCGACCAGGTGCAGCAGCTTGAGGATGTAGATGTAGCCGACCGAGATCGGGTACGGGAACGGCTCACCGGAGCGGCCGTCGAACAGCTGGGCCTTACCGGTCTCCTGCACCATGCGGTCACCGTCGCGGTTGGCCACGGTGTTGCTGAGCAGGCCGACGATCTCCGCCTCGTGGGCGCCGTCGAAGACCGGGGTGGCGACGTTGGTGCGCGGGGCGACCTTCTCGAAGCCCTTGTCACGCAACCGGTCGGCCCAGGCCTCCTGGATGCCCGAGATGTCCCAGCCGCGGGCAGCGATCCACCCCAGATGGGTCTCCAGCACCTGACCGACGTTCATCCGGCCAGGCACGCCCAGCGGGTTGAGGATGATGTCGACCGGGGTGCCGTCCTCCAGGAACGGCATGTCCTCGACCGGCAGGATCTTGGAGATGACGCCCTTGTTGCCGTGCCGGCCGGCCAGCTTGTCACCGTCGGTGATCTTACGCTTCTGCGCCACATACACGCGCACCAGCTCGTTCACACCCGGAGGCAGCTCGTCGCCCTCCTCACGGGAGAACACCCGCACCCCGATGACCTTGCCCTGCTCGCCGTGCGGCACCTTCAGCGAGGTGTCGCGCACCTCACGCGCCTTCTCACCGAAGATCGCACGCAGCAGCCGCTCCTCCGGCGTCAGCTCGGTCTCACCCTTCGGGGTGACCTTGCCGACCAGGATGTCACCGGGCACGACCTCGGCGCCGATCCGGATGATGCCGCGCTCGTCGAGGTCGGCCAGGACCTCCTCCGACACGTTCGGGATGTCCCGGGTGATCTCTTCGGGGCCGAGCTTGGTGTCCCGGGCGTCGACCTCGTGCTCCTCGATGTGGATCGAGGACAGCACGTCGTCCTGGACCAGCCGCTGAGACAAGATGATGGCGTCTTCGTAGTTGTGGCCCTCCCACGGCATGAACGCCACCAGCAGGTTCTTACCCAGCGCCATCTCGCCCTTGTCGGTGCACGGGCCGTCGGCGATGACCTGGTTGACCTCCACCCGGTCACCCTCGGCGACGATGGGCTTCTGGTTGAAGCTCGTGCCCTGGTTGGAGCGCTTGAACTTGGCCACCCGGTAGGTGGTGCGGGTGCCATCGTCGTTCATCACGGTGATGTAGTCGGCCGAGACCTCCTCCACCACGCCCGCCTTCTCGGCGCTGATGACGTCACCGGCGTCGGTCGCGGCACGGTATTCCATGCCGGTGCCGACCAGCGGCGCCTCGCTCTTGAGCAGCGGCACCGACTGGCGCTGCATGTTGGAGCCCATGAGCGCGCGGTTGGCGTCGTCATGCTCGAGGAACGGGATCATCGCGGTGGCCACCGACACCATCTGGCGCGGCGACACGTCGATGTAGTCGACCTCCTCGGCACGGGCGAGCTCGGTCTCACCGCCCTTGGTGCGGACCAGGACGCGAGCGTCGGCGAACGTGCCGTCGGCGTTGAGCACCGTGTTGGCCTGCGCCTTGACGTAGCGGTCTTCCTCGTCGGCGGTGAGGTAGTCGATCTGGCCGGTCACCTTGCCGTCGACGACCTTGCGGTAAGGCGTCTCGACGAAGCCGAAGGCGTTGATCCGCCCGTAGGAGGCCAGCGAGCCGATCAGACCGATGTTGGGACCTTCAGGGGTCTCGATCGGGCACATCCGGCCGTAGTGGGACGGGTGCACGTCACGGACCTCGAAGCCGGCCCGCTCACGGGACAGACCACCGGGACCCAGCGCGGACAGACGCCGCTTGTGCGTCAGGCCGGCCAGCGGGTTGGTCTGGTCCATGAACTGCGACAGCTGCGAGGTGCCGAAGAACTCCTTGATCGACGCCACGACCGGGCGAATGTTGATCAGGGTCTGCGGCGTGATCGCCTCGACGTCCTGCGTGGTCATGCGCTCACGCACGACGCGCTCCATACGGGCCAGACCCAGGCGGACCTGGTTCTGGATCAGCTCGCCGACACTGCGCAGGCGGCGGTTGCCGAAGTGGTCGATGTCGTCGACCTCGACGATGGCCTCGCCGTTGACGCCCGGCATCGACTCCTCGCCGGCGTGCAGCCGGACGATGTATTCGATCGTGGCGACGATGTCGTCTTCGGTCAGCGTGCCCTGGGTGATCTCCGAGTCGACACCGAGCTTCTTGTTGATCTTGTAGCGGCCCACCTTGGCCAGGTCGTACCGCTTGGGATTGAAGTAGAGATTCTCCAGCAGAGTCTGCGCCGACTCCTTGGTCGGCGGCTCACCCGGCCGCAGCTTGCGGTAGATGTCCAGCAGCGCGTCATCCTGGCCGGCCGTGTGGTCCTTCTCCAGGGTGGCCCGCATCGACTCGTACTGGCCGAACCGCTCGAGGATCTTGTCGCTGGTCCATCCCAGTGCCTTGAGAAGCACGGTGACGGCCTGCTTGCGCTTACGGTCGATGCGCACACCGACACTGTCACGCTTGTCGATCTCGAACTCGAGCCAGGCACCACGCGACGGGATGACCTTGCAGCCGTACAGATCCTTGTCCGACGTCTTGTCGACATTACGTTCGAAGTAGACGCCGGGCGAACGGACCAGCTGCGAGACCACGACACGCTCGGTGCCGTTGATGATGAACGTGCCCTTCGGCGTCATGAGCGGGAAATCACCCATGAACACCGTCTGGCTCTTGATCTCACCAGTGGTGTTATTGATGAACTCCGCCGTCACGAACATCGGGGCGGAGAAGGTCATGTCCTTGTCTTTGCACTCATCGACTGAGTACTTCGGCGGCTCGAACCGGTGGTCGCGGAACGACAAGGACATGGTCCCCGAGAAGTCCTCGATGGGACTGATCTCTTCGAAGATCTCTTCGAGGCCCGACTGGGTCGGGACGTCCTTGCGCCCGGCCTGACGAGCCGCCTCTACCCGGGCCTTCCACTTCTCGTTTCCGAGCAGCCAATCAAACGACTCGGTCTGCAGAGCGAGAAGGTCAGGAACTTCGAGAGGCTCCTGGATGCGCGAAAAAGAGACGCGACGGGGACCAGCGGGTACGGCGGAGGCGTTGCGCGAGGCTGCCAACAGATGTCCTTCCGAGGGCTCGCGGCGGACTGACTACACGCACGCCAGACAACCTCGCAACGTGAGCAAGCATCGCGGGTCGTCAAAGGGCAGCGCAAAGGGGCAGTGTAGCCGAACGGCACACGCCTGTCCACTTTGCTCTCGCTGCATGCTCCACGTTGGTCGCAGCATCGCCCGTTCAGACGGAAACGTCAAGCCCGTGAGCCCGACTTTTAGCCGACTCTGGGCCCGGACGCTGGGTTTTCTCCCCTGTGTGACCGATCGCCTACCGCACAGGCCCAAGACGATACCCGCGAACGGGGGCGGTTAACGCTCCGTCACACCAGGGGTCGAACCCATGCCGACAACCGGTGTAGCTGTGACTTGATTACCCCCGTCATATGCTTCGCTAAACCAGATTTTTGGTAACAATTGAACGAACCGCCGCGCCGCCGGAGATCGTCCGGCGCGTCATGCGGTGCCGACCAAGGTCGACAGGCTGGCGACCAGCCAGCGCGAGTCCTGCCGGACCATGACGAACCTGGCTCGGTTCCGGAAGTACTCGTGCCGGGGCTTGGGTTCGCCGGAGACCTCCTTGACGGTAGACATGTTCACGAAGAGCAGAACCTCGACGCGGTCCGGCTCGGCTCGCTCCACCCCGGCTCCCGCCACCGCGATGGTCTGCACGATCTTCTGTGCCTTGGCCTTGGCGACCAGGCTCGTGGTCAAGTCTTTGAGGTGCTTGGTCAGCTCACCGGTGGTGTGCGCGCCGGCCCGCACCAAGTCCTCCTCTACGCTCCGATAGTCGTACGAGAGCAGGTCGGGCGCGACCTTCTTGGCCACGGCCACGGCCTCCACACCGGCCGCGTCGGCGTCACGAAGATCGCGCAGGTTGAACCACATCGCCGGCACCAGCACGCCGGCCACGACCACGAGCACGCCCAGCAGCACGATCACGAACGTCTTCACAACACCTGCACCGCCTTCGACACCAGCCAGGCGCCGCCGACCTTGTCCAGGTCCATCGACCAGCGGTAGTAGCGCGCCTCCGGCGCGTTCTTGGAGCCGTCCCAGCGGATCTCCACATCCGCCACGACCAGCACCTTGGCCTTCGCTCCTGCCAGCGAGACGAGCCCCGTGGCGCGCAGCACGCCCTGCTGGACGACCTTGCTCCCGGTCGTGGTGGACTTGAGCTTGTCCGCGGTGGCGACGTATTCGGCCCTGGCCGCCCCCGTGGAGGTGTCGAGCATGCGCTGCAGGTCGGCCTCGACGGTCCGGTAGTCCAGCGAGATCAGGTTCTTGGCATGCGCGCCCGCTGCCAGCAGCGCGGCCTCCTTGTCCCCCGCCCTGCCCTGCTCGTCGCGCGCCTGCACGGCGATCCACACGCCCACGCCGACGAGCACCGCCAGCATCCCGCCGAGCACCGCGATCAGGATGCGGGCGAGCCTGACGTCGAGCCCTTCCACGTCTGTCTCACCCCTTCCCGCGCGTCGGCCGCCGCCGGATCATAACGCGGCGGTCACGCCAGGGGCCCCTGAACCAACCCAGGAGGTAAGGGATCGGCGAAAGAGTTGCCAGATCCCACAAATGCCTCCATACGGCCCTCAGGGGCTCGCAGAGCGTCTGTTAGGGGCGCGCCCTACGTAAGGAGCCCCTCGGGGGCGGAGCTCACTTGACGCCGTGCAGGTAGGCGTTGACCAGGCGCGGGTATTCCTCCAGCCAGTTGCGGCCGCGCTCGTCCACGAACGAGCCCTGCGGCGGGATCACGCCGTTGGCCGCCAGCCAGGTGCCCGGCGGCTGCTGGGCGCGGCGGATCCGATCGCCGGTCGGCATGAGTTGCGGCGGGATCGGCGGCAGCGCGCCGGGGTCGTGCCCCAGCTGGGCCTCGGCCTCCAGCTCGGAGATGTCCTTCTCCTCCGACATGCCGATCGGGCCGTGCCTCCTGGCGTTGAGGAACTGCCGCACCACCGGCTCGTCGCTCGACAACAACATCTCGCGCGGGCCGAACATCACCAGCTCCCGCCGGAACAGCAGCCCGATGCTGTCGGGCACCGTACGGGCGGTGTTGATGTCGTGCGTCACGATCAGGAACGTCGCCTCGACCTCGGCGTTGAGATCGACGATGAGCTGGTTGAGGTACGCCGTGCGCACCGGGTCGAGCCCGGAGTCCGGCTCGTCGAAGAGGATGATCTCCGGATCCAGCACCAGCGCCCTGGCGAGCCCTGCCCGCTTGCGCATGCCGCCCGAGATCTCCCCCGGCAGCTTGCGCTCCGCGCCGAGCAGCCCGACCAGCTCCATCTTCTCCATCACGATCTGGCGGACCTGGGACTCGGTCTTCTTGGTGTGCTCGCGCAGGGGGAAGGCGATGTTGTCGTAGAGGTTGAGCGAGCCGAACAGCGCGCCGTCCTGGAACAGCACCCCGAAGAGCCTGCGGACCTCGTACAGCTTGCTCTCGGTGCAGTTGGCGAGGTCGTAGCCGTCGATCCAGATGTGGCCGCGGTCCGGCCGCAGCAGCCCGACCAGTGTCTTGAGGAAGACCGACTTGCCGGTGCCCGACGGCCCGAGCAGGACCGAGATCTCGCCCGCGGGCAGCGTGAGCGAGACGTCCTCCCAGATGACCTGGCGCCCGAACGACTTGGTGAGCCCGTCTACGACGACTTCGACGCCCACTGGCCACCTTCCCGTGCTCGGGGATGATGCCATCACCGTAACGACGCCCGGCCGGATGACGACCAGGATCGATAACTTGTTACGAGGCAGTTATGAGACTTCCGGTCCAGTAAGCGCTCGCAGGCTCGGGCGCAGCACGCGCGCGATCTCCTCCTGGGAGACCTCGCGGAGATCGTCCAGCTCCAGCAGCTGATGGCCGACCGTTACGCCGAGCATGATCATCGTCATCAGCGCGGCCCGCAGCCGGGCGTCCTCGCTGGGGATGGAGTCCGCCAGCCGGTCGATCTGCCTGCCCAGCAGCTCCCGCGCCGCGGCGGCGGCCTCGGGGTGGGTGAGCATGGACCGCATCATGGCCAGGGAGCCCTGCGGCAGCTCGCCGATCTTCATGGTGAGCGTGCCGAGGAGGTATTCGACCAGCTCGTTCGCGTCCAAGCCTGCGCCGGGGACCGGCGCCACGCGCACGGCCTGGTTGAAGAGCTCCTGCTTGCTGCCGAAGTACTGCATGACTAGGGCGGGATCGACCTCGGCCGCCCGGGCGACGGCCCGGATCGTGGTGCGCTCGAATCCCAGCTCCGCGAAGAGCGTCCTGGCCGCGTCGAGGATCCTGCCCTCGGTCCTGCGTCGCCGCTCCGCCCGCGGAAGCACTCTCTCACTCACGCGACGACTCTACATGCGTTGACCGATCGCGCTTTTTCGCTCTACGCTCGTTGAATCAACGCATGTTGAGCGAATTGGGGGTCACTCATGTCCATAGAAGAGATCGTCACCGCCTTCCACGACGCGATGCTGCACAAGTCGGCCGACGAGCTGGCCGAGCTGTATGCGGAGGACGGGCTGCACGAGTTCCCGTTCGGCGGGCTGCCGCCGTACAAGAGCAGGGAGGAGATCCGCGCGGGCTATCGCGCGTCATGGGGCGCGACGCCCGCCGACGTCAAGGAGGTCCGCAGGTTGGCGCTGCACCGCACGGACGATCCGGAGGTCGTGGTGGTGGAGCAGAGCACGGACGTCACGGCCGGGGACCGGTCGATCACGGTCCCCGGCCTCCTCGTCCTGCGGATCAGGAACGGTGAGATCGTCCATACGAGGGACTACATGGACACCAGCGCCATCGCCCAGGTCCGCGGCTAGGCGTTCTGGGTGAGGTCGAAGACGGTGGCGCCCCCGACAGTGGTGGCGGTGAAGGTCTCCTGGACCCACGCGGCGATCTCGGCCGCGTCGCCGCTGCCGCCCGTGCTCCGCCCGCCGAAACCGCCCATGCCGGTGCCCAGGAAGTAGTGAATCTTCTTCTCGGCCACGTACTGCTTGAACTGCTCCAGCGTCGGCGCGGGATCGGTGCCGTTGAACCCGCCCACCGCCATCACCGGTTGGCCGCCGGCGAGCTGATATCCGGCCGCGTTGTTGGACCCGACGGTCGCCGCCACCCACGTGTAGCCGGAGGCCCCGTCCTTCAGCAGCGCGGTCAGCTCGGCGGCCGGCGTGCCGGCGTTGAGCAGCCCGCCCATGCCGCCACCGCCCATCCTGCCGCGCCCGGCGCCGTCGGCGCCGGCCGTCGGCGGGCGGAAGGCCTGGCCTCCGCCGCCGGGCCGCTGGAACCCGCCACCGGGCGGCCCGCCGAACCCGCCGCCGCCGGTGGAGGGCCCGGCCGTCGGGATGGCTCCGGTGTGCGGCGACGCGGCGGTGTCCACGGCGTACGCGGCCGGCCCCGCCAGGCACGCCACCAGGGCGATCGCGACCACGGCCAGGACGCGGCGGGTCAGCAACATCGCCAGCGCCGCCCCCAGGCCCGCCACCAGCACGGCGACCCCCAGCCACGCGTTCCAGTCGGCGCTGCGCGACAGCAGCACGTACGACCACACGGCCGTCCCGGCCGTGATCATGGCCGGCAGCCTGCGGGCCCCCCGCTCCCAGAGCACGGCGGCCCCCATGCCCACCAGCACCGCGATGGCCGGCGCCAGCGCCACGGTGTAGTACGCGTGGAAGATCCCTTGCATGAGGCTGAAGACCAACGCCGTCACGAGCAGCCAGCTCCCCCACACCCAGACGGCGGCGCGGACCGGGTCGGCCCGAGGAGCCCGCCGGGTCAGCCAGGTGACGGCGACCAGCAACATCAGGGCCGCAGGGAGCAGCCAGGAGATCTGCCCGCCCGCCTCGGTGTCGAACATCCGCAGCCATCCGGACTGCTGGTTGAGGTTTCCCAGCCCGCCGTAGTCGGCTCCGTTGAGCCGGCCGATGCCGTTGTAGCCGAGGGCCAGCCCCAGCACGCTGTTGGTCTGCGAGCCGCCGATGTACGGCCGCTCGGAGGCGGGCACCAGCGCCACCGCCAGCAGCCACCACCCGGCGGCGGCCACCATCGCGGCCCCCGCCAGCAGCAACTGCCAGATCCGGCGCCTGAACGCCACGGGCGCGGTCAGGAGGTAGACCAGCGCGAACCCCGGCAGCACGAGAAACGCCTGCAACATCTTCGCCAGGAACGCGAACCCGATCGCCGCCCCCGCCAGCACCAGCCACCGGGTCGCCCCCCGCTCCTGGGCCCGCACCACGCAGTAGCCCGCGACGGTCAGCAACAGCACCAGCAGCGCGTCGGGGTTGTTGAACCGGAACATCAGCACGGCCACCGGCGTGACCGCCATGACCGCCCCGGCCAGCAGCGCCGCCCATAGGCTGAACAGCCGGCGCACGGAGGCGTACACCATGGCCACGGTGCCGACGCCCATCAACGCCTGCGGCACGAGCATGGCCCACGAGTTCAGCCCGAACAACCGCACGCTGAGCACCATGGGCCACAGCGAGGCAGGCGTCTTGTCGACGGTGATCGCGTTCGCGGCGTCCGAGGCCCCGAAGAAGAACGCCGTCCAGCTCTGGCTGCCGGCCTGCACGGCTGCCGCGTAATAAGAATTGGCCCAGCCCGAGGCTCCAAGGCCCCAGATGTACAGCACGCCGGTGCCCACGAGGAGGGCGGCCAGCGCCCAACGAGACTTAGCTTCGGTAACCACGTCAGGCACGCTAGGCACGCCGGTTGGCGGGGCGATGAGACCGGGATGAGAATCTCCTGAGCCGTGGCCGCACGGCACCGCTCAGGAAATGCGAAAAGGGGCGGAGACATCCGGCACCAGGATGTCTCGCGCCCCTTCTCAGAAGAGACAGGACCGTCTTACTTCACGGTCACGGTGGCGCCGGCGCCCTCGAGGGCAGCCTTGGCCTTCTCCGCCTGCTCCTTGTTGACCTTGCCGTCGAAGACGTTCTTCGGAGCGCCGTCCACCAGGTCCTTGGCCTCCTTGAGGCCCAGGGACGTGAGGGCGCGGATCTCCTTGATGACCTGGATCTTCTTGTCGCCGGCGGCCTCGAGGACGACGTCGAACTCGTCCTGCTCCTCAACGGCGGCGGCCTCGGCGGCGGGGGCGCCGGGGGCGGCGGCGACCGCGACCGGGGCGGCGGCCTTGACGTCGAAGACCTCTTCGAACTGCTTCACGAACTCGGACAGCTCGAGGAGGGTCATCTCCTTGAACGTGTCGAGCAGCTCTTCGGTGCTGAGCTTCGCCATGATGTTTTCCTTACGTTTAGGACTTGCTGACAACTAGGAACGGGACCGCGGTAGGTGCGGCAATCCCCGGTGTTACTCGCCCGCCTCGTCGCGCTTCGCGCGAAGGGCGTCGGCCAGCTGAGCCATTTGCGTGGGCAGCGCGGCGAACATCGCGGCAGCGGCGCTCTGCTTCGCCTTGAGCGCACCGGCAAGCTTCGCGAGGAGGACCTCGCGGGACTCGAGGTCGGCGAGCTTGGTGATCTCAGTAGCGTTGAGGGCCTTGCCCTCGAGCACGCCGCCCTTGATCACCAGAAGGGGATTGGCCTTGGCGAAGTCACGCAGACCCTTGGCCGCCTCCACGACGTCGCCCTTGACGAAGGCGACGGCGGTCGGACCGACCAGCAGGTCGTCAAGACCCGTCACGCCTGCCTCGTTGGCGGCGATCTTGGTCAGGGTGTTCTTCGCCACGGCGAACTTCGCATTCTCACCGAGAGAGGTGCGCAGCTCCTTGAGCTGAGCGACGGTGAGACCGCGGTACTCGGTCAGAACGGCGGCAGCGCTGCCCTCGAACTCATTCTTGAGCTCGGCAACCGCTGTCGCCTTATCCGGCCTCGCCATGGGCCTCCTTCCAGATGTGCCGCCGGCGAAGGCCCCCGAACATGAGAACAGCCCCGGGCGCAGGGCGCACGGGGCTCGCACACACGGATCAGACCATGTGGGAAACTCGCATCACACCTGCGCGGGTCGTCCACATGACGTGGATCCTTCGGCCGTCAAGCTTGAGCACCTGACGACAACCGGCGGTCTTCGGCAACGACCAGACTACGTCCTGGTCGCCGAGTTTCCAAATCGTTCTCAGTTGGTCGTGCCCTTGGGCAGCTCTCCGACCTGGTCGGCGGGCGGCGTCTCGATGGTCACGGCCTTGTTGAAGTCCTTGAAGAACAGCGTGGCGTCGAGCGTGGCGCCTTCCTTCTGCCCGTTCAACGCGAGCTTGCGCGGCAGCCCGTCGGCGGCCACCCAGATGTCGAACTTGACGTCCTTGAGCTCGGCCAGCCCCGTACGGGCCTGCTGCTGCTCGTCGGCGGGCAGCAGCTGCACGGCCGCGTCGACCGGGAAGCTACCGCTGTAGTGGGTGGTGTCCTCGCTGTTGACGCTCTCGTTGCCGACCGACTTCACGTCCTGCGAGGCCGTGACGAGCTTGGTCACGTTGGCCAGATCGAACTGCTGGATCTGGTTCAGGTACTGGTTCACCTCGCCGGACTCGCCCATCTCGGTGAGCGGGACCTTGATCCACGGCTTGGTGGCGCCTACCAGGTCCTTGAGCGCTTCGACCTTGACGTAGACGGCGTCGCCCTGCAGCACGGCTCGTACGCCGCCCGGCAGGCTCTGACCGCCCATGTCGACGGTGTCCAGGGTCAGGTCCACGGCCAGGGGCTGCTTCTGGTAGAGCATGCGTCCCTGCACCCGGCCGTCGCCCTGCTGGGGGTGCGTGGCGTTCACCACGGCGTCAACGGTGTAGCTGGTGACCTCAGCCGTCTTCTGCGCGGCCTGCGCCAGCACTTCCGAGGCCGCCAGATTGACCTGGATGGGCTGGGCAGTAGTGCCACAACCGGCAACCGCGGCCACCACGAGCGCGGCTCCGGCCGCGGCGAGACTTATCGATCGCTTCAGCATGTCTTGACCCTACGTTTGCATTCCACGGCCGTAGCGCCTTCCCCGCACAATTAGGGGAAAACCCAGGGTTATCCCCCACAAGGTCTTCACACCATCTTCACAATCCACCATACGGACGCTCCGGCCCGGCCCACCCGCCGCCCCGCTGAAGGGCTCAGAAACCGAAAAACCCCCGCCCGAAAGGGGCGGGGGCTTGTCAAAGAGCAGAGATCAGCTCTCCAGCTCCGCGGTGATGCCGCGGGTGATGTTGGGGTCGACCGGGACACCCGGGCCCATCGTCGTGGAGAAGGTGACCTTCTTCAGGTAACGGCCCTTGGCCGCCGACGGCTTGAGACGCAGCACCTCGTCCAGGGCGGCAGCGTAGTTTTCCAGGAGCTCGCGCTCGCCGAACGACGTCTTGCCGATGATGAAGTGCAGGTTGGCCTGCCGGTCGGTGCGGAACTCGATCTTGCCACCCTTGATCTCCGTCACGGCCTTGACGACGTCGGGCGTCACCGTGCCGGTCTTCGGGTTGGGCATGAGACCACGCGGACCGAGCACGCGGCCCAGGCGGCCGACCTTGCCCATCAGATCCGGCGTGGCCACGACGGCGTCGAACTCGTTGAGCCTGTTGCCCTTGGAGATCTCGTCGATCAGCTCGTCGGCGCCGACGATGTCGGCGCCCGCCTCGCGGGCCGCCTCGGCACGGTCACCGGTCGCGAAGACCAGGACCCGGGCGGTCTTACCGGTGCCGTGCGGGAGGTTGACCGTGCCGCGCACGATCTGGTCGGCCTTGCGAGGGTCGACGCCCAGCCGCAGCGCGACCTCGACGGTGGCGTCGAACTTGGTGGTCGACGTCTCCTTGGCGAGCTTCGCGGCCTCGACGGGCGAGTAGAGCTTGTCGCGGTCGAACTTGGCCGCCGCGTCTTTGTGCGCCTTGCTGCGCTTCATTCTTAACTCCTAGTGGTGAACGGGCCTGACGGCCCTCCCACGAACGTCTGAAAGGGTGTTACTCGGCGACCGTGATGCCCATCGACCGGGCGGTGCCGGCGATGATCTTCTCGGCGGCCTCGATGTCGTTGGCGTTGAGGTCGGGCATCTTCGTCTCGGCGATGCTGCGCAGCTGCTCGCGGCTGAGCTTGCCGACCTTGTCACGGTGCGGGACCGCGCTGCCCTTGTCGAGGCCGAGGGCCTTCTTGATCAGCTCGGGGGCCGGCGGCGTCTTCGTGATGAAGGTGAAGCTGCGGTCCTCGAAAATGGTGATCTCAACGGGGATGATGTTGCCCCGCTGGGCCTCCGTCGCGGCGTTGTACTGCTTGACGAAGTCCATGATGTTGACGCCGTGGGGACCGAGGGCGGTACCCACGGGCGGCGCCGGGGTGGCCTGGCCAGCGGGAAGCTGGACCTTTACCAACGCGGCGATTTTCTTCTTCGGAGGCATTTGTCCTTCTCCGGGTCTTTGATTGTGATGCCGTCCGGGCTGCGGATTACAGCCCCGGACATGTCGGAGGCCGCCCTCGCGAAGGCGGCCGCCCGAACGTCTAAGTGTAGGTGATCGTCCTAGATCTTCGAGACCTGGTTGAACGACAGCTCGACCGGGGTCTCACGACCGAAGATCGAGACGAGCACCTTGAGCTTCTGCGACTCGGGGCTGATCTCGCTCACCGAGGCGGGCAGCGTCGCGAACGGGCCGTCCATGACCGTGACCGACTCGCCGATCTCGAACTCGACCGTCGGGCCCGCGGACGGCTTGGCCGCGGCCTTCTTGGCCTCCTCGGTCGGCTCGGGCGCGAGCAGCTTGGCGACCTCGTCGAGGCTGAGCGGGCTCGGCTTGTTGGACAGGCCGACGAAGCCGGTCACGCCGGGCGTGTTGCGCACCGCGGCCCAGGACTCGTCGGTCAGCTCCATGCGCACCAGCACGTAGCCGGGCAGCACGCGCTCCTTGACCGGCACCTTCTTGCCGCTCTTGAACTCCTGGACGGTGTGCGTCGGCACCTCGACCTGGTAGATGTAGTCCTCCATGTTGAGCGACACATTGCGGCTCTCGATGTTGGACTTCACGCGGTTTTCGTAACCGGCGTAGGAGTGAATGACATACCACTCGCCGGGCAGGCCGCGCAGCGACAGCTTGAACTCTTCGACGGGGTCGACGTCGGGAAGAGCCGAAGCGTCCTCGGCGGCGACAGCCTCGACCTCGGCCGCCTCGTCGCTCTCCGCGACCTCGGCCTCTTCGAGAGCCGCCTCGGCGGCTTCCTCAGTGGCCTCTTCCAGCTCGTCGCCCCACTCCTCGCGGGACTCGTCGGCCGGAATAGAAGACTCGGACACGGTGACTCTTCCTCTTTCGTCTAATCGATTGAGCTCGTATCGATGGCGACTCCGTCAGGCGGGCACCGGCGGCGCCGGGATCAGGCTCCGCCGAAGACGCGGAGGACCAACCATCCCAGGGCGGCGTCGAGGCCATACACGATGCCAACCATGATCAGAACGAATATCAGAACGACCGTGGTGTAGGTGATGAGATCCTTGCGTGTCGGCCAGATGACTTTACGAAGCTCGCCGACGACCTGCCGGTAGAAAAGGGCAGGCGAAGTGCGCGTCTTCTTTTCGCCACTGGGCTTGTCGGCGGTTTCGCCGCGTGTGTCGATCGCCACAGTCCTCACCTGAATTCGTCCGTATCCAACGCAGTTTGCGGCGCGCTTACACGCCTATCGTTGCGCGGACCGCACTCGCAGGGCACGAGGGACTCGAACCCCCAACCGCCGGTTTTGGAGACCGGTGCGCTACCAATTGCGCCAGTGCCCTATGTCATCAACCAGACTACCCTGATCGACTCACTGCCTGGACCGAACCGCCCGGCGACATGCGGCGGAAGGACCAGCCGAAAGCATACGGGGGAATGCCCGGTACGTCGAACCCAAAGCTGATCGCCCAGGTCACGAGCACGTGGGACGATGGACCCATGTCCACCCGACCTCGCATCTCCGCAAGAATTTCCGCGATTTCCGAATCGGCCACCCTCGCCGTGGACGCCAAGGCGAAGGCGATGAAGGCGGCCGGACGCCCCGTCATCGGCTTCGGCGCGGGCGAGCCCGACTTCCCGACGCCTGACTACATCGTCGAGGCGGCGATCGAGGCGGCCCGCCAGCCGCGCTTCCACAAGTACACCCCGGCGGGCGGGCTGCCCGAGCTCAAGCAGGCCGTCGCCGACAAGACCAGGCGCGACTCCGGCTATGCCGTCGAGCCGTCTCAGGTGCTGATCACCAATGGCGGCAAGCAGGCCGTCTACGAGGCCTTCGCGACGCTGCTCGACCCGGGTGACGAGGTCCTCGTGGTCGCGCCCTACTGGACGACCTACCCCGAGGCGATCAAGCTGGCCGGGGGCGTGCAGGTGGACGTCGTGGCCGACGAGTCCACTGGCTACCTGGCGGGCGTCGAGCAGCTGGAGGCCGCGCGCACCGAGCGTACGAAGGTGGTGTTGTTCGTCTCGCCGTCCAATCCGACGGGCGCGGTTTACTCGCGCGAGCAGACCATCGCGATCGGCCGCTGGGCGGCCGAGCACGGCCTGTGGGTCGTCACCGACGAGATCTACGAGCACCTCGTGTACGGCGGCACCGAGTTCACCAGCATCGCCACGGCCGTCCCCGAGCTGGGCGACCGGGTCGTGATCCTCAACGGCGTGGCCAAGACCTACGCGATGACCGGCTGGCGCGTGGGCTGGCTGATCGGCCCGGCCGACGTGGTCAAGGCCGCCACCAACCTGCAGTCGCACGCCACCTCCAACGTCTCCAACGTGGCGCAGATGGCGGCGCTGGCCGCGGTCTCCGGCGACCTGTCGGCGGTGGCCGAGATGCGCACGGCGTTCGACAGGCGCCGCCAGACGATGGTGCGGATGCTCAACGACATCCCGGGCGTGTTCTGCCCCGAGCCGAAGGGGGCGTTCTACGCGTACCCGACGGTCAAGGAGCTGATCGGCAAGGAGCTGCGGGGCAGGCGGCCCCAGACCTCGAGCGAGCTGGCCGAGCTGATCCTGGAGGAGGCCGAGGTGGCGGTGGTGCCCGGCGAGGCGTTCGGCACGCCGGGTTACTTCAGGCTGTCCTACGCGCTGGGCGACGACGACCTGGTGGAGGGCGTCAGCCGCCTGGGCAAGCTATTGGCCGAGGCCCGCTGAGACGCCGCCGGCGATTCGCCTGATCTCGGTGGCGAGGCCGGGTGTCGCACCGATGTAGACCGCGGTGCCCGGCTGCTCCAGCCACATGAAGTTCCGCAGGCCGCTCTTGGTGGTCCAGCGCAGCGCCGGCCGGCCCTTGTACGCCGTCAGCGTCGACCTGGCGACCAGCGTGGCGAACTGCTCGGCGGTCCGCACCCCGCACACCACACCGACGTACAGATGCTCGTCGTTCCTGCGCCAGATCAGGCCGTCGACGTCGAGCCGGCGGGCGAGCGAGGGCAGCTGGGCGAACGCGCCGGCACGCTTCAGCTTCGCGGGCATGGCCGGCAGGCTTACCTCGGTGTCACCGCAGGACAGCGAGATGGTCTTGCTCCTTGCCGGTTCCTGCGACGGCGGCGCGACGGTGCGGGTGGGCTCCGGCACGCCGTCACCGCCGCCGCAGCCGGTGAGCGTGAGCACGAGGAGCACTGCCGCCAGGCGCCGCATCGACCCCCCATGACGTGTGTGGATACCCGGAAGTGAGGGACTGGGAAGGGGACCTAGTCTCCTACAGGAGCCTTCACGGAGGCGGCAACTGCGAGGAGTTCCCCGCTCAGGGAGTCGCTGACCCTGATCCACGCGCCGGTGCCCACGCGTTCCAGCCAGACGATCATGCGACCGCCGTTCGGATGCCTGCCGACCGCGGCGGGCCGGCCGCGTACGGTGGTGTCACGGGCGTCGAGCAGGGTGACCCGGGAGCGGTAACTCTGCCAGTCCACCGCCACCATACCGTGCTCGACCTGCGCTTCGACGAACCTGCCCGCGGCTGCGAACCTGGCCCAGCCGCCTTTGACGCCCGGCTCCGGCTCGATCACCCCGCCGCCACTGCGTTCGAGCCCCGCGGGGAGGTAGGTGAGCCAGAAATCGTCGGAGATCACCGCGAGGACGCCGCCCCGTGAGTCCGAGCCGCGGGTGGGCTCGGCCGAAGCGGGGCGGACGTTCGCCTGGTCACCGCCCAGGCGGGTCTCCGGAGGGGCCACGGCGAGGGGTGGGGGCGCCTCCTCGGCAGGACGGGCGATGCGCCCGAATCCCGACGAGAACAACGCGTGGATGATGAGACCCGCCATCGCGAACGCCAGCGCCGCCACCACCGCGCGCCATCCCCGTCCGCCGTCGCGCCCCTCAGGGATCATGCGTCATTGATCCCCGGTTCCCGCCCATCCATCACTCGCCCGCCCGGCTTTCACGGTCCCGAGCCCGCGAGTGGGACGGCACCCCGCCACAGGCCGGATGGCAAGATAAGCAAATGCCACGGCCCCTAGACGCGCTTCCCAAGGCCCATCTCCACCTGCACTTCACCGGTTCGATGCGGCACACCACGCTGATCGAGCTGGCCAGGGAGCAGGGGCTGCATCTGCCCGACGCGCTGGAGGAGCACTGGCCGCCGAAGTTGCGGGCCACCGACGAGCGCGGCTGGTTCAGGTTCCAGCGGCTCTACGACATCGCCAGGTCCGTGCTGAGCCGGCCCGAGCACGTCTACAGGCTGCTGCGCGAGACGGCCGAGGACGAGGCCGCGGCCGGGTCGCGCTGGCTGGAGATCCAGGTCGACCCGTCGGGGTACGCCCAGCGTTTCGGCGGCCTGACCGCCACGCTGGAGCTGGTGCTCGACGCCGTGCGGCAGGCGGCCGAGCACGCCCGGATCGGGATCGCGGTGGTCGTGGCCGCGAACAGGACCAGGCATCCGCTCGACGCGAACACGCTGGCCAGGCTGGCCACGCAATACGTCGGCAAGGGCGTGGTCGGGTTCGGGCTGTCCAATGACGAGCGCAGGGGCGCGGCCAGGGACTTCGAGCGGGCGTTCAGGATCGCCAAACGGGGCGGGCTGCTGTCCGTGCCCCACGGGGGCGAGCTCATGGGGCCGCGCAGCGTGGCGCAGTGCGTGGACGACCTGGCAGCGGACCGGGTCGGGCATGGTGTGCGGGCGGCCGAGGACGAGTGGTTGATGCACCGGCTCGCCGACCGGCAGATCTGCTGCGAGATCTGCCCGACCTCCAACGTCGGGCTGGGGGTTTCCGAGCAGGCGGCCGACGTGCCGGTGCGGCGGCTGTTCGACGCGGGCGTGCCGCTCGCGCTGGGGTCCGACGACCCGCTGCTGTTCGGTGCGCGGCTGCTGCCGCAATACGAGCTGGCCAGGGACGTCTACGGCTTCAGCGACGCCGAGATCGCCGAGCTGGCGCGGCAGTCCGTACGCTCGTCGGCGGCTCCGGAGTCCGTGCGCAAGGAGCTGCTCAAGGGTGTGGACGACTGGCTGACCGGCTCACTGGAGTGACTCGGCGATCGTGATGGCCTCCTCCTTGGTCCGTACGCCCTCCAGGCGGTAGTTGATCGTGTCCTGGCTCCAGATGAGCGTGGCGGCGGCCTGGCGCAGCGGCACCTGCGTGCCGTCCTGGCGCGCGATGTAGCCGAGCGGGTGCTCACCCTCGAGCCAGAACGCCTGGTAGGGGCCCACATTCACGAAGTCCGGGTACGGCGGGCCTGCCTTCTTGAAGAAGATGGGGTCGACGGCGCCGTCGAACTGGTCGAGCCGGATGCCGCCCGGCCAGAACAGCGACACCACCCTGCCGTTGTCGGCGACCAACGCGCTCTGCGGCGGGCCGAGCCTGGCGGGGATCCTGACCTCGAACCTGGCCAGGCTCCGCACCCCGGACGGGGGCACGGTGCGCTCGCCAGGCAGGGACGCCGTGGTGGTGACCGGCGGGGGTGTGCTCTCGCCGATCTCCAGCTCCACCCCGGCGAACCGCAGGATCCTCGCCACCGCGGCCCGGCCCTGGGGGGTGGCGGCCGTGATGGCGATGACGACGACGACCACCGCTGCCACGATCGTCCACCGCCTGCCGCGCCGCGCCGGCCGCCCACCGTCCCGCCGCCCCGGCGGCCGAGATCGAGCCGGCCTGACGGGGCCGGTATAGGGACCGTGCGCCGGATCGGGCCCTTCCCCGGACTCGCCACCCGCCCCGGCGTCGGAGTCGGGATCGGCGTTGGCCTCGGCGTCGGGATCGGCGTCGGGATCGGCGTCGGGATCGGCGTCGGAAGACGAGGCGGGGTCGGGGGGTTGAGGGGTGGATTCGAGGCGGGCGCGAACGGCGGCCGCCACATCGGTGGGAGGCGGCGCGGGCACGTCGATGAGATCGCCGAGCGCCAGCAGCTCCTCCTGCAGCTCATCGAGAGGCTCGTCGAAGGGCTCACGCGAACTCATTGCCCACCTCCTCCCTCAACCTGGCCAGCCCACGGTGGGTGCTGGACTTGACGGTGCCGACCGGCCAGTCGAGCACCTGTGCCGTCTCCGCCTCGCTCAGCTGTAAGAAGTACCGGCAGACAACGGCCTGGCGTTCCCGCTCGGGCAGTCCTCGCACTGCCGCCAGAAGGTGAGAACGCCGGTCGGTGGCCACGGCCGCACCCTCGGGATCGTCGGGAGCCGTGACGTCGGCGGTAGCGCCGAGCCGGAGCGCCAGCTCATTTCGCCGCCCCCGCGACCGGGTCAGGTTGTGGGTCTCGTTGGCCACAATGCGCAGCAACCACGGCCGGAACGGCGCCTCCCGGCGGAAGCTCGCCAAATGCCGGAACGCCTTGACGAAAGCCTCCTGCACCACGTCCTCGGCCTCGTCCCCCGCACCCAGCATGTACGCGGTACGGTGGGCGAGCGCGCTGTAGCGGGCGACCAGCGCCTCATAGGCCGCTAAGTCACCGTCCAGCGAGCGCGCGATCGCCTCGTCGTCGTCCATGGCGAGTCAGATTCCACCGCATGGAGGGGTCCGCGGGGAAGGGTGTTTCGCAGATCGCGTGACCCCCACCGCCGACAGGGGCATTAGACTCGGGCAATCCGTGTGCCCCCTAGAAGGAACGGGACTATGTCTTCTGGGTATGACCGTGTAGTACAACCGGCGGCCGGTGACGAGGCCCTGGAGAACCACCTAGGTGGGGACGAGGCCAAGAACTATCGGCAGTACGAGTTCGACATGGTCGCCCCGCATGTCGGCCGCTCCATGCTGGAGATCGGCTCGGGGCTGGGCCACTTCGCCGAGCAGTTCCTGCCGCGCCTCGACCGGCTGGTCGTGAGCGACTTCGACCCCTACTGCGTCGAGCAGTTGAAGAAGCGCTTCGAGGGCCGCGACGAGATCGACGTCCTGCAGTTCGGCCTGCCGACCGACATCCCGCTCGAGGACAAGGTCGACACCGTCGTCATGATGAACGTGCTGGAGCACATCGAGGACGACGCCGGGGCCCTGCGCTCGCTGGCCCGGGTCACGCTGCCCGGCGGCCGCATCATCATCTGGGTGCCCGGCTACATGCAGCTTTATGGAGACTTCGACCGCAAGGTGGGCCACGTCCAGCGTTACACGCCCAAGACGCTGGCCTCGGCGGTCGCCAAGGCGGGCCTGGACGTCGAGGTGCTCAAGCCGATCAACTTCCTGGGCGGCATCGCCTGGTGGACGGCGGTGCGCCGGGGCGGCGTGGGCTACCCGGACCCCCGGCTGGTCAAGATCTACGACCGGACGGTGGTCCCGCTGACCCGCCTGATCGAGCGGTTCGTCCGTCCGCCGTTCGGTCAGACGGTGTTCTGCGTGGCCCGGGTGCCGCAGAAGTAAATCCCAGGGGGAGACTCCCCCTGGGATTCACTTGATGGAGCCGGCGGTCAGCCCGCCCACCACCTTCCGCTCGATCAGCGCGAAGAGGATGATCACCGGGATGGTGGCGATCACGGAGCCGGCGAACAGGTTCTGCCAGTCCACCTGGTATTGCCCGATGAACGAGTTGAGCGCCACGGTCAGGGGCTGGTTCGCGGGCGTCGTGGTCAGGGTAAGCGCGACGACGAACTCGTTCCATGCTGCGATGAACGTGAAGATCAGCGCGGTGATCACGCCAGGCATGGCCAGCGGCAACGTGATCCTGAACAACGCGCCGAAGCGCCCGTTCCCGTCGATGAACGCCGCCTCCTCCAGCTCGCGCGGGATCGAGGCGAAGTACGCGTTCAGGATCCAGACCGCGAACGCCAGGTTGAACCCGCCGTTGACCAGGATCAGCGACCAGACCGAGTCCACCAGCCCGAACTGGAAGAACTCGCGGTAGATGCCGACCAGCATGGCCGTGGGCTGGAACATCTGGGTGATCAACACCAGGATCAGGAACGCGGTGCGCCCTCTGAAGTTGTGCCTGGCCGAGTAGTACGCCGCCGGCAACGCCACCAGCAGCACGAGGATCGTCGACCCGGCGGCCACCTTGATGGTGACCCAGAGGTTCCCGGCCAGCCCGCTGGTCCAGAAGTTGGTGAGGTTCGACCACACCCACTCATCGGGCCAGAACGTCACATCCCGCAGCGAGTCCTGGGCCCGCAGCGAGGTGAGCAGCATCACCACGTACGGGAACAGGAAGATGAACGCGATGACGTACGCGCTCGCCGCCACGATCACGGTCTTGAGCCGGGGCATGCCGCGTGCCGCGGTGCGCCGGGGCCGGGCGTGGTGGTGCGGACTGACCTGCCGCGGGATCGTGTTGACGGCCATCACGCCACCTCCTTGTTCCACCGGGACACCCGAAGGAAGATCACGGTCAGCACGATCACCATGCCGAAGTTGACGACGGACATGGCGGCCGACTCGCCGATGTCGGAGCCCTTGAGGATGAACATGAGGATCGTCGAAGTGGCCGTCGAGTAACCGGGCTGCCCGTGCGTCATCGCCCAGATGATCGGGAAGCTGTTGAAGACGTTCATCACGTTGATCAATGCCGCCACGGTGAGCGCGGGACGCAGCAGCGGCAGCGTGATCGACCAGTACGTACGGAACCGTCCGGCCCCGTCCATCCTGGCCGCCTCGTAGACATCGCCGGGGATCGTCGCCAGCCCGGCCAGCAACGCGTACGTGGTGAACGGCACCGACACGAAGACCGCCACGAAGATCAGCCACGGCATCGCGGTGGAGGCGTCACCGAGCTGGTCGGCCGATGCCCCGCCCATGGCGTCGATGAGCCCGAGCTTCAACCGGATCTGGTTGATCACGCCGACCTCGGGGTCGAGCATCCACTTGAAGATGATCGCCGTCATCAGTACCGAGGCCGCCCACGGCGCGATCAGCGCCCAACGGGCGATCTTGCGACCGGGGAAGCGCTGGTTGAACAACTGGGCCAGGGCCAGCGAGATCAGCACGGTGAGCGCGACGACCGCGACCACCCAGATCACGCTGCGGACCATGATGTCGGCGAAGTCCTTCTCGCCGAACAACTTCTCGTAGTTGGCGAACCCGTTGCCGCCCTGGACCACGCCGAACCGGCTGATCTTGAGGAACGACGACCTGATCATCTCGATCACGGGCCAGAGCACGACGACCGCGATGAGCACCACGGCGGGCCCGACCCAGGCGATGGGCTCCAGGGCGCGCAACCTTCTCAATGCAAAGCCTTCCGTGAAAGGGATGGCCCAGCGAGGAGACGCTGGGCCATCCACCCCGATCAACCGGCCTCGGCGACCTTCTGGAGCTCACCGAGGACCTTGGCCGGGTCCTCCTTGACGGCTCCGCCGATGGTCTGCTTGATCGCCGGGTTCACCTCGGCCCACTTGGGGTCCTGGAACGGGTAGAAGCTGGCGTTGGGCAGCGCGTCCAGGAACGGCTTGAGCTTCTCGTCACTCGACAGCTTCTGGATGCCGCCGTTGGTGACGGGCAGCAGCTTGTAGGTGTCGGAGATCTTCGTCGCGGCGTTGCCGGTGTAGAAGAAGTCGAAGAACTTCTTGATCTCCGCGGCGTGGCCGTTCTTGTTGAACGCCATGATCCAGTCCATGACGCCGAGCGTGGTGTCGAGCGGGCCGCTCTTGCCGGGGATGGGCGCGACGCCGTAGTTCTTCAGCCCGGCCGCGTCGAAGATCGGGATGGACATGGGTCCGCCGTTGACCATGCCGACCTTGCCGGCGCCGAAGTCCTCCCAGACCGTCTTGCGGTCCTTGGTGCCCGGGTTGGGGGTGGTCAGGCCGGCGTCGACCAGGCCCTTCATGTACGTGAAGGTCTCGACGTTCTGCGGCGAGTTGATCGCCCACTTGCCGGAGGCGTCCTTGTAGCCGCCGCCGTTGCCGAGCATCCACAGGAACGACTCGGCCTGGGCCTCCTCCTGGCCGAGCGGCAGGCCGAACGGCTGCGTCACGCCGGCCGCCTTCAGCTTCTCGGCCGCGGCCTTGAGTTCGTCCCACGTCTTCGGCGGCTCGGCGATGCCGGCCTTGGTGAACAGGTCCTTGTTGTAGAACAGCGCGCGGGCGGAGGAGACGAACGGGATGCCGTACGCGGCCCCGTCCACCTTGCCGAACTCGGCGAACTTCTGCAGCATGTCGCCGGAGACGTTCGGGGACAGGACCTCGTCCACCTTGTGGAGCAGGCCGTCCTTGACGAAGCCCGAGTAGTCGCCGGTCTGCAGGATGTCGGGCACCTGGCCGTTCTGGACCATGGTGGCGACCTGCTTGTCGATGTCGTTCCAGTTGATGACCTGGACCTCGACCTTGATGTTCGGGTTCGCGGCCTGGAACTCGTCCACGACGCCCTTCCAGAACGTCTCACCCGAGTTCGGCTTGCCGGGTCCGTCGCCGTAGTCCGCGGCGACCATCTTGAGCGTGACCTGACCGCCGCCCGATGCCTGGGTGCCGCCGCCGTCGCCGGAGCTGCCGGAGCCGCAGCTGGACAGGACCAGCATCGTGGCAAGGCCGAGAGCGGCGCCGCCCACAAGCTTCATGTTCACTGGAGATACCGCCTTCTCGTCGGACGGGTGACGCTGGTCCGTACCAGCTACCGGACCCCGCCCTGGGGGGATGGGCACGCGCGACGCGCGTTTGCGCCAGAGTAAGCCAGCGTTCAGGAGCCGGTCTATACCGGCTTGTCTCGATTTGAAAACACTCTTACCAGTAAGTGCTCACAACCGGTCTAGACCGGACGTCAGAGGATCTTCCTCCGGACGTTCTCCCCGCCCTCCGGCGCGCCGATCCACGGCCCCTCGATGGACGGGTCGAGGATGCCTTCCTCGACGAAGCCGTAGCGGCCTTCCAGCACGTATCCGGCCAGCCGCGCGTCGTGGGCGTCGCTGTTGTCCCAGAGCCGGTCGAACAACGCATCCACGCGGCGTCGCGCCTGGTGGCAGAAGGTGTCGGCCAGCTCGTACGGCCTGCGCCCCAGATCCTTGGTGTCCTCCTCGGCCTTGACGCAGGCGGCGGTCATGGCGAACAACTCGGCCCCGATGTCCACGATCCTGCCGAGGAAGGACTGCTTGTGCTCCAGCCTGCCTTGCCAGCGGGACATGCCGTAGAAGGTGGACCGGGCCAGTTTCCTACTGGTCCGCTCCACGAAACGCAGGTGCGCGGCCAGCGGGCCGAAGTCGGCGTACGCGGTGGGCAGGTTGCCGGTGCCGGCGACCAGCGTGGGCAGCCACTTGGCATAGAAGCGGCTGGCCCGCTTGAGCGCCTGCGTGCGTTCCTGGCGGGACGCCTCGGGGTTGATCAGCTCCCCGGCCGCCGACAGGTGCGCGTCCACCGCCTCCCTGGTGATCATCAGCCGCATGATCTCGGAGGAGCCCTCGAAGATGCGGTTGATACGCGAGTCACGGAGCATCTGCTCGGCGGGCACGCCGCGCTCGCCGCGGGCGGCCAGCGACTCAGCGGTCTCGTAGCCGCGCCCGCCTCTAATCTGGACCAGTTC
The DNA here is from genome assembly GCF_036013525.1 of Nonomuraea sp. NBC_00507. NCBI lineage: Bacteria > Bacillati > Actinomycetota > Actinomycetes > Streptosporangiales > Streptosporangiaceae > Nonomuraea > Nonomuraea sp. NBC_00507. The sequence goes on from NZ_CP107853.1 coordinate 226,068, forward strand.
GTCGAGGGCCTGGTATGACATCTCCGTCGAGTAGAGCTTGCTCAGCGCGGCCTCGATCCTGATGTCGTTGCGCTTGTCGTCGGCCAGGCGGCTGGTGAGCTCCATGACGGCTTCCAGCGCGTACGCGGTGGCCGCGATGAAGGCGATCTTCGTGGCCACGGCCTCGTGCGTGCCGATCTTGTGTCCCCATTGCACGCGCGCGTTGCCCCACTCGCGGGCGATCTTCAGCGCCCACTTGGCGTTCCCCGCACACGTGGCGGGCAGCGACAGGCGGCCGGTGTTCAGCGTGGTGAGCGCGATCCGCAGCCCCTCGCCCTCACGCCCGATCAGGTTCTTGGCGGGCACTCTCACCTGGGCGAACTCTGTGACACCGTTCTCGATCCCGCGCAGCCCCATGAAACCGTTGCGCCGTTTGACAGTGATGCCCGGCGAGTCGGCCTCGACCACGAACGCACTGATCTTCTTGCCGGTCCTGGCCATGACCACGAGGAGGTCGGCGACGACGCCGTTGGTCGTCCACAACTTCACGCCGTCGAGCACGTAGTCGTCGCCGTCGCGGACGGCGGTCGTGGACAGGCGTGCCGGGTCGGAGCCGACGTCCGGCTCCGTCAGCAGGAAAGCCGAAATTTCGCCCGCCGCGCACCTTGGCAGGAATTCTCGCTTCTGTTCCTCCGTGCCGAACAACTTCAGCGGCTGCGGCACCCCGATCGACTGGTGCGCCGACAACAACGTCGCCAGTGCCGGGGAGTACGAGCCCACCAGCATGAGGGCCCGGCAGTAGTACAGGTACGGCAGGCCGAGCCCGCCGTACTCCTCGCCGATCGTGATCCCGAACGCACCGAGCCCGGCCAGCCCTTTCACGACCTCGTCGGGCACCTGCCCGGTCCGCTCGATGAGCGCAGGATCGACGTGCGCGTCGAGATAGCGGCGCACCGCGCGGACGAACTCCTCGCCGCGTTTGGTCGCCTCGTCGGGCAGCTTGGGCGCCGGATACACCAGATCCAGCCGGAAGTCGCCGAGGAACAACTGCTTGGCGAAACTCGGCAGGGCCCACTCCTTCTCGCGGGCCTGCTCGCCGACTGCCCTGGACTCCGCGTACTTGGCGTGCTCGGTCATCGGAATTCCTCCGTGGATACTCCGGCCCTCAAGCCGGAGAGGAAACGGACTCCCGCGTAGTGGTGCAGGAAAGCCGCTTCGCCTTCAGGCGGGCCGGTGTCAAGGTGTGCCGTGCCACCCCGCGGCAGTGCCCGCCCGATGACGCCTTTATCTACCCTCTTTATACGCACGGCGAGCGCCGATCGAAAGGACAACGGCCGCCACAACCGCAAGCACGGCGGGAAGCACGAGGTAGACGCCGCAGAACGCGAGCGCCGCGAGCGACATCATTGCCCCCACGACCGCCGTGTTCCGGTGCCGGCCCGCGGGCAACATGCGCACCGCAGCCACCACGCCCGCCGCCGTGACGGCGGCCAAGCACGCCGAGGTGGCGCGCATCAGCAGGTCCAGATCCACCGCCCACATCAGCACGGGCAGGCACAGCACGGCCAGCAACCCCAGACTCCGGTACGGCGTGCGTCCCGGCTCCCCGCCCTTGGCGAACCACCCGGGCAGCGCTCCCTCCCTTGCCAGGGCCGCCCCGAGCCGCGCGGCCCCGGCGATGTAGGTGTTGACCGCCCCGAACGTCAGCAGCACGGCCACCACCCCGGTCACGGGCCGCGCCGCGGCACCGATGCCCAGCTCCAGCATCGCGGTCAGCGGCACCTCGGTCATGTCCGCGCCCAGGACGGCGACAGAGGAGACCGACACCCCCAGGTAGAGGACGGCGATCACGGCAAGCGTCACCACCGTGGCCCTGATCAGGCCGTTCGTCCGATCGGCGAACTCGGCCGACAGGTGGCTGGCCGCCTCCCAGCCGACGAAGGCGAACATGAGCACGCCGGCCGCCCCGGCCACGCCCGCGAAGCCGTACGGGGCGAAGGGGGTGAAGGTGGCCGGGTCAGCGTGCGGCGCGGCGCTCACCACGGCGGCGGTCAGCAACGCGACCAGGAGCACGACGAACACGATCTGCAGCCGCCCCGAGGTCCGCAGGCCCGCCGCGTTGGCCGCGAAGGCGGCGATCATGATGAGCCAGGCGGCCAGGGTGCCGTCCTCGCCGAAGCACGCCTCGACGTACTGGCCGCCGACTAGCGCGCCCGCGACGGTGCCGATGGGGACGGCGCCGAAGAACCACCAGCCGGCCACGGCAGAGGCGCGCCGGCCGAACGCGAGCCCGACGAAGCTCGCCACGCCGCCACCGTCCGGGTACCGCGCGCCGAGCGCGGCGAAGGTCAGCGCGACCGGGACGCTCAGCACCAGCAACCCGGCCCAGGCCAGCACGGAGGCGGGCCCCGCGGCGGCGGCCGCCAGATGCGGCAGCACCAGCATCCCCGGCCCCAGCACCGCCCCGACCAGCAGCGCCATGCCTTGTCCGGTGGTCATCCGTTGTGTCATAATCCATGAAATTACTCATCTGAGCGAGATATACCGCTATCTACCGAACGTACGACCGGACGGAGATGCGAATATCCCTCCATGGATGAACTTGATTCGGCCATTGTGCGGTTGCTCCAAACGGATGCTCGGCAGTCCAACAGGGAGCTGGCGCGACAACTCGGCATCGCGCCGTCGACCTGCCTGGAGCGAGTCAGGTCGCTCACCCGGCGCGGCGTCATCCGCGGCTACCACGCCGACATCGACCCGGCCGCGCTCAATCGCGGCGTGCAGGCCATGGTCTCGGTCCAGGTGCGGCCGCTCAGCCGGGCGGTGATCAACGCGTTCAAGTCGTCGGCCGCCGAGATGCCCGAGGTGCTCAGCGTGTTCGTGCTCGCAGGCGGCGACGACTTCCTCCTGCACGTGGCCGTCCAGGACCTGGACCATCTGCACGCCTTCCTGCTGGACAAGCTGAGCAAACGCAAGGAGATCGTCGGCTTCCGCACCTCCGTGGTGTTCCAGCAGGTCCAGAAGGCCGTCCCGACCCGCCTGCCGCCACCCGGCGAGACCTGACTTTCGTCAGGGGCCATCCTGGACGATCGGTGGATCCGGAGAGAGGCCGCCCCCTTCTAGGTTTCTCGGGTGAAATCCCTCCTGATCGCCCTGTACGCGGCCACGGCCGTCGCCGCCCCGACGCCCGCGATGACCCCGGCCGCCATCGACACCTACGTGCGTGACGCGCTGGAGGCCACCGGTCTGCCGGGCGTGTCCGTGGTCGTCACGCACGGCGGCAAGGTCGTCCACGCGGCCGGCTACGGCCACGACTCACAGGGCCGCGCGGTCACCGCGAACACACCGATGCGCGTGGCCTCGGTGAGCAAGTCGTTCACCGCGATGGCGGTCATGACGCTCGTGGAGCGCGGCAAGATCAAGCTGGACGAGCCGGTGGCCGCCCAGCTCCCGGGCTTCAGGATGACCGATCCGCGCGCGGCCCGGATCACCGTGCGGCACCTGCTGAACCAGACCTCCGGCCTGTCGGACACCACGGTCGACATCCGGGAGCTGGACAGCTCCGCCTCTCTCGCCGATTACACCGCTCGCCTGGCCGACGACGGGCTACGTGCCGACCCCGGCACACGTTGGGAGTACTGCAACGTCAACTACAACCTCGCTGCCCGGCTGGTCGAGGCCGCCAGCGGCCAGGGCTTCGGCGACTATTTGCGCGAGGGGGTCTTCGGCCCGCTGGGCATGAAATCCAGCGCCGTCAGCGACCAGGTCGTCAAGCCCGCCGACGGCCACAACTCGATCTTCGGCGCCTGGCTCCCCCGCCCTGAGCTTCCCGCCTTCCTCAGCGACAGCGGCTCGGGAGGTGTCATCACCACGGCCGCCGACATGGGCAAATGGTTGATAGCCCAGACGGGCGACGGCAGCCCGCTGGTCAAGCGGCGCAGCCTGGAGACCATGCACACGCCCAGCGCCCTCCGGGACTACGGCATGGGCTGGGGCGTGGACGACGAGACTGAGCTACTCACGCATTCCGGGAACCTGTTCACCTACACCGCTGTGGAGGCCATCTCTCCCAGGACCGGCTATGGCATCGCCGTCATGACCAACAGCGCCGCACTGCAGGACGACGCCTACACCATCATGCTCGGGCTCGCGGCCATGAGCGAAGGCCGCACGCCGGAGCCGCCCGGGGGCGACCGGCAGCTGTTCGAGCTGATCCTGGCCGTCATCGCGCTGGCCGCGATCGGTCTCGGGGCCGTGGGCGTGGTGCGGGCCCGGCGCTGGGCCGCCCGGCGGACGGGCAGGCCGCAGTGGCGGACCCATCTGCGCCTGGTGCCCGCTCTCCTGCCCGCGGCGATGCTGGCTGCGTATCCGGACCTTCTGTCCTTCCTGATGAACGGGCGCACGGTCACCTGGGCGCAGCTCACGTACTTCCCCGCGCCGATGTCGATCACCTTGCTCGTGACGGCGCTCGCAGGCGTGCTTGTAGCCGCTGTCAGGATTTGTGTACTGCGCTGGGGCGGACCTGGTCGGTCGTCGTCAGCTGCCGGCCCGCTTCGAGCACCGATTCGCGGCCAGAATTAATTTGGTTGCGGCGGGTTCCGGATGCCCCGTACCTTCATGGGCATGCGCCTTTACCTGTAATTCGCAGCTTCAGTCCGTCCCGTCCGTCCATCCAGACGCGGCAGCTGAGCATGTCGACCGGCCTTCGTTCGCGAGTGAGCCGCGTCATGAATTACGTAAAGGAGCCTCTTATGCGAGTTCGCGCAGCCAAGAAGGGCAAGAAGACCCCGGCCTTCCCCGGCCGGGAGATGCCGCCCGCGCCCCGGCAGATGCCCCGGATGCCGCAGCGTCCGATCGCGCCGCCCCGGCGCATCCCGTCCAAGGGCCGCTGAGACCACTACCAGGATGGGTAGTTAGGGCGAGCGCCGCCTCCCTCGTTACGCCCGGAGGCGGCGCTCGCAACCCGTTACAGCCTTTCGATGATCGTGACGTTGGCCTGGCCGCCGCCCTCGCACATCGTCTGCAGCCCGTAACGGCCGCCCGTGCGCTCCAGTTCGTGCAGAAGCTTGGTCATGAGGATCGCGCCCGTGCCCCCGAGCGGGTGGCCGAGTGCGATGGCGCCGCCGTTGGGGTTGACCTTGGCGGGGTCGGCGCCGAGCTCGTGCGTCCAGGCCAGCGGCACCGGCGCGAACGCCTCGTTGATCTCCACGACGTCGATGTCGTCGATCGACAGGCCGGCCTTCTGCAGGGCCCGCCGCGTGGCGGGGATCGGCGCGGTCAGCATGTAGACGGGGTCGTCACCCATGAGCGCGAGCTGGTGGATGCGGGCGCGCGGCGTCAGCCCGTGATCCTTGACGGCCTGCTCGGAGGCGATCAGAAGCGCGCCCGAGCCGTCGGAGATCTGCGAGGAGGTGGCGGCGGTGATCTGGCCGCCCTCCTTCAGCGTCTTCAGCGAGGCCATCTTCTCCAGCGTCGTGTCCGCACGCGGGCCCTCGTCGTCCTCGACGCCATTGACGGGCTCGATCTGGTCCTTGAAGTGGCCGTTCGCGATCGCCTTGGCGGCCCGCTGGTGGGACTCGAGCGCGTACTGCTCCAGCATCTCCCGCGTGTAGCCCCACTTCTCGCACATCAGCTCCGCGCCGCGGAACTGCGAGATCTCCTGCTTGCCATATCGCTCGACCCATTTCTCGCCGAACGGAAACGGCATGCCCTTCTCCAGGGCGGCCGTGATCGAGGAGCCCATGGGAACGATGCTCATCGACTCGACGCCGCCGGCCACGACCAGATCCTGGGTGCCGGACATGACGCCCTGGGCGGCGAAGTGGATCGACTGCTGCGAGGACCCGCACTGCCGGTCGATCGTGACGCCTGCGGTGGTCTCCGGCAGCCCTGCCGACAGCCAGGCGTTGCGGGCGATGTCCATGCTCTGGGGGCCGAACTGCATGACGCACCCCAAGATGACGTCCTCGACCGCCACCGGGTCGACGCCGGTGCGGTCGATCAATGCCTTCAGCGTGTGAGCGGCCAGGTCAGTGGGGTGGACGGTGGAAAGGCCGCCCTTCTTCTTGCCGACCGGGGTGCGGACCGCCCCGACGATGTACGCCTCTGCCACGGTGCCTCCTGAGAACCGAGCATTATTCGGTTACTAGAGGCAGGGTACAACAGAATGACGTTCGGCCGCTGCTCACGCCGGCGGCAGCAGGTCCTCCGCCGTGTCCACCCGGAACCGCCACCGGTCCACGACCAGCCCGTTCAGCGCCTCGGACAGCTCCAGCGCCAGCGTCCCCAGCTTGGCCTGCTCGTCGCCACGCAGCTCGATCGCGGTCAGCTCGGTGGCAAAGGGCAGCAGCTCCTGCACGGCCGGAGGCTGGCCCTTCTGCGGGACCAGGACGGCCTTGATGTCGCCGGCGGTGAACGTGAACTCGTCGTCCTCCTGCGGCTCCAGCAGCGGCGCCAGCTCCTCGGCGGTCGGACGGACCGGGAGGATGACCGCGGGCCCCGTGTTCTCCTCATCGGACGGGTCGCTCACCTCACCCCGGCAGACCGCGAGCCCCTTGAGCCTGAACGCGATGCCCTCGGCCAGGTAGCGGTCGAAGAAGTCCAGCGGCAAAGGCCCTTCGGCAGCCACCCGCACCGCCCAGACCTTCTCCAGCTCACCGCCCGCCAGGTCGGCGTCCGCCTCCACGGCAGCGCTCACTCGGACGTCGGTGGCCACGATGTCGTCGCCGTCTTTCCTGGCCCCTGGGTCGGCGAGCTGGACGATGCGCAGCAGCTCGGCCGGATCAGGTTTGGCCGGCAGCGCCGCCGTGGGACCAGTACGCAGTCTCCGCTTCGCCATCCAGCCCATGCCCGCCTCCGCGCTCAGCTTCGATAGGAGCTTGTCATCGTCGCGTAGACGATGATGTTGTCGGTGTAGTGCCCGGTACGCCGATCGTAGGTCCCGCCGCAGGTGATCAGATGGAGCTGGGCGTTGTCCTGCGGACCGTAGACCCGCTGGGTCGGGAACGTCTTCTTGTTCGCCTGCTCCACGCCGCCGACGGTGAAGACCGCCGTGGTCCTGTCCTGGCGCTTGACCTCGATGATGTCACCGTTCTTGATCTGGAACAAGGCGCTGAACACCGCACTGCGCGTCCTGGTGTCCTTGTGCCCGAGCAGCACGGCGGGACCGGCCTCGCCCGGGGTGGACATGTTCCGATACCAGCCCACCAGGTTGGGGTTGTCCGGCGGCGGCACCTGGATCGTGCCGTCCTTGGCCAGGCCGACGGACCTGATCGGCGCGTTGATCCCCAGACGCTTGACCACGATCCGGACGGGGGTGGACGGCATCATCGGCGGCGCCGGGTTGATCTGCGGCAGCGGCGGCGGCACGTCGGGCGCCGCCTGGAACAGCGCCTGCTCCGGCTTGCCGCTCTGGTTCGGCTGCGACGGCAGCGCCAGGCTGTCCCTGTTGTTCGACGCGAGGCCGTACTCGTCCGGGGAACGCAGCACGATCAGCAGCCCGGCCACCACGGTCGCGACGCCGGCGATGGCGGCCACGATCAGCACGGTCCTGAGCGCCGTGCCGCCCTTGTGCTCGGGTGGAGGCGGCGGTGCCGCCCCGCCGCCACCGTACGGGTAGTAGCCGGACACTGCGGTCAGCCCCGGGTGGCGTTACGGCGACGCATGAACAGCCCACCCACCGTCGCGGCCGCGATCAGCGCGGTGCCGGTCAGGATGAACATCCGCCCATCAGGCCCCATCTCGCCGCCGGCCCCGGTGTCCGCCCCTTCCTTGGGGGTCTTGGACTTTTCAGTCTTCTCGGGCGGGGTGACGGTCACCGTCGCGGTGCTGGTCTTGGTGGGCTTGGGGGTGCTCGTGGTCGGGGTCGGGGTCGGGGTGTTCGAGGTGGTCGGGGTATTCGTGCCGGTGGCGGTGCTGCCGGTCCCCACTACCAGGGTGGCGGCAGGGCCGGAGCCGGAGGCTGTCGGCTGACAGTTGTAGCTGCCACCACCGACCTGAAGCGCGAAGCCGCCGCCCTTGAAAACCACCGTCCCGCTCGCGGTCGGCGTGACCACCATGGTCATCGTGGGGATCGGCACGGGAGCGCCCTGGCTGATCCCCGTCGCGGGTGCGACGGCACCGGTCGCCACAACCTGCGTCGAAGGCACCGGTGACCCGCTGGGGCTGACGGTTCCCGACGCCGCCACGGTGCTGCTCGGACTGATCGAGGCCGCCGCCGTCAAGGCACCGGTCGACGGCTGGATGATTTCCCACGTGAGGGTCGCTGTGGAGCTGGGGCTCGGCTGCGCGGCCGGAGTCTTCACCTCCATGGAGAAGGTCACGGTCGCCGCCGCGGCCCCACCTGAACCCGTGCAGGAGTAGACCACGGGGACCGGGGCCGCAATAGCAGCCACCACGGGTAGCCCACCGAAGATCCCTGCGCCTAGGACGGCCATAGCGGATGTCTTGAGGGCGAGGCGGCGCCTCGCCTTGGACGTCTGCACTTCCATCTCCATTCAGCGCAGTATCAACAGTCGTGCCAGAATCCCAGCCGTTTGTCACGGTTAGGTTGAGATCTTACGAACTGTCCCTGTCAACTTCCGGTAAACCGCCAAATCGGCCACAACTACCTCGGTCACCCCTTCTTCTTGGACAACGTCGCGTACACGATGATGTTGTCCTGGTAGCTGTGCGCCCCCTTGTTGAAGACACCGCCACAGGTGACGAGCCTGAGCTGGGCCCCGCCGGTGTTGCCGTACACGCGCTTGGTCGGGAACGTCGACTTGCTCACCTGCTCGATCCCGCTCACCGTGAACCGCGTGACCTTGCCGTCCGACCGGTACACGTAGATGTGGTCACCCTTGGCCAACTCCGACAGCCGGGCGAAAACAGCAGGACCCTTGCGGGTGCTGACGTGACCATTGATGATCGAGGGCCCGGACTCGCCGGGGACCGGCGAGAAGCGGTACCAGCCGGTCTGGTTCTGCTTGGTCAGCGGCGGGGTGCCGAGGTTGCCCTTGATGTCCACCGTGACCGGTCCCACCGGCGCGTTCACCTTGATCTTGGGGATCTTGATGCGAGCCGGCTTGGCCTTGGCCTTGGCGACCTTGGTCTTGGGCACCGGGATCGGAGCCACGGTCGGCACGGCGGCGAGCGGCGGCGGAGCGTCGAGGCGGGCCGGAGTGAGGCCGGACGGCCCGCCGGGGCCGACGGTCGGCGGCAGCACGAACGCGCCCGCGTTCTCGATCTGCACGGTGGACGGCTCGTCCATGGCCGCGACGCCCGGTCCAGAGCCGTCGTCCACCGCGGGCGCCAGCGAGAGCAGACCCACCATGACGGCGCCCACACCGGCCAGCGAGCCGGCGATGAGCAGCCCGGGCACCGCTTTGTTGAGCGGCGACTTCTGCTGCTGCTCGGTCATTACTTCACACCTCCGGCGTGCACGGCGCGGCGGCGCCACAACAGCAGGCCTCCGGCCGCACTGCCCATGATCATCGCGGATCCACTCGCGATCAGTCCGTACGCTCCCGTGTCCGCGGGCGGATCGGGCGCCTCACCGGTCTCCACTCCGCCCTTGGGCGTCTTGGCCACCTGCGGTCTCACATACTTCGTCGCCGTCGGGGACACGGACGTCGTGGTGCTGGTGGTCGGCGTCGCGCTGCTCAACCCCCCGGGGACGACGGCCACGATCGGGGGATGGATGTCATGCGACGTGGGGTTCGGCGAGCCCGTCGTCGGGGAGACCGAGGGCGACGTGCCGTTGGTCGGGGTCTGGCTGGTGGAGGGGCTGGTCGGCGGCGTCGAGGTCGGGCTGGTCGGCGGCGTGCTGCTCGGACTGCCCCCGACGGTCACCACGATCGACCCGGGAGGGCTGGCGGGCGTGCACTTCGCGCTGTGGAAACCGGTCGGGTTCTGAGCCGTGGCGGTCGAGACCTCGAACGCGTCCAGCCACGCGGGCTTGGTGGAGGCGTTCCGAATCTCGATCGTGTGCTCTCCGTAGGTCAGCTCGGGTGACGTCCACAACGGCTTGCCGCCGTCGAGGTCGTGGTTGACCGGCTTGTCGTTGTCATCGCGCGAGGGGTCCACCGTGGCCTGCTTGTGGCCGTCGATGTAGATGTCGACCGGGCCGGCGTCCTTGTCCGTCGGACCGATGTACTTCACGCTCGTGCCGATGAAGGTCAACTCGGCGGAGGCGCCCAGTTGGGTGGTCTCGTGCAGGTCATTGTGCACGTGGTGTTCGGAGGCAGGACGGTCGTCCACCGACGCCCACGCGCCGCTGTAGACGATCTGCATGTCGCTCGGGTTGTCGGAATCGTCACCGTCGTTGATCACCACGCTGTTGTCCGGCGGGGTGAAGTCGAGGTCGATGTCCCGCGGCGTGATCTTGATGGTGCCCGGCTTGTTGATCAGGCCAGGGTCGTTCAGCATCGGAGGCAGGCCCAAGGGAGAGTCGGGGCGCAGCGCTTTCTCCGGAGCGGCGCTTCCCCTGGGCTGGAGGATGCCCGTCCAGTTGCTCTTGAGCTCGAGGTTGCCGATCGCATGCACCTGTCCGCCAGGACCGAAGTAGCCGGGCGACTGGAACCGGCTGCCGTCGCCGGTGTACTCCAGCTTCCAGGAGTAGTTGAGTGGCCCGCCGACCACAAGATCCGTCTCGAAGGTGAGGTACGTCGTCAGCTTCACCGGAGGGTTCCGAACGATGCTGCTCGTACCGGTCTCCGTACAGATGTACTTGACCTCAAGATCGGCCGGCGCCGCCGATGCGGGCAGGTTGGGCAACACCACTACGCCTAACGCCGCCAGGGAACCCACCGATGCGGCGATCCACGCCTTGCGCCACCGACTCACGGAAGACTCCGATCACCCACGTTATAGACCGAGGGTAGATCTTAGGGGCGAAAACACCCGCAACACATGCCAAATGAAGCCTCTTCCAGCACTTGTGATGAAGCCGTGTCCAGCACCAGAATCCTGTTCGGGAGGCGAGGATGGAAAGAGACCTCTTCGACGAGGAACACCTGCTGTTCAGAGACACGGTGCGCGAGTTCATGGCCCGCGAAGTGGTGCCGCACCACGCGCAGTGGGAGAAGGACGGCATTGTCCCGCGCGAGGTGTGGAAGAAGGCCGGAGAGCTGGGCATGTTCGGGTTCTCGGTCCCCGAGGAGTACGGCGGCGCCGGCGTCACGGATTTCCGGTACAACGCGGTGATCGTCGAGGAGATCATGCGGCACGGCGCGACCGGACTCGGCTTCTCGTTGCACAACGACGTCATGGCCCCGTACGTGGTCGATCTGACCAATGACGAGCAGAAGCAGCGGTGGCTGCCCGGCTTCGCCAGCGGCGAGCTGATCACCGCGATCGCGATGAGCGAGCCGGGCGCGGGCAGCGACCTGCAGGGCATCAGGACAACCGCCGTCCGCGAAGGCGACCACTACGTCGTCAACGGGCAGAAGACGTTCATCACCAACGGCATCAACGCCGACCTCGTGGTCGTGGTGGCCAAGACCGATCCGGAGGCGGGCGCCAGGGGGACGACGCTGATCGTCGTGGAGCGCGGCATGGAGGGGTTCAGCCGGGGGCGCAACCTCGAGAAGGTCGGCATGAAGGCGCAGGACACCGCCGAGTTGTTCTTCGAGAACGTCCGCGTGTCCGTCGCCAACCGCCTCGGCCCGAACGACGGCGAGGGGTTCTTCCAGCTCATGAACAACCTGCCCCAGGAACGCCTGTCGATCGCGGTGGCGGCGGTGGCCGCGGCGGAGGCCGTGCTGGAGCAGACCATCGAATACTGCAAGACCCGCCAGGCCTTCGCCCGCAGCATCGGCTCGTTCCAGAACACCCGGTTCGTCCTGGCCGAGCTGGTCACCGAGACCGAGATCGCCCGCCACTACGTCGACAAGTGCATCCTGGCGCTCAACGCCAAGCAGCTCACGGCGGTGGACGCGGCCAAGGCCAAGTGGTGGACGACCGAGCTGCAGAACAAGGTCATCGACCGCTGCGTCCAGCTCCACGGCGGATACGGATATATGACCGAATACCCGGTCGCGAAGGCGTGGCTGGACAGCCGTGTCCAAACCATTTACGGCGGCACGACCGAGATCATGAAGGAGATCATCGGCCGGTCATTCGGGTTTTAGCACCTGACGCGCGGGCCGCCGTCCGACGCCGCATACTGGACAGCATGGACGGCGGCCTGATCCTCCTGGTCTTCCTGGCGTTGCTCGTCGCCTGGGGGCTCAATCGTGTGCGCCGGGCGTTCCGCCTGGGTCCCGTGGGCTATGCCGGCGTGATGATCGTGTTCATCATCGCCATGCTGCTCGTCTGGGGCCAGACGAAGGTCTAGGCGATCGCTTCGACGAAGCGGGTGAGCAGCCGGGCGAACTCGGCACGCTCGGCCGCCGACCAACCCTCCATCGCCGTCGCGAACGCCGCTTGCCTGGCGCGATGCGCCTGTTCGAGCGCGGCGCTCCCCTCGTCCGTGAGCACCAGGCACGACCTGCGGCCGTCCGCCTGATCGGCCTCGCGCCTGACCAGGCCCGCCTCCACGGCCGCGGCCACCAACCGGCTCGCCCGCGGCTGATCCACGCTCAACGCCTGCGCGACCGCGGTCACGGTGACAGGCTCGCGCGCGGCCTCGATCACGTCGAGCACGTCGTATTCGGGCCCAGCGCCCTGTGCTTTCGCCAGCACCCGCCTGCTCTGCCTGCGCCTGATGGCGACCATCGACTGCTCGATCGCGCGGAGCTCGCGGAGCCCGGCAATTTCCTTGTCTTCATCCATATAGTTGCTATTGTACATGCATGGAGAAGCATATCGGCTATTGGGTGAAGAATCTGGACACGGTGCTGGAAAGCGCCATGGACGACGCGCTGCGGGTGTCCCGGCGAGAGTGGCAGGTGCTCAACACCGCCGCGCATGACGCCCGGCCGGACGAGCTGGCGCCGTTCGCCGGGGTGGAGGAGGCCGTGGAGCAGCTCACTGCCCGGGGATGGCTCGCGGACCGCCGGATCACCGCGGCGGGCAGGGCCGCGCACGCGGAGATCGCCGAGCGGGTGGTCCTGTTCAGGCAGCGGGTGAGTGCGGGCGTGAGCCCCGAGGAATATCAGGCGACCGTGGACGTGCTCCGCCGGATGGCCGCCAACCTCACGGGCTCATGAGCCCGAGGCCTCCAGGAGGACGCGGGCCACGAGGCCCGGGTCGTCGCTCATCGGCACGTGCCCGCAGCCCTTCAGCAGCTTGACCCGCTGCCCTGACCACCGCGCCGCACGCACCGCCTGGCGGCGCGGCAGCAGGCGGTCGTGCTCGCCCCACGCGATCGTGATCGGTGTCTTGGGCGGCGCGGGCGGCATCACCCCGGCGAACGACTCCAGCGTCTCCTCGAAGCCGGTCGAGGCGGCCAGCGCCCGCGTGGCCGCGATCAGCGCGCCCGGCTCCATCCGGGACGGGTGCGCGACCAGCACACCCGTGGACAGGGCGCGCAGGAAGGGGCTCTCGGCCGTCCTGACGGCCTGCTCGGGCGGCATCGCACGGGCGGTGGCCCGCAGCGCACGCAGCACGGTCTGGCAGTAGAGCAGCTCGGCACGGGACCAGAAGCCGGCCGGCGACAACGCGGTCGCCGTGCGTACGACGCCGCGCGAGGCCAGCTCCAGCGCGATGTAACCGCCGAGCGAGTTGCCCGCCACGTGCGGCTCGCGCACGCCGAGCAGCGCGCAGAACGACTCGACCGCATCGGCCAGCGACTCGGCGGTGTACGGGATGCCGTCAGGCAGCCCCGGCGACGCCCCGAACCCGGGCAGGTCGATCGCGATCACGGTCCTGGAGGCGGCCAGGCGATCCAACACCGGCGACCAGGCCTGCCAGTGGTGGCCGATGCCGTGGAGGAGGATCAGCGGCGGACCGCTGCCCCGCCGTTCGAAGGCCAGCTCCATACGGCCAGTGAATCATTCACCTGCCGCGCGTGGGAATCTCGAACCAGACCGCTTTGCCTTCCCTGGTCGGTCGCGAGCCCCAGCGTCTGGCCAGCTGGTCGACGAGGTAGAGGCCGCGCCCGCCCTCGTCGTTCTCCCCCGCGCTGCGGATCCGCGGCAGGCGCAGGTCCTGGTCGAAGACCTCGACCCAGACCGACTCCTCGCCCCTGCGCAGCCGCAGCGTGAACTCCTTCTCGCCGACCACTTCGTCCTCGAAGCCCGGCATGTCCCAGGATTCCTCGAACGGCAGCGGCGGCCCCTCCACGACCAGCTCCCTGCGCGGCACGCTGGCGCTGGCGGCGTGCAGGACCACGTTCGTCACAACCTCGGAGACCAGCAGGCAGGCCAGCTCGGCCCGCTCCTCGGGTACGTTCCAGCCGGCGAACGCCTCCGAGGCCATCCGGCGCGCCTCGCCGACCATGATCGGCTGGGCGGGGAATGTGCGCTCCTCGACGTCGAGATCCACGTCGCTGGAGCGCACGACCAGGATCGCCATGTCGTCGTCGATCTCGCCGGGCACCGCGACCGTGGCGACGTCGGCGATGCGCTCGACGTCGACGTCGGCCATCTTGGCGAGCTTGTCGCAGAGCACGCCGAGCGTCTCCTCCTCGCTCGGCATCCTGCCGTCGCGGCCGGGACGGCGGTCAACCAGGCCGTCGGTGTAGAGGAGCAGCGCCGCGCCGGGCGGCAGCGTGCGGGTCTCCTCCTTGTAGACCAGGTCGGCGTGCATGCCCTTGGCGCGTACGCCGAGCGGCTGGCCGACCTCCTCGATGTCCAGCTCGACGCACTGGCCGTCGACCAGCAGCAGCGGCGGGGCGTGGCCCGCGTTGGCGAAGGACAGCTGCCTGGACCAGGCGTCGTAGACGAGGTATTGGCAGGTCACGATGGGCGGGATGCTGACGTCGGCGCCGTTGTCGTCCTGCTCGGGGGTGGCGATGATGCGGGTCCACTCGTCGAGCCTGGCCAGGATGTCGGCGGGCGACTTGTCGTCCTGGGCGAAGGCCCGCAGCGCGGCCCGGAGCTGTCCCATGATGGCCGCCGCTTTGGCGCCCCGGCCCTCGACGTCGCCGATCACGATGCCGACGCGGCCGGCGGACAGCGGGATCACGTCATACCAGTCGCCACCGACCTGCGTCTGGATGCCCTGCCCGTGGGAGGCGAGCGGCGCGGCCGGGTAGTAGCGCACCGCGATCTCCAGGCCGTCGAGCTGCGGCAGCGCCCGGGGCAGCAGGTATTTCTGGAACGACTCCGCCGTGTGCCGCTCCTCCTCGAACAACAACGCGTTGTCGATCGCGAGCGCGACCCTGGTGGCGATGGCGCCCACGAAGTCGCGGTCGAAGGCGTCGTAGTGGGGGCTGCGGCGGTCGGTGAGGTTGGACAGGCTGAGGTACATCAAGCCGAGAGTCTCACCGCGCACCAGCAAGGGGGCGACGATGGCCGAGGTCATGCCGATCTCACCGCACAGCCGCGCGCTGTCCTCATGGGGCGCCGGGTAGCTGCTGGAGGAGAAGTCCTCGACGAGGATGGTCTCCTGACGGCGCAGCGCCGTGTCCGCGTAGTGGCCGGAGGGGTAGCGGATCTCCGCGCCCACCGGCTTCCATGTTCCCGACGGGGGCGTCCACCCCTGCACGTGTTGTGAGACCCGGCGGACGAGCCGGTCACCCTCCATCAGCTCGATGAAGCAGTGGTCGGCGAACTGCGGGACGAGCATCTCGGCGACGCGCTTGAGCGTCTCCTCGACATAGAGCGAGCCGGCCAGCCGCTCGCCGATGCGCTCGAGCAGCCCGAAACGGTCCTTCTCCCGCTCGTTGCTCCGGAGCGCCTCGCGGGCCATGATGACGATGCCCGTCACCGAGCCCGACGGGTGGCGCAACGGCACAGCCTGGGCGCGGACGTAGACGATCGTGCCGTCGCCGCGCTTGACGTCGAACGTGCCCTCCCACACGCCGCCCTTGAGCACGTGCTTGGCCAGCTCGATCGCCAGGGGGTGGTCCTTCTCCATGATCCCGAGGGACAGGACGGACGTTCCCCTCGAAGGGGCGCTGTCCGGACGGCCGAACAGCTTCTCGGCGAACGGGTTCCAATAGAGGAGGTTGCTGAAACGGTCGGTGACGACCACCGCCATTTCCGCGTGGTCTAGAACGGATCCGGCAGCAAGGTGATCAGCCGCATCTTGTGACAGATCCCCCCAACGCTTCATCCGGAGACCACTCCTCGGGGTGGCGAGCATGCAAAGCGAACCACGAGCGCTCCTGCAACAGTCTTGGCCAGGGGAGAGTGGAGGGCCTCCCAAGAGGGATTCAACCAAGCAGCCGCGCGCGCGTCAGCGCTTGGAGACAAAAACGTGCGCGGCAACATCGCGCGGAAGCTCCGCGGGAGTGTCGTTCGCGTCACCGTCACCTGTCACCCGCACACCGTCGTCGCTCGCCGCGAGCGTGACCTCGCGTCCGGGTTGTATCCCAACTTGCTTGAGTTTAAGCATCACAGCGGGATCACTTTGCACTTGTTCGCTAATTCGGCGGACGACGACGGGTATATCTCTCGGTCCTGCCACGTCGCTCATGGACATCAGCTGGTTGCCGCCGGCCTCGGCCTCCTTGGCGCCCAGCTCGGCGAGCCCGGGGATCGGGTTGCCGTGCGGGCACACCGTGGGGTTGTCGAGCAACGTCACCAGCCGCGCCTCCACGGACTCCGACATGACGTGCTCCCAGCGGCACGCCTCGATGTGCACCTCTTCCCAGGGAAGTCCGATCACCTGGGTCAGCAGGCACTCGGCGAGCCGATGCTTGCGCATCACCCGTGTGGCGAGCTGGCGGCCGAGATCGGTCATCGACAGATGCCGGTCACCCTCGACCCGGACGAGGCCGTCACGCTCCATGCGCGCGACCGTTTGGCTCACCGTGGGCCCGCTCTGTTGCAGGCGCTCGGCGATGCGCGCGCGAAGGGGGACGATGCCCTCCTCCTCGAGCTCGTAAATCGTGCGGAGATACATCTCCGTCGTATCGATCAGGCCGTGTGCGGTCAAGACAGTCCTCCCAACTGAATGTTACGCCGGTCGTGGCGTTTGGGTCCCCCTGGACGCTGACCACCCGACCCAGGACTGAGCCCGTTCGCCTCGGGCACAGGCCTCACAGGAACCCTATTGGGAGAACGACCGACGATGGATAAGGACGGCAACACCAGCGCGGCCCAGTTCCTTCCCGACAAGCTGGACCTCGAGTCGCTGCGGCTCGCCGCGGCCTGTTGCGAGGGGTGTGGCCTGTACAGGAACGCCACGCAGACGGTGTTCGGCGAGGGGCCGAGTCAGGCGAGGTTCATGCTGGTGGGCGAGCAGCCGGGGGACCAGGAGGACCGTCAGGGGCATCCGTTCGTGGGCCCGGCGGGTCGCATTCTGGACAAAGGTCTGGCGGAGGCCGGTATTCCGCGTGACGACGTTTACGTCACCAACGCGGTCAAGCACTTTTCCTTCGTGCCGCGCGGGAAAAGGCGCATTCACCAGAAGCCGACGGCCGCCGAAGTCACGGCCTGTCATCCGTGGCTCGACGCGGAGCTGGCCGTGGTGGATCCGTCGGTGATCGTGGTGCTGGGTGCGACGGCCGCGCAGGCGCTGCTGGGGCGGACGTTCCGGGTGACGCAGCACAGGGGGGAGCCGGTGCCGCTCGGCAACGCGCTCGCGGTGGCCACCATCCACCCGTCGGCCGTGTTGCGCGCGCCGGACAGGGACGCCGCGTACGCGGGCTTCCTGTCCGACCTCCAAGCGGCGGCTCGGGCTGCCTGACCATCAAGCGGCGGCCCGGGTGGCCTGAGCATCACGCGGCGGCCGGATCGCCTGACTATTCCGGGGCGGCCACCGGACTCTTGGCGACCGTGCCCGCCCGGTAGTTCCTGAAGGTGGCCACCGACAGGCCCACGACCAGCACCACGGCCGCGCACGCCAGGCCGCCGCCCACCCACGCGCCGGTGAGCCCGAACACCGTCGCCGTCGCCCCGGCTCGCAGGTCGCCCAGGCGCGGCCCGCCCGCCACGACGACCATGAACGCGCCCTGCATCCGCCCCCGCATCTCGTCGGGCGCGTACAGCTGCAGGATCGACTGCCGCCACACCGACGAAACCACGTCCGCCGCGCCGCCGACGGCCATGAACGCCACCACCAGCCACAGCTCGGACACCAGGCCCGCCGCGGCCACGGCAAGCCCCCAGACGGCGATGACGACGACCAGCGCCACCCCCTGCCGGCTGACCCGCCCCACCCACCCGGAGAACAACGCGCCGACGACCGAGCCACCGGCCATGGCCGAGTTCAGCAGGCCGAGCGCGATCTCCGACCCGCCGAACGACTTGTCGGCCAGCTCGGGGAACAACGCCCGCGGCAGCGCGAACACCATCGCGATGATGTCCACCACGAACGACATCAGCAGCACACGGCTCCTGACGATGAAGCTGAGCCCCTCCAGCACCGCCCGCGCACCTGGACGGCTCACTTCGCCCTTCGGAGGCAGTGAGGGCAGTCTGAGGGCCGCGTAGAGGCTGCCCGTGAAGAGCAGGGCGTCCACCGCGTACGCCGCCGCGAACCCGCCGGTGGCCAGCAGCACGCCCCCGACCATCGGTCCGACCACCGCGCCCATGCTGTAAACCAGCGAGTTGAGCGCGTTGGCGGCGGGCACCAGCTCGGGCTCCAGGATCCTCGGGATGATCGCGCCCCTGGTCGGGCCGGTGACGGCGAAGCCCGTGGCGTTCAGCGCGACCGCCGCGAAGATCAGGTAGACGTTCGCCAGCCCGAGCAGCGCCTGCGCCAGGATGAACAGGGTCGCCGCCCAGGCCACGAACGAGCCGATGATCAGCACCTTGCGCCGGTCCATGGCGTCGGCGACCGCCCCGCCCCACAGGCCGAACACCACCAGCGGCACCAGGTTGGCCATGCTGAGCAGCCCGACCCAGAGCGAGGAGTGCGTCAGCTCGTAGACCTGCTGGCCGACCGCCACGACGGTGACCCCGACCCCCATGTGCGCGACCGCTTGGCCCAGCCAGATCCGCCGGTACGCGGGTACGCCCAGCGGCCGGGTGTCCACCAGATGACGTTTGACCAGCTCCCCGAATGCCACTCAACGCACACTAAGGCGCGAGTCTCTCCAAGGCCCAGCCGGGTCGGGTCCGCCGGTAGCGAAGGCGGTCGTGCATCCTGTCGAGCTGCCCCTGCCAGAATTCCACCTCGTTCGGGGCCACGCGGTAGCCGCCCCAGAAGTCGGGCACCGGCGGGTCGTCCGGCCAGCGGTCGGCCAGCTCGCGGTAGCGGGCGTCCAGTTCCTCCCTGGAGCGCACGACCGCCGACTGGCGTGAGGCCCACGCGCCGATGCGCGAGCCGTACGGGCGGGAGTTGAAATATGCCGCCGACTCCTCGTGGGAGATCTTGGCGACGGTGCCCTCGATGCGGACCTGGCGGCGGATGGGGTGCCAGGGGAACAACAACGAGGCCCGCGGGTTCTCGGCCAGGTCGCGGCCCTTGCGCGACTCGTAGTTGGTGTAGAAGACGAATCCGCGTTCGTCGTAGCCCTTCAGCAGGACCGTCCTGGCGCCGGGGCGACCTCCGGCGGAGGCGGTGGCCAGGATCATGGCATTGGGTTCCGGCAGGCCGGCGTCGACCGCGTCCTGGAACCAGACGGTGAATTGCGCGATGGGGTCGGACGCGAGGTCTGATTCGAGCAGCGGCTCGCCCTCGTACGTACGGCGAAGCCCCGCCAGCACGGGCGGGCGCGGGGTGGCATCCACGAGACCGTATTCTTGCGTGCCCGCGGGCACGATCCCACGCACCCGCTTCCCACGGCGATCTCATGCCGACTCTGAGACCGCTTGTGTCATGGTGATCTCACGCCGACTCTGACACCACTGTGTCATGGCGATCTCTTGCCGGCTTCCGAGACCGCTCCGACCAGCGGGTTTGGCCTTACGGCGGGTCCCGAGACCGAGCATGACCTGGGAGGGGGTTAAATTGACCCGCCGGTATCTCGACATCAAGGCTTTGCGTTGCCGAAACATGGCAAGAAAGGGAGGCGGCCGAGCATGTCCGACTTCAAACCCGGACTCGAAGGCGTCGTAGCTTTCGAGACCGAGATCGCGGAACCGGACAAAGAAGGGGGCGCCCTTCGATACCGGGGCGTCGACATCGAAGAGCTGGTCGGCCGTGTCCCGTTCGGGGCCGTCTGGGGCCTGCTGGTCGACAACACGTTCCAGCCGGGCCTGCCCCCGGCGGAGCCGTACCCCATCCCTGTCCACTCCGGTGACATCCGCGTAGACGTACAGAGCGCGCTGGCCATGCTGGCTCCGGCCTATGGCTTCAAGCCGCTGCTCGACATCAGTGACGAAGAGGCCCGCGACCAGTTGGCGCGGGCTTCCGTCATGGCACTGTCGTTCGTGGCGCAGTCCGCCCGCGGGCTCGGCCTGCCGATGGTGCCGCAGAGCCGGGTCGACGAGGCGAAGACCATCGTCGAGCGGTTCATGATCCGCTGGCGCGGTGAGCCCGATCCCAAGCACGTCAAGGCCATCGACGCTTACTGGACCTCCGCTGCCGAGCACGGCATGAACGCCTCGACGTTCACCGCCCGCGTCATCGCCTCCACCGGCGCCGACGTGGCCGCCGCGCTCTCCGGTGCCGTCGGCGCCATGTCCGGACCGCTGCACGGCGGCGCCCCGGCCCGTGTGCTGCACATGATCGAGGGCGTCGAGCAGCTGGGCGACGCCAAGAAGTACGTCCAGGGCGAGCTCGACAAGGGCAACAGGCTCATGGGCTTCGGTCACCGCGTCTACCGCGCCGAGGACCCGCGCGCCCGCGTGCTGCGCCGTACCGCCAAGGAGCTCGACGCCCCGCGTTACGAGGTCGCGGCGGCGCTGGAGCAGGCCGCGCTGGAGGAGCTGCACGCGCGCAAGCCCGACCGGGTGCTCGCCACCAACGTCGAGTACTGGGCAGCCGTGGTGCTGGACTTCGCCGAGGTTCCGTCCCACATGTTCACCTCGATGTTCACCTGCGCCCGCACGGCCGGCTGGGCCGCGCACATCCTCGAGCAGAAGCGCACGGGCAGGCTGGTCCGCCCCAGCGCGAACTACGTCGGTCCCACCTCGCGCCCGCTCAGCGAAGTGCCCGGTGCCGACGAGGTGACCGGCGCGTTCTGATCCACGTCACAGCGGCTACCGCGCGGCTCGCATCCGCGCGGTAGCCGTTTTTCGTGGACCCCGTGCGAGCCACTCCACGCCGGTCAGTACGCTGGTTCACGTGGCTGACATCGTGATTCCCGCTGACATCAAGCCCGCCGACGGCCGATTCGGCTGCGGGCCCTCGAAGGTACGCACCGAGCAACTGGCCGCGCTCGCCGCCTCCGGCGCGAGTCTCATGGGCACCTCCCACCGCCAGAAGCCGGTCAAAAACCTGGTCGGCCGCGTACGCTCCGGACTCGCCGACCTGTTCTCGCTGCCTGAGGGCTACCAGGTCGTGCTGGGCAACGGTGGCACCACGGCGTTCTGGGACATCGCCGCCTTCGGGCTCGTCCGCGAGAAGTCGCAGCACCTGTCGTTCGGCGAGTTCTCCTCGAAGTTCGCCACGGTCACCAAGAAGGCCCCGTGGCTGGCCGAGCCGAGCGTGATCAAGTCCGAGGTCGGCACCCACCCGACCGCGGTGACCGAGGAGGGCGTGGACGTCTACGCGCTCACCCACAACGAGACCTCGACCGGCGTCGCCATGCCGATCAAGCGGGTGGGCTCGGACGACTCGCTCGTGCTCGTGGACGCCACCTCCGGCGCCGGCGGCCTGCCCGTCGACATCACCGAGAGCGACGTCTACTACTTCGCGCCGCAAAAGAGCTTCGCCTCCGACGGCGGCCTGTGGATCGCGATCATGTCGCCGCGCGCCCTGGCCAGGGTCGAGGAGATCGCCGCGAGCGGCCGTTACGTGCCGGAGTTCTTCAGCCTGCCGGTCGCGATCGACAACTCCGGCAAGGACCAGACCTACAACACCCCGGCCGTGGCCACGCTGTTCCTGCTGGCCGACCAGCTCGACTGGATGAACGACAATGGCGGCCTGGCCTGGACCACCGCCCGCACGGCGGACTCCGCCTCGCGCCTCTACACGTGGGCCGAGAAGTCGTCCTACACCACGCCGTTCGCCGCTCCCGAGTTCCGCTCGCAGGTGGTCGGCACGATCGACTTCTCCGACGACGTGGACGCCGCGGCCGTGGCCAAGGTGCTGCGCGCCAACGGCATCGTCGACACCGAGCCCTACCGCAAGCTGGGCCGCAACCAGCTGCGCATCGCGATGTTCCCGGCCATCGACCCGGCCGACGTCGAGGCGCTGACGGTGTGCGTCGACTACGTGGTCGAGCGTCTCTGACGACGACGTAGCTCTGCCATGAGGGCGAGCGCGTCCTCCTCCGCGACGCTCTGCGCGAACCTCGCCAGCACCGGCAGCCGGTCGGTGCTGGCCGCGAGCGCTTCCAGCATGAGGTCGCTGACCTGCTCATCCCTCGACTTGGCCGCGGCATACCTGAAGGCGTTGCGATATGGCGTGCGCACGAGCAGGCCCTTCTTCACCAGCCGCTCGGCCACGGTCTGGCTCGCCAACGGACTAACCTTTCCGGCTCAAGCTGTAGGAATCATTCTTGCCCGACATCCCCCCATTCGGCCAGGGAACCGTGCGCCCCAAGAGCCTCGGTTATCTGATGTTCGCCAGCCGCTGGCTCCAGGTGCCGCTCTACCTGGGCCTGATCGTGGCGCAGGCGGTGTACGTGTGGCAGTTCGTGCTGGAGCTCTGGCACCTGATCGAGACGGTGTTCCTGCACGCCGCCCCGGCGTCGGCGGGCACGCCGTCCGCCGAGGTCGTGGTGATGCTCACCGTCCTGGGCCTCATCGACGTGGTGATGATCTCCAATCTGCTGATCATGGTGATCATCGGCGGTTACGAGACGTTCGTCTCCCGCATCAACCTCAACGACCATCCCGACGAGCCGGAGTGGCTCTCCCACGTCAACGCCAACGTGCTAAAGGTCAAGCTGGCCACGGCCATCATCGGCATCTCATCGGTGCATCTGCTGCAGACCTTCATCCGGGCGCAGTCGACGCCCAACGACAAGATCATGTGGCAGACGATCATCCACCTGGCGTTCGTGGCCTCCGCCGTGGGGCTGGCCTTCATCGACCGCCTGCTCTCGGCCTCCCCGGCCGAGCACACGCGGTCACATATTTAGCGCTCGCTTACGGCGGAGCACCCAGCCGGCCACCACGCCGCCGACGAGGCCGAACAGGTGTCCCTGCCAGGAGATGCCCTCCTGGTTGGGCAGCAGGCCCGCCAGGATCCCGTAGTAGACGATGCCCACGCCCACGGCGATGACGATGTCGAGCAGCCGCCGGTCGAACACGCCCCTGGCCAGGATGTAGCCGAAGTAGCCGAACACCAGCCCGCTCGCCCCGACCGTGTAGACGGCGGGGCTGGTCAGCCAGGTGCCGAGCCCGCCGATCACGATGATGATCAGGCTGGCCCACAGGAACTTGCGCACGTCACGCAGCCCGGCCAGGAAGCCGAGCACCAGCAGGGGCACCGAGTTGGCCATGAGGTGGCCGAAGCCGCCGTGCAGGAAGGGCGCGAACAGGATGCCGACCAGCCCTTCGGGATCCCAGCCGAGGATGCCGAACTGGTCGAGCGCGCCGTTGAGCACGTAGTCGACGCCCTCGACGACCCACATCACGACGAGCATGCCGACCACGATGATGAAGGCGCTCAACGCACCAGAGAGAAGGGCTCCGGCGCCACGTTTGGCGGACTCGAACCTCGGCGAACCCGAATAGTCGCTCATACGCCCTCCTCCGGAGGTCGCATGAGCGACAGTCGGCTGTGTTGAACTAGTCGCTCGCTGCGCTCGCTCATACGCCCTCCCGGTAGCTCGTCTACTCCCTTTACGGTACGCAGGAAGTCCTATGAATGCGCTAAAAGTATCCCCTCCCGGTTCCGGGAGGGGATAGCGGGGCCGGGAGGGGATACCGGTGCCGGGAGAGGGAGAGCTATTCGCCCTTCCACTGGGGCGCGCGCTTCTCGGCGAAGGCCGCGGCGCCCTCCATGGCGTCCTTGGAGCCGAACACCGGACCGACGATCGCGCCTTGCTTGGCGAACATCTCCTCCAGCGACCAGTCCTGGGACTCGATGATCACCTTCTTGGTGGCGGCGAGCGCCAGCGGGGCGTTGGCGGCGATCTTGCGCGCCAGCTCCAGCGCTCCCTCCAAGGCCGCCCCCGGCTCGGTGATCCGGTTGACCAGGCCGAGTTCGTACAGGCGGGAGGCCGGGTAGTGCTCGCCGGTCAGCGCGATCTCCATAGCCACGTGGTACGGGATCCGCCGCGGCAGCCGCATGATGCCGCCCGCCCCGGCCACCAGCCCGCGCCTGGGCTCGGGCAGCCCGAACGTGGCCTGCGACGAGGCCACGATGACGTCGCAGGCCAGCGCGAGCTCGAACCCGCCCGCGAGCGCGTACCCTTCGACGGCGGCCACGAGCGGCTTCTTCGGCGGCGCCTCGGTCACCCCACCGAACCCGCGCCCCTCGACCACCGGGAAGTCGCCGGTCAGGAAGCCCTTCAGGTCCATCCCCGCCGAGAACGTGCCCCCGGCGCCGGTCAGGACATATGCCGAAATGTCGGGACGTTCATCGAGCTCGTCCAGCGCGCCCGCGATCCCGCGCGCCACCGCCCCATTGACGGCGTTGCGCGCCTTGGGCCGGTTGATGGTAATGATCGCGACATTGCCGGACTCCTCGACGAGCACTTCGTCAGACACGGGAAGCCTTTCAACTCGGGGGTTCGCGGGGGGCGTCCCCCCGCGGGGACCTCACTTGGGCTGGAAGCGGATGCCGCCGTCGAAGCGGATGACCTCGGCGTTCATGTAGTCGTTCTCGATCAGGCTGCGCACCAGGTGCGCGAACTCGTCGGCCCGTCCCATGCGCTTGGGGAACACCACCGGCGCGACCAGCTTGGCCTTGAACTCCTCGGCGTTGGAGGAGAAGCCGTAGATCGGGGTGTCGATGATGCCGGGGCAGATCGTGTTCACGCGGACGCCGATGGCCGACAGGTCGCGGGCCGCGGGCACCGTCATGCCCACGATGCCTCCCTTGGAGGCCGAGTACGCCAACTGCCCGGTCTGCCCCTCCAGGGCCGCCACAGACGCTGTGTTGATCACCACGCCGCGCTGCCCGTCGGCGTCGGCCGGCTCCGTCTTGGCGATCGCGGCCGCCGCGATGCGCATGAGGTTGAACGTGCCGATCAGGTTGACCTCGATGACCTTGCGGTAGGTGGCCGGGTTGTGCGGCTGGCCGTCGCGGTTGACGGTACGCTCCGCCCAGCCGATGCCGGCGCTGTTGACCACCACGCGCAGCGGCTTGCCGGTGGCCACGGCCGCGTCCACGGCCGCCTGCACCTGCTCGTCGTCCGACACGTCCGTCCTGGCGAAGACGCCGCCGATCTCGTCGGCGACGCTCTTGCCGCGCTCCTCGTTGAGGTCGGCGACGACCACGGTGGCGCCGGCGCGAGCCAGCTCGCGAGCGGTGGCCTCGCCCAGGCCGCTGGCGCCGCCGGAAATGATTGCTGCAGATCCGTTCACGTCCATAGACCGGACCCTAACCCGGCGACCGAATGAAGTTCTACTCGGGGGTCGTCAAATCTCACCCACGGCGCTGTCCACGTCGGAGTAGACCTTGATCCGCCGGTCCAGCCCCGTGGTGCGGAGGATGCGTGCCACGGGCGCCTGCGGCGCCGCCAGCGACACGCCGCCGCCCTCACCGGTCGCCAGCCGCCAGGCCTCGATCAGCACCGACAGCCCGCTGGAATCCATGAATGACAGCTGCTGCAGGTCGAGCACGAGCCTGGCGCCGTCCTGCTTGATGGCATCGCGTACCTCGTCACGGAGAAACGGCGCGGTGAACAGGTCGAGCTCGCCCTCAACGGCCACCACCACGGCGTCTCCCAGGGCGTGTCGCGCAAGCCGCAGCTTCATTTGGCCCCTCCTCGATGAGCCACTGTACTTCGACATCCCCGGAAACCGGACATGCAAGACTCCGAAGATTTGATGCCTAACTTCCTCACACCGCGGGGATGGCGAACCCGTACGGGAGCTCCAGGCGGTGTGAGGCCAGCAGCTCGGTGTCCGCCAGCAGCTCGCGGGTGGGCCCGTCGGCGGCGATCACGCCGTCGGAGAGGATGAGCGAGCGCTCGCACAACTCCAGCGCGTACGGCAGGTCGTGCGTGACCATGAGCACCGTCACGTCCAGGGAACGCAGGACCTCGGCCAGCTCCCTGCGGGCGGCCGGGTCCAGGTTGGAGGAGGGCTCGTCCAGCACCAGGATCTCCGGCTCCATGGCCAGCACCGTCGCGACCGCCACCCGGCGCCGCTGGCCGAACGACAGATGGTGCGGCGGCCGGTCGATGGCCTCCAGCATGCCGACCCGCTCCAGCGCGCCCTTGACGACCCGATCCAGGTCCTCGCCCCGCACGCCCGCGTTGGCCGGGCCGAAGGCCACGTCGTCGCGGACCGTGGGCATGAAGAGCTGGTCGTCGGGGTCCTGGAAGACCAGGCCGACCCGCTGCCTGACCTCGTGGAGCGTGTCCTTGCGCACCGGGGTGCCGGCCACGGTGACAGTGCCGTGCCCTGGGGTGAGGATCCCGTTGAGGTGCATGACCAGTGTGGTCTTGCCGGCGCCGTTCGGGCCGAGCAGGGCCACCCGCTCGCCGCGGGCGATCGACAGGTCCACGCCGTACAACGCCTGCGTGCCGTCGGGGTAGGCGTAGGCGAGCTGCCTGACGTCGAGAGAATTCACAGGCCGAGTCCCAACACTGCGAGTGCCGCTGCGGGCAGAGCGAGAGCGGTGCCCCATTGGGGGACGGATGCCGACATATCATGAATTATCGGCATGCGGCCGGAGTATCCGCGGCTGAGCATCGCCAGATGCACCCGCTCGCCCCGCTCGTACGAACGAATGAACAACGCCCCGGCGGATCGCGCCAGCACGGGGATGTGCCGGAAATTTCGGGCTTCGAACCCGCGGGACTCCCGCGCCACCCGCATCCGCCGCATCTCATCCATGATCACATCCATGTACCGCAGCATGAACATGGCGATCTGGACGAGCAGGCTCGGCAGCCGCAGCCGCTGCGCCCCGATGAGGATGACCCGCGGCTCCGTGGTGGCCGCCAGCAGGATCGAGGCGGCCACCCCCAGTGTGGCCTTGGCCAGGATGTTCCAGGCAGCCCAGAGGCCGGGCACGCTCAGCGAGAGCCCCAGCACGGCGACCCGCTCCCCCAGCCCGATGACCGGGATGAGGAACGCGAACAGCACGAAGGGCACCTCGATCACCATGCGCCGCACGATGTACGTGGCCGGCACCCGCGCCGCCACCGCGACGACGCCGAGCAACACCGCGTAGGCCGCGAACGCCCAGAACCGCTCGCGCGGCGTGGCCACCACGACGACGGCGAACGCGAAGACCGCGAGCAGCTTGCACTGCGGCGGCAGCCGGTGCACGACCGAGCCGCCCGGCAGGTAGAGCTGATGGTGACGCCCGGCGCCCACCCCTCAGACCTTGACCTTGTCTCGACTCCTTGCGGCGTACGCCACCGCCCCGGCGACCAGCAGCACGAGCCCGACGCCGACGAGCCCGGCCACGCCCACGGGGATCCCGCCGACCTCACCGTAGTCGGCCAGCGCCCACCCACCGAACACGTGGTCCGTGGCCTGGCCGAGGAAGCCCTTGCTCTCGGCCACCGACTCCAGCCCGTCGGGCGAGGAGGAGGCGAAGAACGACACCACCCCGGCCAGCACCGCCGTCACCCCGAGCCCGCCGAGCAGGAACGGCCGGCCGGCGCCGCGGACAGGGGCCGGCTCGGGCTCGCCCACGGTGGTCGTCCCGTCGGCGCCGCGCAGGACCAGCGGCTTGGCCAGGCCGCGGGCGCCGTACACGAGGTCGGGCCGCACGGCGAGCACCGCGCCGACGGTCAGCGCCGTGATCACTCCCTCGCCGATGCCGATCAGCAGGTGCACACCGCCCATCGCGGCCGCCACCGCCGACACCTCGATCGGCGCGGTGCCGCCGAGCCAGAACAGCAACGTGAACACCATCGCGGAGGCCGGCACGGAGATCAGCGCGGACAGGAACGCCGCCAGCGTGATCCCGCCCTTGCCCCTGGCCAGCCCGCTGACCAGCCGGAAGACCGCCCAGCCGACCAGCACGCCGACGAGGCCCATGATCGTGATGTTGACGCCCAGCGCGGTCAGCCCGCCGTCGGCGAAGAACACGCTCTGGACGAGGAGGACCACGGCGATACACAGAACGCCGGTATAAGGCCCGACGAGTATCGCGGCCAGCGCCCCGCCCATCAGGTGGCCGCTGGTGCCCGCGGCGACGGGGAAGTTGAGCATCTGCACGGCGAACACGAAGGCGGCCACGAGCCCCGCCATGGGCGCGGTCCGGTCGTCGAGCTCCCGCCGCGCCCCGCGGAGACACACCGCGACCCCGGCCGCCGCCACCACCCCGGCTGACAGGGATGTCACCGCATTGAAGAAGCCATCGGGTACGTGCACGACCATTGCCTCCCAAGAGGACGAACAAGCGTTCCTACCTTAAGGCATCGTCTTGCACCTGCACATAGATGGCAATTAGCTCATGATCTTTTTCACGAGAGTCGCCGGTGTCAGCCGCCGTACGACCGTGCTCAGCCGCCCCTTCCCCGACGTCGCGTACGGTCGCACGCTCCGCAGCAGGGCGGCGAACCACCACCGGCGCGGCGGCGCGACCGCCCCGGCGTCGGCCTCGATCCTGAACCGCGCGGGCGGCCCGCCCAGATCGAGCTCCAGATAGGCGTCCCAGGTGCCGGGCGCGAGCTTGCCCACCGCCGGCCTGGCCGTGAACCCGCCGCCGGGCAGCGCCGTCACGGGCTCCATCAGCTCGCGGCCCGTCTGACGCTCGCGCCAGACGATCCGCCTGATCGCCGCGGCCGCCGGGGTGGTGCCGGCGACGGCGATCTCGCCGTCCACCACCAGCCGGCGCACGAGCCCCCACCTGGTCCTGATGATCCTGGCCGTGCCGGGCACCCCGACCACATGCCCGCCGACGTCGATGCTCAGGTTGCCGTTGTCCCTGGTGAAGTAGGGCAGGACCGCTCTTTTGCCGAGCAGCCTCGGCTGCGGCAGGGTGACGCCGCTGTCGCGCTCCGCGCCGAGCCTGCCGAAGCGCACGACGCCCTCGAGCTCGACCGCCACCCGCAGGTCCCAGATGCCTGAGTCGAGCCTGCTCGCCTCGACGCGGGCGGTGAACTCGCCGCCCTTGCGCTGCGCGGGCACGACCAGTTCGGAGTGCGGGGCGTACCGGGAGCGCAGCACCACGGCCACGCCGTCGTCCCTGCTGATGCCGTCGAGCCGGGCGGCGCCCGTCACCACCAGGCGGTCGCCGTCCCAGCGCAGCCCGGTCAGCCTGCGCCGCACGGTGGCGCTCTCGATGCGGGCCAGGCGCACGAGCCGGTCGATGTCGTCCAGCGCGCCCGCCCGCTGCCGGTCGATGCTGCCCAGCCGCTCGTGCACGCCCGGCGTGTACCACTCGTCGCAGAGGGCGGCGACCTCCCGCGCGATGTCCTTGCGCCGAATGTCGTCGCTCTCCAGGAACACCGCCCCGAGCTGCGCGAACGCGTCCAGCCTGAAGTGCCTGCGCAGCAGGTGGTCGCGGAGCGGGCCGGGCTCGATGTGCCTGGCCATGAGCCGGATCGGCTCCCGGATCATGGCAAGCCAGGCGAGCGGGTCCCTGCTGCTCGGCTGCTGCATGACGCTGCTGCCGTCGGGCCTTGCCACGAGGTGGTAGCAGTCGTAGTCGGCGACCACAGAGATCACGCCGGCGTGGCAGTAGGCGTGGACCGTGAAGAGGATGTCCTCGCCGATGCTCATGCCCTCGCCGAACCTGATGCGGTGGCGTTCGAGCAGGTCCCTCCTGAACAGCTTGAAACAGCACAGGCTGTTGTAGACGGCGCTATCGCCGAGCTCCGCCCGGTCGGCGTTGTGCTGGAACATTGACGCCGGCGCCCGCCTGCCGTGTCCCACGATCTTGCCGAGGACGATGTCGGAGCCGTTCCTGTCGCCCATGGCGACCATGCGTTCCAGCGCCTCTTGCCCGAGGTAGTCGTCGGCGTCACAGAAGAACACATACCGCCCGGTGGCGTGCTCGAGGCCGACGTTGCGCGGGCGGCCCGCGCCGCTGCCGCGCTCGATGCGCACCACCCGGATGCTGTCCTTGTGGTAGGCCGCGTAGAGGTCGAGCAGGTCGGCGCTGCCGTCCGTGGAGCCGTCGTCGATGACGACGATCTCCTTCTTGACCCGCTGCACGAGCACGGACGTGAGGCATCTGTCGAGGTAGTCTCGGCAGTTTTGCGCGGGGATGACGACGCTGACGTCCACCGCATCGTCATTGCCTGTCGCCGGCATCGCCACCACTCCCGGGCTACGGTCCGCTGTCGCTCCGCTTCAGTATGTGACGAACGGCCGCCGCCATGGGGCCCGATCGCATCTCTTCATCCCCGGCTTTTGCTGACACCGGATATTCACGGCATTCCGCGAATAAGCCCCGGCAAGGTCGCCAAATACCACATTCAGCCGCGACCGAACGGGCTTCAGGAAAGAGGTTTTCCCACCCGGGAGGAGAAACCTCTCCGTCAGGTGCATGGAGGTCTCCCCGAACGGCCCAGGTGATCCGCTCGCAAGGGTTGCGCGTCTACAGTTAGGCAACCTTGACCGGGAGGTGGCGGGATGGGATCGGATCTCCGCAGGCGGACGACCGAATCGGCAGTGCACACTGCTGAGTTCATCGTCTCTTCTGCTCGGCTGGCAGAGCTGCACGAGTGCTCCGCATTGCTGCGCCGTACGAGGATGCGGGCCGAAGAGATCGTCGACGAGGCCCGCTCGTTGCTGGCCGCGGCCGAGCGCCTCGGCGACGCCGACCGCATCCTGAGCCTGCGGGCCCATGTGGACCAGGCGCGCCAGGCGTACTCCAAGGTGTTGACCGCTTACGTGACGATCTGCCGCAGGATCACCGAGGAGCGGCAGGCCATCTTGCAGGCACAGATGGAACGGGATCGGCGCGCGGGGTTGTCAGGCGCCGCCTGACGGGTCTAGTGTCAGGCCATGCCTGACTGGGAAGACAAGATCCGCTGCTCCTTCTGCCACAAGAAGAGTGCGGACGTTGAGAAGGTCATTGCCGGTCCTGGAGTGCATATTTGTGACCAGTGCATCCAATTGTGCAATGACATCCTCGCGGAGGAACGACTCGTCTCCTCCACCGAGCCCCGGCTCCCCATGTGGGAGTCGATGACCGAAGAGCAAATACTCGAGCACCTTCCGAAAATCGCCGCCGTGCAGGCCCAGGTCGACGACAATCTGCGCGACTGGGTGGCGCACCTGCGCGGCAGGGACGTCAGCTGGGAGCGCATCGGGGCCTCGCTCGGCATGACCCGTCAATCGGCGTGGGAACGCTTCAGAAGCGAGAAATAGGGCGTCAACCGTTGTGACGTCTGGGGCGTCATTACGTCAGGGAGGCCCATTATGCGCGTCCTTGACGGCCTCGCGGCGCCGGGCCTGGAAGAGCTCCAGCTGGAGCTGATTCTCGTCCTCGCGCTGCAGGAAGAGGCAGAACGGCTAGCCGCCGAATGAACGGGCTCCAGCTCCCCGGCCTGCGCCGGGGAGCTGGAGCAGGGGGCCGGTTATACCCGGACCACTATCCGAGCTGGCCGCGGATGGCGCCGGCCGGGAACTTGTCGTTGTGGACGTTGACGTAGTAGAGGTGCGGCCACTTCACGATGCCGCGCAGCTCGCGGAAGGTCAGGACGACCTCGGCGTTCTTCTTGTTCTGGTGCTTGACCGCCTTGACGCAGCCGCTCGCGAAGCCCTTCACCGGGGCCTTCAGCGTGACGACGATCGGGCCTGCCACGCCCTTCTTGCCGGCGTGGATGTGAGCCGCGGTGGCCGGCCTGATCTTGCGGGCCGCGATGGCGTAGCAGAGCTTGCCGTCGCGGACCCGGTAGGCGAAGGTGCCGAAGCCGTTGCGGTCGCCCGGTCCAGGGACTTCCTGCTTGCCGGTCAGCTTGACTCGGTCGACGTGCGGATATGCGGTATCCGCACTGGCCGGCCCGGGGAGCGCGACGAGTACGGCGGCGGTGGCAGCTGTGGCGAGGGTTGCCGCTGCCAATTGTCTACGCATGGGATGAATTCCTCTCCCATCGGACTTCAGGACACCCCCCATACGACCGAGCGGAAGACGCGGTTCATGCGGGTAAGAGGAAACCCGCCCTGTGGTGACCCGGCTTTCACGATGCCGGCGTGCTCAGCCAGCCTTGCTCCTGGCGCGGAAGGCGGCCGTCTTGACGCGGTTCTGGCAGGCCGTGGAGCAGAACCTGCGGATGCCGTTGCGCGACACGTCCACATAGACCCGGTCGCAGTGCGGCGCCGTGCAGACCCCGAGGCGGTCGCTGAACTCGCTGCCCAGCACGATCGCCAGCCCGGTCGCGCAACTCGCCGCCCAGTCGCCGGCCGTGGTGCCGCCGCGGCTGTGAAAGTGCAGGTGCCATGGCTCGCCGTCGTGCTTTTCGAGCAGCGGCCTGGCACGGGTCTCCTCCAGGAGCGCGTTAACCTGCGTGGCCGCGGCGTCGATGTCGGCCGCGGCGACGGCGGCGAAGACCGTCCGCAGGCGGGCGGCGACCTCGGCCAGCTCCGCACCCTCGACCGCGGTGACCACGCGGTAGGCCGGATAGACGCTGCGCAGGCCCTCGGTGGCGGCGGCGCCGGCGTCGGCAGGCGCGGGGATGGGCCGTCCGCGCTGCTCGCCCGGGGTCAGCGCGTTCACCAGGGCGACCGCCACCCTGACCACCGCGTCCGTGTGACTGTTGTAATCCAATTGACCGGTTACACCTTCGTGTTTTACGTTGTGACTGCCAAAAGCTTAGACGACGGTCACAAGGAGATGTTCGTGCTCACTCACAATGCCGCACGGGAATGGATCGCGCGCTGGGACCGCCAGCAGGAGGGCTACCTCCCCGATCGCGAAGAGCGGTTCACCGCGTTGATCGACGCCGTGGAGGCACTGGGGCGGCCCGATCCGCTGGTCATCGACCTGGGATGCGGGCCGGGGTCGTTGTCCGCGCGGCTGCTCGATCGGCTGCCCAAGGCCACGGTCGTGTCGGTGGACGCGGATCCGCTGCTGCTCGGGCTCGGGCGGGCCGCGTATCCGCAGCTGACGTTCGTACCGGCCGATCTGCGTACGAGCGGCTGGACGCGGCTGCTCGGCCTGGACCGGCCCGCAGACGCCGCAGTCAGCACGACGGCATTGCACTGGATTTCCGGGCCTGACCTGCGCCGCGTTTATGCCGAACTGGCCGGCGTGCTGCGGCCGGGCGGACTGCTGCTCAACGGCGACCACATGGACACCGACGACGCCACGCCCGTCCTGGGGCGGCTGGAGCGCGCCGTGCATGAGCGCCAGACCGAGCGGGCCTTCGGCACGGACCGGCCGGAGGGCTGGCGGGCCTGGTGGGACGCGATTGCCGCGGATCCGGCATTCGCCGAGCTCAACCAAGAGCGCACCACGGCTGGGGCCGATCACCACGGCTCGGAGTCGCACCTGATGTCCCATCATGTCGAGGCGCTGCGGGACAGCGGCTTCACCGAGATCGGCACGTTGTGGCAGCACGGGAACAACCGGCTGCTGTGCGCCGTGCGAGGACACTGATCACGTCGGCCGCCAGATCCGCCGGCGTGATGAAGCGCGTCGTCCACGCCTCCTGCCCGGCACGGCGCACGCCAGGGGCTGGTCAGCACCGTGCGCCACGCGTACCCGCCCCGACCTGTAGGACCGTTCCCCATGGAGCAGGGCAGAGGCTGTCGCCCACGCCTGTGCAAACCACACGGTGTCGGCCGCGAAGGCCGCCGTGGCCGCGGCGGCCGGGAGATACCTCTTCCCAGCGGCGCGTCTTGCTGGTGGAGTGGACAGAGTGAGCAGAGGGCATCGCGCGGTGCCGCACATGGCCGGCATCGTCATGGAGGCGTGGGCGGACACCCGGGAGGAGTGCCTGGCAGAGACGGTGCAGGCGTTGGTGGAGAACTTCGCCGACGTGGGCGACGCCGTCCCGGACCACAGCGTCGTGTTCGTCTCGGCGGAGGAGACCGACGAGGCACTGCTCATCGGTGTGCTGGACGAGACCATCCACCAGGTGGAGGCGTACGACCGGGTGGCGGTGGACGTGTCCGTGGACGAGCGCACCAAGGCCACCAAGGGGCAGGTCGAGGTGCGGCTGGCCACCGTGCCGGTCGCCGCGGTGAACCGGGTGGGCTCGATACCCAAGGCGGTCGCCGTCTACCACCTGCGCTTCGGCAAGACCGAGGGCCTGTGGCGGGCTCACGTGAATGTCGATTTGTGAATTCTGATGAAATGTAGGTTACGAGGCGTGTGTCCTATTCCTCCCAGCTCTCGGTCCCAGCAAGCTAGGGCCGTTCCCCACATCCTGGGAGGGTTCGCAATGCTCAGGCGTACGCCCCTGTTCGGCAAGAAGACCCGCATCACCTTCACCTTGCCCGCACACCAGCCCGACGGCATCGTCAGCGTCGTCGGCGACTTCAACGACTGGTCGCCCGGTCACCACGAGCTCCTGCCGCGCCGCAACGGCATGCGCACCGTGTCAGTGATCCTCCCGCCGGGGATCCACTATTTCCGTTATCTGGCGACCGGTGGCGTGTGGTTCGACGATGACACGGCCGACCACATCGACCAGCACGGCAGCATGCTTCACCTCTGACCCGGGTCGAGGTCGCTGCGACCAGATCAGAGGGCCGCTCAGCGTCGATCCGCTCGCGCGGCCGCAACGTCTGAGGAAGCAAGGCCGTTCACCGGTGTCATGGCTGCTCGAGGCGCAGGAAGGTGACCCCCTGGGCCGCCGCGCGGGCGCCGAGGACGTGGCCATCGCACATCCTCGTCTCCGTCCCGGCCCGGTCGATCACCTTCCACGTCACCGGCTCCTTGCACGGTTCGCCGGGCCGGCTGTAGTTCCAGGTGCGGCGGCACACCCGGCACGTGGAGACGCCTGCGCTGGAGGAGAGGGTGTTGCCGTGTTCGGGGCAGACGCTCCACGGCAGGCCGCACGGCTGGGCCTGGATCCTGGCCAGGTCTGTGGCCGCGCGCTGCAGGTCCTCGGCGCCTCGGGCCAGCCAGTTGGCGGCCTGCCCCGCCACCGCGAGGTGCTCGCGTTCCGGCGATCCGTTCGGGGCACTGTCGCAGAGTGCCCGAACCTCGGCGGTCAGCGCCTCGGCCCGGCTCGCGAGGGCGCGCAGGTGCGCGGGAGTGACGGTCATGCAGGCTCCCATCTCCGCAGGGACTGGATGCTGATCTGGACCCTACGTCGCCTCCGGCGCAACCGGACCGATGGGAGATCCGGTTCCTCAGCCAGTTACGGATCCGCACTCAGGACGGACGCGGGGCGCGGCGGTCTCGCCCTCCACGACGTAGCCGAAGGCGGGGCCGGGGTGGCGGTGCGGCGGCGTCCCGGGGTCGCCGGGCGGGTACTCGATGACCACGGTCGTCACGTGCGCCCCCGTCCGGGATGAAGGGCGGCTCGGCCTCCTGCAGCACGATGTGCGGGCGCGGCTACCGGGCGGCGGTCTTGAGCCAGTCGCGGTATCGGATCTGGCCGAAGGTGGCGCCCTCACCGGGCACCAGCGTGCGCTCGCCCGGCACGCTGCCGAAGTAGCGGGCCTGCGGGTCGGTGACCACCTCGCGGGGGTCGCCCCAGGCAGCCAGGGCTTCGCGGAAGAACTCGTCCATCCGGAACTGCTCGGGCCCGGCCACCTCCACCCGGCCGTTCAGCGGCGTCCCCACCGCGACCCGGCCGACCGCCTGCGCGACGTCGTCTCCCGCGATGGGCTGGAAGCGCACCGGCGCGATGTGCACCTTGCCGTCGATCGTGGCCTCGTCCGCGATGCCGCGGGCGAACTCGAAGAACTGCGTCGCGTGCACGAGCGAGAACGGGATGGACGACTTCTCGATCAACTGCTCCTGGACGATCTTCGCCGCGAAGTAGCCGTTGTCCGGCATCCGCTCCGTTCCCACGACCGACAGCGCGACGTGGTGACCGACGCCCGCCGCCGCCTCTGCGGCCAGCAGATTGCGGGTGGAGGTCTCGAAGAACTCCATCACCGCGGCCGGCTCGAACGACGGCGAGTTCGACACGTCGACCACCACCTGTGCGCCCGCCAGCACCTCGGCCAGCCCTTCGCCGGTGAGGGTGTTGACGCCGGTGTTCGGCGACGCCGCCACCGCCTCGTGACCGTGCTCTCCCAGCTTCGTCACGAGCTTCGACCCGATCAGGCCGGTACCACCGATAACCACGATCTTCATGATGAGCCTTTCTGCCTCGCCGGGGCACTTGGTTGCCGGCCGGTCGCCAGCTACGACCGGGCAGCCTCCCGATCTGTGACAGCCTCAGCGAAATCTTTTCTTGGAGCTTCTCTTCGGCCTCCCTCCCCCGGCTCGTCTCTTCTCGCGCACGCCTGCAAGCAAAGGACTCACCTGGGGGCCTCCGGCCGGCGACCGCTCCGATTGGCGCGAAGATTGCCGGGGCGAAGCCGGGCGCCGCGGCGGTGCGCGGCGCTCCCGTCTACGACGAGGACGAGCTGGTAGCCGTGCTTGAAAGCCCTCAGGAGCCGCTCGTGGCGGCAGGGGCGGAGCCGATGAGCTTGAGCGGCTCGATCCTGCCCATGAGCACAAGGTAGTTGAACGCCCCCACCAGGGCGACCACCCCGATCACCAACAGCGGCACGACGAACGACCCCGTGGCGTCCACCAGCGCGCCCACCACGATCGGCGTGATGATTCCGGCGAAGTTGGACGCGAAGTTCTGTACCCCGCCGAGAGATCCGACGTGCCTGGAACTGGGCGCGACATCGGCGGGGAGCGACCAGATGCCGGTGCCGGCGACGGTGAGGCTGCCGTACGAGATCGACAGGAGCGTCAGCGCCATCCACGCCTCCGGGACCAGCGCGGCGAACATGATCACCGACCCGCCGACGAGCCCGCCGACGATGACCGTCTTGCGTACCCGGGTGACCGAGGCGCCCCTGCGGATGGCCCGATCGGCCAGGAGGCCTCCGGCCCAGCCGGACAGCACCGCGAACAGGCCGGGGATGGCCCCGAAGAAGCCCAGCTTCAGCAGGGAGAAGCCGCGCTCGGTCACCAGGTACGACGGGAAGAAGGTGATGAAGAAATAGATGACGCTGTTCAGGCAGAAGAAGCCGAACATCATGCTCAGGACCGTGCGGTAGCGGAACAGCGACCGCCACGGGATCCGCGCGGCCTCCTCGCCGTCGGTCTCCGCCGTACGGGCGCCGCCGCCCTCGATGTACTCGACCTCGGCCGCGCTCGCACCGGAGTGCTGCCGCGGGTCCCGGTAGTACTTCCACCAGACGAGCGCCCAGACGACCCCGACCGCGCCGATGACGACGAACACGGCGCGCCAGTGCAGCCACGCGATGAGACCGGTCACGACGGGGAGCGCGATGACCGCGCCGACTCTGGAGCCCGAGTCCCAGATGCTGGTGGCGAAGGCGCGTTCCCTGGTCGGGAACCAGGTCGCCACGACCTTGGCCGCGGTGCTTGGGGCCGGGCTCTCACCGACGCCGAGCAGGAAACGGAGCGTGATGAGGGACCAGAAGCCGCGGGCGAGCCCGGTCAGCGCGGTGAAGATCGACCACCACACCGCGGCGAGGAAGAAGGAGCGCCGCGGCCCGACCTTGTCCACGTACCAGCCGGCGACGAGCTGGCAGGCGTCGTAAGCCCAGAAGAACGCCGCGAAGACCAGCCCCTGCTGCGTCGCGGTCAGGTGGAAATCCTCCCCCATGAACGGCAGCGCGACGCTGAGACTCGCACGGTCGAGGTAATTGATCGACAGTCCGGCGAACGCCAGCCAGATGATCGTCCATCGGATCCTGGTCGTCCCCGTGCGTGACCTGACCGGCTGGGGATGCGCTTGCGTCATCGCGACGCCCTCCTTCGTGCGGGGGAGCAGCCGCCGGAATGCCCTGACGAATGACTTGACAAACCCGGACGGCTTTCCGGAATCATCTGATGAATCATGTGTTACGTCAAGGTTTCACCAGGAAAGTTGCGGATAACAGGCAGTCGTTCTGCACGATTGATCTGATGATTGACTTCTGATACGGCCGCGCGCGCTGGCGTTGGCTTTAAACTGGTCAGATGACTACCCGCGAGCCGCGCGCATCGCAATCCGACATCGTGGTCGAGGGCATCAAGCACATGATCATCAACGGTGCGCTGACGGCGGGATCCCGCCTTCCCGTGGAGAAGGACCTGGCCGCCCAGCTGGGCGTGTCACGCAGCTCGCTCCGCGAAGGGGTCCGCGCGCTGGTCATCACCGGAGTGCTGGAGACCCGGCAGGGCGATGGCACTTACGTGACCGCGCTCGACCCGGGGATACTGCTGAGCCCGATCGGTTTCCTGGTCGACCTGCACCGGCCGGAAAACGTCGCCGACCTGCAGTCCGTGCGGCGTGTGCTGGAGACCGAGGCCGTGGCGCGGGCCGCGCTGCGCATCACCGACGAGGAGCTCGACCGGGCCGAGCAGATCCTGGCGTCCATGGAGCTGCTACTCCAGGCCGAGCTGATCGACCACGAGGCGGTCATGAACGCCGACATCACGTTCCACCGCCTCATCGCCGCGGCGTCACACAACACGACCTTGGAAGCGCTGATCGAGGCGCTGGCCAGCCGTACCGTGCGGGCCCGCCTGTGGCGGGCCATCAACGCCGACGGAGCCGAGCTCGACACCCACAAGGAGCATCAGGCCATCCTCCAGGCGCTCAGGACACGGGATCCCGATGCGGCCCGGCTGCGGATGGGGGTGCACCTGCTCGCCGTGGAGCAATATCTGTCGGCGAATCAGGACTCCGTGGCCCTGGCCCAGTAGTCGCCGTCGGGGAAGGAGAACGTCGCCAGCGTGGCGTCGTACATCTGGGCGCTGTAGCCGGGGCGGGCCGGCAGCGTGTAGGCGCCGTTCTTGACGACGCAGGGGTCGACGAAGTGCTCGTGCAGGTGGTCGACGTATTCCGTCACCCTGCCCTCGAGCGAGCCCGACACGGCGACGTAGTCGAAGATCGACAGATGCTGCACCAGTTCGCAGAGGCCGACGCCGCCGGCATGCGGGCACACCGGCACGCCGAACTTCTTGGCCATCAGATAGACCGCGAGAATCTCGTTGACGCTGGCGAGCCTGGCGGAGTCGAGCTGGCAGAAGTCGATGGCCTCGGCCTGGAACATCTGCTTGAACAGGACCCGGTTCATCCCGTGCTCGCCGGTGGCCACGCCGATGGGCGCGACGGCCTTGCGGATCGCGGCGTGGCCGAGGATGTCGTCGGGGCTGGTGGGTTCCTCGATCCACAGCGGCTCGAACTCGGCGAGCGCGCGTACCCACTCGATCGCCTGCGGCACGTCCCAGACCTGGTTGGCGTCGATCATCAGGCTGGCGTCGGAGCCGATGACCTCGCGGGCGATGCGCAACCGGCGGATGTCGTCGTCGAGGCTGGCGCCGACCTTCAGCTTCACGTGCTTGTATCCGGCCTCGACGGCTTCCTGGCAGAGCCGCCGCAGCTTCTCGTCGGAGTATCCGAGCCAGCCCGCGCTGGTCGTGTAGCACGGGTAGCCGGTCGCGGCCAGCTCGGCGACGCGGTCGGCGCGGGTCGGCTCCAGCTCCTTCAGCAGCTCTACCGCCTCGTCGCGGGTGAGCACGTCCGACAGGTACGACAGGTCGGCGACGTCGGCCAGCTCCTCCGAGGTCATGTCGGTCAGCAACCGCCACAGCGGCTTGCCGGCGACGCGGGCCGCCAGGTCCCACACGGCGTTCATGACGGCGGCCATGGCGAGGTGTTCGACGCCCTTCTCCGGCCCCAGCCAGCGCAGTTGCGAGTCTGACTTTAGGTGACGGTAGACGCCGCCCAGGTCCGCCACCACGTCCTCCACGGCCATGCCGATCAGAGGAAGTCCACGCTGCTTGGCGGCGAGCACGCAGATGTCGTTGCCCCTGCCGATCGTGAACGTGAAGCCGAAGCCGGACAGATCCGGGTCATCGGTCCTGATCACGACGTAGGCGGCCGAGTAGTCGCCGTCCTTGTTCATCG
The DNA here is from genome assembly GCF_036013525.1 of Nonomuraea sp. NBC_00507. Classification (NCBI taxonomy): domain Bacteria; kingdom Bacillati; phylum Actinomycetota; class Actinomycetes; order Streptosporangiales; family Streptosporangiaceae; genus Nonomuraea; species Nonomuraea sp. NBC_00507. The sequence continues at coordinate 266,209 of NZ_CP107853.1, forward strand.
CGTCGGAGCCGTCCAGGCTCAGCGACGTCGGGAAGCGTACGTCGAAGGCGTCCACGCCGATGATCGCGGTCATTCACTCTCCAGCGGAGCTCGTACGGTGCGTCACAATCTGTGACATCAGATCAGCTGCCGCCAGGATACATCTGATGAATATCCCTGCAAAGGTGGAGAGAGTCCGGCAAATCCGGAGAGAATCACATCTTTCATCTGATGTCTGTTGTGTATGCTGCTGCCGGAACACCAGAGCGATGGGAGCCCGAACGGTGCTAACCGCCAATTACCTGGGGAATCAGAAGATCGGCATCCGTGAGGCGGATCCGTCGCCCCCGAAGGCCAGCCAGGTGCAGATCGAGGTCGCGTACACCGGAATCTGCGGCACGGACCTGCACATCCTCCACGGACACATGGACGGCAGGGTCAAGCCGCCCGCCATCATCGGCCACGAGATGAGCGGAGTCATCGCCGCCGTGGGCGACGGAGTGACCGGGTGGGCCGCCGGCGACCACGTCACCGTCATGCCGCTGGACTGGGACGGCTCCTGTCCCGCGTGCCGTGCGGGCAACCAGCACATCTGCCAGAACCTCGTCTTCGTCGGCATCGACTCCCCCGGCGCGCTCCAGGGCCTGTGGAACGTCCCGGCCGATCTCCTGGTCCCTCTGCCCAAGACCCTCCGCCTGGACCACGCGGCCCTGGTCGAGCCCGTGGCGGTCGCCGTCCACGACGTACGGCGAGCCGAGCTCGTGCCGGGCGACCGCGCGGTGGTCGTCGGCGGCGGCCCCATCGGCGTGCTCATCGCCACGGTCGCCAGGCACGAGGGCGCGGACGTCGTGGTCGTCGAGATAGACCCGCGACGCAGGCAGGCCGCCGCGGCCATGGGGTTCCGCGTGCTCGATCCCTCGGCCACCGACCAGGTCGCGTGGGTCGAGGAATGGACGCAGGGAGCCGGCGCGGACGTGGCGTTCGAGGTGTCCGGCGCGGCGGCGGCGGTGCTGGGCGTGACGAACCTCGTGAAGGTACGGGGCACGGTCGTCGTGGTGGCCATCCATCCGCAGCCGCGGCCGGTCGACCTGCAACGTGTCTTCTGGCGCGAGCTGCGCCTGCTGGGCGCGCGCGTCTACCAGCGCGCCGACTTCGAACGCGCCGTCGAGCTGCTCGCCACGGGCGTGATCCCGGCCGGCGAGCTGATCACGGAGATCGTGCCGATCACCGGGACGGCGGACGCCTTCGCCGCCCTGGAGTCGGGGCAGGCCATGAAGATCCTCGTGAACGTCTCTGGGGGTACGGCATGAGCCGCGAGCTCTTCGACCTGACCGGGAGCACGGCCGTCGTGACGGGCGCACGCCGCGGCATCGGCCTGGCCATCGCCGAGGCGCTGGCCAGGGCGGGCGCCGACATCATCGGCGTCAGCGCGGCCATGGAGCCGTCGGGCAGCGAGGCGGCACGCCGCGTGGAAGCGACGGGACGGACTTTCACGCCACTCCAGGCCGACTTCTCCGACCGGGCGGCCGTCAGCGCGCTCGCCGCCCACCTCGAGGGGCTCGGCGTCGACATCCTGGTGAACAACGCCGGCACCATCGAGCGGGAGCCCGCCGCCCAGCACCCGATCGAGCTGTGGGACCGGGTCATCGAGACCAACCTCAACAGCCAGTTCGTGCTCAGCCAGGCCGTCGGCCGGTCGATGATCGAGCGAGGGCACGGCAAGATCATATTTATCGCGTCGCTGCTGAGCTTCCAGGGCGGCATCAACGTGCCCGGCTACACCGCTTCCAAGTCGGCGCTCGCGGGCCTGACGAAGGCGCTGGCCAACGAGTGGATGCCGAAGGGCGTGAACGTCAACGCCATCGCCCCCGGCTACATCGCCACGGACAACACGCAGGCGTTGCGGGAGGATCCGGAACGCAGCAGGTCCCTCCTGGAGCGCATCCCGGCCGGCCGGTGGGGGGCGGCGAGCGACCTCGGCGGCGCCGCGGTGTTCCTGGCCAGCCGCGCCTCCGACTACATCTCCGGCATCGTGCTGCCCGTGGACGGCGGCTGGCTCGCCCGCTGACGTCCACGCCGCGTTGCTGGTCTTGTCGGCTGAAGAACCGCTCTGCCGGCAGATGGGAAGATCTGAAGGTCGTACCCGCTCAACGGAAGAGAACCCTCGGCATGGCCGTCATCCACCACACCACCCTCAAGCCGACCAAGCTGGAACTTCTCACCTCCTGGCTCCCCTCCCGGCCGTGGTACCTCGGCGGCTCGGGCGAACCAGAACTGGGCAAGGCCGGCGGCTTCCGGCTGGACGACCCGCAGGGTGAGGTCGGGATCGAGTTCATGGTGGTCACCGACACCTCCAGCACTCACCCGACCAGCTACCTGGTGCCGCTCACCTATCGCGGCGCCCCACTCGCCGGGGCGGAGCACGCCCTCGTCGGCACCATGGAGCACGGGGTGCTGGGGCGGCGCTGGGCCTACGACGGCTGCCAGGACCCGGTGCTGGTCGCCCAATTGCTGGCCTTGATCGAGGGCCGCGTCCAGGCCCAGGACCAAAACACCAGCGACATCCCCGACCGGGAGGTCACCCGCTCCTACATCGGTGACGACCTCGCCGCCACGGATTTCACCACCACTGCCACCGACGACCACGAGGGCACCGAGCTGCCTGCACCGAACGGTACGGCCCTCCGCTTGCACCGGGTCCTGCGTCCCGCCCTAGACAACGCGCCTCTCCCCCCACCGGAAGCGACCGGCCACGTCGCCGGCTCCTGGCACCTGCCGGATGGCACCCGCGCGCGGGGGCTGTTCGTTGTCTTGCACAGCGGCCCTCGTACCTAGATCTCAGCGAGGGGCGACCTCGTCGAGGCCCTCCCGGGCGGCAGCCGGGAATGAGCGTGCCCCACGAGAGCCGCGATCCCCTGCAGGCCGACGGCGCTACGCTGCTGGGTCATGCAGGAGACGCGCCTCGACACTGCTCGGATCCGGGCGGCTCGCCGGTTAATCGACCCGATTTTCCTCGACACGCCGCTGTACCGCTGCGAGGCGCTGGAGCCCGACCTCGGGTGCACGGTGAGCATCAAGCTCGAAACGGCGAACCCGGTCCGCAGCTTCAAGGCCCGCGGCACCGAGGTGGTCGCGAGCCTGCTCGCCGACAATGGCTCGCGAGCCGTGGTGTGCGCCAGTGCGGGCAACCTTGGCCAAGCCCTCGCTTGGTCCGGTCGCGGCCGGGGGCTCGACGTCACCGTCGTGGCATCCCGCTTCGCGCCCGCGGCGAAGCTTGATCGCATCCGCGCATTGGACGCCAGGTTGGAACTGGTGGACGGCGACTTCGACCTGGCTCGCGAGCGGGCGGCGGCCGTCGCGCGGCACGACGGCATCCGGCTGGTCGAAGACAGCCTGGACATCGAGACCTGCGAGGGCGCGGCGACCATCGGCCTGGAACTGGTGGACACCCTGCCGTCCTTCGACGCCGTCCTGATCGCTCTCGGCGGCGGGGCGCTGGCCACCGGTGTGGGTCATGTGGTGAAGTCCTGGGCGCCCGAAGTCGAGGTGATCTGCATCCAGCCGCTGGGCGCACCGGCGATGACACACTCGTGGCGCCAACGGCGCGTCGTCACCACCGACTCGACCAACACCATCGCTGACGGCGTCGCCGGCCGGCGTCCCATCCCGGCCGTCCTGGACGACCTCCTCCTGGTCGCTGACGACGCCGTCCTGGTCCAGGAGGCGTCGATCATCGCCGGTATGCGGATGCTCCTCGACCACGCCGGCCTGGTCGTCGAACCATCGGCCGCGCTCGGCATCGCGGCGATCCTCGAAGACCGTGACCGCTTCGCCGGCCGACACGTAGTCACCATCGTGTGCGGCAGCAACGTCGACGTAGACGCCTACCACCGCTGGGTCGGTGCGGCTCCCCTCCACAGGTCCTGACCATTGCCTGCGCCACGAGGCGCTTTGCTATATCCCCTGTCCAGCAGGGAGAGATTGGAGGTGTATCTCTGGGCCTAATGACTTACCGGAGCCCGAAAGGGTGAAAGGGAAAATAGCATGTCAGGAAACCAGCGGTCGCGCCCAGACGTATGGGGCGAGGCGCTGGGAAGGCCCGCGTGATATGGCGAAAGCTGGATTGCCTGAACCCCAATCTCCAGAAGGCGCAATCAAACGCCCGTCGGAAAGACGTCTGAAACCGACGCCATCTCGTGCGGCGAGTTGAGCAATTGCTCGCTGCAACCTCCCGGGATGGAGCGATGTCCAGTCAGGGCATTCAAGGAGATGAGTGGGGCGCCTACGTCACGCTCGATACGTATAGCAAGGACGAACGTGGGATCGCCTACGGGGCGCGAGCTCTATGGCGACACAGTGCCCGTAGTAGTCGCAGGGGTCACGACCTGCCGGGGAGGACGGGAAGGCCGTCCACAGGGCGAAGGGGCACAGGTGATCGGACACCAACTGACCAGGAGGTATGCGAAATGCAAAGCGCCGAAACGGTGCTGGGTGTCCTCCACGATCGCGGCAGGAAAGGTCTGCCGTGTAACGAGCTGTATCGACAACTGTTCAACAAGGAGTTGTATCTGCTGGCCTACGGCCGCATCTACGCCAACCACGGCGCGATGACACCCGGGGCCAGCCAGGAAACCGCGGACGGCATGTCCGAGGAGAAAATCGACGCCATCATTGAGGCAATGCGCCACGAACGCTATCGGTTTACTCCTGCCCGGCGGACCTACATCCCGAAAAGAAATGGGAAGCTGCGTCCGCTGGGGCTGCCGACCTGGTCGGACAAACTCGTCGGTGAAGTAGTACGCCTGCTACTGGAGGCATACTACGAGCCACAGTTCTCCGACCACTCACACGGCTACCGGCCGAGAAGGGGCTGCCACACCGCATTGCGGCAGATCGAGCGGACCTGGACCGGCACGGTCTGGTTCATCGAGGGGGACATCTCCGACTGCTTCGGATCTCTTGATCACAACATCATGATCAAGATTCTCGCGGAGAAGATCCACGATGGCCGGTTCCTGCGGCTGATACGCAACATGTTAACGGCCGGATATCTGGAGGATTGGACCTGGAACGCCACGCTGTCGGGCGCGCCACAAGGCGGGGTGGTCTCACCCGTCCTGTCCAATATCTACCTGCACAAGCCTTGGGTTCCGCAGATGTGTCTGAAGAAAAGCATTCGAATCTGGGGTTTGAGCTGGGGAAACGCGTGCAGGCATGCTGATACGCCGTGTCACTAGGACACGGCGTTGTGCCTGGTCAGGCGCCTGTCGCGGGGATGGCTTCGACGATCTTCTTAGGGGCAGAGATGTCGAGCTTGGCCAGGATGTCGCGTTGCAGCTTGGTCAGTTCCGCGGTCTGGGCGAAGGCACCGGTGGGCCCGGTGAACGTGGCGATGGTGAGCTGGTCGAACTCGGCGCGGATACGCTGCCAGGTCATGCCGGTGGCCGTCTCGATGACGCGGATCAGCAGCAGGGCGAGCCAGCACAAGACGACGTGGGCGCGGATGCGCTGTTCGAGGCGGTGGTAGACGGGCCGCAGGTCGATGATCGATTTCATGTCTCGCCAGCCGCGCTCGACCTGCCAGAGCTGCTTGTAGCCCATGGCGATGTCTTCGGTGCTCATCTTCGGATCCGAGCAGCGCAGCAGGTACTTGCCGTCCAGGTTGGTCTCGGCCTTGATCCGGGCTTGGTCGATGCGCAGCAGCCCGCCAGCGGTGACGCGCAGGTAGCGGTTCAGGCCGGGCTTGGTGGAGATGACTCCGCGCAGTTCGGCCCGCTTGGTCACCGGCCAGGTGTCGGTGCCGTCGATCAGCTCGCTCAACTGGGTCACCAGGCGCTCGCGGATCGCCTGGTCGCGTTCGGCGGCCTCGGGGTTGAAGCAGATGACGAACCGATCGCTTTCGCTGATGCGCACCTCTTTGACCTTCAGGTTGGAGGCCACCTCTTGATAGCGGCCCTGGCGCGACAGCGCGGCCTTGGCCTCTGGTGAGCCGGAGCGCAGCTTCTCCCCGATGATGTAGTGGTGATCGCCTGTGCGCAGGTAGCGGCGGTTGGCGGACGAGGCGAACCCGCGATCCCCGACCCATACGATCTTGGCGAGGGTCCACTCCCGCATATCGCTCTTGGCCTGGCGGATCAGCTCCGAATCGGCGGTGCCGCCAGGCCAGCACCAGACCCTGACCGGGATACCGTCACGGGTGACCGCCAGCCCGATGACGATCTGCGGCAGGTCATCGCGATGGTCTTTGGACTTGCCGAGGGCGCGAAAGGCCTTGCGTTGCGCCGGCTCGGCGTCGGCCTCGGCGTCGGCGCTGTGGGGCAGCGGGATACCCCGCTCATCACGGTCGACGATCTCGTCGGGTTCGTCGATCTCGAAATAGGTGCTGGTCGTGTCGAAAAACAGCAAGTCCACCTGAAGGTTCAAGAGGTTGGCGACCTCGTCGAAGACCTTCTTCTCGATCGCGTCGCGCACGTCGTGCAGCCAGTCCATCGCCCGGTAGCAGGCGTCATCGCTGCACTCGGACAGGGCGTCGATGTGCGCGGTGCGGCCCACCCAGTGTGAGGCGGCCAGCTTTGAGGACGGGTCCAGCGCGCGGTTGGCCACCAGCGCGAAGAGCACGCGTTCGGTGTATGGGCCGCGCCGGGTCCGGGTCAGCATCCCCTTCGTGATCGAGTCGATGCGGAGCCGTCGCCACAACTGATCCAGCAGGTACGTTCCGCCGTAGGCAGCGGATCCGATGTAGGTCAGCTCGCCTGGGGCGCGCACGATCGCGGCGCGCTCGGGGTCCAGCAGCCGGCACAGGGACGCCACCAGGCGTTCCACCGCTGCGCGGTCCAGTTGGTCTTCGCGGCCGAAGTTGTGCAGGACCTTCATCTTGGCGGACTTGGTGGCCGGGTCCCACTCGTTGTGCGCCAGCTGCAGGTAGCGCACCACGGTGCCGTCCTTGTTCTTCCGCGTCGCGGTCCTGACGAACATGTCACCAGAACTTAGCAGCAGATCACCTGGTCGTTACGTGTTTCTGAGGAAGTCGTGTCACTAGGCGTTCTCGCAGTTTTCACCAGCCCGCATGCCCTCGACCTGCATGTTCACACCCGATCATGCCCCAGAACCGCGATTAGCTGCGGAACGCGAGCAAGCTGGACGAGTTTGTCGAGACGGTTCTCATCCCGCAGCACTCCCGTGGAGAGTGCCGACGACCCAACCCCGCCTATGAGGAGACACGTCATCCTCTGCGGCAAGCACAGCGGCGTGGCGACCGGGCAAAGGCCCGGGAACTGCGCAGGAGGCGGCGTGATCTGCCCAGCCGGGACCCCTACGATCCCGGCTATCGGCGGCTGCGCTACTCCCGCTACGCCGATGATCATCTGTTGGGTTTCATCGGAACCAAGGCCGAAGCCGAGGAAATCAAAGATCAGTTGGCGGCGTTCCTGCGTGAAGAACTCAACCTGGAACTGTCGCCGGACAAGACGCTGATCACACATGCCCGGACCCGGGCGGCGCGCTACCTCGGCTATGAGATCATCACGCAGTGCAACAACACCCGTCTGACCAAGGGCCGCAGGTCAGTCAACGGGATCATCGCGCTGCGAGTACCACGCGATGTGATCAAGGCCAAATGTGCCCCCTACCTGCGACGCGGCAAACCGTGGCACCGCAGCGGCATGCAGAACCTCGACGACTACGACATCGTCAAGGCCTACGGCGCCGAATATCGAGGCATCGTCCAGTACTACCTGCTCGCCATCGACGTCTGGCGGTTGAACCGGCTCTGCTGGATCGCACGGACATCGATGCTCAAGACGCTGGCGGCAAAGCACCAGTCCTCGGTGACGAAGATGGCGGCCAGATACACGGCCAAGATCCAAACCCCCTACGGGCTGCGCACCTGCTTCGAAGCCCGCGTCGAACGCGCCGGCAAGCAGCCACTGGTCGCACGGTTCGGCGGGATACCCCTGACACGGAACAAGGACGCCAAGCTCAACGATCGCGTCCCTGCCCCGATCCGGCACCCTCGCAAGGAGTTGGTCGCCCGGCTCCTCAAGCGGCGGTGTGAACTGTGCGGCGACGCGGCCAAGGTGATGGTCCACCAAGTCCGCAAGCTCGCACGGCTCCCCGGCCCGGGACAAGACCAGCCCGCCTGGGCGGCTCTCATGATCAAGAAGCGGCGCAAGACCCTTGTGGTCTGCCGCCTTTGTCATGAGGCCATCCACCACGGGCAACCCGCCGCGAACGCGGCGTAGATCGCTGGAGAGCCACGTGCTGGGAAACTAGCCCGCGTGGTTCGGAGGGAGGCCGCGCCGGAAAAGGACCTGAACACCAGGCACCTCGCCGCGCGGCCCACCCTGTTCCTGTGCCTGGCGTTCGGTGCGTCGCGCGCGGGGTGCTGACGGTGACGATCCCGCCCCTCTGAGATGGCCGCAAGATCACCGGAGCCCTCGGCCCAGCTGACCAACCCTCGCGTCGACCATGCAGTGCAGTGTCAGCGGCGGCGTCAGTACGGCAACGGCCCGGTATCAGAGCGGTCGGCGATGGTGGATGTCATTGAAAGTTCGTACCAGATGTGAAGGAGCACACCACCATGTCCGTCACCCTTACCGACCAGGACAAGCTCACCCTGCGGACCGCCGCGTGGGGCGCCGTCTCGCTGATGTCCGCCGCTGCTGCCGCCGGCTCGGCCCACAAGGCCGCCACCGGGTCCAGCATCGCTCTGACCTCCGCGACCGGCGTGGTCGGGCACGTGCTCGTCAAGGCGCCCAAGGGCCTGAAAGGCAAGTCCGTAGCCGCACTCGCCGACCAGGTGCTGCCGGCTCTTACGGCGGCCATGACCCTGCTCAAGCAGCAGGCTCCGGCCGAGGCCGACAACTTCCGCCGTACCGTCCTTGTCGCCATCGACGCGGCCGCGCGGACCCAGAAGGGCGAGCCCAGCCCCACCATGGCGGAGATGGCACGCAAGATCACTGAGGCCCTCGACGCCGCTTGATGGAGGTCGATCGTGCATCAAGCAGAGCGCGAACCGGGCCACGCCGAGCTCGCTGAGCTCGGCGTGGCCGGGCCACAGGCGCGGACGCCGGGGCCCCGAGCAGACACGGCCGGGATGCCTGTCGCCTGGTGCTGTTGACGAACTTCGAGACGAACGTCGAGCGGCATAGCCGGTTCGATGCGACGGTCAGCGCGCGTCCGCGACGCCGGCACTACGCCGTGCTGGTGCCGAACTTCCTGTTCTTCGGCTTCTTCTTCGGCAACTTCGTGGGCGACCCGCTCGGGACGTTCTGAGCCGTCAGCCCCGGTGGGTGGACCAGGCTCAGGAGGACGCCGATCTGGGCGGGCGACAGCGGCATGCCGCTGAGCAGCTCTTTCATGGGGATCACGCGTCCAGCCTGATGGAGATCGCGAGGCGCGGTCCAACACCGGAAAAGGCCGGATTAACGCGGATCTGTTGTTAATGTTGCCGCGTGGACCTGCATCCCCGGCTGCTCAGGGTGTTCGTGACCGTCGCCGAGGAGCTGCACTTCGGCCGCGCCGCCGCCCGCCTGTACGTGGCCCAGCAAGCGCTCAGCCGCGACGTGCGGCGGCTGGAGGAGCAGCTCGGGGCGGCGCTGTTCACCAGGTCCACCCGGCGGGTGGAGCTGACCGCGGAGGGAGCGCGGCTGCTGTCCGGGGCTAGGCGGCTGCTCGCGCTGCACGACGAGTTGGTCGCGGAGGTCTCCGGCGCTCGAGGGCCGCTGCTCGTGGACGTCAACATGCAGGGGCACGAGCCGCCGCAGCCGCTGGTCAGAGCCCGGGAGCTGGCGCCGGGAGTGGAGATACTCGCACGCTTCCACGGGGGGTTGGCCTCCGGGGTCGCCGCCATGCGGGAGGGGCGTCTCGACGTGTCGTTCGGCCGGTTCGCCGGACTGCCCGCCGACGTGCGCAAGGGACTGGCCCAGGTGCCCGTGCGGCTGGATCCGCTCGCCCTCCTGGTGCCCGAGGACCATCCGCTGACCGCACTGGAGGAGGTGCCGCTCGGCGTGCTGGCCGACTTCCCGCTGGACGCCATGGCGGGCAACCCCGCCACCACCGAGTGGACCGACCTGGGCGAGCGCCTGGCTGAGGAGTTCGGGCTCACCCTGGCCACGCCACACGCACCGCCGGTCGGATCCCACGAGATGGGCCTCTACCTGCAGCGGCACCAAGAGCCCGTGCTGGCCACGGCCAAGATCGGCGGGATCCCCGGCGCCGTGGTGCGGCCCCTGGTCGATCCCGTGCCGCTCGCCCTGGAGAACCTCGTCTTCCCCGAGGGGCTGCGGCATCCGGGTCTGGACGCGCTACTCCAGGCCGTGACGGAATTCCGGAGGGTGGGGCGCCCGCTGCGCCGGCCGCCGCACTCCTGGCTGCCCGAGGCCGACGAGGCGGTGCTGAGGCGGTCGGGACATGGTCACGGGGATGGCGATCTCCGGGGGCCGACGGCACTGTCACGACCCGACATACCGAAGATCATCTAGTTGGATGAGTCGTATGTCATGCGATCAGAAATCACTTGGTCGAGTTAGGCGAAGAGCTGGCCAGAATCGGCGCTTCCTCCATCGCTCCACTCCCGGCAACCGAGGCGGATGCCCTGGAGGAGGTGATCGGCGCCGCTATCCCCGATGAGTTCCGGTCGTTTCTCCATCGATTGGGCCTCGGCGGCCACCCCTCGGGCCTGTGTTTGACCTGGCCTGGATCGCCGATGAGACACGGCGAGAGTAGAAGTACTTCTTGGAAGAGCCAACATGGCGGTGTCTCCGCAACAGGCCTTCCCCATCATCGCTCAAGGTGGATCATCTACCCGCCTGGACATAAGCTCAGCATTATAATATGTGTATGGCCTGGGAGATCGTGCTGCTCGAACCTGTCGAATCATGGTTCCTCAAGCTCTACGAGAGCGACCCAGAGTCCGCCTCTCTCACAGAATGAGCCATCGACCGGCTTGCAGAAGTCGGCCCGGCTCTCGGACGTCCGCTGGTGGACACCCTGATAGACGGCGTTCGTCTTCGACCCGGACAGGGAAGCCATCTTCCTTGTAGCCGGCGACAAGGCCGGCAGGTGGTCGCGCTGGTACGAGGAAGCAATCCCACTAGCCAAAGCACGCTACGCCGAGTACCGCGCCGCGAAATCGGCTGAGAGGAAGAGGGAGGACAAGCGATGAGCCCAGGACGAAACTGGCGTGAGGTCAAGGCGGAAGCGCACCGGTTGTACCCCGAACTGGCCGATCCACAGCGGCAGGCCGCTGCCGACGCCCAGCTGGATGCCTACGTCGCCGGCCACCACTTGAAGGAACTGCGCAAGTCTGTCGGCAAGACACAATCCGAGGTGGCGGCTGCCCTTGGAATCTCACAAGCACGTGTGTCTCAGATCGAGAACGGTGATCTGGACTCGATGGAACTCGAGACCATCCGCGCCTACGCAGCCGCCCTTGGTGGTCACGTGGATGTGACGATCAGCGTCGGACCCCACTCGGTGCGGGTCGCTTGACCATGAGCCCGTGATTTCACACTGTGGTTCGAATAGCTGGGACCCAAGAAGTTGTTCTCAGCTCCGATAGCTGGACGAGCCGCCACTGGGGTCAATTAGTGGGCACGGCGACGGGGTGCCAGAACCTCAGTGACCTTGGCGATGGCTTCAGCACGTGCGGCTGCTGGTCGGCCAGTTGGCCCAAGCACGCCGGGGGCCACTGATGCCGGGCGAATCGAGGACGCCCTATACGAGGCGGCCACGTTGGCCGTCGCAGTCAGCGCGGGTCTGTGCCGACGATGACAAGGCGGGCCGTCACGCGTTCGGACGTCTAGCGCCTCCCACAGCTCCCCTGCCTGAGCGATCCCCTTGTGGTCGGCGACAAGGCCGGCAGATGGTCGCGTTCGAACCGATTCGCCCATGAATCGCGGATGCAGATCCTCGGGTGCTCCTCCTGATCAGCGTCGCGGGGAGCGGTGGATACGCCCAGGATCGTCGGAGGAGAGCCGTTCCCTGTAAGCGCGAACATTTGCACTCGTCAGGTCGGGCAAGTCCTCTGCCGCCTCGATGGCTGCATCCCGGCCGAGCGCGAGGGGCCATGCGCAGACGAGATAGTCCTCGACCGGCTCGTCAGCGTCGGGGGGAGCGATACGGGGGCGAGCCGAAGCATGCACCCGCAGCCTGTACACCCCAGGCCCTTGAGGGGTAAGCGAAGGAAGATCTGGTGGAGGGGTATCGCCCATGAAGCCGAACAGGCGCATGTCCCCGATTGAGGTGGGGAACATCACCTCCTCCACGTCGGCCCACTGCCGCACCCCGTCGAGAGGAGGTGCGGAAGTGGTCGTCTGCACTGTGACGCTCACATAGCCGGTATGCACCCCGGTGAAAATTGCAGCAGCATCCAGGTGGGCAGCCACCAGTCCGTTAGGGGCATGACTCGGAGGATCGGTGTAGTCAACCTCGCCGAGGGCCTTGATGAGGATCTTGCTGTAGGAGACGAACACCTTGGCGGTGGCCGCCGTCGATGCGTTGTCGCTCATGCGGGAACCGTAGTCGAGGATCAGACGGCGTTAGACGGGAAGCCGCAACCCCGCACCTATCCCAATTGTTAACCGACCTTCTCCCTGCCCGCTGCGGCATACCCGCGCTATACCGGCGCTCCCTAGGGTCTAGCGAGACAAGAAGTCGTCAGAAGGAGAAGATCGTACGCATGCGGAAGATCGTGGGGCGCATCGCGTCTATCGGCACCGTGGGCCTGGTGGCGGCGGCCACGCTGGCCATGAGCACCTCCAGCGCCCAGGCGGCGAACTACTGGTCGTCCAGCGCGCCGAAGTACGCCACCAACGTGGGCACGGTGACGTCGAAGACCGTCACGGTCACGCCTGACACGTACACGCTGCAGATCCGGTCGGGCAAGTGGGGCAGCAACTACTACCTGTGGGCTCGGGTCCCCAACCCCGCCGGCAATATGGGCGACAACGACATTCTCTGGCTGGAGGTTTACAACCCCTCGACGAGGAAGTGGGAATCCAGCGGCACTACACAGATCAAGAGCAAGACCGCCTACTCCAAGGCGCACCGCAGCAAGGCCGGCTGGGGTTACAAGGCCTGCGCGAAGGACGTCATGCCCGGCGGCAGCGCGGCCAAGTGCATCACCTGGTGGGTGTGAGTTCCTGAACGCGTACGGCACGTGTGCCGTACGCGTGACTTTCGCCGATAAATGGCCGGGGGTTCTTCGGTGTTGCGCTCAAACAGTGTCGCGAGCTGCAAGACCAGGCCCGCGAAGCGGATGGTGTCAGGTGGAAGAGGTCGGACCTGGGTGTTCACCACGAAGTACGGCACACCAGCGAACCGCGGAACCTCAATAGTGCCTTCGACTCGCATGGCAAAAAACGCCGGTGTCCCGCGAATCCGCTCGAGTGGCTCCCAAGGTGGCTCCCAGCAAGGCCAATGGTTCACCTCGCCGAGGTACCCCCTGCCTGGCGAGCACTTGGCGCTCGCGACGGACGAATCGTCTATCAATCGTCGATCCAGATGTACCACGGTCCGTCGAAGTGACGGTAGTAGCCCGGCGCGTCGATGTCCGGCTCGCCCTTCGGACTCCAGGCGAGGCCGTACCTTCCGAAGAAGCCCGTGTCTTCGATCATGAAGCCGAAGGCCCGGCGGGATCCTTCAAGGTACTCGACGGGATATAGGCCGATCCAATTCCGCGTCCCCGGCGGCGTCCCCTCTGACACCGTCTTCGCGAAGTGGTCGAGGCTACTGCGCGACAACTCGAAACGCATCCTGACCGGCGCACCGACGTAGACCAGTGAGCCGGCCAACGCCAAAATCAGGGGCGGCACCGCCCAGAACGGCCAGTTACGACGCAATGCGACTAGCCTCCCCCGCCTGACAAGGACGACACCGAGCACGATCAGCCAGCCCACGCCGAACGACAGCCAGCCCACGCCGACGAGCATGAGCCACGTGAAATGCCACCCGGGAACACTCGTCGCATAAATCGTCCCGAGCCCCAGCAATACGGCGACCGTCCCCCATGCCCTACCGCTGACGTTCATGGGAGCGCGCTGGCGAGACGCATTAGGAAGATCGCTCGTTATGTCCACCGCGTGATCCTATCTTTCGCTGGTGGCGATTCCGCCGAGCTGGCGTGTACGGATTGTGCAGAAATCCACGATCGATGTCGGGAGCTTCGTTCATGGCATTCATGCGCGCGCTCCTGTCGCCGGGAGCGTGATCGTGACCCCGGTCGGTAAGAGGTTACGGATACACGGATGCGGCGCTGCTGGCGGTCCTGCTCAGCCTGCTGCTGTCGGCGTTCGCCCCCGTGGTGGCGGTCCGCGGCTTCCGCCGCCCCCTGTGACGGGCGGGGGGTCAGCCGTGTCTGCGGGGCCGCGCCTCGACCAGGCCGGCCTCGTAGGCGACGATGACGAGCTGGGCCCGGTCGCGGGCACCGAGTTTCGCCAGCAGGCTGCCGATGTGGGTCTTCACCGTGGCCAGGCTGACCTGCAGGTGACGGGCGATCTCGGTGTTGGACAGGCCGCGGGCGACGTGTAGCAGCACCTCGCGCTCCCGATCGGTGACCCCCGCCAGGGCGCGGTTGCGGGCGGGGACGGTCAGCGGTTCCGGCCGCCCGGCGAACTCGGCGATGAGCCGCCGCGTCACGGCGGGCGAGATGAGTGCGTCGCCCCCCGCCACCACCCGGATCGCGGCGAGCAGATCGGCGGGCAGTGTGTCCTTCAGGATGAAGCCGCTCGCTCCCGCCCGGAGCGCGCCGTAGACGTACTCGTCCATGTCGAAGGTGGTCAGGACGAGCACCCGCACGCGGCTCTCCGGGCTCGCGCAGACCCGCCGGGTGGCCTCGATGCCGTCCATGCCGGGCATCTGCACGTCCATCAGGATCACGTCGGGGTGGCAGCTCGGCACCAGCTCCAGCACCTCGCCACCGGTCCCGGCCTCGCCCACGACCTCGATGTCGGGCGCCGATTCGAGCAGCAGGCGCAAACTGCCGCGGAGCAGCACCTGGTCGTCGGCGATGAGCACTTTGATGCCCTCGGTCATGAGCCTCCGTCCCTTGTCACCGGCGGTACGGCAGCCTGGCCGCGACCCGGAATCCGCCCTGTTCCCGCGGGCCGGCGGTGAACTCCCCGCCCTGGAGCAGGGCCCGCTCCCGCATGCCGATGAGGCCGTGCCCGCCCACCTGGGTGGAGGGGACCCTACCGGCTTTCCCGTCGTCGATCACCTCGACCAGGACCTCCATGGGGGTCACCGCGACCGAGACCGCGCAGGACACCCGCTCCCCCGCGTGCTTGATCACGTTCGTGAGGGACTCCTGCACGATGCGGAAGACCGTGCTCTCCACGCCGCGGGGCAGGTCGTGCCCGCCGTCTACGTTAATGGTGACCCGCACGCCCGCCTCTCGCGCCCGGCCGGCCAGGGTCTCCAAACCGACCAGTCCCGGCACGGGGGTGAGCGGGGAGTCCTCCGGGTCGCCGACGCCGGCGGAGCGCAGGACGCCCACCATGCGCCGCATCTCGTCGAGCGCGCCGCGACTGGTCTCCTGGATCACCTCCAGCGCCTTGACCGCCTCTCCGGGGCGTTCCCCGGCCACATGCACCGCGACGCCGGACCGCATGGCGATCAAGCTGAGGCTGTGCGCGACGATGTCGTGTAGTTCCCGGGCGAGGCGGACCCGCTCCTCGGCCACGGCGAGGCGGGCCTGCTGCTCGGCGACCCTGGCCGCGCCGGTCCGCCGCTCCCGTACGGCCAGGCCGAGCAGCCAGGCGGCCGCCATGGTCAGCCAGCTCAGCCCGATCAGCCCGACGCTGCCCACCAGGTTGGGCTCGTGCGTCAGCGGTACCAGGGCGGCGACGCCGGCCAGGCCGGCCGCGAGGCCGAGGTAGGCCGGCGGGCCCGAGGTCGCCAGCCCGACCGTGTAGAGCACGAACGCCCACACCAGCCACGGGTTGATCAGCGCGCCGGCCTGCACCCCGACGGCCGCGAGAGCCAGCACTACGGCGAGGGTGGGCAGCGGCCAGAGCCGCCGCAGCCCGGCTGCGAGTCCCAGGGCGACGCCGAACAGCCAGCCGTACGGCGGCACGGCCACCCGTTCCAGCGCGACCAGGCCGAGCAGGACGCCCAGTGCCATGTCGAACACGACCAGATGACGGCGGAGTAAGCGCGAGGCCAGCAGCGGACGGAGGCCATCCATGCGGTCACTTTACGTACCGCCCCGCCCGAGGGCATCCGCCCTGGGTCGGAGACGGCGGCCTCCGACCCAGGGCGGAGACGTCCAGACCTGGGCTCGATGACGCGGGCCCGGCCTTTCGCGATCGTGGAGACATGATTGAAGTACGGAACCTGACCAAGCGCCACGGGTCCAGGACCGCCGTCGACAACCTGTCCATCAACGTGATGCCGGGCCTGGTGACGGGGTTCCTCGGCCCGAACGGCGCGGGGAAGTCGACCACCATGCGGGCGATACTCGGCCTGGTCGCCCCCACCTCGGGCGAGGCGCTCATCGGCGGCCGGCCCTACAGGTCGCTGGTCCGTCCGCTCTACTCCGTCGGCGCACTGCTGGACGCGGACGCCGCCCACGCCGGCCGCTCGGCCTACCACCACCTGTCCGTCCTGGCCCTTACCAACGGCATCGGCCGGCGGCGGGTGACCGAGGTGCTGGACCAGGTCGGCCTGGCGGACGCGGCGCACCGGCGGGTGGGCGGCTTCTCGCTCGGCATGCGGCAGCGGCTGGGGCTCGCGGCGGCCTTGCTCGGCGACCCTGGCGTGCTCATCCTCGACGAGCCGGTCAACGGGCTCGACCCCGAGGGCATCCGGTGGATCCGCGGGCTGCTGCGCACGCTGGCGGACGAGGGCCGCACGGTCTTCGTCTCCAGCCACGTGATGGGCGAGATGGCGCTCACCGCCGACCGGGTCATCATCATCGGGCGCGGCCGGCTGATCACCGAGGCGACCGTCGGCGAGCTCGTCGCGCGGTTCCACCGGGACGTGCTGGTGCGCACCCCGCGGGAGGACGAGCTGAAGCGGCTGCTGCTCGCGCACGGCGCAGTGGTGCGCCCCGAACCGGGCGGGGGGATGGCCGTCAGCGGCAGCCGGCGCGACGCCGCCCGCACTCCCGCGCTGGACAACGCGTGGATCTCCGAGCTGGCCGCCGCGCACGGCATCCCGCTGTACGAGATCATCCCGCGCAGCGCGTCGCTGGAAGAGGCGTTCATGGAGCTCACCGACAGCAGCACTGACCACAGAACGGAACGGCGGCAGGCATGAGGACCGGTCACACCTACATCGCGAGCAGCCACGTCGAGCCGGACGGCCGCACGCTGCAACCCTCTCGCACCCGGCTGGTCCGGGACCTCGTCGCGGCGGAGTGGCTCAAGATCCGCTCGCTGCGCTCAACGTACTACCTGCTGGCCGTGCTGCCGCTGCCGGTCGTGCTCGGCGGCGGGCTGGCACTGAGCGCGGCCAGCTCATGGGATCGGCTGTCCGAGCAGGGCCGGTCCGGGTTCGACCCGTCAGCGGCGGGCGGGACCGCGCTTCAGGTCACCTACCTGGTCCTGGCCGCCTTCGGCATCCTCGCCATCACCTCGGAGAGCACCACAGGCATGCTGCGCCAGACGCTCACCGCGGTACCGCAGCGGCGCACCCTGCTGATGGCGAAGGCGCTGGTGGTCGGCGTGATCTCGCTCATCGCCGGCCAGCTCAGCTCGTTCGCCGTCTTCTTCGTCAGCCAGGCCGTGCTCGGCACCCGGGGCATCGGCGTGACCCTCGCGTCGCCGTACGCGCTGGCCTCCGTCCTCGGCGCCGGGTTCAGTTGCATGGTGATGGGACTGATGGGGCTGGGTGTGGGGACCGTGCTGCGCTCGTCGGGCGGAGGGTTCATCGCGATCTTCGCCCTGCTGTTCGTGGTGCCCGCGCTCATCTCGCTGCTGCCGGACCCGTGGAACGAGCGGATCGGCTCGCTGACCCTGCCGATGGCCTCCAACCTGCTGCCCGGCCGCATCCCGGACGCGTGGCTGCCGCCCGCCGGGGCGGCGCTAGTGCTGCTCGGATACATCGCGCTCGCGCTGGCGGCCGCGTCCGCCGCCATCTCCCGCCGCGACCCCTGACCGTACCGCGCCCTGCTCACGGCCCTTATGGGCCTCTGACCAGCACCGTTGCACATCCGAGAGCGCCTCCGGACGTGAGCATCGATAACCCTGCGGGCTCTCTTCCAAGATCTCTCGATGCCATGTCGGCCTAGATACGCGCAACGGCTCGTTCGGCGGACCCCGTCCGCACCCCGAACGACAAGGGCTGAGTGCCCCAGGGCCGACGCTAGACGGAAAGTACTTTGACGCTCAGCGAAGGGTCGTGTACCGAGCGGCGCCGGCGCAGCCGTGGAATGCGCTTTTTTGGGATTAATGTTCTTTGATTGCGGTTTGTCCGCTTGCGGAGGGGATAGCTCATAGGCCCCTCTATGGCGACATATCCAGATTGGCGGCAATCAGGACTTTCGTTCTGCTAGCTTTACCGCGCATGGGGGCAACACTTTCAAGGGGAAGTAAGACGGGGCGGTTAATCACGGCGGGAACTGTGCTCGTCGCGCTCGGCTACGGAACGGTTGCAGGCGACGACGATCTGTTCCCATTTGGGCCGATGGTCCAATACGCCTTCAGTGTTCCGCCTGATGGGGAGATCAAATCGCTCTTCATGGAGGCGGAGACCGCGGCGGGCGCGAGGTTCGAGATTCCCATCGAGCCGTCATACGTCGGGATCCGCCGCGCCGAACTAGAGGGCCAGCTGACCCGATATATCAACAATCCGGCGCTACTCCAGGAAATGGCCGAGGCGTATGCCCGGCTCCACCCGAAGGCTCCGCGTCTGACGAAACTTCATGTCATCACCAAGGTCATCAAGCTGAGGGACCGGCGCCCGGCGTGGACCCGCAACGTTGTGAGGGTGTCATGGTCGGTGCGCTGACGCGTTGGTGGTTTCCCCCGATCCCCCTACGGCGGATCGGCATCCTCCGGGTCATCGTCTATCTGTTCCTGCCCCTGGACATGCTGTTGTTCACCGGGAGCGTGTGGGGGCACACGCAGGCCACGTCCGTCTATCAGCCGGTCCTCCTGGCACGTCTGCTCCACTTACCGGGGGCGACCGAGGCGCTGGTCTACCCCTTGTTCGCGATCGTCGTCGTCGCGGCACTGATCGCGGCGACCGGCCGGCTGCCCCGCGCGGCGGGGTACGTGGCAGCGCTCGGCTATCTGCAGTGGGCCATGCTCGCCATGTCGTACGGCAAGGTCGACCACGACCACCTCGCCCTGATCGTGGCCCTCTTCGTGCTGCCCACGGTGGGCCGGGCCGGCGAGGAGGCGGCGGGGTGGGCGGTGCGCTGCGTGCAGATCGCGGTCGTGGCCACCTACTTCCTGTCCGCGTACGCGAAGATCCGCCATGGCGGATGGGAGTGGCCGAACGGCGCCACCTTCCAATGGGCGATCGCCCGCCGCGGCACGTTCTTCGGTCACTTCGTGGCGGACATCCCAGGCGCGCTCCTCATCGGCCAGTGGCTCGTCCTGCTTGCCGAGACGGTCTCGCCGGTCGTGTTGTTCGTGCGTGGCCGCGCGCTGTACACGGGTGTGGCCTTCTTCCTCGGCTTCCACCTGATGACGTGGGCGGTGATCACGATTCACTTCCTGCCGCACGTGATCTGCCTGGCCGCGTTCCTACCGCTGGAGCGTCTGCCCATCCCCGGGAAGCGCGCACGCCGGGGTGCCGCCGGGCAGGCGGCTTCGATTGTTCGCGGTGAGCCGGTAGAGCCCGTGCCCTAGCCAGCGCATCGGCGGCAGCCGCAGGACCAGTCCCAGCGGGCTCCACGGCAACCCGGCGTCGATCAGCAGCTTGGCTACTGCCTGGGCTCCGCCGTACACGCCGCTTTCGGAGATCCACAGCAGCTCGTACTGGGCGCGCTCACGCGTCACGCCGAGGCTGGCGAGGTCGGCGAACTGCCAGGCCGTGATCCGCGCCCGGGTCCGCATACGCCGCTGGATGAACCGGACGCACATCGTACAGAATCCACAGTCTCCGTCGAAGACGAGTACGGGTCCCATGGGACAGACTGTACGCGCTACCGCCTCACCGTCATCAACGGCCGAGCGCACGCAGGTGGCGGGCCGTCAGCGAGCCCGGTGCGTGGACGAGATCGCGTGGCCTGCCCTGGAAGACCACCGACCTCGAGGGTCCGCCCGAGCTCATCGCGTACTCGCGGCGGCTGGCCGAACGCATCGCGGCCGTCGCGTTCGGCTTCCTGTCCCTTTGGCATCCTCGCGGTCCGTCTTCGTTCGCCGGAGAGTTCCACGCAATTCGGTGGGCCAGGGCTGAGGAACGAAGCCCTGGCCCACCGGTCGCCCCCGACCATGTATGGCGACCGGCCACGATGTGGCGATCGTAAGGACTGCATCCGTGCGGCGGCGTGGCAACCCGGGTCCGTGCGTTCGGTAAGAGCGGCGTAGCAGGCGTGCGGCGCCCCGCCCGGCGTCCCGCCGCCGTCCGGGACCGGCCCCCAGACTGCGCGCCCGGACGGCGGACGGGCGGAGGGCCGGGGGTACGTCGGCGCGCCGCGCCGCCGCCTTGACACCTAAGAGATCAATTCGGCGATGTAGAGGACCTTGCCGGGTTGGGCCACGCGATGACTCCCAGGGTTGCCGCGTACTCGCGAGCTTCACGGCGGACGCTGATCGGGGCGGTTGCCAGGATGTCACGGACCAGCCGGAGCGCCGCGGGGCGGCCGGTGATCTCCTCGGGTGCGATCTCGCCTGCGGCGCGCAGGATGTGCAGTGCACTTTCGTGCTGGTTCCACATGAGAAAGGCGCGGGAGGTGTCGAGCAGCAGCGTGGCCTTGCGTTCATTGATCGGGAGTTTGTCCAGCTCGATCTGGCGGCCGTAGTCGATGGCGGTGCCCGCGTCTGGTTTCTGGTGACCGAGTATGAGATGGAGGGGATTTCCTACTCGACGGTCTGTGACTACGTGTCTTGGCGGCGACCGGAGATCAAGGTTGAGGCGGGCGGGGCGCCACCACGGGAAGTACCGATCGATCAAGAGCACAAGCCTGGAGTCGAAGCGGAGGCCGACTTCGGGGATGTGGTCATCGACCTGGCCGGGGAGCTGACAGCCTGCTACATGTTCGTGTTCCGTCAGCGTTGGTTCGCCGCGTGAACCGCAAGTACATGACTACACAGAATCACAAATCTTGAGCTCACGTACGTTAAATCTTCGAAGTCGTGCTACTACACTCTCGGTCTTCCGTGACACCCCCCGAGCTCTCTGCAAGCCATCTACCTGCGGATCCTCTCAGCCCAGCCGCCATGTGTGACTACAAACTGCGGAACCCGGGCGAATCTACGCCATCCAACGAGAGTGCGCGACGGGGATGCTCCCGGACCTGGCCTGAACTAGCCAGGCCCCCTCTGGACATTCGTCGATGAATGTCGCTATCGTCCCGCAGGGTCAATTCGTGCCCCGATCCCGTTGCGTTCCGGAGGTCCGCATGTTTTCCTTGGCCGCTCATGAAAGAAGGGGGGTGTGGCGAACCATCTCCGGCCTCGCTGTTCCTCTATTTATGGCTGGGTCCCTCAATTTCGCTGCCCAGCTCGGAATTATCGTGATTCTGGGGCGTATGGGGGGAGAGGCCATTTATGTACGTTCCCTGTATCAGCCTGTGAGCCTCACCGTCCTTGCCCTGAGTGTGGGCTTCGCGGTCTGCAACCAGGTCGCCGCAGCGATCAGCAAGGGGGCCGGGCGCCCCCGGGACGTCATGTCGAACGCCGCCAGCCTGGCCAGGGTTTGGCTCGGGCTCGGCGCGGTCCTCTACCTGGTCCTCGCGGTCGCGGCTCCCTCCCTGACCGGTCTCCTTCATGTGGACGCCGGGCTGCGGGACACGTTTGCCTCCTTCCTGCGCTGGACCAGCGCGGCCAGTCTGCTGGCCGTCGGGGAGGAGATGTGCGCGTCCAGCCTGCGTGGCTATGGGTATGTGCGACAGGCCACCGTCCTGGTCATCTGTACGGCGATCGTGAGGATCGGCCTCGTGGCCGGCCTCGGGCTCGGTGTCGACATCGGGGTCGCGGCGGTGCCCATCGCCGAGGCGACAGCGGGTCTGACCGGCCTGACCATGGGCCTGGTGCTGCTGCGCCGCACCGAGCTGTGGCATCCGTCGGCCGCCCGGATCTGGCGGCGTGAGGTGTTCACCGACCTGCGCCGCATCGGTGTGCCCATCGCCATGTCCTTTCTCGTGCTCTCCGCGTACAACCTCGCGGTCATCGGCGTCCTCGGGAACTACGGGGAGAACGCGGTGGCCGGGTTCACGGTCGCTTCCACCCTGCAGGGCGTCGTGCTGCTGCCGGGCATGGTCCTGGGTACAGCCACAGCGATCACCATCAACCAGCAACGCGGCGCGGGCGAATGGCGGCGAATACGTGAATCGATGCGCGGTGGCATCGAGGTCACCGTCGTGACCTACGTGGTGATCGCGACGCTGGTGTGGTCACTGCATGACCCGCTGGCGCGGCTGATAGGCGGCGACGCCGGGGTGGCCGCAGCCGCGGGCAGTTACCTGGGCGCCGTGGCGCTCACCTACGCCGTCCAGGGACCCGTGCTCGCCTCGCTGACCGTCATGGAGGAGACCGGCGGCGGATTCCGGGCCATCGTGCTCAACGCCATCTACTTCGGCCTAATCGTCGCGGTCGGCGCGGCGGCGGCACACGCCGTCGGCAGCGCGGACGGCTTCTACGCCGCGGTGGCATACTGCAACCTGATCGGCGTGACGGTGCCGCTCATCGCCATACGACACATACGAAAACTGTCGGCCAGGGGCAGCGCCGCTCAATCAGCCGCCGCGACTGGCTGAATCAAACGGGAGCCGGACGAGGACGGGGCACGGGACGGTGTTCCGCCGCAGCCGCGCCGCGTCGACAACCAGGCCACTCCCTGCTCGTGGCCGTCGTCACCGATCATCCCCGAGTCGACCTGGGCTCTTCGTCTGAACCACCCCATGGCACACGTTAACAATCAGTAACTACTGAGTGTGACAGGTGATGCTGATCTGCAGACCAGTCACGCTTCTAACCTCGCGGGTGGGGCCAAACTCATCCGCGATCAAGGTTCCACGATCAACAAGTGGGGCCAAATCCCGTTGATGACCATGCATCAACGATCAACACCTGGTGCCTGATCCCGCACGAGCGGTGGGGCCGCTTCTCGCGCCCCCGGCTTTGATGGAGACCTTGGTCCCCGCAATCGTTGGACAGGTGGTTCCATAGGATCAGTCAGCGTTCTGCACCTTCATGCCGCGTAGCCGACAATTCCGATACCCAGGGTGGGGCAGGAAACTCGTCGTCATGTGAAAGGCCCGTCACTATCTCTGCTCCGGAGTCAGGACGTGTCGGGTCCGGTCCCCGATCCAGGCCGCTTCGAGGATCGCGGTCAGGCTGGCGGTGTCGGTCGGGCCTGGATGGTTCTGGATCAAGCGGGTGACGCCACTGGCCATCTCCGCGAAGCGCGAGAGGTCGGCGCGTGCCACGCCGATGTCCGCCAAGGTAGTAGGGATGCCGATGTCGGCAAGGAGCCCGTCGAGCCAGGTGAGGAACGTATCTGCAGCCTCGGCATCCGAGGCGTCGGTCACGTCGAGCCCGCACACCCCGGCGAGGATGGCCAACCGGTCGCCGATGGCATCCCTGGCCGCGTCCAGCGCGTAGGGCAGCAGCAGCCCGACGCCCAGGCCGTGCGGTGTGTGGGTGGCTGCGCCGATGGGGTACTGGAGAGCGTGCGGAGCCGCGTTGCCTGCGTGGGAAAATGCGAGCCCGGCTAGCATGGACCCATAGGACATGTCCGCGCGCGCGTCCCTGTCGCCTCCGTCCCTGACGACATGGGGCAAGCTGCGGGCGATCCGCTCCGCGGCCAGGAGCGCGTAGTGATCGGTGATCGGGTTGCGGCCGAGGAAGACCTGCTCCACCGGGTCGCGCGGTCCGTGGGCCCGGGGTCGCGCGGTGTAGCTCTCCACCGCGTGACAAAACGCGTCGATGCCGGAGTGGGCAGTGACGGTCGCAGGGCAGGTGTAGGTGAGCTCGGGGTCGACGATGGCGAAGTCGGGCACGATGTGGACGCTGGAGACCCCCACCTTCAGCTCGCGGTCCGGGTCGGTCAACACCGAGACGGGCGTGAGCTCGGAGCCGGTGCCTGACGTCGTCGGGACCGCGACGAGAGGCATCGTCGGCCCCGGCACCTTCGACTCCCCGTAGAAGTCGCGCGGCGTCCCACCGTGGCACCGGATGACGCCGACGATTTTGGCGAGGTCGATCACCGTGCCACCCCCGATGGCGAGGATTACGTCGGCGTCCACCTCTGCGGCGACCGAGACGGCCAGGGCGACATCAGTGAGTGGCACGTCCGGAGTCGCGTCGGCGAACACCCCGACGGCTTCGACCTTCTCCCGCACGGCGGCCACGATCTCGGCCACGCCCGGCTGCCCCAGAAGAACCCGGTCGGTCACGATGAGGACTCGCGAGCCACACTCGGCCACCACTCGTGGGATGTTCTGCGCGACCCCTTCGCCCACTATCAGCTGGCGTGGTCCGCGGACGGTCTCAAGCATGTCAGTGCCTCTCTGGAACGTCGGCGGTGATTTGCTGGGCGGACGTCCAGGTCACCTGCGAGACCGGGACGGCGTCGGCAAGGTTGGCTGCCGGGTGGCGCAGGCGCGCGCGCCGGGCTCCCAGACTCGGTCGTGCCCGGGCGCCCTCGGGTCCATCGCGATGAAGACGTCGCCCTTGGTGGGCTGGTCAGTCGGGTCGAGGGTCCCGCGGACATCGTCGCCAAGGGCGGTACGAGTCAAGGTCGCGACCAGCACCTCGATCATGAGCCCGAGGGCGTAGCCTTTGGGACCGCCGAAAGGGCTGATCGCCCCATCCACCGCCGCGGCCGCGTCTGTGGCGCGCACACCGGCGGAGTCGACGGCGTCCCCTGGTGCCAGCGGATCCGTGCCGACCATGGCCCGGGTCCCGCCCCACGGGTGGAGGCCGGTCAGGTCATGTGCGCACAGGGCGCGGTGATCCTCGGCGGGCACCCGGAGCAGCGGGCCGGTCACGGTAGGTCGATCGCCGCGTAGGTGACGTCGAGGTACTCAAGGATGCCCTCGTGCGACCCCTCCTTGCCGATCCCGGACTGCTTCACGCCTCCGAACGGAGCTGACGGGTCCGAGATCAGACCACGGTTGATGCCGAGCATCCCCGTCTCTAGCCCCTCGGCGAACCGGAGCGCCCGCTGGAGGTCACGGGTGAAGACGTATCCGGCCAGGCCGTGCTCGGTGTCGTTGGCCTTCGCCATCACCTCGTCGTCGGACGTGAACGAGATGATCGGGGCCACCGGGCCGAAGATTTCCGCCTCCAGCATCCGCGCGTCTTCGGGCACGTCGACGAGGACCGTAGGCGGGTAGAAGTGGCCCGGCCCATCCGGACGCTCGCCGCCCACCAAGACACGGGCTCCGCGATTGACCGCGTCGGCGACGAGCTCGTCGATCTTGGTGACCGAGGCCTCGTCGATCAACGCCCCGACGTCCACGCCGTCGTCGAGACCATGGCCCACCGAGAGCGCGCCCATCCGCTTGGCGAAGCGCGCCGTGAACTCCTCGCGCACCGGCTCCTCGACGTAGATTCGGTTGGCCGCGATGCAGGACTCCCCGATGTTGCGCATCTTGGCCACCATGGCACCGTCGAGCGCGACGTCCAGGTCCGCGTCGGCACACACGATCAAGGCCGCGTTGCCGCCCAGTTCCATGGAGGTGCGCAGCACGTTGTCCGCCGCCTGTCGTAGCAGCACGCGCCCGACCTCGGTCGACCCGGTGAACGAAAGCTTGCGGGTCCGACGGTCGGCCAGCAGTGCTGAGACCACCTCGCCGGCACGCTTGGTTGTCACGACGTTGACGACGCCCGGGGGAACGCCGACCTCCTCCATGATGCGGGCCAGGAACAGCATGGTGAGTGGCGTCTGGGCTGCTGGCTTGGTGATCGTCGTGCAGCCCGCCGCCAGCGCAGGAGCGATCTTGCGGGCACCCATGGCCAACGGAAAGTTCCAGGGCGTCACGAAGACGCACGGTCCGACCGGCCTCGGCACGGTGAGGATGCGATATCCACCAGCGGGAGCGGTGTTGTAGCGCCCCTCGACGCGCACCGCCTCCTCGGCGAACCAACGGAAGAACTCGGCGCCGTAGGCCACCTCTCCCCGAGCCTCGGCGAGCGGCTTGCCCATCTCGAGCGTTATCAGCCGGGCGACCTCCTCGGATCGCTCGGTCAGTGCCCGGTACGTCGCGGTCAACAACTCTGACCGTTTTCGCGGCGGGGTCGCCGCCCACTCCGCCATTGCGTTGCTCGCCACGTCCAGAGCGGCGAGCCCGTCAACGACGTCGGCGTCCGCCACCTCGGCGATGGTCTTGCCGGTGGCCGGGTCCTCGACGACAAAAGTGGCTCCGCTGGCGGCGTCGCGCCAGGCGTCGCCAATCCGGAGCCGCCGGTGCTCGGGGGCCAGGACGTTCATCGGACTCATTGCGTCGCCTCCTGTGATGTTCTTGGTGATGTCCAGCGTGACCTCAGCGATCGCGCCACGCGCGTTGACGAACGGGTCACCCGACCTCGTCGGGGTCGAGGTTGCCGAGCGGGTCAATGTGACCTTGGCCCTGGCTGCAGGGCGACGCCCCGCGCCACCGATCGCCTTCTCGGGCCATGGCTGCTTCAGCGTCGTCAGGCCGTGCTCACCAGTGACGGTCCGCCGAGGCTCGATTGCCACGTGCGGGCGCATATTGACGTCGCCGCCCCGCGCGATTACCTCCCGGCCTCGGACAGCGCCAGCCCGGTGCGCGCATCGAACAGGTGCGCACGGTCCAGGTCGACCGTGACAAGCAGCCGCTCGCCCGGCGTACCGGTAACGGTGGTTCGTGCCTTGACCTTGAGGATCTCCGTCCCCACTCGGACGTCGACCACCGTTCGGTCACCGAGCGGCTCAAGGCCGTAGAGCTCACCCGACAACGACGCGTCCCCACGCTGCTCGACGGACAGGTCCTCCGCGCGCAGGCCCAGCAGCAGCGGACGACCGTCCTCAGCCGTGGACCAGCGGGGCCGCGGCAGCGTCCAGCCTTCCGCCCCGACCAGACGATCTCCCTCGGCGTGGCAGGCGAGCAGGCTGATCGGCGGGCTCCCGACGAATCCCGCGACCCACTGGTTGGCTGGACGCTCGTACACCTCGGTCGGCGTTCCGACCTGTTGCACCTTCCCCTCCTTGAGTACCGCGACCTGGTCGGCCATGGACAGGGCCTCGACCTGGTCGTTGGTCACGTAGACGAAAGTTGCTCCGAGGCTCCGGTGGATGCGGGTGAGCTCGGTGCGCATCTCGACGCGGAGCTTGAGGTCGAGGTTCGTCAGCGGCTCGTCCATGAGAAACGCGCGTGGGCGACGGACCAGTGCCCGGGCCAGGGCGACACGCTGCATCTCACCGCCCGACAACTGCGCCGGACGACGCTGCAGCAGACGTTCGATGTGCAGCAGGCTCGACATCTGCTCGACGGCAGCGGCGATCTCGCTCGAAGAACAGCGGCGTGCCCGCAGCGGCGAAGCGATGTTCTCGTACGCCGTGTGTCGCGGGTAGAGGGCGTAGTTCTGGAAGACCATGGCCAGGTCGCGTGCGGCCGGGGCATCACCGGTCGCGTCCCTCCCGTCCAGATGCACCGACCCGGCGTCAAGCTTCTCAAGGCCGGCGATCGCTCGCAGGGTCGTCGTCTTGCCTGCCCCGGAGGGTCCGAGCACGACGAAGAACGATCCGTCCGGTACGTCCAGGGTCACCCCGTCCAGGGCCTGGACTTTACCGAAGGACTTGCACAGCCCGTGCACTGCCACCGTTCCCATCAGGCCACCAGCTCTTCCGTGCTCACGTCGTAGACCGCCGGAGTCCCGCCGGTGTGCCGCAGCCCGACCGGTGCGTCAGCGGCGAAACGGACAGTCGGTGGCATCCGAACCCGTACGTCGCGCTGGCCGCCGTGGTCAACCACGTAGATGATTTCGTCGCCCAGCCACTCCGCCGAGACCACGCGGGCCGGGACCGAACGTTCCGCCCCTGGTTCTGTGACTTCCAGCGCCTCCGGCCGGACGCCTGCGACCAGACGACGGTCGCGCGGCAGGCCTGGCGGTGGCGTGAGGGCCAGTCCGCCCCGACTGCGCAGCTTCCCGTCGGCCACCTCCACCTCAATCAGGTTCATCGGCGGGGAGCCGATGAACGCGGCGCAGAAAAGGCTCGCCGGACGGTCGTAGACTTCCAGCGGCGTGCCGATCTGCTCGACGCGGCCCTTGTTGAGGATGGCGATTCTGTGACCGAGCGACATCGCCTCGACTTGGTCGTGGGTGACGTAGACCATCGTCGTCCCCAGCTCCCCCTGCAGGTGCTTGATCTCCGTGCGCATGTCCGCCCTCAGCTCCGCGTCCAGATTGGTGAGAGGTTCGTCCATGAGGAATGCGCGCGGTCGTCGCACCAGGGCGCGAGCAAGCGCGACGCGCTGCTGCTCCCCGCCGGACAGCCGGCGCGGTCGCCGGTCCAGGAGCGGACCGAGCCGCATCAGCCGGGCGGCCTCGTCGACCCGCTCGCGCACCTCCGCCTTGGGCAGTCCCTCGGCCCGCAGTGGGAACGCCAGGTTGTCGCGGGTTCTCAGATGCGGGTAGAGAGCGTAGAACTGGAACACCATGGCGATGTCGCGCTCGGCGGGCGGCAGGTCGTTGACCAGCGTGTTGCCGATGCGGATGTCGCCCGTCGTCTGCCTCTCCAGGCCGGCCATGGCCCGCAGCGTGGTCGTCTTGCCGCAACCTGAAGGGCCGAGCATCACGAACAGCTCGCCGTCGCCGATGGACAGGTCCACGTGATCAACTGCGACCGTCCCGTCCGGGTAGCGCTTGTGCAGGGCGGTCACCTCGATGCCCGCCATCAGCGTCGCACCGCCCCGAGCGTCACACCGGCGACGAGGTGCTTGCGCACCAGGTAGGCGAAGACGAGCACCGGTAGGGCGAACACTACGGAGGCTGCGGCCACGAGACCCCAGTCCACAGTGGTTCCACCTATGAGGCCGGCGATGGCAGGTGGGGCCGTCCGCACGTTGTCGCTGGAGGTAAGGAAGATGGCGAACACGAACTCGTTCCACGAGAAGATGAGTGCGAAGACCGCCGTCGCGGCGATGCCGGGCAGGAGCAGGGGAAGGGTGAATCGCCAGAACGCCTGCAAGCGGGTGTAGCCGTCGAGCATGGCGGCATCCTCGTACTCTGCGGGCACCTCGTCGACGAACCCCTTCATCATCCAGATCGTGAACGGGACGTTGAACGCGGCGTAGATGAGGATCAGGCCGAGCTTGGTGTCGATGAGTCCGACTTGGCGGTACATGAGGAAGATCGGGATCACGACCACCACGGGCGGCATGAAGCGGGTGGACAGGATGAAGAACAGTTGGTCCTTCTTTGCCTTCACGGCGAAGCGTGAGTAGGCCCAGGCCGCCGGGACCCCCAGCACGGTGGCCAGCGCCGTGGAGACCCCGGCGACCACGACGGAGTTGAGGAACGAGACGGACAAGGTCGAACGACCGCCGCCGGAGGCGACGAACACGTCCTTGAAATGGTCCATAGTGACCTTGAAGTCGAAGAACTTGGCCGGGATGGCGTAGACGTCCCGGTTCTCCTTGATGGACGTCTCGATCATCCACAGCACCGGAAAGAGCATCACGACGGCCAGCACGGTCAGCAGCGCGACCTCCAGCACGGAGCGGCCCCTGCCGCCGAAGCGGCGCGCGGGGGGCGTGTGATCCCGGGCAGGACCTGTGGACACGGCCTCGTCGACGGAGAGGGCCATCAGTCCTCCTTGAGCTTGTTCAAGTAGCGCAGGTAGAGCTGCGTCAGGACGATGACGACGAGGACCATGAGGATCCCGTACGCCGAGGCGGTTCCGGTGTTGAAGCCCAGGAACGCGACCTTGTAGACGTGGAACGACAACGTCTCGGTGGAGACCCCCGGACCTCCGCTGGTGAGGATGTAGACGAGGTCGAACAGCCGGAAGGCCTCGATGGCCCTGAACAACACGGCGATGAGGAGCAGCGGCCACACCAGCGGAAGAGTGATGGTGCGGAACTTGAACCACTCGGACGCCCGATCGATCGAGGCGGCCTCGTACAAGTACTTGGGAACCGCGGTAAGGCCCGCGAGTGCGATGAGCATGATGAACGGCGTCCATTGCCAGGTGTCGACCAGGATCAGGGAAATCAGTGCCGTTCGCTGCCGGGTGAGCCACTCCACCTGCCCCAGGCCGAGCGAGCCGAGCACGCTGTTGATCACGCCGAATTGCGCGTCGAGCATGAATCGCCAGAACAGCCCGACCACGACCGGCGACAACATCATCGGAACCAGGAACAGGGTGGTCAGCAGTCCTCGCCCGTGCGTGCGCCGTGAGATCAGGTAGGCGATGGCGAAACCGAGCACGGTCTGCAGGGTGACCGCGCCGACCACGTAGATCAACGTCGTCAAGGCCCTCAGGTGGACCTGCGGCGAGGTCAGGATGGCGGTGTAGTTCTCGAACCAGACGAACTCGGCGGGCCCCCCGCGAGTGGCCGAGTAGTCGGTGAAAGACAGGTACAACGCCCACAGCAACGGGAACACCGACATTGCGAGCAACAGCAGCAACGCGGGGGAGATGAAGGCCACGGCGAGCCGGCGGTCGCCCAAGCGGCGGGACCGGCCCGGTGCGGGCGGCGTCGCGGACGCCACCTGCCCCGGGTGGTCGGTCGTCAGAGGGGCGGAGTAACTCACAGTCCGCCGCCGCCCTTGCGGCTGCTGGCGTTGAGCACGCCCTGCTGCTCCTTGGCGATGTCGTCGAGCGCATCCTTCGGCGTCTTCGCGCCGTTGAGAGCCGCGTTCACGTTGGTGTTCTCAATGTCGACGAGGCGCGCGTACTCGGGCACGTTCCACATGTCCCGCATCCGCGGAACCGAGTCGGTGTACACCTGGTTGAACGGCTGGGCATTGAGGAACTCGGGCGACTCCAGGGCGTCCGTACGCGATGGCACGCCACCAGCCGCGGCCCACTTCTTCTGGATGTCAGCCTGCTCGAACCACTTCATGAAGTTCAGGGCCTCCGCCTGGTTCGCTTCGGGCGAGTAGGCCGACACGTGCATCCCCATGCCGCCGAGAGGCACCAGGTTCGTCTTCTGGCTCGGCAGGGTGGCAAAACCCAGCTTGTCGAGAATCTGCTCCCGCGTGGTGCCGAGCGTCGACTGCTTCGGGTCGAGCAGGCCGCCGCTCGCGGCGATCCAGTTGAACGCGATGCAGGCCTTGCCCTGGGCGACCGCAGCGTTCACCTCGTCGATGAACCAGTTGCCGGAGCCCTTGGCGGTCAGCGGCTTCATCTTGTTGACCAGGACGTCCATCGCCTCCTGGCCCGCGGTGTCGTTGAGGACGCCGTCGATCTTGCGCGTCTTGGGGTCCCAGAGGTTGCCGCCGTAGACGCCGTTGACCGTGTTGTAGGTTACGGCCGCGGCGTCGGAGCCGTTGGCCTGGTGGAAAGCCAGCCCGCTGACGCCAGGGTGGTCCGCCTGGCACTTCTCGGCGACTGAGATCATCTCGTCCCAGGTCTGCGGTGGCTTGTCGCCGATCAGGTCCTTGCGGTAGATCATCGTCCAGGTGTCGCCGAGCAGCGGCAGTCCGTACAGGCTGGCGTTTTCGTCGCGCTTCCCGGTCTCCGCCTGGGGGAACTGGCCGTAGGCCGCCAGGAGGTACGGGTTGTAGGCCTTGACGTCGATGTTCTTCTTGACGAAGTCGGTGATGTCGAGGATGTTGCCGTTCGTCACGGCCTCGCCGATGTGTTGCGAGTCCAGGATCGGGATGTCGAAGTCGGTCTTGTGCGCGGCGAACTGGGTGAACATCGCGTCGTGCCAGTTCGCGTTCGGCACGGTCTTGACCTTGATGGTCACGTTCGACCGCTCCTTGGTGTACTCCGCGTTCGCGAAGGCTTCCAGCGCGTGGGCGGGGGGCCAGTCGAACCAGATGAAGCTGAGGGTCAGCGGATCCTTGGTGAGCTCCGGGATGGTCGCCGGTGCCTTGGGGGCGCTGTCGTCCTGGCCGCCGCAAGCCGCCACGGTCGTGGCCACTAACATGGCCGCCGTCGCCAGCTGCACCTTTCGACCGGGAACGGACATTCGCTTTGGATACCGCATCTTCTTGCCTGCTTTCTGGGTGGGGACTTCTGGAGCCTTGCTGCGTGCTTCGCCGAGCAGTTGCTGGGTTGTTCAGGCGTGTTGCCGGCAGTCGCAGGGGCTGACCCGCAGACCGGCGTCACGAGTACGCCGCGACGTAATGGGGCTTCAAGCAGTCGAGAAGTCCTTCGGTCCTGGTGCGGCCCGTTGGCGAACCGAGTAGGACGTCGAGCATGCTCATGGGAGCTCCAACTGATCGAAGCGGAGCGATGGCGGGCGGTTCCCCGATGGGTGAAGGATGGCTGGCATCCGTCACCTTTCCTATACGATCCGAGTGGGAGCGTCAACATCCCGCAGTGTTGCGACCGATGTCAACAGGTTCCCGAAGACGCAAGAAAGGACCTCACGTCACGATGGACGACGAAGCGATGATCGCGCGGCGCCGTGGGGCCATGACGGGCGGAATGCCGCCGGGAAGATCTCGCGGCCGGCTTGCCGACGAGGTGTACGACACGCTGCTCGGACAGATGATGTCGCTACGGATCGAGCCTGGCTCCCGCGTCACGATCGACGTCCTGGCGCGAGAGCTGGGGGTCTCACAGACGCCGATCCGAGACGCTCTGAACCGCATGGAGGCCGAGGGCCTGGTCGTGCGTGTGCCCCATGCTGGCTATCGCATTCCCCCCCAAATCACCCGTCACCGATTCGAGGACATGCTTGAGGTCCGCCTGCTCCTCGAGCCGGCAGCGGCGCGCAAATCCGCCGAACGCGCATCTTTGAAGCAGGTGGCCGGTCTGCGACGAATGCTGGAGGAGATGGCGGAGCTGGAGGGGGGCGACGGGCCCATGGCCTATGGCGCCTTCGGGCTACGCGACGCCGCTTTTCACGATCTCGTCGCCCTGAGCGCGGAGAACCAGGTCATCCGCGAAGCGCTCGCTCGCCTGCACACGCACGTGCACCTGTTCCGGCTTCTCCACGACACCCAGGTCACTCACTTGGCCATGGCCGAGCACGAAGAAGTTCTGGCCGCGATCGCCGCGCGTGACCCCGACGCCGCCGCCTACGCCATGCGTCGGCACATCCTGCTGTCCGGCGAGCGGTTCCGACGATTGTTCGACCAGGCCAAGGGCGCGGACGGAATGGCGGTAGAGGCTTGACGGGCGGGCTGGGCCGAGGAATGCTAACTCAATCCGATCGGATCGGATTGGATCCACCTCACCCGCCCTAGATGCGAGGAGAAGCAGGTGCCCAGAGCGCTGCTCCTGACCGGCGACGCCGCCGAGGAGCTCGACACCATGTATCCCTACTATCGCGTGCAGGAGGGCGGCTGGGACGTTGACGTCTCGTCACGGACGATGCGTGACGTTCAGCTGGTCATCCACGAGTTCGACCCCAACTCCGACGCCTACGTGGAGAAGAACGGCCGAAAGTTGCCGGTCGATGTGCCCTGGGCCGAGGTCGACGTCGAGCGCTATGACGCCCTCATCATCCCTGGGGGACGTGCCCCCGAGTGGATCCGGGTCGACGCCGACGTCAGGCGCATCACCGAGCACTTCTTCGCGCGCAACCTCCCGATCGCGCTGGTGTGCCACGGCGCGCAGGTGCCAGCTGTTTACGGGCTACTGAAGGGGCGAAAGACGGCGTGCTTCCCCCCCATCACCGGTGACATGGAGAACGCGGGCGCGACGGTCATCGACGCTCCCGACGTCGTGGACGGCAACCTCGTCTCCTGCCGGGGGTGGCCCGACATGCCGCAATTCGGCAGGGCGATGATGGAGGTCTTCTCGAAGTCCATCAACTCCGCATCGGCATGAGAACACCTGGCCTGTCCCGGTGACGGCACTTCGGACCGTCACAGTCGACGGCTCCCCCGTCCACGTCCTGGAGAGTGGCACCGGGCCCGCGGTGCTGATGCTGCACGGCTCCGGACCCGGTACGACCGGATCCGGCGCCTGGGCAACGACGGCACAGGCGCTGGGCACGTCCTGGCACCTGGTGGCTCCTGACCAGGCAGGGTTCGGCCGTACACCGATCCCGGCCGGCTCCAGGGGTGGGCTCCGGCTGTGGACGGAGCAGGCCGCGGGCCTGATGGATGCTCTCGGTGTCGAGCACTACGCCGTGGTGGGCCACTCCATGGGCGGTGCCGTGGCGCTGGCGTTGGCGGCCGCGCGTCCCCAGCAGGTCACCCGTGTCGTGGCGGTCTCGACGATGGGCGCCCCCGGGGCGCCGCTGTCCGCCGAGCTCGACGCGGTCTGGGCCGCCCCCGCCGACCCGCTCGGGGCACGAGACATGTTGAGTCGCCTCGTCCTCGACCAAGCGCTCGTGACCGAGTCGGCCGTCGCTGCCCGTGCAGCCGCGATGCGAGCGGGGGCGGCCGCATTCGCGTCGTTGTTCCCTCCACCTAGGGCACGTTGGGCCGACGACCTCACCCTCTCGGCGCAAACGCTGGCAGGGGTCCGCGCGCCCGTGCTGCTCGTCCACGGCGCCGAGGACCGAATCACCCCGCTCGGGACGGCAGCCCTGCCCCTGCTCGAACACCTGGCCGATGTCCGTCTGTACGTGCTCGGCCGATGCGGGCACGTGCCGGCGCTCGAACACCCGCACGACTTCAGGCGACTCCTGTCGTGCTTCCTCGGCCGGGAACGAGGTCCCTAATTGCTGCGGCAGGTCCGCAGCCCGTGCTCAAGCAGATCAGCATGAAGCAGGCGTGATCCGACTCGCCTTCACCGCGATGCGACTGGGCGAGGCGCTCGGGCTGCAGCGCAGTTATGTGAAGCTCGGCATGGTCCGCATCGATTGGCAACTGCAGAACGTCGGCAAGCTGTGGTTCATGCTGCCGCCCAAGGACGACTCGAACCGGGACTGCGATATCCCTCCGTTCCTGCAGGATCTCCTGGGCCGGCAGATCAAGGCGCACCCTGACCAGCGCTGCCCCTGCAAGCCGATGCGGATCAAGGACCAGCAGGAGCAGCCATGCCAGGGCGGCGGGTTCGTGTTCCTCGGGCCGAAGGGCGCACACATCCGGGACTCCAACTATGCGCAGCAGTTCTTCAACCCCGCGGCGGACGGCCGGTACACGGGCCCGAAAGGCGAACGTTCCCCTAAGGCCAAACCGGTGCTGGTCGACGTCAGCGGGGTATGGCCGGGTGAACCGGTGCCGGCGTGGCCGCGTGCCGTGCCGGGCGAGCCGTTCGAGCGGCCGGCCTGGCGGGGCTACCAGCGGCGTCCCATCGTGCTAGGGGTGAACGCGGCCTCGTCGAAGGAGAAGCTAGTGGCGTTCGCGGTGGAGCGAGGGCTGAGCCGGGCGGTGGCGGAGGACATGACGCGCAAGGAGATCCTTGATCAGTTCGTGCGACCGCACCGCCAGACCGACTATGGGCCGCTGGCGTCATGACTACCTGTCAAGGAGTGGCTGACACCGCACGGGATGCGGCACGGACACTCGACGTTGCTGGACGGGCTGGGGACACCCGTTCGTCTGAGGGACGACCGGATCGGGCACGCGTCCCCGGGGATGAAGCGGGGCGACATGCGCCGCCGGTACACACACATCGCGAAGGAGTGGCGAACTCAGCTTCGGAGAGACCTTCAGGAGGTGTGGGAGCAGGCGCTCGCCGAGCGGGCCTGGTTCGATCTTCACTCGCCGGTCGCGATGCTCGACGATCTTTTGAAGCCGTTCCGCGAGGCGAAGCGGGACCCGATCCCGCCGTTCTCCGCCGACGCCGACGTGCTCGAGTTGGTGTCGGCGGAGGCCTGAAAATCCAAGATCGATCGCACTCTCATCGCACTCGATCAAGAAAGCCCGGCCCGAGTTGATCTCGGACCGGGCGTTTTCCCTGTTCAAACCTAGAGCCGACGAGGGGAATCGAACCCCTGACCTTCTGTTTACAAGACAGATGCTCTGCCGATTGAGCTACGTCGGCGCGGCCTATCAGTGTAGACGCTAGAGACGCCTGTGACGAGCGACTTCGTACAGTGCCACGCCCGCCGCGACACCCGCGTTGAGTGACTCCGCCGCTGCGCGCATCGGGATGCGGGCCAGGACGTCACACTGCTCGCGGACCAGCCGGGACAGGCCCTTGCCCTCCGAGCCCACGATGATCACCGCCGGCTCGGTCAGTAGCTGGACGTCGCCGATGTCGGTTTCGCCGGCGCCGTCGAGGCCGATGACGAACAGGCCCGCGTCGCGATATTCCCGCAGGGCCGCCGTCAGGTTGGCGGCGCGGGCGACGCGGAGGTTGGCCAGGGTGCCGGCGGAGGTCTTCCATGCGCCTCCCGTTACGCCGGCTGAGCGGCGCGAGGGGATGAGGAGGCCGTGGGCGCCGAAGGCGGTGGCGGAGCGGGCGATGGCGCCCAGGTTGCGGGGGTCGGTGACGGAGTCCAGGGCGACGATCAAGGGGGTCTCGGCTGCGTCTTGCGCGAGCTCCACCAACTCCGACGGGTGCGCGTAGTCGTAGGCCGGAATTTGAAGGGCGATTCCCTGGTGTACGCCACCCTCCGTCAGGCGGTCGAGCTTTTCGCGGGTGGTCTCGAGCAGGGCGATGCCGCGTTCTGTCGCGATCTTGATGGAGTCGCGTACGCGGTCGTCGCCCTCGATGCGCTGGGCGACGTAGAGGGCGTTGGAGGGCACCCCCGCCTGCAGGGCCTCGAGCACGGGGTTGCGGCCGCCGATGTATTCAGGAGCGTCTTCCGAGCGGCGCTGCCTCGTCGGAGCCGCGCGGCGTGCGCCGCCCTGCTCCTCGCGGGCGATGCGCTCGGCGCGGGCCTTGTCCTTGTACCAATGGCGCATTTCGGCAGGCGGGGTCGCACCCTTGCCCTGGAGCCCACGGCGCCCCTGCCCTCCGGTGCCTTTGGACGGGCCCTTTTTCTTTGCGGGCCTGCCCGAAGCCCTACCCCCTGCTGCCATGCAATCAAGGGTACTCGGGCCACCGGGCACCTCATCCCACGCGAGCCGGTCCATATCCCACGCGAGCCGGTCCATATCCCACGCGAGCCGGTCCATACCCCACGCCGACCGGTCCGTGCACCGTCCCGATCAGCCGGGACTCCGCCACCCGGAACACCGCCACCTGGAACACCGCCATCCGGAACTCGGCCGCGGCGAGGTGAATCCTTCCAGGGCTGGAGTTCCTCTCATACTCGTCCCGGCAATCCCGCCGGCGACAACGGACATGGAGGTTGGTTGTCGTGGTCGTAGGTATCGCCGTCGCCGTCGCTGCCGTGCTCATCGGCACGTGTAGTGTCGTCGTGCTCCGCCGGAGGAGGCGTGATCGTGGCTGAGACGACGTGGTCGGACGAGCGGCTGGTCGCCGCCGCGCGCAGAGGAGACGTCGAGTCGATCGAAGCGCTGGTGGCGGGCGCGCACCCGCACGTGCAGCGGTTCGCGCGATCGTTGTGCGCCACGCCCGAGGACGCCGAGGACGCCGCGCAGGAGGCGCTGATCGTCCTGTATCGCAAGATCGGAACCTTGCGGGCTTCTGGAGCGCTTGTTTCGTGGATGTTCAGGATCATTCGCAATGAATGCATTCGGCGGGCCCGGCTCATGATGCGCCCCCCTAAGCCGCCGTTCACCGAAGCCACCGCAGTGCCGTCGGCTGAGGACGAGGTGTTCGAGCGGCTGGAGGCCGCGCGGGTGGCGGCGGCGATCGCTGCGCTGCCCGCCGACCAGCGGCAGGTGCTGATCATGCGGGATGTGCAAGGGCTCAGCGGGCGGATGGTCGCCGAGCGGCTGGGGCTCAGCATCGCGGCGATGAAGTCGCGGTTGCATCGTGCCCGTGCGGCGGTGCAGCGCACGTTGTCCGATCCGGCTCCGGGGGATCTCGATGCCGCCTTCTGATCTCGCTGTCGACGGGTCCGGCGGCTCCTGGAGGTCTCGATGACTGACGGCCGGAGCTTCGCGAGTTCGTCGCTGCCCCGGCATCTGGTGCGCGGTGCGGTCGGCTTCGGGGCGTTGATCGGCTCGGTGGCGCTCATCCCAGTGGTCGGGCCGGTCGGCCTGCTGCTCGCCCCCTTGGGGGTGCTCGCCTTTCGTGGGTGCCCGACCTGCTGGGCGATCGGGCTGGCACAGACGATCTCACGGGGGCGAATACAGCGGTCGTGCTCGGACGGCGGATGCGAGGTGAAAGTGGCCGAACGTCGCCGGCGGAGGGTCTGAAGGTCATCTGGCACGTCGGCCGAGCACCCCTGGCACGCGGCACGCGGCACCGGTGGGGACGAATTGACCTCAAGTCTGCTTGGGGTCCTAGCGTGGAGTCATCCCGGTCCCGCCCACCATCGGAAGGGATGACGATGCGGATCACCACCAGCCTGCCTGAGACCGATTCCGGCCTCCCCGCCATCGCGATGGCTCGCCACCTGGAAACCCTCGGGTACGACGCCGTCGGGATGCCGGATCTGCTCATCGGCGACGGCACGCCAGGATTCGACCCCGCCCTCGTCCTGGCTGCCGTCGCGGCCGCGACCAGCCGGATCAAGCTGGAATTCGGGGTGCTCACCCTGCCGCTCCGCCCCACGGCCTGGGTCGCGGCGCAGATCCAGACACTCCAGCATCTGTCCGGTGGCCGTGTCGTGCTCGGCGTCGGCATCGGCGGCTTCCCCGGCTCGCCGTTCTGGCGCGCGGCCGGCGGGGCGCCACGAGGAGAGCGCGGCCGCCGTACCGATGCCGCGCTGGAGCTCCTGCCGCGCCTCATTCGGGGCGAACCGGCCGAGGTGCTGGCAGGCGAGAAGGTCGTCCTGGCCCCGGCCGCCCCGGTCCCACCCATCCTGGTCGGCGGGAACTCCGAGGCCGCGATGCGCCGCGCCGTGCTGTACGGGGACGGCTGGGCGCCCTCACTCATCGACCCGCGGACCTTGGCGGGGAAGGCGGCGCGGTTGCGGGAAATCGCCGAGGAGCTCGAGCGGCCGGTCCCCTCGATCTCCGTGGGCGGTCACGCCTTCCTCGCGAACGACTCCGCGGCCGCCGTGGAGTCCTTCGTCCGCTCCCTGGTCGACGTGCACCGGATGTCGCCCGATGAGGCGGCGAGCGTCCCGGTGACCGGCGCTCCCGCGCAGGTGGCCGAGCGCCTGGCCGCGTACGCCGACGCTGGAGCCGACGCGGTCGGGCTCGGCCTCGACGGTGGCGATTGGCCCCGGCAGGCCGAACTGCTCGCCGAGGCCAGAGCCCTGGCAGCGCAGGGTGAGAGCGCGGGTTAGCGGGACAGCTCCCAGCGGGCCCCGTGCGGTGTGTCCTCCACCGTGATGCCCGCCGCCGCCAACTGGTCCCTGATCGCGTCCGCCGCCTCGTAGTCCTTGCGCGCGCGGGCCGCCTTCCGCTGCTCCAGCGCCACCGCCACCAGCGCGTCCACCACCGGCGCCAGGTCCGACCCGGCTCCACGCCACTGCGGCGAGCGCGGGTCGAGGCCGAGGACGTCCAGCATGTTCTGTGTCTCGGCCAGCAGCCGGGCCACGGCCTCCTTGTCGCCCCGCGACAGCGCCACGTTGCCCTCGCGCACCACCTCGTGCACGACCGCGAGCGCCTGGGGCGTGCCCAGGTCGTCGTTGAGCGCGTCCACGAACGCCTGCGGCAACGGCGCGTGCGCGTCCACGTCGTGGATCACCTCGGCGGCACGGGTCACGAAACCCTCGATGCGCTGGTATGCGGCCGCGGCCTCCAGCAGCGCCTCCTCCGAGTAATCGATCGAGGAGCGATAATGCGGCGCCGCCAGGTAGTAGCGAAGCTCCACGGGGCGCACTTTCTGCACCATCTCGGGAATCAGCAGCGAATTGCCGAGCGACTTGCTCATCTTCTCGGCGCCGATCTTGAGCATGCCGTTGTGCATCCAGTAGCGCGCGAACCCGTCGCCGGCCGCTTGGGACTGGGCGATCTCGTTTTCGTGGTGCGGGAAGATCAGGTCGATCCCGCCCCCGTGGATGTCGAATGTCGGCCCGAGGTATTTCGTCGCCATGGCCGAGCACTCCAGGTGCCAGCCAGGGCGCCCGGGACCCCAGGGGGTCGGCCAGGTCGGCTCGCCCGGCTTCTCGCCCTTCCACAGGGCGAAGTCGCGCGGGTCGCGCTTGCACGACTCGTCGTCGGTGTCGGCCGCGGCCCGCATGTTGTCCAGTTTCTGGTTGGAGAGCGAGCCGTAGCGGTCGGCGTAGGACTGCACGCCGAAGTAGACGTCACCGCCTGAGGCGTAGGCGTGGCCGCGGTCGATGAGCCGCTGCATCAGCGTGATCATCTCGGGCACGTGTCCCGTGGCGCGCGGCTCGACGGTCGGCGGCAGGCAGCCCAGCGTGTCGTACGCCCACGTGAAGGCCCGCTGGTTGCGCTCGGCCACCACGAACCAGGGCACGCTCTCCTGGGCCGCCACTCTGATGATCTTGTCGTCGATGTCCGTGACGTTCCGGCAGAACGTCACGTCATAGCCGGAACGCGTCATCCAGCGCCGGAGCACGTCGAAATTCACACCTGAGCGGATGTGCCCGATGTGCGGAGGAGCCTGCACGGTCGCACCACACAGGTAAATCGACGCCCGGCCGGCTTCGACCGGAACGAATTCACGGATGGCGCGCGTGCTGGTGTCGTAGATGTGCAGGCTCACGAAGGAAAGGCTAACGCCTCCTCGGCGTTATCACGTCGATAAATCAGCCCCGCACCGTGACCCTGTCCGGCCGGATCCGGACAATCAACCGCTCCGTGCCCGGCTTGTCCTCCCATGACAGTCCCCGGTACTTCTGCGAGAGCTCCTCGATGAGGGCACCCTCGGGGTCGGGAGTCATGGCCACCGGACCGCGCACCTCCACATACCTGTACGGGTCGTCCGGGTCGATGACCAGCAGGCTCGCCCGCGGATCGCGCTCGAAGTTACGCGGCTTCCTGCGTCCCTTGACGGTCGAGAAGATCACGTCGTCCCCGTCCGTCCGCACCCACACGACCGTCGACTGCGGCCCCCCGTCGGGGTTGATGCTCGTCACGGTCGCGTAGTTCGGAGCGTCCAGGAGTTTGCGTGCTTCTTCGGGCAGCGGGGCCATGTCTCTCCCTTGATCGGTCTTGAGCCCATTCTTCTGTAGGCTCGAAGGCGCCATGGACGTGACTCCCCCCTCTACGCTCCGTCGCCTGGGCATCGCCCTGGCGGGGCTCGCAGTCGCCGCCCTGACCGGGGCCGCTTGCGCGCTCTCCTTCGACGACCTGCGCACACTCGCCGTCACCGGCGAGGCCAGGCAGGATCTCGCCTTCCTCTATCCGGCGGCGTTCGACGCGCTCCTCGTGGTCGCGCTGATCGGCGTGTTGCTGCTGCGCTCCGCCCGGCTGCTGGTACGGGTGCAGGCGGCGATCGTGCTGACCCTGCTCATCGTGGCCGCGGCGGCGGCGGACGTCGCCACGGCGGTGAGGTTCGTGTTCGACGTGCGGCAGGCGGCCGTGGGCGTGGCCCTGGCTCCCTGGGTCATGCTGTCCGTCGCCCTGTGGTTGTGGCTGTTGATGATCAAGCACGTGCAGGCGCATCTGGGCGTTGGAGAGGACGAGGAGGACGACGGCACGGGGCAATCGGACATCGTGCCCTTCCACCGCGGCCGACCGGCCGAGACGCCGCCCCCGCTGGTCACCGAGGCCCCTGCGCCCGTGATGGAGCCCACCCCGCTTGTCGGCCCCACCGCAGCCCCGGAAACCCCGCCGGCGCCCGCCCAGGAACGCACGGCGGTCTCGGCTGAGGAGCGGCCGCCGGTCTCGGCGCGGGTGACCGAATGGCCCGCCCAGGAGCAGGTCCACGAGCCGGTCCCTGAGCCCGCCCAGGAGCAGGTCCGCGAGCCCGGCCCTGAGCCCGCCCAGGAGCCCGTCCCTGAGCCCGCTCAGGAGCAGGCCCACGAGCCCGTCCAGGAGCCGGCTCACGTGCCTGTCCAGGGCCAGGAGCCGTCCTGGGCGACCGCCGAGCCCGTCCAGGACGGCGATGAGGAGCCCGCCCCAGAACCCGAGACCCGCCCGGTCCGCTGGGGTGACCGCGTCAAGCCGGCCGATGTCCTCGTCCACCCGCGCCCGGACGACAGGGACGCCGACACGCAGCCGCACCTGGTCTTTGAGGACGGGGAGGTTCCCGACCCGGGGCACGGCCCGGAACTCGCCGAATCCGACGAGCTCCAGACGGCGAGCCAGGTCGGCGAGCTCCAGACGGCGGATCAGGCCGACGATCAGGTCGACGATCAGCAGGCGGTCGACGAAACCGACGCCGGCGAGCGGCGCGAGGACGAGTTAGAGGACACCGCGCGGCATCCGGTGATCCACGACGACACCCCGGCCCCTTCAGGCCGCCTAAGGAGCAGTCCGCGCCCGCCAGAGGACTGACGGAGAAGGCCCGCCCGGAAGCACATCTTCAGGGCGGGCCGATGTATCTCGCCTAGGCGCTGGTCCCCCGTCGGAGCCCGGCGACCAGGCCGACGCCGACCACCGCCAGCACCACCTGCATCACCAGTTCGATCCAGTCGATGCCCGGCGTCGTCTGCACGCCCAGCACCTGTGCGAGCAGCGTGCCCACGAGGGCGGCCACGATGCCGACGACGATGGTGAGGATCCACCCGATGGCCTGCCTGCCGGGAAGCAGCAGGCGACCGATTGCGCCAATCACGGCGCCAATCACAATGGCGCCAAGGATGGACTGGATTGTCATGACATGAAACCTCCCCGTGAGAGTGAGCGGTTCACTCTCACGGGGATGGGCTACCCGATCTACGGCGATTATGCGCCGCCTTTGCGTACGAGCAGGTTAGGTGGGTGTTCCACGGGTTCGTCCGGTGCGCCCCATGCCCATTCGGGTCACGAGGAGCACACCGACGACCGCCAGCGCGAGCTGGAGTATGTGCTCGATCCAGTCGATCCCGCGCGTATCGGCCAAGCCGAACGCGTGCGCTATCAGCGTGCCGATCAGCGCGGCCACGATGCCGACGATCAGAGTCAGGCCGATCGACATGCCTTGCTTGCCGGGCACTATCAGCCGGGCAAGCGCACCGACGATGGCACCGATGACCAGTGCGGAAACTATCGCGCCGATCATGTGTTGCTCCCCCCGAAGACGTTCACATGTCGTGGGAAGACCTACCCGCCCAACAGGACAAACAACCCAAAGGGGAAGGCGGCGGTCCGTACCGCGCCAGTGACGAACCGCCGCCTTCGCATGAGGCGGGCTAGGCGACGACCCGCCAGGACACCCTCACGTATCCCACCAGGAAGACGCCCCGCTAGGCGGAAAGGTTGACCACCAACGCGGTCGCGATGGCCGCGATGCCCTCTCCACGCCCGGTCAGCCCGAGTCCGTCGGTCGTGGTGGCGGAGACGCTCACGGGCGCCCCCACGGCGGCGCTGAGCGCCTTCTCGGCCTCCGCACGGCGCGGCGCCAGCTTGGGCCGGTTGCCGATCACTTGGATGGCCACGTTGCCGATCTCGTAGCCCGCTGCGCGTACGTGGCGGGCGGTCTCCTCGAGCAGCGCAGCGCCCGAGGCGCCGGCCCAGCGCGGGTCGGCGGTGCCGAACAGCAGGCCTAGATCGCCCAGCCCGGCGGCGGACAGCAGCGCATCGCACGCGGCGTGCGCGGCGGCGTCGCCATCAGAATGGCCGGCCAGCCCGATCTCACCGGGCCAGTGCAGGCCGGCAAGGTTGAGCTCTCGCTCCGAAGCGCCTGAACTGAACGGGTGGACGTCGACTCCGACGCCCACCCGTGGAAGTTTCGCGCTCAGGAGTTGAGAACCTCGTCAAGCAGGGCCTCAGCCTTGTCCTCATTGGTCTTCTCGGCCAGGGCAAGCTCACTGACCAGGATCTGCCGCGCCTTGGCGAGCATACGCTTCTCGCCCGCGGAAAGACCGCGCTCGCGATCCCTCCGCCACAGGTCCCGAACCACCTCGGCGACCTTGTTCACATCACCCGACGCGAGCTTCTCCAGATTGGCCTTGTAACGACGAGACCAGTTGGTCGGCTCTTCCGTGTGCGGCATCCTGAGGACGTCGAAAACCCGCTCAAGGCCTTCCTGGCCGACAACATCGCGCACACCGACGAGTTCTGCGTTTTCAGCTGGCACCTGGACGGTAAGGTCGCCCTTGTCGACCTTGAGCACCAAGTAGGTCTTTTCCTCACCCTTGATGGATCGCTTGGTGATTGCTTCGATCCGAGCAGCCCCATGGTGGGGGTAGACGAC
Source organism: Nonomuraea sp. NBC_00507 (assembly GCF_036013525.1). NCBI lineage: Bacteria > Bacillati > Actinomycetota > Actinomycetes > Streptosporangiales > Streptosporangiaceae > Nonomuraea > Nonomuraea sp. NBC_00507. The sequence goes on from NZ_CP107853.1 coordinate 310,561, forward strand.
AGTGTCGCCGACCTGGAAAGTCATGTGACAAGTACCCCTTCCGCTGTACTCCAGAGTACCACGCATCCACAGGCTCCCGGAACAGTGAAATCCTCATAACTGCAGGTCAAGGCCGCATATTAGGGCTTGACAAACGGTCAAGACTATGAATCTCCATTCCGGACATAGCGAATGACCTGCGGGGGCGTGGATATGACCATGGATTCGGGCGGATATGGTGGGCGCTGCCCTACACGCACGCGCAAGACCAAGGAGAACCCGCCCGTGACCAGCCGTCGCTGGATTGCCGTAGCCGCCGCGTTCTTGGCAGCCCCCGTGCTCGCCGGCTGCGGGGCCGGATTCAACGCCACCACTAACGTGCCCTACGCCCCCAACGAGGCACAGGCCTTGATCGAGAAGGGCGCTTACGGCACTCGCGGCATTCAGATCCCGCAGGCGTTCATCCTCGGCCCGGACGCGGGCGCCCAGCTTCCCTGGCGCGGCTCCGCCCCGATCTACCTCAACATCCTCAACACGGCCGGCACCCCCGACACCCTGCAGGCCGTCTCCGCGGGGAGCATGGGCACGGTGAAGGTCACGGCCCCGATCCAGCTGCCGAGCAACCAGCTCGTCAACACCGGCAAGCCGAGCCCGCAGCTCATGCTCGAAGCGATCCCCAGGAGCCTCAGGGGCGGCGAGAGCATCAAGCTGGACCTCCAGTTCGCCAACGCCGGCACGGTGTCCATGAACGTCCCTGTGGTCACGCGTAGCCGCGAATTCGCGGCCTACCCCCCGGCCCCGGGCGCCACCCCGGCCCCCACGCCCAGCCCGACGCCGTCAGCGCACGCCGAAGAATCTCACTAAACATGACAAAACCTTTGTTCCGGTACGGCAAACGCGTACCGGAACAAAGGTTTGATCATTCCTCGATCGCGTCGAACTTGTAGCCCAGGCCGCGCACGGTCAGGATGCAACGCGGGTTGGACGGGTCGGACTCGATCTTGGCGCGCAGCCGCTTGACGTGAACGTCCAGCGTCTTGGTGTCCCCCACATAGTCGGCGCCCCAGACGCGGTCGATGAGCTGGCCGCGGGTGAGCACCCGTCCGGCGTTGCGCAGCAGGACCTCCAGCAGCTCGAACTCCTTCAGCGGCAGCTGCACCTGCTCCCCGCGCACGGCCACGACGTGCCGGTCGACGTCCATGCGGACGGGGCCGACGGCCAGCACCGCGGTCTCCAGCTCCTCCGGCATGTCGCCCTGGCGGCGGAGCACCGCGCGGATACGGGCGACCAGCTCGCGCGAGGAGAACGGCTTGGTGACGTAGTCGTCGGCGCCCAGCTCAAGACCCACGACCTTGTCGATCTCGCTGTCCTTGGCCGTCAGCATGATGACCGGCACCTTGGAGCGCTGCCGGAGGGAACGGCACACCTCCGTGCCGGGCAAACCCGGCAGCATCAGGTCGAGCAGCACCAGATCCGCGCCGTTGCGGTCGAACGTGTCGAGCGCCTCGGGCCCGGTCGCCGCGACCGATACCTCGAAGCCCTCCTTGCGCAGCATGTAGGACAGGGCGTCGGAGAAGGACTCCTCATCTTCGACGACTAGTACTCGGGTCATGATGCCTCCTTCGTCAGCATCAAGACCCAATGGGTGCTGTGTTCATTGGTTCCTTCGCTTCGCTCAGTCACGAGCTGTCTCCAGGGGAATCGAGGGTGGTACGGCCACCGCCGTGCCGCCGAAGGCAGGCAGGCGGAGCGTGAAGGTGGAGCCGGACCCTTCCTTGCTCCATACGGACACCTCGCCGGCATGCGCCGCGGCGACGTGCTTGACGATAGCGAGACCGAGCCCCGTGCCGCCGGTGGCCCGGGATCTGGCCGCGTCGACGCGGAAGAAGCGCTCGAAGATGCGTTCCAGCGCCTCCTCGGGGATGCCGATGCCCTGATCGCTGACGCTGATCTCCACGGACTCGTTCGCCGGCCGGACGCTGACCACGACTCTCGTGTGCTCGGGGCTGTAGGCGACGGCGTTGTCGATGAGGTTGCGCAGCGCGGTGACGAGAAGCTCGTCGTCGCCCCAGATGCGCAGCCCCTCGGTGCCGCCGGAGACGAGCGTGATGTCCTTGGCGACCGCTTTGGTGTTGCAGTGGTCGATGGCGTCGTGAACGGCCTCGTCGATCGAGACCTGACCTGGGGTGGGGATGGGCTCGGCCCCCTGGATCCTGCTGAGCGTGATCAGGTCCTGGACGAGGTAGTTGAGCCGGGCCGCCTCGTGCTGCATGCGCCCGGCGAAGCGGGTGACCGCCTCGGGGTCGTCGGCGGCGTCCTGGATGGTCTCGGCCAGCAGGCTCAGCGCGCCGACCGGGGTCTTGAGCTCGTGGCTGACGTTGGCGACGAAGTCGCGGCGCACCGCCTCGACCCGGCGCCGCTCGGTCTGGTCCTCGGCGAGCACCAGGACCTGGCCGTAGGTGCCGAGTGGCGCCACGCGTACCGCGAAGTTGGTGGTTTCCTGGCCGAATTTGTGCCCTGCGACGTCGATCTCGCTCTCGCGGATCTCGCCGTCCCGGCGTACCTGGCGGGCCAGCGCGAGTAGTTCGGCGGCCATCAACCGATCGCCCTTGACCAGGCCGAACGCCCGCGCCGCCGAGCTGGCGCGCAACACGCGGTCGTGCGCGTCGAGCACCACGGCGGACGAGGGGAGCACCGCGAGCACGGAGGCCACGCCCTGCGGCAGCGCCGCGCCGGTCTCCACGCTCTCGATTTCGGTGGTACGGCTTGGAGCCTCGATCTGGTTTCGATAGAACAAGACCGCCAGGGCGCCCACGACAAACCCGGCCAGGGCTACGAAGCTCATGGCCAACTCACTCATGTCTCCGATGGTAGGTGGCCTTTCCCCAGGGACAGACCCCCTCATCAGGGGATGAACGTCCCTTTCCCGGAAAGTTCATTTACCTGTAGAGGTTCGTTCATCGAGCGACACATACGGTGAACCCCATGCGCGACGTCTATCATGAAGAGCTGGATGGGCTGACGGACAAGCTGGTCGAGATGACCAGGCTCGTCCGCTCGGCCATCTCCCGCGCCACCACGGCCCTCCTCGACCCCGACCTGCCGCTCGCCGAGAGCGTCATTTCGCGGGACGACGAGGTGAACGCGACGTTCGCGGAGATCGAGTCGACGATCTTCGATCTGATGGCTCGCCAGCAACCGGTCGCGGTCGACCTGCGCACCATGATCACCGCGCTGCGCATGGGCACCGACCTGGAGCGCATGGGCGACCTGGCCGTGCACGTCGCCAAGGTGGCCCGGCTGCGCCACCCGGAATCGGCGGTCCCCCTGGAGATGCGCTCCACGATCCTGGAGATGGGCCAGATCGCGGAGAACATCGTCACCAAGGCCGGCAGCTGCGTGGCCTCGCGCGACGTCGAGTCGGCGCTGGAGCTGCCGCAGGACGACGACGCGATGGACCGGCTGCACAGCAAGTTGTTCCGGCTCCTGCTGGCGAAGGACTGGCAGCACGGCGTGGAACCGGCGATCGACATCACGCTGATCGGGCGCTATTACGAGCGCTACGCCGACCACGCGGTACGGGTCGCGCAGGACGTCGTCTACCTGGTGACCGGCACCCGGCCGACCTGATTTCGCGAGTCGCGACGATTTGGGCCGGTGCCGGGAGTCCTACCTTCGACGACCCCGAAGGGAAGGACGACCGGCCATGGCCACCACGCACACCCTCGACGTACCCGGCGCGCATCTCCACTACGAGGTGCGCGGCACGGGCCCGCTGCTCTTCGTCATCGGATCGCCGATGGACGCCGCGGCGTTCACACCGTTCGCCGACGCGCTCGCGGGCGACCACACCGTGGTCACCCTCGACCCGCGGGGCATCTCGGGCAGCACGCTCGACGACCCCGAGCAGGACTCCACACCCGAACTGCGGGCCGACGACGTCGCCGCGATCATGGACGCGCTCGGGGCCGAGACCGCCGACGTGTTCGGCAGCAGCGGCGGCGCGGTGACCGGGCTCGCGCTGGTCCAGCGGCATCCGCGGCGGGTGCGCACGCTGATCGCGCACGAGCCTCCCGTCCTGGAGCTGCTGCCGGATGCCGCCGAGCGGCGGGCCGGGGTGGAGGACATCATCGCGACCTACCAGCGGGAGGGCGTCGGGGCCGCCTGGGTCAAGTTCATGATCTCTGCGGGCTACGACCTGGAGGCAGAGGGCGCGCCCGACGGCCCGCAGGAGCCGACGCCGCAGGACCTGGCCAACAGCGCCCATTTCTTCCTCCACGAGCTGCGCGGCACCACCCGGTACGTGCCGGACGCGGCCGCCTTGACGGCAGGTCCGGCCCGCGTCGTGGTCGGCATCGGGGTGGAGTCCGGCCATCTGGTCACGTACCGGACGTCGGTCGCGCTGGCCGAGCTGCTCGGCACGCCGGCCGTGGAGTTCCCAGGCGAGCACGGCGGGTTCCTGGAGCGGCCCGTGGAGTGCGCGGACGTGCTGCGGAAGGTGCTGGCGGGCTGAGCCACGGCTTCGGCGGCGGCCCGGTCCGCGGGCACGCCGCCGACGCCGTGACTACCGTCAACGGCCCTGGTTGGCCACGGCCTCGATGGCGGCCTTGGCGGCCTCCGGGTCCAGGTATTCGCCACCGCGCCGCAGCGGCCGGAACTCGGCGTCCAGCTCGTAGAGCAGCGGGATCCCCGTCGGGATGTTGAGCCCGGCGATGTCCTCGTCGCTGATGTCGTCCAGGTGCTTGACCAGGGCGCGCAGCGAGTTGCCGTGCGCCGCCACCAGGACGGTCCGCCCGGCCGCCAGGTCCGGCACGATCTCGTCGTACCAGTACGGCAACATGCGGTCGACCACGTCCTTCAGGCACTCCGTCCGCGGCCTGAGCTCCGGCGGCAGGAGGGCGTAGCGGGGGTCTCCGGCCTGGGAGTATTCGTCGTCGTCGGCGATCGGGGGCGGCGGCACGTCATACGAGCGGCGCCACAGCATGAACTGCTCGTCCCCGAACTCCTCGCGGGTCTGCGCCTTGTTCTTGCCCTGCAGCGCACCGTAGTGGCGCTCGTTGAGCCGCCAGCTGCGCTTGACCGGCAGCCAGAGCAGGTCGGCCTCCGCCTGCGCCAGCTGGGCCGTCTGGATCGCCCTGGTCAGGAGGCTGGTGTGGACGATGTCCGGGCGCAGCCCCGCTTCCAGGAGGAGCTTGCCGCCGCGGCGGGCCTCGTCCTCGCCCTTGGCCGAGAGGCTCACGTCCACCCAACCGGTGAACAGCCCCTTAGCGTTCCAGTCACTCTCGCCGTGCCGTAGCAGCACCAAAGTCGCCATGGGCCCAATCCTACGGATTCGGCTCAGCGGTCGGGGTCGGCGAAGCGGGCGAACGCCTGCAGGTTGGCCAGCGACTCGCCCCGCTTGGCCCGCCACGCCCACTCCCGCCTGATGGAGGAGGCGAAACCCAGCTCCAGGGCCCGGTCGAACCAGTCGTCGGAGTACGTCAGCACGCAGCCGAGCAGCCGGTCCACCTCCTCCTCGGTGACGGCCGACAGCGGCACCCGGCCCACGAGGTAGACGTCACCCACGGGGTCGAGCGAGAAGTGCACCCCGTACATGGAGCCGTTCTTCTCCAGCAGCCAGCGGTAGAACTCGGCGTGGTTCTCGTCGGGCTGGCGGCAGAAGAACGCCTCCACGTGGAGCACCCGCTCCCCCACGATCAGCCAGGTCATGGTGGCGAGCTTGTGCTGGCCCGGGAGTTTGACGAGGAACGCCCCCGGCCGCGGCTCGTCATAGGAGACGTCCGCGGCCTTGAGCGCGGCTTCGACGACATCGCGCATAGAAGTGCACGCTACAGATTGACGGCCACAGGCGTCTTGTGCAGGTTCGCGATGGCGCCCGCGTACACCTCCACCAGCCGCGACGCGGTGGCCTGCCAGCCGAAGGCGGCGGCGTGGGTGCGCGCGCCGCGCGAGAGCTGGTCGCGCCAGTGCGGGGCGGTGACGAAGCTGCGGAGCGCCTGAGCCCATTCGGCGGGGTCGTGGCCGTCCACGAGCAGGCCCGAGACGCCGTCCCTGACGGCGGTGCGCAGGCCGCCGACGGCGGCCGCGGCCACGGGTGTGCCGCAGGCCTGGGACTCCAGCGCGACGAGGCCGAACGACTCGCTGTAGGAGGGCACGACGGTGACGGAGGCCGCCCGGTACCAGTCGGCCAGCTCGTGCTGGGCGGCCGGGGGCACGAGGCGTACGACGTCGGAGATGCCCAGCTCGGTGGCCAGCTCGGTGAGGATGGACGGCCGGGCCAGGCCGTTGCCCGACGGGCCGCCCACGCAGGCGATCACCAGGCGCTCCCGCAGCGACGGGTCCTCGATGAGCATCCTGGAGGCGGCGCGCAGCAGCACGTCGGGGGCCTTGAGCGGCTGGATGCGGCCCACGAACAGCAGCACGTGCGCGCCCAGCGGCAGGCCGAGCCGGTCCCTGGCGGCGGCCTGCGAGCCGGGGCGGAAGACGGTGAGGTTGACGCCGGGGTTGACGACGGCGACGCGATCCTCGGCGGCCCCGTACAGGTCGATCAGCTCCTGGGCCTCGTCGGCGGTGTTGGCCACGAGGCGGTCGGCGATCTCCACGACCTGTTCCTCGCCGACCACGCGGGCCTGCGGCTCCGGCTTGTCGTCGGCGGCGAGCAGGAGGTTCTTGACCTTGGCCATGGTGTGCATGGTGTGCACGAGCGGCACGCCCCAGCGTTCCTTGGCCAGCCAGCCGACCTGGCCGGACAGCCAGTAGTGGGAGTGGATGACGTCGTAGCGGCCGGGGTCGTACATGGCCTCGGTGCGCAGCACCTCCGACAGGAAGGCGCACAGCTGCCCGGGCAGGTCGGCGCGGTCCATCTCCTCGTACGGCCCGGCGGTCAGGTGCCTGACGAGGACGCCGGGGGCGAGCTCGGCCACGGGTGGCAGGTCGCGCGCGGTCGCCCGGGTGAAGATCTCCACTTCCACGCCCAGCTGCGCCAGCAGCTTGGCGGATTCGACGATGTACACGTTCATGCCCCCGGCGTCGCCCGTTCCGGGCTGGTCCAGGGGCGATGTGTGCATGCTGATGGTCGCGACCCGGCTGACCCGTCGCCTCACTCGACACCACCTCCAAGAGCGTTATAACCATGGAAATTTTTCCGACATTCCCGACAGACGGTCACAGTGGGGTGGCGAGAGGTGAGAGACGCCCGGCCGCGAGGGCGAGCCGGGCGGGGGCTGGCAGGATGAGGTCCATGCGGAAAACGGCTGTGGTGACCGGGGCGAGCAGTGGAATCGGTGAGGCGACGGCCCGCCGGCTCGCCGCCGAGGGTTATGAGGTGGTGGCGGGCGCGCGGCGGCGCGAGCGGCTGGACAAGCTGGCCGGGGAAGAGCCGCTGATCAGGGCGGTGACGCTCGACGTGACCTCGCAGGAGTCGGTGGACGCGCTGGCGGCCTCGCTCGATCGCTGCGACGTGCTGGTCAACAACGCCGGCGGCGCGCTCGGGCTGGAGCCGGTCGCGGGCGGGCGGCTGGAGGACTGGCAGCAGATGTACGACGTCAACGTGCTCGGCTCGCTGCGCATGGCCAAGGCCTTCGTGCCCAAGCTCATCGAGTCGGGCGACGGCGTGCTGGTGATGCTGACCTCGACGGCGGGTCTGGTGTCGTACGAGGGCGGGGGCGGCTATTGCGCGGCCAAGCACGCCCAGACGTCGATGACCGAGACGCTGCGCCTGGAGCTGGTCGGGCAGCCGGTGCGGATCGTGGAGATCGCGCCGGGCATGGTGAAGAGCGAGGGCTTCGCGGTCACCAGGTTCCGCGGGGACGAGGCGGCCGCGGCGCGCGTCTACCAGGGCGTGCCGGACCCGCTGAGCTCGGACGACGTGGCCGACGCCATCGCGTGGTGCGTGACCAGGCCGTCCCACGTGAACATCGACCGCCTGATCATCCGTCCCCGCGCCCAGGCGGCCCAGCACCGGGTGCACCGCGTCACGTGAGCAAGCCCGTCGGCGCCGTCACCAGGGGGACGACCGCCCACAACCGGCTGCGGCGCTGCGATCGCTGGATCGCGGCGGTGCACGGGCGGCGGCTGCGGGCGGTCGATCGGCCGCTGGTGGTGGACCTGGGCTACGGGGCCTCGCATGCCACGACGCTGGAGCTGTTCACCCGGCTGCGCCGGGTCTCGCCCGGGGTCGAGGTGGTGGGGATCGAGATCGACCCGGCCAGGGTGGCGCTGGCGAAGCCGTACGAGCGGGAGGGGCTGAGCTTCCGGCTCGGCGGCTTCGAGCTGCCCGTGTCCCGGCCACCGGTTCTGGTCCGGGCGTTCAACGTGCTACGCCAGTATTCCGAGGTGGAGGCCTGGCGCTACTGGGACGTGCTGCGCGGCCGGCTGGCCCCGTACGGCGTGCTGGTCGAGGGGACGTCGTCGGAGAACGGGCGGCGGGCGGTGTGGGTGGGACTGTCGTCCCGGGGGCCCGAGACGATCACGTTCTCGGCCCGGTTCGACGCCTTCGAACGGCCCTCCGACCTGGCGGACCGGCTGCCGAAGACGCTCATTCACCGGAACGTCCCCGGTGAGCGGATCCACACGTTCCTGCGCGACTTCGACCGCGCGTGGGCCGTCAGCGCGCCGTATGGCGCGCATGGGGCGCGGCAGCGGTGGCTGGCCGCCGTGCAGGTGCTGGCCGGCTCCTGGCCGGTGCCCGCGCGGCCGCCGCTGGGCGGTGCGGCCAGGTGGCGGCTCGGCGAGCTGACGCTGCCCTGGTCGGCGGTGGACCCTCGCGGCTAGAGCCGCGAGGCGAACACGTCGTACGCCGAGCGATCGAACAGCACGAACCTGACATCCTCGACCGACGTGTCCGCCTGCCGCACCGCGTCCAGCGCGATGCGGGCCGCGTCATCCATGGGCCAGCCATAGAGGCCGGTCGAGATCGCGGGAAAAGCCACCGACCTGGCCCCTAGCTCGTCGGCCACGCGCAGCGACTCGACGTAGCAGGAGGCCAGCAACTCCGACCGGTCCTCCGACTTGGCGTGGACCGGCCCGACCGTGTGGATCACCCACCGTGCCGGGAGCCGCCCAGCCGTGGTCGCCACGGCCCGCCCCGTCGGCAATCCCTTGCCGTAGTGGGAGGCGCGCAGCTTCCTGCACTCCTCAAGGATCTCCGGGCCGCCGCGGCGGTGGATGGCGCCGTCCACGCCCCCGCCGCCCATGAGCGAGGAGTTCGCGGCGTTGACGATGGCGTCCACCCGCTGCTCGGTGATGTCCCCCTGGACCAGCGTGATATCCATCTCACCAGCATCCCGGATGCCAGCTCGACAGGTTGTAGAGCTACCCTGAAGGGCGTGAAGGGTCTTGGCGAACTCGAGCGCAGCATCATGGACATCCTCTGGGCGGAGCACACGGCGTTGACCGCCCGCGAGGTCGGCAGGCTCATTGCCGACCGCGACCTTGCCCCCACGACGGTCATGACCGTGCTCGACCGCCTCACCCGCAAGGGATTCCTGGAGCGGACGCGCGACGGCCGCGCATGGAGATATCAGCCGGCGGAAAGCCGTGACGCATACGTCGCCGAGCTTATGCTGGAAGCCTTGGACCTGACGGGCGACCGCTCGGCCGCCCTCACCCGCTTCGCCCAGGCCGTGTCAGGACCGGAGGCGGAGATCCTGCGCAGAGCCCTCACGGAGCTGGAGGAAGAGTGATCACGGCAGCGGCGCTGGCAGCGCTCGCCACGGCGTGCGCGGTCGGCTCCTGGCGTTTCACGACGGCCCGGTGGACCTCACGCGCGCCCCGGCTGGCCATCATTCTCTGGCAGTCCCTGGGCGTGGCCTGGGGCCTGGCCACGACCGGCGCCATGCTGGCGTACGCGGTCCAGCCCTATGGCCTGGGCGTGTTGCCCGGGCTCATCGCGTTCGCGCGCGGCGAAAGGCCGCTCGCTCCCTGGGACGCGCTGCACGTGCTGGCCATGATCGCGGGCATCACCGCGCTCGCGGTGCTGGTCGCCGTGCTGCTCACGGCCGGGGTGCAGGCGCTGCGGGCGCGGCGGCGGCACCGCATGCTGCTCGCGTTGATCGCCCACGACGACCCCGCCATGCCGGGGGTGCGGGTGCTCGACCACCCGAGCGCGGCGGCCTACTGCGTGCCGGGGCTGCGTTCGCAGGTCGTGGTCAGCGAAGGCGCGCGCAAGCTGCTGTCGCAGGACGAGCTGGCGGCCGTGCTGGCGCACGAGGTCGCGCACGTACGGGAGCGCCACGACCTGGTGCTGCTGCCGTTCGCCGCGCTGCGCAGGGCGCTGCCCTGGTCGAAGGTCGTGGCCGACGCGCAGGCACAGGTGGAGCTGCTCATCGAGATGGCCGCCGACGACCGCGCCCGGCGCTACTGCTCGCCGCGCCGGCTGGCCACGGCGCTGCTCAGGTTCGGCACGGCCGGGGCCATGCCGACCCCGCACGGCATGCTGGGCCTGCACGCCCACAACGTCATGGCGCGAGTGGACCGCCTGGTCAAGCCGGGTCCCGAGCTGGCCGTGTCGGTGCGTTACGGGTACATCACGCTCTCTGTGATATTGGTCACCGCTGCTCCCTTCCTGTGGATTATCCAGCTCTGACTGCTTGCTCCCGTTAACCATTGTGTTTGCAATTGCAAGCACCGCGAGGCAGACTAGAGCCATGGCACTACCCAAAGTCGGCTCGATCGGTGAATACATCCGCGAGCAGCGGCAGCAGGCGAAGATCTCCCTGCGCCAGCTCGCCGAGGCGGCTGGGGTCTCCAATCCCTACCTCAGCCAGATCGAGCGCGGGCTGCGCAAGCCGAGCGCGGAGATCCTCAACCAGATCGCCAAGGGTCTGCGCATCTCCTCGCAGGCGCTCTACGTGCAGGCGGGCCTCATCGAGGACCGCGAACCGCCGAGCGACGTGATCTCTGCCATCAGGGCCGACACCAATCTCACCGAGCGGCAACGCCAGGTGCTGATCGACATTTACGAGTCATTCCGCAAAGAGAAGCGCGCCGAGGATGAGCAAACCTCCCAGAACGCTCACCCTCGGCACGTCTCCGGATCGGACGACGATGAGCCGCTGCCCGAGGAGTTTCTCGCCGCACTTGAGCCCTATGCGGCGACCTCACGCAACGGCAACGCCACCCAGGAAACCAAGGAAGGTTAACCCATGACGCTCGCCACCGAGGTCAAGAAGCTCACCGAGTCCAAGCCGTTCTACGCGGTCGCCGGCGCCGGCGACTACGCCGTGGAGAAGCTGCGCGAGCTGCCCGAGCAGCTGCGCAAGCTCCAGTCCCGCCGCTATGACCTGGTCTCGGAGCTGCCCGAGCGCACCCGCGCGTACGCCGACAAGGCCGAGGGCTTCGCCAGGGACCTGCCCGAGAAGGCCCGCGAATACGCCGACCAGCTGGGCCACAGGGCCACCGAGGTCTACGAGGACTTCGCCACGCGCGGCCGCAAGGTCGTCAGCAAGGCGTCCGGCGAGGCCGCGCTCGAGCTGGAAGAGCTGTCGGAGGCCGCCGAGCCGGCCGTCGCCGAGCCGGCCAAGAAGACGCGCTCGACGACCCGCACCCCTCGCACGACTCGCACGACGAAGGCCTGATATGACGGCAAGGCCCGCATCCCCGGTGGAAGCGGGCCTTTTCGCTTCGGGGTGCCCGGTTGACCGGGCCGCCTATTAGGCTGGGGCCGATTTCATCGCGGCGTTGGGCGGAGCCAACAACATGAATCTGATCAACGGAGTCTTCAACCTTCTCTTCCTGGTGCTCGCCGCCGTCATCTTCGGCATGTCGGTCTATGCACTGGTACACGCGCTGCGGGTGCCGAAGAACGCGTTCATCTCGGCAGGCAAGCTGAAGAAGGAGCTCTGGCTGCTCATCACGGCGCTGGCGACGCTGTTCTCCGGCGCGGGTGCCTGGAGTTACCTCAATGCCTTCCTGATCGTCGGCACCGTCCAGTTCATCGGCATCGGCCTCGGGCTGTTCTCGATCCTGGCCGTCATCGCCGCCACCGTCTACATCGTCGACGTCAAGCCCGCCGTCAAGGGCATGGGCCGGGGCAACAGCGGCCCCTACGGCCCGTGGTGATGGCTAGGCTTTCGGCATGACCTACGACCTCCACGGACGTACGCACCGGCTGGAACTGGCGGACCAGACCCTCCGGGACTTCGAGGCCGTCGTGCTGGATGCCACCCCCGAGGGCATCGTGCTCAACAAGTCGGCGTTCTATCCGGGAGGCGGCGGCCAGCCGGCCGACCACGGCGTGCTGATCTGGCAGGGCGTGGAGACGCGCGTCGTCGGAGTGCGCAAAGGGGACGATCTCTGCCTGATCCCGGCTGAGGGCGACCCGATCCCGCCCGTGGGCACCGTGGTGACGGGGGCGGTGGCCGACGCGCGCCGCTCGGCCCTGATGCGCACGCACTCCGGACTGCACGTGTTGTGCGGGGTGGTGTTCAGGGACTACGGCTGTCTGGTCACGGGCGGCAACATGGACGAGCTCAGCGCCCGGATGGACTTCAACCTGCCCGAGGTGCCTGCGGGCTTCAAGGAGGGCGTGGAGGACGCCTGCAACGCCGAGATCGTCGCCGACCGGCGCATCGACGTGAAGGTGCTGCCCCGCGCGGAGGCGTTCGCCATCCCCGACATCATCCGCACGGCCACCAACCTGGTGCCGGAGACCGTCCAGGACGTGCGCATCGTCGACATCGTCGGCCTCGACACCCAGGCGGATGGCGGCACCCACGTGGCCTCGACCAAGCAGATCGGCCACATCAAGGTGGCCAAGATCGAGAGCAAGGGGCGCGGCTTCCGGCGCTTGCGCATCCAGATCTCCGACTAGCGCCGTCGCTTGCGTTCCTCCGCCACGAACAGCGGCTAACCGATCACCTTGGCGAAGCCGTCGAGGAGCCGGCCGAGGCCGAACTCGAAGAGCCGGTCGAGGTCGAGGTCGAAATCGCCCAGCTCGGCCATGAGCTCGGCGAAGGCGGGGTAGCCGCCTGACTGGCTGATCGCGCGCATCCGGTCGTCCTGCCCGCTCAGCCACTCCTCGTCGGTGAGGCCAGTGGCGGCCCGTGCCCGGCGCTCCAGCTCGAGGTTGGCGCCGATGCCCTGGACGTGGCTGTAGAGCAGGATGTGCAGGTTCATCTTCGTCGTGGCGTCCAGGTGGGTGCCCGCCAGCGCCGCCATGACCCACTCGGTGTGCTTGATCAGACCTGCTGAGGGCAGCGGCCGGAACAGCGAGGTGATCCCGGCCATCCACGGGTGCGCCCGGTAGGCGGCCCACTGCAGGCGCGCGGTCGTCTCGAACGCGGCCCGCCAGCCGGGCGGCCGCTCGGCGGGCAGCGGGAAGTCTTCGATCGCGGCGTCGACCATCAGCAGGATCAGGTCGTCCTTGCTGCCGACATGGCGGTAGAGGGACATGGTGGCCATGCCCAGCCGGTCGGCGATCGCCCGCATGGTCACGTCTGGGAGCCCTTCGGCGTCGGCGAGCTCGATGGCCGCCCGTACGATGCGCTCCCGCATCCCGTCAGATCCAGAAATTTCCGGACGCCGGGCCGCCCGCCCCTCGCGCCGCTCCGCCACGACCGTCCCCACCCGGGGCTCGGCGACCACGACGCCCTCCTGGGCCAGCACCGCCAGCGCCTTGGCGGCGGTGGCCAGCGCGACCCCCCAGTCCCTGGCGAGCTGCCTGGTGGACGGCACCCGGTCCCCGGGCCGGAGCCTGCCATCCGCGACGCGCCGTTTGATGTCGCCCGCGATCCGCGCGTAGGGCGGAGTGTCCATCTGACCTCCTGTACTAGTACAGATCTTCCCAGCATACCGTTGCTAACTGCTGTATGTACGACGTACATTCAGTTCTGCGTACAACGTCAACAAGAGGAGTCAGATCGTGAAGGTGCTCATTTCCGGTGCGAGCGTCGGCGGTCCCGTCCTGGCCTACTGGCTGCGGCGGCAGGGTGCCGAGGTGACGGTCGTCGAGCGTGCCCCGGCGCCGCGCAAGGGCGGCCAGGCCATCGACATCAGGGGCGCCGCGCTCACCGTGGCCGACCGTATGGGCATCCTGGAGCAGGCCAGAGCGCTCCGTACGACCATGCGCGGCATGTCCATGGTGGACGGCGACGGCAACGAGATCATGCGCAGCACCGAGGGGACGATCAGCGGCGGCGCCTTCGACAGCCCCGATATCGAGATCCTGCGCGACGACCTGACCGCCCTCGTCATCTCGGCCGCCGACGCCGGCTACGTGTACGGCGACTCGATCGCCACCCTCGCCCAGGACGCCCACGGCGTGGACGTGACGTTCGAGAGCGGCAGGCAGGCTCGCTACGACTACGTGGTCGGCGCCGACGGACTGCACTCCACCGTGCGGCGGCTGGCGTTCGGCCCGGAGGAGCGGTTCCTGGAGCACCTCGGGATGTACGTCTCGATCTTCACCGCGCCGAACTTCCTCGGCCTGGACCACTGGCAGACCTGGTTCCGCGAGGGCGACGTCGGCGGCGCGGTCTTCAGCGACCGGGACGCCGGCGTGATGCGGGTCAACCTGGGGTTCGGCGCGGGCCCGATCGACTACGACCACCGTGACGTGGAGCAGCAGAAGCGGCTGATCCAGGAGCACTGCTCCGGGATGCGCTGGGAGGTTCCGAAGCTGCTTGCGGCCATGTGGGCGGCCGACGACTTCTACTTCGACGCCATGGCCCAGGTGAAGATGGACCGCTGGTCGGCCGGCCGGGTGACGCTGGTCGGCGACGCGGGCTACTGCGCCACGCCGCTGTCCGGGCAGGGCACGAGTCTGGCCATGGTCGGGGCGTACGTGCTGGCGCAGGAGCTCGGCTCGGACCCGGCCACCGCGTTCGACCGCTACGAGCAGCGGATGCGGCCTTTCGTCGCGCGGAATCAGGCGCTCGCCGTCGAGAACCCCGGCCAGGGGGCCGCGCCGGAGAGCGTTCAACTGGCCGCGAACGGCATCGTCTTGGACTGAACCGATACGATTTGCCGCCATGACGGGTATCAGACTCACGATGGCCGCCCTCGGGGCCACCGCTCTGACGTTGACCGCCGCCCCCGCCATGGCAACGGCGGCCGGGATCACGACCGACGTGACGATGACCCTGGGCAAGGACGGCACGCTGCACGTGGTCGAGAAGATCAGCGGCGGCTCGGGCGGGCTGAAGCGCACGTTCCTCTCCAGGACGCGGTACGACGACAGCTACGACCGCCTCTACCAGATCTCGAACGTCAAGGGCGGCACGCTCGCCGGCGACGTGCTCACCGTGACCGGCCAGACCGTCGAGTACGACGTCAAGGGCGCGGTGACGAGCTCAGGCGGCGTCGAGGAGCTGCGCTGGTTCGCGGTGAACGGCTGGAACCAGCAGGTCGACAAGGCCACGGTCAAGGTCGGCGGCCCGGGCCTGGTCCAGAACCTGTCCTGCTTCGCCGGCGAGCTGACCTCGGCCATCGGGTGCACGGCCGCGTCCATGGACCACGCCGCCACCCAGGCCGACTTCGAGCAGGAGAACATCGCGCCCGGCCAGGCCCTGACCGTCGTCGTGGGATACCCGAAGGGCTCCAGCGGCGGGGCCCCCATCCTGGAGAAACGTTTCTCGCTAGCCGCCGCGTTCACCCTGGACACCGTCACCGGGGGCGCCCTGGCGGGCCTGCTGGTGCTGCTGCTCGGCGGCGTCGGCCTGCTCTACTGGACGCGCGGCCGCGACGCCCGGGTCGTCGGCCACGAGCAGGGCACCGTCAATCCCGTGCAGAACGGGCACTTCTCACCGCCCGACGGAGTGCGTCCCGGCCAGATCGGCACGCTCGTGGACGAGCAGGCCGATGTGGTCGACGTGACCGCCACGATCGTGGACCTCGCCGTCCGCGGTTACCTGCGGATCGACGAGCAGCCCCGCCAGACCTACGACGCGCCCGACTGGTTGCTGGTCAGGCTGCCGACCGCACCCGTCAACGCGCTCCTGCCGTACGAGCGGGCGCTCTACGACGCCATCTTCGACGGCCGGGACATGGTGCTGTTGTCGCAGCTGTCCGGCTCGTTCGCGGCCCATCTGGGCAAGGTCCGCGACGCCCTGTACGCCGACGTGGTCAAGCAGGGCTGGTTCGCCCGCCGCCCGGACACCGAGCGCACCAGGTGGACCACGATCGGCGTGGTGCTGATCGGCGTGGGCCTGCTGGCCACCGTGGCGCTGGCGTGGTTCACCACGTACGGGCTGCTGGGCCTGGCCGTGATCATCGCGGGCGGTGCGCTGGCGGTCGGCGGCCAATACATGCCGGCCAAGACCGCCAAGGGCTCCGCGGCGATGGCGCACACCATGAAGTTCCGTGAATACCTGTTCTCCGGCGAGCTGGGCACCGTGCCCGAGCAGCACCGGGTGGAGCTTTTCTCCCGCTACCTGCCCTATGCGGTGATCTTCGACGGGGTGGAGCACTGGTCGCGCGTGGTGGCCTCGGTCACCGGCAACGGCAGCCAGGCCGACAACCTCTACTGGTATCACGGGCCCGCGGAGTGGGACCTGTCCAAGTTCGCCGGCTCGATGCGGACGTTCACCACGACCACGTCGGGGGCGATCTCCGCGACCCGTCAGTTCCGCACCCTCTAACGGATCCGCACGCTCTAGCGGAGCCGTACCTCGCCGACCGGGTGGCCCCCGCCGAGCACCGGCGGAGCGGCCAGCTCGGCCAGCTCAGGGGCGTCCAGCCCCAGCGAGCGCAGCGCCGCCACCGTGACGGGCACGCGGGCGCGCGCCGAACCGTCCTCGATCTTCACGGTGCCCGCCCGCCCGTCCTCGAACACGAACGCGTCGAACGCCTCCGCCCCGGCCTTCAGCATGAGCCCGGGCAGCGCACGCATGAGCTTGGCCTCGGGGCGGCCGGTGCCGGACGTCCACTCCGGGTAGGCGCGCATGGCGTCGAAGATCTTGCGCTCGTACGAGTCGGGCGACGACATGGGGAACGCCCGGAACGCCTTCGTCACGCCCAGCATCGACACGAAGAACAGCGGCGCCCCGCACCCGTCCACCCCCGAGGCCGCCACCCGCTCCCCGGTCAGATCCTCGACGGTCTCCCTGATCGCCCGCTGCAGCGGGTGCATGGGCTCCAGATAGCTCTCGAGCGGCCAGTCGTTGAGCACGCAGGTGGCGAGCATGGCGGAGTGCTTGCCGGAGCAGTTCATGAAGACGCGGCCGCGTTCGGTGACCGTACGGTCGAACGGGTAGTCCTCGGGGCACCGCAGCGCCGACTCCTCCAGCCCCGCCCCCGCCAGGATCTTCCTGGCGCCGTCCACGTGGAACGGCTCA
The DNA here is from genome assembly GCF_036013525.1 of Nonomuraea sp. NBC_00507. Taxonomy (NCBI): domain Bacteria; kingdom Bacillati; phylum Actinomycetota; class Actinomycetes; order Streptosporangiales; family Streptosporangiaceae; genus Nonomuraea; species Nonomuraea sp. NBC_00507. The sequence goes on from NZ_CP107853.1 coordinate 327,813, forward strand.
CCCGAGTGCGAGGCGCAGGCCAGCGCGAGCAGCTCGTCCTCCAGCCGCAGCCCGCTGCGGAGCATGCCGAGCGCCTGGAGCGGCTTCATCGACGACCGTGGCGAGGCAGGCACGTGCACCGCACCTCGCGCCTCGACCGGGCGGCCTTCCGCGTCCACGGTCAGCATGCGAGCCTGATGCGTGGACTCCACGAACCCGGACCGGACAACTTCCACGATCAACGACATTTCCCCATCCCTTCCGGCATGAGTCTACGGAGGGTTTCACCTGGGCCAGAATGGGATCCCATGCGAGCAGTGGTGCAGCGAGTGAGTGCAGCGTCCGTCGAGGTCGAAGGCCGGACCGTCGGGGCGATAACCGAGCCCGGCCTGCTCGTCCTGGTGGGCGTCACGCACACGGACACGCGGGCCGAGGCCGCCAAGCTCGCCGCCAAACTCTGGGGTCTGCGCATCCTGCACGGCGAGAAGTCCTGCTCGGACGTGTCCGCGCCGCTCCTGGTGATCAGTCAGTTCACCCTATACGGGGATGCACGCAAGGGCCGGCGGCCCACCTGGCAGGCGGCCGCCCCTGGGCCGGTCGCCGAGCCGCTGGTGGACGCCGTCGTGGACGAGCTGCGCGGCCTGGGCGCGCAGGTGGAGACGGGCGTCTTCGGCGCGGACATGAAGGTGTCCCTCGTCAACGACGGCCCGATCACCCTCGTCGTCGATATTTAGCGGATGCGAACGTCGCAGCGGCGGTTTTAGCGGATGCGACGTCGCAGCGACGGGTCGATGGAGACGTTGCGACCCGCGTCCGGCGGCACGACGACCTCCTGGGCCGCCGCGACCCCGCCGGCCAGCAGCGGCGCGTCCACCGGCACCGTACGCTTGATCACCGCCAGCGCGATGGGCCCGAGCTCGTGGTGCCGGGCGGCCGACCCGACCACGCCGACCTCCTGGCTCTCGAAGATCACCGGTGCGCCGTGCGGGGGCAACGTGTCGACACTGCCGTCGAGGTGCAGGAACACCAGGCGGCGCGGCGGATGCCCCAGATTGTGCACCCGGGCCACCGTCTCCTGGCCCCGGTAGCAGCCCTTGCTGAGGTGCACGGCCGCGCCGATCCAGCCCACCTCGTGCGGGAGGGTCTTGTGGTCGGTCTCGAACCCCATCCGCGGGTGGTGCGCCTCGATCCGCAGCGCCTCGTACGCCCACAGCCCCGCCAGCGGCTTGCCCAGGTGGTCGGCCAGCTCCGCGCGCGGCACCAGGAAGTCCTCCGTGGCCGTGGACAGCACGGCCAGGTCATCGGCCCGCGACACCTCGACGCGGAGCATGAACCGCATCCGGTCGAGATAGTCGATCAGACTCTGCGCGGTGCCCGGCTCGACGTGGGCCAGCACGCTCTCGCCGTCGTCCACCAGCGTCAGGTGGTGTTGCACGCGGCCCTGCAGGTCGAGGTCCAGCGTCTGCGTCCACTCGCCCGGTTTCAGGGTGTCGAGCTTCTGCGAGGTCAGGTCGTTGAGCCATTTCAGCCGGTCGGCGCCCGAGATCCGGACCACCTCGCGGTTGCTGCGGTCGACGACCGCCTCGCCCTTGGCCAGCACGCGCTGCTCGGCGTACAGATCGCCGTAGTGCGCGGCTACGTCGGAATCCGGCGCGTCTGCCGCTACGGCGCCGGGGAGATCGAGCAGAGGGCTACGCATGCACTCCAGGCTATCCGCAGCGGCGGCGGCGCCCGACAACGGCTACCGGCAGTTTCGGCAGCGCCCGAAAACGGTCAGATGATGAACGTCGGCCGCGAACCCCAACTCATCGTCGAGGCCCTGGACCAGCCCTTCGGCCAGTTCCGGCCGCACCTCGAACACCTCGTCGCACCCCCGGCACACCAGGTGCACGTGATCGGCCTCGGCCGCCAGATGGTAGGTCGGCGCCCCGTGGCCGAGATGCGTGTGGGTCACCAGACCCAGCTCTTCCAGCAGCTCCAGCGTGCGGTAGACGGTCGAGATGTTGACCCCGCGCGCCGTCTCCCGGACCTTGACGCAGATCTCCTCGGGCGTGGCGTGCTCCAGCTCCTTGACCGCCTCGAGGACGAGCTGGCGCTGTGGTGTGACCCGGTAGCCCTTCGCGCGAAGTTCCTCGTGCCACTGCGTCTCGGTCATGCCCCCGAGTCTAGGCGCAACGGTCCGCTGCCTGCGGTGGACCGCTGAACGCGGTCCACCGTACGACGCGGGGATATTCACTTGCCCCGTCCGCGGACGACCGCATAGCTTCGTGAGTACGCAGAAAGGAGGTGGTCCGAATAATGGTTTCTCATAGTCGGGCTAGCGAGGTGGTTGTCCGCTAACGTCGCGGACAACTTTGTCTCGTCTCGTTGACGTTGGCGAATTCGAGGCAACCACCGGGGCCCCTGGCAGCCGGAGGGCGGGACTCTGATCCCGACCATGGTCCATCCGGCCCGCCTGCACCGCAGGCGGAGTGATGCCTGGGGCCCTTCTTCAATGTTCACCTCTGACCGGCAGGCCGAGCCTGCCGCATGCCTCGCGATAGAGCATCACCACGGCCTTGCGCACCTGGGCGCGCTCGGTGAGCGTCTCGCCCCAGGGCACCCGGACCCGCTCCCCGCCGTCGATCGTGAACTCGATCGCCTCGGCGTCGACGTCGCTCGTCAGCGCCGTGGTCGCGCCGGGCCGCCCGCCGAGGCCCCGCACGATGATCAGGGAGTCGGCGGCGTGGTCGTCGTTCATGTGGCGCTTGATCGCCTCGACGGCGTCAGCGGTGAAGGGAGTGCTCATGCCACCTTCTTCAACTCGGCCGACATGTGGTCCGTCAGGGGGTGCCCGACGGCGGCCATCTCATAGGCCCACATGAGATTGCCGTTGACCAGCCCGTACAGCCGGTGTCCCGCCGTGTACTCCTTGGCCGTGGCGGTGCGCGCGACGACGTCCGTACGCAGCTCGATCTTGTGGAAGATCACCTCGCCGATGTAGATCTCGACGATCCCGGTCGGGTGCGCCAGCACCACCTCGATCTGCCGGTCCGGCTGCGGCCGCCAGTATCCCGATTCCGTGGCCAGCGGCCTGACTCGGTTGCCGTCCTGGTCGAGCAGCCAGGTGCGGCTCACGTAGGTCAGGAACGGCTTGCCGTTGTGGCCGAACTCGATCTCCTGCCCGAAGTTGAAGCTCTCGATCGTCGGGTAGCCGCCCACACCCGCGCCTTCCCAACGGCCGAGCAGGAAGGCGATCGGCTCCAGATCAGGGTGCACCTCAGGTTCTTCCATGTTCCCCAAGCGTAGTGGCGCTTCGTGCCCGTACGGCAAAGCATCACGGCCTTGAGCTCTGCTTCGATCCGCATGCTCGCTCAGTGCGCGTTAGGGTGACGGATATGGCACGATCACTGGTGATCAAGGTGACCGCCGGGGCGGATGCCCCGGAGCGCTGCAACCAGGCGTTCACGGTCGCCGCCGCCGCACTCGCGAGCGGTGTCCCCGTTTCCCTGTGGCTGACCGGCGAGTCGTCGTGGTTCGCGCTGCCGGGGCGGGCCAAGGAGTTCAGCCTGCCGCACGCAGCTCCGCTCACGGACCTGCTCGACGCCATCCTGGCCGGCGGCCGGGTGACGCTCTGCACGCAGTGCGCGGCCCGCAGGAACATCACGGTGGACGACCTCATCGACGGGGTCCGCATCGCCGGCGCACCGGCGTTCGTGGAGGAAGTGACCGCCGAGGGGGCCCAGGCCCTGGTCTACTGACGGCCCGGGTCAGATCCCCTTCCGCCAGGTCCAGCGGCCGCCGAGCATGGTGCCGGCGACGGGCATCTGGCGGAGGATGGCGGCCGAGGCAGTGTAGGGGTCGGCGTCGACCACGACGAGGTCAGCGGGATCTCCCTCCGCGAGCCTCGCCCTGCCCGTGCGGGTGGAGGCCGCCAGGGCCTGCGCCACCGGGATCTCCTGCTCCGCGTGCCACCGCTCCCGATCGTCCCGGCTCCGGTGTACGGCCGCCGCGAGCGAGATCCACGGGTCCAGCGGAGCGACCGGGGCATCGGAGCCCAGGGCCAGAGCAGCGCCCGCCGCCTGCAAGGCGCCGAACGCGAACGCCCGATCCGTCCGCCCTGCCCACACCTGGTCGGCCACGTCGCGGTCGTCCATCGCGTGCTCCGGCTGGACGCTCGCGACCACACCGAGCGCGGCGAACCGATCCAGGTCCGATCGGTCGAGCAGCTGCGCGTGCTCGATGCTGCCACGCGCGCCGACCTGCTCGAACGCGTCGAGCGCGAGCGTGTTGGCATGGTCACCGATCGCATGCACGGCCGGCCGCAGTCCGTGCGACCAGGCCTTGCTCATCAGCTTCACGAGGTCGTCCGGTGGGACGAGGAGCATGCCGTACGGGTGCTCGCCCTTCTCCAGCCCCGGATAAGGGTGGTGGCAGTAGGCCGTTCGCGTGTTGAGCGACCCGTCCGTGATCACCTTGAACGGCCCCATCTCGACCAGCCCGTCGGTGCCGGGGATCACGTCACCGGTGCGCAGCCCTCGGCTGATCGCCTCATCCAGGCGCCCCGGCCAGACGCCACAGGCCACCCGCAACATCCGGTTACCGTCGCGCACCCGGCGTACCCACGCGTCCAGAGACCAGGGCGCCTCCAGCTCGACGACGCCGACGACGCCACGCGCGGCCGCCGCGGCGGCGGCTTCCCTCGCCCACCCGTCGAGCAGCGGCGCGGGCAGGTCGGCGAGTTCCTCGCCGATCGGTTGCCACTCCGTTTCCCGCAGGATGCCGGTCGGATGATCGGCATGGCTGTACCGCCGGGCTGCGGCGGAGTTCACCCAGCAGCAGTGCAGGTCTCCGCTGACCAGAACCACGGCGATGTCCGCCGGGGTCACGGCGTCCAACAGGTCACGATGGGGCGTGTCCGGCCACAACGCGTCCCGGAACCCGTAGCCCACCAGCGGAAGACCTTCCTCTGGCGGTTTGGCGCGCAGTCGTTCCGCCACCAGCCGGACGGCCTGCGCTGCCGACGACGCTCCGGACAGGTCCAGGCGTTGCCTGGCCAGGGTCCACTGGTCGAAGTGGACGTGGTGATCCCAAAGGCCGGGCAGTATCATCCGGCCGTCGACGTTCACCACCTCCCAGCCCGGCTCGGCGGGGATGCTCTGGCCGATGCGCGCCACCCGCCCGCCCGAGAGCAACACGTCGCCGAACGTGTCGTCCCGGCCGAGCCGGGCCGCGCGGACCAGCGTTGAGCCGTCGTTCATGCACCCTCCTCCGGTGTCCAGACCATGCGCATCGCGCGAGCGAGCGCCGCGTTGCGGCCGTCCAGCGTGTCAACGGCGGAATTGTCCTGGCTGAGCTTTGCCTTGGCCACCCTACGGGTCGCCCGAAGGCGGGACGCCGCCGCCCTCAGGAGCATGCTTCTTACTCTTGCGGCAAGGTCTCTCCTGTCTCCAGCAGCGTCTTGAGGCTGGACAGGATCGCCGGCCAGCCCTCGCTGATCGACTCTCTGACGGCGCTTCCGGGTTCGAAGCCGCCGTGCACGATTGTCAGCTTGACAATCCGGCCCTGCGGTTGGATGTCAAACGTCACCGTGGACCGCGGCTCCGCGGCCCACTTGGCGACATCGTCGGCGTCGAAGCCGAAGACCTTGGCGAAGTCCGGCGTGAAGGAGTGCCAGGTGTAGGCCAGGCGGCGGCCGGGCTCGGCCTCCAGCACGACCTGCTCGGGGTCCTCGATCGTGACGCCGCCCTGCCTATAGGTCACCGTCGAGCCGACCTTCCAGTCGGACTCCAGGACGGCTCCCCAGTAGCGCTCGGTGAAGGCCGGGTCGGTCAGCGCCTGCCAGAGGCGTTCGGGCGTGGTGTTGATGTACGTCGTGTAGACGAAGTCGGTGCCATCCACGTGCGTGCCCTCCAATGCGGTCTTGAGATCGGCCAGCGCGCCGGCCCGCTGGCGGTCGTACTGGTTGATCCAGCGTTCGGCGATGGCGTTGATCGGCACGGCGTTCAGGTAGTGCAGCTTCTCCCGCCCGCGCCACACCGTGGTCACCAGGTTGGCCGCCTCGAGCACGGCCAGATGCTTGCTGACCGACTGCCTGGCCATGTCCAGGCCGGAGCACAGCTCGCGCAGGGTCTGCCCGTTGCGGGCGTTCAGGCTGTCCAGCAACCTGCGGCGACTAGGGTCGGCCAGCGCCTTGAAAACCTCGTCCATCTACCGCCATCCCAACATGCAGCCGTTTGACTGCATAATCACAATAGGCAGCCAAACAGCTGCATGTCAATCATGCACAGCGGAACGTAGGTCGAGGGGTTGGCTTGCTGGACGTGGCGGTGTATCTCGCGGCGATCTTGAGCATGTCCCGCTGAGGAACCTCGGACCGACGGACGATCATGCGCGGTTGGCGGGCTCGGGCCATGGCACATAGGTCATGACCCGAGCGCGAAGGTCAGTCCTGCAGGACGGTTGCCAGGCGTTCCTGGCGGAGGGCCTCGTAGCGGGAGTCGTCGAGCGGGGCCAGCTGCCCGGCCCGCCACGACAGCAGCAGGTCAGCCAGCGCGGGGTTGCGGGCCAGCGCCGGCCCGTGCAGGTATGTGCCGACCACGTGGCCCGCGTAGCAACCCTCGAAGCCGTCACCGTTCCCGACGCCCTTGATCGTCCTGGACAGCGGCCTGACGCCGGGACCCAGGTGGGTGACACCCATGTGGTTTTCGAATCCGGTCAGCGTCGGCAGGTTGAGCGTGGCGTCCACCTCGGCGACCAGCTCGCCCACCGCCCGGGCGGGGCCGCGGGAGCTGGCGATGTCGAGAAGGCTGATCCCGTCCACGGGCTGGCCTTCTTCGCCGCCGAACGTGCTTCCCATGATCTGGTAACCGGCGCACACCGCCAGCAGGGCGGCCCCGGAGGCGACGGCGCGGTGGAGGCCGCCGTCCTTGCGCAGGCGCTGGGCGGCCAGGATCTGGGGCCGGTCCTCGCCGCCGCCGATCAGGTAGATGTCGCCGCTCTCCGGGACCGGGTCCGCCGACCGTACGTGAATCGTCTCCGTCTGGATTCCCCGGCGCTGCGCCCGCTGCTCCAGGACGAGGACGTTGCCCTGGTCCCCGTACGTGCTCAGCAGGTCGGGATAGATCCAGACGATGCGCAGGACGCTGTCAGACGGCACGACCGAACTCCGATCGGATCTGCTGGAAGGCGGTGTAGTTGGCGATCACGTCGACCCGGCCGGGCGGCTGCATGGCCAGCGCCTCCGAGAACGTGTTGCACAGGGTGAACGGCACGTCCGCCACGTCGAGCCGGAGGGCCAGGTCGAGGCGGCGTTGGCCGGTGACGAAGACGGGACGGCCGCGCAGGATGCGGTAGTCGACGTCCCACAACCAGGACGTGTCGCGGCCGTCAGGGCCTTGCGCGTTGACCGAGAGGATGATCGGCAGCTGCGGGTCGGCGACGTCGAACGCCTCCAGCCAGCCTGCCGGGTTTTTCGCCAGCAGCAGCCGGGCGTGGCGCCCTTCGCGCTCGACCGTCGTGTAGCGGCCGGCCACCGAGGTGACCTCGCGCAGCCGGGGCAGCGCTCGCTCCACCGGCACCCCGAACGCCTCCGCGACCGCCAGCGCCATCACCGCGTTGGAGCGGTTGGCCAGGCCGGGAAGCTGGATGTCCAGCTGCCACCGCTGCCCGCGCGGGTCGACGGCCACCTCGTCGTCCAGCGCCCACTGCGGCTCCGGCCGGTGGAACGTGCACTCGCGGCAGGCCCAGAAGGCGTCCTTGCGGTCGAGCGGGCCGCCGCACTCGGGGCAGCACCAGGAGTCTTCCTTCCACCGCTGCCCGCCGGCGACCCAGGTGACCTTGGCGGCCGTGGAGGCGCCCCAGGTGACGAGCGGGTCGTCGCAGTTGGCGATGACGTGGGTGGGCTTGCCCGACAGCGCCCTGCGCCACTTCTGGGCCAGCAGCCAGATCTCGGCTGCGCGGTCCATCTGGTCGCGGCTGAGGTTCATGAGACAGACGACGCCTGCGCCAGTCGTGTCGAGGACCTCGGGCAGGTATTTCTCGTCCACCTCCAGCACGCCGTAGGGGGCGGCCTTGTGCTGGGACAGCGCTGAGACGTGGCCGGCCGGCATGTTGGCGCCGAACGCGTTGGTCGCCACCTCGCCGAGCTCGAGCAGCGCCGAGGTGATCAGCCTGGTGGTGGTGGTCTTGCCGTTGGTGGCGCTGACCAGGGCCAGCTTGCGATCGTGGGCCAGCTTGCGCAGGAGGTCGGGCTCGAGCAACAGGCCGACCCGCCCGCCGATCACCGAGCCGTCGCCGCGCCCGGTCATCCTGGACAGCGTGGCGGCACTGCGTCCCAGGGCGCTGGCGAGCTGAGCCCGCAGAGGAAGCTGGGTCATGCCCATGGATCCTAGTCGGCGTTGGCCACAACTCTGGAGACGCGCGCGTAAACACGGTCTCGTTTGGCAGCCCCGGGTCGAACGCTCGCACCGGTGCGGGCGGGGCACCAACCCGTTACGGCAGCGTCGGGGAGGGCTCAGCGAAGGTGATCTCGGGGACGCCGCCGTGGTCGAACGGCAGGACGAAGCGCCGCGGCCAGGACAGCACGCCTTCCAGCCACCCGGCCCCCATGGTCTGCCCCACGTGCCGGATCCGGGTCGACGACTCGATGCCGATCGCGACGGTCGTGATGTCCCGCTGCACGCTCTCGTTCTCGTCGTCCCCCAAGATGACCCGCCAGGCCAGCGCCCGGTTGCGATCCACCTCCATCGACAGCGGGTGGTGCCGCAGCGCCTTGGCCCGATGGCCGAGCAGCTCCGTGTGCACCCGATCCACAGGGGCGGAGCCGTTGCCGTTGGGCGAGCGGAAGAGCGTGTACTCCATGGGCGGGGCGGGGTCACGCAGGTTCGGGGCGGGCCGGTCGTACGGGAAGAGCCTGTCCACCTCGTGCAGCCACCGCACCTGGGGGATGACCCACGACGCCCCAGGACGTTCGCCCCCGCCGTCGAGGCCCGCGAGCAGGCGTGTGGCCGTCTCCGCGGCCTTCTCGGTGAGCAGTGCGGGGTTGAACCAGGTGCGCAACGACCAGGCGCGGCGCTGCACCGCACGCTCGATCAGGGTGGCCAGGAGGCATTCGCGCCGCCGCGCCGGCAGGTCGGACCAGGCGGCGGACAGGGCGCGGGGCACTCCGGGGAGCGGCCGGTTGCTGACGTAGGCGAGGACGACGGTGTCGCACCAGATGCGCAGCCACGCCCAGTCCGGGGCGTCGGCGAGCACGTCCGCCTCGCGCAGCTCGACGAGCGTGCACGCCTGCCCGGTGTGGCACTGCGCGCCGCACGCCGCCGACCTGCGGCCCCGGATGGGCGGCGGAGGGCCGGGCAGGACCTTCTCCCTGGACTCGCCGAGCGGTACGCGGACCCGCAGGGGCCGGTCCATCCCGTCGGCGAAGACCGCGGCCGAGCCCGGCTGGAGCGAGACCACGTGCCGGGACTGCTCCTCGCTCAGGTTCATGGCGGCGCCGACGAGCTTCCTGTCGTCCTCGGCGGGCAGCCGGTGCACGACCTTGAGCGCGGTGTTCTTGACGACGTCGGAGACGAGCTTGGTGGGGATCTGCTCGGCCACGACGATGCCCTCGCCGTACGCCCTGATCTCGGCGAGCAGCCCGGCCAGCAGCTCCACGGCATGCGTGGAGGCCCGCCCGTGGCCGCGGTCGCGCAGCAGCCGGTGGGCCTCCTCGATCACGATGACGTGGCGCAGCTCGTGGGTCTTCTCCTTACGCGCCCGCATCCGCAGGTGCTCGACGATCCGGATGATCAGCGTGCCCATGAGGAACGCCTTGTCCTCGTCGTTGGCCACGTCCTCGATGGCCAGGACGACGTCGCGTTCGAGCAGGCCGCCGATGTCGGCGGGGTGGCCGCCCTCGAAGAAGCGCCCGGCCGAGCCGACTCTCAAGGACCGCAGCCGGAGCGAGATGAAGCCCTCGACGTCGGCCTGGACCTCGCGGCCGTACCCGATCTCCTTGATCACGTCCATGGCGTGCTGCTGGAGCTGTTCGAGGGTGGGGACGCTGGGCGGGACGTTGGAGCCGGGGATCGCGCCGCCGGTGACGACGTCCCAGCCGGTGGCCTCGTAGACGCGCTGCAGAGCCAGCGACATGATCTGCGGGAACGGCTCCTCGGCGTCGAAGGCGGCCATGAACAATGCCCTCACCATGTCGATGTGGGCCTGGACCGGGTAGCCCGGCTCGGGTTCGAGCGGGTTGATGCTGAACGGCACGCCGTCCGGCGCCGACGGGTTGATCACGGTGACCGGCTCTTCGACGCGGCCGGCCATGGCGGCGTACTCGGACTTGGCCGGCTCGATGGCCAGCCACGGGATGCGTGCCCTGCTGAGCTGCTCCAGCAGGTGCCTGACCGTCTGCGACTTGCCCGAGCCGGTCGCCCCGGTGACGAACGCGTGCCTGTTGAGGGTGGCCAGCGGCACCCGGAACGTCCCGACGCCCCGGTCCTGCCCGTCGAGGATCTCCCCCAGCTCCAGCTCGCCGCCCTCGGCCTCGGAGGTCACGTCGAAGAAGCCCGAGTCGAGGACGCGTACGCCGGGCACCTCCCGCCTGGGCAGCCCGGCCAGCGCCGCGAGCGCTCCCGCGGTGGCGGCGAACGGGGCGGCGGCGCCGTCGGCGGGATCCTGCATGGTGATCGCGAGAGCCTCCGACAGCGAGTAGACCGCGCCGTGCGAGCTCCGCAGCCGGTAGGGGTGGTGGCTCATCTCCACCGAGCCGACCAGCACGGGCGCGATCTGCCGCAGCTCGTCGGCGGTGGCCCCGCCGGCCAGCACCCGTACGTTCCAGAGCCCCGCCTCCCTGAACGCGTCCAGCTCCTGCATGCGCCGCTCGGCCCGCTCGGCGTCGAAACGGGAGCGCTCGGAGGCGTCTCCGTACTGCCTGAGCACGTTGAGCTGGGTACGCAGGTGCGCCACCTCGGCGTCCAGCAGGTCCGTCGGCTCGGCCACCACCAGCCACGCGAACGGCCGGGACATGAGCGTGACCAGCGTCGCCTCGAAGAGCGTCGGTCGCGTCAGCTCGTCGGGGTCGCCCTTCTCCCGGCTGCCCAGCGGCGGCGCCTGGCGCCCCGGGCACGGCGTCCACACCAGGTCGGCGAGGTCGGCCAGGTATTCGTCCGACAGCTGCACGCCCCGGGCCCCACCGGGGAACAGCAGCGGCTGCGGCCCGCTCGGGTTGCCTGGCGTGTCGGTGGCCCGGCGCGGCTGGCGCGGCGGCGACAGCGGGCCCGCGTTGGTGATGAGCTCGAGCGGCGCCCCGGAACCCCGTGACAGCCAGCCGATGACGAACGGCCGGTCGCGCTGTGCCGCCGACAACACGGCGGGCAGCACGGTGACGAAATCCCACTCCGCCGACGAGCTTCGCGAGGGCGCGGCGATGGACTGGATCCGGTACCAGGGCCCGCTCAGCGAGACGCTCGGCTGCATATTTCAATCCCCCACAGACGGTTTCTTTGTCAAACTCCGCCAACCGTCAGCTCGCCACGTCGTCATTGACCATGTCATTACCTGTCCTTTCGCCAGTCCAGGCGTGGCGGTGGTGGCCCGAGGTTCGGCGGTGGCTCCCCGTCGCCGTCCCGCGCGTCGGGGTCGAGCGCCAGCACCGCCTCGCGTACGTCCTCGAGCTCGCCCAGCGTGGTCTTGGGGAAGGTGAGGATGGCGGGGTTGGCGTCGGCGAGGCGTACGCGCCTGCCCTGGGCCGTGGCGTCCGTGACGATCACCGAAGTGGTGGGCAGCTGCTGAAGCTGGTGCGGCTCGACGAGGAACTCGCGCGAGCGCTGCAGCACCCGTTCCTTCTCCGCGATCTTGTCGGCGCTCCTGCCCCACTCGGTGGACGCCGTGATGTCCTCGGCGAGGTCGGCGCTGCCCTCCTCGCGCTCCTCCCTGGCATCGTCCACCTGCGAGATCGTCGAGGTGTAGCCGCCGTCGAGGCCCGGCAGCGAGTCGCTGATCGTCTCGGTGAGCTGGGCCAGCTCCAGCCGGTGCTCGGTCCCGACGTGCTCGCTGGCGACCCGCGCGTCCTCGGCGTTGCCCAGCCGCATGAACGCCACCGCCGCGTGCCCCCGGCCCAGACGCTCCCGGACAGTAGGGGTGAGCGACCGATAGGTCAGGACAAGTCCGGTACGGGAGGTCTCACAGGCATCCATCAGCCGATCGAGCACGTCGCCCCTGAGCTTGTCCGCGCCCGCCACGATGATCGTGTGATACCAGGGCCGGTCGGAGGCCGGCGACTGGCGCAGGATGTGGGTGAGCGCGGTGGCCACGTACGTGCCGAGCACACGGTTGCCGAACACGCCCGCCTGCCGGTCCATGCTTACCACCCGCAGCCGCGCGGGCGGCAGGCGTACGGCCTGCGTACCGAGCGTTTCCAGCTTGCGCAGCTGGGACTCCAGCGCCCAGGCCCGCTCGATCACCACCCGGTCGCTCACCCCGCGCCCGAACAACGTCCCGATGCGCTCGAGCTGCGTCGCGGTGATCAGCCCGAACCGCAGGTCGTCCCGCGGGTCGCCCACCTGCGCCAGCGCCCGCAGCGCGGCCGTGACCTGGCTGATCGTGGCGTTGTCCCCGAGGACCTCCAGGACCCGCTCGAGGATGGCGTTGTCGAAGCTGAGGTCGCGGGTCGTGCGGTGCTCCTCGCTCACGCTCACCACATGCGCCAGCACGTCCGCGAACGCCTCAGGCTTCAGCGTGGCGCCCAGATCGAGCCGGGGTAAGTCGACCGGCAGCACCCAGACCAGCGGATCGTCACCGCCCTTGCGGGCCAGCTCGATCAGGTCCTTGGCGATCGCCCCCTCGGACAGGTCCAGCACGGTCAGGTGCCCGCCGCTGTAGAGCCGCGTGGCGCCGAGCAGGGTGACCAGCGCCGACCAGCCGGGCAACGTGCCGCCGGCCACGTCGATGCGGTCGATCTCGTGCGGTACGGCCACCGCGTACCACGTGAGCTGCTTGTCGTAACGCTCCTTGGACTCCTGCCACTCGCGGTAACGCTTGGCGTGCTCCTCCTGGGCGCGGAACAGCTCTTTGTCACGTTCCTGGCGCTGGCGCTGGTCCCTGGCCTGCTGCTCCAGCACCCGGTATTTGACCGCCCGATCGCCCTGCAGCAGCGCATAACTGCAGATCCCCGCCACCCCACCGGCCGCGGCCAGCGCGACGAGCGCGAACGGCCAGGCGAGGTAGCCGGCGACGGCCACGGCCAGGATGAGCACGCTCAGCGCCAGCATGAACAGCCGGAAGATCCGTACCGGCCGGTTGAGCAGATCCTCCTGGAGCCGCTCGCGGCGCATCAGCTCGATCTCGGCGGGGTCGGGCTCGGCGGTGGCCGGCTCGTCGGCCGGTGAGGGGCGTTTGGGCGGGGGTCCCGGGTCGGCGTGCAGCAAGATGTACTGCCAGCCCAGGTAGATGCGGTCCGCCTGCAGCTGGGCATGATCGGGATGCACGTCTGTCACGTGACCCTCCGGCCGCGATATGTCGTTAGGTGTAGGGGCCAGCCCTTATCCGCTCCGTGACAGCGTATGAGCTTCAAGCCCTGAAGCGGCAGGGTTATCGGCAATTTCGACCAGCCCGATGGGAGCATTGCGGCAGATGGGACAAGCGATACCTACTACCATCCTTTGCCATGACGGAACCCTCCGGCGGCAGCACTGACAAGCCAAGACGCCCGGTAGTGGTGCCCGCACTGGCTCTGGTGGCGTTCACGGCCGTCGGCATCACCGCTCTGCTGGGCGGACTCAACGAACGACCCGATCCCCCACCAAAGGCGCTCAATCCAGGGCAGACGCTCGACCAGGGGCAGTTCGACACCCAGGTCGTAGAGTCGAAGGTCATCGTGGAAAAGGCGGAGAACCAGTTCGCCGAGGACAAGCGCTACCTCGACGTGGTGTTCAAAGTGACGAACAAGACCGACCAGACCGTCAGCGTGGGCGCCGTGCCCCACGACAAGAGCCGCGGCTTCTTTTTCGGCAGCACGTTGCTGAAGATGACCCCGCAGATCAAGACCGAGTTCGGCCCCGACTTGTTCGTCCTGTCCAAGGGCGTCACCTCCCGCCAGCTGCATCCGGGCATTCAGTCCACGGTGGTCGCCCGCTACGAGCTCGACGCGGCCACGCAACCGCCGAAGCAGGTGAGCTATGACATGGGCGCCATGGAGCACCACGAGAACCCGCTCACCGGCGTCAGCAATTGGTTCCTGGTCAGCGAGCCGGAGCTGCTCACCAACAAGCTAGAGAACAAGGTGGTCGCCAAGATCACCCTGTCCGTCGAGCCTCAGGGGGCGTGATGACGGCCACCCAGCAGCGCGCCGCGGCCCCGCGCCGCAACCACAACCGCAGACAGGGCGCTCGTCGCGGCGGCTCGGGCTCCCGCGTCGTGCACATCGTCGCGGGCCTGATCCTGGTCGCCGGGGCGGTGGCCATCCAGTCGCTGGCGCTGTCGGCGGAGGACATGGGCATGCCGCTCACTTACACCGGCGTCAAGGGCCAGGACGTGGACGCGGGGCGGTTCTCCGTGCGCGTGCAGAAGGTCACCTCGGCCAAGGCGCTCAAGGTCGAGAACAAGAACGTCCCGACCGAGCAGATGTTCCTGGTGGTGGAGGCCGCGGCCACGGTGCCCGCCGAACCCGTGCACCTGGGCATGCCGAGCCTGCTCGCGGCCGACGGCAAGGTGTACGCCGCGAGCGACAAGATCGACAAATCCAAGACTCTCGCCAACCCGTGGATCCAGCCGGGCTGGTGGACCACGGGCCGATTCGTGTTCGAGGTGCCGGCCTCGGCTCTGCCGGGCGCGCAGGCCGTGTTCCAGCTCCCGGTCTCCGGCCTCTACAGCGAGCCGCTGCCTCCGGAGGCGCAGATCGACCTCGGCATCGACGACGCCACCGCCAAACAGCTCACGACCGCGCCCGCAGCCGTCTTCGACCTGGACGAGAAGAAGAAGTAAGGCCATGACCAGGAACGACCCGAGCCGCGACTGGTTCGCCCCACCTCCCGGCCAGCCCGACCAACCGCCCGAGCCCGACCAACCGCCGCAGCCCGACCGACCGGCCGACTCCGGCCGGCACCACCAGCAGGCACCGCCGCCGTACGGCCGGTCGGCGCACTCTGGGCAGCAACCGAGCCACGGGCAGCCTCCCCCAGCGGGGCCGCCATCCCAGCACGACGACCATGGGCATTCGCCGCAATACGGCCAGCCCTCGCAGCATGGGCAACACCCGGAGTACGGGCAACCTTCACAGCAGGGGCGGCCACCCCAATACGGCCAGCCACCGCAATACGGGCAACCCGCCCAGCACGGCCAGCCACCGCAGCATGCACGGCCACCGCAGTACGGCCAGCCACCAGAGCATGCACGGGAGCCCCAGTACGGCCAGCCACCGCAGCACGGACAGCCGTCACAGTACGGCCAGCCACCGCAGCACGGGCAGCCGTCACAGTACGGCCAGCCGCCACAGCAAGGGGAGCCTCCGCAGCACGGGCAGCCCCAGTACGGCCAGCCACCGCAGCACGGACAGCCGGCCCAGTACGGCCAGCCACCGCAGCACGGGCAGCCGTCACAGTACGGCCAGCCGCCACAGCAAGGGGAGCCTCCGCAGCACGGGCAGGCCCAGTACGGCCAGCCACCGCAGCACGGACAGCCGGCCCAGTACGGCCAGCCTCCGCAGCACGGACAGCGGCCGCAGGGTGGCAGCCCTTCACACCCTCAGCCGCGCCACGGCCAACACCGGCAGCAGCCGGCTCCCGGCCCCAGGATGCCGCCGCGCCGCGGCCCGGATGCCTTCCCGGACCAGCAGGTGTGGCCCCCGGCGTCGCAGTCCGAGCCCGTCGGCGGCGCCACGCAGCCCTTGCCCGTCGTCCCCGGTGGACCCGGGAATCCGTTCGCCGCCCCCGGCGGGCCCGCGAATCCACCCTCCGCCCCCGGCGGGACGGCGCACCCCTCAGCCGCGCCTGGCGGAGGCGCGCCCCCAACTGTGCCGTCCCCCGCGTTCACGCCGCCGCAGCCGCCGGAAGCCCCCTCTCCGGCCGCGGAGGAGCCCACGCCGCGCAAGCCGCGCACCCTGCTCCTCGGCGTGAGCGCGCTCGTGGCCTTCGTGCTGGCCTTGGGCATACCGACCGGCGACCATTATCTCTTCTTCAAGAGCGGCCAGCCCGACGACATCGTGCACGAGGTCCCCAAGGGTCAGGAGAAGGCCTTCGAGCACGTGTCATGGAAGACCTCGATCGAGCCCATGGTGCCCGCGCCGAGCAACACCACGCCCGACAAGCAGTGGCTCAAGATCACCATCACCAGGAAGGCCCTCGACGACACCGGCAAGGTGCTCACCGCCAAGCCGGAGCTGTTCCTGCGGGACAAGCAGGAGCGCACCTGGCAGGTGGAGGTCATGGAGGACAACACCCCGGTGGGTGAGGACGGTGTGGTCGGCAAGCCGTACTCGTTCACAGCAGGGGCCGTCGTACCCAAAACGGTGGCCGGCGAGGTGGAGCTGCACCTGAGACCGAACACCACCTACCGCTCCGACACCCCCACGGACAAGCTCCTGGAGATCAAGCCGGAGGAAGAGGAGAAGGCCAAGCACAAGGACGTGCTGGTGTTCAAGCGGTGATGTCCTCGCCCTGCAGCCGCGCCCTGGTGGCCGCGATGTCGAACGTCGCGGCCAGCACGGAGTAGGCCAGGACGGTCACCACCAGATCCTTGACGAACTCGACGGGCCGGCTGACCACGAGCCACATGTACGGCACGTCGGAGCCGATGAGCGTGTTGACCACCCGCTCCAGGTAGTCCGCGCCCACGTGCAGCCCGACATACAGCAGGCACATGAGCCCGAACAGCGTGATGCCGCCCTTGACGGTGATCCTGAAGGCGTTGACCACGGGCACCCAGCGCTCCTGGAAACCGCCGATCAGCCGGTCCGTGGCCCGCTGGGTGAGGTCGTGGCTGCCCTCCAGCCGGTCCATGCCCCGCTCCAGCCGGGTGCCGCGCAGCGCCCTGCGGGTGTCGTCAACCGTGCCCCCGAAGACCAGCACCGCGATCGCCAGCCAGGTGAGCGGCACGGCCAACGCCTCGATGACGTGCGGCCAGACCTCGCCCACCCATTTCCAGAAGGCTTCCCAGCCGGGCACGTTCTCCTTGGCGTGCTCCCACGCCTCGCTCGCGCCTCCCACGACCGCCCGATGGGAGGCCCAGTCCTCGCGTGCCTTGGTGACGGTGAAGATGGCGTTCAGGCCGCAGAACACGAACGCGAACTCCGAGAACGCGGCGGCGATGCCGGAGAACCTGCCCTTGCTCTTCTCGACGAGGTGGCCGAAGAGCATGCGCATGCAGAAGGTCACGATCATGGCGCCGAGCGAGACCCGCCAGTCGAGGCCGACCAGACCCATCCCGTACGTGACCTCTTCGTTGGTCCCGTTGGCCAGGTTGTTGAGGATGGGTGTGTAGAAGTTGTCGTCCAGGTTGTGGAACTGGTCCATCGACAGGAAGTCGGAAGCGTCCTTGAGGTAGAGCTCCCAGGCCAGGTAGACGAGCGCGAAGGAAGGGGCGATCCGGTTGAGCGACACCCAGAACGGCTCGTCCTCCTGCCCATCCTGCTGACGCGCCCGCGTCTCCCAGAGCACCCGGCGCAGCGACAGGAACATGCCCGTGATGACGGTCATGGAGATCAGGATCACCACGGTCATCAGCGCCAGGGTCACGATCAGGCGGACTTGCCTGGCGCTCCCGTGCGAGATCTCCGTGGCCGCGTAGAGGAGCGCCCAGCGGGTCAGCTCGCCCGCGGAGAACCACAGGATCAGTGGCAGCGCGCACTTCCCCGCGAGGCGTAGTGCGTGCAGGGGCAGCGAGTACGGCGAGGGCATCCGCTGAGCCGGCGTGGGCCCTGGTTGGGGCGGCGCCATCACACCTGTCGAACCGGACATCTGTGGAATCGTATCGGTCTGTCCCTCGCGTCGCAGCCGCAACCCGAGAAAGCCGTATCGACCATCCACGTCCCTGAGCAGTGACAAAAGAATTATCGGGAGGAGAATGCCCGCGACGCGGCGCGCCGTCTGTTGCACCATGACGGGTATGGAGCCGCTGCCCGCCTTAGACGCCGACCCTCGCGTGGTGGGAGACCGGCTGCGGCGGCTGCGGCAGGAGCGCGGGGTCTCGCTGTCCGAGCTCGCCAAGCGGGCCGGCATCGGCAAGGCCACCCTGTCCGGGGTCGAGACGGGCACGCTCAGCCCGACCCTGGAGACGCTCTGGGCGATCACGGCGCAGCTCGGCGTGCCGATCGGAGCCATTCTCGAACCGCCGCCCGAGCCGCAGATCATGCGGGGCACGGCGATGGAGGCCGAGCTGCTCGAGGTGTTCGAGGACGACCGGGTCACGTACGAGCTCTACCGCGTACGCGTCCCGCCCGGCCTCACGCAGACCTCACCCGCGCACCACGAGGGCGTGACCGAGCACGTGACGGTCTTCAGCGGCACGCTGAGCGCCGGCCCGATCAAGGAGCCGCTGACGGCCGGGCCCGGGGATCACATCTCGTGGCGCTCGGACGTGCCGCACGGCTACCGCGCGCACGGCCCCGACATCGTCCGCGCCACGCTCCTGATGCGTTACCCCGCCAAACCCTGAGACTCCGCCAACCCCTGGGCGGGACGGCAGGTGCGGCAGGGGCGGTAGCCGGCGGCCCTGGCCTGGGCGAGGGTGCGGAAGCCGTGCCGGTGTGCGGGCGTGATGCGCCTGGCGTTGTGGCAGGTCGGGAAGCAGACGACGCCCGTGGTGTCGCTGGCCAGGTAGAACACCCGCTCCCCGGCCAGGCGCCGCAGCCGCTCCAGATCGACGCCCTCGGCCAGCAGCAGCCGCTCCTTGGCCGCCGCACCGAAGACGTAGTCGCCTGCCGCGCCGTCCGACCTGGTGACCCTGTGGCACGGGACCAGCAGCGGCACCGGGTTGGTCGCCAGGGCCGTGCCCACCGCGCGCACGGCCCTGGGCCGGCCGATTCGTGCGGCGATCCACGCATAGGGGCGTACCTCGCCCCGGGGGATCGTGCGCGCCGCCTCCAGCACGTCGCGCTGGAAGTCGCTCACCCCGCGCAGATCCAGCCGCACCCCGGAGGCACGGCCGGTACGCAACGCGGGCAGCAGGCCGGCGGGCGGCCTGGCGCGAGCTCCGGCAGGCAGCAGCGGCCGGGCGGAGCTCGCGAACCGGGCTCTGTATGCCTCCGCGAAGCCAGGGCCCGCGTGCACGTAGGCGACACCCTGATCGGTGAACGCGACGCTCAGCTCGCCCAGGGGACCGGGCACGCGCATCCAGCGGGCGGCGATCCTGCCGAGCAGCCCGTCCGGCGCATCGACGGCCAGCGCCGCCAGCCCGGCCAGCAAGCGGTCCTCGGTCGACGGGCCTGCGGGCAAGGGGTCCTCGGTCGACGGGCCTGCGGGCATGTGGTCCTCGGTCATTGGGCACCTCCCATGGCGCGCAGCCGCCGCAGCCCTCGCGACACGTGCGACTTGACCGTGCCCTGCGGGATCTTGAGCACGGTGGCGATCTCGCTGACGGGCAGGTCGACGACGTGCCTGAGCACTACCGCGGCCCGCTGCTCCTCGGGCAACTGACGCAGCAACTCGGCCAGCTCGTCGCCGGTCTCGCGCCGCACCGCGGCCGCCTCGACGTCCTGGCCGGGATCGACGGCCTCCACCGGCTCGTCGCGCAGGTCGGGCGGCGGCGTACGGGCCTTGGTCCGAGCCCAGTTACGCCAGAGGTTCATCAGCACCGTCATCAGCCACGGCCGCGGCTGCAGCGCGGCGAGGCGGTCGCGGTCGTAACCGGCCAGCGCCCGGTACGCCCGCAGGAACGCCTCCGCCGTCAGGTCCTCGGCGCAGGCCCACCGCCCGCTCAACCGCAATGCGGTCGAGAAGACGAGGGTGCGGTAAGCGGCGTACATCTCGGCGAACCCCTCGTCGAGGTCGTCGAGGAGCGCCTTGCACACCGGATCTATCGAGCTCACGTAACGTACAACACCGCCCGGCCCCGATCGGTTGCACGCGAAAGGGCCCGCGTCCGAAAAACGCGGGCCCTCACGACGCCTGTGGCGGTCAGACGGCGACGGCGAGCTGGGCGACCTCACCCAGCTTGGCCTCCACCTGGATGTCCCTGGTGACGCCGCCGCCCGCGATGATGCGGACGGTCCAGTCGCCGGGAGCGGCGAAGAAGCGGAAGACGCCGTCCTCGGACACGACGACCTCGCCGGTGAACTCGCCCGAGTGGTCGAGCAGCCGCGCGTAGGCGGTGCCCGCGCCGGTCACCACGCCCTGGATCACGGCCTGGTTGGACAGATCGATCCCGGCCGGCAGCGCAATGGTCTGCTCCGGCGCTCCGCAACCCTGTGCAGTCATTAGCGGGCCTCCCCCAGCTCGATCGGCACGCCCACGAGCGAGCCGTATTCGGTCCACGAACCGTCGTAGTTCTTGACGTTGTCCTGCTCGAGCAGCTCGTGCAGCACGAACCACGTGTGCGCCGAGCGCTCGCCGATGCGGCAGTAGGCGATGGTGTCCTTGCCGAAGTCGACCCCGGCCTCCTGGTAGAGGGTGCGCAGGTCGTCGTCGGACTTGAACGTCCCGTCGTCGTTGGCCGCCTTGGACCACGGGATGTTGCGGGCGGTCGGCACGTGGCCCGCGCGCTGCGCCTGCTCCTGCGGCAGGTGAGCGGGGGCGAGCAGCTTGCCGGTGAACTCGTCGGGCGAGCGCACGTCGACCAGGTTGAGCTTGCCGATGGCGCCGACCACGTCGTCGCGGAAGGCGCGGATCGCCGGGTCCTGCTCCTGGGCGGCATACTGCGTCTTGGGCCGCTGCGGCACGTCCTTGACCAGCTCGCGGGAGTCGAGCTCCCACTTCTTGCGGCCGCCGTCGAGCAGCTTCACGTTCTCGTGGCCGTAGAGCTTGAAGTACCAGTACGCATAAGAGGCGAACCAGTTGTTGTTGCCGCCGTAAAGCACGACGGTGTCATCGTTGGAGATGCCGCGGTCCGACAGCAGGGCCTCGAAACCGGTCTTGTCCACGAAATCGCGGCGGACCGGGTCCTGCAGGTCCTGCCGCCAGTCAACCTTCACGGCGCCACGGATGTGGCCCTTGTCGTAGGCGCTGACGTCCTCATCGACCTCGACGAGAACGACGCCGGGCGTGTCGAGGTTGGCCTCGACCCAGTCAGCGTCCACCAGGGCGGCGGAGCGGCTCATTTGGGTACCTCCATGTTGGCAGCGGGCAGTAGTCGGCGAATGAGCAGGTACATCTCGCAGCCAAGGCAGAATCCGAAGGCTGCGTTGAGGAAGGCGGCGAGGAGAGCCGCGGCCGTGGCCACGAGGGCCAGCGGCATGATCCCGGCGACATATCCGGCCAGGCCCGCGACCGCGAAGACCAGCCCCACCCCCTGCGCGAACCGCGGCGGGCGGGCGTCCTCGGTCTCCTTCGGAGCACTCTTGACGAGCGCCTTGAAGAGCATCGTGTACGGCGAGCGCCCCGCGGCTCCGAGCGCGAAGACCGCCACCTGAGCGGCGAGCAGCCAGGCACTCTGGGTCACCAGGACGAAGACGAGGACCACGGTTGTGATGGCCGCGCCGAAGCGCAGCGCTCTAGGATCGGCACGCATCGTGGGATGCTCCTGAAGGGGTCGATTTGGGGCGGATCCAGTCCGCGCGAGATCGTCCTCAGGCAGCGCGACAGAGCGAGGTGGTCACGCGGCAGAAATCAACCGCGCGCCGCTTCGTGAGCAGCTCTGTCGTTGGGTTCATGCGGATGACACTACTCGGCGTCTCGTCATCTGTCACATCTGGTCCGATTGATGAGACAACTCGTGAGACAACCGTTGCCGTCACGAGGCTGGTACGGCCGCCGCGAGCGCCGCCAGCACGTCGGCCTTGCGCGGCTGGCCGGAGGCCCTTTTCACGATATTCCCTGCGGCGTCGAGCACCAGGACGGTCGGCGTGCGCATGACGTCCAGCCGGCGCACCAGGTCCAGCCGCGACTCGGCGTCGATCTCGATGTGACTCACCCCGGGCACGAGCTCACTGACGTCGGCGAGGATCCGCCTGGTCGCCCGGCACGGCTGGCAGAACGCGGTCGAGAACTGCACCAGCGTCGCCCGCTCCCCCAACCCGGCTCCGAGATCGCCCGCGGACAACCGATCCTGCGCGGAGCCCGTGTCACGCACGCGTCCGTTGCGGCGCAGGAACACCACCCCGATCACCGTTCCGAGCGCCAGCGTCACCAGCGCAACCCACAAACCCGTCACGCATGGTGCAACCGCCCGCGGCCGCGGTTACTTCCCGGCGACCTTGACTCTGACGAGCAACGTGCCCGCCTGGTCGACGACGTCGAACCTGGCGATGTTCTTCATGGCCAGCGTGGTCGTGCTCTTGAACGGGGCATTGTCCGCGTAGGCCTCGCGGCTGATGGTCCAGCTGTCCGTGAAGTCCTCGCGCCCGTCCTTGCCCACGACGCGCACGCGGCAGGTGGTGTCGACCGGCACACCGACGACCTGGATGCCGAGCTCCGTGCCGCCGCCGCTGAGCGGCCAGGCCATCACGATGGCGGAGTACGCCTTGGCCTCGTTCTCGCCGGTGAACTCACGGCCGGCGACCGCCCTGCTGGGTGTCGCGGGAGCCTTGCTGGCCGTGGGTCCGGGGCTGGCCTCCCGCCGGGCGTCGGGCGCCTGGTCGCCTTCCGAGGCCATGAAGGAGTCAGCCTTCTCCATCGGCGATGGAGTGACCGAGGGGGCCTCGGCCGCCGACGTCTGCTGCTGGGGGGCAGTCTCCTGAATGACCGTCCAGACCGTGCCGCCGAGCCCGAGCAGCGCAACGGAGGCCGCGGCCACCAGCAGCAGGCGGCCGCGCCTACTCCGCTTGGCACGGTCGTTGAGCAGCCGGTCGAGCACCTGGCGCGGGGGGCTGGCCACCAGCTCGACGTCGCGTTCTGACACTTTTCCCAGGAACGAGGCCACGCCGTCCAGCTCCAGCAGCTCGGCGCCGCACGCCTCACAGGTCGCCAGGTGGGTGTCGATCTCCAGCGCCTCGTCAGGCTCGAGCGCGCCCAGAGCGTGCGCGCCCAGGGCCAGGCGTACCTCCTCACACGTCATCACGGCGCCAGCCCCCGCTCCTCGAGCGCGAGCTTGAGCGCGCGTAGCGCGTAGTAGGTGCGCGACTTGACCGTCCCCGGCGGAATGCCCAGCGTCGCCGACGCCTCCTTCACCGATCTCCCCCGGTAGTAGACCTCCAACAGCACGTCGCGGTGCTCCGGCCGCAGCGCGGCCAGCGCCTCGGCCACCGCCCACGACTCGACCGCGCGCTCCAGATCGTCCTCGGCGGGCAGAACCGCCAGCGCCTCGTCACTGGTCTCCGGCGGCCTGGCCTTCTTGGCGCGAGCCTGGTCGACGACGAGGTTGCGGGCCACCGTGAACAGCCACGCGCGGATCGGCCGGTCGGAGAGCGCGTCGGGGTGTCGCCAGGCCCGGAGCAGCGTCTCCTGGACGACATCCTCCGCCCGTCCCGAGTCGCCGGTCAGTCGCAGCACGTATCCGTAGAGTGGCCCCGCGTGCTCGTCGAAGAGGGTCCTCACGAGTTCCTCGTCGGCGGTGCCCGCTGAGTTCACACCCCCATCACGTACGCCCGGGCGCCCCGGTTCAACCTCATCCACGAATCGGCACGTCAGACGCTTCGGCCGAGAACTCCAATCCTTCGGCCACGCTCTTCACCCCGGTCACCTTCACGTCGAAGGGCAGCTCCCCCTTGAACGGGATCGTGTAGGAAACGAACTGCGCGAGCTGGCTGGGCACGCCCTCGATCTTCTCGGCCTGGAGCCTGATGCCCCCGTTGGCCACCTCGACCCGCATCTCCGCGTTGAACTGCACTTTCCTCACCCCTACCGTCACCTCGCCCGACGCCGTGAGTCTCTGTCCGTTGCCGCCGATCTTGACGCCGCGGGGGGCGTATTTGTCGATCGTGGCCCTGGTGAGGGTCCCGCTGATGGTCACGCGACCGGCCCGGGCGGTGGCTCTGTTCTGGAGGACGTCGGCCAGGGGTGCTGTGACGTCGTAGGCCGCGCCCCGCAGGTTTTTGACCGGCACGCCGCCGTAGGAGAACGTGCCGAGATTGAACCGTACCTCCGGATAGCGCCCCGCGACGGCCTGAGTGAGAAAGGGGATGCCCTCAATGGTCACGGTAGGCGTTCCGGACAGGTCGGCGGCGGCGGCGATCCGGTTGGCCAGGTCGCGTTCCACTCCGGCCGCGGCGACCCTGTCCACGGCGACAAGGAGAATGACCAGCACGATCAGGAAAACGATCAGCTTGCGCATGGAGCTCCCTGTCTAGGAGGGGGTCAAGAGCCTATCGACTCCTTCCCCGGGAAGACGTCCGATCACCCGCCGGCGAACGGCGGGAGCACTTCCACGGTCGCGCCGTCACCGAGGATGATCTCGTCGTGGGGGCGTTTGCCGACCGGGGAACCGTCCACGAGGAACGAGCAGCGCCGCATCACGCGTGCCAGATCTGCACGATTTTGTGTGATTTTGGTCATTAGTTCGCCAAGCGTGACCGCTTCGTACGCTTCCTCCGCGACACCCGCCGCTTCCTTGGCTGCGGCCCAATACCGTATTTTTCCTGTGGCCATGCGATCCTCACCATCTTCCCTGGTCCATTGTGCGTCGCCCTTAACGATGTTGTTTCAGGAGACGCGCTGTTCACCTGCTGGACGCGCAATGGACGCGACGTACTCGTGGGATATCCTCACCTACAGGACCTGGGCGACGTAGCCCCCGGGTCCTTGCGCGTTTGAGGAGGCCGTAATGAGCAACCTGCTCCTGCTGACCAACGCCCTCGAGCCATCAGCCGAGGTGCTGCCGGCGCTCGGGTTGCTGCTCCACTCGGTCCGCGTCGCTCCAGCGGAAGCATCCGCACTGATCGACGCACCCCCCGCCGACGCCGTCCTCGTTGACGCGCGCAAGGAGCTCGTGCAGGCCAAGAGCCTGTGCCGGTTGATCCGCACGACCGGTATCGACTGCCCGCTGCTGGTGATCGTGACCGAGGGCGGGCTGGCCGGGTTGACCGCCGAGTGGGGCGCCGACGACGTGCTGCTCGACAGCGCGGGGCCGGCCGAGGTCGAGGCGCGGCTGCGGATGGCGACCGGCCGCATCTCGCAGGCCGCCGCGGAGGACGTGCCCGACGAGATCCGCAGCGGCGACCTGGCGATCGACGAGGCCACCTACACGGCCAGGCTGCGCGGACGGGTGCTCGACCTGACGTTCAAGGAGTTCGAGCTGCTGAAATACCTCGCCCAGCACCCGGGCAGGGTCTTCACTCGCGCCCAGCTGCTGCAGGAGGTCTGGGGCTACGACTACTTCGGCGGCACCAGGACGGTCGACGTGCACGTGCGGCGCCTGCGCGCCAAGCTCGGCACCGAATACGAGTCCCTGATCGGAACGGTCCGCAACGTCGGCTACCGCTTCGTCCCCGACCGCTCCGACACCGCCAACGTCTGATCTCTGATCTGGCAGGGTCCGAGCCGATGTGACACATTGGGTGTTCGGTTCGTTTGGCATCTGTCAGGTCGAGGACACCGCCGTCCGCAGGGGGATGGTGTCGGGGTGGATTCGTTCAGGTCACTGGTGGATGAGGGCGCCCGCCCGCGCGTTTTCCGGCGTAACGAGACCATTTGCTCCCCATTGCGGCCGGCCAGCCGTGTTTACGTCATCGACTACGGCTACGCCCGCGAGTACACCCCGGCCGGCGAGCGCGAGGCCATCCACGACCTGCGCGGCGACGGCGACCTCATCGGCGAGCTGGCCTTCTGGAGCCCGAGCGATCGGGTCAGGGTGGACGCGCTGACCGAGCTGCGGGCCTGGCCCATCGACCTGCGGCGGCTGCGCGAGCACGCTTCGGCCAGCCCAGCTGTGGCCATGGCCCTGGTGCAGGAGCTGTTCGCCAGAAACATGGCCGCCCGCAGGCACGAGGCGCTCGCCCGCGCTCCCGTCGCCGCCCGCCTGGCCGTGTGGCTGCTGCACCTCGACGAGCGGTACGGACTGGCTGCGGAGTCCGCGCCGCCGCTGTCCATGGAGACCCTGGCCGACCTGGTAGGCAGCTCTCCTGACGTGGTGCAGCGCCAGCTCCAGCAGTGGGTCCAGCGCGGCCTGCTGGTACGCCCCGGCTACCGGCGCCTGCGCATCGAGGACCCGCCCGCGCTGCGTGCCGCCGCGGGCGACTGGGAGCAACTGTCTGCGCCCTGGACGGGCCGGATGACGCCGTTCCTCACCCGCCCCGGCGCGCCGGCGGACCCGCTGCCGATCGGCGAGCTGCCCAAACCCCGCCAGTTGCCTGCGGACGTGCCGGACTTCACCGGGCGGCAGCAGAGCCTCGACCTGCTCACCGCCTGGCTGGACCGCCCCCGCAGGACCAACACCATGGTCGTGCAGGGCTTACCGGGTGTGGGCAAGACCGCGCTGGTGACGCACTGGGGCCATGTGCACGCCGACCGGTTCCCCGACGGCCAGATCGTGATCGACCTGCGGGGCCAATCGCCGAGCCAGCCCCCGATGAACACCGTCGAGGCGCTCGGCCAGATCCTGCGCTCGCTGGGCGTCGGCGAGCCCGCCTCCGACGAGGCCGAGCTGATGCTCCTTTACCGCAGCAGGATCGCCGGGCGCAGGCTGCTGCTCATCCTCGACAACGCCGCCGACCCCGGCCAGGTGCGGCCGCTGCTGCCCGGCAGCAAGGACTGCGTGGTGCTGGTGACCAGCCGGACGCGGATGGCCCCGCTGCGGGCCACCGGCCACGCCGACCTCATGGACGTGCCGGTGCTCGATCCGGGCAACGCGGTGGCGCTGCTGGTGGCGGTGCTCGGGGAGGGCTCGCGGCGAGCCGCCGACCGGGACGCGCTGGCCGAGCTGGCCAGGGTGTGCTCGTACCATCCGTTCGCGTTGCGGATCTCGGCGGCCAAGCTGGCCGAGAACCCCGGGCTCAGCGTGCGGTCGCGGGTTCAGGAGCTGCGCAGGCCCGATCGGCTGCTGGTGGGCGATCCCGAGGAGGCGTTCAGGTCGGCGCTGGACCTGGCGTACGAGTCGCTGAGCCCGGCGCAGCGGCGGGCGTTCCGGCACGTGGGGCTGCTGCCCGGGCGGGACTTCACGCCTGAGGTGCTGGCCGCGGCCCTGGGCGTGCCGGTGAGCGAGGCCGTGGTCGCGGTGGAGGGGCTGCACCGCGCCTACCTGGTCGAGCCGCTGCCTGGGCCGCGTTACCGGGTGCACGACCTGGTCAAGCGGCTGGCCAGGGAGCTGGGCAGGCACGCGGAGGCCGGCGTGCGCGAGGCCAGGGCACGGCTGCTCGACCACTATCTGGCGGTCGCGACCGACGCCGGGACACCGCGGGAGTGGTTCGAGGCCGAGCGGCGCTCGCTGGTGTCGGCGGTGCGGCTGGCCGAGGAGAGCGGCGCGCACGGGATGGCCTGGCGCCTGGCGGAGGCGGTGTTCGAGCCGTTCAGGCGGCTGCGCTTCTACGAGAACAACCTGGAGATCCAGCAGGCCGGGCTGACCTCGGCCATGCAGGTCGGCAACCGGCGGGCGATCGCGCTCATGCGCGGCAACCTGGGCTCCATCCACCGGGACATCGGGCCGTCGACGCTGGCGGCCAGGTTCATCGGCGAGGCGCTGGCGGACTATACCGAACTCGGCGACAGCGTGGGGCGCGCCCGCGCGCTCAACGATCTGGCCGAGGTCCACGGCATCGCCGGCAACAGCGAGGAGGCGCTCAACTGCGCGGGCGAGGCGCTGGAGCTCTACCGGGAGATCGGCGACCTGACCGGAGTGGCCGGCTGCCTGCACACGCTCTCCCGGCTGCACCTGTCCCAGGAACGGTACGAGCTGGCGCTGCACTACGCCGGCCAGGCCCTGGACGTACGCGAGGAGCTCGGCGACCGCAGGGGCACCGCGCAGAGCCTGATCATCCTGGCCCGGGTCCAGCAGAACCTGGGCCAGCCCAACGCGGCCCTGGAGGAGGGCCTGGAGGCGCTGTCGATCTGCCACGAGCTGGGCGACGAGCACGCCGAGGCCGAGACCCTGCTCTGCCTGGCCGAGATCTACGACCTGCTGCGGCTGCAGCACGACGCGCAGCGCGACGCCGAGCGGGCGCTGGCCGGCTACACCGCCACCGGTGACCAGCACGGCTGCGGCCGGGCCCTGTGTGCGCTCGGGCGCATCGCACGCAACGGCTCCCGGTACGACGAGGCCCTCGCCTACTACGAGCAGGCCCTGGCCGTGCAGGTCGAGCTCCACCACGAGCAGGGCAAGGCCGAGACACTCGGCGACATCGGCCTGGTGCACTGGCGGCTGTCGGACTACCTGCGTGCCGACGACTACCTGAACCAGGCGCTGACGATCAGCCGGGTGATCCACGACGAGCCCGTCGAGGCCCGCATGCTCAACAGGCTCGCCAGGGTGCGGCGCCGGCAGGGGATGCTGCAGGTGGCGTTCGTGTACGCGCTGGAGGCCCTCGACATCGTGCAGGGCATGGGCAACCGGCGGGCCGAGGCGGACGTGCAGGAGACGCTGGCGTACACGTACCTGTCGCTCGGGATGCACAAGCCCGCCCTGCGGGCGGCGAAGGCGTCGCTGGCGATCAGAGAGGAGCTGCGCGACAACCGGGCCAGCGCGTTGTTGTCGATCGCGCAGGCGCTGCACACGGCTGGCCGGCCGGCCGCGGCGCTCGCGCCGGCCAGGGAGACGGTCGAGCTGCAGAACGAGACCGGCACCAGGGACCGGTGGGCGGCGGCGCTCACGACGCTGGCCATGGTGCTGCTGGACCTGGACCGTGGCGACGAGGCGCTGGTCTACGCGCGGCAGGCCAGAGACGTGCACCTGGAGTGCGGGACCAGGCGGGACCTCGGGTGCGCGCTGCGGGCGCTCGGGCTGATCTCGGCCAGGATGGGCAACCGGGGCGCGGCCGTCACCTATTTGGCCGAGGCGGTGCGCACGCTCGAAGAGGTGGGCGACATCGTCGAGGTGCAGCGGGCGACGGAAGAGCTGCGGGAATTGGCATGAAACGCCGCTAAAAGTCGTGAATTTTCGGGTGTAAGGTCGCAGATCTTCTCCGGATCCTCCCGTTAGCTGGTGCTACCAGCTCATCCACTCGGAGGTGATCCGGATGCTCAGGAGTCAAGTACGGCGAGATCTGAAGTGGCTCAAGCGACAGGCTCGCAAGGACAGACGGATCACCGTCGCGCTGCTCGTCGGCGTGGTGGCCTTCTGGACCCGGCAACTGCCCCTCGACGAGGCGCCCGGCGACATTCTGCGCGGGCTGTCGTACGGGTTGGTCGCCGCCTCGGCGCTCACCTGGCTGGCGTCCGCGCTCCTCGCGGCCAGGACCGTCCGGACCCCGGAGGAGCCTGTGGCGGGGCTTCGCTGGGTGTCCAGGATCCAGCGGAGCAAGGAGTGGGCGTTCTGGTCGGCCGGCGCCTACGTGGCCTGGCACGTGCTGCAGTTCGTCACGGCTCTGGTGCTCGGCTGACCTCGATGAGTGCGAGCAGGGCCGGCGTCCAGTGCTCGCCATATCGCCGCTGGAGATCGGCGCGCCGCCAGTCGGCACCGGTGATCAGGCCCCGGCAGAGCGCCGTGCCACACCGGCACGCCATGGCGAACTCGGGTGCGGCGGTGCTGGTGGCGTAGTCGTTCGTGACCTCCTCGCCCGGGCGGAGGTCGCGGCGCGCGGCCAGGGTGTACGGGCCGGTCCACCACAGGTTCGGGTCGCAGCTGTGGTTGCTCTTGCCGATCGGCCGGCCCGGCGGCAGGACCAGATGGAGGTCGCCGTGCGCCGCGATGGTGTCGACATACGGGACCGCGGGGTCGGCGAACAGGTCTTGCAGCTCGCGCCACGTGACCAACCGCCCGCCGAGTCGCGACACGACGGTCCCGGCCGGGATCGCGGCGGTGGCGAACAGGCCGTCGCCGGCGATGGGTGAGGACCTGACCTCGAGATGCGGGTGCGCCCAGCAGTCGGGCTCCGGTTCCACGCGCATGAGGCCAGGGTAGATCTGGGCTTACGGGGGTAGCCGCACGGCAGTGGGGAGGTGTGTCACGTGGCCGGCGATCTGATCATTCCTGATGCCGCTCAGGGGGTCGTGGTGTTCGTGCACGGCAGCGGGAGCAGCCGGTTCAGCCCGCGCAACCGTTACGTGGCCGGCGCGCTCAATCAGGCGGGACTGGGCACGCTGCTGTTCGACCTGCTCACGCCGGAGGAGGAGTCCGATCGGGCGAACGTGTTCGACATCGGGCTGCTGGCCGAGCGGTTGCTGGAGCGGACGAGCTGGGTGCGGGAGCAGCCGGAGGCGGCGGGGCTGCCGGTCGGGTATTTCGGCGCGAGCACCGGGGCCGCCGCGGCGCTGTGGGCGGCCGCCGAGCCGGACAATTCGATCGCCGCGATCGTCTCGCGGGGCGGGCGTCCCGACCTGGCCGGGCCGCGGCTGGCCGCCGTACGGGCGCCGACGCTGCTCATCGTGGGCGGCAGGGACCCGGTGGTGGTGGAGCTGAACGAGGAGGCGCAGCGGCGCCTGCGGGCCGAGAGCCGGCTGACCATCGTGCCCGGCGCCACCCACCTGTTCGAGGAGCCGGGGGCACTGGAGGCGGTGGCCGGGCACGCCCGCGACTGGTTCAGCACCCATTTCGCCGCGCCTCAGAAGCCGGAGTGAACCTCAAGCCGGTCTAACCCTCAGAAGCCCAGCTGAGCCTCAGAAGCCCGGCTGAGCCTCAGAAGCCCGGCTGAGCCTCAGAAGCCCGAGTGAGGTGACGTGACGGGCGTCGCGCCCGTCGCCTCGGCCACCAGGCGTTCGTAGACCTCCGGCGCCGTCGTCTCGCAGCCCAGCCGGTGGCCGGTCAGCTCGCCGTGGTCGTCGCTCGACCCGGTCACCGCCAGCCCCAGCTCCCCCGCCAGTCTCCGTACGTGGGCCCGGGCGGGCGCTTCGTGGTCCTGATGATCAGCCTCGATCCCGAACAGCCCGGCCCTCGCCAACTCGGCGATCCACGCGTCGGGCACGACCGTGCCGCGCTTGGCCGCCTTCGGATGGGCCAGCACCGGGACCCCGCCTGCGGCGCGTACCAGGCGAACCGCCCTCTCGGGGTCCAGCGCGTAACGGGAGACGTACGCGCGGCCGCCCGTCCCGATCCATTCCGGCGTGAACGCCAGCTCCGGCGCGGCGATCACGCCGGCGGCGACCATGGCCTGGGCGATGTGCGGCCGCCCCACCGGGCTGCCCGCGGCCAGCGCGGACACCTGCTCCCAGGTGACCGGCGCCCCCAGCTCCACCAGGCGCTCCACTGTCTCCTGCCCGCGCAGCTCGCGGGCCTCCCTGATGCGTACGCACTCGGCCGCCAAGTCCGGATCCAGCGGGTCGAACAGGTATGCGAGCAGGTGGATGCTCTGCCCGGCGCGCCGGCACGACAGCTCCATGCCCGGCACGAACGTCAGCCCGGCAGGCAGCGCCTCGATCGCCGCGCGGTGCCCGGCCACGGTGTCGTGGTCGGTCAGCGCGAGCACGTCGAGGCCCCGCTCGCGGGCCCGGCGCACCACGTCGGCCGGGGGCTGCGTGCCGTCCGAGTCGCTGCTGTGGCTGTGGAGGTCGATGCGCATAGGGGCATTACACCGCGATCGTGGCCAGCGTCCGGCCGTCGAAGGTCTCGATCGTGAAGTGGTTGAGGTCGTCCTGCGGGAGGCTGGTGCCGCCGTGCAACACCAGGGGGTCGGGGGAGCCGGGCACGCCGTACCCCTTGCCGGGGACGCCCCAGCTGGCCACGACCTCGGAGCGGCCGTCGTCGCCGACCGCGAGCAGGCGGCACTGCAGCGGGCCCTTGACGCCCTTGAGCTCCAGCGCGACGTGGGTGCCCCAGCCCTTGTCCTCCAGGCCGACGACGGCGGTGGTGCCGGTGGCTCGGTCAGTGGCGGAGTAGGTGCTGCCGGTCATGAGCAGCTCACGGGCCGGGCCATGGATGCTGTCGGGGTTGGGGCCGCCGACGACCGAGTTGACGGCCAGGAAGACGCCGGCCGCGATCAGGACACACGCGGCGGCGGCCATGATCGTGCGATGGAAGCGGCGGCGCCGGCGTTCCGCGGCGGCGCGGCGTACCAGAAGGGACTCGACTTGCGGATCCGGCGGACTCGGCAGCAGGTCGTCCGGGTGCACGGCCCTGATCAGCTGCCCCATCTCGGCGAACGCCCCCACCTCGCCGGCGCAGGTGGCGCAGCCGGCCAGATGGCGTTCGAACGCGGCCCGCTCGTGCTCGTCGAGCAGGCCGAGCGCGTACGCGGCCACGTCTTCGTGATGCACCTCGCTCACGGTCGCACCACCCCCCTTTCCTCATGGTGACGCGCCTCCGTCACGGCAACATCACCCCCCTTTCCTCCAATGCGACGCGCAAGGCACGCATGGCGTAGTACACGCGGGACTTCACCGTGCCCACGGGCACGCCGATCGCCTCCGCCGCCTCCTGCATCGAGCGGTCGAGCAGGAAAGTCTCCGTGAGGACCTGCCGATGGGCCGGGGACAACGAGAGCATCGCGTCGGTCACGACGATCTCGCGTAACAAGCGCTCGTCCTCGGCGGCCACGGGCTGGACCCGTTCGGGGATCTCTTCGACGGTGTCCAGGGGGCGCGTCCCGGTTCGGCGGCGGTCGTCGATGACGACGCGGCGCGCGACGGTCGCCAGCCAGGGCATGAGCGAGCCCGAGTCGGTACGGAGGTCGTGGAGGTTGCGCCAGGCGCGGACCAGGGTCTCCTGCACGACGTCCTCGGCCCAGCGCCGATCGCCCCCCGTCAGCCGGATGGCGAAGGCCATCAGGGAGGCGCCGTATTCGCGGTAGAGGGCTCGGACCATGGCTTCATCGGTTACGCGGCGATTCACGGCGGGACGGGCTCCTCGCACTGCCGATATCGTGAAATATCGCGCCGATATGGGGATTCTTACTGTAGCCAGCGGCGAGGGCGGCGACCATGTACTTTGCCCCTCTGGTCGCAGAGTTAGATTCAAACGATAAATCGGGCCACGGCGCCTACGGTCGCGGCCACACTGGGCCGCGACCGTACCCGTATGTCGATCGCGCTATTTCCCGCTGGACGTTCCGGCGACCAGCGGCGGCCTGCCGAACCAACCGGAGAGCGCTTCTCGCAGCGCGGGCGCGGCGGTGTCGGCGGGTTCGTCGATGGTCGCGGCCCAGGCGATGTGGGCGTCCGGGCGGATCAGCAGGGCGTCGGCCGGCCGATGATCGGTTTTGGCGGTGTGGATGTCGACGCGGTGCTGCCAGTCTCGGGCGGCCTCGCGGAGGTCGGGGCGGTCGGCGAGGTCGAGGAGGATGGGCCGTGCGCTGTGCAGGAGTTCCGCGACGCTGGTCATGCCCTGGTCGGTGTGCAGGGTGAGGTCGGGGGCGAAGGTACCGGCCAGCGGGTGGTGGGAGCCGGGCATCGGGTAGCGGATGTCGGTGCCGGCGACCAGGGCTCCCATGCGGCGCAGCGGTTGTTCGTCGGCGAGCAGTTCCTGGAAGACCTCCCGCAGCGCTTCGGCGGCCGCATCGTGCCCGCGCCGCAGTGCCACCTGGGCTCGGGTGTGCAGCATGGTGCGGGCGCCGGCGAGGTGGCGTTCGTCGTGGTAGGTGTCCAGCAAGCCGGGCGGCGCCCAGCCGTGGAGGTCGGCGGCCAGCTTCCAGGCCAGGTTGACCGCATCCAGCATGCCGGCGTTGATGGCCACACCGGTGGCGGGAAACAGGTGCGCCGCATCCCCGGCCAGCAGGATCCGCCCGTGGCGGTAGCGTTCGGCCTGCCGGGCCTTGAAGGTGAACCGCGACAGCCGGATCGCCTCTCCCACCGGCAGGTTCACGCCGAGCACGCGGCGCAGGCTGTCCTGGAGTTCGGTCACGGTCATCGGGGTGTCGTCATCGTATTCGGTGCTCTCGTCTTCGATGGTGTAAAGCGAGACCACCTGGGAGTCGGGCGAGGCGCCGACGCCGAAGAGACCCTGATCCGTCCGGGTGAAACCCGCGCGGATCGTGCCGAAGCCGGGGACGTCGAGATCGCCGTTGCCGCTTATGGTCACCGTCTCGGGCAGGCTGACCTGGGCCAGCCGGTTGACCTCCGGATAGGTGGTGCCGGGAAACGCAATGCCGGCCCAGTCACGGACCCGGCTGCGCGCGCCGTCGCAGCCCACGAGGTAGCGGGCGCTGATCCGGTACGGCCCGTCCGGGCCGCGCACGTCCACGCTCACCGCGGCATCGTCCTGGCTCACCCCGACCACCTGGTGGCCGCGGCGGAGGTCAACGCCGAGTTCGCCGGCGCGTTCGTCGAGCAGCTGCTCAAGCCGTGGTTGCGGGAGCGGCAGGGCGTGCAGCGGGGGATCCGCCAGCTGGGTGAAGTCCAGATGCACACCGCCGAACGGGAACCGGGGAGCCGGGGCAGGGCCGGTGCAGGCTGCTTCGAAGCGCTCCAGCAAGCCTCGATAGCGCAGCAGCTCCAGGATCTGCCCGCCGAGACCACCCGCCTTCGGGGTGGCGCGGCGCTGCGGCTGCCGCTCCAGCACCAGCGGCCGCACTCCGGCCAGGCGCAGTTCAGCGGCCAGCATCAGGCCGGCCGGACCGGCACCCACAATGATCACATCGGCGTCCGTCATAATCCGCTCCTCTCGCGGGTTTTCGTCGTGTCCGCGCACGGCCCGGTCGCCGGCAACGTTTGCATGGGTTTGAGCAAGGCCGACTTGGGTGTCGGATGAGGAATGACCGATGCGCATATAAGCGTCAACCGGCGGTGCCGGGGGCGGGGACGGCGTGTTCGGCGGCGCGGCTGACCTGCTCCCAGGCGGCCCAGGTCTCCATCCGCCGACGGGAGATGTCGAAGGCCAGGTCGTAGACCATGCTGCCGAGCAGCAGCCGCAGCGGCGGGTCTTCGCTGTCGACCAGCTTCAGCAGTGCCTCGGCGGCCAGACGCGGCTCACTGTCGATCGAGCCCTCGGCCCACTGCTTCTCCAGTTCGGCGCGCAACGGACCGTACTCCTCCAACGGCGACGTCATCGTCATGCTGGTGTAGAGATCGGTCCAGTAGCCGCCGGGCTGGACGATGCTGAGCTTAACGCCGAACGACGCGGCCTCCATCGCCAGGGCCTCGCTCATGCCCTCCAGTGCGAACTTGCTCGCGCTGTACATGCCGGTGCTCGGGAAGCCGCCCAGGGCGGCGATGCTGGAGACCTGCACGATGTGACCGGATGCCTGGGCACGCAGGTGCGGCAGGACGGCCTGGCAGACCCACATCGCCCCGAAGAGATTGACCTCCAGCTGGGCGCGTGCCTGGGCCTCGGTGAACTCCTCGACCATGCCCGAGGACATGGTCCCGGCATTGTTCACCACGATGTCGAGCCGGCCGAAGTGCTCGACGGCGGTGTTCACGGCGGCGAACACCGCGTCGCGGTCGGTCACGTCCAAGGGAAGGGCAAGGAGCCGATCCCCGTACCGCTCGTCGAAGTCCTGTCGCGTGACGGTGCGGGCGGCGGCGACCACTTGATCGCCGCGCTCCAGCGCGGCGAGAGCGAACGCACGGCCCAGGCCACGGCTGGCTCCCGTGATGAACCAGGTGCGGGAAGGGGCGGTATTCGGGGTGCGCATCTGTAGAACTCCGATCGGTTGCGAACTTAACTTGAGACGATCCGTCTCGTCTCGAGTGGTGACGTTATCGGTTCCTCTTCGCCGCGTCAAGACGGACCGTCTCGTCTAGTTTTTTCGTCCGGCCACCACATCCCGGCTTGACCTTGACGCGACGTCAACGTGTGCAATGGGGAGCGATCGGCGCCATGAGAGAGGAACGGGATGGTCAGAGCCGCGATACGGATCCTGGGATTCGAGCTCAAAGGACTGGTCAGCATAGGCCTGTGGATCGTTCGCCGCCGGCACGGCGTGCCCGCGGGCGCGACCGTCGTGTCGTACGCGAAGGAACAGACGTTCACGTTGTGGCTGATGTTGTTCGCCATGGCGGTCGAGACCGTGGTCATCGACCTGCTGCTGGTCGCGACCGAAGTGCCGGAATGGATCAGGTTCACGGTGCTGATCGCCGACGTGTACGGGCTGCTGTTCGGGGTCATGCTGGCCGCGGGATGCGTCACCCGGCCGCACGTCGTCACGGCCGGCGAGCTGCGCATCCGCTACGCCGCGTACTTCGACGTGCGCGTGCCCCGCGACCTCATCGCCTCGGTGCGCTCGAGCCGCAACGACAACGAGGGCAGCATGGTCTCGGTCAAGAACGGGCACCTGAGGGTGGCGGTCGGGTCCCGGACCAACGTGACGATCGAGCTGACGGAGCCGGTCGCGTTCGTCCGCCCGCTCGGCCGCCGTGCGGAGGCCACCACGATCAGCTTCTTCGCCGACCAGCCGGAGCCGGTGGTGGCCGCCCTGCGATCCGATCGCCCCGTGCGTTCGTAGCCGGCGGGGCCGGGCAGGCGGTGGATGGCCTGCCCGGCGAGGTGTGACGTGCCCTCAGCGGGCGGGTGTGGTCAGCTGGCTGATTCCGCCGACAAAGCGGCGGCCGCGGCGGCCGTCCTCGGTGGGATGGAGCGGAGGTTGAAGGCGTAACGGGCGACGGAGTCGGCGATGGCGTCGGAGTCCACGTCCAGGGCGGTCGCGTTCACGTTGGTGATCGTGTCGCACGCCTGGTGGTAGCACGCGTCGTACGCGACGCCGGCCGTGCCGCCGAACAACGCCGCCTCCTCGGCCGTCTTGAGGCCTTCGGCGCCGGTGAAGATGCCGCCGGCCGGGATGCCGATCTGGATGAACGGCCCGTAGTCGGAGCGGCCGTCGAAGTCGGTGCCGACGGTGGGCAGGTTGCGGGAGCCGTAGAACGCCGCGAGCTGCTTCTCGATCTCGGCCGATCCGGGCGGACCCGCCGGGGAACCCACGTTGTCGGAGTTGTCCCCGTCATACAACTTGTAGGCGTAGTTCGGGGAGGCCACCATGTCGAAGTTGAGGTAGAGCTTGATGCGGTCCCGCTCCGCCTGGGACAGCGACCCGACGTACTGGTCGGAGCCCAGCAGCCCGATCTCCTCGGCTGCCCAGAAGGCGAAACGGACCTTGTTCTTGATCGGGTAGCGCCCCATCTCCTCGGCGACCTCCAGGATCGCCGCGGTGCCCGAGCCGTTGTCGTTGATGCCGGGTCCCTCGGGCACGCTGTCGAGGTGGGCGCCGACCATGACGACGTTGCGCGGGTCGCCGAAGCGGCTCTCGGCGATCACGTTCTCGTCGGTGCCGAGCACGAGGTTGGCGTCGACCTTGAGCCGTACGGTCGCGCCGGCCGTGCTTGCGAGCTCGTTGCCCACGGCGAAGTCGGCGAACACCATAGGAATCCCGGCCCGCCACTCGCCGATGTCCAGCGCGAACGCGTCGGTACGCCCCGGCTGGCCCTCGTTGAACACGATGATGCCGGTCGCGCCGGCCGCGGCCGCGTTCTGGACCTTGTTGACGAACGCGCACGTGCCACGCTGGATGAGCGCGATGCGACCCGCCACGAACCCGGCGAAGTCGGCCGCCTCACAGCCGCTGGTCGAGCTCGGTGTGGGGGTGGGCGGCAGCGTCAGGTCCACACCCTGGACCTGCGCGGTCACGTCACCGGATGGGGAGGGCTGGAAGGAGAAGAAGTCCTCGTTGGGGACGTAGGTCTTGGCGCTGGGCGCGGTCAGGTTCAGCGTGGGCGGCGTGTTCTCGCTCCAGCTCTCGACGAAGTTGATCGGGTTCAGCGTGACCTTGTATCCGGCCTTGCGTAGCTTGTCCGCCACGTAGTCGCGGGAGGCGTCGTAGCCGCTGGTGCCGGCCGCGCGGTTGCCGCCGTTGGCGGTGGCGATGTTCTGCAGGGCCTGGAGATGCTTGTGCACGTTCGTGCCCTTGACCTGCTTGACGAGCAGGCTGGCGAACGCGTCGTCCAG
This sequence comes from Nonomuraea sp. NBC_00507, assembly GCF_036013525.1. Lineage (NCBI taxonomy): Bacteria > Bacillati > Actinomycetota > Actinomycetes > Streptosporangiales > Streptosporangiaceae > Nonomuraea > Nonomuraea sp. NBC_00507. Next base: position 365,733 of record NZ_CP107853.1, read on the forward strand.
CCCGCCGGCGTTGGCGGGAGCCGCCAGGGCGAGCGGCAAGGCGAGGGCGGTGATGAGTGCGATGACGATTCTGCGCATGCGGGGTGCTCCCTGTGGACAGAAAGGCGAGTAATGTCCCCCCGAGCTTCGCCCGAACGCGAGATTATCCCGGCTTCGCACCGCCGGGAATGCCTACCAATAAACCAAAATCAGGGACTATTACTCCGCATCCCGGCGACGGAGCTCGGCGCGGCGCTTGCCCTCGTGCATCGCCTGCACCCGGGCGATCGGGATCGTGTGCCCCTCCTCGATCAGATCGGCGGGCAGCCGCTGCGGCGCAGGCATGGCCTCCGCCCACGGGTCGGCGTCCTTGAGCAGCCCGGCCGCGGTGTGCACGGTGAAGTCGCCCGGCGCCACCCGGTCGAGGTCCGACCAGGGCACCGGGAAGGACACCGGCACGCCGGGACGCACCCGCGGGCTGTAGGCGGCCACGACGGTGGCGCCGCCCGCCCTGGTGGAGTCGATGAACACCTTGCCCGCGCGATCCTCGCGGATGAACGCCGTCGTGGCCAGCGCCGGATCCACCCGCTCGGCACGGGCCCCCAGTGCGCGGGTGGCCGCGGCCAGGTCGTCCACGGCGGTCCCCGGCACTACGGGCACGAACACGTGCACGCCCTTGGCCCCGCTGGTCTTCACCGCGCCCGCCAGCCCGCAGTCCTCCAGCGCCTGGCGGACCAGGAACGCGGCCCGCACGGCCAGCTGGAAGGACTCGCTGCCCTCGGGCGGGTCGAGGTCGAGCACCATGTGCGTGGGCTGGTCGCCGGCGAACAGCGACGGGTGATACTCGACCGCCCGCTGGTTGGCGAACCACACCAGCGTCCGGCGGTCGTCGCACACGGCATACGTCACCTGCCGGCGCGACGCCTCTGCCCAGACGGAGAACCGCTTCACCCATGCGGGGGCGTATTTGGGCAGGTTCTTCTGCATGAAGGGCTCCTGCCCCGGGCGCACCCGGATGACGGAGAGCGCGCGGTCGCGCAGGACCGGGATGATCCGGTCGGCAACTGCGTCGAGGTAGTCGACCAGGTCACGCTTGGTCGCGCCCGCCCCGTCGAACAGCGGCTGGTCGAGGTTGCTCAGGGCCACCCCGTCACGCGTCTCATCGCTGCTCACCCGCCTCACCATATCGGGGAAGAATGGGCCAGACCATGACCCGTTACCTGTATCTCGCGCGCCATGGCGAAGCCACACCGAACGGCCACGCCCTGACCGACGATGGCCGCCGCCAGGCCGCGCTGCTCGGCTCGCGCCTGCGGGAGGTCCCCTTCGCCGCCATCCACCACGGCCCGCTCCCCCGGACGACACAGACCGCCCGGCTGATCGGCGAGCACCTTCCCGGCGTCCCCCTGCGCGCCTGCGAGGCTGCCGGCGACTACATCCCGTACGTGCCGCGCGAGGAGGAGCTCGCCCCGGAGTACGCCGACCGCCTCCTCGGCTTCCTGGCCCAGTTCCCCGCGGACGAACGCGAGCGCGGCCCGGCCCTCGCCGCCGAGGCCGTGCGTGCGTTCACGGGTCCGGTGACGGAGGGAACCCGGCACGAGCTGGTGGTCACGCACAACTTCCTCATCGGCTGGCTCGTCCGCGCCGCGCTCGACGCACCGGAATGGCGCTGGCTCGGCATCAACCAGTGCAATGCCGCCCTGACCGTCATCAGGTACGCACCCGATCGCCCGTCCTCGGTGCTCGTCTTCAACGACATGCGCCACCTGCCCGCCGAGCTCCGCTGGACCGGCTTCCCGCCCGAGCTGCGCGAGTGACCCCTTGTTACAGTGGGCCCGTTGACGCGGGGTGCCCGGACGTCCGGGCTGAGATCACACCCGTCGAACCTGATCTAGTTCGCACTAGCGGAGGGACGTCATGTTCTGCGATGACATGTGGCTGCGCACGGCCGAGTTGATGAAGGCCATCCACGACCACCCCTTCAACGTCGCACTCGGCGACGGCACGCTCGACCGCGACCGGTTCGCGTTCTACATCGTGCAGGACGGCCGCTATCTGGAGGCGTTCTCCAAGGCGCTGGCCACGGCGTCGGCGCGGGCCACCGACCCGGCGGACGCGGCGTTCTTCGCCCAGAGCGCGCACACCGCGCTGGCGGCCGAGCGCCTGCTGCACGCCGGCTACGTCCAGGAGCTGGACGCCGACGCGGCCGGCATCGCCACGTCGCCGACCTGCCTGGCGTACGCGTCGTTCCTGCAGGCCACGGCGCTCGCCGCGCCGTACCCTGTGCTGGCCGCGGCGGTGCTGCCGTGCTTCTGGATCTACCAGGACGTCGGCACGGCGCTGCTGGGGCGCACCGGTGAGGTGCCGGACCATCCCTACCGGAAGTGGATCGACACCTATTCGGACCCGGGGTTCGCGGCCTCCGTCGAGCAGGCCAAGACCATCGCCGACCGGCTGGCCGCCACCACGGACCAGGCGACCAGACAGGCCATGACCGAGGCCTATTGCACGGCGGCGGCGTACGAGTGGATGTTCTGGGACAGCGCCTGGCGGCGCGAGACCTGGCCGACGGCGGAGTGGCTCGCCCGCTGACCGCTACGGCAAGCGCGCTGTCAGCGCCGCCGTGCCCGCCCCGGTGAGGCCCGGCAGCGCGGCCGTACGCCCGCTCAGCAGCAGGAGCAGCGCCTGGATGGGTCCCTCCACCACCTCGCCGGCCCCGACCGCCCAGTCCACGTCGGTGGCCACGAGCCGGAGCCCGCGCAGCCGCCGCTGCGGGTAGAAGGGGAAGCCGCGCTCCCAGACGTGGGTGGCGCAGGTTCGCGCCGGACCGAGCGGCATGGCGCGCTCGATGCCGAGCGGCACCGTGATGTCCTGGCCGTGGACGAGCGCGTCGAACAGCGGGTCGAGCGGCTTGGTCGAGGGCGCCCGGCGGCGCGAGCCGGCCGACTCGCGCACCTGCGCGACGATCTCGCCGATCGGCAGCCTGGCGTGCCGCACCGCCGAGTCGTGGACCATGCGGTCGAAGTTGCCGCGCGCCCTGACGAACTCGACCAGCGCCGACGCGAGCTTTATCCGAGTGGCGAGCGCCAGGTGGGCGGCCACGTCGCGCACCTGCCACCCAGCACACAGCGACGGCCGCTCCCAGTCCTGCTCCGGCAGCGAGTCGAGCAGGTCGGCCAGGCCGCGCCGCTCGATCTCGAGGGCAGCCCAGATCTCTTCCTGGTTCATCGCACACCCCAATTGCTAAGGTGGCCTTAATATAAGGCACCCTTAGCAGTTTGGAGAAGACCCGTGGCCGCCACTCATCCGCCGCACGTCGTGGCCCTGCTGTACGAGGCGTACCTGCGCCTGCAGAACATCGTGCAGGAGGCCGGCCACGCGTACGACGCGAACATCCGGCCCGCGCACTCGGCGGTGTTCTTCCACATGGAGCACCAGGGCATCCGCTTGAGCAGGCTCGCCGAGAAGGCCCAGATGACCCCTCAGGCCATGGGGGCGCTGGTGGACGACCTGGAGCGGCTGGGCTACCTGCGCCGGATGCCCGACCCGGCCGACCGCCGCGCCAAGCTGATCGTCTTCACCGAGCGGGGCGACCACGCGCTGAAGATCGGCTACGCCGCCATCGACGAGGTGGAGCGCCGGGTGGCGGTGTTGCTCGGCGAGGACGGCCTCGCCGAGCTGCACGCCACGCTGAGCCGCATCATCCAGGAGTTTTAGCCATCAGCTCGCGTTCCTCGCGGGTGGGGATGAGCCCGGACGGCGCCAGGAGCTTCGACTCCTCGAACGGCGCCTCCGTCGTCGGCAGCGGCTCCCGCGTCCTGATCGCCTTCACCCACACGCGGGCCGCGTCCAGGATCACGATGATGATCATGACGGCGAACAACGCGGCCAGGATGCCGTCCACGGTGGAGTTGATCACGATCTGCTGCATCGCGCCCATGGACTTGGCGGGCGCGAGCACCTGTCCCTGGTCGAGCGCCGCCTGATAGCGGTCCCGCTGGGCGAAGAAGCCGAGCCCGGGGTCGGGCGAGAACACCTTCTGGTAGCTGGCCGTCAGCGTCACGGCGACGTCCCAGGCCAGCGGCACCGCCGTCACCCAGGCCCATTTGAGCCGCCCGCTCTTGATCAGCAGGGTCGTGGCCACGGTGAGCGCGACCGCCGCGAGCAACTGGTTGGCGATGCCGAAGAGCGGGAACAGCTGGTTGATACCGCCGAGCGGGTCGTTGACGCCCTGGTAGAGGAAGTAACCCCAGGCCGCCACGACCACCGCGCTGGAGGCCACCAGCCCCGGCCACCAGCTCACCCGCGCCATCGGCTTCCACAGGTTGCCGATCGTGTCCTGCAGCATGAACCGCCCCACCCGGGTGCCGGCGTCCACGGTGGTGAGGATGAACAGCGCCTCGAACATGATCGCGAAGTGGTACCAGAACGCCTGCAGCGCCGCTCCCCCGAGGAACCCGGAGAAGATCTGCGAGATGCCCACGGCCAGCGTGGGCGCGCCGCCCGTCCGGGCGATCAGCGTCTCCTCCTGTACGGCCGCCGCCGCGGCCTGCAGTTCCTCGGGCGTGATCACGAAGCCCATGTTCGTGACCGCCTGGGCGGCGGTCTCCACGGTGGCCCCGACGACGCCGGCCGGGGAGTTCATGGCGAAGTAGAGCCCGGGGGTCAGCACACAGGCCGCGGTGATCGCCATGATGGCGACGAACGACTCCATGAGCATGGAGCCGTACCCGATCATCCGGACCTGGGTCTCCTTCTGGATCATCTTGGGCGTCGTGCCGGAGGAGATCAGCGAGTGGAACCCCGACAACGCCCCACAGGCGATGATGATGAACACGAACGGGAACAACGAACCCGCGAAGACCGGCCCCTTGCCGTTGAAGGCGAAGTCGGTGAACGCGGTGGTCTGCATCGGCGGCATCGTGATGGCGATGCCGATCGCGATCAGCACGATCGTGCCGATCTTCATGAACGTGGACAGGTAGTCACGTGGCGCCAGCAACATCCACACCGGCAGCACGGCGGCGACGAAGCCGTACGCGATCAGCCACAAGGCCAGCGCCGACGGGCTCAGCGTGAAGAACGGCGCCCAGCTGGACTCCTGCACCCAGCCGCCCGCCACGATCGACAGCAGCAGCAGCCCGACCCCGATCACCGTGGTCTCGACGACCCGGCCGGGCCGGATCACCCGCAGGTAGAAGCCCATGAACAGGGCGATGGGGATGGTCATCGCGATGGAGAAGACGCCCCACGGCGACTGCGCGAGCGCGTTGACCACGACCAGCGCCAGCACGGCCAGAAGGATGATCATGATGGCGAAGACCGCGACGAGCGCCGCCGCCCCGCCGACGGGACCGATCTCCTCGCGGGCCATCTGGCCGAGGCTGCGGCCGTTGCGGCGCATGGAGAAGAACAGGATCACCATGTCCTGCACGGCCCCGGCGAAGATCACACCCGCGATGATCCAGATGGTCCCGGGCAGATAACCCATCTGAGCGGCCAGCACGGGCCCGACCAGCGGCCCCGCCCCGGCGATGGCGGCGAAGTGGTGCCCGAACAGGATCCGCCGGTCCGTCGGCTGGTAGTCGATGCCGTTGTCGAGCCGCTCGGCCGGAGTGGCCCTGCGGTCGTCGGCCCGCAGCACCTTGCGGACGATGAAGCGGGCGTAGAACCGGTAGGCGATGGCGTACGAGCCGAGCGCGGCGCAGAGCAGCCACACCGCGTTGACGTTCTCGCCTCTGGACAGGGCGAGCACCGCCCACCCAGTGGCGCCCACGACGGCGACCACCGTCCAGATGATGATCGAGCGCAACTTCACCGGTTACCTCCCGTGCTGAGAGCCATATAGAGGGCGCCCGAGGCAGCTACGCAGCCCGGCGTCCGGCGGCAGATCGGTGGTGAAGCGCCGCCAGTGCCAGAGCGGACGGCAGTCGATCGTGACCGGAAGCTCGGCCAGATGCACCCAGGCGGTCGGATGGGCGTACACCAGATCGGTTTCGAGGCTGCGCGCCCGCTTGGGCAGCCGGGAGCGGCGCAACGGCCTGACGGAGAATTCGCCGGCGTCCGCGCAGCACAGGCCGGTCACGTGCCAGTCGAAGAACACCACTTCGTCGTCGTGCAGCGCTTCACGAGCGGCCAGCGTGAGCGTGATACGGGACATCTGTGGCTCCTGAGTATCAGGCAGCTCAGAATTTTAACGTCGGCCTTACCCGCTGTAGTCGCCTTTGAAACGGGTATTGGGCTGGCTTTGACAGCACGCAGACGCCCCCGGCCCGGACGAGCGGGCCGGGGGCGCCGGTTTTCACGTCAGGGCGTCTTCCAGGGTTCGAAGTACGCCACCGTGCCGAAGTCCATGTCCAGCATGTCCGGCGGGAACCCGCCGGTCGCGGTCGACCCGGTCACAAAGATCCGCACCCCGGCCTCGGCATCCGCGTCCACAGCGAGGGCGGACGGGCTGTCCGCCGCCCCTATCGCGCCGTCGTAGTTTCCCGTCCAGACCGGCGTGCCGGTCGCCGCGTCGTAGGCCATGGTCACGTAGTCGGTGCCCACGGCCATCTCGTTGCCGACGTGGCCGGTGATGACGACCTTGCCACCGTCCGGGGTCACGGCCACGTCCCAGGCGGTGTCCTCGTTGCCGGCCTTGCCGTTGTGGCGCTGCGTCCAGGATCTCTGGCCGGTCGCGGCGTCGTAGGCGATGGTGGTGAAGTCCGATCCCGTGCCCACGCCCTCGGTGTTGCCGGTGACGTACACCTTGCCGGACACCACGGTGATGTCCTGCGCGTTGTCACTGCCGTGTGCCGGGCCGTCGTAGCGGTCGGCCCACACCTCCTTTCCTGTGGCGATGTCGTAGGCGATGGTCGTCATGTCGGTCTGTGTGCCGGGGTCGACGCTGCTCCCCGTGATGAAGACGCTCGTACCGGACACGGCCATGGCGGAGGGGACGTCGCCCCCATGCGCGGGGCCGTCGTGCCGGGCCGTCCAGAGCTGCCGGCCGGTGCTCGCGTCGTAGGCGACGGTGCCCCAGTCGGACAGACCGGTGCTTTCCTCGCCGCTGCTCTGGCCGCTGACGAAGACCTTGGACCCGTCCGGGGTCACCGCGATCACCCCCGCGGTGTCGACGTGCGGACCCGCGGCGTCGTAGTGCGCCAGCCACTGGCGCTGACCGGTGTTCACGTCGTACGCGACCGTGAAGTAGTCCGAATCGGCGGACTCGCCCAGAGTGGTCATGCCGGCCACGTAAATGCTCTTGCCGTCCGGGCTGACCGCGGCCGCGTTGCCGCTGTCGCCGGCGGAGGAGGCGTCGGCGGTGCCGGTGTGCCGGGCGACCCAGACCTCATCGCCCGTCGCAGTGTCGTAGGCGATCGTGACGGCGTCGTTGCCGGTCTCCGTGCCGGTGCTGTCACCGATGACGAAGAGCTTGCCGCCGTCGGGGCTCACCTCCAGCGCGTGCGCCTCCTCCCAGATCCCCGCCGCCGTGTACGTCTTGCTCCACAGCTCTTCGCCGGTGCCCGCGTCGTAGGCGACGGTGGCGATCACCGGCTTGAGCTGACCGGGTGACTGCCCGTAGCTCATCCCGGTCACGTAGACCCGCTTGCCCTTCGGGTCGAGGGCGATGAGCTCGGCGGAGTCCCGGCCCATGGCGACGCCGTACGTGGCCGCCCACGTCTCCGGCACCGGGCGCACCAGGACTGGGACGCGTACGGTGTGGCGATCGTCCTTCCAGGTGAGCTGCCCGCTCTGGTAGGCGCCCATGGGCGCGGCGGCCCGCGTGAACTCGACCGTGAACGACTTGGTCTCGCCCGGCCGCAGGGTGAGCTTGCCCGGCGTGACCTTGGCCGTGATCCCGTCCAGCCCGCTGACGGAGGCGGTGTAGGTGGTGGTTGAGCGGCCGACGTTGGTGACCTCGCGGGTCACCTTTGCCGGGCCGTTCATCCTGCTGACGGTGATCGAGGGGGTGTTCAGGTCGCCCGGGGCGAGCGAGTGCCCCGTGCCGGCGAGCGTGTCGCAGTTCTCCTTCTTGACGCCCTTGGTGGTCCCGCACAGGAAGGCGATCCAGTCGTTGATGTCGCTGTCGTAGACCAGCCCGGGATCGGCGGCGCTGTTCGGAGCGACGTGGCCGGCGCCCTGTGCGAACGGGTGGGCGCCGGCGAGCACGTCCCGCGCGCTCGTCATCAGGGCCGACTTGATGGCCATCGGCGACCAGTCCCGATGCCGGTCCTTCAGCAGCGCGGCCAGCCCGGCGACGTGCGGGGACGCCATCGACGTGCCGCTGGAGAGGCCGAACTCGTGCCCGCCGCGACCGGGCGGCGCCACCGCCGCCAGGATGTCCTGGCCGGGCGCGGTCACGTCGGGCTTCAGCACGGCGCCGTTGCCCGCGGTCAGCGGCCCGCGCGAGGAGAAGGCGGCGACGTACGGCGCCGGGGCGTCAGCGATGATCTTCGCCTGCTCGATCGTCGCCGTCGCGTCGCCGGCGGCCGCGTAGTCCTTCACGGCCTGGCGGTCCTTGACGGCGAGGTGCACGGTGGGCACGAGGTGCAGGTCGGTGTCGACGGTGTTCTCGTCGACGTTCGTCATGATCATGCCGATGCCGCCCGCCTCGGCGACCGCGGCGCTCTTGTTGACCCGGGGCGTCTGGCCACGGTCACAGATGACGATCTTGCCCTTCACCTTGGCGGGGTCGAGCACCGCCTTGCCATTGTTGTCCTTGGCGGCCCAGCACTGCGTCGCCTTCACCGGGTCGGCGCCGGCCACCCCCACGGCGGTGGCGTCCACGAGCGGCGCGGGACCGGCCTTCGTCCCGGTCACCGACGTACCGCTGTACGCGGTGCCGTTGCCGAGCGTGACCGTCCCCTGCGCGACCCGGTTGTGCGTGCCGGCGGCGACCGTGGTGATCCACGGCGACGGGTGCGCCACGGTGGACGCGGTCGGGCCGTCGTTGCCGCCTGCCGCCGCGACGAAGACGCCGGCCTCGGCCGCGGCCAGGAACGCCACCTCCACCGGGTCGAGGAAGTCGCTGCTCGTTCCGGAGACGGAGTAGTTGATGACGTCCACGCCGTCCGCCACGGCCTGGTCGATGGCGGCGACCAGGTCGGAGTTGTTGCCGTACGCGGTGCTCCCGTCCTGCTCGGACCAGAGCGCCTTGTAGGCGGCGATCCTGGCCCGCGGTGCGATGCCGCTGACCGTGCCGAACGCACTGGCCGCCCCGGTCACGGGCACGCCGTGGTTGCCGGCCGCCGTCGCGGCCACATGCGTCCCGTGCCCGTTGTAGTCACGCGGCGACAGGAACTCCCACGGCAGGGCCTCCTTGATGGCCTCGTCCCCGCCGAACCCGGCGTTGTAGTGCCGGGCCGCCACCAGCTTCCCGTTGCATGCGCCGGCACTCCACGAGTCGTCCGCGCCCGACTCACACGTGCCGCGGAAGCCCCGGAGGCGGTGGTACTTCTTGCCGTCGACGTCGGGGTCGGCGAAGCTCTTGCCGCCCGGCCAGATGCCGCTGTCGATGACGCCGATGACCAGGTCCTCGCCTGCGTCCTTGGTGCCGCCGAGCTGGTCCCACAGGCCGCCTCGGGCGTCGAGGCCCAGGAAAGCCGGCGTCGAGTCGGTCGCGGCCGACACCTTCTTGTCCTCGGTCACGGCCACGACGTCGGGCATCGCCCGCAGCCGCACGGCCTGGGACTTGGTCAGCTGGGCCGCGAAGCCCTCGTAGGAGTAGACGTACTCGTAGAGCTTCTTGCCGCCGCCCACCTTCTTCAACGCCGCGTCGTGCCGGCCCTTGACGTGTTCGACGTACTTGCTCACCGCGGCGGACTGGGGATCGATCTTCTCGCCCCGCTTCGGCTTGGTCGCCGTCAGCCCGCCTACCTCGCCGTCGTAGGTCACAACGGGGTCCAGGGCCATTTGAACTATGTAAGTTTTCTGTTCCTCGGCACCGCTCTCCGCGGCTGCCGGGGCTCCTATTCCGGTCGCCATTAGTCCGGTCAGGGCTAACGCCGCCGACCATCGTCTACCAGGAGATTTACCCACAACCATGTCGCCCCTTCGCACATGCCGCGGATCACGCGGTTGATCATCGAGGCTAGGGGGGAGCATTTAGGGCGGCATCCGTACCCCATACGGATTTTTGAGGACATCCGATAACGTGACGACGTGCTCATCGGCCGCCGAACGGAGCTCGCGCTCCTCCATACGGTCATCGCCGCTCCGCCGTCGCTCACCCTGATCGAGGGGGAGGCGGGCATCGGCAAGAGCCGCCTGGTCGAAGAGCTGTTATCGGGCCTGGAGGGAAAGCGCCGGCTCGTCGGCCAGTGCGAGCAGCTCCAGGAGCCGCTGCCGCTGTCGCCGCTGCTCGACTCCTTCCGCCTGGCCGGGGACGAGCTGGCCGGATCCGGTCCGCTCAATCCGGTGACCGGCGCGCTGGCGCCGCTGCTGCCGGAACTCGCCGAGCACCTGCCGCCGCCCCTTCCCGCGCTGCCCGACCAGCGGGCCGAGCGGCACCGGGTGTTCCGTGCGGCCGTGGCCCTGCTGGAGCACCTGAGCCCACTGGTCCTCGTCCTAGAGGACGTGCACTGGGCCGACGGCGGCACCCATGACTTCCTCGCCTTCCTGGCCTCCCACCAGCCGCGCGACCTCTCGGTGATCCTCACTGCCCGTACCGACCACGGCCGGCTCCCGCTTCGCGGGGCGCTCGCCCGGGCCACGTCGCGGTTCGTCAGCCTCAGCCCGCTCGGCCCGCCCGAGGTGGAGCAGCTCGCCGCGAACATCCTGCAGGCCGAGCTCCCCCGTACCTTCGCGGCCTCCCTGTACGAGAAGACCGGCGGCATCCCGTTCGTCGTGGAGGAGGTTCTCCGCACGCTCCTGGAGCGTCTGCCCGCCGGCGAGATCCCCGGCCGCCCCGACATGCTGGCCGACCTGGCGGTCCCCACCGTGCTGCGGGACGTCGTGCTGCAGCGCCTGTCCACCCTCGACGACGCCGCGCAGGAGATCCTCGGGGCCGCCGCCGTCCTCGGCACCACACCAGACGAGCGCATCCTCGCCGACGTCACCGGCCGCGACGCCGCGCGCATCGCACGTTCGCTCGCCGCGGCGCAGGCGGTGGGGCTGCTGCACGAGGAGGACGGGCAATGCCGGTTCCGGCACGCGCTGGCCCGGCAGATCGTGTACGAGAACGTGCCGGTGTCCACCCGGCGCTGGCTGCATCTCAAGACCGCGCGGGCCCTGGAGTCGGGACCGGGTCCACGGCCGGTGGCCAGGCTCGCCCACCATTTCCGGCAGGCCGGCCACACGGCCGAGTTCGTCGACAACGCCGAGGCGGCGGCCGGCACCGCGCTCTCCCACGGAGACGACGCCACCGCCGCACGGTTCCTGCTCCAGGCGCTGGAGGTCGGCGAGCTGTCCCGCGAGGTCCGGGTACGGCTGGCCGTCAAGCTGGGCCGGGCCGCGGTGGACGGGCTGGCGCACGCGGAGGCCGTGCCGATACTCGAACGCCTGCTGACGACTGAGCCGCTGCCGGCCCCCTTGCGCGGGGAGCTGCGTTTCGCCCTCGGCCGCCTGCTGCGCCAGCAGGGCGAGGCCCGGGCGGGTTACCTGCGGATCGAGGAGGCGGTACGCGATCTCGGCGACCGGCCGCGGCTGCTGAGCCGGGCGCTGGCGGTGCTCGCCGCGCCGGAGACCGTCGTGGACCGGCACGTCACCGAGCACGCCGCCCGCTGCGACCAGGCCGAGGAGGCCGCCCGCCGCAGCGGCGACCCCGACGCCGCCATCGCGGTACGCATCGCGCGTGCCTCGCTCCTGCTGGAGCAGGGCGATCCGGCGAGCTGGCGGCTGATCGACGACCTGCTGCATGACGGGCGCCTGCGTGCCGCGCCGCGGGAACACGCCCGCGCCTGCATCAACTGGGCCCAGGCCGCTCTGCACATCGGCCGGCTCCAGCGTGCCGAGGACCTGCTGGCCGAGGGACGCCACGTCGCCGACCAGGCCGGATACCTGCGGGTGGCGGAGGTCGTCGAGCTCGTCACGGCCGCCGTGGACCGCGCCGCCGGACGATGGGACGGCCTGGCCGACCGGCTGCGCCGCCTCGGCGGGGCGACGGCCACCTTCGCCGCCGCCTCCCTGGACTCGCGGCTGCTGCAGGGCGTGCTGCTCGCCGCGACCGGTCCAGCCGAGGAAGCCGTCTCCTGCCTGGGGCAGGTGATCGCGGTCGCCGAGCGGGTGGGTGCGGTGTGGCCGCTCATCCCCGCTCGGACGGCGCTGTCGCGGCTGCTGCTGACGTTGAACGACGCGGCGGGGGCCGCCGCGCAGGCGTCCGCGGCGCTTGTCCAGGTCCGTGCCAAGGGGGCGTGGGTGTGGGGCGCGGAAACCACGTTGTGCCTGGTGGACGCCCTGGAAGCGTTGGGCGGGCTGGGCGGTGCCACTGAGGTCGTGGGTGAGCTGGCCGCCGGGATCGCCGGGGCCGACGCGCCTTCGGCCCAGGCCGCCCTGATGACCGCCCAGGCCGTGCTGGCCCGATCACGCGGGGCGGCGGACGAGGCCGATCGCCTGCTGGACGCGGCGCGTACCACGCTGGAGGACGCCGGGCTGCGGTACGAGGAGGCCCTGGCCGCCGAGCGACAGGGCCGCTGGCGATGCGAGCGCGGGGCATCCGCCGGCGGCCACCTGCTGGAGGACGCGCTGCGCTCGTACGGCTCGATGCGCGCCGACCGGGACATCGCCCGCGTCACCCGGATCATGCGACAGAACGGCGTCTCCATCCCGTACCCGTGGCGAGGCGGCCGTCCCTCCCACGGACGCACGCTCTCGTCCCGCGAACGCGAGGTGGCCCTGCTGGCCGCCGGAGGCAAGACGAACCAGGAGATCGCCACCGAGCTGTTCCTGTCCAGGCGCACCGTAGAGAGCCACATCTCCAGCGCTCTGCGCAAGCTCGGCTACCTGTCACGCAAAGAACTCGCGGCACTACAGCTCACTGCCGACGATTAGGCTGGCCGTCATGGCCGACCCGGCCCACGCGGTGAGCAACCTGATCGCCTTCATGCACATCGACGACCTCATCGCGGCAGGTATCCCGGGCCTGGAGCCCGACAGCGCGTCCGTGCGCGCGAGAGTTGAGAACTCCTAGACGCTTGAGCGCCGGCTACGCGACCGGCACCCTGCGGGTGATCTGCCGGTACGCGTTCGAGGAGATGGCCACTGGGCCTCAGGTGAGAGGGACCTTGGGCTCATCGTCCCAGCCGGGCGGAGTGACGGTCCCGGACAGCCAGTCGCGACGCAGGATCGCATAGCCCACCGCGTCGTGCCGCGTGCCGTCCGGGGCCGGCCAGGCCTCCCGATAGTGCGCCTCCTTCGCGTACCCGCTCTTACGGAAGACCGCCCGCATCGCGTGATTGTCCTGACGAGTCGTGCCCTCGATCCGCAGCACGTCGGGCAGCTCGGTGAACAGGTAGCCGGTCAGCCAGGCCACCGCCGCCGCGCCGAGGCCGCGTCCGCGCCACGCTTGGCGTACCCGTAGGTCGAACATGGGGGTGTCGTCGGCGAGGTCCTGCAGCTTGACCAGCCCCGCCCGCTCGCCGTTCGCGAGCACCCAGAACGTGCGCGTCTCGCCGTCGTCGTAGCGGCCCTCGGCGGCGAACCGCAGCACGGTCTCGCGGTCCTGCCTGCCCGCGTGGTACGGCCACTCCTCACCGGCCAGGAAGTCGGCAAGCGCTTCTCCGTCGCCGGCGGAGATCCTCGAAAAGTCGATATGCATCCGTCGAGGATGATCGTCGGCCTTCGACCCCGTCAATCGGATTTCCCGGTCCCGGCTCGTCCGCCCACCGCCGGTTAGCGGAGAATCTCACGCGTACGACGGTTCATGATCGAAGAGGCGGGAGAGAAGCGTCCCTTGACCCGATTGCAGCACGTGGCCGTGCTCGAGCGGGATCCAGAAGCACTCGAACCGGATTGGCTCCCCCAGTCCGTCGTTCTCTTCCTGGCTGGCCCAGCGGTCGGGGGTTTCCTGGTGGAGGGCCAGCTGGAAGACGTGGCAGCGGTGGATCTCGGGACGGTACGGCGTGATGTCGTACTCGTACGTGCCGAGCTTCCTGACCACGGTGAAGTCACGCAGCCCCGTCTCCTCCCGCGCCTCCCGGAGCGCGGCTTGCTCAGGCTCCTCCCCGGGCTTGACGGTGCCGGCGGGCACCTGGATGCCGACCTCCTCGAAGCCGTAGTCCACGTGCCGGAAGACCAGGAGTCGCCCGTCCCGGACGATGTAGCAGAGCGCCTTGTCGCGAATCGCCTTGCTGATGGGCATGTTCGTCTCCTCGGCGAGAATGCGGCAGACGCGATCATAACGATCCCAGCCATGACGGCACTCGCATGAACCAACCACGGGCACCCTCGTCGTTGGCCCCGCCACGCGTGGTGGGGCCCGGATCGGCATTGACCTCGGCCTTCACCATGGAGGCAGATCGATTCCGGGAACGGAACCCGACATGTCATCTCAGCCCTGCAGAATGGTGAGCTCTCCCTCGTCAACGGGCTCCTCGAATCCAGCAAAATACTTGTTGAGGAGATCCTCGGACACGGTCACCGAGTTGGCCCCGTGCAGCTTGTTGCGCGCGGCGAGCCGCTGGCGCAGCGTTTCAGGGCTCGCCTTGAGATAGATGAGCTCCCACTGACATCCATGGCTCTCGATAAGGGCCTTGTAGCGGTCACGAGTCGACCGGCTCCAAAAGCTGTAGTCCAAGACCACCGGTCGGCCGGCTTCCATGAGCTCCACGAGCTGATTCCTCAAGATTTTCTCAACAGCAGTCTTGTGGCGCTCATATTCAGCCGGTTCGAACTCCGCCGCATCTCGACCGAACCGCATCCAGATCACTTCATCAATCGACAGCCGGACGTAGCCGCGCCGTTCCAGCGCCTGAGCGTAAGTCGACTTGCCTGACCCAGCGATCCCACACATCATCACGACGGACCGCGCCGACGGACCCTTTGAAAATTGTCCGTCTTCAACCCCATCAGCAATATGGCTCACGGCTGCGACCTTATCGCCACACTCGCGATCAAACCCCGCAGGCACGGGCACACCGACACCGGTGAGCGGCCACTAATCGCCCGGTCAGCCCTCGGAGACCGGCTCCTCCCAGTAGACCTCCACCACGTATCCATCCGGGTCGAGGCACTTGAAACTGTCAAGCCCGGGCTCCGACCACCGCTCCACGATCGGAACACCATCACGCTCAAGGAGAGCCAGGCGCCCGGCGACATCGGGCGTCGTGAACCCGAAGTGCGCGAAGTCGGGCAGCTTGCGGGGATCGGGGTCAGGGTGGAGGGCGAGATCGAACCCCTCCCCATCCCGGATGATCAAGGTTCCGTCCTCATACCTGCTCGCCGGGCCCGCATCGAAGCCGAAGTAGGTCTCGTAGAACCTGCGGGAGCGCTCGATGTCGCGTACGGCGAGAGCCAGATGATTCAGCCGCATGGCCCCAGACGGTAACCGGCGAGCGTCCACCACGTCGATGCAATTTCGAACTTGCGGAAGCCGGACCTGTCACGGTGCGGAACGGAGCTAAGGGTGCAGGCCGGAGCGGGCGGGCGATGGTGACGAAGACGACTCCCCCGGCCTGGTCCCTGCCGAGTGATCCCGATCGCCAGGCGAAGAGGCGCGGCGCACCATGAAGACGTCCACCGCGTCCTCGCTCTCGACCGTGAACCCGTGCCGCTCGTACAACCGGCGGGCCGAACTGCCCTGCAGCACGTTCAGCCGAACCACGGCGTCTTCGCGATCACACCGTTCCAACAACCTGCTCAGCACGGCAGAACCGATGCCTCTGCCCTGCGAACCCGGGTCCAGGTAGAAGTGCTCCAGCCAGTAGGCGGTTTTCGTCGGCCGCAGCGCCACACAGCCGGCCGGGGCGCCATCCACCTCGATCATCCACGTGTGCGCCGGCGTGAACCCGTCCCGCAACCGCTGCCGCACACGCTGCTCGTCGTACCGCCCGAGCCGCTCGAGATCCGGCTTCATCACCACGGCCCGCAACTCGGCTACCCCCTCGACGTCCGCCATCAAAGCCGGTCGAAGCTCCCAATCGGTCATGATCGTGATGTTATCGCCCTCGCTTCTGCCAGCCCCGGGAGGCTCCTATCAGGCGAACCGAGCAGTTGATCGTTTGTCAGACAGGGCGCGCCGGTCAGCCCGCGACGGGGCGTCTCCATGGCGAAGGAAGGGAGCTCCACGAGATGAAGAACCGACTCACGGCTTCTCATGCTCCTAGCGGGTGGAACGTGGGATGGAATGTCGGCCGTCCGGCCTCCACAACTCGCCTGCCTGACACCCTCTTGATTCAAGAAAGGGACGAGAGCACCTGTCGCCGGTCAAAGAATCCGATGACCGACGGCGCTTTCTGCGGCGCGCTGAAGGCGATAGCGCACGTTGCTTCGGCGATCGGGGCTTGGGATCACGCTCTAGGCATGCGATCATCAAGCTCGTGACATCTACCAGAACGGGCCATGCCGCGTAGGCGCCCTTCTGAGGTCCGTACGCGACGACCAGCGTGCGGGACCCACAGAGCTTTGATCCATCATGTCCCCGGACTCGGCCGCCGCCCTATGGCGGCGGTGATCGCTCTTGAGCACACCCGGATGTGGCCGGGCGCGGTGACGGCGGCCTTGGCGGCATGGCAGGAGGCGGCCCTTGTTGGGACCGCGGACCGCCTCCTCTGTCGGTGCGAGTGCGATGAGTGCAGCGGAGATGCGCCCCGCTGGCGACTTCACCAGGCTCTCGTCGCCTTACCGGCGTGGGCCAGACCACATCTGTTCGCCTTGGTCCTGCCCGTCGACCGGTATTACCTACGTCGAACCTCACCAGCTCTGCCCGCGTCGCCTGATTCTGATTGGGCGTGGTGGCAGCGACGGCGCCTGTGGAGATCGGAGCCCGGCCCCATCGCGCTCTGGTCCTCGTCCGGGCCGGAATCTCTCAGAAGTGTGGTGCCCAGCCGGGACTGATCGCGGTGCCCGGGCCGAACTGGTTGCCGCCCTTGCCGTTCCAGACGGTCAGGGCTCCGGTCTCGCTGTGCACGGCGCCTATGTCGGTCCTGCCGTCCTGGTTGACGTCGCCCAGCGACATCAACGTGCCCTCGTACGGGCTCCAGCCGCCCCCCAGCTCGATGGCACTGGTGAAGTTGTTGGCGCCCTGGCCGTTCCAGACATGCAACGTGTGGCTGTCCTTCTTGACCGCCGCCAGGTCGCCGATGCCGTCACCGTTGAAGTCGCCCGCGATCGGCCGGGAGAAGGCGGCCCAGCCAGGGCCGATCGCGTCGCCCGGGCCGAACTGGTTGCCGCCCTTACCGTTCCAGACGGTCAGCGTCCCGGTGGCGGCTGAGAAGAGGTCGCCCACGCCGTCGGCGTTGAAGTCCGGGGTGGCCGACGCAGTCATCCCGGCGCCGTGCGGGTTCTGTGCGTGGGTGAGGGTCTCCCAGCCCAGGAAGTGTGACACCCTGGCGGGGCGGTTCTGCTCGACCCACTGCTTGGCGTAGGGCATGTCGTCGTAGCCGAGCCGGTGGTGCAGCGCGTTGTAGCCGACCTCGAAGTGGTCCCCGAGGTCCTTGGTGACCTTGCCGCCGCACAGCCACGACGGCACCGTCCCGCCCAGTTGCAGGCGAGCGTGGAAGTCCATGGCGAATCGCAGCCGGTGCTTGGCCACGGCGTACAGGTCCACGCCCTGGTGGCGGGCCGTCTCGGCGACGTGGGAGATGGCCGCGAGACCCCATCCGGTGTGCCAGAAGTCCCGGCAGGTCTCCTGGGTCAGGCCGTCCACGAACGTGGTCTGCCCCTTCCAGTATTTGATGATCTCGGCTTTGGTGTCGTACTGGCTGTTCGGCGGTGCCTTGGGGTAGGAGCCGTCCGTCTTGAGGTAGATGTAGGCGGGCAGCCTGCCGCGCCAGGTCGTGATCGCCCGGTCGAAGGAGGCGCGGTCGTCCAGGTGCACGGCGATGCCGATGGCGGCATCGGTCATGATCAGTTCCCAGTTGCCGTTGTTGTTGGGCCTTCCGGCGATCAGGGTCGGGAGGTACACGGTGCGTAGCTTGCCGGCGAACCGGCCGGCCTGAGTCCAGCCGGTGTAGGTGTGCTTGATGAGCTCGGCGGCGCGGGAGAAGTTGGCGCCAGCCCAGCCGGTCTGCAGTGGCGCGTTGTCCCCGGTGTGTTTGGTGATCACGGCGGACCAGGCGTCCATGATCTGGATCGCCTTCTTGGCGTAGCGGGAGTCCTTGGTGAGGTACCACTGCAGGGCGTGCGTGTAGGCCGCCATGGCGTCTTTGCGTTCGTCCGAGCAGCCGTTGTCGGGATTCGACGACGGGCCGCAATTCACCTCGGCGCGGGGCTTGACCGTATACGACAGCGAGGCAAAGGAATGGCTTCGCAGGGCGTTCCAGGCGGACTTCCACGGCTCGTTGCCGAGGTTGGCTCTGACGAAGTCGAGCTGAGCGCGGCTGACCAGGACGCCTGGATGCTTGAACACGGCCGCCTGGGCAGGTTGTTGCGGCACGGCTAAGGCGGCGGCCACGAGCATGGTGACCGCAAGAGGACGAGCGAGACGCACGGGCTTCCTTCCAAGATCCGGACGCCCATTTCGCCAGCCGCCGGCTCAGCTGTCAAGGAATTCGTGCCGTGGACATAGGCCGATATACCCGCCGCATACCGCACCTACGGTTGGACCCCATGCATGCCGATCCAAGCGCGTTCGCATGGCGGTTGCGGTGGGAGAGCGGCGAGGTCAGCGTGACGGAGACCAGGAAGATCTCCTGGATCGTACAGACCGCTGTCTCACTGCTCGTGCGCTCCAGCCGCCACGGCGCTGGACAAGATCAAGACGCAGAGGCTCGTGATGGCGTTGCTTCTCACAGGGGGCTTCGGCGCTCACAGCTGGTTCTTGATGGGTTCCGGCGTGTCCGGGACGGGCTGCGCGAGGTAGGCCGCCACCTCGACGGGGGTCAGGAGGCGGGCCTCGCGAAGCAGGTCGAGCGACTCTCGCCAGGAGGTCCACGCCTCCTCCCGTCGTCCCAGGTCGTGCAGGGTGTGGCCGAGCCACCAGCAGGACACGGCGGTGTAGAGCGTCAAGCCGACCTCACGCTGGAGCTTGATGGCGTGGCGGTATTCCTCTACGGCCTCGACGAGCATGCCGTTGGCCCGGTAGGCGTCGGCGAGGGTGTCGCGGGCGATGCCGAGGCTCCCGGTGTCGTCCAGTTCCTCCGTCATGGCCAGGACGTGCCGTGCTTCCTCGACGGCTTCCCCGAATCTCCCCTGACGGTAGTAGACGTGCACCTGGTTGTTGCGGACGTAGGACTCGTGGTCCCTGCGGCCGGTACGCTCGATGATGGCGAGCGCACGCTCCAGCGCGGCCAGGGCGTCGTCATAGCGGCCCATCATGGCGTAGGTGGTCCCGAGGTCGTTGTACATCCCCGCCTTCCGGTCCGGCAGCCCGGCCCGGTCCCAGCAGGCCAGCCCCTCCTCCAGCTGGTTCAGGGACTCCCCGAAGCGTCCGAGTTGCTGGTGGACGGAGCCGAGCCCCTGGTGCAGGCGCGCCTTGGCGGCCCAGTCCTCCAACTCGGCGGCACTTCGCAAGGCCTTCTCGCTCATCTCGACAAGCTCGGAGAACCAACCCCGCCGGTCGAACAGCCACTGGGTGACGTTCGCGAGAACGGCCGCCGTCTGATCGGTGGAGTCGCTGGCCGCCTGGCGGACCGCGGCCAGCAGGTTGTCCCGTTCACGCTCGACCCACTCGTTCGCGGCCTCCGCGGTGGTGATCTCCTCCCCAGGCTGTTCGGCGGGGAAGTGGCCGAAGTCCGCGGCGCGGCCACTCTCCATGCTTTCAGCCTGAATCGCCGTGGCCAGGTAGTGGTGCAGAACGCGGCGGACCGCGCTTGCCCCCTCCTCCGCGGCAACCTCCTGTTCCCGGGCGTAGAGGCGGACCAGGTCGTGGAACTGGTACCGGTCAGGCCCTGCGGGTTCGAGGAGCCGGGCGTCCAGGAGGCGTTCCAGGGCGGCCTCTGCGCGGTGTTCCGGCCAGCCGGCCAGGGCGGCGGTGGCGGCGGGGGTGTGTGTGGGCAGTTCAAGCAGGCCGAGCAGGGCCAGTAGGTGAGCGGCGTCCCGCCAGGCCGGCTCCTCGCGTAGGTGCTGGTGGCTGACCGCGATACCGGCGCGCACGGCCAGGTCGGCGTACTCCAGCAGATCCAGGCGCCGGGTGGCGTCGGCGAGCCGTATCGCCAGATCGGAAATCGCTCGGTCGGGGCGGGCCGCCAGCCGGGCGCCCGCGATCCGGAGCGCGAGCGGGAAGCCGCCGCAGAGCCGTACGATCTCCGCCGTCGCCTCCGGCTCGGCACGTACCCGGTCGGCACCGACGACGCGGGTGAGCAGCGCGGCCGCGTCGGAGTCGTCGAGCGTGCCGAGGTGCAGGTGATGGGCGTTGTCCAGGACGGCGAGCGGGTCGCGGCTGGTGATGAGGACCCGGCAGCCCGCCCCACCTGGGATGAGAGGGCGGACCTGACGTACGTCTCGGGCGTTGTCGAGGATCACCAGCAGGTTGCACGTCGCGGTGAGCGATCGGTAGCGGGCGGCGGCCTCACTGGGGTCGGCGGGTATGGCAGTGCCGTCGAGGCCCAGCGAGCGCAGCAAGTGGCGCAGCGCTTCGATCGACGTCAGTGGGGCAAGCCCGGCGGTGGAGCCGTGCAGGTTGACGTAGACAACGCCGTCGGTGAAGCGGCCGCTGACGGCATGCGCTACGTGTACGGCGAGCGCTGACTTGCCGATGCCGCCGGGACCGTCGATCACCGTGATCACGGAACCGCCGCCCGTGACGAGGGCGGCTCGCAGCCGCTCCATCTCCGTGGCCCGGGCGGTGAACGCCTGCGTGTCTCCGGGAAGCTCGGCGGGCACGACCGGCTCGGCCAGCGTGACGTCCTGCGCCGGGGCACTGAGGTCGAGCACCGGGTCGCGGATGAGGATGGCCTGGTGGAGGCGGCGCAGCTCGTTGCTGGGTTCGATGCCCAACTCCTCCACCATGACCCGGCGGGTGTCCTGGTAGACGGCCAGCGCCTCGGAAGATCGCGCGTCGCGGTACAGGGCGAGCATGAGCTGGGCGGCGGGCCGCTCGCGCAGCGGGTGAGCCTTGACGTGCGCGGCGAGTTCGGCGGCCACGGCGCGGTGGTCCCCGGCGGCTAGCCGTAAATCGACGTGCTCTTCCAGAACGGCGAGCCGTTCCTCCTCCAACCGGCCGGCCTCGATCCTCGCCCATGACGCGTCCACCTCGGCCAGCGCCGGCCCTCGCCACAGCCCGAGCGCCTGGCGGAACAGCGCGTCGGCGGTCGCTGTCGCGTCCTGGGCGCGGGCGGCGCGCGCCCGCAGGGCCAGCTTGGTGAACAGGTGCGCATCGACGCGGTCCCGGTTGAGGGTGAGCCGGTAAGCGCCGGGGACCGTCTCGATGATGTCCTCACCGCCGTGGGGAACAAGCGTCTCTCGGAGCTTGGAGATCACGATGTGGAGCTGCTTCGCCGCGGTCGCCGCCGAACTGCCCGCCCACACGTCGGAGATGATGCGGTCGGCGTGGACGGCCTGGCCTGTGTCCAGAGCGAGCCTGGCGAGCACCCCGATCCGCCGCTGCCCGGCCAGCTTGACCACATGGTCATCCGTCGTGATCTGCCACGGACCGAGGAACCTGATCTCCAGACCCATGCGGAGCGCTCCCATTCGTCACCGGATCTAGAAGCGTAACGATGTCTTGATACGTCGAAGGCATGTTTTCGGGCCATTTTCACCTGGCTCGTCGACGTCTGAAACGTTCACCCGCCGCTTGGCTTCGCGGTGTTCTTGTCCTGAATCGTCCGAAGGGTATGCCTGAACCAGACACCGCTGTACCCGCGCGCCTTCCGAGATCAGGGGCTACCAGCGTGGATCCTCAGCGATCGTTTAGGGCCAGGTGCCCGCCCTCGCCGATGAACCGGCCGAAAGTATGATCTTGGGTGCTGCGGACCCTGCTTTCGACCGGTGCCGTCCCCCTGGGTGGCCCTGCAGGATGGGGCGCCATGCCACGCGAAGATCTCCCCCAGGAATCGCCTCCCAAGGGCCCGGCCAGCCATCCTGGCCACCGTCTCCCGAACGACGGGCCCGCAGCCACCTCACCCGATCGGCCTCAGACCGCCGAGCATGCGTCCAGCCAGCCCCAGACCGCTGCGCTCTCCCCGGGTCGGCACCGGATCATCGCGCTCGACGTGCTGCGCGGGTTCGCGCTGTGCGAGATCCTGCTCGCCAACATCCAGCTCATGGCCACCGGCAGGTCCTCCGTCGTGGCGCAGCCCATGGGCGACTGGGACCCCTGGCTCGGACTGCCGATCTTCTCCCTGCTGTTCGGCATCGGCTTCGCGCTGCTGCTGGACTCCGCCGCGAGCCGCGTCCTCCGCCCACGCCTGGTCCTGCTGCGCAGGCTCGGGGCGCTGCTCGCGATCGGCCTCGTCCACATGCTGCTATGGCCGGGCGAGATCCTGACCAACTACGCCGTCGTCGGCATACTGGTACTGCTGCCCTCCACCTGGCTGCCGCGGTGGGCCCTGGCCGGCCTCGCCGCCGCACTCATCCCGGCGGCGCTGATCTTCGGCGGGGGCGGGCCCCTGCTGATCGCCGGGCTATTCCTGCTGGGCTCGGCACTGGTCCGCTACGGAGTGATCGAGAAGATCGAGCGGTCCACCCGAGGGCCGCTCCTGCTGGGCCTGGTCTTCGCGGCGGGACTGGCCTCTGCCCTGTGGGTACAGGCCAGCATGCGGGCCGTGGGGGCCACGACGTACCTGTCTTCCACGTCCAGCCTTGCCGATCTGCTGCTCGTCGGTGTGTACGTGTGCGGCCTGCTGGTCCTGCTCAGAACGCCGCTGCGACCAGCGCTGCACTTCGTCTTCGCGCCACTGGGCCGGATGGCACTGACCAGTTATCTGACCGCCACACTCCTCGTTCTGGTGGCCAGTCGCATCCTCGGCCTGCCGATCGACCAATCCTTGACTGCGGCGTACTGGACTGCGGGAGCCATCCTGGCGGCCCAGTGGCTGTTCTCCGCCCTCTGGCTGCGTCGCTACCGCCAGGGCCCCATCGAGTGGCTCTGGCGCTGGGCGACCTGGGCGCACCGCTCATCCCTGCGCATCCCCACGAGCTGAGCCCATCACCTTGACAACCGGAGACACAGGAGGCGGGGCCGTGAGCAGTCGGCGCGTCACCAATCGCGGGTCGCGACCAACTCTTCCACGTCCGCGTCGGCGAACCCGTAGGCCGACGCCACAAACCAGAAGTCCTCAGCGATCACCTCGCGCGCCACGGTCTCGATCTCGCTGCCGGCCGCCTCGAACTCGGCCTCCAACTCGTTGAACTTCTCCGTCGCCGCATGAGTGAGGGCGTACAGCGCCGCGAGGTCCGACGGCCGTTCGGCCTCGATGCGCTCGCACAGGCGCAGCAGAATCTCTCTGCCCTTGTCAACAACGTGGTCGGGGTAATAGCCGTCCTCGTACATGCCCTTGAGGAACGCGTGGCCGGCTATCTGCTGGTTGGTGGGCGGCACGCTGATCTCCTGTTCGCCGTGATCCGGTGAGCCGATGCTGCACCACGTCACCGACATCGAAGGCTTGCTCGTCGCTCCGGCGGACGATGGCGGCGTGGAGTGCGCTGGCCGATGGCCACGCGGTTGCCGCACGCCTATCTATTGGGCCATTACAGGGCAGGAGGACGATCCGCCTGGCCTGCTCGTTCCCGCCGGACAATCGCCAATCGAACCCGCGCTGTCAGCTTGGGAACTGCAACGATTACTCGACGTCGCGGCTCTGAGCTGGGAGGGAGATCGGTCTCAAGTGACCGTGATTGACCCCTCGTCATCGGGGTTAACGGCCCGGCAATGGCCCGACAAATAGAGCCCTGACCTTGGAGGCTCGTAATGGGTACGCTGATCGTCATGGGAGACGGTGAGGCATTTCTGCGGCTGGAGGATGTAGCGTCGGCGTTAGAGACGACTCTCACCGCCCTGAGGGGTGTGGGGACCGACCCGATGTACCGCGTGGGTGGCACAGGTGCCGCTCTACTGCAAGGTGTTCATCTTCCTGTCGGGGATGTTGACCTCTTAGTGGCTCGGCGGAAGGACGTGGACGCGTTCGCTGCCGCCCTTTCGTCTTTCCCCTGCCTGTATACGGCATCTTGGCTCCCCGAGAGTTCGCAGTATTTCGCTAGGTACGAGGTGAACGGGGTCCATGTAGAGATCAGCACGGTTGAGCAGGAGACCGACTCCGATGGGATGGAGTGCATTGGCCGTGGCCCGTGGCAACACTACGTCTTGATCAGGTGTGGCTCGCATCGCGTTCCTGTCGTGCGCCTGGAACTGCGGTTGGCCACAGAACTCTTGCGTGATCGGCCCGATCGATACGAACCTCTCCTCGACCACATGGCGGCGCACGGGTTCGATGCAGATCTTCTGCATAGGGCTATGACTGCTCGCGGTCTTTCGATGGAACGCCAGCGCTTGGTCAACGACCGCCTGGCCCATTCCCCTCCCCGCTCCCGATAGCTGCCAGGGACGGGCGACTCGCGCCCGTGATTCTGGTCAAGGGTGGCGCTTGCGCCATCGCGTATCGCTGCCTGCCACCACGGTGCTCGGTGGGGTGGCAATCCCGGTCGGAGCTGTCGGTTGGTACGGCGGGGCCGGCGTGTGGTGCCGGCCCGGTATCCCGTCGCAGTCCGGGACCGGCCCCAGGCCGCATGCCCGGACGGAGGGCCCGGCGTGCGGCGGCAGCGCCGCGCCGCCTCGATACCTACAAGAACAACTCGATACTTACAAGAACATCTCGGCAGAACAAGGCGGAGACAGCTCGCTGTGTCTCGTTGCCTTGCGGGCTTCTGCGATGAGTTCAACGAGGTCGGCCACGCGCTTGGGGCGGGCGGCGATGGTCGCGTGGGCGGTCATGCTGTGCGGGCTGCCGCCGATGTCGACCACGGTGGCTCCGGCCTCGCGGACGACGCCGGCGGCGGTGTCACATGGGTTGTTGCTGAGCATGATGTTGGCGTCGATCCTGCCGTCCGCTACCCAGGCCAGATCAAGTGCGGCTGAGCCGAACATCCGTATGCGTTGCGTCACGGCACCCCCTTCCTCACGCGGCGGTGACGGCCCGAAACTCCACCGGCGCGGAGACGTCACCGTGCATCACCACCTCGATCTCCAACGCCGCCGCCAATCGCACCATCAGTGGAATCGTCGGCATGTGCGCTCCACCCTCCAGGCGGGAGACTTGCGGCTGCGTCATGCCCGCCCGCTCGGCCAGCTCCATCTGGGACAGGCCCAGCTCGATCCGGCGGCGGTAGACAGCCGCGCCGAGTTCCTGCCCCAGGCGTGCCTCCTCCACCATCGCGGCGTACTCGGGACTCACCTCCTCACCGGCAAGCCGCTTGGCCTTGATCGTCTTCCACTTGCTATGCCCGGCCATCCCTTCAGCTCCTTCCCTCGTAGATCCGATGCGCGACGCCGTGCTCCAAGCCACCGGCCATGCACTCGGCCATCGCCTTGCGGGCGCGCTCCACATCGCGCGGCTGCCTGTCCCGCGTCTTGTAGAAGGCGGTCAGCAACACCACCCGGCGACCTTCCGCCAGCCAGTAGGTGAGGCGCACCGAGTGGTGTGCGATATCGAAACGCAACTCCCACAACCCGTCACCCAAGTCGCGAGCATGACCGTACGGCATCCGATCGCCGAACTCAGCGAGCCGTTCGACGGCGGCCTCGACAGCAGCATGATCCCGGTCGGACAGAGTGTCCAGCCAAGCCTCCACCGCTGGCTCCAGCTCGATGTCGAACAACTCTTCACTCATGCAACACAGTATATATGCCAAGCTTTGCATAGCCCGATTTGTGCAAGGCGCGGCAACCATACGAGATGTGGGCAATCTGATGTCGGGGACCAGGTAGACGTCAAGGGCGTGCTCTCGCCGGCGGCTCGTCGACTGCCACGACTGGGAGCGGTCCATCTGCTTGCAAGGTCCCCAAACGATCTCCAGGGTCGTTCACGTGTTCGCCGCGCTGGTTGCCAGACCTTCGGCTATTCAGGCCCCTCATCTCAGTTCCTGGTCGTCCGTTCGGGTGGCTCCCAAGGTGGCTCCCAGAAAGCCTGGTGGATCACTTGCTTGCAAAGACGCACGCCGATCTTGCTCGATCTGTGGAGACGCAGCTCACAGCGCTGATCGCGTTACCCGTGACCCCTCGCTATTCCTCCTCGTTTCCCGCCCCATCGGGCGCGCGACGGGCACGACGGCAGGAACGCGTGGCCGGCTATCTGCTGGTTGGTGGGTGGCACGCTGATCTCCAGTTCGCCATGATCCGGTGTGCCGATACTGCACCACGTCACCGACATCGAAGGCTTGCTCGTCGCTCCGGCGGACGATGGCGGCGTGGAGTGCGCTGGCCGATGGCCACACGGTTGCCGCACGCCTATCTAATGGGCCACTACAGGGCACGAGGACGATCCGCCTGGCCTGCTCGTTCCCGCCGGATAATCGCCAGGCCACGCGCAGATCAACAAGCCTAGACAAGATTAAAGCCCAGGCACCGAATCCCCCGGTCCACCTGGGCTTTCGCACTGAGACCGGGTGACATGAGAGCGGGTGACCGAACCCGGGCTGTCAGCTTGGGAACTGCATCGATCAGGGCCCGATGAATCGCTGCCGGGCAGAGTGCCGACCCTGAGTGACCGTGGTCGACCCCATCGTCACCCGTCGCAATGGCCCGCTAATAGCCCGCGATCGCCCCCCGTAACAGGGTGTTTCTCGCGTGACCTTGGTGCTGGAACTAATCCGCCCACCGGGAGCCCCGTGGCCGTCATGCCACAGAAGCAGCTCCTTCATCCCAGCCCGCGCAGAGGATTCGTACGGTCGCTGTCCCGGAAGCAAAGCCAGTGACCCTCGTTTGTAAGGGGAGCGCTTAGCTCTTGCCGGTGCGCAACCCAACCGACGGAGACCCTAGATGCTAACAAGGCGGTCGCGGCGCGGCGGGTGGATCCGAGGGAGGATAGAGGGCATGAGCGGGCCTACTGGCAAGTATTCGATCACCATGCCGCGCGACATCGCCGAGGCCGCCCGGTCCCGGAGCGGCCCTTCCGGCTTGTCCGCCTACGTCGCCGCCGCTGCCGCGCGCCAGATCGAGCGCGACAACCTTAACGAACTCATCCAGGTCGCCGAGGCTGAGCACGGCCCCCTCACCGACGACGAGGTCCAGGCACTGCGCGACCAACTCCACCAGGCCCGGCGGGGACAGGCCAATGGTGGACCGGCCGCATGACCCGTTCTCCCGCTGCTCCCGGCGGCACCCTTGTCCTCGACGGCGAGGGACTGGCCAAGGCCGTCCTGCGCGACCGGTCGGTCACCGCATGGCTCGCTCTCGCCCGTGCTGACGACCTTCGCGTCGTCACCTCTGCCGCCACCCTCGTCGAGGTGGTTCACCCCCACGTCAACCGGCCGGCCTCGGTTGATAGTCGATCCGGATGATCGGGGCGTGTAGCGATTGCTGAAGGGCGAGTCACTACCCTTCCTCCTCGTTCAACATTTGTTGTACCCTGGGTATCATGGGCACTCCAAGCACGGTGGGCTTCCGACCCACCGACGACGACAGCCGGATCATCGACTCACTTCGCCGCGAAGGCGAGTCCAACTCCGACGTGCTGCGCCGGGGACTGCGCGCACTGGAGCGCGTGGAGTGGGAGCGGCAGGCCCGTGCCGACATGGCGCGCCTGGCCGATGGGGGCGAGGACCTGTCACAGCTCCCCGACGAGTGGGAATACACCGAGGACGGCGACATCCGGATCGTCGACACCGGCATCGTGGTTCCCGCTCGCCGTGAGGCCGGACGGTGATCCGCGGCGGCGTCTATCCAGTTGATCTCGGCGACGCCAAGCGCGGCCACGAGCAGCGCGGCAGACGCCTCGGCATCGTCGTCAGCATCTCGCAGGACCACTGGTCCACCGTGACGATCGTGCCCACGTCGACCAGTGCTCAACCGGCCAGCTTCAGGCCCAGGCTGACCATTCAGGGGCGCGAGACGTGCGCGCTGACCGACCAAATCCGCACCATCGACACCCAGTATGTCCTCGGCGGGCTGTACGACCACCTCGACTCTGTAGCCATGGGACAGGTCGAGTACGCGCTTGTTCGCTATCTCGGCCTGGACGCGAACCTCACCCTGTGGGGCAGTTGAGCACCTTGCCTGTAGTGCCCGACTTCCCGGTGTCGGAAGACGGAGGAAGCGGAAGCCGGACCTGTCACGATGCGAACCGGAGCCGAAGATGCAAGTCCGAGCGGGTGGGCGATGATGACGAGGACGACCCACCCGACTTGGTTCCTGCCGAATGATCCCGAGGAGTCCTCTGCCAGGTGAACCGCACAGTTGATCGTTTTGTCAGACGGACCCAACGGCGGCTAGTGACATGCAGAGATCACGGGCTCCTGGGAAAGATCAAGGCCGAAGCCCGAATCCACCGGTCTACCTGGGCTTTCGTAGTGAGAGCGGGTGACGGGAATCGAACCCGTGCTGTCAGCTTGGGAATTGCAGGGATCTTGGCTTGTGGACGCGCTGACCTGCGACTGAGGCCGGCCGTGAGTGACCGTGGTTGACCCCTCGTCACCGCGCTTAATGGCACGCTAATGGCACGGCGGTCAAATGCTCTTTGTTCAACGGAGCGGGAGCGCTCGCACTCTGATGCCTGCGGGGGCAAAGGCCACGATCGCACCCGTAGACAGGTGAGGGTCGAGGACATCAAGGTGGTTAAGGATGATATTCACCAGCTCAGGCGGTCGAAGCTCAAGGATCTCCCGCACAAGCATGACCGAGGGCTTGGTGGTACGGGCCTGAGCCAAAAGCGCGCCGAAGTCTGTATCCGCCGAGACGATGACCCGGTCGTCCGCCATGGCAAGGGCCATGATCGTGGAGTCCGGCGCACTCGTCGCTTGGAGATCGCGCACGTGCACCGCATCGTGACCGGCCTTCGCCAGCAGTTCAGCGACGCGCGGTGAGAGGTTCTCATCAATCAGGAAGTTCACGCCGGCTCTCGGAGGCGGTAGAAGTGGACGTTCGTGGAGGCCGCTGCGTATTCCAGCCCCTGCTTGATGTCCTCGCGTTCGAGGTCGGGGTAGTCCGACAAGATCTCATCGAAGGTCCATCCAGCCGCGACGAGCCGTACCACCGTCTCCACGGTGATCCGCAGCCCTCGGATGGTCGGTTTGCCTTCGAGCTTGTCGGGCTCGACAGTGATCCGATCGAAGTTCATGGTGTCTCCCCTCCATCTCGATACTGCCAGCTCGCACCTGTGCTAGCGACCGCGATACCACGGCGACATGAAGAGAGATGAGGAAGATCAAGGAAACCGGCCAGTGCCAGAGGCCTGGCTGAGCTTTCTGTGGAGCGGGTGACGGGAATCGAACCCGCGCTGTCAGCTTGGGAACCGGCTACTGATCTTGGTGTCCTGAACGGGGAGAACGGGGGTCCTGGTCAGACCGCGACGAGTGGCCGTGAGTGGCCCTGAATGACCTTGACCTGCCGTTCGTTCTGGCACGCATCTGGCACGAGGATCAGCTCTCCGACCTGGGATTGAAACGCACTGCGCGCACCCCGCCCGCCTCGGCCCCATTAGGACCCGCCGATCTTGAGCACTTCCCCCTCCCTGAGCTGGAGATCCACTCCAGAGGCGATTGTTGACTCGGCACTACAGACCCTCGGGCGACGCGTGCGTGTAGCGGTTGAGCGTGGTCGAGGTCGACGAAGCGGGTATCCGGCCTGGCCTTGCCCGAATCACTGCCATACCCGCGATATACCGCCCCTCGCTAGCGTTGGCCGTGTCAACGACCCGCATGTGGCGGGCGTTTCTTGCTGCCCAACCGGCAGCATCCAAAATCGCCGCGATATCCCCAAGGAGAACGATGGATTCCCGTGCCTTCATCCGAGCCGCAGCTGTGGCGGCAGCTGTGCTCACCATGACTGTCGCCACACCGGCCGCCGCCGCTCCGGCGGCCAACGCCGCGCCCTCCTGCGTCAATGTCCAGCATGGGAGGACCTTCTACGAGGAGACCGCCTTCGGAAAGTACTATCACCACTGGGTGAAGATCACGAACAACTGCGCCAGCAAGAAGAAGCTCAAGGTGGACTGGAGGGGGGCCTTTATGCCCGACTCGAAGTGCACCACGATCAACAAGGGCAAGAGCGCAGAATTCACCAAGAACGGCAAGTGGAACGCCTACGCCGGGTGGTACGGCTGCTGAGCTGACCCGTAGGGCATTCAGCTCCTCACCGGGTTCTGGCGGAGAACGCCAGCCCAGCCCGGTAGAAGACCACACCGAAGCTCCCGGCCGACGGCCTGCCAGCCAGCAGATCGCCGACCGGGAGCTTCGCTGTGTTCCGCGTCCTGGGCTGAAGGCGTGGCACGGCATCGCGAGCCGCTACGACAAGATGCCCGAGAGCGATCTTGCTGGCCTCCACCTGCGAGGAGCAGTGATCTGGATGCGCAGCCTCCAATGATCACGACTCAACACAGGCCCTAGCGGACCTCCTGCGGTGCTGACCCAGGCAGCACTGATGCCCCGCTTTCGATGCATGATCGTTCTTGCTAGGGCACAGAGTATGGGCAGCAGTCAAATCCCGAAAGGGCGCACAGACGATCCGCTGTCTCGCTGTCTACCTACGACGACACGACCGAGTCAGCAGCCACATGCTTGGCTTCGCGACCTGAGGACACCGCTATCCGGTGAGCCGGTGCTGAGGAACGAAGCACCGGATCGTCGATCGCCCCCAGCCACTACCTGAGGCCAGCCCACGCGTGGCGATCGTAGGGCTGCATTCGTGCGGCGGCGTGACGCTGGGGTCGGTGAGCTTGCTCAGTACGGCGGGCGCCACGATCGGCGTGGCGGTCCGTGCTGCTGCCGCCCGGGACCGGCCCCCAGGCCGCATGCCCGGGCGGCGGGCAAGCGACGGGCCGCTGTACGGCGGCGCGGCGCGCCGCCGCTTGATACCTACAAGAACTATTCGGCAATGTTCCGATCGAGCACCACGGCCTTGCGGGCCTCGGCGATGAGTTCCACGAGGTCTGCCACGAGTTTGGGGCTTGCTGCGATGGTCGCGTGAGCGTTCATGCTGTGCGGGCTGCCGTCGAGATCGACCACAGTCGCTCCGGCTTCTCGGGCGATGGCGACTCCTGCTGCGGTGTCCCACGGGTTGTTGCTGAGCATGATGTTGGCATCGATCCTGCCGTCTGCCACCCAGGCGAGATCGATCGCGGCTGAGCCGAACATCCGGATGCGCTGGACACGAGCAGCGAGTTCTTGGGTCAGGGCAAGCCGTGGCCGGTTTCGCTCGTCGGCGTTCTCCCCCACGGCATAGTCACCGATCGCCACGATCGCGGTCTGCAACTCGCGGGCGTCACTTACCTGGATGGCAGATCCGTTGGCGGTAGCGCCAACATTCTCGGCCGCCGAGTAGCGAAGGTTGAGGAACGGCAGGTCGATCACTCCGAGTGCGGGCGTGTCCTTGTCGATCAGCCCGAGGGAGACACCGCAGAGCGGGATGCCGTGCAGGAAGTTGGCCGTTCCGTCCACGGGGTCCAGCGCCCACATCAGGCTGTCGCCCGGGTGGCTAACGCCTTCCTCCTCGCCGAGGAAGCCGATCTCAGGTGTCTCGCGGGCCAGGAACTCCCGTACGGCATGTTCTACGGCGTAGTCCACCTCCGTCGCCATGTCCCGATCGCCTTTGGCGGTGACAACGCCGGGAGCCTTGGTGCGGATGATCTCGCTGGCGATCGACACGGCCCGCTCAGCGATGGGGAGAAGAGTCCTGGCGTCGATGGTCATACGGGTTTGCTCCGCTCCCACATATCCCTGAACACCTGGTCGAAGATGGGGAACAGCCCCTCTGCGGCGGTGTTGTCCTTGATCACAAAGGTTGGTGAATCGACTCCGCGTGCCTGCGGCAAGTACGGCTGGACCACGCACAACGCCCGGTCCACGATGATCAGATTGAATCGGATCGTCTCGTCGTAGACGTGAAGTTCAAGGCGTTGGGCGGACGTGGTGTCGAGCCGAGCGCGCAGCCTGGTCAGCATGCTGATGTTGAGCGCCGTGAGGGTCGTCAGGGTGCTGTCGGTGTAGCCCTCTTCTGCTTCGCGGGCGCGGATGGCCTGTCCCTTCGGGTCGAGGAATAGACAGCGGATGAGCGTACCGGAGTCCAGCAGACGCCTGAGCTGATGATCGGGGTAGCTCTGGCAGAGGATGTTGAGCGACAGGCCTGCTGCGCTGATTTCCTTCGCGTCGTCGAACATCGTGGATGCCGGATATGCGGAGGAGAAGGCCGAGCGGCTGCTGAATACCGCCGTTACGTCGGCCATCTGCGGCATGGAGCAGGTTGCGGCGTCGAGGCCGCCGCTTCTGGCTGGCTCCGGCTCTATCCGCTGCGCCGGAATCGCCGGGGCGGTTGTGGAGAACAATTCGCTCGCCGACCTGCCCGGGAACATCGCTTCCAAGACGCGGCAGTGGCCCGAGTACGGCAAGCCCTTGAGTTCCCCGTTCAGCCATCGGTGGAGCTGTGCCCGGCTCGGCCAACCGCCCTGCAACGACGGGTCCACCTTCTTGGCCGCCTTGTCGTACTCCTTACAGAACGTGCTGTAGGTCTGCCAGTGGCGTTGCGTCAGGAGAGTCTTCAACAGGATCGGCTGGTCAGTCATGATCCGCGCCTCGGACTGGGGTGCCATATGAGCCCAGGTTAGCGACAGAGACGGTCTCGGACGAGACAAAGAGGAGACGAAAAGAGACGAGTCGATTACAGACGGTACTCGGGAGCGATCGAGACGTGGCAGGTCCTCCGGCAATCCTCGTTGCATGACTGCGCCGTGTAACTCCTGCTCAGGGCGAGGCTGGAAGTACGTCAGCCTCCGCCGGGCCGTGGTGGTGGCCGAGAACAACTCAGGCGACGCCGCTCCTGATGACCGACACCGCGATGACTGCTGGCGGTGCAGCGGGACCGGACGGGCGGGTGCGTTGCTGTGAACGTCTACGTCGGCTGCTTTGCGCCTCACGTTGGTCCGCTTCGGCCAGACTGCATGCGCCTGGTCTGGCGGGAGGTGGTCCGCGAGCAGGGTCCGCCGCGCGTGATCGAGTTCACCTGCGAGTGCGAGGACATCATCTACGAACGGTGTCGCGAGGGTGGCCTTGTCTACATCCGTCGGACTACGCGTCTCGATGGAGTGGTGCAGCAGATTCACGAGACGTATCGCTGGCGATCCAAGGAGGCACAGGACGCCTGGATTGCCCTCCTCAATGGCGAGGCTCGATAGGCGGGCGCGGCGGTTGGCGAGTACAGGGGTGCCATTCCGTCGCGTCTTGGTGCTGGTGGAGGGGCTGTCTGTAGCGCAGTCAGATGGTTCCTCCACCAGTTCGTACGCTTCCTGTAGTTGAGGGGGAGACAGGCCGTCCAACTCGAACTAGGCTTTACGACAAGTCGAGTTGTTGGGTGGTCGTCATGTCGTCTGAAGAGTTCGCGCCCCCGAAGTACGCCCAGATCGTGCAGACGATCAGGCAAAAGATCGCGGACGGGACCTATCCGCCCGGCTCTCTGCTGCCCTCCGAGACGCAGCTTGTTCGAGACTTCAAGGTGAGCCGCCCAACGGTCGTCCGCGCACTCCAGGTTCTCCAGCTCCGCGGCGTCATCGAGCGGGAACATGGCAAGGGCTCCTTCGTGAAGGCGGCTCCGCCGGGCGCGTCCAGCCAGAACCCCCGTCCGGGCCGCGCCGTCCTGGACCGTGTGGAAGCCGACGAGAACAGCACGGTCATCGACGCCGGATCATTGGCAGCCAGTGCGGCAATCGCCAAGCTGTTGGACGTGCCGGAGGGGTCCACGGTCGTACGGCGCCGCGTCCTCTTCCGTGATGATGAGCGACCCACGGATCTGTTCACCGTGTGGTGTCCGGTTCAACGGGCCGAGGGGACGCAGCTCGGCGACGCGCAGCCCCTTAGTGCCGGCATCAGGGAACATCTGCGAGCGAGCAAGGGCC
Organism: Nonomuraea sp. NBC_00507; assembly: GCF_036013525.1. Lineage (NCBI taxonomy): Bacteria > Bacillati > Actinomycetota > Actinomycetes > Streptosporangiales > Streptosporangiaceae > Nonomuraea > Nonomuraea sp. NBC_00507. Next base: position 399,764 of record NZ_CP107853.1, read on the forward strand.
TCAAGCTCCAACACGTCGTCGAACGACTGAGCGCAAGGCACCCTTCAACCGACGAGGCCAAGCTCATGGAGATTCGCAAGAGCGCGCCCGTTCTCGGTGTTCTGGCGAGCGTGTTCAATGGCGGAGGACGGCCCGTACTCGTCGTGGATCTGGTGCTCCCCGGGGACCTTCACGAGCTAGAGGACTCTTACTCGCTCTAGTCAGAGCCCATTTCTGCGGCGCTCCTGCTCGCTGCACTCAGCCCGAATAAGGGCGATTCTCCATCTTTGGGATTTTTCTTCCTGATTCGTCAGCCTACGTCTAGCCAGTTGTCGGGCGCGGGCTTTGATCTTGACGATATCTACCCCACGACCGCCAGGCGGCGGCCTCATGGCTTCATCGTCGGGCTCACTCTTGAGCGACATGTCGCGGGCATGATTGAGGTCGTACCGTAATTTCGAGATCTCGCACTCCTTGCACGGTCCCATATCGGTGCGACTGCCACATGGTCCCCGCACGAGCTTTGGAGATCACGTGGAGTTGATCGTCATCTAAACCGATCCATCCGCTATGCCGCAATGGCTTATGGATGGATTTGTCATGGCCCCCTAAAAGATCTTGAAGAAATCCCGCTAACTCGTGTTGTCAAGTCCCTGACCTGCGGGTACTTTCATGACAACTCGACAAGACGAGTTAGCGACAAGACGACAAGCTAGGAGCAAGCCTCATGGCACTGCAAGGTCCCATCGCCGTCACGTTCGACATGGTCTTCCCGCACGGCTGCTACATCGTGGGCGACGTCGAGCCCGTCAAGGACTTCGATGCCTCGACCAACGGGCGCTTCGTCCAGACCCGCGACAAGCAGAGCGGAGAGCTCGTCTGGCAGGTCAGCGTCATGGATGCCGACCCGACGCTCAAGGCGGCTCAGAAGACCGTCTCCGTCAAGCTGCTCAGCCCGACTCAGCCGGTTCCTCCGGCTCCTATGGCCGGGCTGCCGTTCACGCCGGTCGAGTTCGACCAGATGACCGCCACCCCGTACGTCAACCAGGCCGGAAGGCTGGCGTACTCGATCAAGGTTCGCGAGATGCGCGCTCCTCGTCCGGCTGGTAGGGCGACGACCGCTACCAAGGACGCAGCGTGATGGGGCGGCGGAAGGCCCGTCCGGTCAGCACGATCGCGCTCAAGGTCGGTCAGGGCGCTGACGCACGGAACCATCCGCACCCGCAGCGGTCGCCGGTCCTGGGGCTCGTCTTCGGCGGTACGCAGGTGCTCGTCACCACGTCGGCCAACGATCACGTCACCCTCGACGACGTCGAGTTCGCTCGGACTCTGGCGCGAGAGGCCGCCATGTTCGCCAGAGCGGTGGAGCGCATGTTCCACGGCCTCCCGAACGGTCTGGGGGTGGCGGGTCGATGACGCTCAGCCCGTACACCTACGTCACCGTCTCCCTACGTCCCGGTCAGCCGTCGCGGTTCAGCATCGCCTTCTGCTCGGCGGAGCTGCGGGCGCGTGCCTGGCTCGGGGAGAACGGCAAGCCCTGCTTCGACCTCGACACCCAGGACGCCTCGGTGACCGTCTCGACGTCGGGACCGGTGACCGATAACGACCTGACCGTTGCTCGCGAGATCTTCAACGCCGCCGCTCGCTATCTGGCTGACTGCGAGCGGCTGCACTCCGGCGAGTCAGGCAAGGCCACCGACGGCGAGGCGGCCTGATGCTCAGCGGGGCCGCAGGAAGCGGCAACTTCCGGCGGCCCCTCGGTCTTCCGCACACACGCGACATGCATGGAAGGACTTCACCCTAATGTTCAAGAGGATGCCCGGCGACGAGCCGCACCGCATCGTCTCGACCACCCCTGACACAGCGGTGGTCTTCAAACCGGCCGTGGTGCAGACCCCGGCCATCATCACTCTGGTCATCTTCATCGCCCGGTTCGTAGCCGGCCTCTTCCGTCTTGTCTGGCGGCATCCCGTCGTGCTGGCGGCGATCGCCGTTCCTGCTGGGCTCTGCCTCGTGTACGGCTGGCGCGTCGCGCTGCTGCTCGTCGTTCCCGCTCTCGTGGCCATGGGCGCCTGGGCGATCCTCGACAGGCCGACGTTCGCGCGGTGGATCGGCTGGCGGCTGGTCGCCTTCGCACGCTGGTTCTGGATCTATCGGCGGCACTGGCAACCGGTCATGACCGTCTCCGGGCTGGCTCGGCACATACGCGGACGGGAGTACGTTCCGCGGCTGGTCAAGGTCACCTCCGACTCCTGGGCCGATCGGCTCACCGTCCGCATGCTCGACGGCCAAGCGGTCAAGGACTGGTCCGACAGGATCGAGAACCTGTCCCACGGCTTCGGGTCGGAGAGTTGTCGGGTCGCGGTGGCCAGGGCCGGTCAGCTCGTGCTGACCTTCCCACGTCACGATCCGCTGGCCACGCCGATTGCAGCGCTACCGATCCCGGATACCCCGACTGTCGGGGCGGTCGAGATCGGCAGGCAAGAGGACGGCTCGCCGTGGCTCCTCCGACTGCACGGGACTCATGTCCTCGTCGCCGGGGCCACGGGGGCGGGCAAGGGCTCGATCATCTGGTCAGCGATTCGTGGCCTCATACCTGCCATGCATGCGGGCCTGGTCGAGATCTGGGCGCTCCACCCGAAGCTGATGGAGCTGTCGTACGGCAGGGCTCTCTTCGGCGGCCGGTACGCGGCCGATCCCGCTGACTGCGCTGACCTGCTCGACGAGGCCGTGAGCGTCATGCAGAAGCGTGCCGCTCGCTTCGCTGGAGTTCAACGATCACACATACCCACTCTCGACGACCCGTTCGTCCTGGTCGTGGTCGATGAGGTGGCGTTCCTTACCGCCTACCAGTCCGACAGGCAGCTCAGGCAGCGCATCTCGGCTGCTCTGGCCACGCTGACCACTCAGGGACGCGCGGTCGGTGTCGGTGTCCTGGCGGCTCTCCAGGACCCTCGCAAGGAGGTCATGAACATCCGCAACCTCTTCCCGGACAAGATCGCTCTGCGGCTCGATGAGTCGGAGCAGGTGGACATGGTGCTCGGTGACGGGGCAAGGGATCGCGGCGCGCTGGCCGACCGCATCTCCCCTCGTCCAGAACGGGGCGCGGGCGTCGGATACGTCCGGCTGGAGACCAGTCCCGATCCGATCCGCGTACGGGCCGCGTACGTCTCCGACGACGACATCCGCGCGATGGTCGGTGAGGTCCGATGACACGGGCTCACTTCCTCGACGGCCTCCGCTGCGCTTCGTGCCGTGCTTTGAATGTTCTCTGGCTCGACGCGATGCGCGGCCTGGTCGAGTGCTCCGAGTGCGGACAGATCGCGCTCACGTTCCCCGAGGTTGGAGAGGAGGTCCGTTGAACGACCGCAAGACTCCGCGAGCCATCCGCATGGCTCAACCGCTCGCCCGCGACGTGGCCGAGGAGATCGCCAAGCTTCACGGCGTCTGCATCCGTCCCGTGGCGCTCAAGCGGCTCGACATGACGACCGGCAAGTCAGAGATCGTCGATGTCCCGTGCGGCTCACCGCTGGAGAGCAAGTGTCCTCCGTGCGCCGAGCGCAACCGGCGGCTCCGGATGGCGCAGTGCCGGGAGGGATGGCACCTCGATGAGGAGCCGATCATCACGCCCGACGAGGCGACCGATGGGCAGCGCTGGCTTGTCGAGTTCCGGGCCGACATGCAGGCCAAGCGCGACGAGGAGGAAAGGGCCGGCGGCGACACCTCCGACTTGGACGCCGTGCTCACCGGGCTCGACATCGAGATCAACGAGGCCGGGATGCGCGGCAACGTGCTCGGTCGTACAGGGTCCAAGCGCGTCCGCTCCACCAAGCGCCGCCAGGACGCGCCTGACCTGCCGAAGCGGAAGATGGCCAGCACGACTCTGGGGCGGACCTTCGAGGCGTCAGACGGCAGGACCTACCGGCCTTCTCTGTTCGTCACGCTCACCCTGCCGAGCTACGGCAAGGTCATGAACGGCTCCCCCGTCGATCCGGACACGTACGACTACGTTCGGGCGGCCCGTGACGCGCTGCACTTCTCCAAGCTCGTGGATCGGTTCGTGCAGAACCTTCGCCGGGTCGCTGGCTATGACGTGCAGTACTTCGCCACGGTGGAACCTCAGAAGCGGCTCGCTCCGCATCTGCACATGGCCGTCCGGGGCACCCTGCCGCGCGCCGAGATGAAGCAGATCGCGGCGGCGACCTATCACCAGGTCTGGTGGCCTCAGGCGGATGAAGTCCGTTTCGAGGGTGACCACCTGCCCATCTGGAACGACGGCTACGTGGACCCAGAGACGGGCGAGGTCCTACGCACCTGGGACGAAGCACTCGACCAGCTCGACGACGAGCCCATGCACGTGATCCGCTTCGGCGATCAGGTGGACGTCAAGGGCGTGCTCGCCGGGTCGCCGGACGCCGATCAGTGCATCCGGTACCTGTCCAAGTACCTGACGAAGAGCCTCGGCGAGACCCTGGACGATCAGGCTCAGCGGGAGCACGCGGCCGGCTTCGTCGATGCCCTCCGCTACGAGCCGTGCTCACCGACCTGCCCGAACTGGCTCCGGTACGGCGTTCAGCCCAAGAACGCCAAGCCGGGGATGGTTCCCGGCCGCTGCCGGTCCAAGGCTCACAAGCCCGAACACCTCGGCTACGCCGGTCGCCGGGTCCTCGTCTCCCGGAAGTGGAGCAACAAGACGCTCGCCGAACACAAGCAGGACCGCCGCACCTGGGTCCTGGAAGCGCTCGGCCAGGCCGACGAACCCACCGACCCACACCGCTACGTCTGGCAACCGGTCAGGCCGGGCGATCCCGAGGTCGCTCCGATCGGCGTCCGGCTCCTCAGGTCCATCGCCGAACGGCAGCGATGGCGCGCCCACCTGAGACGCCTCGAAGAACTTTCGGCAACTCCGCAGGCAGCCTGAGAGGAGGAGATCTTGGACCAACTGTTCACCGTCCCGGAAGCGGCCGAACTGCTCAGCACCTCGGTTCGCTTCGTCCGCCGACTGATCGCCGAACGCCGGATCGAGTTCGTCAAGGTCGGGCGGCACGTCCGCATCCGAGAGTCCGCACTGATCGCCTTCGTCGTCGCCGGGACCGTCGCGCCCATGACGACCTTCGACGCAACGGGGAGGGCCGCCTGATGGCCAACAAGGACAACCACCGCCGTTTCGGCAACATCCGCAAGCTGCCCTCGGGACGCTTCCAGATCCGCTATCCCGGACCGGACGGGCGGATCAGGACCGGTGAGGACACCTACGAGCGCAAGGGCTACGCCGACCGGGCGCTGACCCTGATCGAGGGAAAGATCCTCGCCGGGACGTGGACCGACCCCGAGCGGGCCAAGGTCAAGCTCGCAGAGTATTCGGCAACCTGGATCGACCAGCGTGCCGGGCTTCGGCCAAGGACGATCGATCTCTATCGGTGGCTGCTCAAGAAGCACATCACGCCGTATCTCGGCAACGTCTCGCTCGGCAAGCTCTCCACGGCGATGATTCGGCAGTGGCGGGCGGATCTGCTCGGCAAGGGCGTCTCCGTCAGCATGGCGGCCAAGGCGTACCGCCTCCTCCGTGCCGTGCTCATGACGGCGGCCGAGGACGACCGGATCATCTCCCGCAACCCGTGCCGGATCCGCGGGGCCGGCGACGAGCACGCCGAAGAGCGACCGGTCCTCTCCGTGGGGCAGGTCTTCGAGCTGGCGGACAAGGTCGGGCGCCGCCCGGTGGGCAGCATTCGAGGACTCAAGAGAGGTGAGGGGCATCGCATCCGATTCCAGCGGCATGGCGAGATGCGGACCTACCCGGAGGTCTTCCCAACGCGAGCCGAAGCCGAGCGGGCGCTGTGGCGGATGATCGACACCGGTCAGGCCGACTGCACGCACGATCGGCGGTACAGGGCCTTCGTGCTCCTGGCCACATTCGCGAGCCTGCGTTGGGGCGAGATCACCGCCCTGACCCGAGCGGACCTCGACCTCAACGCGGGTACGGTCCGCGTGCGTCTGGCCTACGTGGAACGCTCCACTGGCGAGCTGGTCCTTGGTCCGCCCAAGTCCAAGGCCGGGAAGCGTATCGTCGGCATCCCGCAAGCGATCATCCCGGCTCTGCGGGAGCACCTGCGGCTCTACGTGAAGCCCGAAGCCGGATCTCTGGTCTTCACCGGAGTTAAGGGCGGCCCCATGCGCCGGAGCGGGTTCAACAAGCTGTCCGGCTGGATGGAGGCCGTCCGGGTGATCGGCGTCCCGGGGCTGCACTTCCATGATCTCCGTCACACGGGGAACATGATCGCGGCGGACTCGGGCGCTGGACTCAAGGACCTCATGGCGCGGATGGGTCACGACAACGTCCGGGCCGCGATGATCTACCAGCACGCGGCAAGAGGGGCCGACAAACTGATCACCGAAGCCATCGACAAGCACCTGATCGGGCACGAACGGGCACGCGACGACGACAACGACGACCCGCCCAGCCTGCTGGTTCCCGCCGGGTGATCACAAGCCCTAATGGCACGCTAATGGCACGCAGAGATCAACAGCCCTAGGAAACACCAAAGCCCAGGCACCGAATCCATCGGTCTACCTGGGCTTTCTCTATGAGAGCGGGTGACGGGAATCGAACCCGCGCTGTCAGCTTGGGAAGCTGATGTTCTGCCATTGAACTACACCCGCGCACGACCCGAAGTCGCGCCCTCCACTGTAGCGGAAACTTGCCCCACAACAGCAATCCCGAGCCCGCGCAGTTTCCACCCGGACGGTAAGTTGCTCTCCGTGCTGCTATCTGACCGCGACATCCTTGCCGAGATCAACACCGGCCGGCTCATGCTCGACCCCTTCGATCGGGAGATGATCCAGCCCTCCAGCATCGATGTGCGGCTTGACCGGTTCTTTCGGGTGTTCGAGAACCACCGGTACCCGCACATCGACCCGTCGATCGAGCAGCCGGATCTCACGCGTATGGTGGAGCCCCCCGGGGACGAGCCGTTCATCTTGCATCCGGGCGAGTTCGTGCTGGCCTCCACGTACGAGATGATCACGCTGCCCGATGATCTGGCGTCGCGGCTGGAGGGGAAGAGTTCGCTGGGGCGGCTCGGGTTGTTGACGCACTCGACGGCCGGGTTCATTGATCCGGGGTTCAGCGGGCATGTGACGCTGGAGCTGTCGAACGTGGCGACGTTGCCGATCAAGCTGTGGCCGGGGATGAAGATCGGGCAGCTGTGCGTGTTCAAGCTCAGCTCGCCGGCCGAGCATCCTTACGGGTCCGCCAAGTACGGGTCGCGCTACCAGGGCCAGCGGGGGCCGACGCCGTCCCGGTCGTTCCGGAACTTCCACCGCACGAAGATATGAACAAGATGAACGGAAGGTGAACAAAAAGAGAACATTGAGGTGATCGGAGGGCTCGTCTCAAGCCTTCGGCGGGGTCGTACGTACTGGTGGGAAGGCGTGCGAGCAGCAAAAGCCCCTAGAAGTACCCGCAATCCCGGTGTTGCGCAACATACGGCGGGTAGCCATTAGGCGAAGGAGAGATGAAGTTCGCATTTCGCCTGGTAGGCCGTACTCTCTTCACGGACCATCCCCGCACAGCTGGAGAACGACGTGCGCCTGCGTCTCACGCCACGTGAGGACAGCTACTACGACCTGTTCGCCGACTCGGCGAACAACCTGGTCACCGCATCGCGCTTGCTGGTGGAGATCATCAGTGAGGGCTCGGACAGGGAAGCCCTGGCCGAGAAGATGCGCGCTTGCGAGCACGCCGGTGACGAACGCACTCATGCGATCATGAACCGGCTCAATGAGAGTTTCATCACTCCGTTCGACCGCGAGGACATCTACCGCCTCGCATCCAACCTCGACGACGTGATGGACGCCATGGAGGCCGCCTCCGACCTCATCGTCCTCTACCAGCTCGATCATCTGCCCAAAGACGTGGTCAGGCAGGTCGAGGTCCTGGAGCGGGCCGCGGAGCTGACGGCCGAGGCCATGCCGCGGCTGCGGTCGATGAAAAACCTCAACGAATACTGGATCGAGGTCAACCGCCTGGAGAACCAGGGCGACCAGGTCTACAGGAGACTGCTGGCCAAACTGTTCAGCGGCGAGTACGACGCCCTCACGGTCATGAAGATGAAGGAGGTCGTCGACGCCCTCGAGGAGGCGGCCGACGCCTTCGAGCACGTGGCCAACACCGTCGAGTCCATCGCGGTCAAAGAAAGCTAGGCCCAGTGGACCTCTCGCTCGCCCTCGTCATCGGCGTGGTCGTCGTCGCTCTGGTCTTCGACTACACCAACGGGTTCCACGACGCGGCGAACGCCATCGCGACCTCCGTCTCGACCCGCGCACTCACCCCCAGGGCCGCGTTGTTCATGGCCGCGGCCATGAACTTCATCGGCGCCCACCTGGGCACCCAGGTCGCCTCGACGGTCGGCAAGGGCATCATCGACGCGCCGAACGGTTCACATGGTCTGGTCATCGTGGCCGCGGCGCTCATCGGTGCGATCACGTGGAACCTGATCACCTGGTATTTCGGCCTGCCCTCTTCCTCCAGTCATGCGCTCATCGGTGGCCTGGTGGGCTCGGCCCTGGCTTCGGCCAAAATCGCGGACTGGGGCAAGGCCGTGCACTGGGACGGCGTCCTCGAGAAGGTCGTCATCCCGATGATCCTCTCGCCGCTGGTCGGGTTCACCCTCGCCGCCGGAATCATGATCGCCATCTATTGGATCTTCCGCAACAGCCAGCCGGGCAAGACCAACCGCGGCTTCCGCTACTCGCAGACCGTCTCGGCCGCCGCCATGGCGCTCGGGCACGGCCTGCAGGATGCGCAGAAGACCATGGGTGTGATCTTCCTGTCCCTCACCGTCGGCGGCTTCGCCGCGCCGGACGATCCCATCCCGCAGTGGGTCATCCTGGCCGCCGCGGGTGCGATCTCCCTCGGCACGTACGCGGGCGGCTGGCGCATCATGCGCACCCTGGGGCGGCGCATCATCGCGCTCGACCCGCCGCAGGGGTTCGCGGCCGAGTCGGCGGCGGCGACTGTCCTGTACGCGGCCGCCATCGGGTTCGGCGCGCCGATCTCGACCACGCACACGATCACTTCGGCGATCATGGGCGTGGGCGCGACCAAGCGGCTCAGTGCCGTGCGGTGGGGCGTGGCGGGCAACATCATCACCGCCTGGATCCTGACCATTCCGGCCGCCGCCGCGGTGGCCGCCGTCTCCTATTTCCTCCTCCACGCGATCGTGGAATAACCGCTACGCGACCGCGTACATCACGTCCACGTCCCAGCGGGCGAAGCCCAGGGACTCGTACATCCTGATCGCCCAGGTGTTGGCCTCGTCCACGTACAGCATCGCCTGGGCGAGGCCGCGGGCGCGCAGGTGGCTCAGGCCGGCCAAGGTGAGCGCTTTGCCCAGGCCGGTGCCCTGCTGCGAGGGGTCGACCCCGACCACATAGACCTCGCCGAGCGGCTCGTGGCCGTGCTCGGACGAGCCGTGGATCTTCGTCCAGTGGAAGCCGGCCAGCTTGTCGCCGCGGAAGGCCAGGAAGAAGCCCTCCGGGTCGAACCACGGCTCCCGCTCGCGCCGCAGCAGGTCGTCCATCGTCCACGCGCCCTGCTCGGGGTGATGGGCGAAGGCCGCGGCGTTGACCTTGAGCCAGGCCTCCTCGTCCTGTCCGGGGACGAACGTCCGCAGCCGCACCCCCTCCGGGAGCACGAACGCATCCAAAGGGGCGAACAGGGAGCGGCGCATCTGCCAGAGCGAGCGCGCGCGTTCGAGGCCGAATTGCGCCGCCAGCGCGCCGGCGCCCGCGTGGTCGCCGTGTGCCCACAGGCGCACCTGGCCGCCGGTCAGGTCGAGCACGGATCGCAGCAGGAGGGCGCCGTGGCCCTGGTGACGGTGTGCCGGGTGGATGACCAGCTCGGCGCTCGGGCCCTCGACCTCGTCCGTCGGATCGACGTGGGCATAGCCCGCCAAAGCGTCCCCGTACAGCAGGAGCGAGCGCGCCTGGGGGTCGCCGCCGTACCTCAGGTGGAGCATCACGTGCTCGTTGAGCGGGCGGACGCCGTCGGCCTCCGTCGCCGCCTCCACGAGGCCGAGCACCTCGGCGATCTCCGAATCGTCCAGCCGTTCCCTGATCTTCACATGCGCGCTCACACGAGAACTCTAGGCGTACGACTGGCAAATAACGCCATGAGATCTCCCGACAAATCGTTATCTTTGCGACATTGGCCGCATAGCTTCCGGCCCTAACGTCTAAGCACATGACGTCTCGTTCCTTACTCCGGCTGGCGCTCGCCGGAGTCGTCACGTCGGGAGCGGTCCTGCTCGCCACCCTCCCGGCGGACGCAACCAAGGCCCCCCCGAGTACGGTTCCCGTACGGCTGCTCGCGCTCAACGACTTCCACGGTCACCTCGAGCCTCCCACCGGGTCCTCCGGCCGCATGGTGGACGAGCACGGCCAGACCGTCAACGCCGGCGGCGCGGCCTACGTGGCCACGCACATGAAGGCCCTGGCCGACCAGAACACCATCGCCGTGGCCCAGGGTGACCTCATCGGCGCGACGCCGCTGATCTCCGCGGCGTACCACGACGAGCCGTCCATCGAGTTCATGGACAAGCTGGGGCTCAAGGTCGCCGCGGTGGGCAACCACGAGTTCGACGAGGGGTACGCCGAGCTGCGCCGCATCATGGACGGTGGCTGCCACCCGACCGACGGCTGCTCGCCGGTCGGCGAGTGGAAGGGCGCTCAGTTCGATTACGTCGGCGCGAACGTCCTGTTCAAGAACCCCAGCGAGAAAACCGACGCGCTCGCCACGCTCACCGCGCTCGGCGCCAAGCAGCCGGAGGTCAAGCAGTTGCTGGCCGACTGGGGCGTGCCCGCGTTGCCGCCGGTCAGCGTCAAGTGGATGAACGGCGTGCCGATCGGCTTCATCGGACTCGTCACGCAGACCACCCCGAGCATCGTCACAACCGAGGGCATCAAGGACCTCAAGTTCGTGGACGAGGTCAAGGCCGCGAACGTCGCCTCCAAGCTCCTCAAGCTGGTGGGCGTCAAGGCGCAGGTCGTGCTCGTGCACGAGGGCGACCAGGTGACCACCGGCCAGTCGCCGGACGCGTGCAGCGCCATCCCTGGCGCCGGCAACCGCATCGCCACGCAGGTGGACGCCGAGGTCGACCTCGTGCTCAGCGGGCACTCGCACCAGGCGTACCTGTGCAAGGTCAAGGACCCGGCGGGCAACGATCGCGTCTACTCGCAGGGTGGCTCGTTCGGCCGCGTCATCACGCAGGTGGACATGAACGTCAATGTCCGGACCCGTGACATCGTGCGGGCCTCGGTCGTGGCGGACAACCACGTGGTCACGCGGACGGTTGCCCCCGATCCTGAAATTTCCTCTTTCGTGCAGACGTGGAAGAACCGCGTCGCTCCGGTGGCCAACAAGCCGGTCGGCACGATCACCACCGACGTCGCCACCGTGGCCGCCCCCTCCGGCGAGACCCCGCTCGGCGACCTCATCGCCGACGCCCAGCTGGCCGCCACCAAGACCGGCGGCAACGCGCAGATCGCCCTGATGAACCCGGGCGGTGTACGGGAGCCGCTGACGTACGCGACCTCGCCGGCGAACGAGGGCGACGGCGTGGTGACGTACGGTGAGGCGTTCGCCACGCAGCCGTTCAACAATCTCATGCAGGTCGTGACCCTGACGGGTGCCCAGCTGAAGACGCTGCTCGAGCAGCAGTTCACCGGCGGGCCCAACAACCAGGCGTTCACCAAGATCCTCCAGCCCTCGGCCAACTTCACCTACACCTACAGCCGGAGCGCCGCATGGGGCTCCAAGGTGTCGAACATGAAGATCGACGGAGTGCCGGTGACGGACGCGCAGACCATCCGGGTCGCGGCGAACAACTTCCTGGTGGGCGGCGGTGACGCGTTCGTCGCCTTCCGGGACGGTACGGAGCTGTGGAGCGGGCCGCTGGACATCGACGCCTTCGTCGACTACCTCGGCGCCAACAACCCCACCGCGCCGCCCGCCACCAACCGCATCACCGTGGTCGACTGACCCCCTCGCTTCTCGACCTTCGATGGGGCCGCCGCGACGGTGCATGAGCCACCGTCGCGGCGTACAAGGCGGCAGAGGCCCTGATGTGACGGGCCTCGGCCTGGTTGGCGCATTGGCGTTATATGCGTTGCGACCGCTCGCGATGTCTCGGCAGCATCTTGGCTACGTGGTGCCGCAAAGAGGAGCGGATCGTGAATGAGGTCGTGCTCGATGCAATCCGCCACAACAACTGGGCGACAAAACAGCTGGTGAGCTTCTGCCGGGATCAGGATCTGTCTGCGCGACAGCTCGACGTTCGTGGCGTCGGCGCTTTTGGCGGCATCCTTTCCACCCTGCGCCACATCGGCGTGTCGGACGGGAGCTACGTGCGGCGCCTGGCTGAGATCGACCTCGACTGGGTTGACGGCGATGAGGACGCCTACCTTCACAAGCTCTTCGTCTGGGCGTCAGAGGCTGAACAGCTCTGGGAGGAGGTGCTGGTCCAGTCGATCGACGGGGAACGCGTGATCGTCGTGGACAACGGAACTCGTGACGGGCCTGGGCCACCGGGCGGATCTGGGACCGGAACTGACTCCCGGGGGTAAGCCGGCTTCCTCTACCACCATCATCGAGTCATGGGCGTCTGGGTCTACATACGCGGCTGGGTGGAGTTCTACGGACAGCGGGAAAAGGCCGAACGCATCATCCGCCAAGGAGAAACCCAAGGCTGGACCTTCCCTGCGGGGGGGCTGGCTGGACGCCGCCTGCAAGTCCGCGATGGTGAGCTCATCGTCAGCCAAGCTCCGCCGCGCTACGACTATCTCGGCCAATAGTCGTCAGCCCGTGCCGTGCGTCCGGCGACGGCCAGCACGTGTTCCATGGAGGGGTATCGTCCGAGGACGGAAGAGAGCACGTGCGTGGCCGCACGGAACAGTGTGATGCTTGTGTCCGCGCGGGCGCAGGGAATCAGTAAAGATACTTTTCATGCATAGCCCCTCCTACCCCGGCAAGCCGAAGCCCGGTGACCGGGTGGCCGTCGTGTCGCCGTCCGCCGGGCTGCCGGAGATCTTCCCGATGCCGTACGAGCTGGGGTTGCGGCGGCTGCGCGACGACTTCGGCCTGGTCCCCGTGGAGTATCCGACGACCCGCAGGATGGGGTCGTCGGCGGCCGACCGCGCCAGGGACCTCCATGCCGCCTTCGCCGACCCGGACATCGCCGCCGTGCTCAGCAGCATCGGCGGCGACGACCAGATCACCGTGCTGGCCCACCTCGACCGCGACCTGCTGAAGGCCCATCCGAAGCCGTTCTTCGGCTACAGCGACGCCACCAACATGCTGGCCTTCCTCTGGGATCTCGGGATCGTCGGATACCACGGCGGCGCGGTCATGACCGAGTTCGGCCGGGCGGGGGCGATGCATCCGCTCACCGCGGAGTCGCTGCATGCCGCGCTGTTCACCACCGGTCCGTACGAGTTGCGGGCGGCCACTGCCTACACCGACGTGGACCGGCCGTGGGACGAGCCCGAGACGTTCGCGAGCGAGCCGCCGATGACGCCGTGCCCGGACGGCTGGACCTGGCACAACGCGGACCGGGTCGTCGAGGGTGTGAGCTGGGGCGGATGCCTGGAGATCGTGTCGTGGCTGCTGATGGCCGGCCGCGCGATCCGACCGGCTGACGAGCATGAGGGCGGGGTGCTGTTCTTCGAGACCTCGGAGGAGATGCCGAGCGCCACGGAGGTTTACCGGATCCTGCGCTGCATGGGTGAGCGTGGGCTGCTGCGGCGCTTCGGCGGCGTCATGGTCGGGCGTGCCCGGGGCTGGTCGCTCGAGCGCCGCACCACTCCTGAGGAGCGGATCGTGTACGCGCGTGACCAGCGGGAGGCGGTGCTGCGTGCGTTCGCCGAGTACAACGACGACGCGCTGATCGTCTTCGACGTCGACTTCGGGCACACCGACCCGAAGCTGGTGATCCCGTACGGTGGCCGGATCCGCCTCGACGGCCCCGCCCGCGCGATCACGGTCTCCTACTGAGCCGTCGCCTCCGGAATCTACGGCCCGCCCTCGTACAGCGGGAGCACGACCACGAAGCGGGCCCCCGGTTCGTGCTCGGCGATGGTCAGCGTGCCGCCGTGGGCGGTGGCGATTTCGCGGGACAGGGGGAGGCCGAGGCCGCTGCCGCCCTTGTCCTTGACCCGGGCGCTCTCCAGGCGGGTGAATCGTTCGAAGACCCGCTCCCTGTCCTCCGGCGGGATGCCCTCGCCGTCGTCCGTCACCGTGACGATCACCTTGTCGTCCTCGACCGTGACCGAGAGGTCGATTCTGGTGGCGGCGTGCCGGGTGGCGTTGTCGAGGAGGTTCGTCAGGAGGCGGTCGAGCTGCACGGGTGAGCCGTGGACGGGCGCCGGGTGGCAGGGGGCCAGGACGATGGGGACTCTGGGCGGTTCGCGGCGGCGCACTTGCTCGGCTGCCACGTGGCACATGTCCACCACGCGGCGGTGCATGACCGCGCCCGCGTCCAGCTTGGCCAGCATCAGCAGCTCGTCGATGATGGAGGTGAGGCGTTCGGCGGCGGCCAGGGCGCGGGCGCCGGTGGTCGCCCAGTCCGTTTCCTCCGGATAGGCGTTGGCGAACTCGAGCTGGGTGCGCAGGGCCGAGATGGGGCTGCGGAGCTCGTGCGAGGCGTCGGCGACGAAGCGGCGCTGGGTTTCCGCGGAGCGTTCGAGGCGGTCGAGCGTGTGGTTCGTCGTGGCGGCGAGGTTGGTGATCTCGTCACCGGTGTCGGGTACGGGGACGCGCCTACTGAGGTCCAGACCGGTGATCTCCGCCATCTCGGCGCGGATACGCTCGACCGGGCGCAGGGCGAACCCGACCACCGCCCACGTCGTGCCGGCGACCATCAGGAGGACCAGCGGGGTGCCGAGGAAGACCAGAAGGTAGAGCCAGGTCAGGGACCGGTTGACCTCGTTGAGCGAGACGGCGCCGTAAACGGTGAGGAGGCCCTGGGGTGTGCGCACGGGCATGGCCATGACGAGGTATTCCCCCTCCTCCTCGCCCAGGGCCGGTGGCAACGGCTGCTCGGTGACGTAGATCTTTCCGGGTTGGACGGCCCGCGTGGCCCCCAGGATCGGCGGGTCGCTACGGAGGTCGGGAGTGGCGGCCAGCACCTTGCCCTTCTGGGAGACCACCTGCAAGAGGTGCACCTTCGACGCCGGCTCGAGCTGGGCCGGGAGCTGACCGTCGCGAGCGTCGTTGGCGACCCTGCGCACGGCCAACTCCTCCCGGGCATAGACCAGGCCGTGCAGGCTGCTCGGCACGGTGGCGAGGGTGATGGTGGACGTGGCGGTGAAGACCAGCGCCGCGACCAAAGTCGCGATCATGGTCAGGCGCGCCCGGATCGAACGCGGAAAGAGCCTCGTCGCCATCCATCCCCCGTACTCACTGTCTGTGACACTTACCCAGGTGTGGCCCACACAACATCAAGCCACTTGATCTGGTGCTATATAGATCGAGATTGGGTAAACGGAGGACCAAGAGGGGCGATTCGCCACGCTCTGTGCATGCGGTCGGCCCAGAATCGGTCTGAGCACCTCGGGTTTTCGCTTGTGGCGATTCCGCTGATGGCGTGGACCTCTGGTTGCGCGGAGGCGCCTGGGCCAGAGTGAGGTGCCATGAAGGTTCTGGTGCTGGGTGGCACGGAGTTCGTTGGGCGCGCTGTCGTCGAAGAGGCGCTGGGCCTGGGATGGGACGTGACGGTGTTCAACCGGGGCAGCCACGAGCCGCCTGCGGGGGTGACGGCGTTACGCGGTGACCGGACGGCGGCCGGCGGGCTGGCAGCCCTGGAACACGGCGAATGGGACGTCGTGGTCGACACCTGGTCGTGGGCGGCCTCCGCGGTCAGGGACGCCGCGTCGCTGCTGGCCGAGCGCGCGGGTCACTACGTCTACGTGTCCAGCAGGTCGGTCTACGCCGAGCCCTTGCCTTTCGGCGCGGACGAGAGCGCGCCGGTCGTGGCGGCCTCCGCCGACGATGACGACGCCTCCGACTACGCCAGGAACAAGGCGGGGGCGGAGCTGGCGGCGGTCGCGGCGTTTGGAGAGCGGGCACTGCTGGCCAGGGCGGGGCTGATCATCGGGCCTTACGAGAACGTCGGGCGGCTGCCGTGGTGGCTGAGCAGGGTCGCCCGTGGCGGGCCGGTGCTCGCGCCCGGGCCCGCCGACCTCGGTTTGCAATACGTCGACGCGCGTGACCTGGCCGTGTGGTGCCTGCGGGCGGCCGAGCGCGGGATCGGCGGGGCGTTCAACGTGGTGAGCCCTCCGGGGTTCGTGACGATGCGGGAGCTGCTCGAGACCTGCGTGAAGGTGACCGGGGCCGAAGCCGAGCTGCGGTGGGTCGAGGCTGAGGCGATCCTGGCGGCTGGGGTGACGCCGTGGATCCAGCTGCCGATCTGGCTGGTGGGCGAGGACTACGACTACATGCACGGAGGTGACGTGTCCAAGGCCGTGGCGGCGGGGCTGCGCCTGCGGCCCGTGGCGGAGACGGTGGCCGATACGTGGGCGTGGTTGCTGAGCCTCGGCGGTGTGGCTCCGATGCGGCCGGATCGGCCGCTGAAGGGGATCGATCCGGCGGTGGAGGCGAGGCTCCTGGCCGGCTGAACGTGCCGGGCCGGCCCGGCCGAACGAGCCGAACGAGCCGGGCCGGGCGGTGGAGGCGAGCTCCTGTGCTGCTGAACAAGCCGGGCGGGGCGGTCAGCGCTGGTCCCGTGGAGCGGAGCGGTAGGTGCGGATGAGGTCGTAGACGGCGGCGGCGAGGGCGATGGCGACGAAGAGCAGCACCACCAGTAGGCCGTGACGGAAGGCCGTCGGCCAGCCGTCGGCCAGTGAGCCGAAGAACGTCGAGCCCGCCGCCGCGATCCCGATGGCCGACCCCAGCCGCTGACCCGTCTGCAGCACCCCGGCCGCGCTTCCACCGCCTTCGGGTAGCACCTCGGACAGGGCGATCGCCTGGTTGGGCGAGATCACCAGGCCGCTGCCCACCCCCGCGGCCAGGAGCGGCAACGCGGTCGCCAGCCCGACCCCCTGGCCGGGCACCAGCGCGGTCGCGGCCATCGTGGCGCAGAGCCCGACGATCACCGTGGTGAGGCCGACGGCCACCACCCGCCGTCCGGCCCGCGACACGAGCCGCCCGCCGACCACAGACGCCGAGGCCGAGCCGAGGGCGAACGGCGTGATCGACAACCCGGCCATCAGCGGGCTGTAGTGGAGGCCGCTCTGCAGGTACAGCGTGAAGGTGAAGAAGATGCCGGTGAAGCCGGCGAAGTAGAACAGGGCGATGGCCGAGCCCAGGCTGTAGGAGCGCTTGCGGAAGAGGAACAGGTTCACCAGCGGCTCGCGGGGATGGACCCGCTCCCACGCCACGAACCCGGCCAGCACGGTGAACGCGGCGGGGATGAGCAGCCACTTGGTCCCGCCCTCCCATTGATGCCGCTGGATGAACGGCAGCAACAGGCCCGCGATGCCGACGCCGAGCAGCAGCACGCCCACCGGATCCATGCTCTCGCGCCGCCGGCCATCCCGGGACACCGCCGTGGGGCGCGGGGCCGGGAGCACGCGGTAGGCCAGAGGCAGGAGGGCGATGCCGATCGGCAGGTTCACCAGGAACACCCACCGCCATCCGTAATCGGGCCCGAAGGCGCTGACCAGGGCACCGCCGATCAGCGGCCCCGCGGTCGTGGACAGGCCGATGGTGGCGCCGAGCACGCCGAACGCCCGCGCCCGCTCATACCCCTGGAACATCTGCTGGATCAGCCCCGAGACCTGCGGGTTCAGCATGCCGGCCGCCATGCCCTGCACCAGCCTGGCCGTGATCAGCAGCGGCATGTTGCCGGCGAACCCACATGCCGCGCTGGCGAGCGTGAACAACGCCACTCCGAACATGAAGATCGCCCGCCGGCTCCTGGCATCGCCCAGCCTCCCGGCCGGAATCAGCAGCAGCCCGAACGTGAGCGCGTACCCGGACAGCGTCCACTGCAGCCCGTCCTCCGTCGCCCCCAGCCCTTCCCTGATGGATGGCAGCGCCACGTTCACGATGCTCACGTCGAGACCGCTCATGAAGGCCGCCACCAGGCACACGGCCAGAGCGTGCCGGCGCGAGTCGAATCCGGACGCCCCCATGACGGCTCCCTCTCCGCCCGGCAGGAGTCGGTACGGCCGCCGCGGCCCGACGATGATTCCCCGCAAGCTATGAAATATCGCCCCTGGCTACCCATGAATGCCTCAGGGATGGGCTTCTCCGTGGAAGGCAGGTAACGTCCGATCATGGACACGCTGACCGTCGAGCAAAACGGCATCAACGCGGTTCCCGAGGCGGAGCGGCGCGGCCGCCCCAGTGACCTGTTCTGGCCGTGGGCCGGCTCCAACCTGTCCCTGTTCGGCGTCGCGTTCGGCGTGTACATCGTGGGCCTCGGCCTCGGCGTCGTGCCCGCCGTCATCACCGGCGCCCTCGGGTACGCGCTGTCGTTCCTGCTGGTCGGCCTGGTCGCGGTCGGCGGCGCGCGGTCGGGCGTGCCGACGATGACGCTGGGGCGGGCCCCGTTCGGCTACCAGGGCAACAAGCTGCCCACGGTGTTCTCCTACATCTCGAACGTCGGCTGGGAAATCGTCCTGGTCACGCTGGCGGCTCAGAGCGGCGCGGCCATCCTGGCGCGGCTCGCGCCCGGCCTGCCCGGCACGACGGCCACCGCAATCTGCTTCGCCGTCGCTGCCGTGGTGGTGATCGCCGTCGGCGTGTATGGCCACGCCATGATCATGGTGGTGCAGCGGTATCTGACGTACGCGTTCATCGTGCTGACCGTCATCTACATGATCCTCATGATGCCCCGGCTCGGTGCGTCGCTGGAGACCACGGCCGGGCCCGGCGGCTGGGTGGGCGGGATCATCTTCGCGATGACCCTGCTGGGCCTGGGCTGGGTCAACTGCGGCGCCGACTATTCGCGTTACCTGCCCACGAGCTCCCCTCCGAGATCGGTTGCGCTGTGGACGGCGCTCGGGGGCGCGCTGCCGCCGATGGTGCTGCTCGTGTTCGGGGTGCTGCTCGCGGGCGGCGATCCGCAACTGGCCGGGGCGGCGGGCGGCGACCCGGTGGGGGCGCTGGCGGGGGCGCTGCCGACGTGGTTCCTGCTGCCGTACCTGCTGACCGCCATCGGCGGTTTCCTGGCGGGGGCGATCATGGACATTTATTCGTCCGGGCTGTCGATGCTGGCGCTCGGGGTGCCGATCAGGCGGCACTACGCGGTGCTGATCGACGGGCTGCTCATGGTGCTCGGCGGCTACTACCTGCTGTTCGTCTCCAGCAGCTTCCTCGCCACCTTCCAGGCGTTCCTGGCGATCGTCGGCGTGGTGATGGCGGCCTGGGTCGCGATCTTCCTGGTGGACATGTGGCGGCTGCGGGCCGGCGGCCGGGCCTACGACGAGCGGCTGCTACGGGCCGGAGCGCCGGCCGTCAACTGGCCCGGCGTGTTGTCGCTGGTGGTGGCGTCGGCGGTGGGGCTCGGCCTCATCACGTCCGCCGACCAGAACATCGCGAACGTCGTGGGCTTCCTGATGAGTGAGGACCTGGAGAAGAGCACGTTCGGGGCGGCGAACATCGGCGTGGTCATCGCGCTCGTGCTGGCGGGGGTGCTGTACTACCTGATCACCGCTGTCCAGCGACCTCGCCGCACCGCCTGACGCATCTGGCGGTGGCAGTCCACCACCAGT
Source organism: Nonomuraea sp. NBC_00507 (assembly GCF_036013525.1). Lineage (NCBI taxonomy): Bacteria > Bacillati > Actinomycetota > Actinomycetes > Streptosporangiales > Streptosporangiaceae > Nonomuraea > Nonomuraea sp. NBC_00507. The sequence goes on from NZ_CP107853.1 coordinate 419,516, forward strand.
TACGCTTAGTGACTGATGATGGACATTCCGTTGCGAATGCTGCTGTGGACGGTGCATGCCACCGCCTACGGGCTGCTGGTGGTCGCCGTGCTCGGCCTGCTGCGCGAGGATCGCGTGGCCGTGGCCGTCGGCGGCATGCTGCTCGGTCTGGCCTACGCCGCCGGTTTCGCGATCGAGGGCAAGCGGGTGTGGCTGGGCTCGGTGACCGCGGGCTGGGCGGTGCTGGCCGTGGCGGCGCCGCCGTTCGTGTGGCTGGCGTTCCCGTTGCTCTTCTCCTACCTGCATGTGCTGCCCCTGTGGGGGGCGATGTTCGGGGTGGGCGCGCTGACGTCGGCGGCGGTCCTGGCGGCGGCCTGGCACGCGGGCGGGCTGACGGTGCCGCTGGTGCTGGGCCCCGGCGTCGCGGCCATGGTGGTCACCCTATTGGCCCTGGCCTGCCGGGCGCTGGGTGCGGCGGCCGGACGGCGCTCCGACTGAGGCCGCCGCAAGCGCCGCCCGATAGCCCTCCAGCAGCGCCGACGGGCCCTCACGCCGTGACGATGGCGAAGTCGGTCACCGGCCGGTCCAGCACCGCCACCAGCCGCCGCAGCGCCGAGGTGTCGCCCTCCCGTTCCACGCCTTCGACGCCCTTGCCCGACAGCAGGCCGAGCAGCTGCGCCTTCGTCAGCCGCAACGTCAGGTCCGCGGCCTCGTCACGCGGCTCGGCCTGGTGGATCAGCGCCCCGTTGGACAACGTCGTACGGTGCCGCTCCCCCAGATCGGTCAGGTGCCAGTCGATGGCCAGGCGCTCGTGCCAGGCCCGCGGGCCGTCCACGCGGATGGCCAGCGAGTCGAAGATCTGCTCCACGCTCAGCGCGGCGCACAGATCGGCCGGGACGGTGTCGGCGGTGGCAGGCACGATGCCGTCCGCCAGCTCCAGCGCGCCCATGAGGTAGAAGTTGCGCCACGTGGCGTTCTCCGCGCCGCGGCCGAGCCTGGTGTAGACCTCGGCGAGCAGGTCGCGGGCCTCCTTGTTGCCCTCGTCGGCGAAGACGGCGTGGTTGAGCAGCTGGGCGGCGAAGCGCAGGTCGTTCTCGGCCAGGTAACGCCGGGCGAACTCGACCACGGCCGCGCCGCCGCCCAGGCACTCGACGTAGCGGATCGCGCTCTCCCGCGGCGGGTGCTCCCACAGGTGCGCGGGGTTGCCGTCGAACCAGCCCACGTACCGCTGGTAGACGGCCTTGACGTTGTGGCTGGCCGAGCCGTGGTAGCCGTGGGTGTACCAGGAGCGCTCGAGCTCGGGCGGCAGCTGCACGGCCTCGGCGATCTCGGCCGCCGTCAGGCCCTTGTTGAGCAGGCGCAGGGTCTGGTCGTGCAGGTAGGCGTACATGTCGCGCTGCCTGGACAGGAAACGGGCGATGTCGTCGCGGCCCCACGTCGGCCAGTGGTGTGCGGCGAAGGCGACGTCGGCCTGGCCGGCGAACAGGGACAGTGTCTCGTTGAGGCCCCGCGCCCAGGCCCGGGCATCGTGGTACGGGCCGCCGCGCAGGGACAGCAGGTTGTGCTGGTTGTGGGTGGCGTTCTCGGCCAGGCACAACGCGTGGCGGTCGGGCAGGAGGATCGTCATCTCGGCGCCCGAGCCGAGCTGGAAGACCATCCGTACGCCGTCGATCGTCTCTTCCTGTCCGGTGCGGGTGATGCCGACCGTGGGCGGGATGAAGGACAGGCTGCCCGTCGAGACGGTCATGCCGAGGCCGCAGCCGATCTGGCCTTCGGGCGAGCGGGGCAGGGCGGGGCCGTACATGTAGACGGCGCGGCGGGTGAGCGCCGGGCCCGCGTACACGGTGTCCGACACCGCCTGTTCGAGGAACCCGGCAGCGGCCAGGATGGGCACCCCGCCGCGGGTGACGCCGCGGACGCCGCCGAAGTGGTCGGCGTGGGGATGCGTGTAGATCACGGCGGTGACGGGCCGGGGACCGCGGTGGGCCCGGTACAGCTTCAGCGCGGCGGCGGCGCACTCGGTGGAGATCAACGGGTCGACGACGATGACGCCGCTCTCGCCCTCGACCAGCGTCATGTTGGACAGGTCCAGGCCGCGTACCTGGTAGATGCCGTCGGTGACCTCATACAGACCTTGTCTGGCACACAACTGGGCCTGCCGCCACAGGCTGGGATGGGCCGTCCTCGGGCACTCCCCCTGGAGGAAGTCGTAGGAGTCGCCGTCCCAGATGACCCTGCCGTCCACAGTCTTGATCACGGCGGGGCTGAGCTTGGCGATGAATCCCCGGTCCGCGTCCGCAAAGTCGCCCTTGTCGTGAAATGGAAGATCTGCCATGCCTAGCCGCATGCCCGATATTCAGCCCGGGGTAGCTCAATGAACGCCCCTAAGAGGATGAATCTCGGGCAATAAGGACATGCGATGATGTTGGACCTGTCGATCCCCACGGGAGATGCCATGGAAGCGTGCGTGTTCGACCTCGACGGCGTGCTGGTCGATTCCGAGCCGGTATGGGAGGAGGTGCGACGGGCGTTCGTCGCCGAGCACGGCGGCACGTGGCAGCCGGACACCCAGTCCAGGCTCATGGGCATGAGCACCGGCGAGTGGGCCGCGTACCTGGCCGAGCTGGGGGTGCGGATGACGCCGGACGAGATCGCGCGCGGCGTGGTGGATCAGATGGCCGCGCGCTACCGCGACGAGGTGCCGCTGCTGCCCGGTGCGGTGGAGGCGGTGCGGCGCACCTCCGGGCACGTCACGCTGGGGCTGGCCAGCTCGTCGCCGCGCCGGCTGATCGACGTGGTGCTGGCCGCGGCCGAGCTGAAGGAGTGTTTCGCGGCCACGGTGTCCACCGAGGAGGTCGCGCGCGGCAAGCCGGCGCCGGACGGATATCTGGAGGCGGCGCGGCGGATGAAGGTCGACCCGCGCGGGTGCGTGGCGGTCGAGGATTCGAGCAACGGCCTGCGGTCGGCGCACGCCGCCGGGATGCGGGTGATCGCCGTGCCGCACCCGGCGTACCCGCCCGCGCCGGACGCGCTCGCGCTGGCCTGGCGGGTGTTGCCTGGACTCGACGCGCTCACCCCCGACCTGCTCTCGTGAACCTGTACACCTGGTCGCTATGCTCTGGGAACCGTGCGAGACATCACCGTGTTCAGCGGCACCGCCCACCCCGAACTGGCCGAAGAGATCTGTGCCCACCTGGGCACTCCCCTGCACCCCGTCCAGGTCAGTCGCTTCGCCAACGACGTACTGGAAGTGCAGTTGCAGGCCAACTGCCGCGAGCGTGACGTCTTCCTCATCCAGCCCCTGGTGCCGCCCGTCCAGGAGCACCTGGTCGAACTGCTGCTCATGCTGGACGCCGCGCGCGGCGCGTCCGCGGCCAGGACCACCGTCGTGCTCCCGCACTACGCCTATGCCAGATCGGACAAGAAAGACGCGCCACGCATCTCCATCGGCGCGCGGCTGGTCGCCGACCTGATGGTGGCCGCGGGCGCCAACCGGGTGCTGGCGATGACGCTGCACTCGCCGCAGGTGCACGGCTTCTTCAGCGTCCCGGTCGACCACCTGCACGCACTGCGGGAGCTGGCCGCGCACTTCCGTCAGTACGACCTGTCGAACACGGTCGTCGTCTCCCCGGACCTCGGCAACGCCAAGGAGGCCGCCCACTTCGCCCGCCTGCTCGGCACCGGCGTCGCGATGGGCGCCAAACAACGCTTCAGCGACGACCGCGTGGTGATCAGCTCGGTCATCGGCGACGTGGCGGGCAAGGACGTCATCGTCCTGGACGACGAGATCGCCAAGGGCAGCACGGTCATCGAGCTGCTCGACCGGCTGCGCGAGCGCGGCGTGCGCTCGGTGCGCGTGGCCTGCACGCACGGGTTGTTCTCCAGCGGGGCGGTGGAGCGGCTGAGCGCGCTGCCGGAGATCGAGGAGATCGTCTGCACGAACACCGTGCCGCCGCCCAAGCCCAGCGACAAGCTCACGGTCCTGTCGATCGCGCCCGCCCTGGCCGAGGCCATGCGCCGCATCCACGACGGCGAGTCGGTGAGCGCCCTGTTCAGCACCCCCTGACGAGCCGGGCGGTCAGCCGGCGGAGGGGGTGACGGGCATGGGCGTCTGCTCTCCGTTCAGGCCCAGCCGCCGTTGCTCATCAGCAATTGGCCGTTGATCCACTCCCCCTGCGGCGAGCAGAGGAAGTCGACGAGGTGCGCGGTGTCTTCCGGGGTGCCGAGGCGGCCGCGCGCTATGCGTCCGACGAGGGTCTCGCGCAGCTCGTCCGATATCCAACCGGTGTCCACCGGGCCGGGATTGATGACGTTCGCGTTGATGCCGAGGTGAGCGAGCTCAGAGGCGGCCGCCAGGGTGATGCGGTCCAGCGCGCCCTTGCTCGCCCCGTACGGCAGGTTGCCGACCGTGTGGTCGCTGGTGAGGGCGATGATCCGGCCGGACCCCTTGGCGCCCTGGAAACGCCTGCCGAACTCCCGGATCAGCAGCCACGTGGCACGCGCGTTCACGGCGAAGTGCCGGTCGAAGCTCTCCACGGTGGTGTCGAGCAGGCCGGAGTCGACCGATTCGCAGTGGCACATCACCAGGGCGGTGACCTGGCCCAATTGCCGCTCCACCTCGTCGAAGACGCGTGCGGGGGTCTCGACGTCGATGAGATCCGCCTCGATGGCGGCGGTGGCCGCGCCACGCTCGGCGAGATCCTTCGTGATCGCCTCCGTCGCCGTCGGCTCGGGCCCCCAGGTCATGCGTTCGTCGTAGGCATGCCAGTAAGTGAAGGCGATGTCCCAGCCCGAAGCCGCCAGTTGGCGGGCGATTCCCGCGCCGATGCCAATGGTGCGTCCCACACCAGTGATCAACGCGACCTTTTCACCTCGGCGTGTATCGATCATAGTTGCCATCATGCACGCAGCGACCGACCGCCTGCTAAGGCATTTCCTCGAGGCAGTGGAGCCGGCCGTTCCCCTTGTCGCGTTATGGGCGCACGGCTCACTGGCGACCGACGACTACCAGCCTGGCCGCAGCGACCTGGACCTCATCGCCGTCGTCGCCGAGCCCATCACGATGGCGCAGTGGCGGCGGCTCAAGGCCCTGCACCGGGCCATCGACCTGCCGCTGGCGGACAAGCTGCACTGCTCGTACATGGCCAGGCAGGAGCTGGCGGACCTGTCGGCCGAGCACGTGACATGGGCGCACGCGCAGATCTTCCGGCGTCCGGTCACCGCCGTCACCCGGCGCGAACTGCACACCACGCCCCTGGAGCTGCACGGGCCGCCGCCCACCGGCCTGCTGCCGCCGGTCTCGGACGCGGAGCTGGCCGAGTACGTCCGGGCGGACCTGCGGGACTTCTGGCTGGACAGGACGGGGGGACGGCGCCGGTGGCTGCACGACATCTGGGTGGACCTGGGCATGGTCACGGTCGCTAGGGCCGTGGTCACACTGCGGGACGGGCGGCTGATCAGCAAGCGGGAGGCCCTGGAGGTGCTGCACGAGCTGGGCGCGCCCGCGATCGTGGTGGCCGATGTGCGCGCCCGCAGGTACGGCACGACGGCACCGCCGCTGAGCCGGTTCAGGAGGGCCAAGCTGGCCCGCGCGTTCATCAGGTCCACGGTCACGAGGGTTCTAGAATCGCCGTGAGCCTGGTCAGCGCCTCGCTGATCTGGGCGGGGGTCAGACCGAGCACCGAGCGCTGATAGCTGTACACCTCGGGGGCCAGAGGCGCGAGCAGGACGTCGACCAGCGCGTCGGGGCCGGGCGTGCCGGCGGCGACCAGGAGCACCCGCACGTGTGCCCGCCAGAAACCGTACGCGCCGGTCTCGAAGCGCGTGCGGCCCACTTCCGAGCCGAGCACCAGGTGCGCGTGGTCCTCCAGCAGCCGCACCATGGCAGCGTAGAAGGCGGCTAGCCGCTCGGCGGCCGGCGCGCCCGGGCCCAGCGGCGGCTCGCCGCGCAGCAGCCGTTCCTGCAGCTCCCGTTCGTGCTCGTCGAGCAGCGCAACGGCGATCGAGGCCCGGTCCGGGTAGCGGCGATAAAGCGTGCCCCGGCCCACCCCCGCCCTCCTGGCGATGTCGTCCATTGTCACGTCGTGCGGCGCCTTCTCGACGAAGAGCTGGGCTGCCGCTTCGAGGATCCGGGCGCGGTTGCGCGCGGCGTCGGCTCTCTCCATGTCGCCCATTGTAGGTGGACACGTCGTCCGGTTATCGTGAACCGGACATCGTGTCCAGTTATTGGAGAGATCATGTTGCTGCATCTGGACGCCAGCGCACGCCGCGCGGCGTCGTTCTCGCGCAGGTTGTCGAGCGTCTACGCCGAGACCTGGCGAGCCGCCAATCCGCAGGCCGGGTACGTCTACCGCGACCTGGCCGCACAACCCGTGCCGCACATCGGCGAGGCTTGGACGGAGTTGTGCGACTACATCCTTGAGCACGAGATAACCGAAATTTCGCGTTATGAGGAGGCGGTCCGCACCCCCCGCCCACCGGCGGGCGTGGGCCGTCGTGATGTCGCTCGCAGGCCGCTCGTTCGTGGTGACCGGCGCGCGCGGCGGCGCGTACGGCCCGGGCACGCCCCGCGAGCCGTACGACCACCAGGAGCGCTACCTGCGCGGCCGGCACGAGGAGTCCCTGGAGGCGGCGCTGAAGGAGGCGGCCCGATGAACTGGCTGATCCTGATGCCGGCCGTCTCAGTGGGCAGGATGACGGCGCTCGCGCTCATCGTCGGAGGGATAGTGTTGGCCCGAGTTACCACCTGAATCAGCGGAAGGGCGACATATGGGGGAGAGCAGGCAGTCCTATCTGGTCGCCGCAGGGTCGGCCGTGTCGCTCCTGCGCGACCCGGCCGTGGCCGGGGCGTGGGACAAGCCGAGCGCGCTCACAGAATTCAGCGTCGGCGGACTGGCCGGACACCTGGCCCACCAGATCGTGAGGGTTCGCGACGCGCTGGCGGCCGACAACGGAGCCGCCCAGGAGCCGATCGGACTCATCGAGCACTTTTCCAGGTCACCATGGGTGCAGGCGGGCCTCGACCACGAGAGCAACGTCTTCGTCCGGCGGGGCGGGGAGGCGGCCGCCGCCGACGGGCCGGTCGCGCTGGTGGAGCGCACGCAGGCACTGCTCGACCTGCTGACCGCCGCGCTGCCCGCCGAGCCCGCCGACCGGGTCGTGCACCTGCCGTGGGCGAACTGGTCGCTCACGCTGGACGACTTCCTGCTGACCAGGTTGGTCGAGCTGGTCGTGCACTCCGACGACCTGGCCGCCAGCGTGGGCGTCGAGACGCCTGCCCTGCCTGAGTCGGTCATCGATCCGGCGGTCGAGCTGCTGGCCCGGCTGGCCGTGCACCGGCACGGGGCCACGGCCGTCATCCGCACGCTGAGCCGTGCCGAACGCGCGCCGGCCACCATCAGCGCCTTCTAGGAGACGACCATGCGCAGGGCCGCGACGACCTCGCGGCCCGACAGCGCGCTGTCCGGGTCGAGCAGCCACTGGGACAGGAACCCGGTCAGCATGGCCTGGTAGAACGTTCCGGTCAGCCGCTCACGCTCAGGATCGCTCCCTGGCTCGATGCCGTCGAACAACTCGGTCAGCCCAAGCCGCGCCTCCTTGATGCCGCGGACGAGCTGTTCGCGCACCTCTGGTATGTGATCGATCTGCCCCAGCAACTCGAACTGGGTGACCCACAGCGGCCGCAGCCGCGAGAACGACTCCACCACCCGATCCCACGCCGCCTCGAACCGCTCAAGCGGCGTGGCGTCCTGCTTGACGTCGGCCGACAGAGTCGCACCCAGGTCGTCGCCCCACTCCCGCATCACCTCGAACAGCGCCTCGTTCATCAGCGCGTCCTTCGACCTGAAGTGGTAGCCAATGCCCGCCAGGCTCACGCCGGAAGCGTTGGCGATGTCCCGCGCCGTCGTGCGTGAGTAGCCCTTCTCGATGAGGCACCGCTTCGCCCCTGCCAGGAGATCTTCTCTGTTTCCCATACCCAGAGAATAGCACAGTCGTCCTAGACAAGCGTCTGAGACGGATGTAACGTCATCGGCATGACGAACATTCTGATCTCCGGTGCCAGCATCGCCGGCACGACGACGGCCTACTGGCTGCACAGGCACGGCTTCACCGTCACCGTGGTGGAGCGGGCGCCCGCCATCCGCGAAGGCGGCTACAAGATCGACATCCGGGGCGCGGCGCTCCAGGTGATCGAGCGCATGGGGCTCATGGACGCGGTCCGCGCCAGGAGCACGGACATGCGGGTCGCCACCCACTACGACGCCAAGGGCAGGCCGGTCGCGACCATGGACGCCGCCCTGTTCGGCGGCCGCATGGGCGACGACATCGAGATCATGCGCGGCGACCTCAACGAACTGCTGTACGAGCTGACGCGCGACAAGGTGGAGTACGTCTTCGACGACTCGATCACCGGCATCGCCGACGACGGCACGGTGACCTTCGAACGCGCGCAGCCGCGTGCGTTCGACCTGGTCATCGGGGCGGACGGCGCCCATTCCAACGTCAGGAGGCTGGCCTTCGGCGAGGAGGAGCGCTTCGCCCGCCACCTCGGCCACTACATCTCGATCTGCACGGTGCCCAACACGCTGGGCCTGGACCGCGAGGAGGCCGTGCACGCGGCGCCGGGCCGGACCGCGAACGTCTACAGCACCCGCCAGGACACGGGCGCCAAAGCGTTATTCATGTGGTCGTCGCCACCGCTGGCCTACGACCACAGGAGCGTGACCGAGCAGAAGGAGCTGCTGGCGCGAGCCATGGAGGGGACCGGCTGGGAGGTTCCCGGGCTGCTCGAGTCCGTGCGGGACGCCAAGGACTTCTACTTCGACTCGGTCGGCCAGATCCAGATGGACCGCTGGTCGAAGGGCCGGGCCATGCTGGTGGGTGACGCGGCGTACTGCGCCTCGCCGGCCTCGGGGCAGGGCACGAGTCTGGCGCTCGTGGGGGCGTACGTGCTGGCCGGCGAGCTGGCCACAGGCCGCGGCGCGGACGGCTACGAGCGGGAGCTGCGCGGCTTCGTCGCGGCCAACCAGGCGCTCGCCGAGGCCAACCTCAAGGGCATGGTGATCCCGTCACGCCTTGCCCTCTGGATCCAGATCAAGATGATCAAGCTGCTGCCCCACCTGCCGGGACGCGACCGCATGGTCGAGCGGATCGCGGGGCCGATCCACCGGGCCGCGAACGCCATCTCACTCAAGAACTATATGGAATGAAGCGTTCCGTTCTGCTATAGTAAGAGCAGAACGTTCCGTTCCGAACAGAAAGAGGTTCGTCATGACTTTCCTCGTCACCGGAGCCACCGGGACCGTCGGCCGTCTCGTCGTCGAGGAGCTCCTCGCTGCCGGGCAGCAGGTGCGGGCCCTGACCAGGAATCCCGCCAAGGCAGACCTGCCCGAGGGCGTCGAGGTGGTCGCGGGCGACCTGGCCAGGCTCGACACGCTGGCCGGCGTCTTCGACGGGGTCGAGGGCGCGCACTTCATCAACTTCGCGGGTGACGACTACCAGCCGCTGCCGGACGGCGCCGGTTTGGTGAAGCTGGTCGCCGCGGCAGGCGTGCGGCGGGTCACGGTGCTCGGCGGGCGCGCGGACGGCGAGCTGGAGCAGGCGCTGGCCGGCACCGACATCGAGTGGACGTTGCTGCACCCCGTCGAGTTCATGTCCAACACGCTGCGCTGGTGGGCGCACACGATCAGGACGGAAGGCGTCATCAAGGAGCCGTTCGGCGACCGGCTGAGCGCGCTGGTGCACGAGCGCGACATCGCCGCCGTGGCCGCGACGGTGCTGGTCCAGGGGGGACACGACGGCAAGACGTACACGCTGACCGGCCCCGAGGCGATCACCCTCAGGGAGAAGATCGCGATCCTGGGCGCGGCGATCGGCAGAGACGTGCGGTTCGTGGAGCTGACCGTGGACGAGGCGCGGGCCAAGTGGCGCGGTGACGGCATGGGCGAGGAGACCATCGAGTTCCTCGTCAACGCGCTCGGCAACACGCCGGAGGTCGGCTACACCGTGGTCCCGACCGTGCGAGAGGTCACCGGCCGGGACGCGCGCGGCTTCGCTCAGTGGGCCGCGGAGAACGCCGACGCCTTCCGCGTGTGATCGATGACCTCGGGATAGGCCTCGACCGGCGTGTTCTTACCGCGTAGGTGCCGGTCGAGGAAGGCGGCGAGATGGGCGCGGGTGATGCGCAACGCCCGCGCGCCGTCGAGCTCTTGGGCGGGGATGCCGAGCGGCGGTCTGAGCACGGCGTAGTCGACGAAGGCGGAGTGGTCGGTCCCCGCCACCGTGATCCAGCGCTTCGGCCCGGTCATTCCGGCCCAGGACTTCTTCCACGACTGATCGCTCCCGTCCGGCGTGCGCTGCGGCGGGGCCCCGATGAGCAGGAACGGGCGGTCCAGTCGTTCGACGATCGGCTGGAAGGAGCCGTCCAGGTTGGCGCCTGCCTTGATCCGCGGGTCGGCCGCCATGGCATGGGCGGCGCTGTTGCCGCCCATCGAGTGGCCCACCATGGCGATCCTCGACCGGTCGATCGCCTTGCCCCAGCGGCCCTTGGCCAGCTCGTCCAGCACGAACCGCACGTCCACCACCCGGCTCGCGGCCACCTTCGCGCCATCCTGGCCCTTCACGCACGCCAGGCAGGTGGTGGTCCGCCCGTCGGGGAACGTGGTGGCCACCGACTCGTACGTGTGCTCCACGGCCGCGACCAGGTATCCCCTGCTGGCGAGGTCCTCGCCCAGCGAGGTGAGGCTCGCCCGCGGGAAGCTGAACCCGGGCGACATGACGACGAGCGGCAGGCGGCCTCCGCGTACGGGGGCCTCGCGTCTGGCGTGCGTCTCGACCTGGATGAGGGCGCCCGGGGGCACGTTCTCGTAGGGCTTGAGTATGGCGGCCGACTCCTGCGGGGTGACGTAGGGCGCCCGTTCCCCGGTGGCCTTGCGGGCGGGGTACCAGAGCGTGACCAGGAGCTCGCGCTCGCCGGCGTTCGGGTTCCATGGGTCGCGGCGGCTGGAGTCGATCAGGTGCAGGCTCGTCGTGCCGACGGGCTTCGGGCCGGTCGGCTCCGGCAGGGTGAGGTCGGCCGGCAGGGTCGTATGCGCGGCAAGAACGATCAAAGACAGAGCGATCATGGGTTCTACGATCGCGGCGGGAAGGCGCCGGCCGTCCGCCCCGATCGTCGGTCGGCTCTTACTACTTTCGTCGTAAAGCCCTTTCCGGTCGGACCCATACGCTGGGCCCATGCGGTTCGTTCTTCTCGGCGCGGGTGTGTTCGCTCTCTCGCTGCCCGTCCTGCACGGGCAGGCCGGGGTGCCGTCGAGTCTCCCCCTCCCGGTGCTGGCGGCCGTCGCCACGGCGGCGGGGCTGGCCGCCTGGTGGGCGCGGCGGTCCTGGTGGCCGCTGGCCGCCGTGGGCGCCGTCACGTACGCGTGGCTGGTGATGTGGCCGCCGCTGCTGATCGCCTCCTACTACGCCGGCCGCTCGTTGAGCGGGAGGCGCCACATCGCCGCCTACCTCGGCGGCTGCCTCGGGGTGTGCGGGATCTCCGCGCTGGTCGGCGAGTGGCAGGACGGTCTGCGGGAGATCCTGACCGCGGGCTTGGGCAACGCGCTGTTCATGGCGCTGGCCGTGATCGGGCTGCCGTTCGCGCTCGGCCTCTGGGTACGCGCCCGCGTCGAGGTCCAGCGGCGCGCGGAACGCGAGCAGGTCATGCGGGCCGAACAGGCCAGGGCACAGGAGCGGGCCAGGATCGCCAGGGAAATGCACGACGTCGTCGCGCACCGGGTCTCGTTGATCGTGCTGCACGCCGGTGCCCTGGAGGTGCGGGCGGCCGACGAGGAGACCGTGCGGACGGCCGCCATGATCGGTGGGATCGGGCGGGAGGCGCTGGCCAACCTGCGTGACGTGCTCGGCGTGCTGCGCTCGTCCGCGACGGACACCGAGCCGCCGCCCACGCTCGCGGACCTCGACCGGCTGCTCGACCAGTCCAGAGCGCTCGGCATCGCGGTGACCAGGCACGACGAGGGCGAGGAGCGGGCCATGGAGCCGACGGTGGAGCGGACCGCGTACCGGGTGGTCCAGGAGGCGCTCACCAACGTGCACAAGCATGCCGGGGACGCTCGCACGGACGTGCGCATCCGCTACGGCGCCGGCGAGCTGGAGGTGGAGGTGCGCAACCAGGCGTCGCAGTCGCCGCGCCAGGAGCTTCCAGGCGCGGGCTGGGGGCTCGTGGGGCTGCGCGAGCGGGTCGAGCTGCTCGGCGGCACGTTGCGCACCAGCGCCCAGGACGGCGGCGGCTTCCTGGTCAGCGCGAGGATCCCGGCGAGCGGGGCGGCGCTCCCGGTGACCGGCGACCGGCGGCCGGCATGATCAGGGTGCTCGTGGTCGACGACGAGGAGCTCGTACGGTCGGGGCTGCGGCTGATCCTGGAGGCGGCCGGCGATATCGCGGTCGTCGGCGAGGCCCGCGACGGGGCGGAAGCGGTGTCGGCGGCGGACCGGCTGCGGCCCGAGGTCGTGCTGATGGACGTGCGCATGCCGGGCATGGACGGCCTGACCGCCGCCGCGCGCCTGCTGTCCCGCCCCGGCGCGCCCAAGCTGGTGATGCTGACGACGTTCGACCTGGACGAGTACGTGCACGAGGCGCTCCGCCTGGGCGCGGTCGGGTTCCTGCTCAAGGACACCCCGCCGAGGGAACTGGCCGCCGCCGTCCGCACGGTCGCCGGCGGCCAGGCCATGCTCTCCCCCTCGGTCACCAAACGCCTGATCGCCTCGTACGCGGACCGCGCGCCCTCCCGCGCCGAGACCGCCCGCAAACACCTGGCCACGCTCACCGGCCGCGAGGAGGACGTGATCAGGGCGCTGGCCCGAGGCCTGTCCAACGCCGAGATCGGCCGCACGCTGCACCTGACGGAGGCCACGGTGAAGGCGCACGTCAGCCGCGTGCTGGCCAAGCTGGGCCTGGCCAACCGCGTCCAGGCGGCCATCCTGGTCCATGACGCCGACCTGGGCTGACCGTCTACATCGTGATCAGGCCGAAGACGGCGATGCACAGCGCCATGCACGCCACCATCACCAACGCGCCCGCGATGTTCGTGAAGACCGAGCCGCCTCCGCTGGGCGACAGCCAGGACGTGAAGGTTCTGTTGACGAGCGGCATCATCAGCCACGTGAGGATGGAGACGCTCAAGCCGTTGCTGATGAACATGGCGAGGTATCCGGGCAGGCGCACCGCCTCGAACGCGCGGCCCACCGTCAGATTCAGGATCATCACCGTGGGATAGAGGCCCAGCAGCACGGACATGGCCTGCTTCCAGTTGGGCGGGGGTTCTCGCGCCGTCTCGCCGTTGAACCGGAACCAGCCGCTGAACGCCGACTTGACCGTACGCACGTCGAAGTCGGCGAAGTAGTGGCGCCCCTCGTCCAGGAGTTTCCTGCGGGTGTCTGACTCGAGCCAGGCGTCGAGGTGCTCCCGGGTGTCGTAGCGGAACATGACGACCCAGTGCTCCTGGACACCCGGCACGGGTTCGAACGCTTCGAACCCCAGGAATCCGGGGAACTTCTCCTGCGTCTTGCGCACCTTGTCCTGCCAGCGCTGGAAATCACGCTCACGCCCCGGCCGCACGTTGTGGGAGATCACTGCCGTGACCGCCTCCCTCGTCGGCGGCTCCCCTGCCAGGATCTCCAGTTCCGAGGGCTTCTCCAGCAGCGGGCGAACCTCCTCGAGCAGTCTTCTTCGCGTTTCCGAATCCAGCCACCCGGTCAATTCGGCGGTGCTCGAGAAGCGGAACACGACCACCCAGACATCCTGCTCACCAGGAATTGGCGGATAAACGTCCGAGCCCTGACAACCAGGAAAGGAGCGCATGGTGTCATTTATCTTCTGCTGCCAGCGCCGATAGTCCGCCTCGCGGCCTTCGCGGACTTTCGAGGAGATCACCACGGTGGCGACGCCGCCTCCAGGTCCGCGGTGCGCATAAGGCTTCACCTGGGCAAGTGTAGTCCAGGGCGTCCAGGGAAGAAATGCGGCAATGAATCCACCATAACGGTTGATCAGGGTCGAAATTTCAGTTGTATTTTACCTGCCGGAGGTCATCAAATGACACCCAAGGATTTCATGGCCGAAGCCGTACGGCTCGCCACCGAGTCAGTGACTCATGGTTGGGGCGGCCCGTTCGGCGCGGTCATCGTCAGGGACGGCGAAATTGTGGCCCGCGGCCAGAATCGTGTCCTCCTCACCGGCGATCCGACCGCGCACGGCGAAGTCGAGGCGATCCGCAAGGCCATTCAGGTCCTCAATCCGCAGGCACCCTCCGTCCCGGAGGAACACCAGAACGAGTCGACACTCGAGCTCGTGCCACGCCCCGCGGGGTCACCTGACCCGCTGCCCGAGCGGGCCAGGATGCTCATGGGCTGTTCGCTCTACACGAGCGGCTATCCCTGCCCCATGTGCATGAGCGCCATCTACTGGTCAAGGATCGACGCCGTGCACTTCAGCGCGGACCTGGAGGCGACCCGGAAGATCGGCTTCGACGACGCCTTCCAGTACGAAGACTTCACGAAACCCTACGATCAGCGCAAGATCGAGCTGGATCAAATACATCCCGAGCTCGGCGCCCAAGCGTACGCGACCTGGGCGAACAAGCCCGACCATCACCCCTACTGAACGACAGCGTCCGCGTAGTAGCAGGCTGCCTGCGCCTCGGACACCGCGGGCAGGATGGCCAGCGGCTCCGCCCGGCACTTGGCGTCCACCTCAGCCTCGGCCGCTCGCCCGGAGGCGAGCACCTGACAGCGGGCGTGGAAGCGGCAGCCGCCGGGGATCCGCGTCGGGTCCGGCGGCTCGCCGGTCAGCACGACCCGCTCGGGAGACTCGGGCAACACCGACATCAGCGCCTGCGTGTACGGATGCCGCGGCGCGGTCAGCACCTGCTCGACAGGCCCGGATTCGACGATCCTGCCCAGGTACATCACGGCCACCCGGTCCGCGATGTTCCAGGCCAGCCCCAGGTCGTGGGTGACGACCAGCGCCGACAACCCCAGATCCTCCCGCAGCTTGAGCAGCAGGGCCAGGATCTCGCCACGCACAGAGGCGTCGAGCGAGGCCACCGGCTCGTCGGCCACCAGCACCTTCGGGTTCAGCGCCAGCGCGCCCGCGATCACCACGCGTTGCCGCTGCCCGCCGGACAGCTCGTGCGGGTAGCGCAGGAAGAACCGGTCAGGCGGCCGCAGCCCCGCCCTGGACAGCGCCGTGGCCACGACCTCCCGCTCGTCCGGCAGGCCGTGGATGCGCGGGCCCTCGGCGACGGCCTCGTACACCGTGTGACGGGGGTTGAGCGACCCCGTCGGGTCCTGCAGGACGAGTTGCACCTGCCGGCGGTAGGCCTTGAGCGCCTTGGAGGAGTAATCCAGCGCGGCGCCGCCGTAGCGGACCTCGCCGGAGGTAGGGCGTTCGAGGCCGAGCAAGGTGCGCGCCAGCGTGGTCTTGCCGCAGCCGGACTCGCCGACCAGCGCCACGATCTCGCCCTCGCCGATCGCGAGGTTCACGCCGTCCACGGCACGGGCGCGGCGGCCGCGGGAGGCGAAATCGACGTGCAGGTCACGGGCTTCCAGCAAGGTCGGCCGCGTCGTCGAGACCGCCTCGGCGGCGGTCTGCGTCTCTGTCATGAGGCCTCCTGTACGTGCACGCAGGCCGCGGTACGGCCCTTGCCGGCCGCCCAGAGCTCCACGTCCATGGTCGCGCACTCCTCCAGCGCGACCGGGCAGCGCGGGTGGAACGAGCAGCCGGTCGGCAGCTGCATCGGGTCGGGCGGGTCGCCGCCGAGCCCCTTGGGCGCCAGCCGCGACGCCGGGTCCCCGACCGTCGGGAACGCCGCGGCGAGGGCCCGGCTGTAGGGGTGCTTGGCGTCGTGGAAGACCTCGTGCGAGGGGCCGTGTTCGACGACGCGGCCCGCGTACATGACCGCGAGCTGGTCGCACACGTCGGCGAGCACCGACAGGTCGTGCGAGATCATGATCAGTGAGATGTCGTGCTGGGCCACCAGGTCCTTGATCAGCGTGAGGACCTGGGCCTGGACCATCACGTCGAGCGCGGTGGTCGGCTCGTCGGCGATGATCAGCCGGGGCGAGCAGGCCAGCGCCATCGCGATCATCACGCGCTGCCGCTGCCCGCCTGACAGCTCGTGCGGGTAGCTGCGGGCCCGCCAGGCCGGCAGGCCGACCTGTTCGAGCAGCTCGGTGACGCGCTTGCGAGCGGCGTCCGGCTTGGCCAGGTTGTGCACGAGCAGCGGCTCGGCGATCTGGTCGCCGATCCTGCGCACCGGGTTGAGCCCGTGCTGGGCTCCCTGGAACACGATCGAGGCCTCCGCCCAGCGCACCGCCCGCATGCGGCCCCACTTCATGGCGAGGATGTCATCACCGTCGAGCAGGATCCGGCCGCCGACGCGCGCGTCCCGGGGCAGGAGCCGGAGCAGCGCCATGGCCAGCGTCGACTTGCCGGATCCCGACTCGCCGGCGACTCCGAGTGCCGCTCCGGAGTCGAGCGTCAGCGACACACCCCGCACCGCGGGCACCTCGCCCGAGGCGATGCGGTAGGTCACCGACAGGTCGTCGAGTTCAAGAAGACTCATGCCGCCCTCCTGAGCCTGGGGTTGAGCACGGTCTCCAGCGCGCGGCCCACGAGGGTGAACGCCATGACGACGGTGAGGATGGCCAGGCCGGGAATGAGGATGTACCACCACGCGCCCTGGGTGGCCGCGCCGTAGTCGTACGAGCCGCGCAGCATGGTCCCCCAGGAGGTCTTGTTCGCGCTGGCGCCGAGGAAGGCCAGCGTGGACTCGGTGACGATGGCGCTGGCCACCTCCAGCGTCGTGCTGGCCAGCAGCAGCGGCGCCACGTTCGGCAGCACGTGACGGGTGGTGATGTGCCAGTGCCCGGCGCCGAGTGCCTTCGACCGCTCGATGTACGGGCGAGCCTCGACGGCCAGCGTCTGCGCCCGGATCAGGCGGGCCGTCGAGGGCCAGGTCGTGATCCCGATCGCCATGATGATCGTGAACGTGCTGCCGCCCAGAATGGCCGCCAGCACCAGGGCCGTCACCAGCGACGGCAACACCAGGAACCAGTCGGTGACGCGCATGAGCGTACCGCCGAGCCAGCCGCGGAAGTGGCCGGCCGCGACGCCGACGACGAGGCCGATCACGATGCTGAGCAACGCGGCCAGGAAGCCGATCAGCAGCGACGTGCGCGAGCCCCACCAGACCATCAGCAGGATCGAGCGCCCGGACTCGTCGGTGCCGAACGGCTCGCCCAGGCTGGGTGCCGCCCACTTCTCACCGGTGCCCCTGACGACGCTGGTCACGTCCTCGCTGATGAACAGCGGCGCGACCAGCGCGAGCGCCACGGCGGCGACGAGGACGCCCAGGCCGATCATTCCGGCGCGGTGATGGCGGAAATCGGCCCAGAAACGGCTCAACGCGAGCCGTCTGCGGGCTGCGGCGACGCTGGTCATGCTGCCCTCACCCGCGGGTCGAGCATGTGGTAGACCACGTCGGCCAGCGTGTTCATGAGGATCACGGCCACCGTGATCAGCATGAACGTGCCCTGCATGAGCGTGAAGTCAGGCACTCGGACCGCCTCGTAGAACAGTTGCCCCAGACCGGGCCAGGTGTAGATCGTCTCCACGGTGACCGCCCCGCCGACCACGAAGCCGACGCGCATGAACACCAGCGTCACCGTGGGCAGCAGGGCGTTGGGCACCGCGTGCCGGCGGCGTACGTCGTCGTCCTTCAGGCCCTTGGCGCGCGCCACGGTGACGTAGTCCTGGCTGACCTCCTCCAGCAGCGACGAGCGCATGACGAGGAGATACTGCGCGTAGACCACCGCCACCAGCGTCAGGCACGGCAGCACCATGTGGGACGCCACGTCCAGGATGTAGGCGAAGCCGTCGGGCGCGTCCACACTCTCGATGCCGCGGAACGGGAACAGGCCCGGGATCGGCCCGATGCCGACGCCGAACACCATCATCAGCAGCAGCCCGAGCCAGAACGTCGGCACGGACCACAACACCAGCGACGCACCGGTGGAGAACCGGTCGAACCTGCTGCCGTGCCGCCACCCGGCCCGCGTCCCCTGCCAGATGCCGAGGCTGACCGCGATGATCAGGCCCGTCCCGGCCAGCAGCAACGTCGGGCCGAGCCGCTCGCCGATCAGGTCCAGCACGGGCCGTTTGTACTCGTACGACGTGCCCAGGTCGAGCCGGAGCGTGTCGCCCACGAAGTCGACGAACTGCTCGATGAGTGGCTTGTCCAGGCCCAACCGGCGGCGTTCGAGATCCAGCTGGGCCGGGGTCATGTTGCGGCCCTGCGCCAGGTTGCGTACCGGATCGCCGGGCAGCAGCCGGAACAGGAAGAACGTGCCGACGATCACCATGGCGATGCTGAACAACGCCCCACCGGCCTTGGACAGCGCGTACTGCAGCGTGCCGCGGTGGGTGGGGCGCTCGTCACCAGGACCCGCCGCCTGGACGGCGGCGGGCTCTGCTGCTTCGAGAGGAGTCGTCATTCGCGTTCGTCGGCGGTGCTCTTGCGTCGCCTGGTCGCGAGGAAGGCCACGAGGCCCACGGCCACCACGCCGCCGACGATCCCGGCGATGAGGCCGGTGTTGGAGCCGCCGCCGCTCGCGCCGCCGCCCGTCGCCGTGGCCTTGACGTCCACGGTGTAGAACGGCCAGTAGCCGCTGCCGCCGTAGAGCAGGCCCTTGGTCTCGGGGATCGGGGTGATGCTGGTGATCCGGTCCTTGCGGTAGCCCTCGAGGTCGTTCGGGTAGTAGATGGCGATGATCGGCGCCTGGGTGTAGAGCCGCTCTTGCATCTGCTTGAGGATCTCGGCGCGCTTGGGCCGGTCGAGCTCCTTCAGCTGGTCCTGGTAGAGCTTCTCGAAGGTCTCGTCGCAGAAGAACGACTCGGTGCCGCCGCCCTCGCCGCCCGGGGCCGGCCTGCGGCTGCACAGGTGCGTGGCCATGACCTCTTCGGGGTCGGGGTTGACCGACCAGCCGCTGATCGCGATGTCGAAGTTGCCGGTGACGCCGGTCTCCTCGCTGAACTTGCTGGAGTCGAGCTTCACCGTGGTCAGCGTGATGCCGATGTCCTTGAAGAAGCCCGTCAGGTATTCGGCGAGCTTGTCCTCGATCGGGGTGTCGGTGTGGATGGTGAAGCGGAACTCCAGCTTGCGCTTCCCGTCGGGCATCGTGCGGACCCCGTCGGCGCCCTTCTTGTAGCCGGCGTCGTCGAGGATCTGGTTGGCCTTGGCGGCGTCGTAGGCGACCTTGGTGTCGCCGGTGGCCTCCCAGAAGAAGTCCGTGTACATAGGCGGCACGATCGAGCCGTCGGCCGGCTTGGCCAGGCCGTTCTGGACCTCGTCGACCAGCTTCTGCTTGTCGATGGCGTAGTGCAGCGCCTGGCGGACCTTGACATCCTTCAGCGCCGGGTGGCCGTCGCCGACGGGCTTGTCGTCGGTCGTGGTGGCGCCGTGGTTGATCTGGAGGTAGGACGCGCGCCGGCCTTGGGTGTTCCACGCCTCGATGTTCGGGTCGTTCTGGATGGCCTGGAACTCGGGCGGCTGCAGGCGGCCGATCAGGTCGATGTCACCGTTCTTCAGTCCCGCGATGGCGGCCTGCGGGTTGTCGTAGAAGATGACCTGCAGCTCGTTGATCTTGGGTGCGCCGCGCCAGTAGTTCGGGTTGGCCTGCAGCTTGACGTACTGGTCCTTCTTGTGCTCGACGGCGATGTACGGGCCGCTGCTCACGCTCGGGTACTTCTCGGCGTCGTAGTTGGCCATGTCGGTGACCGACTCCCAGACATGCTTCGGCATGATCGGGACCGGGTTCTCCAGCATGGACGCCTGCGGGGCCTTGAGCTTGATGGTCAGGTCCTGGCCGCTGGCCGTGACGCTCTCAAAATTCTCCACCGCCGGGCCGTTGGCGGTCTTGGCGGCCTCGTCCGTCATCATCTTGTTGAACGTCCAGGCCGCGTCGTCGGCCGTGACGGGCTTGCCGTCCGACCACTTGGCGGCGCGGATCTTGAACGTCCAGGTGAGCCCGTCATCGGACGTGGTCCACGACTCGGCCAGGTCGGGGCTGGGCTGCAGGGTCTTGGAGTCGGGGACCGTCAGGTAGCCGTACATCCAGCGGTGGATCGACGTCGAGACCAAGCGGACCGCCAGGAACGGGTTCATCGAGTCCATCGCCTGCGTCGCGCCGACGCGCATGGTCTTCTTCCCCGCCGACGGGTCCTGGGCAAGGGCGGCGGTGGTGCCCTGACCTGCTACTAAAAGCGCCACGCCCAGCGCTGCCAGGCGCGCGAGCCATTTCCTCATAAGTGCCTCACCTTCAGGCGGGGATTCCTGTGTAGAGAAAGGCACACCATACGAAGACCACGTGTCAACGCATCACGGAAAATTGTTTCATCTTCGTTTCCTTCGGCGGTGTAAATTTTCAGTCCCTTTGGGACTACCGTGAGCTGCGTGTCGCGCCTGCCCGTCGCCCTCGCCGCCGCCCTGACGATCGCGGCCGGGCTGGGGGTGCGGCTGGTGTGGGACGGCCCAGTGTCCAAATACGCGGGCGACGCTCTCTACACCGTGTTGATCTACGCGCTCGTCATGCTGATCCGGCCCGCGATCCGCCCATGGGTGGCCGCCCTGATGGCCACGGGGCTGAGCTGGGCGATCGAGTTCGCCCAGCTCACGGAGATTCCTTCCGTCCTGCGTCCAGTGCTGGGCAGCACCTTCAACCCGCCCGACCTCTTCTGGTACGCCGTCGGTGCGGGCGCCGCCTTCGCCGCCCACGTCTTGTGGCTCAGGCGGTCACCCGCGTGCCCTTGACCACCTCGGCGAACTTCACCACTCGCTCGGCCTGAGCGCGGGCGGCCACCCTGGTGGACTCGCCAACCGGGGCGGTGCCGAACGCGTCATGGTGCGAGGTCCCGTACGGGTTGGCATTGGCTTCGTCCGTGTAGCCGGGCGGCACGATGACACCGCCGAAGTGGTGGAACGTGTTGCCCAGCGCGAGCAGCGTCGACTCGTGGCCGCCGTGCGCTGTCGTGGTGGAAGTGAAACCGCTGTAGACCTTGTCCGCCAGCAAACCCTGGGCCTGCAGCCCGCCCAGCGTGTCGATGAACTGCTTCAGCTGCGAGGAGACGTTGCCGAACCGCGTCGGCGTACCGAAGATCACCGCATCGGCCCAGACCATGTCGTCCGGCTCGGCGAGCGGGACGGCGGCGCTCGCGCGGGCGTGCTCGGCCCAGCGCGGGTTGGCGTCGATAGCCTCCTGCGGCGCCAGCTCGGCCACCCGGCGCAGCCGCACCCGCGCGCCGGCCTGCTCGGCGGACCGGGTGATCTCGGCGGCGATCTCGGCGATCGTCCCGGTCGAGGAGTAGTAAATGACGGCGACGTTGACCATCTCACTGTCCCTAGTTCAGCACTGAAAGATTCAGCACGACAGTACAATCAGATATTTCAGCGCGCAACCTTTGATAGGTTGAGGAACATGAAGTGGCTCAGCGAGGAAGAGCAGCGCGCCTGGCGGGCGTTCGGCACGGCGACTCGACTGCTCACCGAGCGTCTCGAGCGCGATCTGCAGGCCGCCGGCATGCCGCTGACCTACTACGAGCTGCTGGTCATGTTGTCGGAGGCGCCGGACCGGACACTGCGGATGGCCGAGCTGGCCAAGTGGACCCGGTCCAAGCCGAGCCGCATCTCTCACGCGGTCAACAAGCTGGAGCAGGCCGGCTGGGTGCGCCGCGAGCACTATGCCGCGGACCGGCGCGGATGGCTGGCCGTGCTCACAGACGAGGGCCTTCAGGCCCTGCAGGGGGCGGCTCCCCTGCACGTCACGAGCGTGCGCGCCAATCTCATCGACGTCCTCAGCCCTGAGCAGCTACGCCACCTCGAGGACATCAGCCGAACCCTCCTCGATCACCTGGGCGAATAGCGAGCCCGCCGCACGGGGCGGCGCGGCGGGCTCAAAGGTGCAGGAACAGGTCAGTGGCAACCACCGGAGCCGCAGCACGAGCCGCCGCTCACCTGGGGCAGCAGCTCCACCTTGCCGCCGAGCTCGTAACCGGCCTCGGTCACGGCCGCCTCGACCAGCCCGCGGTCGAGCGGCTCCGCGCTCGTCACGGTCACGGCCCCGGACGTCAGGTCCACCTGGACCCCGCTCACTCCGGCCACCTTGCCGACCTCGGCGGTCACCGAGCTGACGCAGTGGCCGCAGGTCATGCCCTCAACCTGGTATGTCGTAACAGTCATGGCGGAGAGTATACCCCTAGGGGGTAAATGTGCATACATCTCACCTCGGCGGATAGGTGGAGGGAAAGCCCGTAGGGAGGAGTTCACATGCTGAACGGCAAGACCATCGCGTTCCTGGTCGCTCCCGAGGGAGTGGAGCAGGTGGAGCTCACCGAACCCTGGAAGGCGGTCAAGCAGGCCGGCGGGGCGGCCCGGCTCATCTCCACCGAACCCGGCCACATCCAGGCGTTCCACCACCTGAGCCAGGGCGACATGTTCGCCGTGGACGACACGACGGACGGCGCCCATGCGACCGCCTTTGACGGCCTCGTACTCCCAGGGGGTGTCGCCAACCCCGACTATCTGCGTACGGTGCCGCAGGCCGTGCAGTTCGTCCGCGCCTTCTTCGACGCGGGCAAGCCAGTGGCGGCCATCTGCCACGCGCCCTGGACTCTGATCGAGGCCGACGTGGTGCGCGGACGTACGCTCACGTCCTGGCCCAGCCTCCAGACCGACCTGCGCAACGCCGGCGCGACCTGGGTGGACCAGGAGGTCATGGTGTGCACGGCCGGCCCGAACACGCTGGTCACCAGTCGCAAGCCGGACGACCTCAAGGCCTTCTGCCAGGCCGCGAACGACGCATTCGGCCAGTAACCTACCGCCTGCGGTCCACCGGGCCGCGGGCTTCTTTCTGCCCTGACCGCATCGAAACTCGCCTGTAACGCCTTGTCACCTGAAAGGAAATGGTCTAGATGTAGTCCAATTGGAGCGTCCTCCGCGCCCCCAGGGAGACCTCATGACCATTGACGAGGATTCCAGGCGACTCGCCGAGCTCGGCTATAAGCAGGAGCTGGCCCGTACCTGGAGCGGATTCTCTAACTTCGCCATCTCTTTCTCCATCATCTCGATCCTCGCCGGCTGCTTCACGACCTTCGGACAGGCCTGGAACAACGGCGGCCCCATCGCCATCTCATGGGGCTGGCCGGTGATCTCGTTGTTCATCCTCATCATCGGCTTCTGCATGTCGGAGCTGGTGTCGGCCTATCCGACGGCGGGCGGCATCTACTGGTGGGCCGCCAAGATGGGCAAGCCGATCCACGGCTGGTTCACCGGCTGGCTCAACCTGATCGGCCTCATCGCCGTCACCGCGTCGGTCGACTACGGCTGCGCGACGTTCCTCAACATCACCCTCAACCGGCTGACCGGCGGCGCTTGGGAAGCCACGCTCCCCCGGGCGTTCCTCCTGTTCGTGATCATCCTGGCGCTACACGCCCTGATCAACATCTACAGCCACAAGCTGATCTCGGTGCTGCAGAACGTCTCGGTCTGGTGGCACGTCGCGGGCGCCGTGGTCGTGGTCGCCATCCTGATCTTCGCGCCCA
Organism: Nonomuraea sp. NBC_00507; assembly: GCF_036013525.1. Classification (NCBI taxonomy): domain Bacteria; kingdom Bacillati; phylum Actinomycetota; class Actinomycetes; order Streptosporangiales; family Streptosporangiaceae; genus Nonomuraea; species Nonomuraea sp. NBC_00507. Next base: position 443,144 of record NZ_CP107853.1, read on the forward strand.
GCCAGCACCAGTCGGCCGACTTCGTCTTCTTCGGCACGAACAACAACTCCGGCTTCGGCGACGGCTCCGACGGTCTGCCCTTCTGGCTGTACGTGCTGCCGCTCGGCTTCCTGCTCACCCAGTACACGATCACCGGCTACGACGCCTGCGCGCACGTGTCGGAGGAAACGCAGGGAGCCGCCAAGAGCGCTGCACGCGGCCTGTGGCAGTCGATCTTCTACTCGGCCATCGGCGGCTGGATCCTGCTGCTGTCGTTCCTGTTCGCCGCGACGAACGTGGAGGCGATCAACAAGGGCGGCGGGTTCGTCGGCGCCATCTTCGAGACCGCGCTCTCCTCTCCGCTGGCCACGGCGATCTTCGCGATCTCCACGATCGGGCAATTCTTCTGCGGGATGAGCTGCGTGACGTCGATGTCGCGGATGACGTACGCATTCTCGCGCGACGGCGCAGTGCCCGGCTGGCGGCTGTGGTCCAAGGTGGACCGCAACCGCACCCCCGTCAACGCGATCCTCGGCGGCTGCGTGGTGGCCGCGCTGATCACGCTGCCCGCCCTGTACGCCCCTCCCGGGCTGCCGGGCACGCCGGTTGCGTTCTACGCCGTCGTGTCGATCGCGGTCATCGGGCTCTACCTGGCGTTCCTCATCCCGATCTGGCTGCGGCTGCGCATGGGCGACTCTTTCGAGCCCGGCCCGTGGACCCTCGGCAAGAAATATCGGGTCCTGTGCTGGATCGCCTGCGCCGAGATCGTGATCGTCTCGATCTACTTCATCATGCCGTTCTCGCCAGCCGGCGTGCCGGGCAACCCCGACTTCACCTGGACGTCGGTCAACTACGCGCCGATCGCGGTGGGGCTCGTGCTCGTCGGCATCGCCCTGTGGTGGGCGTTGTCGGCCAAGCATTGGTTCACAGGTCCTCGCCGCACGGTCGACGAGGTCCCGGCGCCCTGACGCCTCGCGGATGGGTACGGCTGACGCAGGCCGTGCCCATCTGCTTGCATCGTAGATATGCCAACCCTCTATGTTCGCGATGTCCCCGAGCCGGTCGTCGAGTCGTTGAAAAAGCGCGCCGCCGAAGCAGGCATGTCCCTGTCGGCTTACGTTGCCAGCGAACTAGCCGATATCGCCGCCCGTCCGACCAACGCGGAGATAGTCAAGCGGCTGAAGACGCAAGCTCGCTCTCAGGGGCCGTCGACGGCTGACATTCTCGAGGCCGTCGCAGAGGGCAGGCGATGATCGTCATCGATTCCTCGGCAATGGTCGGGGCACTGGTCGGCCGCGAGGCACCACTTGAGCTCCTCGACGCCCTCCAGGCAAGTGTCCATGCCCCGCATCTGCTCAATGTGGAGGTCCTGCCTGCGGGGGCTCGCGTTGGGCGGCAAGCTGACCACCGCCGCAGCCGAGCGGTACCTCGCACTGGCCGAGGCATTGGAAGCTCCCCTCTTCACCTGCGACGGCAAGCTGGCCAGGAGCGCCCACAACGCCGACGTGCAGGTGTTTCCGCGCAGCTGATCCCCGAGGTCAGGACGCCTCGAAGGCAGCGGCCACGGCCGTGCGGACCTCGTCCATGGAAGCCGTGCCCAGCTCGCGCTTGAGCGAGGTCATGTCCACGTCCGGCATCCCGCAGGCGATCGCCCAGTTCCAGGGCGTCAGGTCGCCGTCCACGTTGAGCGCGAATCCGTGGCTGGTGACGCCCCGGCTCTGCCGCATCCCGATCGAGATGATCTTGCGGCCGGTTTCCACGGTCCAGACGCCGGTGAGCAGCTCGGACCCCGGCGGGGTGTCGCGCCGCTCGGCCGGTAGCCCAAGCTTGCCCAGCGCCTCCACCAGCCGCAGCTCCACCTCGCGCACGTAGTCGACGATGCCCTGGTCCTCACCCAGCTTGACGATCAGGTAGCCGACGAGCTGGCCCGGGCCGTGGTAGGTGAGCTGCCCGCCGCGCCCCGTCTCGACCACCGGGATGCCGCGCGTGGGGTCGGGCAGGTGGGTGAGCGGCGTGCGGCGGCCGACGGTGTAGACGGACGGATGGCTGAGCAGCCAGAGCGTGTCCGGCCGCTCGTCCCGCTGGCGCTGCCCGACGAGGTCGGTCATGCGCTCCATCGCCGTGTCGTAGTCGACGAGATCGTCCTGAATGAGTGTCAGCGGCCTTGCCCTCATGCTTCGAGGATAAGGCGCATCCAGGACACCAGCGCATGCCCAGCTCAACGCCGCAATGGTCCAGTCTTGTAACCCTTTCCCCGGTTCTCGCCAAGCAGGGGTGTGAATCGACGAAGGGAGCACGGCCGGTGCCTCGCAAACAGGCGAAGATCGCCACAGATCCTGTGGCCTTCGAGGCCTTCTACCGACGGCACGTCGATGCGGTCACCCGTTTCCTCGCCCGTCGCGTCGACGACCCGCACACGGTCGCAGATCTCGTGGCCGAGGTGTTCGTGGCAGTGCTCGACTCCGCCCACACCTACCGGGCCGAGCTGGGCACCGAGATCGCGTGGCTCTACGGAGTGGCCCGCAAGACGATCTCAGCGGAGCGGCGGCGGGCGTACAAGCAGCACCAGCTGACGGATCGGGTGAGCGGGCGCCGCCCGCTGGACACCGACGACGTCGCCAGGCTCGAAGAGCGCATCGACGCCGAGCGGCATGCCAGGCGGGCCTTCGAGGCCATAGCCGGGTTGCCCGAGGGCGAACGCGCCGTGCTCGAGCTGGTCGTCATCGACCAGCTCACGGTCACGGAGGCGGCGCAGGCCCTCGGCATCCGGCAGGGGGCCGCCAAGGTACGGCTGCACCGCGCCCGCCGCACGCTGCGGAACCTGCCCTTCGTCATGGATGGAGCACCAGGATGAGATTCGAGGAGCACCTGCTGATGGATCTGAAAGCCGAGATCGCGGCCCGCGCCGAACGGCGCCGACGCATCGCCCGCAGGATTTATGCCGGGGGCGCGGTAGCGGGGCTGACCGCCGCGGCGGCGATCGCGGTGCCGCTGTTGACGGGGACCGAAACGCCCGCCTACGCCGTGAGCAAGAGCGCCGATGGCACAGTACGGGTGGAGATCAACGAGTTCCGCGACGCCGACCGGCTGGAGCGGGATCTGAAGGACGCCGGCGTCACGGCCGACGTCACGTACCTCAAGGCCGGCACGGAGTGCGATCCTGACCGGGGCAAACGCGCCGGGGGCCAGGGGCGGCCAGGCACGGAGGAGTTCCGCAAGTCGCCTTCGGCCAACGTCGCCCGGCCGCGAGACCGCGGCCTGGAGATCTATCCGAAGTACATCGGCAAGGACCAGACCTTGCTGCTGGAGTTCGCCGAGAGTGACCCGTCGGCCGGGCAGGAGAAGAAGGGCGTGCTCTGGCGGCTCACGACCGGCCTGATCACCGGCCCGGTCAAGCCGTGCGTCGCCGTCAAGGACCCGACCTGGCACGACGTCGGCGGCTCCGAGGGGCAGCCGCCCGCCGGCGGATGACGATCGGCGGCCGGTCTGCTTGCCGAGGCCGGCCGCGCATCACCCCGCTGTCCTGTCCAGCCCCCAGTGGAGGCGTGTGCACAGAGCCCTACGCCTCCAGCACCTGGCGCAGCGTGACGGCGAAGGCGTCCGGGTCGCCCTTGTAGCCGAACTCGCCGCCGAGAAAGCCGCCGTGGTGGCTGGGGAAGGTCACGGGCTTCGTGCCGAGCCGTTCGGCGACCGCCACACCGGCGCGGTGGGCCATCTCGCCCTCCGATTCGGCTCCGACGCCGACGACGATGCGGGTCGGCGCCGCGCGGAGCGCCTCGAAGTCGTGCTGGTAGTGCGTACAGGTCATGAGGTTCTGCCGGAACAGCACGTCGTCGCGGGAACCGTCGTCTTCCGTCGGCATCCCGAGGCCGGCGGGGTTCGGAACGGGCAGATCGGCGAAATCGGTTGGGATCGGGCCGCGCAGGCTGCTGATCGCGATGAACTTCGCCATCGCCGGTCCGAAGCCGTCCCGGTCGTACGTCTGGCGGATGTCCGCCACCGCCCCCAGTGCCTGCTCCCGGTCCGGCAGGACCTGGGCGGCCGGCGGCTCGTGGGCCACGAGCATGCGGACCTGCTCCGGATGCCGGGCCACCAGCGCCAGTCCGTTGACGGCGCCCCCGCTGCTGGCGAAGATGTCCACCGGCCCGCCGCCGAGCGCGGTGATCAGCCGATGCAGGTCGTCGCCGTGCTGCTCAGGCGTCGACTCCGCGCCGCCGTCGGTCCGCCGGCTCCGGCCGATCCCTCGCGGGTCATAGGTCACCACCGTACGATCCTGGAAGTGCCCGGCCAGGCTGGCGAACCCGCTGGCGTCCATCGGCGATCCGATCATCAACAGCGTCGCGGCGGTGCTCGTTGCGGACTCCCGTACGTCATAGGCGAGAGTCGCACCGGGGACCTCTAGGGTGTGGGACTTGGGCTCGCTCGTCATGTGGTCGCTCCTTCTCGATGCCTGTGATGGAGACCAGCGGGAGCGGCGAAACTCATCGGACCCCGGACGGCGTGTCCGGGGTCTCTGCCGGGCCGCGGGGACTACGCCGTGCGGTAGCCCTTGGGCTCCTCGGGGATGAGGATCCACATGACGACGTAGACGACCCACAGCGGCCCGGGGATGAGGGAAAGAAGCAGCCAGAGGATCCGGACGAGAGTGGGCGGCAGGCCCATCTTGTCGGCGAGGCCCCCGCAGACTCCCGCGATGATCCTGTGCTCTCGTGAGCGGTACATGATTGATTCCTCCGTGAATGACGACCTATCTGGAAAACGGACAGCCAGGCCGCAGAACTCCCGCTAAGAACCCTGAGAAAACCCTGTAAGGGTCAGCCATTCTCGTGCCATGCCCAGATGGCGGCTGGTCAGTCCACGTGTCGGGTCGACGTGGATGAGGAGGAAATCATCCAAACCCCGATGCACCCTGAGATACTCCTCGTCCTCCGCCCAGATCTGGTCGTCGAACCAGACGAACGGGCGTTGGCCGGCGTACGCCGCCACGCACGGGGTTTTGAACAGTTCGCCGTACTCGCTCCTCGGGGGCGGCGGGAAGTCCGGGGTCACGGGGATGACCGGGAGTGAGGGCAGGCCGATCCGGGGAGCGATCCAGTCGTTGGCGTGGTGCCCCCAGGTGGTCGCCCAGACCAACTCCGCCCCGGTGGCCAGCGCCAGGTCGAGGAGGCGGCGCCCGTGCCTGGGGTTGAGGTGGACGATGTAGAGCTCGCCGTCGATCGTGCACCGGTAGCGGCGAAAGTCGGGGGTGGGCCGGCCCATGGGGTTGAGGACCCCGTCCACGTCGAGCAGCAGCAGCGGTTTCACGTCACCGCTCCGGCCGTCGCGTCCCGTACGCGGTACTCCTGCGGGCTGATCCCCCGCACCCGCTTGAAGGCCGCGCTGAGCGCGAACGGGCTGCCGTACCCGACCTTCCTCGCGACGGACCCGATCGTGGCGTCGGGCTCGCGCAGCAGGTCGGCGGCCAGGGCGAGACGCCAGTCGGTGAGGAAGGACATCGGCGGCTCGCCGACCAGCTCGGTGAAGCGCCGGGCCAGCGATGCCCTGGAGACGCCGACCTCGGCGGCCAGGGCGGCGACGGTCCAGGGGTGGGCGGGGTTGTTGTGCAACATCCGCATGGCCTTGCCGACCACCGGGTCGCTCATGGCGCGGTACCAGGCCGGCGCCTCGTGCGCGGCGAACCACGACCGCAGCACCGCGATGAGCAGCAGGTCGAGCAGCCGGTCCAGGACCGCCTCCTGCCCCGGCTCGTCCTTGACGATCTCGGCGCCGAGCAGCGCGGCGATCGGCCCGCCGGGCTGGACGATCACTGGGGGCAGTGCCTCCAGTAGCCGCCTGCTGACCTCGCCTTCCATTGTGTAGGCGCCGGTCAGCATCACGGTGTCGCCGTCGGGGTTGTCGCCCCACGTCCGCACGCCCAGGTCCATGGCCTGCGCGAGCGGCTCGCCGTCGGCTGTGGTGCAGCGCTCGCCTGGGTGGATCACGATCTGCGGCGCGGTGCCGGGATCGTCGGCCACCGTGTACGGCTCCGGCCCTCTGTTGATCACGACCTCGCCCGGCCCGACGCGTACCGGCTCGCCCTTGTCGGGCACCACCCACGCCTGCCCGCGCACCACCGCGGTGGCCGCCAGCGGCGCCTCGTCCTGGATGCGCAGCGACCAGGGCGAATCGAGGATCACGCGGAGCAGGAAGGCGCCACGGGCGCGTGGGCCGTCGAGCAATGCCGCGAGCTGGTCCATGGCCAGACGATCGCATATGGGATTGCGCTTCTCAACCATGGAGAGTCTGCCGCGACGGCGGCTTACTGGACACATGACGATTTTGGTAACCAGCGGCACGGGAAAGACCGGCCGCCGCGTGGCCGACCGGCTCACCGCTCTCGGCCTGCCCGTACGCATCGGGTCCCGCTCCGCCACACCGCCCTTCGACTGGGCCGACCGCTCGACGTGGCCGGCCGCGCTCGACGGCGTCTCGGCCGTCTACCTCGCCTACTACCCCGACGCGGCCTTCCCCGGCGCCTACGACGACATCAAGGCGTTCACCGAGGTCGCGGTACGCAACGGGGTGCGGCGGCTGGTCCTGCTGTCGGGCCGGGGCGAGCCGGAGGCGCAGGCCAGCGAGGTGACCGTCCAGGAGTCGGGAGCGGAGTGGACGATCGTGCGCTGCAGCTGGTTCATGCAGAACTTCAGCGAGGACTTCCTGCTGGAGCCGCTGCGCGAGGGCGTCGTCGCGCTGCCCGCCGCCGACGTGCCCGAGCCGTTCGTGGACGTCGACGACATCGCCGACGTGGCCGCCGCAGCGCTCAGCCAGGACGGCCACATCGGCAAGCTGTATGAGCTGACCGGGCCGCGGCTGCTGACGTTCGCGCACGCCGCCGAGGAGCTGTCCCAGGCCACCGGCAGGAAGATTTCGTTCGTCCGGGTAACGCCGGAGGAGTACGTGGCCACGGCCGTCGCGCACGGCCTGCCCCAGGCGGAGGCTGAGAGCCTGTCCGCGATGTTCACCGAGATCCTCGACGGCCGCAACGCGAGCGTGACCGACGGCGTCCAGCAGGCGCTCGGCCGCCCTGCCCGCGACTTCGCCGACTTCGCCAGGGCCAACGCCCACGTCTGGAAGCTCTAGTCGCGCCTGAGAGCGGCTCCCGGGTCCCCTATTTCCGCTAACCTCACCTCGTCACTCTCGTGTTTTCGAAAGGTGTCGTTGTGATCGGCTGGTTCGAAGCGGTGATTCTGGGGTTGATCCAAGGACTCACGGAGTTCTTGCCGATCTCCTCCAGCGCCCACATCCGGGTGGTCTCCGCTTTCGCCGGCTGGCAGGACCCGGGGGCGGCGTTCACGGCCGTCATCCAGATCGGCACCGAGACGGCCGTGATCATCTACTTCCGCAAGGAAATCTGGGAGATCATCTCCACCTGGACGCGGTCGTTGTGGAACAAGGAGCTGCGCAGCCATTGGGCGGCTCGCATGGGCTGGTATGTCATCGTCGGCACGCTCCCGATCGGCGTGCTCGGCCTGGTGCTGAAGGACCAGATCGAGACCGTCTTCCGCGACCTGCGCCTGGTGGGCACCACGCTGATCGTCTTCGCGCTCATCCTGTGGTTCGCCGACCGCACCGCCCGCAACAAGCTCACGCTGGAGAAGCACCTCAGCTTCACCCACGCCATCGTCTACGGCTTCGCCCAGGCCCTCGCGCTGATCCCCGGCGTGTCCCGCTCCGGCGGCACCACCACCGCCGGCCTGCTGCTCGACTACCGCCGCGAGGACGCGGCCAAATACTCCTTCCTGCTGGCCATCCCGGCCGTCCTGGCGTCGGGCATCTTCGAGCTCAGTGAGATCGGCAATGGACCGGCCCCGGCGTGGGGGCCGACCATCCTCGCCACGATCATCTCGTTCATCGTCGGCTATCTGGCGGTGGCCTGGTTCCTGCGGTACATCAGCACCCACCGCTTCACGGGCTTCGTGATCTACCGGATCGTGCTCGGGGTGTTCGTCATATTCGCGGTCTCCGTCGACTGGATCCCCCCACTGGGGTAATACGCCGCCCACGCCTCGTCGCCCATCCTGAGGATCTTCACCCCGATCCAGCCGAGGGCGACGACGGGGGCGGCCCAGAAGGGCACGGTCGCCGGGCCGTACGGGAAGGCGAAGGAGCCGACGTAGCCGGCGGCCACGACGAGCGGCACCCACCAGCCCACGAACCCGGTCCGCCAAACGAGCACGGTCAGCAGCGGCAGACCGAGGAGCCCGAAGAACATCCACGGCATCTGGAACCCGAAGATCACCCCGGGCAGGTCGATGATCTCGTCCATGAGCTTCTGCGCCTGCTCGGGCGGGTAGCGGCGGCCCAGCCACCACTCCACGGGATCCATCATCAGCAGGGCCGACAGGGAGAGGTAGCCGATGATGGTCAGGCCGCCCAGCACGTGGCTGAGCACCATGAGCCGGCGCCTCGTGAGATGCAGCAAGCCGAGTACGGCCACGGCCATGAGCATCCAGCTCCAGTGGTAGAGGACCGACTGAATCTGGGCGAGCGCGGGGTTGGCGCCGAAGCTGACGGCTTCCCTCTCGTCGCCCCAGGTGCCCGGGTCGACGGCAACGGCGATGGCCTGGAGCAGCGGGGCCACGATCAGCAGGACGCCTGCCGTGACGCGGCGGAAAGTCACCTGGTCGTTCAACATGGCGCCGACGGTAGGCCGGGAGTGTGCCCGCGGGCGTCCGCCTGCTGGAGGACGGCTCGTCCGCTCCCAGGCGGAGAAGATCAGGCGGCGCGGGCCGCCGGAGCACGGCCGGACCCCCGTCGTGGAGAGCCGGCCGCGCCGGTGCGTCACGCCGCGACGGGCGTGCGCGGGACGACGACACTGGGCTGGGGGCGGCGGCCCGGCAGGGCGAGCAGCACCAGGCCCAGCAGGCCCCACAGGGCCAGGACGCCCACTGGCGTCCACAGGGCCGCGCCGTCGAAGAAGACCGTGTTGCGCACCGCCTCGGCGGCCGGTCCGAGCGGGAGGATCTGCCCGACGGCGGCGTACCACTCCGGGATGTATCGCGCCCCGAGCGGCCCGCCGCTGGCCGGCAGCCCGATCGGGATGAACAGCAGCGCCGCGACCCCCACCCCGGGCACGCCGAGGAGCTTGCGCAGGCCCGCGACCACGAGCCCGATCGCCAGTGAGATGCCCCACGACACCACCAGCAGCCAGCCGAACCGGCCCGGCAGCGCCCCGAACACCGTGTCGGCGAGCCACGCGTTGCCCGCGCCCGCGACCAGCGAGCCGGCTGCCAGCACGCCGAGCCGCCCGCCGAGACCGAGCCCGGGCGCGACCTGGAACATCAGCACGGCCAGCGCGATGCCCGGCAGGACCAGCGCGAGCACGTAGAACATGCCGGAGATGCCGCCGGAGTCGCCGGGCGGCAGCGGTGCCGCGTCCTCCACCTGCAACGGGCGCCCCTGGGCCTGGGCCGCCGCCTGGAAGGCGGAGGTGATGATCGTGGCGCCGGTGCGTCCGCCCGCGCTGGCCACGATCAGCTTGCCCTCCTGCGGCACGAGCACCGCGTCCACTTCCCTGTCGAGCAGCGCGGCCCGCGCGACGTCGGCCGTGGTGTATTCGCTCAGCGCGAAGGCCCCCTCCTTGCGCTGGTCGATGGCCGCCTGGAGCTGTGCGACCTGCTCGCCGGGGGCGACGACCGCGACGGGCACGCCGTGCGGCTCCGGCTGGTGGAACGCGCCGAGGAACGATCCCGCGAAGAGCATCCCCAGCAGGGTGACCCCGACCACGAGGCCGATGATCTTTCCCATCTTTTTCACCACCTGATGACTTCATCGATGTTGAATTCTACGGTAGATGAATTCCACATGATTGAATAGGCCCATGGCCGACGAACGGGGCAGACGACCGGGGAACCCGCAGACGAGGGACGAGATCCTGGAGGCCGCGATCGCCGCCTTCCTCGCCAAGGGCTATCGCGACACCACGATCAGGGGCGTCGCACGGGAGGCAGGCGTCGACCCGGCGCTCGTGATGCACTTCTTCGGCACCAAGGACGGGCTGTTCGAAGCGGCGATCAACGGCAGCATGCCGGTCGCGCTGATGATGGAGGCCCTCGACGGCGACGAGGAGCACCTCGCCGAGCGGCTCTCCAGGAGATATGTGGAGCTCTGGGAGGATCCGGCGCACGGGCCGAGGATGTCGGCCGTGTTGCAGGCGGCCACCGCCACCTCGGCGGCGGCCGACCTGCTGAAGCACCTGATGCGCCAGGAGTTGCTCGGCCCCATCGCCCGGCGGCTGTCGAGCGACCACGCCGAGGTCCGGGCACTGCTCGCGGCCTCGCAACTGGTCGGCATCGCGATGCTCCGCTACGTCCTCAAGGTGGAGCCGCTGGCGTCGCTGCCCGCCGGCGTGGTCGCGGCCGCCGTCGCACCGACCCTCCAGCGTTATCTGACGGGTGCGCTCTCCCTGGAGGAGATCGCCGTCTCGCGGTAGGTGGCCATCGTGAACAGCAGCGTCACCAGGCCGAACGCGGTGGCCAGTACGATCACGCCCGTCCTGCCGTACCAGTCGAGCGCCGCGCCGCCGGCGAGCCCGGCCATGAACAGCCCGAGGTACTGCGCGGACGACAGCAGCCCGAGCCCGATCGGCACGTTGTCGGGAACCGCGGCGACGGTCCTGAACTGCTGGGCAGGCGCCACCAGCCAGCCGAGCGCGCCCCACAGGAACGCCCAGCCGAGCGCGATCGGCAGCGCGAGGTTCGCGACGGGGATGAGGGCCATGAACACGGTGGACGCGGCCAGGCCCACCATGATCATCTTACGCGGCCCGTACGCGTCGGTGAGGCGTCCGCCCAGCTGGTTGCCGACGACCCCGCCCAGCCCCCATGCCCACAACACAGCGGGCAGCGGCAGGTCGAACAGCGACCCGATGTAGGTGTACGCGGTGAACGCGGCCGCGAACGCCAGCAACTGCGTGACCAGCACCGCCAGCACCCGCCGGTCCCCCAGCGGCGTGAAACGCTCCTTCAGCCGCCCCGACGCCGGAATCCTGAGCTCGGGCACCACGACCGCCACCCAGACGAGCCCGACCACCCCGAGTCCCACCACGAGCCAGAGCGTGGCCCGCCAGCCGGCGGCCGAGCCCAGCCACGTGCCGAGCGGCACCCCGATCGCCGACGAAACACTCAATCCGCCCATGACCAGCGCGAGTGCGCGCCCGCGGCGCTCCGGCGCGGTCAGCGCGTTGGCCACACCCGACGCGGTCGGCGTGAACATGGCCGCCCCGGCGGCGGCGATCACCCGGGTGACCAGGACCAGCGGGTACGTCGCGGCGAACGCGGTCAGCACATTGCCCAGCACGAAGACGCCCAGGGCCAGGAGCAACAACCGCTTGCGCGGCAGGCGGGCGGTCAGGGCGGCGAGCAGGGGCGACAATACCGCGTACGCCAGCGCGAAGACCGTCATCAATTGCCCCGCCGCCGACGGTGAAACCGCCAAATCCGCCGAGATAGGCGCTAAGAGCCCGGCGGTCACGAATATGCCAGTACCGATCGCGAAATTTCCGACAGCCAGCGGAAAGAGCCGCGCACTCATGGAGCCTCCAGCGAATGTTGGATGCCCATCAAACTGTCTTATAGTTGGATAGTTGTCAAACCATAAGACAGAGGTAGGGTTCACCCATGCGCCTGCTACCGCATCCCGCCACCGAGGACATCGAGCTCACCGAGGTCCTGCGGGCGCTGGCCGACCCGGTCCGGCTGGAGATCGTCGTCCGGTTGTCCGTGGCGGGCGAGTTGACCTGCACCGTCGCCGGCGACGACCTCGGCGTGCACAAGTCGACGGCCTCACACCATTACCGGACCCTGCGCGAGGCGGGCGTGGTGCTCACCAAGCAGGAAGGCAGGCTCAAGTTCATGAGCCTGCGCCGCGACGACCTGGAGTCCCGCTTCCCTGGCCTGCTCGACTCGATCCTGGCCGCGACCACATCCCATGTCCGCTTCTGACCAGCTGCCCATCCACGACGTCCTGCCCGAGCTGCTCGGCGTGCTCGAGCGGCACGGCACCGCCGTGCTGACCGCACCGCCCGGCACGGGCAAGACGACGGTGGTGCCCCTAGCGCTGGCCGAGGCGGGGATGCGGGTGCTGGTGGCCGAGCCGCGGCGGCTGGCCGTACGCGCGGCGGCCCGGCGGATGGGCGTGAGCTACACGATCCGCGGTGAGCGCCACACGGGCGCGAACCCCATGGTGGAGGTGGTCACGACCGGCGTGCTGCTCCAGCGGCTCCAGCGGGACCAGGAACTGGCCGGGGTGGACGCGGTCATGCTGGACGAGTGCCACGAGCGGCACCTGGACGCGGACACGGCACTGGCGTTCCTGCTGGACGTGCGCGACACGCTCCGCCCCGACCTGCGCCTCATCGCCACCTCCGCCACCGCCGACGCCGCGCCCTGGTCCCGCCTGCTCGGCGGCCCCGTCGTGACGGCCACCGGGGCCGCGTATCCGGTCGAGACGGTGTGGGCCCCATCCCCGCGCCAGGTCGCCCCGCCGCACGGCCTGCGCGTGGATCCCGCGTTCCTGTCCCACGTGGCTTCCGTGGTCCGCCGCGCTTGGGCCGAACGCGACGGCGACGTGCTGTGCTTCCTTCCCGGGGTGGGCGAGATCGCCAAGGTGGCGGCGGCACTCTCCGACGTCCCGGAGGTGCTGCAGGTGCACGGCCAGGCCCCGGCCCACGTCCAGGACGCCGTCCTGTCGGCCGGGCGGGCGCGCCGGGTGGTCCTGGCCACCTCCGTCGCCGAGTCGAGCCTGACCGTTCCCGGCGTCCGGGTGGTCGTGGACTCGGGGCTGGCGCGCGAGCCGCGTACGGACCATGCCCGGGGTCTGGGGTCGCTCACCACGGTCAGGGTCTCCAAGGCTGCCGCGGCCCAGCGGGCGGGCCGGGCGGGCCGGGAGGCCCCTGGCACGGTGTATCGATGCTGGACCGCCGCCGACCACGAGCGCCTGGCCGACCATCCGCGCCCTGAGATCGTGCTCGCGGACCTGACCGGGTTCGCGTTGCAGGCGGCCTGCTGGGGTGACGCCGACGCCTCCGGCCTGGCGCTCCTGGACCCGCCACCGGCCGCCGCGATGTCCGCCGCCACCCGCACCCTGGCGGAGCTCGGTGCCCTCGGTCCTGGATCCCGGGTGACGGACCGCGGGCGGCGGATGGCACTCGCGGGTGTGCACCCTCGCCTGGCCAGGGCGCTGCTGGATCTGGGCCCGCGCGCCGCCGAGGTCGTGGCCCTGCTGTCCGAGCAGTTGCCGCGCGACGCGGGGGACGACCTGGTGGAGGTCTGGCGCACGGCTCTCCGTGGCGGATCCGGCTTCGCCGCACGCTGGCGCCGGGAGGCTCAGCGTCTCCGCAGAGCGGCCACCCCATCGGCCGGCGAGGTCGGCGGCGCAACCGCGCAAGACGTGCTGGCCGGGATGGCCGTGGCGCTGGCGTTTCCCGAGCGGGTGGCGCGGCGGCGTGGCGGCGGCTATCTCATGGCGTCCGGCACCCGGGCCGAGCTCCCCGAGGGCTCACGGCTGCAGACCGCGCAGTGGCTGGCCATCGCGGTCGCCGACCGCCCCACCGGATCGGCGTCGGCCCGCATCAGGCAGGCGGTCGCGATCGACGAGGACATCGCCAGGCTGGCGCACCCCACCACGACAGATGACGAGGTCGAGTGGCGGGTCCCGCCGGGCGAGCGTCGCGGCGACGTCTCCGCCCGCAGGGTCGAGCGCATGGGCGCCATCGAGCTGTCCTCGACCCCGCTCAAGGACGCCGACGTCCGCGAGGCCATCCTGTACGGCCTCCGCACCGAGGACGTCCTGACCTGGACGAAACAGGCCAAGGACCTCAGGGACCGCCTGGCCTTCTGCCACCGCGCGATCGGCGCCCCGTGGCCCTCGATGGACACGCTCATCGACCTGGCCGACCAATGGCTGGAACCCGAGCTGTCGAGAGCCCGCCGCCGCGCCGACCTGGAACGCCTCGACGTCGCCCAGGCGCTCAAGCGCCTGATCCCGTGGAGCGAACGCCTGGAAAAGGTCGCCCCCGAGCGCATCGAGGTGCCCAGCGGCTCCCACATCCGTGTGGACTACTCGGGCGAGCAGCCGGTGCTGGCGGTGAAGCTGCAGGAGCTGTTCGGCTGGCAGGAAACGCCGGAGATCGCGGGCGTGCCGGTCCTGGTGCATCTGCTCTCCCCGGCGGGCCGGCCGGTGGCAGTCACCGCGGACCTGGCGTCGTTCTGGCGGGACGCCTACCGTTCCGTACGCGCCGAACTCCGCGGCCGCTACCCCAAGCACCCCTGGCCGGAGGACCCGCTGACGGCCGTCCCCACGAACCGGACCCGCAAATGACCATCCCACTCTCGCCACCAGGTGGGAAAAGCTGCAGACTCTAGACATGTTGTGGGCAGGCAAGACCGCCACCGAGATCGCGACGGCCGTCCGGCGCGGCGAGGTCTCGGCCACGACGGTCGTCGAGGAGCATCTGCACGTCATCTCCGCACGGGACCCCGAGGTGGGAGCCTTCCGGCTGGTCAGGGAGCAGGCCGTGGAGGAGGCGCAGGCCGTGCAGAAACGTCCCGACCTGGCGCAGTTGCCGCTGGCGGGCGTTCCCGTCGCGGTGAAGGACAACCTGGAGGTGGCCGGCGAGGCCACCCGCGGCGGCTCCGCCGGCACCGCGGACGTGCCCGCGCGGGCGGACCACGCGACGGTCGCGCGGCTGCGCGCGGCGGGCGCGGTGGTCGTCGGCCTGACCAACCTGCCCGAGCTGGGGCTCGTGGCGTTCGGCGACAGCGCGTACGGCATCGTGCGCAACCCTTGGGACCGGACCCGCACGACCGGCGGCTCGTCCTCGGGCAGCGCGGCGGCCGTGGCGGCGGGCATGGTGCCGATCGCGCTCGGCAACGACGGCATGGGCTCGCTGCGCATCCCGGCGGCGGCCTGCGGCGTGCTGGCCATCAAGCCGGGCGCCGGTGTCGTGCCCCCGCCGGCCAACGACTGGGATCGGCTGACGGAGAACGGCCCGCTGGCCACGACCGCGTCCGACCTGTCGCTCGCGCTGTCCGTGCTGGCCGCCGACCCGTCGCTGGCCGAGGCATGGCGTGGCGGCCGCCGGGTGGATCCACGCCCGCCCATGCTGCGCTCGGTCTGGGCGGACGACGAGGAGGTGTGGGAGCCGGCGCCGCCGGACAGCCAGGAGCTGTTCGACCTGCGGGTGGCGTACGCGCCTCAGCCACTGCCGGTCGGCCTGCCCATGGACAAGGAGTTCCAGGCGGCGGTGCGCGCGGCGGCGGAGACGTTGCGGGTGGCCGGGCACACGGTGGTCGAGCACGGCCACCGGCTGCCTGCCTGGCTGGGCCCGGCCGCGGTCGCCACCTGGCTCGGCCAGGCCGCGACGGCGGCGGACGACCTGGACAGCCGGAGTGTGGAGCGGCGCACCCGGGCGCTGGCCCGCGCCGGCCGGGTGCTGGGCCGGCTCAAGCTGAACGGCGTACGCGGACGCGAGCGCTGGAGCGCCTATGGGGCCGATCAGTGGTTCGGTGACGCGGACGTGCTGGTCACGCCCGTGCTGGGCACCATCCCGCCCAGGGCGGACCGCTGGGGCGAGCGCGGACTGTTCCGCAACGTGCTGGCGAACCTCAGGTTCGCCCCCGCCACGGGCGCCTGGAACATGTGCGGCTGGCCCGCGATCAGCGTGCCCATCGCCACCCACTCCAGCGGCCTGCCGATCGGCGTGCAGCTCATCGCCCCGCCCGGCGGCGAGCCGCACCTGCTCGGCCTGGCCGCCCAGCTCCAGTCCGCCCACCCCCCGGTGCGGCCACGCGGCTATCACTGACCGCCGGGGGGTGAACGGCTCAGATCCCGACCGGGTGCCAGACGGTCTTGGTCTCCAGGAACCGGGTCATCCGCCCGATCCCCGGGTCGGCCGTCCAGTCCTCCTGGGTGGGCCGCAGGACCCGCTTGAGGTTGTCCGCAGCCGCCTGCTCGCAGCGCAGCGCCAGATCGGCGTCCGCCACCCCGGTCAGGTCGAGCCCGTTGACGTCCATGTGGCCCGCCAGCCAGGGCGCGAGCTCGGCCTGCTTGCCGGTGAGCACGTTGACGACACCGCCGGGCAGGTCGGACGTGGCCATGACCTCGGCCAGGGTGATCGAGGCGAGCGGGGACGGCTCGGAGGCCACGACCACGCAGGTGTTGCCGGTGACGATCACCGGCGCGACCACCGACACCAGCCCGAGCAGCGGGTCGGCGGGCGCGACGATCGCGACCACCCCGGTCGGCTCGGGTGAGGACAGGTTGAAGTAGGGGCCCGCGACCGGGTTGGCCGCCCCGTGCACCGAGGCGATCTTGTCGGACCACCCGGCGTACCAGACGAGCCGGTCCACCGCCGCGTCCACCGCCTCCAGCGCCGCCCTCTTACCGCCGCCCACCTCCTCGGCGAACTGGGCGCGCCGCCCCTCCAGCATCTCGGCGACGCGATAGAGGATCTGCCCCCGGTTGTAGGGGGTCGCGCCCGACCAGCCGGGGAACGCCTTGCGCGCGGCCACCACGGCGTCGCGGGCGTCCTTGCGCGAGGCATGCGAGGCGTTGGCGAGGAATTCGCCCTTGGGCGAGGTCACGGGGTAGGACCTCCCACTCTCAGAGCGCGGGAACGCCCCGCCGATGTACAGCTTGTAGGTCTTTCTGACGGACAGCCGGCTCATCGACCCTCCTGCGAGGTATGGACGGGGACGAAGACCTGGCCGCACCGGCTCACGCCGCAGCGGTGGGCGTACCAGCCGGTGCGTACCGGACGACCGGCCCGCGCGAAAGCGTGGCCCCGGGTGGCCTGCGCACGCCGTTTCCTACGCCCGAAGCGGCGATGCTCACACGTCAAGGTAGGCCTCCAAGCCGAGCAAGCCGCCCTCGCGGCCGTACCCGGACTCCTTGTAGCCGCCGAAGGGAGAGGCGGGGTCGAACTTGTTGAACGTGTTGGCCCAGACCACACCGGCCCTGAGCTTGTCCGCCATCCACAGGATGCGCGAGCCCTTCTCGGTCCAGATGCCCGCGGACAGCCCATAGGGAGTGTTGTTGGCCTTCTCGACGGCCTCGGCGGGGGTGCGGAAGGTCAGTACGGAGAGCACCGGGCCGAAGATCTCGTCCCTGGCGATCGTGTGCGACTGCGCCACGCCGGTGAAGATCGTCGGCGGGAACCAGAACCCCTTGTCCGGCAGCTCGCAGGCGGGCGACCAGCGAAGCGCCCCCTCCGACTCGCCGATCTCGGACAGCTCACGGATCTTGGCGAGCTGGTCGGCGGAGTTGATGGCGCCGACGTCGGTGTTCTTGTCCAGCGGGTCCCCGAGCCGCAGGGTGCCGAGCCTGCGCTTGAGTGCGTCGAGCAGCTCGTCCTGGATCGACTCCTGCACCAGCAGCCGCGAGCCCGCGCAGCACACATGTCCCTGGTTGAAGAAGATGCCGTTGACGATGCCCTCGACCGCCTGGTCGAGGGCGGCGTCCTCGAACACGATGTTCGCGGCCTTGCCGCCCAGCTCCAGCGTCAGCTTCTTGTCGGTGCCCGCCACTGTGCGCGCGATGATCCGGCCGACCTCGGTGGAGCCGGTGAAGGCCACCTTGTTGACGTCGGGGTGCGCGACCACGGCCGCGCCGGTGTCGCCCGCGCCGGTCACGATGTTGACCACGCCCGGCGGCAGGTCGGCCTGCCGGCAGATGTCGGCGAACAGCAACGCGGTCAGCGGCGTGGTCTCGGCCGGCTTGAGCACGACCGTGTTGCCGCAGGCCAGCGCGGGCGCGATCTTCCAGGCCAGCATGAGCAGGGGGAAGTTCCACGGGATGACCTGCCCGGCCACGCCCAGCGGTCTACTCCCGAACCCAGCGTATTCCAGCTTGTCCGCCCAGCCCGCGTAGTAGAAGAAGTGCGCCGCGACCAGCGGCAGGTCCACGTCGCGCGACTCGCGGATCGGCTTGCCGTTGTCCAGCGACTCCAGCACCGCGAGCTCGCGGGCCCGCTCCTGGATGATGCGCGCGATGCGGAACAGGTATTTCGCCCGCTCGGCGCCGGGCAGCGCGCTCCAGACCCCGAACGCCTTACGCGCCGCCTGCACGGCCCGGTCCACGTCGTCGGACGTGGCGGTGGCGATCTCGGCCAGCTTCTCCTCGGTCGCCGGGTTGATCGTCTTGAACGTGGGGCCCGAGCCGTCCACGAACTCACCGTTGATGAACAGTCCGTACGCCGGCTTGATGTCGACGACGTCGCGCGACTCGGGCGCGGGTGCGTACTCGAAGATCGCCATCATCAGTCCAGGGTGAAGTAGTCGGGACCGGCGTATCGCCCGGTGGCCAGCTTTTGGCGCTGCATCAGCAGGTCGTTGAGCAGCGACGAGGCGCCCAGCCTGAACCAGTCGGGCGTCAGCCAGTCGTCGCCGGCCGTCTCGTTGACCAGCACCAGGTTTTTGATCGCGTCCTTGGTGGTGCGGATGCCGCCCGCGGGCTTGACCCCCACCTGGCGGCCCGTCGCGTCGCGGAAGTCGCGCACCGCCTCGAGCATGATCAGCGTGACGGGCGGCGTGGCCGCGGGGGACACCTTGCCCGTGGAGGTCTTGATGAAGTCGGCGCCCGCCAGCATCGCCAGCCACGACGCCCGCCGCACGTTGTCGTAGGTCGCCAGCTCGCCGGTCTCCAGGATCACCTTCAGGTGCGCCGCGCCGCACGCGGCCTTGACCGCGACGATCTCTTCGAAGACCTTCAGGTAGTCGCCGGACAGGAACGCGCCGCGATCGATCACCATGTCGATCTCATCGGCGCCCGCGGCGACGGCCAGCGCCGTGTCGCTCACCTTGACCTCCAGGGACGAGCGCCCGCTGGGGAACGCGGTCGCCACCGAGGCCACCTTCACCCCCGACCCGCGCAGCGTCTCGGCGGCCACGGCGACCAGGTCGGGATAAACGCAGACGGCCGCCACCTTAGGGGCGTCGCCGCCGGGGCGCACGGCCTTGGTGCACATCGCGCGCACCTTGCCTGCCGTGTCCGCGCCCTCGAGGGTGGTCAGGTCGACCATGGAAATGGCCAGGTCAATGGCCTTGGCTTTGGCGGTTGTCTTGATCGATCGGGTGCCGAGCATGGCCGCCCGCTGGTCTGCGCCGACCCGGTCGACGCCGGGCAGGCCGTGCAGGAATGCCCGTAGCGTCGCGCCGGACGCGGCTACGTCCGCGAGCGAAGTCGTCAGAGTTGACACCATCACAGCATCGCCGACCAGGGCCTCCTCCTCCAAACCGGACCACCTTAGGACGCCGTGCGGCCGGTCCTAGGTATGCCGAGCTGCTTCTACGCCCAGAGATAAGGCATCCACCCGATGTGGCGTACCTGGCCTTAGACCGACTCTTAAGGATGTCAGCAGACGAAAGAGGAGACAGAGTGATGAATCCCGAGATCGAATACGAGCTCATGAAGAGCCACATGAGCGAGCTGCGCAAGGCGGCGGCCGAGCACCGGCGCGCACGTGAGGCGGAGCGGGGCAACAAGTCCGAGCGCCGCTCAGTCTTCGGCAAGCGCCGTTCCTCATGAGCACCCCACGAGAGCCCGGCCACTACCTCCCTCGTGGCCGGGCCTCAATGCCTCCGTAGAACCCCCTAAATGCGTCGAAAACCGTCTGTGAGGCATGACATGCTTGATGACATGCGGGGACGTTCTGTCAGTCCCGTCTTCGTCGGACGGGAGGAGGAGCTGGGGGCTCTCTCCGACAGCTTCGACGAGGCCAAAAAGGGCAAGGTGACAGCCGTCCTGCTCGGGGGCGAGGCCGGCGTCGGCAAGACCCGTTTGGTGCAGCGCTTCACCGAGCGCTGCGCCGCCGACGGCGCGCACGTGCTGTTCGGCGGGTGCGTGGAGTTGTCCACCGAGGGCCTGGCCTACGCGCCCTTCACCGCGGCGCTGCGGCAGCTCGTCAGGGAGCAGGGCCCCGCCGCGGTCGCCGGGTTACTCCCGGAGGGCGCCCAGCGCGACCTGGCCCGGCTGTTGCCCGAGTTCGGCGAGCCCAGCGGCGACGGCGAGACCGACACCGGCCGCGCGCGGCTCTTCGAGCAGTTCCTCACACTGCTGGAACGCCTGGCCGACGCCCGCCCGACGGTCCTCGTCATCGAGGACATCCACTGGGCTGACCGCTCCAGCCGCGACCTCATCGCCTTCCTCAGCCGCAACCTGCACATTCCGCAGGTGCTGATCGTCATGACCTATCGCTCGGACGACCTGCACCGCCAGCACCCGCTCCGGCCGGTGCTGGCCGAGCTGGGCCGGGTTAACGGCGTGCACCGGCTCGACCTGCCTCGCCTGTCGCGCGACGAGGTCGCCCAGCAGATGACCGGGATCCTCGGCAAGGTCCCCGAATACAGCAGCGTCGAGAACGTCTACGAGCGCAGCGAGGGCATCCCGCTGTTCGTCGAGGCCATGCTGGAGAGCGGCGAGGACTGCACGTTCCCCGAGTCCATGCAGGATCTGATACTCAACTCCGTCGAGCGGCTGCCCGAAGAGACCCAGCGGGTGCTGCGCATCGCCGCGGCCGGCGGCATCCGGGTCGGCCACGCGCTGCTGGCCGCCGTGAGCGGCCTGTCCGACGTCGAGCTGGAGAGCGCGCTGCGCCCGGCCATCGCGGGCAACGTCCTGCAAGTCGCCGACAACCGCGCCTACGTCTTCAGGCACTCGCTCATCCGCGAGGCCGTGCACGACGAGCTGCTGCCCGGGGAGCACCAGCGCCTGCACGCCAGGTTCGCCGAGGAGATCTCCAAGGACCGCACGCTCGTCCCGATGGGCCGTGCCCCCGTCGAGCTGGCCCATCACTGGTACGGCGCCCGCAACGACCTCTGGGCGCTGATCTCCGCGTGGGAGGCGGCGCAGAAGTCCTTCAAGGCGTTCGCCTACACCGAGGCCGTGCCGCTGCTCGAACGCGTGCTCACGCTCTGGGATCGGGTCCCCGACGCCGCCGAGCGCATCGGCGCCGACCACACCGCCGTGCTGGAGCGGGCTGCCGAGGCCGCGAACGCCGGCGGCGAGGTCGACAAGGGCATGAAGTTCGTCAAGGCCGCCCTGTCCGAGCTGGACGAGACCCGCGAGCCGGGCCGCGTGGCGCAGCTGATCGTGCGGCGGGCCGGGTTCAAGATGAGCAAAGGCCAGATGGGCGTCATCGAGGAGCTCCGGCACGCCCTGCGGCTCGTCCCCGAGGACAGCCTGGACCGGGCCGAGGTCCTCACCCCGCTGAGCCGGCACCTCATGCTGCGCGGGGAGACCGCCGAGGCGAGCGAGGTCATCGCCGACGGCCTGCGCCTGGCCAGGGAGCACGGCGACCGGTGCCTCGAGGCCGACCTGCTGCTCAACCTGGCGCTCGGCCATTCGCTCAACGGCGAGCTCGAGTCCACCATCGCGGTCAACGAGCAGGCGCTGGAGATCGGGCACCAGGAGCGCTCCGGCCGCATCATCACCCGGGCGATCGGCAACAACATCGACGCGCTGATCGACCTTGGCCGCGAGGACGAGGCCGTACACCTGTCCGAGCAGGGCTGGAAGATCGCCAAGGAGTATGGCCGGCTGCGCGGCAGCGGCCTGTTCATCATGAACAACTGGGCCGAGGCGCTGGAGTCGATCGGCCGCTGGGACGAGGCCATCGAGCTCGTCGACGCCGCGCTCAGCCACGGCCCCAACCTGCGCACCCGATACGCCCTGCTGCGGGTGCGCGCCGACATCGCCCTGGCCAGGGGCGAGCTGCAGCTGGTCGAGAGCCTCCTGTCCGAGATCGGTGTGCTCAAGGACCGCGCCGAGGACTTCGTCCAGGACATCACCAGCAACGCACGCCTGCGCATCGGCTGGCATCTGCTGCGGGGTGAGCCCGGCGCCGCGCTGACCGTGGCCGAGCAGGTGATCGCCCTCCCCAAGCAGTCGTCCAAGGCCATGCTGGGCTGGCGGCTGCTCGCCCTGCTCCGCATCGTCTGCGACGCCGTCGAGACCATCGAGCCCGAACGGGCCGCGGCGGTCCGCGCGCACGCCGCCGCCGTGGCGGCCGAGCTGTCGGTGATCGGTCCTGTCGTGGATGCGTACCGGCTGTCCTACATCGGCGACTTCGACGCCGCGGCCGCCGGCTGGGAGCGGCTCAAGCGCCCGCACAACCAGGCCAAGGCCCTGTTCCGGGCTGCCGCGGCCGCCGCGCGGGCCGGCGACCGCGAGGGGGCGGCCGCCCGGCTGAAGGTGGCGCTCCCGCTGGCCCAGGCGCTGCGGGCCAGCCCGCTGGTCGAGGAGATCGAGACGCTGTCGCGGCGGGTGGGCGGCGCGCCTGCCCAGGAATCGTCGGAGTTGCTGACACCGCGCGAGCTGGAGGTCCTGCGGCTGGTCACCCAGGGCAGGACCAACCGGGACATCGCCGCCGAGTTGTTCATCTCGGTCAAGACGGTCAGCGTGCACGTGTCGAACATCCTGGCCAAGCTCGGCGTCACGACCCGCGGAGAGGCGGCCGCCGCCGCCCACCGCCTGTCCTTGATCTCGTAGGGGTTCCTAGAGAAAAGCCTCCACCAGCAGGGCCACGCCGAAGACGGCGAAGGCCGCGGCGGCGCCGTACCGGATGATCTTTTCGGGGAGGTGCTTGCCCAGCAGGCGGCCGACGAGGATGGCCAGGGCGTCGGCCGCGACCATGCCGACGGTTGAGCCGATCCAGGTGCCGACCCAGCCGTGCTGTGTCGCGAGCGTGATCGTGGCCAGCATCGTCTTGTCGCCCAGCTCGCTCAGGAAGAACGCCACGGTCACCGCGATCAGGGCGTTCCTGGTGGTGCGCTGGGCCTTGCGCGACTCGTCCTCGGTCAGCTCGTCACCGCGCAGCGTCCACCCGGCGAAGCCGAGGAAGGCCAGGCCGGCCACCACCGCGATCGCGGTCGTGGGCAACGCGTCCCCGATGAGGCCCCCGACGGCCACGCTCACCAGGTGCACGACGGTCGTGGCGATCGTGATGCCCAGGAGCACGGGCCAGGTCTTGAAACGGGTCGCGAACGTCATCGCCATGAGCTGGCTCTTGTCACCGAGTTCGGCCACGAAAATGACGGCGAGGCTGATCCAGAACGCTTCCAACGGTCCTCTTCCGCGCCACCAGGCCGGAAGCAGGCACCCGGGGAGTTTTCGGGCATGACTTCGGCCCGGCAGCGTCTTCATCCATACGGCTGCCAGGCCGAAGGTCTCGTCCGCCCGTTAAAGGCCCGCGTGACCGGGCGCGCGAACGCGCCAGTGTGTCGATCACACGATTGGGACTACTCCCCCTCGGCAATTCCAGAACACCATAACAGCCCCCGCCGGGACGCCTATTCCCCTAGGGCGCAGCCGACCAGCACCGGCTCGTTGACCAGCGTGACGCCGAACTTCTCCCGCACCCCGTCCCGCACCTCACACGCCAGCGCGAGCAGCTCGGCGGTGGTGGCGGCTCCCGTGGGGTTGGTCAGGGCCAGGGTGTGCTTGGTGGAGATCCGTACGGGCCCGCGCTCATACCCCTTCGGAAAGCCCGCCTGCTCGATCAGCCACGCGGCGGGCACCTTGAGCGACCCGTCGGGCATCTCCCAGCGCGGATGGCCGGGTGCGAGGGTCGCCAGCTCCGCCGCCTGCTCGGCGGTCAGGATCGGGTTGGTGAAGAACGAGCCGGCGCTGCGGGTGTCAGGATCGTCCGGGTCGAGCACCATGCCTTTGCCGCGCCGCAACCCCAGGACGGCCTCACGGGCCTGCGCCAGCGGCACCCGGTCGCCGAGCTCGACCCGCAGCAGCCCGGCCAGCTCCTTATAGGCCACAGGTCCTGACATTTCGGAAACCTTCAGCACGTACGTCACCGCCAGCACCACATATCGCGCCAGATCCCGCTTGAAGGCACTGTCGCGGTAAGAGAACCCGCACTGCCGCGCCTCCAGATCCACCACCTGCCGGGTGCGGCGGTCGTAAGCACGCACGCACCTGACGGTCTGGGAGACCTCCTGCCCGTACGCGCCGACGTTCTGGATGGGCGTGGACCCCACTAGCCCGGGAATGCCGGACATGCACTCAATGCCCGACCAGCCCTCTGCCACCGCGCGGGCCACGAACGGATCCCAGTCCTCGCCTGCTTCGACCGTGACCAGCACCTCATCGCCATCACGTGAGACGGACACCCCGCTGGTCGCGACCTTGATGACGAGCCCGTCGAACCCCTCGTCCGCCACCACGACGTTGCTGCCTCCACCGAGCACCAGCGTGGGCACCGCGGACATGTCGGCCTCGGCGATCAGGGACACGAGCTGCTCCGCCGTCGTGGCCTCGGCGAATTCGCGGGCGGGACCGCCCAGGCGCAGCGTGGTGTACGGCGCGAGCATTTCCATGGGCACCTAGCTTAAGAGGCGCTCAGCATGCGCAGCACCCCGTCATAGTTACGCCGCGACTCGCGCTCCTGGTAGTCGGCCGGGACGTCGTGCGTGCCGAGCCGCTCCACCGGCGGCGGCCCCGCAGGCACGACCAGCTCCCCCCGCAGGCCGAGCGACAGCTCCAGGTCCGCGTGGCGGCCGTAGTGGGCGCCCTCGGGCAGCGCACCGAGCGCGGCCGATCGGCGTACCGCCATGAGCTCGCCGGTCAGCGCCGGCACCCGGCCCGGGCCGGTCTCACGTCCGTCGGACGGGTCCACACCCCGCCACCCGGCGGCCACCGCCCCTCCCGCGACGGCCGCGACCAGCGGGGTCAGCGCGTCGCCACGGAGCACGATCGAGGTCTCCATCAGCACGTGTACGTCCGACTCGTCCAGCCGCAGCAGTTTGGCCCGGCTCTCGCCCCAGGTCGCCGTGCCTCCTCGCCAGTGCGGCCGCTCGGCCACGTGCCAGACGGCGACGCGGTGCGGGTAGCGCTCGGCCAGGTCGTCCAGCACGTCACCGGCGCCGTCGAGGTTGCCCAGGTCGAGCGCGAGCACCTTCACGTCCGTGTGGTCGATCACCGACTGCACGCAGGTACGCACATCAGCGGGCCAGCCGTCGGCGAGCAGGCTCACCGTGGTCGTGATGTCCTTGATCTCCATGCGCTGCCGCTCGGCGTTGACGCCCAGGTCGTCGAGGCGGTTCGTGGCCAGTGTGGCGTCCCAGGTGCGCTGGGCGTGCAGCATCGCGTCGCCAGGGTCGCCCGTGTCGCCGTGCTGGCCCGGGTCGCCGGAGAAGCCCAGCTCGGCAGCGGGATTGGGGCGGGCGTGCGTGCCCGAGCCCGCCCGCGGCCTGGCCCCGGCCGTGCCCACACCGGTCGCGGCGCCGCCCGTGGTGTCCCGTCCGGTTCCCGAACTGCCCGCCACCTGCTCCAGGCGCGCGGGCCGCAGCCGCCCGGGCGGCTTGGCGTCGGTCACGGCGGAGACGGGGATCGACCGGACCGTGGGCCATACCTGTCGCGCAGCTTCACTCATAGGCACACGGGTACCCGAGAGCCACCGGACCTATCATCGCGCGTCAGGACAGCTGGACCACCGCGCGAGCCTTGGACAGCACCTTGGCCTCGGCCGACTTGGCCGTCAGGCCGATGACCACGCGCTTGTCCTGGAGCTTCTCCTCCACGACCCCGCTCACCGAGATCGTCGCACCTTGATCGTCATCGGGCACGACCACCATCGACGAGAACCGCACGCCGAAGTCCAGCACCGCACCGGGATCCCCTACCCAGTCGGTGACGAACCGCCCGGCCTGCGCCATCGTGTACATCCCATGCGCGATCACGTCAGGCAGCCCGACCATCTTGGCGAACCGCTCGTTCCAGTGGATCTGGTTGAAGTCTCCGGAAGCGCCGGCGTACATCACCAGGTCGAGCCTGCGCACGTTGTAGTCCACGGCCGGGATCTCCTGCCCGACCTCGACCTCGTCGTACTTCACCGTGGCGCCCATCAGCCGGCCCCTCCGCGCTCGACGATCGTGTTGTAGGTGATGCAGACCGGCTCGCCCTCGACGGTCGCGACCTCACTGCGCACCGTCAGCAGCTCGTTGCGCCCGGCGGTCCGGATGTCGGTGATCGTGGCGATGCTGACCAGCTGATCGCCGGCGTAGACGGGGCGTACGTACTCGAAACGCTGCTCGCCGTGGACCACCATGGCGAAGTTCAGCCCGAGATCCGGATCCACCAGCGCGTCGCCGCCGCTCTGCAGGCTGAAAACGATGGGGAACGTCGGCGGCGCGATCACGTCGCGGTAACCGGCGGCCTGAGCGGCTTCTTTGTCGCGGTAGATCGGGTTGGCGTCGCCGATCGCGGCCGCGAACTCCCTGATCTTCACCCGGCTGACCTCGTAGGGGGCGCTGGGCGGGTAGGTCCTGCCCACGAAGTCACGGTTCAAGGCCATCAGTGCTCCCTCGCAATGTCCCTCGTCCGAGCGCTGCTGAGGCCGACGGTAACAGAACAAGGTTCGGCTGTCGCCGGTGATGCCTGCTCTTTACGCGATGCCGTGGCCTGGCCGTCGCGCACCCGCGGGGTGAGGCGGGCACCGGAGTGCAGACACGACAAACCGGCGCCCACACCAGGACGCCGGTTGTGCGATATGAACGATGGAGAAGCCCCCGGAGAGCTATCGAGTCTCGCGGTGCGCGCGGTGCGTGCGGCAGTTGGGGCAGTATTTCTTCAGCTCAAGCCGATCCGGGTCGTTACGCCGGTTCTTCCGCGTGATGTAGTTGCGGTGCTTGCACTCCTGGCAGGCCAGCGTGATCTTCGGCCTAACGTCGGTGGCAGCCACTTGGGAGTGCCTTTCTACGTTCGGGACATGGACACGCCCATGCCCAGGCCTGCCGACCTGGGATTGGGCAGTAGCGGAGGCCGGACTTGAACCGGCGACACAACGATTATGAGCCGTTTGCTCTGCCTGACTGAGCTACTCCGCCTTGAGCCGGTATGGACCCGGCCTGTAGAGGATACCCGACGCAGGGAGCAGTTTCGTAACTCGCCCGATCGAGCGGGGTGCTCCCCGCAGTATGCCTCAGCAACCCCGAGAACCGAAATCCGAAAACAAGATACTACCTGCCGCCAATGACCCGG
Organism: Nonomuraea sp. NBC_00507; assembly: GCF_036013525.1. Classification (NCBI taxonomy): domain Bacteria; kingdom Bacillati; phylum Actinomycetota; class Actinomycetes; order Streptosporangiales; family Streptosporangiaceae; genus Nonomuraea; species Nonomuraea sp. NBC_00507. Next base: position 470,147 of record NZ_CP107853.1, read on the forward strand.
AGCGCCGCCGAGCAGCCGGTCAGACTCGGATGCCCGCCTTCCTCCACACCTTGAGCAGCCTGCGGGCCGAGCCGCCGATGGGGCCGACGGCCTCGTACAGCACGTCGCGCGAGACCGGCTTGGCCTGCGCCACGGCGGTCACCGCGGCGTCCGCGGCGGTGATCGTGTGCGAGCACACGCTCAGCAGGTAGCCGGGGATCTGCAGGCGCGGATCCGTGCAGCCCACCAAGGGGACGCCCACGGCGGCGACGACCGGGAACACCGTGCCCGGGATGCCGATGGCGGCCTCGGCCCGCGCCGACGCCTGGACCGAGGGAACGGAGCTGATCTCGTACCGCTCCCACAACGAGCGGTCCTCGCGCGGGTGCAGCCCCACCAGGATGTGCTTGCCGGCCGCCGCGAGCCGCTCGGCGGCGGCCAGGAGCAGCTCGGTGCCCGGGGCCGAGCCGCCGGTCTGGCTGGACCTGGTCACGCTGGTGAGCACCAGCACGGTGCCGGGTTCGGGGGTGTGCCGGGGCAGGTCGTCGGTCTGCGGCGTGCCCACGACCGTGATCGGGCGGCGCGTGCCCAGGTAGTCGTCGAACACCTTCGCCTCGGCCGGGGAGGACGCCGTGATCGCCCTGAGCCGGGAGCGGAATTCCGCCGCACGGGGCGCCTCGACCGGAAGCTGGTAGGCGAGCGAGCTGGCGATCATCGGCAGTCCGGGCAGCCGCGCGGCGCAGTCCGCGGGCCAGTCTCCCGCGCCCGTCACCACGAGCAGGTCGGCCGGCGGGATCCGGTCCGGGGTCGCCACTGTGACCGGGTCACCAGGCTTGATCCCGGACAGATCGGGCACCAACTGCACGACCTCCCACCCCAGGCGGCGCGCCTCGGGCAGCAGGGGTGCCACGTGGTAGGTGCCCCAGGGCTCGTTGGTGGCGATCAGGACGCGGGGCGGCTTCCCGTTCGGCCGGGCGGCCGCGTGGGCCGCCGTGCCGCCCAGGACGGTGAGGCCCGTCGCGGACAGGGCGCCGGCGATGAGCGTACGCCGGGCGAGGCCGCGCTCCTTGACATCCGTGGTGTCATGAAATTTCACGAGATCGGAATCTAGGGGCCGGCCACGACCCGTCGATGAACACAGGACGTCGCCCGGAAGAACGAGGCAACCGCTGGGTCGTGAGGAAGGCTCGAGAGCTAGCCAAGCCAGGCGCCCTTTCGGGCATTCCTGGTCCGAAAGGTGAGAAGGAAGCCCTCGAATGGCCTCATGACGATCTCAACGGTATCAGGCCGGGATCAGTTCGTGCAGGGTCCCAGGCGTGTACACCCGCGCGCCCGGCGGGAGATCAGCCGGAGCCTCCAGCCCGATGTAGGTGGTGCCCCCGGCCTGCTGCGAGCTCTTCGCCTCCAGCAGGCCGGCCAGATAGCGGACGCGTAGGTAGTCGCGTTCCACGATCGAGCGCACCAGCAGCGAGGCGGTGACCCGGTTGCCCTCCACCTGGTTGAAGCCGGGATGCCCCTTCAGGTAAAGATGCAGCCACTTCACCCGCCAGGCGCCGTCGTCACCGCGCAGGAAGACCAGGGGCAGCGCGATCCGGCCGGAGCCGCGCAGGTCGGACTTCATGCGTACGGTCCGCGGCTCGAACGGCCTGCCCCCCTGCGCGGCGTCCCTGGTCATGTACCCGAAGAACGCCTCGGCGGCCTCGTCGAACCGTTCCCCGGCGTAGATGTTGACCTGCGGGATGATGATCGGCCGGGCCGCTTCGGCGAGACGGATGTTGATGAACTCCGACGCGCCGTCCGGGGCCTCGGTGAGATCACCGGAGTACTCGGCGAAGCCGTTGGAGTAGTTCGTCCACGAGATGTGCGCCGGGTTGCCGTAAGAGGCGTCCAGCAGGAGAGCGGACAGGTCGTAGTCCGTGCGCCGCCGGGCCTGCCGCCAATGGACGAAGAACCTGAGCAATTCGCCGCCCACGGCCGACAGCGAGCCGCGTGGCAGCATGCCCAGCCCGGGCGCGACGGCCTTGCCGGATAACGGCAGTGCCACGTCGAGCACGTCAGGATCGACGATCAGCTCGCCCGGGTCGGGCAGGCGGCCGGCGATCTGCGTGTCCAGGATGTCCAGCGCCCGCGCCAGGACGTCCTCCTCCAGCGTCGATCGGGTGTCGGGGGTCGCCCACGCCCTGCCGTACCGGTTGGTGAAGACGCGGCCCGCGGTGGGGGCGAGCCGGTTCTGCAGGTGCTCGCGCAGGGACAGCAGGACCCGGCCGGAAGCACCGGCCGCGGCTGCCTCCGCCGCGTCCAGCACGGCCGACGCGGACAGGCCGGTCCGCAGCAGGTGGTCGAGGCGGCGCAGCAACGCGCCGGGCGCCCTCTCCAGCAGCCGGACGGCATCCGCGGCACGGCCCGCCGACAGAGCGGCCTCGACCCGGCTGTCGAAGCCGGCGGCCTCGCGTACGCCCCTGGCCACGTCGAAGACGTGGCCGGCCCGCGTCAGATGCGGATAGTCATGGGGATGCAGCCGCTCGCCGAGCCGCTTCCACTGCTCGCGGTGGCGTGGCACGTCGCCGAGCTTGGCCGGAGTGGCGACCGCGTCCAGAGCCCGCAGGAGGGCGCGGCGCTCGGCGCGCCGGAAGGAACGGAACCGGGTGGGCGCGGCCAGCGTGACATCGCCGCCGGAGCAGCCGCAGGCGAGCCGGAGCACGTCGGTGACCGTGTCCACGAGCAGCGGCCGGCCGGTGGCCAGCCGCACTTCGTTGACGATGGCGCGGTTCTCGCGCACGGGGATGCGCTCCGGCTCGTCGGCGCAGTACGACGCCAGCGACCGCAACGCCGCCAGGTCCTCGGCGGCTAACGGCGACGGCGAGCCCGCCAGCGAGAAGTAGAGCTCGCGTGCCTCCGCTTCCAGGCTTCCGCCCAGTTCCAGCACGGTCACCCGGTCGCCTGCCAGCGGGATCAGCTCAGCGTGCGCGGCCAGCAGGTCGGCGTAGGTGTGCTGGTAGCGGCCGTAGCCCGGCAGGGTCAGCAGGTTGAGCGTCGGCGGCTGGAGCCGCTCGGCGGCGACCGGGTCGAGCATGGTCTCACGCAGGAGGCCGGCCCAGAACTCCAGGGTGTCCGGCACGTTCTCGGGGAAGTCGATGAAGTACGCGTTGTGCTGGACATGGTCGCCCACCAGGCCGCGGACCGCCGCCAGGACGCGTACGCCGAGGTCCAGGACGGTCTCGCCGGGCAGCCCCGCCAGGCGTTCGAGCAAGGGCGCCGAGCACTTGAAGCCGACGCTCAGGAGGGCTGCGTCGAGCTGGCGGGCGGCCACCTCTCCCCAGCCGTCGGGCGCGACGTCGGCGGGAGCGTCGATGGGAACTCGTAGCCGCCGGACGATGACGAGGCTTTCCAGAGTGTCCACTGACGCACCATATAGCCGACGTCTTCCCACCTTCTGCGGGTTTTCTGCCCCGCGATCACCAGCCGCGGCCGCGACGGCGCCCTCCCCGCGGAAACGCCTGCGGTCAGGGTCTATGACCGCTCTGGACGCAGCGCGTCGGAGATGGACTTGACGCCGCCGTGCGCGGTGAGGCCGCCGTCCACCGGGATCTCGGCTCCGGTGATGAAGGACGCCTCGTCGGACAGGAGGAAGACGACGAGGGGGACGACCTCGTCGACCGTGCCCGTGCGGCCGAGCGGGGTCTCGCGGACGTTCGCGGCGCGGAAGGCGGGGTGGGCGGAGGCGGTCATCTCGGTCTCGATGAAGCCGGGGTGGATGGTGTTCACGCGGATTCCGCGCGGGCCCAGTTCCGTGGCCGCCGCCTTCGACAGACCGCGCAGCGCCCATTTGCCGGCTGTGTACGCGACCGGATAGTGGCCGGTGAGCGCGGCGGCCGAGCCGACGTTCACGATGGACGAGCCCGGCGGCATCAGCGGGACGAGCTGCTGGATGCCGAGCAGCGGGCCGGTGACGTTCACGGCATGAACGCGGTCGAAGTCCTCCGCCCGCACGTCCGTCAGGCGCGCACGCCAGGTGATCCCCGCGTTGTTGACCAGGCCGTGGACCTGGCCGTACGACTCCCGCAGATCGGCGGCCAGCCGGGCCCAGTCCTGCTCGCTGGTGACGTCCAACCGGCGGCAGTCACCCGTCGCCTCCACATCGGTGGCGAGCACCTGCGCACCCTCACGGGCCAGCGCCGCCGCCTCCGCGGCGCCCTGGCCGCGGGCCGCACCGGTGACGACCACGACCTTGCCCAGCAGCCTCATGGTCGCTCCCGGATCCGGCGGCGGGCCCTGGGGACCGGCACCGGGGCTGCTCCCGGGACCACAGTGTTGGACGTGGTGCCGAGGCCCTCGACGGTGAGGGTGACCGTGTCGCCGGGTTTCAGCGGCGGGCGGGAGTCGCGCCCGCGGACACCCCAGAGCTCCGCCAGACACCCGCCGTTGCCGCACGTGCCCGAGCCGAGCACGTCACCGGGACGCACGTGTGCGCCGCGCGAGGCATAGGCGATCATCTCCTCGAAGGTCCAGCTCATGTTGGACAGCAGGTCCGCGCCGACCACGTCGCCGTTGATCTCGGCAGTGAGCGCCAGGCGCAGGAAGCCTTCGGCGTCGCGGTACTGCTCCAACTCGTCGGCGGTGACCAGGTACGGGCCGAGAGTGGTCGCGGTGTCCTTGCCCTTGCACGGGCCGAGGTTGACCTGCATCTCGCGGGACTGGAGGTCGCGCGCGGACCAGTCGTTGAAGATCGTGTAACCGGCGATGTGGTCCCTGGCCTGCTCAGGGGTGAGGTCACGGCCCTCGCGGCCGATGACGGCGGCGACTTCGAGCTCGAAGTCGAGCACCTGGCTGCCCGGCGGGACGGGCACGTCGTCGTACGGGCCGATGACCGCGTACGGGTTGGTGAAGTAGAAGGTCGGGGCGTCGTACCAGGCGTCGGGCACGCCGGCGGAGCCGTCGATCGAGCGGCGTACGCCCTCGACGTGCTCCTCGAAGGTGACGAAGTCCCGGATCGTCGGAGGCTCCAGCGGCGGCAGGAGACGCACGTCGGTGACGCGCGGGCCGGCAGTCAGGTCGAGCGCGGCGGCCGCCTCGCGCAGACGGCCGGTGCGGAGCAGGTCGAGCAGCGAGTCCTCTCCTGGAACCGGATGGAGTCGGCCGTCATCGTCGAGGACGGCGACGTGCCGGCGTCCGTGCTGTTCATATCGGGCAAAGCGCATGGCGCGGCTCCGTGGAAGGGATCAAGGGTGCGGTCGAGAGGCCGTGCCCAAGGGGATCAGACCGGTGGTGCGACGAAGCAGCCGTGGTCGGCGTCGTTGAAGGACTCCTTGGCGACCAGCTCGTTCATCGGGTTGGCGGTGCCCCACTGGTCGCTGACCTCCGGCTGAGAGAAGTCGTAGACGTGCGGGTGCCAGGTGTCCTCGTCGAGCAGCTCCAGCTCCGTCGTGTACTCGACGGTGTTGCCGTGCGGGTCGAGGAAGTACGTGAACGTGTTGTCGCCCGCCAGATGCCGCCCGGGACCCCAGATCTTGCGGTGACCCGCGCGGATGACGCGGCCGGAGCCGCGCATGTACTCGTCGATGCCGCGCATCTCGAACGAGATGTGGTGCAGGGAGGTGTGCGGTCCCTTGGCGATCGCCATCGAGTGATGCTGGTTGCTGATCCGCATGAAGTGCATCGCCTCACCCATCCTGGGGTGCATGAGGGTGTCGGAGAGGCGGAAGCCGAGGTGCCGCTCGTACCACTCCCGCGTCCGGTCGAGATTCGGGGAGTTGAGGACGACGTGCGACAACTTGACCGGGATCGCCTCCTTCTCCTCGATCTTGCGGTGCCGGCGGACCTCGACGTCCGCGGAGACCTCGATGGTCCGGCCGTCGACGTCGAAGAACCGGAAGCCGTAGCCGCCGCCCGGGGTGTCGGCCTTGCCCGGTTGGGAGATCAGCCGGACCCCGCCCGCGAGCAGCCGCTCGGCGAGGGCATCCACGTCGGCCGGGCTCGCGGCCCCGTACGACACCAGGTCGAGGCGCTTCTCGTCCGCCTGGCGCAGTCGTACGACGTACTGCTCCGGTGAGCCTTCGGCGGCGAGGAACGCGATGCCGGAGTCCTCGGCGACCTTCGTCAGGCCCCAGACGCCGCCGTAGAAGTCGAGCTGCTTGTCGTAGTCAGGCACGGCGAGGTCGACGTGCCGCAGATGGGTGAGCAGGCGTTCAGTCATGGCAGGAGATCCCTCTCAGGTGAGGCGCAGCAGCGTCGTCGCGTTGCCGCCGCGTACAGCGTGGAAGTCGGCATCGGACAGGCCCGCGGCGCGCAGCGCGCCCAGCGGATCGTCGGTGCCCATGTCGAAGGGGAAGTCGGAGCCCAGCAGCACCCGCTGCGGGCCCGCGACGCGCAGCAGCTCCCGCAGGACGTGCGGGTCGTGGACGAGGGAGTCGAACCACAGGCGCGTCAGATAGCTGCTGGGCGGGTGCGCGCAGCCGGCGCGGGCATCGGTGCGCGACCGCCAGGCGTGGTCGGAGCGGCCGATGTGGGTGGGCAGATAGCCACCGCCGTGCGCGGCGACGATCCGCAGCCCCGGGTGGCGGTCCAGCACGCCGGAGAAGATCAGGTGGGAGAGCGCCACCGCGTTCTCGGCCGGCTGGCCGACCGTGTTGGACAGATACCAGCGGTCGAGCCGTTCGTCGAGAGTGCAGCCGAACGGGTGCAGGAAGACGATGGCACCGGTCTCCTCGGCACGGGCCCAGAAGGGTTCGTATGCCGGGTCGGACAGCTCCCTGCCGGGGGCGTGGCTGGAGATCTCGACCCCGCGCAGGCCGAGGCCGAGGGCGTGGTCCAGGGCCGGCACGGCGAGCCCCGGGTGCTGGAGCGGGACCAGGCCGAGGCCGTACAGCCGGCCGGGAGCTGCGGCGGCGTACGCGGCGATCCCGGCGTTGGCCAGCTCCCATACCGAGCGGGCCAGGTCCTCATCGGCCCAGTAGTGGTAGTGCGACGGCGAGGGCGAGATCAACTGGACGTCCACTCCGGCCGTGTCCATCGCGACGAGCCGGGCCGTCACGTCGGTGAGCCGCGGGATGCGTTCGCGGATCATCGCGGCGTTGACGGCCAGCGCGTCGGGTCCGTTGCGGCGCGCGTCCAGCGCGCGGGCGGCGGCCAGTCCCGGCCGGTCGGCGACCGCCTGGTCGACCTCGGGCAGCAGGACGTGCGCGTGCACGTCGACCGTGGGGGCGTCCGCGGTCACGGCAGCTCCTTGAGCGCGGTCATGGTGGCGCCCATGAGCCCGGGCACGTCACCGCGTACCCCGTCGAGCAGCCACTGCCCGAGCTGCACGGAGGCGTCGACGACCATCCTGACCCGGCCGATCCGCCGCTCGCGGTAGCTGCTGAGCAGTTCCTCGTCCCATGCGGCCCCGCTGCTCAGCAGCTGGGCCAGCACCCACGCGTCCTCCAGGGACATGGCCGCGCCCTGAGCCAGGGTGGGCGGACAGCAGTGCGCGGCGTCCCCGATGAGCACGACCCGGCCCCGATGCCAGGATCCCTCGGCCAGCATCCGGGTGAACCGGGTGTAGTTCACCTGGGCCGGGTCGTTGATCGACGCGCGGATCTCGTCCCAGGCGCCGCCGTACCCCTCGGCGAGGCGCCGCATCTCCTTGGCGTAGCAGTCGGGCGGGAGGTCCGCGCGGTCGCGGTCGGGCTCGACCAGATAGGCGTACAGGGTGTCCTTGCTGGTCGGCGTGTAGCCGGCGATGAAGCAGGACCCGCCGTAGGTGAGGTCGCTGCGTTCCACGCCGGCCGGGCGGGGTGCGGGGATACGCCAGATGGACATGCCGGTCGGCTCCGGTTTGTCGCCAATGCCGATGGCGGCGCGGGTTGCGGAGTTGAGCCCGTCGGCGGCCACCACGAGGTCATAGCGGCCCTGCGTGCCGTCGCTGAAGCCGGCGACGACCCCGGTGCCGTCCTGGGTGAGGGTGTCGGCGGTGGTGCCCAGCCGGATGCGCGCACCGGATGCCTGGACGGCGTCGGTGAGGATGTGCTGCAGCTTCGGGCGTTGCATGCCCAAGGTGGCCGGCAGGTCGTCTCCTCCGGTGCGGAGGTCCTCGTGAACGTGGAGCACGGTGCCGTCGGGCGCGGTCAGCCCCAAGGTGTCGAACGCGTAGCCGTGGGCGCGGATCTCGTCCCACACGCCGACCTCGCGCAGCACGCGCAGGGCGTTGCCCTGCAGGGTGATGCCGGAGCCGCGGACGTTCCAGTCCGGCTTGATCTCGACGAGATCCACCGCGATGCCCGCCTGCCGCAGCAGGATGGTCAGGGCGTTGCCGGAGGTGCCTCCTCCGACGACGAGGACAGTGGGTTGCCTGGGCCCCATGGCCGGCTCCTTCGTTGAACTGCTCACTTGAGTGCTTGCGTGCGCAGGCTTGCTTGCGCGGCTTACTTGACGGCGATCGGGTTGACGGGAGAGCCGACGGCTCCAGTGATGGGCAGGGGCGCCGCCGTGAGCCAGAACTCATAGACGCCGTCCGCGGCGCAGTCCGCAGCCAGGGCGTCGGGGTCCCACATCTCCCCGATCAGCAGGCCCATGTTGGGAATGGCGACTTGGTGCAGCGGCTGGAAGGCGACGTCGAACTCGTTGGGCCGCACCTCGAAGCCCCAGGTGTCGGTGGCGATCGCGGCGATCTCGGTGCGATGCAGCCAGCCCGCGGCGGTGAAGGACAGCCCGGGCGCGGGCCCGCCGGCGTAGTCCCCCCAGCCGTCGTGGCGGGCCCGGGTGAGCTGCCCGGTCCGGACGACGACGATGTCGCCCCGGCCGACCGTCATCCCGTGCGCCTCGGCGGTCGCGATCAGATGTTCCTCGGTGACGGCGAAGCCGTCCGGGAGCTCCCCGGCCGTCCCGAAGACCCGCCCGACGTCGAGGAGCACGCCCCGCCCTGCGACGTGCGGAGCCATGTGCTCGATGCCGGTGACCAGGTCGCCGTCGGAGGTGACGACCCGCTCGGCAGGGCGGCCGTTCCAGGCCTTGCCGTGGTCGAAGATGTGGCCCAGCCCGTCCCACTGGGTGGAGCACTGCAGCGGCATGGAGATCACATCGTCGGCGCCGCCGATGCCGTGCGGGAAGCCCTGGTTGCCCAAGGCCGCGTCCGTGCCCGTGTCCAGCATGGTATGGACGGGGTTGGTACGGCGCCGCCAGCCCTTCTGGGGACCGTTCATGTCGAACCGCTGTGCCAGCGAGAAGCTCACGCCCCGCTGGACGAGCGCGGCCCCCTCACGGCGTTTGCCCTCGTCCAGGAAGTTCAGGGTGCCGAGGACGTCGTCAGCACCCCAGCGGCCCCAGTTGGAGTACGCCTTCGCCGCTTCGGCGATCGCGCCCTCGGGGTCGGTGCGGTCGATCATGACGCGTTCTCCGCGACGCATCGGGTGCGCTGAGCCCCGAGGCCGGTGATGGTCCCCTCCATGACGTCGCCGTCGCGCAGCAGCCGCCCCCAGTGCAGGCCGTTGCCTGCCGGGCTGCCGGTCAGGACCAGGTCGCCGGGCAGGAGCCGGGCGGTCTGCGAAATGTACGACACCAGCCGCGCCACGCCGAAGATCATGTCCTTGGTGGACTCGTCCTGCATCACCTCACCGTTGAGCTTCAGCGTCACCTGCAGATCACTGGGGTTCGCGACGAACTCCGCCGGCACGATGAACGGGCCCAGCGGTGTGAACCCGGGGGCGTTCTTGCAGCGCAGCCAGTCGGTGCCGATGGCCGGCATATCGCGCCGGAAGACGGTGGACCGGTCGGTCAGGTCATTGGCGATGGTGTAGCCGGCGACGTGGTCAAGGGCCTGTGCCTGCGGCACCCGGTAGGCGGGCCGGCCGATCAACACGGCCAGCTCCAGCTCCCAGTCGGGCTTCCCGGCCCAGGCCGGCAGGACCACGTCGTCGTACGGGCCGGTGATCGCGGAGGGCAACCCGGTGAAGACGTACGGCAGATCCTCCGCCGCCCGCCGGTCCATGACCGCGGCGATCTCGGCACGGGCTTCGGCCTCGCTGCGCGGGTCGTCCGGCCCGCGGTGGGCGAGCTCGAGGTCGATCACGTGCTGCCGGTAGTTGGCGCCGGACTGGAAGAGCTGCCGGGGCTCGACCGGGGCGTGCACCCGCAGCTCGTCCAGCGGCCGCCGGGCGCCGTCGCGGGCTTCGGCGTACCGGCGAAGGGACGACAGCCGCCCACCGCATCTCTCCAGCATCGTGCGGACCGTCATGGCCGGATCGCCCAGGGCGGCACGCAGGTCGAGCACGTGCCCGTCCGGTGTCACCAAGCCAGGGAAGGCGCCTGGATCGGCGGCGTCGGCCTGGGAAAAGGTGCCGAGCCCGAAGGGGGCGGAGAAGATCGGCATGTCAGGGGGTTTCACGGGTGTTTCCTCCGGGTTGCGGTGGCACTAATCTGACTGACCAGGCCGCAATCAAGGAAATCGATTCTTTGAATGTGGTTCATCAATGCGGTAAATACCACTGCCCCGGGGCGGTCTCCTGAACGGTGGCGTTGTGAATCTGTCCGGTCTCGACCTCAACCTCGTTCTGTCCCTGCGCGCATTGCTGGAGGAGCGCAACGTCACGCGCGCCGGCCAGCGCATCGGGCTGAGCCAGCCCGCGATGAGCGCGGCTCTGGCCCGCCTGCGCCGCCACTTCGACGACGAGCTGCTGTCCCGCGTCGGCGGCCAGTATGAGCTGACCGCCCTCGGCCACGCCCTGCTCGACCGCACCGCCACCGCCTGTGACCTGCTGGAACGGGTCTTCAGCAGCCGGGCCGACTTCGTCCCGGACAAGGAGGAACGCGAGTTCACGCTGCTCGCCTCCGACTACGCCGTCGCCGTGTTCGGCGCCGAGCTCGTCCGCACCGTGCACGCCGAAGCCCCGGGGGTACGGCTGCACTTCCGCCGGCTCCCGACCGATGTCACCGAGGACACCGCGACACTGCTCAGCACGGCCGACGGCCTGCTGTTGCCGCACGGCGTCATCAGCGGCTTCCCCACCGTCGAGCTGTACGCCGACCGCTGGGCCTTCCTGGTCGCCGAGACCAATGACGCGGTCGGCGACCGGCTGACCATGGACGACATGGCACAGCTGCCCTGGGTCATCTACCAGCGCACCTACGACGCTCCGGCCGCCCGGCAGCTGAGCATGCTCGGCATCGAACCCCGCGTGCAGGTCTCCGTCGACAGCTTCCAGACTCTGCCCTACCTGGTCGCGGGCACTCGCCGGATCGCCCTGATACAACGGCGGCTGGCCGGGCTGTTGAGCGGGGTGGCCGCCGTACGTGTCATGGAGCCTCCTTATGAGGCCGTCCCCGTGCAGATGGCGCTGTGGTGGCACCCGGGCCACACCCACGACGCGGCCCACATCTGGCTGCGGGAGACCGCCGCCCGGGTTGGCGCCGAGCTGACGGCAAGCAAGGGGGGCCAGAGGAGTGGGGGTCGGCGGCATCCAGGACAAGGATGATCAGCATCGCGAATCACGATGGGGCGAGGTCTAGGCAGGACCTGCCCAGTGGTTCATAGTCATCTCAACCCGGCCCGGAGCCGTCCCCACTCCAGGTCGGCACAGACATCCGGCACGCCGGCCCGCAGCGGCGGCGCCACAGCCGCATCGGGCATGCCGGCTCGCAGCGGCGCCACAGCCGCCTGAGGACCGGCGTCCGGCATGCCGGCTCGCGGCGGCGCCAACAGCCACATCGGGCCGCACGCTCCGGCGCCGGCTCACCTTCCGCGCGGCCACGCACACGGTGCCGCGTCACCCTGTCCCCACTCGACATGCCACGTGGGAGTTCCCGCATGCCTTCACCCGTGCCCCCGTCCCCTTCCCCGCCCACGGCCGAAGACCCGTCCGAGCAGCTCGTGTCCGGCGCTGGGCACCGGCTTCGGATCACGCTGCTGATGGCCGGCAGCTGCCTGCCCATCCTGGGCGCGGTGCTCATCGCCCCGGTCCTCCCGCAGATGCAGGACCACTTCGCCGCCGTGCCCGGCGCCGAGGCGTTGGTCCCCATGGCTCTGACGATCCCCGCCCTGTTCCTGGCGCTGCTCGCGCCCTTCGCCGGCGTCATCGTCGACCGGCTCGGCCGCAAGCGCCTGCTCGTCACCGCCACCGTGCTGTACGCCCTCGTCGGCACCGCACCGCTGTGGCTGGACTCCCTCGGCGCGATCGTCGCCAGCCGCGCCCTCGTCGGCGTCGTCGAGGCCGCCATCATGACCTGCTGCACCACGTTGATCGGCGACTACTACACCGGCCGGCAACGCGACCGCTACCTCGCCCTCCAGACGATGTGCGCCTCGATCTCGGCGACGGCATTCTTCGTGCTGGGGGGCGCGGCGGGAGCGGCCGGCTGGCGCGCGCCGTTCTGGGCCTATGCCGTGAGCCTGCTGCTCGCCCCCGCCATGGCCGCCTTCCTCCCCACGCCCCGCCCGGCCACCATCGCTAGGAAGCATGCGACCACCGACGCCGCGTCCGCCACGGATGCGGCCGGCGTCGCCGACGCGCCGGAGCCGGCCAAGCGCCCCTTCCCCTGGCGACCGCTGGCTGGGATATGTGCGCTGACCGTCTTCGGCAGCGTCGTCTTCTACACCCTCATGGTGCACATGTCTTATCTCCTGGACGACATCGGCGTGACCGACCCCGGCATGATCGGCCTGGCAACCGCCATCGCCAGCGCTGCGACAGTGGCCGGCGCCGTCACCTTCACCAAGCTGGGTCGCACCCCGGACGTCTGGTTGCCCGCCGTCTTCGCCGTGTGCGCCCTCGGCTTCGCGGTGATCTGGTTCGCCCCCAACGCCGCCGTGCTGATCATCGGCGCCGTGATCAACTGCTTCGGCGGCGGCGTCATGCTGCCGAGCCTGCTCACCCTCGCCATGTCCAAGCTCGAGTACGCCGACCGCGGTCGCGGCACCGGCTTGTGGACGGCCACCTTCTTCATCGGCCAGTTCGTCTGCCCGCTCGTGGTGCTCGCGCTCGCATCCGCCGCCGGGAGCCGGGCCGACGCCGTCGGCCTGCTCGCACTCGCCACGTCGGTCCTCGCCGCCGGACTCGGCCTTTTCGGCTCGCGACGCCGCGTGGTCGACGCCCCACAACCGCAAAATCAGATGGCAGGCTGACCGGCCACCGAGGAAAAGATCGTCACATGCGAAACGCCCGGGCCCCAAGTCATCTTGGTCCGGGCGTCTTTTCTGTTCAGAGCGAGAGCCCCCAAACGGAATCGAACCGTTGACCTTCTCCTTACCATGGAGATCCGGGCCCCGCTCCGACCTGGTGATCTAGGCTTAGCTGCAGGTCAAGAGTCCAACCAGTGCCCCTCAGTGCTTACCCGTGTGCGCCAATCACACGAGTCCGGCGCACTCACGGCGCACTCGATCACGGAGTGCGCCCGGCAAGTGATTACGAGTGGCAGGGCTGATCATCACAGCCGGACCGGCGGATAGTCCGGGTCCGGAAGCTTCTCAGCAACCCGCCAAATCTCAGCGTTCCCGCCCCACGACCGGCGATGCCCGTACACGTACAGGCGGCGCTTGTCGTCCACCCCCGGTGGGTTCTCGATCAACGCCACAAGTTGGCTGATCGCGTGCCGAACGGATAGGCCGGGGCAGGTCAGCGCGCACACCTGGGGACCGTTCTCCCCTGCGACCATGATGCGGACCCGGCGGGCCTCCCTGATCCGCAGGTCCGGGTGAAGTTCCTCCCAGCGACGGATGGGGATGTCGCGATCGTTGAGCGGGATCGCCGTCACCGACACGATGCTGTCCAGCCGCACCAGCCCGTACGGGTCCTCGCACACCAACCAGGCCGCCATGCAACCAGAGTGAGCGACGGGGCTGGGATGGGCAAGGCGCCTATACGGGTTCAGGGTCTCCAGGGCCGTCGAGGTCTTGCGTCAGAACGCGCTCCATGAGCCTCTCGACGGTGTTGAGCGCATAGCCACGTTCCTCCGCGGCGAAGTCGATGAAGTCTGCCAGGAACCAGGCGGCGTATGTCCAGGCCAGGAACTCGCGCTGCGGGATGGGTCCGCGGGCTTCACGCCACGTGCGGCAGGACTGATTCAGGAAGACTGCGGTGAGTCCTCCTGCCACATCCGGCAGCACCTCGTCCGGGACGCCTTCCATGGCTCGAATTTTGCGGATGGCGGCCGGGATGAAGTCGAAGGGGTTGTCGTCGAGGAGGACTCGCAGCATGTCCACGAGATTCATGCACGCCACCCCAACGTCGCGGATGCGCTGGGGGTCGCCCATGCCGGCGACGAGTTGCATGAAAGCCTCTTGGTCACCTTCGGCAACGGGATCGCTTGTCCGCTTCATTGCGCGGATAAGCCCTATAGCCGTCTCGAGGTCACCGAATTCGTCCAGGTAGCCGCGATCTGCTGAGGGATCGCCGTCGATCGGTTCAGGCACGACCTGAGCGTAACCGTGCCAGCATCGGCTGTCTTCGAGACAGCCCAACCGGACCCGACGAGTACTGGGCAACCTACTCCTACTACCAGAGGCCCTGTCCTGCAGTCACATAAAACGGTTGATATTCGCCGCAACCCAGAAGATGATCGCGGCGACAATAGCGACCTTGATAAGGGTTTTAACCGCGTCGAAAGCAGTCCGTTCCGAACCGGAACAGCCGCCACCGTGTCCTTCCACGCCTGCCACATCATGACCATGAACTGGAAGCGTCGCCCAACGATGAACAGGGCAATCCCGACGATGATGAGCACGATAATACGGCCATCAGCGGATTCCATAAAGGCTCCTTCGGGGAGGCCAATACCTTCACCGCACGTACTCGCGCTTGCGCTTATCCCCGATGTCCCTTTGGTGAATGTTATGACACCATATGCCGAACTTGATCGCCAGTGGCCGCCGCCCCTACAAAATCCTGCAGGTGAAGGGCTGGCGCGAATCGACTTAAGTCGGCTCGTCGAACTTGATCGGGGTTTGGGGGGTTCCGCTCGGGCACAGCGGCTTGAGAGGGAGCCGGGGTCCTCTGCTCTCGGGAGGTGGTTGGCCGCCCACCTGCCCGCGACCGCGCGCATGGCCCTGACGGGTGGCCGTCAGCTTGGGGCGCACTGGGGCGCCCAGACGGTTACCCAACCGGGACTCGGCAGCGGCCTCCGTTGCGATCCTGGCATTTGATATGGATCTTCTGGCTCTGGCCCTGATTTTGGCCCTGATTTTGGCCGTGGCTCTGGCTCTGCTTCAGGTTGTGGCTCCGGCTCTGGCTGTGACTGCGGCTCTGGGCGTGGCCGTGAGTCTGGGGCACGCGACTCTTGATCGTGGGGGCGGTAACGGCGATGGCCTGCCAGTCGGGCCGGATGTCGAGCGCGTTGTTGTTGGTGAGGTTGGTCTGGTCGGTGCCGTTGGCGTTCATCGCGTAGATCTCGGCGTTGCCGCCCTGGACTCTGGTGAAGGCGATCTTGGTGCCGTCGGGAGACCACGCCGGGTCGTTGTCGGACGCGGGGTTGTTGGTGAGGCGGGTCTGCTCGGTGCCGTTGGCGTTCATCACGTAGAGCTCGTACAGCGCGCTGTCCGAAACATGCACTCCGGACGACGTTATCTGGATAGCCGCTGTCGCATTCACCGCCTACGTTCATATCCAGGAGTGGCGACGCGGCTGAGCAAGGAAAAGCGAACATGGCCACTGCTCTGGCTTTGCCGGCAAAGCGTTCAGCGCCAACGCATCCACTTTCTATTCCAGGGAGGCACCATGCGTACGAAGATCCTCAAGGTGATTGGCGGGACGTTAACCGCTCTGGCCCTGACCACGGCGCCGGTGTACGCAGGCGATGGAGCCTCCAGCAGCGCAGCCGGGGCAAGCGACAACTACCCATGCGGCTATTACTACGTTGAAGAAAACCTCACCTCCTGGTACAACCATTGCAACTCCAACGTCAACGTCCTCATCCGCGTCGAACGGACTGACACGTACGACTACGACAGGTGCGTTCGGCCGGGCCATACCCTTCTCGGCAAGAGGCCAATCCGTAATATGGAGGGCATTTACTACGCCTGGTACAAGGGCGTTCTGTGCTGATTTAGGACCCTGCGGTGACACGAGGCGCTGGCAAGTGTCTCGTGTCACCGCAACAAACAGTCATCAATGCTGATCACCGATCTCGTCCATGTCTTTGGCTTCGACACTCTGGCCGGAGACCAATTGACAGTATGTTCGGGGACTACCTAGCGATCATCTGGCCATGATCTGAACGAGAGTTTCGGCACCACCTCAGGCGCCGCCGGAGCCGTCGGATCGATCCACTCGTGTTGCGCCCGCCTCGACATGCAGCCCGAGATCCTCATCATCGACCACCACCCACGACACCGACTCATCGGCGGCCACCGCTCGCTCAGGCCGGGTCCTCCGGCTCCACACTGGCTTGCCTGGCGACACCGCATCCGAACTGGAGTACACCATCCTCGGAGCTCTCCGTGACGCTCGCGAGAAGCCGGTACGCGGCCGTGAGTACTTCCACACCCATGTGCTGCCGGTCATCCTGGACCTCGTCGATAACCATCCACTCATCCGCGACGAGACCCTGGCAGCGCTGTAGGGCCAAGCGCTGGTCATAGCCCTCCCGCCGCGAACGCCAGCCTGTTCAGGATGCGTTGGGCAGTGGCCTGACCGTCGCCGACTTCTGTGATCGACCAATGGTTGGTGATGTGGGTGTCACCACCGCTTCGACTGCCTCGGCCAGCATCGCCGTACAGAATGCGATCAAGGTTCACCTGTTCGGCGATCGCTCGCGCCCGCGCGGGCTTCGTCAGCGGCAAGACGACTTCGGGTCGGCGCCCCTCACCGATCATGGCAATCGTGGGGTGGGTGATGATGCCGCCGTCGGCGAACCCGGCGATGGAGGCGATGCCGCCGATGCCGGGGATGTTCCGGATGGACGACAGCGCCTCCCGGGCTTTGGCGAGCAGGCTTTGCAGCCAGCCGATCACGGTCTGGATCGGCCCCGACAGCGACGAGAAGGCGTTGCGCAGCGTGTTGACGGCGTTGACGATGCCGTTCCACGCGGACTTGAACACGCCGGCCAGGAACTGCCCCACGGGCCGCAGGACACTGTTGTAGAGGGTGCGGCCGACGGAGACGATGGCGTTGAACGCGCCGCGGACGGCGCCAGACAGCAGCCCGGACAGGGTCTGCCAGGCTGTGGTCAGCCCGCCGACGATCAAGTTGAGCAGGCCGGTCAGGATGTTGACCAGGAATCGGATCACGCCGGTCACGACGGTGACCGCGACCGACAGGACACCGCCGATCACCTGCGCCAGGAACCCGATCACCGCAGCGAGTGGCGGGACGATCACGTTTAGGAGTTGGGCGAGGAGCTCTACCAGCGGGACGATGGCCGGGACGAGGCCGGCGACGATCTGCGCGGCCAGGTCGGCGATGATCGGGATCAGCGGCAGGAGCGCCTCTACCAGCGGAAGAACCGCGACCAGCACCTGACCGAGGGCGCCGACGAGCTGGGGCAGGGCGGGCCCGGCGGTCTGCAGGACGGTGACGAAGGCTTGGCCGATCACCGCGGCGAGCTGGCCGAGCAGGGCGCTGATCGGGGTGAGGATCGGGGTCAACTGGCCGACCAGCGCGGTGATCACTGGGGCGAGGGCGGCCATCACCGCGGCCAGCGCGGTCGACACCGCGTTCAGGATCGGGGCGAGCAGTTGCAGCAGAGGCGTCAAGATTTGCAGGCCGGACGTGACGAGCTGGCCGATCACCGGCCCGAGCGGGGCGATGGCTGTTAGCACGCCGGAGATCGCCGTCGCAAACGAGGTCAGGGCGCCGCTGTCGGCGATCGTCGATATCGCCTGGCCGATCGCCTGGAACACGCTGATGACGCCGGGCCCGAGCGCCGCGATCGCGGGCCCGAGCGCGCCGATCGCCTCGACCAGGATCGGCCCCAGGATGGCCGCGAGCTCCGCGACCACGGGCGCGATCCCCGCCAGGCCCGTCGCAAGGGCGGCGAAGATCGGCCCAAGCTGGGAGCCGACCTCCCCAAGGGCGCGGAAGATCTCCACCAGCGCCTGCTGGCCCTGCGCCGACTCGACGAAGGCGCGGACGCCTTCCAGCGCGGAACCCAGGACGCCGAGCGCGCTGCCACCGGCGGACTGGACCGCGGAGAAGACGCCGCTGATGATCGCGACGACGTCGGCGATGATCGAGCCGAGCTGCTGGAAGACGGTGACAGCGCCCTGGATCCAGGCCAGCCCGTCCCCCGCGGCCGTGGCCCGCTCCAGGAACGCCGAGAAGCGGTTCAGCACGCCGTCGATGGCCGTGCCGAGCCCGTCGAAGGCCGGCAGCGTGCTGATCGCGAACCCCGAGATGGCCTGCAGGAGCCTGTCGATCGTGTCGGACCGGATCGACGCCAGCGTGTTGCGCAGCGTCGCGAACACGCCGTTCACGAGCTGGACGCCGGCCGCCGACCGAGCGAACCCGCTCACCACGGCGGCCAGCCGCCCGAACTGCGAGGCGACCGCCGACATGCCGGAGTTGAGCGGCCCCCGCAGGGAGGCGACAAGCCGCGTGATCTCGCCCTGCAGCGGGGCGAAGAATGCGCCCTGGACGGACTGGCGCAGCCCGTCGATGGCGGGTTTGGCGGCGCGCAGCTCCCGCGCGACCGATTGAGCAGCGGGCGCCAGCCCTTTGAGGGACTCCTCGAATTTGGCGGCGTCGTCGCCGAGCGCGGCCTCGAACGCGGCCGACATGCCGGCCACGGCCAGCCGTAGCGTGCCAATCGCCGCAGCAGGCAGCGCGGCGAGAATGCCCGCCGCCGGGGCGAGCGCGGCGGCCAGCCGAGCGCGGCATGCGCGGTCGAGGCCAACGTGATGGACAGGGCCGTCAGGGCGGCCGCGCCGGCGACGAGCTTGGACAACCCGCGCAGCGCGCCTGTCAGCGCGCTGGCGATGCTGGCGCCGATGCCGCGGCCGACGCCGAAGGGCGAGGGCTGCGCCCAGCCCTCGCCCTTCGGCGACGAAACGGCCCTTGGCGTCGTGCAGGCGGCCGTTGACATCGCGGACGAGCCTGTCGCCGACGTCTTTGCCGACGGTGCGGGTGCCCTGGTCAAGGGCGCGTTTGATGCGCTGGCCGAGGACACGCGCTTCGGCGACTACGGCGCCGTCGTCGAGCTCGATGCGGATTCTCGCTGATCCGACGATGTCGTCGGCCACCAGGCAACCTCACGACGTGCGTAGGTTGCCCGGCCCAGAACCAGCGGCGATCTCCAGACTACCGGGAGGGGTTTCGGCCACGGGCGTGCTGCGAGTCCTCAGCCGCCAGCTGCGCCATCAACGTCTGCACGTCCGCCATCGCCATACCGCGAGCTGCGGGACGGCCGCCGCGGCCACGCACAGCACCGCCCCCACCCACGGGTGGGGCGTAGAGGCGGGCCCGGTTACGCTCCCGCTCGGCGTCATCGCTCGCCGCCAGGTCCATGGCGGCCTCCGCCGCGGCGAGCATCGTCCTCAGCGGCCACGCGCGCGGGTCGACGCCTTGGAGCGCGAGCTGGCCGAGCCACGACTCCCAAGAGGCGGCGATGGAGTGGCAGAGCCGGAGGACGACCCAGTAGGGCGGCTCCCACCGCCGTAGATCTCGATCACCCACTCCAGCAGCTCCACCGGGATCCGATCCGGCAGCCGCATGCCGGCGAACAGCTCGGCCGACTCCGGCAGCATGAACCCGGCCAGGAACCGTCGTACCGCCGCCACGGCGGGTTTGAGCTGCTCGGCATTCAGCGCGGCCAGGTTGCCCAGGTCTACGCCCAGGTCTCGGTAGGTGGCCTGGAGTTCTTCGAGCATGTCGAGGAACTCATCGCCCATGACCTCGGGTCTCAGCAGCAGCTCGGCGTCGCCGATCTCGGCCACGTGGGGTTCGGTCTGGAGTTGGAAGGTCTTGCGCGCCATGGCATAGCTCCGCCGGTGAAGGGTTGCCCGGCCCATAACCAGCAGCTACGACCGAGAGCCTAGCGGAGCGCCTGTCCGCCCATCCCGATAACAGGCGGGGTCGGCAGTTATGACGGGATTATGACGGCCCCATGGTTGCCTATCAAGACGGGAAGGAAAACGAAAGGACGGGGGTAACATGCTCCTTCGGAGAACATTCGCTGGCGTATCGGCCGCTGCGGTCACCATGGCTGGAGTTATTGCATTAGCGCCTCCAGCAGCTGCTATTCCAAGCGGCTGCAGCGTTGAGGTATCGGGAGTATACGCGCACGGCCGGTGCACATCCGGAACGGGACAACATCGCGTAGGCGCAAGATGTACGGGATGGTTCCCGGGTTTCCCGGGATACTGGGCTGAATATACTCGATACGGATCCTGGACAAGCCCGAGAAGCACGTCGACTGCCAATTGCGGCAGTGCGATGTATATAAGCGAATTCGCGTTTTATGCATGGACCGAACGCCGTTAACGGGCGGCGGGGCCTGGCATGCGCTCGCCGGAGGCCCCTTCGGCGAGCGCCGACCTCGTCAGCTGCGTGCGGGTATCGGGGTGTCTGTAGGAGCCGTGCAATGGAGTACATGGGTTTGATGTTTGTCCAGGTCAGAAGGCTCATGGCGCGAGGGCTACGGCGAACCTTCAGGTAGTCGACGCCGGTATTACAAAGGCTGGTGACCTGCTCGAGCTCGAGCACCTGCCCCTGGTTGCGCCCGTCTTACCGACGCCCGGTGGCCGCCCAACGGCCGAGGCTCCCAGTCGAGAACCAACCCAGCCACTGCCACCACCAGAGGCGCCCTGTACCGCGCCCTTTCATGGGAATGCCCCTCGATCGGCAGGAGTAAGCAGCGTGGCGGGCTGGCGCATCAGACCCGGCCAAGGCCGGTAATAGATCCAGCTTGCCCAGCTCTCGAGTTCACCGGCGCCGACGGTAAGCCGAGAACATGCACGACGCGATCATCCGCGCCCGGCGACCCTGAAACTCGGGCGGCACTAGGGGCGTTGTGGCCACGTGAGATAGATGACCCGCCGGGAAATGCGCCAGCCGTCATCGGTGCGTCGCAGGTCGTCGGCGTAGACGACGCTGGCGACACCGCCGCCCTCCAGCAGGCTCAGACCTTTGGATCGGGCCCGCACCTCGTCGCCCGGGCCTTCCGACACGACGATGTTCGTCGTGTGGTGGGATTTCGCGTGTCCGGGGACGTTCAGGAAGGTCGCGATCGCGTCCAGCCCGACGACCGGGTCGAAGCCGAAGACGCTGCCGTCCCACATCGCGTCTTCGGTGAGGCATTCGCCGAGACGGTCCAGTTCCTGGTCGTCCATGATGTGCGCCCACAGAGCCAGGGCCCTGCTGATTTCGACGGTGTCTTCATTCGTGGGTTTCACGTTCGGCTCTCCATTTTGTGCGTTGCTGGATCAGGCCTTGGCGCCGCTCAGCATGGCCAGCACCTGGTCGTAGGCGCCGTTGGCCTCGGCGATTCTCTTCTTCGCCGCAGGGGCCTGGCGCGCCCGGCAGTCTCGACTATGGGGGTGTATCGGCGAGGCGGGAGAGGATCACATATCCATGGACCGACGATCCTCCCCAGCCGGCCACCATGGAGATCGTGCACAAGAAGGAGCTGCGGACCCTAGCGGGAGTGTCCTGGCTAGCTCGATTTCGCGGACGTTTTCCCAAGCCAGAGCCTGGACGGACGTATGACAGTCGTTCGTTCGTCCGTGGCCCTGCTCACGGCCGCCCATGACGGTGGCCTGTGCGGTGTAGAGCACCCGAGCGGGCGCGACCTCCGCCGTCGGTGCGGCTGGCGGCGGATCGCCTTCTCGAGTTCGCCGAGCAATGGGCGAGAAGTGCCCGGCGATCACAGCGAGCGTTTTCGATCTGCGTGGTGGGGCGTGGCCGTGGGGTGCCGGATCAGGCTTTGAAGCTGCTGAGCATGGTCAGGACCTGGTCGTAGGTGCCGTTGGCCTCGGCGTGTCGGGCGAACTTGGCACTTTCCACGACGATTTCCTTGGCGTCTGGTTGGGCATCCAGCAGTGTCAAAGTCTCGGTCAGGAACTCGTCCAGCGGCATGGCCTGCTCATTGTCCTGCTGGCCCATCAGTCCGGTCCGGACCGATGACGGGACCACCTCGATCACCTGGACGGGGGTGCCGGCCAGTTGGACGCGCAGACTCTCGGAGAAGGAGTGCAGGGCGGCCTTGGTCGCGTTATAGGTGGGGGTGGCCGGCAACGGCACAAAGGCCAGTGCCGAGGTCACGTTCAGGACGACGGCGTCGTCCTTGGTCACCAGGTGCGGCAGGAAGGCATACGTCATCCGGATCGGACCGAGCAGGTTGGTGGTGACATGGTCCTCGGCGGTCGGCAGGCAGGCCGGATCGAGCAGGTTCTCCGGCCGCTGGATGCCGGCGTTGTTGACCAGCACGTTGAGCTGGGGATGGCTCGCCGCCAGGGTGCTTGCGGCGCGGGTGATCGACGCGGGGTCCGCCACGTCCAGGACGAAAGTCTCGATGCCGGGGTGCTCGGTGGCGATCTGGTCGAGCAGGTCCTTACGCCGGCCGGCGACGATCACCTTGTTGCCGGCCTCGTGCAGACGCAGGGCCAGGCCGAGCCCGATGCCCGAGGTGCCGCCGGTAATCAGGACCGTGTTGCCGGTCATCTTCATGGGAGTTCTCTCCTTCGCTGGCTGCGGGCCGGTGAGCGCCCGCAGCCCCGACCGTAGGGGCGCCCGCGCGGAGGCGGGAGGGGAAGGTTTATCCATGGATCGGCGGTCCCTGGCTGGGCCGACGCAAAACGACGACAATGGGAGGCATGGACAGGAAAGAACTGGCGGAGTTCCTGCGTCGGCGGCGCGAGCTGCTGCGCCCCGCCGACGTCGGACTGGTCAAGGGTCCACGTCGGCGCACCCAGGGGCTGCGCCGCGAGGAGGTGGCCCAGCTCGCCGGCATGTCCACCGACTACTACGCCCGCCTGGAGCAGCAGCGCGCTCCGCAGCCGTCCGTCCAGATCACCACCGGCCTCGCCAGGGCCCTGCGCCTGACACTGGACGAACGCGACCACCTCTTCGCTCTCATCGGCCACAACGCCCCGGCTCGCTTCCATCCCTCCGAGCACGTCAGCCCGACCCTCCTGCGGGTCCTGGAACGCCTGAACGCCGACACCCCGGCCCTGGTGCTGACCGACATGGCCGAGACCCTCGCGATGAACCCGATCGCCACCGCCCTGCTCGGCGACCGGACCCGCCATACGGGCCTGGCCCGCAGCTGCTTCTACCGCTGGTTCACCGACCCGGCCGAGCGCCTGTACTACGCCGAAGAAGACCACCCGGACCACACCCGCTCCCAGGCAGCACGCCTGCGGGCCGCGCTGACAGCCGGCAGCGACGTCGACCGAGCCGCCTGTATGGTCGCCGAACTCCAGGAAACCAGCCCCGAGTTCGTCCGCGTGTGGGAACTCGGGGAGGTCGCCCAGCGCTATGAGGAGTCCAAGACCATCCTCCACCCCGACCTCGGCCGTATCGACGTCGACGCCCAGTTCCTGTGCACCCAAGACCGCACGCAGACCCTGGTGGTAATGGCCGCCCGCCCCGGCACCGACAGCCAGGGAAAGCTCGAACTACTCTCCGTCATAGGACAGCAGCAATTCGCCCCCTAGGTCAACCGAACACCTGCAGCAGCGCCTCTAGCAGGAACGGCCGCGGGCCCGCGCTTGCCCGCACGATGCGGCCGGTGCCGCGCCGGTACTCACGCCATCCCTTGTGGACCCACATCGCGTAGGCCACGGGTGCGACCACCTCGAACCGTGCCCCGGTCGGCCCTGGAGTGGGGCCCTGGGTGTGGATCGAGGACCGCAGCCGGCCGGTGTCGACCGGGGCCAGTTGCTTGGCGCGCGTCTCGACCAGGCGCACCTTGCGGTGCAAGGCGGCTACGAGGGGGCTGTCGGGCCGGTATGCCATGCCGCGCAGCGCCGCGGTGTCGATGCTCACCCGTACGCTCACGGCGACTCTCCGTCCGGGCAGCAGATGCCGGGCAGCGCCACGGTGACACGGGCCTCGACGCCCATGCAGCCGCCCTCCGGGGTGAGGATCCGGGTGCGGCCCATCACGTACCGGCGGCCGCGCCGGCCGGCGGTGGTGGGCAGGCAGCATTGCAGCGCGCTCAGGATGGTGACGGCGTCGACGTGCACGATCCGCGCGGCGGCCTCCAGCTCCTCGCATGAGGGCGGGCAGCCGCCCTCATCCTGCATCGGGGCACACCGCAGCAGCGTGATCACGAGTTCGGCGGCGAGGGTCAGTGCCGGGGCGCATCCCTTGACGCCGCGGACGTCACGGTCTTCCTCGGGGAAGGACGACGAGGGCCAGACTCTCTCCACGTTCACGGTGAGCTGCCCGCCGGCCTCGCTCGAGCAGGGGTCTTCGCACTGGTCGAACGCTGGAGCGCCGGCCGCTACGCATGTGCGGCACGGGCAACCGGGCTGGCCGTCCACCTCCGCCGCCGTACGGTCCAGCGCCTCGCACACGCATGCCAGGACGGCGGCGGCGACGTCGTGCAAGCCGAGTGCTCCTATGGCCATTGCTGCGTCCGCGGTCGTCGCAGGTCCGGGCTCAAGACGCGGCTGGGCGAGGCGAGCCCGTAGGGGTTGACGCTCCGGATCCACAAGTCCACTCCGGGGATGCCGGTGCGGCCGTCGGCGTAGATCTCGGCCAGGTCAGCCACGCCGGTTACGAGCGGGACGGCGTCCCCGCAGGCGCCCGCACCCGGCTGGCCACGCTGCTCGGCGACGCCGTCATCGAAGGGCTGATCGGCTCCAATCCGGCGCTTCGTCAACGTCACCGCGGCCGCCGCTCCGGCGTGCGTACCGCCGGCCGCCGAGCTGACAAACCGGTGCTGCAGCCGTTGCAGTGGTTGCAGATGTCGGAGCGGATCGGCGTCCTGTCCGGCCGTGACGACGAGTTCGTGCTGGGGCTGCTGCTGACGTTCGGCGCGCTGCGGTACGGCGAGGCCATCGGGCTGCAACGCCCGTACATGCGGCCCGCTGGGATCCGCGTCGACTGGCAGATGGAGGAGATCGACAGCCGCTGGTATGTGCTGCCGCCGAAGGACGACTCCAACCGCGATGTGGATCTCCCCCCGATGGTGCACAATGCGCTCACCCAGTTGATCGCGGCGCACCCGGAGCGGCGGTGCGCGTGCAGGTCGGCCAAGATTGAGGGGCAGAAGGAGCAGCCCTGCCAAGGTGGCCTGCCATGCATTTTCGTGGGCCCGAAGGGCGGGCATCCCCGCAATGGCAACTTCTCGTCCCGCGTGTGGGCTCCGGCCGCAGACGGCCGCTACCCGACCAGCAGTGGCGAGCGGCGGCCGGACACGCGGGCGGTGGCGGTGGAACTTGACAGCGCATGGCCGGGCGTCCCGGTTCCATCGTGGCCGCGAGCCGTCCCGGGAGTCCCCTACGAGCGGCCGACGCTAAATGGCTACAGCCGCCGGCCGCCCAAGCTAGGGGTGAACGTGGCGTCGTCGCGCGCGCAGTTGGTGGCGTTCGCGGTCGAGCAGGGCGTGCCGGAGGAGGAGGCGCGGGCGATGACCCGGCAGCTGATCATCGACCGGTTCATCCGCTCCCAGTATCTGACCGCGGACACGCCGGTCGCCTCCTGGTTGCCGATCCTGGACGGTCTCACGCCGCACCAGGTGCGCCACGCCCACAGCACCCTGTTGCACGGGCTGGGGACGCCGTTGCGGCTGCGGGACGATCGGATGGGGCATGTGTCACCGGAGATGCGGGGCATGCGGATGACGTACACCGACATCCTGCCGGAGTGGCGCACGCAGCTTCGGGGCGACCTTCAGAGGGTGGCTGAACGGACGTTGGCTGAGCGGGCATGGTTCGGGCTGCATTCGCCGGTGCGGATGCTCGACGCGCTGCTGGAACCGTTCCGGGACGGCCGTAGGAAGCCGGTGTCGCCGATGCCGACGCGGGCGAAGGTGATCCCGCTGGAGGGACGCAGCGGGTGGGCGGGACAGGGAGGTCCGCGCACTCACGGCGCATTCGATCAAAAAAGCCCGGCTCCGGAGATCTTGGAGTCGGGCGTCTTTCCTGTTCAGAGCGAGAGCCCCCAAACGGAATCGAACCGTTGACCTTCTCCTTACCATGGAGACGCTCTGCCGACTGAGCTATAGGGGCCTGTCCGTCGCTGCGGACAGGTGTAACCATACACGGCACTCAGCGATGATGCGAACTGGTGCCGGCCCTTACGATCTTCTCCGCCACCCGCCGCGCGGGAAGCTCGATGATCTCGCACAGATCGGCCAAATCGACGTGTCTGGCCACCTCCGCCACGGAGGAGCAGTCCGCGACGACCCATCCGTGCCGGCGCACCCGCAGCACCTGCCGCCCGGCCCGCACGGCGCCCACGACCTCATAGCCGTCGAGCCCGACCCATCGCCTTTCCATAGCGGCACAGAGTAGCCGCAGGGTCTCTCAATTTTTGCCACGCCACAGGCGTTACAGCCATACCGAGTCGGCAGGTCTTCAGAACCGGTAGAAGCCCGCGAAGTCCTTCACCCGCGAGATGTCGTCGATCCGCACCACGGCTCCGGTCTCGGGCGCGTTCATCATCTTGCCCTGTCCCAGGTAGATGCCGACGTGGTGGGTTTTGACGGTCTTTTTAGTGATTTTTCCGAAGAAGACAAGATCGCCGGGTACGGGCGCCGCGTCGACCCGCCGCATCCTCCGGACGTGATCATTGGTGTTCCCCGGCCCCAGCACGTCCTCCCCGTGCGCCAGCGCGTACACCCACCGGGCGAACCCCGAGCAGTCGAGTCCGCGGGTCTTCGCGGCCGGGCAGGGCTTGATCCGGCCCTTGTAGCCCGTGCAGGTCCCCTTCGACGGCCCCGGCCGCTCCGCGTGGCCGCCGCCCCACGAGTACACGATGTCGCGCCGCTCGATCTCGTACGCGATCTGCACGATCCTCGGCAGCACGCGCGTGGCGAACGGCATGGAAGCCGTGGCGGTCAGCAGGATCAACACCGCCGCCACGGCTAACCGCCGCTTCATCCCGTCCCCCTCCAGCTGCTGTCGGGCTCCGGGATTTATCCTGCATTATCCGGCTTTAAGAGTGAGCTTCACCGAACCAACGGCGACGTTGATGCCGACCGTGCCCTTGGACGTGCGCGGCTTGGTGGTGAACGTGAACGTCACCTTCTTGCCGCGCGGCAGGTCCGCGATCGCGCAGCGCACCGCCGTGCCGCTGTAGGTGCACCCCGGCGCCTTGACCACCCGCTGCCCGCCGAACGCCCGCCCGGACAGCTTGACGTTCGTGACGGGGTGCGGGCCGGTGTTGGCGACGGTGACCGTGTACGTCCTCCTGCTCTTCGCCGCCCCCGTCACCGACACCTCGGCCGGCGGGTTGGCCATGGCCTTGAGCTGGGATTCCGAGCCGTTGAACGCGTTACCGCCACCGACCAGCGGCCCCTTGTCCGCCGACTGCCAGAAGGTGTGCTTCTTCCAGCTCTTCGGCAGCTCCCCGGGATCGCTGCCCCACCGCGCGAGCCAGAGCGGGTTCGACTTGAACTTCGTGGAGTTGCCCGTGCAGGTCTGCCACCAGCTCGTCGTGGTGTAGATGATGGCGTGCCGGCCGGTTCGCGCGCGGTACCGCTTCGTGAAGTCCGTGAGCCAGCCGACCATGTCTTCCGTGGACAGGTCGTAACAGTTGTTCTTGCCGTTCCTGTCCTTGTAAGGGTTGTCCTCGATATCGAGCACCCCTTGCAACGTCTGGCCGTCGGCGATCCAGCTGCCGCCGTTCTGGAGGAAATAATCGGCCTGCGTTACCCCATCGGATTCGTGCGGTTGCGCGAAGTGATATGCCCCGCGGAACAGCCCGGCCGCCGCGGCACCGCTGAACTGGGCGTCGAATCGCGGGTTACGGTAGTTGGTCCCCTCGGTGGCATGGACGAACGCGAACTTGCCACCCCCGGAGGCGACGCCTGCCCAGTCGATGTCGCCGGTCCAATTGCTGACGTCGACCCCGGATACGCCATCGGCCGCCTCGGCAACCCCGCCACCCAACCCAAGCACCGCGATTACCGCGCATAACCAGACACGTTTCACGCCGGAGATCATTGCGGAGCTCGACACAATTCCGCAAGTCCGCTTCCTCCACGCCGGGGAACCGACGTCGAAATTTTTCGCCGCATTCGAAGAAACCGCACTTCAGAACCACAAAACTCGCGGTCGCCGGGATGTCACTCTGACGGCGTTTCCGCAGGTGAGGGCCGTTTATGAACGTCATGTTCGCGTTTGCCAAAGGCGGTTTTGGCTGCACAAACTTGGGTTCGACCCTCAATCGAGCCCCGACCTGGGGTTTCTTCGCCATGCCCGCAGGAGGCCGACCATGATCCATGCCCGGGGCCTGACCCGAGTGTTCAAGCTCAAGAAGAAGGAGACCGTCGAGGCCGTCCGCGGCATCGACCTCGACGTCGAAGCCGGCCAGCTCGTCGCGTTCCTCGGCCCGAACGGCGCGGGCAAGTCGACCACGCTGCGCATGCTCACCACCCTCCTGCCGCCCACCTCGGGCAGCGCCACGGTGGCCGGGCACGACGTGGCCAGGGACCCGGCCGGCGTACGCTCCCGCATCGGCTACGTCGGCCAGCGCAACAGCGCGGGTGAGGACTTCCTCGCCCGCGACGAGCTGGTCACCCAGGGCCGCTGCTACGGCCTGCCCGTCAGGGAGGCGGCGGCCCGCGCCGACGAGCTGCTCGACCTGCTCGACCTGACGCCGCTGGCCAAGCGCAGGCCGGGCACGCTCTCGGGCGGCCAGCGCCGCCGTCTCGACATCGCGCTCGGCCTCGTCCACCGCCCCGACCTGCTCTTCCTCGACGAGCCCTCGACCGGTCTCGATCCGAAGAGCCGCGCCGAGATCTGGCAGCACATCCTGCGACTGCGGGAGACGTACGGGACGACGTTGTTCCTGACCACCCACTACCTGGAGGAGGCCGACAGCATGGCCGAGCGGGTGGTGATCATCGACAACGGCCGGATCATCGCGGACGGCACCTCGGAGCAGCTCAAGAACGACCTCGCCGGCGACCACATCACGCTCACCACCAGCACGGAGGAAGAGGCGCGGCGGGCCGCGGAGATGGGCGGCGGCACGGCGGCGGGCACGACCGTACGCCTGCGGGTCGCCAACGCGGCCGCCGCCCTGCCCGAGTGCCTGCGCACCCTGGACGGAGCCGGCATCAAGGTCACCACGGCCGAGACCACCCGTCCCACCCTCGACGACGTGTTCCTCACTCTCACCGGGAGAAGCCTCACCGATGACGACATTCCTGCGTGACACCACCACCGTCTTCTCGCGCGAGTTCAAGCCCGCGCTGCGCAACCCAGCCGGGCTGCTGTTCGAGATGGGGCAGCCGCTGCTGTTCCTGTTCCTGTTCGGGTCGCTGCTGGACGGGGCGGTCGGCTCGTCGTGGCAGTGGTTCGTGCCGGGGATCCTCGTCATGATGTGCCTGACGGGGCCCATGTCCGCCGGTTACACGTTGCTGGTCGAGCTGATCGGCGGCTCGATGGAGCGCATGCTGGTCACGCCGCTGAACCGGACGGCGATGCTGGTGGGCAAGGCCATGAAGGCCATGATCGTCCTCCTGGTCCAGGCCGTGCTGATCATCCTGCTGGCGCTGCCGCTGGGCTTCGAGCTGCACACGGCGGGGGTGCTGGCCGGCCTGGCCCAGCTGGTGGTCTTCGGGGTCGGGCTGGGCGCGTTCTCGTTCGTCCTGGCCATCAAGTCGGCCCCGGGAGGCACGCTGTTCTGGATCGTCAGCCAGTCGATCATGTTCCCCCTGCTGCTCCTGTCAGGGGTGCTGCTGCCACTGGAGAGCGCCCCGGCGTGGCTGCGCGCGATCGGGCAGGTCAACCCGGTGACGTACATCGTGGACGCCCAGCGAGCCCTGTTCGCGGGAGACCTCGCCGCCCCCTCCATCCTGTACGGCACCGCGTCCGCCTGCCTGATCGCCGCGGCCGGTCTCTACCTGGGCAACCGCGCCATGCGCCAGGGCGTGGTCTGATCAAGGGCTGATCGCCAGGAACACGAACGCCGCGAACAACACCAGGTGCACCCCGCTCTGCATGAGCGTCGCCCGGCCGGGCACCACGGTGAGCGTCGAGACCACGTAGGTCAGGGCCAGCAGCACCATTTGGGTGCCGCCCAGGCCGAGCAGCAGCGGCCCTTCGAGCCAGATCGACGCCACCGCGATGGCCGGGATGGTCAGCCCGATGCTGGCCATCGCCGACCCGAGCGCCAGGTTCAGGCTGATCTGGACCTGGTCGCGCCGGGCCGCGTTGAGTGCGGCGATCGTCTCGGGCAGTAGCACCAGCAGCGCGATCACCACGCCCACGAAGGCCTGGGGCAGTCCGGCCGACGACACCGCCAGCTC
Organism: Nonomuraea sp. NBC_00507; assembly: GCF_036013525.1. NCBI lineage: Bacteria > Bacillati > Actinomycetota > Actinomycetes > Streptosporangiales > Streptosporangiaceae > Nonomuraea > Nonomuraea sp. NBC_00507. The sequence continues at coordinate 500,450 of NZ_CP107853.1, forward strand.
GATGACCGGCGACTCGACCTTGGCCAGGCCGACGACCGACACGAGCGCGACCAGCAGCAGCCCGAGGCTGGTCAGCGCGGTGCGCCCGGACGGCCTGGGCGCGCGCTCCTCCGGGTCGAGGGGCGCGCCGTCGCGCTCGTCGTGAACGTGGGCAGCACCAGGCTCAGCGTGCTGAGCGTCGCCACGGTGGCGAGCGCCTTCCCCGTGCCCTCGGCGTTGAACACCGCGATCCGCCGCTTCATCGTGAGGGCGAGCAGGAACACTACCACGATGCCATTGCAGGTGATCATCACGGCCGCGAACACGGTGTCGCGGGCCAGCGACCCGGTCTGCGCGCCGCCGGTCATCATGAGGCTGACGATGAGCGCCACCTCGATCACCGTCATGGCCACCGCCAGCACCAGCGAGCCGAAGGGTTCCCCGACGCGGTGCGCGATGACCTCGGCGTGGTGCACGGCGGCCAGCACCGCCCCGGCCAGCAGAAGGGCCGCGACGAATGGTTTCACCCTGATAATGCCTTGACATCACGTTTTGGCGGGAATGAAAGTGACCTCGTGGCCCATGTGATCGCGACAAATACCGTGCCCTGGATCCCCGTGGCGCACCGCCTCGACGTCATGCTCTCCCGGACCGTTCCGCCCGCGGCGAGCACCACGTCGGCGTTCGCGTTCGTCGCAGACGGGCTCGGCAGGACCCTGATGACCTGCGTCGATCGGGAGGGGCGCGGCTGGGACATCCCGGGCGGCCACCTCGAGCCCGGCGAGAGCGCGATCGACGCGGTGGTCCGCGAGCTGCACGAGGAAACCGGCCTGCGCCTCCCGGCCGCCGCCCTGTCGATCTTCGCCTGGCAGCGTATCGAGCTCTTCGACGCCCCGCCCGCCGATTACCGTTACGCGTCGCTCACGTATATGGCCATGTTCCGCGCCGTCCTGCCGGGCCCGGGTGCCCCGACCCGCCCGCCGGCCGGCTCTGAGAGCACCCGCGCCGAGTGGCTGCCACGCGCGGACATCGAGCGCCTCTGCGGGCCCCGTACGTGGCTGACGCTGCTAGAGCGCGCGGGCTCGCTCTAGGTCTTTGCCGCGGTAGAGATGCTCGGGAATGCTGGCCAATGTGGACGGATGGACCTGCGCGCCCAACCCGTAGAACTTCTGGAAGCTCATGATCAGCGGCCGCCAGGCGTCGGGATCGATCCGGTCAACCGTCCCGGCCATCCTGATCTCTTCGTGCACCCACACCCGCTGGACCCGCACCTCGAACGCCAGCGTCCCGCCGTCGTCCCCCACCGGATGCACCGCCTCGACCACGGCCTCCATGCTGACCGGGCACTCGGCCACCCGCGGCGGCGCCACCGTCTCGGAAGGTGTGGCGGTCAGCCCGGCCCGCTGGAACTTGTCCGGCACGTACCGATATCCCCCCTCCCATTTGCGGTCCGGAACGGGATGGGCGCCGGTGGTGAGCGCCAGCCGGTCAACGGCGGTGGCGAGCGCGTCGGAGGGCAGGTTCAGGACGCATTCCCGCGTCCTGATCAAGTTGTGAGCCGTCTTGGCCCGTGAACCCAGCCCCAGCATCCCCCGCCAGCCGAGCCAGAAGGCCGACGACATGGGGGCCAGGTTGGGGGTGCCGTCCTCGTTCATGGAGGAGAGCAACACCACGGGCGTGCCGAAGTAGAGGATGTTGGGCTCGATCCTGGCATGCGGGTCCGCGTCGACGAAAATGCTCATGCGGATCAGTGTCGTGGCGCGTCAGGGGGGCCGCTGGCGGGTATCGGACCGCTCAGCGGCGGCTCCTGACCCGGGCGTTCAGGGCCGCTTTGACCTCCGGCCACTCATCGGCGATCACGGAGAAGACGGCCGAGTCCCGCACCTTTCCTTCCTCACCCGGCGCCCACGAGGGTGACCAATTCCGCAGCACACCTTCGAAGCTGGCGCCGAGGCGCTCGATCGCCCGCCGCGAGCGCGCGTTCCTGGCATCGGTCTTGAGATCGACCCGCACCACCCCGAGCGCCTCGAACGCGTAGGTGAACAGCAGCAGCTTGGCCTCGGCGTTGATCCCCGTGCCCTGCGCCGAGGCCGCCAGCCATGTCCAGCCCACTTCGATGGCCCGCAGCTCGTCCCGCCCCGGCCAGCTCCGAGGATCCCAGAACCCCGTACATCCGACGGCCCTGCCGTCCGCCACCCGCACCTGCGCGAACGGCGTCAGCCCCGCGCGCTCCCACTGGTCCCGCAGGTACTCCTCGATGTCCGCGCCTCGAGGCACCAGGGTGAACGTGTAGGCGGAGCGATCCTCCTCCGCCGCCCACGCCAGATCCGCCGCATGCCGCCTCGCCAGCGGCTCCAACCTGACCAGCGATCCGCGCAGCACGGGGACATCGAGCGACAGGCTCATCGAAACCCTCCTCATCGTTCCTGGCGTTGGCACCTTGCCGCTTCGGGCAGGTTGCCGGACCGTCACCGGGCCAGGTCCCTCAGATCCTCTGGATGACTATCGGTGCGGAGATGATGCCCGACTCCCGGGAGGGCCGTCAACGCGACGCCCTCTGGCGGAGCCGGGCAGCTCCGCGCCGTTCAGCAGCCGTCGCCCGCGGGAATTCTGTCAGTGCCGTGTGCGATGATCCCCCGCATGGACGGAAGCACGGTTCTGCAGACAGCAGCCGAATGCGAGAGATTCCTGCGTTCAGCAGCCGACAGGAGCTGGGCGGAAACCCCCATTCCCGGGATGGACTGGACCGCCGCACAGGCCGCGGCTCACGTGAGCGACTGCCTGCTGTGGTATGCCACTGATCTTGCCGCTGGAGAGCAGGAGCTCAGCACGACGGAGATCCATGTCCGTCCTGAGTCGAAGCCGGACGACCTCATCACCACGATGACCACATTCGCCACGATCCTGGCGCGGGTCGTCGACGCGACTGCGCCCGGGGCTCGCGGGTGGCATCCCTGGGGTCTCGCCGACGCGTCCGGCTTCGCCGCGATGGCCTGCGACGAGATGCTCGTGCACACCGCCGACGTCGGCGCTGGGGTCGGCCAGAGCTTCCTCCCTGCCGAGAAGCTCGCGGCGGCCACCGTGCGTCGCTTGTTTCCGTGGGCGCCGGCGGACACGGACCCGTGGGAGACGTTGTTGTGGGCCAACGGCCGCGCCGACCTCCCCGGTCAAGAGCGGCAGGTGGGGTGGAGATGGCACTGCGCCCCACTGACCGAATGGAAGGGCACCAACCCCAGCCGCCGAGTGACTCACTAGGCACCCGTCGCCGGTTTCCAGCACCTACATGGGCGTCTGGTGGAGGAGGACGACACGCCAGCCGTCCGGGGTCCGGCGGTAGACCGTCGAGGCGTACCACGAGGACGTCTCGTCGCCGGTCGTGCTCGTCAGTTTGTAGGCGACCACGGCTCCGGCGTCGCCGAGCGGTTTGACCACGACGTCGTGTGCCTGGTTACGCCGGTCCGGGTTTCCGCTTCCTTTGGCATACATGTCGAGAACCTGCTGCTTGGACACGATGCCGTAATTTCCCATGGCGACGAAGTCATCGGCGCAGTATTCCGCGAAAAAGCCCTCGTCGTAGGCCGCGTCGGCGTCCAGCATGCGCTGCTCGATTTCCGCCAGCGTCTTTTCGATGTCGCTCATGCCGTCCCACTCCTTGGTGAAGGTGCGGTCCAGGCTGCCAGGCGTACCTGACACCTCCCGACAGGTACGGCCGACGACAGCTCTCGTTCGGCGAGGTTTGGTGCTGAGCCGGTCCTGGCGACCGGCTCAGCACGGATCATCACCCGGCTATGAGCGGAGCGAGGACGCGAGCGAGCCGCCCCAGGGGAGCCCGTCCGTCGGCCACAACTCGGCCTGCCGCTTGAGCGTGTTCTCGACCCTGCCGCCCACGGGGCAGCGGAAGCCGTGCGGGGGCACGGTCAGCGAGATCAGGTAGTTGTCGATCGGCACCGTGCTGCACTCGTCCTTGCCGTAGATGCGGTGGCCCCAGCCCTCGTAGGTGAGGAGCACCGCCTTGGAGCCGAGCTGGCGGCCCACGTTGGCGGACCAGATCCACGGGGTGGAGGGGTCGTGGATCGAGTTTCCCAGCAGGATCGGAGCACTGCCCGTGTAGCGCAGCGTGTGCTGCGGGTTGGTGGTGGGGTGGTTGAGGCAGACGGGCAGGTCCTCGATCGGCATCGGGTTGAACCGCATGTCGGGTGCCAGGCGACCGGAGTTTCGCATGATCTCGGCGTACTCGTCATAGTTGCGCACCCGGAGGTTGTAGTCCTCGCAGAGAATCACAGTCGGCAGCTGGGCGACTTCTCCCGTCACGGGCTGGCGGCCGGGCAGCGGCGGCATCCACGACGGCGGCTCGCCACCGTCCAGGGCGCGAAGCATCTCGCTCAGCAGCTGCCAGGCGGGCCCCTCGGTGCCCAGCACGCCGTTCCACAGGACCTGCAGCTCGGTCATCGGACGATCCGTGACGCCCGGCCAGTAGAGCTCGCCCTTCTGCGCCTTGTCCAGCAGCCTCTTCCAGACCGCCCGGACGTCCTGCCCGTGCAGGGCGCAGCCGGGCTCCTGGTCGCACCAGCCGACGAACTGGTCGAAGGCGTCCTCGACGGCGAGCGCCTCGGTGTAGAGGAACGCCTTGACGCCGAGGCTGTGGTCCATGTTGCTGTCCAGGGCGAGAGCCCGGATCCGGTTCGGGAACATCTCGGCGTACATCTGCCCGAGCAGGGTGCCGTACGAGACCCCGTAGAAGGTCAGCTTCTCTTCGCCGAGCGCGGCGCGCAGGGCGTCCATGTCACGCGCGACGTTGACCGAGTCGACGTGGTCGTACAGGGGGCCGGTGCGGGCCCGGCAATCGGCGTGCAGCCTCTTGTTGTAGGCGGTCCACTTGTCGAAGTCGGCCTGGCTCTTCATGACGGCGTACGGCATCTCGTTGTACACCGACGCCGAGCAGATCACCGGGTTACTGCGGCCCACGCCCCGGGGATCGAAACCGACGATGTCGAACCGCTTCTGGATCTCCTCGGTGAAGAATCCGGGGGAACTGTAGGCGAACTCCACACCCGATCCGCCCGGGCCACCCGCGCCGAGCACCAGAGACCCGATCCGGGCGGCAGGATCGGTGGCCTTGCGCCGGGCGACGGCCAGGTCGACGGTGGGCCCGTCCGGCTTGGACCAGTCGATCGGGACGGTCAATGTGCCGCACTCGGCGGCAGGCTCCTCTTCGCAGGGCTGCCATGCGATGCCGCCACTCCCGCTGACCGCCGAGACACCGTTCTCAGCGGCCGCCGCGGCCGGCAAGACGGGTAACAGCACCGCCATCGCCATGAAAGCGGTGGCGAGCAGGGAAGATCTTCTTCGCACGTTGCTCCAATCGTTTGGTCGGTCGGCCGGCCCGCTCACGCGGCGCGCGGCCGATCTTCGATCATTCCCGGTCGGCGCCGCGCGCGGAGAAGAAATGGAAATTTCCTTCACAGCGACCGGGATCAGACTGGAAACATGGCGATGAGAACCGCAGGGGGCGGGGCTCGCACCCGGTCAGCCCTGTGTCAGGCGGACTCGCGCCAGCGGTTGGTGATCGGGAGGCGGCGGTCCTTGCCGAAGACCTTTGGTGAGATCTTCGTGCCGGGCGGGTACTGCCGCCGCTTGTACTCCGCCGTGTCCACCATCCGCAGGACCCACGTCACCAGTTCCGCGTCGTAGCCCGCCGCCACGATCGCCTCGCGCCCCTGCTCGCCGTCGATGTAGAGCGACAGGATCTGGTCCAGGACGGCGTAGTCGGGCAGGGAGTCGGTGTCGACCTGGCCCGGCCGCAGCTCGGCGCTGGGCGGCTTGCTGAGGGAGTTGTGCGGGATCGGCGGGGTCTGGCCACGCTCCAGCGCGGCGCGGTTACGCCACCGGGCCAGGGCGAAGACGGACGTCTTGTAGACGTCCTTGATCGGCGCGTAGGCGCCCACCGAGTCGCCGTACAGGGTGGAGTAGCCCACCGCCAGTTCGCTCTTGTTGCCGGGCGCGAGCACGATGTGCCCCTCCTGGTTGGACAGGGTCATGAGCACCATCCCGCGCAGCCGGGACTGCAGGTTCTCCTCGGCGAGACCGGTCAGCCCCAGCGCTCCCATGGAGGCGTCGAACATCGGCACGATCGGTACGGTCCGGAAGTTCAGCCCGGTGAGCCGGGCCAGCTCCGCCGCGTCGGCGACGGAGTGCTCCGAGGAGTATCGGGACGGCATGGCCACCCCGTGAACGTTGGCCGCCCCTACGGCGTCGCAGGCGATGGCGGCGACCAGGGCCGAGTCGATGCCGCCTGACAGCCCGGTCAGCACGCTGCGGAAGCCGTTCTTGGCGACGTACGCTCGCAGGCCCACGACCAGCGCGGTGTAGATCTCCTCCTCGTCCTCGAGGCGTGCGGCCTGCCCGCCGGGCGCCTGGACCTCGTACGGCGGCAGCGGCTCGGCCGAGATCGTACGGTGCTCTACCACCAGCCCGTCAGCGACCACGCCGCTCGGCGGTTCCTCGGCGGCGGCCGGGAGCTCCAGATCGACCAGCATGCAGCCCTCCTCGAACTGCCGCGCCCGGCTGATGACCTCGCCCTGAGCCGACACCACGATGGAGTCGCCGTCGAAGACCAGTTCGTCCTGGCCGCCCGTCATCGTCAAGTAGGCCAGCGTGCAACCAGCCTCCTGGGCGCGCTTGCGGACCACGTCCAGGCGGTCGTCGTGCTTGCTGAGCTCGTACGGCGAACCGTTGATGGACAGCAGCAGACCCGCCCCGGCGGCCCGGGCGGCGGGAGCCCGGCCGCCCTCCTGCCACAGGTCCTCGCAGATCGCGAGCGCGACATCGACGCCGTGCACCCGCACCACGGGGAGCGTGTTTCCCGGCACGAAGTAGCGGACCTCGTCGAAGACGCCATAGTTCTGCAGACGGTGCTTCGCGAACCGCAGGACGACGTCCCCCCGGTGAAGAACAGCGGCGACGTTCTGCGGCGCGCCGGCAGGCTGCCCGTAGCGGGGCCGCGCCTCGCCACGGTCGACGTAGCCGACGACCACCGGCAGTTCCCCGCACCCCTCGGAGACCAGTCGCTCCGCGAGCCCGGCCAGCGCGGCGCGGGTGGCGTCCACGAAGGAGGACCGGAGTGCGAGGTCCTCCAGGGGAAATCCGGTCAACGCCATCTCGGGGAACGCCACCAGGTGAGCTCCCTGCTCAGCCGCATGCCGGGTCCAGCGCACGATCGACTCGGCGTTCCCGGAGAGGTCGCCGACGGTCGAGTCGATCTGATACAGGGCGAGACGAAGTTGGGGCACCGGCCAACTGTAATCGTCACGACTACGGCAGCCTTCCGTCGGCCTCCCGGGCTGTCAGAGGCCGAGGAGTGCGATCACTCCCGCGCCCAGCGGGCCCAGCCACTGGGCGATCCGGCCCAGGGCGTCGACCAATGAGGTGCCCGCGTCGGCGAGCGCTCCGGCGCGCTCCAGTCCCGAGGTGAGCGCCTGGAGGTGGTCGGCCGCCTGCTCCCTGTCGGGCGTCTCTGCTCGCACCGCGTCCTCGACCGCGGACAGTTCGCGCTCGGCGTTCTGGCGTTCGGTCGCGGTCAGCCTCAGCTCGCCGAGAGCGTTCCTGATGGCCTCCAGGTCGGCGTGGAGACCCTGGTTCATGATCTGATTCCCGGCGACGCCGTGGAGGTCTCTCCCGGCGACCTGGTGATGCCCGCCCACGTATTGCGTGCCGCTCCCCGCGTTCACCGGCCCGGTGACATTACCGAAACGGAAGGTCTCCCCCATTACCGCCACCTCTCCCTAACGCCGCGGCCCACGCCGCCGCCGATTGCGCTCCTGCGCGCGCTTACGCGCAGCCTTGGACATGGACGAGCCGATCCCCGCGAGCACCCCACCGGCCACGAAAAGACCGAAACCCGTGGGCGCCATGGGAATCCCGGGCACCAATTCCTTTTCGAACGGATTCGAGAAATCGTTGGTGGTCACGAATCCGAAGATGAAGGACCCCCAGATGCCGAAGCCCGCCAGAGCGATCATCATGCCGAGGATCAGGAGGACGCGCCCGAACCCTCTCCCCTGGAATACCTCGTCAATAGGCTCATAATCGGCATTCACCTGAATGTCGTAATTGTCGCCATAGATGTCTCTGCCGGCCGACTGGTGATACCCGCCGACGTACTGGACGCCACTCCCCGCGTTCACCGGCCCGCGTACGTCCCCGAACCCGTAACTCGCCGGCGGAGCCGCCGCGGCACCCTGCACGAACCGCAGCTCCGCGTACCCTATCCGCAGCCGGTCCCCGTCACACAACACCTGACCACTGACGATCTTATGGCCGTTGACCCACGTCCCGTTCGTCGACCCGAGATCGTTGATGAGCACCTGATCCCCGGTCCGATCGAGCGACGCGTGCCGCCTGCTGACCCCGTCCACCTCTAACCGGATCCCCGACCCGTGCATGCTGCCGATCTCGGTGTGCCCACCGGGAATATCGAACCTGACCCCCGCCATCCCCCTGCTGACGACAAGCAGCTGCGGCTGAGAGTCCGAATATCCACCCATACGCACCACCCCTTGATGCCGGCAGAGTAATATCTTGCATCCTCTCCGTGAATGACGAACAGCGCCTTAACATAAATGATCAGCTCGATCTGATTACATTTCTATATGGAATGCAGAATCTCCATATAAGTCAGGTCCGATATTTCCGCAGTTTCCTATCCGGCACGGTCGCAAAAGTCCCGAAGCCGGGGTGCGGGATGCTCATGCGATGCCCTCGCGTCTCGGGGCGCGGCCGTCCGCTCCCACGATGGGGGTGCGGAGTGTGCCCAGCCGGTCGATCTCGACCTCCACGACGTCGCCCGCCTGCAGCAGCCACGGTGGCGTGCGGACGTAGCCGACGCCGTCGGGGGTTCCGGTGGCGATCACGTCACCGGGGTTGAGCGTTAGGGTACGGCTGATCAAGGAAAGCACCTCGCCGACGCCGAAGATCATGTCTCGCGTGTTGCCGTCCTGAACGACGGCGCCGTTGACCCTGGTCTGAATGCGGAGCCCGTCGCGCAGGTCGCCGACCGCGTCGGCGGTGACGATCGGCCCCATGGGGCCGCTGCGGTCGCCGTTCTTGCCCAGCGTCCACTGGGTGGTGAGCTTCTGGGCGCGGCGGGCGGTCAGGTCGTTGAAGGTGGAGTAGCCGAGCACGGCGGCGAGCGCGGTGCCAGGGTCCACATCGCACAGCGGCTCGGCGACGTACGCGGCGACCTCGCCCTCCCAGTCCAAACCGGGCTCCCCGGCCGGGACCGGCGCGGGCACGTCATCCACGCTGAGCGACGCCGTCCACCGGCCGAACAACGTCGGGTAGTCGGGCACCTCGAACGAGCCCTCCGCAGCGTGGGCGCGGTAGTTGAGCCCGACGCAGATCACCCGCGCGGACGGCGGCACCGGCGGTGCGAAACGCACCGACGCGACCGGCACGGCGTCGCCGGTGAGCCGGGCGGCCTTGGCCGTCCAGCCGCGGGCGTCGGCCCAGAAGCGCGCCACGTCGGTCACGATCTGGACGGTGTCGCCGTCCAGACGCGCGATGTGCACGATGTCGTCTCCGGGGAGCCGGACTCCGGCGAGCTTCACTGCCCTTCCTTCCAGTCGAGAGGCACCAGCTTGAGATCGAACTCGATCTCCTCATACGGACCGTCCATCTCCCAGCCCTCGATGCGCTCGCGGGGGTCGCAGATCAGCTCGTCCTTGACCGCGTACGCGGCGTCGGAGCCGAGGTAGGGGTCGCCGGCCAGGAACACGTGGGTGGTCAGCGTCCGGTATCCCGGGGCGGTGACGCGGTAGTGCAGGTGAGCCGGGCGCATGGGGTGACGGCCGATGGCCTTCAGCAGCCTGCCGCCACTGCCGTCGGTGGGGACCGGATAGCTGCTGGGCCGGATGGTGCGGAACCAGTAGCGGCCCTCGGCGTCGGTGGTGAACAGGCCGCGCAGGTTGCCGGTGTCCTGGGCGTCGTCCTGGGTGTCGTACAGGCCGGTGTCGTTGGCCTGCCACAGATCCACCACCGCGCCGGCCAGCGGGGTGCCGTCGCAGTCCAGCACCCGCCCGTGGACGACCGTGGGGACCGCCCGCTCCCGCTCGGGACCGAAGCTGATCCAGGCGCCGAGCTCACGCTCCGGCGCCGGCGAGTGGAACGGGCCCTCGACCGAGGATGGGGTCATGCTCTCGGGACCCTCGTTGTTGACGTCGTCCACGGCCGAGGTCAGGCCGAGCATGTCGGACAACAGGATGAACTCGTTGCGGACGGGGGTGCACATCTTGCCGGTCTCGATGAGGAAGTCGAGCCCCGCCAGCCACTCCTCGGGAGTGGGGCGCGCCTCCTCGACGAAGGCGTGCAGGTGCGTGACCAGGCCCCGGACGAGCTCGTTGAGCCGCGGGTCCGGTCCGTCGACCTGGCTGAGCACCTGATGCAGAAGGGCGGTCATGCGGCACCTCCGAGGTGGCTGAGCGGGAACACGGCGGTTTTCATCGCAACCCTCCTCGATGCGGGGCAAAATCCCTGGCCAGCAGGCTGATCGACGGGAATAAACACCCGGACGTTTAGGGTGTTATGTTCTCGCCGGAGCGTACCGCCCGACTGCCGGAATGGCTAGGAATCTGGTAGAACTGTTCGGGTGGTTAAGGCTGAACCTCTGACGCGCGCGGAGGCGCTGGCCGCAGACATCGAGTCGATGATCGTCGAACGCGGGCTGGGCGCCGGCGACCTGATCGGCACGATGGAGGAGTTCCGCGACCACTCCGGTTACGGGCGCGCGACCATCAGCGAAGCCGCGCGCCTGCTCAACGACCGCGGCAGCGTCGAGATCCGTCCCGGACGCGGTGGCGGCCTGTTCGTGGCCCAGCCCAACCCGATCGTGCGGCTGCGGCACACCCTGCTGACCGTGCGGAGGATGCCCACCACCGTGGCCGACGCCATCGCCGTACGCGAGGCGCTGGAGCCGCTGATCGCCACCGACGCGGCGCAGCACCGGAGCCGGCAGGACATCTCCGACCTGCGCCGGCACATGACCCATCTCAAACGCGCGACGACCAGCACCGACCGCTTCATGCGCGCCAACTGGGCCCTGCACGAGCGCATCGCCGAGATCAGCCCCAACCACCTGGCCAAAGCCGTCTACCTGAGCATGACCCGGTTCATCACCGAGATGTCAGAGCATGCCGATCCCGACGACAGCCGCAAGGAGGACTATCTCCGCCTGCGGCTGGAGGTGCACGCTGAGCTGGTGGACGCGATCATCGCGGGCGATGTCGCGCGAACCGTGGCGGCCGTCGAGCGCCACCATGCACCCTCGTGACGTTGATTCTCGTCCCCGATCAGGCCGCCGTACGCGCTGATTCGACAGCTCGCCACCATCTCCGCTTCCAGCGGCGGCAGCTGCTGCGGCTGAACCCAGCCCAGGGGGCCGCTGTTCGCGGTAGCCACGTTCGCTCTGGTCGTCTACCGGCGGCTATCATTTAGACAACTGTCGAAGCAGGAGGTGCCGTCGTGACCGCCACCGCAGGAGCGTGCTGCTCCCCGATCGCGCGCGAGCCGCTGTCGGAGACAGACGCCGCCGAGCTCGCCGCGCTCCTGAAGGCTGTCGCCGATCCCGTACGGCTCCGCCTGCTGTCCATGATCGGCTCCCACCCGGGCGGGGAGGCGTGCGTCTGCGATCTGACCGACGCCTTCGACCTCACCGCCCCCACCATCAGCCACCACCTGAAAGTCCTGCGTACAGCCGGGCTGATCGGCAGTGAGCGCCGTGGCACCTGGGTCTACTACTGGATCATCCCGCGGCAGGTCGCCCGGCTCGGCGAGCTGTTCACCCCGCTCGCCGAACCCGCCGTCACCGCTTGAGGCGTCCAGGCGCTATGCCGGCCGGCCCGGCCGCCTGGTCAGGCGGTGATGGCCTGGGCGACAAGCAGGCCGGCCAGGCCGGCCCCGAGCCCGGCCACGATCCCGGCAACGATGTTGGCCAGCGCATAGAAGCGGGTGCCCTCCTGGGCCAGGCGCAACGTCTCGTAGCTGAAGGTGGAGTAGGTGGTCAGTGCGCCACAAAAGCCGGTGCCGAGAGCGGCGGACAAGGCCGGCCCGGCGGGCATGCCCACCAGCAGTCCCAGCGCGAACGAGCCCGCCAGGTTGACCGCGAGGGTGCCCCAGGGAAACACCGAGTCGTGCCGGGATTGCACCAGGCGATCAGCCAGATAGCGCAGCGGAGCCCCGATTGCGGCGCCGAGAGCCACCAGCAGCACCGTCATCGGCGTCCCTCCTGTCCGGCCGGACGGCCCACGTAGCGGATCACCTCAACCTCATCGAGTATGACCAGGCCCTCGCTGATCAGCTCGTCCAACTGGGGGAGGAAGCTGCGGATCTTGTCGGCCGCGTCGACGATGACGACGGCCACCGGCAGGTCCTCCGACAGAGACAGGATGCGGGTGGTGTGGATGTGGTTAGAGGCGCCGTAGCCTTCCATGCCGCGAAACACGCTCGCGCCGGCCAGCCCGGCGGAGTGCGCGCGATGGACGATCTCGTGGTAGAGCGGCTTGTGGTGCCAGGTGTCGGTGTCGCCCACGAAGACGGTCAGCCGTAGTGCGGGTCCATGGAGTTTCACCGCTGCCTCCTTTGTTCGCGCCGACGCCGAGCGATCGCCAAGACTTGAGCAGTCATCGCCGTGCCCGCCCAGACCGCCAGCAGGGCGGCGACCAGCGTGGCGAGCAGGTAGGCCAGGGCCACCCCGGGTGCACCGGCGCGCATCGCCTGATGAATGTCGATGATGTAGGTCGAGAAGGTGGTGTAACCGCCCAGGACGCCCACGCCCCAGAACGGGCGCAGCAGCCGCCCTGTCCGCATCTCATTGACCAGCACCATGAGGACGCCGATCAGCAGGCAGCCCGACACGTTGATCAGGAACGTCGACCATGGGAATCCCGTTGGGGCGTGCGGCAGAGCAAGGGAGACGCCGTAGCGCGCCAGCGCACCCAGCACACCGCCGAGGGAGATGGCCGCCAGCACCGGCCACGCGCTCGGCCGGATCTCGGCTCGCACGGCCACATCGGAATCAATGGGGGCAACAGGCTCTTGCATACGACCTCCCTACCAGAACGACAGACATCACCCCTGGTAGGGACCGTTGGCGGCACGCTGACCGCGGTTTCCCCGGTTGATCCGGGGGCGGCGGGCCCCACCGCCGCGCACCTTGCGTTCACTGTACCGGTGTTGTCGCGGCAGCACGGAGCGCCTTCCCGAGGGCATTGCCGACGACCCTTTGACGTGCTCCTCCCCATGAATGGGGAGGATTCTCATGGCCGCTACGCGGCCACCCCGTGCGGGGCGGTGCGGGTGGGCCCGCCATGAGGTGCTTGACGCTTCAGCGGCCCCAGTGGTGCAGGGCCTCCACGTCCGGTGACCGCCCGTCCGGCGGCTGAGTTGTACCGGTACAACTGGGTGCGGGCGGCGTTGACGTCGGCGTTGCCGATCCACCCGCAGGCTGGGTTCTTGCACACGAACCGGGACTGACTCTCGCGGGAGCCCTCGGTGATCGTGTGGCAGGCGTGGCATTCCTGGCTGGTGCCCGGTGCCGGGATGTAGGCGACCTTGCCGCCTTTGTCGGTGGCCTTGTAGGTGAGGAACTCGGCGGTGCGGCCCCATGCCTGTCCGGCGATGGCGCGGTTGAGGCCGCGTTTTTGGGCGACATTCTTACCCGGCGCCTGGAGAGTGCCGGCGGCGGAGGCCATCATGTTTGTGACCTTGAGGTCTTCGAGCACGATGAGGCTGAACCGGTCGGTGAGTTTGGCGGTGGTCTGGTGCTGCCAGTCGATGGCCCGGCGTTTGGCTTTGGCGCGCAGGCGGGCGATCTGGTCGTAGGTGTGCTTCAGCCGGTTGCTGGCAGGTTGTCCGGGTTTCGCGGCTCGTTTCTGGCGGGCGGCTTTGCGTTCCAGGCGGAGCAGGCGCTCCTGCTCCCCGCCGGTCAGCCACTGGTCACGGTGGAAGATCTTCTCTCCGGTGGCAAGCGCCAAGGGCACGGCGATGCCCCGGTCGATCGCGGTGTGCGGCCCCGGATGCGGGGCCGGCACCGGCTCCTCGCTCTGGATACGGAACACGATGTGCCACCCGCCTGCCTCCTTCACCAGCCGCGCCCCGGTGATCTTCCCGTCCGGGCCGCCCTTCGTGACCCCCGGCAGGTCTTTGGTCCATCGGAAGCGGACACGGCCGAGTTTGGGGATGGTGACCGCGCCCCACCGCCGGTTGATCCGGGTGATGTTCAGATCCCGCGCCTGGGGGACGTCCACCGCCATCCGGGAGCGCAATCGGCTCTTGAACGTGGGGCGCCCGGCCGGGTGGTCGGGGTTGAAGTAGTTCGCCCACGCCTGCCGGTAGGTCTTCAGCACGGCCTGCGCCGCTTGGGCGGGCAGGTCGTTGAGCCAGTCGATCTCTTTGCGGCGGCCCGGATGGCCTCGTCGCACTGGGCGAGGGAGGCGAACCGTCCCTGCCGGAAGGTGAAGAACTCGTGCAGCAGGTTCCACAGCGTGCATTGTGTGCCTGGCCGTCCAAGACGGCGCTCTGCCGCTGGTCCAACTCCAGGCGGGCGACCTGAGCACGATTGCGTTTCTCCTGCTCCACGCGGCGCATTCTATCGTTTGGTGTATGTCACCACGATGGGAACCGAACCCGGACATCAGAACCGGGCGTCACTGCGTCCACGAGCTGTCCACGCATTTGGTGTTTGTCACGAAATATCGGCGGGACGCACTCACCGGCCCCATGCTGGAACGCTGCGAACAGATCATGAAAGAGGTGTGCGAGAAATTCGACTGCGAACTGACCGACTTCAACGGCGCACACGACCACGTCCACCTCCTGGTCCGCTACCCGCCCAAGGTCGCCCTGTCCTCCCTCGTCAACTCCCTCAAAGGCGTCTCAGCCCGCTACCTCCGCCAGGAATACAACACCCACGTCCGCACACACCTGCGGGGCGGGCACTTCTGGTCCCGCTCCTACTACGCAGGCTCGACCGGCGACGCCAGCCTGGCCACCGTCCGCACCTACCTCCAGTCCCAGGACCAGCCTCAGAAATGAGACAAGACCAGACGCGGTCACGACCGGTTCCAAAGCGCGAGTCAGGGCACACTCAGGCCCTTGGAGCCTTCCCGCGCGGGCCTTCACCACCCGCCTGAAGGCGGGAGCACTGGCCCGCACCTCGGTAGGTGTGGTCACCCCCTGGCGGGAACGCTCAGTTCGTCGAGAAGGGCGCGGACGCGGCGTTCGATCTCGTCGCGAATCGGGCGTACGTCCTCGACACTCTGACCCGCAGGATCGTCCAGCGCCCAGTCCAGGTAGCGCTTACCGGGGAAGACCGGACAGGCGTCGCCACAGCCCATGGTGACCACCACATCAGCAGCCCGGACGATCTCCTCCGTCCACGGCTTGGGGAACTCCTTCGAGATGTCGATCCCCCGCTCCGCCATGGACGCGACCGCGGCCGGATTGATCTCAGTGGCGAACTCGGACCCACCCGACCAGGCCAGCGCGCCATCTCCGGCCAGGTGCTGGAAGAACCCCATGGCCATCTGGGAACGACCGGCATTGTGCACGCACAGGAACAGCACGACCGGCCGGCCATCATGGTGACCCTCGACGCGGGCCAGGGCGTGCAGGCGCTGGCGGGCGAACCGCTCGGCCAGCAGCGGCAGGAAGTTGGCGATGGTGCTCTGCACGGCGAACTGGTCGTAGCTGGTGTGCAGGAAGCGTTCAATGGTCTCGGTGCCGACAACGCCGGTGAACTCATCGCGCAGGCGGCGGGCGGCGGTGGCCAGCGCGAGCCGCTGGTCCACGGACAGGTCATCGCGATGATAGGTCTGGGCCATGATCACTCACTTCTTCCGGGGGTGGTGGACGGCCGGAGCCAGCCGGTCGATCCGACCGGCGATATCGGTGTAGGCGTGCTCGAAGGCGGTGCCGGTGCCTGCCCGCACCGGGTCGGGGATCGACCAGTGCAGCCGGTCGACGCCACCGAGCCGATCGCCCAGGTTTTCGTGGGCGTTGTCGCAGACCGCCACGACCAGGTCGTCCGGGCGTAGCACGTCCTCGAGGTGACGGGGGCGGGCGGAGGCGAGCGACAGTCCGTGCCGCCGGGCGATGGCCACCGCGTGGTGATGCACGCGCGCAGCCGGGCTGGTGCCGGCCGAGACGGCGGGCACGCTGCCCGTACGCGCCCACAACGCCGCGGCGAGCTGGGAACGCGCCGAGTTGTGGGTGCAGACGAACACCACCCGGGGCGCATGCCGCAGCGGGGCCGGCAGCAGACCGGCCAGCGCGCCGGGCACCAGGTGCAGGTAGCTGCGTCGCCGGTCGCCCTCCGACTGGCGCCGCCGGATCAGCCCCGCCTGATCGAGGATCTTCAGGTGGTGGGCGAGCAGGTTGGTGGGCAGCCCCAGTCTCTGACCGATCTCTCCGGGCGACGCGTCGCCCAGGGCAAGGTGGTCGACGATCGCCAGGCGGGCGGGCTCGCCGAGCGCAGCATGCACACGCGCCCGGGCCACCAGCGCCCGATTCTCCTCAATGTCCATTGACTCAATAGTCATTGAGCCAATTGCTGGGCGTCAAGAGCCGGGACCTGCCGCATGCGGCACGACAGGCTCTTGCACGATGGTTTCGACACGGCCGAACAGGCCGCGCACCAGCAGGAGACCAACGACGCCGCCGACCATTTGCGCTGCGATGAAGCCAGGCAGCGACTCCGGTGCGATCCCGGCGAAGGTGTCGGAGAACGCCCGGCCGATCGTGACGGCGGGGTTGGCGAAGCTGGTGGAGGAGGTGAACCAGTAGGCCGCGCCGATATAGCTCGCCACCGCGATCGGCGCGACGGCCGCCCGTCCCGCCCGTACCAGGCAGAAGATGACCAGCACCAGCCCCGCGGTGGCGACGACTTCGCCCAGCCACAGATGCGGCGCAGCTCGCTCATGCGTGGACCAGGAGATCGCGGGCTTGTCGAACATCAGGTTGGCCAGGATGGCCCCGCCGATGCCGCCGAGGATCTGCGCGACGGCGTAGGCGGCCAGGTCACCGATGCGCGACCCGGCCCCGCCCTGCCGCAGATACCACCAGTCTGCCGCCGACACCACCGGGTTGAAGTGGGCTCCCGACACCGGGCCGAGCACCACGATCAGCACGCCGAGCCCGAACACGGTCGCGGTGGAGTTTTCCAGCAGTTGCAGGCCCACGTCACCCGGAGACAGCGTCTGGGCCATGATCCCCGAGCCCACCACCACAGTCACCAGCAGCGCCGTGCCCACGAACTCGGCCAGCAGCCGCCGCGGCAGGCTCATCGGCCACCACCCTGACGCGAAACGCCGGCCTCCCGGGACCCGTCCAGCGCTTTGGAGACGTCCAACAGGGCAGACAGTTCAGCCATCATCTCGGGCACGATGCGGTAGTAGACCCACGAGGCGCGCCGCTCGCTGGTCAACAGCCCGACCTGCTTGAGCACCTTGAGGTGGTGACTGATGGTCGGCTGCGACACATCGAAGCTCGCCGTCAGGTCGCACACGCACGCCTCGCCGCCCGCGTGACTGGCCACGATCGACACGATGCGCAGCCGTACCGGATCCCCCAGCGCCTTGAACACCCGAGCCAGCCGAAGCGCCTGCCCGGTGTCGAGCGGTTCGCCGGCCAGTGGCGAACAACATTCCAGCGTCTCAAGCAGCTCCACCGGCACTCCATATTGACATCCATCGATATCGGCGCCTGTGAATATACCCTGGCACGGCACGATCCGGACCCGCTCAGCCGGGCCGCGAGTACACTCAGCGTCCCTCGCAGGACGTCCAAGGAGCGTGACCGGATGAGGCGTTACAGAAATGGCCTGGTCGCGGCAGTTCTCGCCGGTGCGTACGCCGGCCTGGTGGTAATCCTTGGCGTCGTCTCGGTGGTGATCTTGCTGACCGCGCAAGATCCGATCCTGTTGACCGGCGTGGCCCTCATGATCATTACATTCCCTCTTGGGTGGCTGATCTGGTGGGGATGGGATCTGGTCCCACCTCAGCTGGAGGACCCCGTGCTGCTCACAGTGATCCTTTCCGGCGCAGGCTTGCTGCAGGCGTATGTGCTCTGGCGTATCCTGCGGGGCCCTTCGCTCCACGAGGGCGGGACCGCCTGACTGCTGCCAGGATTGGCGTATGTCGCGCGAACGTCTCCGATCCACCTTCGACACCGCCGCTTCTCTCTATCAGCAGGCGCGCCCTGATTACCCTGCCGAGCTGTATTCCGACCTGCTCGCGATCTCGGGTATCGAAGCACCCGCGCACCTGCTCGAAGTCGGATGTGGCCCGGGAAAAGCCACGCTGCCCTTGGCCCGGATGGGCTTTCGGATCACCGCGATCGAGCTCGGCGAGGCCCTGGCGGCGGAGGCACGGCACCACCTCGCCGAATTCGCCGACGTCTCGGTGATCACCTCATCGTTCGAAGACTGGGAGCCGCCCACAGGAGTCCGCTTCGATCTGGTCTACGCGGCCACAGCCTGGAAGTGGGTGGATCCGGACGTCAAGTACGCGAAGGCAGCCACCCTGCTCCCCCAAGGCGGCCACTTGGCCGTGTGGAACGCCGACCACGCATTCCCGGCAGACGTCGACCCGTTCTTCATCGAGATCCAGAAGGTCTATGAGGAAATCGGCGAAGGCCATGACGGCCCGTGGCCACCTCCACTGCCCGAGGACGAGCCCGACCCCATCGCCGCCGAGTTCGACGCCTCCGGGCACTTCGCGGTCGTCGGGACGCGGCGCTACGTCTGGGCCCTGCGCTACACGGCAGACGAATACATCGCGCTACTCGACACGTTCTCCGGCCACATCGCCATGGAGCCGGACAAGAACCAACACCTCTACCGCGAGATACGCCGCCGCCTCGCCGCCTGCCCGGACGGACGGCTCACCCGCCACTGGTCGGCCATCCTCACCGTCGGCCGCCGCCGATGACGTCATCGACAGCAGGGAGGCGTTGATGCGCAGCCGAGTGCGCCTGCGGTCATCCCAGAGCGCCCCTCCGGAAAGCTTCGGATCGTGTTCGTTTCCTGCTCGGCGCAGACGCGGCGCATGGCCTGCTCCAGGCGGCTGAAGGCGTGGCGGTCCCAGTGGAGATCGCAGGATGTCATGGCAGGCACTGCCGCACTGGCGCGACGCACCCCGCGAGGCCATGACCGCGATCACAGCGAAAACGTGGGGCGTACGATGACATCGGCGGTTTTGCCGCCTGCTGCGCAAGGATCCTCGTTGAGGCGTCGCCCATCCGGGGCTTGAGGATCGGGCCGGTGCTCCGGTCGCGTCTCCCCGGTCTGTGGGAGGTGCGTGCCCGATGAGATCTCGTCCTGCTGTCGCCGTGCTGGCGGCGGGTGTTGCGGCCAGTATGGCCTTGGGGGAATTCATCCCGTTTCTCACGGTGGTGCGCGAGGAGTTCGCCTTGTCGCTCACCACCGCGGGATGGCTGTCGTCACTCATCACACTGGTGGCCGGGCTCGCCTGCCTCCCGCTGGGGATCTGGGTGGATCGAAGGCGGCTGCGCGGGCTTTTCGTGGCCGCTCTGGTGGCGCTGGGCGCGGCAGGAGTGGGGGCCGCGTTCCTCGGCAGCACCGAGATGTTGTTCGCCGTGCGGGTGATCCAGGCCGCCGGGTACGCCCTGGTGGTGATCACAGGGCCGAGCTTGCTGGTCCGGCTGCTGGAGGGCAGGGCGCGGCAGACCGCCCTGGCGTTGTGGGGCTTGTGCATCCCGGCCGGGCTGGCGCTGGCGAGTACTGCGGGGTCGCTCGCGGGAGCCGCCGGATGGCGCGCCCAGGTCGCGGGCGTGGGCCTGCTCACCTTGGGAGTGGCGGTATTCGCCGGCACGCTGCCTCCAGACTCCCGTCCCAGCCGGATTGAGAGCCACGATCGGCTCGGCGAACCGGGTGCGGGGTGGGCGGTGGCCGCACTGGCGGCCGGGTTCGCGATGATCGCCCTGGTCGGCGTCAGCGTGGTCACGGTTCTCCCGACCTATCTCATGGGCGAGATGAGGCTGAGCGGCTCCCAAGCGAGCCTGTTGGCAGGGCTGGTGCCGGCGGCCAGCGTACTGGGCAGCCTGGCGGCCAGTGCCGCACTGCGGGCCGGGGCGCGGCCGGGACGGCTGATCGCCGCGGCGCTGCTCATGGCGCCATTGAGCGCCGGAGTCTTCCTAGGGGCGCCGGTGGCGGTGGTGGCGCTGTGCGCTGCGGCGGTGCTGGCGCTCAATGGCCTGGCCGTCTCAGCGGTGTTCGCGGCGTTGCCCGGCGTCGCGAGCGGTCGTGTCGCCTGGGGGGTCGGGGCGGTGACACAGCTGGGTAGCCTGGGCACGCTGCTCGGGCCGCCTCTCTACGGGTGGTGCGTGGAGATGAGCGGGTGGAGCTCGGCCGTCGCGGTAACGGCCGCCATCGCGAGCGGCGGAGTCGGATTCGCCTTGGCGGCGGTGCGGCGACGACTCCCATGAGAATGGCGGCGCTCTCGACGGCGGCGCGCCGCCGCTTGGCGAGAAGGTTGTCCGTCCATAGCGGACGATGAGGGGTAAGGGGAGCATCCACTCCTTACCACTTTCAACCTATAGCGCACCGGGGGGCTTGCGGCAAGACCCGGGTCGTGCCGCAGAATCATCGGCCGAGGCCAGAACCAGCGGAAACGGGGAACGCGGAATGCGGGTGTTGTTGTCGACGTACGGATCGCGCGAGGACGTCGAACCGATGGCGGACTCGCGGTGCGGTTGCGGGAACTCGCCGCCCGTGTCCGCGTGAACCACACGGGATCGGCATGTAACGGTCGCAAGCGACCTCAGATCGGAGCTAATACGTGAACCCGCTGACTACCAGCGCGTTTGACCTTCCTGACCACCTCGCCCCCAAGGCCGACCCGACGCTGATCGCCGACGATGAGCGGCACTTCGCGGCCATCGCGGAGAGCCTCGAGGAGTCGATCGCCGACCTGTCCGACCGCCTCGATGCCGAGCGCAAGGCGCCCGGCGGCAAGGGCCGGGCGGCGATGGACCGGGACATGGAGATCCACCGGCTGACCGCCCGCCTGCGTGCACTGCGTCGCTTCGGATTGGACCTGTGTCTCGGACACATCGTCAGCGCGGACAATCCCGAGCCCGTGTACATCGGGCGACTCGGTCTTACGGACAGCGCAGGTCGTCGACTGCTGCTCGACTGGCGCTCCCCCGCGGCTGAGCCGTTCTTCGGAGCGACCCACGCCAACCCGATGGGTCTGGCAAGCCGCCGCAGGTATCGCTGGACCCGCGGCCGGATCAGCGACTACTGGGACGAGGTGTTCACCTCGGACGGGTTTGACGGGCACGCCGCGCTCGACGACCAGTCCGCCTTCATCGCCAGCCTGGGCGGCAACCGGTCGTCCCGCATGCGCGACGTGCTCGGCACCATCCAGGCCGACCAGGACGCCATCATCCGCGCCGGATCCCGCGGCGCTCTCGTCGTCGACGGCGGTCCTGGTACGGGGAAGACGGTCGTCGCGCTGCACCGCTCCGCCTACCTCCTCTACTCCGACCCTCGCCTCGGTCACCGCCGGGGCGGCGTGCTGTTCGTCGGTCCGCACCAGCCCTACCTGGCCTACGTCGCCGACGTCCTGCCCAGCCTCGGAGAGGAGGGCGTGCAGACCTGCACCCTGCGGGACCTCGTCGCCGAGGGAGCCGCGGCGGCGATCGAACCCGACCCGGACGTGGCCCGCCTGAAGTCGTCCGCGAACCTGGTGCAGGCGATCGAGCCGGCCGTCAGGTTCTACGAGAACCCGCCCACCAAGGGGATGACGGTCACGACGAACTGGTCCGACATCTGGCTGAGCGCGGAGGACTGGGCCGAGGCGTTCGAAGCAGCGGAACCCGGTACCCCGCACAACGAGGCGCGCGACCAGATCTGGCAGGGACTGCTCACGATACTGGTGGACAAGCGTGACGACGACGTCCCGGCTGATCTGCTCCGCAGGTCGCTGCTGCGGAACAGGGAGCTGCTCACGACCTTCAACCGCGCGTGGCCGCTGATCGAAGCGGCTGACCTCGTCGGAGACCTGTGGTCCGTACCCGCCTATCTGCGGATGTGCGCTCCCTGGCTCAGCCGCGACGACGTTCAGAAGCTGCAGCGCGAGGACGCCCAGGCCTGGACGGTGTCCGACCTGCCGCTCCTGGACGCGGCACGGCAGCGGCTCGGCGACCCGGAGGCGGCACGACATAAGCGTCGGCATAATGCCGCCGTCGCCGCCCAACGCGAGCGCATGGCGCGGGTCGTCGACAACCTGATCGAGGCCGATGACGACGGTGAAGGCCTGGTGACGATGCTGCGCGGACAGGACCTACAGAACTCCCTGGTCGACGAGACCGCACTACCCGGCACCGACCCGGACCGGCTCGCCGGCCCGTTCGCGCACATCGTCGTGGACGAGGCTCAGGAACTCACCGATGCGGAGTGGCAGATGCTGCTGCTCCGCTGCCCGTCCCGGAGCTTCACCATCGTCGGGGACCGCGCCCAGGCCAGGCACGGGTTCACCGAGTCGTGGCAGGAACGGCTCAAGCGGGTCGGGCTCGACCAGATCAACCTGGCCTCCCTGAGCATCAACTACCGGACGCCGGAAGAGGTCATGGCGGAAGCCGAGCCGGTCATCCGGACCGTGCTCCCGGACGCCAACGTGCCGACCTCCATCCGCAGCAACGGCGTCCCCGTCGTCCGCGGGTCCGCTGCGGATCTGAGCTCGATCCTCGACACCTGGCTCGCCGCGCATGCCGACGGGATCGCCTGCGTCATCGGCGATCCCACATTCCAGGAGACGTCCCGCGTCCGGTCGCTGACTCCGGAGCTGTCGAAGGGGCTTGAGTTCGACCTGGTCGTCCTCATCGATCCGGAGGCGTTCGGCGAGGGCATCGAAGGAGCGGTCGACCGCTATGTCGCGATGACCCGAGCGACCCAGCAACTCGTCATCCTCACGAGCTCCTGACGGCGGCCGGGCCGCCGCGCCTCGGGCCTCTGCCGGGTCTCCGGAATCGGGCCGCAGGTTGGTTGCGCGGCGGTCACCACGCGACGGGGCCGAGGCGATCGATGAAGATCCCGGTCGGCCCGTCGGCGTCCATCATCGCGAGTTTGACGATCGAGTCGGTGCCCTCGGTGACCGTCAGCTGGCCGGTGTGATTGTTCATGTCGGTGGCGGCGAATTTGCGATTGGCGACTTCTCCGGGAGTGGCGATGTTGAATTTGATCTTCGGGAGCGCCTGGGCGTACCGGACGGTGATCATGTTCAGCGCCGCTTTCGATGAGCTGTAGGCGAGCTCGTGCATTTTCGAGGTGGGCTGCTCCGGATCGGTGATGACCGCGAAGGAGCCGGCACCGCTGGACACCATCACCACCCGCGGATGGTCCGCCGCCTGCAGCAAAGGAAGGAACGCGTGCGTGACCCTGATCGGTCCGTACACGTTGGTGTCGTAGACGGAGTGAATTTCGTCGGCCGTCGCGTCCGCAGGTGCGACGAGCCTTCCCGGCGCGCCGGCGTTGTTGATCAGCACATCCAGCCGATCGGTGTGCTCCCGGACGAGCCGTACAGCGTCGGTCACCGACTCGTCCGAGGTCACGTCCAGCGGGACCATGACCACGTTCGCGCCACCGTCGGACAGCTTGTCGGCAGCCGCCCGTCCTCGACCTTCATCACGCGAGCCGAGAAAGATCGTCCAGCCCTGCTCCCCGAGCCGTCGGGCCGCCTCAAAGCCAAGTCCCTTGTTGCCTCCGGTGATCAACACCGAGGTCTGTTCCGAGTGCGTCATGCCACTAAGACGACCCGCCCCGCTCGGCTGTGACGCGGTGTGAGCGACCTCACAACCGCGGCCAGAGCGGTGAGCCCCCGCGCTAGACCCAGGTGGGGAGGGCATGCTCGACGTAGCGGGCACCGAAGCCGCCGGTCGGCAGGATGTCGGGTGATGGCGTCCAGGTCAGCGCGGGCGAGGCTGAGGTCGGCGGCCGCGGCGTTCTCCTCCATGCGCTGCGGGCTGCGGGTGCCGGGGATCGGCACGCCTCTCGAAGGTGCCCGGCTGCCAGCGCGGGTCGACGTTACGCATATCGGTGGCGTCGTAGGAGCCGGCGGGCTGGGCGGTGCCGGTGATGACGCCGCGGCCCAGCGGGGAGTAGGCGACGAACCCGATGCCCAGCTCCCTCAGGACCGGGAACAGCTGCTCGACGTCCCGCTCGAACAGCGAGAACTCAGTCTGCAGGACGGAAACGGGCTGGATGACATGCGCGCGGCGGATGGTCTGAGGGCCGGCCTCGCTCAGGCCGAAGTATTTCACCTTGCCCGCGTCGATCAGCTCCTTGACGGTTCCTGCCACATCCTCGATCGGCACCTCGGGGTCGACGCGGTGCTGGTAGAGCACATCGATGTGGTCGACGCTGAGGTAGCGCAGGCTGTTGTCGGTGACCTTGCGGATGTTGCCGGGGCGGCTGTTGAGAGCGCTGCCGAGGGGGAACTCGGCGGTCATGTCGAAACCGAGTGACTCCACCCGCGACCGGATCGTCGCCGCGGCCCGGGCCGAGTTCGCCCGGCACGGGATCGCCGGTGCCCGGGTCGACCGGATCGCCAAGGCCGCCCGCACCAGCAAAGAGCGCGTCTACGCCTACTTCCGCAGCAAGGAAGAGCTGTATGAGTTCGTGGCCTCGGCGGAGCTCGCGGCGGCGGCCGACGCCATCCATCTCGACCCCGCCGATCTGCCCGCCTACGCCGGGCAGATGTTCGACTACTTCGCCGCCCATCCCGACCGGCACCGGTTCATCGCCTGGGGACGCCTGGAACTGGCCGTCGACCCCGCCGCCGAACCCCGTGACGATGCCCCGGGCCCCTACCACGCCGCCATCCTTGGCAAGATCGAGAAGATCCGCCGCGCTCAGCAGAACGGCGACCTCGACCCCGCCTGGGACCCCATCGACATCATGGCCCTGGTCACGCAGATCGCTCACACCTGGATCGACCAAACCGAGCTCGCCACTCTCGCCCGCCACATCGCCGCCGACGCCACCCTCCCCGCACGCCGCGCCGCTGTCGTCCGCGCCGTCACAGCTCTCTTCCCACCTGCTGCGCGGCCTGGCACAACCCCGTAAGCACGCACAGCCCGCCTCTCAGAACAGGCTGCTGATGGGGCGCCTTGTCATGCGCCCCGAACCGTACTGGGCTGGGTCGGTCAGGCCGTTTCGGCGCTGAGGGTCTGTGCCACGGGCCGGCGCGCCGCCAGGCGTGCGGGCAGGGCGGTGAGTGCCGCCGTCGCCAGGAGAGTCGCGAGTACGGCGCCGAGCAGCCATGAAGAGGGGGGATCCACCGCATTCCTGGCGGCGAACAGCGAGAGCAGGCCGATGCCCAGAGGGACGCCGATGATGGCGCCGGGCAGCGCGGACAGGAGCTGGGCGGTGGACAGTCCCGCGGTGATCTGTCCGGGGGTGGCGCCGAGCGTACGTGCGATGGCCATGTTCGCCCGCGCCTCTATGGCAGTGGTCCAGGTGAACGTGATGGTGTTCGCGACGGCGAGTGCGATCAGCAGGATGGTGACGGCGAGCATCAGCCGGCGGTCGTGCTCGCCCCGCAGGTTGGGCAGGGCGGAGGAGCCATCCAGGCCGTAGCCCCTCTCCGGCTGGGCGTAGAGGGTCAGCAGGGCGACGATCGCGATCACTGTGGTGGCGGTGGAGCACGCCTGCAGCACGGCGCGGCCCGGCCGGCGGGCGGTCAGCCGCAGCCCGAGCAACAGCGGGGTGGGCAGCAAAGCGGACAGCGCGGTGAGCCAGGGTCGGTGACGGGGCTGGTGCGCGGCGGCGGACAGCGCCGTGACCGTCGCCGTACGCATGGCCCGCAGCGTGGGGCGCAGGGTGGACAGCACCGCCACTGCCACGGCGAGGACGGTCGCCGCCACGACGGTGGCGGCGGTCGGCCCGGCCGCGTCGCCGATCCGGCTGGCGGTAGGGCTGGCGATGGCGGGCACGGTCAGGCGAGCGATCACCAGCCCCAGCGCGTCGCCGACGAGCGCCAGCGCCAGGTACTCGGTGAGCAGGACGGTGGCGATGAGACCCGGGCTGGCGCCGACGGCCTTGAGCAGCCCGGCCCGGCGCGTCTGCTCGACGGCGCGTCCCGCGGCCAGCGCCGCCACTCCGGTGATGGCCAGGAAACTGAGCAGCCAGCTACCGACGACCAGGACCGGCTGACTGTTTCTGAGGATGACCATGTCCTGTTTGGCGTTGAACTGCCAGGAGCGGAAGTTGATCCTGATGGAGGAGACGCGGTGGGCGTCGCGGAAGGCCCCGGTGGCGGCGGGGTCGCGCAGCCTGAGGTCCATGGCCAAGGTCACCGGGAGATCTTGGGACGACGCCAGTCTCCGGGCATCTGATCGGGTCATCCAGGCCAGGCCGCTGTAGTCGCTGGGGCCGCCGCCCGGGCCGATCTGCGCCGCCCAGGGGTAGATGGAGGTGGCCGCGGTGACGGCGATCCCGACGACGGGGTACGACCGGTCGGCGATGGTGACGTGGTCCCCGACGCCGACGCCCAGCGCGGTGGCGAAGCCGCGTTCGAGAACCGTGCCGCCGGAGCGTACCCAATGACCCGAGGTCACCAGCGGCCGGTTGACCGCGCCGGGCGTCTCGCCGAAACCGTGCACCACCACGGGGGACGAGGTGGAACCGCGCGTGGTGAGGTCGGCGTAGACGATGCGATAGGGGCCATGGTGGGCGACCACTTCGGGATCGTCCGCCAGCGAGGCCAGGGCCGAGGTCACGGCGGGCCCCGTGTCGCCGGAGAGTGCCACCACGTCCGGCCCGGCGGTGGCCGCGCGGGTCTGCTCGTACAGCGCGTCGCTCACGCCGCGCAGGGACAGCCCCAGTGCCATCGTGGCGGTGGCCACGGTCACCGCGAGCAGGAGCATCGCGGCCTGGGACTTGTGCCGGCGCACGTCAGCCAGGACGAGGCGCGCGATGAGCACCATGGAGCCCATGACGTTCAGCCCTCCAGCCCGATCAGCCCGCCGAGCCCGCGCGTGGGGAAGCCGGACAGCCGGGTGTCGTCGACGAACATCCCGTCGCGCATGGAGATCAGCCGGTCCGCGGTGGCCGCGACCCGTTCGTCGTGCGTGACGATCACGAGGGTCTGCCCCGCGGAACGCAGGTCCTCGAAGATTCTCAGCACATCGAGGGTCGCCGCGGTGTCGAGGTTGCCGGTCGGCTCGTCGGCCAGGACGACCAGCGGGTCGTTGACCAGTGCGCGAGCGATGGCGACGCGCTGACGCTGCCCACCGGACAGCTGCGACGGCAGATGCCGGGCACGGTCGGCGAGCCCGACCCGTTCCAGCAGCAGGCTCGCGCGCCGCCTGGCCTGGCGGCGCGAGCGCCCGGCCAGCAGCGCGGGCAGCTCCACGTTCTCGGCCGCCGACAACTCCTCGACCAGATGGAAGGCCTGGAAGATGAACCCCACCGACCGGCGCCGCAGCCGCGCCAAGGCCCGCTCACTCAAGGCGTCGATGCGCCGCCCGGCCACCCACACCTCCCCACCGGTGGGCCGCTCCAGGCCACCCAGCAGGTGCAGCAGCGTGGATTTCCCGCAGCCGCTGGGCCCCATCACCGCCAGCGTCTGTCCCTGAGGCATCTCCAGGTTCACCTCGTCCACCGCGCGAACCCGGCTCTGCCCCTGACCATGCGTCTTCACCAGGCCGCAGGCCCGGACCGCGGCACTTGACACGTTCATCCGCCCTCAGCTTCGTCATCGACCTTGGACCAGGCCCGCTCACAGGCATCCAGCCAGCGCAGATCCGCCTGCAACCGGAGCACGACCCCTTCCAGCAGCAGGCCGGCGCCCGACCCCGCCGGCTCGGCCAGCGCCGCCTGCTGCGCCTCACGCAAGCGGCGCAGCAGCTCACGGCGCTGGGCCGCTACCAGCTCGACCGGGTCGGCGAGCCGGGCCGCGGCGGCCGCGACGAGCTTGAGATGAAACTCCACCAGATCCGGTTTCGGCCAGCCCACCTCGGCCAGCCAGGCGGCCACCCGCTGTTGCCCTGCCGGTGTCAGGGCATAGACCTTGCGCTCTGGCCGCTCGGGAAGGCCCTCGGCCCGTTCGCAGACCACGAGCCCGGCTCTTTCGAGCCGAGTCAAGGTCACATAGATCTGACCGGGGTTCATCGACTCGCCTAGTGGGCCAAGACTCTGCTGCAGCCGAGCGCGCAGGTGGTAGCCGTGCGACGGCTCTTTGGCGAGCATCGCCAGCACTGCGTCCTGCACTCCATCCCCCTAACGGTTAGCCAATAGATAGCGGTTATCCGTACGAAGTGTCAAAACTCGTGCTCCCGGCGCGTGGATCGCCGTCGACAGCCCCGACTGCCGCTGCAGGGTCACCCTGTACTGGGGCGCCGACAGCCACCTGTCCCCCACCGACGTCTGCCTGTCCTCGCCGTCTTGCGGGCGCCGACGTCACCCCTGTCACACTCCCATCGATATGTACATACGTACATTCAATGTGTACGCTTGTACGTATGATGCCCGACTTTGATGGCCGCTCGATGCGCGAGCGGATGCTCGCCGGTGACCTGTACATCGCCGATGACCCGGAGCTGGCCGAGCACATGCTGCGCGCGGCGGACCTGATGGAAGCGTTCAACGCGACGTCGGCCCGTAACCCGCGGGAGCGGCGCCGGCTGCTCACCGAGCTGCTCGGGGCCATCGGTGAGGGCACGGAGATCCGGCCGCCGCTGCGGGTGGACTACGGCAGCCACATCCGCATCGGCGCCCGGTCGTTCGCCAACTTCGGTCTCGTGGCGTTGGACGTCGCGCCGATCACCATCGGCGACGACGTGCAGATCGGGTCCTACGTTCAGCTGATGACGCCGACCCACCCGGTGGATCCGGAGCCCCGCAGGGCGAAGTGGGAGGCCGCGAAACCGATCACCATCGGCGACAACGTGTGGCTGGGCAGCGGGGCGATCGTCCTGGCCGGGGTCACGATCGGGGAGAACACGGTCGTCGGCGCCGGCGCGGTGGTCACCAGGGACCTCCCGGCGAACGTCGTCGCCGTGGGCAATCCCGCCCGCGTGATCCGCACCATCGAGCCGGGCACTTCATGAACAGCCCCACCAGCCCGCGGTCACCGGTCCCGCGGCGGCCTCGCCGGCACGACCCCGGGCGGCGGGACCGGCTGATCGACGCCGCGCTCACCGTCATCGCCGAGCGCGGCGTGGCCGGGACGACGCACCGGGAGATCGCCCGGGTCGCGGACGTACCGCTGGGCTCGATGACCTACCACTTCACCTCGCTGGAGGAGGTGCTCGCCGAAGCGTTCACCCGGCACGCCGACTTCGTGGCCCGCGTCTTCGACGAGCGGCTGAGCGCCGCCCCAGACCAGGACGCGGCGATCGAGGCCGTCATCACGCTGGTGGCCGACGACCTGCTCGGCTCGCAGGACGACCTCGTCCTTTCCGTGGAGCTGTACGTGGCCGCGGCACGTCATCCGGCCTTGCGGGCCGTCACCCAGGCCTGGATGGCGCGCAGCCGGCAGGCGCTGGAACGCCACTTCGACGCCACCACCGCCCGGGAACTGGACGCGCTCATCGAAGGGCTCGTGCTGCACAGCGCCCTGTCGACCGACCCGATGACGCCCGAGCAGATCCGCCACGCCATCCACCGGTTCCTGCGCTGATTCCTCCCCTGCACCCACGTGATCGGAAAGCCGATGTCCGCTGACGTCGCCCCTCCCGCCGCGCCCACCCGTGAGGCGTCCGCCGGGCCCGGCCGCTCACCCACTGCGCAGGGAGTAGGCGGTCACACCCTCGGGCAGTTCGGCGACGCGTGACAGCGCGCCGGTGTTGATGTTCCAGCCGAGCAGCCTGTCCTCGCTCTCGATGATCACGCCCTGGCTGATCCAGCCGCGCACAGGGCAGCCGCCCTTCCCGCACCTCGTGTCAGCAGAATGACCCCAGGGCAGGAGCAGCGTCCTGACCACCCGTCCCGTGGCGGCGTCGGCCACGACGACCATGTCGGCTCCTCCCGCCTGGTCGTCTTGGGCGAACGCGGACAGGGCGACGAGACCGTCCCGTTGCCATGCCTGATCGCCCAGGATGCCCGCGGGCCTGCTGCCCCCGTGGGTGATGGCCTGGAGGTCCAGCTCCACCTCCGACCTGCCCTCCTGGATGACCGTCCGGCCGCCTTTGCCGGGCGAGACGATCCTGAGGTCGCGGTAGCCTGCGACACCGGTAAAGCCCTTGTACGGCTGCCGCCGCATCTTCCCCGTGGCCAAGTCGAGCAGGTAGTTCGCCTCCCCCTGCTCGACGAGGAGTTGCTCGCCACGCCAGAGCACCACCTCGTTGAACCCCGGCACCGGGTAGCGCCTGGTCTGGCCGATCACGAGGTCGACGACCACCACCTCGTCCTTCTGCGGGAAGGCGGCCATCGTCCCGTCGGGGGCGAGCGAGTTGGGCTTCAGCGGCGTCCCGCCGTTGCCGTCCGCATCCACGGAATCATCCAGCTTCACCTTGAGAGGGATGCGGCCACCTGATTTCATCACGTAGATCTGCCCGTCGCCGAACTCGGCCAGCGCCAGGACCGGTCCGGAAACCGCGGTCACCACGGGGATGTCGGCCCACCTCTCCGGCAGCGCGGTCGCCGCCGTGGGCAGCGCCGCCTCACCGCTGGGCTGCGGCGCTATGTCCATGGCGGGAGCCGGCGGGATCGTGGGCGTGGGCGTGAGTGCGACGCCGGGATACACGGTGATGCCGCGCTCGACCGGCTCCGGGAACACGGCGATCCCCACCACGACGAACGCGGAGACCGTCGCGGCCGCCGCGGCCACCGTCCACCGGCGGCGGGTACGGCTCCGCGTGCCCTGCCGCCACAGCTCGCCCGCGCGGGACGCCCCCTCGGGCAGAGTCTCGGCGAGATCATTGAAGAGCTCCCGCAGCCTCTGATCCGTCATATCAACACCTTCTCCAGCTCGGGAGCGACCTCGCGTAACCGCTTCAGCGCCGCGTGCGTCTGGCTCTTCACCGTCCCGGGCGAGACCCCGAGGATCGCGGCCACCTCCCCGACGGGCAGATCCTCGTAGAAGCGCAGCACCAGCACCGCCCGCTGCTTCACCGGCAGCCTGGCCAGCGCGCGGGCGAACACCACCTTCAGGTCCGACGCTCCCGAGGTATCGCGATCCGCCTGGTCGGGCGGCTCCCCGTAGGGGAATTCCCGTCGCCTCCGCCACTTGGACGCCACGTCCCTGTACAGGGTGGTACGCAGGTAACTGACCGGGTCGGTGTGCACCTTCGACCAGCGGCGCGCCAGTTTGATCAGGGCATCCTGAAGCACGTCCTCGGCCAGATGCATGTCACCGCTGATGAGGATGGCGGCACGGAGCAGCCGCGGGTGCCAGGCGGCGACGAAGGCCTCGAACGCCTCGGATTCCGTCATGTAAATAAGACGCCCGGGGAGGGGTGAACGGTTGGGGCCTGTACGAAATTCGCCGTTTCCGCGGAATCAGGCGCTCGGTGTACGACGAACGCGTTTCCGGGGCGGGCGTGAGCGCTCTCGTTTCGTGGCTTTGTGGATCGGATCGGCCGACCACCGATGAATCTGACGACCGGGCCAGGTCTACTCCTCAACACGGCAAAGCTGCGCACATGATCAGTGAGGGACCATGAGCACAAACGCACTACCGCCCGTCGTCGACGCCGACACCTGGCAGCGTCAGCTCGAAGCACTGCGTGCCCGGGAGAAGGCTGCGACCCGGGAACTCGACGCCATCGCCGCCCAGCGCCGCCGCCTGCCCATGGTGAGGATGCCGGACTACACCCTCGAGGGCGAGCACGGACCCGTTCGGCTGGCGGACGTCTTCGAAGGCAGGAGGCAGCTGATCGTCTACAACCACATGTGGTTCGCGGGCAAGGAGTGGCAGTGCCCGGGCTGCACGGGGTACACCTCGCAGTTCACCCGGCTGGAGTTCCTGGACAACTACGATGCACGGTTCGTCATCGTCACCCAGGGCCCGATCGACGAGGCACTCGCCTACAAGCGGCGGGTCGGGAACACGATGGCCTGGTATTCCACCGCGAACAGCCCGTTCGGCGCCGACGTCGGCGCACCGCCCGGCGAAGGCTTCGCCGTCAACGTGTTCCTGCGCGATGGCGACACCGTGTATCGCACCTGGCACACCAACGGCCGGGGAACCGAGCAGCTCAGCCACACCTTCGCGCTGATCGACCTGCTGCCGTACGGGCGGCAGGAGGAGTGGCAGGACTCGCCCGAGGGCTGGCCGCAGTCGCCCACCTACAGCCGGTGGGCCACCTCCAAGGACATCGCCGCGCTCTACGGCCCGGACACCGCCTAGCGACTTCCGCCCGGCTCATCGATGTCATGCGTACGGTCGCGACCACGCTGGCCGCGACCGTACGGACGATCGAACTTACTGTTACTTGATCGGCGTGCCGGTGACCAGCGGCAGCGAAATCGACGTGCCGGCCAGGTCGACGGTGACCTTGGCCCCGGTGCCGGGTTCGACGTCGACCCCGGTGCCGTTGCCGGTCTCGTCGAGGTTGAAGTCGTCGTTGGTTCCGGTCAGTACCAGGCCCAGCCGGTGCCCTGCCTTGAACTCGTAGTCCTGTGGCAGCATGTTCCAGGTGATCTGGTACGGCTTGCCCGGTGTCAGCGGCGTCGAGCGGCTGAGCGACTTGTGGTTTTGCGCGTCCATGATTCCGCGGGTGACCACGTTGAAGTCGGAGGTCGCCGTGTTGTCGCCGGCTTTGAGGTAGCAGCCGTCGTCATCGGCCGTGCTCTGGCCGACGCAGGTTTCGCCGCCGATGAACTTGAGGCCTTGCGCGGCCGTCCGGGTGGTCTCGCGGTAGTTGATGCGGGTGTCGGTGCCGTAGTCGACGAGCAGGACGCCCAGGTTGGCGGTCGGCTTGTCGAGCTTGAGGCGCAGGCTCACCGTCGGCGTTCCGGACAGTCGCGTCGCGTTTTTCAGCGGCGGGGTCAGGTATGCCATCCGGTGTGGGTTGGTGGTGGCGGGGTTGTCGGCCATCGCGATCTCGGTCTGGGCGGTGTCGAGGTAGCTGCCGGTGCCGGTCGAGGGCCTCAGCCCCAGGGAGCCGTCTTGCTGCGGGCGCAGGGTCATCGTCCGCGTCGGCGCCGGCCAGTCGGCCTGGGTGATCCAGCGGTCCGGGCCGAGCTGCACGTCGACGCGCGGCTGGCGCATGATGTCGTTGGCCACGCCCATCAGTTCGTGGTCGAACCACTGGTGCAGGGTGTTGACCCATACGTCGCGGCGGGCCCAGAACGGCTCGAGGTGCCCGTACTGCGTCACCCACATCTTGCGCTGCACGTCACGGGGCAGCTTGGGCCACCACTCGGAGAACTGGCTGCCGATCACGTTGCGGTCCTGCATGCCCATCACCGAGAAGACGCTGGCGCGGATGTTGCGCGCCTTGGAGATCGACCCGTCCCGGTAGTTGCGCTCGTGCCAGTAGGCGTTGTAGTTGCCGGTGGCGTCGTCGGAGTCGGCGTCCAGTTGCCGGCGTACCGCCGCGCATTTCTCCGCCGGATCCTTGTCGACCCGCTCGGACTGCCACGCCGCCGCGCCCTTGAACCAGGTGAGGACGCCGTTGAAGCGCGAGTTCTCATACCCGCTGGTGTAGCCGGCGATGTTCACGATCGTCTCCAGCCCCTGCACGCCGGTGCCGGCGACGGCGGCGCCGAGCGCTCCCTCATAGGAGTGGCCGATCATCCCGGTACGGCCGGTGGTCCAGGTGGCTTTGACCGGATCGCCATTGTCGTCGTAGGCGCTCGCCCGGCCGTTCAGCCAGTCGACGACCGCCTTGCCACCCAGCACGTCGGCGGCACCGTAGGAGGTCGGGCAACCCTCGGACAACCTGGTGCCGATCATGTCGACGGACACGAACGCATACCCGCGGGGCACGAAGTAGTTGTCGTACCACATCGGGAACTTCGTCACGTTCCCGTTCGCGTCGTAGGTCTTGTGTTCCACCTCATAGCCAACGCCCGGGTCGTCGTAATACGGGGTTTCCTGCATGATCACCGGGACTTTGAGCCCGGAACCGGACTCCTTCGGCCGGATGATGTCCACCCGGACCAGATCCTTCTTGCCATCGCCGTCACTGTCGACCGGCGACTCAACCCGGACGTGCTCACGGATGGCGTCGGCGTAGGAGAAGACGGGCCGCGTCAGCCCGCCGGCGACTTCAATCGCCGGCTCCGACGACGCGGATGCGGCGGGAGCACCGGCGACCACGAGCGCGGTCGCGAGGGTGACTGCGGCGAGAGACCCTCGCCGTTGCGACGTTGACATGTGCATCCCTTTTGGGTCGGTTACTGGTCATCGGTGAAGCCGTCGGCAGCGCCATGTGGCGTTTCCGCTTGTCATTGCGGGTGTGCCGGCCAGATCAGCGGGATCAGCGCCGGCCGGCGGAGCAGCGGTGGCGGCTGAGTGCGCCACCGGGCAGGTCACGGTGCTGTCAGCGGTGTCGATGGCGAAGTTGTCGAGGTCGAACCCCGCCGGGCACGGCCGGGCACAGCGGCGCGGGTTTGATCACGGTGCGTTGCCCGGCGGTGGGCGTCGGCCGACAGCCTGTCAAGCGGCGTCGAGGGCTTCGGCGATCTTGCGGGTCATCTCGGCCAGGGTGGGGCTGGGCTGGGCCTGGTGGGTGCGGGCGGCTGCTTCGACGGCAACGAGAACGGTGCGGCGGAAGTTGTCGGCCTCTGCCGAATCCTGCTCCTTGAGCAGGGTCATGGCCTCGGTCAGGGCCGGCAGCACGCGGTCGGCGATCTCGGCCACGGACTTTCCGCCCAGGTCCTTGCCCTTGGGGTACTCGGCGAGCACGTGCCCGACCAGCCCGGTGGCGGAGGCCAGAGCGATGGAGCCCTCGGTGGCGGCCTTGTGGGGCTTGCCGGCGGCATCGGCGGCGGACATCAGCGTGACGGCGCCGTAGGCGGCGATCCGCAGAGTGTGCTTGTCCTGGTCGGTAAGGGTGCTGGACATGGTCGTGTGCTCCTTTGAGTCTGTTCTGACGTTCAAATCGATCGGACGGATGGCGGGTCTACCGGGCGTGGGCTCGGTGTCAGTCGTCGATGGCCTGGTAGAGCGTGGTCCAGAAGTCATGCATCAGCCGTATCGAATGCGGGGCGGACGCCCCGACCTGGGTGAGCAGGATTCCGACGACCTGGTTGTCCGGGTCGGCGTAGGTCGAGGTGCCGCTTCCGCCGTCCCAGCCGAACTGGCCGACGGGCGCGTAGTCGCCGCGGTAGGTGCGCACTGCCATCCCGAAGCCCCAGCCGCCGTGCTGGCCTTGGCCGAAGGACACATGGACGTTGTTGATGGCCATGGCGTGCCGGGCGGCCTGCTGCTCGGGCGTGAGGCGGTTGGTGGTCATCAGCTCGACGGCGGGCCGGGACAGGATCCGCTCGCTCCCGTGCATCCCGCCGTTGAGCAGCATGCGGAAGTAGGCGTGGTAGTCGTCGGCGGTGGAGACGAGCCCGCCGCCGCCGCCCTGGAACGCCGGAGGCCGGCTCCACCGTCCCCCGGCGGCCTCGTCCCACACGTGGAATTCTCCGCTCTGCGGGTCAGGAGCGTAGAGGGTCGGCAGCCGGTCTATCTTGTCGGCCGGCACGTGGAAACCGGTGTCCTTCATGCCCAGAGGGCCGAAGATGCGTTCGCGCAGGAACGTCTCGAACGACTGGCCCGTGACCCGAGCGACGAGCACGCTGAGGACATCGTGGCTGATCTGGTACTGCCAACGCTCGCCGGGCTGGTACATCAGCGGCAGCGTGCTCAGGCGGCGCATCCACTCATCCGGCCCGGGCATCGGCTCCGGCAGGTTGGGCGTGAGCCCCTGCTCGAAGACCGCGCCCATGATCGGGGTGCCCAGCGACGTCATATCCATGCCGAGCCCGAACGTGGAGGTCAGCAGGTCCCGTACCGTGATCGGCCGCCGCGCCGGCACGGTGTCGTCCAGCGGGCTGTCGATCCGCTTCAGCACCTGCCGGTCGGCGAGCTCGGGCAGCCACGGATCCACCGGGTCGTCCAGTCGCAGCCGGCACTCATCCAGCAGGACCATCGCCGCCGCCATCGCGACCGGCTTGGACGTGGAGGCCATCCGGAAGATCGTGTCCCGGCTCATCGGCGCGCCACCGTCATGGCGCATCGTCCCGATCGTTTCGACGTGCGTCTCATCGCCCCGGCAGACCAGGGCGACGATCCCGGGAATCTTCCCGGACTCGACATGGCCTGCCAGCACGTCCCGCAGTCTGTCCAGCCCCGTCTTGGAGAAGCCGCTGTTGCTGTGTCTCATCATGAATCTCCTTGCGCACAGTGTTCGATCTGCGAGACCGGCCCCGAGGCCGCAATCGCTGAACCGTTCATGGCATCCACGATCTCCGACCGCTCTGATATCGGGCCGTTGCCGTACTGACGCGGTCGCTGACACGACACCGCATCAGACCTGATCGCCGCCGGGATCCTTCATCTCGATGACGATGCCTGGCACGCCCTCCGTGGTTCGCCATGCCAATGACGCTAGGCAGCGACCCATGTGCGCCGAATCTGTCGCGTTACCGAAGGTCCATGCGGGCGAGTTCGTGGCGGGAGGCGACTCCGAGCTTGGGATAGGCCTTGTACAGGTGGTGGCTGACCGTACGAGGACTGAGGAACATCTGCGCGGCGATGTCGCGGTTGCTCATGCCCGCGGCGGCCAGCCGTACCACCTGGAGTTCTTGCGGGGTGAGGTGCGCCAGCAGGTCGGGGGCTTGCTCGCGGGCCGGCGGGGTCTCGCCGGTGGCCCGCAGCTCGGACGACGCCCGCTCGGCCCAGGGGGCGGCGCCCAGGCGGAGGAAGATGTCCAGTGCGGTGCGAAGGCGGGGGCGGGCCTCGGCGCGGCGGCGGCCGCGCCGCAACCACTCGCCGTAGAGCAACTCTGTTCTGGCATGCTCGAAGGGCACGACGCTGAGCCCATGCAGCTTCACGGCCTGCGCGAACAGCCGCTCCGCCTCCTCGCCCTCGGCGAGGAGCGCCTGGCAGCGCAGGGCGATGGCGGTGACCCACGGCTGCTCCGTCGTCCGCGCCCAGGCGGTCAGGCGCGAACACGGCTGGGCGGCCAGGTCAGGCCGTCCGGCGCGGACGGCCGCCTCGACGTAACTGGCCTGGGGGGCGTAGGTGCGGTTCATGGCGAACAGGCCCCCTAAGGCGTCCCCCACGCTCCACTGCACCCCCTGCAGGATGTCGTCGTAGCGGCCCAGGCTGAGATCGAGGAGATTGCGGGCCTCCAGGCACTCGATCCCGCTCTCGGTGATGCCGTGGCGCAGGATGTCGTCGGTGAGCTCGTGGCATCGCGCCTCGTCGCCCTGGATCGCCGCCAGGCAGGCCAGCAGCCCGGCCAGGTGCCTGGCGTAGTGGGTTTGCCCGGTGTCCTGGGCGATGCGCAGCCCTTCGGACGCGGTGACCGCCACATCCCTGTACCGCCCGAGGAGCACCTGGGCGCGGCCCACATAAAGCAACGCTTTCGGGAGCCCACCGATGGCGCCCTGGGCGCGGCAGTCCCGCACGATGGCGACGGCCTCGTCGTGGGCGGCCTCGACATCGGCCAGCCAAAGCAGCCACGAGTGAAGGATCAGCCGCTCTCGTGGACCGCGCTCTTGGCCGCCCCTTACTGTGTCGATGAGTTCGAGTAAGGGAGCGGTCGCGTCGCCGGCCAGCTGCGTGATCGCGGTCGTGGCGCTGGCCAGAAGGGGATCGCGTGATCGAGCCGAGGCACGCGCGGCCAGGTCCGTGATGGCGGACAGGTCGCCTGCCGACCACGCGGAGGCGACGGCATTGAGGAACAGGAACGCGGCCTCGCCAGGTGCCTCCCCGGCGATATGGTCGGCCACCTGGGCCAACTCGAGGGCCTGCGAGCCGTGTTCCTGCTCCTGTGCGATGGTGACCCGCATCCTGGCCAGGCGCGCCAGGACGTTCGGCCGGCTGGTGCAGGCGACGGTCTGCTCGTCCAAGGCAGCGGCCAGCTGGGTCTGACCGGCGTCCGCCGCGGCCTCGGCGGCGCGGGCCAGCCGCTCTGCCCGCCGCTCCAGGTCGGGGGTGAGCTGCGCGGCGCGCTGGTAGGAGGCCGAGACGGCGGCATGCCCACCGCGTACGGAGGCCTGCTCCGCGATGCGCTCCATATCGGCCGCGAGGTCCTCGTCAGGGCCGATCGCGGCAGCGCTCAGGTGCCAGGTGCGGCGATCCAGATCGCCGCGCGCGCCGTGCACGTTGGCAAGAGCCCGATGTACGGCAAGCCGTCTGGTGACCGTCGCCTCCCGGTAAGTGGCCGATCGCACCAGGGGGTGGCGGAAGGTGAGGCGGCCGTCCACGAATCCCATCAGGCCGCTCACCTCCACCGGCTCCAGGTCGTCGAGGCCAGCCCCGAGGAACTCCCCTGCGGCCAGGACCACGTCCAGCGCGCCGCTCTCCTCCGCGGCGGCGATCAGCACCAGCAGCCGCGACCTGGCAGGCAACGCGCGCACCCGCTGGGCGAACTGCCCCTCCAACCGGCCGGACAGCTGCTGCGTGCCCATCTGGAAGGCCTCGACGGGCAGCTCTCCCGCCCGCTGCGCCGGGGTCAGCGCGCCCGGCAGCTCAAGCAGGGCCAGCGGGTTGCCCTGGGCTTCGTCCAGGATCTGGTCGCGTACGTGTGGCGCCAGGCCTGCCGAGTGCTCGGCCAGCAGGGCGGCACTGGCCGTACTGGAAAGCCCGTGCAGCCGCAGTTCGGGCAGGCCGGGTGCGGTGAACGGCACCCCGTCGCGGACCGCGAAGATCATCGCGATGCCTTCCGCGTCGAGGCGTCTGCTGGCGAACAGCAGCGCGTCTGCGGACGCCTGATCCAGCCAGTGTGCGTCGTCGATCACGCACAGCAGCGGGCGGTCCTCGGCCAGCTCGCTGAGCAGCGACAAGGTGGCCAGCCCGACCATGAACCGTTCAGCGGGCTGGGCGTCGGTCAGCCCGAACACTCCGCGCAGCGCCGCCGCCTGCAAGGGCGGCAGGGCGGTAAGCCGGTCGGCGAACGAGCCGAGCAGCAGGTGCAATCCGGCGAAGGCCAGCCCGACCTCGGTCTCCACGCCCACGCCGCGCAGGATCCGCATGTCCGCGGCGGCGTTCTCCGCGTAGCGCAGCAGCGCGCTCTTACCGATCCCCGCCTCGCCGCGCACCACGACAGCTCCGCTGCGCCCGGCGCCGGCCTCGAGCAGCAAGCGGTCGATGGCCGCCCGCTCGGCCTCGCGTCCGTGGAGCAAGGAATCCCCTTACTTATACGTCAACGCCGGTCTTGTTACTGATTCGGATCAACAGGCACACAGCCTAGCGTCGTGATCGTATGAGCATTTATTACGAGAAGCGCGGCACTGGTCCGATGCTGGTGATCTCCCAGAGCGGTGAGGGCGATGCCGGCCGCAGCGTCGACCTCGTCGACCGGCTCGTCGATGACTACACCGTCGTGACCTACGACCGGCGCGGACTGTCTCGCAGCGCCATGGACCGGCGGGGAGCCGGTGTCACGGTCACGGAACACGCGGACGATCTCCACCGCCTGCTGGCCGACCTCACCGATCAACCTGTCCGCATGCTCGGCTGCGGTTTCGGCGCGGTCATCGGGCTTCACCTGGCAATCGGTCACCCGGCGCAGGTCGGCACGCTCGTCGCCCATGAGCCTTCCACGCCGTTGCTGCTACCCGCCGTACAGCGCCTTCGCTACGAGCGCGAGCTCGCCGAGATCCAGCAGATCCACCGACGTGACGGCGTGGCAGCCG
Organism: Nonomuraea sp. NBC_00507; assembly: GCF_036013525.1. Lineage (NCBI taxonomy): Bacteria > Bacillati > Actinomycetota > Actinomycetes > Streptosporangiales > Streptosporangiaceae > Nonomuraea > Nonomuraea sp. NBC_00507. Next base: position 540,246 of record NZ_CP107853.1, read on the forward strand.
CCTTCAAAGCCGTCGCCAGATCGCTCGGCATCGACCTGTCCGACGCGAACGCGGAACCCGACCTGACGCCGCAGCCGCTCACCCCGCAGTGGGTGGTCAATTTCGGCTTCCTCATCGAGCACGACTTCACCGCGTTCGCCCGTGACACCGTCGACTATTCGGCGCTGAAGGACAGCACGGTCCGCATCGTTCCCGCACACGGCCGGGCGACGCCGCGCACCACCTTCGCCTACCGGTGCGCCGTTGAGCTGGCAGCCCTTCTCGGCATGAAGGTCACCGAGTTCCCCGGGGGTCACAACGGCAACACCACCCACCCCCGCGCATACGCGGCCCACCTGCTTGAGGAACTCAACCGATCGCGGCCATGAGTGCTTGGAACAACGGGGGCCGGCGGCGCGCAGGGTCATGACGCCGCGATCTAGGTACGGTGACCAGATCCACCAGCGTGGTTGCCCAGCGCGCGGACAGCGCCCGTAACCACGGCAGGGCCACCGCGACCGGCCACCCCGTGGCCGCGAACTGTCCGGTGAGGCTGATGGACTCCCGCACGTCCGCGGCCTGCGTGGGCGCTTCCAATCGATGCCGATCGCGCGGTCGTCGGTGCTGTGGGCGCACGTGCTGACCTCGCTGGTCGCCAATGTGATCTCGCTCGTGGTCGTGACGCTCGTGGCCCTGCTCATGGGCTTCCGCTCCTCGGCGGGAGTGCCGGCGTGGCTGTCGGTGGCGGGCATCCTGATCCTGTTCACCCTGGCGTTGACCTGGATCGCCGTTATCCCCGGCCTGTCCGCCAAGACGATGGAAGGCGCGAGCGCGTTCTCCTACCCGCTCATCTTCCTGCCGTTCCTCAGCTCGGCGTTCGTTCCCACCGACACCCTGCCCGGGCCGCTGCGCGTCTTCGCCGAGCACCAGCCCGTGACCTCCATCGTCAACGCCATCCGTGACCTGTTCACGCAGCAGCGTGTGATCGAGTCTGCCTTGATGCAGATCAGCGTGGCGGAGAGACAATCGCGGCGCGCAGGTCGGCATCCCCTCAAGCGGCGTCGAGGGCTTCGGTGATCTTGCGGGCCATGTCGGCCAGGGTGGGACTGGGCCGGCCCTGGTAGGTGCCGGCGGCTGCTTCGATGGCGACGATCACGGTGTTGCGGAAGTTGGCGGCCTCTGCCGGACCCTGCTTCTTGAGCAGGGTCATGGCGGCGGTCAGGGCCGGCAGCACGTGGTCGGCGAGTGCGGCTACGGTCTTGCCATTCAGGTCCTTGCCCTTGGGCGCCTTGGCGAGCACGTGCCCGACCAGACCGGTTGCGGAAGTCAGGGCGATGGAGCCGTGGGTGGCGACCTTGTGGGCCGAGCCGGCAGCGCCGGCGGCGGACATCAGCGACACGGCGCCCCACGCGGCGATCCGTAGGGTGATCTTGTCCTGCTCAGTGAGGGTGATCGACATGATGGTGTGCTCCTTTAGATCTGTTGGTGGTGCCCGGCTATCTGGATTGCTCAGGTCGGGTCGCCCGAGGGGATCTCACCTGACCTTGAGGCCGCAATCCCTGAACCGTTCATGCCTCAACGATCGCCGACCGCTCTGATACCGGGCCGTCGCCGCCCTGACACGGCCGCTGACGCCACACCGCCTCAGCGGCCGGAGCTTTACAGGGGTGGCTGCTCCGCACCTGGTGTGGCTTGGGCGTCGTCTTTCTCCACCCGCACATAACCCGCGGAGTGAACGGCCACACCCAAGATCGTGCCAACCAGGATCGCGATTCCGGCGATCGTCATGATGTGCCAGAAGCCGGCGACCACCCCGACGTACCCGAGCCCGAGCGCAGCCTGCTGCGCCACCAGCACGACAACGGAACTCGTCATGCGCCGACGATAGGTTTCATGCCGGTTCAACACGACAAGAGCAGACAAGAGCGGGATGGCCAAGGAGAAAGCGATCACGCAGATCTTGGCGGACAGATCAAGGGAAGCGGCTTCCTCGGTCAGGAACGGCTGCACGAAGACGATTCCGATGGCTATCAAGCCGCCGTACATGAGGTTGTTCTGCCGGAGGGTCTCCTCCTGGTGTCCTGCCGACCGTTTCTTCCACCAGTCCACTTGTGCGGCGGCTTGCCGCCTCCACCACGCTTCGTTCGCGATGTTCTCGTCCATGGCGACCATTGTGCAGATGGTGCGAACTGCCTCGAGCGGAAGATGGCGAGATCGAGATCGACATCGACGTCGAACTCGCCCAACTCGGCCCGACCGGCTACCGCTCGCTGCGGGTCCGCGACACGCTGTTCTGATCCGCGCCTCGACCCGGACACGGTACTGATCATGGGCGGCCCCCAGGCGTGATGCCGCGCAGTCGCTCCAGCTGTATCTGTGGGCAGGCCCCGGCCGGTCGCCAGGCCGATGGACCGGAACACGGCGCTCGGCGATGCGGAGGGCGTCCGGTTCCCAGGCCGCGGCTGCGGCTACGCCCTTGGTCAAGGCGACGAGCCGGGTGTCTTCGAGGCCGAGCATCCGCTCCAGCAGCGCCACAGCGCGGCCGGGCAGCAGGGCCCGATCTCGGCCGGCGGCACCCCGGTGTTCGACCATCTGCACGGGCTGGCCGCTGCGGCGCTCCTCGGCCGGCTCGGTGAGCACGTCCCGGGCAAGGGTGAGTTCGGTGAGCCGGCGCTGGGACTGCTCGATGCGCTGCCGTACGAGCAGATCGACGGCGGCGGCTGGGGGCACCGCGGTCAGCGTGCCGTCGACCAGGCCGAGAGCGATGAGCTCGGCGTGCACGGCGTGGGCGTCCGGCATGTGCAGGTCGGCGGTCGCGCGGTCCATGTCGGCTCGCGGAGCAGATAGCGGTAGAGCTGCTCCTGTTCGGAGGCCCAAGGAACTCGCCCAGCCGATCGCCGCCGTAGCCGACGACTTCGAGCATCCGGTGGCCGACATCCGCCTGCCGGAGACCAGGCAGGGGTCGACGCCGGTGATCACGATGAGGATCTTCGCGTCCTGCACCGGCTCATGACCCATGCCATCAGTGGTGGTTGAGGACCTCGCGTAGTCGGGCGGCGTAGGCGCGGGGGTGGGTGGTGTTGCCGTTGTGGCCGGCGGGGAACGCGGTGACCTCGCTGCCGAGCAGGGTGGCCAGCGCTGTGGCGCATTTGCGGTCGAAGACGGTGCGCGGGGTGGTTGCGCCGGCGATCGGGACGATGCGGGTCGGCGTGTTCTTCAGGGCTGTCACGTCAAGGGGGTCGTTGATGATGGCGGTGAAGTCCTGCTCGATGAAGAACTCGAAGGTGCGCATCCGCTGAGGGGTCATCGGCTGCGGGGTGAGGCCGGGTTCGGCGTCGGGGTTGGCGGGGTCGATGCCGAGCACTCGGGCGATCGCGGTATAGGTCGCGGTCAGCCCGTCGAGGCGGTGGATCTGCTGAACTTCCCGAAGCTCGGCCTCGTGATGGGCGCGCTGGTCGGCGGGGAGCAGCCGCGGCGTGACGGGCTCGTGCGCGACCAGCACGCTGAGCTGTTCGGGGTGCCGCAGGGCACGCGCGCCGGTGGACCGGCCACGCCGAGGCCGGCTCGACCCGTCAGCCCGCGGTCTGCCCGTCGCAGAACACCTCCTTGACGAGCCTGCCCAGCAGCTTCTCGAATCCCGCTGCCGGGCCCCTTGTGGCCTCGTCCACCCAGGTCACCGAGCCGGTCACAGTCGTCCTGCCGTCGGGCGAGCTGTACATCAGCGCCCCGTAGCCGTGCGGGGGGCTGCCGTTGTGCTGGTAGACGGTGCCGCAGTTCGGGCCCAGGTCCTGCACGTACAGCCCGAAGCCGTAGTTGTACTTCCCGTACGGCTTGCGCATCTCGGCCAGCAGCGGGGCCGGCAGGAGCTTGCCGCCATTGAGGGCGGAGATGAACGTGTGGAGATCCTGGGTGGTCGAGATCAGGTCACCGGCGCCGGCCAGCAGGGAAACGTTCTGGCGGCTGATGTCGACCACCTTCTGCTGGCCGGCGGCGTCCTGGTAGCGATAATAGCCGTGGGCGTGCGGCCCAGGGAGCTGCGTCCGGTTGCCCGCCGGCATGGTGCCGTTCAGCCCGAGCGGCCGCAGGATCCGCCGCTGCATCTCCTCGGCGTAGGAGCGGCCGGTGAGCTTCTCGATCAGCAGCAGGGCCAGCGTGTAGTTGGTGTTGGAGTAGTTCTGGTCCGTGCCCGGCTCGAATCGCGGCGACTTGGACAACGCCAGCCGGATCAGCTCTTCTGGCTGGTAGCTGCGGAACCGGTTGTTCAGCCACTCGTCGCCTGCGGCGGGGATTCCCGGCACGACCGTCCCGTCGTCGTAGTACTCGCCGGTGTAGTTGAACAAGCCGCTGGTGTGCTGCAGCAGCATCCGCACCGTGATCCGCCGGTCCAGCCCGAACTCGGGCAGATAGCCGGCCACCGGGGTATCCAGCCCGATCTTGCCCTCGGCCACCAGCTGTAACACCAAAGTCGCGGTGAAGGTCTTGCTGATGCTGCCCGCCCAGAACCGCCCGTTCGTCGGCGGCTTGACGCTCTGGCCCAGCTTGCGCACCCCGGCGCTGCCGACCCACTCGCCCTGCTCATCGTGCACACGCACCTGCACCCCGGCGAAACCGGCATCGACGAACGCCTGCACGGCCTCCCGCAGCTCTGGACGATCCTGCCCGTCAGCGGCCTTCAGCACAGCCGCGTTGCTGTCGGCAGCGGCCTTCAGCACGGCCGCCCTGCTGTCGGCGGCGGCCACCGCGGGGGTGGCCGTCCCGGCCAGCAGCGCGGCCGCTAGCGCCGTAACCGCCGCTCGCCGGAAGACCTTGCCGCGGATGACGGGGCGCTGGTGCACGCCGTAGATACGCCGCCCGGTCGCCGTGATCACTGGTGGGGATTGGGTTTTCATTGTTCCTCGTTCGTCTCTAGTGGCGCTCACGCGCATAGCTCGTCGAGCAATTCGGGGTCAACAGGGATGGGGTCCCTCAAGCGGCGTCGAGGGCTCCGGTGATCTTGCCGATCATGTCGGCCAGAGTGGGACTGGGCTCACCCTGGTGGGTCCGGGCGGCTGCTTCGACAGCGACGAGGACGGTGTTGCGGAAGTTGTCGGCCTCTGCCGGAGCCTGCTTCTTGAGCAGGCTCATGGCTGCCGTCAGGGCCGGCAGCACATGGTCGGCGAGTTCGGCGACGGACTTGCCGTACAGGTTGATGTCCTTGGTCTTTGCGGCGAGCACGTGCCCGACCAGGCCGGTCGCAGAAGCCAGGGCGATGGAGCCGTGGGTGGCGATCTTGTGGGGCGAGCCGGCGGCTCCGGCGGCGGCCAGCAGCGTGACGGCGCCGTAGGCGGCGGTGCGCAGGGTGGTCTTGTCCTGGTCGGTAAGGGTGACGGACATAGTGGTGTGCTCCTTCAAATCTGTGACGAACCGATGGTGGAATGCGGTCCTGTTGGTGCCCGGCATATCGAGATTGCTCAGGTCGGCGGGCCTGAGTAGATCTCAACCAGCCTTGAGGCCGCCTTCGCTGAACCGTTCATGACATCCACCATCGCCGACCGCTCTGATACGGGGCCGTTGCCGACCTGACGCCGCCGCTGACACGACACCGCATGGTCGGCGGTGATGCCGGTGACGGTGGACGACACGACCAGGTCGGCCAGTCAGGAGTCAGCCCGTGATCGGGGGAACCAGCGAAGCACCCTGGACATCGGCCGGAACACGCGCGCGCACATGGCCTTCGACTACGGCGTCCACGAACTACCGGTCACCTGGGGATAGCCACGACAACACATCCCGGCGCGCAAGCCCTGCCACCGACCTTTGCGCGGGCAGCGGGGCTCGGTCCGCCGGTGTACCGGGGGTCAGCCGACCGTATAGCGGAGGGGGTCGGCCGGGTCGGCGATGAAGTGCAGGCCCTTGGTGGCCAGGCGCTTCTCCACCTCGTCGGGGCTTTGCAGGGCGGCGTCGGGCAGGTGGTAGTACTCCTCCAGGATGGCGCGGGCGGTGTCGTTGTCACTGACCGCGCAGTCCCAGATCACCGTCTCGCCCTCGACGGTGATGTCGAAGGCGAAGAACGCGCAGCAGGCTTGCTCCCGCGTGGCCAGATCCCGCACCCACGCCACCACGCCAGGCTCGGCGCGCAGGCGGAAGCGGATGCCCTGGCTGGTCTTCTCGCGGCTCACGAGATGCCGGCCGAACAGGTGCCGGTATTCGTCCAGGCGCTGCTGGGCGGTGTCGAGGGCAGTGGTCATGTCGCACACGATGGGCGTGGAAGCGGGTGGGATGTCCACGGCGAAGCCTCCTTCTCGGCGGGTTCAGGCACTCTTGCAGCGCCATCACTCAAACCGTAGAGTCTGGACTTAAGTCCAGAGTCAAGAGGTGAGGTGCCGTGAAAATCGGACAGGTCGCGCAGGAGGCCGGGGTCAGCGTGGACACGGTCCGCTTCTACGAGCGGCGCGGCATCCTCCCCGCCGCCGAGCGCCGACCCTCGGGATATCGCATCTTCACCGCCGCCGCGGTGGAACGCATCCAGATGGCCAAGACCCTGCAGGAACTGGGCTTCACCTTGGACGAGGTCGTCGACGCCCTGACCGCCCACGACCAGGGAGGCGCCACCTGCGACAGCGAGCGCTGGCGGCTGGAGGCAGTGGTGGACCGGATCGACGCCAAGATCGCCGAACTGACCAGAGCCCGCCACGCTGCCCTGGAAAGCCTTCAGGACTGCCAGGCCGGCCGGTGCCGGCTCATGTACGGTCGCACTCGTTAATGAGCGCTGCATGGCGCTCGACTGATCGGCGGCCTGAGGCCATCACGGAGTACGGAACCCGCGAAAGGTCACGTGTTTCCGTGCCTCGAAGCCGAGCCGCTCGTAGAGGGCGATCGCGCCGGTGTTCGCCTCAGCGACGTGCAGGAAGGGACGTTCGTTCCGAGCCGCGATGCGCTCGGCGAGCGCACTGACCAGGCGGGCGGCATGGCCTCTTCCACGTGCCTCGGGAGCGGTGCAGACAGCGCTGATCTCGGTCCATCCCGGAGGCCGTAGCCGTTCGCCGGCCATTGCCACCAAGGTGCCGTTGTCGCGTACGCCGAGATAGGTGCCGAGTTCGTGGGTGCGGGACCAGAACGGTCCTGGTTGGGTACGCGCAGCGAGCTCGAGCATCTCAGGCACGTCGTCGACGCCCAGTTCGACCACCCCCGCGTCTGGCTCGGCATCAACGTGACCGGGGTGGCCGCCGGCGGGACCGATCATTTGAAGGCCGTCGAGGGTGAAGATCGGCTCCCAGTCCGCAGGCGGAGTCGCCGGGCAGCTGAACAGATCGGCGAGCTTGCCGTGACCGAGCAAACGAGCGAGATCGGCCCACTCTGCCGCGTCCGGGTCGGTGGATACCGTGGAGAAGGTGGCGACTTCCGGAAGGTAACCGGCCGCCTGGCCGAGCCGGCGGGCCAGATGTGTGTGGTGGCCGCGGAGCGACTCACCGACCGGGTCGTCGAGTGAGACGGCGTCGCGGTTGACCATTGTGCTGGGCCTCTCGTGTCGTGCGCGCGTGGGAGTTGGCGGGTGCCGCCACCGCCTTCTGTCGGCAGGAGCTGGGGTTCGGGGGTCAGTTCGGGTCGGTGGCGAGGTCGAGTGCCGGGGTGATGGTGGTGAAAGCCTCATCGACCAGTTCGTCCATGTCCGCGGTGCCGCCGCCATCTGCCCAGCGACGCAGCGCGGCATTGAACGCGGTGAGTGCGACACCGGCGGCGAGCGTCGGCCGCAGGTCGGTGTTCGGGGCGAGGCCGGTGCGTTCGGCCAGGATCGTCGTCATCTCGTCCTGCCAGTGCGACTGCCGTTCCAGGAACCGGGCCAGCAGGGCCGGAGTGCCGAGGATCAGCCTGGCCACGTGCAGTGTCTTGTCCGGATGGTCGACCATCATGGCGGTGAACACCGACAGCGCGTGACGCAGTGCCGCCGCGGGTGACTCGTCGGCCGGCCGGGCGCGCAGTTGCGCGCACAACTGTGCGCCGGCTCCCGCGAGCATGTGGACGATGACGTCTTCCTTGGACTCGAAGTAGCGGGAGAACGTGCGGCGCGACATCCCCACGGCGGCCACGATCTGGTCGACCGTCGTCTCGTCGAATCCCTGATAGGCCAGCAACTTGACGGCGGCTTCGGTCAGCTCATCGCGCACGAGCCGGCGTTTGCGCTCGGCCATGTTGGCCGGGGCGGCCACGTTCATATCCACCACCGAATGCTATCTCGCGCTATTTCTGTCCTACAAGGAACGTGTTGACACATTGTGCCAACAATGGCAGCCTGGGGCAACATGGCAGCGAGCAACTGGACCGCGGCCGGCATCCCCGACCCTGACCGGCCGGACGGTCGTCGCCACCGGGGCCAACAGTGGTCTCGGTCTGGCCACCACCCGAGAACTCGCCGGGCGCGCACGTCGTGCCGGCGGTGCGCGACGAGGCCAAGGGGCGCAGGGCTGTCGCGACGATCAGCGATGACGACCGGCGTGCCTCTGCCACCGCCATGTCGGCCTAACGACAGGGTGGTCTCACACCAATCGGGGGGAAGGGTGGACAGACAATGACGGAAGCGCCGGAGTTGCCGCTGCAGATGCGGCGCAACGGGTTCGACCCGGTCGAGGAACTGGCCCGCGCACGCGACGGAGCGGGCGTGATGCAGGTGATGACGCCGTTCGGCGTGCCCGCGTATCTCGTTCTTCGCTACGAGGATGTTCGCGAGGTTCTGTCGGACTCGACCCGGTTCAGCAATGTCTTCACCGCGGTCGGCATACCCGGCGTGACGCAGATGAGCGAGGATGACCTGGCCGCGATGCGGGCCGGGAACCTGATCGGGCTCGACCCGCCGGAGCACACGCGGTTGCGCCGGATGCTCACCCCAGAGTTCACGGTGCGTCGGATGCGCCGGCTGGAGCCACGGATCACCGAGATCGTGGACGCGGCGCTGGACGACATGGAACGAGCCGGCAAGCCGGCCGATCTGGTAGCGAACTTCGCGCTGCCTGTGCCGTCCCTGGTGATCAGCGAGTTGCTGGGAGTGCCCTACGCCGACCGCGCCGAGTTCCAGGACCGCTCCGCTCGCCTGCTGGACATCTCCTTGCCGGAAGAGCAGCGGATCGCGGCACGACAGCAGGACCGCGAATACATGGCGAGCCTCGTCGCCCGCGCGCAGGCCGACCCCGGCGAGGACATGCTGGGCATGCTGGTCCGGGAGCACGGCGACGACCTGAACACCAATGAGCTGATCGGAATCGCCGGCCTCCTGCTGCTGGCCGGACACGAGACGACCTCGAACATGCTCGGCCTGGGCACCCTGGCCCTGCTACGGCACCCGGACCAGCTCGCCCTGCTCCGCGACGACCCCGCCCGGGTCGAGCCGGCCGTAGAGGAAATGCTGCGCTGGCTGTCCATCGTGCAGTCGATGCCGCCGCGCACCACCACCACGGAGGTCGAACTGGCCGGGCACACCATCCCCGCAGGGTCGCTCGTGCTCCCGTCGCTACCCGCCGCCAACCGCGACAGCGCCTTCATCGACAAACCCGACACCCTCGACATCACCCGGGGAGCTCCCGGCCACCTCGCCTTCGGCCATGGCGTGCACCACTGCCTCGGGGCACCGCTGGCCCGGATGGAGATGCGCATCGCGTTCCCGGCGCTACTCCAACGCTTCCCCAAGCTCGCGCTGGCGGACCCGGACGACCAGGTCGAGTTCCGCGTCTTCAGTCTCGTGTTCGGACTGAAGTCGTTGCACGTGACCTGGTGACACGCTCCGCCGGGCTCGACGAGGCGCACGAAAGCCCGCGGCCAGGCGTCGGCGGGTGGGCCGGGGAACCCATGGTGAACAAGCACGTGAAAGTGCCCCGGCCCACCCCAGAGCGGCGGGTCTGCCGATGCAGCATGTAATGCTCTGACTCGTCGTTTCTGGACTATGCGGCTTGGTCAGATTCCGTCGATCAGTCGTATGGCGAGGTCCGGGCTGAACGTTCCGGCGGGCACGTTCGGCGCGATGCCGCAGTTGCCGTCCGAGTCGCCGGGGACCTTGACCCAGAGCAGCATCTCGGCGCCGCCGCCGACCTGCGTCGTGGCGCCGAGCTTGCGGCCCGGCGGATTGCACCATTCACCGTTGGAGCCGTTGCCATTGCGGCTGGTGTCGATCACGAACTTGGCGGTGCCGCCGAGCGCCGAATTGATCGCGTTGCCGTACGTGGCCGACTGGCTGGTGGTGTAGTAGTTGGAGACGTTGACGGAGAAGCCGCGCACGTTGGCGACGCCCACGCTCTGCAGCCGGGAGGCCATGGTCGCCGGTGCGGTCCAGCCGGCGTTGCCGGCGTCGAGGTAGGCCCAGGTGTTGGCGGCCTTGCTTCGGAACTGCTCGGTGGCGTAGGTCAGCATGCGGATGCGTTCTTGCCGGGCCGTCTCGCTCATGCAGTCGAAGTCACCAAGCGAGTCGGGCTCGATGACGACGACCGCGGGCCGGTTGCCGATCCCGGAGGCGAACGCGGAGATCCACGTCTTGTAGGCCGCTTCGGTGCCGGCGCCGCCGCCGGAGTGGCCGCCGCACGCGTCGCGGCCGGGGATGTTGTACGCGACCAGGATCGGCAGTTTGTCGGCGCTGTCCGCGGCGCCGACGAAGCTGGAGACGGCGGCGGTGATGTCGCCGCTCCAGTTGCCGAACCACCGGGCCATCGGCTTGGAGGCGATCGAGGACTGGATCCGGGCAGCCCGGGAATCGCCGGAGTTGTTCCTCACCCAGACCGCGGGGTTGGAGTTGGGGTCGACGTAGAAGCCGCTCGTCATGGAGATCGGCCCGGTCGCCGTATCGGTGAGGGAGACGTTGTCGAGGTAGACGGTGTGGGCGACGTTCTTACCGAGCTGGAACGACACCTGTCCGGCCGCCGTGCTCAGGCTGGAGGTGAAGGGGAAGCTGAAGCGCTTGCTCGTCGTGGTGAGCGCGATCGTCTTCGTGAGGGTGTTGGTGTACGGGCTGTTGGCCAGTTGCACGGTGGTGACCGCCGTGACCGAGGTGGAGGCGGAGGCGTCGAAGGACAGCGTGTAGGTCTTGCCGCTGGTCAGGGCGATGTTGTTCTGGGCCACCATGGCGTCCCACGGATTGGCCGTGCCACCGGCCACGTTGACGCGCAGCCGCCCGGTGTCCACCGCCATGGAGGTGTTGGACGAGTTCCACCATGGCGCGGTGCCGGTGGTGAAGGTGCCGTTGACCACCAGCTCGGTCGCGGCGGCGGCGGGTGTGGCGACGGTCACCGACAGCGCGGTCACCGTTGCGGCGGTGATCGCTGCCAAGCGGGTTAAGACTCGCATGTACTGCTTCCTTTCCTAGGGGATCCCTGTCACAGGGAGTCGGCGAAGGCGGCGATCCAGGCAAGGGAGGAGTTCCAGTTGATCGCCACCTCGTTGGTGGACCAGGAGCCGATGTCGTCGATGTAGCACTTGGCCGGCGTACACCCCGCGAGGTTGCGCTGGGCGACCGGGTCCTGGAGACCGGAATTGGGACCCCCGGCGAGGGAACCGGGGGCGGGGGTGGGAAGGCTCGGGTCGATCTGGTGGGCCCAGAATCGGTGGTGCTGATTGTGGCTGGCCCGCTCGCCGTACCCGGTGACGTAGGACTGGTTGAGCGCGTTGCGCCCGAGCAAGTAGTCCATCGACTCCAGGACCGCTTCGCGGTAGCGGCGGTCGCGGGTGAGGTCGTAGGCCGTCGCCATGATCACTGCGCTGTTGGTGGTGGCGCTGGTCGAGCCCCAGACGTACTTGCCGTCGGTCGGCAGATACGGGTTGGCGTAACCCTGGGCGTTCATGTCGCGTACGTAGCCGTCGGCGACGGACAGCACTCGCTTGCGCGCGGCGGTGAACGTGGCAGCCGGGAAGCGGCCGGGCAGCCGGACAACGGTCAGGTCGGCCAGTGCGCCGGTCGACTGCCAGGAGAACCCGTCCGCGGTCAGCTTCGTGGTGACGAAGGGCAGGTAGGAGTGCTTGCCGGTGGTCGCGTACAGCTCGGCGGCGGCCCAGGAGAACTCGTCGGAGACGTCGGTGTCGTCGTAAGCGCCCCCGCCCTCGCCGCCGGGTGGTGCATAGAGGTCGGGATGCGCACGGGCCGCCTGCCAAGCGGTCTCGGCGGCCTCAAGGCAACGCCGGGCGAACGCGCGGTCCCATGCCTTCCAGATCCGGGCACACTGGGCGCCGGCGGCGGCCAGGTTGAGCGTCGCGGCGGTGGAGGGCGGGTGGAGGTAGCGCGGCTGAGCGTCCAGATGGGGGATCGTCGGGTGCCCGGTCCACGCGGCGTCGTGCATCTTGTGGTGGACCAGGCCGCTGCCGGGCACCTGCATGCGGAGCAGGAACTCCAGCTCCCAGCGGGCCTCGTCGAGCACGTCCGGGACGCCGTTGCCGGCCTCGGGGATCCGCAGCAGGCCGTCGCGCGTCCCTTCCCGGTCGTCCTGCCTGTGCGAGCGCTCGTAGAGGTCCATGAGCTGCCAGGCGGCGAGGGCGCCGTTCACGACGTACTTGCCGTGGTCGCCCGCGTCGTACCAGCCTCCGCGCACGTCCAGCGTGTGGTCGCAGGTGCCGGGCAGGCACGGGACGCGGGTGTCGCCCTGGTTGGGCGCGACGCCGAGGTGCCCGGCCGGCCTGGCGTAGGCGTCGCCGACGTATGCGGCCTCGATCGGGATGCCGCTGCGGTTGTGGTAGAAGTACGCCAGCGCGTCCCTGCGCAGCCCGTCGTACAGGTCGTCGCCGATGTCGAACGGCAGGCTGACCTGGTCGCCGACCGCGAGCGTGTAACCGGTGCCCGCCTTGCGGACGGACGAGAAGTCGGCCACGTGGACATGGTCGCCGGACATCGCGTCGGCGCCGTGGACCCGGGTGCGGCCCTGAGCCACGGCGGCGCCGCTCGTGTCGAGCAGGCGCCAGTCCAGCGGCTCCGTCACGGGGTTGACGATCGTGGCGCGCTTGGGCCCTGAGGTCGCGTAGCCGTGCTGGTTGACCCGCACCGGCGAGCCGAGGTCCCGGTCTCCGCCGGGTGGGAGCACGCCGCCGACCAGGGAGATTTCGTCCAGGCAGAGCGTGTACGGCTCCGTGGCGCCGCCCATCTGGAAGGTCACCTGTCCGTGCGGGTCCGAGACGTTCGACGTCGCGGTGTACTCGAACGTGCGCGGCGTGGTTGTCAGCTCGGGCCGCTGGTCCAGAGGGGTCGTGTACGGCGGGCCGGCGAGCTGGACGGTGGTGCGGATGGTGACGTCTCTGCTGGCGGAGGCGGTGAAGCGGAGGGTATACGGCTGGCCGTCCTCCAACGGGACGTCGTTCTGACCGATCATGGAGTCCCACGGGTTCGTGGTCCCCGCGGGGACGTCGGCACACAAGCGGCCCGATTCGACGCGTGACGGGGTGTTCTGGCTGCTCCACCAAGGGTCTTTGCCGCTGTCGAAGCCGCCGTTCAGGAGACGTTCGTAGGAGTCGGCGTGCGCGGGGGTCGCGAGGCCGGCGAGGAGGAGGACACAGGCTGCGGACAGCCTGAGTGTGGCGGACATACCGGGACCTTTCAGGTCGCTGGACAGATCGTCCCCGGCACACCGCGGCGTCGTGCCGGATCTTCCGCCAGAGCACCGCGCGCTGTCAACTGTTTCGCGGAGATTGATCCTTGTTCTCTTCGCCCCCTTCTCAGCTGTGCGACAATCCCTTAACATCGGCTGGGAGCGCTCCCAATAGTGCACGGAATTTGCACAAGAACACCGGCATCCTCCGCGGCGTCAACGCAGGTAGTCGAGTGTATCAAGCGGCTCCGCCCCCACTGGAACCGCTCCCGGAAGCAGGGAGATATGACATGACGACAAGGCTGGCGCGGCCGCTGCTCGCCGCCACCCTCACCGGCCTGCTCGCGGCGTGCGGCGCCGGCGCACAGACGCCGGACACCGCGACGCCGGGAAAGATCACCCTGGTGGTCAAGACCTTCAGCGAGTTCGGCTACGAGGAGCTCTACAAGCAGTACGAGGCCGCTCATCCTGGAATAACGATCAAGCAGGAGAGCATCGCCCAGCTCGGCGACTACCTGCCCAAGCTGCAGCAGTGGATGGCCTCCGGCAGCGGAGCCGGAGACGTGGTCGCGCTGGAGGAGGGCATCCTCATCCAGTTCATGGCCAAGCCCGAGCAGTTCGTGAACCTCCTCGACCACGGAGCCGGGTCGCTGAAGGCCGATTTCCTGGAATGGAAGTGGAAGCAGGCGCTCACGAACGACGGCTCCAAACTCGTCGGGCTCGGCACCGACGTCGGCGCGCAAGGCATGTGCTACCGGACAGACCTGTTCGCCAAGGCCGGGCTGCCCACCGATCGCGAGAAGGTCGGCGAGCTCTGGCCGACCTGGGACGCTTACCTTGCCACTGGGCAGAAGTTCACTCAGGCCAAGACCGGAGCGCACTTCTTCGACTCGGCCGGCGGCATCTATCAGAACATCCTGATGCAGCAGGGCGACCACACCTACTACGACACCTCCAACAACCTGGTGATCGACACCAATCCCGGGGTGAAGGCGGCCTGGGACCAGGCGGTCAAGATGATCCAGGGTGGGCTGTCGGCGAATCTCGCGCAGTGGAGCCCGCAGTGGAACGCCGGGTTCAAGAAGGGCACCTTCGCCACCATCCCCTGCCCGTCCTGGATGCTCGGCGTCATTGAAGAGCAGGCGGGGCCGGAGAACGCCGGCAAGTGGGACGTGGCGCGCGTGCCGGGTGACGGAGCCGTTCGCGGCGGCTCGTTCCTGGCGGTGCCGACGCAGAGCAAGCACCAGAAGGAAGCGGCCGAGCTGATCAAATTCCTCACCAGCCCGAAGGGGCAGATCGCGGCGTTCAAGGCCAAGAGCAATTTCCCCTCATCGCCGCAGGCCATCGATGACCCGGCGGTGCAGGGCTTCGTCAATGACTACTTCAACAACGCTCCTGTCGGGAAGATCTTCGGAGCGAGCGCGAAGGCGCTCAAGCCGGTCTACCTGGGGCCGAACAACAACCCGGTCGGCGACCGGGTCGGCAACGCGCTGATGGCCGTCGAGCAGGGCAAGCTCCAGCCGGATGAGGCGTGGGCCAAGGCTGTCGAGGACGCCAAGCGTGCTGCTAAGTAACAAGGCGCGATCCGCTACGCACGCGAGGTCGCGGGCGGGGCTGCTGTCCCGCCTCGACCTGGTGGGCTCGCCGTACCTTTTCGTGGCGCCGTTCTTCGTGATCTTCGGGGTCTTCGGGCTCTTCCCGTTGCTGTACACCGCGTGGGTCTCGCTGCACGACTGGGACCTGGCAGGGGATGCGGGGTTCGTCGGGCTGGCGAACTACGCGGATCTGTTCGCCGACCCCGACTTCTGGAACGCGGTCGTCAACACCCTCGGCATGTTCGTGCTGGCCACGGTGCCGCAGCTGCTCCTGGCACTGGTCGTGGCCAGCCTGCTCAACCAGCGGCTGCGTGCGCTGACGTTCTTCCGGATGGGGGTGCTCGCGCCGATCGTCACCTCGGTGGCGGCGGTGGGCATCGTGTTCAGCCAGATCTTCGACCGCGACGCCGGCATGGCCAACGGCCTGCTCGCCCTGCTGGGCGTGGACCCGGTGGACTGGCGGGCGGACAAGTGGTCGTCCTGGCTGGCGATCTCGGTCATGGTCGACTGGCGCTGGACCGGTTACAACGCGCTGATCTTCCTGGCCGCGATGCAGTCGGTGCCCCGCGACGTGTACGAGGCGGCGGCCATCGACGGCGCCTCCAAGATCAGGCAGTTCTGGGGCATCACGGTTCCACTGATCCGGCCGGCGATCCTGTTCACGGTGATCATCTCGACCATCGGCGGCATGCAGCTGTTCACCGAGCCACTCATCTTCGGCCAGGGCGGCTACGCCATCTCCGGCGGCAGTCTGCGGCAGTTCCAGACCGTGGCCATGTACATGTTCGAGAAGGCCTTCAGGGACTTCGACTACGGCTATGGCTCGGCGGTCGCCTGGATGATCTTCCTGCTCATCGTGGTCTTCGCTCTGGTCAACTTCCTGGTCACGCGGAGAGCGAGATAGCCATGCGAAACTCCGGACCCCTGGTCTACCTCACGCTGCTGGTGGCAATCGCCCTGTCGGTCTTCCCGCTCTACTGGCTGTTCGTCGTGGCCACCCGGGCCAACGACGTCGTCGGCGACTGGCCGCCGCCGCTCACCCCGGGCGGCAACCTGGGCGAGAACGTCACGCGGCTCTTCGCGGCCGAGGACGCCAACTTCCTGCTGGGAATGGTCAACTCCGCGATCGCCTCCATCACCGTGACCGTGTCGGTGGTGTTCTTCTGCTCGCTGGCCGGCTTCGCGTTCGCCAAGCTGCGCTTCCGCGGCAGGAACGCGCTGTTGCTCGTCATCCTGGCCACGATGATGATCCCGGTCCAGATGGGCATCATCCCGCTTTATATGATCATGGTGGAGCTCGGCTGGCAGAACCGGCTGCAGGCGGTCATCGTGCCGTTCCTGGTCTCGGCGTTCGGTGTCTTCCTGATGCGGCAGTACGCCGAGCGGGCCGTCCCCGACGAGCTGGTCGAGGCGGCGCGGGTGGACGGCTGCTCGACCTTCGGCATCTTCTGGAAGGTCGTGCTACCCGCGCTGCGGCCGGGCGCCGCCGTGCTGGGGCTGTTCACCTTCATGGGCACCTGGAACGAGTTCCTGTGGCCGCTGGCCGTTCTGGAGGCCGACAACCCGACCGTCCAGTTCTCGCTCAGTCAGTTGTCCAGCACGTACTACACCGACTACACGCTCATGTTCTCCGGGACGCTGATCGCCACGCTCCCGCTGCTGGTCGTCTTCATCGCGTTCGGCCGCCAGATCATCGGCGGCATCATGGAAGGAGCCGTCAAGGCGTGAACACGTTCGATCCTGGCTTTCTCTGGGGGGCCGCCACCTCGAGCTACCAGATCGAGGGGGCGTCCGCCGAGGACGGACGCGAGCCTTCGATCTGGGATGTCTTCGCCGCGCAGCCCGGCAACGTGCGCGACGGCGACACCGGCGACGTCGCCTGTGACCACTACCACCGCTACCGCGACGACGTCGCCCTCATGGCCGAGCTCGGCCTGCGCGCCTACCGCTTCTCCGTGGCCTGGCCGCGGGTGCAGCCGCGCGGATCGGGTGCCGTCAACCAGCGCGGCCTGGACTTCTACCGGCGCCTCGTGGATGAGCTGCTGAGCCGCGGGATCGAGCCGTGGCCGACGCTGTACCACTGGGACCTGCCCCAGCCGCTGGAGGACGCCGGTGGCTGGCCCGTGCGGGACACGGCCCTGCGCTTCGCCGACTACGCCGCCGCCGTGCACGACGCGCTGGCCGACAGGGTGACGCACTGGACCACGCTCAACGAGCCCTGGTGCTCGGCCTTCCTCGGGTACGCCACCGGAGAGCACGCGCCGGGCCGGCGTGAGCCTGCCGCCGCCATTCGTGCCGTGCACCACCTGCTGCTCGGTCACGGCATGGCGGCGAGCGCCATGAACGGCTCGCGGGTCGGCATCACGCTGAACCCCACCCAGGTGCGCCCGGCCACCGGCTCGGCCGAGGACCTGGACGCCGCGCGCCGCATCGACGGCGTGGCCAACCGGATCTTCCTGGACCCGCTGTTCCGGGCCGCGTACCCAGCGGACGTTATCCAGGACCTGACCAAGATCACCGGCTTCGAGCACGTCCGTGACGGCGACCTGAAGGTGATCGCCGCGCCGCTGGACTTCCTCGGCGTCAACTACTACACCCCGGCCATCGTCTCCGGCGACGGTCCCGCCCACCCGCCGGGCAAGCCGAGCCCATACGTCGGATCGGAGACGGTGCGGTTCGTAGACGGCGGGCGGCCGCGGACCACCCTGGGATGGGAGGTCGACGAGAGCGGGCTGTCCGACCTGCTCGTGCGGCTCGCCCGCGACTACCCGGTGACCGCCCTCTACGTCACCGAGAACGGCGCGGCCTACGACGAGGAGGTGCACGACGCCGACCGGATCGCCTACTTCGATGGCCACCTGCGCGCCTGCCACGACGCCGTGGGACAGGGGGTGCCGCTGCGCGGCTATTTCGCCTGGTCTCTGCTGGACAACTTCGAGTGGGCGCACGGGTACGCCCAGCGGTTCGGCCTGGTTCACGTCGACTTCGCCACGCAGCGCCGTACCCCCAAGGACAGTGCACGCTGGTACGCCGAGGTGATCAGGAGCGGTGGGCTGTGAGACCCACGATCGAGCAGGTGGCCGCGCACGCGGGAGTCGGCCGGAGCACGGTCTCCCGCGTGCTCAACGGCTCCCCCAAGGTGCGCCCGAAGACCAGGGTCACCGTGCAGAAGGCCATCGAGGAGTTGCGCTACACCCCCAACCGGGCCGCGCGCTCGCTGGTCACCCGGCGCACCGACACAGTCGCGCTGGTCATCTCCGAGTCTCCCGAGCGCGTGTTCAGCGACCCCTTCTTCGCGGGCGTCGTACGCGGCATCGCAGCTCAGCTGACGTCGTCCGGCAAGCAGCTGCTGATGACCATGGCCCGGTCGAGCAGCGAGCGCTCAGCCTTGGAGGCCTATCTCGGGGGCGGCCACGTGGACGGCGTCCTGCTGCTCTCACTGCACCACGAGGATCCGCTCCCGTCCCACCTGGGTGAGCTCGGCGTCCCGGCGGTGCTGGGCGGCAGGCCACTCGATCCCGCTCTCGCCGCTCATGTCGTGGACGTGGACAACCAGGCGGGAGCGTACCTGGCGGTGCGGCACCTGATCGAGCGGGGACGGCGACGGATCGCGACCATCACGGGGCCGATGGACATGCTCGTGAGCGTCCACCGGCTGGGCGGCTACCGTGATGGCCTGACCGCCTCCGGGATCGAGGAGAGTTCCGATCTCGTGGCGGACGGGGACTTCAGCGAGCAGAGCGGCGCCGTAGCCATGCGGGCACTGCTCGCCCGCAGGCCCGACCTTGACGCGATCTTCGCCGCCTCCGACCTGATGGCCCTGGGCGCGCTGCGGGTGCTGCGCGAGGCAGGCCGCGCCGACGTGGCCGTCGTGGGCTTCGACGACTCGCCACTCGCCGAGCAGGCCGGGCTCACCTCGGTCCATCAGCCGGTCGAGGACATGGGCCGGGAGATGGTCCGCCTGCTCCTCGAGCTGATCGGCGGCGGGAGGCCGAGCCGATCCGTCCTCGTCCTCACCCCGCACCTCGTGACAAGGGAGACTTCATGAAATTTCGCCATCTGGGGCACAGCGGGCTCATGGTCAGCGAGATCGCCTACGGCAACTGGCTCACCGAGGACACCGTCGAACCCTGCGTGCACGCCGCCCTCGACGCCGGGATCACCACGTTCGACACCGCCGACGCCTATGCCGAGACCCGGGCCGAGGAGGCGCTCGGCCAGGCGCTGCGGGGCATCCGCCGCGATTCGGTGGAGATCCTCACCAAGATCTACTGGCCCACCGGCCCCGGCCCCAATGACCGCGGCCTGTCCCGCAAGCACATCATGCGCTCGATCGACGGCTCCCTGCGCCGCCTCGGCACCGACTACGTGGATCTCTACCAGGCGCACCGCTACGACTACGCCACCCCTCTGGAGGAGACCCTGCGGGCCTTCGACGACCTGGTGCGAGCCGGCAAGGTCCTGTACGTCGGCGTCTCCGACTGGACGGCGGAGCAGATCGCCGACGCGCTGCGGATCGCCGACGACCTGGGCCTGGATCGGATCGTGTCCAACCAGCCGCAGTACAACATGCTCCGCAGGGTCATCGAGCCGGAGATCCTCCCGCTGTGCGCCAAGGAGGGTGTCGGCCAGCTCGTCTACCAGCCGATGGCCCAGGGCGTGCTGGCTGGGCGCTACTCCCCCGGCCAGGCGCCGCCCGCCGAGGCGCGCAGGGAGTTCGTGGACCGGCTGCTGACCGATGACGTCCTGACGCGTGTGGAGCGGCTCCGCCCGATCGCGGCGGACCTCGGGCTGACCATGGCGCAACTGGCGATCGCCTGGGTGCTGCGCGGTCCCGGGGTCTCGGCTGCGATCGTCGGCGGCTCGCGGCCCGAGCAGGTGCACGACAGTGCGGCGGCATCCGGGGTGACCCTCGGAGACGATGTGCTCGGCGCGATCGACGAGATCTTGGACGACGTGGTGGAACGCGTGGCGGATGGGCCGTTCAGCCCGCTCACCAGGCCCTGATCGCGATTGGGAGCGCTCACAGTGTGAAAGCCTGGTACGCTCCGCATGACCAGCATGTACACGCTTGGGAGCGCTCCTAAAAATGACGGATCGGCAGCCGACGCTGGACGAGGTGGCCCGGCGGGCGGGAGTGTCCAGGGGCACGGTGTCCCGGGTGATCAACAACGCCCCGCATGTCAGCCGGGCCGCGCGGCAGGCCGTGGAGCGGGCCATCAAGGACCTAGGCTATGTGCCCAACGTCGCCGCCCGATCCCTGGCCACCCAGCGCAGTGGCGCGGTCGTGCTGGCGGTCTCCAGCGATGACCAGGCACTGTTCACCAACCCCTTCTTCGCCGAGGTCGTCGTCGGGGTGAACGCCGTCCTGGAGGAAACCGACCTTGAGCTGCTGCTGATCCTGGCCGCCTCAGAGCGCGGCAGGAGCCGGCTGGCCCGTGTCCTGCAGTCACGCAGGGCCGACGGTGTCATGCTGCTGGCCCTGCGGGAAAACGACCCCCTGGCAAAGGTGGCCGCCGAGGGCGGCGTCCCCGTGGTATACGGCGGACGCTCCCTCGGCGGGTCTCACCACTGGTACGTGGACGCCGACAACCGCGACGGCGCGCGCCAGGCGGCCGAATACCTGATCTCCACCGGCCGCACCCGGATCGCGACCATCACCGGGCCGCTCGACATGCACGTCGGCCTTTCCCGCTACCTCGGCTTCCGCGAGGCGCTGGCGCTGGCCGGGCTCGGAGCCGAGCGAGTCGCGCACGGCGACTTCACCGAAGCGAGCGGAGCCGCTGCGATGGCTCGCCTGCTGACCGAGCACCCGGACCTCGACGCCGTGCTGGTCGCCTCCGACGAGATGGCCGTGGGCGCGCTCGGCGTGATAAAGGAGCACGGCCGGGCCGTGCCCGGTGAGATCGCAGTCGTGGGGTTCGACGACGTAGTGACCGCCCGGCACACCCATCCCACCCTGACCACGGTGCGCCAGCCCATCAAGGCCCTCGGCCGCGAGATGACCCGCATGCTGCTCGCCCTGATCCGCGGCGAGCAGCCCACCCCACTCATCCTCCCCACCGAACTGGTCATCCGCGAGTCCGCTTGAACTCGTATCGCGAGGCGGCGCCGCTCGCGAGCGCGCGTCCTGTTCGGCCGCTACTCGTATCCCATGGTCGGGATGACATCTGGTGTCGAGATCGGCGTTCGCCTTCCAGGCGAGCCATCGGTCATAGACCGGCTTGAGCCAAGCGAGCGCACCGTCGACCGTGGACGGCGCCCATGGCTGGTCGACGTGCGACGCAACCACCGCGACCGGGTGGCGCTTGACGTGGACGATGGTCGCTTCAGGGACGAGTTCCCAGAGGAAGATCCATGCACAGAAGGTTGAACGGCGTCTTCTCGCACCAGGTCGGGCTTTCCCGCGTCGGCAGCCCGCTCGCGACGCAGCCGTCCCACCGCGTCCCAGTAGTGCCGCTCACCAATGGCCTCAGGAACGGTATGACCACGATCGATGTGTCTCCTGCCGACCAGTCGCACCGTAAGAGGGTCGCTCAGCCTGCGGAGCGCGTCGTCCCCGACGTAAGGGTCGTACCGAATCGTGAGTGCATCCGCC
Organism: Nonomuraea sp. NBC_00507; assembly: GCF_036013525.1. NCBI lineage: Bacteria > Bacillati > Actinomycetota > Actinomycetes > Streptosporangiales > Streptosporangiaceae > Nonomuraea > Nonomuraea sp. NBC_00507. The sequence goes on from NZ_CP107853.1 coordinate 561,941, forward strand.
AAGTCCCTAACGCCGCCCGGGTCGACAATGAACCTGGTCTCGATCGGAATCCTGTGGATCTGCGGGTGTTCGCCGAGAATGTTCGCGAGCTGCGATGTTCCTGACCGACCGGTGCCAGCGACGAAGATCCGCGACGGATAGGCCACGGCGACATACTCAACTCGCGACTGGCCGATGTGTCAGGTGAATAGCCACTGGCCCCTGGGCTGGCTCCCGCGAGGCTCAAGACGCGCCGTTGACGCCATCCATGGTGCCGGCCAATGTGGCCGAAAAGTTGGCCAGCGTGGGGTCGCCGTAGCGACGATTCTGGCACCGTTGTGAGGGGCGAGCCGGCACCGATGGGAGAGGCCGATGATCATTGACCCAACGATCACCCGGATCGGCCAGGGGGTGGAGCTGCACCACCACCGAGGTCAGCGTGAGGCCGCTCGCGACCTGTTCGCGCAGATCTGGGACGACATCGGCGGCGAACAAGGCGACCCGCTGCACGTTTGCGTCCTTGCCCACGCGATGGCGGATGTGCAAGACGACGTGCACCAAGAGCTGCTTTGGGACCTGCGAGCGCTTGCCGCCGCCGACCTGGTCACCGATGAGCAGCTGACGCAAGCCGGAGTAACGCTTCCGGCGGCCGGCTTGTACCCGTCCTTGCACCTCAACTTGAGCGAGTGCTACCGCAAGCTGGGCGATCTCGGCCGCGCCCGTGAGCACCTCCAGCAGGCGCAAACCACGATCGGCACGCTTGGCGACGACGAGTATGCGCAGCTCATCAAGGGTGGCCTGGAGCGGCTGGCCGAACAGCTGAGAGGCGGGCCTCTACCGGAAAAAGGGCCACGGACGCCATAGGAGTCTCGTCCATCGTCCCGGATCCGAGGTGGAGCTCCTGGCCGGACGCGCATCGAGCCGATCTTCCCTGCCGTCGGGGATGTCGGATCCGCCTGCCATACTCACCGTGATCATGAAAGGAAAGAACCGGGGAGACCGATGCGCAAGATCATGCCCGCGGATTACGCGTGGGAGGACAACTGGCCGGAGGAGATCTACACCGCCACCTTCGTCCGCGGCCTGAACGAGCGCGAGACGCTCCGGCGGTTCGGCGTGGTCGACGACAACATCCATCCAGTGGACGACGAGGAGGTCATGGAACGCATCGAGGAGACTGACGGCTGCTGCGACATGGTGCTGGTGACCCGGGCCGGCGACTGGACGATCGCTTTTGAGTACAGCGGCTGGGAGGGGACCCGGCCCGAGACCCTGCGCGAACTGACCCGCAACGGGGGTGAGGCCATCTCCGTCATGCGCCACAACTACGCGGCGTCGCATGACTTCGAACACGCCGCAGACGGCCGGATTCGGACGGCCTTTCGCCCGCAGACGCCCCAGGAGCGCTGGGGCAGCCATCCCGACGCGCTGAATGAGGACATGCGCGAACTAGGCCTGGAACCCGAACCAGATGAAGAGTTCCAATACCTGTCCGGCTCCGTTCCTGCCGCCCTCGCGCTGGCCAGTCGTATCTCCGGCGTGCTGTTCACCCCCGCACTGCTGGACGGGCCGCTGCTGGGCGGGGCCATCACCGACGCGGTTCCCGACGATCCCCGGGAAGGTGACCCACTCGCCCGGCACGCCCTGCGGGTCGTCAACCGGGAGCTCGCCGAGGCCATCGACAATGCCGCCCCTGACCTCCAGCGGCGGGCCGCGGTCGCCGAAGCCCGCCGCCAGTGCGAGCTGGCCGGCGTGGCCGACCACCCGGTGCTCGCCGCGGCGCTGGCTTCGGCCGAGCGGGGCGAGACGTGGCCGGTCGGGCACGACTCCCCGCTCGCCGAGCTCATCCGCGGCTACGAGTCGGAGCTGACCGGCCATCCGATCGACGGGGCCATCGGCGAGTGGATGGCCGGCCCATCTGCGGATCCGCACCGCTCCCCCGAGGGCAGGCGCACCATCTTCTCCATCGATACCGCGACCGGCATGCCGGCCTGCCCGAGCTGCAGGTGGCATCACCGCCCGGGCGAAGCGGAGCGGGAGGCAGTCCGGCCGCGCTGGCAGGCGGTGATATCAGTACGCCACGCCCTGTCACCCGACGCCAGGACGGCCGCCTACAGCACCCACTTCGCCCTGGTCCACGGGGATCAGGTCATGACCGACCCCGACCACGCGGCGGCCGTGGCCGCGACGCTGCGCGCCGCCTCGACATAGCAGACCCCGATCCTGCAGATCAGGAGACAGGAAATGCGTGGCAGACGCCGGCTCCCTCGACCCCACGGCTCGTGAGCCAACCGTAACGGTGAACCCGTCTTTCTCCAGGGCCGCGCGGCGAACGTCTCAGGTGGCCCTGAACCTGATCAGCGTGCTCCCCCGATCGACAACCCCTCCCAGCGCAGCAGCAGCTGAGCGTGCGGGAGTCACAGCGCCGACCGGCCCACAAGATCTGCCACGGCAACCAAGCCGCATGCCCTGGCTGGTCAGACGAGGCCGGTCTCGTAGGCGATGATCACCAGCTGGGCGCGGTCGCGCGCCTGGAGTTTGGCCAGCAGCCGGCCGATGTGCGTCTTGACCGTGGCCATGCTCAGCTGCAGGTGCTCGGCCAGCTCGGTGTTGGACAGGCCGTGGGCGATCAGCGCGAGCACCTCCCGCTCGCGTCCGGTAAGGCCGTCGAGGCTCTTGACCAGCCGATGCCCAGGTTGCGGCCGGCCGGCGAACTCCGCGATGAGCCGCCGGGTGATCGAGGGCCCGAGCAGTGCGTCGCCGTCGGCGACCACGCGGATGGCGTTGAGCACCTCAGCCGGAGGGGTGTCCTTGAGGAGGAAACCCGCGGCTCCTGCTCGAAGGGCCGCGTAGACGTAGTCGTCGAGGTCGAACGTGGTCAGGATGAGCACGCGGACGCCTGCCGTCGCCGGATCGGCACAGATGCGGCGAGTGGCTTCGATGCCGTCCACGTCCGGCATCCGGATGTCCATGAGAACGACATCCGGCGTGTGCTCGCGGGCCAGCTCGACAGCCTCGACACCGGTGGCCGCCTCACCCACGGCCTGGAAGCCGGGTGTGTGGTCGACGAGGACGCGGAAGCTGCCGCGCACCATGGCCTGATCGTCGGCGATCAGAACGCGGACGCCGCTCACGGACTGCCTTCCCCCTGGAGCGGAAGCCGTACTGACACAGCGAAGCCTCCCTCCTCGCGTGGGCCTGCGGTGAAGGTTCCGCCGTACATGAGGGCCCGCTCCCGTATGCCAATCAGGCCGTGCCCGCCTGGGAGCTTGCGGCGTGGGCCGCCGGGCCCGTCGTCGACGACGTCGATGGCGGCGCTACCGCCTCGGGCCGTCACAGTGACAATGCAGCGGGTCGGGGCGGCGTGCTTGACGACGTTCGTGAGTGCTTCCTGCACGATTCGGTAGACCGTCAGCTGCGTGCCCTCGTTGAGGCCCGCCAGCCCACGCACGTTCAAAGCGACCTCGACCCCTGCCCGGCGCGTCTCCTCCGCGAGCCCGTCCAGACCTTCGATGCCGGGCACCGGCCCCATCGGGGCGCCGTCGGTGCGCAGGACGCCGAGTGCGCGGCGCATCTGCGTCAGCGCCGACCTGCTGGTCTCCTCGATGACCTTGAGCGCGGTGCTGGCCTCCTGCGGGTCGTCCGCTGCCACATGCGCCGCGACACCCGCTTTGACGGCGATGAGGCTGAGGTTGTGCGAGACGATGTCGTGCATCTCGCGCGCGATGTGCAGGCGCTCGGCCACCAGCGCGTGCTCGGCCTTCCGACGACTGCCCGCTCGGCGGGAGCGGACGGTGAACCCAGCCGTCCACGCGCCGCCGATCACCATCAGCACCAGGGCGATCAGCCCGGCCGCGTCCTGCGCGCTGCCCGACGGGGTGATCATCGCCTCGCCGAGATAGACCCCTGCCGAAGCCACCGGGAGCGTGATGACCAGAGCAGGCACGGAACGGCGGGCAGGCTCCGCGAGCCCCACCAGGTAGGCGGCCAACCCCGCTGAGATGTACGGCTCGCGCGTCAGGTCGAGGATCGACGCGCTGGTGACGGCGGCGAGCACGACGCCGAGGACCGGCAACGGCCACCGGCGGCGCACCGCGATGGGCAGCCCAGCCGCCGCCGCGACGACCCAGGCCAGCCACGCTGGACCGCTGTAGGCAGGCAAGCCGTCCGTGGCGGGCGTGCGCGCGAAATCCAGGTAGGTCACGGTCACAGCTACGGCTGCCACCAAATCGACGACATACGGGAGCCGTTTCATGCGCCGACCGTATCGTTCCACGTCACCCCGCCTGCCCCAGCACGATCATCAGCCCGAGCGCGGCCAGCGTGATGGGCACCCATCGCAGCACGGCTGCCCTGCTTGGCCGCGGGGGAGCGTTCAGTACGGCCAAGCCGTACGAAACAAACGCGATCGCGAGCCCGGCCAAGGCCACCAGGGACAGCGGTGTGGTGCCCTTCAGCACTCCGAGCGGCAGAGCCGCCGCCGACGCCAGGGCCAACGCACGGATCGGGCCGAGCACTCCGGCGCGCCAGGCACCGAACGCCAAGATCGGCCAACCTGCCAGGATGGCGACATTGAGGAACGACAGCGGCTGGAAGGCGCCGTACGTCTCTGACACCACCTTCGTGGCGGCGTCCGCGCCCACGGCGTCGGTCAGCCGGAACGCCATGTGGTCGGCGCCCGCGTGTAAGACCCGGGCGAACAGCCCTGACATGGTGAAGAGCCCGCCCACCAGCCCCCATCCCGAGCCGATCGTGGCGGCGAGCAGAGCCACGGCCGGCCAGAGCAGGAACGTGCCGACCGCGATCAGGGTGTAGGAGGTGGTCAGCAGCGCGGGCTCACTCTCGTGCGCGGCGAGCTGAGCGGGGAAGAAGAAGTCGTACGGCACGCGCAACAGGGCCCCTGTCAGGAGGAACAGCGGTGCCAGCACCATGGTCACGCCACTGACCCAGCGGCCGGGAAAGGTGGATGTCATGTCCACGACTCTCTCGCGGGGGCTCGCCTGGGGCATCGGACCGTGGCTGGCTCTTTTGCGTCAGACCTGGGTATGACGTGGCCCCGGCCTGGGCGTACCGGCCGCTTTTAGCGCGGCGCGGTACGCGGTGGCGGGCAGCCCGAGCTCGGTGGCCAGGACGACGGCTTGGGTCACGAGCTCGGTGAGCCAGGCGGGTTGTGTGGCGTTCGGCCTCGCGGATCAGATTCCCGCGGCGCTCTTGAGGAGAACGACGCCGCCAATAATGGCGGCGAACGAGCCGAGCTTGGCGAAGGTGATCTTCTCCTTGTAGATGAGGGCGCCGAGAATGACCGTGCCGATAGAGCCGACGCCGGTCCAGATGGTGTAGCCGACGCCGACGTCCAGCGTCTTGAGCGCCAGGCTGAGGGTGAAGATGCCGCCAGCGGCCGACAGCAGCGTGAAGATCGACGGCCAGAGGCGGGTGAAGCCCTTGGTGGCGTTGGTGCCGAGGGCGAAGCCGATCTCGAAGACGATCGCGATGGAGAGGTAGATCCAGGCCATGATGACGTTTCCTCAGTTGGTGATGGTCAGGCGGCGGTCGGCTTGCCCGCGGAGAGGCGGTCGGAGAGCTTGAGGCCCAGCACGCCGCCGATGATCAGGACGAAGGCCAGCGCCTTCCCGATGGTGATCTCCTCACCGAAGATCACGGCACCCAGCACGACCGTGCCGACCGAGCCGATGCCGGTCCAGACGGTGTAGCCGACGCCGACGTCCAGCGTCTTCAGCGCCAGGCTCAGGAAGAAGATCCCGCCGACCGCCGCGGCGGCCGTGAGCAACGACGGCCACAGCTGGGTGAAACCCTCGGTGGCGTTGGTGGCCAGGGCGAAGACGACTTCGAAGACGGCCGCTATGAGCAGGTACATCCAGGCCATCGAGACTCCTATTTGTATGTATGTGCAAATGATTTACCGACGGGAAGGATGTTGCATGTACATGTATGCTTCTGTCAAGCCAGTCTCAAGAACCACGAGGTCCCATGGCCCCCACAGCGCCCGTCCCGGTCCCCGCGCCGCCCGTTTCGGACATCACCGCCACCTGGCAGCGCATTCTTCTGCTGCACGCCCACGTGGAGAGCAAACTCGCCACCGCGCTGCAGCGAAGGCACGGCATCGGCCTGTCAGAGTTCCGTGCGCTCGGCCACCTCGCCGCCTCCCCCACCAGCGAACTGCGCATGCAGGAGTTGGCCGACAAGGTCGGGCTCAACCAGAGTTCGGTGACCCGCCTGGTGGCGCGACTGAACGCGGCGGACTTCGCCTACCGGGATCTGTGCCCGGATGACAAGCGCGGCGTCTACACGGTCATTACCGAGACGGGCCGGGCTAGATACGCCGAGGCGAGCCGCACCTACGAGGAGACCCTGAGAGCCGCTTTGGAGGAAGAGGGACAGGCGGACCCGCAACTCGCCGCCGCCCTTACGGTGCTGGGCGCCGCGCACTGAGGGCCCTCGGCCCGACCGAGCAGGCCCTGTCCTGGTGGCTGTCTCCGCCGCCCATTGAAGAGCGACGGAGGAGAGTGTGCGCCCCGCCACCGCTCACGGCTTCAGCTTGAGCCTCTTCCTCGACGCACCCGGGAACACGACGACCAGGTGCTCCTCCCCTGCATCGCCGACCCGCACGTAGACACGGAGCCGGTAGCGGCCCTTACCCGCGATCGCCAGGTTCGGCATCGGGGCACCCGCGCCCACCTCTCCGCCCTCGCCCATGTACGGCACGGTGAGCCGGCCGCTGCGGCTGACGATCGACACCTCGTTGACCTGATCCCACCCGGCCGTCCGCTGTGGCGGCGCGGTGCGGAAGGCCTTCACCGTAAGGCACAGATCAGAGACGTCTTCGACGTGCCCGATGAGCACCGCGCTGCCGGCCACCCCGACGAGGGTGCTGTCGTCGTAAACCTTGTCCATCGCCTGCTCCGCCGCCTCGTCGGCGGCTTCGTCGTCGGGATCGTGGACCAGATAGCCGGGATCGCCGTCGACGAACAGGAAGTAGTTGGCCGTGGCCTGAACGACACCCTTCGTCCGGGCCCACGGGTCGCGGCACTTCGCGTTCTCCTCGGCGATATAGGCGGCGTTCGCCGCCTCCGTCTCCGTGGTCGACCGCAGCAGCTCGGGATGGGTGGCACCGACGATCTCCGGGCAGACGTAGACGAGGTCCCACGGGTCCACGCCCCAGGCGGGCCGCGTGCTCCCGGCCCGCGTCAGAATCGCCTCCTGCTCCTCGCGGTCCTTTGCACGGCACAGCGCCCGCCCGTACGCGAGGATCCCCTGGTCCGACATGCTGTCCGGGAACATGGGCGGGATTCCGGCCTCTGTGCTCCGCGCCCGGCACAGGAACGCGGCGTTGCGTTCCGCAGGTTTCAGGTCGCCGAAGCTGGGCCGGTCATAGCAGCCCATCGACCGGCCGGTGTAGGTGAGGTGCGCGGCCTGCTCCGGGTGGATCATTGCGATGATCGGCAGTACGGCCACGGCCGCCACCGCGACGCGGATCACGCGCCGCCGCGCCGGCGGAAGGTCCGCCGGGCGGTCCTCAGCGGGCAGTTCACGGGCGGTCGCCGCGATCCACACGATGGGGACGAGCCCCACCGCGTCCATCATGACCACCATCGCCGGATTGCCGCTGAAGATCCTTTCGGAGAGAAGGTTGAGCGGGATCACCAGCGCGTAAAAGCCCGCCGACAACCACCCGGCGACCTGCGTGCCGCGGCTCCACCGGCCGTCGCGCCGCTGCCCGACGACCGTGATGATGGTCGCCGCCACTCCGCTCAGCATCAAGCCCAGCTCGAGAATGCTGCCCGGTCCAAGCTCTGGGAGGTCGAGTTCGCCGAGCAGCGCATTGGCCATCCCGGCCAGCTCGACCGCGAACATCGCTCCGGCCGCCGCGCGCAGCACGCGGGACCGCCAGCGGATAACGAGCAGGTAGAGGACGTCGATCGCGGTCCACAGCGCGAGCTGGAATGCCGCCTCGACCGCGTCGGGGAGCAGCCCGATCGGATACCACAGCACGAGGGCGTACGCCACCGCCAGATACAGCAGTCGGCGCAGCGCCTTCGCCCGGCGGTCCAGCGGCCCCGGAGCGGGGGCACGCAGGATCAGCCACAGGAGCGCGGCCTTCACCAGGGCGGCCACGAGCAGCGCCACAACCGTCGGGGTGTCAAACCCACCGCGCGCGTAGAACTCCGCATAGGTCGGCGGCGTCCATTCGACGGCCACCCAGAGCCAGGTGTCGCCGAGCACCAGGCCCGCGACCGCCGCCGCAAGAACCAGGCCGACTAATCCAATCCTGGTAATCCGCCATAAACTATCCGGAAGCATGGGACGCGATCTTAGCGCGGCATCGCCGGGCAGGCGGGCACAGCGGAACGAGCGGTCCCTCCCCGCCGATCCCGCAAGGCAGAGCCAGCCACGATCATCCCGGAGCCTGCGGATTAAAAGACCGACCTTGGCTTGTTGCGGATGATTCAGTACAGTTCAACGGGCATGCGCGGTCCATCCTGAACGACACTAAACTCTCCAGAACCGCAACTGGAAATGCAACTGGGCGGGCGCTGACTCAGCGTGCCTCCCGGCCTCGATCAATCTCGCTACACTCCGTCTGGCCGAAATTGTCGGTGACGGACTCTATGCTTCCCGCCCATGAGCAGGGACGAGTCTTCTACCGTGCACACGAAACGGATGGACGTGGAGGTGGAGGACTGTGGTCAGGTCTACCTCCTGGATCGGGGCGACTACGAGGTCGCCGACAGGCCAGATGGCTCACCGAGCCTCTCCGTTGGGCTCATCAATGTGGAGGGGAGAGGCGTCGCACGCCTGAACATCGCCACGCAGTGGGGGGTGATTCCCTTCACGGTGACTGTCGCCGACCGGGATCCGGGCGCTGACCTTGACGGCTATGAGGAGATCGTGGAGATCAGTTTCGAGTCCCCGTCGGGCGAGGTCTTCCTGGTGGGGTGGCTCATGGATTGGGACGACGAAAAGGCACACAACCTTTCGCCGCTGCTTTCTGGTCCCGGCACGTACCGCTTGCGGTATCACGTCCGAGGAATGGATGAAGAGCGCTGCTGGGAAGATGACCACTACCTTCAGATATGGCCTGCGTCACAGCACGATTCTGCCGTGCTGAAAATTACGGGTGAAACCTTCCGGTATTTTCTGAAGCCTGAAACCTGACGTCAATCGAACCCGCGCTGTCAGCTTGGGAAATCGCAGGGATCTGGCATCTCCTCCTCAGCCGGATCTCGTAGTCGCCGGATCTCCGCGTAGATCTCCTGATCGCTGAGCACTGTGGCCACAGTCAGCCCCTGCGGCCCCGGTTCCTTGCGGCACTTGCCCCATGTGAAACAGAGTCCGGCCCACAGGTCGTTCAGCTCCTGTTGGATCGCATGGCGTTGCACTCTGCCAGAACCGATCCGGCGCCGTCCGCTTGGAAGTCAGAGAGATCATCAGCCGTTGCTCTGTGCTGCTGCCGTCAGCGTTGCCGTCAGTCCTGAGCTCTAGGCTCTGCTTATGAACGACCTAAGCCCCACAGGCGTAGAGCTGAGGACCGCCCGGCTGTTCCTGCGGCCCCCGACCGAAGCCGATATTGATGCGATCTTCGAGATTCACAAGGACCCCCAAACTAGCCTGCACAATCCCTCCGACGCGCTCGCCCAGCTCGACGAGGCAGAACAGCTCTATCAACGCTGGAACAACCAATGGCAGAGCTGTGGATACGGGTACTGGGTCGTCCAACGCCACGGTAGTGCCCAGCAACTCGGCTTCTGCGGAATTAAGCCCATGGAACTGCACGGCATGAAGGTCCTCAACCTCTTCTACCGCTTCGCCGTCTCCGCATGGGGCCGCGGCTACGCCAGTGAGGCCGCGACCGCGGTCGCCACCTGGGCATCCAAAACCGTCCCCGACCTCCCGCTAATCGCCCGCGTCAGGCCGGCCAACGTCGCCTCCCAACGCGTGGCGGTCCATGCCGGCCTGTCCCGGGCCGAACACCTCGACGAAAGCGGAGAGGACGGCCTCGATTGGATCTACGCGGCGAACCTGCCGGGCCGAACAGACCACCCACGAATCCCGGTGGGCCGGGGCTGAGGAACGAAGCCACGGACCGTCGATCGCCCCAGGCACGTACGGCTGCCAACCGGCTACGCCCCTTCGACCATGCCGGACGCCATTGCATCGCGGTCTGCGACCGAAGCGGACCTGGCCGCCATGACCGAGCTCGTCGGTGCCGCCTACCGGCCATGCCGGGCGTCCCGTAGGCCTGGGGTCGTACGGCGATCGCTAGGACCCGGCGGCCGTCAGAACATCGTGTTGTCGTCAGCGGACGCCTCGCCCGGGCACGGCACCTTCTGGAATCCACCGACCTCGCGGTGGACGAGATAGCCGCGCAGGTCGGCTTCGCCGCGGACACGTCGCTACGCCAGCATCTCCACGCCGCCATCGGCGCCTCACCGCTTGCCTACCGGCGCACCTTCCGGGGCGCTTTGTCATCGAACCGCTGAGCATCACCGTAGGTACCGCTCCTGAAGCGTGTCGCCGTCGGGTGATGCGGCGCGTCAGCTCTGTTGTGTGGCGTCCAGCAGCGTGAGGGCGTTGTGGATGCCTTGCTCGAGGACGGCGTCGGCGAGTTGCCGGTCGGCCAGGGCGCGGGAGAGTTGCAGTGTCCCGACCATTCCTGCGTAGATGGTGAGCGTCTTGACGCGTGCCGACTGCGGATCGTGCGGCGCCAGACGCGCGGTGAAGTCATCGATGATGTCCAGCACACCGTCGGTGTAGGCCTGCCTGGTCACGTCCGTGCAGCGGCCGATCTCGTCGAGCAGGGCGGCCGACGGGCAGCCTTCGCCGGGGTTGTCGCGGTGCTCGGGCGACAGGTACTGACGCACGATTTGCTCGACTCCGGCGCGGCCGGGCGCCACCGCGCTGAGGCTTTCGCGCTGTTCGCGGAGCTGGTCGGCGACGGTGGTGGCGACCAGGTCCTCCTTGGAGGCGAAGTGGGCGTAGAAGGCGCCATTGGTCAGTCCCGCGTCCGCCATGAGCGTGGCGACTCCGGAGCCGTCGATGCCGTCCTTCTTGAGCCGGCGGCCGGCGGTCTCGATGATCCGCTGCCTCGTCGCCTGCTTGTGCTCCTTGCTGTACCGCACCACGCGCTCCTCCTCCCGCCGGGGAGGACCCGACGCGTCCTCCCCACACCCCGTCTTCGTACGATCATAATCTAAATGCGACGGAACCCTTGCGTTCGGACGACGTCTCATCCTATGGTCGTATGGTCATAATCTAAAGGCGGTGCACGAGCAGCGTGCGCAGCACCGAGCAGGAGCGTCACCATGCGAGTAAGCCCCCAGGCACAGCAGTTCGCGCAGTTCCTTGAGAGCGTGAGCGCGAAGTCCTCGACGCCAGGCCTCGACCTGGCCATCGTCCGTGACATCGTCGAGACGAACCATCGGGCGTCGACCGAGCCGGAAGGCGTGACCTACGCCGAAGTGGACGCGAACGGCGTCCCCGCCCTCTGGTGCATCCCCGAGGACGCCGACCCCGACCGAGCGCTGCTCCACTTCCACTTCGGCGGGTCGGTCACCGCCTCGATGCACTCCGACCGCAAGGCCGCCGGCCACATCGCGAAGGCGGCCGGCGCCCGCTCCCTCGTCGTGGACTTCCGCCTGGCGCCCGAACACCCCTACCCGGCGCAGCTCGACGACGCCGAGACGGCCTACCGGTGGCTGCTCTCACAAGGCTACGAGCCGCGGAACATCGGCAGCACGGGCCACTCGATCGGCGGCACCCTCGCGGTCATGCTGCCTCTGCGTCTGCTCGCCAACGGCGAGGCGACCCCAGGCGCGATCGTCAGCGTCTCGCCGTGGGCCGACCTCACCATCCGGAACGCGTCGGTGGACGGGAACGAGAAAACGGACAAGATGCTCAGCAGGCGCACGCTCGAACTCTTCCGAGGAGCCTGGCTGCAGGACCCCGCCCTGGACGTCGCCGACCCGCGGATCAGCCTCATCAACGCCGACCTGACCGGCTTGCCGCCCACGACCGTCCACTACGGCGAGTACGAGACCCTCGCCGACGACGGCGCCCAGCTTGGCCGCCGGCTTGCGGACTTCAAGGTCACCTCCGAGGTCCACCCGTTGCCCGAAGGACAGCATTCGTTCGTCCTGGGCGCGGGACGCGTACCCGAGGTGGATCACGCGATCCAGCAGATGGGTGCATGGCTCCGCCGCCACCTCGGCACCTGAGCAGAAGAACGACTCGTCGCCCGTCGGCGCGGCTCGTTATTGCAGAGCGAGGAGAAACCATGAGCATCACGTACAAGGACGCGCCCACCAGGATGGTCGATGTCGGCGGAACGAGTTTCGCGTACCGGCGACTCGGAACGGGCAACGGCGTGCCAGTGATATTCCTCAACCACTTGACCGGGGTTCTGGACAACTGGGATCCCAGGATCGTCGACGGCATCGCCGCCGGACATCGAGTGGTCACCTTCGACAACCGAGGCGTCGGCGCCTCACAAGGTAAGACACCGAACTCAGTGGCCGCGATGGCGCGTGACGCCATCGCCTTCATTCGGGCGATGGGCTTCGAACAGGTCGATCTCCTGGGCTTCTCCCTCGGCGGCATGGTCGCTCAGGTGATCGTGGAAGAAGAGCCGAAGCTCGTCCGCAAGCTCATCCTCGCCGGCACGGGCCCAGCCGGGGGCCAAGGCATCGACAAGGTCACCTCTGTCACCATCCGCGACACGATAAAAGGCGCGCTGACCTTCAAAGATCCGAAGCAGTATCTCTTCTTCACTCGAACAGCAAACGGCCGGGCGGCGGCCCGGAAATTCTTGGAGCGGCTGAAGGAGCGTACGGACAACCGGGATAAGTCGATTTCGCTAACGGCTTTCCGTTCCCAGCTCAAGGCCATCCACGCCTGGGGATTGCAAGATCCCTATGACTTGTCGGACATTCAGCATCCTGTCCTGGTGGTCAACGGCGACAACGACCGGATGGTGCCCAGCAGCAATTCTGTCGACATGGCTCGACGGCTGCCGGACGCCCAACTCACACTGTATCGTGACGCCGGACACGGCGGCATATTCCAGTATCACGAAGAGTTCGTCAAAAAGGCTCTGGAATTCCTCGCGCCATAATTTCTTGTCGGCACAGGACTGGCATGCGCCCCGGTTGTCCGACGCCGAGTCCCTGACCATGCCTCGAAAACTTCCCTTCATCTCATTTTAGCAAGAAATCGGGAACAGAAATATCATGAAAGCATTCATTCTCGACCGTTATGGAAACAACGATGGCGTGCGTGTGGGCGTAATGCCGGACCCGGAGGTACGGGAGAACGACGTCCTGGTCCAGATCCACGCCGCAGGTGTGAATCTTCTCGATTCCAAAATCAGGGACGGAGAGTTCAAACTCATTCTGCCCTATCACCTGCCGGTCGTTCTGGGCAATGATGTGGCCGGCGTCGTGGTCCGGGTCGGGTCTCGAGTGCGGCGATTCAAACCCGGCGACGAGGTCTACGCACGGCCGAACCAGGATCGAATCGGTGCCTTCGCGGAACTCATCTCGATTAAAGAAGACGACGTGGCGCTGAAGCCGACACACCTCACCATGGAAGAAGCGGCCTCCATCCCACTGGTCGGCTTGACTGCCTGGCAGGCGATGTTCGAAAAAGCGAAGCTGAAGAGAGGACAGAAAGTTCTCATCCAAGCGGGTTCCGGCGGCGTAGGAACATTTGCCATCCAGTTGGCCAAGCATGTCGGCGCGACCGTGGCCACAACAACCAGCACGGCGAACATCGATCTGGTGAAGCGCCTCGGCGCAGATGTCGTGATCGACTACAGGAAAGACGACTTCGAAAAAGTTCTGCATGACTACGATGTGGTCCTGCATAGCCTGGATGACGAGACACTCAAAAAATCTCTACGAGTGCTGAAGCCCGGCGGAAAGCTCATCTCGATCTCGGGCCCACCTGATCCCGATTTCGCGAAACAGGTCGGATCGCCATGGATTTTGCGGCCGGTAATGCGCGTTTTGAGCTATCGGGCCAGGCGGGCGGCAAAACGTCGTCACGTCAGCTATTCGTTTCTGTTCATGAGAGCAAGCGGAGATCAGCTGCGCGAGATCAGCTCTCTCATTGATTCGGGGATCATACGCCCGGTCGTGGATCGGGTCTTTCCATTCGAATCAACCAACGAAGCCATGGCCTACCTCGAAACGGGACGCGCCAAAGGCAAGGTCGTCGTCAAGGTGAGATGAACATCCGGCCACGGCCGCCCCGCAAACACACCGACAAGCAGGAGAAGCACATTATGAGCACGTATATGGCAGACGCAGCCGAGAACCGTTATGTAGAAGGCCCCTCCGCCCGGTTCACCTACCGGCGGATGGGACAACGGCGCGGTGTCCCGCTGGTCCTGCTGCACCGCTTCCGCGGCACCATCGACTGGTGGGACCCGGAGTTCCTGGACTACCTGGCCGCCGAGCACGACGTGATCGTGTTCGACAATGTCGGGATCGGCTACACCACCGGCGAGCCGTGCGACTCCCTGGAGGGATTCGCCGAGGGCGCCATCGAGTTCATCGAGGCACTCGGTCTCGCGCAGGCCGAGCTGCTCGGCTGGTCGCTGGGTGGCATCGTGGCCCAGCACGTGGCCCTGCGACGCCCCGAGTTGGTACGCAAGCTCATCGTGGCGGGCAGCAGCCCGGCCGCCTGGGTGCCCGGGGCGCCACCCATGAGCGAGAAGGTCCTGGGGATCATGTCCAAGCCCGACGGCGGCGACCTGGACGACACAACGTACCTCTTCTATCCCGAAACCGACGCGGGCCGCGCCGCCGCACGCGAGCATTTCGCCCACGTCTCGACCCGGCTTGCCGCCGGCGGCCCCGGCATCTCCGAGGCGGCGGCCAAGGGCCTGCTCACCGCGGTGGCCAAGCTCCTGGAGCGCCCCTTCGACCAGGCGCGAGCAGAACTGGAAGCCATCAAGCACCCCGTCCTTTACGCCAACGGCGTGCACGACGTGATGCTCCCCGCACACGCTTCCTACGTCGCGGTCCAGCACCTCGACTCGGCCACCCTCATCCTCTACAGCGACGCGGGCCACGCCTTCCTGTTCCAGCACGCCAAAACGTTCGCCACCGAGGTGACCAACTTCCTCGCCGCCTGACCCCGCGGCCTGACCCGGAACCCCGACCGCCCACCAGACGCGATCAACACGCCTTTCTCATTTCACCAGGAGCCTTCCATGGATCTGTCCACCAGCACCGTTCTCGTCACCGGAGCCAACCGGGGGTTCGGCCGCGCGCTCGCCGCCGAGCTGCTCGGCCGCGGCGCCTCCGTCTACGCCGGTGCCCGTAACCCCGACCAGGTCGACCTGCCGGGCGTCAAGCCGATCGCGCTCGACGTCACCGACCCCGCCTCCGTGGCGGCCGCCGCCCAAGCCACAGGCGACGTGACGGTCCTGATCAACAACGCCGGCTCAGCCACCGGCAGCGACCTGCTCGCAGGCGACCTGGACGACATCCGCCTGGAGATCGACACCCACTATTTCGGCACCCTCTCGGTAATCCGCGGCTTCGTACCCCAGATCACGGCCAACGGCGGCGGCGCGATCCTGAACATCCTGTCCGGCCTGTCCTGGGTAAGCTTCCCGGAGATCGGCGCCTACTGCGCCGCCAAGTCCGCGCAGTGGTCACTCACCAACGCCCTGCGCGTGCAGCTCGCCGACCAGGGCATCCGAGTGGCCGGACTGCACGTCGGCTACATGGACACCGACATGGCGCGGACGGTCACCTCGGCCAAGTCCGACCCCGCCGACATCGCCCGGATCGCCGTCGACGGCATCGCCGCCGGCGCCTACGAAATCGTCGCCGACGACGTCAGCCGCCAGGCACAGGCCGCGCTGGCCGCAGGCGTCACGGCGCTCTACCCGCAGCTCCCCTGAGGACCAGTCCACGTCGAGCACCGGCATCCACGAACTCCTCACCACCCTCCCCGGGCAGTAGCCGACCAGCTGGTCCTCCACCGGGGCCGGCACCGACATCGCCTCTGACCTGGCATGCAGCGGGTTCGGGACATTCTCGCCATCATGATCATTTCACGCGCCGCACTATCCAAGGGGTTGGGGCGTGGTCGTGGTCTGAAACTTGGCCGCGTATTGGCCGTGAGTAGCCATAGGACACCGGTCACCGCCGTGGACGGCCAGGCTCAAAGCAAGAGGCCCGTCACCGCGTTTCCACTGGTGACGGGCCTCTTGCCGCTGGTGTGGCAGGTGCAAGGTTCGACCTTACGTACGCTGAGCCGACGGTTTTACCAGCGCGTGACCGTTCCGGTCGAGAGACCGCCCTCTCCCTGCGGCATGACGATGTTTCACTGGCGCAAAGTCCATGATCATTGCACGCATATTGCACGATGACCGCTGAGACAGAACCGTCAGACGACGGTGTCCCCCTTCGCTGCGTCTACTGCCGGCGAGCCTGCGGTCTTCCCGAACAGCAGAGCACAGAGCAGGGCCGTGAGCATGAAGCCGGTCGCCGCAGGGACCGCTATGGAGAGGTAGAGCGAGAGATTCCCATCAGGCACCCAGGAGTCATAATCCGGCTGGATGAAGACGACCGTCAGCATGGCGAAGGGCGCCACCAGCCCAACGACCGGCCAGGCAGGCAGGCGGGCCAGCAGCGCGGCCACCATGCTGAGCGGGAACGGCGCCAGCGCGAACGCCATCGCCAGCTTGAGCTCGGAATCCGAATCACGGGTCGGCCAGTGGAGGAGGAGCAGCAGTAAAAACGCCACCACGGCCCCTGCCAAGGCAGACCTCAATAAGAGACGCACAGCGTGATTGTCGAGGATCGGGGGCGGCCAGGTCGATATCCGGGCAGTTGCTCTGCTGAACTTCGACGATCAGTAAGGGCCGGGTACTACAACGGCCTTCCTGATCATGCATTCTGGAGCGTGTGACCACGCCGCAACTCCCCGACCCGCTGCCACACTTCTACGATTGCGGCTGCCCGGACATCTACTTCCGCCCAACGTCCATCCTCCGTGAGTTCGTGAATTCTGAAGGGCCGTTGAGCGCGAACCGAGGGTAAAGACCAACAGAGAGCGCTTCGGGACTTGGGTTCACTTCAATGCTGTGCGGACTTTCGCGAAGAAGGCGGAATCCGTCGCCATTCGTACAAGGAACTGCTGGTGAGCATAGCTACCCATCCCGGAGAGCCAGGTCGTCTCAGGTAGTCGCCGCAGTGCGAGGACGGTCTCGCGCGGCTTCTGACCTGGCCGGACGATGTACATGGCCTCGCTGATGGCGCCGGGCAGCGAGCCGCCCTTGGTGCCGATGAGGAGCGTGTCGGGATCGGCGCCGGGCTGGCGCATCGGCCATTCCAGATGCCGGCTCGCCGTCTTGTCCGTCCTGAGTCCGGCGAGCACTCTGCGCAGAACGCCAGGTTCGATGCGGGTCACGGTTTCGCTCCAGGCAGCCTGCTGGGCAAAGCCGGGAAGCGTGAGCCGCACCGGTTTTCCGGCCTTGACGTAGTTCTTCATGCAGACGTCGGCGGGGAGCGTGCAGCCACCGAAAGCACGGAGCACCTCGCCGTTGATGGTGCTGACGCGAGTTTGCGCGATCTTGCGCAGCGCGCCGGGGCCGAGGCGGTCGCGCAGCAGGTCGGCGGCGGCGTTGTCACTCTCTTCGATCATGGCGGAGACGAGCTGATCGAGCGTGACGCTCGTACCGGGCTTGAGTCGTTGCAGCGCCGCTTCGTGGGCGCCGCCATCGGTGCCGGGCAGGTGGTAGGAGTTCCACAGGGCCACGGAGACGTGTTCGTCCGGCTTGGTCTTTCCCTGGCGGACGGCGTCGGTGTAGGCGGCGAGGTGGATGATCTTGATGGCCGACGCCACGGGGGCGAGGCGGTCGGCATGGTGGCTGATGCCCTGCGTGACCAGCGCGACGTCGTCGGGATGAGCGCGGATGTAGGCGAGTACGGCCTCGGCGTCCGTGAGGTCATCGGGGGCGGCGGGCATCGGGGCTGCCAGCAGGGGAGCCAGGAGCATGGCGAGCAGTCCAACCTTTCGAGATGATCGGTCAGTTACCGCGTTCAGCCGCGAGGGGTGCCCTCGGTGATCTGCCGGAGTATGGACGTGTAGCTCTGGAAGGCGTCGCGCCCTTCGTCGGTCAGCGCCAGCCAGGTTCGAGGGCGTTTGCCGACGAAGCCTTTCGTCACCCGTACGTAGCCCGCCTTCTCCAGCGTTTGGATGTGCTTGGACAGCAGCGAGTCGCTGACCTCGATCGTGTCTCTCAGGAAGCCGAACTCAGCCGTTTCCGCCGCCGCGAGCATGGCCATGATGGACAGCCGCACCGGGGCGTGGATGATCTCGTCGAGCGCGTGCCGGGGATGGCTCACTGGTCATCCGTGGAGCGGAACATGCGCACCGCGCCATACAGCAGGGGGGCGCTTGCGATCAGGGCGATCAGTACACCGGCCACCGCCCACAGAGGGCCTGGCTCCTGCGGGTGCAGGAACATGTTGTAGAGCGCCCCGATCACGGTCGTCCCAACGAACGCCGCGGTGACGGAGAACGAGAGCCGGTAGTGCCGCCGGTCGTAGACGCGCTGGCGGGAGATGTGAATGAACCCGGCCACGGTAAGGGCGCCGATTGCCAGAGTGGCGTAATTCTTGACCGTTGCGGGGCCGAGCAGCGTGACCAGCCAGTAGCCGGTGACTCCGAGCCACATCCCCAGGTAGAAGCGCGCGACCCGTCGGCTGGACTTCCGCACTGCGCCCTGCGCGCGGTCCACTTCGCGAAGGGCGGCTTCCGCTGACAAGTCGTCATGTTCCGGCATGTTTCCTCCAGCTCACATTCTTGACTCAAAAGAGAGTACTCAACTTCTGTTCAAGTATCCAGAGATGAATGGATCACCCCAGATGGGGTGTCAGCCCACATAAGCCCAAAACCCACATTGAGTGGATCTTGAGTGGATCCCTACTGGTGGACAGCCGTTGGCGCTGAGAACGATCTTGCTAGGGGTGCCAGCTGGCAGAACGGGATGCAGGGGTGGCGAACTGCTGGTCAGCGTCGCGCGAGTGCTGCGTACGCGGTGGAGCGGCCGATTTTGAGGGTGCGGGCGGCCTCGGTGACCGAGACGCCGTCGTCGACCAGGCGGCGTAGGGCAGCCAGTTCGGCGGGCCCGATCGCGCGAGGCCGTCCGGTCTTCTTCTTGCCGGGCAGCATCGCGCCGGTGGCTTCGCGGCGTTTGGCGGCGGCGATGCCCTCCGCCTGGCGCTCAGCGCGCAACTCCAGTTCGTATTCGGCGGCTGCGGCCAGGACCGCGAACATGAAGCGGCCCTCCTTGGTGTCCAGGTCGAAGTTCTCGGTGAGGCTGATGACCTTCACGCCGCGCTCGCGCAGCTCGTTGGCGGTGGTGAGGACGTGCGCAGCGGAGCGGCCCCATCGGTCGGACTTCCAGAACTTGACGGTGTCACCGGCCTTGGCGACGGTCAGGATCCGCTGCCACTCTGGCCGGTTGGTGCCACGCTTGCCCGACAGCTTTTCGGTGAACAACCGGTCGTATCCGGATTCCTCGATCGCGTCGAGCTGGAGCTGGGGGTTCTGGTCGCGGGAGGAGACCCGCACGTAGGCGTAGGTTCGGCCGGTCTCGGTGGCTTGGGCGCGGTCAGCCTGAGTGAACAAGGCGGAGCAGCCGGGTCGTCGGCAACGCAGGGCCTCACTGACGTCGGCGGCGTCCCAGACCAGCCCGTCGACGTCCAGAGGGATCCGGGTGGGGTCGCACGCTGCGGCTTCCCATCCGCTGGTTGTCCCAGGGTGCCCGGTCTTCATTTCGTGGGAGACCACGACGACGTGGGCGTACTTGTCCTTGGTCGTGTCGGGCTGCTTGAACCAGGACGCGTCGCGCATCGCGGCACGAAGGCGCCCACAGCCCAGCAGCGGAGTGCCGTGCCGCAGGCCTGCGAGGTCGTCGGGCCACTCGACGGGTTCAGGACGCCGGGCCACGGTTAAATCCACACGAACGGCATGTTGTACGTCGCGCCCGGCCCCTTAAACTGCGAGAGGAACCACAGTCGCAGTTGCGCAAAGGACAAGGGCACCCGCTCGGGACGCTTGTCGATACGGGTTATCACGTCAATTCACCCCCGTGCTGCAGGCCGGAGCCTCCGTGATTGCCGTCGACGACGCAGAAGTCGTTGCCCTCCGGATCCCGCATCCAGGCATGGGCCTCGAACCGCTCCTTGACGGTCGCACCCCGGCCGGTTAGGCGGTTGATCTCCGCCAGCCAGTCCGCGGACAGATGTCGAAATGCACGGGTGTCATCGACCGCGGCTCGAGCTCGACCTTCTGGAAGCAGACCTCGAGGTGGGGTCCGTCGAGGATGACGCCCGGATCGGTTTCTGGCGTGTAGCCGAGCGAGGCGAGGCGGGCGATCTCCTCGTCGTCGTAGGGCCGGATGTCGAACTCGTCCAGCGCGGCCGCCCAGAACCGGGCCAACGCGGACGGCGTCTCGCAATCGAAGACGACCTGCTTGAGACGTGCCATACAGGGCTCCTACCGTGTGCGGTCTCTGAACCGTCAACGGATCAGTCTTGCTCAGCCCCTCCTCGTTGTCCAGAAACGTATACCTTTCCGGACACCTTAGCGACCAGGCGCGACACCGTCCAGAAACCTCTATCCAGCTGGCAGCTCCCCCGGGCAGCGACACGTGTGGGCGCGCCGTACAGACGAGGTCTGTTAGTCACGACATAGCATGACCTGATGGGCATTTCCCGGCTCTCCACAAATGCGCGGCAGCGGCGCAGTTCCGAGATGCGCGCGTTCCTCCAGTCGCGGCGAGCCCGGGTGACGCCCGCTGACGTGGGCATGCCGGCAGGCGAAGGCCGCCGTACACCCGGGCTGCGGCGGGAGGAGGTGGCGGTGCTCGCCGGCGTAGGAGTGTCCTGGTACACCTGGCTCGAACAGGGACGCGACATCAACGTCTCCGCCGACGTCTTGGACGCCATCGCCAGGGTGCTGCGCCTGGAGCCCGCCGAGCGCGAGCACCTGTACCTCCTCGCCGGCCTCAATCCGCCGCAGGCGGCGCCGTCCGAAGGCCGGGTCCCCGATGCCGTGCGGCGACTGCTGGAGGGCTGGCTGCCGCGGCCCGCGTACGTCATCGACCGGCACTGGAACGTTCTCGGGGTCAACCGCGCGGCGGAGATCGTGTTCCAGTGCAACGAGTACGACCACAACTGCCTGGTCAGCTTCTTCACCAACGCCCGCTACCGTGCGGCAGTCGTGGACTGGCACGACGCGGCGCGAGCGATGGTCGGCCTGTTCCGGGCGGACGCCGCCCGCTACCTGGACGATCCCGAATTCGGCCGCCTGGCCGCGGACATGTGTGCCGCGAGCCCCGCCTTCGCCGAGATTTGGGCGGAACTCCCCGTGGGCGGTCCCACCCACGGCACCAAGGCCCTGGAGATTACCGGCCTGGGGACGCTGACCTTCGAGGCCACCACTCTGCCGCTGCCCGAACTGCCCGGCCACCGCCTGTGGCTGCACACCCCCGCACCCGGGACGGGAACGGAGGCCCTGCTGGAGCGCTTGGTGGTGGTGTCAGACCCAGGTTCAGCCAACACTGCCGCGTAAGCTCCCGCCGCTGGAGGATCGTCGGTATGAAGCGATTCACGAACAAAACAGTTCTGATCACCGGCGGCACCAGCGGCATCGGGTTCGCGACCGCGCGCAGGCTTCTCGACGAGGGCGCGTACGTCGTCATCATCGGCCGCGACCAGGCCCGCCTCGACACCGCGGCAGAACGCCTGGGCTCCGAGCGGGTCCTGCCCGTCCGCGCGGACGTCAGCGTTGACGCCGACCTCGACCTCCTCGTGCGACGCATCGAGACCTGGCGCGGCGCCCTCGACGCGGTCTTCGCCAATGCCGGTATTGCGGACTTCAGGCCAGAGTTCACCCCGAAGGACTTCGACCACACCGTCGGAATCAACTTCAAGGGAGTGTTCTTCACGATCCAAAAGGCGCTGCCGCTGATGGGCGACGGAGGCGCCGTCGTCATCAACGCCTCTTGGACCCTGCACCGCGGCCTCCCGGCGGCCTCGATCTACGCCGCCAGCAAGGCTGCCGTGCACAATCTCGCCCGCACGCTCGGCACTGACCTCGCGCCGCGTGGCATCCGCGTCAACTCCGTCAGCCCCGGCTACATCGAGACCGATATGTACCGGTCCGCCATCGACCCCGATGCGGAGGCCCGCATCATGGCGGAGGTGCCGCTCGGCTCGCTCGGCCATCCGGACGATGTCGCCGCTGCCGTCGCCTTCCTGGTTTCGGACGACGCGTCGTACATCACCGGTCAGGACCTCGTTATCGACGGCGGCCTCGTGGCAGCGGCGCCCCTCGGGCTGCGCCTTTGACAGCCATACAACAGCCGTAGCAGGCCCACCGCTACGCCGCCTCGGACAGGGTGGTGAAGTCGATCTCGGGCAGGTCGGGGTCGAAGTCGTCGGGACGCAGACGTAGCACATCGGTCGCGTACAGGCCGAACCGGCTGATGTGCGCGGTCAGGTAGGGCGACAGCTGCGCGACGTCCTCGGCGCCGATCTCCCAGCCCTCCAACAGAAGCTGGCGCATCACCTCCATCATGTCCAGCGCGGTATGGAAGATCACGCAGTTGGCCAGGCAGAACGCCGGTGAAGTGGTTGCGGGTGGTGCGATCCTTGCGCGGCCGCCAGCGTGGATGAGCGGTGCTTCCGTTGCGCATCACGTTGAACCACACACGCAGCTCGGCGCCCATCTGCTCGGGCAGTGTCTCGATGCGCTGTTCGAACCAGCTGACGATGGCGGGGATACGGTCGTCATCCAGCAGTCCGGCCAGGTGCAACACATCGACGACGGGGCCGACGGGCAACGACGTTTCGCGCAAGCTTTTCCCGAACGGGGCCCCAGCCGCCATGCAGCGCTGCCCGCCCGGGAACTCGTCACCGCCCTCAAGTCGGTCAGAGGCAGGTGGCTACGTGTCGGCTCTAGCGTCGGCGTCGGATGTGGTGAAGTAGGCGGCGCTCTCCGCGTCCCCCGGGTAGTACGACTCGATCGCGACCTCGTCCAGGGTGATGTCCATCGGGGTGCCGAACGTCGTGGTGGTCGAGAACAGCCGTAGTTCTCGTTCACCGAAGCGAAAGATCATCGGGGTGGCGACCTCGGACTCGATCGGGTGGCTCGCGTCCTCGGAGTCGGGCGCCAGCAGGTCCTCGTAGAGCGCGGTGAGCTCGGGGTCGGGAGCGGCGGCGAGTTGACGCGCGATGCGGGTACGCAGCAGCGAACGCACCTCAGCCAGATTGACGATGTGAGGGGCGAGCCCGCGCGGGTCCAATCCCAGCCGCACCATGTTGATCGGCGGCCGCAGCAGGTCAGGGGCGACGTCGGCGAGGAACGGGTCGATGGCGCGATTGGTCATCACGATGTTCCATCGGCGATCGATGACCAGCGCCGGGTATGGCTCGTGTGCGCGCAGCACCCTTGCGATCGCATCCCAGGCTGCCGACAGCGCGTCCCCGTCGAGCGGCCGCTCAGCGTAGCGGGGCGCGAAGCCGGCGGCGAGCAACAGCCGGTTGCGCTCACGCAATGGCACGTCGAGCTGATCGGCGAGCCGGAGGATCATGTCGGCGCTCGGGTTGGACTTGCCGGTCTCCACCAGGCTGACGTGACGAGCCGAGACGTCGGCGCCGATCGCGAGATCGAGTTGGCTGAGTCGCCGGCGGTGCCGCCATTGTTGTAACAACTCCCCGACCGTGTGCATGACTGTCGATGCTACTCATCGTGGAGCGGTGCGCCATGAAATGCGATTTCATCGACAACCGTCGCAATCGGCGGAAACACTGCTCCCCATGACTACGCAGAACATGA
Organism: Nonomuraea sp. NBC_00507; assembly: GCF_036013525.1. Lineage (NCBI taxonomy): Bacteria > Bacillati > Actinomycetota > Actinomycetes > Streptosporangiales > Streptosporangiaceae > Nonomuraea > Nonomuraea sp. NBC_00507. The sequence goes on from NZ_CP107853.1 coordinate 585,806, forward strand.
CCGCAGACAACAAGAGCATCGTCCAGCGGGCGCTGACGGCACTGGTCGCGACGAGCGACGTCGATGCGCTAGCGCCGTTGCTGAGCGACGACTTCGTCCATCACAGGCCGGATTCGACCTCGAAGACCAAGGCGGAATGGCTCGCCGCCGTACGCGCCGCGCTCGTCCCACTCGCCGGCATGCAGGTCGAAATTCAGCATGTGCTGGCCGACGGCGATCATGTTGCGATGTACTCGCGGCGCTGGCTTCCCGGTGCGGAGCCGGGGATCGCAGTCGTCGATATCTGGCGGGTCGACGATGGGCTGATCGCCGAGGCATGGGAGATCATCGAGCCGGTGGCCCAGGCAGCCACTAATCTGACGTGGTGGGAATCCGCTGATCGCTGACCCGGCCACAAGCCGAAAGCCGCGGTCGTGAACACCTGGGGCATCGAGGACGGCCCGATGCCCCACCGCCCGGCCCGGCGGCCGAGCAATCGTCGAACAGCAACAGCATGTCCAGCGCCCGGTCGGCGGTGGATTTCCGGCTGCGGTATCCGGAAACCTGAGATTGGACTCCTGACTCTGCGAAAAGGCTACTGGACCGGCTTGTAGGCGGGGCCGCCCTCGATGAGCAGCCGCTCAGCCTCGGCGTAGATCTCCTCCGGGGACTGATCCAGATTGAGCGTCTTGCGGAACGGTTGGCGAACGTCCCGCTTGATGCGCAGATAGACCTCATCATCGGGGTCGTCCCCGGATTGTGGTGCTCGTGGAAAGTCCAGCTCGGCGTCAGCACCCTTCCGCCTTCGCCGTCATGACGATCACGCAGCATCAGTCGGAGACCGGGGACCAGAGCGAGACCCTGCTGGCGCGCTGCCAGAAGTGCAGGGCCGAACTGGCCAGGGTCGACTATGACGCCACCCCGCACGGCGTCGAGGGGCACGATCCGGTCCGGTTCGGCTCGGCGGACGACCGGGTCCCGCAGTTCGCCACCATCGCCGGGTCCCAGGAGTTCGCACGACTGCGCAACAGCGACGAGGGCCGCACCTGCAAGGAGTGCGGACACGTCAACCCCGTCTTCCCCACCGGCCCATGGGGCTGGAAACGCCAGGTCGACCAGACACGGGTCGTCAACTAAGCCTACCACGCACTGATCAAGGAGGGCCAGTCGTGAACCGCCGCCGCATGCTCCACGCGTTCAAGGCCGCCAAGGAGGTCGCCGACTACGAGGACGCCGCCGTCCTGCAGGAGGCCGTCGACCCGCAGCTCTACCTGTCGCGCAACCGGCTACCCCAGCCCTTCCACCTGGTCTGCTCCAAGGACACCGTGATCACCCAGCTCAGCGGCGGCGCGCGCATCGACCTGCGCGACAGCTCCGTCAACACCTTCCGGATGACGGTCGGCGACATCGCCTACATCCCCGCGGGCACCCCGCACCAGATCATCCCCACCGACGAGGGAGTCTCTGAGGGCCGCAGCGACCCGTCGGCATCACACCACATTCTTTTGGAGGAAGAGCCATGATCACTCTTGCGGAACTTGACGCGAGCACGCCGTATGGCAAGCAGTTGCAGAGCGCTGGCGATGGCCCTGTCACGCTGATCAACACCTTTGTCGCGCCAGAGGGCAAGACGGAGGAGGTGCTCGCCGCGTGGCAGGAGGACGCCGCCTACTTCAAGAGCCAGCCCGGCTTCATCTCCGCCCAGCTTCACCAGGGCATCGCCGGGAGCCGCGTCCTGGTGAACATCGCGGTCTGGGAGTCCGGCGCGCACCTGCGGGCCGCATTCTCTGCCCCTGAGTTCGGCGCGGCCCTCGAGCGCTACCCGGACGGCACCATCGCCTACCCGCACCTGTTGGAGAAGGTGGCCGTCCCCGGCATCTGCGTGGCCTGAGCCAGGCGAGCCGGTAGATAGCATGCTATGTATTCAGATAGCATGCTATCTATGTCATGGAAACTGCACTGGGGCACCTTGGCGTTCGTTTGCGCGTACGCCGGATTGGTGGCCGGCGTCCTGCTTCTCGTGGTCCCCGCACTGGGATGGCTGAGCGGCCTGGCCATCCTCGCGGGCACAACCGCCTACGCAATGATGGCCACTAACCTGTTCCTCGCAATCCGCCGTCCGATACTCGAGAAGTTGTTCGGCCCGCTCGATCGCGTGTACAACGCCCATCGCCGGATCGGCACGATCATCCTCGGAGCGATCGGCCTGCATCTGGTCCTCATCCCCATCGCGTCGGCCGTCGACCGCGGCGAAAGCCTCTTGGACACCCTCACCGTGGCCATTCCCCTCGGCGTGCTGGGAACGCTTGTCCTCGTCGGGTCGATCGTGCTGGCCCTCAACACGAAGGTGCCCTACGACAGGTGGCAAAAGGTCCACATGGCCACCGGCTTCGCCTTTCTCGTGCTGACCGCGCACATGGTGAGCGGCGCGAGTCAATGGTTCTCCCTGGTCAGCCCTTTGGGCGGCCTGCTCGGCTGCTTCGCCTTGCTGGGCGCCGGAAGCCTGCTCGTCCGGGTGGCGGACAAGGCTCGCGGAGCGGTGCCCCATGTGGTCGTCGAAACGCTGCAGCGCGAGCGCGGAGTCGAGGTCGCCATGCGGCCGGAAGGATCGCGCAGGATCCCTCCGCACCGACCCGGCCAATTCGTGTTCCTGACGGCAACGGCCGACGGGGCGCGAGAGACGCATCCGTTCACGTTGACGAGCGCGGGAGGGGAAGAGCGCGTCAGCGTCCTGATTCGCTCATCCGGGGATTGGACGGGCCACGTTCAGACAGGTCTTGCGGTCGGCGATCGGGTGCGCGTGGAAGGCCCGTTCGGATCGTTCACGCCGCCGGTGGGCGCAGGCGCGCCTCAGCACCAGGTTTGGGTGGCGGGAGGAGCCGGCATCACGCCGTTCCTGTCGGTTCTGCGGACCGCCGAGCGTGCGCCGGACGTCGCTGAGCCGTCGCGGCGGCAGGTCGAGTTGCTCATTGCGGCACGGGATGCCTCCGACGTTCCTTGCTGGGAGGAACTGTCCACGTTCGCCCGTAACATGCCATGGCTGACGCTCACACCGGCATTCAGCGCAGTGAGCGGAAGACTCGACGGCGACGCCGTCGACCGCCTCATCAAGAGCAAACCCAGGGGCACGGCATGGTACCTCTGCGGCCCGGCGGGGCTTACCGCGATGGTCCAACGCCGACTCGGTCAGGAATCAGGTGCGCAGCGTCAGGTATACCGTGAACTGTACGAGTGGCGGGCGGGTGAGATGAACGCGCCGGTGAAGCACCCCTAGTCGAGAAGAGGCCATGGACTTCAACCGTTTCGACTCTGCTGGATTCGTGATCAACTGGTGTGCGCGCGTGTTCGAGCGCCGTATGGCCGAGGCTCTCCGCCCCCTCGGCATCACTCCGGCGTACCTTCCCCCTCTCTTCACCCTGTCCGCGCTCGGGGGCACCACCCAGGGCGAGCTCGCGAAAGCATCGGCGATCCAGCAGCCCACGATGGCACTCACGCTCCGCCGAATGGAGCGCGACGGACTGATCGTCCGCGTACAGGACGAGACCGACCACCGCCGCGCCATCATTCGCCTCACCCCTCAGGCCGAAGCACTCCTACCGCAAGTGGAAGCGCTCGCGCAGAGCATCAATGAGGCAGCATTCGACGGCCTCTCCGCCGAAGCGCCCGCGCAGCTGATCGAGCTCCTGCGCCAGACCGCAGAAAATCTCGAGAAGCAACAGACGGTCGCGGGGGGCGTCCTGTGATCTCACCGGTAGCCCATCTGCGGTCCCGATTTCCATGGCCCTGACCGGTGCGGAGGCATCCCGATCCACGACTCGTAGTCAGCCGCTGCCGAGCATCGACCCTCGCGACGCGCCGCTCCGAGCGGCGCCGCATACGCGTCCTCGGGCAAATCGGCCGAGGGGTCCGACGTCTGGCCGGTGCAGGCCACGATCCGCCTCCACACCTCCGCAGAGTCGGCACGACAGCGGATGTGGCCCTTGAACGGGCGGCTGGAAGCCGTGGACGAGCACAGCTGTCTCCTGTACCTCGGCGCGGAGACCCCGCGGATGCTCGTCTCCCTGCTGACCATGCTCGACGTGGACTTCACCATCGAGTCGCCCGCCGGATTCGCCGAACACCTCCACACCATCGCGGCACGATACGAACGCGCGGCGATCACCTCTGCGCCAGCAGAGGGATCGGTGTGAGGGACCCGGCCCTCGGGTTCGCAGTAGGGCGCAACTGGTCGTACCCTCTCTCCTCCCAGATGGTCCCTTGATCCATTGGAAACGATCAACCTTAGAGGGCCGGACACAAAGCGAGAGGCCCATCACCGCGTTTCCGCGGGTGACGGGCTTCTTGCCGCTGGTGTGGCAGGCGGGGCTGTGGCCAGCGACTCATGGCACTGTTCGCCTGTATCACCTGGTGCGTAATTGCCTCGCGCACGAGCCGCCCCGCGATCTACCCTCGCGGCATGACGTCACACGATGCGCCTGACGGCTCCCGGATCGCTCCCGATGGTGCCGGGCTGGTGATCCGGCAAGAGACCGCTGACGATCATCGAGATGTGCGCGAGGTTCATACGCGCGCCTTCGGTGACAGCGAGCGGGTTCCCGGGCTCGTGGAGGCACTTCGCGTTGCGGAGGCTGCGTTGGCGCCGATGTCCTTCGTCGCTACCGTTGATGGCCGGGTTGTGGGGCATGTCCTGCTGAGCGCGACGCGGGTGGACGCTCCGCGCCGGATCGTGGACGTCCTGTCCCTGTCACCGCTGGGCGTGGTCCCGGAGTTCCAGCGTCAGGGGATCGGCACTCAGCTCATCGCGTACGCCCTCGAGGCGGCCGACAGCCAGGGTGTGCCGTTGGTATTCCTCGAGGGTTCGCCACGTTACTACGGCACGCGCGGCTTCGAGAGTGCCAGCGCGGTGGGCTTCCGTTCGCCGTCGCTGCGTATCCCTGAAGCCGCGTTCCAGGTCGCCCGGTTGTCCGCTCACGAGCCGTGGATGACCGGCACCTTCGTCTACTCAGAGGCCTTTTGGGCCTTTGACTGCGTCGGCCTGCGCGACCCCGAGGACTGAGGAAAAGCCTTGTTCGACCTGAGGAAACGGCCTCAAGATCATTGCCCGTATATTGCACGATGACCGCCGGGACCGGAACAGCCATGCGACTGAACACCGTGACCGGAGTACAGGTCAAGGCTGGTCGAGTGGCCGTAGTCGTGATTCACCGCTGATCTCCCGCCATTCTGGCACGCCTCTAACACGCGATCGCTGAAGGCGGCCCAGCATTGTGATCGTCTGGGGCAGACGCCGGTGTGCTGGATCTGTCTACCCTGTCAGCGTGGGCACCGACATCTACGCAACGCGCTGCTGTGTGCCCAGGACATGCTCGCGCCGCCTGGACAACCAACTCGATCGAGGCGCACTTCGGATCCTTGCGCCAGTTCGCCCTGGCCTACTCCGACCATCCCCATCACACACCGTCCAGACGCGGCCCCTGCACGCCTACCTGCGATAGCGACTGAGTGCCCAGGACGACGGCGAGGGCCAGGCGGTCGGCGTCCTCGGTGCCGGGCGCGGCGGTGTAGACGGTGATGCGCAGGTCGTCCAGGGCGACGAACAACGTGTCGCAGTCGAGGGTGATCGGGCCGACTTCCGGGTGCTTGATGGTCTTGCGTCTGGACGGGTCGCTCAGGGGCGGTGGGGTCTCGGCGTCCCAGAGTTCGGCGAAGCGCGGGCTGCCGGAGGCCAGGTCGGCGATCAAGCGTCGCAGGGCGCGGTCGGCGGGGTAGCGCGAGGCCGTCAGGCGCAGGTCGGCCACGAGCCGGGCCTCGTGCTCGGCCTGCTCCTGCCGGGTGTGCACGACCCGCGAGGGCAGGCGGGCGACGTTGCGCCAGACGGCGTTGCGTTCCAGGCCGCGCCACGTGGTCGTCTCGCCCATGAGCGCGTCGTAGGGCGCGTTGGCCAGCACGAGCGTCCAGCTGGCGTCGTACACGACAACCGGGGTGTGCGACAGCCGGTCGAGCAGCCGTTGCACGCTCGGGGGGATCCGCGACGGCACGACGTCCGGGCCGGGCGCGGCGTGCCCGGCCAGCCGGTAGAGCAGGTCGCGTTCGGCGTCGGACAGGCGCAGCGCCCGAGCCAGCGACTCCACCACCTGCGCCGACGGCGCGGTCGCGCGCCCCTGCTCGAGGCGGGTCAGGTAGTCGGCCGAGATTCCGGCGAGCGCGGCCAGCTCCTCACGGCGCAACCCGCTGGCCCGGCGTCGGCGGCCCACCGGCACGCCAACGGTCTCAGGTGCCACCCGGTCGCGCCAGCGGCGTACCGTCCGGCCGAACTCCCACGCTTCCATGCGCTCCAGTCTGCGCGAGCCCGCACCGGGTTGTCCTGGCCCTGGCAGTCCTACGAAAACCGAACGACTGCCTGCGGCCCGGCCGAACCCGCAGGCTGGGGCCATGACCGAACCCGGAACTGTTCTGATCACCGGCCCGACCCGCAACCTGGGCCGCCACGCCGTGCTGGCCATGGCCGGCCGCCAGCAGGGGCAGCGACCCGACCTGCTGCTGGTCGGCCGCGCCGGACGGGACCTGACCGCGGTCGCCGACGAGGCCCGCGCGCGCGGCGCCCGCGTCCGCGAGATCGGCTGTGACCTGTCGCGCCTGGCCGACGTACGTGCCGCCGCGGCCACCGTGCGCGACCTGCTCGCGACCGGCACCGTTCGGCCGCTGCGCGCGCTGGTCGCCAACGCCGGCGCCATGTCGGCCGACACCCGGCGGGCCTCGCCCGACGGCTACGAGATGACTTTCGCTGTCAACTACCTCGCCCATGCCCAGCTCATCGGTGACCTGCTTGGCTCGTTCACCGCCCCGGCGCGGGTCGTGCTGCTCGGCTCGAACACCTATCACGCCAACTTATGGCGCAAGCTGCTGGGCGTGGCCGAGGCCAAGTGGGCCGACCCCGTCGAGCTCGCCCGCCCGGCTGTCGGTGAGCAGGCCCCGGGCATGACCGCCTCCGGCGTCGCCTACTCCAACGCCAAGCTGGCGATCCTGTACTACGCCCATGAGCTGCAGCGCCACGCCGGCGCCGGGATCAACGTGTCGGTGTTCGAACCGGGCTGGATGCCCGGCACCGCGCTGGGCCGTGGCGCCCCCAAGGCGGTCCAGGCGATGAGCCGCGCCTTGGGCCGGGTCCCCGGCGTGTCGACGCCGCAACGCTCGGGGCCGCTGCTGGCCGCAATGGCCCTCGACGACAAGTGGGCACACTTGCGCAACGGCGCGTTCGTGGTGAAGACCACGCTGACCGAGGTGCAGCCGGTCGCCCACGACCGCGACCGGGAGCGGCGCCTATGGGAGGCGACCGCCGAGCTGTTGAAACGCGCAGGCGCTTCGCATTAGTACGTACCGCCCGGGCCGTACCGTGGCCGACCCGGGCGGTCGCCGGCTTGTGGGCGGTCAGGTCTACGGGCTCTACGGGCTCCCCGTCGGCCAGGCACCCGCCGGGCGGTCAGCTCTCGACGGTCATGCGCTGGGTGCCGATGACCTTCAGCAACTGCAGGGTCTGGTAGGCGGGGGATTCGGGCTCGGCGGTGAAGATGATCACCTGCTGCTCCTGGTCGGGCACGGTGAGGACGTCGAAGTCCAGCTCGATCACGCCGACCTCGGGATGCCGCACGGTCTGCCGCAGGTGACGGTCGATGCGGAGCTGGTGGGAGTTCCACAGGCGGGCGAAGTCCTCGCTGCCGGCCAGCAGTTCCGCCACCAGGTTCTTCAGCTCCCGGCTGTAGGGGTAGCGGGTGGCCGCCAGGCGCAGGTAGCTGACCGCTGTGACGGCGAACCGATCGGAGCCACCCAAGCCAAGGGGCGGCCGGTCCGGGTCCGAGTGCAGGAAGTAGCACCGGACGAGGTTTCGCTCCTGGCCGGGAGGCAAGGCAGAGAAGTCCACCAGCAGGGCCGCGGCCAGCGGATTCCAGGCTACGACGCGGCAGGTGGAGTCGACGACGATCGCGGCGGCGTCGGTCAGCCGGTTGATCAGGTTCAGCGTGCTCTGCTGCACCTCACGTACCGGTTCGACCGCCTCGTTCTCCTCCCTCTCCCCCGCGAGCTGGAACAGGTGAGCGCGCTCCTGGTCGGTGAGGCGCAGCGCGCGGGCGATGCCGCCGAGGACGCGCCGTGACGGGTACCGGCCGCGCGCCTGCTCCAGTCGCGTGTAGTGGTCGACAGAGATGTAGGCGAGCTGGGCGACCTCCTCGCGCCGCAGGCCCGGGGTACGCCGGCGATGCCCCTGGGGCAGGCCCACGTCCGCCGGGCTGATCCGCGCCCGCTTGTTGCGCAGGAAATCCGCCAACGCATGTCTGTCCATATGCGCCACGGTATGTCCCGCGCCGGCCCTCAGCCATGGACTCCTGGTCCCTGGCTGAGCGGGACTGGCCCGGGCGACGGTGAGGTTGTCGGACGGTGGACACCCGGGCCGCCCCCGGAGACGTCCACCCGTCCACCCGTCCATCGGACGACTCACTGCGGAAAGGCAGCGCGAAGCATGCATATCTTCATCACCGGCGCGAGCGGCTATGTCGGCGGCGTCGTCACCGAACACCTGGTCCGGGCCGGCCACGAGGTGGTCACCCTGGCCCGATCGGACCGGGCCAGCGAGCGGGTCGAGGCGCTGGGCGCCAAGGCGATGCCCGGCGAACTGCAGGACCTCGACGTCCTGCGCGCGGGAGCCGCCGGCGCCGACGCCGTCGTGCACACCGCGGTGGACTACTTCAACGCCGGCATGGGGGACATCGAGCGCGACGCCCTGCGGTCGATGCTGGACGGGCTGAACGAAGGGGCGGCGTTCCTCTACACCAGCACCGGCCTGGTCTACCCCGACACCCAGGGCGCCACGGTGGACGAGGAGCACCCGGTCGACCCGCAGAGCCCGCAGCCCTTCAAGATCCTCGGCGAACGGCAGGTCCTGGACGCCGGCCACGTCGCGGGCACGGTGATCCGGGCGGGGCTCGTCTACGGCCGGGCCGGGTCGGGGCTGTTGCAGGCCATGCTGGCCTCCGCCCGGCAACAGGGCACGGTCGCCTACATCGGCGAGGGGACCAACGAATGGTCGTCGGTCCACGTCGACGACCTCGCCGCGCTGTACGCGGCCGTGCTGGCGCGCCGTTCGCCCGGGACGGTCGTGAACGCCGCCGGGGCCGAGCGGACCCCCATGCGCAGGATCGTCGAGGCCGTCGCCGCGACGGCCGGAGCCCACGCCGTGTCCCTCGCACCTGAGCAGGCGGCCGAGATGATGGGACCGGTCGCCGCCATGCTCACCCGTTCATCGCCGCTGAACTCCGCCAAGGCGCGGCGGCTGTTCGGCTGGAACCCCACATCGCCGAACCTGCTCGACGAGCTGACCTCCGGCTCATACGTCCAGGCCTCCGCCTGACCGGCCCGGGTTCACCCGAACCGCCGGGACGGTGGTCTTCGTCCACCCGGTGAGGGCCTGGTCATAGGGCAGCGCGTCGGGTCGGCGCTGATCATGGTGCGACCCCCAAGCACGTACGGTGGTCAGCCACACCGTGGTGACGGTCCGGATCGTCCGCATGGGCACGACCGTCCAGGTGAAGGTGACCGACGCCGGCTCGTTCACCAGCGCCCCCGCAGTACGCACGCCCTCTCTCGACGACGACACGGGCCGCGGCCTGTGGATGGTGGACATGCTCGCCGATGCATGGGGATTCGAACACGGCGAGAACGGCGCATCGGTTTGGTTCTGGCTGACCGGACGCGAGGATAAGCGATGATCCGCCAGTCAGTTGCGATTTTCGCAACTAGAACCTGGGGTGAAGCCATGTACGGGGAGATCGTGGCACACCGGGTCCGCCAGCTGATCGCAAACAGTGGCCGGAGCCAAGGCGAGTTCGCGGCGCTGGCCGGACTCGACCCGTCCAAGATGTCCAAGTCGCTCTCCGGGGCCCGAAGATTCACCTCGCTCGATCTGGCGCGGATCGCCGAACTCGGCGGCGTGACGGTCGACTGGCTGCTCGGCGCCGATGAGACCCCCGCGCTGGCGGCGCGACTCTCGTCACCGCCGGGCAGCTCCACGGCAAGTGCCGCCCAGGAGGCCGAGCGGCTCGCTCAGCTCCGCGCGGATCTCGCCTTCCTCGGCTACCGGCAGCAGGCCACACTCCCTCAGGCCCCGCTCCAGGGCAGTTGGTGGATCGGGCAGGGGCAGCAACTCGCCGCCTGGGCCCTTGACCGTGCGCACATGGCCGAAGCCGATCCCAGCCAAACCCGCGATCTCGCCGAACTGATCGAGAACGTCTTCGGCATCGACGTGGCAATCAGCGACCTGCCGGACGGTTTCGACGGCCTGGCCTGCGGCGGGGATCAGGCCCGTCTGATCGTCGTCGGCACCTCGACGGTTCCCAGCCGCCAGCGGTTCACCCTCGCCCATGAGCTGGGCCATGTACTGGCCGGCGACGATCAGGGTTTGCTGGTAGATGTCGACATTTACGACAAACGCCACAGCCGACAATCCTCCGAGATCCGAGCGAACGCCTTCGCCACCGCCTTTCTCCTACCCTGAGAGCTCCTGAGATCGGAGACGAGCGGCATGGCGTGGACAGAAGAGTCCTTCGCCAAGTTCGCCTTCCGATGGTGGGTTTCACCCAGCGCGTTGGCCTGGCGGCTGCATAACCTTAATCTGATCCCTAAGGAGCTTTGCGACCGGTTCCGCGGCATGACCACCGAGTCCGCGGCTCTGCTCGCCGGCGAGCTGGGCCCGTTCACCGAGTGGATCGACGCCGCCTCTCACCGCCGCATCCCACAGTTGCTGTTGCGCGACACCTTCCAGGCCTATCTCGACGGCACCTCGACCCTACGCCCCTTCTCCAACCTGATCGGGGTGGAGAGCGAAACCATCCGGCAGGCTCTCGAACAAGCCGGAGAGGAACCTCCCCTGACGTCATGACCTGGTACTGGTTCCCCGACAACACCGTGCTGTGCAACTTCGCCGCAGTCTCACGCCTACGACTCCTGAGGAGGTTCTGCGCGGCCGGGGGCGCTGGGTTGAGTGATCAGGCCGGTGAAATCACTCGACTTTGGCCATTCTCGCGATTGGCCCCGAAACGCAGAAGAGGCCCCGAAGGGCCTCTGAGCTGCACTTACTGGGCTGGTACCTCGGTCAGGCGGCGGCCCGCTCGAGTTCCGGTACATCGGCGCAGGTGCAGCCGATCTCGCACCAGACGCCGGTGTGGTCGGGCAGGTGGCTGATACCCCAGGTACGGGACAGATGGTCGACGAGGAACAGCCCGCGGCCTCGCGTGGCCTCCTCCCCGGCCCGGCCCAGCCGCGGCTCTCCCGCGCCGCCGTGGTCGTGCACCTCGACGCGAACCGCACCGGGCAGGTGGGCGATGCGCACCTCGAAGTTGTCGTCGCGGCCGGCGGCGGAGTGCTCGACGGCGTTGGCGGCCAGTTCGGAGACCGCCAGTACCACGTCGTCCGCGGCTGGGTGGCCGGCCACGACGCCGACCACGAAATGACGCACGTGACCGAGCTCCTCCAGCACGGCCGGGAACTCTCGCATCGTCATCGCAGCCATCCGAATCGCCTCCGCGGTGCAGCGGCTTATACCTTTTGACACCTCTAACCATGCCGATGCCGCTTGCCGGTCCCCTGCCAGCCGCTTTCGGCTGACTATCGGTGGCTTGACAACCAGCCGGGGCCTCGGCCCTGCAGCTCCCTCGGCCGGAGTCATCACCCTCATGATCCATCAAGCCATCACCAACCCGTCATGCGCTGACGCCACCACGCAGCTGCACGCCATGCGCTTTGGGGCGCTGCTCTCGGGTCGGGCAAGGTGCGGTTACGGAACTGGTCGTCCAGCCGCTCCACAACTACGCGTAGCTCAGAGCGAGCAGCGGCGGGAAGGGCTCGCAAGGCCTCTTCCAAGCGATCACGAGCCTCTACCGGATCACAGAAGGGGCAATCCTGGTTCACGTAGATGTACCGGCCGGCAGTTTGGAGAAAGCTCCCGTAGGCATGCAGCGCATCGGCGATGGCGTCCGACCAGAAATGTTGATCTTCAAGGCGGCGTATCGCGCCTTGGGCTTTGGCTGAGAGTCCACGGATGTGCTTACGCGACGTGCGCCCGGGTGATCGACTCCCGCCAGATCGCAGCGCACTGGGGGGCTTACGCGGCATGGTCCTTTCGAGTCAGCATGCACCACATCCTGCCACGTCGCAGACAGCGGGCGAGTTGTTTCGCGCCACGCGTGTGCGGCAAAGACGCGGAGCCACCAGCGGAAACAGCCCCAAGATCATTTCACGTATATTGTACGCGGCCTCTGGGGGATCATCCGTGCCTTAAACCCCGCAGTCAGCTAACGCTAATCGGAGGGTGATCCGGTAGCCCGTCGCCGTGCTCGCATGATCAGTCCCCGCGCCTCGGCGTATGCAACAAAACCAAAGACGGCGAGTGCCAGTACGCGCTGAACCCCCCAAGATATGTCGAATGCCCAATGAAGCCCCATTGGGCCAAGCATCACCGACCAGACCTGTCCGGCGAACAGTGAGAGGCCGACGATAAACAAGACGTAGTTCAGCCAGGCAGGGCTGGAAAGCATGAGTTGGTCGTCACCCCACCTGCGTGGAATCGACCGGATGAATCCGATCTTCGATCGCTGAGACTCCGGTGTCTTTTCACGCACATTGGAAGTGTGACATCTCCGCCGAGAGTGAGGTAGAGCCAGTTTTGTCGGCAGCGCAGTCCGAATCGGCGGAGCCTACCGATGCCCGGTGGGCCGGGGCTGAGGAACGAAGTCCCGGACCGTCGATCGCCCCCAACCACGTCCAGACACTCGCGCGGGGGTGCGCGCGGCCCGCCGCACAGCCGCCGCCGTACGTAACTCCGGCACCCGCCGCCCGATTGTCCGGGGGCAGGGAGGAGTATCGCTGCACGATGGTGTTGAGATCTTCCTCTGTGAGTACGCGAATGCCAAGCTAGTGCTTGTGAGGCAACACAGGTATCTCAGATCGTTGCTCGGCCATGTCCGAGCAAGCAATGCGATGGGGATGGATCAGTGGGGCGCGTGGGCGGGTTGGCTTGGGCTCTTCGTCGCCCTCGGAATCGTCATCACTCGGCTGATTGGCGTCTTGACCGGCAAGCCGGACGGCTGGATCACCGCTGATTGGGGTACGACAGCTCATTGGATAGAGCAGATCATCTTCTTGCTCGTTGGGTGCTTCATGGTGCTTTTCTTCGGGGAAGCTTTGATGTTCAGGTACCGTCGCCGCCCGCCCCTATCGTCGGGCGACGAGGGAGCGGAGCAAGGGGCACTGAAGCCGCCGACGCCCCCGGGTGAAACCTAAAACGATCTCGCTTACGGCCCTGCCCAGCGCTGTGTGTGCGTCCGCACGAAGTAAGACCCGTGATCGCGTGCCAGATGCCACGGGAAACCAGGGGGAATCACAGGAACTCACCGGCGATCAACGCGAGAGGCCCGTCACCGCGTTTCCGCTGGTGACGGACCTATTCCCGCTGGTGTGGCAGGTGCAAGGTTCGAACTTGCGTAGGCTGAGCCGACGGTTTTGCAGCGGGCTGACGTTCCCGACTCCATTAGGTTTCCGACCTCGGGGGCGCGGCTCTCACCCATCCCCTACCAGGGAAGATCATCCCGCATATACTCCGCGAGACAGAGCCAGCCACGATCCCCCGGGAACCGCGGATCTCTCGGGAGAAAGGGCCTTCCACCTGCAGAGGATCGGCGGTTTGAACCTCGGGTGGGCGGTAGACCGGGAAGACCTGATGGCCACCCGCGGCATCAGGTCACGCCACCCTCATGATCGCTGACTGATGGCGCCGACGAGTAGGGGCCCGTCGAGGACGCTCGGAGTGAACACCACGCCAGTGATCTTGGCCGCCAGCAAGAACGCACGCGAGATCCTGTTGGCGTACATGTCATCCCACGTCGCCTCCCATGCCTCTCCATCCAACTTCTCCGGAGGCAAACCGGCTTCACGCATGAGCTCGTTGATCCGGTCCGGGTCGCCGCCCCACCGAGTGCCTGGCAGGTGCGGCGTGAAGCTGGTGACGACCTTGCCATCTACCGCGTACACGAAGCTGTCCTCCGCATAATCGTGCCGTCCCACGGCCGCCGCCTCACATCCCCGGGACAGCCCGATCAACGGCCCGGCCAGCGTCGCCTGGAAACCCTCCAGTTCAACGGCCACGCCCCACTCACCGACCTGGACAACACCAACATAGTCGTCGTCGGTCATCCCTATGGATTCCCAGACCTTCACACAGAGTTCGTGGAAGGTCATCTCCCGCCCTGGGCGTCCGGCCCCGAAGCGGTGCAACACCTCGACAGGTTCGAGCCCGCGAAAAAAGGACACACAGAAAATCTCACCAAGCAGATCGTCGCGGTCTCCTGGCGAGGCTTCCAACCAACGGAACGGGGCGAGGGGATCGGCCACCGCAACCTCCTTTGATAGTTTTAATCCGGATCACGAAGTGAGTGGCCTTACCCTCCCCCAGCCGATCACTCTCGGTACGGACCCGAATCTGGCGTCCCGCTCCATAACCGCTTCGACGCCACGCATCCTGACCCGCCGTCCGCGCTGTTGAGACCGCGATATCCGCCCAAGGAGAGGGCCGCATCAGGTAGGCGCTACGAAGCCTGGCCAGCGCCGCGAAATCGATAGTTGATCAGATCCCAGAAGGAGCGATAGCGCTCGGCGCCGGGTAGCCAATGAGCCAAGTACCACGCCTCCCATTCGCCGTCAGGCGCCTTGATGTGAGGGTTGAGGAGAAAGTGCCCCTCGTCTTCCGCACCGATCAGCAGAGTGTCCACTACGTACTCGGTCCTGAAATGGAGGGAGCAGTCTTGGCCCTCACCGTAGATGAAGTACTCCTCATCGGGCACTGTTGGCAGAGGGCGAGAAAAACGCGGATCGTCGTCGAACCATCCGGTGGCGTAAGTCGACTCGATATCGCGAAACCAGCCGATTCTCACCAAGGGTGAGAGGAAGTCTTGGCTCTCCTCATTCTCTTCCTCCATAAGGATCCAGCCGTTGGAGACCTGGAGGAACTGCCGGTAGCTGGGAGGCAGACGCGTTCCAAGCCGCTCCTCGTGCGCCAGGATTTCGGCCTCGCTCGCTCCTGGCATCCCCAGTTGGAGCTGTCCATCGGCTGAGTCGTCACTGGCACGCTTGGTGTACCTCACGTCCTCAGCACGGAGGACCTCAATCCAGGGATACAGGGGTTTGTCGGCTGGATTCATGGCGGTGACCTTAGCCGCTGCGGCCGACATTTCACCCGATGTATGCAGGCCGGCTCCGGGGATTGACACTCGATCGCGAAGCCGGCCTCACATAGGAACGCGGCCATCGTCGGCGCATCGAGACATCGCAGACTCATACGATCGACGCGCAGGACGGTGCCGTCCTGATCGTCTCTGTGAACGGCTCCCGTCTACGCCGCCACGCTAGGGCGCCCCGCTCCCCATGCCCTCCAGACGCGCCGCCGCCGCAGGACGTCCCGTCTCCCGCGCCAAGGCACTCCACTACGGCCTTCGTCTGAACAACCCAGCTGGCGCACAGGCCTGGCCATGGACGACCAGCCTCCGGAACAATCACCGATCGGTCTAGGTGGCAAAAGGGGTTTGGATGCCGAAATCGGGCAGACAGGCTCCGGAAAGCTCCCGGAAAGATCTCTTCCTGCGGGCGACCATCCCGCTGTGTACCCTTTGCGGCGTTCACATCCGGTCGTTCAGACCCGCAAGAAGTGAGGCCCCCCATGAAGAAGTCCCTCAAATTCGCCGGCACGCTCGGCGCAGCCCTCGCGCTGACGGGCGCCCTGCAGTCCCCGGCCGCCGCCGCCTCGTGGACCTCGACCCAGCCGACCTGGGGCACCGCCAAGTGTTCGAGCGGGGCCAACCTGACCGACTCCAACCACAGGATCTTCACCTGCATCATGTACGGCGGCGGCAAGGTGCAGGCCTACGCCATGGTCATGAACAGCAGCAGCGGTGACCGCTACCTTCCGAAAACCGAAACGATGATAAATTTTGGGGGAGTTGGGATCAACCCCAGCACATGCGCGGCCTCCGGAATGCCCAAGCAAAGCACGCGGTGGTGCCTCGCCGTAAAGATGGACGGCCCTTCCGGCGGCTGCTCCAACCTTAATGCCCATTCGCGCTACTACTGGTACGCCGACAAGACCCAGAACTCGCCGGTCTGCGGCTGACGTTCAGGAACGCTCGAGGCCACGGCACTCCTGGACAGAGGGGCGCCACGGCGCTTGGTGATGGCCCGCACGAGGGCGACATGTCGATCAATGCTGGTCGGGGTCACCCCTGGCCTCGTCAATTGCCGTCCGGCTGGGCGAGCAGCCCTTACGGCCGGCGTGAGCCCATCACCTCTATCCCCGTTGAACCCGAGGTGGTGGTGGAGGCGCTGGCCGACGTCTCGATGGAGCACTCTCGGTCGGCCCCGGGCTCACCCCGTTGACCCGGATGCCCCGGTCCTTCAGCTCATAAGTCAGCCCGCGGGAAAAGGACAGCAGGCCCGCCTTGGCGGCACCGTAGACCGCCAAGACATAAAATGACAAATCGATTAGGGTCGCGCCAGAATGCGGAGCCGTCCAGCGTCTACCGCAACTGGAGGACTTTCCTATGCGCCGACCCCTTGGGTTACTCGCCGCAGCCGCTGCCCTGGCCACGATCGCCGCGCCCGTGAGCACGGCGCAGGCTGTCACGGCGTCCCCGGCTTCCGGAGTCGGCCGGTCCGGCTCGCTCAGCCTGTTCGGGTCGGCCACCACGGCGTCCGTATCCGGCGCCGCCAGAGTGGGAACGGCGCGGGAGAACATGGTCGTGCGGCTGGTCAATGCCCGGCGGGCGAAGAAGGGATGCCGGGCGCTCAAGCACCATCCGCAACTCCACCGGGCCGCCCGCGGGCACTCGGCTGACATGGCGGAGTACAACTACTTCTCGAGCACCTCCCGCGACGGCCGATCCTTCACGGACCGCATCAAGGAGGCCGGCTTTACCGGCGGCACCAGCCTGGCGGAGAACATCGCCAAGGGCCAGCGCACCCCGGCCGCGGTCGTGCAGTCCTGGATGGGCTACTCCGGAACCAAGGCCACCATCATGAACTGCAAGTTCACCTTCATCGGGGTCGGCGCGGTCGAGGGCTCCGATGACGCGATCTACTGGACCCAGGTCTTCGCCGCCAAGTGACCCGCTTCGTGGTGAGCGCCCCGTACGCGCCCCACGCGGCCGGCGCCGCGCCGGGCAGCGGCGAGCACATCAGGTCGGCAGCACGGGCGGTCATATCGTCAACCAGCGGATAGCGAACGTGCCAACCGCGTGGTCATCCAGAGCAGGCTGGTCGTCCTAGTGCGCTGGCGGACCCGCGGATCGTGTTTGCTCCGAAAGCCGGTTCGTACAGCAGCAAGAGTCAGATCTGGAGTAACACTCGCGCCGGTCTGCGGTGGCTGATCAAACATCCTCGCTTGCGAATGATCGTGAGCTTGGGCGCCGTGTTCGCGGCGATGGACAGCGCCTGGTTCGCCGTGCTCATGCTCTACGTGCCTCAGGTCCTCGGTCTACCGGCTTGGGGCTACGGCGTGTTGCTGGGCATCGGCGCCGTTGGGGGGCTCGCCGGAGGGTTCTTCGCGACACGGGTCACGCGAATGGTCGGACCCGCGGCAGCTCTGGCTGGTGCCTCGGTTGCGCCGCGATTAGGCCGCCATGGGCCGTCTGCGGGCAGGCGAGGCCGCGGGTCGTCGCATCCGCTGCTCCGACGTCGCGCTTCTCACCATGGGGGCGCGTCACCGCATCGGACGACAGATCACTCTGTAGGAGCGCCCCCACAACCTGATGTCACTTCTCCGTGCTTCCATGGTCGTGAAAGCACGGAGAAAGTGCCGTGACGACTGTGCAGAAGTGGACCGGCCTTTCGGCCCGCTTCACGTTGAGTTCACGCAAGGCTCAGTGGCCGGAACCTGCAGAACGGGAAGGTGCGGGGGCCACCGTCGTTGTCACAGGGTGGCGGTGAACATCGAGGGCGCGGGGGTCTTGCGCTGCTCGATGGAGAGCCGTACCCCCTTAGGGTCTGGCCGTACGGCGCCCACGAACGACTGCCTGCGCCAGCCGGAGAGGCGTTCCTCCTTGACCACGTCTCCGGTGCGCGGCGCGTGCACCATGTAGCCGGGCCTCGAGATCATCCCCACGTGCCCAAGCCCGTGGAAGAAGACCAGGTCACCTGACTTGAGCTCGTCCCAGGAGATCTTCCTGGAGAACGCGTTGTACTGTTGCGCCGCGGTGCGCGGCAACTCGATGCCAGCGTGCTTGTATGCCCTGAGCATGAGCCCGGAGCAGTCGTAGCCGTTGTCGCTGGCCCCGCCCCAGACGTACGGGATGCCGCGCTTCTTCATGGCGAAGGCGAGGGCGGTCTTCCAGGCGGGAGTCGGCTGGCGCTTCTGCTGGATGCGCTTGACCTGGGGGCCGGTCAGGGTGGTGTGGTCGTCGGTGGCGGCCTGGGCCGGAGCGGCCAGAGTGAGCCCGGCGATGGCTGCCGCCAGGCAGATGGCAATGCGAGACACTGCTGTCCTTCCATGCGGCCTACCGGGTTAGCTGACGGGCTCGGGCCTGGAAGTGGCCCTACGGCGATGCCGATTCGCCCCAGGGGGGAAGGTGGGTCCCCGGCTCCACGCATACGCTGAGTGGATTAGGCGTGACGAACTCTAACGAAACGGTCAAAGAGTTGTAAACCATCTAAAATCGGGCGTGCGGAAAATGAGACAGCTGGACGCGGCGGCGCGGGCCAGGAAGCCGACGCCATCCGCGCGGCCAGGCAGCGCACCCGCCTTCGGCAACCAGGTGTGGAAGGAGGAGTCCGAGCCGCTGCTGCGTCGGCTCGCCACGGAGGTCCACGACGAAGGGGCAGCGGTGATGATCCAGCTGACCCACCTCGGCCATCGCACGAGCAACTACGCCCCTGTCTGCCCGGCGCGCGGCGGAGGGCCGACGGCTTCGGCGACCACGCCGGCCAGAGCGGCTGCGCCTGTTCCTCGAGGCCTACGGCCGGCCCGGCCGCTCCGAGAAGATCATCCGAGAATGCACAGAGGCGCCGACCAGATACGCAGATACGGCCAGGGTCCCGACGAGCTTTACGTCAGGCTGCTCGAACGCGGCATCACCGACGACCTCGACCAGGCCCATTCAGGAGCTGGACGACTCCCCTGCGCCCAGCCCGAGTCAGGCAGTGCTCGCTTCTGACGCGGCATCGGAGGAGGCGCGAGCTCGGACGAGGAAACCGGCGACGGCCGCGGTGAAGAACATCAGGACGCCGTACGTCGCGGCGGGCACCGCCATCTGGGTGTTGTTCAGCAGCGCCGGGCTGAGCGCAACGGTGATCGCGAGGGTCGCGTTGTGAATGCCGATCTCCATGCACGACGCGATGGCCTGGCGGCGGCCCACTCCGGCCAGGCGGGGCGCCCAGTATCCGACGGCCAAGCTGATCACGCTGAACAGGACCGTGATGGCGCCCACGGAGCGGATGTAGCCTGCGATGTTGTCCAGCTCCTGCAACAACGCGCCGAGGATGACCAGGACCAGGATGACGGCAGAAGCGATCTTCACGGGGGATTCCATACGGTCCGCGAACCGAGGCCTGAACGAACGCACCGCCATGCCGACCGCCACGGGGACGAGCACCAGTGCGATCACCTGCACCGTCTTGTCGAGCTGGAGGCCCAGCGTGCCGGCATCGCCGAAGTAGCTCAGGGACAGGTTGGTCACCAGAGGCAGCGTCACGACGGCCAGCACCGAGTTGATCGCGGTGAGCGTCACGTTCAGCGCGACGTCGCCGCCGAACAGGTGGCTGTAGAGGTTAGCGGTCGTGCCGCCAGGCGAGGCGGCCAGGAGCATCATGCCGACGGCGAGTGCGGGTGGCAGGCCGAAAGCGAGGACGAGGCCGAGGCACACGGCGGGTAAGAGGACGACCTGGCAGGTCAGCGCCACGACGGCGGCCTTGGGGTACGCGACCACACGTCGGAAGTCGGCGATCGTCAGGCTCAGGCCGAGCCCCAGCATGATGATCATCAGAGCGAGGGGAAGCAATACGCTGGCAAGGGCCATGGGCCGGAGTCCTTTCCGTGCCGGAAGAGCCCATGACCACCGAGCGCGTGGCCTGCGGCGCCCTCCTTGATCGAAGCCGGATACAGACCCCACAATGTGGGATCACCGGGCCGATGTGAAGGGCCCAGCAGCTTCCGGCCAGGCCGTCACACACTGGCGGAGGTCATGGAACCCGACCGGCGGAAGGATGGCTCACGCCTGCCGGGTCTAACACCGCGGCGCGCGAGCTGACCGCCGAGCTGTGCGGCCGGTACGCGGCCGACGTCGGCAACCTGCCGTCGCCCCGGCCCGCGAGCTCCGCTCGGCAGGCGTCGCGGTCACCCTCGTGGTACACGAACACAAACGGCTCGGCCCCGGCCTCGACCTTGGCCGCCCTGGCCGAGCAGCTGCGCGCCGCCGGCATCGGCCTGGGGTTCCTCACCGGCGAGCTACAGGGCTCCGACGACCCCTCGGGCGTGATGTGGACGTGCGCCGGTCCAGCCGAGGGACGGCCAGAAGCGGCCACCAGTCGGTCATGTTCGTAATCTCGGAGCGGATCTGGACTCAGGGTATCTCCCGCGAACCAAGACGTCGGGGTGGAGGGGATCAGGAGCCGCGGGGGTCGGGGAAACCGATCCAGCGCAGCAGGATCATCCGGGCGTCCGCGGGTGCGGTGTCGCGATCGGTGCCGAAGCGGTGCACCAGTTTGAGGTACTCCTCGTGGAATTCCTTGAGCTGTGCCTTGGTCATGAAGGTGCTGGCGCGGGAGCCCTGCTGCCAGTCGCCGTCCTCGTCCCGGTTGTGGGCGAAGGCCGACAGCAGCCGTAGGTCCTCGGCCAGTTTGGAGTCGCCCAGTCGCTCGGCGAGGTCTTGTTCGGCGTCGGTCAGTTCATCGCGGGTGGGCATCCGCCGGTCGGCTTTGACGACGTCCCACCAGCGTTCCCGCCCTTTGGCGCGGTCGCGCAGCTCGGTCACGAAACCGGTGTCGGACAACATCCGCAGGTGGTAGCTGGTTGTCCCGGTGTTCTGGCCCATGGCTTTGGCCAGCGTGGTAGAGGTGGCCGGGCCGTGATTGGCGAGGTGGCGGAGGATCTCTCGCCGCAGTGGGCTGGCGAGCGCCTTCATCGCCGCCGGGGTGTGCATGACCGGTTCCGTTGACATGTGACCAGCTTAGCCGTGCCGAGATAATTATGCAGAAGGACTCATGCAGAGAAAAACTTGCAGAAAAAATTCTGTAAAGCTAGGGTCGGCGACCATGAACTGGAAACGAATCGCCGGGCTGTCCTTCGTCACCGCTCCACTGTTGGTCCTCGCCGGCTGGGCTTTGATGCGCCTGGGCGGTACCGGTGGCCAGGAACCCGGCTGGACCCTGGCCCACATCGCCTGGGTCTTCAACACCGTCATGTACGCGGTCGTCTGCGTCGAGCTGTATCGACGTACCAAGAACACCACCTCGGGAGGGCGGATACTGGCCACCGGCTCGCTGATCGTCGGTGTCATCGGCGCGGGCTGCCTGCTCATCCAGATGGTGATCGATCTGGTGGTGGGCTTCTCCACCGACAACCGCACCGACATGCGGGCCTTGAGCGGCCAGATCCACGACCTGCCCGGGGTGCAGGTGGCCATCTACGACGTCGGGCCGGTGCTGCTGTTCCTGGCGCTGATCGTGCAGGCGATACACCTCGCGACGCAGG
This sequence comes from Nonomuraea sp. NBC_00507, assembly GCF_036013525.1. Lineage (NCBI taxonomy): Bacteria > Bacillati > Actinomycetota > Actinomycetes > Streptosporangiales > Streptosporangiaceae > Nonomuraea > Nonomuraea sp. NBC_00507. Next base: position 607,557 of record NZ_CP107853.1, read on the forward strand.
GCAGGGCCACCGCACTGTTCGCGATCCTGGTGACGGTGGCGGTTCTGGTCAACGGCGCCGAGCTGCTGGTGGAGATCCCGTTGCGGCTGGCCCAGGCCGGATCGGCGCTGATCCTGTGGCTGGCCTTCCTGCCGGTAGGACGTGAACTGTTGCGCCGCAGCCCATCCGGCTCGACCCAGGCGGCGACGACGACCTGGCAAACTCTCGCCGGGTGGTCGCTCATCCTGGCACCGGTGGCGCAGATCGGCGGCTGGACCTTAATGAGGCTCGGCGGCAACGAAGGAGTCGAGCCATGGACGACGATCGCGCATTCGGTGTGGCTCATCGGCTTCGTACTTCTGGCCGTCGCTTGCGTCGAACTTTATCGCCGGGTCCGAAGCCGCGGCGCCGGACAGCTCCTCGCCAGGGCGAGTCTGGCGGTGGCACTGATCAGCGTCGCCGCCTCGATCGCCGAGATGCTCGTCGACCTGTACGTCCTCTTCGCCACCGACAATCACGCGCAGTTGAAGGCCCTGGACCAGCAGATCCGAAGCATCCCGGGAGCCGAGTCGATCCTGTATGGATTCGGCACCCAGCTTGTCTACCTTGGGCTCCTGGTCCTGATCATTCACCTGGCCGTCCTGAAGCGAATCAGAGCTACGACCCTGATACTCGTCCTGGCCACCCTGGCCCTGTTCATCAGCTACGAAGTGCTGGACGGACCCGGCCGCCAGGCCCTCATGCCGTTCGCGGTCCTGTGCATGTGGCTGGCCCTGGCGCCCCTGGGATGGCGACTGCTGAAGCCGGCGGCCCAGGCAGCCGACGCGATCACGCCGTAGCGGTTCGCGGCCTGATGGTCCCGATCATGTACCGAAACCCCGGCAGGTCGCTGGGTCGGAACCTTCAGTCGATCGACCCGACGATGGGCTCCGCCGCGTAGTGAGTCGGTGTCAGGGTGACCCCAGTGGCCCGTGTAGCCAGCGCAATGGCGAGAGCGGTGGAAGTCCGCGTGTCGGCCTCTCCGTCCAGCGGCATGTCCAGCTCTCGCATATGGGCCAGCAGGCGGTCAACTCGAGGGCGTCAACGTGGACCGGATTCAACCGCTAATCGGCATTGCACAACGACCACTGGAACAGCCCAGCGACTGATCACGGCGGTCAGGCTTGCGCCATGGATCTCGACTTGATGGCTTGCTACTCAGAGCAGGACCGTGGTGGGCTCTCGCTGTGAGGCACGATCGCTACCCTGGCCAGCTCGCTCTCCCCCTCAGCTTCCCGCATCGCCGCTTCCGGTTATGGAGCTACGTACCCTCGCACAGCGAGCTCGTACTTCGGACGGAGTTCGAACAGGACACGCCCCACATCGAACTGCTCCTCAAATCCGTCCGCCAGATCGACCTTCCGGTGACCATGAACGATGGTCTCGTCGTCGCTATTGACGACTCTCCAAGCGGTGGATCGGAAGCTGTGACCTTCCTGTTCAGCAATGATCATTTCTCCGGCAAGGTCGTCGCCGGCCACCTCTTCCTGCGCCAAGAACAGCGATCACGATACAGTCCCTTCTCGCTCTTCCACGGAAACCTGCGGAGTGAGTTCACGCGTTAATACGCGCACCTCACCCAGCCACCTACGGGCCAGGGGGCTGGAGGGCCACACCACACCGCTCGGCGCCCTGATCGAGCACGGGTCAGGAGCCGTGCTGACGCGCCGCGTGCTGGCCCGCATCAGCCAGACCAAGCAAGGAAACCCCGCGGCCGCGAACACCTCCAACCGCAAGCGCATGGTCCTGAACAACGCCATGGAGTACGCCCAGGAGATCGGCGAACTGTCGTCGAACCCACTCAAGGCGGTGAAGTGGGCCAAGCAGCGCACCCTTACGACGGTGGACCCGCGCGTCGTCATCAACATCAGCCAGGCTCGCCGCTTCCTCAAGGCAGTGGAGAATCACAGCGGGCGAGGCAGGCGCATGAAGGCGTTCTTCGGATGCATGTACTTCGCCGCGCTCAGGCCCGAAGAGGTCGTGGACCTGCGAGAGGAACACCTCGTCAGCCTTCCTGTGGACGACTGGGGAGAGATGCGGCTGACCAACGCCGAGCCGCGCTCAGGCAGTCGTTGGACAAACAGCGGCAAGATCCGGGAACGTCGGGAACTCAAGCACCGAGTCGTAGGCGAGATACGGTGAGTGCCCATCCACCCCGAGCTGTCCAACATGCTGATCGAGAACCTCAAGGAATTCGGAGCCGGCCCCGGCGGACGAGTCTTCATCGGCCCCCACGGCGGCCTGATGACCGACCGCGCCTACCTCAAGGTCTTCCACGAAGCCAGAGCACAAGCGTTCGAACCGCCCGAAGCCCGGTCGCAGCTCATGGAGGTCCCGTACGCCCTACGTCATGCCGCCGTCTCCACATGGCTCAACGCCGGCGTGCCAGCGCCCCAGGTGGCCGAATGGGCAGGACACAGCGTTGACGTTCTTCTACGCGTCTACGCCAAATGCATCTACGGACAGCAGAGCGAGGCCATGCGCCGCATCTGGGATGCCACACGGTGAAGTCCTTGCTCCTGCCGGTCCGGCGGGGGGAACCGGCTGGCGCGGCGCAGGAGATCATCGGGCAGGTGTGGGCCTGCATGCGGAGGTAGTCGTCAGCGCGCACCCCGAGATCGTTTTATCGGGGTGTTTCATCCGTCCACCTGTTCGCACCGACCTATGAAACGACGTTCGCCCTGGACACGTCTCGCCGCGAGCGCCGCTTCATAGGTGAACGTCTAAGAAACAGGCGACCCGGCGAGTTCGCATATCCAAAGCGCGCTTGATCGGTGAAGGACGATCAAGCTTGCCTTTCCGCAAGAAAGTCGATCTGCCTGGCGGTTCTGCGCGTGTCCGGGTGGTCGGGGCCGAGGATCCGCTGCCGGGCGGTGAGGACATCGTGGTACTCGGCCTGCGCCCCGGCATAGTTCCCCCCGCGCCTACATCCGGGCGATTTCGTGCCGGGTGGCCAGTGTGGACGGGTGGTCGGGGACGAGGTCCCGCAGCCGGGCGCTGAAGACCTCGCCGTATTCGGCTGCAGCCGCAGCGTAAGATCCCTGGCTTGCCCGGTACCGGGCCGCCATGTGCGCAGCGTCTGCTGCCGCCCCGATCGTCTCGTCTGAGCTGTCCGGCAGAGCGCTGAGGCTGTTCAGCACTACGGCAGCGTGCGGCGCCAGCAGCTGCCAGGCCGACCACGTCGGCGGGTCCTCGGGGGTCGCCGGTCTCCCCGGCGGCTTCTGCTGCGGCCTTCAGCAGGCGGGCGGCCAGTTCCGTAAAAGCCAGCAGGTCCGGGCCAGGTGCCGGGCGGCTGGTGTCGCGTACCAGCGGGTGCAGCCGCGCGACCGGCAGCGCGTCCAGCCCGGCCGCGGAGTGCCAAGTTAACTTGACCCTTCCTCCCGTCGTCGGTCATCGCGGGCTGCGGCGGGGATGGCGTTGTCGATGAGGACGGCGGCGATGGCGGCGGCGGCGGGGAAGGCGTCGGCGTTGAGGACCCGGGTGCGGGCCGCGGCGCCGTCGATGAGCAGCGCGAGCTGCTCGCCGAGCTGTTCAGGGTCGGCGGCGCCGGCTTCGCGGGCGGTGTCGGCGAGCCGCGCGGCGACGGCTTTCTTGTAGTCGCGTGCGTACTGGGATGCGGGGTGCTGGGGGTCGTGGAGTTCGACGGCGGCGGCGATGTAGGGGCACAGGGGGGTGGTGGGGGGGATGTCGAAGGCGGCGAGGAGCCGTTCGCGGGGCGTGAGGTCGGTGCGGTCGAACACGCCGGACAGAACGGAGGGGTCGAACCGGCGCAGGTACTCGGCGACGAGTTCGTCCTTGCCGGTGAAGTGCTGGTACGCCGTGCGTTTGGACACCTGGGCCGCCGCGCAAAGCTGGTCCATGCCGGTGCGGTTGATGCCCTGCTCGCGAAACAGTTGCTGGGACGCGCTGAGGATGCGCTCGCGGGCGCCCCGGCCGCGGCGGCGGCCCTGGGGGCCCTTCTCCAACTCCGTCACGGGTCCATGGTACCCGAGCTGGGTAACGATCGGTGTACATAGTTTGCGCCCCGGCCGCGCGCCCCGTACCGTAAGCACACAGAGCGGTGTACATAACGCCGTCATCCCAGGTGCGCACGGCACCACCGGCCTAAAGGAGCAACATGGGAAAGCTTGACGGCAAGGTAGCGGTCATCACCGGCGGCACCACCGGCATGGCGCTGGCCGGCGCGAAGCTGTTCGTCGACGAGGGAGCGCACGTCTTCATCACCGGCCGCCGCCAGGACGCCCTGGACGAGGCCGTGAAGCAGATCGGCCGCAACGTCACCGGCGTCCAGGGCGACGCCGCCGACCTGAACGACCTGGACCGCCTGTACGACACCGTCAAGCGGGAGAAGGGCAGCCTCGACGTGCTGTGGGCCAGCGCAGGCGGGGGCGAGCCCGCCCCGCTCGGCGAGATCACCGAGGCCCAGTTCGACACCTGGTTCGGGCTCAATGCCCGCGGCACCCTGTTCACCGTCCAGAAGGCCCTCCCGTTCTTCAACGACGGCGGCTCCATCCTCATGACCGGCTCCAACGCCTCCCTCGGCGCCTTCCCCGGCTGGAGCGTCTACGCCGGCAGCAAGGCCGTCCAGCAGGCCTGGGCCCGCGTCTGGCTCAACGAGCTCAAGGACCGCCGCATCCGCGTCAACGTCCTGACCCCCGGCCAGGTCGCCACCGCCAAGCAGGAAGAACTCTTCGACGAGGCCACCAAGCGCCAGTTCGAGTCCCTCATCCCCCGCGGCCAGATGGGCCGCCCCGACGAAATCGCCACCGCCGCCCTCTTCCTCGCCTCCGACGACTCCAGCTACGTCAACGGCATGGAACTCGTCGCCGACGGCGGCACCACCGCCATCTAAACCGAACAACACTCAACCAGGGCAGGACATCTCATGAGCAACATCAGCATCATCGGCACCGGGAACATGGCCCGCACCATCGGAGCGCGGGCGATAGCGGGCGGCAACACCGTCGAGGTCATGGGCCGCGATCAGTCCAAGGCCGCTGACCTGGCCAAGGCTCTCGGCGGCGGCGCCACGACGGGAGAATGGGGTACCGCCCCGGCCGGGGACATCGTCATCGTGGCCCTGTTGTACGACGGCGTCGTGCCGGTCGTCGCCCAGTACGGAGACGCTCTCGCGGGCAAGGTCATCGTCGACATCAGCAATCCCTTCAACTCCACGTTCGACGGGCTTGCCCACCGCGAGGAGACCTCGATCGCGCAGGAAGTCGCCAAGGCGGCCCCGGCCGGCGCCAGCGTGGTGAAGGCGTTCAACACCATCTTCCGCCATGTCCTGGAGAAGGGCCGGCCCGACGTCTTCATCGCTGGCGATAATGCGCAGGCCAAGGCAAGTGTGGAGGCGTTCATCGAGAGCCTCGGGCTACGCCCGCTGGACGTCGGCGGCCTGAAAATGGCGCACTGGCTGGAAGGAGCGGGCGTGGTCACGGTGGGCCTCGCCAACCACGGGGTGGGGAACTTGGACTTCGCCCTCAGCATCACCGAACTTCCCGTCTGAGCAAACGGTTGACGGATCACCGAAAGGACTCGCCAATGAAGCTTGGTTTCACACTTCCCATAGTCGGGTTACCAGCAGCGCCGCTGGCCTGAGCGCGTTCTGCCGCGGGATCGAGGAGCAGCCGTACCCGCCGCTGATGAAGCGTCACCTCGACCCGGTGCTGCTGTGGACCGTCGCCGCGACGGCGACCAGCCGGGTGCGGCTGAATGCCAGCACGCTCAGCACCTTCTACTACGAGCCGCCGCACCTGGCCCGGATGCTGACCACGCTCGACGTGCTCAGCGACGGCCGTCTCGAGGTCGGCGTGGGACTCGGGTGGACGAAGGACGAGCACGACATCTCCCCCACCGCGGACTGGCGCCGGCGCGGGCGGATGCTCGATGACCTGCTGGCGTTCCTGCACGAGTGGTGCACGGCCAACCCGGCGTCCTGGGACAGCGAGTTCTTCTCGCTGCGGCCGGTCCACGCCGACCTGCGCCCGGCGCAAGCGGGCGGGCCGCCCATCTGGATCGGCGGCGCCAGCGAGGCCGCGACGCGCCGGGTCGGCCGCAGCGCCATGCGAAGCGTCTCCCACCTTTCAACGGAGTCGGCAGTGTATCGAGATGATCCGGCTCGTTCGCGGCGATGACGGAAGGAATGCCGTCTTCGCGCAAATTTCGGCGTCTTAGTTCACATATGCATGTCTAGACGTGCTGACTTACACGTGACTTGCAGCTGACTCACCACGTTGCGGTCACCGGGGACGCCGGCTCTCCCGCCCCGGCGCGGAGGGACGTTCCAGTCGCCATGGGCTGCTCACGTGAAGGGCGGAGAGCACTCCTGCAGCTTGGCGTTAGTTGTGCAGTGGTGTCTTCCCGCAAGCCGTCGAACTGCGAAGTGGGTGGTCGGCCGTAGCCCGGGAGTCCCGGGCCAACCTGAGTGGTCGTGCACAGGAACTTCGGACATCCGTGTGCAGACGGCGCGCTGGTAGCGGGCGCGGCCGAGGAAGGCGTCGACCTCGGCTTCGACGGCGGTCTGGATGATCAGGCGGGCGCCGAGCCGGGCGACGTCCTCGATGACCTCGACCAGGTCACGATCGGCGGCGAACAGGGCATCGATCTCGGCACGGATGGCCTGGATAGGCGATACTCGACGGGTCACGAGCGTGGGGCCTTTCTTCGTGCGAACTTGGCGGTTCAACACGGAACCACGCTCGTGATCCTGGACCGGGCACAGAGCGAGAGGCCCGTCACCGCGTTTCCGCTGGTGACGGGCCTCTTCCCGCTGGTGTGGCAGGTGCAAGGTTCGAACTTGCGTAGGCTGAGCCGACGGTTTTACGGTCCCGTCGCAATCATGCTTTGACCTGGGACTACTCCCGGGACCACCTCAACTTGGCCGCGTATTGGCCGTGATCAAGCTCTGAAGCCCGGGAGCGGGCGTCCGTCCGACGTCAGGAGCTCGTGAGGATGACGAGTTGTTGCTCACAACTCCTTCACGTAGGTGTCCTGATATGCCGCCCGACCGCCGAAGACGTTCAGGCCGACGTGTCCGCGCGTGTACTTCGTGTCCGTCACGTCCATGATTCGGGTGCCGGACAGGAACACCTGGATCCGGTTTCCCTCGGCGAGGACGCGGATCGGGTACGTCGTGCCGCGCCGGACCAGTGCCGAGACCCGGGCCAGGGCGGCCCCGTCGTCGAACACCCCGCCGGCCTTCGCGACCAGGCGGATCACGCGCAGGTTGGGGTCGATGTTGAGGCAGTAGGCGTCGTTGCCGTCGGCCGAGGCACGCCACAGGAGCGAGAGTGCTCCACCGGTCACACCGTCGGGGCTCCCCAGCCGGATCAGGGTGGTGAGGTCCAGGTTCGTGGCCGTGCGGGACGACATCGCGTTGCTGTCCTTGTCGAAGGTTCCGGAACGGCCCGCGCTGTCGGTCGACCAATGGCCGGCGGGGGTGACGGTCAGCTCGCCCAGGTTCGAACGGAATTCCGCGCCGGTGGTCCGTGGAGTCTCTCGCTGCGTCGTACGGTCCACCAAGCGGTACGCGCTCCGCAGCCGGTGTACCTTGAGCGACTCGACGTGCGCGGTGCCCCCCTTCACGTAAAAGGACATGCCTTGAGCGTCAGGGTCGGGGAAGATCAGGCTGGTGATCGTCGCCTGGCCGTCGGCGCCGAAGGCCTCAACTGACGAGGAGTCCACGAAGACGCGCAGTGTCACGCGGCCGTCGACGGGCTTCATCGGTGCGGTGGTGCGGCCCTTGAAATACTGCGTGAAGTCGCTCAGGCCGGAGGCCGTGCGGTCGACGAACAACTGACCCGCCTGCGCGTCATAGCCCACTGTCGTGTGCTGGTCGTCCTTCTCACGCAGCCGGAAGCCGACCTCCACGGCCGTCCCGAGGGTGATCTCGGCTTCGATCTCATAAGCCACCGCTCTGACCCCGTCGATCGGGTCGGTGGAGTCCGGTCCGACGGACAGGTCGGTACGGGTCGTCGTCGTGGCGCGGAGGGCGGCAAGTTCCGGCACCGGGCGCTGCACCAGACGTACACCGTCGTCGGTGTTGGTGAGGGTGAGCTCGCGCGGAATGCTCAACTGGCCGTTCCAGGCACCTGTCGGGGCGCTGAACGGGTAGTCCCAGTTGCTCGTCCAGGCCAGCCACACGCGTCGCCCGCCGGGCAGCCCGTAGAAGGACATGGCGGCGTAGTAGTCGCGCCCGGAGTCGGGGCGCAGCACCGTGCCCGCCGTCTGGTCCGGGGTGAAGGCGGTGCCGTTCCAGTCCCCGGTGAAGTACTGGGCGGCCGAGCCGTCTGTCGCGCGCACGGCCCCCGTGCTCAGGGTGAGGACCCATTTGACGCGCGCCGGGTCACCGTCGACCGGGAGTGGGAACACGTCGGGACACTCCCACACCCCGGCCGTCACCCAGCCGCCGTATCCGAAGGAGCTGGTGTGTGTCCAGGTGAGTAGGTCGGTGGAGGTGAAGAAGCGGATGTGGTCACCGCCGGAGACCACCATCACCCACTGCGCGTGTGCGTCGTCGCGGACGATCTTCGGGTCGCGGAAGGTCCAGCCGGCGTCGGGGCCTCCCGGGTTCTGCACGGCGGGTGCCGGGCCCCCGTGCAACTGCCAGGAGCGGCCCTTGTCCTTGCTGTAGGCGATGCGCACGCTCGCGTTGCCGCCGGGCTTGTCGGGGCGATAGCTGGTGTAGTACGCGAGGAGGCCGGAGCCGCCGTCGAAGAGGCCTGAGGCGTCGTCCTCGTCGACGACTGCCGAACCCGTCCAGCAGTGGCCGTACTCGTTCCAGGGCAGGGCGATCGGCAGGGGCTGCCAGTGGACCAGGTCGGTGCTCACGGCGTGCGCCCAGCGGCCCTGGTCCTGGTGGAAGAGGTGGTATTCGCCGTCGTAGTGGACCAGGCCGTTGGGGTCGCTGGTGGAGCCGGTGAGCTGGGTGTAGTGGTAGGTGGGGCGGTAGGGCTCCGTGAAGTAGCCGGCGGTGCTGCTGGCCTGCACGTTCTGGAAGTACGCTATGCCGTGCGCGGCCGCGATGCCGATGGAGGCACCCGTGGTCCCGGAGACGCTTGTCTTGAGCACGCTTACGCCGTCCACGTACATCTCGATGCGCCTGCCGGTCGCGCGGACCTCTACCCGGTAGGTGCCGCCCGCGGCGATGCGCCGGACCGGCGCGGCGGCGGTCGCGACGCGGGTGCCGGAGGTCCGGTCGATCAGGCTGACCGTGTTGCGGGCGGCGTCGAGGCGGGCCTCGTAGCCGCCGGAGCCGTTCGCGGACGCGCGCAGGACGAGGCCGGCGGAGGCCGACGGGCCGCCCGGCGTGATGTCCGCCCTCGCAACCAGGTCGCCGTGTGCGAACGGGGCCGTGCGCAGGCCGCTGTCGCCTCGGATACCGCGCAGGTCGAGAGTCCAGGTGCCGGACCTGGTGGTCCATCCCTGGACGTCGGTGACGAGGTCGGCGGCGGCGATGTTGTCGAAGGACGCCGCGCCGCCGGACACCAGGACGCCCAGCCTGCCCGACGCGTGCCCGGAGTCCCGAGCCGTGATGGCCGGGGCGTAGCCGTCGGGAGAGAGGAAGTTCGTCTGCCAGTGCACGCGCAGTTCGTCGCCCTCGGCCTCGATCCGCAGCCGGTAGACAGCCCCTGTCCTGATGGTGGCGTTGCAGGTGCCGAGGGTGACGTTCCCGTCGATGCGGCACAGCCTCAACCGGCCCTGTCCGGGGTCGACCTGGACGCCGTAACCCTGGGTGCCCGTGGCGTCGGCCCGCACCAGCAGGGTGGCCACGGTGGAGGTGTCGTGGAGTATGAGGTCGGTCTGGATCGCGGTGTCGTACGCCCGGGTGGCGGCGATGGCGCGGGCGGTGCCGCCGTCGGGTGCTTCGGCTCGCCAGCCGAGCGGGGTCGCCGTCCACGTGCCGCCGCCGGTGGTCCAGCCGGTGAGATTGGTGGTGACCTCGGACAGGGCGGGCGGGCCGAAGACCACGGTGCCGTTGCGGGCGAGCAGGCCCACGGCGCCGGAGTCGTAGCGGTGGTCCTCTACGCGGATGCGCCTCTTGCCGTCGACGGAGACGGTCAGCTCGGCTCCGTCCACGGTGACTTCGAGCTCGTACGTTCCTCCGGTCCGCGCTCCTGCCAGCCGCGCTGTGGCGATGGCTTGGCCGCTCGCCAGGTCGAAGAGCCGTACGCGCTCGTGGTCCAGGGCGGCCGCGTATCCGGCGGAGCCGTCCTCGGCGGCACGGAACACCAGCGCGCCCACTCCGTACGGGGATGCGGGGGTCACCTGGGCGGTGTACGTGGCCTTGGCGGCGATCTGCTGCTCGGAGAGGGCGAGGGCGGCGCCGGTGGCCTTCCAGCCGCCGTCGGCGGTGCGGTTCCACTTGCCGGTGACGGGGAGGGGGTCGGGGATCGGGTTTCGTGCGGGGGTGTTCTTGACAAGGGCGGATGCCGGGACGGCACTCGAGAGGGGCAGCAAGGTGAGACCTCCGGCGAGCAGGAGGGTACGACGGGACACGCGCATGGCGGCTCCTGGGGGGTGGTGGGCTCAGACCGTCACGGCCACAGCGGCCGGGGGCCGTCGGTGAACGCCGGCGCCATCCGCCAAGCGTCGAAACTCTCCACGGTGACGTCGCCGTCGGCACTGATGCCGACGCCGACGGCCTCGTCGGGGCGGGTGGGGTAGATACGGGCGGCGAGCGGCCGGCCGTTGGAGAAGATCTCCAGTGCGGAGTGGTCGACGAGGACACGCAGGTCCACCAGGCCGTCGCCACTCAGCGGCAGTTCCCCGTGACGCGGTTCGGCGTCCAGGGACGGATCGAGGCCGGACGCCTCGCGGTGCAGCCGGAGGACGCCGCCCGTGGGCAGGCGGCTCACCTCGACGACCGTGCGTTCGGCTCCGTCCGGCGTCTCGCGCACGACCAGCCGGGCCGTGGCGCCGGGCGCGAGCCGCAGGGTGATCTCGATGTCGAGCTGGTCTCCCCGCACGGAGTGCAGCCGGGTGTACGTGTTGTCCAGCGGGCCGGCGGGGACCCGTACGTGATCTCGCCGGAGCCGGGCCAGCTCGGGTACGGGGGCCTGGACCAGCTGCCCGTCCGCGCCGAGGGTGACGACGCGTGGCAGCGACATGACACCGCACCACCCCGCCCGCGCCGTCGCCGCATCCGATCGCCCCTCCTGGAGCCAGCCGAACATGATCCGACGGCTGTGGGCGTCACGTGTGGACTGCGGAGCGTAGAAGTAGCGTCCGCCGTAGTCGAGCCGGTGGAGGGCGGTCGGAGTGAAGGTGTCGCCCTGGTAGCGGCCCGTCCAGTACAGAGGATGGTAGGTGGTGCCCTCGTCCCAGGCGGAGAAGATCAGGACGTCGGTGTCGTCGTCTATGCCGAACAGGTCGACGCACTCCCACATCGTGCCGGTCCAGTCGAGTTCGCCCCGGTTTTGCGAGGCGTCGCCGGTCAGCAGGGGGCCGACGTACCGCCACGTGCGCAGGTCGTCGGATTCGTACAGGAAGGCCGTTCCGCCGACGCCCCGAATGCCCGAGCCCACCAGTTGCCGCCACACCTGGCCCTCCCGCCAGACGCAGTGGTCACGGAAGGCGGTGGCGTCGAGGTCGCGGGGCGGGGCGCTGATGACCGGATTGGCCGGGTCCTTGGTCCAGCGCCTCAGGTCGGCGGACCCGGTGGCCACGCACGGCAGTTCGCGGTTCCCGTGGCGGCCGGAGTAGACGAGCGTGGGCACTCCCCCGTCGTCGACGAGGACGCCGGACCAGCAGCCGTCACGGTCGGGGCCGTCGGAGCCCGGGACGAGGGCGATCGGCTCGTCGGTCCAGTGGACAAGGTCCGTGCTGGTGGCGTGGCCCCAGTGGATGCGGTGGTGGGCGGGAGCGAGCGGGTTGTACTGGTAGAAAAGGTGGTAGACGCCGTTCCAGTGGGTCAGCCCGTTGGGATCGTTGAGCCAGCCACCGGGCGAGGTGAAGTGGAAGCGGGGACGGTGGGGGTCGCGTTCGGCGCGCTCGGCCAGCCCCTCGGCGCCGGAGATGTCGGAGGGGAGGGTGAGGTCGTGGGTCATGCGGCGGTGGTCTCGGCTTCCTCGGTGTCGTCGGTGGCCTCGCCGGTCGGTCTGTCGGTGGTCTTGAGCACCCGGCGGGCGATGTCGGAGATAGGTGCGCGCAGGTGGCAGCGCACCCAGTGGGGATGTCCGTCGTCCTCGCCGACGACGTGCCGGACGAGCTCTGTGCGGCTGCACGTGCCGTCGTCGCCGTACGGGCAGGACGTGGGGTTGAGGATCGCCTCGCGCAGTCGAGCGCGCTCGACCGGGTCGTAGCTCCCGGCCCGCTCGGGGTCGGGTACGGCGGACAGCAGCAGGCGGGTGTAGGGGTGGGCGGGGGCGTCCATGACGGCAAGTGCGTCACCGCCCTCGACGAGCTCGCCGGCGAACATCACCATCGTGGTGTCCGCGAGATAGCGAGCGGAGCCCAGGTCGTGGGTGATGTACAGCATGGCGATGTCCCGTTCGTCGCGCAGACGCCGCATCAGATTGAGCACGCCGACGCGTACGGAGACGTCCAGCATCGAGGTCGGTTCGTCGGCGAGGATCAACCGGGGCTCGACGGCGAGGGCGCGGGCGACGGCGACGCGCTGGCGCTGGCCGCCGGAGAGCTCGTGCGGGTAGGACTGCAGCATGTCCTCGGTCAGGCCGACGGTCGTCATCAGCTCCCGCAGCGCCTCCGGTATGGCGGGGCGGCCGTGCACGACGAGGGATCGAGTGAGGAAATGCTCGATGCGGTGAACGGGGTTGAGCGAGCCGAAGGGGTCCTGGAACACCATCTGTACCTTGCGGCGGTACGCCCGAGACGCCCGCCGCCGTTCGGTGCGCAGGACGTCCTCGCCGTCCAGCAGTACTTGTCCGGCGGAGGGCTGTTCAAGGCGGGCCAGGCAGCGGGCGATGGTGGACTTGCCACTGCCGGACTCGCCGACCAGGGCGGTGATCCGGCCGGCCGGCAGGTCGAAGGACACGTCGTTGACGGCACGGACTCGGCGCCGCGAGAAGACGGTGCCGACTTGGAAGTCCTTGCTCAGGCCGCGTACGGACAGCAGGGGCTGGGTCATCGCGGGACTCCCTGAGTGCTCTGGGCCACCCACCGGCCGGGGGCGACCTCGCGCAGGTCGGGGATGTTCATGGAGCAGTCCGAGCGGTCCTTGGGACAACGGACGTGGAAGCCGCAGCTGCCGGCGGTACGAGGGGCGTCGAAGAGGCCGGTGAGCTCCCGGCGCGGGCCGGTCAGCGGCGGAAAGGCGTTCATCAGCGCCTCGGTGTACGGGTGGAGCGGCTGGGTGAACAGATCCTTGGCGTCGGCGAGTTCGACGATTCGTCCGCCGTACATCACGCCCATGCGGTCGGACAGCTCGACCATCAGGGACATGTCGTGGGTGATGAAGAGGATGGAGAAGCCCAGCTCGTGCTGGAGGTCGCGGATCTGCGCCATGATCTCCTGCTGGACGACGACGTCGAGTGCGGTGGTCGGCTCGTCCATGATCAGCAGCCGGGGCCGGAGCGCGACGGCCATGGCGATGACCACGCGCTGGCGCATACCGCCGGAGAGCTGGTGCGGGTAGGCCCTGAGTCGGCCGGGGTCGATGCCCACCAGGTGGAGCAGCTCGCCCGCTCTCTCCCGCGCCAGTCGCTTCTTCAGCTTCTCGTGAGTGGTGAAGATGTCGCCGATCTGCTCGCCGATGGTGAGGACGGGGTTGAGCGAGTTCATCGCCGATTGGAAGACCATGGCGATCTCCCGCCACCGGAATGCGCGCAGCTCCCGCTCGTCCAGGGCCAGGACGTCCCGGCCCTGGAAGTGGACACTGCCCGCGGTGATCTCCGCCGGGGGCTTCAGCAGCCGCATCACCGCGTTGGCGATGGTCGACTTGCCGCAGCCCGACTCCCCGGCCAGCCCGAAGACCTCTCCGGGGCCGATGGAGAAGGAGACGTCGTCGGCGCCCAGGACGGTGCGTGCGTCACTGCGGTATTCGACGCGGAGGCCGCGGACGTCGAGGACGGGTGCGTCGTGTACGGAATCCATGGCTCAGCCCTTCCTCTCGGCGGAGCGCCGCTTGGCGGACCGGGCCCGCAGCCTCGGGTTGGTGATCTCGTCGACCGCGTAGTTGACCAACGCCAGCGCGAAGGCGACGAGCGCGATGCACAGCCCGGAGGGGACGAAGGCCCACCACGCGCCGGTCATCAAGGCGCCGTCGGTGCCGGCCCAGTACAGGTTCGTGCCCCAGCTGACGACGCTGCTGTCCCCGAGACCCAAGAACTCCAGACCCGCCTGACCGCCGATGCCGAAGATCACGCAGCCGAGCAGCGTGGTCATCACCACGGACGCCATGTTGGGCAGGATCTCGCGGAACATGATGCGCAGCGGACGCTCTCCCGTGACGACGGCCGCGGCCACGAAGTCCTTGCCGCGGATCGACTTGGCCTGAGCGCGCAGCACCCGGGCCGATCCCGCCCAGCCGGTGACGACGAGTACCAGGATCACGGTGGAGGTCCCGGGGGGCAGGAACGCGGCCAGGATGATGAGCAGCGGCAGGCCGGGGAGCAGCAGGAAGATGTTGGTGATCAGAGTGAGCACGTCGTCCGCGATTCGGCCGAAGTACGCGGAGGCCAGGCCGATGACGGTGGCGACTGCGCATGCGGCAAGCCCGACCGCGAACCCGACGAAGAGCGAACTGCGGGCACCCCACAACGTGAGGGCGAGGACGTCCTGTCCCTTCGCCGTCGTACCGAGCCAGTGAGCGGCCGAGGGGGGCTGACTTCCCGTCGCGTTGATGAGCGACGGGTCGCCGGGAGCGATGACGGGAGCGAGCAGGGCGAGGAGCGCGAACAGAGCCAGCAGGGCCAGTCCGATCAGCGCTTTCTTGACGCCGGCGAGTTGGCGCAGCAGTCCGCGTCGGCGGCCGGGCGGTGCCTGTGCCTTTGCCGCGGAGGTCTCCGCGATGTCGATGTCTACGGCGGTCATGTCGGCGGCTCCCCTCAGCGGACGCGGACGCGCGGGTCGAGGCGGACATAGACGAGGTCGACGAGGAAGTTCGCGAGCAGCACCGCCGCCGTGATGGTCAGGAAGATGCCCTGCATCAGGGGGTAGTCCAGGCCCTGGACGGCCATCAGGAGCTGGTAGCCGATGCCAGGGTAGGCGAACACGACCTCGGTGAGCAGGGCGCCGCCGACCACGAAGCCGAGCGCCATGCCGAAGTTGGTGACGGACGGGAGCATCGCGTTGCGGGCGGCGTAGCGGAACATGATCCGGGCCGGACTCAAGCCCTTGGCCTCGGCCATCGTGATGTAATCCTCCGCCGCCGTGGCGATCATGGTGTTGCGCATGCCGAGCATCCAGCCGCCGATGGAGACCAGCACGATGGTCAGCGCGGGCAGAACCAGGTGGGTGGCGACGTTCGAGACGAACTCGCCGGTGAAGCCGGGGGTCAGGCCGACGTCGTAGGCGTGCCGCAGCGGGAACCAGCCCAGGCTCACTCCGAACAGGTACAGCGCCCCCATGGCCAGCCAGAAGTATGGGAACGAGCCGACGAAGATCAGCAGGGGTGGGAAGGCAGAGTCGAGGACGCCGCCGCGCCGCCAGGCGGCGACGATGCCGAGCAGGTTGCCGACGACGGCGGCGATGACGAGCGCGATGCCGCCGAGCAGCAGGGTCCAGCCGATCTGCGAGCCGATCACCTCGGTGACCGGGGTCGGGAAGCGGGTGATGGAGATGCCGAGGTCGCCGGTGAAGACGCTCTTGACGTAGGTGACGTACTGCTCCCAGAGGGGGCGGTTGTCCAGGCCGAGGAGTTTCCGCAGCTGGGCTATCTGGTCGGGCTGCATCGTGCCCTGGGCCTGCGCGAACATCCGGGAGACCGGGTCGCCCGGCATGAAGCGCGGGAGTACGAAGTTCAGGGTGATGGAGGCCCAGAAGGCGAGCAGATAGAACCCCAGGTTGCGCAGGATCAGACGCACGGGTCGTGCTCCCTGTCAGTGGCGGTGGGGGCGGGGCGCGGGGGCGGCCGTCCGGGGGGAGGACGGCCGCCGGTCCGCTCGGGCGTCAGCCCTTGACGGGCTGCAGTGAGGTGAGCACGAGGATCGTGCTGGAGTTGCGGTTGCCGAGGGTGGCGAACGGGTTCTCCTCGGTGGGCCAGCCGGTGAAGCGGGCGTCGGTGTACGAGCCCCATTCGGGGCCGGTGAACAGCGGGACCAGGGGCGCCTGCTCGTCGTACAGCTTCTGCAGGCCGTTCATCTGTTCGCGTTGCTTGGTCTCGTCCGTGGCGGCGGCGAAGGCGTCGATGAGCTCGTCGGCCTTCTTGTCGCCGAAGCGGTGGTAGTTCTCGGTGGCCTGCTTGTCGACGGGCTTGAGCATCTTGGTCGACATCACGCCGCGGTAGTACTCGTACGGGGTGGCGCCGTTGTTGCTCCAGACGATGCCGGTGTCGAACGTGCCCATGTCGTACGACGACTGGACGGCTGACCAGTCGGGCGTCTTCACGGTGGCGGTGATGCCGACCTTCGCGAGATCCTGCTTGATGATGTTGGCGACCGAGATCCAGTCGGAGGAGGCGGAGCCGACGGAGATGTCCAGCGTGAACGGCTTGCCGTCCTTGAGCAGCCGCTTGCCGCCGCTGTCCCGGTAGCCGGCCGCGTCCAGGGCCTGCGCCGCCGCGCCGGTGTCGTGCTTCGTCCAGGTGCACGAGGCAGCCAGGGACGTGTCGCGCCACTTGTCGTACGTCCGGGCCAGGCCCGTGCAGTCGGCGGGTTCGGCGTAGCCGTTCATCGCGACCTTGGTGACCTTGTCGCGGTCGACGGCCATGCTGAGCGCCTTGCGGACGGCCGGGTCGTCGAAGGGGGCCTTGGTCGTGTTCAGTTGCCAGTTGATCATGGCGCCGACGGGTGGGAACCAGTAGTGGTTGTGCTGCTTGTCCTTGGCGACGAAGGACTTCTCGATGTCCGGGATGTAGGACTGCGTCCAGTCCACCTCGCCGTTGACGAAGGCGATGTTGGCGCTGTCGTTGCCGGAGAAGGCGACCATCCTGATGCCGGCGATCTGCTGCTTGTCCGGCTGCCAGTAGTTCGGGTTCTTGCGCAGTTCGTACGACTGGCTCTGGAAGTTCTCGACCTTGGTGTACGGGCCGGTGCCGACCGGGTCCGGATTGGTGTGCTTCGCCGGGTCTTTCACCTGGGACCAGATGTGCTTCGGCAGGATGTAGTGGCCGCTGATCTCGAAGAAGGCGGGCGAGAAGGGCTTGTTGAAGGAGAACTTCACCGTTTGGGCGTCGACCGCGGTGACCTTGTCGAGGTAGTCGAAGCCGCCCAGCACGTCCTTCTGAAGCTGGAAGGTGTAGACGACGTCGTCGGCTGTGAGCGGCTGACCGTCCGACCACTTGACGCCCTCGCGCAGCGTGAACGTGAGCGAGCGGGCGTCCTCGGCCTGCTCCCACTTGGTGGCGAGCCACGGCGTGTCCTTGGCGTCCGCCATGCTGTGCACCACCAGCGGCTCGTAGACCGCCTGATGGGTCATGGGAGCGGCCTGCATGCCCGCGAGCGGGTTGAAGTTGCGCGTGAACGTCGCCAGGTCCTCGCGGGGGATCGTGAGCAGTTGGTCACCGGAGGCGCCACCGGCCGCGGCGGCGCCTCCGGTGCCGCCGGTGCAGCCCGATAGCACCAGAGCCGCCGCGGCGGAGACGGAGAGCGCCGTCAGGACGGGGCGCAGCCGCCGCCGTGAAGGCGTGGGGGGTGTCATAATGAAGACTCCTTTCCTCTTCAACACACAGGACGAAGACGGGATGGGATTCCTCGGCGGGCTGATTCGCAGTCAGACCGACGAGCGTTCGAGCAGCGGGCAGTCGAGCGTCACCCGGTGGGTGTCGAGCGGCTGCCCCGCTGCGAGGGCGGCCAGCATGTCGACGCCCGCGGTGCCCATGGCTTCGAAGGGCAGGGCGAGCGTCGTCAGCTTCGGCCGCAGATAAGCGGCGATGAGTTCCTGGTTGTCGAACCCCACCACGGCCACGTCGCGCGGGATGCGCAGTCCGCGTTCCTTGATCGCGTCGTACGCGCCCATCGCCATCCGGTCGTTGCCGCAGAACAGCGCGGTCGGCCGGTCGGCGCCCGTACGGTCGAGCAGTTCGCAGGCGGCGGTGTAGGCGCCGTCGGCGGTGGCGTAGCCCGGTATGACGAGGGAGGGGTCGGGGGTGATCCCGGCCTCGCGCAGGGCACGCTCATACCCCTCGCGCCTCCCGATGGCGGCCGGTATCACAGGATCGAGATTGATGAACCCGATGCGGGTGTGCCCGGCGTCGAGGAGCCGACGGGTCGCACGGTAGCCGCCCGTCACCTCGTCGGGCACGACGCACGGTAGATCCGCTTCGTCGTCATAGCAGTTGACGAGCACCGTCGGCACCTCGAGGGCGGCCTTGGGGAGCGTGACGGCCCGATGCCAGGTCGTGGCATACAGAAGCCCCTCCACACGGTGCTCCAGCATCTGGTCGATCGCTGCGGCCTCCTGAGCGGGGTCGCTCTCACTCGCGGCGATCAACAGGAACTTCCGGTCACGCCAGGCGCGGTTCTGCGCGCCTTTGATGACGTCAGCGGCGAAGGGCGCGGTGACGATCTCGGTGATCAGCCCGTACCAATCACTGCGCTTCGCGGCGAGCGCCCGCGCTCCGGCGTTGGGCCGGTAGCCGAGCTCGTCGATCGCCGCGAGGATCCGCTGACGGGTCTCGTCGGGGATCGTGGAGCCGGGCCGTCCGTTCAGCACGAAGGAGACAGTGGTCTGCGAAACGCCCGCGTGACGCGCCACGTCTTTCATGGTCACGCGACGCGGCTTGTTCGTGGCCACTTCCAGTCTCCTTCGATCGGCGCAGAGCAGACCAGCCCCTGATCGCTTCTCGTTAATGCGCTTTAGTAAAGCGTATTACTTCTGCGTTGCACGGAAGTTACGCCAGTTTCGCGCGGTATGTCAACACCCAGCATGGGTTGCATCAGGCCACAGGCTTGTCCCTTCGGATGGGTTCGTGGCATGCTGGCGGCCAATCGTAGTTGACACGTGTAGACTCGATGATCAACCTGGTCAGCGGCCAGAAGGAGCAAAGCCGTGAAGAAGAGCCTGGCCCTCGTGAGTCTCCTGGCCGTGCTGGCGGCCGGCTGCGGATCTGGCGGCAGCGGCGGAGGTTCCGCCTCGAACACCCTGCGCTTCGTCGGCCCGGAGGACCCCAAGACGTTCCAGCCGGTCATCGACGGCTTTCAGGCGAAGAACCCCGGCGTCAAAATCGCCTATACGCAAGTCCCCTTCGACCAGCTCAACAGCACACTTCAGCAGCGGCTGGCCGCCAAGGACGACACGATCGACGTCTACACGGTCGACCAGCCGCGCGTGGCGGCGCTGGCCACCCGCGGCTTCCTGGTCGACCTGAGCGACTGGAAGGACCGGGTCGAGCAGGCGGCCCTGCCCGCCCAGTACGACGTCAACGTGCACAACGGCAAGCTCTGGTCCGTCCCCATCTGGACCTCCGGCCAGTTCCTCTTCTACAACAGGACGCTGCTGAAGCATGCCGGTGTGACTTCACCGCCCAGCGACCCGGCCAAGCGCTGGACGTGGGAGCAGACGGTCGAGGCGGGCAAGAAGGCCCAGGCGAAGGCCGGCGCGCAGTGGGCGCTCATCCCCGAGCAGATCGAGCAGTACTACCAGCTGCAGAGCCTGGCCGAGTCGCTCGGCGGCGGCTCGGGGATCACCGGGCCCAGCATGCTCACACCCGCGCTGACCACCGACGGCTGGATCAAGGCGATGACTTGGTACCGCGGCCTGTTCGCGGACAAGCTCGCGCCCCGCGGAGTCGGCTCCTTCCAGACCTCGCCGCTGTTCGCCGAGGGTAAGGTGGCGTTCTTCGCCGGCGGGCCGTGGGATGTGGGCATCTTCTCCGCGGCCAAGGACCTCGACTGGGGCGTCGCTCCGTACCCCTACTTCGCGGACGGCAAGCAGGTCACCCCGACCGGCTCCTGGTCCTGGGGCATCAACCCGGCCTCGGAGAACCAGGAACTCGCACGCAAGTTTCTCGAGTACGCCTCCCTCGACCCGGACGGCAACCTGCTGACGACGAAGGCCACCACGATCATCCCGTCGAACCGGGCCGCCTTCCAGAAGTACGTGCCGGTCCTCGATGCGCTCGGCGGCGACAAGAGCAAGGGCGTCGGCGCCATCCTGACCTACGACGCCGACCACACGGCCGTCGCCAGGCCCACGTCGGTCGGGTACATCCAGTTCGAGCACATCATGACCAAGACGTTCGCCGACATCCGCAACGGCGCCGACGCCAAGACCCGCCTCGACCAGGCCACCCAGGAGCTCAAGACCGCCTGGGCCCAGCTCCGATGACGAGCCGCCAGCAGCACGCCGAGGACCGGACCGCTGCCTTGGCCGGGCATGACACGGCCGGGCCTCGGGTGCGGCGGCGGACCGCCGCGGGGCGGGTCCAGGAGGCGCATCGGCACCGCCGGACGCAGGTGGGCCGGCCGGTGCTGGTGTCGCTGGCCTTCCTGGCGCCGGCGCTGGCCGCGCTGCTGGTGCTGCGGCTGGTCCCGGCCGCCATGGCGTTCGCGAGCAGCCTGAGCCACACCAGCCTGGTCACCGGCGAGACCTCGTTCGTCGGCCTCGGCAACTATGCCACGCTCTTCGCCGACCCCACGTTCCTGCAGAGCGTCCGGGTCACCCTACTGTTCAGCCTGATCGTCAACCCGCTGCAGATCGCCGCCGCCCTGGCCCTCGCCGTGCTGTTCACCCGCCGCTTCGCGGGCGTGCGGTTCCTGCGGGTGCTGGTGATCCTGCCCATCGCGGTGCCCCCGGCGGTGTCCGCGGCGATCTGGAGCGTGGCCTACCGGCCCGACGGCCTGCTCAACTCGGTGCTGAGCGTGCTCGGCATCCCGCCGCAACCCTTCCTGACCTCGCCCGGCCAGGCCATGTGGTCGCTCATCGTGCTGCTGTCGTGGATCGGCGTCGGCTACTGGATGATGTTCCTCATCGCCGGGTTGCAGGACATCCCCACGTCCCTGTACGAGGCCGCCGCCATCGACGGGGCCTCGGCGTGGTCCCGGTTCTGGCACGTCACGCTGCCTCTGCTACGCCGGCCGCTGGCGTTCGTGCTGGTGGCGAACACGGTCTCGAACTTCCTCGTCTTCGCCCCCGTACAGATGCTGACCAACGGCGGCCCGCAGGGCTCGACCAACGTCACCATGTTCGACATCTTCACCCGCGCCTACACCGTGGGCGACCTGAGCCTGGCGCAGGCCGAGGTGATGCTGCTGGTGCTGCTCGTCCTGGCCGTGGTGATCGTGCAGTTCCGGCTCCTGCGCGGGAGGGACTGACCCCGATGTCACGACGTCTGTACGCCCTGCTCGCCACGTTCATCGGCCTGGCCTTCGCGCTGCCGCTGCTGTGGGCCCTGTCCAGCTCGCTGCGCGGCGGCTCGGAGATCTTCCAGCACATCTCGCGGCTGTCGTGGGAGACGCTCGTCCCCGCCGAGCCCACCCTCGGCAACTACGCCCGCCTGGTCACCGGCGACTTCGGCCGGGCCATACTCAACTCCCTGATCGTGGCGCTCGTCACCGTCGCCGCCGGTCTGCTGATCTCCTCGGCGGCCGCGTTCGGGCTGTCGGCCGTGCGCTTCAAGGGCCAGGGTGCGCTGTTCGCGATCGTCGTGCTCAGCTTCCTCATCCCGTTCGACGCGATCGCGATCCCGCTGGCCACGCTGTTCCGCGACTGGGACCTGACCAACACGTACACCGGACTCATCCTGCCGGGGCTCGGCCATGGCCTGGCCATCTTCCTGCTGCGGCAGTTCTTCCTGGCCATTCCCGGCGACCTGGTGGAGGCGGCGCGCATCGACGGGCTGGGCTGGTTCGGCGTGTTCGCCAGGATCTACCTGCCGCTGTCGCGTCCCGCCCTGGTGAGCGCCGGTCTCACGCTGTTCATCTTCCAGTGGCAGTCCTACGTCTGGCCGCTGCTCATCGGCACCGACGCCGCCCACCAGCTCGGTCCGATCGCGCTGGCGAACATGCGCGGCCAGTTCACCATCGACTACGGCGAGCTGTTCGCCGGCTCCATCGTGCTGACCGCCATCCCCCTGCTGATCATCCTGCGCTTCCAGCGCCACTTCACGCAGTCGATCGCGACTACAGGACTCAAATAACCCCGACAGAAAGGTCACCATGACTCATCCGGCCATGCGCGTCATCCTCGACACCGACATCGGCTCCGACGTGGACGACGCGCTGGCGCTCGCCGTCCTGCTCGGCTCGCCGGAGGTGGACCTGGTCGGATGCACAACCGTTTACGGTGACACGTTGCTGCGGGCGCGCCTGGCCAAGCGGCTGGCCCGGCTGGCCGGCCGGTCCCTCACCTGCATCCCGGGTGCCGCGAAGCCGCTGACCGACCGGCCCGTCTGGTGGGCTGGGCACGAGGGCAAGCTGTTCAGCGACCTGGACACCGAGCCGGTGGATCCGGGGGACGCGGCGGCGTACCTCGTCGAGCAGGTGAGCCGGGCGCCCGGGCAGATCGACGTGATGGCGATCGGGCCGCTCACCAACATCGCGGGCGCTCTCGCCGCCACGCCGTCGTTCGCGCGTGACGTGCGGCATCTGTGGATCATGGGCGGGCGGTTCGGCGATCCCAGGCCCGAGCACAACCTGGCCAGCGATCCGGAGGCGGCGGCCATCGTCTTCGGCTCTGGCGCACCGATCACGGTGACCGGGCTGGAGATCACCACCACGGTGCAGCTCGACGCCGGCGACGTCGCCACGATCGCGGGGGCGGGGGCGCTTGGGAAAGCGCTCAAGGCGGAGATCGAGCAGTGGTGGCGGTTCTGGAACGCGGAGTGGAACAGCCCGCACGATCCGATCACGGTGCTGAGCATGCTGGTCCCCGAGCTGTTCGCGTTCAGCCCGGAAGGGCGGGTGGTCGTGGGGGAGGACGGGGCCAGCACGTTCGAGGCCGGTGAGGGTCGCACACGGATCACCACCTCTGTCCCGCCGGAGCCGGTGGCCCGGGAGATCGTCCGCCGCATCGTCCGCGCCGCCCCCTGACGGTCTGCCGGCGGGCCTCAGCGGTGGAGCCGGGGCTCGGGGCAGCCGCAGGAGCCCCGGGTCACCAAGGCGGCGGGGAAGATCTTGGTAACGGGCTCGGCGTCCGCCGACTCGATCGCCCCCACCAGGGTTCCCGTCGCGTGCCTGGCCATCTCACCGATCGGCTGGCTGATCGTTGTCAGGCCCGGAACCGTGTACGCGGCCTCCCGCGCCCCGTCGAACCCCACGACCGCCACGTCCCCGGGCACCCCCAGCCCGAGGTCGGCAGCGGCGCGCATCGCACCGATGGCCTGGTCGTCGATGGAGCAGAACAGCGCGGTGGGCCGCGAGCCGGACGACAGGAGCCGGAAGGCCGCGTCGTACCCACCCTCCAGGCTCAGCGAGCTCTCGGCGACCAGGCCTGCCCTGGCCTCGACCCCCGCCTCCACGAGGGCGCGACGCCACCCAGCCGCCCGCAGCTCCACCGGCGTGATGTCCAACCGCCCGCCGACGAAGCCGATGCGCCGGTGGCCGTGTTCCAGAAGGTGGCGGGTGGCCTGGTAGCCGCCCTCCTCGTCGTCGACCGCGAGCCGGGAAAAGAACGGCGGCGCCTGGTGGTCGATGGTGACCACCGGGATGTGCCCGCGCATCTCCTCTGCCCGCTCGGGCGAGACCGGCACGCGCATGAGCACCAGCCCGTCCACCTGCCGCTCCAGGAACGCCCTGATATAGCCCTCGGCCCGATCCGGGTCCTCGGCGGAGTTGCCGAACAGCACGGAGTAGCCCCGCTGCCAGGCGACCTCCTCACAGGCCCGGGTGAACTGGCCGAAGAACGGGCTGGTCCCCCCGGCGCTGTCGGAGGCGATCACGCCGATGGTCCAGGTGCGCCGCGAGCGAAGCGACCTGGCCACCGCGTTGGGCCGGTAGCCGAGCTGCTCGACGGCGGCCAGCACCCGCCGCCTGGCCGACTCGGAGACTGGGCGCGGCCCGTTGTTGATCACGTAACTGACCACGGCGGGTGAGGTGCCCGCCAGCCGCGCCACATCGTTGCGCGTCACCACTCGCATCTCACCCCGGCAGTCACGAAAACAGCTTACGAGATCGCCTCGTCGAGCCTCCATCTCACCGTCCGGTTTCCCACCTGTGCGGCTCGAGGTCTGGGGGCCGGCATGGACGGACACCGGCCGCATCTTCACGCGGGAGGACGGCAGCGAATGACGCCCGACTGGGTCAGCGAGCCTTTCGAGTGGTTGACGTTCGCGGCCAGCCTGCCGCCGATCCGGCTGCACGACCTTCGCCATGGTGCGGCCACGCTGTCCTTGGCGGCCGGCGACGACATGAAGACGACGTCGGCGATGCTGCGACACTCGAGCGTGTTGGGCGAGGTTGGTCGCGCCGGTCAGGCGTAGCGCGCCGATGCCGAGGTTGCGTACAGCGGCCATGTTGCGGGGTGCGTTGCCGGTGCGGGCTTGGGAATGGTCTTCGCCGTAGGTGACGTCGCGGACGCAGTGGAGCCGGTTTTCGATGCTCCAGTGGCCGCGGATCCAAGTGGCCAGGTCGGCGGTGCCAGCCTGCCAGGTGGGCAGGCTAGTGATGGCGTTAAGAGGGAAGCCCAGTGGCGCGAGCTGACCAAATCGCGTGTCGAATCGAGCGAGGCTCCGCCGGATACCCGCCCGATCTTCATCTTCTACCACGCATTCCCCGAAGACCCCTGAGGTGCCTTCCATGCATCACATGCATGAAGAGCTCGTCCGCGCGGACCTGGCTGAGCGACGAGCCGAGGCCGCACGGTTACACATGATCCCGCCGCGCTCGCGCCGGCCTGTTCTTCTGCGCCTCCGCGGCCGGTTCGCGATCACCCTCCGCCCCCTCGCCGACCACCTCGAACCTGCCTGATAATCCGTACGGGTATCTGTCGATGTAGATCTCCAGAGCACCTCCCGCACGACCCACACGTTACGGACCCGCATGTCGTCGCTGAGCAGGGAGCCCGGTACCGCCTCTCAAGGTCGAGCCAACTTCTCGTCGGACTCGCATGCCATCATCTCCATGATCTGTCCCGAGAGAACAGGATCCCCACCCATGGGCAGCTACGACTGGCTCGATGACGACGCGTTCTGTGCAACCTTCGTCCGCGGTCTCACCCCGCGCGAGGCGCTGGCCCGCCTTGGCATTGACGTGTTCGACGGGGATGACGAGGAAGGCGATTTCGAGGAAGGGCTCATCTGCGCCCGGCCGGCCGAGGGCGGGACCATTCTGAGCGAGTCGAACGGCTTCGCCGGCACGCTGCCCGAGGTGCTGCGGCCCTTGTCGGCCGGGACGGTCACGGCGAGTGTCTTCGTCAACGTGAACAGGGTCGCGTCCTTCGACCATTACGCCGACGGTCGCAACATCCTCACCTTCGATCCGCTGTTCGGCGGCGACGAGGACGGCATCCCGGAGGACTACCTGGCCGACCGGATCGAGCTCGGGCTGGCCGACGACAAGTCTGAGGGCGGGCTCGCCGCTGCGCTACTGCTGGCCGAGCGCATCACCGAGGTGCGGCCGAACACGTCAAGTGACGTGGTGGCCGCCCATGGCGTTCTCGAGTACTGAGGCACCTCGCTGTCGGCCCCATCGCAAACACAGCAGGCCGACGACGCAACCCAACCGCATTAACAGCTCGGGTCTCGGCCGTCCCGATCAGTTCTTCCTGGACCAACACGGCCCGGCGGTCCAGGATGAACGGGCTGGTACGGCGGTGAACATCGCCTACCGCGATGCCCAAGCCGCCGCTCGTGGAGCCTCCTCCCCCGGTGGACCCGTACGATCATGAGGACCCGTTCTGGCAAGAGGTTCGCGCCACCATGAGACGGCACAGATTGCCGCAGGTGCGCCGGACATGAGCACGCTGAGCCGCGAGGAATACGAACGAGCGTGCGCCGAGCTGGACTTGTCGCCGATGACCGACGACGAGTGCTTCAGCCCGGAGATCCGCGAGCGCCTGCACGCTTCCCCCGATCAGAGCTTCGTCGAAACGATCTTCAGACGCCTCGCCCACGCGCGTGGCTGGGGCATCATGCATCAGCTCCGCGAGAAGCGGAAGCAACTTCGCTGGGAGTTGGGCCGCCGCTTCGCCCGTGGGATGTCACGCCGGCAGTACGAGGAGTTCTGCACCGAAGCCAGCATCCAACCGGCCCCCGACGACGCTATACGCGCCATGGCCGCCGACTACCTCGCCCGCGAAGAGACTGAAGACCTTCCCGACTTCAACCTGTTCGTCGCCAACTTCCGCGATCAAGGGATCTGGAGAGAAAGCGGCAGTAACCGTCCCGAACAGGGGGCGATCGTTAGTCGGTAACAACTGCCAATGGCTTTACAGCTCGTGGCCGTTCGGGCCAAAAGACGGCTTCCGATCTGGGACGGGACCACATCTCGCCGCCATCAGACCCGTGATCATTGCACGTATATGGCACAGCCGTTGATGCACCACAGCTTCGTCCGCGGTCGGCTTCGGGCGGGCTGAGCACCGTCAGATAGCGATTGGAACGTCTTCGATCCAGCAGTCGACAACATGGGGACCGATCTGCACGACGGCGTCCTCAGTGTCCTCGCGGGTAAGGAAGACGCCGGCTCCAGAGACGTCAGGAACTTTTGAGGGCCACGGCCAACTCTGGTCATGATGACGAAAACCCAACGGTGCCGATCACGTCGCGGGCGCCGCGACGGAAGCCAGGTCGCCTCCGATGGTCGTCCCCTACGACCTACGCCACGCTTGCGTGTCCACGTGGCTCAACGCGGGCGTCCCCGCACCCGAGGTTGCCGAATGAGCAGGCCACAGCGTCAACGTCCTGCTACGCGTCTACGCCAAGTGCATCCACGGCCAGCAGGGTGAGGCAATGCGGCACATCTGGGATGCGACCAAGTCCTGAAACCAGCTGTGTCAGGGGCGTAGCTGATCGTGGAGCAGGGCCGCGGCGCTTGGTCCTGTTGCCGTCAGGACCTCCCGCCGGTGACCACAGTGGCGCTAGTTAGGATTCAGCCTCGGCTCACGGCCAGGAAGCAGAAGCGGCATCTCCCGGTCGCCGAGCCGGTGCCCGGGGGAACCGGGCCTGGGCGCTCGGGACAGCGCCGGGGTCATGGTTGGGCCGGACGTTCCAGCCGCAGGTCGACCCGGAGTTCGGGACGGTCGAAGTAGTCGTCGGCGAGGTCGATGGCCATCATCCCCATCAGGCCCGACACGATGATCCGCGACTCGCTGGCCGGCACGATCCACCAGATCGGACTGCCGACCTCGATGATCCGCGCGATTGAGCCGTCAGGAGTCCAGATCGCGAGCGCCCCCGCGTAGCCGCCGGACAGCACGCAGTCCCGGCCAACCAATCGGGCGACGCGGACGCGTCCCAGCGCCATGGCGTGACCATCGTGGAGCGCCCCGGAGACGTCGAGGCGGCCGGTTTCCACATTCCACACGTCGACGTGCGAGAATCCCCCGGTCAGCACGATCACGGGGCGGCCGTCGATGCTGCCCAGGCAGTAGCCAGAGTGGACAGGGTCATGGCGATCGTGGCGGCAGGCCTCCAGTTCCGTCGCGCGCGAGGCGTCCTCCAGGTTCCACAGAAGAGGAGCAGCCTCGCCGTCCGCCCAGGTGACGGCGTGGGCCACACCGCCGACCGAGCCGTACGTGAAGTAGAACGGGCCCGTGTGACAGCGGAGGGGAGATCGCCACCAACGCTCGTCGGCGACGTCCCACAGGTGCAGAGTTCCGTCGGACCAGGCAATGGCGAGCGCCGGCCGGCCGCGGATCTCCACCAGCTCCAGGTCGGTCCATTCCCCGGTGTCGGAGACCTGCGGGGAGCCGAGTGGGCTGCCCGTATCGAGGTCCATAACCCCAAGGCCCTCCTTGGGCAGCCCAACGGCCAGGCGGGGGAGCGGCGCCAGGTGGACCACGCGAGTAGCCTCGCCGAGCGGCCAGTCCATGACGTGCTCGCCGGTGGCCAGGTCCCAGGAACGCAGCACCCCAAGGTCGGAATCCCGCCCGATGACCAGACGTAACCCGGCTACCTCGGCGGCGGCCAGGTCGAGCACATGCGGTCCGGTTTGACCGGCGGCGAAGAGGTCAGAGGCGAACGGCCACCACCTGACCAGCCCGTCGCGCCCGCCGGAGACGATGGCGGGCCTGCCGTCGAGCTCGGCGAACAGCACGTGGTCAACGGCCCCGTCGTGGGCGTGCAGCGGCTGGCCGGCCAGGCCGCCAGCCGGCCACTCGAAGCACCGGATCGTGCCGTCGCCGCCACCGGTGCAGAAAAGGCGGCCCCGCTTCCACGGGATGACGTCCACGGTCCAGGAACCGATCTCATGCCCCTCGAACGGCTCTCCGAGCGGCACATTTCGCTCCGGATCCCAGAGCAGGCAGGGGTACCAGTTCCTGCCGGAGAGGAACACGACGGGACGATCGTCCATCTCGATGATCAGCGCATGCCCCGTGGCTTCCCTCCCCTCCTCCACGTCGGTGCGGTGAGGGGCGAAGGCGGGTCCGACAGGCTGATGCGAACGCAGGTCCCAGACCTGGACGTGGGCGAGGTCGGACATAAGCACCGCGGCCAGCGCCCGGCCGCCTGCCGACCCGCCGCCCAGGAGGCTGTGGGCCTGCTCTACCCGGAACGGTTCGGCGATGAGGTCGCCGGTGGCGAGGTCACGCACGCGGATGGCCCCGTCAGTGTCCATGCTCGCCATGACCTGGACGCCGCCGCCGAGCGGGAAGATCTTCAGCGAATCGTCGTCGCCGCCCGGATCGGTGGCGAACCCGAGGCCGGACTGCGCCTGCGTGCCCAGGTCCCAGTGGAGCACCGATCCGTCCTCGTGGACGGTGGCGACCCGGCCGCCGCCAGTGAGCGCGGCCAGGCGAATGATCGGGGAGGGCCAGGTGCCCGGCAGGTCCGCGACGAGTTCCCCCGATTGCACGTCGTGCGCGTGGACCGCTCGCGCCGACGCGGAGACGATTACCTGTCGGCCCCGCAGTCGGGTGATCGTCAGCCCCTGGACGTAGCCGTCGTGGCGGGCCAGCACCCGGCCGTCCGCGATCCGCCGCCAGTGCGCCCACGCGACCGACCAGGGCCGGTCGGCGGGCAGGGCGCGGATGCCGTCGGCCAGCTCCGTCAGACCGCTCTTACGCGCGGCCATCTCCAGGTACGACGCGCGCTCGGTCGCGGGCCTGGCCAGCAGCTGAGCGCTCACCCGCTGGAGCGCGAGCAGCACGGCCCGGTTCTCCGGCGACCGCGCCGCGTCGAGAGCCTGGAGCAGGCGGCCGGGGTCGGAGGCGACGAGGAAACCCGGATCCCTCAGGAGGGGATCGAGCACCGCTCCTCTTGCCGCATGGGTGACAAGATAGTGGCGGGTGTAATGGTCGGCCTCCTGCCAGTCGGACGGAGCCAGCTCGATCAAGGTGCCCGCCACACTCGCGTGGACGTCGCAAGGGTCTCGCTCGTCCTCGATCAGCGAGCGCAGGTGCTCGTCCAGGGCGGCGTGGAAGAGACGGTGGTGTGCCGAGCCCGCCAGAGCGGTACGACGCAGCAGGTCGGTGGCGAGGGTGTCGCGGAGCAGCCAGGAGACGTCGGCCTCGGTGTAGAAGGCGGTTCCCAGCGCGGTGGCCATTCTGGCCCACGCCGTACGATCAGCCAAACCCGGGCCCTCCGCCCACGCCAGCGGCATCAGCAGGTCCCGAGCCCGTCGGTGGTCGGCGCCGAAGCGGTCAAGATATTGGTCCATCGCGGAGCTGACCGTGGCGGGGAACCGATCGCTCCAGCCGGGCGACTCCACATCGACGGCCCGCTCGGCGCCCGCCAGTGACAAGCTGGTCAGCTGGGCGACCAGGAAACTCTGCCCCGCCCGCGAGGCGACCGCGGCCGCCACCGTCGCGGCGAGGTCCGGCCGGTCGCGGTAGGGGCTGGGCACCTCCGGGTCGTCCGCGGCCATCAGACAGCGCCGTACATAGGTGACGAGGTCGCCGAGTTCCGAGTAGTCCGGATTGTTAAGGTCCAACTCGATCGCCGCGTTGCCGAACCTGCGCACGAGGTGCCGGTCGGTTCCGGGGCGGGTCCCGACAAGCAGCCGGACACCCGTGCGGGCAGCGCCGGTGGCCAGCGGTTCCAGGAGCTCGTAGACCAGTTTGGCCGGTTCGAGCGCCTCGTCGACCGCGTCGACCACGATGCCCGCGGGCTCCGGTTCGCGCTCGGCGAGTGCCGCGGCCAGCTCGGCCGGGGTGCCGGCGCTCAGCCCCAGAGCAGCCGCGATCTCGGCGGCGACCTGGGCGGGCGTCTTGCCCTGCGCGTTGACGGCGGCGCGGACGCAGCCGACCGGCGGCAGCGTGCCGGGCGGCGCCTCGGCCAGCACCTGCTCGGGCACCGCGTGTCGCAGG
This sequence comes from Nonomuraea sp. NBC_00507, assembly GCF_036013525.1. Taxonomy (NCBI): domain Bacteria; kingdom Bacillati; phylum Actinomycetota; class Actinomycetes; order Streptosporangiales; family Streptosporangiaceae; genus Nonomuraea; species Nonomuraea sp. NBC_00507. Next base: position 638,040 of record NZ_CP107853.1, read on the forward strand.
GCGGGGTCGGAGAGCGTCACGATCCTGCCGAGCACCGCCGACTTACCAGAGCCGGGATCCCCGACGACGAGCCTGGCCCGATGGTCGGCGCCCGGCGCAGCCACCAACCACCCGGTCAACTCGCGGAGGACGCGTTCCCGCCCGGTGAAGTACCAACCCCGCCTCGGCCACGAGGGCAGGACACCCTGCCCGCGCGGCTGGAAGTGGGTCCGCAGCTCGGCGAGTCGGCGGCTGTCTTCCGCCGACCGGCCCGTGAGCTCCAGGCGGCGCTCCCTTGCCCCCTTGACCAGCTCGAACAGTCCCATCGAGACAGCTGTCACCATCACCGCGCCCCAGAGGGCGACCGTCGCGGGTCCGGGCGCGTCGATGCCGGACAGTTCGGCAGCGGCCGTGAGCACTCCCAGCAGGACGGGGAGGATCACCAGCCATCTGAGCCCTGCCCAGCGACGCGGGACCTTGTCCTTCGGGAGATCTGGCATGGGTTCCGCGTTCCTGCTGCCGGGGAAGGGTCTCGCCAGAAAGATGCTCGTCCAGCACGGCAGGCGTCAAGTCCTCCTTCCAACGGATGCGGCCGCGGAGCGCTTGCCTGACGCCGCCTGCGTGCGTACGCGACTCCAGCCGCCCAGAAGCCGACGGCGAGCAGCAGCTGGCCGGGACCGTTGATGATCGTCGAGAAGGCTCCGCCGGCCACCGCCTGACGGATGGATTCATCGCTATGCCAGGCGGTCTGGTCACCTCACCACCCACCTGCGCCAGCAGTTGTCCCACGCAACGCCAGCGGCGCTGTACTGAACAGCCCCGGCTTCGATAGAGAGCTCAGGGGTTCCAGTCGACCCATTCGGCGTGCCAATTCCACCTCGGTCAGGCTGCGCCAGGGCCGCGGGGTTTGATCAGCTCGGCCTTGTAGAGGGCCGATCTGCGATTCCATTAGTGCGTTGTCCAGCGCTTATCCCGACTGATGTTTGAGCGTCATGGAAAGTGCAGACCTTCCGCCAAAATGGGGACCGTGAACGTTCCCATGGCCGGTCCTGGCTCACGAGCATCATCACCGCAGGTCCATCCCGCCGATGACCGGACTGACATAAGACTCCACGTCTACCGCGTAACGAAGTACGACCCGGCCGACCGCAATGAAAAGGGCTACTACATCGGTGCCGAGAACGAGTACAGCGACCACGGCCCGGTGGAAGCGGCCTACCTGGCGTCTGTGGCCGCTTTCGCCGAAGAAACCGGCATCACCCACCTCACCATCCGAGACCCGGGGGTGACCGGCTTCGTCAACTTCGGTGCAGCCTCTCCGATCGACGGTCACGGCCTGGCCGGGCTGTTCCCACCCGACCTGACGGGTTACCACGACGGCGCGCGGGCGCCAATGTCCGTCGCCCTGGAGCTGGTCCGGGCGATGCTGCGCGACAACGGTGCCTGGTGTCGCTTGGAGGCCGGGGACCAGTTCTTCGTCCACGTCGGTTACGACCAGTACGTCTATGTCGGCAGCGCGCTACCGTGCCCGCGCGCGGTGGCACTCACCCACCAGCGTGGACTCTTTGCCGAACCGATCAACCAGTCACCGTACGACCCGCAACTCGATGAAGACGATCCTGCGCGGCGACGCCCCGCCGACGACGCATTCTGGGCCGAGCTGGATGCTCTCATCAGCAAGCAAGGCGCGGTGGTGCTTGAGGAGGGCTATCTCTCCAACGCCTCGCGCTGGCACCGCATCACCCTCGACGAGGTTGCCCCGACACGGACCCGGCTCGCCCCGCGGGCCAGGCTGCTTGTCTGGCCCGACGACTTATCGACAGACGTGGACGCAGTCCTTGCCGGCCTTCCCGACGATGGCCTCGTTGAGATCGTCTGGCAGAACTCTCAGGGGCACATCACCAGCCTGACAGTCGACGACGCCGACTATCCAGCACTGCCCGCCATGCTGGCCGATGCCCACGCCGTGATGATTCTTTCCGGCTACGCCGACGAACGAACCCCGCTGATGGCCGCCGTGATACCCGACCCCGATGGCGTGCTCCGCGCACGTTGGATGCCCTAACGCTCACCGCCCATAGAGGAGTTGTCAGCTTAGGCAGATCGGATGTCTGGGGCCAGCTCCGGAGAGGGCTGCGGTGGCCAGGCGGTGTCAATCCCCTCAAACCGTGGAGACGGTTCTATGCCACAGCGGCCCTCAGCAGGCCCGTTGACGCTTGCCGCTTCTCGATCATCTGATGCTCGAATGTGACAGGCGGCAGCCCGTCGTTGGCACTGTGCCTGCGCTTGACGTTGTAGAAGTCTGCGATCCAGGTCGCAATCTTCAGCCGGGCCTCCGCCCGGGTGCGGAAGCGGTGCCGGTATACGAACTCGACCTTCAGCGTGCTGTTGAGCGACTCGGCGGCTCCGTTGTCGAGCGCGCACCCGACCCGGCCCATGGACTGCACCACTCTGTGCTTCCGGCATTCGGCCTGGTAGCGGGCAGCGGTGTACTCCGATCCACGATCCGAGTGGAAGATCACCCCGTCCACGTCACCACCGCGCGTGACCACGGCCATCTGCAGTGAGGCGACCGTCAGCGCCGCGTCATGGTGCTCGGACATGGCGTAGCCGAGCAGCCGGCGGGAGAACAGGTCCTCAACCGAGGCCAAGTACAGCGGCCCCTCATCGGTGCGGATCATCGTGACGTCGCCGACCCACAGCACGTCCGCAGCGACCGCGGTGAACTTCCGCCGCACCAGATCCGGCGCGGCCGGCCGCTTGCCCTGACGGGTCAGCGAGCGCGGCTTCTTCGGCCTCCGCCCGGCCAAGCCGAGTTCGGCCATCCGCTTGGCCACGGTGTTCTCCGACAGCTTCCAGCCCTCGGACCTCAGGTCCTGGGTGATGCGCGGCGACCCGTAGGTGCCACCGGAGGCGGCGAAGTGCCGGTTGATCTCCTCGTCCAGATGGACGCGCCGCTCTTCCCGAGCTGTTGGCCTCCGGTTCTTCCATTTGTAGAACCACGAGGGCGATACTCCCAGCGCACGGAAACAGATCGTGTGGGGGACACCAAACTCGGCCCTTTGGGACTCGATGAACTCCACCACAGTTATCGGTTCAGCGAGTCCTTGACCCATAGGACCACGGATCGTTTGAGGACATCACGCTCGTCCTCCAACTCGGCGCGCTCCCTCTCCCAGGCGGCCTTGTCCTTGGCGTGCTGCTTGACCAGCTCGGCTTTCTCCCGCCGCAGTCGCGCCAGTTCCTCCTGCTCGGACTCCTTCAGCTTGCCGCCTCCATTGCCGTCGCGCCCGACCTGCCCTGTTGAGTGCCGGTCCATCTGCACCCAGTTGTACAGCGTGTACTCGTTGATACCCAGATCCCGCGCTATGTGCGCGACGGGTTTGCCGGTCTCCTTGACGATCCTCACCGCCCCAGCCCGGAACTCCGGATCAAAGCGACGCCTCGTGGTTCCTGCCACGACCAAACCTCTCTTGGTTCGGTCTCCACGCTACGAGGGGAAGCCCAGCGGGCGGAAGTGTCGCCGTTGCGCAGGTGCGCCAGCACCAGTAATGCCTGCTGGCCAAGGGTCGGCTTGCACCATCGTGAGCCGCTGGCGGTGCGGTGGCCCCTTCCCCGAGCCATGGCTCGTCATCCCCTCCGATGGTCACCAATCCATCAGCGAGACAGTCTCCCGCCCTACCTACGATCGGCTTAGGCCTCCTCCACCGGCCCACCCTCCTCCAGGCTCCGTTGCCGACCGGCGAGCATGCATCAAGTACATCCGCTACACCTGTTGCCTCCGCCGTCCCAGCAGACAAGGCAGATCAGCGTTCCGGGGATGCGACCTGGCCCTCAAACTTGGCCGCGCATTAGCCGCGGACGGCTGTAGCCCACCGTTGATCGCCGTAGACGGCCGGGCACAAAGCGAGAGGCCCGCCACCGCGTTTCCACTGGTCACGGACCTCTTCCCGCTGGTGTGGCAGGTGCAAGGTTCAAACGTGCGTAGACTGAGCCGGCAATTTTACAGCTCGTGATCATTGCACAGATATTGCACGGATCGTGAGAGCGAGACATGCATTCGCCGCCATTGCCGTTAGCGTCTCGTACCCCCGGCCTCTCCAGCCCGCGAGCCTGCCAAGATCTTTTGAAGTACACAGATGCAGGCATTGCGGACCGCCCCCTCGCCCTAGCCTTCGTAGCCCTTTCGTACAGGTTCACGATGCCCAGGCCTACTTCACCGAGACGATCGCACCCCTCTTTAGAGGTCGGCAGGATCTTGTCAGTGACATCTGGCACCATGTGTCTCCGCGCAGCAGGGAGGGAAGCGTGGCGAGAAAAAAGCGCAAGGTTCTTCAACTTCAAGGCACAGATCGCAAGGGGATCGCCCTTCTGCACGACATGGCGGTATACGAGAACTTCGAGCGATGCGCCCATCGAATCTTTGCAGTCGTACAAAAGGCAGAACAGACTAAGCCTGGCGCACCACGCTTCCTTTACCTAAGGATTCAAGGCCACAGAAACGACGCAGGAGGCTACGATCACGACTCGTTCGAAATAATGCAGAACTTCCTGCTCGATTTTCTTCTTCCATATCTAACGGAAGTTACTACGCCGCTATATAAAGTCCGAAATAGTCAAAGACAACTAAACGATCTACCGGATAAGGTAATCATCGCCTATCCAGATGGCGAGGACGACTTCTGGTACGACGTGGATCTTCTAACAATACGATCGAGAGAAGCCGACACCAGTGACCGTAAAACCCCTCCTTCCAAGAAGGCGATAGCAGATTACCTAGGGATGAGTGAGGCATGTTGCCTGGTGTGCTGGCGAACCCCCGCAGAGCGCGCCCATGTAGTTCCCACCGCTTTGGGGGGTTCGATGAACGTCCGGAATTTTGCATTGTCATGCCAGGAACATCATGGCCAGGCTCCGGATATTGCAGATGCAGAGGCATTTTGGGCATGGGCAGACTATGCGGAAATGAGGGACTCCGGTAGCAAGTGGGAGAGCGCCCCAGAAGATGTAAAAGAATGGATGCGTGCCCTTGGCTCGCGAACCGAAAAGCAGGATCGGTCAGACATGGCCTTCATTGCTGCAGTTAAGTTCGAGCTGCGAAACCTATACGGCTGGACCGATCTCGACTTCTCCGGATCCTCCTGGGAACTGCAAGAGGAATATCATCGCGTGCTAGAAGTGGCGACAGGGAAGCACTTCGGAATAGAAAAGAAAGTAGCAACCCATGCCTGGTCCTATAACGTGGCCAAACAGCGTCTCGCCAAGAACCGGGGAATTCGAACAGATCGACCTCGGAGTGTGCTGCTCTTCGATGACTTTCAGTGAGACGGCGGCGTGTGGTCGCACGCAGGTTTGACTTGGAGGAAGAGCTGCGTCGCGACCTTGACGAGTGTGGTCACCGCCGGGCGATCACGGCGTATCGGCGTACTGCTGCTGTGCGCCGGCCACGACACCACCGCCGCCATGATGGGCCCTTTCCACCCTCACCCACGACGCGCAGCGCCGAGAAATCATGGAGCACCCGGAGAAGCTCGGGCCCGATGTCGAAGAGCTGATGCGCTACCTGACGACCGTCCAGTTCGGCCTCCGCCGGGTCGCCAAGGAAGACCTCGAAATCGCCGGCGCCCAGATCAAGAAGGGAGACCTGGTCGTGGTCGTCATGAACGCCGCCAACCGCGACCTCCGCGCCTTCGACAACCCCGATGCCATGGACATCGACCGTAAAATCGTCCGCCACCTGGGCTTTGGCTATGGCGTCCATGCCGCCTCGGCCAGAACGTCGCCCGCGCCGAACGGAAGACCGTCCTGCCCAAGCTCTTCCAGCGCTTCCCCTACCTGCGCCTGGCCACCGCCCAGGAAGAAGTGCCCATGGACTTCACCGGCACCAACTACGGCGTCCGCAAGCTCATGATCACGCGCTAGACGCTACGATGATCAGACGCCAAGTGCGGCACGGGCAGCAAGGCGCCGGCGCTGGATCGCCTGACCGAACCGCGCCAGACCAACGGCTCGTGATGTCAAACATGAGTTCCTGTCATGCTTGACTGGTTTGATCGTGTATGGCTAGATCCTTCTCTGTGATCAATGACTTACGCGAAGCATTTTCCGGCAATCGACATCTGATCGCCTCTGCAGGAGACACCCATTCCCTTTCACCGCGACGACCGCACCGCGATAGATCGAACCAAACCTTGATCATCCGGCTGACTCGCCGGCTGGTCGCACTCGGCAGTGCCTTGATCGTGATGGCCGGCCTCGGCGTCGCCATGGCACCTGCCGCCTCGGCCGCCGATTTCACCACATATCTTGGCGATCGCCCGGGCGGCGGCGGTGATCTGGCCGCAGGCGGTGGCAAGCTCTTCATCTCTGCGAGCGACCGGATCATCGTCACGGATTCCCATGGCACGGTCACCGGCGCCATCACCGGCTTTCCCAGTGTCTCGCGCGTGGTCACCACCCCCGACGGCACCCGTTTGTACGCGACCTTGCCCGGTTCGAATCAGCTGGCTGAATACGACACCGCGGATCTCACCGCCATCAGGCAGATCGATCTGTCCTCATACCCGTGCGCAACGAACATGTCGCTCTCCGGCACCCGGCTCTGGGTCGCGTACGGCTGCTCCGACTTGAACAGAGGGGTCTTCAGCCTGGACATGTCGCAGGCGTCGCCGGAGCCGGTCCCGATCGAGACGGATGGCATGCTCGACCCCCCGTTGCTGGTAGCCGCCGGGAATACGCTGGTGATCGGCGACCCGGGGAGGAGCGTGCCCGACCTGTACGTGTACGACTTGAGCGGCGCCACCGCCACCCTGCGAGGCGTCATCTCCGGCCAGACGAACGGGCTGTCCAGGCTGAGAGATCTCGCCATCACCTCGGACGGCTCGATGGTCTTCCCGACGCTCGGCGGTCTATACCGGTTCGATGGCTGGGATACCACCAGCCTGACCAGGGTCCGCACTTACGGCGAGGTGCCGACGCACACGCGGGCTGTCGCGATCAGTCCGGACGGCGCCTACTTCGTGGGCGGAGTGGCGAACACCAGCGGCCCTGAGGACATCGCGGTCTACGCCATGGACAAGACGGCTGAGCCGCTCTACACCTACGCGAACCCGGCCGGTGAGCTCGTGGCAGGGAGTCTCGCCTTCTCGGGCACCGACATCTACGGGCTGCTGTGGGATGGCTACACCAGCCGCTGGCACCTCTGGAGAGTGCACGGCGGCATGCTCCCGGCGTCCGCGATGACCCTGACGGCACCTTCCACGGGGACCGCCTACAAACCAGTCACCTTGACCGGCCGCCTGACGCTGCCTGGCGGGTCGGCTCCTGGAGCGCAGACGCTCGTGGTGACCCGGCGCCTGCCCGATGGCGCCAGAACGACGCTCGCCGGTACGACGACCGGCGAGAACGGTACATTCACCTTCACCGACAGCCCACCCGTCAGCGGGGCGGTCACCTACGACGTGCTCTGGGACGGCAGCGCGGACTTCCGGTGGAGCAGGGCATCGGCGACCGTCACCGTGACCAAGCACCAGTCGTCGCTCACCCTGTCTGGGCCGGAGACCGGAGTCGCGGGCAAACAGCTCCAGTTCAGCGGCACTCTGAACACCGGCGCACAGGCAACCCCAGCGGGCACCTCCCTAACGATAGAACGCACCTTCACCAACCGCGCAGGAACCTTTACCGCCGTTTTGCCGGCAATAGCACCTGTTGCTGATGGATCATTCACCTTCGCCGACACGCCCCCCGCGGGCGGCCAGTACACCTACACCGTCCGATGGGACGGAGACGCCGCCTCCCTTCCGGCGCAAGCAGACCAAGGGGTCACGGTTCGAGGCCAGCTCGGGTAACCGCAGGCTCTGTACGGTCAACCGCAGTTGACCGTACAGAGCCGCACCTGGAAAGCTGGGCATTTACCAGCCACCACCTGCGCGAGATCATCACCGCCGATGTCCAGCGGCACTTGATCTGTCGAGCGGTTCGCAGGGTGCGGTTTCCGCGCAGCTGCGTAGCGTGCCAGGTCACGTCCGTGGACGTGACCCGGAGCATGGGCGTCCACCTGCGGAAACGCCTCGTGATCCATCCCGCGTGTATCCCGTGACCAGCGACAAACGGCCGCTCAGGGCTGCATCTGGCTGCACACCCCTGAAATGCAGAAGAGGCCCCGTAGGGCCTCTGAGCTGCACTTACTGCTGGTGGCAGGTGCAAGGTTCGAACTTGCGTAGGCTGAGCCGACGGTTTTACAGCGCGTGACCGTTGCGGCCGAGAGTTGGCCTTCCACCTGCGGCATGACCATGTCTCGCTGCCATGAGGCCCATGATCATTGCACGCATATTGCACTGCGACCGGCGTCACGCCTCATCCTCTCTCGACGGACTTGTAGACCCTTCCGACGATCAGCGCGCAAAGCATGGCCGTGAGCATGAAGCCGGCCACAACCGGGACCGCCACGGGGATGTAGCGCGCGAGGCGCTCATCGGGCAGCCAGGAGTCGTACGTCGGCTGAACGAAGAAGACCGCCAGCATGGCGAAGGGTGCCACCAGCCCAACGATTGGCCAGCCTGGCAGTCGGGCCAGCAGCGCGGCCAGCAGGCTGAGCGGGAAGGGCGCCAACACCAGCGCCAACACCAGCGCGACCTCGCCATCCGAGTCGTATGTAGGCCAGTAGCGGAAGAGGAGCAGTAATGAGACCGCCACCGCGGAGCCCGCTAAGGCCGACCTGAATAAGACACCCACACAGGGATTGTCGCGGATCAAGGGCGAACAGGTCGATGTTCGGGAACCGCTCTGCTGATACTCATCCTGGTTGAGCCTCTACACGCACGCGAGTAGCAGGGCCTACCGGACCCGCACTGTCAGCTTGGGAATCGCAGGGATCTTGGCATGTAGGGGCCGATTACCTGCGGCTGAGGCCGGTCGTGAATGACCGTGGTTGACCCCTCGTCACCGGGGTAATGGCACGGCGATCAAGGCTCTGACCTCACCAGGAAGGGTATAAATGGTCGGTCGAACCGGTCAGTGTGGGCCTGGCGTACTGGCTGTGTGAGAGACGTACACCGGTGGCCCGTGAAGCCAAGGCGAGGGCGCTGGAGATGGGACCTTCGGCGTATCCGTCGTCGTCTGGGTACAGCCCGAGCTCACGCACGTCGGTGAGGAATCTGTCAGGATCGTTGCCCTCGCGGAACCGGTAGCTGTACAGGCTGAACGTGGTGATCAGTTGCTCGTTGGCCTCGTAGGTGAAATCCGCGCTCTTGAGGTCAGCAAAAACCGTGGCCACTGCTGTGCCTAAGGACAATGGCTCCGCCACGTTGGTGACGTACTTGGTTGCCCACCCACTCTCGGCCAGGACGGTCCCACCCTCAGCCGAGTAGGCTTCGACTCCGTACTCTCCGGAGGTGCCCGGAGTAACCTTGATTCGCCGCAGCGCATCCGCAGGGGACAACCTCCGTACGAAGTTGATGCACAGAATCGTGGTGCCGACGCCATCCGTCCATGCATCGCGAAGCCAGACGTAATCCGCGGCTGATGCACTGCTCATCGCATTCCCTCCCACTTCATAGCTGCGGGAATCCTTGCAGACGGCTCCGACAGCCACGGCGGCACGATCATTCTTACCTACACCTCCGCCTGCCTGCCTGATCATCCCGTCTGCCGTCGACCCACCTGAAGGGGCAGCGGGCAGGGCCACGGGGTCAAGGTGGAGCGCCCTGCCGGACGAACGACCTTGGCCCCGTGGCCCTGGTCTGCTCGGCTTGTCCCGGGTCGATGGTGGGCGGGATGATCAGGTTTCCACCTCAGCCACTCACGGCCTGGCACACGGCACGGCCATCATCCCGGAGCCGGAGCGCCCCGCCAGAGGCATGAAAGGGGTTCGCTGTGCGCTTGTTGAGGCTACTTGCGGACTGGTTCTGGCGAGTAGATGCGTCATCTGGTGGCGGTACTGAACCGCATCGTGGTCGGCGGTTCTCTGCGGCCCATCCTGTGCGCCTGGGATTACTCGCCAGCGCTGCCGTCGGTGGCCTCTTCGGCGTCCTTTTGTTGGTCGGTGCCACGACGGGATGGAAGTACGCCTTCGCTCTGTCTACCTTGCTCTTCTGCCTCTGCATTGCGGCCTTCGCGGGAGTGAGCATGATGGGCATCGGCTACTTCGAGCGTTGGCGTCAACGGCACTACGGGCACTACCCGCATGAGGTTCAGGACGAGCCCGGTCGCCATGCGTAGCGGCCCGCGCGCGTCGCGCGCGAGAACGGCCCCCAGGCCGCACGCGCAGCATGCGGGCGGGCGCGGGCAGCGCGGCGGCGCGGCGGCGCGTGCGCCGCCGCCTTGACGCACTCGGCGGCATCTCGCGCCGGACCTTCTATCGCTGGCGAGAGATCGGCAAGGCACCCCAGGGCTTCAAGCTGCCCAACGGGGAGATCCGCATCTACCGCAACGAACTCACAGCCTGGTTGGAAAGCCTCCGGGAGGCTGCGTGATCATCTCCTACAACGTGAAGTTCTGGACGATCACCCGGAACGAGTCGAGCAAGACGCCCTCCTTCGTCGTTCGCTGGAAGGTCGGCGGTCGGCAGAAGTCGAAGACTCTCAGGACCAAAGCACTCGCGGAGAGCCTCTTGTCCGACCTCCGGCAGGCGGCCAAGCGTGGCGAGCTGTGCGACATGGAGACGGGACTCCCCCTGTCCATGTTGCAGGCCAAGAGCGCCCGGACGATCTTTGACTTTCGTCCGGGCGTACATAGAGATGAAGTGGCCTCATGCGGCGGCCAAGACCCGCGACAGCATCTCGGATGCCCTCGCGACAGCACTCCCCGCCCTCGTGAAGGATCGCCCAGGACGCCCTGACGTCGGGTCGCTGCGGCCGGCCCTGCGCAAGTACGCGCTCTTTCCTGAGAGCAAGCGCCCTGCTGCTCCCCCGGACGTGGCACGGGCGATTCGCTGGCTCGAAGGTGCCTCGCTCGATCTGGCCGCCCTCGGAGAGGCCAAGACCGTCCGGCTGGCGCTCGACGCGATCGCGCTCCGGCTCGACGGCAAGGCCGCCAGCGCCAACACAATTAGGCGCAAGCGGGCTGTCCTGCACGCGCTCTTGGAGTACGCCGTAGAGCTGGAAGAGCTTTCGGCAAATCCGCTGCACCGGATCAAGTGGAAACCCGCCAAGACAACCGAGACGGTAGAGCGTCGGATCGTGGTGAACCCTCGGCAGGCCCAGGAGCTGCTGACCGCGGTGACCTACGTGGGCAGGCGGGGCCGCGGCCGGCGACTCATGGCCCTGTTCGCCTGTATGTACTACGCGGCTCTGCGCCCCGCTGAGGCCATCGCCCTCCGCAGGGAGGACTGCGACCTTCCGGCAACCGGCTGGGGACGCCTGCTCATCGACGTGTCCCGGCCCGAAGTCAACAGGCAGTGGACGGACACCGGGGATGCCCACGAGGAGCGCGGGCTGAAGCATCGCGGACGTGACGACGTGCGTCCTGTCCCCATCCCGCCGACTCTGGTGAAGATCCTTCGGCAACACATCGACGAGTTCGGCCTTGGCCCGGACAGGCGGCTCTTTCAGAGCGAACGCGGCGGCGTCGTCGCCTCGACGGCTTACACCGAGGTCTGGCAGGAAGCCCGCAAGCTGGCCCTCACGCCCGCCCAGGTCGCCTCTCCGCTCGCCAAACGGCCGTACGACCTCCGGCACGCGGCCGTCTCGCTCCGGCTCAACGCGGGAGTTCCGGCCCCAGAGGTGGCCGAACGTGCGGGGCACAGCGTCGATGTCCTCCTCCGGGTCTACGCCAAGTGCATCGATGGCCATCAAGAGATCGCGAATCGACGGATAGACGACGCATTGGCGGCATGACATGCCACTCCTAGAAATCGAGCCCCGGATGATCTCCGGGGCTCGTTCACGTCTCAGGAACCCCTCCGCCCGCGGAAAGCCTTGCTCGACCTGGGGAAACGCCCTCAAGATCATTGCACGTAAATGGCGCGACCAGCGACAAACGGCCGCTCAGAGCGGCTCCCGGTTGCATACCCCCGAAATGCAGAAAAGGCCCCGTAGGGCCTCTGAGCTGCGCTTACTGTTTGTGGCAGGTGCAAGGTTCGAACTTGCGTAGGCTGAGCCGACGGTTTTACAGCGGGCAGACGTTACTGACTGCACCAGGCCTCTCACCTCGGGGTACAGTTCTCGCCCTTCCTCTACTAGGGAAGATCATCCCGCGTATATCCCGCGAGGCGGAACGATGCACGATCATCCCCGGAGCCTGCGGATTAAAAGTGGAAGGTCCATCTTCGGGCCGCTGCGGCTATGACCTTGGGTTTCGTGCCGTCGTCCTGGTCGACTGCTGGTCACAATCCGCACATGTTCCAGATCTTGCTTACCTGGACGACCGCCTTCAGCGCGCACCCAACCCTGATGGAACCGCCCATACGTCCTCGTCCTTGACGGGCACCCCCCTGGGCGCGGAGATGTTCGGGACCCGGCGCGGGGGCATCCCCATCAATCCTCGTCGTCGGAGTCGTCGGCGTCAGGATCGCGCAAGGCGAGGGATGATTCCCTGCTCACCATGGCCATTCGATCTTGGTCTTGCCAGATAACGAAGGTTATCTCGCAACCCTTCGACGGGCGAGGCGTTCAGACTGGCGCTGTGGATCTTTTCAGGACTTCGCCAATCTGGCCGGGTGCACGGTGGGCGATTACGGCATGCATAGTGATCTATGGAAGGATTTTTCCATGGTATCCGTTAAGCAGATTCAAGTCGCCTTCGATTGCGCTTCACCTGAGCGTGTCGGTCGCTTCTGGTGCGAGGTGTTGGGGTACGTCGCGCCGGCACCGCCTGAGGGGTTCGCCAGTTGGGACGACTTCAATCGCACGCTGCCGCCCGAGCAGCGGGACTCATGGTTCGCATGCAGCGACCCCTCGGGTGTCGGTCCGCGGCTGTACTTCCAGCGCGTCCCCGAAGGCAAGGTCGTCAAGAATCGGCTGCACCTTGACGTGCGGGTCGGCACCGGACTCGTCGGTGCAGAGCGCCTGGCAACCCTCGAGGCCGAATGCGCACGATTGATCCCTCTCGGCGCGAAACGCGTGCGGCTCCTGCCCGCCGATGAAGAAAACGAGTCGTGCCTCGTGATGCAGGACATCGAGGGCAACGAGTTCTGCCTGAGCTGACGAACGTCTACCTCGTTGAACGCGACACAGACCTGACTCGCTGATCGGCTCCCACGGGGAAGGCTGTCCGTCAGCTCTCCCTTCGCACCGCGCCGCTGTTGATCTCGGGAAGATCGGGGATCTCGCCGAGTTCGCGCAGCCCATCGGAAGGCCCGGACGAAGCGATGGCATAGCGGCCCAGGAAATTCACGTGGGCGTGGCCCAGCGGGCTGAGCCGGGCGACTGCACGCGGTGATCAGCCACGTTCCTCGGTGAGCCAGGGTGAGGAACGAACCCCGGATCGTCGATCGCCCCCAACCATGTGCGGCGTCCAGCCATGCAGTGGCGATCGTAGGGCTGCATCTGTGCGGCGGCGCGGCAACCCCGGTCGGCGCGTTCGGGAAGTGCGGCGGGGCCGGCGTGCGGTGCCCGGCCCGGTGTCCCGCCACCGTCCGGGACCGGCCCCCAGGCCGCACGCCCGGACGGCGGGCGGGCGGAGGGCCGGAGGTACGGCGGCGCGCCGCGCCGCCGCTTGATCCCTACAAGAGCTATTCGGCAGTGTACGACTGCACAACCGGAACCCTCCGATCAGCCATGGACCGGACAGCATCGGCGACATGTCCTCTCGCGCTCACGAATCCGGACCGCTATCGTACTCATCACTAAACGATGGGATTTGGGGCTCCTATGTGGATGACTCGACGAGCGATGGCTTCCCGGCCAGCATTAAGCGCTTTTAGCCTTATTCTCTTATACACATTCAGCCTTCCCGCCACTTCGTCGTTTGATCACACCCGAAGCACGTCACTCGCTGCCCATGTCGACACTGTTTCACATTTACTGAATCCTCGGTCCCATTTTAATTGCGGACTAGAGGAAAGAATTTCAGGAAAGCCCTGGAGGGACGTTAAGGTCAGGGCCACTTCGATCGCAATTACCCAACATGGCGACGGCAGGAACGTCGCCATATCTGGAAGCATGGACGATTATGAGGACCGTATTTACCTGTGGGATCTGGATACGGGTAAGCGAATAGGGGCTCCGCTTCGCGTGGATGCCCAAGTCGACACCCTAGCCGTGGGGCATCGAAGAGATGGTACGCCCATTTTCGTCGCTGGCGATTGGGACGGTGCGGTCCAGATATGGGATCCAAATACAGGAGAACCGGTCGGCAAAGCGATTGATACAGGCGCCGAGTATGTTGAAGCGGTGGCAGTTGGGAAGCGTAGCGACGGACGTGGAGTCATTGTTTCCGGCGACAGCAACAACATGGTGCACATCTGGGATATGGAGACACAACGAGAACTGAGCAAGCCTCTTAAAGGTCATGCTGACTACGTGGAAGCACTAGCAACCGGGCAGCGCAGCAACGGCACCAAGGTTATCGTTTCGGGAAGCTATGACCATACTCTCCGAATATGGAATCTGGACACCGGCAGGCAGCTAGGTCGCCCATTGCGAGGTCACACTGCCGAGGTGCTTGCAGTTCGCATCGGAAAACAAAGTGACGGAACGCGAGTGATCGTGTCGGGAAGTAGCGATGGAACTGTACGTGTATGGGATCTCGACTCTGGCACGCTGATTGGAAAGCCGCTAAGAGGTCACAACGATCTCGTTATGTCGGTAGCGCTTGGACGGAGCTGTGACGGCACACGCGTGATTGTGTCGTCGAGCGGAGACAAAACCATACGCGTTTGGAATTTGGACACTGGCAAGCTTCTACGCGTTCTGCGTGGTCACACTGATCCGGTTTGGACGGTAGCCATCGGTCAACGCCGTGACGGAGCTAGAGTTATTCTTTCTAGCGGCTACGACGCTTCCATGAGGTTGTGGGGGCTCGGCCCATACTAAGATCTGTCATTTTTGACTTAGTCGAGTGAGAGCAAGTCCGAAGAGGACTGCTAGTGTGCCGAGGGCGGCAACGGGGTCCCGGACTTCGTTGAGTGCTATCCAGCCGAGGAGAAAAGCGACTACTGGGCGGAGATATGTCACCGTAGAAGCAATGACGGGTTCTTGATAAGGCAGAAAGAGGATCTAATCACTAGAGGTCTGGCACATGGTGACGTGCTATCTCGGCTGGAAGCCATGTACCGGGGGCCAGTAAGACGATAGCTTCGCGGTGTGGCTGATGACGCTGAGCTGACGCGCTGGGTCGTGCATGGGGAGCGGCTGGTCTATGACAACCGATGGATTCGGTTGGGGCTGGCCGATGTGGAGATCCCCGGCGGGGAGCGGTTCGAGCATCACGTGGTGCATCTGGACCGGGCAGCGATCGCCGTCGTGCTGGATGAGCAAGACCGCGTCCTCCTGATGTGGCGGCATCGGTTCGTGTTCGACCGGTGGGGGTGGGAGCTTCCTGGCGGGCTCGTCGAGGCCGGTGAGGATCCGATGGTGACCGCTATCCGGGAGGTGGAAGAGGAGACCCGCTGCGTCTCGACGGCAAGAAGGCCAACACGATCAAGCGGAAGCGTGCCGTCCTGCACCACGTCTTCGAGTACGCGGTAGAGCTGGAAGAGCTGCCTTCCAACCCGCTGCACCGCATCAAGTGGAAGCTTCCGAAGACCACCGAAACAGTGGACCCACGAGTCGTGGTCAACCCGCGCCAGGCCCGGGAGCTGCTCGTGGCGCTCACCTACGTCGGCAAGCGCCAGCGTGGCGGAAAGGGGCGGGGACAGCGGTTGATGGCCATGTTCGCCTGCATGTACTTCGCGGCCCTCCGGCCTGGCGAGGCGGTCGGTCTTCGTGAGCAGGACTGCTACCTCCCGGCACAAGGCTGGGGACGGCTCACGCTCGACGGCTCGCGTCCTGAGGTGAACCGTCCGTGGACTGACACGGGAGATGCTCACGAGCTGCGCGGTCTCAAGCATCGGGGCGAGGATGATGTCCGCCGGATTCCGATCCCGCCGGAACTGGTCAAGATCCTTCGGCAACACATCGAAGAGTTCGGCATCGCCCCGGATGGGCGTTTGTTCTGCAGCGAACGGGGTGGGGTGGTCGCCTCGACGGGCTTACACCGAGGTCTGGCAGGAGGCCCGCACCCTGGCTCTCAGCCCCGCCCAGGTCGCCTCACCGCTCGCTCGGCGACCGTACGACCTCCGGCACGCGGCCGTCTCGCTCTGGCTCAACGGCGGCGTACCGGCTCCAGAGGTGGCAACCCGTGCTGGCCACGGGGTGGATGTCCTGCTGCGCGTCTATGCCAAGTGCATCGACGGTCAGGAGGAGATCGTCAACCAGCGGATAGCGGACGTGCTGACCGCATGAGATCACGAGCAGCACACCTCGAAGGGCTCCGGCTTCCCCCCGGGGCCTTTCGGCGTTGCAGGACCGCACCATCCCGCGCATACTCCGGATCATGGGCGTCGACCTGGGAAAACGTCTCATGATCCATCCCGCGTATATCCCGTGACCAGTGACAAACGGCCGCTCAGGGCTGCATACCCCTGAAATGCAGAAGAGGCCCCGTAGGGCCTCTGAGCTGCGCTTACTGCGTGTGCAAGGTTCGAACTTGCGTAGGCTGAGCCGACGGTTTTACAGTCCTGTCGCGATCATGCGCTGACCAGGGCATTCTCCCCTGAGCACCTCAACTTGGCCGCGTATTGGCCGTGATCAAGCTCCAGACGCCTGCAGCAGTGGCCATCGCCGGGCGCATGAATGGGAACCGGCGTCGCGGACGCCCTCCGCCGCAGGACTCCCATCCGCGGGCAGGCACGCGAGGAACAACGGAACTGGTTGGCCTCTTCTGTTCTCTTACTCGGTGAGCGCCGAAGCAAGAGACCAACGGCCCTTCACGTACGCCAGCCAACCCTCCTCTCCACGGACCACGACGAATAGCAATCCCAAAATCACGTCACCAAACGATCCAAGGCACGCCCGGCCGGTCTGCGCGGGAGCGGTGGAAGGCCTACTGGTAGGCCGCGCTGCGGTCGACGGCGGGCATCAGGCCCACATCCGGCGTACTGGTGACGGGGACTGGGTCGGCGAGCTCGCCGACGAAGCGGCCGTCGACGAGGTCTCGGAAGGCCATCAGGTGCCACCGGCCGTCGTGCCGGACCAGGCGACCGGCGTAGAGCGAGGTGTCGGGGAACAGCCGGGCGGTGGAGATGTCGAAGGGGCCGTGGAGACTGGGCCCGGTGACGCTGAAGATGCCCCCGGTGCCGTAACGACGGAGAGCGTCGTCGTCGAGTTGGGCGCTCGCACACGAGAAGATCAGCGTGGGAGTGCCGTCGACGACTTCGGCCTGGATGACCTCGATGTGGCCGAGCCCGGCGCCGGGCTCGGTCAGCGGCGGCTGGACGTGCCACTGCTCCAGATCGGTGGAGGTGCAGTGCCCGACGACACCGCGGCTTCGCCAATCGCCGTGGCCGGCGCGGGCGGTGACGTACATGTGCCACCGGCCGTCCTCGCCCCGGAAGACGAAAGGGTCGCGCCAGGCTTCTTCGCCCCAGTCGGACTGGCCGTGCTTCTCATACCAGCGCGGGTCGGCCTCCAGGACGGTGTGTGCCGGGTGCTTGTGCCACAGGAGGAGGTCCGTAGAGGTGGCGACGCCGACGCGCTGGACGCCGCCACCGTCCTGCCGGGTGGTGCCGGTGTAGAACATCCACCACAACCCGGCGTCGTCGCGTACGACGCTGCCGGTCCAGGTGGTCCAGTCGTCGAACGCCGGGAAGTCCGAGACCGCCAGCGCGTCGGGCAGGACCGTCCAGTCCTGAAGGTCGGCGGACACGGCGTGGCCGACGCTCGGGTGGCGGTGGCGGCGGTCGGGATCCCCGAGGCCGCGGGAGGCCCGGAGGTAGAACGCGTGGTGGAGCTCGCCGTCGTAGGCGTACCACGAGTCCCAGATCCAGCTGTCCGCCAGTCGCAACATTGATTACCCCTTGATTCCACTATTGGCCACGCTGGCCACGAAACTGCGTTGGAAAACGATGAAAAGCACCATGATCGGCAGGGTGACCAGGGTGGTGTACCCCATGATCTGGCCCCATGGCACGCCCTCGGCGGTGTTGGACTGGAAGAAGTAGTCCAGGCCGACGGGGAGCGGCCGAAGGCCCTCCTCCTGGACGACCATCGTCGGCCACAGGTAGGAGTTCCAGATGGGCAGGAAGGTGAGGATGGCGCTGGTGGCGAAGGCGGGCCCGCTCAGCGGGACGACGATGCGCCGGTAGACGGTCAGGAAACCCGCGCCGTCGATGAAGGCGGCCTCGTCGATCTCGCGCGGGATGGACTTGAAGAACTGCACGAACAGGAAGATCGAGAACGCGTTGGCGATGAACGGGACGATCTGCACGGCGTAGGTGTTGATCCAGCCGGTGGTCAGCTCCGGCGTCCCGGTGGCGAAGGAGACATAGGGCAGATTGTTCACCCAGTACAGCAGCGGGAGCGCAAGCGTCTCGAACGGCACGATGAGGGTCGCGATGAGCACCCCCATGACGATCCCCTGCCCGCGCCAGCGCATCCGGGCGATGCCGAACGCGGCCAGGCTGTTGATCACCAGCCCGAGCCCGACGACGAGGAATGAGACGAGCAGGGAGTTGACGTAGAAGCGGGCGAGCGGCACCCGGCTGAACAGTCCTTGGTAGTTGTCGAGTCCGACGTCGCCCACCGGCAGGAACGCCCGGACGGATTCGAGGTCTTCGAAGATCTGCAGCTTGCCTTTGAAGCTGGAGACGATCATGAAGACCATGGGCAGCAGGAAGGCAAGCGACAACAGCGCCCCGGCCGCGTAGAAGGCGGTGCGGGCGAGGGTCCGGCGGGCCTTGACGGTGGTGGTCATGCGTCCTTCTCCCTGGTCAGCCGGCGCTGGATGAGCGCGACGCACAGCACGAGCACGAAGAACACGAAGGAGATGGCCGAGGCGTACCCGATGCGCTGTTTGCCGTAGCCCTCGGCGAAGGCCTGGTAGACGAGCGTGGAGGTGGAGTCCAGAGGCCCGCCCTTGGTCATGACGTTGACCTGCGTGAACATTCCCAGCGCGGCGATGGTGATGGTGACCAGGACGAACACGAAGGTGTGCCGCAGGCCCGGCCAGGTGACGGAGGTGAAGGTGCGCCAAGGGCCCGCGCCGTCCATCTTGGCGGCCTCATACAGCTCGGCCGGGATGGTCTGCAGCCCCGCCAGCCAGATGATCATGTGGAAGCCGACGGCCTGCCAGATCGACATGGCGATGATGGCGGGCAGTGCGGTGGACGGGTCGGCGAGGAACGCGATCGGGTCCCATGACGGGTAGACCGCCTTGATCGCGTTGTTGACCAGTCCGTCCTTCTCATACAGGAAGGCCCACAGGATCGACACCACGACCATCGACATCACGACGGGCAGGAAGAACACCGTACGGAAGAACACCCGTCCCCGGAATCTGCTGTTGACCAGCAGCGCCAGCAGCAGGCCCAGCCCTCCTTGGACGGGGACGACGACGAGGGCGAACACGGCGGTGTTGCGCAGCGACTTCCAGAACAGCGGGTCGCCGGCGAGCCAGAAGCTGCCGCTCTTGCCGTCGGCGGCGACGGAGTCCGACAGCACCGACATGCCCTCGTAGGGGGTTCCGCTGCCGTTCTTGGTCAGGCTGCGCAGGGCGGTGCGGACGGTGCCCTCAGGTCCGGCGAGCTCGCGGACGCGGGCCTCGTCGAGGGTGAGGGGCTTGATGCTCAGGAGGTCTTCGAAGTTGGACAGGCCGACCCAGCGGGTGGGTTGCGGCGAGGAGAGCTTGGCGTCGGTGAAGCCGAGGCTGAAGGCCAGGGCTATCGGGATGATGAGGAAGATCAGCAGCAGGCACATCGCCGGGGCGGTGAACAGCCGTCCCGTCCTGGCCTCGGCCTTGTGGCGGTCGGCGGGCCGGTTCGGCCATCGCCTGGGCCGGTCCCGCATGTAGGTGACGGATCGCTTGGGTCTGCCGCGGGCATGCGTCAGGGACACGTGGACCTCACAGGTGGGGGTGGGTCCGGGGTGGGGTGGCGGCACACCCCGGACCAGGGCCGGCTACTGGTAGTTGTTGTTCTCGGCCAGGTTCTTGTCGATGGCGTCGACGGCCGTGTTCAGCGCGTCCTGCACGTTGGCGCCGGAGATGATGTCGGCCGCCGCCTTCTCGAAGGTCTTGGCGATGAAGGGGTAGGCGGGTGTCGGCGGGCGGATGAGCGCGTACTTGCGGGCGAGCTCGATGTAGGTGCTCTCCTTGGTGCCTTCCCTGAACTTCTTGCCCAGCGCCTGCACACTGGCGGAGGCGGGCAGGTTGCCGAGCTGCTCGCTGAAGGCCGACAGGTACTTGTCCTGCAGCCCGAAGCTGATCCAGCCGTTGACCGCCTCAGGGGTCTGGCAGGTCGCGGACATCCCCCACTGCCAGGAGCCCGCGCCGATGTAGGGCTGCTTGCCCAGGTTCGGCGGCGGCAGGACGAGGATGTCGTCGCCGAACTTCTTCGCCGCGTCGCCGATGGCCCAGGAGCCGTTCCACTGCATCGCGACTTTGCCCTGCAGGAAGTCCGTTCGGTCTTCGGACTCCTTGGGGTTGGCCAGCTTGTTCTTGAACAGGCCCTGGAACCACTCGCCCCACTTGACCGCCTGGGGACCGTTCAGCACACCCTCGGCGGTGGAGAAGTCGGCGCGGTTGATGAGGTCGCCGCCGAAGGACTGCAGGAGCGGGGAGTAGGCGTAGGGGTACCACTCACCGGTCCAGCCGGTGCCGGCGTCCAGAGGGTAGTCGTACTTGCCCGACGCCTTGATCTTGGCGAGGGCCGCGTCGAACTCCTCCAACGTCCACGGCTGGTCGATGGTGGGGATCCGGATGTCGTTGTCGGTGAGGATTGACTTGCGCGTCACGATGCCGAGGGCGGCGTCGTAGAAGCCGAGCGAGTACAGCTTGTCGTTGTAGGCGCCCTTGATTCCCGGCAGCAGCGGGTCGGTGAGCTTGGCGTCGATGGTCAGCGGCTGGAGGTAGTTGGCGTGCGCCCAGCTGGGCATGACCGGAGCGTCGACGTCGAGGAGGCAGGGCAGGCTCTTGGACGCCGCGGCCGACACGATGGCGTCGTTGTAGGACTCCTGCGGGAACGCCTGGATGGTGATCTCGTACTTGTCCTGCGAGGCGTTGTAGTCGTTGGTGACCTGCTGGACCAGCTTGAGCTCGACCTCGTTGCCGGCGTTGTGCGTCCACATGGTGACCTTGGTTTTGCCACCGGAGGCGGCCGGGGCGGAACCGGCCGGCCCCGCGCTCGTCCCGCCGCCACCGCAGGCGGCGAGCGCCAGCGCACCGGCGACGCCCAGGGCGGCCATGGGGAGGTTCCGGGCTAGTATTGACATGATGCCCTCCAAGCGAGGCAACGGCTATGCCGTTGCATGGGTATTGCTCACCTCCGCGTACTGGCCCTGACCCGACCAGTGCGCGGAGCGGCGACCGAGTCTCGGACGACCAGGCCGCCATTGATTCGGACCTGGCTGACCCCCAGGTCCTCCGCCGACTCGATGCGCTCGATGA
This sequence comes from Nonomuraea sp. NBC_00507, assembly GCF_036013525.1. NCBI lineage: Bacteria > Bacillati > Actinomycetota > Actinomycetes > Streptosporangiales > Streptosporangiaceae > Nonomuraea > Nonomuraea sp. NBC_00507. The sequence continues at coordinate 659,598 of NZ_CP107853.1, forward strand.
GCCGGCCCACCGCCCACTTGCCCATCTGGCGATGGGGCAGTGCCACGGTGGTCAGTCCAGGACGGAGCGCTTCCGACACCAGGACCTGGTCGTCGAATCCGACGATCGACATGTCCTGGGGCACGCGGATGCCCCGCTCGAAACAGGCCATGTAGACGCCCATGGCCATGCGATCGGTGAAGGCGGCGACCGCCGTCACCTTGGGGAATTGCTCGAGCAGCCGCTGCATGGCCGCGTAGCCGTCGGCGGCGTCGGCGTGCTCGGTCAGGACGACGCGCCGCGGGTCGTCGTCCCATCCGTGGCGCGCGGCGACGTCCTCGAACGCCTTGGTCCGCAGTATGGTCGCGGGGTACCTCGGGATATCACAGATCCAGCCGACGTGGTGGTGGCCGGCACGGGCGAGCTCCTCCAGAACCTCGGTCTCGCCAACGTACTCGTCGGGCACCACCCAGTCGATGTCGCGGTCCCGGCACAGGGCGTCGACGAGAACGGTGGGCGCGGGCAGCTGCGCGGGCAAGACCAGCTCCCGGTGGAAGTAGGAGGCGATCAGGACACCCGCGACCTGATGCTCCTCCAGCAGTCGCAGGTTCTCGGCGATGGCTTCCTGGGTGCCGACCTCGATGAACAACAGGTCGTAGTCATGCTCGCGCGCGGCTGACTGGGCGGCTTCGAGCATCGCTCCGGCGTAGGGCTGGGTGGCCACGCCCAAGCTGAGCAGGCCCAGCAGCGGAGCCGACTGCGTACGCAGGCTGCGGGCGGCGCGGTTGCCGCGGTAGCCCAGCTCCGCCGCCGCCGTCCGGACCCGCTCGGCGGTCGCCTCGGCGACCCGGCCTTCGGCCTTGCCGGACAAGACCAGCGACGCAGCCGCGACCGATACCTCGGCGCGAAGGGCGACGTCCTTCAGAGTGGCTGCCATGGCTCCTCGTTAATCGATTGACGTAAATCGATTAACGGCACAGTACGTCCACGTATCGGTCGCGTCAACAGTTGTTACCGGTACGTGACGGGACCCGCATCCTCCACCACCTGAACAGGTGCTCCTTGGCCGACGGTACGGCGAAAAGGAGGATGAGTGGCGCCGCTCTCGTAGGTCGTCGGTGCCGGCGGGCGCCGAGCTGCCGAGTTGGAGGCCCCGCCCGTCATTGCCCGAGATGACGTTCGCCCTGCCCGCGACGTCCTCGCCGGCCTGGTTGGCTTCGCCACCGGTCAGGAGCACGCCCCCACCGCCGTTCGCGATGGCGGCGGCGCCTGCCTCGCCGAGAGCCGCACGCCGGAAGCCGCTCCTGGCCGTCCGGCGCGCGGGCTCGAGGCAGGTCACGGCCATATGGACTTCAGCTGCCATGCCTGCATGTGGTCGAGGGTGGCGGTGCCGCCTTCGGCGAAGACGTCGACGCCGGTGCTGGCGGGGTCGGGGAAGATCTGATCGGTGATCACGGTCTCGCCGCTGCCGCCGAAGACCTCGACGGACGACCAGTCGACGAGGATCCGCAGCTTGACCTTGCCGTTCTCGGCCTTCAGGGGCGCGGTCTGGACGCCGGGGAAGGTGCTGTTGAAGTCCACGGCGCCGGAGCGGGTGCGGTCGACGTACAGCTCCTGTGTCGTGGTGTCGTAGCCGATGACGGTCTCCTCGCCGCCTGCGCCGGTACGCACCTTCAGGCCGAAGCGTTCGGCGTCCTGGAGGGAGAAGGTCGCCTCGATGTCGAGTGCCTTGCCCTGTACCGCACGGCCGATCAGAGGCTTGGAGGTGCTTTTGACGGTGACGTCGGACGCCGTCGCCGGGTGCTTGTCCCGGAGGGACTCCAGGTTGTTGACCGGCTTGCTGGTCAGCCGGATCCGGCCGTCGATGGTGCGCAGGCCCATCTCTCGGGGAACGCTCTGCGCCCCGCGCCAGGGAGAGGTGGGCGCGGAGAGGCCGTAGTCCCAGTTGTTCATCCAGCCGATCATGTACCGCTTGCCGCCCGGCACGTTCTCCCAGGACACCGCCGCGTAGTAGTCCTTGCCGTAGTCGGCCCAGTCAGCGCGCTGCACGACGGAGAGGGCGGGCTTGTCAGCGATGGTGAACTGGTCGGCGAGGATGTGGCCCCAGCCGGCGGTGTTCATGTCGAGGATCTGGATCTGCGCCTTCTTGCCGGCGTAGGGACGCAGGTCGAAGGAGGCCCAGTCCAGGGTCTCGCTGTTGGCGCCGGTGGCGCTGCGGACGACCTGGCCATCGACGACCAGGTTGACGGACGTCTCCTGGGAAACGGGCTTGGCCTGCGTGTCGGAAAGCACGATGTGGTCCACGTTGATGTGGCCCCAGCCGCCGGTGTTGTCGTCGACGATCTTTATCTGCGCCTTCTTGCCGGCGAGGTCGGCGACGTCCCAGGAGACCCAGTTGAGTGCCTCGGCATCCTTTCCGGTGGCGCTACGGACGACTTGGCCGTCCACGAGGAGCTCGACGGCGGTGGGGTTGTCGGAACCGGACGGGTGGTGGCCGCCGCCGATGAGGAAGTTGATGTGCTTCTTGTCGATGGTGAATTCGGGCGACGTGAGGGTGCCGATGGTGGAGTCGCCGTTCAGGAAGGTATTGACCAGCCCGTCTCCCAGCCAGCCGGAGACCTGTCCCTGACCGGGAAGGGTACCCGTGGCGGGTGCGCTGCCGAAGGCGTCCCCGGTCTTCGTCCAGCTGCCGTAGGTTCCGCCTTCGAAGTCGGCGAGGACCGTCCCCTCAGGCGGTGGCTGCTTCAGGACGGTCCCGGCCTCGTGCGGGTGCCGGCCCCCACCGATCTTGAAGTTCAAGTAGGGGCTCTCGACGGTGAATTCGGGCGAGTTGAGGGTGCCGGTGGTCCCGTCGCCGCCGTGGAAGCTGTTGGCGAGGCCCTTGCCGTCGAAGCCCGTGACGGTTCCCTGACCGTCCACGGCGCCGGTTGCCGGTGCCTGGCCGAACGCGGCGCCGGTAGCCGTCCACGTACCGAAGTCGGCGCCCTCGAAGTCCTGCGTCACCGTGCCGGTGGGCGGTGTGTAGGTGCCCTTGTCCTCGGCGGTGAACTTCTTGCCGTCGAAGTCGCCGATGAAGTACTGGGCGCCCGAACCGCCCGCGATGCCCCCGGGGTTGATGTTGACGACCAGGACCCACTTGATGTTGTTCTTGTCCCCGTCGACGGCGAGGGGGAACAGGTCGGGGCACTCCCACACGCCGCCCGTCGCGCCGGCCGGCCCGAACTCGCTGAGCAGCTCCCAATCCTTGAGGTTCTTGGACGAGTAGAACCGCACCTTGTGCTCGGCGGACAGTGACACCGTCATCAGCCAGCTCTTGGTCGGCGCGTACCACTGGACCTTGGGGTCGCGGAAGTTGGTGGAGCCGATGTCGATGACGGGATTTCCTTGGTACTTGGTCCAGGTGCGGCCGCGGTCGGTGCTGTAGGCGAGTGACTGGGCCTGCTTGCCGCCGTTCTTGTAGGCGCTGGTGTAGATCGCCACCATGGGCGGGTTCTTCTCCGTGCCGAACCCGGTGGTGTTGTTCCAGTCGACGACCGCGCTGCCGGAGAACACCATCTCCTCGTCGTCGTGCGACAGGGCGAGCGGCAACTCCTTCCAGTGCACGAGGTCCGTGCTCACCGCGTGCCCCCAGGAGATGTCGCCCCAGGAGTTGCCGTTCGGGTTGTGCTGGTAGAAGAGGTGGTACTCGCCCTTGTAGTAGACGAGGCCGTTGGGGTCGTTCATCCAGTTCTTCTCCGGAGTGAAGTGGAACTGGGGTCTGTAGGTCTCGGTGTACGGCGGGATGTCGGCCGCGGCGGCCTGGGGGGCGAGTGGAGCTGCGGACAGGGCGCAGACCGTCGCCACCGCCGCCAGTAACCGCACGCGGGCATGCCGGGGTACGCGTACAGAGCTCATGGTGTCTCCTTGTCCCGCGGTCGTCCGTGCAGCGGTGACTGCGGCCTCGGCGCGGACGGACCGGAAAGTGACGCCCCAGGCCGGCGTCGGCGTCCACGCCGCCGCCCGGGGGTGTCATCGTTGACATATGTCATCGTTGACATCGAGTGCCTGATTATGAAGCGCACTCCGGCCAGTGCGTCAATGGTTCGGGCGCGATTGGTCCGGTGCGTGCCGACCGGCCGACAGGCGTCACTGCGGCAACCGCCCAGGTCAGGGTGGCCGCGACATGGCTGGCGAACCTGGCAGGCGTCCCGCAACATGGTCGGGATTTGTGAACGAGTTGTTTCCGGCGTGTTGACCGGTCGGACCTCTCGGTGCTTCACTTCTGGGAACCGGAGCCGAAACCGGTTCCGGCACCGCTCCCGGTACCGGTTCCAGGACTCTCTGCGTGATCGGTCCTCGGTGCGGGAGAACGTCTTCCGCCTCTGCATGGAGGGAGGGAGGTGGCATGGGAGTCACCATCTCTGACGTGGCCGCGCGGGCCGGGGTCAGCAAGACGACGGTCTCGCGGGTGCTGAACGGCAAGGGCGAGATCCGCGAGAACACCATCTTGAAGGTGCGCGAGGCGATCTCGGAGCTCGGCTATGTGCCGAGCGCCGGGGCAGTGGGGCTCGCACGCGGCACCACACAGATGATCGGCATGCTGGTCCCTGATATGGCCTGGGCCTGGGCCGGCATCGTGCAGGCGGTCGTCGAAACGCTGGAGACCGAAGGCTTCGGACTGCGCATGCTGACCTGGAACCGCGGTGAGGAGTCACTGCGCAGGCTGGGCCTGCAGGTCGCTGCCAAGTCGTTCGACGGTCTGCTGGTGATAGAGCCCGAGGGGGCCCTGGGGTACATCACGGAGCTGCACGAAGCGGGGCTGCCGGTGGTGCTGATCGACGACCGCTTCCACCGGCCGGGATTCCCCTACGTGGCCACCACCAACCGGGAGGGGGGTGAGCAGGCGGCGCGCCACCTGCTGGACATCGGCCGCCGTCGCCCTCTGGTGGTGACCGGTCCCGAGGCGTTCGGCTGTACTCGGGAACGGCTGGGCGGCTTCGTCGACGTCTATGCGAACGCCGGGATCGAGCTCGACCAACGCCGCATCATCTGCGGCGATTTCCTCTTCGACCGCGGTCGGAGCGCGGTCGCGCAAGCTCTCGCAGACGGCGTGGAATTCGACGCGGTCTTCGGGCACAACGACCCTACGGCGGCCGGCGTGCTGGCCGCCTTGCACGAGGCGGGCCTTCGGATTCCGCAGGATGTCTCCGTGGTGGGGTTCGATGACATCGAACTGGCGTCGTACACCTATCCGGCACTGACCACCATCCGCCAACCGATGCGCGAGATGGGTGCGGCGGCGGCGCGTCTGCTGCTGGACCACGTGCGCCGATCCCCGGAGGCCGCCCCCTCGTGCATCATTCCCACCAACCTCGTGGTTCGTGGCTCGACGTTGAAGCCGAGCTCGAACTGACGCGACATCACCGCGATGCGCAAGGTGTCGACGCCTCGCAGTCGGGCGGTGTGTTGCCGATGAGTGGCACACCGCACCTGTCTCCTTGAGACCTCGGCGAACCTCTTCGCCGAGCCTTCCACGCAAGCCATAGCCGCTGCACCTGCGTTCACACGTGACGCAGAGGTGCGCGTTTCCGCCCGCACGTTCCCGATCTGGGACACCGAACGGTACGCCTGGCACACCCAGCCCGGCCACAACCGGCTCCGCGTCTTTCCAGCCGCGACCTGTGGCTGGACGTCGATGCCGCTGTCACCGCAGACGGTCTCCACTCGTGGGCCGACCTATCCGGGCGCCTGCCCGCTCCCACCCTTCGCTGCCCCCCGCGCCTGTATCGCTCAACGGCAAGGAGCCGCACAATGCGTACCACTACCCGTCACACCGTCAGAACCGTCCAGATCATGTGCGTCACCGTCACGGCAGCCCTGGTGGCCACCGGCTGCGGCCGGAGCGCCGACGCCGGGCCAGGCACGGTCGCACCTGCGGAGATCAGCAGCGGCAAGGCCACAGGCAAGGTCGTCATGTGGTCCATGGGCGACACCGACAAGGACCTTGAGAGCCTGGCCAAGAAGTTCGAACAGCAAAACCCCGGCGTCGACATTCAGATCACGGCGGTGCCCTGGGACTCCGCCCACGACAAGCTGACCACCGCGATCGCCGGCGGCAACACACCGGACATGTCCCTGGTCGGCACCACCTGGATGGCGGAGATGGCGGCCATGAACGCCTTCCAGGCCACCCCGACGTCGATCAAGTCCTCGGACTTCTACCCCGGCCAGTGGGACACCACCAAATACAAGGACACCTCCTACGGCGTGCCGTTCATCGCCGACACCTCGGTGGTCTACTACCGGACCGACATCACCACGAAGGCCGGCATCAAGGACGCCCTGGCCGGCGACCGGGACGGATACCTGAAGGACCTCAAGGCCATCCAGGCCACTGTCGGCGAGCAGAACCCCAAGCTGCGCCATGCCACCGGTCTGGTGATGGGCTTCAACTCCTGGATTTTCTGGCTGCCGCTGGTCTGGCAGCAGGGCGGTGACATCTACGACGCCAAGAACGGGAAGTTCACCTTCGACTCGCCCGAGGTCGCCAAGGCGCTGGAGTACTACGCAAGCATCCCCAAGCAGGGCCTGGCGCCCACCGACAGGGCGGACAACGTGCAGGCTTTCCGGGACGGGCTCATCGCCACCTACCAGGAGGCCGCCTGGGCCGGCGGCAGCTTCCGTAAGGACGCGCCAGAGCTGAACGGCAAGTGGAAGACCATGCCGGTGCCGTACACCAAGCAGCCCGCAGGGTTCGCCGGCGGCAGCGACCTGGCGGTGTTCAAGGACGCCAAGAACTCCGACGGGGCATGGAAGTTCGCCCGGTTCTTGACCGAGCCCGCCAACCTCGCGGCCTATGCCAAGGCCACCGGCAGCCTGCCCCCTTCGCCCCAAGCGTGGTCGGAGGGGAAGCTGACCGAGGACGAGAACATGAAGGCGTTCGCCGAGCAGCTCGAGGTCAGCAAGGCGCCGCCCGCCATCACAACCTGGCAGCAGATCGCCGACGCCATCGACTCTGAATTGGAGAAGCTGACCCTCGGCAAGGCCACCGTCGCCCAGGTGCAGCAGGCGCTGCAGTCCAAGGCGACCAGCATCGGCACCGGCCGCTGAGCGCCGCCGCGTGAGCAGCCCTCGTACGGACGGATGACATCCATGTCCACGAAAACGCTCCCCGGGCGGGGCGACAGCCAGGAGCAGAGCACCTCACGGCCGGCCAGGAGTGCCGATCGGCGGCGCTTTGCGCTCCAGGGCCCGGCACGCGGCAGGCAGGCCCGGGCCGCCTGGATCCTCGCCACGCCCTTCCTCGCGTTGTTTGCGGCCTTCATGCTGCTGCCGGTTGTCTGGTCGGTGCTGATGAGCCTGACCGACACCAAGAGCGCCGACCTACGCACACCCCTGAACGTAGGGTTCATCGGCTTCGACAATTACCTACGGCTCTTCCAGGACGATCAGTTCTTCACAGCCCTGCGCAACACCGCCGTGTTCGTCCTGGTGGCCCTGCCCTTGACGCTGGCCGCTGGGCTCGCCGCGGCGGTCGCTCTCAACAGGGGTATCCTCCGCTTCCGGGCCGTCTTCCGGATCGGCTTCTACCTCCCGGTGATCACCAGCATCGTGGCCATCGCCGTGGTCTGGAAGACGCTCCTGGAACCGCGCGCGGGCCTGGTGAACGCCGTCCTGGGCTGGTTCGGGATTGACGGGCCCGCATGGCTGGCGGACACCCGCTTCGCCCTGCCCGTCATGATCGTGATGGCCGTGTGGCGGAACCTCGGCACCGTCATGATCATCATGCTGGCTGGGCTCCAGTCCGTGCCCCAGTCCCTGATGGAGGCGGCCGAACTCGATGGTGCCGGGGCCTGGCAGCGCTTCTGGCGCGTCACCTTCCCTCTGCTGCGCCCCGCCCTGTTGATCACCGCCGTCACCACTGGCATCGGCTACCTGCAGTTCTTCGACGAGCCGTTCGTGATGACCGGCGGCGGGCCGCTGGACTCCACCCTGTCGGCCACCTTGTACGCCTACAACCAGTTCGGCAACGGCAACTACGACATGGCGTCGGCCGCCAGCTACGTCATCTTCGTCCTCATCGTCGCGCTGACCGTTCTGCAGTTCCGGATGCTGCGAGACAAGGACTGACGCCCCATGAGCACCGTCTCCACTCTTCGGCCGGCACAGCCGGGAACGGACCGCGCCCTGAGGCGCCGACGCATCCAGCAGACCTGGGGCCACCCTTGGCTGTATGTGCCGCTCGCCGGTGCCCTGCTGCTGATGATCGCGCCGTTCCTGTGGATGCTGTCCGGCTCCTTCAAGCCTGAGGCCGACATCCGCAGAGTTCCACCCGTCCTGATACCCACGGCGCCCACGGCCGCCAACTACGGCGAGCTGTTCAGCAGGCTCGACTTCACGAGCATGTTCGCCAACTCCGTGATCGTGGCCCTCGCCGTCACCGCGGGCAATCTGGTTTTCTGCTCGATGCTCGGTTACGCCCTGGCCAAGCTGGAGTTCCGCGGACAGCGCGCCGTGTTCACCCTGGTCATAGGGACCCTCATGGTCCCCGGCCTGGTCACCTTCGTACCGCTGTACGTGCTGGTGGCCAACATGCAGCTGACCGGCTCCCTGCTCGGGCTGATCCTGCCGTTCCTGGCCGCCCCGTTCGGGGTTTTCCTGATGCGGCAGTTCATCTCCACGTTGCCCGACGAACTCATCGACGCGGCCCGCGTCGACGGCTGCCGCGAACTGGCAATCTTCTGGAAGATCATCCTGCCGCTGACCAGACCGGCCCTCGCCACCCTGGGGATCATCACCTTCCTCGGCTCCTGGAACAACTTCCTGTGGCCGCTAGTGGTGGCCCAGAACGAGGACCAGTACACGCTGCCTGTCGGGCTCGCTCTGGCCAGCAGCGGACAGTCCTTCACCGTCTTCGGCATCCTGCTCGCCGGCACCGTCGTCGTTCTGCTACCGGTGATGATCGTCTTCCTTCTCTTCCAACGTCACTTCGTCGCCGGCATCGCCACCGCTGGCCTGAAGTGACGCTCCGACACCCGCCCCGCCGCCCTTTGCGGCACCGATCCCGTCCGGGGCGGCAGGCGGACGGCGCGCGAGCCCCCGCGGCGAAGCGCCGTCGACCGCGGCGACCACCCGCCGTCGGCAACCAACTCTCTGACCTGTGACGACTGATGACTTGGAGAACATAGTGGGACAGCCGGGCCGCTCTGACACGTACCTGGATCCGGAAGCGTCTATGGAAGCAAGGGTCGAGGACCTGCTGTCCCGCATCACCCTGCCGGAAAAGGTCGGGCAGTTGCTGATGCTCGACGCACAACACGGGGACCTGGTGGACATCGTGTCGGCCAAGCTGGCCGGGTCGGTCCTGCATGTGCATCCCGCGCGGATGCCGGAGGCCATGGAACTGGCCCGGCAGACACGGCTCGGCATTCCGCTGCTGACAGCCGACGACGGCATCCACGGCCACTCGTTCTGGCCGGGCGCGACCATCTTCCCGACACAGTTGGCCATGGCCTGTACCTGGGATCCCTCTTTGCTTCAACGGGTCGCCCGTGCGGCCGCGACCGAAATCGCGGCGACCGGAATCCATGGGACGTTCTCCCCCGTGCTGTGCATCACCCGGGACCTGCGCTGGGGCCGGGTCAACGAGACGTTCGGCGAGGACCCGTTCCTGATCGGTGAACTCGGGGCGGCGATGGTCCGTGGCTATCAGGGTGAGGGCCTCAACGACCCGACAGCCCTGCTGGCGTACGCCAAGCACTTCGCGGGCTACTCCGAAACCCTGGGCGGGCGCGACGCGAGCGAAGCCGATCTCAGCCCACGCAAGCTGCGCTCGTGGTTCCTGCCCCCGTTCGAGCAAGCGGCTCGTGCCGGCTGCCGCGCCTTCATGCTCGGCTACCAGTCGATCGACGGGGTGCCCATTACCGCGCATCAGTGGCTGCTCAACGATGTGCTCAAGGGCGAGTGGGGCTTCACCGGCACGCTGGTGACCGACTGGGACAACGTCGGCCGGATGGTCTACGACCAGCGGGTCTGCGCCGACTACGTCGAGGCGGCGGCGGTCGCCGTCAACGCCGGGAACGATCTCATCATGGCCACGCCGGCGTTCTTCGAGGCCGCGCAGGAGGCGGTCGCCCGCGGCCTGATCGACGAGAAACAGATCGACGACGCGGTACGCCGGGTTCTCCGGCTGAAGTTCGAACTCGGGCTCTTCGAGGACCCCCGCGCCCCCGACCCCGAGCGGCAAGCCCAGGTGATCGGCTGCCGTGAACACACCGACCTCAACCTCGAGACCGCCCGTCGTTCCCTGGTGCTGCTGCGCAACGACGGCATCCTGCCCCTCGAAGGCGGGCTGACCTCGGACGGAACGGGCCGCGCCGCAGGCCAGGGCACGCCGCGCACGATCGCGGTCATCGGCCCCAACGCCGACAGCCCGGAAGCCATGCTCGGCGACTGGGCGGGGGCCTCCGGCCAGGTCCCGTGGATGCCCGAAGGACATCCACGGGAGTCGGTGGAGACGGTGCTCGACGGCCTTCGCGCCGTCGTGCCTGCCGACTGGACCATCACGCACACCCGCGGAGCTGACATCGCAAGCCCCAGCCAGGACAGCGAGTCGTCCACCGGGCCCGACGGCCAACCGCAGCCGCCCGTTTTCACCCCGGCCCCGGTCGACCAGGCACAGCTTCGGGAGGCCACCGCCGCGGCAAAGGCCGCCGACTACGCCGTCGTGGTCGTGGGTGACACCATCGCCCTCACGGGCGAAGTGCGCTCGACGGCCACGCTCGACCTCCAAGGAGGCCAGATCGCTCTGCTGGACGCGGTCGCCGCCACCGGCACGCCCATGATCGTGGTGCTGGCCCAGTCCAAGCCGAGCACCCTCCCGGACTCGGCACTGAACGCGGCAGCACTCATCGAGGCGTTCAACCCGGGTATGCGCGGTGGCCGCGCCGTCGCCGAACTCCTCCTCGGACTCATCGAACCCAGCGGCCGACTCCCGGTCTCCTTCGCACGCCACGTCGGACAGCAACCCGTCTTCTACAACCAGGTGCGAGGCCAACACGGGCATCGCTACGCGGATCTCACCCAGGACCCCCTGTTCGCGTTCGGCGAGGGCCTCACCTACACCACTGTCACCTACTCCGACCTTGTCGTGCAGGACGAGGACGTCCCCGCCAACGGCACCGTCCACGCCATGGTGCGGGTCGCCAACAGCGGAAGCCGTCCCGCCCTGGAAACGGTCCAGGCATACGTCAGCGACCTGACTACCAGCGTCACTTGGGCCGAGCAGGAGCTGAAGGCTTTCACGCAGGTCGAGATCCCTCCCGGCGAAACCCTGGACGTCGGCATCAGCATCCCTGCCTCGCAGTGCTCACTCGTCACAGCCGACAACCGCCGAGTGGTCGAACCAGGCGAGTTCATGCTCCGTGTCGGCCCCAGCTCATGGCGGGAGCAACAGCTGAGCGCAGGATTCCGCATCCGCGCCTGAAGGCCGCATACGGGCTTGAAGGCCACCGCCCAGCTGCCCCTCGGGCCAACTGGGCGGGCCCTGTCTGACATACCGAAAGGCACGCGTGTGTCCACCCCACCCCTCGATCCGCACTATCCCGTCGCGCACCTGCGCCCGCCTGCCAACTGGATCAACGACCCCAACGGGCTGGTCTTCCATGACGGCCACTACCACGTCTGCTACCAGTACAACCCCTACGGCGCGACCCATGCGAACCTGCACTGGGGCCACTTCCGCAGCACCGACCTGCTGACCTGGGAGCCGCTGCCGATCGCCCTGTCCCCGACCCCCAGTGGCGTGGACGCGACGGTTGCTTCTCCGGCAACGCCGTCTCCGACGACGATCGGCTCGTCGCCTTCTACTCCGCGCACCGCGAGGACCGCTCGTCCCAGCATCAGCCGGTCACCTGTGCCACCTCCGACGACGGCGGCCAAACCTTCCGCCCGCGCGGGGAACTGCTCATCCCCGAGCTGCCCGAAGGCTGCACCATGTACCGCGACCCGTACGTCTGGCGGGACGGCGACGGCTGGCGGATGCTGGTCGGCGCCGCCCTCGCGGACGGCCGCGGCGCCGCCCTTCTCTACGACTCGCCCGACTTGGAGACCTGGACCTACCGGGGGCCCTTCGACGCCCGCACCAAGGAGCCCGTCGGCGGAACCGGCCTGCACACCGGCGAGGGCTGGGAATGCCCCCAGTACCTCCCGGGGGTCGACCGGCGTGGTGCTCTCATCTTCAGCGGGTGGAACCTAGCCGACAGCGCCAGGTGCGTCGCGGCCCTGATCGGTAAAGACCACGGCGACGTCTTCGAGGCCGGCCCGCCTATCCTCGCCGACCACGGCCCCGACTGCTACGCACCCGCACTGCTGCGCGCACCGGGCGAGAGGTGGCTGCTGTGGGGCTGGTCCGCAGAAGCCCGCGATGAAGCCTGGGCCGTCGCAGGCGCATGGGCCGGCGTACTCACCCTGCCCCGCGAGATCCATGTCGCCGGCGACGGCACGCTGCGCCAGCACCCCGCCGCCGAACTGCTCGCTCTGCGTGGCGAGCACACCATCCACTCCGCAGGCGAGACGCACGGCCCGCAGCTGGTGGACCTCGGCAGCGTGGGCCGCGCCTTCGACCTGACGGCCCACCTGGAGTCCTCCGGAAACGCCGGGCTGCGGCTGCTCACCACCCCGGACGGCTCCGAGTACCTCGACATCCGCCTCGATGCCGACATGGGCGAGCTGGTCGTCGACCGCGACCACGCCTCACTCGACACCCGGGCCCGCGGCGGCTCCTACCGCATGCCCTGCCCAACGGACCGGCCCGTCGACCTGCGCGTGGTCGTCGACCACTCCATCGCCGAAATCTTCCTGACCACCACGGGCCAGGTCCTCACCCTGCGCTTCTACCCAACAGGGCAGGGCATGTGGCGACTTCAGGCCCGCACCGCACCGGGTACGCGCCTTGGCTACGCGATCGACGCGTGGGAGCTGCACCCACTCGTGATCAAAGAGCCGAGCACCGGCACCGACGTCGCGTAGAGCCGACCCTCGATATCCCTACCCCAGCCTTGAAAAACGGCTCCGTGACGTCCGGCCCTCAAGATCACACTCTACGGCCGGCGAGTGCCTGTCTTGGGCACGAGCCTCGGTTTCCCACCCGCCTTTTCAAAGCACTGAACAAGCAGGTCCGAAGGAGGATCTTCGATGAGCTCGTACGGTCTCGGACGACGCCAGTTCCTATTCACCGTTGGCGTCGCCGCCGCCTGGACCCAGGTTTCCGGGAACGCCGTCGCCGCCACGCAGCCGAAGCAGGTCTCACCTGGCAATTCCGTGCGTGTTTGGCTGACAGACGTATCGACCGAGAAGTGGGTTGTCAGCCAAAGCGATGTGCTGTTCCGAACGAAGCAAACGGTCAACCCGCTTACGATCAAGATCGACGATAGCGTCAAGTATCAAAGAGTCCAAGGTTTTGGGGCGGCTATGACCGACTCTTCCGCTTGGCTCATCAATAAGCTGTCCACTGCCAATCGAACCGAGCTGATGAAAAAGCTGTTCGACCCTTCGCAGGGCATCGGTCTCAGCCTGCTCCGCTCTCCGATGGGCGCCACGGATTTCAATGCATCCGGGAATTACTCCTATGACGACATGCCAGCGGGACAAACGGATCCGACGCTGTCCAACTTCTCTGTCCAGCATGATGTGGCGTACATCATTCCGGCATTGCGGCAGGCTCTCTCGCTCAACCCATCCATCAAAATCATGGCTAATCCATGGAGCCCGCCAGGCTGGATGAAGACCTCCGGTTCCATGATAGGAGGTACTCTCAAGAGCGAGTACACTTCTGTGCTGGCCAACTATTTTGTGAAGTTCATACAAGCCTACGGCGAAGCCGGTGTGCCGATTTCCTATATTTCGCCGCAAAATGAACCCATGGGCACTCCCAGCTGGCCCGGCATGTTCCTGTCCGCTTACCAGGAATCCCAGCTGGTTCAGGAGATCGGCCGGGCATTCGAGGCCAACCAAATTTCCACGAAGATTCTGGTCTGGGACCACAACTGGGATGTGCCCTCGTATCCCGAGACGATTTTCAGCGATCCCGCCGCCTCAAAGTACGCCGCTGGAACCGGATGGCACATCTATAGCGGCAATCAGAATTACCAAACTCTGGTCCACAACGACTACCCGAGCAAAGAAACGTACATCACGGAAGCCACTGGAGGCGTTTGGCAGGACAGCAACCAGACAGCGTTCAATGACGCACTTGGCACTTGGATCATCAATGGCATGCGCAACTGGGCGAACGGAGTGATGCTGTGGAACATTGCACTCGACCCCGATAGGGGTCCGCTCAACAGCGACACCAATGGTATCCCCATGTGTCGGGGATTGGTCACGATCGATCCGGCCACCGGACTGGTGTCCTACAACGTGGACTACTACGCACTCGCTCACGCCACCAGGTTCGTAAAGCCTGGAGCGCATCGAATCTACTCGAATACCTTTGGGGAAGGGAGCATAGAGAATGTTGCGTTCCAGAACCCGGATGGATCGAAGGTCCTGATCGCGTACAACTCGGGGAGCGCTGCGAAAACCTTCAGCGTTGCAGACGGAACGCAATCTTTCGACTACACCTTGAACGCCGGCGATGCCGTCACATTCACGTATTCGGGGCCTACGCAGAGAGGCAGGATCCCTGCAGCGACCAATGTCTCGGACCCGACACATGACTTTACGTTCAAGTCGACGTCTGATCCGGTTACCGTCACATACGATCCGGCACTACTGCCCTACCAGAATGCCGTCCGTACCGGAAACAAGCTGATCACGTATTCCATGCCGATCGGATCATCTATCGAGACGGCAGGAACGGTGCTGAGCCGCAGCCAGTGGACCGTCACGGCTTCGTCGGCTCCGGATTGGGGTGTGGCCGCGAACGCGATCGACGGTGATATCAACACACGGTGGAGTCTCGGGCACGGGACGAGGAGCGGCGACTGGTTCCAGATCGATATGGGCAGTCCTACGAGCTTCAATCAAATCGTCCTCGATACCGGCGTGAACAGTTCGTTCGACTACATCAATAAATATCAGGTCCATGTTTCGAACGATGGCGCCGACTGGGGCAGCGCGATCGCAAGCGGCAGCGGTGGCATTGGAAAGGTAGCCGTCACGATGCCAACCCAGACGGCACGATACATTCGCATCGTCAGTACCGCAGCATCCGGTTTCTGGTGGGCCATTGGTGACATCAATGTGCACGGGCCTTCGAGGGAAACCGGTTCGATCGCAGTTCCGACAGCGGTATCAAACGGGCTCCAGCTGAAGACCTGGTCCAGCTCAGAAGGGTCGCAGGTTACCGTAGTATTCAATGGAACCGCCAGCAGTCAGAGTTTCCCGATATCCGCCGACGGCTCGTATACCTATACGCTCCCGAGCGGGACTTCGGCGATGTTCACAACCAAGAAGCTGTCAAGCTTCCCGGCACCGGCCTTCGGCAGTTTGACGCCGAATCAAGGCATACCGCGCTCCAAGTTCACGATTAGCGGTAATGATTTCGGTGACGCGCAGGGGCTGGGTGCGGTGTATTTCGGATCAATCCATGCGAGCATAGACAGCTGGTCGGACACGAGCATCAGCGCCTACGTCCCGGAAGGACTCCCGGCAGGGAGGTTCACGGTTTCTGTGAATGGAACCAGCGGAGTAGAGGCAGGCAGATCTTCGTTCGACGTCATGGATCTAGGTACTGCGCTGACGCGGACAGGTTGGATCGCAACGGCTTCGGATGCAAGTCCTGGCGATGCGCCCGGAAACATGCTGGACGGTAATTCCGATACTCGGTACAGCTCCGGAACAGGGCAGTACGATGGTATTTGGATTCAAGTGGACATGGGACAAACGCAGACTTTCAGCAAGATCGTGCTGGATGCCGGCAGCAGTATCAGCGACTATGCGCGAAGCGCAGACGTATACGTATCTACGGATGGAACCAACTGGACCACGGTTTCTTCCGTAGCAGATGGCCAACGAGTCCAACTGGCATCGTTCCCAACGCAGACAGCTCGCTACATCAAGGTCGTCAATACCGGCAGCGTTGCGAGTAACTGGTGGTCAATCGCAGAATTCAACGTATACAACTGACCTCGAGCTTTCATGTGGGGTGATCGTTGACCTTGCCCAAGACGCAGAGAAAGTGCCCCCTGACCAGCGAGAATAGGGGATTGTTGATGTCCTTGTTTCCGCAGTGATTGGAGGCACTTTCCAGGCTCCCTGCAGTTGAGCGTGGTCGTGTCGTAACGCAAGGTGGCTCGTGGCCTTGCTGAGGATGGGTGTGTCGAGCATCCAACCCAAGAAAGGACACGAGCCGTGGACGAGCCTACGTGCTCGCGGCGTGACGCTGCGAGCGTTGTCTTCAACCTGCCCGGATACTCGCCGAGGCTCTGGCGGGCAAGGGCGTCACCCCGTTGACCTGACCACCCATCAGGACCACCCTGGCCATCAGCATGGATTTCTGGTGGCCACCAGCCGAGAGAACCCAAGTCCACCTACCTGGGGATCTTCATGACCGTTTGACACCACCGACCACCGGCACCCCGCCACCAGATCGCTCCGGCCATCGGCCCCTACTGCTACGCGGTCCCTTAGGGTCCTCCAGATTGGCGTCGGCCGCTCCCCTCCCGCTATTGAGTAGCAGGTTCACTGCCCACGTACTCATAAACCCAGCCTGAGGCGACTTCTTCGGCCACGACTCGCTCATAGACCTGCCAGCAACCTCCACCACGTCGCCCCCGGACACGAAGGGGAGGGCGCCCCTCGCTATCAAGCCGCACGATGCGAGTCCGACCATCGAAGAGACCACCACGAAGCTTGATCCCCACTTCGCCGTCAACAATCTCACCCGCTAACACGCGGCCGAGCCAGAGCATGTGGGGGTTATCGTCGATCGCCATGCCATGAGGCAACCAAGTGCGGGAACCAGAGACAAGCGCAACGCTTTGCCTGATGGTTCCGGCACCGGGTTTCACCCCAGGGCTTGAGGAGTTCTCGAATGCTGAGACGGTCGGGCGAGGAGTTGCAGGTCACAGGTTGATCGCGTACGGCGTGGCATGGGTGTGACATGCAACAAGGCCCCATAGAACGGCGGTTCCTACACCAAACCGATCGACCGGGGCCTCGTTGTCTGTGCAGTCTGCCATGCCATCCGTCCTGTCCGCCATCACGACCGTGGCGGGTGACGCCGGCCCGCGGGAACAGAGCGGTCTGCCCGGTAAGGTCGTGGACATGGCCGATCTTCGCCAGGTATGGGCGCAGATCCCCGATCCCCGAGACCGGCGCGGTCGACGGCACCCATTAGTCGTGATGCTCGCGCTGGTCCAGGCGGCGCTCGTGTCCGGAGCGGTGTCCTATGCGGCGATTCGGCACTGGATCGCCGCGGCCCCGCAAGAGGTCCTGGAGCAGCTCGGCGGCCGCTATGACCGGCGGACCGGCCGATACCAGGCCCCGCACCCCGACACGGTGTGCCGCACGATCGCGCTGGTCGACGCCGCCCACGTCGACGCCGCCTACGCAGCCCACCGGGCCGCCCAGATCCCCGATCTGTACGACGACCCGCAGGAATTGATCCCCGTGACCGTCGACGGCAAGACCCAGCGCGGCACCGCCACCACCGACCAGACCGCCCAGCACCGACTCGGTGCCCAACTCGCCGCCGACGCCATCGTGATCGCCCAGCTCGATGTCGACTCCAAGACCAACGAGATCAAGGCCTTCCAGCCGCTGCTGGACCAGATCGGCTCGCTGAAGAACGTCGTGATCAGCGCCGACATGCTCCACACCCAACGTGGTCACGCCCGCTACCTGCACAAACGCGAGGCCTTCTACGTCTTCCCCGTCGGCGGTAACCAGAAGGGCCTGTTCGACCAACTCAACGCCCTGGCCTGGAACCAAGCTCCGATCGAGTGGACCACCTACGACAACGGCCACGGCCGCAACGAGATCCGCACCATCCAGGTCCTGCCCGCCCCCGCCGGTACCCGCTTCCCCCACGTCAAGCAGGTCTTCCTGATCGAACGACACGTCTACGACCTGGCCTGGAAGCCGCTGTCCACGGTCGCGGTGCTGGGCGTCACCAGCCTGAGCGAGAAACTGGCCGGCCCCCGGCGCCTGGCAGAATTCGTTCGCGGCGAGTGGGCCATCGAGAACAAAGATCATTACGTCAGAGACGTCACCTTCGGCGAGGACCGCTGCCGCGTTCGCACCGCCTCGGCACCATCCATCTTGACCACCATGCGCAGCTACGCGATCGGCGCTTTACGCCTGCTCAACCACACCAACATCGCCGAAGGCACCCGTTGGGCCCGCGATGATTTCCGCAACCCGCTGATCGCCCTTGGTCTCACAATGTGAGAACTGTCTTCGCCGCGCAGCGCAGGGCGTGGTTGCGTTCGAGGTCTTGCCGACTTCAAGATCTTGATCTAGAGCTGCCGTGACTGATGGGCTCCCGGCCTATTGCTGCTCGTTGCAAGGGGTATCCATGAGGTCCCATACTGAATGATCATGGCTTCCCCGCACGATTCGCAAGCGATAAGCGCCCGCTGGCGCGTGGTCCCCGTCGGCGTGGCGGTCGTGAGCGCCCTTGCGCTGCTCCTCGCAGCAATCTTCGGTTTTATTGAGGGTGCGCAGGTCGGACTCGATGACAGCCTCAAGGACACCACGCTGTGGATGTTCCTTTGGGCCACGGCCACGATCGTTCCCCTTTCAGCAGCCATAGCAATCATCGGCTGCGCCGCCGCCACAAAGTGGCACCTGGGTAAGCGACTCGCCCCGCAGCTTCTGATACTCGCCGCTGCGGGGCTCATCTGGTCCACAACGACCGGTATCCTCGCCGAATTGCCCTAGCCGCGCCGAGGATTCGCCCCGCTGCTGGACCAGATCGGCTGCCTGAAGAACGTCGTGATCAGCGCCGACATGCTCCACACCCAGCGCGAGCACACCCGCTATCTACACCAGCGCGAGGCGTTCTACGTCTTCCCCGTCGGCGGCAACCAGCCCGGCCTGTTCGACCAACTCAACGCCCTGGCCTGGAAGGACGTCCCGATCGAGGGGACCACCTACGACCGCGGCCACGGCCACGGCCGTAACGAGATCCTAACCATCCAGGTGCTGCCCGCTCCGGCCGGAACCCGCTTCCCGCACGTCAAGCAGGTCTTCCTCGTCGAACGTCATGTCTATGACCTGGCTTGGAAACCGCTGTCGAGCATCGCGGTGCTGGCGTCACCAGCCTGCCCGCGACGCTGGTCGGGCCATGTCGCCTGGCCGAGTTGATCAGGCGCGTGGTCGATCGAAATAAAGATCATTACGTCAGAGACGTCACCTTCGGGAAAGCCGACGCAAGATTCGCACCCCCTCCCGTCAATCCTGTCCACCATACGCAGCTACGCGATCGGCGCGTTGCGCTTGCCCAACTTCACCAACATCGCTGACGGCACCCGCTGGGCTCGCGACGACTTCCGCAACCCCTTGATCGCCCTCGGTCTCACGATGTGAGAACTCCTTCAGCCCTGGGGTTTCACCCGTCTCGCTGGCTACGGCCCCATTAGGTATGCTTGAAACAGAGCCTGCTGTTGGTGGATGGGTGTCCGTCGCGAGACTATGCAGCATGCGTATGTGGAAGTTCGTCGCCTACCTCCCTGTCACTCTTCTCGGAGCGGCTGCTCCCTTCTTCGGGATCAGGATGCCGTGGGTAGGCGGAAGCTTCGTCCTGCTCGCAGTTATCGCTGGGCTCGGTGTCGCATTCCGGGGATTCCATAATGCGAACGTGGCTCGGGACATTCGGGAACGTACAGAGGGCACGGTTTCTCCTCCGGCGCGAAGTGCGTGGGTCGCGATGGGCCGCTGGTTGGCCAGAAACTGAAGGCACGCGCTGCGACGGCGTGGTGCTAAGTCGGCGGGTTCGTTGGGTACGGCGGGCGCGTTGGTCGGCGGTGCGGCCCGCGTTGCCCCCGTCCGGGACCGGCCCCCAGGCCGTATGCCCGGACGGGGGGCGAGCGGCGGCGACATCAACCAGCCAAGCAGTTTCGGCGAAGTTCGCTGCGGTTGGCCCCCTGAAGGGGTGTGGGGAACTTCGCGGGTGACCGGCCACGATCCGCAGCCGACGGCCCGCGATACCTCCGCGAACCTTGGTCGGACGTCGCGCGAAGTGCTTAGGGTCAGGGCATGGATCATGAGCCGATGCGACGAGTTGCTGAGTTCCGCGAGCTGTTCGACGGTGAGGCCAAGGCCGAACGCCCCGAACTGGCGGAACACCGCCGGACGTTGCTGGTCGAAGAAGCGCGCGAAGCCGCCGAGGCCCTCACCAACCTCGCGAAGGCGCTGCAAACCGGCGACGACCCGCTCACCGCATACAAGGCGGTAGCCAAGGAGCTGGCCGACGTCCTCTACGTCACATACGGCGCCGCAGATGCGCTGGGGATCGACCTGCCGGCCGTCTTCGTCGAGGTCCATCGGTCCAACATGAGCAAGCTTGACGCGGACGGCCGAGTCCTCCGCCGAGCCGACGGCAAGGTACTCAAAGGCCCCAGCTACCAACCACCGATCCTCGATGACCTCGTCGAGTGGCCGTCGACCGGTTCCTAAGCGCTTCGCGCGACGTCCGACCAAGGTTCGCGGAGGTGCCGCGGGTCGTCGGCTGCGGGTCGTGGCCGGTCACCCGCGAAGTTCCCCACATCCCTTCAGGGCGCAAACCGTAGCGAGCCTCGCCGAAACTAGACTCCACGGACGCCGACAACCAGCCAGGGAGGCGCCCCGTGCACAACCATGAACCCGCCGACTACCACTGCCCGTTCTGCCACCTGACCCCGGACCGGGAAGCCGACGTGGTCTACCGCGACGAGCGCGTCTTCGCGATGATCTGCCCCCGCTGGTGGCCGCGGAACGCGGGACATCTGCTGATCATCCCCGTCGCCCATCACGAGAACCTCTACGACCTCCCCGCCGCCGACGGCCACGCGATCTTCGACGCCACCCGAATGCTCGCCCGCGCCATGCGCACCGCCTACGACTGCGCGGGCGTCTCCACCCGCCAGCACAACGAGCCCGCCGGCAACCAAGATGTCTGGCACTTCCACCAGCACCTCTTCCCCCGCTACCCCGGCGACGACCTCTACGGCACGCCCCCGCAGCCCGACTGGCTCCCCGCCGACCGCCGCCGCGCCTACGCGGAGCGGCTGCGCGCCGCGCCAGGCGGTCGTGAGCTTCCTGGACGATGGCTCGCGCGTCCGGATCATCCCCTAACAGGACATGCCAATAGAGCTGGCCTTGGCCCGGCCGCAGCATGAGCGCTCGCCGTCTCTCCCAGCGGTTGGCCATGCGCGTCGGTAGCGGGCTCACGCATTCTCCCCGGTAGTAGCGTGTAAGTTCCGGTGGTCAATGGCCGGGAAGTTCCGGCGTTATCTGGCCGCCGGGCCTACGGTGTCCCGTGAGCTTGGCCGGGCACGCGTGCCAGCGGCCTGGCTGTGGCCAACGAGTTCCGCACTGTCACCGGCCAGAACGTCCCCGCCTGGATGAAGGAATCATCTTCTGCCACCGAGGGCTGACGAGAACGGCGTCGGTTGCTTACATGATCCGGTGTTCGACTGTCCGGAAAGGTAAAAACCCCAACACCACACCCCCGGCCTCCTCGAACGGCGCCAAGATGGAGTCCGCACTCGAGTTTCTTGACGCCTGTCGGCTGGACTCTCAGAGTTCAGTCTGACGTTCCTGGCTGATCAAGACGACCACCATCCCGGCCAGATAGCTCCGTGGTTTCTCGGCCATTTATCGCCGGATCTTACAGCCGAAGGCTTCCCGATCGCCACGGGGATCTGCCAAGAGCATGCCGACACCTCGTCAGCGAGCGGTCGACAGCACCGGCGCACGCTGGGGGCTGGCCGGCGCCGAAGCGATACCGAAGCTCCATGCCCTGCCCAGCAGGCGTCGAAGTCGCCTGCTGGGCAGGGCACCAGAAGCAGGAGTACGCACACGAGCATCGCACCCCTACCAGGACGAGCCGCACCGCCACAGCCTGATCAAGCAGCACCTGCGAAGGGAGCGCCCTTCGCGGACGGCGGCAGGACAGCCACGCACTCACCGACGAGCGTGACCTGCCGTCAGACACCACGTCTCAAGACGTCTCGGAGGCCGCAGAGGTCTCATCGGCATGCCGGCTGCTCCCGGAGTCGCCCTCCGACGGTGTGGCCGGCGCCCCGTTCTTCCGACGACCGGAGAGGATGAGCGCCAGGATGGCTGCGATGATTGCGGGCAATGCGACCGCGGCGATGAAACCGCGGGGCGAAATTCCGCCGGCGAGCACGGCACCGCCGAGCAGCGGGCCCAGGACGGAACCGATGCGCCCGACGGCGGCCGCCCAGCCGACGCCGGTGGTGCGCAGCTTCATGGGATATCTGCTGAGTGCGAGCCCGGTCTGACCCGTCGCCCCGGCGATGAGGCCGACTCCGGCCAGGCTGGCCAGCCCCAGCAGAAGTCCGCCGGCGAGGGGAAGGAGTCCGGCGATGGCGAGGGCGATCACTGCCACCACCGAGGTTAGGAACAGCACGGGTGGGGTACCGAAGCGAGGCGCCAGCAGCACGACGACCAGGCTGCCGACGATCCCGCCCAGCCCGATGAGTGCGCTGCCCGCGGGCGCCTCGGTCGGCGCGAAGCCCAGCTCGACCAGCACGGTGGGGAACCAGGCCGTCAGAGCGTAGGTGGACAGGAAGATGAGGAACGCGAATCCCCACACCAAGATCGTGCCGGCGCGCAACGGTGCAGCGAACAGGGCTCGTACGGACGGCTCTTCACGCTCGCCGGCCGGGTCAGTGCTCGCGGCCGGCGTGTTCTTCGCGCGATGGTCCGCTGGAAGAACCGCGAGCAGGACGGGGACCAGCGCCAGGGCGACGAGACCGGGAATCCAGAACAGACCGTGCCATCCGAGGTTCTTCAACAGACCTCCGCCTGTGGCGCCGGCGAGAGCTGCACCCAGACCCACACCGAGGGCCAGTGCGACACCGGCGGAGCTGCGTCGCCGCTCGGAGACACATCCAGCGGCAATCGAGACGGCCGCAGGCAGGACCATTCCGAATCCCAGCCCGGTGACGAAGCGCAGCGCGGTGAGACCGGGGGTGGAATCGACGGCCACGGTCGCGATGGAGCCGACGGAGAACAGAGCCACGGACCCGGCCACCACCAGGCGCGAGCCCCACCGGCGCACCAGGCGTCCGGCGGCGACGTAGCCGATGACCGCTCCGGCGTTGGCCGCGGTCAGGGCCAGGGCGAGATCGGTCGGGGCGACGGACCATTCCTTGGCGATGGTCGGTACGACCAGGCTCAGTGCGATGGAGTCATAGCCGTCGGCGACCAGCGCGAGGAACAGAATTAGGAGCACCAGGGCTCGGCGTCGAGGGGGAGCGGGGAACACGCTAGCGGACACAGTTGCCCTGCCTTTCGGGGAAGCGAGCGGTGTGCGGGGAAGGGGAGTCGTCGTGCAGATGTTGGCTCTGGGACAGCACGCCGAGTGGGCCTGGCTGCGATACGTCCTCTGGGACGGGCCTTCTTGGCCCAAGGGCGGCTGACCACCTGGTTGCGCAGAACATGCGGCGCGCCGACTGCAGTCAGGTTCTCCACGTTTCCGGTTCGAAGATCCGCCGTCGATGGCGCGGATCCCGTTAAAGCGATTGGGGAGCGTGTGAACCCGACAGGGAGGAATGGCCCGGGTGCCCGCGGGCCACGAAACCGAGGTCCGAGGACCCTGTCGGAGAGTGGACCCGACCGTGCGACCGCTCCCGGCGAGAACGTCGCGCCGGGCGCGGGCGGCGAGCGGTGGGTGAGGGGACGCCGGTCAAGGCCGGGCGGGAGTGGCACGGAAAGTAGCCACTCACGGCTCAACGTGTCAAGGTGCGCCGAAGATGAAGGGCTCATCGTCACTCCGGAGGATCTGTGTCGTCCGGGGTCGGCAAACCCGGCTCGGGGTGCGGATCAGGGAATGAAGGCGTTCGTCTCGGAGGACCCAGCCTTTGGTGCCGCCTGCTGAGGTGGGAAGGCTGCGATGGACGGCTACGCTCTCGCCGCAGGTGCAGGTCTGCTGGAGGAGCCTTCAGGCGGCGTTCGCCTGTGGCCCTGCCAAGCTGGACCGACCGTGGCCACGCATGTCCATGCTCACGATGCGGTATCTGTCGCGGAGCAGCGGCGTCAGCCAGTTCCAGTCGTTCGAGTCGGAGACCAGGCCGTGTATCACCGTGTCCCACCCGAGCATCGTCACCCTGTCTCCCGCACCGACAGCCCGGCAGCTGCAGGAGGGTGACAGGCCCGGATCCCTCGTCGGTGAAGAAGATGCGAGCATCGGGGCGCTCCAGGTATGGCATGGGTGCACTCCTCGTGTCGTGGTGTCGTAGGTCCCTGCGGTGGGCAAGTCGTCGTGAGGCTCTTGGCGCGGAGCTGAAGAGTGAAGAGAACCAGGACAGGTGCCGCGGCCGGGGCCAGCGGGTCCGGGATCGCTCCCGAGGCGTTCGACCAGCACGGCAGCAAGGGCGACGTACATTCTCGCCGTTCGCCGTTCGCCGTTCGCGGTCGGTCAGGCGGTGCGGTGGACGATCCGGCCGCCGACCGCGGTCAGGGTGGGGACGAGGGTGAGCAGCTGGTCCGCGGGGCAGGTGAGGGGGTCTGCCGGGTAGGCCACGAGGTCGGCCGGTGCCCCGGGCACAAGGGCGCCGTTGAGCGGACTACCCAGCAGCCGGGCGCCGGCGGTGGTGTACAGGCGGAGCGCTTCGGCGCGGGTGACGGCGTGCTCGGGGCCGAGTACTCCCGCGGGGGTAGAGCGGGTGGTCATGTCGTGCAGGCTCCGGAGGGGGTTGAGCGGTCCGATGGGGTGGTCGGTGCCCGCGCTGATCCAGGCCCCGGCGTTGACCAGTTCTCGCAGGGGGAACAGCTCGGCGGTCCGCTGTGTGCCCCAGGCGGCGATCAGGGGGTGGGCGAGTGAGCTGAGCAGGGCCTGCTGGACGGTGATGTGGACGCCCAGCGCGGTGGCATCGGCGATCCGGTCTGGGGTGATCAGGCCGCCGTGTTCCACGACCAGCATGCCCGGTGGTACGGGCCCTACCCGGTCCATCACCTCGCGGACTGCGTCCAGGAGCACGCCGACGGCGCGGTCGCCGAAGGCGTGGGTGCCCACGGGCCAGCCGCGTTGCACGCAGACGGTCAGGGCCTCGGCCAGCTCGGCTCGTTCCCAGAGCAGTTCGCCGTCGAAGCCGGGCCGGTCGGCGTACGGCTCGGACAGCGCGGCGGCTTCGACACCACCGTCGAGGATGAACTTCAGCCCCCACAGCCGCAGCCGTCCCTGTCCGGCCCCTGGCTTGATGCCCTGGGCCTCGAGGGCGTCGAGGTGGGCGGTGATCGATCCGGCGGCGGCGATGACGGACCGGGTCGAGAGGATCATGGCGTGGCTACGCACGGACAGCTGCCCGGCCGCCTCGGCCTGGAGGTAGGTGTGCCACTCCTGCGGTGTGACGGCGGGGTCGCGCACGGTTCCGGCCCCGCAGGCCGCGAAGGCGGAGGACGCCTGGGCCAGGCCATGGGCGAGGATCTCGGCAGGCATCGGCGGCAGGACCTTCAGGGCCATGTCCAGGGCGGCGTCCTGCAGCCAGCCGGTCGGGTGGCCTGTCGCGTCGCGGGAGATGAAGCCGCCCGGAATATGCGGCGTGTCGGGACTGATGCCGGCCAGGCGCAGCCCGGCGGAGTTGAGTACCCCGTTGTGCCCGCCTCGCGGGGCCAGGACCGGGTGATCGGTGGTGGCCCGGTCCAGTTCCCGGGCGGTCGGCATCCGGCGCTCGGCCAGCTGCAGTTCGTGCCAGTCGGCGCCGGTGACGATCCACTGCCCGGCGGGAGTGTGCGCGGCTCGCTCACGGACCAGGTCCACGAAGCCGTGAATGTCCCTCGCCCGGGACACGGGCGCACCCAGCACGTTACGCCCTGCCAGCATCAGATGATTGTGGGTGTCGACGAATGCCGGCAACACCACGAGCCCGGGGTCATCGACCACCACGGTGTCACGCCCCGTCCACTCCCGCAGCAGTCCCTTCTCCTGCCCGGGACCGGCCACGGCCACGATCTGTCCGTCGCGCGCTGCCAGTGCCGTCGTGGGGGCTGCCGCCGCGTCGAGGGTGTGCACGGTGCCCGCGCGCACCACCAGATCCGCTGTCCCACCGTTCATCAGATCACTCCCGTCCATCCAGGCATCACGGGCCGACATCCCGGCCGTGCACAGCGTTGGTAATCTTGCGAAGAGCAGACTGCGGGCGCCTGCAGGATGCGGCCACTCGCAGGGAATGCGACAGCGGAACCACCGATAATGGCGATCAGGCGCCACGGTCTCGATGACACCGATGGACAGACCGCCCTCGCTCCAGGGCCCGTCCGAGGGGTCATGTGACGGGTCCTCCACCGGGCCGTGGGGCCTGGTCCCGGATCTTCGAGGCCCTTCATCACCAAGCCTCTTCCAGGAGGCGACGCAGGCTTGCGGTGCTGTCGGTACCAAGTCGGGCGGTTGCTTCAGGGTAGAGCTGCTGGACACGGAGAGCGATCGCGGGAAGCTCGTTTCGGTCGATGCCGATCTCCCGCATCCTGGTCGGCAGGCCGACGCTCGTGACGAGGGAGGACAGCCGGACCGCGGCCTCGGCGGGTTCGTCGGTTGCCATCGCCGGCAGATCGAGTGGACCGCCGGTGTCGAGTGCGCGTGCCACCAGCTTCAGACGCAGGGGGGACGTTTGAGTCATGGCCCGGACGACTGCCGGCAGCGTGATCCCCGACGTCAGTGAGTGCGGGACCCCGTAGGTGCCGCCCAGCACGTGGCCGATGCGGTGGCTCAGCCCCAACGTGAGGCTGGCCGGGGCGAAGTAGCAGTACCAGGCCGCGAGCTGGCACGCCTGTCGTATTGTCGGCTCGCCCGGATCCATGGACTGTCGCAGGACTCCGGCGAGCTCTCGGATTCCCAACTGGGCCAGGTCGTCCAGCACCGGCCGGGGAGGGTTGCAGATCAGTCCTTCGACCGCGTGGTCCAGTGCCTTGGCGCCCGATCCTGCCCACAGGGGGCCGGGCGTGGCCGCGGTGAGCGCGCCGTCGAGGACGACCGCCACGGGCGTGACGTCCTCACGGGTATGCGTACGCTTCGTCGCCGCCCCGTCGTGGAATTCGGTCACGCCATAGTGATCGGCGAATTCCGCACCGGACAGCGTGGTCGGCACCGCGAAGTGCGGCAGTTGCCGACCGTCGTCGTCCGCCAGGCGGGCGGCGACGGCCTTGGTGGCGTCGATGACCGAGCCGCCGCCGAAGCTGACGAGCGCGTCGGCGCCCAGCTCACGCGCGGTGGCCGCAGCGCGTTCGACCGCGTCGCTGGGAACGTGTGCCGGCAGGTGTTCCACCCGGCCTGCACAGCGGCCGCCGCAGTTGCCCTCTACTGTTCGGAGCAGGGAGCCTTGCTCCGACAGCGATCTCGTGGTCATGAGAAGGACCCGGGAGACGGAGTACGAGTCCAGTAGATCGCCCAGACGGCCGATCGAACCGAGACCCCATTCAACGCGGCGGGTCGGCAGGAAGTCCAGGGCGCCCGCCGTCGGTGTGCGGAGAGATGAGGCGCTGTCCACAGGATGCTCCGGTCGAGAAGCAGGGCCACACCTGGCACGGTGGCGCAGACGCGGGCCTGGAACGTATGAGGGTAGGGCGACTGGCTGAGCCGGTCCGCCCGGTCGTCGGGCGGTGGCCCCGCATGGCGAGACCGAGGTGAACTACTGCGCAGGCACCCCGGCACGCTGAGGCACTCTCCAACGGCTTCCGGCGGGAAGTGCTTCGGCTGCCACCGCTGGGCGGTTGCCACCGCCGGACGATCTCGTGACCGCGAGTAATAGGCCGACCCCGATCTGGGACTGTTCGCCGGTCCGGCCTGGAGCGTTCCCCGCGCCTGGGTCAGGTATGGATCTCGGCCAGTCTCGGCAGAAGCGCCACCGCGTTGTTCTGCTCCACGTCGACGAGATCGGAGCCGTCGAAGAAGTCGCCGATCCCCGCGATCGTCTCAGCAGTCGTCGACTCCGGCATGAACGGGTGGTCGGTGCCGAACAGGATGCGGTCCGTGCCTCGTACAGGGAGGGCGGCAGCCCGAAGACCGGCTGGCCGGTGGGGACGGGCGCCGCCGGGTAACGTCGATGAGCGCGTCGTGCTATCCCACGCCGGGGCGGTGATGGACACCACCGTGGTCCGAATGCCGTGGCGATCCATCAGGTCGAGATCGGCCTCCACGTCCCAGCGCGGGTATGCCACGCCGGGAATGGGATCACCTACGCCGGCCCGGGCCATGGCGCTGAGGTAGGCGTCGGGATGACATGGTGGTGGATGTCGATGCGGTGGGGCGTCATGCCATGGCTCCCTGTCAGGGATTCGATCAGCCCCCGGCGGGCGGATCGCTGCGGGGGTCAGTCGAGCGGCTGGGTACGCGCGAGTTCGGCAAGCATCTCGTCCTGCTTCTCCTCGAGCCAGCTCGGCAGCTGCAGGCAGCTGCCCAGACTGTCCAGGGTCTCGTCCTTGAGGAAACCCTGCGGGTGGCTGCGGGTGGCCTCGAACATGGCTCCTGCGGGGGTGCGGAAGTACACCGAGTAGAAGTAGTTGCGATCCCGCGGCTCAGTCACGTCGATGAAGCCCATGGTCTCAAGACGATCCTTGAACTGGAGCTGGGCGTCGGCCTCACGCACATCGAAGGCGACGTGATCGATGGTGTTCCGCATGTAGCCCCATGTGCCCTGAGGAATGTCCGGCTGGTGATCGACTTCCACCACCTGCCCGGCGCTCCCGCGAGCCATCGTGTAAGCCTTGACGGCACCATCCGCGTCACGTGAGCGCAGCCCCATGCCCTCGTGCAGGAACATGTCGAGCTCATCCACCTCGCGGGTGCAGACAGTCACACTGTGCACTCCGCGGATCGCGGCTGCGGCCGGTACATCCGCGCCGGTCCAAGGCAGCCGTTCGTCGACGTCCACCTCCACCAGTTGGTGCTCGATCCCGTCCGGGTGGGCGAACCGGATCCGCTGGTCTCCCAACAGCTCGAACCTGGTTGCCGGCAGACCGTGCGAGTTGAGACGGTCCAACCAGAAGTTCAGGCTCCCGCGGGGAACCGAGAGGGAGATGGAACTCACCTGGCCCGACCCCCGCCGACCTTCGGGCCGGTCCGGGCCGAAGGCGAACGAGGTCAGCAGCGTGCCGGGTTCGCCGTACTCGTTGCCGTAGTACAGGTGGTAGAAGGGGCGGTCACCGTCCAGCAGCACGGTGCGCTTCACGTTCCGCAGACCGAGCACGCCCGCGTGGAATCGCATGTCCTCGCGTGCACTCGTGACGATGGAAGTGATGTGGTGATAGCCGTGGAATGTCACTGTGAACCCTCCGAAACGAGAGCCTGACGGTCCCGCCGATGCCTCCGCCAGACCGGACTTCCGTATTCATATACTATACGGTCCAGTATAGCAAGAGGTCTTGGCGCTCTCCACCGTTTCGCGGGGGCACCCTCCCCCAGGGGCATGCCCCGCGCAGCGTTCACGATGCCCCAGCCTGCACCGATACGCAGGGCCGGTGCGGGTTGCGGGTACTGGATACCTGCTGGGAGGCCCTACAGGAGCGGGCGCGGCAGCCGCCGACAGAGTTTCGCCGCCCCCTACTTCATCCTGATTTATCCCGATGTTGTGCCACCCGAGCCAGGACCACCCAGGAGCGACGTCCGGTTCCGCACCCGCTTTGATATACTGGCAAGTATAGTTTCTTGTCCCCGTCACTGGTTCGATCACCCTCGATCCTCCGCAGTCCGGTCCCGACTCGCGGATGCCATAGTGAGCGCGCCAGTAGTCCGATGCGGCCTATGCGGGCCCACCACTATCAGCGAGGAATCTGATGTCCAGCCCAGTCGACAATGCCATGAAAAGGCCCCTTCGACCCAAAGCACAGGCACTGAGGCTGCGGATCGTGGACGCGGCCCGGGCCGCGTTCCTCGCCGAGGGGTTCGACGTCAGCGTGGACGTCGTCGCAGCAGCCGCAGGCACCACCAAGGCCACCGTTTACAAGTACTTCGGGAACAAGCAAACGCTGTTCATTGCCGTGATCACTGAAGAACTCGACCGTGTTCACGAGGAACCGCTCCGCCTGGTCGCCTCCCGGCTTGCCCATTCCACTCATGTCCGGGAGGACCTCGTCGACGCATGCAAGGCGTGGGCGACGGGACTTGCCGCACCGGAGACGATCGCCTTGAGGAACCTGGTCGCCGGTGAACTCAGGAGGTTCCCCGAACTCGGCGAGGCATGGAAGCAACACGGTCCCGAGCGGATCCATCCGGTGATCGCCAAGACGCTGCGGCAGCTGGTGGAGCTGGGTCGGCTCAGCATCAAGGACATCGACCTGGCCGTGCTCCAACTCGCCGGATTGGCGGTGTCTCCAGCTGTGGTGTACAGCGCCTTCGGAAGTCCCCTCGACAGCGAACTGAGGGAACGGCTGATCGAATCGGGTGTGGACATGTTCCTCAACCAGTACCAGTATCGGATCAACGCCTAGGCGTATGGCCAGGCGTTTTGTCCATTGGAAGCGAAAAACTGAGCAGCGTGGCTACGGACAGCGAACTTGCCTACATGTCAGCCGTCGGCCTGGCCGCGCGTTTCGGCCGGGGCGAGCTTTCGCCCGTCGAGGTCCTGCGCGCCCTGTCCGAACGAGCCGACGAACATCAGGGTCTCAACGCCCTTGTGGCTGCCGACGCCAGGCGGAACCACCTTGAGGCGCAGGAGGCGGTGCGACGCTACCGCGAGGGCCGGGCGAGGCCGCTCGAAGGCATCCCCGTGATCGTCAAGGACCTCATCGACACCGAAGGACTGCGCACCTCCTACGGCTCAAGGATGTTCTCCGGGCACGTTCCGCCGCGCGACGCGGCTGTGGTGGAGCGTGTCCGTGCGGCCGGCGGCATCGTTGTGGCCAAGAGCGCGACGCACGAGTTCGCATGGGGTATCACCACCGACGGCAGCGCGGTGGGGCCCACCCGCAATCCGTGGGATCCGACGGTGGTACCAGGAGGCTCGAGCGGGGGTTCCGCCGCGGCACTCGCCGCCGGCCTGGCACCTTTGGCCATCGGCACGGACACCGCGGGGTCCATACGGATTCCGGCCGCCTTCTGCGGCGTCATGGGCCTCAAGCCCACATTCGGTCTCATCGACACAACGGGCGTCTTCCCCTTGGCTCCCTCGCTGGACCAAGTCGGGCCGATGGCACGAACTGTCGAGGACCTGCGGCTGTTGCTCTCGGTCCTCGCACCGGACGGCGCGCAGGCTCCGGACCCGGCAGCCGACGCAGAGGTCGTCGTCGGGATCTGGTCCGAGCTCGAACAAGCCGAGTCGGCCCCCGACATCGCCCATGTGTTCCACGAGACGGTCCGTGCGCTGGAGAATGCCGGAGTGCGGGTCGTACGCCTGTCAGCACCCGGACTGCCTCCTCTGTACCCGGCTCTGGGCACGACGGTCGCTGTCGAGGGGGCCGCCGGGCACCGCGGTGCGGGACTGTGGCCCGCACGGCGGTCCGAGTACGGCGGCCAGGTCCGCGCCAGGCTGGAGAAGGCATCCCGGGTCACCGTGGAGCAATACGCCCGGACGCAGCGGGACCGAGCGCTGATCACGGCGATGACCGCTCGGGTACTGCACGATGTGGACATCGTGCTCTCCCCTGTGTCCGGGGTCTCACCCGCGCGCATCGGCCATGACGAGGTCCCCGGCGCGCCACAGGCACTGAGCTTCCGGGAACGGGTGATGGCCTTCACCGCGCTGCAGAGTCTGACAGGGGTGCCGACCTGCGTGGTACGCGCCGGATTCGACTCCGAGGGTCTTCCCGTGGGAGTGCAACTCACCGCGTCATGGGGCCGGGAACACACCCTGCTCGCGACCGCTCAACGCCTGGTCGAGACGACTTCCGAGCTGCAGCATTCCTGGCCCACTGCCTGACGTCCGCTCCCGCCTCGTCGCCCGTTCTCCGTTTCCGGCCCATGCCCACCGACCCTCGCCGGGGGCCGCCCTCGGCGCACCCCCGGCTCGTCGCATGCTCATCGGCTGCTTCCGCAGCTCGTAGTCGTGATGGCCGCCTGGGACGCACATACCCGCAGGCCAGGCCACCGCCCAGCGCACCGCGGACGCATGGTTGGGTCCTCTGCTCAGAGTGCGGCCTCGTAGGCGTAGATCCAGCCGTTGGCAGTCAGGGGGTCGGAGTCGGCCAGCGCGATGTCGCGGGCCTGCTGTTCGGGGCCGTCCGGCAGGTGGTTGACATGAGCGCGACCATGACTCACCGTCTGCAGCCGGGTGGCGCGTTCGATCCGCGCCCCCTCGTAGCGTTGGAGGGCGCCTGCGATGTCGTCCGCACCGTCGGCGAGGGCCGCGGCGAGGACGGCGCCGTCCTCCATGGCCTGAGCGGCTCCCTGGCCGAAGAAGGGGAACATCGGGTGGGCCGCATCACCGAGGAGAGTGGTCCTCGGCGTACTCCACCGCCGCAGTGGCGCCCGGTCCAGCAGCGCCCACTTGCCGGGGGTTCCCCCTGACCTGATCAGGTCGGTCACACGCGGGTCCCAGCCCGTGAACTCGGCCAGGAACTCCTCCATCGAGGCGGTCGTGCTCCAGGACTCCTCGGTAAAGTCCCCTGCCGGGGCGAAGGCCACGACGTTGACGGCCCTCCCCCCGTTGACGGGGTAGTGCACCAGGTGCCGGCCGGGGCCGAGCCACAGCGTGTGCGCCCGGCGGAGGGCGAAGGCAGGCGCCCGCTCGGCGGGCACGAGGGTGCGGAAGGCGCAGAGGCCGGAGTACTCCGGCGTGGACGGCTCGGCGACCGTCGCGCGCACCACCGAATGCACCCCGTCGGCACCGATCACGACATCGGCCTCGGCCTTGCTGCCGTCGGCGAAGTGCAGCAGCACACCATCCGGCTGTTCCTCCACCGCCGTACAGCGCGTGCCGAGACGTACCCATTCCTCGGGCACCGCGGCCTTCACCGTGTCAAGGAGGTCCGCGCGATGGACGGTGTAGGTGCGCTCACCGTAGAGCCGCTCGCAGACTC
Organism: Nonomuraea sp. NBC_00507; assembly: GCF_036013525.1. Taxonomy (NCBI): domain Bacteria; kingdom Bacillati; phylum Actinomycetota; class Actinomycetes; order Streptosporangiales; family Streptosporangiaceae; genus Nonomuraea; species Nonomuraea sp. NBC_00507. Next base: position 692,676 of record NZ_CP107853.1, read on the forward strand.
CGTCGAGGCGCTCCACCGAGAGCACCCTCCCGTTCTCCCAGCGGCGGAACTCCCACGCCAGCTCCACCGGTACGGCGTCGCGCAGGAACCGGTCCATCACACCCAGCTGCCGCAGCAACCGGACGGCATTGGGTGACACCAGGATTCCCGCGCCGATCTCCTTGAGCGCGGGGGCCTGCTCGTAGACCGTCGCCATGACCCCGGCACGGCGCAGGAAAGCGGCGGCGGCGAGCCCACCGATACCGCCACCGACGACGGCGATCCGGGGCCGGCCTGGGGATGGACGCGGTGCCTCTGTGTGCATCTGCGGACTCCTCCTTCTGAGCAACGCGTTCGCGGACGCGACGTGAGGTTCTGTGATGGCTCCGATGCTCGTCATGTCCCTGAGCCAGGGAAACGGCTATGTTCATTGGACGAACATCGACGTGGAGCGCCATCGACTGGATCCGAGAGTGACGCCGCCCGGTCGCAGGTGACGCGGGGACCGAGGAGGACTGCATGGCCCGGACGAGCCAACCTGGTCGCAGCGTGAGTTCACGCCTGCTCGAAGTACTCTTCGCCTTCCGCCCCGGCCGGTCCCGGCTGTCTCTTGCCAGCCTCACCCGTGCAACCGGGCTCCCACACGCCACCGTGCGCAGGCTGGCCCTGGAACTCGTCGAGGCCGGAGCGCTCGACCGGGCGCCGGACGGCAGCTTCAGCATCGGCATCCGGATGTGGCAGCTGGGCACGCTCGCCCCGCTCAGCGTGCCCTTGCGCACCGCCGTCCTGCCCTTCATGGACGATCTGCACACCGCCCTGCGCCAGCACGTGCAGCTCGCCGTGCTCGAAGGCACGGAGGCCGTCCTCGTGGAACGCATCTCAGCCGCAGGCGCGGTCGATCTGATCTCCCACGTCGGTGGTCGGCTGCCGCTGCACAGTTCCGGTGTCGGCAAGGTACTGCTCGCACATGCCGGCCCAGGCCTCCAGGACCAGGTGATCGCACAGGGCCTCACGGCACACACCCCACGCACCATCACCGATCCGGTCCGGCTGCGGCACGCTCTCGACGAGTGCCGTCGCACCGGTGTGGCGATGGTCCGTGAGGAAATGACGCTCGGCACGGACTCCGTGGCCACCCGCGTCATCGACGCCGACGGTCACGTGGTCGCGGCCCTGTCCGTGATCGTCAGCACGGGCTCCGTCGGCCTGCACACGGTGCGGCCCGCCGTCATCGCCGCCGGACTCGCGGGGTCCCGAAGACTCGGCTGGACCCCCGCGGTCGGCATCCAGCACACCAACGGTGCCCATGCATGAGGCCCGCGGCACATGATGCCGCGGGACATGCCGCTGGGCAGCGGAACGCGGGCGTCGTCTCCCGCTCCACCCGGCTTTGGCTGGGGGCATCACCCGCCGAGGGCCCGGGGTAGCCGGGTCGGCTGGTCTCGCCGAGGCCTACCGCGTGGTCGGGCCTTCACGCGATCGAAGGCGCCGATCCCGCCGACCTCGCGACGGTGAGACTGCCGTCCGGAGATGATCCCCGCCGCTCCCAGTCCGGGGCGCGCGCCTCGCGCAGCGTGTCAGCGGGTTTCCCAACGCCCGTGGAACTGCTCCATGTGCTCGTCGCTCACGACACACATGTCCTTGTCGAGTGCCGTCCAGCCAGCAAGGTGATGGATGTTCCCGCCCAACGGGCCCGCGCGAGAAGCCGCTGATGCGGGCAGGGAAGCCGGGTTCACGGGGCCGTGTCCTGGGTCCAGGAGCGCGGAACATACAGTTCCCGGTCGATCGCCGCGTGGCCGCGCGGGGTGGAGTAGGCGAGGTAGACGGCGACCTGGCTGTTCTCGATGCGGCCGGGGAGCTGCATTTCAATTAGTGCTCGGTGGTGAGTGCCGGTGCGAGGCTGGAGTATGAGTGTCCCTCCATCTCTCAGCGCTCCCGCTGCTGGCTTACAGGCCAAGTTCGATCAGATCCTGCCGCACTTGGATGAGCGCCGCCGTCGGTTCTACCTGGCCAGCGAGGCCAACGCGCTTGGCCACGGGGGGATCGCCCTGGTGTCCTCCGTGTCCGGAACCAGCGCCGCCACCATCACGCGCGGCATCGCCGAACTGGCCGGAAGCCCTGCGCCGTCCCGGCGGATTCGGGCTCCTGGAGCCGGACGAAAGCCGCTGACGGCCACCGACCCCGGTCTGCTGCCGGCGCTGGAGGCACTGATCGAGCCGCACACCCGCGGTGATCCTGTCTCCCCGTTGCGCTGGACCACGTTGTCTCTGCGCACCCTGGCCTCGACGCTGACCGCGCAGGGCCACCCGGTCAGCGCCGCAACCGTCGGGCACCTGCTGCACGCTCTGGGCTTCAGCCTGCAGGGCACGGCCAAGACCATCGAAGGCGCCCGCCATCCAGACCGCGATGCCCAGTTCGCCCACCTGAATGCCACCGCCACCACCTACCTCGCCGCCGACCAGCCGGTGATCAGCGTCGACACCAAGGCCAAGGAGTGGCTCGGCAACCGCGACCGGCCCGGGCGAACCTGGCGGCCTGCCAAGAGCCCGATCCGGGTGGACTGCCACACCTTCATCACCAGCGACCAGCCGATCGTCATCCCTTACGGGGTCTACGACCTCGCCACTAACGTCGGCTGGGTCAATGTCGGAACCGATCACGACACCGCCGAGTTCGCGGTGGAGTCCATCCGTCGCTGGTGGCAGCACCGTGGCCGAGCCGACCATCCGGACGCCACCCGGCTGCTGATCACTGCGGACGCCGGCGGCTCCAACGATCCCCGCCACTGGACGTGGAAGAAACACCTGCACTCTTTCGCGATGGAGAGCGGGCTGGAGATCACGGTCTGTCACTTCCCGCCCGGAACGTCGAAGTGGAACAAGATCGAGCACCGGATGTTCTGCCACATCACGCAAACTGGCGGGGCCAGCCGTTGACCAGCTACCAGGTCGTCATCGACACCATCGCCGCGACGACCACCGGGGGCGGGCTGAGCATCGGCGCCGAGCTCGACACGGGCAGCTACCTCCTGGGCGCCACCGTCACGCCCGCCGAGTTCCATGCCCTGCCGATCACACCCAGCGCGTTCCACGGCGACTGGAACTACACCCTGGCCCCCACCCCGCCCAGCCCTCCCGAGGCACCATCGACCAAGCGGCGCATCGATCCGAGCTTGACCACGATGCTCACCGACCCGGTCCTGACCGGCATGTCGCGGTCCGCCTTCGAACACCTGGTGGCGGTCTCGGAACCATACTGGGATGCCCTGGCCGAGGCGGCCTTCCGACGGCGCTTCCACCGCCCCCGCAGCTACCTCCACCCGCAAACCAGCAGCTTGGACCACTACCATCGGCTGCTGACAGCCCTGCTGCGCCGGCGTAACGCAGCAACCAGCACACTCCTGGCCCAGTTGCTGGAGGTCGGCCGCACCAACTTATCCAACCAGTTCCAAGACGGCCACCGGCTCCTGGATCTACACCAAATCGCTGTCACACCGCTACCCGGATCGCCGGCCCGCACCCTGGAGCAGTTGCAGGCCCGCCTGACACCCACAGAAGACCGTTCCCAAGATCAAGTCTGACAATTATTCATTTACGAGCCCCGGCGGTGCCGGTGTACTGGCGCTGGACCTCGACCGTGGCGGTGCCCTTCTTGAGATCGCCGGTCTCATCGACGACCAATACCGCGCTGCCAGGCCGCCGGGATACCCGAGACCGTGCACTTCGCCACGAAACCCGCACTCGCCGCCCGCATGATCAGCCGCGCCCTGGACGCCGGCGTCCTCGTGTCCTGGGTGGCCGGCGATGAGGTGTACGGGAGCAACCCACACCTGCGGGCCGCGCTGGAGCACCGGCAGCTCGGTTACGTCCTCGCCGTCGCCTGCGACCACCAGATCACCACCCGCGCGGGCAAAATCCGCGCCGACACCCTGGTCAAGAGGCTCCCGAAACGGGCCTGGCAGAAGCTTTCCGCCGGGCCGGAGCGAAGGGGCATCGCTCCTACGACTGGGCCCTGGCCGACATCGCCGACGAGGGGTCGGGCCACCGACACCTGCTCGTCCGCCGCAACCGCAGCACCGGCGAACTCTCCTTCTATCGTTGCTACTCGGCAACCCGAGTGCCGCTGTCCACTCTCGTGAAGGTGGCCGGGATCTTCTTGTCCGCTCACAACCACCCAAAATGACATCTCGTGTCAGGCTCGCGGGACGTCTGCAGGGACTAAGTTCAGGCGCTGCCTCCAGTCGCCATCCGCAGAATCCGCAGAATGGATTGCTACGAGGCGTCTAGACTGCGGACCTCAGGTCAACCGTGGAATCGGGTCGCACCGCTACCACAGGCATCCTGATCCGCAGAGCGCCGCAGAATTCCGCAGAATGCGACTCTTGATCCTTCCGGTCACAGCACTCACTGTGTCAACGCCTCCTCCACTCAGGACCCACCGAGTCGAACCTCTGCCAGAAGGCGCCAGTCCCAGACCGTCTCTGGGCCGTCCTGGTTGACGATGTGGAGGCTGCGGATTGTCACCTCGCGATCCGGAAGCCGCTTCCCCAGCGCGTTGATAATAGGAGCCGCCGGGCCATCCGCGTTGCTGTAGGCCACCGTGACATGCGGTATCCACACATCATGGGCAAGAACGCCATCACGGCCTGTGGCTGCCCGCGTGGCGGACTTCGCTGCCTCCAGCAACGGCCGGAGCCGTTCGGCCGGCCGAGCCTCCAACACCACCGCCTCGGGGTGGTAAAGCACACGCCCCAACGTGACGGTGATGGGCTCCACCCGCTCGAGCTGGACTGCCGCCTCCTCGGCCATCACGTTTACCTGATGGCCGGTGATCTCATGCGAATACCCGGCGATGAACGTGGTGAGGTGGATGAACGAGTGCGGCACCAGATCGAGTCCAGGTAGGCCGGCCAGGCGGTCGTGAGCTTCCTGGACGATGGCTCGCGCGTCCGGATCATCCCCTAACAGGACATGCCAATAGAGCTGGCCTTGGCCCGGCGGCAGCATGAGCGCTCGCCGTCTCTCCCAGCGGTTGGCCATGCGCGTCGGTAGCGGGCTCACCCATTCTCCCCGGCAGTAGCGGGCAGGGCCCGGGCCGAGTTGAACATACTGATCTGCTCGCGCAGCGTGGTCACGATATCCGAGCCTCGGAACCGGGGCGCCGCCAATTGGGCGTCCATCCGCACCAGGTAGTTGGTGATCGTGGACAGGCGATGTTCGGGCGGCAGCGACATGGCGGGCGTTACCTGCTCGGCGGCAGCGTCCAGGTCACCCATCATCACGTATGCGATCCCCGCACCGAATCGAACCTGTGCCCACGTGCCGGCCACCCACGGGGCACCGTTGGCCCAGGCGTCGTCAGCCGCAGTTGCGGCCTGCAGCGCTGCGACCGGGTCGCGCGCCTGGAGCGCCACCGACAAGGCGTACAGCGCCCGTCTGGACGGGGGACACGACCAGGGCGTCACCCCCGAATCGTCAGCGACGGACTCGGCGGTCTCCTCCGCTCTCTGGAGCGCTTCTCGGGCTCGGGTGAAGTCGCCGAGCAGGCTCGCCGCGTTCGCCTCCTGGCTGGCCAGGAGCACCCGCAAGGGCGTGGCCGGGCTGCACTGATACCCGCGCCTGGCAGCGTCGGCGGATGCCGCGTACCGGCGCCGCCACCGCTCGGTTCTCGCTTGGGCGCTCAACGCGGCTGCCTCGCTGGCGCCGGCCTCTTGAGCGGACAGGACGGCGGTTCTGCCGTGGACGACCGCCGATTCGTCGTCGTACAAGTCGCCCAGCAGGATGCAGGTGTGAGCGAGGAGATCGGCGTCGATCCGGAACAGCTCGCGCGTCTGGCGAAGCCTCTGCTTGCCACCTCGTAGAAGGGCCGTCACCTGCCGATGCAAGCGCAGTACCTCGGCGAGCATCGGCTCGGGAGGGGTCAGTGTGTGGCGCTCGGCCAGGTGGTAACGCGTCTCGTCGATCATGGCGACGGTGCTGTCGCCGACGTTGCTCTGTTCGATCCATGCGGCGTGCTCGATGGCGTCGCGGCTCATCGACGGCGACGCCGCGGGACTGTCGTCGGCGTCGAACAGGACGGCCTCGTCCATGCCGAACACGCGGCAATACAGCAGGGGGTAGGGGTCCTTCGGGCGACTGTTACCCGCTTCGTGATCCTTGATCCTGCGAACCACCGACTCGAACTCCGGCAGCGCGATCTCCTCGCCGGCGGCCTTGAACAACTGGCTGGCCAGTTGCTTCTGCGACCAGCCTCGCTGACGTCGCCCATCACGAATGCGTTCGGCCCAAGCAGGAGATCCGCTCTTTTCCATCATGCCGTCGCACCTCACCACCGAGTCGGGGGATACGGTCGCCGCCCCCAGTCTCCCTCAACCGCACCTGTCCGCGCGTGGTTACGCAGCGTTGTGATGGATCCGTGCACTGGGACACGAACCACAGCGACGCCATGACGGACACCGAGCTGCGCGAACTCGTGTCCGTCACCGATCGCGGCGTCCATGAAGTCGTTGCACAGGCCGCGCTCAAGCAGGACTTGCGGGGTCGGCAGCTCTCCGTACTACGTAACACCTACCCGGCTTGGGACATCTCCTATGCGCGCGATGCCTCTGGGCGCCGGTGGTGGACCGCAGCGCTGCGTCAGCCTCTCACGGTGGAGCTGGTGGCGGCCGGCGTCATGAGCCCCGTTCGGCGTGAGGACGCGATCGCCCTCGCATCCACCTTGGCCTGGCAATCGGCCCTGCTCCACAGCGTTCGGGGGTCGACTTGAACCACATGGACGCCTCGAGCCCGCAGGTTGCGGGTGCGGCAGACCAACCGCGCGACTCTGACCTGTATCAATGGGGTCCATACATCCAGCGCAGTCCGCGTATGCGGGTCGTTGCCACGTCCTGCTGCGGCGAGTTCGAGCTGTGCTCCGAGGGCGGCCAGTACTTCGTCCTGCGCCCGGCCGGGGACGGCCACGAGGAGACCGCCAGGGGCCGTTTCGCCCGTGCCGCCCGGGTGTGGGAGGTCCTGGCCTCACAGCATTCATGCGCCGAGTACGAGCCTCCGCGCCGGAGGAGGTGGTGTCCCACCCGCTGACAGCGTCCGTCACACATCACCGATCCCTGAGGGGAGTGACCATGAGTCCTACGACAGCTGCGGGCCAGCGCTCCGCAGCCGACGTCATCGAACCCCGTAGCCTGGTCGACCACGCCCTGTTCGACCAGCTCACCACCCGCGTCGCCCGCACTCACAACATCACCTGCGAGCACGCCGGCCGCATCATGGAGCAGGCGCTCGCGTTCCTGTACACGTGCGCCCACAACCCCGGCGCGGCCCTCACGCCGTCGCCCGAGGTGGACCTGGGATGGCACACGTTCATCCTCGACACCCACGCCTACAGCGAGTTCTGCCAGCGCATCGCGGACCGTTTCCTCCACCACAATCCCGAGGAACCCGGCGGCGACAAGGCGGCATTCGCGGCCAGACTGGGTGACACCATCCAGGCGATGCGCGCCCTGGGCATGACAGTGGACAGCGCGCTGTGGCTGACCAACGCCGAATGCAGCCAGTGCTACGCCGGCTGCGTCGACGACCCGAGCCCCGAAGGGATCCAGCCGTGACCCGACCAACCTGGGAAGAGCTTCCCGACGTCGTCATCAACGCCGTGCAAGCGCAGTGCGGCCAGGTGCTCAAGGCCGAGACCGCCACCCACGGCATCATGCCCGGCATCGCGACCCGCCTCGATCTCGAGGACGGCGGACACGTGTTCTTCAAAGCCATTGAGCGGACCCACGAGGCCGCACGGCTGCACCTGCGGGAGCGGTGGGCGGGCCGGAGCCTGCCGACGGAGGTTCCCGCTCCGCGCATGCTGTGGGCTGACACCGTCGGCGACTGGCACGCCATGGTGTGGGAGTACGTCAACGACAAGGCCCACCACGCCGATCTCTCGCCCGGGTCGGAGGACCTGCCCGCTGTCCTCGACACGATGGCGCTCCTCGGCGCGCTGTTCACACCATGCCCGAACGGCGCCATGCCGGTGTCGGAGAACGTCAACGCGCTGATGGCCAAGGCCCGGCACATGCTCGACAAGCCCCCGGGCGAACTGGCTGAGCGCGCCCCGTACGAGGCCGCGGTCAACGGGTTCGACCTGTCCGCCCTGCGTGGCAACACGCTGCTGCACTACGACCTGAGCGCCGGCAACCTGCTCGTCACGGGTGGGCGCGTCCGCGTCGTCGACTGGTCGTTCGCGGCCCGGGGCGCGGCCTGGCTGGACGCCGCTCTCTTCGCGCCGCGGCTGATCGATGCGGGGCATACGCCGGAGAAGACCGACCAACTCCTGTCCACGCTGCCGCACTGGCGCGACGCACCCCGCAAGGCCGTGGCCGGGATCGCTGCGGCGTGGACGCTGTTCCGCCTCTACAAGGCCCAGTACGGGCCGGAGCAGGTTCGCGAGGCCCGCGCCCGCGCCGCTGACGCGGGCCGGTCCTGGCTGGCCTATCAGCAAGCGAACGCCTGATCGGGCGCCCTGTGCCTTCTCGACAACGCCAGGCCGCACTGTAATCCACGAACTGACCACCGCCCGCGCGTGACCAGCAGCAAAGAGGCGCGGCCCTCCCCCACCCCAGATGTGGCAGAGGGCCGCGCCGTCCTGATCCCGGACTAAAGCCTCACAGCCCAACACACAAGGACGGAAGATCAATCGCACATGTCTTCCACGCTTGAGCTTGCGTCTGACATCGACCTGCGCGGCGCGTTCAGACGGTTCTACGTCTGGCGCGACCTCGCAGGCCTCTGGCACGCCAAGCCGCTGCCCAAGCTAACCCCCGGCGAGATCGCCTATGGCGTCCAGCCGGAACTGGTAGCCGATTCCCTCCTCCAACTGGCCTACGAATGCACGTGGCAGCGGAGCCGCCGCAACGTCTACCGCTATTTGACGAAGTACGCCGCTGGAGGAACGTGCCCTTGCTCGGCATCCTGACGTGGCCGTACCTCTGTGGAAGCCCGAACACACGTCCCCCAGGGAGATCGCACTCGAATCACAGAGACCTCGTACTGCGGAGCCTGCGGGTGAGCTTGCGGCGCCTGATCGAAACCGCGGCTTTCTGCGGCATTCCGCAGGATGCGGGATGGCCCCGGTGACCGACACGCAAACGTGCTCCCCCAGGTGTAGTGCAGGGTTCTGCGGATTACGCGGTGCCACCTCTCGGCCGCCATCTTGTGGCGCCTCCGTCCCGCCGCCCCGAAGCTGCACCGTATCCAGCAGGGCAGCACCTGACGACAAACAACGCAGTGAGCAACCTGGCGTCACTCCGCGTCCGCCAGCTCCATTGGGGGAAGGTTAGAAGGAGACGTTGAGCTGCGATGTTCCGCGGGGCCGCTCGTCTCCGCCCTACCCTGGAGACACTGTGCCTCGGCGAGGGAGCGCGATGAGCAAGGCGAAGGATGACCCCACCTACGTTCGGATAGCTGAGGACATCCGTAACCGCATTCGCCAAGGCGATCCTCCTGCCGGCGACATGCTGCCCTCCGAGGCCGCTCTTGCCCGAACGTACGGTGTGGCGAGAGGCACCGTTCGTCAAGCCGTCGCCGAGCTGGAGCGCTCGGGGCTAGTGGTCAGCGAGGCCGGCCGCGGACGCCGCGTGGTCGGCGAAGGACCCACCCGCCATGCGGCCTCGACACAGTACGAGACGATCGCCGAGGCCCTCCGCAAGCGCATCGAGAGCGGCGAGCTTGTTCCTGGCCAGCAACTTCCAGGCGAGGCCGCCACAGCGGACGAGTTCGGCGTATCAAAGGGAACCGTCCGCCAGGCGTTCCTCATGCTGGCAGCCGAACATCTGATTGCTGCCGTGCACGGCAAGGGATGGTTCGTGGGGGGTCGCGAGCACGCGCAGACGCGAGCCGACGAGGTCGCCAATCACCTCCGGCAGGAAGTTGGTACGGGAAAGCTCGCCGTAGGGTCCGTGCTTCCTGGGGAGAATGTGCTGGCGCAAGAGCAAGGCGTTGGCCGCATCACCATTAGGCGGGCCCTTGCACTACTGGAAGCAGAAGGGATAGTCGAAAAGAGGCCCGGAAGGGGTCGTGTTGTCAGGTCGCAACCAAAGGGTCCTTAGGTGATCTCCGATACGTCCATAGCTCCCTTCAGCTCTCAAGAAGCACTCGCAACCCTGCGAGAGGTGAGCGCGGGTGATGATCAGGGTCGAAACTTGGCCGCGTATTGGCCGTGGAGAGCCGTACCGCGTCGTTGACCACCGTAGATAGTCGGATACAACGCGAGAGGCCCGTCACCGCGTTTCCGCTGGTGACGGGCCTCTTCTAGCTGGTGTGGCAGGTGCAAGGTTCGAACTTGCGTAGGCTGAGCCGACGGTTTTACAGACCGCTCCCTTTGGCCACTCGGGCAACCTGCCTTGTCTTCCGCTCTCGCGGCGACACACAGAAGGATAGCGGACTTCAGAGGTGTACGTGACACCGGTTTGTCCCGTGCCGGATTGTGGCGTCATGCACGACCGGAACCAGCCCAGGCGCCCCATCCACCTACCTGACCAAGCGGTGCGGTCTGGGCAAGGGATCATGAAGGGTGATCATCGGTGTACGGGGGGCGGTGTCCTGCACGGCGGGCCGATGCTGGCTAGGCTCGTTCGCTGGGTCCACTCGTTCGCTATTCGCGTTCGCGACGCCGGTGCAGGCGGGATCCGCGTAGTGCTTCGCAGCTGAGAGGGTGGGTGTTTTGGCCGATTCGTCTTTCGACATCGTTAGCAAGATCGACCGGCAGGAGGTCGACAACGCTCTGAACCAGACGGTCAAGGAGATCGGGCATCGGTTCGACTTCAAGGGCACCGGGGCGAGCATCAGCTGGTCCGGGCAGAACAACATCGAGATCAAGGCCAACAGCGAGGAGCGGGCCGATGCCGCGCTCGACGTGTTCAAGGAGAAGGTGGTCAAGCGAGGGCTCTCGCTGAAGATCCTCGACGCCGGTGAGGCCAAGCTGTCCGGTAAGGAATACCGCATGCTGGTCAGCCTCAAGGAGGGCATCGACCAGGAGCACGCCAAGAAGATCTCCAAGCTGATTCGCGACGAGGGTCCCAAGGGGATCAAGGCGCAGATTCAGGGCGAGGAGCTTCGGGTGAGCTCGAAGAAGAAGGACGAGCTGCAGGAGGTCATCTCGCTGCTCAAGGGCAAGGATCTGGATATCGCGTTGCAGTTCGTCAACTACCGATAGCTGTTGTGGACATCTCCGGGGTGGCGCGCGGTCGTGGGGGTCGCGGCGTGGAGGGGCACGTGGGAGGTGGGTTCAGGCGGCTTCTTGCATGGCATGGCATGGCCGGGCGCGTCGTTCAGGATGCGCCCGGTCATGGGCTCTTCCTGGCGCTGTGCGGGGCCGCCTAGCGCCGTGCGTGCGGTCCTGGGTCGTAGGGTCGGGGGATGTGACGAAGATTCCCCTGCGGCGCATCGCGGCGCGTGCTCTGCCCATCGATGATCAGGACCGGGTGCTCCTGCTGTACGGATTCGATCCCGAGCGCCCCGAGCGGCCGTACTGGTTCACAGTCGGCGGGGCCTTGGAGGACGGTGAGACGCCGGCTGAGGCCGCCGCGCGTGAGCTGTATGAGGAGGCCGGGATTCGGGTTGGCGTCGAGGAGTTCGGCGCGCCGTTCGGGGCCCGCACGATCGAGTTCTCCTGGGCGGGCTACGCCATCACGCAGGACCAGGTCTTTCTCACGGTACGGGTGGGTGACGCGGTCGTGTCGTTCGAGCACATGGAGCAGATCGAGAAGGACACGACGATCGGCTATCGGTGGTGGAGTGTCGAGGAGCTCGAAAGTGCCGAGGAGGTCTTCCATCCCGAGGATCTTGCGGCCCTCCTGCGGAAGGTCATTGCGGGTGGAGGAGTCGCGTAGCGGTCCCGCGTCGGCTGCTCACTGGGGACGGAGGATTCGGGTGGCGCCTGCGATCAGTGCCGTTGCCAGGATCCAGCCTGAGACGATGAGCGCGTACGCCAGCCATTGCGTCCACCCGCCCGGGTCGAAAAACTCTCGTTGCCCGAATGTGGGCAGAGGGAGCAGCAGGTCGAAGGTGTAGGCGAACGAGTTGAAATCTGGGCTTTCGGCTGGCTTGAGGGCTCTGGGTGGGTTGAGGGCGAAGACGATCGTGCCGATCGCCAGCAGCAGCGTGAACCACATGCCCGCCAGCCAAGGTCGGTAGCCGTACCCGACCGCTACGTCGAGCAGCCGGCCCCATATCCGGCCCCCGAGTCCCTGGGTCTGGCGCCTGGCGCGGAGCTTGGCCAGCTGGGTGCGGCGGGCCAGGGCGTCGTTGCCGTCGCTGAGGTACCAAGCGGCCAGTTGCTCGTACGGCTGCGGGCGGAAGCCCTCGGGGTCGCGCGTGACCCATTCGACCCTCCTGGTGACGCCGGAGCCGCGCAGGCGGTCGTATGTCAGGCCGTTCAGGCGAAGTTTCTCCGGCCACGTGTCGGGGTCGTCGTGCAGGGTGCCTAACCTCGAGTTCGTGAGGGTGACGACGCCGTCGACGGGCTCGGCGGGCTTGAGGTAGAGCTCGCGGACCTCCATATGGCTCATGTGGAGGGCGTAGCGGGTGTCGGGGCTGCTCACGGTACCGCTGAGGGAGAACGTTCCGTTGATGCGGGCGCCGCGGAGCCGTACGCAGCCTTCTGCGTGGAATCCGTCGGTGCAGCGCATGATGTCCTCGACGACCATGCTGTCGGCCGTGAGGGCTTCCTTGCCGGGATTGCGGAGTGTGGCGCCCTCCAGGAAGAGTCCGCCGTTCAGACGGGCGCCTACCAGGCCGACGCCGCCGGTGAGATCGGCGTTGCGCAGGTACATGCCGGAGTCCACGACGGCGGCGTTAGCGTACAGGGCCCATTCGCCGTCGTCGCTCACGATCTTGGTGCCGCCGAGCCACAGACCGCTCTCGAACTGGGCTCGGGCGACGCGGACGCCGCCGGTGATGTTGGACCCGGAGAGGCTGAGGTGGCCGGCGACCCGCATGCCGCCCCCGCTGAGGCCGGGGAACGTGCAGTCGGTCAGGCGGATGGTACGGGTGGTGGCGTTGGTGAGCCGGAGGGGTTCGTCCAGATGGCAGCCGCTCAGCACCAGTTCGTGCTGGAGGGCGCCGCCCAGGACCGTGAGCTGGCCGGTGATCCGCGCACCGCGCACCCGTACCGCGGGGACGTGGCCGGCGCCGCCGTCGCGAGCGCCGAGTAGCAGAGAGGAGATCACCTTGGCCCGGATCGTGCGCTCGGGGCCCCAGGTGTCGCCGTCCTTGGGCGCGTTCTCTCCGGCGGGACAGCCGGTGCCGGACGTGAGCGGGGCGAAGTCGACGTAATCGCCTGTGGGGAACGCGTTCCACAGCTTGCGCTCGGCCTCGGTCAGCCGGGGGGTTCGGCCCATCTGATCGATCAGCGACGGTAGCCGGCCATGCGCTCGAGGCGGGCGACGCGCTCGGACGTAGGCGGGTGGGTCGAGAAGAGGCGGCCGAAGCCGGAGCCGCTGAACGGGTTCGCGATCATCATGTGGGAGGCCGAGGTGAGGCGGCTGTTCTCGGGGAGCGGATGCCGGCGCGCGCCCATCTCGATCTTGCGGAGGGCGGAGGCCAGGGCGAGCGGGTCACCTGTGAGCCTGGCGCCCGACTCGTCGGCCTGGAACTCTCTCGTACGGGAGATCGCCATCTGCACCATCCCTGCCGCCACCGGACCCAGGACCATCATCAGCAGCGCGCCTACGAAGCCCGGGCCCTCGTCGTCGTCGGAGCCGCCGAAGAACACGGCCACATAGCTGAGCCAGGTGATCATCGTAGCAAGCGCGCCGGCCACGGACGAGACGAGAATGTCCCGGTTGTAGACGTGCGACAGCTCGTGCCCGATCACGCCGCGCAGCTCGGCCTCATCGAGCAGCTGGGTCAGCCCGTATGTGACGCACACCGCGGCCTTACGCGGGCTTCGGCCTGTCGCGAACGCGTTCGGCTGTGCCGTCGGCGAGATATAGAGCCGTGGCATGGGCTGCCGGGCCTCGGTGGACAGCTCGCGCACGATCCGGAAGAGCGTGGGCTGCTCGACCTCGCTGACCGGCCTGGCCCGCATGGCCGACAGCGCGATCCGGTCGGAGAAGAGGTAGGCCGCGCCGTTGCTCGCCAGGGCCAGCACGAGCGCGATCTGCACACCGGTTCCGCCGCCCAACCACGCACCCGCCGCGACAATCAGCGCCGACAGGCTGCCGAGTAGCACGGCTGTGCGCAGACCGTTGTGGTGCAAGGTTCCCCCCTTCGTGGTCGAGGCCCACCACGTCCAACGACGATGACCCGGCTCTTCGTTCCCCGGCGTGCTCAGTTGAGGGCGGAGTGCGACTTTCTCGTTTCTCACCTGATGGACAGCGTGGTCATGTCCAGGACCAGTTGGGGTGCGATCGAGAACAGGATCGCCGCTGCCACGGCCAGGCCCATCGCGGGCCAGATCGCCGGTGACGGGCGGTGCGCGGCGGGCGCCGTGGCCTCTGCCGGGGTGAACAGGCGTGCCGTCCAGACGGCGTAGTAGTAGAGGCCGATCACCGTGTTGACGGCCATGACCAGCGCGAGCCAGCCGGTGCCGCTCTCGATGATCTCGCGGAAGACGAAGACCTTGGCGAAGAGCCCGGCCAGGCCCGGCGGCAGACCGGCCAGGCAGACCAGGCAGAACGCGAGCGCGATGCCCGCCGCCCGGTTGCGGTAGACCAGGCCGCGGTAGTCGTCGAGCTCGTTGCGGGCGGCTGTTCTGGAGACGAGCATGACGACCGCGAACGCGCCGAGGTTCATGGCCGCGTAGATGACGAGGTAGGCGGTGGACGCGCCGATCGCGCCCGCCGTGCCGACCGCCAACGGGGCCAGGATGTAGCCGGACTGAGCCACCGAGGACCAGGCCAGCAGGCGTACGGCCGAACGCTGGCGCAGGGCGAGCAGGTTGCCCACCGTCATGGTCAGCGCGGAGATGATCGCGATGATCGGGGCCCAGGTGGCGGCCTGCCCGGACAACGCCGCGACCAGGATGAGGATCAGCCCGGCGAACCCCGTCGCCTTCGAAATGACCGACAGCAGAGCGGCCACCGGGATGGGAGCGCCCTGGTAGACGTCGGCCGCCCAGGAGTGGAACGGCACGGCGGCGATCTTGAATGCGAACCCGGCCACGACGAGGACGACACCGACCGTGACCACGGCGGGCAGGCCCTGGTCGGCGGGCAGCGCCGCGCCCGGCGCGGGGATCTGGCCGCTGAAGACGGCGGCCAGGCGGGACAGGTAGACCGTCCCGGCGATGCCGTACAGGAGGGAGACGCCGAACAGCATGATCGCCGTGGAGACGACGGACACGACGAACAGCTTCACGGCCGCCTCGGAGGAGCGCCCGTCGTAGCGCTTCAGCGCGGTCAGGGCGAACACCGGGAGCGAGACGAGCTCCAGTGCCACCACCAGCATGATCAGGTCCCGGGAGGCAGGCAGGCTCACCGCGCCCACGAGGGTGCAGAGCAGGAGGAAATACCACTCACCGACCGGGATGCCGCCGCCTGCCAGCTCGGTCATCGACATCAGGACGACGACCACGGCCGCCACCAGCACCAGGCCCGCGAAGACGAGCGTGAAGCCGTCCGCGACGAAGGAACAGAGCGTCCCCTCGGTGGTGAGATGGGGAGGGACGCAGAAGGTCTGGCCGCCGCCGGTCGCCGTCTGGGCGATGACGAAGCCCAGGGAGGTCAGGACGCCGGCGAGCGTGGTCAGGCCCAGCGTGGTCTTCGTACGCAGGCGGGCTGGGAGGAAGGCGTCGAGCAGCAGCACCAGGCCGGCCACGACGGCCAGCACCAGCGGGGGCGCGATGACGAAGTAGTCGATCTGCTGGATCATGAGATGGCTCCCAGCAGGGTCTGCACGGCCGGCGTGGTGAGGGAGAGCAGGAGGCCTGGCCAGAGGCCGAGCAGGAGGATCAGGGCGACGAGCGGCGTCCAGGCCAGCAGTTCGTAGGTCCTGATGTCGGCTGCCGCCGCCGGCGCCAGGACGGCGATCTGTTGCGGCGGCGAGTCGAGGGGGACGACGGGGCGTTCGTCCGGGGTTTCGCGGACCAGGCGGTCGTCCGCGGCTTCTGGCGGGAGGTCCGCGATCAGTAGGGGGCGGCCGTGGGTGACGCGGGAGAGCATCACCAGGAAGTACGCGGCCGTCAGGACCGCGCCCAGGCCGCCGATCGCCATGTAGGTGAGGAACAGGCCGCGCGGCAGGCCGGTCGCCGGCTGATAGGAGCCGTAGAGCGCCAGCATCTCGCCCCAGAACCCGGCCAGCCCGGGCAACCCGAGCGAGGCGATCGACGCGTAGGTCAGCAACGATCCGAGCCGCGGCAACGTTGTCAGCATGCCGCCGCCCAGCGACGGCATGTCGGCGGTGTGGTAGCGCTCCTTGATCGCGCCGGCCAGGAAGAAGAGCAGACCCGTGATCAGACCGTGGGCGACGTTGGCGAAGAGCGCGCCATTGATGCCGACCGGAGTCAGCGTGGCGAAGCCGAGCAGGACGAAGCCCATGTGGCCGACCGAGGAGTAGGCGATCATACGTTTGAGGTCGTGCTGGGCGAGGCACGCCAGGGCCCCGTACACGATGCCGACCACCGCGAACGCGCCCAGCCACGGCGCCACCGCCGCCGCCCCCTCGGGGAGGATGGGGATGGCGATCCTGGCGAAGCCGTACGTGCCCATCTTCAGCAGCACCCCGGCCAGCAGCACCGAGCCCACGGTGGGTGCCTCCGTATGGGCGTCGGGCAGCCAGGTGTGCAGCGGCCACATGGGGGTCTTGACCGCCAGGCCGATGCCGATCGCCACGAACGCCAGGATCTGCACCGATCTCGCCATGCCGCTGCCCTGGGCCGCGCTCAGCGCCTCGATGTCGAGCGTGCCGGTCTGGGCCCAGACGAGCAGCAGGCCGAGCAGCATCACCACCGAGCCGAGCAGCGTGTAGAGGATGAACTTGATCGACGCCGCCCGCCGGCCCTCGCCGCCCCAGATGCCGATCAGGAAGTACATCGGGATCAGCACGATCTCGAAGAACACGAAGAAGAGCAGCAGGTCGAGGGCGAGGAACGTGCCGATCATGCCGACTTCGAGCACGAGCAGCGTGAACACCAGCGCCCTCGGCCTGGTGCTCATCAGCTGGCCGGGGGCTCGGGCGCTGCCCCAGGAGAGATAGACGAAGCACAGGAAGGTCAGCAGGGCCGTCAGCGCGATCAGCGGCAGCGAGATCCCGTCGAGGCCGAGGTGGAAGCGGAGCCCGAGTCCCGGGATCCAAGGGATGTCCACCTCGAACTGCTGCCGCGCGGCCTGGCCATAGTCGAACATCGCCACCAGCAGGGCTGCCAGGGCCAGGGTGATGCCCGAAAGGATCAGTCCGTACGTGCGCAGCGCCGGGCGGAGGGCCTGCGGGGCCAGGACGAGGGCGAGTGCGCCCAGCAGCGGCACGGCCAGCAGCGAGACGGGAATCCAGCCCATCATGCGGACACCACCGCCCAAACGCTCACGGGCCGTTCGGTCATGCGAACACCACCGCCCAAGCGCTTCACGGGCCGTTCGGTCATGCGAACACCACCGCCCAAGCGCTTCACGGGCCGTCCGGTCATGCGAACATCACCGCCCCTACCGCGATCAGGAGGACACCGGCCAGGATGCCGCTGATGTAGAGCTGGACGTTGCCGTTCTGGGCCAGGCGCAGCACCCCGGCCAATCCGCGGGCCGACCTGCCGGAGCCGCGGACCGCGCCGTCCACGACCACGTCGTCCGTCCTGACGACGAGCCTGGCCAGGGCCAGGACCGGGCGGACGAACAACGCGGCGTACAGCTGGTCCACATGGAACGCCTGCTCACATGGCGCCCGCAACGGGCCCAGCAGGCGTGCGGGGTCGGCGATGGGGTCGATGCGCCAGAAGGCGTAGACCACCCCCGCGCCGAGCAGCGCGAGCACGACGCTGATGGCGGCCACGCCCAGATCCACGTGGAGTTCGCCGGCGAAGCCGAGCAGGAGCGCGGGGACGGAGAGGAGGATGAGGGGCACCAGCATCGTCCGCGGGGCTTCCGTGACGTCCACGACGTGGGCCGTGCCGGGTTCGGGCTCGGGCAACGCAACCGCCCTCGCCTCGCCGAAGAACGTGCGGAGCCAGGCTCGGGTGGCGTACGCGCCGGTGACGGCCACGGTGGCGAGGCCGCAGCCGTAAAGCAGGAGCGCTGCCGCGTCCGTCAGCGTGCCGGTCGCCAGGGCGTCGTCCATAGCCGCCAAGATCGCGTCCTTGCTGAAGAAACCGCTGGCCGGAGGGATGCCCATGAGGGCGGCGAAGCCGATCGTCATCGTCACGAACGTGATCGGCAGTTCCCTGCGCAGGCCACCCATCTGCGTCATCAGGTTGGAGCCGACGTGGTGGATCACCGCTCCGGCGCAGAGGAACAGCAGCGCCTTGAACGCGCCATGTGTCAGCAGGTGGAAGATGGCCGACGTGTCGGAGCCCGCGGCCAGGCCGCCGGCCATGTAGGCGAGCTGGCTGACCGTGGAGTAGGCGAGCACCCGTTTCAAGTCATCCTGCGCCAGCGCGGCCAGGGCGGCGCCGAGCATGCCCAGTGCCGCCACGACGGCCAGCACGTCCATCGTGGGCGGGGCTTCGCGGAAGACGTCGAAGAGCCTGGCGACGATGAAGATCCCGGCGGCGACCATGGTGGCGGCGTGGATCAGCGCGCTGATCGGCGTCGGGCCCGCCATGGCGTCGGGGAGCCAGGTGTGCAGCGGGACCTGGGCGCTCTTACCGGCCACACCGGCCAGGAGGAGCATGGTGGCGGTTACGGTGGTGGCCGTGGACATCTCCGGCACCTTGGCCAGGACGTCGGCGATGCGGAAACTGCCCGCCGCCTGGCCCAGCACGAAGATCCCGAAGAGGAAGCCGACGTCACCGAGGCGGGTCACGAGGAACGCCTTCACCGCGGCGCGCGAATTGCCCCGGTCCTCCCACCAGTGGCCGATGAGCAGGTAGGAGCAGAGGCCCATGATCTCCCAGCCGACGTAGAGGACCAGGAGGTCCCCTGCGTAGACGACCAGGAGCATCGCGCTGGTGAACAGGCTGATGAAAGCGCTGTAGGAGGGGTAGCGCGGGTCGTCTTTGAGGTATCCGACCGAATAGACCTGAACGGCCAGGGCTACGAGCGTGACCAGGACGCCGAGGAGGCTGGACAGAGGATCGGCCTGGAGGGTGAGCGAGATCGGGATGGCGCCGGTGGTCACCGTGCCGTAGGTCTGGCCTGTGGGCTGTGGTGCCGTGGTGGTGCCCGCCAGGAACGCGAAGCCCGGGTCCCAGGCCAGCCAGGCTGCCAGCACTGCCGAGGCGGCGGTGGGCAGGATGGCCAGCCAAGCCGCCCGGGCATTCGCACGCTGCCCGTCGGTTGCCGCGGTCTGGGGGGCAGTGTCGCTTCCGCTGCCATGGGGCGGCGGGTGAATGGCGGCTGGGCGCGGCGGGTGAATGGCGGCGGCTGGGCGTCGGCGGGGCCAGCGTGAAAGCAGCAGGCCCGCGAAGGCGGCCAGGAAGGGCAGGAGGACGGCCAGCAGGGGGAAGGTCGTCATCGCCGGCCACCTCGCTTCACCGGCTGCTCGCTTCCGTGGCCGTCCTGGGCGTCTCCCTGAGGGCCTCGGTGCTCCCGGGGCTCCGGCGCGTCGGCTGTGCTGTCGCCATCGGAGTCAGGGGCGCCGTGGGACGGCTGTGCTGTGGGAGTGAGCGTGGGGTCGGGCCTATCCCCCGGGAGGCTCGCCTGAGCGCGTGCCGGTGCCGTCAGGCCGTCTGTCGTGGCTTCGGTGGGTGGAGAGGCTGGCGCGGCTTCCGTGGGCAAAGAGGCAGACGTGGTGATGAGGGCCGGAGGGTCGTCGGGGGGCTCGGCGAGGTCGCGGAGGTGGTCGATGTCGACCGTGCGGCGGTTGCGGTAGAGGGCGAGGACGATCGCGAGGCCCAAGCCCACTTCGGCGGCCGCGATGACGATGACGAAGAGGGTGAGCACCTGGCCGCTGTGCAGGCGGTCACGGAGCCATACGTCGAACGCCACCAGGTTGAGGTTGACGGCGTTGAGCATCAACTCGACCGACATCAGCACGAGGATCGTGTTGCGGCGGGCGAGCACGCCGTAGACGCCGATGGAGAAGAGGAGAGCGGAGACGACTGCCGGGTAGACGATATGCACTAATGACCCCCGGTTTGATCGGGTGCCGAGCTACCGCCGGTCTGACGGCGTCCCGAATTTCCCGCGGAATCGCCTGTTTGGTCTGGTGGTGAGCCGCCGGGGATGTCCGTACGGGACAGCACGATGGCGCCGATCAGCGCGGCGAGCAGCAGCACGGACAGGGCCTCGAAGGGCAGCACCCAGGTCGCGAATATGCTTGCGCCCAATTCCTTGGCGGCGCCCGGGCCGGGTGTCAGCGGTGTGTACGCCGTGCGGAATCCGTCGATCACCACCGTGACCAGGATCGCGGCCGTCGCCAGCGCCACAAGGGCAGAGACGAGCCGGTTGCCGCTGTCGAGGTCCGCGGAGCGGCCGATGGGGGCTCGGGTGAGCATGATGCCGAACAACAGCAGCACGACCACCGCGCCCACGTAGATCAGCACCTGGACCCAGGCCACGAACTCGGCCGTCAGCACCAGGTAACAACCCGCCAGGGCCCCGAAGCACACCACGAGCCAGAGGGCCGCGTGGACCAGTTGCCTGGTCGTGACGACAAGCAGCGCCGATCCAACCGCTACCGCACCCAGCAGCAAGAACACTATTTCTTGCCCGGTGGGTGACAGGTAGGAGGGCACCGCTTCGGTCACGACTCCTCCTCGGACTCCCTTGTTTCGTCAGGGCCGAGCCGTCCGGGCGGGCGGATGGACCGTGGGTCGGCCATCTTGCGCCTGCGGGGGCTCGCGGCAGAAGTCTGCTCCTCCGGCTCGGGCCGTGGTTGCGGATCGGCCGAGGCTGTGGACAACTTTTCTGCGGTTGCATCGCCTGTGGATGAAGCCGGTCCCTGGGACTGCTCTTCAGCCTCGCCCGTGACGTGCTCTCCAGCCTCGCCCGTGACGTGCCCTCCAGCCTCGCCCGTGACGGCCTCGCCCTCGGAGCGGTCGGGGAGAGCGCCGGGTGGTCTGATTCCGCGTACGTTCGACATCGGCCGGCGTTCGCGCTGAGGCCTGCCTGTGGGGCCTGCTGGCGTTTGCGGGCCCTCGCCGGGCGCGTTCGTCGTCGGTTTCGCCTCTTGCGCGTGGGCCGTGGGGCCCGTCCTCGCGGCGTCGTCGGCCGCTTCCGCGCCTGTGGGGGTGGTTGTCGCGCCTGCGCTGGTCTGTTCCGACGTGGCGTCGCGGGCAGGCGTACGGTCCGTTGGCTCGGCGCCGGTGCCAGCGGGCTCGGTGCCGGCGGGCTCGGCCGACGTGGGCTGTTCGGCACTCGGGCTAGCGGGCTGTTCGGTGGCGGGGCCCGACACGCCTTGGGTGGCCGGACGGGACGGACGGTCGGCGGACGGGCCGGTGCCGCGGTCAGAGGCCGGGCGTGAGGGGCGGTCGGCGGACGGGCCGGTGCCGCGATCCGCAGGTGGGCGGGGGGAGCGGTCCGGGGCCGGGCGGCGGGGGGCGGCGGTGAGTTCCTTAGGGGGCTCGGCGCCGGGGTCGTGGGCCGGAGGCGGGGGAACGGTCTGGGTCCACGCCACCAACTGGTCCTTCTCATGCACGAGGTTGCGGATGTCACCCTCGGCGTACTCGAACTCCGGCGACCAGAAGAGCGCGTCGAACGGGCACACCTCGATGCAGATGCCGCAGTACATGCAGAGGGAGAAGTCGATGGCGAAGCGGTCGAGAACGTTGCGCTGGCGGGCCCGGCCGCCCTCGGGAGCCGGGATGGTCTCCTTGTGGGAATCGATGTAGATGCACCAGTCGGGGCACTCCCTGGCGCAGAGCATGCAGGAGGTGCAGTTTTCCTCGACCAGGGCGATGACGCCGCGGCTGCGGGGCGGGAGGTCGGGCTTGACCTCGGGATACTGCTGCGTCACCGATCTACGCAGCATGTGGCGAAGGGTGATAGACAACCCCTTTGCCAGTCCGACTCCCGGCATCCTCCCCATATCAACATCATGTCGCACTTAGCGGCGCAGGTGAACTGAGCCAGAGCGTTGTCCCCAGTTTTTTCCACAGTCATCCACAGGCTGGCGGGAGGTTATCCACAAGCTGATGACATGCCCGGTATGAACCGCGACAGGACGATAGTCTCTCGGCCATGCAGCACAGCCATCAGGTCCGTCCCAGTGGCGGGGCGTGGGCGGCCGCGGTCGCGTGGGCCTGCCTGCCCCTGTTCACGTGCGGACTGGCGACCCCGTTCACGATCGGGTTCGCGGCGTTCTGGCTGCGCAGCGCGCTCCAGGCCGCTGCCGCCTCTGTTTACCTGGTCTGCATCGGCTCCTTCGTGATCTCGGCGCTCGCGTACGCCGAATTCGAGGACATCCCCGAGCCGCTGGGCCTGCTGGTGTCCCTGGGGCTCATTGTCAGCTGGGGCGGCGGTGTCATCCATTCCGGGATCCTGGTGCCGGCGATGGTGCGGGCGCGGCTCAGAGCGCCTGTGCACACTCCGTACCGGCCGTACCAACAGCCCCGCCAGCACCAGCAGCCGCCGCCCATGCAGCACGTGGATCTGCACCAGCGGACCACCGCGCCCAGCCACCAGCGGACGCCGGGTGAGCCCGAGTGGGTCGGGCACTATCGGGTGCTCAAGTCACTCGGACGTGGCGGGCAGGGGGCCGTTTATCTGGCCGCGGCGCCCAACGGAGTGCGGGTCGCCGTGAAGGTGCTGCACGATCTGGTCGACGAGACGGCGCGGGCGAGGTTCGCGCGGGAGGTGGAAGCGGCCCGGCGGGTGGCGACGTTTTCCACAGCCCGGGTGCTGGACGTGAACATCACCGGGCAATACCCCTACATCGTCAGCGAATACGTGGAGGGGCCGTCGCTGGAGCAGCTCGTCAGGAAGCACGGGCCGCGCGACGAGGACAGCCTGACTCGGCTGGCGTTGTCCACAGCGGGGGCGTTGGCGGCCATCCACAAGGCGGGGATCGTTCATCGCGACTTCAAGCCGAGCAACGTGCTGATCGGGCATGACGGGCCACGAGTGATCGACTTCGGGATCGCTCGGGCGCTCGATCAGATGACCATGACGTCCGGGAAAATGGTGGGGACGCCGCCTTACATGTCGCCTGAGCAGTTGTCCGGGGAGACGGTGGGGCCGGCGTCCGACGTGTTCAGCTGGGCCGTGACGATCGTGTTCGCGGCCACGGGGCGGCCGGCGTTCGGGGAGGACTCCGTACCTGCGGTGTTCAACCGGGTGCTCACCGTTCATCCCGACTTATCGCCGTTGCCGCCAGCGTTACGCGGGGTTGTGGGGGGTTGTCTGAGCAAGCGGCCTGAGGAGCGGCCGTCGGCCTCCGATGTGATGTTGGCGATCATCAACTGATCCCGCATGCCGCGGCCGTCGTCACCGGCGTTTACGGGGTTGCCGTTCTTGCCCGCTTGACCAAGTCGAGATACTCCTCGCGCGACAGCCGTTCCACCACCAGAAGCAGTTCCTGGCGCTTGGCAAAGCGGTCCACGTCGTTCGCGGGCCAGCGGCCGGGGAGGTGATGGAGAACATGATCCATCCTGTCCAGGACGACCAGGCCCGTCAGGTCCTCGTAGCTGTAGAGGAGCAGGCTGAACGCCTCGTTGATGTCCACACCCACGGAGAAGTCGGCGATGACGGCGTTCCGCTGGATGATCTGGAGCTTCCACCTGCCCTTTCCGGCCAGGTACGGGCCTTGGGGCGGGCCCACGATCGAGCCCTTGTCGACGCGTCGGCGGTGGATTCTCGCCCTGACGGGGCGAATGACCATCAATGCCGGGCTGAGGGCCACGAGCAGCCATTTCGCATCGACGAGGTCCAGGATCAGCCGGCCGATCCAAGAAATGCCACGCCAGGCGGCCCACAGCCCCGCGTAGGCCAGATACGCCATGACGCACAAGCCGATGACTCCCGCGCATATGAATGCGGTTTTGCGCCATTTGGTGAATGAGGGGCGGGAGAGGCCATGTAAGCGCACCCAGCCGGGGGCGCGGCTCGCGAGCACCTTGTGCACCCCCCGCGAGGGCCTGCCACGGGCGTCCACCAGCGGGATTCCGGCCCGTGCAGCGAAGGACCGCAGGTGAGGCGTGTGCCATTCGCCGGGCAGGTCGAGCATGACCAGGCCGTCGGAATCCAACGCGGCCAGACCCTGCACAGAGCTGTCCCCGTGCTCATAGCCGTACTGGTAAAGCTGGGCCGGCGTCAGACGTACCGAATGGCCTGAGGTGTTGTCGGTGACCGTCAGCGAATCCCCGTCGGCGGTCAGGATGGTTTCGGGGCAGCGACTGCCCTTCGTGGCGCCTGCTACCGGAAGAAGCTCGTTCATGCGTCATCCCCCATAGGCCCCTTGTCCGGGTACGACGAATAAGGCGGGCGTAAAGTTTCCGCCTCGAAATTCACATGAGGACCTTGATGACGCCGGTGAGGGCCAGCTGGAGGAGCGCCAAGGGGACGAGGCCGGCCCAGGCGAGCTTCTGCAGCTGGTCCTCGCGCAGCCGCGGATACGTCACCCGCAGCCAGATCACGACGAACGCCAGCAGGAACACCTTGACCAGCGTCCACAGCCAGCCGGGCAGGAACGGGCCGTGCCAGCCGCCCAGGAACAAGACGGTGGTCAGGAAGGACAGGACCACGATCCCGGCGTACTCGGAGAGCATGAACAGGGCGAAGCGCATGCCGGTGTATTCCGTCATCGGGCCCATGATGATCTCGGACTCGGCGATCGGCATGTCGAACGGCGGCCGCCGCAGCTCGGCCAGCCCTGCCATGAAGAAGACCACGCCGCCGATCGCCTGCCACGGCAGCCACCACCACTGCCACGCCTCGACGATTCCCGGGATCGACAGCGTGCCCGCGGCCATCGCCACCGAGGAGGCCGCCAGCACCAGCGGCAGCTCGTACGACATGAGCTGAGCGGCGGAGCGCATGCCCCCGAGCACCGAGTATTTGTTGGCCGAGGCCCAGCCGGCCATGATCGAGCCGAGCACGCCGATGCCCATGACGGCGAGGACGAAGAAGAGGCCCAGGTCGAGGTCCACGGCCACGCGGCCGCGGTCGATGGGGATGGCGATCAGCACGACCAGATAAGGGACCAGCGCCACGCCGGGAGCGATCATGAAGATGCGGCGGTCGGCCGCGGCCGGGATGACGTCCTCCTTCTGCATGAACTTCACCCCGTCGGCGATGAGCTGCGCCCAGCCGTGGAAGCCGCCGGCGTACATGGGGCCGAGCCGTGACTGCATGTGGGCCATGACCTTGTGCTCGGTCTGACCGATGATCAGAGGCAGCACCAGGAACACGACGAGGATGACGGCGAAGCTCAGCACCACATCAAGCATTGGACGGCTCTCCATCGGAGTCGGCGGGCGCTCTTCGATGATCGGGCCGTGGCCGGCGGCCCAGGGCGATCAGCGACAGCGGGCATGGACGAGACGTCGGTGGTGCCTGGGGCGGGTCAGGCATCCGGGGCTCCCCAATCTGCGGGTACGCCCGGTGGAAGGGTTTTGCGGCGGCTCGGGGCACCATGTCCGGACTCCCCCGGCTCCTTGGCGCCCGGCCAGGGCTTGGCCACGCGGGCGGCCAGAATGAAGTCCTTACGTAGCGGGTGGCCTTCGAAGCCGTCGGGCAGCAGCAGCGGCACCAGGTAAGGGTGACCGTCGAAGATCACGCCGAACATCTCGTACGTCTCCCGCTCATGCCAGTTGGCACCCCTGTAGACGCCGACGGCGGTCGGCAGGTGCGGGTCGGCGCGCGGCACACGCGTGCGGAGCAGCAACCGCTCGCCGGCGACCAGGTTGTAGACATGGGCCACGACGAGGAAGGCGTCCGGCGGGTCGTCGACGCCGGTCAGCCAGTCGAAGAACGCGTAGCCGAGGTCGTCGCGGACGAACGTCAGCAGCTCGATCCAGTCAGCGGGCGCGACGTCGATCGTCGTGTCACCGTAGGACTCGGAGACCTCGGCCCGGTCGCCGAAACGTGCGGAGAGCTCGGCGGCTCTCATGCCTCCTCCGATCCCGACGACGACCCCGACGGCGAGGACCCGTGCGAGCGGGACCACACGTAGCGGTCGCTGAGCTTCTCCTCGGCGATCTTCTCCTGGAGCTTCATGATCCCGTACAGGAGGGCCTCGGGCCTGGGCGGGCAGCCGGGCACGTAGACGTCCACGGGGATGATCTGATCCACGCCGTTGGTCACGCAGTAGGAGTCCCAGTAGGGGCCGCCCGTGTTGGAGCAGGCGCCGAACGAAATCACGTATTTCGGGTCGGGCATCTGCTCGTACAGCCGCTTGACGGCCGGGGCCATCTTGTCGGTGACCGTGCCTGAGACGATCATGAGGTCGGCCTGGCGGGGGCCGTTCGCGAACGGGATCACTCCGAACCGGATGAAGTCATGCCTGCTCATCGACGTCGCGATGAACTCGATCGCGCAGCACGCCAGCCCGAAGTTGAACACCCACAGGGAATAACGGCGACCCCAGTTGAGCACGAAGCGCATCGGCTTGGGCGCCAACCGGGAGATCGGCCCCACTGTGGGCATCGGGAGATCCGTTGCTGCCATGATTCCATTGTTGCGCGGATCGCGGGCCAGGCAAAGAAGGCCGAGCTAGGTCCAGGTGAGCACGCGCTTGCGCCAGGCGTAAACGATCCCGAGCGCGATGAACCCCAGGAACACGAACATCTCCACCAGCGTCGTCAGCCCGTAGCCCGGCGCGTCGAAGACGGTGGCCCAGGGGAACAGGAAGACGGCGTCCACCGCGAACACGACATAGAGGTAGGTGAAGACGTAGTAGCGGACCTGCGACTGCGCCCAGCCCTCACCGACCGGGTCAACCCCGCACTCGTACGTGGTCAGCTTCTCGGGCGTGGGACGGCTCGGGCGGAGGAGGCGGTTGGCCGTCAAGGCCCCGGCCACGATGGCGATGCCGATGGCGAGCAGCGCGGCGACCAGCACGTAGGACCCGAAGTAGCCGTCCATGACGTCGATCGTAACCCGCCGACCCCCCATAGCCCCAGCCGCGGCAATCCAACGACCCCGCAAACCCGACTGCCTGGAACCCCAGGGAGCCGGGTCTTGAACAAAAGGCCGCTGAGCCGGGTCTTAAAACCAAGGATCGGTCAAGACCTCTTACCCCCTCACCCAAGACCGGGGTAAACAGGAAGATCAACCCCATAACCTGACGCACATGCACAAATCGCGATTCTTTTCCGGAATCGCTCTGCTAGCCCTCTCAGCCGGCGGATGCGGTGTGACCACCTCCCCCCACGGGCGGGATGTCGTGGTCCCGGCAGAGCCGACACTGATCGACTTCGTCGACCCGGCGACCGTCGCCGGCCTGTCCATCAGGACGATGACCGAGGGCAATTCCTCCAGTGCGCCGCGATATGCGCACATCAACTACCCCGAGCTCCCCTCCGCACCCCCGCTCAACCGGGCGCTACGAGCGCAGGCCCAGCGGCAACTGCAGGACTTCCGCAAACGCACCCCCGGCGGTGTCTACCCGCGTCCCGAGCTGAACGTCGGCTGGCAGCTCGCCGCCGCCTCCGCCCAGGCGATCGGCGTACGGCTGCGTACCGGCGAATTCCTCGGCGCGAGCTGGGGCAATTCCACACAGACCCTCTGGTACGACCCGCGCAAGGACAAGGCCGTCGGCTCCACCGGGCTGCTGGCCGGGCAGGACGCGCTGCGGCGGCTCGCGGTGCTGGTCAAGGAGCGGCTCAAGGGGCGCGGGGAGCAGACCGAACGGAACGCGGTCACGGCCGGCGAGGAGCAGTTCGACTCGATGGCGTTCAACAGGGGCGGGGATCTGGTGGTCGAGTTCGACGACTGCCAGATCGGACCGTGCTCGCTGGGGCGCCTGGCCGTGGCGGTCCCGGCGGAGGAGGCGGCGCCGCTGCTGTCCGATCTGGGGCGGCGTGCGCAGGAAAGCGTCCGCGGGGCGACGGGTCCGGGCGTCAGGGACGACGAGAGCGGCCTGCCCTCCTACGTGAGCGCCTCGCCGCAGGACGCCTCCGCGAGCAGCCCCCCGGCCGTCAGCAGCCGGGCCGGCACCGTGGACTGCGCCGAGGCCAAGTGTGTCGCGCTGACGTTCGACGACGGGCCGGGGCCGTTCACCGGCAGGCTGCTGGGCCTGCTGAGGGAGGCGCAGGCGCGGGCCACGTTCTTCACGGTCGGCAGCAGCGCGGCCGCGCAACCGGAGCTGCTGCGCAGGATGAGCTCGGAAGGTCATCTGGTCGGAAACCACAGCTGGGCGCACAGGGACCTGTCGAAGCAGGCCAGCAGCAAGATCGCCGACTCGCTCGGGCGCACCGAGGACACGATCGCGGCGGCCATCGGGCAGGCGCCGACGCTGGTACGGCCGCCGTACGGGGCGGTGAGCGGGGACCTGCGCGACATCGCGCGCCAACACGGCTTCTCACTGGTCACCTGGAACGTGGACACCGGCGACGAACAGGGCGCAAAGGCGGCCGACATCGCTAACCGGGCCGTGCGCGAGGCGCATCCAGGTGCGATCATTCTGATGCACGACACTTATCAGGAAACCGTTGACGCGGTTCCGGACATCCTCAAAAGGTTGCGCGGGAAGGGTTACAGCTTCGTCACCGTTCCAGAGTTGTACGGCTCTGCAGGAATGCAGGCCGGACGGCTGTACAGGTCAGGGAGCGAGCCGTCTCGTAAGCAGCCCCTGACGTAGCGCACGTGTTGGGGGGACGTATAGTTGGCGCTCGTGACCCGAACCGTCCTGTTCGCCCGCCTGCATGTAGACCTCTGCAGGCTCGCGTCCGGACTGTGTCGTCGTTGTTCTCCGACCTCACCCTGAGACCGACCGCGTTTACCCGCTTTACGCGGGCCGCAAACGCGCGACCTTCCGAGGATCTAGCATGGATATAGAGAACGCGCCTAATGCAACCGCGCCTTGGCGCGTCGAGGAGGACTGAGCTGTGACGAAGCAGGTCCAGCAACTCGACCGCGTGATCATCCGGTTCGCTGGGGACTCCGGCGACGGCATGCAGCTCACCGGCGACCGCTTCACGGCGGGCACGGCGGAGTTCGGCAACGACCTTTCCACGTTGCCCAACTTCCCGGCTGAGATCCGCGCGCCGGCAGGCACCCTGCCCGGCGTGTCGAGCTTCCAGCTCCACTTCGCCGACCACGACATTCTCACGCCCGGCGACGCGCCGAACGTGCTCGTGGCCATGAACCCGGCGGCACTCAAGGCCAACCTGGGCGACCTGCCCCGGGGCTCCGACATCATCGTGAACACGGACGAGTTCACCAAGCGCAACCTGCAGAAGGTCGGCTACGCCGCCAACCCGCTGGAGGACGACTCGCTCAACGAGTGGCGGGTCCACGCGGTGCCGCTGACCTCGCTCACCGTCAAGGCGCTCGAGGGCTTCGACCTGTCCAAGAAGGACGCCGAGCGGTCGAAGAACATGTTCGCCCTCGGCCTGCTCAGCTGGCTCTACCACCGGCCGACCGACCACACCATCAAGTTCCTCGAGCAAAAGTTCGCAAAGAAGCCGGAGATCGCCAAGGCCAACATCGCGGCCTTCCAGGCGGGCTGGAACTACGGGGAGACCACCGAGTCGTTCTCGGTGTCCTACGAGGTCAAGCCGGCGCAGCTGGCGCCGGGCGTCTACCGCAACATCTCCGGCAACCAGGCGCTCGCCTACGGCCTGATCGCCGCCAGCGTGCAGTCCAAGCTGCCGCTGTTCCTGGGCTCCTACCCGATCACCCCGGCCAGCGACATCCTGCACGAGCTCAGCAAGCACAAGAAGTTCGGCATCCGCACCTTCCAGGCAGAGGATGAGATCGCGGGCGTCGGCGCGGCGCTCGGGGCCGCCTTCGGCGGCGCGCTGGGCGTGACCACCACGTCGGGTCCGGGTGTGGCGCTGAAGGCCGAGACGGTCGGCCTGGCGGTCACCACCGAGCTGCCGCTGATCATCGTGGACGTGCAGCGGGCCGGGCCGAGCACCGGCATGCCGACCAAGACCGAGCAGACCGACCTGCTGATGGCCATGTACGGCCGCAACGGCGAGTCCCCGGTGCCGATCGTGGCGCCGATGTCGCCGAGCGACTGCTTCGACGCGGCCATCGAGGCGACCAGGATCGCGGTCAAATACCGCACCCCGGTCATGCTGCTCTCGGACGGCTACCTGGCCAACGGCTCGGAGCCGTGGCGCCTGCCCGAAATTTCCGACTTGCCTGATATTTCACAAGAATTTACGACGACTCCGAATGGTGGCGACGGCGAGTTCCTGCCGTACAAGCGGGACACTGAGACCCTCGCCCGCCCGTGGGCCATCCCCGGCACCGCCGGGCTGGAGCACCGCATCGGCGGCATCGAGAAGGCCGACGGCACCGGCAACATCTCCTACGACCCGGACAACCACGACCTGATGGTCCGCAGCCGGGCCGCCAAGATCGCCGGCATCGACGTGCCTGACCTCGAGGTCGACGACCCCGACGGCGACGCGAAGGTGCTGGTCATCGGCTGGGGCTCGACCTACGGCCCAATCGCCGCGGCCATGCGGCGGATCAGGAGGAACGGCGGCAAGGTCGCCCAGGCACACTTCCGCCACCTCAACCCGCTGCCGGCCAACACCGGCGAGGTGCTCAAGCGCTACGACAAGGTGCTGCTCCCCGAGATCAACCTGGGCCAGCTGGCCCTGCTGCTGCGGGGCCGCTACCTCGTCGACGTGATCAGCTACAACCGTGTGCGCGGGCTCCCGTTCAAGGCCGAGGAGCTGGCCGGAGTCATCCAGGACGTGATCGACAGTGACTGAGCTGGTTAACGGGAAGGGCTTGTCGCTCGTTCCCAAGACGGATGTGAAGCAGGGCCTGAAGGACTTCAAGTCCGACCAGGAGGTCCGCTGGTGCCCCGGCTGCGGTGACTACGCGATCCTGGCCGCGGTGCAGAGCTTCCTGCCGGAGCTCGGGCTCAAGCGCGAGAACATCGTGTTCGTGTCGGGCATCGGCTGCTCGTCGCGGTTCCCTTACTACCTCAACACCTACGGGTTCCACTCGATCCACGGCCGCGCGCCGGCGATCGCGACCGGGCTGTCCGCCTCCAGGCCCGACCTGTCGGTGTGGGTGATCACGGGTGACGGTGACGCGCTGTCCATCGGCGGCAACCACCTGATCCACGCGCTGCGCCGCAACGTCAACCTCAACATCCTGCTGTTCAACAACAGGATCTACGGTCTGACCAAGGGCCAATACTCCCCCACGTCCGAGGTCGGCAAGATCACCAAGTCGACGCCGATGGGGTCGCTGGACAAGCCGTTCAACCCGATCTCGCTGGCCATCGGCGCGGAGGCGTCGTTCGTGGCCCGCACCCTCGACTCCGACCGCAAGCACCTGCAGTCGGTGCTGCGCGAGGCCACCGCGCACCGCGGCGCGTCGCTGGTGGAGATCTACCAAAACTGCAACATCTTCAACGACAACGCCTTCGAGCCGCTCAAGGACCCGGAGGTCCGCGACGACATCACGCTGCGGCTGGAGCACGGGCAGCCGATCGTGAGCGCCACCAAGGCGGTCGTCCGGGCCGCTTCCGGCAGTCTTGAAGTCGTGGCCCGCGACGGCGTGAACGAGGACGAGATCCTCGTGCACGACGCGCACAATCCCGACCCGTCGGTCGCCTTCGCGCTGAGCAGGCTGGACGACCCGGCGTTCGAGCACGTGCCGATCGGCGTCTTCCGCAGCGTGGACCGGCCGTCGTACGAGGTGGCCATGGCCGAGCAGATGGAGGAGGCCGCGCAGCAGAAGGGTCCAGGGGACCTGAGCGAGCTGCTGCTGGGCGGAGACACCTGGCGCATCGGCTAGTTGATGATGAGAATGGAGCCGTCGGCCGGGCGGCTCCATCTCCCACGGAGCGGCGAACGTTTAGGCCCGAGAGCGGTAGCCTGCGTGACCAGCGAGGGCCAAGTGAGCGCGACCATTCAACACAGAGCGGCGAACGTTTAGGCCCGAGAGCGGTAGCCTGCGTGACCAGCGAGGGCCAAGTGAGCGCGACCATTCAACACAGAGCGGCGAACGTTTAGGCCCGAGAGCGGTAGCCTGCGTGACCAGCGAGGGCCAAGTGAGCGCGACCATTCAACACAGAGCGGCGAACGTTTAGGCCCGAGAGCGGTAGCCTGCGTGACCAGCGAGGGCCAAGTGAGCGCGACCATTCAACACGGAGGTCAATCCACGATGTCGAATTGGCCTGGGACCGTGGTGCTGGTGACGGGGGCCGCCGGATTCATCGGCTCGCATCTGGTGACGCGCTTACGAGCCCTCGGCGCTGAGGTGCACGCGGTCAGCCGCCGCCCTCAGCAGGCTCGCCATGGAGAGATCTGGCACGCGGCACACCTGAACGACGCCGGTGAGACGACCCGGCTCGTCCAGTCGGTACGACCAAGCGTCCTGTTCCACGTCGCCGGCGAAGTCACTGGTTCGAGGAGTGACGAGGTCGTCCGTGCCACCCTGGAGAGCAATGTCATCGGCGGGGTCAACGTGCTGGCCGCCGCGCATGAAAGTGGCGTCAAGACCGTCCTCACCGGCTCCATCGAGGAGCCGCGCCCGGGCAACGACCAGGCGCCGCCGTCATCGGCGTACGCGATGTCCAAGTGGGCCGCCACCGGCTACGCCCAGCTCTACCACCGGCTCTGGGATCTGCCCGTCACCGTGCTGCGCCCCAGCATGGTCTACGGGCCGGCCCAGCCCGACACCACCAAGCTCGTGCCCTATGTGACTCTCTGCCTCCTCCGAGGGCAGCGTCCCCGCCTTACCAGGGCCACCAAGCTCGCCGACTGGATCTATGTCGACGATGTCGTCGACGCGTTCGTCCTGGCAGGCGAATCGGACAAGGCGATCGGACACACTCTTGATATCGGGACCGGTCTCAAGACCCCGGCCCATGAGATCGTCGAGAGACTTTATCGAATCGTCGACCCCAGCTCGAAGCCTGAATTCGGCACGACCCCCGATCGCCCGCACGATATTACGCAGGTCGGCGACATCACGCCGACCGCGGACCTGCTCGGCTGGCATCCTGTCACAGAATTGGACGAGGGGTTGCGCCGAACAGTCGATTGGTACGCGTCGCAAGAAAGTCACAAAGAATCACGCTCTTAGCCGCGCGGGCAGAATTCTGGGAGCATAGGGGTACTTATCTGGCCGGAGGAGCCCCTTGATGAGCCGTCTGAATGCCCTACGCAGTCGTTTCGTGGATGCTCCGGACTCGCTGGGAGCCAAGGCACGGGCGCGAAGGTGGCAGTGGTTCGCCGACCGGTTCCCGGACCTCGACCAGATGAACGTCCTCGACCTCGGCGGTACTGCCGGAGCCTGGATGCGCGCTCCGGTCAGGCCTGCGCACGTACACATCGTCAACCTCGAGCAACCGCCCGCCGACCTGCCGGCGTGGCTGCGCGCCGACGTCGCCGACGCTTGCGACCTGCCGGCCTCGATCCGTGGTACGCGGTATGACCTGGTGTTCTCCAACGCGGTGATCGAACATGTCGGCGGGCACCAGCGTCGACAGCAGTTCGCCGACACCGTGCACGAGATGGCCGAGCGACACTGGGTGCAGACGCCCTACCGCTATTTCCCGGTCGAGCCGCACTTTCTGTTCCCTGGATTCCAGTTCCTGCCACTCGCCGCACGGACGACGATCCTGCGCCGCTGGCCACTCGTCCACACCCCGACCTCCGACCGGGACGCCGCCCGCATGATCGCCATGGAGGTCGAGTTGCTCAGCGTGACCGAGATGCGACACTACTTCCCCAAGTCCCAGATCCGCTTCGAACGGCTGGCAGGGCTGGTGAAATCGGTCATCGCGATCCGCAGCTAGCCTGCGGCCGACACGCTCGCGCCGTTGCTCTCCCAGGTGTTGCCGCGCCAGACGTTGCCCGGCCCGTTGGCGTCCCAGTACGACACCGGGCCCGCGTAGCCGCCCTTCGGCCACACCCTGCGGCTGAAGACGTTGTCGATCACCTTGATGTTCGAGGACAGTCCCTTCCTGCCTGCGCCCGCGTAGAGCGACCAGCCACCCCCGGCCAGCAGGTTGCCTTCCACGGTGACGTTGCGGGTCACGCCGAAGTCCTGGAAGAGCGCGATCGCACCCGTCTGGTCGAGCGTGTTGATCACGGTGTTGTGCCGGATGATCAGCTCGGTGCCGGGGGCGGCGGTACCGGTCGACATGATCATGTCGGTGTGGTCCTCGGAGTAGTACTTCGGGTCGTGCACGTAGGAGTCCTCGACCAATCCTTGGTCGGTGAGGATGCCGTTGGAGATCGTATGGATGTCCACGCGGCGCACGGTGATCATCTTGCCCTGGTTGAGTATGCCGAACTGGGTGCGTTGCTTGCCGTTGCCGAAGATCTCGCTGTCCTCGACCTTGAGGCCCGAGAAGCCCGCGCGCTGGAGGATGCCCCAATAGTCGTCCTGGCCCCGCACTCGGGTGTTGCGGATGGTGACATTGTTGGCCTCCACCGTGATGTCGCCGGTGACGTCCCAACCGTCGATGACCTTGCCGTCTTCCTTGATGACGATCGAGCCGGTCTTCTTGACCATCTCGGTGCCGGCGGGAACGCCGGTGTTGCCGGCTCCGGGCCAGTTGCCGCTCGGCGGCGGGGCGGTCGTCGGCGTCTTCGTGGGGGTCGCCGTGGGAGTCTCGGTCGGGGTCTTCGTAGCCGTCGCCGTAGGAGTGGCGGTCGGAGTCTGTGTCGGGGTCGCAGTGGGCGTCTTCGTCGGAGACACCGTCGGGGTCGCAGTGGGCGTCTTCGTCGGAGTCACCGTCGGGGTCGCAGTGGGCGTCTTCGTCGGAGTCACCGTCGGAGTCGCAGTGGGCGTCTCTGTCGGCGTCGCGGTCGGCGTCTTCGTCGGAGTCTCAGTCGGAGTCGCGGTCGGCGTCCTCGTCGGAGTCGCTGTGGGAGTGGCCGTGGGCGTCTTCGTCGGAGTCACCGTAGGCGTCACGGTCGGCGTCACGGTCGGCGTCGTGCTGGGCGTCATCGTCGGAGTCGCGGAAGGACTCGCGGTCAGCGTCGGCGTCTTGGTCGGTCTGCGCGTCGGCCGCGAGGTCGGCTTCTTGGTAGGCCGTCTGGGCCACCACCATGGACCCCTGGTCGTGACCTTCCCAGGCCGCGGTTTGTCGGTGGTCGGGCGCGGCCGGAGCCTCTGGCCGGCGGCAGCGTGCGGCGAAGCCGTGGCAAGGGTCCCCTTCGCATCCGTCAGGACCGCCTGAGGTTCCCGCACGTCAGCGGCAATGATGCCGTATCCGCCGGCCAGCACCGCCACGGCGGAGACGCCGGCCAGCACCGCCACGGCGGAGACGCCGGCCAGGGATAACCACCCGCTACGCCGCTTGCTCCTTCGATGCCTCGACACAGGCGACTCCTTCCGATCATGGCCACGCCGAATCCCCCAAAGGGAGAGAGTAGCCATGCCGGAAGAACTAAGAGGGGGTTTTTAACGAAAAGGACTCGTTTTCCCCTCAATTCACATCCAACCTCAGCTTTCTCAAATACCACACAAGATTTGACGAATGGTCGTCATCCCGGCGGTACCGTCCCACCGTTTTCCCAGGTGTTCCCCCGCCACAGGTTTCCGGGCCCGTCATTATCCCAATATGAAACCGGCCCCGCGGCTCCGCCCTTGGGCCACACCCTGCGGCTGAAGACGTTGTCGATCACTTTGATATTCGACGATCTACCCTTGGCCCCGGCCCCCGCGTACAACGACCAGCCACCCCCGGCCAGCAGATTGCCCTCCACCGTCACGTCCTTGATCACGCCGAAGTCCTGGAACAGCGCGATGGCACCCGTCTGGTCGAGCGTGTTGATGACGGTGTTGTGCCGGATGATCAGCTCGGTGCCGGGGGCGGGCGGCCCGGTCGACATGATCATGTCGGTGTGGTCGCCGGAGTAGTACTTCGGGTCGTGCACGTAGGAGTCCTCGACCACACCCTGCTGCGTCAGGATCCCGTTGGAGATCGTGTGGATGTCGACCCGGCGCACCGTGATCATCTTGCCCTGGTTGAGTATGCCGAACTGGGTGCGCTGTTTGCCGTTGCCGAAGATCTCGCTGTCCTCGACCTTCAGCCCTGTGCGCCCCTCGCGCTGGAGGATCCCCCACCAGCCCTTGGTGCCGCGGACTCGGGTGTTGCGGATGGTGACGTTGTCGGCCTCGACCGTGATGTAGCCGGTCACCTCGACGCCGTCGATGACCGTGCCGCTCTTGGTCACCCGCATGGAGCCGGACTTACGCAGTTCCACACCCTCGGGCACACCCGTGTTGTCCGGCCCCGGCCAAGCCCGCTCGGGCGGCTTGGAGGACGGAGCCGAGACAGATGGGGACGCAGCCGTGGCGGGTGGCTGGGTGACGACCGGCTTCTGCGCGGCACCGGAACTCTGGCACCCGCTGAGCAGCACGATCAGGCCGACACCGAGACACCAGCCTCCGGCGTACGACCTCACGTTTCCTTGGTCTTCCGATTGCCGACGAGGTCGGCCAGCGCAGGTGGCGTCCAGCGCTTGGCGACCTGGCGGAGATTGCTCTTCCACGCCTCGCCGGGCCGTTCTTTGAACAGTGTGGTGTGCTCGTCGGTGACCTCGTCCTCGGGCCTGCCGTTGGAGTAGTAGTAGAGCGCCATCGAGCGCCGCGCCCGATCCTCCGGACAGGTCAGCGGGTCCGGATGCCCGTGGTTGGCGTCATCGGTCGTGGCGAACAGCACGAACCGGTTGAAGACCGGGAGGATCTTGCCCTCGCACTCGGTCATGTCCTTGTTCCATAGCTGCAGGTGCCCGCCGTAGCTCTCCTCCCAGTCCTTGTTGAGGTAGAGCAGGCCGTTGAGCCGGCGGTCGAGGTTGAGCTTGCGGCTCTTGTTGAAGTCGGCATGCACCTTGAGGAAGCCACCCGGCCGGATCTGGTGCAGGCCACCGCCTTCGAAGTGCGGGTCGGAGACCAGTTGCGCGATGCCGGTCAGCCGCTCGAGGAACTCGACGAACACTCCGCTGTTGAACTCCGCCAGCAGGTGCCGGGTGGCCGGCCCCATGCGCTCGGTGTCGGCCAGCGCCAGCTTCACCTCACGCGCGGTGTCGAACCGCTGCCAGGTGGCATCTCGCGGCTCGGGGAACTCCTCGAGGACGGGCTCCAGCACGTCGGGCGGCAGGAAGTCGTCGATGACCACATGACGGAACGGCGAGGCCGTACGGAACTGCTCGGAATACTTGTCCGCGAGCGGGAAGAGCTCATCCCGGCGAAAGGTGAAAGCCTGCAGATCCTGCATGAAGTGTGTCTCCGTCTCTACGACACCGGCCCCTACCTCCTCATCGCCTCAGCAGTGTCACCTGTTACTTGTAACGATCCATTGCCGGGCCGCGATGGCGACATGTGACGCCAGGCTCTCCCCGAGTTGCGATCGTGATCGTGACCTACAACAGCGCGCCGGTCCTCGGCGGTTGCCTGGCCTCTCTGGCTGAGGGCGCTGAAGGGGTACGGCTCGCCGCCGTCGTCGTGGCGGACAACGCCTCCAAGGACGACTCGCTCCGCCTCGCCGAACAGGCCGCAGACCTGCCCATTCGCCCCGTGCAAGTGGGCAGGAACGCCGGTTACGCGGCGGCGATCAACGCCGGGATCTCGGCGCTCGACCTCCACGAGCTCGATGCGATCTTCGTGATGAACCCCGACTGCCGCCTTCACCCCGGCTCACTGGCCGTACTGAGCAAGGCCCTGGACCGTCCGGGCACCGGCATCGCCGTCCCCCGGCTGGTCAGCACCGAGGGTGTGCTCCATCACTCGCTTCGCCGCGCGCCGGCCGTACGCCGTGCGCTGGCCGAGGCGTTGATCGGCGGGCGCCTGGCAGGCCGCGTCGGCACGCTGGGCGAGATGATCGTCGACCCCGGCCGCTACGAGCGGCCAGGCCCCGCGGACTGGGCCACCGGAGCCGCCATGCTCATCTCAGTCGCGGTACTCACCGAAGTCGGCCCGTGGGACGAGTCCTTCCTGCTGTACAGCGAAGAGACCGAGTACGCGCTGCGGGCCGCGGACGAGGGCTGGACGCTCTGGTACGAACCCGCCGCGGTGGTCGAGCACATCGGCGGCGAGGCGAAGATCAGCCCGATGCTGGCCGCGCTGCTCACGGTCAACCGCGTGCGGCTGTTCCGGCGACGCAGGGGCAAGATCGCGACTGCCGGCTTCTACCTCGCCGTTCTGCTCGGCGAGGCGATGCGGGCCGCCGTGGGCCGCCGCACGGCCAGGGCGTCGGTCGTGGCCCTGCTCAGACCCTCCCGTCGGCTGCGCACCCTACCCGGATGAGCTCCAGACTTACCTGAATGAGCTCCGGACCTACCCGGATGAGAGGAACACCGTGAGAGTCGAGCATCTGGAGATCGAGGGCGTGCTGCTGTTCGTCCCGACGCCGAGCCACGACGATCGAGGCTTCTTCACCAGGACCTTCGACGCCGCGATCGCCGCGGAGCACGGGTTGGACCACACAGCGTTCGTCCAGGACAGCCAGTCGCGCTCGCGTATGGGCACTATCAGGGGCATGCACGGCCGCTCCGGTCGCGGCGAGGCCAAGCTGGTGCGGACGGCGCACGGCGCCGTGCTCGACATCCTCGTGGACGCGCGGCCGGCCTCACCCACGTTCGGCTCCCACATCACCATCCGGCTCGACGATGTGTCGTTCGCGAACCTCTACGTGCCGCCGGGGATTCTGCACGGCTACCAGGCGCTGACCGAGCACGCCGATGTCTGCTACCGCATCGACAGGGAGCACGACCCCGCCGAGGACCTGGCCGTCCGCTACGACGATCCCGATCTCGCGCTGCCGTGGCCGTTGCCGGTCAGCGCGATCAGCGAGCGCGACCGGTCCGCGGGCTCCTGGAAGGAGCTCAGGAGCAGCTTGTCCGCCTGATCCGCGCGCTCGTACCGCAGCAGCGCCCCGGCCGCGCCGACCAGCAGGAACATCACGCTGGTGATGCCGGGGAAGGAGAGCATGTCGAAAGTGGCCGCACCCAGCAGCGGGATCACCAGGCAGGCGGCGATGGTCAGTCCCAGGTTGCGGACGTTCGGGTCGGTGCTCAGCCGGCGAACCCGGAGGGCCACGACGATCCCGCACACGATCACGCCGACGAAGCCCAGCACCCCGAGCAACCCGGTCTCCACCAGAGACAGCAGGTACTGGTTGTCGAACACCTGATGCTTGAACGGATACCAGGTGCCGGGCCCACGACCGAAGATCGGGCTCTTGGCGAACTCCCGCATCGCGAAGGGGTAGTCGTGGGTGCGGTACATGATGCTGCTGTCGTCACCGGCGCCGGCGAACAGGTTGTAGAACGTGCCGATCAGGCCCGGCGCCAGGACCTTCATGAAGCCCAGGAACACCGCGAACGCGCCGATGGTGACGATCCGGCGCCGGTTGGACCAGCCGAGCAGGAGGATCAGCCCCGCCCCGGCCAGGCCGAGCACGGCGGTCCTGGAGACCGAGAACATCAGGCCGGCCGCGATGATGACGGCGCAGATCCACCAGCGAGTCGCGGCCTGACCACGGCTGCGCGCCTGGAAGCCGAGATGCGCGGCCAGCGGCAGCAGCATCGCCGACAGCGCGCCGAACTCGATCGGGTGCCCGAGCGTGCCGGCGACCCGGCGCAGGTCCGACCGGGAGATCACGGTCGGCACCTCTTCCGCGGAGGTGTGGCGGAGCCCGGGGATCTTCATGTACTGGGTGAGGTCGAAGTCGAGCCTGAACTGC
This sequence comes from Nonomuraea sp. NBC_00507, assembly GCF_036013525.1. NCBI lineage: Bacteria > Bacillati > Actinomycetota > Actinomycetes > Streptosporangiales > Streptosporangiaceae > Nonomuraea > Nonomuraea sp. NBC_00507. Next base: position 732,506 of record NZ_CP107853.1, read on the forward strand.
ATCAGGGCGACGATCGCGGCGAACGTGCCGCCGATCACGAGCGCCTTGAGGACGAAATCGAGGCGCTCGCGACTGCCGATGCCATCGCAGACCACCAGCAGCAGGCCCACGTACCCCAGGTAGAGCACGATCGTGTGGTCGGCGAGGTTGAGCTCGTCGGAGGGCAGATACAGGGAGGTCGTGTACCCGTAGACGGCCAGCAGGATCATGCCGTACGCGAAGATCGACGTGCGGATCGGGTTGCTGCCCTTGGCCACGCCTGCCGTACTGATCATCTGCGCGCACACCCAGACCACGCCCAGCACCAGGGCCATGATCTCGGCGGGCGTGAGCGACAGAGGAAGCCCGGCCACCGCCAGACGGGCCGGGAGAATCAGCAGGATCAGGACGAACAAGCCGACCAACGTGGCGCCGTCAGCGCGCCGCGGCAGGGCGGTCGGTTTCATCCTTCACGTCCAGCCAGTGACCGCGTTCCGTTGGCGGCGACGGGCTCGAGCCGGGTGGGCTTACTCATGACCGGGCGGCGCGCCCGGCGATGCCGGGCGAAGCTCTCGAACGCGAAGGCGGCGAACAGGCCCATGAAGAACGCCAGCGCCCCGGTGACCACCGCGCTGCGCATCCGGCTGCCCTTCTTCTCGTCCGGTTCGGTCGGCGGCACCACGATGGTGGCGGTCACGTAGGTGGTGGGCGGCGCCTTGACCTGCTGCTGCCGGGCGCGCAGCTCCTTTTGGGCCAGCTCGGTGACCTTCACCACGATGCCATGGGCCAGCTCAGCGCTCGGCGCCTCGCAGGTGATGACGATGAAGGGGGTCGCCGGCATCAGCTCGGGGTTGGTCCCGCCGCTGGTGATCTTTAGTGTGACGTCGCCCCCGATCGGCGCGCCGACCTTGGCCGCCGTCTGAGGGGTGTTCAGCGCCTGGATGAGGATCGACGAGGTCATGCTCAAGCCCTGGTCGAAGGAGACCAGGGGGTTGGTGCGCGGATTGGGGAACTTGGGATCGCTCGGCACGCTGCCGCCTGTGACCGGCAGGGTGAGAACGAGCGCCGAGCTGGAGATGAAAGTCTTGGGCGCCACGGTGTAGACGCCGAAGGCTCCTGCGATCGTGAGCAGGAAGGCCGGAATCGTCACGTACCACCGCTTGAACAGAACTGTCGCCGTCGCCCAGAAGTCCATGGCGGGCCTCATTCCTCGCCGTCGTCCTGGTTCGCCTTCCTGGGCCCGGGCACGGGAGAGAGGTGCTCCCCCCGGTAGGCGGGAAACTCCATGGTGGCAGAGCTGTCATCGTCGAGGTCCGGCAATGCGACGGGCTCGTCCACCTGCGCTTCCACCGGCTGCGCCACGGGCGCCGGGGACGGGGACGGTGCCGTCACGGGTACCGGCGGCGGCACTGAGACTGCCACTGGGGCTGCCACGGGAGCTGCGGGCTCTGGCTGCTCCAACGGCTTGGGCTGAGCTCCGGCGCGCCTGATCATCACCCCATAGGCGATGCCGAGGCCCAGGACCAGGCAGAGCAAGCCGCCGCCGATCGCCCCCTGCCAGTTCATGCTGTAGTCGGCCTCGGGTGTGGACGGCGGCACGATGTCGGTGGAGGTGATGAAGGTGTTCGCCGGAGCGCCGAGCGCCTTCTGCCATTTGTACAACTCGGTCGCCACGCGGTCGCGTGCCGCCATGAGCACGGCCGAGGCCTGCCCGGGAGACTCGCTCTCGACCCTGATGTAGATGTAGGGCCCGCTGATGTCCAGGACATTGGGGTTGGTACGGCCGTCGTCGATCGTGATCTCCGTCGGGCCGTCTTTGGGGGCGCCGAGCTGCGTCCAGACGTCTTGCGTGTTCATCGACAGGATGACGATGCTGGCCCCGGTCTTCAGCGCGTCGTTGAAGGAGAGGAAGGGGTTGGTGAGCCCTTGTTTGGTCTTGTCGGTGGAGACGGTGCCTCCGTTCACCGGCGTGGCCAGAACAAGGGAGACATCGGCCGTGTAGCTCACCGGAAGGACGGCGTACACCCCGACGCCCACCAAGATCGAGAGAAGAATCAGCGGCGGGCCAATCAGAATTCGCCGGAGAAGACCGAGGACCGCCTTCCAGAACTCCATATTGGTACGTTCCCCCGCATCAGCAATGCTTGCCCTATAGCGGACCATCGCCATACCACGGCCAGACGTTACATCGCCACAGAACGGTTACATCGCGCGGAGTCGGAACGATAGACCTACGACTACGGCGACGGGGGCTTCGGGTGGGGCTGACAGTAGAGCGTCCGGCAACGCGGGAAAGGCTTGCCGGACTCGACGGCATACGGGGCCTAGCCGCGTTATTCGTCGTCCTCCACCATTGCTGGCTCCTGTCCTTCCCCGGGTTTCCGGTCAACGACGCGCCCTGGTGGACGGGATGGCTGCTCTACGGCCATTTCGCGGTCGTGGTGTTCATCGTCCTGTCGGGCTTCTCGCTGGCGGTCTCGCCCGCCCGGTCCGGCTGGCAGCTGGGCGGCATCCCCACGTTCTTCAAGCGTCGAGCGTGGCGCATCCTGCCGCCGTACTGGGCGGCTCTGCTCTTCAGCCTGGTGATCGCGTGGACGGTCATCCCGCAGCCCGGGCAGCAGACGCCCACAGGGCAGTCGGTCCTCATCTACGGGCTGCTGCTGCAGGACGTCTTCGGCTCCCCCAGCCCCAATGGGGCACTGTGGTCGATCGCCGTCGAGGCGCAGCTCTACCTGGTCTTCCCGCTGATGCTGCTGGTCCTGCGCAAGATGGGCGCGGCGGTGATGCTCGGCGCGGTTACCTTGATCGTCGTGGCGGTGGGGGCGCTGGCGCCTGCCGTACCGGCCGTGGACCTGCTGATGCGGCTGACTCCGCAGTTCGCCGCGCTCTTCGCCATGGGCGCCGTCTGCGCCGGCATCGTGCGTGCGCAGGAGCGTACGGGCCACCTGGCCTGGCACTGGTTCGCGGCGGCGGCCGCGCTCCCGGTGCTCCTGCTGATCGTGGTGGCCGGGCCGGTATGGGTGGTCGCGAACCTCTTCTGGGTGGATCTCGCGGTCGGCCCGGCTGCCGGGTTGCTGCTGACGGGTGTGGCGACAGGCAAGCCGGTCTGGCTCGTACGACTGCTCGACACCCGTCCGCTCCGGCGGCTGGGCTCCTTCTCCTACAGCCTCTACCTGATCCACTCACCGATCGTCGTCATGGTGAACCGGCTCATCGTCGCCCCGCACGTGCCACCGGGCATGCCGGCGTTCCTCCTCACGCTCGCCCTGTCCGTGCCGGCGAGTGTGGGTGCGGCGTGGTTGTTCGCTTCGGTCTTCGAATTGCCCTTCCAACGGCACCGGAGCTGGAAGAGCCTGCGCGCCGCCGTACGTGCGCGGTTCAGGTGAGCTTGGCCAGCGCTTCGGCCTCGTACTCCGCCGCGAGCTCTTCCGGGATACGCGACAGGTCGTCGGCCCGGTAGAAGTCACGCAGGGTGGTGCCACGACAGGTGGCGTCCACGTTGGGCGCCGCCGCGCGGGACCGGACATCGTCGATGTGGACGGTGCGGAAGTCGATGCTGAAGCGGGTCCTGCCGGAGGTGTTGGCGACGGTGGAGTGCAGGTGCGCCCCGGAGAAGAGCATCACGCCGCCCGGCTCCGGCACCAGCCGGAGCTCCGTTTCCAGATCGAGCGCCTCCTCCGGCTTGGGCTGGTCCCGGGTGTCGCTGTAGATGTGCTGTGCGGCCGTGGGCCGGCTGACCGCGGTCCATTCCGCGTAGTCGTAGCGGCCGCTGCCGTTGCGGACGGGGCGGTCGAAGTACTGCGGGTGCAGGGCGAAGACGTTCTCCGGGACCACCTCGTAGATCGGCATCCAGAAGTTGACCTGGCAGAACGGCGCGGCGTACCAGCAGTCGCGGTGAGCGTGGTAGGCGTAGGAGATGCCGGAGTCGAGGTAATGGTCGGCAGTGGAGGTGCGCAGCCTCGGCACGTCGAAATAGGTCTTGTCCAGCGCCATGCCCAGCTCGTCCAGCACAGCAGCGAGGATCTTCTTGCTGGTGGGATGGTGGATGAAGCGCGGCTTGAGCTGCGCGAGCAGCGCGGCGAACTCCTCGACCGGCATCTTGTGCTGGGCGGTCTGGGGGTCGCGGCCCTCGAACGCCTCCTCGATCAACTCGCGAGCGAACTCGATCAGCTTGGTCGAGGCAGGCGTCGCGGAGTAGAGGAAGACATCTCCCTTGAAGATCTTTTGACGCCGAGCGTCGTCACCGATTCGGCTGTTGGCCAGTATTACGGACATAGCGAGATTCCCCCTCGCGTTGTTCTTTTACCCTCTCTCGCCGTGGACCACTACTTTGTTACAGACACATGGGTTACAGGGGGAGCTGTGTCTGAGTGTCCGGTCTGCCGACGTAGGTCGAGTAGTCCGGGTGGTCGAAGCGGTGCAGCGCCTGGATGTTGTCGTTCCAAGGAGCGGGAACCGGGCGCTTGTGACGCAGACCGTTGATCGGAGCCAGCTTCATCAGCTCGTTGTCCTTGTTGAACTCCCGGATCGCGCTCAGCTCGCCGACGTAGTCGTTGTGGATGATCTGGTCATCGTCGCCGACGGTGTCGTCGAGGTAACAGAACACGCGGGGCAGGAAATACTTGTGGTCGCCCTTGAACAGCTTGAGCGCCGCCGCTGTCGAGGAGTAGAAGTCCACGTCGATGGAGACGAACCCGATCGGCGCCGGCTGCTCGCCGTCGAGGAACTCGTCCACGGTGTCCTCGATGTTGCCCAGGATCAGACTGGCCGTTCCCAGCCGTGCCCGGAGGGCGTCGACGTCCATGACGAAATCGCCTTCCCGCCAGATATAGGGCAGGTCCCGGAAGTCAGTGGGTTTGGGCAGCCCGGCACCGGTGTCGAAGCCGTAGACGTCGATCTTCACACCCGAGGCGGCCGTCGCCAGCGCCGCCATGCGGTTGAGCTCCACCATGCCGGCGCCCCCCGCGACGCCGAACTCGACCACGCTGATCCGGCCGATGCCGAGACGCCTGGCCAGTTCGGCCGCCTGCTGCACGCCATAGGCGTAGTGCGGCCTGGGATAGAGGTCGAGCGAGCAGCGCAGCTCGTACGAGCCGAACGGCAGACGCCGCATGAGGGCCAGCAGGATCCGGCCCGGCTGCATGAGCAGCCGCACGATGCGAACGAACAAGAGGAGATCACCCTTTCGAGGAGACGGCGCGGGTGGCCAACCCGGCGAGTTTGCGGCTGCGGTGCGCCAGCATCTGCTGCTGCCGCCGCCAATAGGTACGCAGCAGAACGGCACGGGCACGACTACGTTGCTCCGGGGAGAGCTCCAGGATGCCGAGGGCTCGATACATCGCCCGGAACTGCAGCGTGGTGGCGAAATGCGCGGTCCAGGCCGGCACGCCGAGCGCCGCGGCGATCCCGGACAGGCGCCGCTCGCGCAGGTTGCGGTGTGCGAGCACCTCTGGCACGTGACCCCAAGGCGCGGTCAGCGCGAGCATGGTGGCGTAGACCTCGTCCTCACGGATCATCAGCGGCCGCGGCACGGCGGCCACCCGCTCCCGCCGCATCAGGCCGTAGAGGGGATCGAGTCCGTGGTGCTCGGTGGTGACGACGTCCCACAGCTCGTCCAGGCGGTCAATGGGGTCGTCGGAGAGCATCCGGGTGCCGCGGTAGCGCGGCTGGTGCACCGTCCCGTCGGCCCCGGTGTACGTGACGTCAGAGGTGACCAGGATGAGCCGCTCATCGGCCAGGAACGGCTCCAGGGTCCTGGAGACGTAGCCGGGTTCGAGCAGGTCGTCGTCGCCCATCCAGCGGAAGAACTCGCCCCGCGCGCGCCGGAGCACCTCCACGAAGTTCCCGATCACGTGCAGATCATGCGGCTGCCGGTAATAGGCGATCCGGTTGTCCTGCCTCGCCAGCTCGCGGCAGAGCTCCTCTGTGTCGTCGGTGGAGGCGTTGTCCGAGATCACCACCTCGAGCTCGGTGTGATCCTGGGCGAGCGCCGATCGCACGGCCGTCTCCAGCCGGTCCGCGCCATTGCGGACCGGGATTCCGATGGACACCAGCATCGCTTTCTCCTCGAGGTCACCGCGCGCGGGCGGGAAGCAGCCGCACCAGGCGATCGCTCACAAAGTGGAACTGGTCGCGGGTCACGACGAGCAGCGCGTAGGCCAGCAGGCCGCCGCCGCCCGCCACGATGAGCTGGATGAGCGGGCTCTCTTGGGTCAGCATCGAGAGGCCCAGCATGACGGCCGCGCATACCACCGCTCCCGCTGCCGGGCGGACGAGAGCGGGCAGGACCGGCGCGAGCCGTACTCCTGCCCGCTGCACGGCCAGCATGGCGAGCGGAAGGGCGACCAGCACCGCCGCGGCCGCCTGCCCGATCGCGGCGCCGCGGATGCCGTCGAGATGCGTGCCGATGATGACCGCCGGGATCATCGCCGCCGCGTGCCCGAGGTTCATCCACACCGTCGAGCGGGTGGCGCCCTGCCCGTTCAGGATGTCGAGGGCGAAGGAGGTGAGCATGCGCACCACCATCAGGACCGCCAGGAATCGCAGCACGCCGGCGGCCAGCTCCCACTTCGCGCCGTAGATGAAAATGATCAATGGGTGTGCGAGCACCGCCATGAAGGCGGCCAGCGGCAGCACCATGGTGATGAGCAGGGGCACGGTTCTCTGCACGCCGAGCGACAGGGACTCCTCGTCACGTTCGGCCAGCCGGGAGAAGCCGGCGATCGACACCATGCGGATGGCGCTGCCGATCATGCCGGGCAGCCAGCTCGACACGTTGAACGCCATCAGGTAGAAGCCCAGCCAGTCCTTGCCCATGATGTTGCCGACGATGATGTAGCCCACGTTGAGCAGCAGGACCTCCAGGGCGATCCCGGCAGCCGAGGGAATGCCGAACCGCAGCAGCTTGGCCGCGATCTGCCGGTCGAACCCGAGCCTGTAGGGCAGCCGCGCGTAGATCAGCATGAAGACGCCGGTGACCACGGCTCCCACGAGCTGTCCCCAGGCGAAGCTGTACGCCCCCGCGCCGCCCACCGCGAGGACGATGGCCACCGGCGCGTTGACCAGGAAGCCCGCCAGGACCGCCTTGGCGTTCTTGCCCGTGCGGAACCAGCGCAACAGGGCCGCGCTGCGCACCGCGGTGATCGCCTCGACGAGGATGACCGCGGTGAGGATCCGCACCACGGACGTGGCCTCCTCGCTGCCCGCCAGCATCGAGAAGTACGGCGCGCCGACCCAGAAGACCGCGTACAAGCCCACGGCGGAGAACATCGTCAGAGTCGTGGCCGTGGGCGCAATGTCCTCCAGCCGCCCCCGCCACTGCAGGACGGCCGACATGACGCCGGCGTCCTTGACCACCATGACGAACTGGGTGGCCGCGAGCGCGACCGCGTATATGCCGAAGTCCGCCGGCGCCAGAAGCCTGGCCAGGACCAGGCCGAGGATGAACGAGCCCGCGCGGGTGACCAGTGTGCCGAGCAGGCTCCACACGGCCCCTCGGCCCGCCTTGCGCCCGATGTCGCTGATGTCCGCGCCCGGTTGCTCTGCCATGGCCGCCTACCTCGGCTCGTTGATCCGCTCCAGCCAGATCTCCCGCCAGAACGGGATGAACGCGCGGGGGCAGTTGGATTTATATACGCCGTCGCAGATGATGCCGTCGAGCACGATGCAGGGGTTCTTCATCTCCAGCATCTGGCCGGTCTTCTCGTCGATGCAGCGCTCGACGCGGCCGGTCACGCGGGCCGTGCGCCCGCACGAGCGCGCCATGTCCTCCTCGAAACCCAGGCCGCGGTTGAACCCCTTGGTGGTCAGCGTGGCGACGATCTCGTCCTTGGACTTGATCCGGACCAGCTCACCCGGCTGGAGGTCGGTCGTGCCCGTCGGGGCGGGGCCGGTGTGCGGGCCCGGTTGCACGAATCCCCACGCCAGGCCGCCCTTGATCCGCAACCAGCGCGGAAACTTCCTGGAGAGCCTCTGGTAGCGGTTGAACAACCCGAAGAAGAGTGTGCGGAGGGTCGATCCGACGCCGGCGTTCCCCACCCGGATGTCCGTGACGTACTGCCCCAGGTCACGAAAGGGGAGTCGCTCCGGGGCGGCGCGCAGCAGCTCGGTCGCCTGGCAGCGGAACCGTTCCTCGCCCTCGGGTCCCGGCTCCCGCCGGGTGTTGACCTCCAGAATCGGCAGCAGCGGCCGCTCGGACCGAGCCGGCTCCGGCGTGGGCGGCCCGTCCACCCGCTTGAGCCAGGAGGTCTTCCAGTAGAGCACGCAGGCGGTCTGGCAGCCGCCATGGGCCGAACCGTCGCAGCGGGCGGCTGACAGGTGGACGGCGTCCTCCATTCGCCGCAACCCGGTCCCAGTGATCGTGTCGCAGAGCTTGTTGGCCACCTTGTGGACGGTGAGCCGCTGCCCGCAGAACCGCAGCATCTCCGGCATGAAGGGGAGACTGTCCAGCTCCCCCTTCTCATCGAGAGTGGCCAGGATCTCCTCAGCGTTGAGGACCTCGACCACGTCGCCGACTTTCAGCGCCTGACTCATCCCATCCACTCCTTCACCAGGCCCGCGCTCTGCAGGGAGTGTGCCGCGTCCGCCAATGCCTGGAACGGCAGGTTCGACCGTTCCGCGATGTCCAGGAGGCTGTTCAGCCCGTCGGAGAGGTTCAACACCCACAACATCGCCATCTGGGCCTGCTTCGTGTCACTGCGTCCGCCAAGTGACCCGTACAGGCCTCGGGTCCCCAGTTGGGGCTCGCCGTACGGGCTGAGGTTCTGGTAGCGGCGGTTGCCCTCCAGGACCCGCACGGCCGCCCACAGCGTCTCCAGGGTGTCCTCCATGGCCTCAGGACGCACGAAGCCGGGGTTGTCAGCGGAGGTGTGATACTCCGGGTAGCTTCCATAGGGCGTCCTGGTCAACGAACCGACGGCGAGGTTGAAGCCCGGCGAGCAATACTGCCGCTCGTCGTAGCCGTAGGGAGAGAAGTCCAGGAGGGTATGCGGCCTGTCCTTCAGCACGTGCGCGAAGACCTGGTCGATCTCGGCGTCGCCACGCCTGCTGCGCTTGTAGGTGATCGCGCCGCTGTCTCCCGCGCAGGCCAGGGTCACGCCGTGCCTGATCCGGTCGGTGTTCTCCCGGTTGAGCGCGAGCCAGGTGATCGCGCCGATGGTGCCGGGCGCGAAGATGAACCGATAGGTGTACCAGGGATCGGACAGGCGCTGCGCCAGCGCGACGGCCACCGCCACCCCGGCCAGGTTGTCGTTGGCCAGCGAGGGATGGCAGATGTGGCAGGAGATCAGCACTTCCTCGGAGCTCCTGCCGCGGATCACGTGCTCACCGTAGGTCAGGTGTCCGTCGGCGAGCGTGGCGTCGATCTTGACCTCGTACGGCCCGTCGGCCAGCGCGTCCAGGGTGTTCTGGCTCAGGCAGAAGCCCCAGGTCTCGGCGTAGTAGCTGGTCCGGTACGGGATCAGGTCCGGCTGGTCGGGCAGGGTGTGCAGGTGCCCGCGCAGCTCCTCCAGGGACATGGTGGCCTCGACCGGCACGCTGTAGCCGACGACGTGCAGGTTGGACTCCTGGAAGTCGACCACCTTGTTCCCCGCGGCGTCCTTGATGTAGGCATCGCGGATGTTCCATTCCCGGGGGATCGTCCAGTCGAGGACGTTGGTCCCCGTCGGCACCTCGGTGATCTCCAGCGGGATCGACTCACCGATGATCTCCAGGGTGCGCCGCAGTCCGGCGCCGGTGATGCTCCGGCACAGCGGGTAGAGCCGCCGTACCAGATCGTGCATATCGGCGCCGGTCATGGCCGCAGGGTTTCGTCGACGGTGCCGGCCGCGCGCCGGTCGGCGAGCCGGGCCAGCCTGGTGAAGCGGCGTTCGAAGTCCTGCTTGGTCAGGCCGTGTTCGCGGTAGGCGTCGATCAGCTCCACCGCCCCCGCCTTGACCGTCCAGCGCGCCTCGTAGCCCAACGTGGCCCTGATCCGGGAGAAGTCGACGCGATAGGAGCGCGGATCGGCTCCCGTCTCGCCGGTGATCGCCAGCGTCGATCCGGGCACCGCGGCGACCACCTCGGCCGCGATCTCGGCGACGGTCACGTTGTTGACCTCGGTGCCCACGTTGAAGGCCGTCGCGTGGACGGCTTCGCGAGGGGCGACGAGAGCGACCGCGAAGGCCTCGGCGATGTCCCTGGCGTGCACCAGCGGGCGCCATGGGGTGCCGTCGGACAGCACCCGGACCTCGCCGGTCAGGTACGCGTGGCCCACCAGGTTGTTCAGCACGATGTCGGCACGCAGCCGCGGCGAGAACCCGAAGGCTGTGGCGTTGCGCAGGAACACCGGCGTGAAGTCGTCGTCGGCCAGCTCGACCAGGTCGTCTTCGACCCGCACCTTGGATTCGGCGTACGGCGTCACCGGGCGCAGCGGCGCCTCCTCGTCCAGCAGGTCCTCGCCGCCGGACGCGCCGTAGACCGAGCAGGTGGAGGCGTACAGGAAGCGGCGCACGCCCGCCTCCTTGGCCAGCCTGGCCAGCCGGACGGAGGCGTGGTGGTTGATGTCGTAGGTCAGGTCGGGCGCGAGCGCGCCGAGCGGGTCGTTGGACAGCGCGGCCAGGTGGATCACCGCGTCGAATCCGGCCACGTGTTCTGGACCCACGTCACGCAGGTCCACGGCGTGCGCCTCGATCGTCTCGGGAGCGGGGCCGAGCAGGCAGTCGGCGAACAGGCCGGAGTCCAGGCCGGCCACCTGGTGCCCGGCCTCACTCAGCATGGGGGCCATCACGCTGCCCAGGTAGCCCTGGTGGCCGGTGAGAAGTACCCGCATCAGTTCTCCAGATCGACGGTCAGCTTGGAAACGTGAAAGGCCTCGGCATAGCGGGTGTGGCACTCGATGCCGCGGATGCGGGCCAGGCCCAGGAACGCCTCGCGGTCGTACCAGGGCCGGTGCCGCTGGGAGGCGTAGTGGCGCTGGAGCAGATCCACCTTCAGCTCCGCCACCTCCGCTGAGAGCGGCTGGTACACGGCGGGCGCGGCGAGGTCGCCGTCCCATTTGACGATCTCGTAGCCGAGCGTCAGGTGGTCGCGGAAGGCCGTGGGCACGAGCTTGGCCAGTCCCCGGTGGTCCTGGTGGGCGTCGCCCCGCCAGGGCGCGAAGATCAGGCCGGGTTCGGTGCGGGCACGGAGCTCCTCCACCGCGGTCTTGGCCTCCTCCCACCTGGCCGGCAGGTAGCCGTCGGGCAGCTTCAGCACGGTGACCCGGAGATCCGCGCCCGGGCAGAAGTCCGCCAGCGCCGCGCGCTCCTCGTACTCGCGCTCACTCCCGCCGCCGGACAGCACCAGCGCGTCCACGCGGATGCCGGGCCGGGCGGCGCAGATCGTCAGCAGGCTGCCGCCCGCCCCGATCGCCAGGTCGTCACAGTGCGCGGCGAGCGCCACGATGCCGGAGAGCCCTCCCGCGCGCAGGCCGATCATTGGGACCGTTCCCACAGGGCCCAAGGCCGCTCGCCGCGGGAGTAGGCCTCGTCCAGTTCCATCCGCTGGTTCACGGTGTCGGTCGGCCGCCAGTAGCCGCGGTGCGGGTAGGCCAGCAGGCGTCCGCGCTTGGCCAGTTCCACGCAGCCGTCGGCGACCAAGTCGCCGTTCTCCGGGATGTGCTGGAAGACCTCCTGGGTCAGCACGAAGTAGCCACCGTTGACCCACACCGGCATCTCGCTGACCGGCGAGATCCCCCCGACCAGGCCGTTCTCGCCCACGTCCACGCAGTGGAAGGTCTGCGACGGCGGCACGACCATCATCGAGGCGGCCGCGCCCGATTCGACGAAGCGGTCGATGATGTCGGGCAGCGGTGCGTCGGTGAGCACGTCCGCGTAGTTCGCGAGGAATACCTCGTCGCCGCCCAGGTAGGGACGGACGCGGCGCAGCCGTTCACCGATCGGGGAGTTGGGCCCGGTCTGCACGAAGGAGATCGACCAGTCGGAGATGTCGCTCGACAGCAGCTCGACCTTGCCGCCGCGTAACACGAAATCGTTGGACGTGGCCTCCTGGTAGCCGAGGAAGAAGTCCTTGATGTGGTGGGCGCCGTAGCCCAGGCACAGGATGAACTCCTTGTGCCCGAAGTGCGCGTAGTAGCGCATGACGTGCCAGAGCAGCGGTCGCGGGCCGACGAGCGCCATCGGCTTGGGCACCTCGCCCGGGACACCGGTGCGCATGCGCGTGCCAAAGCCTCCGCAGAACAGGACGACCTTCACACGACCTCCAGGTGTGGGATCGGGAAGACCAGACGGCCTCCCCATTCGTGCACATAGGAGAGCTGAGCGGTGAGCTCTTCGCGCAGGTTCCACGGCAGGACCAGCACATAGTCCGGACGATCTTGGGCGATGCGCTCCGGCGGAGCGATGGGGATCCTGGTGCCCGGAGTGAACCTGCCGTGCTTGTACGGGTTGCGGTCCACCGTGTAGGCCAGCAGGTCCTGGCGGATGCCACAGTGGTTGAGCAGCGTGTTGCCCTTCCCGGGCGCGCCGTAGCCGACGACCGTCTTGCCTTCTTCGGCGGCGGTGATGAGGAAGCGGAGCAGGTCACGGCGGACGCGTGCCACCCGGTCGGCGAAGCCGGCGTAGCCGGACAGGTCGTGCAGCCCGGCGGCCTTCTCCCGCGCCAGCACGTCAAGCACCCGATCGGACGGGCTGCCCGACGGCCGCGCCCACAGCCGGATGGACCCACCATGGGTGGGCAGCAGCTCGACGTCCACCAGCGTCAGCCCGCCACTGGCCAGCGCCCGCTGCGCGGAGGCGACCGTGTAGTACTGGAAGTGCTCGTGATAGATCGTGTCGTACTGGTTCAGCTCCATGAGCGTCAGCAGGTGCTGGACCTCGATCGACACCCAGCCGTCGTCGGCCACCAGGGCGCGCAGCCCCTCGGTGAAGCCGATCACGTCGGGGATGTGCGCGTAGACGTTGTTGGCCACGACCAGGTCTGCGGGACCGTGCTCGGCCCGCACCGCGGCCCCCGTCTCCGGCGTCAGGAACGCGGTGAGCGTCGGCACGCCCTTGTCCTTGGCCGCCTGCCCCACGTTGGCCGACGGTTCGATGCCCAGGCACCGGACGCCCCGCTCGACCACGTGCTGCAACAGGTAGCCGTCGTTGCTGGCCGCCTCGACCACGAACGCCGGCTTCAAACGTTCCACAGCCGCGTCGACGAACTGCCGCGCATGCTCCACCCAGGAAGCGGAATAGGACGCGAAATAGGCGTATTCGGTGAACGTCTCTTCCGGCGTGATCAGCGGCGGAATCTGAGCCAGCCAGCAGCTGGTGCAGACCCGCAGGTGAAGCGGATAGGTGAGCTCGGGCTCGTCGAGCTGTTCCTCGGTGAGGAAGAGCTCACAGGGCGGTGTCGCCCCGAGATCCACCACGCCGACCAGGTCCGCCGAGCCACACAGCCGGCACGATTTTCTCAACAATGGGCCCCACCCGAAAAAGCCAAGATTTCCCCCTTTGACCACCCACAGCCGTACTTCGGGTGAGCGCCAAAGAGTGTTACAAGTGTCCTCATGAAACGCCTGAGCATCGATGGAGCATTGCTCTACACCCCCCGCATCCACAGCGATCCACGTGGCGATTTCCTGGAAGCCTTCCGCGCGGCAGACCTGCGGGAGGCGCTGGGGCACTCGATGGAGCTCGCCCAGGTGAACTGCTCGGTCTCCGGGCGCGGCGTGCTACGCGGCATCCACTTCGCCGACGTCCCGCCGGGCCAGGCCAAATACGTCACGTGCGTGGCGGGCGAGGTGCTGGACGTCGTCGTCGACGTACGCGTGGGCTCGCCCACCTTCGGCCAGTGGGAGGCGGTGCGCTTGGACGACGTGTCGCGCTGCGGGGTCTACCTCGCCGAAGGCTTAGGTCATGGCTTCCTGGCGCTCAGCGAATCGGCCACGGTCATCTACCTCTGCTCCACCGCGTACGACCCGGCACGCGAGCACGGCATCCACCCGCTGGATCCGGAGCTCGGCATCGCATGGCCGCTCGTCGGTGAGCCGATCCTCTCGGCCAAGGACGCCGCGGCGCCCACGCTCGCGCAGGCTCGTGAGGCAGGGATACTGCCATCGTGGTGAGCGTCGTGATTCCGGCCCACAACGAGGCCAAAGTGATCGGCCGGCTGCTGGACGGCCTGCTCCGTGACGCCGCGCCGGGCGAGTTCGACGTCGTCGTCGTGGCCAACGGCTGCACCGACGGCACGGTCGCCGTGGCGCGGCCGTACGATGTCCGCGTTCTGACCACGCCGGTCCCCTCCAAGCGCGAGGCGCTGCGGATGGGCGATGAGGCCGCACGTGGCTATCCCCGGCTGTACGTGGACGCCGACATCGAGCTGAGCACCGCCTCCGCTCGCGCGCTCGCGGCCGTGCTGGCCGCGCCGGACGGGCCGCTCGCCGCCGCGCCCGAGCGGGAGCTGGCGCTGGCCGATCGCCCGTGGCCGGTCCGCGCCTATTACGCGATCTGGACGCGGCTGCCGCATGTGCGCGCCGGGCTGTTCGGCCGGGGCGTCATCGCGGTGAACGACGCGGGCAATGCCCGCATCCGCGCCCTTCCCCCGGCGATGGCCGACGACCTGGCCGCCTCGAACGCATTCGCACCTGACGAGCGCGTGATCGTGACCGGCGCCCGTGCGGTGATCCAGCCTCCACGTACGGTCGCCGACCTGCTGCGCCGCCGGGTGCGTGCCATGACCAGCGTGAACGAGCTGGAGCAGACCTCGGCCACGGCCGGAGAGCGCACGGGGATGCGCGACCTGATGGCCATCGTGGCCGGAGAGCCGCGTCTGGTGGGCGCGGCGGTCGTCTTCGCCATGGTGGCCGTGCTGGCCAGGCGGAGAGCCGCCCGCGCGATCCGCGCGGGCGACTACACCACCTGGTTGCGTGACGAGAGCAGCCGGAGCTAACCGACCGGCGTGTTCATGTCGGTCGTGATCTCTGCCGCGGTGAGCGCCTTGTTGTAGATGCGGACCTCGTCGATCAGACCGCTGAAGTACTCACCCGAACCGCTGTTGCCACCGATCCGTAGCGGGCTCGTCCCAGTACGCAGGTTGCCGCCCGTGAGGTTGGTGGCCACCTGCGTGCCGTTGACGAACATCCGCAACGTGGACCCGTCGTACGTGGCCGCCACATGACTCCACGTGTTCAACGGCAGGTTGCTCGCCGCCGGCGCGTTCGCCCCCGACGAGGTGAAGATGAACGCCCCAGGACCGCTGCCACCACTACTCATGATCGCGTAGGCCAGATCGGTGCCGAACTCCTTCATCAACACCGTCCGCCACCCCGTGACACTGGCAGGCCGGACCCACGCCTCCAAGGTCATCCCATTGGTCAACCGCAACGTGCTCGAATCGGCCACCGTGACCCAACTCGACGTGCCGTTGAACGACAGCGCCTGGCCGTACTTGCCGGCCGCCCAGATCGCCGAGGTGGCCGTGCCGTTGTTGCCGTTGCCGGAGGCGTCGGCAACGGCGGCGCCGGTGCCCGCGTTCATTCCGTAGGCGGCCACCAGGCCGGTGACCGTGGGCGGCTGGGTCACGACCGCCGACGCCTCGTTGGACGACGGACTGGTGTTGCTGGACCCGTCGAAGGCCACGACGCGGTAGTAGTACGTGCCGGCCGCGACACCCGAGTCGGTGAACGATGTGCTCGCGGTCGAGCCCACCTGGTTGGCGCCGGACGGGGTGAACCCGGCGGTGGCGGACCGGTGGACGGTGTACCCGGTCACGCCCACGTTGTCGGTCGAGGCCGTCCAGGTCAGCTGGGCGCTGCCCGATCCGCCGGTCGCCGCCAGGGAGCCCGGTGCCGTGGGCGCCTGGGTGTCGGGCGGTCCCTGCTGACCGACGGGCGTGTTCATGTCGGTGGTGATCTGTGCCGCGGTGAGCGCCTTGTTGTAGATGCGGACTTCGTCGATCAGACCGCTGAAGTACTCACCGGAGCCGCTGTTGCCACCGATCCGTAGCGGGCTCGTCCCGGTACGGAGGTTGCCGGTCGTGGGGTTGGTGGCCACCTGTGTGCCGTTGACGAACATCCGCAACGTGGACCCGTCGTACGTGGCCGCCACATGACTCCACGTGTTCAACGGCAGGTTGCTCGCCGCCGGCGCGTTCGCCCCGGACGAGGTGTGGATGTACGCCCCGGGACCGCTGCCGCCGCTGCCCATGATGGCGTAGGCGAGATCGGTGCCGAACTCCTTCATCAACACCGTCCGCCATCCCGTGACACTGGCAGGCCGGACCCACGCCTCCAGCGTCATGCCGTTGGTCAACCGCAACGTGCTCGAATCGGCCGCCGTCACCCAACTCGACGTGCCGTTGAACGACAGCGCCTGGCCGTACTTGCCGGTGACGGACCACGTGGTGTTCGCGGCCGTGCCGTTGTTGCCCTTGCCCGAGGCGTCCACGATGGACGTGCCGCCGCCCTCGTCCATCGCGTAGGCGGCCACCAGCCCGTCCGGCGTCTGTGACTGCTGGTAGGTCGCCGTATAGGTCGTCGCGGTGGCGGGCGCGGTGATGTTGTGGGTGGCCGCGCCGCCGTCGGACCAGGAGACGAGCGTGTGGCTGAAGCCGTCGGCACTCTGCGGCGAGGTCGCGGAGATCGAGTTGTGCGAGCCCACGATCACTGTCCGGGTGAAGGGGGCGATGGTCTGCTCGCTGTTGAAGCCGAGCTGCAGCCCGGCGGGCGTGGTCTGGAAGGTCAGGTTCACCGTCTTGGGCTGGAGTGTCACACTCTTGGTGTCGGTCAGGCCGTGCGCGTCCGTCACGGTCAGCCTGAGCTCCAGGTGGGCGGGATATTCGTGGTCCGGAGGGGCGAAGGAGCCGCCCGTGCCGGCGAACGTGGTGATCTCGTGCTCGTGGCAGGTGCCGGGGCAGTGATGCATGATCAATTTCCACGACATCCGCGACCCCGGGATCGTGCCGTCCTGGGCGTCCGTGCCGGTGCCGGAGAACGAGATCGTGTCCCCGACCGCCCACGTGAGGGAAGATGACGGGGAGCCGATGGCCGCGGTCGGCGGCGTGTTGCTCACGTTGATCGTGACGGTGGCGTCGCCCTGGCCGCCACGCCCGTCGTCGGCTCGCAGCTGCACCACATAGGAGCCCGGCTGGGTGTAGGTGAAGGACGGGGTGGCCGCGGTGGAGTCGTCGAACTCGCCGTCGCCGTCCAGGTCCCACCGGAAGGTGAGCGGGTCGCCGTCGGCGTCCGCGGAGCCGGCGGAGGTGAAGTTCACCGCGAGCGGCGCGTTGCCCGACGTGGCGCTCGCGCCGATGACGGCGGTCGGCGGGGTGTTGTTGTAGATGTAGCGGATGATCTGCCCGTTGGCGTAGTCGACCGCGAAGAGGTCTCCGCCGGGGCCGGTCTGCACCTCCACCGCGGGGATTCCCGAGTCGAAGGTGGCGATGGTCGCCGGGTCGGGCAGGCCGTTGGCGCCCTTGGTCATGACCCAGACGCACGATCGGCTGTAGTCGGAGAAGAACATCGCGCCGTCGTAGGCGTCGGGGTAGGAGCCGCCGTTGTAGAAGGCCACACCGCTGGAAGAGGAGCCCCCGGACGGGCACGGGTCGTTCGGCGCGGGCCTGGAACCGTGGTTCCAGGCGAAGTACGGCTGCGCGTGAGCCGCCGCCCCCGCCGCGTACAGGTTCTCGCAGAGGGTCAGGTTGAGATTGTCGTATCCTCCCTGCCTGCCTGAGCCCTCGTAGCAGGGCCAGCCGAAGTTGTTCACCGGGCCCGTGGGGTCGGCGATCCGGTTGATCTCTTCCCAGGTGTTCCAACCGACTTCACCGGCCCAGACCTCGCTGGTGCCCGGCCGGATGGTGATGCGGAACGGGTTGCGCTGGCCGTAGGCGATGATCCTGGCCAGGTTGGGGTCGCTGCTGCCGGCGTTCGGGTTGCCGGGGGCGGCCGCGCCGGTGTCCGGATCGATCCTGATGGTGGTGCCGTTGAGGCTCGCCGGGTCACCGCTGGTGCGCGGGTCCTGCGAGCGCAGCGCGCCGCCTTCGGCGGCCGGTGGGGTGAGCGCCGTGCCGACCGGCGAAGGCGGGTCGCCGCAGGGGTTGTCCGGAGTGATGTCCGAGCTGGTCAGGTTGTCCTGGCCGTAGTCGGCGAAGTTGAAGCTGGCGCCGTCGCCGCCGCTGGCGTAGAGCATGCCGTCGGAGCCGAACTTGAGGTCGCCGACGGAGTGGCTGGGGTATTGCTGGCACCAGTCGGTGATCAGTGGGGTCTCGACGACGGAGCTGCCCGAGGGCGCCAGTGAGGACAGGCGCCCGGTGATGAGGCAGCCGTCGCCGGTGGCGCCGGGCGGAGTCGGGCAGGGATCACCGCTCACGCCTGCCGTACCCCAGCGTGGCGCGGTGCCACCGGGCACCGCGTCGTAGGCGTACAGGACATAGATGCGCGGGTCGGCCGGGAAGTCGGGGTGCAGGGCCATGCCGAGGAGCCCGCGGTCCCAGAAGTTGTGCACCTGCGTGCGCAGGTCGGCGTAGATCGTCGCCGTGGTGTCGGTGATGGAGTCGAAGACCTTGATCAGGCCGCTCTTCTCGGCGACGAACACCCGGCCGTCCGAGGCGAACTCGATGTTGGCCGGGTTGGTCAGCCCGCTGAAGACGACCTGTTTCTGGAAACTGCCCGGCAGCGCCTGCGCGGCGGATGGCGCGATGAGCGCCAGGCCGGTGGTGAGCAGCAGGACGGGTAAGAGCGCATGGCAAAGCCGCCGCAACACGAGAACCCCCTTGAGCTGAAACTCCCCCGAGCCCTGAATCCGATCTATCGCACTGAATCAGCCGGAAGTCACGAGGTCTGTCCACATGTGGCCAGCCATGCGTACAGCAACCAGCCCAACTCGTACGGCCGGCACTCCCGATCGACGGCAACCGGCGGATAAACCCGATCCAGCACGCCGAGGCGTAGCCCCGGACGCACGCCGGTCGCCACCGCCCGCAGGCCGCGCACCAGTTTGCGCGGATCCGCCCGCGCTTCCTTGCGCCATGTCAGAGCGAGCTCATCGAGCACGAAGGCCGGCCGCTCGATCATCCAGTCGAGTCCCTTGGAGATCTCCGCCACGTAGGCGGTGCCTCCCGCGTCGGCCAGATCGAGCAGCGCCATCGGCCCCATCGCCAGCTGGTGAACGCTGTAGACCGGATACCCCTCGACCACCGACCCGATGCGGGCGTCGTAGTGCCACCACCACTCCCCCTGCGGGCCCTGTGCCTGGCAGATCCCCTGCGCCACCTGCTCGGCCGCGCGCAACGCTTCGGCGTCGCCGGTGGCGGCGTGCAGCCTGGCCAGCGCCTGCAGCGGGTAGACCTGATCGGCGAAGCAGCCCACGTGGGCGCGATACCGGGGGACCAGCGGCCCCGTACCGAGCGCGTGCGGGTAGAGCCGGTTGCCCGCCAGCCCGCCGAGCAGCCGCTCGCGGGCGCGCTCGACCCGGTGGCCGGCCACGCCGGCCGCGACCAGAGCGGCCAGCACCCACGCCGCCTCGACGGTGTAGATCTGGGGACCCGCGTCCAGCTCCGCGAGGCGGCTCAGCGCCAGATCGAGATCGGCGTGCCCGGCCTCCGCCGCCGCCCAGCAGATCAGCGCGGCATCGCCGGGTCCCGTCACCTCAGGCAGCCGTTTGACCAGGTTGCCCACCAGGTCGAGGAGGCTGTCACCGGCCAGTGCCGCCCGCTGCCGCTCCTCCTCCAGGGCCGCCACGCCGAGCGCGACGATCGCCGCGTAACGGATGCTGCGCCCTTCCGGCACCGCCGTCCAGGTCCCGTCGGCGTCCTGGCGGCCGCGGCGGGTGAACACGAACTCGCCGTCGACGTATCCCGGCGGCAGCCCGCGCACCGCCAGGTCCACCATGCCCGCCACGAAGTCCTGATGTCCGGAGCTCAGCAGAGCGATCCGGTGATCCGTCACGTCGTCTCCTCGATCCTGCGTTTGACACCGGCCCGCTCCCTGAGCACCAGGAGCAGGAATCTGCCGTTGGTCTGCACGTAGCGCGGCCCGAGCCGCAGCGGCTCCTGCAGCATGCGGAAGAGCCATTCCAGGCCAAGACGCTGCCAGCGCAGCGGCGCCCTGCGGGTGTGCCCGGCGAGCACGTCGAACGAGCCGCCCACGCCGTGGATGATCCGTGCCTGGGTGGCCTCGCCCCACTCCCGGATGAAGATCTCCTTCTTCGGCGAGGTGATGCCCAGGAACAACAGGTCGGCCTGGGATTCGGCGATCTCGGCGGCGACGACGGCCGAGTCCTCCACCGGGAAATAGCCGTCACGCGAGCCGGCGATGGCCAATCCGGGATAGCGCAGCCGTACCTCTGCCAGCACTCCGGCCAGCACCTCATCGGTCGCGCCGAGGAAATAGGCGCGGTAGCCGCGCCGGTCTCCCTCGGCCATCAGCTCGGTGAACAGGTCGATGCCCGCCACCCGCTCGGGAAGCCGATGGCCGAGCATCCGCGCGGCCCAGACCACCGCCTGCCCGTCGGCCAGCACGAGATCGCTGTCGATGACCGACTGCCGCAACGCAGCGTCCGTGCGCATGTTGACGACCTTGGCGGCGTTCACCACGCCGATGGTGAGCCGCCTCTGCTCCGAAATCGCCGCCACGCAGTGCGCGATCACCTGGCTCATGGTGAGGGCGTCCAGCACGGTCCCTAAGACCGTTTTCCTGGAGGCCTGCTCCGGTAACCTCGTCATTCATCCCCCTGGGCGTCCATGACATATCGGTCTTAGCTCCGGAAATGTGACATCACGGGAGAACCAGCTCGGTGAGCGTCGCCCGGTGGTCCGTCCGGGGCAGCCGCAGGGTCTGGAAGCTCCGGATCGCGATCCGGCGATCGGCCAGCACATGGTCGATCGCCACCTTCGGGAACAGCCGCGGCTGCTCGTAATAGGGCCAGGTCATGGACAGCCCCTTTCCGGTGACGTCGGCGGCGTCCCGGTAGCCGGTGGCGATCAGGTCACGCAGCACCACATGGTCGAGGGTGGAGTTGAAGTCTCCGGCCAGCACCCGCAGGCGCCCTCCAGCGGGTGGCAGTGCCCGGATGCTCGGCGCCCAGCACGCCGTACGCCAGCCCTCGGAGGGCGCGCACGCGTGGACCGCGACGAGCTCCACCTCCTGCCCGCCCGGCAGGGTGACAACGGCGGGGAGGTGGCGCGGACTGTCCTTGAAGGCGGGGGCCTGGATCGGCGTGTCCGCCGGCCGCAGCGGGTAGCGCGAGTAGATCGCCGCGCCCTCGGAATTCGTTCCCGGCAGGACGATCTTGTACGGCAGCAGCCTCCCCAGCCCGAGCCCGTCCACCCGTTCCCTCATCAGGTTGGTGAACTCCAGCAGGTGCAGCACGTCCGGCCGATCGCGCTCGACGGCGTCGACCAGGACGGGCGGCAGCACGGAGGAGTGCAGCAGATTGACGGCCATCACCCGCAGCACCGGACCCCCGGCGCGCGGGTTGCTCTCCGGCACCACGCGCGGCAGGACGGTCACCGCGAAGGCGCCGGTCACGACGAGCGCGGCCACCAGCAGCGGCCCGGCACGCAGGACGACCGCGAACGCCAACGGCACCAGCGAGAGGGCAGCCGCATAAGGAGTGAACGACACCAGCTGAGACCAGAAGAACTTCGGCTCCCACCCGCACAGGCGCAGGCTCACCCACCCGGCCAGGCCTGTCACCATGAGCCACAGCACCGAGTCTCCTAAACGACGCTGCACTGGCGGCCACGCATCAGCACCGGCCAGGCCGCGTGCAGCGCCTGGTGCCAGTGCCGGATCGGCTCCCCCCGGGTGTGCGCGAGCACACTGTTGGCCGGACGCCTGGCCGGCCGCGGAAAGGATGAGGAAGTCACGGGGCGCACCCGCTCGGAATCGAGGCCCAGCAGGGTGAAGATCTCCTTGGCCAGCCCACACCAGCTCGTCTCGCCGGCGCTGGTGCCGTGATAGACGTCCGGCGGCAGATCGGACTGCGCCAGCCGCACCAGGTAGTCGGCCAGGTCGGCCGTCCAGGTCGGCTGGCCGCGCTGGTCGTCGACCACCTGGACGGTCTCGCGCTCGGCGGCCAGCCTGATCATGGTCGTCACGAAGTTCCGTCCCGCGGAACCGTACAACCAGGCGGTGCGCACCACGTAATGGCCGTGCTCCAGCGCCGCCTGTTCCCCGGCGAGCTTGGTCCTGCCGTACGCGTTCACCGGCGCGGTCGGCGCATCCTCCCGGTACGGCAGGCGGGCGGCCCCGTCGAAGACGTAATCGGTGGACACATGCAGGAGCCGCGCCCCGGTCCGCGAGCAGGTCTCGGCCAGCCAGCCCACCGCGTGCCCGTTGATCGCCAGCGCCTCGTCCTCGTGCGTCTCCGCGTCGTCGACCGCCGTCCAGCCGGCACAGTTGATCACCACTCTGGGCCGGTAGGCGGACACGAAGTCGCGTACCGCGCGTTTGTCGGTCAGGTCGAGCTCCGACCGGCCGAGCGCGAGCACCGGCTCCCCGGTCAGCGCCGCCCGGTCGAGGACGTCGGCGGCCAGCATGCCGCCGCCGCCCGTGATGAGCCATCTCATAACGCCTCCCGGCATGACCGGCCGGTCATGCGGCCCACCAGTCACGGTGCTCGGCATACCAGCGGACCGTTTCCTTCAGCCCCTTCTCGAACGAGATCTCGGGACGGTAGCCGAGCGCCCGGAGCTTGGAGTCGTCCAGCGAGTACCTCCGGTCGTGGCCCTTGCGGTCCTCGACGTACTCGACCGCGTCCCAGTCCCTGCCGCAGGTTTCCAGCAGCCGGTCGGTCAGCTCCTTGTTGGTCAGCTCGGCCGTGCCCGCGATGTTGTAGACCTCGCCTGGCTCGCCCTTCTCGGCGACCAGCCGGATGCCGGCGCAGTGGTCCTCGACGTGGATCCAGTCGCGGATGTTGCCACCGTCGCCGTACAGGGGGACCTTCCGGCCGCGCAGCAGGTTCGTGACGAACAGCGGGATGACCTTCTCCGGGTACTGTCTCGGACCGTAGTTGTTGCCGCACCTGGTGATCGAGACGTTCAGGTCATGGGTGATCGCATAGGCGCGGGCGATCAGGTCGCCACCGGCCTTCGACGCCGCGTACGGCGAGCGCGGCCGCAGCGGCGCGGCCTCGTCCCAGGAGCCGACGTCGATCGAGCCGTACACCTCGTCGGTCGACACCTGGACCACCTTCGGGACCTCCGCCTCCAGGCACGCTTGCAGCAGCGTCTGGGTGCCGAGCACGTTCGTGCGCATGAACTCGGCGGCGCCCTCGATCGACCGGTCGACGTGCGACTCGGCCGCGAAGTTCACCACCAGGTCGTGGCCGGGCACGACCCGGCTGAGCAACTCGGCGTCGCAGATGTCCCCATGCACGAACTCATGCCGCACTCCTTGGAGGTTGGCTCGGTTGCCGGCATAAGTCAGCTTGTCCAGCACTGTGACGTACATGTCGTGCAAATTGCGGACGAAGTGGGAGCCGATGAAGCCCGCACCGCCCGTTACGAGAACGCGTGTCATGAACTGATCTGCACCTTGCTGTGATCGCCCAACACGAGACGATGGGCTTTGGGCGTGTTGGGCGCCGGGGTGACCTCGACGTCGTGGCCGATCAGCGACGACTCGATGCGACCGACCCCGGCGATGGAAGCTCTGGGTAACACGATCGAGTACTCGATCTCGCTGCCGGTGACGGCGCAGTCGGCACCGATGGAGGTGAAGGGGCCGACGTAGCTGTCCCGGATCCGCGCGCCCTTGCCGATGATCACCGGGCCGACGATCCTGGACCGCTCGACCACGGCCCCCTTCTCGACGACCACCCGGCCCACCAGCTCGCTGACCTCGTCCACGCGTCCCCGTACCCTGGGCTCGACCGACTCCAGGACCAGGCGGTTGACCTCCAGCATGTCGGTGACGTTGCCGGTGTCCTTCCAGTAGCCGGAGATCACCGATGACTCGACGTGCAACCCCGCCTCGATCAGCCACTGGATCGCGTCGGTGATCTCCAGCTCGCCCCGCCATGACGGCTTCAGCTCCGCCACCGCCGTGTGGATGGCGGAGCTGAACAGGTAGACGCCGACCAGCGCCAGATCGCTCTTCGGTTGCGCGGGCTTCTCCTCCAGGCCGACCACCCGTCCCTTGGCGTCGAGCTCGGCCACGCCGAACTGGCGCGGGTCGCCGACCCTGGTGAGCATGATCTGGGCCGCGGGCCGCTCGCGGGCGAACCTGTCCACCAGGCCGTTGATCCCGCCCACGATGAAGTTGTCGCCCAGGTACATGACGAAGTCCTCGTCACCGAGGAACTCGCGGGCGATCAGCACGCCGTGCGCCAGCCCGAGCGGCGCCTCCTGCCGCAGGTAGGTGACCTGCAGTCCGAACGCCGAGCCGTCTCCCACGGCCGCCTCGATCTCCGGCTGCGTGTCGCCGACCACCAGGCCGAGCTCCTTGATCCCCGCCGCCGCGATGGACTCCAGGCCGTAGAAAAGGACCGGCTTGTTCGCGACCGGGACCAGCTGCTTGGCCGAAGTGTGCGTGATGGGTCGGAGCCGTGTGCCCGATCCCCCGGCGAGCACGAGTGCTTTCACCGCTAGTAAGCCCCTTCTCCACGGGTGACGACGGACCAGGTCTTCCAGAGGATCTGCAGGTCGAGGATGAGCGACCAGTTCTCCACGTACCGCAGGTCGAGGCGTACCGACTCCTCCCAGGTCAGGTCGGAGCGGCCGCTGACCTGCCAGAGCCCCGTCATCCCCGGCTTGACCACCAGGCGGCGGCGGACGTCGGCGGCGTACCTGCCCGCCTCCTCCGGCAGCGGCGGACGCGGCCCGACCAGGGACATCTCGCCACGGAGCACATTGAGCAGCTGGGGCAGCTCGTCCAGCGAGTATTTCCGCAGGAAAGCGCCTACCTTCGTAATTCTTGGATCGTTCCTAATCTTGAAGAGCACCCCGTCGAATTCGTTCGCATCCAGAAGTGCGTCCTTGAGCTGCTCGGCGTCAGCCACCATCGTACGGAACTTCACGACACGGAACTCTTTGCCGCCTTTGCCGACCCGGGTCTGATAGAAGAGCGCGGGCCCGTGGCTCGTGAGGCGGATCATCAGTGCGATGGCCAGCAGCGGCAGCGCCAGAAGCAGCAGTGCGGCCCCGGCGACCAGCCGGTCGAACACCGTCTTCACGACCCGCCGGGTGCCGTCGAGGTCGGGATGCTCCACGTGCAGGAGCGGCATCCCGGCGACGGGCTTGATGCTGATGCGCGGCCCGGCCACGTCCATGAGCGCGGGAGCCACGAAGAGATCGGTACGCGCGGTCTCCAGGCTCCAGGCCAGCCGGCGCAGCGCGGCCCCGTCCAACTCGGGACAGGCCAGCACGGCCACGGCGTCGGCCTGCTCGCGCGCGACCACCGCGGCCACGTCGCCGAAGGAGCCGAGCACGGGAATGCCGTCCAGGTCGACGTTCATCGCGTGCTCAGGAAGGCAGGCTCCCACCACCTGCATTCCGTGATGCGGCTGGCGCCTGAACTGCATCACCAGGTTGAGAATCGACTCCCGATGCCCTACCGCGATCACCTGGCGCATGTAGTCGCCCACCGCTCTCCTGCGGTGGAGACGTTTACGCATTCGGTAGCGGAAGTAGAGCGTGGAAAGCAGCGCCAGCGGCAACATCGCCATCACGAAGCTGCGCGCGATGACGGTCTGCGTGGCGTACGCCATGATGGCGACCGTGGCCATCAGGCCGATGCCGCCGTTGAAAACGGCCTTGAACTCCTCCGTCCCCTCGCCGTTGGCACGCTGGCGGTACGCGCCGCCCATCATGAGCGCGACGGGCCAGGCGACGACCAGGCCGAATCCGAGCGCGAACTCGACCAGTGGAATGAACGCACCGGCCATCAGCCGGATGCTGAGCACGCATACGCATGCCAGCAGAGCACATACCGTGTCCCCGAATAACAGGAGCCGTAGGTACGCGCGCGTCCAGATGCTCGACGCGCGGCGCGGCACGGCCCCGAGGAGCACAACAGCGGACTCCCCAGTCCCCACCCTCATAGCCTCCACCCTCTGGACCACCCCGAAACTCTGTGCACCGCGATAACTTGACGTTCCTTGAACCACATGGGTTGACAAGTCCCACGCACTTAAAGGGCGGCGGCCCCCACTAAAGAGTAAAGATCGATTCCAGCATGGGGAATAACGTCAAATGTCCACAATCGGACGCGGGCTGGGCAGGCCCAGGGCTTGACGGAACGCTCCATCTGGTGCAGCGTCCCAAAGAGGGAAATGTGAGGTTTACGGCGACATTTCAGCAGGTTGCCGCTCTATGAACCGTTTAGTCGTACTCCAGGTCGGGCAGCGCAGAGGGCGGATCCGGGCTACGCCAGACCACCACGACCCCGTCGTGCGCGGAGTCGGCCGCCAGGGCCAGCCGGTCCAGGTCGAAGTCCGGCAGATAGCGCAGGCGGGCGAGGAAGGTGGCGTCCGTGGCCGAGCGCGGCACCACGCAGCCCTCGCCGTCACGGTCGAGCAGGATGAACAGGACGTCTTCCCCGGATGCGGTGACGACACGGACCTCCACCACGTCCTCCCACGCAAGGGCCTCGACGCTCCCGTCCGCGTAGTGACGGGTGACGCCCTCTTCCGTGACATATACGTAGGAGTCCGGCATCGGATTGCCGTGCATGGCCGCGATTCTTGCGAGTTCCGGGCCTGTCCCGCAAGGGTTCGCACTCAATGGTGCGCGTGGACGGGGTCCTCGGTGCCCCACGAGTGGCCGAGATGCGCCGCCACCGCCGCCCTGGCCGCGTCCTCCGGGCCGTCCGCGATCGCGTCCAGCAGCTCGCGATGCTCACGCACCAGCACGTCCCTGTCCCGGTAGACCTCGCGCAGCCGCACCAGGCCCAGCCGGGTCTCGGCCGCGAGCACGCCGTAGAGCCGCTCGAGCCGCGGGCTGCCGACCGCCTCGATCAAGGCCTCGTGCAGCGCCATGTGCTCGGCCACGGTCTCCGACCACGGCGCGCCGGCGGGCAGCGCCGCCATCCGGTGCAGCGCGGCCTCCGCCCGTGGGGCCCGCTGCCCGGCCATCGCCTGCGCCATGAGGTCCTCGAGGGGCCGGCGTACGTACATGAGATCGTTGAGGTCCGCGATGGTCACTTCGGGGACATAGGCGCTGCGATTGCGCTCGCGCCTGAGCAGTCCCTCGTGGACCAGGATCGCCAGCGCCTCCCGCACGGTCGGCCTGGCCACCCGGTAGGACGCGGCGATCTCCTGCTCGGGCAGCGGGGTGCCGGGCTCGATCTCGCCGGACAGCACCCTGCTCCGCAGGGCGTCGGCCAGCGCCCCAACGGTGGAAACGGGTCTGAGGGGCAACGTCACGCCTGCGACTCTAACGCTCTTTCCCTTTCGGGTACGGCCACGGCGACCAGGCTGAGCGCGAGCAGCACGAGGCCGGCGACCGAGACCGGGGACAGCCGCTCGCCGAGCACCACCAGGCCGAGCAGCGCGGCGACGGCCGGCTCGGCCAGCGCCAGCGTGGCGGCCGTGGCCACGGGGGTGGTGCGCAGGCCGCGCCCGTACAGGAAGTAGGACAGGGCGGTGGTCGCGAGCCCGAGGTAGAGCACGGCGACCAGCCCGCGCGGCTCCGCCAGCCACCCCACACCGCCGAGGAGGAGGACAGGCAGCATGATCACAGCTGCCCCGCCGAACATCAGCCCCATGACCGCGTTGGACTGTCCCCCGTCCTCGATCGCCCGGGCCGCCGTGACGGCGTAGAAGGCGTAGAGCAACCCCCCGAGCAACGCGAGCAGGACACCCGACACGACCTGCCCGCCTGCCTGCGCCCCGCCCCCGGCGATCAGTGCCGCGCACCCGCAGACGGCGGCCGTGGTCGCGACCGTCCACCGGCCGCTCGGCCGCCGCCCGTGCAGGACCCACGACAACATCCCGGTGAAGACCGGCCCGCTGCCGATGGCCACCACGGTTCCGATCGCGACGCCGGTGCGGCCGACGGCGGCGAAGAAACACAGCTGGTAGGCGGCCACCGCCGCGGCGCCGAGCAACAGGCCGGGCCTGGCCACCTGCCTGAGGCCCGCCCCAGCGAGCGTCGCGAGCACCGCGCCCCCGATGACCAGCCGGGCGGCGGCCAGCGCCACGGAGTCGGCGGAGACGAGCAGGCCCGCCGTGCCGGCCGTGCCCCAGAGCACGGACGCGCCGACGACAGACAAGGGTCCCTTTCTCATGAGGGACATTGTCTGACAATTAGACAATTTCGTCCAGTAGCTGCTCGATCAGCCGAGTCGCCGGGGCCGCCACCTCCCCTACGTAGTCGTCGAACGCGGCCAGGCCGTCGCTGATGCTCGGCAGGCTCTTGCGGGGGAGTTCGAGCAGCGGGTCGTTCTCCGCGGTGATCGACCCCTCGACCTGGAAGGCGGCGGCGGAGACGGTGATGGAGACCTCGAAACGCACCTCGCGCCCGTCGGGCAGCGTGAACGTGGTGCCGATGCGGGCGCCGGCGTCCGGGAAGAAATAGGAGAAGCCCTCGCTTCTGACGAGCGGATGACGCAAGTCCGCGAGAA
Organism: Nonomuraea sp. NBC_00507; assembly: GCF_036013525.1. NCBI lineage: Bacteria > Bacillati > Actinomycetota > Actinomycetes > Streptosporangiales > Streptosporangiaceae > Nonomuraea > Nonomuraea sp. NBC_00507. Next base: position 761,007 of record NZ_CP107853.1, read on the forward strand.
TCCCCGACGCCCGGCTCAGGGCCGCCAGCAGCCCGGCTGCGGCCAGACTCTCGCTGTCCACCCATGAAAGGGTAGATCAGCGGTCAGTCGGTTGCCAGGCGCGCGTGCCGTTCTACGTCGTAACGAACGCCGTTATATGCAAGTTTGCCCCGTTCGATGCCCTCAGGCCGGAATCCGGCCTTGGTGGCGACCCGGCACGAGGCCTGATTGTTCGTGCGATGCCCCAGCTCGAGCCGGTAGAGCCCGAGCTCGTCGAACGCCCACCTGGCCAGCTTTTCCGCGGCCACCGCCGCGATCCCCCGCCCCCTGGCCTCCGGCACGACCCAGTAGGACACCCATCCGTTGTCGTGCGCGTCGATCCTGGCCACCGCCACATTTCCGACCACCCGCTCGCCGACGGTCACGGCGAAGGCGTGCCCGACCCCCTCCCAGGAGGTGATCCACCCTTGGGCGTCCTTGAGCGTGACGATCGGAAAGGCGGTCTGCCTGCGCAGATCGGCGGCCTGGAACGCCTGCAGGACCGCGGGCGCGTCGCTGTCGCGCCATTCCCGCAGTCGTATATCCATAGAGAGCACGCTGCCCGAGATTACCTGGGATGCACCTGCTGCCCGATCTCGTGGGCGGCCTCGAAGTCGGCCACCATCTGCTTGGGCGCCGTCAGGCACCACGCCTCCGCCACGAGCTCGAACAGCTCATCGGCGTCGATCTTGTCGAGGTGGACCACCACCCACCCGAACCGCCCGGCCGTGAACTGCACCTCGAACACCTCGGGCCGCTCGGCCACGAGCGCGATCTGCTCCTCGATCGTGGCCTTGAGGCCGACGGTCTCGGTCGCCTCCCACAAGTAGCCGAACCCCTTGTCCCGCACCTTGAGGCCGATCCACTCGCCGCCGTGGCTCATCTTGACCTCGGGCAGCTCGTCCAGCATCTCCAGGAACTCTTCGACGCTCACACCCATGCCGCCCTGTGTACCAGACTCGACCGACGTTTCCGAGTGGTGGAGCACTACGACCGGCCATCGCCGTCACTCGTAGTAGCGGACTTCCAACACGTTGCCGTCCGGATCCGGGAAATAAATGGTCTCAGGGGCGATGCCCTGGGCGCCGAAGGAGTTGGTCCCGGAGCCCGTGACCTCCACGTCGTGCTGTTTCAGCCGGACCTGGAGCGCGTCGAAATCCTCCCTGCTCACGGCCAGGCAGAAATGATTGATCGGGTGCCCGGCGCTGCCCGTCACACCGGTGCCCTCGTCCACGCCGTTGGCGCTTTCGTACGCCATCAGATCGAGAATGGTCCCGGAGGAGACCCGCACGCTCGGGAACGCCGCCTTCCCCTCGCGAAACTCCTCGGCCCGCACTCCGGGCAGTCCTACCACCTGCTCGTAGAAGCGCAGCGAGACGAGCTGGTCGGCGACCCAGCAGACGATATGGTCGAGGCGTGCGTCCATGGAGAACCTCCTCTCTCTCTAATATCTGCCGCACAAATGCACCTGTCCACCAGTGATTTCATCCGCCCGCCAATGGCCGCTTCCCCGAAAGGGCCGGTTAACGCGAAGTTCGCGGCAATGGCCTGCGTCGCCGTTTCCCCGCCACAATGACGATGTGACGGAAACCACCGGGACGGAGCGCATGCCGGCAGCCGTGAAAACGGCCGGATTCATCATGACGCTCGATGTCGCGTTCGGCCTGGTGGGGCTGGCTTTCCCGCTCGTCGCCCTCGCCGCCACGTTCGACGTCTGGGTGCTCCTTCTTCTGGCCTACGGCGCCGCGGTCACGGCCCTGACCGGCTGGGTGCTGGCTCGCTGGCCGACCCGCCGGAGACGGCTCGTCTGGACGGCCGTCGCCCTCGCGCTGCTCCTGCCCGCGAGCAGACGCTGGTTCAACCGTTGACCCGAGAAGAAACCTTTAGGCTGGGTGCGTTTTGCCGAGGGGAGCATGATGAGCGCAGCCACCTACGTCGAGCCCGACGAATCCGAACCCGAAGTCCCGTTGCTGGGCGGTGATGTCACCGAAGGCGTAGTCCGGAGAGGCAGCACGGTCCGCCGCCCAGTCGGCCACAACGCTCCACTGGTGCATGCCTTGCTCCGCCATCTGGAGGAGGCCGGGTTCGCCGGCGCTCCGCGGCTTCTCGGCATCGACGCATCCGGACGTGAGGTGCTGACGTACGTCAGGGGCGAGGTCGCCGGACGCCCGCGGCCCGCGTGGCTGGCCGACGAGACGCGGCTGGTCTCGGTCGGCCGCCTCGTCCGCGCCTATGATGACGCCGCCGCGGGCTTCGTCCTCCCTGAAGGCATCCAGCCCGACTTCGGCGTGTCCGAACCACCGGACATGCCGCCCGCCCCGGCCTACCCTGCCGAACTCGTCGGGCACATGGACCTCACGCCCGACAACATCGTGTTCCGGGACGGTGAGGCCGCCGCGCTCATCGACTTCGATATGGCCAGACCGGCGTCCAGGGTGGACGAGATCCATAACGCGATGCTCTACTGGGCCCCGCTGGGCGATCCCAAGGACGCCGACCCACCGCTGCACGACGTCGACGTCCCCCGTCGATGCCGGATCCTCGCCGACGCGTACGGCATGTCGGATCTGGACAGGTCCCGTCTCGTCGAGGTGGCCGTCCTGCGAGCGCGGCGATCGTGGTTCTCGATGAAGCACATCGCCGAGGAGCAGGGTGGCGGCTGGGCGCGGATGTGGCAGGAAGGCGTCGGCGACAGGATCAAACGGCGGGAGGCATGGCTGGAGCGCCACGGCGCAGAGCTGGAAGCTGCGCTGACCGCCCCATAAAGAAGCCCATCAGGGAAACCAGTCGGCGGAAATCAGGGTCGGCTGGGCGCCTTGCGCCGGAGCGACGGTGACGAGGAGCGGCGACTCGGCCGGCGCGCGGAGGCGAAGCTCGGTGCCGTCGCCTGTCTTCGAGCGCGCCACGGGCACCTCATCCCCGTCGTGCACGCTCAGGACCTGCCCCACGTTCGGAGCCCCTGACGTGCGACGCTCCCACCTTGCCCGATGCCACGCCATCCGGCGCAGCCACGCTCTCGGCTCGCGGCACGAGGGGCCTGGTTTCTGCTCCAGCCGGATCGCGAGGTCGCCGCCGGATCCGAAGACGCCCCGCGGCACGGGGTTGACGACGAACATGCCGGTGCTCAGGGAATGGCTGCCGCGGCCCTTGAGGTTGACCAGGCCGCCGGAGCTGATCAGGGAGGCGCGCTCGCAGCGTGACGCGTCCAAGGTCACGACAGCGGTGTCGGAGACGCCGTCGTCCGGGATCTCCTGAAGCCTGACGCGGTCGATGCGCAGCCCGGCCACGCCGTCGTCCATGACCGATCCCGCCACGGCCCCCCGGAGTGTCTCCGGGACGTCGCTGCCTTCCGTGACGTCCAGCACCTCGATGCAGAGCAGGCCATCGGCCGGCATCTCGTCGGGCATCAGGTCGAAGACGACGGTGCCGCGCTTCATGGCGCCATCGCTCTCGAGAAGCAGGCACTGGCGCAACCGCCCCTGGGCGCGGACCTGGATGAGCCGCGGCAGCGCCTGGTCATCCACGCCCGTCTCTTGATTGAGATGCCAGTCCTGCACCGAGAGCCGGTCCACCGACAGGGAGACGCTGACGCGCAGGGCGTGGCCGGACTCCGCCACCTTGATCCCGACCAGCCCCGAGCGTTCGAACCGGCCCACGATCTGCACTCCACGATGGAAGTGGTCCGCCGCCTGCAGCTCTGCCGCCTGGCCGCTCGAGATCTCCATGGGCACCTGGGCGGGCGGGACGGCCGGGTCGAAGCCGGTGGCGGTGAGCATTGCCGGTGGAGCGTCGGTCACGGCGCGTACGGGAGTGCCGAGGGCGCGGTCGATTCCGGTGGTATGTCGGAAGTCCAGCCGGGTGAGAAGCGGCTCACGCCGTTCCCACATGCGGCGTACCGCGCAGGGGAAGGGATCGCCATCGCGTTCCACGTGCCGCATGGCGACGGTGAGCACCTGAGCGTAGGTGTCCCCCTCGCCCATTTCCCAGTGCGGCAGCAACGGCGACGGCACGTCGGCCCCGCTGCGGTAGAGCCACAACCAGAGACGGGCCCGCTCCCGCTGCTCCTCCGTCAGCATGGTCTCGCCTTTGACATGCCGGGTGATGGCCTCGCCGAGCAGCCGCCAGTAGTCGTCCCGGTTCTCGGCGACGTACGACAGCCCGCATCCGCTCCATTCCGACCAGCCGGCCTGGATGACCGGGATGCCGAAGGCGGGAAGTTCGTTCGAGACGCTCCCCCGCACGGTCACGCCCAGGTCCGTCATGCTCCACAACATGTTCTTCGACAGCGCGAGGCTGGGCATGAAGATCATGTGCCGGCGCCCGGCATGGCGTGCCGTCACCGCAGCGAAATGCCCGGTCGTGTCATAGAGCGACTGGCTGGGATGGTCCAGGAAAAGCCAGTTCACCGCATCCTGCCGGGCGGCGAAGTCCGCGGTCTCCTCGAACCACTGCGCCAGATCGTCGAACACCTCTCTGTTGGTGCCCAGAGCGTCGGAAATGGCGTGGTTGAAGACCGCGAACACCGGACGATCCGGATCCAGCCCGAAACGGTGACACCCCAGCAGGCGCAGCTGCCGCCGCTCAGCTTCCGACTGCAGCTCGAACTGGCTGGTGCGGCCGGCCCGCCACCAACTGGGCCGGCCGAGATTGCCCTTCGCCCGGCAGGCCACCAATTCGGCGTTCGCCTTGATGGCACTCCTGTGCGGCCATACGTGGTCGTGGAAATGGCCGGCGATCAGACCGGTGAGTTCCTCCCTGAAGGTGCTCAGTCCCTTGCGCCGCTCAGGAAAGAGCGCATATGCCTTCATGCACCCGGTGCTCTGAACATGGACGACCGGTATCTCCCGGCGCATGGCCGCCTCGACCGCCAATCCCCACTGGTCGTAGTCGACGTGACTGGTGACGAGGGCGGCAGCGGGCAGGTCGGCGAACAATCGCGCGTAGACGGCGGAGAAAGCCCTGATGCGGTCGCGGCGCGCCCGGTACCACTCGTCCTCGGTCTCCGGCAGCCGCGGCACCCGAGCCAACCGGACGAGCGTGGCCCTCTCTATGGCGTCGAGGCCCTCCGGAGCCGCGCTTTCGCCCTGACCTGCCAGGTGACGGTCCACGAGATCGTGCACGTTGACGACCTCGCTCGCCCCGAACGCCTCGGCCAGCCGCCGGACCCGCTCGATGTCGTACTGCTCCCAGAGCGCCTCGCTCCACTCCTGATCCGTGCCCGTGAGCACCACCAGCCGGGCCGAGAGCAGGTCGCACAGCGCATTCGCCATCAGCAGGTTGCGTATCACGACCCGGATGTCCTGATGCAGCGCCTCGGTGACGACACATTGATCGCCGTCCGCCCGAGAGGATCGACTTCCCTCCCAGTAGGCGCCTGCCGCGTCGAGCAGGCGATCGAATGTCTGGTCGTCTCCGACAAGGCGCATGAGCCCTCCGCCCGGTTTCGTCTCCGAAAGACCGCTTCAAGCCTGCCAAGCCCGGCATGCGAACCGACTGCGCTGACACTTTCCTTGGTGACGACTTCACCGCGCCTTTACCCTGCCAAGTCCGCCGCCCTCATGCACCCCGACGATTCGCCCGAAGACCGCGCAGTCCGTCATATGGCGGGAGCTAGTATCGTCCGTTTGCACGCTGTATCCCCAAGAATGCAGCTCGTTGTCGGCACAACAGTCGGAGGCAGGCTGGGTGGCGCGATCACGCTCCGATTTTCGCGGATGGTCCTGGTGGGCACTCGTCGCCGCAAGCGTTCTCGTACCGTCCTGCGGCGTCGCGCTGGCCGTGTTCTTCGTCATCGAAGGCCGGGAACACGCCGACCAATGGGCCAGCATTCTCAGTTTCTTCGTCACCGTCCTGGTCGCCGCCACAGCCTTGATCGGCTGGTTACGGCAACGGGCCGAGACCACGGGTGATCCCGGCACTCTGGATGTGGCCGAGCCGGAGGCGGATGTCGTGGCGGCGCGCGTTGAGCGATTGGCCGCCAAGGTCGAGCAGGTATGGAAGGCGGAGGAATTACGGCAGCGCCTGCTCGACCCGGAGCCGCTCCCGGTCTCCTGGCGTACCGTGGGCCCGCCGCTCAGCGACCATTGGCGGGTCATCGGCGGCGACGACACACCCATCGACCTCGATGGCAACCTGGACGATCTCTACCTGACCGTGCGCACCAAGCTTCCCAAGGCGCGCCTGGTCGCGCTCGGAGAGCCCGGTGCCGGCAAGACCTCCCTGGTGATGCGGTTCGTTCTCGCCTGCCTGGCCGCCCGCGAGCAGACGGACGCTCCGGCCGGGCCCGTGCCCGTAATGCTGAAACTGTCGACGTGGACACCGTCGGAACAGACGCTCAGGGCCTGGATCTACGCGCGGCTGCGCGAAGACTACGACTTCGACGAACCTTTGCCGCTGGATCACCTTCTGCTCGTCCTGGACGGCCTCGACGAGATGGCCGAGCCCGATCGCGAAAAGGCTCTCACCAAAATCAACGCCGCGTTCAGCGCCGATTTCCCGCTCATCCTGACCAGCCGTACCAGCGAATATCTGGCCACCATCGACTCCAGGCGAGCAGATGTCCTCACCGCGGCCGCGGCGATAGAGATCAAGCCTCTCGATGCCGCCGCCGTCCGCGACTACCTGACCATCACGACGAAGCCGTCACGACTCCCCGAATGGGCGAACGTCTTCGCGGAGCTCACCGCCGATCCGGACGGGGAGCTCGCCGGCGGGCTGTCCACTCCCCTGGCCATTTCCTTGGCCCGCGTCGCCTACGCGGAACGAGCGGCGAACCCGGATCACTTGCTCACTTTCACGAACAGGCGGGACCTGGAAGCCCATCTGCTCGCTGAACTCGTTCCTTCGCTGTATTCCGACGTGTCCGAGCATGCGCGCGCAGGCTGGCGCGCAGACGACGTCCACCCCTGGTTCTCCTTCCTCGCCCGGCACTTCCGGGCACGAGGCATCTCCTGGCCGGATCTGAGCGACGTGGTTCCCCCGCTGGTCTACGGCCTGGTCATCGGCCTCCTGGCCGGACTGTTCACGGGAACGGCGTTCAGTCTGGCGGCAGGTCCCTCCACAGGCGTGATGGTGGGAGCAACCATGATCGTGGCCATCTGGACCTACACCGTCGTCATAGACCCTGAGCTCTCTTCCCTGGAGCAAATAGGCCTGCGCCCGCTGACCCTTTGGGCCGCGACGTCAGGCCCTTTCTCCGTCATCCTCTGGTACCTCACCGCACAAGGCGACCTGGCACCCGACCACGCTGTGGGCATTGCGCTGGTGGCCTCGCTCTGGTTTCTCGTGATGCTCTGCCGGAGCCTGATCGCCCTTCAGATCGCGATACTCGACTTCGGCATCGTTATCGCACTCACGGGCCGTCCGGCTGCTTCGCCTCAAGCGCTTGCCGTGACAGCGCTCGTCGCGATCATCGTCGCGTCGATCCTTGCCGCTGCCCTGCCGCACTTCTTGATCGCCCACGTCCTGCTCTTCGCGATGGGCCGGGTGCCTTGGCGGGTGGGGGCGTTCTTGGAGGACGGATACAGGCGCGGTGTGTTGCGGAAGGTAGGCGGGCTCTACTATTTCCGCCACGATCTTCTGAGAGAACAACTAGCCGAAAGGCCCACGGCCTAGCCTGGCGAGCTCCTGATCGGTGAGCGCCAGACCGGTCGCGGCGGCGGAGTCCCGAATGGAGGCCGGGCGGCTGGCACCGGGAATCGGGATGACGTGCGGGCCGGCCGCGAGCAGCCAGGCGAGGCACACCTGCTGCGGGCTGACGTTCCGTTCACTGGCGATCGCGTGGAACGCGCTGTGCCCCGCCGGCCTTGCCTCTTCTGCTTCGAGCGCGCTCCGCGAGATTCCGCCGAGCGGGCTCCACGGCAGGAACGCGATCCCGAGCTCGGCGCAGAGCCGCAGCTCGGGGCCACTGTCGCGGACCGCGGGAGAATACCGGTTCTGCACGGAGACAAGCCGTCCGCCGAGCTCCCGATGGGCCTGCCGAATCTGCGGCACGTCCACGTTGGAAATCCCGATCATCCGGACCTTCCCCTCGTCGTACAACTCGCGGAGCGCGCCCAGCGACTCCGCGAACGGCACCGCCGGATCGGGCTTGTGCAACTGGTACAGCCCGATGGCGACCACCCCCAGCCGCTTGAGTGAGCCCTCGCACGCACGCCTGAGGTGCCGTGGATCACCGTTCACCGTCCAGGAGCCGTCGCCTGGACGGCCCCGGCCGCCCTTGGTCGCCACGAGGACGTCGCCGGTGTCACCGCCGTAACTCGCCAGCGCGCGGGCGATGAGCAGCTCGTTGTGCCCGACCTCGCCGGAGCTCCAGTGGTACGAATCCGCTGTGTCGATCAGCGTGACGCCCGCGTCCAGCGCCGCGTGGACCGTGGCCATCGCTCTGGCCTCGTCCGGCCTGCCCTCAATGGACAGCGGCATCGCGCCCAGCCCGATCGCGCCGACGGAAACGTCGCCGATCACACGCATGCCAGGGCCTCCGAGAGGACGTGCGGCAGCCAGTCCGCGGTGTGCGAGAACACGAAGCCGAGCCGTACGGCACGCCCGTTGTCCATGGCGTACGCACGGCCGAAGGAGAACGGTGAGGCGTCCGGGCCTGTCGTGTACGTCGCCGGCTTGGCTCCGGCCGCCGCGGAAAGCGCCTCGCACAGGGAGGTGACGTCGAACGGGCCGTGCGAACACGCGTTCACCGGCCCCGTGAAGCCGGACTCCGCAGTCCACACCAGGAAGTCGGCGATCTCCCTGTCATTGATGAACGACGACGGGCGCGGCTCCTGGTGTACGACGACGGGGAGCCCTTCGCGGATCCGCGTCGTGTAGTGGTCGAGCCTTCCGGTGAAGTCCGCACCGCCCAGTACGTGTCCCGTACGGACACTCACGAAGTCGAACACCGGCTCACGGGCGAAGACCGCCTCCGCCTGAGCCTTGCCCACCCCGTAGTGCTCGTCGACGAAGGCCGGTTCGTGCCACGGCAGATCCATTCGTACCGGAACGTTCGCGAGATCGATCGCGTCCTCGGTGACCGGCACAGTGGTGTCCAGCGCGGAATACACCTCGATCGTGGAGGTCATCACGTACCGTCGCGTGCGCTCCGCGAAGACCCTCCGCGCTGAGGCGGCCTGCCGCGGCGTGTAGCAGACCTGGTCGATCACCACGTCGAAGACGCGATCCCCGAGGGCGGCACGCAGCCCGTCCTCGTCGTCGCGGTCGGCGATGAGCTGCCTCACCCCTTCCGGCGCCGGTGAGGAGCCACGATTGACCACGGTGACGGCCGTTCCCGCATCGCGCAGCCGCTCGATCACCCGTCTTCCGAAGTACCGGTTGCCGCCGATCACACACACGCTGTCCATGGCCACAGCCTGGCGGATCTACAGTTTTAAGCGGTAGTGGTGATCTGCTTATCCAGTCGACAGGAAAACTAATGATCGACGTCCAGCGCCTGCGTGTGCTGCGCGAGGTGGCCAGGCACGGCAGCTTCAACCGGGCCGCCGCCGAGCTGCGCTTCACCCCTTCGGCCGTGTCGCAGCAGATCGCCGCGCTGGAGCGCGGCCTCGGCGTGGCCGTCGTCGAGCGCAGCACCCGAGGCGTGACGCTCACCCAAGCGGGCCTCCTCCTGGTGGAGACGGCGGAGGCCATCGCCGCGGAGCTGACCGACGCCCAAGAACGGATCGACCGGCTCGCCTGCGAGCGCACCCGATTCACGGTTGCGACGTTCGCCAGCGGAGGCCGGCAGCTGCTGCCGTCCGCGCTCGCGCGGTTCGCCGCCGCCCACCCCGAGGTGGAGCTGACCATCCTGGAGCGGGAGCCGGAGGACAGCATCCCGCTCCTCAAGGAAGGACGGGCCGACCTGGCCCTGGCCTACCATTTCGACGGACCCCCGCCGGCCAGTCCAGGCGACCGATCCGGTCTCGTCTGGACCCCGCTCAGACCCGACCCGCTCCGGATCGTCCTGCCCCGCACTCATCCTTGCGCCAGCCGGGAAAGCGTTCATCTCGCCGAGCTGGCCGGAGAGCGGTGGGTGCTCGGGTGCCTGAAGACCGTCGACCTGCTGCGGCGCTACGCCGCTCTGGCCGGATTCGAGCTGCACATCTCCTGCAGCGCGACCGACTACATGTTCGCCCAGTCCCTCGTCTCGGCGGGAATAGGCGTCGCCCTCATCCCGGAGATCGCCCTCATGGAAGCCCCCGACCTGGTCGCCGTCTCCCTCCAGCCGCCCAGCCCGTCCCGCCATATCGGCGTCGCCACCACCCGCCGCCACCGAGGCCCCGCACAGCCGTACATGGAATCCCTCCTGGAGTTCCTGTCCGCCGACCCATGACCCACGCCGGCCGCAGGGCGACGCTCAACGTGCGCCGGGCGGTCCTGAACCCAGGCCGGCGTCGCGGGCTCGGGCCACCGCCGCGGCGCGGTCGGTGACGCCGAGCTTGCCGTACACGGTGCTGACGTAATTGCGGACCGTCTTGTCGGAGACGTAGAGCCGGGAGGCGATGGCGGCGTTGGACAGCCCGCGCGCCATCAGGTCGAGGATCTCCAGCCGGCGACCGCCGCAAGCAATACCCCTGCGAGTGCCAGCCCCCTCCGGAAGGAGAGGGCTGTGGCTCCCGTCAATCCATCACCGACTCCCCGCCGGGGTAGGCGAAGGATGACCGGGGCGAGTAGAAACCCCACACGATCTGCAGAGGGTCAGCGGGTCGCAACGCGTAGACGGAGTGGCTCGGCTCCAGGAACTCCAACGAGACGATCTCGAACGGATCGACCGGCTCCGCCACGAACGGATAGATGCCGCTGATCCGCTGCCCGCCGACCTCGGTGATGTACCGCAGTTGTCCACGGTTGACCGCCGTACCGGTGTGCCCAACCCGCGCGGTCGTACGGATCACCGGCACACCGTCGGACTCGGTCGTCGCAACCAGCGTCTTCCCCTCGACCTCGATCGTCGTACGACCAGGGGTGGCCGGAACGCCTCGTGCGAGCGCGTACTCGCGTACCACTGCGCTCGAGTTGAAATAGTGCGTCCACCAGCGGCCGGGGGTCACGCCGTCGGGCGCGTAGGCATCTTCCAGGTCGGGCCCGATATAGGTCAGCGAGTACGCGCCGAACCCGGAGGTCTGCTCGGGCTGGTCGACGACGTACTGGTTCATGAAGACCTGCCGATTGGCCATCGGCTTCAAACCGTCGGGTACCAGTGCCGCGACGGCATCGGGTTCGGCCGGCACCCACCCGAAGTAGATCATCCGGCTGTTGACGACGAGCTGAGGTGCGACGAGTTCGGGCACGGGCTCTCCCTTGCTATGGACGACGCATAGCCGGAACTTACGTGACCTCTTCAACGAGAACAACAAGTCACGACCGACGATGCCTGCCGCAGGGATCGGAGACGCGCTTGACCGGCCCTGGCAGCCGACTCACTCCATGGCCGTGTAGCGGCGCAGGTCGTCGCCGGTGAGCGCCTCCCCGGGAAGGGGCGAGCCGACGTCGGCGCGCAGGCCGTTCAGCATGATCTCCGTCACGCGTGCCACGGCCGGCCCGCCGGTCATGTTCGCCGGCAAGTAGATGTGCAGGGTCATCAGCATGGCGATGTCCCCGGGGCCGACGTCGCGGCGCAGGGCCCCGTCCGCCTGCGCCTGCTCGGTCATCCCCAGCAAGGCGTCGATCACCTGCTGCCGGATCTCGTGCAGGTCGTGACCGGCTCGGAGCCGCTGGTGCAGGTGCGGGTCGAGCTTCGCCGACAGCTCGCCCATGCGCAGCTTGACGCAACCGCGCAGGAAGCGGCACAACGCGTGCCAGGCGTCGGGTTCCTCCCGCTGGGCGGTCTGCGCCAGGTCCGCCAGGTGGTGCAGATTTTCCTCGCCGACCGCGCGGAGCAGCGCTTCCCGGTCGGGGAAGCGGCGGTACAGCGTGCCGATCCCGACGCCGGCGCGGCGGGCCACCTCGTCCAGCGGCACGTCGATGCCCTGCTCCAGGAACAACTCCCGGGCCGCCACGACGATCAGATCCCGGTTGCGGCGCGCGTCGGCCCGCAGACCGGTCGTTTCCTGCTGATTGGTTGCCTTCGCCACCTATTCCACCCCGACGCGCGATAAGACTGGACGGTTTTCCTCCGGTTAGAGTACCTTCCAAAGAGTGGAGGAAATTCCTCCAGTTAGCGAGGTCTGTCATGAACAGCCGGAACCTTCTGATCTCCGGAGCCGGCATAGCCGGGCTGACACTGGCCTACTGGCTGGCCAGGCACGGTTTCCGCGTCACCGTCGTCGAACGGGCCCAGGCACTGCGCTCCAGCGGCAACCCGGTGGATGTCCGCGGACCCGCTCTGGCCGTCGCCGAACGGATGGGGATCGTGCCCCGGCTGCGCCGGGCCGCCACCGGCAACACCGGGCTCAGTTTCGTCAACGCCGAAGGCCGGCGCCTCGCCCGGATGGACATGGGTGGCGCCCAGCGGGCGGGCGAGATCGAGCTGCCGCGCGGCGACCTCGCCTCGATCTTGTACGAGACCTGCCGTGACCATGCCGAACTCCTCATGGACGACTCCATCGCGGCCCTCCGGCAGGACGGGCACGGGGTCGAGGTCACCTTCGAGCGCGCCGAGCCCCGCCGCTTCGACCTGGTGATCGGGGCCGACGGCCTGCACTCGACGACGCGCCGGCTGGCCTTCGGGGCGCAGGGCGGGATCGTCCGCCACATGGGCCTCTACGTCGCCACCACCCCGCTCGGCGGCGGGGACGGACCCGGCCGGGATGTGCTCATGCACAACGCACCCGGCAAGGCCGTCGCCGTCAGCCCCACTCCCAGCGGCGACCTGGCGTTCTTCCTCTACCGCAGCCCGGCCGAGCCCGGCTTCGACCACCGCGACACCGGGCAGCACAAGCGCATGCTGGCCGACGCGTTCGCGGACGTGTCCTGGCGGGCGCCCGAACTGCTGGAGCGCGTACGTGCCGCCGACGACCTCTACTTCGACTCGGTCAGCCAGGTGGTGCTGCCCCGCTGGTCGAACGGCCGGGTCGCGCTGCTCGGCGACGCCGCGTCCTGCGTGTCGCTGTTCGGAGACGGCTCCACACTCGCCATGGCGGGGGCGTTCACCCTGGCCGAAGAGCTGGCCGCCACCCCCGGCGACCCCGAGACGGCCTTCCGCCGCTATGAGAGCGCCCACCGCCGCCTGGTGGACCCCAGGCAGCGCGGCATCAGGCAGGGCGCGGCACTCCTCGTGCCTGCGACACGACCCGGCATCCTGGCCCGGAACCTGACCATCCGCCTGTGGCCCGTCCTGGCCGCCACGGCCCGGCTCCCGCGCAGGCTCAGCAGGCCACCGGCGCGGGAGGCAGGATGATCACCAAACACGCGGTCATGGGACGGCCCGAGCCCCCCGACCTCGGCTGCCCGACTGCTCTGTGGGTTGAGCGTTCACCTCGTTCCACTTGCGCAGAAGCTGGGGAACCTCGCTGCGGAGAAACGCGAAGAAGCGCCGGGTCTCGTCCATCCGGGCGCCCGCGGGCGTGTCCGCGCCCAGCACCTCGGCCCCATCGCGCGCGCCCTCCTCGAAGCGACGGAACACCTCGTCGCTCGACGCCGCCGCCTTGTACCACGCCCCCTGGTCGACGCGGTAGTGATCACGACGCTCTCCGGGGTCCCGTTCACGGGTCACCATCCCGACCTGCATCAGGTACTTCACCGCGCCGGAGATGGCCGAAGGGCCGACCTGCAGCACGTCGGCGAGTTCGGCGGCGGTACGCCGACCGTCGTCGGCGATGAGGAGCGCCGAGAGCACGCGTGCGGCCATGCGCGGATAACCCGAGTCGGACATGATCATGGCGAACCGTTCGAGGAACCGCAGCGCGTCGGCCGTAGACGCCTTGCCGGCTCTCTCGATCATGCCGCTCTCGTCGTCAGCTCTCTCGGTCATGCACACCTCTGCGGTCGTCTCTGATAGGCCCCAGGCTACAGATTATCGATGTTTCACGAATTTCGTGAAGTTCATGTAGCCTGCGAAGCATGTCGAACATGATCTCCGTGTCCGGTCTGGTCAAGGCCTTCGGCCGGACACGGGCACTCGACGGCCTGGACCTAATGGTCCGGGCCGGTGAGGTGCACGGGTTCCTCGGTCCCAACGGGGCCGGCAAGTCCACCACCATTCGGATCCTGCTCGGGCTGCTGCGCCAGGACTCCGGCACGGCCCTGCTGCTGGATGGCGATCCGTGGCGAGACGCGACCGCGCTGCACCGCCGGCTGGCGTACGTGCCCGGCGACGTGACTCTGTGGCCGACGCTGTCCGGTGGCGAGACGATCGACCTGCTCGGCCGGATGCGCGGCGGGCTCGATCCCCGGCGCCGGGCCGAACTGCTCGAGCGCTTCGAGTTGGATCCACGCAAGAAGGGGCGGGCCTACTCCAAGGGCAACCGGCAGAAAGTGGCCCTCGTCGCAGCGCTGTCGTCGGATGCCGACCTGCTCATCCTGGACGAGCCCACTTCCGGCCTCGACCCGCTGATGGAGGCGGTCTTCCAGGAGAGCATCCAGGAAGAGCGACGCAAAGGACGTACGGTGCTGCTGTCCAGCCACATCCTCGCCGAGGTCGAAGCCCTGTGCGACAGGGTGAGCATCATCCGGCGCGGCCGCACGGTGGAGACGGGCACGCTCACCGAGCTGCGCCACCTCACCCGCACCTCGATCACGGCCGAGCTCGCCGGGCCCGTCCCCCAACTCGCCGGAACAGCCGGCGTGCACGATCTGTGGACGCAGGACAACCGGCTGCGCTGCCAGGTCGACGGCGACGCGCTGGACGCGCTGCTGGGTGAGCTCCTGAAGGTCGGCGTGCGGAGCCTGGTCAGCCGGCCGCCGACGCTGGAGGAGATGTTCCTGCGCCACTACGAAGACGATCTGTCCGGCATGGGTGCGGTGGTACGGCGATGAGCACCCTCACCGGCACCGGCGGACTGATCCGGCTCATCCTGCGACGCGACCGAGTGAGGCTGCCGGTCTGGTTCGGGCTGGTGGCGATGCTCGTGATCGGCGTCGCCGGTTCGGTGGCCGGCGCCTATCCCACTGAAGTGGCACGGCAGGCGTTCCTCCACACGACCAACGGCGACCCGACGCAGCTCATGATGATCGGCCCCATCTATGACTCGTCCGCCGGAGGGCTCGCCGCGTGGCGCGTACGCGGGCAGGCCGCCCTGCTGATCGCGCTGGCGAGCATGTTCCTGGTGATCCGCGGCACCCGGGCGGAGGAGGAGGCGGGCCGGAGCGAGCTGCTGGGCTCGACCGTGGTCGGCAGGCATGCGGCATTGACGGCCGCGCTGATCGTGGCGTTCGCCGCCAATCTGGTGACCGCCCTTGTCGTGGCACTGGGACTCATCGGCCAGGGGTTACCTCCGCGAGGCTCCCTGGTGATGGGACTGTCGGTCGCCGCCGCCGGGTGCCTCTTCGCCGCGCTCGCGGGCCTGACGGCCCAGTTGACCGAAAGCGCTCGCACTGCCACCGGCCTCGCTGCCACGGGTATGGCCGTCCTTTACGCGGTGCGCGCGACCGCGGACGTCCAGCAGAGTCACGGGATTTCCTGGCTGTCGCCGTTCGGCTGGACCCAGCACATGCGCCCCTTCGCCGGGGACCACTACTGGCCGCTCCTACCTGTCGCCGGCCTGATCCTGCTGCTGGTGGCCGGCGCCTACCGGATATCCGCACGCCGAGACCTGGGCGCCGGAATCCTCCCGCCACGGCTCGGGCCCGCCGACGCGGCGCCGGGCCTGCGTACCTCACTTGCCCTGGCATGGCGGCTGCAGCGGGGCACGTTGCTCGCCTGGGCCGTCGCATTCACCGCCTTCGGCGCCGGCCTGGGAGGCGCGGCGCAAAGCGCCGCCGAACAACTGAACGCGAGCGAGGCCCTCCGAGGCCTGGTCGAGCGGATGGGTGGCGGCAGCCGTCCCGTCGACGGCTTCTTCGCCTTCGTCATCTACCTGACGAGCCAGGTCATCTCGGTCTACGCGATTCAGGCGACCCTGCGATTGCGCGCGGAAGAGACGGCCGGCCGCGCCGATATCCTCCTGACCGGCCCGGTCGGCAGGCTGCGCTGGGCAGGCGGTCACCTGGCCATCGTCGTGGCCGGGTCGGGCATCGTGCTCGGCGGGCTCGGTCTCGGGATGGGTCTGGTCTACGGGCTCTCCACGGGGGATCTGGGCGCCGAGGTCGCACGGCTGTTGGGTGCGAGCCTGACGCGGCTGCCTTCGGTGCTGGTGCTGGCGGCCATCTCGGCGCTGGTGTACGGCCTGCTGCCCCGACTCACCGCGATCATCGCCTATGCCGCGCTCGGCCTGTGCCTCGTGCTCGAATTCGCGGTGGAACTGCTGCACGCCGACCCGTCGATCTTGATGGTGTCACCGTTCGCGCAGACCCCTGGGCTTCCGGTCGCCGAATTCACCGTGACGCCGCTGATCGTGCTGACCGTCGTCGCCATCGGGCTCACCACTGTCGGGCTGGCGGCGCTCCGCCGTCGTGACCTCGAATGACCCAAAGATCACCCGTCCAGAGCCGCCACAGCCGCTTGGGAAGCCGGCCGGACCAGCCAGCCCAGCACGTCGAAGGCCGGCTCGGTCAGATGCAGGCCAACCTGCTCGCCCACCGCAGTGGGCGATGGCGCTGAATGAGATCGTCACGAGCATCCAGCGCGACATCGCCACGCTGACCGCGACCGCCGCGCAGACTCAGGACCACCTCGCCACGCCGATCCTGCCCCAGCAGGCCATCGTGGGCCCGCGCCGGCTGCGCGTCCACCGCGTGACTGTGGACCAACTCCAGATCACGGTGAATCCCCAAGAACGATCACGAACTGGACGGGATCGCCGATCGTCCAATCCCACATGATCGTAGTCCTTGCGGTGTCCCTCGCCTTTGCCCCCGTCCAGATCCCCAAGGATTTCCTGCTGAGCGAGAAGGCCGCCCGTGCGCCCCTGTCGGAAATACAGAAAGCCGAGGAGTGGTGGCAGATCAGCGACAAGCTGAACGACCCCTTGGCACTGAACCCGTGCGGGCGCAAGCGCGCCACGATGGCAGACCGGTCGGCAGCACGCACTATTGTCCACGGGACAAGCGCGCCCTCGCACTACGGCGAGCAACTCGTGATCTACCGGAACGCCAAGGCGGCGACGACCGCCATGAGGAAGCTGCTCGCCGACGCCAAGCGGTGCGTGGCCCGTCCGCATGGCAAGCCGTACAGCTGGTCCAACGACGAGAAGACCCGATGGGTGGTGAATCGCACGCGGCTCGGGACCGAGGCTGCGCTGATGCGCCTCATGATGTACGACAAGCTGAACAAGGAATGGGCTCCGCTGTTGTCCGGCATCGTGGCACGCAAGGGTCGTGCGCTGATGATTTACACCGGTGATTTGGAAACCCTCGGCCACCCGCAGAAGCGAGCCCTCAAGACCCTGCATCGTACTGCCGCCAAGATGGTGGCGAAGGTCTGCACACTGCCCGCCGTCTGCTGATTTGTTCCAGGCCTACGCCGCACTCCGCAAAGCTGTGCGGGCAGGCGAGGGCGTGCTCCATCAGGTCCTGGGCCGCACGCGCCTGCTCGATGCGCTGCTCCAGCACGGCGACGCGACGACGCAACGGGTCCGGTGATCTGCCAAGAGATCACGCTCCCACTTGGAAAGAACTGCGATAGGACTCGGCGGCACCGACGGGCGATCATGAACGCTCATGACGAAAAAGATCCTTTCCAGCGTCGCCGGCGTCGTTCTTGGAGCCGCCGCCCTCATCGGCAGCACCGCCTCCCCCGCGGCCGCAGTGGGCAGCTGCACCAAGACCGCGAGCACCAGCCACTCCGTGAGTGTCAAGTGCACCAGTGGCCTCGAGACCTACTTCCGGGTCTACGGCTACTTTTGCTCCACCTCATCTTGTTCCTACATTCCGGGCAGCCTGGTGCCCCTGGGCGGCACGAGCAAGGCCTCCAGCAGCGCCTACTACAGCGGCAAGTGGTACGTGAAGGGCTGCTATGTGACCAGCGGCTGCTGAGTCCCCCCGACCTGGACCTCTCCTCGAGGTCCAGACCCCCTGCCTGCTCTCGACTTGCTTCTTCGCCGCGACAGGCCTCATTGACAACCTCCGGCACATGGTCACCTCGAACACGGCCGACTGCGCCGAAGGCGACAGCGGCGTTTGTTGTAGCCGGACTGGCCGGGCAAGTAGGGGAAGGCGCCGGGCAGGTGCACCGGCAGGAAGCGCAGCCAGCGAGTCTCGGAGCGGATGCCGAGCAGGGCTTGCGCGATGGCCAGGGTGAGCAGTTCGGCGTCGGCGAGTTTGGGCGGGCGACCGATGCCGGCGGGCGTGCCGGGAGCACCGAGCCGCCAGGTAGGTGGTCTGCGTGCCGGTAACGTGCGGGAACACTGCGGTCAGCTGTCCCCTCCTTCGGCCCAGGGCTCATGTGCGCAAGGTTGCGGCGGCGATGGCGGCGGGATCCCAGTAGAACGGCCGGCATTCAAGCATGCGCCCGTTCCGTACGCGAATCAGTTGCATGATCAGCGTGTCGATCTCCTGACCAGTTGCACGAGCGTGGAACCGTACCCGGCTCCGTACCACCACCGTGTCTCTGTCGCCCCAGTGTTCCTGCTCCAGAAACTCCATGGATGCCCAGGTCTCGCTGAAAGCGGCCAGGAACCGCTCGAGCCCGTCACGTCCTCGCCATGTCCCCGTCCCCGTGAAAGGCAAGCCGGGAGCCTGATACAGGACGACGTCAGGGTCCAGGTATACGGCGACCTCGTCATAGCTGGTTTTGCCGAATCCGCCCGCGGCGACGTACGCGGCCTCGGCCCGGTAGAACTTCTCCATCACCGCCCAGGCGTCCTGCGATCGGCCCTCGGCAGGCGGGCCGTCAGTCTGCGTCTCGGTCACATTTGCCGTACTCATGGCTCCAGCGTCACGGACAGGTGAAGAACCGTGCTGGCGGTGATCGGACGCCTCAGTGGCGACATCCATAATGGCATCGATCTTGGCGGGGGTGCGTGAGTCCGGACACCGGACTCGCCTACTTCGCGGCTCGGCACAGCCTGCGAGCGCCCGAAACGAGTTGGGACTTGCTCGTCTAGCACAAAGAGTGTCCGACAAGCGGCGCGGGACCCTGGTGGCGGACCGTCACGTCAACGGTCGCGCTCTCGATCACGGCGTCTGGAGCCGCCATACCTGCGATCGGCACATCGAGCACCCGCAGTGGAACGCCGATGCCGTTGGCGGTGCCGACGAAAGCGATCAGGACGGTGGAGAGCAGTAGGGCGATCTTCGGCCAGGACCGCCGCACTGGAGCCTCCGCGCCACAACGTCCGCCAGGTTGCGGTGAACAGTTTCGGCTGGCGCCCGTCCACATCAACGTGTCGGGGCGCAGTTCAGCGGGGTCGATGTCTGACAGCTTCACCTGAACGGGGTGGAGTCTGGCCGCCTCACGCCGCGGCGACGGCTTCCGGTGCTGTGTGCCGCCCACGCAGATACCGCCCGCCCAGGATCGCGTACCAGATCATGATGGGCAGGTGAAGCGCGTACCCGAGCTGTTCCAGCGCCACTGTAGGGCCGTCGGTCCCGGTCGTCCACGGAAGCCCGACCGCGGCCAGGCCGGAAAGTGCGGCGATCACGCCGGTGACACGAAGCGTCGCCGGCATCGGGATGCCCGCCACGGCGGCGGCGGTAGCGGCGACCCACAGTAGCCCGGCCAGGTTGACCGCCCATTTGGCGGTGAGCAGGACCGCCAAGGCCACTGTGGCGGCCGCCGGGGCCGCCGGGCGGGCGGCCAACTGGGTCAGTGCCAGATTTCCGGCGTCATGAAGCAGACCTGCCAGCCCGGCGCCGGCCAGCAGGCCACCGGCAAGCGTCACCAGATACCGTCTTGACGTCTCGGCCGGGCGAGCGGCCATCACCAGCCCGGCCGCGGTCAGTGCCAGCCAGCCCAGCACGTCGAAGGCCAACTCGGTCAAGTGCAGCCCGACCTGCTCGCCCACCGCGGCCAGGGCAGCGTCGGGATCGGACGGACTCAGGGTCAACCCCGATGGCACCACCATGGCCGCAGCGGCGATCATAGCTACCAGCGAGGTCAACAGCAGCACACCGATGAGCCGGTGCTGAGGGTTCAGATCACTCATGGACAGTGACGCTAGAACCCTGACGCAGGGACAAGGTCAACATGCCGAGAGAGGCAACGTCGTGTGGCGGATCGGGCAACTGGCGCGCATGGTCGGCGTATCCGAACGCACCCTGCGCCACTACGACAAGATCGGGCTGCTGACTCCCGCCACGGTCGACCGCACCACCGGCTACCGCTGGTACGGCGTGACCGAGTTGTCCCGGCTCGAACGCATCCGCGGACTGCAGCGCCTCGGCCTGCCGCTGCGCCAGGTCGCCGATCTGCTGGACGCACCAGAGACGCAGGTGCGGCAGGCAGTGACCGAGATCGTGACGAGCATCCGACATGACATCGCCACGCTGGCCGCGACCGCAGCCCACGCCGAGGACCACCTCGCCACACCGATGTCGATCCTGCCCCAGCAGACCGAAGTGGGCCCACGCCGGTTACGCATCCGCCACCTGCGTCTCAACCATCCCGCCGAACTGGCCACCGTCTGCCCGGCACCACCGGCGGCCCTGCTGACCTGGCTTCACAGACAGCCGACGGGCGGATTCGCCGCCGCGGTGACCACCGACAGCGATGGCGAGCAACTCTCCCTGCCCGCCCGCACCGTCGTACGGGCCGTCGTCCCACCCTCAACAGGTGTGGTCCGCGCCGGACAGGACCTGTTCGGCTGGCTGCACCGCCACGGCCTTGCCATCACCGGTCCCACTGTGGAAGACCACCTCATCGACGCCGACGGCGCCCAGGCCATCCTCCTTGAGGTGTCCGTGCGTCCACGGCAGCACACCCACGCCGCTTGATCAGCTCCCAAAGGCGCGAGCATCAGCCAGGGGAACTCCTCTTGGACACCGTGCAGACCGCGCCCCCAACCACATGCACGGCCTTCCCGCACACAGCTCGAGTTGTTCGTCTCGGCAAAAATAAGCGAACCGAACAACTCACCTTGCCGACCGGGGCCATGCAGGGTGCCGACACTCAGCCCGCTCCGTGCGCCCGCCATCCACACTCGTCATGCAACCCGGGTGCCGATTTGACGTGACGGAACAGCTCCGCGGCCTCATCACGCAGTGACTGTGGGATCGGCCCGGATGCGGCCTCATTGACCTGAAGCGCTTCCTCCAGGAGATCCCGCTCGATCTGGCGTTCCAAGATCAGCCCAGCGGTGGCTGGAGGACGGTCCGGCATGGTTTCTCCTTCGGAAGGTGGTGTGCCAGGGTGGGCGGTATGTCGGCGATCACTGTGGTGACCGAGGACGGTCGCCGGTTCGTGCGGGCAGGCGAGGAGAACATCGCCGGGCAGGAGGCCTCATCTGCCGGCCCCACCGACGGCGAGTCCCTCGGCCTTAGACTGACCTATCTCGATCCGTCATCGTGTACAACCAGTTCCGCGGCGTGCCGCTGGGCGACGAAGGCCGCGACGCTGCGCAAGTACTCCAGCGGCTCGTCGGTGTCGTGCGGCACGATGCCCTCGGTGAGCAGGCCCTGTCCGCTGGGATGCCCCCGGGCGACGCCGTTTTGGTCCAGCACCAGGCGCGGCACCCCGCCTCGGGAGAGTCGGCGCCAGAACTGCACCATGTTGGTCACCTGTCCCGCGTGCGGGCTCTCGTCCATATCGAGCACCCACCGGCCGTCAGTGCGGTACAGGTAGCCCACCACGCGCCTGTGCGGATCGTCGAAGCGCACATGCGGCCTGGGCCGCTGGCTCACCATCTGGCCGGCGTGGATCTCCTCTTGCAGCGGCGTGAGCAGGGTCTGCGGGTCGACGTGCTGTTCGTGATAGTAGACCTGCCCCAGCTGCAGCAGCACCAGGTAGGCGCGGCACGCCGGCGCGTCCTCGGAGAGCGGCGGGTCGACTCGTTCCCGTAAGGCGTTCTCAGCCAGCGCCAGCACCTCCTGCCGGCGCTGCGGATCCAGCTCGTCCAGGCTCGCCTCGACCCGGCCCATCGCCTCGTCCACCGGCATCGCCCGGCGGACCCGCACCGCACCCAGGTTCCACCCCGACTGCCGTCGCCGGTAAGAGTCCTGCAGCGCCACCAGCGCTGCCGCACGAACCTCCACCAGGAAGCGCCGGCCGCCGTGCACACGCACCACCGGCGCATCGTCATCCAGCAGCGGCACCAGTTCCTGGGTGACCCCGTTGAATTCCCGCCACTGGTCAATGCCCCCCATCCGAACCTCCGCACACGGCGAGGCGAGCAGGTCCGCGTATGGGTGGCTGGGGTTCACGCGCCGGCTCCTCCCACGATGAACGGCACACCAGCAAGCGGCTACACCCGTCACCGGCCACCGCGGTGGCCGTACCAGGCCCGTCGACTTGCCGCGTAGCGCCAAAGATCTCATCATCGCCTCATCTGGCGCCAGTGGCGTTCTCCTCGTGCTACTGGTCGGACCCTGGCTTTGCTTGCCGCTGGCCATCCAGGGTCCCGCCGTGATCACGAGGCTCGCTGCGGTCTAGCGACTACCAGCCCGGGGGTAGATCGTTCGGCCTGCGAGTCCACCACCATCGGATCTCGACCCCCTCAGCGAGGGGCCGCCAGTACTGTGCAAGCTCAGCGCCGCCGTCCTCGTGCGTCACCGCGCGATAGCGCTCGTCGAGGCGATCCAGAGCGCTGGTGAGCTTCGTCCGAACAGTCCCTTGCAAGGCGTCGCAGTACTCTTCCAAACCATCCCGAACGGTTAGGTCGTTGAGATACTCGTAGACCAGGTAATAGTCCTTACCAGGCCACCCCTCTTCCATGTCGTGGATCAAGTTCTCCCACAGTCCGAGAGAGGAGAGAACGCCATGGATCGGTTCCTCGAGCTGCGCCGCGTATTCAGGCGCCATGTCCTTGGTTTCCAGGGCGAGGCGCTGAAGATCCAGGACGCTGATCATCTGACGTTCATGGGGAGTGAGACTTCTCGACAGAGCCTCCGTCTCACTCCCGCGCCGGGTACGGCGAACCACTACTCTCCGTCGCCGGACGTGAGACCCACGGGGCAGGCCACACCGGTGCCGCCGATACCGCGGTAACCGTTCGGCACTTCAAACAAGTACTGCTGGTGGTAGCACTTCACTTCGCGCCATAAAGCTGGCCGACGATGCTTCTAGCCAGCTCGAAGGGCAGCGACCGACTCGACGAGGCCTGCCATCTCCAGTGCATCGAGTACGTCATCAACGGTTTCCGGCGGGTTGATGCGCGAGTCCGCGATCTGCTGCACACAAGCCCACACGACCCTCCCGTCGAGGTCAATTTGGTCCAGCACGAAGTCATCAGGCGATTTGGCCTCAATACCCCACGCGGCCAAGCCCTCTGCAGGAAAGTCCTTGAGGTTCGACGTAACGATGATCTGCGCCCCTGCCTTGATCGCCGCCGCGAGCACATGCCGATCATCCGGGTCGGGAAGCTTCAGCCCTTCGATCAGCGGCTCATAGCCCTCGATCAGGGAATCCCGGACAGCGGAGTTCATCAGGAGGCGGAGTTTGCCAAGCTTCTCTTCCGAAATATCGGGACGGTTGGCCAGCAGGTTACGCTGCATCTCGTCGAGAATCCTGTTGGTCCATTTGGCCTGTATCCGTCCCGCCATAGCGAGGCGGATGAGCAGGTCACGCAGCGTATTGCCATACAGCACGTTCGCGTCGTAGACCACCACGAAGGCCATGTTCAGATGCCCAAGTCTTGCCCGAGCGCAGCAAGTTGATCAGCAGCCGTCCGACGCTTGGCATCATCGCGACGCTTGTACTCCTGAAGATCCTCATATGTGATACGCCGATGCTTGCCGATCAACCGGAAGGATATCTCTCCTGTCTCCAGAAGTTTGATCAGATATGGACGTGAGACGTTCAGCATGTCCGCTGCTTGCTGCGTCGTTAGTTCGGCATGAGACGGTATGACCGTTACTCCGCGCCCTTCAGCCGCTTGGGCAAGAATGAAGGCGAGCAGGCTCACGGCCTCGCGAGGCAGGATCAACGGATCTTCGCCACCATGCTCGCCAGCGACGCGAATCGTCGACTGCTCGGGATACCGCATGAGGTAGTCCTTGATCCGCCGCACCGCGCGACCGGCCATCTCGGCGTCGATGATCCCAGGTTGAACACGCTTGGCCTGGACGTCTGCCATCGCGACACCTCCCAATCGCAGTATCCGCAATAAACGAAGCAAACGCAAGCAGGAGCGCCTCAACGGTGCTCACCAGCGCAGCAAGCGGCGCACTCACCTGCATTCGAGAGTGGGCCGGGCCATACGCTGCATGACCCGCTGGCGCGAGCTACCCGCCCGGAGTCACCACATCGCGTGGGCCCCGTGCTTACCCGTCAGCAGGCGCGACACCCACCGGGCAGGAGATCCCGGTGCCACCGATACCGCAGTAGCCGTTCGGCTTTAAACAAGTACTGCTGGTGGTAGCACTTCTCTCCAGGCAATAGACGTGCGGCCGAATGGCGCTTCGACCGGTACTCGGCCCACAAGTCGACGGCCTCTTGGAGATCAAGAGCGGCAATGTCCTCCCGGGCCATCCCCACCGTGTAGATCAACGGGTCCGCGAGAAATCCCCGGCACTCGCTCAGGCCTTGCGGAGCCCGGCGAACTGCAGGCCGGTGAAACCAGCCACCACCACCGCCTGGGCGATCACGAAGGCGGTGCCCAGACCGACCAGCGGGAACCACCCGGCGATCAGCACCTCCGCGCTGGCCAGCACCCATGCCACGTTGACCACCATCACCGCGATCACCGCCGCCCTGTTCACCACCGGACGGCCGGCAAGGTACAGGAGGGTCGCAGCAAAGGCAACAAGGAACGCGCCGACCGGCACGAGGAAGGCGGCGGGCAGGCCGAACATCGAGCCGAAGATCGCCGCGACGGTCAGGAAGACGAGGCCGTTGGCGCCCGACCCGATGGCGTCCTGCCTCAGCGCGAACCGCAGCAGCTTGGCCTCGGCGGTGGATTCCGGAGTGGTGGGTGCGGCAGCAATGGCGGCCATGATCAGATCCTTTCGTCGTGCGGGACGCCGTCGTCCCTGTGCCAACGAAATTACGCAGGCCGGTGCCCCGCCGAATCTGTCATCGTGACGGTAGTGCCAGGTCACGGTCACCCGCTCGAACGCTGGGCGGGCATTTCCAGCTCTGGCCTTCGCCGCCGCTGCCAGGCCGGAGGCATGACGCGCGTTCCGCTAGATTTTCGGCCATGTTGTACGGGCGGGCTGCGGAGCAGGCTCAGGTGGATCGGCTGCTGGCGGACGCGCGGTCCGGGCGCAGTGGTGTGCTGGTGGTGCGCGGGCAGCCGGGTATCGGGAAGACCGCCTTGCTCGGCCATCTGACGGAGCAGGCCGCGGGGGTGCGGGTGCTTCACGGGGTCGGCATCGAGTCCGAGGCGGAGCTGCCGTATGCCGCCCTGCATCTGCTCCTGCGTTCCGAGCTTGACCGGATCGACGCGCTGCCCGAGACACAGGCGGCGGCGCTGCGGGGCGCGCTGGGGCTGGGCGCGGCGGCTCCAGAGAACCGGTTCCTCGTCGGGCTGGCCGTGCTCAGCCTGCTGGCCGAGGTCGCGGGCGACGGGCCGCTGCTCTGCTTGGTCGACGACGCGCAGTGGTTCGATCGGGCGTCCATCGACGCGCTGGTGTTCGTGGCGCGGCGGCTGGACGCGGAAGGCATCGCGCTGATGTTCGCGGGCAGGGAGGAGTTCCACCCGCAAGGGCTGCCGGAGCTGTGGCTGGACGGGGTGGACCGCGACGCCGCCGTCGCGCTGCTGGCCGAGTCGGCCAGGGAGCTGGCGCCGAAAGTGCGTGACCGCGTTTTGGACGAGGCGGGCGGCAATCCCCTCGCGCTCATCGAGCTACCGTCCACGCTTACCGCGGAGCAGCAGGCCGGGCAGCTGAACCCGTTCACCACGATTCCGGTCGCCAACCGGGTGCAGGAGGCCTTCCAACAGCAGATCAGGGCGCTGCCCAGCACGGCTCAGGCCCTGCTCGCGGTGCTTGCCGCCGACGACACGGGCGACCTGGGCATCGTGCTGCGCGCCGCCGAGTCCCTCTCCGCCCGGCTGGCGGACCTGGAAGCGGCGGAGCAGGCCAAACTGGTCACGGTGAACGGAGCCGCGGTGGCCTTCAGGCACCCGCTCATCAGGGCCGCTGCCTACCAGAACGTGCCGTTGACGTCGCGGGTGGCCGTACGGCTTGCGCTCGCCAAGGTGCTCGACGGCGGCGAGCACGCCGATCGCCGGGCCTGGCATCTGGCCGCGGCGACGACCATGCCCGACGAGCGCGTGGCGCGCGAGCTGGAGCTGGCCGCGGAACGGGCGCGCACCCGTTCCGGTTATGCGGCCATGGCCGCGGCCTACGAACGGGCCGCCGAGCTCACCCCCGACACCGCCAAGCGCTCGGTACGGCTGGCCGCGGCGGCCGTGGCGGCCAGCGACGCGGGCCAGCCGACTCGCGCGGGCACGCTGGCTGACCGGGCCAGTGAGGAGATCCAGAACCCGCTGGCCCTCGCCCACCTGATCCAGGTGCGTGCCCATCGGGAGTTCGAGCAGGGCAGCCAGGCCGCGGCCGGCGAGCTCATCATCGCCGGCGCGGAGCGGGTCGCCCCGCGGGACGCCGAGCGGGCGGCCTACCTGCTCGTGGAGGCGGTGCGCTGCGGGTGGTACGCCAGTGACCCGGGCCTGACGGAGCAGGCGGCGAAGCTGCTCAGGGCCCTGCCCGAGATCGGCTCTCCGTTGGTGAGCGGTGCGCTCGGGCTGGCCGCACTGATCAACGGCGAGCTGCAGGATGCGGTCACGCTCATGCAGGGGCTGGTGCTCGCTCCGGAGCTGTCCGCGCTCCAGGTGCCGGGTCTGCTCCTCGTGGCCCAGCTGTGCGCGCCGACCGGGCGCTACGGTCAGGGCGAGGCTGTCGCGGCGCGCGTCGAGGCCGAGTGCAGAGCCCACGACATGGGTGGCTGGCTGACCGTCGCGGTGGAGACCCGGCTGCAAGCGCAGATGCTGCTCGGCAGGTATCGCGAAGCGGCGGCCAGGCTGGAGGAGATCATCCCCATGGTCGGCGACCTGGGGCAGCGGAACGGATCGGTCGCGCTCACCGCACTGCTCGCACTGGCCCGCAGCGAGCTGGGTGACGAGCAGGGTTGCCGGGCGGCGGCCGCGTCCGCCTTGGAACAGGCGGGAGCGCGCGGGCTCCGAGCGGCTGAGGCGGTCGCTGTGGCCGGGCTCGGGCGGCTGGAGCTCGCGTTGGGCCGTCCAGAGGCGTCTCTGGGCATCCTGGAGAGGATTTCCCCCGCCATGGCGCCGGTGTCCGTCTTCTCCGCCCCCGACCGGATCGAGGCCGCGGTCAGGGCCAGGGAACCCGAGCTGGCGCGCGAGCCCCTGGCGTACTACCTGGACTGGGCGGCCGGCGTCGGCATGCCGTCCGCCGATGCGGTCGCACTGCGCTGCCGTGCCCTCGTCGAGGACGACGAGGATCTGTACGACGAGGCCGTGCGGGTGCACGAGCAGGGCGAGCAGCCGCACGAGCAGGCCCGCACGCGGCTGCTCTACGGCGGGTGGCTGCGTCGTGCGCGCAAGCGCGCCGCCGCCCGCGCCCAGCTGCGCGCCGCCCTGGAGACGTTCGACCGGCTCGGCATGACGCTGTGGGCCGAGCGGGCCCGCGCGGAGCTGCGCGCCACCGGCGACGTTCCCGCAGCCCCACGCCAGGCGGACGACCCGCTCAGCGTCCTCACCGCGCAGGAGAGGCAGGTGGTACGGCTGGCCGCCACGGGCGCGTCCAACCGTGACATCGCGGCCCAGCTGTACCTCAGCCCGCGCACCGTCGGCTACCACCTCTACAAGGCCTTCCCCAAGCTGGGGATCTCCTCGCGGGCGGAGCTGGCCGCGATCGTCACCTGAGCCTGCCGTACAGCTCGATGATCTTCGCTTCGTCGGCGACGAGCGGCAGCCGGTCGAAGGTCAGAGTCCAGTCACTCGAGATGCCACCGGTGTCGCCGACGCGCTCGATGATGCCGAAACTGACCGATTCGGT
Organism: Nonomuraea sp. NBC_00507; assembly: GCF_036013525.1. Lineage (NCBI taxonomy): Bacteria > Bacillati > Actinomycetota > Actinomycetes > Streptosporangiales > Streptosporangiaceae > Nonomuraea > Nonomuraea sp. NBC_00507. The sequence goes on from NZ_CP107853.1 coordinate 789,099, forward strand.
CTGCCCCTTGGGCAGGAGCGTGCCGTGCCATTCCAGGTATGTCGCGCGGTCGACCTTGACTGCCTGGCCCGGCTGCAGCTGGACGTCGCTGACCTGGTCGAAGAACCTCTTCAGGTAATCGAGCTTGCCCTGCGTGGTGCTCAGCGTGCCGCCGTTCAGGCCGGGGGCGGACAGCGGCGCGCCGGTGAACCGTTCCACCAGGGCCTCCGCGTCCTCGCCGTTCCATGCCTCGGCGCGGGCATTGAGCTCGTCGGGGCCGAGGACAGGCTTGCGGCCCTGGTCGGGGGTGCTGCCGTCGGCGACGTCGGCGAACAGATCGGGCAACTCGGGGTCGAGTACCTTGAACAAGCTGTGCCGGTCGTAGTAGCGGCGGCCCTGGACGACCTTGCCATCGTCGGTCAGCAGGACCCGGTAGACCGCAGGGTAGGCGATCTCGTGTCCCTTGACCGTGGCCTCGTTGTGGGCTTCGAACATCACGGCGGGACCATTCACGGCGATGCGCGTACCGCGGAAGCGGAAGTCGGGGATAAGGCTGAGCGTTCCGCTGATCGACTTTCTGATGGCCTCCTCACCTTGGAGCAGCGGCCTGGTCGCCTTCGCCGGCTCCCACAGCGTCGCGTCCTTGGACCAGATGTCGACGTAGGCACCAACCCGGTCGGCGGTGGTGACCTTGCCGAACTTGATCTGCCGCTTGATGAAGGTGCACGCATTGGGCGACACCCAGCCGCTGATCGAGGTGACCTCCGGCCGCATCTCCGCGCAGCCCGTCGTGCTGTCCCATCCCTTCTTGGTCGCCTGCGCCGGGCTCACGATCGTGCACAGCGCAAGCACCGCCCCGACCGCGAGACCCATCCCTGCCATCCGCATCGCCTTCATGACCTGCCCTTTCAATGTTCTTTCAGGTGACACCGAAATTAGGCCGATCCTCTTCGCGGCGAATCTGTCAACGTGACGGTAGTCAGGCGTGCCGCACCAGGTATGTCACGGGAAGCGCCACCGGGTCTGGCTGTTCTCGCCCTTGCAGGAGCCAAGGTTTGTCCGGGGCGATGGCCGTCCGTTGTCAGCGATCAAGTCCGGCATGGTCTTAGGGCGGCGAGGGGAAGCCGTCGCGCGCCTACGCCGACGGGACGGGAGGCAGGCACGGCAGGTTCCCCCCGTGCGACGCCCGGCCGTAGTCTCGCGCCGTAGGAGACCTCAGCCGCACGCCCGGACGGGGCCGGCGATCGAGGGCCAGATCACAGTTGTCTCCGCAGGTCTACGCCTCGCCGGAGGTCAGACCGATCGGGCAGGCCACCCCGGTGCCGCCGATACCGCAGTAACCGTTCGGCACTTTAAACAAGTACTGCTGGTGGTAGCACTTCGTTTCGCGCATCAATAGTCGGCTATTCGGTGTCCTTGGGATGTCGAGGCGATGCGTAGATCACCCAGACAGTACGGGCGGCGTCATCGATGGCATAGCGGACACGCCCGCCGCTGGTGATCTCGAATTCCCACGCTCCAAGTCCTTGCCGTTGTGGCGATGAGTCGCGAGATCGCCGCGTAGGCGATGTTGACGGTCGTGGCTGGAGCGTGAACGTGGATCAACCCGCAGCGCCTCGAAGCATCGGCGCGTATTGGCCAGGGCATGGCGGCACAGCTCTTCCCAACCTCTGACCGTTTCGCTGGTACCGAACCGGATATCCCACTCGTCATCCGGTGGTGGCACCGTAACTCGATCTCCGCGCTCGGGCTCATGGCGAAACCTGCACCGGGCTGAAGTCACCGCTCGTGGGCTTGCGAGCCTCGGCGTAGTGCGCAGGGTCGGCCTTGATTCTGGCAGTGGCCCGCCAGCCCGCGATGACCTCATGGGTGGTGGCGTCGACATCCAACTCGGCCGCATCGGAGAGCGCTTCAACCAGTTCCAGAGTGAAGGCGCGCAGTTCGTCCGGAGACAGGTGGCGAACCCATGGGAAGACCTCCGGCATGGCTATGACCAGCGCACGCGCGGTGGGATCATGCTTGATCAAGGCAAGGAAGAGCCGGGACGCGGTGGCCAGCGCGATGAGTGTATGTCAGAACACGTTCTGATGTAAGCGACTCGACCGGGCTACGCGCCAGATCTGGCGCTGAACCGTGAGCCGAGTCAGAGGGCGCCTCTGCGAGTGCCCACAGCGGTCACGGCTGTGGGCACGGTCCTCCTGCTGATGGTCGTCGGCCCCGAGGACCCTCCACATCTCACCTATACCTGGCAGAGCGGTCAGCTTTTGGATTGTTTGACGTGGTCGGAACCGCCACGTGTCGCGGATATCCCGGCCCACGAGCGCGATCGGGCCTACCTGTGCAGCGTGAGCAAGCCTGATCGACAGGTCTCGGACCAGGAACTGCTCGGCAAGGGCAGAGATGCGTGCACCAGGTTCGCTGCCGGGGAGCCTGTCAAGGCTCGGCCTGCGCTGCTCGCGCTGCTCTGCCCGGAGGTGATCGGACGGAAATATCCGGTTTTGTCGCTGTCGTCCGCTCAGATAGACCAGCAGCAGGCAGAGAAGGAGAACAACGAGCGCGAACAGGGCGCGCGAGGCGCGCAAGGAGGACGCCCTGTGCCGCGACCCGTGGCCTGCGCTACCTACTCGATTCCAGGCGACCGCGTCCTATTACGACTGGGATACCCAGCCCTACGGCATCTGGGACCCGGAAGCGGACACCGAGGAAGATTCCGAAGTGATCTGGAATGCGGAATCGATCGACAACCTGGCAACCAACGGTCAGCTGGCCCTGATCTTCACACCCAGCCAGGACTGGGCGACCTGCGTCACGGCGAAGGCGCTGCGCTCGGCCCCGCCGCCCCTGCGACGCAAAGGCTGGGACGAGGTGGTCGAGGCGGACATCGTCAGCGAATCGGGTCACCTGGTGATGCAGACGCTGTCGGCGAGCAAGGTGCGCTTCCCCAACCTCGCGCGCCGCGGTCCTGGCATCTACCGGCTGCGCCTGTATACGCGTCCAGGCGAGGATCTCATCCTCATCTATCCGGCTAAAAGAGCGAAGTAGCCTGCCTGGCCGACGGCGAGCACCGGATCTGCGCCCGAGTCTCGCCCTGTCGCATGTACTGTCGCCGGTGCGAGGACTGGCCGATGCTGCGGGACCGGCTGCTGCTCGGGGTCTGCGCCATCACGGCTGGATGGATGCGCGACCTAGTGAGGCTTGGACCGGTAATCAGCCCACGTGTCGACCGCCTCTTGAAGATCAAGAGCGGCAACGTCCTCACGCGCCATCCCGACCGTGTAGATCAACCGCTCCGCGAGCCAATTTGGAACCGGTTCTCTAGGGGGTGCTTTCTCCACCCGAATGTGATCGGCCAGCGTGCCAAGGCGCTCGATCACCTGGCCGAGCTGGATGATCTCGGGACGACCGGCACCCGCCTCGCGAACCCTCGCCGTCGCCTCCGCGTACACTTCTGCGTCGGCCCGCTCTCCGACAGCCCACACCTCACAGATCTCCACCGACTTGTCCTCGGTGATGCGGTAGACGACACGCCAGGTGTTGCGACCGACCACCAGCTTCCGGAAACCGGTCAGTTCCCCGCCAAGCGGGTAACCAGCCTCAGGATTGTCTAGCAGGAGAAGGATCTTCTTGAGTATCTTGGGCACCGCGTCTGGGCCAATGCGCCGGAGGTCGTCGACCGCCGGCGCTGTGAAGACGACGTCCGACACGACTCACTCGTCGTCCGGGATGGCGGACAGCGACTCGCGAGTATGCCCGAAAGCGGCAAGCACCTCATCGAGCGAGACCCGCTCCCCCGTGTCCGTGACAGAGCGGGCGAGCACAAGCGCCAGATCACGCAGATCAGCCGCCGCTTCCTCCAACTCATTGAGCCGGCGAATGCTCACCACGGCCGCCACTGGCTGATGCCGACGGGTGACCACCAGATCGGTCCCCTGCTCCGCATCAGCCACAAGGCGCGCAACGCCTCGCTGGGCCGCCTCTGTGACGCTCAGCTCAGTGGCGTCGTGCAGAACAGTCATACATCAACTGTACATCTTTCTGTATAGAATCGCAGCGACCTGCCCGAGCATCGGCTCACGCCTCGCCAGACGTCAGGCCTACTGGACACGCGACTCCGGTCCCACCGATGCCGCAGTAGCCGTTGGGAACTCTAAGAAGATATTGCTGGTGGTAGCGGCTCGCCTCCCGCAACAGTTCTCTGGACGCAAACGCGGCCACACCGCGTGCGGTCTCAGACAGGGACCACCTGCACGGTTTTCCCGCACAGTTTGCTCATGTCGTCCTTGTCCGATGTCAGGACGACGACCGGGCGCGCCGAGCGCAGTGCGGTAGCCGCGACCACAGCGTCAATCGCGTACTTGTGACCGTGCAAGCGGGCATCCCGAAGAAGCTCGATCGCCCGTGACGAGATGTCCTCGGTCACAGGCTCGATCTTCAGCCGGGACAAATACCACCTGAGACGATCGCTTTTGACGCGAACGTCTTGCGCCTCGATCGGTGTCATCGCGCTGACCACAACCCGAAAGTCGTTGTCGTGCGCCTCCCGTACGAACGCAGTCACCCGCTGGTCGGCCTCGCACCACTTCACGAGCCCCTGACAGTCGAGGACCACAGTGCCCGCGCTCAGCCTGCTTCGTGCGCGCGCCATCCATCCTCCTCCTGGAGTTCAGGCGCCGACTTGACGTGGCGGAACAGCTCCGCCGCCTCGTCACGCAGAGGCTGCGCGATCGGTCCAGAAGCGGCCTCGTTCGCCTGAAGGGCCTCCTCCAAGAGATCCCGCTCGATCTGGCGCTCCACAGCGGCATCAACATAGGCAGAGAACCCACGGGCTCCGACCCGCTCTCGAACAGCGCGAATGTTGCCTGCTCTCAGGGATACGCTGACCTTGGCCGCCGGCCCGGCCCCGGGGGCGAACTCTTGCTCAGGCATGCTCATAGAATCAGTTTACTACTCGAAGTAGCAAAACGTGGAGTCTTTACTCAGCGCAAAACCCAATCGATACGGAATATCCGAACGGTGTAGATCACTATCCACCTGCCAGACCCAGGACCGGCCAGGCGGGTGTGATCGGCTGGCGTGCCGAGACGCTCGGTCGCCTGGCCTGCGCACAAAGCACCCGAGGGGTCACACTGGTCTTCGTGGGAATGTTCGATGATTATCGGCCGTCGGAGCGCTTCTTATGCCCATGGTGCGGAGGATCACTGATTGAGGGCTGGCAGGGACAGGACGGGCCGTGCCGGTTGCTGACGTGGGTGCAAGGACACCCCTGTCCGGTCGTCCCTCCGAACGCGGGCTACACGCTTCGCGAGGACGAGGCCACAGCCGTACTGCCCGAGCTCTTCGTGATCTATACGACGTGTGTCAACGGCCACTGGGTCGAGGCGGAAGGACAATGCATCGACGGCGTCTGGCGTCGGACTCGGCTGCTTGAGGAGTCCGAATATACCGATGGTGCCGGATATAAGGGTGATACGGACTGATCGTTGCGCCGACTACGACACTGGCGGGCAGAGCACTCTCGACAGCCCGCCAGTCGAGGTCATCGAACTCGTAGCCAGAGAGAAGCGACGATCTCGTAGAAGAGGCTCGCACTCCCTCCCTTGATCCCCAGCGTGGATCAGGACAGGCCGATCACGCCTCACCAGACGTCAGCCCGACCGGGCAGGCCACGCCCGTGCCACCGATGCCGCAGTAACCGTTCGGCACTTTAAATAGGTACTGCTGGTGATAATCCTCGGCAAAGTAGAACGGCCCCGCCTCGGCGATCTCTGTGGTGATCTCGCCGTAGCCCGCCGCCTTCAGGACCTTCTGGTACGCGTCCCGGGACGTCTCCGCCGCCTTCTGCTGCTCCGGCGAGTGGTAGTAAATCGCCGAGCGGTATTGGGTGCCGACGTCGTTGCCCTGGCGCATGCCCTGCGTCGGGTCGTGGGCCTCCCAGAAGACCTTCAGGAGCTCCTCGTAGGAGACCTTGGCGGGGTCGAAGACGACCCGCACGGCCTCGGTGTGACCCGTGCGACCGCTGCAGACCTCCTCGTACGTCGGGTTCTCCGTGTAGCCGCCCTGGTAGCCGACCGCCGTCGTGACGACTCCCTGGGTCTGCCAGAACTTGCGCTCGGCGCCCCAGAAGCACCCGAGGCCGAAGTCGGCGATCTCCGTGCCGGACGGGTACGGCGGGGCCAGCGGGGCGTCCAGGACCGCGTGGCGGGCCGGGACGGGCATGGTCTCCGCGCGGCCCGGGAGGGCGTCCTCGGGTCGGACCATCGATGTCTTGTTGCCGCCGAACAGCCAGCCCATCGCACTACCTCCATAGCTCTCTGTCAGCCTACACAGGCAGCAACGCTTAAGGAGATCTACACATTTCCGTATAGTGGATGGAATTTGTGGTTAAAGGTGGTAATGGGCGAAGATGGCGTACATGCCTGACCTTCGGCGCGGCGTCTTGTACGGGGTCGCCGCCTACACCATGTGGGGGCTCTTCCCCCTCTACTGGCCTCTGCTCAAGCCGTCAGGTGCCGTCGAGATCCTGGCGCACCGGATGGTGTGGTCCCTGGTCGCGGTCGCCGCCGCGCTTGCCGTCCGCAGGCACTGGTCCTGGATTCGGGAGCTGGCCAGGCAACCCGGGAAGCTCGCCCTCCTCACCGTCGCGGCCATTGTCGTCACCCTCAACTGGGGCACCTACATCTACGCGGTCAACTCCGGGCACGTGGTGGAGAGCGCCCTGGGGTACTTCATCAACCCGCTGGTCAACGTGGTGTTCGGCGTGGTGCTGCTGCGCGAGCGGCTGCGGCCGCTGCAGTGGGCGGCCGTCGGGTTCGGAGCGGTCGCGGTGCTCGTGCTGGCCTTCGACTACGGGCGGCTGCCGTGGATCGCGCTCACGCTGGCGGTGAGCTTCGGGGTGTACGGGCTGGTCAAGAAGAAGGCCAATGTGGCGGCGACCGAGGGCCTGGCGGTCGAGACGCTGGTTCTGCTGCTGCCGGCCCTCGGGTATCTGATCACGCTGCAGGTGAGCGGGGAGGCGACCTTCCCGAATCAGGGGGCCTGGCATGCGTTGTTGCTGATCGGCGCGGGGATCGTCACGGCGGTGCCGCTGATCTGCTTTGGGGCGGCCGCCATCCGGGTGCCGCTCAGCACGATGGGGCTGCTGCAGTACATCGCACCGATCCTGCAGTTCGCGTGCGGTGTGCTGATCGCCAAGGAGACAATGCCGCCCAGCCGGTGGATCGGGTTCTCGATCGTCTGGCTGGCCTTGGCGATCTTCACGTACGACAGCATCAGGACGGCCCGGGCGGCCGCGCGTGTCAGGAGATCAGCCAGAACGCTGGACCACGTAGTCACATAGCGCCAAAAAGGCGTCTCGCGCCGGGATGTCAGGCAAACCGGAAATGTCGTCCCGCGCTCGGTCCACCCACGCCTCCAGCTGCGCCCGCGCCCGCGCCATCGCCGGGTGCGCACGGAGCAGGGTCAACGCCTCGTCCACGTCGGACTCGGCCACCGGGCCCGACAGCAGCTCGGAAAGGCGCGGGGAGTCGTCGGCGGCCAGGGCGTACAGGACCGGGAGGGTCTTGATGCCCTCACGGAGGTCAGTGCCCGGCGTCTTGCCCGACTGCGCCCCCGTGGAGGCCACGTCCAGCAGGTCGTCCCCCAGCTGCCAGGCCACGCCGATGGCCTCGCAGGCGCGGCTCAGCCGCTCCTCGACGTCCGCGGGAGCCCCGGAGAGCAGGGCTCCGAAGCGGCCGGAGGCGGCGATCAGCGAGCCCGTCTTGTCGGCCAGGACGTTGACGTAGTGCGCGATCGGGTCCTCGTCGGCGCGCGGGCCGACGGTCTCACGGATCTGGCCCTGGACCAGGCGGGAGAACGTCTGCGCCTGGATACGGATCAACTCGGGGCCAAGGTCGGCCAGGATGTCGGACGCCTGGGCGAACAGGTAGTCGCCGGTGAGAATCGCGACAGTGTTGTCCCACCGGGCGTTCGCGGACGGGGAGCCCCGGCGTACCGGGGCCTCGTCCATGACGTCGTCGTGGTAGAGCGAGCCCAGGTGGGTCAGCTCGATGACCACCGCGCCGGGCACGACGCCCGGCGCCGACGGATCGCCGAACTGGGCGGCGAGCAACACCATCAGCGTGCGGAACCGCTTGCCGCCGGCCTCGATGAGGTGCTTGGACGCCTCCGTGACGAAGGCGTCCTCGCTCTCCACCGACGAACGCAGGAGCTTCTCCACCGCGGCCAGTCCGGTGGCCACGTCCTGCGCCAACCGTTCGTCCTCAATGGGAAGGTCAACCACGGGTGGCGCAGACATACGAGATCCCCTTATCTGATGAACAAGCTGCTAGCAGCTTCGTTGGCAACGCTGAGCATGGACTCCGGGTAGAGCCCCACCCCTACGGTAACCAGCAGCGCGACGGCGATGACAGCCACGGTCCCCGCACTGGGCACCACGATCGCCGGGCCGTCGGCGGCCGGCTCGCTGAAGAACATCAGCACGATCACGCGCACGTAGAAGAACGCCGCGACGGCCGAGGCCACCACACCCACGACGACCAGTCCGGCCATCCAGCCGCCCATCGAGTCGCCAGGCTGCGTCCCGCTGTTGAGCGCGGCGGCGAAGACGGCGTACTTGCCGAAGAAGCCGCTGGTCAGCGGGATGCCGGCGAAGGCCAGCAGGAAGAAGGCGAACACCCCGGCCAGAATCGGGGCCCGCTTGCCGAGCCCGGCCCAGCGCGACAGGTGCCCGGCCTCGCCGCCGGGGTCGCGCACCAGCGTGACGATCGCGAACGCGCCGACCGTCGTGATGCCGTAGACCGCCAGGTAGAACAGGATCGCCTTCAGCGAGACCGCGTTCTGCTGCGCGGAGCCGAACGTGGCCATCACGCCGACGAGCAGGAAGCCCGCGTGCGCGATGGATGAGTAGGCCAGCATGCGCTTGATCTCGGTCTGCGTGATCGCCAGCACCGAGCCGACGACCATGGTCAGCGCCGCGATGACCCAGATGACAGGCCGCCAGTTCCAGTCGAGGTTGCCCAGACCCACCCAGAACACCCGCAGCACGGCGCCCACGGCCGCGACCAGCGTGCCCGAGGCCATCAGAGCGGTGATCGGGGTCGGGGCGCCCTGGTAGACGTCCGGCTTCCACGCCTGGAACGGCGCCGCGCCGATCTTGAACAGCAGGCCCACGCCGAGCAGCGCGAGCCCGATCATCAGCAGCGGGTCGAGCGCCGCGCCCTCGGCCAGGGCCTGGTTGATGCCGGGGAGCGAGACGGTGCCCGCGTACCCGTAGACCATCGCGGTGCCGTACAGGAAGAAGGCCGAGGAGAACGCGCCCAGCAGGAAGTACTTCATGGACGCCTCCTGCGACAGCAGGCGACGCCGGCGTGCCAGGCCGCACAGCAGGTAGAGCGGCAGCGACATGACCTCGAGGGCCACGAACATCATGAGCAGGTCGTGCGAGGCCGGGAAGAGCAGCATGCCGCCGACCGCGAACAACACCAGCGGGTAGACCTCGGTGTGGCCGGCGCCGCCGGTCACGGTCTCGGCCTCTTCCTCGTCGGCGCTGCCCGGCACGGCCGCGGCCGAGGCGACGAAGTGGCCCTCGTCGTTGATCAGCAGCACGCACACGAACGACAGGACGAGGATGACGCCCCAGATGAACAGTGACGGCCCGTCCACCGCGATCGCGCCCATGGCGGCGGCCGTCGTGGACACCTGGCCGCGCAGCACCTGCACGAGCACCAGTGCGAACGCGCCGAGCAGGCTCAGCAGAGTGAGCGGTACGTGGATCGCCTTACGCAGGTAACGCGGCGCGAACGCCTCGACGAGCACGCCGATGACGGCCGCGCCGAACACCACCAGCAGCGGCGCCAGCGTGCCGTACTCGATCGTCGGCGCTGGAATGGAGTTCACTGACCTGTCCCCTTCTCAGCGATGGTGGAGACCGGCACCTTCACGTTGGTCAGGGTCTCTTGCACGGACGGGTTGATCACGTCGAGCAGCGGCTTGGGGAAGAAGCCGAACCCGATGATCAGGGCGACCAGCGGGGCCAGCACCCAGATCTCGCGGGCGTTCAGGTCCTTGAACGCCTTGACCGGCTCGGCGGTCGGCCCGTTCATGACCCGCTGCACCATCCACAGGATGTAGACGGCCGCGAGGACCACGGCCACCGCGGAGATGACGGCGGCCGCCGTCAGCGCCCCGGAGCCATGGGCCGCGCTCGAGTAGGTCCCGATCATGACCATGAACTCGCTGACGAACGACGACAGACCGGGCAGCGACAGCCCCGCCAGACCGGCGACCAGGAAGAAGCCCGCCAGCACCGGCGCGACCTTCTGCACGCCTCCGTAGTCCTCGATGTACGGCGAGCCACGCCGGGCGATGAGGAAGCCGGCGGCCAGGAACAGCGCGCCGGTGGCGAAGCCGTGGTTGACCATGTAGAGGGCGGCGCCGGACTGGGCGACGTCCGACATGGCGAACACGCCGAGCACGATGAAGCCGAAGTGCGAGATCGACGTGTAGGCGATGAGCCGCTTCATGTCGTTCTGCCCGATGGCCACGATGGCGCCGTAGATGATGCTGATGACCGCGAGCACGACGATCGGCATCGTGAACGCCTTGGCCGCCTCCGGGAACAGCTCCAGGCAGAAGCGCAGCATGCCGAACGTGCCGACCTTGTCCAGCACGCCCACCAGCAGCACGGCGGCCCCGGCCGGCGCCTGCGCGGCCGCGTCGGGCAGCCACGTGTGCACCGGCCACAGCGGCGCCTTGATCGCGAAGGCGATGAAGAACCCGGCGAACAGCCACTTCTGCATGGCAGGGTCCTGGATGGCCCCGATCAGCTCGGGGAACATGAACGTGTTCTTGCCGGCCACGAAGTAGAGCCCGATGACCGCGACCAGCATGAGCAGGCCGCCGAACAGCGAGTACAGCAGGAACTTCACGGCCGCGTAGGACCGCTGGGCGCCGCCGTACGAGCCGATCATGAAGTACATCGGGATCAGCATCGCTTCGAAGAAGACGTAGAAGAGGAAGATGTCGGTCGCCGCGAAGACGCCGATCATCATCGTCTCCAGCACCAGCAGCAGCGAGAAGTACGTCTTCACCGACCGCTTGGGCGCGATCACGGTGCCGTCGGCGCTCTTGACCCCGTCGGCGTCGTGCCAGGAGGCCAGCACCACGATCGGCACCAGCACCGCCGACAGCGCGATGAGCACGAGGGCCACGCCGTCGACGCCGACCCCGAACTTCACGCCGAAGCTGGGGATCCAGTTGTACTCGGCCACGAACTGGAACCGGTCGCCGTTGGGCTTGAACCCGGCGGCCATGACGCCCGTGAGCACCAGCACCAGCAGCGAGACCAGCAGCGTGACCTGCTTGGCCAGCTTGTCACTGCCCTTGGGGAGCAGGGCCACCACGATGGCGCCCACCACGGGCACCGCCATGAGTATCGGAAGCCAGGGTGACATCAGATGGTCCCAACGAGGAGCAGGGCGCCGGTCAGCAGGGCGGCACCGATGAAGATGGACAACGCGTACGTTCTGGCGAAGCCCGTCTGGATCCGCCTGAGGCGCCCGGAGCTGCCGCCGATGCCCGCGGCCAGGCCGTTGACCAGCCCGTCGACGCCGCGGTTGTCGAAGAACACGGCGAGGCGGGTCAGCCACTGGCCGGGGCGCATGAACAGCGACTCGTTGAGCGCGTCACCGTACAGGTCGCGGCGGGCGAACGTGGTGAGGAACGAACCGCGCGGCTGCACGGCGGGCACCTCCACCCGGCCGTACCGCATCCAGGCGAAGGCCGCACCCACGGCGACCAGCGCCAGCGTGGCGAGACCCGGCGTGCTGGTGAAGTGGAACTCCGGCAGCTCCGCCGGCCGTCCGACCGCCGGCGCCAGGAACAGCAGGAGCCGGTTGCTCAGGACGAGGTAGCCGCCCAGGCCGATGGCGCCGATCGACAGGATGATCAACGGCCAGGTCATGACCGCCGGCGACTCGTGCGGGTGTGCGCCCTCGGCCCAGCGCTTCTGGCCGAAGAAGGTCATGAAGACCATCCGCGACATGTAGAAGCCGGTGATCCCGGCGCCGAGCACGGCCAGCCAACCCAGGATGGGCTGGTGGTGCACCGCGGTCTCGATGATGCCGTCCTTGGTGAAGTAACCGGACAGCAGCGGGAACCCGATGATCGCCAGGTAGCCGATGAAGAACGTGACGAAGGTCAGCGGCATGAACTTGCGCAGCCCGCCGTACTTCCGCATGTCGACTTCGTCGTTCATGCCGTGCATGACGGACCCGGCCCCGAGGAACAGATCGGCCTTGAAGAAGCCGTGCGTGATCAGGTGGCCAATCGCGAAGGCGTAGCCGGCCGGGCCGAGGCCCGCGCCCAGCATCATGTAGCCGATCTGCGACATCGTCGAACCGGCCAGGCCCTTCTTGATGTCGTCCTTCGCACAACCGATGATGGCACCGGCGAGCAGCGTGGCCGCACCCACGATGGCCACGGCCAGCGCGGCGCCGGAGCCCTCGGGGAAGAAGTACACCCCGGACCGGACCACCAAGTAGACGCCGGCGGTGACCATGGTCGCGGCGTGGATCAGGGCCGACACCGGAGTCGGGCCCTCCATGGCGTCCAGGAGCCAGGACTGCAGCGGCAGCTGCGCCGACTTGCCGCAGGCGCCGAGGAGCAGCAGCAGCCCGATGGCGAGCGTGGTGCCGTTCTCGGCCTGAATCGGCTTGAGCTCCGCGAAGGACAGCGTCTGGTACGTCGTGAAGATCACGAACATGCCGACCAGCAGGCCGAAGTCACCGACGCGGTTGACCACGAACGCCTTCTTGGCCGCGACCGCCGCCGACGGCTTGAACTGCCAGAACCCGATCAGCAGGTACGACGCCAGACCGACGCCCTCCCAGCCGATGAACAGGCCCACGTAGTTGTCGGCCAGCACCAGCAGCAGCATCGCCGCCACGAACAGGTTGAGATAGGCGAAGAACCTGCGCCGGTGCTCGTCGTGCGACATGTAGCCGATCGAGTAGATGTGGATCAGCGAACCCACACCGGTGATCAGCAGCGCGAAGCTGATCGACAGCGGGTCGATCAGCAGCCCGATGTTGATGTCGAGGTTGGGGATGAACTCCCACAGGTGCACCGCCCGGCGGCGCTCGTTCTCCCCAAAGCCGATGAGCTCGACGAACGCCAGCACCGCCACGACGAACGAGGCGAGGGACATGGCCACGCCCAGCAGATGGCCCCAGCGGTCGGTGAGCCGGTTGAACGCCAGCAGGATGAACGCTCCCAGCAACGGGAAAGCGATCATCAGCCAGGCGTTGCCGATCACGCCGCCGGTGTGCTGGGCGATCTGAGCGATTTCAGATTCCACCAGTCACCTCTTAGTACTTCAGCAGGTTGGCGTCGTCGACCGACGCGGACCTGCGGGTTCGGAAGATCGTCACGATGATGGCGAGGCCTACCACGACCTCGGCCGCGGCCACCACCATCACGAAGAACGCGATGATCTGGCCTTCCAAGTTGCCGACCTGCCTGGAGAAGGCGACGAACGCGAGGTTGCAGGCGTTGAGCATGAGCTCCACGCACATGAACACCACGATCGCGTTACGCCTGATCAGCACGCCGATGGCGCCGATGGCGAACAACAGGCCGGACAGGACGAGGTATTGCGTCGTCATTTGTTCACCTCGTTGGTGGTCTGCTCGGCGTCCTGCTCCTCGGCCTCGTCGCGCGCGTGGATGTCGCGCTCCTCGGCGTCTTCCTCGACCGTGTGCTTGATGGCCGCGGCGAACCTGGGGTCAGCGGGCAGGTGGTCGTGCTCGACGTCGTAGCGCGCGATGTAGCGGTTGACCGAGGACTCCGCGACCGTCCCGTCGGGCAGCAGCGCCGGCATGTCGATGGCGTTGCCGGTGGCGTACGTGCCGGGCCCCGGCAGCGCCGACGGCCGGTCGCCGGCGAACCTGGCCCGTGCCAGGTCCTTCTGCGTGGGCTTGTCAGTGAGCCGCTCGCGGTGCGCCAGCACCATGGCGCCCAGCGCTGCGGTGATCAGCAGCGCCGAGGTGATCTCGAACGCGAAGACGTACTTGGTAAATATCAGCAGCGCGATCGAGCGGATGTAGCCGCCCTGCGCCGTGGCCTGCGTCAGCCCGACCTCGGGAGCGAAGATCGCGTTGCCCACGGCCAGGATGATCAGCGTGGCGAAGCCGATGCCGGCGAGCACCGCCCAGAAGCGCTGGCCCCTGATCGTCTCGACGAAGGAGTCGGACGAGTCCACGCCCACCAGCATGAGCACGAACAGGAACAGCATCATGACGGCGCCGGTGTAGACGATGATCTGCACCGCGGCCAGGAAAGGCGCGTCCTGCACCGCGTACAGGACCGCGAGGCAGAGCATCACCGTGCCGAGCATCAGCGCCGAGTACACGGCCTTCCGGTTGAAGACCATGCCGAGCGCGGCGCCGACGGACACGACGGCGAGCACCCAGAACGTGATGGTCTCACCCATTGGTCCGCCCCAGCCGGTAGTAGTCCTCTTCGGTCTCACCGAGCCGCATGGGGTGCGGCGGCTGCTCCATGCCCTGGGTCAGCGGCGCGAGCAACATCTCCTTGGTGAAGATGAGGCCCTCGCGGGTGCTGTCGGCGAGCTCGTACTCGTTGGTCATGGTGAGCGCGCGGGTCGGGCAGGCCTCGATGCAGAGGCCGCAGAGGATGCACCGCAGATAGTTGATCTGGTAGGTGCGGCCGTAACGCTCGCCCGGCGAGAAGCGCTCCTCATCGGTGTTGTCCGCGCCTTCGACGTAGATCGCGTCGGCCGGACACGCCCAGGCGCACAGCTCGCACCCCACGCACTTCTCCAGCCCGTCGGGCCAGCGGTTGAGCTGGTGACGCCCGTGGAAGCGAGGAGCCGTCGGCCTCTTCTCCTCCGGGTAGTTCGTCGTGACGGGCTTCTTGAACATCGTATGGAAGGTGACCCCGAAGCCTTTGACGGGGTTCAGCCAATCAGTTAGTCCCACTGGGAATCTCCTTGTGCTGCACCCCGTGGTAGTGCGGCAGATCGAGCGGCGGCACCGGGAAGCCACCCTTCGTCGGCTCGTTGGACAGTTCCTCGAACTCGGCTTCGACCTGGGCCTTCCTGGCTTCCTTGCGCCGCTGGTTGACGGTGTCGAACCGCATCCAGATGGCCAGCGCCCCGACCACGATGATCCCGGTGACCGCGAGACTGATCATCCGGGAGTCCACGTTGATCACCACGCTGCGCACGCCGGCGACCAGCAGGATCCACGCCAGGTTGACCGGGATCAGCACCTTCCAGCCCAGCGACATGAGCTGGTCGTACCGCACCCGCGGCAGCGACGCCCGCACCCACACGATGAAGCTGAAGGTCAGCACGAACTTGATGAAGAACCACAACACCGGCCACCAGCCCGTGTTGGCGCCCTCCCACAGCGAGATCGGGAACGGCGCCCGCCACCCGCCGAGGAACAGCGTCACCGCGATGCCGGAGGCGGTGAACGTGTGCAGGTATTCACCCATCATGATCAGGGCGAACTTCAGCGACGAGGAGTATTCGGTCTGGAACCCGCCGACCAGCTCACCCTCACCCTCGGGCAGGTCGAACGGAATGCGGGCGGCCTCACCGAACATGCAGACCACGTAGATCAGGAACGACGGGAGCAGCAGGAACACATACCAGGTCTGCTCCTGCGCCGCGACGATCTCCGAGGTGGACAGCGTCCCGGCGAACAGGAACACCGCCACGAACGACAGGCCCATCGCGATCTCGTACGACACCACCTGCGCCGCCGACCGCAACCCGCCCAGCAGCGCGTACGGCGAGCGCGACGACCACCCGGCCAGCACCACCCCGTAGACCGACACCGCGCCCATGGCCAGCATGAACAGCACCGCCACCGGCAGGTCCACCAGCTGCAGCGGCGTCTGCACGCCGAACAGGTTGACCATCGGCCCGAACGGCACGATCGAGAAGGCCAGGAACGCCGGCACCACCATGATGATCGGCGCCAGCAGGTAGAGCACCTTGTCCACCGTGTTGGGGAAGAGGTCCTCCTTCAGGCCCATCTTCAGGCCGTCGGCCACGGACTGCAGCAGACCGAACTTACCGGCCCGGTTGGGGCCGTAGCGGTTCTGCATCCGCGAGATCAGCTTCCGCTCGAACCAGACGCCGAACAGCACGCCCAGCATCAGGAAGACGAACAGCATCACGGCCTTGATGATGGTGATCCACACGGGGTCCTGGCCGAAGTTGGCCAGGGTGGGATCGGCCGCGAGAACGTGGATCATGAGGCGCTCCCGATGGTGACGATGTCGCCGGCCACCGCACGCAGGTCGCGCGTGACCGAGCAGCCGCCGGAGTTCGAAGGCACCCAGACCACCCGGTCGGGCAGGTCGGCGACGCGCACCGGCAGCGTCACGTTGTCGCCGACGACGAGCTTGTCGCCGTCGGCGACGCCCAGCTCGGCGGCCGTGCTCTCGGAGACCAGTGCTTCGGCGGTGCGGGCGGTGCCCGCGAGGTACGGCTCGCCGTCCTGCAGCCTGCCGTCGTCGAGCAGCAGGTGCCAGGTGGCCAGCAGCGCCTGGCCCGCCTCCGGCACCTCCTGGGTGCGGGTCAGGGCGTTGGGGGCGCTGACCCGGCTGCCGCGCCAGGCGCCCAGGGTGGACAGCTCGCGGCGGGCGCCCTTGGCGTCCGGCAGGCCCAGGTGCACGTCCATCCGGTCGGCCAGGTTGCCGATCACGGCCAGGTCGCTCTGCAGGCCGGGAACCTTCAGCGGCGCCTCGAACGAGCGGCCGCGGCCCTCCCAGTTGACGAACGTGCCGGCCTTCTCCTGCACGGCGGCGACCGGCAGCACCACGTCGGCGCGGTCGGTGACGGCGCTGGCGCGGATCTCCAGGCTGACGATGAACGGCGTGTGCTCGAGCGCGTCGAGCGCCGCCGCCGGGTCGGCCAGGTCGTACGGGTCGACGCCGGCCACGACCAGCGCGTCGATGTCCCCGTCGCGGGCGGCCGTGAGGATGTCCGCGGCGTCGCGGCCGGGGGCGGTGGGCAGCGAGGACACGTTCCACGCCCGGGCGACCTCGGCCCTGGCGGTCTCGTCGTCCACCGGGCGGCCGATCGGCAGCAGGTTGGGCAGCGCGCCGGCCTCGACCGCGCCGCGCTCACCGGCCCTGCGCGGGATCCAGGCGAGCTTGCCACCGGAGGCGGCGGCCAGGCGCACCGCGGCGGACAGGGCGCCGGGCACGGTGGCCAGTCGCTCGCCCGCCAGGATGATCGTGCCCTCGGGCAGGGTGCCGACCAGGTCGCCGATCGCGTCGGCCTCGACGCCGGGCGCGGTGCGGATGAGCGTGCCGCCCATCTTCGCCAGGCCCGGGGAGGCGAACGGCGCGATCGAGCTGACCTTGAGCCCCTTCTTCATCCACGCCTTACGCAGGCGCAGGAAGACGATCGGGGACTCCTCTTCGGGCTCGAACCCGACGAGCAGCACGTGCGGGGCGTTCTCCAGGTCGCTGTAGCTGACCTCGATGCCCTTGCCGGCCACCGCGTGGGCCAGGAACTGCGCCTCCTCGGCGGAGTGCGGCCTGGCGCGGAAGTCGATGTCGTTGGTGCCCAGCGCGAGCCTGGCGAACTTGGCGTAGGCGTAGGCGTCCTCGACCGTGACCCTGCCGCCGACCAGCACACCCGCCTTGCCGCGGGCCTTGGCCAGGCCTTCGGCGGCGACGGTCAGCGCCTCCGGCCACGAGGCCGGCACGAGCACGCCTTCCTCGTTGCGGATCAATGGCGTCTTGAGCCGGTCGGGCTGCGTGGCGTAGGTGAACGCCCAGCGGCCCTTGTCGCAGTTCCACTCCTCGTTGACCTGCGGGTCGTTGCCCGCCAGGCGGCGGGTGACGCGGCCGCGCCGGTGGTCGGTGCGCTGGGCGCAACCGGCGGCGCAGTGCTCGCACGCGCTCGGCGTGGACACCAGGTCGAACGGGCGGGCGCGGAAGCGGTAAGCGGCGCCGGTGAGCGCGCCGACCGGGCAGATCTGCACCGTGTTGCCGGAGAAGTAGGAGTTGAACGGCTTGCCGTCGGCCGTACGCACCTGCTCCTTGGCCCCGCGCTCGAAGAACTCGATGAGCGGGTCGCCCGCGATCTGGTCGGAGAAGCGGATGCAGCGCGCACACTGCACGCAGCGCTCACGGTCCAGCAGCACCTGCGTGGACAGCGGCAGCGGCTTGGGGAAGGTGCGCTTCTGCTCCTGGAACCTGGACTCGCCGCGCCCGTTGGACATGGCCTGGTTCTGCAGCGGGCACTCCCCGCCCTTGTCACAGACCGGGCAGTCCAGCGGGTGGTTGAGGAGCAGGAACTCCATCGCCGACCGCTGCGCCTTCTCGGCGACCGGCGAGGTGAGCTGGGTCTGCACGACCATGCCCTCGGCGACCTCGATCGCGCACGACGGCTGCGGCTTGGGGAAGCCGCGGCCGTTGCCCGCGTCGGGGATGTCGACCAGACACTGGCGGCAGTTGGCCGCAGGGTCCAGCAGGGGGTGGTCGCAGAACCTGGGGATCTGGATGCCCAGCAGCTCGGCGGCCCGGATGATCAGGGTGCCCTTGGGGACACTGACCTGGAACCCGTCGATGGTCAGGGTCACCAGGTTCGTTTCTGTTTCTACGACGGTCACTGCTCACCCCAGAGAGTGGACTTCTTCGGGTCGAACGGGCAGCCGCCGATCTCGAAGTGCTTGAGGTACTCCTCACGGAAGTACTTCACGGAGGAGTGAATCGGGCTGGTCGCGCCGTCGCCCAGGGCACAGAACGAGCGGCCGAGGATGTTGTCCGCGATGTCGGTGATCGTGGTCAGGTCCTCCTCGGTGCCCTGGCCCTTCTCCAGGCGCTTGAGCACCTGCTTGAGCCAGTAGGTGCCCTCGCGGCACGGCGTGCACTTGCCGCACGACTCGTGCGCGTAGAACTCCGTCCACCGCAGCACGGTGCGGACCACGCAGGTGGTCTCGTCGAAGATCTGCAGCGCGCGGGTGCCGAGCATGGACCCCTTGGCGCCGACCGCCTCGAAGTCGAGCGGCACGTCGAGGTGCTCGTCGGTGAAGATCGGCGTGGACGAGCCGCCCGGGGTCCAGAACTTGATCTGGTGCCCCTCGCGGATGCCGCCGGCCATGTCGAGCAGCTCGCGCAGCGTGATGCCGAGCGGCGCCTCGTACTGGCCGGGGCGGGTCACGTGGCCGCTGAGCGAGAAGATGCCGAAGCCCTTGGACTTCTCGGTGCCCATCCCGGCGAACCAGTCGGCCCCGTTGGCGATGATCGAGGGAACACTGGCGATCGACTCGACGTTGTTGACGACAGTGGGCGAGGCGTAGAGGCCCGCCACGGCCGGGAACGGGGGCTTGAGCCGCGGTTGACCTCTGAAGCCCTCCAGCGAGTCGAGCAGCGCCGTCTCCTCGCCGCAGATGTACGCGCCCGCACCGCTGTGCACCACCAGCTCCAGGTCGTAGCCCGAGCCGAAGATGTCGCTGCCGAGATAACCCTTCTCGTACGCCTCCCGCACGGCCGCGTGCAGCCGCCGGATCACGTGCAGGACCTCGCCCCGCACGTAGATGAAGGCGTGGTTGGCCCGGATCGCGTAGGACGTGATGATGATGCCCTCGACCAGCGCGTGCGGGTTGGCCATCATGAGCGGGATGTCCTTGCAGGTGCCCGGCTCCGACTCGTCGGCGTTGACGACGAGGTAGTGCGGCTTGCCGTCGCCCTGCGGGATGAAGCCCCACTTCATGCCGGTGGGGAAGCCCGCGCCGCCGCGGCCGCGCAGGCCCGAGTCCTTGACGGCCTGGATGACGGCGTCGGGGTCCATGCCCAGCGCCTTCTTGGCCGCGTCGTACTCGCCGTAGACGTCGAGGGTGAAGGAGTTGGGCTGGTCCCAGTTCGCCGTCAGGACCGGTGTCAAAGTCGTCGTCATGCCTCCGGGGCCTTCCATCCTCTGGCCTTGGCCACCTTCAGGCCCTCCAGCGAGGGACCGGCCGCCGACGGGCCGTCGCCCGCCTGGTCGTCGGGCAGGCCCGCGAGCACCCGCGAGGCCTCCTTGAAGGTGCACAGCTTCTTCGGGCCGCGCGTGGGCCGCACGTCCTTGCCGTCACGCAGGTCGTCGACGAGCTGCTTGGCCGACTCGGGCGTCTGGTTGTCGAAGAACTCCCAGTTGACCATCATGACGGGCGCGAAGTCACAGGCCGCGTTGCACTCCAGGCGCTCCAGCGAGACCTTGCCGTCCGGGGTCGCCTCGTCGTGACCGACGCCGGCGTGCTCCGACAGCTCCTCCCAGATCTCGTCGCCGCCCATGACCGCGCACAGCGCGTTGATGCACACGCCGACGTGGTAGTCGCCGACGGGCTTGCGCTTGTACATGGTGTAGAAGGTCGCCACGCCCGTGACCTCGGCCTTGCTGATGCCCAGCATCTCCGCGCAGAACTCCTGCCCGTCGTCCGAGACGTAACCGTCCTCGGACTGGACGAGGTGGAGCAGCGGCAGCAGCGCCGACCGCGTCTTCGGGTAGCGCCCGATGATCTCCTTGGCGTCCCGCTCAAGACGCTCACGGACATCCGGTGAATAAGTCATGAGCGCGCCTCCGGCGCCCTCATGACTTGATAAGTGCTGTGTCCAATTGTTCGCTCGCGAAGCTCGCTCACCTGTCCACACCTCCCATGACGGGGTCGATAGATGCCACCGCGGCGATCACGTCGGCGACCTGGCCGCCCTCCGCCATCGCGGGGAAGCTCTGCAGGTTGCAGAAGGACGGCTCGCGGAAGTGCACGCGGTAGGGCCGGGTGCCGCCGTCGCTGACCACGTGCGCGCCGAGCTCGCCCTTGGGGGACTCGATGCTGGCGTACGCCTGCCCGGCCGGCACCCTGAAGCCCTCGGTCACCAGCTTGAAGTGGTGGATGAGGGCCTCCATCGAGGTGCCCATGATGTGGGCGATGTGGTCGGGCGAGTTGCCGAACCCGTCGGGGCCGAGCGCGAGCTGCGCCGGCCAGCCGATCTTCTTGTCCTCGATCATCACCGGGTCGCCCTTGAGTGGACCGGCGATGCGGTCCAGGGCCTGCTCGATGATCTTGAGGGACTCCTCCATCTCCTTCATGCGCACGAGGTAGCGCGAGTAGACGTCGCAGCCGCGCTCGGTGGGGACGTCGAACTCGTACGTCTCGTAGCCGCAGTAGGGCTGCGACTTGCGCAGGTCCCACGGCAGGCCCGCGGCGCGGAGGATCGGCCCTGTGACGCCGAGCGCCATGCAGCCGGTCAGGTCGAGGTAGGCCACGTCCCTGGTGCGGCGCACGTAGACGGGGTTTTCGTCCAGGAGCTTGCGGATGTCCTTGATCCGCTTGGGCATCTCCTTGAGGAACTCGCCGACCTTGTCCACCGCGCCGGCCGGCAGGTCCACGCTGACGCCGCCGGGGCGGACGTAGGCGTGGTTCATGCGCAGGCCGGTGATGTACTCGAACAGGTCCATGACCATCTCACGGTCGCGGTACCCGAACAGGAACGGCGTGGTCGCGCCCAGCTCCATGCCGAACGTGCCCATGGCCACCAGGTGCGAGGCGATGCGGTTGAGCTCCATCATCATCACGCGGATGGCCTGCGCCCGCTCGGGGACGCGGTCGGTGATGCCGAGCAGCTTCTCCACGCCCATGCTGTAGGCGGTCTCGTTGAAGATCGGCGAGAGGTAGTCCATGCGGGTCACGAACGTGGTCCCCTGGGTCCACGTCCGGAACTCCATGTTCTTCTCGATGCCGGTGTGCAGGTAGCCGATGACGCCGCGGGCCTCGGTCACCGTCTCACCGTCGAGGGTCAGGACCAGACGGAGCACGCCGTGGGTGGACGGGTGCTGCGGGCCCATGTTGACGACCAGGCGCTCTTCTTCGGTGTCGCGCGCCCCGGCGACGACCTGGTCCCAGTCGCCGCCGTTGACCGAGTAGACCTTGCCCTCGGTCGCCTCGTCATAAGCGGTGCTCATGAGTAGCTTCTCCTCTGGTCCGGCGCGGGGATGGTGGCGCCGCGGTATTCGACCGGGATGCCGCCCAGCGGGTAGTCCTTACGCTGCGGGTGACCGTCCCAGTCGTCCGGCATCATGATCCGGGTGAGCGCGGGATGGCCATCGAAGACGATCCCGAAGAAGTCGTACGTCTCCCGCTCATGCCAGTCGTGACCAGGGTAAACGCTCACAGTCGATGGGATGTGCGGGTCGGCGTCCGGCGCGCTCACCTCCACGCGCACCCGCCGGTTGTGCGTGATCGAGAGCAGGTGATAGACCGCGTGCAGCTCCTCGCCCACCAAGTGGGGGTAGTGCACCCCGGACACGCCGAGCGACAGCTCGAAACGCAGCGCCGGGTCGTCACGCAGCTTCTGGGCCACCTCGACGAGGCGCTCGCGCTTCACGTGCAGGGTCAGCTCGCCACGGTCCACGACCACGCGCTCGATGGCGTCGTCGAGCGCCAGGGTGTCGACGATCTCGTCGAAGTAGCTCCCGTACGGGCGGGGCGTGGAGATCTGCGGCGCCCGGCGGACGACGAGGCCGCCGTAGCCGGAGGTGTCGCCGGAGTCCGATGCCCCGAACATGCCACGCCTGGCGACGGGAGCCTCGGGCACCGCCGGGACCGGGACCTCGGGGGTCTCGCCGCTGTCCGGGCTGCCGGGGAGGTTGTCGGGCGAGGTCACTTCGCGGCCCCCTGGTCGATCAGCGGCAGCGTGCGCAGCGCCTGCAGCTCGAGCTCCTCGATCTGCTTGGCACGGTGCGCACCGAACTTCATGTTTTGAATCTTGTCGTGCAGCTTGACGATGGCGTCGATGAGCATCTCCGGCCGCGGCGGGCAGCCGGGCAGGTAGATGTCGACCGGCACGACATGGTCCACGCCCTGCACGATGGCGTAGTTGTTGAACATGCCGCCGCTGGAGGCGCACACGCCCATGGCGATGACCCACTTGGGCTCGGCCATCTGGTCGTAGATCTGGCGCAGCACGGGGGCCATCTTCTGAGAGACACGCCCGGCGACGATCATCAGGTCGGCCTGGCGAGGAGACGCCGAAGCGCGCTCCATGCCGAAGCGCGCCAGGTCGTAGTGGGGGCCGCCGGTGGCCATCAGTTCGATGGCGCAGCATGCCAACCCGAAGGTGGCCGGCCATACGGAGTTCTTGCGTGCCCATCCGGCGGCCTGTTCGACCGTGCTGAGGATGAACCCGCTGGGGAGTTTTTCTTCAAGTCCCATTTTTTAGTCCCAGTCCAGACCCTTGCGGCGCCACACGTACGCGTAGGCGACGAGCACGGTGACGATGAACAGCAGCATCTCCACGAGCGCGAACAGCCCGAGGCCCGAGGAGAGCACGCGGCCGAGGTCGTCCGTCTGCGGCGCGAACGAGACCGCCCACGGATAAAGGAAGATGATCTCGATGTCGAACACGATGAAGAGCATCGCGGTGACCATGTATTTGAGCGGGAACCGTCCGCCACCGACGGGCTGGGGCGTCGGCTCGATGCCGCATTCATAGGCGTCAAGCTTGGCGCGGTTCCAGCGCTTGGGGCCGGTGAAGGGAGCGATGGCGACCGAGAAGATCGCGAAGCCCCCCGCGAGAACGGCGAGCACCAGGATGGGCACGTAAAGGTCCATCGCTACGCCTCCTCTGGAGTCGCCGCGCGCGCCGGCGCGCAGCAGGATCTGTTAATTGCGGGATTCATGCTGGTGGGGCGACCTTCGAGAGTGCGTTGATGATCTTGTCTGACGCATCGCCTCGCCGGTCGGTGAGATTACCAAGGAGTTTGAGAGCGAAGCGCATCAGCCTTGGGTGAGGGAGCCCGTGCCTGGTGCCGAAGCTCATCACACCCGGCTTCCCAATCGCCTCGACGAACAACCTGCCGAGCGTGAAATATCCGCCGTAGGCGTCCTTCAGCGTCTTGGGGTAGGTCCGCAGGGTCCGCTCGCGCTGCGCGGGAGTGGTGCCCTTGAGCGCCTTCGCGATGACCTCGGCGGCGATCTCGCCGGTCTCCATGGCGTAGGCGATGCCCTCGCCGTTGAACGGGTTGATCGACCCGCCCGAGTCGCCGACGAGCACCAGCCCGCGCGTGTAGTGCGGCTGCCGGTTGAAGGCCATCGGGAGCGCGGCGCCGCGGATCGGGGCCGTCATGGTGTCCTCGGTGAACTCCCAATCGGCCGGCATGGCCTTGCACCAGCGGCGCAGCAGGTCCCGGTAGTCGATGTTCTTGAACTGGTCGCTGGTGTTGAGCAGCCCGAGCCCGACGTTGGCGGTGCCGTCGCCGACGCCGAAGATCCAGCCGTAGCCGGGCAGCAGCGTCTCGCCGTCCCACAGCTCCAGCCAGATCTCGAGGTAGTCGTCGTCGTGCCGGGGGCTCTCGAAATAGGTGCGGACGGCCACGCCCATCGGCCGGTCCTCGCGCTTGTGCAGCCCCATGCCCACGGCCAGCCGGGTGCTGTTGCCGTCGGCGGCGACCACCACGCGGCTGCGGTAGGTCCGCCCGTCCTTGGTCGTCA
The DNA here is from genome assembly GCF_036013525.1 of Nonomuraea sp. NBC_00507. Classification (NCBI taxonomy): domain Bacteria; kingdom Bacillati; phylum Actinomycetota; class Actinomycetes; order Streptosporangiales; family Streptosporangiaceae; genus Nonomuraea; species Nonomuraea sp. NBC_00507. Next base: position 813,593 of record NZ_CP107853.1, read on the forward strand.
CGCCGACGATGTGGCCGCTGCGGTCGTCGAGCACGGGCCCCGTGACGGTGACGCCCTCCATCATCCGCACGCCGTTCTTGACCGCGTTGGCCGCGACGATCTCGTCGAAGTCCATGCGGGTGCGGACCAGCCCGAAGTCGGGGAAACGCTCGAGTTGCGGCCAGTCGAGCTCGAATCGGTGGCCGCCGCCGACGACCCGCAGGCCCTTGTTCCTGACCCAGCCGGGCGCGTCGATGTCGACGCCCATGTTCTGCAGCTGCTTGACCGCGCGGGGGGTCAGCCCGTCGCCGCAGACCTTCTCGCGGGGGAACCTGGTCTTTTCGAGGACCAGCACGTCGAGCCCGGCCTGAGCGAGGTAAAAGGCAGTTGCGGAACCGGCGGGACCGGCGCCGACGACGATGACGTCAGCGTCAGCCTGAGTGGCTGCTGGCACGGTCACTAGACCTGTCCTGTCCTACACGCGCGAAGGCCGTGGGGTGGCGCGCCTTCGTTCCTTTGTGAACCCCTTCACAAACTTGTCGGCCCGCAGTCTACTGCTTTTCCTGTACATAGTGGCAGTCGGGGTGCTGTTCTGTGATCCAAGAGGAACGGTGTGTCGCCCGTGACATCACAGTGGCTTGAACCCCCTGTGCAGGGCGACGATCCCCATCGTGAGATTGCGCCAGGCCACCCGCTCCCAGCCCGCCTGCTGAATGATCCCCGCGAGCGTGGCCTGGTCGGGCCAATCCCGGATCGACTCGGCCAGATATTCGTAGGAATCGTCATTGGACCCGAAGACTTTGGCCACTTTCGGCAGCAGCCTCATCAGATATTCGCGGTAGACCAGGTCGACAGCGGGCACCGTCACATGCGAGAACTCCAGGATCACCAGCCGCCCGCCAGGCTTGGTCACCCGCAGCATTTCGCGCAGCGCCTGCGCGGTGTCATGGACGTTGCGCAGCGCCACCGAGATCGTCACCGCGTCGAAGGAGTCGTCGGCGAACGGCAGCCGCAACGCGTCCCCCGCGATGAACGGCACCCCCGCACCGCTCAGCGCATTGCCGCCGTGGCGGCGCACGCCCGTGCGGAGCATGCCGAGTGAGAAGTCGGAGGCGATCGCGCGCGCGCCGAGCGTGGTGAACGCGTCAGTGGACGTGCCGGTGCCGGCACCCAGGTCGAGGACGAGCTCGCCCGGGCCCGCGTCGACGGCGGCGGCCACCGCCTTGCGCCAGAGCCTGACCTGCCCGAGGGAGATCACGTCGTTGACCAGGTCGTAGCGCCGGGCGGTGCGATCGAACATCGCGGCGACCTCGTCCGGCTGCTTGTCCAACTGAGCGCGCGTCATGCCTGAAAGCTTATGGCCATCCAGGACAATCAACGGAAAGTAGCCACGACATTACTGACTGTCTGCTAGAAGTTGGGGAATGCTTGCCCGTGTCGCCCTTGCGGTGATCATCGCCTCGGCCCTCGTCGCGGAGGGGCGCCCCGTCGCCGCCGCCCCCATCGCCCACACCCGCGTCGTGACGGCCGACCCGATCGACAACACCCCCCACGTGCTCGACGGCATCGTCAACACCATCGCCGTCGTCGGCCACACCGCCGTGGTCGGCGGCGCGTTCAGCGAGGTAGCGGACGCCGAACGCACCACCGCCCTGCCTCGGCACAACCTGTTCGCCTTCGATCTGCGCACCGGCCGGATCCTGCCCGGCTTCGCGCCCATCGTGACCGGCCCCGTCTACGGGCTGGCCGCGGGCGAGCACGGCACCGTCTACGTCGGCGGCGAGTTCTACGGCGTCAACGGCACCCGCGCCCGAGCGCTCGCCAGGCTGCGGATCTCCGACGGCGCGCTGGTGCCGGGCTTCCGGCCGCGCCTCATCGGCGGCTCGGTGTCCGCGCTGGCCAGGCAGGGCGGCAAGCTGTACGTCGGCGGCGACTTCGTCGGCCCGCGCGAGGCGCTGGCCAGGCTGGACGCGACCACGGGGGCGGCCGACCCGGGCTTCGCCATCACACCGGGAGCGCCGCTGACCTCCGCGGCCAAGGTCTACTCGCTGGCCGTCTCGCGCGGGCGGCTCGCCGTGGACGGCACGTTCACCACACTCGACGGCCACTCCAGGCCCCAGCTCGGGCTGATCGACATCAGCGGCCCGGTGGCCAAGGTCGCCCCGTGGCGGACCTCGGCCTACGCGCGCAAATGCGCCTCCGCGTTCCCCTCGTACGTCCGCGGGCTCGACTTCGCGCCCGACGGCAGCTACTTCGCGGTCGTCACCACAGGCGGCGCCAGAGGCGGGATGTGCGACACGGCCGCCAGGTTCGAGACGTACGCCAAGGGCTCGAACATCCGGCCCACCTGGATCAACGCCACGGGCGGCGACTCGCTCTACGCGGTCGCGGTGACGGGGGCGGCCGTCTTCGTCGGCGGGCATCAGCGCTGGCTGGACAATCCGCGAGGGCGGGACTCGGCCGGTCCTGGAGCGGTCTCACGGCCGGGCATCGGCGCCATTCATCCGCGCACCGGAAAGGCCCTCAGTTGGAATCCCACACGGGAGCGCGGCATCGGCGTGAAGGCGTTTTCAGCGCATCACACCGGACTACTTGTCGGTAGTGACACAACGAGACTCGGACGGGAGTACCATGCCCGGATTGGCATGTTCCCTCTGCCCTAGTCGTCCTGCGGCTTCGGCCGGTCGATCTTGTCGCTGATCCGTTCGCTCATGGCGTCACGCTGCTTGGACAGCAGGACGTAGCTGGCCAGACCGCTGATCAAGAAGGCACCCAGGATCAAGAACAGCGGATTTGTCAGACCGAGCAGGTACAGCACACCGAGGGTCACGATGAACAGGCCGATCCGCGACGCGGTGTAAACGAGAACGGGACGCACAGGTTCGAGGTTACTCGGGCCTGTGGACCGGTCGCTCTTCGCATCGGACGCGTGCGCTGCTACTGTTCCCAGTTAGGGAGTTTCGTAAAGAAACACCCACGAGAGCCCCAAAGAGGCTCTATCATATAACAATCGGGCAGTCAGCTGATAACAACCCGTGATCTTTGTAGAAAACCACGGATAAATCAGGCTTCGCTCGACACACTGGTTACCTGTCCGCCCGCTGGCAGGAAGCGGGATGCGAGGGGGAGAGATTGGTGGAGAGTAGCAGCGAGCGTCTGCTGACCCCAGGAGAGGTTGCCGCCCTCTTCCGGGTAGACCCAAAGACGGTTACGCGCTGGGCTGCGGCAGGCCGCATCAGCAGTATCCGCACCCCCGGAGGGCACCGGCGTTTCCGCGAGTCGGAAGTGCACGCCCTTCTCCGAGGCGAGGACGTTCTTACGGCCGACAGGCCGACAGGTGAGTCCCCGCGCGTATGACGATCCGCGCAGACGGTGATCCTGTGACCATGGCAGGGTCACCGCCGGCGGACCCCACTTTTCGCGTGCTTCCGGCACACTTCCGTACGGAAAGCATGGGGCGGCGCCAACCGCCGACCGTGGCTGGCGCCTGTCCTCTGCTTGATCAGGCGTCCTCTTCCTGCTCCGCCTTGAATTCCAGGAACTCGCGCTCCAGGTCGTCGTTCTCCTCTTCCCAGCGCTTGCGGCGCGTCGCCGCCTCCTCCTCGGTCAGCGACTCGGCCAGCCACTGCTCGTAGTCCGCGTCGCCGGGCTGCACCTCCACGTAGGCGTTGCCGATCAGGCGGCCGTCCTCGCTGGTCAGGCTCTGCGGTACGCGCAAGGTCCCGTCCGCGAGCCGGATGACGTACATGACCGAACCACCTAGATTCCGTAGCGCCGGTTGAAGAACAGCATGACGTTGAGAGCCATCCGCGTGTCGCCCCCGAGCATGTCGACGAGCGCGGGACGCTGCCGGGCGGCGATGGCGGCGAAGGCGTCGGCGAAGAACTCCTTGCGCCCGAGCCCGCCGCCCTGGCGGTGGAAGGCCGAGGCGAGGATGGGCCTGGCCCCCTCGTAGAGGTGCACGAACTCTGGCGAATCGGATACCCAGTCGCCGTAGGCCGAGTCGATGTCGTCGATGGCGTGGCCGACCTCGTGCATCATCACGTCAGGAGTGGGCGAGGGGCGGTCACCCACGACGATCTTGCGGTCTCCGTAGGCGCCGGCGCAGATGTCCCACGTGGCGCGGCCCGACGGTAACGGAGCGCCGCGTAAGTAGCCCATGTCGTCGAGTTCGGGGACGCCGCCCGGGCCGACGTAGATGCCCTCCAGGCCGTTCGCGAGCTTCTCCTTCAGCCGGTCGGGCAGCCTGGCGAGGCTCTCGACGGCGCGTACGACGTCGGGCGGCGGCGGGCCCAGCCTGGCATCCCACTGGCGGTGCAGGATCCGCTCCAGCTTCCCGCAGTGGCGCAGGCCGTCGCCCATGGACGGCACGTCCGGCCGGTGCGGTTGCGCCCTGAGGGGGCGGTCGTCGAGCTCGAAGTCGTACCAGGAGTAGCTGGGGCGCTCCATCACGGCCGCGGACAGCTCGTGGCGTTCGCGCACCGCGAAGCCGTCCCAGGTCGTCTTCTGAGCCTCGGGACGTGCCCGCTCGTGCTCGCCCGGCCACAGCGGCCGCTCCGGCCGCTCAGCGCCCGGCCAGCGGCGTCGCTTGGCGCCGTTGAGCCCCTGGCCCTCCGGCGAGCCGCTCCGGGCCTCCTGGAGCCTCTCACGGGCGTTGGACCAGAATGAGCGCTCCGCCCCTCGCGGGGCCTCCGCACGGCGCGAGAACAGGTACGACCCGCGCCGCCACCAGCGGCCACGACGATGGCGGCCCTTGTCGTTGGAAAAGGCCATCGCACCCCCTCAACGCCCGTGGCAGCCTGCGGACACTCCACGGTACGACGGGGATCTTCTCCAAGTCACCCGAAACGGGACAACCGGAAGCACGATCACGTCGCGAATGGCTTACAGTTCGGGCATGGCAGGTGTTCTGATCGGCCTGGCGCTGCTGGCCTTCTGGCTCTTTTCCATCTTCGACGTGATCACTTCACCGGAAGACGAGGTTAGGAACGTACCAAAGGCCCTGTGGATCCTGGTCGTCGTGCTGGTCCCACTGCTCGGCGGCCTGGTCTGGCTGGCGCGCGGCCGCCCGCGGACCCCGCGGGAGGCCTGGCCGGTGCCCCCCGGCCCCGGCATGCCGAAGGGCCCCGACGACGACCCTGACTTCCTGCGCGACCTCGACCGCCGGATGCGGGGTGACGACCTGGGCTAGGTCACACGTCGGCGTAGCTGTGCAGACCGCTGATGAAGATGTTGACGCCGATCAGGTTGAACAGCAGGCAGGCGAACGCCACCAGTTGCACGATCGTCGCGGCCCGCCCGCGCCATCCGGCCGTCACCCTTGCGTGCAGGTAGGCCGCGTAAGCCACCCACGTGATGAACGACCAGACCTCCTTGGGGTCCCAGCCCCAGTAGCGGCCCCAGGCGCGGTCCGCCCACAACGCTCCCGCGATGACCGCGAACGTCCACAGCGGGAAAGCGAACACGATCGCCCGGTGCGCCACCCGCTCCAGGTCCTCACGGGCCGGCAGGCGGGACATCCCGTCCCCGCGCAGCAGATAGAGGATGCCGGCGACGCCGGCCATCGTCAGCAGGCCGCTGGCGATGATCGCCGCGGTGACGTGGATGGCGATCCAGTACGAGTTCAGCGCGGGCACCACCGGGCCCGCGGCCGTGTAGAACACCTTGACGGCGAGCCCGAGCCCGAGCGCGGCCGTCACCATGACGAAGGCGCCGAGGAAGCGGACGTTGTGGCGCAGCTGGGTGCCGAGGAACGCGGTCACGGCGGCGAAGCAGATGGCCACCACGAACTCGTACATGTTGCCCCACGGCCACCGCTCCACGGCCAGGCCGCGGGTGGCGATGGCCCCCAGATTGGCAACCCAGCCGACCCAGGCGAGCACCAGCGCCACCATCCCGGCCCTGGCCGCCCCCGGCGACTGCCCGTCCTGGCCCTCGGCCTCTCCGGCCACGGTCGCTCCGCCGGGCAGCGCCGGGAAGGCGGTGTCGGACGGCGCGCCAGCGTCGACGGCCCCGGCCGATCCGGCCACAGCCACTCCGGCCGCCACCGGTTGCCGGACGGCGTGCCGCTTGGCGTCGGCCCCGTCGGCCTTCTTGCCCGGCCGGAAGCGTCCGAAGGCCAGCTCAGTCGCGAAGGCGACCATGGCGAAGACGTAGAGCAGGACCGCGGCGACGACGAAATAGTCGCTCGCCTCGGCCAGTTGCTCAGCGGACATCCTTCTCTCCTGCCGATAGAACCTTGACGATGTCGGCGAACTCCTCGGCGAAGCCCGCTGCGGAGCCCTCGGTGCGGGTCAGGCCGCCCACCTCGACCCTGCCCCCATCGGGGCCCTCCTTGACCCGCACGAAGACCCTGCGCCGCCGGATCATGAGCGAGAGCGCGATGGCGACGACGGCCGTCCCGGCGGACACCAGGGCGGGCACCCGCCCCGGGTCGTAGGCGATCTGGAGAGTGATCCACTCCTTCACGCCCACGAACTCCAGCTTGCCCGCCCCTTCCGGCAGGTCGACCGACTGCCCGGCGGCGAGCGGCTTGGGCACGTTCGTGCCCATGACGAGCGGCTTGAGCTTTTTCATGACCTCGGACGGCGCGAGCTCGTAAACCGACTGCGGCTTGCCCGAGCGCATGCCCAGGTCGCCGGAGAAGGCCCCGATGAGCTGCACCTCGGGGTTGAGCTCCCCGGGGAAGGCGGAGGCGTAGGTGCCGTCGGTCAGCGGCACGCTGGTGGGCAGGAACCGCAGCAGGAAGCCCAGCTGCTCCGGCTGCGCGTCCGGCGCCTTGACCACGCATCCCGAGGTCATCGTGGCCTTGTCCTCGATCAGGCACGGCACCGCGCCCTCGAACGCCACCTGCCCCTTGCCGTCGGTGACCTTGAAGACGGGGGCGTAGCCGTTGCCGATCAGGTAGGTCTGCGTGCCGTTGACCTCGAGCGGCGTGTTGACCTTGAGGTCGAAGTCCCTGGCGGGCGCGTCCGGCGAGTCGTTGACCTTGAGACGCGCTGTGTAGTCGAGCGCCTGCCCCTTCTTGTCGCCCTCGACCTGGTAGGCGACCTTGAAGTCGGCCAGCTGGAGCGAGAACGGCTCCAGCGACTCGGCCGACACCTGACTACCCGGGATGTACCGGTCGTAGGCGGCCACCGTGTTGGCGAACCCGTCGCCCTCCACGACCAGGACGTTGCCGCGGTAGCCGAACAAGGAGCCCGCGCCGATCGCGAGCAGGACGCCGAGCAGGGCGATGTGGAAGAACAGGTTTCCCGTCTCGCGCAGGTAGCCCTTCTCCGCCGACACCCAGCCGTCCCCGGTCACGACGCGGAAGCGCAGCTTGCGCAGCCGCCGGGCGGCCTCCTCGACCTCCAAGTCCCCCTCGAACGCGGCCGCGTGGGGCAGCCGCGACAGGTTTTTCGGCGCGGCGGGCGGCTTGCGACGCAGCTCGCGCAGGTAGGTCGCGGTGCGCGGGATGATGCAGCCGATCAGCGAGGTGAACAGCAGCAGGTAGACGGCCGCGAACCAGGTGGAGGTGAACACCTCGAACAGCTGGAACCTGTCGTACCACTCGGCCAGCGTCGGGTTCTGCTCGTAGAGCCGCGCCACCTTGTCGGGCTCGACGCCGCGCTGCGGCACCAGAGAGCCGGGCACCGAGCCGAGCGCCAGCAGGAACAGCAGGATCAGCGCCGTCCGCATCGAGGTGAGCGTGCGCCACCCCCACCGCAGCCAGCCCACCAGCCCGAACCCCGCCTGCTTGGGCGCCTGCTCCTTCTCCAGCTCCTGAACGCTCATCAGATCACCGGCTCGAATGCGCCGATCAGCCCCTGCATGCCCGCGATCATCTGTCCCCAGACCCCGGTCACCAGCAGCAGGCCGACGGCCACCATCATGCCGCCGCCGATCCTGGTGATCAGACGTGAGTGCTTGCGGATGGCCCGGAACGTGCGCAGCGCCTTGCTGTAGGCGAGCGCCGCGCCCACGAACGGCAGCCCGAGGCCCAGCGCGTACGCCAGGGCCAGGAGGGCCCCGCGGGCGGCGCTGCCCTCGTTGAGCCCGAGTGTCAGCACGACGGCGAGTGTGGGCCCGATGCACGGCGTCCACCCCAGCCCGAACACCACCCCGAGCAACGGCGCCCCGGCCAGCCCCGCGGCCGGCAACCGGTGAATCCGCACGTCCCGCATCAACCCGGGCACCACGCCCAGGAACGCCAGCCCGAGCAGGATCGTCAGCACCCCGAGCACGCGTGTGATGATCTCGGCGTTGCCCAGCAGCACCGACCCGAGCCCGCCGAACAACGCCCCGCTGAGCACGAACACCACGCCGAAGCCGGCCACGAACAACGCCGTCCCGAGCACCAGCCGTCCCCGCTTGGGGTCGGCGCTCATGCCCGTCACGTACGACAGGTAGCCCGGCACCAGCGGCAGCACGCACGGCGACAGGAACGACACCACCCCGGCCAGCACCGCGATCGGCACCGCCAGCAGCAGCGACCCGGAGGCCACGACGTCATTCATCGCGCACCTTGGTCACCGTGTCCATCAAGTCGGTGTATTTGACCGCGCCCAGCGCCCTGGCCGCGATCCTGCCCTGCTTGTCGATGATCAACGTGGAGGGGATGGCCGCCGGCGGCACGGTGCCCTGGAAGGCCAGCGCCACCTTGCCCGGCTGGTCGAAGATCGAGGGGTAGCCGGTCTTCTCGGTGCGCTCGAACGCCAGCGCGTCGGCCTGGCGGTCCTTGAAGTCGACGCCGAGGAACTCCACGCCGCTGCCCTTGGTCTTGGCCGCGACCTCCTTGAGCACCGGCGCCTCCGCCCGGCACGGGCCGCACCACGACGCCCAGAAGTTGAGCACCACGACCTTGCCCTTGTGCGCGGCCAGCGAGGCGTTGCCCCCATCGAGGGTCGGACCTTGGATGGCCGGTGCGGCCTTGCGCTCGCCCGCGGCGAACACCTGCATCTTCCCGTCGCCCGCGACGAACCGGGTGTCACCCGCCTGCGGCTGCCCGCTCTGGTTGCCGGCGCAGCCCCCGACCAGCACGGCCAGGAGGACGAGGGAGATGGACTTGGCGCGCACGGAGGAAGATCTCCTTGTACTACAACCGGTAGAGCTTGCAACTCTACCGGCGGGGGCGTACGCCCCTGACATCGGGTGACCTCGGGATCAGGCGCCGGGCACGGACGGCCCGGCGTTCAGCGACCCGGCGGGCTCGCTGTAGCCGATGCTGATCAGCCGGTTGCCGTCGAACGTGAGCGTGGTGAGGCTGGCCAGCGCACACTGCCTGCGCCGGGGGTCGTGCCAGAGTCTGCGGCCCTCGGCGGCCATCCTGATCGCCCAGATCGGGAGCTGGTGGCTGACGAGCACGGCCTCGTGCCCGCGTGCCGCCGCCCTGGCCTCCTCGACCATCGACTTCATGCGCTCGACGATGGCCGGGTATGCCTCGCCCCATGATGGGCGCAGGGGGTTCCAGAAATAGCGGTAGTTGCGCCAGTCGCGAAACAGCGCCATCCCCTGCCCGACCGGGCGGCCCTCCAGAAGGTTGCCGGCCTCGATCAGCCGGATGTCCTGCTGGATCTCCAGTCCGAGCTTCTCGGCGAGCGGGGCCGCGGTCTCCAGGGCACGCTCGAGCGGCGAGCTGTAGAGAGCCACGATGTCACGACCGCCGACGGCCTTGGCGACCGTCTCGGCCATGAGCTGACCTGTCTCGGACAGGTGGTAGTCGGGCAGCCTGCCGTAGAGGATGCCGCTGGGATTGTGCACCTCACCGTGGCGCAGAAGGTGGACGACGGTGGTTTCAGCCATGGTGTGGAAAGCCTATCCGCTGGATCAGGTCACACGGTCAGTTGACCGCCCAGGCGTTCTCCTGCACCCTGCTCGCCTCGGCGAGAGCCTCGACCAAAGCCCTGATCGCGGGACGGCGCGCCGCGTCCGCCCGCCACACCGCATAGATGCGGCGCGACTGCCGCGGCCTGATCGGCACCAGCCGCACGCCGGCGGGCACGCAGTCGCGGCCGAGCCGCGGCACGATGGCGCAGCCCAGGCCGGCCGCCACCAGGGCGAGCTGGGTCGGGTATTCGTCCGCCATGCACGCGATCACCGGCTCCAGCGAGGCGTTGCGCAGCGTGAACACCAGCCAGTCGTGGCAGACGGTGCCGGGCGAGGAGCTGATCCAGCGCTCGCCGTGCAGGTCGGCCAGCTCCACCTCCCTGGCATCGGCGAGCGGGTGACCGGCGGGCAGGGCCACGTCGGCTATGTCGTCGAGCAGCGTGGCCTTGGACAGCCCGTCGGGCAGCGCCATCGGCCTGTTGAGCCAGTCCTGGATGATGCCCAGGTCCAGCTCGCCCCTGGCCACGTCGCGGACGACCCGCTCGGGCTCGCGCTCGATGAGCTGGATCCACAGGTCGGGGTGGCGCTCGCGGAGCGCGGCCAGCGCTTTCGGCATGATGCCGCGGGTCGCGGTGGGGAAGGCCGCGATGTTCAGCCGGCCGACGACCTCGCCCCGCAGCGCCTCGAAGTCGGCCTCGGCGGTCTCGACCAGGGCGAGGATGCGCTCGGCGTGCTCGGCCAGAAGCCCGGCCGCGTCCGTCAGCCGCACGCCGCGGCCGTTGCGCTCCATGAGCCTGGCGCCGGTCTCCCGCTCCAGCTTGGCGATCTGCTGCGACACGGCCGACGGCGTGACCATGAGCGCGTCGGCCGCCGCGCCCACCGACCCGTAGATGTGCACTGCGTGAAGGGCCTTGAGCCGGTTCAAGTCCAACATGTAAGCCAGACTAAAGGGTTTAGCGTAGAAAGTCTCGCTTGTCCTTCAATCTGAAGTGGATGAAAATATATGCATGCGAATCATTAAGTCGAAGAAGCAGCAGTCGGGCTCCACCTCGTACCTGAAGGTGCTCGCCGAGCAGGCGCGCGAGCAGCGGATCCGGTACCAGAAGCCCACTCGCTGAGTGCGCCCCCGCCACCTCGCCCTCGCCGTCGGCCTCGCGGCCGTCTGGGGCTTCAACTTCGTCGTCATGCAAGTGGGCCTGAAGCACTTCCCGCCCCTGCTGTACGCGGGAATCAGGTTCGCCATGGCGGCCTTCCCCGCCCTGCTCATCGTGGGGCGTCCCGGAGTTCCCTGGCGCTGGGTCGCCGGGGTGGCGGCCACCATCGGGGTGGGCCAGTTCGGCCTACTGCTCGTGGGCATGCGAGCAGGCATGCCGGCCGGGCTCACCTCACTCGTCCTGCAGATGCAGGCCCTCTTCACCGTCGTGTTCGCGGTGACGCTGCTCGGGGAGCGGCTCACCGCCCGCCGCGTACTCGGGCTGGCCATCGCCTTCGGCGGGCTGGCCCTGGTCGCACTCGACTTCGGCGTCTCCGGCCCGATCGGCGCCTTCGCCCTATGTGTGGCTGCGGCCGCCGCCTGGGGCCTTGGCAACGTCATCCAACGCCGCGCCGCCCCTCCGGACTCCCTCCGCTTCATGGTCTGGGTCAGCGCATTGTCCGCCCCGCCACTCCTCCTCCTGTCGTTGTGGCTGGAGGGCGTGCCGACGCTGGCCTCACCCCTAGAGGGCTGGCTGTCCCTCCTCTACGTCGCGTTCATCTCCACACTGGGGGGCTTCGGCGTCTGGGGATGGCTGCTACGCCGCTACGACGCCTCGACCGTGGCGCCGTACACGCTGCTCGTTCCGGTCTTCGGCATGTCGTCAGCCGCCCTGGTCACGGGCGAGCCGCTCACCTGGCTCAAGCTCCTGGCGGCGGCCCTCATCGTCGCCGGCGTGCTCTACGCCGGCACCCGGGTTAAAGAACGGCAGCAGCCGCCTTCGCGGCGGCAGGAAGTGCTTCCGCGACGCGGTTGATCGCCTCGTCGTCGTGCGCAGCCGACAGGAACCACGCCTCGTACGCCGACGGCGGCAGGTAGACACCCTGGTCCAGCATCGCGTGGAAGAACGCGGTGAACGCGGCGGTGTTCTGCGTCTTGGCCTCGTCGAAGTTCGTCACCTCGGCCTCGGTGAAGAAGATCGAGAACAGACTCCCCGCCCGCTGCAGCCGATGCGGCACCCCGGCCGCGGCCAGGGCCTCCGATGCGGCCTGCCCGACCGCGAGCGCCGCGGCGTCAACCCGCTCGTAGGCCGCCTCGTCCAGCGCACGAAGCGTCGCCAGCCCGGCCGCGCACGCCAGCGGGTTCCCCGACAGCGTCCCCGCCTGGTAGACGGGGCCTTCCGGCGCGAGATTGGCCATGACGTCGGCCCGGCCGCCGAACGCCGCCGCCGGCAGTCCGCCGCCCATGACCTTCCCGAACGTCATCAGGTCGGCCTCGACCGGGTCCAGCCCGTACCAGCCGGCGGACGAGACCCGGAAGCCCGTCAGCACCTCGTCCACGATGAGCAGCGCCCCGTTGGCCGTGCAGAGCTCGCGTAGCCGCGCGTTGAACCCGTCATGCGGCGGGACGACCCCCATGTTCGCCGGACACGCCTCCGTGATCACGCACGCCACGTCGGCCGCCGAGAAGGCCTCCTCGACGGCCTCGATCGAGTTGTACGGCAACACGATCGTGTCCGCCGCCGACGCCCCGGTCACGCCCGGCGTGTCCGGCAACCCGAACGTCGCCACCCCGGACCCCGCCGAGGCCAGCAACGCGTCCACGTGCCCGTGGTAACACCCGGCGAACTTGATCACCTTGGACCGCCCGGTGAAGCCGCGGGCCAGCCGCACCGCGCTCATCGTCGCCTCGGTGCCCGAGCTGACCAGCCGCACCTTCTCGACGGGGGCCACCCTGGCGACGATCTCCTCGGCCAGCTCGACCTCGCCCTGCGTGGCCGTGCCGTACGAGAACCCGTGGGCGACCGCGTTCGACACGGCCTCAACCACCGCGGGGTGCCGGTGGCCGAGGATCATCGGCCCCCATGAGCACACCAGGTCCACGTAGCGGTTGCCGTCCACGTCCGTGATGTAGGGCCCCTGCCCCTCGGCCATGAAACGCGGCGTCCCCCCAACCGCCCCGAACGCGCGCACCGGCGAGTTGACGCCCCCGGGCACGATCTGGCGGGCGCGGGCGAACAGGTCCTCGGAGTTCTGAGTACGGCTCACCCGACCCAGGTTAGTCCCGCCCCATCCCGCTCCCCGCCCCAGCACGCGCTATGACGGCTAGGTGCATAACGTTTAGTGGTCATCAACATGAGGAGGAAGCGTGTCTGTCACTCAGATCGACATCGATGACGACGTCCTCAAAGAGGCCATGCGCATGATGGGCACGACAACGAAGAAGGAGACCGTCAACCTCGTGCTTCGCGAGTACGTCGCGCGAGTCAGACGGATCGAGGCATTGGAGAAGCTCGCCGCCCGTGCGCAACATCCGCGCTGTGGCGCCAAGGTCATGACCGAGGTCGAGCAGCGCGACATCCGCCGATTCTGACTCAGTCGGCGAGCCACTCCAGGATACGCAGCGGGTCAGGCAAGGGCCGCCCGTCCGGAGGCCGCAGCCACGTGACGGGCTGGCCGCTGGGAAGCATCGACGGCGGCGCGACGACGTAGCTGTCGCGGCAGTGCCACCGCAACCCCGGCGTGTCCTCGATGGTCGCCGGATCGCAGTCCAGGTGACAGGACCACCACTCGTCCTCGTCCTCCGGATTGCCCCGCGTGGCGACATAAAACAAGACCCGGTCGCCACTTGCGGCGACCGGGCCAGAGTGAGCGTCCGCGGCGTCGATCCTGGTGAGGGCCGACAGGCCGGCGGCGAGCGGTACGTCGAAGACGTCGAACACACGTCCCGTGGGCAGAATCACACCGGCCTCGGGCTCGGCCTGCCACCATCGGGTGAGCTGCGCGGGGTCCGTCGTGGCCTGGAGCGACCAGGCGGGAGACAGCGGGTGGGCACCCGGGTCTGGACAGCCGAGCCGATCACAGGAGCACGCGCGCGGACCGTTCCGAAGCGGATAGGCGCCGGGCACCACGGGCCAGCCCATGGCCGCGTATTCGAGCACGGCGCTGATGCGCGTTGGTCGCGGCCGCTTTTTGGTACGCCGAGCTAGTGGTACCCCCACCATTGGTGTCTCCCGTCACAATCCCTCGCGCGCCTGAGGAGGTCCCGGCTCCGGGCGGACTTAAGCACACGCGGGACACACCAGCACTTGTTATCGCACTCTAACGCACAGGCCACAGGAGTTGACGGGAAACCCCTTGGTACGCGTGTGGAAGGTTGCCGATCAGACCTCGATGGATCCGCAGCGAAGCGAGGACATCCATCGAGGTACGCGAGCGGAGGCTCGCCAATCAGACACGCCGTGCCACTTCGGTGGCCCAGTACGTCAAGATCAGGTCGGCCCCGGCCCGCTTGATCGCGACCAGTGACTCCATGATCATCCGCTCCCGGTCCACCCAGCCGTTGGCCGCCGCGGCCTCGATCATGGCGTACTCGCCGCTCACCTGGTAAGCGGCCACCGGCACGTCCACCTCGTCCCGGAAGCGGGCGATGATGTCGAGGTAGGCCAGCGCCGGCTTGACCATGACGGCGTCGGCGCCCTCGGCGAGGTCGAGCCGGACCTCGCGCAGCGCCTCCTCCAGCGGCCCCGCGGGGTCCTGCTGGTGGGTGCTGCGGTCGCCGAACTGCGGCGCGCACTCGGCGGCGTCGCGGAACGGCCCGTAGAAGGCGGACGCGTACTTGGCGGAATAGGCCAAAATCGGGATATTTCCGTAACCGGCGCCGTCCAGCGCCGCGCGGATCGCCCCCACCTGGCCGTCCATCATCCCGCTCGGCGCCACCATCTGCGACCCGGCCTCGGCCTGGGCCACCGCGATCGAGGCGTAGCGCTCCAGCGTGGCGTCGTTGTCCACGTCACCGGACGGGGTGAGGATCCCGCAGTGTCCGTTGTCGGTGAACTCGTCGAGGCACGTGTCGGCCATGACCACGATGGAGTCGCCGACCTCGGCGTTCACGTCGCGCAGCGCGAGCTGCAGGATGCCGTCGGGGTCGTCGGCGGCCGAGCCGCGGGCGTCCTTGACGGCGGGGATGCCGAAGAGGATCAGCCCGCCCACGCCGGCCTCCGCCGCCTCGTGGGCGGCCTTGCGCAGCGAGTCGCGGGTGTGCTGCACCACGCCCGGCATGGAGGCCACCGGCTGCGGCTCGGTGATGCCTTCCTTGACGAACGCGGGCAGGATCAGGTCGGCGGCGTGCAGCCGGGTGCCCGCCACCATCCGCCGCAACGCGGGGCTGCGGCGCAGCCGCCGCGGCCGGGCGACCGGGAATCGCGCGCTCATCTGAGTCTCCTTCTCGCACCCCGCCGGTTCTGCGAGGGCTTGCGCGGGGTGTCTCCCGCGGCCAGCGCTGCTTGGCGCTGCTTGGCACCGTACTCGGCCAGTGCGGCGGCCAAGGCGGATGCGGATGGCTTGTCGGACATGACGTCGACCCGGAGCCCGAACTCCTCGGCGGTCTTGGCCGTCTGCGGCCCGATGACCGCGATCACGGTGACGTTGTGCGGCTTGCCCGCGATGCCCACCAGGTTGCGTACGGTGGACGACGACGTGAAGAGCACGGCGTCGAAGCCGCCACCCTTGATCGCCTCACGGATGGGCGCGGGAGGCGGCGCGGCCCGCACGGTCCGGTAGGCAGTGACGTCGTCGCACTCCCAGCCCAGCTCGGTGAGCCCGGCCACCAGCGTGTCGGTCGAGATGTCGGCCCGCGGCAGCAGCACCCGGTTGATCGGGTCGAGCATCGAGTCGTACGGAGGCCACTCGGCCACCAGCCCCTCGGACGACTGCTCGCCCGACGGCAGCAGGTCCGGCCTGACCCCGAACTCGACCAGGGCCCGCGCGGTCGCATCTCCCACGGCCGCCACCTTGAGCCCGGCGAAGGCCCGTGCGTCGAGACCGTATTCCTCGAACTTCTCACGTACGGCCTTGACCGCGTTGGCGCTGGTGAAGGCCACCCACTCGTAGCGGCCCGTGACCAGGCCCTTGATCGCGCGGTCCATCTGCTGCGGCGTGCGGGGCGGCTCGACCGAGATGGTCGGCACCTCCTCCGGCACCGCGCCGTAAGCGACGAGCTGCTCGGACAGGCTGCGCGACTGCTCTTTGGTACGGGGAACCAGCACCCGCCAGCCGAAGAGCGGCTTGGTCTCGAACCACGACAGCTTGTCCCGCAGCCCGACAGCCTCGCCGACCACGATCAGCGCGGGCTCGGTGAACCCGGCGTGCTTGAGGTCGGCCTGGAGCCTGCCGAGCGAGGACACGACGGTGTATTGCTCGGTGGTGGTGCCGCCACTGCTGACCGCGACCGGCGTGGTGTCGGGCTTGCCGCCGGCGATGAGGGCCTTGCCGATGGCGACGGCGTCGCCGATGCCGTGGTAGATGACCAGGGTGCCGCGGCAGGCGGCGTGCTGGGCCCAGTCCTGCTCCTGCGCGGCGTCCACGATCCTGAACTCGGGCACGGCCGTCGCCGGCGGGATGCCCGCGTAGGTGAGCACCGCGGTCGCGGGCGGCACGCCGGGCACGATCTCGAAGTCCACCTCCGCCGTGGCGCAGGCCGCGACCTCCTCGGTGATCGAGGAGAACAGCATGGGGTCGCCCGCGCACAGGCGTACCACGACCTGCCCGCTCATCGCGCGCTTGACGATCTTGTCCCTCAGGTCGTCGTCCTCGACGACCTGGGCGCCTTCGCGGCAGTGACGCAGCAGCGGGCGGTGCGCTTCCTCGCCGAGCACCACGGCATCGGCCTTGGCGAGCAGCTCGGCGGCGCGGAGCGTGAGCAGATTGGGGTCGCCGGGACCCGCGCCCACGAACGCGACGAAACCGGAGGTTGGACTATCGGAGCTCAATGGGAATGCTCCCCCATCAATCTGTCGGCCCCTTCGGCGATCATCTCGGCCGCGAGGCGGCGGCCCAGGTTAACAGCCTCCGAAGGAGAGCCGGCGGCGGACTTGCGGACCGCTTCACGACCGTCGATGGCGACGACCGTGGCGGTCAAGTTCAGAGTGTGCCCGTCATCGAGCGCGAAAGCACCCACTGGAGCAGCGCAGCCGGCCTCCAGGGCGGCCAGCACCTCACGCTCGGCGGTCACCGCGGAGCGGGTGCGCGGGTCGTCGAGCACGCTGAGGAACTCGATGAGGTCGGGGCGGTCGGCGCGGCACTCGACGGCGAGCGCGCCCTGGCCGGGCGCGGGCAGCAGCTCTTCGATCTCGAAGATCTGCGCGACGTCCGCGGCGCGGCCGATCCTGGTCAGGCCGGCCGAGGCCAGCACGACGGCGTCCAGCTCGCCGGAGGCCACCTTGCCGATGCGCGTGTCGGCGTTGCCGCGGATCGGGACGTATTCCAGGTCGGGGCGCATGGCGCTGAGCATGGCGATCCTGCGCGGCGAGCCGGTGCCGACCCGGGCGCCGGGCGCGAGGTCGGCGAACTTGTGCGGCCCGACCAGCGCGTCGCGGTGGTCGTGCCGGGCCGGGATCGCGGCCAGCGTGAAGCGCGGGTCCTGCTTGGTCGGCAGGTCCTTGAGCGAGTGCACGGCGAAGTCGATCTCGCCTTCGAGCAGCTTGTCACGCAGCGCGGTGACGAACACGCCCGTGCCGCCGAGCTGGGCGAGGTGGGCCTTCGTGACGTCGCCGAACGTTGTGACGCCCACCAGCTCGATCGAGCGCCCGGTGCGCTCGGTGTAGGCGTCGGCCACCATCTGCGACTGCGTGGTGGCCATCAGGCTCCTGCGGGTCCCCAACCTCACAGCTCCACCTCCCTCACGGCCTCGGGCATCTTCGGATCCAGATTGAACAACTCACGCAGCGCTTCCGCATAATGATCGCCTCCTGGGCAGGAGGCCAGCTGCTTGACACGCACGGTCGGCTCGTGGAGCAGCTTGTCGACGACCCGCTGCACGGTCATCGCGACCTCGTCCCTGGACCGCTCGTCGAGGTCGGGCACCCGCATCAGCAGGCGGCCCAGCTCGGACTCGACCACGCCCGCGGCCTTGGTGCGCAGCGCCACCACGGTCGGAGTGACCTTGGCGGCCCGTTCGGCGTCGAGGTAGGCCCGCAGCTCTTCGGCGACGAGGGCGCGTACGGACGGGACCGCGTCGCCCTCCTGCGAGCCGATGCCGGACTCCTGGATCGTCTCCAGGTCGACCAGCGTGACGCCGGGAACCTCGCGCACGGCGGGGTCGATGTCGTGCGGCAGCGCCAGGTCCAGCAGGAAGGCCGGTCGGCTCAGCATGTCAGGCGTGATGATGTGGCGGCCCGTGCCCGTGCACGTGATCACAAGGTCGGCCTCGGCGAGCTCACGCGCCACGGCGGAGAACTCCACCGCGCGCCCGCCGACCTTCTCGGCCAGCCGGGCGCCCCGCTCGTACGTCCGGTTGGCCACCACGATGTCGGTCACGCCCGCGCGCACGAGCGTGGCGGCGGCCAGCGAGCTCATCGAGCCGGCGCCGACCACCAGCACCCGCAGCCCGGCCAGCTCGCCCGCCAGCGCCAGGCCCGCGGTGACGAGGGAGGCGCCGGCCTGGTCGATGCCGGTGTCGGTGTGCGCCCGCTTGCCCACCCGCAGCGCCTGCTGGACCAGGTCGTTGAGGGTGGCGCCCACGGTGCCCCGGCGCTGCGCCAGCTTGAGCGCCTGGCGGACCTGGCCGAGGATCTGGCCCTCGCCCACGACCATGGAGTCGAGCCCGCACACGACGGAGAACAGGTGCTCGACCGCCTGCTCCTCGTAATGCACGTAGAGGTGCGGCGTCAGCTCCTGGACCGGGACGCCCGAGTGCCGCCCCAAGAGGCCGGTGACGGCGTTGACGGCGGGGTGGAAGCGGTCGACGGTGACGTAGACCTCGACCCTGTTGCAGGTCGAGACCACCATGGCCTCGGCCACACAGGGGTCCTCCTGCAGGTCGTGCAGCAGCTTGACGAGCGCGTCGCCCGTTATCGACACGCGCTCGAGAAGGGCCACCGGAGAGGTCCGGTGGCTGAGTCCGATCGCCAGAACACTCATTGACTGTCCACCGCCATGAGTGGCCCCCCAGCTTTGCGTTGCTCGTGGAACGCGAGAATCTGCAGTTCGATTGACAGGTCGACCTTACGGACATCGACACTATCCGGGACGGAAAGCACAACCGGTGCGAAGTTCAGGATGCTGGTGACACCTACGGCAATCACGCGCTCGCAGACCTCCTGCGCCGCCT
Source organism: Nonomuraea sp. NBC_00507 (assembly GCF_036013525.1). Taxonomy (NCBI): domain Bacteria; kingdom Bacillati; phylum Actinomycetota; class Actinomycetes; order Streptosporangiales; family Streptosporangiaceae; genus Nonomuraea; species Nonomuraea sp. NBC_00507. The sequence goes on from NZ_CP107853.1 coordinate 832,680, forward strand.
CCGCCGGTGTCGCCAGCACCACGATCGAGACTCCACGCCGTTTGATGACGGCTTCCAGTTCGTCGATGTGCTCCACATTCAACCCCGCGATAGTGTCGCCCACGACTTCGGGGTCGGCATCGACCAGCGCCGCCACACGGAAGCCTCTGGAGACGAAGCCGCCGTAGTTGGCCAGCGCGCGGCCGAGGTTACCGACACCGACGATCGCGACCGCCCAGTCCTGCGTCAGCCCGAGCTCGCGGGAGATCTGGTAGACGAGGTACTCCACGTCATAGCCTACGCCCCGGGTGCCGTATGAGCCGAGATGTGACAGATCCTTACGAAGCTTGGCGGAGTTGACCCCCGCGGCCACGGCCAGGTCCTCGGAGCTGACGGTGGCGGTGCCCCGCTCGGCCATCCCGTGCAACGCCCGCAGGTACAGCGGGAGCCGGGCGACTGTCGCCTCGGGGATGCCGCGGTCACGGGGCTGGGACGGGCTCTTCACGTGCCGGAGCTCCAGGGGACGGGCGGCTTGGGGACCGCGTGATGGAATCGAACCGTCTTTCAGGTTAATCCCTTTGTGAACCGATGCACAAAGTAACCGGAGTACGGTTGCCCTATGCACCGCATCACGCTCATCGGGAAACCCGGCTGTCACTTGTGTGACGACGCGCGCGAGGTCATCGCCAGGGTGGCCGGCGAGCTCGGCGTGCCCTGGGAGGAAGTCAGCATCGAGACCTCCGAGGAGCTCAGGGAGAAATACTGGGAGATGATCCCGGTGACGCTGATCGACGGCGTGCAGCACGACTTCTGGCGGGTCGACGAGGGCCGCCTGCGCGCCGCGCTCTCCGCCTGAATCCTCAGAACATCGCCGTCGGCAGGGGCACGACCTTCGCGGCGTTGATGTTGAGCTCGATGACGTTGGTGGCCAGCACCATGGACTGCCGCTCGTTGACGAACCTCTCGACGTGCGGCTGGCGCTGGTGGTCGCGGTAGGCCACCTCGTCGCGGTAGAGCTCGTAGACGATGCGCTGCAGGGGCGCCGACTTGACGGCGTGGCAGACGTACACCAGCGTGTCGGGCTCGCCGCGGCGCACCGCCTCCACCGTCGCCTCGGCGAGCCGGTCGAACGCCTCCCCCGCGCCGTCCATGATCGTGAACACGGTCAGCAGGCCGTAGATGTTCGGTGACGGCTTGCTGGAGCCGGGCTGGGGCTGGGGCTGCTGCTGGGGCTGGGCGGGCGAGAACACGTCGGAGCCGGTGTAGAACATCCCGGTGGCCGGGCCCGACGGCGGCGGACCGGGCGGCATCGCGTAGTCGGCGCGCTGGGGCGGCAGGTCCTGCTGGGGTGGCGCCGGCTGGGGCGGGGCGCCGTTCATGATGTAACCGGTCGAGGGCCCGGCGCCGGACGGCGGCACCATGCGGGCGGCGTAGTCGACCTGCTGGTCGCCCGCCCGGTATTCGGCCACCAGATCGCCCAGCCCGGTGGGCCTGCGCGGCGGGCCCGGCGGCAGGTCCGCCGCCGGCACGGGCTCCGGCATGGCTCCGCGCCCCCGCTGCTCCGGCATGGCCCCGCGCCCCCGCTGGGAACGATCGCCGGCCGGCATCGGCGATTCCTGCCTCACAGGGGCTCCTCGCTGGTCGTCGAAGTCGTCCTCATCGTCGTCCTCGTACGGCGCCAGCGGCCGGAGCACGGTGTACCAGATCGCCGCGGCGGCCACGGCCAGCAGCGCCGTGGTGAACAGCGGCGGCACCGTGAACCTCATCGCACCGACGAGCGCGATCCCCGACGGGACGATGACCAGGGACGCGTGCAGGTTGTCGGTGTCGTACTCGTCGCCGCTGCGCCATTTGATCGCCGCGACCACGAGCATCGCCAGCATGATCAGCACCGCGACCGCGTGCACGCCGATCAGCAGGTAGCTGGGGACGAGATTCCAGAAGCTCGAGCTCGCGGGCAGCGTCTTGCCCATCTCGGTCGACTTCAGCGGGTCGATGATCATGATCGTGCCCGCGACGATGGTCAGCGCGATGCCCATCAACCACGCGAGGAACCGCGGCGGCACCCGCTCGGTCAGCAGCTGGATCATGCCGACGGCCAGCCAGAGCGGCGCCAGCATCGATCCCGTCACCTGATAGAGCCGGAACGTGACCGACCCGAACCCCATGAGGTAGCCGACCGCGATCACACCCAGTGACAGGCACAGTGCCACGGCCGCGACGGTCCAGGCGATCAACCATCCCTCTGGCTCGTCGCGCAGCCGTCTGATCAAGGCACCGGCCGCGAAGGCGGCGAGGAGCGCACCGGCAAGACCTATGACAGCAACGAGGATCTCCATGGTGACTCCAATGCTGCCGGAGGATGCCTCCCTGCCGGTAGCCGATGACGGAACGGGTACGACGACGTGAGCCGAGTTGAACGGTTCACCGCAGGTAGGGGACCGCGCGCCTACACCGTATCCGCCGATTACAGGTAGTCATGCATGCACTCAGCGGATTGTGAAATTTCCGGTTGATTTCTAGAGTGTTCGAGCACGCCGCACCCCTTACCCCTAGGGATACCGGATGCCTGACTCGCCGCCGTTCGCCGGGCTGCTCGCGCCAGCGGTCGCTGGACCTGCCCCGACGGGCGAGCTCGCCGTGCGCCCAGAGGAGTCGGGCGCGGCAGTGCCCGGCGACGGACGAGCGCCCGACGATGGACGAGCGCCCGACGACGTACGCACGCTCGTGATGCTCGCCAAGGACGGGTGCACGGAGTCCTTTGGCACGCTCTACGACCGCTACGTGGACCTGGTCTATCGCTACATCTACTTCCGGGTCGGCTCTCACCAGCTCGCCGAGGACCTGACCAGCGAGACCTTCCTCCGGGCGCTGCGCAGGATCGCCGACTTCACCTGGCAAGGCCGCGATTTCGGCGCTTGGCTCGTGACCATCGCCAGGAACCTGGTGACCGATCACTTCAAGTCGGGCCGGTACCGGCTCGAGATCCCCACCGGGGAGATCATCGACGTTCCGCTCGACGGCTCGCACATTCCGGAGAACGCCGTGGTCACGGCCATCATCAACGACCGGGTGCTGCGTGCCGTCCGAGACCTCAATCCTGAGCAGCAGGAATGCGTGGTCCTGCGTTTCCTGCACGGCCTCTCGCTCGCGGAAACCGCACTGATCATGGGGAAGAAGAGTGGAGCGATCAAAGCGCTGCAGTTCCGTGCCGTACGCGCGCTCGCCCGGGCACTCAAGCACGACCTGGCGTAACCTCCCTCCTCCACCCCTCGTTAGGCAGGTGTCACGGCCATACGGGAGCTGCCATGGGTAGGGCGCGCAGACGGCGGGAACGCGTGCTCGAGCACCTCACGGAGTTGCGCCGGCTGCCCATCGGCGGCGCGCCGGAGCCATCCTTCCGCGCCCGGCTGCGCGCGGAGCTGCTCTCCGGCGCCCTGGCCGCGGAGCGGGGGCGTCCCGCCACGCCCAAGCACGCTCGCCGCCGCTCGGCACGCCGGCGGCCCCTGCTGTCCCATCTGACCACGTTCGGGCTGGCGGCGGCCATGATGATCTCGGCGTTCGCCACCTATCAGGCGGTGCCGGGGGACTCGCTCTACCCGCTCAAGCGCGCCGCCGAGAGCACGCTCGTACGCCTCAGCTCCGACGACGCCGAACGCGGCGAGCGGGAGCTGGACTCGGCCAAGACCCGCGCCAAGGAGGTCGCCACCCTGCTCGGCTCGTCCGACGGCACGCTGGTCGGCGAGACGCTCACCGAGATGGAGAAGTCCACGCGGTCGGGCATCAGCCGGCTGAAGCGGGCCGAGCCGCGCTCACCGAAGATCGAAAAATTCGCACGCGACCAGAAAGAGGTCGTCGGGCCGATGCTCCCGCAGCTCAGCGAGGATCAGCAGACCCAAGCGGAGGGCTATTTGCACTACATCGAAGGTCTGGCCGCGCCCGGGTAGCTCTGTAAGCTGGCGCTCATGTGGCGGCTAATCCGACGACGACACGAGGTGGAGCCCGAGGCCGCCGGCGAGGCCGCGGCGGAAGCGGCGATCGCCGTCGCCCCGGTCGAGCCGGACCTCCAGGCGGCAGCCTTCTTCGACGTCGACAACACGATGATGCGCGGCGCCTCGATCTACCACTTCGCCAGAGGGCTTGCCACACGCGGCATGTTCACCACGTCCGACCTGTTCAAGTTCGCCGTAGGGCAGGCGGTGTTCCGGTTGCGCGGCAACGAAAACCCCGAGCACATCGCGGTGGCGCGGGAGACCGCGCTGGCGTTCGTGGCCGGCGCCAAGGTCGAGGACGTCGTACGCCTCGGCGAGGAGATCTACGACGAGGTCATGGCCGACCGCATCTGGGGCGGCACCCGGGCGCTCGCCCAGGCCCACCTGGACGCCGGGCAGCGGGTCTGGCTGGTCACCGCCACGCCGGTGGAGCTGGCCAGGGTCATCGCGCAGCGCCTCGGACTGACCGGCGCGCTCGGCACGGTGGCCGAGACCAGCAACGGCATCTACACCGGCCGGCTGGTCGGCGACCTCCTCCACGGACCGGCCAAAGCCGAGGCGGTCCGGGCGCTGGCCCGTCGTGAGGGCCTCGATCTGACCCGCTGCACCGCCTACAGCGACTCGGCCAACGACCTGCCGATGTTGTCACTGGTCGGCCAGGCGGTGGCCATCAACCCGGACAGCGAGCTCCGCGAGCACGCCAGGAGACACGACTGGCCCATCAAGGACTTCCGCACCGGGCGCAAGGCGACTCTGACGGCCCTGCCCATCGCCGCCGGCGTGGGGGCCGTGGCGGGCGGCGTCGCCGCCGCCATCGCACTACGCCGCCACTACCGCACCCAGCGCTGAGCTCCCCGCACGCCGCCCGGCCCGCCGCGGACGGCGGGCGGCGGGCGGGTCGCGTCACTTCAGAGACTTGAACAGCTCACCGGCCTCCGGCTGCTTCCACTGGAGGCGGTGGTTGTCACGCGTGTACGGCTCCCACGGGACCGTCACCAGATCCATCTTGGTCTTCGCAAGCTCGCCCGCCAGCTCGTACATCGCCTCCAAGCTCAGGTCTGTCTTGACCGCCTTCCGCAGCGCACCGAGGAAGGCCTTCAGCCGGTCGGCGTCCGCGAAGGCCGTGCCGGCTTTCTTCACCATCGCGAGCACGAGCTGCTGCTGGCGCTTGATCCGCCCAATGTCCGACCCATCGCCGACATACCGCAGCCGCGCGTACCCCAGCGCCGTCTCCCCGTTCAGCAGGACCTTCCCGGCAGGCAGCTTCAGCTTCGCCTTCGGATCGTCCACGGCCCGGGCCACGGTGATCTCCACTCCCCCGAGCGCGTCCACCATGCCTTTGAAGCCCGCGAAGTCCACCTCCACCGTGTGCTGAATGGACAGCCCGGTCAGCTTTTCCAGTGTCCTGCGCAGGCAGGCGGCCCCGCCCTTGTTGTACACCGAATTGATCATGTCCGTCCGCGCCGGCAGCCCCGAGCAGGCGGGAATCGCCACCATCGAGTCGCGCGGCACGCTGACGGCCGTGGCCCTGCCCCGGTCGGCGGGCACGTGAATGATCATGATGGTGTCGGACCGTTTCCCCGCTCCGGTGGACCGCGGGCCATAGGGAGCGTTGCCCTCGCCCTCCCGCGTGTCCGACCCGATCACCAGCACGTTACGCGTGCCGCTCATGTCCACGGCCTGCGATCCGGCTGGAGGCGCGGCGGTGTGCCGGTCGGCGATCAGCACGGTGGGCACGGCGACCGCGGCGGCCGTGGCGACGGCCACCAGCCCGGCGGTCCACCAGCCTGCCCACCGGCGCCGCGGCCGGGCCCGCAGCAGGCGGTCCCGCTGGCGGACGAGCGTCGCGGGCGGTTCGTGCTCCAGCTCCCTGCCGAGGTCGCGGAGCAGCTTCAGGTCGTCCATCGTCACTCCTCCTCCATGGGGTTGGCGTCGCCGAGCGCGGCACGTACCTTCCGCCTGCCCCTGTTGAGGCGGGAGCGCACGGTTCCGATGGGGATGCCGAGCGCCTGCGCGACCTCCTCGTACGTGAGATCGCCCCAGGCGATCAACAGCAGGACGTCGCGGTCCTTGACGGGCAGGGCGGCCAGCGCGCCCGCCAGCTCGGCGCGTACGGCCTGAGCGGTCACGCCGGCGACCACCCGGTCGGCGGGCGACTCGATGTCGGAGTCGACAGGGGCACGCAGGAGGGCGCGGTAGCGGGCGGCCTCCTTGCGGTGGTGCCGGGAGATGAGCTTGGTGAGGATGCCGAAGAGCCACGGCCGGGCGTCCTCGTACGCCAGGTCATAGCTCTCCCTGCGGGAGAAGGCGACCAGGAACGTCTCGCCGACGAGGTCTTCCGCGGGCTCGGGGCCGAGCCGCTTGGAGACGTACCGATAGAGCATGGCGGAGTATCGGTCGAACAGCTCGGCGAACACCTCGGGATCGGTCCACGAGGCGCATACGAGCTCCGCGTCCGCACCCCGGGTGGCGGGTTGCAGGATCATCTCCGCCCTTCTGTAGGGGGATGGGTCACCGATGTCTTGCCACAACCCGCCACAAGGGTTCACAGCTCCTTCAGGAAGCCTCCGTCGACGGCGAACTCGGCGCCGGTCGTGCTGGCCGAGCGCGGCGAGGCCAGCAGGGCGACCATGTCCGCGATCTCCTGCGGGTACACCAGGCGTCCGGTGAGCAGCCTCATCATGTCAGGCGCGACCTGGGCGATGACGTCCTCTTTGGCAGCCCCGGCCATGCCCCCGATGACCTCGGCGGCCCCGCCGTCCTTGGTCCACCAGTCGGTGAGCACCGGGCCCGGCGCGATCGTGTTGACCCGGATGCCCTGAGTGCCGAACTCCTCCGACACGGCCTTGCCCACGTGATTGAGCGCCGCCTTGGCCGCGCCGTAGTCGACGTTGATGGCCCCGGGCTGCCGGGCCGAGCCGCTGGAGATGTTGATGATCGAGCCGCCGCCCCGCTCGATCATGACGGGCACGGCGGCGCGGATCATGCGGACGGCCGAGAACAGGTTGAACTCGAACATCGCCTGCCAGTCCGCGTCGCCGGGCGTCATGAACCCGACCCGCGGCAACCTCACCCCGGGCGGCGGCCCGCCGGCATTGTTGACGAGGATGTCCACGCCGCCGAACTCCTCCACCGCACGCGCGATGACCCGCGCCGGCGCCTGCGGGTCCATGAGGTCGACCGCGACGTGCGTCGCTTTGGCGTCGACCGGTGTACGGGAGGCGGCGACCACGTGCGCGCCCTCGTCGGCCAGGGTTCGGGCGACGGCGAGGCCGATGCCCTTGGACGCGCCGGTGACGACGGCGACGCGGCCGGAAAGCTCGAGATCCATGGGGATGTCCTTCGGTGTAGACGACGAATCGCCCGGAGAACACCGGGGACACCCCACCGGTTGCACTACAGGAACGGCGGGAAGGCGTGGCCTCTGCGCAGCCGCAGCTCGTTGAGCATCTGCTGGATCACCTCGCGTATGTGGTCGGTGAGGTTGAACACCAGCATCGGATCGTCGGCCGCCGACGGCTCGTATTCGTCGGTGCGGATCGGCTCGCCGAACTCGATCATCCACTTGGACGGCAGCGGCAGCAGCCCGAGCGGGCCGAGCAGCGGGAAGAACGGCGTGATCGGCAGGTAGGGCAGGCCGAGCGTCCTGGCCAGGAACTTCAGATCGCCGATCTTCGGATAGATCTCCTCGGCGCCCACGATCGCGGTGGGCAGGATCGGCACCCCGGCGCGGATGGCCGACGCCACGAACCCGCCGCGGCCGAACCGCTGCAGCTTGTAGCGCTCGGAGAACGGCTTGCCGACGCCCTTGAAGCCCTCGGGGAACACCCCGACCAGCTCGCCCTTGCGCAGCAGCCGGTCGGCGTCCTCCCGGCAGGCCAGCGTGTGGCCGGTCTTGCGTGCCAGGTGGCTGAGCATCGGCAGCTGGTAGACCAGGTCGGCGCCGAGCAGCCGCAGCGGCCTGCCCACGTCGTCGTGCATGGCCACCTGGAGCATCAGCGCGTCGAGTGGCAGCGTGCCCGAGTGGTTGGCGACGACCAGGGCGCCGCCCTCCTCGGGCACGTTCTTGAGCTGAACCGTCTCGACCCGGAACCAGCGGGTGTAGAGGGGCCTGACCAGCTCGAGGAAGACCTTGTCCGTCAGCTCGGCGTCGTAGCCGAACTCGTCGACCTCGTAGTCGCCGCTGACCCGCCTGCGGACGAAGGCCAGGAGCTTGGCCAGGGGCTCAGGATCCGGCTGCTCGAAGGACGGCGCGGCGCTGATCGGGATCACGCGCGCGTCGTCCTCTTCGCTGGGAACACTCAACTCGGCACACCTCCGAACGGGTGCAGGCCCCGGGAACGCAAGAAGTCGTCGTAGGCCGCCCCGGTCGTGAACTTGGGCTTCCAGCCGAGCTCGGCCTCCAGCCTGGAGGTGTCGACAGCGCGGCCATGGCTCATCAGTCTGAGCTGCTCGGGCGAGTATTCGACCAGCCCGACCCGGCGCGCGGTGTTGCCCAGCAGTTTGAACGCGGGCGAGAGCAGTGGCAGCGACAGCCGCCCCGCCCGCCTGGCGCACTGCGACAGCAGCAGCACGCCGACCCCGGCCACGTTGAACGTGCCGGGGTGATCCTCGCTCGCCATCCGGCGCAGCACCTCGACCGCGTCGTCCTCGTGGACGAACTGCAGCCGTGGGTCGAAGCCGAACACGGTCGGCAGCACCGGCTGGGTGAAGTAACGCGTCAGCGGCGAGTCCACGCCTGGACCCATGAAGTTGGCGAAGCGCAGCAGTGACACCGTCACGTCGGGACGGCGCCGGGCGAAACCGCGTACGTAGCCTTCGACCTCGACCGCGTCTTTGGCATAGCCGTGGCTGGGACCGTCGTGCGGCTCCAGGTCCTCGGTGAACACCGCCGGATCCCGCGGCGACGAGCCATAGACGGCGGTGGTGGAGCGGACCACCACGCGCCGCACGGTCGCCGACCGCTGGCAGGCCCCGAGCAGCTGCATGGTGCCGATGACGTTGTGCTCTTTCATGGCAGCCCTGCCACCGCTCCGCGAGGGAGCGCTGACCAGGCTCATGTGCACAACGGTGTCGATGTCCGCGGCCGCGATCACCTGAGCGATGTCGGGGCTACGCAGATCGACCCGGACGAACTCCGTCCGGCCGAGGGAGTCGCCGCCGTCCCGCGTCAGCGAGGGGGGCGGCACGGTGTCGACTCCTATGACACGGCTGATGTCCGGGTCCGCAGCCAGAACACTCGCCACCCGGGCGCCGATGTGGCGCGAGACCCCGGTGACGAGCACGGTGTGGGTCATCAGCGCCTCGCAGCTGCGTTCGTTACTTCTTGTTACGCCGCTGGATGCGCGTCTTCTTGAGCAGCTTGCGGTGCTTCTTCTTGGCCATCCGCTTGCGGCGCTTCTTGATAACAGAGCCCACGGGACCCCCTGGTGCTGGTAGCAAGTCTGAATCGGAGTGCGAGCGCACACCGGCTCACAGACTACCGGCGATCCACCGTAGATCGCCCCTTGGGGGGGCGAGAGCCCGGCCGTGTCTCTCGCTGCGGCCGGGCCTCTCCCGCGACAGCACTCACGGCGTGACCATTCACGTCGCTACGTCAACCTGCCTCGATGTAGGCCTCCCGCAGATAGTCGTGGACCGCCTGCTCGGGCACTCTGAACGACCGGCCTACCCTGATGGCCGGGAGCTCGCCGGAGTGTACGAGCCGGTACACCGTCATCTTGGACACCCTCATGACCGTCGCCACTTCTGCGACGGTCAGGAACTTCACCTCGCTGAGAGGTCTTTCGCCTGCACCCATCGGACGCCTCTTCCGCACGTGTTTCCGGGTTATCCCCACTGGTGCCATTGCTCACGCACGTGTACTGCCGTCAGCGTAAGTCGGGACTCCGACTCGGCAAACCCCCTATTTTCTCTCTGGACGGAGCCACCTGTCAGCCGAACCAGCAAAGTTGCTGGCCAGCTGCCGGGCCGAGCACCAGACTCGGACGTTGGAACTGTCCAAGTTGCCACACATAAGAGTCGCCGGAGCCCCGTCAAAAGTTGGCAAAGGGACAGCGAGCCTCTTGGAATGCAGGCGCGAAAAGACGGTATCGGGAGGGCCGAATTCGACTCAAAGGGCTCGTGAGACCTGAGTGACCAGTCTGTCGGTCAGCGGAGCGTAATAGCGGGGCAGCACATTGTCATCGAGTGGCACGACCACGTCGATCTTGCCTTCCGCCTCCCCGACGAACAGGCCGGGGTCGTTGCTGTCGGCGAACGCGACCGTCGGCACGCCGGCCTCTCCGGCCGCGCCTGCCCATCCATGATCGGCGATCACCAGGTCGGGCAGCTCTCCGTCGAGCTCGCCGAGCATGTGCCGCATGGGCGCGGCGTCGTGGCTGTGCACGAAGCCGCCTCTGTCGTCGAGCATCGCGATGTCCTGCAGGTAGCGGATGTGGCGCGGGCGGCCGAAGGCCGACCCGGCATACGCCCATCCCTCGCCCGGCGTCAGCAACTCGGCGCCGTGCCCGGCCAGCAGCGCGGCCAGCGGCAGGTGGATGGCGAGCAGCCCGGTCGGATGCCCGGTGGCGAACAACACGCGCGGGCTCGGCCGCGACAACACCGCGGCGATCCGCTCGGCCATGGCGTCGACGGCGTCGATCGTCAGGTCGGGATCGATGGTGTCCTGGCCCCAGCGGTGCCCGGCGTCGGCGACCACGCCGGCGGACTTGGCCATGAGCGCCAGGATGTCGCGGTAGGACCACGGCTGGTCGAACGTCAGCCCCAGCTTGTAGTAATCATCGCCGTTGGCCAGCGAGCTGTAGTGGTCGAGGTTGTTCTCGCGGGAGGTCGCGACGTCGCCGGCAATGCGGCTGTGGACGAGGTGCTCGCGGAGTTGGTCGCGGCTCAGCACAGCTCTTTCCTCGCTAGGGCAGGGGGTCGAGGCCGTGCAGGGGGAACACCGCGTTCCGGGTCGCCATGACCGCACGGTCAATGGGGTCCGCTGGGTCATAACCACCGGATAGGTCGTGAAATTCCGGGCTCCGGCCGTCGGTCATGGTGAGCGGCGGCGTCTCACCCGTGCGCTCCCTGACGAACCTGCGCCACTCCTGGCCGGTCGGCGTGGCGGGATCCACAGGGTGTCCGGCCAGCTCGGCGATGAGGTGGGTCCACGCCCGCGGCACGACCTGGACCAGCTCGTATCCGCCGCCGCCCGTGGCGATCCACCGCCCGCCGGCCGTCTCGTGCGCCAGGCGGTGCAGGGCGGCGTAAGCCGCGCGCTGGCCGTCCACGCTCAGCATCAGGTTGGCGAGCGGGTCGAGCGCATGGCTGTCGCAGCCGTGCTGGGTCACCAGGATCTCGGGCCTGAACTCGTGCAGCAGCGGCGGCACCACCGCGTGGAAGGCCCGCAGCCAGCCGGCGTCGCCGCAGCCCGCGGGCAGCGCCACGTTGACAGCCGTGCCGTCGGCGCCGGTCTCCTCGGGGAACCCGGTGCCCGGGAACAACGTGCGCGGGCTCTCGTGCAGGCTGATCGTCAGGACCCGCGGATCGTCATAGAACATCGCCTGCACGCCGTCGCCGTGGTGCACGTCCACGTCCACGTACGCGATCTTGCCTACGCCCTGGGCCAGCAGCCAGGCGATGGCCAGCGCGGGATCGTTGTAGACGCAGAAGCCGCTGGCCACGGCCGGCATGGCGTGGTGCAGCCCGCCGGCGATGTTGACCGCGTGCTCCGCCGTGCCCTCCCAGACCGCGCGGGCGGCCGCCAGCGTGGCGCCCGCGATCAACGCCGAGGCCTCGTGCACGCCCGTGAAGGCCGGATTGTCGGGCGTGCCCAGCCCGCAGCCGAGATCGGGCCGGCCTGAGGCCGATACCCGCTTGACGGCCTCGATGTAGTCGCGCTTGTGGATCATGGACAGCTCGTCGTCGCTTGCCGGGCCGCAGCCGGCCATCTCGACCTTGTCCAGGACGCCGAGCTCGCGGGCGAGCGCCATGGTGAGCTCCACCCGCACGGGGGCCAGCGGATGACTGGGGCCGAAATTGTAGGAGATGAGAGCGTCGTCCCAGATCACCCGTGCCGACCGGCTCATGCGCAACCCCTCTGTGCTCCCTGGCCTTGCGCCGACGTTACCGCAGCGCAGACACCTCGTTGTAGCCCGGGTGCTTTAGGGTCGTAACGTGCGCGTGGCACGAACCTTCATGAAGATCGTTAGCTGGTTCCGCCGCCCCCGGGTCTTCGACACGACGCTCGTGATCGTGCTCTCCCTCCCGACGGTCGCGGCCGCCATCGCCATGGTCGTCCAGGGGATGGCCGTCCAGGGGGAGGTCCAGTCGCCGCCCCTGATCGTGGCGCTCTACCAGTTGAGCGTCCTGCCCCTGCTCGTGCGGCGCCGGCGGCCCCTCGTGACCGCCGCTCTGGTGACCGTGCTCGACTGCGTGGGCATCGTGGCGCAGTCCGTCCTGTTCGTCACGGCACCCTCGGCCATCGCGTTCTACAGCGTGGGCCGCTACACCACCGGCCGGCCGACCGCGATCGTCTCGGTGGCCGGTTTCGCCGCCTACGCGACGACCATGGAGCTGTTCTGGCGGGCGCAGGGCGGCTGGCTGGCGGCGCTGATCGGGGTGGGCGTTCCGGTCGGTGTCGGGCAGTTGGTCCGGCTCAGGGCCGAGCTGAACGAGCGCAGCAGGCGGGAGGCCACCGAAGCCGCCGTACGCGCGGAGCGGCGGCGCATCGCCAGGGAGCTGCACGACGTGGTCGCCCACCACATCACGGTGATCAACGCCCTGGTCGGCGGCGCGCGGGCCACGCTCCCGCCCGAGCAGGAGGTCACCAGGAACGCGCTGGAGAGCGCGGAGCAGACCGCCCGCCAGGCGATGTCGGAGATGCGCCGCCTGCTGGACGTGCTCAGGGCCGACGGCGGGGACGGCCCCGGCGCCGCGACGGGCGTGGGCGCGGCGCGGCTGCCCGTGCTGATCAAGGAGGCGAAGTCGGCGGGCCTGCCGGCCAGCCTGACCGTGACGGGCGAGCCCGTCGAGCTGCCCGCGACCGTGGACCACGCCGTCTACCGCATCGTGCAGGAGGCGCTGACCAACACCCGCAAGCACGCGGTCAGCGCCAGGGCCAGCGTGCGCCTGGCGTACGAGCCGGGCGCGGTGGAGGTCGAGGTGGTCGACGACGGCCTGGCGAGGCAGGACGGCGCGCCGGGGTTCGGACTCGGCGGCATGGCCGAGCGAGTGGCATTATGCGGCGGCCAGCTGTCCACGGGCCCGCGCCCAGAAGGCGGTTTCCGGGTGCACGCCCGCATCCCACTGGAGGGAGCATGATCAGGATCCTGCTGGTCGACGACCACGAGCTGGTGCGCAAGGGGTTCAGGCTCATGCTCGACGCCCAGTCCGACCTGAGCGTGGTCGGCGAGGCCGCCGACGGCGCGGAGGCGGTGGACCTGAGCAGGCGGCTCACCCCCGATGTCGTGCTGATGGACCTGCACATGCCGAATCTGGACGGCGTGCGCGCGACCGAGCTGATCACCGCGGAGCTGCCCGAGGTGCGGGTGCTCGCGCTGAGCACGTTCGACCTGGACGAGAACGTGGTCGCGGCGCTCCGGGCGGGCGCCGACGGGTTCCTGCCCAAGGACGTCTCCCCCGAAGAGCTGATCGAGGGCGTGCGCGTGGTGCACCGCGGCGAGTCGGCCGTCGCGCCGCGCCTGCTGACCCGGCTGATCGGCACCTTCGTCCGCGCCTCCCGGCCGCGGGCGGTGCCCTCCCGGCTGGCCGGGCTGACCGACAGGGAGCGGGAGATCCTCGTCCTGATCGCCCGCGGCCGGTCGAACCAGGAGATCGCCGCCGACCTGTCCGTCTCTCCCTCGACCGTCAAGAACCACGTGACGAGCCTGTTCGCCAAGATCGGTGTCAGGGACCGGGCGCAGGCCGTGATCGTCGCCTACGAGGCGGCGTTGATCCACCCTGGAGAGTAGGACCAGGGTCCTAGAGACCCCCGCCGATAACGGTCCCCAGGCAGGACGAAACCGGCCGCCCGCGACGGCACCCTGGGATCATGACCGCGATTCGAGCAACGAACCTGAGAAAGCGCTACGGCGGCACCGTCGCGGTGGCGGACCTGTCGTTCGACGTCGAGCCCGGTCAGGTGACCGGCTTCCTCGGGCCCAACGGGGCAGGCAAGTCCACGACCATGCGGATGATCCTGGGCCTCGACCGGCCTTCCGGCGGCTCCGTGCTCGTGGACGGGCGGCCCTACCACGAGCTGCGGCACCCGTTACACCAGGTGGGGGCCCTGCTGGACGCCAAGGCGGTGCACGGCGGGCGCAGCGCCCGCAACCACCTGCTGGCCATCGCGCAGAGCAACGGCATCCCGGCGAGCCGGGTGAGCGAGGTGCTGGAGACGGTGGGACTGGCGGAGGTGGCCAAGCGGCGGGTCGGCGGGTTCTCGCTGGGCATGTCACAGCGGCTGGGCATCGCCGCGGCGCTGCTCGGCGACCCGGAGATCCTGCTCTTCGACGAGCCCGTCAACGGGCTCGACCCGGACGGCATCCTGTGGATCCGCACGTTCATGCGCAAGCTGGCGGCGGAGGGGCGGACGGTGTTCGTCTCCAGCCACCTCATGAGCGAGATGGCGCAGACCGCCGACCACCTGATCGTGATCGGCAAGGGCGCGCTCATCGCCGACACGAGCGTGGAGGAGTTCATCGGGCGAAGCTCGCAGGGCTACGTACGGGTGCGCTCGCCCCGACTCGCCGAGGTGGCCGAGCTGATCAAGGTGGGTGAGCTGCATCCCGACCACCTGCGGGTGACCGCGATGACCACGCTCGAGATCGGCACGCTCACGACCCGGGCCGGCATCCCGCTGGAGGAGCTGACTTATGTGCAGCCCTCACTCGAAGCGGCCTACATGGAGCTCACCAAGGACAGCCTGGAGTTCACGTCATGATCGACATTCTCAGGTCCGAATGGACCAAGATCCGCTCCGTGCGCTCGACGGTGTGGACGCTGGCCGTCACGGTCGTGCTGATGGCGGGCCTGTCCGCGCTCGTCACCGCCGCCTCCAAGAACAACCCGGACGGGCCGGCCTCCGGCGATGACGCGATCATGATGAGCCTGATGGGCGTCATGTTCGCGCAGCTGGCCATGGCCACGCTGGGCGCGCTGGTGATCTCCAGCGAATACCGCACGGGCGGCATCCGCACGTCGCTGATGGCCGTGCCCCGGCGCATGAGCCTGCTGGCCGGCAAGATCGTGATCTTCGCCGCGACGTCGCTGGTCGTTTCCGCGCTCGCGTCGGCCTCGGCCATCGGCATCGGTCTGGCCATCATCCAGCCGCCCGCGGTGGAGCTGGGCGAGGTGGCGCGGGCCGTGCTCGGGGCCACCCTCTACCTCACCGCGTGCGGGGTGTTCGGACTCGGCCTCGGCACGCTCATCAGGCACACGCCGGGTGCGCTCGTGTCGGCCATCGCGCTGATACTGGTGCTGCCCACGCTGGCGACCCAGCTACCGGGGCAGTGGGGCAAGACCGTGGCCGAATACTTCACCACCAACGCCGGCATGCTGATCGTCAGCAACCAGGGCAACGGCGCGCTGGGCCCGTGGAGCGGGTTCGGCGTCTACCTGGTGTGGATCGTGGTCGCCATGATCGCGGGTGCGGTGCTGATGCAGCGCCGCGACGCCTGAGCCCCGCTACTCGGCGCGGAGGGCGATGACGGGGTCCAGCCTCCCCGCCCTCCGCGCCGGCGCCACGCCGAAGAACACGCCGACCGCCGCCGACACTCCGAAGGCCAGTGCGATCGACCACCACGTGATCGACGCCGGCACCTCCGTGAACGCGGCGATGGCCAGCGAGCCGCCGACCCCGAGCAGGATCCCGATGAGCCCGCCGATCGTGGTCAGCAGCACCGCCTCGATGAGAAACTGGGCCAGGATGTCTCGCTGCCTGGCCCCCAGCGCCTTGCGCAGCCCGATCTCGCGGGTGCGCTCGCGCACGCTGACGAGCATGATGTTCGACACGCCGACCCCGCCGACCAGCAGCGAGATGCCCGCGATGGCAGCCAGCACGCCGGTGAGCATGCCGAGCACGCTGCCGATCGTGCCGAGCAACGCGGTCTGCGTGACCGCGGAAAACTGCTCGCCCGGATAGCGGGACCGCAGCGCGGCCGTCACCTTGTCCGACAGCGCGTCGATCTCGTCCGGCCCGGAGGCGCCGACGGCCATCCCGTTGATCCGCTCGAGCCCGAACAACCGCTGCGCCGTGGTCACCGGGATGTGGATCTCCTGGTCGCGGGAGAGCCCGAACGTCTGCCCGACCTCGGCGTACACCCCCACCACCCGGAACCTGGCCCCGGAGATCGTCACCTGCCGGCCGATCGGGTCGAGGTCGCCGAACATGCGGTCGGCCACCTCCGAGCCGAGGACGGCCACCCTGCGGCGGGTGTCGACGTCGGTCTCGCTCAGCGGGCGGCCCTTCTCGACCGGCCGCTCGAAGATGTTGACGAGATTCTGGTCGGTGCCGACCACCGTGACGAACGCCTCCGTCCGGCCGACGCGCACGGTCTCGCCCGACTGCAGCGAGACGGTCACCTTCGACGGGTCGCCGACCACGCGCCGCACGTACGCCACGTCGGCCAGGTTGAGCTTGCTCTGCGTCGGCGCCGCGCCCAGGCTGATGCGCCCGGGGACCACCAGGATGATATTGGTGCCGAGGCCCGAGATCTGCTTCTCGATCTCGTCCTTGGCGCCGGTGCCGATGGCCACGAGGATCACCACGGCGAGCACGCCGATGACGACGCCGAGCATGGTCAGCACGCTACGCAGCCGGTTGACCCGCAGCGCCTCCAGCGCCATCGCCAGCGCCTCGCCCGTTCTCACGCGGTGTCCTTCTCGATCAGCCCATCCCGTACGTGGATCTGCCGCCGGGCGTGGGCGGCGACCTCCGGCTCGTGCGTGACCAGCACCACGGCCACCCCCCGGTCGCTGTTGAGCCGGTCGAGTATGCCCATCACCTCCGCGCCGTTGGCGGTGTCGAGGTTGCCGGTGGGCTCGTCGGCCAGCAGCACCTTGGGCTCCCCGACCAGCGCCCTGGCGATGGCGACCCGTTGCTGCTCGCCACCGGACATCTGGGACGGCCGATGCCCCATGCGGTGCCCGAGCCCGACGGACTCCAGCGCCGCCTTGGCCCTGGCCCGCCGCTCGGACCTGCCGACGCCCCGATAGACCAGCGGCAGGGCCACGTTGTCCAGCGCGGTGGTCCGGCCCAGCAGGTGGAAGGACTGGAAGACGAAGCCGATCGTCTTGTTCCGCAGGTCCGCCAGGGCGGTGTCCGACAAACCCGACATCTCCACCCCGTTGATCCTGAGCGTCCCCGAGGTGGGCCGGTCCAGACAGCCGAGCAGGTGCATGAGCGTGGACTTGCCGGATCCCGACGGGCCCAGGATCGCGGCGAATTCGCCCGGCCCGATCGTCAGCGAGACGCCGCGGAGCGCCTCCACGGCCACGCCGTCGAGCTGGTAACGCCGGGTGAGGTCCACCGCCTCCATGGCCGGCGTCATGGCAGACGCTGCCCTTGCCGGACGGAGTCGGCCCCCTTGACCACGATCCGGTCGCCCACGGTCAGCCCGCTCAGCACCTCGACCACCGCGTCGCCCTGCGCGCCGAGCTTGACGACGCGCCGCTCGGCGACTCCGTTCCTGATCACCCAGACCACGCTCTCGCGCCCGCTGGAGACGATGGCGGAGGCCGGGGCCGAGACCGCGGACGGCGACTCGCGCACGGTCAGCCGGGTGACGGCGCTCATCCCCGGTTTGGGGGTGGGCGCCTGCGAGCCGTCGTCGAACGTGCCGGCGCCGAGCGTGAGCCGTACCGGATAGCTGACGCCGCCCGTGGTGCCCTCCTTGGGGGTGACCCCGATGCCGGTGACCACGGCCGTGTACGTGGCCCCGGGGACGGCGTCCAGCTCGACCGCGGCCTTCACGCCCTTCTTGACCAGCAACACGTCGGTCTCGTCGACATCGGCGTCCAGCAGGAGCGTGGAGACGTCGGTGACGGTGGCGATCGTGTCGCCCGCCGAGACGGGCACCCCCGTCGCCACAGGCGTCCCGCCCGAGGAGCCCCCCGAGGGCATGGACGGCAGTTGCTGCCCGCCTCCGCCAGGGATCTGGCTGAGCAGGCTCTCGACGCCGCCCCCTCCACCGCCGCCCGACACGCGGCCCAGCGTGACGACCCCGCCGAACGGCGCCTTGATCGTGAGCGACTTGACCGTGCTCTCCGCCGCCTTGACCGCGGCCTTGGCCTGGGACGTCGAGGCCGCCTGGAGTGAGGCCATGGAGCTCGACAGGCCGCTGGTCACGCCGGACAGGATGCCGTTGATCGAGCGGTTGAGCTGGACGGTGATCGTGGCCAGGGCCTTGGTCTGCGCCTTGTGCTGGTCCTGGGCCAGGTCGATGGCCTGGAGCAGTTGCTTGCGCGCCCTGGCGTCCTCGACCTTCTTCGCCTCCTTGCGGGCTGTGGCGAAGTGCGCGGCGACCTTGCGGTCGAACGCCCTGGTGTCGAGCGACGGCAGGCGCACGCTCGGCATGGCGACGCCTGCCGGGGCGGCCATCTTGGAGGCCTGGCGGGCCTGTTCGAGCTGGCTCTGGGCCTGAGGCGAGCGGATCTTGGCCAGGATGTCGCCCTTGCGGACGCGGTCGCCCTCGCGGACGTACAGCTTGGCGATCGTGCCCTGGGCCGGGGAGCGCAGCGTGGCCGAGGCTCGCGCGCCCACCGTGGCGGGAGCCTCGACGACCTCGGTGACCGGGGCCCGCCGGACGTCCCCGACCTGGACGTTCGACGGCTCCTCGGACGTGCAGCCGGTCAGTGTTAAGAGGACGAGCAGCGGCGCAACGCCGCGACGTAACGTCACCCGAGACATCGTATGAGCCGGTGCCGCCGGGCCGCCGACCGGCTCTCAGCGAGCTCTCAGGCTCCCAGCCCTCTCAGCCGGAGCCGAGCTGGCGGCCGCGGTCGCGGGCGGCCTCGATGGCGGCCAGGAACGCCGCACGCACGCTGTGCCGCTCCAGCTCGGCGATCGCGGCGATCGTCGTGCCGCCCGGCGAGGTGACGGCCTCGCGCAGGATGACCGGGTGCTCGCCTGAGTCGCGCAACATCACGGCCGCGCCGACGATGGACTGGGTGACCATGTCGAGCGCGGCGGCCCTCGGCATGCCGAGCAGGATGCCCGCGTCCACCATGGCCTCCACCAGGTAGAAGAAGTAGGCGGGGCCGCTGCCGGACAGCGCCGTGGCGGCGTCCTGCTGGGACTCCGGGATGCGCAGCACCTTGCCGACCGGCTTGAGCAGGTTTTCCGTCAGCTTGAGGTGCTCCTCCCCCGCGTGCGCGCCCGCCGAGATCACGCTCATCGCCTCGTCGAACCTGATGGGCGTGTTGGACATCACCCGCACCACGGGCACGTCGACGCCCAGCCGCTGCTCGACGAACGACGTCGTGATGCCGGCCGCCGCGCTGATCACCAGGCGGTCCGCGGGGACGTAAGGGGCTATCTCGGCCAGGAGCGTGGCCATGTCCTGCGGCTTGACCGCCAGGATCAGCGTGTCCGCCGCCTTGGCCGCCTCGGAGTTGGAGACGGTGCGCACGCCATAGGTCTCGCGCAGCGCCTGCGCCCGCTCGGCCCGGCGGGAGGTCGCCATGATGTCGCCCGGCTTGAAGCCCGCGCGCAGCAGGCCAGACAGCAGGGCCTCGCCCATCTTGCCCGTGCCCAGAATCGCAATCACGCTGGCAGCCTACTAACACCCCTCCGGTGTTCGGTTGCGGCCGTGGCCTATCGGCGGGAGAGCAGCGACCTGAGGAAGAAGGTCAGGTTGCGGGGGCGCTCGGCGAGGCGGCGCATGAGGTAGGCGTACCAGTCGGAGCCGTACGGGACGTAGACGCGCATCTGGGCGCCGAGGCCGGCCAGACGGGCCTGCTCGTCGGGGCGGACCCCGTACAACATCTGGTATTCGAAGCCCGTCACGTCGCGCCCGAAGAGCACGGCCAGCGTGGAGGCGATGCGCACCAGCCTGGGGTCGTGCGTGGCGACCATGGGGTAGCCGGTGCCGGCCATGAGGATCTTCAGGCAGCGGACGAACGAGCGGTCGATGTCGGCGGGGCGGGTGTAGGCGCCGGGAGCGGTGTAGGCGCCCTTGCACAGGCGCACCCGGGCGCCGCCCAGCTTCTCGCAGCGTTCCAGCGCCTCCGGCAGGTAGGCCTGCACCACCACGCCCACGTCCGGATGGTCCCTGCGCAGCGCGGTGTGCACGGAGTGCAGCCCCGGGATCGTGTCGTGCTCCTCGGCGTCGAGCGTCACCGTGACGTTCCTGGCCGCGGCGGCCCGGCAGATGGTGGCGGCGTGGTCGAGCGCGAGCTGCTCCGACAGCCGCAGCCCGAGCGCGGTGAGCTTGACCGACACGTCGGCGCCCGCGGGCAGCAGGTTGAGCAGCGACAGGTATTCGCGCACGGTGTCGCCGGCCTGCGCGGGATCCGTCACCTCCTCACCGAGGTGATCGACCGTGACGAGCAGCCCACTGCGGGTCAGCTCGTCGATCACGGGGCCGACGTCGTCGGCGACATAGCGCCTGACGACGTCCCTGGTCAGCGGGGAGGTGGAGATGACGCGCTCGGCGCGTTCGCTCTTGGAGACGGCGAGCAGAGCCTGACGGAGCACGGGAACCACACTAACTCCGGTATGACGCTGAACCGGGAACGAGCCTTGTCCGTCGTATGAGTATGCGCACAATGACGAAAGCGACTCTTCTGGCCGGGTCCCTGGTGCTCGCGACGAGTTGTGCCACGGCGCCGCCCCCCAAGCAGGCCGCGTCCTCCACGCCCGACGCCCCGGTCGCCGTGAGCCCGGTCACCACCGCCCCCACGAAGGGACCGGAGCCGGTCAAGCCGACGGGCAACGCCATCAACGTCCACAAGGTCCGCTGGACCAAGGCCACGCCGGTCGCCAAGGGCAAGAAGATCCAGCTCATCTGGTCGTCCGGCGTCGCCCCGTGCACCGTGCTGCACAAGGTCAAGGTCAAGGAGACGAAGAAGAGGGTCACGATCACCCTGTACGAGGGCACCGCGCCCAAGGCCAGGAACGTGTCCTGCATCATGATCGCGGTGGAGAAGACCACGACCGTGAAGCTGAAGAAGGCGCTCGGCAAGCGCAAGATTGTGGACGGTTCCAAAACGTGACATGTGCCGCTGATCACCGACTGGTGCCGACGTCACCCCGGACAACCCCTGCGGCGACCCGGCAGGCCTCGACGGCACCCTGAGGCTGAGAGCCGTCATCAAAGTGGACCCCGGCGCACACCCACCGCCGGGGTCCACTTTGTCGTGCAGAATCTGGAATACAGCGACGCTCACAAGGGTTGAGTCGAGTAGGCTCAAGTCGTTTGACAAAGACGACAGGCATCCGTAACTTGAGTCCGACCGACTCAACTTTGACTACAAGGACGTACTCATGGCACGTGCGGTAGGTATCGACCTTGGGACGACCAACTCCGTCGTCTCGATCCTCGAGGGCGGTGAGCCCACCGTCATCGCCAACGCGCAGGGCTCGCGGACCACGCCGTCCGTGGTCGCCTTCGCGAAGAACGGCGAGGTCCTGGTCGGCGAGGTCGCCAAGCGGCAGGCCGTCACCAATGTGGACCGGACGATCCGCTCGGTCAAGCGGGAGATGGGCACCAACTGGTCCAAGGAGATCGACGGCAAGAAGTTCTCCCCGCAGCAGATCAGCGCCTTCGTGCTGCAGAAGCTGAAGCAGGACGCGGAGGCCTACCTCGGTGAGAAGATCACCGACGCGGTGGTCACCGTCCCGGCCTACTTCAACGACGCCCAGCGCCAGGCCACCAAGGAGGCCGGCACGGTCGCGGGCCTCAACGTGCTCCGCATCATCAACGAGCCCACCGCGGCGGCCCTTGCCTACGGGCTCGACAAGGAGCAGGACCAGACCATCCTGGTCTTCGACCTCGGTGGCGGCACCTTCGACGTGTCGCTGCTCGACGTCGGCCAGGAGGACGGCCACGGCTTCGTCGAGGTCAAGGCCACCTCCGGTGACAACCACCTCGGTGGTGACGACTGGGACCAGCGCGTCGTGGACGAGCTCGTCAAGCGTTTCCAGAACGCGCACGGCGTCGACCTGGCCAAGGACAAGATGGCGCTCCAGCGCCTGCGCGAGGCCGCCGAGAAGGCGAAGATCGAGCTGTCCAGCCAGTCCGAGACCAACATCAACCTGCCCTACATCACGGCGTCGTCCGAGGGCCCGCTGCACCTGGACGAGAAGCTCACGCGCAGCGAGTTCCAGCGGCTGACGGCCGACCTGCTCGAGCGGACCAAGGGCCCGTTCCACCAGGTCATCAAGGACGCCGGCATCAAGGTCGCCGACATCGCGCACGTGGTGCTCGTCGGCGGCTCGACCCGCATGCCCGCCGTGACCGAGCTGGTCAAGGAGCTGACCGGCGGCAAGGAGCCCAACAAGGGCGTCAACCCGGACGAGGTCGTCGCCATCGGCGCCGCCCTGCAGGCCGGTGTGCTCAAGGGTGAGGTCAAGGACGTCCTGCTGCTCGACGTGACCCCGCTGTCGCTGGGCATCGAGACCAAGGGCGGGATCTTCACCAAGATCATCGAGCGCAACACGACGATCCCGACGAAGCGCTCCGAGGTCTTCACCACGGCCGAGGACAACCAGCCGTCGGTGCAGATCCAGGTCTTCCAGGGCGAGCGCGAGATCGCCGCGTACAACAAGAAGCTCGCCACGTTCGAGCTGACCGGCATCGCGCCGGCGCCGCGCGGCATCCCGCAGATCGAGGTCACCTTCGACATCGACGCCAACGGCATCGTCAACGTCGGCGCCAAGGACCTGGGCACGGGCAAGGAGCAGTCGATGACGATCACCGGCGGCTCCGCGCTGCCGAAGGACGACATCGAGCGCATGATGCGCGAGGCGGAGTCGTACGCCGAGGAGGACAAGAAGCGCCGCGAGGAGGCCGAGGTCCGCAACAACGCGGACGGTCTGGCCTACCAGACGGAGAAGTTCCTCCGCGAGAACGACGACAAGGTCCCCGGCGACATCAAGACCGAGGTCAACGACGCCCTGGCCGAGCTGAAGAAGGCTCTGGAGGGCACCGACACCGACGTCATCCGCACCTCGGCCGAGAAGCTCGCCACCGTGAGCCAGAAGATGGGTTCGGCGATCTACGCCGCGAGCCAGGGCCAGCAGGCCGGCGGCGAGGGCGCCCCGCAGGACGCCTCCGCCGGTGACGGCCAGAAGGCCGACGAGGACGTGGTCGAGGCCGAGATCGTCGACGACGAGCCGAAGAAGGACAAGTGATGCCGGCGCGTGAAAACGGGCATGAGGAGCCAGTGATCCGCGACAAGCGCAAGATCGACCCGGAGACGGGGCAGGTCAGGGAGACCGCCGCCGCCGACCAGGCGGCCGGGCAGCCGTTCGCCGAGGCGCCGGCTGCGCCCTCCCCCGACGGCGAGCTGGCCGCCCAGCTCGCCGAGCGGACCGCCGACCTGCAGCGACTTCAGGCCGAATACGTGAACTACCGCAGGCGGGTCGAGCGCGACCGGGCCGCGGTCAGGGAGCAGGCGGTCGCGGGTGCGCTGGTGGAGCTCCTGCCCGTGCTCGACGACATCGGCAGGGCCCGCGACCACGGTGAGCTCACCGGGGGCTTCGCGAAGGTGGCGGAGTCGCTGGAGGCGGCCGTCACCAAGCTGGGCCTCAGCTCCTTCGGACAGAAGGGCGAGCCCTTCGACCCGACCGTCCACGAGGCGCTGATGCACAGCTACTCCCCGGACGTGACCGAGCCGACCGCGATCGAAGTGCTGCAGCCTGGATACCGCATGGGTGACAGGGTGCTCCGCCCGGCGCGCGTGGCCGTGGCCGAGCCCGAAGACGCGCCCGCGGCGCCCAATGGCGACGCACAATCCGAAGAAGACAACTGATCGAGGACGAAGGGCCCTAGATGAGCACCAAGGACTACTTGGAGAAGGACTACTACGCCGTCCTTGGTGTGCCCAAGACCGCCACCGCCGATGAGATCAAAAAGGCGTACCGCAAGCTCGCCAGGCAATACCACCCCGACAGCAACCAGGGCGACGCGACCAAAGAGGCCAAGTTCAAGGAAGTCTCAGAGGCTTACGACGTCCTGTCCGACAGCAAGCGCCGCAAGGAATACGACGAGGCGCGCACGCTGTTCGGCTCCGGGGTGGGCGGCCAGCGGGCCGGCGGTGGCGGTTTCCCGTTCGACTTCGGTGACCTGTTCGGCGGGACCGCGCAGCAGGGCCACGGCGGCGCGGGTGAGCGGCTCGGCGACCTGTTCGGCGGGCTGTTCAACCGCGGTGGCTCTACCCGCACCACCACGACGTCCAGGCCACGCCGCGGCCAGGACGTCGAGTCCGAGGTCACGCTGACGTTCACCGAGGCGGTCGAGGGCACCACGGTGTCGCTCAGATTGACCAGCTCGGCCGCCTGCGCCGCATGCACCGGCACCGGCGCCAAGGCGGGCACGACCCCCAGGGTCTGTCCCACCTGCGAGGGCACCGGCGCGGCCAGCCGCAACCTGGGCAACTTCGCCTTCTCCGAGCCCTGCCGCGACTGCAAGGGCCGCGGCCTGATCGTGGACGACCCCTGCCCCGTGTGCGAGGGCAGCGGCCGCGCCAAGAGCACCCGCACCATCCAGGCCCGCATCCCTGCCGGCGTTGCCGACGGCCAGCGGGTCAAGCTCAAGGGCAAGGGCGCCCCGGGCGAGAACGGCGGCCCGGCCGGCGACCTCTACATCCAGACCAACGTGAAGCCGCATGCCGTGTTCGGCAGGTCGGGTGACAACCTGACCGTCGCGGTGCCGGTGACGTTCACGGAGGCAGCGCTGGGCGCCGAGATCAAGGTGCCGATTCTCAAGGGCCTGCCGGTCACGCTGCGCATCCCCGCGGGCACGCCCAACGGGCGCACGTTCCGGGTGCGTGGCAGGGGCGTGGCCCGCAAGGACGGCACGAAGGGCGACCTGCTCGCCACCGTCGAGGTGACCGTGCCGAAGACGCTCGACGACAAGTCGCGCGAGCTCCTGACCGAGTTCAACACCGCGACCGCGGGGGAGGACCCGCGCGCTGATCTCATTCAGCGAGCCAGAAGCGAGTAGCCGATGGACGCCAATTACTTCGACCTGTCAGACGACACACCCGTCTACGTGATCTCGGTGGCCGCGCAGCTGTCCGGGCTCCACCCGCAGACCCTGCGGCAGTACGACCGGCTGGGGCTGGTCAGCCCTGGCCGGACCGCCGGGCGCGGCCGCCTCTACTCCACAAGAGACATCATCCAGCTCCGCGAGGTGCAGCGGCTCTCCCAGGAGGAGGGCATCAACCTCGCGGGCATCAAGCGGATCCTCGAGCTCGAGAACGAATCGCTGCGGCTGCGTGAGGAGGTTCACCGCCTGCGTGCCGAGATGCGGATGGTCAGAGCGTTGATCCGCTATGAGCTGCCACCGGGGGCTTAGAAGGAATGGAATACAAGCTCACCCAGAAGAGCCAGGAAGCGCTCTCGGGGGCCATGCGGCGTGCCGCCGCTGAGGGCAACCCGGAGATCGCCCCGGCTCACCTGCTGACCACGCTGCTGTCGCAGACGGGCGGCACCGCCGTTCCGCTGCTCGAGGCCGTGGGCGCCGACTGGCGCACGCTGCGGGCGCGAGCCGAGGAGCTGCTCGCGGCGCTGCCGAAGGCGCAGGGCGCGACGGTCGGGGCGCCATCCAGCTCCCGCCAGCTGCTCACCGTGATGAACACCGCGGCCCAGCACGCCAACCGCCTCGAGGACCTCTACGTCTCCACCGAACACCTGCTCGTGGGCCTCGCCGCCGACGGCGGCCAGGCGGCCGAGCTGCTCAGGTCGCAGGGCGCGACGCCGCAGGCGCTGCTCGACGCGTTCGAGAAAGTACGCGGCCACGCCCGCGTCACCAGCGAAACCCCTGAAGACACCTACCAGGCACTGGAGAAGTACGGCGTCGACCTGACCGAGCGCGCCCGCGCCGGCAAGCTCGACCCGGTGATCGGCCGCGACAGCGAGATCCGCCGCGTGGTCCAGGTGCTCAGCCGGCGCACCAAGAACAACCCCGTGCTGATCGGCGAGCCCGGTGTCGGCAAGACCGCCGTCGTCGAGGGCCTGGCGCAGCGCATCGTGGCCGGCGACGTGCCCGAGTCGCTGCGCAACAAGCGGCTCATCTCGCTCGACCTGGGCGCGATGGTGGCCGGCGCGAAATACCGCGGCGAGTTCGAGGAGCGGCTCAAGGCCGTGCTCTCCGAGATCAAGGAGAGCAACGGGCAGATCGTGACGTTCATCGACGAGCTGCACACCGTGGTCGGCGCGGGCGCCGCCGAGGGCGCCATGGATGCGGGCAACATGCTCAAGCCCATGCTGGCCCGGGGTGAGCTGCGCATGATCGGCGCGACCACGCTCGACGAATACCGCGAGCGCATCGAGAAGGACCCGGCGCTGGAGCGCCGCTTCCAGCAGGTCTACGTGGGCGAGCCCACGGTCGAGGACACGATCGCGATCCTGCGTGGGCTGAAGGGCCGCTACGAGGCCCACCACCAGGTGCAGATCGCCGACAGCGCGCTGGTGGCCGCCGCCGCGCTGTCCGACCGCTACATCACCAGCCGTTTCCTCCCCGACAAGGCCATCGACCTGGTCGACGAGGCCGCCTCGCGGCTGCGCATGGAGATCGACTCCCGTCCCGTGGAGATCGACCAGCTCCAGCGCAACGTCGACCGCATGAAGATGGAGGAGCTGGCCCTGTCCAAGGAGACCGACGAGGCCTCGGTGCAGCGCCTCGAGCGGCTCCGCAAGGAGCTGGCCGACCGCCAGGAGGAGCTCAACGCCCTCGTCGGCCGCTGGGAGCAGGAGAAGGCCGGGCTCAACAAGGTCGGCGAGCTGAAGAAGCAGCTCGACGAGGCCCGCGGCGCCGCCGAGCGGGCGCAGCGCGACGGCGACTTCGAGGCCGCGTCGCGGCTGATGTACGCCGAGGTGCCGCGGCTGGAGCAGGCGCTGCAGGCCGCCTCCGAGGCCGCGCCGCCGGACAACGCCATGGTCAAGGAGGAGGTCGGCGCCGACGACATCGCCGAGGTGATCTCGTCGTGGACCGGCATCCCCGCGGGGCGCCTGCTGGAGGCTGAGACGGCCAAGCTGCTGCGGATGGAGGATGAGCTGGGCAGGCGGCTCATCGGCCAGCAGCAGGCCGTACAGGCCGTCTCCGACGCCGTACGCCGCAGCCGGGCGGGCATCGCCGACCCCGACCGCCCGACGGGCTCGTTCCTCTTCCTCGGCCCGACCGGTGTGGGCAAGACGGAGCTGGCCAAGGCGCTGGCGGAGTTCCTGTTCGACGACGAGCGGGCCATGACCCGCATCGACATGAGCGAATACTCCGAGAAGCACAGCGTGGCCAGGCTCGTCGGCGCGCCGCCCGGTTATGTCGGCTACGAGGAGGGCGGTCAGCTCACCGAGGCCGTGCGACGGCGCCCGTACACCGTCGTGCTGCTCGATGAGGTGGAGAAGGCACACCCCGAGGTCTTCGACATCCTCCTCCAGGTGCTCGACGACGGGCGGCTGACCGACGGCCAGGGCCGCACGGTCGACTTCCGCAACACGATCCTGATCCTCACCTCCAACATCGGCTCGCAGTTCCTCATCGACCCCAAACTGGAGAACGGCGCCAAGCGGGACGCCGTCATGGGGGCGGTGCGCACGTCCTTCAAGCCGGAGTTCCTCAACCGTCTCGACGACGTCATCCTGTTCGACGCGCTGGGCACGGAGGAGCTGGCGCAGATCGTCGACCTGCAGGTCGAGCGCCTGGCGCGGCGCCTGGCCGATCGCAGGCTGACGCTGGACGTCACGCCGGCGGCGCGCGAGTGGCTGGCCATGACCGGCTACGACCCGCTGTACGGCGCCCGCCCGCTGCGCCGCCTGGTCCAGTCCGCCATCGGCGACAAACTGGCCAAGTCCGTGCTGTCGGGTGAGGTCGTGGACGGCGACAAGGTCATCGTCGATCTCGGCGACGACGAGCTGCTCATCCAGCGAGCCGCCTGACCCCTGAGGGAGCCCGGAGATCCACCCGCGATCTCCGGGCTTCTGCGTGTCATGGCGCGGTCATCGGGGCCGCACCTTGGTAAGGCTCGGCTCAGTCTTCGGACAAGCCCCACTCGGGCCGCCTCCGCGGTGACTACGTTCGGCGTTCGTCAGATCACCGAAATCGATCAGGGGGCGCGCGGTGCTATCCCGGATGATCCGAAACATCGTCGCGGCGGCAGCCATTGTCGCGGGTGTCACCTGGCCCGTCGTGGGAGCCACGCAGGCGAACACGTGTGGGAACACGGGGCCCGCCATGACGGCGTCCGACCGGAACTGTGGTGAGGGCCTGGCCCGTCCGGCGGCCGGGAACCCGGCGCCCGGCCTGGGCTACCTCGGCGGGATCATGGCGACCTGGGCCATGCCCTCGCCGGCCGGCCCGCCCGGGCTCTCTCCTGTGAGGACACGTCCGGCCGGGATGAAGGACCTGTCTACGGCAGCTCACGTGCCCGCGCTGCCGCTCCTTCCCCTCGCCGGGCCGGCCGAGGGCATCAAACCGAGGTGAGTCTGCGGCTTCCCAGCCCCCTCGTCCGGGCGCGGACCGTGCCTGCCGCGCCCGGCGCCCCCTAACCGAAGGGGCCGCGTCCATCCAGCGTCGCGGCCCCTTCGGCCCCCTGCACCCCGGCCAGACGGCGGCCCGCCCCCTCCGGCGCCTCACCGACCAGGTGGGGGAATCTCCTGGTGGGCGGCACTCACCTTCAACGCACCGAGCGCCCCGCAGCGGGTCCCATGAGGGGGCGGGCACCCAAAGGCGGACGGGTCTCCCGGCGCCTGCCGACTCGACGGCCTGTGTCCCAGGCGACGGCCTGTGTGCCGACTCGACGGCCCGTGTCCCAGCCGACGGCCCATGTGCCGGCCGACGGCCCAGTCGACGGGCTGTGTGCCGGCCCGACGGGCTGTGCGTCGGGGTCTGTGCGTTGGGGTCTGTGAGCCGGGGTCTGCGTGCCAGGGTCTGCGTGCCAGGGTCTGCGTGCCAGGGTCTGCGTGCCAGGGCCTGCGTGCCAGGGCCTGCGTGCCAGGGCCTGCGTGCCAGGGCCTGCGTGCCAGGGCCTGCGTGCCAGGGCCTGCGTGCCAGCCCGACGGCCCGTGTGCCAGCCGAACGCCCTGTCACCCCGGCGGGGCGCGCCACGCGCGACCGGGAACGCCGTGCGAGGCGAACGTGCCGATGGGGTGCCCAACGCCGACGAGGGCCCGATTCGTAGACACGACGCGCGCGCCACCGATGGGCTGGAGCGAGACGTTACACCAGTCCCTTACGGCGCAGGTGCCCCTTCGAGGTGCATGCTGACATGGACAGGCGTGCGCGCACACGCCGACCGCCGGCCCGGCCGGGCCGCGGCGTCAGTGGACGAGTGCGTCCAGTTCGTCCTCGGGCAGTCCCAGATCGACCCTGATCCGGTAGCGCGTACGCAACGCCGCCACATGCTCAGGATCGCTCTCGTCGGACCCCAGCGCGGCCTGGGTGGCCCACTCGAGCCCGCCCTGCAGATCCCCGTACGCCACCAGCGTCTCGGCGATCGTGTGTGCGGTTGCCGTGGAAACGCCGCCCTCGGCGCGTATCCTCTCGATGACCTCCCTGGCCTCATCGGCCCTGTCGAGCTCGAAGAGCGTATCGGCGATTCCGGCACGCGGGTCGAAACCCGCATCGCCACCATCCTCGACCGCGCGCTGGAAACACTCCATCGCGCGCACGGGCTGGCCCGCCGCTCGCCACTCCTCGGCGGCGAGGACAAGGATGGACGCCCTGGAGACGTCGCCGGAGGAGTAGTCGAGCGCGACGTCGTAAAGCCGACTGGCCAGGGAACTGTGGTCGTCGGCCAGCAGGGCCTGCTCAAGCAGACGATCAAGGTGCTCACGGGTCACATGCGCCACACCGCGAGACTACCGAGCCACCCGCGGCTTTGCCCGGTCAATGCACATCGCCGGTCCGTGCGAAATTCGGTAACGTCTCGTCAAACCATGCTTACAGTGCGCGTGTATATGCAGGTAGCAGGGCATATATCGGTTGCTTTGCGCCTAGCGAGCGGAAGGGGCTGTGATGGGCATGTCCAAGCAGATGACCTTCGCGCTGGCCTGTACGGTCGTACTGTCGGCTCTCATTCCGGGCGTGGCCGGCTATCTGTCGGCCCGGCTGGAGGCCATCGAGGCCGCGGAACGTAACCTGCGGGCCCTGGAAGCCAGGCTGGATCTCCGTGAGGCCCGCGACGCGCGCCCGGTGGCGTTCCCCGGGCCGTGCGTGCGCACGCCTCCCACGCCTCGGTTCCAGGAGGTGCCGGCGACCGCGCTCAGCGATCACAAGCACGGGCACGCCGAGGTGCCGGACTGGCTGCCAGGGCTGCTGAAGGAGGTCGCGAACGCCATCGACGACTGAGCGCACGCTCACCGCGCGCCCAGCCGGGCCTGCAGGCCGTCGAGGACCGTCTGGAGGCCGAACTCGAAGCTCTCGTCCTGGCCGTCATCGCCCAGGGCGTCCAGGCGGGCCCGCAACCTCGGGAACTGCGCGGCGATCTCGGTGATCCACGCCGTATCCGCCCGTACCTGCTCCTCCACGTCTCCACCGGCCCGGCGGAGTCGCCGGCGCCAGGCGGCGTCGGACGCCGCGCCGAGCGCCTGGCCGAGGGCGAAGACGAACACGACGTTCATCGCCCAGTCCACCTGCCGGCCGGCGAACCCGGCCGCCTCGTAGACCCCGATGAGGTGGTCGTCGTGGCGGGCCTTGCCCGGGCCGTAGATGGAGTAGAGGCTCATGGCCGTCACCAGCCACGGATGCCTGACGACCATCGAGTGAAGGTTGCGGGCCATAACGGCGGCGGCCTCCCGCCAGCCCACCCCGGCCGGGTCGGGTAGCTCGATCTCGCTCCACACCTCGTCGGCGGCCAGCACGACGAGCTCGTCCTTGCTCTTGACGTGCCAGTAGACCGCCGTGGCGGCGGAGCCGAGCCAGGTGCCGAGGCGCCGCATGTTGAGCCCCTCCACGCCCTCGGCGTCCAGGACCTCGACCGCGGCCCGGATGATCTGCTCCCTGGTCAACGTGTCACGCGGCATGCGCCAAGAATAGGCCTCTTGAACAAAGTTCAAATAGTGCCTGCACTTAGTGCAAGTACCGGCTAGGGTCGTTCTTGCACAAAGTTCAAGTCCACTGTACGCACGTCACACAGAGGAGCGCGCCATGAAAGCCGACACCTCGATCAAGCGCCCGCGCAGTGTCGTCCTGGCCGCAACGCTGCAGTTACTGAGCGCCGTGCCGTTCGTGCTCGGGACCTACGTCGTCCTCGTCCACGGCACCGGCGCGCAGGCGGCGGCCGAGGCGGAGGTCGCCCGCCAGGGCCTGCCGCCCTCAATCCTGGCCGAACACGGCATCAGCTTCGGCTCGAACACGGCGGAGCTGCCGTTCACCGTCGCGATCGTGCTGATCCTGGCGATGCTGGCCCTGCTCAACCTGAACGGCAAGCGCCTCGGCCGCGTCCTGTCCTGGATCTTCCAGCCGATCCTCTTCGTGGCCGGCGCCATCATCGTCCCCCGCCAGGTGTGGGTCACCCCACTACTGGAGTCCACCTTCAAGAGCGACCCGGTGCTCGCGCGCATCGACGTTCCGGCCCTGGTGGACGCGGCGTTGCAGGCCATGCCGGGCTGGCTGCTCCACGCGAACGTCGGCAAGCTCGCGCTCACGACCCTGGGCTCGGCGCTCGTCATCGTCCTGCTCGCACTCCCGTCGGCGCGGGCGTACTTCCGCGGCAAGGCCCTATGACGGTGGCGACCAGGATTTCAGCTGACGGGACAGGAAGCCGCGGATCAGCTGCTTGGCGGCGTCGATGATCTCGGGAGCGCCGTCGGGATCGCGGCGGAAGGCCAGCTTCAGCACGGCGTCCCCGGCCTCGACGGCCACCAGCACTGCCAGGTCCAGCTCTGGGCAGTCGGCCAGCCCGAACTCCTTCAGGAACAGCCCGCGCAGCCGTCCCGCGATCACCGTATTGTTGTCGGAGTCGGAGTCGAGCATGTTGAGGTCGACGGCGTCACCGAAGTGCAGGCTCTTGAAGCCGGCGACGGTCCTGTGCATGTCGACGTATTCGTCGATGATCGCGTCGACCGCCTCCCACCAGCCGCGATGGTCCTCCTCCAGGAACCGGCGGTCCACCCTGCGGACGAACTCCTCGACGTTGCGCCGGGTGACCTCTTGGGTGATGGCCCGCTTGTCGGGAAAGAACTGGTAGACCGACCCGATCGCCACGTCCGCCCGCTCGGCTATGCGGGTGGTGGACAGGGCCTCGTATCCGGTCTCGTCGAGCAGCTCGGCACAGGCGTCGAGCATGCGCTCGACGCGCCGCGCGCTGCGGCGCTGTGCGGGCTGCCGCCTCAGAGTTTGGGGCTGGGCACAATCGTCATCCATCTGCGGCGAAGACACGGATTCATCTTCTCCCCTACGGGCGATCGTTACCTGCAAATTTATGGATTTCTTGCGGCTCCACCGAGCCGCGCCAGCCGGCGCATCGCCCGCGGCGAAATCCTGGACAGCACGTAGCCTATTTTGCCTTCCAGATTGACCGCTACGACCGCCTGATTCCGGTGTACGGCCCGCAGAATGTGGGCGGCCACCCGCTCGGGCGGGTAGCGGCGCCGCGCCAGCCCGCGTACGGCCTCCTC
Source organism: Nonomuraea sp. NBC_00507 (assembly GCF_036013525.1). Classification (NCBI taxonomy): domain Bacteria; kingdom Bacillati; phylum Actinomycetota; class Actinomycetes; order Streptosporangiales; family Streptosporangiaceae; genus Nonomuraea; species Nonomuraea sp. NBC_00507. Next base: position 865,416 of record NZ_CP107853.1, read on the forward strand.
GCGCAGGTCCCGCCCCACGTACGTGGCATGCTGCGCCAGAGGCGTGGACACGAAGCCGGGGCAGATGGCGCTGACGCCGATCCCGTGCCCGGAGAGTTCGGCCCTCAGGCAGTCGCTGAGCATCTTCACGGCCGCCTTCGAGACCGAGTACGCGGGCAACATCCTGGACGGCGCGAACGCGGCCAAGGAGGCGACGTTGACGATGTGCCCGCCCTGGCCGCGCTTCACCATGGCGGCGCCGAACAGCCGGCAGCCATGCACGACGCCCCAGAGATTGACGTCGATCGTTCTGCGCCAGTCGTCAACGGTGTGATCGAGAATAGGCCCGGCCACGGCGATCCCGGCATTGTTGACCACAATGTCCGGCACCCCAAATTTAGTGAGAATATCTCGCGAAAAGTCCTCCATCTGATCGATATTCGCGACATCTACCTGCACGGCCCACGCCGTACCCCCGAGGTCCTTGACGATCCCCCGCGCGGCCCGTGCGGCGGCGTCGGCGTCGATGTCCGCGCAGACCACCTCGCCCCCATGGGCGGCGAACGCCCGTGCCGTGGCCAGCCCGATCCCCGACCCCGCGCCGGTGACCACCACCAACCGGTCCCCGAACGCCCCGCGGCGCGCGCCCGCCCGTGCCCGCCGCAACTCCCTGGACGCCGGGGCGCCGTCCACGTGGGCGGCGAACTCGGCGATCATCCCGGCGACAAGGCCGGGGTGGCTGCGCTGGGCCCAGTGGCCGGCCGCGATCTCCCGATGCCACAACCTGGGCACCCACTGCCCGATCGAGGCCAGCAGCGCCGGGGTCACGTACCTGTCGTGGGCGGCCTCGATGAGCTGCACCGGAACATCCCCGACGGCCGGGCTGAGATCGGGGTCCGCGAGCGTGCCGGTCATGTTCCGCCGGTAGAGCCACAGCCCGTTGCGCCCGTCCCTGACCAGCGTCTCGGCGGGATGCCCGGCCCGCGCCGCCACCCCCTCGCCGAAGCCCCGCGCGATCAGCCGGGGCAGGATCGAGCTCCACACGAGCTCCGGCACCACGGGGACCAGGAACCCGCCGATGTACCAGGACTTGACCAACTGCGCGGCGACCTCGCGCCGCCTGCCGTGCCGCAGGAAGTGCGCCGTCTGCCGCAACCCCGGCCCGCCGACACTGGTGAACGAGGCCACCCGCTCCAGCACCCTGGGCCGTCCCACCGCTTCCCATCCCTGCAGGGACCCCCAGTCGTGCCCGACGAGATGCACGCGGGGTTTCCCCACGGCGTCGAGCACGGCGGAGAGATCGTCCATCAGCCGGTCGAACCCGTAGTCGCGGCGGTCGCGCGGCTCTGTGGACGCCCCGGCCCCGCGTACGTCGTACCGCACCACGTGGAACCGGTCGCGCAACAGCGCGACCACCTCGTCCCAGACCCGATGCGTGTCCGGGTAGCCGTGCAGGAGCAGCAGCGTGGGACGGGCCGGGTCGCCGTCCTCGAAGACCGCCAGCCGCACGTCACCGGACTCGACCCACCGCATCGCGACCTCCTATTGGACGGGATGTCCAAATATAGATCCGTCAGGGCCGCGCGGCCAGCCCGGGACGCGCGGCCAGCCCGGTGCAGGAACGCAGCGCCCTCCAGTCCGCCACCGCCTGGGTCCTGGCGGCACCGGTCATCGGGACCGGGACACCGCTCTGGATGGTGGCCGGCGTCCAGCGGTCCTTCAGCACCTTTCGCCCGTTGATCGTCAACGTCAACACCCCGGTCCTGCCGGTGGTCGCCGGGTTGGAGTTGTAGAAGGCGAAGTTGCCCATGCCGTAGTTGACGTACGCCTTACCGAGATATCCGGACCCGAGCAGGATGTGCGCGTGCCCGCCGACGATCACATCCGCACCGGCCTTGACCAGCTTGGGGGCGAGCGAGAGCTGAGCCGGGTTCGGGCACTTCTGCATCTCGGTGCCCCAGTGCAGATGGACGATCACCGTGTCGGAGTTCTTGCGCGCCTGCCGCACCGCACTCAGCAGGCTCGCCTCATCCTTGGCCGAGGCCAGCCCGCCCTGGTCGGCCGTGGCCGTCCACGACCGGATGAACTCGGCGTCCAGCACCTGAGTGGCCCCGATGATCGCGACCCGGTTGCCGTTCACGGTTTTCCTGAACGGCTTGTAGGCCTCCGCCGCGTTCTTCCCGATCCCCACCACGGGATACTTGCTGCGCTTGATCGCCGCCAGCGAGTCAGCCAGCCCGCTCTCCATGTAGTCCATGCCGTGGTTGTTCGCCATGGACACGACGTCCACCCCCGCGGCCTTCAACGCGGTGAACGCCGTCGCGGGCGCCCGGAAGGTGAACTGCTTGCCGGGCGCGGGCGTCCCCCCCGTGGTGATGGCGGTCTCCAGGTTCACCATCGCCAAGTCGGCCTGGCGCAGCACGCCGGCGATCGGCCCGAGCGCGGTGCGCGGGTTCGACAACCTGGGCCGCAACATCCCTTCGAAGTGCACGTCCCCACCGAAGGAGATCGTGTACGGCCGCCGCTCAGGCGTCGGCTCCTCCTCCGGCGTGGCGGCCGCCTGCTGGTCGACCTGCTTGCTCTGCAACTCCTGCTCAGGCGCCGATGAGCAGGCGGCAAGCGAGACGACGAAGGCGAACAACGGGAGGGCACGGGGGAGTCTCATCTGCCGCCATTTCCGCTCGAGTCCTGACTTTCAGGGATCGAGCATGCCATGCAGGGCAGATTACCGGGCAGACCCCATCATTTTACTCATTGCGGACCTGGTCGCCGCCGCCGGCGGACTCGCGTACGCGATCATGAGCGCGCTCATCGGCGCCGGACTTGATCTTCCTCGTGCGCAGCCGTGTGCCGTCACATGCCTAAAGTTGGAGAATTCCTTTACTTGGATGACTCAGGTTAAGGACATAGCGTGATTGGCATGGGGGACGACGACCTTCTCCGCCAGGCCGGGCTCCGGGTCACCGCCGCCCGGCTGGCGATCATGCAGACCGTTCGCGATGCCGACCACCCGGACGTGGACGACGTCTATCACTGCGTGCGTGAACGACTGGGACAGGTCTCACTTCAGGCGGTCTACGACTCGCTGCACGCGCTGCACGAGGCCGGTCTCGTACGGAAGATCGAACCCATGGGCAGCCCGGCACGTTACGAGGCCCGCGTGGGCGACAACCACCACCACCTCGTCTGCCGGGAGTGCGGGACCGTGACCGACGTCGACTGTGTGGTGGGGATCGCCCCCTGCCTCGAGCCCTGCGACAGGGCCGGCTACATCGTGGACGAAGCCGACGTCACGTTCTGGGGCGTCTGCCCGAACTGTCAAAGCTGATCTTGGGCCGAACGGCCCACTGCTCCTGCAGGATCACCATCGTCGGCCACGCCTCGGCCCCCGAGGTCACCGCCGACATGAAGAGCGGCGCACCCCGGAAAAGGATGCGCCGCGCGCGTGTTCAAGCGGAATTCTTCCGGCCGTCCGGGCTTTTCACCGGCAGCTCTCGAAACGGATCCGGTAAGACGGCTTATCGCATCTCGAATTGGCGACGGGCCGCGCGAGATCAAATCCCATGGCGCTTGATCATCCGGGGGGATGCTGTGCCATGATGGCTACGTCTTCTACGCTCGCTCGCGAGGCGAGCAGGAGTTGGCCATGGCCCCTTGACGGCCGTGCGGGGAGCGGCCCTGCGATGTTGTGTCCTCAACGTCGCCGGGCCGTTTTCTTTAGGCGCTCGTCGCCGCCAGTGTCGCCAGGTCGAATTCACCCTCGCGAACGCCGGAGGTGAACGCGGCCCACTCCGCAGGAGTGAACACGAGAACGGGACCGTCCTGCTCCTTGCTGTCACGCAGCGCGACGTTGCCGTCGGAGAGCGGGGCGATCTCGACACAGGCGTCTGCGCCATTGCAGAAGGTGCTCTTCCGCCAAGCCGCCTTCGAAGGGTGGTTGTGCATTATCTCCCCAAATAGCTAAAGGGGCTCCATTGCCCCTTGTTGAGGTGGGCGTCTCTACCGACGCCACAGCATGGCTTTGCGCTGGATGAGAACGCGAGACTCGTTCTCGTCGAGCGCCTCCGACTTGACGTGGTCGAAGGCGATTTCGTATCCAGCCACGCGTTGGAGGTCTTCGACGAAGTTGGCAGTATACAACTGTTCCAGGTAGACAACATCGTCGAATTCCGCAAACTGCAGATGAATAAAGGTGCCGGTGTTCACCGGATGAAGTGAGTCCAAGGTCAGGACGTGCACGCTGACATGTGGGAGCAGGGAGATCTCCAGGAGATGCTCCATCTGCTCACGCATCACCGAGGGTTCGCCGAAGCGGCGCATCAGCGCCGACTCGTCGAGCACGACCGTGAGCCTGCAGGGCTCCGGCCGGTGCAGCACGCGCCGTTGCCGGTCGAGGCGGGCCTCGACGCGGCTGCGGACACCGCTGTGCGTGATGCGCGCGATGCCCCGGGAAGCCAGGATGACCTCCCGCGCGTAGTCCTCGGTTTGCAGGAGGCCCGGCACGAGCTGCGGCTCCCAGGATCGCTGAGAGGTCGCCTCAGCCTCTAGCCCGAGGAATCTTGTGTATTCCTCGGGAAGAACGTCTTCGTAATCTTCCCACCACCCCCGCTGCTCCGCATCCCGCAACAGGCCGATGAGTTCATCAAGTTTGTCCCCATCAACGCGATAGAGCTTCACCAGCGCCTTGATGTCGTCGGTGCTGGGCATCGTCCTCGCGGCCTCGATGCGGCTGATCTTGCTGGGCGACCAGCCGAGCTCCATCGCCGCCTTGGCCCCGGTGAGCTTTCGCCGCTCGCGCAGCAAACGCAACTCCTGGCCGAGCCGGAGCCTGCGTACCGTCGGGCTGCCCTGCTGCGTTGGCACCGTCCGCTCTCCTTGTCGGGAAGGAAGGTGTAGCCGGAAGGGATCGTTTGGAACCTGAGTTTAGGGATCGGTCGCCCAATCTTACACTGCAAGTTGCACGCGTAGTCGCGTCTGGCCTTGCCAGAAGGCTGTCACGGGGAGAGCGTAGGAGCAAGACAAGCTCCATGAAGCCCTCTAGGTCGAGGCGAAGATTCCGGCCTCCCCGCCCCGGCCAGAGGGTCGTCGACACTTCTCGTGCAAGTTGCAGAGCAAGCTCATCGGCAAGAAGCGAAGAAAATGAAATCTTCCTTGCTCAGGGTATTGCAGCAACGCAGACCTCGGAGGACCATCGGTTTCGAGGAGGGTTTCTCGAGTGTGAGGGAGGCCGGGCATGACGACATCGCCGCACGCACCGGGCCTTCCCCCTTTGGTCGCGCGCCCCTGCCAGGGCCGCATCGACGGCAACGTCGCCGCCCCGGAAACGAATCTCGCCCCCAGGGAGGCCGCTTGCCGAAAGGACCTCGCAACCGACTGAAGCAGCCAGCGCCGACGAATCCGGCGCACGTTGACTCACCAGCGCAGGAAAAAACCGGTCCGAGACTGACGACCAGTGTCCCCGCATATGGGCTGCCACCCTGCGACGGGCCTGGTCATCAGCCCTCGGACCGGTGAAGAAGCCACCTCTAGAAATGCCGCGAAAGGGGTCTTCTATGTACTCACAAGGTACCAAGGGACTCAGCCGAATCAAGTCCCGGATCCGGGAACTCATCGCATGGGCCGACCGCGAAATCTGCATGGAGCCCGATGAATTCGCGCACCACGTCGGCTGGACCGTGACCAGGACGGGATTCGGTGCCCGTCGCTACCGGGACCCACGCTTCGACCAGCTCCGCCTGCCTCGCCGGGTGCACGAGGAGGTGACCTGATGTCGAGGAACCCGCGCAACCAGATCTACCCCGCCAACGAGGACCTCCCCGGCGCCCGCGGCGGCGGGCCGCTGGTCCGGCTCTGGCGGTCACGGACCGAGTTGTTGCTCGCGACCATGCTGGCGCTGTTCGCGCTGACCTTGCTCAACGCGACACAGGAAGGCCGGTGGGTGCCCTTCCTGCTGCTGATGAGCGCGGTCTCGGCACCGGCCGCCACCAGGATCGGCCGCAATTGGATCGCCGCCCACTTCTGGTGCGTGGTGTCCAGGCACCGCCTGCAGCGGGTCTGCCTGGAGACCACGATGCACACCAGGGCAGGGCGCATCCCGCTGGTCTTGTGGATCACGCCGACGACGACCGGCGAGAAGGCACTGATCCTGACGCGGGCCGGGATCAGCGCCGAGGAGTTCGAGGCGTACAGCGAGGAGATCGCGGCGGCCTGCTGGGCGAGGAGCGTGAACGTCTACCGGAACCGCACGCGCGCGCAGCTGCTGATCGTGGAGATCGTCCGGCGCGACGAGGTGCCGGGCGCCGCCTCACCTGGGCTGGACCGGCTCTACGGCAGGCGCGAGTGGGTCTCGCTCAGACCCGATCTCGAGGAGCCGCCCGATCTGCGCACGCGGGTCATGCTGTCGCAGGTCGGCTGAGAACCCCGGGGTAAAGGGGCCTTCCCCGGGGAGGAAGCCCCGGAGACCGCGGGGGCTCCGGGGCTTCCCCATGCGCGTGACACAGACCAATATGAGTTCATCTGGCGAACTCAGGAGTCGTGATGACCTCGACCGTCCACCGGACATGCCCCCTCTGCGAAGCCGTCTGCGGACTGACGCTCACGCTCGACGAGGGCGGGCACGTGACCAGCGTCCGCGGCGACAAGGACGATCCGTTCAGCAAGGGCTTCATCTGCCCGAAGGGGGCGAGCCTCGGCCGCCTGGACGAGGACCCCGACCGGCTGCGCAAACCGCTGATCCGGGAGGGCGACCTGTGGCGGGAGGTCGGCTGGGACGAGGCGTTCGGCGCCGTGAAGGCCGCGCTCGACCAGGTGAGCGACCGCCAGTCCATCGCGGTCTACCTCGGCAATCCCAACGCCCACAGCATGGCGGGCGCGCTCTACGGCGCCCCGCTGATCAAGGCGCTCGGCACCCGTAACATCTACTCCGCCAGCACCGCCGACCAGATGCCCAAGCACGTGGCCAGCGGCCTGATGTTCGGGCACCCGCTGGCCATCCCGGTCCCCGACCTGGACCGCACGGATTACCTGCTGATGCTGGGCGCCAACCCGCTGGAGTCGAACGGCTCGCTGTGCACCGCGCCGGACTTCCCCGGCAGGTTGAAGGCGCTGCGCCGGCGCGGTGGGCGGCTCGTCGTCGTCGATCCGCGGCGGACCAGGACCGCCGCGCTGGCCGACGAGCACGTCTTCGTCCGCCCGGGAACGGATGCCTACCTGCTGTTCGGGCTCGTCCACACGCTCTTCGCCGAAGAACTGGTGACGGTGTCACACCAGGTGAACGGCCTGGATCAGGTGCGGGAGGCGGCCAAGCACTTCCCGCCGGAGTCGGTGGCCCGCCGTACCGGGGTGCCGGCCGAGGTGATCGTACGGCTGGCCAGGGAGCTGGCGGCGGCGCGTACGGCGGCCGTGTACGCCAGGATCGGCACCTGCACGGCCGAGTTCGGCACGCTGGCCCAATGGCTGGTGGACGTGCTCAATGTGCTCACCGGCAACCTCGACCGGCCGGGCGGCGCCATGTTCCCCAAACCGGCCACGGAGTTCGCGGCGCGCCGCAGGCCATACCAGGTGGGCCGGTGGACCAGCCGGGTGCGCGGCCTGCCCGAGGCCAACGGCGAGCTGCCGGTGGCCACGCTCGCGGACGAGATCGAGACCCCCGGCGACGGCCAGGTCAGGTTCCTGATCACGATCGCCGGCAACCCCGTGTTGTCGGCGCCACACGGGGACAGGCTGGACGCGGCCTTCGAGGGGCTCGACTTCATGGTGAGCGTGGACCCCTACCTGAACGAGACCACCAAGCACGCCAACGTCATCCTGCCGCCGCCGCGGGTGCTGCAGTCGGGGCACTACGACTTCGCGCTGCTCGGGTTCGCCGTGCGCAACTACACGCGGTACTCGCCGCCGTCACTGCCCCTGGACGGGCAGCCTTCCGAGGCGCAGATCCTGGCGAGGCTGGCCTTGATCGCCTCAGGGCTCGAAGGGGACCTGGACGCGTTCGTCATCGACGAGATGTTGCGCAAAGCCACGCAGACGCCCGGCTCCGGCGTCGAGGGGCGGGACGTGGCCGAGCTGCGCGCAGATCTGGACGGCGAGACCGGCGGCGAGCGCAGGCTCGACCTCATGCTCAGGCTCGGCCCGTACGGCGAGTGGGCGGGCAAGGGCGACCTGTCGCTGCGCAAGCTGCTCGACCACCCGCACGGCCTGGACCTCGGCCCGCTGGAGCCCCGGCTCGACGAGGTCCTCAAGACCGCCTCCGGGCTGATCGAGCTGGCGCCGCCGCAGCTCATCGAGGACGTGGAGCGGCTGCGGAGCAAGCTGGACGAGGAGCCACCGGAGATCGTCCTGATCGGGCGGCGCCACCTACGCTCCAACAACAGCTGGCTGCACAACGTGGGCTCGCTGGTCGGCGGCAGCAACACCTGCACGCTGCAGATCAACCCGGCCGACGTGGCCAGGCTCGGACTCGACGGCGAGGCCGTGGTCAGCTCGGCGAAGGGGCGGCTCACGGTGCCCCTGGAGCCCACCGACACCATCATGCCGGGCGTGGTCAGCCTGCCGCACGGCTGGGGCCACGCGGGCAGCGCGCAGAGCGTGGCGGCCGAGCACGCGGGCGTCTCCGTGAACACGCTCACGGACGAATCAGCCATAGACGTTCCAAGTGGTAACGCAGTGTTCAACGGAGTTCCGGTCACGATTTCACCAACTGGGGTGATCACCGCGCATTAGGGTGTCGCGCGTGACTATCGCGCCAGAAGAGGACCGCCTGAACGCCCAGATCTCCTTCGCCATCGAAATCGACAAGTTGAAGCGGATCATCCGCCGCAACCATCTGATCGACGGTTCGCGGCGGGAGAACACCGCAGAGCACTCCTGGTACGTGGGCACGCTGGCGATGGTCCTCGGCGAGCATGCCCCGCCGGGGACCGACCTTCAACGGGTGGTGGCCATGTTGCTGGTGCACGACCTGGTGGAGATCGACGCCGGCGACACGTTCATCTACGACCCGGTGGAGGTCGCCGCCCAGGCCGACGCCGAGCGGTCCGCCGCCGACCGCATTTTCGGCCTGCTCCCCGCCGACCAGGCGGTGTGGGTGCGGGAGTTGTGGGACGAGTTCGAGGCGAGGAAGACGCCGGAGGCGCGCTTCGCCAAGGCGCTCGACCGCTTCGCCCCGATCCTGGCCAACCACCACACCGAAGGCGGCACGTGGCCGCTGTTCAAGGTCAAGGCTTCGCAGGTCAGGGAGAAGGTGCGGATCATCGAGGAAGGCTCGCCCTCGCTCGGCGCGTACGCCCTGGAGCTGGTCGAACTCTCCGTGGCCAGGGGACACCTGTCCGAGTGATCCCCTCACGGCGGGGGTAGGGGACTTGTCGTGAAAGAGGAAGTACGAGCGAGACGTCGGCAATTGCGGGGTTTCGCCGGGCCGGTTGCCCTTGCCGATCGGCTCGAGAAGTCGAAGTCCATGGACCGGCCGATCAGGGTGCTCGCCAAGGCGATACGCCGGCGCATCCGCACCGGCTTCGTCCGCGACCTGCTGCATGGCGTGCCCATCGGCGAGCCCCTGCACCCGCCGCTGGCCTCGGTCAGCCTGGGTTGCTGGATCTCGACGGCCGTGCTCGACCTCGCCGGAGCCGACCCGCGGGCCTCGCGGCTGCTGCTGGCCACCGGCGTGGCCAACGCGCTGCCCACCGCCGCCGCCGGGCTGACCGACTGGTCCACGCTCCACCGCGAACAGCAGCGGGTCGGCTTCGTCCATATGTTGTCAAATTTGACCGCGCTCAGTCTGTTCTCCGCGTCGTTGATGGCCCGCCTGCGCGGCCAGGAGCGGGCAGGAAAGATCCTGTCCTTCGCCGGGCTGGGGGTCGGCACGCTCGGCGCCTATTTGGGCGGCCACATGGCCTACCGGCAGGCGGCGGGGGCCAACCACGCCCCGCAGGTCTCGCACCTGGTGCCGCTGGGCTGGCACGATCTGTGCCCGATCAAGGACCTGCCGGACGGTCGGCCGGTGGCCCGGCGGCTCGGCTACATCCAGCTCTTCGTGCTGCGCCAGGGCGAGGCCGTGACCGTGCTCGCCGACCATTGCCCCCATCTGGCCGGTCCCCTGCACCAGGGCAGGCTCGTCATCGACAACGGCGAGGCGTGCGTGGTCTGCCCGTGGCACGGCAGCACGTTCCGGCTGGTGGACGGCACCGTGCGACACGGGCCCGCGACCGCTCCCGCGCCCACGTTCGAGACCAGGATCCGGCGGGACGGCACGATCCAGGTACGGCCGGGGTTGACCTGAAGTTTGGTTGAGGTTCTACGGTCGAGCCATGGGCAAGATTCTGGTGACCGGCGCGACCGGCAATGTTGGCAGGCATGTGGTTTCCCAGCTCGCGGAGGCCGGACTGGAGGTGCGGGCGCTCGTCAGAGACCCGGCGCGGGCGCGGCTGCCCGTCGAGATGGCTCAGGGTGACCTGAACGCGGCAGAGACGCTGGAGCCCGCGTTGGAGGACGTGGAGAGTGTGTTCCTGCTCTGGCCGGGCTTCACCGCGGACGGCGCCGACGAGGTGATCGCGGCGATCGCCAAGCACGCGCGGCGCGTGGTCTACCTGTCGGCGAACGTAGCGGATGAGCCGGTGACGCACTACCACGAGATCGAGCACCTGATCCGGCACTCCGGGCTCGGCTGGACGTTCCTGCGGCCCGGCGGTTTCGCGGCCAACACGCTGGGCTGGGCCGGGCAGATCCGCCAGGGTGTCGTGCGGTGGCCCTACGGGCAGGCGTCCAGGTCGCTGATCCACGAGAAGGACATCGCGGCGGTGGCCGTCCACGTGCTCACCTCCGCCGGCCACAACGGGGCCACGTACATCCTCACCGGGCCGGAGCAGCTCACCCAGGCCGAGCAGGTGCGGCTGATCGGCGAAGCGGTCGGGCGCGGGGTGCGCTGGGAGGAGCAGCCGCCGGAGGAGGCCCGCGACCAGCTCATGGCGGCGTGGGGTGACCCGACGTTCGTGGAGAGCGCGCTGCGGACGTGGGACGGCTTCGTGACCAGCCCGGAGCCGGTCACCGACACGGTGCGGCGGCTGCTCGGCAGGCCGGGGCTGACCTTCCGCCAGTGGGCGCGCGACCACGCCGCCGACTTCAGCTGACCTCGTCGGCCGGGTGCTCCACCAGGGCGAGGATGCGGCTGGACATGAACCGAGCCGTGCGTACGGCGGTGCCGCTGCGGGTGACCTCGCTCACCTCGACGAGCCCCCGGCCCGTGGTCACCTCCACCCGCCGACCGGCGCGGGTGGCCTTGATCTCGTAAGTGCGCGGGGTGCCGCCCGCGTCGATGACGATCTCCACCCGGTCACCCTTCATGTCCGGGTTATACCCACCACACCTATCCGTACACCAGTACGATAATCGCCGCGATCCCCACGCATACGATGACGCCCCGCAAGACGGGCGCAGGGATCCGCCGCCCCACCCGGGCTCCCAGGAATCCGCCGACCACCGCGCCTATCCCCACCCCGGCCACGGCCTGCACGTCCACGTCCGCGACCGCCAGGAACAGCGTGGCCGCCACGGCGTTGACGATCAGCGCGAGGACGTTCTTGGCGGCGTTGACCCGCTGGAGGTGGTCGTCGAGAAAGCTGCCCAGCAGGCCGATCAGCAGCACGCCTTGAGCCGCGCCGAAATACCCGCCGTAAACGCCCGCGGCCAGCACGCCCAGCCACAACGCCGGCCCCCCGTGCGGGTGCGCGTGCTCGCGCCGCTCGGCGAGCCAGCGGTTGATCCGCGGCTGCGCCACGACGAGCACGCAAGCCAGGGCGATCAGCGCGACGACGACGATCTCGAAGACGTCGGGGTCCAGGAACAGCAGCAGGATGCCGCCGATCAGCGCGCCGACCGCCGAGGCCGCGCCCAGGCGCAGCAGGCGGTCGCGCTGGCCGAGGAGCTCGGGGCGGTAGCCGTACGCGCCGGTGAAGGAGCCGGGCACCAGGCCGATGGTGTTGGAGACGTTCGCCGTGACGGGATCGACGCCGATGGCCACCAGCGTGGGGAACGTGATCAGCGAGCCCGACCCGACGACCGCGTTGATGGCACCGGCCACCACCCCGGCCGCGCAGACCGCGACCAGCTCCCACCCCGTCACGAACCCTCCTTTTACGTATCTGGGCTCTTGGGGGGTGTGAACAGGCCGCCAAGGCTCTCCAGGACCTTGCCCATCTCCGATGGGACGATCCAGATCTTATTTGCCTCGCCTTTGGCGATCTCCGGCAGGGTCTGCAGATACTGGTAAGCGAGGAGGTGCTGGTCGGGCTTCCCCTCGTGGATGGCTTTGAACACCATCCCGATCGCGTCCGCCTGCCCCTTGGCACGCATGGCCTGCGCCTCGGCCTCGGCCTGGGCCCGCAGCACGGCCGCCTCCGCCTCACCGCGCGCCCGCAGCACCGACGCCTGCTTCTCGCCCTCGGCCTGCAGGATCGCCGCCTGCCGCTGGCCTTCCGCGGTCAGCACGGCGGCGCGCTTGTCGCGGTCGGCGCGCATCTGCTTCTCCATCGAGTCCTGGATGGAGGCGGGCGGGTCGATGGCCTTCAGCTCGACGCGGTTGACGCGGATGCCCCACTTGCCGGTCGCCTCGTCGAGCACGCCGCGCAGCGCGGTGTTGATGTCCTCGCGCGAGGTCAGCGTGCGCTCGAGGTCCATGCCACCGACCACGTTGCGCAGCGTGGTGACCGTGAGCTGCTCGACGCCGATGAGGAAGTTCGCGATCTCGTACGTGGCCTTCTTCGGGTTCGTGACCTGGAAGTAGATCACCGTGTCGATGGAGACCACCAGGTTGTCGGACGTGATCACCGGCTGAGGTGGGAACGACACCACCTGCTCACGCAGGTCGATCATGTCCTTGATGCGGTCGATGAACGGCACCACCAGGTTCAGTCCCGGCGTCAGCGTCCTGTGGTAGCGCCCGAGCCGCTCGACGATGGCGGCCGTGGCCTGAGGGATGATGCGGATGGTGCGGACCATTCCGAAGCCCACCGCCGCGACCACGACGAGGGCGACGATGAGCTGCTCGACGGACATGGCGACGCTCCGAAGTCGAGGGGACCGACTCCGTAGATCCTATTTCGTTTCAGCTGGCGGGGCCTTTTGTGTGCATAAAAGTGATCTACTATCGCGATCTCGCTAGTATGCGCGGGCGTACCAGCGGCCCTCTGCACTGCGATCCAGCGTCAGCGGCACCCCGAACGTCTGGGACAGGTTGTCGGACGTCATCACGTGCTCGAGCGGCCCCTGGGACACCACGGAGCCGTGCCGCAGCAGCAGCCCATGCGTGAACCCGGCGGGCACCTCCTCCACGTGGTGCGTCACCAGGACCAGCGTCGGCGAGCGGAAGTCGCCGGCCAGCAACGCCAGGCGGCGCACCAGGTCCTCGCGACCGCCGAGGTCGAGCCCGGCCGCGGGCTCGTCGAGCAGGAGCACCTCGGGGTCGGGCATGAGCGCGCGGGCGATCTGCACCCGCTTGCGCTCCCCCTCGGACAACGTGCCGAAGCGCCGCCTGATCAAATGAGCCGCGCCCATCATGTCGATCAGCTCGACCGCCCGGGTCACGTCATTGGAGTCATATTCCTCGGTCCAGCGGCCCATGATTCCGTAGGAGGCGGTCAGCACCAGGTCGATGACCTTCTCCTCGGGCGGGATGCGCTCGGCCAGCGCGGCGCTCGCCAGTCCGATGCGCGGCCGCAGATCGAACACGTCCGCCTGCCCCAGCCGCTCCCCGAGCACCTCGACCACACCTTCGGTCGGGTAGAGCAACGTGCTGGCGACCTGCAGCAACGTGGTCTTGCCCGCGCCGTTGGGGCCGATGACGGCCCATCGCTCGTCCGCATTGACCGTCCAGTCGATGCCGCGCAGCAGGGCCGCTCCGTCGCGCCTGACGGCGACGTCCTGGAGCCGCAGCACCTGACCACCCATCCCCGAACCTCCCTTTGGAGTCACCCTGGGGACAAACCTATTGCAGGCCGAGCGCTTATCGTGGATCGGTGCGCCCTGAATCGCCTGTCTGTCCGTCCCTGGTCGCCTGGGGCAACGCGTGGCTTGCCGGCCACGTCGGCCTCGACGAGGCGGCTGACCACGTCGAATCCGCCGGCGGGCCCGTCATCGCGGGCGAGGTCCCGTTGCGTAAATACCTCGCAAACCTGCGCGCGAGCGGGCTGCGCGAGGTGCGCCTCGCCCTGCCCGCGCCGGGCGATCCGCTCGGGCTGTCGGGTCCTGCATCGTTCAACTCGGCCGCGGTCGACGCCGGGCAGGCCGTGATCGCGGTGCTGGACGACCACAACCTCGGGCTGGTACCGGCGCCGGACCTGCGCGGATCGTCCTATGTCGGCGTACGGCTGGACGTGCACGAATCCGGGCCGGTACGCCATGACCTGCCCTCGCTGTCCGAAGCCGAGCGCGAGCTGTCGGACGCGATCCGCTCGGCCACCGAGGCACTGGCCTCCGTCGACGGACCCGCGCAGGGCCGTCCCGAACTCGGGCCGCGGGGCGGCGATCTGGCGCCGGGCTATCCCGCGCGGGCGCATCGCGTCTCGGCGCTGGCCGCGCGGCTGGCCGCCGTGCTCAGCCTGGCCGACGACCGGGGGCTCACCTCCGGCCAGATCGCCGCCCGCGGCGCCGCACTGCGCGAGCTCGACCGTGCGGTACGCCGTGCGCTCGTGGCCGCCCACCACGCGATCTTCGAGCCGCTCAGGAACCCGTAGGCGCATCCCCGGCCTTCCACAGCCTGACCAGCTTGTCCTTGCCGGCCGAGACGAGGGTGACGCGGTCGTCGAGGCGGACGATGCCTACGGCGTACACGCCGCTCTTGTGTGCCTTGACCGGCTTGCCGAGCGCCTTGCGGGTGCCGAGGTCCCACAGCCTGATCGTGCCGTCGGTGCTGCCGGACAGCAGGACCGGCCGGTCGGCCATGGTGCCGAAGGACAGCGAGTAGATGATCTTCTTGTGGCCGGACATGGTGCCGATGGTTTTGCCGTTTGTCGGATCCCAAATCCGGATTTTTCCGTCTTTGCCGCCCGATGCCACGACTGTCTCGTCGTCGACCTTGCCCACCGTGACCGCGTACACGCCCTTCGAGTGGCCCTTGTACGTCTTCCCGTACGACTTGCGCTTGGACATGTCCCACATGCGGATCGACTCGTCCTCGCTGGCCGAGATCGCGATCGCGCGGTCACCGATATGGGTGGCGCTGAGCCAGTTCACCGGCTTGCGGTGGGCCCTGATGCTCTTGCCCGTGGCCTTGCGCTTGCCCAGGTCCCAGAATCTCAGGTAGCCGTCGGCGTCGCCGGTGACCGCCATCCACTTGTCCTTGACCTTGGTCACGGCGACGGAGTAGACGGCGTCGCCGTGCCAGCCGAGGACCTTGCCCTTGCGGGTCTTGAGATTCCACAGGCGGACGCTGCCGTCGTAGCCGCCGGAGACCGCGACGGGCGTCTTGCCCATCATCGCGCCGGCCACGGCGTACACCTCCTGGCTGTGGCCCTTCATGGTGGCCAGGGACTTGTGCTTGGCCAGGTCCCACAGGCGTACCCGGCCGTCCTGTCCGCCGGTGACCAGCCAGGTCGTCTTGTCGCTCACGGAGACGGCGGAGAACGTCTGGACGCCCTTGGTATGGCCCTTGAGCGACGTGCCGTCCTGCTTGCCCACCACGGGGACCGTCTGCTCCTGGGGCTGGTCCTGGGTGGGTGTGGGGGTCGGGGTCACCGCTGTGGGGGTCGGTGTCGGCGCCGTCGGGGTGGGGGTGGGGGCCGTGGGTGTGGCGGCCGTCGGGCTGAGGGACGTGGTCACCTGGGCGACGTTCTCGCCCCCGGCGGCGGGTCCGAACATCTTCGGCCCGAAGTACAGCACGCCGCCGGCCAGGGCGAGCGCCACGACCAGGGTGCCCGCGACCAGGGCAGCACGCCTCCGCCTGGCGTCGGACACGTCGGGCCGCTCGTCGAGGGGCGTGTGCTTGAAGAACGCGTCGTTGTCCCCTCGTGCCCGCGCCTCCCCGTGCCCTGGGCCGGCGGGCCGGCCCAGGCCGCCACGCCCATGATCGCCCGCCGCCCCTTGCACCCCGGGGTGCTGCCGCATTCCGGGCTGCCCCTGCACACCGGCCTGCCCGTGAGCTTCGGGCGGCCCTTGCACACCCGCCTGGCCGGCCGAGCCCATATGACCGGCTGCCGGGTCCTGCGCGGGCGATCCCACCGCTCTCATCGGATACGGCGGCGGCATGTGCTGCTGGCCTTGCGCCGGCACGAAGGAGCCCGCCGACGGCCTGCTGGAAGCGCCCTGCCCGCCAGCCGGCTGCTGCGACGGCGAACCCGGCGGGTGCCCAGCGGGCGGGTGACGGTCGACCGACTCGGCACCGGACGCCTGGGGCTGCGCGTGGGCCTCCCCAGAGGGGCTGGCCCACGCGGAGGCCGCACGCCCCTGCCCATCGGGACTGACCCACCCGGATGCGGCAGCCGATCGCCCTTCCGGACTCACCCACCCGGAGGCCGCAGGCGCCCCTCCCGCTCCCCCACTCTGCGGCCCGCCACTGTGCGGGCCGCCGCCCTGCGGCTCAGCGCCCTGCAGGCCGGCGCCCTGCGGGCCAGCACTATGCAGCCCGGCGCCATGCGGACCGGCACTATGCGGCCCGGCGCCATGCGGCCCGATACCCTGCGGCCAGACGCCATGCGGGTCGGCGCTATGCGGCCCGACACCCTGAGGCCCGGCGGCCTGCGGACCGGCGCCATGTGGCCCAGCACTGTGCGGCCCGGCGCCATGTGGCCCAGCACTGTGCGGCCCGGCGCCATGTGGCCCAGCACTGTGCGGCCCGGCGCCATGTGGCCCAGCACTGTGCGGGCCAGCGCCATGTGGCCCAGCACTGTGCGGGCCAGCGCCATGCGAGCCGACCCCCTGCGAGCCGACCCCCTGCGGCCCAGCACCCTGCGGCCAGACGCTATGCGGCCCGGCACCCTGCGGCCCGGCACCCTGCGGGCCGGAAGTTTCAGCCGGGTGGCCTTCTGGGCTCGCCCAGCCGGGAGTGGGTGCCCACCCGTGGGTGAATGCGGAGCCTGGGGTGGGTGCCGGGGCTGCGAGGCCCGGGGTAGCGGCGGAGCCAGCAGTAGCGGCCGAGCCGGGGATGCCCGCAGGCCCGGTGGCGGGGGGAGTTTGTTCGGCGGCCAGTTGGGAGCCGGTGGTGAGGGCCACCTCGTCGTCGAGCCGAGGCGACTGCCCCTGGTTCTCCAGCAACGCGAACAGCGCCTCGGCCGCCGTAGGCCGCTCCTCGGCCCGCTTGCTGAGGCACGCCTGCACGATCGGCCGCAGATCGTCGGGCAGCACCGACAGATCCGGCTCCTCGTTCATCACCCGGTAGATGACCGCCGGCAGGCTGTCCTGCCCGAACGCGGGCCGCCCCGTGGCGGCGTACACCATGGTCAGGCCCCAGCTGAACATGTCGCTGGCGGACCCGACCCGTTCGGCGGAGATCTGCTCCGGCGACATGTACGCCGGCGTCCCCACCACCCCGCTGCTGATCGTCATCGCCGAGTCCAGTGCCCTGGCGATGCCGAAGTCGATGACCCGGGGCCCGTCGCTGCCGATCAGTACGTTGCTCGGCTTGAAGTCCCGGTGCACGATGCCCGCCCGGTGGATGGCGGCCAGCGCGGTCACCGTCCCGACGGCCAGCCGGTAGAGCGCACCGCCCGCGCGCGGCCCGTCCCGCTGCACCACGAGCTGGAGCGACACGCCGTCGACCAGCTCACTCACGATGTACGCCTGCTCGCCGTCCATGTTGGCGTCCAGCACTTGGGCGGTGCAGAACTGGGCGACCCGGCGCGCCGCGGCCACCTCGCGCATGAAGCGCTCACCGTCGATCCCCGGCTTGTCGAGCCGGGTCTTCAGCAGCTTGATCGCCACGAGCCGCCCATCGGGCGCCTCCCCCTTGAAGACGATCCCCTGCGCCCCTTTGCCCAGGCGGCCGAGCACCCGATAGGTGCCCAGCGTCTGCGGATCACCCGCCTGTAAGGGGTGCGTGTCCGGCACCTGGTCCTCCCCCTTGTGCGAATCCCCCGATCACAAGCGTGATGGGCCCACGCGAACCCCCGCAAGCCATCCCAGGTCACGAAAGATCATCGCTCTTTGCGAAATATTTCCCCTCCGCAATAATCGTGGAGATGATCGGGGATTTCCAGCACCGTACGGGGAGCCGTCACATGCGCAGAAGCTTCAGCCTGTTCTTAGCCGGAGGTCTCGCCGCCGGCACCCTGGCCGCGCCCGGCCAGGTCAGCGCCGCCACCACGGCCACGTCCGCCACGACCGCGGCAGCGCCCACGACGACGACGGCGCGGCTGGCGCCGTACTCGAGTTTCAAGATCTCGGTCAAGCACACCACGCGCACCAAGCGCGGCGGCAAGATCACATACTACGTGAAGGCGAAAAACCTCGGCCCGCACTACGCCGACTACTACTGGATGGGCGGCGAGGTGCCGAAGGGCGTCGTGCCGACCCTGCGCTGGGGCGGCCCCAAGGGCACGAAGTGCACCTGGGAGGACCGCTGGTTCTGGTGCTGGGGACCGATACGCCTGGAGAAGGGCAAGACCGACTGGCTCAACTTCCAGGTGACGCTGAAGAAGGGCACCACGGGCACCGCCAAGGCCCGCGTCGGCGTGCTGTCGTTCGATGTGGACCAGGGCATGGAGAACATGAGCGAGGCCGAGCTCAAGCGCCTCGGCATCAAGGGTTACCACTGGCTCAAGACGGTCAAGACGACGATCGTCAGCCCGTCGCGGGCCGGGCGGGGCTACACGCCGCCGCCCCCGGTCCAGGAGTACAACCCGCCGTCCAGCCACGTCGAGACCAACAACAAGAAGGACACCTGACCCTCAGCCCAGGCCGTGCCGTACCGCGTACAGTGCGGCCTGGGTGCGGTCCTGCACACCCAGCTTCATCAGCACGTTGGAGACGTGGGTCTTGACCGTCTTCTCCGCGACGGCCAGGCTCCGCGCGATCTCCCTGTTGGACCGGCCGGCCGCGATGAGCGCGAGCACCTCGCGCTCGCGGTCGGTCAGCGGGACCGGCGCGGGCACGTCCGGGGCGCCGGCCGTGGACAACATCGCCTCGGCCGCTTCGGGCGCGAGCAGCACCTGGCCGCCGTGCACGGCGCGGACCGCCTGGACCAGCGCGGACGGGTCGACGTCCTTGTAGAGGAACCCGGACGCACCGGCGCGCATCGCCGGGCTCACGTCCCCACGATCGCTCACCGACGTCAGCACGACCACCTTGGTCGTCGTCCCGGCCAGGCGCTCCAGCGCGCCGAGGCCGTCGAGCACGGGCATCTTCAGATCCAGCAACAGCACGTCGGGGGCCAGCTCCGCGACCCGCTCGACGGCCTGCGCCCCATCGCCGGCCTCGCCGACGACCGTGATGTCGTCCTGCAGGTCGAGGAACGTCCGCAGCCCCTGCCGCACCACTGGATGATCGTCAGCGATCAGCACCCGGATCAAACGCCCACCTCCACGCGTACCGTGGTCCCCTGGCCGGGGGCCGACTCGACCGTCATCATGCCGCCGACCGACTCGGCCCTGTCCCGCATCGACACCAGCCCGAGACCGCGCGAGTCCGCCTGCTCGAACCCGCTGCCGTCGTCGCTGACGGTCAACGCCAGCTTGCCGTCCTCAGAAACCAGGCGTACGAGGATCCGCGAGGCTCCGGAGTGCCTGAGCGCGTTGTGCAGCGCCTCCTGGGCCACCCGCAGCACGGCCACCTCGACCGTCGAATCCAGCGGCGGCAGCTCGCCGCACTCGAACGCGACCAGGGACGGATGGAGCCTGTCGAGCATGCGTACGTGCTTGCGCAGCGTCTCGGTCAGCCCGTGCCGGTCCAGCTCGGCCGGGCGCAGCTCCACGATCACGGCACGCAGCTCCGCCAGTGCCTCGCCGGCCAGGCGCTGGACGCGTTCGAGCTCCACGGCCGCCTTGCCGGGGTCCCGCGTCAGCATCGCGCCCGCGGCCTGGGCGGTGAGCCGGAGCGAGAAGAGCTTCTGCGTGACGGCGTCGTGCAGCTCCCTGGCCACGCGGTTGCGCTCCTCCAGCATGGCCAGCTCGCGGCCGCGCTCGTAGAGCCTGGCGTTGGTCAGCGCGATCGCCGCGTGTGCCGCGAACAACGTGAGCAGGTCCTGGTCATCTTGCGTGAAGCCGCCGCCGGGCGTGCGCTTGTTGGCCAGGAAGATGATGCCGAGCACGTCGTCGCCGTCGCGGATGGGGACGCCCAGGAAGTCCTTCATCACCGGATGGGCCTTCGGCCACCACTCGAACCTGGGGTCCTTGCGCAGGTCGGGCAGCCTGACGGGGGCGCCTTCGCGGAGCATCGCGCCGAGCATGCCATGCTGCCGGGGCAGCGGCCCGATCGCGTCCCACTGCTTGTCGGTGAGGCCCTCGGCGACGAACTCGCCGAACGACCCCTCTTCGTCGGGCACGCCCAGCGCGGCGTAGCGGGCGTCGAGCAGCCGCTGCGCCGAGCGTACGATCACCTGCAGCACCTCGCGGACCGACAGATGGCGGGTGACCGCGAGCACGGCGGAGCTCACCGCCTGCAGGATCTCGTCTCGGTCGGCCATCACGCAACCACTCTATGATCCCCGGCCACCCCGGGTCCTAGGACGATGTGCCCAGGCCTGGACCGGTCCTCAGCCCGATGTCCGCCGGCCGTCACGTTCCTAGCGTCGAGACATGACGAACACCGCACTCATCACCGGCGCCTCCCGCGGTCTCGGCCTCGCGCTGGCGCGCTCGCTGGCAGGCTCTGGCTGGAACCTCGTCCTCACCGCCCGCGGAGCGGACGACCTGGAGCGGGTCGCGGCCGAGCTGGGCGCGACCGCGATCCCGGGCGACGTGGCCGACCCCGCGCACGTCGAGCGGCTGGCCCGGGCGGCCCCCGAGCTGGACCTGCTGGTCAACAACGCCAGCGATCTGGGCGTGACGCCGCTGCCGCCTCTGGCGGGCTATCCGCTGGAGGCGTTCAGGGCGCTGCTGGAGACGAACGTGACCGCTCCCCTCGCCCTCATCCAGGCCACACTTCCGGCGCTGCGCTCGTCCTCCTCCGGCGCCATCGTGAACGTCACCTCCGACGCCGCCACCGGCGCGTACGAAGGCTGGGGCGGCTACGGCGCCGGCAAGGCCGCGCTGGAGCAGCTGTCGAACGTGCTGGCCGCCGAGGAGCCCGGGGTCCGCGTGTGGTGGGTGGATCCGGGCGAGATGAACACCCACATGCTGGCCGACGCGGTGGGCGCCGAAGAGGCCGCCGCCGCGGCCGACCCGGCGAAGGTGGCCGCGGCGCTGCACGATCTGATCAGCTCCCGGCCGGCCAGCGGACGAGTGAGCCTGCAATGACGACGCCGGCACTCGACTTCGTGCTGCCGCCCGGCCTGACGGCCCACGAGCCGCCCGAGGCCAGGGGGTTGTCCAGGGACGCGGTTCGCCTGATGGTCTCGCGTGGCGACACCGAGCCCGAGCACCACCGGTTCGTGGACCTGCCGGGGCTGCTCGACCCCGGGGACCTGATCGTGGTGAACAACTCGGCCACCCTGCCCGCGGCCGTCAGGCTCGACCGGCTGGCGGTGCACTTCTCCACCGCGCGCGAGGACGGCACATGGCTGGTCGAGTTGCGCAGGCGTACCGCGAAGGCCACCGAGCCGTACGGCGGGGGCGAGGCCGGGGAGTGGCTGCCGCTGCCGGGTCGGGCCACGCTGCGGCTGATCGAACGGGAGACGCCGCGGTTGTGGCGGGCGGCGCTGGATCGGGACGTGGGGGCCTACCTGCGCGCGTACGGGGTCCCGATCCGCTACTCCTACGTGGATCGGGACTGGCCGATCGACGCCTACCAGACCGCGTTCGCGACCGTGCCGGGCAGTGCGGAGATGCCGAGCGCGGCGCGGCCGTTCACCGCCGATCTCGTGACGGCGCTGGTGGCACGCGGGGTCGGGATCGCGCCGATCACTCTGCACACGGGGGTGGCCTCACCGGAGAAGGACGAGCCGCCGTACGCGGAGCGGTATGAGGTGCCGGCCTCGACCGCGCGGCTGGTCAATCTGGCCCGCCGGAGCGGCAACCGGGTGGTGGCGGCGGGCACGACGGTCGTACGGGCTCTGGAGACGGCCACGGGCGCGGACGGGCGGGTGAGCGCGGCCGCGGGCTGGACCGAGCACGTCGTCACCCCGGAACGCGGCGTGCGGGCCGTCACGGGGCTGATCACGGGACTGCACGAGCCGCGCTCCAGTCACCTGCTGATGCTGACCGCGATCGCGGGCGAGCAGGCCCTGGCCCGGGCGTATGACGAGGCGCTACGGGAGGGGTATCTGTGGCACGAGTTCGGCGACACACACTTGATACTGAAGAAATAGGCTTTACATAGATTTTGCCATCGTGATAGGAACAGCCGACATTTACGGGGGCTTGGCGATGCGCGTCCCCGTGCCCAATTCCTCACCGGAGACGTCGAATGCGCTACTCCCTTCCCAAGGCCGCCACGCTGGCATTGCTGGCCGGCGCCCTGCTCCTCCCGGCTGTTCCCGCTTCCGCCGCCACCACGACCACCACCACCACCACGACCAAGGCCGCCGATCCGTACTCCGCCTTCGCGGTCAAGGTGTCGGCGCCGAAGACGGTCAAGGTCGGCGGGAAGATCAAGTACACCATCGTCGCCACGAACAAGGGCCCGCACTACGCGGACTCGTGGTTCCTCGGCGGCGAGTTCCCCAAGGGCATCGACGTAAAGAAGGTCCGTTACATCTCGAATCACTCCAAGATGAGGTGTGGGCTCGCGTCGGCCCGTGTGTTCTACTGCCCGGCGACCGAAGTCATCGAGGTGGGTGACTCGGTCAGCATCACCTTCTATGCGACGTTGAAGAAGAGCGCCAAGGGCACCCAGACGGCGAACGTCGGCATCGTGACCTACAACGTCGACCAGGGCATGGAAGACATGAGCAAGGAGGAGCTGGACCGGCTCGGCGTCCCCGGCTTCGGCTTCAACAAGAAGGTCAAGACCAAGGTCGTTCGCTGACCCGTGCCCGGTCCGAAGGGCGTACCTGCTGCACGACCATCGGACCGGGCGCAGTACCGTGGCTGGATGTGGACCAGCGCACCCTCCTGATCACCCTGACCGGCCCCGACCGGCCCGGTGTCACGTCGCGTCTCTTCTCCGTCCTTTCCGGCTTCCCGGTGACGGTCTCCGACATTGAGCAGGTCGTCATCCGGGGCCGGCTCACGCTCGGCGTGCTCGTCGCGTACGCGGGCGGCCCCTCCACCGGTACCGGCACCACGCTCGGCGCCATGTGGACCGCCGTCGAGCGGGTGGCCGAGGACCTCGGCATGGAGGTCGAGCTCTCCACCGGATCCCAGGCCAGGGACCAGCGCCGCCGTGGCCGCCTGTCGGTCAGCGTGCTCGGCGCCACACTTCAGCCCGCCGCGATCGCAGGCATCGCCGGGCGCATCGCCGCCGCCGGCGCCAACATCGACCGCATCGAGCGCCTGGCCCAGTGGCCCGTCACCTGTATCGAGCTGTCCGTCTCCGGGGCCAACCCGGACGCGCTGCGGGTCGAGCTGGCCGCCGAGGCCGCCGCCCAGGAAGTCGACGTGGCCGTGCAGCGCACGGGCCTGTCCCGGCGGGCCAAGCGGCTGATCGTCATGGACGTCGACTCGACCCTCATCCAGGGCGAGGTCATCGAGCTGCTGGCCGCTCACGCCGGCTGCCTCGACGAGGTCGCCAAGGTCACTGAGCAGGCCATGCGCGGCGAGCTGGACTTCGCCGAGTCGCTGCGCAAGCGGGTCGCGTTGCTCGAAGGGCTGCCTGCCGAGGTGTTCGAGCAGGTGCGCAAGCAGGTCGTGCTCACGCCCGGCGCCCGTACGCTGGTGCGGACGCTCAAGCGGCTCGACTACCGCTTCGCCATCGTCAGCGGTGGCTTCACCCAGATCACCGACGGGCTGGTCGAGGAGCTGGGCATCGACTACTCCGCCGCGAACGTTCTGGAGGTCGTGGACGGGCGGCTGACCGGAAAAGTCGTCGGTGAGATCGTCGACCGGCCGGGCAAGGCCCGGGCGCTGGAGCGCTTCGCGCGCGAGGCCCACCTGCCGATCTCCCAGACCGTGGCCATCGGCGACGGGGCCAACGACCTGGACATGATCGCGGTGGCCGGGCTGGGGATCGCGTTCAACGCCAAGCCGGTGGTCCGCCAGGCCGCCGACACCGCGGTCAACACGCCCTACCTGGACTCGATCCTCTACCTGCTGGGGATCTCGCGGGACGAGGTGGAGGCGGCCGACGCCGAGGACGGCGTGCTCACGGCCGGCTAGTTTTCCTTCGGATCCCAGAGCGTCATCAGCCGGCCCTCTCCTGGGTAGAGGTCCGCCCACGCCGACTCCACCCGGATCACCGCGAACGCGCCCGGCCGGAACACGTAGTCGCCTCCGGCCAGGCCCAAGGCCAATTCGTGCACGCCGGGGTTGTGGCCGCACAACACCACAGTGCCCAGGTCCGGATCGGACCGGCGGACCAGCTCCAGCAGCTCCTCGGGGTAGGCCTCGTAGATGTCGCGCTCGTAGCTGATCTCCATCTCGGGGAAGGCGATCTCGGCGGTGCGCTTGGTCCTGAGCGCCGGCGAGCAGAGCACCGCGTCCGGTTCCAGCCCGGCAGCCCTGATCTCATCGCCCGCCCGCTTCGCGTCCCGCTCCCCGCGGTCGGTCAGCGGCCGCTCCCGGTCGGCCAGGCCGGGGATGTGGGCGGCTTTCGCATGCCTCAGTACGATCAACGTCCGCACCGGATCACCCTGTCTTCGAAGCCCAGTTGGCCAGCGCGACGAGCGCGGCCAGGATGACGAGCATCGCCAGCAGGATGAGGCCCAGGGTCTTTCCGCCGCTGGGCGGCTTGTCATCTTCCACGTGCCTAGTTTCCCACCGAGGCCCTCCGGTGCCACGCCCGCCTGTCGCAACCGCCCCCACACCCCGGACAGCGGGACGCCCGCCCCCATGCGGGAGCGGGCGTCTCTGGTGTGGGTGCCGGGCTATGACGCGACCGGCTCCTGCTCACGATTGTTGTTGTCGCTGGCCGGCTCACTGGTCGCCGACCGCCGCTTGGACACCACGATGGCGCCGACCACCACGGCCACCGCCACCACGGTGATGCCGATCCGCAGGGCCGGGTTGCCGGCGTAGAGCACCACCGCGGGCGCGACCAGCAGCGCCACCAGGTTCATCACCTTGATGAGCGGGTTGATGGCAGGGCCGGCCGTGTCCTTGAACGGGTCGCCGACCGTGTCGCCGATGACCGTGGCGGCGTGCGCCTCCGAGCCCTTGCCGCCGTGGTGCCCGTCCTCGACCAGCTTCTTGGCGTTGTCCCAGGCGCCACCGGAGTTCGCCAGGAACACGGCCATCAGCGTGCCGCAGGCGATCGCCCCCGCCAGGAACGCGCCGAGCGGCGCGTACCCGAGGGCGAAGCCCACCGCGATCGGGGTCATGACCGCCAGCAGACCGGGCGTGGCCAGCTCGCGCAGCGAGTCGCGGGTGCAGATGTCGACGACGCGCCCGTAGTCCGGCTTCTCCGTGCCGTCCATGATGCCGGGCTTGGTGCGGAACTGCTCCCGGACCTCGAAGACGACCCGCATCGCGGCCCGCCCGACGGCCGAGATCGCCAGGCCGGAGAACAGGAACACGACCGCGGCCCCGATGATGAGGCCGACCAGGACGTTCGGGTTGTCGATGCTCAGGCTGAAGTTCTGGAAGATTCCCAGGGCGTCCTTGATCGACGCGTCAGCCTTGGCGAGCTCGAGCTCCACCGCGGTGCGGAAGGCGCCGAACAGCGCGGTCGCCGCCAGCACGGCCGTGGCGATCGCGATGCCCTTGGTGATCGCCTTCGTGGTGTTGCCGACGGCGTCCAGGCTGGTGAGCACCTGGGCGCCCTCCCCATGGACGTCGCCCGACATCTCGGCGATGCCCTGCGCGTTGTCGGAGACCGGGCCGAAGGTGTCCATGGACACGATCACGCCCACTGTCGTCAGCAGGCCCGTGCCGGCCAGGGCCACCGCGAACAGCGCGAGCGTCACGTTGCCGAAGCCCAGCAGGAACGCGCCGTAGACCGCGCCGCCGATGATCAGGGCGGAGTAGACGGCCGACTCCAGGCCGACGCTGATGCCAGCCAGGATGACGGTGGCGGCGCCGGTGCGGGAGCTCTCGCCGATCTCGCGTACGGGACGCCGGGTGGTCTCGGTGAAGTAGCCGGTCAGCAGCTGGATGGCGCTGGCCAGCACCAGGCCGATGAGGACCGCGCCGATGGCGATGAGCCGCGGGTCGGCGTCGGACTGGACGACCGAGCCGGTCAGGCCGCTGAAGTCGGCGGGCAGGTACAGGAACGCCGCCACGGCGACCAGCACTGCGGAGATCCCGGCCGAGATGAAGAAGCTGCGGTTGATCGCGGCCATGCCGTTGCGGTCGCCGTCGCGCATCCCGGTGACGAAGATGCCGATGATCGCCGTGATGACGCCGATCATCGGGACGATCAGGGGGAAGATCAGCCCCTGCTCGCCGAAGGCCGCGCTGCCCAGGATGAGGCTGGCGACCAGCATGACCGCGTACGACTCGAACAGGTCGGCGGCCATGCCCGCGCAGTCGCCGACGTTGTCGCCCACGTTGTCGGCGATGGTGGCGGCGTTGCGCGGGTCGTCTTCGGGGATGCCCTGCTCGACCTTGCCGACCAGGTCGGCGCCGACGTCGGCGGCCTTGGTGAAGATGCCGCCGCCGACTCGCATGAACATCGCCAGCAGCGCCGCCCCGAAGCCGAACCCTTCGAGCACGTGGGGCGCCTCGCCCCGGTAGATGAACACGACCACGGCCGCGCCCAGCAGGCCGAGGCCCACGGTGAACATGCCGGCCACGCCGCCGGTGCGGAACGCGATGCGCATGGCGCGCTTCTCGCCCGAGTCGTTGGCCGCGGCGGCGACGCGGACGTTCCCGCGCACGGCCAGCCACATGCCTATGAACCCGGTCAGCGCGGAGAATACCGCCCCGACCACGAAGAAGATCGATCGCCCGATGCGGACGTCCATCTCTCCAGGTAGCAGGAGCAACAGGAAGGGAATCACGACGACGAAGATCGCCAACGTGCGGAATTGACGCGTGAGATAGGCGGCGGCGCCTTCTTGTACGGCACGGGCGATGTTTTGCATGCGCTCGGTGCCCTGGCCGGCGGACAGCACTTCGCGCACCAGGCCGCCGGCGACGGCTAGTGCGATCAGTGCGACCGCGGCGACCACGATCACGATGGTGAGATTGTTTGCGCTCAGGGCCAGATTGGACGCTGGCTCCGATGCCAGCATGTGCCTGCTCATCGTTCTCCTCGGCAAGACCGGTCGTCCTGCCCGGACGGTGCTGCAGTTTTCCTCGGCGGGTGTTGCGGCACCTTCCGGGTTGTGGGTGCCGCTTCCGGTTGAATCCGCGTTCCGCCGGATCACCTTGGCCGGTGCCGGGAGTCTACGCAGGCAGTGAACGGATATGAAGGCTCGGAAGGTCACTAATTATGCAGACGTCCAGCAAGCCCCTGCCCGTGCCCCGGTTTGCACCCTGACAACCGTAATTTCCCTCTGTTTACGGGCATGACAAGGTATCGTTCCGGTCAGCCGAAACCCGGGATCGGCAAGCGCGTGCATGCACGGCGTGACCGTGGACGATCCAGGTCCACGGTCACGCCTGAAGGAGAGAAGGCGCCCGTGGCCCACGCCTGGATGGAGGCGATGGTGCCCGTAGCGCCGTAACGGCGGCCTGCCACTGAACGAGTCAGCAGCGTCTCCCTGGACAGGCCTCAGCCCCGTGCGGGGGTGGGGCCGGGGTGGGCCACCGTAAAGAAAGAAAGGGAAAGACTATGAGGTAGGGATACCAGCGGCGGGCCAGCTCATGCGGATGTCGGTGCCCTTGGGAGTGGGCAGGACCTCCACGTCGTCGGCCAGCCCCGCGATGACCGCGAGCCCGAAACCCGTCATGAACGAGTCAGAGAGCATGCCGAGGTCAAGCGGCTTCTCCTGCTGGAGCTCATCGCTGGGGGCGTGATCGCTCACCGTGACCTCGAAGCGCCCGGCGTCGTCACGCAGCTCGATGCGAATGGGCTCGCCCGGACAGTGAGCGCGATGCGCCTCCACTGCCCGGGAACACGCCTCACCCACAGCGAGCCTGACCTCGTCCAGCAGGGACTCCTCCACACCGGTGCGGCGCGCTATCGCCGTCGCGACCAGCCGGGCGGTCCGCACATGCGCGGGAAGGGCGCTGAACGTCAGCTCGACGGTAGCCATGCTACTTGTCTTTGCCGTGAGCTTCCTTGGCTTCGTCGACCGAAGCGTAGATCCCGAAGACCTTGGTCAGACCGGTGATCCGGAAGATCTTGAGGATGCGCTCCTGCGTGCAGACCAGCTCGAGGGAGCCGTCGTGCGCCCGTACACGCTTGAGCCCGCCGACCAGGACGCCCAGGCCCGTGGAGTCGAGGAAGTCGACCTTCTCCATGTTGACGAGAAGGTGGAAGTTACCCTTGTTCACCAGGTCGATCAGAAGCTCACGCAATCTCGGCGCGGTGTAGACATCGATCTCACCCTCGACCTCGACGATGGTGAGTCGGTCCTCGTTGTGGTGATCCAACTTCAGATCCACAGATCCTCCAGCGCCTCGCCTGCGACAGTACTCTTGCCGGCCTGGCAATCTGGAGTCTTGGCTCCAGACTGTCCGACCTTGACGCGTGGGCATTCAACCACGCGTGTGGCTTGTGTCTATACGAAATCACGATTCCCGGCGACTTTGCCCATCGATGCAAGACTGGAAACAGTGACTTCCTCGGCATCCTCCCCAGAACAAGCAGGTCCACTCCTCCGCCACCTGCTTAGTGTTCCCGCACGTCATGAGCGTGTCACCCATGTGGAGCATGTTCCAGCACGTCAGGCCGGTCAAGGCCGCTGGCCCAAATGGACGCCAGAAGTGCTTGTTACGCGCTTGGCGAACCGGGGGGTGACAGGACTCTGGCCTCACCAACATGAGGCCGCCGACCTGGCATTTCGTGGCCGAAACGTGATCATCTCCACGGGGACGGCGTCGGGGAAGTCGCTGGCGTACCTCACTCCGGCCGTCGCCTCGTGTCTGGACGGCGGCACGGTGCTGTACCTGACGCCGACCAAGGCCCTGGCCGCCGACCAGCTGCGCGGGCTGCGGGAGCTGCGCATCACCCAGGTACGCGCGGCCTGCTTCGACGGGGACACACCATTCGAGGAGCGGACGTGGGTCCGCCAGCACGCGAACTACGTCCTGACAAATCCAGACATGCTCCATCGGGGGATTTTGCCGCGACACGCCCAGTGGTCCGCGTTCTTCCGCCGGCTCCGCCTGATCGTCGTGGACGAGTGCCACGGCTACCGCGGCGTCTTCGGCTCCCACGTCGCCCAGATCCTGCGCCGCCTGCGCCGCGTCTGCGCCCGGTACGGCTCGCGGCCCACGTTCTTGCTCGCCTCAGCGACGGCCAGCGAGCCGGGGGCGTTCGCGATGAGGCTGACGGGGCTTGAGATGGACGAGGTGACTGTGGACGCCTCTCCCAAGGGATCTACCACCATCGCCCTGTGGGAGCCGCCTCTGACGGA
Organism: Nonomuraea sp. NBC_00507; assembly: GCF_036013525.1. Taxonomy (NCBI): domain Bacteria; kingdom Bacillati; phylum Actinomycetota; class Actinomycetes; order Streptosporangiales; family Streptosporangiaceae; genus Nonomuraea; species Nonomuraea sp. NBC_00507. The sequence goes on from NZ_CP107853.1 coordinate 895,030, forward strand.
ACTACGGGGCGAGGGAGGGGCTCCTGTGCGGCGTACGGCGACGGCGGAGGCGGCGGATCTGCTCGCGGACCTCGTTCTGGCGGACGTCCGAACGCTCGCCTTCGTCCGGTCCCGGCGCGGCGCGGAGACGGTCGCGCTGTCGGCCCGCGCCAAACTCGCCGACGTCGCCTTCTCCATGCCCTTCACCGGTACGCGCATGTCCCCGACACCCCAAGGACCCACCGCCGCACCTGCCGCGCCGGCTCCGGGCATTACACCGTCAACGCCTGGCCCAGGCCCTGCACCGTCAACGCCTGGCCCAGGCCGTGCACCTGCGACGCCTACCCAAGACCACGGCACCACGCCACCCACCCAAGACCACGGCACCACGCCACCCACCCAAGACCACGGCACCACGCCACCCACCCAAGACCACGGCATCACGCCACCCACCCAAGACCACGGCATCACGCCACCCGCCCAAGACCACGGCATCACGCCACCCGCCTCCAACCGCGCGAATCGCCAGACAGCCCCCGAGCGGCCGGCGCACCTCGATCGGCCCCAGGGCACCTTGCCCTCAGCGGACACCTGGACGCCGGCGGACCTCCCCGACCTGGCGGACCTCCCGAACAAGATCGCCGCCTATCGAGCCGGCTACCTCGCGGAAGACCGCCGCCTCCTGGAGAAGGCGCTCCGCGAAGGCACCATCATGGGCCTGGCCACCACGAACGCCCTCGAGCTAGGCGTCGACGTCTCCGGCCTGGACGCCGTGCTGATCGCGGGCTGGCCCGGCACCCGGGCCTCCCTGTGGCAGCAGGCAGGCCGCGCGGGCCGCGACGGCCGGGACGCCCTCGCCGTGCTGATCGCCAGAGACGACCCGCTGGACACCTACCTCGTCCACCACCCGCAGGCCCTGTTCGGCCAGCCCGTGGAGGCCATCGTCCTGGACCCCGACAACCCGTACGTCCTGGGCCCTCATCTTTGCGCCGCGGCCGCCGAGATCCCCCTGACCGAGGACGACCTGCCCATCTTCGGCCCCACTACCCCCGATGTCCTGGACGACCTGGTCGGCGAGGGCTTGCTGCGGAAGCGCCCGGCGGGCTGGTTCTGGACCAGGCGCGAGCGGGCCACCGACCTCGCCGACATCCGAGGCGGCGGAGGCACCCCGATCCAGGTCGTCGAGTCGTCCACGGGCCGCCTCCTGGGCAGCGTGGACGAGCCGTCCGCGCACACCACCGTCCACACCGGCGCGGTCTACATCCACCAGGGCGAGACCTTCCTGGTGGAGCTCCTCGACCTGGACGCCGGCGTGGCCCTGGTGTCCAGCGCCAACCCCGACTACTCGACGTTCGCACGGGACATAACCGACATCTCCATCCTCGCCACCGAGCGTTCCCAGCCACTGGGCCCCGGCACGCTGCATTTCGGCCAGGTGGAGGTGACCAGGCAGGTGGTCTCGTACCTCATGAGGCGTCTCCACTCCGGCGAGATGCTCGGCGACGAGCCGCTCGACCTCCCGCCCCGTACGCTCCGTACCCGCGCGGTCTGGTGGACGCTGCCCGCCTCGGCCGTGGCGCCCCTCGCGGAAGCGGGCATCGACCTCGGAGGCGCAGCCCATGCCGCCGAGCACGCCTCGATCGGCCTGCTGCCGCTGTTCGCCACCTGCGACCGCTGGGACATCGGCGGCGTCTCCACGGAGCTGCACGCCGATACGGGCCTGCTCACGGTGTTCGTGTACGACGGCCACGAAGGCGGCGCCGGTTTCGCCGAACGCGGCTACGCCCGCGCGACGGACTGGCTGACGGCCACCCGCGAAGCCATCGCGTCCTGCGAATGCGAACGCGGCTGCCCTTCCTGCATCCAGTCCCCCAAATGCGGCAATGGCAACGAACCCCTGCACAAACGCGGCGCGATCCGTCTCCTGAACACACTCTTGGCCGCCGAATGACCAACACCGCAGCACGACCGGCATGACGGAAACCTGCCCGCGATCAGGCCCTTGACCAGGTGAACCGCACGACTTCGTCCGCTACGCGATGGCTCAGCGTCGGATTGGGGCTGGCACTGCGTCGGACCGATGATGGCTCAGCGTCGGCAGCACTGACGCAGGACCTGGCCGGTCCTCAGGCGCGGCGGCGTGCCGCATAGGCGCGCTTGTCCTCATCCCCTTCATCCCCGGCGTTGTCGTCGTCGTCATCGTCGTCCGCGGCCCAGAAATCCGCGGCCCCAGGCTGTGGCCGTTCCCAGAACCCACTGTCCTCCATGGACCTGGGCGACGGCGGCAGGTAGTCGTCCCAGCGATCCTCGATCCGCACGGCGGGGCGAAGAACGGAAGCCGACGACTCAGGCACATCCGTAACAGCCGAACTGGGCAGGGCGATCCGCACCGGCTCCTGACGAACCACGCGCACTTCGTCGACCACGTGCGCTTCGTCGGCACTGCCCGCATCCCCGGCCACGCCCTCGACCGCCCGCGCCTCGCCACCATCTGACGGCGCCGCGGCAGGCACTTCCTTGTGCGCCTGGTCGGGCAGAGCCGCCTTGGGGAGCTCCTGAAGCCGCGCACGGGGGCCGGCACCGGATACCTGATGCAACCGCCGGCTGTCGCCGGAGGACGTCTCCGTCTCCCGAATCTCCAGACGATCGACGGAGGATGCCCTCTGAGCCGCCAACCGGCCAACCGACGACAGACCCTCACCCACTGAACCCTCGGCCGAGGACGCGTCCTCAGTATGTGGCCGATCGGCCGACGACGCCTTCGAAGCAGGTGAACGATCGGGAACGCGGGTCTTGGCCACGGCAAGGATCACAGCTGGCCTGCGCCGAGGGGGTGTCGAGGTCACCGGGACGCCGCCGTCATCAGCTCGTACCGCCGCCGCCACCTCGCCCCCCTCCGAATCGGCAACCGCCCTCGAAGCCATGACGGCCGGGGCTTGGGGGTGCCGTCCACCCTCGGCGGCGAGCGCGCGTCTCCGGGCCCAAGCCCCTGCGTGGGCGCCGAGCAGCAACAAGAGCAGGCCGCCCGCGATGTAGAGCCCATACTGGCCGAAGTTCCCGATCGGGGACTCGTCCGATTGCGCCTTCACGTCACCCGCCTGGACAGGCGCGGAGTCCGTGCCCTCTTCCTTGGTGCCTGCGGGGCTCAGACCGCCCGTGTCACCCCGGCTGTCGGCGGTCGGGATCGGGAGGTTGCCGTCCGCGTCGGTATCGGGGATGGCCGGCAACCTGGAGGTCGTCGGCTTGCGGGTCGGCTTGCTCGTGGGCACGGTCTGCTTCTTGGCCGGCAGGGTCGGCAACGGATCCACCTTCCGGGTGTCCTTCGGCGTCTCCCGGGTCTTGGCCGTTTCCTTCTTCGCCTGGGCGGCGGGAGGTGCGGGGATCGTGACGTAGGCGGCACCCGATTCGTCCGACCCGATCGACCCGCCGTCGCCGTCACCCCGAAACGCCTTGACCGTGAATCCCACCTTCTGCCCCGCCGCATTGGCCGGCACGGCGAGCGCCGCCTCGCAGGTGCCGCCGGAGCACGCGCTGTCCACAGGCACCCGCCCCACCACGCCGGAGTGGGTGTTGGCCACCTCGTACGACTGCAAGTCGGGCTCGGATCCCTTGCTCCAGGTCACCGAGATCTTTTTGGTGCCCTGGAGGCTGGCGTTCACGTTGCCTGGGATCTGGGCGGGCCTCCGTAGCTTGAACGTGCTGCTTGCGTAGGTGGTCCCGGTGATCTCGCCTTTGAGTGTCACGGTGAACGTGCCGTTGGGGGCGTTCCCGGCGTCGAACGTACCGGAAATCGTCTGGTTCGCTCCGCCATCGGCCACCTTCTGCGTGGGCGTCGATGGCCCATCCACGTACAGGCCCATGCGGAGTTGCATCAGCCCCGTACGCGCGGAAACCGTGACGGACGAACTCGAGACGACCTGACCGTCAGAGGGTGAGGTGATCTGCCCGGAGGAGCCGGCCTGCGTCACCCCGGTCACCGTGGCCGCCGTCGCCGGCTGGGCAGAACCGCCGAGCACAATGGATGCCACCGCGACGATCCCCGCGGTCACCACTCTGCCAACTACCGTCACGACGCTTCCCTCCATCGAGAGCCTCGCGCCGTCCGGATGGGGGGCATTCGGACGACGATCGGAAGTGCAGTCCGTCCGGCGATACGGTCACCGACCGCCCCCGGACCCGCACCTTAGCGACTCCGTCCCGGCTCTCCCAGACCCTTTGTCGTAGACGGCATGGACCGAGGGTAAGCGGAACGTTACGCGAGATATCCAACTCTTGGACACGCTGTCCAAGAAGTCGTGACTTGATTGCGACCTTGTCTCACAAACCCCAAAAGCCCCGTTTGATCCATCCCTCCCAAACACACCCACCAGCCGTGCAGGGGGCGCCTGTGATCTCAGAAACCACCCTTCGACAGGCCCTCCCTTTCGGAGGGAGGCCAAGCGGCGTCCGGCCTGTGCTGCAGGGATCCTGCAGCACCGCCCAGAGCAGCCCCTCATGGTCCGACCATCGCAGCGCAGCGAGTGGCTTCTAACGATCGTCACTGCCGAGTGGCGTCCGCTCTGCCGGGCCCGCCCGCGCTCTGCCGCTCACGGTGCGAGTGCCGACAATGGGCAACGAGATCGGTAACGAGGTCCAGACATCGGCCACCTCATCGTTGATCTCGCATCGGGTCAGCTCGACGCCGTTCTCGGCGGCCAATGCGGCGGCTCTGGCGCAGGCGCCTTCGGGGTCGAAGAGGGCCAACCTGGCGGCGGCAAGGGCGCTCATGTCGGCGGCGTTGTTGACGCGATGGCGGGCCACGCGCGCGGCGCCGACGGTGGCGAACGCCGTAGCGACGGCCATCAGGAGCCCCATGAGGGCAACGCCCCATATCGTGGCTGACCCTCGTTCCCTGGGATTGATTGCTACCTCCCCTTACGTGCCACCTTGCCCGTGGGCCGTGGGCCGTGGGCCGTGGGCCGTGGGCCGTGGGCCGTGGGCCGTGGGCCGTGGAGCCGTTGCCAGCAAGATGCGGCAAGCTGTCATACATCCGCTTTCACCCTCTTTAGATGGCGAACGGTGGATGGACTCCACGACTCCACGGCCCCTCCTACGTCATGGCGGTCGTCATGATTCGGTATCGGCGGTGGCCGAAGCTGATACGCGGACTGCTGGCAGCGAGGAGCCCCATGCTGGTCGTACTTGCACGGTGATCTGCACTTTTGTGGTCTCTGTGTCGCGCGTTACGTCTACGTGAGCATCTGGGTGTGTGGCCGAGCGGGCGACGTCGCGGACCTGGTCCAGCGGCTCGCCCCGAGCGGCGGCTCGGGCCGCCGCTCGGGCTGCGTCCACGCATTCCAATTGCGTGCCTACGGCTTGGATGGCCCATAGCGCGGCTGCCAGGACGAGCATGAGCGCGGGCAGCATCGCGGCGGTCTCGGCCGTCACCGAGCCGCGCGATGCCATCCGCTGGCCGTCCATCGCCGCTCGCGCCTCCGCAGTCGTGGTCCGGCCGCGACCAGTGGTCCACGCGAGAGGCGTAGTCTGCGCGGGGCCTAGGGTCACCCGTTCGTGTTGAGCGCTCGGTCGATGAGGGACGACAACATTTCCTGGACCTCCGGACTGCTGACCACCTTGAAGAGAAGTGCGGCGAAAGCGCAGGCTGCGATGGTTCCGACGGCGTACTCAGCAGTGGACATGCCCCGCTCCCGGTTCGCGGCCGCGTAGTGAAGCCACCTGCTGGACCGCTGTCGCGAGCTTCGGCGTGATCTGGGGTCATCGGGAGCGGCGGTCGATGGCTTATGCGGGGAGGTGTGAGGCGCTGATGGGTGCTTGGAGTCCGGCTCGATGTCCCTTGGGAACTCGCGAGCTGTTGGCACGGCCTCTGCGGCCTCGTGAATTGCGCTTCTAGCTGCAATGGAGTGGGTCGGGTTGTGAGTGATCATGGCCATGCCGACCGTCTTGCCAGATGAGGGCGTATCGGTGGAGTGGGTGAGCGCGCGAACGTTCGTCTTGCTGAGATTCACCTTGCTGGCTGGGCTTTTCGGCGATGCGGCGAGGAGGGCTACTGGGATGGCGCTGATGTTGCCTGGCGTGGTGGCGGGACTATGCATCGTGCCTCCAGGTGCTCGGTGGAGCCGGGCTCTTGTCCGGCGGGAGACCTAGGTTCGCCGAGACGAGGTCGGGTTCGATGGGCCGAGTGGCGTTCTGTGGATGGGCGGGGGCAACGGCGCTAGTCCTGTGGATTACGGGGGTCTGTGGATGACCGTGATCCGCGGTTTCGCGACGGATGACCGCTACGGGAGGACGATTGTCGAGGCGAGGCCGGCTATTACCGGGATGATGCCCAGAAGGACGAACGCCGGCAGGAAGCACAAGCCCAAGGGTGCGACCGCCTTGACGCCGACGCGCCTGGCCGAGGCGACAGACGCGGCTCGGGCGGCTTCTCGGGCGTCGTCGGCCAGGCGGGTCAGGACGTCTGCTACCGGGGCGCCGCTCTGAGCTGCTCGAGCCATGGCCCGGGAAAGCCCGCCCAATGCGGGGTCCTTGGCGAGGAGGGCCCAGGTGGGCTCGGGGTCGGCACCTAGGCGTAGCTGGTTACTCACCCAGCTCAACCGCTCGCCTAGCGGGCCGCCGATCGCATTGGCGGCGATCTCGGTGGCGGCGCTCACCGGGCGTCCAGCGAGCAGACATGCGGTCATCAGATCGGCGGCGAAAGGTAGGTCATTGGTGTTTCGTTCGTGCTCGTGTTGGCTCTGTGCCGGTTTCTTTTTGTGGAGATACATCCCGGTGGCGGGGGTGATCAGAAGGCCGACCAGGATTCCGAGCGTGCCGCCGATGAGGGCTGCGGTCGCCAATCCAGCGCACGTGGCGGTGATGATCGTCTTGCGGGTGATCGGTCGTGCCTGGTCATGAGGTGGATCGAGCCAGGTCGGGCGGGGTCGTTCGATGTTCGGCCTTGGTGGTGTTGGGATGTTCGGGTTTTGGTACGGCGAGGGGGCTTGTGAGGGAGGAATGGGAGGGCTCTCCGGGCCCTTCTGCGGGGGACGGAGTCGGGCCAGGCGTTCCCGCGGCGTCCTTGGGGAGAGCCACAGCCACGTAGCCATGCCGGCGCACAGGGCGGACAGGAATTCGAGCATTGGCGGGACTCCGATCAAGTTCGTCGGGAAAGGAATGTCCGTCGCACTGGCGCTGGGGAACGCTTTGGCCGAGCGCATCTTCTGGCTGGGCTCGATCGGGAAGTGGCTGGGTGGTTCGGGGGTTAGCTGGTCAGCCTTGTGCTTGGGCGGCCATTCGGTTTGTCCACCACAGGCCGAAGGCGTCGAGGGTGATTCCGATCACCAGGCATGCGAAGCCGGGGAGGCTGCCGAGGAGGAAGGTGAGGGGGTGCATGTTCAGGGCCGCGGCCATGAGGAGGCCGAGGGCGGGAAGCGCGGCAAGCATTCTGGCCGTGGTGCGTGGTCCTGCCAGTTGTGCTGCGACGTCCTGGCGGTGAACCTGCGCTGTGCGTAAAGTGCTGGCGACGCGTTCGACCAAGGCTGCAAGGCCTGCGCCTACTGTGACGCTCACGTTCCAGCATGCTGCGAGTTGGCGCAGGCCCTCGCCTCCCTGTGGCGGGGCCGCGGCGGTCAGGGCAGTGGAGACGTCGCCGCCGTCTCTCGCCGCCGCGACGATCGGGCGCAGGGCCTCGGGGTCGGGGAAGTCCACTGCCGTTATGGCCCTGGTCAGCGCCTCTCCTGGGGTGCGGCCTGCGGACAGTTCCGCAGAGAGTGCCTGGCACAGTTCGATGGAGGCCAGTCGCCAGGCTTGAGCTCGGCGCGCGGGGCTTTGACGGGTGAATAGCCTTCGCAGGGACTGCCACTGGGGCTTCTGGTGGTGGCTTGCGGTCAGTCTGGCAAGGCGGGTTGTGGCGGTGGTCGGGCCTGTCCACAGCCACACTGCGCAGACTGTGGACAACGCGGTGGCTACCAGGGCGGTCTTTGTCATCGCCGGCTTGCCTTCCTCTCATCAGGAGTGGGTGTCCCGCTGTACGGCCTGGACGAGGGTGTCGTGGCCTGGGCCGATTCGGGAGTTGCCCTTCGTGTCGAAGGTCAGGGCGGGGAGTGACGCGACGAAGCCTGTTGACGTTCTGGAGAGCAGGCAGATTTCGGCGATGCGTCTTCGCCCGTCCGGGCGATCACGGGTCAGGTGGATGACGGCGTCGAGGGCCGCGGACAGTTGGCTGTGTACGGCCTCCCTGCTCAAGCCGGCCGCACAACCCAGTGCCTCCAGGCGGGGCGGCACGTCCGCCGCCGTGTTCGCGTGCAGGGTGCCGCAGCCCCCTTCGTGGCCGGTATTGAGAGCGGCCAGCAGATCCACCACCTCGGCACCCCGCACCTCACCGACCACCAAACGGTCCGGGCGCATCCGCAATGCCTGCCGTACCAGGTCACGCAGACCCACTCCGCCCGCGCCCTCCAGGTTCGCCGGGCGGGTCTCCAGGCGTACGACGTGCGGGTGAAGGGGGCGAAGCTCGGCCGAGTCCTCGACCAGGAGGAGCCGTTCGCCCGGGTCGGCCAGCGAGAGCATGGCCGACAGCAGCGTTGTCTTTCCTGTCCCAGTGCCGCCGGTGACGAGGAAGGCCAGTCGGGCGGCCACCATCGCGGTCAGCACAGGGATGGCGGATGGAGCGATCATGCCTGCTGACACCAGGTCCGGCAGCGTGAACGTGCGGCGCGGCGGCAGGCGTAGCGACACGCAGGTGCCGCCGGGGGCGACGGGCGGGAGCACGGCGTGGAGACGTACGCCTCCGGCGAGCCTGGCGTCCACGTATGGGGAGGCGTCGTCCAGCCGTCTGCCTGCCGCGGCCGCAAGGCGCTGAGCCAGCCTGCGCACTGCCGGGTCGTCGGTGAAGGTGACCGAGGTGCGGTGCAGGCCGCTGCCGTCATCGATCCACACCTCCCGAGGGCCGTTGACCAGGACGTCTGTTACGTCGGGACGGGCCAGGAGCGGTTCCAGGGGGCCCGCGCCTATGAGGTCCGCGCAGAGGGCTCGGGCCACGGCGAGAATCTCCGCGTCGCCGTAAACGGCCTTCTCGGCTCTGAGTGCGACGGCGACCTGCGCGGCGCTGGGTTCGGCGCCCGTGCGGGCCAGGCGTACCCGGACGGCCTCCACCAGTTCTGGGGACACGGCGGATGTCGGTTTGGATGGGGTGGTCGGTTGCGGGGCCACCGAAGGGGTGGTCTTGGGCTTCAGAGTGCTCGCCTGCTTTCGGTGATTGCAAGGTGCAGGGCATATCGGGGCCGGGCATGGGGCCCGTCCCAGTGACCGGACGCAGGGCTCGTCACGGTGGCAGGACGTCGCGTAGCAGGGAGGCGCAGAGACCGCCTAGTACGGTGCGCGGGCCCAGTTTGGGTAGCTCGCCGCGGTTGAGGGTGGCGGTGAGTCTTGGCTGGTCGGGGAGGGTGCCGGCGCAGGGGATGCCGAGCGCGGCCACTGCCATGTCATCGTCCACGATGCCGGGGCGGAGGATCGCTCGCAGGTCGGAGGTGTGCTTGCGGGCCTCGCACAGGACCTGGACCGCGGAGAGGATTCCGCGTACGTCGGCCGCCGCCACGACGAGGGTGGCGTTCGCTCTGGTGAGGGCCTCGATGGCGGCCGGGTCGAGATGGCGTGGGAGGTCTACGATCACCAAGTCGAAGCCTCTCTGGCCGGCCTCGAGGACAGAGCGCATGGCCTGGGCCGGGATTTCGGCCACCTCACCCCGATGGAAGGCCAGGACCGCCAGGTCGCCGAACGACGGCAACGCCGCCTGCAGGGCCGCGCAGCTGATCCGGCCCTCCCTGGCTACGAGGTCTCCCCAGCGGGCACCTGACGCCTCCTCGTGGCCAAGCAGCGCGTCTATGCCGCCGCCCAGAGGGTCGGCGTCCACGAGGAGCGTGCGGAGGCGGCCGCTGCCGGAAGCGTGGAGGGCCAGGCAGGCTGATAGGACGCTCGCGCCAACTCCGCCGCGGCCGCCGGTCACGCAGATCACCGCTCCGGAGCGCGGGTCTGGCTCGATGGCGTCTGCCAGCCGCTCCACCAGGTGGCGTTCGTCAGCGGGGAGGCTCACGACGGCTTGGGCGCCCACGGCGACGCATTTTCGCCAGGTGTCCGGGTCCTCGAGGTCACGGGTGACGAGGAGGACTTGATCGCGGGCGGGAGGTGATGACGCGGCCACGGCCTCTGCCTGGTCGGCGCCCACTGCTATGAGTGGGGCGAGATTCCAGTACGGGCGGGCGTGGGCTGGGACGTGGGCCACGTCGAGTTGTGCGCCGGCTGCGGCTGCGATCCGGACCAGGTCGTCCAGCAGGGCGTGGTCGTCGGTGATGACCAAGGGTCGGTGCATGTCGGCCTCCCGTTTGATGGGAGGGACATCTTGTTGCAGGTGGTGGCGGTGGCGAGGGGCCGAACGCGGTTCTGGGGATAGAGCGAGGTCGGTGGTGGGGTTCCTGTGGATAACTGCTGGATGACTATTGGTGACCCCGCTGCCGCTGGAAGGACCGTGAGGACCGAGCGCGCCTCCGCGTGAAACACCACTGGAGGTGGAAGAGCTCGGTGGCGCCGTCGGAGCTGCGGGAAGTGCCGTGAGGGCCGCGGAAAGCCCAGGGGGGCGGCAGGCAGATGCCATGGAGTGTGGGAAGAGCCAGGACGTCGCATCCACATGGCTTGGAGGGCCGGGCGGCGACCGCGGGCCGCGGGAAGAGCCGGGGCGGCGGGTCCGGATGTGAGAAGAGCCGGGCGGCGGGTCCGGGCGGTCGTAAGGGGACACAGGCCGGAAAAGGGGCGACCCCCGCCGGGGGGGAGAGCGGGGGTCGCCTGACCGGTCCGGCTCCGGGGGGGTAGAGCCGGTCCCGTTTCAGAAGAAAGCTTTCATCACTTCACCAGAGCCTGGCAAGGGACTGGCAAACCTATCCCGTGCAAGGTCGCTCCAGTTTCGAGGCGATACCCCCGTATGCTGCCCGATCGGATCGAGTTTCGTCGAGGAGCAATCTCGCATTTTCGCCAAGTTTTTTCGCCGCCCGATAACGATCGCATAAAGGCGATCACGGAGAGTGATCATCACGGCTTGGTAACCAGGTTGGCGGGCCCGAGAGCGCCCGCGCCCACCTGGGCTCCGCTCCACGACCGGGTAAAGGTCTTGGTCCGAGGGGTTCCCATCAGGGCGAATCCGTCGTAGAAAGGATTTACGGACCACTTGTCCGGGTGCATCCACCGGGCACCCACGCGCGACCAGCCGCGGGAGGCGCGTCGTGACGGGCTTGACCCGCTCCGACGAATACAGGTGCACGCTTGGTAACCCGGCGTGATGCACCGGCAGACGGCGTCTCTTGACTGAGACGCCGTCAGCTATGTCAGCCTCTCCGGCTCAGCCTCTTTGCATGGCTTCGCAGATGGCGGTCGTCTCGCGCACCCCGAGGCTTACCGCGGAGGCACACTGCTGTATCCACTGGCCGACGCCCTCCGGCGTGCCGCTCAGGTACGCTCGCAGCCCGGCCGCATACGGCAGCTCCAGATGCCCCACCTCCACGGCCACCAGGGACTTCGGGTCCAGCCCGTACTCGACCAGGGTCAGCCGCTCGGCCGAACGCGCGATCACCCCGTCCGCCGAGCCGAACGGCCGCATCACGGCCAGTTCGGCGTGCACCACGGCGGCCAGCACGATCGCGGGCGCCTTCGTAGGACGTTCCAGCAGGTCCATCAGGCCGTCCATGCGGGCCGCGGCCTCCTTGGCCTCCGGCGCCGGGCCCAGCTCCAGCGGGTCAGGGGCCTCGTCCTCCGTACGGGGACGGCCCAGCGCGGCCTGCGGCACGAGGCCGGCCGCCGCCACCGTGTGCAGGCGGGCCAGCACTTGGCGCGGCGCCTTGCGCCAGGTCGGGCCCAGGCGGCCCATCTCGGCCGACGCCCGTAGCGCCCCCTGGACGAGCGGGTCGTGGATCTCGTCCCTGCGCAGGGCGTCGAGCGGCACGTCGACGCCTTCGACGGCGGCCGACGCACGCGCTCCGCGCAAGGACGACTCCGCGGACACGGCGGGGCTCGCCCGGCGCAGCACGCGGTGGCGGTAGAGCCTGTCGACGGCCTCGCGAGCCTCGTCCACCGCCTCCGGCACGCCGGGGAACCGCGCGATGACGGCCAATGGGTCACTCACGGAAACCGACCTTACCCGTGAGTACGGTCTGCTCCTCCAAGGCCCGCTCAAAGCCGCTCGAGGACGGGCCGCAACCCCCGGGCGCGCCACCGCCGTACCGCACAAGCCCCACCGCACGAGCACAAGTCGCATCACACAAGCCCCACCACACAAGTCGCATCGTCACAAGCCGTACCGCACAACTGGTAGGGACCGGGCGGAAAGTCATGGGAAAGGACGACCGGACCGGCCGATGCAAACAACAGCCGCCCCAAGGGACCTATAAACCCGAGCCAACCCCGCCCGATATTCTCCTGATTTCAAGATGACAACATTTCAATAGCATTTGTTATGAGACCTGATAAGCGTCGCCCCCATCCCCGGACCCACGGTACAGACCTGTCTAGACCTCTTGTGTATGGACACTGTGACCTGGTGAAGTGGGACACGACCTATCCAACCTGGCCATAGAAGGAGCACGAGGTGGCCCCGGAGACCCCTGGCACCGAACCTCAGGCGCTGTCCAACCTGCTGCAGGAGAACCGCCGGTTCGCACCTCCGGCTGACCTGGCGGCGGCCGCGAACGTGACCGCAACCGCTTATGACGAGGCCTCCGCGGACCGTCTCGCCTTCTGGGAGCGTGCGGCCGAGCGGCTGAGCTGGGCCAAACGGTGGGACAGGACCCTTGAATGGAACGCCCCCTTCGCCAAGTGGTTCATCGGCGGCGAGCTCAACGTCGCCTACAACTGCGTCGACCGCCACGTCGAGGAGGGCCGCGGCGACAAGGTCGCCTATTTCTGGGAGGGCGAGCCTGACGGCGACACCCGCACCCTCACCTACAACGACCTGAAGACCGAGGTCAGCAAGGCCGCCAACGCCCTTCAAGAGCTGGGCGTCGGCAAGGGCGACCGCGTCGCGATCTACATGCCGATGATCCCGGAGCTGCCGATCGCGATGCTGGCCTGCGCCCGCATCGGCGCGGTCCACTCGGTGGTCTTCGGCGGGTTCTCGGCGAGCGCGCTGAAGAGCCGCATCGACGACGCCGACGCCAAGCTGGTGATCACGGCCGACGGCGGCTACCGCAGGGGCAATCCGAGCGCGCTCAAGCCGACGGTGGACGAGGCCGTCGCAGAGTGCCCACAGGTGGAGCACGTCCTCGTCGTACGACGCACCGGCCAGGACGTCCCCACGAACGGCAAGGACGTGTGGTGGCACGACCTGGTGGAGCGCCAGAGCGACCAGCACACCCCCGAGCCCCACGACGCCGAGGACCCGCTGTACATCCTCTACACCAGCGGCACCACCGGTAAGCCCAAGGGCATCCTGCACACCACCGGCGGCTACCTGACCCAGACGGCCTGGACGCACCACGCGGTCTTCGACCTCAAGCCGGAGACCGACATCTACTGGTGCACGGCGGACATCGGATGGGTGACCGGCCACTCCTACATCGTGTACGGCCCCCTCGCCAACGGCGCCACCAGCGTCATCTACGAGGGCACCCCGGACACCCCGCACCGCGGCCGGTTCTGGGAGATCGTCCAGAAGTACAAGATCACGATCCTGTACACCGCGCCCACGGCGATCCGGACGTTCATGAAGTGGGGTGACGACATCCCCGCCAAGTACGACATGTCCAGCCTGCGCATCCTGGGCTCCGTCGGCGAGCCGATCAACCCCGAGGCGTACGTCTGGTACCGCGAGCACATCGGCGGCAGCCGCTGCCCGGTCGTGGACACCTGGTGGCAGACGGAGACCGGCGCCATCATGATCAGCCCGCTGCCCGGCGTGACCGCCGGCAAGCCTGGCGCCGCGATGCGCCCGCTCCCCGGCATCACCGCGGACGTGGTCGACGACCAGGGCAACAGCGTTCCCGACGGCGGGGGCGGCTTCCTCGTGGTCAGGGAGCCGTGGCCGTCGATGCTCCGCACGATCTGGGGCGACGACCAGCGTTACATCGAGACCTACTGGAGCAGGTTCGAGGGGATGTACTTCCCCGGCGACGGCGCCAAGAAGGACGAGGACGGCGACCTGTGGCTGCTCGGCCGCGTGGACGACGTCATGCTGGTCTCCGGCCACAACATCTCCACCACCGAGGTGGAGAGCGCGCTGGTCAGCCACCCGAAGGTGGCCGAGGCGGCCGTGGTGGGAGCGACCGACCCGGTGACCGGGCAGGCCATCGTGTCGTTCGTGATCCTGCGCGGAAGCGCTGAGGAGAGCGACGACATCGCCGCCGACCTGCGCAACCACGTGGCCAAGACGCTCGGCCCGATCGCCAAGCCGCGCCAGATCCTGGTGGTGCCCGAGCTGCCCAAGACCCGCTCCGGCAAGATCATGCGCCGCCTCCTGCGTGACGTGGCGGAGAACCGCAGCGTCGGTGACGTCACCACCCTGGCCGACAGCACGGTGATGAACCTGATCTCGGAGAAGCTCCCTTCGGCGAAGTCCGAAGACTGACACCACCTCCACGAGAAGGCGCATGTCCCGAAAAATCGGGACATGCGCCTTCTCGTGGGCGTCCCCTTCCGCCCGCTGAACGGCGGGGGCGGAACCGATCGCCTTCTGCCTGGGCGTTATCTTCTCCGATCGGGTAGATCTGGGAGTCGAAGGGGCTCCACTGCCGGGACATCGCGGCGATAAGCAGCACGTTCGGCTACGCGAGCGTCGCAATGCGCTGGATGATGATTGACACGGCCACCAGGCCTCGATAGGAGACGTTCATGCCGCAGACTCCCGAGGAAGAATCCCTGGGCTCCCTGGTCGCCCAGGCGAGCAGTCACATCTCGGACCTGGTCCGCTCGGAGATCGAGCTGGCCAAGGCCGAGTTCAGGTTCGACGCCAAGCGGGTCGGCACGGCCGGGGGCCTGTTCGCCGCGGCCGCGTTCATGGCGCATCTGTGCCTGATCCTGGCCTCGTTCGCCATCGCCTACGCGCTGGCCCAGTGGATGCCCAACTGGCTCGCCTTCCTCATCGTGACCGTGTTCTACCTGGTGGTCGCGGGTCTGCTGGTGTTCATCGGCGTGCGGCGGCTCAAGGGTCTGGCCGGGATGAAGCGCACCGCCAGGTCGATCAAGGGGCTGAAGGAGATCGCGAGTCCCGACGAACATCTGCCCGCCCCACGTCCCGATCGCGAGCCGGTGACCCGCGATGGCGCCTGACGAGTCGGTCGTCCAGATCGAGGGGCCGTGGACGCACCGCGCGGTCCACGCCGGCGGCACGCGTTTCCACGTCGTCGAGGCCGGCGAGGGACCGCTGGTGCTGCTGCTGCACGGGTTCCCGCAGTTCTGGTGGACCTGGCGACACCAGCTGGCCTCGCTGGCGCGGGCCGGATACCGGGCGGTCGCGGCCGACCTGCGCGGTTACGGCGGCAGCGACAAGCCGCCGCGCGGCTACGACCTGCCCACGCTGGCCGCCGACGCGGCCGGCCTGATCCGCGCGCTGGGCGAGACCGGAGCGATCGTGGTCGGGCACGACTGGGGCGGGCTGCTGGCCTGGACGATGGCCGTACGCGAGCCCAAGAGCGTGCGGCGGCTGGTCATCGTGTCCGCGCCGCATCCGCTGCGGCTGCGCAGCGCGCTGCTCACCGACCCGTTCGGCCAGCTCAAGGCCAGCGCCCAGGCGCTGGGCTTCCAGCTGCCGCTGCTGCCCGAGCACCGGCTGAGGCGCCGCGAAGGGGCGCTGGTCGGCCGGTTCCTCGACGAGTGGTCGCGGCCCGGCTGGCCGGAGCCCGAGGACGCGCGCACCTACCGCGAGGCGTTCAGGATCCCGGCCGTGGCGCACTGCGCGCTGGAATACCACCGCTGGTTCGGCCGCTCCCAGCTGCGTCCTGACGGCCGCCGCTACGCCCGCGTCATGCGCACCGAGGTCGAGGCCCCCACGTTGCATCTGCACGGCGCGCTCGACCCGCGGGTCCTGCCGCGTACGGCCCAGGGCTCGAGCCGCTACGTGGCGGCCCCGTACCGGTGGCGGCTGCTCGAAGGAGCGGGCCACTTCCCCCATGAGGAGATCCCTGACGTGTTCGACACCGAGCTGCTCGGCTGGCTGGCCGACCCGGAGCCCGACCGATGAGAGACCGCGACCCCGAGGGCCGGCCGCGCCAGGGCAGGCCGCGCGACGCGTTCGGCAGGCCGCTCCCCTACGGCTCGCCCGGCGTGCCCAGGGTTCCCGACGACTACGCGCCCACGACCGAGCAGGCCCTGGCCGACGGCCGCAGGTTCCTGAGCGAGGGAATGCCGTTCAACGCGCACGAGGTGTTCGAGGGCCGCTGGAAATGCGCCCCCGACGACGAGCGTGATCTGTGGCAGGGCCTGGCGCAGATCTGCGTCGGGCTGACGCACCTGCAGCGCGGCAACGGGCCCGGCGCGGTGACGCTCTTCAGCCGGGGCGCGGCCAAGGCGCAGGCGTACGGGGGCGTGTACGACGCGGTCGGCAAGGCCGCCTCCCACCTGAGCCATGACAGCGACCCTGCCGAAGCGATCGCCTTGATCCTGGAGAAACTCCCCGGCTAACGCAGCGCCGCGCGCCCCTCGATGAGCGCGACGGTGGCGGCGGCCGCGCGTCGCACAGCCGTGTCCACGGCCTCGTCGCCCTGGCCGAACATCCCCAGGTGCAGCAGCCCCGCGTGCCCGTGCGCGGTGGCCGCCACGGCCACCCCGAGCGCCTCGGCCGCCGCCGGGTCCCCGTCCGCCAGCGTCATCGCCGCCGTGTGGAAGGCCTCCTTGACCGGCTGGGATGCCCGCTCCAGCTCCGGCTCGCCGATCGGGGAGAGCGCCGCGCCGAACAGCGACTCGAACAACGCGCGGTGTTTGGCGGCGAACCTGACGTACCCCCTGGCCACCGCAACGAGCCGGTCCTCGGGCGCGCTGCCGCGCTCTTCGGCGCGGACGGCCGCGACCAGCAGCTCGCCCGCCCGCACCCCGACCGCGAGCAGCAGCTCATCCCGGTCGGCGAAGTGGCGGTAGGGGGCGCTGACCGCGACGCCGAGCCGTCTGCTGGCCTCGGCGAGGGAGAACCCTTGGACCCCGTGCTCGGCGATCAGCTCCGTCGCGGTGTCGATCAGCGCGGCCCGCAGGTCGCCGTGGTGGTAGCGGTCGCGCTTGGTCGTTCGGGGCACAGGTTCAGGTTAGCGACAGCTCATCCAGCCGGCGGACTTCCGCCTCGCTGAGCGTGAACGCCATCGCGCCCGCCGCCTCACTCGCCTGCCGCGGCTTGGAGGCGCCGGGTATGGCCACCACCGCGTCGCCGTACCGGGTGATCACCCAGTTCAGCGCCACCTGCGCGATGGACACGCCGTAGGACGTCCCGATCTCGCGCATGGCGTCGATGAGCGGCCGCGTCCGCGCGATCCCCTTGGCGCTCAGCTCGCGGCGCCCGAAGAACCTGCGCATCACCGGCGCCGACCTGGCCAGCGCCGGATCCTCGTGATAGCGGCCGGTGAGGATCCCGCCCTCCAGCGGCGAGTACGCGATCAGCGTGACACCCAGCCTGCGGGCGGTGTCCAGGACGCCGTCACGCTCGATGTTCCTGTGCAGCAGGTTGATCCTGACCTGGTTCGCGGCCAGCGTGACGCCTTCGCCGGCCAGCACCCGGTGGGCGAGCGCGAGTTGGCGGGCGGAGAAGTTGCTCACCCCGACCGAGCGGATCTTCCCCGCGTTGAGCAGCTTGGCCATGGCCTTGAGCTGGGCGGGAATGCTCGAGAGGCTGCCTGTCGGCATGTGGATCTGGTGCAGGTCGATCGGGAAGCCGCCGAGATGCGTCAGCCGGTCGCCGATGGTGCGGAGGATGCTGGTCGCGGTGCGCCCGAGCGGCGCCCATTTGGTCGCGACGGCGACCTCGCCAGGAGCGATGCCGCACTCCTTGAGCGCGGCGGCCAGCATCTCCTCGGAGTGACCCGCGCCGTACATCTCCGCCGTGTCGAACCAGTTGACGCCGCCGTCGAGTGCGGCCCGCACCACCGACGTGGCGGTCGCCTGGTCGATCGGCCTGACGATCCAGCGGGTGACGTTCCGCGTGCCGGAGAACTGCATGCAGCCCAGGCCGATGGGGGTGATCTCGATGTCCGTCCTGCCGAGTCTGCGCATCTGCATGTGATTAGCTTTCACATTGTGAGAAGCTATCACATCAGAACGTGCGAGGACAGACCCTCACGCGCGGGGGCTCCGGCGGCTAGTCGCACTCCTGCGTGCTGGCCGGCGTGGTGTCGTTGCGACCGGCGGAGGCGTCGGGGGCGACCTCCTCGGCCGTCAGCACGTAGCCGGTCTCCTTCTCGTTGACCGCCGCGGCGAAGATCACGCCGTAGACGCGGCCGTCCGGCGTAAGCAGGGGGCCACCCGAGTTTCCGGGCAGCACCTCACCGCGAACCACGTAGACCTTGCGGGTGACGGTGTTCTCCCGATAGATGTCGGGGCCCTCGGCGTCGAGCCGGCCGCCGATCCTGGCCGCCACCGCCGTGAAGCCCTTGCCCTTCGGGAACCCGGCGATGATCGCGCCGTCGCCCCGGCCGCCCTCGCCGTCGAAGGCGAGCTGCGGCAGGTCGAGCCCGGGGACGTGGAGCACGGCGATGTCGCGGCGCGGGTTGTAGCGCACGACCGTGGCCGCGTGCCTGACGTTGTTGTGGTCGATGACCTGCAGGTCCCTGGTCACGCCCGCGACCACGTGCGCGTTGGTCATGATCCGGCCAGGGGCGTAGATGAAGCCGGTGCCCTCGATGTGCTTGTTGCAGCTCTCCGCGTTGCCCTGCACCTTGACGATCGCGCGCCGGGCCCGGTTGAGCCGGTCGCCCTGAAACACGCTCTGGTCGGGCGGCGGCACGTCGATGAGCTGGCCGGCGCCGATGGCGTCGAAGACGGGCGGGAACTCCGAGCGGTCGATGAACTTCTTGAACGGCTGCTGCCAGTTGCGTGCCGCCTGCGGGATCGCGTCGTCGACCGTGGTGAGCAGCGCGGAGTTCTTGACCTGGTCGACGAGCGGGGTGAAGGCCGTGGAGATGATCAGCGAGCCGATCAGCCAGGCGAAGACCAGCACGGACAGCGCGCTGGCGAAGGTGCCGCCGACCGCGTCGGCCATCTTCGCGGGCTCCCACGTGACGTGGCTGCGCACGACGGCGCCGATGGTCGAGGAGGCGAACTGGCCGATGGTGGCGGACAGGAACACGATCACGATGGCCAGCAACGCCTGCGGCGTGTCGCCGTCCACGACGGCCTTGGCGATGGGCGGCGCGATGAACACGCCCAGCACGGCTCCGCCTGCGAACCCCACGAAGCTCATGACCCCGATGATGAAGCCCTGGCGGTATCCCGAGATGCCGAAGGCGACCATGAGGCCGATCAAGATGAGGTCAAGCAGATCACCGCGCACGCTTCAAAGGTAGCCAGCGATACGGTCAAGCGTGCAAGTCTTCGGCCAGGACGGCGTCACCCCTGGCTACCTTGAGCGGTATGCCGCCGGCCGAGGGAACAGTGCGCGATCTGATCGACGCAGCTCTACGGGACAGCGATCCCGACGGCCCGCTGCGCTGGCACGTCATCTCCGTGCTGCGTCAGCGCGGCGACCTGGAGTCGTTCATCGAGGCGCGACGGTTGTGCGCCGCGGAGACCGTGCCCGAGCGGCTGCTCGGGGTGGACATCATGGGGATGTTGCGGCCGTTCGCGGACCGTACGCTGCCGGTGCTGCGCTTCCTGGCCGCCAGCGAGGACGACGCCATGGTCCTCTACTCGGTGCTGATCGCGTTCGGCCACCTGGGCGACCCGCGCTCGCTGCCGTCCGTGATCGACCTGGCCGGCCACGACGACGCGAGGGTCAGGTACGGCGCCGCGTACGCGCTGCACCACGTGCTCGGCGACCCGCCGGACCCGGCGGGCCTGGACGCGCTGCGCATGCTGGCCGGCGACAGCGATGCCGACGTGGCCGGCTGGGCCTCACTGGGCGTGGCGCTCCGCTCAGCGCGCTAGGCGGACCACCTCAGGAGGCAGCTCCTCGATCCGCGAGGAGTCCCACGGCCGTTCGAGCCCCGCCTCGCGCAGCACCGAGTCCAGGACCATCGCCGTGAACCCCCACACCAGCATGCCCCGCACGCGAAACGCCGGCCCCGCCATGCCGCTGGGGTGTCGCAACATGATCCGGTTGTCCGGGTCGACCAGCTCCGCGATCGGTACCCGCTCCACGGACTCGACCTCGTCGGGCGAGGCCGCGTGCACCGCCGACGGCTCGCGCCACCACCCGATCACCGGCGTGACCCGGTTGTCGCTGTAGGTGAGATAGAGCTCCGACAACGCGCACAGCACCTCGACCCCGCTCCGGTCGAGCCCGGTCTCCTCCTCAGCCTCGCGTAGCGCCGCTTCGATCGGGCCGCCGTCCTCGGGGTCCACGCCGCCGCCTGGAAAGGCGGGCTGGCCCGCGTGCCTGCGGCCGCGCGTGCTGCGCTGAATGAGGAGCACGTCGGGGCCGAGCGGCCCTTCACCGAACAACATCAGCACCGCCGCGGCCCGCCCGCGCCCGTCGGGTGGCCGCAGGTATCGGGGGACTCGGGTCTGCTGCGCTTGCGCCGCCAGCCTGTCGAGCCAGTCGGGGACTTGGGTCACGCATCCTCCAACACGCCGGGACTCCGGTGACTTCCCCGCCGGTCAGGAGAAGGGGCCGGGTCTGACGAGCTTCTGGGCCTCGGCGGCCGAGGTGGGGCCGGTGCCGTACGCGGGGCAGAGCGCGGTCAGCGGGCAGACGCCGCAGGCCGGGCGCCGGGCGTGGCAGATGCGGCGGCCGTGCCAGATCACCCGGTGCGAGAAGATCGTCCACTCGCGCCTGGGCAGCAGCTCGGCCACGACGTGCTCGATCTTGACCGGGTCGGTCTCCTCCGTCCAGCCGAAGCGGCGCACCAAGCGCTGGAAATGGGTGTCGACGGTGAGTCCCGGCACCCCGAACGCGTTGCCCAGCACCACGTTGGCCGTCTTGCGGCCCACTCCGGGCAGCTTGACCAGGTCCTTCAGCTTGCCCGGCACCTCGCCGCCGTGCCGCTCGCAGATCGCCTGCGCCATGCCGATGATGCTGTTGGTCTTCGCGCGGAAGAACCCGGTCGAGCGGATGATCTCCTCCACGTCGGTCCGGTCCGCGGCGGCGTAGTCCTCGGCCGTCGAATACTTCGCGAAGAGAATGGGGGTCACCATGTTGACCCGCTTGTCCGTGCACTGCGCGGAGAGGATGGTCGCGACCAGCAGCTCGAGCGGGTTGCGGAAGTCGAGCTCGCAGTGGGCGTCCGGGTAGGTCTCCGCGAGGATGCGGTTCATCTTGCGCGCCCGCCGCACCAGTGCCAGCTGGGTCTCCGGCTTGCGCCCCGCCGCGTTCGTCGCCATGCCGCAAGGGTAGCCACAAAGGATTGAACCCTGGACCGCCTCGACCGCGTACAACCTGGCGACACGGGAGGCGGTGGCCATGAGCGGTCAGGGCGCGGCGCTTGCGGACTTCGTCCGGCACTCGGGGCCGTTGCGTGGGCAGGCGCTGCAGCGCCTCGCCATCGCCTGCGCAGCCACCCTGGCCAGGCTGCACGCGAGCGGCATGTCCGGGCTGCGGCTCAGCCCGGAGAGCGTGGCGCTCGGCACGCGGGGCCAGGTGCTCATCGGCTGGCATCCCAAGGCTGGAGGCTCGACGGCCGAGGACATACAAGCCTGGGCCGATCTCGTGGTGTTCGCGGCGACCGGTGTCCAGGACGGCGATCGCGCGGTCCTGCCTCCCGCGCTGCGCATCGCGGTGGAGCAATGCCGCCAATCGGACGCAGCGGCTCGCCCGAGGGCCGTGGACCTGCTGCGCGTCCTCCTCGGCCATACCGTGGCGACGGCCGTGGCCTCTGTCGACGACCTGCTCGCCTCTTGATCCAGGACTTCCGGTACTTTTCCCCTGGATAAGGCTCATCGTTACGAACCAGAACACTCCGGGATTCCCATAACCTGTGTGTGCTGCTCGGAGTGGGGTGAGTCACAATGGCAGCAGAGGAGGCAGAGTGAACACCGAAGATGTGCTGGGCAAGGCCCCCCTGTTCGCCGCGCTGGACCGCGAGAGCGCCGCGGCGCTGCGCACGAGCATCACCGAGGTCCAGCTGTCCAAGGGACAGACGCTCTTCCACGAGAACGAGACCGGTGACCGGCTCTACGTCGTGCTGGAAGGCAAGATCAAGCTTTCCCGCACCTCGCCCGACGGCAGGGAAAACCTGTTGAGCGTGCTGGGGCCGAGCGAGATGTTCGGCGAGTTGTCCCTGTTCGACCCGCGGCCGCGCACGGCCACGGCGACGGCGCTGACCGAGGTGCGGCTGGCGGGCCTCGGCCATGACGACTTGCGCCCGTGGTTGACCGGCCGTCCCGAGGTGGCGCTGCATCTGCTGCGCGCGCTCGCGCAGCGGTTGCGCCGTACCAACGACGTGCTGGCCGACCTGGTCTTCACCGACGTGCCGGGACGCGTGGCCAAGCAGCTGCTCGACCTGGCCGAGCGGTTCGGCACCAAGACCGAGGACGGCCTGCGGGTGCACCACGACCTCACGCAGGAGGAGCTGGCCCAGCTTGTCGGCGCCTCCCGCGAGACGGTCAACAAGGCGCTGGCCGACTTCGCCGGGCGTGGCTGGCTGCGGATCGAGGCCAAGGCCGTGGTCATTCTCGACATGGATCGGCTCTACAACCGTTCCAGGTAGTCCAGCTGGGCTTTCACCGACATCTCGGCGGCCGCCCACAGCGACTTGTCGACGTCGGCGTAGACGATGCGGACGATCTCGCGCGGCGTGCGCGCGCCCTGTGCCTGCGCCGCCCTGATCTGGTCGAGCCGCTGACGCCTGTGCGCGATATAGCCGTCCAGCGCCCCGATCGGGTCCGGCAGCACGGGCCCGTGCCCGGGCAGCAGCGCCCGCGCCTCCAGGCCCTCCGCCGCCGCCCTGAGCCGGTCAAGGCTGCGTAGATAGTCGGCCAGGCCGCCGTCCGGGGCGATGATCGTGGTGCCCCGGCCGAGCACCGTGTCGCCGGTCAGCATCGCCCCATCGGCGGGCAGCCAGAAGCACAGCGAGTCGAACGAGTGGCCCGGGGTGCCGTACACGTGGACCTCCAAGCCGGCCACGGTCACCACATCGCCGTCGGCGAGCCCCTCGTCGCCGAGCCGGTGACGCGGGTCCAGGGCGCGTACGGGCGCGTGCGTCATCGCGGCGAAGGACTTGGCGCCGCCGCTGTGATCGATGTGTCCGTGGGTCAGCAGGATCTGGGTGACGCGGCGGCCGGCCAGGTGGTCGTGTACGCGGCGCAGGTGCCGGTCATCGTCCGGCCCCGGGTCGACGACGATCACCTCCTCGCCCGCGCCGATCACCCACGTGTTGGTGCCGTCGAGCGTCATGATCGACGGGTTGGGGGCGAGCAGGTTTTCGGCGTGCTCCGTACGCGAGCCGTCAGGCGTGTCGATCGGGATGTGCAAACCACTCATGTCATCACCAGCCGCATCTCGCCCTCGATCTCCACGGCCCTGGGCATGATGGTCACGATCTCCCGGTGCGCGGCCAGGACCTCGGCCACGCTGTCGTACGCCGACAGCTCGGTCAGCGTGTGATACGTCGGCGGCATCAGAAAGATCTCCCTCCGGTGCGCCAGCTCGATCGCCTCGGCCGGACGCCGCCACGCGACCTGGTCGGCCTCGCCGCCGACGTCACGGGTGCGCTGGCCCTCGGGCAGCACGGCGACGAAGAAGCGGGTGTCGAAGCGCCGCTGCTCGATCTCCGGCGTGATCCAGTGCGCCCACGGCTTGAGCAGGTCCGACCGGAGCACCAGGCCACGCCTGGCCAGGAAGTCGGCGAAGGCCAGGCTCCGGTCGATCAGCGCCAGCCGGTCGGCCTCCCAGTCGTCCCCCGTCGTGTCCGCCACCACGGAGCCGGGTCCCGGACCGGCCAGCAACACGCCGGACTCCTCGAACGTCTCGCGCACGGCCGCGCACACCAGGCCGCGGGCGACCTGCTCGCTCGCGTGGAACACCGCGCCCCACTCCGCCGGCGACGGCCCGGCCCAGGCCACGGCCTGGTCGGTGTCGCGGCCGTCGACCGAACCGCCGGGGAAGACGTACGCACCCGCCGCGAAGGCCATGGTGGACTTCCGTCGCAACAGGTAGACCTCGGGCCCCTCCCGGAGGATCACCACCGTCGCGGCGTCCCGGGTGGGCACCGGCTCGACCCGTCCGGCGAGAACGTCCCTGGCCCGCGCGGCGAGCTCGACTGGAAGCGGAAATCCGGTCACATGACCTCCTTCTAGAACATCACTCGGTCATGGTGACATATCCCCGCTCAGGCGACTTCGGCGATCACCTCCACCTCGACGGGCACGTCCAGCGGGAGCGCGGCCACGCCGACGGCGCTGCGCGCGTGCTTGCCCGCCTCCCCGAACACCTCGGCGAACAGCTCACTCGCGCCATTGCCGACCTTCGGCTGCTCGGTGAAGGCCGGGTCGCTGGCCACGAACACCACGACCTTGACGATGCGCTTGACGCGCCCCAGATCGCCGACCTCCGACTTGAGCGCGGCCAGGACGTTGAGCCCGCAGATGCGGGCCATCTCGGCGCCTTCCTCGGTGGTCAGCTCCGCGCCCAGCTTGCCGGTCCTGGCGGGCTTGCCGTCGACCAGCGGCACCTGACCGGAGGTGTAGACGAGGTCTCCCGTGCGTACGGCCGGCACGTAGGCCGCCACCGGCTTGGGGACCTCGGGCAGCGTCAGGCCGAGCGCCTCGAGGCGCTCCTCGGGCGTCACTGCTTCTCCCGCTTGAAGTAGGCGACCAGCTGCTCGGGCGTGGCGCCCTGCAGGATCTGGACCAGCTCCCAGCCGTCCGATCCGAAGTTGTCGAGAATCATCTTCGTGTTGTGGATCAGCACGGGGGCTGTGAGGTACTCCCATTTCTTCATGACGGTCACATTAGTGTGAGCAATCTCAAAGGGTGGTCACCGGCATTCGACAAGTGACCGTTCGGTAGCCTCGAAACGTGGACTCTCCGGACTCGGACTGGGCCGGCGTACGGCTCCATGTCGTCACTGGAAAGGGCGGCACGGGCAAGACGACCGTTGCCGCGGCGCTCGCCCTGGCACTGGCCGCGGGCGGCCGTAAGGTGCTCCTGGTCGAGGTGGAGGGCCGGCAGGGCATCGCGCAGATCTTCGATCTGCCGCCGCTGCCGTACGAGGAACGCAGGATCGCCGTCGCGCCGTCCGGTGGGGACGTGTACGCGCTGGCGATCGACCCCGAAGAAGCCATGCTCGAGTACATGGAGATGTTCTACGGGATGCGCCGGGCCGGCCGGGCGCTGACCAAGATGGGCATCGTCGACTTCGCCACCACCGTGGCGCCGGGCTTCCGCGACGTGCTGGTCACTGGCAAAACCACCGAGGCGGTGCGCAGGCGGGGCAAGAACGGCCGCAGGATCTACGACGCGGTCGTGCTGGACGCGCCGCCCACCGGCCGCATCACGCGCTTCCTAAACGTCACCAGGGAGGTCGCCGGGCTGGCCAAGGTGGGACCGATCAAGAACCACTCGGACCTCGTCAGCGGTGTCGTGAAATCTCCGGAGACGGCGGTGCACTTCGTGACGCTGCTGGAAGAGATGCCCGTTCAGGAGACGCTCGACGGCATCGCGGAATTGCGTTCGGCCGGACTGCCCGCCGGTGGGATTTTCGTCAACATGGTTCGTGAATCCCTGCTTCCACCGGCCGCTCTTGACACGGCTGTCAAGGGCCGTTTCGACGTCGGCGAGCTCGTGCTCGGGCTCAAGGCGGCGGGGCTGGCCGACGGCGCGGAGGCCGCGACGCTGGCCGGGTCGCTCGCCGAAGAGGTGGCCGAGCACGCCCGCCGCACCGAGCTTGAGCAGGCCGAACGCGAGTCGCTGGCCGAGGCCGGGCTGAAGAGGTATGAGCTGCCGCTGCTGGCCGACGGCGTGGACCTGGCGGGACTGTACGAGCTGGCAGAGAGCATCCGCACCCAGGGAGCAGCGTGAAGAAGCCCACCAGGCTGGACATCGACGCGATACTCGACGACCCCGGCACCAGGATCATCGTCTGCTGCGGCGCCGGCGGCGTGGGCAAGACCACGACCGCGGCGGCGCTGGGGTTGCGCGCGGCCGAGCGCGGCAGGTGCGCCGTCGTGCTGACCGTGGACCCGGCGCGACGGCTGGCGCAGTCGATGGGGCTCACCGAGCTGGACAACACTCCTCGGCTGATCAGCTCACCGGACGGCGACGGCCAGCTCTACGCCATGATGCTCGACATGAAGCGCACGTTCGACGAGATCATCGAGGCGCACGCCGATCCCGAGCGGGCCCGCCAGATCCTGTCGAACCCCTTCTACCAGTCGCTGTCCTCCAGCTTCTCCGGCACGCAGGAGTACATGGCCATGGAGAAGCTGGGCCAGCTGCGCCGCTCCGACGAGTGGGACCTGATCGTCGTGGACACGCCGCCGTCACGCTCGGCGCTCGACTTCCTCGACGCTCCCGAGCGGCTCGGGCGCTTCCTTGACGGCCGGTTCATCCGGCTGCTGACCGCTCCGGCCAAGGCCGGGGGGCGCAGCGCGTTCCGGCTGCTCAACGCCGGGTTCGGGCTGATGGCCGGGGCCATGACCAAACTGCTCGGCGCGCAGGTGATCAAGGATCTGCAGACGTTCGTGTCCGCGCTCGACGCCGTGTTCGGCGGGTTCCGGCAGCGGGCGGAGATGACGTACAAGCTGCTGCAGGCCCCTGGCACGGCCTTCCTCGTGGTGGCCACGCCGGAGCGCGACGCGATGCGCGAGGCGTCCTACTTCGTCGAACGGCTCGCCGAGGAACGTATGCCCCTGGCCGGCCTGGTGGTCAACCGGGTGCACATGTCCCCTGCCGTCGCGCTCTCAGCGGCCCGTAGCGCCGCCGCGGCCGAGGACCTGGAGTCCCGGGGCGAACACGAGCTGACCACCGCCGTGCTGCGGCTGCACGCCGGGCGGATGCAACTCAAGGCCCGCGAGAGCCGCGAGCGCGAACACTTCGTCTCGGCCCACCCCACGGTGCCCGTGGCGCAGGTCCGCGCCATGTCCGAAGACGTTCACGATCTTGCCGGGTTGCGGCAGATCGGGGAGCTGCTGGCGAGCACGTAGTCGTCTCATAAAAGTACGGCCGGCGGACGGCGCCGGCCGTACACGGCTCGCCGGGCTTGGCTCAGCCCGCGATCAACTCATTGGTCCGCTCGTACTCTTCCTTCGCCGACTCGAGCAGCTCTCGCCACGAGTCCACGTCGGGTCGCCGTCGCAGGAGCGCGCGACGTTCCCGTTCGGTCATACCGCCCCACACCCCGAACTCGATGCGATTGTCCAGCGCATCGGCGAGGCATTCAGTACGGACCGGGCAACCCCGGCAGATGAGCTTCGCCCTGTTCTGCGCGGCGCCCTGCACGAACAGGGCATCCGGATCCGCACCTTTACAGGCGGCACGGGAGGTCCAATCCGTGATCCACATTTTCGACCCCACTCCCCTTAGGTGGTCAGTCGTCATTTGGGGCCGACGGGCGCGGGCGCCGAGCCTCCGTATTCAGTTGCCGCAGAGGAGAACGTACGCAACGAGACGTTCGGGCCGACAGACCCCAGAGGACCAAATTCTCGCGGCAGTCTTGACCGGGAATGACTAGTCACCCCCACCAGTCAAGGCGAAATGGGGGTCGGATACCGAAAACGTCAGGCTTTCCACGTACTCTTGGATGCGTGCAAGCGCAGCGCAAAGATCGCTCCAACCCCATCCTGGCTCTCCTGCGTCTGATCATCGCGGGGACCGCCGCTGGGGTGCTCGCGGCCGCCGTGGCCTTGCCTGCGGTCGGCGGCGCGGGAGTGTCGGCGAAGAGCGCCGTCGAGGCCCTCGACCTCAAGCCCGAAGAGCTCGACGAACCCCCTCTTCCCGAGCGCACGATCCTCCAAGACGCCAACGGCAAGGAGATCGGGCGTTTCTACTACGAGAACCGCCAGTCCGTACGCCTCGATCAGGTCGCCCCGATCATGCGGACCGCCCTGATCGCGATCGAGGACTTCCGTTTCTACCAGCACGGGCCGATCGATGTGGAAGGAACGGCCAGAGCGCTCCTCAAGAATTTGACGCAGGGTGGCGTGACGCAGGGCGGCTCGTCGATCACCCAGCAGTACGTCAAGCAGGTGCTGGTCAACAAGGCCGAGACGCCGGAGGAGCAGGCGGCGGCCATCGCCCCGACACTCTCCCGCAAACTGGCCGAGCTGCGCTACGCAATGGCCATCGAGGAGAAATACGCCAAGGACCAGATCCTCGAGAAATATCTCAACATCGCCTACTTCGGCGCCGGCGCCCACGGCATCCAGGCAGCGGCCAAGCGCTTCTTCGACAAGCCCGCCTCCGAGCTCACCCTCGTCGAGGCCGCCACGCTGGCCGGCGCCGTGCAAAACCCCGCCAGGACCGACCCCAACGTCGGCCCCGAGTCGCGGGAGCGGCTGCTGCAGCGGCGTAACACCGTGCTGGACCGCATGGTCCAGATCGGCAACATCACGCCGCAGGAGGCCGCCGAGGCCAAGGTGAAGAAGCTGGGATACAAGGACGTCGAGTTCCCCGGCGGCTGCGAGGCCAGCAAATATCCGTACTTCTGCCTCTACGTCCAGTACGAGATCCTCAACAACGAGGAGTTCGGCAAGAACCCGGACGAGCGGAGGAAGCTGCTCCAGCGGGGCGGTCTGACGATCAAGACCACCATCGACCCCAAGATGCAGGCCGCCGCCGACAAGGCCATCAAGGAGTTCGTCTCCCGCAAGGACAAGCCCGTGGCCTCGCAGGCCATGGTCGTCCCCGGCACCGGCGAGATCAAGGCGATGGCCGCCTCGCGGACGTTCGGCGGGAGCAAGAAGAAGAACGAGATGAGCTACAACATCGTGGCCGACGCGGCACACGGTGGCGGCACCGGCTTCCAGCAAGGCTCGACCGCCAAGGTCTACACGCTGGCCGCGGCGCTGGAAGAGGGCTTGAAGTACGGCGACGGCTTCCCCGCGCCCGCCGGCTACCGGGCGGGCGGTTACAGCACGTTCAAGAACTGCAAGGGCCAGAACGTCGGCGACCCGTCGCACGAGGTGCGCAACTCCAGCGAGGGCGGCGGCGGCTTCAAGACCCTGGAGAGCGGCACGTGGGGCTCGGTCAACACGTTCTTCATCAAGCTCCAGGAGAAGGTCGGGCTCTGCAGCGTGGTCAAGATGGCCAAGAAGCTCGGGGTCAAGCGGGCCGACGGCCAGAAGCTGTCTGAGGTGGAGACGTTCACGCTGGGGGTCAACGAGGTCGATCCGATCACGATCGCCAGCTCCTACGCGGTCTTCGCCTCGCGCGGGCAATACTGCAAGCCGCTGGCCATCACCGAGATCAAGGACAGGAACGGCAAGGCCAAGCAGTACAAGCCCAAGTGCTCGCAGGTCCTGGAGGAAGAGGTCGCGGACGCGGTCAACGGCATCCTGTCCGGCGTGTTCACCAAGGGCACGATGCGCGAGGTCGGCGGCATCGGCCGGGACGCGGCGGGCAAGACCGGCACCACCGACAACTACATGTCGGCCTGGTTCGCCGGCTACACGCCGAACCTGGCCTCAGCGGTCAGCCTGGGCGACCCGCGCGGCGCCTCCGGCCACAAGCTGACCAGCATCACGATCGGCGGACGCTACTACTCGTACGTGTACGGGGCGTCCATCTCGGGGCGGATCTGGAAAGAATCCATGATCGACGCCTTGAAGGGGATCGAGGCGGTCGACTTCACGCCGGTGGACCGATCGCGCTTCGGCGGGTGCACGGAGCAGTGTGCGCCCAAGCCCAAGAAGGAGAAGAAGGACGAGGAAGGGCCCAGGGACGGCGACCCGTTCGACATCTTCGACCCGCCGGACAACGGCGACGGGCCGCCGGAGGGGGACGGGCCGGGCAACAACGGCGACGGGCGCGGCCGCGGCGGCGACGCCGGCCCCATCGTCGTCCCCGGCGACTGAGCCGGTCACCCACCACGGGCCTGCGCGAGACCCGGCCAGGGGCCTGCGCGAGACCCGCCACGGGTCAGCAGGCCCAGCCGCAGGTCTCCGACGCTGTCGGCCGATCATCGCCACCGCTTACCGGGGCCGCATCGCGATCGCCACCGCTCACCGAGGACCCATCGCGATCGTCACCGCCGCTTCCTGCACCTCGTCCCGGCCTCGCCCCCTGAGGGCCCTGCACCGAAGCGCGGCGAGTGGCGACGAACGCAGGCGATCGTGCCGACCGGCGGCGGCGAAGCGGGCCTGTACAGCGGTGGCGGGCGTCAGCCGGCGACCAAAGGGGCCCTGGCGGCCAAAGGGGCCCTGGCGGTGGCGGGCGTCAGCCTGCGGCCAAGCGGGCCCGGACGGTGGCAGCCACCCGACCCCCCTCGGCCCTCCCCGCGACCTTCGGATTGACGACCTTCATGACCTGGCCCATGGCCTGCGGCCCGGAGGCGCCGGCCTCGGCGATGGCGGCGTCGACGAGCTCGACCAGCTCCTCGTCGGACAGCTGCGCCGGCAGGTAAGCCTCCAGCACCGCCTGCTCGTCCAGCTCCGCCTGCGCCTGCTCGGCGCGCCCGGCGTTGCTGAACGCCTCCGCCGCTTCCCGCCGCTTCTTGGCCTCCTTGGTCAGCACCTTGATGATCTCGTCATCCGAAAGCTCCCTGGCCTGCTTGCCAGCGACCTCCTCGACGTTCACCGCGGCCAGTGCCATGCGAATCGTCCGGAGACGGACCTCGTCCCGGCTCTTCAGCGAGGCCGTCAGATCGGCCTTCAGCTTGTCTTTCAATGCGCTCATGCGGTCCATCTTGCCGCCTGCGCGGACACCTCGCGCCGGATGTCGGGCATCATGAGTAGGTGAGGAAAGCCGTCGCAGTACCTCTGTCCATGCTCGGTCTCGGCCTGGCCGGGCTGGGTTACGCCTCTGTGGTGGAGCGCAACTCGTTCCGGCTGCGCCGCTTCGACGTGCCCGTGCTCGAGCGCGGCCAGCGTCCCGTGCGCGTCCTCCACCTGTCGGACCTGCATCTGACGCCACGCCGCACGATGCTCATCAACTGGGTCCGCTCGCTGGGCGCGCTCAAGCCGGACCTGGTCGTCAACACCGGCGACTCGATCGCCCACCCGGACGCCGTGCCCTCGCTCCTCCACGCCCTGGAGCCGCTGCTGTCCCGCCCGGGCCTGTTCGTCTACGGCTCCAACGACCTCTACGCCCCGAAGCCGAAGAACCCGGCCCGCTACCTGTGGCGCACGTCCAGAAACGAACGCCGCCAGCACATACCCAACCTCCCCTGGGAGGAACTGGGGGCAGGCATGGCGTCCGAGGGCTGGCTCGACATGAACAACACCACGGCCCGCATCAAGGTGGCCGACCTCGACGTGGCAGTGGCCGGCATCCACGACTCCCACATCTCCCGCGACCGCTACGACCTGGTGGCCGGACCCGCCCCGGCGGACGCCGACCTCCGCCTGGGCGTCATGCACTCGCCGGAGCCCCGCAACATGAGCCTCTTCGCCGCCGACGGCTACCAGCTCCTGCTGGCCGGCCACACCCACGGCGGCCAGCTCTGCATCCCGTTCTACGGCGCCCTGGTGACCAACTGCGGCATCGACCGCGCCAGGGTGAAGGGCTTGAGCCA
This sequence comes from Nonomuraea sp. NBC_00507, assembly GCF_036013525.1. Taxonomy (NCBI): domain Bacteria; kingdom Bacillati; phylum Actinomycetota; class Actinomycetes; order Streptosporangiales; family Streptosporangiaceae; genus Nonomuraea; species Nonomuraea sp. NBC_00507. The sequence goes on from NZ_CP107853.1 coordinate 926,762, forward strand.
CCACGAGTCCGCCTGGCTCCACGTGTCCGCCGGCCTCGGCACCTCCCCGTACGCACCTGCCCGCTTCGCCTGCTTCCCCGAGGCCTCCCTCCTCACCCTCGTCCCCCGGAGATAAAGGCGGTCACAACCACCTTGAGAGTCCGCTAGACTTTTCCAAGCACGCGCAAGACCGGCGTGCGCCGGGGTGTAGCGCAGCTTGGCAGCGCGCTTCGTTCGGGACGAAGAGGTCGTGGGTTCAAATCCCGCCACCCCGACCCAGCTCAAAGGCCACTTCCAATCGCTGGAAGTGGCCTTTTTGATCTTCTGGCAGCTACTTCGGCAGCAGTTGCGGCTACCGGTCCAGGCTGTCACCGAGACGCTTGAGCGCCTTCCTGGTCTCCTCGGACGGGACATGGGTATAGATCTCCATCGTGACCTTGATATCGCTGTGCCGCAGGATTTGCATGGCCACCCTCGGGTGAACGTCCAGCGCGGCGAGAAGAGACGCGCACGTGTGGCGCGTGTCATGAATCGTGATCTTCCGGACTCCAGCCTTCCGGCATCGGGTATCGAAGCGCCGGTTGAAGTTCCTCGGCTCGAACGGCGTGCCGTACTCAGTGGTGAAGACGAACCCGGAGTCGATCCAGGCGTCTCCAGCACGGTCTTGGGCATCAGCCTGGCTTTTCTCCCGCTTGCGAAACGCCGTTACGCAGATCTCTGGCAGCGGCAGAACGGCATCGGACGCTTCCGTCTTGGTCTCGCGGTGGTGAAGTTGCCGCCTGACCCGTTGGAGCTGCCGGGAGACATCCAGTTCTGCCAAGTCGAGGTTGACACGATCCCAGGTAAGGCCGAGCAGTTCACCCTTACGTAGGCCCAGAACGAGGATCAGTACGTAGGCGGCATACAGAGGATCGGTGTCTTGCCTGGCCGATTCGAGGAACTGACGGGCTTCCTCTACGCTCCAAGGTTTGATCTTCCGCTTGCGCTTGGCGGACAGCCGCACCGCTGTTGCCGGGTTCTTGCTGATCAACTCTTCAGACAGGGCCACGTTGAGCGCACTTCGCAACACGCCACGAGCGTCCTTGATCGTCCGATCGGATGCGATCTGCTTGCAACAGCGGCCAAGGGCGCAGCATCGGGGTTGACGCCGCCTTTCGTCCTTGCCCTGGGCGCAGCACTGACAGGTCACGCGGAGCTTGTTGATCCACAAGCGAATGTCGCGTACCTGGATCTGGTCGAGGCGTTTGGTGCCGAGATGGGGCTTAATGTAGAGCCGGACCATGGTTTCGTACGTGCTCGCGGTCAACGGTGCGAGATCGGTGACAACGACCTCACGAAGCCAATAATCGAGGAAGTCGCCAAGCCGAGGCAGGTCAGAGGCCACCGGGCCTTCCCGGGCTTGGGCGTGAAGCTTGAGCCATTTCCGTTTGGCATCTTCGTAGGTCTTGGCCCGGAAGTACTTGCGACGTCGTAACCCGTCCGGACCAGTGACCCAGACGAAGCCGCGATAGCCGCCCTCAGCGGGGTAGATCGAACCTTCTCCGTTCCCGCGTCGTCTCTTGCCCTTGCTCACGGATGTTGCTCCTCTGCGATCTTGGCTACGTACTCGTCCACCCACTCGGGGAGGATGCGGCGGTGTCGTCCGTGCTTGATGCTGCGGATCTCACCTGACAGCACCAAGAACTTGGTCTTGGTTAGGCCGAAGTTGAGCATCTCGGCGACCTCGGCGATCGTGTGCCACTTCTTGATGATCACGGTCATGATGTTCACCTCCCTTCCGCACTGGTGACCATGGATGCGATCTCGTCACGGGCCACGGCGGCATACTCGCGGGCTTTGGCGGCGGCGGTGACCGCCAGGAGAGCGTCTGCTTGAGTGCGCCAGCCAGTTCCGGCATAAGTCAGCAAGCCGACGATGAGGGTGGTGTCCAGTTCGTCGAAGGTTTCCGCGGTTCGATGTTGGCGTCGGCGCCAGGTTTGCCGCGCAGCGCGGAGGACTTTGAAGGTGGTGGAGTAACGGCGGCTTTTGGTGGTGAAGTGGCCTCGGAAGCCGAGCATGTGTGCCCAGCGGCGGAGGGCTTTGAAGTCGTCGTGGGGGTGGTCGCCGAGTGTCCAGGCGGCGCGGATGAGTCGTCCGAGGTGGGTGTGCGGTGGCGCGTAGATGTCGAGATTGTTCTCGGTGATGCGCCGGGAGACCGCGCCCACGGCTTCGGTGCTTTTGGTGGCGTATTTGGCCAGGTACGAGGCTACGTGGCCGTCTGTGATTTCGCCATCGCCGGAGAGCTGGACGTGCCGAATGTCAAGTTGGTCGCCCCAGGTGATGTCCCAGCCGCCTGGTTTGCGCGGGTGGTCGAGGGTGGCGAACCAGGTGTTGTGTACGGCTTGCTGGAGGGCGTCTTTCAGGTCGTCGGGGGTGATCTCTGGCGGGGGTGGGATGATCGCGTCGTCTGGGTCGTGGCCGTCGAGGCGGATCAGGGCGTGGAAGTGGACGAGTCCACGTGCTTGGAATTCGGCGACCTTGGCGTAACGGACGACGACCTTGACGCCGAGCTGCTTCGCGCGACGGTCGAGTATGCGCCGGAGAGTAATCATGGTGCGTCGCCAAAGTTCGGGGGCGTGAGCATTCCAAGCCACGGCGGCGGCGTAGTCGTAGCACTCGGGACAGAGGGGCCGGCCGAGGCATCGTTCGTCTTCGCGGTGGATCCTGGCGCAGGAGATTTCGCGTCCGTGGCGGCAGTACTCCCGGTTGCGGCGTGGTCGGCAGGGGACCTGCTTGCCGCTTTTGGCTGTGCGGCGGGTGTGGACCAGGCCGTAGGAGGGAGCGGTGAGGGTGGCGAAGACTGCGGGGTGTTGGCTGACGGTGTCGGGAACACCTTTGCCGCCCGCCAGACCGGAGCGGATGAGGTGGTAGGCGTCGCGCTTGTAGACCTGGGAGCAGGCCGGGCATACGGCTTCGCGACGGTTGCCGCAGGAGGTGTAGAGGATGCCGTCTGGGTGGTCGTTGGTCTGGTGGACATCGATGAGTTCGCCGGTGGGGGCCACGTGGGCGATCTCGCCTTGCAGTCGTACAGGGTGGGTGCAGCCGCCGGTGGCCATCGCGTCGGATAGCCATTGGTCGTAGTCATCGCGCGCTGCTCGTTGGATCAGGTCGCGCAGGAGGGGTGTCTCGGCAGTCGCTCCCGGTCCCGAGCCGGTATGTGGTTCGGGGCCGAGGGCGATGGTCGAGGCGGTCATGCGGCCTCTACGCAGTCGAGGCAGGTGCCGTAGCGCTTGGGCAGGCAGTAGCCGACATCCCGCAAGCAGTCCGGGCAGGTGCGGCGGGCTTGCATAGCCCGTTCGAGGGCGACTAGTTGAGCAGTAGTCGCGGCTCGCTTGGGCTTGGCCTGGTCGATGGCGTACAGGTAAGCGACGCGTTTACCGCGACGCCAGATGATCTGGGCTTGGATGTCTTGGCCGCCAGGTCGAAGTCCGAGAGCGGCGAGTTGGCGGCGGGTTGCCAGGCCGTTGGGGGCCATTCGGTACGGGTAGGTGGGGATGCCGAATTCGGCTCCGGTGGGGTCCCAGTAGGTGCGGCTCATTGAGCGTCACCGCCCCAGCGTTGTTGGGCGGCTTGCCGGGTGATGCCGAGGGGGCGGGCGATCTCGGTCCAGGAGTAGCCGCAGGCGCGCAGGCCCGCGACGGCTTGGGCGATGGTGGTGTCGAGTTCTTGGGCTAAGGCGATGGCGTCGGTGAGTGCTTCGATGTCGCCGGTGGCGATGCGGCGGCCGTAGGCGCGTATGACGCGTCGGAGGAAGGCGGCGTAGTCGTCGTTTTCGACGACTCGTCGTGGCCGGTTTGCTGTCAATGTCGGCTTGACGCTGGAATCGCGAAGGATGCCCGGTGTGCTACCGGGTGTGGGGGGAAGGTGGTGGGGTTTCATGCGACCTCCCCGCCGTCGAGGGCGTGAAGGTGGCGGCGGCCTCGGAGTTGGGCCGCGTAGTTGGCCAGGTAGATGATTTCCTGGTCGGTGAGGTAGGCGGCTTTGATGCGGCGGGGGATGCCGTCTTCGGCGCGGAGCCAGCCGACGCCGCGTGCTTGGGGGTCGATGGTGGTGGCGGAGTAGCCTCGGTCGGCCCAGCCATGGCCGAGGATGGTGTCGGAGGAGGCTTCGGTGGAGCAGCGGAAGGCCCACCGGTAGCCGAACAGGTCTCGCATGCTGGTGGGGACGATGTCGGCGGAGGGGCGTTGGGTGGCCTCTACGGGGAGGATGCCGGGGGCGCGGCCTCGGGCGACGATGTCGCGGTTGAGGGCGTTGAATTCCTTCTGGGCGGCGGGTGTGCCGACCGTGGCGGAGAAGTAGCCGATCTCATCGACGATGACCACGTAGGTCGGGAAGTCAAGGTCGGGTGTGATCTTGCGTTTGCCGACCGAGAGTAGCCAGTCGGTGCGGTCGTCGATTTCTCGTTGAAGCCATTTGAAGGTGTCGATGGCTTCGTCGATGGAGGGGCCGATGAAGCGTTCGGCGCAGTCGCGCCACATGCCGAGTTCGACGCGTTTGCCGTCGACCAGGATCAGGCGGCAATCCAGGGATAGAGCTGCGTGCGCGACGATGAGTTGGAGGGCGGCGGACTTACCGGCGCCGGGTTCGCCGCCGATGAGCATGTTGCGCTCGGCCAGGCGGACGTGGACGGAGGCTCCGTTTTCGTCCAAGCCGAGGTGGACAGGATCCCAGATGGATAGGGAGCCGACCGGTATGGCAGCGGCTTCAGGTGTCATCGTGGGTCACTCCCCACGCGTTGCGGACCTCGGGGGGCTGGGTCTCCAGTTCTTGGAGGCAGCCGCCGCAGAGACCGTCGTCGGGACGGGGGCCGTACATGGCGTCTTGGCAACGGACGCAGGCCCATTCGTCGAAGAGCATGATGGGTTCTCCGTTTCGGGGTGTGGAAGGGGAAGCCCTCGCGCCTGTGTGGCACGAGGCGTCGAGGGCTTGCCCGTGTGCGTGGTGATCGGCCCCGGAAGGGTTAGGCGTCCGAGGAGGCTTGGTTCTGCCTGTCGCGGATGAGGGGGACGATCGTGGTGGAGGCCGCCAGAGTGTCGCGGCGGATGATGTCGAGGGTGACCAGGTGGGTCCAGCGAGGGTTGACCTGCACCCGTGCATCACGGGCGTAGCAGGCGGTGCGGATTTCGCTGATGTGCGCTTCGATGTCCTCGACGCAGATTCCGGCGCGTAGCCAGAGGTGGGCGCGTTCGCCCACGCTGGTGGGGCGGATCCACAGGATCAGCGGCAGCCGTCCGGCTTTGGTGTGCAGACGGTGTGCTTCGTGACAGAGTCGCTGGAGGCGGTGCCGGGTGATCAGGCACCAGGCGTGCGCGAAGAACCAGCGGCGGATGGGAACCACGGCGAACAGGGCCGCGAAGGGCAGCAGCCACGCGCCGAGGGCGACGAGCAGGAGCGGCCATCCGGTCAAGTTCCAGGTGGCATTGACCCAGTTGCCCAGGAAGGCCGTGGCGAGCACGACCAGGGCGAAGAGGATGAGTTCGGTACGCCAGCGCCAGAGGCTTCCAGCAGCGCTGTTGCTGACCGTGACCATGGTGCGATCGTGGGTCTGGTACGGGTTGTTACGGGGGTTGCGGAACTGGCTACGGGAGCGAGACATCACCAGTCCCACCCTTCGTATTCCGCGATATCGTCTTTGATCGTGAACATGACCCCTCCGCCTTCAGGCCAGGGGCCATGCGCAGACGAGGTCTGCATGCGTTGATCGAAGTTGGTTTCCAGCCAGGCCACGGCTTCGTGATTGATTTCGATGTTCATGCCGACCGCCGTTCCGGTTGCACGTCAGCAACCTTGAGCTGGCCGAAGCGGGGATCGCGGTAGGTCCGGCTGGCGAAGCCGGTACGAGTGATCTGCCAACCCATCCGGGTGGCGATGTCGTCGTCTCGGGCGCAGATGCGTTCGTCGAGGTACGCGACTAGGCGCACGCAGGATCGCTTGATACCGTCGAACATGACGACGGCTCCCTTCTCTCTTGGCTTGAGGTGGGGTTGGTTGTTGGGGCCGGGCTGGAGGCGGCAACCTCCAGGCCCGGCATTTCGGTGATCAGGCGACGGTAAGAGCGTCGCTAGGGGCGAACTGGTTGGGTTCGCACTGGTAGAACATGACGTTGAGGCTGTCTACCTGGAGTTGCTGCTTGGCGAACTCGTAGATTTCGTTGAAGACAGCGTGTCGGGTCTGCTGGTCAGTGGCCCAGATTCCCGTGAGCGTGTTGCGGCGTTCCCCTCCTCCGACTACGGGGGCGGCGACGGTGATGACGTAGAAGTAGGTCATGACGGTTCTCCCTGCTAGAAGGGGATGTTGTCGTCGGGCATGGTGAAGCCCGTGTAGGACTCTTCGGGGGTGTCGTTCTGCTGCTGGTTGGGGCAGGTGAGCTGGTGCAGCTCGGTGGAGAAGTGCAGCGCGGCCAGGAGGAGGTTCTGAGCCTCCGTGAGCTGGTCGTGGATCGCTTTCTCGTCGATCTCGCCTCGGTCGTAGAGGCAGGTACTTGCTTCACGCTGGATAGCGTTGGCCAGCCTGTTGACCTCAAAGACGGCCGTGTCGAACAGGGTGGCAGCGTGGTGGAGCTGCGCGTCATGGAGGTAGGCCATGCCGTGCTTGCGCTCGCACTTGTCGTTTTGCTCGGTCGAAGTGGTGCCGTTGATACTGGGCGTGGTGGACATGTGCTGTTCCCTTCTGACGGGGTTGCGCTGGACGGTGTACGCGGGGATGAGTCGCTTCGACTCGTGAACTAGGCGGCTTTCTGGTTCGGCTGTGCGGGCGTGATCTGCTCGGCGCGGAAGGCGGTTCCGTTGCGCTCTCCCTGAACCCAGGGGATCGCTTCGAGCCCGATGAAGTGCACGGGCATTCCAGGGCCAACTCTCGGCTTGTCTCCAGCCACGGTGACCCGGATGACCTCGGCACCGTCAGGGGCCATGGCGACCACCTGAACAGTCCAGAGCGCGCGGCCCGTCTCCTTGCCGTTGATCTTCTCCATACGCTGCCGACCCTCGCTGTCGTTCTTGGGTTGCGGCTCCTGCGACGCCGTGAACGCGACGCCAGAGGTGTCCAGCTTGAGACGCATGATCTCGACTCCGTTCTGTTGGATGTTGATCTCTCGCCGTGACGTGGAATGAGTCACACTGGAAGAGTCAAACGAAGCCGTAGGACACAGCGAGGGTCAGTAATGGACCAGACGCGGACATGTGAAGGACCGCGCGCGGACCATTTGCCGAGCTGTCTTGTTTCAGCCCCAACGTCTGACTGAACCTGAGGTCAAGCCCCTTTCCACGAGGGAGGTCAAGGTGCCGAACGACCGACGAGGACGCGAACCCCGCACGGTCTTAGAGTTCCTGATCTGGCAGCAGGACCGCACATACGAGGAGCTGGTCACCGAGTTTCATCGGAAGGCCAGAGACCTCGGTGAAGACGCCACGATCAGTGCCCGGCACCTCCGCCGCCTCGCATCGGGGGAACGTGATGGCACGACGCCTGTTACGCGACGTGTCCTGCAACAGCTCTTCGGTCAACCTGTTGACCAGCTGCTCACCACCTGGCAGGACCGTAGCACCGGGCTTATCGAGCCCATTGCAACAGGTACACCGGCCCTCATCGAGGCCGCTACAGACAGGGGAATGATCAGCATGGCAGCCAACCGCGCACGGCAATTCGCACTCATCACCGGACAGATCGGCTTGACATCAGACGCTCTTGAACAAATCCATGAAGACGTTCACGAGCTAGCGATGGCCTACCCGCAGCGCCCACTCTCCGAGATACTCGCTGACCTGGTGAGCGTCCAAGACCTGCTCTTCTCCCTGTTGGAACAACGGCAACGCCCCGACCAGGCCAAACATCTCTACTTCCTGGCAGGAGTCAACGGCGGCTTGCTCGCCAAAGCATCACACGACCTCGCGGACCCACACGCTGCCATGACCCAGGCACGCACAGCGTTCATGTGCGCGGATCACTCCGACCATGACGGACTGCGCGCCTGGATTCGTGGACTTCAATCCTTCGTGTCGTACTGGGCCAAGCGTCACAATGAGGCGATCAGGTACGCACAACAGGGGGCCGAGTTTGCTACCCGTTCGCGGAACACATCGATGGTGTGGTTGGCCATGAACGAGGCGCGAAGCTGGGCAGCTCTGGGTAACGCGATCAATACCACGGCCGCAATCCAACGCGCCGAGGATTCATGGAATAGAGTCCAGCCGGACGAGATGGATGAGCTGGGTGGTATCGCCACATTCAGCCGCCCACGTCAGCTCTACTACGCAGCCGATGCTCTCGCTTGGCTTCCGTCCGAAACAGAGCACGCGGAACGCTACTCCGCAGAAGCCATAGTGGAGTATGCCGACACGAGCCGTCCCGAGTGGGCGTTCGGTGACCAGGCCGGAAGCCACTCAGACCTCGCTATCGCGCGCATTCAGCGCGGGGAGGTCGAGGGAGCAACTGAGGCCCTTGCGCCGGTCCTCGATCTGCCGCCCGAACAGCGCATCAACGGCATCATCCAGTCCGTTGAGCATGTTCACCAGGTGCTTTCCAAAGCGCCAGCTAGCGGTGAGGCTCGTGAGCTGCAAGAACGCATCGAGTTCTTCACCCGGACCCCGATGAAGGCACTCCCGATGTAGATTCCGGATCATGTATCCGGTTCACCTGGTCGGCAAAAAGATCATCCTCCGCGAGTTTCGCCCCGACGACGTTGACGGCGCTTTCCGCATCGTTGGCGATCCTCGTGTGACTGACTGGCTTTCCTTCGATACCCGCACCCGTGATCAGGCTGCTGACATGGTGGCGGGTATCGTCGCGCGTGCCCAGGAAGACCTACGTACCGAGTACTACCTCGCAGTGACCAAGCAGGACTCCAGCGACCTGATCGGGTTCGGTCGTCTCGGCTTGTCCGGTGTGAAGGCCGCCAAACTCGGCTTCGCCATCACAGCGGACGAATGGGGTCACGGCTTCGCTACCGACGCTGCCCGTACCCTTACGGACTTCGGCTTCCGCGAGCTCGACCTTCACCGCGTCAGCGCTGCTATCGGTCCGAAGAACGTGGCGTCCATGGCGCTCGTGACCAAACTTGGCTTCCTCCCCGAGGGCCGCATTCGCGATCACGTGTTCACCAACGGAGCATGGCGAGACAGCATCCTGTATTCCGTTCTCAAACACGAGTGGCCGCACTGACCTGTGAGGACTTTCTTTACTACTTCAAGGGCGCGCTCTCGCGCGCCGCAGGGCTGATCACCACACGCGGAAGAGCGCGGACGCCAGGTGCGGACCGACCATCGGAGCGCAGGTGTCGCGCGTTGACCGGTGCAATGCAGGGGAAGACTCGGCTCACTTGGGCGCGGTCGCCCGGCCACGCTTTGGCCTTGACGGCCACGCGCGCCGGCACCGCGCAACGCCTCACCCCGCGCATCGGTCCGCACGGGTACGCGCCGCAACGTCAGCCGGGTTGCCGTCCGTACGGCCGGGGCCATCCCGCTCCTGGTCCGCGCCGATATCGAAGCGTTTCGGAGCCGGATCAGATGGGACCCTCGAAGATCACCCAGGGCACCAGGGCCACGCTTCGCGCGGTGAGGCCCGTGGCCTCACTAATGATCAAGTTTAGTGGTCCCCTAGATGATCTTCCCCATCAGATCCTGCACCACCGCAACGCTTCGATATCGGCACTGCCCGTCCACGGGATCGGCCCTGCGTTTGTGCACCAGGGGCAGCAGCAAAGTGCAGCAACCGCGCCGTACGCCACCGTCCGTAGGTGACCACCAACAACCCCTTTGAGCAGCGCAGACACTTTCAATGATCTTCCTGCCGAAACTTCGGGACGAAGAGGTCGTGGGTTCAATCCCCGCCACCCCGATAGAGTTGCCACAGGTCAAGGGCCTGATTCTCAAGACCGAGAATCAGGCCCTTGGTCATTTGACCGTCATTTGACCTGTCCGTCTGAACGCCTTCTAGTGGGCACTGACGGGTTCAAATGAGTTTTCTCGATCATCTTGACCGCAGGGCGTAAGGGGTCCACTGAGCGCACCCGTTCAAATGATCAAGGTGGTACGTGCACCTCTTGCTCCGTTGCCACCCACCAAATTGCCGAGGTCAACGAAAGTCGCGTATCTGCAGGTCGCGCTGGAACTGCCCCACGGCGGTTGATCACGTTGATGATCAGGGCGGTGGTCGCGTCGTTGGCGACCAGGTCGTGGAAGTTGGACAGCGGCTTCTCCTGGCGATAGAGCCTGGGCCTTCCTTCCGCCGGTTTCCCGGACGAGTTCTGGAGCTACGGCCAACCACCACTCAGCTGATCAGTGGGTACGTCGGTGAGGGGCCAGGACCTAGATACGGGTAATGCCGGAAGGGCCGCTACGCTCCCGTGCCCCCATCGATGCGCTCCCGGATCAGGTCGGCGTGCCCGGTGTGCTGCGCGTACTCCTCCAGGAGGTGGATGTAGACCCAGCGGAGGCTGACCTTGCCGGTCGGCGCCCTGGGATCGTCGGCCAGCTCGTCGAGGTCGATGCCCGCAACCGCGGCGTCGCACGCAGCCGTCTCCGCGAGGAAGGCGGCGTAGTCCGCCTTGGCGTCGGCGTCGGCCACCAGGTCGAAGTCGCCGTCTTCGTACTCCTCGGTGATGTGCAGCTCGGGCAGGTCCTCGTGCAGGAACTTCTCCCGAAACCAGAAGCGCTCGACTTCCGTCATGTGTCGCAGGAGGCCGAGCAGCGTCAGGTTGGACGGCTCCACAGAGGCGGTCTTCAGTTGCTCGGTGGTGAGGCCGGCGCATTTGCGCAGCAGGAACACCCGGCGGAGCTTCAACCAGTTATCCAACATCTCGCGTTCGCCACAGGCCATGTCCGACCGAGGTCCCCGCTCTACGTCGGGTGCTGTCCACGTCATGTCACCATCATGACGACCTGTGCAACCGATTTTGCGGGGTACGCGCATATCTTGCCCGCCGCCGACCAGGCGGCAGCACGATGGAAGCAGGGCATGCACCATCGGCCCGCCCGTGGCTGCGACCAGCTCGGCCATCACCGCCCGCGCCTCGCTTTCGAGCACCGCCGCGGGGATGCCCGTTCCGGGCTGAAAGTCGGGGTGGTTGCCCGCCGACGTCGTGTCTCCTTGGCCGTTTGAGGTCGTTGGGCTGGTGGCCGAGTACCGGCCGACCGGCAAAGACATCCCATGGGCCTGAACGTCACCACGAGCCAAGACAGAAACGCGCTCATGCTCATCGTCGCAGAACATGCCTCCGTCGAGCTCCGCAGCGTGACGGCGAGCAACTAGAGACTGCTGCAGTCCACACCCATGAAGCCGTTGGATCCACCTTGATTGGGTGGGCCGCGGGTGCGTGTCAGCCCAGTGCTTTTCGCAGCAGCGCCGTCAACTGATCCTGTTCGTCGGGCGAGAGTCGTCCGACCGCCGTGCGGGCGAAAGTGAAGGCTGTTGCGAACCGGTGGTTGATCTCGTCTCCTCGGGGAGTTCGCGCGACGAGTCGTGCACGGCGGTCCCGGGGATTCGGTTCGCGGGCCACGAGGCCGAGCGCTTCGAGACGCACGACGATCTGGGTGATGTTGGAGGCATCGCAGCCGAGCTCCTTGGCCAAGGCGCCCATGCCGCGTCGCTCGTCGAGTCGCCCGAGCACACATGCCTGCGCCGGGCTGAGCGACAGCTCGGCCGCGGCCGCCTCGTAGGCGCGGTCGTATACGTCGACCAGGTCGAACAAGGCGGCCTCGGCCTCGGATGAGGTGGTTACGGGTCCGTTCGGCAGCGCCATGGCGCCCAGCCTAGTGGAGTTACTTGATTCACTCAAATAGTTGTGATCCAATGATCCTTGAGCTACTCAAGTAAAGAAGGATGGCTGATGGACAGCAGAGTCGAGCGCACAGCGGGCGGCGCGATCGTGGTGCCGCAGATGAACGCGGTCGTCCTTGACCGGTTCGGCGGAGTCGACGAACTCTCGTCGCGCCGGATACCGCTCCCGGAGGTCGGCGACGACGACGTCCTCATCCGGGTGGAGTTCGCAGGGGTCGGGTCCTGGGACGCGGTCGAGCGGGAGGGGGACTACGACGGCGCTTTCGGCGTCGCGTCGACCTTCCCCTATGTCCTCGGCTGGGACGCAGCAGGCACGGTGGCCGCGGTCGGACGCAACGTCACCCGGTTCGACGTGGGCGAGCGTGTCTACGCTGCGACGATGCCGGTGCCGCGTGGCGGCTCCTACGCCGAGTACGCCGTCGTTGAGGCGGAGTACGTGGCGCGCGTTCCCGACCGGATGCCGACCGAACAGGCCGGCGCGATGGCCTGGGATGCCCTGACCGCATTGAGCGGCCTCGATCTGCTCGGCCTGCGGCCGGACGAGACGCTCATGGTCTTCGGGGCCAGCGGGGGTATCGGGCACCTGACCGTACAGCTGGCGCGGCACAGCGGCATCCGAGTCTTGGCCGTGGCCTCTGGTGACGACGGTGTCGCCCTGGCCCGGCGACTGGGCGCCGACAACGCCATCGACGGTCGCAAAGACGATGTGTTGGCTGCGGCATTCGAATTCGCACCAGGCGGGCTCGATGCGGCTCTGGTCACCGTGGGAGGCGAGACTGCCGAACGGTCTCTTCGCGCGATCAAGAACTCGGGACGGATCGCCTGGCCGAACGGTGTCCTGCCCGTGCCTGTAACGTCGCCGGGCGCGACGGTGTCCTACTACGACGGGGATCGAAGCCGCACCGCCACCGATCGGCTGAACGCGATCATCGAGGCGAGCTCCTTCGAGGTCCACGTCGCCCGGACCTTCCCGTTGGAGCGAGTCGAGGATGCGCATCGCGCTCTAAACGATCACTATGTCGGGAAGCTGGCCCTCAAGGTCGGATAGGACGCAACAAGCGGCCCGAGGCTCCGGCTGGCGGCCGCTGACGATCTGGCCACGGTGACCGCCGCCCAACTGCGTGAGGTGATCGAACGGCTGATGGCCGCCGGGCAGTGGCGCTCCGGTGGCCCGGGCATTCTCCTCGTGGCCGACGCCGACTACGACGGGCCTCGCCGTGCAGGTACGCGAGATCCTCGGAGAGGTCCGGGCGAAGATGACTGGGGAAGTCGGGATCGTCAGGCTTTCGCAGCAGCACCGTCCAGTACTCCTCGGCCGCGCGCTGGACATCGCCAAGGCCGTATTCGGCCGTTTCCTCCAAGAAGTTGTGCGCGACGCGACCGAGAGCGGTGCCGCATCCACAGTCGGTCACAAGACGGGAATGATTCGTGACGAACCTGCTTGACACTCTCGTGGCGGAACGGGACGACCCTGCGCGACCCCTCGCAGGCGGTGCTCACCCGGGCGGGTTCGTGTTGGCCGGGTCGGTGGAGCTGGACGGGCAGCCCGAGGTGCGCTTCGTCCGGGATCTGACGGTTGACGGAACCGGCCGGCCAGCCGATCGATGAGTTCCTGGTCGTGCGGAGGTCACAACCTGCAGGACCGCTGGCAGACTGACGCGCTCGTACCCGAAGGAGACGCATGGCAAAGCTCATCTACTCGATGATCACCTCGCTCGACGGCTACGCCGAGGCGGCGGAGGGCGACCTCGGCACCGGGGCCGACGACCAGGAGGTGCATACCTTCATCAACGACCTCTTCCGCCCCGTCGGCACGTACCTCTACGGCCGACGGATGTACGAGACGATGGTCTACTGGGAGACCGCGCACACCGAGCCCGACCAGCCGCCGCACATCCTGCAGTACGCCCGCGACTGGCAGGCCGCGGAGAAGATCGTGTACTCCACGACGCTCGAGTCGGTGTCCAGTGCGAAGACCAGGATCGAGCGGACCTTCGACCCGGACGCGGTGCGCAAGCTCAAGGCAGAGGCTGATCACGACCTCACCGTCGACGGCCCGAACCTCGCGGCGCAGGCGATCGCGGCCGGCCTGGTGGACGAGTACCACCTGTTCATCACCACGAGCGTGGTCGGCGGCGGCAAGCGGTTCTTCCCCGACGGCGTGCGCCTCGATCTCGAGCTGGTCGAGGAGCGTGCCTTCGACAGTGGACTGATCTACGCGCGCTACCGGACCCGCTGAGCCGCACCGGTTGGTGACGCAGCCGGCGGCGTTCGGCTCGCGCTGTACCCGCTGGGCCTGCTGCGCGATGAGGCCGCACCCCCATGGGGGGGCCACGGGCGGGGGCTTGGGGATCAGCCTGCCGTCCACGGGCGGAGCTTGTCGGGGTTGCGTACGGCCCAGATGCGCTTGATCCGGTCGCCTGCGATGTCGAACGCCAGCACCGCCGTGGTGGGCCCGCCTAGCTGGAGAACCAGGCCCGGCTGCTGACCAGGCCTCCGCCGTCGGCGATTCCGGTGGCGTCGGGGTCGAGGAGGTCGATGAGGGTGTTGATGTCTTTGGCTCCCCACGCCAACCTCGGCGAACGGGTATCGGAAGACGTCGTGCATCAAGGTCCGGGGCGGCAAGGCAGCCCGGGCGCGGATCGGGCCGGCCCGCCGCTCCCGGGTGCCCGGTGCGTCGCGGGCCTGGGCCGTTTAAGGATTGGCTGCGTGTGGTTGATGCCCGTAGGGTGCCGAGCATGGCTTGTCGCATTTCCGAACTGATCATCCCTTGCCGGGATCCTCAACGGCTGGCGGCGTTCTGGTGCGAGGTGCTGGACTTCATCGTGCTCGACACCGAGGACGAAGGCGCGGTGGAGATCGGACCACGGGAAGGGTTCGGCGGATTGCAGCCGACTCTGGTCTTCAGCCCCACTACCGAGCCCAAGACGGGCACGCTGCGGCTGCACTTCGACGTCAACGCCACCGACCGCGATCAGGACGCCGAACTCGAACGCCTCCTGAAGCTCGGGGCGCGCCCGGCCGACATCGGCCAGACCGGCGAGGAGCCCTGGCACGTCCTGGCCGACCCCGAAGGCAACGAATTCTGCCTCCTGCGAGCCCGCCTGAGCTGAGCATCGGCCCGCACCGGCAAACGACCCCTATGTGAGGACTTCGCGCGCATGACGCCGCCTGCTCTTTAGACCTGACACTTCCCTGCGCATCGGTCGCCGACGACGCCGTCGGCTCTGTTTTTTGTGCTCTTCGTCAGGTCTTCAGAGAGATCATGTCTTCACATCCTCATATCGTGCTGCCCTGGGCGGTGCGGCGCATCCGCCTGCCTCTGCTCGCCCTCCGGTGCGTGGACTGCCCTTCCGGCCGCGCCACCATTGGCGACGGCAGGTTCCGCGTCAACGCCAACGGCAAGCTTCTCGACGTCTGGCTCCTGGTCAACTGCGTTTCCTGCGGTAGGACCAGCAAGCTCACCGTCCACGATCGCGTCCCGGTCCGCTCACTGCCCGCTGACCTTCTGGCCGGTTACTCGGCCAACTCGTCTTCCCTCGTCGTGGACACCCTCCTCGACCCGTTGATCGCCCGGCGCAACCGGTTCGCGCTCGATTGGGACGGGTGCTGGGAACTCCACGCACCTCCCGTTCCGGAGGATCCGTGGCCCGTTCAGATCACGGTCACCTTCGACGATCCCGTGCCAGTCCGTCCCGAACGGCTCATCGCTCATGGATTAGGCATCAGCCGTCATGAGATCGCTCGCAGAGTCAAGATCGATATCCCGCTGAACCGCAGGACGAAACAGGATTTCTCATTCGTCCTGGTGTGATCGGTTCAGTAGGTCCAGCTGTCTGTGCGACGCTCTCCGCCAAGGCAGAACACGGCTGTGCCGTGTTCTGCCTTGGCCAGGTCGACGCGGATCCAGACGACTGCCATAGCGCGAAGGCGGCCCTGATCAGCCTGCAGCCAACTCGGTGAGCCGGGCCAGTCAGTCCAAGGCCGGGGCGCGGAACGCGTTGCGGATCCGCGTGATCGGCCCGGCTGTAGTACAACTTGTTGGTGAGCAACGCCGCCCAGCGACCCCGCTCACGGTGCACCCACATCGCGGTCCCGGTGAAGCCGTAGTGCGCGAAGACGCCCTCACTCGGGTCGGTTCCGGGAGCTGCGTGCCAGAACAAGCCGCGGGCCGGCTCAAGGTCTCCGGTGTGGATCTGGAGAGACTTCTCCACCCATTTGCGCCCAAAACCTGCCTCTGCTGTGCTGTCACTGGTTCAGGTGGTGACCCGGGCCAGCGCTATCCCGCCGACGATCAGGGCGAGCGCCGCCATCCTGCTGACCGAGACGGGGTCGTCGTTGAGGACGATGCCGAGCGTGATCGCGCCGACGGCACCGATACCGGTGAAGACGGCGTAGGCGGTGCCGACCGGCAGTGTGTTCATGGCTTGCGACAGCAGCCAGACGGCGGCGGCCATCAGGGCCAGGCAGACCACGGTGGGGATCGGCCGGGTGAAGTTGTGCGTCGGTTTGATGCTTTGCGACCAGGCCACCTCGACGAGCCCGGCGAGCAGCAGGATCAGCCAGTTCATCGGGCCGCCTCCTGGAGCGCCGCGGCCAGCGACTCCTCGTGCCGGTCACGCAGGTGGGCCAGCGCCGGGTCGAGACGGGCGTTGACCAACTCGGCGTGGATGAACGTCACGTCCTCCACACGGAAGTGACCCTTGAAGAAGTCGCGCAGGTAGCGCTCCTGGTGGTCGTACGGTTCGCGTGGCGTGCCCGGGCCGTAAGCGCCGCCGCGCGCGCTGGTGATCACGAAAGATCGCCCGGCCAGCGACATCTTTGGGAAGGTGATCTGGTCGAGCCAGGCCTTGAGCGACGACGGGATCGAATAGTTGTACATCGGCGTGCCGATCAGGATGATCTCGGCCGCTACCACCTCATCCAGTAGCGGTTTCACGATGGCCCACGCCTCACGCTGGGCAGGGGTGCGGGCTGCCTCCCGGTAACGCGAGATGTCGGTGATCTCCTGTTCCAGGATGTGGTCGCACAGTTCCGTCCACGCCTCGCCGATGTGTGGCACGGGTTGCGCGGCGAGGTCGCGGTAGACGTACCCGGCGTGCGGCTCGGCCGCTCGCCAGGTGTCGGCGTACACGCGGGACAACCGTCGCGAGAACGACGTCCGGCGGGCGCTGGCGTCGAGGTGCAGCAACATGATCTCTCCAGATATGTGGACATGATGTCCACTTAAATATAACCGGACACACCGTCCAGATACAATGCAGGGTATGGAGAGAGCCGACACAGCGCGCAACCGCGCCAGGATCCTGGAGGCGGCCGCCGTACTCTTCGCCGAGAAGGCGCCGCACGACGTGACCATGGACGACATCGCGAAGAAGGCCGGCGTGGGCCGCGGTACGCTCTACCGCCGCTACCCGGACCGGGCCTCAATCGCCGTCGCGCTGCTCGACGAGCACGAGCGGGAGTTGCAGGAGCGGCTGCTGCGCGGCGAGCCGCCGCTGGGCCCGGGCGCGCCGCCCGCCGAACGGTTGGCCGTTTTCTACGCGGCCATGGTGCGCCTGTTGGAGGACCACCGGCATCTGGTGCTCGGCTCGGAAGTGGGCCGCTCCCGCTTCGAAACCGGCGCGTACGGCTTCTGGCGTGCCCACGTGCGCGCGCTCTTGGTTGCCGCAGGGACGCCCGGCCCTGGCCGCCCCACGTACGGCACCCGGCCATGGGGGGCGTTTCGAAAGCTGAGTTGGACAGTTCGGTGACCGCCCGCCGGAGCTCGCGGATGGCCGCCATCGGTTTGCGCAGGTCGACGGAGGCGACCCCGGCCAGGCGCCCGCCTGACTCGGCGACGAAGGTGGCCACCTCGTCGTTGGAGATCAGCGTGCCTTCCGGCCCGTACCAGGCGCTGATCAGGGCCAGGTCGACGACGGCCGCGTCCATGGCTGCCACGGTGACGGAGACCCCTCCTCAGGTGCCGTCGGCTGAGTGGCCTACTGTCCGGTTCATGAAGGCCCGGATCCGGCCGTCGGTTGCCGCCGTCGTCCACAGTTCCACGGTGGCCCGCTCCGTAACACGGTCGAGCCGCTCGTTCACCTCCTGCCGGAGTTGCGCCTTGGTGCAGCGGAAGGTGTCGGCCGGGATGTCGGTGGCCATCCGGCCGGCAACGGCCATCGCGTGATCCAGCAGGGCGTCCGGGTCGCTCAGCTCGTCGACCAGGCCCAGGGCCAGGGCCGCGTCCGGCTCGTGGTTGGCACCGTCGAAGATCGCACGGCGGGCGCCGACCGGGCCCAGCGCGAATCGCATGATCTCCAGCGCCGAGTGCGGGAATGGCACCCCGACCCGCAGCTCGGGAACCCCGATCGTGCCGCTCCCGGAGGCCATGATCCGGTGGTCGCAGGCTGCGGCGAGCACGCAGCCACCGGCGATGGCGTGCCCGTTGACCGCGGCGACCACCGGCTTGCCCAGGTCGAAGACGGATCGGAAGGCACCGCTGAGCGCGGGCAGGAACTCCGCCACGTACGCGGCGCCGCCGTCCACGACGCGCTTGAGGTCGACGCCCGCCGAAAACACCCGTCCGGCTCCGGTCACCACCACGGCCCGCACAGGTCCCCGCTGGTCGTCCAGATCGCGCATTGTCTGCTCGATCGTCCGGCACAGCTCCAGATCCAGGGCGTTGACCTTGCCATGGGCCAGTCGCACGACCCCGATGCCGTCCATCACGTCGACCGCGATCATCGCGTTCCCTCCCACGCCTCGGCTCCTTCCGACTACGGACGAGAGTGCGCCGGCCTCATCTGTGCCGGCCTTTGCGCCGCACCGGCCTCCCGCACCAGCAAGATCAGAGCACTGTCACCACCATCATCACGCAGAGCTACCTTGGCGCTCAGGTCGCGTTCGGCAGCAGACCGCCTGCCGGCCGGATACCCGGCGCATCTCGGCGAGGCCCGCGGTCGCGTCGGTCCAGTGGTGGACGGTGAGAATGGCCATCGCGGCGTCGAACGACTGGTCGGGGAACGGGAGACACTCGGCGTATCCCTGGATGACCGGCGCGGAGCCGGGGGGACGCTGGCGGGAGTAGCCGAAGCCGATCGTCTGGTACGGGTTGGCGTTCATGAACCTCGTCATTCCTCTCCGTCGGCGGGATCGACGTGCCCGCGCCGGGCTCCCAGCAGCAGCAGCGGCGGGCGTCTGAGATGTTCGGCCAGGTGAGGATGGCTCTGGAGAGTGGCGGGGCCGGGGACGGGTTCGTCGATATCGGTCAGTTCCAGGCCGGCGTCGAGCAGGCCGCCGATCAGGGTGGCCACCTGCCTGTGGTGTTTCTCCACGCCTTCGATGATCCAGTTCTGGGTTCGAGGCCCTTCGGAGGCGTAGTCGTCGACGGGCCAGAGCGTGTCCTTGCCGGTTTTCCGCCAGCCGGTCATCGGATCGGCGGCGGTGCAGATGGGGTGTTCGATGGAGAAGATGAACCGTCCATCCGGTCGCAGCCAGTGTGCGACGCGCCGGACCAGTCCCGGGTAGTCGGCGACGTAGTGCAGGGCGAGGCTGCTGACGACCAGGTCGGCGGAGCGGGCGGGCAGCGTGAGCTCGTTCAGGTCGGCGTGCAGGTAGCGGACTCGCGGATGCGGGGTGGCCAGCGCCAGCATCCGCTGGGAGGAGTCCACCGCCAAAACGTGCGCCGCTCCCGCGTCGGCCAGCCGGTGGGCGAGCGCGCCAGCTCCGCAGCCCAGATCGACGATGGCGGCGCCCGCCACGGGAGGGAGCATGCGGCTCATGGCCGGGATCTCGATGGCGTCGTTGATCCCGGCACCCGAATCCCTGAGCAGACGGTAGCCCTCGAAGAAGTGGGGATCGTCATACAGGTCGCGGCCCGCCGTGATCACAGGTGCTTCCTCAGGTCGTCCACGTCGAGCAGCGGCAGACCCCAGCGCAGCGCGGCCACCTCCAGCTCGGCGGCCTTGGCCATGGTTCCGTCGGGGTTCATGACCTCACAGCACACCCCGACGGGCGGTAGCCCGGCCGCCACGCACAGGGCGATGGTGGCCTCGGTGTGACCGGCGCGCTCGGCGAGCCCTCCAGGGCGTGCGGCCAGCGGGAAGACATGACCCGGCCGGAGGAAGTCGGCCGGCCTGGACTCCGGATGGGCCAGGCGGCGTACGGTCGCGGCGCGTTCGGCCGCCGACACCCCGGTACCGGTCCCGGCGGCCAGATCCACCGGGACGTGCGGCCGGGTGCCATGCCGATCACCGGGTCCAGGGATGGGTCCGATCTCCAGACGATCCAGGACCTCGGGCGCGCACGGCACGGTCGGATGACCGCAGACCTGGGTGAGCAGGAAGGTGAACGCATCCGGCCGCAACCGCGCCCCCGCGAACACCACATCGCCCTCGCCCTCCCGGTCGGGATCCCAGATCACCACGGCTCCTCCGGACGCGAGTTGCGCCAGCGCCTTCTGCACGCCTTGCCCGCCCGAAACCCGTCCCGCCCACGGCAGCGCCGCGACTACCTCGCCCACCGCCCGCCCCGGGTCCGACGGCCAGCGCCGCACCAGGCGGGCGAGCAGATCGGACTCCAGGTTCACGCGATCGCCGGCCGACAACTCCGCCAGCGTGGTGGCCCCCAACGTCATGGGGATCAGCGCCACCGAGAAACGGTCACGCGACACCTCGGCGACGGTCAGGCTGACGCCGTCGACCGCGATCTGCCCCTTAGAGACGACCAGCGGGAGGAAACGCTCCGGCGGCTTGATCCACAGCCGCCGTGTGCCGCCCCCGTCGTCGACTCTCACGACTTTGCCCACGCCATCCACGGCGCCCTGGACCAGGTGACCACCCAGCGGGTCGCCCAGCGCCAAGGGCGCCTCCACGTTGACCCGCGTGCCGGGCCGAATCTGGTCGAGGGTCGATCTGCGGCGGGTCTCGGCCGTGAGCCTGGCTTCCAGCACGTCCG
Source organism: Nonomuraea sp. NBC_00507 (assembly GCF_036013525.1). Classification (NCBI taxonomy): domain Bacteria; kingdom Bacillati; phylum Actinomycetota; class Actinomycetes; order Streptosporangiales; family Streptosporangiaceae; genus Nonomuraea; species Nonomuraea sp. NBC_00507. Next base: position 947,489 of record NZ_CP107853.1, read on the forward strand.
TCTCGTGCCCGGACTGGGCGATCATCAGCCCGACGCCGTTCAGGCAGATCGAACCCAGCCCGCTCGCGGTGACCTTGGGCGCTCTGACCGCGATACGCGCATGGTTGACGGCCACCACCGTTCCGACTTCCTGAATGTGCCCGGTGAACATCCGGCACCACCTCTCGACAGCGGCAAGGACGATCCTCGCCACACGAAGGAGTCAGGGGCCGTGAGCAAGGCCCGAGAGGTGGCGGGGTGTCACCGCGTGGCCCGGAATCACACCGAGTCGTCCCACCGCTACCGGCGGAACCGGCGGGCTGTCACCGCCGCACCTTGGAATCGCACCAATCCACCTATATCACCACAAGCCGTCAAGATCAACGATCGGCGGCCGAGTTGCTGCGGGAGGCCGGATGTGCGCCTTATGCGAGTAGGCTTTTAGCGCTGGATTTCGTGCGTAAGCGTCCCTGCGCCATCATTCTGCTGAGCATCCTTCTTGGGGAAGGTACGTGTGCCCAGTTTCAGTCCTCTGCGGCCGACCGACCCGCGCCAGGTGGGTCCTTACCGGCTGACGGGCTATCTGGGCGCGGGCGGCCAGGGCACCGTTTACATCGGAGAGTCGCCCGAGGGCCAGGTCGTCGCGATCAAGGTGCTGCACGCCCGGCTGTCGGAGGAACCCCAGGCCCGCGAGCGGTTCCTCCAGGAGATCGCCGCGACCCGGCAGGTACGTCAGTTCTGCACGGCCCGGGTGCTGGACGCCGACACCAGCGGGGACCAGCCGTACGTGGTCAGCCAGTACGTTCAGGGCATCTCGCTGAGCCGGCTCATCGCCACGCAGGGGGTCCGCGACCCCGACGCGCTGGAGCGGCTGGCGGTCGCCACCGTCACCGCGCTGGTCGCCATCCACCAGGCCGGCATCGTGCACCGCGACTTCAAGCCGAGCAACGTCGTCTGCGGTCCTGACGGGCCCCGGGTGATCGACTTCGGGCTGGCGCGCGCCCTGGACTCCACGGTGGCCGAGAGCAGCGACATCCTCGGAACGCCGGCTTACATGGCGCCGGAGCAGTTCAGCGCCGGCGTGGTGACGGCGGCGTCGGACATGTTCAGCTGGGCCGCCACCATGGCCTACGCGGCGAGCGGGCGGCCGCCGTTCGGGAACGACAGCATCCCGGCCATCTTCCAGCGCATACTCAACGAGGAGCCGGACCTCACCGGGCTCACCGAGCCGATGCGGTCACTGGTGGTGGCGTGCCTGGACAAGAATCCCGCGGCCCGGCCGTCGGCAACCGACCTGCTGTTCAACCTGCTCGGCCACGGCGTGCCCAATCCGGCGCGGGAGGCGATGGGTCAGGAATCCCTCTTCTCGGCCGGGACGCTGCCGCAGGAGAGGGGTGGCGAGGGTACCGCGTCCCAGACGGGCGCCCCGTCGCTCGCGGGGTCATCCTCGCTGCCCGGCTTGTCCTCGCCGTCGGGTCCGTCCTCGCCGTCGGGTCCGTCCTCGCAGTGGGCTCCGCCATTCCCCTCGGGTTCGTCGTCGCAGTCCGTTCCCGCCTCGCTTTCGGGTCCGTCCCCGGTCTCGGGCGGAGCGTCGTTCCCTGATGCTGGGATGGTCTCGGCGACGGAATCGCTGGTGGGTCCGCGCGTTCGCGCCGGTCTCAGGTCGCGGCGCACCCTGGTCGTCGCGTCCCTCGGGCTGGTGGCCGCCGGGGCCGTCGCCACGGGCGCGGCATACTTCGCCCTTGCCGGGCCGGCGACGCCCCCGGTCGTGACGCGACCCACCGTCGTCCCGGGGCCTACCACGCCGGTGATCCAGCCGGAGGTGACCCGGACCCTCTCCCCGGAACCCGCCTACGCTGTCGCGTACAGCCCGGACGGGAAGACGTTCGCGACCAGCGGCGCCAATGGGGCCGTGCGGCTGTGGGACGCCGCCACCCGCCGCGTCACCGCCTCGCTCGACGGCCACACCAAGGGCGTCCACGCGGTGGCGTTCAGCCCGGACGGCAAGACGCTCGCGACGGGGAGCGACGACGGGACCGTACGGCTGTGGAGCCTGCCCTCGGGGCGTGGCAGGGGCACGCTCACCGGCCACACCGGAGGGGTCGGGTCGGTGGCGTTCAGCCCGGACGGCAAGATCGTGGCCAGCGCCAGCCGCGACCAGACCGTGCGGTTGTGGAACGCCGCGACCGGCGACGGCACCGCGATCCTCGCCGGCCACACCGACTGGGTGGACTCGGTGGCGTTCAGCCCGGACGGCGCCACGATCGCCACGAGCGGCCACGACCGGACCGTACGGCTCTGGCATCCGGCGACCGGCGAGGCCGCCGCCGTGCTCTCCGGCCACCGCTACTGGGTCTTCTCGGTGGCCTTCAGTCCGGACGGGAAGACTCTGGCGAGCGCGAGCGCCGACCGCAGCGTCCGGCTGTGGGACGTCGCCGCCCGCAAGGAGCGCAGCGTGCTCGCCGGTCACCGGGGCTGGGCCACCGCGGTCGCCTTCAGCCCGGACGGGAAGACGCTGGCCAGCGGCGGCTATGACCGCAAGGTACGGCTGTGGGACGTGGCGAGCGGACGCGGCATCGGCGAGCTGGACGGGCCGGCCGACTGGGTCTACTCGGTGGCGTTCAGCCGGGACGGCACGACCGTCACCGGGGTTGCCGGTGACGCCACGCTGAGGGTGTGGGGCACGCGCTAGAAAGCGCCGGTCCCGCGCTGGGAGTGTGGGGCACGCGCTAGGGAGTGCCGGTTCCGTGCTGAGACCGCACTACGGAGTGCCTGCGGTCGCGTCCGAGGACAGCGGGCGCCGCCAGACGGTCGGCTCGTCGCCCTGGCCGGTGGCCGTGGAACCCACGCCGACGAGCTCGCCCTCCACCGTGGTGAACGCGGTCAGCCGCTGGTCGCCCGGGCCGGACATGCCGATGCCGCGCGGCTGCTCCGGCTTCCAGGAGCGGCCGTCCGCCGAGGTCCAGATGACCACGTCGCCGGGCCTGCCCACGGTGCCGGCCACGACGAAGCCCTGCGGGGTCGCGGCCACGGCGGTGACGCTGGACTGCTCGCCGGCCACCACCGGGAGTGAGATCGGCTGCCAGCTCCGGCCGCCGTCGACCGACGCGTACCCGAACGCGGCCGTGCCCGTCCCGTTGCCGGTGACGGCCGTACCGGCGGTCACCAGGACGTCGTCGTGGGAGGCGATGTGGGTCAGCCAGCCTTCGTTGACGCCGGCCGGGATCGGCAGGCGTACCAGCGACCACTTGCGGCCGTCCGGCGAGATCCACACGGTGGGGCGGCGGATGAAGACGCCGCCGTAGGCATTGGGGTCGGTCACGCCGCCGGCGGCGACGAAGCCGAACATGCCGCTGGTCACGGAGTGCATCCACCGCCTGGTCGTCGGCGTGCCGACGAGGTTGTCCTCGCCCGCCGGGATGCCGCGCTCCCAGGTCTTGAGGTCCGGGGACCACCAGGTGCCCGCGCCGAAGCCGTCCTCACCCACGATCACGTAGCCGTCCGGGCCGGCGGCGGCGCCGCGGGCGATCAGCGCCTTCGTGCCGTCGGGCTGGAACGCCGCCACGCCGTCGGCCCGCCGCCAGCTCTCGCCGTCCGCCGAGGTCACGACCAGGGGACGGCCCGGCGTCCGGCCGCTCGACCCGACCGCCAGCCAGCCGGCGAAGCCGGGCGTGAGGCCGGTCAGCCGCTGCCGCCCCTGGCCGGTCAGGGCCTTCTCCTTGTCCTGGATGCGCCCCCAGGTGCCCCCATCCGCGGAGGTCCAGACGGCGGCCTCCCCGTTGGCGCCTCCGACCGCGACCACCCGGCCGTCGGCCGTGCCGAGCGCGTCCACGACCTTGCCGCTCCCGGTGGTGTTCGGGAGGCCGGTGGGGACGTCCTTCCCGGCCTTGTCGCGTACCGCGAGGAGGGCGCCCGTGCCTCCGTGGGCCGCGTCGGCGCCCACCACGACGGTGTTGTCCGCGGCCGCGGCCGCGTCGCGTACCTCGGTGCCGTCGGCCGTCGTGCCGGCGGGTTGCCAGGAGCGGCCGTCCGTGCTGCGGACCAGCCGGATCCCGCTGTCGGTCTCGATCGCGGCGACCGCGGCCTGGGACGTGGCGGTCAGCCGTAACAGGCGCCGGAAGCCCGGCACGTCGATCTTCGCCGCCGTCGTCCAGCGCACGCCGTCGGGCGAGGTGTAGGTGGTGGCGTGGGAGCCGTCCTGGCGCACCGCGAGCATGGTCGTCGCGGTCGCGGCGAAGGTCAGCTCCGGCTTACGGGACTTGCCCGGGACGGCGAACGCCTGCCAGGTGTTGCCGGCGTCGGTCGAGCGCCAGGTGATGTCGTACGGCTTGATGGAGCTCTCGCCGCGGACCACGATGGCGTTCTTGACGCTCGCCACATCGGTGAGGGCAAGGGTGCCGCCGGTCGGCGGGTGGAGCCGCCAGCCGGCCCGGCGTTCCCAGCTCCGGCCGTCGCGGGACAGCCACACCACCGGGGAGGCGTCGGTGAAGTCGCCCTTGTCCGAGGTCCGTCCCACGGCGGTGAAGCCGTTTCCGGTCCACGCGACGTCGGCGACCTGGTCGCGCGGGCCGAAGGCGAGGCTGGCGGTGGCGTCGGGCTGGCGGGTCCAGGCCGCGCCGTCGGGGCTCGTCCAGACGACGGTGCCGCCGACGCGGTCGCCAAGCGCGACCCAGCCGCCGGAGCTCGCGGAGCTCGCGGGGCCCGCGGCGAGGTGGCGGGGGACCTCGCCGGCGGCGGGCGGCTCGCCCTTCGCGGTCCGCACCTGGGCGCGGGCGAAGCTGCGGCCCGCGTCCTTGGACAGGAAGAACCCGGTCCGGTAGCCGGAGTCGGCGTCCTCGCCGCCCGCGATCACCACTGTGGTGCCCATGGCGGCGACCCCATTGAGCTCCAGCTGCTGGCCGTCGCCGCTGCCGGCCGGGCCCGCCGCGAACAGGCTGCCGGCCAGCTCCGCGGCCGCCGGCTCGTCGCTCTGGCGGGAGGCCACCAGCACACCGCCCGCCACGACGATCGCGAACGTGACGGAGGCGCCGCCGATCAGCAGCGAACGGAAGCGCTTCTGCCGGCCCGGAGGCATCGGGTCCGTCGCCGGGTAGCTGACGTCGGGGTCGGTCAGCTCGGTGGTCGGTGGCACCGACGGTAGCGACGGCAACGACGGTTGAGAGAACGGTGACGAGGGCTGCGAGAAGCGTTCGACCGGCGGTAATGAGGGTTGGGAGAGCCGTTCGTCGTGTGGTGACGACGGCTGGGACATCCGTTCGTCCGGTGGCGGTGACGGCTGGGAGAGCCGCTCGTTCACCTGCTCGGGCGAACCGTCGGGATCGCCCGTCTCGCTCCTCCAACCACCTCCGGTCACCGCAGCCTCTCCCTTTGGTATTGTCCCGGCCAGGACGGAGCCCCTCGCCGGAAGTCATTATTTATGGGAAGCGCCACGAAACGAAGTCCGAGCGCGAGCCGGCCCGATGACGGCGGCTAACGGCCCGGCCCGTTTCCGCACCTGGATCCTCGCCGCGGCGATCTGCGCCACCGTGGTCGCGGCCAGCGCGGCAGGGGTGCGCACCATCGGTGAGACGCCATCGGACGGGGCTCGGAACGGGGCGACGACGCCGCCAGCACAGTCGATCGAGCCTCCGCCGCTGGCGCTGCCCGAGGCCTCCTGGAAACTGAGCTGGTCCGACGAGTTCAACGGGCGGGGCCGGCCCGCCAAGTGGACCGCCCTGTCCGGCACGAGCTGGTCGAACCGGAAGGCGCTGCACTACTACAGCCCGGCGAACGCGGTGCAGGACGGCTCCGGCCGCCTGGTCATCTCCGGGCTACGGACGCGGGCCGCGGACCGGCCGGCCTGCTGGTACGGCCCGTGCGACTACAGCTCCGCCCGGCTGGAGACCAGGAAGACCTTCGACCAGGCGTACGGGCGGTTCACCGCGCGCATCAAGCTGCCGCTCGGCAAGGGGCTGTGGCCGGCGTTCTGGCTCAAGCGCAGTGACGCCGGCCGCTCGGGCTCCACGACGTACGGCGAGATCGACATCATGGAGAACCGCGGCCACGAGACCCATCTCGTCAGGGCCTACACCCACTCCAAGGGCCGCAAGGGCGGCGGCCAGATCACCCTGCCGGAGCGGCTGGACGCCGGTTTCCACGTGTACGGCGTCGACTGGACGCCCCAGAGCATCACCTGGTGGGTGGACGGCAAGCCGTACGCCCAATACCCGCGCTATCCCGGCTGGCCGTTCGACGAGCCCTTCTACTTGATCCTCAACCTGCAGGTGGGTGGCAGCTGGGTGGGAAACCCGACCACCACGACGCGCTTCCCGGCGCGGATGGTCGTCGACTGGGTACGGGTGTACCGCCAGCGCTGAGCACACCCTTCGCCGCAATGCCGAAATCTACGGATTGGAACGGTCCTTAATAACGTTTGTACCGTTGCGACCGTCATTTTGGGGCACCCGCCTCTTCCGTGCCATTAGGATCAACCATCCCATTGGCATCATGGTGAAGTCACGCCGTAAATGACGCGATTATTTCCCCGTTTCACCTCTTTAACGACTGCCGCCCTGCTCGGCGCGGTCGTCGTGGCCGCGCTCGGCGCGCAGACCGAGCAGGGGCGCCACCTGCTCCTCACGGCCGGGCTGGCCGGCGCGCCCGCCGGGTACACCGAGCTGGCGTTCGCCGCCCCCCAGGCGCTGCCGGCCCGGGTGCCCGCCACGTCGTTCCTGGTCCCGCCCTCCTTCACCATCCGCAACGTCACCGGGCGGCAGCGCGAGTACGGCTGGTCGGTACGCCTGACCGAGTCCGGCAGGACCCGCACCGTCGCCAGCGGGCGGGTGACCCTGGCCGACGGTCAGCCGGTGACGATCAGGCCGCCCACGAAGGCGCTGTGCGAGCCCGGCCCGATCACTCTCGGGGTCCTGCTGGAAGGCGGCGAGGCCATCGCGTTCCGCGCCGCCTGCTCCGCGGACATCGACGAGGGGTAGGCGCGTGCCCAGACGGCCCGTGGTGGCACTCGTCACCGATGCCATCCACCCGTACAGCTTCGGTGGCAGGGAGATCCGCTACCACGAGTTGTACGAGCACTTCACGCCGCACGCCGACCTCCACGTGTTCACCATGCGCTGGTGGCACGGTCCCCGGGTGCGCACCGAGGGCGGCGTCACGTTCCACGCGATCTCCCCGCTGCTGCCGATGTACCGGCACGGTGTCCGCTCCACCTGGCAGGCGCTGGTCTTCGCGGTGGCCTGCCTCCGGCTGCTGCGGCATCGGTTCGACGTGCTCAACGTCGACCAGATCCCGTTCCTGCACCTGTTGCCGCTGCGCCTGGTCGCCACCCTGCGCCGCAAACCGCTGATCGCGACCTGGCACGAGGTGTGGGGCCCCGAGTACTGGCGCTACAGCATGCGCGTCGGCTGGCGGCCGGCGTGGTGGATCGAGCGGCTGGCGATGCGGGCGCCCGATCGCATCATCGCCGTCTCCCCGGAGACGGCCCGGCGGCTGCGGGCTGAGCTCGGCGAGCAGGCCCCGATCACGATCGCACCCAACGGGGTCGACCTCGACGGGGTGAACCAGGCCGCGCCGCACGAGCAGCGCACCGACCTGGTCGTGGTGAGCAGGCTGATGCGGCACAAGGGCCTGGACCTGCTGCTCGCCGCCATCGCCCGGCTGCGGGAGCGCGGCCGCGCGGTCACCTGCCGGATCATCGGCGACGGCCCGGAGCGCGACACGCTGCGCGAGGAGGCCGAACGGCTCGGCATCGCGCACGCCGTGGAGTTCCGGCACGACGTCAGCGAGCAGAAGGACGTGTACTCGCTGGTCAAGGCGGGCCGGGTGTTCGCCTTCCCGTCCACCAGGGAGGGGTTCGGCATCGCCGTGCTGGAGGCGATCGCCTGCGGCGTGCCGGTGGTGACCACCTCGGCCAGGGACAATCTGGCCCAGCATCTGGTGCGGCGCAGCCGGCGGGGGATCGTCTGCGAGCACACGCTGGACGCGTTCGCCGCAGCCCTGGCCGACGCCCTCGACGGGCCCGCGGACGATGCGCCGGCGGAGCCGTGGGTCGGCGAGTACGCCCTGGATTCGATCGCCTCCCACGTGGTGAAGGCGATGCTGCCGTGAGGATCCTCTACGTCAGCCCTTACCCGCCGGCCCGCGACGGCATCGGGACCTACACCCACGTGCTCGCCCGCGCCGTGCGCGAACGCGGCCACGAGGTCGCGGTGGTCGCCGCCCGCCCGCATCCTGACGCGCCCGAGGAGGTCATCGGCGCGCTGGGCGGTGGGGTGGCGCCGCTGCGTGCGGCCGTGGCCAGGTTCCGGCCGGACGTGGTGCACGTGCAGTTCGCGGTGCCCGCGTTCGGCGCCCGTACCTTGGCCGTGGCGCGCTGGCTGGCCGGCCCCGGGGTCCCGGCGGTGGCCACACTGCACGAGGTCAACCGCGACACGGCGCTGTTGCGCGGGCCGGGGAGGGCGCTGTATCGGCACCTCGCGCAGGGCTGCGACCGGCTCATCGTGCACACGCGGGCGGCGCGGGACACGCTCGGCGCTCTCGGGCTGGACGGCTACGCCACGGTGGTCCCGCACTTCTCCGCGCCGCCGCCGTCCGCGACCGGCACCGCCGCCGGCCTGCGGGCCCGCTTCGGGCTGGGTGACGACCGCCTGCTCCTGGCCTTCGGCCACATCCACGTCAGCAAGGGGCTCGACGACCTGGTGCGGGCAATCGCGACGCTGCCGCCCGCGACGCTGGGCGCGGTGCGGGTCGTGGTCGCCGGTGCGGTACGGCGGCGGCACGGCCCGTTCCGAGTGTTCGAGGCACGCGACCACCTGCACCAGGCGATGGTGCGCCGCCTGGCGCGCCGGCACGGGCTGCGCGACCGGCTCGTGTTCACCGGTTACGTGCCCGACGGCGACATCGCGGCCTGGTTCGCCGCGGCGGAGGCCGTGGTGCTGCCGTACCGCGACGCCGAGCAGAGCGGGGTGGCCAACCTGGCCCGCGCCTTCGGCGTACCGGTGATCGCGACCACCGTGGGCGGGCTGGCCGAGCTGTTCGAGGGCTCCCCGTGGGCGGTCCCCCCTGGCGCCCCTGACCGGCTGGCCGCGGCGATCGCCGACCTCCTCGCGACCGGTCCGGGGGGAGGCGGCGTCGCGCGCACGCCGGACATGGTGCCGGACTCGGGCACGCCGGACACCGACCTGAACACGGACCTGAGCACCGACCTGAGCACGGTCACGACGCGGACGATCGCCGTGTACGAGGCCGTTCGCAGCCCGCTCGCCCGCATCCCCGGGAACCGTCCCGATGTCCCCTAGCTTGTCCGTCGTCATCTGCTCCTACAACGGCGCGACCCGCCTCGGGCGGACCCTCGACGCGCTGGCGACCCAGACCACCCACGCCGACCTGGAGATCATCGTCGTCGACGACGCGTCCCTGGACGGGACCGGGGACGTCGCGCGCGGCCACGGGGTCACGGTCATCCGCCACGAGACGAACCGCGGCACGGCGGCGGCACGCGACACCGGCCTGCGGGCCGCGAAGGGGCCGGTCGTGGCCTTCCTCGACGACGACTGCGAGCCCGGCCCCCGCTGGGCCGAGCTGCTGCTGGGCGGCTATGCCGAAGAGGGCGTCGCCGGCGTGGGCGGTCCGATCGTGCCGGTGACCGGGGACGGCTTCCTGCCGCGGTTCCTCGAACGCAACAACCGGCACGAGCCGCTGGAGCTGGAGCTCACCGTCAGCACGGCGCTGCCGTACCGGCTGTGGTTGTACCTGCGGCGGCAGTGGGCGACGGCCGAGGCGGCCCGCGGGCGGCGGGACGTCTACGCCTTCAGCGGCGGCAACATGTCGTTCGAGCGGGAGCGGCTGCTGGCCGCGGGCGGGTTCGACACCAGGTTCCGGTACGCGGCCGAGGAAGAGGACCTGTCCCGCAGGCTCCGACGGGACCGGCCGGGGCGGATGGTCTTCGTCCCCGACGCGCCGGTCGCGCACCGGTACACACCCACGGTGCGCGGAATGCTGCGCCGCAGCCTGGCGTACGGGCGGGGCGCCGCGATGCAGTACCACAAGTGGCCCGCGGTCCGGCCGACGGTGTTCCCCTGGCCGGTCCTCGTCGCGGGCCTCGCCGTCGCGGCCGTCCGGTGGCCGGCGGTCGCGGTCGTGCCGGTGCTACTGCCACTGCTGCTCTACCCGGTGGGGTTGCGGAACGCGGTGACGGGCAGGATCGAGGCGCTCGCCGACCCGTACCTCCGGCTCGCCCAGGAAGCGTGCGAGAATGTCGGCTTCCTGCACGGTCTGTGGGCCTTCCGCCGCATGTTCGCCGAGGACAGGACCGGACGGGGCGGAGGGCAGAGCACGTGACCGTCCGCGAGCAGGACAGGCGTCTGGTGCTGTATGGCGCGGCCCTCGTCCTGATCGTCGGGTTGACCCAGGTGCGCCAGCTGTGGGCGGCCCAGCTGTTGCTCGTGCCGCTGCTGCTGATCGTGCCCGGACGCCTGCTGCTACGGGCGTTGCGGGTGCCGGGCCACCGGCTGGCGGCGTTCCCGTTGTACGTGCCGGCCGCGTCGCTGATCGTGCTCATGGTGTCCGGCCTCGCGGTCACCCTGCTCGTGCCGCTGGTCGACGGCGCCGTCCTCGACGCGGTGTTCGGCCCCGGCTCGGACCCCGGGGCGCCGCTCCGGCCCGGGCCGCTGCTCGCCGGGCTCATGCTGGTCTGCCTGGGGTTGTTCCTCGCCAGCGTGAGGGCGCCGCAGGAGACGGCCGTCCCGTGGCGGTCTCTGCCCTCTGCCGGGTGGTTGTCGCTGCCGTTGCTGCTGCCGCTGCTCGCCGCGGCGGGGGCGCTGCGGCTCAACCACGGGTACGGCCCCGAGGTGGCGATCGCGGCCGTCGCCGGCTGCGTGCTCGTGCTGGCCTTCGGGATCGTCCGAGCCGGGCGGCTCGGGACCGGACGGCCGGCCGTGCTGCTGTACTCCGTCTCGCTGGCCATGATGTGGTCGTATGCGCTCCGCGGCGAGCTGGTCTACGGGTTCGACATCGCCTCCGAGTACGCCGTGGCCCAGGAGACGGCGACCTCGGGGATCTGGGTGACCGGCCCCCACCCCGACGCGTACGGGGCGATGCTCAGCATCACCGTTCTCCCCGCCGAGCTGCACGCGCTGACCGGGCTGCCGGTCCTGCTGGTGCTCAAGGTCGTCTACCCGGCGATCTTCGCGATGTTCCCCGTCGGGATCTTCCACCTCGCCAGGCGCTTCCTGCCGGGCCAGTGGGCGTTCGCCGCCGCCGCGTTCGTGACGGCGCAGGGCGCGCTGTCCCAGCAGTTCCCGGCGCTGGCCCGGCAGGAGATCGCCATGCTGCTGTTCGCCGCGCTGTGCGGGGCCCTGCTCGACGCCCGGCTGCGGCATTTCCCCAAGAGCGCGTTGTTGTGCCTGTTCGGGGCGGGCATCGTGGTCTCGCACTACACGACCGCGTACTTCACTGCCGTGATGCTCGGCGGGGCACTGGTCCTGCAGGCCGCTCTGTGGGCGCTGCGGCGGCCGCGGATCGCGCCGCGGGCGGTCGTGGCGGCGCTGGTGCCCGGGTTGCTCGCCGGGGTGCTCTGGTACGTTCCGATCACCCGGTCGACGGCCAACATCGGCGAGTTCCGCACCGCGCTGAGCTCCGAGGGCCTGCGGCTGCTGCCCGGCGCCGAGACCACCGGGACGCTGCTGTCCGCTTACCTGCGGGGCACCGACGTGACGCGCATCCCGACGTACCTCTACGCCAAGCGGGTGGTGCCCAAATACCGTCCGCCCAAGGCCGCCGTGACGCCTGCCGCCGACGCGGACGATGCCCGATGGGCGCTCGGGGACGCGGGGGTGCCGGTCCCCCCGAAGGTCGCGCCGGCGGTGAGCGCGTCGCTCGACCTCGGCGTGCTGCTGGTCCAGCAGCTGGCGAACCTGCTCGGCCTGATCGGCGCCCTGGTCATGGCCGTGCGCCGCCACTCGTCGTGGCTGGTCCGGCGGATCGGCGTGCTGGCCGTGCCGATGCTCGCCGCCCTGGTGCTGCTGCGCTTCTCCGGCACCCTCGCGGCCGCGTACAACCAGAGCCGCGCCCAGTTGCAGGCGCTGACGCTCGTCACCATCGCCATGTTCTGGCTGCTGCACCGCGTCTCGGCGGCCAAATTCCCCGCCCCGCTCCGCCGGACCGTGTACGGGCTGGCGGGAGCGGCTGTCGTCGTCACCTTCACGACCGGCAGCGGCCTGGACAACGTGCTGCTCGGCGGGGAGCGGGCGACCAACCTCTCGGCGCGCGGCGAGGACTGCGAGCGGTTCTGCATGTACGAGGCCGAGCTGGCGGGGGCGCGCTGGCTCGAAGAGGCGGCACGCGGCTCGCCCGACCGCCTCTACGCCGACCGGTACGCGCAACTGCGGTTGTTCGCCGAGCTCGGGCCGGGGCGGCGGATCCAGACCGACATCACCCCCCTGACCCTGGACCGGCGGGCCTGGGTGTACGCGAGCTGGACCAACACCGCCGTCGGCCGCGCCAGGTCGCTGTTCGACAACCAGCTCGCCCTGTACGCGTTCCCGACCGGCTTCATCGAGGCGCACTACGATCTCGTCTACACGAGCGGAGTCACGAAGGTCTTCCACCGATGATCTCTATCGTCATCATCAGCAAGGACGAGCCCGCGCTGGACGGCACCCTCGACGGCGTCACCGCCGCGGCCGAGTCCGCCGGCCTGCCGTACGAGATCATCGTCGTGGACGCCTCAGAAGGCCGGCTCGACGCCGTTGCCGCCGCCCACCCGCACGTGCGGTGGACGGTCTTCACCCCGCCGCCGGGCGTGCGCGTGACCATCCCGCACCAGCGCAACGCCGGCGTGCGCGCTGCCAAGGGCGAGATCGTCGTGTTCACCGACGCGGGCTGTCTCCCTCAGGGCGACTGGCTGCGCCGTCTCGTCACACCGATCATCGACGAGGGCGAGAGCGTCGTGTCGGGGCTGGTCACCGGCCCCGAGGGGCACGGCAGCCTCTACGACGCCGACGCCCGGCGCCGCGCCGCCGCCCGCTACCTCCCGGAGTGCGGCACCGGCAACCTCGCAGTGCGCCGGGAGGTTTTCGACGGGGTCGCCGGCTTCGACGAGACGTTCGGGTACGGCTCCGACGTCGACTTCAGCTGGCGGGTCCAGGACACCGGGCACCGCATCCGCAGCGCTGGCGACGCGGTCGTCACCCACGAGTGGGGGGACCGCCGCCGGCAGCTCCGCCGCTCCTACGTCTACGGCAAGGCGCGCGCCCGGCTCTACCTCAAGCACCGGGGCCGCCGGGCGCACCTGCTGCGCCGGGAGCCGATGGTCGTGGCGTATCCCCTCTTCCTGCTCGGCCTGCCGCTGACCCTGTGGTTCCCGCTCTACCCGGCGCTGCTGCTGGTGCCGGCCTGGCGCAACCGGCACAACGGTCCGGTGCGGGTCCTCGCCGACCACCTGGCGTACGGCGCGGGCGTGCTCGCCGAACTCGCCGCTCCCCGGGGTCGCGCCGGCCGATGAAGGTGCTGGTCTTCCCCCGCGACAGCAACCCGTACCAGGACCTGCTGCACGGCGAGTTACGCCGGACCGGCGTCCGCGTCCACTACCTGGGCGAGCTGACCTTCTCCCACACGCTCAATCTCCTGCTGCTCCCCGCCGAGCTGGCCGTCCGGCGGCTGGCCGGGGCCCGGATCGTGCACCTGCACTGGGTGTGGAAGTTCGCGCTGCCTGGCGGGGCCTGGATGCGGTGGCCGGCGCAGCTGTGGTTCGCCGCCGTGCTCGGCGTCGTGCGGCTGCTCGGCCTGCGGCTGGTGTGGACCGCGCACAACGTGCTGCCGCACCGGCCCGTCTTCGCCGACGACGCCGCCGCCCGGCGCACTCTGGTACGGCACTGCGACCTCGTGATCGCCCACCACTCGACGGCGCTGCACCGGCTGGCGGCCCTGGACGCGGTGCCGTCCAAGGCCGCCGTGATCCCGCACGGCCCCTTCCCCGCACCACCGCTGCCGCCGCCGGGCCGGTCGGGCGGGCCCCGCACGTTCCTGTTCTTCGGGCGGATCGAGCCGTACAAGGGGGTCGAGGACCTGCTCGCGGCCTTCACGGCGCTGCCCTGCGGGCTGGACGTGCGCCTCGTCATCGCCGGATCATGCCCGGATGCGGCGCTCGCGGCCCGGCTGAAGGCGTCGGCCGTTACCGACGATCGCGTCGACCTACGGCTCGGGCGGGTGCGCGACGAGGACGTCGCGGGGCTGTTCGCGGAGGCCGAAGTCGTCGTGCTGCCGTTCCGCGAGATCACCACCAGCGGCAGCGCGCTGCTCGCGCTCGCCCACGGCAGGCCACTGATCGTCCCCGCGCTGCCCGCCCTGGCGGGGCTGCCGGCCGCCGCCCTGGCCGGTTACCGCGGCGGCGTCACCGGGCTCACCGCGGCCCTGCGGGCGGCGGCGGGCTGGGACGCGGCGACGTTGGCGGCGATGTCGGCAGCGGCGCTGGAGCACGTGAACGGTGTCGGCTGGACCGAGATCGCCCGCGCGACCCGCAACGGCTACGCCACCGTCTTGCGGGATCGGGGCGGGCAGACAGGGGAACGCGTGCGCCTCGATCGGATGGGGGAGCGCGTGAGCCTCGACGCCGCAGGTGGGCCGATGCGGGAGCGTGTCCGCTCGCTGTTCCGCAACGTCCTGGTCCGCGGGACCTTCCTGCTGCTGGCGAACACGGTGCTGCTCGCGGCCGGCGGCTTCGCGTTCTTCACGCTGGCGGCGCGCAACTACCCGGTCGAGGCCGTCGGCTGGCTGACCGCCGTGACCGCGAGCGTCAACCTGCTGTCCACCGTCGCCGCCCTCGGCCTGCCCACCACGCTGCTGCGCCATCTCGTCAAGGCCGACGACCCGCGACGGCTGGCGGCGATCGCCGTGACCGCCGTCGGCGCGATCGGCGGCGTGCTCGCCCTGCTGTCGCTGCTGATCCTGGCGCCGCTGCTGCCCGGCGGTCCGGAGCTGATCCGGCAGCCGGGGACGATCACGCTGGTCACCGTCCTGGTGATGGTCACCGCGGTGGGCGGGACGCTGGACGCGGGGCTGGTGGCGGTCCGGGGCACCGCGGCGCTGCTGGCCAAGAACCTGGCGGGCACCGTGCTGAAGGTGGGCGCGTTGCTGCCGTTGGTCCCGCTCGGGTTCACCGGCCTGGTCCTCGCCTACGGCGGCGGCGCACTGCTCGCCTGCCTGCTCGGCGGGGCGGCGCTGTGGCCCCGGCTGCGCCGCGCCGCAGACCGCGCACGGCCGATGGAGCTGCTGCGGCGGTACCTGCCGTTCTCCACCGCCGGCTACCTGGCGACCGCGCTCGGCATGCTACCGAGCACCGTCGTGCCGCTGGAGGTGCTGGCCGCCCAGGGGCCACAAGCGGCGGCGTACTTCGCGATCGCCTTCCAGGTGGCGGCGTTCCTCACCTTCATCCCTTCGACGAGCGCGCAGGTGCTGTTCGCCGAGGCGCAGCGGATCTCGCTGCGCCGGTACCTGCGCAAGGCCGTGGTGGGGATCTACGGCCTGCTCGTCCCCGCCGTCGCGGTGATCGTGGTCGGGGCGCCGTACATCCTGCGGGTGTTCGGGGACGCCTACTCGGCGCAGGCGGCGGAGACGCTGCGGGTCCTGGCCCTGGCGGCGCTGGTCGGCGCGGGGAACTATCTGGTGGACACGATCCTGATCAGCAGGGACCGCACCGGCGCGTACGTCTTCATGAACGGCGCCAACGCGATCCTGGTGCTGGGCCTGGTGGCGGCGTTGCTCCCGTACGGGCTGACCGCCGCGGCCCTCGGCTGGACGCTCGCGCAGGGCCTGTCCCTGCTGCTGGGAGTGGGCGTGCTGATCGCCGCCTTCGCCCCCGGGCGGCGTGCCGAGGTCAGCGCGGCGGATCGGTAGCGGCGGCGTACACGCGGACGTGGTCCACGATCAGCTGCTGCGGGAAGCGGGTCGTCGAGTCGGGCGGGCCGGGCCAGTCGCCGCCGACGGCCAGGTTGAGCAGGAGGTAGTAGGGCACGTCGAAGTCCCAGCCGCCGGGCGGGGCGTCCGCCTTGTGCTCGGTGGCGTAGACCTGGCCGTCGACCAGGAAGGAGATGCGGTCGGGATACCAGTCGGCGGCAAAGGTGTGGAAGTCGTCGGCGAACCTGCCACCGTCGGGCAGCCGGTAGGAGTTGAGCGCGTCGTAGCCCTTTTCCCCGTGCAGGTTGCCGTGGACCGTGTCCGGCTCGCGCCCGAGGTGCTCCATGATGTCGATCTCCCCGCGCCCGCTGCCCTGCGGAGAGCGCCGCGCCCAGAAGGCCGGCCACATGCCCTGACCTCTGGGCAGCTTGATGCGGGCCTCGATCCGCCCGTAGCGCTGGACGAACTTCCCCGCCGTGAACAACCGGGCGGAGGTGGCCGCGCACACGCGGGGGCTGCAGTCGTGGGCGCCCGCGTCGTCGGACCGGGCGGTGATGACCAGCCGGCCCTGGCCGTCCACGACCGCGTTGCGCGGCGTGTAGTACTCCAGCTCGTTGTTGTAGCCGAGATGGTCGTCGACCAGATTCCACTTCGCCGGATCCGGCGGCCCGGCGGGACCGTCGAACTCGTCCGCCCAGACCAGCCGCCACCCCGCCGGCGCGTCCGACGGAGCCTTCGACGGAGCCCTCGCCGACGTCGGCGCGCTCTCACGCCCGGTCACCACGTAGAGCGTGGCCGCGACCGCGACCGTGAACGTGAGGACCAACGCCCCGGCCAGCCACCAGCCCGTCCGATCACGGCGGGACACCGCCCTGGCAGCGTGGGGCGAACCGCTCGCACCTGGCGCCCGCCGGTGGTGCGCACCTCCGCGGGGATCCCGGTGCCATGCGCGGTCATCGGACACGGACCCCTACCCTCCCGACGGCATGATGTGTCATCGTACGGTGCTTCTCCGGTGAGCCCGAGCCTCCGCAAGCGCTTCCCCGCGCTCTGCACCACCTACCAAACACGGGTGTACGGCTGCGCGGCAAGCCAGGCCGGGCACCAGGTGGCCCAGCGCCACGCACGCCTGGCGCCTGACAACGGATCACCCGCTGCTGGGAGGGCGCGAATGCTCCATGCGGGAGAGCCAGGTCGTGAGCAGTGTTTCGAGCGTCTCGGCCTCTGTGGGCGTCAGCAGATCCAGCAGGTCGCGCTCGTTGCGCATGTGCTCGGTGAAGGCTCGGTCGATCAGTTCGCGCCCAGGTCTGGTGAGGGCGACGATCCGGCCACGCTGGTCGCCCTGGGAACGGCGGCGGGTGACGAGTCCGGCTCGCTCCAGGCGGTCGATCCTCTTCGTCATCGCGCCGGTGGTGACCATGGTGTGTGCGGCGAGCTCGCCGGGGGCCCGTTCGTAGGGCTCACCGGCGCGGCGCAGGGCGCACAGGACGTCGAATTCTCCCTCGCTGAGACCGTAGCGGCCGTAGACGAGGCAGAGTCTCTCGGTGAGCTGGTCGGCCAGGCGGTGCAGCCGGCCGATCACTCCCTGTGGGGAGACGTCAACGTCGGGACGTTCGCGGCGCCAGTCGGCCTGGATGCGGGCCACGCGGTCCAGCGGTTGCCGATGTTCCATGGACACCAATATAGCTTCCTGGGAAGTTATATTGTCTTCCATGGAAGCTAATGTGCGCTGGGTGGCACTGACCGCGGTCGCGCCGGTGGCCTGGGGGGCCAACTACTTCGTCACCCACGAGTTCCTCCCCGCAGACCGCCCACTGCAGGGAGCAGCTCTGCGGGCGCTGCCCGCCGGCCTCGTTCTGCTGGCCTTGTGCAGGCAGCGGCCACGCGGCGCGTGGTGGTGGCGATCCGCCGTGCTCGGGCTGCTCAACGTGAGCGTGTTCTTCGTCCTCGTCTACGCCGCCTCTCAGTTGCTTCCGACGAGCGTCGCCTCGACCGTCATGGCGGTGTCGCCGCTGACGATGATGCTCATTGCCTGGTCCCTGGTGTCCGAGCGGCCCAGCATCGCGCACCTCGCCGGCGCCGTGATCGGGCTCGCCGGGGTGTGTCTCATGCTGCTCACGGGGGTGGGAGGCGTGAGCGTGCCAGGAGTCCTCGCCTCGGTCGCTGCCGTGCTGGTTTCGTCCTTCGGCCACATCTTGGCCAAGCGGTGGAGCGCCGGTGCCGATGTCCTCGCCTCGACCGCCTGGCAGCTCACCGCCGGAGGTCTGTTCCTGCTCCCGGTCGCCGCAGTTGTGGAGGGCCCTCCGCCCGCGCTCTCCACACCGGCGCTCCTCGCATTCGGCTATGTCGCCCTGGTCGCCACCGCGCTGGCCTTCGCCGCCTGGTTCGCCGGGCTCCGGCGCTTGCCTGCGGGGACCGTGGGTCTGATCGGACTGCTCAACCCCGTTACGGGCGTGCTGCTCGGCACCGCGGTCGCCGGAGAGGTGCTGACTGTCCAGCAACTGTGCGGGCTGGTGCTGGTCCTGGTCGGAGTAGTCCTCGGTCGACCTGCGCCCGCGGGCCGACGTGGCGGCAGCCAGGCACCGCTCCATCCTGCATCTGACGAGTCTCGCGCGGTCGCACTCCGGGTGAACGGTCGGAGAGCTAACCGCGTTCGAGGGCGATGACCTCTTCCAAGGCGCGCCGCAGCACGGTGACCTGGTCCGCGCCGAGATGCCGCGACCACCGCTGCTCGATGTCGGCGAGGATCCGGGCCGCTGCGACCTGGGCCATCGTGCCCTGGTCGGTGAGGCGGATGATCTTGGCGCGGCGGTCGCCCGCGTCGGGCACGCGCTCGACGTAACCCTGATCCTCAAGTTCGCCGACCAGTTCGCTGATCGCCTGCTTGGTGAGTCCGGAGCGTTCGGCGAGCGTGGTCAGCCGCGAGCCTTCGGCGTCGATGAACCGGAAGACGGAGCCGTGCACGTACCGGATCCCCTCGAACCCTTCGTCGGCCAGCCGCTGGTGAAGTCGTCCGAGCGCGATGTCCTTGGCCTGCGTGAGCAGGGTGGGGAGGGGCACGTTGGGCTGGTCTTGCTGCTCGCGCGTTGGGGATCGCCTCGTCATCGCCGTGTGGTCTCCCTTCCATGCGATTTCGTCAGGCAGCTTGACGATATCAGCAGGCATGGTAAAGTCACTTGACTGTCAGGTCGCTTGACTAATTTGCTGGAGGATCAGATGCGAAACCTTGCCGAACAGCGCGAGCAGTTCGCGGCCATGCTCACCAGGCCCTTAGCCGCGAATGTCGCTTCATCGGCGACCACACTCGGCGGGCGGCCGGCACTGGAGCTGCGGATCGGAGCGCCCGGCACGGCAGGCGAGGACGTGCTGCTGTATCTCCACGGCGGCGCCTTCGTGGTCGGGTCGGCGCGTGTCACCGCCCACCTCACCGTCGCGCTGCTGCAGCACCTCGATGGCCGGGCGATCTCGCTCGACTACCGGCTGGCGCCGGAGCATTCGTTCCCGGCCGCGTCCGATGACTGCCTGGCGGCCTACCGCGAGCTGCTGGACTCCGGCACCGACCCCCAACGGCTGATGATCGCGGGCGACTCGGCCGGAGCCGGGCTGGCCGTGGTCACCATGCTGCGCGCCCGGGACGCGGGCCTGCCGATGCCGGCGGCGGCTGTCCTGTTCTCACCAGCGGTCGATCTCACCCTCAGCGGCGCGAGCATGCGGTCCAAGGACGGGGTCGACCCCATCTTCACCCCGGCCGATCTCGAGTGGTACTTCGATCAGTACGTCGCCGGCGGTGACAGGTCGGCGCCCGAGGTGAGCCCGGTCTTCGCCGACCTCACGGGGCTGCCGCCCCTGCTGATCCAGGTCGGATCGAGCGAGCTCCTGCTGGACGACGCCGTACGGCTGGCCGGGCGCGCAGGGGCGGACGAGGTCGCGGTGACGTTGGAGGTCGCTCCGCGCCAACCGCACGTGTTCCAGCACAACGAATCGGCCGAGGCGGCAGCGGCGCTGGAGCGAGCCGGCCGGTTCCTGGCCTCCCGGCTTCGTGGCAGGAAGGAAGAATCGTGAGTCGGCTGGCCGAGCATGTGATGGGGCCGGTGCTCAGGCCCCAGGTCGAGCAGTACGGCTCACACCTGCTCCGATACACGCCCGAGCGCGACGCGTACCCAGGCTCGGACCTGCGCAGGAAGGTGATCGTGGGAGAGGCAGGCTCCGGCGTGGCCAACCGATACGCCACGCACGGCTGCACGGTCAACGACCTCATCCGCGACGACGTGGACTGGGACGGCGCCGGCGCCTTCATGGCGCACGTCGCCCACGTCACCGGCGAGCTGGTCCGGACCAAGGTCCTCACCGACGCGGAGAAGGACGCGATCGTGGACGCGGCCACTCGATCCGGCTTCGGCCGCTGAGCCGTCCCACCTGTCATGGAGGCGGCCGCGGGCCACTGCCGCGCGAAAACGGCGGACCGCCGCTCGCTCGGTTCGATCAGGGGCCGCCAGGTGGTGCCCGGCCCGGGTGGAGGTGCCGGCAGCGACACCGCACGCGGCATCGCTCAGTCTCCAGCCGGGGCGCGGGCTTGTGATGGCGGCGCGGCGCGGCGGCGTTGGACGCGGTCGGCATCGGGCCAGTGCACGTCGCTGGCCCAACCCAGCCGCTCCAGGAGGCGGATCACCCCGCCCGCCGGGTCGATTTGGCCCCGCTCGAGACCGTGACGGGCGCAGCTGGGCTCGCTGTGATGGCCGTTGTGCCAGCTCTCGCCGAAGGACAGCAGGGCCAGCGGCCACAGGTTGGTGGAGCGGTCGTGGCGGCGGGTGTTGAAAGGCCTGCTGCCGACGACGTGGCACAGGGAGTTGACGCTCCAGGTGACGTGCTGCAGCAGCGCGATGCGGATCAATCCGGCCCACAGGAAAGCGGTCAGGCCACCGTACAGGGTGCCGGTGATCGCCCAGCCGGCCAGGAACGGCAGCGCGAGCGACAGCGCACACAACGCGGAAAAGGCGCGTGTCACCCGGGCCATGGCCGGATCGGCCAGCAGGTCCGGGGCATAGCGCTCGGCCGACGTTTGGTCGTCGGTGAACATCCAGCCAAGGTGAGCGTGGGCAAGCCCCCGAAGCTGCCCGCGAAGGCCGGTTCCGTATCGGTAGGGAGAGTGCGGATCGCCCGGCCGATCAGTAAACGCGTGATGGCGGCGATGCACCGCCACCCAGTCGATCACGTTGCCCTGGAAGCCCATCGAACCAGCGACCGCCAACGCCACGCGCAGCCATGGCCGCGCAGTGAAAGAACCATGAGTCAGCAGCCGATGGAACCCGACCGTCACGCCCAGCCCGGTCACCACATACAAGCCCGCGGCCAGCAGCAGATCGGTGAACGCCACTCCCTGCCCCCACGCCAGGAAGATCGCGACACCGAGCGCAATGAACGGCACCACGACGATCGCCGCCGTCAGCCACACCTGAGCACGACCGACCGGCGCGTGTCCTGCTGCCCCGGGGAACGGCGATGCGCCGTCGTAGTCCTGACGGCGTTCCGCCGCCTGCTCGGAAACGGTCATGGAATCTCCTTCATCTCGTCTATACGGTCCGGCGGTGCACGTAACACCAACGCCACGTCGACCGTGGCTCCAGGACGGTGACCACCGGGTGGTCGGTCTCCCGGTAGTGGGCACGGGCATGACGCCCGGGTGAATCATCGGAACAGGCCACCCACCCGCAGGTCAGGCACACCAGCAACCGCGTCCAGGTCTGGCCGAGGGCCAGACATCCCTTGCATTCGGGTGGTCCGTACTCCACAGCCGGGAGCAGGTCGACGTGATCGCAGCGCGGCGCCTGACCATTCAGGCGTGCGCGGTCGGTCGCGCTCGTTCTTTGTGCGTCCAGGGTCATGACGACCCCCTCACCGTGACGGCGACGCAAGCTGCGCCGACTGGTCACCCACCACTCAAGGTGCTCGGCGAGCCCGCGGAAACACGCAATCCCAGCTAGCCTCATCACCTGAGGCGATAGCGAGCCACGGCTCTCGCAGTGAGTGCCGATCAACCTGATCACACGTTTCGGTGCGGACCGCACACCCGTTACGGCTCCCTCCTGGCGAGCGCGTGGTCGGCCTCGGTGCTGAGCAACCGGGCGGCGGCAGCCACCTCAACCAGCTGACCAGGCGTCATCGCCTCAAGACAGACGGCGAGCCGCTGCCGGTCACCGCGGCAGGCCATGCTCGTCGCGTTCTGAAAGGCGAGTGCGCGCGAGGCTGTGCCGATCGCCTTCAAGACGTCGGCCAGTGCCTGATCCATGTCATCGTTCGGATCCGGCCGCCGCGGAGGTCGATCATTCATCACTCTTCACCGTGCCGTCCTTGAGATCCGAGAGTTGTCCGATCCCGTCGTGCCCACTACAGGCCGGGGCTCTGCGCCCGGTGCCGGCTGTGGCCAACAGGAGAGCGTCCCCAGAGGGTCAGTTTTGCGGCGTCTCCGAGATCAGAACCGTCTGGTCGTCCCGGCAGCGTCCGGCCGGTGAGCACGGCTGATGATAAGCCTTGCCCGCGACCGCATCAGCAGAATGTTCAGAACGGTCAAAGACCTCGGCCAGGTGGTCGGCGGTTCCGCCGCACCATTCGACCAGGAAGAGGGTCGCGTCATCACTTGTCGTCCCCTTCCTCTGCCGCATCAGGGTGTGAGAAAGGCTTCGTACCATCTGCTGCACGCTTCTCGTCATGGGCCCGACACGCTCGATGGAGTTGATCAGACGTTCTTCGCCGAACTGCTCACCACCGATCTCGTGCTCTTCGACAAGACCATCGGTGTAGAACAGCACCCGATCGTGACGCATGAGCTGGCGCGTGTTGATCTGCGGGGCGGCACCGCCAAAACCGACCGGTCGGGTGCCCGCACCTTCCAACGCCTCAATGACCCGGTTGCCGCGGATCAGCAACGGCGCCGGATGTCCCGCGTTGACCCATTCCAAGTAACCCGACCCGATATCCAGACGCGCCATCTGCGCCGTGACGAACTGATCGGGACCGAACTGCTCATTGATGGCGGTATCCATGAATTCATACAATTCGGCAAGCCCCACGTTGGCGCGCCTGGCACGCCGATAGGCGCCAATGGCCACGGTCGCCAGCACAGCGGCGTTCAAACCATGGCCCATCGCGTCAATAACGGCCATGTGCAGGACCTCGTCGTTGAGGGCGTAATCCAAGCTATCCCCGGCGACGTCATAGGCCGGCTCCATGATCCCGGCAACCGCGACCTGCGGGATGGCCATGGACAACGGGGGCAACAGCGACCACTGGATCTCCGCCGACACGCTCATCGGCTCGCGACGCCGCGCCCGGGAGAACTCGTCTGTATAGCTGTTCTTGATGACGAGCATATCGGCGACCAGGCCGGCCAGCCGTCGCAGAAATCGGCGGTCGTCGTCGTCGACCCTGCTGAGGGTCAGGGCCATCACCCCGACCTCGTCACTGCCATCAAGCAGCGGCAGGAACATCCGGATGCCGTCGGCCACCGGATGCTCCTGCCTCGCCTCGCTGACAAAAGCCTCACCTGCCCATGACCCGTCAATGGGCACGGGATCGCCCCCCATGAGCCCCCTGCCCGGCAGCGGCACCAACATCACCTGGTCATAGGCCAGCAGCAAGATCGACACATCCCGGCCACCGATCCTGCGCACCTCCTCCGCCACCAACGGAGCGATGAGCTGTGGCGGCATAGCGTGAGCCCGGTCCAGCAACTGCCCCAACAGCCGCTCGCCGAAGCCTTCCGACCGGTCCACCACAACCTTGCGGCTCTCCGGCACACGTCCCGTCATAACTGATCCGGTTCCCCCGTACTGGATTCCCTGCCGTGTCATGTTGGGCAGCCCGCCCGCTACAGGTACTGGCCCGCCTCGGCGCTGTCTGTCTTCGACACACGCACCGACACCACATTGGCGAGGTTGATGACCACGCCGTGCACGTCAGCCTCACGGTCATATCTCGCCCGCATCAACACCAGGCTGCGCCGCTCGTCCACAGCACGTGCGACCGCCGCCACCGCCTCCGGCTCCCCAGCGAAGTCCCCGCTCATCACGGAGATGTCTTCACCGCCCACCAGGCGGAATCGAATGATCAACGCGACATTCTCTGACACGGCCGGCCCCCTCTCGCCAGAATCCGCAAGGAGCACCTGCCCAGCATCGAACGCTGTAGGCAACTGCCCTCCACATCCGCCTACCGTGCCGGCGGCCATCGCTAACCCTGCGACGGCGCCACGCTGGTCCGCCAGACTCACCAGCGCTACCGCACGTCCCGCGCGGTCACCGACTACCAGGAGTTCGCCCGCATGCCGCACTTCGCCCTCGGCACGGGAACAAGTCGCGGACCACGCCCTCCACTGTCTGCAGCACCTGGGCTTCGTGGCGTACACCATGGTTCGAGCCGGCGCATCAGACAGGCTCATCGCTGTGGCTGATGACGCTCGGAGCCCCTCCGCCGGGCGTTGGTCCGGTGGGCGGGACGGCGGGTTCCAGCCAGCCGAGCCGCTCGGCGAGTTGGCGTGCGCTGTCGATGACGGTGGCGATGTGGGGAGAGGGGTTGGCGTCGTACCACAACAGTGACCAGGGGTAGTGCGTGGCAGGTTCGATCAGGGGCCGCCAGGTGGTGCCCGGCCGGGTGGAGGTGCGAAAGGAGGAGGGGACGCAGTGCACGCACCGGCGCTGGAGTACGAGGTCAGCCGCGGCGCGGGTGCTCTCAACGGTTCCCTCGTAGATGGTGGGCGCGAACCCGGCCGAACGGCACAGCTCGAGGACGAACTGGTTGAGCTCCGGCGTCTGGGATTCCTCGCCGAGCAGCAGGGGTTCGTCAGCGAGAGCGGCGACGCGTACGCCGTCCGTCATGTCGGCGAAGTCGTGGTCGTCGGGCACCAGCACGCCGAGCGGATCGAGCCTGATCAGCTTGGACTTCACTGCGGCCGGGGTCTGGCCAGCAGGTCCGATGGCGATGTCCAGGCGGCCGTCGGCCAGTTGCCGGTACTGCTCGGGGGTGCCTGCTTCGACCTGGTGGATCGTGATGCCGGGATGGGCGTGTTGGAATTCGCGCAGGATCTGCGGCATGGTGTCGTAGCCGGCGTCGATGATACCGACACGGAGCGTGGGCGCTGACGCGACGGCGTTGCGTGCGGCTTGCCCGGCGCGGCCCACGTGGTCGAGGATCTGGCGCGCCTCGATGAGGAAAGCGGCGCCCGCCGGGGTCAGAGCGACGTGGTGGGTGCTGCGATCCAGCAGTCGCACGCCCAACTCGCGTTCCAGCCGCTGGATCTGCTGGCTCAGCGCTGACTGCACGATGTGCTCGCGGGCCGCGGCCCGGCCGAAATGCAGCTCTTCGGCCAGCGTCACGAAATAGCGCAGCTGACGTAGCTCCATGCCCGCCAACCCTTTCTGCTGAGCGGCGCCGATCCAGGCGTCTCCCCCACTCTAAGTGCCTCGTGGATTGTGGGCTCATGGAGGAGCGTTGGCGCTACTGGGAGACCCTGGCGGCAGACGGAACGAAGATCGGCGTCAGCGACTGATAGTGTCAAATGGCCGCAGACCACGCCATCAGCTGAGGGTCGCGACCGCCGGGCCCCCGATATGAGGCGGGCCCCCGGTGCAGGCTCCGGGCTCCACCGCACAGGCAGACGGGGTAGCCGTCTTCACCGCGCGAGCCGCATCGGCGTGCGTTCTGGTGCGGCTGGATGACCGAAAGGCAGGGCAGTGGCCCTCACATACGGCTTTCTCAGCACGCACCCGCCCACCCAATGCGGGCTCGCGACCTTCAATTCCGCCCTCGCCGCCCATCTCACCAGGGGCGGTGTGTTCGGCGGGATCGTCCGTGTCACCGCGGAAGGCGACGACGAACGGCCTCAGCCGTGGGTCGTGCACACCTGGACTGCGAACACTCCCGGCGGGTGGAGGACCGCGGCCGCCGCTCTCGAGGACTTCGACGTAGCCATCGTGCAGCACGAGTACGGCATCTACCCCGGCGCGGACGGCCGGGACGTCCTGCCGCTGCTGCGTTGCCTCATCGTGCCGAGCATCGTGGTCCTGCACACCGTCCTGGCCAGGCCCACTCCTCAGCAGAAAGCCCTGCTCGAGGAGATCGGGGCCGCCGCCGGCGCGATCGTCACCATGACCGGCACCGCTCGTGACCGATTGACGGCCGGCTACCGGGTGGACGCCGGCAAGGTGTTCGTCATCCCGCACGGTGCCGCCGAGCATCTGCGGGGCCCAGCTCGGCGCCGCCCTCGTCCGCATCTGCTCACCTGGGGCCTGCTCGGGCCCGGTAAAGGCATCGAGTGGGCGTTGCGCGCGCTCGCGCTCCTGCGAGGCCTCGACCCGTCACCGACCTACACGATCGCCGGAAAGACCCACCCCAAGGTGCTGGAACACCAAGGCGAGGCCTATCGCAACCGCCTGTATGAACTCGCCGCCCGGATCGGGGTGTCCAAGGCCGTACGACACGACCCTGTCTACCGGGATCAGGACTCGCTGAGCCGACTCATCCGCTCGGCGGACGTCGTCGTGCTGCCCTATGACTCGGCGGAGCAGGTCACATCCGGCGTCCTCATCGAGGCCGTGGCCGCGGGCGTGCCGGTCGTCGCCACCTCCTTCCCCCACGCAGTGGAACTGCTCACCTGCGGTCCAGGACTTCTGGTCCCCCACGGCGACCCCGCAGCGCTCGCCTCCGCCGTACGCCGTGTCCTCACACAACCCGGGCTGGCCGACGATCTCACCGGCCGTACCCGCGCCCTGATCCCGACCCTGCTGTGGCCCGCGGTCGCAGCGCGATACGACGGCCTCGCCCGGTCGCTCCTCGCGCAGAGGCCGGCCGCGACGGCCGCGGTGCTGCCGTGAGCACCGTCACTCCCGGATTCAGGCACCTGGTCCGGATGAGCGACGACACCGGCCTGTTCGAGCATGCCCGGCACGCCACCGTCTTGCGCCATCACGGTTACTGCACCGACGACGTCGCCCGCGGCCTCGTCGTCGCCAGCCGGGAGCCGCACCCGGCGCACCGCCTGACCCGGCTGAGCGAGTGCTATCTGGCTTTCCTCACGCACGCTCAGGATCGTTCCGGCGCGTTCCGCAACAGGCTCGCCTTCGACCGGCGCTGGAGTGACCGGCCAGACGTCGGCGATTGGTGGGGCCGGGCGATGTGGGGCCTGGGCACCGCGGCGGCCCGCACCTCCGCTCCGTGGATACGGAAGGAGGCTCTGCGCGCCTTCACCCTCGGGGCCGAACAGCGCTCCCCACATCCGCGCGCCATGGCCTTCGCCGGGCTCGGCGCGGCGGAGGTCCTACGCGCCACCCCGGACAGCAGCGTGGCCGCAACCATGCTGATGAACGCCGTGGAGACGATCGGTGCTCCCTCTGAGAACCCCTCCTGGCCGTGGCCACAGCCGCATCTGACGTACGCCAACGCCGCTCTCGCCGAGGTGATCATCTCCGCCGGAGACCTGAGCGATGACCGGCAGCTACTCAGCGTCGGCCTGCGCATGCTCACGTGGCTGTGTGACATTCAGACGAAGAACGGCCGGCTCTCGGTCGTGCCCGCCGCCGGCTGGCGGCAGGGCGCGCCGCGGTCTCGCTACGACCAGCAGCCGATCGAGGTGGCCGCGCTCGCCGACGCCTGCGCCACCGCCGGGCTCGCGACCGGTGACCCTTCATGGCAGGAGAAGGTACGGGGGGCAGTGGAGTGGTTCCAGGGTGCCAACGACGCCGGCGTTCCGATGTGGGACCCGGCGACCGGCGGAGGCTACGACGGCCTGACCGAGCAAGGCCCGAACCTCAACCAGGGCGCGGAGTCGACCATCGCGCTGATCTCCACCATGCAACACGCCAGGCGGCTCGCATGACCACCAGGGATCTGGCCACACGGCTCGGCCCGACGCTGTCTCCCGACCCGCGAAGAGTGATCATCAAGCTCTTCGTGCCCGGCGAGGACGCCGCGCTCACCCGTAGCCGGGCCGCCGCGCTGATCGACCGCGTCCTCCTCCTCGATCATGACCAGACGACCGAGATGCTCCAGCGGACGCTGCGGCGATTCGGCGGGCGGCACCACGACCTTGAAGCGACCTTCGCCCATCACCACGACCTGATCCGCCATCGCGTCCCGCGCGACGTCGACCTGTCCCTGCCGGCCCGCCTCCTCGTGGGCGCCTACTTCAGTCACGAGTACGCCGTGGAGGCCGCCGCGGTGTGCAACCCGTCGATGATCCCCCATCCCGACCAGTCCGGCCTGAGCACCGGACAGCTCCGCGTGGCGATCAGCCTGCGGCAGATCGGCGAGGGCCATCTGTCCTCCATCGGCTTCACCACGGCAGTGCTCGGGCCCGGCTCCGACCTCGGCATCGCCGACCGCTCCGGGACACTCTCCGTCGGACGCCGGCACCGGACCCATCATCGGCGCGACCTGCTCGCCGCCGGACTCGCCGACGACGCCTGGGACAACGAGGTGACGGCCAGCATGCTGCGATCCCTGCCGGAACGTTTCGAGGACGACGACTTCGAACACGCGATCGCCCAGCTCCCCACTGACCTGCTCACTCGCACCAGCACGCAGTCGACCCTCGAAGAGATGCGCCGCGCGACGCGCTTGGACTACGCCGTGGCATTCCCCGCCGAGCTCCCACTTCACCGGCGAGTCCTCTGGCCGGCGACCGCAGCCGAGTGCAACGGCATGGAGGACGCACGATTCGTACGGATCATCGACGAAGACGGCAGGCCGTCGTACCGCGCCACTTACACCGCCTACGACGGGCAGCACATCCGTTCTCACCTGATCGCCAGCGACGACCTGCGCCATTTCGAGATCACTCCCATGCGCGGCCCCGCCGCCGTGAACAAGGGCATGGCGTTGTTTCCCCGGCTGGTCGGCGGACGCAGGCTGGCGCTGTGCCGTTCCGACGGCGAGACCACCGGACTCACCGCCCTTGACCGGCACAACAGGTGGCAACGGCCGGTACCCCTGCACACCCCGCGCCGGGACTGGGAACTCATCCAAGTGGGCAACTGCGGATCCCCCATCGAGACCAGATTCGGCTGGCTCGTCCTGACCCACGGCGTCGGCCCCATGCGCGACTACGCCATCGGCGCCCTGCTGCTCGACTCGCACCAGCCACAACGCGTCATCGCCGAACTCCCCGGCCCACTGCTCACCGCCGACGGCTCCGAACGTGAAGGCTACGTGCCCAACGTGGTGTACTCCTGCGGCGGCCTCCTCCACGATGACGCCGTGTGGCTGCCCTACGGGGCGAGCGACACCCGCATCGGATTCGCCCATGTGCCGCTCGACACCCTCATCAAGGAGATGCGTCCACCACAGTGACGAATGGCCGCCCATCGCATGTGGCCCTTCCGCCTGCGGACTGCTTTCACGACCGAGATCGCCATGCGGCTAGCCTGCGGTTCAACGGCCCCAACACGATCAAGCCGGCCAGCTCATTCGCGGGAGATGAGGTAGAGTAAAGGCACCGAGGACATTTCGAGCGTTGGCACTCAGGCTGGCGTCGCCCGCGGCGAACCAACGCTACCGGTCCCTCTGCGGAGGGCCTGGACGGGTCAGGCGACCATGACGCCGATACTTCTTTCTCAACGCACACCGCTCAGCTCTGCCTCATCCGCGATCCCTCAGGTCGATTCCGCGCTACGCCTCAGTCTCCACCCGGTGCTGGATCGGCGAGCCGTGGTGAACGGGGCCTGGTGGCCCTACTCCCGCGACGCGAGGGCCGAACTGCCTGGCCTCATCGCCGCCGTGGACCAGCTGCTTGGCCGGGTCACGCTCCGCATCGGTGTGCACCGGGACGCGTGGCAGCGCGTCCCGCGCCGGATCCCGGCACGCGGGCGGCAGGTCCCGGTCGGCTGGTTCCACCACGCCGATCCGCGTGTGATCATTCTATTCTTCGCCGCCGTCGAGCCGGTCGTCCTGCTGATCATCCCGCCGGGTACCGCCGCCGGCCCTGCCGAGGCCACGCTCAAGCTCACCGCCCAGGACACCACCGGCTGGACTGTCGACGCCATTTTCACCCTCGCGCACCTGCCGCCCGACCCCGCTGTCCGCGCGACGCCCGCCGGCAGTTCGGCCCGCTGGGAGAACGAGGCCGGATCGGTCACCGAGCAGGAGGCGCAGTCCACCGTCAGACGGCTGTCAGCGCCGGCGTGACCACGTGCCGCCTGCCGGCCAGATTGAGCGGTTCAGGCACTGCCCGTTCTGGCAGCGGACCGATCTCCGGCCGGCAGGTTCCTCATCCCATTTTCAGCCTCTCCGAACAGGAGACTTCCTTGACCGTCATCGACACCGTCCCGTTCCACGGGGCGACCGCCTCCGCCTCTACCCTCGTGCACCTGGCCGGGGACATCGACATCTTCACTACAGCGCAGCTGCGCCAGCGACTGCTGAACGCCCTCAGCCACAGCTCCAGCCTGCTCATCCTGGACCTGTCCCAGGTCACCTTCTGCAGTGCCGGCGGGCTGGGTGTGCTGCTCGGCGCGCAAGGCCGGGCCCAGGCACGGGGCATCACGCTGGCCTTGACCGGCATGCCCCCGTTCATGGCCCAGCTGCTGCGCGTCACCGGTCTGGATCGGCGCTTCCCGATCGTGGCGTGAGCCGCGAGGCCGACCCCCTGGCCCGACCACGGGCCGGGGGCCTTGCTGGGAGATGGCCGCATGCGCGGTAGCGATGCCAGTGCTGATCGGCCACACTGACGGCGATGTCGGCCGGGCTGCGGTCGGCCCCGACCAGGTTCACGCGCCGGTTGCCGGCGATGGCCAGCACGTAGCCGAGGTCAAAATCCCGGCCCTCGGATCAAGCTGATAAACTGATCACTACTGTTTGAGCCTTCTTGGCCGGAGCAACTCCGCACGGGGAGGCTTTTTTCATGCCCGGATCCGGCCAGACCCGATGACCGCGGGCGCTCACACACCTCTCCGGCAGACTCCTAGGCAAGGACATACACCTGATCATGACCACACAGACGAACACCGCCGCGTCGGCGGGCACCTGGGACCTCGGCAACCTGACCGTCAACCGGATCGGGTTCGGAGCGATGCGTCTGACGGGCAGCGTCGCCTTCGGCCCCGGTATCCCGGGCGACCGCGATCGTTCGATCGGCGTGCTGCGGCGCGCGATCGAGCTTGGGGTCAACCACATCGACACCGCCGCGTTCTACTTCTCGCCGCACCTGTCGGCCAATGAGCTGATCAACCGGGCCTTGGCCCCCTATCCGGACGACCTCGTCATCGCCACGAAAGTGTGGCCAGCGCGTGATCCGTCGGGTGAATGGTGGTGGGCCACGCCAGAGCAGTTGCGCGGTCAGGTCGAGGAGAACCTGCGCCAGCTGGGGCGTGACCATCTCGACGTGGTGAACCTGCGCATCCCCCCAAGCCGGAAGACCGGCTCGATCACTGACCATTTCGGCGCGCTGGCCGAGCTTCGCGACGCTGGGCTCATTCGCCACCTGGGGATATCCAATGTCACACCAGAGCAGCTGGCTGAGGCCCAGGCCATCGCGCCGGTGGTGTGCGTGCAGAACTCCTTCGGCATCGGCGCGTCGGCCGGCGAGCAGGAGCTCCTACGCAGCTGCGGCGAGCAGGGTATCGCTTACGTGCCGTTCTTCGCGATCGCAGGCGCCGGGCGCGAGGCAGGGGCGACCGCCACGGAGCACCAGGACGTGCTCGCCATCGCCCATGCGCACGGCGCGACGCCCGCGCAGATCCGGCTGGCCTGGACGCTGCAGCGAGGGCCGCATGTGCTGGTCATCCCGGGCACCGGGAATCCGCATCACCTCGCCGAGAACGTGACTGCCGGAATGCTGCGGCTGTCCGACGACGAGATGGCCCATCTCCAGTCCTTCGGCTGACCCGGAAACCACACCCACGCCGTACGCGATCACGTTCTCGTCATCGAAGATCGCATCGGTCTTAGCCGCGTCATGGACAAATGCAATGCACTTACGAGGTGTCCTTCCGACTGAGCTGCCGGAATCGTAGAGAACTCCCATCATCCCAGCCGTTGCCACCGGTGGGTGTCGAGCGGGGCTTACGGGTCTCTGCCGGTGCTCGCCAGTCGCCGCACATGGGCTCGCTGACAGCCACACAGAGCGACGTCCGCTTGTGGCCGGCCATCTGGACCATCATGTTGAGGTGTGAACCGGCTGGTAGGCCTCGTATCGCTGTAGCCACTGTGCTCGGACCTGCGGCGGATGGGCATCTTGTACGCAGAACTCGTTGCCTTCCGGATCGGCCATCACTACCCAGGTCTGGTTGTTGCCTTGGCCAACCTCGACGCGGGTAGCTCCCAGCCCTTCCAGGCGGGCAACCTCTGCGGACTGGTGCTCGGGTCGCAGGTCGATATGCAGGCGATTCTTGCTCGACTGCCCAGAACCTGGCCAGTCGTCCGGGATCTTGGGAATCGACGATTAAGGCACCGATACGCAGTCCCATGGCATCACCGTAGGGCGCTGCGACCGCAGCCGTCGACAGCGCGGTCGCGTCGTCGGCGGGCGGCGCGGATCTCGGCGTCAGGGATCTTGTCGTCCAGCAGTGCGTACAGCTGGGTGGTCTCGGTGGAGGCGTGGCCGAAGCGGCGGCGGAGGCCTCGATGGGCAGGGCAGCGCAGCCGAGTTCGGCGGGGCCCAAGGCACAGGGACGGAAGTCTTCTTCGGGTACTGGTCACAGCTGGCCGAAATTTCGCGCTTGGATCGGCCGCCGTTCGCGGAACTGCCGAACTGGGCCGTACGTCTCGCTCTGGCCTCATTATCGGAAGTCCTCGCTTCGAGACCGTCTCTTGGCCGAGTCGCCGGGAGGGCCGTGTGTCGCGCAACTCCGTCCAGACATCCGTCAAGATACGGGTTGGCCCCCCACTGTTTCGCGGCGAAGACGTTCGTCTCGGTGCTGATGTGGGCGCGCATGCACGCGGTCGTAGAACCGCATCGGCCGAACTAGGCGATGTCGTCACGACCGTCTTCGTTGACGTCCTGGGCCTCGTACTGTTGTCACCCGGCCTGGCCGCACTGGTGTACAGACTCGCGCAGATTGGCGGTGAGGACGGTGCGGAAGGCCGGGACCTCGGCAGCGCTACGGCGATCATCAGCCTGGTGGTGGGGGTGAGCATGGTCGCGGCGTTCGCCCGGCACGCCCTGCGGACCAGAACCGCCCCTCCTCGATCTCCGGCTCTTCCGTCACCGCTCGTACGCGCTGGTGGCGACCCTGACGTTCGGGGCGCTGGGGACGGGGCCTCGTCTGTTCGCGTCGCTCATGCGCTGGGGCACAGGACGAAGAGCGGGAAGGCGCGGCGGCTGGGTTGGTCCCCGATCTCCTTCAGCGCTGCGCGGATCTCGCGCAGGTGGCCGGTGGTCATCTGCAGTGGGGGCTCGTCGGGCTGGTAGACGGTGCGGATCGGATAGTCCACGCCCGGTTGGCGGGTCATCTCGATGTGGCAGCCGAGCACGTGGGTGACCGTCCGATGGTCGCAGAAGTCGATCAAGCGATCGATCGTCCGGGTGAATGCCTGCCAGTCCTGTATGTAGAGCCGGCCGGGGTAGACCGTGTCGCCGGTGAGGAGGAACCCGGTCCACGGGTCGTAGAACGTGACCGCCGCTTCGTGGTGGCCCGGTGTGGCCAGACACTCCAGCACCCGGCCTCCCAGGTCGACCTGCGCCACGGCAGCGGGGTGGTCGGCGAATTCGAAGTACGCCCAGGCAGTGGCCAGATCCGCGCCGACCACCGTGGTGTCGGGACGATCGGTGAACTGGCCGTCGCCCGCGATGTGGTCACCGTGCGGATGGGTGTGGAGCACCAGCAGGTGGTACCCGTGCCGGGGGTGACGGGCGAGCCAGGACTCAATGAGCTCGTCGACCACCCGGCGAAGGGGGAAGAACTCGGCGGATTCTGTGGCTCCGGTGTCGATCAGCACCGCCCGGGCGTTGCCGAAGAGCAGGAACAGGAACGGCGCCTCGTAGTCGATCGCCATGTTCTGCCGGAGGATGAACGTGTGCTCGTCGTAGGCGTGGACCTGGATGTCCGGGTCGGTGTTGTGCTTGGCCGACGGCGAGCCGTGGATCCACCGGACATCCAACGCGCGAGGCCGGGGAGTCGCTGCGGTGAAGTCGATCAGGGAGGTGTGGGCACCCAAGACGTCTCCTTGAGTGCGTCGTCTTGGCGGGCCGGGTACGGCGCACGTCTCGTCCGGGGCAGGCACGTACGAGCCGCCACGGCGACGCTACCACGGCACCGAGCTCAGGACAGGCCCAGTGCGCGCAGCCGCAGGGCGTCGAGGGTGTATTGGGGGAGGATGCGGCCGAGCGTGCTCATCAGCCGTGATTTCTTGCCGACCGGGTAGCGCGAGCGCGGCTTGCGGGCGGTCAGGGCGTGCAGGACGGCGCGGGCGACCACGTCGGGGCTGGAGCCGGAGCGCTCTTCCTTCAGGCCGCTGGTGACCATGGTCTGGTAGGCGGCGCCGTACAGGCGTCTGCCTTCCTCGCCGATGGCGGCCAGGCGGGGTTCGACTTCGCCTTCGAGCTTGTCGACGGCGGCGGTGTGGATGGAGCCGGGTTCGATGAGGACCGCGCGGATGCCCCAGGGCTTGACCTCCATGCGCAGCGCGTCGTTGAGGGAGCGGATGGCGTGTTTGGAGGAGCACAGCGGGCCGCCGAAGGGCAGGGTGATCCAGCTGCCGACCGAGCCGACGGTGACGACGCGGCCTTTCGAGGCGCGCAGCTTCGGCAGCATGGCCTGGGTGACGGCCATCTGGCCGAACACGTTGACCTCGTACTGCAGGCGCAGCGCGTCCAGGGAGACGAACTCCAGGGGGCCGGTGACGCCGATGCCGGCGTTGTTGACCAGGGCGTCCAGGCGACCGATCGTCCTGACCGCCTCCGCGATCTGGCCGGGGTCGGTGACGTCCAGCGTGATCGGGGTGACGGTCGGGCCGAGCGCCTGGCCGTCGGCCTCCTTGCGGACTCCGGCGTAGACGGTGAAGCCCTCGCGGGCCAGCAGGAGGGCGGTGGCCCGCCCGATTCCGGTGGAAGCACCGGTGACCAGCACTGTCTTCGACATGGCGTGCTCCTTTCGGCTCATGCCAACAATTGTTGACCTAACGTGCCCAGAAAGTCAACACGTGTTGGCCTACACTTGCTGGCATGAGGAGATCGGCAGGAGAGACCAAGGCGGCCATCCTGGCCGCCGCCCGCGAGCGCTTCGCCGCCGACGGCTACGAGAAGGCGACGATCAGGGCGGTCGCCGCCGACGCGGGCATTGACCCGGCGATGGTGATGCGCTACTTCGGCACGAAGGACAAGCTGTTCGCCGGCGCCGCCGAGTTCGACCTACGCCTGCCCGACCTGAGCAAGGTGCCGCGCGAGCGCCTGGGCGAGATGGTGATCCGGCATTTCCTGGAGCGGTGGCACGCCGATGACGTGCTTCAGGTCCTGCTGCGTACGGGGGTGACGAACGAGACCGCGGCCGGGCGCATGCGCGAGGTCTTCGGCACCCAGCTCGCGCCGGTGATCGCAGTTTTCGCAGGGGACCAGGCGGCGACCAGGGCGGCGCTCGTGGCCTCCCAGGTGCTGGGGATGGCGCTCTGCCGCTACATTCTGAAATTTCCTCCCGCGGCCGACATGGCGGACGAGGAGGTGATCGAGTGGCTCGCGCCGACTCTCCAGCACTACCTGACCCGCGACTGAACCTTGTGTTCCTCCGCGATGAGGAAGTAGATCAGCAGAGGTGGGCCAGCAGCATGTCCAGCGGCCGCGGCACGCGATCGAGATCGAGTGCCGCGACGAGCAGGCCAGAGTAGCGGATCTTGCGGCCACCGCCTGATCCCATGAACCGGCGCAGCTGGTCGTGAGTGGCGCTCCCGCGCCATTCGGGTTGCTTCTGAAGCGTGCGAAATGAGCGGAGCTCGCCCTCGGCGTCGATGACGCGCTCAACCGTGGCGGTGCCGAGGGCGCGGATCAGCTCGTCTTCCAGGTCAGCGACGCACACGAAGAATCCGAGCGCTTCCAGATCGCTTCGGCTGAGATTGGATCCAAGGCCGGCGCGCTCGAGAACCCTCCGGAAGTCGCCTTCCTCCCCGACGTCACACAGACCGGCCAGCCGGAGGTTGCGACCGGACGGGCCGAACCTGCCGATATACGTCCCGATGTTCGTGGCACCGCCCATCGCCACAAGGGAGATGCCTTCGGCCGCCAGGTTCCGGCCACGGCGCTCGGCCAACGCTTGAATGGCCGACTTGTCACTGACGCCCTCGACCAGGACCACGGTTCGCGTGTCGCTCACGAGCCCAGCCTTGCACCGAACGTGGAGGGGTTCATCCCCTTTTACGCGTGACGGTAGGCGGGGATGGTGAGGGGGTGCGGTCAGGCGGCGGCGCGTTCGTCGGCGGGCCGGCGGCGCAGGCGCGCGTGCTGGATGGCGGGTGGGTTGTAGGCCATGTCGAGCCGGCCGATATCGGTGCCGGGCGGGACGATCTCGTCGATCCGGTCGAGGATCTCGTCGGTGAGCTTGACGTCGACGCCCGCGAGCAGGTCGTCGAGGTGATCCATGGTGCGTGGCCCGATGATCGCGGACGTGACACCGGGGTGGGCGATGGCGAAGGCCATGGCCAGGTGGGTCAGCGAGATCCCGGCGTCCTGCGCGACGGGGATGAGCTGCTCGACGGCGTCCAGGCGGCGCTCGTCGCTCAGGTGCTGGAAGCCGAACTGGGATCGGTGTGTGGCGTTCTGCTGGTTCTTGCGGTAGCGGCCGGTGAGCAGGCCGCCGGCGAGCGGGCTCCAGACCAGGGTGCCCATGCCGTACTCCTGGGCCACGGGGAGGACCTCGCGCTCGATGCCGCGGTTGAGGATCGAGTACGGAGGCTGCTCGGTCCGCAGCCGGGCCAGGCCGCGCCGCTCGGCGACCCAGTGGGACTGGACGATGTCCGAGGCGGGCAGGGAGGAGGTGCCGATGGCCCGGACCTTGCCGGCCCGCATCAGGTCGGTGAGCACCGAGAGGGTCTCCTCGATGTCGGTGTCGGGGTCGGGCCGGTGGATCTGGAACAGGTCGACGTAGTCGGTGCCCAGGCGGCGCAGCGAGCCGTCCAGGGCGCGGATCAGCCAGAGGCGAGAGGCTCCCGACCGGTTCGGAACCACCGGGGTGGCGCCGCTGGGGTCGAAGTTCACGGGGAACCAGGCCTTGGTGGCGAGCACGACGTCGTCGCGGCGCCCCTTGAGTGCCTTGCCCACGATCTCCTCGGACTCGCCGTGGGAGTACATGTCGGCGGTGTCGATGAAGTTGATCCCGGCGTCGAGGGCCCTATGGATGATCTTGATCGAGTCGTCGTGGTCGGGGTTGCCGACGGCCCCGAACATCATGGCGCCGAGCGCGTAGGGGCTGACCTTGATGCCGGTCCGGCCGAGAGTGCGGTACTGCATGCGGTTCTCCTGGGTTTGCGATCAGGGGTGTGGTGAGCGATCTGTCGGTGGCGTACTCTGAAACGGAAAGCTATTCCGGAACTATACGGAAAGGCTTTCCGGTTAGCAAGCGACCTCCACGAATGCCGCCGGGGCGAGGCGGCTCAGTGGATGTTCCGAATTGCCCGGGTGTCCGCGCGGCGTGTGCACCCCAGCGGCCAGGGGTCTGTCTTCCTGGGGGAGTCGCCCGACGGACAGCGTGTGGCGATCAAGATGCTGCACGCGCGGTACGCGGCCGATGCCGACACACGGCGCTGTTTCCTGCGCGAGGCGGAGGTCGCGGCCCGGGTCGCTGCGTTCTGTACCGCCAGAGTGATCGGCACCGGCCTGGTGGCCGAGCGGCCGTACATCGTCAGCGAATACGTTCCGGGGACGTCCCTGGACGAGCTGGTCAAGCGCGACGGTCCGCGGACCGGCAGCGGGCTGGAGCGGCTGCCGGTCTCCACGTTGACCGCGCTGGCCTCGATCCACAGCGCCGGGATCGTGCACCGTGACTTCAAGCCGAGCAACGTGATCCTCGGGCCGGAAGGGCCCGTCGTGATCGATTTCGGCATCGCCCGCGCGATCGACCACGTCACGAGCAACACCTCGCTGCTGGGGACACCCGCGTACATGTCTCCCGAGCAGCTCTCGGCCGAGACGCTCTCCCCGGCCTCGGACATGTTCTCCTGGGCCGGCACCATGGTCTTCGCCGCGAGCGGGCGAATCCCGTTCAGCGGCGTGGTGGTGCCCGCGATTCTGCACGCCATCCTGCACGCCGAGCCCGAGGTCTCCGCTGTGCCCGGCCCGCTGCGCCCGCTTGTGCTCGCCTGCCTGGCCAAGGACCCGACGGCGCGCCCGGCCGCCGCCCAGGTGCTCCGCGATCTCACCGGCCGCACCAACACCGGCGGCTACGACAACCGTGTCGCGCCGGCGGGAGGAGCGGGCGGCCGACGCCGACGATCCAGCTGCAGGGCAGGCACGACACCGATCCGGCCGCGCCCCCTCAGGGGCACCGCGCGCCGCGGCGGCGGACCCCCTGGATCAAGTCCGCTCCGTACTTGCCCACCAGGTCATCAAGGGCGGAAAGGTGCCGCGCTGTCGCCGCTACGCGGTCGCGCCGCTCCAGGGCCGCGGCCGTGAACGCGCGGTCGAATCCACGGGAGGCGCCGGTGATGAACCAGGTCTTGCTCATGCTCATCCCCCGTTCTATGGACGCTGCGCCGACGGGCGCAGGATGATCTCGCTGACGTCCACGTCGGACGGCTGGTCGAGGGCGTACTTGATCGCGTTCGCGATGTCCTCGGGACGGATCAGGGCGGCCCGGTACGTACGCATGGCCTCGGCGACCTCCGGGGCGGTGATGTGATCGGCGAGCTCGGTGTCGACCACGCCCGGGGAGATCGTGGTGACCCGGATGCCCGGCTCCTGGCGCAGCCCCTCGGTCAGCGCCCAGGCCGCCGCGTATTTGGTGGCCGATTGACGTGCTCCTCCGCATGAATGGGGAGAATTCTCATGGCCGCTACGCGGCCGCCCCGTGCGGGGTGGTGCGGGTGGGCCCGCCATGAGGTGCTTGACGCTTCAGCGGCCCCAGTACGGCAGGGCCTCCACGTCCGGTGACCGCCCGTCCGGCGGCTGAGTTATACCGATACGACTGGGTGCGGGCGGCGTTGACGTCGGCGTTGCCGATCCACCCGCAGGCTGGGTTCTTGCACACGAACCGGGACTGACTCTGGCGGGAGCCTTCGATGATCGTGTGGCAGGCGTGGCATTCCTGGCTGGTGCCCGGCGCAGGGACGAAGACGACCTTGCCGCCCTTGCCGGTGGCCTTGTAGGTGAGGAACTCGGCGGTGCGCCCCCACGCCTCGGTGGCGATGGCCCGGTTCAGGCCCCGCTTTTGGGCGACGTTCTTGCCAGGCGCTTCGATGGTGCCGGAGGCGCTCGCCATCATGTTTGTGACCTTGAGGTCTTCGAGCACGATGACGGAGAACCGGTCGGTGAGTTTGGCGGTGGTCTGGTGCTGCCAGTCGATGGCCCGGCGCATGGCTTTCGCGCGCAGGCGGGCGATCTGGTCGTAGGTGTGCTTCAGCCGGTTGCTAGTGGGCCGGCCGGGTTTCGCGGCTCGTTTCTGGCGGGCGGCTTTGCGCTCGAGCCGGAGCAGGCGCTCCTGCTCCCCGCCGGACAGCCATTCTTTACGGTGGAAGATCTTCTCTCCGGTGGACAGCGCCAACGGTACGGCGATGCCCCGGTCGATCGCGGTGTGCGGCCCCGGATGCGGGGCGGGCACCGGCTGCTCGCTCTGGATACGGAACACGATGTGCCACCCGGTGGCCTCCTTCACCAGCCGCGCCCCGGTGATCTTCCCATCCCGGCTGCCCTTGGTGACCCCGGGCAGGTCTTTGGTCCATCGGAAGCGGACCCGGCCGAGTTTGGGGATGGTGACCGCGCCCCACCGGCGGTTGATCCGGGTGATGTTCAGGTCCCGCGCCTGGGGGACGTCCACGGCCATCCGGGAGCGGAACCGGCTCTTGAACGTGGGGCGTTCGGCCGGGTGGTCGGGGTTGAAGTAGTTGGCCCACGCCTGCCGGTAGGTCTTCAGCACGGCCTGTGCCGCTTGGGCGGGCAGGTCGTTGAGCCAGTCGATCTCTTTGCGGCGGCCCGGATGGCCTCGTCGCATTGGGCGAGGGAGGCGAACCGGCCCTGCCGGAAGGTGAAGAACTCGTGCAGCAGGTTCCACAGCGTGCGCGCGTTGTGCGCCTGGCCGTCCAAGACGGCGCTCTGCCGCTGGTCCAACTCCAGGCGGGTGACATGAGCGCGGTTGCGTTTCTCCTGCTCCACGCGGCTCATTCTATCGTTTGGTGTATGTCACCGCGCTGGGAACCGAACCCCGACATCAGAAAGGGGCGTCACTGCGTCCACGATCTGTCCGCGCATTTGGTGTTTGTCACGAAATATCGGCGGGACGCACTCACCGACCCGATGCTGACGCGCTGTGAACAGATCATGAAAGAGGTGTGCGAGAAGTTCGACTGCCAGCTGACCGACTTCAACGGCGAGCACGACCACGTCCATCTCCTGGTCCGCTACCCGCCCAAGGTCGCAATCTCCTCCCTCGTCAACTCCCTCAAGGGCGTCTCGGCCCGCTACCTCCGCCAGGAATACAGCGTCCACGTCCGCACATACCTGTGGGGCGGGCATTTCTGGTCCCGCTCCTACTATGCGGGCTCGACCGGCGACGCGAACGAGGCCACCGTCCGCACCTACCTCCAGTCCCAGGACCGGCACCAGAAATGAGACAAGACAAGACGTGGATCACGACCGGTTCCAAAGCGCGGGTCAGGGCACGCTCAGGCCCTTGGGGGCCTTCCCGCGCGGGCCTACACCTCCCGCCTGAAGGCGGGAGCACTGGCCCGCACCTCGGTAGATCGCGGAGGTCTCCGCGAC
The DNA here is from genome assembly GCF_036013525.1 of Nonomuraea sp. NBC_00507. Taxonomy (NCBI): domain Bacteria; kingdom Bacillati; phylum Actinomycetota; class Actinomycetes; order Streptosporangiales; family Streptosporangiaceae; genus Nonomuraea; species Nonomuraea sp. NBC_00507. Next base: position 988,236 of record NZ_CP107853.1, read on the forward strand.
CTGATGGGCGCCGATCGAGGCGACGGTGACGAAGTGGCCGCTCCCCTGGCCCTGGAAGATCGGCAGCGTCGCGGCGATGCCGTTGAGCAGGCCGCGCACGTTCACATCGAGCATCCGCTCCCACTCCTCGACCAGCAGCGCGTCGAGGCGGGACAGGAGCATCACGCCGGCATTGCCGACCAGCACATCCAGCCGCCCGTACGACGTCACCACTTCTTCGGCCACCTCATGGAAGCGGGCGCCGTCGGTGACGTCGAGGGGGCGTGCCTCCGCGGAGAAGCCTGCGACAGACAGGTCATCGGCGATCGTTTTGATGCGATCGGTTCGGCGGGCTGTGAGGATCACATGATGGCCGGCGGCCGCGAGCGTACGAGCGGTGGCCGCGCCGATGCCGCTGCTCGCGCCGGTCACCAGCACGACCTTGCGTTCAGGTGTCTTTGTCATGGTTTCGAGCTTCGGGTACGTGGCGGGGGTGGCCCAGGCCGCTGTGAGCCTGGGAGCACCGCACCCACCCTCGGCCGGCGGGTCACGCCTACGCTTGATGGCATGACGGAAACGCCTCTGGGGGACTTCCTCCGCAGCCACCGGGCTCGCGTACGCCCCGAAGACGCCGGCCTGCCCGCCGGCTCGCGGCGGCGCGTACCGGGGCTGCGGCGCGAGGAGGTCGCGATGCTGGCCGACGTCAGCGTGGACTATTACGTACGGCTGGAGCAAGGCCGGGAACGCAACCCGTCACCACAGGTCCTGTCCGCGTTGGGGGCCGTTCTCCACCTCGACGATGACGCCCGCGCCCACCTGTTCCGGCTCGCCGGCCTCACCCCGCGGCCCGCCTGGTCCGCCCCCGAACGCGTGGACCCCGAGCTGCTGCAGCTGCTCGACGGCTGGCCGCACAACCCGGCGCTGGTGCTCGGGCGGGCCTACGACGTGCTCGCCGGCAACCGGCTCGGATACGCGCTCTTCGAAGGCTTCCACGGCGGCGCCAACCTCCTGGTCAAACTCTTCCTCGATCCGGACGCGCGGTCGTTCTACGGGGATTGGGAGGCCGCCGCCGTCAACACGGTGGCCGGCTTCCGGCTGCTCCACGGGCAATATCCGCACCATCCACGCGTACGCGAGGTGCTGGGCCTCATGCTGGACCGGAGTCCTGAGTTCGCGGAGCTGTGGCGGCGGAACGAGGCGCGCGGCAAACGCGCCGAGGTGAAGACCTTTCACCACCGCGACGTCGGCGAACTCACCCTGCGCATGCAGAGCTTCGACGTGCGCGCCGCGCCCGGCCAGCAACTCGTCGTCTACCACGCCGAACCCGGCTCCCCCAGCGCCGACGCGCTCGCCCTGCTCGGCACCCTCGCCGTCACCGCCGATCAGTAGCAACGCGGGCGGCCATCGCCGCGAGGCGGCGGGCGAGCCGGGCAATGGCCTCCCGCAGCTCCGGAGGCTCCAGCACCTCCGCCTCGAAGCCCATCCGGGCCACGTGCACGGCCAGCCAGTCCAGGTCATCCCCGCCGACGACGAGCACGCACCACCCGTCGCGATCGTCCTCGACGCGCCCCACCTGAGGCGGCACCAGCTCCTGGACCTGGTCGGCCCTGGCGTGCACCCGCACCCGGGCGAGATAGCGGTACGGCGCTTCCGTCACGCCCCGCTGCACGAAGGCGACCGGGTCCGGATGTTCCCTCGCCCGGAAGCGCCAGGTCGTCGCCGCCACGTCGCGCATCCGGTCCAGCCGGAAGGTGCGCCAGTCGTCGCGGTCGACGTCCCAGGCCATCAGGTACCAGCGGCGGCCGGTGGCGACCATCCGCACCGGCTCGACCGTGCGCTCGCGGTCCCCGCCGTCGCGGCCGGCGTACCGGAACCGCACCCGCACGGCGTCGCGACAGGCCCGCGCGAGCGTCACCAGCAGCTCCGGGTCGATCTCGATCCCGGGGCCGACCAGGGTCTCGGTGGCGCCGTGCACCGCCCGGACCTCGGCGCGCAGCCGGGGCGGCATCACCTGGTCGAGCTTCGTCAGCGCCCGCAGCGCCGCCTCTCCCGCCCCGGCGACCGTGCCACCCGACGCCATCCGCAGGGACACCGCCGTCGCGATCGCCTCCTCGTCGTCGAGGAGCAGCGGCGGCAGCCGGGTGCCCGCACCGAGCTGGTAGCCGCCGCCGACGCCCGCCGTCGCGTGCACGGGGTAGCCGAGCGCGCGCAGCCGCTCCACGTCGCGACGCACCGAGCGGTCGGTGACCCCCAGCTCGGCGGCGAGCTCGGTGGCGGTCCAGGACGGCCGGTGCTGCAGCAGCGCGAGCATCCGCAGCACCCGCTCGGTCGTCGCCTCGACGGTCACGCGCTCATCGTCCCACAGATCACGGAACGACTCTGTCCGCTATATGCGGCAAGGTGAGCACCATGACCGAACAGACCTGGAATCCCCTGCTCCGAGAGCAGATCGACTGGCATTGGACCGAGCAGCTGCGCGGTCGCCTCGACGGGCTCACCGACGACGAGTACTTCTGGGAGCCCGCGCCCGGCTGCTGGAGCGTGCGCCCGCGCGGCACCGGCACCGCACCGGTGCAGGGCGGGTCCGGCGCGATGACCATCGACTTCGCGATGCCGATGCCCGATCCGCCACCGTTCACGACGATCGCCTGGCGACTCGGGCACGTGATCGTCGGCGTGCTCGGGATGCGCAACGCCGCGCACTTCGGTCGCGCGGCCACCGACTACCAGTCGTTCGAGTACGCCGCGACCGCGGACACGGCGCTGACCCAGCTCGACGCCGAGTACGCCACGTGGCTGGCCGGGGTCGAGTCCCTCGGCGAAACCGGCCTCGCCCGCCCGTGCGGGGAGGCGGAGGGACCGTACGCCGAGCGTCCTCTGGCAGCCCTGGTGCTGCACATCAACCGCGAGCTGATCCACCATCTGGCCGAGGTGTGCCTGCTCCGCGACCTCTACCTGCACACCCACCAGCAGATCCGACAGGAGGCGAGCTGAGATGGCCCGCGACGTACAGATCACCTTCGACTGCGCCGACCCGGCCGGGTTGTCGGCATTCTGGGCCGAAGCCCTCGGCTACCGGCTGCAGGACCCGCCCCCCGGCTTCACGTCGTGGGAGCAGGCCCTGGAGGCGATGGGCGTGCCGCCCGAGCGCCGCAACGACGCCTCGGCGGTGGTCGACCCCAAGGGCTCCGGGCCGCGACTGTTCTTTCAACGGGTGCCGGAGGGCAAGCAGGCCAAGAACCGCGTGCACCTCGATGTGCGGGCCGCTCCCGGGCTCGAGGGCGACGCGCGGATGGCGGCCCTGGAGGCAGAGGCCGAACGGCTCGTCTCCCACGGCGCCACCCGGCTCCAGCGCTACGAGCCCGCTCCCCCTCTCGGCGCCGGTCACATCATGATGGCCGACCCCGAGGGCAACGAGTTCTGCCTCGACTGATCAGTCGCGCGGCGGGTGAGCGATTTCTTCACTTAACCTCCCCAAAATGCGGTAAACATCGGCGCCGTTCGGGCGGTCGGATAAGGGCGTGAGGTTCTTCGTCGCCCAGATGTTCCGCTTCGCGTGGGCCGAGGCGAAGTCGTGCGCGTTCGCGGTCGCCCTGTTCGCGGGGCTCGCCGCTTCGTCTGTCCTGCCGCTGCCGATCCCGCGCTATGACGCGCTGCTGGTCTATGCCGTGGCAGTGGCCGTGATCTTCCGTGCGCTGCGGTGGGAGAGCAGTCAGGAGACGGCCGTCATCGCCGCGTTCCATGTGGTCGGGCTGGCCTTTGAGATGATCAAGGTACGGCTCGGCTCGTGGAGCTATCCCGAGGATGCCTATACCAAGGTGGGCGGGGTGCCGCTGTACAGCGGGTTCCTCTACGCCGCCGTGGGCAGCTACGTCTGCTCGGCCTGGCGGATCTTCTCGTTGCGCCTGGTGGCCTACCGAACGGTGCCGGTGACCCTGGTGGCGCTGGCGATCTACGTCAACTTCGTCAGTCAGCACTGGTGGATCGACCTGCGGATCCCGCTGGCCCTCGCGCTCGTCCTGGTCACGTGGGGGACGGTGGTGCACTTCACCGTGGGCGAGCACCGATACCAGATGCCGCTGGCGCTGTCGTTCACGCTCATCGGGTTCTTCTTGTGGGTGGCCGAGAACATCGCGACCTACCTCGGCGCCTGGCAGTACCCGTACCAGCGGGAGACCTGGCAGCTGGTCCACCCCGCCAAGTTCGGGGCCTGGGCGCTGCTGGTCAGCGTCACGTTCGTGATGGTTGCCTCCTGGCAGGCGAGCCAGGGACGGCTGCACCTGCCGACGGCCTCCCGGGACTGCTACGGCGGCTGGGCGCTGCCGCTGCGCCGCGTCCCTCTACTCCAAGGGAAGCAGCCCGCGTTGGAAGGCGACGGCGACGGCGGCCGCGCGGTCGTTGACGCCGAGCTTGGCGTAAATGTGCAGCACGTGGGTCTTGACCGTGGCCTCGCTGATGAACAGGCGGGCGGCCGCCTCGCGGTTGGTGGTGCCCTGGGCGATCAGCTTCAGGATCTCCAGCTCCCGGGTGCTCAGCGGGTCGACCGGAGTGCGTACCTGACCGAGCAGGCGGGTGGCGACTGATGGGGCGAGTGCGGCCTCGCCGCGCGCCGCCGCGGCCACGGCCCGCACGAGCTCGTCGCGAAGGGCGTCCTTGAGGAGGTAGCCCGTGGCGCCGGCCTCGATCGCGGGCAGCACGTCGCTGTCGGTGTCGTACGTGGTCAAGACGAGCACGCGGGCCTTGAGGCCCAGCCTGGCCAGCTCCCTGATGGCCGTCACCCCGTCCATCCTGGGCATACGCAGGTCCATGAGGATGACATCGGGGTCCAGTGCCCGGGCGAGCTCGACTGCTTGGGCGCCGTCGCCGGCCTCGGCCAGCACCTCGAAGCCGGGATCGCCGGTGAACATGCCGCGCAGGCCGTCACGGACGATGGGGTGATCGTCGGCGATCAGCAGCCGGATGGGGGCCTCAGACACTCCGGGTCTCCTCGAACGTCTCCTTGAAGGGCTCCTTGAGTATGGCCGGGACCGCAGCGGAGATCGCGGTGCCCGCGCCCGGCTCGGACTCCACCTCGAAGCGGCCGGCCAGGCGGGTGACCCGGTTACGCATCGACGCCAGGCCGAAGCCGCCCCCGTCCACGGCGCGGGCCGGGTCGAAGCCGGCGCCGTCGTCGCGTACGTCCAGGGTGATCACGTCCTCCATGTACGACAGTGTGACCCCCACCCGGGACGCCCTGGCGTGCTTGGCGATGTTGGCGAGGGCCTCCTGTGCGATGCGGAGCAGGGTGGCCTCCACCTCCGGATGCAGCGCGCGGACCGTGCCGATCGTGGTCGCTTCCGCGCGTACACCGTTCAACTCCGACCACCCGGCGGTGATCTCCGCGAGGGCGTCGGGCAGCGGCGTCGTCTCCAGCTTCCCGGGCCCTACGGCATGTACGGATCTGCGGGCCTCGGCGAGGCTCTCGCGGGCCAGCCGGGTCGCGTTGTCGAGGTGCCGCCGCCATGCGGAGGGATCGGCCTCGGCACGCACGGCAGCCTGGAGCTGGGTGATGATGCCGGTCAGGCCCTGGGCGAGAGTGTCGTGGATCTCCCCCGCCATGCGCTGGCGCTCGTCCAGCACACCCGCCTCGCGGGCCTGGACGAGGAGCTGAGCGTGCAGGCCGGCGTTCTCCCGCATCGTCTCCTCCAGCCGCGCCACCATGCTCTTGCGCTCGGCGCTGCGCTCGGCCGTGACCTCGCCGACGAAGCTGAACAGGCTGACCACGGCCACGATCGCGGCGGTGAAGAGCACGTGGGTGAGGATTCCGGCCGGGGTGGGTTCAGGCAGCCCGCCGTTGTAAGCCGTGATGCTGATGGCCGCCGTGGCCGCCACCCCGGCGAACCGCCATTTCCCCTTCAGCAGCTGCCAGGAGTGGAGGTAGCCGGTGAAGGAGAAGAAGCCGGCGAACCAGATCCCCCGTGTGCACAGAACCGCGATCAGGATGACCAGGCCGGCGACGTAGATCGCCGGCCGGCGGGCCGCCATCAGCCGGATCCAGGCCGCGGCGAGCGCGGCCAGGCCGAGCGTGACCAGATGGTCCATCCACGCGCGGTCGTCGGTGAGCCAGGACAGCACCGTGGAGATCGCCAGCAGCAGGTACGGAACGCCGCCCATGAGCCGCTCGAGGAGCCGCTCCCACCGGTCCAGGCGCGTGTCCGTCACCGTCGGCACCCTTCACTCCCAGCGGAAGAACTTGGCTGCGGCGAGGCTGACGAGCACCGCGTACGCGGCCATGACACCCAGCAGCAGGGGATCAGGCGACACACCCGCCCAGACGTCCTGAAGAGTCTGCCGAAAAGCGCCCAAGGGAGTGAATTCACCGATACGGGCCAGGATAACGGGCATCTTCTCGGCGGGCTGAATCAGTCCGGCGAGGTACGCCATCGGGAAGTACAGCATCACCCCCACCCCGTTGGCTGTGCGCCCGTTCGCCGCGACGGCGGCGATCAGCAGGCCGATCGAGAACATCGCGGCCGTGCCCAGCAGGAAGACAACGGCGAGCGGCATCACCTGGGAGGGCACATGCGCGCTCAAGACGGTCCCCGCGACGCCGAGCAGCAGGGCGCAGGCGGTCAAGGCGAGGACGAACTGGAGGATGAGCTGAACCCCCAGCATGCTCCCCGGGCGGACCGGAGTGGTGGACAGGCGCCGCAGGATGCCCCGCTCCCGGTACGTGGCCAGGGTCGTCGGCAACTGGTACAGGCCCACGAGGCCCACGGCGATCGCCAGCGTCATCGGCAGGAGCACCGTGTCGCCCGGCGAGATCGAGCTGCCGAAGACGACCAGGATGAACAGGGGGATGAGGATCGTGAAGATCGAGCCGGGCTCGCGTGCCAGCAGCTTGAGCTCGACGGTGGTGAGCTTGGCGATGACGGTCATGTCGGGATCTCCTCAGAGGTGGAACGAGCGGCCGGTCAGGGCGAGGAAGGCGTCGTCGAGCGTGCGCTTGTCGATGCGCAGGTCGGCGACGGGGATGAGGTCGCGGGCCAGGGCCGAGGTGACGGCGGTGGCGAAGTCGCCCCGGCCGGTGACGGTCACCTGGTCGCCGTCGCGGGTCACGCTCGACACGCCGGGCAGGCCACTCAGCAGGGCGGCCGGATCGCTGCGGTCCCCGGCCATCAGCGTGAACCGCATCTGGTGCTCGGCGTCGATCCCGTCGATCAGCTCCTCCGGCGTCCCGGTGGCCACGATGCGGCCCCGGTCGAAGACCGCGACGCGGTCGCAGAGCTCCTCCACCTCGTCCATGAAGTGGCTGACCAGGACCACGGTCACGCCGGACGCCCGGACCTTCTTGATCAGCTCCCACGTGGCCCGGCGGGCCTGCGGGTCGAGCCCGGTGGTGAGCTCGTCGAGGAACGCCACCCGCGGGTTGCCCACCAGCGCGAGTGCGATGAACAGCCGCTGCTTCTGGCCGCCGGACAACTTGCCGAAGCGGGCGTTCCGCTTGTCGGCCAGGCCCCACTCCTCCAGCAGCTCGCGCCAGTCGCGCGGCTTGGCGTAGAAGGAGGCGTACAGGTCGAGCGCCTCCCAGACCTTGATGTTCTCCGGCAGTTGGGTGTGCTGCAGCTGCACCCCGATGCGCTCGCGCAGCTCGCGGCCGTCCCTGACCGGGTCGAGGCCGAGCACCCGGATCGAACCGCCGTCGGCGCGTCGCAAGCCCTCCACACACTCGACGGTGGTGGTCTTGCCGGTGCCGTTGGGGCCGAGAAGGCCGAAGATCTCGCCTTCTTCGACGGAGAACGAGATGCCGTTCAGTACGGTGTGGTCCGCGTACCTCTTGGTGAGGTCGGTGACGTCGATGACTGCCATGGATCAATCATGATTTTCCAGGTCACGGCGGGGATCGCCCGGTGGGCCGGGATTCGCGGTGGATGTGGTGGATCCGAAAATCCACCGAATGGTGGATGGCGTGAAAGTTTCAGGCGTCGCCGCAGATCACCGGACCGCGCCCGGCACGATGATTGAGCCCGGGCCGTCCGCATGCCTACGGTGCTGACATCCGCACACGGCGAAACGGTCAGGAGTCCCGTCATGCGCGCCCGTGTCGTTCCGGTCATGGTCTTGGCGCTGCTCGCGCTGTTCATCAACGTTCCCGAGGCACGCGCCCAGGTGGTGGGCGGTTTCGACTTCTCCCGGGCGGAGGTCTCCGTCACGGGCCTGCAGGTTCCTTGGGCGCTGGCGTTCCTGCCGGACGGCAGCGCGCTGGTCTCCGAGCGCAACACCGGGCGCATCCTCCAGGTACGCCCCGGCCAGACGCCCACCACGGTGGCCACGATCAGCGGGGTGAGCGCCTCGGGTGAGAGCGGCCTGCTCGGCATCGCCGTGTCGCCTTCCTACGCCCAGGACGGCTGGGTGTACGCGTACTTCACCAGCACCAGCGGTGACAACCGCCTGGTCAGGCTCCAGCTGAGCGCCCCGCAGACCCAGACGGTGATCTTCTCCGGAGTCCCGCGCGCCGCCATCCACGACGGCGGCCGCATCGCCTTCGGCCCGGACGGCATGCTGTACGTGGCGACCGGCGACGCGGGCAACACCGCCAACGCCCAAAACCTCAACAGCCCGGCAGGAAAGATCCTGCGCATGACGCCCACCGGCGGAATACCGTCGGGCAACCCGTTCTCCGGCTCCCGCGTCTGGAGCTACGGCCACCGCAACGTGCAGGGCCTGGCCTGGGACTCCCAAGGCAGGATGTACGCCACCGAGTTCGGCCAGAACACCTGGGACGAGATCAACCAGATCGTCGCGGGCGGCAACTACGGCTGGCCCACGTGCGAGGGCGCCTGCGGCAACACGTCCTTCCGCAACCCGATCCTTACGTGGACGACCGCGGAGGCGTCACCGAGCGGGCTGGCGTACGCCAACAACACGCTCTTCGCGGCGGCGCTGCAGGGCCGGCGGCTGTGGACGGTGCCGCTGACCAGTAGCGGCGGCGCGGGCACACCGCTGGCAGAGCTCCAGTCCACCTACGGTCGGCTGCGCGCGGTCGCGGTCGGCGGGGACGGCTGGCTCTGGGTGGCGACCAGCAACCGCGACGGCCGCGGCACTCCGGTGGCCCAGGACGACCGCATCATCCGCATCCCGCCGGCCACGAGCGGAACCGACACCACCGCGCCGACCGCGCCGGGCAACCTGGCCGCGTCAGGGACGACCGGCACGAGCACCGCCCTGTCGTGGACCGCCTCGACCGACAACGTCGGCGTGACCGGCTACGACATCCTGCGTGCGCCAGGTTCGTCCGGCGGCGCCTTCTCCCAGGCAGGCACCTCGGCGACCACGTCGTTCACCGACACCGGGCTGACCGCCAACACCACCTACCGCTACCAGGTCCGCGCCCGCGACGCGGCCGGCAACCTCTCCCCCGTGTCCAACACGATCACGGTCACCACCTCGGGGGGCACCACCACAGGCGGATGCACGGCGACGCCGGCCACCCAATCCCAGTGGGGCACCGGCTACGTGATCCAGCCCGTCACGGTCGCCAACACCGGCACGTCCACGATCAACGGCTGGACGGTGACGTTCACGCTGCCTGCCGGCCACACCATCACGGGATCGTGGAACGCCACGCTCACCGTCAACGGGCAGACCGTCACGGCCAGGAACGCCGGGCACAACAGCACGCTCGCGGCGAGCCAGAGCACCACGTTCGGCTTCCAGGCCACTCGTCCCAACGGGAACACGCAACTGCCCACCGGCTACCAGTGCGCGAGCCCGTGACAGCGGCCCGCCCGCGTGCCGCTGTCACGCGGGCGAGCTGGACGACGCCGGTGGGCGTCACACCGCGCCGAAGATCAGCTTCTGGCGGCGCCGGTGCCCGCGGTTCAGCAGCGCGAGCAGGAGCGCCAGCACCGGCCCCGCCACCCTTCGGAGCTCGGCCAGCTCGTCGGGGCGCGCGTACTGGCCGATCCGCGGCAGCTCGAAGCCGAGGTCGCCGTCCTTGCTCACGGCGTTCTCGACCGTGTTCCAGTCCGGCCCGGACACGTATTTGGCGATGATCGGGAAGAGCAGGCGTTCCTCCTGCTCGATGTGCTCGTCCAGCAGGTCGGCGAGGGTGCCGAGGGCCACGGCCATCCGCTTGGCGGCCACCGGGTCCTTGCCGAGCCGGGTGGCGAACCAGCTGATCTCCTCCAGCAGCCGCTCCAGCTGGGCGTGGTCGTCGCTCAGCTCGCTCAGGTCCACCTCGGCGCCGGCGGAACGCACGATGACCGGCCACAACACGGCGTCCTCGGCCTGGTGGTGATGGTGGATGCCGTCGCACAGCTTGGTGGCGAACGTGGCGATCGCGGTGAGCCTGGCCGCGTCGGCCGGCTCGTCGCCGGTCGCGAGCCGGTCCATCAACCTGGCCAGACGGCGGGCGTCGTGGCGCATGGCGCGGTGGGCGAGACGGATTCCGAGCAGGTTGGGCGCCATCGTGATGCTCCTCCTCTTGGGTAGGGCACCAGCGTGCGCCGCCGCTCTGGCTCTTCTCTTGGTACCGGCTTGGTATGTGCTGGGACTCCTAGTGAGCCACCCTGTCCGCGCCGATCCGCCGCATGCGTTCGGCGCCCCATTCTCCCAAGGGGGCAAGGGCGGCGTTGAGCGAGACGCCCTGCTCTGTCAGGGAATACTCCACCTTCGGCGGCACCTCGCGATAGACCTCACGATGGACGAGCCCGTCTTCTTCCATCTCCCGCAGATGCTGAATCAGCATCTTCTCGCTGACGCCCGGCAGGCCGCGCCGGAGCTCGGCGAAGCGACGGGTCCCGTAGTTGTGCAGCTCCCAGAGGATCAGCGACTTCCACTTGCCGGCGACCACGTCCATCGCCGCGTCGATGCCGCAGAAGTAGGGACCACTCCGTGCTGATGTCGCCATCCGCCCTCCAAGATGCACTTACCAGAAGGTGAGTACCTGACTAAATAGTCCGTACTGGTCAACTCTACCGGTAGCGGAGAGGATCTAGCCGAACGACGAATCACGAGGGGAATCCGTACATGACGACCAACGACAGCGTCCAGGTGAGTGTTCTCGGGCTGGGCGCGATGGGCGGCGCTCTCGCGGGCGCCTTGGTGAAGGCCGGATACGCGACAACGGTCTGGAACCGTTCGGCGGGGAAGGCGGATGATCTCGTCGCGCAGGGCGCGAAGGCCGCCGCCACGGCCGGCGACGCGGTTCGGGCCAGTCGGCTGGTGATCGCATGCCTGCTGGACCACGCGTCGGTCCACGAGGTGCTTGATCCGCTCTCCGATGACCTGGCCGGACGAACCTTGATCAACGTCACCACGACGTCGCCGGCTCAGTCACGGGAATTGGCCGCCTGGGCCGCCGCTGCCGGCGTCGCGTATCTGGACGGCGGCATCATGGCGGTCCCACACATGATCGGCCAGGCTGGGTCATCGATCCTCTACAGCGGGTCGGCCGATGTCTTCCAGCAGTACAAGCCGCTGCTCGACCTGTGGGGAACCAGCACCTATTTCGGGGAGGACGCCGGGCTGGCGTCCCTGTACGACCTGGCGCTCCTTGCGGGCATGTACGTCATGTTCGCCGGATTCATGCACGGCGCCGCCATGGTGGCGCCGGCCGGAGTGACGGCGGGCGAGTTCGCCGGCATGGCCGCACCTTGGCTGACCGCCATGACCGGCGGGTTCCAAGGGTTCGCCGCGGTCATCGACGGCGGGGACTACACCGTCGAAGGGCTGCAGAGCCTCGAGTTCTCCGATCTCGGCCACATCCTGGCCGCCAGCTCCGACCAGGGCATCAGCACCGAGGTGGTCGCCATGGTCCAGCGGCTCATCCAACGCCAGATCGACGCGGGCCACGGCAGGGAGGGCTTCGCCCGGATCTTCGAGAGCATCAAGCAACCGGTCTGATTGGGCCTGGCGTCACGCTCGAGCCAGCGCCTTCTGGTAGCAGCGGGTCAGGGGCGCGTCCACGTACTTGCCGTAGGGCTCGGTGAGCGTGTACGCGCACCGCTCGTAGAGCGCGATGGCCTCGGGTTGCCGCACGCCGGTGGCCAGGCGCAGCCGCCGGTAACCCAGCTCGCGGGCCAGGTCCTCCAGCGCCGACAGCAGTGACGTGGCGATGCCCCGGCCGCGATGGCCGGGAACCACGTACATCCGCTTGAGCTCCCCGGTGACGGCGTCCACGGGCTGGACGGCGCCGCAGGCGACGGCCTGGCCGGCCACGGACGCCACGAGATATCTGGCCCCTTCCTTGACCTGCGAACGCCCGTCGGGCCCGTAACGGGCGACCAGCTCCGCGAACGCCGCGTCCAGCAACGTGGCCAGCTCGCCGTCGTCGGCGGTGCGCTCCTCGATCACCAGCATGGCGACATGTTAGAGGCCGAGGACCTCGGCGGGGTCGGCGAGGACCCGCTGGATGACCAGCCCGGCCGCGCCCAGCACCGCCGCGTCCGCGCCGATCCCCGAGACGACGAGGGGCGGCGGCGTGCCGCGCATGTGACCGAGCCGGGTCCCGAGCCCGTCCGCCACCGGACCTTCCAGCCAGGGGAACAGCGGGGCGAAGATCCCGCCGAGCACGATCCTGCCGGGGTCGAGCAGGTGCACCGCAGAGGTGAGCGCCACACCGAGGGCGTGCCCGGCGTGCTCGCACGACTCCAGCGCGCGCCGATCACCCGACTCCAGGCGGGCCACCAGCGCGGCCACCGAGTCCAGGGGGCCGAGCAGAGCGTCCTGTCCCGCGTACACCTCCAGGCAGCCGCGCCCGCCGCACCGGCACGCGGGCCCGTCGGGCACGACGACGACGTGGCCCAGCTCGCCGGCCTGCCCGAACGTGCCGCGGAACACCGTGTCGCCGACGACGAGCCCCGCTCCGATGCCGATCTCGCCGGAGACGTACAGGAAGTCCGTGGCCCGCGAGCCGAACCACAGCTCGCCCAGCGCCGCCAGGTTGGCCTCGTTGTCGATGGTGAGGTCGTCCACCCGCACGTCGCGCCAGCCCAGGTGTGGGGCGTGACGCAGCACCCCGCCTTCCACGGTCCCCGGCACGGCCAGGGCGGCGCCGATGACCCGCAACCCGGCCGACTCGGCCTCGACGGTGGTCTCCTTCACCAGGTCGCGCAGCCGCTCCAGGATCTCCGCCGGGTTCGAGTTGCGGTTGTCGGCCGGCTGGGTGCGGCGCAGCCGTACGGTGCGGGTGAGGTCGACGACGCAGGCGGCCAGGTAGTCGATGTTGATCTCCAGCCCGAGCGTGGCCACCCGATGGCCGCTCAGGCTCACCGCCACGCCGGGGCGACCGCGCTCGCCGCCGCGCACCGCGCCGCTCTCGGTCACCACCCCCGCCTCCAGCAGGTCCGCGACCAGGCTCGACACGGTGGTCTTGGTCAATCCGGTCATCTCAGCGAGCGCGGCCCGGGTGTGAGGTCCTGTTCCGTGGATGGCGCCGAGTACTACGGCCAAGTTACGGGCACGCATGGAATCATGCCGGACACCTCTTGACGACACCCCATCCACCTCCTCAGGATTATGTACAGATTATGGACTAATATCAGGGAGCGCACGCAAATGACCGCATTCACCCCGACCCCGGACGACCGCTTCTCCTTCGGCCTGTGGACCGTGGGCTGGCAGGCGCGCGACCCGTTCGGCGACGCCTCCCGCCCCGCGCTCGACCCGGTGGAGACCGTGCACCGCCTGGCCGAGCTGGGCGCCTACGGCGTCAGCTTCCACGACGACGACCTGCTCGCCGTCGAGCCCGACCGGGACAAGGCCATCGCCGCCTTCAGGAAGGCCCTGGACGAGACCGGCATGAAGGTCCCGGCGGCCACCACGAACCTGTTCACCCACCCGGTGTTCAAGGACGGCGCCTTCACCAGCAACGACCGCGACGTGCGCCGCTACGCCCTGCGCAAGGTCATGCGCAACCTCGACCTGGCCGCCTCGCTCGGCGCGAAGACGTACGTGTGCTGGGGCGGGCGCGAGGGCGCCGAGTCCGACGCCGCCAAGGACGTCAAGGCCGCCATGGACCGCTACAAGGAGGGCCTGGACCTCATCTGCCAGTACGTCATCGACAAGGGCTACGACATCCGCTTCGCCATCGAGCCCAAGCCGAACGAGCCCCGCGGCGACATCCTCCTGCCCACGATCGGCCACGCCCTGGCCCTGATCAACGAGCTGGAGCACCCCGAGATGGTGGGCGTGAACCCCGAGGTCGGCCACGAGCAGATGGCCGGGCTCAACTTCGTGCACGGCATCGCCCAGGCCCTGTGGCGCGGCAAGCTCTTCCACATCGACCTCAATGGCCAGCACGGCCCGAAGTACGACCAGGACCTGATCTTCGGGCACGGCGATCTGAAGAGCGCGTTCTTCCTGGTGGACCTGCTGGAGTCGCACGGCTACGACGGCCCGCTGGTCTTCGACTACAAGCCGCTGCGTACCGATGACCCCGAGGACGTGTGGGTCTCGGCCGCGGCGAACATGCGCACCTACCTGATCCTCAAGGACAAGGCCGCCAAGTTCCGCCAGGACCCCGAGGTCCAGGAGGCCATCCGCGCCTCGCGCGTGGACGAGCTGGCCCAGCCCACGCTGGCGGCGGGTGAGACCTGGCAGGACCTGGCCAAGGACGACTTCGACGTCGAGGCGGCGGCCCTGCGCGGCTTCCACTTCACCCGGCTCAACCAGCTCGCGCTCGAGCACCTCATGGGGGTCCGCGGATGAGCAAACCGGTCAGCGTCCAGCTGTACACGGTCAGGGAGGCGATGGCCGCCGACCGCGATGCCGTCTTACGGCGCATCGCGGAGCTCGGCTACCAGGCGGTGGAGCCTTACGACCCGACGGCCGACCCCAAGGGCTTCCGCCAGATGGCCGACGACCTGGGGCTGAGCGTGTCGAGCACGCACGCCTACGCGCTGCTCAGCCAGGAGCCCGCGAAGGTCTTCGACGCCATCGCCACGGTCGGCACCGACCTGGTGATCCTCCCCGGCGGCATCGCCGAGGAGGAGTTCACCACCCGCGACGGCCTCCAGCGCACCGCCGACCTGCTGAACGGCCTGGCCGAGCAGGCGGCGGGGCACGGCATGCGAATGGGCTACCACAACCACTGGTGGGAGATCGAGCCGCAGGTCGAGGGCCGGCACGCCATCGAGGTGCTGGCCGACCTGCTCGCCCCCGAGGTCTTCCTGGAGATCGACACCTACTGGGCGGCCGTGGGCGGCGCCGACGTGCCCGCCCTGCTCGGCCGCCTGGCCGAGCGCACGCTGGCGCTGCACGTCAAGGACGGGCCGGTGGTCAAGGGCGAGCCGCACGTCGCGGTGGGCCAGGGCGTCATGCCCGTGCCCGGCATCCTGGCCGCCGCGCCCGCTGCCTGGCGCATCGTCGAGCTCGACGAGTGCGCGACCGACATCTTCGCCGCTCTCGCGGACAGTCACGCCTATCTCACCTCCTTGGAGGGCTCTTGAGTCATGGCCCCGTCGGCGTCGCCCTGGTCGGCGCCGGAAACATCAGTGGCCAGTACCTCCGCAACCTCACCGCCTTCCCCGACGTGCGCGTGCTCGGCGTCGGGGACCTCGACGCCGAGCGTGCCGCCGAGGTCGCGCGGGAGTACGACGTCCCCGTGTCGGGCCACCTCGGGACGGTGCTCGCCGTGCCCGAGGTCGAGATCGTCGTCAACCTCACCATCCCGTCCGCGCACGCGGCCGTCGCGCTGGAGTCGCTGCGCGCGGGCAAGCACGTGTACGGCGAGAAGCCCTTCGCCATGAACACCGACGACGGAACGAAGATCATGACCGAGGCCGCCAACCTCGGCCTGCGGGTCGGTGGCGCCCCCGACACCTTCCTCGGCGCCGGGCTCCAGTCCACGGTGCACGCCCTGCGCTCGGGCGTCATCGGCGAGCCGGTCGCCGTCACGGCGGCCACGCAGAGCCTCGGCCCGGAGTCCTGGCATCCCAACCCCGAGTTCTTCTACCAGCCCGGCGGCGGGCCGCTGTTCGACCTCGGCCCCTACTACCTGACCGCCCTGGTGTCCCTGCTCGGCCCCGTCGCCCGGGTGGCGGCGGACAGCCGCAGGGCCCGTGACCAGCGGGTTGTCGGCTCGGGGCCGAAGGCAGGGAAGATCTTCCCGGTGGACGTGCCGACCCACGTCAACGCCCTGCTCGACTTCCCGGGCACGGCCACGGCGGCGGCCACGTTCAGCTTCGACTCGGCCGTCAACCGCAGGATGATCGAGATCATCGGCACCGAGGGCGCGCTGTCGCTCCCCGACCCGAACACCTTCGAGGGGCCGCTGCTGGCCCGCGGCCTGCACGACACCGACTGGCGGGAACTGCCCCTGTCCGGCACCACGGCCGGGCGCGGCATCGGCGTCCTGGACATGGCCAGGTCGATCCGCGCGGGCACGGCGCATCGGGCGTCCGGTGAGCTGGCGTACCACGTGCTGGAGCTCATGGTCGCCATCGCCGATTCCGGCGAACGATCGGAGTTCCGCCCGATCGCCTCGAGCCTGACCGCGCCGGAGCCGCTTCCCGCCGCGTGGGACCCGTACGCGCGCACGCTGCCCTGAGCTTCGCGAATACGTTGGCCTGAGCCACCGGGAACCGCGAGAATGGCCCGATGGCTACGAGTGGCGAGACCGACTGGGTGTCCAGGTTCGCGGACCAGGTGATCTCCGAAGCGGAGAAACGCGCGCCTGGCACCCCCATCGTCTGCGCCTCCGGCCTGAGCCCGTCCGGGCCAGTCCACCTGGGCAACCTGCGCGAGATCATGACGCCCCACCTCGTCGCCGACGAGATCAGGCGGCGTGGGGTCGCGTGCACGCACCTGCTGTCCTGGGATGACTACGACCGGTTCCGCAGGGTGCCCGCGGGCATCGACCCGTCGTGGGCCGAGCACATCGGCAAGCCGCTGACGTCGGTGCCCGCCCCGCCGGGCAGCGCACACGCCAACTGGGCCGAGCACTTCAAGGCACCCATGATCGAGGCCATGGCCGAGCTGGGCGTGCAGTGCCGGACGATCAGCCAGACCGAGCAATACACCTCGGGCGCCTACCGGGAGCAGATCCTGCTGGCGGTGCGCGAGCGGGCAGCGATCGACGCCGTGTTGTCGCGGCACCGGTCGAAGCAGGTGGAGGACTACTTCCCCTACAAGCCCTACTGCGACCTGTGCGGGCGCGACCTCACGACCGTCACGGCCTACGACGATGCGACCACCGAGCTGGCCTACACCTGCGAGTGCGGCTTCGGCGAGACCGTGCGGCTGGCCGAGCACGACCGCGGCAAGCTGGTGTGGAAGGTCGACTGGCCGATGCGGTGGGCGTACGAGGGCGTGATCTTCGAGCCGTCCGGCGTCGACCACCACTCTCCGGGCTCGGCGTGGATCGTCGGCGGCCGGATCGTGTCCGAGGTGTTCGGCGGGCAGCAGCCGATCGGCCCCATGTACGCGTTCGTCGGCATCACCGGCATGGCCAAGATGAGCAGCTCCAAGGGAGACGTGCCGACCGCGGCCGACGCCCTGGAGATCATGGAGGCGCCGGTGCTGCGCTGGCTGTACGCCCGCCGCAAGCCGGCCCAGTCCTTCAAGATCGCCTTCGACCAGGAGATCCACCGGCTCTACGACGAGTGGGACGCCCTGGGCCGCAAGGTGGCCGCGGGCCAGGCCCAGCCCGCCGAGCTGGCCGCCTACGACCGCGCGGTGCACACGGCCGAGGGCCCGCTGCCCGTCACCCCGCGCCCCGTCCCCTACCGGACTCTGGCCTCCATCGTGGATATCACGACCGGCCACAGCGAGCAGACCCTGCGCATCCTGCGCGACCTCGACGGGATCGGCGACCTCGACGCCGCCCGCCCCCGCCTGGACCGGGCACAGCGCTGGGTCGACGCCCACCTGCCCGCCGACCAGCGCACCCGGGTGCGGGAGTCGCCGGACGAGGAGCTGCTCGACTCGCTCGGCGCGAGCGAGCGGGAGTCGCTGCGGCTTCTGGCCGACGGCCTCGACGACTGGTCACTCGACGGGCTGACCACGCTCGTGTACGGGGTGCCGAAGCTCCAGGCGGGCCTGCCCGCCGACGCCGACCCCACCCCTGAGCTCAAGGCCGCACAACGGGCCTTCTTCGCCCTGCTCTACAAGCTGCTCGTCGGCCGCGACACCGGCCCACGGCTTCCCACACTCCTGCTCGCCGTGGGCGCCGACCGGGTCAGGAAACTCGTGGGCGCGTGAACGGCGCGGTCCTCATCACCGGCGTCTCGGCCGCAGGCAAGTCCACCGTGGCGCAGGCCCTGGCCGAGCGCCTGCCTCGCGCGGCCCACGTCCGCGGCGACACCTTCCGCCGCATGGTGGTCTCCGGCCGCGCCGAGATGACGCCCGAGCCGATCGACGAGGCGGTCCGCCAACTCCACCTCCGTTACCGGATCGCGGCGACCACGGCCGACCTGTACGCCGAAGCCGGGTTCACACCGATCGTCCAGGACGTCATCCTCGGAACGGACCTGGAGCGCTTCACGAAGCTCATCCGCACCCGCCCGTTGCACGTGATCGTGCTCGCTCCGGACCCGGCCGCGGTGGAGGCTCGGGAGCGGGCCAGGGCCAAGGACGGCTACGGCGGCGGCTGGACGGTGACCCTGCTCGACCAGGTGCTCCACCGCGAGACCCCGCGCATCGGCCTGTGGCTGGACACCTCGCGACAGAGCCCGGAGGAGACGGTGGAGGAGATCCTTTCAAGGATCGGCGAAGCGAGAGTCGACGACGATCTTCCTTAGACAGGACCAATGCAAGGCAGAGTCAAGTCGCCTGCATGTGTGCAGGAGGACCTTGTTTCCATGAACAAGCAGCATTCCGCCGCCAGCGTCAGTGTCATCGTTCCCGCGATGAACGAGGCCGAGAACCTTCCCCACGTCTTCGCCACGCTGCCCGACTGGATCGACGAGGTGATCCTGGTCGACGGCAACTCGACCGACGACACCATCGCCGTGGCGCGGAGGCTGCGCCCGGACCTGCGGGTCGTCGTGCAGACCCGGCGCGGCAAGGGCAACGCGCTCATCGAAGGCTTCCAGGCCGCCAAGGGCGACATCATCGTGATGATCGACGCTGACGGCTCCACGGACGGCCGTGAGATCCGCTCCTTCGTCGACACCTTGCTCACCGGCGCCGACTTCGCCAAGGGCTCCAGATACGCGCCCGGCGGCGGCTCCGACGACCTCAGCCCGTGGCGCTCGCTCGGCAACAAGGTCCTCACCGGGCTGACCAACCTGCTCTACGGCACCCGCTACACCGACCTCTGTTACGGCTACAACGCCTTCTGGGCGCGCCACCTGGACGCCCTTGACCTCGATTGCGACGGTTTCGAAATCGAGACGCTGATGAACGTCCGCGCCGCCCAGGCCGGGCTCGTCATCCGCGAGGTCCCCAGCCACGAGCGCTCCCGCATCCACGGCACCAGCAACCTGAACGCCGTCCGCGACGGCTGGCGCGTCCTCAAGACGATCATGCGGGAACGTGGGCGCGGCACCGCCGTGACGACGCAGACCCAAGTAGCGCTCGCGAAATGAGGAATGACATCCTCTGACAATGCGCTACATAGTGATCGGAGCAGGAGCCGTTGGTGGAACCATTGGTGCCCGCCTGTACCAAGGCGGGCACAACGTTCTGCTCATCGCGAGAGGCGCCCACTACGAAGCGCTGAAGCGGGACGGCCTGCGCCTGATCACCCCTGAGACCACCGAGACCCTCGACATCCCCGCCGCCGACGGCCCCGTGCCGGCCCGCGACGACGACGTGCTGATCCTGGCCACCAAGTCCCAGGACACGATCGCCGCGCTGGCCGACTGGCCGACGGACCTGCCCGTGGTGTGCGCCCAGAACGGCGTCGCCAACGAGCGCATGGTCCTGCGGCGGTTTTCGCGCGTTTACGGCATGTGCGTCTGGCTGCCCGCCCAGCACCTGGAGCCCGGCGTGGTGGCCGCCCACGGCTACCCGTACTCGGGCATGCTGCACGTCGGGCGCTATCCACAAGGTGTGGACGACCTCGCCCCGCGCATCGCCACCGACCTCGCCAAGCGGGGCCTCGTGGCCCGCGCGCTCCCCGATGTGATGCGCTGGAAGCACGGCAAACTCCTCGGCAACCTCGCCAACGCCGTGGAAGCCCTCGTCGGCCATGCCGACGGCATGGCGGCGGTCGTGGACCGGGCCCGGGCCGAGGCCATGGACGTGCTGGACAAGGCCGGCATCGCGTACTCCACCCCTGAGGACGAACGCCAGATGCGTGGCCACCAGGTGGACATGCGCCCCATCGAGGGCGTCGACCGCGGCGGCGGCTCATCGTGGCAGAGCCTGGCCAGGGCCAGCGGCTCCATCGAGGCCGACTACCTCAACGGCGAGATCGTCCTGCTCGGCCGCCTGCACGGCGTGCCCACGCCGGTCAACGAGGTGCTGCGGCGCGAGGCGAACCGGCATGCCCGCGAGAAGCTCCCGCCCGCCTCGATGCCGCTGGAGACGCTGGTCGCGCTCATCGACGAGCGTTGCGCAGCCGAATCCCGCTGAACTCCAGCGTGCTCTCGATCACCTCGTGCCAGAACGCCCACAGGTTGGGCAGCACCCGCAACTGAATCCCCGCCTCTTCGTGCAGCTCGAACAGGTCACCCACGCGCTCGGGCGGACCGAGCGGCTCGACCGGCACCTTCGCGACCACCGCACTCGGCGGGTCGCCGATGGGCGCGAAGTCGTCGGCCGGCAGGCGGTAGGCGTACAGCTTGACATCCCTGAGGGCGTCGAGCCAGCCGTATTCGATGGCGTGCACACGCTCACCGCAGCCAGGGCCGATGATGCGGACCTTGTCCTCCTCTGTGGTGCGCGGCCCCACCCACGCCATCGCCCGCGGGCAGGCGCGCGGGAACCAGTAGTCGGGGCAACGGTCATGGTCGACCGCCCACACGTACGCCTCGCTCAGCGCGCTCGTGGGCGCCACGTGCGGGACGAACCGCTCGATCGTCGGGTCCTCGGAGAAGTGGAGCACCTGTCCGGGCTCGGGTCTCATGAACGTCATCATCGCGCATACCCCGACGCCATCGGGGAAGGAGAACCGCGCTCTGACGACAAGGGGTGAGTTGGATGATTCTTTTGGGTCTTCTCCTGGTCCTGCTCGCCGGCGGCGCCGTGGCCCTGGTCCTCACTGAGGAGAGCTCGAGGTACATCCTGTTCGGATACACCTTTGAGCTCAACCACCTGGAGATGTTCCTGGCGGGCGCGGTCACCATGGCCGTCCTGGCGCTGGGTCTCTGGATGCTGGGCTCGGGTTCGCGCCGGACGGCCAGGCACCGCCGCAAGCTGCGCAGTGCCAGGGCCGAGGCCTCCGACCAAGTGGCCCGGTTGGAGGACGAGAAACGCGATCTGGAGCGGCGGCTGGAACGCGAGCACAGGGCCGGCGACCGCCTCGTGGCCGGCGGCTCCGACAATCCGTGATCAGGCCGCCTGGCGCGAGGGCATCAGCTTGCCCTCGCGCCAGAGCGCGAACCCCGTGACCGCCGCCCCCAGCCCCTCCCACAACCCGACGCCGAAGAACCCGGACGGCGCCGTCCCGGTCACCACAAGCGCGGTGAAGACGGTGAACGTCACGAGCCTGAACGGCACGGTCCAGCGGAAGAACGGCGTGTAATCCGCCGACGCCGCGAACACGTAGTAGACGCCCATGTTCACCGCCGCCATCGACGATGCCGCCATGAAAACCGCCGTATAGTCGCCGGCCGGCCGTTCGTCGAGCACCTCGAAACCCAGCATGGACAGCTGCGTGCCGGGCGAGACCAGCCCGAGCAGCCCCAGGGCGAAGGCCAGGAATCCGAAGACCGCGATGGTCCAGCCGGAGAAAGAACGCGGAAGACGCACAGAAATCCTTCCAAAGGGGGGTGTAATCTGCGAGGCGATCTCATCATGCACCCGGAGGTCGCATGCCCCCCAAGCGTGGCCGTCCCATTGCTGTGAAGCTCCTCATCCTGCTGCTCGTCCCGCTGCTGTCCCTCGTCGGGCTGTGGGCGTTCGCGGCGGGCCTGACCGGCGCGGACGGTGTCCGCCTGCTCGCGATCAACGATTTGGTCACGAACCTGGCCACGCCGTCGGAGCAGGTCAACATCGCGCTGCAGGAGGAGCGGCTGGCCTCCGTGGAGGTCCTGGTCAGCGGGCGGGGCGCGGACGCCCTCGCCAAGCGGCGCGGCCAGACCGACCAGGCCGTGGCGACGTTCCGCCGCCTGGTCAAGAACGTCCGCGACCTGTCGCCCGAGATGATCGCGCAGCTCAACACCCTGAACGGCAAGCTCGACCAGCTCGCTCAGGTCCGCAAGGACGTGGACGGCGCGAGCGTCGCGCCGCTCGACGTCATCGACGGCTACAGCCAGATCGTGGACGCGTCCTTCCGCATGTACGACGCCATGGTGCTGGTGCCCGAGATGACGCTCTACCGGCAGGCCAAGGCCATCACCATGCTGGGCGAGGCCAAGGACCTGCTGTCCAGGGAACGGGCGATGATCGCCGTGGTGCTGGCCAAGGGCCAGGTGGAGCCCCGGGATCGGGAGGCGTTCACGGGGATGGCCGCGACCAGGCGGCTGCTGTTCGCGCAGGCGCTCTCGCACCTGGACGCCGATCTGCGGGGGCCGTACGAGACGTTGTCCACCTCGCCCGTCTACCAGGAGTTCCTGAAGGCCGAGGACGCCATCAGGGGGCAGGCGGCCACGAACGGCCTGCCCGCGACGGCCGCCACCTGGCCCGTGGACGGCGAGAACCTGTGGCGGGCCGTCGAGCGCAACCAGGCCGCGGCCGTGACTGGCATCACGCAGCGGGTCACCCCGACGGCCATCGGCATGCTGGTCAAGATCGGCGTGGCGGGCGGCGTGGGCCTCGTCGCCGTCATCGCCTCGATCATGCTCTCGCTGCGCTTCCGCAAGCGCCTGGTGCGCGAGCTGGCCGGGCTCCGCGACGCCGCCACCGAGCTGGCCGAGGTACGGCTGCCCGGGCTGGTCAGGCGGCTGCGGACGAACACGGCCACGCCCACGCCGGCCGAGATCGCGCCGCTGGAGGTCAGGACGCACAGCGCCGAGGTGGACGACATCGTCGAGGCCTTCAACCAGGTGCAGTCCACGGCCGTCGAGGCCGCGGTGGACCAGGCCAGGCTGCGGCACGGCGTCAGCCAGGTCTTCGTCAACCTGGCCAGGCGCAACCAGTCGCTGCTGCACCGGCAGCTGCTCCAGCTCGACAGCATGGAACGAGCGACCGAGCAGCCGGAGCTCCTGGCGGACCTGTTCAAGCTGGACCACCTCACGACCCGCATGCGCCGGCACGCCGAGAGCCTGATCATCCTGTCCGGCCAGACCCCGGGCCGCGGCTGGCGCAATCCGGTGCCGATCCACGACGTGCTGCGCGCCGCGGTGGCCGAGGTGGAGGAGTACGAGCGGGTCGAGGTGCTCCAGACGCCGCCGGTCGCGCTGCTGGGCTCGGCGGTCACAGACGTGGCCCACCTGGTGGCCGAGCTGGTCGAGAACGCCACGCTGTTCTCGCCGCCCCAGACCAGGGTGGACGTGCGGAGCATGGCGACCCCGAACGGCCTGGTGGTCGAGGTCGAGGACCGAGGGCTCGGCCTGCCCCGCATCGAGCTCGACGAGCTCAACGACCGGCTGACGACGACGCCGGAGTTCGACCTGGCGCAGAGCGACCGGCTCGGCTTGTTCGTGGTCAGCAGGCTGGCGGCCCGGCACGACATCAAGGTCACCCTGTCGCCCTCGCCGTACGGCGGCCTGACCGCGATGGTGGCCCTGCCCGCCTCGCTACTGGCCGACCAGCCCGTCCTGAGCAGGCGATAGGTAGCGCATCTCGCCGGACTCCCGGGCGGCAGCCGCGGCCAGCAGCCGCTGGTAGACGTGGCTCGGCAGCAGCCGCTCGGCCTCCTCGACCGTGAAGAACCCGTAGTCGTCCAGCTCCTCGGCCTGCAGGGTGATGGGCGTGTCAGAGGCGATCTCGCCGCAGTCGAACAGGAAGTTGACCAGCGGATAGGGGATGTACGACAGCTCACCCCAGTGCACGGTCAGCAGCCTGCCGACCTCCACCTCCAGCCCGACCTCCTCGGCCACTTCCCTGGCGCACGCCTGCGCGGGATGCTCCCCGGCGTCGACGATGCCGCCGGGGAAGTTCCAGTGCTCGCGGTAGTTCGGGTCGACCAGCAGGACCCGCCCTTTCTCGTCAGTGATGTACGCCGCCGCCCCTGCGATCACCCGGTTGACCGTCGCCCAGAAATCGTTCACACCAGCACTATGGCAGACCCGGACGTGCTCAAAGACGCAGGAAAGGCTCGCTGAAGTGGGCGGTGGCGAGAATCGCCCGCTCGGCCCTGAGCGCGTCGAGCACCTCGGCGCGGGTGCGTGCGGCCGCCTCCTGGTCGTCGTCGTAGAGGTAACGCACGCCGGGGTCGTCGAGCTGCACGGGATGGACAACGAGGTCGCCGGTCATGGCAACGTCGCCGACCCGGACGATCTGATGGCCGGGCGTGTGCCCCGCCGCGAGGTGCACGTGAACGCCGGGGGCGACCTCGGCCCGGCCCTCCACCACGTGCAGTTGGCCCTTGATCGGAGCGAGCAGCCGGTCGAGCACGGGCCCCGCCGCGGCGTCCAGCTCGGCCTGCTGGAGCACATGGCGCGCGTTCTCGAACGCCGGCCTGCCGTCGTCGGTCACCACGCCGCTGGCGTGGTCGCTGTGCAGGTGGGTGAGGACGACGGTGTCGATGTCAGCGGGCGCGACGCCGGCTGCGGCCAGCTCGCCGGCCAGCGTTCCCGGAACCGGCGCCCAACTGGACGCCGGCGAGCTGGCTCCGCCGATGCCGGTGTCGACCAGGGTGAGGCGGCCTGCCGCCGAACGCAGCAGATAGCAGTGGAAGTGCAGGACCCACGGCTCGTCCCGGAGCCCCGAATCGGGGAACATCTCGGCGAGCGGGCGGCGGATCGCCGACCCCATCGGACCCACGGCGTCGCAGAGTGGTGTCACCTCGACGCCGGACACGGTTATCGGTTGATGCGGCACGCGCCAAGACTAGGCGGCGACAGGCTCGGCGTGGAGATGCGGAACGTACTCGTTCTCGAGGTCGGCGGCGTAGACGGCGCGGCGGCAGTTCGCGCACCGGTACATGATCGGGCCCTCGTCGAGCTCGTGGTGGCACCGCGGGCAGTGGTTGACGGTCATCATGGTGCTCCCCCAAGGAGGTTCTGTTGGTCCTATGGAACCCTCACCGAGTTGCAGGGGTCCTGCATGTCACTTGACACGATGACGCTGCGCTGATGGGGGCTCTGTGTCCTTCGATACACCGGCCGCGGTAATTTTCCTCGGAGTACGGTGTCGAGAAGAAGATTGTCACGCGGCGTGTCCCGTGCGTGTGCGCGAAGACCCGAGAATCGCCCGGGAATAGCCCAAGAGGGCTAGGCGTTTGGTAGGTCAGATCGTGTGGTATGTTCCAACCAGCGTTGAGCTACAGCTCCGCTGATCTTCGATCTCAGCCTCGCCCCGCGTTACGGGGCCCGGCTTCCTTTCATCACTCGCCGGCCTTCACGGGTCCGGCGCATTCCCCCAAAGGGGTTTCACCATGTCTGTGCACACCATTCCTGAACAGCGTGCGGACGTGCCCGTGCGGCAGGTGAGCGGCCTCCTGGACATACGCGAAAAATCCGCGTTCATCCGGGCCGAGCACCTGCCGGGACCGGGTGACGTGCGCGTGCTTCCCGAGAAAATCAAGCAGTTCGACCTGCGGCAGGGCGACCACGTCGTCGCCTCCTTCGCAGGCAACAAGCTCGCCCGCGTCGAGTCGGTCAACGGCGACACGCAGTGGCGCAGGCGGCCCACGTTCGCTGACCTGACGCCCGTACACCCGACCGAACGGCTCACCATCGAGACCGAGTCGCTCAGCACGCGCGTCATCGACTTGTTCGCACCCATCGGCAAGGGACAGCGCGGCCTCATCGTCGCGCCGCCCAAGGCCGGCAAGACCATGGTCCTGCAGGCGCTGGCCGCCGGGATCACCCGCAACCATCCCGAGGTGCACCTCATGGTCGTGCTCGTGGGCGAGCGGCCCGAGGAGGTCACCGAGATGCGGGCCACCATCGCGGGCGAGGTCTACTCCTCGACCTTCGACCACCCCGACCACGACCACACCACCGTCGCCGAGCTGGCCATCGAGCGGGCCAAGCGGCTCGTCGAGTCCGGACGGGACGTGGTGGTGCTGCTCGACTCGCTCACCCGGCTGGGGCGGGCGTACAACAACCTGGCGCCCGGCGGCGGGCGCGTGCTCACCGGCGGCATCGACGCCCGCGCGCTCTACCCGCCCAAACGCTTCTTCGGCGCCGCACGCAACGTCGAGGGCGGCGGCTCCCTCACCATCCTCGCCACCGCGCTCGTCGACACGGGGTCGCGGATGGACAACAACCTGTACGAGGAGTTCAAGGGGACGGGCAACATGGAGCTGCACCTCACCCGAGAGCTGGCCGAGCGGCGGCTGTTCCCGGCCGTGGACCTGGAGAGCTCGGGGACGCGGCGGGAGGAGATCCTGCTGCACGCGGAGGAGCGGAAGGTGGTCTGGCGCTTGCGGCGGATGCTCACCGGGCTCGAGAAGCAGCAAGGACTCCAGGTCCTCGTCGACAAGCTCCGCGCCACGTCGTCCAACGCCGCCTTCCTCCTCGAAGCCGCAACCGCCGCCTGACCCGCCTCCCATCCCCCACGGGCGCCACCGCGCCATACCTCTAGGGGAGCGGAGCCTGACGTGAAGTTTTCTCGCGGTGTACGGCTATCGCCGCCCCGAGGGCGAGGGCCGCGTACCCGAAGGTCACGGTCAAACCCGCCCATGGCGGGAGCGGGTAATAGCCCCCGAGCAGTGACTGGTCCACGTCCACATGCGCGAACGTGGGGATGCTCTGCGTGATCGCGAACCCGGCGGCAGGAGTGATCATCAGCAGCCATGGCGCCAGCCCCGCGCTCGCCAGCAGGTGAGGCACGACGACCAGCGCGATGGCCAGCCCGATGGCGACGATCCCCCGCTTGACCAGCGCGGCGAGGCCCAGAGCCAGCACGGCGGCGACCGCGGTCAGCGCCGCGTAGCCGACGATTACCCGGAGCTCGGTACCCAAGGTGATCGGCTGAATCGGGTTCTGATTGGCGCGCAACATCGCCAGGCCGACGGGGACCACGACCCCCGAGGTCACCAGCCCCGCCACGAACGCGACCGCGCCGACCACCAGGGCCTTGGCCGCCAGCTGCCGCGCGGGATGCGACTCGGCCGGCAGACCGGTCCCGATCAGCCCCCGCCGGTGTTCCGCGGTGAAGAACAAGACCGCGGCCACGAGCACCGGGATCAGCCCCACCGCCCCGCCGATCAGCATGAGGTCAGCGCGCAGACCGCCCTCCACCGTGGCGGGCCCGATGTCACCAACCCCGGTCACGATGAGCTTGTCACCGGACTCGACCACCCCGCCCGGGTGATGCGGGGTCTTGCCGTCGGACTCCATGACGACGCCGACGTCGTCACGCCGCCACGAACCGTTCGCGCCCTCCAGCGTGATCTGGTCGAAAGTGGCGGTGGCCTGGGCGAAGGCTTTCGCCATGTCCCACAAGGCGCCTGGTGAGGTGGCGAACAGCCCGATCTCGACCGTCTCCGGCAGCCCGGACAACTTGACCGTGGCGACCTCGGTCCACGTCTTGCCGTCGTCGGACTCGTAGCCGGTGACGGTGTCGCCCGACCTGGTCAGCCGCAGCCACTGCGGGCCATTGTGAGGACCGCCGGCCACGTCGTGGATGTAGTTGTGCTGCATCCGCACGCCGTGATCTCCGGTGAGCATGACGGCGGCGTACGGTGTGCCCTGCTTGAGGCTCTGCCTGAGGAGGAGCCCGGCCTTCGCCCACGGCACCACTCCCTCCTTGACGTTGCGCGCTCCGGGCACGACGTCCGGCACCCGCATCTGCCCGGTCATGTCCGACACACGGGCGGTGATGCTGCCGTCCCCCGTGAGCGGCTGGTGCACGAAGTAGTACTTGTCCCTCACCGCCGTACCATCGGGACCCACCAAAGGCGCGGGGCAGGGGCCCTCCCCCTTCCCGGTCACGCAGGCGCTGCGGGCACCCCCGGCGATCAGCAGTCCGAGCGACACGGTGACCACCACGGAAGCCATGAGGAGCACCCAGCCCAGACCGGAGCGGAACCTGGTCCACTCCGCGCGCAGCAACTGAGGGAAACGATCCCGCCCAGCCCGCGGACTGGATCGGTGAGGCGTGAATGAACTCATGCCGACGGTTGTACGCGGTACCCGGTTCCAGCCCGGTCGCAGCGGCTGCGACCGGGCTGGAACCTGGGATCTGGCATCGTCGAAGCATGGCACCTCGACCCGGCGGCAGATTCGGCCACACGATGACTGGCGGTGAGGGGCGGTGAGGGTCCTCGTCGTCGAGGACTTCGAGGTCCTCGCCCGCTCCATCGGAACCGGGCTGCGCCGCGAGGGCATGGCCGTCGACGTCGTCCTGGATGGAACCGCCGCCCTCGACCGCCTGGCCGCCACCCGCTACGACGTGGTGATCCTCGATCGCGACCTGCCCGGCGTCCACGGAGACGAGATCTGCGGGCGACTCGCCCACGGCCGCTGTGAGACCCGCGTACTGATGCTCACCGCCTCCGGCACGATCGAGGACCGCGTCGACGGGCTCAGCCTCGGCGCCGACGACTACCTGCCCAAGCCGTTCGCGTTCGCCGAACTGGTCGCGCGCGTTCGTGCCCTGGCCCGCCGCGCCACCCCGCCGCTACCGCCCACCCTGACATGCGGGGACATCACCCTCGATCCGGCCCGCCGTGTCGCGTTCCGGGCCGGCCGGCGCCTTGAGCTGAGCCCCAGGGAGTTCGGCCTGCTCGAATGCCTACTCGCCGTACCCGGGCTGGTCATCTCCGCCGAGGAACTGCTCGAACGCGTCTGGGACGAGGCCGCCGACCCCTTCAGCAGCGCCGTGAAGCACACCATGCACCGGCTACGGGCCAAGCTCGGCGACCCGCCCGTGATCGAGACCATCCGCGAAGGCGGCTACCGCATCGGACCGTCATGACCTCCCAGTCGCTCACCAGAAGGTCCCTGCAGACGCGGCTCGCGCTCGCCTACGCGGCGGGCATCTACGCCGCCGGGACCTTCGTGCTCATATTCGTCAACGTCCCGCTGGCCAGCATCCACATGGCCACGCCCAAAGGCCCCTCCTCATCCGGCACGATCGCCGAAGCAGGGCCCGGGATCAGCCTGCCCCAACTCCTCACCGGATCCGCCGTCGCCCTGGTCATACTGATTCCCGTCGCCCTGGCTCTCGGCTGGTACGTCGCCGGCCGGTTCCTGCACCCGCTGCGCGCCATCACCACCACCGCCAAAATCATCTCCGCCGGAAACCTCCACCAGCGCCTCGACCTCGGCGAGCCTGCGGACGAGCTGACCGAACTCGGCAACACCCTCGACGACCTGTTCGCCCGCCTTCAAGCCTCCTTCGACGCCCAACGCCACTTCGTCGCCAACGCCTCCCACGAGCTGCGCACCCCGCTCGCCGGCCTGCGTACCCTCCTCGAAGTCGCCCTCGCCGACCCCGACGCCGACGCCGAGGCCCTGCGCTCGGTCTGCCGGGAGGCCCTCGCTCTGGGCGAACACCAGGAGCGACTCCTCCAAGCGCTGCTCGCTCTGGCCACCAGCGAGTGCGGCGTCACCCGGTGGGACGCCCTCGACCTCACCCAGATCGTCGCAGGAGTGCTCGCCTCCCGCCGCGACCAAGCCACGGAGACAGGCATTGACCTCGCCGAACACCTCACGCCCGCAGTGACGGCCGGGGACCCCAGACTGATCGAAAGCCTCGTCGCCAACCTCATCGACAACGCCATCCGCCACAACCGCCCGGACGGGCACGTAAAGGTCACCACTCAGACCTCCGGCACGGAGGTGGCCCTGACGGTCACCAACAGCGGGCCGGTCATCCCCGGCAACCAGATCCAGCGGCTCTTCCAACCCTTCCAGAAACTGGCGCCCCATCGTCACGGCCACCGCGACGGCTACGGCCTCGGCCTCGCCATCGTCAATGCCGTCACCCAAGCCCACCACGCCACCCTCACCACCAGCGCGCGTCCCGAAGGCGGCCTGTCCATCACCGTGCGGTTCGCCCACGGAGCTCACCCGAACCATCCCTGACGTCTGGGGACGGCTGCTCCCCTTCGGCACCGCTCTCCAGCCCCGATAGGTAACTCCGTGGCGGTGGACCAGAATGGGCACATGCTGGCTGACATCGTCGAATACCTCGTCTGCCCCGTATGCCGCGCCGGCGTGCGACTGGAGGAGCAGGCGCTGCGGTGTGCCGACGGGCACGCGTTCGACGTGGCCAAGCAGGGATACGTCAGCCTCCTCGTCGGCTCCAGACCGCCGGGCACCGCCGACAGCGCGGCGATGGTGGCAGCCAGGGCCGAGTTCCTCGACGCGGGGCACTACGCCCCGCTCGCCGCCGCCGTGGCCGACAGCGTGCTGGAGCACACATCAGGGCAGAACGGTCCACTAGAACGCGAGTCGTCCACCGAAACGAATGACGGCAGCGTGCTGAAGGCGTACCGTGGGGCGGGAATGGAGGCCGGTTACGGCGTGGGACCAGCAGGAGGTCCTGTGTCAGACCGGGACAACGTCGAGGGTCGCCGCGCGGAGGGCAGGACCGCACCGGTGATCGTCGACGCCGGCACGGGAACCGGACACTATCTGGCGACCGTGCTCAATGCCGTGAGCGATGGCATCGGGATGGCGTTCGATGTGTCGAAGCACGCTGTACGCCGGGCGGCGCGGGTGCATCCGAGGGCGGGAGCCTTTGTGGCCGACGTGTGGCGGCCTCTCCCCATCCGGGATGGGGTGGCCGATGTGGTGATCGACGTTTTCGCGCCCAGAAACGGGCCCGAGTTCAGAAGGATCCTGCGGCCGGACGGCGTCGTGGTGGTCGTCACGCCCGCGCGGACACATCTGAGCCCGCTGGTCGAGGAGTTGGGACTGCTTTCCGTGGACGAGGAGAAGGAGCGCAGGGTCGCGCGCAGCATGGAGGGCTTCGCGGAGACCGGGCGGCGCTCGATCGAGTTCGACATGGAGCTGAGCCCCGAGGACATCGCCCAGGTGGTCGGGATGGGCCCGAGTGCCTGGCACGCCGACGTGGCCGACCTTGAGCAACGCATCGCGGGATATGTCTCCCGAAATGCCGCGAAAGTCACGGAAGCCGCAGAAGTCGCGAAAAGTCGGCAGAAAGTAGTGACGCACGCGGCATTTCACCTATCTACCTTCGAGCCCGCACCCCGATCAAGTCCTGTTCCTTGACGGACGTGTGCGACTGGTGTTACTGATGGGGTATTTAGACCGAAATTCCCCCACATTCCTGACGTATTTCCCCGGCGTAGGCGCAATACTGGACGGCATCCCGAGCCGGGACACGCGGGACAGCAATGGGAGGGGGCGCGCCGGATGAAGGCGGAGGAACGCTGGCAGGCCAGGTTCCGGGCCTCGCGCATGACGCTGCCCTCCTGGGCACGTCAGGCTCCGAACCGCTCCATCTACCGCTCCAACGCCACGGGAACGTGGGAGGTCTACGCCTGGGATCGCGTGACGGGCGCCATCCGGCAGGTGACCGACCGGCCCAAGGGCACCGCGTACGCCGCCATCGACCCCACCGGCCAGTGGATCTACTGGTTCGCCGACACCGACGGCGACGAGTTCGGCGGATGGTGGCGCCAGCCGTTCACCGGCGGCCCCGACGAGCCGGTGGCCCCGAGCCTGCCGCCCGGCCAGCCCGGCGGCATCGCGCTGTCCACGACCGGCGTCGCGGCGATCAGCCTGGCCAGCGACAGCACCTTCCGCATCCACCTGGTACGCGAGGGCGAGCCGGACCGGTTGCTCTACGAGCACACCGAGGCCGCCTGGGTGTGCGACATGTCCCTCGACGGCTCGCTCATAGCGATAAATCACGGTGAGTACGGCGATTTCCGTCACCCCGCGCTCCGCGTCGTCCGTGCCAACGGCGAGACCGTCAGCGAGTTGTACGACGGCCCCGGCAAGGGCGTGCTCGGGCTCCACTTCGCCCCTGTCGTGGGCGACCGCCGCCTGCTCGCCCTGCACGAGCGCCGCCAGCGCCACGAGCCCCTGGTCTGGGACCCGGTGACCGGCGAACAGCGCGAGATCTGGCTGAAGGACTCCGGCGACCTGGACGCCGAGTGGTACGACGACGGCCGCGGCCTGCTGATCCTGCGCGAGGACCGGGCCCGCAGCTACCTGCACCGCTACGACCTGGCCGGCGGCGGCCTGACCCTCATCGACACGCCGCACGGCGTGATCGACGAGGCGGCTCCCCGGCCCGGCGGCCACGTCGAATACTCCTGGTCCAGTGCCTCCCGCCCGCCGGTCATCCGCTCCAGCACCGGACAGGTCGTGATCAACCCCGGTGGGCCGCCGGCGCCGCCGAGTGTGCCCCTCGAGGACATCGACGTCGAGGGCGAGGGCGGCCGCATCCACGCGCTGATCTCCCAACCGGAGACCGGCACCGCGCCCCACCCCACGGTCTTCCTGCTGCACCATGGGCCGGCGGCACACGACCGCGACGCGTTCTCGCCCACCGTCGCGGCCTGGGTGGACGCGGGCTTCGCCGTGGTGCGGGTCAACTACCGCGGCTCTACCGGCTACGGCTCGGCCTGGCGCGACGCGCTGCACGGCGACGTGGGGCACATCGAGCTGGCCGACGTGGCCGCCGTACGCCACTGCGTGATCGAGCGCGGCATCGCCGACCCGGACCGTCTGGTGCTGGCCGGCTCGGCGTGGGGCGGCTATCTCACGTTGCTCGGCCTCGGCACCCAACCCGAGTTGTGGGCGGCCGGCATCGCGGCGGTCCCGATCGCCTGCCACCAGACCTCGTACGAGGACGAGGCCGAGAGCCTGCGCGCCTACCACCGCGCGCTGCTCGGCGGCTCACCCGACGAGCAGCCCGAGCGGTATGCCACCAGCTCCCCGATCACGTACGCCGACCAGGTGAAGGCCCCTCTGCTGATCCTCGCCGGCGAGAACGACACGCGCTGCCCGCTCCGCCAGATCGAGAAGTACGTGGCCACGCTTGCCGAGCACGGCCGCGAGCATGAGGTCTACACCTACGACGCCATTCGCGGCTCGCTCGTGGTGTCGGAGCGGATCGCGCAGATCGCGGTGCAGCTCGAATTCGCGCGAAAGCACGTGAATGCACACTGAGGTTGACAGGTTGTAAGGACTTGCAGGCCCGACAGTCTTGACCGTCGGGCCTGACCGCTGTCACGATCGCGCGCACCGCCGTACATCGGGAGGTCCTCATCGAGCACCACGCCGCCCACGCGTCAGCGTGCGCGCAGCACCACGATGGCGAGGTCGTCGGCGCTCGGCTCGGAGGCGAACTCGGCCGCGCCCCTGCGGATGCGCTCGGCCACCGCCCTGGCCGACAGCCCGGCGCACTCGGCGAGCAGCTTGGCCAGGCCGCCGTCGTCGTCGAGCAGGCGACCGCCGGAGCGCCGCTCGGTCACCCCGTCCGTGACGGCCAGCAGCACGTCGCCGTGGTCGAGATGGAGGGTGTCGGCCTCGAACACGACCTCATGGAAGACCCCGAGCAACGACTGCGGCGTAGTGACGGTCTCGACCTTGCCGTTCGGTTTGAGCCGCAGCGCCTCGGGATGCCCCGCCGACACCAGGCGGACCTCCAGACCGGTCTCCACGGGGGTGATGTCGCCGTGCAGCAGCGTGAGGAACCTGGCCCGCTCCCCCTCCTCCAGGATCGCCTGGTTGAGCCGGCCGAGCACGGCGGCCACCCCATATCCCTCCCGCGCCAGCAGCCGCAGCGTGTGCCGGGCGAGGCCGGTCACGGCCGCGGCCTCCGGGCCGGTGCCGCAGACGTCACCGATCGCGAAGCGCCACGAGTCGTCGCCCGCCTTGAACAGGTCGTAGAAGTCGCCGCCGACCTCGTTGACCTCGCCGGCGGGCTCGTAGATGACACCGTAGTCGAGCCCCGGCACGTCGGGTTCGTTGGGCGGGAGCAGGCTGCGCTGCAGCGCCCGGTTGGCGGCGGCCTGCTGGGCGTAGAGCCTGGCGTTGTCCATGGCAAGCGCGGCGCGCCTGCCGATGTCGTCGGCGAACTGGATGACGTCGTCACGGAACCGGTCGGGCCGCCCCAGGCACATCATGCCGAGACTGCGCCCGCGCGCCGTCAGCGGCACCGCCAGCACCTGCGAGTCGGCCAGGTGAAGGGTGGAGGTGACGCTGGTGCCGGCGGCCCCGACGTCCATGTCCGCCAGCTGCTCGCGCAGCCCGTCGATCCTGGCTTCGTCGGCATGCCACAGATAGACCAGCCGCAGCGGTCCGGCGGCGCCGTCGGAGGTGTAGACGGCGCACCAACTCGCCAACCTCGGCACCACAATCTGGGCGATGATCGCCGGCACCATGTCGGGGTCGAGAGTGCCTGCCAGCAAGTCGCTCGCGTCAGCCAGGAACCCCAGCCAATGAGGTCCGGTGGACCTCTCCTCCAGCCATTCGGCTGCCACCCTGTCCACGGAGCCAGGTAGCGTGAGCCTAGCCCAATGGACACGGGAATCGCCCGCGAAGGTGACTCCCCACTCTTCCACGTTCGAGGAAGGAGCTTTCGGATCACTCTGGGAGACGCTTCGTTGCCGGAATTCGATCTGTACAGCGTTCCCGAAATGCTTCCAAATGACCTCAAATGGCTCGTCAGCGACCTGCTCGGCCAAGTCCCCTGCGACTTGCTCGGCAGTATGGAGCACGCCACCAGTGGCCCACGCGGTCATCACCTCACGCGTGAACCTCATCGCAGCCGTCACAGCGGTCTCGCCGGGCGCGAACGTCGCGGCCAGCACCGCATGGGGAGAAGCAGTCATCCCACCGTGCCTACCACACTTCCCACTGACTTGGGGTAAATCCAAGGACAGGACTACGAGCTACTCATCGTGACAGACTTGAATCACTCGCCGAGGCAGGCAGCGAGTGAAGGAGGCCCCATGACCACGGCCAAGGCCGCGCTAAGCCCCGAGGAGAGGACGTACACCGAATCGGATCTCGTGCCCGTCCTGGAGACCCTTTTCTCTTGGCGTGACGGTGACTTCCGGCGTCGGGTGCCTCATGCGCCTCCCGGCATTCTCAGCGAGATACGGCTGCTGCTCAACGAGGTGGCCGATCGTCGCGAGCATCTGTCCAACGAGCTCGTACGCGTCCGTAAGGAAGTGGTCAAGGAGGGCCGGTTCAGCGAGCGGCTGACGCCCGGCCCCGGCGTGGGCGCGTGGGCGGAGAGCGTCGAGTCGGTCAACCAGCTGATCGAGGCCCTGGTGAGCCCGGTGAGCGGCGCGGCCGATGTGATCGACGCGGTCGCCAAGGGTGATCTCTCGCGCCGCATCGACCTCGACCGGTCGGCCCGTGGCGAGGTGCGCCGCCTGGGCAAGGCCATCAACGGCATGGTGGATCAGCTGGCGCTGTTCAACTCCGAGGTGACCAGGGTGGCCCGCGAGGCCGGCACCGAGGGCCGCCTCGGCGGCAGTGCCAACCTGCGCGGCATGTCGGGCAGCTGGCGCGACCTCACCGAGGCCGTCAACACGATGTCTTCGCGCGTGGCCGCGCAGGTGCGCGACATCGCGGTCGTGACCACGGCGGTGGCCAAGGGCGACCTGAGCCGCAAGGTGACGGTCGACGCCGTGGGCGAGATGTTCGAGCTGAAGAACACCGTCAACACCATGGTGGACCAGCTGTCCGGCTTCGCCGAGGAGGTCACCCGAGTCGCCCGCGAGGTCGGCACCGAAGGCCAGCTCGGCGGCCAGGCGCAGGTCACCGGCGTGTCCGGGGTCTGGAAGGACCTGACGGACAACGTCAACTTCATGGCCAACAACCTGACCTCTCAGGTGCGCAGCATCGCGACCGTGGCGACGGCGGTGGCCCAGGGCAACCTGTCGAAGAAGATCACCGTCGACGCGCAGGGCGAGATCCTCCAGCTGAAGGACACCCTCAACACGATGGTGGACCAGCTGTCCTCCTTCGCCGACGAGGTCACCCGCGTGGCCCGCGAGGTCGGCACCGAAGGAAAGCTCGGCGGCCGCGCCGAGGTGAAGGGCGTGTCGGGCGTCTGGAAGGACCTCACCGACAACGTCAACTCCATGGCCAACAACCTCACCTATCAGGTGCGGAACATCGCCCAGGTGACCACGGCCGTCGCCAACGGCGACCTCACCCGCAAGATCGACGTGGACGCCCAGGGCGAGATCCTGGAGCTCAAGTCGACCATGAACACGATGGTCGAGCAGCTGTCGTCGTTCGCCTCCGAGGTGACCCGAGTCGCCCGCGAGGTGGGCACCGAGGGCCAGCTGGGCGGCCAGGCGCAGGTCCGCGGTGTGTCCGGGGTCTGGAAGGACCTGACGGACAACGTCAACTCGATGGCCAACAACCTGACCTCTCAGGTGCGCCAGATCGCGGCCGTCTCGTCCGCGGTGGCCCAGGGCAACCTGTCGAAGAAGATCACCGTCGACGCCCAGGGCGAGATGTTGCAGCTCAAGGACACCCTCAACACGATGGTGGACCAGCTGTCGTCCTTCGCCTCCGAGGTGACCCGAGTCGCCCGCGAGGTGGGCACCGAGGGCCAGCTGGGCGGCCAGGCGCGGGTGCAGGGCGTGTCCGGTGTGTGGAAGGACCTCACCGACAACGTCAACTTCATGGCCAACAACCTGACTTACCAGGTGCGCAACATCGCCGAGGTGACCACCGCGGTCGCCAACGGCGATCTCATGCGCAAGATCGACGTGGACGCCCAGGGCGAGATCCTGGCACTGAAGACCACCATCAACCGCATGGTGGACCAGCTGTCGTCCTTCGCCTCCGAGGTCACCCGAGTCGCCCGCGAGGTGGGCTCGGAGGGCCAGCTGGGCGGCCAGGCCCGGGTCGAGGGCGTCGAGGGCACGTGGAAGCGGCTCACCGAGAGCGTCAACGAGCTGGCCGGCAACCTCACCACGCAGGTGCGTGCGATCGCGACCGTGACCAGCGCCGTGGCGCGCGGCGACCTGACCCGCTCGATCGCCGTCGAGGCACAGGGCGAGCTGGCGGAGCTGAAGGACAACATCAACTCGATGGTGGCCAACCTCCGCGAGACCACCCAGGCCAACCAGGAGCAGGACTGGCTCAAGTCCAACCTGGCCCGCATCTCCCGGCTCATGCAGGGCCACCGCGACCTCTACGAGGTGGCCAAGCTGACGATGAGCGAGCTGACGCCGCTGGTGTCGGCCCGCTACGGCGCCTTCTACGGCATCGACCCCGAGGGCGACCACGAGCTGGTGCTGATCGGCGGCTACGGCGTGCGTCCCGACCGGGCGCCGCGTCAGCGCTTCGCGATCGGCGAGGGCATCGTCGGCCAGGCCGCGGCCGAAGGCCGGCCCATCGTGCTCGACGACGTGCCGCCCCAGTTCATCACCATCGACAGCGGGCTCAGCCAGTCCACGCCCGCGCAGATCGTGGTGCTGCCGATCCTGTTCGAGAGCCGCGTGCTCGGCGCGCTGGAGCTGGCCTCGTTCACCCCGTTCGGCGAGGTGCACCTGGACTTCCTGCGGCAACTCGTCGAGACCATCGGTGTCACGATGAACACGATCATCGCCAACTCCCGCACCGAGGACCTGTTGACCGAGTCGCAGCGGCTCACCCGCGAGCTGCAGGAGCGCTCGGACGAGCTGCAGCGCCAGCAGGAGGAGCTGCGCAGGTCCAACGCCGAGCTGGAGGACAAGGCGGCGCTGCTGGCCAAGCAGAACCGCGCGATCGAGATCCAGAACTTCCAGATCGAGCAGGCCCGCCGCACGCTGGAAGAGCGCGCGGAGCAGCTCGCGGTGTCCTCGCGCTACAAGTCCGAGTTCCTCGCGAACATGTCGCACGAGCTGCGCACGCCGCTCAACAGCCTGCTGGTGCTGGCCAAGCTGCTGACCGAGAACGCCGAGGGCAACCTGACCTCGCAGCAGGTCGAGTTCGCCCGTACGATCCACAGCGCCGGATCGGCGCTGCTCCAGCTGATCAACGACATGCTCGACCTGTCGAAGGTCGAGGCGGGCCGGATGGACATCCACCCTATCCAGGTGTCGCTGCCCAAGATGGTCGATCTGCTCGAAGCGGCGTTCGCGCCACTCGCTCAGGACAAGGGCCTGTCGTTCAGCGTGGACGTCGAATCCGATGTTCCGAACGAGTTGCGCGCCGACGAGCAGCGGCTGCAACAGGTGCTGCGTAACCTGCTGTCCAACGCGGTGAAGTTCACGCCGCGGGGCGAGGTGAAGCTGCGGGTCGCGGTGGCGCCGCCCGGGGTGGACTTCGACGACGATACGCTGCACGACGCCAGGGACCTGCTGGCGTTCCAGGTGATCGACACCGGCATCGGCATCGCGCCAGACAAGCGGGACGTGATCTTCGAGGCGTTCCGGCAGGCCGACGGCACGACGAGCAGGAAATACGGCGGCACGGGCCTGGGCCTGGCCATCTGCCGGGACATCGCCAGGCTGCTCGGCGGCGAGATCCACGTGGACAGCGAGCTCGGCAAGGGCAGCACGTTCACGCTCTACCTGCCGGCCTCGTACACCGGGCCGCTGGCCGCCACGGACGGGAGCGCGGGACGTCGGCAGCTGATGGCCTCGCCCGCGGACGAGCCTGCCACCGTCACCGTGCCCGAGCCGCCGATGCCGCTCGATCTGCCGATGCCCGAGCTGGTCGAGCCGCCGATCGAGACGCCTGTCCAGTGGCAGGGTGACGACCCGCTCAGCGGCGCGAAGATCCTCATCGTGGACGACGACATCCGCAACGTGTTCGCGCTGACCAGCGTGCTGGAGCGACACGGCTCTACAGTCGTCTACGCTGAGAACGGCCGGGAGGGGATCGAGCAGCTCGAACGAAACGAGGACGTCGCGCTCGTGCTGATGGACATCATGATGCCAGAGATGGACGGCTGGGCCACGACCTCGGCGATCCGGCGCATGCCGCAGTTCGCCGACCTGCCGATCATCGCGTTGACGGCCAAGGTCATGCGGGGCGACCGGGAGAAGAGCATCGCGTCGGGCGCGTCGGACTACGTGCCCAAGCCGGTCGACGTCGACCGCCTGCTCGAGCGCCTGCGCGGCTGGCTGAGCCGCGGCCGAGGGGCCACTTCTGACTCATCAGCCGAAGGGTCGTGATCGATGGCGGAGCGAGCGAAGATCCTCCTGGTAGACGACCGCGAGGAAAACCTCATCGCGCTTGAAGCCATCCTCAGCTCGCTCGACCTGGTGCCGGTACGCGCCCGGTCGGGCGAGGAGGCGCTGAAAGCACTGCTCAACACCGAGTTCGCGCTCATCCTGCTCGACGTGCGGATGCCGGGCATGGATGGGTTCGAGACGGCTGCGCACATCAAGCGGCGCGAGCGGACCAGGAACATTCCGATCATCTTCCTGACCGTGGTGGACAGCGCGCCCGACTACGCCTTCCGCGGCTACGCGGCAGGTGCGGTGGACTATCTGACCAAGCCGTTCGACCCGTGGGTGTTGCGGGCGAAGGTGTCGGTGTTCACCGAGCTCTACAACATGAACAAGCGGCTGGCCGAGCAGGCGTCCCTGCTCCGCGACCGGCTCACCGGCGAGCTGCCGGCCGGGGCCGGTGATCAGGCGTCGGTGCTGCCGGAGCTGTCGCGGCGGCTGACGGCCGTGGAGGATGAGCTGGCCCGGATTCGGGAGCTGGCCCGCAAGTCCCAGGACCCGGCGCTGGCCGCGCCGCTCTCGGACCTCACCGACCGCCTGACGCATTTGCGCGCCGGCTTCGACGCCCTGTCCTGACCCGGCACACTCCCGGGACGCCGCAGCGCAGGCCAGCAGCGCGTCGCCCAGGCGACACGGGCGCACCCTCATGACGCCGGGGCGGCGGGATAGGGCACGGCCCGCGCAACACGGCACGCGCAACACGGCACGCGCAACACGGCACGGCGCAGGCGAGGGGTGGCCGGAAGGCGGCGGAGCGCGGCCGGAGGAAGACGTGCCGACGGGACAGAAGGGGTGGGTCAGTGGCGGGCGCGTTCGAGGGCGTCCCAGAAGCCGCGCCGCAACGCGTGCCGTACCTCATCATGCAGCAGGAAATCGATCGGCAACGACGACCCCTGAAGCAGCCGTGCCTCCAGGTCGGACGGCATGCGCGGCTTGCGGGCCAGCACCGCCTCCAGCCACAGCGCCGGCGCGTCCCTGGCCACGGACTCGCCGAAGTCGTGCCCTTCCCGGTGGGCGGCCTTGACCGCGTCGGACAGCGTGGTGGCGCCCGCGGTCGCGGCGGGTGGCGGCGTGACGGGCGCGGGCTGCGGCCCGGTGTACGGCCCCAGCTGCGACGGCTGGTAAGTGCCCCCACTCGACGGCGAGGCGAACTGCCCGGTGCTGGGCGACTGGGCTGACTGCTGGGCCTGCATGGGCCCGGTCGCCGGGGCCGACGGCTGCTCCGCCTGCTGGTAGCTGGCATAGGTGGGCAACGAGGGCGGCGTCGACGACGCGTGCCCGCGCCCCGACGACACCGGCCCGTTGGAGGACGGCTGGCTGCTCGACGTGGAAGAGGATGACGAGCCCGCGGCATGGCTGCCGGTGGACGGCGTGGCCGGGGGCAGTGACGACGGCAACGAGGACGGAGGCAGGGAGGAGGACGGCGAAGGCGGCAGCGAGTGCGTGGCCTGACCGTTGCTGAGCGGCTGGTGGTGCCCGTTGGAGGCCGACTCGGTGACACCGGTCACCAGGGAGACGTAAGGCCGCAGGTGGGCGGAGCCCACCTCGACCAGATCGTCGCACTCCTGCCGGAGCGAGCGGGAGACGGCCCAGCCGCCGTCGGCCGCGATGTGGATGACGCTCACCCTGATGCCGAGGTCCTGCGCGTCGCACACGACCTGCGCCAGGTCCTCGTCCCCGCTCACGACCACCGCGTCGCAGATGGCGTTGTTGCGGGCGAGCGTCATGAGATCACGGTGGACCTGGGCGTCGACGCCCTCGCGACGGCCCGGCCTGATCCGTGACAGCCTGAGCTTGAGTCCGGGTATGTCGGCCAACGCGTCGTGCTCCGGCGTGCGGCGGCCTTCGACCGTCGCCTCGTACCAATAGCACCGAAGCAGCGGCAGGCCGGTGCGCTCGCGCGACAGGCTGGTCATCAGCTGGAGCAGGCCCGGGTAATCCCAGGCGACCGCTTCGCGATGACGCGTGCCGTGCACGGCCATCGCGCCATCAGCCAGCAGATAGCCGGCGTCTACGAACAGCGCACAGCGATCCACTGACACCGCCCCTTTCCTGGTGGTCCGACCTTGCTGGCTCTGCACCGTCAGAGACCGGACTCGGCGGCCCTCTCTCAGGGTAATGAAAGCTGGTGATCGTGCGAGGGTTAATGCCGACGATTCGACGCCTGCCCGCCGATGCACCAGACCGTCTAGGCAGACCGTACCAGTTTGTCCCGTTCGCGGTCACGAGCGCGCACGCACGCTCAATGCGGCGACCCCGAACAGGACGACGTCCTTGTCCGTGGCGATCGTCAGTCCCGGATCCACTCCGAGCTCGGCGCCGACCGTGTCGACGTCGACCCCGAACGCCATGTCCGCGGCACCGCTCGACGAGCCGTCGAAGACGTTGGCGGGATCGCGGTCGCCGCCCGCGGGGGTGAGGGCGCCGGAGCCGAGCGAGACCTTGTCGCCCGCGAGGTCGGCGTCGCCCTCCCAGGTGACCAGTTCGAGCCTGGCCGGAGCGGCCGCGGGGGTCAGGCCCCCGAGCGGTAGGCGTACACGCCCTGCCCGGCCGCCGATCACGGTGGCCGTGTCGAGCACAACGGCCTGGCTGTACGGCTCCGACGGGTCGGCGACGATCAGCACCAGGCTCCAGCCGGCATACCGCGCCACCCCCTCCTCCATCGGCGCGTCGGCCGCCCACCATGTGCCGCTCCTGCGTACGCCGGCGACCAGCCGGCTCACGTCGGCGAACGCCTGGTAGACGGGGCCGGCGGGGAGCTCGCGGACGGCCACGTGAGAGGGCCGGACCGGCACGTAATCCGGCCGCCCGGGCGGGCGGACCTTGATGGGCCCGGCCCGCTCGCCGCTCGCCGACCAGTAGAGCCCGGCCCACACGACCCGGCTGCCCTTCGGCAGCGACAGCTCGGCCGCGCTGGAGGAGGTGGTGTCCGCCGCGCCGTCCCGGTCGAGCGCGGTCATCGGCCACAGGTCGTTGTCGCGCTGGTCGCCCTCGCGCCGCCGGGCGGGCAC
Source organism: Nonomuraea sp. NBC_00507 (assembly GCF_036013525.1). Lineage (NCBI taxonomy): Bacteria > Bacillati > Actinomycetota > Actinomycetes > Streptosporangiales > Streptosporangiaceae > Nonomuraea > Nonomuraea sp. NBC_00507. The sequence goes on from NZ_CP107853.1 coordinate 1,030,485, forward strand.
GCAGCCCGCCAGCTCCTCGGGGCAGGTCAGCAGCGAGTTGCCGATCGCCCTGACGGTCACCTTGCCCTCGGTGGCGAACCTGGCCGGCGCCCCGGACGCGCGTACGCCTTCCTCGGCCCGCGCCGTGACCCGCAGCGCGCCGGCCTCGACGCGCACGGCGGGCCCCGCGCCCTCCGGCGCCTCGCCGGCGACGAGGACCCGCAGGAACACCGCCGTGCCCTGGCCTGCCGCGAGCGACTCCCTGGTGCACCGCGCGCCGCCGCCGGCCGGGCGGCAGGCCCAGCCGTCAACCGTGCCCACGGGCCCGGCGAGGGAGGCGGTCTGGTGACGGCGTGCCGCCGGGATGAGCCGCACGCCCCGCGGCAGGTCCACGGTCGCCGCCAAGGCCTGGCTGGGCGCGTCGCCGTCGTTGCGCAGGCGGATGCCGACGATGCCGGGCTGAGCGCGTACGAGTGCGCCGAGCGGGTCGATCGTGGCCCGCAGCCTCGCCTTGCCCGGCTGCCGCTCGGTCTTGGCCGGCGGCGGGACCCGCGCGGGCTCCTCTCTGGGCTCGGGCCGCGCCTGCAGCGCCGATGGCGGCGGCTGGGCGATCGGCGCGGGCTCGGGCGTGTCGATCGGCCGTGCCTCGGATATCAGCAGAAGCGCGATGGCTGCGGCGAGGACGACGGCCATGCCACCGGCCAGCGCGGCCTGCTGGTGCTTGGGCGCCCGCCACAGCCACGCCGAGACCCGCAGCAACCCGCCCACGCGCCCGCCGACCGCCGGCTTGGCGAGGGCGGCAGCGTAGCCGCCGAAGAGCGGCCCGGCGATCAGCGGTCCGACGATGACCCGCAGCCCGCGGTTGACATCGCCCAGCTCCAGCAGGACCCCGTGGCACTCCTCACAGCCGCTCACATGCTCGTCGACCGCCTTGGCGTCGCGCCTGGTCAGCCCGCCCCTGACGTAGGAGCCCAGCTTGCCGAGAACGGGACGGCACTCGGGCCGCGGCTGCGTGCCCAGATGCAGCTGCAGGTAAGCCTGCCGAAGCCCCTCCCTGGCCCGGTACGTCAGCGCCGCCACGCCGTTGGCCGACAGCCCCAGCAGCGGCGCCACCTCGGCCTGCTTGCTCCGCTCCACCTCGATGTGCCAGAGCACCGCCCGCCACCGCTCGGGCAACGACAGGTATGCCCTGGCGATCGGCGACGTCTCCAGCCCCATGAGCGCGGGATCCACGAACGGCATCCCGGGGTCGTAGTCCTCGATCTCCTCCGTGCTCAGTGGGCGGCCCTCGATCCTGGACCGGTCGCGGACCGTGCGCCGCACCACGGTCAGCAGGTAGGTGCGGAAGCCGGCCTCGGGACCCGCGCCCCTGCCGACCAGGTCGAGGATCTTGGTGAACGCCTCGGCGATCACGTCCTCGGCCTCGGTGCTCTTGACGAGCTGCCGGGCCAGCGCACGGGCCGCGGCGACGTGGCGCTCGTAGAGCTGCCCGTAAGCGGATGCGTTGCCCTCCCTGACGGCCTGCAGGAGCTCTGCGTCGCTTTGTGGCGATTCGACACCCATAGTGACCTCACGATTACGCGGGGTTGCCCGGCGCAATCATTCCGCATAACCCGTCACGACTAAACCGCGACGCGGTCTTTACCGCCCGGCGAGCGTCCCCCACGGCAAGCTCGCACCCTGGTCAGGACCCTAAGCTTGGACGCATGACAGATCGCGACAACCTGGTGGCCGAGATCAAGAAGAAGGCCGTCGTCCACGGCAAGGTCACGCTCTCCTCCGGCATAGAGGCCGACTACTATCTCGACCTGCGGCGGATCACGCTCGACGGCGTGGCCGCGCCCCTCGTCGGCAAGGTGATGCTCGACCTGACCGAGGATCTCGACTACGACGCGGTGGGCGGGCTCACGCTGGGGGCCGATCCCATTGCGGCCGCGATGCTGCATGCCGCGGCGGCGCGGGGACGCGTGCTGGACGCGTTCGTGGTGCGCAAGGCGATGAAGGAGCACGGCCTGCAGCGCAGAATCGAGGGGCCCGAGGTGAAGGGGCGGCGGGTGCTCGCGCTCGAGGACACCTCCACGACCGGCGCGTCGGTGCTGACCGCCGTGGAGGCGCTGCGGGAGGCCGGGGCCGAGGTGGTGGCCGTGGCCACGATCGTGGACCGCGGAGCGCACGAGCGCATCGTCGGCGCGGGACTCGAATACCGCACCGCCTTCACCCCGCAGGAGCTGGGCCTCTAGCCGGGCGCGCGGGCGGTGAACGCCTGCCTGGCGCCCTGCTCCCCCTGCTCGCGCCGCTTGCCGTTCTCGGTGACGCGGACCGTGCCCGCGTCGCTGAGCACCACGTCCAGCTCGGGCTCGAAGTAGCTGACCTCCTCGCCCTTGCTCATCTCACGGTGCTGGAGCACGTCGCCGCCCGGCACCCGTACGGTGACGGTGGGGCAGGTTTGGGCCAGGCACTCGATGTGCACCGTCGGCACCTGGACGGTGTCCTCCCGGCCGGCGGTGCCGGCGGTGGCGAGGGCGGTCGCGGTGGCGCGCTCGCGCTCGGCCTGGGTCGGCGCGTCGAGCGAGGCGAGCAGCGCGCGACCGCCTATGACCAGGAGTGTCACCACGGCCACGACCGCCAGGACGGCGAGCGCCAGGCGGGCGAGGCCCATCGGATCTGACCTGTGGCGTCCCACAGTGGGCAGCGTACCGTGACGTATGCCACTCCTACCGGTAGTCGCCTACGCCGTCAGGACGGATCGCCCACGCGGTGGTGTTTGCCGTTGGGCACGGGGAGCCGCTTGGCCTCGCGGCGCTTCTTGACGACCTCGACGAAGATCGGGATCAGCGAGATGAGCACGATGAGGAAGACGCCCGGCAGGATGTATTTGTCGATCTCCTTGGGGTCGACCTGGCCGCCGAGGAAGTGGCCGACCAGGAGCAGGCTCTCGACCCAGAAGACGCCGCCGATGACGTTCCACAGGAAGAACCGTTTGGGCGGCATCTCCAGCACGCCGGCCACGGGATTCATGAACGTGCGGACGATCGGCACGAACCTGGCCAGAATCACCGCCTTGGCCGGACCGAACTTCTCGAAGAACTCCTCGGCCCTGAGCACGTGCTCCCGCTTGAACAAGCGTGAATCCGGCTTGTCAAAGAGTTTGCGGCCGAATCGGAGACCCAGGAAATGCCCGAGCTGGGCTCCCGCGATCGCGCACAGCGGGGTGCCGATCAACAGGACCGGCAGCGAGAGCGGCTCGATGCCCATTCCCGCGGCCACCGAGGCCGAGCTGAAAATCCCCGCGGCCACCAGCAGCGAGTCGCCGGGCAAGAAGAACCCGAGCAGCAGACCCGTTTCAGCGAAGATGATGGCCAGGACGCCGACCGTGGCGAAAGCGCCAAGAATCGTGAGCCACCACGTCGGGTCGAGGAGATTCAAAAGCCAGTCCACGCCGAGAGCCTACCCGGAGCGGGCATGCCTGGCGTGACCATCGAGCGCGCGCCTTCAACAACGCGTTGTATCTACCACACGGGGTAGTGAGCCGGGATACTGGGCCCTGGCGCGAAGCCGTAACTTCTCAGGGAGATGAATCATGCCTATTGCGACTCCAGAGGTCTACGCTGAGATGCTCGACCGGGCCAAGGCCGGCGGATTCGCCTACCCGGCGATCAACGTGACCTCGTCTCAGACGCTGAATGCCGCTCTGCGCGGCTTCGCCGAGGCCGAGAGCGACGGCATCGTTCAGGTCTCCACCGGCGGCGCCGAGTTCCTGTCCGGCGCCACCGTCAAGGACATGGTCGCCGGGGCGACGGCACTGGCCGAGTACGCCCGGATCGTGGCCGCGAAATACCCCGTCACGGTGGCGTTGCACACCGACCACTGCCCCAAGGACAAGCTCGACGGCTTCATGCGGCCGCTGATCGACATCTCCCTGGAGCGGGTCTCCAAGGGCCTGGACCCGCTCTTCCAGTCCCACATGTGGGACGGCTCGGCCGTGCTGCTGGAGGAAAACCTGGAGATCGCCAAGGAGCTCCTGGACAAGTGCGCGCGGGCCCGGATCATCATGGAGATGGAGATCGGCGTCGTCGGCGGCGAGGAAGACGGCGTCGTCGGCGAGATCAACGAGAAGCTCTACACGACCGCCGAGGACGCGCTGGCGACCGCCGAGGCCGTCGGCATCGGGGAGCAGGGCCGCTACATGCTGGCCGCCACGTTCGGCAACGTGCACGGCGTCTACAAGCCGGGCCACGTCAAGCTGCGGCCGAGCGTGCTTAAGGAGATCCAGGACGCGGTCGGCGCCAAATACGGCAAGGACAAGCCGTTCGACCTGGTCTTCCACGGCGGCTCCGGCTCGCTGCTCTCGGAGATCCACGAGGCGATCTCCTACGGCGTCGTCAAGATGAACGTCGACACCGACACCCAATACGCCTTCACCAGGCCGATCGCGGACCACATGTTCCGCAACTACGACGGCGTGCTCAAGGTGGACGGCGACGTGGGCAACAAGAAGTCCTACGACCCGCGCGCGTACGGCAAGGCCGCGGAGGCCGGGATGGCCGCGCGTGTCGTGGAGGCGTGCGAGAGCCTGAAGAGCGCTGGGACGAAGATCTCCTAGCCATCACGGCGGCCCGGCGGGTATGACTTGTCCTATGGATAACCTTCTCGCCGGGCCGCCCCCGACTCACCTGCCGGATCAGCCCGAGGCCAGAGAGGCGCTGGAGTCCGGTGCCAAGCCCGCCGACGTGGCGGCCCGCTTCCCCGCCCACCCGGCGGCGTGGGCCGCGCTCGCGGAGGAATACTTCGCCCAAGGGCACGCCGTGACCTCCTACGCCTTCGCGCGCACGGGCTACCATCGCGGGCTCGACCACCTGCGCCGCAGCGGCTGGAAGGGCCACGGGCCCATTCCGTGGGAGCACGAGCCCAACCGCGGCTTCCTGCGGTGCCTGTACGCGCTGTCGCGAGCCGCCCAGGCGATCGGCGAGAAAGACGAGGCCGAGCGGTGCCTGCAGTTCCTTAAGGACAGCACGGAATCTGGTTACGACGCGCTGACCAAGGGTTAGCCCTTGGGGTGTTTAGGCGTGTTCGGGTAGTCTCACTACGCAAGAGCCCCTGTCGCGCTTGCGTCAGGGGTTTCGTTTTGTGCTCAGGAGACTGAACCATGCCGGCTGCCGTTCTCGTTGGTGCCCAGTGGGGCGATGAGGGCAAGGGCAAGGCCACCGACCTGCTCGGTGGCGACGTCGATTACGTCGTCCGCTATCAGGGTGGCAACAACGCGGGGCACACGGTCGTCATCGGCGACCAGAAATACGCCCTCCACCTGCTTCCCACCGGAATCCTCTCGCCAGAAGTCGTGCCGGTGATCGGCAACGGTGTGGTGATCGACCCGGGTGTCCTGCTGAGCGAGATCGACGGGCTGGCCGCGCGGGGCATCTCCGCCGAGCGGCTGCTGATCTCCTCGAACGCGCACTTGATCATGCCCCACCACAAGGCGCTCGACAAGGTCACCGAGCGCTACCTCGGCAAGGCCAGGATCGGCACGACCGGGCGCGGGATCGGGCCCGCGTACGGCGACAAGATCGCACGCATGGGCGTGCGCGTGCAGGACCTGCTCGACCCGGGCATCCTGGCGAAGAAGATCGAAGTCGCGCTGACCGAGAAGAACCAGGTGCTGACCAAGGTCTACAACCGGCGCGGCATCGACCACGAAGCCGTGCTGGAGGAATACCTCGCCTACGCCGAGCGGCTCAAGCCGCACATCGCCGACACCACGCTGGTGCTCTCGAAGGCGCTGGACGAGGGCAAGTTCGTGCTGCTGGAGGGCGGGCAGGGGACGCTGCTCGACATCGACCACGGCACATACCCGTTCGTCACGTCGTCGTCTCCCACGTCGGGCGGCGCGTGCGCCGGAGCCGGGATCCCGCCGAACCGGCTCACTAAGATCATCGGCATCCTGAAGGCGTACACGACCCGGGTCGGCTCCGGGCCCTTCCCGACCGAGCTGACGGACGAGATGGGCGAGTGGCTGCGCCAGACCGGCGGCGAGTACGGCGTCACCACCGGCCGCAATCGCCGCTGCGGCTGGTTCGACGCGGTGATCGCCCGCTACGCGACCCGCATCAACGGGATCACCGACTACTTCCTCACCAAGCTGGATGTGTTGTCGGGGCTGGAGCGGATCCCGGTGTGCGTGGCCTACGACGTGGACGGGGTGCGGCACGACGAGATCCCGATGACGCAGACCGAGTTCCACCACGCGACGCCGATCTACGAGGAGTTCCCGGGGTGGCAGGAGGACATCACCAGCGCCAAGTCGTTCGATGACCTGCCGCCGACGGCGCAGTCCTATGTGCGGGCGCTGGAGGAGATGGCCGGGGCGCCGGTCTCCGCCATCGGCGTCGGCCCGGGCCGCGACCAGACCGTGGTGGTGCGCTCGCTCGTCTGACCGGCTCTGACGTGGCCGGCGGGTCGCCGGCCACGTCGCCTGATGGCTTCATGCACGCTTCCCACGACAGCTGCGAAGGGATGGCCCGGCAGCCGGCCCGACCGGCTCGCCCACACCCCAAGTGGGTGACGTGAAGCCAAAGCCGCACAACTCCATAAAGATCGTCCAGGCCGAGCGGAACTTGGACCAACGCCCGTGCCCTCCACCGGAGCATCAACGTCATCCGATCTTGATCGCGTGTCGTGGGTGGGTAGGACCCGCCCAGGCCGGGTGATGCCTCATCATGCGACGTCTTTTAAGGTAAGGACATGCCTCGTTTCCGCCGGATCCTGGACACCATGGCCCCCTACAAGCCGGGTAAGGCCGTCGCGGCTCCCGATGGGCGGTCGTACAAGCTGTCGTCCAACGAGTCCCCGTTCGACCCGCTGCCGTCCGTGGTGCAGGCGATCGCCGATGGGGCGCGTCAGATCAACCGCTACCCGGACCCCGGCGCGATCAAGCTGACCGAGGCCGTCGCGGAGCGATACGGGGTGCCGTTCGACCACGTCGCGCTCGGCCCGGGCTCGGTCACGGTGCAGCAGCAGCTGCTGGAGGCGGTGGGCGACCCCGGGGCGGAAGTCGTCTACGCGTGGCGGTCGTTCGAGGCGTATCCGCTGCTCTGCGACCTGGCCGGCGTCACGTCCGTGCGGGTGCCGCTGGCGGGCGAGGATCATGACCTGGACGCCATGGCGGAGGCGATCAACGACGACACCCGCCTGGTCTTCGTGTGCAACCCGAACAACCCGACGAGCACCGCGATCCGGCGCGCCGAGCTGGAGGCGTTCCTCGACCGGGTGCCCGAGCACGTGCTGGTGGTCCTGGACGAGGCCTACCGCGAGTACGTCCGCGACGAGGACGTCCCCGACGGCCTCACGCTCTACCGCGACCGGCCCAACGTGTGCGTCGTACGCACGTTCTCGAAGGCCTACGGGCTGGCCGGGCTGCGGGTCGGCTACATGATCGCGCACGAGCCCGTGGCCGCGGCCGTCCGCAAGACGATCGTGCCGTTCGCGATCAACCACCTCGCCCAGGTGGCCGCCATCGCGTCGCTGAAGGCCGAGGACGAGCTCATGGAGCGCGTCGAAACCGTGGTCAAGGAGCGCACCCGCGTCCGCGAGGCGCTCATCGCCCAGGGTTGGGAGGTGCCGCCGACCGAGGCCAACTTCGTCTGGCTCCGGCTCGGCGAGCGTACCCTCGACTTCGCCGCCGCCTGCGCCGTCGAGGGGGTCGCCGTCCGCCCCTTCGCGGGCGAGGGCGCCCGCGTATCGATCGGCGACCCCGAGGCGAACGACGCCTTTCTCAAGGCCGCCGCCGAATTCCGCATGTGAGTGTTCGCTACTCCCACGTCAGCAGGCGGGACAGCGTGATGAGGTGGGAGGAGTTGGTCGCTGTGAAGTTCGCGTACTTCGTACCGACCAGCGCCTTCACCTGGGGATCCCACTCGGTGAGCTCCAGCCACGAGTGCAGGTAGTAGTCGACCCCGTTGGCCGCGGTCCCGGTGCCGTCGACATACAGGCTGAAGACGGGAGCTGTCGTGGAGTCGTTCCACATCTTCGCCAGCAGCGTGTTCTTCAGCGCCGTCATGTCGGCGGCCGTGAAGACCTGGGAGCTCCGGTAGAACTCCAAGAACGCCGAGAGATCCACGTTGGCGTGGGAGAGATCCTCCTTCGTGGTCGTGTAGGTCGCGTAGTTCCAGATGTAGGCCCCGCCCGAGCTGGTCAGGTCGTTGCGGGTCCAGCGCGCCAGGCGGGTCGCCCGGTCCAGGTAGGTCGGGTTCCCGTTGACGGCGTGCAGCACCATGAGCATGTTCCCGAAGGCCAGTGCCTGGTTGTACGGCAGGTCGCTGGAGACCCTGGTGTGGCTGAATGCGTCGAAGTTCGGCGATTGCGTGTAGAGGCCCTCGGTGGTCCCGATCGGTTGCCACGTGTTGCCGATGTACGAGCTCGACTCCCACCGCGGGACGATCTCGTTCTCCAGGAAGGCCCGGTAAGTGGCTGCCTTGGCGGCGTACCCGGAAAGGGCCGGGGTCTGGGCGACGAGGCGGACGAACTCGGCGATGGGGATGCCGATCATCCCGTCGTGCACGATGTACGGCAGGACCGCGCTCAGCTTGACGTCGTCGAAGGAGGCCGACCCGCTGACCGTGTAGGACTTGTGCTCCAGCCACACCTCCAGCGATCGTCCCGCCGGCAGCGAGCACGTGACCTCCTTGTAGGTCCACGTGCTGGTCGTGTACTCCAGCATGCACAGCGTCGTGGAGCCCTCGCGCAGCACGATGCGCCCCACGACGGAGCCGGTGCGCTTGCCCCAGCCGCGCAACACGTGCTGGGTGCCGCCCTCATAGGTGCTCGCCACGGGCTGGCGGAGCTTCTTCCACCTGGTCAGGTCGGAGACGACGCGCACCGACCGGCTGCCCGTGCCGCTCGGGACGTCGGTGGTCCGGTAGATGTGGCTGCCGGTGTCCTGGAACCTGGTCCAGTTGGCGGGCAGTGTGGTGTCGCCGCTCGCGGCCGTCTCGAAGCTGGGGTTGCCCAGCTCGACCGGCGAATAGCGGCTGGTGCTCCAGCCGAGGTAGCCGTCGCCGTCGATGTCGTCGGCATGGGCCAGGATGGTGTCGGTGTGGGTGACCAGCTTGTCGAGCCAATGGGTGTCCTGGGTGGCACCGTAGACGTCGAGATAGCTGCGCAGGATGTAGCTCTCGCCCCACGCCAGGTTCGCGCTGCTCTTGTTCGTGTAGAGCGAGTCGCCGATCTGGCTCTCCAAAGCTTTGTACTTCGTCAGCCACACGCTCTCGGCCGGGACGACGGTGGTGGTCAGGGCCAGGACGGCCGCCACCAGGCTGCGTAACATCAGGCACCCCTGCGCGCGTGCCAGTTGAGGTAGGCGACGCAGAGCAGGTAGGAGCCCTGCTGCGGCTGGGTCGCCCGGCCGTCGTAGATCGCCCGCGAGTGGGTGAAGACCGTCTCGTCCCAGGGGGCCACGGCCATCCAGCGCGGTGCCTGCATGTACTGCCCGGCGCTGTTGGTGGCGCCCGAGCCGTTGACGCGCGCGTACGCCGTGGCGATCCCGTCGGCGCCGGTCGGCGCGACCAGGTTCTTGCTGTAGGTGCGCGCGAAGCGGGCCATGTCGTCGCCGATGAAGGAGAGCTTGTGGCGGAAGGCGGCCACAGCGAACTCCACGTCGATGGCGCCGTGGCTGAGATCCTCGATCTGCCGGGCGCCGGCGGTGTAGGACGGCGTGAACTCCGAGACGTTGTCCGTCTTGGCGAAGCCCTGGTAGAGCTTGCCGAACTTCGGCCAGTACGGCCAGACGTAGGCGTCGTCGGCGTCGACGGTGAGGTCCAGGGAGAAGGTGTGGCCCATCCGGCGTACCCGGTCGCGGTAACGGTGGTCGCCGGTGGCGGCGGCGAGCTCGGCGAAGGTCTGGCCGAGTGAGACGCTCTGGTTGATGGGCTGCTCGGCGCCGTCATAGGCGAGCGGCGTCCCCTTGTTCCAGACGTAGTAGCCGCGGCCGTCCTCCGTCTGGCGCCACTCCTCGTCGTGCACGGCGGCGGCGTCCTTGGCCGCCTTGAGGAACTCCAGCGCCTTGCTCTTGTATCGCGACCAGAGCGAGGGGTTGGCCAGCACCGTCCTGGCGAACGTGGCCATCGGATAGGTGATCATGCCGGTGTGCACGCTGAAGATGACCGGCTGCGAGACGAAGGAGGTTGGTCCTTGGGCGGGCGTCGCGTTGCCGGAGGGGGACTCCCGCAGGTCGCGCGCCGTTACCATGGTCGGGGTCGGGTAGGCGTCGTAGATGCGCTTGACGGCGTAATTCGCCGACGCCGGGTCCAGCGAGAGGTCGGCGAATCTCGCCACCGTGTTGTTCCAGTTGTTCTTGACCTCCAGCGAGAAGCTGCCCTCGGCGCTGCCGGTCGTGACCGTCGCGACCGCTTGGTCGGCGTAGGCCAGCGCGGTGCGTACCTGCAGCAGCGGCGTGCCGTCGGCGTCCTTGAGCGTGGCGAAGCCCACCGTGTAGGGGTGCAGGGCGCGCCAGGCGGGCAGCGACTTGCCTCGATGGTCGGTGACGCCACGGGCGGAGTCGCGGTTGGCCAGCACCTGCTCGACGTTCTCGACCAACCGGTCGAGGTAGTGGGTGTCCTTGTAGGCCTCCCACATGCGCATGAAGCCCATCAGGACGTACGACTGGCCCCAGGCCAGCGCGCCGTGCTCGTTGTTGTCGGTGGGCTTGCCGATGCCGGTACCGCTGTGGAAGAGCCGGTCGAACAGGTCGAAGGTCTCCCTGGAGGTGTAGTCGTAGGCCGATGAGCTGGAGAAGCCGAGCGCGCCCACGGCGAGCGCGCCCAGGCCGAACTGCCGTCGGGACAGGTGCATGGTCAGGACCTCCGGGCGAACCAGTTGAGATAGGCCATGTTGGCGAGGTAAGAGGCGGGATAGGCGCCCTGGGCGGGTTGCACGGCCCGGGCGTCATAGATCGAGCGGGAGTGCGTGAACACGCCGGCGTCCCAGGGGGCGACGGCCATCCAGCGCCCCGCCTGGAGCGAACCCTCGGCGTTCAGCGGCCCGCCGGTGCCGTCGAGCCGCGCGTTGGTGGTCGGCAGGCCGTCGGGGCCGGTGGTGGCCAGGTTCCTGGTGTACGTCCGGGCGATCCTGGCCAGGTCGATGCCCCGGTAGTAGATCTTGTGCCGGAAGGCCAGCGCGGCGAACTCCACGTCGATGCCGCCGTGGCTGAGGTCCTCGATCTGCCGCGCTCCGGCGATGGAGGGCGTGTACTCGGAGACGTTCTGGTCGGCCGTGTAGCCGTTGTAGGTCTTGCCGAAGGAGGGCCAGTAGGACCAGACATAGGCGTCACCGGCATCCGGCTTGAGCTCGCCTCCGAAGGAGCGCGCCATCCGGAGCGCCCGGTCCCGGTAGAAGGGGTCGCCCGTGGCCGCGGTCAGCTCCGCGTAGGTCAGCCCGAGCGCCAGCCACTGGTTGGTGGGCTGTTCCGTGCCGTCGTAGGGCAGCGGCATGCCCTTGACCCAGATCAGGTGCCCCTCAGGCCGCCATTCCCGTTCGTGAACGGCCACCGCCTCCTTGACCGCCTGGAGGTATTCCAGCGCCTTGCCCCGATATTTCGTCAGGTGGCCGTCGTGCAGCACGATCCTGGCGAAGGCCGCCATCGGGTAGGTGATCATGCCGGTGTGCACCGCGAAGATCATCGGCTTCACGCTGAGCCGCGTCTCGCCCAGGACGGGCACGGTGCCGCCGGCGGGCGCCGGACGCGGATCGCGCGCTGTGACCATGGTCGGGGTGGGGTAGGCGTCGTGGATGCGCTTGACGGCGTAGTCGGGCGAGGCCGGGTCCAGCGACAGGTCGGGGAAGGTCGCCACCCGCCCGTACCTGGTGTTGCGCACCTCCAGGGTGAAGCGGCTGGCCGAGGTGCCCGCGCTGACTCTGGCGGTGGCCTCGTCGGCGTAGCTGAGCGCGCTGCGCACTTCGAGGAGGGGCTGCCCGCTCGCGTCCGTCAGCGTGGCGAAGCCCACCGTGTAGGCGCCGGCGGCCTGCCAGGCGGGCAGCGAGAGGCCGCGGTAGTCCTTGAAGCCGCGCTCGGAGTCGCGGCCGGCCAGCACCTGGTCGGCGTCGCCGGCCTCGCGGAAGACCCGTTCGAAGTGGTCGAACGTCTGTCTCGATGCGTAGTCGTGTGCCGTCGAACTGCTGAAGCCGAGCGCGCCTACGGCGAGCGCGCCCAACCCTAACTGCCTGCGCGTCAACATGAACTAGCCCTTCACTGCGCCTCGCATGCCGTCGAGGACGTGGCGTTGCATGAGCATGAAAACGATGACGACCGGGATGATCGACATGATCGTTCCGGCGGCGAGTGTGCGGACATCCGTGCCCGTGATCCCGGCGAGGTAGGAGATCCCGAGCGCGAGCGGGTACTTCGCGGAGTCCTTCAGCACGACCAGCGGCCAGATGAAGCTGTTCCAGACCGAGATGAAGCCGAAGATGCTCAGGATGGCCAGTGTCGGGCGGGCGGCCGGCAGCATGACGTGCCAGAAGATGCGCAGCTCGTGGCAGCCGTCGGTGCGCGCGGCGTCCACGACGTCGCGCGGCACGCCCGCGAAGGTCTGGCGGAGCAGGAAGATCCCGAAGGCGGACAGCAGGCCGGGCAGGATGACGCCGGCGAACGTGTCGGCCATGCCGAGCTGGGTGACCACCAGGAACCGCGGGATGAGCATGAGCTCGCCCGGCAGGAACATCGTGGACAGGATGGCGAAGAAGACGACGGTGCGCCCGCGGAAGTGCATCTGGGCCAGCGGGTAGGCGCACAGCGCCGAGACGATGACGTAGGCGGGCACCGTCAGTCCGACGTAGATGACGGAGTTGAGCAAGTAGGTGGGGTAGGGGATGGAGGTCCACGCCTCGATCACCCAGTTCAGCACCGGCGGCCGGGGGATGATGTCCGGCGGGAAGGAGTAGACGGCCTGGTCGGCGGGCTTGAGCCCGGCCGACAGCAGGATGAGGAACGGCCCCACGAAGACCAGCGCGATCGCGGTCAGCAGGATGTACATCCCCGCGCGCCGAAGGATCATGCGATGACCGTCCTTCCGCGGGTGATCCGGTAGTTGAGGATGGCCAGGCCGATCATCAGCACCCACAGGACCAGCCCCATGGCGCTCGCGTAGCCCATCTCGTAGCGCTCGAAGGCCGCCGACCAGATGTAGTAGCCCAGCGTGAGCGTCGCGTCCTGAGGCCCGCCCTTGGTCATCACGTAGATCGAGGTGAAGGCCTGCATCGCGTCGAGCATCTCCACGGTGATCGCGACCGCGATGTAGGGAATGAGCAGCGGAACGGTGATGCTCCGCAGGCGGTGCCAGGCGTTGGCGCCGTCCACCCGCGCGGCCTCGTAGATGCTCGCCGGGATGGTCTGCAGGCCGGCGAGGTAGATCATCATGTAGAAGCCCATGTTCTTCCAGCCTTCGACCAGGATGACCGCGGGCAGAGCCCAGGCCGGGTCGAGGAGGTACTGGATCGGCTCGTCGAGCAGGCCGGCGCCGGTGAGCATCCAGTTGAGGACGCCCTGCTGGTGGAAGACGTACTCCCAGGCGATGCCGACCGCGACCATCGACGTCACGACCGGCAGGTAGTAGAGCATCCGGAAGGTCTTGACGCCGGGCAGCTTCTGGTTGACCAGTACGGCCAGCAGCAACGGCACCACGACCAGCAGCGGGAACATCCCGACGAGGAACAGGACCGAGTTGAGCAGCGCGGTCCAGAACCGGCCGTCGCCGAGCATGCGGACGAAGTTGTCCACGCCCACGAAGACGGGTGGCGGGGAGATCATGTCGTACTTGAAGAACGACAGCTGGATCGCCGTCACCGCAGGCCAGGCGAAGAAGACGCCGAACAACACGAGCGCCGGCGCGGCGAAGAGATAGGGCGTGTACCAGCGCTGTCCGGGTATGCGCATGGCTTCACACCCTTCCTTGATGATTGTGACGGCCGTAGATCAGATAATGGATGGCCAGAAGTTATACAGACTTGATACAGACGGTCAATAGCTGGACCTTGACCGGCAAAATCTGAGCTGTCATTCTGCCGAAAGAAGAGATTAAGGACGGCCAGAATCGAGGACCCCCCGCGATGTCCCGTAGGTTTGCCTTAGTGACAGGCGCGCTGGCGCTGTCGCTCCTCACCACCGGCTGCGTGGCCGGCACGTCCACCAACGCCCCGGCTGCCGTCGACGACCAGCCCTTCGAGGGCGAGGTCGAGTTCTGGACGATCAACCTCAAGAAGAACTACAGCGACTACATCGACGGGCTCATCGCCGGCTACCAGAAGCAGCACCCGAAGGTCACGATCAAGTGGGTCGACGTGCCCGGCCAGGAGAGCGCGACCAAGCTGCTGGCCGCCGTGGCCAGCGGCGACGTGCCGGACGTCGTCAACGTCAGCTCTGTGGAGCTCGGCCGCTTCGTCCCGTCGCTGACCCCGCTCGACGAGCTGCTCAAGGCGGAAGACCTGGCGGACTTCCAGCCCAACCTGGTGGAACCGCTGCGCACCGACGGCAAGCTCTACGCCGTGCCCTGGTACAACGGCGGCGCTCCGGTGGCGATGTACCGCAAGTCCGTGGTGAGCAAGGCCGGCTTCGACGAGGCCGCCCCGCCGAAGTCCTACGACGAGGCGCTGGAGTTGGGCGACAAGGTCTACAAGGAGACCAAGGTCTACGGCTCCAACATCATCCCGGACCACAACGTGCTCCGCTACTACGGCATCAGCCTGCTGTCGGCGGACAAGAAGAAGGCCGAGTTCAACACACCACAGGCCGTGGAGATCCTGGAGAAGTTCAAGAAGAGCTACAAGAGCGGCATCGCGCCGGGCGCGATCTCCAAGGACATCCGCAACCTGCCCCAGAGCCTGGAGAACGAGCAGGTCGCCTTCAAGCCGACGGCCAACGCCGCCGAGCTGCTCAACATCCAGAAGAACTCGCCCGACGTCTACAAGGACCTGGTCATCACCGAGCCGGTCCAGATGAACACCGGCAACTACCTCCTCCTGGCCCAGCAGGCCTTCTCCATCCCCAAGGCCTCCAAGCACAAGAAGGCGGCCGCCGAGTTCCTCAAGTACGTCACCAACGGCGCCAACCAGCTGGCCTTCTGCAAGATCGTGCCGATCTACCCGTCCACGATCTCCTCCACCAAGGACGCCTTCTTCACCCAGGCCGAGAGCGGCGACGCGATGGGCGCGGCCCGCCAGGTCATCGTGAAGGGGCTGGCCAAGCTCGAGTACAAGCCCATCGGCACCAGCAAGGACGCCGAGCTCGGTGAGTACCTCTCCGAGGAGGTCAGGGCATTCCTGTCGGGGACCAAGAGCGCCAAGGAGGCGCTCGACACAGCAGAGAAGCAATGGAATGACGCACTTGCCTCCTAAGCTCAGAGTCGGGATCATCGGCACCGGCATCATGGGACGCGGCCACGCCGAGGTGCTGGCCGCGCACCCCGACGCCGAGATCACCGCCGTCTGCCGCAAGCCGCTGGCCGAAGCGCCGGTGTTCCCGACGTACCGCGAACTGATCGGGTCGGGGCTCGTCGACGCGGTGTCGATCACTACGCCGGACCACCTGCACGCGGACATGATGGTGGCCGCGGCCGAGGCCGGTCTGCACATCCTGGTCGAGAAGCCCTTCACGACCACGGTGGAGGACGCCGACCGGGCCGTGCGGGCCATCCGGCAGGCGGGCGTGGTCGCCATGTGCCTGTTCAACCACCGCTGGGTGCCTGCCTACGCGCAGGCCAAGGACCAGATGGGGGTGATCGGCGAGCCGGTCGTCGGCTACGCGCGCAAGGACGACACGATCTACGTGCCGACCGAGATGATCGGCTGGGCCGACCAGACGACGTGTGCGTGGTTCCTGTCCAGCCACGACATCGACCTGCTGACGTGGCTCTACGACGATCACGTCGTGGAGGTCTTCGCCACCGCCCGGTACGGCAAGCTGCGCGACCGCGGCATCGACACGCCCGACGCCGTGCAGATCCAGGCCCGTTTCAGCCGCGGCGCAGTGGCCACGTTCGAGTCGGCGTGGATCTACCCCAACACGTTCCCGACGATGGTCGACAGCTACGTCACCGTCGTCGGCGAGGACGGGGTGATCCAGCTGGACCGGCAGAAGGAGAACATCCAGCTGGCCACCGACAAGGCCTACACGTACCCGCGCAACATGCTGCAGCGGGTCGTGCACGGCGTGCCCGCCGGCGCGTACCGGGATGCGATCCATCACTTCGTGGCGTGCGCGCGCACCGGCACCGAGCCGCTGATCACGGTGGAGAGCTCGCGCCACGTCACTGCGGTGCTGGCGGCGGCGCACGAGTCCGTCCGGTCGGGTCTGCCGGTGAAGGTCTCATGAAATATGTGGAGAAGGCGCCGCATGTGGACCCGGTGCGCATGCGGCACATCGCCGACGAGGCGCTCCTGGCCGAGCTGGGCGTTACGTCGATCGCCGAGGCCAGGCCGTGGCGCCGCCCCGACCCCGCCTGGGACGGCCCCGCGACGATCGAGGAAGCCGACGCGCTCATCGGCGCGGAGGTCGACTTCCTCGACAAGCGGCGCGGGCGCTCGCAGCTGTACGGCTTCCACTATCTGCGGTGGATGACGCCGCTGGTGCACGCCTACCGCGAGACCGGCGACGCGCGTTACGCCGCAGAGTGGGATCGGCTGTTCCGGCAGTGGTACGGCACGCGCGACCAGGTCGAAGGTGACTGGCCGGGCCTCGACGTCATCTGGTACTCGCTGGGCGTCTGGGCCAGGTCGATGCACGTCACCCGTGCCATGGCGGAGCTGGCGGACGAGCCCGCGCTCAGCGACGAGTGCTGGGCGATGATGATGAAGACCGTCCTCGGCGGCGCCCGCTGGTCGGCGGAGGAGCACGACGAGTTCCGGCACGGCAACTGGCAGTTCGTCTGCGCCGCCGAGCTCCTGCACGTCGCCACGCTCTTCCCGGAGCTCCCCGAGGCGGCGCGGTGGGCCGAGATCGGCCGGGCGCGCGTCCTGGAGCACCTGGAGCTCGACGTGCGGGCCGACGGCGGGCACCACGAGCGCTCGCCCGGCTACCACGCCATGGTCCTGGACGCCGTGCACCGCGTGCTGGCGCTGGACCCGACCTTCGCCGAGCACCCCAGGGTGCGGGCCATGCACTCCTGGTTCGCCTCCCTGGTCACCTCCGGCGGCTGGATCCCGCACCTGCAGGACAGCGGCGTGGTCTGGCCCGCCGACGCGCTCCGGCGTGGCGCGGAGCTGGGCGTGCGGCCCGAGCCCGGGTCGCATCTGCTGGACGCGAGCGGCTACGCGATCTTTCGCGCCGGGCACCTGCACACTGTGATCAACTACGGGCCCTACGTGGGGCACGAGCTCGAGCCGCACAGCCACCACGCGGCGCTCGACTTCGTGCTGTCGGGCTGGGGCGTGCCGCTGGCCTGGGAAGGGGGCGGTCCGCCGTCCTACGACGACCCCGGCTACTACGACTGGTACCAGGCGACCAGGGCGCACAACACGCTGCTCGTGCCCGGGGAGGAATACACCGAGGACCGCCGCGCCGCCTGCGACCTGTTCTCCGTGTCCGCAGAGGCCGACGTCTTCGCCGGGCACCACCACGGCTTCAGCGCCCGGCACGACCGCACGATCGTCTTCGTCAAGGGCGATGACCCGTACTGGGTCGTCACCGACCGGATCGACGCGGCGGCGGTCTGGCAGATCCACGGCCTGTCGCCGTGGGTGGAGCACGACGGTGGATTCGTGGGCACCCGCGGCCCGGGAATCCTCGTGGTGCCTCTGGAGCCGCCCGACGAGGTGCTGTACGGGACGGGTCCGGCCAGGATCCCCGACCCCGCCACCAGGACCGCCGAGTACGGCGAGATCCACTCGCTCGGCCTGAGGCGAAGCGACGGCAGGTTCACCGTCGGCATCTTCCCCTACCACGACGAGCCACCCTCAATCCCGGAAGATTGGACGGTTCATGCTGATCGACGCTGACGCGATGCTCGGGCGCCACCCCCGCAGGGACGTGGGCACGGGCTCGATCACGGAGGCGCTGGACAGGATGGACCGCTTCGGCATCGCGGAGGCCGTGGTCAGCCACACCCTGTCATGGCTGCACGACCCCGCGACGGGCAACAGGGAACTGCTCGGCCTGGTCGCCGATCAGCCCAGGCTGCGCCCCTGCTGGGTGCTGCTGCCCGCCACCTGCGGCGAGACCGGCACCCCGGACGAGTTCGTGACCGCCGCGCTGGAGTCCGGGGTATGCGCCGTCCGCGCCTACCCCGCCGACCACGGCTACGACCTCGCCGGCGGCGACTGCGCAGCCATGCTCGGCGCGATCGCGGAGGCCGGGCTGCCGCTGCTCGTGGACGCGGCCCAGACCGGCTGGCCCGCGGTGGAATCCGTCGCCGCCGAACACCCGAAACTGAGGACTGTGGTGGGCGCGCTCGGCTACCGCCAGCTAAGGCAGGCGGCCGGGGTGCTCTCGCGTACCAGTAACGTCTACCTGGGCCTGGCCAACTTGTCCTCGCACTGCGGACTCGAATGGCTCGTCGAGCGTTACGGCGAGCGCCGTCTCGTCTTCGGCACGGGCGCGCCGCTCAGAGACCCGGCCGAGGCGGTCACTCGGCTGCTGTGGTCGGAGCTCGACGACGGGGCCGTGGCGGCCATCGGCGCCGGCACCCTGCTGGACCTGCTACCCGTGAGGGCGGTGTGAACGCGATCACCTCCGCGCTGTGGCGGCGCCGCCCGCAGACCAGCGTCAGGATCGTCGACGCACACGCGCACGCCGGCCCCTACAGCCTGTTCTTCATCCCCGATACGTCCCCGGACGCGATGGTCAGGGTGATGGACAGGTGCGGCGTGGCGCACGCCGTCCTCTCCAGCCACCTGGCGATCCAGCTCGACGCGGCGGCGGGGAACGCCGCGACCGCCGAGGCGGTGGACCGCGCGCCGGACCGCTTCACCGGGTATCTGACGATCAACCCCTGGCAGGACCCCGACGGCGAGCTGGGCAAATGGGGGGCGGATCCGCGCTTCGGCGGCATCAAAATCCACCCCGACCTGCACGATTACCCGCTCACCGGCAGACGCTACGCCGGTGTGTGGGAGTTCGCGCAGCGCACCGGCTGCCCTGTGCTCACCCACACCTACGACGGCTCTCCCTACAACGACCTGGCGGAAGTGGACGCCGTCGCGTCGGAGCATCCCGACGTGGTGATCATCGCAGGGCACGCGGGCGCGACCCCGCTCGGTTTCGAGAAGGCCATAGAGGTGGCGCAGCGGCGCCCAGGTGTGATCCTGGAGGTGTGCGGGTCCTTCAACACCGGGCCCGACATCGCCAGGATGGTACGGGAGGTCGGGGTCGACCGAGTGGTCTACGGATCCGACTTCCCCTTCATCGATCTTCGGATCTCGCTGGGGAGGGTACTCTTCAGTGGCCTCGGGGAGAAGGACCAGGCCGCGGTGCTCGGTGCGACGATGACCCGCTTGCTTCAGTGGAGATCCGGACTGGGGTGATCAAGATCATGGATCGGCTGCGTTCGGAGTCGAGGTCCAGAGTGGCGATCGGGATCGTAGGGCCGCACGATCTCGTCGAAGAGATCATGATGATCGGCGCCGACCTTCCTGCCGCGGCCGACTGGCGGCTGGTCGGCGCGCCGCATGCCGAGGAGCACGAGACATACGACAAATTCCTGCGGATCTCCGACAGCATCGACGTGGTGCTCTTCACCGGGCCGCTCCAGCACGACCTGGCCAGGCAGGCGGGCGAACTGCTGGTCCCTGCCACATTCGTGCCCATGAGCGGGGCCAGCCTGTACGCCAGCCTGCTGCGCGGGGTGCTCAGTCACGGGATCGACCCGTCCAGGGTGAGCATCGACTCGCTGCCCGCCGCCGACGTGGACGAGGCGTACGGTGAGATCGGCGTGAGCACGGCCGGCGTGCACCTCTCCGAGTACGACCGGCCGGAGTCGGCGCGCGGCTTCAGCGCCTTCCACGAGCAGCTCTACCGCCAGGGGGAGACCACGGCGGCGCTCACCACGATAAGGAGCGTCGCCAACAAGCTGACCGCCGCCAGGGTGCCCGTGCTGCGCCTGCTGCCGACCTCCCACACGTTGCGCCTCGCACTCAACACCGCCGCCCTGCTCGGCACCGGCAGCAGGCTGGAGGACGCACAGATCGCCATCGTGGTCGTGGAGCTCGCCGCCTCCGCCAAGCCCAATTACTCCGGGCCGGGCAACTACTGGCAGCAGGAGCTGAAACTGTCGCTGCACCGCTCGCTGCTCGCCGACGCGCGGCTGATGGGCGCCACGGTGGTGCCCCGAGACGAGAACAGCTACGTCGTCACCGCCACCGTCGGTGCTCTCAATCAGGCCACCGACGGGTTCAGAGTGGCGCCGTTCATGGACCGGATCCACTCCGAGGCCGGGGTCGCCGTCGAGGTCGGCATCGGGCTCGGAAGCACGGCCCGCGACGCCGACGCCAACGCGCTGGCGGCCGTCGAGAAGGCGCGCCACGCAGGGGCCGCCGCCGCGTACCTGGTCGGGGGCGACGGCACCGTGCTGTCTCTGCCGGTGCGCAGGCGCAAACGGCAGGAGAGCGAGCCCGCCGTCGCCACCAGAGCGGCCAAACTGCTCGAACGCCTGGTGGAAAGCCTCGACGACAGCGACACGATGGTGGTCGACGCCGAGATCGTCGCCGACGTGCTGTCTGTCTCTCCGCGTAGTGCTCGCCGGGTTCTTCAGAGCCTCGCGGAGGAGGGGCTGGCCTGGCCGATGCCCCCGGTCAAGGGCACCCAGGCGGGCCGGCCGCGCCAGCCGTACCGGCTCGTGCGAGCCTAGGCGTCGCCGAGGCGCACACGCGAGCCGTACCTTTCCAGCAGCCGGGCGTTGTGTGCGTCCGGGGTGTTGGCCGACCGGAAGACGGGAGGCGCCTCGCCGGCGGCGAGGAAGCGGCCGCCAGTCGTTCGTCCACGACCAGTCCGGCGGTGTGCGCGCGAGAGGTGATGGCGACCACCTGGTGCCCGTGCCGCACCGCGAGGCGGGCCATCTCGACGATCGCCGCATTGCCGCCCGAGTTCGAGATGATCACGAAAACATCCTCCGGCCGGATGTCGGCCAGCTCCCAGACGCGCGCGGCCAGGCCGGGCTCGCGCTCGATCTTCGGGTCGAGGATGTCACGCGGTGAGGCGTCACCGTAGTAGACGATGTCGCATTCGGCGGTGAGCAGCCGGTCCACGGCCGATCTGGCGATCTGCGCGTACGCGCTCTGGTCGATCACAAATCCTCCAGCAGCTGTCGTGCGGTCTCGGCGATCAGTTCGGCGCTGCCCGGAGCCACCTGGCTGGCCAGCACTTCGTACTCGGCGTGCTGGTAGGCGCCCGCCGTCGGCAGGTAGCCGGGATACCCGTTGACGTAGCCCAGGACCAGCGTCGGCTCGCCGGGCCGGTCGGCGATGCGCTCGGCGACAGCGAGGAACGGCTCGCCGGGCAGCCCGGCGAGGGCGAGCCCGCCGAGGCGGGCGACGTTCACGTCGACGCCCGTCCGGACGGGCCGTGCGGTGCGGGCACGCAGTCCTTCGAGCCTGCTGCGGGCCAGACGGGTGGCGACCGGGTCGCCCGACGCCGCGGCCTGCTCGTACCCGGCGATGAGCGCCGCCTCGTCGGCCGTCGTGGAGGTGGGTTCGAGCGTCAGGCGTCGCGTGGCGCAGGAGATCCACCGGCCGGCCGCTCCGGCTCGCCAGAGGGGCATCCCCGGACCTGCCAGCAGGTCGGCGCAGCGGTCCGCGACGAGCGCACCCAGGCGTTCCAGCTCCGCCGCGTCCTGGTCTCGCCTGGTGTGGCGGGTGCTGATGTCACCGGCCGCGCCGGTGGCGACCACCACCCAGACGTCCTCGCCGAGCCGCTTCCTCAGACTCCTGCGTACGGCTCCGACCAGGTCGGCGCTGACCAGGCGGTTCGTCGCGGGCAGCACGGTGGGGTGCACGGGAAGGACCACCAGGATCCCGGCGAGCCCGCCGTCATACACGGCGATCAGGTCGAGCGGAACCACGGCGGGCGCTCGTGGTCTGCTCCGATCGGAGCCGACGCCCTGCAGTTCGCCGCGGTACACCGTGCCCTCGCACGGCCTCTCCCTGTCGATCGCCTGCCGTACAGCCGTGGCGACCGCCTCGGTGACCCGTTCGAGCCATGGCTCGGGCGTCGGCCCGCCGCCTGGTACGCAGCCGGTCTCGGGCCCTGCGTGGGTGTGGCTCGCCGCCAGCCACAGCTCGCATCCGGCCGCCTGCCT
The DNA here is from genome assembly GCF_036013525.1 of Nonomuraea sp. NBC_00507. Lineage (NCBI taxonomy): Bacteria > Bacillati > Actinomycetota > Actinomycetes > Streptosporangiales > Streptosporangiaceae > Nonomuraea > Nonomuraea sp. NBC_00507. The sequence continues at coordinate 1,052,732 of NZ_CP107853.1, forward strand.
GGCCCGCCTGGCCAGGTCCTCGTTGACGCAGATGATGTCGGCGGTCGCCAGCGCGAACCGCCTCTCGCCGTCCGACCAGGTCAGCGCGCTCACCGACAGCGGGTCGGCCAGCCCCGTGGACGGCCCCGGCCGGTCGAGGTAACCGCCCATCGGCGTGCCGTCCGGTACGGGCAGATCGGTGGTGCCGTATCCCACTCTCATCGTTCCGCCGTTCTGATCATCGCCTGGTAGCGGCCGGGCCCTGCGGAGGCGGCCAGCAGGGCGGCGCCCGCGAGACTGTCACCCGCAGGGGGGTGGAGCCTCGCTCTGGGGAGCAGCCGGGCCAGCTCCGCCTCGAACCCGGTACGGAGCCCGGAGTCACGCAGCAGGCGGCCGGTCCACGCGACGGGCACCGCCGTTCCCTCCGCGAAGCAGCGGGCTGCCGCCGCCACCGTGCCCGCCAGTTCGCGGGCCGCCTCCTCGGCGATGGCCCGGGCCGTACGGTCTTCCGTCAGCTCCAGGACGTGGACCGCGAAGCGCGCGATCCGCGCCACCGCGTCGGGGGCGAGGTAAAGGCGTCCGGGCAGGCCGGCCAGGTCGCCGAACACGGCCTGGGCACGCTCGGTGAGCGGGCCCGGTTCCGCGCGCCCGTCGAAGCCCCGGCAGGCGGCGTCGAGGCCGCGGCGGCCGATCCAGAAGCCGCTGCCCGCGTCGCCGTAGAGGTAACCCCAGCCGTCCGCCTGCCGGATGTCGTCACCCACGCCCAGTGCGATCGCTCCGGTGCCCGCGGCCAGCACCACGCCCTTGCCGCCCGAGAACGCGCCCGCGTGCGAGGTGACCACATCGGTCGTGATCATCACCCGGCGGGCGGTGGCGAGCAGGTGGCCGGCCAGTTTGCCGGGATCATCCAGGACCGTGGTCAGCCCGAGGCAGATGGTGCCGAGTTCCCCCCATCCCCTCCCGATCCGCTCCAGCACGGCCTTGACCGGGGAGCCCTCCGCGTACGACAGGCCGGGCAGCTCGCGGATCTCCTGGATCCGCCCCCGCTCGGCCAGACCGAGCCGCAGGCCCGTCTGCCCGCCGTCGATCGCCAAGTCCATGAAAACACCGTCCTGGTCACGATCCGGGCCGGAATCCCGCCCGGCGGTACTCGGTGGGAGAGCAGCCGACGTGGCGGCTGAACGCGCTCCGCAGCGCCTTGGCGCTCGGGTAGCCCGTGTGCGCGGCGATCACGTCGACCGGCAGGGTGGTGGTGGACAGCAGCCGGCGCGCATGCCGCAGACGCAGGCCCGTCAGGTGGCGCAGGAACGTGGTGCGGCGCTCCTCCGCGAACAGGTGCGAGATGTAGAACGGGCTCGCGCCCACCGCCTGCGCCACCGTCGCCAGGCGCAGCCTCGGGTCGGTGTAGTTCTCGGCCAGGTACGCTTCCGCCAGCGCGAGCACATCTCTGCGTGGCGGCTCGGGCATCAGCCGCCCGAGCGTCTCGCGCAGCCACATGTGCAGGTAGGAGCGCTCGTGGATATCGCCGACCGCGACGATGTCCTCGATGGGCAGCCGGGCGCACGTCACGACCCAGTCGGTCGAACCGTCGGCCAGCCTGGCACGGTTGGCCACGTCCACGACGAACAGCAGCTGCCCGATGAGCCAGTCGCGCAGAGTCTGGGGGTCGGCGTCGCGAGCGCACCTGTTGACCCAGCTCGCAAGCAGCCCTGCCGCGCCGTTGCTGTCGCCCGCGCGGACACGCCTGGTCAGCTCCCGCTCGATCCGTACGGGTGGCCCATCGACGGATATCGCGGCCACTCTGCCACCGGCCTGCGGCTCGATCACCCGGTCGCCGCCGAGCACGAGCTTGTAGCCGTTGACCCGCCGGGCGTCCCGCTCGGTCGCGATCGAGCCCACGCTGGGCGAGCCCAGGCTGACGGTGGCGGTGCACGCCGTCTCGCGGACGATCCTGGCGCGTACTTCCTCCGCCAGCGCGGTCGCGTCGGACATCAGCGCGTCGGGATCGGCTCCCGTCAGCAGGACGAGCCACTCCTCGGGCGGCTGTGCGCGGCAGGTCGCCCCCGGGCGGCCGCTGGTGGCCGCGCGCACCGCCTGGTCGGCGTGCCGGAGCTGACGCTGTGCCCATGACCGCCCGCGAGCCTGCTCGGAGACCATGAAGTCGTCGATGTCCACCAGAGCAGCCACAGCGTAGGTCATGTCTCTACTTTAGGCGGACCGAAATTTGACCGTATTTACCAGCGTTCCGATTCCCTCCACCGTCGCCCGCATGGTGTCGCCGTCTTCGAGCGGGGCGATCCCGGCGATGGTGCCGGTCGCGATGAGGTCGCCTGGCATCAGCGTCATCCCGTCGGACAGGTCGGCGATGAGCCGGGGGAGGCCGAAGACCATCTGCCTGGTATTGGCCCGCTGCCTGACTTCGCCGTCCACTTCCAAGGTCAGCTCCAGCGCCTGTGGATCGGGCACTTCGTCCACCGTCGCCAGGTACGGCCCCGCAGGCGCGAAGGTGTCGAACCCCTTGGACTGGTCCCACGGCACGTTGCGGGCGATGTTGGCCAGTTGCAGGTCGCGCGCCGTCATATCGTTGATCACGGTGTATCCGGCGACGGCCTCGCGCCACCGTTCGGCCGGCAGGTCCCTGGTCACCATGCCGATGACCACGGCCAGCTCGACTTCGTGCTCCAGATGACGGGTACGGGCAGGGGCGAGCACCGGGTGGTTGTGGCCCACGAGCGCGGACGGCGGCTTGAAGAACAACACCGGCTCCGGCGGAACCTCCAGGCCGCTCTCGTCCGCGTGCTCCTGGTAGTTCAGCGCCAGACAGCAGATCTTCGTGCAGGTGGCCACGGGCGGCTCGAAGAGCACGGCGTCCTCGTCCAGCGTGGGGCCGTCGCGGTCGGCCACCAGGTCGGTCAGGCGGTCGAGCCCGTACGAGTCCAGGGCCGCGACTGGATCCGATCCGAGGTCCGGGCCGAGGTCGGCCAGGCTCACCAGCTCGCCGGCCGTGCGCCGGGCCACCAGCTCGACAGGGCTGGAGGGGGTACGCCGAATACGTCCAAGAAACATGTCCGTAAGCCCATCAAGGCCCACCGACCTCCACAAGCACCGAAATTTGCGCTTACGACCTGCTTCTTGCTCTCTTTCTTGTCGCCGGGCGAGGTGTCCCCGTTTTATGGTCGGCATGACCCGGACTCTGGACCTCAGCCGCGACCTCTACACCACTGCCCAGCGTTACATCGCAGGCGGCGTCTCCAGCGACGCGCGCCGTACCGCGGGGGTGCCGCTCTACGTGGACAGGGCGTCAGGAGCCAGGCTCTGGGACGTCGACGGCAACGCCTACATCGACTATGTGCTCGGTCAGGGCCCCGCGCTACTGGGCCACTGCCCGCCGGCCGTGGTGGAGGCCGTCACCGCGCAGGTGGCCCGCGGCATCGTCTACTCTGCCCAGCACGCGGCGGAGGCCCGCGTCGCCGAGCGGTTGTGCGCGATGGTGCCTTCGGCGGAGCGGGTCCGCTTCAACACCGTCGGCTCCGAGGCCGCGCACGCCGCGTGGCGCCTGGCGCGCGGCTTCACGGGACGTCCCAAGATCCTCAAGTTCGAGGGCCACTACCACGGCTGGCTCGACCCGGTCCTCTACAGCGTGCACCCGTCGCTGGACGACGCGGGACCGCAGGACCACCCCCGCGCCGTCCCCGGCACCGCGGGCCAGCCGCCCGCCGCCGACCTGGTGATCTGCCCCTGGAACGATCTGGACGCGCTCAGCCGTCTCATGGACGAGCACGCGGGACAGATCGCCGCCGTCGTCGCCGAGCCGGTGCTCTGCAACACCGGCGCCATCGAGCCGGCTCCCGGCTACCTCCAGGGAGTGCGCGAGCTGTGCGACCGCCACGGCAGCCTGCTGATCTTCGACGAGATCATCACCGGTTTCCGGCTCGCTCCCGGCGGTGCCCAGGAGTATCTCGGAGTCAGTCCCGATCTGTCGGTCTTCGGCAAGGCGATGGCGGGCGGCATGCAGGTGTCCGCGTTGGCAGGGCGGGCGTTCGTGATGGACGCCATCTCCTCGGGCAAGGTCGCGCATGCGGGGACGTTCAACTCCCAGCCCGTCGGCATCGCCGCCGCCGAGGCCACCCTGCGCATCCTCGACGAGCGGCGTGAGGAGGTCTATGGCACCCTCTACGCCCGAGGCCGGCAGCTCATGACCGGACTGCGCGAGGCCGCGGCCGAGGTGGGTGTCCCGATGCTGGTGGACGGGCCCGGGCCGGTTTTCCAGACGTACTTCACCGACGCGCCCGCGGTGCGGAACTACCGCGACTTCGCCAGGACCGACCGCGCCATGATGGCCCGCCTACACGCCGCGCTGCTCGACCGCGGGATCAACATGGTGCCGCGAGGGCTGTGGTTCCTGTCCACCGCTCACACCGAGGCGGACGTCGCCGCCACCGTCGAGGTCTTCGAGGACGCGCTTCGTTCCCTTCCGCTCGGTTGAGATCACCAGTGCCACGCCGGCCAGGATGACCAGCCCGCCGAGGATCACCTGGGTCGTGATCGGCTCGTGCAGTACGAGCGCGCCCAGCGCGACGGCGACGGCCGGGTTGACGTACGCGTAAGTGGACACCAGCGAGATGGGGGCGTTGCCGAGCAGCCAAGAGAACGCGGTGAACCCGATCAAAGACCCCACCACGATCAGGTAGGCCAGCGCCAGCCAGGATCTGGTGGTGACGGCAGACAGATCGAGCCGCTCGCCGAGCCCGGTGCCGAGCACCAGCAGTCCGGCGCCGCCCACGACCATCTCGACCGCGCTGGTGGCGAGCGCGTTGGCGGGCATCTGGATCCTGCTCGACAGGAACGAGCCCACGGCCCATGACACTGAGGCGAGCAGCACCACCACGATCCCGGCGCCACTGCCGCCCTCGGCGCCGGTCAGCGACAGTGCCCCGACCCCGCCGAGCCCGACCAGCACGCCCGCGAGCGTGAGCGCCTTGGGGCGGTCGCGCACGGCGAACCTGAACACGACCAGCCACAGCGGCACCGAGGCCACCAGGAGCGCTGCCAGCCCCGTGGAGATGTACTGCTCGGCCACCGCCAGCATCCCGTTGCCCAGGGTCAGGAGCAGCACGCCCACGAGAGCTGCGCCGAGGAACTGCCTGCGCGACATCCTGAAGACCGTCGGCCCCGACCGCACCAGCAGGAAACCGGCAAGCAGGGCGGCGGCGGTGATGAACCGCAGGGCCCCGCTGAGCATGGGCGGTATCGACTCGATCGCGATGCCGATCCCCAGATACGTCGAACCCCACACCACATAGACGATCGCCAAGGCGCCCCAGACCAGGAGAGGAGCCCGGCTGTCAGGTGTGTTCACAGTCATGGCTCATGACCTTACCGGGGGACACCGACAAAATGCCCGCGAGTATCGGACTCTGGACTCTGGCACGATATTAGCGACAGGCGGCATTCGCGCCACTGTCGGGGCGCTCACGCACCTGGCAGGCTCCCTTCAGACCCGAAAGGAGCCACATGTCCGCCGCCGTAGCCCACTTCACCGCCCGCCTGACCTTCGAGACCGACGTCGCCGACGTGGCCGCCGACCTGGCGGCTGCGACCCCCGACTTCGTCGTGGTCGACTCCCGCAGCCAGGAGAGCTGGGACCAGGGCCACATCGAGGGCGCCGTCCACCTCCCCACCGCCGAGATCGCCACCCGAGCCGCCGCACTGATCCCGAAGAGCAGCCTGGTGGTGACATATTGCTGGGGCCCAGGCTGCAACGGCGCCACCCGCGCGGCCCTGGAATTCGCCAAGCTCGGCTACGAGGTAAAGGAGATGCTCGGGGGCTTTGAGTATTGGGCCAGAGAGGGCTTCCCGGTGGAGACCGCCTCCGGAATCACGCGCCGCGAGGTGGACACGCTGACGGCCCCCGTACGCGGAATAGTTTGCGGCTGCTAATCGCGGCATTACGCCCCGCCGATCGGCCCGCCCAGCACCCCCACAGCCCCGCGCAGCGCCCACTCTGGCGCGCAAGGGCATGCCGGAAAAGATTGGTGCCCCCGTCCGAATCCTGTCGATCGGGGGCGTCCGAGAACATACCCTCATCGACGCGGGTCAACCAACAAGTTCACAAGAGTCAATGACCAAGTTCCCAGACTGACAGGGCCCGTCAATTTCACCCCGTAACCGGCCCGGTAGCCGCCGTAGCGGCGGCCCGCCGGTGAACGGGTCAGCAGCGTCTCCCTGGACAGAGCCCAGCCCCGTACGGCGGTTGGCGCTGCGTTGGCTCGCCGTAACAAATGGTGTTGATGGCGGGCCAAAGGCCCGCGCGTGGGACGGCGGGCTGGCATGAATCATGAGGCCCGCCACCGGAGACCGGGGCGGCGGAACACGAGGCCAGCCACCGGAAACGGGGTGGCGAACACGAGCCCGCCACCGGAAATGCGGCAGCAGAACATGAGGCCCGCCGTCCACGGATATGGACGACGGGCCAGCGGGCCTCAAGACAGGCGACCGGACATCATCGCGGACCGAGCTTCTCCACGATGAGCCGATACAACTGCCTCGGACGACCCGGTTGCGGCGTGCGGTTGGGCGGTAGCGGCCACGCGAGTCCCTCGTCAACCAACGTGCGCAGCAACCGCCGAGCCGTGCGAGGCGTGACACCGAGCATCTTCCCCGCCCCTTCCGCGTCGACCACCGTGTCGCCGCCTTCCAGCTTGGCCGCCAGCCGGGCCAGTACCTCCACCCCCTTCGGCTTGAGTGCGGTGGATCCGGTCGGCGGCATGCGCGGGGCCGGGATGAGCGCCCGCCCCTCGCGGTCCACCGCGAACCCCTGTGCCTGTTTGCCGGCCTGCGTCCGCGCCAGCGCAGCCCGCGCATGTGACTCCGCGTCGTGCGTCGTCCGCCCCATGCCCACGCCGACCTCGACCGCCAGCCCCAGCTCGTCTCTGATCCTGGCCGCGAACGGCAACACCCTGAATCCGTCCGTCGCCGCCGCGATCGACCCCCTGGTCGCGGTGACCAGGTAGCTGTGATCGTCGATGGGCCAGACGGTGGCGTTGATCCGGTTCGCCTCCTGGACCAGGAGCCGGTGCAAGGACAGTCGCAGCTCGTCGCGCCAGTAGCGGGGCGCGGCGCGGCGCACAGGTTCGCGCAGCGTCGGCACCTCCACCAGCACCACGGTCAGTTGCGACTCCTCCAGCCGGTGGTGCGCGCCGAGCAGCGCCGCCGTGTGCAGCGCCGTGCGCACCGCCGCGGAGGTCGGCCTGATCCTGATGACCGGCACGCCTGCTGCCTGCAGCCGCTCGGCCACGGCGGGCAGGCACGTCAAGGCCCCCGTGGTCGCGCCCTGCCGGGCCAGGCGTTCGTGATAGGCCGCGATCGTGCCGGTGGCGCCCGGCTCGTCGCGGCTGTGCACGTCCGTGGCGGGAATGCCGAGGTCGGTGTACGCCTCCTCGACATCGGCCCGGCTCACCACGTCGATGCTGACCCGCTGAGGGTCCATGCGGGTGTCGAGCGCGGCCTTGGCCAACGCCGCCACCAATGCTGCTCCACCGAGTTGAACGTACGTCGCGGGCATCGTCAGCACACCGGAACGCCTGGCCAGGTCATAAGGGACCGGGCTGGCGAACAGGCATGCGTCGACGCCGGGACCGAGCCGCGTCACTTTGTCCGGCGCCTCCTGCTCGTCGCGGTAGGCGGCCGCCACTAGGCGACACGGCAACGGCGCCGCGGCGTGACCCATCAGCATGACCCGCTCCACCAGGTCGTGGGGTCCGACCACGCCAATGGTGAGGTCCGGTGTCATTGCGCCCGGGCGTGACACTCGGGGAGTTTCTTCGGCCCTCTCGACCAATGTTCGTCCCATCCTGCCATCCGTTGCAGTGCTCTCTTTTGGAACGATCGCTCGCGGGGGCCGAAATGTCACGCCCGACTTTTCCGGAAAGCCGTTCAGGATGACCGCCCGACTAGAGGTCTCAGCAGCTCAACGAGGTTTTACGCGCGATTTTTAGTGTTCGGAAATCTCTCGTGTAATGTCCGCGCCGAGCGCACGCATTCGTGCGGCGAGATGTGCGTGACCGCGATCGATCAGGTATCCCGAGTCGATCACCGTCTCGCCCTCGGCCGCGAGGCCCGCGAGCACGAGCGCGATGCCCGAGCGCAAGTCGTGCGCCGTCACCCGGGTGCCGGTCAGCGGCGTGCAGCCGCGCACGACGGCCCGGCTGCCGTCGACCTCGACGTTCGCCCCCATTTTGTTGAGCTCGCCGGCCAGCGCGAACCGGCCGTCGAAGATGCGCTCGTGGATGTAGCTGGTGCCGTCGGCCAGCGCCGCGACCGTCATCATCGGCGACTGCAGGTCCGTGGCGAAGCCCGGGTAGGTGTCGGTGATGATGTTGATGGGCCGCAACTTGCCCTCGGACCGCACGTGCAGCACCGCGCCCTGCCGGGCGAACTCGACGCCCATCTGCTCCAGCTTGTAGCGCACCACGCCCAGGTCGAGGCCGGTGCCCACCAGGCTCAGCTCACCCCCGGTGATCGCCGCAGCCATCGCGAACACGCCCGCGTCCAGCCTGTCGGGCATCACCGTGTGCTCGACGGCGTGCAGCTCGTCCACGCCCTCCACGGTGATGAACCCGGTGCCGCCGCCGCTGATGCGCGCGCCCATTTTGGTGAGCATGTCGATGACGTCGAGCACCTCGGGCTCCAGCGCCGCGTTCTCGATCACGGTCGTGCCCTTGGCCAGGGCGGCGGCCATGATGAGGTTTTCCGTGCCGGTGTGGGACGGGGTGTCGAGGTAGAGGGTGGCGCCGGTCATTCCGGACACCTTGACGTGGATGACCGTCTCGCCCTCGTCCACGATCGCGCCCAGCCGCTTGTAACCGAGGTAGTGGAAGTCGAGGTTGCGGCTGCCGAGATTGCAGCCGCCGACTCCCTCGATGATCGCCTCACCCAGCCGGTGCAGCAGCGCGGGGGTGAACAGGACCGAGCCGCGGAAACGCCTGGCGATCTCGGCGGGCAGCACCGGGCTGTCCAGCTTGGAGGCGTCGATGACCAGCGTGCGCTCTGACTCGTGCAGCTCGACATACGCGCCGATGGTCTCGGCCAGCTCCACGGCGCGGCGGACGTCCTCGATGATCGGCACGTTGCGCAGGACGGTGCGGCCCTTCGCGGCGAGCAGAGCCGCACCGATCATGGGTAGCACGGCGTTCTTCGCGCCCTGGATGAACGCGGTTCCGCGCAGTGCGTTGCCACCGCGCACGCGGTAACGGACCATTCGTGCGGCTCCTTGAAATCAATGGTGAGGCTTGATCGGGCCAACAGTAGTCGCTAACACCACATGACCCAGCCGAATCATCCGCTAAAGGGAGTCCCCGTGAGCCGCTCATATGCTTCTAGGTATCGCTGCCTGGTCTGCTCGATCACGTGATCGGGGAGCGGAGGTGGGGGGTTTCCGGAGTCTTTGTCCCATCCGGATTCGGGTGAGAGGAGCCAATCCCGTACATATTGCTTGTCAAAAGACGGTTGGGTCCGACCTGGCTGCCACTCGTCGGCCGGCCAGAACCGCGAGGAGTCCGGAGTCAGCACCTCATCGCCCAGTGTCAGCACGCCATCGGCGTCCCAGCCCAGCTCGATCTTGGTGTCGGCCACGATGATGCCGCGCTCGCGGGCGATCTCCGCGCCACGCGTGTAGACGGCCAGCGTGATCCGCCGCAGCTCCTCGGCGGTCTCCGCACCGACCTCGGCCACGACCTGCTTGTACGAGATCGGCTCGTCGTGCTGCCCCACGGGCGCCTTGGTGGACGGCGTGAAGATCGGCTCCGGCAGCCTGGACCCGTCCTCCAGCCCGTCCGGCAGGGGCACGCCGGAGACCGTGCCGCCGGCGCGGTATTCGTTGAGCCCGCCGCCCGTCAGGTAGCCCCGCGCCACGCACTCCACCGGCACCATCCGCAGCGGCCGGCACAAGACGCTGTGCGGGTCGTCGCCCCGGGCCACGATGTGGTTGGGCACAACGTCCTTGAGCTGGTCGAACCACCACAACGACATCTGCGTGAGAATGGCACCCTTGTCCGGGATGTCCGGCTGCAACACGTAGTCGAAGGCGGAGATCCGATCGGAGGCGACCATCAGCAGCAGGCCGTCCTCGGTCTCGTAGAGATCGCGGACCTTGCCGGAGTGCACGAGCTTCATCGGGCGATGTCCGTCCTGTAGTGCGAGCCGCGCAGCTTGATCCGGCCGACGAGGTCATAGGCCGCCTCGCGCGCGCTCTCCTGGTCGGGCCCACTCCCGACCACGTTCAGCACCCGGCCGCCGTCGGAGACGACGTCGTCGTCGGCCCACTTGGTCCCGGCGTGCAGCACGTACGCGTGCTCGGTCTCCTGCGGCCCCGTGATCACGTCGCCCTTGACCGGCGCGACCGGGTAGTTCTGTGCCGCGATCACGACGGTCACCGCGGAGCCCTCCTTGAACACCGGGTCCAGCCCGAGCTCGCCCGTCGCGCACGCCATCAGCAGCCCGCCCAGCGGCGTCTCCAGCCGGTCGAGCAGCACCTGCGTCTCCGGGTCCCCGAAACGGGCGTTGAACTCGACCACCTTCGGCCCCTTCGAGGTCAGGGCGAGACCCACGTAGAGCACTCCCTGGTACGGCAGTCCGCGCCGCGACAACTCGGCGATCGTCGGATGCACGACCTCCCGCATGACCTGCTCGGTGAGCCCTTCCGGCGCCCAGGGGAGCGGCGTGTAGGCCCCCATGCCACCCGTGTTGGGCCCCCCGTCGCCGTCGTGGAGCCGCTTGAAGTCCTGCGCGAGCTGCAACGGCACGGCGGTGCTCCCGTCGCACAGCGCGAACAGCGACACCTCGGGGCCGTCCAGGTATTCCTCGATCACCACCCGGTCGCAGGTCAGCGCGTGCGCCAGCGCCTGCTCGCGGTCATGGGTGACCACCACGCCCTTGCCGGCCGCCAGGCCGTCGTCCTTGACCACGTAGGGTGCCCCGAACGCGTCGAGGGCGGCCGCGGCCTCCTCTTCAGTGGTGCACACCCGGGCCCGCGCGGTCGGCACGTCGGCCGCCCTCATGATCTCCTTGGCGAAGGCCTTTGACCCCTCGATCATGGCCGCCTCGCTGGAGGGCCCGAAGCAGGCGATGCCCGCCTCGCGCACGGCGTCGGACACGCCGGCCACGAGCGGGGCCTCCGGTCCGACCACCACGAGATCGACCCGGAGCCGCATGGCCAGCTCGGCCACCTGCGCCGGATCGAGGGGATCGACGGGATAGACGGCCGCGAACCGCTCGATGCCCGGGTTGCCCGGGGCGCAAAGGACCTCGCTGACCTGGGGATCGAGCTTGAGCGAACGACATAGGGCGTGCTCACGCCCTCCGGAACCAATGACTAGAACGCGCACACGCTCCATTGTCGCAGGCTCGCGGCCAGGCGCAGGCTCTGGCCTCCAGGACACCACATGCCGGAACAGGCGACAATCTTTGTCGAGTTCTACCTGAACGGCGAGCGCTTGGGCCGGTATCGTCGGTTAGGTTCAGTCGCCTGTGGTAAGTTAAGGCGGCTTTACGGCGTCTCTAGCGATTGGAGGTGGTCCGGGATGAATCCTGGTGATCCCAGCAGTACGTGCTTCGCCACGTACTCCCCGCATACCCCCGACCACTCCAATCCGGCAGCCTGATCGTGCCTCCACGCATGTGTGTTGATTGAGGTGACTTTTCATCGCGCGTGGAGCGTGCCATGTCGGGCGGAAAGGGACTGCCATGCGCTCGTCCACGCTTTTCCGTCGTATCAACCGTCACCCCGTGCCGTCGCGCGCCGCGCACCAGTTCGCCAAGCCGGCGCGTGAGATCTGCGTGCCCCCCGTCGACTCCATCGTCGAATTCGGCGCCTACGTCCAGGGCAAGAAGGTCTCGGCGACCGGCATCGTGGAAGCGCTCGAGCACGTGCGCGAGCACAACAAGGCCACTGAGGGCGCCAAGGCGTTCGTCTGGGTCGGGCTGCACGAGCCGGAAGCCCCCGAGGTGGAGTGGCTGTCGGAGGTGTTCGGCCTGCACCCGCTGTCCGTGGAGGACGCCGTCAAGGCGCACCAGCGCCCCAAGGTCGAGCGATATGGCGATTCGCTGTTCATGGTGCTGAAGACCGTCGCCTACCTCGACCACGACGAGCTGACCGCCAACAGCGAGATCATCGCCACTGGCGAGATCATGGTGTTCCTCGGCGTGGATTTCGTGGTGACGGTGCGGCACGGTGAGCACTGCCCGCTGACCGTGGTGCGCGAGCGCCTTGAGGACAAGCCCAAGTTGATGAACCGGGGTCCGGCCGGCGTGCTGCACGCCATCTCCGACCACGTCGTCGACCAATACCTCCAGGTCGCCGACCTCATGCAGATGGAGCTCGAAGAGGTCGAGGCCACCGTGTTCGCCGACGTCAGCTCCCGCGACATCAACCGGATCTATCAGCTCAAGCGGGAGATGCTGGAGATGAAGCGGGCCGTCACCCCGCTGCAGGCCCCCTTGTCCGCCTTGCCCCAGCGCCGCGTGATCCCGTCGGAGATGCGGGAATACTTCCGCGACGTCGGCGACCACCTGTCCAGGGTGTGCGAGCAGGTGGAGTCCTCCAACGAGCTGTGCAGCTCGATCCTGCAGGCGGCCCTGGCCCGCTCGAACGCGCTGGCCAACGAGGACATGCGCAAGATCTCGTCATGGGTGGCCATCCTGGCCGTGCCCACGATGATCGCCGGCGTCTACGGCATGAACTTCGACTTCATGCCGGAGACCAAGCAGGTCTGGGGTTACCCGGCGGTGCTGGCCCTCATGGTCACCGCCTGCGTGCTGCTGCACCGCGGCTTCCGCAGGAACGGCTGGCTGTAGCTCCGGAGACCGGGCGCGGGCTGCAGAGGGCTCGAGCGCTGACGGGCTTGCGGTCAGACGCCTACGGGCTTGAGCGGACCGACCGGCGCGGGCAGCTCGAGCCCGCGCTCCCGCCACACCTTCCGCAGGCGATCGGGATAGTCGGTCACGATCCCCGCCACCCCGAGATCCAGCATCCGTCCGGCCAATCCGGGCTCGTTGACCGTCCATACAGCCACGTCGAGTCCCGCCGCGGCCGCCTGCGCCATCAGCGCCTCGTCCACCATCACGTGCTCGGGCGAGAGTGTGGTGGCCCCGGCCGCGCGCGCGGCGGCGGGAATGTCGTCTCCCAGGCCGCCCTCGTGCCAGTGCAGGGTGTCCAGCTCGATGAGCGCGAACCGGCGCGTGTCCGGCGCGATCTCGGCGGCGTGCCGCACGATCCGCCAGTCGAAGCTCAGGATGGCCACGTTGCCCAGCCTGCCGTGCCGGTCGAGCTCGTCGATGACGAGCTCGGTGAACATCTCGGGATCCGGCGTCAGCTCCGGTCTGGTGGGATCCGACTTGAGCTCGACGTGCAGGCGTACGCCCTCCGCCTCGTAGGCGTTCACCAGCCCCAGCACCGCGCCCAGCGTCGGCATCCTGGTCTCCGGCATGGCGGCCTGCGTCAACGCGAAGGGGTCGTCGAGATGCCGTGGCCACCGAACGCCCACGTCGAGCATGCGCAGCTGGGCCAGCGTGAGCGCGTTGATCGGCTTGCCGACGTAGGGATAGAGCGGATCGCCGGCACGCAGCGGCCTCGTGTCGGCGCTCGTGACCGCGGACACGGTGAGATCGTGCGTGAGCACGAGGCGCCGATCGCCGGTGAGCGCCACGTCCAGCTCGAGCGCGTGAACGCCGAGCTCCATCGTGCGGCTCATACCCGGCAGGGTGTTCTCCGGCCAGAGACCCCGCGCACCTCGGTGACCATGAATCTCAACGCGCACACCCGGACCCTACCTGCCGCCGGGCACGTCTAGGCGGTGCCACGCCGTGTCCTTTTTATCCTGCTACGCCCCGTCGTGCGGTAACCGGCGGACAATAGGCTGTTGTCTATGACGGAGGTTCTCAAACCCGCTCATTCCCCAACAGTCTGGGCATGGGTCGACGGCTGGGTCATCTCCCGCAACGCGCCCCGTCCCGTACGCGAACCGTGGGGGCTGCGCGTGGACGTCGGCCTACCCGGTCACGTGGCCCGCCACATCGTCCCCGCCCCCACCCCGGAGATCCTCCACCACCTGACCACGACACTGACGAGGCCCGGCACCTGGCTCAAACTCTGCGCCCCCGCCGAGGCCGTCGCTTCCTACCTGCCTCCGGCCTGGACGGTCAAGGACCGGGAGTTCATGATGACCGCCCCCTTGGCCCGCACCGCAACCCCGCAGGCCCCGCCCGGCTACACCCTGGCCATCACCACCAGGGCCGGCGTCACGGCGGCCCGGCTCCTGACGGCCGCCGGCGAGGTCGCGGCCCGCGGCCAGGTCGCCGTGGCGGGCTCGGCCGCCGTGGTCGACCAGGTGGAAACGGCCGCCGGCCACCGCCGCCGCGGCCTCGGCACGATCATCATGCACACGCTGGCGTCGACGGCCGCCTCCCGGGGTGCGCGGATGGGCATCCTGGTGGCGACCTCGGACGGCCAGGCCCTGTACGAAACGGTGGGCTGGACCCTCCACACCCCGATGACCGCCGTGGTGTTGACCTGAAGGCCTGAAGTTACCGACATCTTTGTCGCCGACATCGACGTCGCCGACAAAGATGTCGGTTACCGTTCCGGCCTGCTGCTTGCTCGTGGGTTCTCCGTGGCACCGTAGACATAGCGATCTTTGCCCACTTTGAACGCCCAGCCCACGTGGCCGAGGAAGACGTCGACCGCGCCAAGGTGTCCCATGGGGATGGTGAAGCTCGGGCGGCGCGGGGCGAGGAAGACGCAGGCCTCTCCCGTCAACCACGTGTTGCGGCTTTCTGGCGAGCAAGGGTCGGCAGGTATGTCGTCCACTGTCGCGAAGTGACGCGTAGTTCTACAGCGAATCGACGAGCTATATGGGAGCAAACTGACGAGTCATTGGCCTGCAATCTGTAGAGTAACGATGTGTCGAAATGACGAGCCGAGGAGCACACGTGGACGACTTCATCCCGCGCCTGTCCGAGCGTCGTCTCGTGGAGCTGATGAAGGCGTTCAGGGTGGTGATCGTCAACGGACCTCGGCAGGCAGGCAAGACCACCCTCATGGAGATCTACCGCGACCATCACGGCGGCGACTTCGTGTCCCTGGACGATCCTGTGCAGCTGACGGCCGCGCTCTCCGATCCACGCAGCCTCATCGACGAAGCCGGCCGTCCGCTGTTGATCGACGAGGTGCAACGGGCCGGAGACCCGCTGGTCCTGAGCATCAAGCGGGCCAGCGACCGGGATCGCAGCCGTGGGCAATTCATCCTGTCCGGCTCAGCGCAGTTCCTTACCGTCCCCAAGCTCTCGGAGTCCCTCGCGGGCCGCGCGGCCTTCCTGGATCTTTGGCCCTTCTCGATGGCCGAGCGCACTTCTGGCCCATCCGACTTCTGCGACCTTCTGTTCACCGACCCCGCATCGCTGCGCCGCACAGGGCCTTCACCGTGGACTCGTGCCGACTACCTCGATCTCATCTGCGTCGGCAGCTACCCGGAAGTGATCAGCATGTCGGGGCGGGAGCGATGGGAGTGGTTCGAGTCATACCTACGTGCCGTCATATCCCGCGATGTACGCGAGTTCGCCCATATCCAGCATGGAGAGTCGATACCGCGGCTCCTCAGCCTCCTCGCCGCCCGCGCCGGCAGCACCGCGGAGGTCTCCGATCTCGCCCGGAGCACAGAGCTGACCAGGGATACGGTCCGAAACTATCTCGCCTACCTCAACGGCGTGTTCCTAACAGCCTCCGTCCCTACCTGGTCGGCCAACCTCTCGACCAGGGCAGCCAAGACGGCCAAGTCGTTTCTCACGGACTCAGGCCTGGCCGCCTTCGTGCTCCAGGTCAACCAGGAAGCGCTGCGGCGCCCGGGCAACAATGCGCTGGGCGGTCTCGTCGAGACCTTCGCGTTCACTGAGCTCATCAAACTCCGCTCCACAACACCGGAACCCTTCAAGATCTACTATTTCCGAGACCGCAATGGCCGAGAGATCGATTTCGTTCTCGAGCGATTTGATGGGCGCGTCGCAGGTATTCAGGTCAAGGCCACCGCTTCGCCGACCGCCAAGGACGCCGCCCACTTGCGCTGGCTGGGCGACTCGCTCGGCGAGCGGTTTGTTTCAGGAGCGGTCCTGCACCTGGGCGACCAGAGCGTGTCTCTCGGCGGTGGCATCCAGTTGCTTCCCCTCTCGGCCCTCTGGGGACACACACGCGGCTGAACCGGTCGCCGTGCGATGATCTTACTGGGATTCCGGGATGGGAGCTTCGGCATGGGACAGGTGCTGGTGACCGGTGCCACGGGCGGGATCGGGACGGCGCTGGTCCGCGCCCTGGTGAAGGCAGGTCATCAGGTGACCGCCATCGGCCGCGACGTCGGGCGGTTGGATGTTCCGGCGATCGAGGCCGATCTCGCCGCGCCGGGGACGCTCGCCGCCGCCGTGGGCGAGCTGCGCGACGTACAGGCGCTGGTCCACTGCGCGGGCATCTCTCCCATCGCGGCCGTCGCCGACGCCGGCCCGGAGACGTGGGAGCGGACGCTGGCCGTGAACGTGGCGTCGGCCGCCGAGCTGGTACGCCTGACGCTGCCCGCGCTGCGGCGGTCCCGAGGCCATGTGGTCTTCGTCAACGCCTCGCCGGGAATGACCGGGGTCCCCCGGTGGTCGGCGTTCGTCGGGAGCAAGGCCGCGCTGCGCGAGCTGGCGGACTCGCTGCGCGAGGAGGAGGAGCCCTATGGCGTACGCGTCACCACGGTCTATCCGGCCGCGACGGCCACGGAGCTGCTTCGGGAGGTCAGAACGACCTTCGGCCGGCCGTACGATCCCGAGCGCTGCATCCGGCCGGAGACGCTCGCCGAGATGATCGTCTGGGCGCTCGCGGCCCCCGCGGACGCCTATGCCTGCGAGCTGTCCGTGGTGCCCGCACCGCGCTAGGGATCATTCCTTGAGCGAGCGGAGCATCGGGGGGTGGAGGAGCACGGCGGGGCCGCGGCGATAGAGCTTGGCGGGGCGGCCGCCGTCGCGTGTCGTGCTGGCCCCGGTCTCCACCAGGAAGCCCTCCGCCTTGGTGACCTTCCTGTGGAAGTTTCTGGGATCCAGGGGCCGGCCCCAGACGATCTCGTAGACGCGGCGCAGGTCCGCCACCGTGAACTCGGGCGGGCAGAAGGCCGCGCCCAGCGAGGTGTACTCCAGCTTCGCGCGGGCCCGCTCCACACCGTCGAGCATGATCCGGCGGTGGTCGAAGGCCATGACCGTGAGGGCGTCCACCGGCTGCCAGCTCATGTGCGCCTTCTCCGAGGCCGGCAGGTCCGGGGCCAGGCCGAGGTAGGCGACGCTCAGGACCCGCTGGCGAGGGTCGCGGTCGGGGTAGCCGTAGGTCTGGAGCTGCTCCAGGTGCACCGGCGCGCCCGGGAGGCCCGCCCGCTCCGCGAGGATGCGGCGGGCGGCGTCCGGCAGGTCCTCATCCAGCTGGATGAAGCCGCCCGACAGGGACCAGCGCCGCAGGAACGGCGGGTTGTCGCGGCGCCACACCAGGGCGCTCAGCGCGTGGTTACGCACGGTGAGGACGACCAGGTCGACGCTGACCGGGACGCTCGGGACCATGACCGCACGGTACACGTAGTTAGGTGTGAGCCGCGAAACGTCCGTCAGGTCGCGATGCGCACGTGTAAGGGTTCGGTCGCGGCCTGGCCCGAGGGGGCCTTGACCGTGATCCTGACCCACTCCCCGGCGGGCACCTGGGCCCAGTCGAACGGCACCCAGGCGGTGGACATGCCTTCGGG
The DNA here is from genome assembly GCF_036013525.1 of Nonomuraea sp. NBC_00507. Lineage (NCBI taxonomy): Bacteria > Bacillati > Actinomycetota > Actinomycetes > Streptosporangiales > Streptosporangiaceae > Nonomuraea > Nonomuraea sp. NBC_00507. Next base: position 1,070,515 of record NZ_CP107853.1, read on the forward strand.
CAACTCCTCGAGCGGGTTCTCATCCAGCCAGCCCACCGCGGACACCACCAGGTCCTTGGCCCCGCCCGACCACTGGATGGTGATCGTGCCGTTCTTGAAGTTGTAGCCGCGGACCTCCACGCCATCCTGGATGTCGCGCGCGCGCCTGATCGCGTCCACCGCGATCGGGCGTTGCCAGTCCGAGGTGATCTCCTCTTCGAGTGAGGGCTGCCCGCACGTCATGAAGTCGCTCCACATGTAGGAGACGACCTTCTGCACGTAGCGTCCGGCCATGGTGACCGCCTGGTCCAGGCGTTTCTTGTCGGTCTTGCCGCGCGTACCCTGAGGCGTGCAGGGCTGCTCGCCCGACGGCTCGAACGCCTCCACGTTCGCCCACAGCTGCACCTGGTAGCCGGCCTGGATCATCTCCTCACGGGCCAGCGCCATCTCCCGGTAGTAGTCGCGCGTGGACCCGTGGTACGCGGTCCCGTACGTGGACTCCCCGACCACCGGCCGCAGCCGCTCGTCCACCTCGGTGTCTCGCTCGTCGGGCCAGAACAGGCCCACCTTGCCCGTGCCCCGGCTGTCCTGCGGGGCGATGATGCCGACCCCGGTCTTGGCCAGCTCCTTGAACGCCTCGGCCACCTGCTTGGGCGTCTGGCCGAAGCCCACCCGCCGGCGCGCGTCCATGTAGGGACTGATCAGGATGGGTTTGCCGGGCAGCTCCTGCTCGACGATCGTGTGCTGGTCGGCGTACACCTCGAGCGTCGGGTTGGAGGCCAGCGTGGCCGACATCTGGACCTCGAACGGCTGGTAGACGCCGCCCAGCGAATCACGGTCGGCGAAGCGGTCGCCGTAGTCCTGCAGGATGCGGCGCGTCAGCGTGGTCAGCGCGCCCAGGTGGTGCTTGTACGCCCTGATCGGCGTGTTGGGGTCGCGTGGGGCCAGCGGCAGCGCCGGGAAGATCCGGATGCCGAACTGGTCACCCAGGTCGAGCAGCTGAGTCAGGCTGTCCTTGGCCGAGCCGGCCACCAGGATGAGGTCGTAGGAGCGACCCTTGCTGGAGAAGTCGCAGGTGGCGTCGTCGGAGCCGTCCGGCTGGGTGATGATCCGGAAGTAGGTGCGGTTGCCCGCCTGGATGCTGTGCTCCATCTCCGGGCAGCGGAAGACGTTCTCGCTGAACGACTCGTCGGTGCGGTAGACGTACGTGCGGCCGATCCTGCTGTCCGGGTGGGCTTTCCTCAGGTCCCGCTCGGCGGCGTCGCGGCAGGTCAGGCCGTCCTCTTCGCAGGGTTTGTAGAGCGAGTCGAGCTCGCCGTCCCTGGTCAGGATCTCGCCGTCGTCGGACACGGGGCGGAACTGCAGGCCGTAACCGATCCTGATGATCGTGTCACCGCCGACGTCGTGGATCTCTTTCAGCTGGGTGCGCCAGGTGCAGGGGTTGGACTTGGGCATGATCCAGTAGCCGGTGACGGCGTACGGGGCCCTCTCCTTGGTCTCGAACGTTCCACAGTCGTCGGTGAACTCGCTCACCTGCGGGGTCGGCTGGTCCGACGGCGGCGGGGACGCGGCCGGGCTGCTCGCCTTGGGGGCCGGCTCGTCCGACGACTGGGGCAGGACGATGACCACAGCGGCGACCACGGCCAGGACGACTGCGCCCACGACGAAGAAGAGCCAGCGCACGTGCGGCAACCCGTTATCGCTTGACCCCGGCCCAGGACTCCAGCTGGGCCACGAAGCGCTTCGCCGAGTTGGGCCAGTGATGGTTGGCGCGGGCCGCCGCGTAGCCGCGCGCGCCCTGCGCCCGCCGCTCGCGTACGTCGTCCCGTAACGTCAGCACGGCCTGGGCGACGGCCTTGGGGTCCTGCCAGGGCACCACGACGCCGCTGTCGTACCGCTCGACGAGCTCCACGGCACGCGGCGAGGGAGTGGTGATGACGGGGATGCCGTGCGCCATATACTCCACGATCTTGGTGGGCATCGAGTGCCGGTAGTTCGGCTCGTCGTGCAGCAGCGACAGCCCGGCCAGCGCCCCGTCGAGCCGTTTGAGCGCCTCGTCGTTGGGCATGAAGTCGCGCCACTCCAGCACGCCTTCGGTGACGGCCTGGTTGAGCACGGGGCGGCTCTGCGGGTCGGCGTAACCGATCAGCTCCACGGCCACCCGGTACGGCTGCAGCAGCTTGGCCACCTCGACCGCCTCGATCACGCCCCTGGCCCTGGACAACCAGCCGAGGTAGACCACCCGGTCGTCGCCGGGCGGCGTCACGGAGTCGGGCACCCACGTCTCGTTGGGGACGATCGGGTGGGCGTGCTTGAAGCGGCCCGCGTACGCCGTCTCGGCCAGCATCAGGTGCAGGTGACGCTCGGCCGTGCCCTCCAGCAGGCGGGCCAGGAACCGCACCGGCGGCCGCAGCAGCGAGGGCAGCCAGGGCTTGAGCGACAGCGTGGCCGGCGTGTCCTCGTGCACGTCCCACACCACGGGCGGTCTGCCGCGCATGCCCCACACGGCGAACAGCAGCTCGGGGTCGTGGACGAGGACGAGGTCGACCTTGTCGCGCATGCGCTTGAACACCCGCCGCGCGGCCCACGTCGCCGAGATCCGATTGCGCTGGGCCGCCCTCGGCAGGTCCACCCCGGTGACCCAGGGACGCGGGACGACGCCGAAGGCGGTGAAGGCGGCGGCATACGTGACCTCATGACCGGCATCCACGAGGGCACGGATCTGCCGATGCAGGATCCGAGCATCCTCGGGGTTATGCACCACCGTCATGACGAGCACGTGCACTGCGCGCAGCCCTCCGTCGCTACAGCCGCTCGACGCGTTCGCCCTCGGCGAGCACGCCGCGGGTGTCCAGCACGAGCCTGGCCTTCGCCTCGACCATGGCGAGGTCGAACGCGGCGTGCTGCTGCATGAGCAGCGTCACGTCGGCGTTGACCACGGCTTCGGCCAGGTCCTCCTCACGCGGCACCGGGGTGCCGTCTACCGACCACTCCTTGACGTACGGGTCCGCGAACGAGAGCTCGGCGCCCAGTTCCAGCAGCGCACGCGCCACCGGCAGGGCCGGGGTTTCCCGTTCGTCGGCGATATCCGGCTTGTACGTGACGCCGAGCATAACGACTCTGGCGCCGTTCACGGGCTTCTTATGCCTGTTCAGCAGACGCTGGACACGGGCCACCACGTAGGACGGCATCCGCTCGTTGATCTCCTGCGCCAGCTCCACGAACCGGAAGGGGTAGCCCAGCTTGCGCACGGTGTACGACAGGTACGACGGGTCGACGGGGATGCAGTGCCCGCCGACGCCCGGCCCCGGCAGGAACTTCTGGAAGCCGAACGGCTTGGTGGCCGCCGCCTCGATGGCTTCCCACAGGTCGATCCCCAGCTCGTCACAGAAGATCGCCATCTCGTTGACGAGCGCGATGTTGACGTGCCGGTAGGTGTTTTCCAGCAGCTTGGCCATCTCGGCCTCGCGGGTGCCGCTGACCGGCACCACCTGCTCGATGAACTGCGCGTAGAAGTCGGTCGCGCGGTCCCGGCAGGTCGCGGTGTAGCCGCCCACGACCTTGGGGGTGTTGCGCAGGCCGAACTTGGCGTTGCCCGGGTCGATGCGCTCGGGCGAGAAGGCCAGGTGAAAGTCCTGGCCGGCGACCAGCCCCGAGCTCTCCAGCAAGGGCCTGGCCACCTCGTCGGTGGTGCCCGGCCAGGTGGTGGACTCGAGCACGACGAGCGTGCCCTTGCTCAGGTTGCGGGCGACGGCCTTGGTCGCGCCCTCCACGGCGGACAGGTCCGGCCGGTGGTCCTCGTCCAGCGGAGTGGGCACGCAGATGACGATCGTGTTGCTCCGGGCCAGCACGGTCTCGTCGAGCGTGGCGCTGAACCCGTGGGCCAGCATGTGCTCGAGGTCGGCGTCGGTCAGGTCATCGATGTAGGACCGGCCGGCGTTGAGCGCGTCCACCTTGGCGGGGTCGACGTCCACACCGACGACTCGCAGGCCGGCACCCACCGCCTCCTTGGCGAGTGGCATGCCGACGTAGCCCAGGCCGATGACAGCCAAGTCAATTTCTGTCACAGCTGTGCCTTGAGGAGCCGGAAACAACACTTCATGGTCGCAAAGGTTATCTCAAGTCCACCTAGCTCACGCCTTATGCGACGGAAACCGTCACAAAAGACAGGCAACTTGAAGGTCATCATTCAGCCAAGGATCGGTACAGAGCTTGATAAGTCTCGGCAACGCGGCTCCAGGTGCGCTTCGCGGCCACTTCGGCGCGACCCGCCTCCCCCATCTCGGCCCGCCTGGCGGGGTCCTCCCTGAGCCCGGCGATGGCCTTCGCGAGCGCCTCGGGATCGCCCGGCGGCACCAGCAGCCCGGCGCCGTCGGAGCCGACGAGCTCGGACAGGGCCGGCAGATCGCTGAGCACCACGGGCTTTCCGAGCGCCATCGCCTCGACCGGTTTCAATGGCGTAACAAGTCGGCATACCCGCAGGTCCTCGCGCGGGCAGGCGAAGACGTCGATGGCGTCCTGCGCCTGCAGCGCCTCCTCCGGGCCGACCCTGCCGGGCAGGATGGCGTCGCTCAGACCGAGCTCGCCGACGAGCTCCAGGAGGTTGTCGCGCTCGGTGCCGTCGCCGACGATGAGCACCCGGACCGGTGTGTCCTGGTCACGCAGCAGCGCGGCGGCCCGCAGCAGGGTGGCGAACCCCTCGTAGGCCACGATGCTGGACACCGAGCCGACGACGACCTCATGGGGCTTGATGCCGTACGCGTCCCGGAACGAGGCGCCGTCGTAGTGGGCCGTCAGCAGCGAGTCGTCCACCGCGTTGGGCGCCAGGTGGATCTTCTCCCTGGGCACGCCGCGCTCGACGATCTCGGTGGCCATGGTCTCGGCCAGCGTGACCACCGCGTCGGCCTCGCACATCAGGAACGCCTCGCGCTCGCGCTGGAGGACGTGCCGCTCGCTGCCGACCCTGATCGGGTCGCGGGAGGCCCAGGTCTCCTCCAGGAAGCCGCGTACCTCGTAGACGAACGGCGTGCCCGTGCGGTCGCGCACGGCGTGCGCGACCGAGCCGTTGCGGTGGTCGGTGGCGGCGTGCAGCACCTGCGGCCGCAGCTGGGTGACGAGCTTGGTGACCGCGTCGGCGCCCCTGATCATGCGCCCGCGCATCTCGAACGGCACATCGCCGTGCCCGTCGGGCAGCAGCCGGTAGTAGGGGATGCCGTCGAGCTCCTCGAACGGCGGCGCGTCCGCGTGCCCCTGCAACATCGGCCAGCCCCAGCTCGTGACCACGTGCGGGTCGAGCCCCGCGGCCTTCTGCGAGGTGACGATGCGGTGGGTGCGGACGGTGTAGCCGGCCTGCGTGTACGGCAACGCGTTGGTGACCAGGTGCATGACCCGGCCCTGGACCCGCTCCAGTATGGCCACCTTGGGCCCGGGCGGGATCGGGTCGGGGCTGATGGCGCCCAGCTCGCCCCGGTAGTAGGCGGCCCTGCGCTTGACGAACGGGTATTTGGTGTGGGCCTCGAGCACGGCGGCGGCCTGGCTGACCCGGCCGGCGTCCCAGTGCTCCTTGGCCTCGTTCCACGGCCCCTTGATCACGCGCATGCCGAGCTTGCGCACGATGTGCCGGGCCCGGCGCGCGGCCGGCCAGGCCACACTGCCCACGATGGGGCGCAGCCGGGGCGGGAGCGCGTCGGCGGCGGCTTGGGCCACGCGGACGGGATCGGACTTGACCTTCGTCACGACGACGCGGGTGACGATGATGGGGTGCTGGACGAAGCCCTTGAGAAGTCCACCGACGCCGGCACGGGCGGACTTCGCGGAAACCTTAGAGGAGTCTTGACGACTGGCGTCGGATGCCACGCCGTGACCGTACCATAGGCAACGCTTTTCCCTTCCGCTATGAAAGGCGAGGTCAATGAGGGAGAACCCCCTGGTCCTGCACGTTTTGGGTGCTCGTCCCAATTTCGTGAAAGCGGCTCCGGTGGTGCGGGCACTCGGTGAACTCGGCGTGCGGCAGGGCATCATTCACACTGGCCAGCACTACGACGCGCTGATGTCCGACGTCTTCTTCGCCGACCTCGGCCTGCCGGATCCGGTGGCGAACCTGGGGGTCGGCTCGGGCAGCCACGCCAAGCAGACCGCGGCCCTGCTCGTCGGTCTGGAGGAGGTCGTCCAGGAGCACGATCCCGACCTGGTCGTGGTGTACGGCGACGTGAACTCGACGCTGGCCGCGATCCTCGTCTGCGCCAAGCTGGGCGTGCCGACCGCGCACGTGGAGGCGGGGCTGCGCTCGTTCGACCGGGGCATGCCCGAGGAGGTCAACCGGGTCGTCACCGACGCGCTGGCCGACCTGCTCTTCGCCACCTCCCCCGAGGCGCTTGCCTACCTGTCGGCCGAGGGGGTGCCGCCGTCCAAGGTGCACCTGGTCGGCAACCCCATGATCGACAGCTTGTTCTCCGCACTGCCGACGCTGGACCCGGCTCCCGTGGTGGCGCGGCTGGGCCTGCCGGCTCGCTATGCCGTCGCGACGTTGCACCGCCCCGCGAACGTGGACACCGCCGAAGCCGCCAAGGAACTGGTCGAGGCCGTGCTGGAGGTGTCGCGGCAGGTCCCGATCGTGATTCCGGTGCACCCGCGCGGCAAGGCGCGACTGGCCGAGGCGGGCCTGCTCGACGGCGAGACGATCAAGGTCATCGAGCCGCTCGGCTATGTGGACTTTCTCTCACTCGTCCGCGGCGCCGCTCTGGTGGTCACGGACTCCGGCGGCGTGCAGGAGGAGACGACCATGCTCGGGGTGCCCTGCCTGACACTGCGGCCCAACACCGAGCGGCCGATCACGATCACCCATGGCACGAACCGGCTGGTCACGCCCGCCCTTCTGCCCGCGGCCGCGGAGAAGGCGCTGGCCGACGGCGCCGCCACGCCGGCCGGGGAGCTGCCGGTGCTCTGGGACGGCAAGGCGGGCCCGCGGATCGCCACGGTGATCGCGGCCTGGCTGAAGGGCGACAACCTGGCACCCGCTTCCCAGGCCAAACGCCCCGAATAGCCTTCGCTTCCGACGTAACATGACAACCTCCTCCGCTGAGCGATAGGCGTACCACCATGGCCGATACCCCCGAGCCCCCTGCGTTTCAAAGACTGGGACCCGTCAACTGGCTGCCCGAGGAGCGCAAGCTCGTCGAGCGCTACGAAGCGGAGGTCAGGGAGCTGCGGCGGCGGCTGGAGATCGCCGAGGCCAAGGCCGCGTACGCCACGTGGAAGCTCGAGGCCACGCAGGCCAAGCGCACGTTCAAGCTGGGTGAGGCCCTGGGCTCCAAGAGCCCAGGGAAGATCATGGAGGCGGTCCGCTCCAAGGAGAAGGCGCCGAAGCCGCCGATCCCCGTCACCGAGGCGACCCAGATCGCGAACAACCGGCCCCCACTGGTCGAGGTGCCGCCGGTGAAGTGGCCGGCCGGGCCGGTGAACCGGCCGGACCTCAAGGTCGCGGTGATCCTGGACGACTTCTCCAGGATGGCGTTCCGCTACGAGTGGGACCAGATCGAGTTCGGACTCAAGGACTGGCCGGAGATCTTCGCGGAGAAGCGGCCCGACCTGCTGTTCTGCGAGTCGGCCTGGCACGGGAACCAGGGCCGCTGGCGCTACCAGATGACCGGCACCAACGCCCCCAAGGAGCCCCTGCGCGATCTGGTGGCCTGGTGCCGGCAAGAGGGCATCCCAACGGTTTTCTGGAACAAGGAAGACCCGCCGAACTTCGACTTCTTCATCGACACGGCCAAGTTGTTCGATTACGTGTTCACCTGCGACGGTGACATGATGCCCAAATATCGGGAAATTTTGGGACACGACCGCGTTGATGTGCTGCAGTTCGCCGCCCAGCCTCGTGTGCACAATCCGATCCAGCAGAAGCAGGGCCGGCTGCACGACGTGGTGTTCGCCGGGATGTACTTCCGCGACAAGCACCCCGAGCGCCGCGAGCAGATGGAGACCGTCCTCGACCCGGTACGCGAGCTGGGCCTGCACATCTTCGCGCGCAACGGCGAGGTGGACGAGAAGTACGCCTGGCCGGAGAAGTACCGCCCGCACATCGTGGGCGAGCTGCCGTACGACCAGATGCTGGCCGCGTACCGGATGTACAAGGTCTTCCTCAACGTCAACTCGGTGCTGGACTCGCCGACCATGTGCGCGCGGCGGGTCTTCGAGCTGTCCGCCTGCGCGACGCCGGTCGTGTCGGGATGGTCGCGGGCGATCGAGGAGACCTTCGGCAGCCTCGTTCCCATCGCGCGGGAGCCGATCGAGTCGTACAACCAGGTCCTGCACCTGATCAACAGCCCCGAGCTGCGGGCCAGGATGGGGCACCTGGCGATGCGCGAGGTGTTCGACAAGCACCTGTTCTCCCACCGCGTGGACCAGATCCTGCAGGACCTCGGGCACCAGGTGACGCCCAGGACCCGGTCGATCTCGGTCGTGCTGCCCACCAACCGCGCCTCCCAGATCGAGCACGCGATCTCGTCGGTGGCCCGGCAGATCCACCGCCCGCTGCAGCTGATCATGGTGCTGCACGGCCTCGACATCGACCCCGTCGTGGTCGCCGACAAGGCCCGCATGGCGGGCATCACGGACGTCACGGTCCTGCCCGCCGACGCCTCGCTGTCGCTCGGCGCCTGCATGAACCTGGGCATCGCGGCCGCCGAAGGCGACCTGATCGCCAAGATGGACGACGACAACCTGTACGGCGAGCACTACCTGTCGGACCTGGTCCGGGCGTTCGACTATTCGGACGCGGAGCTGGTGGGCAAGGGTGCGCACTACGCGTACTTCGAGGGCAGCGACACCACGATGCTCCGGCTGCCCGGCCTGGAGCACCGCTACTCGTTCCTCGTCCAGGGCGGCACGTTCCTCGGCAAGGCGGACATGTTCCGCTCGTACGGGTTCGCGGACATCACCCGGGGCGAGGACACCGAGCTGGTGCGGCGGCTGAAGGCGGACTCCGTCAAGATCTACTCGGCGGACCGCTTCAACTTCGTCTACTGGCGCAGCGCCGACGCCTCGATGCACACCTGGCAGGCGGACCACATCAAGCTGACCCGCAACGCCCAGTTCTCTTTCGTTGGCCGCCCGGACGCCCACGTCCTGATCTGAGCCCCGAGGGGTTCCCTTCAGCCAGACCCGGAGAAGTCAGGGTCGGGTCAGGGACGGCTCGGGGGCGGGGCCGGATGTGAGGAAGCGGTGCACAGCGGGAGAGTTGCGGCATGACCGCAGCAAAGAGGCTCTTTCCGCTGATCGCCTGTGGATCGATCATGTTCGCCGTGGTCGCGGTGGTGGTCGGGCAGTTCGGCCCCGACCCTTACCTCGACCCCATGAACGTGACCGTCAGCGAGTACGCCGTGTCGGACCGCGGGGGCGTCACGGAGGTCGCGATGGCGGTCCTGGGGATCGGGTCCCTGGCGTTGCTGGCGGGCCTCAGGGCGGCGGGGGCCCCCGTCCGGGGGATGCCGGAGCGGTTGCTGATGGTGTGGTCGGGGGCGCTCGTGGTGGCCGCGATCGTCCCGACCACGCCGATCGGCACGGACCTCGACCTCGCGGCACAGATCCATCGGTACGCGTCCGTGGCGGCCTTCATCAGCCTTCCGGCGGCCGGGGCGCTGCTGGTCCCCCGGTTGGCCGCCAACGCCGACTGGAAGCCCGTGGCGCGGGCCGTGGAGTGGGTGGCGCTGGCCGGGGGGTTCGGGCTGCTGGCGATCACGTACGTGGCCCTGCCGGGCGAGCGGGTGATGATCGGGCTCGTGGAGAGGCTGCTACTGGGCGCGGAGGTGGCGTTGCTCGCCGTGCTGGCGGCCTGGCTGGTGCGGCTCGCCTGGCGGCGGAGGACATCGCCAAACCAGGTCGAGGCCCTAAAAATCCCGACATACCACAGATTTATCGCTAGTCGATCTTAAAACCATGCGTTTCGATGCTATTCTCTCCCGCGATCTTCTATCCGGGAGCAGGTGTCATGGCATCGGGCAGATCCATCCGATTCAAGATCTCGACGCTGCTCGTCATCCCCTTGGTCTCCCTGGTCGCGCTCTGGGGCTTCGCCGCGAGCACCACGTCGGGAGAGGCGCTCGACCTGCTCAAGGTCGAGACGATCTGGACCGGTGTCATCAACCACGCCGACGGCCTGACCGGCAACCTGCAGGCCGAGCGGCTGGCCTCGGCCGAGCGGATCGCCGGCGCCGTCACGGACCCGGACGCGCTGAGCAAGGCACGGGCCAAGGTCGACGCGAACAGGAAAGACCTGACGCAGCAGGCGCAGTCGCAGGACACGCAGGACGCGCTCTCGCTGGACATGAAGAACCAGCTCCAAAGCGTGTTCGCGGCGATCGACCGGCTCCCTGACATCAGGCGCAAGGTGGATGAGCGCAGCCTCACCCCCGGCGGTCTGGTGACGGAGTACGCGAAGATCTCCGATGAGGTCCACCTGCTCTACTCCCGGCTGACGATGGGCACGGACGTCGAGCTCTCGCTGCAGGCGCAGGGCCTGATCGCCGCCGACGAGGTGCGCGAGCTGCTGAGCCGCGAGCACGCCCTGATCATCGCCGCGAACGGCCAGGCGAACATGCGCGACGTCCACATGCTGGCGGGGATCGACGGCGCCCGCACCTACCTGTTCCCGAAGGCTCTGGCCAACCTCGACAGCGAGCTGCGGGCCCCGTTCGAGAAGATCTACTACTCCTCCCGGTACGTCACCATGGAGAACCTGGTGGAGGGCTACGTCTCCGGGCAGCCGCTGGACGTCGAGCTCTGGCGGGGCGTAGCCGACCAGGTGCAGAAGGAATACCAAGAGGCCATCTGGCGCACCGGCGACAAGCTGCTGGCCAGGATGGAGCCCGCCGGCATCGCCATCGTGGTGCGGGCCGCCATCGCGGGCGCGGTCGGCCTGATCGCGGTCATCTTCTCGATCTTCATCTCGGTCCGGGTCGGCCGCAGGATCACCCGCGAGCTGGCGACGCTCCGCCGTACCGCTCTCGACCTGGCCGAGATCAGGCTGCCCGACGTCGTGGCCAAGCTGCGCAAGGGCGAGAGCGTCGACATCGAGGCCGAGGCGCCGCCCATCAAGGTGGCCCGCAACGCCACCAGCGAGGTCAGCGACCTGGCCGCGGCGTTCGACAGCGTGCAGAGCACGGCCGTCGACGCGGCCGTCGAGCAGGCCAGGATGCGCGAGGGGCTGTCCGAGGCGCTGCGTAACCTGGCGCGGCGCAGCCAGTCGCTGCTGCAGCGCCAGCTCAAGCTGCTCGACGAGATGCAGAACCAGACGGAAGAGCCCGAGGCCCTGGAGCGGCTGTTCAAGCTCGACCACCTGACCACCCGCATGCGCCGCCACGCCGAGGGCCTGGTGCTGCTCTCCGGCGGCTCCGCGGGCCGCAGGTGGCGCGGCGTCATCCCGATCGAGGACGTGCTCAGCGGCGCCGCGGCCCAGGTGGAGGAGTACACCCGGGTCCGCGTCTACCCGATGACCGAGTGCGGCGTCTCCGGCACGGCGGTGGCCGACCTCATGCACCTGTTCGCCGAGCTGATCGAGAACGCCGCCGCCTTCTCCTCGCCCAGCAACGAGGTCTCGGTGCGCGGCGAGATGGTCGGCAGGGGCTTCGCCGTCGAGATCGAGGACCGCGGCCTCGGCATGGACGAGGCCAGCCGGAGGATCATCAACGAGCGTTTGGCCAGCCCGCCGGAGTTCGACGCCGCCCAGACCGAGCGGCTCGGGTTCGCGGTGGTCGGCATGCTCGCGGCCCGGCACGGCATCAAGGTGACACTCAAGCCCTCGCCGTACGGCGGCACGACCGCGATCGTGCTCGTCCCGGGATCACTGGTCCAGCCCATGGCGACCCCGGTGCAGCCGCTGGAGTTCGAGTCCATCTCCGTGTCGGTGGTCCGGCCGGAGACCACGGGGCCCGGCGACTTGCCGCGCCGGGTCCGTACCGCCAAGCGCGGCGGGGATCCCGCGCTGCCACAGCAGGCACAACCCGCCGAGCTCGCGGAGCGGGAGCGGCCGACCGGCCTCCCGCAACGTAATGGGACGACCGGCCTCCCGCAGCGTAATGGGACGACCGGCCTCCCCCGCCGCGAACGGCACGAGCACCCCGACGAGCAGACAGACAGGCCGGCCGCCGAACGGCAGACGAGCCTGCCCCGCCGCCAGCGGCAGACCAACCTGCCGGAGCGGCTTCAGCAGCAGCCGCCCCCCACCCCGCCCGCCGAGGAGCGTTCGCCCGAGGAGGCCAGGGCATTGCTCTCCTCGCTCCAGTCCGGCTGGCAGCGCGGGCGGCAGGACAGCGACCAGGATGGGGGATCTCAGCCGTGAGCCGCGAGCACGAGTGGGTCGATGAGGAGGCGGGACCCGTCGTCCGGCCGTACGCGGTCGCGCGCGGGCGCACCAGGCCCGCGTCCTCAGCGCTCGACCTGCTGGCGACCGTCGTCGCGACCGGGTTGCCCGCCCCGTCCCACGCCGAGCTCAGCGCTCAGCACCGGAGGGTGGTCAGCTGCGTGTCCGGCCAGGGCAAGCCCGTCGCCGAGCTCGCCTCGGAGGTGGGCCTGCCGGTCGGCGTGTTACGGGTGCTGCTGGGGGACCTGCTGGAGCACGGCCTGGTCTCAGTACGCCCGCAGCGCGACCAGGCGTCCACGGCGACCGAGAGCCTGCTCCGTGAAGTGATCAACGGCCTCAGAGCGCTCTGACGCCGACCTCGGTGCGCCTCAGTTCGCCGAGGTCAGCGTGCGCAGGGAGTGCTCGACCAGGGTGATCATGACTTCCTTGGCCGACGTGCGCCGCCGCACGTCGCACAGCATCACCGGCACGTTGTCGTCCAGGTCGAGCGCGATGCGCACGTCGTCCACGCTGTGCCGCTCGGCCCCGTCGAAGCAGTTGACGGCCACCACGAACGGCGTGCCGCGCTGCTCGAAGTAGTCGACGGAGGGGAAGCAGTCGGTCAGCCGCCGGGTGTCGGCGATCACGACCGCGCCCAGCGCGCCGTGGGACAGCTCGTCCCACATGAACCAGAACCGCTCCTGCCCGGGCGTGCCGAACAGGTAAACCACCAGCCCTTCGCGGATCGTGATGCGGCCGAAGTCCATCGCCACGGTCGTGGTGGTCTTGGCCTCCACGCCGTCGAGATCGTCCACGCCGATCCCGCGGTCGGAGAGCACCTCCTCCGTGCGCAGCGGTTTGATCTCGCTGATCGATGCGACCAGGGTGGTCTTGCCCACGCCGAACCCGCCCGCAACGAGGATCTTCAGCGCGACGGGGTCCTCAGAGAGCACGGAGTCCATTGATCACTTCCTTGAGAATGCGCTCATTCGACCGCGTTCCTCCGGCCGAGGACGACGACACCGAGATGAGACCGTGGTCACGCATGTCGCCGAGCAGGACTCGGACGACGCCGATGGGCAGGTCGAGCTCGACGGCCAGATCGGCCACCGAGATGGGACTGCGAGCAGCCCGCAGGATCAGTTGCTGCTCGGGACCGAGCGCATCCGTCGGGTCGCCGATGGTGCGCACGGTCGCGACGAGGTCGAACGTGTCCCCGGAGGAACGCGTGCGGCCGCGGATGAGGGCGTAGGGCCGGACGACGGGCCCCGCCTCCTCATCGAACCACTGCGGGCTGTCGCTCATGACGCTCCAGCGCGCGGATTGGTCGTGATGTGCTGGCCCACCCGCTTGACCAGCATCGCCATCTCGTAGGCGATGTGGCCGACGTCCACGTTCGCATCGGCGATCACGGCCAGGCAGGTGCCCTGTCCCGCCGCCGTGACGAACAGGAACGCCGACTCCATCTCCACAATGGTCTGGCGCACGTCGCCGCCGCCGAAATGGCGGCCGGTGCCGCGGGCCAGGCTCTGGAAACCGGCCGCCACGGCCGACAGGTGCTCGGCGTCCTCCCGCAGCAGCCCCTTGGAGTAGCCGATCGCCAGGCCGTCGGTCGACAGGATGACCGCCTGGCGCACGGCGGCCACCCTGGCGGTCAGGTCGTCCAGCAGCCAGTTAAGTTCACCGGTGTTGGTGGTCGGCACACTCATTTGTCCCCCTCATCCTGGGCTTCTTCTCGGGCGCGTTGGGTTCCCCGCTGGAAGGCGGAGAACAGGTCGCGTACCTCGTCGGGAGAGCGGTCGGCCGGCTGCTCGGGCGCGGGCTCCGCGGACGGCTGGAGCCGTGACGACGGGCCGGCCTGGCGCACTCGCCTGGGCAGTCCGGCGTGGGTGCCCGAGGTGACCACCGCGAGCGCCTTCTTCCTGGTACGGCTCGGCAGCGCGGCCATCTCCTCCCCGCTGTCGCCGGCCGTCAGCGCCGTCTGCTCGGTCACCATCTCGCGCGGCACGAGCACGATGGCGGTCGTGCCGCCGAAGGGCGAGCGCCGCAGCAGCACCTTGATCCCGTGCCGCGCGGCCAGCCTGGCCACCACGAACAGGCCGAGCCTGTCGCTGTCGGCCAGGTCGAACTCCGGGGGGTCGGCCAGCAGCGTGTTGAACGCGGCGTACTCGGGGGCCGACAGGCCCGGGCCCTTGTCCTCGATCTCGACGGCGTAGCCGTTGCTCACCTGGTCGCCGCGCACCTGGACCTGAGTGTCCGGCGGTGAATAGATGGTGGCGTTCTCGACCAGCTCGGCGAGCAGGTGCGTGAGGTCGGCCGCGGCGCCCCCGTCGAACGCGCTGACCGGCATCGCCTCGACGGCGACCCTGGTGTAGTCCTCGACCTCGGCGACCGCGGCCCGGACGATGTCGATCACGGGCACGGGCTTGCGCCACGCCCGCCCGGGCGCGGACCCGGACAGGACGATCAGGCTCTCGGCGTGCCGCCGCATGCGGGTGGTGAGGTGGTCGAGCCGGAAGAGCTCCTCCAGCCGGTCAGGGTCGTGCGTGCGCCGCTGCATGCCGTCGAGCAGCGCCAGCTGCCGGTGCAGCAGCCCCTGCTTGCGCCGGGCGAGGTTGAGGAAGACCTGGCCGACCCCGCGCCGCAGCGCGGCCTGGCCGACCGCCGCCGTCACGGCGGTGCGCTGCACGGAACCGAAGGCCCTGGCCACGTCGGTGATCTCAGCGGAACCGCTCACCTTGATCGCCTTGGCCTCCTTCCGCACGTCGATGTCCTCGCCCTTGCGCAACCGCTCCACGATGTCGGGGAGCCGCTGCTCCGACAGCTCGACCGCGGCCGCGCGCAGCCCGCCGAGCTCTCCGGCCAGGCGACGACCGAAGCGTACAGAGATGATGATCGACGCGAGCACTGCGATCAAGCCGACGCCGCCCGCGATCGCGATCTCGGCGACCGTGGCCGTGGCGGCCTCGGACGTGCGCGCGGCCAGCACCTCGGCTGCGGCCAGGCCGTGTTTGTCCAGCTGAGAGGTCAGGGTGCTGATCGTCTCCGTCCAGCCCGCGGCGTCGGGCGGCGGGGCGCCGGTCCTGACGATCCTGGCCTCCACGCTGAGGAAGGTCTGGAACGACTCGGACGCGAAGATCTGCTCGTACGGCCTGCGCATCGTCACCTCGAGGCCCGCCAGCCCGCGCGCGTGCAGGAACCTCCTGGAGGCGGCGTACTCGGTGAACGCCGCGGTCTCGGGCTCGGTGAGCCGCCCGTCGGCCAGCGCCCCGATGACCAGCGCGTGCTCCCTCGCGATCTGCTCCCTGGCCATGCCCATGGCCTGCAGCGAGGACGCCTGCTGGAGTATGCCCAGGTCGGAGACAGAGACCAGGTGGTCGTAGAGCAAGAAGATCGAGTCGAGGATGCGGTTGTACTCGTTCAGCCCGGACAGGCGGGAGCTGAGGCCGTTGTCAATGTCGGCCCTGATCGAGCCAAGCCGATCGAGCGCGCCCATCAGCGTGCCCAGGGGACGGCCCAGGTTGCCGGCCGCGTCGCCGGCCTCCGTGACGGCCTGACGGAACTCGCCGACGGACCGGTCGGTGCGGGCGCGCTGGCCGCCGAGCGCCTCGGTGAGCTCACGCGTGGTGAGTGCCTCGGCGGAGCGCACTCGCTCGGCCTGAAGTTGCAAGCCCAGGTCGGTGGAGGTGACGCCGAGGGTCTGATAGAGCGTGCCGGCACGGAGCAGTGACTGGGCGTCGCCCATGGTGAGGTTGAGGACGAAACCCCAGAGCGCGCTCAGAGACAGGAGGGGTAGCAACAGCAATAGAAAGATCTTGAACCGAATAGACCGGTTTCGCGAGCCCATGTCCCAACCTCGAGTCGGGGGCATTTCCACACCTTGTGTAAATACACCTCCGGAAGATCGCACAGGAGACTAGCACCGTTTATGGCTCCGGCGCAGTGGGAGGAAGACGTTCATTACCGTGATTATTGGGACGCGATCTCGCGCCGGTGCTTGCCCGATCGTACGACCGTCCACAGCCAGACCAGCGCGACCAGCGAAATCGTGCTGAGCCCCGCCCAGTTCAGCAGCGTGAAGATGTGCACCTGCCACGCGGTCACCCGCGGCACCCGGCCGATCCGCAGCAACTCGAACTGCCACGGCCGGCCGGTCAGCACCAGCGTGATGGCGATGGCGATGGCGGTCATCGAGTCCCACAGCGCGTGCAGCAGCGAGACGCCGAGGTAGGTCAGCACCACGGGAACCGTGACCCGGCCGCGCGCGGCGAACAGGACACCGCCGGCGATGGCCGTCCACAGGCCGTGCCCGACGGGCGTCAGGATGCCGCGCAGCACCTCGGTCTCGACCAGTTGGAACAGCGACAGGCCCTCGGAGGTGAAGAGGGCGTTGAAGGCGTAACCAGCGCTCTCGAACGCGGCGAAGCCGAAGCCGACGGTCGCGCCGAGGATGACGCCGTCCATGGTGCCGCGCGTGGTCATGCGCCGGGTGACGAAGATCAGCGCGGCCAGCTTCGCGCCCTCCTCGATCAGCCCGACCAGCACGTACATGATGATCGACGGCCGGATGAGCCAGGCCTCCAGGACCGAGGCGCCGAGCACGCCCAGCACGCCGCCCACCACGAACGCCGTGAACATCATCTCGACCGTGACCCGCGGCGAGCGGCCCCGCCCGTACGCCCACACCACGAACGTCACCGGCACCAGGAAACTGCCGAACAGCACCACGGTCGGGACGAGGTTGGAGTTGTGCGTCCAGGCCGTCACGACGACGGTGGCCACCCAGAGCGCGAGCCCGACCAGGAAGACCCGGAGCCAGAGCGTCATCGGGCCAGCTCCTCCACCGCGCGGAACGCCGCAGTGACGGCGGCGTCGGCGCGGGCGGCCGGCGCCGAGTCCGAGCCCGCGATCGCGATCCTGCCGAAGCGCCTGCGCGCCGCGTCCGCGGGGAACGGCCCGTCGGGATAGAACGGGTGCCACGGCCGACAGTACTCGGGCGCGTTCCCGTGCCCCCACCGGTTGACCGTGATCGCCTCGATGTCCCCGGCCGGATCGAACCCGCCCGGCCCCAGCAGCCGGGTGAGCTGGTCCCGGATCGTGTGCTCCAGCTGCTCGTACGGCGTCTTGATGAGCTCGCGCCGGCCCGCCACGGCACCCGCCTCAGGACCCAGCTCCGACCGGCACGGCGTGGCCAGAAGGTGCACCGCGGCCGGCCCGCCCGGACTGCGGGGCGGCTCCAGCTCGGTCAGCGACCAGTACGCGCCGGTCCAGCGCACCCGGCGCACGCCGGCCCGCCGCCATGCGTCCCCGTCGCGCACCCGTACCATGGCGTGCAGCAGCGGCACCCGGACGGCCGCGCTCAGCGCCTGCCGCTGCTCGGCGGGCAGCTCCGGCACCAGGTAAGGGATGACCGCGCTCCAGCAGGCCAGGATCACCGCCCCGGCCGTGACGGTCATGACCTGGTGGCCGTCGAAATAGCCCACGGTCGCCGACGCGGCGCCGTCGCGTACCGATACCACGGGGCTGGACAGCCGGAAGCGCACCCGGTTGCCGGGCCGGTCGAGCGCCCGTTGCACCATCGTCCGCACCAATGCCTGATTTCCCTCGGGAAAGAGGTAAAGGTCCGGATCTGCCATTCCCCACTGCTTTTTCACGGTGAGCGAGTTGAACCGCGACGGCTTGTTCGCGTCGAGTCCCAGGCCCGCGAATCCCGGATATCCGGTGCCCCAGGCGTCGATCGCACCGAGCGCCCGCGTGTCGTACCCCCATTCCGGGCACGACATGCTGCGGTAGAACCGCTCCACGTCCGGGTGCACGCCGCAGACCTCCAGCAGGAAGGCCGAGTACGTCAGCTCCGCCAGCCGCTCCTGCTTGCCCTCGGCCGAGAGCCCGGGAAGCCAGTCGGGCGGCTCGCGGTGCAGCATGCGCAGGTCCTCCCTGGCCCGCCCGTCGATCGGCAGCCTGGCCACCCAGTCGGACTGGAGCCTGACCAGCGTGTCCGCGCCGAAGGTCTCCGCGTCGCACATCACGCCGTCGGCCAGCCCGGGGTCGGCGTGCGCCGGGCCGCTCTGCCGGTGGAAGAGCGCGCGCCGCGCCTGCCCGCCGATCTCGTCGTGGTTGTCGAGGACGAGCACGGCCGCGCCGGGATCGCGGCGCAGCCACTCGCAGGCCGCGCTCACCCCGCTGAGCCCGCCGCCGACCACCACGAGGTCGTAGCTTTCGCCGGTGGGCTCGGGCGGGTCCGCGTACTGCCAGAAACGGCCGTCCCGCAGCGCGTGCGGCACGCTGAGCGCCTGGGCCGCGCCGCCACGGAATCCGCCCGGCGCGGGCGGAACCGCGCTCGCCTGGGCCTTTTCGGCTTTCCCCGTGGACACGACAGCCCCGACGGCGATGCCGTCGAAGAAGTCACGGCGGGAAATAGGCCGGTTCATCCCGAGGTCGCGCGGGCTCAAGCTCATGGCGCGATCATTGGCAGGTCCGGCCAAATGGGATGAGAGACGCGCAGCGTCTCGAGAAACATTTTGCGCGGCCTATTACCGCGAATGCCGGTTTGGAGTACCGTCCGGAATATCACCAACAGGGGGAGTCCGGTGGTCGGCAAACAGGGCAGGGTCACAGGAAAGATCGGCCCTGGCCTCGTCGGCGAGGTCATGATCCCGATCAGGGGCGGCGTCGAGGCCTTCTACGCCCATCCGAGCGTGACCGACGAGGAGATCCCCGTCGGGGCCATCGTCGTCGTCGTGGATTACTTCCCCCCGCGCACGGTCTACGTGGCCAAAGCACTCGTCTAGGGAGGGGTCGATGTCCCCTGAGCTCTACATCATCGGCGGCGCCGTCATCGCCGCCATTGTCGTCATCACTCTGCTGTTCAAGGCCGTGTGGCGGGTCGCCGAGCCCAACGAGGCCCTGATCATCTCCGGCCTGGGCGCGCGCCGGCGGAGCGAGGGCCTCGACAGCCTCGGCTTCAAGATCATCACAGGCAAGGGCACGGCGGTGCTGCCGGGCTTCCAGACCGCCAGGCGGCTGCGCCTCGACACCAGGGCGGCCAACCTCCAGGTCGCCTGCGTCACCCAGCAGGGCATCCCGGTGCAGATCCGCGGTGTGGTGATCTACAAGGTCGGCGACGACTTCTCCTCCATCGCCAACGCCGCCCGCCGCTTCCTCGACCAGCAGGACTTCATGACCAGCGCGATCCACGAGCTGTTCACCGGACACCTGCGCTCCATCATCGGCAACCTCACGATCGAGGACCTGATTCTCAACCGTGAGCGCCTGACCAGCGAGACCCGGGCGTCGGCGGCCGACGAGATGAGCAAGCTCGGCCTGATCGTGGACTCGCTGCAGATCCAGGAGATCGACGACGAGACCGGCTACATCGTCAACCTCGGCAAGCCGCACGCCGCCAAGGTCGCCGCCACCGCCCGCATCGCCCAGGCCCAGCGCGACCAGGAGGCCACCGAGGCCGAGCAGATCGCCGCCGCCAACATGGCCGCCGCCCGGCGCGACGCGCGCATCAAGGAGGCCTCCTACCAGGCCGAGATCGACCGGGCCCAGGCCACCTCCAAGCAGGCGGGACCGCTGTCGGATGCCACCGCCCGCCAGGAGGTGGTGGTCCAGGAGACCAGGGCCGCCGAGCTGGAGGCCCAGCTGTCCGAGCAGCGCCTGCAGTCACAGGTACGCAAGCCCGCCGACGCCAAGGCGTACGAGACCGTCACGCTCTCCCAGGCCGAGCGCGACGCCCGCATCGCCCAGGCGGAGGCCGAGGCCAGGGAGACCGAGCTGCGCGCGGCCGCGCAGGCCTCCCAGGTCAAGCAGGCCGCCGCGGCCGAGGCGGAGGCCGTGCGGCTGCGCGGCGAGGCCGCCGGCGCGGCCACGAAGATCGCCGGCGAGGCGGAGGCGCAGGCCGCCCGCGCCCGCGGGCTGGCGAGCGCCGAGGCCGCGAAGGCGCTGGGCCTGGCCGAGGCCGAGGCGTCGCAGGCCAAGGGCCTGGCGGAGGCCAAGGCGATCAGCGCGCGGGCCCAGGCGCTGAAGGAGAACCAGGAGGCGGTCATCGCCCAGCAGCTCGCCGAGCGCTGGCCGGAGATCGTGGAGGCAGGCGCGAAGGCGTTCGGGAACGTGGACCACATGGTGGTGCTCAACGGCGCCCAGGGCGTGGAGGAGCTCCTGGCCAAGGCGCTCACGCTCGGCGGCACCGGACTGGGGCTCGCCAGGGCCCTGCTCAACGGTGCGGCCCCCAACGGGGCAGACCCAGAAATGTCTGGTAAAACCCCCTGAGCGCGCGTACCTTCGAGGCAGGGCGTGCCGGGAAGCCTGGTCGGCGACAGAATCGACCGCGTCCCGGGAGTGACCATGGACATGCTCCTCGCAGGCATCATCGCGGCAATCGTGATCTTCTGCGTCGTGGCCTTCAAACTGATCTGGCGGGTCGCCGAGCCCAATGAGGCCGTCCTCATCTCCGGGCTCGGCGCGCGGGGCAGAGACACGCTGGGATTCAAGATCGTCACGGGGAAGGGTGCTCTGGTCGTCCCCGGCTTCCAGATCGCGCGCCGCATGTCGCTCGACAGCAGGGACTCTCAGCTCGAGGTCAAATGCGTGACCAAACAGGGCATCCCGGTGCACGTACGCGGCGTGGTGATCTACAAGGTCGGCGACGACATCGCCTCCATCGCCAACGCCGCGCGGCGCTTCCTCGACCAGCAGAAGACCGTGGACGACAAGACGCACCAGCTCTTCTCCGGCCACCTGCGCTCGATCATCGGCAACCTCACGGTCGAGGACCTGATCGTCAACCGCGACGCGCTCACCAACGAGATCCGCACCTCGTCGGCCGACGAGATGAGCAAGCTCGGCCTGGTCGTGGACTCGCTGCAGATCCAGGAGATCGAGGACGCCACCGGCTACATCATCAACCTCGGCCGCCCGCACGCGGCCGCCGTGGCCTCGCTGGCCAGGATCGCCGAGGCGCAGCGCGACCAGGAGGCCACCGCCGCCGAGCAGGAGGCCGCCATCAAGAAGGCCGCCGCGGTCCGCGAGGCACGTATCCAGCAAGCCGGCTACCAGGCCGAGATGGACCGCGCGGGGGCCGTGGCCAAGCAGGCGGGCCCCCTGGCCGAGGCGTCCGCCCGTCAGGAGGTCGTGGTCCAGCAGACGGCCGCCGCTCAGCGGGAGGCCGAGCTCGCCGAGAAGCGGCTCGAAGGCGAGGTGCGCAGGCCCGCGGACGCGAAGGCGTACGAACAGGTCACGCTCGCCGACGCGGCGCGGCAGGCTTCCGTCGCCCAGGCGCAGGCCGAGGCCGAGGGCATCAGGCTGCGGGGCGAGGCGGAGGCCGAGGCGACCAGGCTACGCGGCATGGCCGAGGCGGAGGCCGCCAAGGCCAAGGGCCTGGCCCAGGCGGAGGCCATCAAGGCACGCGCCGACGCTCTGGCGCAGAACCAGGAGGCGGTGGTCGCCCAGCAGCTCGCCGAGCGCTGGCCGGAAATCGTCGACGCCGCGGGGAAGGCCTTCGGGAACGTGGAGCACATGGTGGTGCTCAACGGCGCCCAGGGCGTCGAGGAAATGCTCGCCAAGGCGCTCACGCTGGGCGGCACCGGACTGGGCTTGGCCAGGGCTTTGCTCAACGGCGGAAACCCGAACAACGGCGAATCGGAAATCATTCCTAAAACCGCTGAATTCCGCGAATAGCGACGTTGCACGGATGCGCGGGCCGCGATTCCTCTAGCGTTTCCCGAGGGCTAGCCCTCGGGAATTCCTTTGGCGGTTTGGATTTTGGGGGTTCGCGGGGGGCTTCCCCCGCATGAATGCCGCTGGAATGAAGGGGGAGGGCTCATGCGCAAGGCCATTTCCGGCATATGTCTGAGCATGGTGGCGATTGCCGGATGTTCGTCCGACAAGACCGGGGCGGCGTCGGCCGCCGGGCAGCCGGCGACGGCGTCGTCCGCCGACGCGGCCCAGCTCCGCGCCGCACTGATCCCCGCACCCGCGGGCATGCGCGTCTCGTACGGCCCGGAGCTGGGCGCCTTCGGCTCGCTCAAGTCCACCCAGCAAGGGCTGGCCGCCGTGCGCGAGGCCAAGCTGGAGCGGCCGGAGTGCGCCGGGGCCGCCCAGCTCGACGCCGCCAAGCCGGACGTCGCCAAGGCGCCGGCCGCAGTGATCGCCTACGCCGCGGAACGCGGCTCGATCACCCAGGCCGTGGTGCGGCTCCCCTCGGCGTCCTTCCCGGCGCCGCTGCCGGAGCAGTGCACCTCCTATTCCGCGGACGTCGGCGGCTCGAAGATCTCGTACAAGACGCGGACCCTGCCCATGCCGACCAAGGGCGATCAGTCGCGGGCCTACCTGACCACGGCCGCGGGCGGGGACAAGAACGCCCAGATCGGCTCCGTCATGATCAGGCGTGGCACCCTGGTCATGAGCATGCTGGTGGTCGGCAAGCAGGTGAAGCCGTCCGGCCTGTACGAGCTGGCCGGCCTGGCCGACCAAAACCTGGCCCGCGTGCCCAAGTGAGGCCCTCTGCGCCTTCTACGGCTGCAAAGCCTTCTACGGCTGCAAAACCGAAAGGATGTTTCCCGCCGGGTCGGTGAACCAGGCGATCGGCGGGCCCTCCTCCCGGAGGATGCCTTTCTCGTCGGTTTTGAAGTGCGGGTAGCGCTCGAAGCGCACGCCACGTGCCACCAGCTCGTCCACGGCCTTGTCGATGTCCTCCACCGGGAAGTTGAGAATCGTGAAGGTGGCCGGGGTGTGATTGTCCTTCGGGTAGACCAGGATGTCGGTGCCGCCCGCTATGTGGAGGGTCAGCAGGCCGTGCTCCTCGGAGACCCGGAGCCCCAGCGTCTCGCCATAGAACTTCTTCGCCGCCGCGATGTCGTTCACCGAGAACCCGCTGAACGCTTTCGTCGTGCCGAACATCGTCACATCGCCTTCCTGTGCTCCTCGCTGAGCTGGATGATCTGGACGTAGTTGCCGTCCGGGTCGATCGCCGTGGCGAAGAGGCTGCCGTCGCGGTCCTCCAGCTCCGCCAGCCACGTCACGCCCGCGCTCTCCATGCGGGCTGCCACGGCCCGGGCGTCCTCCACGTCGAAGTTCAGGATCACCCGGCCGGGCTCGGGATTCTTGTCCGCCACGTCGTTCCGCGTGTCGATGAGCAGGAAGAATTCGCCGAACTTGAGGATGCGATAGCCGTTGGCGTCGGTGTCGCTCTCGGGGTCGAGGGCGGCGGCGTACCAGGTCCGGAGGCGGTCGGGGTCGGTGCTGGCGAGCAGCAGACTGCCCAGGGCAGGTCGCGTCATGACTGTCTCCTCTGTGCGTTGAATGCGCGTACGAGGGACAGACCGGGCGGCGGGCGAAAACTCATCGCGACACGGCCGCGCAGCGTGCCCGGGTCTGGTGGGCACGCTGCGCGGGGGTTTTCGGTCAGCCGATTCGGAGCGTGAGACCGTAAGCGCTCAAGATCTCATTGACCGGCTGGTGGTATGTCGTGCCGCCGGTGGTGCAGTTGCCCGAGCCGCCGGAGGTCACGCCCTGGGCCTGGCTGCCCGAGATGAACGAGCCGCCGGAGTCGCCCGGCTGGGCGCAGGCACTGGTCCTGGTCAGGCCGGTGACGGTGCCCTGCGCGTACCGGACGGTGGCGTTGTGCTGCTGGATGAGGCCGCAGCGCCAGCCGGTGGTCGAGCCGGAGCGGCAGATGGACGCGCCGACCGAGGCCTGGGTGGAGCCGCGGACGGTCACGAGCGAGCCGCCGGAGCCGCGTACGTACGGCGTCGCGTTGTTGCCGGGGGCGGCGACCCACGCGTAGTCGTTGCCGGGGAAGGACGAGCCCTGGAAGGTGCCCGTGGGGTTGGTGGTCCTGGCGCCGGCCCGGCCGCAGTGCCCGGCGGTGACGAAGCCGGGAGTGCTGCCCCTGGTGACGGAGAAGCCGACGCTGCAGCGGCTGGAGCCGATGTAGTACGGCGCGCCGCCGATGATGTCGATGTACGTCCCCGGCCGCTCTGCCGTCGCCGCCACGGTGACCAGGCTGCGGTCGACGCCGGCGGCCGCGACGAGGGCGTCGGCGGCCTCGACCGTGGGCGCCTGGACGGAGACGGTGTTGGTCTTGACGTCGACGAACCAGAGGGAGGCGGCGGCGGTGGCCCGCCGCGGTGCCGCGTCGAGCTTCTGCATGACCGCGTTGAGGTCGGCCAGCGGGCGCTTGACGAGGACCGGCTGCGCGCCCTTCGCCTCGATGGCGGGGGCGGCGTTGGGGTCGGTGGTGGCGACCATGAGCTTGGAGGCGTCGTCGTTCAGCCAGGCGCCGCCGAACGACCCGCCGAGCTCGGCGGTCAGCGTGGACTCCGCGGCCGCGGCGCGTTCCTCGTTGGCCAGCCGGGTGACGACTTGCGCCTCGGAGAGGCCGAGGTCGCGTTCGAGCGCGTCGACCATGGCGGGGGGTGCTGGGGAGGCGGATTGAGACGCCGGAGCTCCAGGGTCAGCTGCTGCTGGGCTGAGCGGGGTTGCCAGGCTGACGGCTAAGATGACGCCGCCTACCAGCGCAGAGCGCTTTCTCAACATGTGCACTCCTCGGGTGGGGGTGCTGTCAAGGTAACGGCTGGGTACGAAGGCCGTTCAGATACCAAAGAGACCCTATTTCGGTGGTATGGCCGGGTTTTGGCCGTGTCCCAAACCGGACATTTACCGCCTTAAAGGTAAACGGGGAGGCAGGTCGGTAAGGTCCCGTTGCTGGAGGTGTTCTCTTTGCGAAACGGTGTTCGTCACTTGCTCGGTGCGGGCGCGGGACTGCTGGCCACACCACTGATCGCCGCGGGTCTCGGGTACGGGCTCCACAAGCCCCAGCCGATCGCCGGCTGGATGGCGCTGGCCGCGTTCTTCGGCGCCGTGGTCACCGTCGGCGTCCTGGCCGGGTCGAGGGTGTCGCCGCTCGCCTCGCTGCTGCCCGGCCTGGCCTTCATGGGTTTCTGGGTGACGGTGCAGGTGCGCATGGGCTTGGGGGGCGACCACCGGCTGTGGTACGCGTTCGTGCCGGCCGAATATCTCCAGGGTTACGAAACGCTGCTTCACACCTGGTCCCCCGTGGTCGGCTGCATCCTGCTCACCGCCTCGGTCTTTCCTTCCCGGTGGCGGGCGGCGGTGAAGCCGGTCGCGCCACCGCCCGAAGAGGAGCCGGTGGAGGCGGCGGCCCCGGAACCGCCGCCTCTGCCCAAGCGGATCCCGTCCCGCTACTGAACTGATGCCGGCGCCGGCGGACGGGCCGCCAGCAGGGCGATCAGCACGTACGGCGCCACCAGGACGGCGAACGCGACGCCATGCGGCAAGCCCGACGAGGCGGCCCCGTAGGCCGTGTAGACCGCCAGGGTGACCACATTCGTCCCAAGGCCGGCGACCGACGTCACGGTGGCCCGGGAAGGACCGGTGATCCGCTCCTGGAGCCGCGCGTCGGCCACCACGCCGGCCAACTGGAACGCCCCGAACGCCACCGCGATCAGCGCGAACCCGGCCGGATGCCCGCTCACGGCCCCCGCTGCCATAGCGAGCGCCGCTCCTCCGATCGTCAGGGCGTAGGCGGGGGCGGACATGCCCTGCGCTCTGCCGGCCAGCAGGCCGCCGGCCGTGGCGCCGATCCAGACGACGAGCACCAGTAAGGGGATGGCGGCCTTGGCCACGCCGGTCTCGACGCCTAGGTAAGGGACGTACTCCTCCAGGGCTCCCCAGATCGCCGTGACGAAGGAGACCAGCAGCACCGCGTGGAGCACGCCTCGATTCCTGCGGGTCTCCGCGATGCCGGCCCGCAACACCGCCAAATAGCTGCCCTCCGTAACGGCGCCGGGGGTTCTGTGCTCGGGGAGCGTCAGGGCGACGGCGGCGCCGAGAACGCAGGCCAGCACGCTGGCCACCCCCACGGCGGGATACCCGCCAACCGCGAACACCGGCGTCGCGAGCCCGATCGACGCCGCCGCCGCAACGAGACCGGCGGACTCGGCCCTGCCCATGACGGTGGCGTACCGGCTCTCCTGGCCGAGACACTCCAACTCCTCGTACGCGAGGGCCTCGTAGGCGCCGGAGACGAGGGCGCCCTGAGCGCCCCACAACACGAAGCCCACGGCGAACGCCCAATAGGAGGGAAAGAGGATCCACAGGGCGTAACCGGCACCGGCCAAGAGCGGGCCGAGGCACAGGAGCAGACGCCGGGACACGGCGTCGGCCCACGCGCCGGACGGGACCTCCAGCACCATGCCGGTCACCGACCAGATGACGAACAGGGACGAGGTCTCGGCCACGGACAGCCCGGTGTCGATGAACAACAGCGTGTACACCGGGTAGAGCAGGATGAATTCGCCTACGAACGCGTAGGCGTAAAGTTTCGCGACGAGCATGAGGCCTTCCAGCTGAGGACGAACGAGGACTCCGAGTGCTCGTCGCCTCGGAGGTCCACGCGCCCCGCGCAGCCCTGCTGTCGGTCATCGAAACTTGAGGCCTCCTGTGCCATCCCGCGGCCGGAAGCGCGCGGGATGGCACAGGAATGCGGTCTCACGACCGCTTACGCCGCTTGCGCGGGTGACGCCCGCCGCGCCAGGTGAAGTGCGGTGGGTCTCCCCTCGACCATGTTGGGCACTCCGCTGCCCGAAGGCCTCCGCGCCCCGTTTCGTCCCTGCTCCAGGGGTGTCTGCAGGCGCGGATTCCAGGGTCCGCCGCTGAGGAAGCACGGCGGAGTGGATCTGCTGACGTGTGTCCAACGTAGCCACCAAGGTCACCTCCCCATCGGTGGTGGCTGGGTCTGGTCACTCCGGCCCGCCCTGCTCAGCGGGGCAAGCCCTGGCCTCCGGGCCGGGGAGCGAGTGACCAATGTCGCCAGTGCATAACCCGAGCCTAGCGTCGATCCGGGCTCGGAACGATCGGTTTTCACCGTCGCCCGCAGCACCTCGCCCAGGGGCACGGGCAGCTCCCGCACCGCTGCCTCCAACACCAGCGTGCGCACGTACGGGAGAAGCGAGGGCGGTATTCGGGCAGGCCGCGCTCGGCGTAGATCTTCGCGATGGCGCCGTCCATCAGCTCGTGGAGATGACGCGGGAGCGTCCTCAGGCCTGTCATAGAGTCCAATGGTGGCTGACGTCAGTGTGGTGGTCCGATACCGCAAGGCGGTGACGTACGGCGTGCACGCGCTGCTCGCCGCCCTGGAGACCGCGAAGATCGAGCACGACCTGCGGCTCGGCACCACTCCCGAGGAGACCGCCGAGCACATCACGGCCAGTGAGGCCGACCGGGTGCTGGTGCTCTGGTCCTTCTACTCGCCGGACGCCGAGGACATGGCGGCCGAGCTGGCCACCGTCAAGGCGCTGAGCGGCGGCCGAGGGCTGCACATCGCGGGCGGTGTGCACGCGACCGCGGAGCCGCAGCAGGTCATCGACGCGGGCTGGGACCTGGCGGGGATCGGCGAGGGCGAGTCGACGATCATCGCGCTGGTCCGCGCGCTGCAGGAGGACCGGCCGCTCACCACGGTCCCCGGGCTGGCGATCAAGGACGAGGACGGGGTCGCGCTCCGCACCAGGCCCGCGCCGCAGCTGCCGCTGGACGCGTTCCCGTCCTTCGTCGGCAGGAACGGGCCGATCGAGATCACTCGAGGGTGTCGTTATACGTGCCGCTTCTGTCAGACGCCCTTCATGTTCGGCGGCCAGTTCCGGCACCGGTCGGTCGACAGCGTGCGTGCGCACGCGCGGGGCATGGTGGACAGAGGGCTGCGCGACATTCGGTTCATCACGCCGACCTCGCTCTCCTACGGCTCCCCCGGCCCCGACCCCGATCTCGGCGCGGTGGAGGAGCTGCTGGCCGGGGTCAAGGAGGAGCTGCCGCCGCACGGGCGGGTGTTCTTCGGGAGTTTCCCGTCCGAGGTGCGCCCCGAGCACGTCACGCCGGAGGCCATGCGGCTGCTCAAGAAATACGTGGCCAACGACAACCTGATCATCGGCGCCCAGTCGGGGTCCGACAAGGTGCTGGCAGCCTCGGGACGGGGGCACGACACCTCGCCGGTGCGCGATGCGGTCAGGATCGCGGTCGAGCACGGCTTCCGGCCCAACGTCGACTTCATCTTCGGGATGCCCGGCGAGGACGAGAGCGATCAGGCCGCCTCGCTCAAGCTGGCCGAGGATCTGGCCGATCTCGGGGCGCGCATTCATACGCACACGTTCATGCCGCTGCCCGGCACGCCGTGGCGGGACGCCGAGCCGGCGTTCATCCCGCTCAGCACCATGAGTGAGCTCGACAGGCTGGCGCAGCGCGGGGACGCGTACGGACACTGGCGCAAGCAGGCCGAACACTCCGCGCGGCTGGCCGAGACGGCCAAGGCCTACCCCAGGCGGGCCCGGCGACGGCGTACGGGCTAGTCGTCGTCCTCGTCCAGGGCGTGCAGGACGCGCTCGAACGCGTCGCTGACCGGCCGCAGCGCCTCGGAGAACGCGTTGACCAGCGGACCGAAGATCTCCGTCATCTCGGTCACGAAATCGGGACTCTTGCTCTCGGGAGGCGCCCAGCGCATGGCGTCGGCGCTCAGCGTCTCCCACTCGTCGACGACGCCGTCGATGGCGTCGAGCAGGTGATCAGGATCGCTTGGCATGACCGTTCTCCGGCACGAGAAGGAGTCGATACAGCCACGGTACTTCAGGCCGGGATGGACACGCCCACGCCGCCCCGCGTCTGGGCCCCGTAGCGCTCCTTGTCGGCGCCGAGGTCGAGCGGGCGGATGCTGGCGCGGGAGGCCAGGATCTCGTCGGTCAGCAGCGAGGCCGGCACCAGCCACGACACCTCGAACTCCAGCCCGTCCGGGTCCTTGGCGTAGAGCGCCTTGGTGGTGCCGTGGTCGGACGCGCCGACCAGCGCGCCGAGCTCGCCCAGCTTGGCCGCGACCCGCTCCAGCTCCTCGAGGGTGTCGACCTCCCAGGCCAGGTGGTAGAGGCCCACGGAGGTGCGGCCGGCCGGCGATGGCGCGGCGTTCTCGCCGATCTCGAACAGGCCCAGGTCATGGTCGTTCGTGGAGCCGGGTGCCTGCAGGAACGCGGCGCCCCGCATGCCCATCACGACCTCGAAGCCGAGCGCCTCCCGGTAGAAGGCGACGCTGCGCTCCACGTCACGGACGTAAAGAACCGCGTGGTTGAGCCGATGGACCGGCATGGTGATCCCCTTTCAGCAGAGTCCCGCCCTAAGTATATGAGAGTTCAACTAAATTGGGACCGTGACCAGATGGCTGGATGAGGACGAACAGCAGACCTGGCGGAGATTCCTGGCGGCGACGCAGCTGATCAACGAGGCGCTCGATCGCCAGCTCCAGCGGGACGCGAACATGCCGCACGCCTACTACGTGATCCTCGTACGCCTGTCCGAGACGCCCGGGCGGGCGATGCGCATGAGCGAGCTGGCCGCCCAGGCGCAGTGTTCCCAGAGCCGCCTCTCGCACGCGGTGGCGCGCCTGGAGGAGCGCGGCTGGGTGCGCCGCGAGCGTGCCGCGTCCGACCGCCGCGGCAATCTCGCCGTGCTCACCGACGAGGGATACGCCGCGCTCGCCGCCGCCGCTCCCGGGCACGCGGAGGAGGTGCGGCGCGCCCTGTTCGACGTGCTCAAGCCCGAGCAGGTAAGGGAACTGGACGAGATCTGTTCGGCCATCGTTTCCGCGGCCGACGGGAACACGCTGGAGCGATAGCGAGAAACTGTCGGGCGGAGGCCGTAGCGTTCTCGGCGTAGCCGATCGAGGAGATGCCGATGCGCGACACCGAAGAGGCGCTGTTCAGGGCCGTCCATGGCATTGCGGGCCGCTTCGCCGGCCAGCCCGTGCCCGTGGTCATGGACGCGCTGCTGCGCGACCTGCCCAAGGCTCCCGGCCTCGAGGTGGCAGAGCTACGCAAGATCGCCGAGGAGATCAGCGTGGGACGGGATCCCTCGGGCTTGTGAACAACCGATCGCCAGGGGAGCATCGAATCATGTACGAGCCAACCCCTGATGATCGATTCACGTTCGGTCTGTGGACGGTCGGCTGGCAGGCACGCGATCCGTTCGGGGACGCCACCCGGGCGCCTCTCGATCCCGTGGAGAGCGTGCACCGGCTGGCGGAGCTCGGAGCCTATGGCGTCACTTTCCACGACGACGACCTGCTCGCCGTCGAGCCTGATCGCGACCGGGCGATCGCGGCCTTCCGGAAAGCGCTTGCCGAGACCGGGCTGAAAGTGCCCATGGCCACCACCAACCTGTTCACGCATCCCGTCTTCCGCGACGGCGCGTTCACCAGCAACGACCGTGACGTGCGGCGATACGCCCTGCGCAAGGTGACGCGCAACCTCGATCTGGCCGCCTCGCTGGGCGCCCGCACGTATGTGTGCTGGGGCGGTCGCGAGGGCGCCGAGTCCGACGCGGCCAAGGACGTGCGGGCCGCGCTCGCCCGCTACAAGGAGGCCATCGACCTGCTGTGCGGCTACGTCCGCGAGCGCGGCTACGACCTCCGCTTCGCCATCGAGCCCAAGCCCAACGAGCCGCGCGGGGACATTCTGCTGCCGACGATCGGGCACGCGCTGGCGTTCATCGGCGAGCTCGAGTTTCCCGACATGGTGGGACTCAACCCCGAGGTCGGCCACGAGCAGATGGCCGGGCTCAACTTCGTGCACGGCATCGCGCAGGCGTTGTGGCACGGCAAGCTGTTCCACATCGACCTCAACGGGCAGCACGGCCCCCGCTTCGACCAGGACCTGGTCTTCGGGCACGGCGACGTGATGAGCGCGTTCTTCCTGGTGGACCTGCTGGAGCACGGCGGCTACGACGGCCCGCGCCACTTCGACTACAAACCGTTGCGCACGGAGGACCCCTCCGACGTGTGGGTGTCGGCGGCGGCCAACATGCGCACCTACCTCATCCTGCGGGAAAAGGCGCGCACCTACCGGGCCGACCCGGAGGTCCGTGAAGCCCTGCGGGCCGCCCGCGTCGAGGAGCTCGGCCTGCCCACGCTCAACCGTGGCGAGACGCTGGCCGATCTGTCCGGGGACGACTTCGATCCCGACATGGCCGCTCAGCGCGGAT
Source organism: Nonomuraea sp. NBC_00507 (assembly GCF_036013525.1). Classification (NCBI taxonomy): domain Bacteria; kingdom Bacillati; phylum Actinomycetota; class Actinomycetes; order Streptosporangiales; family Streptosporangiaceae; genus Nonomuraea; species Nonomuraea sp. NBC_00507. The sequence goes on from NZ_CP107853.1 coordinate 1,101,869, forward strand.
ACCATTTCACGCATCTCAACCAGCTTGCGCTGGAGCACTTGTTAGGAGTTCGTGGGTGACGCTGGTCGCAGGGGTCGATTCTTCGACACAAAGTTGCAAGGTCGTCATTCGTGACGCGGAGACGGGCACGCTGGTGCGGCAGGGCCGGGCACCGCATCCGGACGGCACGGAGGTGCACCCGTCGCATTGGTGGTCGGCGTTGCTGCAGGCCATCGAGGAGGCCGACGGGCTGGACGGCGTGGCGGCCATCAGTGTCGCCGGGCAGCAGCACGGCATGGTCTGCCTGGACGAGTCCGGAAATGTCGTACGCGACGCCCTCCTCTGGAACGACACCCGCTCCGCCCAGGCCGCCCTCGACCTGATCGCGGAGCTGGGCGGCCCGCAGGCGTGGGCGGACGCGGCCGGTTCGGTGCCGGTGGCCTCGTTCACGGTCACCAAGCTGCGGTGGCTGGCCGAGCACGAGCCTGCCAACGCGCGGCGCACGGCGGCGGTGTGCCTGCCGCACGACTGGCTCACGTGGCGGCTGGCCGGCGCGCTCACCTCTGGCGTGCCGTTCTCCCGGGAGGGCTGGCAGGACGCCCCGCTCCCACCCCTCTCCCACCTCACCACGGACCGGGGCGACGCCTCGGGCACCGGCTACTGGTCGCCCTTCACCGGCGCTTACCGTACGGACCTGCTGAAGGCCGCCTTCGGAGCGGTGCCGCTGCTGCCGCGCGTGCTGGGACCGGCGGAAGAGGTCATCGCGGCGGTCACCGGGGCGCAGGGTGCGGATGCCGGACCGGGACGGATGCTCATTGCCCCCGGCACCGGTGACAACATGGCCGCGGCCTTGGGCGTGGGCGCCAAGCCCGGTGACGTCGTCGTGTCGCTCGGCACCTCCGGCACCGTCTTCGCGGTCGCGGATACTCCCAGCGCCGACCCCACGGGCGCGGTCGCCGGCTTCGCGGACGCAACGGGACGGTTCCTGCCGCTGCTGGCCACGCTCAACGCCGCAAGGGTCTTGGATGCCGCCGCCCGCATCACCGGAGTCGGTCTCAACGACCTGAGCGACCTCGCCCTCCAGGCTCCTCCGGGGACGGACGGACTGACGCTGGTGCCGTACTTGGAGGGCGAGCGCACCCCCAACCGCCCCACCGCCACCGGCTCCATCCACGGCCTCACCCTGGCCACCTCCACCCCCGCCCACCTGGCCCGGGCAGCCATCGAAGGCATGCTGTGCGGCCTGGCCGACGCCCTGGACGCGCTGGCCATGCGCCCGGAGCGGGTCCTCCTGATCGGCGGCGCCGCCCGCTCGGAGGCCGTCCGCCGCATCGCCCCCACGATCTTCGGCGTTCCGATCACCGTGCCGCCACCGGCCGAATACGTCGCCAACGGCGCCGCACACCAGGCCGCGACCCTCCTCACCACCCCGGACTGGCAGGTGGAGGACACGGCGACGTACGAAGGCGAGGCCGTCCCGGAAATCCGCCACCGCTACGCCCGCGCCACCGCCCACATCCTCGACTGACGTCTCGACACTGAGGGTTCGGGTACGGGTGCGGACATGGGCCGCATCCTGGTGGGGACCGCTTCGTGGACCGACAAGACACTGCTGGCCTCGGGGTGGTATCCCGACGATGTCACCTCCGCCCAGGAGAGACTGAGCTTCTACGCGAGCCGGTTTCCCCTGGTGGAGGTGGACTCGTCCTACTACTCGCCGCCCGCGGAAAGCACGGTCTCGCTGTGGCGTGACCGGACCCCTGCCGGCTTCACCTTCGACATCAAGGCGTTCTCCCTGCTGACCCAGCACCCGACCAAGCCGACGGCGCTGTACAAGGACCTGCGCGAACAACGGGGAGAGGCGCCGAAGAAGAACCTCTATCTACGCGACCTCGATCCGCAGCTGGTCGATCAGGTATGGGATCGTTTCCTGACGGCGCTGGCCCCGCTCCACGACTCGAGCCGGCTGGGCACGATCCTGTTCCAGTTTCCGCGCTGGTTTCCCATCAGCAAGGGCAACAAGCAGTACATCCTGGAGTGCAAGGCCCGCTGTGATCCGCTGCGCATCTGCGTCGAGTTCCGCAACCACACCTGGATGAGCAAGGAGAACCAGGCCGAGACGCTGGACTTCCTTACTTCCTATGGCTTGCCGTACGTGAGTGTGGACATGCCCCAGGGCTACCCCGACTCCATCCCGCCCGTCCTCGCGGCCACGGCAGACCTGGCCGTGGTGCGTTTCCATGGCCATTCGGAGAAATGGACGAGTAAGGACATCCACGAGCGGTTCGGCTACCTCTACCAGGAGAAGGAACTGCGGGAGTGGGCGCCCAAGCTCCGGCGCCTTGCCGAGGACGCCGAGTCGACCCACGTCCTCATGAACAACTGCTACCGCGACTACGCCCAGGTCAACGCCGCCCAACTGGCTCGCCTGATCCCACTCGAATGACGCCTTGACGTAATCGGAGAGATCCTCCCGGCCTACGCGGTCTCCAAGCCCCTACACAAGGCGAATGTCGCAACCGACACCCACGGGCAGGCCAGCGAGCTTCGCGTCGCTGGTCACCAGGGTGCAGCCCTCCATTTCGGCCAGGGCCACATAGGCGGCGTCGTAAGCCTTGATGTTGTCGCGTAGTTGCCAGATACGGGGGAGCAGAGGCCGAATGTCTGCCAATTCGATCTCAGTTTGGGCGAGCGCTTCGAAGGCGGTCCGCCCACGTGCTCGGCTGATCAATTCTTGCCTTACGAGGCGGGTGATGACGTGGGCGACTTCGCTCGGCATGTGGCCGGGGGCGATCCAGGCGGGATCGGTCATGATGGCCTTACGGGCTGCGCGACCGGCTTCTCCGTCGTCAGTCAGCGCGTTGATCATGACAGAGGCATCGATCACGAGCACCGGCAGTCTCCGGTGGACTCCGCTAGCTGCTCCTCCCGTTCAGCCCGCGACTGGCGGACGAGATCCGCAGTCTGGCCCGGTGCGCTGTGCATGCCGTCGTCACGCCCTTCGAACTGGGCTATGAGGTCGATGTTGCGAGAACGGCGCGCGTCCGCCACCAAAAGGGACAGCATGTACGCCTGCGCGGACTGCCCCTTGGCACGAGCTCGTGCCGCGATAGCGTCGGCAACGTCCTCGGGAACATCCCGGATCTGCATGTTCCTAGCCATGCCTTCATTTTACATGCACAGCCCCCTCACGCAGCCGCGACGCGCCTCACCTGCGAGACCCCATAATCAGCGGGAGCCTCACCGGGCTGGGTTGCTCAGCGCCTCCAACTCGCCCTGGTACAGCAGCCGGTTGACGAACAGCACGTCTGTCTTGTCGTTCAGCGTCAGGACGGTCCTCGGCACCGTGCGACCGTCGGCGACGACCCGGTCGTGGGTGATCTCCGCTGCGTAGTCGCCGTACACCCCACCGTTGTGCGTGTTCGCCGTCCGGGTGAGCCGAGTCTTCAGCGACTGTTCCACCTCAGTGGCGGCGGACGCGGAGGGCAGTACGCAGATGACGTTGACCGGCCGGTCACCCAGGCCGGCCGGGCGGCGCAGCCCCACGCCGTACAGCGTGACGGAGCCCGGCACCGACGGGGCCATGATCGTGGCGGCGGCGACATCGCCGAGGCAGGCGGCCATCGCGGCGTGATCCGGGCTGTCGGCCAGAGAGGGTCCGCTTCCCATGACGGCCGCCAGCGGCCCGGTGGCGGTGGCCGTCGCCACCGTGGTGTCGGTGACTACGACCTTGTTGAGCTGGTTGGTCACCCCGGGGACGATCATGCGAGAGGGGTCTATCTCGGCATCGGGAGCGAAGGAGAACCCGTCGTGGCCGCCCAAGCGGCCGGGCTTGCCGCCGAGGGCGGCCAGCTTCGCCCGTACGGCGCCTGGGTCGACACCGCCGTCGAACCGGAATGCCTGCTGCGGCGGCACGCCGATCGCGATCGCCCGCGCACCCGCCTCGGGCGTCATGCCCGTGGTCTTCGGCAGCGCCGCCGCGGCATGGGCCAAGCTCCCGAGACCGGAACCGGCCGCGGGCAGCCATCGGCGCCTATCGCCGGAGCCGCCGAAGCCGCGCCACCAGGCCGGTTCGCCGTATTCGAGGTACGCGGCGGCGGGCCCCTCGCCAGAGACGTCGGCCAGCGCGCCCAGCAGCCTGTTTCTGGTGGTATCGGACGTTCTTGAGGCACTCGGTGACGGCGCGCCCTGGGGGCGTTCGTCGGCGGCCTCTCGCGCACACCCCGTCAGGACCAGCAGCGCCGCCAGCGCCACGCCCACTCTTCGCATGGGCACGAGGCTAGGCGGCCGTGCTTGTATCTCACTGGCGGGCGGCTGCAGTACTTCAACGGCGTCACGCTCAGGCCGGCTGGTAGTCGCGCATGTAGCGAGAGACCTTGTCGGTGTATGCGCGCCACCGCTCGGGGATGCCGCCCGCCCGCTTCAGCGGGTCGACGCCGCTGCGGTAGAGGGCGGCGAGCTTCAGCGCGGGGTCGCCGGGCAGATCCTGGACCCGAGGGCCCAGGGTGCACATGAACCGCCCCATGGACACGATCGACGGCTCGGGGCTGAGCGGCGGCGTGGGCTTCGGACTCTGCAGGCCGCCCGGCTGCCAGTGCCACAGCACCTCGGGTGTCCACCTGGCGATGCCGTACTCGTTGTTCTCAGGATCGGACAGGCCAGGATCGTAGCCCGACTCCGCCTTGAGCATCGCGGCGATCAGGGCGGGGCTCAGGCCGGGCAGCTCGCAGTACGTGCCCGCCTGGACGATCGGCCCGCGATACTGGCGGGGGATGTCGGAGTCGTCGCGCAGCCAGGTGCTGGTATCGGCGTTCGCGGGCGGCGGGCTCGTCGTCGCATCGGTACCGCCGGGCGAATCGGGGGTCTGGGCACTGTTGACGACCACGGCGGTGACGGCCGCTGCTGCAACGACGGCTGCCGCCGTGCCACCGACGATCGCGATCCGCCGCCCCGGCCTGCGCCCCTCGCGCGGCAGCTCGCTCTCGGACGGGGCCGCTCCGGACGGAGTCTCCGGCGGGGTGACGGTCGTCGACGACGACAGGGCCGCGGCATAGGCGGCGGCGTCGTTCCACCGCGCCTCCCTGTCGAGATCCAGGGCGCGCATCACCGCGGCGTCGATCACCTCCGGCACCTCGGGCCGCAGCGCACTCGGTGGCACCCGCTGCTCCGGCTTGGCGGGCACCTGGCCGGTGAGCATGTGATACGTCAGCGCCCCCAGGCCGTGCACGTCGGCGCGCGCGTCCGGCGCCCCGTCGAAGTAGAGCTGCTCGGGTGCCTGATAGCCGGGCGAGCCCGCGGGCAGCGTCAGCCCGCTCAGGTGGTCGGTCGACCTGGCGATGCCGAGGTCGGCCACCATCACCCGCTCACCGCCCTCCGGCCGCGAGCAGAACAGCACGTTCGACGGTTTCAGGTCGCGGTGCACGACCCCAATGCTGTGCAGCACGGCCACGCCCTGGCAGATGTCGTGCACCAGGTCGAGCGTCTCCTCGATGGCGAACAGCCGGCCGGCCAAGCGCTCCTCAAGGGTGCCGCGGTCGGCGTACGTCATCACGAAGTACGGCCTGCCGTCGTCGAGCTCGCCGATGTCGAAGACCTGCACGAGCAGGTGGGAGTCGGCCCTGCGCAGCAGGCGCGCCTCCTGGAGGAAGCGCTCGCGCACGTCGGCCTGCCGGGCCCAGTTCTCTGCGAGGATCTTGACCGCCACCGGCGAGCGCAACTCGTCGTCGTGGGCCAGATGGACGGTGGCGAAACCCCCGACGCCGATGAGCTGCTCGATCCGGTAACGACCTGCATGGGAAGGAGCCGTCATTCAGCTCATCATGGCCGATGGTCAGGGCTTCGTCCACGTGCCCTGGCAGCTACCAGGTTACGGAATCCGCTCTCCGCCCGCAGGATCGACGCAGCGACACCGAAACGGGGAGGGAATCATCATGAGCATTCGACAGGCCGCGATCGCCATGTCGTTCGCGCTGGCGACCCTGGCCGCGGCCGCTCCGGCCGCGCACGCAGCCGCCGCGGGAGACGCACAGCCGTGCGGCAAGCGGTACCAGCACAACGGCCTTACGGTCCAGAACTGCCCCGACTGGTCACCGGGCGGGAGCATCCCGGTCTACGCGTCACCCGCGAAGGGCAGGATCGTCGGCTACATCAACCCGGCCGGGAACGACTGGTACCTGTGCCAGAAGACCGGCGCCGGTTACAAGTTGGGCGGCTACCGCAACTACTGGTGGGCCTCCACCATGGCCGACAACAACCAGTGGGGATACGTCAGCGAGGTCTACTTCCGCGGCGGCGGCAACAACGAGCCCGACGCCGGCCTGCGCACGTGCCGGGTCGGCAAGCCACTGCCCGAATGACCTGGACGCCTTCACCGGCATGCGAGTAGGGTCCCGCCGATGCACAGCACGATCTTGATCCAGATGGCGGCGACGCCGACCGGCGACCGGCCGTACTCACTGGAGCTCGCGCCTGGAGAGCAAGCGTTCTTCGGGCGCGGGACTCCCGGCTCCCCTGTGGACATCATGCTGGACGACCCCGCGGTCTCCCGCCGGGCCGGCAAGATCGTCGCAGTGGGCGACTACTGGCTGCTCTCCAACCTCAGCACGTCGAAGACGTACGTTGTGGAGAACCCCGAGGGCGGCGGGGAGTTCGTGAAGGTGCCGCCGGGCCGGGTGGGCGCGCCGATCCCGTTCGAGTTCTCCCGGGTGTGCCTGCCCGCGGTCGACGGCACGGTCTCGTTCCTGGTGTTCGCGCCGCAGCACGTGCATGTGCCGTCACCCGACGCGGACGGCGGGGCGGCCACGCAGGTCGCCTACCCCCTTGACCAGAACGCCAAGTATTTCCGCATCCTGGTGGCACTTTGTGAGCCACGCCTGCGCGACCCGTCGACCTCCCGCATACCGACGATCCCCGAGATCATCGAAAGGCTCCCCGACCTGGGGCTGAGCCGGACCGCCATCGCCTTCCACATCGGCTACCTGGCGGAGAACAAGCTCCATGTCAAAGGCCCGCAGGGCAGCGAGGGCAAGGCCGACTGGCAGCGCCACGCGCTGGTCTCCCTCGCCCTGAAGTTCAACCTGGTGACCAGCGACCACCTGGCGCTGCTACCGACACCCGGACCCTGACGTAAGTGGTCGGCGCGCATCCCACGCGTGGCCGTACGCGCGAGATTCGGCCCTTCCCATGGCACGGTAAAAGCCCCGCACCTTAGGCTGAAGTTGCGACGCTTCAGGAGGTGCAGGGCTTTGAGCAACGGTACCAATGAACCGGCAGCCCCGGTACTCACCGTGGGACAGCGCATCAAGATGTACCGCATGCGGCGCGGGATGAGCCAAGAAGTCCTCGCCGGCCTCGTCGGCAAAAGCGTGTCCTGGTTGAAACAGGTAGAAGCGGGCCGTCTGCAGTCACAGCCGAAACTGTCAATCCTGCTCATGCTCGCCGAGGCCCTGCATGTACGCGACCTTTCCGAGCTAACCGGCCAGCAGACCATGCCTGTGCGCATGTTCGCCGGCCCAGGCCATCCCGCGTTGGCCGACGTGCGGGCCGCCATCAATGCCACGCCGCTGCTGATTCCCCAGGGCACTGTCCAGCCGTTGAACGTTCTACGTGCCCGCCTGGACGCGGCCTGGCACACGAGACACACATCGCCCGACCACAGGACCGCATGTGCTGGAGTCGCGGCTGGCCGAGCGAGGCGCACACTCACGGTTCGAGCATGTCGGCTCCAGCGCTCCGGAGGCATACCTGTACGACGAGCTGACCTCCGTGCTGATCGACGATGGCTTCCCCATCTTCCGAGTCGACACGGGTGAGTTTTCACCACAAGCCGCCGTTCAAGCCATCACCTGCCCCGCCAGTGCACTACTGTCACGCCCACCAGGGAGGTAGCCGATAGCTGGGAGCGCAGCCATGAAACAGCGGTATCAGGTTACGGTTGACGTGCACGTGATCCTCGAACGTGCCGATCAGGTCCTCCTGTGCCTGCGGGAGGGCACCGGATACCGCGACGGCTGGTACTGCCTACCCTCCGGCCACCTCGAAGCAGGCGAGACCGTGTTCGATTGCGCAGTGCGGGAGGCTCAGGAAGAGGTCGGGGTCGCTATCGACCCACGCGATCTCCGGCCGGCCACCGTCGTTCACCACCTATCCCCGGAGGGGCACCCGCGGATCGGTGTCTTCTTCGCCGCCTCGCGCTGGTACGGCGAGCCGGTAAACGCCGAGCCGGCAAAGTGCGCCAGCCTGACATGGGCACCGCTCAAGGAACTACCGGACAACACAGTGCCGTACACCGCCGCTGGGATCGAGCTGTATCTCAGCGAGGTCGGCGTAGGCGTTCATGGCTGGCCCGAACTCGCCACCACCTGAAGGCAAGCCCTCGCCTCCACCAACAAGGGGGCGAGGGCTGGTGGTGAACCCCGCCGTGGCAGGGTCGCCGCTCGTGCAAGCGACGATGGACATGAGCAGGCTGACCACCGCCGCGCCGGCGGCGATCGAGCCGACCGCGGGCCAGGCGATGTCGAGGATGCCGATGGTGCCGGTACCGGTGCCGATGGTGGCCAGTGCGGAGGCCGCCCGGCGCGCGGTCCTCGGTGGTACGGCCGCACCCCTGGGGGCACAGGTCGATGGCGCCCAGCACATCGTCCGGTACCTCCCCGTGTGCCATGCGCAGGGCCTGCTCTTCAACTCGGCCATCTCCTCGGGAGATTCGGCTTCCCAGGTGATGGCGAGTTCGTCACCGTCGACGGTGTAGGTCACTCTCATGTTGCTTCAGGGCGAGGGCCAGCGCCAGGTCCTCCGCAGCGTTCTGCCGCCGCCGGTGCCTTGCCGGTTTCTACCCGATGCGCGGTTCGCCGGAGGGACGAGAGGTGTCTGACTTCGGATGGGGTGACCGAGAAAAGCCATGCCTTGGAAATTCCGGACTGGCCTCTCGCCATAAAATGAACATCGTGATAGTGAGCAGAGTGATCATGAAGGCAAGGCAGTAGAGGATGAAGAGCGCCGTTCCTGGTGCTGCCACAGCGAAACTCACGGCGATGGCCAAAGCTGAGGTTACCGGGAATACCGACCGTATCGCCCAATAGGCGAGCCATCGCCGGGGTAGTGGGTGTTCTTGAACGAAATGCTCCCAGCCGAGGTTCTGCTGGCCTACACGAGCCTCGACGCCTGTCCGAAGGTATGTTGCGATCCGGGTGATCGCATGGGCTTTGTACAACCATACGAGGCCAAGGACGAGCGACAGGAGCGGGTAGATGAGGATGATGGCAGCGTTCCTGGCTTGTAGCCCCACGGGCAGGATGGCGCCGAAGGCCACAACGGTCAGCGTGATCATTTGAGCCTGAAGACTACAAAGTTGAACTATTTCCGCTCGCAGGCTGGCGTACTGGGTGATTGCTAGTTGTGTGTGATCCCAGTTAGGAGACGTAATCCCTTCTGCGGCGGGGGCGGCGAGCTTGGCGCGACCGATACGGGGGAGAAGATGCATATCTCCATACCAACTCATGGACGCCCTTTCTGTGTGAGCGAGGAGGCTTTCCGCAGGCTTCCTGGACGTCCGGGGCGGTCAGGGTTTGCCCGGGCGCCTCCAAGTCGCCACGCCGTACGTGCGGCACCCCGCAACCTCGACCACGGGCAGTCGCGCCTCGTACAGGTAGTGCCGCAGGGTGGCGTATCGGATACCGAGCACCTCAGCCGCCTCAGGCCCGTCGAGCAGGTCGTCAGGGTGGCAGCCGGCAATGGTCCGGCATCGGGTCAACCGGCAACGAAAGAGCCCTTCCCTGGATCACGGGGAAGGGCTCTGAGCTGCGGAGGATCGGGGATTTGAACCCCGGATGGTGTTGCCACCAAACCGCATTAGCAGTCCCCTAAAGACCGTGATCATGCATTACCGAGCAAGGTTTTCTATTGCCGTATATGCAGCTCAGGTGTGTTGACCGCTGCCATTTGTCGCCATCGGTTACCGCGCATTGCCCAACATTGTGGTCCGGCATAGGTCCGGCACCGTATCGTCGTGGTCCACAACAAAAGAGCGGGCCCGCCCGGTGTGCCACCACCCGACCAGGACACCGTCATCGCGCTCTACAACGTTCGCGACGAGCTCACCGTGGCCGAGGCCGAGCAGCTCGCGTATGCGTTGCTTGCCCAGGCCGCCGCCACCCGCTCGAGCACAGCCGCCTGCCGTTACGGGTCGCGGGCACTTCGCCGGTTCCCCATAGGCTCGGTCAAGTGATGACCTTCGCCTTCGACGTCGGAGAGACGATCCTCCGCGACGATCGTTACTGGGCCTCCTGGGCTGACTGGCTGGACGTGCCCCGCCATACGTTGTCCGCGCTCGTGGGCGCTGTCGTCGCCCAAGGCAGGGACAACGCCGACGCCCTCCGGCTGCTCCGTCCCGGCATCGACCTCGAAGCGGAGTACGCCGCGCGGGAAGCCGCCGGCCGTGGGGAGCGCATTGAAGAAGATGATCTATACCCCGATGTCCGGCCAGCTTTCACCGCTCTGCGTGCGGCCGGCTACCGAGTCCTGATCGCCGGGAATCAGACCAGGCGCGCCGCCGAACTGCTGCGCGCGCTACATCTGCCGGTCGACGCGATCGCCACCTCGGGCGAGTGGGGCGTGGCCAAGCCGACACCGGAGTTCTTCACCCGGCTGATCCACTTCGCTGGGACCGCACCCGACAAGATCGTCTACGTGGGCGACCACCCGGCCAATGACATCGCCCCGGCCCAAGCTGCTGGGCTCCGGACCGCTCACATCCGGCGCGGCCCGTGGGGGCACCTGTGGGCCGACCGGCCGGAAGCGGCCGCGGCGGACTGGCGGATAGACACGCTCACCGCGCTGGCCAGCCTGGCGGGAGCGTAGTGCCCGAAGCGGCTCTGCGCATTGCCTACGCAGAGCCGCCATCAGGTCGCTACAGTCCGAGATGAACGCCTCGCACTGGAGCTCCCATGCCCTCAGCTTCTCGCAGCGGGATCGGCTGGCGAATCGCCTACTACCGGAGCGTCGCCCGCCTCACGCAGCAGCAGTTGGCCGACGCCGCAAACATCCATGTGGGCACACTGCGCAAGATCGAGCGCGGAGCGCGAGGCGCGAGCGACAGCATCAGGGAGGCGATCGCCGCCGCGCTCAGCATCGACCATTCACTCCTGCTGGCCGACCGTGCACAGGCAAGCTCCCGGATCCGCGCGGCACTTCCGGCCTTGTCCACTGCCATCGCCGACTACGACGTGCCTGACGATGGGCCCGTTCGTGCCCTCCCTGAGCTGCAACAGGCCGTCAGCGAGGCCGTAGCCTGGCGGCTCGCCGCCCAATACGTGCAGATCACGCGCCGCCTGCCGGACCTGCTAAGCGAGCTCTTCCGCGCCCTGCAGGCCGCGCCACCCGGCCAAGAGCCCGATCTCGCACGCGCTCGGTCGCGTCGGCACTGCGCAGTGCCGACGCGGTCGCGTACAAGTTCGGCGCCTATGACCTCTCGGCCCGCCTCGTCGAACTGATGCGTTGGGCCGGCCGCCAGGCCGACGACGCGGTCCTGACCGCCGCCATCGCCTACGTCCGCACCGAAACCTTCTTCGCCGCAGGCACCCATGCCGCCGGCCTGCGCGCGCTCGAGCGCGCGATCGACGGCGCACCGCCGCCCAGCGACGAACGCACAATGGCGGCCCGCGGCGCTCTGCACATGCGTGCGGCGGTCATCGCAGGCCGTGCCGGCGACGTGGCCGCAGCCGACACGCACCTGGCCGAAGCCCGCCTGCTCGGCGACCAACTGCGCGAGGACATCTACGCAGGCACGGCATTCGGCCCACACTCGGTTCGAATCCATGAGGTGTCCGTTGCCGTCAGCCTCGGCAGCGAGCACCTACACCGTGCCCTGGAGGTTGCCCACGAGTGGGCACCACCGCCAGAACTGCCCGCCGAGCGGCGGTCTGGCTTCTACATCGAGCTGGCCCGTGCTCAGCTGTGGTCCGGCCTACCAGACGACGCGTTCGAGTCGTTGAAGGTAGCCCGCAAGATCGCGCCCCAGCACACCAGGGACCACCTGTGGGTCCGTGAAGACGCGGCGACGCTACGCAGGCTCAAGCGCGCCGACGCCGAGAGTCTCACCAGCTTCGCCGAGTGGTGCCACGCCACCTGATGCGCGAGTAACCCTCACTGGGTCACTTATACCGTCGCCTTAGTCCCACCATCTGACTGTCAAAACGACGGCCACAGACGGGACACGTCCATGCTCCAGCCAACGCTGGTGACGAGGCCAATCCTCGTGCGCGACACCATCAGCATCGTGCGCCTGCACGGCCAAGCCTGTATCGACTGCGGCGCCGTCAACAAGCGCCTGCAGCCTGCGGGAGACGTTTCGCATCGAGGCCGTCTGTGGCGAGTTGTCGCGTGCGACAACCACATCAGTCGATACAAGCCGCCCCTGGGCCAAGCGACGTCACCACCGGCCCAGGGACTTGATCAGGAAGAGAGGCTCCTGACCCATGACGACGCTATCGGCGGGCGAGGTGCCGCCTCGTGAATCCAGATAACGTCTTCTTCACGTGGTCGGCAGAGGACCGGCGAGGACATGGCTCACGGGGCGTCACGGACCGACCTAACCGCGCGGCCGAAGGTCTGAACAAGGCACTGCACGATCTGGCGCCGGGCGCAAAAGGCGTGATCCGGGAGACCCGACTTGAGCGTCATCCACGCACTCACGACTACTGCTATCGCTACGGACAAGTTCTCGTACGCGCTAGCCGCGGCGAGGCCCCAGATGACATCCAACTCGTGAGGACGTGCAACCTGCCCAATCACGTTACGAGCGCCGAGGAGCGCTCATGAGCGAGCACCTCGCAGGGGAGCGCGGAGACCCTGACGGCTGTAGGGCGCTCCCCCTGGACCCGGTGGGCCGTGGCATGAGCAACACCCACACGTCTGCGCCACTGCTGACTGATGACGAGCTGGCGGATGTGCTCGACGGCGCCGCCGCTCGCCCGATGCTCCAGGTACGGCAGAGGACGAGCGAGCACGAGCTGGCGGCCCGCCAGCTGGCAGTCCTGTCCAGCACCTATCCCGGCTGGGAGATCAGCTACGACACCGATTCTTCCGGCCGCCAATGCTGGACGGCTGAGCTGGTGGGCGAAATCACCGACCGCATGCGCGCGGCCGGGGTCGTCAAGCACCTTCGGCGCGAAGGTTGCCCGGAACTCGCCTCTGCCTTGGGTCGCCAGGCGGTGCTGATCCACACCAACCGGGTCAACTTTGTCTGGGTCCGCCCGGGGCCCTCCTGACGGCCCGGCCGCCGCTGCTGCCTTCCTGTCAGCGGCGGCCGGGTACCAGCGACCCTGCCCGGTTCGTGGGGCGTTCTCCGAGCAGGGTCAAAGGTCCGGCACGTTCCCCCACGTTCGCGCCGGACAAGGCCCCCTGCGCTGCTTCTCCGGGCGGTGCGGGGGGCCGCCCCGCGTCCCCTAGACCGGGCCTCCCGCCTGCAGGCCGGGGGCCCTATTCACATGGAGATCGCCATGATCAGTGCGACGACCGACTACGTGCACAGCGACATCCATTCGACCGTCGCCCGTCACCTCGGCGGCGGTCGCTGGGCCGTCTCCGACATGCCCGGCTACGTCGTCGACGGCGAGGCGGCCCTGCGGCACATCATGTGGCGAGAGCTCGAGAAGGGCCGGCAGCTCCCGGAAAAGCTCACCCCGGACCAGGCGCGCACACACGTGCAGGCGCTGCTGGCCGAGGCCCGGGCCGTGCTCACGGTCGTGGGCGCCGGTGACGACCGCTGGCTTGAAGCGCGCATGGAAGAGGCCAACTACCTGCTGTGCCTGACGCAGCTCGTCCTCGGGCGGCTCCCCGGCGAGCAAGGGGCCAGCTGCATGGTCTGCCATCGCAGTGACAAGCCCCTGCGCCAGGTCGGCGTCTCCGCCACGGCCGGGCTCGTGTTCGCCTGCAAGGGCACGTGCCTGGGCGCCGTGATGTGGATCAGGCCCTAGATCAAAGGTTCCCCACCCGGTCGCCACCGCGTGGGGAACCGTCGAACTGCCCGGACCCCAAACCAACTTGGAGCCCGAACGATGCATGACCGTATCGGCGATCACACGACCGCCACCAGAGACAAAACGGACGACGTCGGCGCGCCCCAGCCAACCGCCGCGCCGGAACCTCCACGGCGCCGCTGGAGGCTGCTGCCGGTCGTCCTCCCTAGGCGGGACGGCGCACTGCCCCAGTCCCGCTCTACCACCTGGTGACCACGCGCGGCCTGCGCGGTGGCGAGGTGTGCGGCATCCGGTGGGAGGATTCCGACCTGGCCGTCAGCAAGACCATCATGGTTCTGGAGACCGACGACGAGGAAGACGACGGTCTGAAGTCCGAGTGGAGCTGGCGGACGGTCGCGGTCGACGGCGAGAACGCCGCCCTGCTGTCGAGCTGGCGGGCGCGCCAGATGCGGGAGCGGCTGGCCGCCGGCACCGCCTGGGTGGACTCCGGACTGATCTTCACCGCATCCGACGGGAGCGCGCTACGGGAGGAGTACGTCTCGGAGCGGTTCGCGGCGATCGTCGCCGCGGAAGGGCTGCCGCCGATCCGGTTCCACGATCTCCGGCACTGCGCGGCCACGATCATGCTGGCGGCCCGCATCAACATGAAAGTGATCAGTGCGACTCTGGGACACAGCCGGCACGGATTCACCGCCGATGTCTACACGAGCGTCGTGCCGGACGTCGCCCAGGACGCGGCCGAGGCGACGGTCGCGATGATCCCTCGGGCCGCCCGGAAAGCATGATCATTAGCGGAACGGTCCGGCAATGGTCCGGCATGCGTCAACTAAAGATCAAAGAGCCCTTCCCCTGATCATGGGGGAAGGGCTCTCACCTGCGGAGGATCGGGGATTTGAACCCCGGATGGTGTTGCCACCAAACCGCATTAGCAGTGCGGCGCCATAGACCTGACTAGGCGAATCCTCCCGGAAGCCGTTGTGGCTCAGCACAGCGTACCGGCCTTCTGGCGAGGCGGCAAAGCGATTCCGCTCCCCACCTATCCACAGCGCTCACCAAGAGTTATCAACAGGCTGTGGGTAACTGGTTGTGGATGAAGCCCGCCCAGAGCGTGGGCGGGCTTCACGGGCTGTGGATAACCGTAGCCGGACAGAGCATGGGCTCAGGCGGCGGGGTTGGCCTCGCCCTCGATCTCGATCTTGATCTTCTTGCCCACCAGCACGCCGCCGGTCTCCAGGGCCTGGTTCCAGGTCAGGCCGAAGTCCTCGCGGTCGATCTCGGCGCTGATCGAGTAGCCCCACACCTCGGCACCCCACGGGTTCGTGCCCGCGCCGCCGTACTCGACGGTGAGCTCGACCTGCTTGGTGACGTCACGGACCGTGAGGTCGCCGACCACGGTGAACTCGTCGCCGGAGTGGCTGACCACGCGGGCGCTCTTGAAGGTGATCTCCGGGAACTTCTCGACGGACAGGAAGTCGTCGCTGCGCAGGTGGCCGTCGCGGTCGGCGACGCCGGTGTGGATGCTGGCGGTCTTGATCGTGAGCTCGGCGGTGGACTCCAGGGGGTTCTCGGCAATCGTGACCGAGCCACTGAAGTCGCCGAAGTGGCCGCGGACCTTGCTGACCATCATGTGCTTGACCGAGAAGCCGATGGTGGTGTGGGCGGCGTCCAGGTTGTAGGTGCCGGCGGCGGGGATGGCCAGGGCCTCCCAGGTGCGGGTGGTCATGGGGTTCTCCTTATTAGGAAGGTTGCACTGCGGATGTCTGCGGCAACAAATGTCTACACGAGGAATATTCCACTCGTCAACTATCGTCGGTTAAGGTATGAACGTGATGAACTTTGACGACCCCCGGCTGACGGCTGTCGGGCTGCTGGCGGAAGTGCATGCCGGTCTCATGGCCAGGCTCCAGCCGGCGATCGCGGCGGCGAGGTTGTCGGAGATCGACTTCGAGGCTGTCCTGCGGCTGGCCCGGTCCCCAGGGGAGCAGCTGCGGATGAGCGATCTCGCGGCGCAGACCGGGCTGTCCACGAGTGGCGTGACCCGCGTCGTCGACCGGCTCGAGCGCGAAGGGGTGGTGAGGAGGCGGGCGTGTCCCAGTGACCGCCGAGCGTCCTACGCCGTGCTGACCGATGCCGGGCGCGAGCGGCTGCAGTCCGTGCTGCCACAGCACCTGCAGGACATCGACGACACCTTCACGAGCCTGCTCGACGCGGAGGAGCTGGAGGCGTTTCTGGCTACTTTGCGGAAGATCCGGGATGTGGTGCGGCCCTGCGCCACCGCCGGCGCGGGAGAGGCCGGAATGGAGGGCGGGGTGGAGGCCTGCGTGGAGGCTCTGAAGGCAGGTTCGCCGGACCAAAGGGCCCAAAGGGCCCAAAGGCCCCACGTCCCCGCCCCGACCCCCGCCGAGCCCGAGGTCGCGGTCGACTCTGCTTCGTCCTCCGCCTCCTGACCACGCCCAGGCTTGGAACGAGCTAACCCCCAGGCCCGAAGCGGATCATCCTCCCAGTCCCAAAGCGGTCCGCAGCTTGGCCATCCCCCGCGACACCGTGCTCTTGACCGTGCCGACGCTGATCCCGAGCTTCCTGGCGATCTCCGGCTCCGTCATGTCCTCGTAATACCGCAGCACGATCGCCGCCCGCATCCGCTCCGGCAGCTCCTCCAGAGCCTGCTCCAGCCGTTCGTGCACCTCCCCCCACACCACGGGGTCGGTGACGATCTCCGGCAGCTCGTCGGAGGGATACTCCTCCAGCTTGCGCCGCCGCCACTGCGAGATGTTGATGTTCACCATCGCCCGCCGCACGTACCCGTCCAGCGCGCCCCGGTCCTCGATGCGCTCCCACGCCAGGTACGTCTTGGTCAGCGCGTTCTGGAGCAAATCCTCCGCGTCCAGCGGGTGCCCGGTGAGCTGGTGAGCGGCGCGCAGCAACGCCGGACCGCGGGTCCTGACGTACTCGCGGAACTCTTCCTCCCAACCGGTGGTCTGCATCGTGGCCAGAATCGCAGCCTCATGCCCTATTAGGCATGAACCGGAATTCAGGTTTCGGCCCGCCGACGATAAAGGTAAGCCAAGGTCGGTGGCGGATTCTCCGCCGAGGGATGTCAACTCCTTCTCCAGGGGATGCGTATTTTGCTCTCTTCTGCGCCACCCGGCTTGAGCGGTCCCCGAGTCGTGTGAACCTAGTACCGAGCGAGGGAGGGGCGGATGGGCTATCCGAGCGTCGAGCGCCGCCGGGTGCTCGCCGCGGCCGCGCTCGGCCGCGATCCGGGCATACCAGGTCCTGACCCCAGCGATGGACAACCCATCAACGCGGTCACCGGGGAGGTCCTTGACGTCAGCCCGCATCTCATCATCATCGAGACCCCGGACGGCACGGAGGAGCGACTCGTCATCGCGCCGTGGGCCACCGCCTGGCACGGCGGCGACACCGCACCCGCCGATCTGCCCGTGGGCTCCATGGTCATGATGCGGGCCCTGCGCGACGGGCGCGTGGTCGAGCGGATCTGGGCGGACACCACGCGCATCACCGGCACGATCCTGTCGATCAGCGGGCGTAAGGACCTGACGGTGGAGCTCGACTGCGGGCCGCATCGCGGGCACCGTACGATCGTCATCCCCTACCGGGCGTCGGGCCGGCTGCAGGTGCGGCATCCCAAGTTCGAGCCCGGCTACCTGTTCGACGCGATCGGCGTCAGGCGCGACGGCGCGGGATTGGCCCTGCTGCCGGCGACCTCGCAGCCGGCGTACCCGGCGCGGGCCGTGCCGGACCCGCCGCCCGCGTACGCGGGCCTGCAGTCGCGGGTCTCGGGCACCGCGACGTGGTCGGACACGTTCGACGAGGAAGAGCGGGGGGCGGCCTATCCCATGCTGGAGCGGGCCGACACCGGCTGCCCGGACGTCGGCGCGTCGTGCGCGGGCCTGCCCTACCTCGCCCTCGGCTCCCTCCTGCAGATCAGGAACGTCTGCTCCAACCGCTCCGCCAACGTGCCGGTGGTGGCGTGCGGGTGCGTGGCCGGGCGGTTCTGTGACCGCTGCGTTGAGTGCGACACCTCGCCACGCGGGCGGATCGCGGAGTTGTCGCCGTTCGCCTATGTGGAACTCGGCGGCGATTTGGTGAAAGGCTGCTTCAACGCTCAGATCGGATTGGGGTGACACGCGTGCTGGAATCGCAGTTGCCGATCCTGATCGTGCTACTCGTCCTGGGCACGGTGGCCAAGGTGAGCACGGCGCGATCCGGAGGTGAGCCTGGGGCGCTGTCCAGGCTGGGGCCGGCGGTCCTGGTGCCGGGCCGCATGCAGGCGCCCGCGCTGCTGGTCTGCGCGGGCGGTGAGATGGTGCTGGCCGTCGGGCTGCTGCTGAGCACGCATGAGATCTTCCGGTGGGGTACGCTCGCGTTCTTCGCGCTGTCCACGTACGTGCTGCTGGAGCTGCGCAGACGGCGGCCCGATGCGGGCTGCGGCTGCTTCGGCGAGGTGAGCTCGGCGCCGGTCGGACTGCGCTCGATCGCCCGGACGGTCGTGCTGACCGGGATGGCCGCGCTGTCGCTGTGGGCGCCGGTGACGGGCTGGGCGGCTGCGACGCGGCCGTCGTGGCTGACGGCCGCCGGGCTGCTCGTCCTCCTCGTGTTGTCGCCGGAGATCGAGGAGATGATCGATCGGGTACGATACCGCGCGCCGTGCGAGCAGCGCCGCGGCCCCGCCGAGTCGGTCACCCTCGCCCTGCTCCGGACAAGCGGCACCTGGCGGGCTCATCGGGACGAGCTGACCTCGGCCGAGCCGTACGACAGCTGGCGCGAGCTGTGCTGGCGCTTCTTCGCCTTCCGCAACCACGAGCAGGACGACGTCGTCTTCGCGGTCTATCTCAGCGGGCGGCGCCCGGCGGTGCGGATGGCCGTGGTGAGCGCGCAGGACAGCGGCAGTCTGCCGGAATATACGCCAGTATCGGCCTGACGCTAGAGAGCCGTAGATTTCTCTCGACAACGCAGGTAGGCATGGTCATATGGCTCTATTGGGCTGTCTAGCTTCCCCACTAGACAGCCCAATAGAGGTCTAGGGGCGCCGCTCAGACCGGTTGAGCGCGCAGGAACTTCCCGAAATGCGGCACCGTGAACGCGATCAGCCCGCGTTCGGCACTGTAGATGAGCCCTTTCTTGATGAGGCTGTCACGGGCGGGCGAGAGGCTGGACGGCTTGCGCCCAAGGGCGTCGGCCACGTCAGCGGTGGCGACCGGCTCGTCGCCGATGTGCGCCATGGCGTGCATGTAGTCGCGCTCGGCCGGGGTCGCCCGCTCGTAGCGGCTGCCGAAGAAGCCGACCGCGAGCTCTTCCTCGGCCTCGGGCGCGGAGACCTTGACGTCCTCGATGGTGATCGGGCTGCGTGGCGCGAGGTCCCAGGCGACCTTGCCGTAGGCCTGGACGAAGTAGGGATAGCCGTCGGCCGCCTCGTAGAGCGCATCCAGGGCGTCCTGGGTGAACTCCACCTCCTCCTCCCGGGCCGGCAGGATCAACGCGAGATCGGCCGCGTCCCGGTCGAGCTTGTCGATGCGCGCGTAGCGGAAGAGCCGTTCGGAATAGCTCTTGCTGGCCGACAACACGCTGGGCAGGTGCGGCAGCCCGGCGCCCACCACGATCAGCGGCCCGCCCGTCTGCGACAGCTCGTGACAGGCGGCGCAGAGCGCGGAGACGTCGGCGGCCGGCACGTCCTGCATCTCGTCGATGAACAACGCGATGCCGACGGCCAGGTCGGTGGCCACACTGGCGGCGTCGACGAACAGCTCGGTGAGGTCGATCTCCAGGTCGCCCGAGTCGGCGCGCCCGCGGCTGGCAGGCACCTCGATGCCGGGCGACCAGTGCGAGGTGCCCTTGGCGGCCCCGGGATCGCGCATCGCGAACGCCTTGAGCACGCCGAGGAACTCCTCGATCCGCTCGGGCGCGCGGTGCCGCGGGGCCAGCTCCCTGATCGCCATGTGCAGCGCGGCCGCGACCGGCCGCCTGATCGACTGGTCGGGCCTGGCCTCGATCTTGCCCGTGCCCCACAGCCGTTGCATGGCCATGGACTTGAACGTGTTGAGCAGGACGGTCTTGCCGACGCCCCGAAGACCGGTGACGACCATGCTCCGCTCGGGGCGGCCACGGGCCACACGCTCGAGCACGACCTCGAACTGCTGCAGCTCTCGGTCACGCCCGGCGAGCTCCGGGGGACGCTGTCCGGCTCCGGGGGCGTAAGGGTTTCGCACAGGGTCCACGCTCTCGGACTTTATTGCCGGATATAGCGGCCGTCTTAGATTTGGGAAGAAAGTGCTACGGCGTGTCCGAGCAGGGGCGGGCGCGAGCACCGTCACCGGACACACCCCCTCTCACCAGGCCGAACCCTTGTTCGATTGCGGTACCTAAGACTGTAGCGCGGACTCGAACACTTATGCGATGGTTTCGAGTAAAGATCTTTGCAACAGCGCGGACCCTCTGGTGCGTCTTGGTGATGTGGAGTTCGAGGATTTCGTCCGCGCGCGCGGCACGGCCCTGCTGCGGTACGGCTACGTGCTCTCCGGCAACGCCGATGACGCGGCCGACCTGGTCCAGGAGGCGTTGCTCAAGCTGAGCGGAGCCTGGCGCAGAGTCCGCAACAAGGACAACCCGGAGTCCTACGTGCGCACGATCATGGCCCGCCAGCACATCAGCTGGTGGCGCAGGCGACGCAGGGAGCACGTGACGGACGAGGTGCCCGAGGGCTCCTACACCGACGACCACTCCTTCGGCGAGCTGTGGAAGGAACTGGCCACGCTGCCGCGCAAGCAGCGGGTCGTCCTGGTGCTGCGTTACTACGAGGACCTGCCGGACAAGGAGATCGCCGAGATCCTCGGCATCTCCCGCGGCACCGTGAGAAGTCAGGCATTCCACGCGCTCAACGCACTGCGCGTCAAGCCGTCGGTGCTCGAAAGGGAACGGACATGAGGACAGAGGACGAACTGGCAGGCGCGCTGCGAGCGGCTGCCACGCGTGCTCCCGAGGCAGGCGACCTGCTGAAGGCGGTCGCGATGCGCAAGCGCCGCAGGCAGCGGCGGCGCACGCAAGCAATGGCGATCGCGTGCGCGGCGGCGGTGATCGGAGTGGGGCTGGCGACCAGGAGTCTCTTCTCCGGCTGGGCCGCGGATCCCGTGATCGCTCCCCCTTCGAACGTCCTTCCCACCCCCATCAGAACGGTGACGGTCACCCCTGAAGCCCTTCGCCCGGCCCCGAACGCGATGGCGGCGGACAAGGTCTGGCCCAAGGCGGTCTTCACCATGCCCGCCAAGAATGCCGACGGCTGGCGCTATCGCCCGATCACCTCCCTCAGCGCCACGAAGGTCCTGCTCTCGGCGGAGTCGTCGTTCGAGCGGGCAGGCAAGATCGAGGTGTACGACTTCGCCACCAGGAAGTCCCGCGTGGTCACCGAAGTTCCGAGGACACCGGGCCTGAAGGACTACATACCGCAGACCATGACGACCGACGGCAAGACCATCGCCTGGTTCTCCTTCGGCAGGAAGAACGGCATGAAGCTGCGGGAGATCTGGACGGTTCCGCTGACCGGCGGCAAGCCCAGACTGGTCACCACGCTGACCGGCGAGCGGGCGGAAATCGACGCGATCGCGATCGACGGGGACCGGATCGTCTGGTCGGAGCCGGGCGGCGTCTGGGAGATCCCCATCGCGAGCGGCGTCCCCGAACAGATTCCCGGCGGCGCCGGCCTGCACCTGCTGACCTGGCCCTGGGCTGGTGACGTGGCCGCCGGGCCCGGCATCGGCGACCGCAACCAGACCAAGATGGTCGATCTGTCCTCCGGAACCGCGCTGGAGATCGCGGTACGCCCAGGCACGAAAGGGCTGCGCTGCGGACCGTCCTGGTGCTTCGGGCGGAACCCGAAAGGCGGCTTCGTCCATCGGGTCGACGGCACGGAGACACGCGCGGTAAAGGGTTCCGGTTTTGGGCACCCGATGTCGCTGATCCCGATTCTCGACCGGTTCGTCCCGCTCTCCAGCAGCGTGTACGACATCGCAACCGGAAAAATGGCCACCGTCGGCATGGGCAGCTCGTGGATGGGCATCGGCACGTCGTCCGAGCCCAGCACGATCATCTACTGGGAAGGCAGGCCCGGCACGTTCCGGGTGCTCAACTTGGCAGCCGTACCACCCGGGCAATAGCGTTCGCACCATGCGGACCTTCGCGAATGTTCAGGAGCTCAAGGCGGCCGTCGGCGAGACGTTCGGCCCGACCGAGTGGCGCACCGTCACTCAGGAACAGGTCAATCTCTTCGCCGAGGCCACCGACGACCACCAGTGGATCCACGTGGACGTGGAGCGGGCCAAGGAAGGGCCGTTCGGCGGGACGATCGCGCACGGCTATCTGACCCTGTCGCTGCTGCCGGCGTTCATGTTCGAGATGGTCAAGGTCGAGGGCATCGCGATGGGCGTCAACTACGGCCTGAACAAGGTCCGCTTCCCCAGGCCGGTGCCCGTGGGCGCGCGGATCAGGGCGGTGGGCGAGCTCACGGACGTCAAGGGCACCCCGGCCGGCTATCTGTCCAATCTGAAGCTGACGGTCGAGATCGAGGGCGAGAGGCGCCCTGCCTGTGTGGCCGAGACCCTGAGCTTGTACGTTCCCGCCGAATAACCCGGCGTTTCACGTGTAACAGTGACGACGGTACGGCTGCGTGCTGCCCGGCCATTCCGAGGACGTCGTGGCGCTGTCGATGCGGTCGTCACACGATGATCGCGACGACGGCCACGACGGCGAGGAGGCCGAGGTAGGCCAGCACCAGCCGGGTGTCCCTGAGCAGGCACTTGCTTCGGGTCAGCCCGGCTCGCCGCGCCTTCCAGTAGCCCGCGAACCCGAGCACCGCGAACCCCAGCACCGCCCACGGCCCGAGCAGCCAGGCCAGGAGCGCGACGGTCGCGTACACGCACAACCTGAGCGGGTCGTACGGCTGGCCCTTCGCCGATGTCTCGCCAGAGCGAGGATCGTCCGCCGTCACGACGTCACCGCCGACAGTCGTTGACGGGAGAGTTGCGGCCAGGCCTGTACGGCGCAGAACGGCGCGCACTGGTCCTGCTCGGCCCGGGTGCCCACATGCACGCAGCACTGGGTGAGCCGCTCCTCGATCATCGTGGAGATGTCCATGAACGGTTTGATCGTGATGCGTACCACCCGCTCCCCTAGCATCCTGCGCAGCTTCCTACGCCGGCCCGGGAGCGCCGAGGAGGCGAGGGTGAGGAGGGTGGAGACGCCGAGGTCGCAGTTCTCGCAGATGTTCCGCCACAGGTCGCCGATCTGCGGGTGAGACAGCGACGACTGCTCGGACAGGAGTCCGAGCAGAGATTCCTGTACGGCAAGCCGCAGTTCCTTCGGGATCTCGCTGTCGGCGATGCGGTTGGAGACCAGGCCCAGGTTCTCCTTGAGCCGGTCGTGGCCGATCAGCGCGGTGAGGGAGCGCCAGTGCTGGGCGTCGTCGCGGATCAGGTAGCCGACCGAGCAGCAGTGGGGGTGGGAGCAGGGCAGGGCGGTGAGGTCGCGCCAGGTCACCAGGCCGCCGGTCTGCGGGCCGAGGCGTTTGAGCACGCCGGTGTGGGTGAGCCGGTTCATCGGGTCGATGGTGCCGGATCGGCCTGAACCGAACTGGGGTTGCAGGGAGACGCCTCCGACGTACGGGGTGTCGAGCGCGACGCGTACGACGTCGCCGATCTCGCCGTCGTTGACGCCCAGCGCGGCCGTCATGACCAGGGTGGTGAAGATCTCGCGCGCCGACAGGCGCTCGAGGGCCGAGGCCTTGAGCCGGCGCAGGTCGCCGCCTCGGTGGTGCCTCGAGGCGTGCTCGGAGGAGCCGTCGTACTGCAGATAGACCTCCACCCGCTCCCTGTGCTCGGTGAGGAGGTCGAGGAGAGAATCGTCCCTGGCGATGAGGACGCCGTTGGTGTTGATCAGGATGCGGGTGATCGGGCGCTGTTCGAGCTCGGTCAGCAGGGTTTTGAGCTCGGGGTGGAGGGTGGGCTCGCCGCCGCTCAGCATGAGGACGTCGAGGCGGCCGTTCTCCCTTTCGAGACGTTGGTCCACGTTCGCGAGGATGTCGGGGACGGGGACGACGCCGGCGAGGTCAGGGGAGCTGTCGGCGAAGCAGGTGGGGCAGCGCAGGTTGCAGGTCTCGGCGATGTCCTCGAGAAGAATGCAGGTGTGCTGGGTCTGCATCTCGGGGAGGCCGTTGAGGTACGCGAGGGGGATCGGAGCAAAGTTTCCCGACAGATCCGGTACATGGTGCTTGGTCGGTGCGGTCCATTCCTCCAGGTATTTGAGGATTTCTGGGTCTTCGTCGTACAAAGTCCGGATCAGGCCGTGTTCGCGGCAGCCCCGCTCCAGCCATACGCGGCCGTCGCGTTCGGCCAGGTAGCCGCTCAGGCGCTCGACCTTGTCCAGGTCCTGGCCGTGGCAGTGCGGGCAGAACGCGTTGACGTACCTGAGGATGCGGTCGCCCCGCAGACCCATCCCAGTGTTCATGCCATGACCTTCCGCTGGAAAAGGGGATCGTAATAACCGCGCCGCCAGCCGTACGCGAGCCGGAGCGCGAGCAGCGGCAACCCGACGAGCAGGAAACACTGTGGCCCGGTCAGTCCGAGCCAGAGCGTGTCGTTGGCTCTGGTGAACTCGACGATGAAACGGAAGGCGGCGTACCCGGCGAGGTAGAGGGTGAGCAGCTCGCCGGGCTGTGTGAGCCGCTTTCGGGCCCACATGAGCGCTGCGAATGCGGCGAGCTGGAAGATGATCTCGTAGATGAACGACGGGTGCATGGCCTGGCCGGCCAGGCAGCCGGGGCATTCGGGGGTCGTCGCCGGGGCGTGCACGCCCCAGGGCAGGCCGGTGGGCCGGCCCGGGGCCTCGGTGAGATGGCAGCCGATCCTGCCCACCGCCATGCCGAGCGCCACGGCCGGGGCGAACAGGTCGCCGGTGCGTTCCTTGTAGCCGATGATCTTCTTGGCGGCGAGCACGCCGACGTACGCGCCGGTCAGGCCGCCGAGGATGCTGCGGGAGCCGTACAGCCAGAGGTTCTGGAGGTCCAGCGTCTCCAGCCAGCCGGCCAGGCGCATGCCGATGGCGCCGCCGACCAGGGCGCCGGTGACGGCTATCAGCGACTGTTCGTTGAGCGCGCCGCGTCTTCTCGCCTCGCGTACGAAGACGACGGAGGCCACGAAGACGCCCAGGCCGACGAATATCTCGTGAAGGGGAAGCATGTCAGGCGTACAGACCCGGGTTCAGGCCGGTGCAGATCCCGGCGGACAGGATCGACCACAGCGCCCACCCGATCATGAGCCCGAGGCCGAGGCCCCGGGTCCAGGGTTTGCGGATGATCACGAGGGCTATGCCGGCGCCCAGGCCGACGAGGGCGAGGACCGCCGTGCCCACCGCCACGGGGAGGATGTTGGAGCCGTTCGAGCCCATGGCCGCGGCGAAGAAGACGAAGAAGCCGACGATGACGTTGACCACGCTGTAGAGCGCCAGGCCGGCGAACGCGAGCGCGACGACGACGCCGGTGGAGGACCCGCTGGACGGAGGCGGCGGTGGTCCGTACGGGGGCTGCCAACGGTGGTTCGGGTCGGGCGGCGGCATGCTCATCGGTCGGTTCTCCCCCACGTCGCCATCGGGCTGGAGGCCAGGCTACGGGCGGGCGATTGCCATCGGATCACAACGTCCATCTACGCGTACAGGCCCGGGTTGAGCCCCGTGCACCAGCCGGCCGTGACGATCGACGTGAGCGCCCAGCCGATCATCAGACCCAGCCCCAGCCCTAGGGACCACGATCTCCGCATCAGCACGAACACCAGCCCCACACCGATGCCGACGAGCGCCAGGAACCCGGCCCCCACCCCGAACGCCACCTCCGACTCGAACGCAATGGCGACGAAGCCGGTGATCACGTTGACGACGAGATAGCCGAAGAACCCGGCGAACGCCAGCCCGACGATGAGCCCCGTACGACGAGGCGGCTCCTGCTGTGGCCCTTGAGGTGGCCCCTGAGGCGGCTCAGGCGGCGGCGGCATGCTCACGTCGCACACATTACGGCGCTAAGTGCCGCCTGAGTAGTAAATCGCCGCCTGTACCCGGCTCTTCAGTCCCAGCTTGTTGAGCACCCGGCTGACATGCGTCTTCGTCGTGGCCTCCGCCATGTCCAGCTCTCTGGCGATCTCGGCGTTGGACATGCCGCGCCCGATGCAGGCCAGCACCTCCCGCTCGCGCGGCGTCAGGCTGTCCGGACCGGCCGCCGGCTCCCGCCGCGACGGCGTCACCTCCCCGGCGAAGGCCGCGATCAACCTCCGCGTGACCGCCGGCGAGATCAGCCCATCACCACGCGCCACCAGCCGGACCGCCTCCACCAGGGACTCGGCGTCGGTGTTCTTCAGCAGGAAACCGGCCGCACCCGCGCGCAGGGCGCCGAAAACGTACTCGTCGACATCGAACGTCGTCAGGATCAGCACGTCGCTGATCCCCGCCAGCTCCCTGGTGGCCGAGATGCCGTCGAGGCGTGGCATGCGTACGTCCATCAGCACCACATCGGGTCGGAGCTGCTTGGCCATGGCCACAGCCTGCTCCCCGTCACCCGCCTCGCCGATCACCTCGATGTCCGGCACGCCGCCGAGGATCAAGGCGATCCCGGCCCGGACCGCCGCGTGATCGTCCGCGACCAACACCTTGATCGTCACCTGTCACGCACCTTCCTGCCGTACGTTGACCGCAATCGGCCCCGCCCCATTCCCGTGGAAAGTCTGATGGTCAGAGGTAGGCAGCACGGCGAGCACCCGCCACCGGCCCCGCCCCATGCCGTCCTGCCCACCAGGTCCGGCATCGAGGGAACCTCCGACCAACGAGGCCCGCTCCCGCATGCCGATCACGCCGGCCCTCGCCCCCGGCAACCGCGCCGCGCCTGCCCCTCCCACGACGTTGTCAACGGTCACCACGACACGCCCGGCCTCATAGGAAACCACGACGTCAACCGGCGAGTCCCCATGCTTGAGCGCGTTGGTCAACGCCTCCTGCAGAATCCGATAGCCGGCCAGGTCAACGGAGGCAGGCACCTCACGGACATCCCCGTCGACCCGCAATCCGGCAACGAGCCCCGCCCGCCTGACCCGCTCCACCAAGGTCTCCGCATCGGCCAGGCGCGGCCGAGTGGCCTCAGGCTCCTCCCCTTCCTGCCGCAACAGTCCGATCATGGACCGCATTTCGGCCATCCCCTTGACGCTGTTCTCCCGTACGGACTCCATGACCTTCCGAACCGTCTCCGGATCGAGGTCCTTACGAGAGAGCGCAGCCGTGGACTGGATGGCGATCGCGCTGAAGTGATTGGCGATCATGTCATGCAGCTCGCGCGCCATACGCGTACGCTCCGCGGCGATGGCCGCCTGCCGATCGAGCTCCGCCAGGTGCGCCACCTGCTCCGCCCGCAGCCGCTCGGCCGCCGCCCGATCTCGCTGCTCCCGCAGCACCAGCGCAGTCGTGACCGGCGTGACCAGCACCAACCCCGCCTGGATCCCCATCACGGCCAGCGCTCGCCAGTCCTGGGCGATGAACCCGGCCACCGCCCCACCCACCACCGCCAGCGTGGCCGTCACCCCGAGCAGCACCCGAGCAAACCGGGCCGGCCCGTAGAGCACTGCCGCGTACAGGTTGTCGGTGAACACGAGCACGGTCCCCAAGGACGGCCCCACGAACCCGTCCACGGTGACCGCGACCACCCCGAGCCCCAGGGACAAGAGAGGCGCCCGTTGCCGCACGAGAACCCCAGCACAAGTGATCGCCAAGGGCACGACGAGCAGCCACTCGGGCACCCCGCGCTCGACATAGGCGCCACCCGCGATCAGCACCACACCCGCCGCGAAGGCCACCACAGCCCCGAACACGACCCACTTCATGCTCCTATCCCACCACCCCAGCCCCCTGCCGCCCTCCTGCGAGGGACCTGCCTGTGGATACACACTTCGATGTATCCACAGGCGCGGGGGAACCAGGCGCGGGGGCCATGATTGCGTTAACTGGTTCGAGGCACTCCCTAGAACCCGCTATGCTGGCTTACGCAACGAGCGGCCGTAGCTCAATGGATAGAGCATCTGACTACGGATCAGAAGGTTACGGGTTCGACTCCTGTCGGCCGCGCTCACTCGAAGGCCCGCCACCAGGCACATCCTGGAGCGGGCCTTTATGTTTGTCAGGACAATCTCGGGATCTTGCTAACACCTTTCACCGTTGCATCGGCTGAGCACGTCAGGCCTCCACGATTGCCCGGCGGGGGGCCCAACCGTGGGTACGGTATGCGGCGGAATAGCGGCCGATGTCCACGGCGCGAAAATGTTGACAGCCGAGTCGGAAATGTTGACAGCTGAGTCGGTGGCTGGCTGAATGGACGTCCGCGCCTGGAAGGAAACCCTTGCGTCTCGCTCGCCCTTTCGCCGCCACCATGCTCGTGGCCGCCGCCTTATCCGCCCCGCAGCCCGCGCAGGCGGCCGCCTTCAAGCATCCCGGCGTCCTGGTCAGCCGCGCTCAGCTCGACTTCGTCAAAGCCAACCTCGGCAAGGAACCGTGGAAGTCTGCCTGGGAAGCCCTGCAACGCAGTTCCTATGCCTCGCTGTCCTACACGGCCAAGCCCCGCGCCGTCGTGGAGTGCGGTATGTACGGGAACCCCGACCACGGCTGCTCGGACGAGCGTGAGGACGCCAATGCGGCCTACACACACGCCCTGCGGTGGTACCTCACCAAGGACTCCCGCTACGCCAAGAAGGCGATCCAGATCATGGACGCCTGGTCAGCCGTGATCACCGAACACACCGGGAGCAACGCGCCGCTGCAGACTGGCTTTGCGGGCGCCAACTTCTCCCGCGCCGCCGAACTCATCAAGCACACCTACACCGGCTGGACCCAGGCCGGCCGGTTCGCCGACAAGCTGCGCACCGTTTACCTTCCGACCGTGATCGCCGGAAAGCCCAACAACCAGGGCAACTGGGAACTGATCATGACCGACGCCGCCATCGGCATCGCCGTGCACCTCGACGACCGCGCCTCCTTCGACCGGGCGGTCACGACCTGGCGCGGCAGGCTGCCCGCCTACATCTACCTCACGACGGACGGCTCGCTACCCAAGGCGCCGCCGAACAGCAAGCACGACACCGAAGCCGAGATCATCGACTACTGGCACGGGCAGACCAAGTTCGTGAACGGCCTGGCCCAGGAAACCTGCCGCGACTTCGGGCACACCGGATGGGGCATCGCGGCCATCTCCCACGTCGCAGAGACGGCCCGCCACCAGGGCGTGGACCTGTACGCCGAGGCCAAGCACCGGCTGCGATTCGCGATGGAGTTCCACGCTCGCCTGCAACTGGGCGCGACGGTGCCATCGTGGCTGTGCGGCGGCAAGGTCACCCTCGGCCTCGGGCCGAACCTCGAAGTCGGCTACAACGCGCTGCACCAGCGTTTCGGATACGACATGCCCCATGCCGTGAAGTGGGTGAAGCAGAAGCGCCCGGTCGGTGCCTCGCGCTTCCTGGCCTGGGAGACCCTCACCCACGCGAAGAACCCGCGCTGAGCCGCGATGAGTGGATCGGACACGCCGGACTTCACTCCGACGGCGTGGCCGACATCTTCTCGGCCGCCACCGGAACGCTGACTGTCTGGAACAGCGAAGGCGGCAACCCATTCGGCCCGGCCTTTTGATCTCCGTACAGCAGCGTTGTATAGCAACGCGGCCTACACGGCCGATCTTCTACAGTGGGTACGCGCCATGTCCGGGGCACGCAGAAGACGCAGTTGGTGCGAGACCGAGGAACGCCAAGGCCGGCTCGCCAAGCGGCCTGGCTCAGGCACCGCCGAGTTCGCCCCGGAGGCGGCGGATCCTTTCTTTGGGGAAGACCTGCTCAAGTCATTCTTTGCTGATCTCCAACATGCGCTCCTTCGCCAGGGGAAGGAGCGCGCCGTTCTGAACCGCCGCGTGATTTTTGGGAGCGGGGCAGATCAGGACGGCGAGGATCCGACACGTCCGTTGCAGGGCCTCGATCCCGCCAGTTGGATCGTGCTCTTGATGGGCTTCCGCGCTGTCCGTACGGCAAGAGTTATCAGTGCTTCGAGGAGAGGGCTGCGATGCTCGACATCTCTGGACTTGACGATGGCCGTCGCGCGAGCGGGGACCGCGACGCGTTGCGCCGCCCAAAGGCCGATAAGTCGGGGGGCGGATCCTGCGTCGCCGGCCGGTCGCCGCGCGACTGCTGGTCGCGGCGTTCTTCTTCAACTTCTTCTACTTGCCGATAGAGGTGGCGCTCCCCCTGTACGTGCGCGGGACGCTGGGCGTCGACGCGTCGGCGCTCGGCCTGCTGTGGGGCGCGCTGGGTGTGGGCGCGTTCATCGGCGCCTCGCTGGTCAACCAGTTGCGCGACCTGCCGCAGCGGCACGTGCTGATTGCGATCACCGGCTGTGGGCGCTGTGCCCGATCGTCCTCCCCCCAGCCGGGCAGGTAGGACGCGCTCCACCACTGTGATCACGAGCGCACAACCATGCGTTTGGCGGGTATCTGCGGCAACGCGTTTTCGCGCCGTCTGGGCTCCGCCGGTCTACTCTTGCGACGTGATGCATGAGGTGTGGGCCCGCGGCGACGCCTACGGGTTCTTCATGGGCCGCTGGAGCCGGCGGGTGGCCGCGTCGTTCGTGCCCTGGCTCGGCGTGCCGCCCGGCCGGCGGTGGCTGGACGCCGGCTGCGGCACCGGCGCGCTCTCCGCCGCCGTGCTCGCTGCCGCGGATCCCGCCGAGGTGACGGGCGTCGATCCGGCGGAAGGCTTCATCGGGCATGCCCGCGCCCAGATCGCCGATGCGCGGGCCCGGTTCGAGGTCGGCGACGCCACCTCGCTGTCCTCCCCCGCCGACCGGTTCGATGCGGTGGTCAGCGGGCTGGTGCTCAACTTCGTGCCCGAGCCGGCCCGCGCCGTGGCCGAGTTCGCACGCGTGGCCGCTCCCGGCGCGACGGTCGCCGCCTATGTCTGGGACTACGCCGAGGGCATGGCGATGCTGCGGTACTTCTGGGATGCGGCCACCGTCCTCGACCCCGCCGCCGCGACGCTGGACGAGGGCGCGCGCTTCCCGCTGTGCCGGCCGGAGCGGCTGGGCGAGCTGTGGACGGGAACGGGGCTGAGCGGCGTAGTGGTCGAGTCGATCGAGGTGCCGACCGTGTTCGCGGACTTCGACGACTACTGGACGCCGTTCCTCGGCGGCCAGGGACCTGCGCCTGGGTACGTCATGGCGCTCGCGGAGGACCACAGGACAGCCCTGCGGGACACGCTGCGCCGCCGCCTGCCCACGGGTCCGGACGGCTCGATCGCGCTCACCGCCAGGGGGTGGGCGGTACGCGGATACGCCTAGCGATCCTTGGTCTCGCTAGGACTCTCAGGGCGGAACCACCGCTGGCGCAGGTGAAGCCGACATCTCTTGCGACCGCCTGATCTGCCTACTCTCAACCTTTGCCTGTCCCGTTCATAGTGCTCACCGTTCCACATGCGTGCATGCTAGAAGCGGGAGTTCGCCCGTGATCTGGGAAGGCGGCGTTCGTGAGGATCGGGTCCGGAAAGCGGCCTGAACGTGTTGCTGTCATCGGAGTGGGCATCCTCGGAGCCAGCGTGGGCTGGAACCTGTCCCGGCACGGCGCCAAGGTGGTCTTCATCGACGCGGGTCAGCCGGGCGAAGGCGTCACCAACTGGTCTTTCTCGTGGGTCAATGCCAGCAACAAGACCGCGCGCAAGTCCTACTTCGACCTGAACGTCGCGGGCATGGCGGCGTACCGTGAGCTTGCCATGACCATCGGGCCAGACTCATGGTGGTATCCCAGCGGCCATCTGCGCTGGACAGACGATCCCGCAGCAGAGGCGAAGGTCCTGGAAACAGCCGCACTGCTGGCTGGCTGGGACTACCGGGTCGAGGTGTGGACGGGGGCCGAGGTGCGCCGACGCCTTGAACCTGCTCTCACGATGCCCGGCGAGGTTCCCGTCGTGTTCTACACCGACGAAGCCTGGGTGCACGGACGTCATCTCGTCGGCCGCCTGGTCGGCCAGGCCGTTGCAGCCGGCGCCGAGCACCGGTTCGGCACCGCGGTCTGTGACATCGGCACCGGTGCAGACGGGAGCATCCGGACAGTTGCTCTATCCGATGGGAGTCGTCTCGACGTCGACATCGTCGTGAACGCAGCAGGTCCCAGCGCCTCCCACGTCGCCGGGCTCATCGCACGGCACTTGCCGATGCGCCGGGAACCCGGCGTCATCACCCGGATCAGCTGTGCTCAGGTCCCGGTTCACCGGGTCATGCACGCGCCCCATATCGAGATCCGTCCCGACGGAGACGCTTCAGTGGTTCTCCACAGCCGCGAGATCGACGCACTCATCGACACAGGCGAAGATCCAGCGGAACTCGCACGGCTGCTCCACGAATCGGCGCGGCACGTCGTTCCCGAGCTCGGCAACTCCCGCATCGTACAGACGCGGGTAGTCGAGCGGCCCATCCCAGTCGACGGATTTCCCTCGGTGGGAGCGGTGCCGTCTGTGCCGGGCTACTACGAGGCCGTTTCCCACAGCGGCATCACGCTCGGGCCGGTCATCGGCCGACTGCTTGCTTCGGAGATCCTCAGCGGGAAGAGAGATGGGATGCTTGCGGACTTCCGCCCGGAGCGGTTCCCCTCGTGACAGCCCGCGCACGAGTTACCCGCGTCTCGCGGTTGGCAGTGGGGCCATCTGCGAAGGATGGCCCCACTTGATCTATCTCCACAGGCACGCGCTCTTGAGCGGGGCCCTCACGTGTTTGTAGCTGCCGACACGCGCTCGGCCGCCTGAGGCCAGTCGTCGATCTCCAGGGACTCGGCACCTGTTAAACGATCAATGATCGCAACGGCTGGCTCACCCGGGCTAGCGGTATCGTCTGGTGCACTGATAGGCGATCCAGCGGCCGCCGCCCGCGTTGGCGATGGCGTTCCTCTTCGCTCTGGCGGGTGTGCTCCCCCTGCCGCCCCAGTAGACGTTTCTCCTGGCGTTGTAGGCGACAGCGCCACAACCGTTGACAAAGGTGGTGAGGACTTTGCAGCTGGAGCGGCCGCATTCCCTCAGTGCCCGCTTTTTGGCGGCAGTCGCTGTTCTGTAGTCCCAGGACCTGCCGACACGGCCGTCCCGCGACACGGCGATGGCGCCGTAGTAGTAACGTGCTGCACTTTCCCCCGCCGTAGCCGCAGTAGCTGCACTAGCTGCTGCGGGGGTCGCCGTGGCCAGCACCCCGGTCGCCATGATGGCGCAAGCGGCGATGGCAGTGAGCTTCTTGCCAAACTGCATGGTGTTTCCCCTTCGTGCCATCCAAGCGGACGGCAGCGTTGCGCTGATGAGGAGAGCCTGCCGTGTGCCACTTGCAGATCACTTAAACCGGTAAATGAGTATAAAGGATCAAGGGAGGGGGTTTGGCAGTACGAGCTTCTTCGCGCACCCGCTCAGATCGGTCATCGGCGCACCCGATAGCGCAGGTGGAGTACCCGGTTGCCCTGGATCACCACGTCAGGATCCTCCAGCAGGTGCTGTGCGTCGACGGACCCGAAGTAGCGCTTGCCGGACCCGAACACCACG
This sequence comes from Nonomuraea sp. NBC_00507, assembly GCF_036013525.1. NCBI lineage: Bacteria > Bacillati > Actinomycetota > Actinomycetes > Streptosporangiales > Streptosporangiaceae > Nonomuraea > Nonomuraea sp. NBC_00507. Next base: position 1,135,461 of record NZ_CP107853.1, read on the forward strand.
GGCGCGACGTCCATGGCGACCTCGATCGTGCGTTCGCCCGCAAGCTCCTGTGCCTTGGCCATGGCGGCCTCGACGCCGTCGACGAAGTGGTACGGCGCCTCGGGGTCCCAGCCCTCGGGCATCGGCCGGTGCGACACGACGACCACGTGGTCGATTCCGGCCGGTGGCTTGCCGCCCCAGCCGTCCGTCAGGTCGAAGACGTGGCGGCCGACGACCGTCACTCCGATCTGGTCCCAGTACGGCCGGGTGTAATCGTGGGACGTCTGCGACACCTTCACCTCCCCCGTCTCGTCCAACGGGACGTCACCGCTGGACATCCAGTCGAACAGCGGTCCGACCTGGTCGTTGTCGTCCGCGATGAAGCCGTCCACCGACACCGTGCTGTACATGACGACCTTGCTCATGGGCTCTCTCCTTTGCTGGGGAAGTCCTATGGTGGCGTGCCGGGAGTTGCCGGCTCTTGTGAGAAATCAATCGGCGGGCAGCGGCCCGACGTCGAGCGCATGGCCGGGATGTTCGCGGAGGAAGCGCCGCCGGACGTCGACGTACCGGGTCGGTGTAAGCCCCGTGAACGTCCGGAACTCGTGGCCGAAGTGGGCCTGGTCGAAGTAGCCGGCACGACCGGCGAGGTCGACCCAGTTGACCGGTCCGGCCGCCACGCTCAGGTCGCCGATCGCCAACGCTCCCGTGGCCGCCGCGATGACGCTGCTCGTGTGGCGGACCAGCCCCAAGCCGGCGGTCTCGCAGAGCCGTCGCGTCAACTCGTCCTCGAGGAGCGTCAGCATCTCGTGCGGCCCGGCCGCCGTGGCCAGCCGGTCTCGCAGCTCGGCGATGGTGGCGCAGCCCCAGACCTGCTCCACCGTCACCGGCCGGTCACACAGCTCGGCCGCGGGCATCGGCAGGAACGGCGCCAGCCCCCACGGCTTGAAGTGCACGCCGACCGACCGGGTCCCCGCTGGGTAGCCGAACTCGAACGCGCGGGTGGGTGTGGTGACTACGCAGCCGTCGGCGTACTCGGCCGGCTCGAGGTCGGTGCCGGCGCGGATGCGGAACGGCGCCCCGAGGTTGAGGATGAGGACCGCCGACGGCATCGGCGGCAGCGTCAGGCGGGGGTACGGCGGCGTGCCCTCCAGGTAGTAGAGGTCGTCGATCAGCCCGGCCAGCGGCGGTCGTGGCGCTCTGGACACGTACTCCACGTGTCACAGCATCGTCGATGCACGGGCGGGCCGCCAGGTCGTCGTACGCCGTCGGTCACGGAACTGCGGCGGGCGCTTGTCCTTGCGCCCGAAGCCCGAAGCGCAGCACCGCCACCTCACGGCCGCACACCTCCGGGGAACCCGGTCCAGCGCAGGTCGGCCGAGAGGTGGCTCATGTCGTTGAACATCACGATCGTGGGCGGCAGACCGGTACGGTACTCGATGACCGTCAGCGCGGTGTTGGCGCTGTTCAGTCCGAGCCACCGGGACGGCGGCGCGTCCAGTGCGTGCCGCACCAGCCACGCGATCGGGTAGGCGTGCGTCACCAGGACCTCGTGCGTGTCGGGTTGGATCCCCTTCGCGGTCGTGTCGGGGACCTTCGCGAACCGGGCGACCAGGGCATCGGCGAGCCTTTGGCCCGAGGCTGCCTCGGCGTCGTCGTAGCCGTCGAAGAAGCCGGCCCAGGACGGGGGCGTTTCGGCCGCGCTGGGGACATAGGGCACGTAGTCGATGAGTTCGGCGGCCTCGGTCACGGGCACGTTCGGCAGATGCCGGGCGAGTTCGTGCGCGCTCGCTACGGCGCGGGGCAGCGGAGAGTGCCACACGGCGTCGACCGGTATGCCGGCGAGCCGTTCGCCCAGCAGGCCCACCTGCCGCCGCCCGATGGCGGTGAGTTCCCCGAACGCGTCGGCCGCCCCGTGGCGTGCCAGGTAGAGGTGTCGCGTTGTCATCAGCCGTTGGGGGCGCGAGGCCCGTGTGGACCCGCTTCCCCTTCTCCTTTCGATCCGTAGGGGAAGTGATCGGTCACGCGTTGGTCGCCGCAACGGTGCCGGTGGTGCCGTCGATGGTGATGAGGGTGTCGTCGTGGAGCCTGCTTGTCGCGTTCGCGACGCCGAGGACGGCGGGGATGGCGTGCTCGCGGGCGACGATCGCGGCGTGGGACAGCACGCCTCCGGTTTCGGTGACGACGCCGGCGGCGATGCGCAGCAGCGGTGTCCAAGCGGGGTCGGTGAAGGGGCAGATGAGGATGTCGCCCGGGTGCACGCGCGCGAAGTCGCCGGGACCGCGGACGATCCTCGCGGGTCCGGTCACGGTCCCGCGGCTGCCCGGTGTTCCGGTGAGTGTGGTGGCCGGGATGTCCGAGGCGCCGGAAGGCGAAGGGCGCTCTGGGGGTGCGGCGGTGATCGGCCGTGCTTGCAGAACCCAGGTGCGACCGTCGACGATCGCCCACTCGATGTCCTGCGGTCCGCCGAGTGCGCCGGCAATCTCCCTGCCCAGCTCGGCGAGCTGCGTGGCGGTCGCGTCGTCGATCGCCGGTTGATGCCGGGCATGGGCGGGCACGTCGCGAACGACGAGTTGCGTGCCACGCCGGTCAAGGCGGGTCCGTTTGTCGGCGATGGTGCGGGTGACCGTCCCGTCCTCGGCGACGCGGTAGGCGTCAGGGGTGACCGTGCCTCCGACGATGCTGGGGCCCAGGCCCCAGGACGCCTCGATCTCGGTTGCGTCGTCCGGGCCTGCGGGTGTGAACATGACCCCGGATACCTCGGCATCCAGATGACGTTGGACGATGACGGCCATCACAAGATCGGCGGACGGCCGGCCATCGCGGCCGGAGGCATCTCGGTAGGCGATGGCGCGGGGAGACAACAGCGAGGCCCAGCAGGCACGTACGGCATCGGCGACGTCGCTGATCCCGTGCACGGCGAGAAAGCTCTCGAACTGACCGGCCGCCGATGCCTGACCGGTGTCCTCGTCCGCCGCAGATGATCTCACCGCCACGGGCGGATCGCCGAGTTCGTCGAGCGCGCGTCCCAGTGCGTCGATCACGGTGGCGTGGAGTGGGCGGGCCACAGCAAGATCGTCTGACTCCCCGGCGAACCGTCCGAGGTCCAGGTCGCGGACAGCGGCGAGGTAGGCGGCGAACGAGACGACGAAGCCGTCAGGAACCGGCAGACCCGCGCGCAGCAATGCGCCAAGTGTGCCGGCCTTGCCCCCGCAGGTATCGGCGACAGCCTCCCGGAGAGGTACGATCATCCGCCCTCGCTTTCAACAGATTGTTGACAATATTTCGTTGATTGTGCATGGTGAGTCGCATGGCACGCAAGCAGGACATCGCTCACAGTGCGCACGCCGACCACGCTCAGGCCCAACGTGAGCAGGACGCGCGGCAGCGTCTCCTGAGCCTGGGCGCGGACGCGCTCGACGCCCGTCCGTGGCGACCCCCGCCCGCCCCGCCGTCAGCGGTCGACCTTGTGCAGTTCGCCGTCTGGCGCAACACCGACCTGAACCCGGAGGACATCCTGAGCGCGCTCACCTTCCTGCCCGCCGCACGCGCCGAGGTCGAAGGACTTGAATCAGCCCTGCTGTTCATGGCCCGGAGCGCAGGCCTGACCTGGGCGCAGATGGCGCAGGCGATGGGATTCAACTCCCCGCAGGCCTGCCAGCAGCACTACACCCGCCTCACAGCACGACAGGACGCCGACTCATGACGCCAGACTCTCCGCCCGCCCTCCTGGTCCTGCATGCCGTGCGCATCACGGGGTTCGCGGACACCCCGGTGCTCGCACACCGGTACGGCCTCAGCGCGGCCGAGACGAAAGAGGTGCTCCTCGACGCCGAGGCATGTGGCTGGGTCGAACACACCGCCTTCGCCGGCACCGGAGGCTGGTCGCTGACCGGATCGGGCCGGGTCGAGAACGAACGCCAGCTCGCGGCCGAGCTCGCTCGCGTCGACGGTGCGGACGAGGTCCATGGCGTCTACCGCGCATTCCTCCCGCTGAACGCCCTCCTGCTACGAGCCTGCACCGACTGGCAGCTCCGGCCCACCGCCGGCGATCGGCTCGCCGTCAACGACCACTCCGATACCGCCTGGGACGCCAGAATCCTCCACGAGCTCGCCGACATCGACCGCGCACTCCGGCCGCTCGCAGACCGGCTCGGGAGCGTCCTGACACGGTTTCGCGGATACGACACCCGATTCACCACAGCCCTCGCGCGCGCCCGAGCCGGGGAGGGCGGCTGGGTCGACCGCACCGACATCGACTCCTGCCATCGTGTCTGGTTCGAGCTCCACGAAGACCTCATCGCCACGCTCGGCCTCGACCGGCACGCGGAACCCTGAACCCCGCACCGGCCGTTCCCCGCGGATCACATGGTGAGGCGGGCATCCCGTGCCCGCCCCTTCTGTTAGGGGCAGACGTTCTGGTACGGCGCTCCGCCCAGGTACCGCTCCCACTCGGCGGGCGACAGCGAGCGCCTGACCCGCGCGCACACCTCCCGCGCGACCCGTTCTCCGCCAACGGAAACCGTGCGGACGGCCTCGCCCATCCCGACGTACACGGCCGCCCCATCGGCGCTGAACGCGAGCGACCACGGCTGGCCCTCCTGCAGCAGGTACGACCCGCCGAGCCGCCGCCTGGCCTCGACGTCCCAGAGCTGGAGCACGCCGCTCATCGAGGCGGTGGCGAGCGTCCTGCCGTCGGGTGAGAAGGCCAGGAAACCGACTGCCGCGGCGGCCCGGGGCAGGGCGGGGCGCAGTGCCTTCGGCCCGTCGACGTTCCACAGCCCGACCCGCCCGGTGGTGCTCTCGTACGCGGCGAGGAGCCCTCCCTTGCTGATCGCGACCGCTTCGGTGGGCACGAACCCGGCACCTACCGGCTTGCCGGTGCCGACGTCGATGAACCTGCCGCCATCCGGCGACACGTACGCCGTGCCGCCCGGCAGGAACGGCCCGCCTCGGGAACTCGTGTCGAACGAGCTCAGCACGTGCCCGTCGGCGGCGTCGAGCACCACTTTCTTGAACACCGGGACCCGCCCGTACATGACGGTCATCGCGAGCCGCCGCCCGTCCGGGGCGAAGTGCACGTCGACGGGGGCGCCGTTCTTCCCGGGCATCCGCACCGACCAGAGCTTCGCCCGGGTACGCAGGTCCCAGAGCGTGACCGTGCCGTTGACGTCCATGACGGCCAGCTTCGTACCGGAGAAGTCGGCGGGCACCGCATTCTCCGTATCGACGGGCAGGCGGCCGGTCTCCTTGCCCGCGCCCACGTCCCAGATCCGAAGCTGCTTGCCGGCTCTGACGACGGCCCACTTGCCGTCTCCACTGAGGTAGGGCAATCCCGGCACGGCCGTCGCCTGGGTGCGCGGCCGCAGGTCCAGGCTGACGACGGCGTCGTCCACGATGTACCGGAGCGTGACGCCGTCGGGGTCGAACGCGACGTCGGTCAGATCGCCCTCGGCGCGGTGGTCGAGCACGAGGTTCCGGGTGCGCAGGTCCCAGACCTGCACATCCCTCTTGAGGAAGGAGGCGAGGTACCGGCCGTCCGAGCTGAAGCGCAACTGGCCGTCGGTCCCGCAGGCGTGGCAGGACAGCGAGACGCGGCGGGCGCGGCCCGAGGCGGCGTCGACGAGGGCGATATCCGTGCTGTTGCCGCAGGCGAGCGTCCTGCCGTCCGGGCTGAACGCCACCTCCTTGGGATGGTCCGCACAGGCGGGGAACGGCCGCTCCATCCGCCACCCGGGCAGCGCGACCTGGTCGAGGCGCTCTCCCGGCAGTAACAGACGCTTGCCCGCGAGGTCCACGAGCGGCCGGTTCACCGCCTTCTCCCCGCGGAGCTCGAAGACGCCCTTGCCGAACTGCTCGCCGGTCGAGACGTCGAGCAGGTAGTGGATGTCATGCATGCTGTACAGCACCGTGAGCATGGTCTCGTGCTCGCCGAACACGGCGCTGTAGTGGAACATGGACGGTGATGGAAGCGGCCGTTCGAGCAGCTTCCTGCCGGTCTTCAGGTCCCAGACACCGAGCCTCTCGGTAGTGGTCGCGGCCAGCAGCCGCCCGCTGCGGCTCAGCGCCGGCGGATACTCGATGGTCCCGCTCAGGGTCATCCGGGGCCAGCTCGCCGTACGCCTGCCGGTGCGCACGTCGTACACGTTGACCCCGCCTTCGCTGACGCTGACCAGCGTGCGGCCGTCGCGGCTGAGCAGCCGCCGTGCCACGCCCGTGACCGGCGGGTCGCGGAAGACGGCCGTCTCATGCTGCTGGAGTGAGGCCGTCAGGCTGGAGCGGGCCTCCGGCTGCGCCGGCGAGACCCGCCAGGCCGCCACGCTCAGCAGCATCGCCAGGGACGGGTCGATGGTCCGCTGCCGGTCCGCCTCGGCGGCCGCCTGCTTGGCGGCCAGGATGTCGCGTTGCCGCGCCGTCTCCTGGCGCTGCCAGACAGCCAGCCCGCCGGCCACGAGCGACACCACCAGCAGCCCGGCCAGCGCGACCGTGGTCAGCGTCCTGCGCCTGGCCCGCCGTCTGGTGAGGTCGGTGCCGGCACGCAGGAAGTCTCGTTCGAACGGGGTCAGCGTGACGTGCCGGCGACCGGTCGCGGCCCAGCTCAGCACCTGCTCCAGGCGGCTGCCCTGGAGCACGTCGGCATCGCGCCTGCCGTTCTCGGCCCAGCGGCGGGCGGCGGCGTTGATGCCGTTCAGCATGGCCAGCCCGTCGCGGTCGGCGTCCACCCACATGCGCAGCCTCGGCCAGGCACGCAGCAGGCCGGGCCGGGACAGGGACAGCGTGCCGTCGCCGCTGACGATCACGTACGAGAACGCGGCCAGCACCCGCCTGACCGCCGCCGACTCCCGCTCGGAGCGCCCCTCGAACAGCTCGTCATATCCGGCCGACCGTCCGGACTCGTGCCCGTCCTCCCCGACGGCCACCAGCCGCAGGAACACCTCGGCCGCCACCTCCCGCTCCTCGGGGCTCAGCGACTCGTAGGCGTCCTCGGCGATCGTCCCCAGAGCGGGATCGCCCTGCTCCGGCCCGTACACGCCCCGCGCGGTCCTGCTGCCCTCCGCCAGCAGCCCCTTGGTGTCGGCGCCGTTCCCGCTGACCAGCGCCAGCAGCAGGTCGCGGGCCGTGGGACGGGCCGCCGGGTCCTTGGCCATGGCCGCCTCGACCAGCGGGGCCAGGCGTGGCGGCAGGGCGCTCAGGTCGGGTCGGTGCGACAGCACCCGGTGCATGACGGCGCCCAGGTTGTCGGCGGCGAACGGCTCGCGCCCCGTGGCGGCGAACACCATGATCACGCCCCACGCGAACACGTCGGCCGGCCCGCCCGCCCGCTCCCCCGTGAACACCTCGGGCGCCATGTACGCCGGTGTGCCCGACACCTCGCCGGTCCTGGTGAGCGACATGTCGAGCGTGCGGGCTATGCCGAAGTCGATCACCCGTGGGCCGTCGGGACCGAGCAGCACGTTGTCCGGTTTGAGGTCACGGTGCACGACTCCCGCGTCGTGGATCGCCGTCAGCGCGGTGGCCACCGCCGTGGCCAGCCGGTAGAGGTCGTCACCGGTGAACCGGCGTCCGTCCCGCACGGCCGCACCCAGGCTCGGCCCCGGCACGTACTCGGAGACCAGATACGGCCTGCGCCCGTCCAGATCGGCGGCCAGCACGCGCGCCGTGCAGAACGACGACACCCGCCGCGCGGCCGTCGTCTCCTTCGCGAACCTGTCGCGGATCGCACGATCGCCGGCCGCGTGCAGGACCTTGACCGCGACCCGGTTGCCGTCGGCGTCGTAGGCGTCGTACACGATGCCCTGTCCGCCCGAACCGAGCCGTCCGGCGAGCCAGTAGTTCCCGATGCGCTGGGGATCCCCCGCGCTCAGCGCTTCCATGGCGGGTTAGATGCCATCTTCTTCGCGAAGGTTGTCACAGTAAGGCTGGCCGTGGAGCGGTGCTCGCGGTCACGCTCCTCAGTGGCTCGTCCGTAAGCTGAGGGTGTGTCCCCCACACTGGTCCTGCTCGACGGCGTCCGCTGGCGCGGTGTGCGCGTGGTCGGGGATCGCGCGCAGACCCTGCTGGCCGTGCTCGCCCTGCACGGGCGTGCAGGCGTCAGTGACGAGCGCCTGGTCGAGGAGTTGTGGCCCGACGAGGCGCCGGCCAACCCGACGAAGGCGCTGCAGGTGGTCGTCTCGCGGACCAGGTCGGCGACGTGCGCCGACGTCGTGGTACGGATGCCGCGTGGTTACCGGCTCGGGCTGCCCGCCGGCCAGGTGGACGCGCTGCTGCTCGGCGCTCTGGTGGAGCAGGCACGTGCCGCACTCGGCGACGACGACATGGCGCTCGCGGAGCGCCGCGCCGAAGAGGCCATGGGACTCGTGGGCGGCTTGGACGGCGCGACGGGCGCACTCGCCGAGCTGAGGAGCGTCGCAGCAGGGCAGGTGGCCGAGGCGCGACGGGTGGCGGCGATCGCGCGGAGCCGGAGCGGCGCTCACGAAGGTGCGCTGCCGCTGCTGGAGGAGGCCGCGGCCGATCGGCCGCACGACGAGGAGCTGCTCGCCTGCCTGCTGCGCAGCGAGGCCGCCGTACGCGGTGCCGGCGCCGCTCTGGAGCGCTACGAGCGTTATCGCGCGGGCCTGGTCGAGCGGCTCGGCACCGACCCAGGGCCTGAGCTCGCCCGCGTGTATGCCGAGCTCCTCGTCGCGGATCGGCCGGTGCGTGAGGGCATCCTGTTCGACGGTTCCTCGCTGCTCGGCCGCGACGGCGACATCCGCGCGGTGCACGCCCTGTTGCAGACGAACCGCGTGGTCTCCATCGTCGGCCCCGGCGGGCTGGGCAAGACGCGGCTGGCTCATGTCGTCGGCAGGAACGCCACGCAGCACGTCGCTCACTTCATCGAACTCGTCAGCGTCTCCTCGCCGGAGGGCGTGGTGGGCGAGGTGGGCTCGGCGCTCGGGGTTCGGGACTCGGTCAGTGGGCGTCGTGCCCTGACCGCCGAGCAACGCTCCGACGTTCGCGCCCGGATCGCCCAGCATCTCGACCAGGCTCCGGCACTGCTGATCCTGGACAACTGCGAGCACGTGATCGAGGCCGTCGCCGACCTTGTGGCGTTCCTGACCGTGACGACCCGCGACCTGCGGGTGCTCATCACCTCGCGCGCCGCCTTGTCGATCCCCGCCGAACGCGTCTACCTGCTCGGCGAGCTGCCCGCGGGCGACGCCGTGGAGTTGTTCCGCCAGCGCGCCACGGCCGCCCGCCCGGGTGTGCGGATCGACGAGGCAGCGGTCGAGGAGGTCGTCGCCCGCCTCGACGGGCTGCCGCTCGCGATCGAGCTGGCCGCGGCCAAGGTGCGGGTGATGGCGGTGGAGGACATCGCGCGGCGCCTGGCGGACCGGTTCGCCCTGCTGCGCGGCGGAAACCGTACGGCCCCGGACCGGCACCAGACGTTGCTCGCGGTCATCGACTGGTCGTGGAATCTGCTGGATGAGCCGGAACGACGGGCGTTGCGCTGGTTGTCGCTGTTCGGCGACGGTTGCACGCTGGCCGCGGCCGAGCACGTCCTCGGTCCGGACGCCCTGCGCGTCGTGGACGCGCTGACCGAGCAGTCGATGCTGAGCGTCCGCGAGACCACGTACGGCCTGCGCTACCGGATGCTGGAGACGGTCAGGGAGTTCGGGCGGATGCGGCTGAAGGAGGCCGGCGAGGAGGCGCCCGCTCGGGCGGCGCAGCGGGAGTGGGCGACTGCCTACGCCCTCGGTCACGCCACCCAGCTGTTCGGCCCGGCGCAGTTCGCCGCGGCCGACGCGTTGCGCGCCGAAGAGAGCAACCTCGCCGATCTGCTCCGGCAGGCTCTCGGCGAGCCCGATCCCGTCACGGCGATCCAGTTGCTGGCCGGCGTCGGCGCGCTGTGGTCGATCCGCGGCGACCATCCCCGGATCCTCGCGCACCGGGACGCCATCACCCAGGTGATCACCGGCTGGATGCCGCCACCGCACCTCGTCGAGGCGACCAGGGCCGCCACGTTGATCATGCTCATGAACGTCATGATCATCACCGACCGCCGGGACGATCCGCTGCGCGATCTTCTCGGCGCGCTGCCCACCAGTGACGCGACGGATTCCCGCGTGGCGGCGATGGCCACGGTGGCGCTCGCGGCCGACGGCCCCGACCTGCGACGCGTGCTGTCGGAGTTGCGCCGGAGCCCCGACGATGACGTGGCCTTGGCGGCGACGCACACGAGCGTTCACGTCCTGGAGAACGCGGGAGACGTGGCCGGGGCGATCGAGGCCGCGGAGCAGACGCTGACGATGCTCCGCGAGGACGACGGGCCGTGGTTCCCCGCGATCCTGCATGCCGTGCTGGCCCACCTGGTCATGCGTCTCGGCGACCGGCGGCGGGCGGTCGGACACGCGCGAACCGCCATTCCCGTGCTGAGCAGGCTCGGCGCCGCCGACGACGAGACCCAGCTCCGCGCGCTGCTGCTGACCTCCGCGATCATCGACGGCGACCTCGGCTCCGCGGAGGCCGAACTCGCCGCGATCGGCCGGATCAACGACAACGAGGCAGTGCTCGGCGGAATGGCGATGGTCTCGTTGTGCGCGGCCGAGCTCGCTCTGGCCCGCGGCGAGACGGCCGCCGCGCTCACGGAATACCGCCGGGCCGTCCAGCGGGCGCGTGACCTGCGCCTGCCGGGGATACTGAACGGGGGGTCCCTGCCGTGGACGATCGTCGCGGAGTCGGTCACCCTGACGGCGTACGCGTACCACGCCCCGCCGGAAGGCGTCCGGTACGGCGAGGAGCTGTTCTCCATCCTCGGCGGCCACGACGTGCTGTCCGCGGAAAGCCCCGTCATCGACTACCCGTTGTGCGGCTGCATGCTCTTCGCGCTCGGCGCCTGGGGGCTGCTGCGGGGTGCCATGGCTCCCGGCGACGCGATCCGGTTGCTCGTGCTGGCCGATCGGTTCGCGTACAACGGCCTCATGCCGAGCATGGCCTTCGAGAGGATCGAGCCCTACGCCGAGCGGGCCGCGCCGGGGATGATCGCCACCGTGCGAGCCGAGTACGGCGATCGACGCGGCTCCGACCTGCTCGGCGAGGCGCGGAGTCTCGTCGAGCAGGTCTCCGGTCGTGACGGGCGGGGATCACATGTGCCGCTTGTAGCTGCGTACCGACAGCGGCGCGAAGATCGCGATGACGATCAGGCACGCCAGGAGCGTCCAGGCCACCTCTCCGCTGACGACGCCGCTGTTGGCGAGGTCGCGGGCGGCCGTGACCAGGTGTGAGACCGGGTTGACCCGGACGAACGCGGCCAGCCAGCCGGGCAGGGTCTCGACGGGAACGAACGCGTTCGACAGGAACGTCAGCGGAAACAAGATCATCATGGAGATGCCCTGCACGGCCTGGGCGCTGCGGGCGATCGTGCCGACCCAGGTGAAGACCCACGCCAGCGACCAGCCCGTGAAGATCGCCAGCAGGATCGCGGCGAGCACGCCGCCCGCTCCGCCGCCCGGGCGGTAGCCCATCAGCAGGCCCATGGCGAACGTCAGCGTGGCCGCGATCGTGTAGCGCAGCAGGTCGGCCACCATCGGGCCGGCGAGCGGCGCGATCCGGGCGATCGGCAACGACTTGAACCGGTCGAAGACGCCCTTCTCCATGTCCTCGCGGAGTTGCGTGCCCGTGGCCATGCAGGTGGTCAGCACGGTCTGGGCGATGATGCCGGGGATCATCAGGGGGAGGTAGCTCTCCACGTCGCCGGCGATGGCGCCGCCGAAGATGAAGGCGAACATCGCGGTGAACAGGAGGGGCTGCAACGCCACGTCGAAGAACTGCTCCGGGTTGCGGCGCATCTTCTTGAGCGCCCGCCACGCCATCGTCAGGGTCTGGGCGAGCGTCTCCCCCATGGAGACGCGCCGCCGGGCGGCCGCTACGCGGTCTGCGGCCCGCACCGCCTCGCGGGCGGGTGCGATCATGGTGCTCATCGGTTCTCCTCCGTGCCGGTCTCGTCGTCCCTGTCCGTCTCGTGGCCGGTGAGGGCGAGGAACACCTCGTCCAGGCTGGGCTTGGCCACGCTGACCGAGGAGATCGACACCCCTGCGGTGCGCAGCGCGATCAGTACGTCCGCCGCCAGGTCCGCCTGGTCGAGGGCGACGTTGAGGCGGCCCTGCTCCGGGCTGAGGACCGGGTCGGAGCCGAGGACACGCCGCATGACCTCCACGGCGGCGGGCACCTCGCCCGGGTCGGCGAGCAGCAGCTGGAGAGTGGAGTTGCCGACGGCGGTCTTCAACTCGTCGGGAGTGCCTTCGGCGACCTTGCGGCCGTGGTCGATGACGGCGACGCGGTCGGCGAGCTGGTCGGCCTCGTCCAGGTATTGCGTGGTCAGCAGCACCGTGCAGCCGTCGGCGACCAGACCGCGGATGGTGTCCCACATCTGACCGCGGGTGCGCGGATCGAGACCGGTCGTCGGCTCATCGAGGAAGATGAGCGGCGGCCTGGTGATCAGGCTGGCCGCCAGGTCGAGGCGCCGGCGCATGCCGCCGGAGAACTGCGCGATCGGTCTGTCGGCGGCCTCCTCCAGGCCGAACTGGCCCAGCAGCTCGATGGCGATGCGCCGGGCGCGCGGCGCGGCGATGCCCTGTAGGCGGCTGAAGAGCCAGAGGTTCTCGCGGGCGGTCAGGTTCTCGTCGACCGACGCGTACTGTCCGGTGACGCCGACCAGTTGGCGGATCACGTGCGGGTTGCCGGCCACGTCGACCCCGAAGATCTCGGCACGGCCCGCGTCGATCTTCAACAGGGTGGCCAGCATCCGCAGCGTGGTGGTCTTGCCCGCTCCGTTGGGGCCGAGGACGCCGAAGATCTCACCGGGGCGTACGTCCAGGTCGATCCCGTCGACGGCACGGTGCTCGCCGAACGTCTTCACCAGCCCTTCCGCACGTACGGCCAGATCGGCGCCACCTGCGTGGGCCGGGCCGCCCCCGGTACGTTTGAGTTCTGTGATGCTCATGGCTTCACTGTCGAGGGTGCCGGTTTCACGGCGCCCTCGACCGGGTTTCACCGGTTGCCGCTGCCTCGATGGCCGACGCCGATGAGGTGACCTCGAGCGCATCCGGCCCGGCCTGGTCGTCGTCCGCCGTCGGTGAAAACCGGGTGACATTTCGCATCGCTTGCCGGAATCCTGGGGCGGGGCGATGAGTTTTGTCGGTGGTGGCGGTCAGTCTTGCATGACCACAACTTCTTGTGAGACCCAGGGCTGCGACGCCAGCCATCACCCTGTCTTGTCCGACAACCCAGATCGAGGTGCCGTGTCCAGCCCACAGCTCGACTCACCTGCCCAATTGGCGACCCCCGCAGGTCGCACCCCAGCCGTGGTCCGGCTGCTGGTGCTCGCCACATTCGTGGTCATCCTCAACGAGACGATCATGATCAACGCGATCCCGCGGCTGATGGGCGCGCTCAACATCACTGAGCAGACCGCTCAGTGGCTCTCGACCGCCTTCATGCTGACGATGGCCGCGGTCATCCCCATCACCGGATGGTTCCTGCAGCGGGTGTCCACCCGCCGCGCCTATTCCACCGCGATGGGTTTGTTCCTGCTCGGCACGGCGTTGGCCGCCGTCGCGCCGTCGTTCGAGGTGTTGCTGGGCGCCCGCATCATCCAGGCGTCCGGGACGGCCGTGATGATGCCGCTGTTGATGACCACGTTGATGCAGGTCGTGCCCGAGGAGGACCGGGGCCGGGTGATGGGCAACGTCACCCTGGCCATCTCGGTCGCGCCCGCGATGGGCCCGACGGTCTCGGGAGTGATCCTCCAATTCGGGTCCTGGCGGCTGCTGTTCGCCGTGGTGCTCCCCATCGCCGCTCTGATCACTTGGGGCGGCCTGAAGCAGCTCAAGAACGTCGGAGAGCCCAAGTTCAGCACCATCGACTGGCTGAGTGTGGTGACCGCGGGTGCGGGCTTCGGCGGCCTGGTCTACGGGCTCAGCCAGTTCGAGGGCGGTGACATCCGCGTCGCGGCCGCGATCGTGGCGGCCGGCCTGGCCGCCATCGTCGTCTTCGTCGTGCGCCAGCTGTCGTTGCAGAAGCGCGGTGTGCCGCTGATGGACCTGCGCACGCTGCGCCACCGCACCTATACGGTCGCGCTGATCCTGATGTCGGTGGCCTTCATGGCGATGCTCGGCTCGATGATCTTGCTGCCGCTCTACCTGCAGAACGTCCGCGGGCTCAGCGCCCTGGAGACCGGACTCCTCGTGATGCCGGGCGGCCTCGCGATGGGACTGCTGGGCCCGACGGTCGGCCGGCTGTTCGACAAGTTCGGCGGCCGGGTCCTGGTCATCCCCGGCGCCATCGGGATCACGCTCTCGCTCGCCGGCTTCACCCAGGTCACGATGACCATGCCGTTCTGGCAGTTGCTCGGTCTGCACGCGCTGATGATGGTGAGTCTGGCCGCGACCTTCACCCCGGTGTTCACTCTTGGGCTCGGAGCGGTTCCCCCGAGGCTCTACTCCCACGGCAGCTCGATCCTGAGCACGCTGCAGCAGGTCGCGGCGGCCTTCGGCACCGCGCTCGTGATCACCGTGATGAGCGCGCGAGCCGATGCCCTGAGGTCGGCGGGAGTCACGGAGGTGCTCGCCAACCTCGACGGCATGCGGCTGGCCTTCATCATCGGCGCGGTGCTGTCCGTGGCTGTGGTCATCACCGCCCTGCTTCTGCCGGCCCGGGCGGACAACACCGCCGAGTTCCAGGGAGCCGGTCACTGAAGCCGAGGTGACGGGGGGCCGGCGTTCGCGTACAAGCGGGCTTGTCCGGCCCGGCCAGGAATGACGCTCAGTGGTGGAACAGCCGTAGGCCGGTGCGGGCCAGCGTGATCCCGTGCTCGCGGCAGGCGTCCGCGATCTCGTCGGACCGGATGGATCCGCCCGGCTCGGCGATGTAGGTGACACCGTGGTGCTGGGCATGATCGATGTTGTCGCGGAACGGCAGGTAGCCGTCGGAGACGAACGCGACTTCCCTAAGACGGCGGCTCCACTCGGCACGCTGGTCGGGCGTCAGCTCGTCGACCGGTCCTGTCAGGGCTTGGGCGAAGTGGCGCCGCTCGAGCGGGGTGAGGCCGCCCTCGATGAAGCGAACCTGCCAGTTGATCTTCTCCTGGTTCCGCAACCCGGGCACGAAGGCAAGGGCACGCACCGTCGGGTGACGACGGAGCCACCAGGTGTCGACCTTGGCGCCGGCCAGGCGGGTGCAGTCCACCCGGGACTGCTGGCCCGCGCCTATGCCAAGGGTCATGCCGTTGCGCACGTAACAGACTGAGTTCGACTGGGTGTAGCGCAGGACGATCAGGCCCAGCACCAGGTCGTCGGCGGCCGTCTCGGGCAACGGCGCGCCTACGACGAGGTCGAGCAGGTCTCGGGAGATCGGGACCTGCTCGCCGTCCTGGGTCAGGCGCACGCCGAAGACCTCCCGCGACTCCTGCGGCGGAGGGGTGAACGCCGGGTCCGCTTCCAGGATGAGGAATCGGCCGTTCTTCTTGGTGCTGAGCCGTTCGACGGTGCCGGGCTCGAATCCAGGGGCAATGATGCCGTCGCAGACCATTCCGGTCAGGAGTTCGGCGAGGTCGGCGTCGACGGGGTGGGAGACGGCGGCGATGTCGCCGTAGGAGGACTTGGGGTCGGCGTCGCGAGCGCGCAGGTAGGCGCTGGTCAGGTCGGTGATGCGCGAGCCGGCGATGCCATGGAGCTGCTCGGTGACCTCGTCGATGGGCCCGGACAGGGCCGCGCCCGCGGGTGAGACGTGTTTGAACGAGGCGGCGGCGGGCCTGCCCAGCGCCTGGGCGGCCTCGTGCACGAGTTGCCAGGCATTCAGGGCGTCCAGCAGGTTGGTGAACGACGGTTGTCCGTGCAGAATCCGGACCGGCCAGCGGTCCGGCGTCGTCGGGATGGCGTGCGCTTGTGTTTGCTGCGGGTTGATTCCGTAGCGCAACTGCACGTTCTGGCCTCCTCAGCGGGACTTCGCTGATGGAGGCGCCCAGGCGGTCGACGCTCGCATCGGGACACGGCCGCTCCCCGGTGGTGGCCCACCTGCGCCAGTCGCGGCCGGGCACTAGTGTACTCAGCCGGTGCCGAACGTTGCTGCCGACGAGATCGCCGTGGACGCGCGGGTGACCACGAGGTCGCCTTGCGTGGCCTCGACGGCCCGGTGTACAACGTGTCTCGACAATGATCGGGAGCCGCCTGTGACCGTGTACGGAATCCTCGGTCCTGTTCAGGCCCTCTCCGCAGACGGGCCCGTGCACCTTTCGGGAAAACAGCGGTCCGTGCTTGGCGTGTTACTGCTCTTTTCCAATACGTCGGTCTCCCTGGAGCGGCTGATCGACTGCCTGTGGGAAGAGCCGCCCGCGTCCGCCGTGTCGAACATCCACAGCTACGTCACCCGCCTCCGCCGAACGGTCGTCCCTCACCTCGTCACCCACGACCACGGCTATCTTCTGAATCTCGAGCGGACCCAGCTCGACCTGCTCGTCTTCGAGGACCTGCTGAGCACGGCCCGCCGCCACGCGAACGCTGGAGACCTGGCCGCGGCCAACGACGCATACCGGACCGCCCTGTCGCTGTGGCGCGGCCGACCTGCCGAGGACGCGCTGCTCACCTCCGCCGTGACGCCTCGCGTCGCTGTTCTGGAGGAATCGGCGCTTTCCGCCCGGTCCGACTGGGCCGACGTCCGCTTGCGGCTGGGCCTGCACGAAGAGCTGATCGGCGAGTTACGGGCGCTCGCCGAAGCCAACTCGCTCAACGAACGCGTCTGGCGGCAGCTCATACTGGCACTCCACCGGTCCGGCAGGCGGGCCGAGGCCCTGGAGATCTACGGCCGGGTCCGGACAGTGTTGGCGGGTGAGCTGGGCGTCGAACCGGGCACCGAACTCCAGCGCCTGCACGCGGCGATCCTGGGGAACGACGAGGCGCTCACCCTGCCCGAGCGCCAGACTGTACGCCGCCTCGTTCCCCGGCAGCTCCCGCCGGCGGTGGGCCGGCTGATCGGCAGGCGGGCGGAGCTCGGACAACTGGACGAGGTGTCAGCCGCGCAGGTGATCCTCGTGGTCGGGGGCGCCGGAGTCGGCAAGACCACGCTCGCCGTCCACTGGGCGCATCACGTGGCGGAGCGCTTCCCCGACGGGCAGCTCTTCCTCGACCTGCGGGGGTTCGACCAGGCGCCGCCGATGAGCACAGCCGAGGCGCTGCCGCGCCTGATCCAGGCGCTCGGCTGGCCCACGGAGGACATCCCCGTGGAGCTGGAGGCCCAGATCGGCCTGTACCGGTCGATCCTGGCCGGACAGCGTGTTCTCGTGGTGCTCGACAACGCCGCCGAGCCGGACCAGATCCGTTCGCTGATACCCCCCGACACCGGATCCCGGATCCTGGTCACCAGCCGGGATCGGCTGAGCGGCCTGGTGGCGCTGGAGTCCGCCGGGCGGGTCACGCTGGACGTGCTTGATCCGGACGAAGCCGTCGAACTGCTCGCCGACACCGTGGGACCGGACAAGGTCCGCAGGGAACCGCACGCCGCCGCGCGCCTGGCTGAACTCTGCGCGCGCCTGCCGCTGGCCCTGCGGGTCTCGGGCGCCAGGGTGGCGAGCAGCCCGCACAAGACGCTCGCACAGTACATGGCCGAGTTCGGCGATCATGACCTTCTTTCCCACCTGGAGGTCGCGGGCGATCGGCGCACGGCGGTGCGCGGCGCGGTCGGACGATCCCACGAGGCGCTGGCCCCGGCGGGACGGCGGCTGTTCCGGCTGATCGGGCTGGTGCCGAACACCGGCATCACCGTCGCGGGCGCGGTGGCGCTGGCAGGCTACTCCCCGACGGACACGGCCACGCTCCTGGACGACTTGGCGCGGGTCCATCTGATGAACGCGGGACCGGACCGCTATACCTGTCACGACCTGCTGGTCACGTACGCCGCGGAGCGGGCCGAGGCGGAGGACCCGCCCGCCGAGCGCGAGACCGCCATCAACCGGTACTTGGACTTCTACCTGCGGACCATCGTCTCCGCGGGAGAGCACGTCGATGTACGCGTGGTCGGACCGGCGCCGGACGGACCGGTCACGGACGTGACCCCCCTCTCCTTCAGCAGCACGGCTGACGCGGAGAACTGGCTCGACCGGGAGTGGGACACCATCGCCGCGCTGATCGCCCACGCGGCCGAGCGCGGCCCCCACGCCTTGGCCTGGCGGCTGGCCGATGCCCTGAGAGATGTCCTGCCCTGGAAACGGCCCGTCACCGAGTGCCTGCGCATCGCCGAACTCGGGCTCAAGGCCGCCCGCATCGAGCAGGACAGCATGGGGCAGGGCGCGATGCTGATGTCCATCGGCTACATACGGTGGCGGATCGCCGACCTGGACGCCGCCATGGACGCCTACCGCCAGGCGCTGCCTTTCCTGCGCCGCGCGGGCTGGAGCGCGGGAGAATCGGCCGTGCTGCGAGCCAGCGGGGTCGCTCTCGCGCAGGCCGGGGCGCCCGAGCACGCCATCGGCCGGTTCCGGCGCGCCCTTGCCATCGACCGCGAGCTCGGCAACCGTGCGGGCGAGACGTCCAGCCTCGGCAACCTGGCGGCTCTGTATCTTGACCTCGGCCGCTTGCGGGATGCTGAAGAGCGCCACCGGCAGGCGCTCGCCGCGGCCATCGAGATCGGCAAGCGCCAGCTCGAGGCCGTCGTGCGCACCAACCTCGGAGTGGTTCAGCGGGAGATGGGCCGGCTCGAGGACGCCTTCGCCACGCTCAGCGGGTCATTGTCCGTCGGGCGCGAGATCGGATCCCCGTACGTGGAGGCCATGGCGCTGGAATCCCTCGGCGGCGTGCATCTGGAGGCCGGTCGCTACGACTCCGCGCTCCAAGCCCTGTCGGAGGCGATATCCGTGGCCAAGAGCGTCGAGAACCACGAAATCGAGGTGCGCGCGCTGATCGGACTGGCGCTGGTGAGCCTCCGGTGCAGGGATGCCGGAGACGCCGACGACCGCCTCGCCGCGGCTGCGGCCATCGCCGAACACAGCAGTCATCGGCCGAACCAGGTGGAGCTGCTGCTGGCGCGATCGGAGCTGGCCCGATTCCGAGGTCTTCACACCGAGGCGCTGAGCCTCGCCGACTGTGCCCGGCACCTGGCAGGCAATGGGTACGCCTTGGCGCTGGGCAAGGCACACGGCGCTCTCTCGGCCGCGTGCCTTGGTCTGGGCGAGCTGGTCTCCTGCGAGGAGCACTGTGAGGAGGCGCTGCGGATCTTCCGGCGCACCGGGCAGCGGCTCGCCCAGGCCAGAACGCTGATCACTCTGGGGCATGTGTTTCAGGGGACGGGGAGAGAGGGCGCGGCCCGGTCGGCTTGGCGACGCGCGCACGCCATCCTGACGAAAGCGGGCGCACCTGAACAGAGGGAGACGTTCGCCTTGCTATACCGGCCCTAGATCTGCCTGATGAACGGGACGTTCTGGTAACCGGCGCGGCGTGCGGCTCGTAGCGCCGTCCCAGGTGTCGGTCCCTGTGCGATGACCGCATCGTCGTCAACGGCCGCCCAGGTGCCGGCCGGCAGGTCGGTCGCGGATCGGACGGTGCGCAGGGCGCTCACCATCTGGTCGATTCGGCCGGACGTGTCGACCGCTGACGTCGGCACACCGAGCCATTGGTGGGTGCGGCGTTCCGCCCCGCGGATCCTGCGCCAGAGCAGATACTGAACAAGGATCGCCGGCCCCAGCACGGTGAGGAACGCCATGCCTGAGTGGAGCACGCCGGTGGCGAATCCGATCTGCACCACGATGATCAGGCCGATGCCGGTGGCCGCCCCGATCCATCCCGCGGGCTTGCCGTACGCCTTGGTCGCCACCATCGGCCACAGCGCCAGGATCAGACAGTCGCCGAGGCCCGCCGCGACCGGTATGGCTCCGCTCGTCACGGCGAGGAGCGGCGCGAACGGATAGCCCTCCACCTGAGCCAGGAACCGATCGGTCATGTCGCCAAGGCCGGTGGCGAACAGGTCGTACACCGCCAGCGCGGTGGCGAACGCCGCGACGTGCCCGGCTGTCATCCCGGTCTGCGTCCACAGACTTGTCACACCGATCACGGCGATCATGATGAGGACGGCATTGAGCACCAGCACCAAGGTGCCGTACCCGGCGATGGCGGCTCCGGCCGCGGTGGCGACGAGCAGGACGGCGGCGACCGTCGCCGGTCGTCCCCCCAGCAACGACGCGAGCGCGAGCTGGACGCTGGCGAGGAACATGACGCCGAATACCGCGGAGACGGCCTGTGCCGGCATGGCGAGATACGTGATGGGCATCACGACCACCAGACAGCTCATGATGAGCACGTCGGAGGTGGTGAAACGCCCTACCGGCGGTCGCGGCAGCCGGAACCGGTGCGCGTAGCCGAGGCCGAGCAGCACGATCAGAGCGATGAGGAGGTCGAGTAACGCGAAGTTCTGCAAGGTGAACATGGGGTCTCCGGGCCGGCGAGAGAGGTGATCGCCGCTATGAAGGCGACGTCTCGAAACTGTGCTCGTACAGGTCCGCGCGCACTCGGCACGGCTCGGGAAGATCCCGGGCTTCTTCGACGAGCACGATGTCGGCGACCTGCAGTGACCGAGCCGCCGCTCGCTCCTCGATCCGGCCGGCAAGACCGCCGCCGCGTGGTGCGACGACATGAAGATCGGGCTTGAGCGGATCGCCGGTCAGCGCGTACCGGGTGGGCAGCGGGACCTCCCTCACTCCCTGCAGCACCTCCAGGATGTCGCGGGCGGTCGGACCTCCGGTGAAGTGTTTGGCCCGCCCGACGATCGGTGAGGTGGCCGGGAGCTGAGCCAGCTCGCAGCCATAGGGTTCGTCCGGGAGCCGGCGGACGAGATCGCCCGTTCTGTACCGGACGAGCAGTGTCGTGTCTCGGTAGGGAACGTACGGCGTGGCCACGAGTTCGCCGATCTCACCCACCGGCGCCGGGGTGTCGGCGTTCCGGTCGAGGACCTCGAAGTGGGCCTGCTCGGATGCCAGATGAAGGTGCTGCTGCGTGCAGACCAGTCCCGTGGTCGGCACGAGCTCCGTCATTCCGTACACGTCGGAGACCGGCACGTCGAACACCTCGCGTACCCGCTCGCGCAGCGCGTCGGTCAGGATTTCCGCTCCGGTCAGGATCTGGCGCAGCCCGAAGTCTCTGGCCTGCCAGCCGTCCTGCTCGGCGCGCTGCACGAGCGCCCCCAGGTACGAGGGAACCGTGTACAGGTCGGTGATGTGCGGCGCCTTTCCTGGCAGGTGCAGCGGCGTGGCCAGCCGGTCCAGCGCGATGCCCGGGTCGACCAGTCCTTGCGCGACAAAACCGGCGCCGACGAGGCCCAGCGCCCGCTGCACCGAGATCAGGCCCACGGTCGCTCGCGAGCTGACACACGACATGCTGACGTGGTGTTCCCGCACGCCACCGACCATGAGGTAGGAGATCGCGGACAGTACCGCGGACAGCTCCAGCTCGTAGCGCGAAAACCAGACGACGGTCGGCGTCCCGGTGGTGCCGGTGGTCTGTGCCATCAGGACCGGTTCGCTCTGGTCGGACACGAACGCCGGACCGGCGCCGCGCAAGGCCGACTTGGGCGTGGACGCGACCTGGTCCAGTTGATCGAGACCGATGCGACTCGGATCGACCCCGTGCTCCTTGAACCAGAGCCGATAGTAGGCAGTGTGCTCGGCAGCCTGGCGGATCGCCTGGCGCAGGCGCCGGTCCGCCATCGACCGCCGGATCTCCGGGTCATCGACACCGCCGCCGGGCAGCAGCTCATTGGCGCCCTCACCCGGCTCGCCGAACTCGTCAAGCGTCTGACGGAGGTCGGTCACCATTTTCCGTAGTGCGTCAACGTCGAATCGGCCGCCGCGGAGCACGGTGGCGACATAGCGGAGCTGTCGAGCGGCTGTGGCAAGCATGGGGCCTCAATTCATCTGACGGCACAGACTGGCCGGTCGGCCGGTCCGTAGACCGGCCGACCGTGTTTCCA
This sequence comes from Nonomuraea sp. NBC_00507, assembly GCF_036013525.1. Taxonomy (NCBI): domain Bacteria; kingdom Bacillati; phylum Actinomycetota; class Actinomycetes; order Streptosporangiales; family Streptosporangiaceae; genus Nonomuraea; species Nonomuraea sp. NBC_00507. Next base: position 1,157,424 of record NZ_CP107853.1, read on the forward strand.
TTAGCTGCAGGGCAGCTGGAACAGTGCAGTCGTCAGGGTGCTGAGTGCGTACCTGGCATAGCGCAGGCTCATTCTGACCACAGGTTCCTCCATTCGACACTCGCCCCGGCCTGTCCGCAGCGAGGCATATGGGTGGCGTGGTGAACAGGAGCCGTATTTGGGGGACAACGCGCGGCCATGGCATCAAAACGCTTGACATCCCCCAAACCGGCCGTCTCCCACACGATCAGCGGTTACCGGACTGATAGACGGCCTAGGTAGAGCCGGCTCTCCCGGTGCGATCGCCTCATGGCCAACGATTGCGTCGGACCCCATAAAGCCTCCATATGAGCACCACATGCGAGAGCCCCTTGGCGATCGCCGCCCTGGCCGGCGCCCTGGCTGCGCGTTCCGCGCCCAGGCGGCCGACGCTCGCATCCCGGCGCACGAGCCGACAGCGCTCGTTCAAGGTCAAGCGAACACGCAGGGCGCTGATCGGCCGGTGTCCGCGTTGTCCGGGTCGGGGGCGGTTACGGTGTCCCGCGTCGTGCCACCGCCTCGGGCGGGCGCGGCGGCGTCACCGGCCGGAGTGTGTGCGGCCAGGCCGATGACGCCGCCTGCGGTGACGACGACCGCGCCCAAGGCGAGGACCACTCCCGTCCCGCCCATGCGGACGCCGTCTCCCAGCAGCAGGATCCCGATCGCGCCGGCGACGACCGGGTTCGCGACACTGACCATGGCCAGCGGGGCCGCCAGGCCGCCACCTCGGTAGGAATGCTGGCTGAGCAGTTGTCCGGCCACGGCCAGGACGCCGATCGTGACCAGAGAAGGCAGCGAGGCGCCGGTGATGCCGGTGGGCAGGTCGATCATCACGGTCTTGGTCAGGACCGATGACACGGCGAACGCCGTACCTGCGGCCCCTGCGAGCAGGAGGCTTCTGGCCATGGGAGAGGTGGCGCGGCGTGCGGTGACGGCGAGGGCGACGATCGCGATCACGGCGATGGCGGACAGCCACTGCGCCGAGGCCGCGATGAGGGTGCCGGGGCCGCCAGTGGTCAGGGCGAGCAGTGCGGCCAGGCCGGTGACGGTCAGCCAGGAGTGCTGCCAGGCGGCGCGGGTGACGCTGCGGCCTCGTACGGCGGCCATCGGCAGGGCGAAGATGAGGGTGAGCGCACCGAGGGCTTGCACCACGCCGACGGCGCCGTACTGGAGCGCGATGACGTGAAGTCCGCCGCCGGCCGCGTTGAGCAGGAGCGGCAGCACCCAGCGGAGCTTCCCCTGTCGTACGCCGGCGAAGTGGTCCTGGGCGACGGCGGCCGCCGCGTAGCAGATCGCCGAGAGCACGGACAGGGCGATGGCCCAGGACAAGGCGGTCATGGGTGGCTCCGCCGGCCAGGGGTCGCAATCATGCACCAAGGGTGGCCGATCGACCCCTTTCAGGGCGTCGTGCCAGCGCAGACATCTTCCCGTACTACATGCGTGGTAGCGGACTGCCGTCGCCCGGGCGGACGAGGCCGGTCTCGTAGGCGATGATGACCAGCTGGGCGCGGTCACGGACGCCGAGTTTGGTCATGGCCCGGTTGATGTGCGTCTTGGCGGTCAGCGGCGACACGTAGAGCCGGCTCGCGATCTCGTCGTTGGACAACCCGGCGGCCACGAGGGCCAGGACTTCCCGCTCCCGCTCGGTCAGCACATCCAGCGCGGGTGGCGCGCGGCGCCCGGCGGGCGGCTCGGGCTCGTTGAGGAAGCGGGTGATGAGGGTGCGGGTGGCGCCCGGCGAGAGCAGCGCCTCACCGGCGGCGACGGTACGGATGGCGTCGAGCAGGGCACGGGGGTCGACGCCCTTGTTCAGGAAGCCGCTGGCGCCTGCGCGCAGCGCCAGCAGCACGTTTTCATCCATCTCGAAGGTGGTGAGGATGAGGACGCGTACCCCGGCGAGTGAGTCGTCGGCGGTGATGCGGCGCGTGGCCTCCAGGCCGTCGGTCTCCGGCATCCGGATGTCCATCAGCACGACGTCGGCACGGGTGGTGCGGACCAAATCCACGACCTCGTGCCCATTCGCGGCCTCGCCGACGACCTCCAGATCGTCCGCCGATTCGATCAAGGCGCGGAACCCCGCCCGGATAAGGGCCTGGTCGTCGGCCAGCACTACCCGAATCTTCATGGCTGTTCTCCCCTTGGTGCGGGTAGGAAGGCGCGCACGGCGAAGGTATTGCTCGCTTGCGGGCCGGCGCGCAGGGTTCCGCCGACCGCGGCGGCGCGTTCGCGCATGCCGATCAACCCGTGTCCGGTGCCTGGTCCGGTGCCGGGACCCGATGGGTTGGCGATCTCGATGGCGAGGCCGTCGTCGGTGTAGGTGAGGTGCAGGTCAGTAGTGTCGCCGGTGCCGTGTTTGTGGGCATTGGTGAGCGACTCCTGAATGATCCGGTACGCGGCCAGGTCTGCCGCCGCGGGCAGGACCCTAACCTGTCCAGCCTGCCGGCAGCGCACCCGCAGCCCGGCGGCACCCACAGTGTCCAGCAGCGTGGGCAAGGCGGTCAGACCGGGCACCGGCTCGGTGGTCCTGTCCGGGTCGCCGTCCTGGCGCAGCACACTGAGGACGGTGCCGAGCTCCGCGACCGCGGTGTTGGCGGCCTGCCGGACATGCTCCAACGCCGCGGCGGCCTGATCCGGCCGGCTCTGCATCAAGTGGCCGGCCACCCCCGCCTGCACGCTGATCAGCGCCAGGTTGTGCGCCACGACGTCGTGCAACTCCCGCGCGATGCGCAGCCGCTCCTCGATCACCCGCCGGCGCGCTTCCTCCTCGCGGGACTCCTCGGCCCGGCGTGCCCGCTCCTCCACCTCCATCAGGTACGCCCGCCGGGTGCGGATGGCGTCGCCCACCGCCACGGCCATCCCGACCAAGGCCAGAACGGCGACGTTGCCCCGCTCCCACCAGGTGGTTCCGGCCAGTGCCGGATGCGGCCACACCAGCCCGGCCCCGTACAGCAGCACCGCCGCCGAGCCTCCGGCCGCCCAGGCGACCCGCCGGCTGTTCAGCGTGGCCACCGTGTACGCCGCGATCGCCGTCGCGGGGATCCCCGCCGCCCGCGGCTCACCGAGCACCATGCTCGTCACCGTCGCCGCCACCGCGAGGCCGAGCACCGTCAGCGGCAACCGCCGCCGCACCGCGATCAACACGAAGGTGACGACCGCCGCCACGACGTCCAGACCGTTCAGGCCACGGGCCGGAATCGGGCCTCGATCGGCACCCGCGCCGATCGAGAGCAGATAGCCCACCGCGATGAACGCGGCAAGGCCCAGGTCGACGGCCCGCGGATGCCGGGCCGCCAGACGTCCGACGCACAACAGCGACATTCCCGAGACCGCCATGAAGACAGACGTTATGCGACCTCTCGCCCGGGTCGCGTCGTCCAGTGGCGGTAGGTTGCCCACCGTGCCGGCTACCACGGCCATGGTAGGGGCAGATGTCCGCGGCTGGAGGACGCGGAGCAGACGCTTGCCAGGCGATCGTTGACGGCATGATCCAGGTTCACGAACTCACCAAACGCTACGGAGCGAAGACCGTCGTCGACGGGCTGTCGTTCACCGTCAAACCAGGCATCGTCACCGGATTCCTCGGCCCGAACGGAGCGGGCAAGTCCACCACGATGCGCATGATCCTGGGACTCGACCGGCCGACCTCCGGCACCGCGACGATCAACGGCCGCCCCTACGCCAAGCACGTCGCGCCGCTGCGGCAGGCGGGCGCCCTGCTGGACGCCAAAGCGGTGCACACCGGGCGATCGGCGTACCACCACCTGCTGGCGATGGCCGCCACCACCGGCGTCCCGCGCTCCCGCGTGGAGGAGGTGATCGAGATCGTCGGCCTGCGCGAGGTGGCCCGCAAGCGCGCCGGGGCGTTCTCCCTCGGCATGGGCCAGCGGCTCGGCATCGCCTCGGCCTTGCTCGCCGACCCCAATGTGCTCATCCTCGACGAGCCGGTCAACGGCCTCGACCCCGATGGCGTGTTGTGGATCCGCAATCTGATGCGCGACTTCGCCGCCCAGGGCCGCACCGTCTTCGTCTCCTCGCACCTGATGAGCGAGATGGCGCTGACCGCGGAGCACCTGATCGTCATCGGCCGCGGCCGGCTCATCGCCGACACGTCGGTCAGCGCGTTCATCGAGCAGGCTGCTCTCGATTCCGTACGGGTGCGCTCTCCACGCGCGGCCGAGTTGTACCACCTGATCGCCGGTGCCGGGATCACCGTCACCAGCATCGAGCCCGGCCTGTTCGAGGTCGCCGGTCTCACCGCCGAGCAGATCGGCGACCGCGCGGCCGCCGCCGGCATCACCCTGCACGAGCTCAGCCCGCAGCGTCCCTCACTCGAGCAGGCGTTCATGGAGCTCACCCGAGACGCCGTCGAATACCAGGCCACCGAACTCACCGCGGCAGGAGCGACCCGATGACCGCCACCACCATTGCCATGCGCCGGCTGCGGGTCACCCCTGCCCGCGTGGTCACCTCTGAATGGATCAAGTTCTGGTCCCTGCGCTCGACGATCACCACGCTGGGCGTCGCCCTCGCCCTGCTCGTCGGCATCGGCCTCATGGCCTCTTCGATCATGAGCGGCGGTCAGCCCGGCCCCGGCGGCCAGGCGGGGCCGCAGAGCCCCGTCGACATCAGCCTCACCGGGCTGAACTTCGCACAGCTGGCCCTCGGCACGCTCGGCGTGCTGTTCATGGCGAGCGAATATGCCACGGGGATGATCCGGTCATCCCTGACCGCCGTGCCGAAACGGCTGCCCGTGTTGTGGGGGAAGATCGCCGTCTTCGCCGGGGTCGCGTTCGTCGTGGGGCTCGCCGGGGCCGCGATCGCGTTCAGCGGTGGCCAAGCGATCATTGGTGACGCCGGCGCCTCATGGTCCGATCCGGGGGTGGCGCGCGCAGTCGTCGGCTCGGCGGTCGTACTCGCCGGGTCGGGCGTGCTCGGTGTCGCACTCGGCGGGCTCCTACGCTCCACCCCCGCGGCCATCACCACGCTGTTCGGCGTCATGTTCCTGCTCAGCGGGGTCGCCTCGCTGCTGCTGCCGGCGAGTTGGGCCGACGTCACCCAGTACCTGCCTGCCGACGCCGCCGCCGCGTTCACCGCCGTCTCACCCGGCGAGGGCATGCTTGCACCGTGGGGCGGGCTCGCCGTCTTCGTGTCCTACATCGCGGTGACCGTCATCGCCGCCGCCTGGCGGCTCAAGCGCACCGACGTCTGACAGCCGCACGCTCCGGACGCGTCGGCACGACCCGGTGCCGACGAGCCGGTCATGAACGTGCGGGCGCGATGCGCGAGTACGTGAGCTCGAAGTCGAGATCCCAGTTCACGCCGTCCTTCGACTGCTCCCAGCGTGCCTCTATGGTGGCGCCGTCCGGGCTCAGCGTGCCGATGAAACGCTGGTTGAAGCCGGGGGCGTCGCGCCAGATCCGCCACTCGCCGTCGGTGAGCATCATCTGGTACACCCGGTGCACGCCGCGGGCGTCGGCGTACAACATCGTGAACTGCTCGGTCGCGTCGTCGAGGCCGATCAGGGCGGTGGTCGGGAACGGGGCATTGTCCCGCCACGCCTGCGGGGCCGTGTCCGGCATCGCGTCGATGTCGGACACCTGGCGCAGGTAAGCGCCTTCGTCCTGCCAGGCGAAATCCGCCCATGAGCTGCCCACGCCGGGGACGTGTACGGTCCACCGGCCGACGAGCACATCGAGCCGGGAGAGCGCGGGATGCCTGCTTTCCATGGACATGTTCCTTCTCATCGACGTGGTCACCAGTCCGTCATACAGCGGGACATCCACGTTGGCGAGAGACCCCGGCCACGATCTGCCACAGATCGGTTACGTCTTTCTCAGGTGATCACATGGTGCCGGTGGCATACTCCCCCGCGTGCCATCCTGTGTCCCTCGTGAGGATGCCCGTTATTTCGGCGGCGCACTACCGACGCTGGTCCTCTACTCGGCCGAACCCATCGTGCAACTTCCCACGTTCCGGCTCGTTTCGGGCAGGCCGTCCACCTGCGTCGGGTGGGAGTTCATCCCCGGTGTGACCTTCTCGATGGTCGAAGGGCCGGGGCGGTTTCGGCTCATGGTCGAAGGGATCACGCACCGGGACGAGGCCGATGAGCGTTTCGCGTGGTTGTGTGCCGTGGATCGTGCCGGTGGGGCCGTGGTGGCGGCGGTCGACGGGCACAACGAGACGTTCAGCTGGGCAGCTCTGGCTGAGAGCGGGCGGGCGCGAGGTGGATATATGCCGGTCATCCGGCGTTCCGGCTGACCCCATTGAGTAACGGCCAAGGATTCACCCTTACAGAGCTAACGATGTGCATTAATCTTGCCACTGTGAGTAACGACGCCGTGGCACGGGTGATGCGCCGCATCGGACGACGCGGCGCGTCTCTCGCGTTCGTCGGACTACTCAGCCTGGCCATCGCCGCCTCCCTGGCGTTCGCGCCGGCCGACCAGCGCGCCGCCCCCGGCTACGCCATGCTGGCCTCCTTCGCCCCGCTGACCGTCTGGGCCGCGGCCTGGTGCGTGATCGGCGCCCTGTGCCTGGTGCAGACGTTCATGCGCTCCGACCGGGTCGCGTTCGCCGCCGCCACGGCCCTGCTCGTACTCTACGGCCTGGTCTATCTGGTCTCGACCTTCACCGGCGACAATCCACGCGGCTGGGTCGGCGGGGCGGTCTGGCTGGCGTTCGGTGGCTGGATCGCGCTGATCGCCACCTGGCCGGAGGCCGTCAGCGTGGACCGGCTCCCGGGCACGGGGTCCACGGCCGTCGTCGTCGCCGACGCGTCCGGGATCATCCTGTCGTGGAACCCGCAGGCCGCGGCCTTGTTCGGCTGGAGCACGGACGAGGCCGTCGGGCGGCCGTTGACGGTGCTGATGCCGTCCCGCTTCCGCGACCAGCACGCCGCCGGGCTGGCCCGGGTACGCGCCAGCGGCGAGTCGGAGCTGGACGGCCGGATCATCCCCCTGGTGGGCCTGCGTCGCGACGGCAGCGAATTTCCGATCGCGCTGACCGTCAACGCCTGGCACAGCGACGACGGCATCACCTATACGGGCGTGATCCGGCCAGTGGGAGGAGGCCGTGATGCCCGGGCTGACTGACATCCTCATCCAGGTCGGCGTGGGCGTGGTCCCGCTCGGCGTGGCGTACCTGGCCTTCAAGTCGGCCACCGACGCCAACAAGAAGACCCAGCAGACCGCGCTGGCGCAGGCCGAGCATCAGGCCGAGATAGAACGGTCCAAAGTGGACGCCGAGGCGTTCCTCCGAGCGAAGACGATCTACGAGGACGCGCTGAGCCAGATGGAGCGGCAGATGAGCCGGGTGCATAGCCAGGCCACCCAGCTCAGCACCGATCTGATCACCGAGCAGAGCACCTCGACCGCGATGCGCGACCAGATCCGGCGGCTCCAGGCGCAGATCAGGGCGCTGGAGCGGACGGTGATGACGTTGCGGACCCAGCTGGTCTCGGCAGGGCTGTCCCCTTTGCCGGCCTCCGAGACCACCGGGCCTTACGTGATCGGCCCGCACCACGAATAGCCGCCTAGAGCCCGTACGCCTGGGCCAGCAGCTCCGCCGACCGCAGCCACGCCTTCCTGTCGGGCGCGGAGAACACGACGATGAGCTCGTCGGCCTGGGCGTGCTCGGCGAAACGGTCAACGTAGTCCTTCACCTCGCCCGGGTCCCCGACGGCCGAATACTTGGCCATCTGCAGGAGCTGCTGCCCGGCCGGCGAGTCGAGGATCAGGTCGGCCTCTTCCGGCGTGAACGTGCGCCCGCGCCCGAGGAACCTGCTCACCCGCAGCCGCTTGGCCGCCAGGAACTGCTCCTGCGCCTCCTCGGCCGTGTCCGCCGCGATCACGTTGAGCGCCGCCATCACGTACGGCTGCGCCAGCTGCTCGGACGGCTTGAACTCGCGCCGATAGAGCGCCACGGCCTCCTCCAGCGCTGTCGGGGCGAAGTGCGAGGCGAACGCGTACGGCAGCCCCAGCATGGCGGCCAGCTGGGCCCCGAACAGGGACGACCCGAGGATGTACAGCGGCACGTCGGTCCCCTTGCCGGGGGTCGCGTTGACGCCGGGGATCCGCGACTGGCCCGTCAGGTATCCCTGCAGCTCCAGCACGTCCTCGGGGAAGGTGTCCGCGGCGGCCGGGGTGCGGCGTAGCGCCCGCATGGTCTGCTGGTCGCTGCCGGGCGCGCGGCCCAGGCCCAGGTCGATGCGCCCGGGATGCAGGGTTTCGAGCGTGCCGAACTGCTCGGCGATGGTCAGCGGGGAGTGGTTCGGGAGCATCACGCCGCCCGCTCCGAGGCGGATCGTCCGGGTGTGCGCGGCCACGTGGGCGATGAGCACACTGGTCGCCGAGGAGGCGATGCTGTCCATGTTGTGGTGCTCTGCGTACCAGATCCGCTGGTATCCGAGCTCCTCCGCCCGCTGGGCCAGGGCCACGCTGGCGGTGAAGCTGTCACTCGCCGTCTCGCCCTCGCCGATGTGCGCCAGATCCAGGATGGACAGCGGCAAAGCCATGGGTACGCGCCTTTCGCAGAGCCGGCATAGATGACCTGGCTCGTTGCAACAGCAATGAAGGCGCGGTTATTTCGCCGGGCCCCCGGGATCGAGGGCCCGGCGAATCTGTCAGGACGCGGTGCAGGTCACCGGGGACGGGGTGCCGTTCTGGCCGGTCCAGTTGCCGGTGAAGCCGAACGAGGCGGTCGCGCCCGCGGCCAGGGTGCCGTTCCAGTTCAGGTTCGTAACGGAGACCGTGCCGCTGCCGGAGAGGTTGCCGTTCCAGAGCTGGGTGATCGTCTGCCCGTTCGGGAACGTCCAGCCGACCCTCCAGCCGGAGATGGCGGACGAGCCGGCCTTCACGGTGACCTCACCCTGGAAGCCGCCCTGCCATTGGCTCGTCACCTTGTAGGTGGCCGTGCAGCCGCCAGGGCCGGTGGTCGGCGTCACGGTGGGGGTGACGGTCGGGGTGACGGTGGGCGTCACGGTCGGAGTGGCGGTGGGTGACGGGGCGGCGATGGCCAGGTCGTACGCCCGTTGCGGCACGAACTGCCCGGCCCCCGCGATGCACCCGTCCGCCTCACCCGGGGGCTTGACCCAGAGATAGGCGTCGATGGCGGAGTCGCCGGTGTTCGTGGTGCTCCAGATGCCGGTCGCGCGCCCGGCCGGGTCGCACCACTCGCTGCCGGCCGGGCCGTTGCCGTTGCGGCTGGTGTCGATGACGGCCTTCAGCCTGGACACGCCGGTCGCCGCGATCACGCTCTTCGCGTACGACACGAGCCCGGGCGTGGCCCGGTAGTTGGAGGTGTTGACCGCGATGCCGTCGGCGCTGTTGGCCACGTCCGCGCCGGTCAGCCGGGAGGCGGCCTCCGAGGCGCCCAGCCAGGCGTCGTGGCCGATGTCGAAGTAGACCTTGGCCTGGCCTCTCAGCTTCTTGCCCGCGTACGCCATGGAGGCCTTGACCTCGGCCTGCTGGGAGGCGTTCATGCAGTTGGACATGATCGCCAGAGCGTCCGGCTCCAGGATGATCGACGCGGGGCGGCCGGCCAGCCCGGCCGCGATCTGGTCGATCCAGGCGCGGTAGGACGCGTGGTCGGGGGCGCCGCCCGCGCTGGCGCCGCCACAGTCACGGTTCGGCATGGCGTACACGACCATGATCGGGATCTTGCCGGCCGCGGCGGCGGCGCCGACGTAGGAGTCGACCTGGCCGCGCACGGTCGACGGGTTGTACGTCGCGAACCACCGGCCCTGCGGCACGGCGGCGATCCTGTCCCTGATCACGGGGGTACGGCTGTCGTTCGGGTTCGCGGCCACCCACTTGGCCGCGTTGGTCTGGGGATCCACGTAGAAAGCGGAGTCGGCGGCCTGGGCGGTGGACGACGAGAACACGACCGCCCCTGCCGCGGCCATGGCGGCCGCCGTCAGGAGCACCGCCAACATGGGCCTTCTGCGAGACATGAAATCACTCCGTCGGTCATGTGGGAGCGCTCCCACTGGCACTCCCGGATGGTAGGAGGCGTCGCGGGCCGGTCAAAGACATCGGATCGCTTCCCACCGCATATCCCCTGGCCAGGAGGTCCTTGGGGGGTGAAAGTTTCACTCGGCCAGGCACGCCTGGAAGATCGCGGTCAGCCGGTCCACGTCGGCCGGCGTCGGCGTCTCCGGGCCGAGCCGGCGGCGCATGGCGCCGATGCCCAGGAAGACCGCCGCCACCATGCGGGCTCTGGCCAGAGCGTCCGGGCCGCCGCCGAGCTGAGCCTGCAACGGATCGAGCACGGCGGCGATCAGACGCTCGCGGGCCACTTCCTGGACCTCGGGGTGGCGGGCGGAGCGTTCGAGCGTGCGCAGGATCGGGCTGTCCGGCGGGTGCTGCATGCGCTCGGCGGCGTAAACCGCCAGCCGCCTCGCCAGCCCCTCCTCCGGGCCCTGGAACAGCGCGCTGATGGTCGGCTCGCCCTCCAGCACCGCGCCGAACAGCCCGGCCTTCGAGCCGAAATAGCGGCCGACCAGCGCGATGTTGGCGTCCGCCGCGGCGGCGATCATGCGGATGGTCACCTGCTCGTAGCCGTGCTCGCCGAACAACGTCCGGGCGGCCTGCAGGATCCGTTCACGGGTGGCCTCCCTGCCGCGGGGCCGGGTCACCTCGGCGTTCATGACCCGAACTCTACTCAAGACCCGACCCCACTTGCCGCTCGGCTAGTAAACACGCGTATACTCGAGTCGGATAAATCTGTATGAAGGGGATGTGGTGTCGTGGTAGCCCAGGCGCAGCCCGCCTCCCCCACGAAGCGGACGTACACCCACCGCGAGATCCTCGAGATCATGTCCGGGCTGATGCTCGCGATGCTCACATCGATGATCTCGACCTCGGTTGTGGGCACGGCTCTGCCGACGATCGTGGGGGAGCTCGGCGGTCAGGACCAGTACTCATGGGTCGCCTCCGCGACCATGCTGACGATGACGGTGTCCACGCCGTTGTGGGGCAAGCTGTCCGACCTCTTCGGGCGCAAGCTGCTCTTCCAGTCGGCGCTGGCGTTGTTCGTCGCGTCGTCGGTGGTGGCCGGCCTGTCGCAGAACATGGGGCAGCTGATCACGGCGCGGGCCGTGCAGGGCCTGGGTGTGGGCGGTTTGTCGGCACTCTCCCAGGTGATCCTGGGTGACATCGTCTCGCCGCGCGAGCGTGGCCGGTACTCGGGCTACATGGGCGCGGTCTTCGGGATCTCCACGGTGGCGGGGCCGCTGCTCGGCGGGTTCATCGTGGACACCGACTGGCTCGGCTGGCGCTGGTGCTTCTACGTCGTGGTGCCGTTCGCGCTGGTGTCGTTCCTGGTGATCCAGAAGGTGCTGCGGCTGCCGACGGTCAAGCGGAACACCTCGATCGACATCTGGGGTGCGACGACGATCACGGCCAGCGCGAGCGGGCTCATGCTGCTGCTGACACTTGGTGGCACGGAGTTCGCGTGGAACTCGGGCTGGACGTACTTCCTGGCCGCGTTCACCCTGCTCATGCTGGCGCTCGCGGTGCTGTCCGAGCGGACGGCGGGCAACCCGATCCTGCCGCCGCGGCTGTTCCGCAACCGTACGTTCGTGCTCACCAGCCTGGCCTCGTCGGCATGGCGATGTTCGGCGCGATGATCTACCTGCCGCAGTACCTGCAGATCGTCAAGGGCCTCAGCCCGACGAACTCGGGTCTGATGACGCTGCCCATGGTGCTGGCGCTCTTCCTGGCCGGCGTGATCTCCGGCAAGATCGTCACCCAGACCGGCAAGTGGAAGATCTTCCCGGTCGCGGGCCTGCTCATCGTGGCCGTGGGGCTGTTCCTGCTCTCCCGGCTGCACGTGGACTCCAGCGAGTGGCTCATCGGCTTCGACGTGGCGGTTCTCGGCGTCGGCCTCGGCCTGTCCATGCAGATGCTCATCCTGGCCGCCCAGAACGGCGCCGAACCACGCGATATGGCCTCCACCACGTCGGGCGTGTCGTTCTTCCGCTCGCTGGGCGGCGCCGTCGGCGTGGCCGCGTTCGGCGCGATCCTGACGAACCGGCTCAAGGACGAAATGGCCGAGATGCTCAAGGCGGCAGGTATCTCGCTGCCCGGCGGCTCGGACGTCAAGCTCGGCAGCCCCAGTGCCATTCAGCAGCTGCCCGGGCCGATCAAGAACATCGTGCTGGAGTCGTTCACGCGCGGCCTGGAGACCGTGTTCATGGTGGGCGTGCCCATTGCGCTGCTCGGCTTCGTGGCCACGATCTTCCTCAAGGAGCTCCCGCTGCGCGGTCCCGCGACGGCGCCCCCGGCGTCCGAGCCGCTCAGCAAGGACGACCTGGTCCTGGCCGGGCTGCTGCTGGAGCTCGTGGCCCAGCACGTCGAGCGGGCGAACGGCGAGCCGTCCGCGCTGCTCACCGCGGTCGCCAAGATGGCCCCGCCGGACGATCGCTCCGAACGCGAACGCGCCAGGGCGGTGGCGCGTACCGTACTGCGGCCCACCTCGCGTGCCCTGATCGCGCAGGCCACGCCCCCGCAGAAAGACCTCGTCTCTGGAGGAATCTCGCAATGATTCGCAAGTTCGTGGGCGCCGTCGCGGCGTCCCTGGCGGTCCTGGGCGGGCTGTGGTTGATGATCGCGCCCTTCGCCCTCGGCACCCAGCCGGAGAACGCCGACTGGACCGAGCCCACGATCTCGGAGTTCTTCACCGGCCTCGGCGTGGCGGTCGTGGGGCTCGCAGGCGTGGTCAGCTTCGCCATGGCCCTGCACGAGGAGCTGGTGGCGCGGGGGGTGGTGGCCGTGCGCCCGCGCGTGACCGAGCCGGAGCCCGAGGCCGTGCCGAGCACGCCTCAGGCGTCGTCGGCCGAACTGGCCGCGTTGCTCGCCCCGCTCGTCGAGGCGCTGCGTGAGGACTTGAAGACGGGTGAGCACCGCAGGAACGGCACGGCTCCCCTGGTCGGAGTGGAGGAGAACCGATGAAGGCCAAGCTGGGCGTCTCCGCCCTGGTCCTGTTGTTCCTCGGCGGCCTGTGGCTGGTCGCGGCCCCGTTCGCGGTCGGCTACCAGCCGAGGGGCGCCGCGTACGTCGACGCGACGGTCAACGACCTGTGGGTCGGCGGCTCGCTCGCCGCGCTCTCTTTCGTCGCCATCGTGATCTACACGGCGGACACCCTGCGTGAGCTGGCTCGTCGCGGCAAGCACGACAACTGAGCCATGTCCGGCGGAAGCACGGACCCGCGGTGGGAGCCGCCGTTGACGGGCAGGCTCCCGCGCTCAACGCCGCCGCCTTGTGGCGTGGCAGTTCGTCAGCGTACGGGGTGACACGGCGCGGGAGTTGGAGACGCTCGCCGGCGCCTACATGGCCGACGCCATCGTGGTGGGCCGCTCGCGTCATTCCTGGTGCGGCTCGGTGGCGGCCACACTGGCGAAGAGGGCTCGCCGTACGGTGCTGATAGTCCCCTGACCTGGCGAGACGTCGCATATGGTGGGTGGATGAAACGTGCTGCAACCATGGCGTTCGTGGTGCTCGCGTCCGTTTCGTGCGCCGCGACCGAACCGATCGCGTCGGTCGCTCCTGAGCCCACGACGTCCACTCCTGCATACGAGACACCCGGCTCGCCGACGGCCACGCCCACCAAACCGGCCTCGCCGCCCGAGTTCAGCGCCAAGGTGTCCAACGTAGCCCGCGACCGCCTGCCGTACTCGTGGCGGCCCGGCTGCCCGGTCCACTACCGGGATCTGCGGCTGGTCACGCTGTCCTACTGGGGGTTCGACAACAAGCCGCACACCGGCGAGCTGGTCGTGCGCAAGACGGTGACCGACGACATCGTGACGGTCTTCAAGAAGCTGTACGGGTGGCGCTGGCCGGTCTACCAGATGAAGCTGGTGGACGCGTACAAGGCTGACGACTTCGCCTCGATCGAGGCGAACAACACCTCTGCCTTCAACTGCCGCAAGGCGACCGGCTCCAGTAATTGGTCCAACCACGCCTACGGGGAAGCGATAGACATCAATCCCCAGCAGAACCCATATGTCACCGCAAGTGGCAGCACTGCACACGAAAATGCCGAGAAGTACACCGAGCGCCCAATGAAGGGCAAAGGTGTGATTAATCCTGGCGACAAGGTGGTGAAGGCCTTCGCTCAGGTCGGCTGGGAGTGGGGCGGCTACTGGTCCGGTGCAAAGGACTACCAGCATTTCTCCAAGGGCGGAGGCTGAGACAATCCCACCATGGCGGCTAAGGACGGCGATGGGTGGGCCGAGTGCTCTCTAGGCCACAGGCATTGGGGGGTGCATGGGGCCTCGGGGTTGCTCATCGTGCACCATGACGACGTGGGCGTGCCGTACGTGCTCATGCAGAAACGTTCATGGTGGAGCCACCATGGCGGCACGTGGGGGCTGCCTGGCGGGGCGCGGGACAGCCACGAGGACGCCGTCACCAGTGCGTTGCGCGAGGCTCACGAGGAGGCCGCGCTTCGCGGCGAAGGGCTGCGAGTGCAGGGCGTCTACCTCGACGATCACGGCGGGTGGTCGTTCGAGACGGTGATCGCGGCGTCGGCCGAACGGCTGGCCGCGGCGCCGGCCAACCGCGAGAGCACCGAGCTGCGCTGGCTGGCCCTGGACGAGGTGGCCGGGCGGAAGCTGCATCCGGGGTTCGCGGCGACATGGGGCGAGATCCAGGGGGCGATCAGGCCGGAGACGATCGTGCTCGACGTGGCCAACATCGTCGGCGCGCGGGCCGAGCATGGCTGGTGGCGCGATCGCGCGGGGGCGGCGACGCGGCTGCTTGAGGACGTGGCGGGGCTCAGGCTGGGCCATCCTGTGCTGGCGCAGTGGTATCCGAGGGTGGTCGCGGTCGTCGAGGGGGCGGCCAAGAGCGTGCCCGCCGTTCCCGGGATCGAGGTGGTGGCGGCCGCCGGCAGCGGAGACGACGCGATCGTGGAGGTCGTGCGGGACAGCCGGCCGTGGGAGCGGGTGGTCGTGGTCACCGCGGATCGGGGGCTGCGGGAGCGGGTCAGCGAGCTGGGCGCGGAGATCGTGGGTCCCAGGTGGCTGCTTTCCCAGCTGGGCGACCGGTGACCCTCACAGCTCGGCCAGGACCACGCTGTCGAAGGCGGCCTTGAGGCCGGTCACGTCCAGGACGCGCTGCAGCACGCCGTGCACACCGACCAGACGTAAGCAGCCCGCCTGCGCTGCCACCCTGCGCTGGTGCTCGACCAGCACCCACAGGCCGCTCGAGTCGCAGAACTCGAGCCGCGTCGCGTCGACGACGATCTCGACCCGGCCGTCGGCGAAGAGCTTCAGCAGGCGTTCCTTGAGCAACGGCGCGGTGAGCTTGTCGAGATCGCCGACCAGGCGCACGATCGTGCCGGAGTCAGCACGCGCCACCTCGACGTTGAGATCCGCCACGTCCTGAACGTACACCCGCGTCACCGCAGCCGCTATCGTGGTTGGCGCACGGGAGGGTTCGCATAGTGGACGAGTGCAGCCGCCTTGAAAGCGGCCAGGTCAGCGATGGCCTCATGGGTTCGAATCCCATACCCTCCGCTTAATCTCGGATCCCTGCGAATCCGTCGCCGACGCAGGCGGCGAGCTGGAGGTAGGCGTCCCTGGTGGACTCCTGCAGCCGGTCCAGGTCGATCTCCGCGCCCTCCTCCAGGTGCGGGTCGTACGGGACCCGAATCACGGCGCGGCACCTGGCGGCGAAGTGGGCCTCCAGCTTCTTGATGTCGACCGCCGACTTCGACCGGGGCCGGACGCTGCACAACACCACGGTCGCGTTCTTCACCAGGTCGGCGTAGTGGTGCGCCTCCAGCCAGTCGAGCGTGGCCGAGGCCGCCCTGGCGCCGTCCACCGACGGGGAGCTGACCAGGACGATCTGGTCGGCGAGCCCCAGCACACCGCCCATGGCCGAGTGGAGCAGCCCGGTGCCGCAGTCGGTGATGCAGATCGAGTAGAAGTTCTCCAGCACCTGGGAGACGGCCTGGTAGTCGGAGCCGCTGAACGCCTCGGAGACCGACGGGTCGCGGTCGGAGGCCAGCACCTCAAGGCGCGAGGGCGCCTGCGAGGTGAACGCCCTGATGTCGACGTACCGCTTGACCTGGTCGCGCTCGTTGAGCAGGTCGCGCACGGTGGCCGAGGTCTCCAGGACCAGCTTGTCCGAGAGCGTGCCGCGGTCCGGGTTGGCGTCCACGGCGATGACGCGGTCGCCGCGCATCTGCGCCAAGGTGGCGCCGAGGCCGACCGTGGTCGTGGTCTTGCCCACGCCGCCCTTCAGGCTCAGCACGGCCACGCGGTGGTGCCCCGTGGTCACGGGGGTGCGGGCACGGCCGATGAGCTGGCGGCGGCGGCGTACCTCCGGTGGCTCGCCCGGCTTGATCCAGCCTCCGGAGGCCTTGTAGACCAGGCGGCGCCAGCCCTTGGAAGGGGCGTTACGCCGTCCGCGTAGCAGGGACTCCGGGTCCAGGCTCTCGGCGGTGGGCCGGCCGGTGACCGGCGGCCTGGGCGGGGCGGTGAACACGGGGATGGGGGCCGGGCGGCGGCGCGGCTGTGGAGGCGGTGTGGGGATCTCGCGCTCCGCGGGCCGCCATTCCTGCTGCTCGGTCCATTGAGGACGCTCCTGCTGCGGGGACGGCGGCTCGGGACGCCGCTCGACATGCTCGGCAGGCCGTTCCGTCGGCTCGGGACGCTGCTGGAGCGGGTCGGGACGCCGTTCCAGCGGCTCGGCTCGCTGCTGGGGCGGGTCGGGACGCGGCTCCACCGGCTCGGGACGCTGCTGGGCCGGATCAGGACGCCGCTCCACCGCCTCGGGACGGAGCTGGAGCGGATCGGGACGCCGTTCCAGCGGCTCGGCTCGCTCCTGAAGCGGCTCGGCTCGCTGCTGGAGCGGCTCAGAGTCCTGGGGAGGCACGTCCTTGAGCGGCGGGTCCGTCCACTGCGGGCGCTCGTTCCTGGGGAGGGTCTCCTCCCAGGCCTCGTCGTCGTCATCCGCCTCAGCGGGGCCGGGCTTGTCGCCCTCGGACTGCTTGGGCTGCTCGGCGGCCGGCGACTCCTCGGCCGGGCGTGACCAGTCGGCCGGCGGCCACGAGGCGTCCTTAGCCTCCTCCGCCACCTGCTCGGGCGTGCTGGTCTCCAGGGGCGGCGTGAACGACAACCTGAACGTGTCGGTGTCGTCCGGGCGCGGCAGCGGCTTGAGCGGGGCGTGGAACGGGTCGTCCGCACTCGGGCCGGCCGGGCTCGCGGGCTCCTCCCTGGTGGTCGCCTTGCCGAGCCACTCCCCGGCCTCGCTCTCGGCCTCGGGCAGATCCTCGGCCGCCGAGTGGCCGTAAACCGAGTCGACGGCGGCCCTGAACAGCGGCGGTGTCGGCGTCTCGTGCTGCGTCGGGACGAGCAGCCACGGGTCCTTGGGGTACGGCGAGGCGATGGGCTCGTCGGCAGAAGCACTCGAGGCGCTGACCGCGACCGGAGCTTCTTCCGTCTCCTTGATCGCGTCCAGCCAGGCGAGCTGTTCCTCGAGCGATTCTTCTCGATCGTGTCTTGCCACCGTGTTCCCCCTCGGGTGGGTCTAAAGGGGCAGCAAATATCTTGCAGGGTAACGCCACGCGTTGCCGTGCAGCCCGGCAACCCACAACTTCTTTGCCCGGCTACCGTGGTTCGCATGCGAGCCATTGAGATCACCGAGCCCGGCGGCCCTGAGGTGCTGGAGTGGCGCGAGGTGCCGGAGCCACGTGTCGAGCGCGGAGACGTGCTCATCGACGTGGCGGCCTCGGCGGTGAACCGCGCCGACGTCCTGCAACGCAACGGATTCTATGACCCACCGCCCGGCACGCCGCCTTACCCGGGGCTCGAAGTCGCCGGCGTTGTGGCCGAGGTCGGCGCGGATGTGGAGCAGTTCCAGGTCGGGGACGAGGTGTGCGCACTGCTCGGCGGCGGCGGTTACGCCGAGCGCGTAGCCGTGCCCTGGCAGCATGTGATGCCGGTGCCGGACGGCGTGCCCCTGACGGTCGCGGCGGCGCTGCCGGAGGCGGCCTGCACGGTCTGGTCCAACGTGTTCATGGTCGGGCGGCTGCGCCGCGGCGAGACACTGCTGGTGCACGGCGGCGCCAGCGGCGTGGGCACGTTCGCCGTCCAGCTGGCCAAGGCGCTCGGCTCGCACGTGATCGCGACCGTCGGCACCGCGGAGAAGGCCGAGCAGGTCCTGCGCCTGGGCGCCGACGAGGTCGTCAACTACCGCGAGGAGGACTTCGCGGAAAAGATCAAGGCGGACGTGATCCTCGACATCATGGGCGCCAAATACCTCGCGGGCAACGTTCGGGCGTTGCGCACCGGCGGCCGGCTGGTGATCATCGGGATGCAGGGCGGCCGCAAGGCCGAGCTCGACATCGGCGCCCTCATGGCCAAGCGCGCCGCCGTCCACGGCACCACGCTGCGCTCGCGGCCGGTGGAGGAGAAGGGCGTCATCGTCCGGAGCGTCGTGGACAACGTCTGGCCGCTGGTGGCCGCGGGTGCGGTGCGTCCGGTGGTCTACGCCGAAGTTCCCCTGTCCGAGGCGGCCGAAGCACACCGTATGTTGGATTCGGGACAGCACGTCGGCAAGATCCTCCTAGTACGGTGAGTCATATGAATGCTGAGGACAACAACACCCCCCACATCGTGGTGGTGGGCCCGGACTTCCAAGGTCAGGGCGATAGCGGCGACGAGGACCGCTCGGTCACGCAGCTGGTCGAGCAGCCCGCCAAGGTGATGCGTATCGGCAGCATGATCAGGCAGCTCCTGGAGGAGGTCCGCGCCGCTCCCCTCGACGAGGCCAGCCGCAAGCGCTTGAAGGAGATCCACGCGTCCTCCATCAAGGAGCTCGAGGACGGTCTGGCGCCGGAGCTGGTCGACGAGCTGGAGCGGTTGTCGCTGCCGTTCACCGACGACAACGGCACGCCGCCGAGCGAGGCCGAGCTGCGCATCGCGCACGCTCAGCTGGTCGGCTGGCTCGAGGGGTTGTTCCACGGCATCCAGACCACGCTGTTCGCGCAGCAGATGGCGGCGCGCGCCCAGCTGGAGCAGATGCGCAGGGCGTTGCCCGGCGTGCCGCACGACGAGCCGGGGCATCGGCCGCCCGGCGGCTCGGGGCCCTACCTCTAGAACAGCTTCTCCAGGACCTGCGCGACCCCATCGTCGTCGTTCGCGGCGGTCACGTGATCGACCGCCGCGATCACGTCGGGGTGCGCGTTCGCGACCGCGTACGACGTGCCTGCCCAGCTCAGCATGGGCAGGTCGTTCGGCATGTCACCGAACGCGATGACCTGCGACGGCTTGATCTCGAGCTGCGCCGCGAGCGCCGCCAGGGCGGTCGCCTTCGTCACGCCCTGCGCGCTCATCTCGATCAGGCCCCTGCCGCTGGAGTGGGTGGCGGTCACCAGGTGCCCGACCAACTCGTGCACGACGGCCTGCAGCTCGTCCGGGCCCATGTGCGGGTGCAGGGCCAGCAGCTTGGCGCAAGGGTGGGCCGTCACCGACTCGGCACGAACCGCACCGGCGCCTACGCGGTCCAGGCCACCCAGCAGGAAATCGGACTCATGCGCAAAACCAGCTTCATACTCGACCGAAAATACGAGATCGGACACGTTCGCTCTTAGCTGAGCGACGACTTCCTCGAGTACCTCGACCGTGATGAGGTGAGATTCCACTATCCGCTCAGTATGGAGGTCGTAGATCAGCGCCCCATTCGCACAGATCGCGAGCCCGCGGTGACGTAGCGCATTCGCGACCCCGCCCATCCACCGCGGCGGCCGTCCGGTCACGAACACCAGCACAGCGCCCGATTCCTCGACCCGGCCGAAGGCCGCGACCGTACGGGGAGAGACCGTTCCGTCCGGACGCAACGCGGTGCCGTCGAGGTCGGTGGCCACGAGACGGGGCATGAGAAGGCTCTGCATAACAGGTTCCAGTTTGCCCGGTCATGCTGCCCGAGAGAAATCTTCCATGGGAGGGGAACACCAACGCGCCAGAATGGTGTTAGATGTGATGGCGTTGTATTAGCTGATCCCGTAGTGAAAACCAGCATGACTTTGTCTGAGCCACCCCGGGTGCTTGCTGTACGACACACCGGGACCCACGAGGTGTGGGTCCCATAGATTCACATCCTGAGGGAGAGCTTTTATGGCTCAGGGAACCGTCAAGTGGTTCAACGCCGAGAAGGGCTTCGGCTTCATCGCCCCGGACGGCGGTGCGCCGGACGTGTTCGTGCACTTCTCCGAGATCGTCGGCAGTGGCTACCGCAGCCTTGAAGACGGGCAGCGGGTCGAGTTCGAGATCACGCAGGGTCAGAAGGGGCCGCAGGCCTCGCAGGTCCGCGCCGTCTGACCTGTAATCGGCAAGCAAGACCGGGGTTCGTTTCCAGCGGGCCTCGGTCTTTTGCTTGTGTCGGGTTGGTCACGGGTGGGGCCACACCTCAACCGCCGGGCCGTCCGCACCGTCCACACCTATATGAGGTACGCGTGGTTATGTCATCCCGTGACCGTTGCCGGGGTGATCGTGCTCTTGGTCAACGACCACCTGCTCAAGCAGGCCTGGCCCGGGTTCGTGACGGGCAAGCTCAGCGACGCGGCCGGCCTTGTCGTGGCGCCCGCGCTTCTGGCCCTGTTCTTCTGGCGGCGGGCCGACCTGGCCGCCACCGTGCTGACGGGAGTGCTGTTCGCGCTCGTGAAAACGACGGAGACGGGCGCTGAGGCCGCCTCCCAAGCTTGGACCCTCATAGCGGGCCCTTCGCGCGTCCTGGCCGATTCCACGGACCTTCTCGCCCTGCCGGCGCTCGCGCTGGCCTGGT
This sequence comes from Nonomuraea sp. NBC_00507, assembly GCF_036013525.1. Lineage (NCBI taxonomy): Bacteria > Bacillati > Actinomycetota > Actinomycetes > Streptosporangiales > Streptosporangiaceae > Nonomuraea > Nonomuraea sp. NBC_00507. The sequence goes on from NZ_CP107853.1 coordinate 1,178,231, forward strand.
GGGTACGTCGGCGCAGCCTCGCGGCAGGTTCCTCCCCACGCTGGCGGATCATCGTGACGATGCCGCTGGCCGTCCTTGCGGTCACCGCCACCTCCGCCGCGCCTGGCCCGCCCACAGCCGCTGCGGTCGAGGTGAAGGACGACCGGATCCTCGTGTACACCGACGACTTCACCATCTGGGAGTCCGAGGACCATGCGGCCACCTGGTCGTCGAGCAGCGTCCCCTTCGACGACCTGCCTCCAGACATCCGCAGCCGACTCCAGGACGTCAAGTCGCCGCAGGCCGCCGCGTGTGTGCCCTACCAGGCGACGCGCTGCTATCGGGTGGTGCCCGGCCTGATGGCCGTGGAGCAGTCCGACGACGGCGGCGACACCTGGCACCCCTCGTGGTCCCTGTCCGACGGCGACGAGCGAGAGCGCCTCGTCAGGACGTACGACGACGAGTCCGGGCTGCGCTCGATGGGGCTCGCCGTGCAGGCCTGGCGCGGCGGGCACGTCGTGGTCGTCGCGAACGGGCTGGACGGCATCGTGGTCCGCGACGAGGCGGGCACCTGGCGGCGGCTCGGCTGGCCGGGCAACGACCCGGAGAGCCCGTCGGTGGACCTCTCTCCCGAGATGCACGTGGCGATCTTCCTGGCCGCGTGCATGTTGTTCGGCTGCGCCGGAGCGGGGCTACGCCGATACCACCGCCTCTACCTGGGCTTCGCCGCAGCCGCCTGCCTGAGTTATCTGGCTGTGGTGAATGCGCCGCGCTTCGCCGGCCCGATCGCCGATCTCGACGTCGTGGTGCGGCTCCTCGGTCTGATGACCATCCCGGTGGGGTTCGCGGTGTGCATCGCGCTGCTCTTCACGGGGCGGGCGCGGCCGGCGCCCCTCGCCGTCGGGGTGCTGGGCGCGCCGCTGGTCTACCTGAGCGTCTACACGCCCTTCCACGGGTGGGCGGCGGGCACGCCTGCGGCCTACTGGGCGGCGGTCGTGCTCGCGGTGCTGCTGACCGCGCTGGTGCTGCTGCCCGCCCTCACCCTCATCAGGAGGGACGCCCGCCGGGCAAGCTCGCCGGCGGACAGTCCTCCCTGGACTCCTTGAGCCCTGCTTGGCCGACGTGGGCTGCTCGGCCGGCGAGGGCTACTTGGCCGGCGTGAGCACGTCGAGGCCCACGTAAGGGCGCAGCGCCTCGGGAACCACCACGGAGCCGTCGGCCTGCTGGTGGTTCTCGAGGATCGCCACGATCCAGCGGGTCGTGGCGAGCGTGCCGTTGAGCGTGGCCAGGTGGCGCGGCTTGCCGTCCTTGTCGCGGTAGCGGGTCCCGAGCCTGCGAGCCTGGAACTCGGTGCAGTTGGACGTGGAGGTCAGCTCCCGGTAGCGGCCCTGGGTGGGGATCCAGGCCTCGCAGTCGAACTTGCGGGCGGCCGACATGCCGAGATCGCCCGCCGCCGTGTCGATGATCCGGTAGGGGACCTCGATCTTGGCCAGCATCTCCTTCTCCCAGGCCAGCAGGCGCTGGTGCTCCTCGTGGGCATCCTCGGGGCGCACGTAGGAGAACATCTCGACCTTGTCGAACTGGTGGACCCGGATGATGCCCCTGGTGTCCTTGCCGTAGGAGCCCGCCTCGCGGCGGAAGCACGACGACCAGCCCGCGTAACGCAGCGGCAGCTCGCCGGCATCGATGATCTCCTGGGCGTGGTAGCCGGCCAGCGAGACCTCCGAGGTGCCGACCAGGTAGAGGTCGTCCTCCGGCAGCCGGTAGATCTCCTTGTCGTGGGCCACGTGGAAGCCGGTGCCCTGCATGGTCTCCGGCTTGACGAGCACCGGTGTGATCATCGGCGTGAACCCGGCCTCGATCGCCTGCTGCATGGCCATGTTGAGCAGCCCCAGCTGCAGGCGCGCGCCCACACCCTTGAGGAAGAAGAACCGCGAGCCGGACACCTTGGCGCCCCGCTCCATGTCGATGGCGCCGAGCACCTCGCCCAGCTCCAGGTGGTCCTTGGGCTCGAAGTCGAACTTCCGCGGCTCGCCGTGGGTCTCGAGCACCACGTAGTCGTCCTCGCCGCCGGGCGGCGCGCCCTCCTCGACGATGTTGGGCAGCGTCTGGACGAGCTCGTCGAGCTCGGCCCCGAGCTTCTCCGCCTCCGCCTCGGCCGCCTTGACCTGGCTCGCGAGGTCCTTGGCACGCTGGAGCAGCGCCGCCTTCTCCTCGCCCTGCGCCTTGGAGACCGACTTGCCCATGCTCTTCTGCTCGGCGCGCAGAGACTCGAACGAGGTCAGCGCGGATCGGCGGCGCTCGTCGAGGTCGAGCAGCGTGTCGACGACGGAGTCGTCCTCACCGCGGGCACGCTGCGACGCCCGTAGCCGGTCGGGATGCTCACGAAGGGTACGCAGGTCAATCACAAGGAAAGGCTACCGGCGCCCGGCTGCGTCTCGCCCCCGGATTACCTCTGCCCGCCATGACCGTCCCCCGACCTGCCGCTCACCTGCCCGACGCGGTCGCGGTGACCACGCACCGGGCCTCATGTCCCGAACGGCAGTCTCGGCGGCCGCGGCCCCTCGTCGGCGACCCCGACACACCCGCCTGACCGCCAAAGGACCCGGGCAGGGCGAGCGTCGCTCAGGGCGAGCGTCGCTCAGGGCGACGGGATGCTGGGACGCTCAGACTCGCGCACGCTGAGACGCTCGGACTCGCGGGCGCCGGACTCGCGGACGCCGGACTCGCGGACGCTGAGACACTCGGACTCGCGGACGCTGGGACGCTCAGACCTGCCCGGCGCGGATGCGGGCGAGCCAATCGCCTGCCTCGGCGAACTCGGCGTCGGCCGTGCCTCGCTTGATCTGCGGCGCGATGCCGTCGGCCCGCGGGTAACTGCCCAGGAAACGCACCTCGCCGCAGATGCGGTGCAGCCCCGAGATGGCCTCGCCGACCCGGGCGTCGGCCACGTGCCCCTCGAAGTCGAAGTGGAAGAAGTAACGCCCGATGCCGTCGCCGGTGGGCCGCGACTCGATGCGCGTCAGGTTGACCCCGCGCACGGAGAACTCGGTCAGCATCTCCAAGAGCGCGCCCGGGTGGTCGTCAGCCAGGAAAACGACCAGCGTGGTGCGGTCGGAGCCGGTCGGCTCGGGCAGCGGCCCGGGGCGGCCGACTTTGACGAACCTGGTCACGGTGTCCGACCTGTCGCCGATGTCGGTGGCCAGCTCGACCAGCCCATAGTGCTCGCCGGCGATGCGGGCGGCGATGGCGGCGTCGTATGGGGCGCCCGGCAGCGACACCTCCTGCGCCGCGGCCGCCGTCGAAGGCGCGGCCACCACGACCGCGTCGGGCAGCTCTCGGGCGAGGAAGGCGCGGCACTGGGTGATGGCCGCAGGATGCGTGTAGACGCGCTTGATGTGCGGGATCTCGGTGTCGGGCCGGGCCAGCAGCGAGAACTGCACGGGCAGCAGCAGCTCGGCCGTGATCAGCAACGGCTCGCCCCAGGCGAACTCGTCGAGCGTCGTGGTGATCGCGCCCTCGATCGAGTTTTCCAACGGGACCACGGCCCCATCGGCCTCGCCGGTGCGAGCGGCGTTGAGCGCGGCACTGACCGTGGCGCAGGGCAGCCGCTCGGCGGTGGGGTCGAGGAGCCGCAGGGCCTCTTCGGTGAAGGTCCCCTCCGGCCCGAGATAGGCGAGTCTGGGCATGCATCTAGAGTATCCGCAGGTCGGCAGGCACGCGCGCCCTTTCGCCACGGCCTGCACCGTCCCACGCCCTCACCCGAGGCCGACCGCCCGACCCGCGCCCTCACCCAGGGCCGACGGTCCGTCCCACGCCCTCACCCAGGGCCGACGGTCCGTCCCACGCCTCACCCAGGGCCGACGGTCCGTTCCGGCCGTCAGAGCGGGCCTGATGCCCGAGACGGGACCAACGGGCCGAGCCCCAGCCTGGCCGCGCGCACCGCCTCTTCCTCCTCCGGCGACAGCGGCTGCTGCCCCTTCCCGCCCACCACCGGCCGCACGTACGTACGGGTCTCGCTCCGGCCGTTGATCGAGGTCAGGACGATGCCGTCACCCAGCCCGTTGATCATCGCGATCGAGAATGACAGCCGCCCCGTCATCTCGGAGAGCGCGTCGTACCGGCAGACGGCCACGTCCCTGATGGCCTTGAGATCGCCCCTGCCCTCGCTGGTCTGTCTGGCCAGCATCCGCTGGCAGTCCTCCACGACGGCTCTGGCCTGCCGGAGCGCCAGATAACCGATCATGACGCCACTGACCCCGGCGACGACGCCCACGATGATCCAGGTGGTAACGAGCACGGCACAGAGGGTAATGGTTCAGTCAGGGGATCTCCGGTGTTTCGGCAACCAGGACACCAACATCCACACCAGAGCCAGCGCCCCCAGCCCGAACCCGTTCTGAACGATCTTCCCCAGCACCACGCTGACCCCCGGTATGTCCGCGGCCTTCAGCGAAACTCCCCACCACGGGATCGGCACCACGTAGTACAGCCACACCCCCGCCGCCACCCGCAGCCTGGCCGGATCCCGCCCGTCGCCGACGATCGCGCCGAGCACCACGACCACCCAGGCCAGGTGGTGGATCCACGCGACGGGCGAGAGCAGCACGGCCATCAGGCCGACGAGCGCGACCGCGGTGAGCTGGTCACCCGCCCGGTACGCGTCACGGGCGCCGCGGAAGCCGTACCAGCCGACCCCGGCCACGATCGCGAGCCAGAGAACGGACGTCAGCGCGTCCGGCAAGTAGAGGCGGATCAGCATGCCGCGGATCGACTGGTTGGTGGTGGCCGCGTTCGAGCCGAGGCGCTCGGGATCGAGCAGCGCCGAGAACCAGAAGTCGGCCGCGTCCTGCGGGATCACCGCGAACGGCACCAACGTGAGCACCGCCGCCGCGAACGACGCCATGAAGAACGTGCGCCACTGCCTGGTGATCAGCAGATAGATCAGGAAGACGCCGGGCGTCAGCTTCACCGCCGTGGCCAGCCCGATCAGGAACCCCCGAGGCCACCACGGCCGCCTGGCCACGCAGTCGGCCAGGCACAGCGCGACGAGCATGATGTCGACCTGCCCGAAGCGCACCTGGTCTCTGATCGGCATCAGGTAAGCGCAGGCCACCATGAGCAGGGCGAACGCCCACGGCACGTATTTCCGCACCGCCGGTCCGCTCAGCGCCTCCCTGAATGCGAACCACACCGTCACGGCCAGCGCCACGAAGATCCCGGCCGTCCACACCCATTGGGCCGTCTCCCAGGACATCTTCGCCAGCACCACCGCCAGCATCGCGGCGACGGGCGGGTAGGTGAACGGCAGCAGTTGCGGCGCGGGCGTGAAGTAGTCGTAGACCCGTCGCCCCTCGAGCAGCATCTGCCCACCGGTGCGGTAGACGTCCAGGTCGACCAGCCGTTGATCGTCCGGGTTGGTGAGCCACGCGTGCACCAACGGCGCCACGGCCGCCACGACGACGAGCGCCGCGACCGCCCACGCCCACCACTGCCGCCGGATCACCCGCACCTCGCCATCTATCACGAGGTGGCACGTTACCCGGCGACCGCGTTTCGCGCGTCCGTGAGCATAAGCTCTGAGATCAGGTTTGCTCCCGCTCAGTCTTGAGGAACGATTCCGTCCATGCCGAACGACGCCATGCCAACCCCGGCACGCCACGAGCGGCGCTCGCTCGTAGGTCGCGGGTCCCGCCTTCGCCGGTTCGTCGTGGTGCTCCTGCTGGGCATGGTGATCGCGGGACCGCTTGCCCTGACGAGCGCGGCCGGAGCGGCATGGGCGACCACGGCCGAGGGGCGCGTGGCCCTCATCGGCGTGCCTGGGCTCGAATGGAGCGATCTCGACCAGGCCCGGACGCCCAACCTGTGGCGTCTGGTGAGCCAGGGCGCCTCGGCCTCGCTTTCGACCCGGGCCGTGCCCCCGCCGGACCGCGGCATAACCTGCCCCGTCGCCGGCTGGATGACGGTCTCCGCCGGTCAGCGGGCCGGCACGGCGGGCAAGGGCTGCCCGGCCCCTGCCGCGCCCCAGTCGGCGGGCGCGGGTGCGGCCGTCCCCAACTGGTCGACGTTGACGGCGCATCAGTCGGAGACCGGCTTCAACGCGCGGCTCGGGACCTTGGGGCAAGTGGTGACGGACGGGGGTGGCAAGGTTGCGGCCGTCGGACCGGGCGCCGCGATTGCCGGGGCCGACAGGTCCGGAAATATCGCCAAATACGCCCCCAATCTCGATGCCCTGGGCGACCCTGCCCCGTACAACCTGATCGTTTTCGAGGCCTCCGACCTCGCGGACGCCTGGGCCGGCCAGCCCCTCGACGAGTACGGCGTCCCGGTCCCCTTGTCGGCCCCGGCTCGCCAGGCCGCCGTGGCCCGGGCGGACCAGCAAATCGGCGCCCTGGTCGGCAAGGTGCCGTCCGGCACGACGATCCTGGTGGCCGGAATCTCGGACGTGACCCCGAACGCGCACCTGCACGTGGCGATCGCCGCCGGCCCGTCCCCGAGCGGGGAGCCGTACCCGCGCGGCCACCTCACCGCCACCTCCACCCGCCAGGACGCCCTGGTCACCATCACCGACCTCACCGCCACCACCATCCAGCTCCTGGGCCTGACCGCCCCGCGCGAGGTGGTGGGCCGCCCCTGGCAACCGGGTGGTCCCGGGCCGGCAACCGCGGCGGGCACGGTGGCGGAGCTGGCGGACGGCGATCTGGCCAGCCAGGTCCTCCGCGAGGTTCGCGGCCCGTTCTTCACCGTCCTGGTGACGGTCCAGCTCCTCTTCTACGCCTGGGCCGCCCTGGCACTCCGCCGCCGCCGCACCCCCGCCCAGCCACCGCACCTCAGCGCTTCCACCTCCTCCGCCGCGACCGACCAGCTCGCGAGCACCTCCAAGCTCCTGCGTGCCGTGCAAGTCGTGGCGGTCGTCAGCGGAGCCATCGCCGTCTCCACGTTCCTGGCACAGTTGGTGCCCTGGTGGGCACTGCCGGTGCCGATGCTGTCCGTCATTGTGACGATCTTGGCCATCGCCGGCCTGATCACCGCCGTCGCCTTCGCCGGCCCCTGGCGGGCGCACGTCCTCGGCCCGCTCACCGCCGTAGCCGCGATCACCTCCCTCGCCCTCCTCATCGACGTCATGACCGGCTCCAGACTCCAGGTGAACGCCGTGACCGGCTACGAGCCCGTGACCGGAGGGCGGTTCTACGGCTTCAGCAACATCGCCTTCGCCGTCTACGCCACGGGCACCATCCTCGGGCTGGCCGGGGTGGCGCAATGGTTGCTGAGCAGGGGCGTGTCCAGGTTTGTCGTGGTGGGGGCGTGCTCGCTGTATGGGGGCTTCGCGGTGTTCGCGGATGGCTGGCCGTCGTGGGGTGCGGACTTCGGCGGGGTGCCGGCGTTCGTGGTCGGGCTGGCCGTCTTCCTCATCCTGCTCTCGGGCAGACGGGTGTCGGTGCTGCGCCTTCTGCTGGTCGGCCTGGCGGGGGCGGCGCTGGTCGGCGCCTTGTCCGTGGTCGACTGGCTGCGGCCCGAGACCCAGCGGACCCACCTGGGCACGTTCGTGCAGCAGGTCATCGACGGTCAGGCGTGGTCCGTCGTCGGCCGCAAGTTCAGCGCCATGATCGGCGTAACGGTCGGCAACTGGTCACTGACCCTCCTGTCGGTGGTGGCGCTGGCGTTCCTGTTCCTGGTCCTCACCCGGCCCTCGCGCTGGGGGGCGCCGGCGCTCGGCCAGGCGTATGGACTGGCCCCGACGCTCAGAGCAGGCCTGTTCGGCGCCTTGACGTGCGCCCTCGTCGGCTTCCTGATGAACGACTCGGGCATCGCCATCCCGGCTATGGCGCTGACGGTCGCCGTCCCGCTGACGCTGGCCGCCTGTGTGCGCGCCCTGCAGCTCGCCACGCCCACACCGCCAGCGCCACGGTCAGGGCGAGCAGCACCCACGCGATCTGAGGCCGGACCACCGTCCTGAGCCACTCGAGATCGGCGGGCTGCGCCTCGACCCGGGCAGGCAAGTAGGCGAGGGACAACGCCAGCAGGTGAGCGACCATGAACCCGTCCACGGCGGAGGCCGCCACGAGCGCCAGCATCCCGAACGCCAGCCCGTCATACCAAGGCAGGATGTACGGCGTGGCGAACAGGTATGCCACCACCAGCCCCGCCGCCACCACGGGCGCCTCCCCGCCGGCCCAGTGCGTGCGGGAGGCCCAGCGGAGCAGGCACCAGGCGACGAGCGCGAGCACCAGCAACGAGCCGACCTGGATCTCGCCCCGGTAGGCGCTTCCCGTGCCCACGATGGACTGGAGCCAGCCCTGGACGAGCTTCCAGTAAGAGGCATGCGAGATCGACTTGCTGGTGCGCGTCACCGGCGTGATCGCCTCGGCCCCGACGATCGCGTAGCCGGCGACCACCAGCGCCAGGGCGCACCCGGCCATGAGGGCCAGCCGGGCGGGGCGCCTGCGCAGCTCCCAGGCAGGCCCGAGGGCCACGAGGCCAGCATTGATCTTGATGGCCACCCCCAGCCCGAGCAGGGCGCCCGAGCCCACGGAGCGGCTCCTGGCCAGGAGCGCCGCGACCATGCAGGCGACGGCCAACGTGTCCACATGCATGCCCGCGACCAGGTGATAGAGCAAGAGCGGGTTGGCCGTCCACAGCAGGGCCGCCCGAAGCCGCCGGTCCGGGTCGTCCTTGGTGAAACGGTCGATGAGGAGGCCGGTCGCGATGAAGGCGGCGGCGTTGAAGAGCGCCAGAACGAAGATCGTCAACCGGAGCGAGTCCCCGCCGACCCAGCTCGCGGCCGCTTGCAGAGCCGTCGCCATCGGCCCGTAGACGCTGGCCTCCTCACGCCACGGCTCCTCGACCGCGTCGGCGACGGGGTCGCCGGCCAGGTCGGCGGCACCGTGGGTGTAGGGGCTGAGGCCCAGCGTCACCATGCGGCCGTACGCGGCGTAGTTGAGGTGGTCGGCGGAGCCCGACGGAGGCAGGAACGCCAGGATCCCGGCGGCGAGGCAGCCCATGAGCACCAGCAGGCGCGCGCTCGGCAAGCCCCAGCGGCGTCGGCCGGGCCGCCGTGCCATCGCCTGGGTCTCTTGGCCGGGTGCGGCTTGAGTCCCGGCTGAGCCGGAGCCGACCGAAATCGGAACTTCGGCATTGGCCGCGGGGGTCCAACGCAGGGAGAGAAGGGCGGCCAGGAGGCCGAGCCCGCCCAGGATGAGCGCGACAGCGGCGAGGGCGACGGTCAGATGAGGCGCGGGGTGGACGTCGAGAGAATAGGGCGGGTGCCAGGCCGGACCACTCAGTGCGGGCACCACGGGGGACGGGCCGAGCAGGCCGATAATGATCGTCAGCAGGATCGAGACACCGATCGCCCCCGTGGCCGCCCCTGCCAGCCGGCCTCGTGCCTTGTCGTGCCGCGTCTGCGAAGTCACCCGCAAATTCCAGCACACACGCCGACCCGCTTCGGCCGGATGGCCGTTGCCTGTGGATAACCGGCGGAGCACGACAACGGCCCGGGCCGGAGGCGCAGGTGGTCAGCGATTGGGGTGAAGTTTGTGGAGGTTTTGGGTGACCAGAGGGTCGCGAATCGCCAGGGCGCGGGCCACATCACGGAGTTGGATCGCGCGGTGGAGCTGCGCCCGCCAGTCCGTCCCTGTCGCCCGATGTGCCATGTCCACCTCGACCTCCGTCACCCGAAAGCCCTTGCGCACCAGGTCGATCGTCAGCGCGGTCTCTACGCCGAACCCGTGCGCCAGCGGCCGGGCCGCCTCGAAGGCCGCTCTCGTCAGGCAACGCTGACCGTTGAGCGGCTGGGCGAGCTCCAAGCCGGTGGCCCGGCGGATGCCCTCCCTGGACAGGCGTACGACTAAGCCGTGGCCGCCGAGCTTCACCCTCGTCGTGAACACGGCGATGGTCATGTCGGCCTCGCCCGCGCGCACGGGCTCGACGAGCGGCGCCGCGGCGGCGGCCGTCCGGCCCAGGTCGGCGTCGAGGAAGAGCAGGTGGCGGGGGGTGGCGTCCTCGTCCAGGAGGCGTACGGCCTCCGCTCCGGTCTCCATCGCCGCGGCCTTGCCCCTGTTGCGGCTGTGCCGCACCACCCGGGCTCCCGCCGCGCGCGCCACCCTGCCGGTCTGATCCCGCGAGCCGTCGTCGACGACCACGACAAGGTCCACGCCGGGCAGTGCCGCGGCGGCCTTGACGGTGGCCGCGATGCGGTCAGCCTCGTTGGCGGCCGGGATGATGACCGCGGTGTCACCGGTCACTGACCGTCACCTTCCATGAACAGGACAACATCGTCCTCCAAGGTAGTCGCCCCAGGGAGAGAACATCACCCGAACGGGACGTCGCCATCACCGCCCAAGCCGTAGGACGCTCCACCTCACGCCTACCCGGCACTGCACATCGACGCGCCGGACACGGGGGTGCGGCCGGGCAGCACACACCGGCAGCACCGCCCCGCGTCCGCGTACGGCTCGCGTCACGATCCCTCGGCGATGAGGAACTCCTCTGGCACCTCGTCATGCACGATGAACACCGAGTCGAGCCCGGTGACCTGCAGGATCTTGCGTACGGCGGGACGTGGCGCGGCCACCTCGAGCGTCCCACCCTGTTCTTTCATCCGTTTGAGCGCCGAAAGCAGCACGTTCATCCCCGTGGAGTCGCAGAAATCCACGGCGGACATGTCGATGACCACCCGGCTTGGCCCCTCCTGCAGCAGCCGAGTGAACTCGGACTGCAGGTGAGGCGCCGTATAGAGGTCGATTTCCCCGGTGACCGCGACGACCGCGCACCCGGCATGTGATCGAGTCGAGACCTTGAGCTCCACAGGGGCAGGCTAGCGGCGCGAAGCCATTCGGTCACGTTGTCACGCCGAGAGGGCAACGACAGGTTTTTGTCCGTCGTTTGGGCTCCACGGAAACAGAGAGTACGCAAAGCTTGACAGTGTGACACCGAATCAGCCGCCGCGGCGTCGAGCAGGAGGGGCGGATCCCGTATCGATGAAGGCAGAAAACCCTGAAGATCTCCAGCGTCAGGGGCTCCGAGAACGCCTGGAGTCCATCCTCATCCGCACAGAGAAGGCCACCTCATGGCATGACGAAGCAGGACGGCTCCGTGGCCTGGTGAACCACGAGGGCTACGTCCCCATCCGCACCCGGCTGGCGACCGAGGACCTGGAGTTCCTCGCCGGCGCCCGCAGCGATTTGCTCAAATTTTCCGAATTGGGGCTCAGGCTGCTCGATCTCCACCAGCCGAGGGACGCGGGCGGCATCACCAGCGACGCCGCGCACCCGATCCTGCGGTGCAGGAGCTGCATGTGGCGCTGGCCCTGCCCGACATTTCGGGCAATGTCGGAGTCGTTCGGCACCCAGCCGGACATACCCGATACGACTGCCGCGAACGGCGCCGGGCCGCACGAACCGACTAAGGGCGTCAGCCGCTGACCAGGGGAAGCCGGATCTCGAACCGGCACCCAGGCCCCTCGTTGACCACCCCGATCAGCCCGTCGTGCGCTTCCACGATGCCCTGCGCAATGGCCAGCCCGAGCCCCGCGCCGCCGTCCGCGGTGGGAGTCCGCGCCGCCTCCCCACGGAAAGCCACCTCGAACACCCGAGGCAGATCCTCGTCGGGAATCCCCCCGCAACAGTCCGTCACGGACAGGCACGCCATCCCCTCCTCCACCCCGGCCCGCAACACCACGGTCCGGTCCGACGGCGTGTGCCGGATGGCGTTGACCACGAGGTTGCCGAGGGCCCGCCCGAGCGCCCCGGCGTCGGCCTCCACCGGCACGGGCTCCGCCGCCTCGGCGGTGAGCACCACGCCCTTGGCCCTGGCGAGCGGCTCGGCTCCCGCCAGAGTGTCGGCCACGAGGTCCGTCAGCCCGATCCGGCCCCTGGACAGCCGCAGGGCCCCGGCGTGGATGCGGGACAACTCGAACAGGTCGTCCACCATGGCGGACAGTCGCTCCACCTCCAGCTTGATCTGGCCGTGATAGCGGGCGACCGTCTCGGTGTCCGACACCACCCCGTCCTCCAGCGCCTCGGCCATGGCCCGCATCCCGGCCAGCGGCGTCCGCAGGTCGTGGCTCACCCAGGCGACGAGCTCGCGCCGCGCCCCTTCCAGGGCCCGCTCCCGCGCGTACGCCTCCTCCAGCGTGTTCGCGATCGTCTGCAACTCGGCGGGCAGCCCTTGCGGCGCCACGAAGGGCAGCTCCCGTACGGCGTCCACGAGCCGCTTGCTCTCCCGCACCACCCGCTTGGCCAGCACGAACGCGACCCCGAGACCCACCAGGCCCCCGACGGCCACCACGACGAGCACGAAGTCCCTGACCGCTCCCTCGAGGAGCATCTGCATGATGATCGCCACGATGCCGGCCAGCGTCGCGGCCACGGCGACCACCACGACCACGGCCATCATCGCCCCGATGGACCTGGTGCGCAGCCGCCCCATCAGCCAGATCCCCGCGAGCGCGACCAGCAGCCCCAGCCCGGCCGCCACGGCGACGACCATCCACAGAGAAGGCATCATGAGCCGTCCTCCAAGGGCTCGTACCGGTAGCCGACCCCCCACACGGTGACGATCCTGCGCGGGGCGGTCGGATCGGGCTCGATTTTCTCCCGCAGCCGCCGTACATGCACGGTCACCGTGGACGAGTCGCCGAACGACCACCCCCAGACCTGGTTCAGCAGCGCCGAGCGGCTGAACGCCTGGCGCGGATTGCGCATGAGGTATGCCAGCAGGTCGAACTCCCGGGCGGTCAGCATGACCTCGTTCCCGCGCAGCCGCACCTCGTGGGCTCCCACGTCCACCACGAGGTCCTCGTCACGCAGCACCCCGGTCCCGCCGGTCACGGAGGCGCCCCTGGCCCGCCGCAACACGGACTGCACGCGCAGCGCCAGCTCACGGGGGCTGAACGGTTTGGTCACGTAGTCGTCGGCCCCCGTCTCCAGGCCGACCACCCGGTCGATCTCCTCGCCGAGCGCGGTCAGCATGATCACCGGGACCGGCCAGCGCTCCCTGAGCTTCCTGCACACCTGCAGCCCGTCGATCTTGGGCAGCATGAGGTCGAGAACCATGAGGTCCGGCGGGTGCGCCAGCGCCCTGCGCAGCGCCTCCGCGCCGTCGCCCACACACTCGACCTCGTGCCCGTCGCGCTCCAGATAGCGGGCGACGACCTCGGAGACGGTCGGATCGTCATCGACCACCAGGATGCGCGTGTTCACGTCTTCACGGTACGGCCACGCCCCGCGGAAGTGGCATGGACGTCATCACTCTGTAAGCCTCGCGGATCATGCTCGGAGGACGTACGGTGGCTCCATGGGTAAAGTCGTGATGCTCGTCATAGGGACCCTGCTAGGTCTCTTCGTGCTGTTCAACTTCTTGCTGCCGATGCTGGCCTTCCTGGTGAAGATCGCGCTGATCATCGGCGTAGTCGCCCTGGTCTTCTTCATCGCGGTCACCGTCGTCGGCAAGTCCTCCCGGTCACATTGACGCTTTTCCTGCTTGATCCGTGGCTGGTCGGGATCACCATGGTGGCGATCCTGCTGCTGGCCACGTGGGCGGCCACGTTGCTGCCCGTCCTCAGCGGGGAGCCGCCGAGCTTTCCGCTGAGTTACGCGCGCCGTATTGCGTTCCAGCGCCAGCGCGACCCCGACGCGGCCGGTCGCCCGCGTCCACGAGCCCCTTAGGCATGCCCCGCTACCACTCGTCAGCGGGGCTCGCCGGCACGTGAGCCCTCTCTCACCTCCTGTTGATGGAAGGGCTCATGATCGATTCTCTTGTCACGTTCATCATCGGCATGTCCGGGGGCAATGCCGCGCTCGCGATCGTTTTGTTCACGGTGACCGTGCGGCTCCTGCTGCTGCCGCTCAATGTCCGCCAGGCCCGTACGGTGAAGATCCGCGAGCGGCTCGCGCCCAAGCTTCGCGAACTGCAGAAACGCTTCGGGCGGAATCCGGAGCGGCTGGCCAAGGAGACACGCGCGCTCTACGCCAAGGAAGGCAGCTCGCCGTTCGCCGGGTTCCTGCCGATGCTGGCGCAGCTGCCGTTCATATGGCTGATGTACCGGGTGGCCACGCATCCGACCGCGCTGGCCGGTCACGACCTGTTCGGGGCGCCTCTGGGGCACCAAGTGGCCGGACTGGTCGCCAATTACGGTCTGGTCAGTGCACCGGTTTTGGTCTTCGTTCTGGTCATTGCACTGGTCACAGCGGTGGCGTGGCTGTCCGCACGGCAGATCAAGGTTTCCGAGGAACAGCCTGAGGTGATGCGGAGGATCATGCGGCTGCTGCCGTACGGCTCCGTGCTGGCCGCGCTCGTGCTCCCGCTGGCGGCCGGGCTCTACTTGCTGGTGTCCACGGCATGGGCGACCGGAGAGCGGGCCGTGCTGGCTAGCCGGCCTCTTTGAGTGCTGCGACCTGCCCGTTCATCGATCCCTTGGGGGCGGGCAGGATGGCCCACACCGTCGTGGTGTCCCCGTCGTGACGCACTCCCCAGCTCTCAGCCACGTATTCCACGATGCCGAGCCCCCGGCCCCCTAGCGAGGACAGGGTCGGGCGGCCGGCCCGCGGCTCGGTCGCCGCGCCCCCGTCGCTGACCGCAACCTCGATGTGATCGTCGCTACGCAGCCAGGCCACCCTCACCATGCCCGACGGCAGCGGATGCGCGTGCCGCAGCGCGTTGCTCAGCAACTCGCTCACCACGAGCACGGCATCGTCGATCGCCGTGGAAAAGACCCCGCTTTCCTGCAGGTCAGTGCTCAGACGCTGGCGGGCGACGGCAACGCTGGACGGCGCGTACGGCAGTAGCACCACGCTTGACACACCCACCTCCCCGTTCCCTGTGCCCCCCGCGGGAACACTCCCCGGTACGACCGAAATGCCCCGTTACTCGATCCCAGAAACCGCATCTCGATCACAGCTTGTACACATTGGACGATAGGTCAGCGGAACCGTGACCACCTCGTTACCGCATCGGTGTGTCGGATCCGATAGGGGACGGGCACCGCAGGACGAGCCGCATCCTGGTGCCACCTCCGGGTCGCGGATGAGCGCTCACGTCGCCTCCCTGTGCTCGGGCGAGGCTGCGGACGATGTAGAGACCCAGCCCCACTCCACCAAACCTTCTCCGGTCGCCACTGTCCACCTGGACGAACCTCTCGAAGATCCGCTCGCGGTCCGGCGGGGCGATGCCGACGCCCTCGTCGTCGACCACCACGACGACGTTCTGGTCCTCCAGCCAGGCCTCGACGCTGATCAGCCCGCCCTTCGGCGAGTACTTGAACGCGTTCTCCAGCAGCTGCCCGAGGACGATGTCCGTGGCCAGCGCGTCGCCGAGCACGTCAGGCAGCTTGTCGGGGAGCACGACCTCCACCCGGTGCTTGTCCGACAACGCCGGCAGGCCCAGGGTGGCCGCGTGGATGCGCTCGGCCAGGTCGAACGTCTCGATCCGTACCTTCAGCTCGTCCGCGCCCGCCCGTGCGCCGAGCAGCAGGTGGTCCATGAGCTGCCCCAGGGACCTGGCCCGCTCGGCGATCGTGTGCACGGCCGAGCGGCGCTCGGGGTCGCTCATCTTGTCCCAGCGCGAGTCCAGCGTGCTCGCGAACCCCCGCACGATCGTGATCGGTGTGCGCAGTTCGTGGCTGGTCGTGGCCAGGAACAGGTCTTTGGCCTCCTCGAGTTCCTTGGCCGTGGTCACGTCGCGGAAGTCGACGACGACCTCGCCGGTCTCCTCGACCCGCGCGCTCACCACGTCCAGCCAGCGCCCGCTCTCCATCTGGAACGTGAGCTTCTCCCCCGCCTCGGGCAGCGGGAACGGCGGCGGCCCGCCGATGACGGCGTCGGCGGGGAAGGCGGTGATCTCGGCGGCGGCCGGGTTCCACCGCACCACGCGCCCGGCCTGATCCAGCACGGCGATCCCGTCGGCGCTGGCGTCGAACACCGCCTGCTCGTGCGCCCGCTGCCGGACCGCCTCCTGGTAGGCGACCGCGTTGCCGACGGCGATGCCGGCGTGCCCGGCCAGGAGCTCCAGCAGCTCCAGTTCGAGATGCCCCGGCGTGCGCCGGGCGAACAGCGCGTAGAGCGCGCCGTACGGCCGCCCGCCGACGGCGGCCAGGCCCAGCGCGATCGTGTGCAGCCCGTTCAGCTTCGCCCACACCAGGTCGTCGAGCTCGTTCGACTGCAGCAGGACGGTCTTGCCGGTTCTTAAGAGCCGGTCCACCAGGCTCGTCCGCAGGTCGGAGGTGGTCCCCCTGATCGACTCCGGCAGCTGGTACGTGCTGACCAGCCGCAGCCGCTCCCCCTCGATCAGCACGAACCCGCCCGCGTCCGCCCCGGTCAGCTCAGTGAGGCTGGCCGAGATCCGGTCCAGCACGGCCGGCAGCTCCAGCTCGGAGTTGATGTCGCCGACCACGTCGGTCAGCTTGCGCACGAGCCTGGCCCGGCGCGCCATCCGGTTCTTGGCGACCTCGTCGGTCCTGGCCAGGTGGTGCACACACACGTAGCCGGCCACGGCGCTGCCCAGTCGCAACGCGCTGATGTCGACCCGCAGGTCCAGCACGCTGCCGTCGCTGTGCAGGCGTTTGGTGCGGAGCGACACCTGGCCCCCGGTGCGCACGCGTTCGAGCACGGCGTTGAGCTCGGCGGTCAGCTCCGCGGGCACGATCGGCGCCCTGCGCCCGAGCATCTCCTCGGCCGTCCACCCGAAGAGCCGCTCGGCGGCCTCGTTCCAGACCAGCACACTCTGGTCCCTGTCGAGCGCCACGACGGCGTTGGGTGAGCTGGCGAGCACCGCGCGAGCGATCTCATCGTCACTACCGGCCCATTGGTCCCCCACACCTCCATAGTGCCCGTGGCGAGCTGGGTGCGTCGGGCGATCCGTCCGATACGCTGCGGTCACGGCGATTTCTCAGTCGCGGGGAAGGGTGGAGGCATGACGAGCGGCGATCTGGATGCCCTGCTACGTGTGACCTCCACCACCTATCGGGGCGAGACGCCGCCGGACATCGCCTTCGGCACCTACGACGGCGCGCTGGGCCGTATGGTGCTGGCGGTGACCGGCAAAGGCATCGCCGCGTGTTCCTTCGAGCCGGAAAACGCCGTCTTCGAGCTGGTCACCAAGCATGTGGGCAGGTTCATCGGCCCGGACCCGCGCCGGCTCGACCCGGTGCGCAGGGAGCTGGACGCCTACTTCTCCGGCCGCCTGCGTGCCTTCGCCACGCCCGTGGACCTGGCGCTGGCCACTTCCTTCGCGCGCACGGTGCTGCAGAAGACCATGGCGGTGCCGTACGGCACGACCACGACGCTGGAGGAGATCGGCGCGAGCATCGGCCGGCCGCGCGCGTTGCGGGCCATCGGCAACGCGCTGGCCTCCAACCCCGTCTGCGTGATCGTGCCGTGTCACCGGGTGGTGCGCGAGGACGGCGCCCTCGGCGACTACGCGGGCGGCCCGGCCGCCAAGCAGCACCTGCTCAACGTCGAGCAGCGCGCCGCAGCAGCAGGCCGATGACCAGCGCCACCAGCGCGGCCACCAAGGCCCCGCCGAGCGCGCCGTTCATCCAGGGCTGCCGGGTGAAGCCGATCACCTCACGGGCCGACGCCCAGAAGCCGTCCCACGCCGGCACAGTGGGAGTCGAGGTCGTCAGCCAGTAGGCGACGAAACCGAGCGCCCACGGCACCAGCATCGTCCAGCGCGAGGGCGCGTTCTCGTCGGTGTTCCAGCGGTCCGCGCCACCCAGCACGAAGTAGTCGACGGCGAGCACCGCGAACATCGGCACGAACACCGCGCCGATCACGCCGAGGAAGGCACCGTACGAGGTGACGTCCACGACCAGCGCGATCGCGATGGTGAGCACGCCGATGCTGGTGGAGAACACCCTGCGGTCCACGCGCGGCATCAGGTTCTGCAGCGACACGGTGGTGGAGTAGACGTTGGCGAAAGACTGGTCGGTCTCACGCAGCACCAGGATCGCGAAAAACAACGCGCCCAGCGGCGCGGCCACGAATGGTCCGAACACCGCCGTGCCGTCCGCGAGCACCGCGTCCGCGCCCGCGATGGCCACCGCGTACACGCCCAGCCCCAGGCAGGCGACCTGGGCCAGCGTGTAGCCGCCCACCACGCCGGTGAACGCGGCCTTGCTGGACCTGGAGTGCCTGGCGAAGTCGGCGGCCATGGGCACCCAGGACACCGAGAGCGCGATCACGTAGTCCACGGCCGCGGGGAAGGCGGTCCAGCCGCCGCCTGTGTGCGCCGGCGCCTCGGACACGAGGTACCAGGTGAACCAGATCATGGACACGATCACGCCGATGGTGACGTACCGCCGAATCAGGCGGACCGCCCCGAGCGGCCAGATCGTGAGCGCCGTGGTCAGCACCCCGGCCGCGATCACCCACACCTGGTACGGGACGCCGCTGAAGATCGCGCTGGCAGCCTTGGCGATCACCCAGAGCTCGAACGCGCCCCAGCCGAGCATCTGGACGATGTTCAGCACCGTGGGCACGTAGGACGCCTTGGCCCCGAAGAGCCCGCGGAGCAGCACCATCGAGGGTTGCCCCGTCTGGGTGCCGGGGATGGCGGCCAGGCCCACCATAGACGTGCCGATCAGGCTGCCCACCACGGTGGCGGTGAGCGCGGCGATCAGGCTGAGCGGTGCGTTGCCGAGGGGGTCGAGCAGGTAGAGGGCGCCCGAGAAGCCCAGGAGACTGACGCCGAGGTTCGCCCAGAGCGCGCCTTGATCGAGGACGCCGAGCGTTTTCGGGGGCGTTCCCTGGAGGGTCAGCGGAACTTCGTCGGCGACATGCGTCATCGCACACTCCCTACGCCGGCATTACCCGGACAGGTTCAGGCGGTCGGCAGCGGATGAATAGCTGCCCTCTCAGCCCGGCACCCCGAGCTCCCGCGACAATCTGAAGTTAGCGCCCTCATGATGCCATAAAGGGCGAACTGCGCGTTAGGCCACGAAAGGTTGCTGTCCGGTCTCGCTCACCATCGGGCGGCGCGCGGCCTCCCACGACTGCATGCCGCCGCCGACGTTGACCGCCTCCCGCCCGAGCTGGTTGAGCCAGGCCGCGACCTGCAGCGACCGTCCGCCCACCCGGCAGACGACGTAGACCGTCCGGTCTGCCGGCACCTCGTCGACCCGCTGCTGGATCTGGGTCATGGGGATGTGCGCGGCGTCAGGGGCGTGGCCGGCCACCCACTCCTCCTGCTCACGCACGTCAAGCAGGTAGGCGTCATCGGGAAGGGCACTGGCCTCGATCTCAGGAACGGTCATGCCTCCATCATCTCTTGCCTCGCGTCGTACTCCGCACGCGCCGACGCGATCTCCGCCTGATGCTCCTCAGTCCACGTGACCAGGGATTTGATCGTCTGGTGCAGGGTCCGCCCGAGCGGCGTCAGCGCATAGTCCACCCTGGGCGGCACCACCGGGTGGACCTTACGGGACACCAGCCCGTCACGCTCGAGGTGACGCAGGGTCACGCTGAGCATGCGCTGGCTGACGCCGTCGATCTCGCGGCGCAGCTGGGAGAAGCGCAGGCTCTGGCAGTCGAGCAACGCGATGACGAGCAGCGACCACTTGTCCGCGATGCGGTCGAGTATCTGGCGGACCTCGCAGTCCTCGCGGGTGTCCCACTGCCGCACGTCGTAGTCGTCGTCGTCGTCCACGGTGCTGTCGCAGTAACTGAGTGATCTGAAAGTGCCGTCTTCCATGACATTTCATGCTGGCCCAAGATGTGGACGGTTACAAGAGAGAACCGACTGCCTATTCATAACCGGGGGTTTGTCATGCCTGCCCGTTCCTGGGGCGTCCTCGCCGTCTTGTGCGGCGCCATCTTCCTCGAGGGCATCGACGTGGCCATGCTGAACGTCGCCCTCCCGTCCATCCGGGCCGACCTGGGGTTGTCCACGGGCATGCTGAGCGGGGTCGTGAGCGCGTACGTGCTCGGCTACGGCGGTTTCATGCTGCTCGGCGGCCGCGCGGCCGACCTGCTGGGCCGCCGCCGCATGTTCCTGCTCTGGCTCGGAGTGTTCCTGGTGTTCTCCGGCCTCGGGGGCTTCGCGGACGAGGGCTGGGTGCTGCTGATCGCCCGCTTCGTCACGGGTGTGGCCGCCGCCTTCATGACCCCGGCCGGCCTCTCCCTGATCACCACGACGTTTCCCGAGGGCCGGCTGCGCAACCGTGCCCTGCTCATCTACGCGGGGACAGCCGCAGGCGGCTTCGCGCTCGGCCTGGTGATCGGCGGCCTGCTCACGGCCTTCGGCTGGCGCTGGGTCTTCTTCGCGCCGGTGCTGATGTCGGCGGTGATCCTGGCCATCGCGATCCCCCTGATCAAGGAGCCCGCCGCCGAACGCCCTCCGGCCACGGGGTTCGACCTGGCGGGCGCCGCCACCATCACGGGTGCGATGATGCTGTTGGTCTACGGCGTCGTACGCCTGGAGCAGCCAGCCGACGGCTGGCCGCTGACCGTCGCGGCCTTCGCCGGCGGCCTGGCCCTGCTCGCGGCGTTCGCCGCCGTCGAGCGCCGCTCCGACGGCCCGCTGGTGCGACTCGGCATCCTCAGGTCAGGCTCCCTGGTGCGGGCCAACCTGATGGCCGCCCTGCTCACGGCCTCGTTCTTCGGCTTCCAGTTCCTGATCACGCTCTACCTGCAGGAGTTGCGCGGCTGGTCCACCATCCAGACGGGCCTGGCCCTGCTGGCGGCCGCCACCGACGTGGTGCTGGCCCCCACGCTCACCCCGTGGCTGGTCAACCGGTACGGCAACGCGAAGGTCGTGCTGGGCGGCCTGCTGTCGGGCCTGCTGGCGTACGCGTTGTTCCTCGGCGTCGGTCTGGACTGGACGTACGCGGCCATGCTGCCGTCGATGCTGCTCATCGGCCTGATGTTCGCCTTCGTGTACGGCCCGCTCACGATCGTGGCCACGGACGGCATCGCCGAGCACGAGCAGGGCCTGGCCGGCGGCCTCATCAACTCCTCGTTCCAGTTCGGCGCGGCCCTGGGCCTGTCGGCGGTCACCGCGATCAACGTCGCGGCTCTCGGCACCGACCCCACCCCCCAAGCATCCCTGACCGCCCTCCGCACAGCCCTCCTCGCCCCGGTGACCGCAACCCTGCTGGCCGCCATCATCGCCACCATCGGCCTCCGCACCCGCACACGGACAAGGGACCGCGTCCCGGTCAAGGCCTGACCCACCCTCGGCCGAGCGCCATCGACGCAACGTCAGGCGGGCCGAGCCGCATGGACAGGCGGAGGCGGCATGGGCGCCGGGTCGGCGGGACGGGGTGCGGCGGAGACCGGCGCAACGGACACGGCGGCCCAGCCCCGAACCACGAAAGCCGGCCAAGCATGCGCTCCGTCACGGCGAGCAACCCGTGAGCCTTCACGACCGGCCATGACAGACGGAAACGGAAGTCGGCGCGTGCGGTGACGCTGGGCGACCGTAAAAGAAAAGGGGGTTATTTAAGAAGACGGGAAAGCCTCCGGTCGGCGAGGGGCTTGCCGCCGGTCTGGCAGGTGGGGCAGTACTGGAGCGCGGAGTCGGCGAACGACACCTCGCGGATCGTGTCACCGCACACGTCACACGGCTGCCCCGCCCGGTTGTGCACCCGAAGCCCGGACTTCTTCTCCGCCTTGAGGTCCTTGGCCGCCAGCCCGTGCGCCCGCTCCACCGCCTCCCTCAGCGTGGTCACGATGGCCTCGTGCAGATCGGCGATCTGGGCGTCCGTCAAGGTCGCCGCGATCTTGAACGGGGACATCTTGGCCGCGTGCAGCACCTCGTCGGAGTAGGCGTTCCCGATGCCCGCGATGACCTTCTGATCGCGCAGCAGCCCTTTGATCTGGGTGCGGCTGCCGCCCACGATCCGCTTGAGCGCCTCCACGGTGAAGGACTCGTCCAGGGGATCGGGGCCGAGGGCGGCGATGCCGGGGACATCGTCCGGATTTTTCGTGACATAGACGGCAAGGCGCTTCTGCGTCCCCGCCTCGGTGAGCTCGAACCCGGGCGCCAAGCCCTCGTCATCGGGCGCCAGCCGCAGCCGCACCGCGAGCGGCCCCTTCCCAGGACGGACCGGCTTCGCCCCGGACAAATCCTCGCGCCAGCGCAGCCATCCCGCGCGGGCGAGGTGGATGACCAGATGCAGCCCGTCGCAGTCGAGGTCGAGGAACTTGCCGTGCCTGGCCACGCCGGTCACGGTCAGCCCGCCGAGCGCGGTGACCGGCGGATCGAACGTCTTGAGCGCCTGGATGGCGACCACGTCGACACCCAGGATGGTGCGGCCCACCGCCCGGTCGCGCAAGAAGTGGGCCAGAGACTCCACTTCGGGAAGTTCCGGCATGCCACCAGGGTACGGCGCACACCCGGCCGTCCACAGCCTGTGGAAACTACGGAACGTCCCAGAAGGCCAGCTCGTGTGCCATCCCTTCCCTGAACAGCACCTCCGCCCGCGCCGGATCGGGGTCGGCCTCGTCGATCATCTGCGCGATCCGCACCGTCAACGCCGCGAACTCCGGATCCGCGTACGTGTCCACCCACGCCCGGTACCGCGGCTCGGCCGGCGGATTCTCCGCCAGGATCCGCCCGAGGCTCGAATACCCCCACATACACGGATAGAGCGCCGCCAGCCCCTCCCCGTACGACGCCGCCGAATCCAGCAGGAACGCCGTATACGCCGCACACGCCAGCCCCTTCACCGCCCCGTCCAGATCGGCCCCGAACTCCGCCGACAACGACCGATGCAAGCTCAGCTCGTCGTGGTACGTCGTGTGCGCCAGATCCACCAGGTCGCCCAGATGCGCGTCGGGCGCCTGCCAGGCCAGCCGGGAGAACACCCGCACGTAGTCGAGCAGGAACAGGTAGTCCTGCTCCAGCCACGACCTGAACACCGGCTCGGCCAGGTCGCCCCGCGCGATCCCGGCCACGGTGGGATGCTCCAGCTGCGCCTGGAGCAGCGGACGACCGACGGCATGCAACGTCTCCGACATAGTCATGGCTGGGAGATTAGTGTCGAACCATGACGGTGACGATCGCCGAGGAACTCCTCCTGTTGGCTTACAAAGAAGACGGCAAGCCGCTCATCAACTCCACGCAGCTCGACCCGGCGCTGGCCGGCGCCATCCTGGCCGAGCTCGCCGTGGCGGACCGCGTGGAGCTGTCGAACAAGAAGCTCACGCTCAAGGACCCGGCCCCGGTCGGCGACGACGAACTGGACGCCACGCTCACCCGCATCGCCGCCGAACGCAAGGACCGCACACCGCAGTGGTGGGTGCAGCGCCTGCACTCGGCCAAGCTACGCACGCGCCTGCTCACCAAGCTGGCCTCGGCAGGCGTGCTGACCGAGGAACGGGGCAAGGTCCTGGGCCTGTTTCCGATCACCCGCTGGCTGGAGGCGCAGCCGGGAGTGGAGGCGAACGTCCGTGAACGGATCTCCGCCGTGCTCGCGGGCGCGGACCCCGACGCCCGCACCGCCGTCCTGATCGCGATCATGCACGCGGCCAAGCTGGATCGCAAGGCGTTCCCGGGAACGAGCAAGGCCCGCGTCAAGGAGATCGCGGAGGGCGCCTGGGCGGGCGACGCGGTCGCCAAGACCATCGCCTCCATCAACGCGGCGGCCATGGCGGCGATCACCGCCGCCACAACCGCCACAGCCGGCTCCTCGGGCTAGCCCCGGCCCGGGAATCAGCCGGCGTCGACAACGGTCTTCGGGACCGGCTTGTCGTTCTTCAGCGCGTCGAAGAGCGCCAGGGCCTTCGTCCGGTCCCACTTGACCGCCGTGCCCCCGCTCGGGACGGGCTCCTCCCCACCGAACGGCACCACAGTCGTCACCGGGCTGTCACCCATGGCCAGCCCGAGCGAGAGCATGTCGAACGCCCCGGTGCCGCCGTCGACCTGGACCGCGTCCGTGGCGCTCATGGCCAGCGGGATGGAGGTGAACGGGTTGATCAGCACTCCCGGGCTGGCCGCCTTCTTCACGACCGCGCCGAGGAACTGCCGCTGCCGCTTGGTCCGCTCGAAGTCGGGCAGCGCGCCGCCCTTCCGGGTGCGGACGTACCCCAGGGCCTGGGCGCCAGTGAGCACCTGCGTGCCCTTCTTCAGTTTCAGCCCCGCTTTGGGGTCGTCCACGTCGGCCCGGACGTTGATCTCGACGCCGCCGACGGCGTCGA
This sequence comes from Nonomuraea sp. NBC_00507, assembly GCF_036013525.1. NCBI lineage: Bacteria > Bacillati > Actinomycetota > Actinomycetes > Streptosporangiales > Streptosporangiaceae > Nonomuraea > Nonomuraea sp. NBC_00507. The sequence continues at coordinate 1,202,344 of NZ_CP107853.1, forward strand.
CGATGTCCACGAATCCGGCGAAACCGATCTCCATGTAGTGGTCGACATGGATCCCCGTGACCGTCTCCACCGTGCGCGCCAGCAGCTTCGGCCCACCTAGCGAGTAGGCGGAGTTGAGCTTGTCGCGCCCCTTGCCCGGGATGGTGACCGCCGAGTCGCGGGGCAGGCTGACCAGCGTCGGCTTGTCGCTGCCCTCGGGGATGTGCAGCAACATCATCGAGTCCGTACGCTGCCCCACGGCACGCCCGGTGCGGAGCTTCTTACGCTCGGCCGCCGACAGACCCTTGCGGCTGTCGGAGCCCACCAGCAGCCAGTTGGTGCCCGGGGTGTCGGCCGGACGGCCCTCGTAGTCGTCGAGCACCGCGTCGATCCCGGCCAACCGGGAGTCGATCCAGAAGAACATACCCACGGCCGCCACCAGCAACACCACCAGCAGCCCGGCAACGATCTTCAGAACCGTCTTACCCGACGGCCGCTTGCGGGGCCCTCTGGGGGCCATCTCCGACGGCCCAGCTCCGTCCCGCCTGGACCGCAGCGGCTTGACCGGACTGCTGCCCGACCGCGCCCTCCCATAGACCCGCGAGCCGGCCTTGGGCGGAGCCGGCGCCTCAGGATTCTGGGAAGCGACAGGGAGCTTGTGCGTGGGCGCTCCCGCCCCGCCGGACGGCACCTGGTAGGCGGGCGCACCGCCGGAGCGCAGGCCGTCAGCGGGCCTCAGAGGCAGCGGGCGGCCGTCGCCTGGCGAGCGCATGGCCCTCGTCCGGTCGTCCTCAGTCACTTCGCCCTCTTCCCTTCGCTTGTCATAGACGGTACGTCGAACCCCCGGCAAGTGCAGACCCTCGCCCAACCTTTGTCTAGGGAAAACTACCGAGAACCAGCGGATCCGCCAGAAGCCGTCACGCACAGTGACCGTGGAAACATAGTCGCCACTTGTGTCGTTACGTTGGTGACGACCTCTATCGAAGGGATGATCGTGTCCGCTCCGGACCCGTGGAGTCTTTGCCCGTGCTCTGGCACGGGTTCTTCTGAAAGCTCACTGCGGTGAGCGCCTATTTCGGGCTCCTGGCCCTGTTCCTCCTGACCGCGGCAACGGGTTTCTTCGTCGCTCAGGAGTTCGCGTACGTCGCCGCGGACCGCGGCATTCTCCGTGAGCAGGCCGCGGCGGGCGACAAGTCCGCCGAGAAGGCACTCCAGGTGACCTCGCGGCTGTCCTTCATGCTCTCCGGCGCCCAGCTGGGCATCACGGTAACGGCCCTGCTGGTCGGCTTCCTGGCCGAACCGGCGATCTCCGTGATCGTCCGCCCCTGGCTCGAGAACACCGGACTGTCCACCACCATGATCTCCGGCATCTCCGTGGCCGCCGGCGTGTTCGTGGCCACGGTGGTACAGATGGTCCTGGGCGAGCTGGCGCCGAAGAACCTGGGCATCGCCCGCCCCGAGCCGGTGGCCAAGTCCCTGGCGAGCGCGACCCTGGGCTACCTGGCCGTGGTCGGCCCGTTGGTGCGCCTGTTCGACTCGGCCGCCACGGGCCTGCTCAGGCGCGTCGGCGTCGAGCCCGTGGAGGAGGTGGAGCACGGCGCGACCCCGGAGGAGCTGTCCCGCATCATCGAGGAGTCGACCAAAGCCGGAGAGCTCCCTCCGACACTGTCAGAGCTTCTCGAACGAGCCCTGGAGTTCGGCGACCGCACAGCGGAAGAGATCATGGTCCCCCGCCCTCGAGTCGTCGTGCTCCGCGACACGCAGCCGATCTCCGACCTGCTCGAGGTCATGCGCCGGCGCGGCCACTCCCGCTACCCGGTGCTCGGCGCCGACGGCGACGTGCTCGGAGTGACGGGCGTCCGCGAGCTCCTCGCATCACACATGAACGAAGGCGACATCAAAACCATCACCCGCCCGGCTCTCCTGGTCCCAGATTCCCTCCCCCTGCCGGCCGTACTGGACAAACTGCGCACGGCCAGGGACGACATCGCCCTGGTCATCGACGAGTACGGCGGCCTGGCCGGTGTGATCACCATCGAGGACCTGGCCGAGGAGCTGGTCGGCGAGCTGCTGGACGAGAACGACCCCGAGCCGGCGGGCGCCGTGGAGCGCGGGCCCGGCGTCTGGGAGGTGCCAGGCTGGCTGAGGCTGGACGAGGTAGAGCGCGCCACCGGCATCTCCCTCCCGGAGAGCGACGACTACGACACCCTCGCCGGCCTGGTCCTGGCCCAACTGGGCCGCCTGCCAGACCCCGGGGACGAGCTGACGGTCCCGATCAACCACCCCACCGACGACCCGTTCGCAGAGACCGACAACAACCACGTGGCGCACGTGACGGTCATGTCCCTGAACCGACGCGTCCCCGAATGGGTCCGCCTGGTCCACGCAAAGCACGCGCCCGCGGAGGCGACCCGATGACGATGCTCCTCATCAGCCTCGCCCTCCTGGCCTTCAACGCGCTGTTCGTCGCCGCCGAATTCGCCTTCGTCTCCGCCAGACGCCACCGCCTGGAGGAGATGGCCACAGGCAGCAACCGCGTGGTGAGATTCGCCGCCAAATCCGCCGTATCCGGTGGAAGGCAACTGTCTCTCATGCTGGCCGGCGCCCAGCTGGGCATCACCCTGTGCACCTTGGGCCTGGGCCTGGTCTCGGAACCGGCACTGGAACACGCGCTGGAGCCGGTCTTCGCCGCCGTGGGACTCCCGGAGTCCCTCCGCCTCCCCATATCCCTCACCATCGCCCTGGCGCTGGTGACGTTCCTCCACATGGTGATCGGCGAAATGGCCCCCAAATCCTGGGCCCTGACACACCCGGAACGCGCGGCTCTCCTCCTGACCCTGCCGTTCCGCGCCTTCACCCACGTGATGCGCCCCCTGCTCACGACCCTGAACGCCCTGACCAACGCCATCCTCCGCCTCTTCGGCGTACAACCGAAAAACGAACTGGCGACGACGCGCACACCGCGACAACTGGCCATGCTGGTAGGCGAGTCAGGCCGCATGGGCCTCCTGGACAGAGACGAACACGACCTCCTGACCAGAGCCCTCCGCCTCCAGGCAGAAGGCATAGAACGCCTCATGGTCCCCATAACCCAGGCGGTCATGGTCCCGCCAACAGCAACAGCGGCCCAGATCAGATCAGCCGCAACAGAAAGCGGCCACCTGAGACTCCTGGTAGGCACCCCCACCTCAGTGGAAGGCGCCCTCCACGCAAGAGACGCCCTCCTCAACCCAAGAGACAAAGCAGGCGACCTAACACACACCCTCCCCCACCTGCCATGCGTAACCCAGGTCCCAGAAGCGGTAACAGCCCTACAAGAGGCAAGATCCCACCTGGCCCTGGTAACGAACCAATCAGGATCAGTCATCGGAATGGTGAGCCTCACCGACCTACTGGGCGAGCTGCTGGATACCAGGCTGTGACGTAAAACACATTGGCAAGCGCCCCGAAAGCACCTTGCAACCACCCTGACCCACGCTCCAAGGGCGCCCCACCCCCAGAAAAAGAGCCCCCACAACCCTTGCGATCCGCCGACGACTTCGTCAGGGTGGGACCGCACCCAACGACGAACAACCACAGCAAACAAAGGGGATCTGGGGGCAAAGCCCCCAGAAGACGAAGGCCTGAGGGCAACAGCCCGAGAAGAGAAGATGGGGCTCTGAGGGCAACAGCCCAAGAAGACGGGAACCCGAGAAGATGGGGGTCTGGGGGCACAGCCCCCAGGGACGGGGGGTCTGGGGGGCCATGCCCCCCAGAAGACGCTGGGGGTCCGGGGGTTATCCCCCGGGTAAACACGACGAGGGGACCCGCGGGAGGAAGCGAATGCTTCCGACCAAGAGTCCCCAGTCACCGAGTGGGCGAGGAGGGATTTGAACCCTCACGTCCTTTCGGACACACGGACCTGAACCGTGCGCGTCTGCCGTTCCGCCACCCGCCCTTTTTTGGGTGCGGAGAAACAGTAGCACGGAACAGCCACTGGTACTGAACCCGGATACGATCGCATAAGACACGGGAGCGGAGGAGCTGGGCGCGACAGCCGACGGGCGCCGGGAAACGCCGCGACGTGGGACTAGCGGAAACCGGGCGCCGTACGCGTCTGGGGAACGCGATCATATGCACGGAGGAAGGGAGGTACCCGGTGGGAGTCCTTCAGCGCTTCGAGCGAAGGCTCGAAGGCTTGGTTGAGGGGGCCTTTGCGCGGGCGTTCAAATCTGACCTTCAGCCGGTCGAGGTCGCCAGCGCGGTTCAGCGGGAGATGGATGAGCGTGCGGCGATCGTCGCTCAAGGTCGCACGCTCGTGCCCAACGATTTCGTGGTCGAGCTGTCCACGACCGACAGCGAGCGGCTTGAGGTCTACGCCGACAGCATCAGTCACGAGCTGGCCAACCTCGCCAGGGAGTACGCCAAGGAGCAGGGCTACTCTTTCGTGGGACCGGTCCGGGTTCGCTTCGAGACCGCCGCCGACCTGGCTGTGGGTTTGTTCCGCATCAGGTCCGGCGTCATCCGCGGCGCGACGGTGGAGCAGGACGAGATTCGCCAGCCGGCGAGCGACCTGCCTCCATCCCGGCCGCACGCGTTCAACGGGCGGCCCAGGCTGCTCGTCTCCACCCAGGACGACCCGCAGGGGGACCGCTCCTACGAGCTCACCACTCCGGTGACCTTGCTCGGCAGGGGCACCGACTGCGATCTTCGTCTAGTCGATCCCGGCGTTTCGCGGCATCACGCGGAGTTGCGCGTCGAGGGCCAGAATGTGGTTCTCGTCGACTTGGGATCGACGAACGGCACTTTCGTCAACGGCCAGCCGGTACGCAGGATCGAGCTCCAGAACGGCACGCGAGTGACCCTGGGGCGCACGACTCTGGTGTTCCGGCGCGATTAGAGGTAGACAAACGGTCCATGTCCGAGCTCACGCTGCTGCTGATCCGGCTCGCCTTCCTGGCGGTGCTGTGGTTCTTCGTCATTGCCGCAGTCGGCGTGATCCGGACTGACTTGTTCGGTTCACGCACGGCTCCCGCGGGTCCACGCAAGTCCGCCAAACCCGCCAAGGCCGTGGCGAAGCCCAAAAGCAAGAAGGGCGAGCCACGCCAGCTCATCGTCACCGGTGGCCCGCTGCAAGGCACCACCATCACTCTCACGGAGACGCCCATCACCATTGGCCGGGCGAACGACGCCACGCTGGTAGTCACTGACGACTACGCTTCCAGCCGGCATGCCCGGCTCTTTCCTCAGGACGGTCAGTGGATCGTGGAAGACCTCGGGTCGACCAACGGGACCTATCTCGACCGCTCGAAAGTCACCCGCCCGACCCCGGTGCCGCTCGGTGTTCCGATCCGCGTCGGCAAAACAGTCATTGAATTGCGCAAATGACCATCGCACTCCGCTACGCCGCCCGCTCGGACGTCGGCCTCCTCCGCGAAGGAAACGAGGACTCGGCGTACGCTAGCGGCCGCCTGCTTGCCGTCGCCGACGGCATGGGCGGGCACGCACACGGCGAGGTGGCCAGCTCAGTCGCCATCGCCGCCATGGCCTCTCTCGAAGAGGCCCAACAGGGGGGTGACCTGCTCAACGCCATCGAGGCAGCGGTACGCGACGCCAACCGCAAGCTGCATGAAATGGTGGGGCGGGATCCCAGCCTCAAAGGCATGGGCACGACTCTCACGGCCATGTTGTGGCACGGCACCCAGGTCGCCCTCGTGCACGTCGGCGACTCGCGCGCCTACCTGCTCAGGCGCGGGGAGCTCTACCAGATCACCCATGACCACACACTGGTGCAGCAGCTCGTCGACGACGGGCGCATCACGCCGGAAGAGGCCGCCACGCATCCGCAGCGCTCGATCCTGCTGCGCGCTCTCGACGGCAGCGGCGAGGTCGATCCCGATCTCACGCTCCGGGAGGCGCAGGTAGGTGACCGTTACCTGCTGTGCTCGGACGGGCTGTCCGGTGTGGTGAGCGCGGAGACGCTGCACGCCACGCTCACCAACATCGACGATCCGGAAGAGGTCGTCCGCCAGCTCATCGACCTGGCGAACAGGGGAGGCGGGCCGGACAACATCACGTGCGTCCTGGCCGACGTCCTGGAGATCACCGATGGGCAGCAGGTGCCTGCCGAGGTGGCCGTTGTGGGCGCCGCGGGCATGAACCGGCTGCGCGGGAATCCGCAGGACACCTCGCCGGGGCGACCTAGTGCGGTGACCGCACCCCAGCCGGCGATCGCCGACGACGACTTCGACGAGCCGGTCGCGCAGGCGTCCCGGCGGTCGGGCAAGCGTCGTCGTGTGTGGCCCGTGCTGGTCACCGTGCTCTGCATAGCCATCGCCGCCGTCGGCGCCGGTGGCTATTTTGGATACCAGTGGACCCAGGACCAGTTCTTCGTCGGTGCTAGGGACGGCGAGGTGGTCGTGTTCAAGGGGATCCAGAAGGAGGTGGTCGGATTCCAGCTCTTCAGCGTCTCCAAGCCCACGGGACGGCAGCTCTCCCAGCTGTCCGAGGCTGACCAAGCGCTGGTCAGGAGCGGCATCCCCGTCCTGTCCGTCGACGAAGGCGTGGCGAAAATCAACGCGTTGAAGTTCTCCGGAGATCAGCCGAGCGATACGACGGCGACCACGAGTGCGTCGCCCACGCCATCCGCCACCGCGACCAAGACGAAACAGCAGTAAATGAGCGAAGTCGCCGAAGCCCCCATCCCGATGCCGGCCAAGCGCCGCGTGGCCCAGCTGGTCATGCTGGCGCTCGCGGTGGGCATCGTCATGGGCGCCTACGCCAACGTCGGCCTGGCGATCGACGGCCGGATCCCGGCGGGCATGCTGACGTACGGCCTGGGTCTGGGCGGCCTGATGGCGGTCGCCTACATCGTGCTGGCCAAGTTCGCCCCGTGGGCCGATCCGCTGATCCTGCCGCTGGTCACCGTGATCAACGGTCTCGGCCTGGTGATGATCTACCGGCTCGAGTCCGCGAAGATGCCCGGCGCGTCCGCCGCCAACCAGATCATGTGGACGGCGGTCGGCGTCGTCATGTTCACGGCCACGCTGCTGGTGATCCGCGATCATCGGATGCTCCAGCGCCTCACCTACACCGCCGGCGCCGTCGGCCTGGTCCTCCTCGCCATCCCCGCGATCTTGCCCGCCTCACTCAGCGAGGTGCAGGGCGCCAAGATCTGGATCCGCATCGGCGGATTCTCCATCCAGCCGGGCGAGTTCGCCAAGCTGGCGCTGGTGGTCTTCTTCGCCGGTTACCTCGTGGCCAAACGGGACGTGCTGGCGCTGGCCGGGCGGCGGCTGCTCTTCATCGACCTGCCGCGGGCCAGGGACCTCGGCCCCGTCCTCGTCACCTGGGCGCTCAGCCTGCTCGTCCTGGTCTTCGAGAAGGACCTGGGCACGTCGCTGCTGCTGTTCGGCACGTTCATCGCGATGCTCTACATCGCCACGCAGCGCACGTCGTGGGTGCTGATCGGCGTGCTGCTCTTCGCGGGCGGCGCCTTCCTGGCGGGCATGGCCTTCGACCACGTCGGCGACCGCTTCCAGATCTGGCTCAACCCGAGCTCCGACGAGTTCTACAACCGGGAGATCGGCGGCAGCTACCAGATCATGCAGAGCCTCTTCGGGCTCGGCGCGGGCGGCATCCTGGGCACCGGGCTCGGGCAGGGCAATCCCGACCTGATCCCGCTGTCGTTCTCTGACTTCATCTTCGCCGCGATCGGCGAAGAGCTGGGCCTGACCGGCCTGATGGCGCTGATCATGCTCTACGCGCTGCTGGTCGAGCGGGGTCTGCGCACCTCGCTGGCGGCCCGCGAGCCGTTCTCGAAGCTGCTGGCGGGCGGCCTGTCGTTCATCCTGGCCTGGCAGGTGTTCATCATCGTCGGCGGGGTGACGAACCTCATCCCCCTGACCGGCCTGGTCACCCCGTTCATGTCCCAGGGTGGCTCGGCGTTGCTGGCTAACTGGATCCTTATCGCGCTTTTGGTAAGAATGTCGGATTCGGCGCGAAAGCCCCCGCCTCAGGCGATCCAGAACGAAGGACTGACGCAGGTGTTCCAGCGATGAACAAGACCCTGAAGCGCGCGGCCGTGGCCTGCCTGGTCATGTTCGCGCTCCTGATGATCAATGTGAACATCCTGCAGGCGGTTCGCGCGGAAGAGCTGAGCGGCGACTCCCGCAACACCCGCAACTACTACGCGCGGTACGCCATCGAGCGGGGACGCATCGTCGCGGGCGGCAAGGTGATCGCGCAGTCCGTCGAGACCGAGAGCAAGAAGTTCAAGTTCGCCAGGGAATACCCGGACGCCAGGCTCTACGCGCACGTCACCGGCTTCTTCTCGCCCGAGAGCGAGAGCGCGATCGAGAGGTCCGAGAACGACCTGCTCGACGGCTCCAGCGCGGACCTGCTGCTGCGGCGGAGCATCGACCTGTTCACCGGCGAGCCGACCAAGGGCGCCAACGTCGAGGTCACGATCAACCCCAAGGCGCAGAAGGCGGCCTACGACGCGCTCCGCAGCAGCGGCAAGCGCGGCGCCGTGATCGCGCTCGACCCGAAGACCGGCGCGATCCTGGCGATGGTCTCGCTGCCGACCTACGATCCCACCGAGCTGTCGGGCACCGACAAGGGCAAGGTCTTCACGCGCTACGACGTGCTGGCCAAGGAGAAGAGCCAGCCGCTGCTCAACCGCACCATCGGCCAGACGTACCCGCCGGGGTCGACGTTCAAGGTGGTGACGATGGCGGCGTACCTGGAGGACGACTCCGGGCGCGGCCCGGACACCACTGTGGATGCGCCACAGCGGCTGCCGCTGCCCAACACCAACATCAGTCTGCCCAACTACGGCGGCGCGGCCTGCGGCTCCGGCTCGGTCACGCTGACGTACGCGCTGGAGAAGTCCTGCAACACACCCTTCGGCAAGATGGGCATGGAGCTGGGCTACGACAAAATGAATGAGCAGACGGAGAAGTTCGGGATGGGCACGCAGATCGCCGTGCCGATGTCGGTGGCCGACAGCGATTTCGGCCCCAAGGAGGATCAGGCGGCCGTGGCGATGGCCTCGATCGGACAGCGCAGCAACCGGATGACCCCGCTGCAGATGGCCATGATCGCCGCTGGCATCGCCAACGAGGGCGCGGTGATGAAGCCGTACCTGGTCAACAAGATCACCGACGCCAAGGGCGACACGGTCGACGAGGCCAAGCCCGAGGAGCTGTCGGAGGCGGTCAGCACCGAGACGGCGGGCAAGCTGCGCCAGATGATGGTGAGCGTCGTCAACAACGGCACGGCCAACCTGGCGCAGGTGCCAGGCGTCCAAGTAGCGGGTAAGACGGGCACCGCGGAGACGGCCGACGGCCAGCCGCCGCACGCCTGGTTCATCTCCTTCGCGCCCGCGGAGGACCCGAAGGTGGCGCTGGCGGTGATCGTCGAGTCCGGCGCCGCGAACGTCGGCGCGGAGGCGACAGGCGGCCACACGGCCGCGCCGATCGCAAAAGCCGTGCTGGAGGCGGTGCTGAACAAGTGAGTGACGGTACCCTGCTGGACCATGCGGCTCCGTAACCGCTACCTCCTGGTCTCCCGCATCGCCACGGGCGGTATGGGCGAGGTGTGGCGCGCCCGTGACGAGCTCCTCGGGCGCGAGGTGGCGGTCAAGATCCTGCACAGCCACATCTATGCCGACCCCACCTTCCGTGAGCGCTTCCGCAACGAGGCCAGGCTCACGGCGGCCCTGGCCGACCCCGGGATCGCGCAGGTCTTCGACTACGGCGAGCAGAGCGACCTCGCCTACCTGGTGATGGAGCTGGTCCACGGAGAGCCGCTGTCGGCCATCCTGGCCCGCAACGGCGCCCTCGGGGCCGAAGTGGCACTGGACGTGATGCACCAGACCGCCAAGGCACTGCACGCGGCGCATTCCGCCGGGATCATCCACCGCGACATCAAGCCCGGCAACCTCCTGGTCACTCCCGAGGGCGTCATCAAGGTGACGGACTTCGGCATCGCGCGGGCCCTGGAGGCGGCGCCGGTGACGCAGACCGGCACCGTGCTGGGCACCGCCCAATACGTCAGCCCTGAGCAGGCGCAGGGCTTGCCGCTCACGCCCGCGACCGACCTCTACTCGCTGGGCATCGTGGCGTACGAGAGCCTGTCGGGCCGCACGCCGTTCCGCGGGGACACCCAGGTAGCGATCGCGCTGATGCACCTCAACGAGCCGCCCCCGCCGCTCGGCGTGGACGTGCCGGCGCCGGTGCGCGAGCTGGTCCTGGCGCTGCTGGCCAAGGACCCGGCGCAGCGCCCGGCCACGGCGCTGGAAGTGACCGACCGGGCATACGTGCTGCGCGAGTCGCTGGTCGGTGGCGAACAGGGCGCCGACCTGAGCATGTTCACCGACCCGTCCGGCTTCGAGGTGCGCGAGCCGTCGCCCGAGGACGAGCGGGACACCGACGATCTCACCCCGGCGATGGCCATGGAGGAGCAGCGGCCGGGCGGGCAGGGCAAGCGGCGCAAGGGCGCGAGGACGCTGGCCGCCGTGGCCACCGCCGGATGCGTGGCCGCCGTGGGGCTCAGCGCCTTCTCCCTCGCCGGCCGGTCGCCGGTGGAGACGCCGCCCGACGTGGCGGATCCCACAGAGTCGACGGTGTCGACGCCTGAGCTGCCACGCCCGAGCAAGACCAAAACACGTACCCGACGCCCTGCGGTGGTTCCGGTCAAGTCGCCGAGGCCTATACCCTCACGGTCGGCTACGGTAAGCAAGTCGGCAACTCCTACGAAGAAGCCGACACCGAAACCGACACCGACGACCCGGACCCCGACACCCACCCCCACTCCAACGCCTACCAGGACACCGACGACTTCGACACCGACCGCTTCGCCAGACCCGGGTGAGACGAACCCGCCCAAGGAGGAGACGTGACGCGCCAGGGGGTCGATGATGGACACCGGCGGCCCCCCGAGCAGGCCGGCACCCAAGATGAACGGTAAGGGACAGTGCAGGAAATGACTCAGCCTCGGCTACTCGGAGGTCGTTACGAGCTCGACGGTGTCGTCGGGCGCGGCGGCATGGCCGAGGTCTATCGCGCCCGAGACATCCGGCTGGACCGCATAGTCGCGATCAAGACCCTCCGCTCCGATCTGGCGCGTGACCACACCTTCCAGGCCAGGTTCCGCCGTGAGGCGCAGTCGGCGGCCTCACTGAACCACCCGGCCGTCGTCGCGGTCTACGACACCGGCGAGGACGTCACCGACGGCGCCCCGGTGCCCTACATCGTGATGGAATACGTCGACGGCAGGACGCTGCGCGACCTGCTGCGCCAGGACCGGCGACTGATGCCCGAGCGGGCGGTCGAGCTGGTCGACGGCATCCTGCGGGCACTGGACTACAGCCACCGCGGCGGCATCGTGCACCGCGACATCAAGCCGGCCAACGTGATGATCACGCGGGCGGGCGACGTCAAGGTGATGGACTTCGGCATCGCGCGCGCGATGGCCGACTCCGCGGCCACGATGACGCAGACGGCTCAGGTGATCGGCACCGCGCAATACCTGTCGCCCGAGCAGGCGCGGGGCGAACGGGTCGACGCGCGGAGCGACATTTACTCCACGGGCTGCCTGCTTTATGAGCTGCTGACCGGGCAGCCGCCGTTCACCGGCGACTCGCCGGTCGCGATCGCCTACCAGCACGTCCGCGAGGAGCCGATCCCGCCGTCGCAGATCGACCGCGACATCCCGCCGTGGGCCGACGCGATCGTGCTCAAGGCCATGGCCAAGGACCCGGCCCAGCGTTACCAGAGCGCGGCCGACATGCGGGCCGACATCCAGCGGGCGATGTCCGGCATGCCGACCGACGCCCAGACGATGGCGATGACGGGCAACTACGGCCAGGGCACGCGCATGATGACGGCCACGCAGGCCGCCACCGGCCCGGCCACGCAGCGCACCAGCGCCATCCCGCCATACGACTACGGCGATGGTGAGGGCGGCGGCGGCCGTGGCGGGCGGCGCAGGGCCTCCGGCGGTGGCGGCAACGGAGTCAAGACCGCGTTGTGGATCATCATCCCCCTGCTGATCATCGGCGGCTTCGTCACGGCCGGCTACCTGATCTTCGGCACCGGCAACACGCCGGCGCAGACGACTGTCGCGATCCCGTCCCTCGTCTCGCAGGATCAGAAATACGCCGAGAGCCAGCTCACCAGCCTGGGGTTCAAGGTCGAGGTGGTGAAGGAGCCCAGCTCCGAGATCGACAAGGACACCGTCATCAAGACGGATCCCCCTGAGGGCACCAAGGCACCGAAGGACTCGACCGTCAAGCTCTACGTGTCCACGGGCCCGAAGAAGGTCAAGGTGCCTGACGGCCTCATCGGCATGTCGCAGGCGGAGGCCATCGCGGCCCTGGACAAGGCCGGCCTGAAGGCCACGGTCCAGACCAGGGTCTCCTCCAAGCCGCAGGGCACGGTCGTCGCCACCAAGCCCAAGTCCGGCGAGTCGATCGAAGAGGACGGCACGGTCACCCTGTGGGTTCCCAAGGAGCTGGGCGAGGTCCCCAGCCTCGTCGGGCTCACCGTGGAGGACGCCACCGCGCAGCTGAAGGCGGCCGGGTTCAAGGCCAAGGTCGTCCCGCAGCCGAGTGACCAGCCCGAGGGCACGGTCGTCCAGCAAAACCCGGGCGAGGGCACCAAGCTGCCGGCGAACACTACGGTGACCATCGTGGTGTCCACGGGTCCCGACCAGCAGCCGACGGAGCAGCCCACCGACCCGTTCCCCACTGAACAGCCCACCGACGACCAGACGGACTTCCCTGAGGACCCGCCGTCTGACAACCCGATCGACGACGACCCCCTCGGCGGCTGAGGTCTCCTCGTCCAAGCGGAAAGGGCCGCCCGTCCCATCGTGGACGGGCGGCCCTCCGTTTGCTCGTGAGACGAAAAAACGCCCCCGCCGCTCGGGGGCAACGGCGGGGACGCTCACTAGTTAGTCGCCGTACGCGCGGCGTTTGTTACACGGTTCCGCGCAGCCAATTCTCGAGCAATGTGTGGCCGTGTTCAGACAAGATCGACTCGGGGTGGAACTGGATGCCCTCAAGGGGCGCCCGGCGGTGGCGCAGGCCCATGATGACGCCGTCCGCGGTCCGCGCGGTCACGTCGAGCACCTCAGGCACGGTCTCGGGCAACACGGCGAGCGAGTGATAGCGGGTCATCCGCACCGGCGAGGGCAGCGTCTCGAACACGCCCTTGCCGTCGTGGAGGATGTCGCTGGTCTGGCCGTGAAAGAGCTCGGGCGCGCGGGACACCGTGCCGCCGAAGGCGATGGCGATGGCCTGGTGGCCCAGGCAGACGCCGAGCAGCGGCTGCTCGCGCGCGGCCGCGTGGCGGACCAGGGACACGCTGACGCCGGCCGCCTCGGGCGTACCGGGTCCCGGGCTGATGAGCACGCCGTCGAAGCCGTCGGCGTCGCCCACGCGTACGTGGTCGCGCGGCCGCACGTCACAGTCCGCGCCCAACGCACGCAGGTATTGGACGATCGTGTGGACGAAGCTGTCGTGGTTGTCCACGACCAGCACGCGGCTCATTTCCTTATGGTCACCTCGTCGAGCGTCACCAAGGACTCAGTTGCGGAAGGATGACATTCCAGACTACGGCGACCGCCACCGCGACCAGCACACTTGGAGCAGCGCTAGCCTGCCAGTCCGTCTTCGATCAGGCTCTTCGGGCATCCGCGGCGACCAGGGATCGCCACGACATGCGCTTGGCGACTATTCTGGACCCCACTTCAATTAGGCTAATCGGAGAGCCTGCGGACGATCCGGATGCCCCAGGCCCTCAGCAGGAGTTACCCAGTGCCCAAGTCCAAGGCTCGCAAGAAGGCGGTCTACACCCCGCCGCAGAGGTCTCAGCAGGTCAAGGTCAGCCCCCGCTGGCTGGCGCCCACGATGGTCGTCGCGTGGATCATCGGCATCCTCTGGATCGCGGTGTATTACGTCGCGCCGCAGACACCCTTCATCGGCGACCTCCAGAACTGGAACCTGCTGATCGGGTTTGTTTTCATCATCTTCGGTGTGGTTCTTTCCACACGCTGGAGGTAGTTCTTTCCACAGCTTTTTCCACACCCTGTGGGGGATCAGGCGGCGGCCAGGATGGCCGACGCCCGCACCACCACGAGCACGGCCAGCAATGCCAACGCTCCCACGATCGCCAGGCCCTGCCACAAGGACTGGTTCTTCCTGGGGGCGTAGGCCATGGCCGCTCCCAGGAGCGTGCCGGTGATCAGGCCGCCGATGTGGCCGGTCCAGCTGATGCCCGAGAACACAAACGTGAACACCAGGTTGATCGCGATGACCACGGCGATGCCGCGGACGTCCATGTTGAGCCGGCGGCCCACCACGAAGATCGCGCCGAACAGGCCGAAGACGGCTCCCGACGCCCCGATCGTGGGCTGGTTGGGCAGGTCGAGCCAGAGGCCGAGCACCGAGCCGCCGAGCGCGCTAATCAGATAGAGCGCCACGAAGCGCAGGTGTCCGAAGGCCCGCTCCAGGTAGGGACCGACGACGAAGAGCGCCCAGCTGTTGAACAGGATGTGCACGGGCACAGGGCCGCTGGTGTCGTGGAGGAACGCCGCCGTGATGAGCCGGTAGTACTGGTCGAGCACGGCGACGGCCTCAGGCCACATCATCAGCGCCCGAGTGACCAGCCCGCCCGTAAGGTATTGGGCTCCAAACAGCAGGACGTTGATGACCAGGATGGCGTACGTCACGAACGGCGTGCGCACGACGCTGCCGCCGAAGGTGGACTTGGCCTGGCGGATCCCGCGGTTGCCCTCGGCCACACATTCTGGGCACTGGAAGCCGACTGCCGCGTCGCGCATGCAGTCGGGGCAGATGGGACGCTCGCAGCGCTGACAGCGGACCCAGGTTTCCTTGTCGGGGTGCCGGTAGCACGTGGGCACGGCCTCAGCCGGCTGCTCGGGCTGTGGGGGCGGGCTGGGCGGCTGGCTGGTCATGACCAAAAGCCTAAGGCGTGCACGGGCCTGCCGCGTGCCGCCCGATCCGGCCCATCGAGCGCGACGATGCTCCCTTGACGCAGCCCCGCAAGCTCGACGACCGCTTCGTCGGCGTGTGCCGCGACTTCGCGCTGCTGTTCTGCTCGTTCCCGCGGCAACCCGCTCCTCGACACCGCCACCTCAACACGGCAGAGCCGCTGGTGTGGGACATCTGCGGCGCGATCGCGGTGAGCCGGCCACTGTCGGCGCGTGGGCGCCGCCGTGAGCGCCACGTGGACGGCGCCCGAGAGCGCGGCGATGGGCGCGTGGCCCTCCGGCGGAGGGCCCGTCCCCTTCAGTGTCCCGTCAGGACTGGACGCGCTCGATGGTGACCGACTCCACGACCACGTCCTCCACCGGACGGTCTCGGCTGTCGGTGCGGGTCTTGGCGATGGCGTCGACCACCTCCTGCCCCTCGATCACCTCGCCGAAGATGGTGTGCTTGCCGTTGAGGTGCGGCGTCGGCACCACGGTGATGAAGAACTGCGAGCCGTTGGTGCCCTTGCCGAAGCGGATGCCCGCGTTGGCCATGGCCAGCAGGTATGGCCGGTTGAACCACAGGTCCGGGTGGATCTCGTCGTCGAACTCGTAGCCGGGCCCCCCGATGCCCTGCCCCAGCGGGTCACCGCCCTGGATCATGAAGCCGGGGATGACCCGATGGAAGATCGTGCCGTCGTAGTAGCGGGCGGTGCTCTTCTCACCGGTGCCCGGGTGCGTCCATTCGCGGGTGCCTTCGGCCAGCTCCACGAAGTTGCGCACCGTTTTCGGGGCCTTGGTGGGAAAGAGTTCTACCTTGATATTGCCGCGATTGGTCTGCAGGTTTGCGATCAGCTTCTCAGCCACGAGACAGCTGCCCCCCTCTATGCACAGGGTTGGTTCTGTGGTGTTTTGTGGACTATGGCCGTACGGCCTTCTGAGCCATCCTCCCATGGACGGCCATGATTGAGCCGCCTTGCCCAGGGAAGGTCAGGCTCGGGGCTCCAACGACAGGGGAGGTTGTCGTGTCCCTCACACTGAGAAGACGCCGCGTGGTCATAGATGTACCGGCCACGTGGATGGGCCGAATGCGGGCCCAGGCCGTGCGAACCGGCCACCGTATGGCACCGATGGCGGACCAGGCCAGGACGGCCGCCGCCCATCGCTTCGAAGACGCCCGCTACTGGGCGGCGCCGCGGCTGGAGTCCGCGGCGCACGGGTTCGAAGACGAATTCGCCCCCAGGGTCAGCCACATGCTGACCACGGCGGCAAGGAAGATCGACCCGACGCCCACGCGGTCGCGGCGGTGGCCGATGCTCGTTCTCATGACCGGGATTGCGCTAGGGGCGATGGGCTACATGGCCTACCGCCGCAACGCCCAGCAATGGACCGAGCACATGAAGGAATCCGCCTCCGATGCCTCACGATGGGTCAACGAGAAGGCGGAACGGACCGCCGAGTCCGCGGACCGGATCGCGGCCAACGTGTCGAAGAAGGCGGACGAGGCATCCCGCAAGATGCCCTGATCTCGCCGGGAAAGCGCGCCCTCGACCTTGTGCGAGGGCGCGCTTCTCTTTCTGCCGTTGACGTGTTACCAAGCGCTTGCTACAAACCGGGCATGGCGCTGTCACCCCTCGACGACTACCCCGTCCATCAGGCGGCCCAGGTCATGCGGCACGTGGCCACGTCCGACCGTAATTTCTACGACCGCTACTACTTCAACTGCCACGCGGGCACCGGCGAGTTCATGCTGATCGTCGGCCTCGGCCAGTACCCCAACCTGGGCGTCACCGACGCCTTCGCCTGCGTACGGCACCGGGACCTGCACCGCGTCGTCCGGGCCTCGCGCGAGCTCGGCGCCGACCGGATGGACACCGGGATCGGCCCCTTCCGCGTCGAGGTCGTCGAAGGGCTCAAGCGGCTCAGGGTGGTCCTGGAGCCGAACGAGCATGGCCTGTCCTTCGACCTGCTCTGGGAAGGCACGATCCCGGCGACTCTCGAACCCCGGCACTTCCTGCGGTGGCAGGAGCGTGTCATGTTCGACTCGGTACGTCTGGCGCAGACCGGCCGCTGGTCCGGACATATCAGGATCGGCGGGGAGGACATCCCGGTCTCCCCCGACCGCTGGCAGGGCACCAGGGACCGGTCCTGGGGCATCAGGCCGGTCGGCGAGCCCGAGCCGCCCGGCATCCAGGCCAAGAACCCCGGCACCTTCTACTGGCTCTACGCGCCCATGCAGTTCGACGACCACGCCATCCTCTGCATCGTGCAGGAGGACGAGCGGGGCCGCCGGCTCCTGGAGGAGGCCGTGCGCGTGTGGCCGGACGGGCGGGAGGAGGAGTATCTCGGCCGGCCTGACTACCGCCCCGTCTACGCCCCCGGTACCCGGGACGTCGTCGAGGCCGTGATCACCTTCTCCCCACCCGGAGGTAAGCCGTTCGACGTGCACTGCACCCCACTCCTTCCGGTGCACCTCATGGTGGGCACCGGCTACGGGCTGGAGCCGGACTGGCGGCACGGCATGTACCAGGGTCCCGGGCCCGTGGTGCAGGGCGTGACGTACCGGCTGCCTGACGACGCCGCCAGGATGTGGGGCCTGGTGGACGCCGTCGGGCGCTTCGAGTACGACGGGCTCGTCGGCCACGGCCTGTTCGAGTACTGGGCGCTGGGGCCGCACCCGTCGTTCGCCGGGTGACTACTCGGGCTTCTTGCAGACGATGGTGACCGCCTTGCCATGGTCGCCCTCGGGGCCCTTGGCTGCCTCCGGGGGCACGGGCAGAGCCTCGGCGGGCTGGGCGGGAACGGCGGGCACCGCATCGCCATCGGCGAGTTCGATGGCCACCGCACCGGCCTCGACCTTCTTCCCCATGATGGGCGGCTCGGCTCCTTCGGGCAGCTTCTCCGCGGGAACGGCACGATGCATCACCATCTCGCCCGGATCGACCTGCGTCACCTCCCCTTCGGAGGTGACCAGGACGCCCATCGGCTTGCCCGGCTCGACCCCGGGCAGCTCGATGGTCTTGCCGTCACTGGTCGTGCACGTCACCTTGGCGCCCGCCGCGGAAGGCGGCTCGTCGGCCAGGGCGGACCCGGCCAGACCGGTCAGCGCGAGCGCGCAGACCGCGCCGAGCACCGCAAGACGTCGCTTGAACATGGGTTCTCCTCACTGGGATCGTTCGAACAGCCCGAGACTGACCCGCCGTACCTGAAACGATCCTGAAGAGGCCCTAAATGATCTTCAGGTTGGCTTTAGGTCACCTGAGAGATCCTGGACGGCGTGCGAGTCTTACTGGTGGAGGACGAGGAGCGGCTGGCCGACCTGATCAAGGGTGGGCTGGCGGGCGAGGGCTTTGCCGTGGACGTGGCCCACGACGGGCGCGACGGGCTGTGGATGGCCACCGAGAACGTGTATGACGTGATCGTCCTGGACGTGATGGTGCCCAGGATGAACGGATATGCCGTCTGCTCCCGGCTGCGCGAGGCGGGCGACTGGACGCCGATCATGATGCTCACGGCCAAGGACGGCGTCTACGACGAGGCCGAGGCGCTCGACAACGGGGCCGACGACTACCTGGCCAAGCCGTTCTCGTACGTGGTGTTGCTGGCCCGGCTGCGCGCGCTGGTGCGGCGGGGCGGGCGCGAGCGGCCGGTGTCGATCACCGTGGGTGACCTCGTGATCGACCCGGCCGGGTTGCGGTGCCGCAGGGGCGAGGTGGAGATCGGGCTGACGCCGAAGGAGTTCGCGGTGCTGCACGCGCTCGCGCGGCGGCCCGGCGAGGTGGTCTCCAAGAGCGAGCTGCTGGCCCAGGCCTGGGACTTCTCCTACGACGGCGACCCGAACATCGTCGAGGTCTACATCAGCGCCCTGCGCAGGAAGATCGACGTACCGTTCGGCCGGACGACGCTCATGACGGTCCGCGGGGCCGGTTACCGGTTGGAGGCGGCGTGATCGGGTGGCGGCGGATGGCCGTGGGGCTCTCGTCCGTGCGACTGCGGGCGACCGCGGCGGCGACGCTGGTCGTGGCGCTCACCCTGGGGGTCGTGGCGCTGCTACTGGTGATCTTGTTGCGCGGCAGCCTGGAGAGCAGCGCGGGAGCCGAGGCGGCCAGGAAGGCTGAGGCCGCGGCACCGCTCGTCGCGACGATCGAGATGGCGCCCGGCACCCCGGACACGGTCCCCGCGGAGAAGAGCAAGGCAGGGGTGGTGCGGTTGCAGGACGGCACGGTGACCGCGGTCGCCGACCCCGATGTCGTACTGACCGCCGACAAAGCCGAAGCCATCAACCAATGGGCTGAGCCCGGCGCGTACGCCGTCGCCGGGATGAAGGTGACGACCCAGACCGGCCCCGCCATGTTGTGGTCGAGGGCCTCGCTGGCCGGCGCCTCGGACGCCCTGCGCACGCTGTACGGCGCGCTGTTGCCCGGCATGCCCGCGGTGCTGCTCGTGGTGGCCGCCATGACCTGGTTCTCCGTGGGCCGCACGCTGGCTCCCGTGGCCGCGATCAGGGCCAAGGTCGCCGACATCACCGCGCGTGACCTGCACCAGCGTGTCCCCGTACCGAGTTCCAAAGACGAGATCGCGGCGCTGGCCATCACCGTGAACGGCACGCTCGACCGCCTGGAGACGGCCGTGGAGACGCACAAGCGGTTCGTCGCCGACGCGGCGCACGAGCTGCGTAGCCCCATCGCCACCTTGCGCGCCCGGCTGGAGCTGGCCGAGCCCAGCGAGCTGACCAGGGAAGCGCTGGCCGACATCGAGCGGCTGCAGTCCCTGGCCGCCGACCTGCTCATGCTGGCCAAGCTGGACGCGGGCGAGCCGCTGCGGAGCGCGGAGCTGGACCTGGGCCAGGTGGCGGCCGAGGAGTCGCTGCGGGTACGGCGGCGGCCCGAGGTGCGGGTGGAGCTGGACATCGAGCCCGACGTGGTGATGAAGGGCTCCCGGGCGCATCTCGACCGCCTGGTGACGAACCTGACCGACAACGCGGTACGTCACGCCGCCTCGACGGTGTGCGTTCGCGTGCACGCCGAGGCGGACGAGGCCGTGCTCGAGGTGCTCGACGACGGACCGGGGATCCCGTTCGAGCAGCGCGAGGCGGTGTTCGACCGCTTCACCAGGCTGGATGAGGCCCGTGCCAGGGACGCCGGCGGCGCCGGGCTCGGGCTGCCGATCGCGCGGGACATCGCGGCTCTGCACCAGGGCTCTCTTGTGTACGCCGGTGGCGGGTTCATCGCCAGATTTCCCTTGTGTCACATGTGAACCACCAGTGCTCGGTGGACGTGAGAATGGTTGAAGGAGGCAACCATGCTCACACGCCGTGCATTGATCGTCCGAGGTGGCGCCACGGGCGCCGGAGTCGTCTTCCTGTGGCCCGGCAGGGCCGAGGCGGCGGCAGGTCCTGTGCTCGCCACGACCAAGAGCATCCCGCTCGGCGGCGGCCGGATCATCAAGGGAAAGTACGTGATCACCCAGCCGAAGAAGGGCGTCTACCGGTGCTTCAGCGCCAAGTGCACCCACCAAGGCTGCGCGGTGGCGAGCGTGAGCCGTGGCACGATCAACTGCCCGTGCCACGGCAGCAAGTTCAGCGCCTCCACCGGGGCTGTGATCCAGGGTCCGGCCAAGCGCCCGCTCCCACGCAAGAAGATCAAGGTGTCGAAGGGGAAGATCAGCCTGGCTTGATCGCGGCGGCTTAGGCGAGCCGCGCGGAGCAGCCCAACTGGTTGGCGATCCGCGAGATGCCCTCCGCGAACGACCGGCGCGTACGCTCGGGGAAGCCGATGAACAGCTGGTTGGCCAGCGCCACGGCCCAGTACGGGCCGGCCACGCTGTAGACGCGGTGGTCCACCCGCGTGCCCTCGGGGTGGCCGGTGACCGACCATTCGCCGCGATACCACCAGCCGCCCTGGTAGGCGACGGTGTGCTCGCCGAGCTCGGTCTTCATCTCGTGGGCCGGCCGCTCGCCGAGCAGAGCCTGCCACACCTGCTCGACCGGCGCGGTCACCACCCCGGCAACCTCGGTGATGAGTCGTTTCGTCATGGCTTGGCCGCCTGGCCGAGCAGGCGGACGATCTTTGTGGACATGGCACGGCTCCCTTGGTCGCGGCGCCTATCCTGTGAATGCGCGTTCGGGCAGGGCAGGCGCCTTGTTCGGATGTCCGGCCGCTGAGGTGTTGGCGCACCTCGGCGGCCTCCTTCACTTGGGGGTCCAGTCGAGCTCCCCCTTGTCGAGCCGGCCGAGCAGGTCCTTGATCCAGTCCAGCTCGGCCTGGTGCAGAGCTTGCTCGTACTCGACCTCGAGCATGAGCACCGCGGGCAGGCCGCTGTCGGCCATGGCCCGCCGGTGGGCGTCCATCCCGGCCAGGGCGCCCTCGATCGTGGCCGCCCGGCCGCGGAGCGCGCGCTGGGCGTCGGGCAGCGGCAGGCAGCCGATGAGCGAAACGGCCGCCACGAACGTGCGCCGGTCGGGGTCGGGCCGCTCCAGCAGCTGCTTCAGCCGGGCGACCAGCTCCTCGCGGCCCTCCTCGGTGATCTCGTAGACCGTGCGCTCCGGCCTGCGGCCCTCGCGATCGGTCTTGGCGGGCACGATCAGCTCGTCTTTGGCCAGCCGCTCGACCGCGTGGTAGAGGCTGCGCGGCAGGCCGGTGATGTAGTCCTTGTGCGTCTCGACGATGAACCGATGCAACTCGTACGGGTGAGCGGCGCGCACCGTGAGCAAAGCCAGCACGGTCAGGCCGACCAGGTCGTGGCGTCGCGCCATGATGCCTCCCTCTATATTGCAAAATGCAATATAGCTCGGCAAGAGGTCAGGCGTCGAGCTGCAGGAAGGCGCGGTCGATGGCCTGCCTCACCACGTCCTCCGGATACGGGAAGTGCTTGATCAGGTCGCGCAGCCCCTCCACGTGCGCCCGCTTGGCCAGCTCCGCCACGAGCGCCAGCTCGGCCTGCTGGCCCTGCGCGAACGCTCGGTCCACCACCGCGCCGTGCCCCGGCACGATCACCGGCTCCGGCATCTCGTCCAGCATCGCGGCAACAGTGGCTGGCCAGTCCAGCGGGTACGAGTCGCTGAATGCCGGCGGCGCGCCCTCCTCGACCAGGTCCCCCGCGAACACGACCCCGGCGTCGGGAACGTGCAGCACGACGTCGTTGCTGCTGTGCCCGAGCCCGAAGTGCCGCAAATGCACGATGCGCCCGCCGATGTCCAGGCTGGCCGCGGCTGTGAACGTCTGGTCAGGCGGCACGATCGTGATCTCCTCCAGCTCCTCCCGCCGGTCGGGCAGCTGCGCGATCACGTTGGCGCGTTGTTGCTCGCCGTACCGCTCGATCTCCTCGGCGCACCTGGCGTGCCCCCAGATCTCGGCGGGCCGGAACAGCGCGTTGCCGAAGTAGTGGTCGAAGTGGGAGTGGCTGTTGACGACCGTCCACGGGCCCGGGGTGATCCGCCTGACGGCCTCGATCAGGTCCGCCGCCTCCCGGTGCGAGGTACGCGTGTCGAGCACCAGGCAGTGCCCGTCATCACCGACGATCAGACCCGTGTTCATGTCGAACGACCGGTGACGCCGGACATAGACCCGGTCGCCGATCTCCTGCCACTGCTCGTTCATGCCAACGAACCCTACATTTCTAGCGGAATTCGAGTCCGTCAAACGCGTTCGAAGATCGCCACTGATCGATGTAGGCGAAGTACGCCGTCGCGCCCAGCGGGTAACCGACGTTGAGCCAGCCGCGCAGCCCGAGATCCTGGCCCTCGTTGTTGTAGTAGCCGGGCGTGCAGTCCGGCCCGCCGAGCAATGAGCCCGGCCCCGACTGCAGCAGCTCGATCCACGCGTCCTCGGCCTCCTTGGTCACCTCGACCTCCGAGAAGCCGTGGTCGAGGGCATGTTTGACGATCAGCGCGATCGTCCGGGCGGCCTCGGTGAGGTTGTGCGGGATGTTGGAGAGCAGGTTCGCGCCCTGCGTGTGCTGCACCAGGAAGGCGTTCGGGAAGCCGTGCACGTGGATGCCGTGCATGGTGCGCATGCCCTCGGCCCAGCGTTGCGACAGCCTGGCCCCGTCGCGGCCGGTCAGGTCGTACCCGGCCCGGCGGGTGTAGTCCGTGCCGACCTCGAAGCCGGAGGCGTAGATGACGCAGTCGACCTCGTACTCCCTTCCCGCGGCGACGACGCCGGTCTCGGTGATCCGCTCGACGCCCTTGCCGTCGGTGTCGACGAGATGCGTGCCGGGGAGGTTGAATGCCTGCAGGTATTCGTCGTGGAAGCAGGGGCGTTTGCAGAGCTGGCGATACCACGCCTTGAGGTTTCGCGCGGTCTCCGGGTCCGCCACGACGGCGTCGACGCGGGCGCGGATCTCCTCCATCTTCTCGAAGTCGGAGTCCTCGAAGGCGGCCCGCATCGTCTCAGGGGTCAGCTCGTCCAGCTGGCTGATCTTGGCGCGGACCCGGCGGGCGATGTCGGTCCAGCCGTCCATCACCAGGT
Source organism: Nonomuraea sp. NBC_00507 (assembly GCF_036013525.1). Lineage (NCBI taxonomy): Bacteria > Bacillati > Actinomycetota > Actinomycetes > Streptosporangiales > Streptosporangiaceae > Nonomuraea > Nonomuraea sp. NBC_00507. Next base: position 1,225,767 of record NZ_CP107853.1, read on the forward strand.
CCTCCTCGGCCGCCGCGCCGGTCTGCATGGCCGTGAAGTTCTCCAGCCAGCGCTGCTGCCAGCCGGGCGTGGCGATGCCGGCGAACCACTCGGGGTCGGTCGGTCGGTTCCCGCGGACGTCCACGGACGACGGGGTGCGCTGGAACACGTACAGCTCCCTGCACGCCCGCGCCAGGTGGGGGACGCACTGCACGGCCGTCGCGCCGGTGCCGATGACGGCCACGCGTTTGTCCGCCAGCCGGTCCATGGGCGCGCCCGAGGCGTCGCCGCCGGTGTAGTCGTAGTCCCAGCGGCTGGTGTGGAACGCATGCCGCCGGAAGTCGTCGATGCCCGGGATGCCGGGCAGTTTCGGCACGTGGAGCGGGCCGATGCCCATCGCCACGAACTGGGCGGTGAACGCGTCGCCCCGGTTCGTGCGCACGAGCCAGCGGTCGCCGAGCCATTCCAGGTCCACGACCTCGGTGTGGAACAACGCGTGGTCGTACAGGCCGTAGTGCTTGCCGATGCGGCGGCAGTGCTCGAGGATCTCGGGCGCGTGCGCGTACTTCTCGGTCGGCATGTGGCCGGTCTCCTCCAGGAGCGGCATGTACACGTACGACGCCGTGTCGCACTGCGCTCCCGGGTAGCGGTTCCAGTACCAGGTGCCGCCGAAGTCGCCGGCCTTGTCGATGACGCGCACGTCGTCGACGCCGGACTCCTTCAGCCGCGCGCCGGTGACCAGGCCGGCGAACCCACCGCCGACGAACGCGACCGTCACGTGGTCGGTCTTCGGCTCGCGCTCGGTCCTCGGCGTGTAGGGGTCCTCGAGGTAGTGCGCGAGGCGGCCGGTGAGGCGCAGGTACTGGTCGTTGCCGTCCGGGCGGAGCCGCTTGTCGCGCTCCTCGCGGTATTTGCGGCGAAGGGCCTCTTTGTCGAGGACGGGGCGGGTCATGCAGCCTCCGGGAGCGAGACGTGGCGCCTGGATGACCGGGACAATTCCAGAATGTCATTCGGAAATGGCCTCCGACAACCCCTTCCGGTGGCCGGAGCACCACCGGTCCGGACTATGGTGAGAAACCCGGCACACGAGGAAGCAGAACCGCCTTGGGTCACCGCGCACTGGTCATCGCCATGCTGCCCGCCATCGGGCTGCGGGTGCTCGCCGTGCTCGGATTCCCGCCCGCGCTGCTGTTCTACGGCGACTCCTTCGCCTTCCTGCGCGAGGAGCTGACGCCGGGAACGGCCAGGCCGTCCGGATACTCCCTGCTGCTGGCGCTGTTGCGTCCCGCGCACAGCCTGACGCTGGTGACGGTCCTGCAGCACCTGCTGGGGCTGGCGCTCGCGGTCGGCGTCTACGCGCTGCTCAGGCGGCGCGGCCTGCCCGGCTGGGGCGCCACGCTGCTGGTGACCCCGCTGCTCTACGACGAGTTCCTCGTCCTCCTCGAACACATGATCATGGCCGACGCGATCTTCATCGTGCTGGTCACCACCGCCATCACCCTCATCGTGTGGCGCGTCACGCCGGCCACGGCCGCCGTGGGCGGGTTACTGCTCGGCCTGGCCGGCATCACGCGCACGATCGGCCTGCCGCTGCTGCTGCTCACGGCGGCCTACTTCCTGATCAGGCGGTACGGCTGGCGCCCGCTGCTGGCGCTCGTCGTGGCCGGGGCGATCCCGCTGGGCGCGTACGCCACCTGGACGAAGGCGGAGAAGGGCAAGTTCGCCCTCACCGAGGCGGACGGCAACTTCCTGTGGTCCAGGACGATGAGCTTCGCCGACTGCGACGTGATCAAGCCGCCGGAGCGGCTGGCCGTGCTCTGCCCCCGAATGCCCGTCGAGCAGCGTCCCTATCCGCCGCACTGGTTGTGGGAGAGCTTCTCCCCGCTGCTCAAGGTGCCGGGGACGGCCAACCGTAACCAGCTGGCCGGAGAGTTCGCCAGGCAGGCCATCCTCGCCCAGCCCGGCGCCTATGTGGGCACGGTCGCGACGGACCTCACCCAGTTGCTGCGCTGGGAGCGTACGGCCGCGGACGAGAAGACGCCGTACAAGTTCCCGGCGGCCGAACGGCCGATCAGCGCGTCGGTGCGGGGCGTCGCGGAGGCGTACGAGGCGGGACCGGCCGCCACGCGGGTCGTCGAGCCGTTCGCCGGATGGCTGCGTGCCTACCAGCGATTCGGGTATGTGCCTTACCCGCTGCTGATGGTGGGTTTGGTGGCCTCGCTGGCGCTGGCCGTGACGCGACGGCGATGGGACGCCCTGCTGCCGGCGCTGGCCGCGCTCGCGCTCGTCGCGGCGCCGCCGTTCCTGGCGGCCTACGACGTGCGGTACGTGATTCCGGCGATCCCGCTGATCTGTCTGGCGCTCGGATTGACCGTGAGCGCCAGGGCGCCGGGGGACGCCGCGGTCCGGCCCGCGACGGAGCCGGAGGCCGTGGCCGGCCGCACGGCCTGACCATTGCCGCCGCGAACGACGACTGCTACCGTGCCATGTGTAAAGAAATTCTTACAGGTGATGGGACCCTATGACCACGGCCGGGCCGACGGGCGACGACCTGGTCGAGATGCTGGCCGCGCTGGCCAACCCGCTGCGGCTGCGCATCGTCGCCAGGCTGTCCGACGGCCGTGACTACGTCAGCCACCTGGCGCGCGAGATCGGAGTGAGCCGCCCGCTTCTCCACATGCACCTGCGCAAGCTCGAGGCCGCCGGACTGATCGTCGGCAACCTGGAGCTGTCGGAGGACGGCAAGGCCATGAAGTACTACGAAGTCACGGACTTCAGCTTGCACCTGACCGCCTCGGCGCTGGCCGAGGCGGCGAAAACGTTGACCCCGGAGAAGGGTCCCGGAGCCGAGGAGCACTCCTGATGCTGGATTCCTGGCCAGAGGCGATCTTCTACCTCGGCGTGCTGGTCCTGGTCGCCTTCCTGATCGCGCTCCTCATCGTGGGCACGTTCGAAACGCGCAAGCTCAAGCTCCAGGCCGACCAGGCCGAGGATCTGCGCCAGCTCGTGCGCCGGTTCGAGCAGCTCGCCGAGGGCACGTTAGACGCCCAGCAACGCACCGCCTCCGACCTGGCCGAGTTGCGCGCCCGTGCGACGTCGATCGAACAGATCCTCCGCACGGTCGATTAGACCCCCTCCTGGGCCGTCACGGCCGCGAGGGCGCGTTCCGGCTGCGGACGGGCGGCGACTGCGACAATTCCGGGACCCATCGGACGATGAAGATCGCCAAGGCGATGATGACCGTGAAGGCTCCGGAGAGGGCGGCCAGCAACCCCACACCTGCCTCGCCATCGGGGTCGCCGATCCCCGACGGCCGCTCATGTGCCCATTCGGATGTGGCCCAGCCCAGCGCCATGACGACGGCGCCGTACACCATCGTGATCCCGCCGAGGACGTAGCCGGGAGGGCGTCTCCGCCGCTCGACGACGGAGAGCACGATGCCGGCCAGCAGCCCAGTCGGGACCGTCACGATCTGGCCCAGGACCAGCCCCATGACGGCCTCCAGACGTGCGTGCTCGAAGCCGTCGCCGCGCGGTGACCACCCGAGGGGAATCACGATCGCTCCGCACAGAAGCCCGATGGCCAGCCATCGAATGATCGCCATGGAGATGATGATCCTGGAGTTGCCGGACGGCGCGCCAGCTCGGCGGCATAATGACGCCCGATGCCGAAATTTCCAGACCTGGCTGAGTATGCGGCGGCGATCGCGCCCATCATCGACGCGGCCCATGTCAATGTGCATGCCTCGGCGCTCAAGGCGGTCACTGAGCTGGCCGAGACCTCCGGCGTGACGCCCGGGCTGCTGTCCGACCTGCGGTTCGTGTTCCCCCTACGGCCGGTGACAAGAGGCCAGCTCGGCAGCATCTACCGATACGGCGGGGCAGACGTCCAGGAGCAGGTGCGCACAGGCACGCTGGTGGAGAACGACGGCGTCCTTCGGCTGACGACGGAAGGGCTGGAGTTCATCCACCGGCTCTATGAGCTGCACGGCGCCGCGGCCGAGCGGGTCTGGGGCGGGCACGACCTGCCCGCGCTGGCCGGGCTGGTGGGCAGGGTGCTCGACCAGGCGGGGCGGCTGCCCGGCGCCGGCTCCGGCGCGCTGGCGGCGGTGGCGCCGCCGTACGAGCCGGAGTGGGCGGCGCCGGGGGTGCTGCTGTTCAACCGGCTCGCCGTGCTCCGCTACCACCGCGCGGACGCGCACGCCGCCGCCTGGCAGGCAGCGGGCCTGTCCGCAGCCGAGATCGTCGGGCTGAGGAACGGGCCGCTGCGTGCCGGGATCGAGGCGGACACCAACCTGCGGGCCGGCGCGGCGTACGAGGTGCTGTCCGCGGAGGAGCGGGACACCTTGTACGACGGCCTGCTCAAGCTGGTCTGAGCGCCGTGAGCAGGCGCCCGACCTGGGTGCGGTCGTTGACGCCGAGCTTGTCGTAGGCGGCCTGCAGGTGGTTGGCCGCCGTCCGGGTGGACAGCGTCAGCCGGTCGGCGATCTGCCGGTTCGTCAGTCCGGCGGCGGCGAGCTGGATGATCTCCCGCTGCCGGGGCGTCAGCTCGGGCGTGGCCAGCTGCACCAGCGCGGGCGTGGTGATGCCCGGGCAACGTTCGGCCAGCGCCCAGGCCCTGGTCTGCGCGCCCCTGGACTGGGAGCCGCGGCCGGCGTCCCGGTACGCGGCGGCCTGCTGCGCCGTCGCCTCGGCCGCGTACAACACCAGGCCCAGCCGCTCGAACTCGGCCGCCACGACCTCCAGCTCACCCGGATCCCCGACGGCCCGCGCGTGCCTGGCGAGAAGGCCGGCCAGCGGCCCGTCCACGCGTTGCGCCAGTGCCGACAGCGGGTCCGCGGCCGGTCCAGGCGCGCCGAGCCGCACCAGATCGTGCAGCGCGAACATCAACGGGCCGGCCTGCTCGTGCCGCTCCGCCAGATCGGCGGCCACGATGGACAGGCGCACCGCCTCGTCCAGATCGCCCTCCGCCGCCGTCACCCAGACCGCGGCCTGCAGCACGGGCAGCCGGGTGAACGGCCAGCGTGCCGCCATCTCCTCCGCCTCCGTGAGCGTGGCGCGAGCCTGCTCCGTCCGCCCGAGCAACGCCAGCGCGTGGGCCAGCTCGCCCAGGCATCTGCCCAGGTACGGCGTGCGCGTCGGCAGCCGGGCGGCGTCGTCCCTGCACCACCTGGCCGCCCCTGCCGCATCCCCGCTCAGCCTGCTGACCAGCGCACGGTAGGCACCGAACCCGGTCACCGACAGCTCGCCGGCGTGCAGCCCCATGCCCTCCTCGGCCGTACGCGCGGCCGCCTCCAGCCGCCCGCTGTACACCTGCGCGGCGCACCGCGCGTCCAGGAGCGTCGGCAGCGCGTGCGGCGCTTCGTCCGCCCAGCCGGCCATACCCGCCCGCAGCCTCTCGGCCACCGCCAGGCTGTGCTCGTAGCGTCCGGAGTACGCGTCCACCCACGCCCCCAGGCAGGCCGCGTGCGCCGCGCCGCGCACGCTCCCCGGCGTGCACCCGAGTGCCTGCGTCAGCCACCCGGCGGCCCCGGTCAGGCGGCCGGCGAGGAAATCGGCCACACCGCGGTAGGTGCAAATCTCCTGCCGCCAGGCCGGCTCGCTCAGCGTCTCCGCGGCCCGGTCCAGCACCCGGCACGCCTCGGCGTCCGCGCCCGCCCACGCCAAGTTGATCCCCAGGCTGGCGGCGTGCTGGGCGCGATCGCCCTCGGTGACCGCGTCCCGAGCCGCCTCCCGCAGCGACTCCACCGCCGCGTCCGTGTCGCCGAGCACCATGAGGACCTCGCCGAGCAGCGCCAGCGCCGCCACGCCCGCCCCGGCGTCCATCGCCGCTCTGGCCAGCCGCGCCGCCAGCCGGGGGTCCTGGCGGGCCCAGGCCAGCCGCGCGGCCGCCATCAGCATCTCCGGCTCGGCGGCCGAGCCGCTGTCCAGCCGCCACACGGCCGCCCGCAGCTGGTCCTCGCGCCGTCGCAGCCCCGTGGCCTCCAGCGCTTCGGCCAGCATGCGCCGCCGGCGCCGGGCCCGTAAGGTGCCGCAGCCGACGCGTACGACCTCGCCGTAGAGGGGGTGAGCGAGCCGCAGGAGCTCGCGCCGCCCCTCGCCCTCGGTCACGACCAGGCCCCGATCCTCGACCCGCTCGACCGCCCCGGCCGAGGTCAGCTCCGCCAGCAGGCCGGCGCCCAGCGGCTCGCCGAACGCGACCAGCTCGAGCACCTCGCGTTCGTCCTCGTCGAGGTGGCCGATGCGCTCGCTCACCAGCTCGCGCAGCCGCGTGCTGACCGACAGCTCGCCCCGCCAGCGCCACTGCCCGTCCCGCTCGGCCAGGCATCCGGAGGTGCGGCCCGCGTGCACGACCTCGCGCAGGTAGAGCACATTGCCCCCGCTGACCCTGGCCAGGTGCCGTACGGTCGCCGCGGCCACTTCGCCGCCGAGCGCGCCCGCCAGCACCTGCCCGACCTCCTCCCCGGTGAGCGGCGGCAGCTCGATCCTGGTGATCAGCTCGTCCTTCCACAACGCGGCGACGGGAGCCGGCTGCGGTTCGCCGCTGCGTACCGTGACCAGCAATTTCGCCTCGCCGTTCTCGGCGAGGTAGCGCACCAGCGCCGCCGAGGCCTGGTCGAGCCGGTGTGCGTCGTCCACGCTGACCACCAGCTCGCCCATGCGAGCTCCGGCGTGCAGGCGGCGGGCGGCCCAGCGCAGCAGGTTCTCCCCGCCCTCCGGCGGCCCCGTCAGCACGTGCGCGAACGCGCCGAACGGGATCATCGACGCGGTCACGGTGCCCAGCGCGCGCACGACCGTATAGTTCGCCTGCCCGGCCAGTGCCTGCGCCGCCAGCCTGCTCTTGCCGACCCCTGCCTCACCGGCGATCATCACGCCGACTCCCGACCGCAGAGCCTCCCTTACGGTCGCGAGTGGCCCCCCTCGCCCGACGAACGGCCATCCGCTCCCCAGCTGCTCGCTCATCGCGCCTCCTCTCCGCCGCCCATGGTGCGGGAGCGACATTCGCGGGAGGTTCAGGCCGGATCGCCGTCGAGTCCGGCGGCTTCGCGCAGGAGGTCCAGCAGCGCTTCGGGCCCGTTGAACGGCACCGGCTCGCACCCGACCTCTTCGAGCAGCCCAAGGAGCCGGCCGCCTGATTGTTCGGGCTCGACCAGCCGGACGATGACCGTTCTCACATGGAGCACCATCTCTCCGGCCGGTTCAGGTCTGGTTCAGGTGGGGTACGGGGCGGGCTCGACCTCCAGCTCGCGCATCCGTTCCGCGTAGAGGTGGTAACGCCTGCGGGCGTCGCCGCGGCGGCCCGCCAGATCGAGCACCCGTACCAGGCCCAGGTGGGCACGCTCGTCGTAGCGGTCGCGCTCGAGCAGCCGCAGCCAGTAACGCGCGGCCTCGTCGTAGCGGCGCTCGCCGGTCCTGGCGGCGGCGAGCCTGGCCGCGGCCTGCACATATCCGAGCCTGGCCTGCTCGCGCAGCCCGACCGCCCAGTCCGCGTACGGGTCCTCTTCGCAGAACTCGCCGCCATAGGCGCTCTCGGCGGCTGCCCACCGCGCCAGGGCCTCGGCGGTGTGGCCGGCCTGGTCGAGTCTGGTGGCCACGGCCACCAGGTCCAGAAATTTCTCGACATCGAGGTCAACGTGCGACAGATCCAGGCGTAGCGCGCCTTCTTCGGAAACCACGATGTCGTCGGGAGGGTGTTCCCGCTCGGGGTCGAGCACGGCCCGCAACGTCGACACCATGACGTTCAACCGCCGCAGCCCGACCGCCTCGTCCTCCTGCTCCGGCCAGAGGATCTCCACCAGGCGTTCCCTGCTGATCCCGCTCCCCCGGCGGCCGGCCAGGATCTTCAGCAGGTCGCGGGCCTTACGGGACTGCCAGGCGGTGCGCGCGACGGGCACGCCGCTCAGCAGGACGCGGAACGTTCCCATGGTCTCGACGACGACCCTGGCCCCGGGCTCGGGCACGGCGCGGGCGATGAGCGCGTCGATCCGGTCGTCCAGCGCCCGGCAGCCGATGGCGTGCATGCGCTCGCGTACCGTCATGGCGGTGTCCCGGCCGGTCGCCGGGTCGGCCAGCGCCGCCCGGACCAGCTCGGCCCTGGCCTGCCCGATCGGGTCGCCGAGCATCGTCCACTTGCGCACCGCCTCGTCGGCGAGCTTGGGATCGCCGGCGAGCACGGCGCGCAGCTCCACGATGGCGGCCTGGGCGGCGTGGTCCCTGCGGCGCACCGCGACGGGCGCGATCTCCTCCAGCAGCTCCCTCGCGCGGGCGGGCCGCCCGGCGGCCAGTGCCACGCGGGCCGCCGCGACCAGCGCGCCGACCCCTGCGATGCCCTCGGCGTGCTCCAGCGCCTGGTCGGCGACGCGGACGGCCTCGTCGGGGTCGTCCGCGGCGAGCAGCTCGGCCAGCTCGTTGAGCGCGTTGGACCGCACCTGCACGTCGCCGGGCGGGGCCTCGGCGATGATCCGCCGGTAGGTCGTGGCCGCCGCCGTGCGGTCGCCGCGGAGCGCGTGGACCTTGGCCACGTGGAGCAGCCCGTAGGTGACCAGCTTGGAGCCCACGGCCTCCCACCCGGCCACCGCGGTGGCGGCTTCGGTGGCGGCCTCCTCCAGTCGGCCGAGCCCGATCAGCGCCTCGGCCCGGTTGCAGGCGTTCAGCGTGGCGAAAGGGGCGAACGACAAAAGGTCCACCAGCCGACCGGCGAGATCCGTCTCGGCCAGTGCCTCGGCGTATCCGCCCTCGTCCAGATAGCGGGAGGCGCGGTTGGCATGGATGCGGATGAGCTGGACGACGTCGCCTGCGCGCTCGGCGTACTCCAGTGCCCGCACGTAGTGGGCGTCGTTGGCGCGACGGTCGCCGTCGAGGGAGGCGAGCATGGCCAGCACCGTGTGCGCCATCGCCAGGGCGGCCGGGTCGCCCAGCGCACTGGCCTGCTCCATCGCCTTGTCGGCGAGGTCGGCGCAGCCTGCCCGATCGCCTTTCATCCACAGCACGGAGGCGGCGGAGGCGGCGCACATGGCGGCGTCGGCAGGCGGGAAGCCGTGCTCGTAGCCCCTGGAGTACATGGCGATCGCCGCGTCGTAAGCGCCGCGCCGGTGGTCGATGAAGGCGAGCCGCCTGGCCACGAACGCGTCGAACGCCGGGCCTTCGGCGGCCTGGGCGAGCAGGTCGCGGGCCTCGTTCCAGCGCCCGCGATTCTGCTCGGCGATGCCCGCCAGCTTGAGCATCTGGGGAGAGCGGCGGGCAGGCTCGGGTAACAGGTCGAGCGCGGCCGGCACGTCGCCGCGTTCGGCCAGGCGCAGGCCGTAGGCGTCGAGGAGCGAGGCGGCCAGGCCGGGGTGCGCGGTGGCGACCGCGGCACGCAGGGCGAGCTCGGGCTGGTCGTGCTCGACGTACCAGCGGGCGGCGACCGCCGCCACGTCGTGGGCCTCGTGCCGGTCCAGCGGGGCATGCCGGGACAGGACGTGCGCGCTGGTCTGGGTCAGGCGGTGGCCGTCCTGGTCGGCCTCCAGGAACAGGCCACGGCTGGTCAGCGAGTCGAGTGTGCCGGGCGGCGCGCCGAGCGCCGCGGCGAGGTCGCCGGTCAGCACGGGCAGAACGGTGGCGGCACGCAGCAACTCCCGCATGGCGGCGGGCAGGTCATTGAACGCGTCGAGCGTCAGGCGTTCGAGGGTGGCGGAGGTTCCTGCCAGGGCGGCGGCGGTGCGCGGCCACGTGGTGGGATCCTCCCTGGCCAGCGTGTCGAGCGCGGCCTGCACGGCGGCGGGCCAGCCGCCGCAGGCGTCGTGCAGTGTGGCCGCCACGGCGGCGCCCGGCTCCCCCAGCCGTTCACGGGCCCAGGCGGCGGTCTCCTCCGCAGTGAGCGCCAGATCGGTCGCGTCGAGATCGAGCACCTCGTGGTCCTGGCGCAGCCGCGCGGTCGGGAACGGCAACGGCGCCCGCGACGCGGTCACCAGGTGCAGGTGCCGGGGCGCGGCCCGGACCAGCGTCTCCACGTAACGTACGGCCCCCGGCGCGCCCGCGATCGCCTCGACCCCGTCGAAGACCAGGGCCAGCGCCTGCCGCAGCCGCCTCGACAGTGCCTCGGCGAGCGCGCCCGCCAGCGCCGCGGCCCTGGACAGCTCGTCGGCGTTGGGGTCGAGCGGCGCCTGCGCCGTCGTGATGAGGTCGGCGGGCAGCCCTGGCACCGCCTCCGAGAGTGCCGTGGCCACGGCTCCGGCCAGCGTGGGCACGTCGCGGTCGGCAGGGCCGAGCCGGTGCAGCACCGCCCCGACGGCCTGGCTCCACCCGGCCAGCGCGATGGATTTCCCGTAGCCCGTCGTGGCCACGAGCATGGTGAGCCTGTGCGTCAGCGCCCCGTCCAACCGCCGGTCGAGGGCGGGACGGGGTTGCACCCACCCTCGGTCCACCCCCGCATCGTACGAGCGGCTCCACGGTTCGCAAAGTGCCACCTCGCGGTAACCAGCCGGAAGGGGCACTATGGTCGTACTTCTTTTCAGGAGGCACCGTGGAGCAGGATCTGCCCGGCGGTGCGAGGCTGATCGTGGGGGTGGACGAGTCCCCGGCCTCGCGTTGGGCGCTGGCCTGGGCCATCGGGGCGGCCAGGCTGCACCGGATGGCCCTGATCGCCGTGCACGTCAGCCGCGCGCCCGTGCATCCCTTCCCCGAGGCCCTGCCCGTGCAGCATGCCGTCAGGCTGGGTGAGGAGGCACGCTGCGCCGAAGTGGTCGGTGCGGCGTTCGACGACGTGGCGGGCGGGGTGCCCGACGATCTCAGGACGGCCGTGGTCGCCCGGGTCGGCGATCCCGGCTACCACCTCGTGGACCTGGCGCGGGAGGGCGATCTGCTGGTGCTCGGCCGGGGGCGGCGCGGGCTGCTCAGCCGGATCTTCCTGCCGTCCACCAGCATGTACTGCGCCCGGCACGCGCGGACCACGGTCGTGATCGTGCAGCAGCCGTCGGCGCCCGACGACCCGGACATGTCAGGAGAACGGCACCGGCGCTTCTGGAGCCGCCGACATCCGTAGGGACCGCTTCAGCAGGCCCAGCCCTTCAGGGATGCGGTCCCTGCCGATCGCGCCGTAGCCCAGGACCAGGCCCGGCTGCGCCGGGGTCTCGCCGGAGTACGACTCCAGCCGCTCCAACGCCAGGCCGGGCGCGGGGCGTACGGACACGCCCGGCGCGAGGCGGGCGCACAGGTGCAGGCCCGCGGTGGACGGGACCGGGCGCAGGCGGTCGTCTCCCTCGAGCATTTCCGCGATCATGGCGTGTCTGGCGGCGTACTCGCGCGTGGCCTTCCTGATGTGCCTGGCCAGCAGCCCCTCGTCGATGAAGCGGGCCAGGGCCGCCTGGGTCGGCAGCTCACCGTGCCAGTCGGACAGTTGCCTCGCCGACCGCAGGGCCGGGGCGAGCGAGGCGGGCGCGACAAGGAAGCCGAGCCTGAGCATGGGGAGCAGGGTCTTGGAGAACGAGCCCACGTAGATCACGCGGCCGGCCCGGTCGAGGCTCTGGAGGGGTTCGAGTGGCCGCTCGCCGAAGCGGAACTCGCTGTCGTAGTCGTCCTCGATCACCACCGCCCGGCGGCGCTCGGCCCAGGCCAGGAGCGCGGCGCGGCGGGCCATCGACATGGGCGTGCCCAGGGGGAATTGGTGGGACGGGGTGACGTACACGATGCGGGCGGCGTTCGGGATGGCCTGGACGTCGATGCCCTCGGCGTCGACAGGGACGCCGGCCACGCGGGCGCCGAGTGAGCGGAACAGCAGGCGGGCGGGCGGGTAGCCAGGCTCTTCGACGGCCACGCAGGCGCCTGGCTCGATGAGGACGCGGCCGATGAGGTCCAGCGCCTGCTGGGCGCCATTCGTGATCAGCACGTCGCCGGCGGCGGCGTGTACTGAGCGGCTGATGCCGACATGTCGCGAAATAGCGTCTCGTAGCGGCTCGTATCCGGACGGGTCGCCGTAAGTGGCGGCGCCGACCCGCAACTCCCGGGTCACCAGCCTTCGCCAGGTCTCCATGGGGAACAGGCGGGGGTCGGGCGCGCCGACGCGGAAGTCGTACGGGGCATCCGGCGTGTGGGCGGGCGGGCCGAGCTCCCGCCAGATCGCCCGCGGCCGGACGACGCCCTTGGGCGCGGCCCTTCCGCGGACCGGCTCGGCCGACACGAACGTGCCCGCGCCCGCCCTGCCCACCAGGAAACCATCGGCGACGAGGCGGTCGTAGGCGAGCGCGACCGTGTTCCTGGAGATCTCCAGCCGGCGGGCCAGCTCCCGTGTCGGGGGCAGGCGTTCGCCCGAGCGCAGCCGCCCGTCGAGTATGGCGTCGAGCAACTGGCGGTAGACCTGTGCGGCGAGGTCACCGCGGCCCTGGAGGGTGACGTGCAGGTCCATCTTGGCCCAATCAGTTTGCCGAGGATTGGAGCTTATATCGGGACAAGTTGCGCTTGAAGATGGGTGCATGACAGAGCGCATGGATCTCGGATCACTGGCCGGCGAGGCATACAAGGCGATGGCCGGGCTGGACAGATTCGTCGCCGCGAGCACCCTGGCCAAGCCCCTCCTGGAGCTGGTACGCCTGCGCGCCAGCCAGATCAACGGCTGCGTTTACTGCGTGGACATGCACAGCTCGGACGCCAAGCGGGCAGGGGAGAGCGACGCCCGCCTGCACGCGGTGGCGGTGTGGCGCGAGGCGCCCTTCTTCACCGGCCAGGAACGGGCCGCGCTCGCCTTCACCGAGGCGGCCACCAGGCTGTCCACCGCCGATGTCACGGACGAGGTCTGGGAGCAGGCCGCCGCGCACTTCACCCAGCACGAGCTGGCCGCGCTCGTGGTGGCCGTGGCCACCATCAACGCCTGGAACCGGATGGGCGTCGCCACGCGGATGACGCCGGAGTCGTACAAGTGATCGCCCCCTCGGCAAGGCGTGTGGGAGCGACCGTGAGCGGACGGGCCTTGAACGGACAGGCATTGAACGGACAGGCATTGAACGGACGGGCCATGAGCGGGCGGCCATGAGCGGGCGGGCCGTGAATGGGCGGCGCATCCTGACTCAGGCCCAGTTCGCGAACTCCATCGGCGACGGCGCCTACCTCGTCACCTCCGCGTTCTACTTCACCAGGGTCGTCGGCCTGCCGCCTGCCGAGATCGGCCTCGGTCTCACGCTGGGCTGGGCCGTCGGCTCAATCGCCGGCGTCCCGCTCGGCCACCTCGCCGACCGGCGCGGCGCGCGCGGCGTCGCCGTGCTGCTGGCGGTCGCGACGGCCGCGGCGGTGGTCTCGTTCATGTTCGTCCGGTCGTTCGCGCCGTTCGTGCTCGTGGCCTGCCTGTACGGGACGGCGCAGACGGGCCTGTCCGCCGCCCGCCAGGCCCTGCTCGCCGGGGCGGTGGAGCCCGCCGAACGTACCGTGGTGCGGGCGGCCCTGCAGGCCACACTGAACGGCGGCCTGGCCGTCGGAGCAGGTCTCGGCGGGCTCGCGTTGTGGCTCGGCACTCCGTCCGCGTACCTGACGTTGTTCGCGCTCGACGCCGTGAGCTTCCTCATGGCGGCGGCGCTGCTGCTCAGGCTGCCTGCCGTGCGGCCCGTGCCGCTCGACACCTCCGCCGGGCCCAAGCTGGCCGTGCTCAGGGACCGTCCCTATGCCGTGATCACGCTGATCAACGCGGTGATGCTCTTCTACATGCCGTTGCTGAGCGTGGTCGTGCCGCTCTGGATCGCCGAGCGCACCTCCGCGCCGTCCTGGGTGGTCGCGGCGCTGCTCCTCATCAACACCGGCAGCGTGCTGCTCTTCCAGGTGCGGCTGGCGCGTCGAGTCAAAAGCCTGCGGGACGCGTCCTCGTCGGTCCGGCAAGCCGGGCTGGTGATGCTCGCGGCCTGCGTGGTGTTCGCGCTCGGCACGTACGGGTGGGTGTTCCTGCTGGTGGCGGCGGCGCTGCTGGTCGTGGGCGAGATGCTGCTCGCCGCCGGGGCCTGGGAGATCAGCTTCGGGCTCGCCCCGGATGACCGGCAGGGCCAGTACCAGGGCTTCTTCGGCACCGGCGTGGCCGTGGCCAGGATGTGCGGGCCGGTGGCACTCACCGCGCTGGTGCTCGGCGGCGGGACGCTCGGGTGGCTGCTGCTCGGCACGATATTCGTGACGGCCGGCGCCGCGATGGCGCCGGCCGCCAGATGGGCATACCTGACGCGGATGGCGCCGGCCGCCCGCCGGGCGCCCGCCTGAACCGGGCGAGGCATTCAGTGCGGGTGCGTCAGTGCGTGTGGTCGTGGTCGGCCGACGGCACGTGCCCGTCGGCCAAGGTGGCCGGGACCGTGAAACTCGCCGTACGGACCTTGTCGTCGTGCTGGAAGTCCAGGAACAGGCGGTAATCGCCGGCGCTCGGCACCTCGGCGTAGAAGACGATCTCCGGTCCGGCTTTCTTGCCGTCTTCGGGATGCACGTGCAGGTAGGCGAGGTCGCCGGCGCGGAGTGCGACCAGGTGGCCGTACGCACCGAGGTAGGGCTGCAGATCCGTGACCGGCTCGCCGCCCTTGTTGACCGTGAGGGTGAGCTTGCTGGACTGCCCGGCGACCAGGTTCCCGGCGAGGTTCACCGTGTAGTCGTCGACCGTCGCCGTACGACTGACGTGCGGGAGCGGCTCGGGCTGGAAGTCACCCGCGGCCTGTAGGTCCGCGCCGAGCGTCAGCTTCTCGCCGCCCTTGGGAACGAAGTCGGCGAATGCCCGGTACGCGCCCGCCTTGGGGAGCGTCAGTTTGACCGACCACGTGCCGTCGGGAGCCATTTCCGGGTGCACGTGCTGGAAGCTCGTCAGGTCGCGCGAGGCGACGATGAAGTGCATCTTCTTGTCGTGCTCGACCTCATAGTCAGTGACCGGCTTGTAGTCGGGCCCGATCACCGTGAACCTGAAGTCCATCGGCTGGCCGGTGACGGCCGTGGTGAGCGGATTAAGGGTGTAACCGTCCTGCGACACTTGCAGTCCCATAGGGATATTGCCCTTGGCCTGCTGCGTGGAGCCGCCATGGTGGCCGCCGTGCCCGACGCTGCTCTCGTCGCCGTCCCCGTTGCCTTTCCCGTCGCCGCCGCCTTCCGCCAGCGCCTTCGCCAGCGCGACGGCCGGGTGGTCCGCGACGTGCGCCGGGACCTCCGCAGGCGTGGGACCGACCGCACGCCCCGCGGCCGAGGCGCCACCCAACACAACGGCCAGCGCCAGGACACAGGCGCCGAGCCTGGTGGCGACGCTCATCACGGCCTCCTAAGGGAGCGATCCCGGCTCATACTCGAGGTACGGACGAACCCGCACTTCCGGCGCCTTGTTCGCTCAGAGCTTTCTTCACCGCCACCGAATTCCCCGAGCAGCACGCTCACCCGCCACAAGTCACGACCTCGCCTTGTCCGATATATGCCTATATGTCCGCTATAAACCTGGGGCGCGAAACACATCGTCACTTTGAGTAATTTCCGTTAGGACGTCACGTGGGATGGGGCAGGTATGGTGGGTGGGGCTTGAACACTTGCTCTTCGCACATTCCGCACATCTGGTCGTGCGCAACACAGGGACCGCAGCCATCCCTTGCTAGGCTGCTTTTCAACCGTTGGGTCTCACCCCGGCAGGTGAGGCCGTCGAAGAAGTGGGGTCACACCGTGAAGAAGCTGCTTGTTCTGGCGCTGATCGCCCTCGGGGGGCTGCTGATCTGGCGCAAGGTGCAGGCCGACCGCGCAGAGCTCGATCTCTGGACTGAGGCGACCGGCAGCGAGAACTAACCGACCGGCGAGGCGATGAGTGACATCGTCCCCATCAAGCTGGTGTGCCTGGACCTTGCGGGCACCACGGTCGGTGACATTGCCATGGTCGAGCGCGCCTTCGCCGAGGCGATCGCCACCCAGGGCATAGTGCCCGGGACCGGTGCGTACGCACGTGCCATGGTTCACGTGCACCGGTCCCGGGGGTGTCCCAAGATCGATGTCTTCCGCGGGATCTTCCCCGGCAACGAGGCCCAGGCACAAGCGGCCAACCTGACGTTCGAGCGTTCCTACGAGGGCGCACTGGAGCGGGCAGGTCTCGTCCCCATGCCCGGAGTCATAGAAGTCCTCGACAAACTGCGCGGCACCGGTATCAAGCTCGCCTTGATCACCGGCTTCAGCCGCACCACACTGGGCCGCATTCTGGGCGTGCTCGGCTGGCACGACAAGATCGACCTGGCCATCTCCCCCGAAGACGCCGGCGGCCGCGGCCGCCCCTGGCCCGACATGGTCCTGCACGCCGTTCTCCGCCTGGGGGTAGAGGACGTCCGCAACGTGGCGGTCGTAGGCGACTCGGAGAGCGACATGCTGTCCGGCCGTCGAGCCGGCGCCTCGATCGTGGCCGGCCTGATGACCGGCGTGCACAGCCGGGAACGCCTCCTCAAGGGCGGCGCGACCCACATCCTGGATTCGATCATCGACTTCCCAGGTTTGGTGCTGAGCGACGACCTCGGCACGACGCAGGTAGCATCGTCCTCCCGGTAAGCTATCTTCGTCGAAGGGGCCTTAGCTCAGTTGGCAGAGCGCCTGCTTTGCAAGCAGGAAGTCAGGAGTTCGAATCTCCTAGGCTCCACCAGCAAAAACACCCCGCCACTGATCATGTGACGGGGTGTTCGTGCCATTAACGTGCCATTAGCTCGCGGGGACCAGCACTCCCGCGCTGCCGTCGTCATCTCCCCGCTTGCGCTTCTTCGCCTTCTTCCGCTCGGCCTTCACCCGCGCACTGAGCGCATCGGCGATCCTCTGGTCTGCATCACGGGTGGCGTGCTGGTAGATCAGCGCGGCCCGGTCGCTGTCGTGCCCCATCCGCGCCTTGAGATCAGCGAGGCTTGCGCCTGACTGCGCGGCCAGCGTGTTCCCCGTGTGTCGGAGATCGTGAAAGTGCAGGCCCTGGACACCCATCTCCTTCAGCACGTCCGCCCACTTGGCCTCACGCCGGAAGTTACCGCCCCTGAGGAAGGCCCCCCGCTTGCCGAGAAACACGAAGCTGTCTTCCGGCTCGTCGACGAACAGCGCGAAGTGCTCGACCAGCGACGGGACGATGACCGAGGGAATGCTGACGACCCGCCGGCCAGCCCGCGACTTGAGCGGCCCCAAGCGCATCTCACCGCCGTCGAGTTCAAGGCGGCGGCGTGCGCCGCCGCGCGGCCCGAGCTTGCGGGCCGCACGCTGCGCGTGCGGCCTGGGGGCCGTTCTCGCGCGCGCCCGCCACTCGGGCCGCGACCAGGCCCGAACGCGGACCCTACGCCAAAAGAAACTCACGCGTGAGGCCGTCCTACGGAGCCGTCGTCGTCATCTCGAAAGCATCGAACTCAGCACGGGTGATCTCGTGGACCACGACAGGTTGGCCATGCTCAGGCACGACGGTTTCGAACCCAAACCGCATACCGATCTTGTCCATGACTCGTTTTGAGCGAACGTTGTCGACATGCCGGATGCTAACGACGCGGTCGAGACCACAGTCGATGAGCCCGAATCGCAGCAGTGCTCCAGCGGCCTCTGTGGCATAGCCGGCCCCCCAGTGTTGGCGACTCAGACGCCACCCGATCTCCACCGCAGGAAGAATCTCGGGAAGAAAGGTCGGTACCGTCAGCGCCACCCACCCCGCGAATTGTCCAGTCTCCTGCACGATCACGGAGAGCATGCCGAAGCCACGCTCTTCCCATTCTCGTTGAACACGGGCGATCCCAGCCGCAGTCCGATCGCGATCCAAAGGCAACACCGACCCATCGCCGATGTAGCGCATGACCTCCGGGTCAGCATTCATCGTGGCGAGCGGATCGATATCGTCCTCGTTTGGGCTACGCAGGAGGAGCCGCCCAGTCGTCAGCGAGATCATCGGCCGATTCTCTCATGTCGGTGTGATGAACACCGCACGGAGGAGGGTGAGCAACCCTCCAGCAACAAATTCTGCCTCCGGCGGGGCACTCCGGCTCCGGGATGATCGCCGTTCGGGCCTGAGGTCCGTTGATGGCTGAGGTGGAAGCCTGATCATCCCGCCCGCCATCGACCCGGGACAAGCCGAGCGGGCCAGGGCCACGGGGCCAAGGTCGTTCCTCCAGTTGGGGGCTCCACCTTGTCCCCGTGGCCCTGGCCCGCTTCCCCTTCGGGCGGTGACGACGGCGGACGGGATGATCAGGAGGCAGGGGTACGCGCGTCGCGCTCAAATAGCCAGGTGGTGGGCGTGATCGTCGTGCCATTAGCGTGCCATTAGCGTGCCATTAGGGGCGGTCAGCAGCGGTCAATCACAGACACTCGCGGACCGTCCTCCGTGCAGGTCGAGGCCGTTGCCATCGAAGATCAGACCGATTTGCAAGCAGGAAGTCAGGAGTTCGAATCTCCTAGGCTCCACAAGATCAGAAGGGTGATGGCCAGGCTAAACGGCCTGGTCATTCCTCATTTCTATGATCTCCGCGCCGCCGATGGGAGGAATATGGGAGGACACCACAGGGGCGCAGGTACGGCCGCAGAAGCTCCTGCAATATCGGAAGCCTCGAAGGGCCGGTTCCCCTCCGGCGCAGCGAGCCCTCCCACCGCTTTTGCAGCGCCACCACGAGCTGCTGGCGCATCGGCTCCGACACGTGCGAGTAGCGGTCCGAGATGTGCGTGGCCCTGCCCTTGATCGACGCGATGGAGTGGGCAAGTCGCTCCGCCTGCGCCACGTCCGGGATCAGGTCCTCGTCCATCCACACCTTGTGCGAGTGCTTCAGGTCATGGGGCGTCAGGCCCTCGACGACCGGTAGCCATACCTCCGCCGCCCGGTCCTCCAGTGCCTGTATCGTCTGCCTACCGCGGCGCACCACCTGACGGCCGTCAACGTCCAACATGATCCTGTGTCGGACTCATGGCCCCTTCGCCACCAGCTGCCCGTCCGTCGCGGGACGGAACAGCCGGTTGGCGAAGTTGCTGCGACCCCAGGACGGCTCCGGCGACGATGATGCAGTCCCAGTCCCAGTCCCAGTCCACAGTCCCGTTGCCAGGTGCGGGCGTCGGCGGGAGTTTCGTGGGTGTCGGCGGCCGCGGTGAGCCGGCGATTGATGGGTGCACTTGTGCGCAGGTAGAGCGGCACCCAGACCACCAGCAGCAGGTTTGCTGCTCCCGCGGTCCCTGATGCGGCGGGGTGGCCGGCCACCGCGGCGAGCACGGATGCGGCGGCGGTGACGCCGAGGACTTCGGGAACCGGCATTCGCCGGTCGGCGAAGCGGGATCCTGGGGTCGCCTACGAGTTGCCTTGTGCCGCTTCGACCGCTCGCACGCAGCGCGCAAGGGCGGCGACCATGTATCGGCGCCACAGGGGCGCGAACGGGCCGGCGAGAATCCAGCGACGTCCCCGAAGCGGCTTGAACTCGTAAGTCCATCGGAGGAGCGTGCCATCGCCGTCGGGATTGAAGTTCCATTCACCTCTGACGCCGGCGGCGAGGTGGGAAAGGACATTAGTGAACCCCGTCAGTTGATATGCGAAACTTGAACCTTCGGTGTATTCGGTCAACTGTTCGTCGACTTGCGATCCGTCGTCGAACTGAGGGTTCCTGGTTGGACCGACGTGATCCCATTCTTCGGTCTGGTTCGCCACGCTCTTGACACCGGGGAATGGTGCCACCCGGTGGAAGACGGACGTGAGGTCGATTGGGACGATCATTCGGAAAGCTTTGCTGGGGGCCACGGAGCTTCGCTGTTGGACCGTGATCGAGACGGTGTCGTCCGTTGAGCTGATAAGTATTGGCGTCCTCATGTCGACATCCTTTGGTGTCGCGATGCGTGATTAATCATTTGTGCCGTATGCGCTGCGCTCGTCACGACGAGGATGAGACTGCCGGGGTCGCGCGGACCGACGGCGCGGACGACGTCGTCGATCGAGCGGGCGGTGAACGCCCCGGCCGGGTCGACCGGCGCCGCGAGCTGGAAGGAGGCGCCCGCCTGCGCATAGTTGGCGGTTCCGGGCGGGCTGAACGGGGTGAGGTCGGTGCTGGTCATCGGGGCTCCTCCGAGTCGCCAGGAAGTCGGTCAGGCCGCGAGTTCGGCACGATGCGCGGCCAGGAAGTCGGTCAGCGTGAGCGGATCGGGGTTGAACGCGCGTGCGATGTCGAGGTCGCGGCGGCCGAGATAGGACCCGGGAAACTCGGTGTAGTACTGGAACATGTTTCCCAGCTCGTCCGCGCCGGGGAAGTCGACGCTGCGGAACTCGTCGTGGGTGGGTGGGCGGTAGGCCACCGGCTCACCGAGGACCGTGCTGAGCGCCGCCGCCATCTGCTCGCCGGTCAGGTACTCGCCGACCACGGGAACCGTGGCGCCGATCGTCTGCGACGGCTGGCGCAGCACGCGCAGCGCCAGCCGGCCGATGTCGTCGGAGGCGACGCCCGCGATGGCCGTGTCGCCGAGCGGGAGATGGAAGGCCAGCGTCCCGTCCGGGTCGCGTTGTGGCTTGGCCAGGCCGAGCAGGTTGTCCCAGTAGAAGGACATCAGCATGTACGTCGTGGGCAGGCCGGACTTGGCGAACAGGGCGTCGGCGGCCCCTCCCTTCAAGTCGAAGTGCGGCACCCGGTAGCCGTCGCCGATGAACGGCATCCGGGTGTCGTCGGCCGCGATCGCCTCGCGGGTGTCCTCGAGCGTCGACCACACGACGTGCCGCAGGGCGGCGGCCTGGGCCGCGCTGATGAGGTTCTCCACCTCGGCCAGTTCCCGGGTGGGCGAACGGTGCTCCCAGTACGGCGTAACCAGGAACGCGCCGTATGCCCCGTCGAATGCCCGGCGAAGGCTGCCCTCGTCGGTGAGTGTCGCCTCCACCACGTGGGCGCCGAGCCCGGCCAGAGTCTGCGCCTTGGGCGACGCGGCGTTGCGCGTCACCGCCCGTACCGTGAATTCGCCGTCGGTCAGCAGCGCCCGCGCGACCGCGCCGCCTTGCGTGCCGGTCGCGCCGAGCACCGTGATCACATCGTCGTGAGACATCGAGGTTTCTCCTGTCATGGGTTGTGCTTTGAAGGTGGCCGGGTCGGCCTCATTGGGCGGCGTCAGGCGGTGGGGGCGACGATGACGGTCTTCCCGGGCAGCGCACCCGCGGCGGCCTGGGCGTGCACGGCCGGCAGCTCCGGGAGGGGGACCTGCTGGGCGACGTCGACGTGCAGCTCGCCGGAGTCGATTAGCGCGACCAGGTGGGACAGCTGGGTGGCGTCGCTGCGGACGAACAGGTCGATACCGCGTACGCCGCGCTGCTCGTCGCTGGGGGCGGGCATCCACACCGTGGTGTTCACCAGTACTCCGCCGGGACGGATCAGGGTGAGCAGTGCGGCCAACTGCGCCGGGTTGATCGGGGCGAGGTTGAGCACGACGTCGACCGGCTCGCTCACCGCCGCGGCCACCTCGGTGGTGGTGTGGTCGATGACCTCATCGGCACCCGTGGCCTTGACCTGCTCGATGCTGCGGGGGCTGGCCGTGGCGATCACGTACGCGCCGGCGTTCTTGGCCAGCTGAACGGCGTGGCCCCCGACGGCGCCGCCCGCGCCGTTGATCAGCACGCGCTGGCCGGCCGCCAGCTTCGCGTGGTCGAACAGCGCCTGCCACGCGGTGAGACCCACGATGGGCAGCGCGGCGGCGTCGGCCAAGGAGATGCTGGTCGGCGCCGGAGCGAGAATCTCGGCCGGAGCGACGACGTACTCCGCGGCCGCGCCATCGGCCACCATCGGCAGGAACCCTACGACCTGGTCACCGAACTGGATGCCGGTCACGCCCTCGCCCAGCGCCGCGATCGTGCCGGACACGTCGATGCCCGGCGTGTGCGGCAGCGTCACCGGGATCGGACCCTGCATGAAACCGGCGCGGATGTTGCCGTCGACCCCATTGAACGACGTCGCGGCGACCCGGATCAACACCTGCCCGGCGCCGGGGACGGGCTGCTCGACGTCCTCGTAACGCAGGACGCTCGGGTCGCCGTACTCGTGGAAACGCACTGCCTTCATCACAAGCCCTCGTCTCTTCCATCGTGAGGTGCTTCGTTTTCGAAGCACTTCGTGACCATAGCACGCTTCGAATTCGAAGCAACTTTGTACGGTGTGAGCCAGCCCACAGTCGCCGGGGCCTAGTCGCCCGCGACTGTCAGGCGGCGGAGCTTCTCGTCGCTTGGAGAGCCCGGGACGGCCATGAAGACCACCAGCATCTGGTGCTCCACGGGATCCACCAGAAGCTGTCGGCATAGCTCCAGCTCTCCCAGGTCGGCATGCCGGTAGCGTCGGAGGTGCCAGTGACCGGTGACGCCCACCTCGACGAGGTAGCGCTCGCGCGCCGCCGGGTCTGCGAACCAGCGGTCGACCAAATAGCGCGACCTTCCGCCGAACCGGGTGTAATCGCCGAACAGAACAATCGCCGGACGAGTCTGCAACAGCACCTCGCCGCACCGGGAGAACACCATCGCGGGATAGTCCGGCAGACGCTCGACGATGCGCGTCATGACCGGGCCGGCATGATCGCCCCCAACCTCATTGGGGCGCGCCCGGAGAAAGTGCTCCAGAAGTTCCCGGTCCACGTTGCTCACCACCTTCCCGGTCCGACCCATCAAGCATGGCGCGAACCGGAAGCCGGATGAATGTCACCGTTATCCACGGACAAACAGTCCGTGGATAACGAGGCGGGCTCAGCTCATCGCGATCAGGCGCTGGAGCTTCTCATCGCTCGGTGAGCCGGGATGCGCCAGGAAGACCAGCAACTCCTGACCCTCGTCGGGATCCACCAGCCGCTGGCCGTAGAGCTCCAGCTCGCCCAGTTCCGCATGCCGGTAGCGTTTGAGATCGTGGTGGTGGGTGACATCCACCTCGTGCCGCCGCCAGACCTCCGCGAACTCGGGGCTGACCGCCAGCAGCGCGTCGACGATCTCGCCGGCTGTGCCCGTAGGGTCGGCCGTGTACGCCGCCCGGATCTCCGCGGTGAAGACCCGGCCGCGGAGGGCATGGTCCTCGGGGGGATAGAGGGCGCGCTGCGCCGGGTCGGTGAACCAGCGGTAGACCAGGTAGCGGGACATGCCGTTGAACCGGGTGTAGTCGCCGAGCAGGGCAACCGCCGACTGGTTCTGCAACAGCGTCTCGCCGAACCGGGACAACACGATCGCGGGCGTGTCTGAGAGACGCTCGACGATGCGCCTCATGGCCGGACTGACCTGCTCGTCGCGTAAGGAGCGCCGCGGAGCCGAGTGCCCGCCGAGGGCGAACAAGTGCTCCCGCTCACTCGGGTTGAGGTTCAGCGCCCGCGCCAGGGCGGCGAGCATCTGCTCGGACGGCATCGGACCGCGCTGCTGCTCGAGCCGGCTGTAGTAATCGGCCGACATACCGGCCAGCACCGCGATCTCCTCGCGCCGCAGTCCGCCCGTACGACGCCGTGAGCCACGGGGAAGCCCGACGTCCTCCGGCTGCAGCCTCTCCCGCCGCGCCCGGAGAAAGTCCGCCAGCAGTGCTCGGTCCATCCCTCTCTCCGCCCTTCAGTCGGTTCGGTTGCGTCCGGCGCGGGGTTTGGCGGACCGTGGCGGGGTGGCGCGCATGTGGTCGCGGACACGACCGAGAACGGTGCTGAGGGCGGTGAGGTCGTTGCCGGTCATCGGTTCGAACAGCAACTGCCGGACGCGGTCGACATGCCCGGGAAGCACGTGGGCGATCAGGTCGCGGCCGGTGTCGGTGACAGTCACCATGACACTGCGCTCGTCGTCCGGCGACGGTGAGCGGGTGATCAGGCCGCGTTTGTCCAGCAATCCCGCCTGGTAGGTGAGCCCGCTGCGGCTGTACACGACACCGTCGGCCAGATCCGTCATCCGCAGCCTGCCCTCGGGAGCGTCCACCAGCCGCGCCAGGATCTGGAACTGCACGTAACTGAGGTCACCGTCGGCGCGCAGGTGCTCGTCCACCGCGTACTGAAGAAGGCTGCTGACCTCCATCAGAGCGAAGTACGCACCGAGTTGCTCCGAATTCAGGCCAGGTGCCGGCTCACTCACCCCATGATCCTACTTGCTTTGAATTCGAAGTGCATCTCGGGTCTGCCGCCCACGCCTGACGACTCGATGCAATCGTGATCGTCACTGCGGCGCGACCACCCGCTCGGCAAGCCGCCCTTCGGGGGCGGGTAAGGCACTCGCGTTGCACATATCCACACCGCAAGCATCTGATCCGACCGTCTCGCGATGCACACGCATTGATCACGATTCAAGTGGGGGCGCAGCCGGTAATACGCCACGCCGCTGACCATGCTACGGATCAGTTGTGGGCGTCCTGCCGTGTGCTCAGCGCTGTACAGCAGAGAAGTACAGCAACGAGTTCTTACACGATCACACCCTGCCACTCGGGAACTGCTCTCTGAACTGGGCAACGCGGGCTTCAGGTGGTACCTGGCTCCCGTTTGCAAGCAGGAAGTCAGGAGTTCGAATCTCCTAGGCTCCACCAGGGAAAACACGCCCTCGCCAGCGAGTCGCGGGCGGGGGCGTGTGACTAACTGAGTGACTACGACCTCTTCTACCTCTCCAGAGCGCCCCGGTAGCGCACCTACACGGAGTGCCCGGTTGGGCACTTCAGGCGTACCCGCGATCAGATAAGCACTCGGCAGACTGCGCGATCATGTGAGCATGGTAATTGCAGCTCCCTCAGAACGCCTTCCCACAGCGCCAGACCTGATCAAGGTGTGGTTCCAGTTCAAGCCTCGGGAAGGCTGGCTTCCTTACGACACCGAAGGTCTCTGGGCCACGCGCTTGAGCCGGGACACCGCCCGGGTGGCGAACGTCCCATTCCTGCAGGACGGCGTCGCCGAGGGCGACGTGGTGCGCTTCATCACCGACGACGCCGGTCTTCACTGGGCCTGTGAGCGGTGGGAAGCATCGGGCAATTGCACGATCCGGGTCCTCCCGGTCCCCGATGGACCGCTGGGACGAAGCGCACAGGCCGTACACGAGCAGTTGGCATCGTTCGGGTTGGGCGGGGAATCCTTCAGCTCGGAACTTCCCCTGGTCGCCTTCACCGTGCCGGCTGACGCAGACCTTGGGCAGATTAAGTCGCTGCTGATGCGAGGCCAAATGGATGGGTGGTGGCACTTCGAGGAGTCCTGCATCACCGACGCCTGGCGGACCGCTTAACGATCGATTTGTTCATTGGCACTCAGAAGAGCGTGGGATCGCTCGGCTCTTGTGGTAGGGCGTCCTTGAGTCGCACTTCGTGCGAGGACGACGGATTCGTTGATCATTCCGGGCATGTTCCGGATCTTTCTGTGGTGACGTGCCAAGCTGGTAGACATGGCGATCGGTTCCGTGCGCAGGATTCTGGCCGTGAAGCCGGATGGTCCATGGCTGGTACTCGTCAATGGGACCGCATGGAATGTCGAGTCGCGAAATAGTGGGGTGGATACCCCCTTCGCCATGTCGAGGCTATGGCTCTTACCGCTGTTGGAGATGGCTCGGGACGAGGTCGAGAGGCAAGCCGGGCAGGCGCTTGGCCCTGATGATCCAGACATCGGTGAAGTCCTGCAGGCGGTCATCCATTGCGGGCTCACAGGGAAGTCGGAGTACTGGATCTCCCGAGTACTGCCATGGATGATCGCTGATGAGGTCAGGCTCTTTGCCGGGCTACTCAGCGAGATCGCTGTCGGGCGGCAATGGTCTCAAGCCACACAGCACGCTGCGAAACGACTATTAAAGCAGAACGGCCATTGGCCAATCGTCTGGCGCCGACGTTAGAGCTAGCTGGCGAGATTTCGGATCGCAGCTCTTGACAGGCCGCGCTGCCGGCCAGCAGCCCATTGAGTCTTCCAATAGACCGTGAAATACCTCAACCTTGCCTAACGGGCACGTCGCGGGCACGCCTCCGAAGTGCCGGCAAATTTACAGCGCGTGACCGTTTGCGTCGGAAATGGGTTCCCACCAGCGACGCAAGTGTGCCTCGCCATCATACAGTTCATGATCATTGAACGTATATGGCACACAGTAGCGGCGCTGGTCGCCTCTACTTGGCTGGCCGTGTGTGCTGCATGTGACCGGCTTCTGGGACAGGACCGGTCATGAGAACGTAGGCAGCGTGGATGGGACAAGGGACGATCAAGACATGATTGAGATCTTGAGGGCTGTGCGGCTCGGCGACCTCGTCTCAGGGACGATCAGAGAAGCGGGACGGCTCGGGGCTTCAGTGAGGCTCGACGGGCGCCTGGGCCTGGTACCGGCGGACATCGGACCCCTGGACGTCTCATGGTGCCGCCAGCCAGATGAGGCCATACAGGTCGGCCAGCGCGTCACCGCTGAAGTAATCGCTGTCGACCCGGATCAGGCGAGGATCCGCCTGTCGCTGGCCGCGACCGAGAATCCCGAACTCTGGGCATTCCTGAAAGGACTCCGCCCCGGTGAGGTACTCAGCGGTGTGGTGGCGGATGTACAACGGTTCGGCGTGTTCGTGGCGCTGGACGATGGGCCGCCTCATCCCGTCTACCCGGGCGTAGGGTTCCTCACGATTCCCGAGCTTTCCTGGCGGCGTTTCGACAACGCCTACGAAGTCATCGATGTTGGACAGCGGGTGGTCTGCTCCGTCCTCTGCTTCGACACCACGAACGGCGAAGCTAGGCTCTCCCTTCGTGCACTCGCGCCTGACCCCTTCCAGAAGTTCGCCGACACAGCCGTCGAAGGTCAAGAGCTCACCGGCACGGTGACCAAGCTCGTTCCCTTCGGAGCCTTCGTCAAAGTCGCGGAAGGGGCTGAGGGCCTGGTTCACCTGGACGAGCTGGCCTCGATACCGGTTGAGACCCCCGACCAGGTCGTTCAGGTCGGCGACCGCGTCAAGGTGGCCATCATCGGCCTGGATCGCTCTCGCCGCCGATTACTGCTCTCCCGCAAGGAGGCTGAGCCTGATCCTCAGTCGGCTGGCGCAGAAGGAGGTCCGCCCAGGTCATGAGTGGTACAGCGCGAAACTCGAACCAGAAGTCTGCGGATTAAAAGATCCAGTTCGGGCCGTTCCAGATCGTTCAATGCAGGTCAGCACCTACGCACGGTCCATCCTGAAGGGTGCTGAACGGCCTCGTATTGCAACCCAAACTGCAACCCCGGAGGCCCACTGATCGCTTGGCATCAGCGCCACTCCGAACGCTTTCAAGGGGGCGCAACCTCGTCCCGCCTTTAGGAGTAGAAGCCTCTCCCGTACTCCTCGTGGGGCTTCGTGAAGTCGTTGGGACGCACCTCCCGGAGGTGTTCATAACGCTCGGCGAATCTGTCGATAGCTTCGCGGATCGTGTCACCGAAGTGATCACGCATGATCACTATGGCCGGAAGGATGCGCTCAGCGACAATGTGATCATCAACGACATCCCAGACGTCTCTCACAAGAGCATCTTCCCGTAGTTTCAGCTTGGGAACTCTTTCAAGATCATGGCCCCTGAACAGGGGAAACGCTGACCTGGGCATACGCCGGTCGAGTGACCGTGAGTCCCCGTGACTCCCTGCTGATCGCCGCAGGAACGGGCACGCAACGGGCACGCACCCTCTGATCCGTAATCGCCGCTGCCGCTGCGGCTGCGCTGGCATTCTGTCGTGCATGTCACATGACGATCTGATCCAGCGAATCCGTAGACGGGCCTGGGATCCCGCACGCCGCCACGACCGAGTCTACGTCCCGCTGGACTGGCTCAAACGTGAGTACGGCGAGAACATCAGGAGCCGCATCCACCACACGCAGCAGCCGCTCCGTGAAGGCGGCAGCCTAATGCAACTCAGCTTCGACGGCCCCACACCTGACCACCTCATCAAGGCGGCCTTGGAAGCAGGTGCCCCCGAAGCCGTCGAGTACTTCAGTGATGTCCCGCATGAGCCGCCGTACCCGCCGATCTCTGAGGCGGACCTGCGAGCCTGCGAGCAACGCATCGGCCAGGAGTTACCCAAGCTCCTGCGGAGGGTGTACACGGAGGTGAGCAACGGCGGCTTCGGCCCTTCCTACGATCTCCTGGGCCTTCCGCCTGGCGGGCACCGGGCATACGAGGTCGGCCCGGACGCGCTCGAAGAATACGAGAAATACCGGAGGTGAGCAGCGTGCTCGGGTTCCCGCTCGTGGCAGCCGGATGCTCCATGTACTGGTACATGTCGCTCACTCAGCCGCGGTGCGGCGCGCCGCCGCACCCCGCGCCGCCCTCCCCGCGCTGCGCATGCGGCCTGGGGGCCGTTCTCGCGCGGGGGTGCGCGCGGCCCGCCGCACAAGCCGGCCGCCGTAACCAACCGAACCCGCCAACCTCAGCGCCGCACCGCCGCCAAGGCCGCTCCGACCACCGGCCCCACGCCCCGCTCACCGGACGTTCGTCGCTACCCTTATCACGGGATGCGCCAAAGGCGCCATCGCCAGTACTGCACTCACGATCGCCTCCATCTCGCTGGCTGCCGTAGATGGTCGGGGGCGATCGACGGTCCGGGACTTCGTTCCTCAGCCCCGGCCCACCGCACACCCTGGCCCCTGTCCGCTCCCCTGACGAGTGAGACGACGACGGCGAGAGGAACTTGAAGCCGCCTCGATTCGTTGCCCCGGATAATCCAGACTTCGTGACAGCCGATCAATGCGAGGATGCCATGCTCGGAGACTTCATCGGCGTGATCGCGGGTTGGCTCGGGAGCCTGATAGGCAGGAGATTGGGAGTGCCTCGTCCCGTGTCACATCCCGACGGCTCCGTTACAGTTCCGGGTCTGGTCTACGGCTTCGACGCGCCATCCTACGCCTCCCATCACGGCTGGATAGGCGGATATGTCACTGTTGCGGCTGACACTGTGACTCATTCGATCGATCGCGAGGGAAAGATCTCACGGCGAGCGATTCCACGCCAGGATGCGTTCATCGTAATCCGTGCGGCTAACGCGGAAGAAGCCGCATCCGTGCTGAACAGGACAGTTGTCTGCATCACCGTCCCGGGTGGACGGCGATTCATGATCGCAATCGATCCGTCATACCGTCATGTTCTCTCGCTGCTGGACGAGTCGGCCGTCCCAGATCCGCAAACGCCGTCTGGGACGACCTGAGACAGGCCCAGGTTAGAACACCAGAGTTTGACCTTGATGCTCCTTGGTTGCTGTTCTTCGCTCCGAGTGCTAGGCGTAGGGATCGCACGGGTCAAACCCACACACGCCTTCCCATGGAGCCCCATGGGTGTCACAGTCTTGCTGTGGCTGAGCAACTCGACGACCTACGCGGGGTCCGTCTTACGAATCGCCTCCGTCCGCCCCGCCCGGTCTGGGTCAACCTGCTTTTCATTAGCTTTGGCCAGCTAATCCTCGCGACTCAAACGCTGGGGCTGCTCGCGGGTAAGCCGTGGGAAGGCTACGAGTTCCTGTTCGGCTGGGATTTGGGTTCATGGTGGTGGCTGGGGCGCGTCGTCATAATCGTGGGCTGGTTTGGCATCGTTTGCTTTCATGTTCAAGATCTCCTGCGGAAGCGCGGCGGTCGCGGAGTCTCGTCTGAATGATCGAGCTATCGAGGTGTGCTTACGTCACCCTGGCGGTGGGGACCTGACCGCCCCCAGTGCTCATTGTGGTGGGTCTCGCCCTCCCCGGACCGCGTGTGCAATATGCATGTAATGATCTTGGCGGTTCGAGCGGTATAGCGAGGCTGCGCCGCAGGTCGCACGCTCTATCACCGCGAGAACGGTCAAGAGCTGTAAAACCGCCGAAGATCGTGGATGTGCACCCCTTACGAGTGGACGAGGCGGACGGGAAGATCGGGCTAGAGAGGGGATTCTGGCCGTAGTACCCTCACGTCATGACCTCCGTCGAGATCTCGATGACCTTTGCTCTTGTAGCCGTGGCCATCACGCTGATCGCAAGAGCACGGCGGCCAGGTCGGACTGATCAGGAGCGTAAGCAGGCTCACGTGACAGTCACCATGATGTTTACCTTCTGGTTCAGCGGGATCCTTCTCGGAAAGATCGTTCTCTGGACGAGCTGATTACGAGGTCGTGCCATTAGCGTGCCATTAAGGGTGGTCACCAGCGGACAATCACGGTCACTCGCGGACCGTCCTCCGCACAGCTTGAGGCCGTTATCCCCAAAGATCAGGCCGCTTTGCAAGCAGGAAGTCAGGAGTTCGAATCTCCTAGGCTCCACCCCAGGTCAAAGGCCATGTCGAAAGGGGCCACTTCCCATGGATTGGGAAGTGGCGCGCAGCCCAAGCGTCTCACCCAGGCGCAACCCAAGAACGAGCACCAGGACGTAGGCCGGATACATCAGGTCGTTGTTCTTGCGCGCCGACTCCAAGAAGGCCCATGCCTCCTCGATGGACCAGGGCTTGATCTTGCGCTTGCGAGGGACCGGCATCTTGACGTTGGGGGCGACGTTGCGGGCAGGGTCTCCTCTCGCACGGCGTTACTCAGCGCGGCCCGGAGGGTCAAAGGCGTCGTGAACCGTCTCCTCCGGCGGCACCCTGGGACCTTCGATGTATGCGTGTGCGTACAGGAGGTCCAGCTTGTCCACGCCAAGCCGTTCCCTGCTTCGCTCCGAAGATTCCCGTATCACTTGGGCAGACAAGCCCTCAAGGTCGTGGGTGAGGGCGGTCGTTGGAATGTTGGGCTGCCTTCCGAGCTTGGTGGCGATGACGACCTCATCCCCAACGCCGCGACTGCGGCGCCAGCGGCCGAGCAGCGCCCCTCTCTCCACCCTGAGTGCCATTGACCCCAGTACGCGTAGTTGTTGGCGGTGTCGATGAAACTGCCGCCAGCCTCGACGAACCGGTCGAGGATGGTAAACGACGTCGTCTCGTCGGTGGTGGTGCCGAACAGCATCGCACCAGGGCTCGGCACGCATGGGTCACAGGCGGGTGTCCAGCCGGCCGGACGGCAGATCACGCCGGCGGCGCAGGGGGCTGGCCAATAGGATCAGGCCACTCAGCACAAACCCGATCATCATCGCCCACAACGCCGTGCGGACGGTGAACGCACCGGCCAGTGCGCCCGGCCAGGACGCCGCCGAGCGGCATCGCGCCAAAGTTGACCAGTTGTACGCTGGACGTCACCCGGCCCATCAGCTCGCCCGGCACGTACGTCTGGATGAAGCCGGAGAAGACCACGTTTCCTGCCACGACCCCTGCGATGATCACTACGCCGCCCAGGACGAACAGCGCCAGTCCAGCCCCGCGATCCGTCAGCGGGATCAGCAGGCCGGTGGGGGCCAGGCCTGCTTTGTCGAGCAGAACGGCCCGCGCGCTGCCTAACCGTGCCGCCATCGGCCGCGCGACCATGGCGCCGACGATGCCGCCCAGTCCGGTGGTCGCGATCGTTAGGCCGGTCTCGCCCGCGCCGATCCCGACGTCGACGGCGCCTCGTCTCTGTATCCCGACCGAGAGATCGACCACTTCGGCAGGTCTATGCGTGGGTGAGCGTAGGGATAGAGCCTGGTGCGGCCTGTGCTGGTTCTGGTGACGTTCGTAGGCGGTGAGGAAGGCCGCCGATCCGCTGCGCATGCTCGTCTGAAGCTGACAGACGACGGAGGGCCCGGATCGCTTTGATCCGGGCCCTCCGTCGTTCGGTGTCGCGTGTCAGCCAGTGACCGGGATGTTGGTCTTCACCGGCGTCGGGGTGGGTGCGGGCTTGGGCTCGTCCTGCGTCTGCGTGACGTTGACATCCCACTCGAACCAGTCGTGGGTCGCCGTCTCGCGATCATCCTTACCGGGATGGGTGGGGGTCGGCGTGTTGCTCGGCGTCGGCGTCGAGGTGGGCGTCCGCGTGGGGGTAGGGGTCACTGTGGGCGTCGCAGTGGGCGTGGAAGTCGGAGTCGGGGTGACCGTCGGCGTCGGCGTCTGGGAGGGCGTCACCGTCGGGGTGACCGTCGGCGTCGGCGTCTGGGTGGGCGTCACCGTCGGGGTGGGCGTCGACTCACACTCGACCCAGAACACCTTGTGCTTGGGCGCACCCTTCTTCCCTGCAAAGTCCCAGAACAACTTGTAGTGCCCGTTCGGCAGGGTCATGTCGACGGTACGGCCATGCCCGTCCTTGTCGAGTACGAGGGTGCCGCTCTTCACCGTGGTCTCGTCACCCGTGGGCGGCCAGGACTTGATCTCCCAGCTCACCTGCTCGGCCTCGTCGAAGTTGAACCCGACTAGATAGAACACGCAGACGTGCGGCTCGTCGCGCTGGTCGTCCTCCGGCGTCGTCCACTTGTGGATCTTGACGTCGCCGTTGTCGCCGGGCGTCCCCTGGACCGCTCCAGCCGAGGCCGTATTGGAGATGGCGAGCACCGCGAGCGCCGCCACCGCGAACATGAGTGCCACTGTGAACCAGCGGCGGACCGAAGAGAGCCTGGGGGGTGTCACGATCGCACCTCGGGGTTTATGAGAGCCACTTGAGCCTCAGATGGCTCGTATGTGTAAAAATGTCACACCCGTTGGCGGAGCATCTTCAAACGTTCCAAACCGTTATCTACCTGGCCAGATGGTTATGCGTTCGTGTCGCATGTGTCATAGAAACCTCAGGAGCCGATCGTGCCGCTCGATGCCCCCCGCCGACTCATCGGCGCCTCTCTCGTCGCCATGAGCCTCGTCGCCTCGACCTCCGCCGGCGTTGCCGCGTCGCCCGTCACCCTCGCCGCCG
Source organism: Nonomuraea sp. NBC_00507 (assembly GCF_036013525.1). Classification (NCBI taxonomy): domain Bacteria; kingdom Bacillati; phylum Actinomycetota; class Actinomycetes; order Streptosporangiales; family Streptosporangiaceae; genus Nonomuraea; species Nonomuraea sp. NBC_00507. The sequence continues at coordinate 1,258,301 of NZ_CP107853.1, forward strand.
GCCCCTCGGTCACGGCGACCGCACTACCCAAGGCCACCACGTTCACTGAGTTGAGCGGCCTCCCGCAGGACACCGACACGTACGGCAAGCTGAGCGGCATCGTGGTCCACCCCGCACGCACGGTGGCCGTCTACGCCCACCCCGGCGGCAAGCCCGCGGCCACCCTCCCGGCGAAGCAGCTCGGCAGCCAGACCTGGGTCCCGGTGGTGGAGGCGCGCAAGGGCTGGTACCGCGTGCTGCTGCCCAGCAAGCCCAACCACGTGACCGGCTGGATCAAGGCCAAGGGCCTGGAGAAGGCGCGCAGCCGCTACCGCGCCATCGTGAAGCTGGGCACCAGGCAGTTGACCGTGATGAACGCGAGCAAGAAGCTCGGCACCTGGACGGTGGCTATTGGCGGCCCTGAGACACCCACCCCGGTGGGCAGGACCTTCCTGCTGGCCCTGATGTCGCCGAAGGAGAAGAAGGCCTACAGCCCGCTGATTCTGCCCCTCGGCACGCACTCGCCGACGCTCGACACCTTCGGCGGCGGTCCCGGCACGGTCGCCTTCCACGGCTGGCCGGACCGGAAGGTGTTCGGCAAGGCGGTCACGCACGGCTGCATCAGGGTGCCTGCTCGCGCGCTCAAGGTGCTGGCGAAACTGCCTCTTGGGACTCCAGTTCTGATCGCTCCTTGAGGATGAGGCCAGCGGCCAACGGCTCCGCCATGCACCAGCGCGAGCTCGTGCATGTGCCGGAAAGAGACGGACGGCGGTGTCAGCAAGCACGCGGACACCTTGACCAGCCGGAGCAACGTGGCGGATGAACTGTGGGAGTCGGGACGGTTGGCCGAGGCCGAGCACCGGGCCGTGCTGGAGGCGCGGAGGAGGCCAAAGCGTTGGAGTGATCGCTAGCTCGTACAGCAGCGAAGTACAGCAACAAGACCGCACGACCCTTACTCCGACGCACAGCATCGCACGACGACTAGAGCAGGCCGAGAAGCGCTCCGCGTGATGTTTGGCTCCCATTGCAAGCAGGAAGTCAGGAGTTCGAATCTCCTAGGCTCCACCGCAGGTCAAAGGCCACTCCCCATGATCGGGAATTGGCCTTTTCGATCTTGTGCAGGGCCACCGCGCATCTTTCAGGATGAGCGCCTCAGAAGCGCGGGTCGAGGCAGGCGGCCACAAACGGGGCCATCACACGCAGACCGCCAGCCAGTGCACGCGCCGCAGCCCTTGCTGGTCGGGCAGTCGTTCGGCGCCCTCCCCGCGCTTGAGGCGGCGGCCAGGCGCGAATGCCGTGCCATTCACTGGGGACGAGTGACAGGAACTACCGTAATCAGGTGGTCCAGGCCCTTGAAATCCTTGGGATTGCAGGTGTAAAGGGGTAGCCGGTTCGCGATCGCCACACAGGCAATCATCAGATCTGCAGTGCGGGGGCGCGGTTTGCGTCCTGAGGCGATGCCGGCCGTCCACAACTGGCCGTACTCGCGGGCTGCGGTGTCGTCGAAGGGGAGTGGGTCGAATTCGGCTTCGGCGGTTTGCAGAATCTTCATTCGCTGGGCGAGTTCTTGCGGCCCTGTCGCCACCAAGACGCCGACCGAGAGTTCCGCGGTGGTGATGGCACTGATCATCATCTCATCGGGGAGCTCGTCGGGATCGATGCCGGCGCGCAGGATGAGGATGTTGGTGTCGAGCAGCCCTAGGGCGTGGGTCATCCCTCGTCCTCCGCGAACTCGCGTCTGCCGTATGCGCGATCGTAAGGGTCGTAGAGATCGTCGTTGACGTGGCGGTCCATGTCCTCGCGATATTTACGGTCGTCCAGTCGTGGCATGCCACGCGACACGGCGGCGAACTCGGCGCGTGACACGGCCCGGCGTCGGCGGCGAAGAGGGACCAGATCACCGATGTGATGGCCATTACGGGTAACGGCGTACCGCTCCCCACGCTCCAGACCATCCATGATCTCCGCTGAGCGGTTGCGCAGGTCGCGTTGAGATATCTCGTGGGAGCGGTCGGGCTCAGGAGTGCTCACATCTGGAGTCTCCAACAGGGAGCCATACGGTGCCACTCTGTAGCACATCTCACTGATCGTTCTCGAGATCTTTCACCTAACTCCGAAACCGGCCGTACGGCCAGACCGGAGGTCAGGGCCGGATCCGCCACGTGATGCCGACACAGATCGGGGCAGTACGTGAGAACGTCCTGCCGCTGGGCGCCCTGGCGTCCAAAGCCTCGATCTTCTGGGAGGTTGCGCGCCGTGCGACCGCCAGGAGACAACGAGGGTTTCCCGGGTCTCATTGGAAATGAAGAACTCGTGAGCGGTTCGTGGTTGGCAGCCGCATAGACAGCCTGCGTGACAACCGGCAGAGATGATCACGAACATCAGCGGACGTTTCTCACACTGTCAGGCGTAGGTCACAGGCTTTGCGTCACCGATAGGAACTGGAGTTTGATTTACCTTGCAAGCAGCTGCCGCCCCGCAGGAAGACCCCGCGCTTGCCGAGGAACACGAAGCTGCGTCGATAGGTGTTCGGGTCGAAGGCCGATGGCCATCCGCCCCGGCGGTCGGCCTGCTGCGCTGTGCGTTCGGGATCGTGGCGGCGCGCGAACCTTTGACCGGCATTCACACGCTGACCTTCATTTGTCGCGCCGCGCGGAGAATGGTTTGTATCAGCATGCTCATGCGATCCGTTCGTGCATCGCTGATGCACCCGCCCCGCGCGGCAGGCTCGCGTCAGCCGATCTGTTCGGCCAGGGCGACGATGATGCCCGCGGGACCGCGGAGGTAGCAGAGCCGGAAGATGCCCTCGTACTGCGCCACCTCGCCGAGGAGTTCGGCGCCGTGGGCGCGCAGGCGGGCGATGGTGTCGTCGATGTCGTCGACGGCGAACATAACGCGATGCAGGCCCAGCGTGTTGGGCGGCGGGTTCTCCGGCTCGGCGCAGGACGCCGCGGGGGTGTGGTACTTGGTCAGCTCCAGCTTGCTGTGGCCGTCCGGGGTCCGCATCATCGCGATGTCGCTCCGGACGCCGTCGAGTCCGACGGTGCGGTCCGCCCAAAGGCCTTCGATCTGTCCCTTGCCTTCCAGTCCCATGCCGAGCTCGGTGAAGAACGCGACAGCCGCGTCCAGATCGTCGACGACGATGGCGACGTTGTCCATCCGCTGAATGGTCATGTCTCCGAGCATAAGAACGCGGCTCGCCGCTTGTGGGGATCCGGTGGCTAGAAGCCGGAGTTGCCGGGGCTTCTGACGATGGTGAACGTGGTGGTCGGGTTGGAGAGGCCGCCGGACGGGTGCCCGAGACCTTGGTGTTGGAGAAGGTGGCGCTGCCGATGATGTTGTCGATGACGATGCCATAGGTGCCGGTCGTGTCAATGGCGACGTTGTCGAACGTGGTACCAAGATGATCTTCACGCGGCGGGTCTCGCCGCCGCCAGCGAGGCTGCCTAAGATCCACTCATGGCACCTACCTCGTCGAGCTATTTACACCGCTCCGAAGACGACATCAGCGCCGGTTCGAGGACGAGCGATGGCAATACCGGCTGTTAGCCGCGAACCCGCTGAAGCCATCCTTCTGTTCGCAACCTTGCAAAGACCGGTAATCCCTATCAGGATGAAAAGCCGATGAGATCGGCTAACGGGCGCCCTCGCGCCTTCCCCTTTTACATCGTGTGCGATGTATCGCATTCGATGCACACCGCCCGCGAGGATGGGCGGCCCACCCCCTTCGAGATTCTCTCCAACTGTGTGGGTGAGCTGCTTTTCGAGCTGGAGGCGGGCGATCCCGGCGTCAGTGAGGCCGCGCATGTCGCCGTGGTGTCCTTCTCCGACAAGGTCGAGCTGGTGCTTCCGCTGACCAGGCCGTGTGACGCGATCAGGGTTCCGGCCCTGAAACCTGGCAGGCAGACGGATTATCTGACGGTCTTCAGCGAGCTCGTGAAGATCATTGAGAAGGATTACCGGAAGCTGTCCAAGCAATTCGACGTGCGGGCGCCGGTTGTCTTCTTCATCACGGACGGCGAGCCGTACGTCGGCCAAAACCATCAGGACGTCGAGATCTGGGGCCCCGCTCGCGACCGGCTGGCGAGCCTTAACCCGGCGCCGTACATCGTGGCGCTCGGGTTCGGGACGGTGCAGGAGGACACCCTGCGGCGGGTCGCCACCACCCTCAGGGGCGAAGTGCTGGCCTTCGTGGGCGAGATCGGGACAGGGGCGGCCACCGTGCTGCACGGCATCGCGCAGGCCGTCTCGGACAGCATCAGCGCCTCGGTCAACAGGAACACGGCCGTTCTGCGCGGACCTGGCGGGATGCGGCAGCTGAGATGATCAGGGCGACGCTGGCGGGATTACTCCTGGTCATAGGAGCCGGCCCGGTGGGAGCGGAGCCTGGTCCGTCGCCGGAGCCGACGGTAACGGTGACCGTCACGCCCAGTCCGCGGCAGGGCGGCGGGACGGCGTCGGGCTGGCCGCTGTGGATCCTGTCCGGCATCGCTGGTGGCGGCGCCGTACTCCTCGGGCAGTTACTGCTCGGCCGCAGGACCCGCACTGCGGCCGACGGCAGAACACCACTCGGTCCGCTCCCCCAGCCGCTGCCCGTCCTGCTGGCGGGCGGCGCGGACTCGCGCGCCCCAGGCGTCGCACTCGACGGCGGCATGCTCGCACATACCACGGTCCGCGCCGTGAGCATCCGCGGCCGACGCCATCGATATCGCGGCGAACCCCTGCAGGATGCCTACGCCGTACGGCTGAGCGCGGACGGACGATGGGTCATCGCGGCCGTGGCTGACGGGCTGGGGAGCACGCTGCACGCCGAACACGCCGCCGCGGTGGCTGTGCGCGCCGCCACGAACCTCTCCCTGACCCCCGACCGCGGCTGGCACGCGGCCTTCGCCACCGTCGCCGGCGAGGTCATGCGCGCCACCGCCCGGCTCGGCGGCCAGCCCATTGGCAAACACAGCGCCGGAGCATCGGATCCGCCCGCCACGACGCTGACGATCGGGGTGATCCCCGCGGACGGCAGACGAGGGATCGCCGCCTGCGCGGCTATCGGGGACTCGCCGGCGCTGTGGCTCCATGACGGGACGTGGACCGAGATCTTCCCACCCGAAGGGCAGCGACCGGGCAACGTCACGTCCGCCCTGCCGGACGACCTTGGTGAGCTGCGGGAACGGCAGATCGATTGGGGGCCGGGCGATGTGCTCGTCCTGTGCAGCGACGGATTCGGGACGGCCATGGGTGGCGGCGGCAGCGTACTCGCCCAGCAGCTCGTCACATCGTGGAGTTCTCCGCCCACGCTGCGCAGCTTCCTGCGCGATGTGGATTTCCATCTGTCGACTTACGATGACGACCGGACCGTTCTGGCGTTGTGGGCAGGCCGTCACGACACGGCCGTCCTGTGACAGGAGTGCGGCGGCAGACGTATGAATCCCCCAGATGTGGTCGAGGAAGCGGATCTGACGCCGTCCACGGATGCCGATGTCTACTCCCTGCGCCCGGGCGGTCAGGCTCGCAGCCTTACGCCGTGCGAGGTCAGCGGCGTCCCTGGCCGGTTTCTGTTCAAACGGTACGACGAGGAGACGCTGACGGGGCTGGACGAGGACGCTCTGCTCGCCATGGTGCGCTGGCGGCGTGAACTTCCCCGGCAGGACCGCGCGACACTCGATCGGCGCTGTGCGTGGCCGGTCGCGGCGGTCCGGGACGAGCGGGTCACCGGCATCTTGATCAGACCCGCTCCCGAGCAGATGTTCGTCGAGCTCCGCACCCGCCGGGTGCCACGACATCTGGATGAGCTCACTCGGTCGCCCGAGCGGGTGAGCGCCCTACGCGACCACTACGGCACGCGCTACTACGAGCCGCCCTACAAGCTGGCCGTCCTCGGCCAGTTGCTCGCGACGATGCAGTGGCTGCACGAGCAGGGATATGTGGTGGGCGATCTGCAACTGCGCAACGCCGTCTTCACCATCGACCCGGCACCCGCGGTATACCTGCTGGACTGCGACTCCTGCATACCGGTCGGAGGCCGCGGTGCCTTGCCGGAGGTCGATCCCGAGCAGTGGAAACTGCCCCGTGAAGGCGGATTCACCCCGGAGTCGGACTATTACAAGTTCGCCTGGGCCGTCGTGCGGTGCCTTCAGGAGAGCGCCGAGGCGTGGTCGCTCGACGAGGCCGCGCTCGCCAGGGTCCTGCCATTGCGGCATCGCCGCCTGATAAGGCAGTGTCTGGACGGTGCACCCGAATCGGTGGACATCGCCCGATGGCGGGCGGCGGGCGAGTCGTGGCGGTGGCTCGTCACTCCGGAACGTATCTACGTCGAAACCGACTCCAACCTGCGCGAGGCGTGGCAGCGGGGGAAGTCCGCGGTCGGGGATGGCTCGCGCGGCCGGCACGGGGGAATCGTGGTGCTGATCGTCGTCCTGGCGGCGATCGCCCTCGTCGTCGCGGTCACGTTAGGAGTCTGAATGAACACCGGCGAGCCGCGGCGCATCGGGCCCTACCAGGTGCTCGGCCGCCTGGGTGTCGGCGGTCAGGGCACGGTCTACCTTGCCCAGGGCGAGGCGGGCCGGGTCGCGATCAAGGTGATCCACGCGCAGGGGGCAGCCGACCCGAGGGCGCGCAGGCGGTTCGCGGACGAGGTGGCCATCGCGTCGCGGGTGCCCAGGGCGTACACGGCGATGATCATCGACGCCGCCGTCGACGGTGACCAGCCGTACATCGTGAGCGAATACGTGGAAGGCCCGTCCCTGCAGGAGCTCGTCGACACGCACGGGCCGCTGTCGGGAGCTGCGCTCGAGCGGCTGGCGACCTATACGGCCACGGCCTTGGCGGCGATCCATGGCGCGGGAGTCATCCACCGGGATCTCAAGCCCGCCAATGTCATCATCGGGCCGGACGGACCACGTGTCGTGGACTTCGGAATCGCGCGGGCCCTGGAGGCGACCGCCGCGATCACCACGACCATAGGAACCCCCGGCTATCTCGCACCGGAGCAGGTGGGAGGGGCCGACGCCGAAGTGGGTCCCCCCGCCGACGTGCACGCGTGGGCAGGCACGGTCTATTTCGCCGCCACCGGCAAGGCGCCGTTCGCGGGGAACAACGTGGCCGTCATCATCAACCGCGTCCTGACCAAGACCCCCGACGTGGGAGTGATATCCGAGCCACTGCGTTCACTGATCGCCGACTGCCTCGCCAAGGATCCGGCGCGGCGGCCCACCTCTATGGAACTGCTCGGCCGCCTTGTGGGGCATCAGTCGCAAACCGCGCAGGCGACGGTGCCACATGTAAGGATCTTGCCGACCACCCTCGGAACGCTGAAGGAGACCACCACGCTGGGCAGCGGGCCCGCGGCCGACATCGTGATCCACGGGGAGGGGATCGCCCCGGCGCACGCCACCGTCCGCAAGGTGAGCGCAGGCTACCGGCTGCATGACCACAGTAGCGGTCTGGGGACGTTCATCGACGGCCGCCCTGTTCTCTATGCGACCCTGCGACCGGGTGATCGGTTCACGATCGGTACAGCAGTGCTCCGCCTCACCGAGGCGGGGGAGTTGGAGCGCGTACTTCTCAGCCGAATGTCCGCCGCGCGCTGGTGGCTTCTGCTCTTCCTCATCGCGGCAGTGGCGCTTACGGTAATCGTCGTGGTCATGGGATAGTCACGGGCGTGGGCATGGTGACGTTCACTCGTTCCCCGGTCCTGGAGTCGAGGGTGAAGGCTCCGCTGGCGCCGCGGATGACGTTGGTGCCGGTGAACAGGTAGAGCTGCCCGCGCACCGCCACGGCGGAGGGCAGGCTGAGCTGGGACGGGTCCACGCCGATGGCGGCCTTCTGAATCGCGGTGACCGCGGCGGTCACCGCGTCATACGCCAAGATCGCCAACCCGCTGCCGAGATGCGCCGCGGGGAAAGTCACACCATGGTGGGGCGCCACGAACTCGTCACGGAAGTCGCGGTAGAGCTGGCGGTGCGGATTGTCCTGGTGGTCGAGCCGCTTGGGATCGGCGAGCGGCACGAACATCACCTTGATGGGCGCTTCGGGGTCGTGCAGCGACGGGTCGTTCGGATTTTGGTCCTGGGCGTCGTCCCCGGTGACCACGGTGATGGGCGTGGATCGGCAGGGCCGGCTCCGCAGCAGCTTGAGAAATGTGGGCATGAACGCCTGGCGGCCAGCGTAGAAGATCATATCGGTCTTGGCCCCGCAGATCGTGTCGCTGATGGTCCGCAGGAGCGAGGGACCGCCACGCGGGTCGAAAGGAAAACTGAGTCCGGACCTGTCGACGTACGACTTGAGCCCAAGCTTCGGATCGAGGAAAGCATCCTTCAGTGAGCGGGCGTAAAGGTCCTTGGTTCCCTGCGGGGTCACGTCAGCCCACATCAGGGCCGCGTTCCCCCCGACCTTCTTCTTCTTGAACTCTTCGGCGATGGCCTGCACCTGGGCCGAGGTGCTGACCGCGGTGCGGGTGAGACCAGGAATAGGTCCGCCGTCGTCGATCTCACCGGTGGTGTTGAACCCGGCCGCAGTGATGAAATCGGCGACCATCGGGATTCCGGGATCCTTGGCCAAGGCACGTGCGGCGTCGATGCTTTCCTGCTGGCTCGGGCCCATTCCGGTGACCGCGACGACCTGTCCGGGGCTCGCCGTCGCTCCTGTCGCGGCATTCTTCCGCACCGCCTGCACCGTCGTCCGCCACTTCGAGCCGTCGTGACCGGTGTTGGCCAGCAGGAGCCGGATCTTGGGGAACGTCTCCGAACGGTTGGCGCGGTACTGACCGATGAACGCCCCCTCGAGCTGGTGGAGGGCGCGCTCGCCGACCAGTCCGCGCGGGCCTGCCCCCATCGGGGCCATGAGCGCGATCGTGCTGTAGTCCTTGTCCTTGGCGACCGTGCGGTTTTCCGCCGCGATGGCCTCCAGGATCTGGCGATACTGCTCGCCCAGGACCGTCGTCCCGTCGGCTGGGTCCATCAGCCCGACGCATTCGCCTTCGATGTCGACGACGTCCGCGCTGTTTGTTTCACAGCCGCCCCATGGCCACGATCCCTGCGTGTAATTCACGAGTACCGCAGTGGATATCAGGACGGCGACAACAACGACGATCACCACCAAGCGTCGGCGAAAAAGCGTCGCCACCTGGCGTAAGAGGCTCCAGGCGCGCTCGGCGAGGGAGGGAGCCGGTGCCGGTTCGTCATACATCTGGACTCCAAGCCGTCACTTATCCCACGACCGTGCAGGCGCGCTTCTCCGAATATCGATCGCACGCTTCCCCATCCCTGGGCCGGCGGCCGCCTAAACTCATCGTCATTAAAACGTGATCAATGGCAGCCGGACAACAGTCAGTTGGCGGGTTCGTCCGGAAACGGTTGGTCGAAGCCCATCGTCAAAGGCCCTATTCATGGGGAGGCAAGAGAAGCTGCGGAGGTTCGATCAGGACTTCCGGGATGGCGTGGTTCGGATCGTCGAGGAGACCGGCAAGCCGATCGCGCTGGTGGCCCGGGACTTGGGGATCAAGGAGGGCATCCTGGGCAACTGGGTGAAACTGGCGCGCAGGCGGCGGGCCGCGGGAACGGAACGCTGGACGCCGACGAGCGGGCCGATCGTCCTCCGCGAGCCGCTCACCATCCCCATGGTCCCGTGATCGATGGCATTGCCACGACGCGGAGTGCAGCAAGCGAACAACCGTCTCGACGTTTGGTCACACGTCTGCACCAAGGCGAGCGGCTAGGTCGCTTCGATCGACTCGGGCAGGCCCGGCGTGCTCTCCAGCCGTAGGCGACGTGAGGCCCTCACGGCCGGTTCGTATCGGGTGCCGCGTTCTGAGGGAGTAGCGGCACGAGCGTGAGCGCCGCCTCGCCGTACCGTTCACTTTCGGAAACGGACACTCGGGCCGTCAGCGGCATCTCGCCGGAGCTCTGCCCGCACTCACCGATGTGGAATCGACATACATCCGTTACAAATTCGCCATGACTAACTAGAGATCATTCTCCGACGGAGAGGCTACTGAAAGCGACTGAAGAGCACGGAGTGTAGAACATGCCCTGCCCAACCCCTCCGGCCTGACCCGTTCCCTGGTCATCGATTGATCATCATTCTGCCGAGCGCCACGAACCGCCCTTGTGGAGGACTCCGTGGAACCTCGTGGGCAGCATGGTCGCGTGCGTTTGAGGCCCACGATGGATGTGTTGCCCACGCCTCATAAAGTCCAGTGCGCGGCCCATTGCTGAGTCATTCCCATCCCCGGCAACACCATCGCCGTACTGCAGAAGGCTCGGGGAGTCCCTGTTCACAATCCAGCGTTACTGATCCGCATTTCCCAGTAAAGGTGTGACGAAACATGGTCGGACGTAAAGATATGAATCCAGATTCGACGTTTATAACGGAGTCACGGACAGCATCGGAGGGCGCATGTTGAACCGGCGCGGCATTCTCGCCGGACTCGCCGCTTCCCCCTTCATCGTGGCTCTGGGCGCTCCCGCCGGCACCGCTTCAGCCGCCACGCGCGCCCGATCGTCGGGCGCAGGCACAGCTGCCGAAACGATTGTGCGCGGCAGCGCGCGGCGGTGGCATGGCCCATTTCTCAGACCCGGCGCCCGACTGCTGCTGCCAGCGGGAGTCAAAGCCGCTCCCGTCGAGGATTACTTCACCAGTCCACGCCTCACGCGAACGGCGTATGCCTGGCCTCAGATGCCAGCCCTGGATGGCATGATGGTCGACGCGTCGATCATTCCAGAACATGGAGCACCGTCGCGTGTCGCAGTCCTTAGCGGCTTTGACAACGGCTGGTACGAGCTCATCAGTCGGGAAGGGAAGGCCACTCGCGTCACGTGGGATCACCGCGAGCTCCCCTACCTGCTGTTCGTCGGCGAGTTTGGCGCCACCAAGGATGTCGGTTTTATGAGCAAGTTCTTCACTCTTGCTCTCGAACCGTTCTCCCGCAACCCTGTCTTCCCGAATACCCCCATCCGCTAGAGGAGCCGCATAATGTCTCACCACACTGACATCCCGGAGTCGCAGCGGGATATCACTGATGTCTATTGCTTCGCCGGCAACAACGGCACGGTGTTCGTGATCAACGTCTCGCCGCTGCAGAGCTCGGGATTCGATCCTGAAGTTTATTATGAATTCAAGGTCGACACGAGCAGTCCGCTTGATTACCTTGAAGACATCACCTGGCGCGTTACTTTTCCAGGCGGCGACGCTGTAAAGGTTGAACAGCTCACCGGTCGCGCCGCTCGTGACCGCGACGCCACGGGCAAGGTCATTACACCGGCCGAAGCGAGGCTGGGGCAGGTTGTCACCTGTACGAACGGAATCAAGCTCTTCGCCGGTGAGCGCGGTGAGCCGTTCTTCAACGACCCGCGTTTCACCGTGGCGACGCGGGCCGCGTTGTCAACAGGCACGAATCCCAGTTACACCGCGCTTTATCCTGCCCAGAACGCTTTCCAAAACACCAACGTCAGCGCGATCGTCCTCGAGGTGCCCAGCTCGATCACCGGCTCGGGAACCATTGGATACTGGGGAAACACCTCGGTCAAGGAGCATGGCGTGTGGCATCAACTTCAGCACGCCGCAGGCCCCCTTGTCGGCTTCATATGGGACTTCTCCGGCGGCTCCGCCGGCATGGATTTCAACGCCAGTCATCCCAAGGACCACCTGAACGGCAGGCCTAAGAACCCTGGCAGCGATCCCGCCTCAGGGTTCTGGGGTCAGGTACGGGACGCCACGGCCGCCGTCGTCGCGGCACGAAAGACCTTCGACGATCCACCGCAGGGCAAGGCCACCCCGAAGGCGTACGGCGCGTACGTCGCGGACACGCTCCTGCCCGACGTCTTGCGCTTCAAAGTGGGCACCTCCGCGCTCTGGGACCCCTGGAACAAAGAGATTCAGAACGGTAAGGGCCTCACCGAATGCGCCCCGGATTCCATGTATGACCTGGTGCTGAACGAAGAACTCACCATGGGTTTGACCCATAAGGACGCAACCGGCATCCTGCTCGACCACTTCCCGTATCTCAGCCGCCCGGTCACCGGCGGGTGATGCGGTCCTGAGCTGGGCGCCTTCTGTCCTCCAGAGTGGATTCTGAAGGGCCACCATCAGCAGGAAGAAGCTCCTGACCAGCGCAAATGCGAGGGTCAGGAGCCTTCTCCTTTCCCGGTCGCCGACACCACCATGGCAGACGGTTCTCATCTGTCGGACTGCTGTATGCGCTGCTGCGCCCTGGTCTGGTCAAGACGTATGCCTGGTGCCGATGATCCGGACGACGTCACGTTGGCCGTCGACGACGCCGACACACCTCACCTGTACGCGGGCATGGCCGGGTTTCTACCGGACCGGCGCTCGCGCACCGGCTATGGAGCGGAGAGGCGATGACTGTCATCCAGGTACACGCCCATGTACAGGCGGCCGATCGGACCATGCGAAAGGTCGTGGCGCTGGCGGCGATCCAGCAGGACTTGGCGGGCCGTCACTCTCGACGCTGCGCAACGCCTACCTCGGCGTGGGATATCGATCGCGAGCGAGACGCGGTCGGCCAAGTGTGGGGGCCAAGCTGCGCTGGCCGGTCACCGCAGACACGACGGCGGCCGGCGTTCAGCCGACGGTACGGCAGCCGGATCCGATCGCGCTCGCCTCCACGCTGGCCTTCAAGTCAGCCCTGCTGTACAACGCGCGGTCCAGCCAGGGGCGCTGTGAGCGCCCTGGCCCATCGGTTGCAAATGCGCCAGGCGGCGGCCGGGGGTCCAAGCCCCGGCCGCGACCTCACGCGTGAGGAGCAGGCGCGGCGGCGAACCACACCCTGTGCCCGTCGCCGCGCCCTCATACGCCCGGCAGCCTTCCGCGGCCTTGTCGGCGGGTCCTGCCCTTCCGGGCGGGCAGGGCCAACACTTTCCCTTGGTCGTCCGGCGAGCGCAGTTGCCGGGCAGGGCCGGGCTCACGCCCGCAAGTGCTCACGCCGCGAAGGTGTTCGCCGAACTCGCCTCGCAACGGGCGCCGCATCAAGCTGCTCCGCGAAGCCGACGACCAGAAGACACCCGACAAGGAGATCATCTGGAATGGCGAGACCATCGACCAGGCACAGGCCGCTGAGCTGAGGGACAAGTCCGCAGACGAGCTCATCGCGGCCGGGCACATCAGGTCGGCCCGGTCGAAGCAGCGTTCCGCACGGTGCCCCGGCACGCGTTCGTGTCGGCCGACACGCTGCCGTGGGGGTCTGTGGGGATTGTCTGCCCTGCCAGCGGGGCCCTGGCCTTGGCCTCGCGGTTGATTCAGGCCACGAGTCACCCGCTCAAACACCTGTGCTGACAGCTCGCGGCCGACACCCCTTGTGTCGATGAGCGTATGGTCGATGCCCCACAGCGCGATAATCTTCCCCGACGGCAGAGTTCCGTCTGGAGACCGGTGCTTCTGAGCCCACTGGCAGACTGACATTGGCCGCTCACGTTTTCTGAGAAGCGGCATCCCGAGGTTATCTGGGCCTCTTCAGCAGACGAGCCCGCTGATGGATCCTCTCCACAAGCTCTGCGGCCCGGGCCTTGATGAACGCGACCCCGTCGGTACCCCAATCGTGGGGCTTGGTGTCCACGACACAGATAGTGCCCAGGGTCTCCGCCCCGTCGATCAACGGGGCGCCCAGGTAGGCGCGAACCCCGATCTCGTCCACCACCGGATTGTTGGCGAAGAGGTGATAGTCCATCACTTCGTCCAACGCCATCGCATGTTTCCTCGTCACCACGTACATGCAGTAACCGTGGTCGCAGGCCATCGTCCGGAACGGATCCGTCTCCGGGTCGACGCCCCGGTCGCGCGAGGAAGGATACAATCCGGCGAAATACTGCCGTTCTGGGCCAATGATGTTGACCATGGCGAATGGCGCCTCCAGCTCCTGAGCCAGGGCCCGGGCGAACTCGTCAAACTCAAGGTCAGGCTCCTCCCGGATGCCCAGTTCCTGGAGCAGGGCAGCGCGGCGGGGCGCTTCCTGGTCTATGGGAGTCACTAGGCGGAAGGCGGAGGGAAGGCTCATCACAGGCTCCTGTCTGCTTACCTGGCCGTTCCTGTCGGATTGCGGCCATCCCGCTCGGAGGATAGCAAGGTGGTCACGGAACGGCGGCGGCGAACGGACCGGTCGGGGCCGGTCAACCTCCACGACCTCGGCCCCTTGCCTGCTGCAGGTTGCGCAGCAGACCCGCGCCCTATGAGCCGGTGCCTTCGATAACGGTGCGGACGTCGCCGGACGTGCGCTCCATCGCCTGCTAACCGCCTCGAGCGGAGAACGACGCGGTACCCAGCACCTGGTGCCTACGCCGTCCATGCTTGGGGCTCGCCGCGGGCTGCAGTCCAGCCGCGCGGACTCCCGGATCAACCGCAAGCGCTGTCCCCCTGATGGCCGAGTGCCGCATCACTTTAAGTGGCCGCAGGGATCGATATTGTGCTGATTGACTCAGTATGGTGACCCGTGTTGACCTATCACCCTTGTGCCAAGGACTCCCGATGTCTGCGCCTCCCGTGCCTCCCACCGCCCCCGAACGCCAAGACGCCGGAAGCCGTGGCAGGTCACGCGGCCGCGGTAAACGTCGTCCGATCAACGTTCATGCCTTCCATCTGTGCATTTCCATCCTTCCAGCAGCCCTTATGGCGTGCCTGGGGCTGATCGCGGTGACGGTGCTGACCATGGCGGGACCCTCGTCACCGCAGGCTTGGCCGACACTGGCCGTCATTGCGGGGGGAGCGGTGGCCATCATGCTCGTCGCGGTCGTTGCGGCGGAGAAGGCGACTCGGCGGGAGCGTCAGACATCCGGTCGTGCGGCCTCCCGGCTCAAGGACTTGGAGCCCCGGCTCGGCGACCTGGGGGTCTTGGTGTCCCGCGGCCGGCAAGAACTGCAAGGCCTGGCAGAGCGGATAACGGCCGGCGAGGTTCCCGCACGACGGGGCGTCGACTTCCGGCCTGTAGCGACGGGCGACCCCATCGCGCACCTTGCGCAAGAATTCCAGAAAGCTCAGAACGAGGCCTGGAACGCTGTGATCAACGCGGCGAGCCGGAAACCCAGTGGCCGTCCAACACAGCGAGTCGAGATCTTCGTCAACCTTGCTCTGCGAATGCAGTCATTGTCTCATCGTGCGATGAAGGGACTCGACGAGCTGGAGAACCAAGTCGAGGATCCCGAACTGCTCAAGGGCCTGTTCAGGGTCGATCACCTCAGTACTCGCCTGCGCCGACAGGCCGAAAGCCTCGCTGTGATCGGTGGGGCCGTCTCGCGGCGCCAGTGGAGCAGGCCGGTAGCCACGTACGAAATTCTGCGCTCGGCCATCGCCGAGGTCGAGCACTACAGCCGGGTCAAAGTAGTGCCGCCGGTCGAAGGGGTCGTGGACGGCGGCGCGGCCGCGGACGTCATCCATCTGGTCGCCGAGCTTGTCGAAAACGCCACTAAGTTCTCGCCGCCGCACACGCAGGTGCTCCTCCGCGCAGAAGCCGTAACTGCCGGCTTGGCCATCGAGATCGAGGACCGCGGCCTCGGCATTCCCCGAGAAGCCCAGCGTCGGCTGAACGACCTTCTCACCGCTCCGGAACGAGTCGACGTCGACGAACTGGTGCAGGACGGCCGTATCGGACTGCTCGTGGTATCCGCCCTCTCACGTCGACACAAAGTCGTTGTCAGGGTGCAGACCAACATCTACGGCGGCACCCAGGCCATCGTCGTGATCCCGAATGAGTTGATCAGTTCAGAACCGCGGGAGTCGGGCGTACGACAGGCAACGTCCCCCGAGCCCGCGAAACCCAAGCCCGCCCGGTCGGCCAGTACGCCAGGCTCGCTTTTCTCGCCGAGGCCTTCCTCCGGTTCCAGACAGGACACACCAGCGCTGAGCGGCGACGATGCCGGTGCCCGCTCTGACGACCCGTCCGAGGCTTGGAGGAAGCAGAGCGCCGACGCGCCCGCCCGGCAAACGGAGAAGCGGACCGACTTCGGTCCTCCAAGAGGTACCAGCCGACGTCCGGAACTGCCGAAACGTCGCCCTCAGGCGAGCATGACGCCCGAGCTTCTCAACACTCCCGCAACCCTGGATGACGATACGGATCTCGACCTCGATCACGGGCTGATGGCGTCATTCATGAAGGGGATGCGCAGTGGTCAGGACGAAGACGTTAAAGACGGGACTGGTAACACCGATCTTTAGAACATTACAAACCTAGAAGGAGCGTCCATTGAGCGCCGTCTCGTCAAACAAGACTTCGGATCTCGCCTGGCTGCTGAAGGGGCTGTCCCAGGAGGTCCCTGCCATTCGTGGCAGTGTGCTGCTGTCCTCCGACGGGCTGGTGAAAGCCACCCACGGTCTGGATCGCGACAGCTCAGAATATCTCGCGGCACTCGCCTCCGGATTTTTTTCCATGGCACGGAGCGCCTGTGCCAAATTCGACGGCGGCAACGAAGTCCGCCAGGTCGTGACCGAACTTAAGTCCAGCCGACTGTTCATCTCGTGGGCCGGCCACAACTCGGTTATCGCAGTGCTGGCGGGGGGAGATGCCGACCCGGGTGTCGTCGGTCTTGAGATGGCTCGGCTGATCAAAGCCGTCCGTCCCTTCCTGGACACAGCGATCCGCCCGCCGGCAGCTCGTTCTGGTGACAGGAACCGATGAACATGGCCGGTGACGACGAAATATGGCTTGATGACGAAGCCGGCCCCCTGATTCGCCCCTACACAGTGAACGCGGGCCGCACCCGCCCGACTGTGGAACTGGATCTGCTCTCATTGGTGGTCACCACAGGTCGGGCCAGCCCGGACGTGGATCCGGAACATGTCAAGGTTCTCGAACTGTGCCGCACGCCGGTCTCGGTCGCGGAGGTGGCGGCGAACATACGACTCCCTGTGATGGTCACCAAGGTCCTCGTCGCGGATTTGGTGGACTGCGGAGCCATAGCCACCTGGGCATCGTCTTCTTCGTCTAGCCACGTCACCGACCGAGTTCTCTTGGAGAAGCTGCTCGATGGTTTACAACAAATCTGAGGTGTTACCCACCCAGGTCAAGATTCTGGTCGCTGGTGGATTCGGCGTCGGAAAGACGACCTTCGTCGGCGCGACGAGCGAGATCGAGCCACTGAATACGGAAGAACTCATCACTGCGGCCAGCATAGGTGTCGACAATCTCAGCAGGACAGAGGACAAGTCCACAACCACAGTTGCATTTGACTTCGGCCGTATCACCATCCACCAGCATAATATTGTGCTCTACCTGTTCGGAACGCCTGGGCAGGAGCGCTTCTGGTTCATGTGGAACGAGTTATCCGCAGGAGCGCTCGGTGCCGTTGTGCTGGCCGATACCCGTCGGCTGCAGGAATGCTTCGCCGCCGTCGACTTCTTCGAGGATCGGGGCATCCCATTCCTCGTCGCGGTCAACGTATTCGACGATGCGTTCCCCTATGAACCGGAAGAGGTGCGAGCCGCACTCGAACTCGACTCGCGCGCGCCGGTCATGTTGTGCGACGCACGGGATACCCGTTCCGCGATGTCGGTACTCCGGTCACTGATCCAGCATCTCCTCACCGCCGCTCCGATCTGACCGATACGCAGTGAGGGCGATCTGCAACTGGTTTCTTGTCCCGCTCACCGCGGCCGACCAGCCCTAAGCGCCACCCGAACTCCGGGTGGCGCCCAAGACCATCACCCGGCGCGTCGACGATTTCGCCACCCAAGCTTGACTTCTCCGGGCGTCGTGAAACTTGAGAAAAACCTACGGAAACCCACGACGAAATATCCGATGAGCAGGAGGCCGCCGATGAGTAGCAGGATGACGGCGGTCTTCACTAGTACGGCAGCCGCCATTCGCCTTATGACCAGGCAAGATGCGTGGTAGGTCGATGCGATCTTGTGATCGGAAGCATGGTCAACGAGAGCAGCCGCTCGTGATCATGTCTGTGTGAAGAGTACAAGATCGAGAGCGGCTGCTGCGCTCATCGTAGAGGCTCAGCGCGTGCAGCGGTACATGAACGAGTTGATGGCCGTCCTGGCGCCGGTGTTCCACAGGATCGAGCCGCGGCTACAGGCCACCAAGTACGTCCGAGCAGTGATGTCTGACCTACCCAAACGCAACGGGTGGACGATCGCCGAGTGGGTGGGTGACCGCAGCCCCGATGCCACCCAGCGGCTGCTGAATCGGGCCCGCTGGGACACCGCGCAGGCGATGAGCATCATCCGCCGCTTCGCTGTGGCCGGCCTGGACGCCGCCGCCCGCCCCGGCAGCCTGGCCGTTGCGGCCCTGGACGAGTCCGGTCAGGAGAAGAAGGGCACCTAATGCCGAGATCGGCATTAACGGCCTTATGACGAGCACGCCGTAATGCCGATGACGGGGCTGGAGCTGGGGAAACGTCACCTGTTCGCGGCGTTGTGTTGTGGCTGTCAGAGCTGGTCGAGGAAGGCCAGGAGGGTGTCCGGGGCCTGGTAGCGGTCGGGAGTGGTGCTCGGCGGGGTGGTTCGAGCGAGGGCTTTCTCTTTGAGGGCCATGTCGGCGTGTAGGTAGATGCGGGTGGTGGTCGGGCTCTCGTGCCCGAGCCAGAGTGCGATGACGGTGATGTCGACGCCGGCGTGGAGGAGTTCCATCGCGGCGGTGTGCCGCAGAGTGTGGGGTGTGACTGTCTTTCCCTGAAGAGATGGGCAGTCTTCGGCCGCGGTGCGGGCGTGTTTCTTGATCAGATGTTCGACAGCGTCGTGTGACAGCGCTCCACCAGGCCGGGTGCAAAACAGTGGGTCGGTGTCGGCTGCCGGTTGGCGGTCGTCGAGCCAGCCGGACAGGACCTGCTTGGTGTGGGTGGTGAGCGGGGTGCATCGGTCTTTGCGGCCCTTGCCGCGGCAGTAGATGTGTGCTGCGGCGCCCAGGTGGACGGCGCCGATGGACAGGCCGGTGAGTTCGGAGACGCGTAGCCCGGTCTGCGCGGCCAGGATGAGCAGGGCGTGGTCACGGCGTCCATGCCAGGTGGCGAGGTCAGGGGCGCCGAGCAGGGCGTCGAGTTCGGCGCGGGACAGGAAAGTCACGATGGTCTTGGTGGTGCGTTTGGTCTGGATCGCCAGAACGCGGCTGATCAGATTCGCGTGCTGGGGAGCCTGCAGGCTGGCGTAGCGAAACAGCGAGTGGATGGCGGCCAGGCGGGTGTTGCGGCTGGCGACGCTGTTGCCCCGGACCGTCTCCAGATGCTGCAGGAAGTCACCGATCATGGCGGCGTCCAGGTCGGTGAGGTTCAGGCGGGCGGGCAGCTTGCCGGTTCGGGTGTGGAGATAGCCGAGCAGCAGCTTGAAAGTGTCGCGGTAGGAGGCGATCGTGTGCGGGCTGGCTGCCTGCTGGGTCATCAGCCGGTTGGTGAAGAAGGCCTCCATGATGGGCGCCAATGCCGTCATGGCCGGCCCCGATCACGGTGTTCCAGCCGGTGTGCGGCCAGGGCGAGCAGTTCGGGTGTGGCCTGGAGATACCAGTAGGTCGCCTCGGGCCCGGAGTGACCGAGGAAGGTCGCAAGCAGCGGCAGGCGGGCGGCAACGTCGATGCCGGAGCGATACCAGCCGATCAAGGTGTTGACCGCGAACGTGTGGCGCAAGTCGTGAATCCTGGGACGGCGCCGCCCCGCAGGGGGTTGGATTTCGGCCAGGACCAGCAGCTTGGCAAAGGTCTCCTGCAGGCCTCTTTGCAGGGGTCGGTGTCCCGCGGCGGTGAGGAAGAAGCTGTCGCAAGCGGGCGAGCGGCAGAGCCGGTCACGCCGTGCGGCGTAACCAGACAACATGCCCGCGGTGGTGGGATGAAGCGGAACCATCCGGGTCTGCTGATTCTTGCCGGTCACGGTGAGCGTCGCGGCGCCCAGGTCGTCCAGGTTGACGTCGGCGCGGTTCAGGCCGAGGACCTCGCCCAGCCGCAGTCCGCTCGCGGCGATCAGGCTGATCACTGCGTGACAGGTGGCCGAGTGCATCGGCGCCGCAATCGTGCCGGCCGCGTGGACGAGCGCAGCGACCTCCTGATCGGTATAGATATACGGCGTCGGCCGATGTGAGCGAGCGGGCAGCAGGCCGGCCGGGGGGATCTCGCAGGTCGGATCGAGCGTGTGCAGGTGGCGGGCGAACAGGCGCACCACCGCGAGCCTGCGCCCCCAGTGCGTGATCGAGGCGTTCTTCGGCTCCATCGCCCAGGCCAGCGCCTGCGACACGGTGACGGTGGCCTGTCCGGCCTGATCGAGCCGGTCGGCGAAGGCCAGCAGCATCCGGCCGTCGCCGCGCAACTGGTAGCCCAGCGAGCGGCGCATGGCCAGGTAGTCCTCGACACGGGCCCGCATCGTCACCGGAGTCGTCATCTGGCTGCTGCCTGCGGACAGGGTCTGGCCAGCTCGGCCAGCCGGGCCTGGTCGACCTTGGCGTAGATCGCCGTGGTGCGTTCCTGGGCGTGCCGCAGTAACTGGCCGATCTCCTCCATCGAGGCTCCGCGCTCCACAAGAGCGCAGGCCACCGCGTGCCGGATGCGGTGCGGCCCGAACCTGGCGACGTCGGCCCTGGCGCAGGCACGGGCCAGCACCTGGGTGATCGACGAGGTGGCCAACGCGGTGAACGGCGCAACCATGGTCACGAAGAGCGTGGTGGCGGTGGTCTTCGGCCGGGCGTGCAGCAGATAGTCGGCCCACGCCTGGCCGACATCGCGCGGCAGAGGCAGCACGTCCACCCGTCCGCCCTTGCCGCGGATCGTCACCTCGCCGGCGCGCCAGCCGACGTCGCCGAGTTCCAGACGCGCGACCTCGCCGCCGCGCAACGCCAGCCGTGTCAGCGATAGCACGATCGCGTAGTCTCGCCGGCCGACCGCGCTGTCTCGGTCGCAGGAGGCAAGGACGGCCCGGATGCCTTCGCCTGAGGCGGCCCGCGGCAGTCCCAGCCGCCCGGGGTGGGCTCGTCCAGCCGGAACCGCGTCCGCCAGCAGGTTGGCCACGTGCCCGGCGACGTGCAGGAAACGCAGGAACGAACGCAGCGCCGGCAGCGTCACCATGTCCGGTGGCAAGCCCTCCCGGCGCCGGGCCCACTCCAGCACGTAACCGGTGACGTGGCCCGCCGACACCCCCGCCAGCGGCTCCTTCGCGTCGGGCAGCCGCTGCAAGAACGCCCTCGCGCACCGCAGATAGTGCTTGATCGTGCCCTCGGTCACCCCTCGTTCGCCTGCCAGATGACGCCGGTACTGCTCCAGCAGAGCCTCCTGGAAGGTCACCGGCGCCCGAGGACTGGGCTGCGGCACGGCCTGCAGGCTCCGCAGATACCTCAACGTGGGTGCCAGCGCCCGCTCCGTCACACCGATCCGGAGACCGGTAGCACGGCGGGCCCGCAGGAACTCTTCGGCGACCGACTCGGTCAGATCGCCGACCGTCATGTCCCGAGCCGACAGCCAACCGCTCAGCTCGGCGAGTAGATGGACATGATCACGCACCGTATCGAGTGCATACCCCCCGGCAGCCAAGTAACCGCGCAGTCCATCCGCGAACGGGGCAAGCGGCCCCTCCACCACAATCCGCCCCATGAACGCCTCCGTCTTGTCGAGGACACTCCCACTGACAAGACGCCCCACACCGGCGATAGTGGCGCCCGAATCGGCAAGAATTATTACGAGTATCGCGAAGTGACACCACACGTGACATGCAGCAACACAAGCCTCATCGGCATTACGGCGTGCTCGTCATAAGGCAGCGCCACCGCCGGGGTCAAGCGTCAGCACATGGGCTGCGCGGGCGGCATCGACAACGGCATCAACACCGTGATCAACACCGTGCACCTGGCCTACATCCGCGCCGGCGCCGGACATGCGCTGATCGCCTCACGGCAATGGATCCCCGCCGAGCAGATCGCCGACCCCGTCACGGCGATCACCACCGCTCTGCCGCTGGACCTGGCCTTCCGCACCAAGGGCGAACTGGCCGTCGAGCTGCTGTCGGAGGCCTTCTCCGACGGGGTGCGCGTCGACGTCGTCGTCGGCGACGAGGTCTACGGCGCGTGCACCACCCTGCGCACCTTCCTGGAGAGACGCGGGCAGGCCTACGTGCCGCGGGTCCGCTCCGCCTTCACCATCACGCTCGGAGGCGGCACCTGTCTGACCTGCGCCCAGGTGGTGACCAAGCACTTGAAGCAGAAACGCAAGTGGGTCATCCGCTCGGCCGGACGCGGCTCCAAAGGCGAGCGCACCTACGCCTGGGCCTGGATCGCCACCGCCAGCCCCGCCCACTACGTGCTGATCCGCAAGCACCGCACCACCGGCGAGCTGGCCTTTCACTACTGCTTCATCCCCGAAGACGAGCCCGCCACGATGGCCCGGCTGATCGCCGCCGCGGGGTTACGCTGGCCGATTGAGGAGACCTTTGAGTTCGGCAAGGACCTGTTCGGCCTCGACCAGGCCCAGGTCCGCCTCTATGAGGCGATCCTGCGGCACACCGTGCTGGTCATGGCGGCCCTGGCGATCTGCGCTGTTGCCGCTGCGGCCGCCCGACGTCGTACCGACACTCAGGCACTACGGGCGATCACCCCTGATCAGCCACCACCTGCAGACCCCGGGATGATTCCCCTGACCGTCGCCGAGATCAAGCGCCTGTTCAACGCCGCCACCACGATCACCCGGTCACTTCTCCACACTGTCCACTGGTCGACCTGGCGTCGCCGACACCAAGCCCGAGCCCGCTGGTTCCATCAACGAGCCCGCTTGGCCACCGCATATTCCCAGCTCAACTAATGAATGGCGGCTGCCGTACTAGCGCCTTGGAAGCGGTTCGAGCAGTGGAGTTCGCCGGGCTCCGGGGGAAGGTCGCCGACAGCCGCCGCGACGATGGCCTCAAGGTCGCCTAGCTTGATGAGGATCTGGCTCATGGCGGCGGGATCCGCGGTACCGGCAGGCGAGTCGGACGCGGCCTCGGCCTGAGCGATCAGGATGTGTGAACGGACGTCGGCGAGTAACGCTCGGCACTGATGACCCGAAAGATCCATCCCGGAGCCGAGTGCCCCCGCCAGAGGCTCCTGTTGGACGTGATCCATTCGTGGGACATTGCGCCTCGTGGACGAATATCGGCGGTCTCTCTGGTACAGATGGTCGCACGCGATACCGGGCTTGGACCAGGCTATGAGTTCTGGAAACGGCCCGATGGCAATTGGAGCGGGAAGGCTTCCATGCGACCGCCCGTGACCGGCCCTCAAACCCGCAGCATGGGCCGGGAAGGCAGCGCGGACATCGCTTCCCGGAGAACGTAGAGGGGTGACTTAGATGTCACTGTGGCCGACGATGTCGCGGACTGACCTGAGGTGGGATGCCGAGGTTGAGCAGGAGCGTCACGCAAGCGTGGCGTGCGCGCAGGCGCGTCTTTCAGGGGCAGGCGCTGCGGGCAAGGACCCCGACCTCATCGGCGCAGGAAGTCCCCCATCAGCCGGGCGACCTTCTCCGGACAGTCGGTAGTCAGCGCGTGGCCGCAGCCGTCGAGTTCGCGCACCTGCACGGCGGGTATCCGGCGAGCGAACTCCTGAGCCTGCCACACCGGGTTGACGGTGTCCTGGCGGCCCCAGATCACCAAGGTGGGCGTGGTGGTGGACGGCATGGCGGCCAGGGTTTCACGCCAGTCCAGGCCGCGTTCGAGCAGGACCTGGCTCTCCAGATTGTCGGGGAAAGTGCCGGGTGCCCAGAACGCGTCGACGTCCTCCTCGGTGATCCTGCTTCGGTTGACGTGGATCCGGTCGAGCGCGGCGCGTGAGCTGGACCTGTCGGCGTAGTACCAGTTGTTCCACAGCTCCCCGACGACCGGGTACTTCATGAGTTCATACACCCAGGTGTCGCGGGTGCTGGCGCCGGAGGGGGCCAGCAGGAGCAGGCTGCTGACGCGTTCGGGGTGGTGTTGAGCGTAGGCCAGTGCCCACCCTCCGCTCCACGACAGCCCGCCGAGCGCGGGACGCTCGATGCCCGCCGCGTTCAGGAACACACCGATCGCCGTGGTCATCCCCTTCAGGTCCCAGGTGAAGTCGCGGTCCTTCAGCCGGGTGAATCCTTGGCCGGGGAGGTCCACTATGTAAACCGTGTGGTCGCGGGCCAGCTCCGGCACCTGACGGCGCCAGCCGTACGTCCAGGAAGCCCCAGGTGACAACAGCACGACCGGTGTGCCGGAGCCTTCCTTGACGTAGTGAAAGCGAGCGAGCGGGGTGTCCAGGAACCGAGCGTTCGTCGGCGGCCGGTAACCGGCCGCTGCCGGGCGGTAGCCGTACGCGCCATAAAGGGCGGTGCCGACGGCCAGGGTGAGGATCAGGCTCAGGACCACGAGCGTGCGAGGTCTCATGGATGCTCTCCGTTCTGTGAGATTCCACCAGAAGGAGGCGAGCGAGCCTCAGGAGGTTCCTCAGGACTGCCACGCCTTGCGGAAGCTCCGGCGGGCGCGGTGCAGGCGCGATTTGACCGTCCCTTCCGGTACGTGCAGGAGCCGTGCGGCCTCCTCCTCCGGCAACCCCTCCAGGTCACGCAGGACCAGCACCGCCCGATGTTCGGGGGACAGCCGCTCGAGCACGTCACGGATGTCCACCGCGCTCTCGACGTCCTGCTTCGACGGCAGTTCGGCGAGTTCCACCGCGTGGTGCCGCCGTCTGGCGATCCTGACTGCCTCCCGTACAGCTATCGCCCGGGCCCAGCCGTGGAGCGCCTGCGGATCGCGCAGGCTCCCCAGGTTCCGGAAGATCGCGATCAGTGCCTCCTGGACGGCGTCGGGCCCGTTGTCGAGCGCGATGGGCCCGCAGATCCGGCCAAGGTACGGCGTCAGCTCGCTCAGCAGGTCGTTCATGGCCATCGTGTCGCCGCCTTGCGCAGCGCGCACCAGATCGGCGCTCATCGCCGCACGACCCTCGCCTCGAGCCTGGCCAGCGCCTTCTCTCCCGCGGCCCGCACGCCCACGGGAACGAGCGCCGCCCGGCCGGGAACGCGGACTCCTCCGGTCTGCGCGACCAGGGTTCCTCCCGGTACGGCTGCCGCCGCGACGCCGACGATCAGGAACCTGCTCTGCATCCAGCACCAGCCGGGCAGCAGCTCGACGTCGAACCTGGCACGCATGCCGTACCGGCTTCGCGCCTTGGCCACCAGGCGCTCGCTCCCGTGCCCGGAAACGATGGTCAAGTGGCGCATGTCCGGCTCGAAGGTGCCGAACTCCTCTTCCAGGGCGCTCACCACGGACCAGACGTCCTCGAACGGAGCGGGGATGACGCGTTCGGCTACGTCCGCCCCGGGGATGGCGGAGGCGAGCACCCGCAGCCTCCGTACCGGGTCCAAATCAGCAACAGGCCAAGTCATATCCATCCAGAGGCGTCGACCGCGGCGAAGGTTCCATGGAACCACCGACGATTTCCGCTCCTCCTGCCGGGCATGAGAATCTCACTCCCGGCGGCCTTCGTCGCCTCCGTCCTCCTGCTCGACGCGTTCCTTCACCTTTTCTGGTTGGTACGGCCGGCCGCGGACCCGCGAGCGCTCTCCCTGGCGGTGCTCAACTTCGAGACGCCCTTCACGGCGCGCGTCCTCGTGCCCCTGATCGCCATGCTCACCGTCGCCGCCCTCTCAGTGATCGCCGTCTCCCTCGGGCGGGGTGGTCGGCTCGCCAAGGCGGTCACGCTCGCGCTGGGCGGCGGGCTGCTCGTGCGTGCGGAACTCGGCCTCGCGTGGGCGTTCGGGCTGGGCACGGACACCGGTACCCCGTTCTACTGGCTCAACCTGCTGCTCTACAGCCCGCTGTGCGTGGCGCTGGGGTTCGCGACCGGAGCCGTGCTGATGCGGCTTTCTTCTCGGAGGTCGAAGCATGAGGCTGAGGCGGATTGGTGTTCAGTACGTCCTTGCTGTACAGCAGCCCGGTACAGCAACGCCGACGTGCAACAGCACGCGTCGACAGCCTCCGTCTGCCACTTGACCAGGAGGAAGACCTCTCTGCGTGGTGACTGGCTCCTGTTTGCAAGCAGGAAGTCAGGAGTTCGAATCTCCTAGGGTTTGGACTGCTCGTCGTATTCGCTATGGAAACCTAGGTGTCTGCACTGATCTCGTGGTGGCGCTATCGGGTTGGCGGTGACGGCTAGGCCCCAGGGCTGGATCACTTTGCCAGGCGAGTGCGCGTCAGTGAGGCGCCCGCCGATCTGGTTGCCCCGTGAGAACACCGAGCCTTGACGCCCGCGACGTAACGGGCGCTGGCCGGTTTTGGCCGGGCAGGTAAGGGCGTGGCGGGCATCAAATCGTTCACATGTTCTACCCGGCAGGGCCACGTGTTGGTAGTCTTACGGTCACTGACAGTGAAAGCTGGAGCGGGCCGGGGCGGGGGTGGATGCATGAGCAAGCTCACCGCGACCGCGACCTGCACTGCCCATGGCGCGATCGTGGAGCACACCGGTCAGGTCGTCCCCCAGGCGCTGCTGGCCCAGCGGGTCGCCTGGCTGACCGGCCTGGCGCAGGACCTGACCGCCCGTCTGGTCGCCGGCCGGTGGAGTGCGGCGGATCTGGACGCACTGGCGTCTGGGGTGGGGCTGGACGGGCGGGCGTTGCCGGCCAAGGGCTGGATGGCTATGCGCAGGCTGGGCTGGAGCGTAACCCCGACTTCGGGCGTGCATGTGTGTGATCGGGTGCTGCGATGCGCCCAGGAGCAGGCGGCCCGCCTGTTGCGGCTGGCGCTGCACCGCCGCGAGCTGGTGGCGGCGATCGTGGCGACCTGGCCGCGTGACCCGGGCAGGCGCAACGACGCCGAATGGGCGGCGTTGCGGACAGTGCTTCTGGGCGGGGTGGGCCCGGCGGAGATCCGCAACCGGACCCGGCAGATCCGCGCCTACCGCGACGCGCACCACGGCCGCCTGCCGGCTGATCTGACCGAGCTGGAGGGGCCTCCGGCATGTGCGGCGCAGATCGTGCTGGCCGCTGCTGACCGACAACTGGCCACCCTGGAGCGCACCGGGGAGTACAGCGCCCGGTTGCGGGTGAAGCTGCCCCTGACCGCCTGCCCCGCCTCCGCCAAGGATTGGGCCTGGCACCTGCTGCCCATCGCCCTGCCGCCGACCGTGCCTGCGGAGGCGAAACTGTGCGCCCCCACCCTACGCGTGCACCACGGCCGGGTACGCGTCGATCTGCCGTTCCAGATCCCGATCGGCTTCGCGCCGGCCACCGGTCATGTGATCGGGTGCGGCTTCGACTGGGGGCTCAATAGCCTGCTCACCGGCACGATCGGGCATCTGACGGCCGACGGCCGGGTGGTCACGGATGGGCGGCCGCTGGCCTACGACGCGAGCGGCGTGTCGGCCAAGCTGCACCGGCTGCGGACTGAACGCGAGCACCTGGCCGCCAAGCGCAAACACCAGGAGCGGCTGCTTGCCGGCCTGGCGCCCGCCGACCCCCGCTTCGCCGAACTGGCCGGGGCGTACGAGGTCGTCAGCGTCGAGCACGAGCGGCTGTGCGCACGCATCCGGCACCTGAACAAGGCGCTGGCCTGGTCGGCGGCCCGCTGGGCAGTCGACCAAGCGGTCGCCGCGGGGGCGACGGTCATCTACCTGGAGGACCTCGCCACGCTGGAGGCGCGCGGGCGGCGCGGACAGGCGAACGCGCGGCTGTCGGGGCAGGTGCGCGGGCAGATCGTGGAGGCGATCCGGCACCTGGCGGCCAAGAAAAGCATCGCCGTGGTCACCGTCCCGGCCCGCGGCACCTCCAAGTATTGCCCCCGCTGCGGTGACGGCACCTCTATCCTGCGGCATTGCCCGGCCCCGGACCGGCTCGCCGAGCGAGGCTGGGCGTGGGCCTGGTGCCCGGCCTGTGGGCTGTCGTGTGATCGCGACTGGGCGGCGGCCGAACGCATCCTCGCCCGCGGCCTGCTCGGCCAGCACGCCACCCGCACCGACCGCGCCACCGGGACCCGCACCATCCGGCAGGTGGTGGAGGGCAACGTGGCCCGCGCCCGCCGCCCTCGCAAGGCGACCCGGGCCGCCCGCCGCGCCCGCCGCACCCGAACCGACCTGCACCCCCGACCCGAGGCGCGGGACCGAGCCAAGAACCGGCCCACCCCGAAACGCCCTACCCGCACCCCGACGAACAGTTCGATGACCTCCAGCCGTGTGCCCGACCGGCGCACGGTGCCCGCCCCACCCCCCAGGGGTGGACAGCGTCCGGCGGGCCAAGCACCCCAGACGACCCGCCCAGCGGGACGCACAGGGCTTGCACGCGATCCTCACCAGCGGACCGGCTTCCACCGCGTCGCGGCCACCCCCGTACTCCCCCTGGGACCGTACGCAGACGGCCCGCCACGGCCACGCCCGCCCGATTTGCCCGAAATCCTCAGGTAAACACAGAGAATCGCAGACGCTCCACCAGCAAGAAGACACCCCCGCTTAAGATCGATAAGCGGGGGTGCGTGTCTAGCGCGGTGCGCCTGAAGCCTCACTATCCGTAGGCATACTCGTCGATATCTAGCTCCGCGTGGGTGCGTCGAAGGAACTCCAATGCCCTGGTCTCGAGGTGCCAGCCGAGGAGCTGGTGTTGCCCAGGTAGTATCTGCAGGTCTTCGGCTGGGCTGGTGAGGTCCGCGTCCTCGCCGTCGGGGTGCTCGAAGACCCGTACGACCTGTAGGACGCTAGAGCCGGGGCTCCCGTCGATCTGGTCGAGCTCGGTGGCCAGCTCACCGATCCGATAAGCGTGGGCGTACAAGCGATCAAGAATTTGGTTGATTTGCTCGTCCACTGTGAGGCCGGGTTTGCGGCAAACGATCCGCCACGTGTGACAGACGGGTACGGGCGGCTCGGTGTGGCGGCTGCCGCGGATGGTCACCTCGTCGGGCTTAATGCCTAGCCTGGCGGTGATGTCGGCGGCCGGAACCTGGCTGGAGGCCAACGCGAAGTATACGTACTGGTGCACGCGCATGGGCAGGACCCTATCGACGGTGACGCCCGCAAACGACGCACGAAAGATCGGCCGACAACGGCACCTGTCACACATGTCCTGGGACTGATGTGTCAAGCATGTCCCGGGACAGGACAAAAGTGACGACCGCACCGCCTGTTACAACTTTCCTCACGTCTTGCACACCGTGATCACGGATAGGAGGCGTGTGCTGGATCACGTGGTTTTGTTCGTCTGAAGCGGCGCCATCTGGTCGCCAGATTCGACACCAGTCGCTGAGAGGGAAGGTCGATGTTCGCGAGTTTCGACTCCGCTCGGTGGAGCATCGTCGACGGTGTGGGCCGGGGCGGGGTCTGGCGTTCGCTGCGAGTCTGCCGCGACGCCCGGTACTGCTCGCCGGCTTGCCGGACCCGCGCTTACCGGGCCAGCACGTTGACATGACGGCGACAGACCTGTGCTTTCCACGTCATGGTCGACCGTCATGACGGCCGCGTGTTTGCCTTGGCGCATCGGCGTGTCCCTGTTGGCGCTAGCGCGCTCTTCGTATACCGGATCTTCCAATGAGCGGGCCCTCAGGTGTCGGTCGTCGCCTGGCCTCCTCGATCAGCGGTGCACGGGCACGTGAGTGCCTTCAGAGCTGCCGCTCGCGTCCCTCATGCCGCGGTGCCTGCGTGCTGCGTGCGCTCGATCCTGATCTACCGAGCGAGCGCCCTGTTGCAGGTAAGTCTTGCCCCCCAACAGCGATGAGTCTCGCGGTGGTCCCAGGTCTACACGACACACCGCTCCATCGCACTCGAATCGGGAGGCATCTTGAAGCTTCTACTCACGTCCGGGGGCGTCACGAACACGAGCATCCGCGATACGCTGATCGACCTGCTGGGCAAGCCGATCGCCGACTCCAGTGCCCTCTGCATCCCTACGGCGCAGTATGGCCACCCCATGTGCACGCCAGCCTCAGCCTGGCGCTTCATCGCCGGACAGACCCCGGGACCCATGTGCGACCTGGGCTGGAAATCG
Source organism: Nonomuraea sp. NBC_00507 (assembly GCF_036013525.1). Lineage (NCBI taxonomy): Bacteria > Bacillati > Actinomycetota > Actinomycetes > Streptosporangiales > Streptosporangiaceae > Nonomuraea > Nonomuraea sp. NBC_00507. The sequence goes on from NZ_CP107853.1 coordinate 1,288,143, forward strand.
GTGGGCGTCCTCGAGCTCACCGCACTGTCCAGCATCGGCAAGGACCGCTGGGTCCCCTGGGTCCAGGAGGCTGACGTCCTGCTGGTGGACGGCGGCGATGCAACGTACCTGTGCCACTGGATGCGGCAGTCCGGGCTGGCGGATCTCCTGCCGTCGCTGCCCGACACGGTCTGGGTGGGGGTGAGCGCCGGAAGCATGGTGATGACCCCCCGGATCGGTGACTACTTCGTCGAATGGACGCCGCCCACCGGAAGCGACCGCACCCTAGGGGTCGTCGACTTCTCGATCTTCCCGCACCTGGGACACGAGCTCATGCCGGGAAACACCATGGCCGAGGCGGAGAGATGGGCCGCCGACATCGGGGGTCCGGCGTACGCCATCGACGACCAGACGGCCATCAAGGTGACCGACGGCACCGTCGAGGTCATCTCCGAGGGGCATTGGAGGTCCATTTCCTCCTAGCCACCGACGCCAACCGCGATTGAGCGAGGCGCCCTCTCATGCCGCAGATTGCGTGCGCTGCGGCCATCCGGTCATGCCACATTCCAAGCGAGAACCCGGCGCCTGTGAGAACTTTCTGTACGTCTTCAAGGCGACCCCGAGGGGGCCGCACGCGCCGCCGACTCGGCAACGCCGCCGCCTCCCGCTGGCGCTTCCGGCAGACGGCTTGGAGCACGCCGGACGGCTGGCGCGGACGAGTGGTAGGGGGCCGCCGTGCGACGGTACAGCCTGATCACAGGGGGGCGCACTTCTCGGGTCACGAGGACGAGTTGGTCAGCGCAAGCGTACGCGCTCACGAGTGCCGGCCCTTTTCATGCCTAATGGGGCCGTAGCCAGCGAGACGGGTGAAATCCGATGCCGGAACCATCAGGCTTCGGCAGGCTTGCTCCCGAGCGGCCGGCGAGATGATCGCTCAAAGAAATGCCGGAGACCTATCTCTAGCCGGAGACGGCGACCTCGCCGGTTGCTGGGGACCAGGATGGCTGGTGGGGTGTTGCTGCCATCGAGCGCTGAACCATTAGGCGGCCACGGGTCCTCAGACGCTCCAGACTGCGGAAGGGGACACGGCTCATGGGCGAGATCTTCTGCGGCATCGACTGGTCCAGCCGTCACCACGACGTGGCCCTGGTGGATCAGGACGGACGCAAGGTCGCCAAGCCACGCATCGACAACACGGCCACAGGGTTCGCCGACCTGATGAGCCTGTTCGCCCAGCACAACCTCCGGCCCGGGACACTGAAGATCGCGATCGAGACCGAACACGGCCTGCTGGTCTCCATGCTGGCGGCCGCGGGGTATGCGATCTACCCGATCAACCCCAAGTCGGTCGACCGCTACCGGGATCGGCACCACCGCGCCCACGGCAAGTCCGATGTCGCCGACGCGCTCGTCTTAGCCCATCTGCTGCGCACCGATGCGCACCTGCACCGACAACTGGCCGCTGACACGACAGCCGTCCGAGCTCTGCACGTGCTCGCCCGCGCCCACCAGGACCTGATCTGGAGCCGCGTCCAAGAGGTGAACAGGCTCAAGACCCTGCTCGGCCAGTACTTCCCCGCCGCGCTGACCGCCTTTCCCGATCTCACCATCCGCACCGCCTGCGTCGTCCTCACGGCTGCCCCAACGCCCACGCAAGCGGCGCGCTTGACCGTCGAGGAATTGACCGAGCTGCTGTTCACCGCCGGATGGGGCCGCCGTCGCGGCGCCGCGAGTCGGCTGGCCACCGTCTTCTCCACCGAGCACATGCGCCAGCCCGAAGCAGTGGAGCAGGCCTTCGGCCTGGCCGTCACCGCACTGCTGCAGACCATCTCAGCGATGACCACCGCCATCACCGGCCTGGAAGCTGAGATGGACCAGGCTCTGGGCCAGCATCCCGACGCGCCCATCTACCGCAGCCAGCCCGGGCTCGGCACCATCCTGGCCACCCGCATCCTGGCCGAGTTCGGCGACGACCCCCACCGCTGGCCCGATGCCCTCAGCCGCCGCTCCTACGCCGGGACCGCACCCATCACCCGCCAATCCGGCAAGAAACGCCTCGTCACCGCCCGGTTCATCCGCAACAAACGCCTCTACGACGCGGTTCGAGCCCAAGCCTTCTGTGCCCTGCACTTCTCACCCGGAGCCCGCGCCTACTACGACCAACGCCGCACCGCCGGCGACGGACACGAAGCCGCGCTACGCCGCCTGGCAGGCAAACTACTCAGCCAGCTCCACCACTGCCTGCTCCACCACGTCACCTACCAAGAAGACAAGGCATGGCCCCCACCGCCACCGAACCAGGCCAGCCAATCAGCCGCTTGACACAGCATCCCCGTGGGGTGTCTCCGGCGGGGGCGCGGATGACCGTGGAAGCGTCGTGGGCTCTCCCCCCGCCCCCGCTGCCCGAGGATTCACGGGCCACCAGAACCTGTCAAGGCAGGCTGTGACCGTTGGGAGCACGGCGGGCCTGGAACCTCACGGGCTCATGTACACGCGAAGCCTGCCTTGACAGAACCTGGCGTCCAGTCGCGATCCTTGATCAGCTAGCGGAGGCGGGGGAGAGTGGGGCGTGCGATGGGAAGGAACGCCATGCGCGTCGTCCGTGGGTCGGTGGAACGGCGGCAGACGGGCAGGGCAAGTCGTACGCCTGTATCTGGGCTTGCCGAAACAAGTTCAGCGATCCAACAGGGCGTACCAGCTACCGACCCGCACTTCTCGCAGTTCACCCAGAGTGGAAAGGTAGGAGCACGCCGTACGTAGCTCCTCAACCGAGGGATGGGCGTCTGACAGTTCGTCGAGGAACCGTCCGATTCGCCAGGCGTCGAATGCCTCGACATCATCGACCAGGTCGACGTCGACCACTTGGCCTTGCTCATCGGTCATTCGACAGCCCGCGCCGTGGACTGAGTACTCAATACCCGTTCGCGACTTGCCCTCCCGAGGCAGCGTTCGCGTATGCCTCACTGCCATCATGAGATCCGCGACGCCATCGACATCCGGGTAGGCGTCGAACAAGCACGACCGAATGCGCTCCAAAGCGGCGGCGTAGCCTCGTACTGCCTCGATCGCTACCTGGGCATTCTCATCCATGTGATCAGTATTGCGCGCCGCCGAGTGAGTGCCTAACTGGGTGACTTCCGGGGTCATGTTGTGCCACTGAATTTGGCCCGGTTAGGGTCAACGACACCTTGACGCCTTGCCGTAGCACAGCGAGCCCGGCTCTGCGTCTCTCGCTTAATCGATAGAACGGCAGGTGGAGTGATCTACACTCGCTCGCTATGACGCGATTATTCGATCGTTTGGGTCTCTTTTCTCTGATCGTCGCCTGCCTCGCCATGTTCGCCGGTGGCCCGCTGAGAGCGAGGTGGGGAGCGCCGAACTGGACGATGCTGGCTCTCGGGATCATTGCGGCAGCGCTGGCATGGCCTGGGGTGCGAAGGAAAGCCACGATCTCCACGGTGTCCAACCGCAGCATGTCAGTGGCGGGACTGGTGCTGGGGACGGTGGCGATCGGCCTCGGCGCGCTGCTTCTGGTGCTGGACATCCTTTGGCCGTGATTGGCTGAGAGCTTAAAAGGGAGCCAAGTTGGGAGCCACGTGAGGCGAACCAACACGAACAAATCTGAACTCGATTGACCGGCAGGACCTCACGCCCGGATCAGGATGAACAGATCCACACAACGGAAGTCTGGTTCGAGTCCAATCGCGGGAGCGAGTGACAAACTGAGTGATATCCCAAGCGCACTGCCCCACTCACTGATGCACATCAGTGCACACAAACGTCTATCTACCAGGGCAAAGACCCAGTTCAATCAATCACGAAACTTCGTTTGCAAGCAGGAAGTCAGGAGTTCGAATCTCCTAGGCTCCACAAGATCAGATGGGCGATGACCAGGCTAACCGGCCTGGTCATTTCTCATTTCTATGATCTCCGCGCCGCCGATGGGGGAATATGGGAGGACACCACAGGGGCGCAGGTACGGCCGCAGAAGCTCCCGCAATATCGGAAGCCTCGAAGGGCCGGTTTTGGCCCTCCGGCGCAGCGAGCCCTCCCACCGCTTTTGCAGCGCCGCCACGAGCTGCTGGCGCATCGAGCGTGGTGGAGCGCTCGCTCCAGCGCGGCCTCGTGATGTCGATCTCGCCGACGCAGCGCATGCCGTACCGGTCGAGGTATGCCTTGATGGCGTCGCCCGCTTCGGTCCCGCCCGCGAGCTTCGGCAACTCGTCCAGGAAGCCCTCGTCCTCGACGCCTTGCAGGAAGGCCACCACCTCCGGATGCGGGTGGACCTGTCGTTATGCGGTGGCCGGTTTGATCGTCCAGATGCCGTCGGTGACGTGGAGTCCGAGTTTGATCAATCGGCGAAGGTTGAGAGGAGCGGCGCGGTGATGGAGCCAGGCGTCGTTCTAGCTCTTCGACCGTCTCGGGCTCTGGGTGCACCCTGTCGTGCTCGGCGTCGGGCGCGACGGCTGCAGCCGCCTCGCGCCAGGTAGTCCGTGTCGTCGGCGGTGAATCCGCCAGGTCGCCGCCGTCACGCGATGGTCTGGCAGGCCCCGTCGCCCCGGCCTAGTTGATCCGGACGGTGAGGCGGCGTCTGGTGGGTGGTGCTGGCTCCCTGCGCTCGCCGAGGAGGGTCATGAGCTGGTCCATGGCCACCTCGCCGAGCTTTTCGCCGTCCACGTCGATCGAGGGGACGTCGCCCAGGCCGAGGCTTTCGACGATCATGCGCTCCGAGCTGACCACGACATCGCGGATTCCGCGGCTGAGCAGGGCGAACATGAGGCCGAGGCCGATCGAGGTCGCGTAGGGGACTACGGCGGTGGCGCGGGCGGCGACCACGGCCTCTGCCGTCTCGACTCCGGCGGCGAACGTCGAGGGGTAGGGGCCGAGCATGGTCAGCGTCACGCCGCTCGCCTCGGCCGCGGCGCGGATGGCTGCCTGGCGCTGACGATCCTGCCAGGAGCCCGCCGGGCCGCCGATGTAGACGATGCGTTCGTGACCCTTCTCGACGAAGCGGGTGACGAGCGCGCCGAATGCTGTGGCCGTGTCGGCGACTGCCGAGGTCATGCCCTCGATCTCACGGTCGATGAGGACGGTCGGCTTGAACGACGCGGCGGCGCGGACGATCTCGTCCGAACCTCGGGGCGCGGCAAGCAGGAAGCCGTCGACCTGGTGCGCGAGTTGCTCGACCGCAGCGAGCTGGGCCGCGTGCTCCAGAGAGTGCACCGCGATGGTCAGCTGCATGCCCGAGCCGGCCGCGCGCGCCTGAGCACCGCCGATGATCGGGGTGAAGAAGGTGTTGTCGAGCGTGGGCACCACGACAGCGACCACCCCAGTCCTCCCGCGGGCCAGCTGGGTGGCTGCCCGGTTGGGGACGAATCCGAGCTGCTCGGCGGCTGCGCGGACGCGGGCCACCGTTCCCGGGGCGGCCAGGTCCGGCCGGCCCAGGGCGCGGGAGGCCGTCGCCTTGGAAACCCCGGCCAGCGCGGCGACGTCCGCGAGTGTCGGCACTGATGCTCCTCCTTGAGTCGTTACACGGAATTCACACGCGGGTTTGTGCGAGAGGCCGCTCATAATCTATGGTCGGGCTCCTGGAACCGGTTCCACAACCGGTTCCAGGCAAGCGTACGCCACGGAGAAAGGATGCCGACATCTCCCCCAAATCGGCCCTTCTACTGGTGCCCGGTCTCCTCCTTCTCGTCGCGGGTTTTCTCATTCCCTCCGCCGCGATGCTCTTCGCGCCGCCGGACGTGCCGACCAGCGAGATCTTCGCGCGCCTGGGCGAGATGCTCACGGATCCCTACGACCTGGAGGTGATCGGGCGCACGGTCGGGCTGGCTCTGGCTGTCACGATCATCTGCGTCGTCCTCGGCTTTCCCATCGCCTACTGGCTCGCCCGCTCGCCGTCACGCTGGAGCGGAGTCTTCCTGGCAGTGGCGATCTTCCCATTGATGCTGAGCAACGTGGTGCGGACGTTCGGCTGGCTGGTGATTCTCGGCTCCAAGGGGGCGCTCGGCCAACTGCTCGTCCAGCTCGGCGTCGTCGACGTGGCGCCGCAGCTGCTCTACACCAAGCTGGCGATCATCCTCGGCCTCACCCAGCTCTTCCTGCCGCTGGCGATCATCTCCTGCTACTCGGCCGTCGCCCAGGTCGATCCCGGCCTGGACGACGCTTCGCGCGGGCTCGGCGCGAACAGGATCCGCACGATGTGGAACGTCGTCATCCCGCTGACCATGCCGGGCATCGTGGTGGCCGCCACCCTGGTCTTCGCGGGGTCCGTCACCGCCTACACCACGCCATATCTGCTCGGCGGGTCCAGCCAGCGGATGCTCTCCACGCAGCTCTTCAACTACGCGAGCACCACGGTCGACTGGGCCTCCGCCTCGGCGACGGCGCTCATCATGACGGTCCTGGTCTTCCTGGTCTCCGGGGTGTCCTCGCTGATCGGGCGGAAGGGGGCCACCTCATGAAGCGGCCGATCACAGCGGCGCTCGCGGTCATCGGCTACGTCATCATGATCGTGCCGATCATCTTCGTGGTCGCCACCGCCTTCACGGCGGGAAGCACCCTGAGGTTCCCGCCCGACGGGATCTCGCTGCGCTGGTTCGACGAGGCGCTCGGCTACGAGCCGTTCATCGAGGCCGCGGTCTCCAGCCTGGAGCTCGCCGTACTCGCCACCGCACTCGCGCTGCTGGTCGGCGTGCCTGCCACGCTCGCCGTACACCGTGGAAAACTCCCCGGCAAGGGCCTGGTCGAGGGGTTGTTCCTGTCGCCGCTCATCGTCCCTGAGCTGGTCGTCGGCCTCGCGCTGTTCCAGCAGCTGATGATCGGCATGGACCTGGACAACTTCAGCACCCTGCTGGTCGGGCACACGGCGCTGATGCTGCCCTATGCGGTGCGCGTGACCGGCGCCTCACTCGCGCTGGCCGACCCCGCGCTGGAGGAGGCCGCCCGGGGTCTCGGCGCCTCGCCGCTGCGCGCGTTCGTCAACGTGACGTTGCCCGTCCTGCGCCCGGGAATCTTCTCTGCCGGGCTGCTGAGCGTGGTCACATCCTTCAACAACGTGCCGCTGTCGCTCCTGCTGCAGGGGCGCGACTTCCGGACGCTGCCGGTGACGATGCTCGACTACGTGCAGCAGTCCTACGACCCGATGGTCGCCGCCGCTTCCACCCTCATCCTGGCCGCCACCGTGGTGATCGCGGTGATCGCCGAGCGCACGGTCGGATTCGCCAAGATCTTCGGAGGGATCAATCAATGACCGCCGCCGCCGAGTTGATCGGAGTCACCCAGAGGTTCGGCTCCTTCACCGCCGTCGATGAGATCGACCTCACCGTGCCATCAGGGAAGCTGACGACGCTGCTGGGCCCGAGCGGCTGTGGCAAGACCACCACGCTCAGGATGATCGCGGGCTACTCGGCACCGACGTCGGGGACGATCCGCATCGACGGGATCGACAGCACGCGCACGCCGCCGGAGAAGCGGAATCTGGGGATGGTCTTCCAGTCGTACGCGCTGTTCCCGCACATGACGGTGGCCGACAACGTCGGTTACGGGCTCAAGCTGCGCAAGGTGCCATCCGCGGAAAGACGGTCGCGCGTCATGGAGACGCTCGAGCTCGTTGGGCTCGCGCACCTGGCCGGCCGCAAGCCGAAAAAGCTCTCCGGCGGGCAGCAGCAGCGCGTGGCGCTGGCCAGGGCGATCGCGATCAGGCCCAGACTCCTGCTGCTCGACGAGCCGCTGTCCAACCTCGACGCCCGCCTGCGCGTCCAGATGCGGGCCGAGATCAGGCGCATCCAGGCGGAGACCAAGCTGACCGTCATCCTCGTCACCCATGACCAGGACGAGGCGCTGGAGATGTCCGACGAGATGGTCATCATGAACGAGGGCAGGATCGTGCAGCAGGGCTCTCCTCAGCAGGTCTTCCCCCGTCCGGCTGACCGCTTCGTCGCCGAGTTCCTTGGGTACGAGAACTTCCTCACTGCGGCCGACGGCACCCCTCTGACCATCCGGCCCGAGCATCTGCGCATCGCCGAGAAAGGTCACGAGAAAGGTCACGGCCTTGACGCAACAGTGGTCGACGTGGCCTTCCGCGGCGTCGACTTGCTGGTCTCGCTCGACGTGGTCGACCCGTCGGGCGCGACCGTCAGGCTGCTAGCCGACGTACGCAGCGGCGCGACCCCCACACCCGGATCGAGCGTCACGGTGATCGCGCCAGACGACCATCTGGTCTCACTCCCCCGCTGAAACCCGCTGAAAACCCACTGAAAGGAACGAGCCCATGCCCACGCGCCGTGCCGTACTGGCCGCTGCTCTGACAGTGCTCGCCGCAGCCGGATGTTCCGGCTCCGGCTCCGGTGAGAAGCAGGCCGACCAGGACACCATCGTCGTCAGCACCTTCCCCTTCGGTGTGAAGGAGTTCGAACAGGCGGTCGTCGCTCCGTTCACCAAGCAGACGGGAATCAAGGTCGAGCTGGACACCGGGTCCAACTCCGACCGGCTGTCGAAGCTGAAGCTCGCCAAGGGTGAGCCGGAGGCGGACGTGGTGCTGATCTCCGACTACTTCGCCGCACTCGGGCAGAAGGACGGCCTCTTCCAGAAGGTCGACGTGCCCAACATCAAGGAGCTCGCGCCGTTCGCGACCGAGGGCGCCTATGAGGGACCGGCCTACACGCACCAGCTCAACGGGATCATCTACAACACCGGCAAGCTCAGCCAGAAGCAGGCCGCCGACTGGGAGCTGTTCGCGAACGCGGCGAACAAGGGAAAAGTCGCGCTCCCTGATATTTCGGTGACCGCCGGGCAACTCATGATCTCGAGCGTGGGTGAGTCGTACGGCAAGGGCCCCTACGACATCGACACCTCGTTGAAAACCCTGGCCGGCTGGGCGCCGAACGTCCTGCAGTTCTACACCTCCTCGACCGAGGTCACGAATCTGCTGACCCAAGGCGAGATCGTCGCTGCCGACGCGCTGAGCGGCTTCGCCACCAAGCTCGTCACCTCGGGCGAGCCGATCGCCTGGACGGCTCCCGCCAAGGGTCGCTACATGGCCACCAACCGGGCGATGATCCCCAAGGGCGCGCGCAACCAGCAGGGAGCGGCGAAGTTCATCGACTACATGCTGTCGGCCGAGGCGCAGAGCGCCATGGCGAAGGCTGTCGGCGACCTGCCCACGAACTCGAAGGCCGAGATCCCGGCCGACATCGCCAAGGTGACGGGCGAGGCGGCGAAGGACCCCGTGGCCGCCGGGTTCAAGACTCTCGACCCCGCCCAGCTCGTCGACACCCGCGCCACCTGGGTCGACCGCTTCACCCGCGAGGTGGCCGGCAAGTGAACCTCGACCTGATGCCCAAGGTCGATCTGCACTGCCACCTCATCGGCACCGTGCGCGCCTCGACCTTCGCCGAGCTGGCCAGGCGGGAGGGGCTCGATCTGCCCGACAGGCCCGAGCGGATCTACGCGGATGTGAACTCGCTTCCGCCGGACCCGGCTCTCTACCTGAACACCCGGATCCCGGTTCCGCAGGGCAGGAGCGCGGACGAGCCCGAGACCTCCTACTCGCTGTTCCAGGTGTCCTCGTGGGTTGTCCAGGTCCTGGGCGACCCTGACGATCTCACCCGAATCACCTATGAGGCCTTCGAGGACGCCCACCGAACCAGCGCGACCAGGCATCTCGAGCTCTCCTTCGACGCGCTGACGGAACGTCAGGAGAAGTTCGGCTACGCCACGGTGATCGAGGCGTACGCCGAGGGCATCAGGATGGCAGAACGCGACTTCGGCATGTCGGGCAGGCTCATCGCGGCCATCGACCGGAGCAAGTCGGGCGAGGAGGCGCTCTCCTGGATACGCACGGTTGTGGACAACGCGCACGACTACGTGGCGGGGATCGGGCTGGACAACCTGGAAACCGCCGGGCCGCCCGAGCGGTTCGAGGCCGCCTTCCGGCTCGCCGGTGAGGCCGGGCTCCGCCGCACTGCTCACTCCTCCGAGCACGCGCCCGTAGCCGCCAACACGATCACCTGCCTCGACGTACTCGGGTGCGACCGGATCGACCACGGCTACTTCGTACTCGAGGACGACGAGGCCGTCGCCAGGGTCAGGGACGAGCAGGTCCCGTTCACCGTCATCTCGACCACCTCGCGGCGCTCGTGGCGGCCGTGGCGGCGGGCGTCGATCGCGGCGATGCTCGAGGCCGGTCTCAACGTCATTCCCGCTTCCGACGACCCTGGGATGTTCCCGACGTCGCTGGCGAACGAGTATCGGATCCTCTCCGATCAGCTCGCTGTACAAGATGAGCGATTGCGTGCGATGGCGCTGGCCGGGGTGGAGGCGTGTTGGCTGCCCAAGCCTGAGAAGGACGCGCTGCGCAAGCGCTTTGAGCGCGAGCTCGCGAACATGGACTGATCGGCATGCCGCGTTGGCCGACGATGGCAAGGCGAGGCGGGTGCACGGCTCGGCCCCGTCATGGCTCCTCGGACCTGATCGATGCGCCGCGGAAGCTCCAGCTCCTGCCCGGTCGGCGTCGTACTCGCTTCCGGGCGGAGTGAGACCGGGCCGGGCTGATGCGGGCTCAGCAAGCCCTTGCTGTACAGCAGCCCGGCACAGCAGCGCCCACGTGCAACACACGCGTCGAAAGCGTCCATCTGCCACTTGACCAGGAGGAAGACCTCTCTGCGTTGTGACTGGCTCCTGTTTGCATGCAGGAAATCAGGAGTTCGAATCTCCTGGGCTCCACCGCACGTCAAAGGCCACTCCCCGCGATCGGGAAGTGGCCTTTTAGATCTTGTGCAGCTGCAAAGCGCAGCTACGGCGTCGACCGTTCTCCATACTCTGCGGGGCGCCGTTCGAGTGTGAGCAGCGGCTCAGAAAACACAGGCGCTGGTGCGCCGGGATCTGCGGCAACAGCCTGCTCCAGGCGGCGGAAGCCGGTCTCCAACTCGTCGGGACTGAGGTGAGCGAAGAACGAAAGGGTGCGCAGGCGCAGCCGTTCGAGCATGTCACCGCAGGTGCCGGCGGACGGCTCGGTAACGGTGCCGAAGCTGGCAACGCGCCAGCCGTCCGACGTGAACATCGCGATGACCTCGTGCAGCGGCTGAAACAGCGAGGCGTCCACCTCAAAGCCGCGGGGGAAGTGCTCCAGCCACCACGGCCTGGGATGGTGGTCGCGGAAATTCGCGCGCAGGAGCAGCCGTCCGCCGGGCCTGAGCACCCTGGCCAGCTCGCGGGCTGCCCGCGGCTTGTCCTGGACGTGGTGCCAGGACAAGAACATGAGAGCGTAGTCGGCACTGCCGGACGGCACCGGCATGTCCTCGGCGGAGCCTGCCAGATAGCGCACCCCGGGATGCAGGGACTGCGCCTGCGCCGTCTCGCGCATGCGGACCGACGGCTCGACGCCGGTGACGGGCCCGAACGCTCGCGCCAGCGCGGGGGTGAGCCTGCCGGTGCCTGAGCCCACGTCCAGCCCCGCCAGCGGACGCCGCTCGGGCAGCACCGCTTCGAAGGCACTGATCCAAACCTGTAGCTGCTGCTCGGTAAGCGCACGGCCACGCGCGTAGTCCTGGTACTGCTCCGTGTCGTAGTCGATCCGCCTCATCGCAGCTCCCGCGTCCAATCGGGCTACGCCAAACCGTCGGCCCGATATATCGAGTGGATACATCGGCACGATATGCAGTGTCGCGTTCTGCCGCAAGCCATCCCCCTGCCTCGCACCCCACCTCCCCGAGCCGCAGTCGAACGCAAGACGGCGCCATCGCTGAGGAGCGGACCGGCTCGAAGCTGGTCGGTGGGCCTGCTGTCGGTCAACGCCTGGTCGGCCGCCTCCGGACCGGATCTGTTCGTAGGAGAAACCCGTGCGTTCCGCGTGGCGACCACTACACAGGGTGACTGCGATGAATACTGAACGGCATGCGTGTCGACTTCGATCCCGAGGCCATGGGTGGGGCGGCTTTCTTTCGGTTCCTGACCTCGGTCGTTGTTCCACGTCCGATCGCGTGGGTATCCACCGTCACACCCGACGGAGCGGTCGAGAACCTCGCTCCGCACTCCTTCTTCAGCATCGCCAGTACCGATCCGCCGATCGTGCAGTTCACCTCGATCGGCCGCAAGGACTCCCTGCGCAATGTTGAGGACACCGGAGAGTTCGTCGTCAACTTCTCCTCCGAACCGCTGCTGCACCAGATCCGCGACACCGCCACCGATTTCCCTCGGACCGTGAGCGAATTCGGCTTCGCGGGAGTCGAACGCGAAGCCAGCCGTCATGTGCGGCCGCCCCGGGTGGCCGCCTCTCCCGTCGTCCTGGAGTGCCGTTCACACACAACGCTGCGCATGGGTAATTCCACCTTGGTGTTCGGCAGGGTCTTCCTCGCGGCGGTGCACAAGGATTACATCGTCAACGACCGGCCCGACGCCGAGCTGTTGCGCCCGTTGACCAAGCTCGGCGGCGACGAGTGGGGGACGCTGGGCGAGATCCTGCACCTGAGCCGCATCCCTTACGAGGAGCCGCAAGCCGTATGACCCAGCGTCTCCTCCAGGCAGACCGGTATGACCTCTCGCCGAGGCACCTTGATCCGCAGAGCTGATGCCCTCCCCGCGTGTTGCCCTACTTCAACAGCCAGCCGGCCACGACTTTGAAGGCCCGCGATCAGCCATGGATATCCAGCCCTTCGCGATCGAGCTCTGCTCGGATCTGGCCGAGCCACTCCGTGCCCAGCCGGCGCCCATTGGGGAGTTGGTCGTCTCGATCCCAGCGCCACGTTGCGATCATCGCCAGCACGAGGATCCGGCACTCGCGTAGCAAGTCTTGATTGACACCCGGGTAGTGCTCGCTGACGTCTTCGGGCGCATGGGCGAGGTCGAATTCGACAGGCCCACGGCAACACGTCTCGAGGTCTATGAACAGCAGCCCATTCTTCGTGGTGAGCACATTGCCCGGGTGCGGCTCGCCGTGCAGCAACTGCTCGGCGGCGCCGCGCTCGGCGATCACTCGCCTCAGACTTCGTAACGTGTCGCCGAGCAGCTCCCGGTCCGCGTCGGCGAGCGCCGGCGTACGGTCGCGGCTCGCCACGAGTCGTTGAGCCTGCTCGACCCGATCCATGAAATGCGGCGTCGGGACATCGAGCTTGCGCATGCCGGCATGCAGCCGCCCGAGCGCATTGGCGTAGTCGGCTGGTGAGACCTCTCGAGGCGTCGCAGGTTCGTAGTAGGTCCACAGCGTGACCATGAAGCCATCACGCTCGTAGACGCGTGGCTCCACTCGAGGCTCGAGAGCAGCCACAGGGCTCTCGGATTCGGCGAGCCGCTGAGCAAGCTCGATTTCGAACTGTGCGACCTGATCCGCTACAGGTGCCACCCGAGCCAGGACGTCACAAGGCAGCAGACGCAGAGTGAGCTTGTTCGAGTCATGAAGAACGATCGCGTCGTCGGCTGTCAGGCCAAGTGATGAGGCGGTCGACCTGGCCGCGGCCACCGCACGTGGGACCTCTGACGCCTGCATCGTCGCCGGCTCCTCTCCCTTGCGCGCTGCCGTACTCTCCCAGGGGTGCGGTCTGGGCCACCGTACCAAGTTGTCGATCGAGAGCCGCGATGGCGCGAACGGGCGGGGCGCTGCCGGGCCTGGGCCGGTTCGGCAGGCCACTCCGCTGAAGCTTTCGGCGCGAACCAAGGGCTCCGCGCCTCTTTAGCGCCGCCCGCCGAACTCCCAGTCGTGGACCTCGATGTCGGCATACCGGTCCAGGGTCAGGACGGCGCGTGCCGCATCCGGGTCCGGCGCCCGGACCAGCAGCGCCGTACCCAGCCAGGTGGCGCCGTCGTCGGACAGCAGCGGTCCATACGCGATCAACTCGTCCCGGTCGGGCGGCGGGACAAGGTCGGCAGCCTGCCCTGAGCCGAGGCCCAGCACCAGATACCGGTTGCCGCCCTCTCTGCCGCCAGGGAAATCCCACATGGTGCGGCCCAGCACGTTGCGCCAGCGGCGCAACATCACGTCCCTGTACACACCGGCCTGGTAGTTGGGCTCGTCGAAGACGAACGCACGCGCAGTGGCGAGATCTGGCAGGTCGACGATGTGCACGCTGCCGGTGGCCGTGTCGCTGTCACGGTGGAAGGTCGGGCCGCGGGCGATCAGCTCCGCCGCGTACCGGTCCATGTAGGACCAATGCTCTTCCACCAACTCGGCGCGCAGAGCCGCGGAGTCGGGCCGATCGCGGTGAAAACAGAAGAACTCCATGGCGAGAGTACTTACCACGGCCCGCAGCGACGGCTCCATTCTGGTCATCGCCGCCATGGCGATCCTTCAGCCCCACCCCAGCCGCGATCTGTGTCAAGGGCTCAGCGGAACACAGTCCAGGATGACATGTCCGAGCGCGGTGCGGTGAACGTCGGCAACGTCGAGCCCGGCTTCGGCAGCGATGGCGATGTAGTCCTCGACGGTGCGCTCGCGGCCGCCGCTGAGCACGAGCATGCGCAGGTTCATCTCGGCGAACATGGCCGGGTCGGCACCGGAGCCGCCGTGTGACTCGATCACGACGAAACTCTGGCCAACGAACTCGCACCGCGCAGCCAACCCGCGCTCGGCCAGGTAGTGCCGACCTCGATCCACTGTGTCCGGCAGATCCACGAGCGTGGCCCGGATATCCGGGTGGGCGCGCAGCACTTCGGCGAGCAGGGCGCCGGTGCCCCCGCCGACGTCGACCACATCCCGCACACCGGACCAGTCGTAGCCCCTGGCCGCGTCGGCGACGTAGTCCGCTCGGGAAGCCATCATCGCGTCGAACGACCCGCTCATCTCGGGGTGCGCGGCAAGATAGCGCCAGAACGGGGCGCCGACGACCGTCTCCCACGCCGGTTGCCCGGTGCGGACCGTGTGCAGCAATCCGGTGAATGCCAGGTCCATCTGCCCGCCGAAGCCACCCAGGTCGAGCCGCACCCGCATCCCGGAAGGATGGTCGGACGCCAGCAGCGCGGCGGGCTCGTTGACGGCGAACCTGCCCGGCTCCGGTTCGGTGAAGACACCGCGGCAGACCAAGTGACGCAGCAGCCGGCCCAGGGCGTCGGCGTTGGTGTCAGACCGGCGTGCCAGCTCCTCGACGGGCATCGCGTCGTCGGCCATCAAATCGGCCAGCCCCAGCGAGGCCGCGACCCGCACCGCCATCGGCGTGACCAGGTCCGTTACAGGTCCCAGTACGTCCCATGCCGCTTCCCATTCCGATGGCCGGCCGTGCTGCTCGTCGTGATCGTCCTCAGCGGTAGTCATGCCACGACACTCCTCGCGCGGAATCTCAAGGCTGCTTTGCCCGGAAGCAACCATGCGACCATCCGCTTGGTCGGTGACGGTCGCCCTTACCTTGTCGTGCCCGGAGTATCGGTGCCATCGACGGGGAGTTGCCTGGTATGGGTAGAAGCATGATCTTCTCGAGGTGGGCGGTCCAAGTCGCTGTACTCACTCCCTTGGTCATCCCGATCATCGCTGTCCCGCGGGCGGCAGCCGACACGAGCAAGCAGCCACAGGCCGCGGCGCTGGCCCGCCGCATGCTGGACCAGTTGAAAGTAGCCCAGCCCTTATCAATCCGTGGTTACAGCCACCGGCGGTTCCTGCCTCGATGGGCACATCACAGAGGCAGGTGCGACGCACGAGAGATCGTCCTGGCGCGCGACGGGCGACGCGTGCGCAAGAACGCGAACTGCCACCCTGTTAAGGGCATCTGGCACAGCCCGTACGACGGCAAGCGACTGAAGAGCGAGAAGCAGGTCGACGTCGACCATGTCGTGCCACTGGCGTACGCCTGGCGCTCTGGCGCCAGCAAATGGAGCCAGGCGCGGCGGCGCGCGTTCGCCAACGACCTCACCCGCCCGGAGCTCATAGTGGTCAGCCATTCCGCCAACATCGCCAAGGGCGGCCAAGGGCCGCAGAGTTGGCGTCCGCCGCGCCGCGGTTATTGGTGCCGCTACGCGACCTCATGGATCACCGTGAAGCATCATTACCGGCTCTTCGTGACGCGGAAGGAGAAGGTGGCCTTGCTCAACATGCTCCGCACCTGCCGCGGGTAATTCGCGCACTGACCAGGACTGCGGCGAAGCGCAGTCGAACCGTGACCTCATTGTCAGGTATTCACCTGACACGCCCACATTCCCACCGTCCGTAGGGTATGAGCTGTTGCGGGCGCTTGCTATGCGAACCTGTGGTTGCCATAGAACTGTGGTTGGTTTCTCTGGGTTGATCGGTAGCGACTAAAGGTAATCGAATGGTAATGTTCAGTCACAGCCGGGTGTCTGACTGACGTCCGGTCCCCGCCCCCAGTGGTGTCCGCACCAACGGGACAGCGTCCGGCGGGGCGGTGGCCCAAGAGCCGCACTCCCTCCAGGAATGCGGAGTCAGGCCCCGATGACGCGGTTCTCAGCCACGGTCCGCCCAGCTATCCGGGCGGACGCGGCTTCGGTTTCCACCGGATCGCTTCCCGGCCTCGACTGGCATGCGACGAGGCTACGCTGATGTCCGTTTTACTCATGTAAACACAGAGAACCGAAGACGCTCGCAACCAGCCGCGGGTCAGGCGCACGAGGCGGAGCTGCCTTGCCGCCGGGTAGCTGCCGATCGAGCGGGGGACAGCAGCTGCCCTTTCGTTCCGGGACGCGAAGCGGAGGACATGAGACACGGTCTAGCTGGGAGAACGGGCCCGCGTACACCCCGGGTTCCGCCGCGCCATAGCTGGTCCGTTCCGAGAGGTCGCCGATGTCCACACCATTCCCGCCCGGCCGGCAGCCGCAGGGCCCCGGGGTGCCCGGAGCACCGCGCCATGCTGGAGCACCGGGCCGGCATTCCGGTGGCTTTCCGCCGAACGCATCGGGAGGAATGGCCCCGAGAGGGTCGGCACCAGGCGGTCCCGTAGGGCAGTGGCCGCCTCCCCCGCGCAGCGGCGGCGGTGGGAAAGGGCTGTTGATCGCCGTCGTCGCCGTGCTCTGCGTCCTCCTGATCGCCGGAGTGGCCGGAGGTTGGATGCTTCTTAGCCGCAGTGGCGGCGGCGAACCCGGACCATCCTCGAGCTTCACCTACGACCGGGGTAATCCAGTCCGGTCACCGGCGGCCGAGAGGGTGAAATTGCGGCCGATCACCGGCGACCAACTCTGCACCGCCATTCCGGACGGCCTCCGTAAGAGCCTGGTCACCGATGGCCGGTACGGCGGGAAGGATTCGTCCACAGGGGCCGCCACCGAAAACGAGAAGCGGGCGGCCTGCGAGTGGCACAACAACAAGATGGACGTCGGCAACGGCATCATCGGCCATCGCACGCTGAGCATCTCAGTGGAAGCACGGAGCACGGAAAGCCAGAGCGCGGTCGAGTACGCCAAGGATCGGTTCGAGCGAGACAAGGAAGGGCACGAGCGGCGGGTCAACGTCCGGGACGGCAAACGAACCGACGGAAAGACCTCCGGATCGGCGTTCGGCGAGCTCAAGGAGCTGAAGTACGGCGACGCGTCGTACAGCCAGACCTGGATCGGACACAGCGGTCTCAAGACCACCGTGTTCATCCGGCAGGGGCCCTGGCTGATCAATGTCGAGTACGGCGGCAGCAACCGGACAGGCGACAAGTACCCCTCCGGCGACGAAGTACGGGCCGGGGCCGGCAAGGTCGCCGAGCGTGTCACCGCGGAAATGGCCAAGGACGCCGGCAAGGTGAAGCTTGCCGGGCCGTGCGCGATCCTCACCGCCAAAGAAATAGGGTCGGCATTCTTCCCCACCGTTCAAGGACCATCCGTCGGCGGTAATGACGGCCGGATCCAGCACACCACCTGCACCTGGCGCATAAACGAGGCGGTCGAGCACCAGCCAGGGCAGGAGTTCACCGCTCGCGGCGGCGAGCTTCGCATCCACGTGGTCGACTGGGGCGGCGGCGACCTGGGATCGACGTTCCAATTCGAGCGAGATGCCAAGAAGTACGACCGCTACCACGCCAAGGGCGGCATCGGCAACGACAACACCCACACTGTCTACGAGCCACGCCAGGAGCTCTCCGGGCTCGGCGAGAAGGCGTTCGCCGTGGTCTCCTCCACCACCAGGCCGGGTCGGCCGGACGAGGATCCCATGCAGGAGGTTCTGATCAAGACACTGGTCGGCGATCGGACGGTCGAGTTCACCTTCAGAGGTACGACAACCGGCGGCGGCGTCGTCGGTGCCGGGGACTATCAGAAGCCCGTCTTCGAGTCATCCGTCGCGCAAAAGGCCGTGGCGAAGCTGGCCAAGGCCTTCCTCGCCGACCTGAAATGACCGACCGCGCCGCATCCCGTGGTTGTTCTCTGTGGGATTCGTGACGGGGCGCGGCTGGATCGCTCTCGCGCCGGTTGGTCAAAGGCCACTTCCCATGATGATCGGGAAGTGGCGTTTGACCTCTTGTGCGGCTGAGATTCTTAACTGCAGTGTTCGAAGGGGCTGGTGTAGGCGCTGCTGCCGATGGAGCCGCCCCACTTGACGCATTGTCCGGGCGCGCTGCGCTTCACCGGCCCCGCATAGTAGCTGTAGCTGCCTGAGTCGGTCGTCCTGCTTTCCCCTTGCGGCTCCAGGAAGGCCGACATCGATGACGGAGAGCCGAGGTTCGTCGTCTTCAGTGTCACGACGCAGTTGTAGCCGTTGCCCGAGTTGTAGAGCAGGTAGGTGCTGCCGCCGGTGAGGCCGGCGGAGTCGACGACCGCATAACCGCTGCCGCAGACCTCTTCCGGGGTGTAGGGGTTGCCGCTGCAGGCGTTGGTGCTCTTGATGGCCTTCTTCTCGCCCAAGGACACGGTCACGCCGTCTACGGTCGGGCTGGTGTCCATCGAACCGGTGGAGGTCCGCTGTTCGTAGTGCAGGTGCGGAGCGTTGGAGCCGCCCGTCGAGCCGACGGTCCCGATCGTGGTGCCCTGACTGACGCTCATCGAGCCACCGGCCGACCTCACCATGGTCGCGAGGTGGGCATAGCGGGTTCTGCTGCCGTCACTGTGACGGACCTCTATCCACTTGCCGTAGCTGGTGCTTCCCGCGTCGTAGAAGTACGCGGTGCCCGAAGCGGTGGCACGCACCGTTTCACCGTTGATGTCATCGCCCCCATAGTCCTGCCAGTCGATGGAGCCCGACGGGTTGTGGTTAGGGGTCCAGTTGTTGGCGTAGAAGGTCTTCCCGCAGTTGAAAGGGCTCTTGTGAGACACAGCCAGGACGCTGACGGCCTGTGCTGAGGCGGCCTGGGGAATCAGCGCTGCCGCGAGGATGACTAACAGGGCGATGATCGCGGATCTGAGGGTCTTCGGCCAGGTCGGCCTGCCGGTCGTGGGCATGCTCACCTCTCTGGACAGGTGCGTATGGGGGGATACGGTTAGGCGCCCAGTTCCTTTGATGTCGATGAGCTCGTGGCGACTCGATCATGAACATAACCCTGAAAGTTCTTTTCATCAATCTCTGCAGGATGAAATTTTGCGGCTCCTCCAGCCATGCCTTTATGTACGCCCGTAATAAGAAATTCGGCCTTATTTCGGCCAGGTACCCATAAGGACAGAAGAGCAGTTGGTCGGTGTGACCTTCGCCAGGCGGCTCGTCCTGCGCCTCCCGACCCTCACAGTGGGGTGGCCGAAGATCGCCCGACACCCTTCATGGACGCCCTCCACATCCCCGCATCCCGGACGACACTGGGTGTCCGGTCGCTCCTAGGGGGCAATATGGACAGACCTTTACTCAGATTTGGGATGGTCTGTATGGTGATCTAGTCAAGATCTATTCACCTGCATGAGGTTGAAGCATGAACCGCAAGAAGCTCGCACCCGTTCTCCTCAGCTCCGCCGCTGCGGCGGGCCTGCTGCTGACCCCGACCACGGCCGCCTCCGCACAGGCAGGCACCGCAAAGGCCGGCGCCGCTACGGCATCAGCCGGAGCCGCGGTCGAGCGCGACAGTGTCAGGTGCACCAAGCCCAGGGGCAAGTGGGCCAACTACTCCTGGGGCGAAGGCAATACGACTGCGACCATCTACTTCAACAACCACTGCAGCCACAGGGTCAGCGTCAAGATCATGTTCGTCCGGAAGGGCTCGGTCGGCGACAAGGCCTCCAAGTACCGCTGCATGACGGTCAACGCCAAGACCAAGGGCAAGAAGAAGTTCTACGCCGCCGTCTACAAGCCGTACTCCGTGACCCGGGTCAAGAGCTGCTGAGCTAGCTTCGCCGAGGGGCGAGATCCCTGCGCGGGAGTGCGGTGGTCTCGCCCCCACCGGAGGACGAGCAAACTAGAGAGCAGGGGGCTAAGGACGAGGGGCCGGTGAGGGTCGATGCCCGCGCGGAGGTGCGACGATCCCCGTGCGGCCGCAGTCGTCGCTGACCTGCACTATCGTGGTGCTGAGTCCGGCACACTCTTCCTGTGCCGGACTCAGCCCACAATCGCCGGCCTGACGCCGCTGATATCGATCACCGGGCGGACCGACAGGTCTTAACTGCTGGCCTTGGCCCAGATCGACGCGAAGACGCCACCCTCGGTGTCCAGGCTAGTCGGCACGTATCCCAGCACCTCCATCTTCGTGGCCTGGAGCTTGTAGGTCAGACGGGACAGGTTCAGGTACTCCTTCAGCCCGGTCGCGTTGCCCTTGCTCCACACGGTGGTGTAGAGCTTGCCGGGCTCGACGGCCATGGCAACGGGCTGCAGACCCTGCTTCGCCTTCGCCAGGAGCTCCTGCCCGCGCTGCTCCACGGTCTGGCCCAGGGTCACCTGGACACTGCCCGTGGCGGCGCCGGCGACCCAGACGGCCGCGTACAGCGGCCTCTCGGCCGTGCCGTACACGTCCAGCGAGCTGATGGCGTAGCCGGAGGCGCTCATCTCAGCGCTGACCTTGGCGAAGGCCTCCGCGGTCAGGCTCAGCTGGGACTTGACCTGCGCCGTGGTCTTCTCGAAGACCGCCGCGAAGACGGCTTCCGCGCCCACGCCAGTACCGGTGATCATGGCGGGCTGGAGGCCGGCCTTCACCTGGTCGCTGATGGTCTTCTGCAGGTTGGTGGCCGACAGACCCTGCAGGACGTTCACCTTGCGGGTGGTGTCCTTGATCCACACGGACGTGTACTGCGGGTTCGCCGCGTTCGACACGCTCAATGCCTCGGGAACGTAGCCCTTGCCCAGCAGCTGCTTGACACGCTGCGTCAGCTGGGTGCCGGTGAGCGCGTCGAGGCTGATGAGGTCCAGCGGCAGGTTCTGCACCGACTGGGAGGCAGTGGTCTTGGCGGGCTCGGCGGCCGCCGGAGAGGCGATGGCCAGCAGGGGAGCGGTGACCGCCGCCAGCGCCGTGGTAAGGGCGACCATCCTCTGTGTGCGCCTCATGATCCTCCTATAGGTATAGGTTGTCCCAATTTTTGGACAAGAAGGGACCATAACAGAGAATGAGGGCAAGTTGACCAACCGTCACCATGATCGAAACATTCCTGTGTCAGAAAACCTCAGGTATCGGGGCAAGACGGACACCATCAGAGGGGTGTTCATGTTTTGCCAGGTCACTGAACGCGGGAGTCGTCCGTAGCGGCTCAGCAGAGGGATGTCGCTCCGCTGTCACTCGCCGTTCATCCTGCTCGAATCCCTGGTCACCCGGACGTTTGCCACAGGTGATTAGTGTCGCCTCGTGCACGTTGAGACGTTGAGGCCTGTCAGGATGACCTGTGGAGTCGCCTCAGCCGTCGGCCGCCGGCTTGAGCAGGCCCGTCTCGTACGCCGCCGCCACCGCGGCCGCGGGCTCCTGCGGGGCCTGAGCGTCCGCGCCGTCTGAGATTCACGCGTGGATGCGGCCCGCGATATCCACATGGCGCTACGCCGGGTCCGAAGCGGATCGGCAGGGGATCGTAACCCGCCGGCTCCAGGGTTGAGGTCAACCGTTCGGTGTCCGCCGGTGTTCTCTCATCGCCGGATGTCTGCCCTGGAGTCCCATGATCGCGCTGCCTGTCGTGCTCGTCGCCGTGTACATGACCACCCTCGACTTCTTCATCGCCAACCTGGCCGTACCGTCGATCCGGACCGGTCTGGGCGCGGGCGACACCGCCGTGCAGTTCGTGATCGCCGGGTACGGGCTCGCCTACGCCGCCGGTCTGATCGTCTCCGGGCGGCTCGGCGACCTGTACGGCCGACGCCGCGTGTTCGCCGCCGGGCTGGCGCTGTTCACGGTGGCGTCGGCGGCCTGCGGGCTCTCCCCCGATGCGGGGTCGCTGGTGCTGGCCAGGGTCGCGCAGGGTGTCGCGGCAGCGCTGCTCGCGCCGCAGGCGCTCACGCTGCTCGGCGTGCTGTTCGAGGGCGCGGCCCGGGCCAGGGCGTTCGGCTGGTACGGCACCACCGTCGGCGTGGCCGGCGTGAGCGGTCAGGCGATCGGCGGGCTGCTGGTGGCGGCCGATCCCCTGGGGCTGGGCTGGCGGGCCTGTTTCCTGGTCAA
Organism: Nonomuraea sp. NBC_00507; assembly: GCF_036013525.1. Lineage (NCBI taxonomy): Bacteria > Bacillati > Actinomycetota > Actinomycetes > Streptosporangiales > Streptosporangiaceae > Nonomuraea > Nonomuraea sp. NBC_00507. Next base: position 1,310,525 of record NZ_CP107853.1, read on the forward strand.
CGTGCCGATCGGGGTGGCGGCCCTGGCGTTGACCACCCGGGTGCTCCCCCGCACCCCGGGCTCCGGCGATCGGCGCGATCTCGACCTGGCCGGGGCGGCGCTGGTCGCGGCGGGGCTCGTGGCCGTGGTGCTGCCGCTGGTCGAGGGGCGGGAGCAGGGGTGGACGTGGTGGTGCCTCGTGGCCGCAGTGCCGCTTCTGGCCGGCTTCGTACGACGGCAACGGCGGCTGGCGGCCTCCGGACGGGCGCCGCTGCTCGACCTGGCGGTGTTCGCGGAGAAGGGGTTCGCGGGCGGGCTGGTGGCGGTGGCGTTGCTGTTCGGCACGTCGGCGGGGTTGTCGTTCGTGCTCGCCCTGTACCTGCAGGAAGGTCTCGGGCTGAGTCCGCTGGCGGCCGGTGCCGTGTGCACCGCGTTGAACGCCGGTTTCTTCCTCACGTCGCTCCGGGCCGGACGGGTGCCGCCGGCGGTGGCCGCGCTGATGGTGGTCGTGGGGCTGGGGCTGCTGGGATACCTCGTGGGAGGCGGGGCGGGGCCGTACCAGGTGGCGGGGGCGTTATTCATGATCGGGGGCGGGATGGGGCTGTCGATGTCGCCGCTGATCTCCTCCGTCCTGTCCCGGGTACGGCGAGAGCGCGCCGGCGCCGCGGCCGGGGTGCTCGGGACCGTGCAGGAGGCCGGGGGCGTGCTCGGCGGCACGGTGACCGGCGCGGCGTTCTTCGGCACGCTGGACGGCGGATGGGTGGCCGCGACTCTGGCGGGGCTGGCGGTGCTGGTGATGGGAGCCCTCGGCGTGCTGGCCCACTGTCTGATGCCGTCGAAGCCGGTGATTCACGTGAATCAGCACCAGTGATGCTCAGCCGTACCGGCCGCGTGACGGCGGGTGTACGGCGGCGGCGACGTCGTCGGCCAGCGGCGCGATGTCTTCCAGCCGCAGCGGCGAGACGGTGAGGCGGAGCGCGGGCGGCGTAGCGACCCGGTTGCGCGCGCCCGGCGCGGCGGCCCAGCCGCGGGCCAGCAGACCGGTGATCGCGGCGGCCTCGTCCGGGACGGGCACCCATACGTTGAGCCCGGTACGGCCGTGTGCGGCGACGCCACGCGCGGCCAGCGCCGCGACCAGCCCGTCGCGCCGCTCGGCGTACGAGGCCGCCACCGCGGCGGTGTCCACCGCCCTCGTGCGCCACAGGTAGGCCACGGCCCGCTGCAGCAGGTGGCTGACCCAGCCCGCGGCCAGCCGCTGCCGCCCCCGCAGCCGGTCCAGCGTGACCGGGTCGCCGGTGATCAGCGCGAGCCGCAGGTCGGGGCCGAACGCCTTGGCCGTGGAGCGGACGAGTATCCAGCGGGCCGTGACGCCGGCAAGAGGATGCAGGGGAACGTCCACGAAGCCGTCGCCGTGGTCGTCCTCGACGAGCAGCACCCCCGGGTGCGCGGCCAGCTCGGCCCGCAGGGCGGCGGCACGTGCCGCGGTGACGGCGGCGCCGGTCGGGTTCTGCGCGCGGGCCGTGATCACCGCGGCCCGCGCCCCGGCCCGCAGCGCCTTGCCGAGCTCCTCGGGCAGCGGGCCGTCGTCGTCGATCCGCATCGGCACGGGACGCAGACCGAGCGCGGCCACCAGGTCCAGCAGGGCCGACCAGCCGGGGTCCTCCACCGCGACCGCGTCGCCGGGACGCAGGTAGGTGTTCAGCACCCGTTCGACGGCGTCGAGGGTGCCCGAGCTGATCGCCAGCGGCGCGGCCGGCACGCCGTCTCCACGCAGGCGGGCCCCGGCCAGGGCGATGAGTTCCTCGTCGTCGCCCGTGCCGTACATGGCGGGCCGTTCCTGGTGCGCGCGGGCGGCGGCGGCGAGCGCCTCGTGCAGGGGCGGCAGCAGGGTGGGATCGGGGTTGCCCTTGGACAGGTCCCGGACGCCCGGCGGCACCTCGATGCGGATGTCCTCACGTGCCGTGCTGGCGGGCCTCGGCCTGATCCTGGTGCCCCGCCGCCCGGCGGTCTCCACGATCCCGCGCTCACGCAGCAGCCGATAGGCGGCCGCCGCCGTGTTGGGACTGACCTGGGCCAGCGTGGCCAGCTCGCGGACCGGGGGAAGCGGCGCGCCCGGCGCCAGCCGCCCATCCGACACGGCGGCCTCGACACCGGCCGCTATCTCGTTGGCCGTCCCACCGGTGACACGATATGTTTCTAGCACAAAATCTATTATGTACCAATACAAAGGGGTTACGGTGCTCATTCATCCATGGGACGCGGCCCGCGACGGAAACGAGTGGCGGAGCTGGCTGCGCACGCGCGACTTCGGGCAACTGGCGGCGAACGGCACCGACGGCGGCCCGCCGGTGGTGGTGCCGACGCACTTCCTGTTCGACGGCGACGGCGAGGTCATGCTCCATCTGGCCAGGCCCAACCCGATCTGGGTCGCGCTGGAGGCGAACCCGACGGTGCTGGTGAGCGTGCACGACGACTACGCCTACATCCCGTCGACGTGGCGCTCGGACTCCCCCGACAACGGCGTGCCGACCAGCTATTACGCCTCCGTTCAGCTCACGTGCACGGCGAAGATCGTGGACGACAAGGAGGAGAAGGCAGAGATCCTGCGCCGCCAGCTGGCCCATCACCAGCCGGACGGCGGGCATGGGGTGATGGCCGCCGAGGAGGGGCCGTACCGCAAGATGTTGTCGGCGATCCGCGGGCTGCGGCTGGAGGTCGTGGGAGTGCGGGCCAAGTTCAAGTACGACGACCATCGGCCGGTCGAGTTCCGCGAGCGGATCGCGGGAGAGCTGGCCGGGCGGAACCTGCCCGGGGATGCGGGGGCGCGGGAGCAGCAGCTCAGGCGGATGGGTTAATGGTCCTGGGCCCGCGCTTGATGTCCGATCGTCACTAGAGGCGGCGGCCGGCGAGCGGGGAAAGTAAGGCGCATGCTCGCAGACGAAGACGCGTACGCTGTGCTCAGGAGCCGGGACGGCCGCTTCGACGGCCGTTTCTTCGTCGCCGTCGTGACCACCGGCATCTACTGCCGCCCCAGTTGCCCGGCCGCCCTGCCCAAGCCGGAAAACGTGCGTTTCTACCCCTCCGCCGCGGCCGCCCACGACGCCGGCTTCCGCGCGTGCAGACGCTGCCGCCCCGACACCGTCCCCGGCTCCCCCGAATGGAACGTCCGCGCCGACGTCACCGGCCGCGCCATGCAGCTGATCGCCGACGGGCTCGTGGACCGGGAAGGCGTCACCGGACTCGCCGCCCGGCTCGGCTACAGCGAGCGCCAGCTCCGCCGTCAGCTCCTCGCCGACCTGGGGGCGGGCCCGCAGGCGCTCGCCAGAGCCCAACGCGCGGCCAACGCCAGAACGCTCCTGGAATCCACGAACCTGCCGGCGGGCGAGATCGCCTTCGCGGCGGGCTTCTCCACGATCCGCCAGTTCAACGACACGATCCGCAAGGTCTACGGCACCACTCCCACCGCGCTGCGCCCCTCCACCCGGCGGGCGCGCGGGACGCTCCACCTGCGCCTCGCCTACCGCCCGCCCCTGGACCTGGCCGGCCTGTTCCGGTACCTGGCCGACCGCGCGATCCCCGGTCTGGAGGAGGCCGGCGACGACTTCTACCGCCGAGCGCTCACCCTCCCGCACGGCCTCGGCATCGTCACGCTGCGGCCGGGCGAGGCATCCGTGTCCTGCGAGCTGCGCCTCGACGCCCTGCGCGACCTGCCTGCCGCGGTACGGCGCTGCCGCCGCCTCCTGGACCTGGATGCCGACCCCCGAGACATCAACGACCACCTCGGCGCCGACCCACTCCTGGCTCCCTTGATCGCGGCCGCACCGGGCAGGCGGGTGCCAGGCCACGTCGACGCGGCCGAGATGGCGGTTCGTGCGATCGTGAACGAGGAGACCAGCGAGGGCCGGGCCCTGCTCACCGACCTCGTCCAGCGCCACGGCACTCCCCTGCGCACCGATGCGGCCGTCCGCTCGGTCTTCCCGTCCATGGAGGTCCTGGCGAACGCCGCCGACGTGCCGCCCCCGGTCGCCGCCCTCGCCCGGGCGTTGACCGCCGGAGCCGTACACCTCGAGACCGGCCGCGACCAGGTCGAACGCGAGCTCCTCGCCCTGCCCGGCGTGACGGCGGACGCGGTGGGGCGGATCCGCCTGCGGGCCCTCGGCGACCCCGACGTGTTCCTGCCCGGAGACCCTGCCGTTCAGTACGGCCTGCGTCGCCTCGGACCGGAGGCAGAGCAGCACGTACAACGGTGGCGCCCGTGGCGTTCGTACGCGATGCAGCACCTACGCGACCGGGGCTGAAGACGTGTCGACCTATCTGCCGCTCCTCAGGAGCAGGCCGGATTTCCGCCGCCTGTGGTTGGGCGCGTCCGTCTCCGTGATGGGCGACAGCATGACCTACATCGCCCTGTCCTGGCTCGTGCTCGCCCAGCGGGACGGCACCGCGAAGCTCGGCGTGCTGGCCGTCTGTTACACCGCTCCCGTGCTGATCGGCGGCCTGGCGGCGGGCTTCGTGCTCGACCGCTTCGACAAGCGGACGGTCCTGATCGTCGACAACGTCCTGCGAGGCGCCGCGGTGGCGTCGATCCCGATCGCCGCGGCCGTCGGCGGCGTGCCCGAGTGGCTGCCGTTCCTAGTCGCGGCGGTGTACGGCCTCCTCAAGATGGTCCCCATGGCCGCCGTCCCCGCGACCATCCCCGACCTCGTGGCCGAGGGGCAGCGCGACGCCGCCAACGCCTTGGAGTCCGTGAGCTACTCCTTGTCGGGCATCATCGGCTTCACCCTGGCCGCACCCCTCCTCGCCGCGGTCGGCCCGGCCAACATGCTGGCCCTCGACGCCGCAACCTACGTCTGCTTCACCATCGCGCTGACCCGGATCCGTACTCCCCTGCGCCCTCGGGCGACCACGCCTTCCCCGAAGGCCCCCGTGTTCCGCGACAAGGTCCTCATCGCCACGACCTTCGCCTTCATGGCGTTCAACATCGCCGAAGGCGCGATGACCATGGTGGTGGCTCCCTGGCTGGCCAAGGAGCACCTGCCGGGCGACGGCGCCACCCTGTCCCTCCTGATGGCGGCCCTGTCGGCGGGGGAACTGCTGGGCGGCTTCGCGGCAGGCGCGTGGCGGCCCAGAATCGGCAGGCTGACCGCGATCGCCCTCGTCGAGCTGGTCGCGGCCGCCGGCATCCTCGCCCTCCTGGGCAGCCCCGACTTGATGATGGTGACCGCCGCCTTCCTGATCATGGGTACGTTCAGCGCCCCCATGACGGTGTGGGCCCAGTCGCTGCGCATGGAGCGTGTCCCCCCAGCGCAACGCGGCCGGGTCTTCAGCGTCTTCCGCACGATGATGCAGGCCACACTGCCCATCGGCGCCGCCATGGTCACCCCGCTGCTGGTGGCGGGCAACCTGCCGGCGGCCGTGATCCTGATGACGGCTCTGGCGGCCGTACCGGCCTTCGCCCTGCTGCTCCTGCGTGAGAACCCCACGGAATCCACACCTGTGGATAACCCCCGGCCTCTGTGGATAAAGCCGTCGCCCGTCACCTCGTCCACAACGCCGGCCGGGCACCCGGCTGGCGTTCCCGCACCTGGCATCACGAAGGCGTCCACGCAGCACAACCCCGGTCCCGCCGGGACTCACAACGCGACAGAGGCACCGCGGGAGAGGCCTCTCGGGGAGGCAGACCCGGCTTCCAGCTGAACGAGGCCGACTATGCACAACCTGTGGACGACCGGGGCGGCAGTCCCCCACCCCGGCCGCGATGCTCCTGGCCACCTCGGCCGGCGGGATGCCGGTCGTGTCGACGGCCTGGCCTTCGCGGCTAAGCCAGGAGAACGTCTCGCGGTAGGCCGGAAGGTGATCCATCCTCCACGCGAGATCGGGTGGTCCGCCATGATCCGGGTCGAGCAGCTGCGCGGCCGTTTCCACGACGAACCTGCGCCACGGCGGCCAGTGCTGGAAGTCTCCATGCCTCGGCAGGTCCGAGAAGGTCGTCAACATGTCGCCGACCTTCTCGGAGAGGCGGCACGACCTCACCGACGCGCAGTGCGCGGCGCTGCAGCCGCAGTTTCGACATCGCCGGCCCTCCCACCTGCCCGCGCTGCCGTCCGCAGGTCCGGCAGCATCTCATAACGGACGCCAGCGGTCACTATAGGCAGCCCCACTTGATCGTGGTGCTCAATCCCCAGTCCACTATTACCTGGGTGCACCAGTTGGTGCCCTGGGCCCTGAAGATGGTGTCGGTCCAGGCGGTGCATTTCTTCTCCATCTTGCAGTCCTTCCTGGCGCGGGACTTGATGGTGTCGCCCTTCCGCAGGTTGATGGAGATCTGCGGGCGCAGAGCGGACTCGCAGGTGACGACGCCCCGGCCGACGATCGTGCGCATGCCGACCGAGTGATTCTCCAATGTCTTCGCGCTCACCGTGCACCCGGCGGGGATCGGTGCGGCGACGGCCGCGTTCGCCATGGTCGTGGGCGCGACCACGAGCGCGGCGCTCAACGGCAGCACGCTCAGCCGGGTGAGAAGCCTGGAAGAGAACACTGTGACCCCCTAAAGCTCGAACTTCTTGGTGTAGGGCTTCGTGACCGTGTTGAGACTGCTATTGATCCACTGCGTCGTGACCTTCATCGTCCAGGTCTGGCGCCCCGACGGATTGTTCACCCTGATGTTGACCTCGCAGGTCCTGTCCTTGGGAACCCCCACGGGACTGGTCGGATCACTCGGACCGTCCTGGCAGATTTTCTTCTCGCCCACCTTGTTGCCGTTCCGATAGAGCGTCATCTGGAGCTTGACCCCGTAGACGTAGTTGCACGTCGCGCGGGCGTGGGCGTAAACCTTCAGAGGCGGCTGGCCGGGCGCGGCAGAACCGCCGCCCGCGAGGTAGGTCGAGCAGCTCGACGCGAGCGTCCCCGACGCGGGGGCGAGGAGCTGCTGCGGGCCGGCGGAGGCGGCTGCCGGGAGCGTCCCGGCCGCCATCGCCGCGATGGAGCCCGCCGCGAGCAGGCCGGCGATTCGGCTGCGGCTGCTGAGCATGGCGAAGATCCTCCAATCGAACGGGCAATTAACCCGCTTAATGATTTGGTTGTATATTTCGGGTTAAAGCGGACCGACGACCGATCGCATGACCGAGCATTGCGAATGGGTGTTAATGTCGGCGTATGACCTGGCGTATGAGCCACAAGGCCAGGGGGCGCCGGTCGGACGTGCCGCTGCGAGAGGTGTTTCACCATGGCCGGAATGGCCTTCAGCGTTCTCGGCCAAATGGAGGTCACAGCCCACGGGGACCCCATCGACATCGGCTCGCGCAAACAGCGGATGCTGCTCGGGTTGCTCCTCCGCTCGGCCAACCGGCCCGTTCCCTCGTCCCAGCTGATCGACGCGCTGTGGTGGGACGGCGAGACTCCGTCGTCGTCGGGGGCGAACCTTCGCGTGTACGTGCACAACCTCCGGCGCGCCTTCGAGGCCGGTAAACCGGATGAGCGGCTCACGTCGGGTCGCCACGGATACCTTCTCACCGTGCGCCCCGGCGAGCTGGACTCCGGCCGCTTCGAAGAGCTCGTAACGCAGGGCAGGAAGGCGGCCGAGGAGGGCGATCCCGAGCGGGCGAGCTCGCTGCTCGGCCAGGGGCTCGGCCTGTGGCGGGACGCCGCGTACGCCGGCCTGACCGACTGCCCGCCGCTTGCCGAGGAGGCGGCCAGGCTGGAGGAGCTGCGGCTGTCGGCGCTGCACGACCGGCTGGTCGTTGATCTCACACTCGGCAGGCACGCCGACGTCATCACCACGGCACGAGGGCTCGTGGCCGAGCACCCGATGCGCGAACGCTTCACCGAACAGCTCATGCTCGCGCTGTACCGTTCCGGCCGGCAGGCCGAGGCCCTGGAGGCGTACCAGCAGACCAGGCAGGCCCTCGTCGACGAACTCGGGATCGAGCCGGGGCCGGAGCTGCGCCGCGTGCATCAGGCGGTGCTTCGTGGAGCCCCCATACCCGTGCGGACCGAACAGCCCGCCGGACCGGCGGAACTGCCGGCCGACGTGGAAACGTTCACCGGCCGGTCGGCCGAGATCGTGCGGTTACGCGCCGCCCTGACGGCCGCCGACCGCCGTTCGGCGGCCGTGTGCGCCATCGCCGGGCCGGGCGGCATCGGCAAGTCCGCCCTCGCCGTCCACGTCGCCCACCAGGTGGCCGGCCAGTACGACGATGGCCAACTCTACATCGACCTGAACGGCTCCACCCCCGGAGTCAAAGCACTCGAACCCATCGAGGCGCTCAGCCGGATGCTGCGTTCACTCGGCGTCGAGGGCTCCGCCGTGCCAATCGGCACCGACGAGGCGGCGGCCCGGCTGCGCACGCTCACCCAGCACAAACGGATGCTGTTCGTCCTCGACAACGCCGCCGACGCCGCCCAGGTGCGGCCCCTGCTGCCCGCCAGACCGGGCTGCGGCGTCCTGGTCACCAGCAGGAAACTGCTGACCACCCTGGACGCCGCCGTGCACGAGCGGCTGGAGGTGCTGCCGGACGGCGACTCGCACGCGCTGCTGCGCCGCCTGCTCGGACCGGACCGCGTAGATGCCGAACCCGAAGCAGCGGCCGAGGTCGTACGCCGGTGCGGCCGGCTGCCGCTGGCGATCCGCATCGCCGCCGCCCGCCTGACCTCCCGTCCCGGGTGGGAGATCCGCACGCTGGCCGACCGGCTCGCCACCGAGCAGAACCGCCTGTCGGAACTGGAGGTGGACGACCGCGCAGTCCGCACGAGCTTCATGCCCAGCTACCGCGCCCTGGACTATCCAACGGCACGCATGTTCCGCCTGACCGGCGCACTGGACACCACCGACATCGGCGTACCGGCCGCCGCAGCCCTCGCCGGCCTGCCGGACCAGCAGGCCGAAACCCTCCTCGACCAACTCACCGACGCCCAGCTGATGGAGACCCGCGCCCCCGGGCGGTACGGCATGCACGACCTGCTCCGGCTGTTCGCCCGCGAACGCGTGAACGAGGAGGAGACCGAGCCGGAGGTCCGGCAGGCCGTGGAACGGGTGCTCCACTGGTACCTCTCCACCGCCCGCACCGCCACCCAGGTGATCGCCCAGAGGCAGAGCCTGTCGCTCGGGCCGGAACCGATGCTGCCCGGCCTGGCCATAGAGAGCGTGGACGACGCCTGCGCCTGGATCGACACCGAGGCGCGCAACCTGCCCGCGATCGTCGCCCGGGCCTCCTGCACCGGCCCCGAGCTAACGGTCGCACTGGCCGCCGCGTTGTACGCGCCCCTGGACGTGCGCGGTCGGTTTCGAGAGCAGGTCGTCATCGGCCAGTTGGCCGTCGAGGCGTGCGACGCCACCGGCGATCTTCGGTATCGAGCGGCGGCCCACGCCAACCTGGGCGGCGCGCACAACCGGGTCGGCAACCTGGAGGAGAGCATCTACCATGCGGAGATCGCGCTGGCGGCGTCCCGAAAGGTCGGGGATCAGCGGGGCGAGTCCAGCCAGCTCAACCTCCTCGCCCTCTCCCACCGTCTGGCGGGGAGGTTCGAGGAGGCCATCAGCCTGTTCCGTCAGGCCTTGAAGCTCGTCAGGCGGCAGGGCAACCGGCTCATCGAGGGGATAATGCTCACCAACCTCGGCACCACCTACCAGAAGGCCGATCGTCTCGGCGAGGCCTTCGAGGTGCACACGGAGTCCCTGGCCATCGCCGAAGAGGTGGGGAACGCGACCGGCATAGCAGTCGCCCTCGGCCATCTCGCCGACATCGATCGCCTGGCCGGCTCGCCCGCGGACGCCGTGAAGCGCTATCGCGCGGCTCTTGACGCCGACAGTGCGGCGGGCACGCTCGAAACCCCTCTCGAAGCCGAGCACTGGTGGGGGCTCGGGCAGGCGTACTGGGACCTGGGCGAGCGCGAGCAGGCCAGGGACGCCCAGGGGAAATGCGTCGCCATCCTCGACCGGCTCGACCTGATCAGCGGAAACGAGCGCCGGACCATCGAAACCAGCGACAACCCGGAACCCCCGGAGTCCATCCGCAGGACGATGTAGGTCTCAGCGATCGCGGCGTACGACCACAGAGCCCCGGCCGGGTCACGCCTGGATGGTCCGCTACCCGAAGAGCTCCACCACGAGATCACGGCAGACGCTTAGGCTTTCCTAGCGAATATGACAAGCAGTCCATGCCCTCGCGTACCCCAAGCGGCGCCGCCGCGATAGAACGGGTCTTCACGGCGTCATACGAGCAAGTATCCGGAGCCTCCCATGGACACCATCGAGACCCCGATCCTCATCCTTCTCCCGCTGCGTCCCGAGTACGCCGACGAGATGGCCGTCGTCCTGTCCGACCCCGAGCTCCACACGTTCACCGGCGGCGCCCCACTCACAGCCCCGGAGCTGCGCGCCCGCTACGAGCGCTTGGCCGCCGGACCTCCCGGCTGGTGCAACTGGGTGATCTGGTCCCGCGAGGAAGAGTCGCTCGTCGGATATGTGCAGGCCACGATCGACGAAGGCACCGCCGAAATCGCCTGGGTGATCGGCACGCCATGGCAGGGCCGCGGCCTGGCCACCGCGTCCGCCAAGGCCCTGGTCGAGTGGCTCATGAAGCAGGGGATCCGCACGATCATCGCGCACATCCACCCCGACCACGCGGCCTCGGCTGCCGTCGCCACCTCAGCAGGCCTGCGTCCTACTGAGCGATGGCACGACGGCGAGGTCCGATGGGAAAGGACTGTTTGAAGCCCAGAGACGCCGCGCCACTCGCCCGACGGTAGATCATCGTGGGGAATCCGCGACCAGAAGTGCTTCTGCGCCGATCGGGACGTACCCGGCAGCGAGAAACGCCCGGACGCTCGCCGCGTTGCCTGGGGCGATCTGAGCCCAGAGCGGATGCCCGGTGAGGTGCCTCGCCGCGCGGGCAAGGGCGCGGCCCAGACCGCGTCCCTGGCCGGCCGGGTCTACTTCGATCGCGACCTCCCACCGACCGGCGACGCCACGCCCGATGATCAGAACCCCTCCCGGGCAGGTCCAGACCCGCACGTCATCGCGATACCGGCGGGCACGCTGGACACGCGGATGGGCATCGTCCATGACCTCGACCAGATCGATCAGCGGCCGGTCGGCGCAGGGACCGGCCAGGGCCAGCATGTCGATGTTGTTGACCCTGCGCTCCATGCGCGCTTCCAGTTCCCTGAGGAACGGTGGGTTGAGCGGGGCCGAAAGGTCCCCGGCGGGAAGCCGGGATCTGATCCACGCCTGGTCGAGGTCGGCGAAGATGACGTGGTGAGCGGTGAAAGCGATCACTCCCGCGTCACGCCGGGAGGGCTGCGGAACGATGGTGGGGCCCGCCCCCTGCTGGGGCATTCGCCCGCTGGCCGCATCGGCGAGAATGTCGTGCAAACTGATCACCCACCGACGGTATGACAGGCAGCCGGCGCTGCACGCCGGTCGATCATCACGGCCGGGTCTAGTAGATGCGGTACTTGCGGCCGCAGTTGTCGAACTTGCCGGCCCAGCAGGTGAAGGTGTAGATCTTCTTGATCCCGTGGCCCTTCCAGCTGCCGGTGGCCTTGCCGTCCCAGGAGTGGTTGAAGCGGTGCCAGGAGCCGTTCTTGTAGTACTCGAACCACACCCAGCCCTTCTTTCCGCCGACCTTGTCGACGCCGTACCAGGTGGTGTGCACGGCGCCGCCGTGCTGGAACGTCTTGCCGAAGGTGTAGGCCTTGTGGTCGCTGGAGAAGAACTTGCCCCAGCTGACGGTGGTGGTGCCGCTCTGGGTCCCGGCCTGGGCGGCCGGGGCCAGCGCGAGGGCGGTGACGGCCATGGAGCCGGCGAGCGTGACGGCGGCGAGGGACTTACGCATGGTGGGTTCTCCCCGTTCGATGTGTGCCGGTCGGTCCGGCAGCAGGGACATTACGGAGATCCCGCGCGAGTCTCTGTGCAGGAGTCCACACATCGGGGGTGATCAGTCCCACACATCCGGGACGAGCCGTCAGACGAAGGGCCAGCCGGCCTCACCTCTTGGAGCGCGGTCAGCGGATCTTGGCGCCGTACACGTGCTCGACCCTCATCACCATCAGCACCCTACGGTCGGACACCATCACCGACCGGTACTCGTCCCAATCCGGGTGCTCCCCCGCGGCGATGCGGTAGTAGTGCACCAGTGCCTCGACCTCGGGACCGTAAGGATCGGTCCCCGGCCCGGTGAGTGTCGCCGTACCCTCGGCGGTGGCCCAGGCCCACCCGTCGGGGCTGGTGACCCTCCAGCGCAGCTCGCGGGTCCCGGCGCAGATTCGCCGTCTTGGCTGCTTCCCCATTCATCGACACGTAGATGACACCGGCGTCCTGGTCGTAGAAGGGCATGACGGGAGAAAGCTGCGGGCGGCCGTCCGACTTGATCGTGGCGAGGACACCGAGCCGGCTTTCCACGAGCAGCGTGTGTGGGTTGAACGGTGTGGCGATCACGAGCGCACCCCTGAAGGCTTGCGGAACAGCTCGATCATCGCCGCGTAGCCGTTCCCGCCATGCCCATCGGCTACCGCCCGGTCGGTCAGGGCCTTGACGAACCTCGGAAGCTCGGCATTGACACCGCCGCCGAGGTACGTCGTTCCCGCACCCAGGCTCCTACCGGTCGAAGGCCGGCTGCGACCCGCTGTAGACGATGACGGCGTCCGCCGTGCCGATGCCCTGAGGGACCGCCATGATCGCGCCGTCGAGGTAGGCGCCGCCCCGCCGCGCCGTCCACTCGGCGCGCTCACGAGCCACCTGCGACGTGCCCGAGGTCAGGTTCACCAGGACCCGACCGTCGAGGACCTCGCCCAGCGGATCGAGGAGCTCGTGCACGGCGTCGTAGTCCGAGACGCAGACGACCACGAGCGGGCTGGCCGAGACGGCCTCGCCGACCGACCCGGCGAGTCTCGCGCCCTGGGCGACAAGGCGTTCGGCCTTGGCTGCCGTGCGGTTCCGCACGGTCGTGGGGTGCCCTTCGCGCAGGAACGCTCCGGCCAGCGCCTGGCCCATCAGACCTAGGCCGATCACTGTCACGGGAGCGCTGCCGGCGTCGCGACTCTGCATCATGTGCCCCTCTGGTGGGTTGGTGGTCATGGCAGAATCGTCAACGTTCATACCGGTATGAAGGTCAAGGAGGAGTGAGCATGCTGATCGGGGAGCTCAGCCGGTTGACCGGAGTCCATGCGCATCAGCTGCGTTACTACGAGGCTCAGGGCCTGCTCGAGCCCGGGCGCGGCGCCAACGGCTACCGCGAATACAGCGACGATGCCGTCCTGACCGTGACTCAGATCAGGAAGCTCCTCGAAGCCGGACTGTCGACCCAGGAAATCGGGTTCATACTGCCCTGCGCCACCGGCGCGGCCCCCGAGCTGGAGCCCTGCCCCGAGCTCCTGGACACCCTGCGAGCACGCCTGCACGGCCTGGACGAGCACATCGACACGCTCATCCACTCCCGCCAGGCACTCCACGACTACATCGACGCCACCGAGCAGGGCGTGTCACGGCACTATCAGGGATGCGCCCCCACCACGCTGGAGTCGGCACCAGCGTGATCCCGCCCCGGGCGGAGAGTGTCGCAAGCCGCGTGACTGGGCGGACCCCAGGGGTGTGATCACCTCCCCGTTGACATCCGTGTGAGTTTCCGATCACACTAGTTTCGGACCTTCTATTAAAACGATTCAATAGCGCCGAAACCTCAAACATCCCCCAAGCACCACCCCGAATGGACGCCCCATGCGCAAGACCGCGGCCATTGCCCTCGTCCTGGGCTTGTTAACGCTAACGCCGACCCAGGCCCACGCCGGCGACGCTGACCGTGCCTTCGACTTCGGCACTTCCGACAGCGCTCTTCAGGACGGCTACACCCGCGTCACCGAGACCACCGCCTACAGCTCCACCCAGGGATACGGCTTCGCCGACACCTCAGGTGTGACCTCGGCCGACAGAGCCACCGGCGACGCGCTCCGATCCGACTTCGTCGCCACCGGCGGCGCCACCTTCAGCGTCGACCTGCCCAACGGCGACTACACCGTCGCACTCATCGCCGGTGACGCCACCGAGGCGACAGACCTCGCCATCACGGTCGAGTCGATGACCAAGGTGCAGCAGACCGCCAAGGCGGCCGGCCAGTACCTGGAGATGTCCTTCGGCATCGCCCTGGTGGACGGGAAGCTGGACTTCGCCTTCTCCGGGACCGCCCCCAAGATCAACTCACTGGTGATCACACGGCAGGCCGACCGCACCCCCGGAACGATCCCGACCGCCTACATCGCGGGCGACTCGACCGTCCAGACCTATGACCCGTACTGGGCGCCCGAGGCCGGGTGGGGTCAGATGATCGAGCAGTTCTTCAGCACCGGCGTCGCCTTCGACAACCACGCCATCGGCGGCCGCAGCTCCAAGAACTTCATCACCCAGGGCCGCCTCGACACGGTCCTGCGGGCCATCAGGCCCGGCGACTACTTCTTCGTCCAGTTCGGGCACAACGACGCGACGGTCAGCGTCCCCGACCGGTACGCCTCCCCCGCGGACTACAAGGAATACCTGAAGGTCTACGTCAACGGCGCCAAGCAGCGCGGCGCGACCCCGATCCTCGTCACGCCCGTCTCCCGCCTGGACTACAACGCCACGACCGGAAAGTTCAACGTCTCCTTCCCCGAGTACGTGGCGAAGATGAAGGAGCTGGCCCAGGAGGAGAATGTCGCGCTGGTCGACCTGTCCACCCTGAGCAGGGAATACCTGGACGGCATCGGCCCCGAGGCGGCCAAGTCGGTGTTCCTGCACGTCCCCGCGGGGGTCTACGGCGCCTGGCCGAGCGGCGCCACCGACAACACCCACTTCCAGGAGTACGGCGCCATCCAGATGGCGCGCCTGGTCGCGGGCGGCGTGAAGGCGCTGGGCCTGCCGCTGTCGGGACAGGTGCGGGAGATCGAGCCGCCCGCCGCCGTCCCCGCCAAGCCCACCGGCCTGGTCGCGGGCGGCATCTCGAACGCGGGCGCCGTGCTGAAGTGGGACGCCACCGAGTCCGCGGATGTCTACAAAGTGCTCCGCGACGGCGCCCTGGCCACCACCTCGGCGATCCCGCAGGCCTCGGTCTCGGGCCTGGCGGAGGGCAAGACGTACGAGTTCCGCGTGGTGGCGGTGAACGGGCGCGGCGACTCCGAGCCGTCCGACCCCGTGACGATCACCACCAAGCGGGCCCTGTACAAGTACGACTTCGGGCCCGCCACCGGGCCGGTCGCCGCCGGGTACACCCAGGTCACGCGGGCGACGATCTACACGCCTGAGAAGGGCTTCGGGATCACCAATTCCGCGAACATGATCGACCGGGACCGCGGCAGCGCGCTGGACGACCTCGGCAGGGACTTCGTGGCCTACTTCGGCGGCTCCTACGAGTTCAAGGTGGACGTGCCGAACGGCCTGTACGGCCTGAAGGCGTACGTGGGCGACCTGCTGGGCACCGCGCGGACGAACATCTCCGCCGAGGGCGGCACCGCCGTCGCCGTCTCCGGCAGCAGGAGCGTCGGCACCACCGCCATCTCCGGGATCAAGGTCACCGACGGGCAACTGAACGTCGTCGTGTCGGGCACCACCGCCCACCTCAACGGCCTGGAGATCACCCCGATCCTGACCGCCCCCGAGGGCCTGGCCGCCGGAACGGTCGCCTTCGACGGGATCATCGCCAGCGTGCCGCTGAGCTGGACCGCGACGGACGGAGCGGCCGGCTACCGGATCTTCCGGGCCGAGGAGGGCGACGTGAAGCCCACCCTGCTCGGCAAGGTGACGGAAACCTCCTACACCGACAAGACTGCCCAGATCGGCTCCCGCTACGACTACACGGTGACCGCACTCGACCCCGCCGGAGACGAGTCGGTGCCCTCGGCCGCGGTCAAGGTCGCCACCGTGGATTCCTCGGTGACGCCGCCGGCCGCGCCGCAGGCGCCCCGTCTCGGCCAGGTGGAGAAGAACAGCGTGGAGCTGCGCTGGAGCGGAGTCGAGGGCGCACTGCTGTACCGGGTGCAGCGGGCCGAGCTGGCGGAGGGGCCGTACAAGCTGATCGGGAGCACGCAGGAGCCGTCGTTCACCGACAGCGAGGTGCTCACGACAGTCCCCTTCCACTACCGGATCGTGGCCGTCAACAGGGGCGGCGCCTCCGAGCCCTCGCCGTCGACCGCCTCGCGGGCGGCCGCCAAGCTGAAGCGGCAGATGGAGCGCCTGAACCGGGCGCCGGTCGCCGTCTCCACCGGCTCGGGCGTCTACCTCGGGTGGCGGCTGCTCGGACTGGACGACCCCGGCCAGGCGTTCGAGATCTGGCGCGACGGAAAGAAGATCAAGGAGGTCACGGGCGCCACGAACCACCTCGACCCTGAGGGGACGGCACAATCCGTCTATCGGGTGGTCCCCGTGGGCGGCGACCCGACGGCCGAGTTCGGGGTGTGGAGTCAGCCGTACACGGAGATCCCGCTGGACAAGCCGGCCGACGACTACACCAAGGACGGCCAGCCCCACACCTACAGCGCGGGCGACGCCTCGGTCGGCGACCTGGACGGCGACGGCGAGCTCGACCTGGTCCTCATCTGGAACCCGAGCAACGCCAAGGACAACTCCCAGGCCGGCTACACCGGGCTCGTCTACGTGGACGCGTACACGATGGCCGGCAAGCGGAAGTGGCGGATCTCGCTCGGCAGGAACATCCGTGCGGGAGCCCACTACACCCAGCTGATGGTCTACGACCTCGACGGCGACGGCAGGTCGGAGGTGGTCATGAAGACCGCCGACGGCACCGTCGACGGCGCGGGCACCGTCCTCGGCAACCCCAGCAGGGACTACCGCAATTCCAGCGGGTACGTGCTGTCGGGTCCCGAGTACCTGACGGTCTTCGAAGGGAACACCGGCAAGGCGGTCGACACCGTCGACTACACCCCGCCGCGCGGCGACGTGGCGGCGTGGGGCGACGCGTACGGCAACCGCGTGGACCGGTTCCTCGCGGCCGTCGCCTACCTCGACGGCGAGCACCCGTCGGTGGTCTTCAGCCGCGGTTACTACACGCGTACCGTCCTGGCCGCCTACGACTTCGACGGCAAGGACCTGAAGCAGCGGTGGGTCTTCGACTCGAACACCCCCGGCAACAGTGCGTACGCGGGCCAGGGCAACCACAACCTGTCCGTCCTGGACCTCGACGGCGACCAGAAGGACGAGATCGTCTTCGGCTCGATGGCCGTCGACGACGACGGCGAGGGCCTGTACAGCACCCGCCTGGGTCACGGCGACGCGCTGCACGTCACCGACCTGGACCCGAGCCGGCCCGGCTACGAGGTGTTCGCGGCCCACGAGGACATGGGCTCCAGCGGCAACCGCGGCGCCACCTTCAGGGACGCCGACACCGGCGAGGTCCTGTGGTCGATGCCCGCCACGAAGGACACCGGCCGCGCCGCTTCCGCCGACATCGACGCCAAGCACCCGGGCGCCGAGGCATGGGCGGTCACCGCGACGGGCGAATGGAACTCCAGGCAGGGTGAGCTGCGTTCCGCCTCCGGCGAGCTGCTCGGGCAGTCGATCCCGGCGGCGAACTTCCTCGCCTGGTGGGACGGCGACCCGCTGCGCGAGATCGTCGACCACACCTATGACCAGGCCAAGGGCGTCGGCGTGGGCACGATCTCCAAGTGGGACGGCACGACGAGCAAGGAGATCCTCCGCGCGGAGGGCACCTACTCGAACAACTCCACCAAGGGGACGCCGACGCTCCAGGCCGACCTGGTCGGCGACTGGCGAGAGGAGATCATCTGGCGGTCCCAGGACAGCACCAAGCTGCGCCTCTACACGACCGTCGACGTGACCGACCTCAGAATCCCCACGCTGATGCACGACCCGGTCTACCGGCTCTCGGTGGCGTGGCAGAACGTCGGCTACAACCAGCCGCCGCAGGCGGGCTTCTTCATCGGGAACGGCATGACCGCCCCGGAGGCACCGCGCATCTCCTACACGCGGGCGCGCTAGCCCGTACCCGGAGGATCTCCGCTGTGGTGCCGGACCGAGGTCCGGCACCACACGTATCGGGCACGGGCTCTTCTCCGGCCGGCGACCAGCGGGAGTTGCCCTTGAAGGGGCCCGGCACCGTACGGCTGAACGCGCGGGCGACCTGCTCCACCAGAGCGGAGTGCTCTGTCACAGCCTCCGCTGCCGGGCCTCCAGGAATACGGGTTTGCGGGTCCAGGCGTTCGTCCGGCCCTCGGTGGCGCGCGCTGCCGCAATCAGCTCGGTCTGGAAATGCGCAAGCTCCCGGCTCGCCTCCCAGGTGCGCAGCCGGTGCAGGTAGTGACGGAACTGGCCGTCCATGACCGCGTCGTACCAGTGCCGCCATCGGGCCGACCAGGCCGCCAGCCGGTCCGGCAGCAGCGTCGACCAGGCGGCCCGGCGCCACTCGGGCGGGAACAGGGGATTGTCACCGATGACGGCCACCCGGTGACTCGGCCACCCGCCATCCGCGTCGGTGTCGAGGACCAGCAAGCCGCGCAGCCGCTCGTCCACTTCCCTCCACATCCGCAAGGCGTCGTCATTCCTGCCCTGCGTACGGAGTGCGTGGCTGAGGGTGGCATGGGTGCGGGCCACCTGCTGGAGCTCGGCGGGGTCGGTGCCGTCGCGTACCAACGCCGGCACCCAATCCGTTCCCATGACCGGCCATCGTAAGGTTTCAGCGCATTTCGCATCTCCTGGGCCTGACGGTCAGGGTTCATCGGCGCTTCAATATGTGGTCGTTTGAGGTCAATAGCGTTGGGGTGCTCGTGATCGCCGATGAAAGGCCAGGCCATGCACCGTCGCATCCTCGCGGGTTTGGCGATCGCTGCCGCCACGACGATCGCCGTTCCGCACGCCGCCTCGGCCGAGCCTGCGCAGCGGCCCGTGGTTGTCAAGGATGTGAGGATTCCGCCCGTCCCCTTGGGCGACCTGCAGGGGTCCATCGTCGACGATCGCGGGGTCGAGTTGGGCGGGGTCGGCAGCGGCCTGTTCCCGGCCGAGCGCCGCGGCGACTACTGGATGGTCACCGACCGGGGGCCCAACGGGCAGGTCACGGTGGACGGGGAGAAGCGCCGCACGTTCGCGATCCCCGAGTTCGATCCGGCGATCGTGCAGGTGGCGACCCGGTTCGGCGTCGAGATCAAGAAGTACGTGCCGCTGGTCGGCAGCTCCGGCAGGCCGATCACCGGGTTGAGCAACCAGGCCGGCCACGACGAGAAGCCTTACACCTGGAACGGCCGGACCGCGCTGCCGTACAACCCGAGCGGGGTGGACACCGAGGAGATCGTGCGCACCTCGCGCGGCGACTTCTGGCTGGTCGACGAGTACGGCCCGTCGCTGCTGCGCGTCTCCGAGCGGGGCCGGGTGCTGGCACGGCACGTTCCGAAGGGGCTCAAGCTCACCGGCGCCGACTACCCGGTCAAGGAGACGCTGCCGGCCATTCTCGCCTCCCGTCAGCAGAACCGCGGCTTCGAGGGGCTGGCGATCGACGGCGACACCCTCTACCTCGCGGTGCAGAGCCCGCTGGCGAACCCGGACACCAAGACGGCCAAATCCTCTCGCATCGCCCGCATCCTCACCTTCAGCATCCGGGCCGAGAAGGTGACCGGAGAGTACGCCTACCGATTCGAGGACGTCACTGCCTTCGACCCGAAGGCGAACGGCGACCAGAGCGAGATGAAGATCTCTGGCCTGGCGCACGTGAGCGGCCGCCGGCTGCTGGTCGACGAGCGTACCGACAACGTCGCCCGGATCTACCAGATCGACCTGGCGAAGGCGACCAACCTGCTGGCCGGACCATTCGACGACCCGGCCGCCACGCCGTCACTGGAGGCGTTGACCAACCCGCCGGCCGTCAAGCTCCCGGCCAAGTCGCTCGTCGCCGACCTGTCCGAGGTCGCCCCCACGCTGCCCGGCAAGGTCGAGGGTATCGCCCTGCTCGACCCGCGCACGCTCGTCGTCGCCAACGACAACGACTTCGGGGTCGGCGCGTTCGGCGCAGACGGCCGACTGGTGAGCAGCGGCGTGTCCAGCCGGATCGTCACCATCCGCCTCCCACGCCCGCTCCACTGACAGCCCGGACTCTGCGGCCGCACCACCTGCGGCGTGCTCTCAAGGCCTGGTTATGGTCTGAAATTTCATGACCTGTCCATGCTTAATACAGTGCATTCAGCTTTTGTCGGTTTACGCTGCCCGGCATGCATGCTAGGTCCCGGATCCAGGCGATCCTCGTGACGGCCGGCGTCCTCGTCGGCTCGATCGCCGCCCTTTCCTCACCCTCCGTGGCCGCGGTCCCCGGAACCGTGGTCATCAGTCAGGTGTACGGCGGAGGCGGCAACTCGGGCGCCCCGTTATCGAACGACTACGTCGAGCTGTTCAACCGAAGCGGCGCACCCGTGCCGCTGGACGGCTGGTCCGTGCAGTACACCAGCGCCGGCGGCACCGGGAACTTCGCCGCCAACAAGACCACCCTCTCTGGCACCCTCGCCCCCGGCCAGTACCACCTCGTACAGCTCGCGGCGGGCACCAACCCCAGCGGCGCGCTCCCCCAGCCCGACAGCGTCGGCTCCATCAACATGAGCGGCACCGCGGGCAAGGTGGCACTCGTCCGCTCGGCCGACGGCCTGGCCTGCAACGGCTCCTCCGCCCCCTGCTCCGACGAACAGCTCGCGCTCCTCGCGGACCTGGTCGGGTACGGCGGCGCGAACTTCTTCGAGGGCTCCCCTGCCCCCGCACTCACCAACACCACCGGCGCGTTCCGCAAGAGCGGGGGCTGCGCCGACACCGACGACAACGGCGCCGACTTCGAGACCGCGGCTCCCGCACCACGCAACAGCGCCACCACCGCCACCCCGTGCGGTGGCGGCGACCCGTCCCCGTCCCCGACGGCCACACCGACCGTGACGCCGACCCCCACGCCCACCGAGAGCTGCGACACCCCGCCTACACACCAGATCGCACAGGTGCAGGGCAGCGGCGAGACCAGCCCGGTCCAGGGCCAGAACGTCCGGGTCGAGGGCATCGTCACCGGCTCCTTCCAGGGCTCGGGCAGGCTCGGCGGCTTTTACCTCCAGGCCGCCCGGCCGGACGCCGACCCGGCGACCTCCGAAGGCCTGTTCGTGTACTCCTCCACGCCGGTCAAGACCGGCGACCGGGTGCTCGTCTCCGGCAAGACGATCGAGTACAACGGCCTCACCGAGATCTCGCCGGCCACCGCGGTGAACGTCTGCGGCACCGGCACGACCAAGCCGACCAAGGTGAAGCTGCCACTCGAGAACGGCGTCGGCTTCGAGCGCTACGAGAGCATGCTCGTGACCTTCCGCACCGACCTCGCCGTCTCCGAGACCTACAACCTGGCCCGGTACGGCGAGATCACCCTCGCCGCGGGCAGCCGGCTGTGGCAGCCGACCGACCGCAAGGGCGTGAACACCGACAAGGATGCCCGGCGCACGATCCTGCTCGATGACGGCTCCAGCGTGCAGAACCCGCCCACGCTGCCGTACCAGACGAAGGGCTCGAACACAGTCCGGCTCGGCGACGAGGTGGAGGACCTGACCGGCATCCTCACCTACGGCTTCGACGTCTACCGCGTCCAGCCGACCGAGCCTGTGGTCTTCACCGCGGACAACCCCCGTCCCACCAGGCCGGCGAAGGTCGGCGGCAACGTCCAGGTGGCCAGCCTCAACACCCTCAACTGGTTCACCACGCTCGGCTCCCGCGGCGCCACCACCGCCGCCGAGCGGGACCGCCAGCTCGCCAAGCTGGTCGCCACCATCACGACCCTCAACCCCGCCGTGGCCGGGCTGATGGAGGTCGAACGCAACAACGACGTGGCGCTCAACGCCCTGGTCGACGCGCTCAACGCCAAGGCCGGCGCGGGCACGTACAAGGCGATCACGCACCCCGACCCGGGCACCGACCTCATCCAGACCGCGCTGATCTATCAGCCGGGCAAGGTCACCCCGATCGGCCCGGCGCGGTCGTCGTCCGATCCCCTCTTCAACCGGCCGCCGCTGGTGCAGACCTTCGGCAAGGCCGACGGGACGGGCGAGACGTTCACGGTGCTGGTGAACCACTTCAAGTCCAAGGGCTGCACCGACGTCGACGGTCCGGCCTCCGGGGACGACGCCGACCAGGGCGACGGTCAGAGCTGCTACAACGCCAAGCGAGTCAAGCAGGCCAAGGCAGTGCTGGCCCTGATCGGCCACCTCAGGTTGAAGAACGCGCTCGTCCTCGGCGACATCAACGCCTACGGCGAGGAGGACCCGATCCACGCCTTCGAGGACGCCGGGCTGACCAGCCTGAGCAAGAAGTACATCAAGAAGGACGACCGCTACAGCTACGTCTTCGACGCCCTGTCCGGTGAGCTCGACCATGCGCTGGCCGACAAGGGCGCGCGCAAGCTGGTGACCGGCGCCACCATCTGGCACGTCAACGCCGACGAGGGCAGGTTCATGGACTACAACACCGAGTACAACCCGCCCTACCTGTACGCGCCCGACCCGTTCCGCTCCTCCGACCACGACCCGCTGCTGGTGGGCCTGAAGCTCTGAACCCACACGTGGCCGCGGCGGCACCCCTGTCGCGGCCACGGCAGCCGGTGACCCGCCGAGGACCGAACATCTCAGTCGTCGTGGGCGATGAGCATGAGCTGCCGCCACAGCAGCACCACGAACACCGCGGAGCCGGCGAAGGCGAACCAGAAGGGTGCCGCGACACCGAAGCGGGCGGCCAGGACACCGCCGATCAACGAGCCGACCACCAGGCCGGCGTAGACGCAGACGGTGTTGACGCTGCCCACCCGACCCTGGAGTTCGCGCGGGACCGCGCGCTGGCGGACGGTGACCGAGGTCGTGCCCCAGATGAACGCGTGCGCGCCGAAGGCCAGGAAGATGCCCCCGGCGACCCAGGGCGAATGGGTCAGGGCCAAGCCCAGGTGAGTGAGCGTTTCGATGATGAGTCCGATGCGCATCAGGGCGCCGAGGCTCACCCTGCGGGTGATGGCCCCGTACAGGCCGGTGCCGATCAAGCCGCCGATCCCGCCGATGGTGGTCATCAGGCCGAAGCCCAGGGCGCCGAGGCCGAGCTGCTCCTGGGTGTAGAGGACGAGAACCGACCAGGCCGCGCCGAACGTGAAGTTGAAGATCAGGATGGTGAGCGCCAGCGTGCGGATCGCCGCGTGCCGGATGGTCCAGCTGAACCCGGCGATCAGTTCCCGTACGGCATTAGGCCTGAGATCGTCGGCCTGTCGGCCGTGCGGCGGCAACGTGATCCGGGAGACCAGGACGATCCCCGCCACCACCAGGAGCAGCTGACCCGCGAACGGCCAGGTCAAGCCCAGGCCGAACAGTGCCGCGCCGATCGGCGGCCCGGCGAGCTGGTTGAGCGTGATGAACCCCGTGCCCAGGCGGGCGTTGGCGATGACGAGATCGTCCTTGCCGACCATCATGGGAGTCAGCGTGGCCGTCGCGTTGTCGGCGAACACCTCGGCGACGGACCGGAGCGTGAGCGCCAGCAGCGCCGTCGCCACGGTCACGGTGCCGGTCACCACGAGCGCGACGAGCGCCGCCAGCACCACGGCCCGCACCGCGTTCGCGACGAGCACGATCCTGCGCCGGTTGTACCGATCCGACAGCACGCCCGCATACAGGCCGAACAGCAGCGGCGGCGCCCAGCCCACCAGGGCCGACAGCGAAATCATCAGCGGGTCGCGAGTCAACGTCGCGATCAGCAGCGGGCCCGCCGCGGCCGCGACCCCATCACCGAGATTTGTCAGCCAGCTCGAGGCCAGCAACCACCGGAACCCTGTCCCCAGCCGGGCAGGCAGGACTCGCTCCACCATTGTGACCACGAGCGCAAAACCATACGGTTCGAGAACATCTACGGCAACGCGTTTTTGCATCAACGCGCTCTGTGGTCGCCTCGGTGCCGCCGTGGGGTGCGGCGCCCGATCACCCCGGACGCCGCCCCCTACGCCGCCGAAGCCGTCGACACCGAGCTCGCCGCTCTGCTCAGACCCCGACGTTGATGGCCGGATGTTCGCTGCGGGGGACGCTCAACACTGATTGCACGGATTTGGTCACCACGTCTGCGGCCTCCTCCGGGTCCAAGCGCCCCGCGCGCACCTCGGAAGCCGCTCCATGCAGGATGTAGTGGACGAGGTTGACCAGCCACGTTGTGGGCAGGTCGGTCCGGAACACACCTTGCTCCTGGCCGCGGCGGATGAGCTCGGTCATGCGCCGGACGGGCTCCTCGTGCAGATCACGGACCCGCCCCGCGGGAAGGACTTCCTCGGCCGCCGACAGCAGCGCCGCAGACTCGGCCACGACCTGCCAGCTCGACGCCAGCAGGCGGCTCATGGCCTCACGGGCGTTTCCGGACAGATCGACCGACGACAGGATCGCGTCGCCGACCCTCAGCGCCTCCATGAGTGCCGCATCGACGAGCTCGGCTCGGGTGGCGAAGTGCCCATACAGGGTCATCCGCCCCACGCCGGCAGCCTTCGCGATGTCGTCCGTCTTCGCGTTCGGGTCCGAACTCAGCAGCTTGCGAGCCGCGGCCACGATGCGGGCGATGCTGCGCTCGGCATCGGCGCGGCGCTTGGGGCGCACGGAGGGCTCAGCCATGTCACCACCCTAACGCGTATGCGCATATACGAGTTATAGTGACGGCAAAGCTCGTATATGGACATACGAGTTAGAGGAAGGAGACATCATGAACCGACCAGCGATTCACCCCGCGCGCTGGCGCATCCTCGGCCTTCTGGGGGTGGCGCAACTCATGCTGATCCTCGACGTCACCGTCGTCGCCATCGCGCTGCCCCACATCGAGACGGAACTCGGGCTCAGCCGCGAGGCGCTGACCTGGACGGTCAGCGCCTACACGCTCGCCTTCGGCGGGCTGATGCTGCTCGGCGGCCGGATCGCCGATCTGGTAGGTGCCAAGCAGGTCATGCTGACCGGGCTCCTGCTCTTCACCGCGGCATCGCTGACCACAGGCTTAGCGGAATCCGCGGCCATGCTGGTGGGCGGCCGCATCGCGCAAGGAGTCGGCGCCGCCCTGCTGTCCCCCGCGGCGCTGTCCCTGGTGGTGGCCCTGTTCGACGGGGAGGAGCGGAACCGGGCGCTGGGCGTCTGGTCCGCGCTCGGCGGAGGTGGAGCCGCCCTCGGGGTCCTGCTCGGCGGCCTGCTCACCGCGGGACCCGGGTGGTCATGGGTCTTCTACGTCAACGTGCCCATCGGGCTGGTGATCGCCGTGGTGCTCGCCGTACTGGTGCCGAAGCAGCAACCATGGTCCGCCCAGCGGCCGCGGCTCGACGTTCTCGGCGCGATCCTTGTAACGTCTGCGACCGCGTCACTGACCTACGCTCTCATCGCCGCCGGAGAGCGCGGGTGGCTCACCCGGCTCACGGGCTGGCTCGTCCTGGCCGCGGCCGTGGGGTACACGCTGTTCGTCGTGTGGCAGAGGCGGGCGCGCTCGCCTCTGATGGACGTCCGGCTGCTGGTACGGCGGCCCGTAGCGACGGGCGCGTTCCTCATCCTGATGGCGACGGCCCTGATGATCGCGGTGTTCTTCCTCGGCACCTTCTACTTCCAGCAGGCTCAGGGATACGACGCGTTGCAGACAGGCCTGCTGTTCCTGCCGGTGGCGGTGGCCACGATGCTGGGGGCCAACCTGACCGGCCGCCTGATCGGCCGGTGGGGTGGACGCGTCCTGGCCGTCGCGGGCCTTGCGGTTGCGGCGGTCGGCATGGCCGTACCGGCCCTGTCGATGCATCCCGTCAGCGTCGTGATCGGTGTGTCCGTCGCGGCCTCCGGCACCGGCGCGATGTTCGTCGTCGCCTCGGCGACCGCGCTCGGCCAGGTGGCAGCCCATGAGGCGGGAGTCGCGTCCGGCATCGTGAGCACCTTCCACGAGTTCGGCGCCTCTCTCGGCGCCGCGGTCGTCTCGAGCGTCGCCGCCGCGAGCCTGGTCGGGAACACGCTGAGCGGCTTCGCCAGCGGGTTCACCGTGGCCGCCATCGCAGCGGCAGCCGGCATCGTCATCGCTGCCCTGGTGACACCCGGCCGTCCGAGACCCACCGACCAGGTCGCTTCCTCACCTTCATGACCGGTGCCAAGCGGGCGCGTCCAGCCCGCCCGGCACCCCAGCCTTATGACCCTTACCTGGAAGGTCCACCATGATAGAAATCCGCCGTGCTACGCCCGATGACGCCGCCACCGTGCACGACCTCATCCGTGGACTGGCCGAGAGCCAGGACCAAGCCTGGGCCGTCACCGTGAGCGTCAGCGACCTGAAGCAGCTACTGACCCGTCCCGAGGTCACCTACCTCATCGCCGAGCAGGACGGGCAGGCCATCGGCTACGTCTCCTGGCTGCAACGCGTCAGCTTCTGGTCCGGTGAGGACTACCTCGCGCTGGACGATCTGTACGTGGCCGGCACGGAACGCGGTCGCGGCGTGGGAGAACAACTCATGCGTGCCGCCGCCGAAGCCGCCGAGGGCAAGCTGATCCGCTGGGAGGTCGCCGAGGCCAACGTAGCCGCGCAACGCTTCTACACGCGGATCGGCGCCGCCCTCGTCACCAAGAAGATCGGCCGCTGGCAACCCAAGTAGCCCGCCCGGCCCGCACGACAGCCGCGGGATGTCCGCCTGTACCGGCTGTGGATAGACGCGGTACGGCGATCCGGCCTCGTAAGGTTCGCCCCGCCAGAGCCGGCGAAAGGTCTCGACGGCGGCCACGGACAGATCTGGAACCGGGACAGCGGCCGAGTCACCCCCGGCGCTGCTCGGGTCGTGAGTTTGGCGGGTCCGGTCGGCCGTCAGCGCGAATGCGCGACGGCCGCAGGGCAGCGCCAAGCTGAATGCAACCTTTGGTTGCGCATGCTCGGCGATTGCCCTACAGTCATGCGCAACCAAAGGTTGCGCATGATGGGAGCACGCCATGGAGCACGCGAGCATCGAGCGGGAGTTGCGTATCGAGGCCACGCCCGAGGTGGTCTACAAGGTCATCAGCACGCCCGAGCATCTGCAGCAGTGGTGGCCGGACGAGGCCGAGCTCACGCCGGCACCCGGCGCCACCGGGTTCGTCGCCTTCGGCGACACGTCCACCCCGGACGCGAAGGTCGCGCCGCTCACAGTGGTGGAGGCCGACCCGCCCCGGCGGTTCGCCTTCCGCTGGGTCTACGACGAGGGCCAGACCGCGGCACCGGCCAACTCGCTCCTGGTGACCTTCGAACTCGCCCCGTCGGGCACCGGCACACTGCTGCGCTTCACCGAGACCGGGTTCACGGAGAGGTTCCCGGAGCCGGCTGAGCGCGAGCAGTGCCACCGCGATCACGTCACCGGCTGGGACCGGTTCCTGCCCCGCCTTGTCACGTACGCCGCCCGGCAGGTGTCGGTGGCGTGAGCGACACGGTCGACGACGATCTCTGGTCGGCGTTGGGGGACCCGACCCGGCGGCGGATGCTCGACCTGCTGTTGGACGCGGGCGGCGGGACGGCGACCTCGCTCAGCGAGCAACTGCCGGTCACCCGGCAGGCCGTCACCAAGCACCTGCGCGTACTGGAGCGGGTCGGGCTCGTCCACGCGGCCCCGTCCGGACGCAAGCGCCGCTACCAGGTGGACGAGCCCCGCCTCGCCCGCGCGGTCAAGCAGATGTCGTCGGTCGGGGCAGCCTGGGATGCCCGGCTGCAGCACATCAAGCAGATCGCCGAAGCGATCCAGCGCAGCCAGCAGGGCTGACCCCGCACGACCCGCACACGACCGAACGCCGCCTCATCCGTGGCGGCGCTGATCAACCGCACCCGGATGCGGGCGCACACCCGCAACCACTCAATCCATGGACACGAAGAGATAAGGATCCGATCACTCATGACGACACAATCACAGGGCAGCCAAGAGATGAGCACAGCAAGCACGGCGCGCACCGAGCGCGGCTACTCGACGTCGTACCAGGTCGAGCAGTCACCGGAGGAGGTTTTCGCCGCCATCCTGGACGTCCGCGCCTGGTGGACGGGCCAGATCGAGGGGCGTGCCGACGAGCTGGGTGCCGAGTTCACCTACCGGCACCCGCCCCAGCACTACAGCCTTCAGCGCGTGGTCGAGCTCGAGCCGGGCCGCCGCGTGGTCTGGCGGGTAACCGACAGCCACCTGTCCTTCATTTCGGAGCCGGGCGAGTGGACCGGAACCGAGATCGTGTTCGACATCGTCCCCGCGACCGGCGGCACTGAGCTGAGGTTCACACACATCGGCCTGATGCCGGACGTCGAGTGCTTCGGCGCGTGCTCCACGGCCTGGCTGCACTACGTCAACGGCAGCCTGCGCAGCCTGATCACCACGGGAGAGGGCCTGCCCGACCCATGGTGACCGGCGGCTGGGCAGGCGCCCCACCGAAGGGCGTGTCTCCTCCTACCACTGCAACCGAGCTGCGGCTGGGTGGCCCCGGGCCACCCAGCCGCGTTAGGGCATTCCGCTTCGTCCAGCGGGGTGCGCGGCTACTTGCGTTGAGTCGCCTGGTCATGACGGTGATGAGTGACCAGTTCCGGTGGGAGCGATGGAAAACAGCGGTCTCCCACAACTTGAACCCGACTCCGGTTGTCGCATTTCTGGTCGACAGGGACGTTCTGCCCGCCGCCACATCCGCATCCGTCATGTGCCGCGGTGGTGCCGTGGCGCTTGCTCACGGCCTCGAGTTCCAGCGCGATAGGCGGGCAGCATGGCGAAGCCGCACGGGTTGAACGCGGCCACGGTCCCGGCGGTGAGCGCCAGGGCGAGCGGGAGGTCGGCGGAGCTCACGCGGGCGCTCCCCAGCCGCGGGGTCCGGGCGCCACTGCTCCATCGAAGGGTCCGGGCACCCGCCGTCATCCGTCGCGCAGCGCGCGGACGAGCTCGTCCAGCTGCTCCTTGCCGAGCGGTCCGGACGCCTTGGCGGTGGTGCCGTCCGGCTTCATGAACACGAACGTGGACTGCTGGCTGACGCCCAGCTTCGTCCACACGGCTCCCTTCTCGTCCGAGAGATGGGGGAAGTTCTCCGTCTTGGTGCGCTGGACGAACTCCTTCATCGCCGCCTCGGTGTCCAGCCCGGCCACTCCGACGAAGGCGACGTCGCCGTACTGGGCGGCGGCGGCCTTGACGTGCGGCGCCTCGGACATGCACTTGGGACACCACGGCGCCCAGAACCAGAAGACCACGGGCTTGCCGGCCAGGCTCGCCCCCTGGAAGGTCTCACCGTCCAGCGTCCGGGCGGAGAACTCCAGCGTGGCGGGCACGGAACCTTTGCTCGCCGTCTCCTGCGACGCGGTCGGCTCGGGCGTTACGGAGATCGAGGGGGACGCCGTCGGCGCGGAGGTCATGGTGGCGGTCGCAGAGGCCGACGTGGTGACCCTCGCCGCCTCGCCCTGTCCTGGCCCACCACACCCGGCCGCCAGCAGGGCAAGTGTCGCCGCGGCAGCCGCCGTTCGTACTGGGAACATGTCATCCACCCTAGAAGCGCTGCTCTACGTCACTTCTTACAGCCCAATGACGGTGACAGCCATCAAACCCGATCGGCGCCTGGGGCGGGTTATTGAGCGCGCGCATCAACAGCGGATGCCGGGCCATCCGGCAAGAGCCCTCATATCCGGTTCGGCGAGCCGTAAAGAGCCGTAAACGTCCGTAAGAAGCCCGCAATCTCCAGAGCCCGAGGCTCATGGCACGATCTGGATGCGCTGCCGCAGTGCGTGATCGGTCTCGGTCCACAAGCGGAGAGGACAATCCATGCGCCGCTACATCACGGAGTTCATCGGAACCTTCTTTCTGGTTCTCACGATCGGTGCCACGGTCTTGACGAAGACGCCCCTGGCACCCGTGGCCATCGGCGCGATCCTGATGGTCATGGTGTACGCCGGAGGACATATCTCCGGCGCCCACTACAATCCCGCCGTGACCCTGGCCGTGCTGCTCCGCGGCCGGATCAGCCTGGCCGACGCCGTCCCGTACTGGATCGTCCAGCTGGCCGCAGGCGTCATCGCCGCGCTGACCGCCACCTAGATGGTCAATCCCGGCAGCGTGCCGGTACTGTCGCCCACGGGGCGGGAACTGGGGGTCGCGCTGCTGGCCGAGGCGCTGTTCACGTTCGCGCTCGCGTACGTGGTGCTGAACGCGGCCACCAGCAGGGACCATCCGGGCAACAGCTTCTACGGCCTGGCCATCGGATTCACCGTGGCGGCCGGCGCATTCGCGGTCGGCGGCATCTCCGGTGGCGCGTTCAACCCGGCCGTCGCCGTCGGTGCCGCCTGGATGGGGCTGTTCGCCTGGTCCAAGATCTGGATCTGGCTCCTGGCCGACCTGGCGGGCGGCGCCCTGGCCGGGGTGGCCTTCCTCGCGCTCAACCCCAAGGAACGCGCCCTGCTGGAACCCTCCGCAAACTGACCGCCCGCAGCCGACCCTGGAGCCGACATGATCAGCGCGCGCGAAGTCGTCGAGCAAGCGGGCCTCGATGTGAACATCCTGATCAACCGGCTCACCTCCGCCGCCACAGCGGAGCTGAGCGCCGTCTACCGCTACACGATCCTGACCGCCCATCCGCTCGGTTTCGCCGATGAGGAACTACGCCAGATCCTCAAGGACATCCGCGATGAGGATCGACACCACTTCGACGCGCTCGTGGGCCGCATCTACGAACTGGACGGAAGCCTCCCCGACGGCATCCGGCAGTTCCTGGAAGGCGGGCATGCAGCGCCGGAGGACGGCTCCGCCGACGCGCAGGATCCGGTCACGGCACTCATCGAAGAGGTACGACGCGCCATCCATCCCTATGACGGTCTGCGTGACCTCACCGAAGGCAAAGACCAGCGCACTTATCTCCTGGCCCAGGCGATCCGCAACGAGAAGATCGAACACCAGGCATGGCTGGAAGAGTTCCTCGGCACAGGGCCACCTGGGCGCTTCCACCGCGGCTTCCGAGGCCGCTCGCCCTTCCTCACCCGTCTGACCACTACGCCCGAGGGAACCGAACCAACTGCGTGACCCTTATCGGCCGGATGGCGTCGAAGTAGTCGCGCGTGCCGCCGCGCGGGGCGATGATCACACTGCCTTCGACGCCTTGATCGCGCCACACGCCGTACGGCGGGCCCTGCACCTGCATTGTTATCGCATGCTTGGCTCGATCGACCAGGCCGAGGAGGTGGTGCAGGAGACGCTGCTGCGGGCTTGGCGCGGCCTGGGCGGCTACGCGGGCCGGGCGCCGCTACACCACTGGCTCCACAAGGTCGCGACCATGGCCTGTCTGCGGGCCGCCGAGCGGCGCGAGCGCCTGCCCGCCGCGTTTCAGCCGCCCAAAGAAGTTGCCGTGTGAACCCGGTATGAACTCAGACTCTACCCGGAGACCTGATCACCCAGCGTGGCCCGTGCCTCGTCGAGCTCGTCGACGCACAGCGCGAACGCGACCTCGCCCTGGCATATCGACACGGGCAGCAACCACTCCGCGTTGATGTTGGCGTTCGCCAGTTTGCGCGCGAACTTGGCCGCCTCACCAGGCTGATCGGGGAAGGTCACCCTGAGCGCCGGGTGCGTTCTGAACTCGATGCCGGCTCCCTCCAGGGCCGCAGCCGCGCCCGATTCGTCCGACGCGGCAAAGTAGACGATCCCGTGGTCGCCTGAGGTCGCCCCGGCCAACTCGATGTTGACCCCGGCACGACCGAGCACCTCGCACACATGGGCCAGCTCGCCGGGCTGGTTCTTGAGTTCTACGGTGTAGATGTTCATGGCAGCTCTCCCCCGATAGGTGCCTTGACACCATCACCACTTTCATGGTAGGTGCGCCATTGGCTCCGCCAAAACCCCGCCGAACGCCGATGCCATCTAAACCTGGTTAGATCTCATCTCCATGCACCGCTTCACCGTGGCTGGTGGCTATCCTCACCCCAACCTGGGCGGGGGATCCAACGGGCGAACGGACCGGCATCGGGACTGCCCGCGGCGCTGACGCGTCGTGCTCGCCCTCGCCGCCCAGACGGCACCGCTGATGGAGACCGTCTTCCGCGCGTGCGTCGCCGGGGAGCGGGCCAAAGCGCGCACGATCCCGCCTACAACCTGAGCGTGGGCACGATCGCCGCACAGCAGCGGGGCGCCGCCACAATGCTGTTCGCGGAGTCGTGTGCATGATCCGCCTTGTTCAAGGGAACGAAAATCCAAGATCAAGGCGATGACATTGGGTATCTGTTCGGACTGATCCATGTCACCTGGTCGCGGCCGTTCCCACTAACGAATGGCTAACAAACGATCAAAAGGCCGCCACCGCTCATCAGGACGGCCGTCGGATACGTCATCTGTTACAGCGCGCCGCCGAGTCCTACCAGCGTCATGAGACACCGGACGCCGTGGGAGCGCTCACCGGCGAGGTCGAGCCGTACGGGGAGATCCCCAGGGTCTTCGGGTTGATGCCGCCGAGCCTGCTGTCCGGACGGCCGCCCGCCGACGTGGACCTCCAGTCGAGCCTGTTGGATGACATCAGCACGGGGACGAACCGGAGTCGGGCGGGGTGGATCAGGGCGTTGGCCAGCACCTCGTGGACGTACGCCCGCCTGCGGAACCTGCGCGTAGCCGGCCACGTAGCGGACCTCGGCCAGGGTGGTGTCGTTGACCAGGTCGAGCTGCTTGATCGACAGGTTGACGACGCGGCCGTCTCGTCCGAGCGCAGCCTGATGATCGACGGGACCCCGAACAGGCCGAGCCCCAGGCCAAGCCCCACCGTCGAGGAGCTGAGCACCATCGACACCGCGAGCACGCCGACGTTCACGCCCAGAAAGGCGATTACCAGGTCGCGGCGGTGGTGGCGCGGGAAGTAGACGCCGAAGGTCAGCACGGCGACGGCGGCGAGGTCGGTGGCTATGATCATCAGCTGGTTCATGGGATTTCCTTCGTCCGAGGCAGACCGCCGTCTTCGCGGGCTCCGGCGCTGTGCCGGATCAGGGAGGCAGTTTGCTGGCGGTCGGGCCGGATCCCGTCCGGGCGGGCGCAGCCCGATCGTGATCGGCCGCATCCATGACCGGGGGCATCCCTTCGCGGTGGGGTTTGGGGAGGCCGGCCGACGTGGCCGTCACTGTGGTCATGGGCTCAACGATCGACATCGGGCATTGAAGCGATCTTGGGCTTTCGTTAGGCGATGGTGAGAAGCACGCCCTTGATCAGAAGCAGGGCACAAGATCGAAGACAGGCTCCGGCCGCCGACCGATCTCCTGCTGTGTGACGATCGCGCTGTCGCTGGACCACTCCATCCGGGATTCCGCACACCGCGATGGCGTTGTCGCCGCGGCCAGCGCCCGGAGCCAGCACCGCACGCGGGCCCGGCCGGGTCTCTCGGCGCCAGCCTGGGACAAGACCGGCGGCGACTATCAGGCCTGGTCAACTCCGGTCTCATGTCGGACACAGCCGTTGACACTTAGGTTAGGCACACCTAATCATGAGATGCTTGCAGAAGACGAGAGGGACATCTCATGGCCACCATCAACACCCGGCTCGCCGCCCTCGCGGCCGCCACGCTTCTCGCTCCACTCGTGGCCGCCTGCGGCGACCAAGGCAGCCAACAGGCGGACGCCGGTGCCACGGCCACGGCCGCCCCGCAGAGCTCCACGCTCGTCATCTATTCCGGACGCGACGAAGCCTTGATCTCACCACTACTGGAGAAGCTGGAACGATCTACGGGAAGCAAGGTCGAGGTCCGCTACGGCGACAGCGCCGAGCTCGCCGGGCAACTGCTGGAGGAGGGCGACAAGACGCAGGCTGACCTGTTCCTGTCGCAGGACGCGGGCGCGCTCGGCGCCCTCGGCCAGCAGGGCCGCCTGGAGCCGCTGCCACAGCAGTCCCTGGACAAGGTCGGCCAGGCCTACCGCGCCCAGGACGGCACCTGGGTCGGTCTGTCGGGCCGGGCCCGCGTCATCGCCTACAACCCGGACAAGGCCGCCAAGGCTCCCGACAGCGTACGTGACCTCACCAAGCCGGAGTGGAAGGGCAAGGTGGGCTACGCTCCGACGAACGCCTCCTTCCAGGCCTTCGTCACCGGCATGCGCGTCCTGGACGGCGACGAGGCCACCCGCACGTGGCTGCGCGACTTCAAGGCCAACGACCCCAAGGTGTACGAGAAGAACGGCGCCATCCTCGACGCCGTCGACTCCGGCGAGATCTCCCTAGGCCTGATCAACCACTACTACTGGTTCGAGAAGGCCGCCGAGGTCGGCGCCGACAAGATGACCGCCAAGCTGCACTTCCCGGCCAAGGGCGACCCCGGCGCACTCGTCAACGTGGCCGGCGTCGGCGTCATCAAGGGCTCCGACCAGGAGGCCGCGGCCGGCAAGGCGGTCGACTACCTGCTCTCGGCCGAAGCGCAGACCTACTTCGCCGACGAGACCAAGGAATACCCGCTGGCCGCCGGCGTTACCAGCACGGTCGAGGGCCTGCCGCCGCTGGAGTCCATCGACGCGCCGAAGATCGACCTCAGCAAGCTGTCCTCGCTGCAGGAGACGCTGGTGATGCTCCAGGAAGCCGGGATGGTCTGACCCGGCGTGTCCGCACACAGGTCATCCTCCGACGCCGCGCGCAGGCCGCCGCCGCTCTTGGTCGGCTGGGCCTGCGTCGCGGCGGCGCTCGGCCTGCTGCCGCTGATCTACCTGGGCGTGCGGGCGCTCGAACGCGGCCCCGCCCACGCCTGGCAGGTGATCGCCACCGGCCGTACCCTCGAGCTGCTCGCCCGCAGCATCGGGCTCGCCGCCGTGGTTGTCGCCGCCTGCCTGCTGCTGGGCGTCTCGCTGGCCTGGCTGTCCGTGCGGACCGAGCTGCCGGGCGCGCGCGTCTGGTCGGTGCTGGCCACGCTGCCGCTGGCCGTGCCCAGTTACGTCGCGGCGTTCGCGTGGATCTCCGCCGAGCCGGGCCTGGCCGGGTTCTGGGGCGCCGCGCTCGCCCTGACTCTGGTCAGCTACCCGTACGTCTACCTGCCGGTGGCGGCGACGCTCGGCGGGATCGATCCGGCGCAGGAGGAGGCGGCGCGCTCGCTCGGACATGGCCCGCTCGGTGTGTTCCGGCGGGTCACGCTGCCGCAGCTGCGCCCGGCCGCGACCGGCGGGGCCCTGCTGGTCGCGCTGTACGTGCTGTCCGACTTCGGCGCCGTCTCGATCATGAGGTACGAGACCTTCACCCGGGCGATCTTCACCTCCTACCGGGCCAGCTTCGACCGCACCCCGGCCGCCGCGCTCGGCTGCGTGCTGGTGGTGATGACCGTGCTGCTCGTCGCGACCGAGGCGCGTACCCGCGGTCGGGCGGGCCACTCGCGCACCGGCGGCGGCACCGCCCGGCCCGCTCCGCGCGCACGGCTCGGCCGGCTGCGGTGGGCCGCGCTCGGCTGGTGCTCGGCGGTGGCCGCCGCCGCTGTGGTCTTCCCGCTGGCCAATGCTCGGCTACTGGCTGACGGCCGGCCGGTCGGGCGCCTGGGAGCCGGGCAGGCTGCTGGAGGCGGCCGGGACCACGCTGACCGTGGCCGCCCTCGGCGCGGCGCTTACCACGGCCTGCGCCCTTCCCGTCGGCATCCTCGCCGCCCGCCACCGAGGCCGCCTCGTCCACCTGCTGGAGCAGGCCGCATACGCCGGGCACGCCGTGCCCGGCATCACTGTGGCGCTGGCCATGGTGTTCCTGGCGGTGCGCTACGCCTACCCGCTCTACCAGGAACTGCCGCTGCTCGTACTCTGCTATGCGGTGTTGTTCCTGCCCGTGGCGGTGGCCGCCACCCGCGCCGCCGTGCTGCAGTCGCCACCGGTTCTGGAGGACGTGGCCCGCTCGCTCGGCGACCCGCCGCTACGGGTGCTGC
The DNA here is from genome assembly GCF_036013525.1 of Nonomuraea sp. NBC_00507. Lineage (NCBI taxonomy): Bacteria > Bacillati > Actinomycetota > Actinomycetes > Streptosporangiales > Streptosporangiaceae > Nonomuraea > Nonomuraea sp. NBC_00507. The sequence continues at coordinate 1,346,330 of NZ_CP107853.1, forward strand.
GCCGGGTCACCGTGCCGCTCGCCGCACCGGGCATCGCCGCGGGGGCCGCCCTGACGTTCGTGGTGTGCATGAAGGAGTTGCCTGCCACGCTGCTGCTGCGGCCCACCGGCGCGGACACGCTCGCCACCCGGCTGTGGGCCGAGACGACCACCGCCTCCTACGCCGCGGCGGCGCCGTACGCGGCCGTGCTGATCCTGATCGCGGCCATCCCCTCATACCTGCTCGGAAGGCGACGCACGTGACGGACCTGAAGATCAGCGGACTGGTGAAGAGCTACGCGCCGCCGACGCGGGTGCTCGACAACCTTGACCTCGCCGTCCCCGCTGGACTGCTGGCCGCCGTGCTCGGGCCGTCGGGCTGCGGGAAGACGACGTTGCTGCGGGTTGTGGCCGGGTTCCTGCGCGCCGACGCCGGCACCGTGGAACTGGGCGGGCGCGTGGTGTGCGGGCCGGGGACGCATCTGCCGCCAGAGCGGCGCCGTGTCGGCATCGTCCCGCAGGAGGGCGCCCTGTTCCCGCATCTGAGCGTGGCGGCCAACGTGGCGTTCGGCCTCACCGGGACGAGCCGAGCGGAGCGGCGCCGCCGCACCGGTGAGATGCTGGAGCTGGTCGGGCTGCCCGGCTACGAGGAACGCATGCCGCACGAGTTGTCCGGCGGGCAGCAGCAGCGCGTCGCGGTCGCCCGGGCACTGTCGCCCGCCCCCGACCTGGTGCTCCTGGACGAGCCGTTCAACGCGCTCGACAGCGCTCTGCGGGCGGGCGTGCGAGCCGACGTGCGCGCCGCGCTGCTGGCCACGGGCGCCACCGGAGTGCTGGTCACCCACGACCAGCAGGAGGCGCTGTCCACCGCCGATCTGGTCGCCGTACTCAGGGACGGCAGGGTCGCCCAATGCGGCACTCCCGAGGAGGTCTACCGGCGGCCGGCCGATCTGTGGGTGGCGGGGTTCGTCGGCGAGGCGGTGTTCCTGCCCGCCACGGCGGAGGACAGCGTGGCCGACACCCCTCTCGGCCACATCCCGCTGGTGGCTCCGGCGCACGGCGGCGGCGTGATCGTGCTGCGCCCCGAACAGCTCGTGCTGGACGAGACGGGCACGCCCGGCACGGTGGTGGAGGTCCGCTTCTACGGCCACGACGCCATGGTGCGCGTGGCCGTGGACGGCCTGGCCGAACCGGTAGCGGTCCGGGTGCCCGGCCCCGCCGGGGTCCGGCCAGGAGAGGAGGCGGGCGTGTCAGTCACCGGGGTCGCGACCCTGCACCCCGGGCCCTTGGCGGCTTCAGAGTGACGTGCCTTCGCACTTGCATACGACGGCGGGGACGGGAACGGGAACGGTCCCTCCCCGCTCACACCACGGGGCATGCGGCGCGGGCACGGGCGCGTTCAGGCCGGTTGTTCAGAGGCCGAAGGGTGGTCGGGTGTGGTGGCAGAAGCGGCGTGGATGCGGACCTGGGTAACGGCGTGGCGGTCAACGGCTGCGACCTGCAACTGCCAATCGCCTGCGGTGACGCTCTCGCCGGGTGCGGCGGGCACGTGGCCGAGCAGGGCGAGAACGAGACCGGCAATGGTGGTGTAGTCGCCGTCGGGGCGGGTCTCGAGGTGGACGTCGAGGTCTGTCAGGTCGTGGATGGGGAAGCTGCCGGGCAATAGTATGCTGCCGTCGGCTTCTGGCCGGATGTCGATGGTGTCGCGGTCGGTCTCGTCGTAGATCTCGCCGACAACCTCTTCGAGCAGGTCTTCCAGGGTGACGATGCCGCCGGCCACACCATGCTCGTCGATGACGAGGGCGAACTGCTGAGGCGCCGCGTGTGCTGCGGCGCGGCGACGATTGGGAGCTGGACGCTTCCTTGCGTATCGACGAGACCGCCTTGGAGACCGATCTGAACCTGCCGGACGAGGACGAGTACGACACCCTGGCCGGGCTCATCCTGCACCGGCTCGGCCGCTTCGCCGTCCCCGGCGACGTCGTCACCACCGAACTGCCCGCCACCCTCGACTCGAGCGCGGCCACACACGCCCGGATCGAGGTGCTGACGCTGAACCGGCACGTCCCCGAACGCGTCCGCCTCACCCCCTACCGGCCCGACGATCACGACGGCCACGACGGCCACGACGGCCACGACGGTCACGACGGCCGCGAAGGCGAGGAACAGCCGTGAACGTCCATCGGCCTGATGCTGACCCTGGTCCTGCTGGTCGGCAACGGCTTCTTCGTCGCCGCCGAGTTCGCCCTGGTCGCCGCCAAGCGCCACCGGCTGGAAAGGGCTGCACCAGCGGCAGCAGAGCGGCCTCCGCCGCCCTGGCCGGCATCAAGGAACTGTCACTGATGCTGGCCGGCGCCCAGCTCGCCATCACGCTGTGCTCACTCGGCCTGGGCGTGGTCTCCGAACCGCTGATCGCCAGCACGCTCACCCCGCTCTTTCACGCCGTAGGCCTGCCCGAGGCCGCCGCGCACGCGGTGGCGTTCGTCATCGCGCTCGCCGTCGTGACGTTCCTGCACATGGTGCTCGGCGAGATGGCACCGAAATCCTGGGCGATCGCTCACCCCGAACGCTCGGCCACCCTCCTCGCGCTGCCGTTCCGTGCCTTCACCCTGCTGGTACGCCCGCTGATCAGCGCCTTGAACGCGGTCAGCAATGGCCTGCTGCGCTTGGTCAAGGTGCGCCCGCGCGAGGAGGGCGCCAACCCGCGCACGCCGGAGCAGCTGCAGCACCTGGTGGCCGAATCTCGCCGGCTCGGGCTGATCGAGGCCAACGACCACGCCGTGCTCAGTCAGGCCCTGCGCGCCACCCACGCCGACATCACCCCGCTGATCATCCCGCCCGGCCAGATCATCGCGGTGCCCGCTGCCGCCACCGCCCAGCAGGTGATCGACGCCTGCCTGCGCGCGCAGCGCTCCCGCCTGCTGGTCGGCAGCCCTGCCGATCCGGCCGGCGTGGTGCACATCCGCGACGCCTACCTGGCCCGCAAACGCGGCACCGACGTCACGGCCGCCCAGCTCGCCTACCGGATCCCGGCGCTGCCGCCCGGCACCTCCGTCGCCGACGCCGTCGCCCGGCTGCGTGCCGCCCGCAGCCAGATCGCCCTCATCCGCGCCGACGACGGGGCCACTGCGGGCATCGTCAGCCTCGACGACCTGCTGACCACCCTGCTAGTGCCCGCCTGACCCCAGCTGCCTGACCTCGGTTCAGAACGCCAGGAGAAACTCATACACGTTCAGCGCCCACACCAGCAGCCATAACAGCACGGCGGGAAGGCGAATCAGCGCCCGCCCAGGCCCGCCCTCATGCACGTAACCACAACGCTTTCCTCCACGGCGATGGCAACTCCCAGTCTGCATCCCCGCGGCCCGCGCCCGAACGCCGATTCCGCGCAGGCAACAGGCGCCGCCTTTGGATCCCTAATTGGACGATGGCAGGTTCGCGACGATCCTTCGGGCCCGCTACGCGCCCCGGGCCGTTCGGAGGATAACGGTCGCAGCCCCACGCGGGCAGCGTGCTGTTCCACGGGAACGCGATGCGGCAGCGGTGGGTTCCGCTGCCGAGCCCACCCGGCGGGCCTACGGCTCGCGGAGCGGGAGGCGTACGCGGAACGTGGCGCCGGTGCCGGGGCGGGAGTGGGCTGACACCTCACCGCCGTGCGCGGTCACCACGGCCTGGACGATGGACAGGCCGAGACCGGCACCGCCGCGGCGAGTATCGTTCCCGTGCCGGTGGTCCTCCCGGTAGAAGCGCTGGAAGACCAGCGCGGCCTGCTCCTCGTCCAGCCCCGGCCCCTGGTCGGCGACCTCGATCAGCGCGTGGCCGTCCGCTGTGCCGACGCGTAGGGCCGCCGGGGTGCCCGCGGGGGTGTGGTGGAGCACGTTGGCTAGCAGGTTGCCCATCACCTGGCGGAGGTGGGCGGCGTCGCCCGTCACCCAAACCGGCCCGTCGTGATCCAGCGACAGCGGCCGATCGGGATCGACGGCCAGCGTGTCGGCCACCGCGTCGGCGGCCAGCTCGGTCAGCTCGACGGGCGCGCGGTCCAGCGGGCGGCCCTGGTCGAGGCGGGCCAGCAGGAGCATCTCGTCCACCAGGGAGCCCATCCTGGTCGCCTCGGCCTCGATCCTGGCCATCGCCTTCTCCAGGTCGTCCTCGCGCACGGCCGCGCCGCGCCGGAACAGCTCCGCGTAGCCGCGGATGGTGGCGATCGGGGTGCGGAGTTCGTGGGAGGCGTCGGCGACGAAGCGGCGCAGCCGTTCCTCCGACGTCTGCCGCTGGCGGAAGGCGTCCTCGATCTGGCCGAGCATCGCGTTGAGCGCATCGCCGAGCCGCCCGACCTCAGTGCCCGGCTGAGCCGTTTCGACCCGGCGCCCGAAATCCCCTGCGCCGATCGCCGCCGCGGTCTCGACGATGCGGTCCAACGGGCGCAGCCCGCCCCGGATCAAGTGGGCGGCCAGCAGGGTCAGGCAGGCCAGCCCGAACCCGGAAGTTCCGATCAGCACGAACGCCACCCGCTCGGACAGCTCGTCGGTGGCGGCCATGAGCTGCTGCGGGGTGCTCAGGGCGAGCAGGCGGGAGTTGCCGGGGCCGCGCCAGTCCTGGATGGCGCCGAACGTCGCCCCGGCCGCCAGGCCCAGTGCTAGGGCCAACAGGCCGACCACGGTGGCGACCAGGCGGGCTCGCAGCGACATCAGGTCTCCCTGGGCAGGCGCAGGACGTACCCGACGCGGGGCACGGTGTGGATGAGAGGCGGGTCCACGAGGTCCACCTTGCGGCGCAGGTAGCTGATGTAGGTCTGCACCACGCCGTCGTTGCCGCCGAAGTCGTACTCCCAGACGTGGTCCAGGATCTGCCGCTTGGTCACCACCCGGCCGGCGTTGGCCACCAGGAAGCGCAGCAGCTTGAACTCGGTCGGGGTCAGGTCGAGCAGGGCGCCGTCCCGCCGTACCTCGTAGGCGTCCTCGTCGATGACCAGGTCTTGGAAGCTCAGCAGGCTACTGTCCGGCTCCGCCTGCTTGGTACGGCGCAGCACCGCCCGGATCCGGGCGATCAGCTCTTCCAGGCTGAACGGCTTGGTGACGTAGTCGTCGCCCCCCACGGTCAGCCCACCGATCTTGTCCTCGGTCGCGTCCCGCGCGGTGAGGAACACCACCGGGATCTCCACCCCGGCGGCCCGGATCCTGCGGCACACCTCGGTGCCCAGCACGTCCGGCAGCATCACGTCCAGCACGATGAGATCCGGCCGGAGCGAGTCGGTCATGGCGACCGCCGCCGCGCCGGTGGCGGCGATCGCGGTCTCGAATCTTTCGTACCTGAGGGCGGTCGCGACAAGATCGGCGAGATAGGGTTCGTCGTCCACGACAAGGATGCGGCTCACGTGCCCAGTCTCACCCGCCCAGCGAAGAAGATCCCACCTAGCTCGGCGATTCACAGAAGCGTCTAAGAACGGCCCCACAGCGGCTGAAGATCGTTTTGATCCACTGGGCGCCATGGAGAGACTCTCGGCCTTCGTTCTGCGACGCAAGGGACTGGTCGCAATGCTGGCCCTGCTGGCGTTCTTCCTCGGCATGGGCGCCACCCCCATCGCCATCCAACGCCTGTCCGAGGAGTACGCCCACCCGGGCATGCCCGCCTTCGACGCCAACCAGGAGATCGTTCGGATCTACGGCAACGGCGGCTACCAGCGGCCGTTCGTCCCGGTCGTGGTCCTGCCGGAGGGGCAGCGCGCGGACGCGAGCAAGAACGCGATCGGCAGGGCCTTCGGCGCGGTGGCCGCCAAGCTGCCGCAGGCCCGCGTCGTGTCCTTTGCCGACACCGGCGACCCACGACTGGTCGGTGCCGACGGCCGCACCACGTTCGGCCTGGTGTATCCCGGCACCTACTCCGACGGCAGCCCGCCGGGCGGCGGGCTCGGCGAGACGCCCGACGAGAGCCCGATCATCGTCGCGGCGATGATCCCGCACCTGCCGCCCGGCACCCAGGTGCACGTCACCGGGTTGGACACGCTCGCGCCCAGCGTGGACGCGGGCGGCGTGGACGTGTCCGCCAAGATCGGCATCGGCGTGCTCGCTGCGGTGGTCGTGCTGTTCCTGGTGTTCCGCTCGATGCTGGCGCTCGTCCCCATCCTCATCTCGGTTCTGTCGATCTTCGGATCGTTCATCGTGATCCTGCTGCTCACGCTCGTGATGACGGTGCACGACGTGGCGCTGACCACCATGCCGCTGCTCGGCTTCGGCATCGCCGTCGACTACTCACTGCTGCTGGTCGCCCGCTGGCGCGAGGAACAGGCCAACGGCCACCGCGGTGACGAGGCGGTGCACCGGGCCATGGCGGGCGCCGGCCGCGCGGTGCTGTTCAGCGGCGTGGCGGTGGCCATCGGGCTGGTGACCATGGTGGTGCTGCCGGTGCCGTTCCTGCGCAGTCTGGGCATCGCCGGCATGATCATCGCCGCGGTGAGCGTGGCCGCGACGCTGACCGTGCTGCCGGTGCTGCTCGCGCTCACCGGCCAGCGGCTGGATCGCCGGGCCGCGACGGGCCGGCGCTTCGCCCGAGAGGCCGACGCCGGGCGGGCTTGGTCGGCCTGGGCGCGCGGCGTCGTACGGCTGCGCTGGCCTGCGGCGCTGGTCTCCGGCGGCCTGCTGCTGGCCCTGGCGCTGACCGGGCTCGGCGTCAATCTGGGCCTGCCTGAGAGCCGGAACCTGCTGATGACCGGGCCGGGGCACCAGGGCCTGACCGCGCTCACCGGGGCGGGCCTGCCCGCCGGCTCGATCACGCCGATCGATGCCCTGGTCACCGGCGACCCGGCGGCCGCCGTCGAGCGCATCAAGCGAGTCGAGGGCGTGGCCACCGTGCTCGCGCCGCAGACGCCCGCCTGGCGGCGCGACAGCACCGCGGTCATCGCGGTGCTGCCGGCGGCCGAGAACGGCACCGCGGCCGGCGAGGCCGCCATCACCCGTGTCCGCGCCGCCGCCCAGGACGACGTGCGGGTCGGCGGGAATGCAGCGCAGAGCATGGATTTCCAGCAACACACCTACGGAGCCTTCCCGTGGATGCTGGCGCTGATCGCGCTGGTCACGTTCGTGATGCTGGCCCGGGCGTTCCGGTCGCTGCTGCTGCCGCTCAAGGCGATCGCGCTCAATCTGCTCTCGCTCGGCGCGGTGATCGGCGCCATGGTGCTGCTGTGGCAGTTCGGCTGGGGCACCCGGGAGATCCTGGACATCCAGCCCACCGGCTCGATCGGCGAGTTCGTCCCCCTGACGATCTTCGCGTTCCTGTACGGGCTCAGCATGGACTATGAGGTGTTCATCCTGGCCCGGATGCGCGAGGAGTACGACAAGTCCGGCGACACCCGCCAGGCGGTCGTGGAGGGCGTCGGCCGCACCGGGCGGCTGGTGAGCTCGGCCGCGCTGATCCTGTTCATCTCATTCGCCGCCCTGGCCATGACCCCGGAACTGGACGTCAAAGTCTTCGCCAGCGGCCTGGCGCTCGGCATCCTGCTGGACGCCACCCTCATTCGCGGCGTCCTGGTCCCCGCCGTCGTGGCGATGATGGGCCGGTGGAACTGGTGGCTGCCGGGCTTGGCGGCCCGCCTGCTGCGCGTCGATCCCTCGCCGCTGCGAGACGAACACCCCGAGCGGGTCCCCGAGCCCGTCAGCTGATGGACAGCGATACGGCCACCGCCCGTGCGGGCGGTGGCCAGGGTTCGCGGCGCCCGGGGCCGTACCTGCCCCGGCTCGCGATCTCCATCACCGTCGCGGACGGCACCGCCGACCTGAGGGTTATCGGCGCGACGGTCCGGGACACCGCGGTCACCGTCACCGGTTGCTCAACCGGGCCCTCAGCACTAGCTCGTCCGCCGCCGACCGCTGCGACCAGCGCTGGGTAAACCGTTTGGCGGCGGGGCCGTCCCCTGGCAGGGTCATGATCTTATGAGCAGCCGCCCCGCCATCACTGAGGTTCCGTCCGGGCCGGTGCCCGTCCCCGGCATCGTCACGACGCTCGCCGGTGACGCCGCCATCACCCCCGTGTGGCGCAACGAGCTCGGCGGCCTGACCTTCCGCCTGGACGACGGAAGTGACGGCACCAGATACGTCAAGTGGATCGCCACCGGCACCCCTGAGATCGACCTGCCCGGCGAAGCCGAGCGCCTGGCCTGGGCGCAGCGCTGGGTGCGCGTCCCGCCGCTCCTCGACCACGGCACCGACGCCGACGGTGCGTGGCTGCTCACCGCGGCCGTATCCGGCCGGTCGGCGGTGGAGCCCCGGTGGAAGGCCGAGCCCGCCACCGCGGCGGCCGCGATCGGCCGTGGACTGCGTCTGCTCCACAACGCCCTACCGACGGAGGGATGCCCGTTCGACTGGAGCGTCGAGCGGCGGCTCGTCCGCGCCGACGAGCGCATCGCCGACGGCGAGGGACCGGCCGACTGGTCCCCCGAGCACCGGCATCTTGGGCTCGCCGAGGCCCGGGCGCGGCTCGGCGAACCGCCCGCGATCGACCGGCTCGTGGTCTGCCACGGGGACGCCTGCGCCCCCAACACCTTGCTGGACGACGACGGCACCTTCGCCGCGCACGTCGACCTGGGTTCGCTCGGGGTGGCCGACCGGTGGGCGGACCTGGCGGTCGCGACGTGGAGCCTCGGATGGGACTACGGCCCCGGCTTCGAGGGCATCCTGTACGACGCCTACGGGATCGACCCCGACCCAGAGCGCATCGCCTACTACCGCCTGCTCTACGACCTGGCGTGACCGCCCACACCTCTCAGATGACGGTGCGGCCGAGGCCGCCGGCCAGGTCGTCGAGAGCTCGTGGGGTACAGGGCGGAGCGGGGCGAACGAGCCGCCCCCAGTGCCGGGGGCAGGCCGCCGTAGATCGCGTACCACCGGCCGGGCCGCCGAGGGTCCGCCCGGCTGTCCAGATAAGAACGCCCTCGGCTGCCACGCCTTCACCCGCGCCGACACCGGCATCGGGCTGCGTCCCTTCCACGACCGGGCCGTGGCCGGCGAGCGAAACCTTGGGGAGCCACGACGATGAGCACACCGTCGCCCTGACGCAAGTAAGGACACAAGCTGGTCTTTCGGGCATGTCGGGCCCAGCACGGCTTTCCTTCACTCCTACCATGATCACAACTCGCCGCAACACCGCGGCCGTCCTCCTCACCATGATCACCCTTCCCCTGTCGATCACGACGGCCGCCTCGATATCGTCCCCGGGCCGCCGCAGCCTCCTCGCGGTCGGATCCCTGCCCTTGCGGGAACCCGCTTCCTGCGGTGCGCGTACACGGGCGGGTCTCTGACGCTCTCAGTTTCCCTTCGGCTGTTGACGGCGAGTACGTCCGTCTGTGGCCGCTCGCCTTCGCCTCGCTGCTGGACCGGGTACCCGGCATCGAACGTTTCCAGATCGTCCAGACCGCTCCCTCCGCCTTTCGCGTCCGCCTCCTGCCCACCCCGGGAGCCGACCCGAACCCGGCTTTGGAACATGGCCCTCGACGAGATCACCCGCCTGGTCGCGGCCGTTCCCACTAACGAATGGCTAACAAACGATCAAAAGCCGCCTCCCGATCATCCGGGAAACGGCCTCTGAACTGGTCAAATCTGTGGGGCTACCAGGACTTGAGCCTGAGACCTCTTCCTTATCAGCACGATCAACGGCCGTGTCCTACGGCTCCCGCCACGGAATGCGCTGGTGTATCCGGCTGAGTTGATCTGGCTTCGTTCGGGGCCGTTGCCGTCTTCGTTGCCGTCAGGCGTCTCACTTATCGCGCTGGTCGTAGATGGCAAGCGCGACGGCACCAACCATGAACCCGATGCCTATCAGGGCACATGAGATCGCGAATCCTGGCTCTTGGTGATGCTGCCAATGTGCTTGTGCACGGCATTGTCGCTGATCATCAGCTGCTCGGCGATGTCGGCATTGCCCTGATCCTGCGCCATGAGGGTGAGCACTTCGCGCTCTCACTCAGCTCAGCGACACGTTTGGTGAGACGGTCCAGATCGGCGGGATCGGCCCCAACCAGCGACCCGAACTCCACCCCCACAGCAGCCTCCGCCCGGGGGCACCCGGCCGGAGGCGGGACACCGAGCAGGGCGGCCGCGCGGCAATGCCGCCGCCGACGGGCCGTTGCCGCTTCGTGCTACGGAGCCAGGAAACCGGTGATCGAGCGCCGGAGATTGTCCCCAGCACTCGCCTCCACCTTCCTGACCCGGTGAAACGTACCGGCCACCATCACCACGAGCCGGTTCGGCCGCGGCGCTATGGACGTAGCCGGCATGGGCGCGTTCATCAGGTCCTTGGGGATGTCAAGCTCGACACAGGGCACCTCGTCCACCGAGCAGTCGAACAGCTCGAGTTCGCCGCCCCACGTCGCTCGCCACTCGCTCGACAGGTACAGCGTGAACGCCGCGCCGCGGCCGCGCCCGTCGTCGTGCCAGCCTAATCCGGAGCCTCGGCCGTATCTCCAGAACCTGAAATGCTCACAGTCCGCGAGCTTCAGATCCAGGGCTTCAAGCCCCTTCCGAATGGCCGACTTCACCGCTTCGCCATGGTCGTCGCCAACCTTTGCCGAGGCGAAAGAGGAGTCGGCGTGGAATGCCACCCCGTCGAATACCGGGTCGATCGAGCTGAAGGAGGGCCGATGCTTCACCGACCGCTCTTCCTTCGCCCATGCGTCGAAGGCGTCCTGATGCAGCGCATTGTCGATCACGACGAATCGTCGCCCAAGCGCGGTGGCCACGCTGCTCATCCTTGTCCCTTCCGCTGTCCGGACGCTTGCGCGGCGGCCAATCGCACGCGTCTCGTGATCTCGCGCCACGTCTCGTTTTTGGTTCTCGCCAGCGTCGCCTGCACCGTGTGGATGTTGGCGGCGTTGACGAAGTTTCCCGTGATGGAGATGGTGTCTCCGATGTTGGCGACCTCGTGCGCCCATCCCCCGGGAACGAACAGCAGATCTCCGGGCTGCTGGGTGCACGTGTACTCGAAATCTCCGACGTCCGGCAGCGTCTCCGCCACGGCTTCGCTGAGCAGGCCGGCTTGCACCGAACGCTGGGGTGACATGATGCGCCACTCCTTGACACCGCTCATGAGCGCGTTCCAGGCCGAGCTGCCCATCGTGTCCAGGTGGAGTGACGTACCGGTCCCAGAAGGACCGACGAATATCCAGGTCCACGCGGGACGGACGGAGTCGGGCAGCCAGTCGTACCAGGATTCGAATGCGAGGGGCAGCTCGCCGACCAGTTCATCGCGGTTGTCGTGAACGTTCCAGCAGATGTACCACGGATCGGCTTTGTCGCAGCCGCTGTTGAGCTCGATGGCCTCCCCGAGAGTCATCGACCGGTCCTCGCTGCCCTTACGCGTGGCACCTACCACTTGCGCCTGAAAGCGTGTGAAGAATTCGCCGCTGCGGACCGATCTCGTCAGCGGCCATTCCCTGGCTTCCTGCCTGACAACCAGCGGTTCCCGTCCCCCGGCCTCCGCGCGCTCGGGCAAGGGGTATGTGAGTGATTCAGCCACGCTCACGTCTCCTGATTCCCTTGGACACTGCCTTCCACTTCGCCTTCTCGGCCGCCCGTGCGATCGGATCGTTCTTTCGTGCCTCATGCGCCATCTGCCGCTGAATGGCATCCCACGCGTCCAGCCGGCGCTTCGGCATCTGACCGCTTCCCACCGCATGCCGTACGGCGCAGCCCGGCTCGTGCTCGTGGGTGCAATCCGAGAAACGACATCCCTCGGCCAGTTCGGCGATCTCAGTGAAGACATCGGTGATCGCTTCTTGGCTGGCGGACAGGTCCAGCGCACGGATACCGGGCAGATCGATCAGGACGCCGCCGCCCGTCACGGGATGCAGCCGCCGCGTGGTCGTGGTGTGGCGGCCTTCCCCATCTCGCGCGACGGCGGCGACACGTTCGTCGTGATCGCCGAGGAGGTTCAGCAACGACGTCTTCCCTACGCCGCTGGCGCCGAGCAGAGTCGATGTCGTCCCAGGGCCCATGAGCTCTCGCAGGCGTTCCACCCCCTCGCCCGTGACCGAGCTGGTGGCCACAACCTCCACCCCCGGCACCAGGGGCCGCGCCTGGGTGATCGTTTCCGGCACATCGACGCATGCGTCGCACTTGGTGAGGGCCAATACGGGCACAGCGCCGCTGTCCCAGGCCATGACCGTCAGCCGCTCGGCCATCTTCTGGTTGAGTCCTCGATCGACCGGCACCGTCACCACGACGGTGTCCACGTTCGCGGCAAGGATCTGCACGCCTCGTGCGCTCCGGCTGGGGCGCGTCAGCAACGTACGGCGCGGCAGGACCTCCACGACCTCCTCGCCCAGCATCGTGATCCAGTCTCCGGTGACCGGGGTGACGTCGAGCGTGCCACTGAGCCTGACGCCGGCATGACGAACCCAGCCGGCCTCGCTGCCCGGGTCGACGACGCAGGCCTCCGTGACGCTTCCGTGCACGACGGCGATCCGCGCCGGTACCGTGTCCCGGCGCGGCCAAGCGACTCCGGCCGGCCAGCCGAGCGCCGCGAGCCCGTACGTCCAGTCAGGCATTGTGGCCTGCCAGGTCCCCGGCGGAGTCCTCGACGTACGGATCGCGCAGTCCCGAACGCGCGATTGCCCAGACGAGCACCGCACCGGCGGTGGCTACGATGACGCCCGCCAGCCCGACCAGGTACGCCGTTCGCCCCACCAGATTCGCCAGCGGTAGCGCGATCGCGAAACCCAGCGGGACCATCGCGGTGGTCATCGTGGTCTCGAATGACCCCACCCGCGAGAGCATCGATTTGGGGACCGTAAGCTGCACCAGGGTGTCGAAGACCACGCCGGCGACTCCCGATGCGAGGTTCGTCAGGAACATCGCTACCGCGATCACCATGATGTCCTGCCCGTACGCCAGGGCGATCAACTGCACCGGCATCGACACGACCAGCAGGGTGACGATGAGCAGCCCGCGCCATTCGACGCGCACATGCCCGCTCACCAGCGCTCCCAGCAGCCCGCCTGCGGCCAGGAACGTCACGATGACACCCCACTGCTCGATGCTTCCGAACCTGTCTTGCACGGTTATCGGCCCGAGCACGCTCACTGAAGCCAAGCCGATCTGGGTCGGAACCCAGACGAGGATCGCGCCCAGGATCAGCGGTAGGCGCGGCATGAGGCGCACCGCGTCAAGGAAGCGCACGCGTTCCCTCCTGGCGCCCTTGGCGGCTCCGGCCTTCGGTTCATGCCGGCGCGGGCTCAGCCGCCACAGCCAAGCCAGCGAGATCAAGGAGATGACGAAGGTGGCGGCGTCGAAGAAGAGCGCGAGCGGGACACCTCCGACCACCACCAGCAGCGACGCGAGCGCGGGCCCGGCCAGCCTTCCGGTGTTGCCGGCGACGTCGAGCCAGGAGTTGGCCTTTTGAAGCTGGGTGGAGTCGACCAGGTCAGGCAGCAGCCCGACCGCGCCCGGCATGAAGAAGGCGGTCGCCGCGCCGTAGACCGCCGCGGATGCCACTAGGTGCCATAGCTGCGCGTGCCCGAGGGCAAAGGTGAGCGCCGGAAATATCTGGGCGGCGAGGCGGACGACATCCGCCCCGAACATGACGGGCAGCCGCCCGATGCGATCGGGCAGGCTGCCTCCATGGGCGATGAAGACGAACCTCGACAGCCACAGGGCCAGCAGCACCATCGGAATGCCCCGGCCGTCAGGCGCGACGGCGAGGGCGGCGAATGCGAAGGTGACCGAGACGACGCCATCCCCCAGCCGCGAGACCGCCTGCCCCGCCAGGTAGACCCTGTACAGCGGCGAGGACAGGGGCGAAGCGGATACGGCGTGGGCGTCAGTCATGCGCGTCCTCCAGCGAGGTCGTTCATCATCGAGTTCTGCCTCGGCTCTTCGTCATGGTCGGCCAGGGTTCGCCCGGCCTCCGCCAGCTGAACGGCCACCACCAGGTCAGCCAGGCGTCTGGCCGCCAGGTGACGGCCGGTCTGCGAGGGGCACGCCTCCACTATGTCGGCCGCGACCAGCCGGCCAGAGCCGACGACGCTCCGTACCAGAGCCGTCAGAGTGGCCGGGTCAAGACCTCCGTAGGAGGGGTAGACCACGTCCGGAGCGTACGTCGGATCCAGCACGTCGATATCGACCGTGAGGTAAACCGGCCGCCCATCACAGAACTGCGCGATCTTCTCGGCCGCGTCCGGCGCGCAGGCCTCGTCGGCCGTCAGGTAGGAGACCTGTTCCTCTTGAGGGCTGGCGGCCATGTCGACGTGGGGATCGACTCCGCGAACCCCGACGGTGAGCCACTCCAGCTGGGGGTGCTCGGACAGCACCCAGCTGACGAAGCTCCCGCAGTCGGCCGTGGCCGCATCCCCGATCGGGCGCCGGTCGGCGTGCGCGTCGAAGTGAACGACACGGAGCGCCGGGTACGTGCCGGCGACCGCGCTGATGGCGGGATAGCTGACCGAGTGGTCTCCGCCCATCACCAGGGGCCGGTGACCTTGTGCCAGGACGGTGCAGACCAGGGCTCGCAGCCGCTCATGGGCTATCACCCCCGTGTCGGTCTGAGGATTGACCAGGAGGTCGCCATGATCTGCGACACCGGGCAATCCCTCGCCCGGCCTGGCGCGTAGCGTCCATGACCAAGCCGTCGGCTGGTCGAGAAGCCGCAACCGGCGTGAGAGAGCGTCACGGACCACGGGGACGGCGTCCTTGGGCCGAGGTCCGGGAGGACCTCCCAGGTCCAGTGGCGCTCCGATCAATCCCCATACGGCCGCGCCAGCCTTGGCACCCGAGGGCAGGGACAACGTGGTCTTGGCTGCCCGCGCGAGCCCGTCGATCGCCGCCGCCGACGCGCCCGGCGGCACGATCAGCCGGACTTTGCGCAGAGCCTCCTCGGCCTGCTGCGTCAGGTGGACCGCCGGGGCGGCATCACGACGTTCCCACAACTCCCGCAGGGGCGCAGTCAAGGTGAGCCGGGTGCCTTCAGCCTGATTGACCAGCTCGCTGCCCTGGACCCGAAACGCTGGGTTGAGCACCCACGGCGCCTCGGCCAGCCTCTCGCTCGTCATGGTATGACTCACGCCACCTGTTCGACCAGGAGCAGCCCGGCTCGGACCAACGAGTCGAGAGCCGAGTCGAGCTCGGCGTTGGTCAGAGGGATGCCCTTCGTGTCCTCGCGCAGAGTCGCGCGCCCTGCCGACCACTCCTTCACCCACGGACCGAGACGGCCATCGATGTTGAGCCGGACACCGAGACTCTCGATCGTGATCGCCTCGTCCCGGAACTCGACCAGCGGAGGGAATCGCGCCGCCCACCTCAGACTGGTGCCCGCGTAGGAAACGCTCTGCACCGACCAGGGAAGCGACAGGCCCTCACGCCTTTCGAGCGACTGCGCGGAACGCACTTCCCGCGCTCGATGCACATCCGCGGCCAGAGCGGTCATGAGGGAGTCGAGCGCGACACCGTCATCGCCCGTCCGGTCGGTGCCGGTCCTGTTGCTCCACGCATCCAGCGCGGTCCTCGTGAGGTCCTCGGGAGTGGATACGTGCACGCCGAACGTCCAGTGGAGGCTCGGCCCGATGCCGGTGGCCTCGTGATCCCATCCCCGCGGGACATGCCACACGTCTCCGGGGTGCATGTCCGCCTCTTCGATCAGTTTCGCGTCGGGTCCCGTGCCTTCCCAGATCCGCCAGCGCTTGCTGCCTTCGGCCTGGAAAATCACCGTAGGGTGACCGTCCGAGTGGCGGCCGAACGCTGATTTCGTGCTCCAGCAGGCGTAGCAGTTCACCCATGCCGGGTCGTCGGCGAAGTACTCGAACTGCTCCCGGATGCGGGCCGGGCCCACGTGTATCCGGTCGGCTCTGTTGGCGACGAGAGTCGCACCCGAGCGGAGGTACTCGATCATGGGGCCGTATCGCCAATTGCGGTGGACGATGTCTCCGCCGTCGATTCGCGTACTGATGTAGCTGCCCGGATAGGCGATCGGGTCGGAAGACAACCGGATCATCAACGGTTCGATCGTGGTCGTCTTCATGATTTGGTCGATGACGCCCCACCCGAGCGACGCCCGCCAGGCGGATTCCTGCGAGATCCGGCCGGTCAGGAATTCATGGCCGAACGACTTGCGCCAGACAGCCTCCCCGCCCAGCGCGTCGACGATGGTGTCCCAGGACAATGTCATGATGGTGTCCCAATGCTCTGAAGGACGCCCACGCGGATCAATGCCTGCACAGCGGCTTGCAGCTTTGGCGTGGTGGCCGCATCTCGAAGCTCGTCGGCGCCGACGAGGGCCCCGGGCTTCAGCAGATCAGCCAACCCACCCAGATCGAGGGAGAGTTCTTTCCCCAAGGCGAAGACGCTCTGGCCTGCCATGACGATCGGTAGGCGTGTGACTATGTAAGGTGGACGTTGATCTGTGGATCTGCTGGGGAAGCGCGGCGGTGAGCCGTACCCGCTGGAACGAAGCAGCATCGCTTGCCGCTTCACGGCCAGTTCGACGCTGTCGTCTTTGAGAACATCGCGGAAAGCGTCTATCGCGCTTACGCCCGGCCCCCGTCGACGGCGCATTTGGTGAAGCAACGCGTCCGTCGCGGTCTGCTCAGGGTCTTCTGGATATATCGTAAGCCCCAAGAACATCGATGGGCCGTCATTGCGGAAGATGTGATACATCCCCGCAGGAATCAGTAAGAAATCGCCGGGCGCAAGGCAGACACTGTCTGCCGCCGGTAGCAGGGGCGCTGAATCGAGCGTCCTTGGGCGCCCGTGGCTGAGCACCGACAGACTCGATTGGGGCCAGGTCCAAGCCGTCTTCGTCGCCGGGCCGAGGTTGAAAATAAAGGAAGGTTCCGCGTCGGTGTGCACCCCGAACGGAGTGGTGCCGCTGCTGGCCACGAAGCAATACCAGTCGACGCCCCTTGTCAGGGGAACACCTGCCGCTTCGAGCGGAACGATGAAGCGGGTGTAAAGGAGCTCGGCGAGTTCGACATGCCATGACTCCACCCCATTGACCGCCAGGCAGATGTCGTCCTTACCGCCGCACTCCGAAAGCCAGGCATGGATATCAGATCGTCCGGAAAACGCTCCCGACATCAGCTTTTCGGTGGCGTCGTAGTCAAGGCACGCCCCTCGAAACGCTCTCATTGTGGGCAGATCTGTATCGTTGTCGTCCACTCTGGTGGTAGCGGCCCGAATAGCCTCCAAGAGGAGATCTGCGATGACGTCCGGCCCGCTGATCAGGCCAGGGATGTGCACGCGCTCAATGAATCCTGGCCCACCCTGCTCGCAGAGCTCCCGCCACGTCCCTTCGTCTAGCACGTCTCAGACCTCCGGAAGTCTACGTGGCCGGTAGGCGCAAGACCTTATTCCTTCACGGCAGACGGAAGAAGATCTTGCGCCATCGGCGCCGAACACCTCGAAAGGCGTCCTTCACTGATCTTGAATGATGTCCCTGCCGGACATCGGTTCTCCGGTTAGGACGCGACAAGCACGGCTGCTATTTCCGGAAGCCTGAGTTCTCCATCTGGCTTCCGGCCAGGCCGTAGACTTGTCATGGCACACAAATCAGTGGCCGACATCCTGTTCCGGCCGCATCCAAAGCTGCCGGCCCTGCGAGGCGGAAACCGACTCCTCGGACACGATGATGTCCGAGATGTCGACCAGAACCTCACTCGAATCGTTACGTGATGGCGTTTCCATGATGCTCCTCTCTTGTTGTCGTGGGAGGCTCGGCAATCGCCCACTTCGACCTCCGCAAACCAGTGGGACAAGAGCGCGATCACCCGGGTCGCTGATCAGCTGGGATCAACCGCTGCGGCAAACGTAGCTTTCGTCGCTATCGATTCGCTTTACGGGCGCTTTTGAGTGCCTGACGCAGCAGGGAATCTCGCCGAAGGACGATGGCCGCGTCCACATCCGCGTGGGCCGGGTCGTACGAATCGCATCAGCGACCTCACCGCCGTCGATGAAATCAGATTGCCGACGTACGGGCTGATCTGACCTGATCGCCCCCGCCGACGTGGCTCGTGCCGGGTGGCAGATCGACATTAAGCGGTCTGCAATCCCGCCCTGGCAGGATCCGAGGGCGGAGGCGATCATGCAATTCAAGATTCTCGGACCGCTGAGTGTGGAACGCGACGGGATCGAGCTTCACCTCGGAGGCAGCCTTCAGCGTGTCGTCATGGCCATGTTGCTGCTCGACGCCGGCCGGGCCGTCCCCATTGACCGGCTGATCGAGGCGGCTTGGGGCGAGACGCCGCCGGAGACCGCCCGCAACCAGATCCAGATCCGGGTGTCCCAGCTGCGCCGTACGCTCGGCGACGTCGCGCAGCCCTACAACCTCCTCATCACCAAACCACCCGGATACCTGATCAGGGTCGGGCAAGGACAGCTCGACCTCGCCGACTTCGATGAGCTGACCGACAGGGCGCAGCGGGAGGAGCCCGAGCAGGGCGCCAGGACCCTGCGCGAGGCGCTGGCCCTATGGCGCGGCCCCGCGCTGTCCAACGTGCGCAGCGATCTCGTCCAGACGATCACGTACGGCCTGCAGGAACGCCGCTTGCTCGCCCACGAGCAGTGCATCCAGCTCGAACTCGCCGCGGGGCGCCACCAGCTGCTGGTCGCCGAGTTGCGTGGTCTGGTGCGGGACAATCCGCTGCGCGAGCGGCTGCACGGCCTTCTCATGCTCGCGCTCTACCGCTCAGGGCGACAGGCCGAGGCGCTCGACGTCTTCCGCGCCTACCGGGAGATGCTGCTCGACACGCTTGGTCTGGAGCCTGGCGATGAGCTCCGGCGGGTCGAGCTGGCCATCCTCAATCAGGACGCCGAACTCGAGAGTCCTCCCACGACGACACGACAGACGCCGATCCCCAGGCAGTTGCCTCCGGTGATCTCACGCCTGGCGGGGCGCGACGTCGAGCTGCGTCGCATCGGCTCGCTGCTCGACGAGAAGCGAGCCGGGGCCACGTTACCCATCGCCGCTGTCGTCGGCAGAGCGGGCGTGGGCAAGACGGAGCTGGCGCTGCAGGCGGCCCACCGGCTGGCATCGGCGTACACGGACGGCCAGCTCTACATCGACCTGCAAGGCGGTGAGCTCCAGTCCACCGACGTCCTGAGCCGGTTCCTCCGCGCCTTAGGCGTCACCACGGTGCCGCATCTGACGGAGGAACGAGGCGCCCTGTTCCGCTCCACGATCGCGGGTCGCCGGGTGCTGATCCTGCTCGACAACGCGGGCTCCTTCGAGCAGGTCTGGCCGCTGCTGCCGGGCGGCGCGCCCTGCGCCGTCCTGGTCACCAGCCGCCATCGCCCCATCGGGCTGCCCGAGCAGCAGGTCATCCGCCTCGATGTCCTTGACGGGCAAGGCGCGGTCGAGCTGCTCATCCACGACATCGGCGCGCATCGCGCAGCTCTGGAGCCCTCATCGATCAGAACGCTCGCCGAGCAGTGCGGCGGGTTGCCCCTTGCGCTGCGCATCGCGGGGGCGCGTCTGGCCGTACGGCCTCAATGGGCCGTTCAGACGCTGGTGGACCTGCTCGGCGACTCCCGCCACATGCTGGACGTGCTCAGCCACGGCGCCCTCGACGTACAGGCTAGCCTCGACGTGCGGGCCAGCCTCGACGTCAGCTACCGCGGCCTGTCGCTCAAGGCCCAGATGCTGTTCCGGCGGCTCGGGCAATTCGGCAGTCCGCAGAGTGCCTCTTGGCTCGGCGCCAGGTTGCTCGGCGGCGACGACGCTGACGGCGCGTTCGACGAACTGGTCGACGCGTCACTGCTGACCCGCAGGGGCGACAGGTTCTTCATGCATGACCTAGTACGGGTCTACGCGGGCGAGCGCGCGATGACCGACGAAAGCCCGGGGCAACGCCGGGCCGCGGTCGAGCGCGCTTGCACCGGCTTCCTTGCCCTGACAGATCAGGCGCACCAGCGCTACTACGGCGGCCACTTCACGCTTCTCCGGGGCAAGGCGGTCGAGGCTTCCCAAGACGCTGCTCTGGCCGACGCGCTCTTCGGGAACGACCCACTCGGGTGGCTGGACGACGAGCGGCCGACGCTCCTGGCGAGCGTACGGCAAGCAGCGACGCACGATCTCGACGAGCTCTGCTGGAACATCGCGATGACGGCCATCACCCTCTTCGAGACCCACGGGTACTACGACGAGTGGCGTACCGTGACCGAGATCGCCCTCAAGGCATGCCGACGAGCAGGCAACCGACGTGGCGAGGGAGCGATGATGTACTCGCTGAGCACGCTCGCCAACTTCCAGC
This sequence comes from Nonomuraea sp. NBC_00507, assembly GCF_036013525.1. Taxonomy (NCBI): domain Bacteria; kingdom Bacillati; phylum Actinomycetota; class Actinomycetes; order Streptosporangiales; family Streptosporangiaceae; genus Nonomuraea; species Nonomuraea sp. NBC_00507. Next base: position 1,366,529 of record NZ_CP107853.1, read on the forward strand.
AGCACTACAGCGAGGCGCAACCTCTGCTGCTCCAGGCGATCGACGTCTTCGAGGAGATCGGCGAGGTGCACGGCACGGCTCTGTCGCTGCGCAACCTGGCCTTGTCCTTACGGGTCAGGGGCGATCTCGCCGCCGCGCTCGAAAGGTACAGACAGGCGCTCCCCCTACTTGGAGAGGTGGGAGACAGGGCCGCGGAAGGCCATGTCCTGGTGAGCATCGCGGCCATCCACCTCGAAGAAGATCGACTGGGGGAGGCCGAGCCTCTGCTCGATCAGGCATTGGAGATCTTCAGAGGGGAAGGCGTGCAGCGGGGCGAGGCTCAAGCACTCAACCGCCTCGCCGAACTCTCCCTGCGACGTGGCGACCCGCAGCGAGCGCTGGCGGCATTCGAAGGAGCTCTGACCATTGCGCAAGCCATGCGCGACCGGATCGGCGAGGCATATGTCCTGCACGGGATCGGTGAGGCGAAGGCGGCCATAGGCCAGGCCAGTCCTGCCCGGGTGGCACTGTCACGGGTCCTGAAGTTGGCACAGGAACTGGGTGAGCGCCACATCGAGGGACGGGCCAGGCTCTCTCTCGGTCTGCTGCTCGGGCAGCAGAAGGATCCGGCGGCCGTGGCCCACCTGCAGGAGGCGCACGCCTTGTTCACCGCCATGAAGGCGGAACGATGGCGGGCGAAGACCGCGGAGGCCCTCGCCCGCCATCGCTGACCGGCTCAGTCCTCCGCCGGAGGCGGATCGCCCGTCCAGCTCATGTCGCACTCGCTGGGAGGAGAGTCTGGATCGCATTTGATCGGGTCACGTACGGCGAAGGCCGGGGTGACGGATCCCACCGCGATCACAGCCACGAGGCCAATGGTGACCAGGATCTTTCGCATGATTCCCCCATAGTCGTTCGTCTTGCCGGATCACCCCGAAGGGCGCGTCCCATTCGCTGCTCCGCCGCCCATCCAGGTCCAGGACAATCCCGTCCCCGTAGCCGCCGGGCACACAGTCGGGGTCGATGTCATCGGCGTAGCTCGGCGAGAGAACCAGCCACGGTCATCACGCCAACGCCAGGCTGATCAGGAGCTTCGCCACTCACACCTCCTGCTCGGGGCCAGACGCAAGACAACCCTAAACAAAGGCGCTTTAGATCCGCTTTCGAGAATGGTGTTCTACCTCTCCAACGCCCGGTGGCGCATTCCCTCAGCTGATTCGTCGTCACCGACGAGGCGTTGCCCGCCAGCGTCGTCGTCAGTGACCCGCCTCTGATCGGATGCGGGCCAGCCGCTCCGCGTAGCGGCGAATTCGTTGCCGATCCTGCGGGAACAACCTTCCCAATCGTGACTCAAGGGAACCCACGCCGCAGGCTGACTGCTCTCCCCGGCAACCGGAAGCATGCGGTCGATGATGGTTCCATAGCCCAGGCCAAGCGTTGGCGTCCAGCTCTGACGGTAGGAGCGCACGGTCACCGCCTCCGGGACGTCCACAAGATCGGCGCTGATGCCGGTCGCGTCGGCAGATGGATCTTGCCATGACCGCACGCTGGCTCGGCGCTTCGAAGACCCTGGTCCGTTACCGCGCCAACGCCACTAGTGTCAAGCGACAACACAGGGGCTGCATCGCAGGTTGACGAATATCTTCGGACGGGGCCCGACGCCGAGAGAGCCGCGTCTCAACGTTCAACTCGACATCGGCCGGTCTCGTTCGAAGGTTCGGGTGCTGTCGTTGTGATTTGACCTCTGTCACTTGGTGACAAGCGATCTTGGTGGCAAATTGATGGCAAACGATCAAAAAGCCGTCTCCCGATCTCCAGGAAACGGCCTCTGAGCTGGTCAGACTCTGTGGGGCTACCAGGACTTGAACCTGGGACCTCTTCCTCATCAGCCCTTTACCAAGCGTTCAACCCTCCGTAGTCAAACGACTACTAGCTCCGCAATATCGCAGGCAGCGCAGCGATTGAGTGCCATCGAATGTCATCGGGAACCATCCCGTGCCGCACGGTCCTGATGGCAACAGATTGATCACATGCCCCTCGATCGCATGCCTGTTGTCGGCTTTGAGGGGCGGGTGCGGCTGCCAAGCTTCCTGGTCGGAATCGGGTCTGGGAGAAACGCGGCAGCCGCCGGAGACATCTCCGGCGGCTGCCCATCAGGCGATTACGCCTACCACCAGTTGCTGGAGATTCTTGAGATGAGGTCTCGTTGGTCGCCCACCCCTGGTTGGTTCTCTTCCTGCTTCGGCTCCAAGCGAATGACGTCGACCTCCATCTTGTATGAGGAGTTGACGTAGGCCCCGGCTACGTATTCGGCCTTCTTGACATCGTATACGCGGGCGAAATAGTCAGTTCGCTTCCAACGCACGGCCATCACTGGGGCGAGATAGGCGACGTTGGCATCTGGATCGCGGGGAGCAGCCGGTATGATGGCGGTACCTGAGGTGTTTGTCTTGATAGTTCCCGAGCTTCCAACATATGCGATGTCAAACCACGGCGCCTTCCCGCGAACCTCGATAGCGTTCTGAATCATCTTGGCATCGGATTCGCTGATGTTCGCGTTGTACGTAACCGTGGTCGCCGCGCCGAGACCGACCGGATTGATCGCGGTTCCCGTATCCTCTCCGGCTTCTTCCCAAGCACTGGTGTACTCCACGGAGACATAGGGGTCCATACAGGCGAAGGCAGCCGCGACCTCCCCCATGCACTCTTTCTGATATTGCCCTGCCTTCGCCTCCCTTTCGGTGAGCGCTGCTTTGGACAGCTCCATGCGCTTCCGCGCGCAGACGGAGTTACACCGGTTCAGGCCGGCCTTGTCCGCGTATCTGTCCGCTGACCCCACCACGGGAGACGCCGGTTTGGCGACTGTGCTGCCGCCTCCTCCTCCCCCGCTGCAGTTGTCCTCGGCGCAGAACCGCAGGCCGGTCGGGTCGGTCATGGTGGCGGGGCTGTTGTTGCTGTAGGCGTACCCGTGCATCTGCTGCGGGTCGTTGACGTCGATGATCGGGTCGACGCTGATGAACGCGCCGATCAGCGGGTCGTACTCGCGGGCCCCGATGTGGGTCAGGCCGCTGGGGTCGTTGGTGCCGTTGACGAAGCCCTTGTCGCCCGCCCAGGAGCCGGGGGCCGTGCCGCGCAGGCCGCCGAAGGGGAGGGTACGGCGGCGCGAGACGCTCAGGTCGGTGGACTTGATGGTGGCTTCGCCGGTGTCGTGGTGGTCCTGGACGGTCCAGGACAGGGTGCCCGACGCGCGGACCGCGACCGTTTTGCCCAGGTGGGTGTAGTAGCGGGTGCCGGTCACCGTGGTGCCGGTTCTGCGCAATTCCAGGCCGCCGGGCAGGTAGAGCGTCGTTCCGGCGGGGTCGCGGCGGACCAGCCGGCTGCCTCCCGCGTCGTACAGGTAGGTCGTGCTCTGACCGCCCTGCGCGGAGGCGCCGAGGTTGCCCTCCTTGTCCCAGGTCATCGTGGTCGTGACGCCGTTGGTGGTGCGGCTGGTGGTGTTACCGGCCGCGTCGTAGGCGAAGGAGTCGGACCCGGTGGCCGCGCCGGACTTGTCGACGCGGGTGACCGTGTGCGGCTTGCTTCCCGCGGCCCCGCCCTGCGCGGGCTGGACGTAGTCGCGGCCGGTGTCCGGCGTCCCGTGCCAGGTCTCGGTGTCCCGGCTGCCGGTGGACGTGTAGGTGTAGGAGTGCCAGTACTTCGCGGGGCCGCCCAGCCCGGCCAAGGACCGTGCGGCGGCGCAGTCTCCGGTGGACGGGGTCCACGCCTCGACCATCCGGCGCAGGTAGTCCGTCGTGTAGCACTGGTAGTCGGCGGCCTGACCTCCGTTTGGGGTGTCGGCGATCCGGGTCAGGTTGCCCATGTCGTCGTAGCGGTAGCCGAAGTCGGCCACCTCGTTCTTGAGTTCGGGCACCACCGAGACGTTGGTGGTGCGCCCGGTGGGCTCGTCGATGGTGAAGGTCTGCCAGACGCGCTTGCCCTCCACGCCGAGGATGCGCTGGATCGGCTTGCCGAGCTGGTTGTAGATGACGTCGTTGACGTACATCTGGGAGCCGCTCAGGTAGCTGGGCGCGCCGACCGCGTTGTAGCCGAAGCTGAGCGTCTCGGCGGGCAGGCCGCCCACCGCCGGTGTGGCGGTGCTGGAGATCTGGCCGTCCTGCTTGTACGCGGTGGTGAAGGCGTAGGTCCCGGCCAGCGTGCCTTCGGCGGCGGGGACGGTGACCTTCGTGTCGGTCGCGCGGCCGCCCTTGTCGTAGGCGGTCACCTCGGTGACGTACTGGCTGGTGCCGTCGTGGCGGGTGGACTTCGCGGGCTTGCCGACGCCGCCCGTGGCCGTGTCGTAGGTCCACTCGGCGCGCGGCGTGCCGGTCACCGAACCGTCCCGCAGACTGGTCTTACGACCCAGGGCGTCGTAGGTGTACGCCAGGATGACGCCCCGGGCGTCCTTGGCAGTGACGAGCTGACCGGCGGCGTCGTAGGTGGACTCGCTGACGCCCTTGTCCGGGTCTGCCGTCTTGATCATCCGGCGGCGCTGGTCGTAGGTGTGCTGCCACTTGTTGCCGGCGGCGTCGGTCACGGTGGCCAGGTCACCGGCGTCGGTGTAGGTGTAGCTGGTGGTGTCGTAGGCCGTCGCCGAGCTGTACTGGCGCAGTTGGACGGTGCGTCCGCGGGCGTCGGTAATGGACTGGGTCCTGGTGCCGCCGGCCGGGGGCACGACGGTGGTCCGGTCGCCGCCGTACGTGGTGACGCTCTTCCACTTGGGCGCCCCGTTGGCCACCAGGGTGGTCTCGGTGATCCGGCCGGCGCCGTCGTACCGGTTCTGCGTGACCGAGGGGATCGTCACGGTCGGGCTGACCAGCGTCGTCCCGGGGAGGCTCCCGTCGTGGTAGTACGGCGCGGAGGTCCAGGCCACCAGGCCGCGGGTGTCATGGACGGAGTCGGCGATCAACCGGCCGCCGCCGATCGTCTGGGTCTGGGTCTGCCGCTCACGGAGCAGGCCGTCGTAGAGGGTGATCGAGGTCAGGTACTTGTCGGTGCCGGTCGGCAGCAGCTTCCTGCTGGTGACGGCGGTGGGGGCGTTGGCGCGGAGCAGGTAGGAGAAGGTCAGATTCGCGCCCAGGGCGCGGTCGCGGCCGGGGAGCCAGGCGGCGGTGAGGCGGCCGATGCCGTCGTAGACAAGGTCGGTCCTGACGTCGTTGGGCGCCACCAGGGTCTTCGGCTGGTTCCAGGCGATCTCCATGGTCGTGGTGGTGGCGTGCCCGGCCGGGTTGGTCGTACGGACCGAGGTGACCGGGCCCGCCTTCGCGGGGGTGTAGGCGGTCGTGGTGGTCCGGCCGAGCGCGTCGGAGCTGGAGACCGTGCGGCCGTTGGCGTCGTAGCCGGTGGTCCCGGTCACCACCCACTGCGGGGTGATGCCCGACCAGGAGCCGACCTCATCCGTCTTCACCACCAGGCCCCGGACGGGCGCGGTGCCGAAGGGTTTGGCGGGGTCGTCGAAGTAACTGCGGGTCATGGACAGCACGTCGCCGGGCACCGCGGGAGTGGCCGTGCAGGCGACCCCGTAGGTGTCGACGGCGGACACCCTGTCGCGCATCCAGAGGCCGTCGTTGACCAGGTAGGTGCTCTTGGTGCACTGGTCGTCCGCCGCGGTGGCCTCGTCGCCGAGGTCGTTCACCTCGACCGGCAGGTTGTCGGCGTTGACCTTGGTCTCGGTACGGGTCCACCGGGTCGTGTCGTTCCAGGTCAGGTGATTGCGGCCGAACGTGGTCGCGTCATGCGTCCGGTACGCCTTGAGCGGCCCGCCCTGGGCGTTGACGCCGGTCTGGGTGAACGCGGGCTCGACCAGGGACCCGCTCAGCCAGATGCCGTCCGGCCCGTCATAGGTGATCTGCTCGCGGAGCTTGCCGGACAGCGCCTCGTGGTCCTCGATCGCCTTGGAGTGCGGGTCGCCGGTGCCGTCCAGCGAGTCCTTCACCCAGACGTCGCGGGTGCCGGTCAGCTGCTTGTCGCCGTCCATACCACGGAAGTAGCGGTACTCGGTGGCCGACTGCGGCCCGCTCTCCAACCCGGTGCGCACCCGCACCCGGCCGTAACCCCGCCACTGGCCCCAGGTGCGCTTCTTCTCCTCGGTCAGCTCCGAGTCGTCGTAGTGCCAGGCGGGGGCGTCAAGGTAGTCGTAGTTGGTCTGCTCGTGGGTAAAGCCTCCGGTGTTGTCGTAGACGTCCACGCGGTCGACGACGTACTTGTGGAACCAGTCGAGGGTCGGTTTGGTGTCGTCGGGGGAGTAGTACTGCGGCATGCAGCGCTTACCGTTGGTGTGCGGGGTCGGCAGGCTCGACCGGGTGCAGTCTCCGGGGAGGTAGGTGACGGCGATCTGGGCGCCCGACTCGGTGGTGATCGAGACGATCCGGAACCGGTTGAGCGCGGTGCGCCCGTCGGCGGGGCCGTCCACCCGGTTGGGGAAGGGGTCGGCGCCGGGCGAGAACACGATCTCCGGGTAGGTCTCGGTGGCTCCGCCCTTGATACCCGAACCGGACCGGGTGATCCCTTCCAGCCACATCGGCACGCCTTCGCCCTGGCTGGATCCGGCGTTGAGGTAGGAGTGGCGGAGCGTCCAGGTCTCGACCGTGCGGTACTGCCCGGCGTCCCACACCTGAGCCCGGATCGCGCTCAGCCGCTTCTGGGTCCAGAAGGTGGGCGTGAGCTGCTCGGTGCACCGCGCGCCCGACTGGCAGTACTGGTCCCACGGGGTGTCCGGCCAGGACGCGGGGACCGCCTTCTGGGCCGTGTCGAAGCAGGTCGCCCCGGGCAGGCAGCGGTCGGCCACGTCGAAGAGGACCTGGGCGGCGGGCTGGGCCTGGTCGGTGCGGGAGCCGTACTCGATCTTGGAGAGCCAGCCGCCGCGGTCGTAGGCGGTGCGCTTGTCCGGGTCGTTCTCGCGGCCGTACGCGCCGGGCTCCCGCCCGTACGACAGAGTCATCGTGTTGCCGTGCGGGTCCACCACCTTGTCGAGGTTCCACCGCCACGCCTGGGTGCGCCGGGAACCGGCGAAGTCACCGGAGGCGTAGCCGGGCTCGCCCGGGTGGTTGCCATACACCTGGGTGGTCCAGGCGGACTGGGCGGACGCGCGGTTGCCGAAGAAGTACTGGACGCCGTCGATCGTGGTCACCTTCCAGTACTCGCCGTCCTGGTCGCCGTTGCCGACGGAGGTGTCCTTGATCACCTCGATCTTGGAGCCGTCGTCGGAGACGCCCTTCCAGCGCCCGCCGCCGACGTCGATCAGCTCGGTGCCGCGGCCGTTCAGCGACATGGTCGCGTTCGACTTCCACCAGCACTGGTCACCGGTCTTGTTCCCGGCGTTGTTGGGGTTCTTCCCGTTGACCTCCTCGGTGTCCTTGGCGCAGGACTTGTACGTGCGCTCGATGAACCCAGGCCACAGATCCCACCCGTCGCCGAGCCACGAGCCCTGCGTGTTGGTCCCCCCGGTCCGGCCGTCCACCGCCTGCGAGGAGTACGCCAGCCCCAGCGACGGCACCGGCCCGCCCACGCCGGGCGGCATGCGCAGCGGGTAGGACCAGGCGAAGCCGCCGGTCTGCTGCGACACCTGCCAGGTGGCGGCGGGCGACAGCGAGGTGGCCGTGTAGTCGCCGTTGCCGCCGGCGGCAGCGGCGGTCGCGGCCAGCAGCATCGGCTCCCCGCCGGCGGGGAGAGCGACGTCGGCGGCGAGGGAGCGCGCGGCCGACTCGTTCCTGGAGTTCACCGGTTTGGCGGCGTCCAGGCCGCAGCCCTTGGTGCCAGGCGCGGTCAGCGCGCAGGGCGGCAGCTCGACCAGACGGAGCCGGGAGGCCCAGTCGCCTCCATAGGCGGAGGCGAAGCCCGAGTAGTCGACGGAGACGGAGACGGTATCCGACCCGGTATCCGTGCCGGTGCTCGCGACGGTGTCCGCCGCGCCTCCGTCGGCCCGCGACACGGTGAGGAGCACCCCGGAGACGCCGGCCTTCGCCGTCGCCGCACGGTCGTGCACCCGCACCCCGACCTTGCTCACCCGGGCGGCGGCCACCCCCGGAGCGACCCGCACCGGCGAGGCGGCTGCCCGGACCGGCTTCCGCCCGGTGGGCGCCAGGTCCACCACGGTGGTGGTGGGTGCGGGCCAGGACACGTCCGGATTGCCCACCCGGGGCGGTTCGGCGATCTTCGGGGCGGTGCCGCCCTTCAGCTCCCTGACCGGGATGCTCAGCACGTCTTCGGGGACGGGAGGACTCCACTGGGGCGCGGCGGCCAGCGACTCCCCGCCCGTGAGCGGGAGTGCGACCAGTAAGGCAGTGGTTATCGTCAGAATTCGTTTCATGCGAGCTCCTACGCCTGTGATCCGTCGGAGTTGATCTCGCCCTGGGTGAGGGCGCGCTGGTAGGCGGCCACGCGGTCGATCGCGCCTGGCCAGAACTGCGCCGGGGCGCCAGACTGCTTCGCCCGGCCGACCGCCCAGCCCTGGTTCGCCGACCAGCCGCCGGTGTACGACGCCAGGTCGGTGCCGTCGAAGTAGTTGCCGTTCAGGTAGAGGCGGATCTTGCCGCCGGCCTGATCGTGGACCCCGGCGAGGTGCACCCAGCCGGTGCCGACAGACTCGGTAGAGCAGGCCCTGCTCTCAGTGCCCCCGTCCCCGGCCGTCATCGTGAAGCACCAGGCGGGGTCGGGGACCGCGTCGCCGTTCTGGTCCAGGTCGGTGCGGTACTGGAGGCGGAACCCCGAGCCGGTGGGGCCGTCGGCCGACACGGCGGTGACCGGGCCGGACACCGTCGTGCTCGTCAGCTTCACCCAGGCGGTCACGGTGAAGGCGTTCTTCGTGTCGAGCACCGGAGTGGTCGTGTTCCACGCGGTGCCGCCGTTCAGCGCGACCGCGTTGGTGCCGGCCCGCCCGGCCGTCCGGGCCGCCGTCCCGGCGACGGTGAGCGGGCGGTCGGCCGGGACCGAGGCCGCCGTGCCGCCGCCGGCCTCGTCGAAGCCCCAGGCCCAGGATTTGGTGACGGCCGGTCGCACCAGGAACTCGTAGCCGGCCGCGCTCGCGGTCGTGTTCCCCGCCGCGTCGGCGACCTTCACGGTCAGGACGTTCGGCCCTTCCCGGTCGGGCGTCAGGGTGCCGGTCCAGGAGCCGCCGGGCGCGTCGAACCAGCCCTTGTTCACGCCGTTGAGAGTGAACTCGACCTTCGACGCGCCGGACGCGCCGGCGGTGAACTCTCCCGCTTGGCCCACCCCGCCGCTCCAGATGCCGGAAGACTTGGGCGGGTACGCGGTCGAGGACACCCTCAGATCGGTCGGCGGCGACTTGTCCACCGTGAAGTCGAACCACGCGGAGTAGGCGCCGCAGAGGAAGGCGTCACAGCCGCGCACCCGCCACGAATAGGCGCCTTCGGGCAGGTCGGTCGGCACCTGCCAGGACACGGCCTGGTCGACGGCCCTGTTGGTGACCGTGGTGCCCGACGCCGCCTTCTGGACGGCGCGGGTGGCCTGGTCGTACACCTCGAACTCGACCCTGCTGAGGATGCCCCCGTTGGGGTCGTCGGGGGTGGCCTGCAGCGTCGGCTGCCCCGACCGGACCTGCGCGCCGGAGGCGGTGCATGAGAAGCCGCAGTCGCCGGCGATCTGCGGCGCGGTGGGCGCGGTCGGGGTGTGGTTGTAGGTCACGACCAGGGCCGCGCTGCTCGGCACGAAATACGACCAGCCGTATTCGTCGGTCTCGTTGTTCGACCTCAGGCCCAGCGTCAGCGAGTCGCTGTTGCTGGTGGCCAGCGCCTGGAGCTTGGCGTCCAGGACCGTGCCGGCCTCGTCGAAGATCTTCTGCTGGTTGGGGCTCGGGCAGCTGGCCTCGTTGGACTTGAAGGTCTGCGTTTCGATGGACCCCAGGTAGTCGTCGGCGGCCGTGTTCCAGGTGTAGGAGTTGAAGTGGCTGATGTGCCGCGTCTGCCACAGTTGCGTCTTGTAGCCGGCGCAGGCGGCCACGTGGTTGGCCGTCACCTTGAAGAGCGCGCTGTGGATCTTCGCGCCGTTCATCTGGCCGATGTCGAACTGCATGAACGACCGCCAGACGCAGCTCTCGTTCCACTTCTTCCCGACGCGCATGTCCGACCGGTACTGCGTGAAGTACGAGCCGGTCTTGTCGCAGCTCGTCACGTGCGTCCAGTAGGTCGGCGACGGCTTGCTGAAGGTCGGGTCGATGTACAGAGGGAACTTCACGTCCTTGGCGCGGAGCATCTCCGCGACCGGGGTAACCGTGAGCTCGGTGGCGTCGGCCGTCGTCTCCATCTTCTCGACGCGGTGCCGCACGGCGTTCGCGCCGGTCATGTCGGCGCCGGTCGAGGCCGCGCCGGAGTCCCACATCAGAGCGGAGCCGGACTGGAACAGCTGCTTGCCCGCCGAGTCCACCACCTCCAGCACGCCGTCGCGCTTGCGGACCGTGCCGTTCTCCGCATCCACCCCGAACCGGAGCCGGGCCAGCGCGGGATTGGCCGCCGCCTGGGCGTTCTTGACCACCAGCAGCTGCGAGAATCCATCCCGCTCGGCGCGTAGCTGGAGATCCACGCCCGGCAGTACCTCCGGGTAGGTGGCGGTGTCGCCACTCAGGACCGGCTTGGGCAGCAGCCAGGGCGACTTCAGCCGGACCCGGGTGTCACGTTCGCCGAGCGTGACCAGCGGCGCAGAACCCCCTCCGGAGAACCGCACGTGCGCCGTGATCGCCCCCGGGATCACGCCGCCGTCGGCGTCGAAGCGAAGCGAGGTGTCGATCGGCTGCCAGCCGCCGGCCGTTCTGGCCCGTACGGGGATGATCGTCTGAACCGAGGTCAGCGTGCCGTCCGGGTTGGCGAAGACCTGTCCCGTCTCCGTCCGGAGCGACAGGTCCTCGATTCTGACGCCGCAACGGGTGGCCTCCGCCACGGCCAGCGCACCGGTGACCGCCTCCGGCGCGCATGAGGGCTCAGCCCGTACAGCGGCTTCGGCGGGCGTCGCCGTCAATCCGGTCAGAAGTAAGCCGAGCACAACACCGACGCGAGTCGGCAGTCTCATCTGGGGCATCGACAACTCCGTGTTCGAGAGCGAAAGTGCGACAGACAATGGCCGCACCCGCGGCAACTATCACAAATCCGCGTTATATCTCCGTATATCCGGCGTACATGGGCGCGGATACAAAACGGATATCCATCCGATGCGCCCCGCCCTGTACCTTCGAGAAAGCCACACCGTCGGGAATTGGAGCATTTCAATGCGGAATCTCAGACCGATCGGAGCGCTCCCCCCCGATCCGCCCAGAAGCATCAAAATCCCTAACCTCTACGGAAGATATTTCGCTGTCTGTGTGAACAACCGGAACAGCGGTGCCGGGGCGATCCAGAACAGCTGACCTCGGGCTGCCGAGTCCGGGCGGCGAGCGTCTTCCCCGGCCTGGCGGTCAGCCCCGGGTCCTCGCGGAGGATCGCCGACTGCAGTTTCCGCAGGACCGGGCTCGGGTCGAGCCCGGTCCGCTCGACGAGCCGGGCCCGCACGGCCGCGTAGGCGTCCAGCGCGTCGTGCCGCCGCCCCGCCAGGCACAACGCCTTCATCCACAACTCGACCAGCCGCTCCCGGAGCGGATGCTCACCGACCAGCTCACCCAGCTCGGCGCTGACCTCGGAGTAGCGCCCCAGGGTGAGCTCCAGCTCCAGGCACCGCTCGCGGCACCGCAGCCGCTCCTCGTCGAGCCGTTGCGCGGCGGCCGTCAGCAGCGGCGACCGCAGCCCGCCGAACGCCGGGCCCCGCCACAGGGCGAGCGCCTGGCGGAGCAGGCGCACCGCCTCGGCCGTCCGGCCCTGGCCGGCCAGCGAGAAGCCCTGCTCCGACCACCGCCGGAACTCCCACAGGTCCAGCTCGACCCCGGCGGTGTCCGCCTTGAACCCGGCCTCGAGGCGCGGTCCTATCGCCCCGGTCACTGGCTCCAGATTCCGGCGCAACCTGCTCATCACGGTGCGCACCTGCGCCCGGGCCGTCGCGGGCGGATCCTCCTCCCACAACGCCCGGGTCAGCTGCGCCACCGTCACCACGCTGTCGGGCCGCGCCAGCAGCGCCGCCAGCCCCTTGCGCTCCCGTGGCCCTCCAACGGGTACGGCCTGGCCGCCGCACCACACCTCGACCGGCCCGAGGATGCCGAATCTCACCTCATGGACAGTCGTGCGGCCCGCGTCACGAACCGGATGGGACAGCCGCACCGGCGCACCCGCCCTCAGCCCGTCGTCGGCGGCGTCCTCGCGGAGGATCGACTCGTGCAGCGCCCTGAGCTCGGGCCCCGGCTCCAGGCCCAGCTCACGCACGAGGCTCCGGCGGCCCTCCCGGTAGACCCCCAGGGCGTCGGCCCGGCGGCCGGACCGGTGCAGCGCGAGCATCAGGTGGGTGCGCAGCCGCTCCCGCAGCGGGTGGATGGCGACCAGGGCGGTGAGCTCGGCGACGAGGTCGGCGTGACGGCCCAGCCCCAGGTCGGCCGTGATGCGCTGCTCGGTGGCCCACAGCCGGGCCGCGTCCAGGCGGAGCACGCTCTGCCGCACGAGGGGCAGTTCCGCCAAGTCGCCGTAGGCGGGGCCGCGCCACAGCACCAGCGCCCTGCCGTACGCCGCGCTGGCCTCGGCCAGCCGTCCGTCGGCCAGATCGAGGTCCGCCTCGCGGACGAGGCCGTCGAACTCCTCGACGTCCACCTCGCCCGGCCGCACAACCAGGCGGTAGCCGGCGGGCTCGCGGATGATGCGGTCACGATCGCCGAGAGCGCGGCGCAGGTAGTAGAGGTACAACCGCAGGTTCTCGCCCGCCGACACCGGCGGTGAATCCCACAGCGTCTCCATCAGATGCCGGCCGGACACGCTCCGGCCGGAATTGGCCGCCAGCGTGGCGAGCAGCATGCGCTGCTTGGCCGAGCGAAGCGGAACCCCCTCGCCTTCGACACTCAGGGCGAGTGGACCGAGAACTCCCAGTCGCATCAGACGCACCTCCCGCTGCACACCCGGATACGAGGAAAGTCTCCGAGGTGAGCGAGTTGTCCGGCAGAGCGCTGAGATCAGACAATCAACTCGGTCAATCGCAGATCGCCTGGTACGCCATGGAGCCCAGGTAGTCCGCCCACTCGGCCGGGCTGAGCCCGCGCCCGACCTCACGGCAGATCCGCGCCGCGGCCCGCTCTGGATCGAGCGCCCACCGGATGATCCGGCTGTCGTTCCCCCCGGACACCAGGTCGCCGTCGGCGGTGAACGTCAGCCCCTGCACCGGCGCCCCGTGTCCGCTCAGCACCGCCACCGGCTCCCGGGTCCGGAGATCCCTGACGATGATCGTGCGGTCGGACCCGGCCGACGCCAGCCACCGCCCGTCCCGGCTGAACGCCACCACCTCGACCGTCCCCGCATGTCCGGGCAGCGTGTCAAGGGCCGTGCCGGTCGTCGCGTCCCACAACTTCACCGTGCGGTCGGCGCCTCCGGTCGCGATCACCTTCCCGTCCGGGCTGTAGGCCACGTCCAGGATCGAGATCTGGCCGGTCTTGATCCGGTAGCGGGGCGTCTCGGTGGCCAGTTCCGACCCGGTCAGGTCCCACCCGGTCAGGTATCCGGAGCCGCTCGTCGCCACCACCATGCGCCCGTCCGGCGCGTACGCCACCCCGGTGGCGACCAAGGGGAGGAACGGCGACTCCGCGCCCGTCCCGGCGGGGTCGATCGTGAACCGGTGCCAGCCCAGGGCGGCGGCCACCAGGCTTCCGCCGTCCGGATGGTAGGCGACGTCGGTGGAGGCGCCCATCCCGTCGTAGGTCAGGGTGACGAGCTTCTTACGGGTGGTCAGGTCCCAGAGCACCACGTGGTGGTCGCGGGTCACGGCGGCGAGCCTGCGCCCGTCCTGGCTGAAGGCGATGGCTTCCACATGGTCGGGATGGCCGTCCAGCCGGTCGAGCTGATTGCCCGCGTTGTCCCAGAGCCTGATGGTCTTGTCACTGCCCGCCGAGGCGATGAGCGTGCCGTCCGGGCTGGTCTCGACCGCGTTGACGGCGGCGCTGTGGCCGCTGAACGGCGGCAGAGCCGGCTCGCGTACCACGATCACGCCGCCGAGTCCGGCCGAGACGAGCCGCCGCCCGTCCCTGCTCAGGCTCAGCGAGAGCGTCTCGGCCCTGGTCCTGTCCTGGTAGGTCGCGAGCAGCTCGTTCTTCGCGTGGTCCCAGATCGTGATCGAGCCGTTCTCGTCGGCCAGCGCGATCCGGTCGCCCCCCGGCGCGGAGATGTCCCACGCCCACGGCGAGAGCTTGGGCAGCGCGTTGACCTCCACGACCTCCACGTTCCGGTCCAGGTCCCACAGGTGCACGCCGAGGCGGTCGGAGGCGGTGACCAGCAGGTGGCCGTTCCCGAACACCACCCGGTGCACGGACGTCGCCGGGATCGTCCCCCGCTTGTCCCCGGTGGCGACGTCCCAGACGATCGGCCTTTGCTCCCCGCCGGAGGTGGACACCAGCAACCTGCCGTCCTGGCTGAACGCGAGCCCGCCGACCGGGTCCCGGTGTCCGGTGAGCACCTGATGGGTGCCGTCCCTCAGGTTCCACATCTCGATCCTGCCGTCGCGGGTGCCGAAGGCCAGCCGGACGCCATCGGGGCTGATCGCCATCGCGTTGGTCATCTGGTCCCTGGACAACCGGAACACCTCACGGCCGGTGCTCGGCTCCCGTACCACCACCAGGCCCGTCTGCGCCGGGCCCTGCTCGCGGCCGAACGAGGCGAGCAGGCCGCCGTCGCCGCTGTAGGCGACGCGACGGGCGAGGATGGCCTTACCCGGCTGGAGGTGCTCGGTGAAGGTCCGGACGCGGGCGCGCCGGGCGGGGTCCCAGAGGGTCACCACACCGTCGGCTCCGGCCGCGGCCAGCAGCGTGCCGCTCGGGTCCAGCGCCACGTCGTAGACGCCCGGGCCCCCGACGTTCAGCTCGATCCGCCGCCGGGCGGCCGCGGCCGCGCTGATCACGCCGCCGCTGGTCTCGGCGTCCGGATTCAGCCGGTACGCGACGACGGCCAGCAGCCCGGCCAGGTCGGCATCGGTGTCCAGCAGCTCGAGGGCCTTCAGCGAGACCTGGTGCGAGACGGCGATGCGCTGCTGGCGCCCGGCCTCGCGCCCCTGCTGGAATGCCGTCCCGCCCGCCGCCAGCGCGGCCACCAGCAGCACGGCCATCACCCCTGCCACCCTGGTCAGCAGCCGCGCCCTGCGCCGTTCCAGACTTCGGCTGGCTTGCAGGAAGGCCGATTCGAGCGGGTTCAGTTCGGCGGGGTTCTCCTCCGCCCAGGCCCTGGCCACGGCCAGCTGCGCGCCCCGGTAGAGCGCGCCGGAGTCGCGGCGCAGGTCCTGCCACCGGTGCGCGGCGTCGGTGAGCCTGCGGTGGGTGAGCAGGTTGGCCCGGTCGTCGGTGAGCCAGCGGTGCAGCCGGGGCCAGGCCCGGATCAGCGCCTCGTGTGCCACCTCCGCCGACTCCTCGCCGACCACCACCAGCCGCGCGGCGGCCAGCCGGTCGAGCACGTCCTGGTCGCCCACGCCCTCCAGCTCGGCCAGGGCGACCGGGCGGCGGGTGTCCTCGGTGCCCTCCCCCAGCGCGGTCAGCCGCACGAAGATCCGCCGCACGAACTGCTGCCCCGGCCCGTCCATCTCCGCGTACACCCGCTCGGCGGTCTGCGCGATCGCCCCGCGCACCCCGCCGATCTTCTGGTACGCGGCGAGCGACAGCCGGTCCCCCACCCGATGGCGCCAGGTCTCCTGAAGCGCGTGCGAGAGCAGGGGCAGCGCGCCCGGCTCGGTGGCGGTGTCGGCCAGCACGGTGGCCAGCAGGTCGGGGTCGACGGTGAGACCGGCCCTGGCGGCCGGGCGCAGCACGATCTCGCGCAGCTCGGTGGCGGCGGGCGGCCCGACGAGCAGCTGCGCCTCCCCGCCCAGCGCCGCGATCAGGCGCGGATCCAGGTGCCCGATGAAGTCGGCCCGCACGCCGATCACCACGGTGGTCCGCCGTCCCGGCCCGATGGCCAGGTCGAGCAGAGCGTCCACGAACCGGCGGCGCTCCTGCTCGTCAGGGCAGAGCGTGAACGCCTCCTCGAACTGGTCCACCACCAGCAGCGCCCGAGTGTCCTCCGGGGCTCCCGCCAGCGCGCCGCGCACGGCGATGTCCAGCGCGGCTGGGTCCTCCCTGAGCTGCTGGACATCCTTTCCGGACAACTTCGCGACTTGGCCGGACAACGCGTCCAGCGGGTGCGCGGTAGGGGTGGTGAGCATGGTCCGCCACCGGGCATCCCCAACCAGCGCGCCCAGCAGGCCCGCCCGCAGCAACGACGACTTGCCGCTCCCTGAGCCGCCGAAGACGCCGACCACCGGCAGCCGCCCGGTCAGCTCACGCAGGCGCGCGGCCGGCTGGTCCCGGCCGAAGAACCACTCGCCGTGCTCCGGCTCGAAGGCCATCAGCCCTTGGTAGGGGCACGGCGTCTCCGGCGGCCAGCCCGGGTGGTCCTCGCTCTCGGCCGCCGCCTGCCAGCGGGCCCGCCACTCGGCCTCGTCCCCGCCGAGCGCCCGCGCGTAGGCGAGGGTCACCTCCAGGGACGGCAGCCGGTCGCCCTTGGCGGCGTCCGACAGCGTGCTCGCCGAGTAGTGGGCCAGCTGGGCGAGCTGCCGGTAGCTCATGCGCCCTGTCCTGTCGCGCAGCTGACGCAGGTGCCAGGCGAGGGCTTGTACCGGCCCCGCCTCCGGGTCGAGCGGCCGTTCCGGCCTGCCCATGACCGCCTCCGCTGTGATCCCGATCTCGCCGACGCGCGAGACCCAACCATACCCTGCGGTAATTCGTCCAGCGGCGGACACACTTAATACGAAATATCCAGCGAAAGTACACGGAGTCGTATCCGTCCACATTGTCCGGGCGCCGACGGCGATGATCCGGATCCTCATCGGCCGCCGTGACGAGCTGCGTGGCCGGCTGGTGCCGAGGACGCCGCGTTACAACCCCGACATGACGAAAGCCCCGCTGATGCAGGGCTTTATCTGTGTCCGAGGGGGAGTCGAACCAATTGCACACGGCTTCACGCTGACCACGCGGTTCCTGCTGGGGCAGGGGTGATCGGCTATGACGTGCCCTTCGGTAGATCGGTGGATCCGGTACACGACTCTGGCGGGTGTGCTGCTGGTCGCTCTGGTGGCGGCCGTTGTGTCGTTCCGTCACATGCACGAGCTCTGTCTGCGCCATGGAGAGGACCCTTTGGCGGCGGTGCTGATCCCGCTCGCCGTCGACGGCACGATCGTCGTCGCCTCGATGTCCATCCTCCTGGCCAATCGGTACGGCTCCCGCGGCGGCATGCTGGCCTGGACCCTTCTTGTGGTCGGCAGCCTTGCCAGCCTCGGTGCCAACATCGGGGTCGCCGAGCCCAGCCTGATCGGTAGGATCATCGCCCCTTGGCCGAGCGCTGCTCTGATCGGCAGCTACGAGCTGTTGATGTCCCAGGTTCGCCGGCTCTCAGCAAACTCCAACTCCAGCGAGGGACGCGAAGCCAGGCCACCTATTGAAGCGCCTGAGGTGCCCGAACCCGGATCGGACAACGTTGGCGATGTCGGTCTGCCTCCGAAAGACACTCGACGTCGAGACACCGATATCGCGGCTTTTCACCGCGTCGTCTGGCAGTGGGCTCAAGAGAATCGATGTCCCGATGGAGCCTGCCGTCTGGAAAGGTCATTGCTGAGCGGTTCTCGCGAAGTCCTCGTTGGGGACGTTGGATCAAGCGCGCGGGTCTCGGAGGCGAACTGGGCTGAGTTCTGCCAGCGGCTGATGTTACGTGCCGATCGCGGGTCGACCCTACAAGCTGCCTGTCAGGGAGGTCGGTAGGAAGCAGCCCAGCGACAGGACGGCGAGCAGAGCATAGAAGATCACTCGGCGATCGCGCCAGCAGCCGCGTATTCGGTGCCCGGGAGCGCGATGACGCGGCCGCCCGCCGCAGCGCCGCTGGACGAGCGGCTAGACCCGCAGATCGAGCAGTCGCCGCAGCGACCGCCCAACTGGCCCAGGCCCTGACCGAGCGTAACCGGCAGCGGAGACGTCAGCCACGCAATCGGGACGATCGTCGGCCTCCCGGTCATACTGACCGAACCGGTCATGTTCGAGGTGCGTCGGCGAGGTCATGATGACGACGGCCCCGTTCGACGCCGCGTGCGCTAAGCGCTCGCCCACGAAGGCGTGGCGTTCGCGAACGCGTGTAGCGCCGCTGCTGGCACCCAGCGCGGGCAGGATCGGCTGTAATCGACGGTATCGTCGTGCGCTGACCTGGCCCGCAGCCATACCGCGAGGAGCTTGCTCCGCGCTGGCGCGGTGCATCCTGCGCGATCGCGTGGACGGGGCAAGTAGTGGCATTCGGATACGGCGACGTACAAGCGTAGGGTCACCAGCCTCGATACGAGAACCGCCGGACCGCGAGGGCTCTTTGCCTGCGCGAGAGGGCTGCGGCTGGCGATTGGTCGTAATCTTGTGGAGGCTGGAGCGCTCCCGCTCCCGACGATGTGGAGCAGGCGAGCGACAGTGCGAGTAGATCGTTGTGGACCGCTGCTTCACCGGAGCGATTGCCCAGGCTTCGGTACAGTTCCAAGGCCTTGAAGAGGGCGTCCGTGGCGGCTTGAGGGTCTCCAGTCAATCGGCATACGACGCCGAGAGTAGTGAGCGCCTCGGCCTCGCCCGCCCGGTTGCCAAGGGCTCGATACAGTTCGAGCGCACGTGTGAGGCTGGTGGCGGCCGCGAGCAGATCTCCGATGGCCTGCTGGGCGGCTCCCAGGTCATTAAGCGCGTGGGCCTGCCCGAGGGGATCGCCAAGGACCTGGTAGACCTCAAGGGCCCATACGAGATTGGCGATCCCTGGCAAGTGCTCCCCGGTCGCCTGCTGCACGCAGCCGAGATTGTGTGCGGCGCTGGCTTCCCGAAGCCGGTTGCCGATAGCACGGTGCAGCTCGCGAGCGTGCACGAGGCCGGCGATCCCGGCCCGGTGATCCCCGGTCAGGTGCTGGACGATGCCCAGGTTGTTGAGCGTGTTGGCCTGCCCGATCCGGTTGCCGGTGGCCCGATGCAGCTCAAGGGCCCGGGTAAGACTGGCCATCGCCATCACGAGATCGTCTGCGCGGCCTTGAAGGGAGCCGAGGTATGTGAGCGCGTTGGCCTCGCCGAGCAGGTTGCCGGAGGCCCGGTACAGGTCCCTCGCCCGAGACAAGGTCTCGGTGGCCTCTCGATGGTCACCGGCCCAGCTCTGAAGGACACCCAGGTCGTTGAGCACGTTGGCCTCGGCGAGGGGATCGCTGACGTTGCGTGCTGTCTCCAGGGCGACCCGATGAAGGTGCAGGGCCTGGTGCCAGTGGCCGTGGACGCGGAGGAAGCCGAGCATCGCGGCGGGAATGGCAACCGCGTGTTCAAACCAGCGGTGCGACACGGCGTGGTCGACGACGGCATGGAGATTGAGCCGTTCGGTTTCCATCCAGGTGACGGCTCGCTCCCAGGTCGACAGGTCCGGCAGCCACGCTGGCCGAACGGCGCTCACTTCCGGCACGCCGGCGGGAACTCCTTGCGTCGTATGACGATCCGCGTCGCGGGCGGCGTGAAGGTAGTAGTCCAGCAGCCGTTTCCCGGCCGCGTTCCGCACCTCCTCGCCCTCCTCCGCCAGGGCGCGAGCACGGGCGTTCCAACGGATCAGATCGTGAAAGCGATAGCGGCCCCGAACCGGCTCGTTGACTAGGTGGTAGGCGAACAGATCGTCCAGTTGCCGGCGGGCCGTGGCCAGATCAATGTCGCCCAGGGCGGCCGCGGCGTAGACATCGATGTCCGGTCCGGGGTGGAGACCGAGTCGGCGAAACAAACGCCGCTGGTCTTCCTGCAGATTTCGGTACGACACGTCGAAGGCGGCGGTGACCGAGACATTCTCGGCCTGCAGAGAACTCGGGCGATCCGCCGCCGAAGCGAGGTCGGCCACCAGGTTGGCGACGGTCCACGCCGGATGATGCTTGAGCTGCCCGCCCGCCAAGCTGATGGCTAGAGGCAGGAATCCACACAATGCGACAACCTGAGCGACCTCAGGATCGCCGAGGAACAGGCCGGGACGGTCGGCCACCAGGACGAGTAACTGCGCGGCTTCCCGGGGTGGCAGCACGTCCAGGGTGATGGCCTTCGCACCCGACAAGGCGGTGAGCCGCCGACGGCTGGTGACCAGAACCAACGTCCCGGAGGCGCCGGGCAACAACGGCTGGACCTGCTCACTGCCGCTGGCATCGTCCAGCACCACGAGCGCCTTCTTGCCTGACATTCGATCCCGCCACAACCCCGCGCGGGCCTCCGTGTCTGCAGGGATGTGCTGCGGTGCGACGCCGACCCATAACAGCAACGTGGACAGGACGTCAGCAGGGTCCACCGGGAGTTGGCCGGGAGTATGGCCATGAAGGCGCACGAATAACTGCCCGTCAGGGAACCGTGGAGCGAGCCGGTGGGCGGCGTGCACGGCGAAAGCGGTCTTGCCCACCCCGGCCATCCCATCGATCGCACTAATCCCCACCACGCCGGGACGTGTGCCGTTCGGCAATGACTTGAGCACCTGATCTATCTCGACGTGGCGCCCGGTGAACGAGGCGACATCGGGAGGCAAGGTGTGCGCCGCAGTGGGCATGGCGCCGACGTCCACCTCGCCGTGAAGCCCATGGAGGTGCTCCCCGCCGTGCGGGAGCGCCTGTCCTTCATCTGCGGGACGACGGAACAGTGCGACCACCGAGACCGTTAGCCCTGCCGCACCGATGAACATGCTGATCACACTGGCCCGCTGATCCAGCACTGACAGCAGAGGCAGAGGTAGATGCAACGGATCGGTCAGCAGCCCGACCAGGCCTACCGTCAGGAGCCCTGCCAGTAGCACGATGGAGGCGATGAGCGTCGCCCGACTCCGGCGTCGGAGAGGAGCGTCCGATGGCTTCGACGTCGACACAGACATGCTTTAACAGTGCCGTTCGCGTTCGTCGCACGGCATCTGAAGTGATGGAGGCATCACCTGCCGTCACAGCGCATCCCCTACCTCCCCTGCTATCGCCGGGCTTTCAGGGATCGGACATAGAGGCTCGCGGTGGCCGGACAGCGCGCCGGATACGCTCGTCGACGCGGCTGTTATCGCCGAGTTCCGCGAAGTGCTGAACAGCGTCAGGGTGGTCTCTGAGCGCACCAGCAACGACTGCAGCTGCATCGCCTCTGAGTGTGATCATCCAGGCTTTGATCGTCGGCTGCGGTGTCCATTGGTCCCAATAGGCGTCCCAGGCAAGGACCGCGTCGGCTCCGACCTGCAGCACGTCCAGGTCGGAGGCGTGGGCTGCCCAGACCTCGATCCAGTGCAGCCAGATAATGACGTGGGCGGCGTCGTCGAAGGTCAGCTGGCTCGCGTGGCGCAGGTGGTTGTTCATCGCACGGACGACCTCTATCGCCTGCGAGCGGTCCGCGGCCACTGCCGCGTACACGGCGTCTCGGTCGAGCCGAGCCAGGACGTCGGTATACAGGGTGAGGTCGGCTGGGTTGCGCATGGCCACACCGAACAGTTCTTCGGCGGCCGCGCTGTCACCGTCGTTGGCGGCGGCAAGCAGTCGTGCGGTGGGGTCGCCGGTGTCAGGTTGGTCGTAGTCCAGTTCGTGGCGGATGACGTCGAGGAGGTCGTCGACGGTGGCGGGCCGGCGTGCCGAGTCGAATTGGGTGGCCTTCCAGACCACGTGGCGCCACGGGCCGTCCGTCGGCAGCAGTGGGGTATTGGCTTGCGGCCAGTCCCCCCGCAGGACCCATCCGATGATCTGCCCGATGCTGTAGATGTCGGCCTCGGGGCCGGCCTGGTGGGCGTCGATGGACAGCTCAGGCGCCGCAAAGCCCTCGGTCCCCAGCATGGCTCCCACCCGCGTGCGGTCGGGATTGGTGGTCTGCCCGTGAGGGCGGCGCGTTAAGCCCCAGTCGCCCACGGTCCAGACGCCGTCCCAGTTGAGCAGATTCGCGGGCTTCAGATCCCGGTGGATCCAACCGTGGGCATGCGCCGGACGGAGCGCCTCACAGATCGCGGTAACGAGGTCGCGTAGCGCCGGCGGTTGGGCCAAGTCCGACCGGTGAGTTGCGGCGGTGTGCTGCGCCAGCGGCATGACGAACCATTCATACCGGTCGCTGTAGTCCAGAACGGGCATGATGTGCGGGTTGTCACCCAGGGCACGCGCGACTTCAATTTCTCGCCTCATCCTGGCCACCGCATTGGGGTTCGGGGAGCGCAGCCGTTTGAAGGCGACAAGCGCGCCCGAGGGCTTGTGCCTGGCTCGGAAGACCTCAGCCTGTCCGCCAGTATCGATCGGCCGCGGCTCCAGGGCGTACTGCCCGCGATCGCCGCGCGCCGCCAGTCGCACCGCGTTGTACGGATCCGCAGCCGGATCGGGCCGCTCCACAACCGAGGTCGAACCGGCAGGCTGCAGCGCTGTCTCGACACCCTGCGCGCCGGCAGCGTCACCCGCCTGGGCTCCCGACCGTTCATGCCCGGGAGGGCGTAGTCCGGGAAGACGGATCAGCACCGGCCAGGGATCGCGGGGGCCGCGCCGCGCGCCGTACACATCGCCCAACAGGTAGCCGGTGCCGTCGGCTGCCACACACAGACCACAGACCGCGTTGAGGACCAGATCGCCCAACTGTTCGCTCACCCCGGTGACGACGTCGGTGCGCCACAGGGTCACGCCCACCCCAGTGGCGTTGCCTGCAGCAATCGCCACGCGATGAGGGTCGAGGACCTGCAGATAGGCGCGGTAGCCGTGGGGCGAGACAATCCAGTCCTCTTCCATGACGCGCGAGCGCCGGTTGAGGTCGACAACCGCGCTGTGCCCCGCCGCGGCGAGGAAGAACCGGCGCCGCTCCAGCCAGCCTGCGGCGTCCACGTCGGCGTCAAAGTGAACGTCGAAGCGATGCTGGTCGCCCACCCGTTCACCGATTCGCGTTAGCGACAGCGTTGCCTGATCAGTGCCGTACGTTGGGCCGGCCCCGCTGAGAACCCATGGCTCCCGGTCCGGGCCGGCCAGCAGGCGCACATCGCCGGAAAAGCCACCCGCAACAGGCTCGAGTTGGCCGTTGTTCACCCGCACGACGGCGTTGTTGCACACCGCGAGAACGGACCCGTCCGGTAGCACCATAGGTTCGGCCGCGCAGCCAGACAGTTGCATGATCCACGAGGTCGCACCGTTCTGGTTGTTCAACTCGATCAGTCCGCCACCGGTGACGACGACCAACCGTTCGAGGTCCAGTGCGGCGATTCCGGACGGCTGATGCCATCCGTCCTCGCCGACCAGTGTCACCTGCGCCGGCATACCGGCGTGCGATTCGTCGAGCACTGGCCATGGTGTTGGCCGCCGATCCGGAGTAAACATTCGGGGAAGGGGCACGTCATCTGCGTCGGCCAGCAGCCTTGTCAGCGTGACGTACGGCGCGGCTTCGAAGAAGGCGATACGCTCTCCAACTGCGAGAAGATCCGTCACTGCTGCCAGCCCGCACAGAGCGGACTCTAGGTGCATGCGGTCCCACAGCAGTGTCCGGGGGGAGACAGCGTGGAGCGTCGAGCCGGGGGTCTGTGGCTCGAAGCCAGGCATCGACAACAAGATCACCGTCGCGTCGCCGGAGTCGGCATGTAGAGTACGCACCACTTCGACCACATCTGCTGCACCGACCGGCTCACCGGACCACGACAGAGCCATCAGGAACGGCCGCTCGTTGTGGCGGAAGACGATGACGGGCAAGTCCTCGCCCCGAAGCGCCGCTTCCATGCCGGACGCGTTAAGAAGATCCACGATGAGGAGGCCGAGACGTTGAGCGCGTCCAGATGAGGCCTCCTCGAGGCATATCTCCCGATAGGCTGCGATCAGCGGGAGGACATCAATATCGAAGACCGGTTCCACGCCCGTCCATCCCGTTGCCTGCACAGCCAAGCCCTATTGCCGACCGCGCCATTGTGTCACTGTCGAGAACGCTCTGGAGCTGACCTGGACAAGGCTAGCGACGGTGGTCGACTCAGGCCGAAATCGGCCGTCTGGTAGGGGTCGCCCGGGCCAAGATCAGTGAAGCGATCAATGCGGGCCAGCAAGCCGCTATCGACGCCAAACCCACAGGTGACGAAGGCGGCCTGGTCCACAATCTACGCCGTCTCCGGGAGAAGCCCTTGAAGGCGGCCAAACTCACCACGGTCCGTGTCCGCCGGGGGTTTCGGAACCTGCGCACGAAGACGCCACCGATTGCCCGTGCGCTCAAAGCCTCCGGCCCTGGCCACGGGCATCACTGCCAAGTTTCAAATTCTCTCACCCGGGCCCGGGGCAACTGCTGAGGTCCTCATTCTGGGAGCCACAGGTCAGGGCCCAACTGTTTGAGCCGGTTGCGTCGAGCCGTGTAGTCGGGCATCGCGAGCCGGACCCGCTTCCAGAACGGCTCAGCATGGTTCCGGACGTGAAGGTGAGCCAGTTCGTGGACGAGGACGTAGTCGATCAGGTCGGGAGGCAGTTGCATCGTCGCCCAATGGATATTCAGGCGCCCGCCTATGGAGCAGGAGCCCCAGCGATATCCCAGGGACATGATCTTGAGATCGCTGTAGCTCGCTTCACGCGTCGCCGATTGTTGATCTTCGTCCTGGACGTTCTTGACCTTCGGTGCCCTCAGATCGGAAGACCCACGATTGTCCAAGGTCCCCACCGGAAGGGTGGGCTGCCTCGCAATCAAGACGGTCGTGGGAGATTGGCAACACCGCGTCGAGAGGATGCGCCCAAAGTAGGGCGGTTTGCCAGCTTGGGGTGAGGCAAAGTTCCATGTGAACGACCTGAGCCGATCGCCCGTGGCTACGGTCGACGGCCTCAACCAACGAGCAGACCACAGGCGTGGTCGTCGTGGACGTCGCCCCCGGCACACAGCACACTGAACACATTTCATCCTCGCGCGGCTTGGGCGATGCGGTGGTTTTGAAGGACGGCGATGGCCTTACAGAGGCGGCCGGCCTTGGAGGGGCTGTAGCATAGCTTGTGGAGGATCTTCCAGCTCTTCAGTTGGGCGTTCGCGCGTTCGCCGGGCCCGCGAAGGCGGGCGTGGGAGCGATTGGCCCGCTTCTGGGACTCGGGCTTGTCCTTGCCCTGTACGGGGTGACGTGCCCCTTGATAGGCCTTGCCAGCGAGGGTGATGATCCCGGCCTGCTCCGGGGCGCGCAGGACGCCCCAGATTCGGGCGGCACTCAGATCATGGGTCTTGCCGGGTAGCGCTCCGGAGGTCCACAGGATGGTTCCGTCCGGTGTAGCGATGACCTGGACGTTCATCCCGTGCACGCGATGCTTGCCGAAGTAGGGCCGGTCGGCCTTGATCCTGTCGGTGCGGATCAGCGTGCCGTCCAGCACCAGGTAGTGCAGCCCGTCTCGCTTGGCCTTGCGCAGTGCCTGGCGGAGTTTGGGCGAGCGTGCCGACAGCAGCGTCACCGTCGTCTTCGACGTACATCTTCGCCCCAGCCGATGAGTCGTTCGAGGAACTCCGTCACGGCGAGTGCGGCAGCAAAGGTGGTAAACGCGACCATGGCCGGTGCTGGCTGATCAAGTCCGGGGACGTAGCCTTCGCAGCACGTTGTGTCCGTTCTGCCGCCTCCATCTCTTGGGCGCTTACCATGAGCAGGTCGATGTCCTCCGTACAGAAGAGACACGCGATTCCGGGAGCCACGACGGTAAGCCGAGCCCGACCACCCAGCGCGTCAGCGTTGACAGTGTCGACAATGACACCGGTGTCGGCGATCACCGTTCGCACGCCGAACGGTTTGGTCATCATCAACAACCCACAGCACAGCGCTGGTCGTCAGAACAGCAACATCATCCACGAGTTGGCGTACCTCATCCTGAAACACAGGCCAGGCGCTAACCAGACGATCTACGGATCCATGCTGCGCGGCTTCGACGAAGTGCAAGAAGCCGAGGCCGCCCTTCTTGGAGAGGCCCTCCTCGTGCCACGCATCTCGCTCCAATGGACCGCGCGTCGGCAGATTGATCTTGCCATGACCGCACGCTGGCTCGGCGCTTCGGAAGACCTGGTCGATACCGCGCCAACGCCACTGGCGTCAAGCGACAGTACAGGGGCTGCATCGCAGGTTGACGAATATCTTCGCACGAGGCCCAAGGCCGAGAGAGGCGCGTCTCAACGTTCAACTCGACATCGGACGGTCTCGTTCGAAGGTTCGCCTGCTGTCGTTGTGGTTTGATCTCTGTCACCTGGTGACAGGCGATCTTGGTGGCAAATTGATGGCAAACGATCAAAAGCCTGTCCCCTGATCTCCGGGAAACGACCTCTGAGCTGGGCACACTCTGTGGGGCTACCAGGACTTGAACCTGGGACCTCTTCCTTATCAGCGATTCCAAAGCGTTCAATCATTGTGGCGATACACGGGACTCGTCCTTAAACTAGCAGGTAGATGCGATGATTCGATGACATCGAGTTTCATGAGATGTCAGTCGATGCCGCCAAGTCTGCTAACAAGCTACTAACAAACGATCATGGGAGGAGAGGAGTGGGCTATTCCTTCAAGCGAATGGGCCGCAATGGCAAGCCTCGCTACACGGCCTGTTACCAAGATCTCAAAGGCAACATTATCTCGGCCGGGACCTTCTCCAATAAGAAGGAAGCCGACAAGGCATGGCAGAAGGCCGAAGCAGAAGTCGCCAAGGGCCGCCACTGGGACGCGAAGCGTGGACGGCAGACCTTCCGGACCTATGTCGAGAATGTCTGGCTGCCCAATCATGAGATGGAAGCAACGACCCGTGAGAGCTACACCTACGCAATCAGGAAGCACCTAATCCCGGAGTTCGGGTCGATGCGAATGATCGACATCATGCCCGAGCACGTGCGCGCGTGGATCGCCAAGATGAAGAAGGCCGGCGTCAAGCCCCCGACGATCCAGAAGGCAAAGATCATTCTCAGTGCCATCTTCACCACCGCGCTGAACGACCAGGTCACCTTCCTCCACCCGTGCAAAGGTGTGAAGTCACCTCCAGTGCCTGCAAAGCCGCGGACGATCATCTCTCCCGAGCAGTTCGACAAGCTGTACGACGCCTTGCCCGACAGCGACGCACAACTCCTCGCGGAGACCGACATCGAGACCGGGCTGCGCTGGGGAGAGCTCACAGAACTGCGGGTGAAGGATCTCAACCGCGATTCCCGGATCCTCACCATCTCTCGTGCCGTCGTCGAACTGACGCCGGAGCACCATCCGGAAGGCGCACGCTTCCTCGTCAAGGAGTATCCCAAGGACGGGGAATTCAGGCGCTTTAAACTAACCGCGCAGCTCATGGCCAAACTGAACGCCCACATTGGCGCCAAGGGGCTCGATCAGGAAGATCTCCTCTTCACGTGGAACGTCGATGCCCCGCGAGCGAAGCGTCGCGTGCTTCCCGAGCCCAGCGAGCTGGGACTGACGGAGCCTAACACCAAGGGCAGGCGCTACCGGCACGGCACTCTCATGGGCTACAACATCGGCAAGTGCCGCTGCGACCACTGCCGCGCCGCGCTCGCCGCCTACCGGGCAGAGCGCCGCGCCGCGCAGGGGAAGGACAGCCCTCGCAAGCCCCGTCGTGTGCGTGACACGGACGGTCACATCCCTGCCGAGGCGTTCCGCAACCAGATTTGGAAGCCTGCCCTAGCCGCCGCAGATCTCAAGGTGCACGTACGCATTCACGATCTCCGTCACGCACATGCCTCGTGGCTGCTGTCCGGGGGCGCCGATCTTCAGGTCGTGAAGGAGCGCCTCGGTCACGCCTCCATCGCCACCACGGAGAAGTACCTGCACACCCTGGACGACGCGGATGAGACCGCACTCGACGCCTTCACCAAGATCCGAAACCGCAGGAGGAAGGCGTCCTGACGCCAGAACGGGCTTGTCCGCGTGCTGGAACACCCGGACAAGCCCTTGAACCTGGACCCTGATAAGGAGGGCCAAGGCTCCATGAAGAACAGTACGCGGTGCACCTGCGTAACCCATCGTCAGCGATCAGATCGGACGGTCCGCTGGCTCACCACCATCACCGTGGTCCTGCTCGCGGTCATCGCCGCCGCGGTCAGCTACCGCCATCTCCACATGCTGGCCGTACAGCACGGCGAGACCACCTGGTCAGCCTCTCTCCTGCCCCTGTCCGTAGACGGCATGATCCTCGCCGCTTCTCTTTCCCTGCTCGCCGACTCCCGACGCGGCAAGCGTGGAGGGTTACTGCCGTGGCTGCTCCTCATCCTTGGCAGCCTCGCGAGCGTGGCCGCCAACATCGCCGTCGCCCATCCATCAGCGATCGGTCGCGTTGTCGCCGCGTGGCCAGCCATCGCCCTGATCGGCGGCCTGGAGATGATCTTTAGGCAGATACGCCAAGCCGCCTCTCGCTCAGTCGGAGACGTGTCCGAGCATGGCGGTCCTCCACAGCCTGTGGATGACGAAGGCTCGGTCACGTCGATTCCGCGAAAGCAGACCCGCAGAGGCCGAGCACTCCAGCAAGAAGCCTGGCAGTGGGCTCTGACGCACTGCCAGGCCGATGGCTCTCTCCCACACTCGGCCGACCTCGCCCGACGGTTCCAGCGCAGCACCCGATGGGCACGCCTGGTCAAGGAGCACGGGACGAAGGGAGCGTACGCCGCCGAACCATCCTGAACCTCAACCGCACCCACGGCTACCCGCCTCGGCCTGATCAGCACAGGCGTTCGCGGCTGGTGCGTCCGCCGGAGTTGCACGGCCCGACCGGCAGCAAGTTGACGCTCTGCTCGGGAGCGACGGGGCAGGACGGCATCGGAGCGAAACGGCACGCCGTCCTTGCGCAGCCGCTCGACGTGCTCCATCGAGGCCACCGGCTCCAGCGGGGTCACGGTCCAAACGGTGACAGGGCGTTCCGCCGGTTCGCCCCCTACTCGCCGGAAATGGTCCGGCCCGGCATCGTCCTGTTCGACGCGTGGGACCAATCACCTGCGGTACAGGGACTCCTGCACGAGTGCTGGCCGTGCTACTCCCCAGCACCCAGAAGTCCAATCGCACTGACATGAGGCGCTACCTTACGTCGTAGCTGCCGTCAGCAGCTCGGCGGCGGACGAAGTACTCGCCGTCTTCGGCGCACAGGACGAACTCCTCGTAGCAGGAGGTTTCGATCACCCACAACAGCGGGCCGCTGGGGATGTAGGGCTGCCAGTGGCGCATGTCGGATCACCTTTGGGGCGCGGCGGCGAGCCGCGTGGGATTGGGGGTTCACCGCCGCGCCTGTCACGGTTCCCGAGGGGTTCAGGGGTCGCGCCTGCGCCCTTCCGGGAGGTCCTTGGAGAGCTGTCCTAGAGGGCCACGCCGCGCTTGCGAAGCGCGGTGCCGGGCAGGCGCAGGGTGCCGGCGTCGAGGTTACTGCGGTCACGCACGGCGAACGCGTCCTCGGCGTCGTCGATCGGCGTCGCGCTGTGCCGCTTCACGCCGGGCAGCACCAAGTACGGCGAGCGCTTCCCCGCCTCCAAGCCCCTGCGGAACACCTACCGTAAGGTCGGCAGCCGCAAGGCCCAGTACCGGGTATGGGCCGGCGAGTGCTTCGACATGAAGACCCAGAAGCGCTACAAGAAGTTCACCCAGCGCGAGTGGTACCTGCCCCAGTCCAAGATCCTCATCGCCGACGGCTGGAGCATCCCCGGCCTGGAGAAGATCATCGCCAGCGCCTCCTGGAAGTAACACCGACGAGTCGCCGCGGGACCACCGGTGGGCCGGGTCGTTCGGCTTCACCGACACGCCCGCCACCATCGGCGGGCGTACATACATCCCCAAGGGGCCAGCGACAGCGCGCACATCCCGGCACAGGCCAGTCAAGCCATCGCCGTCCAGGGCCGATCAGGCCAGACCGGAATCAGCGGCGAAACGCGCCAGGTCAGAGTCCACCGGATCCCACTGATCAGTCGGTAGGCTGGTGCTTTCATGCTCGTCAGCCCCCGTCGCTAAAGTGCGGCCGGAAGCGGGGTGTCACTTGAAGTGACAAGCTCGGCGAAGCCACCGAAACCCGTGAATCATCGAGGCCAGTTCGAGGATCGGGTTTCGATGTGGTCGCGGCCATTTTGGTGGCGAGGGCAGAGGACGTGCGATAAACCTGATGTCGTGGACATTGGCAGGGGTCTGCGGTTCAGTGTTCTGGGGCCGCTGCGGGTGGTCGACACCGACGGGCCCATTGCGATTACCGCGGGGAAACAACGGGTGGTTTTGGCTACCCTTCTCCTCCACGCCGGACAAGAGATCTCCTACGACCAGCTGACGGATCGCGTCTGGCATCACGACGCTCCCGCCGACGCGCGTGGCGCGCTGTACACACACGTGACGCGGTTACGCCGGGTGATGGGCGACCAGGGACAGGGGCCCCAGCTGGTTCGTACGCATGAGCATGGCTACGTCATCGACGTCGAACACGACTGTTTGGATCTGAGCCGGTTTCGTCGGCTCGTCCAGGATGCCGAACGGGCAGCCAGAGAAAGCGATCTTCCCGGGGAGGCGGACCTGCTCGGGCGGGCGCTGAAGCTGTGGCAGGACCCAGTTCTAGCCAACGTGCCTTCGGAGGTGGTGCACCGCGACGACGTCCCGCGGCTGGCTGAGGAGCGGGAGCGCACGCTGGAGCGCTGGTTCGACGTCAATCTGATGCTTGGCCGCCACGGTGAGATCATCGGAGATCTGCTGGTGGCGGCGGACACGCACCCCCTGCGCGAAGGATTGCGGGCCCAGCTGATGCTGGCGCTGTACCGGTCCGGCCGGCAGGCCGAAGCCCTCAAGACCTACCACAACATGGTGACGCTCCTGCGCGAGGAGCTTGGCGTGGATCCGGGCAAAGAGCTGCGGGCGTTGCAGCACGCCATCCTGAACGACGACCCTGACCTAGCCGCACCCGAACCGGGAACCAGCCCAGGGGTGGACTCGGGGGAACTGCGCCAGGGCATGCTTGCGGCGGACCCGGCGCTCACTGTTTCTGTGGCAAACGCGCGGGTGGTTCCCCGGCAGTTGCCCGCTCCACCCGCGCTGTTTGTCGGGCGTCGGGACGAACTGGCACTACTGGACGACATCAGTGCCGAGAGCGGCCCTGTGGTGATCTCGGCCATCGCCGGCAGCGGCGGCATGGGCAAGACCTGGCTGGCGCTGCACTGGGCACACCGGAACATTGACCGGTTCCCGGACGGACAGCTGTTCGTGGATCTGCGCGGGTTCAGCCCGGAGGGGGCACCGATGGACCCGGAGGTCGCGGTGCGGGGATTCCTCGACGCGCTCGGTGTCGCTCGCGACCGGGTGCCGGATCAGCCGCACGCCCAGGCGTCGCTGTTTCGTAGTCTGGTGGCGAACAAGCAGATGCTGATGGTGCTGGACAACGCCGTGGACGCCGCCCAGGTCGAGCCACTACTGCCAGGAAGTGGGACGTGCGCGGTCGTGATGACGAGCCGTAGGTGGCTCTCCGGCGTGACGACCCGGTACGGCGCCCGCCATCTCGCACTCGACATACTCTCCGACGACGAGGCACGCACGCTGCTGACCCGCAGGATTGGCGCCGAGCGGGTGGCCGCCGAGAGCGAGGCCACGGAAGAATTGATCGCGCTGTGCAAGGGTTTTCCACTCGCGTTGAGCATCATCAGCGCTCGAGCGGCAACCCAATCGCACCGTTCATTGATGGGGCTGGTCGCCGAATTGCACGATGAAGGACTCGACGCGCTCGACGACAGCGACCCCTCGGCCAGCTTGCCGGCCGTCCTGTCATGGTCGCTGCGGGCGCTCAGCGCCGAGCAGGTGAAGGTGCTGACCTTGCTGTCGATCGCGCCCGGCCCTGACATCAGCCAGCACGCCGCCGCCAGCCTCACTGGGCTGGAACTCGGAAGAGTCCGGACAGCCCTACGCTATCTTGAACACGCATCACTGCTCAGCCAGGATGGGCACGGCCGGTACCGGATGCACGATCTGATCCGCCGCTACGCCGCCTTGAACGCGCCGGCGGACACCACGGCGTTGCGACGAGTAGTCGGCTTCTACCTGCACATGGCAAGGGCGGCCGACAAGCTGATCGATCCGAACGGCCCAGTCATCGGGCTCGACCCACCCGCGCCTGGCACTTATATCGCTCCGCTCCACGACGTCGCGGCGGCGTTGTCGTGGTTCGAGACCGATTACCTCTGCCTGCTCGCCGCCCAGCACGCAGCCGCGGAACACGGTATGCACGGCTCCGTGTGGGGAATTGCCTGGTGTTTGAACACCTACCAGGAGAGGCGTGGACATCTCCACGACCAGCTCGCAGTCCTGCGGACCGGCCTGGCCGCAGCCATTCACCAGGGGGACCCGGAGGCCGAAACCAGCATGGGGAGACTCCTCGGGAACGTGTCCGCCAAGCTGGGCCTGCACGCCCAGGCGATCGACCACCTGCACCATGCGCTGGCGCTGACCGGCAAGACCGGCAACCGCCTCGACGAGGCTCGCACCCACCGCGCGATCGCGGTGGCCTGGATGCGCCAGGAGAATTACGAGTTGGCGCTCGATCACGTCACCCGAGCACAACAGATCTACCGTGCCCTCGACGAGCCGGTCTGGGAGGGCCATGCACTCAACGACATGTCGTGGTACGCCGCGAAACTCGGTCGCTACGACGTGGCCCGTGAGACCGTCGAGGCCGCGCTGCTGTTGGCCCGCCGCACAAGGGACCGTCCCAGCGAGGCGAACGTGCTTGACACTCTGGGATACGTCCACCACCTCAGGGGCAACCATACCCAGGCGGTTCAGTGCTACCGCGATGCACTGGAGCTCCTCACCGAAATCGGCAGCCACTACTTCGCTGCCAACACGCTGGAGCGGCTCGGAGACACGTATGCCACCCTCGGCAGCCACGGCGAGGCCCGAGCGGCGTGGCAGCGGGCGATCGCGATGTACCAGACCCAGAGCCGCGCGGAGGACGCCGCCCGCGTCCAGAAACGGTTCGAGGAATCGAGTCCGGCCGCACCTGGGGATTCGGACGCGATCGCGGAACTCCCGCGGTCATGACGAAACGATCACGGCGGGTGCCGGCCATTTCGGTGCCGTCGATGCCCATGGTCGCGGTGGCCGGAATGCTACGCGTCGGACTTGCGTCTGCCGCGCCTGCATGGTCGGGACACTTTCCGAACGAGACGGCGGCCCTGGAGTGTGTACAGGGCCTTGATGAGCCTGGACTCCACCGGCATGGGCCGCAAAGATGTGTCGACGACGGCCCAATCCTGGATTCACCCGTCGGTCGATAAGATGGACCATGCGCTGGAAAGCGCCCTGGAACGCCTTTCAGTCTCCTTCGAAGGAGGCCTGACCCCAGCCAACCTCTGACCATTTCAACACCAAGATCAGCCGCTAAGCTGGCACTCCCGGCGCGGTGGGCTGGAGGGCGGAAAGAGCGGCGGCTACCAGGGGATGGGCGTCCGTGCCGGACCGGACGGCGGCTTCGATCACGCGACCCCTTCCGGGCAGGGGCAGGAGCGCCGTCCCAGGTGGGGGATCCACGCAGAGCAGGCTCGGCAGGATCATGACTCCGAGCCCGATCGAGATCAGTGACAATGCCGCGTGGAGATCGCGATAGCTGTGCTCGACCGCAGGTGTGAAACCGGTGCTCCGGCATGTGTGAAAGAGGATCTCACGACATGCGCTCGGCCCAGGAGTCGCCACCCATGCCTGGTCTCGGAGTACGGCGATGCCGCCGCGTTCGACTGCGCCGCGCAGGGCATTGGGTACGGCCACCATGAGCGGGTCATTGAAGAGGGGGTAGAGCGTAACCCCTGCGGGCAAGGGGGTGCCGAGTTGTTCGTATCTATAAATGATCGCCAGATCGAGGTCGCGCCGTTTGAGGAGAGAGAGGCTTTCCTCGGGCTCCGCTTCGAGGATACAGGGCCGTAGACGAGGATGCCGGCTCTGAATCGTGGCGGCGAGCGAAGTGGCGACGCCTCGCAGCGCGCTGGTGAAACACCCGATGACGATGTTCCCGCTGATCTGGTCGTCGAGCGCACGTACCGCGCCGTGCGCACGCTCAAGGGCCGCCAGTACGTGCTCGCACTGGGCGGCCAGAGCGACTCCCGCGGCGGTGAGGCGAACCGTGCGGCCTTCCCTGATCAGAAGTTCGGCTCCCGACTCGGCTTCGAGTGCCCGCAGTTGCTGGGATACCGCCGACGGGGTGACCTGGTTGAGCTCGGCAACCGCGGTAACCGTGCCGTGTTCGGCGAGGTCCCGCAGAAGGATCAGCCGCTTCACATCCAACATGAGCTTATCTTAAAAGGCTTTTAAACATAGGTAGCTGGACTTAAACGTACGCTCCCCGTCATAGTCCCCGTCATGGGTCGTGCCAGTTTGTGGATGCGTGGAGGGAGGCGGCGGTGATACCTCTGGTGCTCGGGGTCCGCCAGACCGGCGGCGCGAGCGTCGTGCACGCGTTGTGCGATGGGGTTGGCACTTTCTTCGAGCCGCTCTTGTCCGCCTTTCCCGACGCCGCATCAGCCGAGGTCTCCCGCGCGGCCGCGCTCGATCCGGAGGCTATTCAGCGTGACGGCAGCTGGCGGCTGCACTTCCACGCCTTTCTCATTCAACTGGACGACGGCAGCACCATCCTGGTGGACGCGGGGATCGGCGACGTGGACGCGCCGGCGAACAGTTGGGCACCGACGCCGGGCCGGCTGCCGGACAACCTGGTGGCGCTGGGTCTGACGACCGCGGATGTCGACACGGTGGTGCTCACCCACCTGCATTCCGACCACGTCGGCTGGTCCGTATCCGGAGGCCAGCCGGGTTTTCCCAACGCGCGGTATGTGGTCCCCAGGGCGGACCACGATGCGGTGGAAAGGCTCAACCCGCGCATACGGGATGAGATCTTGAGACCGCTCGCCGAGGCCGGCCAGCTCGACCTGTGCGAAGGGAGTGTACGGCTGCACCGGCAGGTGATTACGATGCCGACACCAGGGCACACCCCTGGCCACACCTCGGTGCTGCTGGAGCACGGCGATGAGGCGGTCGTGTTCTCGGGCGATGCTGTTCTCAACGCGTTGCAGCTGGTCAAGCCGCACTTGCGTATCGCTACGACGACGACGCACTGGCGGCCCGGGCCACACGCCTGTCCCTCCTGGAACGCCTACGGTCGAGTGGCGCCTGGCTCGCCACCTCGCACATGACGGAGCCTTTCGCGCGCGTGTGAGGCGTCGGTGCTGGATCCAATCGGGGACCAAAGTACACAGGCGCCGGGACCGCTGGGCCGCCGGATGCAAGGTAAGGAGTCTTGAGAGATGATCCGTCCCGCAAACACGGTCGAAGCGCGGGTCCTGGATGCCGTCGACGATGCGGAGATGGTGCACCTGCTGGCTGAGGCCGTGCGGATTCCCAGCGTCACCGGGACCGACGCTGAGTCGGATCTCCAGCACTGGTGCGCCCGCCTGCTCGCCGAGACCGATCTCGACGTCGACGTCTGGAAACTCGACTTGTCTGCGCTGAAGAAGGCGGACGGCTTCCCCGGCATCGAGGCGCCGCGCACTGAGGGGTACGGCGTGGTTGGTGTGACCGAAGGGGAGGGCGTACCGGCTCTCGTGTTGCAGGGGCACGTCGACGTGGTTCCGACGGGTGACCTGGCCAAGTGGGAGGGCCACGACCCGTTCACTCCACGGATCACTGGGAATGTCCTGCACGGCCGCGGGGCCTGCGACATGAAGGCCGGGCTGATCGCCAACCTCGCTGTGGTCCGAGCGCTGCGAAGGGCCGGCGTACGCCTCTCGCGCCCACTCGCGATGCACTGCGTGGTCAGTGAGGAGGACGGGGGCCTGGGGGCGTTCGGCACGCTGGCCCGTGGTCACACCGGAGAGGCAGCGGTGATCACCGAGCCGACCGGCGGCAAGGTGATCAGCGCCAACGCCGGGGCGCTGACCTTCCGCATTGAGGTGGGGGGCATGGCCGCGCACGGCGCCACCCGGCACGAGGGAGTCAGCGCCATCGAGGTGTTCTGGCCGGTGTTCGAAGCGATCCGCAAATTGGAGGCAGAGCGGAACACGCGGCTTCCCGCGCTCTTCGAGGGCAACCCACTGCCGTACCCCATCGAGATCGGTACCGTCCGCGCAGGCGACTGGCCGAGCAGCGTGCCGGATCTGTTGGTGGCCGAGGGACGCATGGGTGTGCGACTGGACGAGGATCCCGCCGACACCCGGATCTCGCTGGAGGAGGCGGTCATGACGATCGATCACCCCTGGCTCCGAGCGTACCCGCCTGTCGTTTCGTGGCCAGGCGGGCAGTTCGCGAGTGGGCGCCTGCCCGACGGGCATCCGCTGCTCGGCGAGATCTCACGCTGCGTCGCCGACGCGACCGGCGTCATCCCGGTGGAGGGAGCTGCGTCTTACGGGAGCGACCTGCGACTCTACGCGGCTGCGGGGATTCCCTCGCTTCACTACGGACCGGGTGACGTACGGTTCGCGCACGCGCCCCGGGAGCAGGTCTGGTTGCCGGAGTTGAGGGAGGTGGTTCGTGTGCTCGCCCTGCTCGCCGTACGCCGCTGTGGTGCGTACTGAGATCCTTGTACCGATTCCTCCAGCAGCACCGCGCAACTTCTAGTGATTCCCTGGCCAGGAAGCCCGTACAGGCCGGCGACGGCGTCGACCACCACCGTGCGAAGGAGTTGGCAGAGCATCAGCACCGGCCACATCGGCTGGCCCAGGTGGCTAACAACACTTGGAGCTTGTGCAGCATCTTGCAGAAGCTCAGGCCGCGCCAGCCGCTTTTGGGCTGGTCAACCGCAGCTCAGTGAGGAACAGGTGGGTAGCCGAAGCCAGGGTGACATGGCGATGCCAACCGGGTCGAAGGCAACGCGAACCGGATCATGAGGATCAAGAGGGACGGCAATGGACGCGTCGGCTTCGATCTGCTGCGCCTTCAGATCCCCACGCCGAATGAGCATGATCACGCTCTGTCGCCGGGTCACAGGAAGTGGATCAGAACCGAGCTTAAGGGCCATTGACACACGCACACACCACGGAATCTTGGCAGAGCCCCTGAAGTGGCGATCTCACGGGGAAAGCGCAGCGTGTCGCAAGAGGCACGACAGCTGTGAGAGAGAGTTGTGAAAGGTGATTTCTGAATACTGATGGCTGCCAGGTTCGCCCTTAGATCATATGGAAAGGGAGGAAGGTACTTTGAAAATCAGAAAAGGTATCGTGATGGCGATCGCCGCCGTTGGATTGGCGGGTGTCGTGACCTCTCCCGCGCTGGCCGCGACGGGGCGTCTCGTCCTGAGTGGAGCCGACGGTTATCAGAGGGTTGTCTCCAACCCGCCGGCCGGTTGCATCTCGACCGGCACGGGATTCATGCAGGTGGCAAATAGGACGAACGTCCCAGTCTCCGTTTATGATGGTGCGGTGTGCAGTGGGCCGCCCTTGGTCATCGCGCCGGGGGCGGACGCCTACGTGGGTCTTCGCCACAGCTTGTCCGTCCCTCGGTGATAGGCGGGCGCCACCCTCGCGGTCGCCGTCGGCGCTCGCCATAGGCGCCGCTCCCGCTCGGACCGCTTCATCGTCGGTCGAGGTCATCGCGGCTGGTGCACGGATCGCGCTGGGCCTCAGGGCATGCAGCGTGCTCGGGACAGGATCCTCGAACTCTTGACCCGGTCGCGGGTGCTGTTGAGCAACGACGTGGTAGCGCAGGAACTCAAGGAGTTTCTGCGGGGCGGAGTGGCATACTTCCAGTGCGCACACTCAAATCTCCCTTGCAACAAGATCAGGGAGTACGTCACTGAGCGGATGGCGATCTTCATCGGAAAGCGACACAAACGCGGGCGCCTTTGAGGCTGAACACGGTCGCCTACTCTTCGCCCAATCGACTCGGGTTGATCTCCCCGTCCGGAACCGGTGGCACCTGGGCCAACAAGCCCTCGCGGGAGAGACCGCATGCCGACGGTGAACGGCGTCGGTGAGCTGGGTGCGGGAACTGAACCCCAGTTCGAGGTAACGGACGCAGGAGAAGGAATGACCTGGCCCCGGTCATCAGGGAGAGCACAGCCGACCGGGAAACCGGCGGACGTGCCCGTCCCCCCGATATTCGACGGCGCCGGACCTTGAGGCCAGGCGCCGCCGCGGATGGCCAGGTCAGCCGTGCGTGGAGCCGCTTGTGGCTGATGTGTTCAGCTGCGCGCTCGTCCGGCCGGTGAGCTCCTCGAGGGAGACGTTGTGCCGCGACCCGTCCTGGAGGATTGCCGTGACGCTCTTGACGCCGCCACGAGGTGAGAGATCCCCGCGCTCCACCGTCGTCGGCGAGTCCGGCCACCAGGCGGCGAAGTAGCCGCCTGTGACGGTCGCGGTGACGCTGCCTTTCGTCTCCGTGGTGAGCTCCAGGCCTATCACGCCGGCGCCGATCCTGCCGGTCACGACACGCACGCTCTCCTCACTCGTGCTCATGACCGTGCCGAGGTCGGCCCGCGCCGATCCCGCGGGAACCGGCGCAAGCGGTTGTGCGTCGGGCCCCGGCATGCTGCCCGTCGAGCCGACGAGGTCGCCGTCGCGGAGCAGGCAGGTGATCTCGGCCAGATGGCTGCCGTCGTCGTTGACGTAGACGAGCGTCCATGGTCCCCGGCCCTCGGTCACCACGGGCCGGAAGCCGAGGTCGCGCCCGGTCGTCTCCTTGGCGGCCTCCTGGGCGTTGTCGAGGCACTTCTCCTGGGCGTCGGTGGCTCGGTCACCGCTCACCGTGTGCGGCGTCGCGGTCCACGCGGCTATCGCTGAGCCGCCGCCGAACACGCCGGGCAATAGCAGTGCTGCCGTGATGCCGGCGGCCACCCCTGCGCCGACGGCGGTTAGCCGCCCTCTGGTGAGTAGGCGAGGGCTGTGGGGCGCTGGTGCGGGCGTCCCCATCGGATCGGTGGCCACCACCCTGGCCAGCAGGGCCCGGGCCTTGGGGTCGGTGCTGGTGTCCAGGTCGGCGGGGGTGACGGCCGGGTCGAGGTCGCGCAGAGTGTGGTCAAGGGTGTCGTTCATCGCGTGCTCCGGGAGTTGACGGTGGCGGTCGCCACGGGCTGGGGTGTGGTGGCGGGGGCCGCGTCGGCGTGGTGGCGCAGGGCGCGTCGGGCCCGGGTGAGCCGGAGCCGGAACGCGACGGGGGAAATGCCGAGCACCCGCGCGGCCTGTGGCGCTGTGAGGCCGTCCCACACGGCCAAGGCGAGCGTCTCCTGGTGGCGTGGGCTGAGCCGCCGCCACGCTTGGACGAGGTCGAGCCGACCTGCCACCAGCTCGGGATCCAGTCCAGCCGCCGCGGCGCCGTTCAGCCGGTCGTCGGCGATGCGGACGGTGAGCGCCTGCCGCCGCTGGTCGGCCCGCAGCCCGTTGCGCAGAGTGCGGTGCGCCACGCCGAAGAGCCAGGCCCGCGCCTCGTCCGCCGCCAAGGGCAGATCGTCCAGGCGCCGCCAGGCGACGAGGAACACGTCAGCGACCACATCCTCGGCATGGGAGGGATGGACGCGACGCTCGACGAACCGCAGCAACGCGGCATACGTCTGCTCATAAAGGCGGGCGAAGCGCTGGGTGCGTTCCGGTAGCCCGGTGTCGGTGACGTTCATGCTTAGGTCATGTCCGGCAGGCCCACAGGTGTGTCGCGAACCATCATGACGAGGCGTTCGCCACGACCTGCTCCCTGCTCTCGCCGGTGACATCGTGCGCGGCCCCGTCCGCGAGCGCCTCTCCGCCCAGGGGATCGCCGGGGCAGGTGTCCAGGCGCCGACCGTCGGCCGCCTGGCCCGAGAGCCCGGCCATGTCCATGTCGCCGATCCACCGCTCGGCGCCAACCTCCGGCGCCATCCCGGCCAGCAGCGTCGATCACCTCCTCCAGGACGGTATCCGGCCGCAGATGTAGCCGCAGCCGGCGTATGGCCTTGCGGAGGTATCGGTGCCAGGAGCGGGGCCAGAAGGCGCGCTCCTCCGGAGCGAACGTCACCCTGGCGTCCGTGCTGAGCTGTCTTTCAAGAATGGTGATCTGGTGGCGGAGGGCGAAGGACCTCGATGTCCTTGTCTCGACATCGGCAGCCACAGTCACCGACCAGGTAGACATGCGGGTGGTTTGCCGGATGAGCACACCGGCGGTTGGTACCCGCGGTTCCATCACGAGTCCGTTTGAGCCAGGGCCTGACGTTGCCGACCACTCCCATACCCTTCCGGCCTGGGATTTCTCATCGTTCCCAACCTTGCGGTGAGAAGATGATCTCGATTTGTGGCTCGCTGGTCCTCGATTGCACGGACCGGACGCCGCTCCTGTGCGGACGGTGCTTCGGCGACTCGTTTGTTCATCCTCCTGTTGAACCCACACCAACTGCACTCGGTCGGGCCATCCCGCCGCACTCGTGAGCGAGCCGACGTGGTTCGGCTGAATAGTGAGACTCACGTGGCATGGACTCGATCCGCTCAAGAAATAATGCCTACTCCGGGCTGGAAGACGCTGAGAGTGAACCGCGCTGGGCCATCGGCTGCGACTGCATTCGCATAGCAGTGGGTTTGGTCTCCATGAAAGCTGACGGCGTCCCCTGGGAGCAGACGCGTCTCGTGGTCGGCGACGTGGAGGTGAACTTCACCGCTGATCACTAGGAGATGTTCGATGGTGCCTGCAGTGTGTGCCTCGCTGCTGTGTGTCTCGCCGGGAAATAGTGTCCAGTCCCACAGTTCCAGTACGTTGGGCGGCCCGCTCCCGGCCACGAGATGAGCATGCCCTCCGTGGCTGCCCTGCCACAGTCGCGGGCCGTCACCGGCCCGTACGACACGCGGTTTGGGCAGTTCGGGAAGCGCCACCAGGTGGGGCAACCCTATCCCTAGGGCGTCAGAGATCCGCAACAAGGTGGCGATGTTGGGGTTGGCTTGGCCTTGTTCTATGTGCACGAGGACGCGCCGGCTCACACCGCAACGCTTGGCCATCTGATCGAGGGTCCAGCCGCGGTCCTGGCGAGCGGCGCGCACGTTGGATGCGATCACCTGCGCCATGTCGTCCACGCTCGTCATCCGCCACCTCTTGAGTGGATGCACTTTATAGTGCACTATAATGCATCATCGAGGTAGAGACGACCAGTGAGGCGCCGATGCAACGAGACCTGGCCGATATGGGCTTCAGCACGATCGCTGTTCATGGTGGGGTTGGCCTTGATCCTTCCACGGGTGCCATCGGACCCCCCATCGCGACTTCCGTAAACTTCGCGGCCGAGTACGGAAGCATTGGCTTCAGCGCGGAGGCGACCGTGGGGCAGGACGTGCCGTTCGCCTACGCGCGAGAGGGGCATCCGAACGCCGCCCAACTCGAACACAAGCTAGTCCTGCTGGACGGCGCAGAGGCGGCTGTGGTGTTCGCCACCGGCATCGCGGCGATCTCCGGTCTGATGCTGCAGGTGCTCTCCCCGGGGGACCATGCGCTGGTCAGCGATATCAGTTATGCGGGCACCGCCGAGTTCACCCGTGGTCTGTTGCGCCGTCTAGGCATCGAGGTGAGTGTCGCCGACATGTCGGACCTCGACGATGTCCGGGGGGCGTTGCGGCCGAACACCCGCCTAATCTACGCCGAGACGCCGTGCAATCCGGTCCTCAAGCTGGTGGACATCCAGGCGCTGGCAGATGTGGCGCACCGGCACGGGGCGGAGCTGTGCATCGACGGGACCTTCGCCACGCCGGCGGTCACCCAGCCCCTGCATC
This sequence comes from Nonomuraea sp. NBC_00507, assembly GCF_036013525.1. Taxonomy (NCBI): domain Bacteria; kingdom Bacillati; phylum Actinomycetota; class Actinomycetes; order Streptosporangiales; family Streptosporangiaceae; genus Nonomuraea; species Nonomuraea sp. NBC_00507. The sequence goes on from NZ_CP107853.1 coordinate 1,408,236, forward strand.
TCGGGGCCGACTATGTTGTCTACTCCCTGACCAAGTACATGGGCGGCCACGGCGACGCACTGGGAGGCGCGGTACTCGGCAGGGCAGAGCCGATGGACAGGTTGCGACGCGAAGTCGGGGTCCACCTCGGCGGCACTCTCAGCGCGTTCAACTGCTGGCTGATCCTGCGAGGACTGGAAACCCTACCGATCCGCATGGCCGCGTACGCGCGAGGCGCTACGCAGGTCGCACAATTTCTTCAGGACCATCCCAGGGTGGTTTCGGTGCGATATCCCGGATTGCCGTCCCATCCGCAATACGCCTTGGCTCAGCGGCAGATGAACAGCCCGTCCGGCATGATCGCGTTCACCGTCACAGATCATGAACGGTTCGGCAGGGGTCTGAAGAACCAGTTGCAGGTCTTCTACTTCGCGGCGTCGCTGGGATTGTCGCGAAGCCTCATCCTCGAGGCGCGTACGGCGGACCTCCAGCACACCACCTTCAAACTTGACGAAGCCCACTTGCGACGTTATCGCGAATGGGCGGGCGATGGATTCTTCCGCCTGTCGATCGGCCTGGAAGATCCCGAAGACCTGTGCTCTGATCTGGATCGAGCATTGTCGGTGCTGTAGCCACCCGGCGAGCCGTAATCGGTTCAGGTCGGTTCCAGAATAAAAACGCTCCGAGTTTCTTGGCGGCCTCCACCAAATCCGGTGCGTTCATACACTCATTCCCGCTTTGGCTGCGGCATCGGCGTCCTCCATCATCACGGCGCCCACTCAAGCCATGTACACATAGCGGCTGAACAGCCATTCACCGAACGGTGAGCTTTGTAAGTCCCAGAGAACATTAATTCCACTGGTACGACCAAACTCAAGGAAGGATCCGAGACATGGCGATGACCCTGGAGCGCCTGGCCGAGTTCGGCGATGCGTGGCGCGACAAGAACCTCGACCGGCTCATGGAGTTCATGACCGACGACTGCACCTTCCGGGCCTCCGTCGGGCCGGAGCCGGGCACGACGTTCCGGGGGCGGGCCGAGGTGCGCCGCGGGTTTGAGCTGATGCTCGCCTACGACGCCGGCTTCGAGTCACATGCCGGCAACGCGTTCATCGCCGGCGAGCGCGGCGCTGGGCAGTGGTTCTACACGCGCACGGACGAAGACGGGCAAGTGCACCGGGTGGATGGCTGTGACCTTTACGAGTTCGACGGCGACCGGATCCGGGTCAAGGACGCTTACCGCAGGGTTCACGGAGATATCGGGCATGCCCCTCCCCATCAGTCTTGATGAGGGGATCATCCGGGCATCGCGCTGATCCACCATTTCGTCAGCACTAAGAATCCGCGAAGCTTCGTCATCCCCACGGACAGCGGCTCATCTCGCCCGACGCCCGGCGGCCTGCGCGGCTGTCCAGCATGCTCCCGCTGGAGCCGACTCGGCAGATCATCCTCGCGCTCGACCAGGAGGGCACCTCATTGTTGCAGGTCCCAAGTCCTATGGCGACGGGCGTCCGCGTCCAGCACTTCCCGCGTGGCTCTGACGAAGGCGTCGATGCGGGCGTTGGGTTTGCGGTGAGCCACACCAGCGCTGTCTGTAAGCGCGGGATTCCGGTGATCGGCACGAACGTCACATCCGGATACTGGTCCTTCCGCGTCAGAGTCAATGAACCAGTCCCGGTCCGAAACACTTATCCGCCGCGGGTAGTTTGATCATCCGGTGGAAGAGGTTGGAGCAGGTGACAGGATCACAGCAGGACCCAGGTCGCGTACGAGCGGACAGGTAAGCGTACACGCCCCGCCGGGGCGGCTGGTCGGTATGGCCGTCGGCGACCTACCTGGGCCTGGATCACGTGCGGGTACTGCGCTGGCAGGCCGCGCCGAGGCCAGCCGCCTGCACGAACGCCGCCGTATCGCCGACCGCGACGCGGCGGCGCTGCTGCAGGAAGAGATCGACGACGACCGTCGTTGGACCGTGGCCCGCCGTCACCCGCCCGGCTGGATCGTCACGGTGTGGCGGGTTCCGGCACTTCCGCCGCGGTCCAGGCGGTCTGTGATGTTCAATTGGCATGTCTTCTCAAGAGTCCACGTCATGCGACGCTGCCATCCTCAGGGCTAAGTGAGTGTTTGAGAAGCGGCCAGCGGATGAATGTCTTGAGGGAAGCCGACGTGGAACCGGCCTGGCAGGTGAAGGAAGGCGTGCTTGCGGTGGACGGTGCCCCTGAACCTCTTCAGGGAAGCCCAACAAATACGACCGAGCTACGGGGTGTGGGCCTGTAGTGCGGTGTCAGTCGAGCGATGGGGACTTGATGGTGCTGCGTCACTTCGTGACGTTCATAGATGGAAGCCTGCTTGAGGAGTCGGTTGAGCAGAGCGGCGCGTTCGGTGGCGTCGGTCAGCATGGTGATGTCGACGGGTATCTGCTCATCAAAGAGGGTCGCGGCAGTGGCGGTGCGCAGTGCGGCCGAGATTCCAGTCTCGACCTCTGTGGCCAGGACAATGTAATCGTCGCCGTCCGGGAGGTAACACACCATCACGGTCTCGCCGACGGGCGCGGCCGGTCCGGTGATGGTGAGGAGCGCTCCCGGCATGCCATGGAAGCGATAGAGCACCACGCGGCCCCTGGAGAGTGCGAACATCGCCTGATTGACATAGCCAATGATGGACAACAGCGCGGTATCGATGGCCTGACGCACAGTGTTCCCCTTCGCCGAACAGCCTGCCCCGTGTCGGGCCAGTATCTCAGCCAGCAGGTTCGAGGAGGCGAGGGCCGGGGCGAGTGGCCGGTCTGCCGCGGGCCAGACGGCGGGCCATGGTGCTGATGGCGGCCCAGCGGATCATGGCTTCGGAGTTGGCGGAATGGCGTTCATAGTCGCGGGCCAGGCGGCGGTGGCTGGTCAGCCAGGCCAGCGAGCGTTCCACCACCCAGCGACGAGCGATTACAGCGAACCCCATCTGACCGGGTGCTTTACGCACGATGTACAGCGTGGTGGCCAGGACGCGCCGGCTCCACTCGACCAGGGCGCCGGCGAATCCGGCGTCAGCGTAGATGATCCGGACCGGCGTGAGCAGGTACGCACTCAGCAGAGTGGTCTTTGCGCCGTCGCGGTCCTGGACCGAGGCCGCCATCACGCACACCACCAGCAGCAGGCCCAGGGTGTCTGTGACGATGAACCGCTTGCGGCCGTTATCTTGAGTCCCTCTCTGGCTGTTTGTGACGTACTCGACGAACGTCCGAGCCTGCCCGATCATCGTCGTGGATGCGATTACCTACCGCTGTCCAGCACGCAACAGCGGGAGGGGAGATGCGCGTTCAGCGAGTACTCATGCCGGACTCGGAGGAAGAGTCGTGGACTGTCCTCGACGATGATCAGGTCCCGATCGAGCCGGTGGAGCAGTTCCTGGCCTTCCTGACCTCGATCGAGAAATCACCCAATACCGTCAAGGCCTACGCCCACGACTTGAAGGACTGGTTCGCCTACCTGCATGGGCACCGCCTCAGCTGGCGCGTGGCGACGCTGGAGGATGTCGCCGGGTTCGTCGCGTGGCTGCGGCTGCCGCCCGAGACACGCACCGGGAACGTTACGGTGCTGCCCACGGTCGCCCACCACTGCTCGGCGGCCAGCGTGAACCGCAAGCTCTCCTCCTTAACCTCGTTCTGCGAGTTCCACGCTCGGCACGGCGATGTCGAGCTGGCCGGACTGTTGATCACTATGCAGCCCGGGCGACGTCGCGGAGCCGCGACGTCGTTCAAATCGTTCCTGCACCACGTCACCAAAGGCGAGCCGGAGCGGCGCGGTGCGATCAAGCTGAAATCGTCTCCACCTCGGCCGAAGGTTCTGACCGCCCCGCAGGCCCAGGCCGTCTTGGACGCCTGTGAGCACCTGCGCGACCGGCTGCTGTTCGCCGTCCTGCTGGATTGCGGCCTGCGGATCGGCGAGGCCCTGGGTCTTCGGCACGAGGACATGGGAATCGCCGATCAGACCATCACCGTCACACCCCGCTCGAACGCCAACCGGGCCCGCGCCAAGGCCGGCATCTCACGAACGATTCCGGCCAGTGCCGAGCTGATGCGGCTTTATGCCGACTACCTCACCCGCGAGTACGGCGCGCTGGACTCCGACTACGTCTTCGTCAACCTCTTCGCCGAACCCTACGGGCGGCCATGGGCCTACCCGGCCGTCTATGACCTGGTCCTGCGGCTGCGCCGTCGCACCGGGATCGACTTCGAACCCCACCAATACCGGCATACCTACGCGACCTGGCTGCTGCGCCGGGGCGCCGGAATGGAGAGCGTGAAGGAACTCCTCGGTCACGCCTCGATCACCACGACCATCGACACCTACGGCACCTCACCATCGAGGACGCCCGCCGGACCCTCGAGGCCGCGGGCTGGTTCACCGGACGGGAGGTCCGGCTATGATCGCCGGATCGATCCCCGCCAGGGCGGGTCTGCTGGAGACGCTGCTGGCCAGCGTGCGTGCCGAGTTTCGCGTCGAGGTCTACCACCCCGACCCCCACGACCCGGTGTTCATCACCACCGAATGCGCGGTGAGCGACTGTGATCGCCTCGTCGCCCAGCACGGTCTCTGCAACGGCCACGTCATCCGGTGGCGGCACCGCGGCCGCCCCGACATGGCCGACTTCCTCGCCGCTCCCGGCCCGCCGGTCCGAGGTCACGCGAGCCTTCGCCGATGCGCCGTCGCCGACTGCCGCTTCGGGGTCAACGGTCGCGGGTTGTGCTGCAAGCACTACGACAAATGGGCCCGGCATGGCCGTCCCGACCTGGCGACATGGATCGAGCAGGCGGTCGTCACCACAACCGGGAGCGCCGAGTGCGGCATGCCGTTCTGCACGCTCTGGGTGGAGAACAGCGCCAAGGTCTTCTGCCTCAGCCACCAGGATCGGTGGGAGCGCGCCGGCTGCCCCAACCCGGAGGACTTCATCATCGACTGCCAACTCGCCGGCAGCCCCACCATCGACCTGCGAGGACTTGCGCCCCAGCTGATGCTGGAGTTCCAATACGCGCTCCAGCACCGCCACGATCAACGGCTGCGCACGGTCACCCCACAGTTCGTGGCCGAGGCGATACATCGCGCTCAGGCCGCCGGCGTGTCCTCGCTGCTGGATCTCTCGCCGCAGGAGTGGCGCGCGACGTTCCACTCACGGATGCGCTCGGGTGGGATCTTCCTGCTGGATGCGCGGGAAGCCGTGGAGATTTTGCGTGACGGCGTCGGGTGGGAGGTCGAATACCCTCGTGATGTCTGGCGTCTTCACCTGCTACCCGGCGTCGAGATGCCTCCCGGCCACCCCACCGAACGCGCCCATCTGCGCTTCGACCGCATCACCCAGCCCTGGCTGCGCGAGCTGGCCAAGCGATGGCTTCGGCTGCGGCTCTCGTCCGGGCTCAGCCCCGCCATCGCCAAGGCCGGGCTTGACGCGCTGGCCTGCTTCAGCCACCTGCTCACCACGGCCGCCATCACCTGCCTCGCCCAGGTCGACCGGCCGCTGCTGGAACGGCACTTGGCCTGGGTAAACAGCGGACCGGGTGGCCTTGGCGTCAAGAACACGCGGATCGGGCAGCTCAACACCTTCCTGCGCGACATCCGCCGCAACGGTTGGGACGACACGCTGCCCGGCACCGCGACCTTCTTCCCCGGCGACACCGCGCCGGTCCCTGAGAAACTCAACCGTCGTCTGGCCGAGTACGTCATGGCGCAGGTCGAGGCCCCGGAGAACCTGGATCGCTGGCCCGACCCCGCCGGGCGACTCATCACGTTGATCCTCATCCGGTGCGGCCTGCGCATCTCCAGCGTCCTGGGGCTCGCCTTCGACTGTCTCCTGCGCGACGGGCAGGGCGCTCCCTACCTGCGCTACCTCAACACCAAAATGAAGCGTGAGGCGGCCGTCCCCATCGACGAACAGCTCGAGGCCGAGATCATCGCCCAGCAGTGCCGCGGCCTCGAGCGGTGGCCCGAAGGGACTCCGCACCTGTTCCCGCGGCCGAACTCCAACGCCATCGGGAAGATCCCGGTCCAGCCCGTCAGTTTCCGCGGCTCCCTCAACCGCTGGCTGGACAGCTGCGAGATCCGTGACGAGCACGGGCGTCCGGTGATGCTGACCCCACATCAGTGGCGGCACACCTTCGCCTGCCGTCTGATCAACCGCGACGTCCCTCAAGAGGTCGTCCGCGTCCTGCTGGACCACGAGTCCCACCGGATGACGGCCCGCTACGCAAAAATCACCGATCAGACGGTCCGGCGGCACTGGGAACAAGCCACCAAGGTCAACATCAAGGGCGAGCGGGTCACCCTCGCCCCCGACGGGCCGCTCGCGCAGGCACAGTGGGCCAAGACCCGCGTCGGCATGGCCACGCAGACCCTGCCCAACGGCTACTGCGGCCTGCCCATCCAAAAGAGCTGCCCACACGCCAACGCCTGCCTGACCTGCCCGGTCTTCATCACCGGACCGGAGTTCCTCCCAGAGTTGCGCGAGCAACGCCACCGGACCCTCACCCTCATCGACATCTCCCAGAGCAAAGGCCAGGCCCGCGTCGTGGAGATGAACCAGCAGGTCCTCACCAACCTGGACCGCATGATCGGCGAGATCGAGAAAAACGAGCCCGCTCCAGGGACAGCCGATGCGAGCTGACAACACCCGCCACCTCATCGCCGCCGCCCAGCAACGCGCCGAAGACACCCGCCGGCGGGCCCTGGCCGCGCTCCGCCGCATGGACGCCACCGGAAAACGGATCAACTTCGACACCGTCAGCCGCGAGGCCCGCGTCTCCCGGTCCTGGCTCTACGCCCAAGCCGACCTCCGAGCCGAGATCCAACAACTCCGTGAACGCTCACCGCGACCGGCCAGCCCGGCGCCGCCGGAACGTCAACGCACCTCCGAAACCTCGCTGCTACGACGCCTCGAGATCGCCACCGCCCGCATCCGCACCCTTGAGCAGGAGAATCGACAGCTCCGCGACGCGCTGGCCCGCGCCCTCGGCGAACGCCGAACACGCGACATCCTCGGCGAACCCGGCAACCGCGACACGCCGAAGAGAAAATCCTCGAAAACGATCGGACCGTGTTGAGCGGGAGGCCAGACGCCTTCGTCGAGGACGCCGTCTCTCTCGTTGAGCGCCAGGTCAACAGCGTGATCATTTCCACGACTCAAGATAACGGCCGTTGATCTTCTTATTCGCATCGTAGCCACGCGAGGTGCACGGGACAGTGTCGGCGCCCTTGACGCTCTGGGAGTCGATGATTCCGGCCGAGGGCTCTGCAGCACGCCCCTGCTGGGCACGAACCCGCCGGCGAAGCACTGAAAGAATCTGCTCGGTGACCTTGGCCTGCTCCCAGCGAACGAAGTACCAGTACACCGTCTGCCAAGGCGGATAGTCGAACGGCAGTTGCCGCCAAGCACACCCGGTCCGCACCACGTACAAGATGGCGTCGACAATGTCGCGGCGCGAGTGCTTCTCGGGTCGACCGCCCGTCCGGGGCGGGGGTAACAGGGGCTCGATCAGCGCCCACTCGGCATCGGTGAGATCAGAGGGATAGCGGCGGTCCCGCAGCATCCGTCTACTATCGCCGCCTTGCCGCCCGACGCAGCAGCGACACGCCCGCCGTTATCGACCCTTCTCAAACACCCACTAAGTCCCGCGAGCACCTTATGGATCCACATAGTTCACCCCACCTGGTCCCACAGGATAGCCTCGATGCGCTCGATGTGCTCCTCGCCCCATTCCCCGAGCGGCGCCATCGCGGTGTTGAGGGAATGGCCGAATTCGGTGAGCGAATATTCCACCTTCGGCGGGACTTGGTGGTAGACCTCGCGATGCAGCAGTCCGGTGGTCTCCATCTCCCGCAACTGAAGGATCAGCACCCGCTCGCTGATGCTGGGCACTGCGCGCCGCAACTCCCCGAAGCGCAGGGGACCTTCCTGGAGCGCGAACAGGATGAGTCCCTTCCACTTGCCTCCCATGATGGCGATGGCGGCGTCGAGACCGCAGGTGAACGTCCGCTTCTTTATCTCCTTCACCGGCCTATACTTACATATATGTCAGTATACGGCAAAAATGTGGGTACTTGAGGGAATGTAAGTGCTCCAGCCAGAATGAACCAGACGCCGCGCCAAGACCACGACGGTCTCCTGGGCGGCGCGCTTGCCTCCGTATCTCTGTGGCTGGAGTTTGCATATGATCGCAAAAAACGTGACATCGGTGACCGTCATCGGACTGGGCTCGATGGGCACAGCACTGGCCGAGGCCTTCGTGAAGGCCGGGCACCCGACCACCGTCTGGAACAGGACTGCCGCCAAAGCCGCGCCCCTCGTCGCCATGGGAGCCAGGCATACGGAGGCCATCGAGGACGCGGTGGCGGCAAGTCCCCTGGTCATCACCTGCCTGACCACCTTCGACGACACCCGGGTGGCACTGCGGCCGGCCAGGGCGTCCCTGCGTGGGCGGGCCCTGGTCACCCTCAACAGCGGTTCCCCGTCCGGTGCCCGCGAGACGGCCGCCTGGGCCCTCGACCACGGCGCCCGCTTCCTGGCCGGGGCGGTCAAGAACGTGCCCTCGGCGGTGGGAGCGCCGGACACCCTGCTCTGCTACAGCGGCGACAAGAGGGCCTTCGAGGAGTTCGAGACGACCCTGAAGGTGCTGGGCGGCGACACTGTCCACCTCGGCGACGAGGCCGACCTAGCCGCCCTGTACGAGATGGCGGTGGGCGCCATGCTACTGCCGGCACTCGTCGGCTTCTTCCAGGGCGCCGCCGCGGTCCAGGCGCGCGGACTGGAGGTGAACACGATGGTGCGCTTCACCGGCAAGTGGCTGGACATGATCAAGTCCCAGCTGCCGATCTACGCCAAGGAGATCGACAGCGGCGTTTACACCGACGCCGCCTCCTCGGTGAATCTCTTCCTGGCGGCGGCGGCCCACGACGAGGACCTGGCCAAGGAGACGAACGTCGACACGGCCTGGCTCGCCCCGCTCCATGACCTGATGAGGCGGGCGGCTGAGGCAGGCCACGGCGATCACAGCATCTCTGCCCTCACTGAGGTACTCAGAAAACCGGCGCGACAGCCATAAGGCGGACAGGTTCGAGCCCGGACAAAGCGTCCATTCAAGGACGCACCTGACGGACTGGCCGGACCAGCTCAACTCATCGGCAGGAGCCGATGAGGCGTGTGAGGTGCCTGCCAGCGATCTCCAGCGATGCCTCGCCCTGGGGCACCTGTGCCGACAGCTCCGCGCCCTCCAGCATGTTGATCACGCTGTGGGCTAGGTCGTGCGCTACCTCGACGGCGGCTACGAGGTAACCGTGTGGAACCGCACGCCTGCCAGGGCGGACCAGTTGGTGGTGCGGGAGCGCGAGGAGAGCGGGACCCGTCGAGGCGGCGCTCATCGCCAACGAGCTGATGGTGTTGGGCCTGATCGATTACGACGCGATGGATGCCATCCTGGCGCAGGCCCCGCGTACCGCCCTGGACGGGCGTACCCTGGACAGCCCCACCTCCGACACCCCGGACATGGTCCAGGCCCAGGGTCGCCGCCGCTCGGCGGGTTGACCAGCCGCCTTCGCGGGCCGCGGGCTCGACGAGCTCCAGTAGATCAGCCTTGACGGATGCGTCGACTTGCGGCGGGACCAGCCGGCGTTCAGCCCCAAGCGATCTTCCCTGGTGCAGATGGATGACGACGGCCTGCTCGGTCACCGTCGCGCGCAGCCGCTCGATCTTCTTGTGGGCCGCCTCCAGCTCGATAGCCTCGAGACTCCTTCCGGGACGGCCGACCGTCGAGGCCCCGGCGAGCGCGTCGAAGGCGCCCTGCTTGACGGTCATCCGGTTCGCGCCGCACTTCTCAGCCGCCTCGCCCTGGGGGACTGGCCAGTGAGTACCTCGACGAACACCTGATACTTCACCGACGGCGCCAGCCGCGTACGCTTGCCTATCCCGTTCGTGCGCGACGGGGACTCTTAGAGTCCTGCTGTGGTCCTGCCACCTGCTCCAACCTCGTCCACGGGGTCGTCAAACTACCCCGGCTGATGGGTGTTTCGGACCAGAACTGGTTCATCAACTCCTCTGACGCGGAAGGCCGAGCTCAGTGCTGTTGGATAGAGGCTGGCTCGGTGTCACGGCGGCTTTGATGCATCAGGATTCGCATGGCGTCGGCGGAGCTTGAGTCGTTCGGGGTGTAAATCTCGAGCCGGTGGTCGGGACTGTCGGGCTGGAGCCAGATCTGGTAGGCGAGGCTCACGGCGCCAACGGTGGGGTGCTGAAGGTGCATGGTTCCGACGGTGCAGTCAGCGACCTCCCCTATCGTCCACATCCTCGCGAACTCGTCGCTGCGCATCGTGAGCTCGCCGATCAATTCCGCCAGGCGTGCGTCTGTGGGGAACCGGCCTGCGGTGAGCCGGAGATACGCAACGTGGACGCGGGCGAGCTCGTCCCAATTGCGATGCAGGTCACGGGTGAGTGGATCAAGGAAGAACATCCGCGGGACGGAGGGGCGGCGCGCCGGCTCCTGTGGCGAGTCGAATGCGATGTGCTCGGCAGTGAGCGCGTGGCCCGTACGGTTCCACGCGAGCACGTCGCCACGCCGGCCGAGCACGACCGCCGGCGTCGCGTCTCCTAGAGATTTCAGGAGCGCGAGAACTCGTGGATGGGGCTCCTCTTGGGGGGGTTCGGACAGACCGGGATTCGTGGGTTGTCGAGCGAGATTGTGAAGGTGAACCGTCTCGATCCGGTCGAGCCGCAGCACCCGCGCGAGGGCGTCGAGCACCTGCTTGGAGGCGGTCTCTGCCTGCCCCTGCTCCAGGCGCGTGTAATATCCGACGCTCACTCCCGCGAGATGGGCGAGCTCTTCACGTCGCAGGCCGGGAACCCGGCGAGCGGTGCCGAAAGTGCGTAGCCCGATATCAGCAGGTGTGACCCGATCACGTCGACTTTTCAGAAACGCTCCCAGATCCTCCATAACATCGAGCCTAGGCCGACAGAGAACGCTGGTGGGTATACCTGCTGGGTGTACCCACGGCAGGGGAGTGGTTGCCGAGACCCTCCTGCCGGACCGTCGAACCATGTCTCAACAGCACGCGCACAACTCACCGGCCATGCGGGCCTGGCTCGGCCTTCTGGTGATCCTCGGGCCCGTACTGCTGGTCTCGATGGACGGATCGATCCTGTTCTTGGCGATGCCCCGGATCAGCCAGGCCCTCACACCGACCGCTGACCAGGCCTTGTGGATTCTGGACATCTACGGCTTCGCCGTCGGCTCCCTGCTCATCGCGTTCGGCAACATTGGCGACCGGTACGGTCGGCTGAGGTTGCTCATGATCGGCACGGCGGCTTTCGGCATCGGTTCCGCGGGAGCGGCGTTCGCGCCGAGCCCTGAGCTTCTGATCGTCGCCCGGGCGCTGATGGGAGTGGCGGGTGCGACTCTCCTGCCATCGGCTTTGGCCGTGTTGAGCGAGCTGTTTGCTGACCCGCGGCGGCGGGCGCAAGCCATCGGCGTCTTCGCTGCGGCATTCGCGGCCGGGTTCGCCATTGGCCCCGTCGCCGGCGGCATCCTATTGGAACGGTTCTGGTGGGGCTCGATCTTCTTGATCAACCTTCCCGTCATCGCCCTGTTCCTGCTCTTCGCGCCGATCCTGCTCCGTGAGGTCCGTGCGACTCGCCCCGGTCACGTCGACGCGCTCAGTGTCGTCATCTCCGCGGTCGGACTCCTGCTCACGATCTACGGCCTGAAGTTCGCCGCCGCAGAAGGCCTGTCGACTGTCCCGGTTCTCGTGGGGATCGCAGGGCTGGTGCTGCTGGTGTGGTTTGCGCGCAGGCAGCGGAGCCTTCGGCATCCGTTGATCGAGTTCTCGCTCTTCCGCGACCGTGTCTTCACGGTGGCGATCATCACCGGGCTGCTGCCGTTGGCAGCGTGGTCCGCGGCCGCGTACCTCGCAGGCATCTACCTCCAATCCGTCCTTGACTTGCCTGTCCTGCGCGCGGCTCTCCTCGCGCTTCCTGGCGCCGTGGTTCTCACCATCACCTGCATCGTCACGCCCTTCGTGGTCGATCGCATCGGAAAGCGAACCGCCCTCATCATCTGCCACTTCTCCATCGCGGCGGGTCTGCTGTTCCTGCTCCCCACGGCAATCACGGGCGGGATCGGCTGGTACGTCGCTTCCACGGCCATCGGGGGCATTGGCTACGGCATCTGTTTCAGCGTCGTCGCCGACACCGCCGTCGGTGCCGTTCCCACGGAACGAGCCGGCTCGGCGGGCGCGATTGCGGAGACCAGCAACGAGATCGGCAACGCCCTCGGCATCGCGCTCCTCGGCTCACTCGCTGCCCTGGTCTTCCGACTCCAGGGGCCGGACCTGGCACCCACCCTGGATGAAACCCTCCAGCTTCCGGACCTTGTGCCTGCGACGGCCGTGGAGGCGAAGACCGCCTTTGTCACTGGCCTGCACGTGGCCGCCGCAGCGGCCAGCGGCCTCCACATAGCGCTCGGTATCCTTGCCCTTCGCTGGCTCCCCAGATCAATGGCAGCACATGCCGACTCTGATACCCGATTCGGGGATACGACAGATCGAGCAGAAAGCACGACTCGATGAGTCGCCAGCAGACCTCTATCGATCGAGAGCCGGCGGCGTCTTGGGGAGCGATGCAAAAGCCGTCCCTTGCCTAGGTGGCCGGCGGAGATAGGCCTCTCACGGGTATGCACCAGCAAGCGGATGAACAGACAACGCCGGTTCGCCGAGCTCATCGCAGACCCGAACCGACTTCAGCAACTTGATCTGGCCGTCCTCGACCAAGTAACCACGTTCGTTTGGCCAGCCCTAGCTATTTAGTACGGCGTGGGCTGCCACACGATCGAGCAGGCTCTGGGTCGGTCGTGGGCCCACGCCGCGTAAGCCGCTGCTGCCTCGCCGGTCCTATGTCATGTAACGTGCCCGGGGACCAGACGCATTTCTGGGTCAGCTCGCGGCGCGGTCGCCGAGCGGGCGGCGGCGCAAGGCGGGGTCGGTCAGGGGCGCGGGGCTCCAGAGGCCGACAGGGTGGTAGACGTTGGTGCCGGGCGGCACGAGCTCGTCGATCCGGTCGAGCACGGTGTCGTCGAGCACCAGCGAGGCGCCCTTCAGCAAGCCATCCAGCTGCTCCATCGTGCGCGGGCCGAGGATGACCGAGGTGACCGCCGGGTGTGACGCGACGAAGGCGATGGCCAGCGCCGGCAGGGTGCAGCCGAGCTCGTCCGCCAGTTTCACCAGTTCCTCGACGACCTCCAGCTTGGCTGCGTTGACCGGGGTAGACGGGTCGAACCGTTCTGGCGCGAGCGCGGCGCGGCCCCGCGACAGGTCGACCTGCTGCCCCTTGCGGTAACGACCGGTCAGGAACCCCCAGCCCAGCGGGCTGTAGGTGAGCACGCCCATGCCGAGCCGCTGCGCCGTGGGAAGGACGTCGCCCTCGATGCCGCGGGCCAGGATGTTGTACGGCGGCTGCTCGGTGCGGAACCGGTACAAGCCGCGCTGCCGGGCCACGTGGTAGGCCTCGACCGTCTCGTGCGCCGGGAAGGCCGAGCTGCCGAAGGCCCGGATTTTGCCCTGCCGGACCAGATCGGTCAGTGCCGAGAGGGTCTCCTCGATGTCGGTCCGGTGGTCGGGGCGGTGGATCTGGTAGAGGTCGATCCAGTCGGTGCGCAGCCGCTTGAGACTCGCCTCGACCTCGCGCATGATCCAACGCCGCGAGTTGCCGCTGCGGTTGGGCCCCTCCCCCATCTGGAAGTGCACCTTCGTCGCCAGCACCACCTCGTCTCGCCGGCCCTGCAGCGCTTTGCCCACGATCTCCTCGGATTCGCCCGCCGAGTACATGTCAGCGGTGTCGACGAAGTTGATCCCGTGGTCGAGGGCGGTGTGGATGATGCGGATGCTGTCATCGTGGTCGGGGTTGCCGGCCGAGCCGAACATCATGGTGCCGAGGCAGTGGGTGCTGACCTCGATACCAGTGCCGCCGAGGATGCGATATCTCATACTTCGGAACCGTAGAATCTAGAGCCGACTCTAGGTCAAACTGGGCCACATGTCGGCTTTGAGCATCGGCCAGGTCGCCGAGCGCACCGGGCTCAGCGTGCACACACTCCGGTTCTACGAGCGGGAGGGGCTGCTGGCCCAGCCGGTACGGCGGGGAGCCGCAGGGCACCGGGTCTACAACGAGGGTGACCTCGACTGGCTGGCCGATCCGTAAGCTGCGGGACCTGAGAGAAAGGGCAATCTTTGTCGCCCGCTACGACGAGCCCGGCACCGCGCCCTTCGATCGGTGTGTCGGTCTCGATGGCGGCGGGCTGCCCATCCGACAGCGGCACCAACCAGAAGCTCGTCCGTATATTGTCGATCGTTTGCCAGACGATCCGCCCCCGCCACCCCGTACCACAAGGCGAACACACCCTTCGACGTACGATCTGTGATCTTCCGGTCTGGCCGGTCTCGACGTCATAGGCGTAGAGGGCATCGGCCTTCTTCGAAGCTCTGCCACCTCTCCAGCAGGAGTACGACCGTCGATCAGCGTCCACGGGCGGCCTTTGCGAGCAGCTCGCAGATGACGGCAAGCGGCAGGGGGCGGCCCAACGCCGAAATGAGGTCCGCCCTTGCTCGTCGACTATGACGTCCAGCAGATCGTTCACTAGCAGTGGACACTGCTGCTGCTCCGGTCGTCCCCCTGAACCTCCGCTTTCTCTTGGAGATTTGGGGCTTTAGCGGTGATAAAGGCTACTTTCGGCGGCTTCCACGAGCGGGCATGTATTCGATTCCACGCTTCGTCGCTGTCATTGAGAACCTCCAAAGCTCGACCAGTGATCTGCAGTTAAGCACTAGGCACTGTCGCGAAGCTTTCGTCAAGCCGTCTATGCCCAATTTGACTGTTATGCACTGTCTCTCCTTTGTGCTTGCAGCGTGAAGGAGGTGAGTCCTGCAAACGAGGCGGTTCTGTTGCTGCTGACGAGCGCCACCCCGACCCCATGGGCAGCTGCACAGGTTGAATTCTTAGGGTCGGTTATGGCTTTGTCGGGGTGTCGAGGGTGATGTCCAGTCTGGGCCAGGCAGTCGGTGAGCAGGTGGTGGAGCCGGTACTGGATCTTCTTCAGCTTGCGTTTGACGATCCGGGCGAGGTTGGTTAGGTCGGTGACGGCGAAGTGGCCAGGGAGCGGCGGAGCAATGACCACACGCCCTCGGCGGGGTTCAGTTCGGGTACGTAGGTGGGGAGTCGGAAGGTGAGCAGCCTCGATGCCACCCAGCGGCTGGTGAACCGCGCTCGTTGGGCCACCCTGGGCGCGACGAGCGCCGTCCGCCGCTTCGCCATCTCCCATTTGGATGCCGTCGCCCGGCCCTGCCGGCATGACCGTGGGAGCGCTGGATGAATCAGGCCAGGAGAGGCAAGGCACAGCCAGCGCTGACGCCAAGCGTCAGCTGCCTGACCTGCGAGCAGTGGTGGCCAAGCACTGCATGCCCAAACACGCCTGGACCAACTACTGCTTCATCCCCGAAGATCAGCCCGCTACCCTCTCCCGCCTGATCACCGTAGCAGGCGATCCTGCGCCACACCGTGCTGGTCATGGCCGCCCTGGCCATCTGCGCGGCAAGCGCCGCAGCCGCCCGACGTCGCACCGACACTCAAGCCCCACCATCCACCAGGCCCGACCAACAGCAGCAGCCAAGCCCGGCATAATTCCGCTGACCGTCGCCGAGATCAAGAACCTGCTCAAGTCCGCCACCAGCCGCATCACGCCGTTAGAACACATCGCCCGCTGGCCAGCCTGGCGACGCCGCCACCAAGCCCGCGCTCGCCCGGGCACCGCATATATCCGGCTCAGCTAAACGCATGGCGGCTGCTGCCGCTGCAGGGACTCCCTCGCTAGCACTCCATGTCAAGTAGACCATGACTTTACATCGAAATGTCATGGTTTACTTGACATGTGACAACTTCGGATGACTTCCGCGCGAGTTCTATCGGCTACTCGCTCCACGGCCTGGCCCGCCTCGCCATGTCCGCCGCTGCGTGTGAACTGTCCGACGCCGCGCGGGCCGCAGTGCCCACCAGCGTCGACGCCTATCACCATGACCATGGCCATTGTGATGGGGGCAGCTGGCTAGAGGTGGCTGCTCGCATCGCTGCTGAGGGCCGCGATTTCCTGACCGCCACCGTGGTGTTCGAGCGGCTGCGCGGCGCTACCTGGGAAGAAATCGGTAAGGCCCTTGGAGGCATCACCCGCCAGGCCGCGCATGACCGATACGGGACGGCTGTCGCCGAGTGGGAGGCCCGCGCGATACGCGCCTGGCTCAATCCCGACAGCGCATCCCAACTCCTCGGCCCTGCCGTCGGCGATCCCGCGGGAACCATCCGCCGCCTCAATGAGTGGGTTACGGGCCACGAAGGAACCGAGCGCGACGCCCATGAAGATCAGGTGGGCCTCGGCCTGGGTGCCAATACCCTGCACGATCACTATAAACTTGTCATCGCGGCCGCCCGCCTGCTCCTGGACACCTCTACACCCGCTGAGGAGCGTGCCACGCTGGAACTCGCCTATGCCCGCCGCAAGGCGGAGCTGTATGCGCGCATGAACGCCAAGAGCAACGAGAAAGCCCAGCGGCTGTTCGCCGAGATCCGCGCTCGACTCACCGAGTTGGAAGCGCAGCGGTGACACTCAACCTCATCGACGTCTACCGGCACAGACGCACGCCCTCCCCACAAAGACCCAGCTCAACTACCGAATGGGGGCTGGCGTACTATGTGCACGTTCAGGTTGTCCCAGCACCACACGCGTCGTGCGCCGAGCTGCTGGTGGGTGGCCACGATCAGGTCACGGTGGTCGATCCAGGAGAACGTCTTGGGTTCGCTTTTGCGGCCGTGGTAGACGTGCAGTTTGTAGAAGAGGTGCGGCCGCTCGCCGTCTCGGATGCAGACGACGCCGGCCATGTTGATGCGGCCGGAACCTCTGCCGCGGACCGTCACCACCGGTCGGGCGCCGACCGGCGCCCAGATGCGTCCTTTCGGCGGCTTCAGGCCCTGCCCGGCTTCGTCTTCGAAGCACAGGTAGGCGCCATGTCCGCCGCGGTGGCTTTGCCGCCGGCCACACCTCGGCTTTCCACAACGCGATGGCCTGCTCGTCCCGCTCGATCGCCCGCCGGGAGGGCAACTGCACCGACCAGCCGTGCCGATGCAGCAGCTTGTCCACCCCCTCGATGGTGTAGCCGATGTGGAACAGCCTGGTGGCCGTCCAGCTGGGCGCCGTGCTGACCGCGGCCGTTCACTCGGCAGGGCAGGCGGCCCAATGATCAACAGGCTGCCGCCGACCACGACCGTGGCTCAGCCGGTGAACGTGCTGGTCCTGTCCACCGGAAAGTGCCGTACGGGTTGATGTCCGACCGGAACCGCGCGGTCAGTTCGCGGCGGTCCTCCTCGGCGAGCAGGTCGAGGACCGCCCGTTCGGCCGGCCGATCATCCGAGGACGAGCGGCAGTTTCGCGGCCAGCTCGCCCAGTTCGGCCTTCTCCGCGTCGGTCGCAGCACGCCGTCCGGTGCCGACCAGCAGCGCGTCCTTGTCGGAGAAGGACGCGGGGAACACGGTCCCGGCGATCTCCTCCAGCATCTCGCGGCACCGGGTGAGCCCCTCCGCGGGTGGTCCCGCCGCATCCGGGAGGTACGCGACCAGGTCGAGGTGGTGCAGCGTCCACTCCATGACGTACGCGGAGAGGTAGTCGCGCACGGTGAGGACCTCTTCGCGGGTGGCGACCCGCAGGCCCGGGTCGACGAGTTCGGCGGCGCGGCCGGCGGCGGAGCCGACGTCGTCGAGGTGGAACTTGAGCAGCCGGGGCTCCTGGTACGCGGCGGCGAGCCGGACGGTCAGCGCGTCGAGCGGGTCGTCGCCGGTCGGCGGCGTTTGGGTGACATCCCAGTAGGTCACCGCGTCGCGGGTCGGTTCTGTTTCGGCGGGGGTCACGAGGGTGATCAGGACGTCTTGAGCGTCGATGATCAGGTGGCACACCAGGTCCCGCACGAGCCAGCCGGTACAGCCGGACGACTGTGCGAAGTCCTCGTCCGAGAGTTCGGCGACCGCCGTACGCAACGCCGTCCAAGAGCGTGAGAAGAGATCCACATCGGCAAGGTAGCGCGGTGCCGCGATGACGGACAACCGCACTTGGACGGTCGGCCCGATGATCGTCACCCTGCCCTGGCTACCCGCCCACACGATCACGCTCACCACCGCCGGATGCTCAACTGTTCCCGCGGGCCGGTGGCACCGCGTGACGGGTCAGCCGCTGCGCCGACGTCCACGCCTTCGAACAAGGGCGCAGCCTGCGTGGCGGTGTCCAAGGCCCAGCGCCCGGTGCTGATCAGCCCCAGGACCAGGATGCCGACGCCGAGTCCGAGCACGAGCCACCACACGCCGCGCTCCGCGCTGGTGAACGCCGTCCCGCCGCTGCCCATGGCCGGTCCCACAATCGTTCCGGAGATCGCGACGCCGAGGGCGGTGCCGGTCTGCCGGCCTGTGGAGGCGAACGAGGCGGCCACCCCGGCCATCGAAGCGGGCATTTCGGAGACCGCCGAGTTGATGATCGGTGGGTTGTCGGTCCCCAGGGCGATGCCGAACAGCAGATCGGTCGCGAGTACGGCCGGCAGCGCGGTGGCCGGTCCGAGCCAGATCGACGCGCCGCAGCCCAGTGCCAGCGCGGCCCCGGAGACCACCAGCGGCAGTCGAGGGCCGCGCCCGCCGACCACCCGGCCGGTGAGCGGGGGAGAGGACCACGATCAGCACCCCGACCGGGAGCAGAGTACAGCCCGGCCTCCAGGGCCGACATGCCGCGCAGGTCCTGGAGGTACGGGGCGGTCACGAACAGGAAGTCGCCGAACCCGTGCAAGGCAAAGAGAGCCATCGCAATCGCCGAACTGAACGGCACGCTCCGAAACAGGCGCAGCTCCAGCAGCGGGTCGACACGGCGCGGTGCGGCCTGACCAATCGTCAACTGCTCATCCAAGACGGACTTGACGACCTCGCCCTTGAACTCCTCTGAATATCTCTTGCCCGCGGGCCCCTTCTTTCCAGACCACTTGGCACCGTGTCCAAAAGTTTGAGTGCACCTCAGATGCCGCCGTTCGGCGTTCTCAGTCTCCCGCGTCGGCTGCTCGCTTGCGGTTGAGCTCACCCGCAGATTATCCCACGGACTGATCACGCTCCAGCGTCGTGGAGAGGCGTGAACTGCCAAAGGAGACAGCAGGAAGACAGTCCAGCGACAGCCGCGGAGATTACTCTATTCGTCGTCGTACTTCCTGCTCCAGAAAGTTAGACTCCCGCGAGATTCGCTAAGTATGTGGTGCCACTGATGCTCATTGCTGCGGCCGTTCAGGCGACAGCAATGTGGCATTAACTTCTTCCCGATTCTCTCCTGAATTGCCCCGACGATATGCGAAAAGGAGTATCGCATTCATGATCAAGAACCTCGGTGATCGACTGCTCGCCGTGATGGTGCCGCGAACCGAGGCGAGCGCCGACCAGTTCACCCAGTGGTGCGGCTGTTGGCAGACCCATCATTACTACCGCACCTGCTGGTGGGAGGGTCCGGTGGGTGGGAGCTACAGCTGCGGCGCATGCTATGACAGCGGGATTTTCTGCTGAGCGGGTGATGGCGGCCGCGTGACCCTCGGGTGGCCCGCTGTCACCGCGGGCGTCCGTTTCCTTCCCAGAATTGCTCCGACATCCTTCCCGGAATTGTCCGACGGAATGCGAAAGGACTTCGCGCTCATGATCAAAAAGCTTAGCGACCGGCTGCTCGCCGTGCTGGTGGCGGCCACCGAGGCTAGTGCCAGCGAGTTCACCCAGTGGTGCGGCTGTTGGGAGTATCGGCAGTTTTACCGCACCTGCCGGTGGGACGGCCCTGTGGGAGGGTCGTACACCTGTGGCCCCTGCTACGACAGCCTGATTCTGTGCTGAGCGGGTGATGGCAGCCGCCTGACGCTCGGGGTGGCCCGCTGTGACCGCGGGCCACCGCTTTTCGTCGGAGTCGGGTCGGGCTTGCTGCCCAGCTGGCCCGTCGCTGGCCACCGCCGGGCTGTCGCCGGGCTGTCGCGACAGCCCGGCACACGACAGCCGGGTGACAGTGGGTGTCTATAGCATTTCCCGGAGTTGCCCAACGGCATGCGAAAGGAGTTTCGCGCTCATGATCAAAAATCTTAGCGACCGGCTGCTCGCCGTGCTGGTGCCGCGCACCGAGGCGAGCGCCGACGAGTTCACCCAGTGGTGCGGCTGTATTGAGCGTTGGCATTACTACCGCAACTGCAGGTGGAATGGTCCGGTCGGAGGGACGTACCACTGCGGGCTTTGCGTCCAAAGCATTCCCTGCTGAGCGGGTGATGGCAGCCGGGTGAGTTTCGGAGTGGCCCGCTGTGACCGCGGGCCACCGCCGTTTCGTCGGGGTCGGGCCCGCCACGCGCGTTCGTGGAGCCCGGTGGGCTCGGTAGGTTCGTCCCGGTCGAGATATGCCGGGAGATGTCAGGAGATGGAGGCCGGCATGGTCTACATGGTCGTTGGTGTGGTGTTCGTCGGGGTGCTCTGCGTGCTGAACCTGCTGCTGACGTACGGCGTCATCCGGCGGCTGCGCGAGCACGCCGCCCTGCTGTCCCGCGCCGGTACGGCGGGCGCGACGCCGGGCGGCGCGGGCGGGCCGGACAAGGTCGTCGGCACGGTCGCCGGCGAGTTCAAGGCGGTGACCACCGAAGGCGCCGTCATCACCCGGGACCGGTTCGACGGCGCGGCCGGCGCCTACCTGGTTGGGTTCTTCCTGGAGAGCTGCGCGCCCTGCAAGGAGGAGCTGCCGAAGTTCCTCGATCGGGCCGCCGGTTTCCCGGGCGGGCGCGACCACGTCTACGCGATCACCCGCGGTGTGACCGATGAGGCCGTGGCCGCCCTGTGGGCGGTCGCCCACGTGGTGACCGGCGAGGCCGGCGATGAGATCGGCACGGCGTTCGCGGTCACCGGCTATCCGTCCTTTTTCCTGGTCGGGGAAGGCGGCCTGGTACATGCCGGCGCCTTCAAAGTTGAGGCGCTGCCCGCCGCCTCGCCGGTGTGACGTATCGAAAGGATGCACAAGCCGATGCATGAGTCGGCCCGCGGCGTGTCCGTGTCGGATGTCCGGGCAGCGTTGGGCCTCGCCTGGCGTGCCGCGCCTGGCACGCTGGTCCTGGGCGGGGTGTGCGCGCTGGCCGCCGGCACGCTGCCGGTGGTGGCGGCGTGGCTCACGAAGGCGGTCGTCGACCGGCTCGCGGTTCCTGCCGCCGGCTCGGGCGGCCTGGCGATGGTCGCGGCCGGGTTGGTGGCGGCCACACTGCTGGTGGCGCTGGTACCCCGGCTTGCGCAGTACCTGCGGGCGGAGTCGGACCGGGCGGTGGCGCTGCTCGCTCAAGAGCGTCTGTTCACGGCCGTGGACGGTTTCCACGGCTTGGGCCGATTCGAGGATCCGGGTTTCCTCGACCGGCTGCGGCTGGCCCAGCAGTCCGGCGGGCGCGCCCCTGGCCAGGTCGTCCACAGCCTCTTCGAGCTGGCCGCCGGGATCATCACGGTCTGCGGCCTGCTGGGATCGCTGCTGCTGCTCAGTCCGGTGATGGCGATCGTGGTCACGGGCGCGGCGGTTCCCGTGCTCATGGCCGAACTGAGCCTGTCGCGACACAACATGGCGATGTTGTGGGGAATCAGCACGGTCGAACGACGCGAGTTCTTCTACGCGAGCCTGCTGTCGACCGTGCAGGCGGCCAAGGAGATCCGGCTGTTCGGCACGGGCGGGTTCCTGCGCCGGCGGATGCTGGACGAGCGCCGCGCGGCAGACGCTGACCGCAGCCGCATGGCGCGGCACGAACTACGGGTCCACGGCGGCCTGGCTCTTCTGTCGGCAGGAGTCGGCGGAGCGGGCCTGGCATGGGCGATCGTCCTGGCCGCAGGCGGTGGGCT
The DNA here is from genome assembly GCF_036013525.1 of Nonomuraea sp. NBC_00507. Lineage (NCBI taxonomy): Bacteria > Bacillati > Actinomycetota > Actinomycetes > Streptosporangiales > Streptosporangiaceae > Nonomuraea > Nonomuraea sp. NBC_00507. Next base: position 1,430,181 of record NZ_CP107853.1, read on the forward strand.
CACCATCGGAGATGTGACCATGTTCGTCGCCGCGGTGGCTGGTGTGCAGGCCGCAGTGGCGAAGGTGACGTCGGCGACCGCGCTCGCGCACCAGCAAATGCTCATGTTCAGCCACTACCTCGCGGTCCTGCGCGCCGAGCCCGACCTACCCGCCCCGGCCGTCCCGCAGGCGCTGCCGGAGTTGCGGCGCGGCATCGAGCTCCGCGACGTGTGGTTCCGCTACTCCGACGACCATCCGTGGTCGCTGGCCGGCGTCGATCTGTTCATCCCGCACGGCCGCGCCACCGCCCTGGTGGGCCGCAACGGCGCGGGCAAGAGCACTCTGGTGAAACTGCTGTGCAGGTTCTACGACCCGGGCAGGGGGCGCATCCTGTGGGACGGCGTCGACATCCGGCACGTGCCGGTCGAGGACCTGCGGGCCAGGATCGGAGCTGTTTTCCAGGACTTCGTGTGCTACGACATGAGCGCCGCCGAGAACATCGGCCTGGGCGACGTGACGGCGATCGGCGACCAGGCGCGGATCGAGAAGGCGGCCGTTGCCGCCGGGGTCCACGACGTGCTGGCCCAGCTGCCGCACGGCTATCGGACCCCGCTCACCCGAATGTTCTCCGGTGATGCCGATGACCATGACCCGGAGACCGGAGTGGTGCTCTCAGGCGGGCAGTGGCAGCGCGTGAGCCTGGCCCGCTCGCTGCTGCGCGACCGGCCCGACCTGCTCATCCTGGACGAACCCAGCTCCGGGCTCGACGCGGTGGCCGAGCACGAGATCCATACCGCGCTGCGGATGCAGCGGGCCGGCCGTACGTCTCTGCTCGTGTCCCACCGGCTCGGCGCGGTCCGCGAGGCGGACCAGATCGTCGTGCTGTCCGGCGGGCGGGTCGCCGAACACGGGACCCACGACGAGCTGATCATCCGCGATGGGGAGTACGCCACCCTGTTCCGGCTCCAGGCGGCCGGATACGCCGCGACCCCGACGCTGACCGGCGAGCCGGCGCCATGAGCCACATCGAGATCTTCGCCCGGTGCCTGATCGGCCTGGTGTTCTGTGCCTCGGCGATCGGCAAGCTCCGGGGCGCGGAGGCGTTCCTGGCATTCGAGCGGTCGGTACGCGACTTGAGGCTGCTGCCGCTCGCGACGATACGCCCGACAGCACGGGCGGTCGTGGGCGCCGAGCTGACCGTCCCCGTACTGGTGACGGTGCCGTATACGGCCCAGGCTGGGCTGGCCACCACACTCCTGCTGCTGACCGGGTTCACCGTCGTCGTCGTGCTGATGCTCCGCCGAGGCACACCCGCGTCCTGCGCGTGCTTCGGCGCCTCGGGCGCTCCGTACGGCAGGCGGCACGTCGTGCGAAACCTCGTTCTCCTGACCGTGGCGGCGGCCGGGATCGTCACCCCTGAGTCCGCCCTCCACCCCGCCGGGCTGGCCATCGCTATCGTGGCCGCTATCTTGGCCAGCGCCGTCGTCGTCACGCTCGACGAGCTGGCGGACTTGTTCGCCAGTACGGCGGAGCAGGGCCGGAACCAATGATCATCGCGATCTGCGGGCTGCTCGCGATGACGGTGACGGCCGTGGCCCTGATCCGCCGCTACCTGACGATCGTCACGGTGCGCGGGGAGAGCATGACGCCCACGTACCGGCCCGGCGACCGGCTGCTTGCCCGGCGATGGGGTCTGCACCGCCTACGGCGCGGGGACGTCGTCGTGCTCGACGGCGCGCGCATCGCGGGCCCCCGTACGCCGGTCCCCGGCGACCTGGTGCTGAACGACAGGATCCTCAAACGCGTCACCGCGTTGCCCGGCGACCCCGTGCCGTACAGCCGCATCGACGACCGCGTCGCCGATCAGCAGACCGTCCGCGTACTACCGCGGCACATCGTCGTCCTCGGTGACAACCCCATGCTGAGCGCGGATTCACGCGTCTTCGGCCCCGTCGACCAGGACCACGTCCGCGCCGTGGTCATCCGCCCACTGGCCACCAACCTCCAGCCCTCGCCGGACCGCCGCTGACCACGCGGAGTTTGTCAGGTGTCCCACAGATACGGGAGTCGCGTGATGCTGAGCTGAGGGCCAATTTGAGATGGGTGCGGCTCTCCCTCAGTGAGTGCCTGAGCTGGGCTTCTGTAGACATGACTGTTTGATCGGGGAACCGCCTTTTACTGTGAGTGCAGGCCCGTGAGGCGGTGGTGACGATGAGCTCGTTGCTCGAGGAACTGGCACGGCGCGAAGCCGCGGCCCGCCGGCGGATCGAGGAGATCCGCGAGCAGATCGCCGCGCTCACCTCACAGATGCAGGACGAGCAGGACCGCTTGTCACGGCTGACGATCACACGGGAGACCGTCGAGGAAGTCCTGGGCGAAGCGGCCCAGCTGCTCGATGAGCCCAATGGACAGGGCGAGACCGCCGACGCGGCCGGCACCGCGCCGCCGGCACAGCCGCCGGTTCTGGGTGTGGTGACGGTGCCGCACTGGCAACCCGGCATGAATACGGCGGTGCTGCCGCGCGCGTACCGGGACGCGGTGGAGATCATGGCCGATGCCGGGCGGGCGATACGGGCCGGGCAGATCGCGGTGGCGATGGGACTGCCGGATGAGGCCGCCAAGCGGGAAGGGCTGCGCTCCAAGCTGAAGCGGCTGGTGGAACGCGGCTGGGCGAAGGAAGAAGGGCCGGGACTGCTCACGGTGACCGAGCCGGTGGCCCGCGAGATGGCCGGGCAGGATGGCGCAGGGTCACGGGACGCAATCGCGTCGTTACCGGGCGGGTGATTGCGGCGGGGCTCTCCCGCCGTCAGGTTCGAAGGTGCCACCCAAACGACCCCGACGAAGGAAGAGCCCTATGCAGGCACCGTACGACACCGAGGCCACCGCTGACGTCTTTGCGAAGGCGAGGAACACCTTCAACTGGCTCATCGGACACCTCAGCGACGCGCAGACCGGGACGCTTGCCCATGACCGGCTGGAGGAGACCATCACCGAGCAGGGCCGGGAGCTGCAGCGCCTGCTGCTGCAGGCCCACCTTGACCTGCGCGCGCTGCGCGCGCTGCGCGAGCTGGAGCAGGTACACCACGCCCGCCACCCCGACGGTGGCGCCGCGGGCGTGATCGGCGCGGACGGGGTGATCCGGCGGCGGGTGGAGCTCGGGCACCACCGCCTGCTCGCCACGGTGACCGGGACGGTGACGCTCACCCGGTGCGCGTGGCGGGCCCCGGGGGGTGCGCAACGTGTATCCGGCGGACGCGGCGTTGTCGCTGCCGGCGGTGCGGCACTCGGCCGGGCTGGCCAAGCTCGCGGTCATCGAGACGGTGCGCGGCTCGTTCGACGTCGCCCTGGCGGCGATCACCACACGGTGCGGTCAGGTGATCGGCAAACGGCAGATCGAGCAGCTGGTCGCCCAGGCCGCGGCCGATGTCGACGCCTTCTACACCGCGCAGACGGTGCTGCCGTGCACGGCGTCCACGGTGCTGGCGATCAGCGTGGACGGCAAGGGCATCGCGATGCGCCCCGAAGCGCTGCGGCCCGCGACCGCCAAGGCCGCCGCCCGCGCCCGGGCCACGTTCCGCACCCGGCTGGCGGCCGGGGAGAAACCGGCGCGCAAACGGATGGCGACGCTAGGGGTGGTCTACGACGCCGAACCCGCACCCCGGCGGCCGCACGATGTGATCGCCGTCCCGGGCGGGCGATCCGGCCGGCGCCTGCCACGGGCCCGGCCGAACGCGACGCGCAAGTGGCTGTGCGGCTCGGTCGTCACCGGCCCCGGCCCTGTGATCGCCAAGGTGTTCGATCATGCCGAGGCTCGTGATCCCGCGCATGCCCGTCCCTGGGTCGTGCTGGTCGACGGGGCCCGCCACCAGCTCGACCTGATCATCGCCGAAGCCGCCCGGCGCCGCATCCGCGTCCACATCGTGATCGATTTCGTGCACGTGCTGGAGAAGTTATGGGCTGCTGCGTGGAGTTTGCACCCGCCCGCGGCGCCGGCCGCGGAGGACTGGGTCGCCGGGCATGCCCTGGCCCTGCTGGCCGGGCACACCGGCCAGGTCATCACCACGCTGAGGGCGCAGGCCGCCACAGCCGGCGCGCAGTACCGTGACGGCATCGACGCGTGCATCCGCTATCTGTCCAACAACGCCGGGCATCTGCGGTATGACCAGGCGCTGGAGGCGGGATGGCCGATCGCGACCGGGGTGGTCGAGGGCGCGTGCCGTCATCTGATCGCCGACAGATTCGACCTGGCCGGGGCACGCTGGGGCCTGGCCGGAGCCGAGGCGGTGCTGAAGCTCCGCGCGCTGGTCGCCAACGGTCATCTGGAGGAGTACTGGGCTTTCCATCTCGCCCGACAACACGAACGCGTCCACCAGACCGGCTACCAGGACGGATACACCCTTACGGCTTGATCGCTTCACCCGCGTTCTGCAGCTAATCGCCGATCCAGGGCACGTTCGGACGCTAAACTGCACGTCAGAAGGTCGCAGGCTGGCGAAAATCGCGAAAAGCCCTAGTGACACGACTTCCCGAAAATGGGGTATCCACCTGCGGCGATGTTGCTATGGTCTGGTGACATGCCTGGCCGAGGCGGCTATGCCGAAGGAACAGGGCGTCTTGGCTCTGCAACGTGTCGCAGATCATGAGCACACTCAACGAGCGAGTTGGCCCACCGCGTCTTAGCTGCACTCGTCCCTGAGCGCAGCTTCGGCTCAGAACATGATCCTCGAACTCGCCTCGCCTTGGTTCCCTGACCAGGCATGATGCCGAGCCCTAGTGACACGCCGTATCAGCGTGATCGACGGCGTCCTCGCAGCTCAAGCCCCAGATCCGTGTGCTTTTCCTCTCACACACCTGCGGAACGCGGGCTTCAGTCACTCAGGAGGAGCCGCACCCAATTCGCACTGTCCCCGGTGGGGGTGCGTGGCGGCGTCGCAGTCGTAGGAGCCAACCCGGACAATTACGAGAGATCGAAGAGGGCGGACCTGCATTACGTGGCGAAACGATCCACGCCGTAAAATAACGACCTCGCCGCCATGCTCGATGAAACCCCGAACCTTCAACCCTTCTCTGGAGCTGTATTGCACTCGCCGCGACAGGTCTGCGACAGTTCCGCGAAAGCGAGGTCGTGTAATTTAAGGTCATCGTCAGCTGACGATCAGGACTCGGACAAGAGATTCGCCTGAAGGAGGAGACTTGACGAATCCGAAAGGCAGGTTCGTCCTGCTGGTCATGTTCCTGGTAGCTTCGGTCATGAGCGTCGCGCCTGCGAGCGCCAGTGGCGGGACGGTGGGCCGCCACACTACTGAGCGGACGGCCAGCAGGGCGGATGACCCCGTGGGTACGGCAGGTATCGGTCAGCGCGTCGAAATACAGCATCAGTATGCGCACCGGAGCCTGTTCCAGTGTCCGGCGGACATCTGTAATCTCGGCGACGCCTACCGCGGACACAGTCTGTCCGTCATCTGCCAGGAGAGCGTGTACGTTCTCGTCTTCAACCACTGGAACAAACACGTGGGATTCATTCAGCCTAAATGGTTGACATCCCATGCTCCGCCGCCTAGGTGCTCGGATGCCGGCCGCGTTGCCCAGGTCCGCGAAGGCTTCTTCGAACCTCAGGCGGTCTACCAATGTCCGGCCGATATCTGTAATTCCGGACATATCCCACACGAAAGGATGTATGTCAGGCATATCTGTAGATATGGCACTTCAACATACCACTTGCTTTACGTTCCGGAGAACGGTTACGTTGGCTTCTATCCGGGCTTCGTCCGATTCCCCGATGAGGTATCTCCCACCCTCAAGGACTGCGACGAATTCCCCTAAACGGAGGCTTATTCAAACTCGACTTTGGCCGTTATCCCGTCGCGTAAGTCCAGGTCAGCTCGTCGTAGCTGATTTTCACGGGGTCGGCCACCCCTGCGGAGGAGTCGGCCGTACTCCTGGCAGCCGACCGGTGCCCCAGCACGACCATCTCGGTCGCGAGGTACTGACCGGTCGCGTGAGCCGTACAGGACGTGTTCTCCTGTACGGCTCGCTCCTCTTTCCCGTACGGCTCGCGCAGCCGCCTGTCCGGAACGACCCGCCGGCGCGCGGTCTCGTCCATCACCTGCCACGACAGCGGCGCACACTTCTTGTCGGGAAGGCCATGACAGCACCGGGTCCCGCTCGCGCCACTCCCAGCATTCCCGGCCGTTGTCGCGGTTCGATTGCGGGGCCCTGACCAGCAGTCGGGCAACGTAGTGAACCAGTGCGCAGCAGTGGCCTCGCCCTCGAAAGGCGAGGCCACTCTTGCTATGCGGAGCCACACCCAAAGATCAATATGCCACGTACGCGCTCCAGTTCCAGTCGGGAGACTCTCTAACGCCCCAATATTGAAGGCCTCCACCAACGACCGGCTGGAGCCATTGCCTGCGGCCATTCACGACTATGCCCATCATGTAAGTTGTTGTGCATCGATTTCGTACTGTGTACCAGACAGCACCGTACGAGTCCGGGCCGACTGGTCCTGCCGATCTGACGGCGCAACCTCCAGGATCCATGGAAGTGGTTCCGGTCGCGTGAGCAGCAGTGGGTGCGAGGAGCAGGCTTGCCACCGCGGTAAGTACAGCGAAGGTAAGTTTCAGGGGGAGCGCAGCTTGAGCGCGTTTCCTGTCCATGATGGCGATCATCCTAGAAGTGCGTCGTAACATGTTGTGTTGATCCTTTCGAGGTCTCACCTGACGAGGTCGAGTAGGGGGCGTAGTTGCCTAGCGGACCTGTTATAAGCACCGTGTCCTGCGAAGAACAAATAGACCGCACACCACTGTCAAACACCGGGAGTTCTCCTCAACGCTCCGCATATATGGGGTAATTGGTGGCCGTCATTCTCTCTGTCGAGTATGATTACCTTCACTGTCAAAGGAGACAGCTGGAAGACAGGGCAGCGACAGCTGTGGACGTTACTCTATTCATCGTCGTACTTCCTGCTTCAGAAAGGAGGGTTCCCGCAAGATTCGCCGACTGCGTAGTGGCATGGATGCTCGCTGCTACGGCGGTTTAGGCGACAGCAATTTCGAAATTACCGCGACGGAAGGCGAAGGGGCTTTGCGCTCATGATCAAGAATCTTAGCGACCGACTGCTCGCCGTGCTGGTACCGCGCACCGAGGCTAGTGCCTGGGAGTTCACCAAGTACTGCCTCTGTTTGAATGGCTGGCATTACTACAAGACCTGCTCGTGGCTCGACCCGGCGGGAACGGAATACAGCTGCGGCGGCTGCTGGAACAGCCAGGTTCGGTGCTCGTGATGGCAGCCGGGTGAGTTTGGGGGTGGCTCGCTGTGACCGCGGGCCCGACCGTGCGGTCGAGGCTGCACCGGGCCAAGAAGAAGGCACGGGCCGCACTAGGCAGTGTTTTGAAAGTGATCAATGGAAGCCTGATGCAGGCTGGTAGGGTTCCGCGTCGGGTCTACACGCCGTCTTTCTGCAGCAGGCGATGAAGTTCGAGGCGGAGGTCGTCCAGGTCGCTGTGCAGGGAGTCGACCCTGTGGAACAGGGCGGTCTGAGCGTGGTTGAGATGTTCGTTGATCTGCTGGCGAAGGCCGGCGACCTCGTCGCTGAGAGCTGCTAGGTCTTGGGTGATCTCGGCCCGGCTGTCGACGACCTCAGCCCGGGTACCGATGATCTCGGTGATCGCCACGGCCAGGGCGATCGCGAAGAGTCTGGGGTCGATTCCGCGGGCGCTGTCGGCACCGGGAGCGGTGTCGGCTTCGGCTGCTTGCATTCGGAGCCTCAAGTTGAGGATCTCCGCCTCTACACGTTCGGGACTGTACGGTTTTCGGCTCTGTCTCTCTTTCGGTGGTGACGGAACGTTAGGCCAAGAGGATGCGGTGGCGGATTCTCTGAACTTTGATTTGATCATGGTCTGCGGAAACTAATTCGCGACTTCAAGGACTCGCATGTGAGGATCGAAGTGTCCCGTCAACAGGCGTCGCTGGGGCGCCCGAGGCTCGGAAGGGCCGAACCGGTGGGAGTAAGAGGCGGCTCACGGGGCGGCCGTATGCGTGACACGCGATCGGTGTCCTGAGTAGACCCCATCGGAACCCGGCTCACCCCTCTCGATGGACGCTTGGGAAGCCGAGGTCGACGGTGGTGCCGGAACGGCGGTCGATCTGGGCAAGTTTGTCCTCTGCTCCGGCGAGGCTAACCTTCAGACCTTCGACCTCTCCGAGCCAGCCTTCGCGTTCGGCTTCGGCGATGCGGGCGATCAGGTTGTCGCGGATCTCGGCGATGCGGGGCCGATGGTCGGTCGAAGGCCAGTGCAGGGGGCACCGCAGACAACTGTGCTCGTGAATACATGGGGTGCCGAACGCGCGCCCGCAGGTCCCGGTCGCCACCTTTCTCAACTCGAAGTGGCCGAGGAACTCTTGCCATTCTTCGTCGGTAGGGACCCGGTATTCCTCGCTAGGACGCAGCGCCCGGCGTCGGGCGAGGAAGGCCAGGTGGGCCTGGATGGCTTCATCTGGATAGACGGCCTTATAGCCGAGAGTGACGTTGATATCTTGGTGCCCGGCTATGACCTGGGCGATGTGGGGCGGTAGCCCGCTGAGAATGGCATCGGTCAAAAACAACCTCCGAAAGTCATGGGGTGTGTAATGCAGCGGCTCGCCGGTCGCGGAGTCGATGAGACCGGTATCGGAGAGCGCAGTGTTGAGCAGGTGCCGGACGGTGCTGGGGTTCATGGCCTGGAGTTCGCCGCGCAGCAGCCGCTGGAACAGGAACGGTGCGGGTGTCCGCCACGCGCATTCACGGACGTCGTAGGAGGCGACGAGCGGGATGCTGCCGGTGGCGGCGCGGAGCCTGCAGATGATGGCGCTGAGGACATCCGCCAGCTCCGGAGAAACAAGGAGCAGTCTTTCGGTATCGGTCTTGGACGGGGCGATCTGCAGCAGCGGCACGACTTCACCGGTGGTGGGCAGCTTGTATTGGACCAGGCTGTGATGGGTCAGCTCGAGGAGCTCCTCGACGCGGACGCCGGTCGCTCGCAGGACCTCCACGATCGCGAAGCTCCAGAAGGCGCGGTCCTCCTCAAGGGTCAGGTCGCGACGTTTGCCGGTGGCGGGGTCGTCGGCCCAGATCTTGCCGGAGCAGGCCCGGCTGGAGGTGGTGGCGCGGAACAGGGTCTGTCCGGCGGCGGTGAAGCTGTCGCCGGGAGCGGTCTGGCGGGCGGCGGCCAGCAGCGCCGCTGTGTCCATGCGCCGCTGGTCGACAGTGCGAACCAGGATCGGCAGCACGGGAAGTCGTTCGCGGGTGCGGGCATCCATCCGCGACTTGCGGTGCCGTTTGGCCTTGCGACGGTCGACCTCTTCGCTTCCGACGGGGCAGGGGGCCACCCACCGGCCCCAGCGGCCCGGGTCCTCGATCGCCCACTGGGCCAGGTCGAGATAGAAGGCCCGGACCGGCGTCAGGCATTCGCGGAAGCTGATCCGCGGCACCGACGCCTCGGTCTTGCTGCCGTCGGGAGCGGTGACGGTCTTGGTTCTGGTGCGCAGCCGCTGCTTCCATGCATCGGCGACCTCGGCGGCCAGGTGGAGGCTGTCGATGCCGGGATGGTGCTCCTCCAGGTCGGCCCAGAACCGTTTGCCCAGGAACATTGAGAGCGACACCAGGCTGGTGTAGTCCAGCGTGGGCTGGCGTTCGCGCAGGTAGTCCACCAGCAGGTCGCGGATCGGGCGGCAGACCAGCCCGTATCGGTCGATCAGTTCATCGGGGGTGCGGGGCCGCGCGGTCCGCAGCGCACGGAGGCTGGCCGGCGCCTGATCGTCGAAGGCTCCCAGCGTCCGCAGCATCCGGTAGAACGCCGCAGTGTCGCCGACCGGCTTGGCATAGACCTCATTCTCGATGTCCAGCAAGTCCAGGACGTCCCCAGTGGTGATTTCGGTGAGGACGCCGCCCTTGGCCGCCAGGATCAACGCCGCGCGGTGGATGGTCCGCTGCGTGGCCAGCGGACTCACCTGCGGATCACCGTCGGCAAGGGCTCGCAGCCGGGCGAACCCGCTGCTGTCGCGGCACTGGGCCAGGACGCTGGTCAGGGCTCCCGGGCGGGGACGGCAGGTGAGCAGCCAAGGCAGGGACGGCCGGATGAGATCGCCGCCGATCGCGACGAACACCGCCGCCGACAACTCTCCGGACCTCCACTGGGGCTGGCCTCGCTCGCGTAGCCACGCGTCGGGGAGCTGCCGCCATGAACCGGCGGCGGCTTCCGCGCCGCTGGTCCGCCACCGTTCCTGCCAGGTGTCTCCCGGCTGATCTTCCAGCCAGTCCAGCAGTGACGCCAACCCGCGGTTGCGGCAGTACTGGCTGTTGGGCTTGTCGAGGGTGAACGGCGCTCGGGTTAGCCGCGCGAACACCTCCGCGCGTTCCTGCCGGGTGGCCACCCAATCCGCCCCGGTTCTTCGCGCCGACACCAGCGGCGATGCCGCCGCAGGTGGGAGGGCGACGTCGGGACTCCCGGCTTCGTCGAGGACCACGATCGGCGTCATGAGGTCCTGGTCCCGAACAACACGTCGAGCGTCTCGGGCCGGTAGCCTGCCGCTGGTGTCGGCGTGACCCGCTGAGCTGCTTGCCGGACCTGTTCGGCATGGTGAGCCAGGACCCGGCGGATCACCTCTTCCTTGCGCGGCGTCAAGTAAATCTGAGTGGTTGTGAGCAGGGCGTGCCCAAGGACTGACTGGACATCGGTGAGCGGCAGGTCAGGGTCCTCGGCCATCCGATAGGCCGCCGTGTGACGCAGGGCATGCAAGGTCGCCGTACTTCCGGCCGCTTCACCGGCCCGCTCGAACATGCGGTGCGCCGCGTGATAGGTCAACGGCCGCAAGGGTCTGCGCAGGGTCCACCACAACGGCTGACGTCGTCCCTTGGGGAGCAGTTCGTCCATCTCCACCTGGTAGAGCCGCAGCCAGACGAACGCGTCACTGGACGCCGGAAGCTCCTGGACCGCCCCGCTGCCCTTACGCGTCACCGTGATGAGCTGCCGGCCGGGATCGACGCCGCCCTGCGTCGCCGACAACAGCTCCGAGGCCCGCGCCCCAGTCGAGACATAGAAGGCGACCAGCGCCCGATCCCGATGCGAGGGAAGGCGGGCGAAGATCTCGTTGAACTCCGCGTCCGGGATATTGCGAGGGATCCTGGTCGGCACCTTCGGCCGATACAGCCCCGTCCGCTCGTTGCGGTGCGGTTCCATCGGATTGTGGTGCGCATGCGCTCGCCCGGCCCGCCGCGACCGGTCTAGCGGGAACGGGTTGATGATCGGCCCGGTGCCCGCGTCGAGGTGGAAGTCGTAGAAGCGGCGAAGCACCGTCTCGCTGTGAGCCCGGACCGACGGAGCATACGCCTCGCCTACCGTACCGGCGGGCGCTTCGTCTGGCCTGCGCCAGTGCGGCCGCGCCGGTTTGCCCGCCACCAGCATCCACCGGCAGAAATCACGAGCCTCCGCCCGGGTCGCCCTGTCCCAGGGCGACCCAATCGCCCAAAGGAACCGCATCCACCTCAACAAATCCATCCCATAGGACCTGAGCGTCGCCTCGCTGCGATCTGCCGCCTGCAGGTCGCGCAAGAACACCGCGACCGGCTGCACCGCTGCCCCCGCAGGATCGATCAGCCGGAACGGCTCCCACGGATCGCCCGTCTCCTCCAGGGCACCCACGATCGGGACCAGCAACTCGGCCAGATCCCGCTGCGACTCGTCTTCGAGCATGAGCACGGACCGTAACTGACCCCTTGCTCTCCTGTCCTGTGAACTGGGAAAACTCCTCCGGCAGTTCAGTCAACGGGTAGTCCTCCAGGCTCCAGGGCGCGGGCAGGCTGGCGAAGCGCAGGTTGTTGTCGGCCCTGCGTGCCGCGCTGGCACTGGCCTGCAGGCCCAGCAGCCGCTCCAGTGCCCTTCATAGACGCGGCAGAGCTCACCGAGCGTGCCAACGGCCGCTCCGGTGGCGTGATGGCTGTGCCGCAGGTAGCCGTGGCTGGTCAGCACCTGGAAGACCTCGAGGATGAGGCCCCAGGTGAAACGCTTGTCCAGCACGTCGGGCTCGGTGACGTCGGGCTCGGTGACGTCGGGCTCGGTGACGTCGTTGTCCATCGCAGTAGTCCCCTCTCAAGACGGCGTGGTGGTTCAGGGGGATCGGACCGGCGGGCGTCAGGACCGGGCGTCCGGGGCCGGTGAACGAGGGGTCAACGGACGTGCGGCGGCGGCGTAGGCGGCGAAGTCGGCCACCGGTGCCGCAGCGGCGCCGGTGCCGCGCAGCCGGTCGGCTTCGGCGCGGGCGGCGGGCGAGAGTGGCCGGCGGGTCTTGTGCGGGCAGGGCCCGCCCCCACCCAGCCGGGCGCGGGCGGCCAGGACCTTGGCCTCCAGCGCGGCGACGTGCCCGGCCGCTTCGATCACCACGCCGGCGTGATCGACGGCCCGGGCGTGCGCGGCCAGCACCGCTCCGCCCGCCGTAACCACCTCCAGCACGCCGGTGCCCAGCCGGTGCCGCACCAGCATCACCTCGCCCGCGTGCCCCGGCGGCACGGAGTAGAAGTTGCCGCGGAAACTCACCAGCGCCTGCGGCGAGACGACCCGCCCGACCTCCAGCACCGCCGGGAACGCCTGCGCCGGCAGCGGCCTCAGCGGCTCACGGCGGGCCAGCTCGGCCACGCTCACCTTGCCGCCATCGATCTTCCGGATCCGGATGTCACCCCTGCGGCGGCACCACTCATCCAGCGTGCCCTGCGCCCGGCCGGGCGACAGATCCTCGCCCACGGTGCGCCACCAGCGCTGCGCCGCGACATGGTTGGCCTTCTCCACGCTGCCCTTGCGCCAGCCCCGCCGCGACGGACAGACCCGCACGATCACCCCGTAATGCTTGGCCACCGCCGCAAACGACGCCGACACCTCGCCACTGCCGGGATCACACACAGTGGCCATCCGATCAAAGCGCCACTCCGCGCTGACACCGCCCAGCCGCTCACCCACCCCGCGCAACGCCTCGATCAGATGCGGCTGATCTTCGGACTCGGTCAGCACACCCCGCCAGATGCCCGAGTACGGCAGCGTGCCGACCAGCAGATGCGCCCCCTTGTCCCAGCCCCATCGGGCCGGCGGATCGGGCAGCTCCAGCCAGTCCCACTGAGTCTCCACGCCGGGCGGGTGATCGATCCGGACATACTCGACCGGGCCACCCGCGTGCGCGCACCGCTCACAGACCGGCCGCAACCCCCGGGCCCGCAACGCCCGGGTGAAGGTCGAATAGCCACCGCCATATCCCAGGCCGACCAGTTCGTCGAACAACGTGGTGCCCCACACGTGCGGATCCCCGGTATCGGCGTCCAGCCGCAGCCGGCAGTACTCGGCGTACGGCTCGAACGGATCAGCTCCGCTTCGCCGCCGCTGTCCCGGCACCCGCTCGCCGTTCAGATACGCCCGGATCGTCGGCCTGCTGCGGCCCAGATGCCGCGCGATCGCCGAGATCGACCAGCCACGTTTACGCAAAGCCTGCGCTTCCACGTCTTCCCCCTGTGTGAGCATCGAATACGGCTCCCCCGACTCGCTTCGAAACGTGATCATCCGAAGCGTCGAGGGAGCCCACCGAGACAAGAACGATCTCTCCCGGCGAGTCGCTCACCTGGCAAATTTCAGGGCTCTGGCGATCTTTATGTGGTGCCGTCACGGATCGTGAGCACTAATGGGCGCAGAGGATGATCTTCCTGAGAAGGTCGAAGTTGGCTCGACCGTAGCGGCTCCTCTTGAGCGCCTTGACTCTCGTCACATTGCCCTCCACCGCGCCTGAGCTGTGCGGCAGGGTGAGACCGTTGACGACGGCGTCCAGGTCGCGGCGGATGCCGTGGGTGAAGGAGTGCAGGGCGGGCAGGTCGTCGGCGTCGACGGCCGCTATCCACACCTGCAGGTTCTCGGCCGTGCCGCTCAGCGTGGTCATCAGCTGAGCGAAGGCAGCGACATGGCTAGCGGTGGCATCCAGGCGGGGACTGCGAGCGCGCAGGTCGGTGAGTCTAGCCTGCTCGTCAGAGGTGAGCCGGTCGGGGCGGCTGGTGATCCACCGGGCGACCTCGCGGATGGTCGGGGCCGAGGACGGGGCGTGGGCTGCGGTGGCTGAGGACCGCAGCGGGTGCAGATAGCGGCGGACGGTCTGTGGGCTGCCCTGGTACCCCTGAGCCTGGATCTCGCGAGTGAGGCGGGCAGCGTCGGTGCAGCCGTCGTTGAACCGCTGGACCAGATAGGGCAGATAGGGAGTGAGCAGGTCGGATCGTCCGGTCGCTTTGGTCAGCAGATCCTCCACCGACGCGGCGCGGGCGAACCTGCGGACGGTGGGCCGGGACAGCCGCAGCGCGCGGGCGATCGCCGAGATCGTCCAGTCCTTGGCGGCGAGTTCCTGCACCGCGGTGTAGCGTTCACGAGTCCGGACGATGAGCCGGCATTCCTCGTCCGATGGCTGATCCGGCATCGGCTCTGGCGGGAGCGCGTGGTCGAGCTGTTGGTCGCCGGATTGTTCGTGGGCGGGTTCAGCGGCATCGGCGTCGGGTTCACGCAGGTCGGCGCGGCATGCGATGACGGTCTTCTCGACCGCGTCGCAGAGGTTCTGCCAGAGATGGAAGCGATCAGCAATGTGAATCGCCTCGGGTGCCCCGGCTCTGGCCCCTGCCGCATAGGGTCCGGCCCGGTCTCTGCAGATCACCTGCACGCCTGGATGGTCGCGTAACCACTGCTCCAGGGCGTCGGCGGTCCGGTCGTCCAGCACGTCGATGGGCTGGTGGGTGTCCATGTCGATCAGCACGGTGGCGTAGGAGCGCCCGCGCTTCTTGGAGAAATCGTCAACCCCGAGCACGGTGACCTGGCCGATCTCGGGATCGGGCAGGGCACGGACCAGACCGATCAGCGTGTCCCGGCAGACGCGTACGCCGAGTCGCTCCAGTAGTCGGGAGGCGGCGCGCCCGGCCAGTGCCAGCGCCATCAACTCCAGCAGCCGGCGCAGCAGTTTCGTCCGGCGGGCGTAGCGCCGGGTGAGACTGGGCACCGGTTCGGCGAACGTCCGGACCGGGCACGCCGGATTCTGGCAGGTCAGGCGGCGGACCGTGAGCGCGATCAGGACCGGGCGGCCCGCAGCGGGCAGATCATGCAGCAGCCGGCGGTAGCGGCCATGCACTCGCGAGGAGGATGTGTCGCACGCCCGGCAAGCCGCCGGCCCGCCCTTGGTATGCGCCGTGACCAGCACGTAGTCCCCGTGATCGGTCACCTCCTCGATGACCAGTTCGGCCAGATGGGGGAAGAACATCCGCAGGCAGCAGGCATCGCCCGCCACCGCATGCTGCGCACAGGGCACAATGAACCTCGCGGCCGCTCAAATGATGATCACGTTCTTGGTCGAACAAGATCCTCACGGGGCGGCCGCGCCTACGCGCGGCCAGTTACACGATTGCGATCAGCCCCTGAATCGACGTCCCGGCCACCGTCTGTAACGGCACCACATAAAGATCGCCAGAGCCAGACCCCCAAAGCGCCATCAAGGTTGCCGGGTTGGGTGAGCAGGAGCCGGGCCAGGCGGCGTGGGGAGATAGGCAGGCGGTCGGCTTCGACCCGGCCTTGAGTGATGTAGCGGTAGAGAAGGTTGAAGCTGCCCGGGTAGCCGAGGGCTTTGATCTCGTTGAACAGGTGCAGGACGGGAACGGCAGGGTCATCGGCACGGCGGTGCCGAAGGTGGTCACGGTAGGGATCGACGAGGGTGGGCCGGTACTGCGGGGCGCGTTGCAGGCGTTCGGGTTCGGGCACACGCGCGTAGCGTTTGACTGTATTGAGGGCCAGGTTCAGCCGGCGGGCGCACTCCAGCAGGCCGACGCCCTTGTCGAGTAGGTCGTGGATCTGGTGCCAGCGCTCGCGGGTGGTCTGCGCGCGCTTGCCGTCCTGCAGGGGCGGTCCGGCCTTGGCCCAGCAGGCGCTGTGCCCGGCGACTTCCTTCGAAACGGCCTCACCGAAGTTGTGCCACAGGTGCCAGCGGTCACCAACTTGGATGGCGTCCGGCAGGGCGCGGCGGATCGCTTCGGCGTAGGCGCCCGAGCCGTCCCGGCACACGACCTGCACTCCGGGGTGGGTGCGCAGCCAGGCTTCCAGGACGTCGGCGGTGCGGCCGGGCAGGACGTCGATGCGCTCGCGGGTCTCGGCATCGATCAGCACGGTGGCGTAACGGTGGCGCCGACGCAGGGCGAAGTCGTCCACTCCCAGCACCCGGGGTACTCGCGGCTGGGGCAGGGGCAGACGTAGCAGGAGGCGCAGGGCGGTATGCCGGGACAGGCGCACGGCCAGCGCGGACAAGACCCGTGTGCCGGCGCGTCCGGCCAGTTCGCGGACTACCGCGCCGATCTAGGGGGCCAGGCGGGGCGTGCGCCGCTGATAGCGCTCCAGAACGCCGGGCAGCTGTTCACGAAACGTTTGGCGGCAGCCGCGCGTCGGGCAGACCAGGCGACGGATCCGCACCACCACCAGCACACGGCGTGCATTGACCGGGCTATCAGTCAGACTGCGCTCGTGGTAGCTGTGCACGCGAGCTGTCCCGGCTCCGCAGGCCGGGCAGGCGACCGAGCCGTTCGGGGTTCGCGCTCGTACCCGGATTTGCTCGCCCTCGTCCGCTATGTCTTCCACCACCAGCGGCGATAACCCTGAGAACACCGTATGCACAAGCTCGTTGACATTGATCACAACTCAGCGTGACGTTACGGCACCTTCCGTCACCACCGATAGAGAGACAGAGCCGAAAGAGAGACAGAGCCGTTTTCTGGACAGGCCCCTATATAGGTGCACTGTAGAAAGCTGCTTTGAGCACACCTTCCGCCTGCTCAAACAGACCCTCGGCTGGACCTGTCCCAAGATCCGCGATCCGCGGGCGGCTGATCGTTGGACCTGGCTGATCCTGGCCGTCTACACCCAACTCCGGCTGGCCCGTCCCTTGGCCGCCGACCTACGCCGTCCTTGGGAGGAGCCTGCATCCCCGCAGCGTCTGTCGCCCGCTCGCGTTCGTCGAGGGTTTCGGCACCTGCGCGCCAAGACGCTCAGTCCGGCCCAGGCACCGAAACCTTCCCGGCCAGGCCCGGGACGGCCACCAGGGCGCCGCAACAACCAACCCGCCCCACGCCACGACGTCTACACTGCCACCGGCCTGACCACCACGAAGACCCCGGCCCGGAAACCGACGACGAAGAAATCCGCGAACCCACGTCCTCGACGCACAGGGTCGGGTGGCCCAGGGGAATCCCACCCCTGGGCTCCCACAGAACCGTGCGTAACAGTCGCCCGTTACACGGCGCTTCTCATCCTTTCCAGAGGAAGTTGCTCTCCCAAGCCCAGTGCTTGAACAGGCCGGGGTCTCGATCGAGGATCCCGGTCCACCAGGCTTTGAACCGTTTGAGGGAGCGCAGCCGCTTGTATTTCTTCCGGGCCCAGCGCGCCAGGTAGGTGTTGACGTGCCGGAGGAGGGGATACAGCTGCGACCGGTAGAACCGGCCGTAGTAGGTGATCCAGCCCGTCACGATGGGGTTGATCCATCCGGCGAGCTCAGCGAGATCGGACCTGCCGCGCATGTGGATCCGCCAGGAGCGGAGCCGTTGACCCATCGCCTTGAGTGCCGCCGCGCTGACCGCGGGCAGAAAGGACGTGAACGCCTTCCCATCCGGATAGACGGCCTTGCGGGGGCGGAAGGTGTAGCCGAGGAAGGTGAACGAGATGTGCTCAAACGAGCCTCGTCGCCTCGAATCCCGGCAATACACGATCTTGGTTTTGTCGGGATGCAGCCGCAGCCCGACCTGTTCCATTCTCTCGGCGAGTGCGGCCAGCACCTGACGTGCCTGCCGCTCGGTCACGCAATGCACCACTGCGTCGTCGGCGTAGCGCTCGAACTCCACTGTCGGGAACTCGCGTGCCAGCCAGGTGTCGAACGCGTAGTGCATGAACAGGTTGGCCAGGACGGGCGAAACCGCTGAACCCTGTGGGGTTCCCCGGTGCCGCTCGACCAGGGTTCCGTCGGCCTGCTGGATGGGAGCGGCCAGCCACCGCTTCACATACAGCAGGACCCAGCGCTGCTCGGTGGTGATGTTGGCCTGCACCGCCTTGACCATCAGGTCCCACGGCACGCTGTCGAAGAACTTCTCGACGTCGAGGTCGATGATCCAGTCCTTCTTCCAGCACCGCTGGCGGCACGTGGCCACCGCGTCCAGCGCGGAGCGTCGGGGCCGATACCCGTAGGAGTCGTCGTGAAAGATCGACTCGGTCCGGGGTTCCAGCGCCAGCGCTGCCACTGTCTGGGCGATCCTGTCGGCCACGGTCGGTACTCCTAGAACGCGAGTGCCTCCCCCGGCCTTCGGGATTTCCACCGCCATCACCGCGGGAGGAAAGTAGGTGCCCGACGACATCCGATTCCAGATCTTGTAGAGGTTGTTCCTCAGATCGGCCTCGAAATCCTCGATGGACTGCCTATCCACTCCGGCGGCGCCCTTGTTGGCCTTGACGCTCTCGTATGCCTCCCACACACCAGCCGCTTCGAAATATCGAACGGCTTGTCCTTCGGTTCCGACATGCCCACCCGCTTCCTCCCAGACCAACGTCCGGTTGTTCGCGCGAACAGATCGACAGATGAGCCGGCCCCTTCGCTCCACCCCCATTACCGGGGCTTCGTCACTACTACGAGCCGGTCCGCCGGCGGACGCCGCGACGGTACTCAACGCCTCACGGTTTCTGCCGCCCGGCGCGCTCCCTCTCGCCCCCCCAGCACCATTGGCACCGGGACGGCGCTGTCGGCATCCGCCTTCCCACGTTCCATGCAGAAGCCGCAGACCGGACTCGCGCCGCCTCTACGCCGGACACCACCTGGCCAATAGGCGGGCACCCGCCAGGCTCATCCCGGGCCCTTTTAACCACCCCGGTTTTGATGTCGTCTACTTGTTTCGACGCGTCTTCGACGGTTCGCTCGCGCTCGCCTTCCCGGTCCCCACCTGACGCATCACGTGCGCCTTTTCCTCAACGCTCACCACGACGGTCTTCAGCCAACGCAGCTTGAGGCGGTTTGACGTCTCCCCCCGCAGGGCGACGCCGAAGGGCCAGACCTTCATCTCCTGCACAGCACCGCATCCAGCAAGGTCACCTACACAACAACCTCGCCTTCTGCGCTCATGGCGCACTTAAAGATCAAGCTAGGAGACGAGGAGCTGTGATGAGCACGATCAAGGACCTTAGGCGTGACACTCCGCCGATGACAGCGCAGGTGGAGACCGCCGCCCGGGCGCGGCTGCTGGCGGCGGCGCGCGGTCCCGAGCCCCACCGCGGGCCGCGACTTGTCAGGCGGCTCGGTTGGCGGGTTGCGATCGCGGGCGCGCTGGCCGTGGCGGTCGGTACCGGCGTGGTAGTGGCACGCGATCAGCCGCGCGTGGTCCCGGCGGCGAACGTGCAGGAACTGGGCGAGCGGGCTGCGCAGGCCGCCTACGACGACCGCGGGCAGGTGCCGAACCCGGGCCAGTGGCTGTACATCAGGGAGCGCCAGGCGCCGCAGTCCAAAGATGGCAGCTACGGCGTGGACGTCTCCCGGCGCGTCGTCTGGGAGCAGTGGACCAGCGTGGACGGCAAGCAGGTAGCCGCCCTGATCAACGGAAAGTTGCTCGTGCAGGGCAACCACCCGGGGCTCGGCGCCGCCGAGCTGGCCCAGCAGCCGATCACCCCGGAGGGAGTGCTCACGAAAATCCGCCAAAAGCTAGAGGATAAACACATTGCCTGGGGGGGATCAGAGCCGCCCCACACCATGGACGAGCAGCTCTTCCAGGCCGTGTACCAGCTAATGGGAACCCAGGCGTTGCCGCCGGAGGTGCGGGCAGCGCTGTTTCGCGGCCTGGCCACAATCCCCGGCGTGAGCTTCACCGAGGACGTCGCGGACGCCGACGGCAGGCAGGGGGTCGCGTTCAGCTACACCGGTAAGTGGGCCCGCTACGACCTCATCCTCGACCCCGTCGACTTCCACTTTCTCGGCACGTACGGCGTCCAGACCACGGAGTACAACGACCCCTCGTCGTCCGTCATCAAAGCGGGCACGCCCCTCACACTGACGGCCTGGTTGGATGCCAAGGTGGTGGACGGCCCCGGCCAGAAATGAGCCTTCCCGGGGCGTGGCGGTAGCACCGCGGCGAGAGCGGCTTCGGCTGATGGTGCATCGCGGGGATGGGCTTCGAGGCCCGCCGGCGGCGCAGCTTGGTCAGCGCTGTGGACGACGGCAGATTCCAACCCGCGGCCCGAAGCCGATCTCACCGCCCGGAAACCATCCGGGCGATCACGCTCTCATAGCTTGACCCACTGAACAGGCATAGCGCCAACACGAAATAGACGCCCAACCGCGACGGCAAAGCCCGGAACCTCCGCTGAGCCCACCCGGTCTCCTCCAGCACCTCATCGACCAGACTCGGGGGGATCTGCCGGGTCAACACCCCACTGAGGATCTCTGACGGCAATGGCTCTCAGCGCGATGCTGGGAGTCGTTGCCGTGTCAATAAAGCGATACCGCAGCTCAGTGGCACGTCGTCGGCGCCGAGCTCGCTGTCGGCGAGGCCGCCGCGGTGTAGTGCTCCGCCGCAGGTCAACGTCACGGCGCATCCGGCGTCAGGATGTCTGCTGCAGGGCCCGGTAGATGGTGCCGCGGCCCACCCCCAGAACCTTGGCGATCTCGGCCACGGTGGTGTCCTGCGCCGCGTAGCGTGAGCGCGCCAGCGCGATCTGCTCTGGCGACAGCTTGGCGGGTCTGCCGCCGAGGCGGCCTCGGGTGCGTGCGGCGGCCCGGCCCACCGCCGCTCGTTCGGCGATCAACCCCCGCTCGAACTCCGCCAGCGCCGCGAAAATATGGAAGACCAGCCGGCCAGTGCTGGTACTGGTGTCGATCCCTTCGTGCAGGGAGGCGAAAGCGACCCCGCGCCCGGCCAGCGTGTTGACGATCTCCACCAGATGCCGCAGGGACCGGCCCAGCCGGTCCAGCCGCCACACCACCAGCGTGTCCCCGGCCCGCAGGTACTCCAGGCACCGCGTCAGCTCGGGCCGCTCGGTCAGCTTCCCCGACGCGGGTGTCGGCGAAGACTTACTCGCAGCCCGCCGCGTTCAGCGCGTCGGTCTGCCCGTCCAGGTTCTGCGACGCGCTGGAGATCCGGGCGTAACCGACCCATTGGCCGGCGAGAGGATGCACAGGGAGGCTCACAGTCTCGATCATGTACCGAAACCCGGCTCAGTGACGGCTGTTTTGCGACATTGATTCCGGTCGGGGTTTCGGACGCTTTCCGAGAGTTCGACGACCACTCTCACAGCCGATTTTCGATCTTGTCCGTTACTGAGGACTTCCGGACACGAAGATCACCATCACCAGGCGTCACCCACCAGCCGGTCCACCCCGAAACCATGATCACACGCGAGCTGCCCCGGAACGGAAACGTACGCTAACGACTCCATGCAGGCCCCGTCCGGCACCTGTCCCGGCCTGCGGGAAGGCGCTTACCGTAGGAAACGGTTCCGTTGCAGGTCCACCCCCGGTACGACAAGGCCGTCGATCACCTGGCGAACCTTCTCCTCCACGTTCTCGTCGCCGAGCCTGAAGGCGATGTTGGCCGCACAGAGAACCGCGTCGATCTGGAACGCGGCGAGATCGGCGTCTACCTCGGTGATCTCCCCGGCGTCGGCCGCGTGCCGCAGCTCGGCGGCGATGAGGCTCAGCCACCCCTCCTGCCGCTCGAACAGCGCGTCGTGGACCGGCCCAGGCCTGTTGTCGAAGTCGGCGAGATTGGCCACCCAGAAGCACCCGCCAGGAAACAGAGGGGCCCCGGCGTAGGCGATCCAGTTGTCGACCAGCGCGCGCAGCCGGGCCACGCCGTGCGGCACGCCTTGGGCCGGCCGTACGACCGCGTCGACGAACGCCTCCCTGGCCGCCTCGACAGCGGCCAGTTGCAAGCTCTCCTTGGTGACGAACAGCGTCTGCACGCCGCTCTTGCTGAGCCCGAGCTCGGCTGCCAGACGGCCGAAGCTGAGCCCGTTGAGCCCTTCCAGTGAGGCCACGTCCACCGCGTGGCGGGCGATCATCCGCCTGGTCCGCGCGCCGCGCACGAGGCGCTGATCCGTCCGTTCGCTCATCGACATCATCCTTCCATACAAAGGGTTGCACAAAGCGTACGGTCGACCGTACGTTTACTTTATGCCCACATACCCCGCAGAGGAAACCGACCCCTACTGCCTGTCAGCCGCGGACGCGGCTCGTCTGCTGGCCGGCGCGCCCTGGCGCCGCTTCGCCTCCATCGGCGACAGCCTCGCCGCCGGGATCGGAGACCCCAGCCCCGGCTACGCCGACCTGGGATGGACCGACCGGCTCGCCGCTGTCCTTCACAAGGTTCACCCCGACCTGGCCTACCTGAACGCCGCGAAGATCGGCGCGACCACTGTCAGGACTTTGGAACTGCAGGTAGGCCCGCTCCTCGAGTTCACCCCCGACCTGGTCCACATCTCCTGCGGTGCCAACGACATCTGGCGGCCTGCACCGGACTTCTTCCGGATCGCCCATACCATGCGCCAGATCTTCGAACTCGCCGCCGGGACCGGCGCGCAGCTAACGACGTTCACCCTTGGCAGGGCCTTCGTGGTGCCCGGCTACCCCGAATGGCACAAGCGGGTGCGCGCCGTCAACGACATAACCCGCGCGCTGGCGACCGAATACGACGCCGTACTCGCCGACATGTGGGATCACCCGGTCAACTCCCGGCCGGGCCTGCTAAGCGCCGACCGCGTTCACTTCTCCACTTCTGGTCAGGCCGTGATGGCGGCCGAGCTGGTCAAGGGACTCGCCGCGCGAATGCACGTGACGGCATGAAGGGGACCCTCACCGCACCGGCCCGCATCCAGTGGCGCCCGGTCTCGATCGTGATGGTCGCATCATTCATGGCGATCCTCGACTCGTTCATCGTGGTCGTCGCCGGACCGGCGATCCAGGCCGATCTTGGCACCTCGAGCGGGGAGCTGCAGTGGATCCTGGCCGGCTACCAGCTCACCTACGCGGTGATCCTCGTCACTGGCGGTCGCCTTGGCGACATGTACGGTCGCAAACGGATCTTCATCGTCGGCATGGCGCTCTTCATGTTCTCCTCCTATGCCTGCGCCCTGGCTGCAACGGCCGTCGTGCTCATCGTTGCCCGGCTCGCCCAGGGAGTCGGTGCCGCGCTCATGGTCCCGCAGGTCTTCGCCATCATCACGCTGCTGGTCCCCAGTAAGCAGCTGCCCCGCGCCTTCGGCGTGCTCGGCATGGTGATGGGCCTGGCCACCATCGGCGGGCAGCTCATCGGCGGCCTGCTCATCGGCGCCGACCTGTTCGGCTCCGGCTGGCGGCCGGTCTTCTGGATCAACATTCCGATCGGCCTCGCCGCGATCCTGCTTGCGGGCCGTTGGATCCCCGAGTCGCGCGCCGCGGACGCCCGCAGACTCGACCTCACCGGCGTCGCCGTCCTCAGCGGCGCGCTCTTCCTGCTCGTCTTCCCCCTCATCCAGGGTCATGAGTACGGCTGGCCGTGGTGGACCTGGACCGCTCTCGCCACCGCCATCGCGGCGTTCGTTGTGTTCGGCTACGTCGAGCGCGCCATCGGCGCCCGCGGCGGTGATCCTCTCCTGCGACCGTCGCTACTTTCCACCCGATCCTTTTCCGTCGGCCTCGTCCTCGTGCTCGCCGTCTACGTTGTCATAACCTCGTACTACCTCGTCCTGTCCGTCGCCCTGCAGGAAGGATTGGGCATGTCGGCGCTGGGGGCCGGTCTCGTCTACACGCCGGCCGCGGCGACGTTTTTCACCTTCAGCCTGATCGCCAGCAGGCTCGTCCCCCAGTACGGGCGGCGTGTCCTGGAGTTTGGCGCCATCATCCTCGCGATCGGCTACGCCTCCACCGCCCTCGTCCTTCTGTCAGGCCTTCCGTTCGCCCCCGGGGTAATCATCCCCACGCTGATGCTCCAGAGCGTCGGCGGCGGCCTCCTCATCACCCCGTCCCTCAACGCGGTCCTGTCGCGCATCAACCCCGACGACGCCGGCATAGCCTCCGGCGCCCTCTCGACGGCCCAGCAGGTCGGCGGTGCTCTTGGGGTGGCCATCATCGGCGTCGTGTTCTACGGCTCGCTCCACCCGTCGGCCGACGGCAGAGTCGTAGCGGCGGCCCACGGCCTGGCCATGTCCTCAATCTTCACCATGGTGACGGCGCTGGTGGCAGCCGTGCTCGTCTTACTGCTCCCCACCCTCCGCAGCCAATCTTCCTGACGGTAGCGGCCGGGTCCACAGGTCTGTGATTTGACGAGCTTCCAGGTCGTATCTCTTGTCTTGGGATGAACGCTGGCCGTGGCCGTACGAGCTGGGGGCGGCCATGCGCCGTATTAATGGGTGCACGATTTTGATCGAGGGCGCGGTCTGGGGGTCGGCGAGCTGTCCGAGGAGACAGTTGAAGGTGTCGATCGCCGCTGCAAAGACGTCAGCGGCCGCGTCTGCACAGTACGGTTCCACCGCAGGGCTCTTCTCGTGGGCGGTTTCGACTGGTTGGCACCTTCGAACCTCCCTGGTAGGAAAGCCCCGCCACAATCACTGCGGCGGTGAGGACCGATGCCATCACCGGAAACAGCTGGCCCCCTCTTCGATGCGCGGCCGGTCACCTGCGCGGCTACCTGCTCGGTCACCCTGAACAACCCGAGAGGCCTACCAGCATCTGGCGGCGGCCCACGATCGGCGTATCACGGTGGCCATCGGATCGTCCGTCACCTTCGGCCCCGTCTCCTCACCTGCTGAATCTCCTCCATTTGGACGCGGCGGCATCACCTCGGACGCCCGCCCGGCCGCCGGTGAGGCTGATGCAACGAAGCGGGTAATGCTTGGCCAGATCGACCTTGAGCCGCGCAAGAGAACGGAACCCAAAAGTGGAGTTCCCGAGGGAGCCTTGGCGTAGCCCGGCGGTCCGCGCACAATGCTCCGACCCGTGGCCCCTATGGCTTGCGTACGACCCCGCACCACTGGTCAACCTCGACCGGCATGCTGCGGTCCCACTCTAGCTCGGGGCGCCACCGCGAGCACGAGACCCACCCCGGTTCCACCGCCTCAAGGTCAGCGAAGAAACTCCGCGATCCGCTCGGGGCCCCGCCGCTTCAGCTTCGGCTGCGCGTCAATATTCCACGCGCGCACCGCCTCGGCGGTGGCCTCGCCGTTGACCGCCGAGGCGGTGTTGGCCACCACCTCGTAGCTCCCAGACGGCACCGCGGCCAGCAGCTATTCGATGATCCCTGCAGCTCATCGTCGTCGCCGATGAAATGCATGATGCCCAGCAGCATGATCACCACCGGCTGGGAGAAGTCCAGCGTCTTGGCCGCCTCCCGCAGGATGATGTCCGGGTCATGCAAGTCTGCGTCGATGTAGTCGGTGGCGCCCTGCTCGGAATTGGTCAGCCGGGCTCGCGCGTGCCAGCACCAGCGGATCATTGTCGACGTACACGATCCGCGACGGGTGTAGCTCCACCGCACCCATCGGCTTCCCCTCCGTGCACGAGACGCTGGGGACCTGCATCGCTTGCTTGGCGTCAGCCGCTTGACGATCTGCAGGTACGCTCCTGAAGTCTCGCCCGGCCGCCCTGCCGTCGAACCGCCATCAGCGCGCACCAGGTTGGAACCGGACAGCTGATACCGCAGCTCAGGGCCTGTTTGGCGGCTACTGCCACGTTGATAAACATTGCTCAAGGTAAAGGGAGTGCAGGTGGACTGCTGGACCGGCTTGACTCCATGCTCGCCTTCGCCTGGGCCTCATCGCCGGCAATCCGGCAGGAGTGCGTCCGGCGTCGTCAGCCTACATGTGCTCGTCATCGCGTAGGATCCGCCACACATGTCAGGTCAAGCGGACGCGAAGTTGTTCAGGACCGCGGAGGACAAAGTTCTGCCGAAAGCGCGGATGCTCCGTGACGAGTGCGAGCTTCGGGGCTCGGCGCAGGAGCGTCCCGATGGCCAACTGGGCTTCCAGCCGGGCCAGTGGTGCGCCGAGGCAGAAGTGGATACCGGCGGCGAAGCTGAGATGAGGATTGTTGCGCCGCGCGACATCCATCCGATCGGCGTTGGCGAAGACTTCGGGATCACGATTGGCCGCGCCGATGAACACCAGCATACGATCGCCGGCCGCAATCAACTTTCCGCCGACCTCGACATCTTCAAGGGCGGCGCGGGGCACCAATTGCACCGGCGCGTCATAACGCAGCAGTTCCTCGATCACCGCTGGCATGCTCTGGGGATTGTCACGCACATGGGCGAGTTGGTCGGGATGGCGTAGCAACGTCAGGATGCCGTTGCCGATGAGGTTGACGGTGGTTTCGTAACCGGCGTTGAGCAGCAGTACGGAGGTGCCGACCAATTCCGCATCAGTAAGGACATCAGCATCGGCATTGTCGGAGCTGTTGGCTGCCGCAAGGCTGCTGAGCAGATCGCCGCGAGGATGTCGCCGACGTTCCTCCGCCAGGTCGAGGAAGTAGCTGGATGCCGCGCGGCCCGCCGCGCCGAGTTCCTGCCTCGATGGACGCGATCCAACGTCCAGTCCCCGTACCAGAACGTCAGCCCACGCCTGGAACGAGTCCCGATCACGTGCTGGAATCCCGAGCAATTCACAAATGATGGTGACGGGCAGGGGACGTGCCAGCGCCGAGACGAGATCCGCCTCCGTGTTGCCCAGCACACCATCCAGCAATTCGTCCACGAGCACTTGGATGCTCGGGCGTAGGCGCTCTACCCATGTAGGGGTGAAGACCTTGCTCACCAACGCGCGGATATGGGTGTGCTCGGGGGGATTGAGCCCGATGAAGGAGACCAACGGACGGCCATCGGGACCGATGATCCGGTCAGCTCCGTAATCGCGCGGGTCATTGTGACCGATTCTTCGGTCGCGGAGCACGAACGCCACGTCGCGATGGCGGCTGATCAGCCACATCCCGCTTCGGCTGTCCGCTATGGGGCCCATGCGGCGCATCTGGGCATAGACGGGATAGGGGTCGGCCCGGAAGGCGGGGTCGACGGGGTCGAACAGCGGGTGCGTGGGGTTGCCTCCTGCGATGCGGTCAGGCGGGTCGGCCATGGTTGGAGCTCTCCTCTCGGACTGCACAGTGTTGCTGATCACTTTCGTGAGTAGCTGGCACCGTTTCTCGGTACGTCGCCTGCAAAGCACTACCAGAGCAATTAGGCCGATGGCCTTTCCATGCAGCTTCAGGCAATGGCAGCAGGGGCCCACATGTCGGAGTGAGCCCCTGCTGCTCATATGAGCCTCTATGATCGTTCTTACTGCTCCTTCGTCCGCATGGTGGCTTCCCTCCTTTCCCCTCCGCGTTGGGTCGACCGAGGCCTCTATGGCGCGTCACCTGGTGCGTCCTTGTCAGTGCGGCTGTTCGCGGGTGGCGGAGGAAACCATCCCCTCCGTCGGGCCTGGAAGCGTTGCCGTCCGGCGCAGGGCTGCCGCCCACGCCCACGCCGGGTAGGCGCCGCACACGATCCCGACCAGCCCGGCGAGTGAGACGGTCATGACCGGTCCGATCCACGCTGCCGTCACACCACCCGCCAGGATGCCCAGCCCCTGCACCGTGATGAGCCCGGAGGACAGCACCCCCATCCCCTGAGCGCGAGAATGATCGGGAAGGATCTGTACGAACAGCGCGCCCACCTGCATCTGATAACCCATCGAAAAGGCACCCGACAGCCCGAACAACACCGCCGAGACAGCTAGGTCAGGCCGGAGCACGCAAACCATTAACGGTACGCCGGTCAGCAGCGCCAGCACGCCTACCGCCCGGCTGCGCGCCGCCTCCGGGACGTACCGGCCGACGATGAAGGCGCCGATCACGCTGCCGACCGGATCCGCCGCCATGATCACACCGACCGCCACCGCGGAGCCGTCATTCAACGCGTCCGCGTACGGCGCGGCCAGCCCCTCCGGCATGATGTAAAAGCCGGCCAGCCAGCTCAGCGCGATCAGTGACCGCAGCCGCGGATCTCGCCACACCCCCGCCAGGCCGAACCCGCCCGCAAGCATCCGCCGTGGCCCCCGATCAGCGGCCGCGGCCTGCCGGTGCTGCACGCCGAACCGCACCAGCAGGGCTGACATCGCGAACGTCGCGGCGTCAAGGACCAGCCCGGTGGAGGGCGTGAGCCCTTGGGCCAGCAGGCCGCCGCCGAGGAAGCCGGCAATCTGGGCCGACTGGATGGTGATCTGCCGGATAGACAGTCCCAGCACGTACTGCTCGCCCTTGAGTACATCGGCCAGCAGAGCCAGCTGCGCCGCCTTGAACGGCCCGCTGAGCGCCGTCATGGCCGCAAGCAGCACACCCAGCACTGGCAGCGGCGCACCCGGCAACGCCATCAACCCGACCAGCGCCGCACGCAGCAGGTCAATCACGAAGATCACCTGACGGCGGGGATAGCGGTCACCGATCCAGCTCAACGTGAGCCCACCAACCAGAGAGGGAAGATAGGTGAGCGCGTACGTCAGCCCTGTCAGCGCCGCCGAGTCGGTTCGCTGGTAGACCAGCACCGCGATCGCGACCCGGGCGACCTGGTCACCAAGCTGGGAAAACAGCTCCGCCAGCCACAGAGCCCGGAACTCTCCCACCGCCAGCACATCGGCGAAGGTCACCCTCTCCCCTGAAGGACCCGCCCTCATCCCATATCCCGATCTCGCCGTACGAGCCGAGCTGCCGCGGCGTCGACCAGCCGAGACACGGCAACTACCCACGCACACGCCACCACCACGACCCCCCTGCACTGCAGCGATCACTCGAAGCACCGCAATCAGTCTGCATGTTGGCCCTGTCTTCTCCTTGTCGTTTTCCTGTCGTCCCCACCGGCAGCCGCAAGGGGGTTGTGCTGGAAAATGTCAACAGCCCAGCCTGTGCGGGCGTGCAGGAAATGGATCTGCGTGTCGCCGGCCAGCTTCATGGGGTCGCTCAGGAGGAGTTTCTGCCACGAGCATGGGCCACCCGGTTGCCAGTGATGGGACCACCCGGCGTGCCGGCGTCTGGGCGGTTGATCACTTTCGGGGTGGAATGGCGTTTCGGGAGGTTTCGGCCTGGAACCGCCGTGGCCTCGGTTCTCGAAATGGCCTGCCGAAGTCTCGCCAACGCTGGAACGGCACACCGCCGGTGTCGCGTAGCGCTCCGCCTGGTCGGTACCGTTATACGACGGCCGCGGTTGCGCCGGCCCTGGCTGTCCGCGCGCGGCGGAAGCGCGCATGAGGCAGCGCCCACGGCTTGCCGGTGGCAGTCGCATCACAGATTCAGCGCGATGACTTCCGGAGGGTGCGGGCCGGGCCGGGACTGGATCTCGTTGAACTCGTCGGTCGTGATGAGCCGGAGGTTGTGCAGGATGGCGGCGGCTCTGCGCCAGCAGTCCTTCGCCTCGTCTTGTTTGTCCAGGTCGTGCAAGGCGCGGCCGAGGCCCCACAGGTGCTCAGCCTGCCAATAGGTACCGGTGTGCCCTTCGGCCTCGTCGACGGTGAGTACTTGCTCGAAGCAATCGACTGATCGTTGCGGGTCACCTGCCTGCCGGTGGGATTCGGCGAGCTTCCCCAGCGGATCCACTCTGGCCTCCAGCTCTCCGATCTCCTCCAGAATCTTCGCCGAACGCGTGTGCGCCGTGATGGCATCCTCATACCTGCCGACGCTCTGGTAAACCAGCCCCAGGTTGGTCAGGGCGGCGGCTTCGTTGAACCGGTTCCCCAACTGCCGATTGAACTCCAGCAACTGGAAGTGGTACTCGATGGCCTGCCCGAAGTCGCCGAGCTGACGGTGGGCGACCGCGAGGCCGGACAGCGGTCCCGCCCGGCGGTTGAGAGCGCCGATCCGGTCATAGGCCTCCACGGCTTGGCCGAGATCCGTGATTCCCTCAGCCAAGCGGCCCACCCGTACTTTGGTCCATCCCAAGTCGGTATGGGAGATCCCCCGATGCAGCGGATCGCCGGAGCGGTGGGCCGCCTCGGCCGCTCTCTCCGCGAGCGCCAGTTCGTCCCGCCAGCGGCCACGGCGATCCAGCGGGGTGTCCAGGGCGGCCGCAAGCGCGATCGCGAGAGCCGGGCCGTCGTCCGGCAAACGGGCCGCTTGAGCGACAGCAGCGATCAAGTTCCGGATCTCGAAGTTGATCCAGGTCGTGACCTCGTTGCCGCTGGTGAGGACTTCTCCGGGATGGGTCAGCGACTGAGGGTCAAGCTCGGTGCGCCAGCCGGCCGAAGGGATGAGGTTGGTAGCGGTTCGAGCGGTGGCCAGATAGCAGTGAAGGACTCGCCGTACGGCCTGGTCCCGGGCCTGTTCGCTCTCCTCTTGGTGCGCTCGTTCACGAGCGAACAGCCGCAGCAGGTCGTGCATGCTGTAGCGGTTGCCGACGTTCGTGTTGATCAGGTGTACGTCGACCAGACGGTCGAGGAATTGCTGAGCCACCTCGGTGGGGATACCGCCGGCGGCAGCGGCCGCGCTGAGGCCGATGTCGGGCCCCTCCAGTAGGCCGAGCAACCGGAATATGCGGGCGGCGCCGACGCCATCGGGACCGTCCAGCAGATCTTGATAGCTGACATAAAAGGTGGCGCGCACTGCCCGATCGTCGATCTGCAGCTCGGCCAGTCGGTGGTGTTCGAGGGCAAGCCGGTCGGCGAAATTCTGAATGGGCCATTCGGGCCGCGCGACAAGGCGGGCGGCGGCGATGCGAATCGCCAGGGGAAGTCCTTCACACAGCTCGATCACCCGTGTGGCAGCACGGCTTTCCGCCCGCTCACGATCATTGCCAATCAAACTGCCCAGCAGCGTCCTCGCTTCTGACTCTGAAAGGACGTCGAGCTGTTCGTGACTGGCACCGTCAAGTGAGGTCAGCATCCTGCGGCTGGTGATCAGCACGGCGCTGGACCCACTACCGGGGAGCAACGGACGAACTTGAGCGACGTCGCGGGCGTTGTCCAGCACGATGATCATCCGCTTGCCGCCTATCAATGAGCGAAATCGTACGGCGGCCTCGTCCGGCTCTGAAGGTATGGCTGAGTCGGCGACTCCAAGAGAACGCAGGAAGCGGGCGAGTGCTTCGTGCGGGTCGAGCGGCTTGGCATCGGGCGTGGCGCCGTGCAGGTTGATATACAGCTGTCCGTCCGGGAAATGTTCGGAAACGCGGTGGGCGATGTGAGTGGCCAGCGCGGACTTGCCGACGCCCCCCACTCCGCTGATCGTGACCACTGGGGCCTGCCCGAGGGAGGTCAACGTTCGCCTCAGACGCTCCACCTCGGGTACGCGTCCGGTGAAGGTGGGAATGTCGGCCGGCAACTCGGCCGGGTGAGGCAGCCAAGCCGGCTCGGCTGGAGACGCGTCCGCTGTCGAGATCTTGGCTTCCGGACTGGTCACGCTGAGCGGCCCGGGGGAGGGGGGAGTGTGCTCCGGCAGGATCAGGGCGGGGTCTGCAAGGAGGATGGACTGGTGCAGGTGGCGCAGTTCGTCTCCCGGATCGACGCCCAGTTCCTCTCGTAGCAGGCTGTCTATGGTGTGATACGCCTGCAGCGCCTCGGCCTGGCGGCCGCACCGGTACAACGCGAGCATCAGCTGGCCCCACAGGCGTTCGCGCAACGGGTGAGTCGTGGTCGCGGTCTTCAATTCCCCGACCAGCTGTTCGTGCTTGCCGGACAGAAGGCAGAGCTCGAGCCAGCGTTCCAGCGCCTGCATCCGTTCTTCGCCCAGAGGGTCGGCGTAGGCACGACGCAGCGACTCCGACGGAACGTCGGCCAGGGCAGGTCCATGCCACAGGGCCAGCGCTTGGTGGAGCAGGCCGATCTCGGTGCCTACCCCCGTCGTCTGTCCTGCGCGGCGGACGAGATCGCGGAACTCGATGACGTCGAGATCGGTGTCGCGGACCTCGACAAGGTATCCGTGGTCCCGGGTGTGGATCAGCCGCTCACCGCTGTGGTCGTCGCTGAGCACCTGCCGCAGCCGGGCGATGTGCGTGCAGAGAGCCGCCCGCGCGTCCTTCGGCGTGTCGCCCTGCCACATGTGCTCGATCAGCTGTTCAACGGAGACGTACTGGTTGGCGTGCAACAGGAGGGTCGCCAGCGCGATGCGTTGCTTGGTCGCTGGTACGGCGACAGGCCGCCCTGCTCTGACAATCTCCAACGAGCCCAAGATCCCGAACCAGGTTCCGGAGCCTTCCCCGGTCCTTGGATTCTCCTGGTGGAGCAAGCGTTCTCCCATGGTCGTGGTGCCTGCCGTTCAGCGGATGCGGATGAATCGGACGGCACCAACGAAGCCTCTGGGCGAGCCGAAAAGCTTTTCCCTTGTTGCGATGCTGGACATCCCGCCTCCTGTCGAGAGGTGCTTTTCGAAGTGGTGGCGGCTCCGGTTCGCTGACCCCCGCCCCCGGGCGTCGAACCGTGATGGCAGGAGGAGCATAAACTGGCAGAGGGAGGCTGTGTCAACCGTTGTTTGAGATGGTTGATGGTCCGCCCAAACATCAGTTGGGAGGTGTGCATGTCCGACGAACATCCGCGGACTTTGGCTGACAAGCTCAACCACCTGTTCGCGACGATTCACCCCGCTGGGCGAGGCCCGTACTCGAACACTGAGGTCGCAGCTGGAATCAGCGCGAAAGCCGAGTCGATCACCGACGCTTACATCGGGCTGCTGCGCAGTGGCAAACGCGCCAACCCCACCTACCATCATCTCAAGGGTCTGGCCGAGTTCTTCGGGGTCAGCGTCAACTACTTCTTTGACGACGAGATCGCCGCCAAGATCGATGCCGAACTCGAGTTGGTTGTCGCGATGCGCGACAACGACGTGCTCCAGATCGCCCTGCGCAGCAAGGACCTGACTCCGAAGAACCGCGGCGCGATCCTCACTATCATCGATCAGATCCGGCAGATGCAGGGCCTGCCCCCGGCGACGTAGCAGTGAGTAGGAGCCTGCGCGGGATCTGCACGGCCAAGCTGCGACAGCTTGACCTTCCCTCCCCGCTGACCGTTCCCCGCCTGTGCGCCCACTTGGAGGCAGTCCGGCAGCGGCCGATCACGCTCATGCCACTGTGCGGCCTCCCGCCCGGGGGCCCGTGCGGCATCTGGGTCGCCACCTCGGCCACCGACTTCATCCTGTACCGCGACAGCACCTCACCGGTGCATCAGTCGCACATCATCCTGCACGAACTCGCCCACCTCATCTTCGAGCACTCGCACGGCCTGGACGGCGACTACCGCCGCCTGCTGCTGCCCAACCTCGGCGAGACCGCCATCCAGCGGATCCTGGGCCGCTCCGCCTACGCCACCCCCGAGGAACGGGAAGCCGAGACACTGGCGTCCCTGCTCGCCCAGCGGATCAGCCACCCGCCCGACGACACGACAGCCGAGTCGGCAGACGAGCAGATCTTGCGGACACTGCTCGAATGACCGGCCAGGAACGGGGATTCCGTGGTCCTGCGCCTGATGCACATCAGCATCGCCACGCTCTTCTGGCTGGTCCTGATCGTGAAGACGGCCGATCTCCTCCGGCAGCCGCACAACTGGGGCTTGCGTCACCTGGTTATGCTCTGCCTCGGTCTGAGCATTGCGCTGACCGTCGGGATACCGCCGATCTATGCCACCATCGATTGGCTGACCCATGTTCCCAATCTGGCCAAGCTACTCCAGCACCTGGCCACGATCAGCGCATGCGGTGCTGGCAGCGTCATGATGATCCGCCTTGACCGCGACGCCCCTCGTCCGGGCGCACGAGTCAGGCGGCGCATCGCCTTGGCCGGTGCCGTCGCGACCGCGATGACGGTGCTGTTCTTCCTGGCACCCGTTGACGAGTCCGAGCCGATCCGGTTCGCCGACCGGTATTCGACGGCCGCATTCATTCCGCAGTACATGCTGTTGTTCATCGCCATGATCGCCGTCGTGTGCGCAGACGTTGCGATTTCGACGTGGCGGTACGGGCGACGGCGGCGCGGCGCCAATGTCCCCCTGCGCATGAGCGTCGGACTGATGTTCGCCGCCGCGATCTTCGGTATCGCCTATTGCCTCTTCAAGGCCGCCTATATCGTCATCCGACTTCTCGGTGAGTCTCCGCTGAAAGGGGAAAACGCCCTTTCCACGCCGTTGGCGCTTGCGGCGGTGATTCTCGGAGCCACAAGTCTGGCCCTGCCCAAGGTGGGTGCCTCCATCGACGCGATCCTCCATCGGCTCGACCGCCTGCGCGCCTATCGGCGATTGCATCCCTTGTGGTCGGACCTCTATGCGGCCATGCCCGAGATAGTCCTGAACCCTCCACGCGGGCGCGACCTGATGGCCATCCTCGACATCGACTACCGGCTCTATCGCCGGGTGATCGAAATCAGCGACGGCATGCTCGCCCTGGGCATCGTCGGCCTCCCGCGTCACGCGCACCCTGACCCTCGTCGGGCCGCGGCCGTGGCCGAGACCCTGGCCACCGGACTCCAGCGAATGGAGAAACCGGCGGCTGCGAGCGCTGTCACCACACAGGCGCCCGCCCAACAGGACCGCTCACTCGACGACGAGATCAAGTGGCTCATCCTGGTAGCCGACGCCTACGAGTGGCAGACGAGCCACCCTTCCAAGAGCGCAAGTGAATGGCACAGGTGATGCGCATGCTCGGCATCGGCGGACGGCAGGGAGGGCCGCGCGGGAAGATGCGCACCACTGCGCCCAAGCCATCGCACCAGAAGGTGCCCGGCCTGCCCCAGTGAATCGCCCCGATGGTTCGGTGGAGACTTGATCTCTTGAGAGGATCGAGTCCATGCCAGGTAAGTCTCCCTACCCCGCCGAGCTGCGTCGACGAGCGGTTCGCATGGTCGCCGAGGTGCGGCCGGATTACCCGACCGAATGGGCCACGATCAACGCGGTCGCGACTAAGCTCGGCATCGGCACCGCGGAGACACTGCGCACCTGGGTCCGCCAGGCCCAGATCGATGAGGGCAGCCGGCCCGGCCGCACCTCAGATGAGTCGGCCGAGCTGAAGCGGCTGCGCCGGGAGAACGCCGAACTGCGCCGCGCCAACGAGATTCTGAAGGCCGCGTCGGCTTTCTTCGCGGCCGAGCTCGACCGGCCACACACGCACTCGTGAGCTTCATCGACCAGCACGCCGACGTGTTCGGTGTCGAGCCGATCTGCCGTGTCCTGACCGAGCACGGCTGCCCCATCTCCTCCAGCACCTACTACGCCGCCAAGAACCGTCCGCTCTCGGCCCGGGCCCTGCGCGACGCCGAACTGGATGAGCACATCACTCGCATCCACGCCGACAACTACGGCGTCTACGGCGCCCGCAAGATCTGGCAGCAACTCCAGCGCGAAGGGCATCCAGTCGCCCGCTGCACCGTCGAGCGGCGCATGCGTGCCCTCGGCCTGCAGGGCGTCCGGCGCGGTAGGAAGGTCCGCACCACCGTGGCCGACCCCGGCCATGAGCGGGCGGCAGACCGGCTGCAGCGCGACTTCACCGCAAGCCGGCCGAACGCCGCCTGGGTCGCCGACTTCACCCACGTGGCCGCCTGGTGCGGAGTGGTCTACGTATCAGTTACGTGGTCGACGTCTACTCACGGGCGATCGTCGGCTGGGCCGCCTCGCTGTCCAGCAGACCAGCCTGGCTCTGGACGCGCTGGACATGGCCCTGTGGCGACGCCAGCGCACCGGCCGGCCCGTTGAAGCCGGGCTGATCCACCACAGACGCCGGTAGTCAATACACGTCTTTCCGGTTCACCACGCATCTGCTGGCTGCCGGGATCGACGCCTCCATCGGCACCGTCGGCGATTCGACAACGCCTTGATGGAATCGCAGATCGGCCTCTACAAGACCGAGCTGATCAAGCCCCGTGGCCCTTGGCGCAGCCTGGCCGACGTCGAGCTGGCCACCGCCGAATGGGTCGATTGGTTCAATGCCACCCGCCTGCACTCAGCGATCGGGCACCTGCCACCAGAGGAGTACGAAGCTCTCTACTACGCTCAATACCAGCCCAGCGAACCCGTCGGAATCAACCGTTGAGGTCTCCATCAAAGTCGGGGCGGTTCACAGAGTGACTTCACCACGCCCACGCCCGGCCGACGCTACATTGGCTGACGCGCCGCCGAGGCGCTCAACTGAGAGCGACAGGTTCAAGTGAGGCACGCGACAGAACGCGATGAAATCGTGGTTCTCGAAGGTCGCAGTTGAGCTATGCGAGGAGGAACTTTGTGGAGGTAATGCGGATCGCCACGCTGATGGGTGCGACCATATCCATGGGCCTCGTGGCAGGGGTGTTCGGCCTCTACGCGCACACGATCATGCCGGGCCTTGCGCGGACGGACGATCGGACTTTCGTCGGTGCGTTCCAGTCCATCGACAGGGCGATCATCAACCCCTGGTTCCTGGGAGGTGGATTCTTCGGTGCCCTGGTGCTCACCATTCTCGCCGCGGTCGCGCACATCGGACGTGATGGCCTGCCCTGGGTCGCCACCGCGCTCGCCCTGTATGCGATCACTTTTGTGATCACGATCGCGATCAATGTGCCGCTCAATGACGCGATCAAGGCGGCGGGGGACCCCGACCGTATCGACCTGACCGCGGTCCGCGAGAGGTTCGACGAGGTGCGGTGGGCGAGTTGGAACATCGTCCGTGTGATTACTTCCACGACCGCGTTCGGATTGTTGGCCTGGGCCCTCACGCTGCCTGGACGGCCGAGCTAGCGGTAGTCCGTTAGATCAAAGATGTGGGCGCGGGTAGAAGCTTTGTGCGGGGCTTCCGTCTGAAGGGAGCTGGGGTGATGACCAAGGCCAAGCCGTGTCCGCCTGCGCCGGGCGGTCGTCCTCAGGTCCGTTCACCAGGTCGGTGTCCAACTTGTCCCTCGGTTCGGGCGTCTCGGTCATCTCCTCTTCGCAGGCTCACCAGACCCGCGTCAGCACCCTTTCAGGTCAGGGCATCAGCCCCTATCCGACCAGTTATGCGGCACCCGCCGGCGGAGGGGCCGGCATTGGGGTGTCGCCCACCGGCATTCGCTTCTCGGGTTTTCCTGCGCCTGCTGGGGAGTTACGCCTTCCTCACGGTCGGCCTACCAGCCCGCGTCAGGTGGTCTGGACCCCATCGGGGTTGTCGCGTTCCGCATGCGAGAGATACGACCGGGGAGGGGTCGGGTAGCGGGAGCGCATTGCTGCGCCCCCGCCCCCTCAGAACCGGACAAGCCCGCTTTCCGGGCATCTCGGCTCAAGCAAGCCCAAAGGCTCACAGGCAGGCAGAAGTGCCGTTCCGCTGCACGCGCTTGCTGTTAACTCGTCGCGCGCAGTGGGTGTGTATGAGTCGGAGTGCGACGGTCTCGTCCGACGCGCCGACGCCCGTATCGATGGTGATCGCCTGGCGGCGGATCGCCGTGCGGGTGACCTTGACCCATTGCTCCCATTCGGAGGCGGTTTGTGGCTCGTGGTCAGCGTCCAGCAGCAACCCTCGGCAGAGTGGACAACGGCTGTGCTGCGCCTGGAGCAGGCGTAGTCGTGCGGTGTCCAGCGGCGGCTTGCGGCGGCGACGCCGTTCAGCCCAGTACTCGGTTAAGGCCGGATCGTCTGGCGATGCCGAGCCTTTGACCACCTGGTGTCGGACGATCGGTGTCCAGGCGAACTTGTGGAGGTAGGCGCCGCTGTCGCGGTCACCGAACACCCATCGGTCGTTCCTGGACTTTCTGAACGCGCCGAAGTGCCGGTCGACGACCCAGCGACTCGACTTGTTCGGGTGGCTTCGCTTCGCCCAACTGAAGGCGAGCTTCCACATGTGGGTGTCCAAGCGGACATAGGTCTTCTTGGACACCACCGTCCGGTAGTACGCAGCCCAGCCCCGGATGATCGGGTTCAGCCTGCGGATCACCGCCTGAGCGTTGGCCCCTCGCAGGGCCCTCATCTCAGCGGTGAGTCGTGCCCGGAACCGTTGCACGGCCGCCTTGCTCGGTTTGATCAGCAGCTTTCCATTGCGATATCGGCGGACATGGAACCCCAGAAAGTCGAAGCCGTCTTCGAGGAAGACGATGCGCGTCTTGTTCTCGTTGATCCTCAACCCTCTGGGTGCCAGCCATGCGGCCAGCCGCTGTTTGACCTGCTCGGCCTGCTCGCGACTGCCGCACATCGCGACAAGATCGTCTGCTTATGCCGAGTGGCGGGTTATGCCGAATGGGGTGGCGAAGTGCTGGCCGGCAGGGGTGCTGAGGAACAGCTGGGCGGCATAAACGGTGTGATCGTTTGAGCCTTCGGTCTGGAGGTTGCGTATCCCTCTTCAGACAGGAGGGCGTCATGGGCGACCGAAATCTGGCTCGCGGTGCGGTGTCCGGGCCGTTGGGTGCGTATGAGACCGAGCTGCGTACGGAACTGGCGGGGACGGGGTACGCGGCGAAGTCGGTGGCCGACATCGTGCTGATGATGGCGCGGTTGAGCAGGTGGATGGAGACGCACGGCGTGGAGGTGGCCGAGCTGCGACCTGCGGTGGTGGAGGAGTTCCTGCGCTGCCGGCGGGAGGTGACTCGGGTCGAGGGGGCGGCGCGGCGGGGGCTGGGGCCGTTGCTGCGTTTCCTGCGAGGTCGTGAGCTGATTCCTGGGGAGGAAGTCCTTGATGGCTCACCGGTGGAAGAGCTGCTGGCCGCCTACCGGGATTATCTGGTCGGCGAGCGGGGCCTGGCCGCGGAAACGGTGCGGTGCTATGTCCTGCAAGGACGCAAGTTCCTAGCTGAGCTGAGAGAGCCGCTCGACGTCGCGCTGGCGCGGTTGGACGCGGGCGCGGTCGTGGCGTTCGTGATGGAGCATACGCGCGGGGCGGCGAGTGTCTGGTCGGCCAAGACTCTGGTGACCGCGACTCGCTCGTTGCTGCGGTTCCTGCACGTTCAGGGCTGGATTGCGGTTCCGTTGGCAGCGGCCGTTCCTGCCGTTGCGGGATGGCGGCTGGCCGCGGTGCCACGGGGGTTGGAACAGGACCAGATCGAGGCGGTGCTGGCCGGCCCGAAGGTCTCGTCCGCAGCGGGGCTCCGGGATCGGGCGGTGCTGCTGGTGCTGGCCCGGCTTGGATTGCGTGGTGCCGAGGTTGCCGCGCTCGGTTTGGCCGATGTCGACTGGCGTGCTGGAGAGATCATCGTGCGGGGCAAGGGAGGCTGCCTGGAGCGGGTTCCGTTGCCGTTCGAGGTCGGTGAAGCGCTGGCCGCCTACCTCACCATTGCCAGGCCGTCGTGCTCCTGCGCGTCGTTGTTCGTCACGGCTCGTCCGCCCTACCACGGGTTGAATGGATCCGCGGTTCGCGCGATCATGGGCCGGGCCTGCGGGAGGGCGGGCCTGCCGCGGCTGGGCGCTCATCGGCTGCGTCATTCACTGGCCACCCAGGTGCTGCGGGCCGGTGCGCCGCTGAGTGAGGTGGGGCAGTTACTGCGGCATCGCAACCAGCTGTCCACCACGGTCTATGCCAAGGTCGACCATGCCGTGCTGCGCTCGCTGGCCCGGCAGTGGCCGCTGCCCGCGCCGGCGGCGGCTGATGGGAGTGCCTCGTGACCACGCTGCGGCGGCAGGCCGAGGAGTACTTGGCCATGCGCCGGGCGCTGGGATTCAAGCTCACCACCTGGGGACAGCGGCTGATGAGCTTCATCGGCTACCTGGAGTCCACCGGCGCCGGGCACATCACCATCGAAGCAGCCCTGACCTGGGCGACCTCGACCCCAGCCAGCACCGACCCGGTCTACTGGGCCCGCAGGCTGGACGTGGTACGGATCTTCGCCCGGCACCTCAAAACACTGGATGCGGCCACCGAGATTCCACCCCTTGACGCCCTGCCGCATCGCTATCGGCGGATCACTCCCTACCTCTACTCACCCGCTGAGATCGTCTCGTTGATGGGCGCGGCCGGAGCACTGAAGCCCCAGCTACGGGGCCAGACGTGGCAGACCGTGCTGGGATTGCTGGCGGTGACCGGGATGCGGGTCAGCGAGGCATGCCGTCTCGATCGCCAAGACGTCGACCTGGACAAGGGCGTGCTCGCCGTCCGGGACTCCAAGTTCGGCAAATCACGCGATGTCCCGGTGCACCCCTCCACGACGGCGGCACTGCGCCGCTATGACCGCCTCCGTGATCGTCTGTGGCCCGCCCCTGCCTGCCCGGCCTTCTTCATCTCCACCCGGGGCACTCGCCTGGACGCCTCCAACATGCCCGCCGACTTCGCGAAACTGCTGCACCCCGCAGGCATCGCCCCGATCCCGGGACGGCGCCGCCAGCGCATCCACGACCTGCGCCACACCTTCACGGTCGCCACCCTGCTGCAGTGGTATGAGGACGGCGCCGACGTCCAGGCCCGGCTACCGCTGCTGGCCACCTACCTCGGCCATGTCGATCCCAAATCGTCGTACTGGTACTTCAGCGGATCTCCCGAACTGCTGGCCCTGGCGGCAGACCGTCTGGAACGCGCCTTCACCCCGGACACCCACGGAGGTGGGACGTGACCGGTGATCTGGCGCCTCTGCTCCAAGGGTTCTTCACCGACAAGCTCATGCTCCAACGCCAGGCCAGCGACCACACCATCGCCGCCTACCGCGACACCTTCAAGCTGCTGCTGGCCTTCCTGACCGAGCGCACCGGACGATCCCCGTCCGCGCTGAGCATCACCGATCTGGACGCCCCCGCCATCGGCGCGTTCCTGACCCACCTGGAAACCCGCCGGGGCAACACGGTCACGACCCGCAACAGCCGGCTGGCCGCCCTGCACTCCTTCTTCCGGCACGCCGAACTCCACGCCCCTCAGCACGCCGCCATCATCCAACGAGTGCTGGCCATCCCGCCCAAACGCTTCGACCGCGCGATCGTCACCTACCTGACCATGCCCGAAGCTGAAGCCCTGGTGAACGCACCCGACCTGACCACCTGGCACGGACGGCGCGACCACGCCCTGCTCCTGGTCGCGATCCACACCGGGCTGCGCGTCAGCGAACTGACCGGCCTCACCCTCGCCGATGTCCACCTCGGTGCCGGACCTCACCTGCGCTGTCACGGCAAGGGCCGCAAGGACCGCTGCACCCCACTCACCGGCCCCACCGCCAAGGTCCTGCGGTCCTGGACCAAGGAACGCCAAGGCCAGCCCGACGATCCTCTCTTCCCCACACGCCGCGGAACCCGGCTCAGCCGCGACGCCGTCGAACAACTCGTCACCAAACACACCCGCACAGCCACCAGCCGATGCCCCTCACTGGCCGGCAAACACGTCACACCACACACCCTGCGCCACTCCACCGCGATGGCACTGCTCCGCGCGGGCGTCGACACGTCGATCATCGCGCTCTGGCTCGGCCACGCCTCACCGGAAACCACACAGATCTATCTCCACGCCGACATGGAGATCAAAGAACGCGCCCTCGCTCGCACCACCCCACCCGGCGGCACTCCCGGCCGCTACACCGCCCCCGACAGCCTGATCGCATTCCTCGACACTCTCTGACCCACCCGGATTATGCCGCCCAGCTGGTCCTCGGCACCCCTGCCGGCCAGCCCTTCGCCACCGCATTCGGCATAACCCGCCACTCGGCATAAGCCGACTTATGCCGACGTCGGCATAAGTCCGCGTATCTCACCAGCACGGGACTGCCCGGCATCACCCGGTCGGCGTTGACGCCGAACGTTCGATAGCGGACCCCGGCGGCCTTTTCCATACCATGCAAAGCGATATTCAGTAGGACGGGACTGATCACACCACCCTGGGGCGAGCCCTCCTCTGTTGGAGTGAACCAGCCTTTCTCGATTACGCCGGACTTCAACCATTTCGCGATGAGTTCCCTGGCTGGGAACGTGCCGAGCTGATCGAGGATATCGCGATGGTCGATGCGGTCGAACGCCGCCGCCAAATCTGCGTCGAGTATCCATCGCCGTTGCGGGTTTTTCCCGCTTACGGTGTTGAAGATGGCTTCGACCGCATCATGGCAGCCACGGCCCGGGCGAAAGCCATAAGACTTCGGCTCGAACCGCGCCTCCCACTCGGGCTCCAGCGCGTTGACTGTAATGGCTTGAAGCATCCGGTCAGCGATCACCGGAATTCCAAGTGGTCTCTGTTTTCCGCCTGGCTTTGGTATATACACACGGCGAACGGGTTTGGGTGTCCACGATCGCGACCGGAGTTGTGCCCAGTTGGCCCACCCGGGTTTGTCCTGAGACAACAGCACGGTCTTGCCATCGATACCCGCCGTTTTCCGTCCGGCGTTCAACTCCGTCACCCGCCGCACGCTCAGCAATGCGTTGGCGCGGGAGCGGAGCATGAGCTTCTGCAGGTTGCGGACCTTCTTCAGGTCCCCCGCCTGTGATGCCGCAAAGATTCTCTGTCGAAGCCGTCGTACGTCCTCCTCGACTTGCCGCCAATCCACGGCATCCCAGTCCAGAGGCTCGCCCTCGGGTCCGTTCACCACAGCGTCAGTCACGGCCGCAGCCGTCTGCGTCATGGCGTCCAACTTGTCCCTCGGTTCCGATGCCATCGATCATCAAGTCTTCGCAGGCTCACCCGACGCGCGTCAGCACCCTTTCGGGCCGGGCCATCAAGACCCGTATCCGAGCGGTTATACGACACCCTCGCAGGGAGGCTGCGGCACTCGATGTCGTTTTCCCGTTGCCTTTCGACATCCCGGCATTCGCTTCTCGCGTCATCCTGTTCCCGCTGAGGAGTTGAAGCTCTCCTTGCAGTCGGCCTACCAGACATGTGCTGTCTGGACCTCAACGGGGTTACCACGTTTCGCAGGAGTGAGACACGATCGGGGTGGGCTTCTCCTCTATCCCGGGGTGACGGTGTCCTCCCGGCCGACAGGGCATAATCGGCCGGCGCCTGCCGCTTCCCAGCGGCCAACCCTTCACCCTCGCCGCTACATTCCATCGCAGAGGGAGGTATTGACGAGACATCAACGGAGATTCACGCGATTAGCCCGTCCGATCTTTCCCTGACCCGTAACTCCCGGATGGAGCGGGAATCCTTTGGCTTTCCCCTGGGCTTCACACCCCGCCGTTACCAGCGACGCATGCCAAGGCGGGAACAAGTCTCACGGACACTGACCAGGGACTACACCTTCGATATCAACCGAACCTCCATTTGGTAAGTCCACTCACAACCTGCGA
This sequence comes from Nonomuraea sp. NBC_00507, assembly GCF_036013525.1. Taxonomy (NCBI): domain Bacteria; kingdom Bacillati; phylum Actinomycetota; class Actinomycetes; order Streptosporangiales; family Streptosporangiaceae; genus Nonomuraea; species Nonomuraea sp. NBC_00507. Next base: position 1,473,292 of record NZ_CP107853.1, read on the forward strand.
CCTCGTGTCGCACCGTCCTCTGAACCCCGGGGACGGTGGTGCGCTCCCGACCGGCCAGATTCCTCTGGTCGGCACCTGCCGCCTTGCAGCGGCCGGTCCCTATCTCCCGCTCCTGCGATCCATCCGCGAAAGTGCTAATGACGACGCGTCATCGAGGCTTCACTTGCGTTCACCCGTCCGGTCTTCCCCAGCCTGTGACCCCGGGATGGAACGAGGGTCCTTGGGCATTTCCCCGGGCTTCGCACCTCGCGGTCACTCACAACGCACGCCAGGGCGGGGACGGTCCATTGCGCACTGGACCGGGCATTATGCCGTCGACATCACGCGACCTCCTTCGGCATATTCCACCCTTCGCATGCGACCTCGTGTCGCACGACCTGGTTGATCCACGAAGAGCCGATTGGAGTGAAGTGCATGTGGAAGCGGGGATGGCGAGCCACGCCTTGATCGCCGGTGTCTTATGGGTGCCGTAGTTGTTGCAGATCAGGTGGACGTCCAGTTTCGGTCGTAAACACCTCATCGAAGATGAGTGGTGAACTTGCGGTCCCGGTCTCTGATCAGGAATCGGCAGTTACCGATCCGGTCGCCCAGGTCGAGTATCGGGTTGCGGGCTTGCTGGGCGACCAGCTTGATTGCCTCAGCCGCCGCGCTGTCCCCAGCGACCGGTCGTAGCTGATCACGCTTCTCGCGTACCATGCCCGTCAGTGTGTGGGCATCGGCCTGGCAACTCCAGTTCGGCAAGTTCCTTCGTTTCTCGGCGGAGGTAGTTGATCTCGGACGCCTGGAACCAAAAGAAGCCCAGGACTTCCAGATAGTTGGCGGTTAAACGTCCACGATGGGAACCCCAGATCCACGCAATACCCGCCAGGGACTTGCGGCCAGATCCCGCTGAATGTCACGGTCGGACCCTTCAGCGTCGGGCACACTGTGAACACATGCGAGAAGCTCGTCCCCTCGCCTGGGCCTCGAGAAGAGGACTTTAAGGTGAGATGGGTAGGAGACTCCTACTGGGACACAGACGTTCGCGAAACCGCCAGCCTTTTATCAATAAGCGACCAGGCGCCGCCGGGGTCCGCCCATGGCTTTCCCAGCTATTATATTGTGCACGTCGCCGGATATAAATACTCGCAGTGCAATCCTCCGCCGCAGATCATCGACATGTGCAACTTCTAACACAGGCCATGACGCGCCACCGAATCATGTGGGCTCTTCGGAGTTGGTCGGGTAGCCCGGAGGAATCTCACCTCCGGGCTCCCACAGATCCGTGCGTAACAGTCTCCCGTTACACGGCTCTTGTCGTTCTGGTCATCTGACGGCCGGTTTTGCCCAGGCCCAGTGTGCGAAGTACCACGCCCTGCTCCTGCTCGCCGTCCAGACCGGCCTGCGGGTATCGGAGCTCACCACACTCACCTGCCAGGACGCGCACTTGGACACCGGCCCGCACGTTCGCTGCCACGGCAAGGGACGCAAAGACAGGGCGACCCCGCTGACCAGCCAGGTTGTCAGGGTGCTGAAAACCTGGGTGCCCGAGCTCGGCTCCGCCCCCGGCGGCCCGCTGTTCCCCACCAGGGCCGGAGGGCGGCTTTCCCGTGACGCCGTCAAGCGACTCGTCGCAAAACACGCGGCCACGGCAGAAGCCGCCTGCCCGTCGATCAAGGAGAAGAACGTCACCCCGCACACGCTCAGGCACACCGCCGCCATGTCACTCCTGCACGCCGGAGTCGATACCTCGGTCATCGCCCTCTGGCTCGGCCACGAGGGCGTCGAGACCACCCAGGTCTATCTCCATGCCGACATGAGTATCAAGGAACAGGCCCTCGCCCGCGTCCAGCAACCGAGCACCAGCCCCGGACGTTACCGCCCGCCCGACACCCTGCTCGGGTTCCTCGACACCCTCTAGCCACCGCCAGGAACAACCGGGTTATGCCGATCCAGGAACGGCGAACTTCCTGCTGACCAGGGAATTCGACAGCCAGGTCGGCATAATCCGGGCCTCGGCATAAGCAGACGACCACCTGCTGGGCTTCATCGGACCGAAGGCCGAAGTCGAGGACATCAAAGATCAGTTGGCGACATTTCTGCGTGACGAACTCAACCTGGAACTGTCACCGAGCAAGACCCTGATCACACACGCCCGGACCCGGGCAGCGCGATACCTCGGCTATGAGATCATCACCCAGGACAACAACACCCGTCTCACCAACGGCCGACGATCGGTCAACGGAATAATCGCACTGCGGGTGCCTCTCGATGTGATCAAGGCCAAATGCGGCCCCTACCTGCGCCACGGCAAACCCTGGCACATCAGCGCCATGCAAAATCTCGACGACTACGACATCGTCAAGAGCTACGGCGCGCAATACCGGGGCATCGTCCAGTACTACCTGCTCGCCATCGACGCCTGGCGGCTACACCGGCTCAACTGGGTCGCCCAGACGTCGATGCTGAAAACGCTGGCGGCAAAGCATCAATCCTCGGTGTCGAAGATGGCGGCGAAACACAGAGCCAAAATCCAGACACCGCACGGGATACGCACCTGCTTTGAAGCCCGCGTCGAACGCGATGGCAAGCAGCCTCTGGTCGCCCGGTTCGGCGGGATACCCCTCGCACGGAACAAGGACGCCAAGCTCGACGACCGCGTCCTGACCCCGCGTCCTCTTCCTCGCAAGGAGCTGGTCACCCGGCTCCTGAAACGGAGATGTGAGCTCTGCGGCGATCCCGCCAAGGTGCTCGTCCACCAAGTGCGCAACCTCGCTCAGCTCGAAGGACTCGGATCAGACCAGCCCGCGTGGGCGGCCCTCATGACCAGGATGCGGCGCAAAACCCTGGTGGTCTGCCACCCCTGTCACGAGGCCATCCACTACCGGCACCCCGCCGCGAACGTGGCGTAGATCGCTGGAGAGCCACGTACTGGGAAACCAGTCCGCGTGGTTCGGAGGGAGGCCGCGCCGGAAAAGGACCTGAATGCCAGGCACCTCGCCGCGCGGCCCACCCTGTTCAGGTCAGCCCGTTCTCAGTCGTATACCTTATACAAATAATAGTATGTTAGAACTTGAGTGGCCTGAAAGCATCGTGCGGATACATCAAGATACCATTCCACCGACTTCCTGGCGATCTCACAGGTCGCCTCCCCAAAATAGTTCCTACTACTCTCCCACCGCCACCCCATATCCAGAAGGGTGCCCGATACGGCTTGGCTGGAGGTGGATGATTGAGACCTGATCTCGGAGCCGGAAGAAGCCGATGCCGTGTCGCCGCCGCCCAGAACGGCAGCGGCAGCGAGTGCTAGCGCCACTGCTTGATTGGCGAATTTCAAGGGATCCTCACTTTCTAGAGCAGGAATACCACCACGAGCAGAGTAACCGTCACAGCTATCGTTTAACTGTCTTGCTGCTGTCTCCTTTCTGCGAAGCAGCCGTGGCCAGCGATCCCAAATGGTCGGGTAGCCCGGAGGAATCTCACCTCCGGGCTCCCACAGATCCGTGCGTAACAGTCTCCCGTTACACGGCTCTTGTCGTTCTGGTCATCTGACGGCCGGTTTTGCCCAGGCCCAGTGTGCGAAGTACCGAGGTTGCCGGGTCACCGCGTCACGCATTGCCCGGGTGGCCTTCCTCCAATTGCTCAACCTCTTGTACTTGTTCATGATCCATCGCAGCAGGTAGGTGTTGATGCGATGGAGCAGGGGATACAGCGCATGGCGGTAGAAGGCTCCGTAGTAGGCCATCCAGCCCCGCACCATCGGGTTGATCATCCGGGCGAGGCCCGCCGCAGTGCCGTTGACCCGGCGGTGTAACCGCCAGGACCGCACCGTCGCGCTCATCTTCTTCAGGGCGTCCTTGCTGACCGCCGGGAGAAAGGACGTGAAGTGCTTGCCGTTCTTCCCTACTGCCGCCCGGGGTTGGAAGGTGTATCCCAAGAAGGTGAACGACACCTGCTCGAACGAGCTGCGCCGTTTGCTGTCCTGGCAGTACACGATCTTCGTCTTGTCCGGGTGCAGCTCCAGTCCGACCTGGTTCATCCGTTCGTGCAGGGCTGCCAGGACTCGTCTGGCCTGCCTCTCGGTCGAGCAGTGGATCACTGCGTCGTCCGCGTAGCGCTCAAACGCGACGGTCGGGGCGAACTCCCGCTCCACCCACAGATCGAACGCATAATGCATGAACAGGTGCGCCAGGACGGATGAGACCGCTGATCCTTGTGCGGTTCCGCGGTCCCGCTCCTGCAAGGTCCCGTCGGGCAGCTGCATGGGAGCGGCCAGCCACCGCTTGACATACAGCAACACCCAGCGGGCGTCGGTGTGCGCCGCCACGGTCTTGAGCACCAGGTCCCACCGGACGCTGTCGAAGAACTTCCGGATGTCCAAATCGATCACCCAGTTGTACTCCCAGCAGCGTCTGCGGCAGGTAGCCACGGCGTCCAGAGCCGAACGGCGCGGCCGGTACCCGAACGAGTCGGGATGGAAGATCGGCTCCACCCGCCGTTCCAGGTGGGCGGCCACCACCGTCTGCGCCACCCGGTCGGCGACGGTGGGCACCCCGAGCACCCGCGTGCCTGCGGCACCGTGTGCTTTAGGGATCTCCACCGCCCTGACCGGCGGGGGGATGTAGCTCCCCGAGGACATCCGATTCCAGATCTTGTACAGGTTGTTCCGCAGATCGGCCTCAAACTCCTCGATGGACACCTTGTCCACCCCGGGCGCTCCCTGATTCCCTTTCACCTTGATCCAGGCGTCCCACACCTCCTGCTTGGAGATGTCGAACGGCTTGCCAGATGCTTTCAGCTCGTCCATCGGGCTCCTCCCAGTGCACTGGTTGACCAAACAAACGACAGCCTCGATCCTCTTCGTGCGGGTGTTGACGCCTTCGGTTCGACCGTTGTGGTGCGGGAGGGTGAGTGCGGCGTTCACCGCGTCGCGATCGAGTTCGATGCCGTTGGCGAAGCCGTGCAGGTGAGGCAGATCAGCGGCTCGGAGGGTGGTGATCCAGGCGGTGAGCTTGGCGTCGTTGCCGTCGGCCGGGGTGAGGAGCTCGGCGAAGCTGCGGACATGGCGGGCGAGTTCGGCCAGTTCGGGGCAGGCGGCTGTGAGCTCCTGCACCAGCTGGGTGTCGCTATCACGCAGCCGGTCGGGGTGGGTGAGCAGGAGACGGGCGAGGCGGCGTGGGGTGATGACGGGCCGCTCTCCTTCGGCTCGGCCTTGGGTGATGTAGCGGTAGAGCAGGTTGAGGCTGCCGGTGTAGCCGAGCTCTTTGATCTCTCGAAACAGCTGCTGGACGGCAACGGCCGGATCGGCGGCGCGCCGTTCTCGCAGGTGATCGCGGTAAGGATCGACGAGCGTGGGCCGATAGCGCGGAGCGCGGCGCAAAGCCTCGGGCTTGTGGGTGCGGGCGTAGCGCTTGACGGTGTTGAGGGACAGGTTCAACCGACGGGCGCACTCCAAGAGACCGACGCCCTTGTCCAGCAGGTCGTGGATCTGCTGCCAACGCTCACGGGTGGTCTGTTCATGGACGCCGGCGGGCCGCGACGGGTTAACCGTGGCCCAGCAGGCGCTGTGGGACCGAACCTCAGCAAGGGTCTTGTCGCAGAAATTCGCCCACAGGTGCCACCTGTCCCCGACCTGCACCGCATCCGGCAGAGCACGTCGAACCGCCTCACCGTAGGCGCCCGACCCGTCGCGGCAGACGATCTCGACCCCAGGGTGGGATCGCAGCCACGTCTCCAGCACATCGGCACCGCGGCCGGGCAGGACATCGATCCGCTCGCCCGTCTCGGCGTCGATCAGGATGATGGCATAACGGTGGCGGCGCTTGAGAGCAAAGTCATCGACACCCAGCACGCGCGGGATCCGTAGCGGGGGCAGCGGCAGCCGCACCAGCAGTCGCAGCGCTGTGGACCTGGAGATCGTGACGGCCAGGACCGCCGAAAGCCGAGCACCCGCCCGGCCGGCCAATTCCTTCACCACCGCGCCCAGCTGGCCGGTGAGCCTGCTGGTTCGACGCTGGTAGCGCTCGATCAGCCCGGGCACCTGCTCACGGAACGTCTGCCGAGGGCATCCCCACTCCGGACAGACCAGACGCCGTACCTGAACCGAAACCACCACCCGCCGCCCGTCGACCGGGACATCCGTGACCGTCCGGCTCACGTAGCCGTGCACCCGACCGGTCAGCGCCCCACACACTGGGCACGGCACCGGCTCGTCGCGAGTACGAGCCATGACCCGAATGAGGTCGTCCTCGTCCTCTACTCCCTCGATGACCAGGGCAGACAGCCCCGCAAACACCACACCCGCAAGATCGTCGATCTTCAGCACGGCCCAGCCTGGCAGGGATCACTCAGTGCCACCACCGATTACGGGCCAGAGCCGAAAACCCGTACAGTCCCGGGCACGGCCGGAAATTCCGGCCGGATACGATCTGCCCCCCTGGTCATGACGTCACTTTGAAGACATGGCCTAGCCCTGGGGCTCTTCCGCCGGGCAGCGGGTGCCCTGTGCGGGCACGGTCAGCGAGATCAGGTAGCTGTCCATGGCAGCCGTGGTGCACTGGGTCATGCCGTAGATGCCGTGCCCCCAGCCCTCGTACGTGAGCAGCGTGGCCTTGGAGCCGAGCTGGCGGGCCACGTTGGCCGACCACTCGTACGGCGTGTCGGGGTCGTGCATGGAGGTGCCCACCAGCAGCGGAGCGCTACCCGTGTACCGCAGCCGGTGCTGCGGGTTGTTCACCGGGTGGCCCTGGCAGATCGGCATGTCGCCCATCGGCATCGGGTTGTACCGCATGTCCGGGGCCACCGCGTTGGAGCTGCGCATCACGTCGGCGTACTCGTTGTAGTTCCGGAGCGACAGATTGAAGTCCTCGCAGAGGATCGCGGTGGGGAGTTCGGCGGACTCACCGTTCACGGGCCCGTTGCCGGGAGGGCCCGGCATGTCATCCGGGACCGGCCCGCCGTCCAGGGCGAGGAGCACCTTGGCCTCCTGCCGCCAGGCGGGCGCCTCGTTGAGCACCACGCCCAGCCAGAGGAGGTTGTGGGCGCTCACCGGGCGGTCGGTGACGCCCGGCCAGTACAGCTGGCCGCGGTCCGCCTTCTCGAGCAGTCCCTTCCACAGTGCCCGGACGTCGCGCCCGTGCAGGACGCAGTCGGTGTCCCGGTCGCACCAGGCGACGAACTCGTCGAAGCTGTCCTGGACGGTGGCCGCCTCGGTCACCTGGAACGCCTTGACGTTCAGGCTGTGGTCCATGTTGCTGTCCAGCACCATGGCCCTGACCCGGTTCGGGAAAAGCTCGGCGTACATCTGCTGGGCCAGCGTGCCGTAGGAGATGCCGTACGAGGTCAGCTTGTGCTCGCCGAGCGCGGCGCGAATGGCGTCCATGTCACGCGCCACGTTGGCCGAGTCGATGTGGTCGTACAGGGGGCCGGTGAGCTTGCGGCAGTCCGCGTGCAGCTTCTTGTCGAAGGCGACCCATTTGTCGTAGTCGGCCTGGCTGGTCATGACCGGGGACGGCATCTCGTTGTACACCGAAGCCGAGCAGGTCACCGAGCCACTGCGGGCGACGCCCCGGGGGTCGTAGCTGACGATGTCGAATCGCCGCTGGACGTCCTCACTGAAGCCGGAGGAGCGAAGCATGTCGTTCACGCCGGAGTTGCCGGGTCCACCCGGGTTAATCAGCAGGGATCCGATCCGCGCGGAGGGGTCGATGGCCTTGCGCCGGGCGAGGGCCAGGTCGACGGCGGGTCCGTTCGGCTTGGACCAGTCGATCGGTACGGCCAGCGTGCCGCACTCGACGGTGGGCTCCTCCTCGCACGGCCCCCAGGTGATGCCGCGCTTGCCGACGGCATCCGTGACGTCCGCTCCGGTTACCGTCGCGTTGGCCACTCCCGCCATCGGGGCGGTTAACAGCGTCGTCATGGCCACAAGGGCAGTGGCGAACAGGGAAGTTCTTCTTGGCACATTGCTCCTATCGTTGATCGGCTGGCCGGGCTGCTCACACGGCAGACGACTGGTCCTCATCTCGCTGCACTAACCGGCCGCGGGAGTAGGATTTAAAGCCCCGCCGAAGGGTCGTCGATCCTCCTCGAGCCGAAGAGCACCCTCCTACGCCTCAGCGGCCCGTGGCCGGGCCGTTGACGCGCCTCTCCTTGATCATGACTCCCGAATCTAACAGGCGGCGGCTCCGCCGTTGACGCCGAGGCAGGAAAGGACACCGATGCCCGGTGAACGCCCTCGTCATCTGGAAGTTGTCAATCGAACTACCGCTCCGGAGGTGTTGGTTCCCACAGAGCAGGGCAAGGTGTCTTCCTGCTCGCGCCGAGGGATACGCTTCCGCCGTTCATCTGTCACGCAGAGTATTATCTCAATTACTGATGTGGGCGCATCGGGAATGAGAAGATCAGTCCAGTAATCTAATTTCCCCTTAGGATGCTACAGGCGCGTGCGAAAGGCGACGGCTCCTAGAATACCCGGCGCTGCCGCATCGGTAGTGAGATCCAGATCGTGGTCAGGACGCCACGATTCCACGCGAACCAAGCCGGGCTCCACCAACTCAAGCCCTCGGAAATAGTCCATGATTGCAGCCCAATCACGCATCGTAACTCCAGCATGCGCCCGAGCGTAAATCGATCTTCCAATCTCCATCGCCTCGTCATCAAGCATGCCCCGGAAACCGTGAGAAAGGACGAACGCCCCACCGGCTGGCAGACTCTCCCGCAGTATAGAGACAATATCTCCCGCCGCCTCGTCATCCTCGACAAAGTGCACGATGGAACACAGGATGATCGCGAAGGGCCGGTCGAAGTCAAGGTGGGCCCGGACCTCTGCCCTGCCAAGGAGGTCCCGCGGTGAGCGTAGATCACCCTCGGCCACGATTGTCTGGTCGTGGTTGGCCAGCAGAGCACGTGCATGGGTTAGGACAATGGGGTCGTTGTCGACATAGACCGTCCGCACATCTGGGGCGACTCCTAAAGCAACCTCATGAACGTTTTGTTGAGTAGGAAGCCCGGTCCCGATATCAAGGAACTGTCGGATACCGGCCTCGGTGAGGAAGCGTACCGCCCGACCTAGGAATTCGCGATTCTCCCTTGCTATCTGCCGAACGTTCGGCAACACACGAAGGATCTGCTCTGCAGCCTCCCGGTCGACTGCGAAGTTATCCTTACCCCCGAGACAGTAGTCATAGATCCGTGCCATGCTTGGCACTGTCGTATCAATGACTGGAATTGGCTCATTCACCTGTCAAGCTCCTCCTTGCACACATATTGGCGCGTCTTTATCGTGATAACTCGATCGCTGCGCCAGCAAATTTTGCCAGTGTCTTGAACCTAGAAACCGCGTAACGTATCTAGACTGCGACGGCGAAGCAGCCGGACCACACCTACCTCCAGCCTCAACGTTCTGCACAGAATACGCACCGCCGATCTTGAAGCTGCTTCGCCGAATCTCGCGCGGACTTCGGCCACGTCGATGACGTCGGGGTCTCCCGCTGCAGCGCGGCCACGATCCAAGGCAGGACATTCCGGCCGATGTGGGTGAGCAGGGGCCAGGAGGGTGAACAGCAGCGCGCCGAAGAAGCCGCCGCCCAGGAACCACGGGTTGATGATTGCCCGGTCGATCGCCTGGAACGCCCCGACGAAGGTGCGGTCGTCGGTCTTCCCGAGGCCCGGCATGATCGTATGGGCGTACAGGACGAACACCCCCGCGACCAGGCCCGTTGAGATCGTGGCGGTCATCAGCAGGGTAGTCCGCAAGCCGTCCACGGGCCCTCCTTCAGGATGCGTGTGCCATATGGTCCCATCGCCGCCTTTCGCGAACCTGTCGTGCACTTGTCGGCCTCACGGACGGGGAGGCTGGCGACAGTAGGCGTCGGCGACCTGGATGAGCCATGTGATCTCGTCGTCGAGTTAGCGGTCCTGCTGGGCGGGCGGCTGCGTGGTGACATCGCGTGCCGCCGCCGGTTTCACCTTTCCATGGAGGCTTGGGCCAGCGGCTCGGCTGCGGCCGCGGCCGGCCGAGGGTCGGGCTGGACCTGACGCGGCAGGCCGGCGATGCCCAGGGCGAGCATTCCGTCGCTGATTTCGATCATCCGGCGATACAGCAGGTAGTCGATGTCGAGGATGGCCGGCAGTTCGCGTCCGAGTGGAGGGTGTAGGGCTATCTCCGGCATGGCGGCGTAGAGGTCCGTCCACAGGGGACGCAGACGCCGATAGGCGCGCAGGCGGCCGAGCCGGTGCCGGTCGCGTCGATCGCCGTGCCTGCCTTGGGCAGGGCCAGGCCGATCGCACCGAGGATCACCGATGCCAGCGGCGTGGAGACGGCGTTCTCCCCGCTCAGCGGGGTCAGACCGGAGAGCCGGAACACGATTTAGGCGGCTTTGAAGAGGCAATAGGCGAACCCGAAGACCGCGGCGGCGGAGACCAGCCGGACGCTCAGGCGCAGGCGGACATTCCCGCCGTGCCGCCGCCCGTGCCGCCAGGTCGACATCGCGATGTCGGCGCACGCGAGCGCGATCATGGCGATGAACAACAGCATGTACTGCGGAACGAACGCGGCCGTCGAATACCGGTCCGCGAACCGAATCGGCTCGGACACGTCGACGGGCGCCAGGAAGAACAGCGCCGTCATCGCGGCCGCGACGGCTCCGGCCAGGGCGGATGCGCAGCAGGGCGCGCGCCGGCAGGGGCTTGTCGTGGTCGAGGTGGACGAGCATGACGCCGGTGGCGCTGCACGCGGTGATCGTGGCGAGGTGCTGGATCAGCTTTGCCAGGTTCGGGATGTAGGTCACCGGTCGCTGACCCGGCGCAGGGCCTTGAACGTGACGGTGAGCAGGGCGTTGGCGCGTTCACCGACTCCGCGCAGGCCTCGGAGGAGCTTGTTGTAGGCGTGCTGATCGTCGCTCAGCTTGTGCTGGCCGGCCTTCTTCTTGATCGGGACATGGATGATGTCGGCGGCGCCTTCGTAGCCCAGGTCGGCCGGCCCGTGGTGGTTGAACCGGCCGATCCACCGCCGCACCGTGCCGGCATCGCACTCCAGCAGGTCAGCGATCTGGGCCGGGGACAGTCCGCGCACCGACAGCAAGACCATCATCGCCCGCCTGGCCTGCCGCCACCGGCCGCGCAGCTGCGCGCGTAACTGCTCGATCGAGTCCTCAGGACCGTTGGCGAACACGCTGACCGGGCGCATACTGACCACGACCTCGCCGGGTGGGCGTTGTAGGCAACTTCGATCCAACCCCCGGCGAGGTCCCTGTCAATGCCTATCCGCGTCTGCGATCTCACGCCTCGTTACGCGCAGGACTTCTGGAATGCCGCTTAGTTGGTAAGTATCGAAGGCTGGCAGGCGCCGATCGAGTCGGCCTCCGACTGCCCCAACGGGCCCCTCGTCAACAGCCCGTCGGCGTAGGCCACCGGCAGGACGGCGACGGCCACGCCCTTGAGGAGGGGGTGACGGCGCGCTGCGGCCGCCGGGCTTCATCTCCTCGAGACGGTCGTCCTCGCTTTCGGGGGTGATGCAGGCCAAGCTTGTATTCATGGCCTTGTATGGGCGATGCAGAGATACCCGGACAAAGATCGACAGCCGGCCTGACCAAGCCACGTGGTCTCACGTACATGTGGAGCTGACCCGCGACGCGCTCCAGACCACCCGCCCCGCGAACGCCACGACGATCAGGCCGACCGTGCCGAACACCAGGTCGCTGACGAGTTCGAGCGTGGGCGTTGTCCCCAGCTCCGGCCGTACCGGGAACGCGGCCCAGATGTAAGTCAGCGTCGCCCCCGCCGCCAGCGCGTACCGGTGCCGCGCGTCCCACCCCTCCTGCCGCGACCACCGGAGCAGGAGCAGCATCCCACCCACCGCGATGACACACCACACCGCCACCCCGACCCACTCATACCACTCGGCCGTAACAAGCACCGACGGCCCCCAATAGAGGCTGGTCCCGATGAGCGCCGCCGCCCCTGTGGCCAGCGGTGAGGGCGCCCGCCCCGCCACCGGCGGCCGCCGCCGCGATCGCACGGCGAAGGCCAGCGTCACCAGCCCGACGATCACCACCCCCACCCCGAGGAACTGGCCGGGCGAGGCCATGAACCGCTCCTCACTGTAGTTTCCCCAGAACACCAGCGCCGCCCCCAGCACGTAGCCCACGGTGGTCACCGCCAGACCGGTACGGCCCAGCCACGGTTCGGTCCTGCGCCGGAGCACGAAAGACTCCATCAGGGCTATGGGCACACAGATGCTCCACACCCCGTGCAGCGCCACCACGCTCAGCGTGAGCTCCACGCTCATCCCCAGCGCCGGAAGGTAGGTCGGACCATGTAGATAATCGTGACCCGCGTAGGAGGCGTTCCACAGCAACTGGTCCACCGGTCCCTCCTCGATCAGCGCGTAAGCCGCCGCCAGCAGGGCCATCGTGGGCCACCCGCCCCCGGCTCGGCGTGTCGTCTCCCGGATCAGCAGCGCTCCGAAGCCGTACAGGGGCGCCAAGAACAGCCCGAGCCACAGCCCGTCGAGGGCGATGTTGCCCAGCAGGTACTCGCCGACGAACGGCGCTAGCAGGAACAGTCCCAGAGCGGGAGCGACACGACGCATAGACGAACGCTACGTGGGGCCGCGCGCCGCCCACATCGGGCAAAGGTAGCGGTGCCGGGCGGACGGGACAGAATTACAAGGCGCCGGCGGGCCAGCCATCGAGGCTCAACCGCCAGCCACCGCCGGCCAGGCGATATCGTCGACCACAAGCCACGGTTCGCCAGCCACGGTCGCCGGGGTCATCCCGGTGAACGCCACGACGTCCCGGTGCAGGTGGGACTGGTCGGCGTAGCCGACCTCCGCCGCGACCCTAGCTGCGCCTTCGCCCGCGGCCAGCCGGTGTGCGGCGTGGTCGAAGCGGACCAGCTTCGCCGCCAGCTTAGGCGGCAGGCCGATCTGCGAACGGAACCGTGACCACAGGCGCTTGCGGCTCCATCCGACCTCGGCCGCCAGTTCGTCGACCCGGACCAGGCCGCGGCCGGCGACGATCCGCCGCCAGCTCCAGGCTACCTCCGGGTCCACGGACGCCTTTGTCTCATGCCGCCGGGCGAGCAGCAAGTCCGTCAACGCGAAGCGTTCCTGCCAGGAGGAGGTCTCGGCCATTCGCTCGCGGATCCGTTCCGCCTCTCGGCCCCACAGGTCGCCGAGGGGCACCACGGTGCCGACCAGGTCGACCGGGGCGACGCCCAGGATCGCGCGGGCGATCAGCGGGGACAGGCGCACCTGCACGGCCTCGAAGTTCTCGCCCCGCACCCAGAGCTCGCCGAGCCCGAACCCGAGCCCGGCGACCAGGCTTCCCCTCCGCTGTCCTCCGGCGGCGTCGTCCACGATGAGCGGCCCGGCGCCGAACTCCAGCGCCAGCGTCACGCCCGGATGCGGGACCGCGCGTTGGCCGCTGGCTGCCCCCGTGCCACGGTCACGGAACCCCGCCATGCCGACACCGGCGATCCGGCTAGGCCGCGCCGGCCGCGCGACGTCCCACACAGCCGCATCGGCGCGCATGCTCACATGCTAGGCGATCCGGCAGCCGGGAACATTCGTTCAAGCCACCGGCGCGCACGAACGGCGACTGTGGGCCCATGACTTCTTCCTCAGCGCACAAGCAGGTGGATGAGACCAGTCCGGACGTGAGCCGCGCGGGACGCCGCCGCCGGCGCCGCCTCATCGCCTCGGCCGTCCTCCTCACCGTCGTTGGGCTGCTCGTGACGAACGCGGTCGTGGTGTCACGCCAGGACGCCGAGGCCACGGGAAACCAGATCCTGCCTCTTGACGGCGGGAGCATCCACGTCAGCCAGGACGGCCCCCGCGACGCGCCGGCACTCGTGCTGATCCACGGGCTCGCCGGGTCGAGCCGCTGGTGGGACGCGCTGGTGCCGGCGCTAGCGAAGACCTACCGGGTCATCCAGGTCGACCTGCTCGGGCACGGCCGATCCGCGAAGCCGGCCGGCGGGGGCTATACGATCCCGGAACAGGGACGCCGGGTCGGCCAGGCGCTGGACCGGCTCGGCGTGCGGCAGGCCGTCGTGGTGGGCCATTCCACCGGCGGCTCGGTCGCCACCGCCCTCGCCGAGCAACGGGGCGACCTGGTGACCGCGCTCGCACTCGTCAACTCCGGGCCCCGTACGGACGCGTTCATCTCGGACGGGTTCGTCGGCCAGCTCTTGTTCCTTCCCGGCATCGGGCAGCTGCTGTGGCGGTTCCGGACCGATAAGATCCTTCGGCAGGGTCTGGACACGGCCGTCAGCCGCCACGGCTACACGATCCCGCAGCAGCTCGTCGACGACGTACGCGCCACGACCTACCACTCGCTCACCGCGACCTCCCAGGCTGCCGACGACTACCTGCGACAGGGCGCGCTCCCCGAGCGGCTGGCGGCCCTCGGCAGGCCGCTGTTGGTGATCTTCGGCGCGGAGGACCGGAGATGGCGATCCTCCGCGGCCGCCGACTACCGCGCCGTTCCGGGAGCGCGGGTCGAGCTGCTGTCCGGGGTCGGGCACTCACCCATGCTCGAGGATCCGCCGCGGACCGCCACGTCCCTCCTAGCCTTCACCGCGATCCACGTACGGAGTGAGCCCTAGGTATGGACCTCGCCGGGCGGCTCCGCCACCAGGGCGCAAGCTGGACGACCCGAGCGCCACCTCGACGACGAAGAACAACCACAACACCCGCGTGACGCCCTGGCCCAGCGCGTACGCCTGCCACATCGCGAACAGCGTGCGCGCGGCGCCGTCCAACGGTTCCGTGCACCGGCAGGTCGTACTACGCGGAGGTAGGTGGGACGGGGCCTGTCCAGAAAACCGTACAGTCCCTAACCCGACCCTCGGCATAACGCTCCGCCCTGGTCCAGGACCGAACCCGGGAGAAACAGCGGCTGGAAAAGATCCTCGAAGACGCTCAGATCAAACTTGGGTTTCCCCTTGTGTCGTTGAGACATCGCCTAAGAGGAGGACCGGGCGATGGCAGAGACATGACGAAGGTTCGATCCCGACTTCCGGGACGGCAATGTCCGGATCGTCGAGGAGACCGGCAAGCCGATCGCGCAGGTGGCCCGGGACCTGGGAATCAATCCCGGGACGCTGGCCAACTGGGTGAACATGGCCCGCAAGCGCAAGGCACAGACTCGCTGGGCTGAAGCTCAAGCATGGGGGACCAGTGGGCGGCGGCCTGTCAATGGTCAGGTGCGTACATGGCCGCGGACACGGCCTTGATCCCTCTTCCTCTTTCGGTGGATGGGCCCATCATTGGGACGTCGTCGCTGCTGTCGGCCAGCCGCTATGGCAGGAGTAGTGGGTGACCGGGACAGATCGCAGACAGGGCAACGACAGGAAGTCGTCGTAGGCTTTCCTTGCTCGCAAGGCCATGGGTAACGAGCGAGAGAGTGTCAATTCTCTGAAGCGTGGAGACGGTTTTGTGCACAGCGGCTCTCAGCCGGGCCGACGAGGCGTTGCTCGTCTCTCGCGTGGTGAGCTGCCAATGAAATGGTCAGCTGGTGCAGGCCGCGATGGACCTTGCGAGCTGATCCGGCTTCCGGCACATGCCAGGGGTCAGAGTCGTTCGCGGCCCTGACCCTCTACGCGCGAAACACCGCTACCCAGCACGTCCGAAAGTTGCACATCGATACGGCTGTCAGTGCGCCGTCAGAAGCCGCATGAGGTCGTGGCCACGCTTAGGACGCGTCGCCAACCAAGGCCATCAAGATCAACTATGTCATGGACCCTGTCAGGCCATGATTGGAGCAACGTGCGAAGAAGGACATCATTGCTCACCGCCGCCTTCCTGGCGCTGGCGGCGATCTTACCCGTTCCAGCGGCCGGCGCGGCGACCGAGACGGAAACCGGCGCCACGACGCCCACGGGGCAGAGCATCATCACCTGGGCGCCCTGCGAGGAGGAGCCCAGCGCCGAGTGCGGCAAGCTGACCGTCCCGATCGACTGGTCCAGGCCGGAGGGCGAGACCATCGACCTAGCCATCGCCCGGCGCAAGGCCACCGACCCGGCGGCCCGTGTTGGGTCGCTGGTGATCAACCCGGGCGGCCCGGGCGGATCGGGTGTGGAGGCCGTGTACGGTGCACCCGACTCCTACACCGAGGAACTCCAGAAGCGGTTCGACATCGTCGGATTCGACCCCCGTGGCGTGGGCCGCAGCCACCCTGTGATCTGCACGGCGTCGGTGTACAACCAGATGCCGCACACCGTCATGAAGAGCCAGGTCGACTTCGAAGCCTGGGACGCCTTCACAAAAAAGCTGCACAAGGACTGCCGGGAGCGTACCGGCCCCCTGTATGACCACGTCGACTCGCGCAACGTCGCCCGCGACGTGGACGCCCTGCGCGCCGCCCTCGGCGAAGAGAAGCTCACCTACTACGGCATCTCGTACGGAACCCTGATCGGCCAGATGTACGCCGAGCAGTTCCCGAACCGTATCCGGGCCCTCGCGCTCGACAGCAACATGGACCACAGCCTCGGCGTCGCGGGCTTCCTGGCCACTGAGGCGGTCGCTGTCGAGGACGCGTTCGACGAGTTCGCGGGCTGGTGCGAGGCCGACGAGAGCTGCGTCCTGCACGGGCGTGATGTCCGCGCGATGTGGAAAGACCTGCTGGCCAAGGCGCGGCGCGGGGAGCTGTACTACCCGACCGCCCCAGACAAGCCGATGACAGAGCTGCAAGTCATCTACAACGCCGCGCTCGGCACCGAGGGGCCCGACTGGCGCACGCTGAGCGAGGTCATCAACTGGCTGAGTGGCGGCCCTGAGCCGTCGTGGGTGCCGCCGTTGCCGGGCCGGGGGCCGGTGGAGGGCGACGTGGCCGAGCTGCCGACGCGGATCCTGTGTCAGGACTACAACCTCCGGGTGCGGAACTACACGGAGTACGCCGCTCTCATGCGCGTCTCCAACAGCCTGGCGCCCGACGTGCGGTACCACCCGTACCCGATCGACGACATGCCGATCTGCCTCAACTCGACGACGACTAACCCGCCGCACCGGTTGAAGTACACGGGCGACGCCCCGATCCTGCTCGGGAACTCGCTGCACGACCCTGCCACTCCGTACACATGGTCCGCCAACGCGGCCCGGCAGCTCGGATCGAAGGCGGTGCTGCTCACGTACGAGGGCTGGGGGCATCGCATCTACGGCAAGGACAAGTGCCAGACGGACATCATCGACGAGTACCTGATCTCGTTAAAGACGCCTCCGCCCGGCACGCGCTGCGCCGTGGGCACAACTGCCGAGACCATGCAGCAGCAGCCGCAGCCGTGGCCGTCCAGCTCAAACCACTGGGCAGCGTCTCCTGCTAGGCCGGCGACGCGCGGCTGAGCTGAGCTGCGGGTCTCTACGACGGTCAGCGGTTACATCAAACGACCGCGATCGTGCAGGCGATCCCGCTCCTGCAGCTCGTCGAAGAGGGCCGTTACCCAGGACGAAAGTGCTCACGGTTTCGTTCGGTAACGGCCCATCTCATAGTGAACATCAATCTCTCCGCGGCGGCCCAACAACTCGATCCGGGTGGAGGGCATCATCCCATTGGGCGCCGAAGCGTACAGGTGTCCACGCAGATCAATAACTCTTTCATAGCCAGCAAGGGACAATATAAATTATGGCCCGCAATGATCGACGTTCAGCAGGAGAGATGTTGTCCGTGCTCGCCACCGTGTGGGTGTTGGGCACGCCGTTCTTATTCATATTCACCGTCACCTTCGGCCTGGGAGTCGGAGAAACTGAACCTGACAATATGCCACTCGCCATGGTCTTAGGGGTCGCTATGTACATAGTAGGAATTGGCATCCCTCTAGCCGGGACCTTGATTTCCATGCTGGCCGGAAAATTCATACAAGCCGGTCTGTTCGCAATCGCCCTGATCGTGGCTGTGCTGGCCGCGTGGCAGATTAGACTATTCCCGTTCAGCTTTGAGAGTGCGGTTCGCGAGTCCATGTCGGTGATGTCGCTGTGTGATCGGATGGATTTGTAGCGTTGTTGCCGGTCGGTGGGCTCGGATGTGCACGGATGTGCTGGGATGGCCGCGTGACCGAGCGCAAACGGAAGGGAGCATTGAGACCGAGACGTCCTCTCGGCCAGCGCGTCGTCCCAGCGTTGCGGCAGGAAGAGCCGCCAGTTCAACGCGGCCAAGCAGGCATCGGTGACCACGTGCACGCTGACCGCGATCTGGCAGTTGGTCACATTCCCCGCGGTCCCAGTGTACTGCCGGGCCACCCCTGGGGAGGCATCATCGTCCTTCAGATGCCCGCGGTGTCTTCCAGCACGCCCACCCGGGCGCCACTACATCGACGGCACGCTGCGCCAGGCGCCTGCGAACCGCCAGGTGATCCCAGGTAGAGGAGGTAACGAACTGCTGCAACCGTTGGGGATCCACCCCCAGCCGCTCGGCCATCGGCACCATCGACTTACGCCGCCCGTCCAGCATCAGTCGCCGCAGGTACAACCTCGCCGTTGGACCGCTGCTCCCGACGTGCGAGGGAGCCGAACACCTCACCCGCGAAATCTTCTGGCCTCGGACATCAGCCAGCCCCGCCGGAGTCATGCGAGGACCGTCTCACACAATCCCAAACTAACAAAGTGCTACTAAATGGTCCCGCCGACGCCCATGGACCTGTGAACATGACGCGAGCAGCCGGCGACATTGACACGACAGCGAGGCGAAAGGGTCCTTTGCTAGAGTGCCCCTGTGTGGCAAAATATGATACCTAGAACAATCCGTCGCGGTCCACTTCAAGTGGAACTGCTGACCCCGATCAAGACCTGGTTGCGTCTAAAGCCGTCGGCGATCGACCTCCGAACCATCGCTGAGCAATCGCCAAACTTAGGATGAGCATGAAACGCTGCATTCTTGGGGAACTTGCTGTCACCCTATTAGCCATAACAATCTTACCAGGACTCGCTTCTGCATCGCTCGCTGTTGCGGAACCTCCGCTAGCGCAAACGGATGCCGTACTGATTCAAGATCTCGCTAGAGATGTGAAGTCCCGTTGGGGTGTAAGCATCGACCCCAGAGACTATGACGTACAAATGACGCCGGCTGGAAGGCTCGTCAAACCTAAGGGGCCCGAAGTGGCGGTGAAGGTGACAACCGAATCCGATGGCTCCACACACGTCGCCATGTCCGCGCCTTCCGACTCGCGTGACGTAAAGCAGTTGACCCCGGCCACGGGCTCCACAATGCAGGAAGGCGTCACCTGGCCTTATCCCGCCTGGTGCTCTCAATTCTTCTCTGATGAGGATGGGGTCGGGCAGATGAGATGGTGTCATCAACAAGGTTTCACGACCTATCCCGGAAATCCCAAACGGTACTGGGTCACCAAAACGTGGGCAACATGCTCGGCTAAGAAAGGCGGCCCAGATTTCTGGGAAGTAGACGAATGCTATTCCGGGACCCAAAGAAGGCCAGGACTTCCCGATAGTTGGCGGTTAAACGTCCACGATTGGAACCCCAGATCCACGCAATACCCGCCAGGGACTTGCGGCCAGATCCCGCTGAATGTCACGGTCGGACCCTTCAGCGTCGGGCACACTGTGAACACATGCGAGAAGCTCGTCCCCTCGCCTGGGCCTCGAGAAGAGGACTTTAAGGTGAGATGGGTAGGAGACTCCTACTGGGACACAGACGTTCGCGAAACCGCCAGCCTTTTATCAATAAGCGACCAGGCGCCGCCGGGGTCCGCCCATGGCTTTCCCAGCTATTATATTGTGCACGTCGCCGGATATAAATATTCGCAGTGCAATCCTCCGCCGCAGATCATCGACATGTGCAACTTCTAACGCAGGCCATGACGCGCCACCGAATCATGTGGGCTCTTCGGAGTTAGGTGGGGTCGGTGGCAATCCCCTCGAACCGTAGAGGCTCTGGTTGATCATCTTCGGTCTTTAGGATCTTGCTCGTGCGCCGCGCGTCCTCGCGATGGGCAGGCCTTGTCCTGCCCGCTTCTCCTGCCCACCGGGTCGCAGAGGCTCCGGGGTCAAGGGCGGCCGCAGGCCGTCGCCGTAGGCCGATCGCGAAGCGACCCTTGAGGCCGGAGAGAGCGGGCCCCGGTATGCTGCGCGGCGTATCCCCCAGCCCGCACCCGGCAAGGGAAGAGCGCGGCGGCTCATGCCGCCTCCTTCTTGTCCTTCTGCCGCGCAGCGGCCCTGCGCTTGCGGCGAGCCTGCTTCTTCTCAGCGATCCGGGCGCGGATCTTGTCCTGCTCAGCCACGTCCAGCTGCTCGAACTCCACCGGCGGGCGCAGACCGTTGGCGGTATGCAACCGCTCATGATTGAAGTCCTCAACCCAGGCGGCCACCGCGGCGCGGGCCTGCCGGTGCGTGTCGAACGGTCCGGCCAGGCGCAGCAGCTCGAACTCCATCGAGGAAAACAGCGCTTCGGCGGGCGCGTTGTCCAGCGCCGATCCGGTGCGGCCCATCGACTGCTCAACTCCCAGCCGCCGGCAGGCCTGCCGGAACAGGCCCGCGGTGTACTCGCTGCCCCGGTCGGTGTGCATGACCACCCCCGCCACGTCCCCGCCCCGCACGGCCACGGCCATCTGCAACGCGCCCAGCGCCAGCGCGGCGTCGTGATGCTCGCTGATGGCGTAGCCCACGATGCGGCGGGAGAACAGGTCCGAGACCGCCGCCAGTTGCAGCGGGCCCTGGCCGGTGGGGATCTCGGTGCCGTCCCCGACCCAGCGCCGGTTGGCCGCGGTCGCCGAAAGTCGCGCCGCAGCCGGTCGCCGGCGTGCCAGCGGCCCGAGCCTGGGCGGGTGGTGCTCTTGCGCTTGCTGCCCGGGCGGGCGGCCAGCCCATGCTCGCGCATGATCTTCGCGACCGTGTTGTCGGAGATCCGCCAGCCTTCCCGGCGCAGATGCTCGGCGATCCGGGGCGAGCCGTCGGCGCCCTTGCGCCGCCAGAACATCGAGATCACCGCCTCGACCAGGCGTAACCGCCGACGTTCCCGCGTACTGGGGCCATCGCGAGCACGTCCCAGCCACTTATACAGCCAGGCGGGCGAGACGCCCACCGCCCGGCATGACACCGCATAGGGGATGCGGTGATCACTCCTCTGGGCGGCGATGAAGCGGGCCAGGGCTACCGCTGCGTCGCTTCCTTGACCCAGAGGACGACGCTGCGTTTGAGCACATCACGCTCCATCCGCAGCTCGGCGTTCTCCTTGCGCAGCCGCGCCAGCTCGGCCCGCTCATCGGCATCCAGCCCGCCGTTCCCCAGCGCATTCCGCTTGCGAGCCATGTTCACCCAGTTGGCCAGCGTTCCCGGGTTCATCCCCAGATCACGAGCCACCTCAGCGATCGACTTGCCGGTCTCCTCCACGATCCGGACCGCACCGTCCCGGAAATCCGGATCGAACCTCCGTCGTGTCTCTGCCATCGCCCCTCCTCTTAAGGCGATGCCTCAACGATACGAGGGGAAACCCAGTCGGGGTTTCCGCGGCCGCGTGGGTGGTGGTGCAGCGGGTGCGTAGGCGTTGGTTTTCGGGGTTGCGGAAGCCGTGGGCGTCGCGGGCGGTGATCTTGATGACGTGGTTGGTGCCTTCGGAGCCGGTGTTGGTGATGCCGGTGTGGAGGAAGGCGAGAATTTCGGGCCATCAGATTTTTGATGGTGGTGGCCGGGCGGCGGAGTGGGGGCAGGCCGCAGGTGGCGCAGCGGTCGTGGAAGCGGGACAGCCGGTCGGTGATGAGCGTGCGGTCGGGGTGGGTGCGGGCCAGGGCGAGCAGGTCCAGCAGGTCCAGCAGGTCTTTCTTGGCGTTGCACGCGGTCGGGATCGGCCGGCCCAGCCGTGCGGGCAGGGCTTGCAGGTCATCGATCATCGGATCCGGTTGAGAGCCGTGCATCCGGGCTGCGGAGCGGGTGAACCGGTTGCGCAGTTCCCATTCCCGGTTGCCTGTGCGTCCGCGTCGGCCGCAGATCTGGACGGTGAGCGCGGTGTTGGCCAGGTGCACGAGGTGAAAGTGATGGGCCACCAGCGTGGTTCGCGGTAACGCGGCGCGTACGGCGGCTTTGAAGATGGTGCACGTATCGATCGCGACGAAGTTCCCCCGCGCCCGCCAGGCCGGGTCACGCTGGTTGAGCCAGCTGGTGACGGCGGCGATGGTGCGGCCTTCGACCTGGCCGAGCAGGCCCTGTTCGCCGGACAGATCGACGAACCCGGTGTGCCGGCGCTTCAGCGCCGTCGTCCACGTGCCGGTGGCCTCTTCCAGCATCCGCCGCGGCCGGCCGCGGCGGGCCTTCATCGATGCTCGGAACGGCGACCGGCTCGGGCTGGGCGGGCGGCGCCCGGCGGCGTGCGCGGTGAAAGCGCCGAGACGATCGGCCAGGACATCTCGTGATCCTGGGCCGATGGGATCACCGTCGGCCCGCCATCTCCCACGACGGTGCCGGCGGCTTGGCGTAATCGCCGGGTCAGCCGGGAGCGTGCCGGGATCTGCGGCGCCTGTTCGGTGAACGTCTGACGCGGGCAGGACGCCTGGTCACAGCACCAGCGACGCTTGCGCCAGCGCAACGCACACCGCCGCCCGCCGCCCGGCAGGTCCGCGGGCGGGTGCTCACCCATTCCTTCATCCGCACCGCGGCAACTCCGCACTGCGGGCCACATCTGGCCCGTTCATCCGCGGTGGCCAGGTGCACCACCGGCCCGTCCTGCACTCCGTCACCTGCGGCGACGACCTTCGCGACACTCATCCCATCCCGGCCGAGCAGCAGCGCCGTATCGTTGACAAGCTCGCGGCTTCTCTGACGTGATCTTCCTATCTCAACAACAAGAAGGATCACCGAGAGCCACGAACTCCCTCGAGCCCCCTGGAGCCCGGTGCACCCTCAAACCCCGATCAAGTTTCGAAGAGCCATCGTGTGGAGCCCGGCAGGTGTTCTCATAAGGCGAGTATGCGGTGATACGCGCGGCCAAGCGCCCTGGCTACCCGTATCTCGTGCTGGACGGCACGCTCATCCCCATCGATCGGGTGGCCGCCGACCGGCCGTACTATTCCATCAAGCACAAGAAGTACGGTATGAACATCCAGGTGTCCTGGCCGCTCCTGATGGCACACTCTTGTGGATCTCCGGCTCCCTACCAGGCTCGGTATACGACCTCAAAGCCCCCCGGATCTGGGGCATCGTGTGCCGCCTACAGGCGGTCGGCTGGTCACCCTGGCCGATAAAGGCCTGATCGACCGACTCGCCGCCACGGGCTCCGTGCTTCGGGTGACCGACCCGCACGACACCTCACCGACAGGGTTGGCCGCGACAAGCCGATCCCGCAGGAGCCATCAATGGCCAGCCTCCGATCACGTCAGCAGCGCGACAGGGAAACGACAGAGCGAACTGCCAGACTTCTGGCCGCGCGGGGCCGCCCTTCTTTGCGAATTCACCCGGGCAGGCGAACTCGTCCGGGCAGCGAGGCCGGACGGCCCGCGTCTTACAGTTCAACCTGAATCGGAGTTCCGTTGAAGAACATTGTCATGCTCGCGCTCGGAGCCTTCACCGCCTTGGCACCCGCACCTGTCCTGGCCTCCGCCGCATCCGCCGCATCCGTACAGGTTACGGTGGACAGCCATCTCCGGCCGGGGGAGACCCTCAAGGCGGGTCAGACCCGGCGCTCGCCCAACGGGCAGTACCTGCTGGCCATGCAGGCCGACGGCAACCTGGCCTTCTACAACAGCGCCAAGAAGGGGCTCTGGTCCACCGGAACAAGTGGCAACAGGGGTGCCACCGCAGTGATGCAATATGACGGCAATCTCGTGGTCGTGAGCGCCGGAAGGAAGGCGTTGTGGTCCACGGGGACGGCGACCGCTCCGGGTGCGTCGCTCACCGTCCAGAACGACGGCAATCTGGTCCTCTACAGCAAGGACGGGGACCCGCTGTGGGAACGCAGGGCGAACTTCGCCAGGCTGACCTCAAACCGGATGCTGGAGCCGGGCGAGTACATACGCTCTGCCAAGCGTCAGTACATCCTGCTCATGCAGAACGACGGCAACCTGGTCATGCAGCACAAGAACACCGCGCTATGGAGTAGCAAGACCGCTGGCAACGCGGGCGCGTTCGCCGTGATGCAGAACGACGGCAACTTCTGTGTCCATACCCGAGATGAGAAGCCGCTGTGGTGCACGAAGACCTCCTCCAACCCTGGCGCCTTCCTGCAGATTCAAGACGATGGCAACGCGGTGGTCTACAGCGCAGCGGGGAAGCCGCTATGGTCTTCCAACACGTGATGTAGCTCAGCACCTGTAGAGCAGGGCCACGGCGAAGTATCGGTAACAGCCTGAGTGTCCGTTTCGTGGAGTGACTGTTCCAGGGGTGTAAGAGGGTCAAGACTCGTCTGAGGACGAGAACAGGCACGACCTTCGAGATCATGAGGGTCTCGACGCCTAATGATCTCCAGAGAAGACCGTGCCTGTCCCCTCATCATCGCCGATCAGTGCTGCCCTTGGCCAACTGGCCGAGCGTGGGCTGGTGGCCGCCTCCTCTGCCGACTGCCTCAGCCTGCTGGAGTGCTTCCAGCGACTTCGCGACCCCCGTGATCCGCGTGGTGTCCGACACGCACTGGCGTCGTTATTGGCCGGTGCCGCGGCTGCTGTGCTGGCCGGTGCGCGCTCGTTCACCGCGATCGGTGAATGGATCGCCGATGCCCCCGCCCAGGTGATGGCCGTCCTCGGGGTTCGGCGGGATCCGCTGAGCCGGGCATGGCAGCCGCCGGACGAGTCAACCGTGCGACGTCTGTTCGAGCAGATCGACACCGACGCCCTGGATCAGGCGGTCTGCTCCTGGCTGGCCGGGCGAGCCGCCACGGCTGGCGCCTTCACCGACGGCACCTTCACCGACGGCCCGGCTCGTGCGCGTCGCCGAGCCGTGGCCGTCGACGGCAAGGCACTGCGCGGCACACGCAACCGCGGCGGTGAGCCGGTCCATCTGCTGGCCGCCTTCGGCCACGGCAGCGGCCTGGTCCTCGCGCAGACCGACGTAGATGGCAAGACCAACGAGATCACCCGCTTCCAGCCCTTGCTGGAGCCTCTCGACCTGGCCGATCACGTGGTCACCGCCGATGCCTTATGCCGAAGTCGGCATAAGGCGTCTTATGAGGACCTGCGGGTTATGCCGACCTCGCTGTCCGGGGAGGTGCCTGGAACCGTTGTCGTGGACGGCGAGATCGGCATAATCACAACCCTTCCAGGAAGGCCATGACGGTGTCGGAGGGACGGAAGCGGCCGGGAGCGGTATCCAACGGCGCTGTGCGGGCGAGTGCCTTTTCCTTGAGCGCGAGGTCGGCGTGGATGTAGATCTGGGTGGTGGCGACGCTCTCGTGGCCCAGCCATAGGGCGATGACGGTGCTGTCGACGCCAGCCGCGAGCAGCCGCATGGCGGCGGTGTGCCGCAGCACGTGGGGTGAGATCTTCTTCTGGTTCAGGGTCGGCTGCGTGCGCCCGGCGAGTCCGGCGTACTGGGCCAGTCGACGTTCCACCGCGTCGCGGCTCATCGCGGTGCCATGCCGACTGGGGAAGAGCGGGTCGGCGGGGGCTTGGGGGCGTTCGGCGAGCCAGGCGCGGAGCACGGTTGTGGTGGTGGAGGTCAGCGGGGTGATGCGTTGTTTTCGTCCCTTGCCGTGGCAGGTGACGTGAGCGCCGGTTCCCAGGCGGATGTCGGCTCGGGTGAGCGCGGTGAGCTCGGAGACTCGCAGCCCGGTCTGCAGGGCCAAAACGAGCATGGCGTGATCACGGCGTCCGGTCCAGGTGGTGGTGTCTGGTGCGGCGAGCAGCGCGGTGATCTCGGGCTCGGTGAGGTAGGTGACCAGCCGGTGGTCGAAGCGCTTGGGCGGGATCGCCAGTACTCGCTGGATTACGGCCGCGTGGTCGAGGTGGCGCAGGGCCGCGAAGCGGAACAGGGCGTGGATCGCGGCCAGTCGGGCGTTGCGGGTCCGGACACCGTTGCCGCGGTCGTGCTCAAGGTGCTCAAGAAACGCGCCGGCCATCGGCGCATCCAGATCGATGATCTCAAGATCGGAGGGCTGCTTGCCGGTCTGCTCAGCGGCAAAGGCCAGTAAGAGCTTGAGCGCGTCCCGGTAGGCGGCGATGGTGTGCGCGCTGGCGCTGCGCTGCCGGGTCAGGTAATCGGTGAAGAACGCCTGCACGGTGGATGCCAGAGTACTCATCGGGGATCTTCCTGGTGCGTCTCGAGG
Source organism: Nonomuraea sp. NBC_00507 (assembly GCF_036013525.1). Lineage (NCBI taxonomy): Bacteria > Bacillati > Actinomycetota > Actinomycetes > Streptosporangiales > Streptosporangiaceae > Nonomuraea > Nonomuraea sp. NBC_00507. Next base: position 1,499,463 of record NZ_CP107853.1, read on the forward strand.
CGGTCGGCCGCGAGAGCGAGCAACTCCGGAGCGGCGGACAGATACCAGTAGGTGTGCTTGGGATCGGTATGGCCGAGATAGGTCGACAGGCGCGGCAGCATCGCCGGAACATCGGCCCCGGTCCGATACCACTCCAGCAGGGTGGTGACCGCGAACGTGTGTCTCAGGTCGTGAATGCGCGGGGTGCATCCCGATGACCGCGACCTCAACCCGGCGCGGATCACCAGCGCGTGGAAGATCTCCCAGACCCGGTTGTAACGCAACCGGCAGCCCCGGGTGGACAGCAACAGGGCAGATGATCGCGGGCAGGGTATGACCTGGTCACATAGCCGCAGGTAGTCCCGCAGCCCAGCGGTAGTCGTCGGGTGAAGCGGCAGCTGCCGGGTCTTCCCGAACTTGGTGTCGCGCACCGACAACACGCCGAGCGTGGCGTCGAAGTCCTCGCGGTCGAGCCGGATGGCTTCTCCGATGCGCATGCCGGTGACGGCCAGCAGCCGGATCAAGGTCTGATAGGTCGCGGCGGGGAACGGGACGGGCAACTGTCCGGCTGCCCGCGCCAAAGCGGCGATCTCGTGATCGGTATAGAGGTAAGGAACGACGTGTCGGTGGCCGCTGGGGATTAACCCGCGGGGCGGTATCTGATGTGCTGGATCGATCGCATGCAGGTGGGCCGCGAAACCGCGGACCATCGACAGGCGCATCGCCCACCAGCGCGGGCGCGCTGAGCTCGGCAAGGCCGCCCAGGCCAGAGCATGGTCGACGGTAACGGTCGTGGCTTGGCTCGCCGCGAGATACTCCAGGAACTGCCGTAGCAGCTTGGCGTGCCGCTCCATCTTGAACCCCATGGCCCGGCGGATGGCCAGGTACTCCTCCAGTCGCTGATGCAATCGGCTCACGTGGTCGCTCACGTGCTCTCCCCGGGCCAGGGACGAGCCAGCGCACGGAGTCCCTCGTAGTCGACCTTGGCGTATTGCGCGGTGGTGATCGCGTGCTGATGACGCAGTACCTGGCCGATCTCTTCCAGCGACGCCCCGGCATGGAGCATGCTGGTCGCCGCGGTGTGACGCAGTCGGTGCGCGAAGATGGTCCCCATGCCGCAGCGGCGGGAAGCGCGAGCCACCGCCTGCGTGACCGCGCCACGAGTCAAGGGCCGGTGCGGGGCACGAATCCCGACGAATACCGCCCGGGTTTTCGCCGGAGCCGGGCGACCTGCGCTCAGGTAGGCCACCACCGCCTCTCCGACATCGACTGGGAGCGGCAGACGGTCGTGCCGGTTTCCCTTGCCGCGCACCACGATCTCGCCCCGCCGCCAGTCGATGTCGTTCAGGCGCAGAGTGGCCACCTCACCGGCCCGCAGCCCCAACCTGGTCAGCATCAACAACATCGCCCGATCGCGCCGCCCGACCGGGGTGGTCAGGTCGCACGAGGCGAGTAGCCGAGTGACCTGCTCACTGGTGAGGTACTTGGGAAGCCCGGACAGCTTCCAGTTGGCGGCCGTAGGCACGGCTCCCACCAGTGAGGAGCCAGTCACTCCGCGCAGATGCAGGAATCGCAGCAGCGATCGAAGCGCCGTAGCCGTGCGTTGCACCGTCGCCGGTGCGACGTTCTGCCCGCAGGCCAGGATGAACGCAGTCACATCGACGGCAGTCAGTGTCTCCAGATTGAGGCGCCCGTCGCGGATCCGTCCGGTCAGGAACGGACGGATCAAGTCCGCTTCACGCTGGATGGTGGCTGAGACCAGTCCGCGTTCTCGAGCGAGATAGACCGCGTACTCGGCCAGGAACGACTCCACCGGCCCGAGCGCCTGCTCCCGCCCGGGCAACGGCGCGATCCCGATCTTCTGCAGATACTCCGTCAGCGGTCGCAGCGCCCGTAGTGACAGCCCATCGCGACACCCGCCGGCCCGGCGATCAGCGACGAACTCCTTCAGCAGCGGCGTACGCACCGCCGAACAGTCCATGCCGCGTTCTCCCAGCCACCGGCTGAGACCCGCCATCAGCCGAAGATGGACGACCCGGACTTCCCGTGAGTAACCGACCAGCTCCAACTCGTCGCTGAAGCCTGCCCGGAACGCCGCCAGTGGTCCCAGAACCTGGACCAGTGCTGGATCTCTCATGTTCCTCCCCTCTCCACGTGTTAGGAGAGGCAGAAACATGATCGAGAGCCTGTTATGCCGACCTCATCGTCTGGATACTGCTGGCCACTCAGGAAAACCAGCAGGAGGTCGGCATAACCCGTAGGTCCTCATAAGACGCCCTGCACACCCAGCGCGAGCACGCCACTTTCCTCATCGAGCAAAACGCGCGCACTACGTCTTGATGGTCAAGAAGAACCAGCCCAGCTTGTACGCGCAGGTCAAGCGGTTGTCCTGGAAACAGATCCTCGTACTGCACCGCGAACGCGACCGCGGGCACGGACGTGAGGAACGCCGCACCCTCAAAGTCGTCACCGTCACCACCGGACTGCTATTCCCTCACGCCGTCCAGGCGATGCAGATCAAACGCCAGGTAAGGGACGGCAGAGTGGGCAGATGGCGGACTGTGACCGTCTACGCGATCACCGATCTGCCCGCCTGGCAGGCCCCTCCCGCCGACCTGGCCGCATGGATCCGCGGCCACTGGAACATCGAGAACCGACTGCATTACGTCCGCGACGTCACGTACGCCGAAGACCACAGCCAGGTCCGTACCGGCAACGCGCCCCGCGCCATGGCCACCCTGCGCATTCTCTGAACTAAATATGATCATGATTCGCTTGGCTCTTCGGCGCACTGGCTGGCATGCCGAGGTCGATGGCGGATGATCGGCGATTCAGTTGGGCGAGTTTGTCTTCGGCGCCGACGAGGCTGATCTTGAGTCCTTCGGCTTCGCCGAGCCAGCCTTCGCGTTCGGCTTCTGCGATGCGGTCGGTGAGATTGTCCCGGATCTCTTCCAGGCGTGGTCGTTGTCTTGGATCGGGCCAGAGCATCGGGCAGCGGATGCAGGCGTGTTCGTGGATGCAGGGGGTGGCGAACGCGCGGCCGCAGGTGCCGGTGGAGACTTTTCGGCGTTCGAAATGGCCGAGGAATTCTTGCCATTCATCGTCAGTGGGGACGCGGTATTCCTCGGTGGGGCGCAGCGCCCGCCGCCGGGCCAGGAACGCCAGGTGGGCTTGGATCGCTTCGTCGGGGTAGATCGCCTTGTAGCCGAGGGTGACGTTGATGTCGCGGTGACCGGCGATGATCTGCGCGATGTGCGGGGGCAGCCCGCTCATGATGGCATCGGTGATGAAGATCCGGCGGAAGTCGTGCGGGGTGTAGTGCAGTGGTTGCCCGTCTGCGGGATCAATCAGGCCGGTGTGGGCGAGAGCGGCGTTGAGCATGTTGCGGATGGCGCCGTCACAGATGCGGCGGTTTTCGACGCCGTATCTGCGCTGGAACAGCCACGGTGAGGCGGCCAGCCACACACATTCGCGGCGGTCGTATGCGGGGATGATGGGGATCGCCCCGGTGTCGTCCCGGACGCGGCGGATGATGGTGGACAGCACCTCGGCCAATTCCGGGCTGACCAGCAGGAGTCGTTCGGTATCGGTCTTGGACGGAGCGATCTGCAGCAACGGCACGAGTTCGCCGGTGGTGGGCAGCCGGTATTGGACCAGGCTGTGATGGGAGAGTTCGGTCAGCTCCTCGATGCGGACACCGGTGGCCCTGAGGATCTCCACCGCGGCCCATGCCCAGAACGCCAGATCTTCCTCCATGCCCAGGTCGCGACGTTTCCCGGTGAGTGGATCATCCACCCAGACCTTGTCCGTGACGGGGCGCGCGATGATCGATCGGGTCAGGGTCTGGCCGGCTGCGGTGAAGGTGTCCCCGGGCCGGGTCCGGCGGGCTGTCTGCAGCAGTGATTCGGCGTTCTTGCGTCGCTCGTCGACGGTGCGCACGAGCACCGGCAGGACAGGAAGCCGTTCACGGGTGCGGGCGTCCATTCGCGATTTGCGCTGCCGGGCGGCCTTGCGCTGGTTGATCTCCTCTGCGCCGATCGGACACGGAGCAACCCACCTGCCCCAGCGGCCGGGGTCTTCGATCGCCCATTGGGCCAGATCCAGATAGAAGGCCCGGACCGGCGTCAGGCAAGGGCGATAGCCGATCCGGTCGACGGTGACGATCGTCTTGTCGCCCGTGTCCGTGGGGATCGTCTTTTGCCGGGTGCGCAGGCGTTGCTTCCACGCCTGGGCGACCTCGGCGGGCAGGTTCAGACTGTCGATCCCAGGGTGATGGCGTTCCAGGTCTTTCCAGAACCGGTTCGCCAGGTCGGCCGACAGGGTCCGCAAGGTGCTGTAGTCGATCGCTGGCTGGCGTTCGCGCAGATAGTCCACGAGCAGGTCGCGGATCGGACGACAGGCCAGGTGGTAACGGTCGATCAGTTCTTCGGGTGTTCGCTGCCCCGCACTGCGCAGTTCCCGCAATCGGTCGGGAACTCCAGCGCCGAAGACGCCCATCTGGCGAAGCACCCGATAGAAGGCGGTGCCGTCCACCATGGGCCGTTGATGAACGGTCATCTCAGTGTCCATCAATTCCAGGACGTCACCGATGGTGATGTCGGCAACCGCGCCGCCCTTGGCCGCGATGATGATGGCGGCGCGGTGCAGCACATGGCCCGCGGCCGTGGAGGAAAGGTGGGGGTCGCGATCGCACAGGTCCCGCAGTGTTCCGCGCCACGCTGCATGAGGACGTAGTGGGGTTGTCGGTCGCTGATGGTGTTGATCAGTGACCGAGGGGTGGGTTGGGCGTGTCCGGTTTCGTGTGCGACGCCATCGTGAGCACGACCGCCCGCGTCTGAACTCGTGATCATGGTTTCAGTCGGGTGGCTTGGGCTTTGGGTTGCTCATGGCGCTCAGGGCCGCATGTCCCCGAGGCGTATTCCAGGGGTGTGCTATGCCCGACGGTGCGAGGTGTGGTGGACGGTTGCCGACCGGATCGACCGGGACACGGTTGCCGTTCCCGTCACCGTGGGGGCGTGAGAAATCCTGGCGTTCAACAAGTCGGGATGATCCCATTTCTATAGGCTCGCAAGACATGACGAAACCCTCCGGCCGCTCTGCCTTGATGGCCCAACTCGCTGCCACTTGCCGATCGGATTCCTCGGATTGATCGATTTCCGGTATCACATCGCCTCCATCGTCTCGATCTTCCTTGCGCTGACGGTGGGCATCGTGCTCGGCACCTCACTGCTCCAGGAACCGGCACTCAAGACGACCCAGGACCTCACGGCACAGCTGGCCACGACGAAGGAGGAACTGCGCACTCAGATCAAAGCGCTGGAGCGCCTCCAAGCGGAGAATGACGCGTTCATCGCCGCCGCGACGCCAGAGCGAGTAGCCGAGTTGCTCAGGGGTGAGCGGGTCCTACTCATGGAGGCGCCGGATGCGAACCCCGCCGAGCGCGAGGCGATCCTGGACACGCTCATACAGGCCGGCGCCGACTACGCCGGCCAGGTCACGCTCAAGGACGCGTACGTTGACCAACAGCGTCTCGACCAGCTCGGCATGCTGGTCAACAGACTCATGCCGGTCGACATGCCCACCGATACCGCAGCCACCCCCTATGAGAAGGCTGCCATGCTGCTCGGCGCCGCGCTCATGACCAACGACCCCGCTCAAGCGGGAACTCTCAACAAGGAAAACCCCACAGTGCTCGACGAGTTCGAGCGGGCTGGACTGCTCAGCATCGACCGGGAGCCGGGCAAACGCGCGACGATCGCCGTCATGATCCCTCCCGAGGATCCGTACGAAGGCGAGCACGCCGAGGCGCAGGCCAGCGCACTCGTCTCGCTGGCAGCCAGGCTCGACGCAGCGAGCCGAGGCACCGTACTCGCTGGCGGCAACACCGCCACCCTCCCTGGCGGCCTCATCGCTGCCTTGCGCGACAAGAACGAGACCATCAAGCACATCACTACCGTCGACACCGCCGATACCCCGTTGGGGCGTATCACGGTCGTCTACGCCCTGCGAGAGCAGCTGACCGGACGGGCCGGCCATTACGGCACGGGCCCCGGAGCTTCGTCATTCCCGCTCACGACGCCCTCGAAGGCATCGACCCCATCGCCTCACCGGTAAGGGATTGCACCATCACCGAATCGAGATCAACGATCGGGATGTGACACGAGCATTGAGATCCCGGGTGAAGGCTGCGGGTTGGTGACGGTAGGAGATCAATCGGATCGTCCTGGTTGATCGTCGGGGAGGCCGGCCGTCACGGTGACCGTGTTCTGAGTGACGTGAGTCACATGGCAACGGCCCTCCCGGTATCGATTGGCAGCGAGCTCGGAAGGGCCGTGCGTGCGTGCCCGGAGGCACCTTGATCACGGTAGAGGTCGACGCGGCTGAGGTCGAGCGGCGATTACGAGCAGGTGAGATCACGTGCCCGTCGTGCGCTGGCGTGCTGACCGGGTGGGGCTTCGGGCGTCGGCGCCGGCTGCGGAGTATGGGCGAGGCGCTGATCGAGATCAGGCCGCGGCGGACGCGATGCGGCTCGTGCGCGCGGACGCACGTGTTGCTGCCGGTCACGGGGTTGCTGCGGCGAGCTGACGGGGTCGAGGTGATCGGGGCCGCATTGGAGGCGAAGGCCCGTGGCACAGGGCATCGCCGGATCGCCGCCGACCTGGGCCGTCCGCCGTCGACGGTTCGAGGCTGGCTGCGACGCTTCGCCGCGTCGGCCGGGCGGGTGCGGGCCGCCTTCACCACGGTGCTGGTGCGGGTGGCGGGCAGCACGCAACTGGTCCTTCCCGCGGCGGCGCCGACCGCGTTCGCCGACGCGGTGGCCGCCGTCGTCGCCTTGTCCATGGCCGTGGGGCGGCGCTTCGCCAAGGGCTTCTTCGTCAACGCGTTGTCCCCATGGCTGGTGGCCTGCGCGGCGACCGGCGGCCGTCTGCTGGCGCCGCCCGGGCGAGGCGAGTTGATCAACACGAGTGCGCTCTTGGGAGCGATGATGTGAGCGCGGCACGATTCCCGGTGATCTTTGTTGTCGATCATCGAGGAGTGGTGCGAGGGTGTCGAAGGCCGATGAGGAAGCGCGTCGGCGAGCCGAGCGCGCCCAGAAGGTGGGGCTGTGGCGATATCAGCTCATCCGGGAGGCCGCTGATCCGGAGCTGACGACCAGGCAGCGGGGCCGGCTGGTGCGGGCGCTGGCCGACAGCACGCGCGAGGGCCCGTTCGGGGAGCCGATGCTGGTGTCGCGGGGGACGATCGATCGGTGGATCCGCGATTGGCGGGAGGGCGGGTTCGAGGCGCTGGTCCCGCATCCGCGTAACGTGACGCCGCGCACGCCGGAGCAGGTGCTGAACCTGGCGGCGGCGTTGAAGCGGGAGAAGCCGGAGCGGACCGCGGCGCAGATCGTGCGGATCTTGCGGTCCACCTCGGGCTGGTCGCCGTCGGCGCGGACGCTGATCCGGCACTTCGACCGGCTCGAGCTCAACACCCGCCCGGACGGCCAGGCCCCGCGCGCGTTCGGCCGGTTCGAGGCCGACCACCCAAATGATCTTTGGACCGGGGATGCGCTACACGGCCCCAAAATCGCAGGTCGAAAGACGTTTCTCTTCGCGTTCATCGACGACCACAGCCGCCTGGTCGTCGGTCATCGGTGGGGCTATTTCGAAGACACCGTCCGCCTGGCCGCCGCGCTTCGCCCGGCGCTCGCGGCGCGCGGCGTCCCGCAGATGATCTACTTCGATAACGGCAGCGCGATGGTCGATGCCGCGGTGAAGCGAGCCGCGGCCCGCCTCGGCATCAAGATCGCGCATTCGGCGCCGGGCCGGCCGGAAGGCCGGGGGAAGATCGAGCGGTGGTTCGGCGAGGTCAGGCGCCAGTTCCTGGTCGAGATCGCTGGTGACGGGGAGACGTCGGGGACGAAGGTCACCAGCCTGACCGAGCTGAACCGGCTGTTCACGGCCTGGGTGGAGACCGCCTATCACCGGCGGATCCACTCCGAGACCGGTCAGACACCCCTGCAGCGCTGGATGGCCGGTTGCGCGGACGCGCCGTTCCCGACCCCGACCCCGGCGGCGCTGACCGAGGCGTTCAAGTGGAGCGAACGCCGGCAGGTCCGCAAGACCAGCACGGTTCAGCTGTTCTCCAACTTCTACGAGGTCGACGCGTCCTTGATTGGCCGCACCGTTGAGCTGGTCTTCGACCCGTTTGATCTGAACATGGTGGAGGTCCGCTGGAACGGCAGGCCGCAGGGGATGGCGATCCCGCAGGCCATCACCCGCAACGCCCACCCCAAGGCCAAACCCGAGATGCCCGCGGCTCCCGAGCCGGCATCGACCGGCATCGACTACCTGCGGCTGCTGGAGACCAGCCACGACCAGCAGGTGGCCACCGGCATCAACTACGCCGCCCTGATCGACCCTGCTCAGCAGGCCTCTGACCAGGGCAGCGGTCACGATGTTGACGAAGAACACCCGGGCGATGACGCGCAATGACCGGCCAGGTCGACACCCAGCTCGGCCTCGACCCCGGCAGCGATCCTGCACCTGATCCCGGCCCGCAGCCTCTTGACCGACCTGCCCCGCAGGCCGGCACTCCGGTCCTGCCGACCCCAGTACCTGACCCCTCCAGCGCCCGCTCTGCCCGGTCTCGGCGGCGAGAAAGTGACGACGACTCTCCCATGATGGACAAGCTCCAGGGCTACTTCGGCCTATCGAAGACCCCGTTCGGGCGGGGCCTGGCCCCCGCCATGCTGCACCGCCATGCAGCCCACTCCGAAGCCATCGCCCGCATCGCCTGGTGCGTCGCCGAACGAGCATTGGGCGTGGTCACCGGCGAAGTGGGAGTCGGTAAGACCGCCGCGACCAGGGCCGCGATCTTCGGTCTCGACCCGGCCCGGCACCTCGTCATCTACCTCGGCAACCCCGACGTCGGAGTACGCGGCATCCACACGGCCATCGTCACTGCCCTGGGCGGTGTCCCCAAGAACCAGAAGGCCACCCTGATCCCCCAGGCCAGCGACATGCTGGCGACCGAGCAAGCAGAGCGGGGCCGCACACCCGTGCTCGTGATCGACGAGGCGCACATGCTGGCCCACGATCAGCTCGAATCGGTGCGTATGTTGACGAACTTCGACATGGACAGTTCCTCTCCGTTCGCCACGCTGCTGATCGGCCAGCCCACGCTCAAACGCAAGATCAAGCTCGGGGTGCTGGCCGCCCTCGACCAGCGCATCTCCGTCCGCTACCACATGACCGGGATGACGATCGAGGAGACCGCCGACTACGTCCGGCACCACATGACCCTGGCCGGCCGCTCCGACCCGCTCTTCAGCGACGACGCCATCGCTCTCATCCACGAAACCGCCCGCGGCTATCCCCGCTCGGTCAACAACCTCGGACGGCTGTCCCTGCTGGCCACCTACGCCGCCGGCAAGACCATTGTCGACGAATCCGCCGCCCGCACCGCCGTCAACGAATCCGCCGCGCCAGAGTGAGCATCACCACGCCAGCTTGAACACCACGACCCCGCCCGAGCACCCTCGGTGGGGTCGTTCCACATCTGGCCATGCTCAACGCCGGTGTCACTTTCATCAACATCTTGAGTGACCGCGCACACGCAGCCTCGCCAGCCCTTCGACGTCACCGGCCTGAGCCATGAGCCGAGCGAGGTGACCGCCGCGCATGATGGCGGCCACGAACCAGGATAGGGAAGGACGCACGATGTCGGCGCAGATCGCCACTGTCAACGCCGAGCCGAGCAACTCGGCGTGCCCTCGGGCGTGCTGACCCTGCTCGCGCAGCCATTGAGCGGGGATTTGCCGCCAGGAGGCACCGGCGGTATCGGCGCCGCTGGCCAGCCATCGTTCCTGCCAGGTCTCACCGGGCTGGCCGGCCAGCCAGTCCAGCAAGAGCCCCAGACCCCGGCGTCGCTGTCGTTGGCCGCCTGCGCTGTCCAGCACGAATGGCGGGCCGGTCACCAGCAGGAACACCTCGGCACGACCCTGGTGGGTAACCGGCCAGTCCACCGCCGCCGATCGGGCTGGGAACCGGGCATCCACGACCACGCGTCCCAGCGTCGCGGTCGCGGTGATGGCAGCGGGCGCGTCGATGCCAACGTCAGTGCTCACGATGCCCCGCCCCCGAACAGGATGTTGAGCGTCTCGGGCCGATAGCCGGGTGCGGGCGCGGGCCGGATCCGCTGCTCGCTCTGGCGGACCTGCTCGGCGTGGTGGGCCAGCACCCGCCGGATGACATCTTCCTTGCGCGGCGTCAGGTAGATCTGAGTGGTGCTCAGCTGCGCATGCCCGAGCACGAGCTGGACATCGGTGAGCGGCAGAGCCGGGTCCTCGGCCATCCGGTAGGCCGCCGTGTGCCGCAGCGAATGCAACGTCGCCGTGGTGCCGGCCTTCTGGTTGACCCGCTCGAACATGCGGTGCACGGCGTGATAGGTCAACGGCCGGATCGGCCGGCGCAACGTCCACCACAACGGCTGACGCCGACCCGGGGGAATCAGGTCGGACATCTCCACCTGATAGAGCCGCAGCCAGACGAACGCGTCAGTGGAAGCAGGCAACTGCTGCAACTCGCGGGTCCCCTTACGGACGACCGTGATCAGTTGACGTCCCGGATCGACCCCCGCCACCGTGGCCGACAACAGCTCCGACGCGCGCGCCCCGGTGGACACATAGAAGGCGACCAACGCGCGGTCCCGGTGCGATGGCAACGCCGCGAAGATCTCGTTGAACTGCTCATCCGGCACACTGCGCGGGATACGGCTGGGCACCCGCGGCCGGTAGAGCCCGCTGCGTTCGTTCCGGAACGGCTCCATCGGGTTGTGGTGCGCATTCGCCCGCCCGCCACGCCGCGACCGATGCAACGGGAACGGATTCACGATCGGACCCGTGCCCACATCCTGGTGGAAATCGTAGAAGACCCGCAGCACCGTCTCGCTGTGAGCACGCACCGACGGCGCATACGCCTCACCCGCCCGGCTTGCCTGCAACCACCGGCTGAAGTCCCGAGCCTCGATACGAGTCGCCCGATCCCAGGCGACCTCGACCGCCCATATGAACCGGAACCAGCGCAGCAGATCCATGCCATACGAACGGACCGTGGATTCCGACCGGCCCGCCGCCAGCAGATCCCGGAAGAACGCCGTCACCGCCTCCACACCCGTCCCATCGGGGGCCGACGATCCGGTAAGGCTCATAACGATCGCCAGTGGCCACCAGCCGACCAGCCCGAGGCACCAGCAACACGGCCAGATCTCTGGACGGGCCCTCTTCTTCGATCATGGCTGGCCACTCTGACAGGACAAGTCGTGATCTATCCCCTGAACTGCAGAAACTCCACCAGTAGTTCAGTCAATAGGTAACCTCGCCATCGGCGCCCTACGCCTGAACGGCGCCGACAACATCGCCCAAGCCATCCGCCACATCTCCCGCGATGCCACCCGCATCCTCACCGTCCTCGACCTCGCATGATCGACAAGCAAGAGAAAACTCCACTTCGCCGGAGCACTGGGGTCATGGGACCTTCTCCCGTGCTCTCCCAAGCCATCTGTTCGCCTGCCCGAGCTGCCGCCGCCTCGCTTGATGTGGTGGCAGACGCTCCCGTCCGCGCTGCTTATGATCGGTGTCAGGATGGGAACAGGTGGCGACCCACGAACTCATCGGAGGCGACGATTGACACCGCAGAGCGCTCCCAACCACCAGCTGTCGATCACTTCGCGGCAGCGCCTCGTGTTGGTTGTCGGGGCCAGCCTGGGTGCTCTCGTCATGTTCGTGCTCATGTTCTTCGGTCTCATCGAAATCGGCTGGGCCGGGATGTGCGGTGGTAACACCTGTGCTGGGGGATTGCACATCAACTTCCTGCAGGCGGCACTCGTCCTGCCTCCCATTGCCGCCCTGCTCTTCGCCTATCACTGCTCGTTCTCCCGAACGGGAATCGTCGGCAGACTGCTCGTGGCCCAAGCGTTGGCCTTCTCGGTGGCCGTGATCGTATGGTTCGTCTCGGCGGGAACTCTCATTTATGTTGAGGACCTCGCCCTCTTCAGATGACTCCCCGGCCGCCCGGCTCTGGAGATCCCTTACCGCGTAGGCGACAGGCCTTGATCTGCTCTTGTGCGCCGCTGTTCGTCGAGCCGCAGGGGTGGCCAACGCCACCGCCGGGTGCCGCTGGTATAGCCTGATGTGGGTCGTCCTCGCCCATCTCGGGAGAGAGCATCGGCGCGTCCTGGGCGCTGGGCTGAAGATGGACCGCCCGCGAACCGGACATCACATCCTTTAACGCCACCACGCCGAAGCCCTGACCTGTAGAGGGGGCCGGGCTGGCCGGACTTCGTGTCGTCCCGCGCCCGGGACGCGTGCAACCCGGCGTGATCGGAGGCCCAGGCGGCGCCTGTTCGCTGAGGGTGAGGTCGGCGCCAGCGACTCGAAGTGCTCCACCTAAGTGGTCGTCTCCGTAAACCTCACGGGGATTACGCGGCTGGGGCAGTCCGGCAGGCTGATGCTCGCAGTCGATGGGCTGCTGGGAGTTGCGCTCTTTCTGCTCGTGTCGCTCGATACGGGCCAGTAGGTCCTCGAGGTCGGCCGGGGTGAATTTCCATCGGAAGGGCCGGGCAGTCTCGTTGTAACGACGCTCGAAGGCGATTAGCCGGTCTTCGACCTGGTCAAGACTGGTGAAGTCGTTGGGTGTGACGACCTTGGGCTGCACGATGGACAAGTAGATCTCGTCGGGTAGCCGGAGCGCGTTACCGCGCCCCGGCCCCCTCAGAAGCGGCCGTGCCCGTTTTCCAGACCTCGGCGGCACCCTGCTCATGCACGGCATGGCCGTGATCAGGCATGGGCGATCAATCGGCCTCCCCGGTCCGGTGCGTAGCCGTTGATACCGGCGGCGATCGCCTAAAGCCCATCGGCTTCCCGGCACAGCCACCCATCAGTCACCAGCCGCTGCAACCGCGACCGCACCCCCTCCACCTGGGAGCGGGTGTCCGGCTTGCCGATCGCCTGCACGATCTCCCGCGCCCGCATCGGCTCATTCGCCGTCGCCAGCAACGTCACCACCTGCTGCCGGAATCCATGCAACGCCGGCAGTGGCGACGACGGCTCTGCCTCGCAATCGCCGCGGGTGAGGTCGGCCTGTTCTTTCTCGACGACGGCGGTTTCATCGCGGTGATCGACGGTGAACTCTGTCAGGGTCTCGCGGGTGATGGCCCGTCGCCGCAGCCGTTCCTCGACCACAGCCAACTGCGCCCGCAGGTCATCCACCTGCTGCAATGCGGCCGTCTCGGCCTGGGCCACGCGTTCCAACAGTGACGCCACCATCGCCTCCCAGAAGAGGAGCAGCCACATCCCATTGCCGCATTCACGCCATGCAGTCCAACAACTCCACACTGTAAACGGCAAAGCACTGGCAGTCACAAGCGCACCAAAGATCCTTACCAGCTGACGTTGGAGTGGAACGGCCACCGATGTGATTGTGAAACCCAGACCTACTCGCGACCCGCTGGCCGGCATCGACTGGCCCTGGCGCGCTCTGCTCGTCCTGGCCCGCCGGCATCCCCAGCGTCTCGCGAGTGATGCGAAAGTGCTCGACGTCCTGCTCGGCCGTCGCCACCTGCTCGTGGAGCTCCTGCAACCTGCCCGCGCCACTCCGACCGCACCTGATCAGCCCTACTCAAGAACGGGCTCCGAGTGGTCCGCGGGTTAGCTTCCCGGCACTGATAGTGGGGCTGATGCGCTTGGTCCTGGCATCGGGCAAGATCCCTCCATGCGCCTGACTCGCAACCCCCTCGCCCTGCTCTTCACCGCGGCCACCGGACTCGCTTCGCTCCTGACGCTCATCGAGGCGAGCACTCCCGGCCTGTCCTACTGGGCATTGGCACTGGCGCTGTACTGGCTGGTGCTCGCCATCGCCATGGCCTGGTTCGTACGGATGTTGGGCCCTGGCGAGCGCCGGCGGGCGTGGAAGCCCTGGATGTTCGTCCCAGTCGCACTGGCGCTGGGCGCCGTGCTGCTGGTCAAACTCGACGCGCCCCTTCACGCGCGCTTCGCCCTGTCGGAGCCGAGCCTGGAGCGCTACGCCCGGTCGGTGCGCGATGACTATGACAGCCGTCGGTGGTGGGGCCTGTATTGGGTGGACGACGTGGAGAAGATCCCCGGGTGAGCGAGGTTCATGGTCACCTCGCTCACCATGAATTGGAAGAGCTACGGCTTCGCCTACGCCCCGGATCGGGTACCGGGCCCAGAAGAGGGAGTGTATGAACACTTCAGGGGCCCTTGGTACATCTGGACCGACGGGCCCTGAACCCTCGATGCATGACCTCCCGGTTCCACGTAGCAGCGCGCCCTTACCCGCCTTGTCCAGGCGGTCGTACTCCTCCAGGATCCGGGCCTTGTAGGCGGCGGAGTAGGAACGCGGACGCCCACGTTCACGCACCTGAGGATCAGGGACCTCCGGATCCGGCTTGTCTGCTCCCACGAAGGGATGTCTCCTTCCCCACCGTCAGCACAGAGTTTCATGCCTATTTGTTGCCTATGTCCATTTTGACAGGGAGGGTGGCGAGACCGACTCAGCTGGATCCTCCACGAGTACTCACATGCATCTTGAACTGCGTGGATGAGGTTTTCGACAGGCGCGCCGCTGTGCTCTGACGACCTTGGGGCGTCTGGACTGCCCCGGCTCTTTCTGCTCCCGATGCATCGGAGAGTTGCTTGCTGCTATAGTGCGTAATGCAATATAGGAGGAGGCAATAAATGAGGATCTTGTTAATCGGTTCGACCGGTCGCACCGGCAGGCACGTGTTGGCGCAGGGCATCGAGCGCGGGCATGAGATCACAGCCTTCGCCCGCCGCCCGGAACTCCTGCCTCACATGCCGAAACTGGCCGGCGTGCAGCAAGGTGACGCGCATGATCTGGAGGCGGTGCGCACAGCCGTGTCTGGCCAGGACGCGGTGATCGCCGCCGTCGGGGGCAGTCGCATCGCGGACAACCTCATCACGGCTATGCCGGAAGCCGGGGTGTCGCGATTGGTGATGACCAGCAGTCGGTCGGTGCCCGCCACCCGCCCTCGTCTCGCGGTGACGCTGGCATGGCTGTTCTTCCGGCAGGCGTACGTGGACCTCGCTCGGGCCGAAGGCATGCTACAGGTCAGCGGCCTGGACTGGACTATCGCCCGCGCCACCATGCTCACCGACAAGCCGGCGGCCGGGCGGGTGCACGTCGACTTCGAGGACAACGCGACAGGCGGCGCGATGCAACTGTCCCGCGCCGACTACGCGATGACGCTGCTCGACGTCGTCGAGGACTCCGAGCTGATCGGCAAGGCGCTGGGAATCTGCGGGCCGAAGGGGAAGGTGTCCCCCGCTCGGCGTACCCTCAGAGGTTCGACGGTGGACGTCGACGATTCGGGGTGAGGGTTCGGCCGGCGGGTCGGTCGTGTGATCCTTCCGATATAGTGCGAGCCGCACTATGGAGGAGGTTTTCGTGGCGCGACGTCCTGATCTGGCTGGTTTGACCGTGCTGGCCATGCTCACGGTGCGTGCCGCCCATCCGTACGAGCTCCATCGTTTCATCGTCGACACGCACAAGGATTATGTGACGGGTTTGCCCAGGAGCCTGTATCACGCGGTCGAGAAGCTCGCTGGCGAGGACCTGATCGTCCCGGTAGAAACCACGAGGGAGGGGCGCCGGCCGGAGCGAACGGTTTACGAGATCACTGACGAGGGGCGTAAGGAACTGTCGACGCGGCTCCGCGCGCTCCTGGAAACTCCTCACCCCGACCGCCGTACCTTCACTGCGGCCATCTCTCTCATCGGCGCCTTGCCGATGTCCGACGCGCTGGCCGCCCTGCGAACCAGGGCGGCGGCGATCGAGGGGCAACTGGCCGGGATGGACGCTCATCTGCGTGCCCTGAAGGAAAACGGCCTGCCCGAGATTTTGATGATCGAGGTGGACTACGAGCGATCGATGAATCAGGCAGACCTGGAATGGGTTCGTGGTCTGATCGTGCGCCTGGAATCGAAGAAACTCGACTGGAGCGATACCGGTAATCAGGGCCTACTCTCACAGGTGCTCGACCAACCGTGACCGAACGTCAGCGGTGCGCTCCCACGAGCACCGGAATCACCGGTCTGCTCGCTGCTCTCCCTGAGGCGTAATCGCGGGCACCACAGCCGCAAACTCCCCTCGGCACGCCGATCGCTTTCGCCATCAAGGGCGGACACGGCGAAGGGCGAGCGGCCACCACCCCTTCGCAGCCGCCGACTCCTTGCACCTGTAGAGCCTTTCTCGTTTTCCTGCCGTTTCGGCAGCGAACCTCTTGCTCCAGCCGAGAGCTGTATCTCGCTTCGCCCTGTGAACACAGGCAGCCCACACCGAAGAAAGGGAGATTCATGAATTACGGGATCAACTATGACACCGGGTTCTTGCCGGGACCGCAGCAGACACGCAAAACGTTCGACGTCGAGACCGTCAAGCGTGACATGCGCGCGATGGCCGATGACCTGCACTGCACCGTGGTACGCGTTTCGGGCAGCAACCCTGTGCGGCTGAGCGTGGCGGCCGAGCAGGCGGCCGCCGTCGGTCTGGGCGTCTGGTTCTCGCCGTTCCCCGTAGACCTGACGCCCGAGGAGACCATGGGCTGCCTGATCGAGTCCGCCGAGCGGGCCGAAGCGTTGCGGAGGAGCGGGGCTGAGGTGATCCTCGTCGCCGGCTGCGAGATGAGCGCCTACTGCGGTGGCTACCTACCGGGCGAGACATTTCTGGATCGATTCCATGCCATGAGCGGTGGTGTGGAGTTCTGGGAGTCGATCGGTCCGATCATGCAGCGGTTCAACGCCTGGCTGGGCGAGGTGGTCGAGACCGTCAGGAAGCGTTTCGGGGGACGCATCACCTATGCCTCCGGCCAGTGGGAGGTGATCGACTGGACGCCGTTCGACCTGGTAGGGGTGGGCGCCTACCGTGCCGCGTACAACGCCCATGGGTTCCGCGAGGAACTACGCGAGCACTTCAGGCACGGCAAGCCGGTCGCCGTAACCGAGTTCGGCACCTGCGCCTACACCGGCGCGGGCGAACGCGGTGCCATGGCGTGGCAGCCCCCAGCGGGGGCCGCCCGCGACGAGGGCGAGCAGGTGCGTTACTTCACCGAACTGCTTGACCTCTTCCACGAGGAGGGTGTGGATACCGCGTTGTGGTTCACTTTCGCGGGCTTCGCGCTGCAAGGGGAGCAGGATCTCAGCTCCTATGGCGTTGTGAGGATGCTCGACGAGACCCGGTGGACGCCCAAGGAAGTCTTCCGCACCATGGCCGCCAGATATGCACACGCGAAGGGGGACGCTACCGGCGCCAGCGAGTGCCGGTAGGGATCGACCACAGCAAGACAGCACGAAGACCTGGCCACCAGGCGGACTGGCCGCCGCGTCCCCGATGATGATCGTTACCGATCAGCGATGGCGCTTGCAGCTTGGTTTCTCGGAAGGCGGCGATGACGGCGGGGGTGCGCAGGTGTCCGCCGTTGATGAGGCCGTTGACCAGCGCTTCGCGCAGCTCAGCAGGGTCGGTGGTAGGAGTCGACGCGGTCTCCCTTCGAGTGAGGGTTGGGACTGGTGCGGATCGGCGGGTAGACGCGTCGGCTGTTTCTCGGTTGTGGACGCTCACGGCAAACGATGAGGGTCTTGCATCGTCGCATGCCCATGAGGTGTTTCCGGGGCGGGATGGGCTCGCCGTCCAGGCTGGTTGAGGTCGGCGAGTTCGCGGATGTGGGGGACCTCCGGGCCCTCCGTGGAGTCGCGGCGGCGATGGTGGCGCGGGCAGTGCCCGGCTGGCGGCCCGCGTTGGATTATGCGTGGCCAAGGACACCTCGCTGCGGCTGGTCCGCGCGGCGCATCGACCGGCCAGGTCTCGAGTGCGGTCCCTGCATCGCGCCAGGAGTGCGACAGCGAAACGACAGTGGAGCCTGTCAGGCTCTGGTCCTGCGCGGGTCAGCCGTCCAGCCCGTCGAGCGTGCAACCCCCACTGCACAAGGTAACGGAGGGCTGGCCCGCGTTTTCCGACAGATCCGAATCGGAGTTCCATGAGTGCCGGTTCGGTCTTTTGACTACCCGCGGTGGCGCTTCGCCACAGACCTGATTTTCGAACGAAATAAGCCGGTCTAAGCGCTGACCGATTGAGGCTTATGGCAAGCAGTGTCCGAGAAGGATGTGCGGTGGATGTTTAGGTGGATGGGCTCGCGGGGGCGAAGGACGACTTGCGCGTTCATAGTGGCGGTAGCGCTAATGGTCGGCAGCACGGTCGTGGCCTCTGCGCCGCTGCCTGCTGCTGCGGCGGGGCGGGTGCCGGCGCAGTTCATCGCCAAAATGTACAGCGAGGCGCTGGGCCGGATGCCTGACGCGGGCGGGTGGGCCGCCATGGTGGCGGACTTCTCGGCTCACGGTTGCTCGACCGAGCGCATCAGAGAGCGGGTGCGCGCCTTTTACACCTCGTCGGAATTCGTGCAGTTGCCGTACGACGCTCAATCCAGGGTCTTGACCCTCTACCGCGGCGCGCTCAACCGCGAACCCGATCAGAATGGCTTTGATCACCACGTCGGCCTGCTCATGACCGATAAGCGCAACTGGTCCCAGACGGTGGAAAGCTTCGCTGCCGGCGACGAGTTGGGCTCCGTGGCGAAGACGATCTGCGGCTCTGCCACCTACCATTACGGCACGGTGCCGGCTCCCACTCTCACCGCGGTGGGGACGGGATTCGCTGGAGGCACCGGACAGGCGTTGCAGAGCTTGTTGGACGCCGCTCCCGACAACAGCACCGTTTACCTGGCGCAAAAGGCCGTGGTACGACTCCAGGAAACGCTGGTCATCCCACCAGGTCGGACACTCGTCACGACCGGAGCCCCGCCGGTGCACCAATACGCGCGGCAGGCCCGGCTGGTGCGTGCGGGCAGTTTCAGTGCGCCGATGGTCCGAGTCCAGGGAGGGGGACGGCTGCTGAATGTCTGGGTGGACGGCCAGCGCGGTGCCCCGACGAACTATGTAGGGAAAGCGACCAATGTCCAGGTCATGGGCGGCAACGGGACACAGGTGAGCAGGTCCAAGATCTCCAACAGCCTCGGCTGGACCAGCCTGGAAGCCTTCGGCAGCTATGAGAATTTTCCCTGCCAGAGCACGATGATCAGCGACAATCTGGTGACCGCCTACTCCTCCGACCACTATGGCGGGCGTTTGACCGATGGTCTCTCGGTGGCCTGCGAGAACGCCACTATCGAAGGCAATCGCATTATCGACGCCACCGACGTGGGGATCGTGGTGTATCGGTCGAGTCCCGCGGTGCAGCGCTCCTCTATCCGCGCCAACATGGTGCTGAACGCCGGCAACTCCGCCTATGGTGCCATCGCTTTCGATGGCCTCCACAGCCAGAACACGACGCACGATTTCACCGGCGCCTCGATGAGCGCGAATTCGTTCTGGACCGGACCCGACGCGCACGTGGAGATTGGTCTGGTCGTGGGCAGCCGGTCCTGGTTCGGCGTCCTCTCGGACGCGGGCACCGGCGCAGCCGTACGCGACAACTCCACGAACGGGTTGACAGCGGTCGTGGGTACTGGGATCGCCGTCACCGGCATGCACCGCGGCACCGTGCAAGGCAATGATCTACGGCTTTCGGTGGAGCCGATCGGCCGGTGCCCGCATGTCAACTTCGGTGTGGACGCCGACGGCCATGCCGACGACGGTGACTATCAACCTGGATGGACCAAGGTGAGCTTCACCGACAGCCAAGGACGCGGCTGCCTCACCGCCCACTGAGCCGCCAAAGGAAGAAGGGCTCAGCACCGAGAGCAGTCTCGATTCTCTCGTGCTGGATGGAGCGGTGGCCTCTCTGACGCGACGCGCCGGTGTCGCGACAGATCACCGGTCTTGATCGGCGGCTCTGCTAGTTCAGACGCGGACGCCTTGTGATCATGCCATGGCGGATGCTTGGCCATCTCTGCCGAGGTATCGGACCAAGTTCGAAGCCGCGTGTGGAGCCCCCTGTCACCGCGCGGCGTCGATGGACAGAGACCGCGGGACATGGCGTATTTCCAGCAGCCGCACCCAAGATCCGCGACACCCAAAGATTTGCATGATCATCATTTGGGAGAGTTGAGAGAGGTGAGATCATGACCGCGGTTACCGATGGACTGGTACTGCGGTTGGCATCGCATGCCGACCATGAATGGATCTACCGCCTACGGCATGAGGTGTACGCGCCGGAGCTCGGCCAGCACGCGCCCAATGCGGCTGGATGGCTCACCGACGACCTCGACAAGGACAACGTCTACATCGTGGCAGCCGACCAGGACCGGCCTGTCGGATTCATCAGCATCACGCCTGCCTGGGCAAGCCGCTATTCGATCGACAAATATCTGCACCGGCAGGAGCACCCGACGCTGCGCGAGGACGAGAGTGGCCTGTTCGAGATCCGCATCCTGACCGTCGATCCGAGTCGACGAGGTGTGATGACCGGCAAGCTCTTGATGTACGCGGCGCTGCGGTGGGTGATGGCGCAGGGCGGTCGGACCATCGTGGCCTTGGGCCGTGTCGAACTCCTTCCGATGTACCTGGCCCTGGGGCTGACCTCCACCGGGGTGCCCGTGTGTTCCGGCGCTGTCGACTTCGAGCTCCTGACCGGTGAGGTCGCCGATCTAACCGACCGGACACTGCGCAAGTACGGCCCACTGCTGCGTGATGTACGGCCGAGGCTGCGCTGGGAGTTAGAGGTGCCCTTCTGGCCCGAGATGGAGTCCTGCGACCACGGCGGCGCTTCCATCGAGGCCCTGGGGCGCCGATTCGACACCCTGACAGCGCACCGCGACATTGTGCCCGCCGACGTGCTCGACGCTTGGTTCCCCCCTGCTCCTGCCGTCCTCGCGGCATTGACCGATGATCAGGAGTGGATCCTACGGACCTCGCCGCCCGCGCGGGCGACTGGGTTGATCGAGGAGATCGCGGTTCGCCGGAACCTGCCGCAAGGCGCGGTCACTGTCGGCGCGGGATCCTCCGATCTGATCTACCGCACGTTCGGCAGCTGGCTGGACACCTCTTCACGGGTGCTGCTCGTTGACCCCTCCTATGGCGAATATGCCCATGTCGTTGAGCGGGTGATCGGCTGCCGTGCCGATCGGTTCTGCCTCCGTCGTGAGCAGGGGTGGCGGGTCGACCTGGACCGCTTCGCCGACCGCCTGCGTGGACGCTACGACCTGGTCGTCATCGTCAACCCCAACAACCCCACCGGCGTGCACCTCGACGCAGGCGAGCTACGCGAAGTGCTGACACAGGCACCGGGCGGAACGCGGTTCTGGATCGATGAGGCCTACGTCGGCTACAGCGGGCTCGGGCAATCGCTGGAGCGTTACGCGGCGAACTCGGGCAACACCGTCGTGTGCACGTCCCTGTCGAAGATGTACGCGCTGTCGGGCCTGCGAGCGGCCTACCTTACCGCGCCACCGCAGATCGCGGCCGGGCTACGCCGCTGGACCGCACCGTGGGTGGTGAGCCTGCCCGCGCAGATCGCCGCAGTGCGCGCCCTGCGTGATCCCGACTACTACACCGCCCGCTGGGCGCAGACCGTGCTGCTGCGCGCCGAGCTGGCGGCATCACTTGCCACGATCGATGAGGACCTGCAGGTACACGAGTCGGTGGCGAACTTCGTCCTGCTGACGCTGCCCCGCGGTGGTCCCAGCGCCACCCGCCTGGTCGAACAATGTCGGCGCCATGGGGTGTTTCTGCGCGACCTGTCTCCGTTGTCAGCGGCGTTCGAGGGCAGGACGCTGAGGATCGCGGTACGCGACGCCTCGGCCAATGCCCGCACCGCTGCCACCGTCGCCGACGCGTTACGTGGCCTGCAGCGGACGCCGTGACCGGTGTCGGTGATCTCATCCCGTATCTCGCCGGCATGTTGGCCGCCGGCGGGATCGCCGTGGCTGTGTCGCGGCGGCGAGAGTACATCCTGCGGTGGTGCGCCTGGGCGGTGGCCGTACCTGTCGTGGTCGTCGCCCTGTATCTCGGCCCTGGTGGTGCGGCCGTTCTGGCCGCGACGGCGGGGGTGGGATGCGCCGTCGAGTACGGTCGTCTGACCGGCCTGCCACGACCCGACCGTGTGGTGCTCACCCTCGCCACGACCGCGATGCCTCTGGCGGCCTGGCTGTTCCCCGCGCAGTTGCCTCAAGTGCTCGCCTCCGCCCTCCTGGCCGTCGTTTTGGTCCCGCTGTTAGCCGGGGACGCGACCGCTGGACTGAAACGGCTGTGCCTGGGCGTGTTCGGTGTCGTGTGGTTCGCGCCGCTGATCGGCGTGGTGCTGCTCGGTCCGGCCGTCCTGGCGTTGTTCGCCGCAGTGTCGGTCACCGATATCACCGCCTCACTCGTCGGCCGGCTCCTGGGCGGGCCACCGTTGTCGCCGCTGTCACCGGACAAGCATTGGAGCGGCCTACTGGCTGGTGCCGTTGCCGGTCTGGTGATGCTGACCCTGCTGGGCGCGTTCACCCTCCCGTCGGTCGTCGCCGTGACGGTCGGCGCTCCCCTGGGGGACCTCCTGGAGTCGGTGATCAAGCGAGGCGTTCAGGCCAAGGATTCCGCATCCTGGCTGGCAGGCGCCGGTGGACTGCTGGACCGGCTGGACTCCCTGCTGTTCGCCCTCGTCCTGGCCTTGTTGCTCGGCTGATGCGTTGAGCAACAACCTGGAGGAGAAGCCCGTGCATCGCGAGCGACGTTGCTGCCGTTGATCCGTGGGCATCATCGGCGCGGACGAGTTCGGGCTGGGTGCGGGGCCGACCGATCCGAGCCGGGGCAGGATGGCGGCGATCATCGCGTGAATGCGCCGCATGGATCCCGTACGGGACGGCTGAAGGGGATGTGGCTGCTCAGCCGCGCGCGGTCTCCCCAGCAGGGCCAGGGCGATGCCGCCATCATCCATCAACGCCATGGCGCTGCGCAGGCCGAGACTCGCCGGTAGTGAAAGTGGCCTCCCGCGCGGCGATCATCGTGCTGGCGTATCTTCGCAGCACGCTTCCTGGCAGCCCCGGCGACCACGTGGCGCCCAGCCAGCCAGCATTCCCCCCGGCACCTTGCCCCCGCGGCCGCGCCATCAGACACGTACGGAGTCACTCCGAGCGCCTCGGGACCGTTGCCCGCCCGAAGCAGAGTATTCATCCAGGCCAGCTCACCAGGGGCTAAGGCTGTTCACTCGTCCTTGGGACGAAGCATTAGCCAACTGATGTCGTCGGCGCGAGTGCCATCACGGTAGGGGAGCGGCTCGCAATGCCTGCACTCTTGCACGAAGCCCGTCCGCTCCAGTACCCGGTGCGAGGTCGTGTTTGGGCTTCCCCTCGTAGCGTGGAGACCGAACCAAGAGAGGTTTGGTCGTGGCAGGAACCACGAGGCGTCGCTTTGATCCGGAGTTCCGGGCTGGGGCGGTGAGGATCGTCAAGGAGACCGGCAAACCCGTCGCGCACATAGCGCAGGATCTGGGTATCAACGAGTACACGCTGTACAACTGGGTGCAGATGGACCGGCACTCAACAGGGCAGGTCGGGCGCGACGGCAACGGAGGCGGCAAGCTGAAGGAGTCCGAGCAGGAGGAACTGGCGCGACTGCGGCGGGAGAAAGCCGAGCTGGTCAAGCAGCACGCCAAGGACAAGGCCGCCTGGGAGAAGGAGCGCGCCGAGTTGGAGGACGAGCGTGATGTCCTCAAACGATCCGTGGTCCTATGGGTCAAGGACTCGCTGAACCGATAACTGTGGTGGAGTTCATCGAGTCCCAAAGGGCCGAGTTTGGTGTCCCCCACACGATCTGCTTCCGTGCGCTGGGAGTATCGCCCTCGTGGTTCTACAAATGGAAGAACCGCAGGCCAACAGCTCGGGAAGAGCGGCGCGTCCATCTGGACGAGGAGATCAACCGGCATTTCGCCGCCTCCGGTGGCACCTACGGGTCGCCGCGCATCACCCAGGACCTGAGGTCCGAGGGCTGGAAGCTGTCGGAGAACACCGTGGCCAAGCGGATGGCCGAACTCGGCTTGGCCGGGCGGAGGCCGAAGAAGCCGCGCTCGCTGACCCGTCAGGGCAAGCGGCCGGCCGCGCCGGATCTGGTGCGGCGGAAGTTCACCGCGGTCGCTGCGGATGTGCTGTGGGTCGGCGACGTCACGATGATCCGCACCGATGAGGGGCCGCTGTACTTGGCCTCGGTCGAAGACCTGTTCTCCCGCCGGCTGCTCGGCTACGCCATGTCCGAGCACCATGACGCGGCGCTGACGGTCGCCTCACTGCAGATGGCCGTGGTCACGCGCGGTGGTGACGTGGACGGGGTGATCTTCCACTCGGATCGTGGATCGGAGTACACCGCTGCCCGCTACCAGGCCGAATGCCGGAAGCACAAAGTGGTGCAGTCCATGGGCCGGGTCGGGTGCGCGCTCGACAACGGAGCCGCCGAGTCGCTCAACAGCACGCTGAAGGTCGAGTTCGTATACCGGCACCGCTTCCGCACCCGGGCGGAGGCCCGGCTGAAGATTGCGACCTGGATCGCAGACTTCTACAACGTCAAGCGCAGGCACAGTGCCAACGACGGGCTGCCGCCTGTCACATTCGAGCATCAGATGATCGAGAAGCGGCAAGCGTCAACGGGCCTGTTGAGGGCCGCTGTGGCATAGAACCGTCTCCACGGTTTGAGGGGATTGACATGTTAGCCACATCGGTGCTGGCGATGACCCGGTGCAGCTTGGTGTTGGCGAACGCCCAGTTCACGAGCAGGTTCACCGCTCGGGTCACGAGGCCCTTGCCACGGTGGGCCTCCAGCAACGAGTAGCCGACCATGGCTTGGCCGAGCCGAGGCTCCATCTGCATGCGCTGAAAGTGCCCGGCGAACTCCCCTCTCGCGTCGCGTACGGCCAGCTGCCGGGCAGTGTGAGCGTGGAGCCGATTGACTATGGGCCGCGGAGTGTGATCGGCGCAGCTGGCGGCCACACCCTTCAAGGGGTCCTTTCGAACAGACAGAAGGGATGTCCGTCGGGGTCGAAGAGGACTCGGACGTGTTCTTGAGGTTGCACCGCGGCGAGGGCGGCGCCGCGATCGACAGCCCACTGTACGGCGACGTCAAGGTCATCGACGGCGATGTCGAGATGCTGGGTGGCATTCTGTCCGCCGGCAACGCTCGGCCAGGTCGGCCGGATGAACTGTTGTTCGTACTCGAAGTTCAGGACCGGCCCGGCCTCGGGAGATGGAGGGCGGATCTGGGCCCATCCGCCGCGAGTAGGGTCACCCGCAACAGGCGGTTCGTCAGCGGTTACCGTCAAGCCCAGCAATGCGGCGTAGAAGTGCGCGAGGTCATGCGGCTGGGAAGTGCCGATCGTGATGGAGGTGACCTGCAAACGTGCTTGTGAACGGTTTGACTCTGTGGCGTCCATACGATCGATCCTTCCAGTCATGCGACATCCAAAACCCGTGACCGTAGTTGACGCTGGGGGTCTTCGGACACTACGGAGAAAGGGCTGCCCCGCGACGGGTCTTTAACTCGTGCTCCAGGTCTTTCAACTTCTGCTTGCCGGCGCATGAAGGTCCCCGGTCAGGCGCCAGCCTCGCCCGCTCG
Source organism: Nonomuraea sp. NBC_00507 (assembly GCF_036013525.1). Taxonomy (NCBI): domain Bacteria; kingdom Bacillati; phylum Actinomycetota; class Actinomycetes; order Streptosporangiales; family Streptosporangiaceae; genus Nonomuraea; species Nonomuraea sp. NBC_00507. The sequence continues at coordinate 1,525,033 of NZ_CP107853.1, forward strand.
ACTGCGCCTGCCATAGCCTCGCGTAGGCCCCGCCGGCGGCGAGGAGGGACTGGTGCGTTCCGGTCTCGGCTACGCGACCGTCGTGGACCACGACGATCTGGTCGGCGTCGACGACGTTGTTCAGCCGGTGTGCGATGAGCAGTATGGTGCTGTGCTGGGCGAGTTGGCGGATGGAGCGCCGCAGGTAGCGTTCGTTTTCCGGGTCGAGAGCGGCGGTGGCCTCGTCCAGCAACACGATTGGCGCGCGCTTGAGCAGGGCCCGCGCGATCGAGACTCGTTGGCGCTCGCCACCGGACAGGGATATCCCGCCTTCGCCGACTCGGGTGTGCCAGCCGCGCGGGAGACGGGCGACGATCTCGTCCACCCCCGCGAGCTGGGCAGCTTCGGCCAGTTCCGTGTCGGTGGCCTCGGGCCGGCCGAGTCGGATGTTGGCCTCCAGGGTGTCGTCGAACAGGTAGACGTCCTGGAAGACCAGAGCGAGCTGGCGGGTCAGGTCCTCGGTGCGCAGGTCGCGCACGTCGACACCGCCGACCCGTACGGTGCCGTGCTGGGCGTCCCAGAATCTGCTTATGAGCCGGATGACGGTCGTCTTGCCGGAACCCGACGGCCCGACCAGCGCGGTCACCGAGCCGGGCGGCACATTGAGCGAGAAGTCGCGTAGGACCGGCGTCTCCGGCAGGTAGCCGAAGGTGACGTGGTCGAGCTCGAGCTGTCCCGGCCGGCGCAGCGGCGCGGAAACCTCCGGTTCCGGCATCCCCTGTTCCCGGAGCACGTCGGTGAGCCGGCGAAGGTCGTTCCCGGCGATCCGAATGGCGCCGGCGTACTCGCTGACGTCGGCGAGCGGGCCAGCGAAGCGGAACGCGAGCGCGACCAGCGCGACCGCGGCCGCGGGGGTGACGGCTCCATCGAGCGCCAGCCAGACCACAACCAGGATGAGCACGGTCACCGCGAGCTGCACTGCGAGCCCGCCCATGGTCAGGCCCACCACCCCCTGGCCGAGGGTGCGGCGGCGGGTTCGCTGCTGCTCCTCGATGGCCTCCTCCAGCGGCTGGTAGCCGTGGATGCTCCGGCCGAACGCACGCAGCACCCGCTGGTGCCGGCCGAACTCGATGACCCGGCTGCCGGCCTCGACGTCGGCGGCGTGGTTGCGTGCCTCTCCGCGGGCCAGGCTCGCGCCGGCGAAGCGGAACGCGAACGCGAGGACGGGAATGGACAGCGCAGTGGCGATCCCGAGGCGCCAGTCGTACCAGAACAGCGCGATCGTCACGGTGGTCGGCGCCGCGACGGCGATGACCAGAGGCGCCAGCAGATGGGCGAAGATTCCGGTGATCATCATGGTGCCGTCGGTGGCCACGCGGGTCAGCCGTCCGGTGCGGTCGGAGTCGAACCATCCGAGAGGGAGGCTCACTAGGTGGTCGCCGAGCCGCTGGTGCGTCGACGACATCGTCTCCAGTGCCGCGGCGGAGCCACGCATGGTCTGCACGTACCGCACGACGCCGGCTGCCACGGTCACGACCGCGAGGGTCAGCAGGTGTATACCGATGGCGTCCCGTTCACCGGAGGCGAGGTCCTCCACCACCGGCACGAGCAGGGCCGCGGCGACACCGCTGAGCACCCCGTAGACGACGGTCCAGGCCACGTAGCCGGTCAGGATGTGTGCTCTGGACGGCCCCAGCAACAGCCGCAGATCGCTGATCATGCCGGAACCTCCTCGTGCGGCGCCCACATGCGCGTGTACTGCCCTCGCGCGGTGAGCAACTCGGTGTGGGTGCCGGTCTCGACAATCCGTCCGCGGTCGAGGACGACGATCCGGTCGGCGCCGGTGATGGTGGAGAGCCGGTGCGCGATCACCAGCACCGTACGCCCGCTGGCCAGGCGGGAGAGCGCGTCCTGAATTGCAGCCTCCGATTCCGGATCGGCGAAGGCGGTGGCTTCGTCGAGCACCAGGATGGGTGTGTCGGCGAGCAGTGCCCGGGCGATGCTGACCCGCTGTGCTTCCCCGCCGGAGAGGCGGACGTCCTGCCCGACGACGGAGTCGTAGCCGCGCGGGAGAGCGGTGACCCGGTCGTGGATCAGTGCCGCCTGACACGCTTTGCGGATTTCGGCATCGGTCGCTTCCGGGCGGCCTAGCGCGACGTTGTCCCGGATGGAGCCGTTCAGCAGCTGCACGTCCTGCAGCACGAATCCTATGTGGCGGTAGAGCTCGGCCGGGTCGATGTGCCGGACGTCGACGCCGCCGATGCGGATCGCACCGGCGGTCACATCGTGGAACCGGGGCAGCAGGGTGGCCAGCGTCGACTTTCCGGAACCGGATGGTCCCACCAGCGCCGTGACCGACCCCGGCTCACACGTGAAGCTCACTCCGTGCAGGACGTCATGGCGATCATCGGCGCCGTAGGCGAACCGGACGTCGTCATACTCGACCCGGTGGCCTGCCGGTCGCCCCGGCGACGTCGGCACCGGCAGCGGCGCGACCTCCAGCAGCCGCTGGATGCGCAGCGCGGCGGCCGCGGCCGTGCGCTGGTTCAGCGCGCCGAAGCCGAGCGGCTCGATCGTGACCGGGATCACGCACGCCAGCAGCACACCGGCCAGCGCCTCACCGGGAGTGACCCAGCCCTGATCGACGAACCATGCGCCGCCGGCGATGGTGACCAGGCCGATCACGGGTGCGGACACCAGCAGTCCTGCCAGCGCTTCGATGCGGTTCATCGGCCGGACCCAGGCGGCGAAGAAGTCCGTGTACTCGGCGGCGGCCTGCCGGTAGGCGGAGTGCGCCTTGCGGGCCCGGCCGAAGGCTTTCACCACCGCGATGCCCGAGATGAACTCGACCACAGCATCGCTTAGCCGTGCGTTACTTTCGTCGATTTTAGCCATGACCTCGTTGGAGCCGCGCTCCATCCAGGCGTAGGCGGCCGCGTACAGCGGGAGTGTCGCCACCGCGAGCAGGGCCAGGCGCCAGTCCAGGACCAGGAGGTAGGTCAGCGCGCCGAGCGGCGTTACGACCGCCGCAGTCATCTCGACCGCCTGGTGGGCCACCAGCTGGTGCAGCGCGTCGACGTCGCCCATCGCAGTCTTGCGCAACCGTCCGGAAGAGTTGTGGGCGAACCAGCCGAGCGGGACCCTGCCGAGGTGGGCGATCATCCGGCGGCGCAGGATCGCCTGCAGCCGCACATCCGCCACATGTGTAATCGTCAACGCCGCACTCATGAACCCGCCGCGCAGCAGCAGCCCGAGGATGATCAACACCACCACCAGGACCACCCGGTCCCGGTCCAGCGGTGTTGCCAGCAGTGCGCCCGCCAGCTCGACCAAACCTACGAACGGCGCCAGCCCGGCCAACGCACCCAGCGCGCTGAGCACGCACGCCAGCCGGACGCGGCCGGCGACGGGACGGCGCACGTGTCTGAGCGCCCGTGCCGCCTCCCGCGAATCCTCCTCGCCCGGGCTCGCGCCGGCCGTACTCGCAGACACGACACTGTCGATACTGTCGTCGAGGGTCTGCCCGATCATGAGGTCATCTGCCATCGCTCGTGAACCATGTCTACGACCTTGGCGCGGCTCACCTGGCGGCGTCTTGAAGGAATGTTCCCTGACTGCCTCCCTGTCGTGGCCACCCTCGTGCCAGGCGCGATACAGCGCCGCAGGGGTGCATCCCGCCAGTTCCGCAGGTCGCGAGTGAGATGAGACTGATCAGCATACCCAAACTGCGCCGCGACGTCAGCGGCCGCCGCCCCTGCCATGATGGCCTCGATCGCGGGCGAAAGACGTACGATCATCGCCGCCCGCTTGGGCGTCACCCCAATCTGGGCCGTGAACCGCGACCACAGTCCCGGCCAGCCCGGCAACCGCCCCGTCCAGGACGGAGTACGCCGCCAGCGGCGAGAGATGGATGTCCACACAGGATACATCCCGCCCAGGCACCCGCACCGAGTTGACCCCCACCTCACTCAAGATCCCGGCCGCCACGGGCCCCGTTCGATCAATCCGCAGCTCACCATCGAGCACCAGCACGATCGTCAGCCCCGGCTGAGGCAGCACCCGCATGTTCAGGCCCCGCCCGGCACGGTCGTGGTAGCCCACCAACTCCACACCGTCGTACTCGGATCGGCCGACCGCCCGGACGACCCCCCATCCACCACCCTGCTCAGCGGAGCTTGTTACTTGAAGAGTGGCTCTGCCAAGATTCCTGTGGTAACTAACTGTGGTGCTTCTGGGCGAGGAGTATCCGTTTTGGGAGCAGCGATAACCCGGCCTTGCCGTACGTCTGCCGCTTCAGGAGCTTGATCTTTATGTTAACCACGCCCTCGGTTGGCCCGTTGCTGTAGGGCAGGGCAGGGCCAAGGATCTTGACGCCCTGCCTTGTCGTCGCAGGAAGGTGGAGTGGCCGGATCAGGCGTGTTCCTCAAAGCGTGTGGGATCGCCTCTGACTGGAGGTCTGAGCGGGCGCATCGTGCATGGCCGGAGGATTCCGCCATGCCGAATCTGCTGTTGCGCGAGATCCGCGCGACGAAGAGGAAGAGCGCGATGTCCGTCGGCTGGCCGGTGCCCGCCACGCAGCGCGTCGAGCAGAGCACGGGCACGCGCCAGCAGTGGGCCGACCATGCGATTGAGAGTTCTGTTTGTTCTTGTCCGTTCTACGCCGGTGGACGAGGTGTTGGGTGGCGAGTCTGGCCGTGTCGTCATCCGTCATCTTGCGATGAGGTCCCGGCTTCCCTGCGTGCTTTAACCCGCTGGTAGTGTCTGGCCGCCTTGGCGCGGTTGCCGCAGCCCTCCTTGGTGCACCAGCGGCGCAAGTGGCGGCGGTCTAGGAAGAGCCAGCCGCAGTTGTCCGCCTGGCAGACGGATACCGCCCGCAGATCGGGTGAGGCGAGGAGGTCGGCGCCCTGCCGCGCGATGGTCCAAAGCACCACGTCGGGAGAGCTTTCGTCGTCCCACCCCCACGCCAGGTCGGGGGTCAGCTGGGCGTGGCCCATAGCGACCCGTAGGTGACCGTTGACGAGCTCCAGGTCGCCTGATTCCGGAGAGCTCTCGTTCGCGACGGCCAGGAATGTGCAGAACAGGGCCTCCCGCAGCGCCCGCGCCGCAGCCAGCGTGTCGGGTGTGCCAACGGGCGCCGGGATCGCCGCCTGCCCAGCCCAGTCCGCGAGGTCCTGAGCCGTCTGTAGGTGATCGTATGGCTCCGGCCCGGTGTGCCAGCTCACGGTGTTGGTGAAGTCGAGCGGGAGCGAACCTGCGATGAACATGAACGGCATGACTCTAACTATAAAGGTTGACACAGGGGGTTAGATGCCACGACTCTAACCCTATGTTGCTTCTCAAGAGGGTAGAAGGTCACGACTTCCGGTCGCTCTGGGCCGCGCAGTCCATCTCCCAGGTGGGATCCCAGATCACCACTGTGGCGCTGCCGTTGGCCGCCGTCTCGCTATTCGACGCGGGTCCCGCCCAGATGGGCTTGCTGAACGCCGCCGGCTACCTGCCCGCGCTCCTGCTCACGCTGCTGGCGGGCGTGTGGATCGACCGCAGCCGTCGCAGACCGCTGCTGCTCGGCGCCGATCTCGGGCGAGCGGTTATGATCGGTCTGATCCCGGTAACGGCGCTGGCCGGAGCGCTGGGGATCGGTGGCCTCTACCTGATCGTCCTGATCAGCGGGGCGCTGACGGTGCTGTTCGACACGGCCTACCACGCGTACGTGCCCACACTCGTTCCGAGCCAGAGTCTGGTGCGGGCCAACAGCCGCCTGCAGTTCAGCGCCTCACTCGCCCAACTGGCCGGACCCGGGCTGGGCGGCCTGTTGGTCCAACTGCTCAGCGCGCCGGTGGCGCTGGCCTTCGACGCGCTCTCCTTCCTGGCCTCCGCTCTCTTCCTGTTCCGCATACGGCACCGCGAGCAGCCACCGGTCCAGTGCGGGAGCAGACGGCTCCGGCAGGAGATCGCCGAAGGGCTACGTGCCACGTTCGGCAACCGCTACGTCCGTCCGGTCGCACTGGAAGCGGCCACGTTCAACTTCTTCGGTCAGTTCATCGCGGCCCTGTACGTGCTCTATGCCGTTCTCGACCTCCGGCTCTCCGCCGGCGTCATCGGCGCCATCGCCTCGACGGCGGCGGGCGGCGCCGTGCTGGGCGCGCTCGCCGCCGAGCCTCTCGTTCGCAGGCTGGGCTTCGGCCCCGCCCTCATCGCCACCATGATCCTCGCGTCCACACCGCTCATCGCCATCCCCCTCACGTCCAGCCCTATCGTGCTGGCCGCCGCCTACTTCATCGAGGGCTTCGGCCTGGCCGTGTCTAGCTCGCAAGCGGTCACCCTGCGGCAGGTCGCCGTCCCCGCCGCAGTGGTCGGCCGCGCCAACGCCGCCTACCGCACGCTGTCGTACGGCGTCCTCCCGCTCGGCGCCCTTGCCGGCGGCCTGCTGGGCGACCTGATCGGCCTACGCCCCGCCCTGCTGGTCGGCACGCTCGGCCTCGCCCTCGCTCCGCTGCCGGCGTTGCTATCCACGGTGCGTCATCTACGCACGGCAGAGGACGCCCGACCTGCATGAGAGGGCGGTCCGCAGGTCTATGCGGCCGGCGACGGGACGGCGCACGTGTCTGAGCGCCCGCGCCGCCTCCCGCTGGTCACCGTCGTCGACGGTCTGCCCGGTCATGAGGTCATCTGCCATCGGTCGTGAACATGTCCACGACCCTGGCGCGGCTCACTCGGCGATGTCTTAAACGAATGTTCCGCTGTCGTGGTCGCTCTCATGCCATGCGCGATACAGCGCCGCGGGGGTAAAACCTGCCAGTTCGCGCAGGTCCCGGGTGAGATGAGATTGGTCGGCATACCCGAAGCGCGCCGCGACCTCGGAGAACGCCGTCCCTGCCACGATGGCCTCGATCGCGGGGGCGAGGCGCACGATCATCGCGGCCCTCTTGGGGGTCACCCCGATCTGGGCGGTGAACCGCGACCACAGGCGCTTGCGGCTCCACCCCGTCTCGGCCGCGAGGGCACCTGTCCGGCGCCGCCCACCGCTGGCCACGAGTCCGCGCCAGACAAAGGCCACCTCCGGGTCGACGGAACGGTTCGTGTGCAGCCTGTCGGCGAGCGCCGCGCGGAGTTCGCCGAACCGCTCCTCCCATCGGCCGGTGCCCGCGAGCGCCGCACGGAGCCGACGAGCTTCGGAACCCCACAGGTCCTCGAAGCTGACGACTGTGCCGGCCAGCTCGGCGACTGCCCCGTCAAGGACGGAGTACGCCGCGAGCGGCGAGAGGTGGATGTCCACACAGGCCACATCCCGGCCGCACACCCGCACCGAGTTGACCCCCACCCCACTCACGATGCCGGCCGCTACCGGTCGCGTCGGGTCGATCCATAGCTCACCGTCGAGCACCAGCACGATCGTCAACCCCGGCTCGGGCAGCACCCGCATGTCCAGGCCTTGCCCGGCACGGTCGTGGTAGCCCACCAACTCCACGCCGTCGTATTCGGGCTGGCCGGCCGGCCGGACGACCTCCCAGCCGCCGCCCTGCTCAGCGCGCAGAACCATGGCGAAGACGGGCCTTGGTGATGCCGGTGTCGACGAGATCGATGGATGATCCCGCAGGGCAGTTTCCGTACATACTTCGACAGTATCGCCGCGAAGAGCTCTTCCCACATCGGGACCAGGATCACCCGCGGCGTCACCTTTACCATCTTCTGTCCCAGCCCCGTCAAAAGCGGCGTCGCCCGCCGGGTGGCCAGGCGGCGAAACTCCTCCGGGCCACCCGGCGGGGTTCCGCCCCGGAATGTGGCCAGCGCAGGAGCGTCCGCGGTGTGACCGCCGTTCTGACCGACTACGCTAACGCGCCCGACCAGAGCGCCCGATGAGTTGATTTCCGGGCCACCTCGCCCATCCGATCACCGCGCATGCGATCGCCGGGATAGTCGGTCCGAGTAGTCCGTTGTGCAGGATGAAGGCTTGGGTGGCGATGGCGCAGATCATGAGGGCGGTTAGCGCGAGCGCAGCCAGGCCGCACAGGCGGGGAATCAGCAGTCCGATCGCGCCCGCGATCTCTAGCCCACCAGTCAAATATCGGAACCACTGACCGAGTCCGATGATGCTGAACATCTCGGTCGTGCCGTTGATGCCTGCGAGCTTCGGATATGCCGCGGCGACGAAGTACACCGCCACCAGCACCTGAACCACCCATAGGGCTGTTACGAAGGTCCGACGGCCGCTGAACGGTCGCACTCGCGGCGGAGGCGTAGCACCACTGCTGGTCATGATTCGTTCCTTCCAGATCGCTCACGGAGGACGAACCGCCGAATCCGTTCCCCGGCCAATGACCAGCGAGCTCAAGGGCTCGTTGCCCCTTCTCGGGGACTTCCCGATGGGCGGCTTGGCGGTCAGGCGTTTCGGCGGGTCATCGGTGAACGGGCATCGGCATGTGCCTCGGCGGGTGCCGGACATGCTTCCGAGCGCAAACCGCAACAAGGTCTCGGGCTGTCGTTGATCAGGTCAGACGGGGCGGGAGCCCGAAGGTGGGTAACAGGTCCGCGTCGAAGGTGGTGATCTCCGCAATGACGCCTGCCTCGACGCGTAGCACATCGATTTTGAACGGCCGCCATGTGGTTTCTCCGGGCCGTCTGAGGTAATTGGCAGCCGCCAATTGACGGTTGGCCCGGGTTGCGACGAGCCGCCAACTGGCGACGAACGCCGGATCGAACGCGAGATCGTACAGCGGTGCCAGCGACTCTCGTCCCTGATAGATGGTGGGCTCAGGTGGCATGGTGAGCCGCACCTCCTCAGACACCAATGCTGCCAGCGCGTTAACGTCGGCTCATTGCATGGCGTCCACATAGCGCTCCAGCAGCGCGCGTTCCTGCGTGCTCGGTGTGGTGGCGGACCGCTCGGGGCGGGGCATTGGCAACTGTTCCTGCAGCGTGGTGCGGGCTCGCTGCAGCGCACTGTTCGCCGCCGCTACGGTGGTCTCCAGCATCGCGGCGGCCTCGGCCGCGGACCAGTCAAGGACATCGCGCAGGATCAATACGGCTCGCTGCCGTGGTGGCAGGAGCTGGATGGTCATCAGAAACGCGAGCGAGATTGTCTCTCGCCCTATGACCACGGTCTCAGGCTCCGTGTCGCTGGGCGCGATCTCGTTCAACAGATGATCCGAATACGGCTGCAGCCATGGCACGTCGGCAACGGAGCCCTGCGATGAAGCCCGCCGTGACCGGCGTCTGAGCGCGTCCAGGCAGATGTTGGTCGCGATCCCGTACAGCCAGGCACGAGGCCCAGCGCTGCTCGTAACGGTGTCGCGATGTTGCCAGGCACGTAGGAACGTCTCCTGCACCAGGTCCTCTGCCTCGGTGAACGAGCCCAGCATCCGGTAGCAATGCACGTGCAGCTCACGACGGTGCCGCTCCACCAGCGCGGCGAACACCGATTCAGCGTCTTCGCCCGTCCCGGACAGTGCGGGCACGGAATACGAGGCCACCGTCGACATTACGGTGCCTTCCAGTCGCCGGCACCCTTCCTTTTGACCTTGTACCGTAGGTGTGTCACATCCGGCGCGTCGATGAGTTGCGTACGCTCCAGGTGCACTTGGGTGTCACCCAAATTCTCGAAGAGCCGACGACCGGCACCGAGCAGTACCGGCACGAGGTGGATGGTCAACTCATCGAGCAGCCCGGCCCGAAGTGCCTGCTGTACGGGTGTAGCTCCGTGTAGCCCGACGTCTTTGGGCCCAGCGACCTTCATCGCTTGCTTGATGGCGGATTCGAAGCCATCGGTGACAAAGGAGTACGTCGTAGCGCCCCGGCGGCGGGGTGGCCCGCCGCGATGGGTGAGGACGAACACCGGACAGCGAAACGGCGCCTCCGCACCTCAGGCTTTCTCGGAGATGTCGAAGCCGCGCCGGCCGACGACGAGGGCTCCGAGCCGATCGAAGAGCTCAGCCAGGATACCGACCTGGCGACGATCGCCGCTGCCCATCCAGCGATGCAAAACCTCTCCGCCATGCCCGAGCTGTCGCTCAGCGCAGTCACCCGGTGCGGCGATGAAGCCGTCCAATGACATGCTGATCGCCGCGTACACGTCACTCACGAATTTCCTCCAGGTCTCCAGCGACCCCCGGTAGCGGCTCACGACGTCCGCCCACCACATAAGACGACAACCATCTCTGGAACTCATCGGTGGCGCGACGACCAACTGAAAATCCACTGGGGCACACCACGGCGAGCGGCCGTACCTGTGCGACTGCAGACGCGCATCCCCCGACTACGACACGCACTCGCTGTTCTCGCCTCGCACGTGAACAGCGCCGTGAAACAACTCAGCGACAAGGCTTCCCGCTGCTGCCGACCGGTGGCGGCATCCACGACGAGCGGGCCCGGTGGATCGCATGACCCCATGCAAGGAGGAGATCGACGGGAACATTCGTTCAAGACATCGGCGCGCAGGGGCGGTGACATTGGAGCTATGAGTTACAGCGTCATCCAAACCGCCTTTCAGGCGCTGGCCAGCTATGACCCCGATCGGATCTCCGCGATCTTCGCCGAAGACGCCGAATGGCTGTCACCCCCTGGTAACGCCGTTGCCGTCGCGCTTGAGGCGACCCACCACATGGTGGGCAGAAAGGCGATCGTGCACTTTTTCGCCGAAGATTTTCCCCGCTTGTTCGTGCGCGACGTCATCCTCACCTTCCACGGGTTCCACGCCGCCGGCGAGCGAATGATCGTGGAGGCGACCCTGGCGGCGAAGCTCGCCGACGGCAAGCACTACATCAACGACTACTGCTTCGTCTTCGAGCTCCGGGACGGGCTGATCCATCGGGCCCGCGAATACGTGGACACGGCCCGCGGGCATCGCATGATCTTCGGCGAAGTCCTACAGTAACCATCCCCGGCTGGCCATGGCCCCGGTCGCCCCGACGAACCGGCAGGCCAGGGCGGCGGACCTGCCTCGGCGGCTCTGGTGCACGAGCGGGAGGCCGCTCACCATCGACACCGCCGCGCTGAGTGATCAGCGAACCTCTTTCAGGCTCACGTGGCCTGAGCGGCGACGCGGGGATGCAGGCGGGCTTCTCCCTTCTCCGAGCGGATCACAGTGAACACGGAACCATCCGGACCCGCCCCTTGGAAACGGTGGCCAGCCAGGTTGCTGACGGGGAGCCGGCTCGCCAAGGGTGTGGGCGCCTGGTCACGCGAGGGTAAGGGGCGCTTTGCCAGCCTGTCTCTCGGAGGCGCGGTTCAAGCGCGCGACGTTTGTGTGAAGGCGCCTGCATGCTTTGCGGCAATGGTCGCAAGACCTCGTGGCAGAGCGGCTTCTAGCCTGGAACGGCATCAGAGGCAACGGGATGAGTGTGAAGCCATGAGCGAGTTCTGTCTGATGGGTGCGCGGCTGGTGGACGGCCTGGGCGGTGAGCCGGTCGTGGACATGTCGATTCATGTCGCCGATGGACGTGTCGCTGGCTTGGGCCCTCCGCCGCGGGGGGTGGAGATGATCGACTGCACAGGGCTGACGATCACTCCAGGTCTGATCGACGCGCACGTACATCTGGGACTGTCGAGCGATATCGGCGCGACTTTCCATCAGGAGCTGTCCGTGGCCGAGTTGGCCGCTGACATGTTCGGCAATTGCGCCCACACTCTGGATGCTGGGTTCACGACCGTACGTGACACCGGGGGCGTCGACGCGGGCCTCGCCAGGGTCGTTGCGGCGGGAAAGGTTCCTGGCCCGCGGATCCTGCAATGTGGTCCGCTGCTGTGCCAGACGGGCGGGCACGGTCACCTCGGGGCCGCATGGGAGCCGTCGGCGGATTGGTGTCGGCACGACATTCCGGGCCTGCGCAGCCTGTCGCTGCTGTGCGACGGCGTGGAGGAGGTCAGGAAGAACGCGCGTGAGGCGTTCCGGCGAGGCGCGGACTTCCTGAAGCTGTGCGTCACCGGCGGTGTCGTCTCCCTGCACGACCGGCTGACCGACACCCAGTTCGCCGTGGAGGAGATCGCGGTCGCCGTCCAGGAGGCCACCGCGAGGGGAACCTACGTGACGGCACACGCCCACAACAACGACGGTGTCCGCAACGCCGTGGCGGCGGGGGTGAAATGCATCGAGCACGGCTCGTCCATCGACGAGGCCACGGCGGCGCTGATGGCCGAGCACGATGTCGCTCTGGTGCCCACGCTGGCCGTGGTACGCGCGCTGGAGTCGGACTCGCAGGCCACGGGGCTGCCCGCGGCGATCGCCGACCGCATCGGCATCGTCCGGCAGGGGCAGGTCGATGGCCTGCTGGCCGCGCGCGCCGCCGGGGTGCGGGTCGGTCTGGGCTCGGATCTCATCGGGCCCGATCAGAGCGGCCGGGGGCAGGAACTCGTACTGCGGGCGGAGACCGAAGGCCCCATGGCGGCGCTGGTGTCGGCGACCAGCGGAAACGCCGACATCATCGGCATCGCTGACGAGGTCGGCTCGATCGAAGTGGGGAAGCAGGCCGACCTGGTGGGCTTCGCCGCCGATCCACTTGCCGATCCCAAGGTCTTCGCCGATCGTGACCAGGTGGTGCTCGTCGTCCAGCGTGGCCGCGTCGTCAAGGATCGCCGCTGATGCGCCCCTACTACCCCGAGGCCCGCGTCGTCGAGGCGCAGGAAGAGCTTGCCGGTGTGCGGATTGCCGATCCGTACCGGTGGCTGGAGGGCGACACCGACGAGGTCCGGTCGTGGCAGCACCGGCAGGGCGAACTGGTCGAGTCCTTCGTCAAGGACTGGCCGGGGGCCGCCTGGCTGCGGGAACAGGTGGACCGCTGCACCGTTGCGCGGATGGGCGCGGTTCCCCGATACGCGGGAGGGCAATGGTTCCGCACCCAGCAGGTGGAAGGCCCGTCACGCGTTCAGGCCGTGGTGTCCCAGGCGCCGTTCGGGCCGGGGCGCGTGGTGTTCGACCCCCGCACCGACAATGCTGGCCGGCCGCCGTACGTGTCCTGGATCTCACCCTCGCCGGACGGGAGAACGCTGGCTCTGGGCGTCTGCCGCGATGGCAGCGAACGCAACACCATCCGGCTGGTGGACGTGGACTCGGGGCGCGAGCTGGCGGACGCGCCAGCCGCTGAGCTCATGGACGCCTGGTCGGGCGGCGCGCATTGGCTGCCGGATTCGCGAGGCTTTTTCTTCAGCGCCGCCGACGGCGGCCCGACCAGCGGTGTTCAGCGCGTGCTGCTCCACGTACGCGTACCGGAACCGGCTACCACGGTCGTCGACGTGCCATGGCTTGGTGAGCAGGACTACCGGATGGTCCTGGTCGCATCGGATGGCCGGAATGCCGTCGCGATGGAGCGGATCATGAACCCGGTCCCGGTCGCCGTCGCCGAACTGCCGGGTACGGCCACGCTGAAGTGGCGGCCGTTCATCACCGAGATCGAGGGGACTGTCGCTGGGCATCCGATCGGCGACCACCTGGTCGCCGTCACCGACGTGGACGCGCCGCGCGGACGGGTTGTGGCGATTCCCCTGGACAGCCCCACACCGAACGATCCGTCCACGTGGCAGGAACTGGTGGCGGAGTCGGACGCTATTGTCCGTGGCGTCGTGCCGGTGGGCGACCTGCTGTACGTCAACGAGTTCGCCGACACCTACGCGCGGGTGCGCATCGTGGACCGGACCGGCGCCCCACGAGGCGAGGTTCCGCTTCCGGGCAGGGGCGCGCTCGACCAACAGCCGTTCCCGTTCATGGCACTGTCGCCGCGCGGGCATCCCGAGGAGTTCGTCTTCGCCTACTCGACGTTGACCGAGTCGTCAGGCGTCTACCGGCACCTGCCGGCCTCGGACGCAGTCGAAGTGCTGGCCGAGCCGGCGGTCCGGCTGGAGGGAGCCGTCACCGAGGACAGGTGGGCGACCTCCGCCGATGGCACCTCGGTGCCCTACCATGTGGTCCGCCGCGCCGACGCGGATGCCGACCAGGTCCTGCCCACCCTCATCAACGCCTACGGCGGCTACAACGTGCCGTGGGTCCCTTCCTTTCCGGGCCCCATGGCGGCGTTCGTCGCCGCAGGCGGGGTGCTGGTCCACGCACACCTGCGCGGCGGCGCCGAGTTCGGCCGCGCCTGGTGGCAGGCGGGCCGGATGCGAAACAAGCAGAACTGCTACGCCGACCTGTACGCGATCGCCGAGGACCTCATCGGTACCGGAACGACCACGCCCGAACTGCTGGCCGTCACCGGCGGCTCCAACGGTGGCCTGATGTCGGGAGTGGCGCTGACCCAGCGGCCCGGCCTGTGGTCGGTCGTGGTGCCGCGGGTTCCGTTCCTGGACGTGCTGGGCGCGTGCCGGGAGGGATACGGGCGGATGGCCGTGTCCCTGGAACTCGGCGACATCACCGATCCCGAGGACGTGCTCCGGCTGGCCGCCCTGTCGCCCTATCACGCCATCCGCCCGGGAACGTCGTATCCCGCGGTCTTCGTCGTCGCAGGGGACACCGATCCCCGATGTCCGCCGTGGCACGCGCGCAAATTCGTCGCGCGCCTGCAGGCCGCCCAGACCGGCGACGCGCCGATCCTGCTCCGAGTATGGGAGAACGCGGGACACGGCTGGGCCACCGACCGCGCCATCTCGATCGAGGAGAACACCGAATGGCTCTCCTTCGTGATGCGCTGGCTGAACCTGACCCCTGAGGAGACCTGATGGATGTCCCCGCCATCGCACCGGCCGACGTACTCACGCTCTCACACCTGGTCGAAGCCTGCTTGTCGCCCGACGGCGAACAGGCGGCCTACATCGTGGCGGCCACGGCGACCGACACTATGACCGATTACACCTGCTTGTGGATCGCCGACGTGGACACGGCGCAGGCGCGGCGGCTCACACAACCCGGAGACGTGGTGACCGGGCCCTCGTGGTCGCCGGACGGCGACAGAATCGCCTACCGCTCGCACGCGTCCGGCACGCCGCAGATCCACGTCATCGATGTCGCTGGAGGCTCCACCAGGCAGATGACGAGCGCCACGCCGGGTGTGGCCGCCACCGGGCCGTTCTGGTCACCATCCGGCGAACACATCGCCTACACCGCGCCGGTGAAGCCCCCGCGCGACTCGAGCCGACCGTACCGGGTGACCCGGCAGTTCTGGCGGCTCGACGGGGCAGGGCTGATCGACGACGTCACACACGAGTTGTTCCTCATCGGCGTCGACGGTGGCGAGCCGCGACAGTTGACCGAGGAGGATGGGCTGATCATGTCGGCCCAATGGTCCGCGAAGGGGGACCGGCTGCTGTACGTCGCGTTCGTCGAACATGACACACCGAGGTGCGTGGTGCGCTCGTGCGACGCGATGGGCGGTGATGTGCGCACCCACTATGAAGAGGACAACTACGGCTTCTGGCCGACGGTGGCGTGGTTGCCCGACGGCCGGATCGTGCGCTCCACGACCAACCTGGTCGCCAAGGGGATGCCGCCGGTCGCGATCGTCATCGACGGCGGCGTCGCGGAGCCGGAGCTCCGCAGCGGACCGGTGGACGGCTGGATCTATGGGCTGGTCGTCGGAGACCTGCCGCTGGCGCCGTTCGTGACACCACGGCTGCTGGTGTCGCCTGACGGCGAATCTGCCTACGTGCCCGTGCAACGCGGCGGTTCCAGGCACGTCTGGGAGATCGCGCTCACCGGAAAGCCGTCGGCGCGTCCGCTGGAGAAGAGCGACAGTGTCAGCGTGGCCTTTGACGTACGGATGGGCCGAGTGCTGGTCGGTACGATGTCGATGCACGAGCCACCGGACCTCGCCGTAGTGGACCTTGCCGGCGGTGAGAAGCGCCGGCTGGGGAGGCTCAACGGCAACGCCTTTCGTGCCGGCGAGCGCTTCGAGATCGAACCGCTGGCGTTCGGCGACGCAGACGGCGCTGCGCTGGAAGGGTGGTTCCTGCGCCCCCGGCACGCTCGCGGCCCGGTGCCCACCATCGTGCAGTGCCATGGCGGCCCCCACGCCGCGTGGGGGCACGCGTTCTCCTTCGACAACGAGTTCCTGCTCGCCGCAGGCTACGGAGTGCTGCTGGTCAACCAGCGCGGCTCCACGGGTTACGACCGTGAGTTCGCTACCGATCTGCACGGTGACTGGGGCCATCACGACGTCGGCGACATCCTCGCGGGGCTCGACCTGGTCGTCGACCGCGGGCTCGCCGACCCCGAGCGGCTCGGGATCTTCGGCATCTCCGCAGGCGCGTTCCTGGCCGCCTGGATCACGGCCCACGATCACCGCTTCCGTGCCGGGATCGTCGAGAGCCCTGCCATCAGCTGGACGGCCATGAGCGGCGGCGACGTCGGCCACCACTACTGGCGCTGGCTCGGCGGCAAGAACGGCCTCGGCGTGGAGGCGGCCGAGCCCTACGTACGGTTCTCGCCGACCACCTACGCCGGGGCCTGCAAGACCCCCATGCTGATCATCCAGCATGAGGGCGATCTGCGGACGCCACCGGCGACGAGCGAGGAGTACTACAGCTTGCTGCGCATGCACGGCTGCACCACCGAGATGCTGCGCATGCCGGTGACTCCGCACAGCGGCTCACTCGAGTTGGGCAGCCCCATCACACGGGTCGCCCAGAACGAGGCAGTCCTGGAGTGGCTGAACCGCTTCGTTCTGGCCTGACGGTTGTTGGCGCGATGCGGGGCCGCGAACGGTGTCGTTCGTTCCCCGCGCAGTGTGCTTGCTCTACCGTCGAGGAAGGCGCCTGCCAGGGCGACGACCATCCCGAGAATCGCGAAGGGCACGACGACGTCGAACGTGCCCGCCGGTGCTCCCTGTGCGGCCGGACCTGTTGGGAGCGAGAGCGTCGGCAGGGCGGCCGCCGCCAGGCCCGCCACCGCGGCCATCCAGAGATACTGGGAGAACGCGGTGGTGTCCACCGGCCGGGAGGCGTTGCTGCGCGCGTTGAGAACCGCGGCGAAGATCGCGATGGCGATTCTGCCGGCCATCACTCGGGTGAGCAAAGGCTGTGGCGAGGCCAACGGCTCCCCAGCATCCGTCGCAGATGTCGTTCCCCGATTTCAACATTCGTCGGTCGTCAGCCTCCGGCTGCGGCGGGCGCGCTGGTCGAACACCGCATCGAAGGGTGAAGACAGGAGCAGCCATCGTGAATACGGACGCGGTAGTCATCGGTGCGGGGGTGATCGGTTCGTCGATCGCGCTGGAGCTGGCGCGTGGCGGCTGGAACGTCGTCGTCGCGGACCGTGCGGGCGGGCCGGGGCATGGATCGACGAGTGCCTCCAGCGCCATCGTGCGCTTCAACTTCTCGACCCATGACGGAGTGGCGATGGCCTGGGAGGCCCGGCACTGCTGGGAGGCATGGCGAGATCACCTCGCCTCCAGCCATCTGACGAACCTCGCGCGCTTTCACCGGACCGGGTTGGTTCTGCTCGATGTGGACGCGTTCCCGAGGCAGGTTTTCCTGCCCTTGTTCGACCGGGTCGGCGTTCCATATGAGGAGTGGGACGACACAGCGCTCGCCGATCATGTCCCGGGCATCGACACAGGCCGCTACTGGCCGCCCGCCCACCTCACCGATGAACGGTTCTGGGCCGAGGCCCGCGGTTCCCTGGGAGCCGTGTTCACGCCGGACGCGGGTTTTGTCGACGATCCACGGCTGGCCGCCGAGAACCTCGCCACGGCCGCGGCCGGGCACGGTGCCACGTTCGTGTTCAACGCCGAGGTCGTGGACGTGCTGCGCCGGCGTGACCGCGTGCACGGCGTACGGCTCGGCGACGGACGCGTGATCCGCTCAGCCGTCGTGGTGAACGCGGCAGGACCCTGGTCCGCTCAGCTGAACCGGCTCGCCGGAGTCGGTGCCGAGTTCTCGGTCCGCGTCCGGCCGCTGCGTCAGGAGGTCCATCGTGTCGCTGCACCGCCCGGTCCCGGTGGAGAGATGGCTCTCGGGGTGATCATCGCCGACATGGATCTCGGCATCTACCTGCGGGCCGATCACGGTGGCGGATTGCTCGTCGGCGGGACCGAGCCGGAGTGTGATCTCCTGCACTGGCTCGACGACCCCGATGAGGCCGGGATCCACCCGACCAAGCAGGTCTTCGACGCACAGGTCACCAGGGCGGCCCGACGACTGCCCGGTCTCGGCGTGCCGGATCGCCCCAGCGGAATCGTGGGTGTCTACGACGTCGCCGACGACTGGACGCCCATCTACGACCGTACGGATCTGCCGGGCTTCTACGTCGCCATCGGCACCAGCGGCAACCAGTTCAAGAACGCCCCGGTCGTCGGCCGGCTCATGGCGGCCATCATCGAGGGTGTCGAGAACGGCGCCGATCACGACACGCATCCGGTGCCGTTCACAGCAGAGCACACGGGTGAGGCCATCGACCCGCGGGCGTTCTCCCGCAGGCGCCCGCGCAACGAGCGCAGCTCCGGAACCGTTCTCGGCTAATGCAGCTCGATCAGCCGCGCCACCTTGAGAGCCAGGTGCACCGCGAGTCGGTCGTCCCCGCTGGACAGCCGGATGCCGGCGATCTCCTCGATCCGGCGCAGCCGGTAGTACAGGCTCGCACGGTGGATACGCAGGTGCTCCGATGTCCGCTTCACGTCGCCGGCGTTGTCGAGGAAGGTCTCGAGGGTGCGGACCAGCCCTTCGTTACCGCCATCGTGGTCCAGCAGCGCTCGCAGCCCGGGGTGCAGGCTCCGGGCGAGCCGGTTGGGCGGGAGCTCGGCAAGCAGGCCGTAGACCCCGAGGCGGGAGTACCGGACGACCGGCCCGAGCACACGGACGACCCGTGCCACGTTCGTCGCGGCCCGTGCCTCGCGATACGACTCGTACGCGGACACCAGGGCGCTGCGCGGCTCGCCGATCCCGATCCAGCATTCGTCGCGCGCCCGGCCGGACTCCGCGATGACCTGCTCGCGGATCGCCTCGGCCAGCTCCTCCATGTCGCCTGGTACCGGACGGCCGGCGTGAACGACGATGAGAATGCCGTGGTCCGGACGAGCCAGCTGGATACCGTTTCCCGGCGCGAGCCTGCGCCGCCCACGATCCAGCCCCGCCGCGAGCGCGAGCCTGTCCCGCTCGGCGAGCGGTTCGTCCATCGTGTGGGTCACGGTCACCATGAGCGCGGTCACGTATCCCGCGACGACGAGTTCCTCCTCGATCAATCGTCCCGCCGCGTCGGCCCGCAGATCCGAGTCGTCTGAGAGTAGGTCGCGCGCCAGCTCACGCTGCCGGCCCCGGCTTAGTTCACCCAGCAGGTACTCCCGGTGCATGATCAGCGCCGCCTGCTCACCTGCCTGCCGCACGGCTCGTACGTGAGCGTCGGTCACCGGGCCGTCGGTGAGCAGCAACCACAGGAAGCCGAGCAGCTTGTCCTCATGACGGATGGGCATGACCATCCGGTCCGCGTCGAGGCCCAGATCGGGCCGGGCCGGCACCATGACAAGGTCACGCGACTCCAGCAGGCCGAGACCGTGCACGTAGGTCACGATGGCGTCGGACACCCTCCTTCGCATGATGGACTCCAGGCGCGCGGAGTCGAAGCCGCCGGCGTGGCTGCTGTAGGCGAGAAGCCGGATGCCCGGGTCGTCGATTGCCACCGAACGACCAAGGCGGTCCCCCAGGCTGTCGATGAGACGCTGCAGGGCGGAGGCCATGGCGCCAAGCGTAGGCGCCAGACGAACGCATCGCCGCCGCGGTGCTCACGCGTGGTCGGCGGGCGGCGCCGCGGTAACTATCTCGTCCTGTCCCGCCCGGAAACTCGATCTCGTGCTGTGAGCTGGAGTTTTGCTGCGTGATCAGGGCGACTGCGACCATTGCGAGTGTTGTCGCTGGTCTATTGGTTGGTGAGGTGCTCGTTCGGCGTGCTGGCGGTGCTCACCTTCAGGGAGGTCTTCACAGCTGAAGGGGCTGCGGGCCATCGCCATACTGCCGCGGACGCCGAGGATGAACGCCATCTGCGAGCCGGTCATGGGCTCCCTGCGCCGCGAACTCCTGGATTGGATCCTGATCCTCAACGAACGCCACTGTTCGCCGACGTCCCCAACCACGTGTGGGCCAGGGACATCACCCGGACATCACCAAACTCCGCGGTTCGGACAAGGGCGTCTGCCCACCCGCTCCGAAGCGACTTTGGTCGGGATTGCACCGCTACCTTTGCCCGATGTGGGCGGCGCGCGGCCCCACGTAGCGTTCGTCTATGCGTCGTGTCGCTCCCGCTCTGGGACTGTTCCTGCTAGCGCCGTTCGTCGGCGAGTACCTGCTGGGCAACATCGCCCTCGACGGGCTGTGGCTCGGGCTGTTCTTGGCGCCCCTGTACGGCTTCGGAGCGCTGCTGATCCGGGAGACGACACGCCGAGCCGGGGGCGGGTGGCCCACAATGGCCCTGCTGGCGGCGGCTTACGCGCTGATCGAGGAGGGACCGGTGGACCAGTTGCTGTGGAACGCCTCCTACGCGGGTCACGATTATCTACATGGTCCGACCTACCTTCCGGCGCTGGGGATGAGCGTGGAGCTCACGCTGAGCGTGGTGGCGCTGCACGGGGTGTGGAGCATCTGTGTGCCCATAGCCCTGATGGAGTCTTTCGTGCTCCGGCGCAGGACCGAACCGTGGCTGGGCCGTACCGGTCTGGCGGTGACCACCGTGGGCTACGTGCTGGGGGCGGCGCTGGTGTTCTGGGGAAACTACAGTGAGGAGCGGTTCATGGCCTCGCCCGGCCAGTTCCTCGGGGTGGGGGTGGTGATCGTCGGGCTGGTGACGCTGGCCTTCGCCGTGCGATCGCGGCGGCGGCCGCCGGTGGCGGGGCGGGCGCCCTCACCGCTGGCCACAGG
Organism: Nonomuraea sp. NBC_00507; assembly: GCF_036013525.1. Taxonomy (NCBI): domain Bacteria; kingdom Bacillati; phylum Actinomycetota; class Actinomycetes; order Streptosporangiales; family Streptosporangiaceae; genus Nonomuraea; species Nonomuraea sp. NBC_00507. The sequence goes on from NZ_CP107853.1 coordinate 1,545,775, forward strand.
GGCGGCGGCGCTCATCGGGACCAGCCTCTATTGGGGGCCGTCGGTGCTTGTTACGGCCGAGTGGTATGAGTGGGTCGGGGTGGCGGTGTGGTGTGTCATCGCGGTGGGTGGGATGCTGCTCCTGCTCCGGTGGTCGCGGCAGGAGGGGTGGGACGCGCGGCACCGGTACGCGCTGGCGGCGGGGGCGACGCTGACTTACATCTGGGCCGCGTTCCCGGTACGGCCGGAGCTGGGGACAACGCCCACGCTCGAACTCGTCAGCGACCTGGTGTTCGGCACGGTCGGCCTGATCGTCGTGGCGTTCGCGGGGCGGGTGGTCTGGAGCGCGTCGCGGGTCAGCTCCACATGTACGTGAGACCACGTGGCTTGGTCAGGCCGGCTGTCGATCTTTGTCCGGGTATCTCTGCATCGCCCATACAAGGCCATGAATACAAGCTCGGCCTACATCACCCCGCCTCCTCAAGGGCATGATCGTCGCTGTCAGGCCGGACAGCCTACGCCGACGGGCTGTCAACGAGGGGCCATGTTGGGGCGGGCAAAGACCGAGCCGATCGGCGCCTGCCTTCGATACTTACCGACTAGACCCGAGTGCAGCAAAATGGCGATGGGACTCAGCTCCTCTCGGCGGCATCGCAAGACTCGGCCGGGCACGCCCAGGTCGTGACGAAGCCCCATACCGAAGCTGAAAGGGCGTGTTCGTCCGCTCTCGTCCGCCGAGGACGTGTTCCGACCTTTACCGTACGCCGGTGCTCGAAGGGGCCGCCGTGTGACGCACGCTGGCCAAGGAGGTGCTCATCTTGATCCAGGAGACCGCGTTGGCCGCCGCGCAGGACGACTGGCAGGGTGTGGGCACCGCCAACATCCGCTTCCACCAGATCTGAAACTTCTAGAACGGCAGCCCCAGGATCGACAAGGCTGCCGGTGATGTCGCAGACCACGGTGTGGAGGCGGTCCAGGCCGCGGCCGACGGCTGAGGTATTAGCTCGCTGGTTCAGCGAACAGCATTCGCACGGTCGCGGAAGGAGGTGCGGCTATACAGGAGCCGGTTGCGCTCGGGCATGGGTGTGAATCCTGCCTGGTTCCGAGTGGCGGATGAACCGGACGAGTGAGGCATGATCAGGAAGAGAGTCATCCCGGCCGCTTCTGGAAGCCGTCGAGCCATGCTGTGCACATCCCGATCACGCGCCCGCGTTCGGCTCGGATTCGTACCAGCCATCCCATGGTCGTCACGTTGCGAACGTATGGGACACAAGGCGTGTCCTCGCCGTCTTCGATCGTCCCTCTCCACCGGTGCTCGGCCACCCATACGTCGACCAGCCCCGCGTCCCGGTCGGAATCCGTCCATGCTGACACCGATCAGCCGGCTGAGCCCAGCGGGATCGTGACGTGGTCACAGCCCCTCTGCTCCTGCACGGGAGATCGCACGGCCACGTTCTATGAGGGACTCGATCGGAAGATTTATCCAGGACGCCAGCGCGCAGGGCCGCTGACAGTGGGTTCTTGAGCAGCAGCATCATCATCCAGAACGCGTTTCGGACGCTCGCCGGTCATGACCTGACCAGATCTCCGCGTCCTCACCAAGCGACTTCCCCGCTCGTTCGTGCACGATATCACCGCCGCCTTCCACGAGTTCCAGGCCGACGGCGAGCGGGTGATCGTGGAGGCGACTCTAACGGAGACCGTCGCCAACGGCAGTCATTCTCTCAACGACTACTGGTTCGTGTTCGAACCCCCACCCCAAGACAGGCTGGTCCAACGGGTCCGCGAGTATGTGGACACAGCCCGTGAGCACCACATGATCTTCGTCGAAGTTCCGAAAGAGTTCGTTCTGACTGAGAATCCAGACGACAGCTCGCGGGCGGTTGAAAGACAGGGCAGTTGGCTATCGTCGGGCCATGTCGAAGAAACTCGCTGGAACGGTTCTCACTGTGATGATCAGCCTCACCGGCTGGACGCTCGCCAGCGCGGCTGCCGCCGACAGTACGTCCCACCCTGCTTCGGGTACAGACTCCCAGCATGTCACAACCGTGAACTACTGGCCCTTCGACTGACCTCGGCCACGACAGGCATCAACCACACCATTACAAGGTCCTGCACTACTTCTGGGTCGGATGGTGATTCGCGCGGGTGTGAAGGGCGATCGAGTGGGCGCGGCAGGTGACGCTCAGCATAGCCGTCGTCCTCGCCATCGAAGCGGACCTTGCTCGCCGGAGTCGGTGGATGGCTGAATCGTCAATCGGCCGTCGGCAGCCTCGTGCCAACCGTGGTCGCCAGCGTTGTTCATCTGTGTTCGGTGGTATTGCGTCCACCTCGGCACTTCAACCAATATTGAGGTCAAGGGGATACGACGCTCATGACCTGCTGCTGGGCAGCGGCCAGAGTGGCACGCGATGCATCCCTGCGACCGCTGGCCCGACAGCGCGTGCAGTTGTTCATTCTCCGCCCGCTGCACTCCCTGACCGTAACCACCAGTCCGGCTGCCGACGGCTATGCCCGGTAGCTGGATGCGCTCCTTGGGCATGTGCACCCCGCACTCGGTCGAACTGTGCCCCCATGGGTCTTCGATCGAGGCCTGGGCTCGGGCCGCCATGTGCTGGCGCATTTCCGTCTTGCAAGGGCCGAATCGCGGTAGCCGATCAGTTCGCTTATCTGACAGGGAGGGCATCGGTGCAGGTGCCGTCGTGGTGATTGGGATGGTGACGGTACCGCCCGTGGCGATCGGGCAGAAGACGGCGGTGTTGCCGCGGGCGTGAGAACGATCATTCCTGAGAAGAGCATGAATCCTTTTGGTGTGTTGATTGCTCTTATGACAAACGGCCGTTGGGGCCAGTGTTCCAAGGAGGTTCGATGGAGATCATCGTCGTTGCCGTGGTCATCGCTGCGGTGTTGGTGTGTGGCTGCGTGCTGTACTTGCGGAAGAGGGCGCGCTCGCGTGGCTGACTCCCTTACGTCCTCGTGGGCGGGAAACCAACTCGTCGCGGCGGCCCAGCGTGGTGACGAGGCTTCGATCGCCTTGTTGGTCTCGGGTGCGTACCCGCACGTCCGGCGTTTTGCGTTCTCGCTCTGTGCGAGCAGCCAGGACGCGGAAGACGCGGCGCAGGAGGCCATGATCGTCCTGTTTCGCAAGATCGGGACACTGCGAGCGGCCGCGGCGCTCGCCTCCTGGATGTTCCAGATCGTGCGCAACGAATGTCTGCGGCGAGCGCGGGCGGTGCTACGCCGGAATGAAACGATCAGCGAAGTGGCCATCCCCTCGGCTGAGGACGACGTGCTGGACAGGCTGGAGGTCGAGCGCGTGGCTGCGGCGATCGCTTCATTGCCTGACGACCAGCGCCGCGTGCTGATCATGCGCGATGTCCAGGGTCTGCCGGGAAGCACGGTGGCCAGGTCCCTCGGGCTGAGTACGGCGGCGATGAAGTCCCGGCTGCACCGCGGACGCGTAGCCGTGCGAGCCCGCTTGAACGATCTCGACGGGGGCACACCAGCATGAAGGATCAAGTGATGCGGGGCGAGAGATCGTTTGCAAGCACATCTGTACCGATTCACCTGGTACGGGGCATCATCGGATTCGGACTGCTCTCCGGGTCGATCGCCTTGGTCCCAGTCGTCGGCCTCTTCAGCTTGCTTCTCCTGCCGGCGGGTGTCGTAGCGCTACGTGGCTGCCCGGCTTGCTGGTTCCTCGGGCTGGTGCAGACCATATCCCGCGGACGCGTGGAGCGATCCTGCGTGGATGGCCGCTGTCACCTGACCTCACAGCGCGCTACTTAGTCCACAACGCTGCCCGGGGGCTGTTGTGTGATCTCGACGAACTGCGACCTGGAGTCAGAGGTGGGCACGACGCTCGGGCGCCACGCGGATGGTGCTGATGTCGATGGCATGGTCTCTTGCCTGGAATGCCGCCGCCGCACCGACGTAGTCGGGACCTTCCCCCCAACCGCGAATCGATCATCCGGTTCGTCGGCGCGGTACTGGCCGAACAGAGCGACGAATGGACCGAGCAGCGCCGCTACATGGACCAGGAGATGCTCGCTGAATGCCGAAAGAAGACGGACACGGAAATGATATAAAAGAGGCTAAAGTGAACGTTGAGGCCATTATGACGTAATAATCCATCGGATCATAGAGTGGCCTTCGCAAACACTACCTCCCTGGGCGCGGGCCCCGTGGAGGTCGGTCCAGTAGGAGGCGAGCATGCCAACTGGCGAGCTGAGGATATCGAAGCGTTCTCGGCTGGTGGGGCAGACGGGCTCGACGAGATCGGGTGGCTGAGGGCACCAGGGGTGGGGCGGGTTTCGAGTGGCCGGGATTGGGGCGGCGCACGTGCGGGCCAAGGTGCGCTTCGAGAAGAACATTCGCGCGCTGGTCAAAGCGACGATCGCATCGGGCGTGTGCATGGCGCCGCTCGGCGCCGACACCACCGTGATTCCCCGGTCGCCCGAGGCTACATGGCTGGGTCGACGCCGGTGTGCTCAGTGCCGCGGACGTGCCCACGGGCCTACTAGTGATCGGCCAGGTCCTGACGGGCAGGAGATCGTCGCCGCCCTGGTATGCGGGTTCGGCCGGCCGATCACCTACCAAGACGTGTCCGAGGCATCCCTCGAACGGGAGTGACATGAACGAGAACACATTCCAACGGATAGCGGGTTCCAGCGGCATCGCTGTTGGTCTGCTGGCCACCTCCAGTGTTCCGCTCTATTTCCTGTATTCGGGAGCACCGCCCGCTGGCAACGTCCTCACAAGGATCTTGCTGAACATCCTGGCGGGTGCAGCGACCCTGATCTTTCTGGCGGGGCTACGTCAGCTGATCCGCAACGCGGGAAGCGACCTGGAGTGGCTGGCGAGCCTGGCGTTCGGCGCCGGACTGGCGTACGTCACCATCACCCTGGTCGCCGCATCGATCGAAGCCGGAGTGGTCCTGGAACATTCAGGGGGCGGGGTCGATCCCACTATCCACGGACCGCTCGCGCACGCGAACATGCTCATGCATGGCTCGATCTCTCGGCTGCTCACGGCGATCCTACTAACCGCCGTCGGGTACGCGATCACACGGGGCGGATTCCTGCCCTCCTGGACGGGACGCAGTGCCTACATGATCGCCGCAGCCAACCTCGTCTTTGTACCGTCCCTGTTCTTTGGCACGGACGCCTCCCAATTTTATAGCGCCGTCGGCTGGGGAAACAGTGCACTCACCGCCGCTCTCATCGGCTATTGGGCACTGGCCGTCGGCATCGTGATGGTGAAGCGGAATGTACCAAGTCAACCGAGACAGGGATAGCGGTAACCATCGGTAGTTGGTTTGTGATCCGTTGCGGCAGTAGGTAGAGGTTGACGCCGATGCCCTTGGTGAGGCCGGCGAGTTCGGGCGCGCAGAGGTTGAGGGCGCCGTTGCGGGCCAGGCGGTCAGGCTGCCCAGCAGGGTCAAATAGGCGCGAATTCGGCGGAGGCGTTCGGGCCAGAGTCCGGGGTGAATGTGGGTGCTGGAGTGCTGTTGTCTGGCGGTGAGGTGTTAGGGGTCGGAGTTTCGCGTTGGTCGGGGTCGTCTTCTGGTTGCTGTCGGCAGAAGCTGAAGGCCAAGTTGACCAGGGCCCAGTGACGCCTAACAGCTGGGGCCGTAGAAGCAGTCTGACGACCAGCGCCCGAAACGCGATGCCCGCCGTGCGGGCCTTGTTCACCAGAGGTGACGAGCTGGCCTTGGTGCGAAACGCGGGTCTTACGCCCCTTCGACCAGGGCGGGCGAACCGATGTACTGGCGCAACACGTATGCGGTCGCATGCCCGGACTTACGATCGCCCGAGTCGTCCAAGAGCAGCGCCCCAGCAGTGATTTGAACAGCGTGCGGCGCGGTTGCCAGCGCCGTCAAGAGCAGTCAATTCGCCGATCGTTGAGCGGCTCGTGCTCCTGTTGCCGGACACCCGTTGTGTCCATGGCGGCGCCACTTGTGATGTCCATGTAGATTCCGGCATTTCGGACAGTGGTCGGAGGTGTGCGCGTGAGTTCGTGGACACGCTGTCGCCCTGATGCTCACGACAGAGAACACGTCCTCACGCGGGTGAGGCTCACGATCATCAGGAAGATTCGTGGACATGCTGTCGTCGGCTTGCGGGCAGGAGGGCGGGATGATCAGCTTCCGCGAGGGGCAATGAGCAAGTGGCCGCCCGCGATCATGGCCATAATCGACCAGAATGGCGTCTCATGCAGGCTCAAAACGCGGGCCGCGCCGATCGCGCCAGCGACCAGTGTGTTGAGGGCTTCGGCCAGGCGGGAGCCGCAAGGCTTGAGGGCGCACGCATCCGGGGTGAACCGGACCAGCGCGATGTTCGCCCACACCCGCAAGATGCTCGGCCAGACGCCGCGCCCGGCGTAGCCAGCCGCGGACGGTGCCCTCTGGGACGTCCAGGTCGGCGGCGATGCGCCGGTGGCCGTGACCGTGCGCGCCGGCGGCGAGCAGGGCCTGGCCGAGTAGTTCCAGGGGTGGGTGTCCCGCCGAGTGGTGGATCAACGATCTCGCCGCGCGCCGCCTACCTGGGCAAACAGGGCTGAGTCGGGAAGGAACTACACCACTCTGTGGGACGTCACCGTTCGAGGCCATAGGCGCTGCGCGGCGGGCAGTGGACGGGCACCAGCACGTGGCTCGCTCCGCACCCGCCGCAGTGTGCACGAGCCGGGCGTAGCACCTCGCCGCGACCGCCCGGCTGGCGGACGGTCCGAACCTGCGCATACCCCCACCGGCACAGGGGCACGGCCCGGCAGGACGGGCAGTCCAGCCGACCGGCTGTCAGCGCGGCACGCACGGCCTCGGCGTCCAGAACCACGATCACAGCGGCGAGTCGTCCTCATCCGATCAGCCTCGCCCGGGCACTCGGTCGGGCGACAGGGGGAACCGGTGTTGCGGTCGGCCTAACCCTACCCACCGCGCATGATCGACTGGCCGGAACGAGCGGAACCGACAGCATGTCAATGACGACGAACGCCCACATGGTCCCCTACCGGGCCGTACGCCGCTCGTGCTCACCCCCGTGTCGCGACACCATGTCCACGAACTCGCCAGACATCCGGAGGGCGATGCTCACGCTGGATGACGAGAGAGGGCTCTCACGGACTCAGGAGAAGTGACGGCTAACAGTGCTCCCATGACCTTCCGCGTCAGAGTTCATGGGTTCTGATCCACTTCTTTTGACGGCGTCGAAGTCCTGGCGCGAGCCGCGAGCCAGGCTGCGGAGCGGCTTGAAGCCGGTGGCTTCGGCCTGGTGGAGCCACCGGGCAGCAGATGGCCGTGCCGGTTGGCCATCGTCGCGGCGAAGGTGGTCACGCAGTCAGCTACGGCGTCCAGCTCGGAGCAGCGTGTCCGTAGCTGCTCCACGACGGTCTTGCGCGGGCACTCGTGCGCCCGGCACACGAACCGGCCCTACGAGTACGAACACTTGTCACCTACGATCAGCACCGCGCCCACCAACCCCTGAACCAAGCTGCCCGCTGCGTCCCGTCCCGGACCCGATCAGAAACCCCGACGAATCAACGACCTGAACATACGCCACGGGACCAGCTTGGCGGCGTCCTCCACGATTGTTCACATGCCGCTTGAACAGATGGATGGAATTTTCGGCAGGCGCAATGTCCGGCTGCGTCGCGCCATGGACGATTGTCTCGCAAGAGAGAGACAGTGGGACGAAAGATCCACGACAGCTGCGAAGATTACTGTGTTCTTCGTTATCCGCCTCCTCCAGAAAGCGAGACTCCTGTGAGATTCGCCAACCAAGCAGTGGCACTGACACTTGCTACTGCTGCCGTTTTAGGCGGCGGCAACACAGCATTGGCTGCCTCCCAGCCTGAGATCAAGTCGTCGTGGCCGATGCCGTCCACCTCTACTCAAGTCATAGCATCCACCCTTCTAGTAGCGCCAACGAGAAGTCGCTACTATTCCGAATTGGCGACGTGTGAAATCGCCAGAAAGGCAGTAGAATGGTATCTTAACGTAAGTAACAAATGTTATCGATATACCTACCAGGAGTGGTATTACCTGATCTTGGATTGACTGAATACCCGCAGCCGCTATCAACTTGGCAGCGGGCTACGGGTCTGCTGACGAGATTACCTGCGTGTGGGCGGCAGTGGTTCCAGCGTCCATCTGCACTGACCCCCGTGTTGGTCGGGACTCCACCTCCAGGGATGTCACGAGTACAACCGTCTCGAGGCCGAGTTGAGATGGTGCGTGGTTTATGCAAGATGTGAGGCCATCAGGGCTCGAACCCGCCAAACACATAGCTTGGCTGGTAGCACAGATAGGAGTATCTTGAGATCTCTCAGACAGTTCATGATTGGCATCGCCATCTTCTCCGCGATGGTCATTCCCGCAGGGGCAGCAAACGCGGTCAGCGCAGGTGAAGCGCAGACAACAGCACACTCGATCACCGTGGGCTACGCTCCCGTTGTGATGGACGGCTATGGTACTCAAGCGGACTGCGAAAGAGACAGGCGGTGGTGGGAGGGAATCTATAAATGGCTCGGTTATGTGAGCATTGATGGTGACTGTAGGTACGACATAATACACGGCTGGTGGGAGTTTTCCCTATATCCTCCCCTTTAAGGGGCAAGCGTCGGCCGTGCTGCCCCCACTCCAGTCGCGGCTGGCTCCGGATAAGACCCACCGTCAAGAAGTACGCCACCGCCGAGCACGCCGAGCAGCTGATCCACGGGCCGAAGTACGCCACCACCCTGGTCGACCCGTTCCGCGACTACCTGCGCAAACGCCGCGCCATCGAGCCCGGCGTGGCCACCTGGACTCTGCTCGGCGAGATCAAGGCGATGGGATATCAGGGCGGTTCCACCCTGCTCTACCGCTACCTCGGACAGGGCCGCGCCGACGGTGAACACCCGCAGCCGTCGCCCCGCCGCCTCACCACCAACCCGGCCAAACTCACCCCCACCCAACAGACCCATCTGGAACACACCCTCAATCTCAAACGCTGCCCCGAACTACAGGCCGTCGTCGGCCACGTGCGCTCCTTCGCCGCCCTGCTCACCGCAGATCACGATGGCAACCTCGACGAGCACACCGCACACCTGGACGCCTGGATCGACCAGGTCCGCGCCGACCAGCAGGCTCCCGCGCTGCGTTCCTTCGCCGAAGGCCTGCTCATCGGCCACGACGCCGTGGCCGCCGCACTCGCCCTGCCCTACAGCAACGGATCCACCGAGGGCATCGTCGACAAGATCATTATGTTGACGAGGCCCTCGACGGGGCCGGAATTGTGCGCCAAGGTGAGCCCGTTGACGACGGCGTCCATGTCGCGACGAAGCCCGTTGGTGAAAGAGTGCAGGTGGGGCAGTTCGTCGGCGTCGACGGCGGCCATCCAGGCGGTGAGGCTCTCCAGGGTGCCGGTGCGGTTGGTGAGCATCGTGGCGAAGGCGGCCACGTGCCCGGCCGTGGCGGCCAGCGGATCCGAGCGAGCCAAGATCTCCTGGAGCTTTGCCTGGTCGCCGGGGTCGAGCCGGTCGGGGTGCGTGCAGATCCACTGGGTGACCTGCCGGACCGAGGGCGCCGCCGACGTCGCGGGGAGGTCGGTGCCGGTCGTGCGGAAGGTGTGCAGGTAGCGGCGGACGGTTTGCGGGCTGCCGCGGTAGCCCAAGGCGATGATCTCTTCGGTGAGGCGGGCAGCGTTATGGCAGCCCTGGTTCCAGCGGTGGTGCAGGTAGTCGGTGTAGCCGTCCAGCGGTGAGGGGCGAATGCCCGGGGCGGAGCGGACCAGCAGTTCCCCGGGATCGGCTGCGCGGGCGAACCTGCGCACCGTGGCGCGGTCGATGCCCAGGTCGCGGGCGATCTGCGAGTGGCTGTGCCCCACGCGAGCCGCTCGTGAACGGCCCGATGCCGCTCGAGGGTCCGGGGTACGATCCTGCCGTTGTTCCGGCGGGCGGCGATCGAGGCCTCGGCACTGGCCTCGGGCGCAGCCGAGCCGTCCGGCCGCTGCTCGGACGCACCCTGCTCATCGGGAGGTTCGCGCAGCTCGGCACGGTATTGAGCGACGGTCTTGTCGACGTAGTCGATGAGGTTCTTCCACAGATGGAAGCGGTCAGCGACCTGGGTGGCCTGCGGTGCTCCCGTACGGGCGCCGTCGGCGTAGGCGCCGGCACGATCCCTGCAGATCACTTCCACCTCGGGATGTTCGGCCAGCCAGGCGGCCAGCGTGCCCGATTCCCGGTCGGCCAGCAGGTCGATCACCGTGCCGGTGTCCATGTCCACCAGCACGGTGCCGTAGGTTCGCCCCTTGCGGGTGGCAAAGTCGTCCACGCCGAGCGTGCGCACCTCACCGGGCGCGCCGGTGGGTAAGGCGCGCAGCAGCCGGATCAGGCTGATACGGGAGGCGGTCGCGGCGATGCCCGACTCGGCGGCCACCCGGCTGCCCGGACGGCCCCCACTCGCGCGTGCCACCAGCTCCAGCATGGCCCGCAACGTCGGGGTACGGCGCGCTCGCCGGGGCACCAGGAGGGACACGTCCGCGGAGAAGGTGCCCAGGTCACGGCCGGGATTATCACAGCGGAAACGGGTCACCTCGATGTCGATCACTAGCGGACGGCCCTCAACGGGGCCGTGATGGACGCGACGCCGGTAGCTGCCATGCCGCCGCACCGCCACCATGCCACAGGAGCGGCAGACCGCCTGCTGGACAGCATCGCGCGCGCTGATCAGCACGCTGTCATCGTCCTGGCGGGCGACGTGGGTGATCTCGGCACTCGCTAGAGAGGGGAAGACCAGGGCAAGGCAGCACGCTTCCCCGCAGGCGCATTCATGCACCATGATGGCCTCGCGATCGTTTTGCAAGATCGGTTCGTGACAAAACCGGATCATGGCAAGACGACCGCATCTCATGCGCGGAGAGTTATCGAAGCGCGATCATCCGCACCAACCGCTACGCGCCACCTCGGTCCACGAGATCACCTTCCGTAGCGGCTCCACAGGGAATGTGCCAGAGCCGAATTTCGTGATCGTCGACACCTATCTGGGTGAACACAAGATTCAGGCGGTCATCCCGATCAAGGAGGACCAGAAGGCCAACCGGTTCAAGCGTGGTTCGTCCGGCGGCCGTCCGCCCAACTTCGACGCCGAGCAGTACAAGGAGCGCAACACCGTCGAGCGCTGCTTCAACAAGCTGCGGCAGTTCCGGGTCGTAGCCACGCGCTTTGACAAGCGCGAGGTCATCTACCCGGGCACCATCGACGTCGCCTCCATCAAGATCTGGCTCCGCGACCCGGTTCCGTGATCGGTGGCACGTGTCCTGGTCCGTTCTAGGATCCGGGCAGCACGTCTTTTCCGGACGGGCGGATCGCCCAGGCATATTGCGTAGTGGCGAGTATGCCGAGCAGGACGGCGGTCGCTGCCAGCAGGATGCGCAGCTGGATGCCGGCGCCCAGACCGATGATCGCCCAGGCGAGGAAGGCCAGAGCCGTGACACCGTTGGCGACGGCGACCGCGCGGACGACGACAGGGTCGGGTCGTCCGCTCAGCCACCACAACATCACGGCCGCCAGGAGCAGGACGAGTGCGACCACCAGCAACACCGGTGTGGACAGCCAGGACGGCATACGCCATCGGCCGGTACCCAGCAGTCCATACGCCAGGACCACGCACACCACCGTCAATACCGTCTCCAGCCCGGCATCCAGGCGCAGCAGCCAACGCACGCCAGAAGTCGTAGTGAATGTTGTTGTGGACGCCTCCATCGTGATTCCTCCCTTCCCGCTCGCAGTGTAGCGACTGCTACATGCAGCGTAAAGCGGTCGTTACACTGCCGTGCGTGGACCGCCGCACCGAACTCACCGCGAAAGCCCTCGACCATGTGCTCACTCACGGCCTGATCGGCCTTTCGCTGCGCCCCCTCGCCGCCGCTCTGGGCACTAGCGACCGCATGTTGATCTATCATTTCGGCAGCAAGGACGGACTGATCACCGCCGTGCTCGCACTGGCGAACCAACGATTCGCCGCATCCTTCCAGTCCATGGCTAAGGGCGCTCCGCCCGCCCGAAGCCCCGATGAATTCGTCCGCTACGCCTGGCGGGTACTGGCCGGCTCTGCCGCCACCGGCGCCATCCGGCTCTACCTGGAGATGTGTGTCCTAACGCTGCGCGAGCCAGAGCGCTGGAGCACCGCCCAACAACAGATACGCGAGCCGTGGCTGGCCATGCTGCGGGAAACCCTCACAGACCTCAACACACCGCAGGCACAGGTTCCCGCCCTCGCCGACCTCATCCTCGACACCCTGGACGGGCTCCTACTCGACCGACTCATCAGCACCGACCCTGCCCGCGCCGACGACGCCGCCGACGCCTTCGCCGACCTTCTGAGAGGTTTCCGTAATGGTGACGTCGGGTATTGGAGCCCTCTGAATGCCTCCGGTGATCAAGCCTTGCGGCCTTGCTCTGGGAGGTAGGGGCTGAAATGGTCGGCGACTATCTCCGCGATCGCAGCGGCGTCGCGCGAACCGTCGACTTCGATCACGCGGATGCCGAGCTGGTGGGCGGTGCGGACGGCGTCCTCTGCGACGAGGCGATCGCGGGTGAGGCGGTTGGCCTGTGCTCGAGCCGGATCGCTGACGCGGTGCCCGAGCGAGGCGGCTCGGGGTAGGTCGTGGAGCTGGTGTTGGCGGAACTCCGGCGTGGGCACCATTATGACCATCCGACGCGGTGAGTCGATGATGGGTGCGACGAGTTCGGGGCGGAGTCCCCAGCCTTCGGCGATGATCGGGTGGCCCGAGACGAGCGCGCGCAGGTCGTCCAGGGCCCACTCGAACCGGTCCGGGAAGCCGGCCAGGGTCTCGGTGGCCATCTCTTCTGGGGTGGCGTGGACCCACACCTTGTCCGGGTCGGGACCGGTGGCGGGCTCGCCGAGGCCGACGCGACGGGCGATTCGGCGATCATTGTGACCGCGCGCGTCGTGGTAGTCGTAGTGATAGACGGTGATGCAGTGTTGGACGGCCAAGAGCCGGGCCACGGTCGACTTTCCGGCCCATTGGCCGCCGCCAATCCACAATGCGCGGTGCAACGTGCCGAAGGGATCCCAGTTTTCGCTGTCGGCAAGGGAGTTATGGCTGGTCATCTGGTGTCCTCCTGCGTTGAGGCGCGGCGGCTGACTTCGGCGGCGTAGTTGGCCCAGTCGCCTGCGGAGAGTCGTTGCCAGGCGACGGCGACGTCGGTGTGGATGCCCAGGGTGCGGGCGAGGATCGCGGCGGGAATCTCGGTGGCGAGCTGGAAGAGCGCGGTGCTGCGGGCCTGGTTGGGCCGAATCCCGAGCTGGTTCAGCCGCTGCGTCAGCTGCGCGGTGCTGATCGGCCGTCCCGGCTGGCCTCCGGGGAAGAGCCAGGGAGACGGGTCCAGGGCTCCGATGGTCGCGTGCCCCTTGCGGTTGGCGGCGACGCTCCGGGCCAGAGCGGCGATGGGCTCGGGCAGATGGACGGGCGCATCGCCGAGGTGGAGGCGCACTCCCTGGTCGCTGACCTCGACGTCCTTGATGGTCAGGCGGCTGATCGCCGCTGCCCCTTGGGCATAGAGGAGGAGAAGCAGGCCAGCGAGGCGGTCTTCAGCCTTGAGGGTGTCGTCGTGCAGGAGCCGACGTGCGACGTTCCAGCGGTGCTCATCATCGAGCGGTTGGGTGGGGCCGTTCCAGCGGATGGCGGGGGCGTGGATGGTGGTGAGCTTGTTGGCGTGGGCCCAGCGGATGAAGTGTCCGGCTGTCTGGCGGTAGGTGGCGGAGTCGTCGGTGAGCCACTGGTCGAGGTCGGCCTGTCGGCAGGTGCGCAGGGTGAGGTCGTGGGCCCTGAGCCAGTTCAGGAAGGCGACGGCCGCGTGGGTGCGTTGGCGGACGGCGATGAACTGCTGGGGGGTAACAGGGCGGCCGTTGTTGCGTCGGCGAAGGCGCCTGACGAGATGCCAGATCGTGTATTGGTGCATAAGTTGGCGCTGGTCGGGGTCCTGTTGGGTCGTGAGGAGGTCGGTGACGAAGCGTTCGAGGCGGGCCATGTACTCGTCGCGCTCGGGAAGGGCTCCAACGCCGACGAGCACTTGGCGGAGGTGGGCGAGAGGTGGGCTGTCGGGCAGTTCGTCGAGAGCCTCGTGCGTCAGTGTCCGTCGTCCGGCCGCGAGGTCGGACAGCACGGGTGCGATGGACGGTTTGTTCAGCCAGCGCCAGGCGGTGATGGGATGTTCGGTGGTGGCGATATTGCGCCGGAGGGCTTCGAGCCTGGGATGGGAGGAGTCGGAGGAAGGGCCCAGCAGCTCGTTGAGGCGTTGGTTGATCAGGCACCGGACGCACTGGCCGGGGTTCGGATAATCAGGGTCGCTGCAGGTGGGGCAGGTGTGCCAGACCTCCGGGGCGGTGCAGTCAGTGCAGAGGGGCCGGGCGAGGGTGCCGGAGACGATCGCCGCGTCGCGTCCGCAGGTGGAGCACGGTGCCGAGCGGTGCTGGCAGGAGGGGCACCAGGGTCGACCCGTGACGCGGGAAGTCCCGCATGGCTTTTCCTGGCCGCAGATGCTGCAGGTCATCGTGGGGAGGGCAGGACAGCTTGGGCAGAGCGGGCCATCTGGTGTGCGGGTGCCCACGGCCCGTCGTCGCCCGCAGTTGATGCAGGTTTCCAGGTTCGCCGGATCGGTGATCAGGCAGTTCGGACATAGCGGTCGGCCCGCATTGTCGCGCGTGGCGGGCTCGCGTCGGGCTCCGCAGCGTGAGCACTCCTCGATGCGGGAGTGGGCGATGCAGGTGCGGCAGACCCGCTGTCCGCCGAGCGGCTGGTCGATGCGTACGACTCTGTGGCAGCGAGGGCAGGACGGCCGGACGATCCCGGCGACGCCGGCCGCGTGCAGCAGGTCGATCAACCGGAGGATCGCGCGCAGGGGCGCGAGGTGGCCGTCCCCGGTCAGCAGGGCGGGGTTGGCTTCCAGCGCCCAGGCGAGTTTCTGCTGATAGGAGGGGCGGGGGGCGGACCTGCGGACCGCGTCGGCGAGCACTTCTCGCCCGGCCTTCGGGTCCAGTTCGGTGATCAGGGCGCTGATCACCGTGATGGGGTCGCGTCCGTCAGCGTCCGGGCACTGAGCGCATCGTGGTCGCCCGGCCCGATCGCGTGAAGCGACCCGACGGGTGTTAGCGCAGATGGCGCAAGACTCGGGCTGTGGTCCGCAGTTCCAGCAGTACCAGTCCTGGCCGCGACGCTGGAGGGTTCGCAGCTGTCTGCCGCACTCGGCGCAACACGGCGGCGAGACCGCCTCGGCTCCAGCTTCACGGAGGGCGATGAGCAGGTCGCCGACGGCCCTGGGAGCCGGCGAGCGGCCGTCGGTCAGCACGTTCGGATGCAAGGCCAGGTGCGAGGCGAGGCGGCGTGACTTCGCACGGCCGCCCGCAACGCTGGTGACCACGCTGCGGATCCGGTCGTGCTCCAACTGACGTTCGACGGCTGCCACCAGCTCGACGACCAGCCCGATCGGGTCGGAGACAGCTCGATCGAGGTGTCCGGGCGTGGTCACGACCGTTCGACGCCGCGGATGCGAGCTCGCTTGGGTCGCAGGTCCCCAACACTGGTCTCGGCGCCAACGGCTTTCTTGCTCCGGGTAGTTGATCCAGCTCCGGCTGCTGCCACGGGCTCGATGAGGTCGTCCATGGTGCAGTCGAGGATGTCGAGCAGGGCCATGAGGATCTTCAGGCTGAGCCGCTCCGGGCGCTCGATGACGAGCCGGTAGGCCTGGCTGGTGGACATGGAGATGCTGCGTTCGTCTAGCAGCGGGATGAGGTCGGTAGTAGAGAACAGCCCGCGGTCGGCCATGACCTTGCGCAGGTGCCAGCGGTAGTCGAGCTTCGCGGCCATCAGTGGTCCTTCCCTGTGGCGGTCGGGTCGAGTGCGGGCGCAAGCGCCTTATGCAGCATGGTGTTCATGAAGTCGTCGCTGACGTGGGTGTAGATGGCGGTGGAGCTGTCATTCTCGTGACCGATTTGCTGCTGGAGAAATCGCCGGTCAACCCTGTCCTCAGTGAGGTGGGTGACGTATGCGTGACGAGCGGAGTGGACGACTAACTCCTTCGGCAGCTTCAGCGCGTCGCGGTAGGCGACGAACCGAGCGTTGATCTCCGCCGGTTTGATCCGGCCGCCCCGCTCGGTCACCCACAACGCGGGATGGTCCTCGCAGCCGAACCGCGGCCGGACGTTCTCGACGTAGTCGGCGACCGCCTCCACCGCCCAGTCCATCACCGACAGCACGTTCCGGCGCCGGGGCGGCTGGCCCTTCTTCGCCTTGCCGTAGCGGACGTTGAGCGTGCCGTACCGGCCGAGCTGGGGGGCCGAAGGGTTGCGGCCGAAGTCCACCAGATCGAGCATGGCCGCCTCGGTCCGGCGCAGTCCCCACCCGTAGATGACCTTGAAGAGGGTGGCGTCTCGGTAAGCAGCCAGCGCCCCCTTGCGCTTGGCCCGCACGGCTCGGTCGACCTGCTCGTCGGCGTAGTCGAGGAAGCGCTGCATCTCCTCACGGGTGAACGGCCTGGCCTCGGGCCGGCCCTCGTAGTCGCTCAGGTGGGCGATGGTGTTCCACTCGTGACAGACGGCCACCGGGTGGGTGCCGAAGGCCTCCTCACAGGCCACCGCCCAGCCGTAGCGGCCGTCGATCAGGAACTCGCTGAACAGGCGCAGGCTGCCCTGGTAGCTGCGGATCGTAGACGGCGCGAGTCGTTTTTCGCTGGTCAGCCACAGCGACCACTCATCCACGTGTCCCGGCGTCCAGACCCACGGGTATTCGTTGGTGTACTCCAGAAACCGGCGCACGAGCCTTTCCCGGGCAGTGACCGTCTCCTCGCGAAGTCCGCGGGCGGCCTGCTGGGCCCGCCAGCCCCGCAGCATCGCCTCAACCATCGCGTCCTGCGGACGCAGCTGCACCACACCGGAAACCAGCTCCAGATGAGCCGCCCCAGCCAGGTCGACACGTCGCTGAAGACCCACTCGCCCTCCCTTTAAAGGGCGAATCCTGCATCAGATGGGATCTGGTCGTCAAACTCCCAGCTCAAGCCGCCAAGTTGTAGGCAGATGGAGCCTTGGTTGGATGCCGCTCTGACCTCGCGGCCTGCCGCTTTTCGCCCGTCTGATGCAATTCCTGAGGGTTACCATAGGTGTCGATCGTCGTGGTGATCGAGGCATGGCCGAGGAGTTCCTTCACGCTCTCCATCCCGGTGCCCCGGCGCAGCCGGGTCGCATATGTATGCCGCCACCAGTGCGGGTCGAAGTCGATGCCGGTGCGTCGGCGAAGCCGCCGTACCAGATCGTAGACGGCGGCGTAGGTGAGTGCTTGGCCGCGCGGGTGGCTCCAGAGACTGACGAAGACGTAGTCGGAGTCCAGGTCGCCGTACTCGTCATGCAGGTAATCCGCCAGCAGCCGCACGAGTTCGGCACTGATCGGGATCGTTCGCCCGGTGGCCGACATGGTGCGCGCGCCGTTGGCGTTCAGGCGGGGGCGGATGGTCACCGTCATGGCGGCCGCGGCGATGTCCTCATGTCGTAGTCCAAGCGCCTCGCCGATGCGCATGCCGGTCACGGCCAGCAGGCTGATGAGTGCCTGGTAGGTGGCGGCCAGCAGCGGCCGCCTGAGAGCCCCGGCGGCGTGGATGAGCGCCGCGATCTCCTGCGGCGAGAACAAGTACGGGGTGATCCGGTCCGAGTGGGACGGCAGCAGGGCGGTGGGTGGGACCTGGCAGGCGGGGTCGAGTGTCTTGAGGTGACGGGCGAAGCCGCGGACCACCGTCAACCGGCGCTTCCACCAGATCAGCGCGGCGCCGACCGGCTGGGTGGCCCAGGCCACCGCCGTCTCAATCGTGACCGTGCCGGCGCTGACGCGCTCGAGGTAGCCGATGAAGTCCATCAACATCGGGCCCTGCCGCAGCAGCTTGTAGCCGAGCGCCCTGCGCATCTGCAGGTACTCCTCGGCCCTTCGGCGCAGCGCGCTCATAGCGCGCCCACCGGCGGACACGGCCGGGCCAGGGCACGCAACGCATCCAGGTCCACCTTCGCGTAGATCGCGGTAGTCCGTTCGTCGCGGTGCCGAAGGACTTGTCCGACCTCGGCCAGCGACGCGCCCTTGCGGAGCAGGTCGCAGGCCACCGAATGACGTAGCCGGTGCGCACCGAACTTCGGTAGCCCGGCCCGCTGGCAGGCGCGGTGCACCACGGTCAGCACGTGCGAGCGGTTCAGCCCGGTGTAAGGGGCATGCAGGATGACCAGCAGCGTGCGGCCCGCGCAGCGAGGTCTGCCGTGCTGCACGTAGTCGGCCAGCGCTTCGCCGACATCGACCGGAAGGGGCAGGTGCTCCCGGCGGCTTCCCTTGCCACGCACCAGCAGTTCACCGGCCCGCCAGTCGACATCGCCCAACTCGATCGCTGCCACCTCGCCCGCGCGCAGGCCTAGCCGCGACAGCAACATCAAGATTGCGTAATCGCGGCGCCCACCTGCGCTGCGGCGATCACAGCTGGCCAGCAGCGCCGCCACGTGATCGGGATTCACATCAGCCGGCAGCGGGGCCAGCCTCCAGCCCGCCACTGACGGCACGGCCGTCGCCAGCGAATGCGGCGCCCGCCCCGTAGCGTGCAGGAACCGCAGCAGCGACCGCAGCGCGGTCACTGTGGCCTTGGCCGTCCCTGTGCCCCACTGGCCACGGTGATTGACCATGAACGCCGTGACCTCCGCCGCTGACAGCTCCGCCAACGCCGTATCGAGCGGTGGCGTGAGCCCGGCCAGGAACGGACGGGCATGGTGCTGGTAGCTGGTCACTGAAGCGGCCGAAAGGCCACGCTCGCGCACCAGGTAGTCGGCGAACCCCGCCAACAACCTGTCCAGCGGCGCAGACGGAACCTGTGCTTCGGCCGCGGGCGCGGCTGCCAGCCTGCGCAGATACCCCAGCAGCGGAGCCACCGCCACGGCCGAGACAAGATCCCGGAGCCCGGCGGCACGTCTCGCTCGCAAGTACTCCTGGACCACCTCGGCGACCAGCGCGTCAGCGGACAGCTGCTGATCTTCCAGCCACCGGCTCAAATCCGCCATCAGCCCCACGTGACGGCCGATCACCTGGGGGTGGTAGCCCTTGCCGGCCAGATCCTCGCGAAAACCGTTGGCATACGGTGCCAACGGCCCGGTCACCGCCGTTCGGGTCGGATGGCCGGCCTGTTGCCTGCTGTCCATGGTCGCCTCCTCGACAGCGGTCGACAAGGCGAGAATCACGCACAGAAATCAATCAGTCACTATATGTAGTAGACCGAATATTATGCCGATACTGCAAGGCATGACAGACCATCCAGCCAGCAATTTCACCCCCAGCAGCGGCATATCCGGAGGCTCGGCATAAGGCATGTTATGCCGAGAGCGGCATAAGTGGGCATACGCCTTGACGGTGTTCGGCGACCGCTCGATGTCGCTGAGAAAGGCCAGATAGCTCTCGATCGGGGCGACCGGCGCGTCGTCGTCTCCGAGTACGGTCCACGATTCCCGCCCCGACGCGGGTAAGACCACCCGTTGCACCAGCACCATTCCTCCAGCCCCTCTGTGTTGTGGACGGCGGTAGATAACCACATCCATGACAGCTGGAACTGGCCCTCACCCGGCCATGCTGGACATGCCAGACACATTGAGGAGCACTCAAGATAACCATCGAGTCCACGTTCTCCACCGTGAGGCTGCGGACCAAGGTCACCCGCGGCGCCGGCTCCCGCACCGCCGCCCTGGCCATGGTCTTCAAACTCGTCGAGTCCGCCCAGCAGCGGTGGCGGGCGGTCAACGCACCCCACCTCGTCGCCCTCGTCCGCGCCGGAGCCCGCTTCGAACGTGGCGAGCTCGTTGAACGGCCCGAGGTCCGAGTCGCCTGATCACGGTCAGCGTGTCGCTCCACGCTCGACTGCCTAAGCGGATGGGCTGACGCCCTCAGCCCGCCAACGTTTACGAGTCGGCTTTCCTTGTGACCATCGGGCCCATCCCACCTCAAGCAGATCGACCTCGAACAGAGCCAAAGCACTGGACAGCTGCGCGCCACCCCGTGCCCCGACTGCAGCAGCCTGACGTGCGCCGGCATCCTCGACCTCGCGGACGACCCCACGCACCGAGAACTCCTCGTCATCCGGTGGCAGCACGGTGGAATGCAGCGCTATTCGCGGATCACTGCGCAGATCGACCAACTTCGGGGAGCGACGTTGTACAGCGACGAACAACCCACGATCCCCCAGAATGGGAGCCACGGGATGAAGCCGGGGGCCACCCTCCACGGTCACGGTCGACAGATAGACATAACCGTGTTCCTCGGCGAGCAACAGCCGTCCTCGCTCAGCGAGATCAGGCTCTTGCTCAGCGAACTTCGTCCATAACACGGGCCCACCCTACCCGGACCTGATCCGAGCCGGAGCCCGGCTCCAGGACGGCAACCCTGGTCCAGCGGCCAGAGGCGCCCTCGCAGCCTGAGGGCCTGACCCGAACCACAGGTCTGATATGAAACGGCCCGTCAAGGCTTTGCAGCCACACCGGCCCGAATACTGATGGTTTGGTGTCGTTTTTCCTGTGTGTCCTCCTGGCCTATGAGCAGGAGAGATCGACCTGGCGGGTCTAGACGGAGCGCCCGCAGCGTAGCGAGGACGAACGGTCTTGAGGCGCCGGGGAGATCCCTCCACACTCGGCAGCCGGGTGGAGGACGCGCAAGGTGGGGGTGGTGGATCAGGGCGGGGCCGTGGCCTTCGCCACTGCCATTCTGATATTCGCGTGTCGAGATCGCAGGTCTGCTGTGCGCAGGACGGGGCCCCTTACTTGAGACGAGCGTTGGGTAGCTCAAAGATCTGCCGGGGTTCACGCCTGCCGCGGCGTGCGTCCCGATCCACCACCGGTCAGGGCGGCACGACACCCACCGACGGCGTGGGGCGCCGGGCGAAGGAGGTGCCGTGCCGAAGGTCATGAGCGCCTACTCGCTGGTCATCTCGGCCCAGACGAACCCGGCAAGTTCCCGGGCGACCGCCGTCACGGCGACCGGGCTGGGCCGCTTGCCGGGTCCGGTCATCTGACGGAACTTTGCGCACAACCTCTGCTGGGCGCTCCAGGCGCGAGCCACGGTGGCCGGCGATGCGCCTGCCTGACGGCGGCGCAGCGGCGCGCCAACGGCGGGACGGAACTGATCCGCCCACGCCGCTTCGGTCAGCGCGGTGCGCACATCGGCCGGTCCCGCCTTGGTGATGTGGCCACGCCGGGAGCGCTCGCCGCTGGAGTACTCACTCGGGGTCAGCCCGGTGAAGCCCATGAAGGCCCTCGCCGACGGGAAGCGCCGCCAGTCGACCACCTCGCTGGCCAGGGTGAGCGCGGTCAGCTCGGCGATGCCGCGATAGGCGATCAGCCGATGGACCGCACCGGCCAGCGGCTCGCGCCCGGCCCAGGGCAACAGCACCTTCTCCAGCGCCGCCAGTTCGGCCTCGCGCGCCTGCAGCGCCGCCAGGTAGTGCTGGTAGGTCGAGCTCAGCGCGGGCTCCTCGAAGCGCTGAGCCTGGACCCACTGCCGATGCACGGCCGTCCACTTGACGCCCTGACGCCAGATGCGTCCGTGCCGCATCAGCAGCGAGGTGATCCGCTGCTTGGCCCGCTTACGATCGGCCAGCAAGTCCGCCCGAGCCCGGACCAGATCGCGCACGGCCTCCTCAGCCGGAGAAGGCACCCGGATCGGGGTCAGCTCCCCAGCCCGATGCAGCCGCGCCAGGCGCATCGCGTCGCGCCGGTCGGTCTTGACCCGATCAGCCGCCCCCTTGGGCACCAGCGCCGGGGCGACCACGTCGCAGGCCACCTTCATCGAGATCAGCAGCCGATACAGCTCAAAGCCACCGGGACCCGCCTCATAGCAGGTCCGCAGCGCGCCCCGATCGGGGAAGCGGCCGATCAACCGCCGGATGGAGGGCTCGTCGTTGAAGATCCGATCAACGACCGGGATCTCTTCACCCGGCCGCAGGATGCCCACCACGATGGCGTCCTTGGAGGTGTCCATCCCCAGATGGATCGGCCCCGGAGAAAGTGTCAGACTCTTCATGACGGTCGGCTCCCTTCTGTGTGTGGCTCCGGCCCCGCTGTCTCCAGCGTGAGCCGATCCACGGAAGCTAGGAAGCGACTACGGACAGAACCGGAGCCGGCCGTTTCATGCTGACTTGACAATAGCTCGTTCGGGCGCGCAGAGGTTGAGGCCGCCGTTGAGGGTCAGGCGGATCAGGTCGCGTAGCGAGGTCAGGTAGACACAGATTCGGCGGAGGCGTTCGGGCCGGAGTTCGGGGTGGGTGTGGCTGCTGGAGCGCTCTCTGGCGGTGAGGTGTCAGGGGTCGGAGTTTCGCGTTGGGCGGGGTCGTCTTCTGCTGCTGCCGGCAGAAGCTGAAGGTCAAGTTGACCAGGGTCCAGTGACGCATGATGGTCTGGCCGGAGCGGACATGGAAGTCGGCCCGGCCCATGTTTGACCTGTTTGTAGTCCTGCTCGATCCAGCCGTGCAGCCCGCACAATGCGACGATCTCCGGCAGTCTGGCCGCCGAGCGGCTGGTGGTGCTGGTGCGTCGGGACAGGTTGGTGGTCAGGTAGCAGGTAATGGTGCCGGGCAGAATGACCGGGTGGTGGCGACCATGAACCGGCGGGGCGGGTGGTCCGTACCAGTCCACGGTGGGGTCGATGGCCCACCAGCTCTGGGTGTGCCCGTCGCGGCAGTGGCGGAAGACCGGCCGCCACCGGCCCGGATGCCGGGTCGAGAGCTATTCGGCCTGGCGGAGCCGCGCGGCCGGGGTGAGCGTGTGACCGGTGCTGGTCATGATGGAGGTGTAGCCTGACGGCCACTACATACGGATGTGGGTGGCGTCCAGGTCGGCGATGAAGTGCGGGCTCTCTCTGGGGCCGTAGAAGCAGTTGGCGACCAGCGCCGAAACGCGATGCCCGCCGTACGGTCCTTGTTCACCAGGGGTGCGAGCTGGCCTTTGGTGCGAAACGCGGGGTTCTTACGCCCTTCGGCCAGGGTGGGGGCGGACTGGCGCGAACTGGCGCGGACTGGTAGGGCAGGATGTGCAGCGGATAGCACAGGCGCCCATCAGCCCAGGCGCTGGTGACCGAGACGATGGCGTTCTCGATTTGCGCGCGAACCGATGTACTGGAGCAACACTTATGCGGTCGCATGCTCGGACTTAGGATCGCCCGAGTCGCGCGAGCCAGGCCGCGGAGCGGCTTGAAGCCGGTGGCCTCGGCCTGGTGGAGCCATGCGGGCAGCAGGTGGCCGTGCCGGTTGGTCCTCATCGCTCCGAAGGCGGTCACGCAGTCAGCGACGGCGTCCAGCTCGGGGCAGCGTGTCCGTAGCTGCTTCAGGCGGAGGACCCGGCCTCGTCGAGATGATCCGGGTGCCTGATGAGCAGATGCGTGGCACGGCGGACGGTGAGTTCGTCGGCGCTGGCGCGCCGCTGGCCCGAAGAGCCTGGAAATGGCGGCGCCGGGTGCGCTTGCTTCCCCGCGACAGAGCCGCATTCGTTCATGGCTGCTGTCAAGAAGCAGACGAGTCGGCTAATTCGTTCTGTAGCATGAGAAAGTCTCGGCCTGCGCCGCCATATCGCTAGTGTGGACTGCGGCTGCCGTGCTGGGACTGCCTTCTGGCCCATCCGATCAATCAGCTGCTCCAAGTTGCTGGGATCGTCGTGACGATGGGAAGAGCGCCACAGGAACGAGAGCGACGAGGCATAGGCCGAAGGCCCACCAGAATGTGGTTGCGTAAGCCGCCGCCGGGGCAGCGCCCTGGCGTAGTCGGCTGTCCAGCACGGTTGTGAGAATTGCGGTACCTATCGAACCGCCGAGCCGGTAGAGCACATTCAGCGCGCCGGCGGCGTGCGGTGTCTGGCGCTTTTCGACGGAGCTATAGGCGGCCGTCATGGTAGTCGTGGACACGCCGCCGATGCCCAGCCCGTACAGGACGAGGCATAGGGTAAGCAGTCCGATCCCCGGCTCGGCAGGGGCCTGGGTAAAGGCGAGGAGGCCAGCGAGCGAGAGGACGAGGCCGCTGGCAACGACGGCGCGTGGCCCGTAGCGGTCGGTCAGTCGACCCGCGACATACGAGCCGGCGGCGGCCCCGAGCGCCTGCGGGGTTAGTAGTAGACCCGTCGACAACGTGCTTGCGTGCTGGACGTGTTGGAAAAACAGCGGCAACAAGATCATGGAACTGTAGAGCGAAGCGCCGAGCAGGAAGAAGGTCGCGCAGGCGGCGGTGAAGCCGCGCCCGGCGAACAGGCGCACGTCGATCAGCGGCTGTATGTGGGTGCGCAAGGCGTGTAGGAGGTAGGCGGCGATCAACAACAGTCCAGCGACGAGGGCGATGACCACATTGGGTGAAACGCTCCCGCCGTGGCCGCCGATCATGGTCAATGCGTAGACCACGAGTGCCAACCCGGGGGACAGCAGTGCGAGGCCGAGGACGTCGAGTCGCGACGTGGTCTGCGGTTGGTCTTCATCACGGGGCAGGAGACGGGCCGCGAACGGCAGGACAACCAGGCAGATCGGCAAGTTGAGGTAGAAAATCCAGCGCCAGTCCAGCTGCTGAACGACCACACCACCGACGATCGGCCCCAGGACCGGGGCGAACATAACAGGGACCATCAGTACGGTCATGGCCCGGCCGATCCGGGAAGGACCAGCCGCCTGAGCCAGGATCGACTGCGCTATGGGGTTCATCAGGCCACCGCCGATAGCCTGTACGAGCCGGAAGGCGACGAGGGCCGGCAGCGACCAGGCCAGGCCGCACAGGGCTGAGCCTGCCGTGAAGACCACCACGGCAATGATCCACATCCGCTTGGCGCCGTATCGCTCGCTCAGCCATCCCGACAAAGGCATGACCACCGCAATTGCAAGCAGGTAGGCGGTAGCCACCCACTGCACGTCGGTAAGTGGGGCGCGGAAGTGCGCTGCCATCGCGTCGGCTGCGATACCAACGGCCGTAGCGTCAATCGTGGCCAGGACGGGGGTGGCAATTAGGACGATCCCCATGCGAAGGAGGCGGGGATCGAGTCGCTCCCTGGCGGAACCGAGTGCAGGGACAGTCATCGCAGGACCCTTAGGGTCAGTCCATAAGACATGCGTAGATGCTAGGTGCGACCTAATGAACATGTCAAACCTAATGACTAGGCTAGACCTATTGAAGGAGGGGGGCTCGTGACAGAACGGCCGGAGAGCCTACGTACGCGACAGAAGCGGGAGACACGGCAGATGATCTCGGATGTCGCGACTCGCTTGTTCGTGGAGCGGGGGTATGACGACGTCACCATCGCCGACGTGGCGGCCGCCGCGGGGGTGGCCAAGATGACTGTCACCAACCACTTTCCGCTTAAGGAAGATCTCGTCCTGGATCTGCACGAGGACCTAGTCAACCGCCTGGCACGTGCGGTGTCGGCGCGTGCGACCGGCGAGTCGGCCCTAGACGCGGTCCGCCATGACTATGCCGAGCGGATACGCCGCCGAGACCCTGCCATCCCCGACGAGGACGCCGACTGGCAGCGATTGGTGCTGAACACGCCGGTCCTGCAGGCGCGCCTGCATCAGTTGTACGGCTATGCCGAGGCCAGGCTCGCCGCCGTCCTTATCGAAGAGACCGGAGACAGCGGGATCGCGCCTCGCCTTGTCGCTGCAGCGCTCGCCGACGTGGAGCGGTTGCTGTTCGACGAAGGCCAGCGTCGGATTCTCGGCGGCGAAGACTCTGCGCAGATCTTTGCTGCCCTCGCCCAAGCGGCCCGGCAGGCATTCGACCTACTGGAACCTGCCATCGGCAACTACGCCCGCCGATAGTGGCGTTATGGGCAGGTCTGGCTCGGGACGCTGGAAAGGGATAAGAAGATCGATTCCCACGACGGCACTGATTGTTTCCCAAGTTCACCGTGTATTCTCACGAAGGTGATGGGTAGGTTTACCGGCTTCCTCAACCGGAAGGCCACCGGAGAACATCGTCGGCCTGGAGGGCATTGCGCTGATGCGATCCTTCGCCGACGAGCACAACCGCGGCTTCGTCGAGGCATGCCTAGCCGAGATCCGCGAGTTCCTCGCGACGACTCCCTGCCTTACGTGGCCTTCGAAGTTGCTCAGCCTGAGACCGTAGAGGGTTCCCGGGTCCGGGAGCGTCCTGAAGATCTTGGTGGGGTGGGTCTGGATGAGCTGGCTCACCCTCTTGTCCTAGGGTGATCGGGGCGAGAGTCCAGATGCCGCTGGTGTGGGTGAGTCCGAGGTTGATCAGGCGGCGAAGGTTGAGGGCGGCGGCGCGGTGGTGGAGCCAGCGGTCGCTGGCAGCACCGCGTGCAGCGTGCCCAGTCGGGCGAAGGAGGAAAAGATTAGCCGGACCACGTGCTGAGCCTGCTCATCGGGATCGAAGACGGCCTCTCCCGACGGGCGGCGCACGTACTCTATCGGCAGCTGGAAGCTCAGCTCACCGCGCTCGGCCTTGGCGAGCTTGCCCGCCAGCATCCGCTGCCGGATCAGGTACAGCTCCGCCTCTTATGCGGACATCGCGGTTGTGCCGACCATGCGGCGGGAGCGGGCGGTGGCCCGCGTCGGCGGGCGTGAATGTTCGGCATAATCACAGTTCGTCGAGGAACGCGAGCACGTCGTCGGGCGGCTGGTGGCGGCCGTGCGTCGTGTTCTGGGGTGCGGTTCGGGCGATCGTCCGTTCCTTGAGCGCCAGGTCGGCATGGATGTAGACCTGCGTAGTGGCGGTATTTTCGTGCCCCATCCACAGCGCGATGACCGAGGTGTCGACGCCGGCGTTGAGCAGCCTCATGGCCGCGGAGTGACGCAGGACGTGGGGCGATACCTTCTTCTCGCGCAGGGCCGGGCACGACTCCGCGGCGGTGGCGGTGTACTTGGCGATCCGCCGTTCCAGGGCATCGCGGCTGAGCGGGGTGCCGCGGCGGGTGATGAACAGTGGGTCGGCGGGTTGCCCGCCGCGCTCGGCGAGCCAGGCGCGCAGGACCGTCACGGTGGCGGGGGTGAGCGGGGTGATGCGCTGCTTGCGGCCCTTGCCCAGGTAGCTGACGGGCGCGCCGGCGCCCAGATGGACGTCGCTGATAGTCAGGCTGGTGAGCTCGGTGGCGCGCAGCCCGGTCTGGCAGGCAAGCATCAGCAGGGCCTGGTCGCGCCGTCCGGTCCAGGTGGCCAGGTCGGGAGCGGCCAGCAGGGCCGTGATCTCTTCCTCGGTGAGGAAGGTGATCAGGGCCTTGTTGTAGCGCTTGGGCGAGATGGTCAGGACCCGCTGGATGTCCGCGGCGTGCTCGGGGTGGCGCAGCGCGGCGTACTGGAACAGGGAGTGGATCGCTGCCAGCCGGGCGTTGCGGGTCCGGACGCTGTTGCCGCGGTCGTTTTCCAAGTGGTTCAGGAACGCGCCGATCACCGGCGCGTCCAGGTCGGTGATGTCCAGCCGGGACGGGGTCTTGCCCGCCTGCCCGGCGGAGAAGACGATCAGCATTTTGATGGCGTCCCGGTAGGCGGCGATCGTGTAGCCGCTGGCCTGGCGCTGCAGCGCCAGCCGTTCGGTGAAGAACGCCTGGAGAGTGGGAGCGAGGGCGGTCACGGTTGTCCTTGCAGGTGCGCGTGCAGCCTGTCGCCGGCCAGCGCCATCAGCTCGGGGGCGGCCGACAGGTGCCAGTACGTGTGCTTTGGGTCGGCGTGGCCCAGGTAGGTGGACAGCCGCGGCATCATTGCCGCGACGTCGGCGCCGTCGCGGTACCAGCCGAGCACGGTAGCGACGGCAAAGGAGTGCCTCACGTCATGGATCCGGGGCCGGCAGGCTGCCGAGCGGCGGGTCAGTCCGGCCTGGGCCGTGAGCTGCGTGAACGTGAGGCCGACGTTGCTGTGCAGCAGCTGTGTCCCGGCCGTGGACAACAACAGCGCCGGGGCGGCCGGGCGCGGATGATGCTCCTCCCGCAGTTCCGCGTACCGAGTCAGCGCGGCGGTCGTGCTGGGGTGCAGTGGGACCAGCCGGGTCTTCCCGAATTTCGCGTCCCGCACGATGAGCATGCCGTCGTCGGCGTCGAGGTCATCGCGGTCGAGGGCGAGTGCTTCGCCGATCCTGATGCCGCTGACCGTCAGCAGGCTGATCAGGGCCTGGTAGGTGGCCGCCCGGAACCGGGGCCGCAGGGCGCCGGCTGCAGTGATGATCGCGCTGATCTCGGCGTCGGAGTAGAGGTAGGGGGTCGCGCGATGGTGATCGTGCTGGCACTGCGTGCTTCGAGGTAGCCGACGAACTGGCCAAGCAGCCGGGCGGGTGCGGCGAGCCTGAAACCCAGCGCGCGGCGCAGCGCCAGGTAGTCTTCCAGCGCGTCCCGCAGCGATCGTCCGGAGTCCGTCATGCGGTCTCCTGCTGCCCAGGCCAAGGGCGGCCCAGCGGCCGCAGCGTATCGATGTCGACCTTGGCGTAGATCGCGGTCGTTGCCGGGCGGGCATGGCGAAGGGCCTGCCCGATCTCGGTCAGCGACCCGCCGCCGCGAAGCATCGCGGTGGCCGTCGAGTGCCGCAGCCTATGGGCGTGGACCCGGCCGGGGATCCCGGCGCGCCGGGCGGCGTCCGCGACGATCCCCGAACTGGTCTGCCAGGAACTGTTCGCGCTGCTCGCCGTCTACCAAGCGCTGTGCTCGCTGAAGTGCGAAGCGGCCCTGGCCGTCGGCATCGACCCGGACCGTGTTTCCTTCACTGTGACGGTCCGCGTCGCTCGCGACCACGCGGCCAGTGCATCAGCAGAACCCGCCCAAGCCCGCCGCAACGCCGTCCGCGACATTCTCGACGACCTGCTTCCACGTCGTCGCGACCGTCAGTGCGAGCGCGTCAAGAAGCCGGCCAAGAACACCTTCCCGACCAAGAAGCGTGACACTGCGCAACCGGCCACCAGGGCCAGCTACAAGATCAAAATCTTAAGAAAGGCACCTTCACCAGCGCAAATGTCTTAACTCACCGGCATTGCAGTTCAGGGGCACCTTTTCTCATGTTCTAGAGCACAGCTACCGCCCCGGTTGAATAGCTGAGGTTAGTGGCTCTCGATGATCCTTCTTGTTGTTGAGATAGGAAGATCACGTCAGAGAAGCCGCGAGCTTGTCAACGATACGGCGCTGCTGCTCGGCCGGGATGGGATGAGTGTCGCGAAGGTCGTCGCCGCAGGTGACAGAGTGCAGGACGGGCCGGTGGTGCACCTGGCCACCGCGGATGAACGGGCCAGATGTGGCCCGCAGTGCGGAGTTGCCGCGGTGCGGATGAAGGAATGGGTGAGCACCCGCCCGCGGACCTGCCGGGCGGCGGGCGGCGGTGTGCGTTGCGCTGGCGCAAGCGTCGCTGGTGCTGTGACCAGGCGTCCTGCCCGCGTCAGACGTTCACCGAACAGGCGCCGCAGATCCCGGCACGCTCCCGGCTGACCCGGCGATTACGCCAAGCCGCCGGCACCGTCGTGGGAGATGGCGGGCCGACGGTGATCCCATCGGCCCAGGATCACGAGATGTCCTGGCCGATCGTCTCGGCGCTTTCACCGCGCACGCCGCCGGGCGCCGCCCGCCCAGCCCGAGCCGGTCGCCGTTCCGAGCATCGATGAAGGCCCGCCGCGGCCGGCCGCGGCGGATGCTGGAAGAGGCCACCGGCACGTGGACGACGGCGCTGAAGCGCCGGCACACCGGGTTCGTCGATCTGTCCGGCGAACAGGGCCTGCTCGGCCAGGTCGAAGGCCGCACCATCGCCGCCGTCACCGGCTGCTCAGCGATCGACTTGCCGGTCTCCTCCACGATCCGGACCGCGCCGTCCCGGAAATCCGGATCGAACCTCCGCCGTGTCTCTGCCATCGCCCGTCCTCCTTATAGGCGATACCTCAACGATACGAGGGGAAACCCACCAACCCCACTTAACCCCGAAGAGTTACGATTTCTTGACGACACATAACGTGGTGACAGAAAGAAGACAGGACGCTGAAAGGGCGATAGTGCAACATTGATGCAGGAGTCACTATTAGGTTGGACGAATGAGAAAGGATTCGCATGTCCGGATGGAATTGGAAGACTTTGGCCGCTGTGACAATCGCTGCCGGAATGCTCACCATAGCTGGTACTCCCGCGCAGGCCTCTATCTCGTCGACCGCAGCTTCTCCATCCCCTCAAGCCCCGTGCGGCTACTACCCCGAGGGAACGCAGGCTTATTACCAGCACTGTGACAGTAGGACTCGGGTCGTTATCCGGGTGGAGATGGTATTCGCCGACGATTACGACCGGTGTGTCGGACCCGGAATCACCCACCTTGGTCCTAAGAGTCTATCTGGCATTACCCCCGGCGTCACGGGCGCCTATTACGTCGGCAGGACATGCTGAGCAAGGTACCCACATAACTATAGCCGGCTGATGATGACGGCTGCGGTGTACCACTGACCCTTTTCATCCTCGGGCCGCCCGGCCTTATCCATTCCTATGCTGTGGCAAGCTGGCTCGCCGGAGACGGACAGGCGCCGATCGGCTGAGGTCCTTCAGGCGGTCATCTGGATGGCCGTCGTGTAGCCAGCAGAGGCTGAAGGCCAGGTTGACCAGAGCCCAATGGTATGGGATCGCCTGGCCGGAGCGGACTTGGAAGTCGGCAAGCGGGCCGGCCGGGTCTCCGGCCGCCTGGACGACATGATCATCAGCCTGTACGCGCACGGCATGAGCGTGCGCGACATCCAGCACCACCTGCTGCAGATCTACGACACCGAACTGTCCCACGAGCAGGTCTCCCGCATCACCGACCAGGTGCTGGAGGAGGTCAAGGCCTGGCAGGCGCGGCCACTGGACCCGTGTTACCCGGTGGTGTTCCTGGACGCCATCGTGGTCAAGGTCAGAGACAACCACACCGTGCAGGCCAAGCCCGCCTATGTCGCGATCGGCATCGACACCGACGGCGACAAGCACGTGCTCGGCATCTGGCTGGCCAAAACCCCGCTCGATACCGCCACCGCCGGCGAATCGGCCCGGTTCTGGAGTGCGGTGATGACCGATCTGCAACCGGGGCGTGCGCGACATCCTCATCGCCTGCACCGACGGCCTGCCCGGCTTCGAAGAGGCCATCCACGCGGCGTTCCCGCACACTACGGTTCAGCGCTGCGTGGTGCACCGTGGCTGCCAAGAATCAACATGCTGGTTTCCCGGGGGCGGGGTGTTCTTGTGGCGCCTGGATCGAGGCGAGAAGGTCGGCGGCCGTGGCGTAGCGGTGCTCTGCGGGGGTGATCGGGGCGTGGTGGGTGTCGAGGACGGGCAAGACGTCGTTGATCGCGTTCCAGAGGGTGCCTTTGCTGATGTCGAAGAGTTCTGCGAGAACGTTGAGGGTGCAGACGCCGCGTTGGTAGAGAATCGTGGCGAGGATCCGATCACCGTCGGTGATCTTCTGGCGGAAGACGCCGCCACGGGTGCCGGGGCGGCGGTTGCCTCCGCGTTGGCGGTGGCGGCGCTGTTCGATCGCGGCGGCGTAGGGCACGATCAGCTTCTCGAGCAGGCTGTCCAACTGGTCGCGGTTCATGCCGGTCAAGTGCGGGGCGGTCAGTGCGCGGAGGGTCGGGTGCGCCGGAGTATGCGCGGCGGGGTGGGTGCTGGTGGCCCAGGCGCGTAGGTCGTCGGCTCGGGTGAAGTAGCGGACGACGGTCGGGGTAATGCTGAGCTTCTGCTCGTCCAGGAGCTGCCGGGTGGCTTTGATCGCCTGGCCGATGGTGACCGGGTTGATCCCAAGCAGGTCACACAGCACTTTTTGCGGGCAGACCTGCCGCAGATAGATGACGGTGATCAGGACCTCGTCTGAGCTGGAGAGCAGGGCGCGGCTGCGGCCGGTGGTGGCCACCCGTCGGCCGCCGCGCAGCACGAACCGGCGTTGCTCAGCTCGAGCCTCCTGGGCCGGAGCAAGCCGGGCCCGCAATGCGTTGAGTTCGTCACTGCTCATGCCGGTCAGGCGGGGGTCGGTGAGCAATCGCAGGGTCTGCGTTCGAGCTGCGGCCCGCTGATCGGCGCGCGGTGGGGCGGCCGTCGTTGACAGCCGTGCCGCTGGCTGGGGCGATGCTGTAGTTCCAGGCGCCGTGTTCGGTATGCGCGGTGATCGGCAGGGCTTGGAGCTGGTCGCGGCTGACCGCGATCCCGGTCGGATAGGAGCCGGGATCCAGAGCGGCTTCGACCTTCAGCCCGGTCGAGGTCGTGGTGGCCGCGATCGTGTTGAGGACGACCTGGTGGCTGGTCAATGGCCGTCCGCGCCAGTTCATAGTGATGTGGGAGAACAACCGGTGCTCGATCTTGTTCCATTTCGAGGTGCCCGGCGGGAAATGGCAGACCGTGACGGTCAACCCGGCCTCGGCGGCGAACGCGGCCAGCTCGGCCTTCCAGAGCCGGTAGCGGTAGCTGTTCGACCCGCCCGCGTCCGCAGTGATCAGCAGACGGGACGCATCCGGGTAGTCCAGACGACCGCGCGCCTGCCACCAGCGGCGGAGCGAGGCGACCGCGAAGGCTGCGGTGTCGTGGTCGACCCCGACGTTCACCCACCCGGTGTTCGCTGTCATGTCGTAGATCCCGTAAGGGACGACCGTCTCGACGTTCGGGCCGGCCCAGAAGCTGTGGTCCTCGACCTGCACCGGGTCACCGCGAGACCGCCATTCCCGCCCGGCCATCGGCAGCAACCCCACTTGCTCCTTCTTCTTCGCATCCACACTGACCACCGGCTCGCCCGCCGCCTGATGATCCTTGACCTGCGCGTTGATGTAACGGAACTGCGCCTCCCGGTCAGGATGCTGATCGCCCTCCAAGACCTTGGCGGTGCCCTGCAGGCTGAACCCGTTCTCCTTCAACAGCCGGCCCACCGTCGGCGCGGTCACCCGATGCCCCTGACGCGTGAGTTCGTCGGCCAGGTGCCGCAGCGACTTCGTCGTCCACCGCAACGGGGACTCTGGGTCACCTCGCTGGTCCGGCTCGACCAGCCCCATCAACGCCGGTAGCAGAAGCCGATCAACCGCCTCGGCCCTCAACCGGCCCCCACCCGAGCGCCGGACGCGCCCATCAGGCAGCGGTTCAACCCCGGCCTCGAGCTCGAACACGCCCTTGCGAACGGTGCTCTCGCTGACCCCTGCCACCCGCGCGACCAGCCGAACACCCCCATGCCCCAGCAACCGGGCCTCGGTCGCCAACGCCAACCGCCGCTGACGCTCGTTCAGATGCGGCAACAACACCGCGAACCGCAACGTGAGCTGATCGCGGACCTCGCCCGGGATGGCCATACCGCCCCATCGAACCGGAAACCAAGAAGCACCGTGTTGTTTCCTTACAACTCCACCTGGTGCGTAACGCGCTGCGCCCGGTGGCCCGCCGCGACCGCACCGCGGTCGCCGCCGAACTGCGCAAGATCTATACCGCGCCTACCATCGAGGCCGCCTTCGACGCCCTGGCCGAGTGGGGATCCCAGTCATCCAGCGGCTAGCTGCACTGGCTGTGACACGTGCGCTGGCCAGGGCAAGCTTCAAGCGTGATCACGTGGGCAGAGAGTCTAGGGGATCTTGATCCAGAAGCCTGCGCAGCCGATTCTCCGGTGCGCAGCGAGGACAGTTGTGGGTCCGGATGGGCTTGGGCGAGCGCGTGCGCGGTCAGGGCAACTCGGGTACGAAAGACTGCCGTGAGCGGCCCCACCGGAAACGCGCGGTGGGGTACGCGTGCACCTGTCGGCCACCCTCACCAACACCGACGGGCACGACGATGCCGGCCACGCCGCTTTCCGGCGTACTCCAACTCCAAATAACGTGGAAGACCTGCAATGATCACGTAGTCGACGTGCCGGACGGTCGCAATGATGGATGTTGAGACTCTTAAGCAGTACGCGGCGATCATCTTCGACTGGGATGGCACGATCGTCGATAGCCAGCCGGCGGTCTATGCGGCGCTGCTGCTGAGCATCTGATCTACGTCGCCAGGCCGCGGTAGGTCTGCCTCAGGCAGGTGGCGGTGTGCCCGCGCCAACGCTTCCGCGAGTCCAGGGCCGTGCCTATGCTGCTGTAAGTGACTTCAACCGAGCATGAGATCACCTTCCGTACGCTCGACGGCCTCAACCTTGCCGGAACACTCGTCACACCAGCTGAACCACCTGGTCACGCCGTCGTCCTGGTCCACGGCGGCGGCGTGACGCGCGAGGAGGGTGGGTTCTTCAAGCGACTGGCAGCCGGTCTGAGCGAGTTCGGTTTGGCGTCCCTGCGTTTCGACCTGCGCGGCCACGGGGAGAGCGAGGGCCGACAAGAAGAACTAACTCTCTCGGCCATCCTCAACGACATCCGCGTAGCGCTACGGCGTGTCAGTGACGCGACCGGCGCGGCAAACCTCAGCCTGCTCGGTACCAGCTTCACCGGCGGGATCACGGCCTACTACGCCGCCAAGTGCCCGGACGACATCTCTCGCCTAGTGCTGCTCAACCCCCGGTTGAACTACAAAGAGCGCACGATCGATAGCCGTCCCTTCTGGCAGAACGACTATCTGACCGACGAGGCAGCGGCGGAGCTCCGTACTCAGGGCTACCTCTTCCACTCGTCGACTCTCAGACACGGACGGGCCATCTACAACGAGGTGTTCTGGCTGCGTCCCCACGAAGCACTTGGGGAAGTGGCTGCGCCGACGCTCATCGTGCACGGCACCAAGGACACCTTCGTGCCCGTGGAAGCGTCCAGAGCAGCGGTCCCGCAGTTCCAGGCGCCGTGCCAACTGGTCGAGATCGACGGTGCCCAGCACGGCTTCGCCGTACACGATGACCCGCGCTATCTCGACCCGCAGAGCCAGGAGTGGCAAGCCTTCGTCATCCGGACGGTGGCCGAGTGGCTGACGCAGGAGAAGCGCTAAGCACGTAGTGCCTCATCCAGCTCTCTTGGTCCGGGCCGTGCGGCCCACGGCCCGAGGGCACGAACGGCGCGCCCCAGTTCACGTTTGGTACGCAGGGAGCTGGTGGCGTTGGCAAGTTGCACCGACACCAGGCCAACGGTAGCGGCTTCATCGGGCTGGCCAGCTAGGGCCAGAGAGAAGGCTCGGCGAGCCAGAAAGTATCCCTCGTCCCGGCGAGATAGCGACTTGCTCTGCAACACCTCCTGGTACAGCCCAGCCGCCCGCGCTGGCTGTCCGGCCTCGATGTAGCAGCTGGCGGTTCGCAGAGTCAGGTCGGCACGACTGTACTTACCGCTGAGCTGTGTGCCGCTGTCGTCGCGGCCGCTCTCGAACTCGTCAAGCCACTGGAGGGCTTCGCCGAGCGCCCGCTCCACCCTGTCCATAGGTTCACCGACCATGGCATAACCGCGGGCTTGCTGTTGCGCGACCTCGGCTCTGACCTTCGCCGGCAACTGCCAGCGCTCAAGTCCAGCGGCTTCAGCCAAGGTGAGCACCTTCAATGCATCGCGCCGGTCATAGGCGAGTTGAGATTTGCGCAGCAACACGTAGCCCTGCATGGGGCCGTCGTCGGCTTCTTGCGCCCATTCGATTGCCCGGTCGTACCAGTACGTTGCCGTAGGCAAATCACCTAGATCACGGTACAACCAGCCCACGAACTCCGCAGCATCAGCTCCCACACCCAGCAGTTGCCGTCGAATCTGGGGCCGAACTTCGCGGACGGAGTGCTGCGTGACCGCGATCAAGGCCTGCACTTTGGGCAGAGCCGCTGACGGACCGAGGATGCCATCATCTGCCTTGCTCGCGTCGAGCTGGACGCGCAGTTCCCCCACTACGGAACCATCCATATAGCGGCGAGGATCTGCAAGGATCGCCGCGACAGGCGGCAGCGCGTCCACACTCGCCGCTGGCCAGACAACAGCGCGCTTCCTGTCATCGGCCAGGGCCAAGAGGTAACCGCCCGCTCCGAGCGCCTCATCGAGTGCCGTTGCGATAGGCGCGGTTGGCGGCCGTCGTCCGCTTTCGAGATCGGCGACGTGGGTCTTGCTGCAATGAGCCAGAGCGGCCAGTTCGCGAAAGGACATACCGGCGCCCAGACGTAGGCGCCGTAGCGCCTCACCGAACGTCTCCATGCCCATGCGGCGCTCCCTGTCACGTCCGCAAGTGTGTCCGCAAATTCGCGGACGCTGCTGCGGACAGTCCACCCCTAGACCATGACTCGCGGTACTGACAACGCTACTACCGAGGGCCGCAGCCACCAGCAGCCTTCACCACGAAAGGGCGGCCCCGGCCTCGGTGCGTGAACACCGGGGAAACCCGGGGCCTAGATCAGGAATCGAGGTCCTGACCCATGAAAAAGCGTAGAGCCGCTAGACGCCGATCGCACAGGGATCGCTCCGACATGGCTGCCAGCGAGACCGAGACCTTGAGCCCCGAGATGGCGCGGCGGCTGGCCGCGCAGTTGCAGGAGTCGTGGGCCGGCCGTTGGCAGGTCATGTGGGAGCCCTGGAGCCGTAAGTTCCGGGCGTTCCCGGCTTACGCCATGGAGGCCAATACCCCGGTGACGGGCGACAACCTCCGAGAGCTGTGGCGCAACGTCCTCAACGCAGACCCGGTGCTGTTGCAGGCCGCCACCCAGGCCATTCCGGCGCACCCGTTCATAGCCGTCCAGGTGCCGGTTTCCGCCGAACTCTTCCAGCTCCTGGAGGTATCCAGGTGATCAGACGAGACGTGGCTGGGCAGGCTGCCCCGTGCGCACCCTCGCCAAGTCTTGGCGCGGGCCGGCGCGCGGATAGGGGAGCTGCCCCTTTGCCGGCCGCACACCACAGCGCGGGCCGACATTCCCGATTCCATTCCCTCGGGCCCGCGCCGACTCGACTCGCAGCCCACGACGGGAACCAGCACGGCCGTGGGCTGCGAGATCCAACTCTCGGCCGCCTTCTTCCCCACAGTGCAACACGGTGATCATCAATGAACCCCACAACAGTTGCCCACCTGCAACTTTCCGCTCTCCGCAGCACCTATCCGGCCTACGAGTTCATCCGCGGCACGGATGAATCCGGCCAGGAGTGCTGGCAGGCGCGCCTGTGCGTGGAGATCACCCGAGCCATGAGGAACGCCGGGATTGTGGAGGTTGTGCAGCGGCCGAACCACGACTTGCTCCTCTACGAGCTCCACCGCCAAGAGGGGATCCTTCGCCCCTTCCACGCCACCCACTTGAATCCACTGCCCCGCACATACGCGATGTGAGAGGAGTCCGGATGGATCTCATCATCCTCGTATACGGCGACCCCTGGACGCCCAACGTGCCTAGCGACGCGATGATCCGACCGGAGCTCGCACGGCTGTTCACCGTTGTGCGCAGGTCCCTGCGCATGCTGTTCGACCGCACGTCTCAGTCGTCCCTCCCATATCCCCAACGGCGCCCATCTCCGGACACCAGACCAGGCGCCAAGGGACCGCCACGTCGGTCCCAGCGATCCGCTCGGTATCCAAGCTCCGCCCCTAGCGGCGGGACAAGGCGGTTCCGCCGTACGTGCGGGCCGCCGCTAGCAAGACCCTGGGCCGGAGCGGTCTGGGGAGGTTCAACGATGGAGGACGTGATGTCATCCAGAACCAGCACGCCGACGCGTGCCCTCGAGTTCGACCTGGATGCCCGAACTGTGGAGGTGGCCGACCCCGGAGGGCTGATCAACGTCACGGACGACGGCTGCACCAGCACCTGTGGCGCCTGCGTCACGGACGGCGGCTCCTGATCTAGGACCTGCACCCTCCTGTTTTCGGCGTGCCGCCGGCCGCGAGTGTTCGCGGCCGGCGGCACCGCCCGCCCCTCACTTCGCCCGGAGGTATCGTGCGTTCCCACGCTCACCCCCCAGGTTTCCGGCTCACCGGAGCGACGCTCATCCGTGCCGTGGCCCACGTCGAACTCGACCTGCCGCCATGGCCGGACCTGACCGATTCATCGCCCGAGCAGGCCGCGTGCTGGCTGGCCTGGCTGCGGGAGGTCTGGAAGGTCGGCGATATCGCCGAGGCGGTGCAGCACGCCAGCCCGGTGCTGGCCCAACAGGTGCAGGGGCTGTGTGGCGGGCTCGAGGCCGACGTGCGGGAGATGCGGCGCGCGGTGCTCGCTGTTTCCCGCTATCTCCTGCGCATGACCGGCCGTGCCATGCCCTTCGGTCTCCTCGCCGGGGTGGCCCCGGCGAGGTTCGCCGCGCAGTCGGCATCGCGTTGGGGGAACGCGCATCAAGTGCTCGCGTCCGCGGAGGCGGGCTGGCTGGCCGAGGTCATCGCCAGGTTGGAAGACAATCGGGCGCTGCTGCCCCGGCTGCCGGTGGTCGCCAACAACACCACGATGGTGCGCGGGGACCGTCTGATCGTGCCCTACCTGCCGCAGCCGCGTGAGAAGGGGACGGCGGCGGTGGAGGTGTCGCTGCGCTACACCGCGGCGGTGCGCACCGTCATGCAGGCAGCCCGTACGCCGATCCCCATGGGGGAGGTGGCCGCCAAGCTACGGGCGGAGTTCCCCGACACGCCCCCGAGCGTGATCACGGGCATGCTCGGCGAGCTGGTCGCCCGCCGCGCGCTCCTCACCAGCTTGCACGCACCCGCGACAGAGCTTGACGCGCTGAGCCACCTGGTGCGCGAACTGGAGAAGGCCTGCGCGCTGGCGGTGCCGTCGCTGGCCGGGATGGCGGAGATGCTGGCAGACATTCACGCCCGGATCGAGCAGCACAACAGCACGCCCACCTCAGAGGACCGCGCGGTGCGGGCTGAGCTGGCCGAGCGGATGCGGAAGGTGGCGCCGGCCAAGCGGCACCCGCTGGCGCTCGATCTGCGGCTGGACGCCGAGGTGATCCTGCCTAAGCAGGTCGCCACAGAAGTGGCACAGGCTGCGCTGGTGCTGACCCGGTTGAGCGCCTACCCCGTGGGCACGCCCGCATGGCGCGCCTACCACCAGCGCTTCTACGAGAGGTACGGCATCGGGTCACTGGTGCCCGTGCTGGACGTCGTCGCCGACAGCGGCATCGGATGGCCGGACGGCTACCCCGGCACGGTGACACGGGAGCGGCCCTCGCCGCTGTCGAGCCGCGACGAACACCTGCTCGCCCTCGCCCAGGCCGCAGCGTTGGACGGCTGCGACGAGATCGTCCTGGACGAGCCGCTGATCCAGAATCTGATGCTCGGGTCCGAGCGTCTGCGCCCGCCGTCCCATCTGGAGGTAGGGGTTCGCGTGCACGCCGCCCACGAGCGGGCGCTCGACCGGGGGGACTTCACCGTGCACGTGGTGACCGTCTCGCGGGCTGCCGGCGTGCTGACCGGCCGCTTCCTGCATGTGCTCCCGCCTGACGGCGGTGCTCGGCTGGCGGGCGCGCTGGCGGACCTGCCTGGCGGCGACGAGCACACGGTGGCGGCGCAGTTGTCGTTCCCGCCGCTGGACCCTGCCACCACGCACGTGACCCGCGCCCCGCGCACCTGGCCCACCCTGATCAGCCTGGGCGAGCACCGCGCCGCAGGCGAGGACGTCTTGGGCGTGGAAGACCTGTACGTCGGCTGCGACGGCCGCCGCCTGTATCTGGCCGCGCCCCGGCTCGGCAAACGACTGGAAGCCGCCGCGCTGCACGCGCTGAACCTGCGCGCCCACACACCGCCGCTGGCCCGGTTCCTGACCGAGCTGAGCCGCGCCCAGACTGCCCAGGTCGGCATGTTCTCCTGGGGGGCCACCGAGCACCTTCCGTTCCTGCCCCGCGTACGGCACGGCCGCACCGTCTTGGCCCCGGCCAAGTGGCGGCTGCACGCCACCGAACTGCCCGGTCGCGCAGAGCCGTGGGCGGTGTGGGACGACGCGTTGACCGGCTGGCGGGCCTGCCGCCGCCTGCCCCGCCGGGTGCACCTGATCCAGGGAGATCGGCTGCTGCCGCTCGACCTCGACCACGCCGGGCACCGGGTCCTGCTGCGCACCCATCTGGACCATGCCTCCCATGCCGTGCTCGCCGAAGCGCCGGCGCCGGAGGATCTCGGCTGGTGCGGCGGCCGACCCCACGAACTGGTCGTGCCGGTGGCCGCCGTCGAACCGCCGCCGTGGCCGCCCGTTCCCGCCCCGAGGCGGGCGCGGATCGTCGGCCGCGACCGCGGCAACCTGCCTGCACGCTCGCCGGTGCTGCTCGCTCACTTGTACGGCGACCTGCACCGCCAGGACGTCCTGCTCGCCGAACATCTGCCGGACCTGCTGGACCGGGTCGGCTACCCCCGCTGGTGGTTCATACGCTACCGCGACCCCGACCACCACCTGCGCCTGCGCGTCGCCCTGCCGGGTCCGTCCGCGTTCGGCGAGACGGCCCTGACGGTGGCCACCTGGGCCGACGAACTGCGCCAGGCGGGCCTGCTGCGCGAGCTCGTGCTGCCCACGTCGTACCCCGAGACCGGCCGGTGGGGTGGCGGGCCCGCGATGGCCGCAGCCGAGGCGGTGTTCGCCGCCGACTCGGCTGCGGTGCTTGACCAACTGCGCCTGCCGGAACGGCCCCACCGGCAGGCGCTCGTGGCTGCACACACCGTGGCCATCGCCACCGCGTTCACCGGCAGCACATCGGCGGGCATGTGGTGGCTGATCGACCACATCCCCGCCGCCGCCCCGCGCCAAGTGCCGCGCCCGATCTTCACCGAGGCCGTCCGCATTGCCGACCCACGCGACGACTGGGCGGCGCTGCGTGCCCGTGAGGGCGGTGAGGCGATCGTCGCCGCGTGGCAGCTCCGTGAGCAGGCCATGGCCGACTACCGGGCCCACTTCCCCGGCCCGGACACCGAAGGGATCGCCTTCGACGACGTGCTCAGCTCGCTACTGCACGTTCACTTCGTGCGCGCCTGCGGCATCGACTTCGACGACGAGGCCATCGCGCTGTACCTGGCGCGCTGCGCCGCGCTGTCCTGGCGGGCCCACATCGGAAGCCAGTCGTGACCGGCCGGCACCTGGCCACCGAGTTGGCCGTCGCGGTGGCCGACAGGATGGCCCGTTCGAATGACGCACCTGCGGCGTTGGCGTCCCGGCCGTGGTGGCGGCAGTCGCTCGCGCACGGGGCGCCCGGCATCGCCCTGCTGCACATCGAGCTAGCCGCCGCCGAGTTGCGCCCGTGGCAGCGCGCCCACGAGTGGCTGGCCTCCATCACCAGCGCGCCGCTCACCTCGGGCCCGGATAGCCACCTGTTCTACGGCGCGCCCGCCGCCGCTCACGCCATCGCGTGCGCCGCCGGCCGGATGCCCAGCTCCTACCAGCGGGCGCTGGAGAACCTGGACGCGACGATCGCCGGCGACGTCCGCCGCCGCGTCCAGTCAGCCCACGCCCGCATCGACGCCGGGCACCTGCCCGCCGTGGCGGAGTTCGACGTCATCCGCGGTCTGACCGGGCTCGGCGCCTACCTGCTGCGCCGCGAACCGGACGGCGAGACCATGCGTGCGGTGCTGGAGTACCTGGTGCGGCTCACCGAACCCGTGAAGGACGACGGGGAGACCCTGCCCGGCTGGTGGAGCCCATCCAGCCCGGACGGGCACCCCCACCCGGACTTCCCCGGCGGGCACGCCAACTTCGGGCTGGCCCACGGCATCGGCGGACCGCTGGCCCTACTGGCGCTCGCGGCCCGGCGCGGCATCACCGCGGCCGGCCACCTCAAGGCGATGCTGCGCATCCTGGAGTGGTTCGACCAGTGGCGTAACGACACCGGCCCCGGCCCGTGCTGGCCGTACTGGATCAACCGGGACCACCTGCGCGCCGGACGCCGAGAACTGTACGGCCCACAGCGGCCAGGCTGGTGCTACGGCACCGCAGGTCTGGCCCGCGCCCAGCAGCTCGCCGCCTTGGCGATGGGCGACAACCGGCGCCTGAACATGGCAGGGCACGCCCTGGCCCAGGCAATGGCAGACCCGGCGCACCGCGCCCCGACCGCCGATGCTTCGCTATGCCACGGCTATGCGGGAATGGCCCACCTGATCACCCGCGTGATCGCCAACGCCCACCCGGCCACTGCTTCCCGCCTGCGCGATCTGATGCCTGTCGTGCTGGACGAAGTCCTGCCACCCGGGGCCGACCCGCAGGATGTGGCGGCCTCCCTGCTCGGCGGCCCAGCAGGGCCCGCCCTGCTGGAAGGAGCCGCCGGAATCGCCTTGGCCGTGCTCGCCCCCGCCACCGGGGCACCCCCTCATTCCGGGTGGGACTCCTGCCTGCTCATCACCTGAACACCGCCGGAAGGACCATCACCCGATGCCGACCCCCACCTGGCGCCAGTACAACATCCGATTCCCGGATCGGCAGACCGCCGAACAGGTCGCCGCCCGCGCGCTGCTGCCCGCGCTCACCGCCCTCGAGGACGAGGGCATCGTTCAGGGCTGGTGGTATGTCCGCAAGAAGCCGTGGAAGCTGCGCATGCGGGCCAGCAGCGCCCCCGCCGCAGTGGCCGAGCTGCTGGACACGCTGGCCGGAGAAGGCCGGATCGAGGGTTGGGCGCACGGCCGCTACGAGCCGGAGATCCACGCATTCGGCGGCGGAGCGGCGATGGAGACCGCCCACGAGCTGTTCCACCACGACAGCCGCCACCTGCTCACCCGCGCCGCGGAAACCGACCCCTTGCGGTTGGGTGTGCGGGAGACCAGCGTCGTGCTGTGCTACGCGATGCTGCGCGCCGCCGTACTCGACCGGTACGAGCAAGGCGACGTGTGGGCCAAGGTGGCGGAGCTCCGCCCGGCCGGGCAGGAGCTCGTCCCGGCAGCGCGCGCCGCCAAACTCGGCGCGGCGATGGAGCGGCTCATGGCCGCCGACACCCGGCGCCTGTGTGACCCCGCCCGTGGTGGAGCTCTC
The DNA here is from genome assembly GCF_036013525.1 of Nonomuraea sp. NBC_00507. Lineage (NCBI taxonomy): Bacteria > Bacillati > Actinomycetota > Actinomycetes > Streptosporangiales > Streptosporangiaceae > Nonomuraea > Nonomuraea sp. NBC_00507. The sequence continues at coordinate 1,588,509 of NZ_CP107853.1, forward strand.
GCCGGCTACGACCAGTGGGTGGCCGCGTTCGAGCGCGCCGGACGGGCCCTGGCCGAGCTGGCAGCCGAGGGACGGCTGACGCGCGGGCTGCGGGCGGTACTCGCTCACCACATCATCTTCCACGCCAACCGCGCTGGCCTGCTGATCCAGGATCAGGCTGCGCTGGCCGCGCTGGCGGTGGACACCGTGTTCCACCGAGGCGATGACTTCGTGTCGTCGCCTCCCATCACTCATCCGATAACTAAGGTGAATCCAGTGACTACTATCAGCGACGACCGGTCGGCTGCCTCCGCCGACCAACTCCGCGACGAGCTCACCCGCCGACTCCTCAAGCACAAGGTGATCCGCACCGCCGCCGTCGAAGCCGCCTTCCGCAGCACCCCACGCCACCTGTTTCTGCCCGACATCTCCCTCGAGCAGGCGTACGCCGACACCCCCGTCTACATCAAGCAGGACGACGCCGGCGTCAATATCAGCGCCGCCTCCCAGCCATGGACCGTGGCCACGATGCTCGAACAGCTCGCCACCCAGCCCGGCGACCGCATCATGGAGGCCGGAGCGGGCACCGGCTACAACGCCGCCCTGATGGCCGCCATCGTCGGCGACACCGGCCACGTCACCACCATCGACGTGGACAACGACCTCGTCACCGGCGCCCGCGCCCACCTCGCGGCCGCCGGCGCCGGCAACGTCGATGTCGTCCTCGGCGACGGCGCGCTCGGCCACCCAGCCGGCGCCCCCTACCAGCGCATCATCGCCACCGTGGGCGCCTACGAGATCCCAGACGCCTGGCTGGAGCAGCTCGCCCCGGGCGGGCGGCTCGTAGTGCCGCTGCGGCTGCGCGGCACCAGCTCGCGCAGCATCGTCTTCGAGCGAAACGACAACTGCTGGCACAGCCTCGACAGCAGGCAGACCGTGTTCATGCCGCTGCGCGGGATCGGCGACGACGCCCGCCGCTACATCCACCTCACCCCCGAGCAGGACGTGACCCTTCAAGTCCACCAAGACCAGACCGTCGAACCGGCAGCGTTGGATGGTGTCCTGACCAGCGAACGCCACGAGGACTGGACGGGCGTGCACTTCCCCGCCGAGGTGTCGCTGGAGTGGCTCGACCTGTGGCTGTGCCTGCGTCTGGACAACGCCCTCATGCGGATGAACACCTCGCCCGACGCCAAGGAGCGCGGCGTGGTCACGCCCATGTTCCCGTGGGGCTCCATGGCTACGGTCCAGGATCGCGACCTCGTCTATCTCGCCATCCGACCTACGCAACCCGAGGACGGCCAGAAGCTGTATGAGATCGGCGTCGTCGGCCACGGCCCCTCCGCCACCAGACTCATGGATCAGGTGGCCGAGGAAATCTGCCTGTGGGATAGCGACTGGCGAGGCCTGACTGCCCGCTTCACGATCCCCGACGACACCGCTTTCAGCGACCCGGCGGCCGGCCGGTTCGCGCTCGACCGGGACCACCACCAGATCATGGTCATCTGGGAATAGCCGGCATGGACCCCACCGGGCCACTGGCACGCCGCTTCCCCCTCGTCGCGCGCCCGCGTCCAGGCTGCCCTCCGCTCGACGACCGCATCAGCGCACTGCGCGCCCTCGCAGAGTCGGCCGTGACCATGGGGGACCAGAAGTCCGCGTCCGCCGTCTGGAATCAGGCGGCTCTGCTGGCCTCCGACGTGGGGTTACCGGATCTGGCCAGGCAAATGTGTCACCGCCACGCCGCCACGTATCTGCGCGCCCGCCCCTTGGGCGCGCAGGCCGCGCGCTGCGCCCTGGAACCCCTCGTCAACCTGGCACGGCTGGCCATCCGAGACGGCGACAGCGATTCCGCATTCCAGCTCCTGACCGACCTCTTCGACGCCACCGCGTCACGGCGGGACACCGTCATCGACGGCATGACCATCCCGGCAGCGAACCTCACAGCGACCGCCGACGACCACGCACGCGTGTGCGAATGGCTGTGGAGCGTGCTCCTCGCGGACGGCACCCGCGCGCTGACCAGCGCGGGCCGCTGGAAGGATGCGCACGAGCACCTGCGCCGTCGACGCGGTATCGGGATGCGCCTCCTGGACGGCCGGCAGGTGGCCATCCTGTCGCACTGCGCAACGGGCGACGCGAGCTCCGCCTTGGCGCTGCTGCAAGAGAGCACCCTGACCGAGGCGTGGGAGAAAGCCGTCGCCGCCTGCCTGACCCTCCTATGCCTCCAGCAGGACGGGCACGCAACCGACACCCCGACCGATGCCATGTATGAGCGCTACCTGGCGCTCGAGCCCGCACCCGGGCTACTGGCCTTCCGCGTGCGACTGGGCCTGACGATCCTCGACCTGGCAGGCGCCGAGCAGGGCGCAACCGCAGGCGTAGCCGCTCGACTGGTGAAGGAGACGATCCACGCGGCAGACGGCTATGCCGCGCGAGACATCCTCGAGCACAAGGCGTGCGCAGGGCTGATGAGCGAACGTGAGCGGGCGACATTGGCCAGCGCTGTGCACTTGTCGAGTCTCGGGCGCGGTGTCCTGTCCGTGCACCTCATGGCCGACCTATGCGCGGCGGTGCAGCGGAGCGAGAACACGATCAAGGAGAGCTGGGAGGCGGCCATGACGCAGCAGCGTGACGTCGGAGGAGGGACATCCCCTACTCCATGAAGCTTCAACGTCTCGCGCCCCCCGTCGAGCTTCTGCGCACCAATGCCGGCTATCGCCGATATGCGCTGGCGAGGATCTCCTCGACCATCAGGACCACCGTTGCACCGCTTGGTCTTGCGTTCGCCATCATCGAGTCCGGCGGCGGGGCCGCCGCGCTGGGGTTCGTGTTGATGGGGGGCCTGATCACCTTCATCGTGGTCACCCCCGCCGCTGGCGTGGTGGCCGACCGGCTGCCGCGGCTATCCGTCATCGTGACGTGCCAGCTCGTATGCGGGGTGAGCCAGCTCATCACGGCCACGCTGGTACTGACCGGGACAGCATCAGTTTGGTCGCTCGTGGGCCTGGAGATGGTGACCGGCGCGGCAGGAGCGTTCTTCCAGCCGGCGGTCAAGGGACTGGTACCTCAACTGGTCCCGCCGGGCCCAATGCTGAGCCAGGCGTCCACGAGCTCCACGTCCACCCGGTCGAGGTGGCGGCGGGGATCCGCAGAGTGGCCTTCCCCGCGGCCGCGTCCGTGACGGTGAGCCCGCCGCCGGTGGCCAGGTCGTACAGCAGCAGAGCGTCGGCGCCGTGGTGGGCGCGGACGTGCCCGCGCAGGGTGCAGCCGGTCAGGTCGAGCGGCGGACGCCCTTCGGCTTGGGAGCGGAGCGTGAGGACACGGTCGTAGTCGGTGCCCTGCTCGATGAGCAGGTAGTAGGATGCCGCCGCCATGAGCGCATGGTGTCGCGGGATGCGCGCTTGTGTCCCTGCTCAGTGCGGCCCGCCATACCGTGACTTTCGTGGACGGTCCGTCCTTCTCCTGATCAGCAGGCTGAGCAGGTCATACGGTTGGTCACATGGCGCAACTCGGAAGAAGGGCGCGCAGCAGGAAGGCCCGCCCTTTGAGGGTTCGGGCCCTTCTCCGTCTCTACAGCCGGACCACGGTGTGCGGACCCGCCCCCACCGCATGAGCCCGCCGGTGACCAAACCATCCTTTCGGGCGGTTGCCAGTACGGGCTCGCCCTGATGGCTAGTGCCGATCGGGCGACTCGCGCACACCGAGGCGTGGGCCGTGTAGCACCAGCACCCAGTTGTAGTGCTGTGCTGCGGCGATCCATTTCGGGTCGAGGTCGCACAGTGCGTACACGAAGAGATTCCCGTCGGGTTGTTGCAGTTGGAGTCCGCCGCCATCGCGCGGCCACTCCGCGATCAGCCACCCGTCCAGGTTGTGCAACTGGTGCACCCCGCGCACCGGCGTGCCGGGTTGCTGTGGTGGCGGCGCCCGCTGCCGGCGGTGGCGTGGGCTGTGCCCACCCATCCCCAGTCTGGCTACGCGCCGGTATCTGCGACGTCGCGCATGCCCGCGCTGCACACACAGCGTGAAAGCTATCTGACGAGCGGGTTGCTCGAGTCTCCCGCGCTACCCACCCTCGTCGTGAGTCCACGCGTGGCCGTGCCCCTGCAGTCGCAGAAAAGACCGAATAGAGAGGTCAGCCGCGACCGAGCAGGGGCACGGGATGTTCGGGTCCGTCTATTGTCACTCGGAGAACCACGCGGTGGCGGCTGTGGTGCACAGCTGCCACAGCGTGAGGGTCGCGAGGGCCAGGGCGAACACCATCGGCATGGACGGGCACTGCAGCAGGCCCAAGCCAGATACGACGATGAGCACGGTCTGCAAGATGCACGCGGTGACCCGCACCCAATGGCGGCGGGTGGAGAACATCCAGGTCAGCATCGTGACCGCCACGGCGTACAGGGCGATTCCCGTGGTCAGCGCGACGACGGCGGCAGGATGCCTGCCGACATCGTCCATGATCCAGACGAAGAGTCCGGCGACCGTGAGGGCCAACGCCGTCTCGGCCCACATGAACGCTTGGGCGGCCCGGGCGGCTGAGGGCATGGTGGGTGCGCTTACTCGTTGCATGGCGTCTCCATGAGCTGCGTGGCTGCGTTGTTTCGATCCGGGCATTTCGCCCGTTCTGTCGATGGCGGCCGTGTGCGCAATTTGGGCGACTCTGATGAAGGGGTGCGAGATGGCCGGGAATGCCCGTCGAGTCCCGGCCAGCGGACGCGGCATCGCCGTTGAATCGGGCGTGTAGGTGGAGCGGGGAGTCTGCTCTGCTAGTGGATCTAGATTTTTGTGAGCTCGCGGCAGTCGTTGTATCCGTTCGGCAGCAGGAAGATGCCGTGGCAGAAGGCGGCGGCGGTGACGGTGCCGAGCCAGAGCGTGTCGTCGATGCAGCCCTTCCTGGGGCCGATCTTGAGGAAGCCGATCCGGCGGAAGAGACGGTCGTAGGACACCTCGTATCGGATGGCTACTTCCTCGGTATCGGTGGCGTCGTCGCAGAGGAAGATGGTCTTGCGGTCGGGGCCGATGTTGACCTGTCCGACTCCGGTGTAGGCGTCGGTCCATGGCTGGGGTGCGGCGGCGACGGCCGGTGAGAGCGCGAGGAGGGACGCGGCGGCGATTCCGGCGATGAGGCGGATGCGGTTGGCGGTCATGAGTTGGCTCCTGTTCGTTGGCAGGGATGTCGTGGACGTCTCTCGCGGTCTGGCCCGCCGAAGCAGGCTTTCTCTGGGAGAGGGGTCGTTGTGGAGCCAGTCAGCCAGGCGTCCATTGCACGGGGTGTGACATGGCAATGAACTGGGCATTCGCGCGGCCGTCGACGGGCTTCGTACGCCGTGAAGCCCGTCGACGGCCGCGAGCAGGAGTGCGACGAGCCGTCCTGCCCGGGGGAATGCCTTGGCATCAGGCCATGTGACGACACGTTCCTGTGTGATCAAAAGTGAAGGGCGTCCTCACCGCACCGATCGTCGTGACGACGGAGGACGACGGCTGCTCTCTTGCCCGCGGCGGCAAATCGCGCCATGCGGCGACAGCGAGACCGCGGCCGAACTCCGCTACCACGCGAACTCGCTTCCGCTGCGGGCGGCGGGCGGCTGAACTCCTCGTTCAGAGCCTGCAAATACGCCGCCCGCCTCGCCGCGCCACACCAAAGTCGGGAATCAACGACCAGTTCAGACCGGACAGGCCATAGCCGCTCGGCTCTAGCCGGGAACGAGTACGGTCATGAGGAGAAGGGCGATGACGCCGAGCGCGACCAGCACCGGCAGCAAGACCCGGAGTTCGATGCGAGGCCAGGAGCGGCCGTGCGAAGGCCCGGCACTGGACTCGATGTTGCAGATCGCCGTCGAGCGCTCGGCCAGCTGAGGATCCTCGCGTGTCAGCGCGTCCTCGATCTCGGCCAGGATGCGGCGTTCTCGCCAGGTCAAGGGCATGGCCATCACCCGGCTCACGTCAGCCCGAGCGCCCGTCCCGCGGTCAGCGCGGTGACCTGGTCGGCGGCGACGGCCAGCCAGGAGGTGCCGTCCTTGTCCGCGCACAGCATGGACGTGCCCTCGACCTCGGCCAGCCAGCTCGGCGCCGGCTTCAGATCGCGGGCGCCTGCCGCGCGGGGGAACGGGCGGGTGGAGGCGATCACCAGGACGCGGCGGCCGTCGGGCGCGGCGTAGCTGTAGACGGTCGCCGCCATCTCGCCCAACTCCTCCTGGGCCGTACCCCGCCAGACGTAGGCACCGATGCGCATCAACGGCGGGCCCGGCTCCTGACCGACGATCAGCGCATCCGCGCGCTGCAGGTCAGCGGCGGCCACGAGCGGGGCCGGCTGCGTCTGGGTCAACCTCGGCGCCACCGCCAGCGCGACGGCGATCACCACCGCCACCGCGGCGGCGAGCAGCAACTGCGGCCAGCGCCGTCGCTGCGGCTCCTCGGCCAGCTCCGCCACGTCCCGGATACGCTCGCGGGTGGATGGCGGTGCCACCTCGCGCAGGGATTCGGCCAGCATCCGCCCCTGCCGCGCGGTGGTGGCCTCGGCCCAGCAGTCTCGGCACTCCAGCAGGTGCCGCTCGAACCGCAGGCGGCGCAGCGCGTGGAGCTCGCCGGCCAGGTAGGCGGCGGCGTCTCGCTCAGGATCGTGGCGCACCGTGCTTCACCTCCGCTACGGTTTGGGCCAGCTTCTTGCGCCCGCGATGGACCCGGGTTAGGACGGTGCCGCGCGGCGACCCGGTGATGGCCGCGGCCTCGGCCGCGGTAAACCCGCACAGATCCATCAAGATCACCGCGATGCGCTGCTCCTCGGGCAGGCGGTGCAGGGCCGCCTCGATCACACAGTGGGTGATCGCCTCGCCTGCCACGTCGACCCGCCCGGGCGGGTCGAAGCCGGGCGGCAACGGCACCTCCGCGTGGGTGGCGCGGCGGCGCAGCCGGTCGCGGCCCAGGTTGAGGCAAATGGTGGCCAGCCACGGGGCGGCGCGGCGGGGGCGACGACCGTCGATCCAGGCCGCCCACGCCCGGGCGTAGGTCTCCTGCACCAGGTCCTCGGCATCGGCTGCCGACGGCGTCAGCCTGCGGGCCAGGTTGAAGACCACATCCGCCGCGGGCATGGTCGCTCGCAGGAACCGCTCCTGCCCGCCGCTCATGTCACCGGCCTCATGCCAGCGGGCTTACCTCAGCGGGCGGGCCGGAGCACGCTCGGGCGGGCCGATGGACAGGAAGCCCTCGCCGCGGCGTACGCCGGATCCGTAGAAGAAGAACGCCAGCACCGTGCCGAACACCACGTGGGCGAACAGCTCGAACGGCTGGTTGGCGTCCTGGAAGACTGGGAACAGCAGCGGTGAGAGCACGAGGAAGTTGACCACGTACAGCAGCGCGCCGTACACGGTGCCGACCAGGGCGGCGGTGCCGTTGCTGCGCAGCAGCGGCGCGATCAGCGCGAACACGATGCCGAAGGCCGCCGACAGCACTAGGTGCACAGCCAGGCCGACCCCGATGCTGGTCTGACCGGCCATGATCGCTTCCTTGCCCCCTTGCACGATACTGGCGATCATGTGTAGGGGCATCTCGGCCTTGCCGGGCGGCTGGGTCGAGGCGAACCACATGGTCACCCCGGCGAAGATCATTCCAGACACTACGCCGCCTATGACGCCGCGGATCAGCCGGCCGAATAGAGGTTCAGCAGCCATGACGCTGCTCCTTACGACCTCGTCTTGTCATCTTGCTACCCCTACGGACGGATGACAGGCGGCGCTGATTGCACCCATCACCGAGATCGATTCCTCAAGTCTGGGTGAGCGCACGGCCTCGCCGATTCGGTGATCTTGTACGCGAGCGAACGAGGCCGCGTACGGAGGGTTCGACGATGAGCAGGTCGAGCATGTCGCCTGCAAGCAGGAGTGGCGATCAATCGACCTGGCGGTGCAGGTGAAGAGGGCAATCAGCAGGCCCACGGGTATCCCGGCCTCGGCGGGATGACGCAGGTGCAGTTCGAGGTTGAGGCTGTAGCGATTGCGCCGGTCGATGCGCTCGCGGGTCAGATGGCCCGCCCGGCGTAGGTCGGCGACGATGGTCTGCACCGTCCGTTCGGTGATGGCCCACCCTGGCGGCGATTCGAGTCGGCGACCCCTCGAAGCACTCGGGCGCCTGAGCACACCTCCCGGACGGGCTGCAGCTGCCCCCCCCGCAGGCGCTTGCCTCGGGGCCAGCCGACGGGCCGAGTCACTCGGTGGTCGTCAAAGCGATGCTGAACGCGCTCAGCGCCGATCCCGCCGCGACCGCTTGCACCCCGGACAGGCCAACTACCAGCACGGGCGTGCTGCTGTTGGCGAACGTGCCGTTGCCGAGCTGGCCGTGATGGTTCAGCCCCCAGGCCAGCGCAAAACCCTGTGTGGTGGCCGCGATGCTGTGGTTGAGGCTGGCGTTGATGTCGACCACGGCGGACAGTCCGCGGACCCGCACGGGCAAGTTCTGGTCGGTGGTCGTGCCGTCGCCCAGTTGGCCGTACCGGTTGAACCCCCACGCTCGCGCGCTGCCGTCGGCCAGGACCGCCAGGCCGTGGGCGCCGCCAGCGGCGATATCGACGGCGTTCGTCAGCCCGGTGACCGGCCTCGGGTCGGAGCGGGTGGTGTTGGTGCCGTCGCCCAGCTGACCGGACTTATTCCGGCCCCACGCGCTGACCGTCCCGTCGGCGTGCAGCGCCATGCTGAACTCGCTGCCGGCGGCCACGCCGGTGACGTTCGTCAGGCCCCTGACCGGCGCCGGGACCCGGCGTACCTCGGTGGTGTCGCTGCTGCCGAGTTGCCCGCCGTTGTTGGATCCCCAGGCCATGACCGTGCCGTTCGCGGTGACCGCGAGGCTGTGCCGGTTGTTGGCGGACACCGCCTTGGCGTTGGTCAGGCCCTGCACCCGGACCGGGGAGGTCTGCACGGTGACGTTCGTGCCGTCGCCGAGCTCGCCGGAGCCGTTCCAGCCCCAGGCCAGCACGGTGCCGTCCGAACGCACCGCGAGGCTGTGGTCGCTGCCGGCCGCGACCGCCACCACGCCGGAGACCCCGGGGACCGGCGCCGGCGTGCCGCGGTTGGTGCGGGTGCCGTCGCCGAGCTGGCCGAATCCGTTGCTGCCCCAGGTCACGACCGTACCGTCGGACTTAAGCGCGATCACATGGCCGCGCCCGGAGTCGACCGCGACGACGTCGATCAGCCCCGGAACCGGAGCCGCCAGGAGCCGTTCCGAGGTGGACCCGTCGCCGAGCTCACCGTAGCCGCCGCTACCCCAGGCCGAGACGCCGCCAGGCGTCGTGGCGGCGCCGGCCGACCCGGTCAGCCCAAGCCCACCAACCACGATCGCCGCCGCGACAGCACTTAGCACGCTACGTAACACGGTGATCCCCTTCTCTTGGACGTGAGGAGTGAGCAAGGTCACCATAGAAGCGCCGACGCTCAGTGCTCGGATTCGGTAAGGAATCGGTAATCAGCCACCGCGACGGAAATCGCGACACAGGGTTGATCCGCTCCACAACTCGACGCTCGGACCGCGACTGCCGCGGCGTGACGCCAGTTCACCTGATGGTGCCAGCAGCAGCCGCGGGGATTCTGGCGGGGGACGAGCCAGGGAGCCAGGCGGCGGATCCGGCGCCGTATCCAGAGCTTCGGACCGATCATGCAGGCCGGATCCCGGATCTCATTGGGGACGGGCAGGCGGGCGACTTTGACCACCTCATACGCCCAGTGCTTGATCCACTCACTTCGTGCCGGCATGAAACGCCTCCGTGGCCTTGTCTGTCTGCCCTGGTCAGGCGCGGAGAACGGTGAGAGGCCACCGGTTGCCGCGACGGCCGTGTCGATGACGGTCCTGGCGTCGTGTTCTCGCGCAGTATGCGCAGGAATCCAAGAGTCGCTGCTAGGGATGCTGCCCTTCGCGACTTGCCTGTGGCATGGCTAGGCGGGAGGCGATATTGCGGGGCTTATCCCCTGGTCGTGTAGGTGCAGGGCCATGGACAGCATGGCTTCGTCGGTGAGAACTTATGCACGCATGGCGTCGACGCGCCGGCTGGTGAGTTGGTGATACAGCTTGGTGGTCTCAGGGTGCGGCTGGCCGTCGAGGCTGACCTCTTCTATGTGGCGTAGGCATTGCTGCCAGGCGGCGTGGACGGCGGCGAGGTTGCCTGCGGCGTGTTCGGCGCGTAGCAGCGCCCGCCACAGTTGTTCGGCGGAAGGGTCGGCGGCCAGTCCGTTTCGGGCGGCCCGGGCGGCGGCTGCGGGGTCGTCGGCGATGAGTTCGAGGTCGGCAAGTTCGGCGGCGGTGTCGACGATGGCGGCGCGGATGGATTCCAGCAGCGCGGTCTCCAGCCACCAGTAGTCGCACCCGGCCAGGGCAGGGCCGCGTACCAGACCCAGGGCGGTGCGGAGTTTGTCCCGGTCGGCGGCTTCGGCGAGTTGCTGGAACTCGGCCCAGTCCAAGGTGACCTCGTGTAGGCGATACAGGCCGTTTCCGGTATGGAGGATGTGTTCTTGCCCGTCGTGGGCGGGCCCGAGGCGGCGGCGGGTGCGGGTGATGTACTGGCGGACGCTGTCGGGTGGTTTGGGGGTGTCTTCGTCGGGGCCGAGGTAGGTGCCGAGTTGATGGTTGAGCAAGCCGTGGGGTTCGTGCAGGGTCAGGACGAGAACGAGTTCGGCCTGTTTTGGCTGCAGGGGTTCTCGCGTGCCGACGATGGTGAACGGCCCGAGGATGCGCACGTCGATGGTGGTGTGGCCGTGCTCCGGTGGGGGTGAGGTGTGGTTTTCGGTGTACGGCGGGGTGTCGGGTTCGACGTCGTCGACGCGGGTGGCGATGCCCAGAAGCATGGAAATGTCATGGAACGTCTCGGCGGGAAGCATCGGTGGTCGGACCGCCGGACCATCGGGGCGGATGTGCATGGTGGATGGGCGGGCTGTGGTGTCGAAGACCAAGTGGGGCAACGCTCCGCTGGGTACATCGGCTGGCAGGAGCGCGGCGCTTGGTCGGTCGCGAAGAAGGCGGCGGAGTTGCTCCAGTTGGTCGTCGGCGGCTGCGTGAACGCTGATGAGCAGCGTGGGCTCGAGGGCGTTGCCCTCGGCCAGTAGGTCCAGGGCGTCGTGAACGGTGGTGCAGCTCAGGGTCGGGCGGATGTAACTGGAAATCTCGGGCAGGCCGATGAGGATGATGCGGGCCCAGGGCGCCCAGGTGCTGGTGGTCGCCTCGATGGCGACCCCGCGAAGGTAGGCGGCGATGCTTTCGGCGTGGCCGTGGCAGGTGATGACGCCGCTGACCTGGACTAGCAGTCGTCCGCCGTCGTCGGTGAATCCAGCCGTCACCAGGGGTGGCGCTGCCGCCCGTCGTTGTGTCGGCACAGCATTGGCGGGGTGATCGTGGAATCGCCAGCGTCCCTCGCCGATGTGGGTGAACGCTGCGCGCAGGTCGGCGGTGGGGTCGGTGAGGACGTCGAGGGTGTCCTGGGTGAGGTGGATCCCGGTGATCTGTGTTGGAGCCGCGTGCCTGCCCTGCGATTCGGACAGGGCGTTCAGCGCTGCGGCCAGGCGGGCGTCCGCTCGGGTGGCCGGGATGCTGATGCGGCGCAGATCACGTTCCAGGCGTTGCACGGTCGGGTCGGTGGGCAGTGGAATGCGCTGGCCGGGACGCCGGTGCTGGCGTTGCTTGTGGCGCAGGTGCGCCAAGGTGACGAACGCGCCGCCGACGAGCGCGCCGGTCCCGAACGCGACCGGCATCTCGACCGGCAGAGGACTGGACGGCTGTGCGTCCACCGTCACCGGATCGTCATGCACGTGGACGACGACTGCCGCAGGTGCAGGGGTGGCGGCGAGTGCTGTGGTGGAGGAACTGCCGATGAGCACCACCGCGGTCACCAGGTTGGCTACCAGCCGCTGCACGCCCGCCAGGCCGGGCACGCCCGGCGTCCGCCGTCCGGTCATCCGGGCGAAAGTCTCCAGTACGGTGGCCAGGGCAAAACAGGCCCAGCCTCCCCAGCCCATCAGCCGGACGACGAGCAGGAGCAGACTGCCGTCGTCGCGCGCCAGCAGCCGCTCGATCAACGCGGGCAGACTGGGCAGGTGCGCCGGCCATGGCGGCCCCGCCACCACATGCAGCGCGATCGGTATCCCGATCAGGAGCACCAGCAGAATCACCAGAGCGGCCAGGCCGCGTACGATCCTCACGGCCGATTCCCTTCTTCCACCCCGGATACCAACTGCGCCCGCGCGGTGCCGGACACCTCCAGGGAGGTCACCCCGAACGCAGACAGGAACAGCGTGGGTGCCTGGATCCGCACGGTGACCTCGATCGCGGTGGGCGAGACCGCCCGGACGGTGCCGCGTTGTCCGGCCGTGGTGAGGTAGTTCTGTGCGGCGCGGATCGCCGTAGCCTGGTCCACGGTGAATCCGTTGTCTCGGGTGCGGCCTGCCAGCGCGGCACCGACGTCGACCTGGCCGGCGGCGGCGCGTGCGGCCTCCTCGGCTATGGCGGTGGCCTGTCGAGCGGTGCGGAACTTGGCGCCGCCATCGATCACCAGCCCGACCAGCGCGGTCAAGGCGATCATGAAGATCACCGCAGCGAGCGTGATCGATCCCCGCTGGCCCGTTTCGCGATAGCGGCTGCGTCTCATGGAGTGCCCCGGAATGGATCGACGGGCGAGGCAAAGGTTGCGGTGACGGTCACCGTGCCCGGCATGCCGGGTAGCAGGAGGCCACTGAGCGCGACGTCACAGGTGACGTCGGCGTTCACGGTCGCGTTGGTGCCGATGGCGCGCGACAGGCCGGAGGCGTCTACCTGCACTGTCGGTGAACAGTCCAGTCCTTGCTGGACCAGCGTGTCGGTGGCGCTGGCGGTGGCCGCGGCCTGCGCCTGGGCGGGGTCGCGGGCGATGGAGGCTTGGCGAGCGGCATCACGCGCCGCCGCTTCCACCGCGCTGTGCGCGAGACCCACCCGGCCGGCCGCGATGGCGAGGGCGAGGATCGCGACGAGCGCGGGAGCGAGCATCACGGCTTCGAGAGTTGCGTTTCCACGTTCCCGATGGCTGGTCATGGCCGCTCCTGTGGGGTGGTGAACTGCTCTCGTGCGCCTCGCGCGGTCTGCGAGATGGACAAGCGCAGCGTCGGTACGAAGGACGGCACGCTGCCCTCCACGCGAACCTCGATGTCGGTGGCTGTGGCGTTGACCGTGGCGGTGGGTTGGTTCAGGAAGCCTTGTCCGGTGGTGCGGGCGAAGGCGAGCGCGGCCTCGCGGGCCGCCGAGGGGCTGGCCTGATGGGTGCGCGCCGCGCGGACTCCCTCCTGGGCTGAGGACAGCGCAGCGTCGCGGGCTAGGAACCACAGGCATGCTTGCGTCACAAGGGCGAGGACCAGCAGCACCGCCGGGAACATGATGACCATTTGGAGGGTGACGCTCCCGCGCTCACGCTCGCACGGGAGCGGTCGTGTGGCGGACATGGCCGTTACTGGATTTGGCTGGAGAATCGCTCGATCGCGGCGATGATGATGGCGATCGCGGCGGTGGCGGCGCCGAAGATCAGCGCGGCCCAGACGATCTGCTCCAGCGTGACGTTGCCCTTGTCGGAATGGCTGCGGGCCTTGGCCAGCCGGTCCTTCAGCAACGCGACCACGGTGGTCCAGTACTGGTGGTTCATCGTTGTTTCCTCTCTTGTCGGGATCTAAGGGGCGATCAGGCGGAACGCGACGGGGAAGGCGAGCAGCAGCAGGAAGGCGCTACCGAGCAGGGCGATGGGGATGACCATGGTGGTGGTGCGGGAGTTGGCGTGGGCACGGGCCTCGCTGAGGGCGGCGGCGCGCATGGATTCGGCCTTGGCGGTGAGAGTGTCGAGGATCCGGGCGCCCTCGTTGCCGGCGAGCTCGGCGATGTCGGCCAGGTCGGCCAGTTCCGGGACGCCGATCTGGTCGGCCAGGCGTGCCAGCCCGTTCCAGGGCGGTGTCTGGGCGCGACGTGCCTGGTCCAGGACACTGGCGATGCGGGTGAATGCCCATCCCTGGGAGAGACGGGCGGCGCTTTCCAGCGCCTGATTAGGCGCGGCGCCGGCAGCGCGTTCGAGGGTGACCAGGTCCAGGTAGGCCGCGATGGCGTGGCGAAACTGCTTGCGCCGCCGTGCAGCCTCGGCACGGACGACGTAATCAGGCGCGAACGACAACGCGAGTCCGAACAGCAGGCTGCCCACTGCAGGGAACGTCCAGGACAGGTCGGGGATCAAGAGGAAGACAATCAAGCCGAGCAGTTGCGGGATGGCCAGCCCTACCAGCAGGCAGAGCAGCTTCTGCGACAGGAAGTAACCGGGGGTGCGCCTCAGCAGGTCCAGGTCTCGGGTGGGCACCGGGATCCGGCCTGCAAGCTGAGTTGTCAGCCAGCGCGCCAGCTTCGTGCGCTCTTCACCGTCGGTTTGCGGGCGGGGAAGTCCGCTGATCCGATCGGTGATGTCGTCCAATTGGGCAAGTGCGGCATCCAGGCGCGGCGGCGCGGGCAACATCTCGCGCGCCAGCAGCGCCACGCCCAGCCCCGCGAGCGCCCCGGCCAAGATGACGGCTGGATTCACCGACCCTCCCTCTTCCCTTCGGGATTCCCGTCGGAGAGGAACCGGCCGGACAAGGTGTTGGTGGCGCCCAGGCGGTGAATCCATCGCAGCCCTGCCGCGTACATAGCGAGCACCGCCGCGAGCACCAGCTGGCCGACCAGCGTGGAGTAGGGGGCGACGTAGTCGCGAGACAGCACGGCAAAGCCGGTGAAGGCGATCAGGAACACGGTGATCCAGCGGACGGTGGTGCGGCACTGAGCGCGTTCGGCTTCGATCTGTCGGCGATTGGCGACCTCGGTGGCGACCATGCCGGCCAGCCCCGTCAGCACCTGGCGAAGGCCCTGGCCACGGCGTTCGGCGGCAAGGATCAACGCTGCGGCGATCCGGTCGCCGATCGGGTCGTTGAGATCGTCGGCGAACAGGCGGAGCGCCTCGCCCAGCTCTACGCGCATTTCCACCCGCCGCCCGAGAGCTCGTACCTCGGCGGCGATGGGATCGGGGGCGTTGCGGGTGCCGCTCATCAGCGCGTGTTCCAGGCCACGCCCCGCGGCCAGGACGTCAGACAACCGGCGGGTCCACCGCTCCAGCGCGTCCATCCGGTCGATCACCGCACGAGAGCTGCGGCCCGACAGCAGCGCAGGCAAGGTCATCGTGCCGATACCCGCGCCGATCCCGGCCACGGGCCAACGGGTCAAGGCAAGCACTATGACTCCCATCCCTGCCGCGATCAACAGGCGTCGCCGCAGGTGCGGGGCAGCCAACCGGCGAAGCCGCTCGGCCAGGGGCGAGGGTGGTAGACCGGGGCGCGGCGTCCGGCCTACCACCCCCACGACCAGCGCGACCAGGCCGCCGATCAAGGCGGCACCGGCGAGTGCGGCCAGCAGCGCGGTCATGACCGACCTGCCGGAAGTTGATAGACGGGCGGCCACATCTCCAGCGCGCTGGCGTCGAACCCGGCCGCGATCAGCTCGCCCAGGCACTGCGGCGTCGTCGCCGGCACGGCGCGCCCGTCAGGTCCGGGACGGTAGATGAGATTGTGAGCAGGCAGGATCGTGTCAGCTGGCTCCATCACCTCCATGACCTCGGAGACATAGCGCTGATTGGTGCGCCGATCACGGCGCATGTGCACGACGAAGTCCAGCGCCATCCCAGTCAGCAGGTGGACGGTCTCCGGCGGCATGGATAGACCACCACGCAGGGCCAGGATGAGGATCCGATTGAAGATCTCCTGAGGACTGTTGGCGTGGATGGTGGTCAGCGAGCCTTCCTGCCCCATGTTCATCGCCTCCAGCATGGGAATGATCTCGGTCGAGCGGACCTCGCCCACAACCACCCGCATGATGTTCATCCGCAGCGACTGGGGGATGAGATCCATCAAGGTGATCGCGCCATGCCCCTCGCTGTTGGCTGCGCGAGACTCCAGCGGCACGACGTCGCGGTGTCGGTCGGGAAGCTGGTGGAAGTACAGCTCGTACTCGCTTTCCAGGGTGGCGATCCGCTCGTCGGGCGGGATCTCGGCGGCCAGCGCACGCAGCATCGTGGTCTTGCCGGCATTCACGCCGCCGGTGACCACGATGTTCTTGCGCGCCCGCACGGCAGCGGCGAGGAACGATTGGAGCCTGTGGTCGATGGAGCCGAGGTGGCGCAGCTGGGTGAGGGTGACGTCTTTTAGGCCGTGCCTGCGCAGCGACAGGTGCGGTCTCGTGCTGACCGACATCACCGCGCTGACGCGGATGTTGTCGCCGAGCGTGCTGTTCAACAAGGGTGAGGAGGCGGAGAACTCGCGGGCGGTCATGCCACCGTGAATTGCCCACAGCCGGATCTTCTCGATGAGCTCTTCGTCGGAGTTCGCGATGGGCGGGCCGGCGACTTTGGAGCCGTCGGCGTAGGTGATCCAAATCTGATCACAGCCGTTGACGTCGATATTCTCCACGTTTTCGTCGGCCAAGTAGTCGGTGAGCACGCCGAGCCCGAACCGTTCGTCCACCACCGCCTTGACCAGCCGCTGTTGCTCGCTCACCGACGGCGCGGCGAGGCCCAGCACGACCTGGTCCTGCGCCCACCGGCTTACCCCGGCCTGGATGAGCCGCATCGCCTCGTCGCGGTCGATGGCCTCGTTCAGCTGCTCCGACAGCTGACCGCTGATCCGGCTGACCGCAGCGCGAAAGGCATCGTCGTCCATCGTGTGGGGCTCGGCTCGGTAGCCCAGTCCGTCCGGGAGCGTGGTGCGGTGCGGCTTCTGGGCCCACACTTGCTCGGCATGATGCTTGCCGCGGCTCGGCCATCCCCCCGTATCGGCCCTCATGCCGGGCTCCCCTCCAAGACGGGTTGCCTCATCTGCTTGACCAGCCGAGCAGCGCCGTACATCAACGGCGAGCGGCCGAAATCACGACGAGCCGGACGTCCATCGGACAGCACGCCAGCGGCTGTGTGATCCTCCCTGATCTCCGCCAGCACCGGCAGCCCCAACACGCTGCTGACCGTGCGCTTGTTGTACGGCCCCTCACCGACCAGGCACAACCCGACCGGCGCTTGAACGTTCGCGCGCAGCAACGCATGCAGCCGAGGGCGCGCGGCGGCGATCGAGCGGAACGTCGGACGCAACACCATGACGACGAACGCGGCCTCGGTGAGCAGTGGATACGGCGTGTCCTTGCCGCCGATCCGCCCGATATCGGCGATCACGTCAAACGGGGCGTGCGTGAACAGATCCCGGATCACGCCCCACGCGCCGTCCAAGTGCACGGCCTGACCAGGATCGGACAAGCCGGGTAGCAAACGCCGTTGACCGCCGGCGTCGAGCGGGATGAGCTGCTCCCACACGATCTCCGTCGCCTGAAGCAGCCCCACCGACCCCACCAGGTCCGGCCTGCCGGCCAGCATCCCCGACAGCACCACGCCGCCCGCCGGGTCACACTCGGCCATGACCACGGGCACCGGCCAGCACAGCGTCGCCGCCAGCGCGGTCGTCGTCACACCCGGCGAGCCGCCAGGAGAGATCAACGTATACAGCGTCATCTGGTCCTCCGTGAGGTCAGCACCAGGGCGATGCGTCCAGCCGCCGCCTGCTTGGCCATCTGCGGGCCGCCACTTTCGGCCATGATCAGATCAACCACCACCAGCCCATCGGTGGCATTGGAGGCGCCGACCCGGTCGACGACCGCGCTCAGGGGAGCGTCAGTGAGGCTGGGGTCTTGGTCGGATACGGCCTGACCGTCGCCGTTCTGGGGAGGGCGGGCCGGGTCCGGAACGACGATCATCTGGACGCGGTCCCCCGTACGCAACCCGCGGGCGGGCAATTGGGAGGGCTTGAACGCCACCGGTACCAGTGCCTCGCCGCGCTTCGGCGACAGCTGAGTGGTCACCGAGGCAGGCCCGAGGAGGCTGCCCTTGGGCAGGTCGACCGCCGCGACGCGGCCCACCAACTGCTGCAGCTGGCGCGAGGGAACCGTGGCTATACCGGGCTCGGCGGAGATCTTGGCCTCGGTCAGGTCGGCCTGGCCAAGTTGCTCGCCAATCGCGATGTTGCGGGCCGCCACCAGCACGGATGCGCGAGTGTCCAGCGAGGTCACCAGGTAAGCGGCTAGCAGGGCACCGAGCGCGATCAGCGCGATGGCGAGGGCGATCATGCCGCGGCGGCGTTGGCGCGGCAGCCGTGGCGGCGCAGGCGTGGCGGATCGTTGACGAGATTGCGTAGCCATCGCTGGCGTCACTTTCCAGGAGTGGGAACGGTGACCAGGGCCTGGCCCTCAGCGACACGCACGCTGACGCTGGTCGTGACGGTGACCGGCGGGAGTTGACCACCAGTGCCGCCGGATCCGGTCCACGAGGCGTACCAGATCACCGAAGCGGTCACCTTGTAGGCTTGATTCGCGAGTCCGGCCGAGGAGCGCGGGTAGGTGACGAAGCAATCGCTGTTCTGGCCGTCGGCCGCAAGAGCAGGGTTGAAAGGGGTCCCGAGGCTCGCGCAGGAGCGCTGCCGATCGCCATTTCCGGGCTCCAACCGGATCTCCCGCGGAGTAGCGACGACCTGCGCGAACACTGGGCCAGCCTGGACACGGCGCGTGATCGGGCGGCGCTGAGAGGGCGCAACCCAAAACCACACCGGACGCCCGACCAGTGCATCGGATCCCTGCGGCGGGGCCGTCTCGATCTGCGGTGTCGGAGGCCGTAGCTCACGCATGGCCCGCTGAGCGAGCTGCTCCGGGGTGACGGCAGGCTGTGCCTGCTGGTCGCCGTCCCCCGCGTCAGGCGTGGGGACGAACTCGACCCGCGGCGCCTGTCCAGGGCATTCCACCCGGAACCAGGAACCGTTTGCCGCTCCTGCCCGCACCGGTTGATTTGCGGTGTTGGTGACCTCAGTACGCGTGCAGGCGGTTCCCGGCCTGGCTGGCTGTGCCGGCCGCTCCTGCCGCCGACCCGGACTGCCGGGTCTCTGGTCACGGAACCCAGCGCGGACGTCCCATCCCCACGGCAGCGCTTTGGCGCCTGTCTCAGCGCGTGGAGATGGCGTAGGACTCGCCGTCGCCGTACCAGCACTACCAAAGGCGACGAACGCGGCGGCGATTACTGCTGCGACGAAGCGGGGCTGCATGGTTCCTCCAGCTGCATCACAGAGGTCAGACGCCAACGACCGTCGGAGCCGCGCTTGAAGTCTGCGGCCACGTGCGTGCGGGAACTGCCGAGAGTCCCGGGGATGAGTTGGTGCGTTCTCCGGTCGGCCAGGCCCGCTTTCGAGAAGTCCAGGCAGTCGTGCAGGGAGGCCGTGTTCCCGGGGCCCAGCGTGACGCGCATGATGTGGACGGTGGGCTGGCCGTACGGCTCCTGATTCTCGGCCTGGTAGGTGCCGATCTTCTGCACCTGCTCGTCGAGGAACTCGCCGGCAACGTATGGGGCGAGGAGCTTGCGTGCTTGGGCTGCGGGGGCCTTCGCTGCCTCTGCCGACACGGGCCAGAAGTCCGTGTAGACCTCGGCGATCGCGGCCTTGATGTCGGAGGTCTTGGAGGACGGGACCTTCGTCGTCAGAGGCGGAGCAGTTGGTGGTTGGGACGTTGGGAGGTCCACCTGGCCGTTACCGGCGGAACAGCCGACGATTGATACGGCCAAAAGGGCTGTTGTTGACATGGTTAAGAGCTTTATGCTGGGCCTCGCATTCATTTGTACTCCCGAGAGAAGAGGCGGGGAGCTAACTAAGGCCGATTTTGGAAGCATCGTATAGCCAGCTCCAAAATGAGTTGAACGTCCGAATGCCGTCGGGGAATTCAGCTTTCTCTTCCTGAGGGCAATAGTGCTATGTCGATTCCGTCAAGGCATCACCTCACTTATGCCGGGCACCCATTGCACGAGGTGTGACACCGGGTTGACCTGCATAAATAAAGGGCCCTTTCGTAATCCATGAGAACTTCGTACAGGCGGCCATTCACCAACAACGCGGATCCTCCGTCAGGTCCGTCGACATTCTCCGATGGCCGCATTCACGCGCTCCTGAGCAGCCGCCGCACATACGGCCAGCCAACTCCTTGCCTTGCATCACCACCGCTCAGGGCGCTTCTGAAGCTCGATGGGCTCGCCCTGGTCGACCACGGCCTTCGGTCTTGGGTCGAGAAATGATGCCCTCCGGAACGCGTACGGTGAGGACCGGCTGGTATGCAACGGATGGGTCATGACTATCTCCCGGCGCGAGAAAAAGGGATCGCCCGGATGTACGACTCCTCTCGGCGAAGGGTTCGGTCGCCGAGGAAATCATGCCCATCTGTTCTAGATCGGCAGCAGGGCGACGACGCTCTTGGTCGGCCGGTTGTCGCCGATGTCACAGGTCATGCAATCGTCGTGCCCGAGCATCGGGCGTATCCAGATCCACTGTTGGACACGAGAGGATGACCAGTGAGAGACCTATACTCGCTCTTTTCGGATGAGATGTGGCGGATAGAGCAGGATCGTAATGATCGGCTATTGCCGGACGCGCCCCAACAGTGTCTTCAATGCCGATCTCGTAACCGGTTTCGAAGCACCAGACCGATGATCCTCCTCCGCCGTCTGTTCGCTCTCGTAGCACTAGTCGCCATGATCGTAGGACTGCCGCTGCTGCTCTACTCCATGGCCGGATCGCCGATACCCGACCGTCTTCCCGAACCGGACCAACTGCTCGATACGCTGGCTAGAAGGGACGACGGCTCGCTCCTGATCGGCGCGTTGAAGTACCTCGCGTGGGGTGCATGGGTCTCGCTCATGCTGAGCACGTTCGCCGAGGTCATCGCCCGGATACGGGGCTTCTCCCCCGTACGCTCCCGCCTTGGAATGCGGCGACTGGCCGCCTACCTGATCACTGCGGCGACGGCTACCCTCAGCACCTCGCCCGCCATGGCGGCACCAACGGCGCCATCGACGGTGGTGGCGACCGCGCCACACCACCCCCCGACACCCGACGTCTACACGGTCAGGCCTGGTGACACCCTGCGGGAGATCGCAGATAAGGAACTGGGCAGCGCGTACCGATGGTCACAGATCTGGAAACTCAACGCTCACCATCGCCAGGTGGACGGTCGCGTGTTTTCCGATCCCGACCTGATCCGCCCCGGGTGGAAGCTTCGCCTCCCACTCGCCAAGAAGCCCGAACAGCCTCGTCGTACGGTGACGCCTACCCCCAGCGATCGCCCCCAGCCCCGCACGGAGCGCACTCCCCCAGCCTCGGCACCTGCCATCGGGGACGACTCGCAGGCAGGCACCATGATCCGTCTTCCCTCTGGCTCCCTCGTAACGCTGGCTTACCTAGCCGGAATCGGCACCGCGTTGGCGGCCTCCAGACTGCGACGTCGCCGCACGCGCCGCCGCCCAGCACCGACAACTGAGCCAGCCGCCCAACCGAGGCCGGAGCCAACAGGAGGCGAGAGCCGCCAAGCGTACGCAAAGCACAACCAGCCTGTCCCCAACGACCGCGGCTTCCTCAGCCAACAGAACGTAGGTCTTGAGGCCGCCCCCCATCACCTGATCCTTGGTTATACCCCTGAAGGAACTCCGGTTCGAGCTCCGCTATCGAGCCTGAGCCTTGGGCTCACCGGGCACGGCATCCACGACGTAGCCGGGTACTTGGTCAACGACCTCCTCCGACAGGCATCTACCTCCCGGACCGAAGTGGTCATGTGTACCGGTGTCGCCGAGTCCTTGTACGGACCGCAGTCAGCCCTCGCCAATGAATCGCTCCCTGGCCTGATCCTCACTGAGACGCCTGCAGCAGCCTTCAGGAAATTTCAGGAGAAGTTGTTCACGCATCGCCGCACGATGCTGGAACGCGAAGTGGATGCTCCGGCTGCAATTCCCGAACGGGATCCCGGCGAAGCGTTACCGAGCGTGGTGCTGGTCACGGAGCCCGACAACGAGCTGTACACGAGCGTCGGAGCGCTGCTGGTGTCCAATCCCAGGGCCCGCTGCGGCGTGATCGTCCTTGGCGAGTGGCCACCCGGAACTACCTGCCGGCTCGGACCGGGGTTCAAGGTGATCAGCGCTGAGGGACCCCTTGCCGAGGACTTAACCGGCGTGGAGCTGTGCCATCTGACGAGCGCGGAAGCCGTTGAGCACCTTGGCCAACTCGCCGAGCCACGGTCAACACCCGCCGGGGAAGGACTCCCGGTAGCACAGAAGGTGTGGAAAGGACCGGAGCTGATACGGCTCTCGATTCTCGGACCGCCACTCGTCCAGGTTCGCGATCGAGCTCAACCGCTGGAGTTGAGCTGGTTGCAGCTCAACGTGCTCGCTTACCTGGCCCTCCACCCCGAGGGAGCCACCAACGCCCAGCTGACCACCGCACTATGGCCCGACGAAGTAGGCAAGGATCTCCACAATGCCCTGCGCCACCTTCGGGAAACACTGGTCAGCGCCACGAGATACGAGAACGCCTGCGCCAAGACCGCGCCCTTCATCAGCGCGTCGACTACCAAAAGAACCGCGGTCTACCGCATCGACATGCGACTGATCAGCGTCGATCTCCGCGACTATCAGGCCGCCCTGAACGAACTCAAGGCGGCGCGAGACGACGAGAGCCGGCTGGCCATCCTGACCAGAGCCGCGGAGCTCTGCCGCGGTGAGTTGTTGAGCGGCGTGGACGCGGAATGGGTCGATGAGCACCGATACGCCCTGACCCGTTCACAGGCAGACACCCTCACCCGCCTGGCAGCCCTTTGCGAACACGACGATCCGGAACGCGCCTTGGACGCCTTGGAACGTATCCGCGTCCTGGAGCCGGGCGTCGAAGAGAACTACCTGAAGATCGTCCGGATCCAGCTCCGCCTGGGACGTGATGGCGATGCCCGCCGTACGGTCGAGTTACTCCGACAAAGCCTCCACGAGCTCGGGCTTAGGTCCAGTCCCGCGACCGAACGAGAAACAGCCCGACTCCTGGACGTCACCCCTACGGGAACGACACCCGAAGGTGGGCCAGTTCGGCGCCGACGACGTTGAGGTTGTCTCTCGGCTGCTGCGCGCAGCCCTTGCGTCGGCTGCGCTCGTCGCATCCGCCGTCGCAGGCGCCGCGCTGGCCTCCACCCGGACCGCGGCGTCGGCTCCGCAGCGGACACGGACGCCGGCCTCCGCGCCCTGTCCCCCTCAGAAGGAATCCTCCCGAGCGGCTGGTGTGGCTGCCCCCGGCGACCTGCACGATCCTCTGGCACGTGATCACCCGCCCGTACTCGCCGAAATCCCGGCGCACCTACCGCCGCGACTTACAGCGTTTCCACACCATCGCGACCATGGCCCTGCGAACCTGCCCGTGCAGACAATTAGTGTCCATACGCTGGCGTGAGGAGTACTCGATGGACATACCTGCATTAGTCGGCCAGATGATGCCGTACGTCATGACGGCGATCGGTGCGTACGGCGGCGCGGTCTTGACCAAAGCGCAGGACCTGGCGGCGGACGAGTCAGTGAGCCTCGGTCGGAGGCTCCTCCAACGCCTGCTCAAGCGCGAGGAGAACCGCCCCGGGATCGAGGCGGCCATCCGTGACGCCGTGGAATTCCCCGAGGACGAGGACTTTCAGTCTGCGCTCCGGGGCCAGCTCAAGAAGGCGTTGACGGCGGACTCGGCGCTGGCGGCCGACCTGGCCCGCATGCTGGCCTCATCGATCGCTGGAAGCGCGGGCGGCCAGACCGTCTCGGGCAGCTTCATCGGCGGGGACAACATCCAGATCGGCCAGGCCCGTGACGTCACCATCGACCGCCGCTGACCCATCGGCCGTGGTTGTGCCAACACGTCGCAACCAGCCGGTTGTCTGGTTTGCAGTATTGTGCGTCGCTTGCGTCGCGCTTCTATCCGTGCCCGTCGAGGAGCCCAGGGTCGCCGGGCCGACGCCCGTCCCGACGGGGATGCGCTCAGAACTGTGGCGACAGCCCCTCGACGGCCGACACGAGACCCTGCTCCTGGACGACATGGTGGTCCTTGCCCAGGGTATGGATATCGGCGCCAGGGACGCGTTCACCGGCAGGACGTTGTGGACGTTCGACGTCTCTTCCCTCGCCGACTACGAGCCGTCGGAGCAACCCTCCGGGAACGGGATCGACCTGGCCAGGACCGGTGACGTGGTGGTGGCGGGCGCATACGGCAGGAGGACGGACGGCACCAGGCCGCACGTCTCCCTGCTGGGCTTGGACAGCCGCACCGGCGCTCTTCTGTGGAGCCTGGCCTCGGGCATTCACCTACCGTACTTCTCCCACCTCGCCACCGGCGGCGGGCAGGTGCTGATCCATATCCCCGCGCTGGGCGTGGTAAGAGCCTTGGACGCGACGAGGGGGACACGTCGTTGGGATGCCCGCCTGCCCCCTGGGTGTCGCCTGGAGGATGACGGGGCCGCAGATAACCGGGTGCTGGCCCTGTTGATGGCCTGCGGTGATCGGTCTCGGCTGCACATCCTCGCGGTCTCCACCGGACGATTGCTGTGGGAGCGGATGGTCTCTCCCCTGGGACCGGCGGGCGTCGAGGTCCAGCATGGAGTGATCGGCGTGGAGAGCGCCAACGCGTTGAGCGTGTACGACATCGACGGGCGGCAGCTTTACGACCGCGTCGCGGAGGGGATCTGCGACTGTGGCTTCGCGGTCACGGCCGACGACGTGCTCATCTCCCGCGTCGACGACGCGGTGTTCTGGCGCGTGAGCGAGATGATCGATAGGAGGTCGGGGCGGGTTAGGCAGGTAAGCGGTGGTCCGGATGAAAGCTTCCAGGTCCTCGCCGCCGGAGAACGACTCTATCTGAAGAGGGAATTCATCCACGGGCTCCGCGGCACCCTCATCGAGACCGTGGATCCGGTGACCGGGATCGTGACACCTGTGGTCGCGCTGCCATACACATCCGTGGTGATAGGCGTGAACCAGCGGTTAATCCTGGCCGACGAGTATGAACTCGAGGGCTCCGGGCTCACCGCGTATCGAATTGCCGCCCCGCCTCTGGCCGAACCCGGCATAGTGGCCAGAGGGGGCGTGGACCGGAGCCGGTGGCCGGACGCGTGCGCCCTGATTCCCCGGCAGACGTTGAGAAGTGAGTTCCCGGACACGCGCTACACCCTGATCCCTCGGCCCGCCCCGCCGGAGCTGGCGTTGTCCACTCCTGTCGGCTGTGACCTTGTCCCCACCGCCAGCAGAGGGGACGCCTCCACAATTTCCGTCAGCGTGTTGTGGGTGGGGCTGACGTCAGAGGAGGCAGGCGGTCTCATCGCGATCGAGACTTCTGGCTGCTTTGGCCGGCGGGTGCGTAGCCCCGCCCCGGCCGATGACATGTCCACCTGCCCTGATCTCGTGGACGCGGTGCTGATCCGCGTCGGAAACGCCGTTGTACGCATGGACGGCGCTGGCGATTCCGATCGTGCCGTACGGCTGGCCCGCTCTGCGGCCCGAACCCTCAGGAGCATGCCGTGACGCCGGCGGACCCGGCCGGCCAGGCCGAAGGCGAGGGCCCGTCCCTGCGCGAGTCATCGGTGGGCGGCCACAACATCCAGATCGGCTCGGCCGGGAACATCTCCATCCAGCTGAGTAGGCACGCGGGTCGGCCATTGCTGGCCGATCCGCGAAGATGGCTGTTCGGCCTGGGATCCGCAATCGTGATCGTGGCAGCGGTGCTCCTCTGGAGGTCCGATTTCGGCAAAGACATGACCGGCAGCCCGCCCCTCCACGCGAGGACTTCGTCCAGGATCAACGTGGGGGACCGACTGGCGCTGCCCGACAAGGTGGCGTCCGGCAGCGACCAAGCGCTGCTTCTTCGCAATCCGGATGATATGGAACTGCTTGGCCTGCTCCAGCGGCACAAGGGCGCCCGCGTCGGCACGATGAACGTTGTCATCATCATTCAAGGCCTGCGCGACAGCGGCATCCGGCTCATCGACGTGAGGCCACGAGTCATCGCCTCCGGTCGCTCTTTCACGGGCACCTGCATCCAGGTTCCCGCGCAGGGCGAGGTTGACGAATACCAGATCAAGGTTGACCTCGATGTGCAACGCCCCGAGGGCCACCCGTCGCGTTACCTCCCCAAGAGCATCGACCTAGCCAGCGGCGAACGGGTGACCATCGAGTTCACGGTGACAGCCGAGGACAAGTCGTATGAGTGGGATATCGAAGTGGTCTATGACTACGGTGGCCGGCTGCGACGGGCGTACTTCCGCGGCCCGGACAACGAACCCTTCCGGATCACCGGCCCAGCGACACGCTACGAAATCACCTACCATGCCCCCACGGCGCTCCCCAACGGATACCGCGAAACACAACAAGACCCGGTATGCCAGGACAGGTGACGGGCGGCGGGCGCCTTCCTCCGTGGGTGGGCGGCCCCCACGATGTACCGGCCAGCCGCGGGCGCCAAGGTGGCCCCGACGGGCGGCACGGGCGGCTGGGCTCCGGGGAGCGTTACCGGCGGCTGCACCACTTGGGCGGCTGGTAGGAGCCCCATACCGGCATAAACCAGGGCCCGACCCGGCAGGGGTTTGGGCCTTTCCGTAGTTCTGGCCTCGGATCGGGACGCAAGCACGTCAGCACCGCCACCATGCCGCCCACGACCGATCCGCTCACGAAGACGCGCCGGCCGCCCGACGACCTGGAGGCTTACGTGGCGCTGCCCCCGTCCTACAACCTGTGCACTCTGCGGGGAAACTTCGTTGACCTGCTAGGAAACCCCGCCACAGGGCAGATCACGTTCACAGCACCCACCACCACGGTCTCCATCGGAGATGGCATCACGGTGCTGCCGTCCCCGCTGATTGTCATGCTGGTCAACGGCAAGTTCCAGGTGCAGCTACCAGCCACCGACGACGCCAACATGACCCCGCACGGCTGGACCTGCCCTGGACGGTGAGCTGGACATCGCCTCGGCCCCCGCCTGGTGGCCACCGTCGCGCGGGTAGTTTCGGAGGAGCGGCGGCCTGGTGGTGGGCATGGCCAGCGACTCCTCCGGTATGGCGGAGGGTCTCGATGATGGCCCAGGCCCAGAAGGTTTCGTCCTCCTCGGTGGTCAGGTCGCGGCGGCTCCCGGTGGTCGGGTCGACGGCCCATACCAGAGGCGTTAGCCGACGTTCTTTGGCCGGGACGGGGCGGTGCCAGCGCTGGCCATCGACCTCGAAGTCCTGGCCCGCCTTGACCATGCTGGCCGCTTGCAGGCGGCGGCTGGCCGCGTTCAGCCGGTCTTTCGCAATCTTGACCAGGAGTGGAAGCACGGGGCAGGCGTTCGCGGGTGCGTTGGTCCATGCGGGCCTTGCGGTGCTTGTTGACCTTGCTCTGCCGGACCATGAGGTCGCTGTCGCGGATGGGACAGGGTGCAACCCACGGTCCCCAGCGGGTGGGTTCCTCCAGCGCCCACTGGGCGATGTCCTGATAGAACGCTCTGACCGTGGTCAACTCGTTGTCTGAGAGCCTTCTGGTGCGCTCCTCGGGTGCGGGTGGAGGAACTGCTGGAGCTGACCCATCACGCCATCACCGAGTACAGGCTGCCCTCAACCGGCGAACTCGTCCCGCTGCTACAGATCGCGCCGTCGAAGTCCGACGCGGAACGCCTGCTGCTGATCAGTCCCGAACTCGCTGACGTGCTCAGCGCGGTGGTCATGCGCGTTCGCGGTGCAACTGGCGTGATCCCGCTGGTCACCGCCTACGACCGGCACGAGCGCACCTGGTCATCCCCCATGCCGCTGCTTTTCCAGCGACGGACGGGCAGCGAGATCAGAGGCATCGCCCCCGCAGCGGTCAAAGCGCTGCTGAACAAGACCCTGGCCGCCACCGGGCTGACCGACGACTCCGGTCTGCCCCTGCGCTTCACCCCTCACGACTTTCGCCGAATCTTCATCACCGACGCCATCATGAACGGCCTCCCACCGCATATCGCCCAGGTCATCGCGGGCCACGAGAGCATCGAGACCACGATGCGTTACAAGGCCGCCTACCCCGAGGAAGCAATCGAGGCCTACCGCGCGTTCATCGCCCGGCGCCGCTCGGCACGCCCCAGTGCCGAGTACCGCACCCCCACCGAGGAGGAATGGGACGAGTTCCTCGCCCACTTCGAGAAGCGCAAGCTGTCCATCGGCATCTGCGGCCGTGCCTTTTCGACCCCATGTGTTCACGAGCACGCTTGTGTCCGTTGCTCACTTCTCCGGCCGGATCCAGCCCAGCGCCCCCGCCTGCAAGAGATCCGCGACAACCTCCTCGCCCGCATCGCCGAGGCCGAACGCGAAGGATGGCTCGGAGAGATCGAAGGACTTCGCGTCAGCCTCGCCGGCGCCGAAGACAAGCTCGCCCAGCTCGACGAGCGGGCCCGCCTCGCGACCACGATCCACCTCGGCATGCCCGTTTTCCCCAACGCCGCTGGCCGCACCGCTATCCTCCCCACCGGCCATCCAGGAGGCACATCATGACTATGGGAGGAGGTCGATCCTGATCGGCATCTGACGGTGTGGGAAGCGCCTGAGCCCTGGGCTACTTGAACGGTGATCGCCAAGGACTCCGGCATCGGGTCGATCGCGCCGCGCCCCCGCAATTCGCGATATGTGATGGAACGCGACACACCGCAGTGATCAACCGTGATAGGCGCCTATGTCCGGTCATACTTGCTGATGCCCGTCCTGTCTCGGGGCGGCCGACATAGCCCCCGATGTTCGCATGAGGGATCGCCAATGACGCCGATCTATCTGTCCGCCCAGCACTCCCGCTGGACCCCCAAGACTGAAACCGACCTCCAGGACGCCATCGACGGCGGCCTGCTGGAGGAATCGCACTACGTCGACCTGAAGGAAGTCCCCAGCAGCAAGAACGGCAACAAGGAATCCGCCCGGGACATGGCCTCGTTCGCCATCGACTCCGGCACCCTGATCATCGGAATCGCCGAGGACAAGACCAACCGAGCTTTCACCCTCGCTCCCCAGCCGCTGAGCGGGCTGGCCGAGAAGATGGAGCAGATCGCTCGCTCCCTCTGCGACCCCGCGCTGACCATCCTCACTTCAGAGATTCCCAGCGACGCCGACGCCACCCAGGGCTACCTGGTCATTCACATCCCGGCGAGCCCGGTCGCCCCGCACATGGTCGACGGGAAGTACTACGGCCGCGGCGACAAGACCAAGCACGTCCTGTCCGACGCCGACGTGGTCGGGCTGCACGAACACCGCCGCTCTACCGACCGCGACACGCTGGCCCTACTTCAAGAAGAGATCGACAACGATCCGATCACTGGCGAGTACCGCCGCCAGGCCCACCTATTCCTGCTGGCGCACCCTCTTGCCGGGCCCTCGGACATGCTCGTCGATCTGGCCAGCGGGAACAACTGGAACCAGAACCTCGCGATCTTCATCAACCAGGCGTTCACCATCGAACTCAATACCCTCCTAGAGGGCACTGATGTCAGCCCATCCTTGCAGGAAGCCGGCAACGGCTTCCGTCGCGGCGCCGGCGCCGCACGCGCCAGCAGCAACCTCGGCCACGGCCGTATCTTCACCCCTAACAACGAGATCTTCCCCGAAGACGCCATCGAACTGCAGGTCCACGAAGACGGTGGACTGCGCCTGTTCACCAGTCGCTTCTCCAGCGCAACCCGAGATGGCTCGGAGGAACAGTTGATTCTGCCGGCAGCGGCCGTCAACCACACCCACCGGTTCCTTGCCCTGATCAAGATCGCGTCCGAACACGCTGGCTACTTCGGCAACTGGGCCCTCGCCATCGGCGCCACCGGCCTACGCGGCCTGCGTGTTCACAGCAATGCCAACCCCAACTTCGGTTTCGGTCCTCAAGCACGCTACGACAAGGACACCTACACCCGAACTACCAGCGTGAGCTGGGCAGAGCTCAACAACGCCCCGGCGGCCACCACCCAACGCCTGGTGGGACCGCTTCTGCGCGCCCTGGAGATCGAACGCGCCTACAAGCATCTGCTGGCTGACTCCTAGCGTTGGCCGGGCGCGCTGGGCGAGCTTATGCATGCCTCGCACGCTGCACTCAGTTCGCTCAGCATTCGCGTTGAGAACCGACAGAGGGTCGAGTTTGTCCGAGAGGATGCCATGAAGCCTCTTTCGATCATAGTCACCATGGTCGCCGGGGTACTCGTCGTTGTGATCGGCTGGATGCTCGGACCCGGCGCCGCTTGGTGGCTGGAGCACGTCGACGGCGTGACGGGCCTGCAGGGAGAAAAACTCGCAGCCGCCGTCGATATGGTCCGCGGTCGCGCTCTGGCAGTCGCCACCGGCTTGGCCGCGCTGCTCGCGGTCTACTACACCGCTCGCAACGCCGACACCGCCCGGCGCACCTTCCAGCTCGGCGAACGCGGCCACGACACCGACCGCTACGGCAAGGCCGCTGAGCAGCTCGGCCACGACAAGGCGCCGGTCCGGCTGGCTGGCCTCTACGCGCTGGAGCAGCTGGCCCAGAACAACCCTTCACTGCGGCAACGAATCGTGGACCTGATCAGCGCTTACCTCCGCATGCCCTACAGTCCGCCGAGAGATGATGATCAAAACGATGCGTGGTCTGCTGTTCCCCGCGCGGCACTCGGCGGCAGGAGAGATGAGACCGGCGGCCGGGATCCACACGAGGAGCGGCAGGTCCGATTGACCGCCCAACGTGTTCTATCCGCGCACCTGCGTCGGCCCCCTTCGGAGAAGCGACGCCGGTGGCAACCCGACCCGCCGCTCCCTAACGATTTCTGGCCTGGCATCAGAATCGACCTGAGCGGTGCTCTACTCATCGATCTTGACTTACGAGAGTGCCAGATACACGCCGCTCGCTTCAACCATGTCGTCTTCGCCGGCGACACGCACTTCGACCAGGCCATCTTCGCGGGTGACGCCGACTTCAGCGGAGCGGCTTTCGCTGGCGAGGCCGGGTTTCGCAGCACCACCTTTACCGACGACGCCGAGTTCGACGGGTCCACCTTTGTCGGCGACGCTGACTTCAGCGGGGCAAAGTTCACTGACACTGTCGGATTTCATGGGGTCACCTTCACCCGCACGGCGGACTTCGGCGGGGCCTCCTTCGCCAGCGGCGTCTGGTTCAACCGAGCCGTATTCACCGGCGACGCCAAGTTCGGCGGTGCCTCTTGCGATGAGGAAAAGATCGATTGTGACGGCGCTACCTTCGCGGGCAGTGCCTGGTTTGGCGGGCTCATTCGTGACACCGAGGTCTCGTTGCAGGACGCGGTGGTCACACCTGAAGCGATGCGCTGCGTGAACGCGTGGCCTCTTGGTTGGGGAGTGGAACCACACCAGCAAGGGGGCGGAATGTTGCGGCGCCAAGCGGTGAGTGAGGAGCGGCAGCAACATGAACTGCGCGTCCAGCAGTGGGCTCAGAACATTCGTGTTAAACGACGCATGTTCTCACGCTTCCGCTGATCCTCGGTAGTTCAGAGAAGTCGACCACGTACCGGATGGCATCCATGATCCGGCGACGGCAGTACTTCTCGGGTCGTCCCCCGTTGCCGTATAACCAGGCCGGCCAGGGCATCAACGGCTTGATGACCTGCCATTCCGCGTCACTCATGTCGGTGGTGTAGCGGGGCGCCCGGATCGGGTGATCGGCTCCGCGACCGTACCGGCAGGCCACGCATGAGCAGGCAGTTTCTTCGTTACGGGAGACAGCGATGAGAGCGGTGGCGTACAACGGCGGCAGACCTTCCGGTTGGTGACGGGGCTTCGATAACCACCGTTGCTACCGGAAGGTCACTTTATGTCGCAGGAGATTCGCTCTACGTCACAGTTTCGCCCGATATCGACCCCACGTAGCAAGCACGGGGATCAGTTTGTACACGGGCACTTAGGCAGTGGCGTGCGGTATCGGGGCGCAGATGAATGTCGGCGAATCCTGCCACGCCCTGGCTCGCCGAGTCAGGTCCAGCACCCCTCACATTACCCTTCCGATCAGCCGTGCGAGTACCCCTCCTAATTAAATCGCATGGGCGAGAGGACGGATACGACCAGGACACCGCGGGGGTGATGTGTCCCGCAGTACCCCGACTTGGAGACGGGAACGACCCTTAGAGGGGCGGAACGAGCTTGAAGGGCAGACGCGAAATACAGAGGCTAGCATAGGCGTGGGCGAGAATTGAATTAAGAAATAGGAATAATGGGGAGTGAATTTCGGAACCAATATTTCACCACTCGTACACAATCAGGCACCTAGAACATCGGGTGCCCCCATACCTTTTCGTCGAATTCTATTGCCTCGATCTCCATTTTGCGGTTCAATTGAATTAGCCAAGAAAGGCGGCATCCCGGACGGGGAGCCGAAAAGGATCGGAGTAGGTCATGACGCAATTCGACTTTGGAAAGGCCGCACCCACGCGCGTACCCGGGGCAACGCTCACGCCGGAAGACCTCGCCCGCGTGACATCGGAGGACTGGGCGCAGATCCAAAAGCTCGCGCGCGGCTACTGTCGTACGGTCGACGCCACACGATCACGGAAGCGCATGGACGGGAGCGCGACGATCGTCAAGGGCGGATACGCACCTTACGGCACCGACGACATCTCCGACGATGTAACCCAGGACGCGATTCTCCTCTTCGCGCAACGTCTCCGGAACGTTCTGAGCACATGCGAGACCGCTTCCGACGGCGACGGGTGGATCTACATACGACGCGACGGGGCAGAAATGACAATCACGCGCCTGACGCTCCAGAGATGGGCCGTCCGTGACGCGGCAGCGCGCAACGGCTACCGCATCGACGTCCCTCCGGAGGAGATGGACGCGACTCCAGGCGCCCAGCTCATTCGTGGGCTTCCGCACATGGAGCACGTGGCGCGCGTGGCGGTCGCGTTCTCCGTGGCTCAGCACAGCGCGGAGATCTTCCGGCAAGCGTTCGGTGAGGGGGAGGAGTTCCCGACCCTTCGCCGGATTCTCCGCAAAGCAGAGGCAGCGGAGGATCTCGGGCGCGCCGGCATCCTGGCCACCGTAGCTCAGGAACAGCACGGCGGCGCGTACGGCTCCCGCCGCGCGGTAATCCGGGTGCGGGACGCCGCACGCGCGGAGCTTCGGGAGCTCTCAGAGCGCCTTGACGACGCCCGGAACGCCATGGTCTGCACGGGTACCGAGACTTCCATGAGCGACTGACACGGAGCCTATGAGAGCCCCGGCCGAATTCGGTCGGGGCTCTTACATTTCCGAAGAAAACTGTAAATCTGTGGACGGTTGGGCGGGCTGGCCGTCCGTATTTAAGTGAGAGCGAAAAACACGCGGTAAGCCTGCCGTGCGGCAAAGCGTGGCGCCTTGCTTTCCCGTGCGGCAATCCCGAACGACCCGAAGAGAGGTAGTTCGCATGTCCGTGCCCACACTGTCGTGCATTCCTCGGTTCTGCCTCGCGCCGGTCGCGCGCGGTGTACAACGCTACGCAGCTGCTCGTAAGGCGACGCATATGGCGGTAACAGCCGTCATCGCTCTCGCCGAGATCGTGGCTATCTGCCTGATCCATGAACTCGCAGTCCACGTCACTCTCACCACGTCCGCCGTGGCCTGGGAAATGCTCGTAATCACTTACAGCGAATCGTAGTTCTGGCTGCGACATCTGGACTTGGTTCCGAAACGGGAACCAAGTCCAGATCCCTCACAACCCACACTTACACACCAAACGCGTGGAGGTCTGCCATGCAGTTCTTGAGCTTCATGTGGCCCGGACTTTGGGTGGCATTCGTCATGTACGTGATCATCTCAAGCCTTAAGGACTCTGACGCTTGATCGGCAAGCATTGAATCAGGACCTTGAAGCAGCTCGACGGTTTTTCGCTGCACTGGACGGTTGGGCGGGCCGGTCGCCCGTATTTAAGTAAGAGCGAAAGCGGTCGCCGCCCACGCGCTGCCGTCTGGTCACTGGTGTTCGGGCCGTTCCCCGAATGGGCCGAACGGTCAACGCTTCCCAGCCCATTTACAACGGCATTCGCGTTCGCGCACCGGTGAACGCGTCTGTGCGTTCACCCCGTGCGTGAGAGACGACTGCGAGATCCGTCCCTACCACTCTTGCAACTTGGGTGAGTGGCGTGAGATGCGGATCTTCCTCGGGACCCACGGCGGCGTTCGCTCAGAGCCCTGTTGATTTTCTCGCCCCGGCCCTAGGGGCCGGGGCTTCATCGTGTCTGGAGGACACCCATGCATGCTTCCCCTGACGCCTACGCTGGCGTGTTCCTGCGCGGCCGGTGCCACGACGCCGGTTCCGGGAGAGACGCGGTCAAAGCCGCGACCAGAGCCGCGCGCGACCGTATGGCAAAGTCGAGCAACACCACGGACTGGTTTGCGGAAGGACTCCATCGGATCAGAGAGTGCTTCGATCACGTCCAGGCCGGACGCGTCATCCCTGTGGATGAGCTCGCTTGGCTGGGAGTGCTGTTGACGAGCGTACTGATCCGCGACATCGCCTTCACCTTCTGCCGCGCGTATGGCGACGACGTCGCCCGGCGGCTCTGGACCGAGGTGGCTTGCAGGGTGGAGCCAGAGTTCGTCCCCGCCCCCGCCGCCAACCTCGCGTTCCTGGCAGCGCGATCAGATGACCTTGCGCTGGCCCGTGCCGCAGCGGAGCGGGCACTCACGATTGACCCGGAGTACTCGTTCGCCAACCTGATCATGCACGGGCTGAACATGGGCGTGCCGCCCGCACGGCTGCGCGACATAGATCTTGACGACCTAGCCGCCCAGATCACCGAACGGGCGATGGAGCATCCGGCAGAAACGCGCCCGGTGCTTCCTCCTGCTCCCGACCCAAGCTGACCGTCCCCCACACCGCGGCGCCGGACACTACCCGGCGCCGCGCTCATGTCTTGCCCTCACAATCCCCGACACGATCTGAGGAGATCACGATGACCATCGACGTCAATCAGCAGCTCTACAACGAGCGTCGCGCTGCAATCGAGTCCGGCCAGTGGATCCGCCGTGACGATGGCACCTATGTTGCCTACGACAAGGCCGAAGTAATGGGCCGCGACGGGCTCGACATGACTACCGGTCAGGCCGCTCTCTACACCTCGACCCCGGCCTGGCATGGGCTGGGCAACGTCATCCCCGGCGGTATCACCGACATCGACGAGGTTCTCCGTCTCGGCGGGATCGACTTCGAGGTCGAGAAGCGAGCCGTCCGCTACAGCGTCATGGCTGACACCGAGTCGATGCCGGCGCTGCGCATCGACCCTGACCACTTCGTCACCATCCGTAGCGATACGGGCGCGCCGCTCGGCGTCGTCGGTCGAAAGTACGAGGTCATCCCAAACCGCAGCGTCTTCACCTTCCTTGAGGAGCTGGTGGGCGAGCACGGCGTGGTGTGGGAGTCGGCCGGGGCGCTGCGCGGCGGGCGCAAGGTCTTCGTCACGATGCGCATCCCCGACAACGTGATCGTGGACCAAGGCGGCCTGAATGACGAGATCGCGCTGTTCATCGCCGCGATCAACTCGCATGATGGCACGAGCAAGGCGGAAACCGTCGTCACGCCCTGGCGGATCGTATGCGCGAATACTGAGCGGTTCGCCCTTCGCGACTCGGCATCCCGCTGGGGCATCCGGCACACCGCCGGCGCACTCGACCGCATCATGGAGGCGCGTCGCACCCTGGGGCTGACCGTGAAGTACGCCGAGTCGTTCGCGGCCGAGGAAACCGCGCTCGCCCGTACGAGCCTGGCCCTGGACGAGTTCCACAAGGTGATCGCCGACCTGTGGCCGGTCGAGCAGGAGGCCACCGTCCGCACCGTCAACAAGGCGGAACGCCGCCGCGACACGCTCACCGCGATGTTTGAGGGTGAGTCACAGCGCGTCGGCCGCACCGCCTACGCCGCCGAGAGGACGATCACGGACTACCTCGACCACGTCGCGCCGCGCCGCCCTGGCAAGACCATGACCGAGGAGATCGCCCGCGCGACTGCCCTCCTGGAGGGCACCGACGACGGGATGAAGACGAGGGCGCACAAGCGGCTCATGCTGCTGGTTCGCCGTTGATCATCCCACGGTTCGCTAGGCACGCGGTCAACCCCCGATCCCCTGAGGGCCGGATATGCGACCGGGGCTCCAGTCCCATCGACTCGCTTCCGGCCCTCAGGCCAGCAATCACACGCTCGCAGATCAAGACAGGAGCCCAATATGAAAACGGAGCAGTCCATCGCCATCGTCGGCGGCTCCCTCACCGGACCCGCCCTGGCCTTACTACTACGCCAGGCCGGGTTCGAGGACGTCCACGTCTACGAGGCCATGCCCGAGGCCACCCCACAAGCCGGGGGAGTGATCGGCCTTGACCATCACTCACTCGGCGTGCTGGACACGATCGGCGTTCCCCAGGAGGAGATCGTGCCGTTCCCCTCCGAGCGCGTCGTGTCCATCAAGGTCGCCGACGGCCACGAGGCCGGGCGCGTCCGCACCATTTACCCGGGACGCAACACCTCTTGGACGCTCGCCCACCAGGCACTTGCTGACCGTCTCCCGACCGGAACCCTCCACGCCGGGAAGCGGGTCGTCGCCCTCGACGACAACAGCGGTCCCATCGAGCTGCAGTTTGCCGACGGCGACCACGTCACAGCCGATCTCGTCGCCTTCGCCGACGGGCGCCGCTCGACCGGGCGCAAGCTGATCGACCCGTCCCGCGCCCTCCACTATGCGGGATATGTCGCCTGGCGCGGCCAGACGCCGTGGTACCCGCCCGGGATCCGCGACTTCACCCGGGTCGAGCCCGCCGGCACCCAATTCACCATGTTCCCCATCATGCGCCCGGACGGGAGCATCGCCACCGACTGGACGTTCTACCTCGACCTGCCAACCGAGGAATTCCGCGACCTCATCGGGGCAGCCCCCACCGCTCGTACCTTCGTGCTCCCCCACCAGATAACCCCCGAGGCCCGCCGACTGGTCCTCAATCAGGCAGAGCACCTGCTCCCACCCGAGGACGCCCACATCGTCGCGGACAGCACGACCTGGATGGCCGCCCCTATCGTGGACATCGACCCGCCCGAGAAGATGGTCCATCGCGTCGGCCGGGCGCATGCTGTACTACTGGGTGACGCGCTTGCCCCGGTGAGGCCGCATACGGCACGCGGGGCGAACAACGGCATCGAGCAGGCGGCCGGGCTCGTTACCGCTTTGCATCAGCACCGCCGGTATGGGGCCGACCTCGCCGCCGCTCTCAGCGGGTGGGAACAGAGGTCCTTGCCCGGCGTCGAGCATTGGATCCGGCTCGGCCCGAAGCTTGGAAGGGCACTGGGCCTCGGCATGGCACAGGAGAGGCAGCGAGCGTGATCGGGCAGTACCGACCCGCCACCGAGATCAATCCCGGCTGGCACATCCGCATCCAAGACCAGGACGAAACCTGGACGTGGCACGAAGTCGCCATGGTCGTGGAGACGGAGACGCCGGCCGGGGAACGCCGGCTCCGTTTCCTATGCAAGGGCGGGCGGGAGGCGGTCGCGCTCAAGACCGATGACGTGATGTGCCGTACGCCAGAGGAGGCGCGCCAAGCGATAAAAGAGGACCCCGGCCGTATCTCTTGACCACACGGGCGCAATCGGTGGTCTCTCCCCGCCCGCGGGGGTGGCAACTCCCTCAGAGAGAGCAAGGGTACGACTTCCGCCGTGGGGCAACCGTACGCCTGGCAGGATCTCACAGTGGCTGATTACGGAGGGCGGCATGAACGACGAAACGGCGGAGTTGCTCTTCGATGTGGTCGGCCGGCTCGAGATAAACATCCTGGCTCGTGAATGCCCGGCGATCGTGGTCCTACAAGGTGAACGTCTGCTGGCACTCAGCGACTACGACTATCTGAGAGACGATCAGACGGCAGCCGCGTTCGAGGAGCGGGCCGCGGCGAAAGCGCGGGAGATCGACGCGACACGCTGGGTACTCGCCGTTCCCCAGGTGTGGATGATCACGTCGGACGCGATCATGAGCCGAGCGGTGTCGAACCACCCGCTTCGAGAGGGCGAGCAGGAAGCGATTACTTGGATGAGCTACGACCGGCAGGACGGCGTCGACTACGGCCGCGTGCCGTACACTCGGCGCCCGAATGGGGAACCGATCTTCGACGAGCCCGAAATCATCACCGTGGGCGTCCAACCGGAAGAGTCGATGCCGGGCCGCACTCTGCTGGAGGAGTTCCAGCGGGATGGATAGCGGAAGGGCCAGCCCACGTGGAGCCAGCCCTTCCTGGGACCTGCTCTTTCCAAACAGCCAAGAAAGGTAGGAGCGGGTCGCCTTTAGCGTACGCCTGGACGATACGCTCCTGCAGCCAGACAATCTTGCTGCGGGCCAGGTCTACGATGGCGATGCCCTCATCGCATGGCCTATATGCCGACTATTGGTTCTGCGCACGCCATCAGTCATCCAGGCCGGGCGGCTCCGACATAGCCTGGGCGATCGATGGGATCGATCCTGACCGTGGCGCCGGTGTAGGGCGCGTTGACCATCTCCTTGTCGTTGATCGCGAGGCCGACGTGGTCGGGGCCGGGCCGGGACGAGTCGGTCTCATAGAAGATCAGGTCGCCGGGCTTGATCTGAGCACGGGAGATGGTGGCTCCGGCTCTGACCTGCTCATAAGTGGTGCTGCCGATGCGGACCCCGGCCCTGGCCCAGGCGTATTCTGTGAGCCCGGAACAGTCGAAGCCCTTCGTGTTCGCGCCCCGCCCTATTCCGTACGACGGTCCGGAAGGTCCGCCTCCTCCCCAGCTATACGGCGTCCCCCGCATCTCTAGTGCCGCGGCAAGGGCAATCGCTCCTCGCCCCATCACGCTGATCGCTGAGTCGGTGACGTTCTCGGCGTTCTTGCTGAGCTCCACACAGAGCGTGTTCGCGATCCTCGTGACAATCTGCTCAGCGGCCTTTGTCGGATCGCCGTTGATCTTGGCGCTGGTTAGTTGGCCGGCCTTGAGTCCCGTCGCTACGTCCGCGACGACCGCGCTCTTGTTGATACCTAAGGAGATCGCGGTCTGCAAGCTGGATTTGATGATCTCGTTATCGCGGGGTGACAGGCTGATCGATTCAGCGGGTTCTGGTCGCTCGCTGGTCTGCGCCCGTCGCGCTCTCGCGGCCGTCGACACTCTCTGGGAGGAGTTGTGCCGTTGATCAGCAGACTGATCGGCGTAGGCGCAGGCAGAGGCCGTGAGGGTGGGCTTGTCCGCCTGGGCAGCGGCGTACTGGCCTCCGCCGGCCATTCCGGCGAGCAGGACGATACCGGTGATGAGACCCCCGCCTGCGGCGATGGTCTTGAAGACGATGCCGTCCCCCGGAGTCATTCCTCGTCATCCTCCGGCGGCTCAGGTGGCTGCTGGGGTCCGAGTCCCGGCCAGTGCTGAGCGAGGTAGGCGAGCCGGTGGCGAGGCCCGTCGGTGTCGGTGGGCAACCACAGAGCGCCAGCGGGGCCGTCGTTGACGAGATGATCGAGGGCGGCGGCATGGCCTGTAGCAACGGGCACGAACATATGCGCCGGGTGCTGCTTGAGCTTCTTGCGGAGATTGGTCTCGCGGCGATCGCCCTGCACCCAGAAGAGGACAGGGGTGACGATGCGGGTGGCCTCGGTGAGTTCGGCGTAGCCCTCAAGCTTGTGGGCGACACGATCCAGGGGTTCGGTACCGGTGTCGTACTCCAGGAAGAACTCGATGCGGTGACCGTCCTCGCTCCAGCGAGCGTAGGCGTCCGGGCGCGCAGTCGGAGCCCATTCCTTCGTGCAGCGGTGTTCGGGCCACCAGATGATCACTTCGGCTCCGGGGTGGCGGCGAGCATAGCCGTACAGGCTGGCGGCAATGTCGTTGGTGCCTACGGTGTGCGCCAGTTGCGAGCTGAAGGCGATGCCGGTGACGCGGTCGCGGCGGTAGCCGAAGTTGGCCATGTCGACGCCGTCCTCGGAGGCGAGCACAGCGGCGGCGGTCTCGCCGATGACGTAGTGGTACGGAGCTGTTCCCATGGCGGGCGGGAGGTTGGGCCGGAAGCGCTCCAGGATGCCCATGCGGGTCAGCGTGAGCAGTCGTCGGCGCGCTGCGTCGTCGGTGTCGAAGAACATCTCGCTGACCTGTGGGGAGGTCAGGACGCGGAATTCGTGGATCAGGCGGATGAGTTGGCGGTCGCGATCGGTGAGGCGGACGGCCAGCTCGATAAGCATTTTCGGGGTGTAGCGCGTTGCGGACACGATGATCTCCTTCACGGGGTGTGCCGGTAGTCAGGCCTGCGGGTGGAAGTGACGACCGTGCGGCCGTGTGCTTGTGCGGCAGCTGCTCGGATACGGCGGGCGAGGCCTCGATCGGGTTCGGGCAGAGGGCGTGTGCGCAGCGTGAAGGGCGGCGTCTCTACGGCTCTGACCACGAGGCGAGCGGCGGCTTGGAAGGCATCGAGGTTGGTCAAGTCGTGCGT
Organism: Nonomuraea sp. NBC_00507; assembly: GCF_036013525.1. NCBI lineage: Bacteria > Bacillati > Actinomycetota > Actinomycetes > Streptosporangiales > Streptosporangiaceae > Nonomuraea > Nonomuraea sp. NBC_00507. Next base: position 1,628,803 of record NZ_CP107853.1, read on the forward strand.
GGTCAAGTGCGGCGTGAAGTGGTGTTCGACCTCGCGGGCGTCTTCGGGGGACAGCGAGAAATAGATCTTGTTGCGGGCGTCCGAGCTGATTGCCTGGCGTAGGTCGCGAGGCAGCTGGGCCAGATGCTGGTGGGCAAGGGTGAGGGAGATCCGGTAGGCGCGGGCCTCGGCGAGCATGTCAGTGAGGGCGTGCGGCAGGGTGAGGAAGTTGTGGCACTCGTCCACGTAGATCGCAGCGGGGTTGCGGTGGTGGCCGAGTTTGGCGCGGTGGGCGGCGGCCTGCCACACCTGGGCGAGGATCATGGAGCCGAGCAGGCGTGCGGTCTCGTCGCCCAGCACGCCCTTGGGGTGGCGTACGAGCAGGATGCCGCCGTCGAGCACGGTGTCCAGGTCGAACGTGGAGGTGGCCGAGCCGATGACGTCGCGGACGAACGGGCGGAGCAGGAAAGCACGCAGTTTGTTCATGATCGGCGCGGTGACGTGAGCCTGTGCCTGCTCTGATAGGGCGCCATACCATGACCAGAAGCCGCGCAACAGCGGATCGCGGATTGTGGCGATCATTCGGTGGCGAGAGGTCTCGTTGGATAGCAACTCGGGGATGTCGGCGAGAGTGCCACCGCTGCGGGCCAGGGTGAGGGTGCAGCCACGCAGGATGTCGTCGGTGCGTGGCCCCCAGTAGTCGGCATAGATCTGACGGAAGACGCCAACGAGGTTGTCCACGCCCATGACCAGGTCCGAACCGGCGAGAACGTTGAGAGAGGGGCGAGGGTGGCGGTCGTCGGGATCGATCAATACGACCTTGCCGGCCGCTTCCTCGGGAATGAGTCCGAGAAGGTCCCGGACCAGGTCACCCTTAGCTTCGATGACTACGGTGCCGCGGCCGGCTTCGACATCGGCGAGGATCATTTGGGCCAGCAGGGTGGATTTTCCGGTGCCGTTGGGGCCGAGCACGTGGACGTGGTGGAAGGAGTCAGGGACACGCAGAGCGACCGGTCGCTCTTGTCCGGTATCGGAGAAGCCCAGCACTTTCCCGGTTCTGGAGATGGCCGGTGACGGCGGCACGGCGTTGGCGCCGGCGCGTTGGAGACCCGGCACGACTGAGTCCAGGGGCAAGTGGGCGAGAGCCGCGAGCTCGGGTACCGAGAGCAGGTAACCGCGCCCCAGCCGACGGCTGGCCAGATGCCGCGTGGGTCGGTACATACGCCGTCTCCCCAGCCGGTTATGGCCGCTGAACAGGGCGAACGCGGCAGCGATGGCGTGCGCGCGGCCGACCACTCCGTTGTGTCGGACGGTCTGCAGTTGCTTGGTGTCGGCGGGATCGGCCTGTACCGCGTAGCGGACGGCGACCTCGTAGCGGGAATGGTGTGACTTGTCGCGGATGGCGCGCGCTTCAGCGGACTCTTCCAGCCGGGTGACTTGGTCGTGAGCGTAGTTGCGCAGGTGGTGGGGATGAAGGCGGGTGTGCAGCGGGCCGGGCGTAAGGAAGTCGAGCAGGCCACTGAGCAGCTTGTGTGGACCGCTGCGCGCGAGACGGCCGAGGCGGCGTCCGGTCGCTGGACGGGCGAGGATTTGGACGGTTGCGTGCTGCCAAGGCGGCATGCCGACCGCGGCGCCGATTATGGCTCGCAGCGGGTCCGTGGTGTGGTGGTGCCGGATCGGCAAGCGTTCGGTACGGGCGAGCGCGAGCTGTCCACCGCTGGCTTGGCCGGTGAGCGGGACGGGCGCGCTTGCGCTGTGGATTGCTGTACGGGCGGAGGGCCAGGCCGCTTCTATGGCGCGCTCGACCAGGTATTGCGGTACGGCACCGGGCACCCACAACTGGATCTGGACTCCGGCGTTGCTGAAGAGGTACTCGAAGGTGAGGTGCGGCTGGCCGAACAGGACCCTCTTCCACGCGGGTCGCAAGAGCCCGATGAGGTTGTCCCACAGGGCCTCTGCGCCTGGCATAGCAGCGACGGGTGGAGCGAGAATCTCCACGCATCGCGCGCCTTTGGCCAAGGGCCGGTGACGTAGCCGCACAAGCGTAAACCGCACGGAAGCGAGCACGATCACGCTGCCGAGAGCCACGGCGGCGAGCTGCCAGACGTGGCCGGCGAACCAGGACAGGATGGCTTCGAGGAAGGCTGCGGGGTCTGTGAAGAGGTCGTGAATCACAGTTCGGCCTCCTCGTCGTCGAGATTGGCCAACTCCTGTGGGCTGGACGTGGCAAGATCATGTTCACGCTGGCTGGAGATCACGCGCAGCGGGCAGCGTTGTCCGCCGGGCCCAGCGGTAAGGAGCCCGGTCCCCTTCTCGGCAGACAGCAGCAGCTGGCGCTCGCCGTCGGAGAGGTGGAAGGCTTCGGCGACCTTGTCGATGGCCTGGGGCGCTTGGCGGAGGAGGATCTGCGTGGTGGAGTTGGCAATGATCGCTTGGCCGTTCTCCGAGGCGAGCAGGTCGGCGGAATCTTGAGTGACCACACTTAGCCCGGCCCAGTGCTTCCTGGCAGCTTTCGCCATCCTCAGCAGGAAGGCGGCGCCCTCGGGATCCTTCATCAGGAGCCAGGCTTCGTCGACGACCACGAGACGGGGGCGTCGTTGCCGCGGGTTGGAGACGCGCCACCAAATGGCATCCAGCGTGAGCAGGGTGCCGACCGATTTGAGCTCTTCGGGCAGGTCTCGAAGTGAGAAGACAATCAGGTGGGAGTCGGGCCGGGTGGTGGTCGGACCGGCGAAGAGCTGACGGTGACTGCCGGTCACGTACGGGGCGAGCCCGGCGGCCAACTCTTTGGCCTTGGGGTCTCTGTCCTTGCTCAGCGCTGTGGACAGGTCTTTGAGCAGGGGCGGGCGGCTGCTCCATGTGCGTGGCTCCGCAGTGATCCCGGCTTGCCGGTAGGCGGCCAAGATGCCGCGGTCGAGGGCGGCCTTGCTGGCCTTGTCGAGTGGCTCACCCAGCATGACCGCGACGAGTGTGTGCAGGAACAGCGCCCTGCGCGTCAGCGGATCGCTGTCGCGCTGGTTGAGGGGTGGCAAGTCGAAGGGATTGAGCCTGACCTTCGCCGCGCCGAGATGGATATATGCGCCGCCGACCGCTTTGGCCAGGCGGGCGTACTCGTCCTCGGGATCGATGACGGCGACCTCGACGCCTACATAGAGGGAGCGGAGAGCTTCCAGCTTGGCCAGGTAGCTCTTGCCCGCGCCGGATCGGGCCAAGATGACGGAGTTGTGGTTGTCCTGGGCGAAGCGGTCCCAAGCGACGAGGGACGCAGAAGAGAGGTTGGCCCCGTACAGCACGGCGGTGGAGCCGAGTTCTGTGGTCAGGTCGGGGCTGGTGAAGGGGAAGGCGGTGGCCAGGGCGGGGGTATCGAAGGTACGGCGCATGGTCAGGTTGTCGTAGGCCAGAGGCAGACTCGACACCCAGCCCTGGAGTTGGCGGAAGGCCACTTGGCGAGCATCGAGCAGCAGTGAGGCTGCCAGTGCGCGGACCTGGGCGCAGGCGTCGTCGAGTTCCTCCTGCGTGGAGGCGTGGACGGTGAGGTAGATAGAGGCGCGAAACAGCTTGGCCTGACCGCGTGCGATTCTGGAGGCCAGGTCCTGAGCGTCTTCGGCCGCGGCTTCCATGCCCGGATCCAGCAATCGTCCGTGCTGGTCGTCGGCGCGCAGCCCGGATTCGAACCTGGCGAGTTGCTTGCGCAGCCGGTCGCTTGCGACGAGGGAGGGGACGGGTTCGATGTGGAGGGAGACATCCAGCCGTCCGGGGTAGGTGAGCAGAGGTTCCAGCCAGCCGGGCGCCACGTCGCGCGGGTAGCCCGTGATGGCCAGGGTGGCGCACATACCGTTAGCGATTTCGAGGTTGCGGGGTCGGGCGTGGACCATGTCGGGTCCGAGGCCGGAGGTGGCGGAGGCCGTCCGGCGACGCGATGGGAATTTCACCGTGCTTCCCTCCTCGTGATGGTCTCGTCGGGCAAGGCAAGCCCCTCGCGCCGCAGCGGCGGCGCCGAGGGGTCGAAGCAGACGCTCAGCAGCGTGTTCACGTCACCGGCGTCGAGCTGGCGAACGGTCAGTCCGCACGCACTCAACAGCCGGGCCGCCTCGACCATCCGACGGAGTGTTCGCGCAGCGGCGGCGTTCCTGCCGTTGGGCCTCATCAAGGGTTCGCGGATGATGAGGAGGATCTGGCGGCGAAGTAGGTCGTGACGGACGGAAAGATCCGTGAGAAACGCTGCATGCTCGCGAGCGGCCAGGCCCAGGGCGGGGTGGGGCAGGAGACGGGCGTGCTCCTCCAATGCGATGATCGCTTCGGACAAGTGGACTCGTTCGGCGCGGACGAGAATCTGCGCCGGACCAGACAGGGCGTTCAGCCATCGACCGAACACCGCGACCAGGGCCTCCTGCTCTTCGGGGGTCCGCAGGGCGAAACTGACAGTGGAGACTTCCGCGACTGCCGCCACGCCGTCCGGGCCCAGGTCGATCATGCCGTCCTGGAGAACTCCCTTGGCGGGCAGCTTGAGGAGGGTCGGGACCGGTCCTGGCCGTGCGGAGATCCAGGCTGGAGTGGCGGGGATCCCCTCGGCGGTGCTGATGAGGCTCTTGGGGGAACGCTGGTAGCGCATGGCTGCCAGCAGGTAACGGTCCAGGGAGATGCCGTCGTGCTGTCCGACGGCCAGCAGGAAGCCCCCGACAGCAATTGGAAGAGCTAGCGCGGCGAATGCGACCAGCGGGAGGTGCTCGCCGAAGGTCAAATAGCCCGCGTAGAGCAGCGCGCCCGCGCCGCCGAGGATGGCCACCTGCCGGGCGGTGAAGCTCCCAATGATCTTGTCTGCTTGCTCCACGTTGGCGGGGATGCGTACCGGTTCGATCCAGCTCACGAACGTCCACCTCGCCCGTCTTGTCCGCCGCGCCTGCGAGCGGCACGGCTCGGCCGGCTGGACGCGGTTGGCAGCGGTGCCGACCGATGATCGGGCGGGACCCATGCGGTGTGCGACGCTGACGGAGGTGTTCTTGGTGGCGTGGCTACGGGTGAGGTCGGGCCATCGGGGGGCGTCCAGCGTTGGCTGGGATTCGACCAGCGCTGATGCGCCTGCGCGGAGCTAGGCGCTCCCCATGCGACAGGCGCGCGTGTGTCAGGCGGGGTCCACCGCCGCCGCGGTGCCTGCCACCGTGGTTGCGGCTGTGCCGCCTGGGTGCCGGCAGCTGGGGCGGCAGCCTGAACGCCACGCCGGGCAGCGGCGGCGGCCGTGCCGGCAGCAACGCTCGCCGCGGCACCCACCGGTCCCCCGGCTGAACCGGCGATGGCCTTGCCGACGATCGCACGTCCTGCCGCTTTACCGACCGAGCTCTTGCCGCCCTTGCCCAAGCGCAGGGCGCTCAAGATAGGGGAGGTGAGTTTGTAGGTCAGGGCGTACTTGACGATCCTGGTCACCAGGAAGCCTCGGCCGCCCAGGTCGGCGAAAACGCGCCGGGTCACCCATGACGGGATACGCACCAAGATGACCAGCAGGCACAGGGCGAGCAGCAGGTTGACGAGTTGGCCGGTGGGCGCGATGCCGAGCAGCAGGCGGCCGTCCTGGTTGAAGAAGATCCGCACGGCCATGACCAGCGTGAGCGACTGGCCGACCTGGATGATCAACAGGCCGCCGAAACAGCGCCACCAGAAGCGAGCGATCCCGTCGGTATGGGGAAGCGCGTGGCAAGCGAGCGCGAGGGGAGCGGCGACCACGAGCAGCAGCACCAGCGTGGCGCGCATGATGAAGGTGAGCAGCAGCAGGATGAGCAGGATGACGGCGACCAGCGCGAGCAGGTTGTAGAAGATCTGGCCCTGGGTCGGTGGGATGATCAAGTAGCGGATGGAGGCCTGCGCGCGGGACGCGTCGAAGTCCTGACCAAGCAGCGCACGCGACAAGGCGTTGGCAACCTCGATGACCTTGCCACAGAGCAGGAAGCTGGCATTGGTTAAGAGGACTGCCAGGGCCAGGCGCGGCAGGACTTCCCTGACCGCGTAGCGCGTCTGGAGCGTCTGGTGGCTCATGGCCACGATGGCGCCGATCGTGGCAAGGATGAGGAAGCTGGAGTTGGCCATGGCCACACAGACTTTCCACAGGTCGGCGACCCTGCCGCTGGACGTGACGTCCGGGGTGGCCAGCAGCGTGGCGCCCAAGAGGTTCAGCAGTGGCTTGATCGCGGAAGCCACCAGGCCAGCGAACCAGGAGTTGATCTGGTCGGCGATCCAGCCGCCAATGCCCGCGCTGCCCCCAGTTCCGCCCAAGGGGGAATCGCCCCACGGCAGCGGATTGGTCGGAATACTCGGCGTCGGGCTCGGGGAGGGGGTCGGCGTGAACATGGCTCTCACCCGCCGCCCACGACGCGCTGGAGCACGTTGACGAACAGCGGCGCGAGGACCGCCAGCCCGTACCCCAAGGCGGCGGCCTTGAGCGCGGTCTTGGCCTTGGCCACCTCGCCCGGATCGCCGCCCGCAATCAGATACCGCAACCCGCCGATGGTCAGCATCAGCGTCGCCAACGCAGCGAGCAGACCGATCAGCCAGTTCCGCAGGTTGGTGAAGACCGCGTTCAAGTCCGAGGGCGGCGCGGGGGTTGCCGCAAGTGCCGCACCGGCCGCCACCGCGAGAACGACCCCTGCCACGACTACGACTGCCACGACCAGGAGTGCCATCCTGCAGAATCGGCGCCTGCGGAAATTGCCACGCGGCTGCTTCCAGTGCGCGGTGGCAGGTTGCCGCGGGGTGATGGAGAGGGTCCGCGCGGAGCCAGTGGGGCAGCCCCAACCTCCCTTCTGCTCGCTGCTGACAGGCTGCGAATCTGAGGCGATCCGACTCCGCGCGGACGTTTCCGGAATCACCTCCTCACTCCTTCTAGGGAGCCTGGAAGTGATCGTTAGGGACAGCGCCGACTCGACTTCCCCCGCCAGCACCGCGTCGATCAACAAGGGCTCGGCGCGCTGGCGGCGCTTCTTGGCCCCTTCGGTACTCAGCCCGAGCAGTGCGGCGGCTTCCGCCAGGGTGCGCTTCTCCAGCCGGGTCAGTGCGATCAGCTCGGCGTCCAGGTCGCTGACGACGCCCTTGGCGACCGCGTCGGCGAGAACGAGGTCCGGGTGCCCGTAGGGCGTTGGCGGCTCGGCCGACTCATGGAGCGGGAAGCTACGCGAGGCGTCTGACTCGGCGAGCTCTCGTGCTCGCTGGCCGGCACGCTTCGCGGCGTCCCTCATCCGAGGAAGGATGTTCGGCAGATCAACGTCGATGGTGCGGAGGGCCTCGATGAACCGGGCGAGCACCTCGGTGTCGATGTCGGTCGAGTCGCCCGCGACGTAGCCACGGCAGATCCGCCCCGAAACTGCCCGGAGCGCCGGTACGGCAACGCCGACCGCTCCCACCAGCCACTGGGCCCCCTCGTGCCGCGCCCGCGTGACCAAATGGCGCCAGACCACATCACGCGTGGCATTGGACACCTCGCGGGAGCTGAGCAGGTTCCGCAACTCGGTGAGCAATATCGAGCGCTGCGGCAGCTCGTGCCCGAGCACAGTGCCGTCCACGGCCAGGCCACCAGGCTCGCAGGCAACCAAGCGGAAGACGCGGTCAGCAACATCGAGCGGTGAGGGATCTGTACCAATCATGTCGTGCAGCGCGGTAGACATCGGCTTGCTCCGTTGCGAGAGGAAATGCGTTCTCGCATCCCGATGTACGCGCCACCTCTGGCACCCCTCTGGCTCCCCGAATCGGCGACCTTGGGCGCCAGAGACAACCTGTTGACGACCTTGACCTCGGCTTGTCCGCCAATGGTCCGCCCAAGGTCACTGCCGTGGGTGGAAAGGGTTCGCCAAAGCTGCGCCCATGCCCTGCCAGAGGCGCGTGCTCAACTGATAGGCGCGGATCTGAGGACCGCCCTACCTGGCGATGGACACGTCCATAGTCATCACCCGTGGGGGTGAATCACCCCCGACGGCCATCCAGCCCACCACAGCGCCGTGCACCGGGAGCCCATCCCGCCCGTGGACATCGGGACGGTCGGCGTTGCCTAGCAAAAGGTCCAGCACCCAGCCGCCGCTCTCCCGGGCTTCAGCGTGCGCACGGGTCACAAATCCCCTGTTCAGGGCCTATGTCACAGGTCGTGCAATGCGTGGCTGCATGACTGGCTCCCGCAAGCACGCATCACGAGAGCAGCCCGTCGACGTGAGTCACAGCTCGTCTCCGCTTCCTCCACAGAACGCTTACTCCTCTTCAGAAGGGAATGCTGATCATGACGTCGCATCGCCGTACACGCCGCTTCGCGATCGTGGCAGGAGCCGCTGCTGCATGTCTGCTGGCGATCTCTCCAGCCGCTCACGCGGGCGCCCGAGCCTGGTCTGACGGCTACGGAAACGTCGGCCACGGAGAGATCGTCTTCGACCGGAAAGAGATCGTGGTCTGTGACTCCCGCAACGACACCGATCGCGTCGGCGTCGAATACGAGGTCGCCTACGGCCCCTTCCGTAGAACCGCGCTCCTCCAGGCCGGCCCCAGACGAGGCTGCAAGATTGACAACGTCCTGCTGGGCACCATCACCTCGGCGAAATTCTGCTACGGCGGCGACGTGAGCTCCGGCCCGGGCAGCTATCGCCACTGCAACAACACCGCACGGTTCTGACAGCCCACTCCCCAGAGACACGTCCCACAGTGGGTCGAAAAGATCTTCGATCCAGACCACGTCTTCCACGGCCTCGCCCCTCAGCGTCGGGCGAGGCCGTCCCATATCGTCACCATCATCGATGACGCCATCATGGACGCCACGCTGGGCAGCACCGAGGTCAGCACGGCTGTGATGCCGTCCCCTTTTCCGGGTGCCCTGCCCTGCCGGGGATGCGAACCCGCCGTTGCGCGGAAGAGCGGAAGATCCTCATGCAGCAACCCAACAACCTCGGCCACGCCGCCCTGAACCTCGACGCGATCATCAAGTGGTCCACGATCGTCGTCGTTCTTCTCCTGGCGGCCATTGCCGCGATCGTCTCCTACCGCCACGCACACGAGCTTGTCTCCGCGTACGGCGAGACAGGGATCACGGCGGCGCTCGTCCCGCTCACTGTCGATGGGCTCGTCTACGCCTCCTCCATGGTTTTGCTGCAGGCGGCCCGGCTGGCCCGGCCCGCGCCACTCCTGGCGCGCCTCCTCCTGGCTGTCGGCATCCTGGCCACCCTCGGCGCGAACGTGGCGCACGGCTGGGGAACCGGCCTCATCGGTGCGATTGTCAGCGCCTGGCCCGCAGTGGCTCTGGTCGGCTCATACGAACTACTGATGTGGCTCCTGCGAGCCGACGCCCGGCCCGCCACGGACCGGGCGGAGCCGGATGTGGACCAAGAAGCGCTCGCCGTCTACCGCGCGAGCATAGAGTCCGGAGAGCCCCTCTCACAGCGCGAACTCGCCCGGCGGTTCGGCCGCTCCCGACGGTGGGCCGCCGGAATCGCCGAGCAGGCAAACGAAACCGGCAGCGAAAACAGCGAAGATCGTACCGCAACCAGCGCCTAACACGACACAACCTTGCAACGAGGGGCCCAGCATCGCGTGGCGACGCAGGCGAGCTGGATCACGCACTGACGGCGTAGTGCGAGGTGATCTCGATGCCGATGAAGGAGCGGCCCTCGGCGAGGGCGGCCACACCGGTGGAGCCGGAGCCAGCGCACGGGTCCAGAACGGTTCCGCCAGCCGGGCAGATGCGTACGAGCTGCCGCAGGACCTCGACCGGTTTCTGCATGATGTGGTGGCGTTGGTGGCCACGGGGCTGGGAACCCTCGACCAGGCCGGGCAGATAGATCGGGGTGTCGTGGCGGAACGGGGCGCCGTGACTGCCCCACAGGATGTACTCGCACTCGCGACGGAAGCCATCACGTACGGGCCGGGCGATCGGCTTATGCCACGGGATGACGCCGCGCCAGGTCCAGCCGGCGGCCTGCAGCGCATCGCTCGTGGCGGGAGTCTGGCGCCAGTCGCAGAACACCAGGCAGGAGGCGCCAGATCGGGCGGTGCGCAGGCCCTAGGCGAGGACCAGGGTGAGCCAGTAGGTGTAGCCGCGTTGGTCGCGGTTATCTCCGACGAAGTCAGCCAAGTCGTGCGCCGCGTCACTGCGTATGTACTTGTCACGGGCGCTCTGCAAGGCTCGTTCGTTGCCGGTTCGTCCGCCGCTGTTGTACGGCGGGTCGGCCAGCAGCAGATCCACGAAGCGCTCGGGGATGGCGAGTACGTCGCCGTGGTAGATGGTCCAGGACAAACGAGGTCTCCCCTTCGGGTCGCATACACCGCGAGCGGGTGAGCGAGTCGAGACGAGGGTGGAAACCCAGGGGTCCTGGCCCCAGCTACCCCCCGGTTGAGCCGGGACCAGGAGTCTTTGCGTTCTCGCATCCCGATATACGCCCCACCTCTGGCAACCCTCCGGCTATCCGGATCGGCGACCTTGGGCGCCAGAGCCGCTCCGTAAATGACCTTGACCTCGGCCCATCCGCCAGAAGAACGCCCAAGGTCACCGCTGTAGGCGCGCATACCCCGCCAGAGGTGAGTGCTCCACTGATAGGCGCGGATCTGAGGCCCGCCCCTCACTCGGCGATGAACACGCCCACCACCATCACCGGCGAAGGTGAATCGCCTCCGACCACCATCCAACCGACCACCACGCCAAGGACCGTTCCCGCGTGTTCCGGCTACGGCTGGCTGGACCTTGGGATCATGGCCACCACCGTTCACCGTTGGGAAGCCGTATCTGGACGTCATGCCCCCAACCGTTTCATTGAATGGACAATGAGGCTGCCCAACGGATGGGTCAGCGCCGTCTCCGGCCTGCCCCACACCGCCCAATCGCGCGCCGTCGGCAACGGAGTCGTCCCCCGGCAGACCGCGCCTGCCCTCACTATCCTCGACGAGACGCTCGGCGGAGGAGGCCCGCGATGGAGACCTTGACGGTCGCGGACCTGGAACACCTACCACCGACCGTCGACCTCATGACAGCTGCCAAGGCCCTCGGTATCGGCCGTACAAAGGCTTACGCACTCGCGAAGGCAGACAACTTTCCTGTCCACCTCATACGCGTCGGAGACCAGTACCGTGTCTCCACGATGGACCTCATCAGAATTCTTCAAGGTCCCAGGGCCGCTGCGGAGGCACCGAACCCCCCTTGAAGCGATCACCTACGATAGCGCCCGGGACGCACGTGCTCCCGGGCGTCGTCATGTGCACGATCAGCAGATGTTCAAGGGACGAAAACCGGTGAGCGAAAAGCCGGTAAAGGTCAGCGGCGGGCTCCGGTACGGGCGGCGAGCACGTCGGTGACCCCGAGGATCGCGGCAGTGACGGCGGCCCGCCCTGGCGGCCCCCTTCTCCACCGCCCGCATGCTCGCCCATGACCAGCGAGGCGAGCTACCCTACATCGTCCAGCGCGTACGGCGACGGGCCGAGCCTGAGCCAGGCCAGGCCGTCCAGCAGGCCGGGCCGTACGCCGACGATGAAGCCTGCATCGCCTCGGCACGGGAGTCGCGACGGCGATGGCAGCCATCCATGGCGTCGTCCACCGGGACCTGAAGATGGACAACGTGCTGCTGCGCCCGGACGGGCCACGAGTGATCGACTTCGGCATAGCCCACTACTGGACGGCACCGCGGCTACCGCATCGGGCTGGTCGGCACTCCGGCCTCCATGTCGCCTGAGCGTTTCACCGGCAACCGGGCCGGTCCGCAGGTCGATGCCTACGCCTGGGGCGCGATCATGGTCTTCGCCGCCACCGATAACCCGCCCTTCCGCGTCACCGAGCCGGAAGGCGTCTTCGCCCACCTCAACCGCGAGCCCCGGCTGGACGTAGTACCCGAACCGCTCAGTGCGCTCGCCGCCAGACCCCGAGCAAAGGACCCGGCCCAGCGCTCCTCGCCCCGGGCAACTGCTCATGGCGCTCATAGAGGCCGACGCCCCCCGCGCGGGGCAGCCTGGCGGCCCACGGGGCTGTCTTGTTCCGCAGTAGTGGATCGCCCGCCGCTCACCGGCCGGGCATCGGCACCACCCCCGAGCTGATACAACTCCTCCAGCGGGTGACGGGGTACTGACGAGCTGACGGAGTTGCCGGCCCGGCATGACGGAAGGACCCGCAAGTGATCCCCGAACCACACCGGATGAAGGGCGGCGCACCACTGCTCGGCGCGCTGCCCGGGGAGAGCGGCCATCGGCCCGTACGGCGCCGAACTGCGCGATGCTGGAGATGTGGAGATTGAGGTCCTGGTGATGCCGGACTGCCCCCACCAGCAGCTCGCCGCCGAGCAGCTGCTGCAGGCGCTGGGCGAGACTGGGCTGAGCACCACCGGCTTCACCACCCGGGTGATCGCCGACCAGGCCGAGGCCGAGCGGACGGCCTTCACCGGCTCCCCGACGATCCTGATCGACGGCCGCGACCCGTTCGCCGAACCCGGCGCCGCCCCGTCGCTGTCCTGCCGGATCTACCGCACCCCCGACGGCCCGGCCGGAGCACCCGGCCTCGACCAGCTCCGGCAGGCCCTCCGAGCAGCCGCTGACACGGGCACCAGGGCATAACCCGGATCACCGTCGGGAAGCTCCGGCGGAGTGCTCACACCCACGAACAGTTCGCCGCCCCCCGTAACCGCATGACTTGAAGGTCAAGTTGTCTTGGCCTTCTTAACCGGGAGGATGAACGGTAGAAAGGCGATCTGGCGAGCGCGGGGGACGGGCACGCGGAACACTTTCGGTGATCTTTCGGGGGCCCTGCTACTTTGCTCCGATCCCCACCGTCCAGGACGTGATCGACACGCCGGACGGCAAGATAGAACTCATGCCCGCCATTCCGGAGTCGACCAAGACCTCCCTGGCCCAGCGACTGCGCCAGCGCGCCCGCGACCGCTGGCCCCAACTGGCAGGACTACACGTCCGCTACCACGGCCAGTTCGCCTACGTCGAAGGTGAACTGACCGACGGAGACCAGCTGCCCCTCATCCGGCTCCGCTACGGCGGATCGGCCTCCATCTGGGGATTCGGGCTCTACCTCGCCAGCAGCGGCAAGTACGAAAACCAGATCCTGCCCACCGGCATGTCCGCCGGCACACCCCAAGAAGCCCTCGACTGCGCCTGCGATCTCTATGGTGCCCTGCTGTCAATCCAGCTGGGGTGTCGGTCGTGGTTGCCGCATCCGCAGCGTCCCCGCGTGCAAGGGCCGCCGAAGATGGGCTCGCCTCCATGGCGAGGCGGGCCGGCCGTTGGCGCCGGCACGTACTCGTCGGCGAGCCGGCCACGTCAGGCCACGGGGTTTACAACGCATGATTGGCCAGAGGCAACTGCAGCCACGACGGCGTGATGAAAGCCAGACGACAGGGCTCACCGCCAGGATGGTGGTGTGTCAGACCAAGGGCGGCGCTGGGTGGGCACGCCATGTCCCGGCTGAGCCGTCGCACCATTGTCAGAGCAGCGGTGCGCCGTACCACGTTGCAGCGGGGAAGGGGGACCAGATGACGCAGGTGATTCCTGGTTGGAAGGATTGGATCGACCGGCCGGAGGTAGACCGGGTGGTCGAGGCTCTGACTTCGGGGGAGAGCGGGGTTGTGGTGGTGGCCCCGGATCTGGAAGGGGTCGGAGGGCTGGGCGTTACCGCCGTGGCGGCGGCTGCCCTGCACCGTACAGAGGTGATCGAGCACTTCCACGAGGGTGTCTGCTGGGCCCGCGTGGGCGACGCGCGTACGGAGCACTGGGCCGACGACGTGTTGAAGGCCGCAGATGGCATGTGGGGTAAGGACGACGAACCCTTCCTCCAGTCTGACTTGATCGAAATCCACGCGGCCCTTCACGACGAGGAAGCGGCACGCGAATTGATGGACGATATGTTCGCCCCGGGACCTCGATTGATGGCGGTCGACGGGCTGCCTGATGGTGGCCTGCTGTTGCCCTTGGCATACATTGTGCGGGGCTGCGTGTGGCTGGCCATGGTGGACAGCGCAGGTGAGGCGCCGCCGGTAGCGGACGTGGTGCGCGTCGGCCCGATGTCATTGGCCGAGGGCGTGGCGCTGTTGCGCCGTGACCTGCCCTCGCTGGATGAGGGAACGGCAGTGCGGCTGGCGGAGTTGACCGGCGGCTGGTCGTTGGCGCTGACGCTGGCCCACTCGATGATCCTGAGCCAGGTGGTGACAGGGGAATCGGCCAACGTCGCAGCCACGCAAGTCGCCGAACGGCTGCCGCGCAGCCTCGACCTCGCCGACCGCGCCTCAAGAGAGGCCTTGATCGGTGCGCTAGTGGATCACTCGCTCAATTGGCTACCCCTGGTGGATCCGGGAGCCTCCGAGCGGTTTCTGGAGCTGGGCCTGTTCGCCGAGGAGAAGCCGATTCCGGTCGGCGTGGCGGCGATGATGTGGGGAGTCGTGGGCATGACGGGCGACGAGATCGGCGCGCTCATCGCGCGGTTGGAAGCGCTGTCGCTGCTGGAGCGGCGCACCGATGAGGCGGTTCTGGAACTCGCTCCTGCCGTCATGGCATACGTACGCGATCGCCTCGGCCCCGAAGGGCTCGACCATGCCCGGCGGAGATTGATCGATGCTGACCCGGACGACATCCTGGAGGGGTGGGCTGTCTTGCCCGGCACCAGGGAGTGGGTGGTGCGTAACCTGCCCGACCACTACCTGGCCGCTGGCGAGATGGAGCTGCTGGCGGGGCTGGTGTGCGACGTGTCATGGATCGCCGATCGGACGATCCTTTCCGGCGTCGAAGGGGTCGTGGAGGATCTGTCCAAGGTGGGCACCGGGCAGGCCGAGTTGCTCATCCGTACCATTGCCGCCTCTGCACACCTGCTTGAATCCGCGCGAGAGACGGGTCTGAGCCTGCTGCCCACCCTGGCCTGCCGTCTGCATGCAGTGCCAGGGAAAGCAGAGGAGGCTCACACAAGGTTGCGGGAGATGGGCAGGCCATGGTTGGAATCGCGCTGGACACCGCCGGACCTACCCCACCCCGCGCTCCTTCGCACCCTGCACAGCCGCACCGATGAGATGACCGACGTCACGATCGCGCCCGACGGCACCTGGCTGGCCGGCGCGAATGCGGACGGGCGGGTACTGTGCTGGCGCGTGGACGGTGCGCGGCTGGGGAGTCTGCTCGGCCACGAGTCCATCGTCACCTCAGTCGACATCGCGGCTGACGGAGCCTGGCTGGCGAGCGCGGCCTGGGATGGGACCGTACGTCTGTGGGATGTCGACGGGACACCGCGTGCCGTACTGTCAGATCACCCCGGCGTCGTGCAGGCCGTCGCCATCGCACCCGACGGCAGTTGGCTCGCCTCGGCGGGTGAGGGGTTCCTCCGGTTCTGGAACTCCGACGGGACGCTGCGTGCCGCGGTCTCGGGGCGGGACGCTTCTTACGAGCGCGTCGCGATCGCCCCCGACAGCTCGTGGCTGGCGGCCGTCGGGTTCGACGTCGCCGAGTTCTGGAACGCCAACGGGACACTCAAGGCCATCCTCGGCAAGCGCCACGTCGGCGCGGGTGCACTTGCCTTCGCTCCCGGGGGGCAGTGGCTGGCGCTGATTGCCAGGGACGGCAAGATCCAGCTGCTCAACCCGGACGGCACCATGCGCGCCTCGCTCGACGACGTGATCTACAGCTGCAATTCTGGTTTAGCCGTCGCGCCCGATGGCCGGTGGCTGGCCGTATCGGACTTCGACGACGTGATCCTCGCGGACGTGGACGGCTCGACCCGCGCCCGCCTCCCCGGACGCAGCGCTGACGTCGTTGCCGCCATCGCAATCGCGCCCGGCGGTAGTTGGCTGGCCTCGGCTGGCAACGATCGTACGATCCGGATCTGGGACACGAACCCAGCTGCGACAGGAGGTAGCAAAGAGCGGAGCGGCACGCGCGAGCTGGAAGCCGTCGCCATCGCACCGGACGGCTCGTGGCTGGCCACGGCCGGGCTAGACGGCCTCATCTTCTGGGACGCCGACGGCAGCCTGCGCTCCAAGGGCCAGCAGGCGTGGATGTGCAGTGTGGACATCGCCGCCGACGGCGGGACCCTGCTCACCGGCGGCGGGAGCGACGGTACGGTGCGGCTGCACGAGACCGATGGCACGGTACGCCGCAGCGACGTCGTGCCAGGCGCATCCGATATTCGTGCGGCGGCGATCGCGCCGGATGGCACGTGGATGGCGATCGGCTACCAGGACCGAGTGAGGATCATGGCAGCGGAGGGCAGGAGGTCCAAGACCCTCAAGCGTCTGGGCGACGAGGTCAATGCCGTCGCCATCGCACCTGACTCATGCTGGCTCGCCGTGGCGGCGGGTCAGCACCTGCAGCGGTGGAGCACCAAAGGCCGCAAGCTCGGTCCCGTCGCGGAAACCTGCGGCCCTATCTCGGGGGTGGCGATCGCCCCCGACGGGCAGTCCCTGGCCGCAGTCACGACCTTGGGCTCAGTTGAGCTGTTCGACCTGGACGGTGGCGTGCTGATAGGGCAGTTCAGGGCGGACGAGTGGGTGAGGGGCGTCGCATTCTCCCCCGACGGTGCCTGGTTGGCTACGACGGCGGAGAACGGATGTCTTCGGGTGTGGGACGTCGGCACGCTCAGCTGTGTCGCTGTCATCGTCGTAGACGGCGCCTTGCGCGACTGCGCATGGTTTCCCGACGGCTCGGGGTTGTGTGCGGTAGGCAATCCCGGCTTGTTCGGTTTCACCTTCCACCGGTAAGGCCGATCGCTTACTACCCGAGCGGCTCCGGTCGCTCCAGGCGTTGTATGTCGGAGGATGCACATTTCCATCCCTGGGAGTGAAGCAGGCCGCCGACGAGGTGCCGTGGATCGGGTCCTATTCCGACGACCCCGCCCCGAGTGAAGTTGACCGCCGGCGAGGTGCCCTTGGCCGGGTGCTTTTTCGTTGGTCTCTTCCCGAACGGTGCGTGCGAGCTTTCCCGGACGAACGGGGCTCGGCCTGTTCTGGTGGCGCTCTTCGAAATTGGCTCTGGCGATCTTTGTGTGATGGCGTCACAGGCGGTGGTGGAGACTCCTGCCCGTGACTGATCGCAATCGTGTAACTGGCCGCGTATAGGCGCGGTCGGCCGGTGAGGATCTTGTTCAACCAAGAACGTGATCATCATTTGAGCGGTCGCGAGGTTCATTGTGCCCTGTGCGCAGCATGCGGTGGTGGGCGATGCCTGCTGCCTGAGGATGTTCTTACCCCATCTGGCGGAACGACGGGCCCATGGCGCGATCGCTGAGGTGCACCACTTCGGCACCAAGGGCTATCACTGGGTGTTGGATGCGGACATCGAAGCGTGCTTCGACAACATCGCGCACTCCGCCCTCATGGAGCGGATGCGTCGACGAGTCGGTGATAAGCGGGTTCTCTCCCTGGTCAAGGCTTTTCTGAAGGCGGGCATCATGTCCGTCGATGGCCAGACCAGGGACACGAACACCGGCCCGGGCTGGGCGGGTAGCACCCGGCGGGCGTGCTCGGTGAACGCCGCCGACACGATCGGCCAGGACACCCTGTGATCCCGCGCCGATTGGATCAAGCGGAGAATGACACGTTCATCGCTTCGATAGCGCCCGAACGGGTAGCCGAGGTGCTCGTGGGTGAGCGGGTCCTGCTGGTGGAGGCTCCAGATGCGAAGCCCGCCGAGCGTGAGGCTATCCAGGAGGCACTCATACAGGCTGGCGCCGACTACGCAGGGCAGGTCACGCTTACGAACGCGTACCTTGACCAACAGCGCCTCGACAAGCTCGACATGCTGGTCAACGGGCTCATGCCGGACGACATGACCATCGATCCCGCAGCGACCACTTATGAGAAGGGCGCCATGCTGCTCAGCGCCACGCTATTGACCAGCGACCCCGACCAAGCGGGGACCCGCAACGAGGAAACCCTCACGGTTCTTGACGAATTCGAGCGAGCCGGGCTGCTCAGCATCGACGGGGAGCCGGGCAAGCGCGCGACGATCGCCGTCATGATCGCTCCTGAGAATCCGTTCGAAGGTGAGAATGCCGAGGCGCAGGCCAGCGCCCCTGGTCTCGCTGGCAGCCAGGCTCGATGCGGCGAGCCGAGGCACTGTACTCGCTGGCGGCAGTACCTCCACCGTTCCCGGCGGCCTCATCGCCACCTTGCGCGACAAGAACCAGACCGACGAGCACGTCACAACCGTCGACACCGCCGATACTCCTTTAGGGCGCATTACGGTCGTCTACGCCCTGCGAGAGCAACTGAGTGGGCGGGCTGGTCAATACGGCACGGGCGCCGGAGCCTCGTCATTCCCGCTCCCGACGTCACTCTCGACTCCATCGCCTCGCCGGTAAGGGGATTGGCCTGGCCCATTCGCTTTCTCGTCGGAGGCTCGGTTTGGGTCCTGACGTGCCTGCGAGATGTGTCCATGTCCTGGCGCGCGGCTCCGTAGTAAAGCGGTAAAGCGTGGCCAGCCGCCGCTCTGTTGCCGGCGACTCGATTGAGTCGGCGCCAACCCTTGCCAAGCTGGGCGAGCATGTGGCCATCAACCGTACCATCGCCGAACTGCGCCGATTATGAGGTGTGAGTCCAGGCACTGGCACTTCGCGAGCCCGAACCGGAGCAAGGAGGCGCTCAAGCTGGAGGAGGCCGTGCACGAACGGCTCCCGCAGCGGGACCTGCTCGACATTCTCACCCGCACCGCCTACCAGACAGGCTGGACTCGGCACCTCGGCCCGGCCTCGGGCTCTGACCCGAAGATCAAGGAAGCGCTCGGCCGGACGCGCGTACTGCGGCAATTGACCATTTACCTGGGTCAAGCATTACCGGGCGATCATCTGCGACCACCGACCCGGGGGAAGGACTCCGAGCACATGGTCAGCCCCGCGGACTGGGACAGGTGCATCTCCATGCACCGCTTCACCGTGGCTGGTGGCTATCCTCACCCCAACCTGGGCGGGGGATCCAACGGGCGAACGGACCGGCATCGGGACTGCCCGCGGCGCTGACGCGTCGTGCTCGCCCTCGCCGCCCAGACGGCACCGCTGATGGAGACCGTCTTCCGCGCGTGCGTCGCCGAGGGGCGGGCCAAAGCGCGCACGATCCCGCCTACAACCTGAGCGTGGGCACGATCGCCGCACAGCAGCGGGGCGCCGCCACAATGCTGTTCGCGGAGTCGTGTGCACGATCCGCCTTGTTCAAGGAAACGAAAATCCAAGATCAAGGCGATGACATTGGGTATCTGTTCGGACTGATCCATGTCACCTGGTCGCGGCCGTTCCCACTAACGAATGGCTAACAAACGATCAAAAGGCCGCCTCCCGATCTTCGGAAGACGACCTCTGAACTGCTGAAACTCTGTGGGGCTACCAGGACTTGAACCTGGGACCTCTTCCTTATCAGATAAGTCAGCCAAGATCTCTGACCTGCACGATCTACAAACGCCCTGGTAGACACGATATCTGAAGCAGTTTCGCTTCTTTTCGATTCATTTCAGCGTCTCCCAACCAAGATCGTGTCTCCCAAATTTCTCCCAAGGCCTCCCCGGGGAGAGTCCGCGAGGATCCGCGACTTACACGGGTGGCGGCACGTCGATGGTGTATTCAAACGTGAACGCGTCGCCTGGCACGACCGAATCGAGTAGCTCCACGGCTCGACCGTCAGCGCCGTACGCGACGCGCAGCGTACGGGCGACCGGTACGCCGGGCGGAATCCTCAACAGGGCGGACTCGTTGGGAGTCGGCATCCGGATGGACACTCGCTCAACGAACTGGGCGATGCGGCCGCCTATGACGTCCTCGTAATAGCCGGCCACGCCACCCTTGATACGCCGTGGCTCCCCCACAGGAGTGCCGGAGAAGAGGTCCGCCGGATAGTACCCGTCGCTGAGCTGCATCGGCTCGCCATCGATGGTGACCCCACGGCGACGTACGATCACGGCTTGACCCGCGGGCAGCCGGAGCGCGGCGGCCACGTCGTCACTGGCCGGTTCCTCATGGACCTCGAGCAGCCTCTGCTCAACCTTGAATCCTTGGTCGGCCAACTCTGAGTTGAGGTTCGAAATGCCGCCGTCTCGGCGCGCCCGCCACTGGCTTCCGGTGGAAACCATAATGATCGTCGGCCGTTTGCGGACGTGAGTCTTGGCGCCTTGCGAGCTGACGACGTGGCCTTCGGCGCGGAGGAGCGCGATCGCTTTCCGGACAGTCGTCCGGGTGGTGCGATAGCGGCCGGCGAGTTCGTTCTCTGATGGCAGCGGGTCACCTGCGGTCAGACGTCCGTCGAGGATCTCCTCTCGGAGGTCGTCGGCGATCCGTCGGAATGGTGGCACCATCGGCGCACTCCTCATGTATGCCTGGCCTTACTCGCTGTACGCCCAGCCGGACCACCGGTCGACCGTAGTCACGATCACGGGTCCTTCGGGGGTGTGCTGGCGGTACTGCTCGTATTTGGTTGAGAGCGCTCGGATGGCGGCTTCCCGTTCTGTGCCATCGTCATGGATGGCTGCATTGCCGTCGGCGCGCGCCCACCACAGGCGTGTCCAGTCGTCTTCGTAGTGGTCAACCAGCAGGCTGACCTTGGGATTCTCTCGGATGTTGCGCAGTCGTCGCAGGTTCATTGTGGTCTTCGGCTTGTGATCAATGGCGATCACGATCTGTTCGTCCAACATGGCGAACGTCACGGGCACGAGGTGTGGAGCTCCGCTTGCCGCAGCCGTGGCCAGGCGGGCGATGCGTTCGTTGGCGAACAGCGTTCTGGCTCGATGCGCATCCATACCTCATTCTCCACGGAACAGCTTGCATATCCATGTGACCCAAGTCTAGGGTCAAACATGCATATCCAAGTTGTAGTCATGGGAGGTGGACGCCATGGCCCACCCTGCGGATACCTCAGCCCTCAGTAGGCCGCTTCACCTCTTCCGCGCTGGCCGAGGCATCATGCCAACGAGCTCACTCACGGTCCGCGGGCCACTCATTACGAGGGCGGACATAGGTCCCACGACCCGAAATGGGATTGATCCAGCCTTCCTCGGTGAGGATCCCCAACACCTTGCGGATCGTCCCACGACTGACCGCGAATTCTTGATCAAGCTGATTGATCGACGGAATGGGTGTCCTCTCCCTGTAGACACCCGTCTCGATTCGCTTGCGCAGCGTCTCGTAGAGCTGGACCCACATCAGCCGATCCTCGTCGAACTCGATCATCACGTGCGTGACGCTAAGGCGTCATGGCAGTGCATGCCCTGGCGGGACTTGCCGATGCAGGCATCGGCAGGCATATGCATGCTATGGCAGGCAGTGACACGGAGTATTCGAAACTTGCACGCCTTTACGAGCCCTCCACCGCCGGGAAGGACCCGCGATGCTGCACCCCGTGTATCAGCAGTCGCTGCCACCGACCACGTCCAGCCCCGCGATCGTCGGAAGCTGGGCGCGCAGCGTGGCCGAGGCCGAACAGCCCACCCTCGCCGAGCGCATCCACAAGACGGCGCAGACCCTCGTCCACCATGTCATACGGGACATCTCGCCACACCGTCGACTGCACGCGGAGCTTGAGCTGACTGACACCGGTCTGCGGCTCACGGTCCGCGTGCCAGGGCACGCTGCCCACGTCGGCAGTCTGGAGTGCTTCGAAATGTCAGGGGAGCTGACCAGCTTCGGGTGCAGTGGCAGCCCCGCTGGGCGCGAGGCCTGGGCCGAGCTCCGGATCGAAACGGCAGCTGTGGCGTGATGGCCAGTGGCGAAGAGCGCACGCAGGACCAGCTGGCCAAGGACGGCCGTCGGCTGAGACTGCTGGCGCAGCTGTACCCGGGCTACCGGCTGAACCGGCACGTCGACCGGCATGGCCGAGTGTGGTGGTGGGCCGTCCGGCTGTCCATGACTGACGAGCTGCGGGCGGCAGGCGTCCATCAATCCCTCGGGCGCACCAGCTTCGACGACCTGCAGGCGGCGCTGGTGCAGCAGGACTGGATCACGCATATGCGCCAGGACTGGACAGGGCCCGAGCGCGGCCGTTCATGAACTCCCGGCGCGTCGCCTGCGAATGGCGGCGCGTCGGGCGGGTGGCCCTGCCAGCGGGAGGGCCCTTGGCGGGGCCACCCCATCGACCAGGGCGGTGCGGGAGCCCCTACACCCATTCCCCCGCACCGCCCGTCCCCCACGTTCGCCGGCGGCCGCGCCTCCCACGCTCCTCGGCCGCTGCGGTGTAGCGTGCCCCGATTCCAAACGAGACAGGGCTCCCGGCCGGTACGCCGAGAGCCCTTGCGATCGATCCCCCTTCCCCAGGAGACCGACCATGCATGACCCTACGAGCGCGGCCGCGGCCGCGCCAACCCGCCGCGCCCACCAGGCCGACCCGATCGAGCGCGTCGGCGTGGCGGTGGTCGCGGTCGCCGCGGCGGTACTCAGCTTCTCCGCGCTGGCCGGCCTCGGCGGGTACGCCGGATTCGGCACCGTCGCCGTCTTCGCGTGGGACGCGCCGCTCAGCCCGCTGATCCCGCTGTGCATCGACGTCTACGGTGCCACGGCCGTGCGCATCGCCAGCAGGCGCTGCTACAGCGACGAGACGCGACGCCAGGCCCTGATTCACGCCATGGCCGCCATCGTGGTCGGCGTGATCGGTAACGGGACTTACCACTTGTTAGAGACGCACGTCCTTGTACTCGGCGACCTCCGATGGCTGCTCGTGATCGCGGTCAGCGTCGTCCCGCCCGTGGCGCTGGGCGCCATGCTGCACCTGATGGCGCTCACCGCACGCGACCGCCAGGACGCCGACCAGGTGCACGAGGCGGCCGCCGTACCCGCGACCGAACCCACCGAGGTACGTGACGCACCCGCGCAAGTACGTGAACCTGGTGACGTACCCACAGCCGCCGGTGCCCCGCCGGCGCCGACCTCGGCGGCCGCGCCGCCGCCGTTGCTCGAGCTCGGCCCCGCCCACGAGGAGCACCAGTGGTACCCGGCGCGACATGCGCAGACGCTGCCCGCACCCGAGCCGGAACCGGCGCCGGAACCCGGTCAGGTACGCCTGCCCCAGCTGGACCCGGCGCTACGGCCCGTCGTACTCCAGGCGGTCGAGACGTTCGCGCCCGACGGCGAGCTCGACCGCGTGCCGACCATCCGAGAGGTTAAGGAGGCGCTCAACGTCGGCCAGCCGAAGGCGACCCGAGTACGCGCGTACCTGAGCGAGCTCGTCGCCAGCTGACCGTGAACCCCCGGCTGTATCCGTATGAACCCGTCGCTGATCAACCCGAGAGGAGCATGTGCCCGAGATGCAAATAGCAAAGATGATCATCATGTATTTGGAGGGGCAGGCGATCCGGACGTCCGGCTTCGCCATGGAGGAGTCCGACCGGGACGCCCTGCTGGCGCAGGCCCAGGCCGCGGACGCCACAAGAGCGGACGGCACGCAGGTGCGGATCGTCTACGGACGACTGGAGGAGCTACACGTGCTGCTCGGCCGGGAGGACCTCGACAGCCTCCTGGAGAGGTGCATGACGGCCGAAGTGCGGATCATGCAGAGGAGCGCGTGATGAGCACCGACCACGCCTACGAGGTCGACCACGACGACTACGAGCGGCTCATGGGCCCGCCCCAGGAGGAGCCGGACGAGGAGCCGCCGCTGTCCCTCGAGGAGATCCAAGCCGCCTACGACGAGTGCGGGGGCAAGATCTGGGAGCTCGGGCCGAGCGCCCGCACCGTGGCGGTCGGCCTGCTGCAGCTGATCACCGAGGCACGCGCGGCACGGGCCGAGCTCGAGCGCATGCGGGCCGGCACCCGGCATGAGTACACCGTGACCGACGGCGCGCCGCCGGCCGACGACGCCGAACTGGTGACCGCCGAGCAGGCCGACGCCGTTCTGGCCAACACGGCCACCGCCCAGACGGTGTGGATCCGCGGCGTGCACGCCGAGCCGTGGCAGCAGCTCTCCAAAGAGCCGCCGTTCTAGGCCGCGAGACGACGAAGAGCCCCACCCGGTCCAGGACCGGGTGGGGCTCTTCGTCTGTGCTGGTCGGAGGGCTACAGGACTGTTCCGCTGACGAGCGCTGCAGGCGGTCGTACCGTGAAGGTATGGCCAAGGGCGAGGACGACGACGAAGCTCCGCCGATCTGCGGCACCTGCCTGGGAGCCGGCGGGGAGTGGATGGAGCAGAACGGCAAGAGAGGCCAGCAACGCGTGTGGGTGCCCTGCAGCTCGTGCGGCGGGACAGGCCGAAGGTGACCGATCCCATCACCTGCCCCGAATGCGAGGGCAAGCGCGGGCAGCAGCTCGGGCCGCTCTTCCTGGCGTGCCTGTTCTGCGGCGGCCGCGGCTGGGTCGGCGCCGACAACGAACCGGCCGAAGCGTGCCAGAAGCCGCCCCCGCCGCCGCCGACTGCCACCGACCACAAGGTGTGGACCGACCCCTACATCGCCGCGGCGTTCCCGTGCCGGATGTGTTTCGGGTCCAAGCAGGTGACCCACGTCGACGAGGACTCCGGCGTGCTGATGACGTCGACGTGCCCCTGCTCGGTTGAGCCTGCGCCGGGGGCGTGACAACGCGAAAGAGCCCCCGCCCGGTCCGCTTCCGTGAGGACCGGGCGGGGGCGTTTCTTTGGGGTGGTCGGAGGGACAGGGGCCAGCTCTTCAGGCTGCTGGCGCCCGCCGGTTCTGCGGCCAGAGGCCGGGACCGGACATCCCATCCCCTGCGCGTCCCCCCTGTGCGGGAGTACTCGAAGCTCGCGGTGATCTTACACAGTGGTGCTGCAGGATGCTGCCGGCGATGACAGGGTGTCGGGTCTGCGCCGTGGCGGCCAGTACCGCGGGCTGGTCCGCCACGGGTGACGCTGCAGACGTCACTGCTCGCCTGGCCAGCTCCGCAACCCGGTCCGCGGGGCGAGCGGTCCCAGGCTATCGCTCGACGTGCCCCTGCACGACGAGTGGCCGCCCGCGGTCGTCCCGGGGGTCCGCGACGGGCGTGACGCGCCTCTGGCTGCTGAACCACACCCACGCGAAGAGCGCCGCGTCGAACAGCTGCTCGACGCCCGCCTCGCTCAGCTCCCACTCCGGCGGGATCCAGCCGAGCGCGATGCCGAGCCGGACCAGTCCCATGAGGACCAGGGCAAGCGCGCCCCGCACCATCAGCGGGTATCGCACGGTGAACGGAGTCTTGGGGATGGGATGCATATGCCCCTCCTTAAGGGACGCGCCTCATTCGAGGGCGAAAATGAGGAACCTGCAGCACATCGCCGCAGGTGAGGCTCAGGCCTAGTCGACCAGCGTGAAGTCGAGGTAGTACGACGTGCCCGGCTCGAACGACACGTTCGGGTTGTCCACCTGGATGCGCAGTTCGCCTGAGGGCGTGTACTTCGCGTATCGCCGGTCCTCGGGCACGTCCGCGTCGTACTCGGCGCTGAACCGGAAAGTGCGTGTTCCGGGCTGCGAGTACGTTTCGACGCTCGTGCAGCGGAACTTGGCCCGTACGGTCATGTGTCCCTCCATAGGGGTTGAGGTTGCGGTCTCGCCGCGGGGTGGGGTGGCCCGTGCCGTCCGGAGGAGGTACAGCCGGACCAAGTTGTCGATCATGTGATCGGGGCGGTCCAGGCGGCGCGCCAGGTCCGCTCGTCGACCTCGCCGGTGGGCGTGAGGCCCTTCGAATCCCGTTGGAACGCGGTGCAGACCTCTTCGTCGGCGCCGCTATACCAGCCGTCGACGTCGAGTTTCCAGCCGCGCTTGCGCATCTGCCGCTGCCACATCCGGACGTCGTCGCCCTTGGTGGTGGGCGGCCAGGACAGCGGCCGCTTCCAGTCGGGGACGTCGACGTCGTCGCGGCCGTCGTCCTTGCCGCCCAGCTCGTCCTTCACGAGGCCGAGCAGCACGTCCCAGGGGAAACTGGTTCCGGGGTCGGTGTGGTCGGTGCGCCGGTAGACAGCGCTGATGTCGGCATGGCTGGTGATGCCTCGCTTGCCGGCGCGCAGCTCGGCGCGGGTCAGTTTCCGCACCGGGATCTTGTGAGCGCGGCACCAGCCGGCGATGACGCCGGCGGCCTGGCCGAGCATGGCGTTGCCGTAGGCGTCCAGCCACTCCTTCCGGCTCTGGCGGGCGAAACCGGCCAACTCCAGCTGTAGCCCGTCGCTGTTGCCCCCGGGCGCGGCCCAGGCAGTGTCTTGGTCCCGGACGCATCTGACCACGCTGTCGGCGTCGACGCAGGCGTGCGCGCTGGCCTGCCGGTTCATGGTCGCGAACATGCGCGCGCACTCCTCGGCCGTGGTAGCCCGCTCCACCCATTCCATGGAGTGCACGACGATCAACCTGATCGGAGAGATGCGGCCGCGGTGGAACCAGCGGGCCTGGACGAGTCTCACAGGGTCCTCCTGATGGGTTAGCCGCGGGCGATGGCGATGCCGACGACGGCGACGATCACGCTGATAACGGCGACGATCACGCTGACCACGCCGATGATCTGGCGCCGGCTTTCAGCGAGCTGGGGCCGGGTCACCCCGTCACGCTCGACCGCGTCGACGCGCTTCTCCAGCGCCTCGGTCGCGGCCGCCGCGGACGCCCGGTCTGCTTCAACCCGCCGGGAAAGCTCCTCGACCTTCCAGTCGGAATGATCGGCCCGCTGCAGCAGCAACGCGACCTGGCCCTTGATCTCGGCCAGCCCCACCGCGGTGATCTCGGACAGCTTGGCCAGGGCCAGGTGAAGGTCGCCGGGTGGCTGCTGGTCGGTCACGGACACCTCATCTCGTGCGAGGTGGCCGGATCCGGCCACGTGGTCAACCGGTCAGCTGTCCCGGGCGTCTCACTAGTCCCCGTAGACGCTGGAGGCAGCGGTGAGCCATCCCGTGTACGACGAGCCGCGGACGCAGCGCTCGAAGAGGCCGGCGGGCAGAGACCGGACGATTGCGCTGGTCGCGGTCATGGTCGCCGTGGTGGCCACGCTCGTGGCCGTGGTCCTGGCGGTGCTGCTCGTCGCCCGGCCCACTGCGACGCCGAGCTCCGCGGCCGCGGCCGCCACGTCGCCGGCCGGGAAGCCGAGCGCGGCGCCGAGCGCGGCGGCCAGCCCGTCGCCCAAGCCGGTGCAGCCCCGTACCCAAGCGGCCGTGCGGAAGGTCGCCGAGCAGGCGTTCGACGCCTACGGGGCCGGCGAGTACGGCGAGTTCTGGGACATGTGGACAAGCCAGGCCAAGAAGGTGGTCTCCCGCAAGGATTACGTGCGCCGCTTCCGGCTGTGCCCGTCGGCCGCGCAGGGTCTGCGCTGGCAGATCCAGAAGGTGACCATCTCCGGTGCGCGGGCGAGCGTCCGCGCGGTCCGGTCGATCCTCGTGCAGACCTACACGTTCGCCTACCAGGGCGGCCGGTGGCGGTTCCAGCCGTCGGCGGAGATGCTGCAGCCGTACCGGACGAAGACGATCGATCAGATCGTGCGGGAGGAGCGGGCGGCAGGCGGCTGCGCCTAGCGGAGGGGCGTCAGCCCATGAGGTCGACCAACTGAAAGTTGGCCAGCATCGAGTTGACCGCGAACACCAGAGCGTTGAGGATGTCCCGCTCGACGGTGCCGTAGGTGTCGTCGGCGGTGCCGGTGACGTCGTTGACGTGGCCGGCCTTCGGGATCGGCACCAGCTGCACCTCGACGGCGTTGCCGCCGCCGCGGAAGGTTAGGCGGCCGCCTTTCACGTACACCTTGCCGTCCGTCGCGGGCAGCCCGGACGTGTCGGGTGCTGCCATTCCTCGCAGGATCACCCCGAGGGACAGCTCTGTGATGGGGTCGCGGAGACCGGCCCGCGCCTCTAGCGCCTCCACGCGCTTCTCCAGCTCGCGGTGGAGCCGGTTGGAGTCGGTAGGGAGGGGATCGAATCGGTTGGTCATTCGGCGGCCTCCTGGGCGGTGATCAGCGTGGCGAGGTCTTTGCCTTGGCGGCGTCGGGCGGGCCGGATTTGCCAGCCGATCAGTCGCTGACTGAGGTTGAAGGACGCCGCGCCCTGCGCGGTGATCGGGTAGCGGGGGTTGTTGAGGATGAACCGCACGTACTCGCCGAGCGAGGTGGGGCCGAGCGTCGAGCCCTTGCCCAAGATGACGTCGGCGGAGAACACGCGGGCCGCGCCAGCGGCGCGGGCCGCCCAGTACTGCGCGTACTGGTTGATCGTCGTCTGATCCGTGGACTGGGTCGGGTGTTGCAGGCGACGGTCGTAGATGGGATGGCCAGCCGCGATGTGCGGAGTCGTGATGAGCGTGGACCGGACCGGGGTGCCGGCGACGGATCCGTCCCCGGCCGGGGTGCCGCCGATGATGGCCCACCGGGTGCCGCCGCGCATCGCGGATCGTTCCTCGCGCCAGCCGGTGATATCCCCAGCGGTGCCTTGCCTGGCCTGAGTGAACACGTGCACGACGTTGGGGAAGTCGAGCTTGGGTGCGCCGAACTCCAGATTCCGGAAGATCGCGCCGCCGGAGACGCGGTTGTTGACCACATACTCGAACCCGACCTCGGAGCGGGCGAAGTTCTGGAGGAGATCGCCGAACCGGTCGTCGATCTTCCCTTCGAGGTTCCTGTTCACACCGGACGCGCCTGCCTGCAACGCGAGGCCGATGTTGGAGGCCGGGGTGGACTGCATCTCCAGGATGAGCTGCCGGGCGGCGTCCAGCTGGTCGCCGCCGGCGAAGAACGGCGCGGTGAGACATACCTGGTGCGGGTAGCCGTCCAGGGTGCAGCCCTGCAGGTTCATGACGACGCCGCCGCGCTCCGATTGCTCGGTGACCGTGGTGTGCAGCCAGTAGATGGGGTAGAGCACCCCGTCGCGCCACGGGTGCACCACGAGCCTGCCCGGGCCGCCTGTCAGGTCGTCGATGTCGCGCGGGAAGATCTCGTTGTAGCGGGCGGCGATCTTCGGGTTCGGCATCGGCAGCTGGGCGGAGAACTGGCCTGGTTCCCCGATGCGGCAGTCCAGGGACGGATCACGCGGGTAGATGTCGCCGTAGTAGGAGCCGGTCAGCGCGTCGTGCACCGTGTACCGCCACCGCGTCACACCCCGGGCCGGCGTGAACGCCGGGAATGACGGCGGGGTCGGCGTCTCGTGCTCAGGCCCGGACGCGACCAGGACGGTGAACCCGGACCCGGCCTGCAGGGACGCGCCGCCGCCGACGATGTGGGCGACCGTGCCGAGGGCGGCCGTGGAGGTGATAGGCCGCCACACCACCGCGCCGGACACGCTGGTGCCGGATTGGACGTCGCCCAGCTCCGTGAACCCGACCGGCTGCGACCAGTTGATCGTGACGGAGGTGGAGGGGAGGCCGGCGGCGAACCGGAACTCGATCCCGCTGGGCGTGGCCGGGACCGCGCCGGGGGTGACAACGGCTGGCCCGGTTGTGACGCCGGTCGGCACGATTTGGGGCGGGGTGGTGGCGGCGCCCTGCATCGGTACGAGGATGACGGCGGCGCGCGAGGTCGCCCCCTGGTCGACGTTGTAGACGCTGGGCTCGGTGCCGGTCGCCTGTGGCCTCCACCACACGTCCAGGGCCTGCATGGTGCCGGGCAGGTTCTGGATGCGGCCGATCCGCTGCCAGGTGCCGCCGCCCGTGATCGCCACCGGCAACGGCCCCGTGCTCACCAGGAACGCGAGCAGCCCGTTCTTGGAGGTGAGCCCGGCCGGGACCGGAACCGTGAACGGGCCCTGGCCGGCCGCCGTACGTACGGAGGCGGTTACGGGGGTGGCGGGCATGAGCTCACCCCCTCAGGGTCATTGCCAGGCGTGCTCCCACAAGGCGACCGCGGCCGGTGCGGTCCCTGTCGAGGTCTCGTACGTGATCGCGCTGACCCCCGGGCCGAGCACGAAGTCCGGCACGCCGATGCTCGCGCCGGTGAGATGGCTCATCTGCGAGACGCCATCGATGAGCGCGTTCCCGGCGAATACGTCGATCTCGAGCTGCTTGCCCGCGGCGACGGTGAGATTGAATTGGATCACCCTGACGTCCTGGCTGCCGTCCGGGAGGGTTCCGACGATTTCGAGGAGCGGTGTGGTGGCCGGGCCGGGGCAGCGGAACCGGACACGCGGGGTGGGCGTGTTGCCGAAGTTCGTGACCTCGATCGTTTGGCCGTCGCCGATGGTGGCGTTGCCGAGCGCCCGCGAGTAGAGGCGGGGATCGGCGCATTTGAACTGTGCGAGCAGCTTGTCGGTGTACCCGATCCGGTACCGGATATCGATCGGGCCTGGCGTGCGTTTGATCACCACCCCGTACGCGATGTATATCTGATCCGCAATCTGCATCGCGATCGGCACCTGCTCGTCAGCGATCGGCTTCGGCAGGTTCTGCCGCCAGGCTTCCATCACTTCACGCATCTGGTCCTTGGGGACGCTGACCTTGCCGGAGAAGATGATGTTCCTGGGCAACGAGTATTTCTCGCCAGGCATCGCGCCGTCGCTGTTGGGGTTTTCAACGTCGCCGTCGTCGAGGTCGGGCATGTCGATGTCGGCACCGATGAGCTCGTTCAGCCGGTACACGGTTCCGCTCCCGATCCGGAACCCGTTGTAGGAGAGTTGGCCGGGTCCGTCGAGGTCGTCGCCAGGATTCACCGGAACCGTCACCGTGAACGCAGGCAGCGTCCACGGGGCGATGATCGGGTCGGGGGTGACCGCGACGTTCTTGTTCGTCGTCACCGTCGGCGTGAGCACGGACCAGACGGCCGGGATTTGGTCGGGCTGCACGTTCGTCGGCGGTGAGTCGCCGACGAAAACGTCCGGCGTTGGTAGCCCCCAGCTCGCCAGGATCGCCCCAGGTTGCGTGTTCAACCCGAGGGAGATGCCCGGGGCCGGCAGCGACCACGGCGCGGCCAGCACGCCTGGCTCGACGGTGACGGGCACCGACTGGTGCGGCATCACGGTCACGGGTGCGCCGTACCCGATCGGCGCGCTGGAGGCGGCCACCGTGGTGCCGTTGATCGACGTCTGGTTCGACCCGTTGCCGGTCCAGTCCAGCACGGTCTGAGCGATGTCGGACTGGTCGAGCACCCACATGGCCTGCGGCGCGGCCGAGATCCACGCAGTCAGCGAGTGGGCGAGGTTCTCGATCTCGCCGTCGGTGAGGACGCGGTTCCAGACGCCGGCGGCTGCGATGTCGGAGTCGGATGAGCTACCAATCGTCATCGACGTGACGGACGGGCCGAAGTCGTCGTTGGTGCCGGTGCCAGCCTGGTGCGTCCACGTGCCCGTGCTGTACACGTATTTGTGCATGCGTGCGGCGACGCCGTTGCCGGCCGCTTTGGTGGCGGCCACCAGCACCCAGCCGTCGGCCGAGGTGACGGTGAACTGGGATTCGGTCGCGGTTGTCTGCGAGCGCAACCTCAGGAGGTTCGTGGAGGTGGTCACGGCGAGTTCGGCGACGCGGACCGCCGTCGCGAACATGCTTAATGTGGTGGAGATGACGGTGCCGTTGCGGCGTATCACCGCCACATAGGTGCCTGCCGTGGTCTGCCCCGACAAGGCGCCCGTGTTGACGTTGACAGAGCTGCTGGCGGAGGCGAAAGTGCGCGCCACAGGTCACCCCCTACGCGGTCTGGTACTCCAAGGTGACGGCGACGACTTCGATCTTGGTGGCGTCGACCGTGTCGGCAGCGTTGCCCGCGTCCCGAGCCAGATAGACCACTACGAAGTCACCCGCGGCCACGCTGTCGGCGTTGGTGAGCGTGATGGAGATCTCGAACAGCCGCCGCGCGGACGCCGGGACCGCAGTGGCCGCGCTGGTGTTGGCGGCGGCGAAACCCTTGGTGTTGACGTCGATCGCGTCCGCCGGGGTGACCGCCGCCAGGCGCGCCTCGAACACCGTGTTCCCTGCGGTGGCCGCCGTCTTGCACTGCACCTTCAGGACGGGTGCGGACCCGTAGTCGGCGGGCATCCGGAACGACCACATCACCTGCTCGCGCGTGCTGAAGTCGAACGCGAACTGCATCAGATACGGGGTCGGCGCCGCCGCCGAGCTTTTCACGCGCTGGATCGCCGGGGCGGCGTTGGACGCCGACCCGTCCGGCAGGGTGGCGGCGGCGGTCGCCAGGGGGATGGTTCCGGTAGCCACGACGTCCTCCTACGGGCTGCAGTCGAGCACGGCGATCCCGGACGCGTGCCACGTGATCAGGAAAGTGCCGTCTTGCGTCTCCTTGGGCGCCCCGAACCACACCGCGAGAAACGCCCGGTTGGACTTGAGCGGCCAGTACTGCAACGCGCCCTCGGCGATGATCGTCGAGTTGTTGAGCTGCACGTTTTCGGCGTCGAACACCATCGACCCAGACGCGGCAGTCAGCGTGGTGAGGGTGAGCGTGGGGCCGCCCGCCGTGTACCCCGCCCCGCTGGATTCGCCCGCGTTCCACGGGGCGACACCATAGGCCGTGTCGGTGGTGAAGTTCGGCGTGACCGCCGAACCCCACAGTGCGAGCTTGCCGTCCTCTGCGCCGAGATCGATCGCGAGGTTGGTGACGTCCCATTGGTCAACGTGGGTGGCCACGAACAAACCGGATGCGCTCCAAGCCATGCAAGCCTCCTACGACACCGAGACGTGGGTGTGGTTGATCTCGGCGTATCCGGCCATGTTGAACATCTTGAGTGCTGGGTCCGAACCCCAAATGCCGAAAAGCAATTGCAGGCTGGTGTTGGGCCAATAGGCGCTGTAGTGAGCGGTCCCCACCGCGCTGGCGCCCACGCCGACCGCAAACTGTGGAAGTCCGGGGAAGTTGAAGGTGAACGTGCGCGACACGCTGCCGAGGTTGTAGCAGCGGATCTGATTGATCGTGAAAGCTCTAGCCAGGCTGGTTTCCACCTCGGCGAGTACCGCCCAGCCGCCGGGACCGTATTGCGCGGTGATCTCATACAGAACAGATGGCATCAGGCACCTCCAGGTCGCATGGCGCGGCCCCTACCGCGCACAGGTTGAACGTGAACAACTGCGTCACCGGGCTCCGGTGGCGGCCCCGACTGCATCGCTTCGAGTTCGGCGATGAGCGGTCCCCAGTCGGCTTCAAGGCGTTCAATCTCGCGCTCGATCGCGGCCCGCAGGCCAGCGTCGAGGTCGCGGGTGAGGTCCTGGCGCAGCTGCTTGATGCGGGCGACGGCGCGGATCCAGCCGCGGACCTTCCGCATCTGCTCCATCGCCGCCCGCCGCGCCACGCTGTTCTCTGGCGACGGGTCCTCCGCGTAGGCGTCCTTCGCTGCGGCCAGGGCCTCCTGCTCGCCGGCGCACGCCTCCAGCAGCTCCGCCTCCGCCCGCAGCTCGCGGGCCATCCTCCTCGAGGTCACTGCGAGATCGCCCCCTTCGCGGTGATGAGCGGTGCCTGGATGTGGACGTCCTGATGGTCGCCCGTGTCGGAGGTGCGGTTGCGGGTGGTGGCGATGCACCCGGACTCGGTCACCTCGGTCACGGTGCGCACGATGCGGCCCGCCTGGTCGCGGCGTTCGCGGCGGACCGGCCGGGACCGGCCCGTCGCCACCTGAATGGTTTTGATCTTCTCGGCGAACGACAGTCCGCCATCGTTTCCGGGCACGCGAAAACCGCCTTTCGATGAGGAGTAGTGCTAGATGATGGCGAGGACCTGGTAGCCCATCTCCGTCGCCAGCGCGGGCACGTCCGCCTTCTCCTGGATGGTGGAGCCGGACATGTCGACCTGGATCGTCACGCCGCCGGACGTGCCGGGCGTGGTGCTGTCAGATCTGGCCCGGCTGCCGGCGGAGCGGGCGACCGCCTGCTGGCGAGCGTCGGTGCCGCTGATCGCCAGGCCGAACGTGTCGTCGGCCAGGCCTGCGGCAGCCTGGCCGGTCACGCTGGCGGCGACGCCGGCGATGGCGCCCAGGGCCTGCCCGGCGGCGGAGGTGATGCCGAGCGCCAGACCGGCGATGGTCTGCATGCCGATGTCCGCCATCACCTGCGACGGCGATTTGATCTTGAGTTCTTTCTTGATTGCCTTCACCAGCGCCTTGACGATCTTCGTCATTTCGGCGTCCAGCTTCGCCAGACTGTCCTGTAGGCCTTTCAGGTAGCCGGCGCCCGCCTTGGATCCGACGTCGTAGAGGGCGTCCGCGCCGGTCTTGCCCAAGGTCTTCGACAGCTTGTCGATCTGGGCTTGGGCCTTGTTGATGGCCTTGATTTCGCTGCCGGGCGCGCCGACCAGCATCTCGGCCAGGCTGCCGCCACCCTCGACGCCGGCGTCGATGATCTGCCGCAACGTCTCTTTGTTGAGGCCGCGCTTGGCGAGCTCTTTGATGTTGTTGGCGAAGTCCTTGATCTGCTGGGCGCGATCTTTCAATGCGCCGGCGAAGTTGCCCGAGTTGAGCTCCTCCTCCGTCAGGCCGGTGATGGAGGCCCAGTCTTTGGCGTCGCCGGCGATGGTCTTCGCCTTCTCCTTCGCCTCGGCGAGCCTGGCCACCAGGTCCTCGCGCTGCTTGGCGAGGGCGGCGAGGCTGTCGTTGCCTTTCGTCACGAACGCGATCAGGTGATCGGCTACGTCGGGCTTGGACCCGAACGCGGCCTTGATCTTCTCCACCATGCGCTTGACGACGTCGACGGCCTTGCCCTGCTCGGCTGTAAGCCCTTGGATGAGGCCTTGGACGGTCCAGCGGCCGATCTGGTCGAAAACGCGGCTGGGGGAGCCCGTGTCGACACCCTGCTTACCCGTGACGGTGCCGATGATCTGGTCCGCCAGGCCCTTCGCCGCGGCGGCGAGTTCGCCGGCCTTGGCCTGGATGCCGTTGATGAGACCTGCGACGACGTCCTTGCCGGCCTGGAGCAGCAGGGTGCCGAGGTTGCCGAGCGCCGTCTTGACCCTGCCCGGGAGCCCCTTGAACCACGTGATGACCTTGGCGGCGCCGTCTTGCACGGCCTTTCCCGCCTGTGCCATCGCCTGATCGAATTTGGCCCTCATCTCTTTGGCCAGTTCGGCGATGGCGACCCCGACCGCATAAAGGAGGGCAGCCGCCAAACTGGCCATAATGGTGGGGATGGCGAGGACGGCGACTCCGACCGCGAGCGCCAGTCCGGCTGCGATTTTCGGCCCCCACTCCTTGAGCCAGTTGATGAGCTTTTCGCCGTTCCCGATCCATTGCCGGATCTTGTCGGGCAGCCCCTTCGCCCACTCGGCTATCTTGTGGCCGAGCTGCTCCAAAGCGGGTGGAATCTTCGGCGCCGTTTCCTTGATCCATGCGAGCAGGGATTCGCCCAGGACGGCGGCCTTTCCCGCGATCCAGCCAGGAAGGTCAGAAAGCCATTTCCCGATACTTTCGCCGACCTGGCCGAGCCAGGTGACGACCTGCTGCGCGGCCCCCCGGAGCAGCTCGCCGACTCTGCCCCAGTCGCCGTTGATGATGGCGCCGATGAGTTCGCCGATTCCGGCGATGAACGGCTGAATGTAGGTGGTGTAAGCCTGCTTGAGGAATGAGAAGACGCCGTCGACGATTTCGCGGAATTTGGCGGATTCCTGGTATGCGGTGTAGAGGGCGGTGCCGAGCAGGATGAGCCCGGTGATGATCAGGCCGATCGGGTTGCCCGCGATCGCGGCGCCGATGGCCCGGATCGCGACGACCAGGAGCTTGCTGGCGCCGATCATCGACTTGATCGCGGGGACCGCCTTGCGGATGCCGCCGGCCAGAGCGGCCACGCCGGTGACGACGGGGCCGAGCTTGCTGGCGATGGCGCCGGCCACCACGGTGAAGGCCAGCGCCTGGGCGGCCGCCGACTGCACCGGCGCCGGCAGCGAGCTGAACCAGCCCACCACCGCGCCGAGCGGGCCGACCAGCAGGCCGAGGATCGGGCCGAGCGCGGCCGCGGCCTGGGACAGGAAGGTGAACACCTGCCCGATCTGCTCTTGGCCTTGGGCCGATTGGGCCCAGGCGGCGAACCGGGCGGTCAGCTGCTGGATGGTACTCAGCAGGCCGCCGCCTTCGGTGTTGGCGCCCTTGAAGAAGCCGGCTAGGCCGACGCCGATGTTCTTGCCGATCCGGCCGAGCGTCGCCAGGGTGTCGCCGGCCCGCTGGACGATGCCGGCCATCTGCTCGGCGCCGTCCTTCGACTTCAGGAACGCCGCGGCGCTCTTGACCCCTTCGACGGCCCAGCCGGCCATCCGCTGCACCAGCGGCAAGCCCAGGTTCGACAGCCGCAACACGACGGCGATGAGCGGTTCGACGCCGCGCTTGAGGATGGTGGCGGTCTTGGCGGTGCCGGTGAACACCTGGGCGAGCTGGCCGCGGAAGAACGGAGTCGCGGCCACCCGCAGCGCTTCGCGGCCCATGCCGTTGATCGCGCCGGCGACACGGACCATGCCTGCCTTCGCGGTCGGCAGCACCGCGGCGGCGGCCGTCTTCAGCGGCCCGACCAGCCGGTCGAACAGCTTGTCCTGCACCGCGGCGCGCAGCGGGTCGAACGCCTTCGCCTTCAGCGAGGCGGTCTCCTTGACGAAAGCGGCGGCCGCCGGCGACAGCTCCTTGAGCGCCTCCTGCAGCTTCTTGCTGTCGCCCTCGGCGACGGCCGACATGGCCTCGCCGACGCCGGCCATACCGACCTTGAGGGTGAGCGCGGCGGCCTTGGCGGTGGCCATCGCCGCGGGCAGCGCCAGGATCGCGCCTGCCGCCGGCACGAGCGCGGCGGTCAGCTGGACGGCCTGGCCGCCCAGGATGGCCAGGCCGCCGGCCTTGGCGACGCTGTTGAGCTTGGCCGCCCGGGACACCAGCGAGTCGAGCCCGGCCAGGCCGCGGTTGACACCGGACTTGAACGCCTTGGTGTCCATGCCCAGCTTGACCAGCAGGGTCTTGAGGGTGGCCATCGGCTCACCCCCTCGGGCAGGTCGCTATTCAGGTGTGCGCTGGGCGGTCAGGTCGGTCCCGCCGAGCCCGGCGTTGATCTGCCGGATCCGGTCGTAGATCTCCTCCGGCGTCTGCGCCGGTTTGTCGAACCAGGACGGCAGGAACTTCGACAGTGGCAGCGGCCGCCGTTTGCCGCGCTGGGAGTTGACGACCCAGGAGCCGATCATCGCCGTGTGGATGTCGTCGCGGACCGGGCCGAGCGGCCCGGCGATCTTCTCGTAGACCATCCATTCGGTCAGCTCGCGCGAGGTGATGCGGGCCAGCAGCTCGCCGACGGTCATGTGCAGGTGGGAGGCCAGCCTGAAGTAGAAGCGCCGCTCGGGGCGGCGCCTCATTCCCCCTCGAGTTCCTCCATGTCCGCATCGGTCAGCCCGGACAGCCGCTGGGCGACCTCGAACACGCGCGACAGCGCGGCCGCCGACTTGCGGCCCAGGGCGGAGATGTCCTCGCGGGAGAACAGCAGCTGGCCGCGCTCGTCGATGATGCACAGCTGCACCAGCTTGGCGCGCGGGTTCTCGCGGATCTGGTTCTTCTTGTCCAGCAGCGAGGTCTCCCACCGGTCGCGTTCGTTGCCCTGCAGGCCGCGCACCCGCACGGTGCCGCCCCACTCCGGCACCGGCACGTCCTCGAACTGGCGGTCGTCGACGCCCAGGATCTGCTCGCGCGTCAGGTACACCGGCGCCGCCGCGGCGGCGGCGGTCGGGGTGTCGGTTCTGGACGTGGTCATCAGGCAGATGCTCCGATCAGGACGATGTCGTAGGTGACGGGGGTGCCGGGGCCGCTGTTGGCGACCTGCAGCAGGTCGCCGGTGCCGGCGGTGACCGTGTAGCCGATGGCGTCGACGTCGCTGGTGGCCAGCAGCAGCGTGGTGCCGGGGCGGACGACGAACTTGTCGGTGGGGTCTGCGACGAAGGTGGCGAAGGCGTTGGTGACCGCGCCGCCCACCACCACGTTGTTGACGTTGGCCGCGGCCGCGCGGATGAGCAGCAGCTTGATCCGGGCGAAGGTGAGGCTGACGCCGAGCGGGTCGGTCAGCCCGCCGGCCAGGTCCAGGCTTTCGCTGCCGGAGGCGGCCAGGGTGCGCCGGCCCTGGAAGGTGCGGTCGGCCTGGGCTGCGCCGGTGCCGTCATCCAGCTCGACGATCTGGCGCAGCGACAGCGGCACGCTGGCCGAGGCCAGGGCCTGGGCGCTGGTCAGCGTCGCGGCCAGGTTCAGCACCATCTTGGTGGTCAAAGACATGGCGTTCCGCCCTTCAGCTCAGGACCGGCTTGCCGGTCACCTTGAAGGTGAGCTCGGCGGCCAGCTTGTCGTCGTGCGGACCCTCCGGGGAGAACCCGGTCATCACCGCGGCGAAGTCCCACTGGGCGGCGGTGATCGTCGGCCAGACGAGGCGGTAGTTGCGCGGCAGCTCGTCGTCGAAGTCGGCGACCAGCACGTCGTGCTCGCGCGGGTCGTAGTTGACCTCGATGCTGACTTCGCCGCCGTCCTTCAGGCCGCCGATGAACTCCCGCCACGCACCCGGGCTGGAATGGTCGGTGACGTCGTAGGTTTCGCGTTCGATCTCCGGGCCGCCCACGTTGGTGACGTTGGCGATCGCGGTGAAGACCGGGCTGCCGGCCATGTCGCTGCGCTGCAGCTGGCAGCCGAACCCGTCCACTCCGGACATGGACTCTCCTATCTGTGCTGCTGATCGGGGCTGGCTATCGGGCCCAGCCATCGGGGCCGAGCTATCGGGGCTCGGTGACCCAGACGCGAAAGCGCGCCTGGCCCTGTCGGATGTTCGGGTCGGCCACCCGCCGCACCCCGGCGCTCTGCTGGGGGGCGGGCTGGCGGGCGATACTGATCAGCTCCCAGCCGGCGACGTCCAGCTGCACCCGGTGCAGCACCCGGTCGACGTTGGTGAGGACCTGGCCGATCTGGCCGAACCCCCGGTAGGCGGACCAGATGTTGAGGGTGACCATCAGCTCGAACCCACGCCGGTCGTGCGTCGAGTCGTCCTTCTCGGTGATCTCGGCGAACACGATGTACGGCTTGTCCTTGGCTTCGGGCACCTCGTCGTAGACGCCGTCGATCAGTCCCATCAGCGGCGCGTCCGCGGTGAGGCGGGCGTAGATGGCCTGCTGCACCGGCCAGATGGCGCTCACGAGGGCAGATGCCGATCCAGCGCCGCCCGGGTCAGCTCCGGCAGCCGGTCGTTGCCGTCCTCGGCCGCGGGCTCCAGGAACGGGTCAGCGGTGATCGACTCGGTGCCGCGCTCGATGAAGTCGCCGTAGTAGCCGTCCGGCTCGAACACACCGACGGTGGCGTCCATCCGCTTGCGCGACACCTTCTTGTCGATGTGCACGCCCAGGAACCCGGTGTCGACGGCGACGTGATCGACGGCGTGGCCCTGCACATGGGCGGCCCACTCGGCCGCCACGTCGGCGCCGGCCTCGTCGACGTCGTGGAACAGGCGGTACAGCTGCCGGCGGACCGCGGCCGCGTCTACGTCGATCTTCACAGCCCCTCCTCCTCGCTCTGCCGCAGCCGGCAGTCGGCGCGCAGGTAGATCGGCTGCGACGGCGGGTAGACGGCCAGCACCTCGAACATGCGGCCGCCGCCCACCACGTCGAGCAGCTCGTCGCCGCGGCGTACGTCCGCGCGCGGCCCCAGGTACACCGGGTAGGTGAGGTCGGCGCCGTGCTGGTCGGCCTCCTCCCGCTCCACGCTTGATGTGGGCTGGGAGACGCGGCCGCGGACGGTGCCGAGCGGCAGCCACGTGGTGGACTGGCCGCCGCCGCTGTCGCGGACGGTGACCGGCCGCCGGTGCGTCAGGCTCACGTTCAGCAGGTGGTCGATCATGTGCGGGCCCGGTAGATGGACAGGGTGCGCAACTCGCCGGTGGTCGGCAGCATGCCGGGGGTGGCCCACTTGGCCGCCCAGTCGCCCAGCCGCTCCGACTCCTTGCCGGCCCCGTTCTCCCACCCGGCCCGGGCCAGGCGCAGGCACATCGCCTTCACCCCGTCCGGGATCGGGTCGTAGCCGGCGGTGTAGGTGACGTCGACGGCCTGCTCGCGGCACGGCCAGCAGCCGCGGAT
Source organism: Nonomuraea sp. NBC_00507 (assembly GCF_036013525.1). Classification (NCBI taxonomy): domain Bacteria; kingdom Bacillati; phylum Actinomycetota; class Actinomycetes; order Streptosporangiales; family Streptosporangiaceae; genus Nonomuraea; species Nonomuraea sp. NBC_00507. The sequence goes on from NZ_CP107853.1 coordinate 1,668,587, forward strand.
GCGGCGCAGCCTGCCGTAGGACGTCCACCGGTAGTCGACGCCGTGCACCAGGTCGGTCTCGCTATCGTCGTCCTCGAGGACCGTGACCGTGGCCACCGCGGTGACGGGCCAGCGCGGCAGCAGCAGCCGGTGCCGGCCGGACCCGTCGAGGGTCACGGTGTCGGTGGCCATTGTCAGCGACTGGCCGGTCTCGTCGTCGATGACGCCGGTGGCCAGCTGCAGCAGCAGCTCGGCGCGCGCGGTCTCGGCCGCGTCCAGGCCGGCGTCGCCGCGGCCCATGAGCACGCCGAGCTCGGCCGCCTCGGCGTACGGCATCGACTACTCCGCCGGCTTGTCCGGGCCGCCCTGGCCCTCGCCGCCGCCGGCGTTGTCCGGCGTCTGTACGGGGTCCTTGGCGGTCTTCGCCGGTGCCTTGGCGGGCGTCTTCGCCGGCGCCTTGGCCGGCGTCTTGGGCTCCTGGCCTGCCTTGGGCGGCTGCGGCACCGGCCGGGTACGCACCTGCTCGCCGTCGGCCGGCACGTCGACCGGCACGGCGTAGCCGCCCTCGATCAGCGCCTCGGCCTCCTCGTTGGGGAACAGGGCGATCTCGCCCGCTTGCACGCTGCGCTCGGCGCTGGCGTACAGCGTCATCATCTTGATCTTCATGGGTTCCTCTCAGGGTGACCGGGCCCGGGCCGGTACGGGGGGACCGGCCCGGGCACCGGAGCTCGGGGCGGGGTCAGGCCGGGTAACGGCGGGGCTTGCCGCGCACCACCACGGCGCCGAACACGCCGCCTGAGGTGGAGCCGGAGGTGGTGACGCTGACCCGCAGGTAGCGCCGTGCGCCCTTGTAGCCGAACTTGAACGCCGTGTTGTCGTCGGCGGCCACGACGGTCGGCAGGTTGCCGATCCGCTCGTCCGCGGCCACCGCGGTCCAGTTGCTGTTGTCCGCGGAGTCCTCGATCGTGATGGCGTGCGAGCCATCGGTGATGGTTCCCGTGGTGACGATGATCGCGGCCGCGTTGACGTTCGCCAGGTCCACGCCGGTGCCGTTGACGGTCGCGTTCGCCGTCCGGCTGGCCGGAGGTAGCGAGGTGACCGCGGAGATGTCGTTGACGATGTCGAACCGGGACATGGAACCCTCTCAGTTGGTCTTGATGCGGACGAAGGCCTCTTCCAGGACCGGCATGCCGTCGGTCTCCAGGCGGCCGATAAAGCCGACCTGGTTGGCCGTGGCGTACAGCTCGACGAGGCGCTGCACCTCCATGTCGAGGGCGTCGACGATCCAGTAGAAGCTGAAGTCGGCGATCATGCCGACGTACAGGCCGGTCGTGAACGTGTTGGGCACCCACTCCGACACCACGTAGGGGACGTCGAGGATGCTGTCGGGCCGGTCGGAGGCGAGCCCGGCCTGCCAGATGTAGACGCCGTTGAGGTCCTTGAGCTTGCGGATGCGCCGGATCGCGTCGCGGTGCCACAGCCAGCGCGCCCGCGCCCAGTACTGGGGCTTGAGGGTGTACTTGGCGTCGATGAGGCCGTCGGCGGTGACGTCGGTCGCCGAGCCGGTCTGGACGTCGCGGGCGGTGGAGATGCCCTGGGTGGAGGCGGTGAACAGGCCGAGCGGCTTCTTGTTGCCGTCGCCGGTCATGAACGCCTTCTCCTGGGTGACCGAGAACTTGTAGGCCATCCGGTCGCGGACGATCTGCTCAGGGTTGTGGTTGGAGCGGCGCAGCAGCGTGCGACTGATCTTGACCTGCTTGGCGACCGGGTTGGGCGACAGCTCGCGGCCGCCGAACCGCAGCGCGTCGTCCAGGCTGCCGGTGGCCAGCTCGGTGGTCCAGTCGGCGTCGGCCAGGTCGGTGTCCAGGGTGGGCACGCCGAGCCCTTCGCCCTCGGTGAGAGCCATGACGGTGGCCAGGGCGCGCAGCGGCACGTCGTCGTCGACGGCCTGCAGCATCTCGGTGACCCACTGGACGGGCGGCACGAGGTAGCCGCCCTCGGGGTCGGTGCCCATGTTCAGCGCGCGGGCGTGCTCCTCGGTCAGGCCGGCGCGGCCGTCGCGGCAGTAGGTGCGCCAGGCGCGCATCCGCCGCTCGTCCTCGCTGCCGGTGCCGGGCCCGTTCGGCTCGTTCTTGGGCGGGTTGTCGCCGGCGATGCGCTTCTCCAGCTCGCGCGCCTTCTCCTCCCGCGCGATCGTGGTCTCCAGCTTGTCGGCCTGCTCCATGAGCCGGTCGAACTCGGCCTCTTCCTCGCCGGTGATGGACCGGCTGGCCGCCTGGGCGGTGTCGAGGATGTCGCGCGCCTGCTTGGCCAGCTTGGCGCGTTCCTGCTTGAGGGCGTTGACGTCCACCCTTGCCTCCAGTTCGTTTTCGGGCAGCCGCCAGCGCAGGGCCCTGATGGTCCTGGGGCGGAGGTCGTTTGGGTTAGAGCGATGCTTCGAGGGCGCGCAGCCGGCGCGCCCGGTCGGCGGCCGCCGATGCATCCAGGCGGGGCCCAGGCGGCGGGGTGGGTAGCAGCGCCTGCAGCGAGTCGATCGCCTGCCGGACGGTGTGCTCGTCGACTGCGCCGCCAGCGGAGCCGCGGCCGCCGGCGATGCCGAGGGCGCGGGCGAGCGCGAACTGGCCGGCCCGGTCGGGGTCGGCGATCGCGTCGGGGTCGAGCGGCAGCGGCACGACGCTGATCTCGTACAGCTCCCACCGCTCGGGCACGCCGGCCTCGTCGATGTTGTAGGCGCCGAACCCGATCGAGACGGCGTTGAGGAAGCGGCCGCGGATCTTCCGGTCCACGGTGCGGGCGAAATCGTCCTCCAGGTCGAAGGTCAGCTCGGCGCGCAGCTGCTCGCCGTCGACCCGGACGTTCTCCGACCGGCCGATCGGGAGCGACTCCCGCCCCCAGTATTCGTGGTCGTACATGACGACCGGGTTGGCCTGGTAGCGGGTCAGGTCGACGCCGGACATCTGCAGGTCCAGTCCGTCGCCCTTGACGCCGGCGTTCGCGGCGACGAACGGGATGGGGCCCTCTCCGGTGGCCCGGGCCAGGTCGGTGTAGCCCCGAAGGTGCACGGTCTTCATGATCACTCCTTCTCAGGCGGGCACGATCTGGCAGTCGCAGCCGGGGTGCAGCGGCGGGTGGTGGATGTCGCGGCTGATCTGCAGCTTCTCGGCCAGGCCGAGCTCGCTGCCCTTGGCCGCGAACGGCTGCTCGATGTCGGTGGTGGCGCCGTCCATCGCGTCGCAGAACGGGCAGTCGTCGGAGCCGAAGGTGACCCACTTGACCGCGCGGATGCCGGCCGCCCGCCACACCTCGCGCGCGGCCGCGTTGGGTAGCTGGTTGCCCTGCCAGCGGGCGATGCGATCCGGCCGCTCGCTCACCCACCGGGCCAGCCGCTCGAGCACCGCGGCCGCGGCGTCGGCGCCGGAGGCGGCGGCGGTCAGCTGGCCGAGCTCGGAGGCGATGCGGTAGCCGACGTGGCTGGCCACGTACTGCTGCACCCACGCCGCCAGGTCGATGGGCTCGTCGTGGCCGACGTCGGCGGCCGCGTCGCCGGCGATCGCCGCGGCGAACTCGGTGATGATCGGCAGCCACGCCGCCATGGTGCGTTCGGTGACCAGCCCGCGGTACAGCTCCTCGAGCGCGGCCAGGAACTCCGCGGGTGAGGCGCCGTCGGCCAGATGCTCGTCGGCCAGGGCGGTCACCCGGTCCTGCTCGAACTTGGCCAGCTTCAGGTCGGCCTCGGCGATCAGGGCGGCGTACTGCTCGGCGATGCGCTGGCGGGCGGCGATCCCGCGGCCGCGCCAGCCGTACCCGCGCGGGTCGCCCTCGGGGTCGTCCTCCGGCTCCGGAGCCGGAGGCGGTGGCGGCCCGGGCGCCGGTTTGGGGGCGGGCTTGGTCTGGTCGGCCTTGATCTCGGCCGGGGTCTTGGCCGCCACCATGTTGAGCGGCACCAGGTACACCTCGCCGCGGCCGTCGGGCAGCGGGTTCTGGTTCTCCATCTCCCGCACATCATCGGCCGAGGCCCAGCCCCAGTTGCGGGCGATCGCGTACGCCTCGTACCGGGACTTGATGTCGCCCCGCAGCAGCGCGTCGACCAGGTGCTCAGCGAAGAACCGGCCGCGCTCGGCCGAGGTGAGCGCGCGGGTCAGGATCGCCTGCTCCCACCGCACCAGCCAGATCCGCAGGGCCGACGTTACGTAGTCGAGCGCCTGGTGCTCGATGTTGGAGTAGGTGGCGTGTTCCAGGTCGCCGACCTTGTGCGGCGGCAGCCGCAGCCAGCGCGCCATGTCGGTGACGCCGAACTTTCTGGTCTGCAGGAACTGCGCGTCCTCCGGCGGCAGGCCGATCGTCTCCCAGTCCATGCCCTCCTCGAGGATCGCGACCCGCTGGGCGTTGTCCAGGCCGCGGTGCATCTCGTTCCAGCCCTCGCGCAACCGCTTGGACGCGCCGTCGCCGAGCGTGCCCGGGTGCTTGAGCACACCGGCCGGCTGGGCCGAGTTGCCGAAGAAGCTGGCACCATATGCCTCGGCCGCCAGGCCCAGGCCGATGGACTTGCGGGCCAGCCCGATCAGGCTGTAGCCCTCGATGCCGTTGCCGCCCAGGCCGTGCACGTGCAGCACCTCATCCGGGTGCAGCATCACGTAGATGCCGTTGACGTCGTCGGTGTAGCGGTACATGAGCGTCATCCGGCCGGCGCCGGTTCGGGTGATCTCCGGCTTGGTGCGGTCGGGCCGCAGCGGCCACAGCTCGACGACGTCGCCGGCGCCGTTGCGGACGATGTTGGCGTAGCCGCCGCGCCAGGTCATCGCGTGCCCCTGCAGCGTCTCCCGCAGCGCGACCGAGCTCATGTACGGGTTGGGCTGGTCGTGCAGCACCGCGTACAGAGGATGGTCGGTGGCGCGCCGCTTGCCCCGGGCCAGCCGCTCGTAAGTGATCAGAGGCAGCGAGGCGAGGTCCTCGGAGATGACCCGGACGCCGGCGAAGAACGGGCTGTAGTGCAGCGCGGTCTCCTCATTCACGTACACCCCGGCGGAGGCCTGGCCGTCGCCGGCCCACCAGCCGTTGACCAGGGACGTCTCCGGCCGGGACGGGTCGAACGAGGGATGCTTGGTGGCGCGCAGCACAGACCGGATCAGACCCACGCTCAGCCTCCCGTCCGTCGCATGACCAGCAGCTCGGTCCCGAACACGAAGACCAGGCCCAGGACGCCATGCACGATCAGCGCCACGCCGAACCCGAAGACGATACACAGGCCGAAGAACAGCGCGAAGGTGGCCACGATGGCGATCGCGTCCATGCCGTCGAGCTGGGCGGCGAACTCGCGCAGCCGCTTCATGGCGCCCCTTTCACAGCACGGTCAGACCGCGCGTCTGGTAGATGCTCTCGGCGGGCGCTCGGCGGCGGCCGTCGATCGCGTACAGCAGGGTCACCATGCCGTCGATGCGGGCGCCGGCCTTGTCGCGGTCGGGCTTGACCGGCCGGTACCGGTCGGGGTCATCCGACGGGCTTTTCGCCTGCAGGTTGTCGGCCATCCACCGGGCGACCGGATCACTGCCGTGAGAGAACTCGCCGTCGTGCTTCTTCAGCAGCCGGGCCAGCTCCTTCATCGGGTCGGTCATCCGCTCGTAGGTGGTGTTGCTCTCGTACATCACCAGCCCGGTGCGCTTGACGATCTCCTGCCGGACGGGCTCGCCGCACCACTTGTCGTAGGTGATGTCGACGATGCGCATCCGCTCGTGGTCCTCGGCGATGGCGTCGTAGATCGCGTCGTAGTCGATCGTGTCGCCCTCGGTCAGGCTCACCCACCCGTCGTCGACCCATTCGGAGAACAGGCCGCCGGTGTGCTCGTCGAGGATCGGCGCCATCGATTCGGGCAGCCAGTGCCGCCACCGCACCCAGCCGTTGTCGGCCATCAGGCAGAAGCTCGTCAGGTCCAGCTTGGAGGACAGGTCCAGGCCGCCCCAGCAGCGGCGCCCCTCCAACTTGGGCAGCACCCAATCCGGCGTCGGCGCGACCTCACCGACGCAGGCGTCCCACAGGTCCATGGAGATGTAGCGGGTGACCTGCTGCACACGCACGTTCAGCTGAAACTGCAGGAAGCCGTTCTCCTTCAGCTTGCTGCCCCGGGCGTCCATCGCCTGCCGGCGCATCGCCTCGCGCGACTTGAAGTCGTCCAGCGCCGGGTTCGGCCACTTCCAGTTGCGCTCGTCATACGGGTCGAGGCTGACCGGCAGATCAGGATGCCCGGCGTACAGCCGGCGCAGACGCTCCAGCTGCTCGGCGGTGCGCGGGAACTTGCGCACGAAGCTGAAGACGTGCGGCGCCCGGGCCGGATCCTCCTGCACCCGCTCAGCATCGTCGATCATCACCGCGCCGAAGCTGGCCGAGTCGTTCGTCTCGGTGGTCGTGGTGAACATCAGCTCCTGCTCGCGGGCGCCCGCCGCGGTGGTCATCGCCTGCCACAGCGAGCCGTCCGGCTGGCTGAGCACCTCGTCGAGGTTGAAGCCGTGCGGGTTGTGGCCGAGCTCCTTGTCCGCGTCGGCGGTGATGACCTCGTAGTGGCTGTTGCTCTTCTCGTCGACCAGGCGCTGGGCGTCTTTGAGGAACTTCAGCCGCCGGGCCAGCGGCGTGGACAGCTGCACCATGCGCACGGCCGGCTCGAACACCTTGCGCGCCTGGATCTTGTCGGCGGCCGCGGAGTACACCTCGGCGAACTCCTCGTCGTCGCCGACCAGGAGGTAGAGCTGGATCGCCGCGGCGATCTCGGACTTGCCGTTTTTGCGGGCGACGACGATGTGCGCGATGCGGTAGCGGCGCACGTACCGCTCCCACTCGGCCGACCAGACGACCTCGCCGAACAGCGGCCGGGCGATCTCGTGCTCCTGCCAGAAACGCAGGATGAACGGCTTGCGCCGGTGCGGGCCCTTGGTGAAGACCAGCAGGTCGCTACAGAACAGCACGAACCGGTCGGCGCGCGGCTCGCAGTAGTGCGCGCCCTTCTTGCTGCAGGTCTTGCCGCGCAGCGTGAACCCGCATACCGGGCCCTTGCGGTCGGCGGGCCGCCAGTGCTTGTCGTGGTTCGGCGGCCGCCGCTCAGGTGAGGAGGTCCTCCGTCGGGTCACGGTGCCCGCCTCCCCCGACCTTCAGCTGGGAGCGGTCGCTGGGCGTCAGCCCGAACCGGGCGCCGTATCGCTGGACCTGTGCGTCGGCCTCGTTGAGCACCAGCGTCCAGGGTGACTTCTGCAGCCGGTAGCCGGCGACGTTCCCGAGCATGTCCATGATCGGGATCCGGTTGACCTCCCCGTGGGCGCGCAGTTCCTTCACCGCGCGCCGGCGCCGGTCCGCCGCGTCGCAGAAGATCGCGAATGCCTCGACATCCCAGGCGGTCAGAACGCCCTTGCTCTGCAGATCGGGCGCGTACTGCCGCCAGATCGAACGGGCGCTGGCGGCCAACCAGGTCGGGATCTTGATCTCGACTTCCGCCGGCACCGGCTCGTCAGTGTTGATCCGGTCCTTGCGATCGCCGTGCAGGTACCGAATGTTCGTCGGTTTGGGCGCCGGGCCTCGCTTACCCACCGTCACCACCCCCTCAAGATCATCCCCGAAAACGGGTCCCGAAACCTGTCACGCTCTCCGTGGGCTCCCCCCCGCGCGTTCGCCCACCCTCCCCATCATGATCAACACCCCCCTCCCCCGGGGACGATCATGTCAAGTGGTCACGCTATGTCACTTCACCTTGAGTAGGCCGTACGCACGACAGGCCAAGGCGTGCCGAAAGCCCAGCGCTGACGGGGATGCCACGGCCCAGACCGACAGGTGCGCATCGAGTCGCTCGCCACACCGTGTGCAGTAGAAGGCGTGGCCGAGCATGCGGCGCGCGAGAGCGTGCAGACGTTGTCTCATGCGTCCATGCTGACAGCAACGTCAGGGCCTGGGGGTGCGCTCGTTGCCGAACCCACCGTCATGCTTGACGGTCTTGCGTGAGTGGCAGCTACGGCACAGGGCCTGCAGGTTCCACTCCTCGTTGTTGGTCTTGTCCCCGTCGATGTGGTCGACGTGCTCCGAAGGGTTGCCACATCGAGGTGTCTCGCACCAGGGCCGCTCGCGTCGGATGCGCACGGAGATGGCACGCCATCTGCGGTCGTAGCCCTGGGCATGGGAGGAGGGCCTGGCCCTGGCCTTGCCTCGCCTGACGGGGTAGCGGTGGGTAGCGCATCGCCCATCGAAGACGGCATCCGCGGGACAGCCTGCTGCCGTGCACCTGCGTGGCGCGCGCGTGGGCATAGCCGCCTCCACTCCGGCCGATCACCGGACAGGGGCGCCCCCGGGCGGTTACGTTCGAGGGTTGGATCGGGGGTCCCCCACGTCAGCCAGGAGAAGGTATGAGCGACGAGTTACGACCGGACATCCAGGCCGCTGCCAGCCTGATGAGGAACAAGATGGGCGCCAAGCGGGAGATCCGCCGCCTGGTGGAGTACCTGTGGGAGGGCGAGCAGGTACAGCTCATGTCGGCCGGCCAGTACGGCCAGGGCACAGGGCTGGTGGCGCTCACGGATCGGCGACTGCTGTTCGTCAAGGACGGCATCATGTCGAAGTCCACGGAGGACTTCCCTCTGGAAAAGATCTCCAGCGTGGAGTGGAGCTCCGGGATGCTGTTGGGGTCGCTGACCGTGTTCGCGTCGGGGAACAAGGCCGAGATCACGAGCATGGACAAGCAGGACGGCAAGCAGCTGGGCGACAGGCTGCGCGAGCGTCTGGCATCCGGCCGGCCGAGCGGCGCTGCACCAGCTCCGGCTCCGTCAGGGGGCGACGTCTACGACCAGCTCCGCAAGCTGGGCGAGTTACGCGACGCCGGCGTCCTCACCCAGGCGGAGTTCGAGGAGAAGAAGACAGCACTGATGCGCCAGCTCTAAGGCCGGGGAACGGGCGGCAGAGCCGGGGCACCTTACTCTGCCGCCCTTGGATCCCCCACGCCCGCAGCTCTCGCCTTCTGCGGGGCTCTGACATGCGAAAACCCGGCATGCTGGCCGGGTTTGGGCATACGTCTTCTACCGCGGAATTAAGCCAGATAAATCGTTGATCGTCAACTGTTGAGGGGTGATGGCGGGCAGATGACACCCAGGAGAAGCCCGGCGGTGACCGCGGTGATGGCAGCGTGGGCACGCATGATGGCGGCCTGGTCGTACTCCGGGACGGGCCGCCCGCGACCGCCGGCACGCTGCCCGATGGGCTCGTAGGCAAACGCGTGGATCATGGACTTGACGCGGTCCTCGTCCATGCGCGGGTCGAGCTCCTCGGCCGCCTCACGTACGGTCCACCCGGCACTCATGCCAGATCCCGGTGCCGTGTGATGCGGCCGTCCCGCCATACGATCATGCCGTCCCCCGTCATCTCAGATCGCTGCAGGGTGCCACGTGGGAGTTTGCCATCGTGGTCCTTGCACCCGTCCCTATTGATGCACCAAATGGCGTTGTCGTGCACGACGACACGCAGGCTGAAAGTGCCGCAATACGGGCACGGCGGCCTGCGCTTGCCCGGGCGGACAGGCAGCAGCTGGGGCCGCTCCTCCTCGCCGATGACCTGGCGGGCGGTGCGGATCCATCGGCTGATGATGCGGGCCGCCCGGCGCGCGTCCTGTTCCGGTACGCCGTAGGCGAGGTTGCAGATGGAGCGCAGCGCCGCGGTGGTGTTGGCGTCGCTACCGCCGCGGCGTTGACCGAGACGCCCCGCGACGTCGCGCCGCAGCGAGGCCTCCAGCTTCCGCGCCTCCTGCGCGATGGAGTACAGCAGCGGACCCGCGTCCGGGTTCCACGGCGCCGACGAGGTGGCCTTGTGGTGGGACATGGTGCCCGTCGACGGCGAGCCGCCGGTTTCGGGCACCATGTCCCACAGCTCCGCCAGCAGTGGCATGAGCTCGTCGACGAGGACACCGACCTCGGTTGCAGCTGCGGTCACCCAGTCACCGTGTCATCGATCGGGACCAGAGCGGTGACGACCAGGTTGACCGGGCGGCCGGCTCCCTCGAGGTCGGCTCCCCACTCGTCGTGGCAGCGGATGGCATCGTCTCTGGTGTCGTGGATGTCGACGTGTGAGGGCAGCCAGGGCCCGCCGTAGGAGTCGTATTCGACCACGACGTAGCCGATGGCCTTGGTCACCGGGTCCTCCTGCTGGTGTCGCGCAGCTCGGCCAGCTCGCGCTCGTGCCAGCCCTGGCGCAGGCACAGGTACGCGGTGGCCAGCGCCCAAGTGGCGGCGACCCAGTCGCCAGTGAGCGCTTGGGCGACGGCGGCGACGCCGGCGGCGAGCCCGACGATGAAGGTCAAGCAGCCGGACAGGTCCGGTGCCTTCGGAGTGGGCATGATCATGTTGTCACCTGCGGTAGGTCGATCTCGGCCTGGCCCGGGATGTGGCCAGGGTCGCGGACGACGATGGTCATGGGGACGATCAGCCGGCGGGCGGCGCGGGCGCGCTTGCGGTGGCAGCGGCCGCCGAGGAGCCGGCCGAACCTGCGGCGCAGCGCGGCCTGCGACCAGATGCGCCGGCCGCAGTCTTCGCACCGCGGCACATACCGGGGGCGCCACCGAGGCGGCGCCGGCAGTTCCCAGATCGCCAGCTGCGCGCTCATACGTGAAGGGCTCTCAATCTCGCGTGGTGCTCATCGGCGCCGGGCAGGCGGGAGTCGAAGGTGTGCCCGCACTCGTAGACCACGTAGAGCCGCTGCACCTCCCTGGAGATGCCGCGGCGGTCGATCTGGTCCCAGCAGGTCCCGTCGATCGGGCACAGGCGCCAGCACTCATCCTTGTGCCAGCGTTCGCAGGTCGAGCACGGCTGTCCTGCTTGGCGTAGCAGCTCGCACATGCTCTCCACCAGGGCCTCCGCCTGCACGGCCCGCCTATGCCATTGGCGTGCCTCGCGCTCGGCATCCTCGGCGCGCTGCTGGTAGTCGTCAGCCACGCTTCCTCCGCTTCACCCGCCGGGGATTGCTCTTCGGTCGAGGCGGGGCGGTGCGTTCGCAGCCGCGTACCCAGCGCGGGCCGACACGCCGCCACCGGCATTGGCCGGCGGCCCGGGCCTGTTCGGCGGTCCACCGGGTGCCGTCGAGCAGCGTGCCGTTGAAGGCGACGGCGCCGTCGTCGGACAGGGCGACGAGCTTCTTGCAGTGGTTGCACATGGCGCCGGTGAGCAGCTGGCGGGCGAGCGCCTCGGCGGCCTCGATCGGGCCGCGGTGGTTCTCCTCGGTGATGCGGGCGCCGCGGTATTGGGCGTGGGCGTACCAGCCCGCGGCTTCGATGGGCACGTCGTCGTGCAGGTAGCCGATCTCGAAGCCCTGGGCGCCTGTGCGGCCGATGAGGTCGACTGCGGCGGCCAGGGCGTCATCGTCCATGTTCAGTCTCACGGGTCCTGCCTCTCCACGATGGCGGCGTCGGGAATGTAGTCGCCGCGGCGTCGGACCACCGGGTTGTTGTGGCTCTCACAGACGCGCTCCCACTCGCCGGTGCTGGCGTACCACCTCCAGCCGGTGGACGGCCGCAGCTCATAGATGCAGCGCAGCTGCGGCGCGGGCTGCGGCGGCAGCGGGCGGGGCCGGCTACTCCGAGCCATCGGATGCCTCCAGCGGTACGAGGGCCCAGCGGTAACCGAGCTGGTGCGCCCACCGGTCCAGGGTGCGGGCGTCGGTGCGGCCCCAGCCCCGCTCGAACCGGCTGACGTGGTCCTGGCTGCGGCCGATGAGACCGGCGAGCAGCTCCTGGGTAATGCCGAGCTCCTCGCGGGCCTCGCGCACGACCCCGGCCAGCCCGGCCGGGGCGGACGTGACGTATGTCGGCTTAGGCACCGGCCACCACCTGCTCGCGCTGGCTGCGGTGCCAGTCCCGGTGCCCACGCGCCTCGAGGTCGGCCGCCTCGCGGGTGCTGTGTGCTCCGCCGCGCCATCGACCGCTGTCGAACACGGCTGTGCAGTTCTGCGTTCGGCAGGCGGCCTGGTGGCGGGCGCCGTTCACGAACTCGATCGCGACGATGATCCGCGAGTCAGCCACCGGCCACCGCCTTGTCGAGGTCGGCGAGCAGCTGACCGATCAGGTCAGCGCGGGCGCCGGCGATCCCCGCGCTCGGGCTGTCTGCGGTGTCGCGGGTGTAGAGGGCTTCCTGCTGCCGTCCGGCCCAGATCTGGCGGAGTGCGGCGAGGTGGCCCACGAGCTTGGCGCGAGCGCCAGCGCCGAGCTGCTCGGCGAGCGCTCGGGCGCGGGCCGCCTCGTGCTCGGCGGCGAGCCGCAGCAGCTCGCCGAGCTCGACGCCGGCGAGGCTCGCCTGCTCGGGCAGCAGGTTCGCGACGCATTGGCCGTCGACGGTGTCCGGGCAGCGGCGAGCGTCCATGGTCTTGTCCGGGCTCTTGAGGTAGGGGCAGTTGAGCAGCAGGAACGGGCGGGTGTCGAGGTCGGGGTACAGCCGGTAGTCGCCGAGCTCGGCGATCTGCTCGCGCAACAGCTCGGGCACTTGGTCCGGCTCGGTGACGGTGTGGCGACGGTCGTGGTTGATCGCAGCCATGACGAGTGTGCCGAGGTCAGCGCTGGCACGGTAGCGGCCGTGGAGCAGCTTGCTCACACACTCGTGCGGGCACTCCAGCACCAGGTAGGGGTCCTCGCCGCCGTACACGCGGGTGGCGGTCACCCGGTAGGCGGCCGGGCCGAGCGCGCCGGCGCGGCGCTCGGTGGTGGTGTCGGTCATCGGGGCATCCATCGGGGGTAGCGCCGGGCGGGTGCCCGGCGGCGGGTACGGGGGCGGCCGCCCGCCGGCAGTCCGGGGATGGGCTGCTGGACGGTGCGGCGCGGGCAGGTGGCGATGTGCGGGCGGTAGCGGTGCTCCCACGGGTCGAGCGGCCGGGCGTCGGCGCCGTCGAGGGAGCGGGATCGCCACCGGCCGGGGGCGTCGCGGTACACGGCTTGGTTGCCGATCTCGTGGGGCTCGGCGTCGACGGGCATGCGGCGGCCGTGCTCGGTCGTGGTCATGAGCACCAGCTGGCCGCAGCCGGCGGGGCAGAGCTCGAGCTCATGGCGGGTCGGGATCACGGGTGCCTCCAGCGCCCAGGCCTGATCGGTAGGCCAACGGTGTTGACGTATCTCCATGATCGCTGCCGATTTGGTCTTCCGGTATGGCATTTGTGCCGGTCAACCGATGAGAGGTCGCCGCGTGGGCCTCAGCGATGGCCTCGCTGACGCGCAGGAGCAAGCCCGGGTCGATGCGCCCCGCGCGCCGGGCCACGCGCAGCAGCAGCGTGGCGTCCTCGATCAGCAGCGCGACCCGGCCGACGTGGCTCATGACGCGCTGCAGGTCCTCGCTCAGGATCAGCGCGTGGTCGACCGCGCCCGGTTCGACGGCGCGGCCCGGCGCGATGGCGTCGGCCAGCTCGTGCGCGAAGCCGGGCGGCCGCTGGTCGGCCGCGCGCTGGCGGCGGCAGTCCGTGCACATCCGTGGATCGGCTGCCCCGTGCGGGCAGGGCCGTGTCACGCGGGCCGCCGCTCGGCGTACAGGGCATGAGCCCTGATCACGAGGTCGCGCCGCGGGGTGTGCTCGCCGAGCTCGCGCCGCGCCAGGCTCACCCACGTGTGGCCGAACTCGGGCAGCTTGGACAGCTCGGCGATCGCCGCGGCGTAGGCCTCGGCCGGGTCGATCTCGCGCAGAGCGCTCAGCGGCAGCACTCTCGGCGGCGGAAGATCACTCTTGGCCGAAGGCTCGCGGCGCTCGGCCGTCTCCCCTTCCACCTCAGCGCCGTACGGAGGGTCATGTGCGTCTGGTAGGTGATTGGGAGGTCTATGTGTAGGTGGCACGGTGCTGCACCGGGTGTTGTCAGGGGCAGCACCGGGTGTTTCGAGGGGCAGCACCGGGTGTTCTTCGCCGGGCAGGGCCATATCGGCGGCCGCCGGAACCTCCTCCGGCGGGTTATCCACAGGCTCATCGCCCGGTGCTGCACCGGGTGATCCGTCCGTGGGGGCGGCCGCGGGCTTGGTTCGGGGGGCGCGCATCGGCGGCGGTTCGACTCCCTCGGGGACGATCAGCTCGTGCTCGTCGGGGTCGAGCATGGCCACGCGCTCGGCGATGTCGTGGGGGATGTCCAGCTGGTACTCGTCGGACAGGCCGCCGCGGCGGCCGGCCTTGGAGCCCTCGAAGACGCGCCGGAACAGGCCCAGCTCGCGGAGCCGCGTCAGGCAGCGCCGTACGGTCTCCGGGTCAAGTCGGCATACCCGGGCCAGGCGCTGAAGGCCGGGCCGGATCCGGCTGCCGTCGGGGTTGCCGTACGTGCACGCCATCATGGCGACGTGCTGGACGACGTTGCTGCCGATCCGCTTCTTGCCGGCGCCGAAGCCGAGCTCGGCGCGGCGCAGGATCCGCACCCACTCCCAGAAGATGAGCTCACCCGTCGCCGCTGCCACCACTGTCATGATCGTTACCTCCTTGCTTGGTCTCGTGAGTGGTCGGGGACGGGCTGGTATGTCGGCGCAGCCACGCCTCCGCCGCGCGGCGGGTGTATGGGCTGGCGAGGCCGTAGGACATCCGCCAGAGCGTCCTGGGGTCGATCTGGAGCTGCACGGCGACCTGCCAGCGGCACAGGTGGAGCTCGCGCCGGCGCGCCTCGAGGGCCGCGTGCAGCGCGAGGATTTCGCGGGCGGTCATGGCGTCAGGCCGAGCGCGACCGCGACTACGCCCATCGCGACGAGGGCTACGCCGGGGGCGCCGGTGATGAGTGCCTTGTACCAGCGCCGGTCGAGCATGGCGCGCTCGCCGGCGGCGCACAGCGCGCCGCCGGCGAGCACGAGCAGGATCGGGACGAAGATCGCCACCGCTACCCCGCGGCGGTGTCGGGCTCGTCGGCGGGCAGGGACTCGTGCCAGCGGCGCAGCGCCTCGAGTCCGCCGGGCCCGGTGCCGATCGCCACCGCCACGGTGTAGGCCGGGTAGATGCGGCCCAGGCGCCTCTGCTCCTCCTCCGGGAGGCGCGTCATCAAGACGATCAGGTCGTGGACCCACTCCTCGGGCCGGTCGGCGTCGCTGCGGTAGTCCAGGTCGAGCACCCAGCGGACCTGGCCGGCGATTCGCCGGTCGATCGCGTTGATGGAGGCCGGGGCGTCCTCCAGTCGGGAGATGACGTCGTAGGCGGCATCGCGCGGCAGGATGAGCAGCCCGTACACGTTCTCGTGCTTGGGGCTGCCCGGGGGCGTGGCGGCGTAGACCTCGATGACCTCTTCAGGCCCGGCCGGGGGCTTGTCCGGGTTGGCCAGGCGGGCCCGTACGGGGCTGAGGGCGGGCGGCAGGCAGGCTGCGGCCATATATGTCGAACTCATGTTCTTTTCCGGGTGTGTGAGCGGGTGCCGCCGTGGCGGTCGCCGCGGCGGTGGTGGGTCGGTGTCGGAAAGGGAGTGCGCTCGCCGGTCGGCGGGCGCGGCAGGGAGGGCCTGCCGCGACCGGTGCGCCCGCTGGCCGGGGAAGTGGCCAGCGGGCACGGTCGAGGCTGCTACGCCCAGGACGTCAAGGTCTGATAGGTCGAGCTCCACAGCTCGCGCCAACTACTGCGGAGCCGGTTCCACCAGCGGACGCCGGCGGGCACCTGGCGGCGGCCCGCCCGGTGGCCGGAGGCGCGGGGTTGGCGGCGGCGTGCCATCAGGACGCCGCCGCGGCGGGAGGGTCCGGCACCACCTGCCCCTGTGGGCCGGAGGCCTCGGGCGGGTCGGTGCGGGCGTGTGCGCCCGGGCGGCGCGGCTCGGCCGGTCCGGCGTCCGGGCCGTTCAGGATCGCGATGATGTCCGGGGGAGGGGGCGCGACGGCGCGACGGGCCGCGGCCGCGGCGGTGTACGGGCGAGGCTCGGCGCGTTGCTCCGCCAATTCGGCAGATTCGGCGAGCTGGCCGCGGTAGCGGGCGTCGGCCTCGGCCTCGTCCAGGCGGCGCAGCATCTGCCGGGCGACCGTGCCGAGATCGATCAGCTCCTGCCGGGATTCGGCCCACCACGGGCAGCCGCCGAGCAGGATCGAGGCCGCGTACGTGCCGTCCGCGCGGCGGTGGACGGCGCCCGGCTGGGGCCGTCCCAGCGGGATGGAGGTTTCAAGCAGGCTCATGCTGGTCCAGGTCCTTCACAGGGGTCTCGAGGGAAAGAGGGGTTTGGGGGGCGCGCAGCACGATCCGGTCCCCGGGGCACGGCGACTGGTAGACGAGCTGGCCGCCCTCGGTGCGCAGGCCGAGCTGCCATCTCGTGCCGTTCTCGACCAGGGCGTTCTCGACCACGCGTAGCGGGCGGCCGCGCGCCCAGCGCGGGTGCCGGATCGTGATGCCGGCAGTCACCTCGCGCACGCGTATGGCGTCGCGGGCGAAGGCCTCGGCCGCCTCCCGACTCACCTCGTGCCGACCGGTCGGGCCGAGCCTGCCGTCGAGCAGACCATTGGTGATGAGGACGCTGACCAGACGGCAGTGCATGCCCCACAGGCGGGCCAGCCGCGCCGTGCTGAGCAGGTCGGGCCAGCTGGGCGGCGGCGGCCGGAACGCGTCATTGCGGGGATCGCGCGCCGTCACCGGCCCTCACCGCCCTCAACGGGCACCAGCGCCATGGAGGCCTTCCGGTCGTACGGCGCCGCCTTGTAGAAGATCGAGAACCGATCGCGGCCACGCTCGTCGACCAGGTACGAGCCGCGCGGGTCCCGCTCCTCCAGGCGCCGGGTCCAGCCCGGCGGCAGGGTCGCGTGGCGGAACAGCGGGTCACCGTCGACGACGTCGCCCAACTCGAACCCGAGCGCGGCCAGGTCCTCATCGGTGCCGCCGTACAGCTCGGTCGGGATCACAGAGGAGTGCAGCAGCTGCTGGCCGCCCGCCGCCTCCAGCTCCTCGACGCCGGCGGCCAGGAGCAGGAGCGCGTCGGCCGGATCGCCGAGATTCCAGTTGGTCGGGCTGCTCACCGGCCCTCACCGCCCGGCGGCTCCTGCAGCTCGGTCCCGAGCGCGGCAGCCTGGTGGGGGACGAACACGCCATCGACCCACTTGCCGAGCTGGCGCAGCTCGTTCCAGTAGTAGTGATGTCCCTGGTGGTGCCAGAGCTCGGGCGGCGTCGCCTTCAGCCACCGGCGGATGATCTCGCGGCCGATCCGCTCGGTCAGCTGCCCGGCGTCCTTGTCCATGGAATCGGCCGGGTTCGCCTGTGCGATGTGCCACAGCGTGGCCAGATAGGAGTCCGCGGTCTCGTGGAGCCGAATGGTGTCGATCTCGAATGCCACGGTGATCTTCGTCATCCCCTGCCTCCCTCGCGCTGCTCGCGCGCCGTGGCGGCCGCGCTAAGGAAGGCGACGACGACCTCGTGGGGCCGCGCCTGCGACCAGCGGCGCACCGCTTCCAGATCCCCGGCGCCGAGGAGCTCGGCGATTACCGCCAGGACCGCGCCACTGAGCTGCTCGACGTGATCGCTACGGTCGGTGTGCTCGCCGGCCGCCTGGGCGATCGCGGCGAACACGTCGACGTGTCCGTACGGCTGCTGGTCGATCAGGTCGGAGGCGCGGCGCATCACCGCGGTCACCGCAGCCGGCGACACCGGAGTGTCGCCGGCCGCCGACGCCTCAGGCCCGGGCGGGGTGACGGACTCCTCGTACGTGGCACCCGCGGCGCGAGCGGCCCGGGCCTGCTCGCCGGTGACATACCCGGTCGCCGGGTTCTCGGCCAGGCGCTCGCGCAGGAAGCTGACCTCCTGGCCGATCCCCCAGTGCGGCTTTCCGTCGACCAGTCGCTCGATCATGAGCATGGCGTGCGTCTGCCGGGCCAGCAGTACCTGGTCACGCACCTCGTCTCCGCCGACGGTGGCGGCGTGGGGGATGTCGAGCGCCTCCCGAACCGCGCGCAGCGCGTCGAGCAGCTGCTCGGCCTCGGCCGCCGCCTCCTTGTAAGCAGCGATGACCGACAGCGTCTCGTCGGCGCCGACGCGGCCGGGTTCCCCGTAGGAGAGCTCACGCTCGATGTGCACGCGCATGGCTTCGATCTGGTCGGCACTGATCTTCTTGACGATCACCGGCCACCGCCCGTGGCCGGCGGGACGATGCTGATGGTGCACATCGCTCGGTCGCCGATCTCCAGCCATGTGGTGACCAGCGATCGCACGTCGGGCGAGAGGCGGCGGGTCCAGTCGAAGTCCTGGACGGCCGTCGCGAGAGCGTTGCGCTGGTCAGGGCTGGCGGAACTGATCGGCGGGTCAGTAGAGTTGATCACGAGAGCTCGTTTCATTTGCCGTGTCAGGGGTCTCCCGGGTCAGCGCCTGGGAGGCCCTTCGGTTTTGTCGTGGGAGTCCGGTACGGTGACCGGCTCGGGCATGACGGCCTCGACGTAGACCCGGAACAGGCCGGCCCCCTTGGGGCGGGCCGGGATCTGCGGCGAGACGGACTGAAGGGTGTAGAGCACCCTGAGCGCTCGAACCGCGATGCGGAGCTCGGTCGGGGTGCCGATGAGGCGGATCTGCATCAGGGCTCTCAGAACGGCTCGGCCGCGGCCGCGGTGGGCAGCGCCGGCAGCGCGGCGCCGTCCGGCCCGAACGCGGTCAGCGGCCCATTCGTCCAGTCGGGCGGCTCCCCGCCGGCGCCGAGGCCGTCGCAGAGAGCGGCCCAGATCGCCCACGCCTCCTCCTGCGACAGGTCCAGGACGGGGGCGGTGTTCATGCCGAGCACCATGTCGAGCCGGCGCGAGACCTTGATCTTGACCGGGTCGCCAGAGCCCCCGAGCTCGACGACCACGCACGTGCGGCGGGGCGTGGTGATGCGGTAGGTGCGCGGCCGCTCATCGATGCGGCGGGCCGGCGAGTCCTGCTTGGGCAGGGGCATGGAGATCTCCATGACGAGGGGTCAGCGGGTGGAGGTCGCGTAGCGGCTGCCGGGCCGCACCTTGAACGGTGCGACGGTGCCGCGCTGCGCCGGGGGAGCGGGAACGGTGCTGCGGGCTGCAGGCGCCGAGGCCTTCGCCTCCTCGCCGCCGGCCGTCTCGCAGTAGGCGACCGCGGCCGCGATCTGCGCCACGGTCCAGCGGATCTTGCGGCGGATGCGTGTGTACTTGACCTGGCCCGACCTGGCGAGGGCATCGAACGTGGCCTTGGTCAGCCCGCCATCCTCGCCACCGCTGACAAGCTCGGCCGCCTGCGCGCTGCTGTAGAGCCGGAACTCGGAAATGTCGTCGGGCGTGGCGTTCACTGGAGCTCGGGCCCTTCCAGATGCATCGGCTCCTCAACAGCCATCAGGTCTTCGATGGCGCAGTCCAGGGCAGTTGCCAGACGCTTGAGAACGTCAGCGCCCGGGGAGCGCTTGCCGTTCTCGATAAGCGACACGTGGGCCTCGCTGAGCTCCGCCAGGTCAGCCAGGGTCTTCTGCTTGAGCCCTGCCGCGATGCGCCGAAGCCGCACCGCTCGGGGGTTGTGTATGAGAGGCCGTTGCCTCACGTTAGAGGGCATGGGTAGCAAAGTAGCGCTAAGACTAGTGAAGTACAAGATAGATAGGCTCTTTTTGCCTCCTATCTCGTCTCAAGTTGATCTGGAGACCCTGCTACCAGCACGATTAGCTGTACTTTGCTGTACTTGACTGGAGGGTTCGGGGACATGACGGGCGACCTGCCGAAGCCAACCAAGGAAGGTGCTCTCATTCGACGGGTGCGAGAGAGCATTCGGCCGCGACTATCCGTACCCGCCGCTGCCAAGCGGGCCGGAATCAGTGATGTGACGTGGGGAAATGTCGAGCGAGGCTACAAGTCAGGCGGCCGCGGAAAACCGCCAGTCCCAGTGCGAGGCTCGAAGCAGCTGATCGCACACATGGCTTACGAGATCGGCATCAAGCCGGGCGATCTTGAAGAGATAGACAGAGCCGATGCCGCCGAAGTTCTCCGAGAGATGCAAGGACCAGAGCTTGATGTGACCGAGATCAAGGTCGATCGCGGCACGATGCTGGTAGGCGTGCCGCCAACGCTGCCGGACGAGGATCGGGAGTTCGTGAAGCAGCAGGCCGAGGAGCTGGCGGCCATGCTGGACCGGCGCCGGCGAGAGTCAGGCAAGTAGCGATCACAAAGGACGTCAACGGTGGGCGTTTCGAGTAATCCGTGACACTGCCTGCCATAGCATGTATGTGCATGTTGAGACCTGCTCATACTAGCTATGGCCGTATATCCGAATAGCTATGCTTCCCTATCCTTTAGTCCCATTCTGTCCCGTATGCCGGAAATCGGTTATCGCACGCTCTGTAACTACTCTCCGTGCAGTGACACACTCCTCTGGCGCGTCTCTCATCTGCGTTTGCCTCAGACGCTCATGACGTCCCAGCAGCAGCAACGGCCACGGGGGCCCTTCGATGACTCTTGTGCAGTACCTCGCTATCAACCGACTCCTGATTCCGGCCGGCACGATCGCCGCTTACATACGGGACGGGCTCGTCGACGTGGTGGTCCCTCAAGGAGAGATCTCTCCCCGACTCGTCGCGGCGCTCACCGCCTTCAGCAGCACGCTCGCTTGTGTGCTCACGCCCAGGAACGCTCCAACGGTGGAGCCGTGGTGCCCCATCGTGATCGACCGGCGCGTCGACGCAGACCCGGAGAAGATCATCCCGGAGATCACCCCCGCCGGGCTCATCGTGCCCGTACCGGACCAGCTCATCACGGCGCAGCTGGCCCAGCACATTGGGCGGATGGGCACCGACCTGTCGCGCTACTTCGACGCCCCCAGTTGGCTGCGGAACGGAGAGCCGCCACCATCGGTAGTGGCGAGGGGAGTGTGAGGTGGCGTACACCGAGATCCGCAACGGGGTCATCCGCGTCAGGTACAAGCTGGCGAACGGCAAGTACAGCGGCGGCATCAGCACAAACCCGGAGACGGGCGAACCCTGGGCGGACGAGGACGAGGCGCGCCAGTGGGGCCGGGACGAAGAGGTCCTGATCCGGCGCGGCATCCGCAAGGCCGAGGAGGAAGCCGCCCTGCCTCCCACGTTCGAGCAGTTCGCGTGGGCCTGGTACCGAGGGCTCCGACTCCAGCCGTCCACCATGGCGAAGTATCGCTCGCTGCTGCAGAGCCACCTGCTTCACCGGTTCGGTGACCGTCTGATGCAGGTGGAGGACTGGCCGAGCGAGGAGATCGACCCGTGGGAGATGGACATGATCCGGGTGGGCTACAAGCGGTCGACGGCGGCCGGCGCCCGCAACCTCTTGGAGAACATCCTCAATGCGGCCGTCCCGCGCTATCTGGACTTCAACCCCGTGGTGCGCCGCCGCGGGACGGGGATGAAGGGCCTGCGGCGGGTCGAGGCGGCCAAGGCGGCCGCGAAGGTGTGGCCGAGCCCGTTGCAGGCGCTGTTGGTCGCCGAGCGGTGTGCACTCCTGGCGAAGCACGACGACGTGTTCCTCATGCTGATCACAAAGGCCTGGTCCGGGCTGCGATGGTCGGAGGTGCTGGCGTTGCAGCCGGGCAAGCTTCTGGTCAAGGGACAGCTGCTCGACATCAACCGCAAGCTGTATGAGCTGAAGGGGTTCTATCTCAACCATCCGAAGGACGGCAGCGTCCGCCAGCTCGACGCGCCGCCGTTCCTGTGGGCGATGCTCGTCGACCAAGCCGCGGTCGCACAGGCCTGCCACTGCACACCGCGGGACGAGACGGAACTGCCGCCCGTTGACGGCGGAGAGGTCGTGGAGTGGTGCCCGGGACAGCGCTACCTCTTCCTGAGCCCGGAAGGGTCCCACTTTCAGAGGGGGAACTTCGGGACGACCATCATGCGGCCGGCGGCCGACGGCATGTACCCGGCGCGGAAGGGAGCGCGGGCCCGGGAGGCGCGGCCCGTGCTCGCCGACGCCGCGGTGTACGGGCTGAAGCCGGTGCGCGGCCGCCGCCAGGCCCTCGACGGCGAGCAGCACTGGCCCGGGCGGCCGGTGATGTGGCAATGGCCGAAGGCGGTAAAGGACGAGGTGTTCGTGCCGCCCACGGGTCGCGGGATCCCGGACTGGGAGAGGTGGCCGGAGCGGGAGAGGCCGCACCTGGTGACGTGGCGGCCGCTGCTGCCCGGGCTCACCCCGCACGGGTTCCGGCACGCGCACCAGACGTGGATGGACGACGCCGGCATCAAGAAGGCATTGAAGGTCGAGCGGATGGGCCACGAGGACAACTCGATGCAGGGGCGGTACGGGCACCCGACCGAGCAGATGCGCGTCGAGCTCGTCGACATGCTGCAGGCGTTGTGGGAGAACGCGGTCGCCGAGCGGTTCAAGATCTACCCGTACTCCGCCATCCCCCTGCTGGACGCGGAGCTCGCGAAGTGGCGGGAGGGGACAGTGACCAAGGTCGTCTCCCAGATTTCTCCCACGATGCGAAAAAGAGCCGCCTCGTGATCGAGAACGGCTCTGTTTCTGCTGGTTATCTGGGTGGGGCTACCAGGACTTGAACCTGGGACCTCTTCCTTATCAGGGAAGCGCTCTAACCGTCTGAGCTATAGCCCCGCGCACCGAACGCTACCGCATCCGCAGATCAGAGGCGAACCGGTTATTCGGACGAGGAAAAGCTTACCGCCTCCGGCATGCTGCTCGCGCCGTCCTCATCCCGAGCACAGCGCGAACAGCATGCCCCATGGCGGTTCTACTCGGCCTCGCTGAAGGTCACCTCAACGCCCCCGACCAGGTCAGAGGAGATGTTGTAGATGACCGCCCCGAGCGTGGAAAGAGCCGTGATCAGGACCACGTTCACGGCCCCGATCAGCGCGGTGTATCCGAGGATCCGCACCGGCTCGAACCAGGAGGCGATGTCGATCGGGATCGAGCTCTGCCCCTGCTCGCCCTGGCCCAGCTGGTTGACCAGGTCCACGATCGAGTCGAAAACCCCCAGCGCGGACAGCACGCCGTACAGGACGGCCACTGCCACGAACAGCACCACGAAGCACACCAGGGAGACCACGAAGCTGAACTTCATGGCCGACCATGGCTCGACGCGGCGCAGGACCAGATGGGCCTTGCGGGGCAGCCGGCCCGCGCCGGCGTTCGAAGACTTCTTCTTCGGCAGCTCGAGCGCGGGCGGGGCCTCGGTGGCCAGCGATGGCCGGATGCGTACGGTGTCGTTGCCCTCCGTCTGAGGCACAGGCGCAGGAGGATGGGGCGCGGGCGCGGAGGCAGGAGCATGCGACCGCTGCTGCCGCGCGTCCTCCTTGGGCGGGACAGGCTTGCCCTGCGCGGGCGAGGTGATTTCCTGTCCTTCGTCGACTGGGTTGAAAATCTCGGTCTCTGCGGGCTTGTTTGGTTGCTGTCCGTTACCCGAAGCCGCCTTTGTCCTGGCGGCACCACCACCCTGGGCGCTCATGGACTACTCTCCTCCCCCGTCTTCCTCAGTTTCCACCGAAGTCTCCAACGACTCCGCGTTCCGGGCGAGGGCCACCACGCTGTCGCCTTCCGCGAGATTCATCAATCGCACTCCCATGGTCTGGCGGCCGGACTGCTTGATCTCGCCGGCACTCGTCCGGATCACCCCGCCGGCGGACGTGATCGCGAAGACCTCGTCCTCTGGGTTGACCATGACGGCTCCGACCAGCTTGCCACGGGAACTCACGATTTTTGCCGTCAGCACCCCTCTACCGCCACGGCCCTGAACTGGATACTGCTCCACTGGCGTCCGTTTTGCGTACCCGCCTTCGGTGGCGATAAGCACATCTTGACCGTCGGCCATCCGATTCATGGACAGAAGTTCGTCACCTTCGAGGAACCTCATTCCGATGACACCGCTGGTCGCCCGGCCCATGGGGCGAAGCGCCTCGTCGGAGGCGGTGAACCTGATCGACTGGGCTCCTCTGGAGACCAGCAGCAGGTCGTCTTCCTCGGAGACCAGGCGGGCTCCGATGACCTCGTCGTCCTCCCGCAGGTTGATCGCGATCAGACCGCCGGACCTGGGGGAGTCGTATTCGGACAGGCGGGTCTTCTTGACCAGGCCGCTGCGGGTGGCCAGGACGAGATAGGGGGCGACGTCGTAGTCGCGTAGGTCGAGAACCTCCATAACTGTTTCGTCGGGCTGCATGGCAAGAAGGTTCGCCAAATGCATGCCTCGGGCGTCACGCGCGCCTTCAGGAAGCTCGTACGCCTTGACGCGGTAAACCCGGCCCTTGTTGGTGAAGAAGAGCAACCAGTGATGCGTCGTGGTGACGAAGAAGTGGTCGACGATGTCGTCCTGACGCAGCTGCGCACCGCGTACGCCCTTGCCGCCGCGCTTCTGGGCGCGGTAGAGGTCGGTCCTGGTGCGCTTGGCGTAGCCGCCTCTGGTGATCGTGACGACGATCTCGTCCTCGGCGATGAGGTCCTCGATCGACATGTCGCCGTCGTAGGCGATGATCTCGGTCTTGCGCTCGTCGCCGTAGCGGCCGACGACCTCGGCGAGCTCGTCGTTGATGATCTCCCGCTGGCGGGCCTCGCTGGCCAGGATCGCGTTGTACTCGGCGATCTGCGTCATCAACGACTCAAACTCGTCCTGGATCGCCTGGCGCTCCAGGGCGGCGAGCTTGCGCAGCTGCATGTCGAGGATGGCCTGCGCCTGCACCTCGTCGATCTCCAGCAGAGCCATGAGGCCCTGCTGGGCGTGCGCGGCGGACTCCGAGGCCCGGATCAAGGCGATGACCTCGTCGAGCCGCTCCAGGGCCTTCAGCAGGCCGCGCAGGATGTGCGCCCGCTCCTCGGCCTTGCGCAGCAGATAGCGGGTCCTGCGGACGATGACCTCGACCTGGTGCGCCACGTAGTGGCGGATGAACTGGTCGAGGCGCAGCGTCCGCGGTACGCCGTCGACCAGCGCCAGCATGTTGGCGCCGAAGGTGTCCTGCAGCTGGGTGTGCTTGTAGAGGTTGTTGAGGACGACCTTGGCGACCGCGTCCCGCTTGAGGACGATGACGAGGCGCTGGCCGACCCGCGAGGAGCTCTCGTCGCGTACGTCCGCGATGCCGCTGAGCTTGCCCTCACGCACCAGCTCGGCGATCTTCAGGGCGAGGTTGTCGGGGTTGACCTGGTAGGGCAGCTCGGTGACGACCAGGGCCTGCCGGCCCTTGTCCTCCTCGACCTCGACCACGGCGCGCATGGTGATCGAGCCGCGCCCGGTGCGGTAGGCGTCCTCGATCCCGCGCCGGCCGACGATCAGAGCCTTCGTGGGGAAGTCCGGCCCCTTGACCAGCTTGATCGACGCTTCGAGCAGCTCCTCGTCATTGGCCTCGGGGTTTTCGAGGTACCACTTGACCGCCGCGGCCACCTCGCGCAGGTTGTGTGGCGGGATGTTGGTCGCCATGCCGACGGCGATGCCGCCCGAGCCGTTGACCAGCAGCTGCGGGAAACGCGCCGGCAGGACGTCGGGCTCCTGCGACTTGCCGTCGTAGTTGGGGCGGAAGTCGACGGTCTCCTTGTCGATGTCCCGCAGCATCTCCATGGCGATGGGCGCGAGCTTGCACTCGGTGTATCGCATGGCGGCCGCCGGGTCGTTGCCCGGCGAGCCGAAGTTGCCCTGCCCGTCGACCAGCGGATAACGCAGTGACCACGGCTGCGCCAGGCGGACCAGCGCATCGTAGATCGAGGTGTCGCCATGCGGGTGGTAGGTGCCCATCACGTCGCCGACGACGCGGGCGCACTTGAAGTAGCCGCGGTCGGGACGGTAGCCGCCGTCGTACATGGCGTAGAGCACCCGCCGGTGCACCGGCTTCAAGCCGTCGCGTACGTCCGGCAGCGCCCTGGACACGATGACGGACATCGCGTAGTCCATGTAACTGCGCTGCATCTCGGACTGGATGTCCACCGGCTCGATGCGGTCAGCCGGGGGAGTGGTGTTCACGTCCGTCACGGGTAAAGGTCCTTCTTAAACGTCGAGGAAACGCACGTCGCGGGCGTTGCGGATGATGAAGTCGCGCCGGGCTTCCACGTCTTCGCCCATGAGCACGCTGAACAGGTCGTCGGCCTGCGCCGCGTCGTCGAGCGTGACCTGGCGCAGCAGCCGGGTCGCCGGGTTCATCGTGGTCTCCCAGAGCTGGCCGGCGTTCATCTCGCCCAGACCCTTGAAGCGTTGTACGTTGTCGCGCGGCCGCGGGTCCGGCTTGCCGTTGGCGATGCCGTCGGCGATGACCGCGTCGCGCTCGGGGTCGGAGTAGGCGTATGAGGCGTCCTCGCCCTTGCGGTCCCACTTGATCTTGTAGAGCGGCGGGCACGACAGGTAGACGTGACCGGCCTCGATCAGTGGCCTCATGAACCTGAACAGCAGCGTCAGCAGCAGCGTGTTGATGTGCTGGCCGTCGACGTCGGCGTCGGCCATGAGGATGACCTTGTGGTAGCGCAGCCTGGCGATGTCGAACTCGTCGTGCACGCCGGTGCCCAGCGCCGTGATCAGCGCTTGGACCTCGTTGTTCTTCAGGACCTTGTCGATCCGGGCCTTCTCGACATTGAGGATCTTGCCGCGGATCGGGAGGATCGCCTGGAAACGCGAGTCGCGGCCGCCCTTGGCGGAGCCGCCGGCCGAGTCGCCCTCGACGATGAACAGCTCGCACTTCTCCGGGTCGTTCCACTGGCAGTCGGCCAGCTTGCCCGGCAGGCCACTGCCGGACTCCAGCAGTGACTTGCGCCTGGTCAGGTCGCGGGCCTGGCGGGCGGCGATGCGGGCGCGCGAGGCCTGCAGCGACTTGTAGATGATGTCCTTGGCCTCGCCGGGGTTGCGCTCGAACCAGTCGCGCAGGTGGTCATTGCAGGCCTTCTGCACGAACGACTTGGCCTCGGTGTTGCCCAGCTTGGTCTTGGTCTGGCCCTCGAACTGCGGGTCGGACAGCTTGACCGAGATGATCGCGGTCAGCCCCTCGCGGACGTCCTCACCGGAGAGGTTGTCGTCCTTGCCCTCCTTGAGGAACTTCTGCTCGCGCGCGTAGCGGTTGACGATCGTCGTCAGCGCCGCGCGGAAGCCCTCCTCGTGGGTGCCGCCCTCCGCGGTGTTGATCGTGTTGGCGAAGGTGTAGACCGACTCCGAGTAGGAGTTGTTCCACTGCATGGCGATCTCGACCGCGATGCCGTCGCCCTCCTCCTCGAAGGAAATGATCGACGCGTGCGCCGGCTCCTTCTTGGTGTTGAGGTGCTTGACGAAGTCGGCCAGACCGCCCTCGTAGTGGTATTCGACCGTGGTGGGCGCGCCGTTGACGTGGTCGGGACGCTCGTCGGTCAGCCTGATCTTCAGGCCCTTGTTGAGGAAGGCCGTCTCCTGGAAGCGCCGCGAGAGCGTCTCATAGTTCCACGTCGTGGTCTCGAAGACGTCCTCGTCCGGCCAGAACGTGATCGTGGTGCCGGTCTCGTCGGTCCCCTCGCCCTTGGCCAGCGGCGCGACGGGCTTGGAGTGCTCGTAGCGCTGGCGCCAGTAGTGGCCGTTCTGCTTGACCTCGACATCCATGGCGGTGGACAGCGCGTTGACGACGGCCGAGCCGACGCCGTGCAGGCCGCCGGAGACCGCGTAGGACTGGCTGTCGAACTTGCCGCCCGCGTGCAGCGTGGTCAGCACGACCTCGACGGCGGAGCGCTTCTCCACCGGGTGGATGCCCGTGGGGATGCCGCGGCCGTCATCGACCACGCGCACGCCGTTGTCGGCCCGCAACGTGATGTCGATGGTGGTGGCATAACCGGCCAGCGCCTCGTCCACCGCGTTGTCCACGATCTCGTAGACGAGGTGGTGCAGGCCGCGCTCCCCGGTGGAGCCGATATACATACCCGGTCGCTTGCGAACCGCCTCAAGTCCTTCGAGTACGGTGATTGAGCTAGCGTCGTAGGACAACTGCGAAATCCTCCTGCCGCGGACACGCGGCGGGGGAGGCCATCAAATCGCAAAGCTGCCCCTGCCGTGCCCGTCACCGTCGTGAGTGCCCCGATGCGCGGTCACCCAGGGGAGTCGGCTTGCTGCCGGGGTGACACGCAAGCGGACGTGTCCGGAATCCTTTTTTATTCTACCGCCTCCGGAGGCCTGAGGTGGCAATGAACGCGCCTGTGATGCCCGCTAGCTTGATTTGCCCCCGGGCCAGCATCCCCCCTCCGGAAAGGGGGCTTATCGCGTCTGCGGCTTTCTGATCGCCCCCGGCGCCCAACCGCAGGGGCTGGACGCTGCTATCCGTAGGTGTCCCTTGGGCCTCTGCTTCCGGTCACCCGCAATCCACCTGAAGGTCGGGGCGCGTTCTGCGGCGCCCTGACCTTGACTTTCGTCACCGTGCCGTCGCCCAGCTCCTCGTTGAGCCTGCGTACGAGGGTGCGGGCGAGCAGCCGCACCTGCGTGGCCCAGGCGGTCGAGTCGGCCGCGATCAGCACCTCGCCGTCCTCGAAGGACTCGGGCTTGGTGTGCGCGGCCAGGTCAGGGCCCACGATGTCGGCCCAGCGGCCGAACACGCCGCCGACCGCCGCCGACCGCTCCCAGCCGCGAGCGGCCAGCAGATCCGCGATCGCACGTCCGAAAAGTTGTGGATCGCCGCTGTCCCTGCGCGGCCCCTTCCGCCTCGGCTCACGCCGGGGGAGCTGGCCGCGCTTGGCCGCGTCCGCCTTGGCCTGGGCGAGCTTCTCCCTGGCCATGGCCACGCCCTTGGCCGTGGGGTTTTCCTCATCGGACACGGGTCACGCTCCCCTCCGCGACGTCGAATCTGGCTCCGGTCAGCTCAGGTGGCACGTCATCCGGTACGGCGGCCGTGATGAGCACCTGCTCGGCGGGCGCGACGATCTCGGCCAGCCGCCGCCTGCGCTGGCTGTCGAGCTCGGCGAACACATCGTCGAGTATCAGCACGGGATCGCCGCCGTCGGCCCGCAGCAGGTCGTAGGCGGCCAGCCGCAGCGCCAGCGCGAACGACCAGGACTCGCCGTGGCTGGCGTAGCCCCGGGCCGGCAGGTCGCCCAGGCCGAGGATCAGGTCGTCGCGGTGCGGGCCGACGAGGGTGACGCCGCGTTCCAGCTCCGACTGGCGGACCTCTATTAGCCGCTCCCGCAGCCGTTCTTCAAGGGTTTTCCCCAAGTCTGTGGATAACGTCTGTGTATCGAAAGATCCGCGCTCACCGGCGATTTCACCCTCCGGACCCCCCTCATCGGCATCCCCACCTGTGGACAACGTGCTCCGGTACGCGAGCGTCGCCGGGGCGCTCGCCGGGGCCAGTGCCGCGTACGCGCCCGCCACCAGCGGCCGCAGCGCCTCGATGAGCTCCAGCCGTGCCCGCAGCAGCTCGGCGCCGTGCTTGGCGAGGTGGGCGTCCCACACCTCCAGCGTGCTCAGCACGTCGCCCGCCCCCGCGGCGGCGAACGCGGTGTCGCTCTCCTTGCGCCGGGCGCTCCTGCTGCCCCTGCGGGCCTGCGCGGCCGCACGCAGCAGGGCGCCGCGCTGCTTCAGCACCCGGTCGTAGTCGGCGCGGACACCGGCGAACCTGGGGGCCCTGGCCACCAGCAGGTCGTCGAGGAAACGGCGGCGCTCGGAGGGGTCTCCCTTGGACAGCACCAGGTCCTCCGGCGCGAACAGCACCGTGCGCAACAGGCCGACGACGTCGCGAGCCCTGGACACGGGGGAGCGGTTGAGCCGCGCGCGGTTGGCCCGGCCCGGGTTGATCTCCAGCTCGATGAGCGCCCGCCGGTCGTCCCTGTGGACGGCGCAGCGAATGATCGCCCGCTCGGCACCCCTGCGCACCAGGGGCGCGTCGCTCGCCACCCGGTGGCTGGAGTGCGTCGCGACGTAGCCGAGGGCCTCGACCAGGTTGGTCTTGCCCTGGCCGTTGGGCCCCACGAAGGCCGTGGCGCCCGGCTCCAGGCCGAGCTCCACGGAGGCGTAGGACCGGAAGTCGGTCAGCGACAGGTGGGCGACGTGCACCCCAAGAAGGTTAGTGCGCCCCGCCCATCACCGGGGTCACGGCACGCTTGCTATCGGTCGGTCTCGCGGGGCGGCGTCACGTCCGCGCCCGGTGCGTCGGCGCCTTTGCCCGTGCTGCCCTCGGTCGAGGTGATGGCGTGGCCGCCGAACTGGTTGCGCAGCGCCGCGACCACCTTCATCGAGGGGGAGTCGTCCTGGCGCGAGGCGAACCTGGCGTAGAGCGCGGCGGTGATGACCGGCAGCGGGACCGCGTGGTCCACAGCCGCCTGCACCGTCCACCGGCCCTCGCCGGAGTCCTGTGCATAACCGCGCAGCTGGTCCAGGTGCTCGTCGTCGTCCAGTGCCCGCACCAGCAGGTCGAGCAGCCACGAGCGGATCACGGTGCCGGTGCGCCAGCTCTTGAAGGAGCCCTTGACGTCCTTGACGACGTCGGAGGCCTCCAGCAGCTCCCAGCCCTCCGCGAAGGCCTGCATCATGCCGTATTCGATGCCGTTGTGGACCATCTTCGCGAAGTGCCCGGCGCCGACCTCGCCGGCGTGGACGAAGCCGTCCTCGCCCTGGGGCTTGAGCGTCTCGAAGATCGGCATCAGCCGGTCGACGTTGGCCTGGTCGCCGCCGCACATGAGCGCGTAGCCGTTCTTCAGTCCCCAGACGCCGCCGCTGACACCGCAGTCGACGAAGCCGATGCCCTTCTCGGCCAGCTCGGCGGCGTGCTTCTGGTCGTCCCCATAGTGGGAGTTTCCGCCGTCGACGACGATGTCGCCCTCATCGAGCACCTCGCCGAGGTCGTCGATCGTGGACTGGGTGGGTTTGCCCGCGGGGACCATGACCCAGACCACGCGCGGCGCCTGCAGGCGCTCGACCAGGTCTTTCAGACTGGTCACGTCGCTGACCGACGGATCGCGGTCGTAGCCGACGACCTCGTGACCGCCGCGGCGCAGCCGTTCGGCCATATTGCCGCCCATCTTGCCCAGTCCGACCATGCCGATCTGCATGTTGTCCTACCCCCTTGTCAGGCTTCCATCATCCCCGATGACAGGTTCAGCCTGACAGGCGGATGGGCATGATCAGATAACGGTAGTCGGTGGCGGCGCCGTCCTCCACAGGCTTGCCACCGGTGAGGATAGCGGGCTTCGTCGATGTGGTCATCTGGAGCCTGGCCACGTCCGAGTCGATGGCGCCCAGGCCTTCCAGCAGAAACTGGTGGTTGAAGGCGATGTTCATCTCCTCGCCCTCGTAATCCACAGGCAGGGCCTCGACGGCCTGCGCCTCGTCGCCGCTGCCCGCCTCGAGCACGACCTCCCCGCTCTTGAACGCCAGCCGCACCGGCGTGTTGCGCTCGGCGACCAGGGCCACACGCTTGACCGCCTCCACGAACGGGCCTGTGGACAAGTCGGCGCGCGCGGAGAACTCGGTGGGCAGCAGCGACCGGTATTTGGGGAACTCAGGGTCGAGCAGCCGCGTGGTGGTCCGCCGGCCCGCGCTGGAGAAACCGATCATGCCTTCGCCGGTGCCGCCCGCGGAGCTGAGCGCGATCTCGACCTCCGCGCCGGTGCTGCCGAGGGCCTTGGCCGTGTCGGCGAGCGTCTTGCCGGGGATCATCGCGATGGCCGCGAAGTCGGGCTGGCCCGGCTGCCACTTCAGCTCGCGTACGGCCAGGCGGTAGCGGTCGGTCGCGGCGAGGGTCACGGTGTCGCCCTCGATCTCCATGCGCACGCCTGTGAGCATCGGCAGCGTGTCGTCCCGGCCGGCGGCGACGGCGACCTGGCCGACGGCGGAGGCGAACACGTCACTGCCGACCCGGCCCGCGGCCGGCGGCATGGCCGGGAGCGACGGGTAGTCCTCCACCGGCATGGTCAGCAAAGTGAATCGAGCGCTGCCGCAGGTGACGACCGCCTTGGCGCCGTCCACCACGAAGTCCACAGGCTGTGCGGGAAGGGCGCGGGTGATCTCGGCGAGCAGCTTGCCCGAGACCAGCACGACTCCAGGTTCCCCGGTGTGGAGTTCGAGCGTCACCTCAGCGGAGACCTCGTAGTCGAATCCGGACAGCTTCAATTGCTGCTCGTCGGTGACCTCCAGGCGCATGCCGGCGAGAACGGGCACCGACGGGCGCGCCGGGAGGCTGCGTGCCGTCCATGCCACCGCCTCAGCGAGGACGTCTCGCTCGATTCGGAACATCACGGTGATCAGCCTCCTGGTTCGTCGTTGATTCAAGGATCTCAAGGATCCACCCTCCCGCGCTCGCGCTCCGGGAGAAGCCCAACTATGGGTCTTTGAGTTCTTAGTTAGAGATAGAAGAGGTCATCACACTAGGGGCTGTGGGAACTGTGGACAACCAGCGTTGTGGCTGGTCAGCGGCACTTTATTCATCCACTGCGGTTGTGGGTGGAGCCTGGGGGAAACTTCGGCGCCTGGGGACGGCGAAATTTTGCCCACAGCTCTTCCCCAGATCATGGTCCGTTCATCCACGGGGGAAGCGGGGTTATCCACGAGGTTTCCACAGCTTATCCACGGGGTAATCGGGGGCCTTCTGGAGTCCCAGATCGGCTGTTCACAGGCCGTCCACAAGTTATCCACGAGTCGTCCCCAGATCTGGGGGAGATGTCCCCACCATTGTCCCCAGCCCCTGTGGGCGGATTTTTCACGCCATCGCCGGGCGTACGGCCGCGTCCTTTCGGCGTTTTCGCTGCTCCACAGTGTTTTCCACAGGCTGTGCATGACTATCAAGATCCACGCTGTGTCTGCTTGATCCGCATTGTCAGCTCGTTGACCTGGTTGTACATCGACCGGCGCTCGGCGATGAGCGACCGGATCTTGCGTTCCGCGTGCATCACAGTGGTGTGGTCGCGGCCGCCGAACTGCTGACCGATCTTCGGCAGCGACAACTCGGTCAGCTCGCGCGCCAGGTACATCGCGATCTGCCGGGCGGTCACGAGCGCGCGGCTGCGCGAGGTGCCGCACAGGTCGTCGATGCTGATGCCGAAGTAGTCGGCGGTCTCGGCCATGATCGCCGCGATGGTGATCTCGGTGTCGGACTCCGAGGTGATCAGATCCTTCAGCACCACCTCGGCGAGCTGCAGGTCTACGCCCTGCCTGTTGAGGCTGGCGAACGCGGTCACCCTGATCAGCGCGCCCTCGAGCTCGCGGATGTTGGTGGAGATCCGGCTGGCGATGTACTCCAGCACCTCGGGCGGCGCGGCCAGGCCCTCCTGGATCGCCTTCTTCCTGAGGATGGCGATCCGGGTCTCCAGCTCGGGCGGCTGGACGTCGGTGATCAGGCCCCACTCGAACCGGTTACGCAGCCGGTCCTCCAGCGTGATCAGCTGCTTGGGGGCGCGGTCGCTGGAGATGACGATCTGCTTGTTGGCGTTGTGCAGCGTGTTGAAGGTGTGGAAGAACTCCTCCTGCGTCTGCTCCTTGCCCTCCAGGAACTGGATGTCGTCCACGAGCAGGATGTCGATCGCCCGGTAGCGGCCGCGGAACCCGTCGGCCTTGTGGTCGCGGATGCTGTTGATGAAGTCGTTGGTGAACTCCTCGGAGCTCACGTATCTGACCCGTGCGCCGTCGTACAGGCTTTGGGCGTAATGCCCGATCGCGTGGAGCAGGTGCGTCTTCCCCAGGCCCGAGTCGCCATAAATGAAGAGCGGGTTGTACGCCTTCGCCGGCGATTCGGCGACGGCCACCGCCGCCGCGTGGGCGAACCTATTGCTGGCTCCGATGACGAATGTCTCGAATGTGTACTTTTGGTTGAGCCGGGCGGGTTCGCTGGGCTTATTGCTCTTGGCCTCCCACCGGTTCGGCGCCGGTTCCGGGGCTTTCTCCACAGGCGGTTGTGCCTGTTCAAAAGCGAACCCAGGCTGTGGATAGTCGGTGGATATCTGCGTCGGCTCCGGCTGTGGAGAATAGAACTGCGGGGGCTCAGAAGCCGGGTTGTGCTGGGGTTGCGCGGCCTGTGAATAACGCAGCTGACTCTCCACACCTTGGGGATAACTGTGAGTCACAGGCTGTTGATGGGGGTCGCCCGAAGGCTGCTCCGGCGCGGTCGTGTCGATCATCACGGCCAGCCGCATGGTCCGGCCCAGCTCTTGGGACAGCGCGTGCGCCACGAGCGGGCGCAGCTTGCCCTCGATGAGGTCCTTGAGGAAGTCGTTGGGGACGCCGAGCACGATCGTGTCGTTGGCCAGAGCGATCGGCCGGACCATGGACAGCCAGGTACGCTGCTGGATCGGCACGTTTTCGTTGAGGAAGTTGCCCAGGGCCCTCGCCCATACCGTGCCGAGGTCGACACCGTTCACAGTGTGATTCCCCTCCTTCCTCTCGCGGCCCCCCGCGATCGTTTATCCACATGGCGCGGGCCGCCCGGTCACTGAGCGGCCCTTCGTCCACAGCGTGGCGGCCGGGCTTCGTACCCAGCCCCTCCACAGGATCTCCACAGGATCTCCACAGCTGTGCACAGGGTTTCTGCGGGTCCGGAAGGGCCGACAGTAGCCCTGTGCACAGCTGTGTTCAAGACGTTGTCCACAGCGTAGTGGCACCCAGGTGCACATACTGTGGACGCCGCCGGGCGGTGGAAAACGGGGCTGTGGATCCGTGGATAACCGTTCCGGTTTGACCTGGGGCGGCCTTCGCCCGTAACGTACGACGGTCGGCTTGTCACGCGACGGCTATTTCGCGTGCCCTCGCATTCCTGACAGGCCATCCATGTGTGTTAAGCGTCCCTGGGGCGCACCATCAAGCCTGGAGCCCACCCGTGAGCAAGCGTACTTTCCAGCCGAACAACCGTCGCCGCGCGAAGACCCACGGCTTCCGGCTGCGGATGCGCACCCGGGCCGGTCGCGCCATCCTCGCCGCTCGCCGCCGCAAGGGCCGCGAGAAGCTGTCGGCCTGACCGTTCCGCGTCCGCCTGACGAGAGATCCGTCACATCGACTGCCGCCCGGGCCTTGATCGGGCACGACAGTAGGGGGGCAGTCCCACGAGCAGGTTTCTCGTCCGACCAGCTGGCCCGCCGGTGAATCTCGCCGGCGGGCGATAGGCGTATACGGTGCTGTCCCGGCAATCCCGCATGCGGCGCGGGGAGGATTTCGAGGCGGCGGTCCGGCGCGGCAAGCGCGCGGGTCGCCCGACTCTGGTGGTGCATCTCGGCACGTCCGGGGAAGAGTCACCTCTGGTGGGTTTCGTGGTGAGCAAGGCCGTCGGCGGCGCCGTTACCCGAAACAAGGTCAAGCGACGGCTCCGACACCTGATGCGGGACCGTCTGCACCGGCTGCCGCGAGGTAGCCTGCTTGTGGTACGCGCCAATCCACCGGCCGCGTCCGCGCGATTCGAGCAACTGGCCGCCGAGCTCGATTCCGCGCTGGATCGTTTGCTCAGGCGGCGCGAGTCCTCGACGGGTGGACAGAGATGACGGAGCAGGCGCAAGAGGCGCCGAGCGAGGCGCCGAGCCTCGCCGCACGGGTGCTGATCATCCCGATCCGGTTCTATCGGGCGTTCATCAGCCCGATGCTCGGTCCGCGCTGCCGGTTCTACCCGTCATGCAGTGCATACGGACTCGAGGCGATTGCCGTGCACGGAGCGGTGCGCGGCATTTGGCTGACTGTCCGGCGCATCGGGCGGTGCCACCCATTCCATCCCGGAGGTATTGACCCGGTGCCCCCACGCCCGGTCCGGTCTCACGAAACGCAAGGGAGATAGCTCGGTGGAGCTGTCCTGGCTGAGCTGGCTGTATGAAGCCGTAGCCCAAGTCATCATCTGGATCCATACTGGTTACAGCACGGTCCTCAACCCGGACAGCGGGCTGACCTGGTCGTTGACGATCATCACGCTGACCGTGTTCATGCGGGTCCTGATCTTCCCGCTCTTCCTGAAGCAGATGCGCTCGTCGCGGAAGATGCAGGAACTCGCCCCCAAGGTGCAGGAGATCCGCAAGCGCTACAAGAACGACAAGCAGCGCATGAACCAAGAGGTCATGGCGCTCTACCAGGGCGCCGGGGCCAACCCGCTCGGCGGCTGCCTGCCCATCGTCGCGCAGTTCCCCATCTTCATCTCCATGTTCACCGTGCTGCAGGCGATGGCCAACGGCCGCCCGGTGTACGGCATGAGCCAGGAACTGGTGGACAGCGCACGGTCGGCGCACATCTTCGGCGCGCCGTTGCCGGCCAACTTCTTCATGTCCTCGGCCGACATCGCGGGCTTCGAAGCGGGCGTCGTCCAGACCAAGGTTGTCCTGGGGATCTTCGTCGCGATCAGCTCGCTGACGACGTTCCTCACCGTCCGGCAGAGCGTTACCCGCTCCATGG
Organism: Nonomuraea sp. NBC_00507; assembly: GCF_036013525.1. NCBI lineage: Bacteria > Bacillati > Actinomycetota > Actinomycetes > Streptosporangiales > Streptosporangiaceae > Nonomuraea > Nonomuraea sp. NBC_00507. Next base: position 1,704,688 of record NZ_CP107853.1, read on the forward strand.
CGCAGATGCCGGACAACCCCATGGCGCAGCAGCAGAAGATCCTGATGTACATCTCTCCGCTGTTCGCCTTCTTCAGCCTGAACTTCCCGCTCGGTCTGATCATGTACTGGGTCACCACCAACGTCTGGACGCTTGGCCAGCAGCACTGGTTCTACAGTCGGCACCCGATGCCCGAGTTCGACGCCAAGGGCAACGTGATCCCCGCCCCGCCGAAGCAGGGGCTGATCGCCAAGCTCCGCAAGACCCCGCCGCCGGAAGAGCAGGCGCCTCCGCCCCCGCCGGAGCCTAAGATCATCAGGCAGCAGCCGAGCCGCCAGCCCCGCAGCAAGCGCACCGGCAGCAAGAAGTCTTGAACACGAAGGAGAGGCCGGCCATGACCGAGGCCGAGGAGAAGAAGGCTCCTGATCTTGCCGCACTCGAGCAAGAGGGCGAGATCGCTGCCGACTACGTCGAGGGGCTTCTCGACATCGCCGACATCGACGGCGACATTGACATGGACGTCGAGGGCGACCGCGCCCTGGTCTCCGTGGTCGGGCTCAAGAGCTCGGAGCTGGTGGGACCCGGGGGGGAGGTCCTGGAGGCTCTGCAGGAGCTGACCCGCCTGGCCGTGCACCGGCAGACGGGGGAGCGCTCACGGTTGATGCTCGACGTCGCCGGCTATCGCGAGCGGCGGCGTGCGGAGCTCACCAAGCTCGGCACCGAGGTCGCCGGGCAGGTCAGGGAGAGTGGCGAGCCGAAGGCGTTGCAGCCGATGACGCCCTTCGAGCGCAAGATCGTCCACGACGCGGTCGCGGACGCCGGGCTCCGCAGCGAGTCCGAGGGTGAGGAGCCCCACCGGTACGTGGTGGTCCTGCCTGCCTGAGTGTCATCCGATGCGGCCGTCTGCCCCGCCTTCGTGCGCGGTGGGCGGCCGTTTTCCTTTTATCCTTGTACGTGGTGCGAACGGCTGATATCAGCCGGTATTTGCGCCTATATGCCTATATAAACACTGCCGGGAATTCCGAGGGCTCGACGCGGTGGCGGTGTGCTTGAGGGTCACCTTTGGGCCAGCCCGCTAGTCTTCCTTTGTGATCGCCCCTCTAGCCTTGGGTAGGGACCGACTTCGAACCTTGGGGCATGCCCCTGGCTTCAGCTTCCGACCTATCCTCGCCCCTCCTCGTCAGTGCGTTCACTCCCGGCTACGACCTAGCACCAAGAAAGGGCCATCAACCAGTGAGCGATGAGCTTCCGGCGCCGCCGGACATAGCGCGGGACGTCTTCGCCGGGGAGGCTTGGGATCGCGCGAACGCGTTCGCCGAGCTGCTGGCGGGTCCTGGCGTGGTCCGCGGGTTGCTGGGCCCGCGGGAGGTGCCGCGGATCTGGGATCGCCACCTGCTCAACTGCGCGGTGGTCGCCGAGGTCGTTCGGCCGGATGTGCGCCTGGTGGACATCGGGTCGGGCGCAGGGTTGCCCGGGCTCGTCCTGGCGATCGTCCGGCCGGATATCACGGTCACGCTGCTGGAGCCGCTGCTACGCCGTACCGTGTTCCTGGAGGAATGCGTCGATGCCCTGAAGCTCGGCAACGTCGAGGTGGTGCGGGGGCGGGCGGAGGAGCTGGCGGGCAAGCGCGTGTTCGACGTCGCGAGCGCACGTGCCGTGGCGCCGCTCGACCGGCTCCTGAAGTGGGCGATGCCGCTGCTCTGCGAGGGCGGCGAGCTGATCGCTATGAAGGGGGAGCGGGCCGCCGGTGAGCTGGCCGAGGCGGAGGAGCAATTGCGGGCCAGCGGGGCCCGAACGGCTGAGCTTGTGACCGTCGGGCGCGGTAAGGTCGAGCCGCCTGCAACATTGGTTCGGGTGGTAGCGGGTCGCCCGCCGGAGCAAGCAAGGCGGCGACGAAGGAGGTGACGGTTGTGCCAGTCGCGTCATGCGGTCTTGGATGGCCGGGCAACCGTTCTTCGGAGAGTGCAACCGGGGTTGGCTGGCCCGAAATGGGCGTGTCGCGACAGCAAATTCCCGGCACCGGCATACCACTGGTTGAAAGGATGGCGATCGTGACCCAGACCCCCCTGAACCCCGGTGATTCGCCGTTGGTACGAGAGGCGCTCAGCTCAGTGGTTTCACGTGAAACATCTGCAACCCCGATGGCCGCTGCCCAGGCAGGCGAGACCCCAGGCGATGGCGACGGCACCTGGCCGCGCCCTCACAAGTGCCGCGTGATCGCGGTCGCCAACCAGAAGGGTGGCGTAGGCAAGACCACGACGTCGGTGAACATCGCCGCCGCCCTGTCCATGCACGGCCAGCGGGTCCTCGTGGTGGACCTGGACCCGCAGGGCAACGCCTCCACGGCACTGGCCACCGAGCATCGGGGTGACGTGCCGGACGTCTACCAGGTTCTGGTCGACGACCTGCCCATGGCGGACATCGTCAAGCAGGTCCCCGACATGCCGAACCTCTACTGCGCTCCGGCCACCATTGACCTGGCGGGAGCCGAGATCGAGCTGGTGTCCCTGGTCGCGCGTGAGGCCCGCCTCCGCCGGGCGCTGGGGGCCTACGACGCGATCGACCTGGACTACATCGTCATTGACTGCCCGCCATCGCTCGGCCTGCTGACGGTCAACGCGCTGGTGGCCGCGGACGAGGTCATGATCCCTATCCAGTGCGAGTACTACGCGCTGGAGGGCCTCGGTCAGCTCCTCAGGAACGTGGATCTCATCAAGGCTCACCTGAACCCGACACTTCGGTTGTCGACCATTGTCCTGACGATGTACGACGGGCGTACCCGACTGGCGTCGCAGGTGGCGGACGAAGTGCGGGCCCACTTCGGTGACACGGTGCTCAACGCGGTCATCCCACGGAGCGTCCGCCTGTCGGAGGCACCCAGCTATGGGCAGTCGGTCATGACGTACGATCCGGGGTCGAGTGGCGCGATGGCGTACATGGACGCCGCCCGGGAGATCGCGCACCGCGCCACCGTAGCCTGACGATCACCTCAGGATCGTTTCCTCTCATCCCGATGTCCTTCGGCGGCGCGGGCCGTATGGTCCGGCCCCGGGTCCCTTCGGTTGCGCTTTGATCGGGGAGCGGCGTCTTCTCCGCCGAACCGCGTCTGCGAGCACTGCGTGCGGGACCGTTGTCGGTGCGGGCGCAAAGCCCGGTGCGCCTCGCCAGCGTCGGACTGCGCGTGCCTCAACTCCGGCTCCCCGCGCGGGCCAAGGGTGGCGGTGGGCTCTGGGGGACAGTCACTCGTTGGGCAGGTATGTGACCGTGTCGGTGCAAATCCAATAGGACGGAGTGTGGCGAGGGGGCGCTCCGTCGGGCGCGCACCGGTAACCTCTCCTGGAGTGACCGGAATCGGCCGGGTGGTGAGGAGACGCAGTGAGTCAGCAGCGGCGGGGATTGGGCAAGGGACTCGGGGCGCTCATCCCGACCGGACCTATCGTTGACAGCACGGGGTCGGCGCCGGCGTCGGGCAACGGATCGCCGGCCGAGACCGGCCCCAAGCCGATTGCCGGAGCGTACTTCAAGGAGGTCGCCCTCAAGGCGATCGTTCCCAACCCTCGCCAGCCACGTGAGATCTTCGACGAGGAGCGACTCGAGGAACTGGCCGCCTCCATCCGCGAAGTCGGTCTGCTACAGCCGATCGTGGTCCGGTCGGTTGGCGGTGGTCAGTATGAGCTGATCATGGGGGAGCGGCGCTGGCGTGCGTGCCAGCAGGCCGGTCTGGACCCGATTCCGGCCATTGTCCGCAACACACAGGACACTGATCTCCTGCGGGACGCTCTTATCGAGAACCTTCAGCGCGAGCAGCTGAACGCGCTCGAAGAGGCGGCCGCGTACCAGCAACTGCTCGACGACTTTCAGGCGACGCACGAGCAGTTGGCGCAGAGGGTAGGGCGCTCGCGCTCTCACATCACCAACACCTTGCGCCTGCTGAACCTGCCGCCTGAAGTGCAGCGCACGGTGGCCGCCGGCATCATCAGCGCCGGCCACGCCCGGGCCCTCCTTGGCCTCGACTCGGCCGAGGAGCAGATTCAGTTGGCCAAGCGAATCGTGGCGGAGCTGCTTTCGGTGCGGGCCGTGGAGGAGATCGTCTCCATGGGTAGCGCCAAGGCTGCCCAGAAGGCGCCTCGCGAGCGGCAGTCGGCCAAACCCACGGCGCCCGGCCTGACCCATCTGGCCGACCGCCTCTCGGATCACTTCGAGACCAAGGTCAAGGTCGACTTGGGACGCCGGAAGGGCCGGATCGTCGTGGAGTTCGCGACGATCGATGACCTGGAGCGCATCATCGGCACCATGGCGCCAGAGGCGGTCCGCGCTATGCGGGAGGGCTAGCGCCCTATGGGTTAGGGGGAGCGCCGACTTTGTCTCACGGTTTCACGTGAAACAACCAGGCTCCTTGCCCGCGCTGCGCCCACCCCAACGCGAAGTCGGCCGACCTCTGTTGGAACCGGCTCGGTGGAGTTACTCGCCGGGCAGGCGGACATACTCCGTTTCAGTCGACGCTCCGGCCCGCTCGCTTGGCGGCTACTCGGCTGGGTCGATGTTTCACGTGAAACGCGCCGGGGTGCGAGCAGGCTGCGATCAACGACTGTATCCACGCCTCTACTCTGCGCCTCTCCCCGCTTCACGCGCTGCGCGCCAGCGCCTTTGGCCACTAGCCAAGTGCTGGGCAGTCCGCGCCGCGCCATTCGCCACGCGGTGCGCGCCCGCCATTCGCCACGCGCCGACGTCCGCCCTCGCTCGCGTCTTGACTCGCGCCCATACGCTCCGCCCGCGCGCTCCACCGCGCGATCAAGTCTGCGCCCGCGCCACGCTCCAGGCTCCCGCGCCACGAGGCACGAGGCATGCGCCGCGCGCCGGCGTGCGCCCGCGCGTTCCACCGCGCGGTCAAGCCTGCGCCATGCATCATGCGCCATGCTCCACGCTTCATACGCTACGCGCCGCATGCGGCGCCGCTCCACGCGTCGGCGTGCGCCCTCGCTCGCGTCCTGCCCCGCGCCCATACGCTCCCGCCCGCGCGCTCCACCGCGCGATCAAGTCTGCGCCCGCGCCACGCTCCAGGCTCCCGCGCCACGAGGCACGAGGCATGCGCCGCGCGTCAGCGTCCACCCTCGCATGCGTCTTGCCCCGCGCCCATACGCTCCGGCCTGCGCGTTCAGCCGCGCGATCAAGTCTGCGCCCGCGCCACGCGCCCGTGCACGCGCCACGCGCCCGTGCACGCGCCACGCGCCCGTGCACGCGCCACGCGCCCGTGCCACGCGCCCACGTCACGAGGCATGCGCCGCGCGTCGGCATCTGCCCTCGCTCGCGTCTTGCCCCGCGCCCATAAGCGCGCGCTCAACCCCTGCGCCGCCTGCGCCAAGCGCGACGTGCCACGCGCCCATACGCGCGCGCCTGCGCGTTCCGCCGTGCGATCAAGTCTGCGCCGCCGTCTGCGCCAAGCGCCACGCGCCCGTGCCATACGCCCGCCTCGCCTGCCTCTGGCCCCGGGCCATGCGTGCGCCGCCGCCCACGCCAGGCGTCGCGCGCCCATGCCCACGGCCATGCCGTGCGCCCCCGTGCCCACGCCACCCGCCGCGCGTCCGCCTCCCCGCGTCTGGCCCCGGGCCGCACGCGCGCGTCCGCGCGTTCCGCCGTGCGCTCAAGCGTGCGCCGCCGCCTGCGCCTCTGCCAGGGCATGCGTTTGGGCGGTGCGATGTCAATGTCCCGCTTGTGCCGCGCGATGCCGCCGCAGCGGCGCGTGCCTGCGCCCGCGCCATGCCTGCGCCACCCATGCCCGTGCCTGATTCGGAGCCGCGTCAGTGCCCACCCCACCCCCGACCGTCCTGACCCTGCGCCGCGGGTGCGGCGTGCCGGCGGCCCGCGCTTGAGCGGGTACTTGGGCGTGCCGTGTGCTCGCGGCGTGCGGCCGGGACGTCGCCATCTTCGGGTGCTCGCTGTTTCACGTGAAACAGAGGAGCGGTCGGCGGGGAGCCTGGGAAGGGCAGGGGGAGTGCGGCGTGGGTGCGATGGGGGTTAGGGAGACCGCCGTGGGAGTACGACGTGTTTCACGTGAAACGGAGGTCCGAGGAAACGTGCGGTCTACAGAGAGGCGGCGGCCTTGCGGATGTCGTCGAGGAAGTCGTCTACGTGTTCAGGCGCCGTGTCGAAGGCGGTCATCCAGCGGACGACTCCCGTCGCCTCGTCCCAAGGATGGAAGAGGTAGCGGCGGCGGAGAGTCGCTGTGATGGCGGGTGGGAGGGTGGCGAAGACGGCATTGGACTGGACCGGCTGAGCCAGGGACACGCCGGGGATGTCCGCGATGCCGTCAGCCAAACGCATGGCCATCTGATTGGCGTGTGCGGCGTTCCGGCGCCACAGGTCGTCCGTCAGGAGGGCGGAGAGTTGTGCTGAGATGAAGCGCATCTTCGAGGCCAGCTGAAGCGATTGCCGTCGCAGGAAGGGGACGGCGTCGGCCAGTGATGGATCGAGGACCACGACGGCCTCCGCGGCGAGGGCGCCGTTCTTGGTGCCGCCGAAGCTGAACACATCCACTCCGGCGTCTGTCGTGATGGTCTTCAAGTCGCAGCCGAAGTAGGCCGCGGCATTGGCGAGCCTGGCGCCGTCCACATGAAGCCGTAGGCCTACCGCGTGCGTGGCCTCGGCGAGGTCGGCGATCTCTTCGGGGGAGTAGCACGTGCCGAGCTCTGTGGCTTGAGAGATGGAGACCACCGCTGGCTGCGATTCGTGGGGGTTGCCGATCCCGGACAGCCGGGATTTGATGTCGGCGGGTTGAAGCTTGCCGTGTTCGGTGGGGACCGTCATCAGCTTCACGCCGAGCAGGCGCTCTGCCGCCCCGGCTTCATGGGTGGCGATGTGGGCGCTGTCGGGACAGATGATCGCGTCGTAGCGGCCGAGCATGAGCGCCAACCCGACCATGTTGGCGCCTGCTCCGTTGAGAACCGCAAAGCCTTTCGCGCCTGGGCCGAACGACTCTTTGATCCTTTCCTCGAAATCCGAGGTCCATTGGTCGCCTCCATAGGCGGGCGCGTCGCCGTGGTTCGCCGCAGCCATGGCTTCGAGGATGTCGGGGTGCACGCCTGCGTGGTTGTCGCTGGCGAAACTCTTTGGGTACGTCGAATCGATCAGCACATCGTAAGGCTACGACCCGTGGCTTGCCTGGTGGCTCGCTGGCCGGCGATCCGCAGGCTCACGGTCTCGGTGTCTCGGCCAGGAAGGGAGGAGTGGCTGAGCAGCTTCTGTGACTGCGCGTGGTGTGCTGGGTGATGTCAGGTACGGGAGCGGGCGGCGGCGTTCTGGAGGAGGGTGCGGCACAGATCCCCCAGATCCTGGCCGGCGGCCTCAGCGGACATCGGCAGGAGTGAGGTCTCCGTCATTCCGGGAGCCACGTTGACCTCGAGGAAATGGGGAACACCCGCGGCGTCGACGATCAGGTCCGTGCGGGAGATGTCACGTAGGCCCAGAGCGGTGTGGGCGGTGACGGCGGTTTCCGCGCACGCCGCAGCCGCCGGGGCAGGGAGCCGGGCCGGGGCGAAGAACTCGGTGTGCCCAGCCGTGTAGCGGGCCGCGTAGTCGTACACCCCCTCGTCCGGGACGATCTCCACGGCCGGCAGCGCCACGGGGCCGTTGCCGAGGTCCACCACCGAGACCGCCACTTCCACGCCTTCCACGTAACGCTCGATCAGAGCAGTGTCGCCGTAGGCGAAACAGCCGACCATGGCGGCGGGGAGCTCTTCTGCTGTGCGGACGATCGACGCGCCCAGTGCCGAGCCGCCCCGGGCCGGCTTGACGAACAAGGGCAGACCGAGTCGCTCGACGATGCGGCCCAACACCACCGTGGCACCCAGGTCGTGGAACGTCTCCTTGGGGAGGGTGACGGACTCCGGCGTGCGAAGGCCGACGGAGCGGACGACGGCTTTGGCGGTGGGCTTGTCGAAGGCCACTCGGCAGGCGTCCGGATCGGCGCCGACGTACGGCACATTGAGGAGCTCCAGGACGGAACGGATCGCGCCGTCCTCGCCCGCGCCCCCGTGCAGGGTCACGAACACCGCGTCCGGAGGGTCGGCGAGGATCGATGGCACGAGGGATGCGTCGGTGTCCCGGGTCTCCACGTCGATGCCTGCCGCGCGCAGCACCTCACTGACTCGGCGACCCGAGCGCAGAGACACCTCCCGCTCATAGGAGAGGCCTCCGGCCAGCACGAGCACGTGGCCCAGATCGCTCATCACATCTCCTCTGCTGATCGAACGCTGTCCAACCGTACCGGCGTCGGGGGCGAATGGTGTACGTGAGGTGCTTCTCCCCGCGAGTCTGCCCATGCTCGTGGGATTTCCGTGCACAAGGAACTCACGTAGTCGCCGTTCTCGTCGGTCCCTTCTTATCCGTCCTATCTGGCAGTTGATGCCGGGCGATGAGTAAGGCGACCGCGCCGAGAGGGGGCGGTTGCCTCCGCTCGGCGCCGTGCGTGTGATTGGGCAGGCCTCATTGCGGCATGCATGAACTTGTCCCCCACGGGGGGCCGGATGCGCTGCTGCAGCGGCAGAAGAGGGTTGGTGACGAGCGGGCCGGTGCCGGAATGAGGACTGGTGTTGGGATGAGCGTCACCGCGACGCGCGGCCCATGCGTCCTCGGGCTATACGGCCCGGGCGAAGCCGTCTCGACCGAAACGGCTTCGCCCGGGATGCGAGGCGAGACCAAGTGGGCTGAGTGACCGAGCTCGCCCGCGACTCGCCGACACCGGGGAGGCGTCGTCTCAGCCCAATCCGCTGTCATCACGGTCCAGCGGCACTGTGCCGGCGAGTGGGCGGTTACTAGGCCAGGTCCGGGCCGGGAGTGTCCACGCCGGGGTGTTCGCGCACCGAGCCGGTCCCGAACGTGTCCCGCAGTTGCATCTCCTGCTCGATCACCCCGGCGAGCCGCCGCACCCCTTCCCGGATGCGGTCCGGCTCGGGGAAGCAGTAGGACAGGCGCATGTGCCGCGCCCCGCTGCCGTCCGAGAAGAACCCGGTCCCGGGAACGAACGCCACGCGCTCGGCCACGGCCCGCGGCAGGATGGCCTTCGAGTCGAGCCCTTCCGGCAGGGTGGCCCAGACGAAGAAGCCGCCGGCGGGGCGGGTCCAGGTGACCTCGGGTGGCATCAAGGCGTCGAGGGCGTCCACAAGTGCATCACGGCGCTCGCGGTAGAGCTCCTTGAACGACTTGATCTGCTCCCGCCATGGCTGCGTGGCCAGGTATTGACCCACGGCCAGCTGCGTGAAGGAGGAGTGCGACAGCACGGCCGACTCCATGGCGAGCACGAGCTTGTCGCGAATGGCGTGCGGGGCCAGTGCCCAGCCGACCCGGAAGCCGGGGGCGAGCGTCTTGGAGAACGACCCCAAATAGACCACGCCGTCGGGATTGTCGGCCCGAAGGGCGCGCATGGGCTCTCCGTCGAAGCCGAGCAGCCCGTACGGATTGTCCTCGATGATCAGCACCCCGGCCCGCTGGCAGATGTCGAGCACCTGCTGCCGGCGGGCGAGGTTGAGCGTGACGCCGGCGGGGTTCTGGAAGGTCGGGATCGTGTAGAGGAACTTGATGGGCGCGCCCGCGGTCTCCAGCGCGTAGATCGTCTGGGCCAGCGATTCGGGCACGATGCCCTGATCGTCCATGGCAACGTGGACCACTTTGGCCTGGTAGGCGGCGAATGTGCCCAACGCTCCGACGTACGACGGGCCCTCAGCGAGCACCACGTCGCCCGGGTCGATGAAGATGCGGGTCATCAGATCAAGCGCTTGCTGCGACCCCACGGTGACGACCACGTCGTTCGCCCCGGCCTGAATCCCCTCCAGCCGCATGACCTCGCAGATCTGCTCGCGCAGGTGCGGGTCGCCCTGGCCGGAGCCATATTGCAGCGCGACCGGGCCATGCCTGGTCACGAGGTCGGAGACCAGCTCACCGACCATGTCGAGGGGGAGGGCCGTGACGTACGGCATGCCGCCCGCGAGCGAGACCACCTCGGGCCTCGACGCGACGGCGAAAAGAGCTCGGATCTCGGAGGCGACCATCCCGGTAGCTCGCGCGGCGTACCGATCGACGTAGGCGTCGATGCGCGACCCTTGGGTCGCGGGTGTCTGACCGTGATCCAGCTCTTCTGTCACGGCCCACCTCCTAGGTGTCATACGGGGCGGAAATACCAGATTACGCCAGACGGACATGTCGCACGTGACCGGGCTCAACCGTCGTGGTGTCCGCTGGTGGCATCTTCACTCGGCTACGATGCCAGGTGTGGACGCGGTTTTCGCGCGCTTTTCCGGGTCAACGATAGGGGCGGTAGTTGTCGCGCCGACTGGTCAACATAACCCTGGACAATCTTGAAGATTTGCCGCGGCGCTGCCGACGGTGCGTGTTCTGGGAGCTCGATCCCGTCAGCGGGGACCGCGCGGTGGACTCGGGCGACCCAGGGCTGGAGAAGGAAGCCTGGATCTCCGCCACGCTGCTGGAGTGGGGGAGCTGCGGGAAAATCGCCTATGTCGACGGCGTGCCCGCGGGGTTCGTGCTGTACAGCCCGCCGCTCTACAGCCCGCGTTCGGTGGCCTTTCCCACCTCGCCGGTCAGCGCCGACGCCGTGTTGCTGATGACGGCTCACATCATTCCCGAGTTCTCGGGCGGCGGGCTCGGGCGGATGCTGATCCAGGGTGTGGCCAAAGACCTGACGCGGCGCGGGGTCAAAGCCATAGAAGCTTTCGGGGACCTCAAGTGGGAAGAGCCTAGTTGTGTAGTTCCTGCGGATTACTTGCTTTCTGTGGGGTTTAAGACGGTTCGTCCGCATTTGCGATTCCCAAGGCTCCGCCTGGAGCTCAAGACCGCTGTCTCGTGGCGTGAGGACGTCGAGGTGGCTCTGGAGCGGCTCCTGGGCTCCATGAGCCCGGAACGCGCGCTGCGCCCCGTCTGAGCGCCGCTCAGCCCCACACGCTGCCGTTCAGCCCCGTACGCCCCCGTTCAGCCCGTACGTCGCCGCCCCGGCCGTGCCCGAGCCGTACGCGAGAGCCCCCCGCGAATACCACCGCGGGGGGCTCTGCCTGGCGAAGCGCGCCGTAACGGGCGCACTAGATGATGCCGTCGAGCTCGCGAAGCAGCATGGCCTTCGGCTTGGCGCCGATGATCTGCTTCACGACCTCCCCACCCTTGTAGACGTTCAGCGTGGGAATCTGGAGCACGCCGTATTGGCGCGGAACCTCAGGGTTCTCGTCGATGTTGAGCTTGACGATCTCCAGCTTGTCGCCGTGCTCGTTGGCGATCTCCTGCAAGATGGGCGCGACCTGACGGCACGGGCCACACCACTCGGCCCAGAAGTCGACCAGCACAGGCTTGTCGCTCTTGAGGACCTCTGCTTCGAAAGTGGCGTCGGTGACAGCCTTCACGGTGCGCTCCTTACTTCTCGTTGTCGGCTAGCCAGCGCTCGGAGTCGAGCGAGGCCGCACAGCCGGTGCCGGCCGCGGTGATGGCCTGGCGGTAGGTGTGGTCGACGACGTCACCCGCGGCGAAGACGCCGGGGATGTTGGTCGCGGTGGTCGGGGAGGCCACCTTGATGTAGCCGTCTTCGTCGAGGTCGATCTGGCCCTTGACGAGGTCGGTGCGCGGGTCGTGGCCGATGGCGAGGAACAGCGCGTCGGTGGCGAGCTCGCACTCCTCGCCGTTCTTGACGTTGCGCAGCTTCACCGCCTCGACCTTGGTGTCACCGAGCACGTCGACGACCTCGGAGTCCCAGATGAAGCGGATCTTCTCGTTCGCGAGCGCCCGGTCCTGCATGATCTTGCTGGCCCGCAGGGTGTCGCGGCGGTGCACCACGGTCACCATGCGCCCGAACCGGGTCAGGAACGTGGCCTCCTCCATCGCCGTGTCGCCACCACCGACGACCACGATGTCCTTGTTACGGAAGAAGAAGCCGTCACAGGTGGCACACCAGGACACACCATGACCGGACAGGCGCTTCTCGTTCGTCAGGCCCAGCTCGCGATAACCGGAGCCCATGGCCAGGATGACGGACTTGGCGTAGTAGGTGTCAGTGTGGGTCTTGACGACCTTGGGGTTGGCCTCCAGGTCCACTTCGACGACGTCGTCGGCGACCAGCTCGGCGCCGAACCGCTCAGCCTGCTTACGCAGGTTGTCCATCAGGTCGGGGCCCATGATGCCGTCGGGGAACCCAGGAAAGTTCTCCACGTCGGTGGTGTTCATGAGCGCGCCGCCCGCGGTGACGGAGCCCTCGAAGATCAGCGGCTTGAGCTCGGCGCGCGCGGAGTAGACGGCCGCGGTGTAGCCAGCTGGGCCGGATCCAATGATGATCACGTTACGAACGTCGCTCAACGCTCCACGCCTTCCTCGTCTGCTGTTGCACCGGCGTCAACAGATCCTAGGCCGCCGTGATTCCCTGCCCTACCCACGACGCCCTGGCGAAACGGAAGTCCTTCGCCGGCGTGGCCCTCGTAGGGCCACCTGACCTGCGGCAACAGCGTGGGGCGGTACTCTACCGCAAACAAAAGAGCCCGCCGAAGCGGGCTCTTTCGCGGATGTCTCCTACCAGCGGCCCATGGTGGGCTTGCGCAGGTTCTTGCAGTAGAACGGGTCGACGATGTCGATGCGGATCTTCTTGGCCGGCTTGTTCTTCCATGAGGCGAAGATGAGGGCCTCTTGCCCGTTGTACTGCCCCTGGTCGACCGCGAAGACGTCGAGCTTGCTCCGGCTGCTGACCTTGCTCGCGCACTTGGCGACCTGGTCGGCGCTGGCACCGTCGCCGCCCAGCACCGTGGCGAAGCCGAAGAGACTCTCCAGTGGCTGCCGCAACACGTTGTCGCTGTAGTTGTAGCCGCTGTCGGTCACGGTGTACGCCCTGGGCTTCTCCGGGCTCTTGGTCTCCTCCTTGCTCTGCGCGAGGGGCGGGGGCGCGCTCGTGCCGCCGCCTCCGCCGGAGGCGAGCAGACCTGCCGAGACCGCGGCCGTGCCCACCACAGCGGCGGCCGCCGCGGCCGCGACCGCGGGCAACGCCCACCGGCGCCGCCTGACGGGTCTTGACTTGGCCGGAACGATGATGCCGTCGTCGGAGACCACTCCCAAGCGCACAGGCTCGGGCTCGGGGGCCTCGACCGGCCGCTCCCACGGGGCGTCCCGCATGAGCTCGTCCCAGTCAGGTGTTTCCACGAGGCCGACGCCTCCGCGCCGAGACTCGGACTCAGCCGCCAGGGCCTTGTCGATGCGCAGTGCGACACCCATCGGCATGGCCGGTGTGGGGGTCGCCGCGAGCACCTCGCGAACCGCCGCCAGATCGGCCAGTAGCTCCCCACAGGGGTCGCAGACCGCGAGATGCTCGCGGACCTGGCGCGCCTTGGCGACGTCCAGGAGACCCTCGGCCAAATCGGCCAGGGTGTCCAGATCGTAGTGCGTATCACCCGTCACGAAGTTCTGCTCCCTTCGCGGATGAGACGCGATTGAGGTCCGATCGGTTCCGCAGATGGGAAAGAATTGGGGCAAGTTTCGCGCGCCCTCGGGCGCACCGGCTCTTCACCGTGCCGCTGGGCACCTCGAGCACCTGAGCTGCGTCTTCGACCGAATAGCCCATCATGTCGACGAGCACCAGTGCCGCACGCTGGTCGGCGGGCAGGAGTTTCAGCGCGGCCGAAACCTCCATCGAGACCTCGCGCTCGACGGTCTGGTCAGGCAGGGGCGACTCGCGCTCGGCGGCCTCGATGAGCTCGTCGTCGGCCACCGGCCGGACGGACTTGCGGCGCATCCTGTCGAGACAGGCGTTGACCACGATGCGGTGCAGCCAGGTGGTGACGGCTGCCTCGCCGCGAAACGTGGCGGCTTTGCGATAGGCGGAGACGAAGGCGTCCTGCACGGCGTCGGCGGCCTCGTCAGGGTCACCGAGCGTCCGCAGGGCGACCGCCCACATGCGATCGCGGTGCCTTTTGACGATTTCGCTGAAGGCGTGAGGATCCCCGTTGATGTGCGCGGTCAGCAGCTCGGCGTCAGTGACCGCCGGCCGATCCGCTGCTGAGGGTGTCTCGGGTGGGGAGTTCACAAGAGAGATTCCTGATTATGCCGATCCGGGAGAGTGCACCACTACTTCATAGATGGTGCCATGAAACTTGCCTGCATCCGCCGGAACACGCGTAAACCAGATCAAAACGTACTGCCCGCTTGCCGCCTGACCAGGGGTCAGTGTGGTCTTGCCTGCCGCGTCCTTCTCGGTCGCCACCGTCTTCAGAGAGCCGAGATCGGGCGAGTCGCCGACCTTGAGCTCGACGGTCGCGCCGGGCGTATCGGCCAGCGTAGCCACCACGTCGCTGATCTGAACGGACTTGCCCATGTCAAGCAGCAGGCCTACACCCTTCTTGAGGTTGCCCAGCTCCGCGCTGGTGTAGCCCTCGGTCTCCCAGAAGGTGCTGGGCTTGCCGTCGATGGCCAGCCCGGCCTTGTCCGACTTCTCGTCGTTGTCGCCGAGCGGGTCGAAGCCCTGGGCCTTCCCTGGCTCGACGGCCTGGACAGGGGTCGAAGCCGTGGCCGTGGTGGTCGGGGTGGCGCTCTTGGCCTCGGGGCCGGTCGGGCTGCCCAGGCTGCGGCCGATCGTCCAGGCGCCGACGCCGACCGCGGCGATGACGAGCAGCACCACCAGCGTCATCAACACCCTGTTGAGGGTGCTTCCGCCGCCGGACGGCCGCTGCGGCCGAGGGCCGGTGGGCCGCGACTGGGGGACGTGGAGGTGCTGGCGGTGGGCGATGTCCAGGCCCTCGGTGTGCGAGGCGGAGGCCACCGCGGGTGTCGAGGGGTAGGCGATCGGGATCGGCATGGGCCTGGCCACGTCGGCCAGTGCCTCGGCGACCTCGGCCGGGCTGGACAGTGCGCCCTGGCCCTTGCGGGACTCGGGCAGGCACGCCCGCACCGTCACCGCGTCGAGGTAGCCCGGCACGCCGGCGGTGACCTGGCGGGGCGTGCAGAAGTGGCCGTCGGTCATGGGAGCGGCAGGCAGCCCGCCCTCTTCCTCGTCGCCCGGCCAGTGGCCGGTCAGGCCGGCGTAAAGCAGCCGGCCCAGCCCTTCGGCGTCGTCGAGCGCCGGCTGGTCGGTGGTCAGCCCGTACATGGCCGCGTCGACGGCGACGCCGAGCACCTTGACCGTGTTTCCGGTCGTCCACACCAGGTGCGAGGGACGCAGGCACAGGTGGTAGAGCTTTGCCTTGTGGGCGTGCGCGAGCGCCTCGGCGGCCTCGGCGACCAGCCCGGCAGCGCGCTCGGGCTCCATCGGGCCGGAGGCCAGCAGGTCAGTGAGGGTCTCGCCGGTGACCCACTCGCTCACGACATAGGCGTGCTTGTCGTCTTCGGCCGCGTCGAAGACCTGGGTCAGGCGCGGGTCGGTGAGCCGGCTCGCGGCGCGGGCGGCCGTGACGACCTCGTGCACGCGGGGGAAGTCCGGCGAGAAGGTGTGCACGGCCACCGGACGGGCCAGGATCTCGTCAATGGCCTTCCACAACGTGGCTCCGTCGGACTCGCTGACGCGGTCCTCGAGCCGGAAGCGCTCGGCGAGGCGGGTGCCGGGTTCGACGGCCGACGTGCTCACAGGCTCACTCCACTTGGCCGATCGGGCGTGCTCATGGTTCGACTCACCTGCGTGGTCGTGTCCCACGAAGGCACGCTATGCCGGGTGGATCCGCCCACGCCCCTCCTGCTTCCATTCGCGCGTGTCGGCCTCCATCGTAGTGCCGAGTTTCTTTACCGACCTACCCGTCTCGCGACCATCCCAACGATCGAGTTGACCTCTGGTATGCGCATTCTGTGCGCCACGCCGAGGTACAGCACCAGCCCGAGGCCTCCGCCGACGGCCAGAACGATCAGCGAATTGACGAAACCGAGACCGCCGAACACCTGCGTGACCACCCAGACCGCGGCCAGCGCCAGCACGGCCGTGGGCAGCGAGGCGAGATACATCCTGGTCAGAGCCATGCCGACGGTCCACCCGCCGAGCCCCTGCACCCGGCGGCCGGCCAGCCACCAGGCCAGAACCGCACCCAGCCCGTACGCGATCGCATACGCCAGAGCCAGCCCCATCACCGCGTACTCGGCCGGCAGCAGCACGTAGAAGACCACCATCAGCCCCGCGTTAACCGCCGTCGTGCCCGCCCCGACGAAGACCGGCGTCCGGGTGTCGCCGAAACTGTAGAAGACCCGCAGCAGCAGCTGGAACACCGAGAACGGCACCAGCGCGAGGCCGTAGACCTGCAGCACGTTGCCGATGTAAACCGCGTCGGCCACGGTGTTGGCCCCATGGCCGTAAATCGGCACGGTGATCGCCGGGCCGAGCACCATGAGCAGCAGCGACACCGGCACCATCATCGCGCAGACGAGCCGCACACTCGCCCCGAACTCGCTGCGCACGTCGTCGAAGCGGCCCTCCCCGACGGCCCGGCTCATCCGGGGCAGCATGGCCGTGATCACCGAGACGCCGATGACGCCGTACGGCAGCTGGAACAGCTGGAACGCCAGCGTGTAGGGGCTGATGCCGTGACCCGGCACCGCCACGCCGGCCTGGCTCGACAGGTTGACGGTCAGCAGGAAGCCCAGCTGGGTCACGATCACATAACCGATCGTCCAGATCCCGGCCTTGGCCATCTCGCCGAGCCGGGCGTTCCACACGTCGAAGCGCGGCACGAACGAGAATCCGGCCCGGCGCAACGCGACGATCAGCACGGCCGCCTGCGCCACGATGCCGGCCGTGGTGCCCAGGCCGAGCAGCGCCAGATCCCCGTCGCTCACCCGCTCGATGTCGCCCTTGGACGAGCTCACCACGGCGTAGGCCAGGAACACGCAGATGACGACGAGGTTGTTGACCACCGGCGCCCACATGGGAGCGCCGTAGCGGTCGCGGGTGTTGAGTATGGCGCCCGCCACCGCGCCCACCCCGAAGAAGGCCAGCTGCGGCAGGATGAAACGGGCCAGCGTGACCGCGACCTCGAACCTCGCGCTGCCCGGCGCCCAGTCGGTGTAGAGATCGATGAGCAGCGGCGCGGCGAACACCGCGAGCACCGCGACGCCCACGAGCGTGACCGTGGCCACGGTCAGCAGCCGCTGCTCGTAGGCCTGGCCGCCGTCGGGGTCGTGCTGCTGCGCCCGGATGATCATCGGCACGATGACGCTGCTCAGCACCCCCAGAAGCAGCAGGTCGAGGATGCTGTAAGGGATCGCGTACGCCGCGTTGTAGGAGTCGCCCAGAGCCGCCGTGCCGATGGCGTACGCGAGCACCATGGTCCGTACGAACCCGGTGACCCGGGACACCATCGTGCCCGCCGCCATGATGGCGCTGGCACGCAACATGCGGCTCATACGGTCTCACTTTCCCGGTTCCTGGAGGCCCGCGCGCTCTTGCGCTCCGACCTGCGCCGCACCACGCGCGTCACCACGGCGGCGAGCATCACGGTGAGCGCCGCGCCCACGATGACCGAGGCGACGCCGGTGTAGCCGGTGGTGCGGATGGTCAGCCGCTGCGGTTCGCCATAAGCCTTGCCGTCGGCGGTCTTGAGCTGGACCGTCACGGTCGTGTCGCCGCTGGAGCCACTGGTGGCGGTCATCGGCACCTGAACCGTGCCGCTCTGCCCGACGTCGATGGTCAGGGGCTCCTCTTGCTTGAAGTTGACCTGCAGCAGCTTCTCGTTGTCGGACTTGACGTCGATGTACAGGGCGATGTTGGCGCCCAGGGAGTTGCGCACGCTGATGGGGACGACGCCGTTGCTGCCGGCCAGCGTCTTAGGCCGGTCGGGCCGCGCATCGACGATCTCGACCTTGTTCATCCGCTCAGTGACGGCCGTGTTCACCCGGTTGGTCACCGAGCGACCCATGCGCGTGCTGTTGCGCCAGGCCGACGAGGTCAGCCTGAGCACCGCCGCGTCGAAGCTCGACTGCGTCCTCGTCGTCGTGATCAGAGCCGTGAGCTGCGCCTTCGACGCGACTTCCTTGACCGGCCCCAGGTATTTGCCGCTCAGCTCTTCCTTGCGCGCCTCATCGGTGTAGGTCAGGCCGGCGCGCGGGACCGACGCCTTGCCCGGCTTGATGGACTCCAGCGAGGTCAGCTGAAGCCACGGCAGCCGCTTTGCGGCATTGATCAGGCTGGTGACGAGCGTCGGGTTGGGATCCCAGCGTCGCGACGGGGCCACGACCAGCGACCTCGGCTGGGTCTGGCCGGCCTCTGCGGAGATCATCGCGGTCTCGGCGATGAGGCGCTGGGTGCTGAGCAGCACGGACGTGGGGGCCGTCGGCTCGAACAGGCGGCTCAGCTCGGCGTCCGCGACCAGCGCGGTGACCGGGCCGTCCACCGAGTCGAGCGTCGTGGCGGCGTCGGGTGTGAACGTGACCGGCGGCTGCGGCGGCAGGTTGGTCGAGTTGAGCAGGACCGTGCGCACCTTGTCGTCGCTGACCGAGAGCAGGTCGAGCGCGTCGGGGTCGAGCAATCCGGCGGCCGGCCAGTTGACGGTGGTCTTCACGTCGTCGCGGTTGAGCAACGCCTTCGCCTTCTGCCCGCCCAGCTGGATCGCCCTGTTGGGCAGGTCGTCCAGCCCCTGGTGCGCGAGCGCGGCCACGTCGGGATCCGCGTAGGGGACCGCGACCACGGGGGAGGCGGCCAGCGAGGTGCGCATGGACGTCAGCCACTGCCCGGCTTCGGCGTTGGCCGGCTTGCGCTCCGCGCCGTCCTTGGTCCTGACCCGGTAGTTTCTCGTCATCATGTCCAGGTCGTCGAGCAGCGCGGGGTCGACGAACCACGTGACGCTGCTGGGCGCGGACTGGGCGATGGTCGCCAGGTCGGCCAGCCGCCCCTTGCCGGTGATCGACTGGCTCAGCTTGTCGTCGACGAACAGGGCCTCCCCGTTCGCCCCCGCCGCCGGGTCGACGTCGGTCGCCCGGTGCGGCTGGTCGATGACGGGCAGCGCGATGGCCAGCTTGTTGCGCGGCGGCTTCGGCACCGTGGGCGGCGCGTAGGTGAGGAAGGTCCGCTGGGCCGCCAGCGGCACCAGGTTCTGTGACACGTCCACCGCGATCGGGTAGACGCCGAACGTCCGCATCCCCATCTGGATGGGCGTCGCCGTGAACTCCCAGCGCGCCTGCTGGCCGGGCGCGAGCGGCGGGATGTCCCTGGCCGAGGAACTGGACGCCGCCATGCTCGCCAGGGTCGCGGTCGTCTGATCGGCCTGGTACGTCGTCATCGAGACACGGTTGGTGAATTTCTGTGCCGAGTAGCGCAGCCGCACACGCAATGCCGACTGCGGCGCGCCGGTGTCGTTGCGCACCGTGCCGGTGAACTTGATCACATCGGTCATGTTCTTCGGAACGTCCGGAGAGATCGACGTGATCGTCACGGCGAACGGAAGCCTGCTCACGATCGCGGCAGCCGTGCTCGGCGCCGCGGCCACCATAGGGCCGAGCAACGCGGCGGACAGCACGGCGAGCAGCGTGGTCTTACGGATCACGCGGATGCCCGAGCTGGAGGACGACGACGCACGCCCGCAATGCTACGGGTTCAGTGCCGCCGCGCGACCGCCTCACGTGATCCTCTGGGGCGTGTGCTGCACAGGTCGACCGTCTTGCCTGGCAGAAGGGTCAGCAGGTCGAGCGCGCGAATGGCGAGGGCGGTGTGGCGTTCGCCAGTGGCGGAGAAGACGGGCTCGGTGTCGGCGCGTAGCCGGTCGTCGATGAGCATCGGCAGCGACTCCGGCAGCAGCAGCGGGCAGACCAGCCCGTGGGCGTAGTCGGTGGCCGCGTTGACGACGTGGGCCGGGGCCGGCCGCACCTGGCGCATGCCCAGCAGTCCGCCTACGGCTCCTGGACGTGGGGGAGTCGCGACCGAGGAGGCGACCGCGACGACGGCCTCGCTGCCGACCCTGGTGGCGACCTCGAAAACCGTGACCATCAGGCACCTCTCGGGCGCGGCGGAGAGCGTCTCGGGTAGTTCGTCCGCGCAAGTCATGGGGCGCGGAAGGCGTACGATCTCATGATGGACCTGGTGTGCGAGGAGCCAGCGGTGGATCGCGAGGGCGTCCTTCATATAGACCTCCTAGCCTCAGCCTCGTTGCCATGGCCCCCGACGGTCCCTTGACCGACGGTAACCCGGACCCGGTGTGGCTCGGGGGATATGTTCCGGAAGTTCAGACCGACAAAGGACCCGACCCGGTTTGTCCGACTCAACTTTGACCGAAAGCCAGCAGCGGGCCATGACCGACCTGTTCCGCAAGATCGCCCCGGTGGCCGACGAGCTCGGCCGCCTTTTCGCTGCGAAGGGCCACGAGCTGGCCCTCGTGGGCGGTCCCGTGCGCGACCTCCTGCTCGGCCGCAGCGGCAACGATCTCGACCTGACCACTGACGCCCGCCCCGAGCAGGTGCTGGAGATCATCAGGGCCTGGGCCGACGCGGTGTGGACGATCGGCATCGACTTCGGCACGGTCGGCCTGCGCAAGGGCAACTGGCTGCTCGAGATCACCACCTACCGCAGCGAGGCCTACGACCCGAAGTCGCGCAAGCCCGAGGTCATGTACGGCGAGACGCTGGAGACCGATCTGGAGCGGCGCGACTTCGCGGTCAACGCCATGGCGGTGCGGCTGCCGGGACACGAGTTCGTCGACCCATACGGCGGGCTCGGCGACCTGGCGGCCAGATTGCTGCGCACCCCCGGCACCCCCGAGCAGTCGTTCGGTGACGACCCGCTGCGCATGCTGCGTGCTGCCAGGTTCGCCTCGCAGCTCGGGTTCGCCGTGGACGCGCAGGCGGTGGCCGCCATGACCGCGATGGCCGAGCGCATCGAGATCGTCTCCGCCGAGCGCATCCGCGACGAGCTCGACAAGCTCGTCTGTGGCGCCAACCCGCGGGAGGGCCTGCGACTGCTGGTGGAGACCGGACTGGCCGCGCACGTGCTGCCCGAGCTGCCCAAGCTGCGCCTGGAGATCGACGAGCACCACCGGCACAAGGACGTCTACGAGCACTCGCTGACCGTGCTCGACCAGGCCATCGCGCAGGAGGAGGACGGCAAGCCGGACCGGATCCTGCGCTGGGCGGCGCTCCTGCACGACATCGGCAAGCCGAAGACCCGCCGTCATGAGGCGGGCGGGCGGGTGTCGTTCCACCACCACGAGGTGGTCGGCGCCCAGCTGACCAAGAAGCGCATGAGCGAGCTGAAATTCCCCAAGGACGTGGTGTCCGACGTCGCCCGGCTGGTCGAGCTGCACCTGCGCTTTCACGGCTACGGGACGGGCGAGTGGACCGACAGCGCCGTGCGCCGCTACGTACGCGACGCCGGGCACCTGCTGGACCGGCTGCACAAGCTGACCAGGGCCGACTGCACCACGCGCAACAAGCGCAAGGCCGCCGCGCTGTCGCGGACCTACGACCACCTCGAGGAGCGCATCGCCAGGCTCGCCGAGGAGGAAGAGCTGGCCAAGATCAGGCCCGAGCTCGACGGCAACGAGATCCAGCGCATCCTGGGCATCGGGCCCGGGCCGGTGGTGGGGCAGGCATACAAGTTCCTGCTCGAGCTCAGGCTCGACAAGGGCATGATCGGCAAGGAGGCGGCTACCGAGGCCCTGCAGGAGTGGGCGCGGGCGAACGCCGCGGGCGCGTGATCATCCGGTAGGCCATCGCCGCGATCTGGTAGCCGATCGCGGCGATCGCGACGGCGAGGTAGGACTTGCCGTTCGCGGGCAGGATCATCGCCGACAGGCCCGCGGCGAGGACGTACATGCCGTTGAACAGCATGTCGTAGATCGAGAACGCGCGGCCCAGGTAGATGTCCTCGACATCGCGCTGGACCGTGGTGTCGGCGCAGATCTTGACGCTCTGCCCGGCCACGCCCAGCACGAACCCCGCGATCGGCAGCCCCCACTCCTGGAACGGCAGCACCAGCGCCGCCGTCAGCACGCCGGCCGCCGACAGCGCGATCGGCACCCAGCGCTCGATCGTGAACCGCTCGGTCGCGTACGGGGTGATGATCACGGCCAGCAAGTAGCCGGCGCCGGAGGTGGCCACGACCAGGCTGACCCCCTCCAGTGCGGCGTCGGGGTCGCCGTCGTAGAAGTAGTAGCGGTAGAGGATGATGCCCAGCGCGGTCGCCATGCCGTAGAAGAAGCGGTGCGCGGCCATCGCGCCTATGGTGGCGGCCGCGACGCGATGAGTGACCAGGTGCTTCGCGCCGTCCACGAGGCCGGCGACCACATGGCGCACCGCCTCGCGCGCCTGCGGCCTGCTGGGGTCGGACTCCGGCCCGAGCAGGCGGCGGTCCATCGTCCGCGCGACCAGCGCGCTCAGCCCGAACACCACGCCCGAGATGATCAGGAGCAGCGCCACGCCCTGGTCGTCGCCACTGAAGACCTTCCGCAGCAGGTAACCGACCCCAAAGCCCAGGAACGTCACCACAGTGCCCGACGTGGGCACGATGGCGTTGGCCGCCATGAGCCGGTCGATGGGCACCACGTGCGGCAGCGAGGCGCCGAGTGAGGCCAGGAAGAACCGGTTGACGCCGAGAACTGCCAGCGCCGCCCCGTAGAACGCGGCGTCGGGCACGTCGGCCGCCACGAGCCCGGCGGCGACCAGCAGCAGTGCGCCGCGCACGAACGGCGCCACCACCAGGATCTGCCGACGCGACCAGCGGTCGATGAACACGCCGACGAACGGGCCGAGGATGCTGTACGGCAACAGCAACACCGCCAGGCCCGCGGCCACCTGGAGCGCGGTCGTCTGGCTCTCAGGGCTGAAGAAGGCGAAGCCGGTCACGCCGAACTGGAAGATCCCGTCCGAGAACTGGGAGACCAGTCGCGTGCCGAACAACCTTCTGAAATCCCTGCCGCGGAGCACCACGCGAAGGTCGGCGACGAATGACACGCCGCCAGCCTAGCCAAGCGGCCGTCCTAGGATGAGGCTGCGTGGGTTCCAAGTGGTCGTCATGATCTCGTACGCTTCATAGCGTGACGATCGAGGAACACGTCGTGCTGGTCGACCGTGACGGCCGCGCGCTCGGCACCGCGCCCAAGACGTCGGTGCACGGCCGCGAGACGCCGCTCCATCTGGCGTTCTCCAGCTACGTTTTCGATCATGAAGGTCGCGTGCTGCTCACCAGGCGTGCCGATCACAAACTCACGTGGCCCGGGGTCTGGACCAACAGCTGCTGCGGTCACCCGCTGCCCGGGGAGGCGCTGGAGTGGGCCGTCGTGCGCCGGCTCTCCTATGAGCTCGGGCTCGCGGCCGAGCGGGTGGATCTGCTGCTGCCCGCCTTCGCCTACCGGGCCGTCATGGCCAACGGCATCGTCGAGCACGAACTCTGCCCGGTCTATCGCGTCATGGTCGACGGTCCCGTCGCGCCGAACCCGGAGGAGGTGGGGGAGGCGCGGTGGATGCCGTGGAAGGAGTTCGCCGAGGGGGTCCTGAGCGGGCTGCTGGCGATCTCGCCTTGGTGCCGGGAGCAGGTGCCGCTGCTGATGGAGCTCGGCTCCGACCCGCTGACCTGGCAACCCGCCTCGCCGGCCGATCTTCCCTTGGCGGCCCGCCTCTAGCCGGGTCCCACGCCCCTGGCCTGCCCGCCGAGTTCCCGGCTCTCCCCTCAGGACCCGCGCCACTCGACAGCGCGCCGGCCCTATGCGTGAGGCGTGTCCATCCGCAGGGATGCACCTGAGCGAAGGTGCGCCAGGAAACAGGCGTGGACCGGGAAACGCAAGGCGCCGCCCCCGAGCGTGGGCGCGGCGCCGTGGACAGGGTGGTCAGCGGATCAGCGCTCGACCTCACCCCGGATGAACTTCTCGACGTAGTCCCGAGCCTCATCGTCGGAGAACTGCTGGGGCGGCGACTTCATGAAGTACGACGACGCCGACAGGATTGGCCCGCCGATGCCCCGGTCCAGGGCGATCTTGGCGGCCCGGACGGCGTCGATGATGATGCCGGCCGAATTGGGCGAGTCCCAAACCTCCAGCTTGTACTCGAGATTGAGCGGAGTGTCGCCGAACGACCGCCCCTCGAGCCGCACGTACGCCCACTTGCGGTCGTCCAGCCACGGCACGTGGTCCGACGGCCCGATGTGCACGTCGGCCTTGCCCATCTCGTGCGGGATCTGCGAGGTGACCGACTGCGTCTTGGAGATCTTCTTGGACTGGAGCCGCTTGCGCTCCAGCATGTTCATGAAGTCCATGTTGCCGCCGAAGTTGAGCTGGTAGGTGCGCAGCAGCTCAACGCCACGGTCCTCGAACAGCTTGGCCAGCACGCGGTGCGTGATCGTGGCGCCGACCTGCGACTTGATGTCGTCGCCGACGATCGGCACCCCGGCCTCGGTGAACTTCTCCGCCCACTCCGGGTCGGAGGCGATGAAGACCGGCAGCGCGTTCACGAACGCCACACCCGCGTCGATGGCGCACTGCGCGTAGAAACGGTCCGCCTCCTCCGAGCCCACGGGAAGGTAGGAGACCAGGACGTCGACCTGGGCCTCCCGGAGCACCTGGACCACATCGACCGGCGCCTCGTCGGACTCCTCAATGATCTCCTGGTAGAACTCACCCAGGCCGTCGAAGGTATGACCGCGCTGGACGGTCACCCCCAGCGGCGGCACATCCGTGATCTTGATCGTGTTGTTCTCGCTGGCGACGATCGCCTCGGACAGATCCCGTCCGACCTTCTTGGCGTCAACGTCGAACGCCGCGACGAACTCGACGTCGCCGACGTGGTAGTCGCCGAACTTCACGTGCATCAGGCCCGGGACCCGTACGTCCGGGTCGGCGTCCCTGTAGTAGTGAACGCCCTGGACCAGCGACGACGCGCAGTTGCCGACACCGACAATGGCCACGCGAACCGAACCCATCGCACTCGCTCCCTTACTCATCAGTTGACGTGGTATCTCTTTCGGGCCTCTCCTCAGAGGAGGCCCGACGCTCCGTTGCGATCAGCTCGTTCAGCCAGCGCACCTCGCGCTCGACCGACTCGAGCCCATGACGCTGCAGCTCGAGCGTGTAACTGTCGAGGCGCTCCCTGGTGCGCGCCAGCGCCGTCCGCACGGCGTCGAGCCGCTCCTCAAGCCGGCTACGGCGGCCTTCGAGTATGCGCAAACGCACCTCAGCCTCGGTGTGCCGGAAGAACGCGAAGTGCACACCGAAGCTCTCGTCCTCCCACGCGGAAGGCCCGGCCTGCGTCAGCATCTCCTGCAGCCGTTCCTTGCCCTCCGCGGTCAGCTTGTAAACGATCTTTGATCTGCCCCCGACGATCGTGGCGGGAGCAGGTTGCTCCTCCGCGATGAGCCCCTGGGCCAGAAGCGATCGAAGACAAGGGTAGAGCGAGCCGTAGGAGAACGCGCGGAACATCCCCAGCAGGGCGTTGAGCCGTTTGCGCAGCTCATAGCCATGGAGGGGAGTCTCGTGCAGCGACCCGAGCACGGCCAGTTCCAAGACCCTGCCCTGTCCGCCGGCCATGGGGAACCGCCCTCCTCTCGCGTCGATGTATCGAGCCGATACATCTCCAGGATACGTCTCCTCGCTATATCGCTGCAATCTGCTGATTTGCCGAGTCGTTGGGACGATCCGCAGAAACGCCGTAGTCTGACGCTCATGTGGTCACAGCGAAGGGTGGTGGATTACGGCCTCGCAAAAAGGGCGGTGGTCCGCTCCTTCCGCGCCGGGCGTACCTCGCGCGGCGACCTCTGTGACGCACAGCCCTACCTCCTTCGCGCGGCGCGCCACTTCGGCGAGCCAACCGAACGCCTCTGCCCGGTCTGCGAGAGGGAGAACGTCACCAACGTGACCTATGTCTACGGGGATGCGCTCGGGCGGCATGCCGGACAGGCAAAGGTCGCATCGGAACTCGTCGCCATGGCTCATGATTACGATGAGTTCCGGGTGTACGTCGTCGAGGTCTGCCAAGGTTGTTCCTGGAACCACCTGACGGTTTCGTACGTCCTCGGCAACGGACCGCCTGACCTCAACGGCCAAGCGTGAAGATCGAGGGCGGCGAGGAACCTCACGCCCAACCGCCGTTTTTGTTCCGACGACAGTGCGAGGACGTGTGAGTAACAGCATGAATGAGGGGACGGCTCGCCCAGGAAGGCGCCGTCGGTCCAGCTCATCCCGTTCTGTGCCCCAGGGTTCTCCACCGCAAACTGGCGAATCCCCCGGGGGTCCCGGCCAGGCGCAGCGTCGTCCGGAAGCCGCCTTCGAGCAGACGGGCGCCATGGCCGCGCAGCCGTACGACGGCCCGCCGCCCCGGCGTGAGGACCCCCCGCCCCAGCGCGGTGAGCAGCCGCCGCCGCCCCGCTCGCGTTCGCGTGCCCGTCAGGACACGCACACGGTGAGTAACCAGGACACCATGGTCGCCGAGGGTCCCCGGCGCTCGCGCAGGAGAGCAGCGCAGAGCGGGCCACCGGAGCCGCCCGGCCCCCCGGGGCCGCCGAAGAAGACCCGCGGTGGCGGGGGCTGGCGCAGGTTCGTGCCCAGCTGGAAGGTCATCGTGGCCGGCGTCGTGGTGATCATGGCCGGCCTCTTCGGCATGATCATGGTGGCGTACGCCAACACCGAGGTGCCCACCGGCACCCAGGACGCGGCGACCGCGCAGCAGAGCACGATTTATTACAGCGACGGCAAAAAAGAGATCGCCCGGCTCGGCATGAAGCGTGAGAGCGTCAAGCTCCACCAGATGTCGCAGACCGTCAGGGACGCGACGATCGCCATCGAGAACCAGACCTTCTATGAAGACTCCGGCATCTCGATCCCCGGCATGGTCCGTTCCCTGTGGATGACCGCGACCGGCCAGCAGCTCCAGGGCGCCTCGACCATCACCCAGCAGATGGCCCGCAACTACTTCGACGGCCTCAGCCAGGAAGTGTCGATCAAGCGTAAGGTCAACGAGATCTTCGTGGCCGTCAAGCTCGACGACACCATGTCGAAGGACGAGATCCTTCAGACCTATCTGAACACGGTCAACTTCGGCCGGGCCTACGGCGTCCAGGCCGCCGCGAGGGCGTACTTCGGCAAGGAAGTCACCGCCGCGAAGCTGACCCCCGAGCAGAGCGCCTACCTGGCCGCGCGTATCCAGCAGCCGAACTGGCAGGCCGACGAGCCCGCGCTCAGGGCCCGCTTCAAGAACGTCATCGACAACATGGCCGAGCTCTGGCCCGACAAGTACGGCCAGCTCAAGCAGACCGCTCAGTTCCCGAAGACGACGAAGTACAAGGACAGCAACGTGCTGGGCGGCCTCAAGGGCTACATGGTGGAGGAGGTCCTGAGGGAGCTGGAGCCCCGCGGCCTCACCTCCGACGAGATCGAGAGCGGCGGCTACAAGATCGTCACCACCTTCGACAAGGATCTCATGCTGGCGGCGAAGGAGGCCGTCACGACCACGATGCGGGGGATGAACAAGGAGTTCCACGCCGGACTGGCCGCGGTGGACCCGAGGAACGGCCGCGTAGTGGCGTTCTACGGCGGCTCCGACTACGTCACCGACCCGTGGAACGAGCCCTTCGAGTCCAAGAAGCAGGCGGCATCCGCGTTCAAGCCGTACGTGCTGGCCGCCTGGCTGCAGGCCGGCTTCTCGCTCAAGAGCTACGTTCCGGGCAGCGAGACGGTGCCGGAGAAGATCCCCGGCTTCGAGCGCGGCATCAGGAACAGCCACAACGTGGGCCGCGCCGTCGACGTGGTCAAGGCCACCGCCGACTCGGTCAACACCGCGTTCGTCTCCATGGCCTACGCCCTGCCCAACAAGATCGACGACCTGAAGAACCTCGTCGAGGCGGCCGGGTTCAACCAGAAGGACATGGAAAAGGACATCGCGGACCACCAGTATCAGTTCGCCATCGGTAGCGCCCCGGTGACCCCGGTCGAGCAGGCCGCCGGCTACGCGATCTTCGCCAACGGCGGCAAGTACACCCGCTATCACGTAGTCAAGGAAGTCAGGGACCCCACCGGCCGGGTCGGCTGGCGCGAGCAGGCGGTCAGCAAGCGGGTCATCGACCCCGGCGTCGCGGCCGACGCCACGGTGGCCATGCAGGCGGTCCTCCAGAGAGGCACCGCGAGGGGTCAGGGCCTGGGCAGCCGCCCGGCGGCCGGCAAGACCGGGACGAACAACGACGAGAACGGCGCCTGGTTCGTCGGTTACACGCCTCAATACTCCACCGCGGTCGGCTTCTACCGCGAGGAGTGCAGGACCAAGACCGGCAAGGTGGTCGAGCCCCAGCACAACAACTGCCCGTGGTACCGGGGCAAGGATCCGGCCAAGGAGAAGAAGTACACGCCGGCCAATCCGTACACCACGCCCTACGAGGTGTCCCTGGAGTTCGAGGGCGCCGGTCCGCCCACCGCCGCGTGGCGGAAGTTCATGATGCTCGCGCACGAGGGCAAGCCGATCGAGCAGTTCCCGCAGAAGGCCGAGATCGGCACACCCGAGAACATCGTGCCGAGCCCGACGCCCACGCCGACGCCCAGCGCCGACGACGATCCGTTCACCGATGATGACCCGTTCGCCGACGACCCGGGCAACAGCGACAACGGTTGCCTCTTCCCTCCGTGCGGCAACACCGACAACGGAGACGGGCCCCCTGTCGACGACGGCACCACTGACGACGGGTTCCCGCAGGGCGGCGAGGACGGAGGCGGATTGGGCGGCGGCATGGCGCCGGCCCCGCGGCCCTCTGGCCGGATAGAGGGTCAGTGACGAGCACTGAGGCACGCGTCCCGCTGCTGGCGCGTGCCGTGCCGTACCTTCCCCTGGGCGTGATCGCGGCCCTGGGGGCGACGCTCGCGTATGTGGTGCGGCTGCCGTGCCGCACCGGGGGCTGGAACGACCAGGTCACGACATACACGAACTTCTGCTACACCGACATCTACCCTCTCTACTTCGACCGGCAACTGGCCACCGAGAACCCGTATTTCGCCCATGTCGCCTTCGACAAGCAGGTCGAGTACCCGGTGGTGCTGGGCGAGGTCATGCAGGTGATCAGCTGGATCGCCCGGGCTCTGGAGGTCGACAGGGTCGCGCAGGCGGTCAGGTTCTACGACCTGACGGTGATCCTGCTCGGCATGTGCCTCGTGGCGGGCGTGCTGCTGATGGCGGCGGTGGCCGGGCCGACACGACGGTGGGACGCGCTCTGGTACGCGATCTCGCCGGCCGTGGTCCTGGCCGCGTACATCAACTGGGACCTCGTCGCGGGCGCACTGTCGATGGGCATGCTGCTGGCCTGGGCGCGGCGCCGGCAGGTGCTGGCCGGAGTGCTGCTGGGGCTGGCGATCGCGACGAAGTTCTACCCGCTCATGTTCGTGGGCGCGTTGTTCCTGCTCACGTGGCGTACCGGGCGATGGCGGCCGTTCCTTGTCACGATGGCCTCGGCGGTGGGCGCGTGGATCGTGGTCAACGCGCCGTTCATGATCTTCGCTTGGGAGGGGTGGCGTCGGTTCTACGTCTTCTCCCAGGAGCGCGGGATCGACTGGGGCTCGCCGTGGTTGTTCTTCCAGAACAAGGGCTGGCCCATCCTCGGTGAGTGGGACGTCAGCACGCTCGGCATGTTGTCGCTGGCCCTCCTGTGCCTGGGCATCGCCGTGCTGACGCTGGCCGCGCCGCGCCGGCCGCGGCTGGCGCAGATCTGCTTCCTGGCGCTGGCCGCCTTCATGATGACGAACAAGGTGTGGTCGCCGCAGTTCGTGCTCTGGCTGGTGCCGTTCGCCGTGCTGGCCAGGCCCAACTGGAAGCCGCTCGCGCTCTGGCAGCTGGCCGAGGTCTGGTACTTCGCCGCCATCTGGCTCTACCTGCTGTCCCAGCCGCCGCTGGACCGGGACGACCTGGGCATCGGTGACGACACGTACTTCACGGCCGTCTGGGGTCGCATCATCACCATCGGGATCATGATGGCGTTCGTGGTGCGGGACATCCTGCGGCCGGACAAGGACGTGGTGAGGCAGGCCGACATCGACGACCAAGGGGGCGGTGTCTTCGACGACGCGCCTGATCGGTTCACGCTGGCGTCCGCCGTACGATGATCACCCGCTCGGCCCGCCGGGACGCGTTGCTGCTCTGGTTCGGCTCGCGGGCGGGACTGCTGATCGCGACGTTGTTCGGCGTGACGCTGGGCGAATACCTGGATAAGTGGCGCAAGTGGGATGCCGGGCTGTTCATCACGATCGCCCAGTACGGCTACGACGGCGAGCCCGGCAGGCCGCCGGACGAAGGGTTGCCGGCGTTCTTCCCCGGTCTGCCCGCGGTGCTGCGGCTGGTGCACTTCGTGGTGCCGGACTGGGCGGCGGCCGGGCTGCTGGTCTCGCTGGTCGCGGGCGCGGTGGCCATGGTGGCGCTGGCCAGGCTGGCCGAGTTCGAGGGCGCGAACGGGTGGATGGCGGTGCTGGCGCTGCTGGCCTTCCCCATGGCGGTGTTCCTGGTCGCGGGCTACAGCGAGGCGCTCTTCCTGGCCTTCGCCATTCCCGCGTGGCTGGCCGCCAGGCAGGGACACTGGGCGCAGGCCGTGCTGCTCGCGGCGGGCGCTTCGTGCGTGCGGATCACGGGATTGTTCCTGGCGCTCGCGCTCGTCGTGGAGTTCGTCGTGAGCCGTGAGTCGCCGCGGCAGGCCGGCTGGCTGGTCGTGCCGTTCCTGCCGCTGACGGCGTACTCGTATTACCACTACAGCAGGTCGGGTGACTGGCTGGCGTGGAAGCACGCGCAGGAGTCCGGCTGGGGGCGCGAGTTCGAGTGGCCGTGGGAGGCGTGGCAGACGACATGGCGTTCGGCGATGGGGACCGACGACTTCGCGGTGGCCTTCCGTATGGAGATCGCCGGAGCCGTGGTGGCCGT
This sequence comes from Nonomuraea sp. NBC_00507, assembly GCF_036013525.1. Taxonomy (NCBI): domain Bacteria; kingdom Bacillati; phylum Actinomycetota; class Actinomycetes; order Streptosporangiales; family Streptosporangiaceae; genus Nonomuraea; species Nonomuraea sp. NBC_00507. The sequence goes on from NZ_CP107853.1 coordinate 1,735,462, forward strand.
GGGGGTGCTGGTGTGGCTGCTCATGCTGCGTCGGTGGAGCGAGCTGGCCTATACGGGGGCGCAGGCCGCGGCGCTGATGACCTCGGCGTACTACCTGTCGATCCCGCGTTCGCTGGTGTTGTGGTTCCCGCTGTGGGTGCTGGTCGCCAAGGTCGGGACGAGGAAGACGTGGGTGCTCGCGCTCTACGGGCTGATCTCGGGGCCGCTCATGATCGTGAACACCGCCCGGTTCCTCAGTGGGGCGTGGGCGGGCTGATATGTATACCCGCTTCTTCGTCTCGGTAATCCAGGGAAGTTATCCACAGGCTGTGTGTATTGCCTAGAGGTTTTTCCTCAGGAACGCGATGTCGTCAGCCTGGCCGACGGCGGGCGTCTCGACCACGATCGGCGCCCTGGCCGCCCGGCAGACCGCCAGGATCAGCTCGGAGTCGATCTTCCCCTGGCCCAGGTTGGCGTGGCGGTCAGCGCCTGAGTCGAAGTCGTCGCGCGAGTCGTTGCAGTGGACCAGATCGATGCGGCCGGTGATGGCCTTGACCCGGTCGACGAGGTCGATCAGCTCCTCGCCGCCCGCGTGGGCGTGGCAGGTGTCGAGGCAGAAGCCCACGTCGAAGCCGTCGAGCGCGTCCCAGAGCCGGGCGATGCGCTCCAGCTTGCGCGCCATCGCGTTGCCGCCGCCCGCGGTGTTCTCGATCAGGACGGGGATCGGGCACTCCATGCGCTCGAACACCTTGCGCCAGTTGTCGAACCCCTTCTGCGGGTCGTCGTTCTTGTTGACGTGGCCGCCGTGCACGATCAGCGCCTTGGCGCCGAGTCCGGCAGCCGCCTGCAGGTGCTGCTCCAGCAGCTTGCGGCTGGGGATCCTGATGCGGTTGTTGGTGGTCGCCACGTTGATCAGATAAGGCGCGTGGATGTAGATGTCCACGCCCTCGACCGGCTTGGCGGGCAGCACGGGCTTGTCGTATCCCTGGGGGTCGCCGAGGAAGAACTGCACCACCTCGGCCCCGACCGCCTCGGCGTGAGCGGCGGGGTCGTCCTGATCGACATGAGCTCCGATGCGCACCATGCCCCCGAGCTTAACCGGAGCGGCGTGCCTGGGGCGGAGAGCGGTGAGCCTGGGGGGAGAGCGGCAGCTTGCGTGACCAGCGGAGCCCCGTGCGAGCGCGACAGTGGGCGCGTTTGCTCCGACAGCGTCAGGGCAGTCGCAGAGCGCCCCCTACCCGAGGAGAAACGATATGGCAGGCTGGCGCTGGCGGGCGCTGATCTTATTCATTTACGTGGCGATCGGGATCTACGTGGCCTGGGTCTACGACTACATCACGGTCGGGCTGCTGAGGGACCTCGCGGAGGCGTTGCTCGCGGTGTTCCTCTGGTTCCTGGTCCTGCTCGGCATAGATCTGCACATCGGCTGAACGACAGAGGAGAACGGCCCCGGAATTCCCAGGGAACCGGGGCCGTCCCTCGTCAGTGGGGGAGGAATCCGCCGTGGGCGATGCCGAGCGCGGCCCCCACGAACGATCCCACGAGTCCGACGATGTTGAGCGAACGTTGCGGCGTGGTCGCGGAGAGGTATTGAGAGTAGAGACCCACGCCGAAGCCGAATGTGCCGAACCAGGCCGAGATGGCGTGCGCGGAGGTCCAGAACGTCGAGACGAACGCTACGACGCCGCACACGAATGTGACGACGGCCAGAACGTTCTCGACGGGGTGTGAACGTCCGTCCGTGTTGAGCGTGAGCCTGAACCGCTCCCTCTCGGAGGGTTGAAGCACATGTGGCACAGCCACCACCCCCTTAGGTTTCCTAGAGGCCTTCCCACGTACTCGCGGCTGGTAACCTGGGCAAGCTGCGTTGTGATGGGTGACCCGTCGCCCCGAGGCACCGAAGTGGGTGCCCCGGTCCAAACGTCAGCGTCCTCCTGTCACGGCAGAGCGTCGTGACCGCAACAGTCCAGAGGAGGTTGGAGTCCGCATGCGTCGTTACGAAGTAATGGTCATCCTGGACCCTTCGCTCGATGAGCGCACCGTCGCGCCGTCCCTCGACCAGTTCCTCACCGTGGTCCGCAATGACGGCGGCACCGTGGAGAAGGTTGACGTCTGGGGCCGTCGCCGGCTCGCCTACGACATCAACAAGAAGTCCGAGGGCATCTACGCCGTCATCGACCTTTCGGCGGAGCCCGCGACGGTCAAGGAGCTCGACCGCCAGATGAACCTCAACGAGGGCATCCTGCGGACCAAGGTCCTGCGTCCGGACGTGCACTAACCCCGGCTTTTTGTCGGGGAACACCCGTAGTCTGAGCCGTAACCCAAGCGAAGGCGTGCAGGAAGGCGAGCGCTAGCCATGGCAGCAGGCGACACCGTAATCACCATCGTCGGCAACCTCGTCGACGACCCGGAGCTGCGCTTTACCCCGACGGGGCAAGCGGTGGCTCGATTCCGCATCGCATCCACTCCGCGGTTCATGGATCGCCAGACCAACGAGTGGAAGGATGGCGAGAGCCTCTTTCTGACCTGCAACGTGTGGCGGCAGGCGGCGGAGAACGCCGCCGAGAGCCTCCAGCGCGGCATGCGGGTCATCGTGCAGGGGCGGCTCAAGCAGCGGTCTTACGAGACCAAGGAAGGCGAGAAGCGCACGGTCTATGAGGTCGAGGTCGACGAGGTCGGCCCGTCCTTGCGCAACGCCACCGCCAAGGTCAACCGCACCTCCCGTCAGGGCGGTGGCGGCGGCTTCGGCGGCGGCCCGGCCGACGACCCGTGGGCCTCCGCGACCCCCGCCCCGCCCCAGGGGGGCGGCGGCTACCAGGGTGGTGGCGGCGGCAACTACGGCGGCGGTGGCCAGCAGGCCGGCGGCGGCGGCTTCGGCGGCAGCGGCGGCGGCGGCGGCGGCGGCAACGACTTCAGCGACGAGCCTCCCTTCTAGTCCACATCCACAAGTCCGAGTCCATTCCCGCCCCAAAGGCGGGGCTCTGAAAGGAGCACCACGATGGCTAAGCCGGCACTGCGCAAGCCCAAGAAGAAGGTTTGCCTGTTCTGCCACGACAAGATCTCCTACGTCGACTACAAGGACACGGCGCTGCTGCGGAAGTTCATCTCCGACCGCGGCAAGATCCGTGCGCGCCGGGTGACGGGCAACTGCACCCAGCACCAGCGTGACGTGGCGACCGCGATCAAGAACGCCCGTGAGGTGGCCCTGCTGCCCTACACGAGCACCGCGCGCTAAGGAGGACTTGTCGATATGAAGCTCATCCTCACCAACGAGGTCTCCGGCCTCGGCGCCCCTGGCGACGTCGTCGAGGTCAAGGACGGCTACGGCCGTAACTACCTCATTCCGCGTGGCTTCGCCATGCGCTGGACCCGCGGGGCCGAGAAGCAGATCGAGACCCTCAAGAAGGCTCGTGACGCCCGCGAGATCCGCGACCTGGGCACCGCCAAGGAGGTCGCCGGTCAGCTCGGCGCCCTGCGGGTGCGCCTGACCACCCGCGCGGGTGAGTCCGGCCGCCTGTTCGGCTCGATCACGACGGGCGACATCGCCGACGCGGTCAAGGCCGCAGGCGGGCCCCAGCTCGACCGCCGCCGCATCGAGATCCCCAACCCGATCAAGAGCGTCGGCGCCCACCGCGTCACCGTCAAGCTCCACCCCGAGGTTTCCGCCTCTGTGGATGTTGAGGTCGTCGCGGGCTGACCCGCTGTGTGATCAGGGCCCCCTCCGTCAGGAGCGGGGCCCTTTTCATGTGCGGCCGTGGTCTGTTGTGCCCCCGTGACCTGTTGCGCCCCCGTGGTCTGTAGCGCCCCCGTGGTCTGTTGCGGCGCCGTGGTCGCCCGCCCTTTTCTTTGTTACGCGGTGCCGTGGCTCGCCACTCGCCGGACTTCGGCTGATGGCCCTCCAGGGAACGGCCTCTGACCCTTCACCGGCTGAGCGCCGTTACGCGAGCCCAGTCTGGGCCGATTGCCGTGGCAGATGCAGCATAGAATGCCTTAGTTCTTAGCACGTTTCCCCCTGGAGGCAAGGCCATGGCCCGTTCCTTCATGCTGCTTGCGTTGGCCGTGGCGGTCGTCGGTTGTGCACCTGTGGACAACACGGCGAGCACGACGTCAGCCAGTCCGGCGACGTCCACTGCCTGCACCAAGGAGCAGCTCGCACTCATCAATCCCGGAAAGCTGACGATCGGGACGGACAAACCGGCGTTCGAGCCGTGGTTCAAGGACGACGACCCGAGCAACGGGCAGGGCTTCGAGGGTGCTGTGGCCTTTGCCGTGGCGGGGGAGCTCGGCTTCGATCGGAGCGAGGTGCAGTGGAGCACCGTCAAGTTCGATTCCGCGTTCGCGCCCGGTGAGAAGCAGTTCGACTTCGACATCAACCAGGTGTCGATCACTCCTGAGCGGGCTCAGGCAGTCGACTTCAGCAAGGGCTACTACACGGTCAAGCAGGCTGTCGTGGCCATCGAGGGCGGTAAGTACGCCGGGGCCAAGAGCCTGGCCGAGCTGAAGGACGCGAAGATCGGCGTGCAGGTGGGCACGACCTCGCTGTCCGCCGTCAAGGAGATCATCCAGCCCGCGGACGACCCCAACGTGTACAACGAGCAGATCGACGCCGTGAACGCGCTGAAGAACAAGCAAGTGGACGCCCTGGTCGTGGACCTGCCGACGGCGTTCTACGTGACGGCCGCGCAGGTGGAAAACTCCAAGATCGTGGGCCAGTTCAGCTCAACGGGCGGCACGCCCGAGGAGTTCGGGCTGGTCATGGAGAAGGGCAGCGCACTCAAGCCGTGCGTGGACAAGGCCGTGGACGCGCTGAAGTCCAAGGGTGAGCTGGCCAAGATCGAACAGCAGTGGCTCGGCTCGGCCGTGGGCGCTCCCGAGCTGAAATGAGCGATTTGGTCAAATCCGAGCGGCAGCTCCAGCGTGAGCAAGTACGCAGGTCGTACGCCCGCCGCTCGACCTCCATCGCGACGGCCTCGACGCTCGTGTTCATCGTCCTGGTCGTGTGGGCGGTCACGAGCTCGCCGGGCTGGCCGCGGGTGCGGGAGACGTTCTTCAACGCCGAGCGGTTCGTTTCGGCGTGGCCGGACGTGCTGAGCGGGTTCCTGCTCAACGTCAAGATCTTCCTGATCGCCGAGGTGCTGATCCTGGTGGTCGGGCTGCTGGTGGCGCTGGCCAGAGGGATCAAGACGCCCGCGTTCTTCCCCGTCAGAGCGCTGGCCACGCTCTACACCGACGTCTTCCGCGGCGTGCCGACCATCCTGGTGATCTACCTGATCGGGTTCGGGCTGCCGGCGCTCCGGCTGCAAGGCATTCCGTCCGATTTGGCGACGCTGGGCATCATCGCGCTGACATTGTCGTACGGCGCGTACGTGGCCGAGGTGTTCCGCTCCGGCATCGAGTCCATCCACCCGAGCCAGGTCGCGGCGGCCCGCTCGCTCGGGCTGAGCCATGCGAAGACCATGCGGTTCGTGGTGTTGCCGCAGGCCACCCGCAGGGTCGTGCCGCCGCTGCTGAACGACTTCGTCTCGCTGCAGAAGGACACGGCGCTGGTGGCCACCATCGGCCCGCTGGAGGCGCTCAGGCAGGCGCAGATCCACGCCGCCAGCACGTTCAACTACACGCCTTATCTGGCGGCGGCGCTGCTGTTCATCTTGCTCACCATCCCCATGGCCAGGCTCACCGACCACCTGGCCGCCCGCACCCGCAGGAGGCGGGGCGCATGAGTCTTCTGACGATCGACGGGGTGTGGAAGAACTTCCACGGCCACCACGTGCTGCGTGGTATCGACCTCGAGGTGCATCCGCACGAGGTCGTGAGCCTGATCGGGGCCTCCGGCTCGGGCAAGTCCACATTGCTGCGCTGCGTCAACCTGCTGGAGACGGTGGACGACGGCATGATCTTCCTGGATGGTGAGGAGATCACCGACCCCCGGGTGAACGTCGACGACGTGCGTAAGCGGCTCGGCATCGTGTTCCAGGCGTTCAACCTGTTCCCGCACATGACCGTGCTGGACAACATCACGCTCGCGCCCCGCCAGGTGCACCGCGTGGCCAAGGAGCAGGCCGAGGAGCAGGCGCACGAGCTGCTGGCCAGGTTCGGGCTGGCGGACAAGGCGCGGGCGTACCCCGACCGGTTGTCGGGCGGGCAGCAGCAGCGGGTGGCCATCATCCGGGCGCTGGCCACGCAGCCCAAGCTGATGTTGCTCGACGAGGTGACCTCGGCACTCGACCCCGAGCTGGTGGTCGAGGTGCTGGGGATCATCAGGGAGCTCAAGGAGTCGGGCATGACGATGATCCTGACGACGCACGAGATGGGTTTCTGCCGCGAGATCTCGGACACGGTGTGCTTTCTCGACGGTGGCGTGCTGCTGGAGAAGGGGCCCGCGGACAAGATCTTCACGGACCCGGAGAACGCCAGGACCAGGGAGTTCCTGCGGAGCGTGCTGGAGACCAGGCGGTTCTAGCGGCGATGGCGGCCGCGTATCGGCTCGACCGGGTGGGCCAGGAGGCTGTGCCGGCGGCCGTACACGAGGTAGACCAGCAGGCCGAAGGCCATCCACAGGACGAAGTACGCCCAGGTCAGCACCCGCAGGTTCACCATGAGCCAGAGCGTGGCCACCAGGGACAGCGCCGGCACCAGCGGCGAGAACGGCACCCGGAACCCCCGCTCCAGATGCGGCATGCGACGCCGCATCACGATCACCCCGGCGGCCACGAACGCGAACGCGAACAGGGTCCCGATCACCACGAGCTCCTGCAGCGTGAGCACCGGCACGAACTCGGCCAGCACGATCGCGATCAGCCCGATCACCAGCGTCACCCGCGACGGCGTGTGGTAGCGGCGGCTGACCATGGCCAGGCCCCGGGGGATCAGCCCGTCGCGGGCCATGGAGAACAAGACCCGCGTCTGCCCCACGATCAGTACGATGATCACCGTCGTCAGGCCGAGCACCGCGCCCACGTCGATGACGTGCGCCATCCAGCCCACGCCGGCCGCGCGGAACGCGCTGGCCAGCGGCGCCTCCACCGAGATCTTCGTGTACGAGACCATGCCCATCATGACCAGCGCCACCGCGATGTAGATGACGGTGGCGATCACCAGGCTGCGGATCATGCCTCTGGGCACCGCGCGCGGCGCGTTGACGGTCTCCTCGGCGGCGGTGGCCACGACGTCGAAGCCGATGTATGCGAACGCGATGGCCGAGGCCGCCGAGAAGATCCCGAGCCAGCCGAAGGCGCTGCTCTCGCCGACAAGGACCTCCAGCACGGTGGCCGGCGCGGTCGTCAACGTCTTGGGCGGCACGTAGAACTCGCCGAAGTTGGCGGCGTCGAGGTGCGGCAGGCCCACGACGATGACCGCGCCGATGGCCAGGAGCTTGGCCGACACCATGACCCACAGCGCGCGCAACCCGACCCGGGCGCTCAGCGCCACGATGCCGGTGAGCAGTACCAGGATCACGAGCACGAGGATGTCGGCGACGAGGTCGGGATCCGGCACGCGGACGCCGAGGTTGGCGATCGCGCCGACCGTGATCAGGCCCCATGCTCTGGCCACGACGGCGACGGCGAACTGCAGCTCCAGGATCAGCGCCCAGCCGATGATCCAGGCCCAGACCTCGCCGAAGATGACGTAGGTGAAGGTGTAGGCGCTGCCCGAGGTCGGCATCGTGGACGACAGCTCGGCGTAGCACAGGCAGGCCAGCAGGCAGGCGATCCCCGCGATCATGAAGGAGAGGATCACGCCGGGGCCGGCCGTGGTGGCCGCCTGCTGGCCGGCGATGGAGAAGATGCCCGCGCCGATCATCACACCGAGCCCGAGCACCACCAGGTCCGCCGGGCGGTAGAGCTCGGCCAGGCTGTGCCGGGCGCCGGTGCGTAAGCCGGTCGCTTCGGAAGGCGGCAGTCGTCGCAGAATCGTGGACAAGGAACACCCCGCTCAGGGACATCGCCCACAATGTCTCACCACTTGGACAACAGCAAGCACGAGACGATTACGCCCCGGTTACTAGCAGGCCGTACGGCGCCTACGCCCCGGTTACCAGCCAGGCGTCATCGGCGGCGCGGCGTACGAGGGTGATCAGCCGCGCGATCATCCACACCCCCAGCGCGCACCACAGGACGACGACGCCCAGGCCGGAGGCGAGGAAGGCGGCCGGCAGGTACGCCAGCGTCGTCCACACCCCTGCCCAGGCCAGGTAACGCTGGTCGCCGGCGCCGATCAGCACGCCGTCGAGCACGAATACGACCCCGCACACCGGCTGGAACAGCGCCACCGGCCACAACAGGGCCAGCAGCAGCTCGGCGACCCGCGGCTCGGCGTCGAACAACCCCGGCAACACCGGCCCGGCGGCGAGCACGAGCAGGCCGAACACGATCCCCGACCAGACGCCCCACTGCACCATGCGCTTGGTCGCGGCCCTGGTGGCGGCGACGTCTCCCGCCCCGAGCGCACGTCCTGTGATGGCCTGGCCGGCGATGGCGATGGCGTCCAGCGCAAAGGCGAGCAACGTCCACACCTGGGTGGCGAGGGCGTACGCGGCCAGTTCGGCCTCGCCCATCCTCGTGGCGATCATCGTGCCGACGGTCACCACAATCCGCAGGCAGAGGGTGCGGACGAACAATGCGAACCCCGCCGTACCTGCCTGCTTGAGCCCGGCCAGGCCGGGCGTGAGGGGCGTGCCGAGCCGCAGCGCCCCCTTGACCACCACGACCAGGTAGACGGCCCCACCGAGCGTCTGCGCCAGCACGGTGCCCCACGCCGACCCGGCGATACCCCACCCCAGCCCCAGCACGAACCAGGCGTTGAGCGCCGCGTTGAGCGCGAATGAGCCGATGGCCACGACCAGCGGCGTGACCGTGTCCTGCAGTCCGCGCAGCACGCCCGTGCCCGCCAGCACGACCAGCATGCCGGGCGCGCCCAGCAAACTGATGCGCAGGTACGTCACGGCCTGCGCGCTCTGCCCCGCGCTCGCCCCGAACAACTCCACGACCGCGGGGGCGAGCGGCCAGAACACCGCGATCAGCGCGACCCCGATGCCCAGCGCCAGCCAGATGCCGTCCACACCGCTGCGCATCGCCCGCGTATGCTCCCCCGCGCCGGTCTGCCGGGCCACGGCAGCCGTCGTGCCGTAGGCGAGGAAGACGCACAGGTTCATCAGCGCTGCCAGGACCGTGCCCGCCACACCCAGAGCGCCTACCGCCGTGGTGCCGAGCGCGTGCCCGACGATGGCGTAGTCGGCGAGAAGGAAAAGCGGCTCGGCCACCAGCGCGCCGAACGCCGGTACGGCCAGCCGCAGAATCTCCCGGTCTCTGGGTGTAATGAGCATTTGCCTATTATGACCCTTACGAGCCGTGTCGGCGAAACTTTCTTTTCTCCACAGCCGGTGGACACTGTTCTCCCAGCTCAGCGGCACTTTGGTGAATATCGGAAAGAGTTATCCCCAGCCCCGTCCACAGGCCGTTCACACCCTGGGGCCGGTAGTGCACAGCTTGACCACAGGGTTGTCCACAGGCCACGTTGCCGACGGACCCCGACTCCGCGAAACTGTCACACCGGTCGACTACAAGTGGGGGTGGTGCGACCGCCTGCAAGGTTGTTCGAGGGGGCGCGGTGAGCATTGACGAAGAGACCGACGCGGGTCCGGGTTTCGAGCGCACGCCGCCGCACAACATCGAGGCGGAGCAGTCGGTGCTGGGCGGCATGCTGCTGTCGAAGGACGCGATCGCCGACGTCGTGGAGATCATCCGGGCCGACGACTTCTACCGTCCCGCCCATCAGATGATCTATGACGTCGTCACCGACCTCTACGGCAGGGGCGAGCCCGCCGACGCTGTCACCGTCTTCGACGAGCTGCAAAAGCGCGGCGAGATGGCCCGAGTGGGCGGCGCCGCCTACCTCCACACGCTCACGGCCGTCGTCCCCACCGCCGCCAACGCCGGCTACTACGCGAAGATCGTCCGCGAGCAGGCCATCCTCCGCCGCCTCATCGAGGCCGGCACCCGCATCGTCTCCTACGGCTACGGCGGCCAGAACGAAGAGGTCGACGACCTCGTGGACCGCGCCCAGGCGGAGATCTACAAGGTCACCGAGCGCCGCACCTCCGAGGACTACGCGCCCCTGGCCGACATCATGCCGGGCGCCCTGGACGAGCTGGAGGCCATCGGCAGCCGGGGCGGCCAGATGGTCGGCGTGCCAACCGGCTTCCAGGACCTCGACCAGCTCACCAACGGCCTCCACCCAGGCCAGATGATCGTCGTGGCCGCCCGGCCGGCCATCGGAAAGGCGCTGGCGCTTGACACACCGCTGCCCACGCCGACCGGTTGGACCACGATGGGGGAGGTTCAGGCCGGTGACCAGCTGATCGGTGCCGACGGACGGCCGACCCGGGTGGTCGCCGCAACGGAGGTCATGCACGACCGACCCTGCTATGAGGTGGAGTTCAGCGATGGCACGATGATCGTCGCCGACGCCCAGCACCAGTGGCGTACCACCACGCGCGCAGCCAGGAAAGCAGGTGGAAAACGGCCCTCGTATCACTGGCCAGCAGAGGCGATCGAGAGAGTCAGAGACGCCTACGAGGCCGCGCTGGCGGAGCCTGACCGGCTGGTCACACGCAGGGAGGCGATCGAGGCCGTTGGGGAGGAATTCCGCCATGTCCTTCAGGCCCTCCAGAAGGAAGTGGGCACCATCGGCAAGGTCCTCGCCGATGTCGGTGGCCGGAGCCGCACCTATTCATGGCACACCCCGGCGTACCGGGCGGTAGAACTCTATGGCGCTTTGCACGCGCGGGTCACCACGCCAAAGAACGCCACGACCACATCCGTGCATCGGAGCATGGTCACTACCGAAGAGATCGCCGCCAGCCTGCGCACAGCTGACGGACGGCCGAACCACGCCGTGGCGGTGGCCGCTCCATTCGTCCTCGACGAGCAGGATCTACCGTTTTCGCCATACACCCTAGGGGTATGGTTGGGCGACGGCCACACAGGAAGCGGGCGTTTCAGCTCCGCAGACCCCGAGATCGTCGCCAACGTTGAGGCCGAGGGGTTGTTCGTGCGGCGAGTGGGATCTTCACTCACCCACCAGATGACTCTGCCTGAGCCGACAGCGGTGTCTCCCTTGATGTGTCCCGACTGCGGAGCCCCCGCAGGAGCTCGCGTGCGTTGTGAGGCGTGCCATCGGGAGCATGGCACCGTCAAAGGCATGCTGCGTACGCTCGCCGTGCTCGACGACAAGCACATCCCCGCGAGTTATCTGCGCGCCTCAGAGCGGCAGCGGCGCGACCTGCTCGCAGGCCTCCTCGACACCGACGGATATGTCAACCGCCACGGGCAGGTGCAGTTCGCGGTGACGAACCGGCGGCTCGCGCATGACGTCCATGAGCTCATCCTGAGCCTCGGTTACAAGGCGACCATGCGCACTAAGCCGGTCAAAGGCAGGACGAAGGAGTCTTCGACCTGCTACATGATCAACTTCACGCCGTCCGAACCGGTGTTCCGGCTGTCCCGTAAGGCGGAACGCCAGGTTAAAACTGCGAGTCCGGTCACACGCGTCCGCTACATCGTCGATGTGCGTCCTATACCGTCTCGGCCCGTCCGGTGCGTGGAAGTGGACAATGCTCACCATATGTATCTGGCGGGCAGGACGTGTGTCCCCACGCACAACAGCACTCTAGGTCTGGATTTCGCCCGTTCTGCGGCGATCAAGCATGGGATGACCACGGTCATCTTCTCGCTGGAGATGTCCCGCAATGAGATCACCATGCGCTTGTTGTCCGCCGAGGCCCGGGTCGCGCTGCATGCCATGCGGTCGGGGATGATGGGCGACGACGACTGGACGCGCCTGGCCCGGCGGATGAGCGAGGTGGCCGAGGCGCCGCTGTTCATCGACGACTCGCCCAACATGTCGATGATGGAGATCAGGGCCAAGTGCCGGCGGCTCAAGCAGCGCAACGACCTCAAATTTGTCGTCATCGACTATCTCCAGCTGATGAGCTCGCCGAAGAAGACCGAGAGCCGCCAGAACGAGGTCTCCGAGATCTCTCGTGCGATCAAGCTGCTGGCCAAGGAGCTCGAGGTCCCCGTCATCGCGATCTCCCAGCTCAACCGTGGCCCCGAGCAGCGAACGGACAAGCGCCCCCAAGTGAGCGATCTTCGTGAATCTGGATCTATTGAGCAGGACGCGGACATGGTCATCCTGCTGCATCGCGAGGACGCGTACGAGCGGGAGTCGCCGCGGGCCGGCGAGGCGGACCTGATCGTTGCCAAGCACCGTAACGGACCCACGGCCACGGTGACGGTGGCCTTCCAGGGCCACTACAGCCGCTTCGTGGACATGGCCCAGCACTGAGGGAGCGCAATAGCGGCATGAAGCAGTCCAACGGCCGAAACGGCTTCTGGATTCGCTGCCATCAAGCCGCCTCGTCCGTGGAATCGGGAGTGGGAGCCAGTCGCACGCTGCGGGACTGGGCCTTCTCGTCGGGGAAGACCCACTTCCGGAGCGCCCAGAAGCGGAAGACCATGGCGATCAGCGTGCCGATGACCTGCGCGCTCATGAAGTCGGCGATCTCCTGGGTCACCAGGCTCACATCCGGGGTCTCCAGGCGAAATACGTACCGGGAGATCCATAGCGGCGCGGAGCTGAGCACTAGACCGACGCCACTGACCAGGAAGAACAGCGCCGCCTCGTGACGGCGCTCGCGGCCGCCCCTGGTCCGGAACGACCATTCGCGGTTCAACACGTAGGACACGATCGTCGCCACGAGCACCGCGATGATCTTCGCGGTCACCGGCTTCGGTTCCAAAATGGTCAGCTTCAGCCCGTAGAACACCGTGTTGTCCACTAAGAACGCTGTTCCACCCACCACCGCGAACTTCAGCAGTTCACGGTGCCTGAGCGCAAGTGTGTGCAGCGGTTCCGGCAATCTTGCGAGTACGGCGTTTGCTATTCGGAGCACCCCCGATCTTCTCACCGGTCGAACACCCTGGTAGCAAGATTTGCGGACACGGCTTGTCCGGCTTCGCCATCATCAACCGCGCTCAACCCTTGGCGCCTACCGAGTTCGCGCTCCATGACGCTCACCAGCTCAGCACCTTCGGACGTCCAGCCGGAACCGGCAGCCGGTCCCGCAGCATCCGCACGCCCAGCGGGACCAGGGCCACGCAGAGCAGGCCGGTGACCAGTACGTCGGGGATGGAGGCGCCCTTCAGCACGCCCATCCAGGTGCCTCCTGCCAGCAGCAGCATCACGGCGCGGGCGGTGCCGAAGAGGCCAGAGCGCCAGGCGGCGATGGCCAAGAGGAGCGAGCCCGCGTATTGACCTACCGAGGCCCATGACTTCACCCGCCACGGGCCGTAGGAAATGTCCACATACTCCTTCATGATCGCGTTCGTCGCCTGGTCCAGTCCGATGACCTCGGTGAGCTGGAAGGCGGTCTGGTCGGCGCCGGCGGAATACAGGCGCGAGAAGAGCCCGGCGACCAGCAGGGTGGCGCCCCAGAAGGCGAGGCTGCCACCAATGCGCTGAGCCAGGGCGACGAAAGCGGGGAAGAGCAGCAGCGCCCCCAGTGCGAAGACCGCGTAGGAGAGGGTGAGCAGGGCGGGGTCCGAGGTGTAGGCGAGGAGCTGGCCGTAGGCGGCGAACGGCTGAGCCTCGGCCCACGCCTGCTGCTGTGGGGTGAGGGCGGTGATCGTGCTCAGGTAGCGCAGCAGGTATCCGGCGCACAGGACGACCGGGCCCAGGACGAGCGTCGCGCCGCCGATCCATCGTCCGGGAAAGTAGGTATGCACGGCGGCGAGCCTGTCAGGGGCGAGCCGGATGGATCATCCTCCGATCGTCAACCGGCACCCCCTACGAACGTCACCTCTTGAGCACCTCGGTCAGCCGACCAGCCAAGCCACGCCATCAACTGGACGACCAGCCGACGCCCTGTTCAGAGGACCGGCCTATGCCACAAGGCGCCGGACCCTACAGGTGTCACGTTTGCCGGGTCGGCTACGTCAAGGACGTAGGAGAGCCCTGACGAAGGATGTGACCGTGGACACTGACGACTTTCTGGCCGGCCAGTTCGAGGAATACCGCCCGCATCTCAAGGCGGTGGCGTACCGGATGCTGGGTTCGCTGGCCGAGGCCGAGGACGCCGTGCAGGAGGCGTGGCTGAAGCTGAGCCGTACGGACAGCGGCGCGATCGGCAATCTGGGCGGCTGGCTCACCACGGTCGTCGGCCGGGTGTGCCTGGACATGCTCCGTGCCCGTACGGCACGGCGCGAGGCGCCCTTCGAGCAGCACTTGCCGGACCCGGTCGTCAGCCGCGAGGACGGCGGCGACCCCGAGCAGCAGGTGTTGATCGCCGACGCCGTCGGGTTGGCGCTGCTGGTGGTGCTGGAGTCGCTCAGCCCGGCCGAGCGGCTGGCGTTCGTGTTGCACGACATGTTCGCGGTGCCGTTCGAGCAGATCGCCGCGATCGTGGACCGCTCGCCGGACGCGGCGAAAAAGCTGGCCAGCCGCGCACGCCAGCGCGTACGCGGCACGGTCCCGCCGCCGGAGCCCGACCTGGGCCGCCAGCGGCAGGTCGTCGACGCCTTCCTGACCGCCGCGCGCGATGGCGACTTCCAGGCGCTGCTCGAGATCCTCGACCCCGACGTCGTGATGCGCGTTGACGCCGAAGGCGGGCTGTGGACGATCCGCGGCGCCGAGGCCGTGGCCGGACAGGCAGTCAACTTCCAGCGCTACACGACCGCACGTCGCGTGGAGCCGGTGCTGGTGAACGGCGCCGTGGGGCTCGTCAGCCTGGAGAACGGACAGCCGAAGGGCGTCCTGAGCTTCACCATCAGCAACGGCAGAATCGTCGCCTTCGACATCCTGTCCGACCCGGACCGCCTCGAAAGGCTCGACCTGGTCTTCGGAACGATGTGACAAACCAGACAAGGTCCTGCGGAATTGGCGTGATCACTCCGGTGCTTTAGCGGATGACTGAAGCGAAGGGGAGCACGCCATGACCATCCTTGTCGCCTACGACGGCTCGGCCGACGCGCGGACCGCGATCGAGTTCGCCGCCAAACATCTCTCGGCCGAGCCGACCGTCGTTCTCACGGTGTGGGAACCGCTGCTCGTGCAGCTGCGCAGATATCCACTGGCAGCGGCCGCGCTCGACCCGGGCACCGGGGACGAGGCGCAGGCCCAGGCCGAGCAGCACGCGAAGGACGGCGCCGAGCTGGCGATCGCGTCGGGGCTCGCCGACGTGACCTACCGGGCGGTCGCCGACAATGAGTCGATCTGGAAGACGATTGTGGACGTCGCCGACGAGCTCGACGCCTCGCTGATCGTGACGGGCTCGCGTGGCCTGGCCGGGGTCAGGTCGGTGCTGCTCGGCAGCGTCTCCAACCACGTGCTGCATCACGCGCACCGGCCCACCTTGATCGTCCCGCCGGCCAAGACTCCCCGCTAGGCCCGCCCGATCAAGGCTCGACGGGTCATTGTGCGGCCGCGGCGGCCGGCTCGACCGAGCAGCACGCCTGGGGCGGGCACAGCTTGGTGTCGATGCGCCGCGCGCCCGGCCCCTCGTCGCCCAGCCGGTCGTGCGGGTTGGCCACGGGGCATCGGTCGAGGGAGAGGCAGCCGCATCCGATGCACTCTGTCAGGTCGTCTCGCAGCCGCTGCAACTGCAGGATCCGATCGTCCAGCTCGCTCCGCCACGCGGCCGACAGCCTCGCCCAGTCGTCACGTGTGGGCGTGCGCTCGTCCGGCAGCTCGGCCAGCGCGTCCTTGATGGTCTTGAGCGGGATCCCGATGCGCTGCGCCAGCCTGATGAACGCGACTCTGCGCAGGCTGTCGCGGCCGTAACGGCGTTGGTTGCCGGCCGTGCGGCGGCTCTTGACGAGCCCCTTGGCCTCGTAGAAGTGCAGGGCGGAGACGGCGACGCCGCTGCGCTCGGCCAGCTGGCCGACGGTCAGCTCCTTGGTGTTCCAGGCGACCTTGGTCATACCTGGAGCTTACTTGAGGATTCGTTCGAAGAACGTCTCCAGGACGACGACCGTCTGCGTCCCCGTCACGCCGTCCACCTCGAACACCCGCCGCAGCACGTCCTGTAGCTCCCGCGTGCCTGCCGTACGGACCTTGAGCAGCACCGACGCGGGCCCGGCGATGACGTGCGCCTCCTCGATCTCGCCGATCGCCGCCAGCCGGTCGGCGCTGTCGCCCATCCATGTGCTGCCCTCGACCAGCACGTACGCCGTCACGCTCCGCCCGAGTGCGGCCTGGTCGACCTCGATCGTGGTCCGCCTGATCACGCCCCGCTCGCGCAGCTTGCGCACCCGCTCGTGGGCCGCGCCGCTGGACAGCCCCACCGCCCGGCCGAGCACGGCGTACGACTGCGTCGCGTCTTCCTGGAGCAGCTCGATCAGCATCCTGTCGATATCGTCCACCACAGGATGATATCTCGTCATTTTCCCGGCAAGCCGAACGGCGTATGGTGAGAACCATGACGAAGACGATTCCCACCGAGTTCGAGGTGCTCGACGAGCGGTTCGCCGCGGTCGGCGGAGACGACGTGATCGAGGTGCTCTACACCGGCACCCGCTGGGCGGAGGGCCCGGTCTACTTCCCGGCAGGCCGGTTCCTGGTGTGGAGCGACATCCCCAACGAGCGGATGTTGCGCTGGGACGAGATGACGGGTGCGGTCGGGCCGTTCCGCCGGCCGTCCGGCTACGTCAACGGCAACACGCTCGACCGCGAGGGCCGGTTGATCTCCTGCGAGCACGGCAACCGCCGCGTGACCCGCACCGAGCATGACGGCTCGATCACGGTGATCGCCGACCGGTGGGAGGGCAAGCGGCTCAACAGCCCCAATGACGTGGTCGTCCGCTCCGACGGGTCCGTCTGGTTCACCGACCCGCCGTACGGGATCCTCAGCGACTACGAGGGCCACGCCGCGGAGCAGGAGATCGACGGCTGCCACGTCTACCGGGCCGACCCGGTGACGGGCGAGGTGCGCATCGTGGCCGACGACTTCAACCGGCCCAACGGCCTGGCGTTCTCGCGGGACGAGAGCCTGCTCTACGTGGCCGACACCAAAGAGCGGCACCTGCGCGTGTTCGATGTACGGGAGGACGGCACTCTGGCGGGCGGCAAGGTCTTCGCCGAGGGCGGCGCCGACGACATCTTCGACGGGATGCGGCTGGACGACACCGGCCGGATCTGGGCCGCGGCCGGCAAGGCGGTGCTCTGCTACGACCCGGACGGCACCCTGATCGGCCGGCTGAAACTGCCGGAGTCCACCGCCAACCTGGTGTTCGGCGGGCTCAAGCGCAACCGCATGTTCATCACCGCCTCGACCTCGCTCTACTCGCTGATGACCAACGTCACCGGCGCGCGCCCGGTCTGGGCCGGGCGCTAGCCTCACTCCCACCGGAAGAAGCGCACGGCCAGGCCCCCGAAGACCACCAGCCCGCCGACCATCACCGCCAGGTGCAGTGGCTGCGGGGCCTGGCCGGCCCAGGCGTCCTTGATCGCCTGGGTGACCGGTCCGGCCACGGAGAAGTCGCTGATCCTCCGCAGCGTGTCCGGCATGACCTCGTGCGGTATCCACACACCGCCCAGGAGCATCAGCGGCTGCATCACCACTGCGCCGATTCCGGGCGCCGTTTTCCCGTTGGGCGCCAGTGCGGCGATCACCAGCCCGATCGCCAGCAGCGCGGCGGTGCCGAGCAGGAACACCAGCACGAACCACCCCCAATGCCGCGGCAGCGCAGCGCCGAACACCAGCCGGGCCGACACGATGAGGACGGCCGTGGCGACGGTGCCCGTGCCCAGGTTGATCAGGAGCTGCACCACCAGCAGCCGTGCGGGATGCACGGGCGTCGTCGACATCCGCTTGAGCACCCCTTGCTCCCGGTACGACGTCAGCACGGCCGGCACCACGCTGCAGGCCAGCACGAGCAGCGACAGCAACGTCATCATGGCGGGCAGCAGCGCGTCCACGCCCCGTAGTCCGGACGCGCCGGTCTTGGACAGCGCCGGGATGCTGAGCCCCAGCACCACCAGCAGCATGACCGGCAGGCCGATGGTGAACAACATGGTCGGCCAGTCACGCAAGTGGAGCTTGGTCTCCACGAAGAGGATCTTCCTCATGACAACTTCCTTCCGGTGAGCGCGAGAAACGCGTCGTCGAGCGTGGCCTGTTCGGTGCGCAGATTTCCGGGAACGATCTGGTGCCGGGCGAGGGCGAGGGTGACCGCGGGCGCGAGGTCGCCCGAGCCGCTGACCGTGATCTGCTCGCCGCTCCTGCTGACCTCGCGTACCTCGGGCAGGGCCAGCAGCACGGCGTCGTCGACCGGCGCCGAGGGCCGGAACAGCACCCGCCGATCCCCGCCCACTTGCGCGATCAGCCCGGCCGGCGTGTCGGTGGCGACCACCTTGCCGGCGTCGATCAGCGCGAGCCGGTCGCAGAGCCGCTCGGCCTCCTCCATGAAGTGGGTGACCAGCACGATCGTCACCCCCGACTCGCGTATCTGCTCGACCAGCTCCCACGTGTCCCTGCGGGCCTGCGGGTCGAGCCCGGTCGTCAGCTCGTCGAGCACCGCGACGTGCGGCCTGCCGACCAGCGCCAACGCCACGGACAACCGCTGCCGCTGCCCTCCGGACAGTTTCTTGAAGGTGGTGTCGCGCTTGTCGCCGAGCCCGACCCGCTCCATCAGCTCGGTCCAGTTGGCCGGGTCGGGGTAGAAGGAGGCGTAGAGGTCCAGAGCCTCCCACACCTTGATCTTCTCCGGCAGGGCCGCGCTCTGCAGCTGCATGCCGAGCACCCGGCGCAGCTCGTCCCGGTCCCGCTGCGGGTCCAGCCCGGCCACCCGTACGGTGCCGCCGTCCGGCGCCCGCAGGCCGGCGACGCATTCCACGGTGGTGGTCTTGCCTGCGCCGTTCGGGCCGAGGACGCCGAAGATCTCGCCCTCGGCGACCTCGAACGACACGTCGTCGACCGCCAGATGGTTCGGATACTGCTTGCGCAGGTTCCTGACCTCGATGATTTTCATGGCATCGACGCTAGGAACGCGGGAGGTGTCGCGGAATCTCGTTAGCTGCCCAGCAAGGGTGTAGCTAGGTGCAGTGACCGAGGCGCCCTCGCTGTCGCAGACTGAAGGCATGCTTTTGCGGAGGTTAGGTCAGGTCACGGTGCTGCTCGCGCTGCTCGTCGTCGAGGTGCCGCTGATCCTCCTGTCCGTGGTCATGCTGGTCCTGGCGGTGGCGATGGGCATGGTCTTCCTGTTCCAGCCGCAGGTTCGGATGGTCAGGAGGCTGGCCGAGCTCAACAGGCGGCTCCTGCGCGCGTGGACGGGCATCCCGGTCGAGGCCCCGTACCTGCCCAAGCCCCCGCCTCCCGTGCCGGGACTGGACGGGATGTACCGCTCAGATCGCACCCTCTACCGGACGCCGCGCATCCCCGCCTGGAACGATCGCTGGAAGTGGATGATCACTGACCCGGCGACCTGGCGCGACGACCTCTGGCTGCTGCTGGACCCGCTGGCCAAGGCGGCGTTGCTGCCGCTGCTCGTCCTGGCCCCGGAGCTGGGCCTGCGGCTCTACGCGCTCTGGAGCAACCTGCTGCTCGGCGCGACGGCCGCGAGCCGCCTGGCCAGCCAGGTGAGCCATCTCAAGCGCACCCGCAACCTGGCGACCGACTCGCAGGCGGCCGAGATGCGCAGGATCGAACGCGACCTGCATGACGGCACGCAGGCCAGGCTGGTGGCGATCGGCATGACGCTCGGCGCCGCCGAGGAGCTGATGGACAAGGACCCGTCGGCGGCCAAGGCGCTGCTGGCCAAGGCCAGGGACGCCTCCTCCGACACGCTGACCGAGCTGCGCAGGGTCATCCGTGGCATCCACCCTCCAGTACTGGCCGAACGCGGACTGGGCGACGCCGTCCGCGCCCTGGCCATGGACAGTCCGATGCGGGTCACCGTGGACGTCGACCTGCCGCACCGGCCGGAGGCGCCGGTCGAGGCGGCGGCGTACTTCGCCGTCAGCGAGCTGCTCTCCAACGCCGCCCGGCACGGCGACGCCAAGACGGCGACCGTGGACCTCAGCTCCAACGGCCCTGACCTGCGCATCACGGTCACCGACGACGGCATGGGCGGCGCCGATCCGGCCAAGGGCAGCGGCCTGGCAGGCATCGAGCGGAGGCTGGCGGCGTTCGACGGTGTGCTCGCGCTGAACAGCCCGCCCGGCGGCCCCACCACGGTGACGATGGAGCTGCCCCGGGCGCTGCCCGAGCACTGGTCGGGCGATCTGGGCAGGCTTCCACGCCGAAAGGCGATCCTGCTCGGCTTCCTGTGGGCGACGGCCTGGTGCCCGACGTTCCCGCAGGGGTTCGTGCCGGCCATCTTCAAGATCATCGACTTTGACGAGAAGTCCTGGTTCCTGGCGCTGCACCTCCCCGAGGTCTGGCAGTGGCCGACGATCATCGGCATGATCGTGCTCGGCCTTAGCATGCACGTCATGGCCATTCGTATCCCCGCGACCCACAACAGGGAGCGCTGGATGGTGGAAGCGACCCCGACCAAGCCCTGGCGCCCATGCCTATGAACCGCGTGCTCATCGCCGAGGACCTCTACCTGCTCAGAGACGGCCTGGTGCACCTGCTGCAGGCCCACGGCTTCGACGTCGTCGCCGCGGTGGAATCCGGCCCCGAACTGCTGAAGGGCCTGCTCGAGCTGCGCCCGGACGTCTCGATCGTCGACGTGCGGCTGCCGCCCACGTTCACCGACGAGGGCCTGCAGGCGGCGCTCGAGGCCAGGAAGTCCGTGCCGGGCCTGCCGATCCTCGTGCTGTCCCAGCACGTCGAGCAGCTGTATGCCCGCGAGCTGCTGGCCGACGGCACAGGCGGGATCGGCTACCTGCTCAAGGATCGGGTCTTCAACGCCGAGCAGTTCATCGACGCGGTACGCAGGGTCGCCAAAGGCGGCACCGCCATGGACCCGGAGGTCATCGCCAAGCTGCTGGCCAGCAACGCCAGGCACGAGCCGCTGGCCGCGCTCACGCCGAGGGAGCGGGAGGTGCTCGAGGCCATGGCGGAAGGGCGCTCCAACGCGGCGATCTCCCAGCGGCTCTACCTCAGCGAGAGCGCCGTCGCCAAGCACACCGCCAACATCTTCGCCAAGCTGGGCCTCGCGCCGTCGGACGACGACAACCGGCGGGTGCTGGCCGTGCTCGCGTACCTCAACAGCCGCAGCTGACAACGTGGCCCTGAGTTGTCGGTCCTCTCGGATATTTTCATAGAGGCACGGCGCGACGAAGGGGTGTAACAGGTGAAAATCCGGGTTAACCGCGATGTACTCGCAGAGGCGGTGGCGTGGGCTGCCCGAGTCCTGCCCAGCCGCCCTGTAGTGCCCGTCCTGTCCGGGCTCCTGCTGGAGGCAGGCGAGGATCTGAGCCTGTCCGCGTTCGACTACGACGTCTCCGCCCGGGCCGTGATCAACGCCGACGTGGCCGAGGAAGGCAGCGTGCTGATCCCCGGCCGGCTCTTGGCCGAGATCAGCCGGAGCCTCCCCGCGGACGACGTGGAGATCGTCACCGAAGGCCCTGAGGCGGTGCTGACCTGTGGCAGTGCCGAGTTCGGGCTCGTCACGATGCCGGTCGAGGACTTTCCGAGCCTGCCCACGATGCCGCCGGCCATCGGCGCCGTCGGCGGCGGCGTGTTCGCCTCGGCCGTCGGCCAGGTCGCGCCCGCCGCCAGCCGCGACGACACGCTGCCGATGCTCACCGGCATCAGGGTCGACATCGACGGCGAGTCCGTGGCGATGGCGGCGACCGACCGCTACCGCATCGGGGCCCGCGACTTCACCTGGCGTCCGGCCAGTCCTGACGTGGCCGTCTCCGCGATGGTGCCGGCCCGGGTGCTGGTCGAGGTGGCCAAGTCGCTGCGCGGCGGCGAGGTATGGATCGCGATGGGCGACGGGGTGGCCGGGTTCGAGAGCGTGGGGCGCAGCACGACGGTGCGGCTGCTCGACGAGCAGTTCATCGACTACCGTGCCAGGCTGACCAACGACTGGTCGATCAGGGCCGACGTGCCGGTGACGCCGTTCGTCAACGCGATCAAGCGGGTGGCGCTGGTGGCCGAGCGCAACACCGCCATCCGGCTGTCGTTCACGCAGGGGCAGGTGCTGATCCAGGCGGGTGGCGGCGACATCGGGCGCGGCACCGAGGTGGTCGAGTGCGAGCTGCGGGGTGAGGACATCCAGATCGCCTTCCAGTCACAGTTCCTGCTGGACGGGCTGGTGGGGATCGAGAGCGACCTGGCCCGCATCAACATGGAGTCGCCGACCAGGCCCGCCCTCATCCAGGACGTTCCGGGCGACGCCGCCCCGTCCTTCCGCTACCTGGTCATGTCTCTCCGCCAGCAGTAAGGACCCTGCGGCTTCGCGATCGTGCGGGAGACGCATTCTGCCCCGGGGGCCGGCGCCTCCCTGCAAACGCCGAGCGGCCGCTTCGGCCGGGGGAGGGCGGGGCGCCGGGGCGGGGTCAGTTCCGGGGTGGCACGTCGGTGCGGTCCTTTCCGGTTTGGCGGTCGGCCACTGCCTTGAAGACCCGCTTGAAGTCCGCATACGCCTGCTCACCCACCGCCTGCGCATGCTCCGCCTCCATCGCGGCGAGGATCGCGTCCGACTTGGCCATGTGATCGCGGCCCTTCTCGGTAGGCACGATCAGCTTGGCACGGCGGTCGGCCGGGTCCGGCCGGCGTTCCACATACCCGAGCTCCACCAGCTCGTCCACCAGGGTGCCGATCACCTGCTTGTGCTGCCCGGACTGCGCCGCCAGGTCGGTGGCCCTGCTGCCTTCCTCGTCCAGGTAGGCGATCACCGCACCGTGCCGTGGCCGCACCTGCGGATGCCCCTGCTCGCTCAGCCGGGTGAACAGCTCCCGCTGCAGGCTGAAAAGGGTCCGGCTGGACAGAATGCCGAGATCGGGCTCCTCCTGCTTGCGCTGGCTCCTGCGCACCTCACAGCCTCCATTTAGTCACCAACCTTGACAGTCATTAATCATTACTATATTGTCGTGGCATGACGACAACGGTGGAACTCACCAGGTTCCGTGTCGCACCCGAGCAGGCCGACCTGCTTTTGGCGGCACGCCCGCGGATGGTCGCGGACTTCCAGGCCGATCGGGCGGGATTCCTGAGCGCCAAGCTGGTCCGCGTGTCCGACGGCGAGTGGCTGGACATCGTGGAGTGGCGCACGCCAGAGGACTTCGCCGCCTCCCGCGCCAAAGGCGCGAACCTGCCTGGCATCCAGGCCTTTTTCGATCTGATCGACGAGCTCGTGTCCATGGAAGAGGGGACAATACGATGACCATTTTGATCACCGGTGCCACCGGCACCGTTTCCAGCGCGGTGCTGCGGTCCTTGGCGGGCACGGAGGATGTGCGGGTCCTGGTGCGGGACGCGGCGAAGGCGCCGTCCGGTGTGGAGGTAGCGGTCGGCGACTTGCACAAACCTGAGACGCTCGGCCAGGCGTTCAAGGGCGTGGACACGTTGTGGTTGCTGACCGCGATGGGCCCGCAGGCTCCCCATGCCAGCATGAACGCCGTCTGGGCGGCCAGAAAGGCCGGGGTGGACCACATCGTGCGCATGTCGGCCATCGGTGCCGCCCACGACGCGCCGACCCGCAACGGCCGGCTGCACGCCCTGTCCGACGTCGAGCTCGCGGCCTCGGGTCTCGGCTGGACCGTCATCCGCCCGGCCTTCTTCATGCAGAACCTTTTCGGCTCGGTGAACGGCGACACCCTCTACGGCGCGACGGGCGAGGGCCGGGTGAGCATGATCGACGTACGCGACATCGGCGACTTCGCCGCCGCGGTCCTGCGTGATCCGGCGCCGCACAAGGGCAAGACTTACACTCTCACGGGCCCGGCCAGCATCTCACTGGGGGACGCGGCCGCCGCACTGAGCAAGGTGTACGGCACGCCGATCGACTACCAGCCGGTCACCGTGGACGACGCGGAGCGTGCGATGCGAGCGGCCGGGCTGCCGGAGTGGGATGCGGCGGTCACCAAGGAATACCTCACGGCGTACGCCCAGGGCTGGGGCGACTACACCACGCCGGCGTTCACGGACGTGACGGGCCGCCCCGGCAGGTCATTCACCGACTTCGCGAAAGATCACGCCGACCGGCTCAGGAGTCGGTGAGCGCGATGAGGATGTGCTCCATGCAGGCGTGCCCGGCCCGCTCGGCCGCCGCCGCGTCTCCGGCCGCGATGGCGCGGGCGATCGCGTCGTGCGGGATGTAGCTCTTGTTGAGGGATGTGCCCGCCGCCGTGATGCTGGCGCGCAGGGCCGCGGAGAAGTCCTCATACAGGTCGATCAGCACGAGGTTGTGCGTGGCGTGCGCGACCGCCATGTGGAAGGCCAGGTCGGCCTCGACGAAGGAGTCAGGGTCGTCCAGCTCCCACGCACGGTCGCGCTCGGCCAGCGCCGCCTCGATGTGGACGATGTCCTCGTCGGTGCGCCGGGTGGCGGCCAGGCGCGCCGACTCGACCTCGAGCGCGCGGCGTACCTCGAGGATCTCCAACTGCTCGGCCTGCTTCAGCCGCCGCAGCATGGCGCCGGACAGCTCGCTGGTCGCGCGGACGTAAGTGCCGTCCCCCTGACGGCACTCGAGCAGCCCGGCGTGCGTGAGCGCGCGTACGGCCTCACGAACGGTGTTACGACCTACTCCGAGCTGCTCGGCGAGCACGGTCTCGGTCGGGATCTTGCCGTTCATCTGCCACGACCCTGAGGTGATCTGCTCTTTGAGCTGGTCGATCACCTGGTCGACAAGCGAAGCCCGCTGCGCCGTACGCAGACTCACAGTCCGCCTCCTCCGGGGAAACCAATCATCCTATGAGTCAATGACTGGTAGACCCTAATTATTCCAGACTCAAAAGCCAAATCTGGAGCTCTCCGGAGGCTCAGCGGGAAACTATGGCGTCGACCGTGACTCCCGCCATGGCAGAGCGGACTCCGGCGGCTTCGAGGGCCTTACGATATGCCGCCGTCTGCTGCGCCACGGACCCGACCCTGCCGTAGAGGTCGCCCAGCTCGCGCCAGCAGCGAGCGACCTGCCGGTCGGTGCCGAACACCGGCCGGTCCAGCGCGCTCAGCATCCGGGAAGCCGCGGCGAGATCCGCCGTGGCGTCCTGGCCCTGGTCGAGCGCCACGGTGGCGAGCACGAGGCACGCCTCGACAGGCGTGATGCCCGCCTGGTCGGACGACGGCTCCAGCGCCGCATGAGCCAGCTCGGCGGCCCGCACGGGGTCGCCGGCCCGCAGCCTCACCCGCGCGTGCACGATGAGGCTCTCGCCGTGTTCGCGGGTGGCGCTGGGGAAGCCGGCGAAGACCTGGGAGGCGGCCGTGATGAGCGGCTCGGCCTCGTCGATCGGCGCGGTGGCCATCCTGGACCAGTGCATGGCGGCTCGGGCCAGCTGCAGCGCGAGCCGGGACGCGCGACCAGCCATGATCGCGTCGTCGGCCAGGCGCACGGCCAGCGCGGAGTCCTCGCCTGCCGCGGCTGCGGCACTCGCGTGCCACAACGTGCGGATCTCTCCGGAACGGTCCATAACTTGTGGTACGCCTGCCGTGTCCAGCACCCGCTTGACGTATGCCAGCTCGGGGGAGCCGCTCTCCCGCTCGCCGCGTGCCTCGATGAGCGCGGTGGCCAGGTCGACGGCGATCTCGCCTTCGGTGATGGACAGCCGCTCGGCCTGCTCCAGCGCGTATGTGGCCAGGTCGCGAGCGCGCAGCCGGTCGCCGGCCCGCTGGTAGCAGCGGCTCAGCGCGATGGTGAGTGGGAGGTCGGCCAGCCGCTCGGGGTGAGCCGCGGCCTCTCTGCGCAGGCGCTCGAAGGCCTCCACCGCCTGGCCGAGGCGACCCTGGGCCTCGAGGGCACGGGCCCGGCCGAAGCGGGCCTGTGCGGTCAGCATGGCGTTTTCCTCGTCGGCCGCCTTCACGATCTCCGTGAAGCGGTCCGCGGCGACGGTGGCATCGCCGTGGTGCAGCTCAAGCTCGGCATGGCGCAACCCGAGCTCGGTGTCGATGCGCTGCCGGGGCTCGATCCCGTGAAGGAGGAACTCGGTCGTGCATCCAAGCCGCTCGGCCAGCAGCCGAGCCACGACAGGAGTCGGCGTGCGCTTGCCCGACTCAATGAGCGAGACATAACTGTCAGACAGGTCGGGTCCGGCCAGCTGGGCCTGTGACATCCGCCTGTTCAGCCGCAGTCCACGGACGCGGTCACCGATGGTTCCCTGACTCGGCATCTCATCTCTCAAGGCGGGGAAGGGTCAACAACACGCAATGATTGCATGAAGTAGCCGAATCTGGTATCCCCGCGTGAAGAATTCTCCACCCGGGGATTAATCGTCGCTGTCGTCCTTGCTGGGGAAAAGCATCTGGCAGACCTCGAGGTAGAGGGTCTCCGGATACGGAATGTACTCAACCGTTGACAGAGCTTGGTCTTGTCCGGCCGATTCCAGGATGAACTCACCGTAACCGAGCATGCGCCCTAGGAGAGTTCTCTGGAAGCTCATGTCGGTGACCTTGCTCAAGGGCATCATCGCGACCTTGCGAGTAATGAGGCCTGTGGTGAGCAACATCCGTTTCGAGGTCACCACAAAGTAATCGACCGACCACTCCGCGACTTTCCATACGAAACGGATCAACAGCAGGAGCCACAACCACCACACGACGACCAGCGCCGTGCCGCCTCCTTGGTTGTCGCCGAAGAACTTGCTGAGCAGGCCGGCGACGATCAAGCCGGCGAACACCTCGGCCACCGGGCGGAGCAGGACGGCGGGATGCCGCCGCACCATGAGGTGTTGTTGTTCGGTGGGGAGAAGGTAACGACTGACCGACGCCGGGGCGGAGTCCCCGTGGGTCACAAGTCTCATGTGAGACCGTTCACGAATTGGGCCAGCGAGTCGGCCGCGTTGACCACCGTGTCGAACGCCCCCTTCACCGCGTTGGCGGCGTCAGTTGGTCGGGCCAAGAGGTAGTACGCCACAAATGCGATACCACCGTATGTAAGGACTTTTTTGACCTGCACCGTCGCCTCCGTGCCACTTACCCACTCCACCCGCCGTATACATTACCCACCCCGATGCCGGGGTAAAGGTGACTTGGCGGGTTGGTTCTGATCTTGTTAGCCACGTTCGCTCGCCACCAGGGCCAGGACGTGGAGGTGCTTGCGCGCGATGCGTTCGACAAGGCTCGGATGGGCGTAGCCGGTGACCTCCAGCGCGCCGTAGTGCGCCGCCTCGACGCAGCGCGTTACCGTGGTCGTGGAGTGAACGCCGGCGAACTCCTCGCGGAGCATCGCCTCGACCTCCGCGTACGGAGTCGGATCCGCCTCGATGTGCTCGTTCACGAGGACACCTCGGCACCGGGCATGTAGCTCATCGTGCTCCCCCACGCGCATGCGGAAGTTGCCTTCCCGTCTCTTCGTACCCACTCAACCACATTATGTAACGAAGTGACGACGGAGAGTGATGAATTAGGGATGCCTCAGACGACGCCGTAGAGGCGGTCACCCGCGTCGCCGAGTCCGGGCACGATGTAGCCGTTCTCGTTGAGCCGCTCGTCAAGGGCGGCGGTCACCACGCGGATCGGCTTGCCGGAGTTGGCGAACACCTTGTCCATGTGCGCGAGCCCCTCGGGGGCGGCCAGCAGGCAGATGGCGGTGACGTCCACGGCTCCCCGGTCGAACAGGAACTGCACGGCCGCCGCCAGCGTCCCGCCGGTGGCCAGCATGGGGTCGACCACGAAGCACTGCCGCCCGGACAGATCGTCGGGCAGGCGCGTGGCGTAGGTCTCCGCCTGCAGCGTGGACTCGTTGCGGATCATGCCGAGGAACCCCACCTCGGCCGTGGGGAGCAGCCTCGTCATGCCGTCGAGCATGCCGAGCCCGGCCCGCAGGATCGGCACGACCAGCGGGTAGGGCCTGGCCAGGTGCACGCCCTTGGCGGGCGCGACGGGCGTCTGGACGGTGATGTCGGTGACCCGCACGTCGCGGGTGGCCTCGTACGCCAGCAGCGTCACCAGCTCGTCCGCCAGCCTCCGAAAAGTGGGCGAGTCGGTGCGGACATCGCGCAGCGTGGTGAGCTTGTGCGCCACGAGCGGATGATCAACAACGAGGGTCTCCATAGAGGACAACGCTATCTTGTGGGGCAAGTGACAGCACCTCGCGGTATTGGTTTTGATCACAATTTGGTCGGAGAGGCACACGCCTAGTGGCCGGTTCTGGAACGATTGGGTCCTGGTGATATCTGTCGGGTCAGAGATCGGGTGGGCATGGCGATGACAGACGAAGACGCGCTCGACTTCGCCATCGTGGTCTATCGAGAGGATGATCGCTGGGAGGCCGAGCTGCTGCCTGTCACGCTCACGTCGGATCTGAAGGGACTGATCCACGCACTGCGGCAGCAGCCCAGCGAGAGCGGCACGATCGGGCTGGTCGCCGTGGGGGACGAGTTCTTCGTGGCGCTGCGGGTGCTGGGTGATCGGGTCAGCGTCTTCCTGTCCGACATCGCCGCCTCATGGGATTTCCCGCTGGCGCGTCAGGCGCTCGACTACCTGGACGTGCCCGTACCGGATGAGGAGGAGCTCGACGAGATCCTCCAGGACGAGGAGACCGTGCTCCCCGCCGGAGATCTGTCGATCTTCGCAGATCTCGGGTTGGACGAGATGGAGCTGGGCATCCTCTCCGGCGACATCGATCTGCTTCCCGAAGATGTGTTGTCCAGCATCGCCGCGCGGCTCGGCTTCTCTGAGCCGTTCGAGCGTGCCATCGAATCGGTCTTCGGCTGACCCCCTGGAGCGCGGACATGGCGTCCAACACCTTCTCTGCTGCCTTCGTCAGGACCTCAGACGGCTGGAGCGGTGCCGAGGTCGATCTGAGTGATGCTGAGATCGTCGACGACTTCGGCGACGCCGTCACCGAGGCGCTGGGGCTGACCGGTGACGAGCTGGCCCTGCTGTGCGTCGAGGTCGAGGACGAGTGGTTCGCCATCGCCCGCTACCTGGGCGAGGAGGAGCCGCGCGTGTTCCTGTCCGACGTGCACGCCGTGGTCTCCGACAGCCTGGGCGAGTTGTTCGCCGAGTTCGCCGGGGTGGCGCCGGACAAGGAGGGCAACGGGCTCGGCATCCGCCCGGCCGGCGACTTCGAGCTGCTCAGCGACCTGGGCGTGAGCTCGGAAGAGCTGCTGGAGCTCAGTATGGAAGAGGGCCTGTTGCCTGCCGACGTCCTGTCGGTGATCGCCGAGCGACTGTCGTTCGCCGACGAGCTCGACCGGCTGCGGTGACCCCGCCGGACCGGTGACCCACGAAGAGGCCATGCGCCTGGCCCTGGAGGAGGCCGTCGCGGCGGCCGCCAGGGAGGAGATCCCCGTGGGCGCTGTGGTGCTCGGGCCGGGCGGCGAGGTCCTGTCCGCGGCGGGCAACGACCGCGAGTCCACCGCCGACCCCACGGCCCACGCTGAGGTCCTCGCGCTCAGGCAGGCCGCCGCGGCGCGCGGCCAGTGGCGGCTGAGCGGCTGCACGCTGGTGGTCACGCTGGAGCCGTGCACGATGTGCGCCGGGGCCGCGGTGCAGGCCAGGGTCGATCGGATCGTGTACGGGGCCGTCGACGAGAAGGGCGGGGCCGTGGGCTCGCTCTGGGACGTCGTACGCGATCGCCGGCTCAACCATCGGCCCGAGGTCGTCATGGGGGTGCTGGCAGGGGAGTGCTCGGCTCTCCTAAAGCAGTTCTTTGCCACTCGGCGGATCCGGTAAGCTCGTTCGCGGTGGTGTCGCCTAGTGGCCGAGGGCGCACGCCTCGAAAGCGTGTGATGGGGCAACTCATCCGTGGGTTCAAATCCCACCACCACCGCCGCTAAGTTGGGCCTCCGACCTGCACTAACAGGTCGGAGGCCCTTCGTCTGCCAAGATCATGGGGGCATTTTGGGGGCATCGGCCCTCAGCCAAGATCACGCAGACGGGTTCCCGGTGGCGGTGGTCGCTCACCTTCCGACCCGGAAGGAACGCCAGAGAATGGCATCGATCGAACCGCGCAAGGGCGCGAAGGGGCGCGTGAGCTACCGCGTCGTCTGGTACATCGATGGCAAGCGTGAGAACGGACGCGACACCGAAACGTGCGACTCACACGCGATTGCCAAGCACTTCAAGAACCTCGTCGAGCTGGCCGGTGAGAACCGCCCGGTGGGCTACCCCAAGCGCTGTAGGGGGATCGGCATCGACCAGCGGCTTGAGCCCGAGCCCGTCCCGGCTGCTGCGGCCGGTGGCAGCAGCCCGCCGACCGCAGCCGACGTACCCACGTTGGGCGAGATCCTCGACCGGTACCTGAACCAGCCGAACCACCCGGCCGAGGAAGTGCAGCGCATCGGCTACCGGCGCCAGTTCGACCGGCACGTCCGCCTCGCCGTCGTGACGCTGGAGGACGGCACCCGCGTCGGCCCGCTCGGTGGGCTGCCCGTCACCGAGTACACCGCTGACGTCGACCAGGCATGGGTCATCTGGATGCAGGGGCGCACGCACCAGGTCAAGGGTGAGCTGGTCCCGTACTCGGCGAAGACCATCCACAACATCCACGGCGGGATCATCTCCCCGACCCTGGCCTACGCCAGCGTCAAGGGGCTCATCGACGCCAACCCCTGCGACAGCGCTCGGCTTCCGGAAAAGTCGGTGCGCACCGTGACGCGCGATGAGGTGCCGACCGCCGAGGAGATCGCGTTCTGGATCGCGCTCGCCTACCAGGTGAGCGAGTTCGCCGGCGACCTTGTCACGCTGGCCATCGCCACGGGCTTGCGCTTCGGGGAGCTGACCGCGCTGCGGCGCTGCGACGTCGACCTCAAGCGGCGCCTGCTTACCGTGGCCGGGGCGATCAAGGAGCGGCGCGAACCGCGTGAGCTGTACCGAGCCAACTACGGCAAGACCGACACGGCCTAGCGGACCATCCGTATCCCCAAGAGCGCGCTGTTCATGCTGCAGCGCCGGATGGAGAACCTACCGCCACAGGGGCTGCTGTTCACCGCGCCCAGGGGCATCCTGCACTCCAACGGCTGGTCACGCACCTGGACCAAGGTTGTCGACCTGGCGCAAGAGTCGGGCATCCTCACCGCGGCCACGCTGCACAAGATGCGCCACTTCCACGCCACCGAACTCTTGGCGGCCAACGTCTCCATGGACACCGTCAGCCGCCGCCTCGGCCACGCCTCAGTACTCGTCACCAGCGCCATCTACGGGCACCTGACGCCGAAGGCAGACCAGCGTGCGGCCAACATCCTGGACGCCGTGATGGGCGGTGGCAAGCCGAAGAAGCGGAGGAAGAAGTCCAAGAAGGAGAAGAAGGCCGTGGCCAGCCTCCTGCAGTCCATCCCGGCCTAGCGCCTGGTCGCACCGAACGCGCTCAGTCGCATGGAGTGGCAGGGCGCGTTCCGCCGGGTCAGTCTCGCCCATGCAGGCTCATCGAGGTTAAACGGGGTTAGGGACCTCTGTGCGTGTGCTGAGTCAGAGAAATCAGCGAAACCGCTGACGAGCTTCCTCGATCTCGCTGCGCCCGGCGTCTACCGTGTCGCTTGCCCCCTTAGGTCACTCCGGTGACCTTGGACAGCAGTCCCGTGGATCACCCCCTTACACGGGATTTCCCGTACATCCCATACACGCGGACACCGTAGCCGAGCACGTAAGGGGGCAGGCGATGAAGAGACAGACCATGGCTGCGACACGGATCGCCGTCGAGCAGGTGGCGGGCGCACAGAAACCGGGGGCATCGCAACGGGGGCCGTCGGCCGGGCGGTGATGGCCGTGATCACGGCTGCCATGACGGTCGTGACGACCATGGGCATGGCCGCGGTGCCAGCGGGGGCGGTGGTCCCGGGCGACAACGGCAAGATCGCTTTTTCCAGCTTCCGGGACGGCAAATTCGAGATCTATGTGATGAACGCCGACGGCAGCGGGCAGATCAACCTCACCAAGGACCCCGCAGGTGACTCTGCCCCGGCGTGGTCACCGGACGGCACCAAGATCGCCTTAACTAGCAACCGGGACGGCAAATTCGAGATCTATGTGATGAACGCCGACGGCAGCGGGCAGATCAACCTCACCAAGGACCCCGCAGGTGACTCTGCCCCGGCGTGGTCACCGGATGGCACCAAGATCGCTTTTGCCGACTTCCGCGGCGACGTCGAGATCTTCGTGATGAACGCCGACGGCAGCGGGCAGACCAATCTCACCAACAACCCCACGTCGTTCGACGGTGAACCGGCGTGGTCACCGGACGGCACCAAGATCGCCTTCACCAGCACTCGGGACGGCAGCAACGAGATCTATGTGATGAACGCCGACGGCAGCACGCAGACCCGTCTCACCAACAACCTCGCGAATAACCTCCAGCCCGGCTGGGCCATCGCCGTTACCGCCCCCACGATCAAGAGTCGCGTGACTCAGACTCACGGCCGCATTCAGAGCCGCAGGCACAGCGAGAGCCGCAGCCACAATGTGCAGCAGAGCCAGGGCCACACCCAGAGCCACGGCCAGAGGCACACCCAGAGCCACGGCCAAAGCCAGGGACAGCACCAGGGACAGCGCCAGGAGCAGAAGATCCATATCAAATGCCACGATCGCACGGGTGGCCGCTGCCGGGTCCCGATTGATTAATCGTCTTGGCGCCCCAGTGCACGCGGGCCGACGGCCGCTCGTCAGGGCCATGCGCGCGGTCGCGGGCAGGTAGGCGGCCAACCACCTCCCGCAAGCAGAGGACCCCGGTGCCCTCTCAAGCCCGCTGTGCCCGACGGAACCCCCAAACCCCGCAGATTCGCAACGGCACCTCTCCGAGGAGAGGTGCCGTTGCTATGACGCCCTACCTTCTCGCTGAATGGCCGCTTCTAAAGCCCGGCGAGCTGCTTCGACTGGTTGTAACGGGTCAGATAATCCCAGTGAGCGCCGGATCTCGGGATACTCATGCGCGGGACGCTCCCGCTACCGCAGGACCGCCAAGACCCACCTCCAGCACCTGCTCATCGCCGCGGCAATGAACCTCACCAGACTCGACGCTTGGCTCACCGGAACGCCGCTGGCCCCGACCCGCACCTCGCTTTTCGCCGCTCTGCGTCCAGCAGCATGACGAGTGGGCGTTTCGTTTTGTCTGCTCCCGGGTCAGGTGCCGCGCCAGGTGGGGTGTTCGCTGGTGAGGCGGCGGGTCATGAGGTCGATCATGGCGATGTGGACCACGGGTTCGGAGCGGTCGGGGAGTGCTTCCTACAGTTCCCCACGGAACTGGAGGCCGCACGGCAGGCGCAGGGAGGACGGTTTCACTCAGCTGGCGGGCTTGTGGACAGCGGTGGCGTCTGCGGAGCAGGAACCTGTTTGAAGGCGTTCGAGACCCCGGGCATGCTTTTCGCCCTTGCAATCACTGGACTGTAGTCCGTGTCGGGTTCCATGATGACAAGAAACGACTCGTGCATGTCCTTGGTCTCTACGTCCGTCATTTGAGGAACGGCTTTGCGGAATCTGGCGAGTGCGCCGGCCTGGTCCTCGAACGTGACGCTCTCGACACCCGGTAGTTCGTTCAGCATCCGGTCGATGTCCGCCTTTTGCTGTTCGGTGGCCGCCGTACCGCCGCCTGCCGGGGTGTCCCTGCTGCCCGTGCCGCCTCCGCACGCGGCCTCGATGTCGTCGTGCTTGCACAGAAAGACCCTGATTCCCAGCTCTTTCGTGCTCATCAGAGCGAACTGCTGCAGGCTCGACGCTCTGACGTCGTGATCCGTTGCGGCACGGTGATCCGGCGACGGGGCAGCCCTGGGCGCCAGTGCGACCGCGGCCACGATGCCGGCGAGGGCGACAGGTGCGGCCACGGCCACAAGCCGCAGCCGGAGGGAGAAGCCGCGACGGCGACGGGTGGCGAAGGCGCGCGCGAGGTCGGTTTCGCGGCGGCGCTGGTAGGCGTCGTCGGTGTTGGGGCGCAAGGAGGTGATCAGGCCGTTGAGGTCGTTCATGACTGCTCCAGGAACGTGGGCTGGGTGAGGTTGAGCGCGTAGGTGAGACGGCGTCGGGCGCGGTGCAGCCGTACGTTGAAGGTGCGAGCCGAGCAACCGGCGATCTTCGCGGCCTCGGCCGGGGTGAGCCCGTACCAGCTGGCTAGCAGCACGGCCTCGGCATCGAGCTCGGATAGCTCCGCGAGCGCTGTCAGCGCCGCCTGCCTCTCGGCCACCTGCTCGGCCACGTCGTCAGCAGGGGCAAGTTCGGCGAGCCGCGCGACCAGGTTGTGCCTGCGCGCAGTGGTGCGGCGTTGCGTCCGTACCAAGTTGCGAGCCACGCCGAGCAGCCACGGCAGCGGCGGCTCCGGTAGGCGGCCGAGTTTTCGCCACGCGATCACAAAGGTCTCGCTGGCAATGTCCTCGGCCGTCTCCTGATCGGCTCGCAGCAGCACGTAGCTGAGCACGCTGCGGTAGTGCTCCTCATACAGCGCGGTGAGTCGCGCTTGTGAATCGTCCACGCCTGGTAATGACCTCAACAGCCCCTTGATTACCTGTCCAGGGAGAAATGATCTCTAGGATCCCCTTCCACCGTTCTTGGTATGTGTGATCTCAGCGGTGAAACTGGCCAGACACACGTCCTCCGACACGTGATACGCCCCGAGATCACAGTGGTGATCCCGGGGGCTTCCGTCTTATCTACTTCGCCAACAGGGTCTCTTTCGGAAGGGCGGGGGCACTTCGTCGTGCTCTACGCCTACCTGGTGGTCGCGTGGTGTACTGCCGTGTGGCTGACGATGATTGGTCGAGGCGGCAGCGACGGCTTCGCCTTTACGATCACCTTTCCATTCAGCAGGACTTGGGCAGGATCCGCCTCGCCTTGGGTGTCTAATCCCGCATCCTGTATCGCGCGAACCGCCTTGTCGGCCGCGGTCTCGCCCTTCTCGGTGCTGGTCCCCTCGAGGAGGTAGAGGTTTACCGCGTCGTGCTGGATGTAGGCGATGGCGTCCCCAGGGAATGGGGCGTGCTGCTGGATGCTGTCGTCATTTTCGTGGACGACGAATCCCGTGCTGGTGAGAGCAGCGTTGAGTTGCAAGAGCGTATGTTCGGTACTCACTATTAGCTTTCTTTCTAGAGACACCAGTGATGCCAGATCGGCAAAGGCCAACTAGAGGGTACCGACAGATCACGATCGGGTTACATTTCGCGGCAGCCGAGCCAGCGGCCGGAGTGACCGCGAGGAAGACGAGCAGGCCGCCCACCAACACGAGTACCAGCGCGGCGGCCCCGCCGCCAGACTCGATGATGGCGAACGCCAGACCCATCGGCGCGACGGTGGTGCCGATGGTGACGAGATTCTCGCCATCGCATAGCGGCGATAGCGGCTGTTGGTACGGAGGAGCTCCACGGCCGGGGCAAGACGTTGAAACGTCATGACGTGGGGATCTCCCCTCCTCCAGGGGGCGCGCTGCTGCGCTGTGGGAGTGTGCCTGTGACCGATAGATGGCCCCTGTGAACGATAGGTGGCCCTGCTCGACGACCAAGCGATCAGATGGGTGTGCCCGCGGCACGCTCGGACGTCGGCACGGCCCGTCTTCGGCGTGTGCCGGTTGAATGCAGGCATGAACAATCCGCTTTGGGAGGCCTTGCCCGCGCAGGTGCGCTCCCAGGTCGATGATCTCGTGACGAAGGGCAACAATCTCCAGGCCGTCAAGGTGATCCGGGAAGCCCTGGAGGAGCCGCGGCCAGGGCTCTACGAGTGCATGGATCTGGTCGCCGAGCGCTTCGAAGACCTCGGGCAGCGGTTCACCCGCTCACCAACCGTCCCGTTGGATCTCGACGAACTCATGGCCAAGGTCCGGGCCCTGCCCCACGCACCCGCAGCAATTGAAGCTCTTTGGGACGGCGATAGCGAAGGATGGATGGTCTACCTTCTGGCCGTCACGATTGAGCCGAGGGCCGAGTATCAGCTCGCGATCATTCAGCATGGGACCGACCTCCGTCTATTCAACGGCGAGGTCCCTCCGTGGCCGGAGGCTCAGGAAGCCAGCACCATCGGGCGAAGGCTGGCAGAACGGTTCGGTATCCCGTTTCATTTTGCGAGCCCAGAGGAACCAGACTTCGCTCCGCGCTGGTGGGGTTCGGACTGACCAGGCAAGCTCGTCGAGCCCCAGCTCGATCTTGTGGAGTTGATCTCATTTCGGGATCGGCTATGAGGAAGCGTCGGCTGGGTTCGACGCGACATGGTGTGCTTTGTTCGTGACTTTGAGTAAACTCGGTCGGGTCCGGTCTGATCGATGTGGGCTGGAGGAACTGTTTCCCGCCTACGTAATCGACCAGGCGGTATGGGAGCGGCTTCGGTTGGGTCCGGACTGGCCGCGACGGTGGATGGGCGCGTGGCGGACGCCGAATGGCGAGGTGGGGTGCGCGGTTCGAGATCTGGGGTCGATGTCAGCGGCTGGGTGCGAGCCGGTCCGTCGCTTCTCTTGCCGGGCGCAGCAGCGGCACCGGCCGGGATTGGAGTTCCTGGTGTCCA
Source organism: Nonomuraea sp. NBC_00507 (assembly GCF_036013525.1). Taxonomy (NCBI): domain Bacteria; kingdom Bacillati; phylum Actinomycetota; class Actinomycetes; order Streptosporangiales; family Streptosporangiaceae; genus Nonomuraea; species Nonomuraea sp. NBC_00507. The sequence goes on from NZ_CP107853.1 coordinate 1,771,961, forward strand.
CGGGTCGTCTGCACGGGTTCGAGTCGCTGGCCCTCATGAGAGACGCCCGGCAACGTCTCCGGCGGCTGGCGAGCCCTGTCTCGATCACGCCCTGGACGGAGTGTGGGCACCTGCTGTGTCTGTTCGGCGTGGCATGCGCGCACCGGTCGCGCCCCACCTGTAAGGTGCGAACCTCCTTCCTCATAGGCCACGCGCTTTCCTTAGGAGCTGACTGTGTCAGTGCTCGTCGCTCACATCCGAGGAATCGGTTACGGAGAGCTTTGCTGTCGGGCTGGTGTGGGGGTGCCCCGTGGCGATCGGTGACTCGGACATCGCGAGCGCGCTTTCCGCATACCTTGAGCGCTACCCGGACGAGGCCGCGCTGCTGTCTGAGCCGGTGCAGCTGCTGTCTCAGGGAGGGGATTTCGCGTCGCGGCGGAACTTCCGGATGCACGCGACCGTCGGCGCGTTGCTTGTCCGCGGTGGCGTCGAGGTCCTGCTTGTCGAGCACCTCGCGTACGGGATCCCGTTGCAGCCCGGAGGTCACCTCGAACCGACCGACGTCTCCTTGATCGACGCGGCAGTGCGGGAGTTGACCGAGGAGACCGGTGTCGACCCCGGCAGGGTCGTCCCAGCGTCGCAGACCCCCGTCTACATCGAGTACGGGAGGGTGCCGGCACGACCGGCGAAGGACGAGCCGGAGCACCACCACCTCGACATCGGGTATGCGTTCGTGACAGATGCGGACGTGGGGCACATCCAGGAGTCCGAGGTGAGGGGTGCCGCCTGGTACCCGCTCGCCGAGGCCGAGCGCCTTGTTGGGCACCGCATTGCGCGTGCGGTACCGGCCCGGATTGGTTGACCGGACCCGTCGAACGCTTCCGGTCGGCAGAGGCGCCAGGTCGCGGTGTGCACCGGTCGAGGCTCCGCGGTCGCTGCTCGCTCCTTGTCGAACCGAACGCGGAAGCCTCGACGGTCGCAGCCTCAGCCGGGCATCGGCCGAGCTGTGGCGTCCACTCACTCGAAGCACGGTTTGACGGTCCGGTCCCGGCTCCGTTTGAGCTCGAAGAAGCCGTCCGTCCCGGCGACCAACACCAGGCCGTCCCAAAGTCGGCCGGCAGCTTCACCACGGGGGGCCTGCCTGATCACGGGGCCGAACAGGGCCGTACCCGCGATGCGGAGAACGGGCGTCCCGACATCCAGGCCGACCTCCGTGAACGCCTCGTCGTGCGAGTCTCTGATGAGCTGATCGAACTCCGTGCTTGTGGCGGCAGCCGCCAGCGAACCAGGCAGGCCCACCTCCGCGAGCGCTTCGGTGATAACGGTGGGATCGTTGCGACGCCCTTGGTTGTGGAGCCGGGTGCCGATCGCGGTGTACATCGGTCCGAGGACGCCGCGGCCACCGTGCTCAGCGGCTGCCGCGCAGACCCGCACCAGGCCCCATGCCTTCGTCATCAGGTCCCGGTAGTCCTCGCTGAGTCCCTTGCCCTCGCGCTGGACGAGGTTCAGGTAGGCCAGCGACATGATCCGCCAATCGGCGCGCACCGGCCGCACCTGCTCGACCTCCAGGAGCCAGCGCGAGGTGATCCACGCCCAGGGGCACAGCGGATCGAACCAGAACGGGACCTCGTCGCAGTCCGAGTGTTCCTTGATCATCAGAAGAGCACCGTCCTCTCTCAGACCGGATCTGTATGTGCCCTCTCCCGCCGGAAGGTTAGGTATCGAACAATTCTTCTTGGGCGGGCATGTTGCACTTGGCCGTGCGCCCCGCGATCTTCACCAGAGCCGCGAGATCGCTGAGCTGATCGTCCGCGGCGCTGACGAGCCGGACGAACACCTGCGCGGTGACATCGACGTCGGCATAGGCCCTGTGGCGATCCGCCGGCAGTTTGATGGCGAAATGCGCCAGCAACGTGTCGAGTTTGTGGTTCGGCAGACCTGGGGCGACGTATTTGGCCAGCGGGATGGTGTCAAGAAGGTCAATGCGGGCCAGCGCCGGGCAGTGCTCGCGCTGGTTGTGGATGATGTTGGCCTCGGTGGCGGCGTGTTGAGCCACCAGCAAGTACTGCTTGTCCGGAGCGAATCGCCGATCCAGTGCGCCCAGCGCTTCGGCCGCAGTCGGGGCCTGCCCGACCTGCTTGGGGGTTAGGCCGGTTTGAGCCGTAACGGCTGGCGTCACCGGAGCAAACGCGGGCGGTCGGATGAGAGAAGCGCTTCTGCCGACCTCCGTCCACGTGCCGTCGTCGTAGCGGAGTGCGAGAGCGGCGACCTCGATGGGCTGGGCCGGGTACCCCTTGGGAGTCGTCGCCTCGAAGTCGATGACCACGAACGTCGTGGCCAAAAAGGCGGGGTCTTCCGTCAATCCGCCCATGTATCCACCGCTCTCGCAGGTTCCGTGGCGTTGCCGCCCCACGCCCGCCACATCGAGAAGAGCATGCCCGAGTGCCAGCCGTCCTGTGCCGTCATTTACTGATGAGGCGCGCAACGGCCTGCGTGGCGGCCTTCAGGTCCGGCGCGTTCCAGAGTCGCTCGCCCGTCCAGGTCTCGCTCAGGGACCGGTACAGATCCGACATCACCGGCAGGAACTCGGGCGGGAGTGGTGCCGGCTGCGGCCACCGACCCCTGGGCACGCCCTCGGCGATCAGCCTTCTGACGGGCACCTCGAGCCCGTTGTCCACGTACCAGTTCCGCAGGACCTGCTTGCCGCAGTGCACGCCGTTGAACATCAGGCGGCTCTCGTCAGGTGTACCGGGACTGTCGGCAAGCACGATGCCCGCATCGCTCGACACCAGGAACTCGACCTTGCCGTCGGAGTGGCTCAGCCCGAGCTTGCGTGCGTGCCCGGTCAGCACCTCGTTGACCTTGACGGTGGTGTCGCGCATCGCCTGGAACTGCTCGTCGCTCAGGCCGGCGAGGCGCTGGGCCTCGGGCCCGCTCCCCATTTGGCCGCCAGGTTGTCGCAACGTATGGCCTGCCGCGGGAAGCTCAGAATGCCCGACGAACGACCTTTCATCTAGTTTCATGGCGGCCGAGCAGGTCAGGGGCGGTGGCCTAACTCGCTTCCTTGACGTGGTACCGACCCTTTCGTACGGTTCACGCACCCGAATGGAAAGCGTTTTCCCGACGGAGGTCGTCATGCAACGTCTTAGCGCCGCCACCGCCGTACTGGCTCTGGTGGTCAGCGTCCTGGTGAGCGCGGAACCGGCCCTCGCCGCCGAGTCCAGCCCCGTCGGATTCGCCAGCATGAACGGCGGTACGACCGGTGGCGCCGGTGGCTCGACCGTCACGGTCTCCACAGCCTCGGCGCTGGCCAGCGCGCTCAGCTCCGGCAGCACCCAGACGATCCGCATCTCCGGCATGATCTCCATCTCCGGGATGTACCGGGTGGCCTCCAACAAGAGCATCCTCGGCGTCGGATCCGGCTCCGGTCTCAACGGTGGCGGGCTGACCATGAACGGCGTCAGCAATATCATCATCCGCAACCTGACCATCCAGAATTCCAGCGACGACGCCATCAACGTTCAGGACGGCTCGCACCACATCTGGATCGACCACAACAACTTCACCCGCGCCTCGGACGGTCTCGTGGACATCCGCCTGGCCTCCGACTTCGTCACCGTCTCGTGGAACCGTTTCTACGGCCACGACAAGACTGCGCTCCTGGGATCGTCCGACAGCAACACCGGCGACATCGGCCACCTGCGCGTGACCTACGTCCACAACTGGTTCGACGGTACCAACCAACGCCATCCCCGGGTCCGCTTCGGCAATCCGGTGCACGTGCTCAACAACTACTACTCCAACATCGGCAGCTACGGCGTTGCCTCCACCACCAACGCCGGCGTCTACGTCGAGCGCAACTACTTCGAGAACGTCAGCCGCCCCACGTCCCTCCAAGAGGGCTCCTCGCCACAGGGCAACATCAAGCTGCTCAACAACTACCTGGTCAACTCAGGCACGCCCCAGTCGCGCAACGCGAGCAGCGTGGCCACGATCCCGTACTCCTACACCCCGGAGTGCAACTGCTCGGTGAAGTCGACGGTCACCGCGGGCGCTGGCGTGGGCAAGATCGGCCTCTGAGATCCAGTGCTGGCGGGCCTTCCGAATGGCCCGTGCGCCCGCCGGCCCTGCCGCGTCAACTGTTACAGACCTCTCCCGCGGGGGATCATGCTCCCTCGTGGGAGAGAGGGCTCGGCGCCGTCGCCGGCCTGCTGCCGGTGCCCCGTAGGGCCCGTAGGCCGAGATCGCCGAGAGCCACCCCCGGCTTGAACGTCGCCCTGATCACCACGAGCCCGCCACGATAATGGGCGGCAAGGCCCGCGCCGCTCGTCCTCAGGTCTACTGCCTGGGTGACCTGAGCGCGGGAGAGCATCTCCCGAGCCAGCTTGGCCCTCATCTCGTCATCGCGCACCAGGCTTCGGCGCTTCCGTCCTCCACCGGCCACTCTCCTGCACTGGCTGGGTTGACTGAGTGGCCGGCGGCAACAACGACGACACGGTCTGTGCTCAGTCGGCGTCCCAGAAGGCGTCCTCGTCCTGCTGAATGGCGGAGAACAGCCACACCTCAGCGATTTTGCCGTCTTCGACCCTCAGCACGTCGACACCGTCCATCGACATCTCAGCGCCGTTGCGCTTGGCGGAGAAGTGGACGGGAAACGCGGCAAGTGCGTCGTTGATCATGGGCTCGCCGGTGATGGCGATGTCGAGCGTCCCCTCGGTGGCGGCCATCTGGGCGCCGATCGCCTCGTTGACCGCGTCGCGGCCACGGTAAGTGCCGGAGAAGCGGTGATTGCCGGGCTGGTGCCACACGATGTCATCGGCGAACAGGCCCGCGACGGCGGCGAAGTCCTTGGCGGCCATCGCGTCGGCGTACTGGCGGGCGACGGTGAGCGTAATGGTGGACCCCATGGTGGATCTTCTCCCTTGTGTTTCAGGTTCGTCCTGGTGCGGCCCTATACTCACCATCGGTAACCATTTACCTCAACGTAACTAATTAGGGAATGTGGCGCATGTCACAGCATCCGGACTTTAATGTGCTCACGGCGACCTGCCCGTCGCGCACGTCGCTGGCCCGCATCGCCAACAAGTGGACGGCGATGGTGGTGATCGCGCTCAGCGCCGGCAGGATGCGCTTCGGCGACTTGCGGACCACGGTCGACGGGATCAGCGGGAAGGTCCTCACCGACACGTTGCGGGACCTGGAACGCGACGGGCTTGTCGCGCGGTACGTGTACGCCGAGATGCCGCCCAGAGTCGAGTACGAACTGACCGCGCTGGGACGCACGCTGCACGAGCCCCTGCAGGCGCTGGGCCGCTGGGCCGAGGAACACATCAAAGAGGTGCTCGCGGCCCGCGAGACCTACGACACCCGCCACTGACTCCTCGAAGCCGCGACGCTGAAGATCCTTTGTGAGCCCCATTTGGGGGAACGAGCCGTCCGGACCAGTCCGCATCCGTCCGGGAGAGTCTGGATACGTCCGCCCCTACGGGGTAGTCTGCGCATGATCACAGGCCCGAAGGGGTGGGCGGACGGGTTCAAATCCCACCACCACCGCCGCTAAGTTGGGCCTCCGACCTGCACCAACAGGTCGGAGGCCCTTCGCATAACAAGATCATGGTGGAACCGTGGTGATGGCCAGGCGCTGTAGTCGTTCTCGACCGCGGCCAGTTGTACCCGCAAGTCCTCGGCCTGCCGTGTGCAGCCGTCTCGCCCTGGGGCCACGCGTTCCAACAGTGACGTCACCATCGCCTCCTACAGGAGAAGCGGCCGTACCCGCCTGCCGCATTCACGCCATGCAGCCCAACAACTCCACACTGTAACGGCGAACCACTGACAGTCACTACCGCACTCAAGTCTGTCCGCGGCAGTCAACGTTGACGCTTATCTGAGCCGAGCTCAACCCCGCGGGAATGTCGGCCGCCTCTGGCAAGGGGGCCTGACCACCACAGTCGATCACCCTCAGCACGAGACAAGCGGGGAAACTCTCGCAGTAGCTGCCTACCGATCAGCGGCCGGCGAGGCACAGTTGCCGATGATCAGAGACAGTCCCGCCTCGAAGACAGCGTCGCCGGACAGCCCAGCGCGGCGGCCAGCGCCTGCCCGCGCCAGAGCCCGAGCGCCTGGCGGATCCCGTGGCTGTCGCCCGCGGCCAGCCGCCTGAACTCGTGGACGTCCACCTGGCCCGGCTCGGTCACCGCGGCATAGCCGCCGGGACGTGTCTGCACGATGTTCTCGGCCTGCGCCGCGCGCAGCATCCGGCGTATCGCCATCACCGACGCCTGGACCTGTGCCTTGGCCGTCTCTGGTGGGGTCGGCCCCCACATCGCCTGGATCAGCCGGTCCGTGCTCATTCCAATGGCCTGACATGTCATACTGCGCCACCAGTGAACGATCTCGACGAGGGATCGATGGGGAGCCGCGTGGAGCTACGGGACATCGAGATCTTTCTGACCCTCGCCGAGGAGCTGCACTTCGGCCGCGCGGCGGAGCGGCTGCACGTCTCCGTGGCGGCGGTCAGCAAGGCAATCAAGAAGCAGGAACGGTCCATCGGCGTCGAGCTCTTCGCCCGCGACAGCCGCAATGTACGGCTCACGCCGGTGGGTGAGCAGCTCCGCGACGACCTGCGCCAGCTGCATCAGGGGTTGACGCAGAGCCTGGAGCGGGCCCGGCTGGCGGCCCGGGGCAAGACGGGCACCCTCCGGGTGAGCCTGTTCCCGGCCAACATCCAGGAACTGCGCCGCTACTGGGAGACCTTCCGCGCCCGCCACCCGCAGTGGGAGCTGCGCCTACGGGTGTCGGCCTACCAGGATCCGTTCGCCCAGCTACGCAACGGGGAGGTCGACATCCTGATCACCTGGCTGCCCGTCGAGGAGCCCGACCTCACGGTGGGTCCGCTGCTTTTCGCCGAGCCGAGGGTGCTTGCCGTGGCCGGCGACCATGCGCTCACCCGATGGTCCTCGGTCTCCCTGGAGGCGGTCAGCGATTTCCAGCACATCACCGTCGAGTCTGCGCCCGGCTACTGGTTCGACCACTTCGTCCCGAAGCTCACCCCCAAGGGCCGGTTGATCGACCGCACCGCCAACGTGAACAACCTCGAGGAAGTCTTCATGCACACGGTCCTGGGCGAGGCCGTCACCCTCTTCCCGGTCCACGTGAGTTGGTACTTTCCTCGCCCCGACATCGCCTATCTGCCTGTCACGGACATGGAGGCGCTGCCGTACGGGCTGGTGTGGCGCAACGATGCGGAGAACGACATGATCCGCGCCTTCGCCCGCGTGGTGCGTGATCTGGGACCACTGCCCGGCTGAGACCGTCAACCATGGGTTAACGACCGTTGCGATAGTCGCCGTTGATCCACAGCACTGCCCGGCGTGATGCTTGATCCATCCAAAGAACACGCCCGTCGGGAGGTAAATCGGGATATGCCCTTCTCTGGCGCTATGGCATGAACATCGTCACTTCCGCTGTATCCCTGACCGTCGCAGACCCCGCCGCTTCCAGCCGGTTCTTCACCAGTCATCTCGGCTTCCGAGAAGTCCTGGTCGGCGAGGAGTTCATCGCGCTTGGCCGTGACGACGCGGCCGTTGACCTGGTCCTGGTGGAGCGCGACCTCGAGCGGTGGCAACCGGGACAGGGGCTGGCGGAGGTGATCGTGGTGTTCACGGTCACCGGCCTGGCCGCCGAGTACGAGCGGCTACGCAGCGAAGGCGCCACCATCACCATCCCGCTCCGGCGGGAGCCGTGGGGCGAGCTGCTGATGCAGCTCACCGACCCCAACGGCGTGAAGATCCAGCTCACCGAGTGGATTCCCCCGATCAGGGGCTGACTCCCGACCGGCCGGCCTGGCCCGTGCCGTTCGCCGTCACCGGCATCAGCGCGGCATGCGCTGCCGCGTCAGTGACCGTGTCAGCGGCCCCGTCAGCACGGCGACGGCCCGGTATCAGAGCGGTCGGCGACGGTAGATGCCGTGACCACGCCGAGTTCACCCCCCCGATCCTCGTGGGTCGCGCATCGAGCCATGAGCGCCCCGCCGGGGCGAGTCTCGCAAGATCGAACACTGTATGCAAGGAGGTTCATGATGGAAAAAAGCAACAACGGCTTCTCCGAAGCAGGGCTGCGCAGGCTGCGCGGGGTGCTGACACGGCATGTCGAGTCCGGGAAGATCCCCGGGCTGGTCGCTCTGGTCAGCCGGGGCGGACAGACACACGTCGAGGCGATCGGCACGATGCGCCATGACGGTGGCGCGCCGATGCGCCGGGACACGATCTTTCGGATGGCCTCGACATCCAAGCCGGTTTCGATGGCGGCGGCGATGGTGCTGTTGGATGAGTGCAGGCTGCGGCTGGACGACCCGGTACAGGAGTGGCTGCCCGAACTGGCCGACCGGCAGGTGCTGAAGCGGATCGACGGCCCGCTGGACGACACCGTGCCGGCACGGCGGCCGATCACCGTACGGGACCTGCTGACCTCCACGTTCGGACTCGGCATGGACATGACGGCACTGGGCACCCCGATCATGAACGCGGTCTTCGAGCAGGGGCTCACGCCCAATCTTCCGGAGCCGATGCCCGAGCCGGATGAGTGGATGCGCCGCCTGGGCGAGCTTCCGCTGATGCACCAGCCCGGAGAGCGCTGGCAGTACCACATCAGCAACGATCTCCTCGGCGTGCTGGTGGCCAGGGTCAATGGCCAGTCGTTCGAGGAGTTCCTGCGTGAGCGCATCTTCGAGCCGCTGGGCATGACCGACACCGGTTTCCACGTGCCCGCCGACCAGATCGACCGGCTGCCGACCCTGTATGCCCCCGACCCGCAGACCGGAGAGTTCCTCGTGTGGGACGAGGCCAAGGGCGGACGCTGGAGCGAGCCTCCGGCGTTCCAGGGCGGCGGTGGCGGACTGGTCTCCACCGCCGACGACTACCACGCCTACTTCCGGATGTTGCTGAATGGCGGGGTGCACGGGGGGAAGCGGATCCTGTCGCGGGCTGCGGTTGAGCTGATGACGACCAACCGGCTCACGCCCGAGCAGCAGGCCGCCCGGCACGCCATGGCCGTCGACAACGTCCATGTGTCGTTCGGTCAGGGCCAGCAGGGCGGCTGGGGCATGGGGATGGCGGTGCGCACCTACCGGGGCGACTACGCGCCTATCGGCCAGTTCGGCTGGGACGGCGGCACCGGCACCTCGACGTTCGCCGACCCGGCCAACCAGCTCACCGGAATCGTGCTCACCCAGGCCGGGTTCTCCGTGCCGAATCCGGCACATCTGATCAACGACTTCTGGACCACGCTCTACCAGGCCATCGACGACTGACACCAAGCCCCCGCCCGGCAGACCCGCCCGGCGAACCCGCCCGCGACACCCGACGGGCGGCCCTGTCTGCCTCATGCCGGACCGGCCGGGGCGTGGCCTACGCCCGCGAGACACCCGGAGCACCAGCAGCACCGCGCTCCTTCTTACGTGTCGTTCCAGCGAATTTCCTCACACCTTAGAAGGGTTCACCACCATGTCCATGACTCTGACCGATCAGGACAAGACCACCCTGCGCACCGCCGCATACGGTGCCGTCACGCTGATGTCCGCCGCCGATGCCGCCGGCAAGCCCCACAAGGCCGCCACCGAGGGCTCCATCGCCCTGTCCTCCGCGACCGGCCTGGTCGGGCACGTGCTCGCCGCAAAAAGCAGGGACATCAACCTGAACGGCAAGTCCACAGCCGCACTCGCCGACCAGGTGCTGCCGGCCCTGACCGCGGCCATGAGCCTGCTCAAGCAGCAGGACCCGGCCGAGGCCGGCAACTTCCGCCGCACCGTCATCGTCGCCATCGAAGCAGCCGCCCGCACCCACCGGGGCGAGCCCAGCCCCACCATCGCCGACATGACCCGCAAGATCACCGAAGCCCTCGACGCGGCTTGAGGACACCTCGACTCGCACAGCTACAGCTTGTTCCGCACAGCTCAATGGGGATGCACATGTCAAACGTCCAAGGGCGAGCGCTCCTCGCCACCGTCGCCCTCGCGACCGCGACCGTGGTCGCGAGTGCTCCCGCCGCATCGGCGGCGGCCAAGCCGGAGATCGAAGTCTCCGGCGGGGTTACGCAGCCGGTCTTCTCCTACAAGGACGCCATCCGCGAGCACGTCCGGGTGCAGTCGCCGCTCGACAGTGACGGTGACGGCAACAAGGACCTGGTCCGGGTGGACATCATCCGGCCGAAGGAGAGCAACGCCGGGCTCAAGGTCCCGGTGATCATGCACGAAAGCCCGTATTACGACCAACCGGGTGTCGGATTCGAGCTGGAACACAAGACCTACGACGCGGACGGGAACCTGACCAAGTTCCCACTGTTTTACGACAACTACTTCGTGCCTCGCGGGTACGCCTTCGTGTCCGTCGACATGGTCGGCACCAGGTTGTCCGGCGGCTGTCCGACCTCCGGCGGTCCGTCGGACGTGTTGGGCGGCAAGGCGGTCATCGACTGGCTGAACGGCCGGGCGACCGCCTACGACGACAAGGGCAACCCGGTCAAAGCCTCCTGGACCACCGGACGCACCGGGATGATCGGCCACTCGTACGAAGGATCCCTCGCCATCGGCGTCGCCGGCACCGGCGTGCGAGGGCTGGAGACGATCGTGCCGCTCGCGGCGCCCAGCAGCTGGTATGAGATGTGGCGCGCGAACGGCACCCTCACGGACTTCAAGGGCGGCCAGGAATGGATGGCCAAATACGTCGACGCCGATCCGGACGAGAAATGCGCGGCGGTGCACCAGCGCATGAGCGAGGGCTCGGACGACGCCACCGGCAACTACAACGCCTACTGGCACGAACGCAACTACCGGACCGGACCGATCTCGAAGGCGCGCAACGTACGCGCCAGCGTCTTCCCGGTAGTGGGCATGCACGATCGGAACGTGATGGCCGACCAGTTCTCCCAGTGGTGGGCCGGGCTGCCCCGCACCGTGCAGCGCAAGGTGTGGGTGACCCAGTACGGGCACCTCGACCCGTTCTGGGCCCGCCGCGACGTATGGGTCAACACCCTGCACCAGTGGTTCGACCACGAACTGATGGGCGTGGCCAACGACATCATGCGCCAGCCACGCGCCGACGTGCAGCTCGGCCCGGACCGCTGGATCACCCAGGCCGACTGGCCGGCACCGACACGGACGACGACCCTGCGCCCGCAGCAAGACGGCTCCCTGGGGCTGAGGCCCTCGACCGGCACCGGCAGCTACCTGGACACCGCCCAGACCGAGATCGCGATGGCCGACAACCCCGCCACCACCAACCCACACCGGATGGCATACCTGACCCCGCCGCTGAAAAACGCGACGCGACTGTCCGGAACGCCGACGGTGAGCCTGCGCCTCAAGCTCGACAAGCCGACCGCCAACCTGGGCGTCCTGCTCGTCGACCACGGCACCGACAGCCGCATCCACGGCGTCGACCCCAACGGGCAAGGCCTCAAGCTCATCGACGGCAAAGACTGCATCGGCCAGAGCACGGCCGATGACGACGGCTGCTACCTCAAAGCCGGCGACAATACGGTGACATCCGGCTTCCAGGTGGTCACCCGAGGAATCATGGACGCGCAGAACCACAAGTCACTGAGCCACCCGGCACCACTGACACCGGGCAAGCCGTACCAGATCACCTGGTCGATGCTGCCGCAGGACTACGAGTTCAAGGCAGGGCACCGGCTGGGCCTGGTGCTGACCGGAACCAACGCCGACCTCGGCAACGTCGAAACCGGCACCGAGACCAGGGTCACCGTCGACCTGGCCGGGACGTCGATTTCGCTGCCGCTGGTCACCGGTACGTCCAGCGGAAGATAGCTTGATCGATCTTCGCGAACGGTCGCGGCCGGGCGCCTTTCTTCAACTCGCACGGGTTGTTGAACGACTTTGACGATACCGATGTAGTGGGCGGAAGGACGTCCGGGTGGATGATGCGTCGCCCCGTTTCTCGCGGGGTGTCGTCAGTGGCAGGTCTTTTGATAGGCCAGTTCTGGGATGTGTTGTTGCCACTCGGCAGGGGACAGGCCGCCGTCCCGGCGACAGATCACGGCGGCGGCCGTGTCAGGATCGACGGTGATCTCACGTAAGGTCCCGTCGGCGGATGAGACGAGCAGAGCGGCCCGGTTGAATGCCACGGCCGGTACGGACTGGGTGTTGAAGCTGATCGGTGAGGCGATCCGCTGATATCCCCGCCAGTCCCATAGCTGGATGCCGTACTCGCCTTGGCCGGAGACGGTGGCGAGTAGTTCGCCCTGCGGGTAAGGGACAAGTGCGTTGATCGATGCCGTGTACGCGGTCTGCGGCGGGGCCAGGGGCCTGCGCAATCCCCTGTCCCAGAACGTCAAACGCCCGTCGAGGTCTCCGGTCGCGGCAATGTTCTCGATGAAGAGAATCTCTCCCTGGGCGCGGGCGTCGGATGAGTGCTGGAGTATTTCTCCGGTGGCCATATTGACCAGGATTCGCCCCTTGCGGGATTTGTCCACGAACAACCGGCGCCCGTCCGGCTCGAAGATCAGAACCCCTGCTCCCGCATCGGAGACGGTGCGGATCCATCTTCTGGCTCTCACGTCCCACAGCTCCAGATCGTCGAAAGCCAGGCCGTCGAGCGCCTCTTCGTTATCTGTGTTCGCGCTGAGGGGCGCGACCGCGACGGTTCTGCCGTCGGGGGAGAAGGCCACGGACAAGACTCCGACGGCTCTTTGTCTCCGGACGCGCAATGCGCCGATGCTGCGGCCGGTCGTGGCGTCCCACAAGGTCACCACGGGGGACGCGGGGTGGGTGAGCGCAAGCGTGCGGCCATCCGGGCTGAATACCGGGGAGTACGCCGTCTCCGTAGGGTCGTTGTCGGGGAGATCGTCGACGGGTAGCGGGCCGCTCACGGGTTGCCGGGCGGCGACATCCCAAATGCGCACCTCCGGCCTGCCTTTTCGGCGATGCGCCGTCACCAGGAAGCGGCCGTCAGGGCTGAACAGCCGCTTGCCGCCTCCCGGAGCGAGCGATACAGGGTGGGTGTAGGGGGAGATGTCCAGGACGTTCACCGTGCCGAACTGGCCGATCAACCGGAGAACCCGGGCATCCGGCGAGATACGGGGCTTGGCTCCCCCAACGCTGGACAGAAGCAAGTTGCTCATCAGCTCTGTGCCGTCGTCCACCCGCCACAGGGTCACCACCCCCCAACCCCGCGTCCCGGCCAGGAATCGACCGTCGAGGCTGAACTCCATACGTTCGGTAGGCGGATACAGCGGGCGTAGGACCTCCTTGCCCGAGGAGATGTCGAACAGCCGGGTACCGTCGGCGGTCGAGACGGCCAGGCGCTTCCCGTCTGGACTGAACACGCCTTCCGTGGCGGTTTCCGGCAACCAGGGGGCACGGAGCGGCTTGCGCTTCTCGAGGTCCCAGAGTTCCACCCTCCGCCCCGAACTCGCCCTGCTGCCGGGGGACACCGGGGTGGTCGTCAATTCATCGGCTTCCGCTGGGATGACCAGGGCCAGCCGGCCATCCGGGCTGATGGCACTGACCGGCTCGTCGAGCACGCGTGTCCGGTCCTCGATGCTCCAGGCTTCGTTCATCTCATCGCGTACCCCGATGAGAAAGCGCCCGTCCGGGCTGAACTCCGTAGGGTCGAGGTGGGGGAATGCCACGCCGAGGTCCGTCAGGCCTCCGGCGCCGACGGTCCACAGCCGTGCGTTGGTTCTGTCCTCCACCGCCAGGGTACGGCCGTCAGGACTCCACACCACTTCCGAGACAGGTTGCCCCGTCCATCTGGCGCTCGCGACCTCCTTCTTCGTGGCCAGGTCAAGCACGCGCAGTGCGGCCGGCTCGGCCGCCGTACGGGGTGTGTAGACGGCCAGCCTGGTGCCATCCACGCTGAGCCCATGCACCAAGTCCGTCGGGCTGTACGGGGCGGTGAAGACGTCGACCAAGGGGAACGCCATCGAGTCGATCAGCTCGCCCTTGGCCTCGGGGACCTGGGCCATCCGCCAGGCCGCAGCGCTCAATCGGCGGGCCAGCTTCGGGTCGCTCAACCGCAGGGCGGCCGCGCGCCTGGCGGCCAGCCGGGCCGTCGCCTCCTCCAGCCGATCGTTGGCCAGGCCGGCCTGCCGGATGGCGACTCCCGCCGCGACCATGGAGGCGATCAGCAAGACCACCAGGGCGGCCGAGACGGTGACCCGCCTCTGGGAGGTGCGCCGCGCCAGCGCCGCGCTTGCGTCAACGAACTTCCGTTCCGGGGGTGTGAGGTCGTCGCGGCCGCCCGGCTCGATGAACAGCTTGTCGACGACGGCCAGGCGGGTACCCCGGTAGAGGAGCTCGGCGTCCCGGCCATGCGCCTCCCATGCTTTGGCCGCCTCGGTCAACTGCCGATGTGCTCGCAGGCGATCCCGTCCTTCGTCCACCCATCCACGTAGTCGTGGCCACGACTCGATCAGGGCCTCGTGCGCAAGCTCCACGGTGTCCTGGTGCAGGGTGAGGAGCCTGGCCCCGGCCAGCTGTTCGATGACCAGCGCGGTGTCCGCCTCCCCGTACGGGTCCAGCTCCGCCCGGGCGGCGGGACGGCGCGTGTCCTGGGCCTGCTCGCCTGGATTGATCAGCCTGAGCAGTATTCGCCGGGCGATCCTCGCCTGTGCCGGCGACAGGCGGGCATAGAGCTCCTCCGCGGTATGGCTGATCGCCCCGTGGACTCTGCCCACGCTCTCGTAGGCGTCCAAGGTCAGCATCTTCCCCGTACGGCGGCGCCAGACCTCCCGCAGCGCGTGCGACATCAGCGGAAGCGCCCCGGGCTCGTCGGCGACGTCGGTGACGATCTCGGTCGTCAGCGCTCGCTCCACGGTCAAGCCCTCGGCCATGGCCGGCCGGACGATCGCGTCTTTGAGCTCTTCCTGGTTCATCGGGCCCACCAGCAGGTTGGCCTCGCGCAGGGCTCCAGTGAGCTCGCGGTGCTCGGCGCATCGCCCGTAGAAGTCGGCGCGCACCGCTATGACCACTTTCATCCGGCTTTGCGGTTGCCGCGCGTTGAGCAGCAGGTCGATGAACTGCCCCCGCTCGCGCTGGTCCCGGCAGAGCGTGAACACCTCCTCGAACTGGTCGACCACGATCAGCGTGTCGGAGTCGCCCTCGCCCGGGAGGAGCCGGTCGGCGTGCAGCATCGGGTGCTCGCCCGGTGTGAGTATCCGGCTCTGCCCGAGGGTTTCGCCCGTGGGCGTCGTCTCTCCGTGTGCGGCAGGCACGAGCCCGGCACGTAACAGGGACGACTTACCGCTGCCCGAAGGGCCGAACACCGCGGCGAAACGATGCCGTCGAAGCAACTCGTGCACTTCCTCGACGAGCCGATCCCGTCCGAAGAAACGACCGGAATCGTGCGTGTCATAGGGGGCCAAACCCAGGTACGGCCCGGCGGCACCTTCATCGTCCGCCCTCTCGCGGGCCAATTCATGAGCGACCTGCTGCCAGCGGCGCTCCCATGCGGAGACGTCTGCGCCGCATGCTTCCACGAAGGCGAGGACGACGGGCAGCGAAGCCAGGCGCTCACCCGCCGCCGCCTGCGACAGCGTGGTGACCGAATAACCCGCACGCTTGGCCATGGCCCGATAGGTGAGGCCGCCCGCTTCCTGGCGCAGCTTGCGTAACTCGGAGGCAAAGCGTTGAACCGGTCCCGCTGCCGGATCCACCGGACTTTCACGACGGCCTGCCACCGTAACGGGACTCCATTCACTGGACGACGAAGACGGTTCAGATGCGCTCGCTGATCACATCACCTGTTGACCCCCGGCTCGCCGATCGCGTGCGTTGCAGACCCGAATGCCTGCGCGCGTGAGCGACACGCACATGGCCAGTGACAAGAGCCCGCCGGAAGGTCGGTCGATGCCAGGAGCCGCTGCCACCGGCTGGGGAGGCGCGGAGCGGAACCGTTCTGCCGGGAAAAGCATTGTTTGCCTGCCGGATGAGGGGTGCCGAACAATCTTGTCGCCACGATCCTGGTGCCACAGGCCTCGGCGGGCAAGCGGTCGCGGGACCGCTTGCCGCTGAGACTGCCGGGAGCCGGCACACGGACGTGTGACCTGTCTCGGTCTGCCCACGGATCGAGATCAGCGACTGCTGATGATCGCGACCAGTCTCGTGATCTCGTCCCCCGTTGATCGACTACCTCTGAAAGGACATCCATGCGCACGAGTTCCAGGAGCGCCGCCGTGGTCGTGACCGCCCTGACCGTGCTGTCCCTGCCGCCCACCGCGTCCGCACAAACCACCGCGTCCGCACAAGCCGCCGTGGCCTCCGCCGGACCCGGCCGGGCATACGTCAACGGCGCGACCGGCATGTGTCTGGCCGTGGGCCGGGGAGAGGTGAAGGCGGCGAAACCGGTGATCCAGTGGCCCTGCACCGGGGGCAAGGAGCAGCGCTGGATCCACCGGCCCGACCGCCGGCTCGTGAACGTCAAGACCGGGCTGTGCCTGGCGATCGGGCGCGGTGAGAAGAAGAAGGGGAAGGTCGCGATCCAGTGGCCGTGCACGGACGGCGGATTGGCGCAGCAGTGGATCTACAACGATGACCATCTGGAGCGGCTCCAGAACAGGGCCACAGGCATGTGCCTCGCCATCGGGAGCGGCGAGAAGCGCAAGGGCAAGAAGGCGATCCAGTGGCCCTGCAAGTTCACCTCCGAGCAGGCATGGCTCGAGCGATGACCGTTCCCGCGCAACTACTCCGTACGGCCTGCTCAGGCGCACTTGACCGGTGACGAGCAAGGGAAGAAGTAGATGATCAACAGCTCACATGGAGAACTCGAAGCAGGCAGCCGCACAGCCTCTCAGGCTTTGGCGGACTACTTGGCGGAATGGTCGCTGCAGACCGGGATCACGGTGGAGATATGGGCTCTGCCGAAACAGCCGCTTCCCCCCGTGATTACCGAGATCGTCCATGGCACGATCCGTGATGTCCTGCAGGAGGTGGAACGGCAGGCACAGGCCGGTACCGTCTCCATCGCCCTCACCACGGTCCCCAGCGGGCTGCGCTTGACCGTCAGCTATGACGACTCCGGGACATCGGCGGACGTGTTCCAGGCCCGTCTACACGGCCGGCGAGCCGAAGTCGCGGGACTAGGAGGCCGCCTCACCGTCAATGGCGTACGGGGAGAAGGCACCACGATGAGCGCCGCCGTTCCCCTGGGAAAGGCGTCTCCACCCCTGAGCTAATTGAGGTTCGATCTTGACCTGAGGTCAGGGTGCACGCTGAACGGGTGACCAACTTCAACGCCTCCTGGACCGGCATGGTGCCGGTCGACGACACCTCGCTGGCCGTGACCGACACCGGTGGGCCAGGTCGTTGCGTGGTCTACCTCAATGGCCAGTTCGCCACTCAGTCGTCCTGGCGGCACGCCGAACTCGGCAGCGACTACCAGCACATCACCTACGAAATGCGGGTCCGCGGCCGATCAAGGCGTTCGGCCGCAGCCGCAGTCACCGATCTTGGCCGTCTGCGGCTGTGTCTGCGCGGGCTGCTGCTAGGCGGTGGTCTGCTAGGGCGCCGCGGTCTGCTCGGGTGCGGTGCTCTGCTCGGGTGCGGTGCTCGCCGGCGGGTCGGTGCCGGGATCGAGCTGCACGTCCGGCGGGTTATCGTCGGCCTCCGTCTCCAGCACATCCCGTACGGCCACGCTGCCCTGGTCGGCGGTGAGCACGACGAAGACCGCGCCGCAGCCGCCGAGCAGCAGCAGCGGCAGGCCGATGACCAGCAGCAGGATCACGCCCAGGTTGCCGCTCTTGTCGGGCGGAGGAGGCGGCGGCGGCTGGTGGCGGTAGCCGGGCTGCGTCGGTGGGCCATAGCCGTATCCGTGTCCCTGCGGTGGCTGCTGCCCAGGCGGTTGCTGCGGGTAGGACACGGCATTCTCCAAAACGATGTTGAAAGGTGCTGCTGTGACGCCCGAGTCCTCCTGATGGTTGACATAACAAAAGGGAGCCGCGAATCGCGGCTCCCTTTTTCCTTTCTCAGTTGGGCAGTTCCAGGACCCTGGCGTGCAGGATCGATCGTTGATGCAGGGCCGCGCGCAACGCGCGGTGCAGACCGTCCTCCAGATAGAGCTCGCCCTGCCACTGGACCACGTGCGGGAAAAGATCCCCGTAGAAGGTGGAGTCGGCGGCGAGCAGCGAATGCAGGTCCAGCATGGCCTTCGTGGTGATCAATGAGTCGAGCCGGACCTGCCGTGGAGGAATCTGCGCCCACTCTCGGTTCGTCAGACCGTGTTCGGGATATGGGCGTCCGTCGCCGACAAGCTTGAAGATCACCCCCCTGATTTTAGGAGAGAATCGGAATCCTTGCGCTATCCGGCCTCGTCAGGCCGGGAGCCGGCCCAGGTCCGCTTGCCCGCAGTCAGCGGGTGCGCCGGTCTTGTAGCCGCGCTGGAAGGCGGCGACGCGTTGCTCAGAGGAGCCGTGGGTGAACGATTCAGGATCGATTCTGCCGAGGGTGCGTCGCTGGATTCTGTCGTCGCCGAGCGCGGTCGCCGCATCGAGGGCCTCGGCGATTTCCGCCTGGGTGAAGGGCTTTTCGTAGAAGCCGGTGGTGACGGCGTTGCGGGCCCAGACTCCGGCGTAGCAGTCGGCCTGGAGCTCGACGGGGACCGAGCTGCCGGACTCGAGTTCGCCGAGGAGGTCCTGGACGTGGTGGCCGTACTCGTGGGCGATCACGTACGCCTGGGCGAAGGGACCGCCCTGGGCGCCGAAGTCGCTCTGGAGCTGGTCGAAGAAGCTCAGGTCGAGGTAGACGCGCTGGTCGCCGGGGCAGTAGACGGGGCCGACGGCCGAGCTGGCGGCGCCGCAGCCGGTGCGTAAGCTGCCCGAGTACAGCACGGTCTTGGACAGGCGATATTCGGAAATTTCACGCTTCCAGTAGTCCTGGATGCTGTTGACCACTCCGACGACGCGGCACCGTTCTGACTGGTCGGCGTTCTTGCCTGTCTGGCACTGGTCGGCCAGGTTCGACGGGGGCTGACGATGCCGGCGCCTCCTATGACCATGCCGCCAGGAAAGCCGCCGCCGGAGCCGCCTGTGCCGGCGTCCTCCACCTGCGAGGGATCGAGGTCGACCTGGTCCCTGAAGTCCATGACTGACGTTCCTTCCGGGGGCGCACGCAGGGGACCACTGCCCCGAAGGGCCGTCTAGATGCGCCCGGAGAAGGTGTCGCAGCGCGTGGGGTCGCCGGTCTCGTACCCGGTGCTGAACCACTTCTCGCGCTGTTGCGAGGTGCCGTGCGTGAAGGCGTCCGGGGTGACGCGACCCTGGGCACGACGCTGGATGCTGTCGTCGCCGACCGCGGCGGCCGCGCTGAGCGCCTGGTCGATGTCGCTCTGGGAGAACGGGTCCCGGTAGAAACCGGTCTTGACCGCGTTGTTCGCCCAGACGCCGGCATAGCAGTCGGCCTGCAGTTCGAGCCGTACGGACGGGCTGTCGGCGCCGGGCCTGCTGTTCCTGCTGACCTTGTTCATGGTGCCGAGGAGGTTCTGCACGTGGTGGCCGTACTCGTGGGCGACCACGTACGCCTGGGCGAACGGGCCGCCCTCGGCGCCGAAGTCGCGTTGGAGCGTGCCGAAGAAGGTCAGGTCGAGGTAGACCTTGCTATCGCCGGGACAGTAGAAAGGCCCAACGGAGGAGTCGGCCGTGCCGCAGCCGGTGTTCACCGCCTGCGAGAACAGCACCGTCTTGGCCGGTGAATACGCTCTCTGACCGCGTTCCTCGAACTCCTGCCGCCAGTACGCCTGGATGCTGTTGACCGTGCCCACGATGCGGCAGTCCTCCGACTGGTCGGCGTCGGCGCCGGTGCGGCAGCGCTCGGCCAGGTTGCCGCTCGGGGTCAGCTGGGGCGGAGCGCTGGGCAGCCGGCCGCCTCCCTGCTGACCGTCCTCGTCGCCGGTGAACGGCGAAGGGACCACCCCGAACACGAACAACGCGGCCACCCCCAGGAGCAGCATCAGGCATCCGCCGCCCCGGCCGCCGATCGGCAGCATGCAGCCGCCCGGCATGCCCCCACCCCCGCGCCGCTGCGGGCCCCCGGCCCGCACGTCCTCGACCTGCGACGGGTCGAGCTGCGCATCGTCATCGAACTGCATGTGTCCCCCCGAGGCACTTCCTCCCCTGTAACGGATCCAATACGCACGGTATGGGACAAAGGGTCGGTCCGGGGACGGCCCTGCCGCGCTTGGCCACCCAGCGCTCGGACCTGGGGCGGGATGCCGGCTACGGGGGGCGGTTCGCCGTCATTCCGTACAAGTCAGCTAATCTGCCGACATGACGGGTGCCTTGATCGGAATTGCGCTGATTTCGCTGGGAATGGTCCTCACCCCCGGCCCGAACATGATCTATCTGATCTCCCGCTCGATCGCCCAAGGCCGCAGGGCGGGCCTGATCTCCCTCACCGGCGTCTTCCTGGGCTTCACCGTCTACCTCGCCGCGACCTGCCTGGGCCTGACAGCCGTCTTCGCCTACGTGCCGGCCGCGTACACGGCGCTCAAACTGGCCGGCGCCGCCTATCTGCTCTGGCTGGCCTGGAACGCCGTCAAGCCCGGCGGCACGTCGGCCTTCCAGCCGCGCGACCTCCCCGTCGAGCGCCCGGCCAAGCTCTTCTCGATGGGCCTGCTGACCTGCCTGCTGAACCCGAAGATCGCCATCCTGTACCTGTCGCTGCTCCCGCAGTTCATCGACCCGGCCATGGGTCACGTGCTGCTGCAGAGCTTGGCGCTCGGATCGGTCCAGATTGTCGTCGCCACTACCGTCAACGGCCTGATCGCGATCTCGGCCGGCAGCCTGGCGGCATTCCTGGCCGCCCGCCCGCTCTGGGTGCGGATCCAGCGGTACGTCATGGGCACCGTGCTCGGCGGCTTTGCGATCAGCATGGCGACCGACCGCTCCAAGGCCGTGGTGAGCGCCTGAGCAGACCCCTGGCCTCCGCGGGGAAGCCAGGGTTCCGGCTCGCTCACCGGTCGAACCACATCGCCGACGAAAGACCGACTGCGGCGTCGCCTCGATGCTGTAAGGCTCGGACACGCGAGCCTCCCATTCATGGGCAGCGATTGACGCGCCGAGCATGGGCGACTATGAACCCACCGGTGGAAGGGATGGGATCGTGGTGCTACCCGCGGATGGTCATGTTCACAGCGAGTGGTCCTGGGATGCGCCGGACGGCTCAATGGAGCGGACGTGCGCGCGGGCGGTCGAGATAGGTCTCCCCGCGGTCGCGTTCACCGAGCACGTGGATTTCACGGCCTGGATGGTTCTTGACGGAGACCTCGATGACCATCAGCATCTCCAGGCGTTCCTCACGTCGGAGGGGACGGTGGCTCCGCCCAAGTTCCATCTCGACGGATACCTGGAGTGCGTGCAGCGCTGCCGCGAACAGTTCCCGAGCCTGCGCATCATCACCGGGGTCGAACTGGGCGAACCGCATTGGTACGGCGATGAGGTCGTGAGGCTGCTTGACGCCGGGCAGTTCGACCGGGTGCTCGGTTCGCTGCATTGCCTTCCGGTCGGTCAGCGGTTCTCCGAGCCACCGTACCTTTACCGGCACCGACCAGCGGCCGACGTCGTCCGGGACTACCTGGCCGAGATACCGCGTCTGATCAAGGGCTCGGACACGTTCGGCGTGCTCGCCCACATTGATTACGCGATCCGCTACTGGCCGGCGCAGGCCGGGCCGTTCGATCCGAACGCGTTCGAGGACGAGTTCCGTCACGCCTTGCGCGTGCTCGCCGACAGCGGTCGGGCCTTGGAGGTGAACACGCGCGGGCGACTCGATCCGGAGATCGTCCGCTGGTGGCGCGACGAAGGCGGAGAAGCGGTCACCTTTGGCAGCGATGCTCACAGCCCGGCTGGGCTTGCACACGATTTCGCCGTCGCGGTGGCGATGGTGGAAGCCCAAGGCTTCCGGCCTGGCCGCCATGCGTATGACGTCTGGGCACGTTCGAGCTGAAAGCCGCACGGGACGATGCCCGCTCATCCCAGAGGCGTTGCGCCGCACGTTGGGTCGTGGCAGCGGCGGCGGACGTCCTCGCAGGGGTTGGCGGAGCGATCTGCCGATCACTTCTCAAGGGGCTCTGCGCCGAGGAACCGCTGGTTCAGCATGTCCGGGGAGAAAGGGAGACCGGTGATCCCGCTTGCCAGGGCGAACGATCTCTCAATCGGGTAGTCGATTCCCGGTCCATCGATGTCGTAGTTGGGGTCCAGTCCGACGTCGCGCATCTTTTCGATGAAGCGGTCCGGATCACTGCCCGATCGCGCGTCCGGAAGCCTTGGGTCGAACCAGACGACCGGCGTTCCGTCGACAATGTAGGCGAAGGTGTCCGAGGCGTAATCGTGGCGGCAAACCGACACGACCTCGGTCCCCCGCGAGACCGGGGCGTATATCTCGGAGTCGACGGCGATCTGCCATCCCCCTGGTTCGATGACCACGGTCCAGTCGCCGACCTTGGCGGCGCCGATGTAACCGGCCGCGTCGTCTCTCATACTCTCCATCGAGCGCTCGTCCAGCTCGTCGAATGCCACCTCCTCCATCGTGTCCTCGTCCACGCCGAACCGGCGGAGGACTTCCTCTGGGGAGAGATCGCGGACGAAGGACACGCAGTAGATGTCACCGAGTGTTTCGTAGCCGGGGAAGCAGGGGAAGTCTTCGGGGATCTCCGTCATGGTCACTCCTTTGATCGCGTGAGCGGCATGATCGCAGCAGTCGCCGACAAAACGGGTTCAGAGGCTCAGCCGGTGACAGCCCTTAATGGGGCCGGAACGGGACGACCTGCAAGGCTTGATCGACTTTGTGTCGCTGCACGGTTAGAACCTCACTTGGCGACGTCGACCTGTGCGCTCACGATCATGGAATGGAGGTCGAACGCCTCCTCCGGCAACCGCACTCGCTCCGATTGGCCGGTACGGACGTTGACCAGGTAGAGCCGGCGTTCATGCTCCTGTGTCTCGAGGTGAATGAGCACCCTGTTGGCGTCGTACCAGTAGACGAAGCTTTCGATCTTCCATAGACCGTCAATGTCGAGCGTGACGCGGCTAACGATCTGGCCGATCTTCGCGTCCAAGGTGCCGACGGTTCGGGATGGCACCCCAAGCCCTTGGCCGTCCAATGCCACTAGGCGGCCGTCAAAGCTTCGTCGGCCGAACCTGTCCACGGCGACCTCCCATTGACCATGATCACCATAGAGTAGATGGAAGGTCATCTGCCGTGCCGGATATCGTCCGTTTCGCAGTAGGCCGAAGCGTTCGGCACGTGAGATCATCTGGGGTTAGTCCCACGTTCGGCGAGTCAAACGCCTCCCCTCAATGGAGAGGCACATGGCCGAGACTGCAGCATCGAGGCGATGCCGCAGTCGGTGTCCGTCGACCGGACCTGCATGTGGGGCCAGGCAGGCCTGCGGCTGATCGGTCTGCTCGTGCTCTTCATAGTGCTGGATATGCCGCCGAGCGCCGGTGGAGGCGTCGTGCTGGTTTCCATCCCCATTCCGCTCGCCACGACGGTGCTGGCTGGGCAATGTGCTCGGCGTGCTGCTGCCTGCGGTGGTGTTCGGGCAGTTGTGCAGGTCTTTGTCGAGGGTGTGGTTCGACAGGTGAGTGAGTGGGGCCTTGCCAGGGCAGGCAGCTTCAGGCGGGCGGCGCCAGCCGACCTATCCGGTCAAGAAGAGCATCGTCCAGATTCCCGACAAGCAGCCCGTTTTTCACCGAGGGCCGGCAATGGGGAGTGATCCGTACCCAGGCCGGCGGTCCCTCCTCGTAACCGAAGTGCAGTATGAGCCTCTCCCGTCGTCCACCACCGACTTCGCTGCACGTGTTCCCGCCCGGTTCGGCGTCCAGTGAGTTCAGCTCCCCAGCCAGCGCACGTGCCTGCTGCTCCCCATGCTCCGCCCCGTGAGACGGGCGCGGTGTGGAGCTCCCGCTCTGTTCATTCCTGCAGATCAGCACCTTGATCGCGCCATCGGGCACCATCTGGTCGTTCTGGCCTCGCCGTCCGGTCGCCGGGTCGCAAGGGTTCTTCGGCTGGGGGCGTTGCCAGGTCCCGGTGCGGTAGGCAGCGGTGATGCTGCGCCCAACGTACGAGTTGCTGACGACCGTGCCGTTGGTGGTCGTGACGCAGGAGTTGATCTCTTCGGCGCTGCCCACCCACAGCGCCTGGCCATCGGGGTAGGCGAACCGGATGAGATAGTTCGTCATCGGCCCGCCCATCAACGTGCACGCCTTTCCGACGCGATCGGTGGTGACCGGAAGGTAGCCCAGGTCGTAGGCCATCGACCTGGCCTGATCGGTCAAGGTCCGTGATCCGGCGAGCGGCTCCCTGCCGGGATCCGAGTTCTGCCCGGGATAGGCGCAGATCAACGCGCTTATGGGCGTACCGGGCACGAGCGAGTCCTCAACCCCGTCGAGGTCGGCGGCACCCGGCACCCAGTGGCCGATCTCGTCGCTGTCCCATCGCTGCGGACACGAAGCCGGCACCGGCGGCGCAGGCTCGCCGACCATGCCCGGAGCCAGGACGATCGCGGCGAGCAGCAGGACGGCCGCCGTGACGACGCTGATCCAATGGATGGGCTTCACACCGCTATGACGTTGTCCGCCCCGCCACCGTTCACCGAAGCGAGGCAATGCGCTGACGCCAACTGGGACCAGAACTGAGACTGGAATGCCAGAAGGGGTGCGCCGCGATCCCGGCGCACCCCTTCTGAACTGGCGGAGGATGGGGGATTTGAACCCCCGAAAGGTTGCCCTTTACACGCTTTCCAAGCGTGCGCCCTCGGCCACTAGGCGAATCCTCCGCCGTCGAGCTTACCGGACTTCCGGGCGTGCGCAGACCACGTTTTTCGCGTTCATCGGGTGGCGGGAGCGTGGAGCGAGCACTGCCGTGTCCGGCTAGACTGTCCAGGGACCCCTCGCGCGGCGTCATCCTGTGAACCTCCCCAGGGCCGGAAGGCAGCAAGGATAAGCGGGCTCTGGCGGGTGTGCGGGGGGTCTCTTCGTTGGGAGCCCCCTCGCAGGCGGGATGGTCGCATGAGCCTTGCGCTTTACCGCAAGTACCGACCCGGGACCTTCGCCGAGGTCAAGGGTCAGGAGCACGTCACGGACCCGCTCCGGCAGGCGCTGCGTACGGGCCGGATCAACCACGCCTACTTGTTCAGCGGCCCCCGGGGGTGTGGCAAGACCTCCAGTGCGCGCATCCTGGCGCGTTCTCTCAACTGCGAGCAGGGCCCGACGCCCGATCCGTGTGGCGTCTGCGAGTCGTGTGTCGCGCTCGCCCCGACGGGGCCCGGCCATCTCGATGTCATCGAGATCGACGCCGCTTCGCACGGTGGTGTGGACGACGCGCGTGACCTGCGTGAGCGGGCGTTCTTCGCCCCCGTCTCCGCGCGCTACAAGATCTACATCATCGACGAGGCGCACATGGTGACCCGCGAGGGGTTCAACGCGCTGCTCAAGCTCGTCGAGGAGCCCCCGCCGCACCTGAAGTTCATCTTCGCGACGACCGAGCCGGAAAAGGTCATCGGCACGATCAAGTCGCGTACGCATCACTACCCGTTCAGGCTGATGCCGCCCGCGACCCTCCGCGGGCTGCTGGAGGAGATCCTCACCGCCGAGAACGTGCCCTTCGAGCCGACCGCGCTGCCCCTCGTCGTGCGCGCGGGCGCCGGCTCCGCGCGCGACTCGCTGTCGATCCTGGACCAGCTACTGGCCGGGGCCGAAGAGGACGGCATCACCTACGCCAAGGCCGTCTCCCTGCTCGGTTACACCGACGGCGACCTGCTCGACGAGGTCGTCAACGCGTTCGCCGCCCACGACGGCGGCCAGGTGTTCCACACGGTCAACCGGGTGATCGAGGGTGGTCACGACCCCCGCCGCTTCGCCTCCGACCTGCTCGAGCGCTTCCGCGACCTGGTGATTCTCGCCAACGTCCCCGAGGCGGCCTCCAGCGGCCTGCTCGACCGGCCCGCCGACGAGCTGGAGCGGCTCGTCCAGCAGGCGTCCTCGATGGGGCCCGCCGAGCTGACGCGGGCGGCCGAGGTCTTCAACGCCGGCCTCACCGAGATGCGTGGCGCGACGTCGCCGCGGCTGCTGCTGGAGCTGATGTGCGCCCGGGTTCTGCTCCCCGGCGCCTCGCACGGCGAGGAGGCCCTGCTCGCGCGCCTCGAACGCCTCGAACGAGGCGGCGCCGTCGCCCAGATGGCCGCTCGAGTTTCTGCGGCCACGCCGGCTGTTCCGGCTGCCGGGCCGTCCGCCGCCGCCCACGGCGTCCCAGTGGTGCAGCAGCACACTGGTGCCGTTGGCGGCGCTGCGGCCGGCGAGTCTGCCAGTGGCACTCCATCGCCTACGGGTGCTCAGCCGCCTGCGGGTTCTCAGCCGGCTCAGGCTCAGGCCGCCGCGTCGGCGGGTGCGAACGACTGGCCGGAGCCTGCCCGCCCCGGTGCTCCGGCTGCAGGTGGCGGAGGGCCGGCGTCCCCAGCGGTGGCTGGTGGCGGCATGCAGACGGCCGGCGGTGGCTCGCAGGCTTCCGCCGGGGGTCCGCGGGTGCCTGCTGGTGGTGCCCCGTCTTCCGATAGCGGCGGGCAGGGTGGCACTGGTCTGGGGGGCATGCAGCAGCAGTGGCCTTCCGTGCTGGCCGCGCTCAAGCAGCGCAGCATCGTGGTCTGGGCCAATGTGAGCACCAACGCCCAAGTGGTGGGCGTGGAAGGCAACCTGGTCACGCTCGGCTTCAGCCAGGTCGGCGCGATGAAGAACTTCACGGGCGGCGGCAAGGACGCCGTGGTGGCCAGCGCGCTCGGCGACGTGCTCGGCGGCACCTGGCGCGTCGAGGCCGTCGTCGGCAATGCTCCTGCGCCGCAGTCGTCCCGAGGCCGTCCGCCGCAGCCACCGTCCCACGGTGCTCCCGCGTCGCCAGGCGGACATGGACCGGGCGGTTCCGCGGGCACAGGGCCGGCGACCGGTCCTCAGCACGCGCACGCAGGCTCGCAGGGCGCGCCGGGTCCCCAGAGCCCGCCGGGTCCCCAGGGCATGTCCGGTGCGCCTGGTGTGCCGGGCGCCCAGGGACGCACGGCGTCACACGGCTCCTCTCGCGATAACCAGGGCGGCCAGGGTGAACAGGGCGAACAGGGCGGCTCCGACCAGCCTCCGGCGGCCTCTCCAGGGCGGCAGACCACAGACGAGTCCTGGCCCGACGCTCCCGACGACCTCAGCCCTGGCATCCCCCCGACCCCGGATCCCACCAGGACCGTGCCCGTCGCCGGATCCTCGCCGGGCGCGGGCCTGGCGGCCGCGCGATCGGCGGCGAAGGCGGCGGCCCAGGCCGGTCCCCGGGCCTCGTCGTCCCGTAGTGGTGCCGCGGCCTGGCCAGAGACCGTTCCCGGCCGCACCAAGGGACCGGACTCGGACGAGGTCGACCCTCTGAACGACGCGGACGCCGACGTGGATGCGGTCACGGGCATGGCGCTCCTGGAGCGCGAACTCGGCGCCAGAGTCATCGGCGAAATCGACCACACCTGACCTGACCAGACAACACCTGCCTGACCAGATCACACCTGACCGGACCGCACCTGACCATGCGCCCCGCCGGTCCGGCGTGGCCGCTGGGGTGGGCGTCATCGTGACGTTGCGGTCCGCGCCTTCGCACCCGAAGCGATCAAGGTGCCGGCATGTGGGGGAAATCAGGCAAGCCGGGCGCGGGCGGCGGCGGAGCGGGCGTCGGTGGAGGGAAGGGCCGCGAGGCGTTCCAGGATCTCGTAGTCGTTGCGGCCATTGGAGGTCTGGGCGTACGCCCACAAGTGCTCGGGAGAGCCGTAGCGCAGCAGGCAAGCCCGCACCTGGGCCTCGAGCTCGTCCCGCTCCCGCCGGATCTCCGGCGACTCCGAACGCGGCAACAGCGGCCCCGAGTACGTGCGCGCCAGCGCAGCCGGGTCTTTGGCCGCGAGATGGCGGCGCACGGCGAGGAAGTCGGCCTCGATCGGACAGGCCAGCCGGTAAGGCTTCGCGGCGATCGCGTTGCCCAGTTGCGCGCGCAGCCGGTGAATCTCGGCCCTGATCGTGACCGGGTTGCCGTAGTCGCCGTAGACGTGGAACGAGAGCTGTTCGGCCGTCAGCCCGTGCTGGTGCAGCGTGAGGAGGGCGAGGATCTCGGCGTGCCGCAGCGACAGCGGCTGCTCACGATCTCCCAACGTGACGAAGGGCGGTCGTTCGCCGAGGAACGAGAGGGCGAGCGCCGGCGGCGTGGCCGTGGGAACGGTGCGCAGCAGGTAGCCGTCGGAGAACGACTCCAGCAGCCCGACCGTGCCGTCGCGCAGGATCATGCGCTGCCCGGACACGCGCACGTGCTCGCCGGGACGGATGGGGAGGAGGATGCCATCGCTCGGCGGATCGGGATCGTCCGTGAGACGACTGTCCAGGAGGGGAACCCGCTCGCCGAGCCGGCCCGCCGGGTCACCGGAGATGACGCGGCCGGTCGGGGAGAGCAGGATGCCGGGCCGGCCGCGCAGTGACTCGTAGCGGCGGCGCAGCCGGTCGTCGCGCTCGTGCATGCGCAGGGCGAGCTCGCTCTCGGCGAGCTTGGCCGCGGCCCCGACCAGGGCGACGGTGGAGGGGTGCAGGGTGCGGGCGGTGCCGCTGATGTCGACGCAGCCGATGACCCGGCCGGAGTCCGGGTCGACGATCGGCGCGGCGCTGCACGACCAGACGTGCAGCGCCCGCAGCAGGTGCTCTTCCGAGTAGACGTGCATCGGGCGCCCCATCGCGAGGGCGGTGCCGATGCCGTTGGTGCCGACGTTGCGTTCCTCCCACTGATGGCCGTCGGACAGGCCGATCTCGTCGGCGCGGCGCAGGACCGCAGTGCCACCCTCGCGCCACAGCACGCGGCCGTGGGCGTCAGTGACGATCATGACGTGGCCGATCTCGTCGGCCAGGCCGGCGAGCGTGCGAGACAGGAGGGGCAGTAGCGGGTGAAGGGGATGGGCCTGGCGAACGTCGTCGATGTAGTCCAGGTCGTAGACCAGAGGCGCGCTCGTGATCCCCGGGTCGATCCCCGCCGCGAGCGAGCGATGCCAGGACGCCTCGATCGGGCGGCGGGGGGCCACCGGCCAACGCTGCTTGGTCATCGCGGCTTCGTACGCTCCGCGCAGTAGGCGGGAATACGCGTCGAGATGGGCGTAACTCATTGGTCACTCCAGGTAGTCAATTAGTAGCATCCGCCTTACTGGCAATCTTTGCAACTGGTTCTAGTGATTGCGGAGGGTGGTTGAATGATCGCAACGTGTGTGCAACGTTGCCCTGGCTAACGTGCTTCCCGACGCGTCGGCGTGGTGCGGCCGCTCCGTCGGCGTGATGGCCGGGTCTCGGACACTGGAGGGGGGCCGGGATCCGGCCAGAACACAATGCCAAGACAAGGAACATCAGTCTCACGTGGCGCACCAGGCATCAATGCCGGTGCCGGACGGCGGCCGGTGACGAAACATGGGGACGCCCCCGGTGCATGTCGCGGCCCAAACACCGTAGGCTCGTGGCAGTCAAGAACGCGGAGCCACGAGGAGCGCACGACGGTGAACCCAGGGGATGTCAACCTGCAGCAGCTGCTGGAGCAGGCACAGCTCATGCAGCAGCAGCTTGTGAGCGCCCAGCAGGAGCTCAACGACGCGCAGATCGAGGGCTCATCAGGCGGTGGCCTGGTCACGGCCGTCGTCAACGGCTCTGGCGAGCTGCTCGAGCTCAAGATCGACCCAAGTGTGATCGACGCCGGCGACCCGCAGGACACCGCCGACACGATCGCCGACCTGGTGATCGCGGCCGTCCGCGACGCCGTACGCGCGGCCGCCGACCTGCAGCAGGAGAAACTCGGCCCGCTTGCTCAGGGGCTGGGTGGCGGCGGCCTCGGACAGTTGCCAGGGTTTTAGGCATGTACGAGGGGGTCGTCCAGAATCTGATCGACGAGCTGGGGCTGCTGCCCGGCGTCGGTCCCAAGAGCGCGCAGCGGATCGCGTTCCACCTGCTGGCGGCCGATCCGGCCGACGTCAAACGGCTGGCCCACGCGTTGCTGGAGGTCAAGGAGAAGGTCCGCTTCTGCCGGGTGTGCGGGAACGTGGCCTCCGAGGAGCAGTGCCGCATCTGCCGCGACACCCGCCGCGACACGCATGTGATCTGCGTGGTCGAGGAGCCGAAGGACGTCGTGGCGATCGAGAAGACCCGCGAGTTCCGCGGCACCTACCACGTGCTCGGCGGCGCGATCAGCCCGATCGACGGCATCGGCCCCGACGACCTGCGCATTCGCGAGCTCATGACGCGCCTGGCCGACGGCCGGATCACCGAGCTCATCCTCGCCACGGACCCCAATCTCGAGGGTGAGGCGACGGCTACCTACCTCGCCCGTCTGGTCAAGCCGATGGGCATCAAAGTGACACGATTGGCCAGCGGTCTGCCTGTTGGCGGTGACCTCGAATACGCTGACGAGGTGACCTTGGGCCGTGCGTTCGAAGGACGGAGGCTGCTGGATGTCTGACCAGTGGAGCGCGCTGGCGGAAGAGATCTCCGTGCACGCGCAGGACTACGTGGACGGCCTGACCAGGGTCGCCGGCGGCGAGGGCGGCGACGCCATCTGGTCGTTGCTGCTGGTGGAGGTCGCGCAGGTGAGCCTGGCCGGCGCCAAGCTCGGCGCGAACAGGGACGTGATCCTCGCCGGCAACTACGAGCCGGCGATGAGCGATGACCCCGACATCGACGGCGTGCGCACCGCGCTGGCCGAGCGGCTCGGGCCCGTCGACGACTACGCCGAGGTGTTCGACCCGTACAAGGACACCGGCGTCACGCCGTACCGGCTGTCCGACGATCTGACCGCGGTCGCCGCCGACCTCATCCATGGCCTGCGCCACTATCATGCCGGCCGTCCCCACGAGGCGCTGTGGTGGTGGCAATACTCCTACTTCAACACCTGGGGCAACCACGCGGGCGCCGCGATGCGCGCGCTGCAGGCGCTTGCCGCGCACTCGCGCCTCGACGTGGCGGAGGAAACCACCACGGTCTGATGATCGTCCACATGGTGGTATGAACCATCAGGCGCATGAGAGGGCCCCAGTAGACTGGCAGCTCACAGTCCAAACCGGGAGACTCTCGTGGCGCTCGTTGTGCAAAAGTACGGTGGTTCGTCCGTCGCCGACGCGTCCTGCATCAAGCGGGTCGCGCAGCGGATCGTCGCGACGAAAAAAGCCGGCAACGACGTGGTCGTGATCGTCTCCGCCATGGGCGACACGACGGACGAGCTACTGGACCTGGCCGAGCAGGTGTCGCCGCTGCCGCCCGCACGCGAGCTCGACATGCTGCTGACCTCGGGCGAGCGCATCTCGATGGCCCTGCTGGCGATGGCGATCGCCAACCTCGGCCATGAGGCCCGCTCGTTCACCGGCTCGCAGGCCGGTGTGATCACCGACTCCACGCACGGCAAGGCGCGCATCATCGACGTGACGCCCAGCCGGATCCAGGAGGCGATCGACCAGGGCCACATCGCGATCGTGGCCGGCTTCCAGGGTGTCTCGCAGGACACCAAGGACATCACCACCCTGGGCCGCGGCGGCTCCGACACCACAGCGGTGGCGCTGGCGGCGGCCCTCGAGGCCGACGTGTGCGAGATCTACACCGACGTGGACGGCATCTTCACCGCCGACCCGCGCATCGTGCCGCCGGCCCGCAAGATCCCCAGGATCTCTTACGACGAGATGATGGAGATGGCCGCCTGCGGCGCCAAGATCCTGCATCTCCGCTGTGTTGAATACGCGCGCCGGTTCGACCTGCCGATTCACGTGCGCAGCTCGTTCAGCACCAAGGAAGGCACCTGGGTCGTCTCCGACCCTTACACCGAAAACACCGAAGGAACCGAGATGGAGCAGCCGATCATCTCCGGCGTCGCGCACGACCGGAGCGAGGCCAAGATCACTGTTGTCGGGGTCCCCGACAAGGTCGGCGAGGCTGCCTCGATCTTCAAAACGCTGGCCGACGCCGAGATCAACATCGACATGATCGTGCAGAACGTCTCGGCCGCGGCCACCGGCCGCACGGACATCTCCTTCACGCTGCCCACGGCCGACGCGCAGACGGCCCTGGCGGCGCTGAAGAAGATCCAGGCCCAGGTCGGTTACGAGTCGCTGCTCTTCGACGACCAGATCGGGAAGGTGTCGCTGATCGGCGCGGGCATGCGCTCGCACCCCGGCGTCACGGCGACGTTCTTCGCGGCCCTCGCCGACGCGGGGGTCAACATCGAGATGATCTCCACTTCGGAGATCCGCATCTCTGTGATCGTCGAGCAGGACGCGATCGACGCGGCCGTGGCGGCCGCGCACCGCGCCTTCGATCTCGACGCCGACCAGGTCGAAGCCGTGGTGTATGGAGGGACTGGACGATGACTAGGCCTAATCTGGCTCTTATCGGCGCCACCGGTGCCGTGGGCACCGTCATGCGGGACATCGTCTCGACGCGTGAGGACATCTGGGGCGAGATCCGCCTCGTCGCCTCGCCCCGCTCGGCGGGCAAGGTGCTGCGGGTGCGCGGCGAGGACGTCGTCGTGCAGGCGCTGGCGCCCGAGGTGTTCGACGGCATCGACATCGCCATCTTCGACGTGCCGGACGAGGTGTCGGCCGTGTGGGTGCCGATCGCGGCCGAGCGCGGCGCGATCGCGATCGACAAGTCCGGCACGTTCCGGATGGACCCGGACGTCCCACTGGTGGTGCCCGAGGTCAACCCGCTCGACGCGCGCAACCGCCCACGTAACATCGTCTCCACGCCCAACTGCACGACGCTGTCGATGATGGCGGCCATGGGCGCGCTGCACGCCGAGTTCACGCTCACGGAGCTGGTCGTCGCGTCCTACCAGGCGGTGTCGGGCGCCGGCGTGGCCGGCTCGGCCCGGCTCTACGACGAGGTCGAGGCGCTGGCGGGCGACCGCACGGTCGGTCAGGCGGCCGGCGACGTCCGCAAGGTGCTGGCCAACAAGCTGCCTGCGGACTCGCCGTTCCCCGCGCCGATCGCCTTCAACGTGGTGCCGTGGGCCGGCTCGCTCAAGGACGACGGCTGGGCGTCCGAGGAGCTCAAGCTCCGCAACGAGTCACGCAAGATCCTCGGCATCCCCGACCTGAAGGTCTCCGCGACCTGCGTACGCGTGCCGGTGGTGACGACGCACTCGCTGGCCGTGCACGCTCGTTTCGAGCGCGAGATCACGGTCGCGGACGCCCATCGGGTTCTCGAGGCGGCGCCGACGGTGGTCCTCATGGACGACCCGGCGAACGGTGTTTACCCGACGCCTCTCGACGTGGTGGGCACCGACCCGACCTATGTGGGACGGATTCGCCAGGCGATCGACTTCCCTAACACGCTCGACCTGTTCGTGTGTGGTGACAACCTGCGCAAGGGCGCGGCGCTCAACGCGGCGGAGATCGCCGAGCTGGTCGCGACCGAGCTGTAAGACCCCAGGTGGTGGTGGGCGCCGTGCGTTTCGTGCGGCGTCCATGTTCTTTTTGACGGCGCCCGGACCACGAGGCGTCACCAAAGGCGTCACCACAGCTGTTTGTCACATGACGACGTCCGTCACTTGAAGAGGATGTCCCAGTGGTCGCTCTCGTCGGCGAACGTCGTGCCCGAGGCGGAGCGGTAGAGCGGGGCGCCGTCGCTGCGGGTGCCGACCCTCTCATGGTTCGCGGTGATGTAGCGGTCGATGCAGGCGTTGTGGCTGATGTCCAGCTTGTAGCCGTTGCCGTGGCTGAAGTAGCCCGGCGCGTGGCCTGCCTCCGTGCCGCCCGTGACCATGATGGGGCAGCCGCTCTGCTGCTTCAGCTCGATGACCTGGACGATCGTGCCGGTCCGCACCTCGTCGAGCGACGTGCAGTTGTGCCCGTGCTTGCTCGTGCAGTTGCCGGTGGACGTCGTCCGCAGTCCCGCGCTCTTCAGCCAGCCGGTGGCGGTGGTGTGGGACATGCGCACGGCCGCCTGCCTGGGCATGACGCGGTTCAGGTCGATGCGCAGGTTCTTGCGACCCAGCGGGATGCGCAGCACACCGTTACGCACGGAACCGGGCCGGGCCTTGGCCGCCGCGCGGCCCTTGCCTGCGGGCGTCCGGCCTCGGGGCTCGTCCCTCTTTGCCCGCGTCTGAGCGGCCTTCTTCGTGTGCGCCGCCGTAATCGCCGGAGAGCGCGGCTGCGTCTCCTCCTGGGGCGCGTAGGCCTCAACGCCCTCCTGGGCCGCAAGAGGCCGTTCCTGGCTCTCCTGAGGCCCTCTCATGTCCTGCGCGGGCGAGGCGGGGCCGGCGTCGTACGCCGGCGGCCCTTCATGGAGATCCTGAACGTGTCCCTTGGCCAGCATGAGGCGCTGGAGCGTCCAGTTCGAGGCCGTCTGCGGGCCGAGCGCGTCCGAGAGCGCCGCCATCACGGCCGGATGCTCGGACTGCGGCGGCCCGTTGCGTAGCTCGGCCTCGTACGGGCTGCTCACCGCCGGGCCCCCATCCGGGTGGGTGGCCGCGGAGGCGGCCGAGGCGAGCGCGATTATGGTGGTTTCTATGCCGAGGAGCGCGACTACGGTGAGACGCACTGTTCCACGTATCCACATGTCGATGCCTTTTCGCGGAAATAGCCCTTCCGCCACAATCGACAATCCCACCATTCACAGGAGATAACTCCTGTCGCGGATGCAACTTTGCCCTGTGGCGGTGATCACCGTGCGCCTTCATGACCAACGAGCAGGAAGCCTGCGAAATCGGACGGCCGCCGCGGTCCTGACCGGCGCGATGATGGGACGGCAGTGTGATGAGCAGGTTTCCTGCTCGAAGGCTCATACGGACGTAAAGTGACGGACGTGTCCCAAACCCGAAACCGCGGATCGGAGAGCACCCGCGAGGTCATCGTCGAGACGGCATTGCGACTGTTCAGGGAACGCGGCTTCGACGCGACCACGATGCGCGCCATCGCCGCCGAGGCCGGGGTCTCCGTGGGCAACGCCTATTACTACTTCGACAGCAAGGAGGCGTTGATCCAGGCGTACTACGACCGCGCCCAGGCCGAGCACGAGGAGGCCTGCAGGGAGTTCCTGGCCACCGAGACGTTGTTCGCGGCCCGGCTGAGCGGCGTGTTGCGCGAGTGGGTACGCGTGTCCGAGCCCTACCACGAGTTCGCCGTGAAATTCTTCAAGCACGCGGCCGAGCCCACCAACCCGCTGAGCCCGTTCAGCGCGCAGTCGTCCCCGGCCCGCGAGGCCTCCATCGCCCTTTACCGTGAGGTCGTCGAGGGATCGCGTGACCGCATGAACGCCGAGCTGCGGGAGGAGCTGCCCGAGCTGCTCTGGCTGCTCTTCATGGGCATGGTCCTGTTCTGGGTGCACGACACCTCGCCGGGCTGCGCGCGTACGTACCGGCTGATCGAGGTCACGGTGCCGCTGGTGGACCGGCTGGTCGGGCTGTCGCACCTGCCCGGGCTGCGAGGCATCACGAAGGACTTCATCGCGGCGGTCCACGAGTTGCGCGCCTAGGGGGTCATACCGAGCGGTTGGTATGGTCGGCCTTAAAGATCTGGAGGCCGTGAATGACGCAGAACTGGGGCATGACGATCCCCTTCTACGACCGCTCCCTGCCGAGGTCCCAGGAACTCATCGCGGAACTGCCGGGGCTCGGCTACACCGACGCGTGGTCGGCCGAGGTCAATGGGGCCGACGGGTTCACCCCGCTGGCCCTGGCCGCCCAGTGGGCGCCGGGGATCAGGCTGGGCAGCGCCATCGTGCCCGTCTCCACCCGCGGCCCGGGGCTGCTGGCCATGTCCGCGGCCACGCTGGCCGACCTGGCGCCCGGGCGGTTCGTGCTGGGCATCGGCGCGTCCTCGCCGGCGATCGTCGAGCGCTGGAACGCGGGCGAGTTCACCAAGCCGTACGCGCGTACCCGCGACACGTTGCGTTTCCTGAAGAAGGCGCTGGCCGGGGAGAAGGTCTCGGAGGCGTACGAGACGTTCGAGATCAAGGGGTTCAAGCTGGAGCGGGCGCCCAAGGTCCCGCCGAAGATCGTGCTGGCCGCGTTGCGGCCCCGGATGCTCCATCTGGCCGCTGAGGAGGCCGACGGCGCGATCTCGAACTGGCTCTCCCCCGAGGACGTGCGCCGGGTACGCGCCGAGATCGGCCCGGACACCGAGCTGATCGCCCGCCTGTTCGTGTGCGTGAGCGAGGACACCGACAAAGTACGCGAAATGGCCAGGTGGATGCTGGCCAGTTACCTGACCGTCCCCGTGTACGCCGCGTTCCACGACTGGCTCGGCCGGGGCGAGGTGCTGCGGCCCATGCACGAGGCGTGGGCGGCCGGCGACCGCCAGGCGGCGCTCAAGGCCATCCCCGACGACGTGGTGGACGCGCTGATCGTGCACGGCGACGCGGCCACCTGCCGGGCCAGGATCCAGCAGTACGTGGACAACGGGCTCGACACCCCCGTCCTCGCCCCTATCCCGGGCGGGGAGATCCCCATCGAGCAGGCTGTACGGGACCTGGCGCCTAAGGAGTAGCGGATGCGTGACGTACTGAGGCTGGACGCGGTCGGGCAGGCGCTGGCGATCAAGAACGGCCAGGTGTCACCACGAGAGCTGGCCGAGGCCGCGATCGCCGCCATCGAGGCCCGCGACGGCGAGCTCAACGCCGTCGTCCACCGCCGCTTCGAGCGTGCGCTGGCCGAGCTCGACTCCGTACCGGCGAGCGGGCCGTTCGCAGGCGTGCCGATCCTGCTGAAGGACCTCGGGTGGCGGCAGGTGGGTGAGCCGTACGCCGCGGGCTCCGCGGTGCGGGACGGTGTCGAGGTGGCCGAGGACGGCTATGGGGTCACGCGGCTGCGCGAGGCCGGGTTCGTGGTGCTCGGGCGGACGAACACGCCCGAGTTCGGCAGCACGATCACCACGGAGCCGGTGGCGTTCGGGCCGACGCGGAACCCGTACGATCCGGCGTATTCGGCCGGCGGGTCCAGCGGCGGCTCGGCCGCGGCGGTGGCGGCGGGGATGGTCGCGCTGGCCACCGCCAGCGACGGCGGCGGGTCGATCCGCATCCCCGCGTCCCTGTGCGGGCTGGTGGGGCTCAAGCCGTCGCGCGGGCGGGTGAGCCTGGGGCCGGCCCTGGGGGAGGGCTGGAGCGGCTTCTCGTGCCCGGGGTTCGTCACCAGGACAGTCCGCGACACGGCCGCGGCGCTCGATGTCGTCTCGGGCTTCCACCCCGGCGACCCGTACGACGCGCCCGCCCTGCCGGGGCCGCTGGCCGCCGAGGTCGGCAGGGACCCCGGGCGGCTGCGGATCGGGTACGTCACCACGCACCCGAGAGGCGACGTGCCCGACGTGCCCGAGCTGACCGAGGCCGTCGCCAGGGCGGCGGCGCTGCTGGAGGCGCTCGGCCATGACGTGGCGCCGGGCGGCCCCGAAGCGCTCGGTGACCGCGACTTCTCCGGGCACTTCGGCGCGATCGTTGCCAACAACCTCGCCGCGCAGGTCGCGAGCCTGGGCGAGCTCCGCGGCAAGCCGGTCGAGCTGGAGGAACTGGAGCCGCGCAACGCCGCCATGGTCAGCGTCGCGCGCACGCACAGCGCGGTCGACCACATCCGGGCCACGCAGTGGATGGACGTCTTCCGCCGCCGCATGGCCACGTGGTGGCGAGCCGGCCACGACCTGCTGCTGATGCCGTCGCTCGGTGTCGCACCGTTCCCGCTCGGCTGGATCACGCCGGACGACCTCAGCCTCGCCTTCGGCAGGACGGGGCACGCCGTGTCGTACACCTCGCCGGTCAACGCGACCGGGCAGCCGGCCATTTCGTTGCCGCTGCACAGGACCGCGGCCGGCCTGCCGGTGGGCGTGCAGCTCGTCGCGGCTACCGGCAGGGAGGACCTGCTGATCAGAGTGGCGGCACAGATCGAACAGGTCAGGCCGTTCGATCATCCCGCGATGGAACCTCTCGCCTGAGCGACACGTTATGTCGTGAAAAGGCGGGGGTAGGGGGTTCGACATGATGGCGAAGGCAGCACGGGCGGCGGCGGCGTGGCGGACGTACCGCGAGGTGACCAAGCCTGGTTCGCCCGGCGTGATGACCCGGATGCGGGCGATACCGCGCATGATCGGCGCGGTGATGCGCGGCCGGTACGCGGGGATGGGCAAGAGCAGGCTCGCGCTGATGGCGATGGGTGTGGTCTACATCCTGTCCCCGATCGACGTCCTGCCCGAATTCCTCATGGTGATCGGCGTCGCCGACGACTTCGGCGTGTTCCTGTGGCTGATGGCCTCGCTGCTCGGCGAGAGCGGGCGCTACGTCGAGCACGAGCGCCGCATCATCCAGGGCAGGCTCGCCGAGCAGGAAGGTTAGATCTCCTCCATCCGCAACCAGGCGCGGGACGGCAGCGGGTGCCCGAACAGGCGGGCCGCGTTGCCGTAGGCGACCCTGGCGATGTCGGCGGGCGGGAGCGAGCCGAGGTTGCGGGCCACGGACTTCTGCGTGTCGGGCCAGGTCGAGTCGGAGTGCGGGTAACCGCTCTCTTGCAGCACGTGGTCGAGCCCGACGGCGAGGCGCACCCCCGACAGCGCGTGGTCGTCGAGCGTGCCGAAGAAGAAGTTGCGGCGCAGCACCTCGCTGGGCTTGAGCCCGCCGTCCCAGGACGCCTCGCCGGCCACCGGGTGGTCCAGGGCGTAGTCGGCGCGCTCGGCCAGCATCGGCAACCAGCCCACGCCGCCCTCCACGATGAGGATGCGCAGGGAGGGGAAACGCAGCGGCACGCCCGACCAGAGCCAGTCGGCGCAGGCGAACATGGCGCTGGTGGGCATCAGCGTGGTGATCGCCTCGATGGGCGTGTCCGGCGAAGGCACGGGAGACCAGGACGAGTCGCCGGTGTGCAGGCACACGACGGTGCCGGTCTCCTCACAGGCGGCGAAGAACGGGTCCCAGTGGCCGGTGTGGATGGACGGCAACCGCAGACGGGTCGGGAACTCGGGGAAGACGACGGCCTTGAAACCCCGCGCCGCGTTGGCCCTGATCTCCTTGGCCGCCACGTCGGGATCCGGCAGCCACGGCAGTTGCAGGCCGATGATCCGCTCCGGGTAGGTGCCCGCCCAGACGTCGATGTGCCAGTCGTTCCACGCCCTGACGAGGGCCAGGCCGAGCTCCTGGTCGCGGGTCCTGGCGAACGGCATGCCCGACTGCCCGGCCAGCATGCCGGGGAAGCACAGCGCCGCCCAGATGCCCGCCACGTCCATGTCGTTGATGCGGGCCTCGATGTCGTGGCAGCCCGGACGCATGTGCTCGAACCGCACCGGGTCCAGCGTCCACTGCTCGCGGGGCAGCCCGGCGCCGACGTCGATGCCGGCGCACGGGTAGGTGGCCCCGCCGTAGCGCCAGACCTGGTGACCCGCCTCCGTCTCCACGACCTTGGGCGCGACCTCGGCATATTTCTCCGGCAGCCGGTCTTCGAAGAGGTCGGGAGGCTCGATCAGGTGATCGTCGGCGGAGATGATCACATAGTCGCGCCGCCTCGGGTCAGGGTCGGGAAGCAGCGGCGTAGTCACGCACGTAACCGTACGACGAGGGGATAACGTCGAACAAGCTGCGACGTATCCGTTGGATATCCGAGTCGCCGGCGCCCGGGACCGCCGGGAGGGGGATTGCGGGCGATCCCGGGCGTTGAGGGGTCCGCTGAATGAGGGTGCTGCTCATGCGAACCCCGGCCATCCGCTACCCCTCCAATGTCCTTTCAGTCAGGAGATGCTCGCGCAGGTCGACGATCGTGGCGGGGGAGACCTGGAGGACCTGGGTGACGTACGCCTCCACGGAGCCGTGCCGGCTCGCCAGGTCGGCCAAGAACAAGCGCATGGTCTCGGCGGGCGCAAGCCCGAATCCCGGCCACAGGGGCGTGCCGGGATGCCGCCTGCGCCAGTCGGCGATGAAACGCTCGGTGGCCAGGCCGGTGAGCGCGTAATCCGCCACGATGTCGTCCTCGCCCACGCCGGCCAGCGACAGGACCAGCGCGGCCAGCACGCCGGTGCGGTCTTTGCCCGCCGCACAATGAATCACCACGGGCGCGTTGTCCGACTTCGCGATCGTCTCCAGGGCCGTTCTGAGGTTCTCAACGCGGTCCTCGGTCATCTCGAGGTAACGATCGGCCAGGTAGCGGGCGACGCCGACCTCCTCGCTGTAAACGGCGCTCTCCCAGCGGCGGCCCTCGATGGGCAGGTTGTGGTAGCTCTGCCCCTCGGTCTCGGGCACCCGCCCGGCCTTCTCGGCCTCGAACGCGTGCCGCAGGTCGATGACGGTACGCACGCGCAGTGCGCGGAAGGCCGTGAGGTCGTCTCCGGCCAGCCAGCCGAGGGAGTCGGCACGATAAAGCCGCTGCCACTGGACGGTGCGGCCGTCATCGGTGGCATATCCACCCACGTCACGGAAATTGCAGAGATTGCTGAATTCAATGTGGCGGATCACCCCCACCACCTTACGGGGCAGGCGTTCCCGCCTCCTGGGCCGGTGACGCCTCGCCGGAGCGCTCCTTGGCCTGGCGTTCGGCGAGCTCTCGCCGGATGAGCAGGATCCATCCGCCGATCGCGATCGCGATGAACAACCACCACTGGACCCCGTACGCCAGGTTCAGCCCGCCTCCGGAGCCCACGTCGGGCTCGGGCACCGGTGCGGGCGCCGGGGAGGTCGCGGGCTGCTGGGCGGTCAATTCCACGTA
The DNA here is from genome assembly GCF_036013525.1 of Nonomuraea sp. NBC_00507. Lineage (NCBI taxonomy): Bacteria > Bacillati > Actinomycetota > Actinomycetes > Streptosporangiales > Streptosporangiaceae > Nonomuraea > Nonomuraea sp. NBC_00507. The sequence goes on from NZ_CP107853.1 coordinate 1,812,627, forward strand.
TCCGTCCACCAGCCGGTACGGCAGCCCCTGTCCGATCTTGTCGGCGTTGATCAGCAGCACCTGGCCGGTCGGCAGTCCGGGCAGATCGCGGACCCCGCTGGACTCCTCGGTCTCGCTGAGCCGTAGCCGCCCGGTGACAGTCACCTGACCGGTGGGCGGAGGGGGCACGTCGGGCGGGGTGTCGGCGGTGGCGCCCGCCTGGACCCAGCCTCTGTTCACGAGGACGGCCGTGCCGTTGCCGGTGACGAGCGGGGTCAGGACGTAAAAGCCGTTGCGGCCCTCCTGGGGGCGGCGGCGTACGACGAGGGCGTGGGACGGGTCGTAGGTGCCGGCGGCGGTCACGGACCTGAACCGGTCGCTCTCCTTGACCTGCTGCCCCGGGGTCGCCAACCGCTCCAGCGGCACCGGCGCGGCCTCGATGTTGGCGGTGACTCGCTCGCTGTTGGCCGACCGCTCCTCGAAACGCCCGAACTGCCACCGCCCGAGGAACACGAAGGCGGGAATGACCAGCAGCACCACCAGGTGCAGCGCCAGCCATCGGGGCGTCAGAAGGAACCGGTACACGCTTTCAAGGGTAGGCACCGGCATCGGTGCCTCTTAACGCGCCTCAGGCGCTCTCCGCCCCAAGCTCGCTCTGGAGTTCCGCGCCGGGCCCGGGCAGGGAGGTCACCTCGCGTGGCCCGGCGACCTCATGGCCCTCGGCGCAGCGGAAATGCTGCTCGATGGGGGCGCCGCAGCCGCGGTGTGTGAGGAGCACGGGCGGGCCCTCCTCGTCGGCCAGATATTTGTCGCCCCAGTGCATGAGCGCGACCAGCAGCGGATAGAGATCGCGGCCCTTCTCGGTGAGCCGGTATTCGTCGCGCTGCCGCTGTCCGGGCTCGCGGTAGGGCTCCTTGCGGAGCAGGCCCTCGTCGACCAGGCGAGCCAGGCGCGCGCTGAGCACCTGGCGGGGGGCTCCGGTGATCGCCTGCATGTCGGCGAACCTTCGCACGCCGCTGAACGCCTCGCGCAGCACCAGGAAGGTCCACTTCTCCCCGACGATGTCCAGGGTGCGCTCGATCGAGCAGTTGTTCACCCGGAAGGCAACGTTCATCTTTGTATTATACCTGAGTTCAATTGACAGACTCAGGCCTCGCGGGGCACGCTGGGTCTATGCATGGAACTCAGATCCGGCCTGCCCGTCCAGACGACGAGGAACGGATCAGACGCTTCCTGACCGGGTTGTCGCTGCACACCCAGACGCTGCGGTTCTTCACCGGCAACACCACGCCGGCCACCGGTCTCGTGCGCAAGCTGATCGCGGTGGACGAGCGCAGGGACGCGCTCGTGGCGACCATCGACGGGGGTGAGATCATCGGCCACGCCATGAGCTACAAGGGCGAATGCGCCGACGTGGAGATCGCGGTGGTGGTGACCGACCAGTGGCAGGGGTTCGGGCTCGGGCCGCGACTGATCCAGACGCTGCTGCTCAGGGCCGCCGTACGGGGTGCGAGGACCGTGGGCATGGACGTGATGGGGGAGAACCGGCGAGTGCTCAGGCTCATCCGCCGCCTGTGGCCGGACGCTGAGATGAAGGTCATTTCCGGGTCGGTTGAGGTTACCGCTATCATCGATCAAGCCGCCTTATTTGCGGAACAAGGTTCTGGTGCCACACCATTGACAGTGTGAAGAGTGTCAAGAACGGACGCGACGGCCGGACCCGCATCATCGAGGGCGCCCTCCGACGCTTCAGCCAGGACGGGGTGTCGGCCACGACGCTGGCCAGCCTCCGCGAGGAGAGCGGCGTAAGCGTCGGCAGCTTCTACCACCACTTCGCCAGCAAAGAACACGTCTTCGGTGTGCTGTACGGCGAGATCCTCGCCGCCTATCAGGACGCCTTCCTCGCCGAGCTGGTCAGCCATCAGGAGGCGCGCGACGGCATCGAGGCCGTCGTGGCCTTCCACATGCGGTGGGCGGGAGAGCATCCGGAGCGGGCCCGGCTGCTGATCAGCGAGCGGCCGCCACGCAAGCAGGAGCCGGGCGGGGCCGAGGTGGCCGAGCAGCGGCGGGCGTTCTTCCGCCAGGTCTCTGACTGGTGGCGCCCGCACATGAAGAACGGCCTGCTCCAGCCCGTCCACCCGACCATGTGCTACGTGCTGTGGCTGGGACCCGCGCAGGAGATGTGCCGGCTGTGGTTCGCCGGTGCGCACACGCCGACGGAGGAGGAGATCAAGGGCCTGGGCGAGGCCGCCTGGCACAGCCTCCGCCAGCGCCCGGAGTGACACCCGGCCCAGATCGTGCGAAGCGAGCGCCCCACCTGCCAGGGACGGCTGGGCCAATGCGGGGAGCGATGATCCGAGTACGCTCTGTGGTGTTATTGTCCTAAATGTGAGACGACCCCGGGCGCTGGTATTGCCCGCTTTGCCGGAGCGTGCGCTCGCCCGCCTGGGCGAGGTGACCGATCTGATCGAGACTCCAGCACGCCCGAGCCTCGGTTTCACCGACGAGCAGCTGGCCGACCTGGTCGTCGAGACCGGCGCGACCGTGCTCGTCACCGACGGGGACCAGGTTCGCGCGTCGGTGCTCAGCCTGCAGTTGGACGTCGTGGCCGTCATGGGCCCGCCCACGAGCGTCGACCTGGCCCTGGCCGCCGAATACGGCGTCAGCGTGTTGCACGCCCGCGACCGCGACCCCGACGCGATCGCCGAGCTGACGCTGGCGCTGATGTTCGCCGTCAGCCGGCACATCGTGACGGCCGACAGAGAGGTGCGCCGCGGGCACGTCTACCGGAGCAAGGTGCCGCCGGCGCAGCGTCATCGCGGCCGCCGGCTCACCGGCAGGACGCTCGGCATCGTCGGGCTCGGACGCGTCGGCAGGGCGATGCGCTGGCGCTGCGAGGGCCTCGGGATGCGGGTGATCGCGTGTGATCCGCAGGAGCCTGAGGCCACCCACACGCTGCCCGCGCTCCTGGCGGAGGCGGACGTGGTGTCGCTGCACGTGCCGCTCACCGCCGAGACCAGGGGCATGTTCGGGTATGCCGAGTTCGGCGCGATGCGGCCGGGGGCGATCTACCTCAACACCTCGCGTGGCGCCCTGCACGACCTGACGGCACTGGTCGACGCGCTGCGCCGGGGTCAGGTGGGCGGTGCGGGTCTCGACCACTTCGAAGGCGAGTGGCTCGACCCGTCACATCCCCTGATCGGCCTGCCGAACGTGGTGCTGACGCCCCGCCTGAGCGAGGCGACGGGGGAGACCAGGGAGGAGCTGGCGGAGGCCTTGGTAGCGGACATCACCCGGCTGCTGGGCGGAGAGGACCCCGAGTTCGCCGCCACGCGTGCGTAGCCCCCGTCCGGTCAAGCCGGTTGCCGGATGCGTGTGGGCACGCGCCAGCTCGCCCGGTCGAGTGAGATGTCCAGGCGCAGATCGCCGCGCTGCCTGCGCAGGCCCGGCACGCGGACCCGGTCGTGCACGTTGAACCTGCCGCGGTGCGGATAGCCGAACCCCAGCTCCCCCGGCAACACGCGCAGGTCGTCGCGGTTCCCGCAGCGGGGGCATGTCCACGAGACCAGGTCCAAGCCGCGGTTGTAGTCGGAGCAGGCGCTGAAATATTCGTCCGGCCCGAAGCGGGACTCGCAAGCCAAGCAAGGGATCAGCATGGGGTCCACTCCTCGGGATGACGTGCTGGCATCCATAGAGATACCGCGCCCCACTTGTTTCCCGCTTGCAGATTGCTTGGCTATTTAAGTAACAGTATGGGCACTCAGCGGAGCGGCGAGCCTGGGGCGGAGAGCGGCAGCTTGCGTGACCAGCGGAGCTCCGTGCGAGCGCGACCATGGGCACGTGCAGCCAGTCTGGGGACCATCGCATCGGTATCAGATCATGTGTGGGCGTCTGCGGTGAAAGGATGGACCTGTGGAACGACTGCGCCATCATTTCCTGGAGACCGGTTACACCATCGACGGCGTACGCGATCGACTAGGGAGCATGGCCGCGTCGGCCCTGGCCCGCGAGGAGGTGGTCCCGGCCCTGCGCGCGACCGCGGACGGCGACCCGCTGGCGACGTTGATCAGGTTGTGGTGGCTGGGCGTTCCTGTCCCCGCCGCTGACGTGCCGCCGGAGATCCTCGAGTCCGGGCTGGTCACGGCCGACGGCGACCAGGTCCGCGCCAACGTCCACCTCCAGCCCTGGGAGACCGGCGGTTACCTGGTCTCCGACCGTAAGGTGCGGCCGGGAGACCCCACCCTCCGCCCCGACCACGTCGTGGGGGCAGGCGGCGCCTCGGCGAACCTGGCGCAGCTGGTCACCCGCCGCCCGGTCCAGCGCGCGCTCGATCTGGGCACCGGCTGCGGCGTGCAGGTGCTGCACCTGGCCGCGAGGGCGGAGGAGATCGTGGCCACCGATCTCAATCCGCGGGCCCTGGAGCTGGCCAGGCTGAGCTGGGAGCTGTCCGGCGTCGAGGGTGTCCGGGCGCGGGTGGGCTCGATGTACGAGCCGGTCGGGGACGAGGGGTTCGACCTGATCGTGAGCAACCCGCCGTTCGTCATCGCTCCGGCTCGGGAGCGGATGCTGACCTATCGCGAGTCGGGCGCCGAGGGCGACGGCTTCTGCCGCGACCTCGTACGCCGGACGCCCCGCCACCTCAATCCCGGCGGCCAGGCCCATTTCCTGGCCAACTGGCTGCACGTCGAGGGCGAGGACTGGCACGACCGGGTGGGCGGCTGGTTGCGTGAGACGGGCTGCGACGCCTGGGTCGTCCAACGGGACGTGCAGGACCCGGCCGAATACGTCGAGCTGTGGCTCAGGGACGCGGCCGAGCAGGGCACGGCCCGCTACGCGGAGCTCTACGACCGCTGGCTGGCCTGGTTCGACGAGCACAAGGTCGAGGGCATCGGCTTCGGCTGGATCACCATGCGCAATTCCGGCACGCTCGACCCGGTCGTCCGCGTCGAGCATCTCGCCCACCAGGTCGTGCTCCCGGTCGGCGACTACGTGGACTCCGTGCTCGACTCGATCGCCACCGCGCACCGGGCCCAGGGGCTCGACGCCGCGCGGTTGCGTACCGTCGACGGCCTGCTCGACGAGCGGATCGGGCTGCCGGGCGCGGAGGACCCGATCCGCATCGTGCTGCGTCAGACGCAGGGGTTGCGGCGCAGCCGGGAGGTCGGCACGGTGGAGGCCGCGCTGGCCGGCGTGTGCGACGGCGAGCTGGCGCTCGGCCCGCTGCTCAACGTCATCGCCGAGCTGGTGGGCGACGGCGAGATCGCCGACTCCGACGCGGTCCGGCCCCTCATCGCCGAGGGTTACTTCGTGCTTTAATCCGCCGTTGATTGGACGTTGACCCCTCGGGTGGAGTCTCTAGTCAGGACACGGACCTGGGGGGTTCGAGGGCCGTGTCAGGTCCGGCCGGTCGTCTGTGTGAGGCGGCTAGCCACCACGCGGAGCATCCGGATAACCGGGCCCCCTAGCGACGCGTGGTGGTGAAGATGACCGGCCGGGCTGAATCGTTTGATGCCGATCACGAGCACCCTCGTGACTCCCTAAGGACAGCCTTGATCAACCATGTGTGGATGACACGTCTGGACGACGAGCTGTACTCAGGACTCGACGACCTTCCCGGCGGGGTCGGGGAGGCTGTCGAGCAGGATCTTGAGATCGCCGGCCTCCGGAGCGCCGAGCCTGGAGAAGATCTCGAAGGCCTGCCGTAGACAGTCCGAGCTCCTCGTCACGCTGCCGAGGCCGCGTAGCGCCCTGCCCAGCACGGTCAGCGAGAGCGCCTCGCCGTAGGGGTGGCCGATCTCGCGGGAGACCACCAGAGCCTGCTCGGCGTGGCGTACGGCGTCGGAGTGACGCTCGGCCGCGATGAACGTCTCGGCCAGCCGGGAGCACACGCGCTGCTCCCAGACGCGCTGCTTGCTGGCTCGGAAGAAGGCCAGGCACTCGGCGTGGTGGTGCACGGCCTCGGTGAGCCGGCCGACCCGGGACAGGACGATGCCGAGGTGGTAACGCGCCCTGGCGGTGCCGGCGCCGCTGCCGATCTCGGTGAAGATGGCCAGGCCCTTCTCCGCGGCCGCGATGGCGTCCTCGGGCCGCCCCAGGCCCAGGTGGTCGCGGGCCGAATAGCTGAGGACCAGGGCCTCGCCGGCCGGCACGCCGTTCTCGCGGTAGAAGTCCATCGCCGCGTCGAACAGCGCCAGCGCCTCGGTGTGGCGGCGCTGCCTGCCGACGACGACGGCCAGGGCGTTGAGCACCTCGCCCATGACGATCTTCTCGCCGCGTTCGGCCGACAACTCGTGCACGCGCCTGAACTGCTCTTCGGCCTCGCGCAGCCGGTTGCCGGCGAACAGAACCCTGCCCAGCACGTAGCGGGCGCGCAGCTCGCTCGCCTGATCGTCGATGTTCTGCGCGCCGGCCAGCACGGCGCGGGTGCCCTGGTCGAACTCGCGCGTGTGGGTGCCGGACTCGAGCAGCGGCTCCATCGCGACCAGCAGGTCGGCGGCGGGCAGCAGCTGCTCTCCGGTACGCGCGGCCGCGGCGGCCTGGTTGATGGCCGCGAACAACGAGTCGCCCTCAGAGATCAGCCACGCCACCGCCTCGTCCGCGGAGCCGAACGCCCGCCCGCTGCCGACCACCACCAGATTGGCCGGGATCATGCTGCCCTCGTAGGCCAGCCGGTGCGCGGACTGGGCCGAGGCCAGGTAGAAGCCGAGCAGCCGGCGCAGCGCCAGGGCACGGGCCTGCGGCCGCTCGCTCTTGGCCAGCTCGCGGCGGGCGAACAGCTTGAGCAGGTCGTGGAAGCGGTAGCGGCCGGGCGCGGGCGCCTCCAGCAGGCTCGCGTCCACGAGCGACTCCAGCACCTCCTCGGCCTCGAACGCGCTCATCCCCAACACGGCCGCCGCGGCACCGGCGGAGATGCCGGGTCCGCTGGGCAGCGACAGCAGCCGGAACGCCCGCGCCTGGGCGGGGTCCAGCTGGCCGTAGCCGAGCGCGAAGGTGGCCTCCACGGCCAGGTTGCCCACCCGCATCTCATCCAGGCGGCGCTGCTCGTCGGCCAGCCTGGGCACCAGCGAGGCCACCGTCCACGACGGGCGCGCGGCCAGCCTGGCGGCCACGATCCGCACCGCCAGCGGCAAGAAGCCGCACGCGGCCACCACGTCCATGGCCGCGCCGTGCTCGGCCGCCACCCGCTCGGGCCCGGCCACCGCCGCGAACAGCGACAACGCCTCGTCCGGCTCCAACACGTCCAGGTCGATGAGCCTGGCCGACGGCAGGTCGGCCAGCTTGCCCCGGCTGGTCACGATGGCCGCGCATCCGGGCGAGCCCGGCAGCAGCGGGGCGACCTGCCGGGCGTCGCGGGCGTTGTCCAGCAGCACGAGGATGCGGCGGTCGGCCAGGATCGACCGGAACAGCGCCGACCGCTCCGCGAGCCCGTCGGGGATCACGTCCGGCGGGATGCCGAGCGCGCGCAGGAACCCGCCGAGCGCCGACTCGGGCGCGGTCGCCTCGTCGGTGTAGCCCTGCAGGTCGGCATAGAGCTGGCCGTCGGGGAACAGGTCGTCCGCCGCGTGCGCCACGTGCACGGCCAGCGTGGTCTTGCCGACGCCGCCGATGCCGGAGATCGCCGCGACCGGCACGCCCTCGGCCGAGGACGGCTGGACCGACAGCAGCGAGCGCAGGCGTCCGGCCAGCTCCTTGCGGCCGGTGAAGTCGTTGACGGCGGCGGGCAACTGGGCGGGCCGGGGCAGCTCGTGCGGGTGCGGCGGCTCCTCCTCGCCGGCGGGCTCATCGGCGTGCGCCTCGGCGGCGAGGGGCGCGGCGGCGAGCGCCGGGTCGGCGGCCAGGATGCGCTGGTGCAGCGCGGCCAGCTCGGGCCCCGGCTCGATGCCGAGCTCGTCGATCAGCGCCTCGCGGGTCTCGGTGAAGACGTTGAGCGCGTCGCCCTGCCGCCCGCACCGGTAGAGGGCCAGCATGAGCTGGGCACGCAGCCGCTCGCGCAGCGGGTGGTCCGCGGTCAGCGCGATCAGCTCGGAGACGATCTTCGCGTGGTTGCCCAGCTCCAGGTCCACGTCCATGAGCGTCTCGACCACGCTGATGCGCCGCTCGATCAGCCGGTCGCGCTGGTGCTCGGCGTACGGTCCCACGGCGCCGGCCAGCGGCTCGCCCTCGAACAACGCGAGCGCGGCCCGCAGCCCCTCGGCGGCCTCGCGGGGCCGGCCGCCCTTACGCGCGGTCTCGGCGGCGGCGATGCCGCGCTCGAACCTGGTCAGGTCCAGCCCGTCCTCGGGCAGGCGCAGCGCGTAGCCCCGGCCTATGGAGGTCAGCAGCTCCGGACGGGAGCGGGCCGGTCGTTCCGGCTCGAGCACCGTACGCAGCCTGGAGACGTAGGTGCGCAGTGCTCCCAGGGCGCGGGGCGGGGCCTCCTCGCCCCAAACCGCGTCGATCATCTCGTTGGGTGTGACCGCGCGGCCTTCCCGTAGGAGCAGCATGCCGAGAATGGAACGCTGCAGCGGGGTGCCCAGGTCGAGTTCCTGGCCATCACGCCACGCGCGGACAGGACCGAGCACGGCGAACCGCAGCCCGCCCTCAATGCTCTGACCAGCCATGCCGTCTGTCTCCAAGCCAATGGAACGATTTGTTACCAAATGATAGGTCTATCCTTGCCTGTCACCTAGATCCAGGTTGATCGTTAACTGAGCTGTTGATCCGCCTTTAATTAGGTGTTGAGCACGCCACCGGATGCTGATGGGTGTCGGCTAGGGCATGACGCATAGCTCGGGCACCCGAGCACCGCGGGGGCGTGTCATGCAGAGCGAAGACAGGCAGGAAAAAATACCGGCCCCGCCCAGGAAACTGGGGCGGGGCCGTGGTGGACGGGTTCTCAGGCTGCCTCGACCAGTCCCAGCCGCATGGCCAGGCGCTCCCGCACGAGCGGCCATTCGGAGTTCAGGATCGAGTAGAACGCGGTATCTCGGACCGTGTTGTCGGCGCCTCGGCTATCCGCTCGCCGCACCCCGTCGAAGTGTGCGCCGAGGGCCTCGATGGCGGCCCGGGATCTGGTGTTGCGTACGTCTGCTTTCAGGGTGATGCGGTGGACGTTCCATGTCTCGAAGGCGAGCGAGAGCATGAGGAACTTGCTCTCCCGGTTGACCCCCGTGCCCTGGGCGCAGGCGCCCAGCCAGGTGTAACCGATGTCGGCCACGGACGGGACATCGCCCACCGCACCGCGTGCACCTGGAGGCCAGGGCATGGGGCCCTGCCAATACTCCAGGTGCATGAGACGGGTGGCACCGACCACGCGGTCGGTGTTCAGCCACCGGATGGCGAAGGGCAACGTGCGGCCCTCCGCCTGCTCAGCCATAGCGGCCTCCACGTAGGAGACCATCTCGTCCCGGCCATGCGGGACACGAGTGAAGGCGTATGTGGAACGGTCTTCACCCGCCGCCGCGACAAGGTCATCGACCGCCGCGAGGCTGAGAGGTTCCAGGCGCACGGAGCGCCCGGACAGGGTGACAAGAGCGGGCATGTGCACATGATGGAGGGTGCGCACCGTGCACGTAACCATGCAGTTAGGAAGATCTTTTGCAGGTTTCTGCAGACAGGGTGTTTCCGCAGGTCAGAGCCCCCTTTTGAGGGATAGTAAACCTGTTCTTGGGGAAAGATTCGCCTAACTGTGACATGGCGCCCGGGCGACGGTCAGTGCCGTACCAGTGCGAGCTCCTTCAGACCCGTCGACAGATGGTTGAGGCTGTTCGCGATCCACGGCAGCTGGAGCGGGTCTTGGCTGGTCAGAGCGGCCATGCGTTGCTCGGTCGTCTCGCCGTAGAGGAGGCTGACCGCCACCCGCATCCTGGCCGCGGCCGGGTCGTCGCCGAACGCGTGGCCGGGCAGGACGCCGATGCCGTGCTCCTCCAGCAGGATCTTGGTGATCTCGGCGGAGCCGCCGAGTCGCAGGTGGCTCAGATCGGGATAGAGGTAGAAACCGCCCTGCGGCACCGGCACGGCGGCGCCGATCTCGGTGAACCTCTCATAAACCGCCCGCGCCACCGTGCTGTGCAGCCGGCGGCTGAGCGCGATGCGCCGGGTCAGCTCCGCGGGCTCGTCGAAGGCGTAGGCCGCGGCCTCTTGGACGGGTGCGGCGGGCGCCGACCAGATCTCGCTGGCCACCGCCAGCAGTTGCCTGTGCAGCGCGTGTGCGCCCGCGGGCAGCCTGGCCACGCCGATCCGCCAGCCGCCCAGCGCCAGGCTCTTGCTCAGCCCGGTGGTGATGATCGTGCGCTCGGGCGCGAGATCGGCAGGCGAGGTGTACGGCAGGACCGGGTCGTGCATCAGGTCCCGGTAGATCTCGTCCGAGATGATCATCAAGTCGAGCTCGCGGGCGAGGTCCACCAGGCGGCGGATGCTCTCCGGCGTGGCCAGCCGTCCCGTCGGGTTGTCGGGCAGCGTGACCAGCACGGATCTCACGGTCCTGCCCTGGGCCCTGGCCAGATGCACTTCGGCGGCGACGAGATCGGGGTCCGGAACTCCGCCCTCTCCTGGTGGTGCGGGCACCAGGATGGGGCGCGAGCCCACGAGGTCGGCCTGTGCGGCGTAGCTGACCCAGCTGGGCATGGGCAGGACGATGTCTCCGCCGATCGCCAGGAGCAGGCCGTACAGCAGCGACTTGCTGCCCGGTCCGCAGACGACCAGCCCGGGGTCGGTGATGAGCCCCCGTCGTTCCCAGTAGCCCGCTGCCGCGGCCCGCAACTCGGGCGCCCCCGCGACCGGCCCGTAGCCGTTGCGTTCTGATGCGGCGGCCAGCTTGTCGCGCAGCGCCGGGTGGACGGGCAGCCCCGCCTCACCGAAGGCCAAGTGCAGCACACGTTCCCCGGCGCGTCGTCTTCGCTCGATGTCCTCATTTGCCGCCAAAGTGGCGGAGAGGGTCACGCTCATAGTTGTCACGTTCCCAGGGTGGTTGGATGAAGGCATCACCACAAGCGAGGCTTTTAGTGGGTAGGCATAAGGAAGTCCGATGCTCGAATTGCGACGTTTGGTGCTGATCTGCGAATTCGCCCGTCGGGGCAGCATCGCCGCGACCGCCGCGTCGCTCGGCTACAGCCCATCGGCGGTTTCGCAACAACTCGTGGCGCTCGAACGGGAGACCGGCACGGCCCTGATCGACCGCACCGCGCGCAGCGCCGAGCTCACCGACGCGGGCCGCCGGCTGGTCGCGCACGCCGAGCGGATCCTGTCCATGGTCGAGGAGGCCGAGTCCGACCTGTCGGCGCACGCGGGCACCCCAGCGGGGCGGGTCGTGCTCACCGCGTTCCCTACGGCGGCGGTGGCCTTCGCGCCCGCGCTGGCGCGCACGCTGCGCCGGCACACCGATCTGACGCTGCGGCTGAGGCAGAGCAGGTCAGGGCGCGGCATGCGGGAGGTGCAGTCGGGGGAGGTGGACATCGCGCTGGTCGACGACTGGTACGGGCGCGTCCGCGACAGCGAGAGCCTGCGCGTCTTCCCGCTGCTGCGCGATCCCCTGGTGCTGGTGGTGCCGCGTAAACATCGCCTGGCCGATCCCGACGTGCCGCTCGATCTGCGCGAGCTGCGGGACGAGCCGTGGATGGCCACGCCTGACGGTGAGCCGTCGCGGCTGGCGGTGGACCGGCTGCTGGTGGACGTGGGCGGCACCCGGCCGACGCCGTGGGAGTTCGAGGGGCTGGGGACGATACTCTCGCTCGTCGCCAAGGGCATCGGCATCGCCGCCGTGCCCGCGCTCGCGCTGTCGGCAGGGATACGCGGGCTCGCCGTGCGCCATTTCCCCGGCAATCCGGTCGGGCGCGACGTGCACGCCGTGGCCCGGGGCTCCAGCGTGCATCGGCCCTCGGTGTCGGTCACGCTGCGGGCGATCCACGTGGCCGCCCGGTACATCGCCGCCGACCTGGAGCCGTTGCGGCTGGCGGATCGGCACAGGACCGACGACGACTAGGTTTCGGCACCCGGGGAGAACGCCACTGGCGGTAGCGTCTGCTGTCATGGCGCCGACGTACGAGATCGAGCAGTTGCTGCTCTCCCAGCCGAGCGTCCGCACGGTCGCGGGCGTCGACGAGGTGGGCCGGGGCGCCTGGGCCGGTCCTGTCACGGTGTGCGCGGTCGTCACCGACCTGTCCGAGCCGCCGCCGGGACTGACGGACTCCAAGCAGCTCACCGCCGCCAAACGCGGGCCGCTGGCGACCGAGCTGGCCGCGTGGGCAGCCGGCATCGGGTACGGCGAGGCCACGCACACGGAGATCGACACGCTCGGCATGACGGAGGCCCTGCGCCGGGCGGCCAGGCGCGCCCTGGAGGCGCTTCCCACCCGTCCGGACGCGGTGATCCTGGACGGCAAGCACGACTACATCGGCAGCCCCTGGCCGGTGCGCCTGGAGGTCAAGGGGGACGCGGCCAGCGTCTCGGTCGCCGCCGCGTCCGTGCTGGCCAAGGTCCGGCGGGACGCCTACATGGGCACGATCGGGCACGAGGAATATGCCTTCGCCGACAACGCCGGCTACCCCTCACCGGTCCACCAGGAGGCCCTGGCCCGGCTGGGGCCCACACCGCATCACCGGCTCTCGTGGTCCTACCTGGACGATCTTCCGCAGTGGCGGCACCTGAAGCTCCACCGGGACCCGCTCGCCTGCGAGGGCCAGGTCACGCTGTTCAGCTGACGGGCCTGGCATCATCGGGTGGGTGCGCATCGGGGTCTTTCTCATCGCGGCGCAGTTCCCCGGCCAGGAGGCCGGGCGGGTGCTGGCCGACACCGTGGAGCTGATCGCGGCGGCGGAGGAGGCGGGATTCGACGACGCGTGGATCGCCGAGCACCACTTCATGTCCTACGGCGTCTGCCCGTCCGCGATCACGCTGGCGGCCGTCGCCGCCGGCCGGACGACGCGGATCGGCCTCGGCACCGCCGTCAGCGTGTTGTCCACGCACCATCCTGTGGCGCTGGCCGAGCAGGCGGCCATGCTGCACCACCTGTCGGGAGGGCGGTTCACCCTCGGCGTCGGCAGGGGAGGGCCGTGGGTGGATCTGGAGGTGTTCGGGACCGGTCTCGAGCGGTTCGAGCGGGGGTTCGGGGAGTCTCTCGACCTCTTGCTCGACGCGCTTTCCCGGGATCGGGTCGCCGCCGACGGCGAGTTCTTCCGCTTCCGTGAGGTGCGGATGGTGCCGGAGGCCCGTATGCGGCCGGTGGTCGCGTGCACCTCGGAGCCGACCGTGGCCATGGCGGCCGAGCGCGGGCTGCCGATGTTGCTGGGCATGCACATCGGCGACGCGGAGAAGGCGTCCATGGTGGCGCGCCACGGAAGCGCCGGCGGGCACATCGCGGCGGCCGTCGGCTACGTGGCCGACTCCACGGCGCAGGCGGTGCGCGAGCTCAAGGAGTCGATGCCGAAGTGGCTGGGGCCGGGGCTGGCGGGATACACGCCGGTGGACGGCCGGCCGTCGCCCTCGCGCGACGTCGGCGCATACGTGGACCTGCTGACCCGCATCCACCCGGTCGGATCGGCCGAGCACTGTGCCGAGGCCATCCTGCGTACCGCGGCGAACACCGGGATCGAGCACGTCATCCTGATGGTCGAGGGCCTCGGAGAGCACCGGCGCACGGTGGAGAACGTGCGCCGGCTCGGGCACGAAGTGCTGCCGATGGTCCGGCGAGCCGGCCAGGCCGGCTCGCCGGAAGAGCTCAGCAGTCCACGAGCTCCGGTTTCTGGTTGAGGATCTGGGCTCGCGGGGTGACGAAGTCGGCCAGGGCCTTGGCCGCCGCCGGGTCGAAGACCGCGACCCGATGGCAGTTCTGGAAGGCCAGCCGTACGCGGAAGTGACGCTCCAGCGCGCCGCGCATCGAGTCGCTCGCCAGGCAGCGCAGGAGCTCGCCGCGGGCCTCCTCGGACGGCGGCGGCACCTGGTTGTCGGCGAACTCGGCCCCGGTGTGCTCACGCTGCTTGACCAGCTCGCTGATCAGCGACCACGCGTAGGGCAGAGAGTCGCGTACGCAGGCGAGGAACGCCGTGTCGTCCACGTCACCGGCTCTGGCCTGGTCGAGCAGATCGTTCGGAACGGTCAGCGACATGCTGTCTCCTCTCGAAAGGGTCAAAACTGACGTTAGGTGAGCGCAGGAAGGCACTCCAGAAGCCCGGTGGGCACAGTCGTGTGATCAGGGGCCGTAGACGAAGTCCGGGTCCACCTGCTCGGCGAGGTCGGTCCCGGTCCGCTCGTTGGCCCATGCGCGGGCGTTGCGCAGGTGGAACTCGACGGTCTGCCGGCCGAAGCGCTCCCAGTCCTTCTCCTGCTCGTCGAGGGTCTTGCGGAGCAGAGACAGCGCGTCGGCGTTGACCGGCTCCAGGTCGTCGAGCGTGAAGTGGCGGCCCTGCTCCATGGCGCGCACGGCGGCCGAGTGCTCCATCCAGGTGAGCAGGTCGTCGCCCACGTGCTCGCGCAGGAAGTCGACGTCGGACCGGTCGTGGACCTTGTTGCCGATGACGGCGAGCGCGACGTCGTACTTGGCGGCGTAGTCGCGATATTGCCGGTAGACGCTCACGCCCTGCCGCGTGGGCTCGGCGACGAGGAATGTCAGGTCGAAGCGGGTGAACAGGCCTGAGGCGAAGGAGTCGGCCCCCGCCGTCATGTCCACCACGACGTATTCGCCCGGGCCGTCGATCAGGTGGTTGAGCAGCAGCTCCACCGCGCCGACCTTGGAGTGGTAGCAGGCCACGCCGAGGTCTTCCTCGGTGAACGGGCCGGTGGCCAGCAGGCGCAGACCCTCGGGCGTGGTCAGGCCGTAGGGGTCTGCGGCCAGGTCCTTGAAGCTCAGCAACGTGGACCCACGCCCCGGCGGGGTGGTCTTGACCATGGCCGCGGCAGAGGAAATGCGGGGGTTGGCGCCGCGGAGGCGGTCCTTGATCTCGGTGAGATGGGCGCCGAGCGGCTCGGGCTGCCGGTCGAGGCCGAGGACCAGGGCCAGGTGCTGGTTGATGTCGGCGTCCATGGCGACCACCGGCGCGCCCTGGCTCGCCACGTGCCGTGCGAACAGGGCCGACATCGTGGTCTTGCCGCTGCCGCCCTTGCCGACGAAGGCCACTCTCACGGGAACTCCATAGTGAGGATGAAAATCGTTTCCGAATCGGTCAGGCACCATCATGCCACACTCGGATCATGCATAACGAGGAATTGGCGCAGGCGGCGCGGCTACGAGAAGAGGGCAAAAAGGAAGAAGCCCGGCAATTGTTGCTTGAATTGGCGCGGCGGCATCCCAACGACGTCGACGTGGCCTATCAGACCGCGTGGGTGCACGACTCGCTCGGGCTGGAGGCCGAGGCGGTGCCGCACTACGAGCGGGCGCTGGCGGGAGAAGGGCTGAGCGAGGAGGACCGGCTCGGAGCCCACACGGGGTACGGGAGCACGTTGCGGGTGCTCGGGCGGTTCGAGGAGGCGCTGGAGGCGTTCGAGCGCGGGCTGGCGGAGTTTCCCGGGGATCCGGCGTTGCGCACGTTCATGGCGATGGCGCTGCACAACGCCGGACGGTCGGGCGAGGCGGTCTCGACGCTGCTCAAGGTCGTCGCCGAGTCGGACAAGACCGGCGGTTACCAGCGAGCCATCGCGTACTACGCGGACAACCTGGACGAGACGGTCTAGCCGCAGGTGGCGTCCAAATTGACCGGGTCGTCCGTGTGTGGCTCGGGGGTCCGGGCCGAGGCGGCCGCCTTGGCTGAGCGGCGGTCGTCCAGCGCCTCGGAGACCTTGCGCCGGATGAAGGACCAGTCGGGGTAGGCGGTGTTGATCAGTGGCGGCACGAAGTTGAGGCTGCGCATCCTGGTGCCCTTCACCTTCTGAGCCAGGTCCACGATGGCCGGAAGCAGGTCCTGGGGAATGTCGGTGGAGATGGCGCGCTTGGTGGCGGCGGCCAGGCTCTCGAAGCTGTTGAGCACGGTCATCGGGTCGGCCTGCTTGGCCACGGCGTTGAGCAGGCACTTCTGGCGGCCCATGCGGACGTAGTCGTCGCTGTCGGTCCGTGAGCGGCCGAACCACAACGCCTGCTCGCCGGAGAGCTTGCGGGTGCCGGCGGGGATGAGGCCCTCGCGGTGGCGGCCGTACACGATGGGGTCCTTGATCGTGACCTGCACGCCGCCCATGGCGTCGACGATCTCCGCGAAGCCCTTCATGTCGATCATGGCGTAGTAGTTCACGGGGATGCCGAGGATGTCGCCGATCGTCTGCTTGAGCAGGGTCGGTCCCGGCTTACCGCGTCCAGCGCGGGACACCATGTCCGGATTTTCCTCGGCGTACTGGAAGACCTCGTTGAGCAGGCCGGGAGTGTCGGTGCCGCTGCCGGTGAAGCCCCAGGGAAAGCGGTCCCTGGCCGGGCCGCGGGGGAACCGTACCTGCTGGAGGTTGCGTGGCAGGCCGAACAGGGTGGTCGCGCCGGTCTCGACGTTGACACTGGCCACGGTCATGCTGTCGGTACGCACGCCGGGCCTGCTCGGCGCCGAGTCCGCGCCGAGAAGCAGGAAGTTGACGCGCTGCGCGCCGTTCCACGGGTCGTCGGCCATGACGGGGGAGGCGCCCGTAGCGGTGAAGAGGCTGGTCACGACGTCGCGCGAGAGGTAGGCCACCCGGGCGGCGTAGACGGTGGGCGCCAGCACGAGCGCGCAGAGCGCGATGGTCAGCGCGGTGGTCAGGAAACGGCCGATCTTGTCCGGGCGCGGCGGGCGCACCAGCACGAAGGACCAGACGATCACACCGGTCCAGGCCAGGGCGATCGCCACCAGTCCTACGGTGAGCCAGGCGAGCCAGCGGGGCTGGACCGCGAGCGACAGGAGGTTCGTGCTGAACGCGGTGAACACGGTGAGGATCCCGGCCAGCATCACGACATGAGCCGCCATGAGCGCCAGGCCGGCCTTGCGGCGCTCGACGGCCAGATGCGCCACCCCCCACAGCACCGCCGACGCCAGTGTCAGCGCGATGCTCGCCCCCAGGCCGATACCGCGCTCTTTCTCCGTCATGCCTGGTCAAACCCCCATTACGTGGCTATCCACGCAACCTTAGGAATGGGATGTGCGTGATTGACGGTGCGAAGGGGAAGGTGTCGGTCAAGTCACCGTCAAGACCTCCTTGAGATATAACGTGAATGTGCGTAAACGACACGGTAGCTATGGGTTGGACGCTCCGTGGGCCATGGTGGGTTTGCTTTTCGGCGCGATCGTGCTGGTCGCCCTGGCCGTGATCTCGTTCGCCGTGGACATCCTGGCGGCGGGCGTCGTGTTCCTGTTCGGCGGGCTCTACACCGTGGCCAGTGCGGTCAGTTACCTCTACACGACGCGGCGCGGCAAGTTCGCCGTCTGGGCCGAGGAGCTCCAGCGGCTGGGCGGCGATGAGCGGCTGCTCGATCTCGGCTGCGGGCGGGGCGCGGTGCTGCTCCTGGCGGCCGAGCGACTGGACACGGGCCGGGCGACGGGTGTCGATCTGTGGCCGGGCTCCGGTGGACGGGGCCAGTCCGCCAACGGGCAGTCGGCGACCAGGTCGAACGCCGTGGCCGAAGGCGTCGAGGACCGCGTCGAACTGGTCACGGGCGACCTGCGTGACCTGCCGTTCGGCGACGACGCCTTCGACGTGGTCGTGTCCAGCCTGGCCATCCACAAGATCCACGACGCGGAGGGGCGCGAGCGGATCATCCGCGAGGCGCACCGCGTGTTGCGGCCCGGCGGGCTGATGCTGATCGCCGACTCCCGGCACGCGCCCGCGTACGAGAGCGCGTTACGCGGGCTCGGCGTCGTGGACGTCCGTCACCGCGACGCCGGCTGGCGCTTCTGGCACGGCGGCCCGTGGTTCCGCACGGACATTCTCGAAGCTCGCAAACCTTCCTGAGAGAAACGTTTGCCGCCGGTCCGCTGGGTCTCGGCACTCTACGTGGCGAGGGCCTGCTCAGGTACCTGGCGGCGACGCTGATGACGGCGTTCTCGTTCAGCGCGTGGTGGTTCTTCCTGTTCAGGTTCATGACGGGCGCGGCGGGTGGCGCGCTGCTGACCGTGCCGCTGCTGAACGACCTGCCCGTGAACATCGGCTGGCGGGTCGCGTTCGGGCTCGGTGTGGTGCTGGGGCTGGGGCTGGCGATCCTGCCCGAGCCCGATCAGTCGCGCAGATCCTGTCCACGTTCTACAAGATCGACACGAACACCGGCTACTACTTCGCGGTCATCGCGATGGCCGGACCCCGAGCGTTGCTCGGCAATTAGACGCTGCCCGCTGCTGCTCGGCACCGCCTGGCTGTTCAACGAGGGCGCGTTCACCGCGGTCACGTTGACCGCATGCTGGTCGGCGGTGCTGTTCGTGGCCTCGGCGGGGGCGAGTTCGGCGACACCGCGCTCGCATTCACCATCGGCGCGCTGGTGATGATCGCCGGGGTGACGCGGGCCGCATGACCTCGGCCCCGGCGAGGGCCCCTCTCAGTACGCTGGCCACCGTGACCGAATCGCGGGAAAAGGAGCTGTACGTCATCGTGTGCGCGGCAGAGCCGGCCGCGGAGGTCGGCCGCCTCGTCGCCATGGCGCAGGACGAGGGATGGATCGTCCAGATCGTCGCCACTCCGTCGGCCCTGGACTTCATCGACGTGCCGGCACTGGAACTGCAGACCGGCCGCCCGGTCCGCAGCCGCTACCGCAAGCCGTCCGAGCCCAAGCCGCCCCGGGCCGACGCCATCATCGTGGCCCCGGCCACGTACAACACGATCAACAAGTTCGCCCAGGGCATCGCGGACACCTACGCGCTGGGTGTCCTGGCCGAGGCGCCCGGCCTCGGCATCCCGGTTGTCGTGGTGCCCGTCGTCAACAGCGCCCTGGCCGCCCGGATCCCGTACCGGCGCAGTGTTGAGGAGCTGCGGGCGGACGGCGTGCGTGTGCTGTCCGGGTTGGACTGGAAACGAGCGCTGACCGAGCTCAGCTCGTCGGACTAGCCCATACGGCGAGGAGGTCTTCGGGGTCCAGACCTGGTAGCGAGGGAGGCCGGACTCCTACTTTGGCGGCTTGAGCCTGACACTGTGTGAGGCGGTATGCCAGATGTACGTACTTCGAGGAGGAACATCGTGGAGATGGCGGAGCGAGTTGATGAGGTACTGCAGGCGGGTGCGGCGCCTGGCTTCCACGGGCTCGTGGTGATGCGGGGTGGGGAGGTCGTTCTCGAGCGTTACGGGGCGGGGGTCGATTACCGGCTGGGTGATTCACTGGGGCATGTCGTGTTCGATCGAGACACGTTGCACGACATGCGGTCGGTCTCCAAGAGCATCGTGGCGCTGCTGTACGGCATCGCGCTGGGCGATGGGCTGGTACCGGAGCCGGGGGCGGGGCTGGTGGCGCAGTTTCCGGAATATCGGGATTTGGTGGAGGATCCGGAGAAGGCTCGTCTCACCGTCGAGCATGCGATCACCATGACGCTCGGACTCGAATGGAACGAGGACGCCCCCTACACGAGCACCGCCAACAGCGAGATCGCGATGGAGTTCGCGCCCGACCGCTACCGCTATGTGCTGGAGCGGCCGGTCGTCGAGGAGGCGGGAAAGTTCTGGCACTATTGCGGGGGCGCGACCGCGCTGCTCGGTGGGATCATCGCGCGCGGGACGGGGCAGCCCTTGGAGGACTACGCCGCCACGGCGCTCTTCCGGCCGCTAGGGATCACCGACTTCGACTGGTCCAAGGGGATGCACGGGGTGGTGTCGGCTGCGGCCGGGATACGGCTGCGGCCGGTCGACCTGGCCGCCATCGGGCAGCTCGTGCTCGACGGCGGCCGCGGGATCGTGCCGGGCGAATGGCTCCAGGAGATGCTCCGGCCGCGGGTGAACATCGCCGAGGGGTTCGAGTACGGCTATCAGTGGTATCTGGTCACCGGCGACCGTCCCCACGTCAAGGGCATCGGGAACGGCGGGCAGGAGCTGCTCGTCCTCCCCGGGGAAGACCTGGTCGTGGCCGTGACGGCGGGCGAGTACGACGGTGACTCGGCCAGTTCCAGGGCCGTGCTCAAGGCCGTGCTCACGGAATGAGCAGGATCCGGCCTGTGGCCGCGCGGCTCTCCAGGAGGCGGTGGGCCTGCGTGGCCTCCTCCAGCGGCAGCGTGCGGTCGATGAAGGCCTGGCTGCGTCCCGACGCCAGCCGGGCCAGCATCTCCGGATAGTGGGTGCCGAACGCCGCAGCGGCCCAGGCCGGACCGCTGCAGCCGGTGAGCGTCACGCCGCGTTCCATGAGGTCGGCGGCCGTGATGGCGGGAGGTTCGCCGCTCAGCAGCCCGTAGTAGAGCATGCGGCCCGAACCCGGGGTGAGGCGGTCGAGCACTTGTCTGGCCGTCGTCCCGGCGATGGACTCGAAGACCACGTCCACGTCCGGCAGCTCCGCGGGCCAGCCGGCTGTGCTGTGGTCGATGGCGATGTCGGCGCCCAGCGTGACGGCTCGTTCCCGCTTGGCGGACGAGCCGGCCGTGGCGATCACCCGCCCGGCACCGAACTCCTTCGCATGCTGCACCAGATAGCCGCCCACCGCGCTGGTGCCCGCCTCCACCAACACGGTCTCCGTGCCGTCGAGGCGCGCCCGGTGGAGGAGGGCGAGGGCGATCGAGCCGGGCGCCGCCACGGCCACCGCTTCGACGGGTGACACACCGTCCGGTACCGGGCACGCCATGGCGGCAGGCAGGACCACGTACTCCGCGTAGGCCCCGACGCCGCCGGTCACGCCCACCAGCGTGGTCCCGAGCAACTTCCCGTCGACGCCCGGGCCTACCTCGACCACCTCGCCGACCGCCTCCGCGCCGATCACTTCGGGCAGCGCGAGCGGGAACGGCAGCGTGCCGGCCCTGATCTGGGTCTCGGCGTAGCTCACGCCGACGGCATGGGCGCGGACGAGCACCTGGCCTTCCCCTGGTCGGGGACGCGGCAGGTCGGTCATCTGGAGATGCTCCGGACCGCCTGTCTCGGACAGGACGACAGCACGCATGGCTTCTCTCCTAAACTGAACCAGTGGTCCAGTTAATATATGGACCGCTGGTCAAGTTTGTCCATACGAAAGAATGACCGGATGGAACGTCGGGAGCGGGCCGATGCCGCGCGCAACAGGCAGGCGATCCTGCGGGCGGCCGAGGAACTGCTGCGGCGGCACCCGCCCGAGCAGGTCTCCGTCGAGCGTGTGGCGGCCGCCGCCGGTGTCGGCAAGGGGACGGTTTTCCACCGGTTCGGGAGCCGTACGGGACTCATGCGGGAGCTCATGGGTGAGCGGGCCCGCGAGCTGGAGCAGGCCGTCACTGACGGGCCGCCGCCGCTCGGCCCGGGGGCGCCGCCGGCGGTGCGGCTGGTGGCGTTTTTCGAGGCGGTGGCCGTGCTGGCGGCCCGCAACGGGAACCTCATGGCGGCGCACGAGCACGCCCAGGTCACCGGTAAGACGGCCAGGGAGGACAACCCGATCTACGTGTTCTGGCACCGGCACGTGTCGGAGTTGATCGCGGCGGGGCGGCCCGACGTGGACGCCGAGCAGATCGCGCACATGTTGCTCGGTGTGCTGCACATGGAGCCGATCGCGAGCCGGCTGCGGGCGGGAGAGCACGAGAGGCTCGCCGCCAGCTACGCCGACCTCGTCAAAGGGCTGATGGGCGGCGGCTCGTCAGAGGGCTGACTGGCGGAGAGCGGCCACCGCCGCTCTGATCGCGGGGTGCTCGCCGTACCCCCTCCGGAAGGCCGCCAGCGTGCGGCGGCTCAGCGGCAGGCGGGTGAGCGTGACCCCGGGCGGGGGCGAGGTCGCGGCCAGGCGCGGTACGAGCGCCACCCCCTGTCCCGCCGCCGCGAAGGCGAGGATGGTGTCGAAGTCGTCGACGTGGTGCCGGACGCGCGGCTCGAAGCCGGCCGCCTGGCATGCCCTGATCGCCATGGTGTGGCAGAGGGTGCCGGGCTTGTTCATGATCCACGAGTCGTCGCGGGCGTCGGCGATCGAGGCTCGGTCGGTCAGGTACATCGGCTCGCTGAACAGCGGCTCGGTCTCGATGGCGGCGTCGGTGACCGGCGGGACGAAGTCATAGTCGTGCACGAGCGCCACGTCCAGCTCCCCCGCCCGCAGCGCGGCAGAGACGTCGGCGGGGTCGATCTCGGAGACCATCGGCTCCAGCCCCGGGTGCGCCGCCGTGAGGGCGGCGAGGGCGCCGGGCAGGAGCACGCGGGCCGCCGTCGGGAACGCGCCGATCCGCAGCGGACCCGACGGCCCGCCACGCACGGCGGCGAGTGCGGCCGAGGCGCGCTCGAGCTGTTCGAGCACTGCCTGCGCGTGCTCGACGAGCAGGTGTCCCGCGGGGGTCAGCGTCACGGTGCGTCCTGTGCGTTCGAGCAGCGGCACGCCGGCCTCCCGCTCCAGCGCGCTGAGCTGCTGGGAGACGGCCGACGGCGTAAAGGTGACCGCCTCCGCGACCGCGGCGATCGTGCCGCGCCTGGCCAGTTCGCGAAGCAGGAGGAGCTTACGTGGGTCGAGCATAAGCTCAGCTTACGCTTGAACTTAGGAATCCGAACTGGACCTAACGGGTTGCGCTGGGTCAAGCTCAAAGCATGTTGAGAGGAATCCATGTGCCGCTGGTCACCCCGTTCAACGCGGCGGGTGAGGTGGCTGTAGACGCGATCGAGAAGCTCGCTCACCAGGTGCTCGACGACGGCGCGGCCGGGCTGGTCGCGCTGGGCACCACCGGTGAGGTGGCCGCGCTCGACCCCGAGGAGCGGGCCCGGGTGATCGAGGTGTGCGTCCGGGTCTGCGGGCAGCGGCAGGCGCTGCTGACGGTCGGGGTGACGGGAAACGACGTGCGATCGACGGCGCGGGCGTTGCGGAGCCTGCCGGAGGGGGTCGGGGCCGCCCTGGTGACCGTCCCGTACTTCCTGCGTCCCGGCGAACGCGGCGTGGTCGCGTACTTCGAGGCGCTGGCCGAGGAGACGCCCGTGCCGCTGGTGATCTACCACATCCCCTACCGGACCGGGCAGGCCGTGAGCGCCGCGACGCTGCGCCGGCTGGGGACGCATCCGATGGTCGCCGGCGTGAAGTACGCGGCGGGCGGGATCGATCAGGATGCGGTCGACCTGCTGGGGGACCTCCCCGACGGGTTCGAGGTGGTCGGCGGCGACGACGCGTTCATCTCGCCGCTGCTCGCCCTGGGCGCTTCGGGTGGGATCCTGGCCTCGGCGCAGCTGCGTACCAGGGACTTCGTCGAGCTGGCCGGCGCCTGGCAGGCGGGGTACGCGGGCCGGGCGCGGGCGCTCGGGCACCGGCTGGCCCGGCTGTCGGCGGCGCTCTTCGCCGAGCCCAACCCGACCGTGATCAAGGGCGTGCTGCACGCCCAGGGCCTGATCCCGACCCCGGACGTGCGGTTGCCGCTCCTGCCCGCCGGCGAGGCGGCGGTGTCACAGGCTCGCCTGGTAGCGGTACATCCATGCGAGTGATTCCTGGCTCGCGCTCTTCTTGAGGAAGATCGGCAGCATCAGGTCGCGGAAGACCCGGGCGACCGGGCCCGCGGCCTTGCTGTTGCTGATCGTCCTGGAGTACGCCACGACCTGTTCCACCCGAGGCCGCCGCTCGGCCTCGTAGCGCTCGAACGCCTCGCGGTGATCCCGGCTGTCGCGCAGGCACCTGGCCAGGACGATCGCGTCCTCGATGGCCAGCGAGGCGCCCTGGCCCGCGCTGGGCGAGGTGGCGTGGGCGGCGTCCCCGAGGAGCAGGACACGGCTGCGGTGCCAGACGGGCACCGGCGGCAAGTCGTGGATCGGCAGGCCCAACTCGACCTCGCTGCGCCCGATGAGCTCGGCGGAGGCGTTCGCGTCGTCCTCGAACGCCTTAACCAGCTCCGCCCGCCAGCTCTCGGGGACATCGCCAAGGCGCCTGGGCAGGTTCGCGAACCACCAGGTCTCACCGGACTCGGCCACCGAATAGCCGAAGAACGCCCGCTTGCCGAACACCATGTTGTACACGCCCGGCTCGCCGTCGAGGCCACCGTCCTTCACGATCCCGCCGAGGCTGTACAGGCCGCTGTAGCGGGGTGCCGGGGCCTGCGGGTCGAGCATCGCGCGGGTGCGCGAATGCACGCCGTCGCAGGCGATCAGCAGGTCGCCGGTGACCTCCGAACCGTCCTCGAACCTGGCCGTGACCTCGTCGCCACGGTCTTCGTAGGAGCTCAGGCGCTTGCCGTAGGTGATGCGGATGCCGCGCTGCTCGGCCTCGTCGCGGATGGCGCGGTAGAGGTCGGAACGCTGGACGGTGTGGCTCACGGTGCCGTCGTCGAGCCGCAGGCCGTTGGCCACCTCGCCGAGCCGCTTGCCCGAGCCGCTCCACATGACCATGCGCGGGGTGGGGATGGCCGTTTTCAACACCTGGCGGTGCGCGCCCAGCACCCGCAGGGCGGCCAGGCCGTTCGAGGCGATGTTGAGGAAGGAGCCCACGTTCTCCGCGCCCTGCCCGTACGCCTCGAAGATCTCGGCGTCGATGCCCACCTCGCGCAGCGCCATGGCGGTGACCGGGCCTGCGATGCCACAACCTATGACCAAAGCCTTCATTATGGTAACCTTTCGTTCGGTCGAACGAAATATATGACGAAGGCGGGGCCTGTGTCGAGAGGTATTTCGGAGCATCGAAAGAAATTGTTCGAGGAGCTCGCCATGGCAGGGCGGGACAGCAGCAACGCCGCCGTGATGTACCACACTGCGATGGGCGAACGCATGGGCCTCGGCATGACTGAGGAGAAGACCCTCGACCTGCTGCAACGTCTCGGCCCGATGACGGCGGGCGAGATCGCGCAGCACACCGGGCTGGCGCCGGCGTCGGTCAGCGGCCTGATCGACCGGCTGGAGGGCAAGTGGCTGGTGCGGCGGATCCGTGACACCAAGGACCGGCGCCGGGTCATCGTCGAGATCAACCATGAGCGGCTGGCCGGCTTCGGGGAGCTGTTCGAGCCGTTCGTGGCCGCGCTCGCCGAGCTGTACGACCGCTACACGGACGACCAGCTCGAAGTCATCCTCGACTACGTCACCCGGTCGACCGCCCTGCAGCGCGAGGCCACCGCAGGGCTGGTCGATGGTGATTAGCGGTCGGCGTCCCTGATGGCCGTGCCGACCTCGCTCACCCGGTCGGCGAGCAGGCCGATCGCGCCCACCGCCCGGGCCATCGGGTCGTCGTCCGCGCCGCCGAGCGCCTTGGACCTGAGGTAGGCCCGCTTGATCTCCGCCCAGCGCTCGGCCTGGTCAGGGGTCAGGCGGCCGCGCAGCTCGGCCAGCTTCAGCAGGTTGGCCTCGGCGTCCGTGGTCAGCGTCTGCGCCTCGCCGACGTAGTGGTCGTCGATCACCGCTTCCAGCTCGGCGTCGTTCATCGCGGGCACGATGCGCTCGGCCAGCTTGTTCATGTTCCGGTACGAGCCCTGCAGCCGGTACGGCGGCTCGGTGCGGGCCGCGTCCGACTGGGCGGCCGAGGCGATGTACGCCTGGTTGTTGGCCAGCACGACCTCCTGTACGCGGACCAGCTTCGCCAGGACGCTGAGGATCTGGTCCAGCTCCGGCTTCGTGTACGGGTGCTTGAGCTGGTCCGGCTGGACCGTCGTGTCACCCTTCGCGAGGCGGACGAGCAGCTCCACATCCGCGCGGTCGCGGCCCGACAGCGGGGCCAGCACCGGGTTGGAGGTGAGGGCGTTATCCACGTAGCTCAGCGCGAACAGCTCGTCCTTGCCCGACAGGACGTCGCCCAGGTTCCACACGTCGGCCCGGTTGGCGAGCATGTCGGGGATGCGGAAGCGCCGTCCGGACTCGGTGTACGGGTTGCCCGCCATGCACACCGCGAACCGCTTTCCACGCAGGTCGTAGGTGCGGGTGCGGCCGTTCCACACACCCTCGATGCGGCGCTGGGCGTCGCAGAGCGAGATGAACTTCTGCAGGAGCTCGGGGGAGGTGTGCTGGATGTCGTCCAGGTAGAGCAGGGTGTTGTTGCCCGTTTCGAGGGCGAATGAGATCTTCTCCACCTCCTGCCTGGCCGTCGCGTCGGGGGCGTCCGCCGGGTCGAGCGAGGTCACCTCGTGGCCCAGCGCCGGGCCGTTCACCTTGACGAAGACCAGGCCGAGGCGGCTGGCCACGTACTCCATCAACGTCGTCTTGCCGTAGCCGGGGGGTGAGATGAGCAGCAGGAGGCCCATCTGGTCGGTGCGTTTGCCTGCGCCGGCCGCGCCCAGTTGCTTGGCCAGGTTGTCGCCGATCAGCGGCAGGTACACCTCATCGAGCAGGCGGTTGCGGACGAAGGCGCTCATGACCTTGGGCTTGTACTCGTCCAGGCGCAGGCGGTTTCTTTCCGCCTCGACCAGTTCGCTCCTGCTGCGCTGATAGGCGCGATAGGCGGGGACCCGGTCCTGTCGGAACTGGCGGGTCCTGGTGAGGATCTCGTCCAGCTGGATGTGGAGTTTGCGGTCCTTGATCCGGGGGTGGGTGCCCAGGAGGCCGTCCACGGTCTCGGCGGTGGCGGCGCTGGAGTCGTGGCGGGGGAGGTCGCCGCACAACTGCACGGCGATGGCCTCGGCGGTCTCCGGGCCCTGGTGGTAGGCGCTCAGCCAGGCGTGGGCCAGTTGCAGGCGTTCGGGGAGGGCAAGTGCTTTGAGGTCCTCCTCGAACTCGCGCAACTTGACCGGGCCGAGGGCGTGGCGGAAACCGTCGAGGAGGTCGCGCGCCGCCTTGCTGGTCACAAAGCCCACGGGGCTGCCGGCCAGCTCCTCGACAAGATACTCACCCGCCACCGCGACGCCGGCCGGGCTCGGTGCGTGTGGGTGGAGGCCCGCCATGAAGTCGGCGATCAACGTCCCGAGCTCGGTGGCGAGGGAGCCGAGGGTGGGGGTGATGCCGAAGACCGTGCGCGCACGGACCAGCGACACGGCCCGGGTGGTGAATGTTTTACGTGAAACCTCGTCCGCCCCGAAGGCCCAGAACAGCTGGGCCATGGCTCGCACCTCAGCCGGGTACCGCAGCAGCCCGGCCCCTTCCCGCAGCCGCATCAGCGTGTCGAGGATGGCCGTGGCGTCGTGATCGTGGACCCCGCGCTCGTATCCCTCGTCATATCGGGACTCGGCGGCCTGACGCACCAGGTCGGCCAGGGGTGCGCCCGGCGTGACGGAGTCCAGGAGCGAGGCGGCCAGGTGCTCGGCACGGTAGACGTCGGGCGTCTCCGACACCAGGAGCTGGTCCCAGAAGGGCCGGGTGTGCTCGAAGGAGGGCGGGACGGGGGAGCGGTAGTCGGTGCCCGTGATCGCGAAGTACATGGCGTTGTCGTGCGGCACCAGCGTCAGGTCGATGGGCTGGGTGTTGACGGCGAAGCGGTGACGCCCGAGCCGCAGGGTCTCGCCGCCGTCGGAGAAGAGGTCCAGGCGGTCCCGGAGGGCCCGCGCCGCCTCCTGCTGCGCCGACTTGACCCGGCCGTCCAGCTCCTCGGCCCGTACGGCATCCCCGAGTGACCGCAGCTCCCCGGCGGCCGAGCGGACCTTGGCCACCATCGGGTCGGTCGCGAAATACGTGTTGACCTCGTCCAGCGAGCCCAGCGAGCCGAGCCGGCGGGTGATGCTGCCGAGGACGCGCTCGGCCGAGGCGAAGAGCCGGTCCGCGCGCCGGGCCAGCTCGTCCAGCTGAGTCTGCTTGCGGGCAGAGAACGCCTCGTAGACGTCGTCCCGCTTGGCCGACAGCTGCGCGGCGAAGTCGTCGAACTCGCCGAAGCGGGACTCCAGGTTCTCCAGCTGGAGCATGAGCCGCCCGAGCTGCTCGTCGCACTTGTCGGGGGTGTCGGCCACCGCGAGCGCGCCGGTGATGGCCTGCCCGAGCAGGGCGAACTCGGCGGCGAACGCGGCCCGGCCCTCCGTGCCGAGCAGCTCGCGCCGCCGCCCGTCGAGCAGGGCGCGGGCCCGGTTCACGCCGCCGAGGACCTCCGCGATCCGGCCCAGGATGGACGTGCGCACGGTGGCGTCGGCGATGTCCAGCGAGCCGACGACCTCCGTGACCACCTCCAGGCCTTCCGCCTGCTCCGCCAGCCGCTCGGCGACGGGTGCGGCCTCGGCGACCGTGGCGATGGCGGCGGCATCGGCGGCGAGCTGCTCGACGGCCGCGTGGTAGGAGGTGAACGCGTCCTGCCCGGAGAGGAACGCGACCGCCCGGCGGCCGGTCGCGGTCACCTCCTCGGTCACGGAGGTGGACAGCGTGTCCAGCGCGGCGAGGTCGATGTAGCGGGTCTCGCGCAGCGTCACCAGGCGGCCCTGGGCGCGGCGGAGCGTGGCCAGCATGGTCACCCAGGCGTCGGCGGTGACCGGGCTGTCGGCCCGCGCCTGACGTACCAGCTGGGTGGTCTCCTCTGTGGCCTTGGCGAGCGTGTCGGCGGCCAGCCGCGTGAGGTGCTCGACGTTCTCGTACTCGTCGAGGACCTGTTCGGCGGTGGCGCGGACGTCGGCGAGCGGCCCGCGCAGGCCGTGCTCGCCGAGCCAGTGGTAGGAGTCGAAGGCCCGCGTGCAGGCGGCGATCAGCCCTTCGAACGTGCCGGCCGACGGCGCCATCTCCTCGACCATGCGGGTGACCGACAGGCAGTCGGAGATGCCGCGCACCAACTCGGCGTTGCCGATGCGCTCCAGCGGGCCGGTCCCGGGGGGCTGGGCGGCGGCGTAGGTGTCGGAGACGTACGGGGTCTGCCAGACCTGCATCGGGTGGACCCGGGTGGGCTCCTCGGAGGTGGCGCGGAAGACCACCATCGTGCCGTCGTCGAAGAGCGAGTACCCGTGGCAGACGATGGGGTTGGCCACCTCCTTCCTGATCACGTTGTACGGCAGCAGCAGCGAGCGCCCGTCGCCCCGGGAGTGGAAGACGTACAGCACGTCCTCGCCGTTGGGCGAGCGGACCACCCGCTCGAACTCCAGGTCCGTCACGTCCGTGTCGAACGTCTTGCTGACCCCGGTCGTCAGGTAGTAGCCGCCAGGGAAGATCAGGCCCTGGTCCTCGGGGAGTCGCTGGCAGGCCTGGCCGATGCCGTCCAGCCTGATCACGGCCTTGGTGCGGGTGTTGAAGACCAGGTGCCGCCACTCGGGCTCCTTGTACGGCCGGATCCGCATGAGGATCAGCGGCCCCACCCTGGCGTACTCGACGTCCGCGTCTGCCAGGCTCTGCAGCGCCTCGGTGACCGGCTCGGCGTAGATGCCGGCGCCGGACTCCGTGTTGTCCTCGATCTTGATGGTGAGGTCGCCGCCGACGGTCTCGACGAACACCTCCCCTTGGATCGAGACGTGGGGGTGGCGGCCGAGCACGTGGTCGTCGCGGGTGGTGACGGTCCACTCGAAGTCGTGCGATGCCGGGAAGACATGGTCCCGCTCACCCCGGTTATCCAGATATTTCGGGATCCCGTCGTTCCCGACCGTCCAGCGCAGCACCCGCAGGTCGGCCGGACCGGTCTGGAACACCGCGAGCAGCTTGCCCTCCACCCGCCTGAGCTGCTGGAGCCTGGTCTCCTTGTAGTAGCGGTAGAGCTCGGCGAAGTCCTTCTTGAACGCCGGGTCGTCCAGCGTCTCCAGCTTGTCGGCGTCGAACCTGAAGGCGTCGCCGTCCCTGGAAAACCGGTGCACCGCGAACACGTCGGCCACCGCCGTCTCGGGCTTGAGCCCGATGAAGACGTTGTAGCCGAACAACATCACGTCACCCAGGGAGACGATGTCCCTGGGGACGCAGTTGTTCTCGGTGCGGATCCGCTCCGTGCCCAGCAGGCGCAGCTCCGCGCCGCCGAAGACCTTCAGCCGCTCCGCGTTGAGCGCCTCGGCCGCCGCCGCGAGGCTCTTGGCCTGGGCCTGGAGGCGGTTCCTGAGGACCTCGTAGGTTCCCGCCTCCAGTCGAGCTTCGACCACCGTGCTCATTTCGCCCCGGCCAGCGCGGCAACCGGCGAGTCGGCCACGCCGAGGCGGCGGGCCGTCTCGAGCAGCTCGCCGAGCGCCGACGACTGCGGGCCGCCGTCCTGGATGAGCCTCATGAGCAGGGCGGACACGGTCAGGTTCTTGATGTCCTCGGTACGGACGCCGCCGATCACGTTCGCGAGGTCGGCCGCCAGGCTGGCCTGCCCGTTGACGTACGGCCCGACGAGCGCCCCGGCGACGTGCGAGTGGTCCACGAAACCGTCGACCACCTTGCCCGCGGTGATCGAGCCGACCACCTTGTCGAAGAACATCGTGTCGCCGCCGACGATGTCGATGTTGGCCTTGGCGAGCCCGGCGGCCAGCACGCTCGCCTGCGACTCGGCCACCTGCCGCGACACGTCGATGTGCTTGAGCCGGATCTCCTTGTCGGCCTCCAGGCGCAGGCGGTACTCCTCGTGGCCCCTGCCGGCGTCGTCCAGCGCCGCGATCGCGGCCGCCTTCTCGGTGAGACCCTCGGCCTCGGCCTTGAGCTTCTCGCCCACCGCGGCCGCCGCGGCCAGCGCCATCGCCTGCTCGCCCTCGGCCTGCGCCTTGAGCCGTGCGCCCTCGACCACCGCCATGGCCTTGGCGCCCTCGGCCTCGGCGGAGAGCTTCTCCTTCAGCGCCACGGCCTCGGCGCGGCCGACCTTCTCGATGGCCTCGGCGTCGCGCTCCTTGACCTGGACCTGCGCCAGGCCGGCCGCGGCGGACTCGGCCTGGACGCCCTCGGCCAGCCGGATCTTGGCCCGGGTGTCCAACTCGGCGGCCTGCTGCCTGGCCTCGGCGAGCACGAGCTCCTCGCGGGCCTTGAACTTCGAGGCCGCCTCGGCGGCCTCGGCCGCCTTGATGTCCTTGACCAGGTTCTCCTGGGCCTCGGCCTCGGCGGCGATGATGACCTGCTGGCGGGTGCGCTCGGCCTCCTCGACCACGCGCAGCCGCTTGATGGACTCCTCCTGCTCGGCCACGGTCTTGTCGACCGCGATGCGCTCGCGGATGACCTCGGCGATCGCCCGCTTCTCGGTCTCGACTTCCTTGTCCTTGGCGATGCGCGACAGCTCGGTCTCGCGCTCGCGGGCGATGACCTCCAGGACGCGGTCCTTCTCGATGCGCTCGCTCTCGATGGCGATCACGCGCTCGCGGTTCTTCTCGGCGACGGCGATCTCGCGGGCCCGGTTCTCGTTCTGGACGCCGAGCTGCTCGTCGGTCTTGATGTGCGCGGTCTGGGCACGCAGCCGCTCCTCGGCCTGCACGCGGGCGACCTCCGCCTCCTCGCGGGCCTTGACGGTCTCGATCTCGCGCTTCTGCTTCATCTCGGCGTCGGCCTGGCGGCGCTGCAGCTCGAGGATGGCCTCGCGGGCGTCCACGTTCTGCCGGGTGATCTCTTTTTCCTCGTGGCGCTGGAACTCGTTCGTCCGGACGTGCTCGATGGCCGTCAGCTCGACGATCTTGCGGATGCCCTGCGCGTCGAGGATGTTGTTCTTGTCGAGCTGGAGCAGCGCGGTCTGCTCCAAGTAGTCGATGGCGGCGTCCTCCAGGCTGTAGCCGTTGAGGTCGGTGCCGATGAGCCGGACGATCTCGTCACGGAACTCGTCGCGCTTGGTGTAGAGGTCGACGAAGTCGAGGTGCTTGCCCGCGGTCTTGAGCGCCTCGGAGAACTTGGCGTTGAACAGCGCCTGCAGCGTGCCCTCGTCACTGGCCCTGGCGGTGCCGATGGCCTGGGCGACCTTGATGACGTCCTCGGCGGTCTTGTTCACGCGGACGAAGAACGTGATCTTGATGTCGGCCCTGATGTTGTCCCGGCAGATCAGGCCCTCGCGGCCGGTGCGCTCGATCTCGATGGTCTTCACCGAGATGTCCATGATCTCGGCCTTGTGGACGACGGGCAGCACCACGGCGCCGGTGAACGTCACGTCGACCTTGTTGACCTTCGACACGATCAGCGCCTTGCCCTGTTCGACCTTGCGGAAAAGGCGGGCGATGAGGACTAGGAGGCCGATCACGATGATCAGGATGACGGCGAGGAAAACGCCGAAGCCGGTTGAGATGACGTCCATCAGAGCTCGCTTTCGTAGGGCATGACCCAGAAGAATTCGCCGTCTGCGTCGTATTCGAAGATGAGTGCTTTGTCGCCGCGGCTGAGGCGGTCCTGTCCGGTCGTGCGCACCTGCACGACCGCGGACGAGCCGTCGGCGGCGGTGACCTCGGCCTGGCCGAAGTCGTGTGTGGCCGAGCCGGTGCGGATGACGCACATCTGGCCGACGAAGTCGCCGCGCGAGTGCTTGTCCCCATCGGGGAAGAGCCTGCGCAGCGGAACCACCAGGCCACGGGTGGCGAGCCAGGCTCCACCCGCGGCGGCGAAGGGGACGGCGATCAGCAGGCCGCCGGTGACGAACTGGCTGCCGATCAGGCACAGCAGCCAGGCCAGGGCGATCAGCAGCGAGAGCGTGACGCCGGCCGGGACTCCCCCGAGGCCCAGCCAGGCGGCGTCGTCGTCCAGCTCGAAGAGGCCGGTGATGACGACCAGCCAATAACCGGCGACCACCACGAGCAGAAAACTGAAAATGACCGTCGGAAAGCTCAGCGCGGTGCTTAAGAACTCGCCCATCCCGCCTCGGTGCCCATCCCCCGTGTGATGTCCGTGTCGGACTATATCGAGATAAAGAGCGGGTAAAGGTAAAAGTTCCCGAACGGTCTGAGCACTTGACCTCAAGCATGGTTGAGGAAGCAGGCTGGGGCGCATGAGCGAAGTGATGAGGGCGGCGGCCTTCGCCGAGCCCGGTGGTCCCGAGGTACTGAAGGTGATGGAGCTCCCGGCGCCCCAGGCGGGTCCGGGGCAGGTACGCGTGCGGGTGCGCGCGGCCGGAGTGCAGCCGTTCGACGCGGCCGTACGGGCGGGCTGGTTGCCGCCTTACCTGGACGAGGTCCCCTACCCGCGCATTCCTGGCAACGAGTTCGCGGGTGTGGTCGACCAGGTGGGCGAAGGCGTGACCGGGGTGTCGGCCGGGGACGAGGTGCTGGGGTTCTCGGCGCTGTACGCCTACGCCGAGTACATCGTGGTGAACGGGGCGAACGTGGCGCCCAAGCCCGCGGGGATTCCGTGGGAGGTGGCCGGCGGGCTGACCGCGGGCGTGCAGACGGCCGAGCTGGCCCTGGACGGGCTCGGCGTCAAGGAGGGAGAGACGCTGCTCGTGCACGGCGCGGCCGGGTCCGTGGGGACGGCCGCCGTGCAGATCGCCAGGATGCGGGGCGTGCGCGTGATCGGCACCGCCCGTGAGGTGAACCACGACTACCTGCGCGACCTCGGCGCCATCCCGGTCCGGTACGGGGAGGGTCTGGCCGACCGGGTGCGGGCGCTCGCGCCGGGCGGGGTCGACGCCGCCCTGGACGGGGCGGGAGGCCATGCTTTGGAGGTCTCGTTGGAGCTGGTGTCCGACCGCGGGCGGATCGTCACCCTGGTCGAGCATGGCAAGGCGGCCGAGCTGGGGGTCAAGCTCGTTCGGGGCGAGCGTTCGGCCGAGCGGCTCGGGCGCTACGCCGCTTTGTACGCCGAGGGCCGCTTCAGGTTCCCGGTGCGGCGGGCGTACCGGCTGGAGGAGGCCGCGGACGCGCACCGGGAGATCGAGACCGGCCACGGCCAGGGGAAGGTCGTCATCACGACCTGACGCGTACGGCCTCGGCGACGGCGAGGCCGATCTCGTTGAGCTCACGCTCGCCGTCCTCGACGTCCCACAGGGCGTTCTGCAGCATCCGGCCGAGCGTCCAGCCGGCCGCCCGCTGGGGATCGAGGCCGAGCCCGTCCACCATCAGGTCGAAGCGGCGCAGCACCGCCCGGGTCACGTCGCCGGTGGCGACCACGTCGTCCCACCGGTTCCACAGGGCGGGCGCGAGGTCGAACCCCGGGTCGCCGGCCAGCGGCTTCGGGTCGATGGCCAGCCACGGCTCCCGGTCGGCCGCCAGCACGTTGTCGTAGTGCAGGTCCCAGTGCAGCAGCCGGTCGCCGGGCTCGGAGACGAGCCCGGCGACCGCGTCGGCGCACCAGCGCAACCAGCGGCGGTCCCGGTCACGGGGCAGCTTCGTGAGCGCCTCGTCCACGTCGTCGAGCATCGCCTGCGCGATGTCGCCGAGGCGGCGCATGCCCTCGGGCGCGGGGTGGGCGACGAGCCGGGCGAGCAGCTCGGTCAGGATCGTCAGCGCCTCGATGTCGTCGGGCAGGGCCGAAAGAGGGCGGTCGGCGTGCAGCCGTTCCAGCAGCAGGGTGCCGGTGCCGGGGTCGGAAGCGAGCAGCCGCACCGACCCGTCCCCGTCCCACGCACGCAGCCCCATCGCCTCGGTGGCGTTCTCGGCGGTGACCGGCTGCAGCTTCAGAGCGGCCTTGGTGCCGTCCGTGCGGAGCACCGGCAGCACCAGCGACACCACGCCGTGCCCGGGCTCGCCGTCGAGCCGCAGCTCCCATTCCTCCAGGTAGCGCTCGGCCAGCGCGGGGAGCCCGGCGGACCAGGCACGCCCGGCCTCCCCGTCGTACTTGATGTGGGATGCGGTCAGGGCCGGCGGGACCGTGATCCGCATCAGTAGTGCCAGGGGAAGGGCGACCAGTCCGGGGCGCGCTTCTCCAGGAACGAGTCGCGCCCCTCGGCCGCCTCGTCCGTCATGTACGCCAGCCGCGTCGCCTCGCCCGCGAACACCTGCTGACCCACCAGCCCGTCGTCGATCATGTTGAAGGCGAACTTCAGCATGCGCTGCGCCGTGGGCGACTTGCCGTTGATCTTGCGGGCCCACTCCAGGGCCGTGCTCTCCAGCTCCGCGTGCGGCACCACGGCGTTGACCATGCCCATGCGGTGGGCGTCGGCCGCGGTGTAGGTGTCGCCGAGGAAGAAGATCTCGCGGGCGAACTTCTGCCCGACCTGACGTGCCAGATAGGCCGAGCCGAAACCGCCGTCGAAACTGGCCACGTCGGCGTCGGTCTGCTTGAAGCGGGCGTGCTCCTCGCTGGCCAGCGTGAGGTCCGCCACGACGTGGAGGCTGTGGCCGCCGCCCGCCGCCCACCCCGGCACCACGCAGATCACCACCTTGGGCATGAAGCGGATCAGGCGCTGCACCTCCAGGATGTGCAGGCGACCGGTCGAGGCCGAGCCGTCGGCGTACTGATAGCCGTCCTTCCCCCTGATGCGCTGGTCGCCGCCCGAGCAGAACGCCCAGCCCCCGTCCTTCGGTGACGGGCCGTTGCCGGTGAGCAGCACGCAGCCGACATCGGTGGTCTGCCGGGCGTGGTCGAGCGCGCGGTAGAGCTCGTCGACGGTCTGCGGGCGGAAGGCGTTGCGCACTTCGGGGCGGTTGAAGGCGATCCGCACCGTGCCCTGGTCCACCGCACGGTGGTAGGTGATGTCGGTGAAGTCGAATCCCTCGACCACCTGCCATGCCTTGGGATCGAACAGCTCGGAGACCATGGACGAGAGCCTAATGGATCTGCCCTTCCACCTGCGGCCTGGTGTCCGTTCGCTAGGTGACCTCCGCACGCAACTCCGCGAGCAGCTCCCCTTGGTCGGCGAGCATGTCGGTGAGGATGCGGCGGGCCGCGCCGAGCAGATCCGCCAGCTCCGGTGTGGCCAGTGTGTAGACCACGGTGCTGCCCTCGCGGATCGCGCTCACGATGCCGGCCCTGCGCAGGACTCCGAGCTGCTGGGAGAGGCTCGACGGCTCGATGTCGATCTGGGCCAGTAGGTCCCTGACGGGTAGCGGCCCTTCCTGGAGTAGCTCCAACACTCTGATGCGAGCGGGGTGGCCGAGCGTTCGGAAGAAGTCGGCCTTGGCCTGATAGACCTCCACGTGCATATAGCCCAGACTAATCCAGCGGAGTTGCATAATTCTTCAAGTCACCATGTTGTTGGATAGCATGACAGCGGGGACTAGGGAGTAGCCATGGGCCGAGGAAGAGCCAAGGCGAAGCAGACGAAGGTCGCTCGCCAGCTGAAGTACACCAACCACAACATCGACTACGACCGGCTCCGGGAGGAGCTCGGTGCCGACACGCGGCACGAGGAGAGCCACCCGTCTACGGCATCCGAGCAGGAGTCCGAGCGCGCGCAATGACGCGGGTCAGCTTCGCGGGTGCGAGGGTGACGTTCTTCAGCCGCCTGGCCTCCGGCGCCTGATCGGGCGCCGAGAGCTCCAGGCGGTTCAGCACCTCGCGAATGATGACCCGCATCTCCAAAAGCGCGAGCTGCGCGCCGACGCAGAAGCGCCGGCCGCCGCCGAAGGGCATCCAGGCCCTGTTCTGGTGCCCGTCCATGAAGCGTTCCGGGCGGAACTCCTCGGGAGAGGGGAACGCTTCGGGGTCGCGGTGCACGAGCGGGATGTACGGCCCGGCGTACCAGCCGGCCGGGATCTCGTATTCGCCCAGCCGGAGCGGGACGTCGAGCAGGCGTGGCGCCTCATAGACGACGGGCCGGACGCGTAGCACCTCCTTGACCACCGCGTCGAGGTAGGGCTCGTCGTCCGGCAGCTTCCCCATGATCTCGGGCGGCATGCGCAGGAGCCGCTCGAAGGCCCAAGCCAGGCCGGTCGCGGTGGTCTCGTGGCCGGCGATCAGCATGGTGACCAGCTCGTCGCGGATCTCCTGGTCGCCCAGCTCGGTCTCGAGCAACCTGCCGAGCACATCCGTACCGCCCGGCGTCGCGCGGCGGCGGCGGATCTCGTCGAACAGGATCGTGTCCACCTCGGCCCTGAGCCGGACGAATCGCCCGGACGCCAGGAACGGCACCCGCGCCGCCAGGCCGCGCAGCCGCTCGGGCAGGGCGAGGAGCTGCATGGATCCGCCGGTCTCGATCAGCTCAGGGAGCAGTGCCCGGAGCCTGCGGACCCGTCCGGCGTCCCGGATGCCGAAGATCAGCCTGATGATGATCTCCAGCGTGATGTCCTGCATCCGCTCGCGGAGCGCGAACGGCCTGCCCAGCGGCCAGGTCGCGATCTTCTCCGCCGCGATCGCGGTGATCTCGTCGTGGTAGCCGGCGACCTGCTT
Organism: Nonomuraea sp. NBC_00507; assembly: GCF_036013525.1. NCBI lineage: Bacteria > Bacillati > Actinomycetota > Actinomycetes > Streptosporangiales > Streptosporangiaceae > Nonomuraea > Nonomuraea sp. NBC_00507. The sequence goes on from NZ_CP107853.1 coordinate 1,849,557, forward strand.
GGCCCGCAGCGGCGGGTTGAGCAGCTTGCGGTGCCGCCACCAGTCGTCGCCGTCCAGCGTGAGCACCGAGTGCGCGCCGACCATGTGCTCCAGGAAGTCGCGCCGCGCCTCACCGGCGCGCCCGCCGCCCTGGTCGGTCTGGTAGACCTGCGCGGCGAGCTCCGCGGTGGTCACGTAGACCTCCGGCGGGAAGCCCGCGTAGCGCACCGTGAAGATGGGCCCGTACCTGCGGTGCAGGCTCTCCATCAGGCCGGGCGAGTCCCACATGAACCACGCGGTCTGCACCAGCGACGGAAGCTTTGGTCCCGGAGGGAGCATCTCGAACCTCCTCATGAATGTATACGTACGTCATAGACGCTCGTATACATCTGTAGCATGGATTGCGTGGCGCGAACAGAGGCCGGTGGATACCGGGAGAAGTTGCTGGCGGGCGCGGTGGCCTGCCTGCAGGAGAAGGGCTATGCCCGCACCACCGCGCGAGACCTGGTCGCCGCCTCCGGCACCAACCTGGCCTCCATCGGCTACCACTTCGGTGGCAAGGACGCGCTGCTCAACGAGGCCGTAGCCGGCGTCTTCGACCAGTGGACCGCATACGTCGAGCGGTCGTTGTTCGGCACGGAGCTGAGCAGCCCCAGAGAGATGCTGGAGCGGGCCATGGCCGCGCTGGTCGACGTGTTCGAGGAGATGCGGCCGCAGCTCGTCCTGTGCGTCGAGGGCTACCCGGCGGCGTTGCGCGAGCCCGTGCTGCGGGAAAAGCTGGCCGAGGCCTACGCCCGGACGCGGCAGGCAGGCGCCGACATGATCAGGAGGGCGGCGGCACAGCTCGGCGTCGAGCCGCCGGTGTCGCCCGAGGTGCTGGTGTCGGTGGTGGTGGCGATCACGGACGGGCTCATGCTGCAGTGGCTGCTCGACCCGGCGAGCACGCCCGACGCCCGCCAGGTCGTGGACGCGCTCGCCGCCCTCTCGGGCTTCATCGCCTAACGTTCCGTGTGCCGGACGATGGCCGTGGCCAGCTGCTCGTACGCCTGGGGCGCCAGCGTGTGCCCCATGCCGTCGATCATCAGCAGCTCCGCGCCCGGGATCCGCTCGGCGATGATCGCGCTGTGGCCGGGCTTGACCGGCTCGTGCGTGCCCTCGATGACCAGGGTCGGCGCCTGCACCTTGCCCAGTGCGTCCACCGGCTCGATGTCCGGGTTGGCCGCGTGCGCCAGACGGTGGTTGACCACGGCCGACAGGTCACGGGCCCGCTCGAGCACCCGCTCCTGCAGGCGCCGCTCCGCGTCCTCGTCGAACGGCAGCGCGGTGCCGTGTAGCACCCGTGCCTCCGCGATCATGCGCTCCACTTGCTCGCGCCGGTCCGCAGGCGGTGGCGCAATGATCATCTTCGTGAAGTACTCCACGAACTCCGGCCTGGGCGGCGGCAGGCTGCCCTCCGGCTGCGGCTGCCCGGTGAGCGCCCGCAGGAGCACCTCGCCCTCGCGCCCGCCCAGCGGCGAGGAGCCGATCACGGTGAGCGTGCGCACCCGTTCCGGTTGCTCGACGGCGATCAGCTGGCCGAGCAGCCCGCCCGCCGAGTGGCAGACGAGGTGCGCGCTGTCCAGCCCGTAGGCGTCCATCACACGGAGCACGTCGTCCCTGATGTCCAGCCACGTGTACGGCTGCTGCTCGAAGTCGAAGGTGGCCGACTTGCCGGTGTCGCGGTGGTCGTACCTGATGACTCGGCGCCCGGCCGCGGCCAGCCGCCCGACGAACTCGTCCGGCCACAGGATCCCCTGCGTCATCGACCCCATCACCAGCAGGATCGGCGGGTGCGTGGCGTCCCCGAACTCTTCGGTCCAGAGTTCCACGCCGTCAATGTTGATCATGTTCGTTTGCATGGCTCAAGCTTGCCCCGGACGATTACGGAGGCCTTCAGTAGTCCTACTGGCCTTCACAGCAGGCGGGCGAGTTCAGTACGGGTCGTGATCCCGAGCTTGGGATAGATCTTGTAGAGGTGGTACTCGACGGTGCGAGGGCTGAGGAACAGCCTGGCCGCGACCTCCTTGCTGGAGGCCCCCTCCGCTACCAGCAGGGCGATCCGCAGCTCCTGCGGGGTCAGCGCGGCCGCGGCGTCGCTCTCCGGCCGGCCCGCGGCCTCGCCCGCCGCTCGCAGCTCGCCCTGCGCCCGCCGGGCCCACGGTGCCGCGCCCAGCCGCTCGAACGTCTCCCACGCCGCGCGAAGGTGGTGCCGCGCCTGGCCGGGCTGCTGCGCGCGGCGCAGGTGCTCGCCGTAGAGCAGCGCGGTGCGCGCCTGCTCGAACGGCTCACCGTGGCGGCGCAGGGCCTCCTCGAACAGGCCGCTCTCGCCGCCGAGCAGGGCACGGCAGCGGGCCAGCAGCGCCAGCGACTCGTCCGTGGTGGCGTGCGCCGCCCATCTCTCATACGCGGCCAGCGCCTCACGGGCCGCCTCGTGCTCGCCGGCCGCCACGGCGGCTTCCACCCGGTCGGGCGTCGAGCGCCAGACCACCGTCGGGTGACCGGCTCCGGGGCCGGCCGTGGTGATCGCCGTGAACCGGGCGTGCGCCGCCGCGTACCGGCCCAGGCCCAGGTCCAGCATCGCCAGCGCGTACGCGGCCACGCCCGCGCGCAGGCCGATGCGGTGCGGGATCGCGATGGCCAGCGCCTCCTCGGCCTGGCGGCGGCACTGCTCCTCCTCGCCCCGCAAGGCCGACACCACGGCCAGGTTCGCCAGGTGGGCGGCGACGGAATTGGTGTACCCCGCCTCGCGTGCCAGCTCCAGGCCCTCCTCAGCGATGGCCGCACTCTCGGCGAGCCTGCCCTTGAACCGCTCGCCCGTCGAGACGAACTCCAGCACGACCGGCAGTTGCCCGACCATCCCCGACACCCTGGCGGCTCGCCCGGCCCGCTCGACGAGCTCCGCGGACACGTCGGCCTCTCCGAGGTAGCTGGCCGCCGCCGACGCCCACAGCAGCTCTGCCGCCCCGGTCAGCTCGCCGGCCCGGGCCAGCGCGCCGCGCAACAGCTCCGCGCCGGTGCCGTCCTCCAGCATGGCGCCGATCCCGGTCACCACGTCCCGCAGGAAGCCGGTCGGATGTGCCCTGGCCCGCCGTCCCAGCTCCACGATGGCCCGTACGTCGCCCACGTAACTCGCGGCCTCGCTGGCGTCCGCCAGCATGGCGATGCTCGCGCCCGACGCCAGGATCCGCACCGCCTCCGCGGCGTCGCCGGAGTTCAGCTCGAAGCGTCCGCGCAACTGCGCGAGCTCCTCCAGCAGCCGGCCATGCTCCACGGGCCCATGGCTTTCGGCGAGTTCGCGGGCCTCGGCGAGGTGGGTTTGGGCCTGTCCGGGGCGGCCGCCCAGCCAGGCGGCGGTGGCGGCGTCCTTGAGGCGTTCCGCCCTCAGGAGCGGGTCGGGGGTGAGCTCGGCCGATCGGGCGAGGGCCGTCGCGGCGTCGCCGTACCCGCCCCTGGCCCGTGCCCGCTCGGCGGATGCCGCCAGCTCGGCGGCGACGTTCTCGTCCCTGCCGACCGTCGCGGCGGCCAGGTGCAGGGCGCGCCGGTCGTCGTCCACCAGCGCGGCCAGGGCGGCGTGCGCGGCGCGGAGCTGTACAGAGGTGGCGGCGGCATACACGGCCGACCTGATGAGCGGATGCCGGAACCTGATCATTCCATCGGACACCGTCACCAACCCAGCCACCTCCACCTCGTGCAGCACCCCGTCGGCTCCCGGCTCGCCCGGGCTGTCCGGCCAGGAGCCGGCGAGGTGGGCGGCGGCACGCAAGACCATGGCGAGCTCGCTCTCCACGGACGCCAGCAACAGGAGGCGGCGGGCCGGCGTGGACAGCCGGGCCACCTGCTCACCGAACAACTGCTCCCCGCCCGGCAGCGGATCCGGCAACGGCGCACGCCCGGCGAGCTGCTCGGGCGACAGCGACGCGGCGATCTCGCGGAGCACGAGCGGGTTGCCACCGGTCAGGGCCGCCAGCCTGGTCCTGACCTCGGGCGCGACGGTGACGGCGGCGGCGAGGAGCCGCCCGGAGCTCTCCTCGTCCAGCCCGCCGACCCGCAGCTCGGGCACGCCCTTCAGCACGGCGTCCCCGCGTACGGCCAGGAGCATCGCGACGCCCTCGGTCCGCAGCCGCCTCGCCGCGAACAGCAGCGCGTCCGCCGAAGCTCGATCGAACCACTGCACGTCGTCGACCAGGCACAGCAGCCCGCCCGGCGCCGCGGCCTCGGCCAGGAGCGACAGCACACCCGCCGACACCAGGAATCGGTCCCCGGCAGGAGCGGCGGCCAGACCCAGCGCACCGGAGAGCGCGTCGCGCTGCGGCCCAGGGAGCTCGTCCAGCAATCCGGTCACCGGATGCAGCAGTTGGTGCAGCGCGGCGAAGGCCAGGTCGGACTCCGACTCGATCCCGCTGGCCCGCAACACCCGCATCGGGCCGGCATTCCCATGACCGCGCTGGTGCGCGGCAAGAGAGGCGGCCAGGTCCAGGAGGGCGGACTTGCCGATCCCCGCCTCGCCGCGGAGCGCCAGCGCGCGCCCCTCGCCGGCGCGGGCCGACGCGAGCAGGGCCTCGATGGCGGCGACTTCCGCAACTCTGCCGTACAACACGAAAGGTGACTGTATAGGGAGACGTACGGGACGCCGTCAGGCGGCGCAGGAGTCGTGGGTGGCGTCGAAGCCCTTGATCGACTCGGTGTCGTCGGCGCGCAGCGGTTTCAGGCCCTTCCAGTCGTCGCCGATCACGAGCACCAGCCGGCTCGTGTTCGCGGCGGCGACCCGCCTGAGGGCGGCGGGGCCGAGGAGGTCGTTCGTGAGTGTGGGCACACGGGTCTCGCCGTTGGGCCCGTAGAGGATCATGGTCTTCTGCTGCGGCTTGCGGGCCGAGTCGCCGATCTTCGTGATGTGGTAGCCGCGCTGCTCCAGCGAGGCCGCCACTTGGGTGCCCAGCCCGCTCCGCCAGGTGCCGTTGCGGAGCTCGATCTGGATCTTGGAACGGCTCACCTTGGCCTGGCCGCCCTTGACGCCTTCGACGCTCTGGTCCCTGGCCACGATCCGGAAGAGCCGCTCCGCCTGCGGCTGCACCCACTCGACCCGGCCGGGCTGGCTGAGTGAGTAGTGCCACGGCGTGGTGATGAAGCGGATCTTCCCGGCGTCCAGGCCCTGAAGGCTGGTGGCCAGGTCCTTCATGACGCCCGCGGACAGGCCGCGGTCGGTGGTCACCGCCTTCGTGGCGGCGTCGAGGACGGCCAGGAGCTTGGCCGGGTCGGTGAGCGTCTCGCCGCTCATCGCCTTCTTGACCATCGAGGCGATGAACATCTGCTGCCGCTGGATCCGCCCGATGTCGGAGCCGTCGCCCAGGCTGTAACGGGCGCGTACGTAGCCCAGCGCCTGCTCGCCGTTGAGCGTCTGCCGCCCGGCGGGCAGGTGCAGCAGCGCCTTCGTGTCGTCCACACGCTGCGGCAGGCAGACCTCCACGCCGCCCACGGCGTTCACCATGCTCTTGAAGCCGGTGAAGTCCACCTTGACGAAGTGGTCGATGTGGATATGGGTCAGCGTCTCGATCGTCTTCCAGGTGCAGGCGATGCCGCCGTAGTTGAACGACTCGTTGATCATGCCGAGGTGCGGCCGCTGCCCGGGGTGGCCGCCGGCGGCTCGGCAGGCCGGCAACTGGACCAGCGAGTCGCGCGGGAAGCTGATCACCATCGCGTTGTCGCGCTGCGACGAGACATGCACCAGCATGATCGTGTCGGTGCGCTCGCCCGTGATGTGGCTGCCGTACTTGGCGTTCTTGCCGGTGCGCTGGTCGGAGCCGACGACCAGGATGTTCATCGCGGTGCCCGCGACCTTGGGCGGGCGGGTCGCGCCGAGATCCTCGGCGGTGACGTCTTCGTGCTTGATGTTGCCGTTGAGCTTGACGAGGATGCCCACCGCGACGCCCCCGACCAGGAGGACGACGGTCACCGCGACCGCGATCACCCAGCGCAGCCAGGGCCGCTTGCGGCGTCGTGGCGGCGCGCCAGGATCGGAGGGTGGCGCGTCGACAAGCCCGCCGCTCACGTGACTCCCCATGGGACAGGGCCGAAGGGCCGCCGCCCCTGGCCAAGAGCCTCGCCGTAACTGATCTCGGCCGTGGAACGTGCCTGAGTGTACTCAGTCAGGCACGGCCATGCGGAGTGACACGGCGCCGCGCAGGTCCAGCCACGCCGTGCCGGGGCCGCGTACCAGCCTCAGCACCACCTCCTCGCAGCCCGGGCAGCGGGCGACCAAGCCGGGCTCGGGGCCGTACACGTGGAGCGCGGCGAGGGGGCCCGTCAGTCCGCAACTCGCGCAGCGGCCGGTGGCGGTGGTGACGTCCACGGCGAAGATCTCGCCGAGCGGCCCGCCCAGGGCATTGCCATCCAAGTGAGTCATGTCAGTCTCCGGTCGGGCCGAATCGTTCGGTTCTGATCCGCTCAGGCGCGTGCCCGAGCGTCAGCAGCAGGTCGGCGGCCGCTTCCACGAAGCCGGTCGATCCGCACACGTAGCAGTCCGGCGCGAAGTCGGCCGGCCAGCCGCCCTCGGCCAGGTCGGCCAGCGTGATCCGCCCGGCCGGACGGGCCGCGCCGGGCGGTGCGGCCCTGGTGTAGACGTAGGTGATGTCCAGGCCGGGCTCTGGCCGGCGCAGCTCGGCGGCGTAGTAGCGGCGGTCCTGGTCGCGGAGCGAGTAGAGGAGGCGGAACGGCACGCGGCTGCCGGCCTGCCGGCGCGCCCGGATCATCGCCATCAACGGCACGACCCCGGACCCGCCGCCGACCAGCATCACCGGAGCCTCGTTCTCGGGCCGCCAGACGAACCAGCCGCCCACCGGGCCGCGGATCTCGATCTGGTCGCCGGGCTCGATCACCTCGGTCAGGTAGGGCGAGACCTCGCCGTCGGGCACGGCTTCCACGGTCAGCTCGATGCGGTCGCCGTCGGCGGGGGCGGCCAGCGAATAGCTGCGTTGCGTGGTGTAGCCGTCCTCGGCCGTCAGCCGCACGTCCACGTGCTGCCCCGCCACGTGTCCTGGCCAGCCGGGCACGTCGAACACCAGTGAGCGGGCGGTGGCGGTCTCGTCGCGGACCTCGTGCAGGCGGGCGGCCTGCCAGGTCAGGCGGCGGCGCACCTAGTCGCCCTCGTAGCGCTGCTCGCGCCACGGGTCGCCGTAGTTGTGGTAGCCGGCGGTCTCCCAGAAGCCGGGCCAGTCCTCGTTGAGCAGCCGGATGCCGCGTACCCACTTGGCGGACTTCCAGAAGTACAGGTGCGGCACGATCAGCCGGGCCGGGCCGCCGTGCTGTGGCGCCAGCTCCTCGCCGTCGAAGCGGTGCACGATCCACGCCTTGCCGTCGAGCAGGTCTTCGAGGGGCAGGTTGGTGGTGTAGCCGCCGTAGGAGTAGACCAGCGCGTATTCGGCGGTGGTCTCGACGTCCTCGAAGAACACGTCGAGGGAGACGCCCTCCCAGCTGGTGCCGAGTTTGGTCCACTTGGTGACGCAGTGGATGTCGACCGTCGGCGTCTGCATGGGCAGGGCCATGAACTCCTGCCACGACCAGCGGTGGGTCTGCTCGGCCTCGGTGTCGATGGCGAACTCCCACCGGTCGAGCGGGACCCGCGGCGTCGGCCCGGCCGACAACACCGGGAAGTCCTCGACCAGGTATTGGCCGGGCGGCAGCCGGTCGCCGCCCTCTCTGCGCCTTCCGCTGAAGCCCCGCGAAACGATGCCCACGACGCGCCCCCTCCTAGTGATCCCGATCTATTCCACCACGCCTCGGGGTGACAAGCCCGGATTCATAGGCGAACACGACGAGTTGTGCCCGATCGCGCGCCCGCAGCTTGGTCATCGCCCTGCTGACATGCGTCTTCGCGGTGGTCGGGCTGATCACCATGTGGGCGGCGATCTCATCGTTGGACAGGCCGCGGGCCACCAGTGCGGTGACCTCGCGCTCGCGGTTGGTGAGCACGTCCAGGCCCTCGGGCGCGGGCTCGGGGCGGCGGGCGACGTATTCGCCGATCAGGCGGCGGGTGATCGCGGGGGAGAGCAGCGCGTCGCCGCGGGCCGCTACCCGGACCCCTTGCAGCAGGTCGGCGGGCTCGGTGTCCTTGACCAGGAACCCGCAGGCCCCGGCGCGCAGCGCGTTGAAGACGTACTCGTCGAGACCGAAGTTGGTGAGGATCACGACGTGGACGCCGCTCAGCCGTTCGTCGGCGGCGATCCGCCGGGTCGCCTCGATGCCGTCCATCACCGGCATCTGGATGTCGAGGAGGGCCACGTCGGGCAGGTGCTCCAGGGCGAGCGCGATGGCCTGCTCACCGTTCGGGGCCTCGGCCACCACCTCGATGTCGTCCTCGGACTCCAGCAGGGCGCGGAAGCTGCCGCGGATGAGCGCCTGGTCGTCCACGATGAGGACGCGGATCACGATGTCCCTTCCAACGGAAGCGTCTCTTTCGACCGCGACGTTTCCGGCAACGGCTCCTTGAGAGGAAGCTCGGCGCGTACGGTGAAGCCCCCTTCGGGGCGTGGCTCGGCACGCAGCCGGCCGCCGAGGGCCGTGACGCGCTCACGCATGCCGAGCAGGCCCACGCCGGGCACGGGCGGCGCGTCGCTGGTGGCCGTCCCGTCGTCGTCCACCTGCACGATCAGCTCCTCGCCCGCGTAGTCCACGCGGACCGCCGCCGTGGCTCCGCCCGCGTGCCTGGAGACGTTGGTGAGGGCCTCCTGAACGATCCGGTACGCGGCCCGGTCCACCTCAGCAGGCAGCTCGCGGCGCGCGCCGGAGATCGTCACCGTGGCCGCCAGGCCTGTCGAACGGGCTCGCTCCACGAGATCATCGAGCCGATCGAGCCCGCTGGAGTGCACCTCGGCGTCGGCGGAGCCGCTGGAGTCGCGCAGCACCTCCAGCGTGGCGCGTAGCTCCCGCATGGCGTCGCTGCTGGCCTCCTGGATCGCCAGCAGCGCCGCGGGCACGTCCTCGCCGCGCTTGCGTGCCAGGTGGACGGCCACCCCGGCCTGGACCTTGATGATCGAGATGCTGTGGGTGAGCGAGTCGTGCAGCTCCCTGGCGATGCGTAGCCGCTCCTCGCCGGCGCGGCGCCTGGCCATCTCCTCGCGGGTGCGCTCGGCCTCGGCGGCCCGCTGTTCGGCCTGTTCAAGGTACGCCTGCCGGTGCCGGTTCACCGTCGCCGTCACGCCGGCCGTGAGGAACCAGCCTACGAGCAGTGTGGTGGTCTGGAGATTCTGCCCGGACCAGTCAGCGTTGGGGAGGTTCACCGCCAGGCTGCCGGCCAGGAACACCACGCTCGCCAGCGTCGCGGGCAACCGGTGGCCGGCCCTGACCGCGGCGAACACCGATATCAGCACGGGAAAGGCGGACGGCGGACCAGGCTGGGCGTGCGCCGCGAAGACGAGCATGCAGGCCGTGCTGACGGCCAGAGGCACCAGGGGAGCCCGGCGCCAGGCGACGAGGGAGAGCGACCCGGTGATGACGGCCGCGAAGTCGAGCGCTCCCACGCCCGGCGTGTCTGCCACGGTGACCGACAGCGCGGCGGCCACCACCACGGCGAGCAGGACGTCCTTGACGAGCGGCGGCCACCGGTCCAGATAGCTCATCTCTGCAGATTAGGGTCTTTGCCCGCGATGATCCTCCCTTGGCAGGCGTATTCCGTCACTACTCCCCGCGAAGTAGTCCCGTAGATCGTGATCCGGAGGTCGTACGGGCAGAAGCATCCCCTCGCACGACGACCGCTGACCGGCCGGAATACCACCATGTGCGGATATGGACACGATCCGAGCATCCACAGGAGAACGATCATGACCGTACACCAGCACGTCGCCGCCCCTTCCTGGACCATGCAGGCGCTGCGCGCCGCCGTGGTCCTGCACGTCGCCGCGCTGCTGTTCCAGGCGGTGACGGCCGGAATGTTGCTGTCGTCTCCCGGTGGCCGGGCCCTGCACATGACCTCCGGGATCGCCCTGGTCGTCATCGGCCTCCTGCACCTGGTCATGGCGATCCTGGTGTGGCGGCCGGGCGGCGGGCCCGCGAGGTTCATCGTCACGGCCGCATTGCTCCTGGTGTTCACGATCGTGGCGGCGATCCTGGGCGAGCTGGGGATCAAGACCCTCCACCTGCCGCTCGGTGTGCTGCTGTTCGGCGGCGGCGTCATGCAGCTCAGCAGGGTGCTCGCCAGGCCCGGTCCGGCATGAACCCGACCAGACGTGACGCGTTGCGCCTGCTCGGCCTCGGCGCGGTGGCGGTGGCCGCCGTGCCGGGCTGCTCACTGCTCGCCGGCACCCCGCAGTCGCAGCTGCTGGCCAGCGCGGCGCCGCTGCCCAAGCCGTACGCGGTGCCGCTGCCGGTCCCCGAGGTCGCCAAGCCTGTGCGCAGCGCCGGCGGGGCCGACTTCTACGAGCTGACCGAGCAGGCGGCCGACGTGGAGGTGCTGCCCGGCCTGCGTACCCAGATATGGGGATATGGCGGGAAGTTTCCTGGGCCGACCATCGAGGCACGCAGCGGTCGTAGGACCGTCGTGAAGCTGATCAACCAGCTCGGCGCGCCGACCGTCCTGCACCTGCACGGCGGCCACACGCCGCCCGAGTCCGACGGCTTCCCGACGGACCTGGTGGCGCCCGGGGGCGCGCGCGAGTACGTGTTCCCGCTGGAACAGCGGGCGGCCACGCTCTGGTACCACGATCACCGCATGGACTACACCGGGCCGCAGGTATGGCGCGGGCTGGCCGGCATGTTCCTGGTGCGCGACGACGAGGAGGAGGCACTGCCGCTGCCCGCCGGGGAACGCGATCTGCCGCTGCTGATCAGTGACCGGTCGTTCGCCGCCGACGGCACCCTGCTCTACCCGGCGCTGGGCGACCGGCCGGGGGTTCAGGAGGGGTACATGGGCGGCGTGCTCGGCGACGTGATCCTGGTCAACGGGGCGCCGTGGCCGGAGCTGCGCGTGGCCAGGGCTCGTTACCGGCTGCGGTTGTGCAACGGGTCCAATGCGCGGGCGTACGAGCTGGCCACCGGCGGCCCGATGATCCAGATCGGCAGCGACGGCGGCCTGCTCAGCGCCCCGCGTACGGTGCGGCAGCTCCGCCTGTCCCCGGGAGAGCGTGCGGACGTGGTCGTCGACTTCTCCGCCTACAAGCTCGGCCAGTACGTCGAGCTGCGGAACCTGGCGGGGGAGGGCGCGCAGGCGCGGGTGATGCGATTCGCGGTGGACCGCGACGAGGCCGACGACTCGGCCGTGCCGCAGCGGCTGTCCACCGTCGAGGCGCTCGACCCGGGCAAGGCCACGGTGACGCGCGACTTCGAGTTCAGCAGCGGCAGCATGCACGGCGGCACCGGCTGGCTGATCAACGGCCGGCCGTTCGACCCGAAGCGCATGGAGGCCAGGCCCAAGCTCGGCGACGTCGAGGTCTGGCGGCTGACCAGCGACGTGGCGCACCCGGTGCACCTGCACCTCGACCACTTCCAGGTGGTGTCGGTCAACGGCGAGCGGCCGGCCGGGCCGCCGGAGTGGAAGGACACCGTCGAGCTGCGTGACGCGCAGACCGTCGAGATCGTCACCAGGTTCACCGGTTATCGGGGGCGCTACGTGCTGCACTGCCACAACCTCGAGCACGAGGACATGGCGATGATGGCGAGTTTCGAAGTCGTATGAAAGGGATCGGCATGCCTATCGACCTGGCGGAGCGTTTCCACGCCTTCCTCACCGAGGTGCCTCATGAACTGGGCCTGGGGAACGAGGACGCCGCCGCCATCATCGACCGCTACTACGTGCCCGAGATCGAGTACTGGAACGACGGCATCTGCCTCGACCGCCGGCGCCTGATCGACCACGTGAAGCCGGCCCGCAAGAACGCGGTGGGCCTGCGGATCGAGGTGCACGAAAGCCTCGTGGGCGAGGACGTGGCCGCGGCGCGCTACACGATGGACGCGGTCATGCGCCAAGGCAAGACGATCACGATGGAGATCTACCTGTTCGCACGGTACGCCCCCGACGGGCGCATCCGCCGGGTCGACTCGATCACCCGCACCGTGTGATCCGTATGGACCGTCCAGCGGACGGCGCTCACAATCAGGGCCATGGGAGACGCATATGTCGGCGCCAGGACGCCGCGCAGGGAAGACGCCAGGCTGCTGACCGGCCGCGGCAGGTACGTCGGCAACATCAGCCTGCCGGACGCCGCGCACGCGTACGTCGTCCGCAGCCCCATCGCCCACGGCCGGCTGCTCAGCTGTGACACCAAGGCGGCAGCGGCGGCCGACGGCGTGCTCGACGTGATCGTCCCGGCCGACGCCGCCGGCATGCGTCTGCCCTGCGTCAGCGTGGCGCCCGGCCAGCCGATCACGGAGTACCCGGTGCTGGACGCGGCGATCAGGTACGTCGGCCAGCCGCTCGTCCTCGTCGTCGCCCGCACGCCCGAGGCCGCCAGAGACGCCGCCGACCTGGTCGAGCTGGAGCTCGATGAGCTGCCTGCCGTGGCAGACATGGAGCGGGCACTGGAGGGCGACGCCCCGCTGCTCTACCCCGACTGGGGTACGAACGTCCTCACCGACTTCACGCTCGGCGACGCCGACTGCGCGGCGGCCGTCGAGGCGGCCGAGCACGTGGTGGAGATGACGGTCCGGATGGGCCGGGTCTCGCCGCACCCGATGGAGCCGCGTGGTGTGGTGGCCTCCTACGCCGGCGACGAGCTGACCGTCCACACCTCCACCCAGTCGCCGCACCACGCCCGCGAGCAGCTGGCGGACGCGCTCGGGCTGACCCACGACCGGGTACGCGTGATCGGCGGCGACATCGGCGGCGGGTTCGGCGGCAAGGAGCACGTCTACCCCGACGAAGTGCTCATCTGCCTGGCCGCCATCCGCCTGGGCCGCCCCGTGTCCTGGATGGAGTCGCCCGGCGACCGCCTGCTGGCCACGCTCCCCGCGCGGGCCGCCGTGCACCGGGGGCGGCTGGCGCTCGATGGCGAAGGGCGGTTCGTGGCGCTGCAGGTGGATGTGCTCGGCGACATCGGCGCCCACCCGTCGAACGTGGGCGTCTCGACCGCCGCGGTGACGGCCACGTTGTTGCCGGGGCCGTACCGGTTCGACCGGGTCGCGGTGCGGGTGCGCGGCGTCGTCACCACCACCACGCCGACCGGCTCCTACCGGGGCTTCGGCCAGCCCGAGGGCACTCTGACCAGGGAGCGGCTGATCGACGAGGCGGCTCGCCGGCTGGGGATCGACCGGATCGAGCTGCGGCTGCGTAACATGATCGAGCCCGGCGAGCTGCCGTACATGACGCGCGTCCACGTGCCCTACGACTCAGGCGACTATCCCCGTGCTCTGCGGACGCTCCACCACCTGGCCATGCTGCCCGAGAAGGATGACGGGCGCAGGCGGGGGATCGGGTACTCCTGCCACGTGGAGACCACCGGCATGGGCCCGTCAATGGAGCTCAAGGCCACGGGTTTCCTGGCCGGCGGCTACGAGACGGCGGTCCTGCGCATGGAGCAGGACGGGTCCGTGGTCGTGACGTCCGGGGTGGTGCCGATCGGGCAGGGCATCGAGACGGCGCTGGCCCAGCTGGCCGCCGACCGGACGGGGGTGCCCATCGAACGCGTGCGGGTGGTCATGGGGGACACGGCTTCGACGCCGTACTCGGGGATCGGCTCGATCGCCAGCCGCGCGCTGACCGTCGGCGGCGCGGCGGTCACCCAGGCCGCCGACCTGCTGCGCGACAAGCTCGTGGCCATCGCCGCGCATCGGCTGGAGGCGGCGCCCGCGGACCTGGAGATCGCCGACGGAGCCGTACGCGTAAAGGGCGATCCGCAGGCGGCCGTGACGCTGCGCGACCTGGCCACGTCCGCGTGGCGCGGGTGGGACCTGCCGGAGGGGGTCACGCCGGGTCTGGAGGAACGGGCCAGCTACGACCCGGCCGCCTACACCTACGCGTACGGGGCGCACGCGGCGGCCGTGGCCGTCGACCCGGAGACCGGGGCGGTGGAGGTGGAGCGCTACTGGGTGGTCAACGACGCCGGCGTGCTGGTCAACCCGGCGGTGGTGGAGGGCCAGATCCACGGCGGCGTGGCCCAGGGCATCGGGGAGGCGCTGACCGAGGAGATCGTCTACACCGAGAACGGCCAGCCGATCGTCGACTACCTCCTGCCGACCACAAGGGAGATCCCGGACATCCAGGTGGTGATGCTGGAGACGCCCTCGCCGATCACGCCCGGCGGCATGAAGGGCGTCGGCGAGGCCGGCACGATCGGCCCGCCCGCCGCCATCGCCAACGCGGTCGCGGCCGCGCTCCCCGAGATCGCCGACAAGATCACCGACGTGCCGCTGACTCCGTCGGGGCTGTGGTCCCTGCTGGAGGTGTCGCAGGCCCAAAGCTGGGCACGGAACGCCTGAACAGCTGACCACGCTGGCGCGCCACCGCCCGCCCGAGCAGGCCAGGCTCAGAGCGCAGGCCGTGCTCGCCGCGGTGGCCGAGCAGGACCCGGAGCTGGTGGCCAGGTTGCACATTCCGGAGCAGGTGCGCGGCCTGTTCCGGCCACCGGCACGCGCGACGTCCGCGGACGCCGTGACCGCGCTGGACGTGGAGCTGGCGAACAGGGTGGACGAGGTCATCGAGGAGATGGGCGCGGGCATCGGCGGTCCTTCATGACGCCTCGGCTCGGGGCCGCTCAAAAAGAATGGCGATTTTCTTGCTGAAGATTCGACCCAAACGGCTTTCTCGTGCGTACAAGTTTCGACAGCCGCGTACGGCAACCGAGAGGCAGGCACTCTTGTTGAACCAGACGCGCATTCGCTGCCCCGCACCGGAAAGAGAAGCCATGACCACGCTGCGGTCCGCTCCCCAGAGCAGGATGCAGTACGTATGGCCGCTGCGCGAGGACGCCCGGACGGTCGGTCACGCACGAGCGATCATTCGTACGGAATTAGTGTCCCTTGCCCTTTCCGCTGATGTCATCGATGACGCTGTGCTCATGGTGAGTGAATTGGTGACAAATGCCTTCATGTACGGCGACGCCCCCTACGAACTGATGCTTCACGTGGACGCCAAAGAGATCATGTGCGTCGTCGTGGACAGCAGCCCGATCCTCCCCGCCCCGGCGCCTGACGACTTGAGCGCCGAGCACGGCCGCGGCCTGCGCATCATCGCCCGGCTCTCCGACGGTTTCTACGGCTGTCACCCCCAGCGTTACGCCACCCACCCGGACCTGGTCGGCAAGGCCACCTGGTTCGCCCTGCCCCGCGACGGCCTCCAGGCCAACGTGGTGCCGATCAGACCCGGGACGTGAACGGCCCCGCGCCCAGGCCGGGCGCGGTGGTCAAGCGGGGTCAGTGGTGATCAGGGCGGCGCGTGGCGCGGACGGCGGCCAGGACGAGGAGGCCGGCCACCAGGCCGATGATCGCGCTCGCCCGGTAGACGTCATTCAGCGCCACGTACGCCGCCGCGTCGGCCCGGTACAGCAGGCCGAGGGCGGCGATGCCGAGCGCGTACCCGAGCTGCCTGACTGTGTTCACGGCGCCGGCCGCCATGCCCGCGCGCGGCGGCGGGGCGAACGCCATGGCGGCGGAGCTGAGCGACGGCACGGCCAGGCCCACGCCGACCCCCGTCACCACCAGTCCAGGCGCCAGCGCGGTCCAGCCGGTGTCCGGACCCAGCGTGCCCTGCAGGAACGCGCCCGCCCCGATCAGCAGCAGCCCGCCGCCGACGGCGGCACGCGGCGACAGCCCCGGGAACAGTCGTGCGCCGCCGATCGAGACCACCAGGGACGTCACGGCCATCGGGGACAGCGCCACGCCCGCCGCCACGGGCCCGAGCCCGAGGTCCTGCTGCAACCAGAGTGAGGTGAAGGCCAGGCATGCGAACGCGGCCGGCATGAGCAGCCCAGCCCCGGCCAGGATCCCGCTGAACGAACGATCGGCGAACAACCGCAGGTCCAGCATGGGCCGGTCGCTACGCGTCTCGGTGACGAGGAACGCCACCAGCGCCACGACGGCCACGCCCAGCGGCGCCAGCGTCCGCACCGCCGTCCATCCGTGCTCCCCGGCCTCGATCAGCCCGTACGTGAGCGCGCCCACCGCCACCGTGAACGTCACCATCCCCGCCCAGTCGAGCCGCCCGCCGCCGGGCAGGCGCGACTCGCTCACGGCCCGCAGCGTGAGCCAGGCCGCGACCAGGCTGATGGGCAGGTTGACGAGGAAGATCGCCCGCCAGTGCAGGTGCTCGGTGAGCAGGCCGCCGAGCACGGGTGCGAGGGCGGCGGCGGCCCCGTTGACACCACCCCACACGCCGAAGGCGATGCCACGCTGCCTGCCGTGGTACGTGGAGCTGATGAGGGCGAGCGTGGTGGCCATCATGGCCGCCCCGCCCGCGCCCTGGACTACGCGGGCCGCCAGCAGCAGGCCGCCGCTGGGCGCGAGCCCGCACGCGAGCGAGGCCAGCGCGAACACGGCCAGCGCCACCAGGTAGACCTTGCGTCGTCCCGCGTGGTCGGCGAAGGACCCGGCGGCCAGCAGCAGTGCCGCCAGCGCGAGCGCATAGCCGTCCAGCAACCACTGCGCACCGGTGAACGACATGTGGAGGTCGGAGGCGATCGGGGGCAGGGCGACCATGACGATGGTCACGTCCACGAGCAGCATGAACGCGCCCAGGCAGGCGGCCGCCAACGGCTGCCAGCTCGTGGTCGTCTCCGAGGTCTGTGTTGTCTGCGTCATGACGACCACAGTCGGGCCTGGTGCGGATATTCATCGGGAAGATTGCTGGATGTGGTGCTTTTCCGTACCGGATAGCCTGTGCTGGTGGAAAACATCATGCTGGACGATGTCGACCGCGGGTTGATGCATGCCCTGCAGGTGGACGGGCGGGCGTCGTTCAGCCGCATCGGCGAGGTGCTCGGCGTGTCCGACCAGCGGGTGGCGCGCCGCTACCGGCGGCTGCGCTCCACCGGCATGTTGCGTGTCGTCGGCGTCGTGGACGGGCGGCGCCTCGGCTACGAGTCGTGGTCGATCAGGCTGCGCTGCACCCCCGACGCCGCCGTCTCGATCGCCCAGGCACTCGCACGGCGATCCGACACCTTCTGGGTGCACCTGCTGTCCGGCGGCACGGAGATCTCCTGCGGCGCGCTCCAGCGCACAGCGAGCGAGCGCGAGTCACTGCTGCTCAACAAGCTCGCCAGGACGAACCGGGTGTTGTCGGTGACCGCGCACCGGACCCTGCACATGTTCGTCGGCGGGCGGATCGGCTGGACCGCCCTGGCCGCGCTGACCTCCGGCCAGGTGGAGCACCTGGCCGCCGGGCGGGTCTACACCAGGCGGGGTGACGGCGAGCCGGTCGTGCTCGGCCCCGGGGACGAGGCGTTGTTCGAGGCGCTGTCGCAGGACGGCAGGGCGGGCCATGCCGACCTGGCGGCCGTGACCGGCTGGTCGGAGTCGACGGTCAGACGCCGCATGGAGCACCTGTGTGCGGCCGGCGCGTTGTTCTTCGACATGGACGTGCTGCCCACGCTGCTGGACTACCAGGTGGAGGCGCAGCTGTGGATGTCGGTGCCGCCGGCCGAGCTGGACGCGACCGGGCGGGCCCTCGCCAGGCATCCGGAGGTGGCGTACGCGGGCGCGACCACGGGCCCCAACAACCTGATGGCCAGCGTCGTGTGCCGCGACGACGCGGCGTTCTACCGCTACCTCACCGAGAGCCTGGGCGCGCTGCCCGCGATCAGGCACCTCGAGACCGCGCCGATCATCAGGACGATCAAGCGGGCCGGGGCCCTGCTGCCCACGCGATAATCGGGGCGTGCCCTCCAGGCGATCCATCCTGCGGCTCGGCGGCGTGGCCGCGGCCGGGATCATCGGAGCGCTGGCCCAGGCGGAGGCCGCGCACACGCCCGACGACTCGTTCGTGCGATTACGCCGCCGGTGGCGCGAGGGCAGCGCGGGCTCCGGCTACGACCCGGCCGCGGAGCCGTACCGGAGATGGCTGGCCGGGCTGGGCAGAGCGGCCGCCCGCCACCGCGACGCCATGGCCCCGTCCCGCACCTCGCTGTGGCCGGACCAGGCCTTCCCCTCGTTCATGGCGACGCCGCGGCGGCTGCGGACGATGGCGCACGCATACGTGCTGGAGGGCACCGGCCTGACCGGCGACCCGGCCCTGGCCGCGGCCGTCGCCGCAGGGATCGACCACTACAGGCGGCAGGTGTACGCGGCCGGCGCCGACCCCGTGGGCAACTGGTGGCACTGGCAGATCGGCGTGCCCAGGGCGCTGCTGGACGCCGCCGTGCTGGTCGGCCTCGACGAAGGGCGAAGCGTGGCCCTGCGGGACGCCGTGGACCACTTCGTCCCCGACAGCCGCCTCGCCCGCTACGGCGGCAACAGCACCGGCGCCAACCGCGTGGACCTGTGCCTGGTGATGCTGCTGCGGGCCATGCTCAGATCAGACCCGGGCAAGGCGGATCTGGCGGTGTCGGCGCTGTCGCCGGTGTTCCGGTACGTCAGCGAAGGCGATGGGTTCTACCGGGACGGGTCGTTCATCCAGCACACGTACGTCCCCTATCAGGGCGCCTACGGGGTGACGCTGCTGTCGGGGCTGGCCACGCTGTTCGCGGTGCTGCGCGGCTCGCCGTGGGAGGTCGCAGACCCGATCGTGTTCAACGCGGTTGAGCGGTCGTTCGCGCCGTTCGTGCATGACGGGGCCTGCATGGACCTGGTACGCGGGCGCAGCGTCGGCCGACGGCCCTTCGGCGACCACGAGAAGGGCCGCGAGATAGCCGCCGCGATCCTGCTGCTCGGCGAGGTGGCCCCGGTCGCCTACCGGGCCCGCTGGCACGCCATGGTCAAGGGATGGGCGGTGCGGAACACGTACCGGCCGATGCTGGAGCACCGCGAGCCCGCCTTCCACGCCCGCCTGGCGGCGATCATGGCGGACGACGCGGTTCCGGCCGCGCCCGAGCCGGTCGGGCACCGGCTGCTGCCGATGAGCGCCAGGGCCGTGCACCGCCGGCCAGGCTGGTGCGCGGCGCTCAGCATGGCCTCGCACCGGATCGGCCATTACGAGCACGGCAACGGCGAGAACCTGCGCGGCTGGCACACCGGCTCAGGAATGCTCTACTGGTGGGCGGACGGGCACGGCGACCAGTACTCCGACTCTTTCTGGCCCACCGTGGACCCCTACCGCCTGCCGGGCACGACCGTCTCCACGCGGCGGCTGCCGGATGGCGCGGGTGCGGGATGGGGAGACACGCGCACGCCCTGGCGGTGGGTGGGCGGGGCCACGGACGGCGAATACGCGTCCGTCGGCCAGCACCTCACCGGGCTGGAGAGCACGATGGAGGCGTTCAAGTCGTGGTTCTTCCTCGACGACGCCGTCGTCTGCCTGGGCGCGGGCATCACCTGCGCGGACGGGGCGCGGGTCGAGACGATCGTGGACAACCGGAGGACCGGCGCCCCGCTCGCCGTCGAGCCGGGCTGGGCCCACCTCGAGGGTCACGGCGGCTACTTGGTGCCGGGATCGCTGCGCACGCTGCGGGAGCGCCGGGGGACCCGCGACTACGTGACGCTCTGGCTGGACCACGGCGTGGATCCCCGCTCGGCCGGCTACGTCTACACGCTGCTGCCGGGCGCGAGCCGGGCGGAGACGCGCGCCAGGGCCGCCGACCCCGGCTGGTTGCGCGTGATGGCCAACTCCGCCCGGCTGCAGGCCGTCCACGTCCCGTCGTTGAGGCTCACGGCGGCGAACTTCTGGGACGCCGGAGCCGCCGGCGACCTGACCGCCTCCGGCCCGTGCGCGGTCCTGGCCCGCGAGCACGGCGACGGCACGGCCACGCTCACCGTGGCGGACCCCCGGTGCGACCTGGACGAACTGACCGTGACCTGGGACCGGCCGGTGGCCGAGCTGATCAGCGGCGACGCCCTCCTGTACGGCTCCACCTTGACCTTCCATAGGCTTGCCGAGCGGGAGGGCGCCCCGATCACGGTCACGGTGCGGCTCAGCCCTTAGGCCGCTCGCCGGGCCTTTCGCGTGATCTCCGGTATTCCTCCACCACCAGCTCGGTGAGCTCCTGCAGTGAGGTCTCCGCCGTGGGCTTGTCGAACGTGATCGTTCCGTGCTGCAGCAGGTTGACCCGGTCGCACACCTCCAGGATCTGCGCGTAGTTGTGCGCGATGATCACGATGGACACCTCGCCCCGCGCCTTCAGGTCGCTGACCAGGTCGAGGATCAGCGCGCCCTCCTTGGCCCCCATCGCGGCCAGCGGCTCGTCAAGCAGCAGGATCCGCGAGCGCGAGTAGACCGAGCGGGCCACGGCGATGGCCTGGCGCTGGCCGCCGGACAACTTGGCGACCTCGACGTCGACCGACGGGATGCGTACCCCCATCGTTTCGAGGTGCTCGGCGGCCAGCTTGCGCATGCGCCGGTTGCTCAGCAGCCGGGCGAACCCGACGTGCTCGCGGCCGAGGAACATGTTGTGGTAGACGCTGAGCTCGTTGATCAGCGCAAGGTCCTGGTAGACGATGTCGATGCCCAGGGAGCGGGCCTGCTGCACCGACTTGAGCGTCACCTCCGCGCCGTCGAGCAGGATGCGGCCCGAGTCCGGCTGGTGGAACCCGCACAGGAGCTTGACCAGCGTGGACTTGCCCGCGCCATTGTCGCCGATGAGCCCGAGCACCTCGCCCCTGGCCAGGGTCAGGCTGACGTCCCGCAGGGCCGTGACCGCGCCGAACCGCTTGGAGAGCGATTCGGCGCGCAGGACTTCGGTCATGTCCGTCCCGCCCTTCGCAGCCGGGTCAGCGTGACGTTCGCGATCATGGAGAGCAGGATCGCGGCGCCCAGGATGAGGAAGTACGGGTTGGCGGAGATGCCGATGAGGTTCATCCCGTTCTGCAGCACCGCCAGCACGAGCGCGCCGAGCGCGCCGCCCACGATCGTCCCCGAGCCGCCCGCCAGCGCCGTGCCGCCGATCACCGCCGCCGACACGGCGGTGAACATGAGCCCGGTGCCGCCGCCGATGTTGGGGTCGATCGTGTGGATCCGGAACGCCTCGATCAGACCGGCGAACGCCCCCAGACTTCCGCCGATCATGAAATTTCCCATCTTGACCCTGCCGGTGCGCACCCCTGCCTCCATGGCTCCGAGCGGATTGCCCCCGGCGGCGATCGTGTGCAACCCCCACCGGGTACGCGTCAGCACCACATGCAGAAAGGCCACGATCCCCAGAGCCCACCAGAGATGCGCCCACGGTGCGGCCCCGAGCCACGAGCCGATCGTCCCGTCGACCGGCTCGGGGATCTCGGCGGGATAGGCGTGCGACGTGGTGAGCACGATCCCGGTCACCGCGTAGAACGTGCCCAGCGTGGTCACGAACGACGGCACCCGCAGCACCACGGTGACGAACCCGTTCACGAACCCGATGGCCGTCCCCGTCAGCAGCGCCAGCAGGATCGCCGGGATCGCCGGGAAGCCCCAGAAGTCGATCGCGTAGTGCATCATGAACGGCGCCAGCGCCGCCACCACCCCGACCGACAGGTCGATCTCTCCGCTGACCAGCAGCAACACGGTCCCGCACGCCACGATGGCGGCCGGCGCGGCGGCCTGGGTGATGTTGACCAGGTTGTCCGGAGTCAGGAACACGTCCGTGGCCGACACGAAGTACAGCCCCAGAGCGATCGCGACCACCAGGACGCCGGCCTCCCGGTGCTTCAGGAACGCCTCCCGCAGGCTACGCATGGGGAATGGGGCCGGTGCGGGACACGAGCTTCTGCGCCGTGTCGGAGCCCTCGAAGCGGGTCTTGGTCGTCTGGTACGGCCCCACGTTGTCCTTCGTCACGAACAGCAGCCCCGTGTTCGTCTCGGAGGGGAACAACAGCCCGCCCGACAGCTTGTAGAGGTAGAGGTAGAGCACCGGCAGGAAGCCCTGCAGGTACGGCTGCTGGTCGATCGTGTAGTCCAGGTCGCCGCTCTTGATCGCGGCCAGTGTCTCGGGCACCAGGTCGAAGCCGCCGGCCACCTTGAGCCCTTTCGAGCGCATGTTGTACTTCTTGACCACCTGCCCGATCGACTGCGTGGAGCCGGCGTCCACGGCCAGCATGCCTGCCAGGTTCTGGTGCCCCTGGGCGTAGGCGTCGATGATGGACAGTCCCCTGGTGACGTCGGCGTTCGTCCCGACCGACTGAAAGGTGATGGACTTGCCCGAGTCCTTGATCGCCTGCGCGGCGCCGTCGATCCTGGGCTGGATGTTCAGCGCGCCCGGTGTGGCGATGAAGCCCACGACCTCACCGGAGTCGACCTGCTGGAGCGCCCGCTGGCCGAGGGCGTACCCGGACTCGTAGAGCCCCTGCCCGATGTACGCCAGCCGCGCCGTCCCCTTGTCGTCGCGGGCGCCGTCGGCGTTGTACGACACCACCGGGATGCCCGCGTCGAGCGCCCGGTTGACCGGCTCGCGGAAGGCCGCCTTGTCCACCACGGCGACCGCTAACCCATCCGCCTTGGCGGAGATCGCGGCGTTGCACGCGTTGACCATCTCGGCCACGATCGAGTCCTTCGAGCCCGTCCACTGGAACTCGGTGCCGAGCAGCGCGCACGCGTCCTGGGCGCCGTACTGGGTGGGGGTGAAGAACGGGTTCGTCGTGACGTGGCAGACCAGCACGAACTTCCACTTGGGCGTGGCGGGGAAGTCTCCTGGGGCGGCCGCGCCGCCGCCGGTCGTGGCCGGCCGGCTCTGGTCGGACGTGCAGGCCGTCAGCAGCGCGGCGGCCGCGGCCGAGGCGCTGGCGAGCCCGGCGCCGGTGAGCAGCCGCCGCCTCGCGATCGGGGTGAGGTGAAGGGTGTCGACCGCTTCCTCGACCTTGGGGTGGATCTTCTTCATGTGCTCGACCTCGTATTCCCTACGAATCGGTCCAGCCGCAGGGGCCGGACCCGTATGGGTGCCCCCGATGGCCCCGCTGGGGCTTCCTTTTCCGCCAGTGAACTCCTTGCGGGCGCCCGTGTCAGCAACCAGTTCTCTGACAGGTCTACTCATCGGGTATACCTCGTGTGTATAGTCGGCGGCATGACGGTGTCGTACACGCTGCTGGGCCTCCTGGAGGAGGCCGATCGTCACGGTTATGACCTGAAGCAGGCTTATGACCGCCGCTTCGGCGCGGCCAAGCCGATCCGGTTCGGGCAGGTCTACCGCACCCTGGCCCAACTCGTCCGCGACGGGCTGGTCGAGATCGCCGGCGTGGAGCCGGGCGCCGGGCCGGAGCGCAAGCGGTACGCCATCACCCCGGAGGGAGTGACCGACTTGGACCGCTGGCTCGCCGAACCGGAGGATCCTCAGCCCCAGCTCCAGGCGGTGCTGTTCACGAAGGTGACGCTGGCGCTGATGTCGGGCCGGCCCGCCGAGGAGTTCCTGGACGCGCAGCGCACGCGGCACCTTGCCGTGATGCGCACGCTGACCGCCGCGCGGCGCGAGGCGGAGTCGGCGCAGGATGCCCTGCTGGCCGACTACCAGCTCTTCCACGTCGAGGCGGATCTGCGCTGGATCGAGCACGCGGCGGGCCGGCTGCCCACCCTGGCGGAGGAGGTCCGCGATGACGGTCCTAAGCGGTCGTGACCTGCACAAGACCTTCGGCCGCACGCCGGCGCTGCGTGGCGCCGCGCTGACCCTGGCCGACGGCGAGGTGCTGGCCGTCATGGGGCCCAGCGGGTCGGGCAAGTCCACGCTGCTGCACTGCCTGGCCGGCGTGCTGCGGCCGGACGCGGGCGAGGTGCTCTTCCGCGACGTGCGGATCGACCGGCTGCGCGACCGCGAGCGCGCGAGGTTGCGCCGCACGAGCTTTGGGTTCGTGTTCCAGTTCGGGCAGCTGGTCCCCGAGCTGCCTGTGGCGGAGAACATCGCGCTGCCGCTGCTGCTGGAGGGCCGCCCGCGGACGGCCGCGCTCGCCGAGGCGTCGGAGTGGGTGTCCCGGCTGGGCCTGGACGGCGTGTGGGACCACCTGCCCGGCGAGCTGTCCGGCGGGCAGGCGCAGCGGGCGGCGGTCGCGCGGGCGTTGATCGCCCGCCCGAAGGTGGTGTTCGCCGACGAGCCGACCGGCGCGCTCGACTCCGTCGCCGCCGACCAGGTGATGGAGCTCCTCGTCGACACGGTCCGCGCGGAGGACGCCTCCATGGTGGTGGTGACCCACGAGCCGCGGGTGGCCGCCTTCGCCGACCGTACGGCGATCGTCCGTGACGGGCTCGTCGTCCAGCCGGTGGGTGCCCGATGAACGCCGTGCTGATCGGGATGAGACTGGCCGTCGCCGGCGGCCGTACGGGATGGGCCCGGCTGGCGCTGACCGCGCTCGGCGTCGGCGTCGGCGTCGCGTTGTTGCTGCTCTGCCTCACCGGGCAGTCCGCGCTGCAGGGGCGGGCGGAACGAGCGGCATGGCGGGACACGTCGCCGTCCACCCCGGCCACCGCGCCGGACCCGATGTTGTGGCTGGCCGTCAGCGACCACTTCGCGGGTGAGCCGCTGCACCGGGTGCACGTCGCGGCACTCGGTGCGCGCCCGCCGGTTCCTCCCGGACTCGACCGGCTCCCGTCGGCCGGCGAGGTCGTCGTCTCGCCCGGGTTGCGGACGCTGATCGCGACAACCCCGCGTGACCAGCTCGGCGACCGGTTCCCCGGCCGGATCGTTGCGACGATCGGCCCGGCGGCCCTGGAATACCCGGACCAGCTCGTCGCCGTTGTCGGCTACGCCCCGGAGCGGTTGGGCGAGCTCACCGGCGCGCAGCGGGTGTTCGGGATCCAGACGGGCCTGTCCGGCGACTACGCCTTCACCCTGGCGGCGCGGCTGCTGATCGGGATCGTGGCGGTCCTGCTGCTCGTGCCCGTCGCCGTCTACATCGTCATGGTCACGAGGATCGCCGCCGTGCGCCGTGAGCAACGCTTCGCCGCGATGCGGCTGGCCGGCGCCACCAGGACGCAGCTCGCGGTCACGGCCGCCACCGAGACCGGGGTCGGCGCGGTCGCCGGGGCGATGCTCGGCTTCCTCGGCTACACGGCGCTCCGGCCCGTGGTGGCGGGGCACCTGACCCATGGCGGGGCCCGCTTCTTCGACTCCGACCTCACGGTGGCGCCTGCCTGGCTGATCGTGGTGCTGGCAGGCGTGCCGCTGCTGGCGGTGGGCGCCGCGATGACGTCGATTCTCGGGATTCGGATCACGCCGCTGGGCATCGGCGGCCGTGCCTCCCGTAGGCGGCCGCCCACCGCCTGGCGGATCGTGCTGCTGGGCGCCGGAATCGCCGGCATGCTCGCCATCGTGGCCGGTGTGCCGTGGCTGGTGGAAGTCCCTCCGCCGGAGGGGCCTTACATGGTCTTCCTGCTCTGCCTGCTCGTGGGCGGGGTGTTCGCCGGGCCTTACATCTGCCTGGTCGCCGCCCGGGCCATGGCCCGTCTCGGCCGCCGTGCCACCACGCTGATGGCGGCCCGGCGCATCGCCGCGAACCCCCGCACGTTCAGGGGCGTCAGCGGGGTGGTGCTGGCCGTCTTCGCTGCCACGTTCATGGCGTGCATGCTCAGCGCCGCGGGCAGCGCGCCGGGGGCCGCGTTCTACGGTGGCCTGCGGCCCGGCGTGGTCGAGATCTACGTCGGCAACCAGCCGGTCACCAGGCTCGCGCCGCTGATGGGCGCGCGGACGGTGGCGATCCGGGTGCATCCGGATGACTGGAGTTCGGTCGTGTCCTGTGCCGAGCTGACCCGGATCGTGGTCGCCTCCTGTCCGCTCCCGGAGTCCGTGCGGGTCCGCGGCATGGGACGGGACGCCACCATCGGCGTGATGTCCGGGGCCATCCACGAGTCCGTCCCGGGCGCGGCGGGTCTCCCGATCCGTGCCCTCTATGTGCTGACTGACGGCACCCTCGCGGCGGAGGAGCGCGTCCGTACGCAGGCCGCGCTCCTCCTGCCCCGCGCGATACTCAACACCCAGCGCGACACCGTGCTGCAGGAGTCGCGGTTGTGGGCCGAGTTGACCACGCTCGCCCGGCTGACGACCTGGTTCGTGGTCCTCCTTGCCGGGTGCAGCCTGACGGTCGGGGTGGTGGCCGGGCTGATCGAGCGGCGGCGCCCGTTCGCGTTGTTGCGGGCCTCGGGCGTGCGGCTCGGCGAGTTGCGCAGGATCCTGCTGCTGGAGTCGGTCGTGCCGCTGGTGCTGGCCGTGGCGCTCGGCGCCGGTCTGGGCGCGGCGGCGTCGTACGCGATGGCCGTCGCCCAGGGGGACCGGTGGTTCCCGCCCGGCCTGGACTTCGCCGGCGGCCTGGCCGCCGGGGTGCTGGCCGCGCTGGCCGTCACCGCGGCGGCGCTCCCGCTGATGAACGTCACGACCAGGTACGACGCCGTCCGCTACGAATAGAGGCCGAGCTCGCGCATGACGAAGTCACTCTCCTGACCTGAAGGTCTTGGCGCGCTGGAGGTAGTCGATGACCGCCGGCAGGTCACCGGCCTCCAGCCAGTCGATCTGCATGGCGACGCCCTCGCTGATCGCGGCGCTGTTGTCACTCCACAGAGCCATGCCCGCCGCGCTGAGCCGCTCGTCGACCTGCTGGTCGCCGCTCTGCAGCCCGCTCGCCAAGGACTCCCACCGGACGCTCAGCTCTTGCACCGCCGGATCGCCGACGGGCCTGCCGGCCCGCAGGTGGCCGAGGGTCTCCCTGAGCAGCTCCAGCCACTCGGCCCTGAGATCCTTCATGCGGTCCTCGCCGAGATCGGCCCGTCGCCGCGCCAGGTGGTCGCGGAGCTCGCGGTTGACGTACGCCTCGTACACCGAGATCGTCTCCAGCGTGGCCATGAACTGCTCGGCCTCGGGCATCACCGACTCGTCCAGCACCTGGATCAGGCCGCCGATCTGGTCCTTCAGCTGCACCAGCCGGGCGGCCTGCAGCTCGATCTCGGCGAGCTGCGCGCCGAGCAGGCCGCGCAGCGCCGTCAGGTCGTCCGACGGCTCCTTGAGCACGTCGGCGATCTCGTCCAGGGACAGGCCGAGCCCGCGCAGCGCCCGCACGCGGTAGAGCCGCCGCAGGTCCGCCTCGGTGTAGCGGCGGTGGCCCGCCGCCGTCCGCTCACCGGCTCCGACCAGGCCGATCTCCTCGTAGTGGTAAAGCGTCCTGATCGTGACCCCGGTGGCCTTGGCCAGCTCCCCGATGGTCCACCGGCGCTCGTCGTCGTCGCGTCTACTCACGCCTCCGACCGTAGGACCTCCCGTCACGGGAGGTTCAAGCCCTTGACGACGGGCTCTGGAGCGCCTAAGTTCCCGGCCACGGCGAAACATATCGTTACGCCCCCGAAACTTTCGGAGGTCTTCGGTGAAGTCCCTGATCATCGCCCTGGCGCTCGTCGCCGCCGTTCCACTCCCCGCCCACGCCGAGCACCGTACGCCGCGTGACCTGCGTGAGCTCGCGTACCAGAACGGCATCAGAATCGGCAGCGCCGTCGACATCGCCGCCTTGCGCAGTGAAGACGACTACCGCAAGGTGTTGAATCGCGAGTTCTCCCACGTCACCGCGGAGAACGCGATGAAGTGGGAGTCGGTCGAGCCGGAACGGGGCGTCTTCACCTGGGGCGACGCCGATGCCCTGGTCGACAACGCCCGCCGCAACAACCAGAAGGTCCGCGGCCACACGCTGGTCTGGCACAACCAGCTGCCGGCCTGGCTGACCACCGGTGTCGAGAACGGCACCATCGACGCCGCCGAGCTCAGGGACATCCTGCGCGACCACGTCACCACCCAGGTACGCCGCTACAAGGGCAAGATCAGGGCCTGGGACGTGGTCAACGAGGTGGTCAACGACGACGGCACGATGCGGCAGAGCATCTGGCTCACCCACCTCGGCCCCGGCTTCATCGCCGACGTCTTCCGCTGGGCCCACCGCGCGGACCCGCACGCCAAGCTCTACATCAACGACTACAACCTGGAATGGAACGCCCCCAAGATCGAGACCACGCTGTCGATCGTCAAGGACCTCCAGGCGCAGGGCGTGCCGATCCACGGCGTCGGCTTCCAGGGCCACCTCGGCATCCAGTATGACTACCCTGGCGATTGGGCGAACGTCATGAAGCGCTTCGCCGACCTGGGCCTGGAGATCGCGGTCACCGAGATGGACGTGCGCATGGTGCTGCCGGTGACGCCCGAGAAGCTGGCCACCCAGGCCGACTACTACCGCCGGGCGCTGACCGACTGCCTCAGCGTCAAGGTCTGCCGCGAGTTCACCGTCTGGGGCTTCACCGACCGGCACTCGTGGGTGCCCGGCTGGTTCGACGGCGAGGGTGCGGCCTGCCTGCTCGACGAGAACCTGGCGCCCAAGCCCGCCTACCACGCCCTGCTGACGGTGAAGAAGGCTTAGCTCGCGCCTACGCCGTAAAAAATCCCCGCGGCCGTGTCGAACCGGCGGGGACACGTTCGACGCGATTGATAAGAGAGCAGATTCACGGCAGTGGAAGGGATCGCGTCATGCAGAAGATCACCACGTACCTCTGGTTCGACAACCAGGCCGAGGAGGCCGCGCAGTTCTACACCTCGCTCTTCGCCGACTCCCGCATCCTCGAGGTCCAGCGTTACCCCGAGGGCGCGCCGGGCCCGGCGGGAAAGGCGATGATCGTCACGTTCGAGCTGGCCGGCCAGCGGTTCATCGCGCTGAACGGCGGCCCGCAGTTCACGTTCAACGAGTCCGTCTCGCTGTACGTCGACTGCGAGTCGCAGGACGAGGTCGACGAGCTGTGGGCCAAGCTCACCGACGGCGGCGAGGAGTCGCAGTGCGGCTGGCTGAAGGACAGGTGGGGCCTGTCCTGGCAGATCATCCCGCGCCGCCTCAGCGAGCTGCTGAGCGACCCGGATCCGGCCAGGGCGCAGCGTGCCATGCAGGCCATGCTGGGCATGCAGAAGATCGACGTCCAGGCCCTGGAGAAGGCCGCCGCGGGCTGATCTGCGCGGGTGGCCGATGAGCTCTCATCGGCCACCCGGTTCGGCCAGCCCGTACGGCAGATCCGGCCGCTGGGCGGCGATGTGCATGAGCCTGTTGTACTTGATCACCCGTTCGCCGCGCGCCGGCGCGCCCGACTTGAACTGACCGCACCCGCTGGCCACCGCCAGCTCGGCGATGAAGTCGTCCACGGTCTCGCCGGCGCGGTGCGAGACCATCCGCGCGTACTCGTGCTTGCGGCACACCTCCATGGCCTGCAACGTCTCGGTGACGGTGCCGACCTGGTCGACCTTGATGAGCGCGGCGTTGGCGATCCCCGCGGCGATGCCCTGCTCGATGACGGCGGGGCTCGTGACGAACACGTCGTCGCCGACCAGTTGCAGCCGCTCGCCGAGCCGGTCGGTCAGCTGCCTCCAGCCCTCGGTGTCGTCCTCGGCCAGGCCGTCCTCGATGCTCCAGATCGGGTAGTCGGCTGCCAGCTGCGCGTAGAGCTCGATCAGCTCGAGACTGGACAGGCGTTCGCCCGCCACCTGGTACGCGCCGTCTTCGCGGCGGAACCGCGAGGCGGCCGGGTCCAGGGCGATGGCCACCTGATCGCGGGCGGGCTTGTAGCCGGCGCCGTCGATGGCCTCCACCAGTGCGGCCAGCACCTCACGCGGATGCCTGAAGTCAGGCGCGAAACCGCCGTCGTCACCCTGCCCGGTCGGCTGCCCCGCCGCGGCCAGGTTCTCGTGCAGGACGGCGTAGATCTCCGCCCCGGCCCGTACGGCCTCGGCCATGGAAGGCGCGCCGATCGGGGCGATCATGAATTCCTGGAAGTCGAGCTGATTAGAGGCATGCAGGCCGCCGCTGACCAGGTTGAAGTGCGGCACCGGCAGCCGCGGCCGCACCGTGGACGGGGTGAGGAACTCCCACAGCTGCTGCCCTTGGGAGGCGGCCACGGCCCGCGCGGTGGCCATCGACACGCCCACGGTGGCATTGCCGCCGAGCCTGCTCTTGGCGTCGGTGCCGTCCAGCTCGATCAGGGCCTGGTCGACGTCGGCCAGCGAATGCCACGGCCGGCCTTTGAGGCGGTGGAAGATCGAGCCGGTGACGCGGGCCGCCGCCCGGGTCACGCCCGAGCCGCCGTACCGGCTCATGTCGCCGTCGCGGAGCTGGACCGCCTCCTGGGAACCGACGGAAGCGCCGGAGGGCACACCGGCCCAGCCGGTCGCGCCGCCCGCCAGGGTCAGCGTGACCGACAGAGTGGGGTGGCCGCGCGAGTCCAGGATCTGCGTGGCGCGCAGGTCGATGATGTGGAAGGCGCACAAGGCTCCTCCTGAGGGGTGCGGTCTCGGTCGCTTTCGACGGTGTCATGGTCGTTCCCGCACACAAAGGGCAAATCAACTTCACTTGCCGGCAGATTTGTCGGTAGGGCGGCCTACTGCCCGGATACCTCCGATCGCGCGTTGTTGGGCGGGCCTGACGGCGGTGGCGTGCGGACGACCGCCCCTGCGACGGGTGGGCACACGCGGCTCACTCGGCGGCGCGGGTGACGAGACGCCCCATCCGATAGACCGCCTGCGGACGCCGCAGCGCGGTGATGTCGGCCAGCGGGTCGCCCGCCACGGCCAGCAGGTCGGCGTCGAACCCGGGTGCGATCATGCCCTTGCGCTCGTCCACCCGGCAGGCGCGCGCCGCGACCGACGTGATCGACCGCAGCACGTCGATGGCGGCGTACCCCTGCTCGACCAGCATCTCCGCCCCGTACGGCACCAACCCGTGCGGTTTGGGCGGCCCGATCCCGGCGTCCGTCCCGATGACGAAGTCCACCCCGGCGGCGTAGAAGGCACGCAGCGCCTCCGCCATGCCCGCCATCCGCTGCTGGATGCGCGGTGGTGGCGGCGTAGGGCTCGGCACTATCCCAGCTGTGAGGGACACGACGATGTCCGCGGCGGCCAGCCGGGCGATCAGCCCGTAATCCACCTCGAAGGAGTCCTCGGTGAAGAACCCGCAGTGCTCGATCGAGTCGAACCCGGCCTCCAGCGCCTGCGCGACCCCCTCCGCGCAGTGCGCGTGCCCGGTGATCGGCAGGCCGTGCGCGTGCGCCTCGTCGGCCGCCGCCTTCAGCTCGGCGGGGCCGTACTGCAGCAGATGCGAGTGGGTGCCGGCGGTCATCTCGCCGCCCGTCACCATCATCTTGATGACGTGTACGCCGTGCGCCGCCCGCTCCCGCACGGCCTCGCGCACCCCTTGTTCGCCGGCCGCCTCGCCGCCCAGGAACCAGCAGTGCCCCTTGGGCGTGGTGATCGGCGGCCCGGCTGAAAGGATCTCCGGCCCGTCGAGACCCAGCCCGAGTCCCAACGCCAGATAGTCGCGGTCGCCCAGGTCACGCACCGTGGTCACCCCGGCCGCCAGGTGCTGCCGCGCCGCCGCCCGCATCCGGTCGGCGAGACCCGGCTGCTCCAGCGTCCCCAGGACATCGAGGCCGGCGTCGAAGGCCAGGTGGACGTGGCAGTCGATCAGCCCGGGCAGCAGCGTGGCGTCACCCAGGTCGATCGTGGCGGGCGCGTCGCCGGTGACGTCGGCGACGCGCCCGTTCTCTACGAGCACGACGCGGTCATGGTGCATATCCCGGCCGTCGAAGAGCCGGCGAGCGCGTAAGGCGAGCATGCCGACAACGTCGCACGGCCTCGCCGGAAATCCCTGAGTATGCCCTACTCAATTTCCTGGGCGGGGGACTGGGATACCTCAGGCCAGGCCGCCGGCAGGTGAGTCGGGTCGTCCGGCGGGAGGTGGGCCCGCAGGCGATCGTCGAAGCCGTCGCGCACGTCGCGATAGGAACGATAGGACGGTGGATACGGCCAGCCCCAGCGTCGCTCGGACTCCCGTGTCTGCCACCACCGCCGCGGCCGCCGCAGCTCCTCGACGACGGCCAGAACCGTGTCGCCCACCTCGGCGGGGTCGGGCAGCACGTCGCCGCAGATGTAGCGCTGCTGCCTGAGAAGGGTCGGGCAGTGCACGTCGCCCTGCGCGAACATCCCGAACCGCCAGCCGCTCTCCTCATCCCATGCCAGAGCGAGAACGGAGTCCTCGGCGAGGCCGGGCTCCTCGAGCACGATCGTGGCGGAGCGCGGGAGGAACTCCGTGATCCAGTGCGCGTTCGGCTGGATCTCCCGGCGAACCAGGGCCAGGTAGACGTCGTGCAGGTAGCCGACGTGCAGTTCCTGCCAATCCACGTGCCAAGTGCCGCGAGAGGTCACCACATCCGAGCCCATCGGCCGGCTATTGCCCCGAAGGAGGCCCGCTCCTGACGATGACCGGTCCGAGGGCTTCTCCGCCAAGCCCTGGGTGTGCGCTGCCTGCTCGACCATTCGACGCCTCCCCAATGACAATGGTGGAGTATCGTAAGGCTGCATGCAATCTTGCATGCAGCCTTACTTCTATGGCTCAATGGCAGGAGTGATCAAGGCAAGAGCGGGGCATCAGAGACATTTGGGATATATACCGTGAGCGATGCATCTTCTCCTCCTGTGCAACGTCGCATCCTGGCGCGAGAGCTTCGCTACCTGAGGGAGCGAGCATCCCTCACGGGTGACGACATCAAAGACCGTCTGGGCTGGTCACCGTCCAAAATCAGCCGGATCGAGAACGCCCGCATCAGTGTGTCGGAAGGCGACATCCAACTCCTGCTCGATCTCTACGATGCCACGCCCGGCCGGCGTGAGCGCCTCCTCTCGCTGGCCAGGCAGACCCAGACGCCGCACTCCTGGCGGGGCTACACCGCTTCGGTGCGGGAGTTCCTGACGTTCATGAGTGTGGAGGCGGTAGCGGAGTCCATCCGCGAGTGGGCGGTCAACGTCGTGCCCGGCATCGCACAGACGGAGGCGTATGCTCGGCATCTCATCACCAGTTGGCGCGAGGTCGATTCGACGTTGACGCGGCGCCAGGTCGAAGAGCGCCTCTCTATTCGGATGAACCGCCAAAAACGGTTCTTTCCCCCTGAATCATCTCAACTATGGATGATATTGGACGAATCTGTATTGTTGCGGACGGTCGGTGGTCCGGCTATCATGTCCGAACAAATGAGGAAGTTGGTGGACTTTTCTCATTTGCCTAATGTGACGATTCAGGTCGTACCCTTGGCGCACTCTCGCGGCATGGTCGAAGAGTCCTTCACCCTGCTGAATCTCGATAAGAGCGACGCGCTGGAACAGTGTCTGGTCTACGTCGACCGCAATGTCATCAGCCAATTCCTGCTGGACGAGCAGCAGTCGCTCTATTTTGAGAAAATGTTCGAGCTGCTCGCCGGTTATGCGCTCTCCCCCGCCGCATCACGTGACCTTATCGCCAACCTGGCTCATTCTTGATCCAGGTTCCGCTACGCTTTCCACACATGGAACATCGGTGGAAGCGCTCCAGCTTCTGTAGCCATAATGGCAACTGCCTCGAAGTCCGCCTGCTCGAGAGCGGCGACGTTGCCATCAGGGACTCCAAAGACGTCAGTCTTCAGCCGCTCGTGCTATCGGCCTCCGCCTACCGCCACCTGCTCGACAGGATCAAACGCGGCGACGTCTGACCGATCGACGCCGCCGTCACGGATTTGTCCCCAGCCGGGTGCGGATCGCGGTGGTGGCGGCGAAGCCGTGCCCGACTTGCTCCTGAACGAACCTGAGCGGTGTGCCGCCCTCGATCAGATGGGTCATGTACGCGCTACGCAAGCAGTGCGGCGTCATCCCCCGGTCGAATCCGAGATCGTCTCGATAGGCGGCGAAGCGGGTCTCGATCTCTCTGGCCCGCAACCGCCCGCCCCGCTCGGTCGGCCACAACGCCGGACGGTCCGCGAATCGGTAACGAGGGCGGATGTTGGTCACATAGTCGGCCACGGCCTCGACGGCCCACGGCATCACGCTCACCACCAGGCGATGCGACTGCGACGCTCCCCGGACTCGCCGGCCGGACCGTACGCGCAACATGCCGAAGCGCCCCAACTCGGGCGCGTCCGGATGGGGACAGAAGTCCTCGAGGTCCAGTGCGGAAGCCTCAGAGCAACGCAGTCCCCAGGCGTAGATCACCTTGAATACGGTGGCGTCCCGATACGCGGTGAGCGCCCCCTTCCGGCCCGCCCGCATGGCGAGCTCGAACTGGGCGTCGGCGTGGTCGAGCAAGGCCTGGACCTCCTCGCGGGTCATCGGCCGCCGCCCGGGGCTGCCTTCGTAGTCGACCAGGTGTGAGGCGGTGTTCCAGTCGTGGCAAACCTGTTCCGGGTAGGTGTCGAAGCGTGCCGCGCACTCCGCCGGCCACCCGTACTCGGGCGCGCCGACGTAGTCGCAGAAGAGCCGCAACGCCGCCTGGTAGCTGCGGATCGTCGACTCGGCCCGCCGCAGTGCGGTGGTCAGATGGGTCGTCCAGCGATCGACGTCAGCGGCGGACCACTGCCAGGGATAAGCGCCGGCGAATGCGGCGAAGCGGCGCACGATCTGCTGGCGGAAACGGATCGTCGAGGGCTGGAAGAGCTCGCTCTGGCTCTGCTGCCGAGCCCATCCGGAGAGCATCGCCTCGAAGACGGCCTTTTCAGCATGAGGCGGGGCCGCTTCCGCCAGAGCCCGGCTTGCCGGGCCGTCGTTCAGCGAGGTCATCGTGTCAATCGGCACGGGCCTTCGGCGTTCATGGTCATACCATCCACACTCGCCCCGGAAACTGCCCGTTCACCAGACCAGATGCTGTCCACTTTCTGGCAGCGCCGTCCCGGCTAGGAGCCGTAGAGCTCGCGGTGCCACAGGTCCGCGCAGATCCGTTCGATCCCGGTGGTCAGATGGCGGCGGTAGGTGGTGAAGGGCAGGCCGAGGCGCTCGGCGGCGATCTCCTGGGTGGCCGCGCCGCGGAGGAACGTGACGGTCAGGGCGCGGTGGGGCTTGTGCGCGCGAGGGTCTTCGCCGAGCGCGGCGATGGCCTGTTCCAGCAGCTCGCGCAGTGCGGTGGCGGGATCTGAGCCGGGGTGTTCGGCGACGATCCTGCTGCGGGCGAGCGGGCCGGCGGCCAGCGCGCTCGGCCGGCCGAGGTGCCGCAGCGCGGCGCGGACGGCCTCGGCGAACTCTGCATAGGAGAGCACGGCGAACCCTGCCGGCTGCGTGCGGGCGGGCTCCGGCGAGGTCAGCGGCCGGCTCAGGCGTTCCAACCAGGTCTGAGCGGGCACCGCACGCCAGTCGTGGATGAACAGGTCGTACGCGCCGTCACCCAGCCGCGCTCGTTCCGAGGTCTCGTGCATGTCGAAGTGCCGCAGGCAAGAACGGCACGCGGGCTCGGGGTCGCGGATCGCGACATAGGACCAGGCCATGCGCTCGGCCCGCAGGCAGGAGCCGATCATTCGCCACTGGATCAGGTCCATCACGGGCGAGTTGCCGCGGTGCCCGGGCAGCACCCAGAAACGGCCGATGGCCAGGTGCTCGCCGGAGCGCAGCGGAGCGGTGGTGCGCGAGTGGGCCCAGGCCGCGGCCGCGATCGGATCGGCGGCGAGCTCCTGCTCATCCGGCTCTTCCAGGCGCAGCCACGCGCTGAACGCGACCGGTTCGCCGGTCTCGGCGAGGCGGTAGAGGCGGAAGGCATGGGGACGCCGTTCGGCCCAGAAGGCGGCATTGGCCGCCGAATCCTCGTTCTCGGTGGTCCGCGCCAGCTGTACCAGGATGTCGACGTCCTCCGCGCGGAACGGCTCTTCCTGCACCACGCCCTGTCCGCGCCAGGTGTGGAAGTCGGAGGTCATCCCGTCGTGGCGATGCAGGAAGAAAAGGGACCCGACGGCGGCCAGCACGTCAGGATCGGCCGCGGTACGCAGCCTTTCCGCCAGGTGGGCGTGGATCAGCTGGTGCATGGCCGCGTACCCCTGCGGATCGCGCCAGCGGAGATCCGCCTCGAGCACCTCGCGGACCACATCGTGCGGATACAGGCCGAGCGCGGTGGATTCGACGAAAGGCAGCCGCCGCAGCCAGGTGAACAGCGGGGCGACATCGCCGGGCAGTACCGCGCGCAGCAGGTCTTCGGTGGTCATGTACGTGTGCGCGCACGCTTCCAGCGCGTGCCGGTGCGCGGCGGAGGGGACCTCGCCCACCAACTGGTCGAGCAGCGTCGCGACGACATCCTGGTGCGGCTTCCACCGGCTGCTGGCGTGCCGGTCCTTGGCCGCCACCGCCGCGCCCAGGGACAACGCCAGCGGATGGCCGCCGGCGAACGCGAGCAGTGGCTCGTGCAGGTCGACGGCCACCCCACGGGCGTCCAGCAAGGCCCGGGCGTCGGTGGGCGCGAGCTCGCGCAGCGGCATCACCTCCAACGCCTGCGCCCAGCCGGGGTCGGTGCACCATGCCAGGTCCGGCGGGGTCCGGCTGGCCACGACCGTCAGGACTCCGACCCGCGCGCGGGGGAGGAATCTCTCGCGCAGCCAGCCCTCCAGCCCCTCGATGCGCTCGAAGGCGTCGATCAGCAACACCGCGCGCTCATCGTGCGGCAGCGATCCGGCCTCCGCCTCGAACGCCTCGGGTGACGGCTCCAGGGTGCGCCCGTCCAGCAGCGCCACCGGCCGCCCGGCCGCCGTGGCCTCCTGCGCGAAGCGCCTCAACAACGTCGACTTGCCGATGCCCCCGGGACCGTGCACCCACAGCACGCTGGGGCCCCCGCCGCACAGCGTGGAGCTGAAGGCGGTCAGCTCCTCCTCGCGCCCGACGAACGCGGCTTCCCGTGCGACTTGCAGATGCCGCCCCAGCAGCCCGGAGCTCCTTCTCGTCCCTGACGACATGACCTCAACGTTAGCCTCGGGCGACTTTGCCATTTCCCCAAACCGCCAGAAAAGTGGGTGCATTTACTCACAGTTCACAACGAAACGGCGTTCCAGGGCTTAACGGTACTTGCTCCGTAAAGCGTGGAATTCCATAAGAATTGCGCGCTTTACGGTCTGCCCCTGGGCCAGAAATGAGCAGAAAGCGGGCAGCCGTTGGCCTGGGAAGTGGACAGTCGATGGGCGGAGGGTGGCCGCCATGCGACCCTCGGACACCAGAACCCGGGCGCCGCGTGGCCCCGTGCTCTCGCCGCAGGCGGCACCGGCGAGGATCCACGAGCTCGACGCCCTTCGGTTGGTGGCGGCCGTCAGCGTGGTCCTGTTCCACTACACGTTCTCGGGCTGGGCCGACGGCACTACGACGGTGGCCTACCCCGAGATGGGCTCCTGGACCCGCTACGGCTACCTGGGTGTCGACCTGTTTTTCATGATCAGTGGGTTCGTCGTGCTCATGAGCGCCTGGGGCGCGACCCCGCGCCGGTTCGTGGTGTCCCGCGGGGCAAGGCTCTATCCGGCCTACTGGCTCGCCATCGCGGTGACCGCCTTCGTCACGGTCACGCTCGGCCGCGACCTCTTCCCGATCTCGGCAGGGCAGGTCCTGGCGAACCTGACGATGTTCCAGGCCGTGGCGGACGTGCCCAACGTCGACGTCGTCTACTGGACGCTGTGGGCGGAGATGCGCTTCTACGTCCTCATCCTGGCCCTGACCTGGATCGGCATCACCAGGTCGAGGGTGATGGCCGTGCTGTGGGGCTGGCTGGCGCTGACCGTGCTGGTGGAGGCCGGGTTGCTGCCCCGCGTGGCCGATCTGGTCGTGCAGTCGGAGTTCTCGCATTACTTCATCGCGGGCATGGCGCTCTTCCTCGCCCGTGACCGGGGGTTCACCTGGCCCATCGGCCTGCTGCTGACCCTCTGCGCGGGAAACGCGGTCTACCGCGCCCTCGGCTACGCCGACGCCGTCGGACGACGCTACGGGGTCGCCTACGACCACGTGGTCGTCATCACGGTGGTGATCGCACTGTTCGCGATCACGGCCATGGTCGCACTCGGCGTCACCCGCCGCCTGGGGCGGCCGTGGCTGGCCACGGCCGGCGCGCTCACCTATCCGCTCTACCTGCTGCACGCCCACATCGGCTTCATCCTGATCAACCGCGTCGGCGCGAGCCTCGACAAGTACGTGCTGCTGGCCGCACTCCTGGCCACCATGGCCGCGGCCGCCTACGCCGTGCACCGCCTCGTCGAACGTCCCGCCGCGCCGCTGATCAAACGCATCCTGGGCTGAGCGTGGGTCATGTCAGCGCACGCGCCGGGTCGACGTTCCCGCCCGCCGGTCGCGGTGGCACCGGCGGGCGGGTCTGAACGTCAGGGCTCCCACACCGCTTGTACGGCGTCGTCGTCGGCGCGGTAATGCTCGCGTTCCAGCGCGCCGGGCGCGGTGAAGGCGGCCATGGAGCGGTCGGCGACCGCGGCGAAGGCGGCTGCCGGATCGGCCCCGAGGTGATCGGTGTCGGCTTGGCGTTGGGAGTCGAACTCGGCCGGATCCACCTGGTCGCGTTCGGCGACACCGGCGAGCCCTGCTCGCCGATCTGGCCCAGCAGGTGGCCGACCAGGGCGTGGCTGCGCTCCAGCAAGCCCGTGACGGCGGGCGGCCCCGCCATCGCGCCGCCGCAGGTCTTCGGCGTCGTAGATCAGCTCGCCGGAGACGATGGAGCAGACCAGGTCTCCGTCGGTGAACTGGTGGCGTACGCGAAAGTCGCGTACTGCGGCGCCTTCCATGGCCCACAACGCGTTCAGCGACAGCCCGGGCACGCCCGCGTCCTGCAGGCGCGGATAGACCTCCACCGGCAGCACTGACGCGACAGGCGCACATGGTGTCTGATCGGCACAGATACAACTTCCGTTCACGATGCGTTCTATGTCCGGTTCTGCGCTGGCGAGCTGCGGGTACTTCGATCAGCGCGTGCGGGTGGGCGTCACCCGCACGACGACCCTCCCGGAGGCACTTGTGCGCAGCACACGGCGGCCCGCGTCGGCCATCGCGGCCGCAGCGGCCATAGCGATGCTCAGCGTGGCCGTTCCCCCAGCAGGCGCGGCGGCCTCGAGCCATTCCGCAGGCGCCCGCTGTTCGGCCGACGTGTCCCTGCTCGGCTTCACCGACAGCCTGGACAAGACCACGTTCCAGGGCACGGCCGTCGCCGGGCTGTCCGCCCTGGCGCTGACCCGCCCGTCGCGGGCCCTGGCGCTCGTGGACAACATCGGCACCACCCCTGCCCGCCTCTACGATCTCGCCCTCACCTCCGGCCAGCGGAAACTCTCGGCCGAGGTACGCGGGATGATGACGCTGCGGCGGCCGGACGGCGCCCCGTACACCGGCGCCGACTTCGACGGCGAAGGGCTCGTGGCCGAGCGGGGCGGCGGCACCGTGCTGGCGAGCTCCGAGACGGAGCCGTCGATCCGGCGGTTCCGGCTGTCCGACGGCAGGGAGGTGGCCTCCCTCGACGTGCCGGCCAGATTCCGGGTCGCCCCGGCCGGTCAGGCGCAGGTCAACCAGACCTTCGAGGCCCTGGCCGGCACGCCCGACGGCCGCGTCCTGTACGCCGGCATGGAAGGGCCGCTGTCCACCGACGGCCGCGACGCCGCCGGCCGGGGCCTGCAGCGGATCCTGCGGTACGAAGGCAGGCCCGGCAACGCTTACACCCCGGCCGCGCAGTACGCCTACCGCACCGACGCCGGTCTCGGGCTCGTCGAACTGGTGGCGCTCGGCGACGACCAACTGCTGGCCCTGGAGCGCGGTTTCACCGCCGGGGTCGGCAACACCGTGCGGGTGTACCGGGTCTCCGCCACCGGCGTGCCGGACGTCTCCGGCGTCGAGTCGCTCGCCACCCTGACGGACCCCCGCGCCTGGCTCGGCAAGCAGCTCCTGGTCGACCTCGTCGACTGCCCGCCGTCCGGGGCGAGCGCCAAGCAACCCCAGCCGAACCCGTTGCTGGACAACATCGAGGGGATGGCGCTGGGCGGGCCGCTGCCCGGTGGTCGCCGTACGCTCTACCTCGTCTCCGACGACAACAACAACGCGGTGCAGACCACCCGGATGTACGCGCTGAGCGTCCGGCTGCCGGATGAGGCACGCCTGTCCGCCCGCGCGCTGCTGTCGGCGACCGCCTACCAGCCCGGCCCCGTGTCGGGCACGCAGCTGCCGCCCGCCACCGTCAACGGGGTCACCCCGCCGTTCCAGGGCCAGCCGATCCCCGGCTTCTCCGCGGTGATCCCAGCGACCCCGGGGGCCCGCTCCGCGAGCCGCCTGCTCGCCATGCCGGACAACGGATTCGGGGCGAAGAACAACTCGGCCGACTTCCTGCTGCGCGCGTACGTCATCGAGCCGGACTACCGCAGCGGCAAGATCGACGTCCGGAGCCACATCAGCTTCCGCGACCCGGATCGCAAGGTGCCGTTCCCGATCGTCAACCAGGACACCGCCGACCGGCTGTTGACCGGGGCCGACTTCGACATCGAGTCGCTGGCCTGGGACGCGCGGGGCGACCTGTGGATCGGCGAGGAGTTCGGGCCGTACCTGGTCCGCACCGACCGCACCGGCAAGGTCCTGCAGGCGCCGATCCCGCTGCCGGACGGCACGAAGTCTCCCCAGTCGCCCGATCTGGCCCAAGGCGAGAGCCCGACCTTGCCGGCCAGCCGCGGGTTCGAAGCCATGGCCGCGAGCGAGGACGGCTGGACCCTGTACCCGATCCTGGAGGGCGCGAAGACCGGCGACCCCGACCAGCGCCGGCGGGTGGTCTACGAGTTCGACGTGCGTGCCGGCGCGTACACGGGCCGCACCTGGTCCTTTCGGGTCGACGAGCCGGGCCTCGTCGTGGGCGACGCGGCGGTGCTCGACGACCGGCGGCTGCTGTTGATCGAGCGGGACAACGACATGGGCCCGAGCGCCCGGATCAAGCGTCTGGTCGTCACCGATCTCGACGCCGCGGCGCCCGACGGCGCCCTGCCCCGCCGCACCCCCGTGGACCTGCTGCGCATTGCCGACCCGAAGGGCGTCTCGACGCCTGCTCGCCCAGGCGAGTATGGCGTCGGGCCGCTGTTCTCGTTCCCGCTGCAGTCGGTCGAGTCGGTGCTGCCGCTGCACGGTGACCGGATCGTGGTCGCCAACGACAACAACTTCCCCGGGAACGACGGACGCATCCCGGGCCGGCCCGACGACACCGAGGTGATCGTCATCGACGTGCCGGGTCTGCGCGACTGACCGAGGTTCGTCGGCAGGGGTGCACCTAGGTGCACCCCTGTTCTGTGTCCAGCCATATTCCGGGTCGATGTCCTGGCTCGTTACGTTCGTGCTCAGCAGTCCGATGCCGCGTTCACCGGGGCCGCGGCAAGGGGGAGGGCTGGAACATGAATACGTCGGGTTTGGCGCCGGCTGCTCCGCACGGCTCACTGGATACGGGGATGCGGGTACCCGCGCCGGACCTGGCGCGGGGTCTCATGCTGCTGGCCATAGCCTTCGCGCACGCGCCGCTGTTCGTGGTCGACATCGACCTCGGCCCTGCCCTACTCAACGACCTCACGAACGGCTTGCACAATCTCTTCGTCAGCAACCACGCCCGGCCGATGTTCGCGTTTCTGTTCGGCTACTCGCTGGTCCAGCTGCTGGATCGGCGGACGCGGCGGGGCAGCGCGTGGGTGGACGTCAGGAAGCTGCTGCGCCGCAGGGGATGGTGGCTTGCCCTGATCGGGTTCGTCCACATGGCGGTGCTGGTCCCCATCGACATCCTGGCCGCGTACGGGGTCAGCGCCGTCCTGCTCGTCGGCCTCCTGCGGGCCAAGGACTCGACGTTGCTGTGGACGGCGGGGCTCAGCTTGGTGCCGGCGACCGCCATGGTCGGGTTCGCCATGTGGTATCCGCTGTCGCAGGGCCTTTCGCCTATCGCGGCCGGTAGTGTCGCGGCCGGGATGAAGGGTCCAGGGGAGTTGTTCGCCGAGCGACTCCAGGCCTGGCCGTTCGGCCTGGTGGCCGGAGTGATCCTCGTCGTTCCTGGCGTGATCTTCGGAGTGTGGGCGGCGCGGCGGCGGCTGCTGGACGAGCCCGCACGGCATCGCCGTTTCCTGGTCAACGCCGCGATCGTCACCACTGCTGTGTCCGTCATCGGCGCCGTACCTGTCGGCCTTGTCCAGCTCGGAGTAGGGGCCGAGCCGTCGGGCGCCGCCTTGTGGGCGGCCGCGCTCGTGCAGCCGCTCACCGGATACTTCGGCGGGATCGGCATGGCCGCGATCATCGGGTTGATCGCGATCCCGATCACCCGGCGACCGAACGGCCTGGCCACTGCCGTTCAGGCGCTCGGTCAGCGCTCGATGAGCTTGTACCTCTTCCAGTCCCTCGTGTTCGTCGGGGTCTTCTATCCGTACGGACTCGACCTGCAGGACGACCTGGGGCTTGCCGGCGCCACGGGCGTGGCCGCGGCGACGTGGCTGGTGTCGGTGGTCATCGCCGAGGTCATGCGGCGTGCCGGGTACAGAGGTCCCGCGGAGATCCTGTTGCGCCGCCTGGCCTACCGATGAGACGGCTGCGACATCAAACTAGCGTGGGCGTGGGTGTCGATTCCGGCCACGCCCGTTCGTAGTCAGGTGAACGGGGCGGGACAGACCCCGCCCCGCTGACGAGAGGAGCACCGCCTTGCCCCACTACATGTTGTCCGTGCACAGCTCCGAGAGCCAGGTCCGTGAGCCGATGACCGAGGAGGAGATGCGGCAGTCCCACGAGCGGCTCGGCGTCGTGGAGCAGGAGATGAAGTCGTCCGGGATGTGGGTGTTCTCCGGCCGTCTGCACGACGCCGACACCGCCACCGTGGTGCGTGTGCGCGATGGCCAGGTCCTGACCACCGACGGCCCCTTCACCGAGTCGAAAGAGCACCTCGGCGGCTTCTACATCATCCAGGCCGACGACCTCGACGCCGCGCTTGTCTTGGCCTCGAAGGTCACCGCGGCCATCGACACGCCGATCGAGGTACGTCCGTTCGCCGGCACCTCACAGGAGTGACCATCGGACAGGCCGCGATCGGCCGGATCTTCCGCGAGGAATACGGCCGGTCGCTGGCCAGCCTGATCGGCGTCTTCGATGACATCGACGCCGCCGAGGACGCGGTGCAGGAGGCGTTCGCCCTGGCCCTGATCAAGTGGCCGGCCGAAGGACTGCCGCCCAACCCGGGCGGCTGGATCACCGTCACCGCCCGTAACCGCGCGATCGACCGCCTGCGCCGCCAGACCCGCGAAAGGCACCTGCTGGGCGACGTGACGCTCCTGACGCCCGACCGCGAACCGGAGGAGAAAGACCCGGTGCCCGACGACAGGCTCAAGCTGATCTTCACCTGCTGCCACCCCGCCCTGTCCGCCGAGGCGCAGGTGGCGCTCACGCTGCGACTGCTCGGCGGCCTGTCCACCGACGAGGTCGCCCGGTCCTTCCTTGTCACCGAGCCGGCCATGGCCCAGCGCCTGGTCCGCGCCAAACGCAAGATCAAGGCCGCGAGCATCCCGTACCGGATCCCCGCCGACGATGAGCTGCCCGGCCGCCTGCCCCCCGTGCTGGCCGTCATCTACCTCATCTACACCACCGGCCTGTCCGGCCCGGGGGAGCGGGGCCTGTGCGCCGAGGCGATCCGGCTGGCCCGCATCCTCGCCACGCTCATGCCCGGCGAGGCGGAGGTCGCCGGGCTGCTGGCCCTGCTGCTGCTCATCGAATCGCGGCGCGCCGCACGCACCCGGCCCGACGGCTCCCTGATCCTGCTCGGCGACCAGGACCGCCGGCAGTGGGACCGCTCCCTGATCGCGGAAGGCCAAGCGATCGTCCGCCGCTGCCTCCTGCACGACCGGCCGGGACCCTACCAGCTACAGGCCGCCGTCAACGCCGTGCACGCCGACGCCCCCACCACCGCCCACACCGACTGGCCACAGATCATCACCCTGTACGACCACCTGTACGCCCTCGCACCCACCCCGGTCGTCGCACTCAACCGCGCCATCGCCATCGCCGAAGTCCACGGCCCTGCCACCGCCCTGACCCTGATCGACCAGCTCGACCTCGACCACTACTACCCTTTCCACGCCGCCCGCGCCGACCTGCTCCGGCGCCTCGACCGTCACAGCGAGGCCGCCACCGCCTACCAGTGCGCCGCGGACCTGGCGC
Source organism: Nonomuraea sp. NBC_00507 (assembly GCF_036013525.1). Classification (NCBI taxonomy): domain Bacteria; kingdom Bacillati; phylum Actinomycetota; class Actinomycetes; order Streptosporangiales; family Streptosporangiaceae; genus Nonomuraea; species Nonomuraea sp. NBC_00507. The sequence continues at coordinate 1,893,485 of NZ_CP107853.1, forward strand.
CCGCCGGCCCCGAGCGAGACTTCCTCACCCGCGGCGGCCGCTGATCCCCTTTTCTGTAATTTGCCGTCCCCATGGCGCCGCTTTGAAAGGCCGGGGGAACCGCTGTCCAGGCCTCCCTCAGCGGTGCGAATACGCGCTCGAAGGCTTGCTGCGGCGTGCCGCCGTATTTCTTGAGGTGCGCGGCTAATTACGTGCATGTAATGATGCGCCAGAAATGAGGATTTACTTCTGGCCGGGAGATTCCGCCCGTCATTGCGATTAGTCTGAATCATGTTCAGCGCTGTATCGGCGTATCCCGGGAATCGACGCTCATCATCCGATCCCATCCATCGAGATTCGGTCTCACTTCAGGGAGTGATCTCTGATGTTCAAGCGTTTGCTTCTCGCCGTCGCGCTGACGGCGTCCACGCTCTTCATCTCCGGCACCGCCACCAGCGCCGCGCAGGCCTCCGACGCAAGCCGCTGCGCGCCGGCCCAGCAGGTCACGCAGGCCTCCGGCACAGCCCGGAGGTGCGAGTGGCGAGGTAAGTGCTACTGGTGTTACCGGAAGGGACGCTGGGAGCGCCAGTACTGCAAGGGCAACTAGTCGCACCTGCGGCTGACCCCAACGAACAACGGCAGCCTCGCGAGACGCCGACCTCGCGGGGCTGCCCGTTCGCATGCGGCGCTCAACGCCGTCGCAGCAGGTACGTGTCCATGATCCAGCCCTTGCGCGTCCTGGCTTGGGCGCGCAGCTCCTTGATCCGCTCGCCCACCTCCGCGACCGGGCCGGCGACCAGGATCTCGTCCGGCGTGCCCAGGTAGGCGCCCCAGTAGATGTCGAAGTCGTCGAGCCCGTCGAAGGCGCACCGCGCGTCCAGCATGATCACCATGTCGTCCGCCGTCGGACCCTCCTCAACGAGGCGACGGCCGGTCGTGACGTGGACGGGCCGGGCCACCCGGGTGAGGCTGGTGCGGTGGCGGGCGGTGAGCGCGGCAATGGCGCTGATGCCCGGAATCACGTCGATCTCGTAGTCCGGCAGGCGTTCCAGGATGGCCAGGGTGCTGTCGTAGACGCCGGGGTCGCCCCAGACCAGGAAGGCCCCGGTCTGCCCGTCGGCGAGGGCCTCGTTGATCATCTGCTGGTAGAGCGTGGCCCGGCGCTCCCGCCAGTCCTCGACTGCTTCGGCGTAAGCCGGGGTGGTCCGGTCCCGTTCCGGGTCGCGCGCCTCGACGATCCGGTACGGCCGGCGCCCGTGCTCCTCGATGAGCTGGTGGCGCAGTCGTACCAGGTCTTGCTTCTCCTGGCCCTTGTCGAGGAGGAAGAAGACGTCGGTGGCCGCGATGGCCTTGACGCCCTGGAGGGTCAGATGGTCCGGGTCGCCGGCGCCGATCCCGATGACGAGTAGCCGCTTCACGGAGATGAGTGTGCCAGGATGTGCCGTGAACCTTTTCAGCCGTGGTGAGGCTTTCGCTGAGTTTTGGCGGGAACGGCACCTGTGCACCCTGACCACCGTCCGCTCCGACGGGACGCCCCACGTGGTGCCGGTGGGTGCGACGCTGGACCTGGTGGCCGGGATCGCCCGGGTGATCACCTCTGGCGGTTCGCGCAAGGCCCGGCTGATCGAGGCGGGGCAGGCGCGGGTGGCGCTGTGTCAGGTCGACGGCCGCCGCTGGTCGACCCTGGAGGGCGCGGCCGTGGTGCGGCGGGAGCCCGAGCAGGTGGCTGACGCCGAGCAGCGTTACGCCGAGAGGTACAAGCCGCCGCGGCCCAACCCGGAGCGGGTCGTGCTGGAGATCCACATCACCCGCGTGCTGGGGAATTTGTGATCACGGTCGTGGGCATCGGCGCGGACGGCTGGGACGGGCTGGTTCCGGCCTCACGCGGGGCGATCGAGCAGGCTGACGTCCTGGTCGGCAGTGCCAGGCAGCTCGATCTGGTGCCCTTGGCGAGCGTTGAGCGGGTCGTGCTGCCGTCGCCGCTGCTGCCCAACCTCCCCGGGCTGCTGGACTCGCTCGCCGGACGAGCGGTCTGCGTGCTGGCCAGCGGTGATCCCCTGTTCTACGGCATCGGCTCGACCCTCGTGCGGCTGCTGGGGGCCGAGCGGGTCAGGGTGTTGCCGCACGTGTCCTCCGTCTCGCTGGCGTGCGCGCGGCTCGGCTGGCCGGTCGAGCAGGTCGAAGTGGTGAGCGCGGTGGGGCGCCCGCTGGCGGCGCTGCGCGCCGTGCTCGCTCCGGGGCGGCGGGTGTTGGTTTTGGGGACTTCGGCGGACGCCGTCAGCGATTTGCTGGACTTTTCCGGATATACGGGCAGCCGGGTCACGGTCCTGTCCGACCTGGGCGCCGAGACCGCCAGGCCGGACTCGCCGCTGCGCATCATCGCCATCGAGTGCTCGGCGAGCGACACTCCGCTGTCCAGGGTGCCGGGCCTGCCCGACGAGGCCTTCGAGCACGACGGCCAGCTGACCAAGCGTGAGGTGCGCGCGGTGAGCCTGTCGCGCCTGGCGCCACTGCCCGGCCAGTTGCTCTGGGACGTCGGCGCCGGCGCGGGCAGCATCGCCATCGAATGGATGCGCACGCACCCGTCCTGCCGGGCGGTGGCGATCGAGAGTCGTGCCGACCGTGCCGAGCGGATCGCCCGCAACGCCGAGAGCTTGGGCGTCCCGGGGCTGGCCGTCGTGGCAGGCCGTGCGCCCGAGGCTCTCGACGGGCTGCCCACGCCGGATGCGGTCTTCGTCGGTGGCGGTGCGACCGTGCCGGGGCTGCTCGAGGCCTGCTGGGCGGCGCTGCGGCCGGGCGGGCGGCTGGTGGCCAACGCGGTCACCCTGGAGTCGGAGGCGCTGGTCGCGCAGTGGTTCGGCCGCGTCGGCGGCGACCTGGTGCGCCTGGCGGTGCAGCGGGCGAGCCCGGTGGGCGGGTTCACCGGGTGGCGGGCCGCGATGCCGGTGACGGTGTGGACGGTGGTCAAGGAAGGTGACGCATGACCGTGGTCAAGGAAGGTGACGCATGACCGTGGCAGAGGAAGGGATCTGATGACGGTCTATTTCATCGGTGCCGGTCCCGGCGCCGCCGACTTGATCACCGTGCGCGGCCTGCGCCTGCTGGAATCGGCGCCCGTCTGTCTGTACGCGGGCTCGCTCGTGCCCCGCGACCTGCTCGACGCCTGCCCTCCGGGGGCACGGCTGGTGGACACGGCCAACCTCACGCTGGACCAGATCGTGGCGGAGATCGCGACGGCACACGCCGGCGGCCGGGATGTCACCCGGCTCCACTCCGGGGATCCGTCGATCTTCAGCGCCGTCGCCGAACAGGTACGCAGGCTGGAAGAGCTCGGCGTGCCGTACGAGATCGTGCCCGGAGTCCCGGCGTTCGCGGCGGCGGCGGCCTCGCTGCGGCGGGAGCTGACCGTGCCGGGTGTCGGCCAGAGCGTCATCCTCACCAGGACCTCGGCCCGTGCCACGCCGATGCCGCCGGGCGAGGACCTGGCGACCCTCGGCGCGGGCCGGGCGACCATGGTGCTGCATCTGGCTGTCCAGCGGATCGACTCCGTGGTGGCGGAGTTGCTGCCGGTCTACGGCGCGGACTGCCCGGTGGCGGTGGTGGCGTACGCCAGCCGGACCGACGAGCGCATCCTGCGCGGCACCCTGGCGGACATCGCCGCACAGGTGCACGAGGCCGGGATCAAACGGACCGCGGTGATCGTGGTCGGGCGGGTGCTGACCGCGTCGGAGTTCCCCGACAGCCACCTCTACAGCGCGGCCAGGGACAGATCGTGCGACGGGTCCTGATCCTGGGCGGCACCGCCGAGGCCAGAGCGCTGGCGGCGGAGCTGGTCGAGCGGGGCGTGCACGTGATCTCCTCGCTGGCGGGGCGGGTGCGCAATCCGAGGCTGCCGGCCGGAGAGGTGCGCGAGGGCGGGTTCGGCGGGCCGGAGGGGCTGGCCGCGTGGGTGCGGAAGGAACGTCCCGATGCGCTGATCGACGCGACCCATCCCTTCGCGGCGCGCATGACCGCTTCCGCGGTCGAGGCGGCCCGGCTGACCGGGACTCCGCTGCTGGTGCTGCGCAGGCCCGGCTGGCCGCAGGTGCCGGGCGAGCTCCGGGCGCCCTCGCTGGAGGCGGCCGCCGCCGAGCTGGCAGCCGGTGACCGGGTGTTCCTGACCACCGGCCGCCGGAGCCTGCCGATCTTCGCAGGCCTGACCGGCGTCTGGTTCCTCGCCAGATCGGTGGATCCCCCCGAGCCGCCGATTCCGCGAAATGTCCACATCATCCTGGACCGCGGGCCGTACACCTTCGCAGGCGAGCTAGCCCTCATCGATGAGCACCACCTGACCGTCCTGGTCACCAAGGACAGCGGCGGCGAGCTGACCCAGGCCAAGCTCGCCGCGGCCGGGGAACGAGGCCTCAAGGTGATCATGGTTGACCGTCCGCCCCTGCCGGGCGGCGTGACCCACGTCGAGACGGTCCCGGCCGCGCTCGATTGGCTCAGGGATATCGGCGCGGCGTGAAGACCGTGCCCTGCGGGGTCACGCGGGTGGTGGACGACCCGACGATCAACAGGCAGCGCATGTCCACCCGATCCGGGTCGAGCTCGCCCAGCGTCGTCACCGTCACGGACTCGCCGGCCCCGCCGACGTCCCGCCCGATCACCACGGGCGTCTCCGGAAGGCGGTGCTCCAGAAGCAGATCACGTGCGGCGGCCACCTGCCAAGTACGGCTGCGCGAAGCGGGGTTGTAGATCGCCAGCACCAGGTCGGCCCGAGCCGCGGCGCTGAGCCGGGCGGCCACCACCTCCCACGGCTTGAGCAGGTCGGACAGGGAGATCACGCAGTAGTCGTGGCCCAGGGGAGCACCCACCCGGGAGGCGACCGCCTGGGCCGCGGTCAGCCCCGGCACCACGCGCACCGGGACGTCCGGGTAGTCCGCCGAGGCCTCCAGCACCGCGCTCGCCATGGCGAACACCCCAGGATCGCCCGACGAGACCACGGCCACCCGCCTGCCCTGCCGCGCCAGCTCCAGGGCATGCCTGGCGCGTTCGGCCTCGACCCGGTTGTCGGTGCGGTGGCGTTCTTGGCGAGGGTTGGGGGCCACCCGGTCGACGTACGGCCCGTATCCCACGATGTCGGTCGCCAAGGCGAGCGCGTCCTGCGCCTCGGGAGTCAGCCAGGGCCGCCCGGCGGGACCCAGCCCCACCACGACCACCTCGCCACCTCCGGGTGCTTGCGCGTCGTCCTTCGGCACGAAGGTGCGCTCGGCCGGGCTGGCCAGCAGGGCCAGGGAGAAGTACGGCACGCCGTCCGGGTCCACCTCCTTGAGCGGCGCGACCCGTTCGGCGCCCATGCTGGCGCGCTCCACGTACCAGGCATCCTCCAGCCGCCCGGCCTCGGCGAAGGCGTCGCGCACCTTCTCGAAGGTCCGGCCCAGCTTGAGCACCGCCGCCGAGTCGGTCGCGCGCAGCCGCTCGGCCAGCACCTCGCCCGGGAGCGTGCCCGGCAGCACGGTCAGCACCTCCTCGCGCTCCACCAGGGGCCGCCCCAGCACGGCGGCCGCCGCGCTCACCGAGGTCACACCGGGCACCACCTCCGTCGGGTAACGGTGGGCCAGCCGCTTGTGCATGTGCATGTAAGAGCCGTAGAAGAGCGGATCGCCCTCGCTGAGCACGACGACCGTCCGGCCCGCGTCGAGGTGGGCGGCCAGCCGCGCCGCGCACTCGGCGTAGAAGTCGTCCAGCGCGCCCTGGTACCCACCCGGATGGTCGGTGGTCTCGACCGTCAACGGGTACTGCAGGAGCTCCTCGATCTGGCCCTCCCGCATGTACGTCAGCGCGATCGAGCGGGCGATGCTGCGCCCGTGCCTGGCGGCGTGGTACGCGATCACGTCGGCCTCGCCGATCAGCCGGGCGGTCTTGACCGTCACCAGTTCCGGATCGCCCGGTCCCAGGCCCACGCCGTACAGTCGTCCGGTCACCGATCCTCCAGATCGCCTTCGGTCTTGAGATAGACCTCCTGCAGCTCGCGCAGGGTCTGCTCGTCCGGGTGCTCCCACATGCCGCGCTCGGCCGCCTCCAGCAGCCGCTCGGCGATGCCGTGCAGCGCCCATGGGTTGGATGTGGCCATGAACTCCCGGTTCTCCGGGTCCAGCACGTAGGCCTGGGTGAGCTTGTCGTACATCCAGTCCGCCATGACCCCGGTCGTGGCGTCGTAGCCGAACAGGTAGTCCACGGTCGCGGCCAGCTCGAAAGCGCCCTTGTAGCCGTGCCTGCGCATCGCGGCCAGCCACTGCGGGTTGACCACGCGGGCGCGGAAGATCCTGGAGGTCTCCTCCGCGAGCGTGCGGGTGCGGACCGCGTCGGGGCGCGTGCTGTCGCCCACGTAGGCGGCGGGAGCCTTTCCGGTCAGCGCCCGGACGGTGGCGACCATGCCGCCGTGGTACTGGAAGTAGTCGTCGGAGTCGGCGATGTCGTGCTCGCGGGTGTCGACGTTCTTGGCGGCGACCGCGATCCGGCGGTAGGCGTTCTCCATGTCCTGCCGTGCGGGCACGCCCTCCAGGTCGCGGCCATAGGCGAAGCCGCCCCAGACGGCGTAGACCTCGGCCAGGTCGGCGTCGTCGCGCCAGGTGCGGCTGTCGATCAGCGGGAGCAGCCCGGCGCCGTAGGCCCCCGGCGCCGAGCCGAAGATGCGGCGCTCGCTGCCGTCGGCTCGTACGTGGGCGCGGATGTAGTTGTCCTCATCCGGCTCCTCCAGCGAAGCGGCCAGCCGTACAGCGTCGTCGAGCATGGCCACCACGTGCGGGAAGGCATCGCGGAAGAAGCCGCTGATGCGGACGGTCACGTCGATGCGGGGGCGGCCGAGCTCGGCGAGGGGGATCGGCTCCAGCCGCGTCACCCTCCTGGACATCTCATCCCATTCCGGGCGGATGCCGAGGAGTGCGAGGACCTCGGCCACGTCGTCGCCCGCCGTGCGCATGGCACTGGTGCCCCAGACCGACAGGCCCACCGAGCGCGGCCACTCGCCGTGGTCGGTGCGGTAGCGCTGCAGCAGGGAGTCGGCCATGGCCTGGCCGGTCTCCCAGGCGAGGCGGCTGGGCACCGCGCGCGGGTCGACCGAGTAGAAGTTGCGGCCGGTCGGCAGCACGTTGATCAGGCCGCGCAGCGGGCTTCCGCTCGGTCCGGCGGGGACGTAGCCGCCGTCGAGGGCGTGCAGCACGTGGTCGATCTCGTCGGTGGTACGGCGGAGCCTGGGCACCACCTCCGTCGCGGCGAAGGTCAGGATGCGGGTGACGAGGTCACGTCGATCGCCGGATAATTCCGGCACGTCGGCGTGTGCCACCACCACCTCCGCCGCGGCGGATGGCTCCCAGCCCCGCTCCTCCATGCCCTCGACCAGCGCACGCGCGGTCGCCTCCGCCCGGTCCACGGCCGACAGACTCGCCGTGCCGTCCTCGGCCAGGCCGAGTGCCTCGCGCAGGCCGGGCAGGGTCTCCTTGCCCGCCCACATCTGCCTGGCCCGGAGCATCGCCAGCACCAGGTCCACCCGGACCTGCCCTTCGGGGGCCTGGCCGAGCACGTGCAGCCCGTCGCGGATCTGCGCGTCCTTGATTTCGCACAGCCAGCCGTCCACGTGCAGCAGGAAGTCGTCGAACTCGCTGTCGTGCGGCCGGTCCGCCAAACCCAGATCATGGTCGAGCCGGGCGGCCTGGATCAGGGTCCAGATCTGGGCGCGGATGGCGGGCAGCTTGGCCGGATCCATGGCGGCGATGGTGGCGTGCTCGTCGAGCAGCTGCTCAAGCCTGGAAATGTCGCCATAGGTCTCGGCGCGAGCCATCGGCGGCACCAGGTGGTCGACCAGCACCGCGTGCGCCCGCCGCTTGGCCTGCGTGCCCTCACCCGGGTCGTTGACCAGGAACGGGTAGACCAGCGGCAGGTCCCCGATCGCCGCGTCGGTGCCGCACGAAGCCGACATCCCCGCCGACTTGCCCGGCAGCCACTCCAGGTTGCCGTGCTTGCCCACGTGCACCATGGCGTGCGCACCGAACTGGGCCGACAGCCACCGGTAGGCGGCCAGGTAGTGGTGGCTGGGCGGCAAATCGGGGTCGTGGTAGATGGCGATCGGATTCTCGCCGAAGCCGCGCGGCGGCTGCACCATGACCACGAGGTTCCCGGCGCGCAGGGCGGCCAGGACGATGTCGCCCTCGTGCACGAACAACTCGCCCGGCGGCGGCCCCCAGTGCCGCTCCATCTCCTCGCGCAGGTCCTCGGGGAGCGTGCGGTACCAAGCGGTGTAGGCCTGTCCCGGGATGCGCACCGGGTTGCCCGCCAGGTGCTCCTCGGTCAGCCAGTCCTGGTCCTGCCCGCCCGCCGCGATGAGCGCGTGGATGAGCGCGTCGCCGTCCTGCTCGGCCACGCCGGGGAAGCCCTCTCCCACGTCATAGCCCGCCTCGGCCAGGCGCCTGAGCAGGCGTACGGCACTGGCGGGCGTGTCAAGGCCGACCGCGTTGCCGACCCGGGAGTGCTTGGTCGGATAGGCGGAAAGCATGATTACCAGCCGCCGCTCGGCAGGCGGCACGTGCCGGAGCAGGCCGTGCCGTACGGCGATGCCGGCCACCCGGGCGGCCCGCTCGGGGTCGGCCACGTAGACGGTCAGCCCGTCGGCGTCGATCTCCTTGAACGAGAACGGCACGGTGATGATGCGCCCGTCGAACTCGGGGATGGCCACCTGAGAGGCGGCGTCCAGGGGCGACAGGCCGTCGTCGTTCTCCGCCCACGCCTGCCTGCTGGTGGTCAGGCAGAGCCCCTGGAGGATCGGCACGTCGAGATCGGCCAGCGCGCCCACGTCCCAGGCCTCGTCGTCCCCGCCCGCGCCCGCGGTGGCCGGGCGGGAACCGCCCGCCGCGAGCACGGTGACGACCAGGGCGTCCGCCGCTCTCAGCGTTTCCAGCAGCTCCGGCTCCGCCGTACGGAGAGAGGAGCAGAAGACGGGAAGCGCCCGCCCTCCGGCCTCCTCGACGGCCCGGCACAGCGCCTCGACGAAGCCGGTGTTGCCCGCCATGTGGTGAGCCCGGTAGTACAGGACGCCGATCACCGGACCCGTCCCGGTGGACTCGCGCTCCAGCACGCCCCAGGAGGGCGCGGCCTCGGGCGGGGCGAAGCCGTGGCCGGTCAGCAGCACGGTGTCGGAGAGGAAAGCGTGCAGCTGGGCCAGGTTGCGCGGGCCGCCGTGCGCCAGATAGGCGTGTGCTTCGGCGACCACGCCGCCGGGCACGGTGGACAGCTCCATCAGCTCGGCGTCGGGCGCCTGCTCGCCGCCCAGCACCACGACCGGGCGGGGACCGGACACAAGCGCGTCCAGGCCCTCTTCCCAGGCCCTGCGGCCACCGAGCAGGCGGACCACGACGAGGTCGACGCCCTCCAGGGGGAGATCGCCGGGGGTCAGCCTGGCGGGGTTGCCCAGCCGGTAGCCGGCACCGCTGGCCTTGGCACTGAGCAGGTCGGTGTCCGAAGTGGACAGCAGCAGGACAGTGGGCACGAAGACGTCCTCCCTCGGGGTCCTCGCCCCGGTCGCAGGTGTCACGAAAGGCCGGAGTCTCCTGGCTCCCGGATCGCCGCTCACCCCCGGCCTTCCCTCTCGGTGGCCTGCGGTGGGGGCTCGCTCCCCGGTGACAGTGGCGGGACCGCGCCGGATTCACACCGGCTTCCTCCTAGCCTTCGCCTGTGGGCAAGCCTACGGCAGCAGGAATGGGCGTTACCATCCTCAACGTGTCCATATCCGGACGAACACATCCAGACGCCTGTCCGGGGGCGCTCCAGCTGCACCAAGCCGCCGACGGGCCGCTGGCCCGCGTCCGCACCCCGGGCGGTCTGCTCTCCGCCGGGCAGCTGCGCGAGCTGGCGGCGTGCGCGAGCGAGCTGGGCTCGGGTGTGATCGAGCTGACCTCGCGGGCCAACCTGCAGGTGCGCGCGTTGCGGGATCCGGAGGCCTTCGCTGAACGCATCGCCGCGGCCGGGCTGCTGCCCTCGCCGACCCACGAGCGGGTACGCAACATCGTCGCCTCGCCTCTCGTCGACCGAGAGCTGATCATCGACCTCGACCGCGCCCTGTGCGCCCGGCCGGAGCTGGCCGAGCTGCCCGGGCGTTTCCTGTTCGCGATCGGTGAGACGGGGCTGGCCGCCGATGTGGCCCTGGTGGAGGGGCGGCTGCTGCTGGCCGGGCGGGAGACGGGGTTGCCGGGAACGGTGGAGCTGATGCTGGAGGCCGCCGAGGCGTTCCTGCGGCTGCGCTCCGCCGAATGGCGCATCTCCGAGCTGGGGCCCGCCCGCGTCGCCGCCGAGCTCGGCACGGAGCTGGGCGCGGCCCGGCGCGGCACCCCACCTTCCACCGAACCCGGCCCCCACCAGGCACTGATCCCGCTCGGCCGCCTGTCCCCACGTCAGTTGCTGGCCCTGGCCGAAGCCGCCGAGGAGGTACGGCTCACGCCATGGCGCACGGTCGTGCTGCCCCGCGTGCCGGAGGATGTGGGATTCATCACCGACCCGAACTCTCCCTGGGCCGGCGTGACCGCGTGCACCGGCCGCCCCGGTTGTGCCAAGTCCCTGGCCGACGTACAGACTGACGCCGCCCGCTGGGTCCATGAGCGTCACACCGACCGCCCCGTGCACTGGGCGGGCTGCGACCGCCTGTGCGGGCTGCCGCCCGGGCCGGTCATCCAGATGGTCGCCACCCCCGGCGGATACGAGGAAAGGCAGAAGTGATCGACTACATCCGCGACGGCGCCGAGATCTACCGGCAGTCGTTCGCCACCATCCGCGCCGAGGCCGACCTGAGCGGGATGCCCCCGGAGGTGGCCCAGGTCGCGGTCCGGATGATCCACGCCTGCGGAATGACCGACCTGACCCGTGACCTGGCCTGGTCACCGAACGTGGTGACGAACGCCCGCGAAGCCCTGCGTGCGGGGGCGCCGATCCTGTGCGACGCCATGATGGTCGCCTCCGGCGTCACCCGCCGCCGCCTCCCGGCGGACAACGAGATCCTCTGCACGCTGTCAGAGCCCGGCGTCCCGGCCCTCGCCGAACGCCTGAGCACCACCCGCAGCGCCGCCGCGCTGGAGCTGTGGCGCGATCGGCTGGCCGGCTCGGTGGTGGCCATCGGCAACGCCCCGACCGCGCTCTTCCGGCTCCTGGAGCTGGTCGCCGAGGGGGCGGGACGCCCGGCGGCAGTGCTGGGCCTCCCGGTGGGCTTCATCGGCGCTGCCGAGTCCAAGCAGGCACTGGCCGCCAGCGACCTGGACTACCTGGTCGTCCACGGCCGCCGAGGCGGCAGCGCGATGGCGGTGGCGGCGATCAACGCCATCGCGAGCGAGGAGGAGTGATCACGCATAGAGGTCGTCGACGGTGACCAGGCGGACGTCACTCGCTTCTCCGGTGCCTGTAGTCGACTATCCGCTGAGCCAGCTCTGGCCTGCCCGCCCAGTGCAGGTGCAGGTAGGAGGCGGTCACGAGGGCGTCGCCGTAGCCGTCGGCGCCCCCCGCCCAGCGGAACAGCGGCTCCTTCGGCGAGATGATCGTGGTGCGGTGGAACTCGTGTCCGCGGTGCCGCTCGCCCTCGCGGGTCAGCAGCGACGTCCCGGAGATCGCCTCCCGGTAGCCGAGGGTCAGCCGGTCCGTCATCCGGGCCACCCCCGGCACCCTGCCGCACATCGGCAGCCCGTCCAGCTCCTCGCACAGGTAGAGCAGCCCGGCGCACTCCGCGGCGATGGGCCCGTCGAAGGCGGCCACCTGCTTGCGCAGCGGCTCGTTGGCGGCGAGCCGGTCGGCGTAGACCTCGGGGAAGCCGCCACCGATGACGATCGCCGCGGTCCCCTCGGGCAGCCGTTCATCCCGCAGCGGGTCGAAGACCGCGATCTCCGCGCCCGCCGAGCGCAGCAACTCGACGTGCTCGGCGTAGCCGAAGGTGAAGGCCGCCCCGCCCGCCACCGCGACGAGCTTCCCGTACGGCTGCGCCACCGCCGCGGGCTCCCACGGCCGTGCGTGCAGAGGGGGAGCCGTGCCGGCCAGCCGTACCAGGGCTTCCAGGTCGCACGAGCGGGCTACCAGCTCGCCCAGCCGCCCCACCGCCGCCAGCGCCTCGGACTCGCGCTCAGCCGCGGGGATCAGTCCCAGGTGACGTGACGGGGTAGCCACGGCGTCGTCCCGCCGGATGGCCCCGAGCACCGGCACGTCCCCCAGCGCGGCCCGGCACAGCTCCTCGTGCCGGTCCGACCCCACCCGGTTGAGGATCACCCCGCCCACCCGCACCCGCGGGTCGAAGGTGGAGAAACCGTGCACGGTCGCGGCGACCGACCGGCTCTGCCGGGCGACGTCCACCACGAGCACCACCGGCGCGTCCAGCAGCCGGGCGACGTGTGCCGTCGAGGCGAAGTCTGATGTGCCCGAGTCCGGCACGGTGTCCGATGTGCCCGAGTCCGGCACGGTGTCCGGTGTGCCCGAGTCCGGCACGGTGCCGCCCTTGCCGTCGAACAGCCCCATGACGCCCTCGACCACGGCGATGTCGCACCCGCGCGCCCCGTGCAGGAACAGCGGCGTCACCCGCTCCTCGCCGGTCAGCCACGGGTCCAGGTTGCGGCCCGGCCGACCGGCGGCCAGAGCGTGGTAGCCGGGGTCGATGTAGTCGGGCCCCACCTTGTGCGGCGACACCCGCAGCCCGCGCGCCCGCAGCGCGGCCATGAGCCCCGTCGCCACCGTCGTCTTGCCGCTGCCGGACGCGGGAGCGGCGATGACCAGGCGCGGAACTACCACTCGATGCCCTTCTGGCCCTTCTGCCCGGCGTCCATCGGGTGGCGTACCTTGCCCATCTCGGTCACCAGGTCGGCCGCCTCGATCAGTCGCTCCGGCGCGTCCCGCCCGGTGATCACCACGTGCTGGTTGCCCGGCCTGGACAGCAGCGTCGCCAGCACGTCGTCCAGGTCCAGCCAGCCCCACTTCAGCGGGTAGGTGAACTCGTCCAGCACGTAGAAGCGGTAGGTCTCGGCGGCCAGATCGCGCTTGATCTGCTCCCAGCCCTCGCGGGCGTCCCGCGCGTGGTCCTCCTCGGTCCCCGGCCGCTGGATCCACGACCAGCCCTCGCCCATCTTGTGCCAGGTGACCGGCCCGCCCTCGTCGCCGGCGCCGAGGACCTTCAGCGCCCGCTCCTCGCCGATGCGCCACTTGGCCGACTTGACGAACTGGAACACGCCGATCGGCCAGCCCTGATTCCAGGCGCGCAGCGCCATGCCGAACGCCGCCGTCGACTTGCCCTTGCCCGGCCCGGTGTGGACCATCAGCAACGGCCTGGACCTGCGTTGCCGTGTGGTCAGCCCGTCGTCGGGCACGTGCTCCGGCTTGCCCTGAGGCATCTCAACCCACCTTCCGATAGTCGCGTACCAGCGAGCCCAGCTCGCCCAGTGAATCGAGCGGCAGCAGCGCGGCGCCGAGCCTGGCGGCCAGCCGTACGGCCAGCCCCAGCCGCACCGGGCCGCCCTCGCAGTCCACGACCACGCTCGCCGTGCCGCGCAGCAGATCGGCGGCCCGGTCCACGTCGCCGCCCGCCGTGGCGCGCCCGTCGGTCACCAGCACGAGCAGCGGGCGCCGGGCCGGATCGCGCAGCCGCTCCACCCGCAGCACCTCGGCCGCCGCGACCAGCCCGGCCGCCAGCGGCGTACGCCCGCCGGTCGGCAGCGAACGCAGCCTGGCCGCACCCGCCTCGACCGAGGAGGTCGGCGGGAGCGTCACGCTGGCACTGTCGCCGCGGAAGGTGACCAGGCCGACCTTGTCCCTGCGCTGGTAGGCGTCGAGCAGCAGGCTCAGCACCGCCGTCTTGACCGCGGTCATCCGCCTGCGCGCGGCCATCGAGCCGCTCGCGTCGACGACGAAGAGCACCAGGTTGCCCTCGCGGCCCTCGCGGACGACCTCACGCAGGTCCTCGGGACGCAGCCGCAGCCCCGCCCCGGTTCTGCCCCGCTGTCGCTGGTGAGGGGCGGCGGCCAGCAGGGTGGCGGTCAGATGCAGGTCGCGCAGGCGGCCTTCCGGCTGCCGGGAGCCGGCGGCCCGGCCGCGCGGGGTGCGCGAGCGCGAGCGCCGTCCCGCCGCACCCTCGCCGACGCCGGGCACCTCTAGACGAGGCACACGGTACGGCGCCGCCATGGCAGCCACCTGCCCCGCGCCGGGGTCGGGCTGCCCAGTGCCGGGGCGGGGCTCGACCTGACTCGCGCCGGGCCCTTTCCCTGGGTCACCCTCGGCCGCGCCCGCGTCGAGCTCGGGCCGGTCCGCCCCGTTGCCAACCTCGGGTTCGGCCGCCCCCTCGTCGCCAGGCCCGCCGGCCGCCGGATCCTGCCGGCCGCCATCATCATCCGCACCGGACCCGGCATCCGGCTCAGGTCCTGAAATTTCGGGGTCCGCGCCACCGCCGGGCGGCTCGTCATCGTCGTCGCCCGAAGTCTCCTCCAGCAACCGGTCCAGCAACTCCTCATCCAGCCCCGGCGCGTCGAACGGATCACGCCGCCGCCGATGCGGCAACGCCAGCCGCGCCGCCGCCCGCACGTCCTCGGTCGTCACGCGGTCCCGCCCGTGCCAGGCGGCATGCGCGATGGCCGCGTTGGCCGTCACCAGATCCGCCCGCAGGCCGTCCACCTCGAACGCCGCGCACACCGTGGAGATCTGCCGCAACCTGGCATCAGGCAACCGCACCTCGGGGAGCCGCACCCTGGCACGGGCGATCCGCCCGGCCAGCTCGGACTCGGCCGGCCTCCATCGGCCGGCGAAGGACTCCGGGTCCGCGTCGAAAGCGAGCCTGCGCCGGATCACCTCGGCCCGCTCCTGCGGATCCCGCGACGCCCGCACCTCGACCGTCAGGCCGAAGCGGTCCAGGAGCTGCGGCCGCAGCTCGCCCTCCTCCGGATTCATGGTGCCGACCAGCAGGAAGCGTGCCTCGTGCCGTACCGACACCGACTCCCGCTCGACGTAGCAGGTGCCCAGCGCCGCCGCGTCGAGCAGCAGGTCGACGAGGTGATCGTGCAGCAGGTTCACCTCGTCGACGTACAGCACGCCCCGGTGCGCGGCGGCCAGCAATCCCGGCTCGAACGCCTTCACCCCCTCGGTCAGCGCCCGCTCCACGTCCAGGGAACCGACCAGCCGGTCCTCGGAAGCGCCCACCGGCAACTCGACGAGCGCGGCCGGCCGGACGGCTCGCTGCTCGCCCGGCTCGTGCGGCCCGTCGGGACAGCCGGGGTCGGGCGCCGCCGGATCACACGCGAACCGGCACCCGGCCACGACCTGGACCTCGGGCAGCTGGGCGGCCAGGGCGCGGACGATCGTGGACTTGGCCGTGCCCTTCTCGCCGCGTACCAGCACTCCGCCGACGCGTGGTGAGACGGCGTTGAGCAGCAGGGCCAGCTTCAGGTCGGCAAGACCGACGACGGCGCTGAACGGATAGGTGATGGTCACGACGTGGCCTTCCAGTTGACGTGAACGACGCGCCACCCGCCGGCGCCGGGCGCGAGCCGCGTGGTGGACAGCGGCGCGAGGTCGAAGCGGGCGGCGCGTGACGGGTCGAGGCCGAGCGCGTGGCCGAGTGCGGCCCGGATCACGCCGGCGTCGCAGACCGCCACGAGGTCATGCTGATCCCGTACGGACTCCAGCCACCCGGCGACGCGGGACGCCACCCGCGCCAGGCTCTCGCCGCCATGTGGCGCGGCGTCCGGGTCGGCGAGCCAGGCGGCCAGGGCCTCCGGCTCGGTCTCGGCGATCCGGCTGTACGGCAGGCCGCGCCAACGCCCGTGATCGGCCTCGGCCAGCGCGGCGACCGGACGCGGCTCCCACCCCAGCGCCGCGGCGGTCTGCGCGGCGGCCGGAGCAGGCGAGACCCACGCGACAGACGCGTTCCCGAGCCGCCCGGCCAGGGAGGCGGCCCTGGCCAGGTCCGCCCGGTCCGCGTCCTCGTCGGCGGGAAAGCGGGCAGCGCGCATGCCAGGCGTGCTGGCATGCCGGACGAACAGCACCCCGGTCAGGCGGCGGCCAGGGCTTCGGCACGTCGGGCGGCCCGGTCGGAGACCCACCCGAAGAGCACACCGAACGCCGCCCAGAACACCAGGTGCGTGCCCAGCGAGGCCACCCGGAACTCCCACAGCAAGGAGGCGGGGAAGCCCTCAGGAACCTCGTCGACGGTCGGCAGCACCACCCACGCGGCGATCACCGGCACGAGGAAGGCGGCCACCGCGCCGATCCAGCGCTGCCACGATCCGGCCGTGATCCGCCGGGCGACCGCGACCGCGATGGCGGTCGCAGCCAGACCCACCAGGACCATCACCACGTAGAGGAACGTGCGGTCGTTGATGGTCGCCGGATCGCCGACCGCGGGCGGGTTGGCCGGATATTTCAGGAACGGTACGAGAATGATGGCCACGAACGCCATACCCGCGGCGCTCAGCGCCAGCCCGCCCTCGTTCCGCGGCCCGACCCGGCCACGCAGCCCGGCGTAGACCAGCGCGAAGACCCCGCCGATGGCCAGGCCGTACAGCCCGGTGGCCAGGAAGAGGCCGGCCTTCTGCACCGGCCGGCTGATCTCATGGCTGTGCCCGGCGGGCTCCGGCTCGGATCCCGCGGCCTCCGCGGTGGCCGCCTCCTCCAGCGCGATCGCACTGTCGATCCGCGGCTCACCGAAGACGAAGGCGAACCCGCCCGCGACGAGCCCGGCCAGGAGGCCGAGCAGCAGCCCCCTGACCATCAGGGTCCGGATCATGCCTGCCCCTAGTGACACGGCACGCCGAGCAGGTGGCGCCCGTCGTGCATGAGTTCATGGAGGAAGGCACCGGTCTGGGAAATCGCCCCGTTGTCCATGAGGACCAGGTAGGCGATCAGCAGCAGTACGGGTACGGCCAGCAGCCAGAGCCGCAGGCGTGGCAGGGGAATGGTGGTGGAAGTGGACAGGCCACTCATCAGTGCCTCCTCAGGGATGACGCGTCCCGAACTGTGAGGTCACAACAGCCCAGGCGACCTGGCTCCCGGGATCTAGGTCCCGGATACAGTGGCGCGTCCGCACCGGCATCTCACCGGATTTCCCCTGAACGGCTGTGAAATCTACCGGAATGTATCCTTCCTGCCCTTTAGCGTCAATACGCACTAGCCTTCGTCGATGATCGAGACCTTCACGCGAACGGCGCCGTCGTTGTCGCGGAGACACCGGTCCTCGTCGTTGATGCGCAACTCGAGGAAGCCTTCCTCGTGGACCCGGTAGGCGGCCAGCTGTCCGATCTTGAAGACGTGTCCGTTGATCTTCCCGATCAGCGTGCCGTACGTGTGGTTGTCGAGGATCTTGCACCCCTGATAGATCTCGCGGTCGATGTGCCAGGGGTACCCACGCGCGCTCACATAAGGGAACTTGCGGTGGTCGACCGTCCACCGGCCACCGACGTGCTGCACCTGTACGAGGTCGCCGGGCTCGACGAACACGCCCGCACGCTGCCAGCCACTCTCAGCGCTGATCCATTTACGTTTGCCGACCTGCGCATCCGAGGCCGAGGCGGGAGAGGCGGCGGCGAGGACGCAGCTGCCGGCGGCGAGTGTGGCGAGGAACAGGGTGGCAAGCTTTGATCGCATTCGTCGAGTGTCGGCTCTTCGCCTGACCAGTTCCAAGGCCATTCGCTGTCCAGTTTCTTCAACGCACGTCAGCCGACGATCACACGCTCCTCGGGCAGTTCGCAGTGGCGCGCCCGCTCTTTCAGCGCGAGTGCCGAGCCCAGGCTCAACGGGCCGATCCGGCCGATGAACATGAGCAGCACCAAGAGCACGTGACGCCCCGCCACCAGCACGGTGAACAGCGTGGCCAGGGTCATGATGCCCAGCCCGCCGACCTGAATGAGGGCGGCGATCACCACCTCGCCGAACACCGACCAGTGCGACTCGGTGTCCACCACGACCAGGCCGGTGACGCAGACCGCCGACGTCGCGGTGAACAGCGCGGTCAGCCATCCCGCCGAGATGCCGGAGGTCGTGGCGATCGGCAACGACAGCAGGAAGGTGCCGAGCAGGACGGCCGCGCCGAAGCCGGTGGCGATGACCTGCGCCGGGTGGTGAAACGATCCAGGAAGGGCCTGATACGGAGCCTCATGACGCGGAATCACCCGGAGACCTCCCGCGCCGCCGACGCGCGGCACCGAACCACGCCGGGACTTCATGCTCGTCGTCGAAGCCGCGGGCGATGACGATGTCGGTGGACGAATGCAGCAGGATCGACAGCACGATGGTGACTGCGACGAGTTGGAAGACCTCCTGCGCGGCGGCGATGCCGGAGGCCAGCACGATCAGCCCGTACACCACCGAGGCGAACCCCTTGGGCCCGAACCAGGCCACCGCCGCCTGCTCGCGCACCGACAGCCCGGAGCGCAGGAAGGACAGCCAGATCGCGACCGGTCGGGCCAGCACGAGCGCCAGGATCGCGAACAGCCAGCCCTTCCAGCCGACCGCGCCGAGCAGGGTGGGGGTGACGAGCGCGCCGAACAGCAGCAGCGCCGCCAGCTTGAACAGCTCGGCGATGAGCTCGCCGAAGTGCTCGAACGACTCGCGCTGCCGCTCACCGAACGTCGCCACCGTGATGCCCGCGGCGAACGCCGCAAGGAACAGGTTGCCGTGCGTGGCCTTGCCCAGCGCCAGCACCAGCAGCCCGATGGCCAGCGCGTTGAGCGGCTCGTACTGGGTGGAGGCGGAGAACCAGCGGGTCTGCTCCAGCTTGATCGCCACCCACGGCACCGCCACGCCGATCAGCACGCCGAGACCCAGCTCGAGCCCGAGTTCACCCATATGCAGGTCCTCGGAGCCGGCGGCGACGGCCAGGAACAGCATGACGAACGGCAACGCCAGCCCGTCGTTGACGCCGGACTCCACGTTGAGAAGGTGCCGCAGCCGTGGCGGCACCTTCTCGTTGCCGACCAGCGCGGCGGCGAAGACCGGGTCGGTCGGGGCCAGGATGGCGCCGATCAGCAGCGACTCGATCCAGCCCAGGCCGAGCAGGTAGTGCGCGGCGACGGCGGTGATGCCCAGGGTGAGCGGCAGGCCCCAGCCCAGGGCGCGCCCCGGCAGTCGCCATGCGCTGCGCAGGTCCTTCCAGCCGACCCGCATGCCGTCGGTGAACAGCACGGCGAACAGCGCCAGTTCGGCCAGCGTGCCCACCAGCTCGTCGCCCGGCCTGACGGAGACCACGCCGAGCACGCCGTCACCCAGCACGAACCCGGCTACCAGGAACAGCGCGGCGGTGGACAGGATCGTGCGATGAGCCAGGCTCGAGACGAGCACGGCGAGCAGCAGCAAGGCGGCGAAAGCCGTCAGCAGGGTGCCCACAGGGAGCCTCCGCAGAAGTCGTACGGATGGGACCTTGCCGACCAGGCTTCCCGGCGCACCGCGCTATACCGTAACAGCACCACCACCGCATCCGTCTATACGGGTTCTTGACGCATCCGCTCCGGCGGGTGTGACGGGCCGTGAGGGCATCAGCCGGATCACGTGCGCGAGTTGCGAATCGTCAGGCGCCCGTAGGGGAGCTCTCCGGTGATGTGGACGTGCAGCGCGCCTGGGCGTGGGCGGCCCGCTGCCTTGCAGATCACGCGGCCCCATTCGGTTCGTACTCCGTCGGCGTTCGCGCTGGCGCCGGCGGGCAGGGTGATCCTGGCGCTGCCGTACGCAAGCCGGAGCTCGATGTTGATCTGCGAGTGCGGGATGAGGGCCTGGGACAGGTCGAGCCGTACTCGGCCGTACTCGGAGTCGATGCGCAGGTGGCGCGGGACGTGCCAGTCGCCTGATCGCAGGATGCGCCCGCCGGTGGATCCGATCCTGACCGCCTCGTCCGGCGGCAGGTCGGCGAGGATCGGTTCCAGGTCCCGGGAGGAGGTGGCGGTGAGCGCCAGTTCGAGGCGTTGCTCCAGCTCGTCCGGGTCGAGCCGGCCCTCCGCGTACGCCTGCTGGACCAGCTCCACCGCCCGCTCACGATCCAGGCCGGAGACGTGTGTGGTCATCGAGTTCATTGACTGACGGCTCTCTTGTACAGCCGCGTGGCCAGCGGCACGAACACGGCCAGGAGCACGACCGACCAGAGGAACGACACCGGCACCGCGTGTTGCATCGGCCAGGCGCTGGGTGTGGGGATGGCCGGGCTGGTGTTGCCGAACAGTTCGCGTGCCGCCTGGATGAGTGTGGAGACGGGGTTCCATTCGGCGATCGGCTTGAGCGGCCCGGGCAGGCGCGTGCTGTCGACGAAGGCGTTGGACAGGAAGACCAGCGGGAACGACAGGATGGTGGCCACGTTGTTGAAGACCTCCGGGGTGCGCAGGGCCAGCGCGACCGTCGCCGTCACCCAAGAGAAGGCGTACGCGAACAGCAGCAGCATCAGGAACCCCAGGGCGGCCTCCAGCGGAGAGCTGTTGATGCGCCATCCGACGAGCAGCCCGACGAGCACCATCGTGACGATGCTGGTCAGGTTCATGATCACATCGCTGACGGTCTGGCCGATCAGCACCGCGGAGGGGGACATGGGCAGCGTGCGGAACCTGTCGAAGATGCCCTTCTGCAGGTCCTGCGTCAGCGTGTAGCCGGTGATCTGCGCGCTGGTGACGATCGTCATGACGAAGATCCCGGGGAGCAGGTATTCCCCGTACGACATGCCCGGCAGGCTGATCATGCTGCCGAAGACGTAGGTGAACAGCAGCACGAACACGATCGGAAGCGTGACCACGCCACCCAGCAGGTCGGGGGCCCGCCGGATCTTCAGGGCGTTGCGCTTGGCGATCGTCGCGCCGTCGGCGAAGGCGAGCTGCAGGGCATTCATCGGGCGGTCTCCTCGATCTTCTCGTCGGCCTGGTGTCCCGTGAGGCTCAGGAACACGTCGTCCAGGGTCGGCCGGCGCAGGCCGGCATCGCGTACGGTGATGCGCTCGGCGGCCAGGTGGCCGAGTGCGCTGGTCAGCGCGGCCGCACCGCTGGTGACCGGGATCGTCATCCGCAAGGCGGTGGTGTCGAGCCGCATGTCGCCGACGGCCAGCGGCGCCAGCGTCCGTGAGGCGGTCCGCAAGTCGGCCGCGCTCGTGACCGACAGCTCGATGCGGTCGCCGCCGACCTGGTCCTTCAGCTCGTCGGCGGTGCCCAGCGCGATCACGTGCCCGTGGTCGACCACCGCGATGCGGTGGGCGAGCCGGTCGGCCTCCTCCATGTACTGGGTGGTCAGCAGCACGGTCGTGCCTTCCGCGACGAGCTCGCCGATGACGTCCCACAGGCTCACGCGGGCCCGCGGATCCAGGCCGGTGGTGGGTTCGTCGAGGAACAGCACCGGCGGGTGGGCGACCAGCGCGCCGGCCAGGTCGAGCCGCCGTCGCATGCCGCCGGAGTAGCCCTGCACCGGCCGGTCGGCCGCCTCCGTCAGGTCGAAGCGCTCCAGCAGCTCGCGGGCGCGCTGCCGGCTGCGCTTGGCGCCGAGGTGGTAGAGGCGGCCGACCATCTCCAGGTTCTCGGCACCGGTGAGATGGTCGTCGACGGCGGCGTACTGGCCTGAGGCGCCGATGTGGGCGCGCAACCGGGGGGCGTCGCGGACGACGTCGAACCCGGCCACCCGGGCGTGCCCGGCGTCCGGCTTCAGTAACGTGGTCAGGATCCGCACGGTGGTGGTCTTGCCGGCGCCGTTGGGGCCGAGCAGCCCGAACACCGTCCCCTCCGGGACGCTCAGCTCCATGCCGTCGAGGGCGGTCACGTTGCCGTACTTCTTGACCAGGCCCTCGGCCATGATCGCGTCTGGCATCACAATCTCCTTTGGTCGTCAGGAACGATGGATGGCGATGTCGCCGTGGGTGGTGTGGGCCCGCACCTCGATGACCTGATCCGACTGGCCGGGGCCGTCGCTGGAGTCGAGGGAGACGTCCACGGTGCCGTACTTCGAGCTCACGTCCAGCCAGGCGGCGCTCCCCGCGGAGATCCCGAGCTCCAGTCCGCCGCCGGTGGTCTCCATGACGACCGAGCCGGACACCATCTCGCCGATCCGCACGCTGCCGTACGCGGTCTTGGCGACGACGCCGGCCAGGGCGCGATCGACGGTGATGTCGCCGTGGGCGGAGCTCAGCCGCAGCTCGCCGGTCACCTCGCCGAGGCGGACGTCGCCGTGGGAGGTCTTGACCGCGGCCGTGCCGTCGATCTCGCCGAGGCGGATGCTGCCGTGGTTCCCGGTGACCTCGGCGTGTCCGGATGAGCGGTCGACCGAGATGTCGCCGTAGGTGCTCTTCAGCTTGAGCCGCCCGGCCTGCTCGATCCGGACGCCGCCATAGGAGGTGGTGAAGCTGACCTCGCCGAGCGGGCCCCGGCAGCGCAAGCTCGCCTCCGACTTGGCGTCGAGGCGGGAGCCCGCCGGCAGGCTGACCGTCACGTCGATCGAGCCCGGTCCGAGCAGCAGCGAGCGCGCCCAGTCCTTGGGCGACTCGATGAGCCTGTCGAGCGACAGGCCCCAGCCGGACGCCAAGCCGGGCTGCTCCTTGTCCGTCCGTACCAGCAGCCTGCCATCGGCGTAAACGATCTGGGTGTGCCCGGCGGCCTGCACGTCGGCGTCATTGAGCTCATCGCTCGGGCGGACCTCCACGACGGTGTCCGTGCGCTCGCTCGCGTCGATCCTGACGTTGGCGGTCGCCAGGTCGATGATGGCGAGGATGGGTTCTGGGGTGTCGAAGGTCCGCATGGCGTTCCCCTCGTTGTGGATCGGTGTGGTCATCAGCGCACCCACCCGCTGTAGCGGTTGCCGCTCTGCGTGGTCGGGCGGCGGCCGGAGCCGCGGCCCGGCTCGCCGGGGGCGAGCGCGGCGGAGACGGCGCGGACCAGCCAGGCGTTGACCGACAGCCCATCCCGGGTGGCCGCCTCTTCGATGCGAGGCTTGAGGTGCTCGGGGACCCGGAGCGAGATCCGGGACGTGCCGCCCTCGTCGGCGTCCGGGGGTGGCGGCGGGGCAGGCGGCCTCTCGGCTCGCCCGATCTCGCCTTCATCCTCGAACGACCGGGTGCTGGGCGGTGGCGTCACGACGAAGTCAGGGTCGCGTCCCCGCAGGCGCACCTCGACCGAGCCCGGTGCGAGGTCCTGGGTGATCTCGTCCGCGGCGGTGGAAAGAGCCTCCAGCAGCGCGAGCCGGGTGGCCGACTCGAGCGTCGAGGTGAGACGTTCCGCCAGCGCGCGGGCTTCCTCGCCGCCCGCCCCGGCGGCGATCGCGAGTTCGCGGCGGAGGTAGGCGACATACGGCGCAAGGTCCATGACGCCATGATGACATCATCATGGCGTCATTTCAATCCGAGATGGCGCGCATTCGGCGTCATTCAGGCGTCAGGCTCCCGCTCTGCGGGTGCAGGCCCTGGACCCGTGGCGGGTTCCTAGCTCAAGGAAGCCATCCAGCGGCCGTGCCTCGTCCAGCTGTCCACGACGGGGAATCCGCTGGCTCGCGCCAGGCGCTGGATGTCGTTCACCGATACGGTCGCCCACCCGAACCAGTCCCCGGCGAGTGGGCCGCGGCGCAGCCGTACCCGGTCGACCCGGCTCCTCGTCTCGGGCGCTGCGACCTCGACCAGGACCTCGCCGCCCGGCCGGACCAACTGTCTGACGCGGCGCAACAGCGTCTCGGGGTTGCCGCCGATGCCGATGTTGCCGTCGGCGAGCAGCGCCGTCGCCCACCGGCCGCTGTCCGGGACCTCGTCGAAGACGTCCCGGAGCAGGGCGAAGCCTCCCGCCCTGCGGGTGAGGGTGACGGCGCGAGGGTTGATGTCAATGCCGAGCGCCTGAACGCCGCGGCGGGTCAACGCGGTGGTGAGGCGGCCGGGACCCGAGCCGATGTCCAGGGTCGGGCTGGCGCATCTGCTGAGGAGCGCCTCGTCGCCGTCAACCGGCTCGAACCAGCGCGCGGTCTCCAGCGCGACGCGGGTGCCGTCGACGTACTCGAGCTCGGCGGACGCTCCGTTAAGCGCGTCGCCGTAGAGCTGCCCGATCATCGGCCCAGCTCCCGCAGCGTGGCGGCGAAGCGGGAGCTGGGCGCCTGCTCGGCCACCGCGACGGCGTCCGCCGCGGTGTCGACATCGGTCAGCTCAGGAAGCAGGCGGACGGTGAGTCCAGCCTGATCCAGCCGGTCGAGCTGGAGCTTGCCGGTCTCCGGGTGGGACATCGGCACCCCCTGCAGCAGCGATGGATCCGGCTCGCGCAGGCCGAGCAGCCAGAAGCCGCCGTCCGCGGCCGGGCCGAACACGGCGTCGTGACATTCCAATGCCTCCACCGCCTCCCCCAGCAGGGCGGGAGTCACCTGCGGGGTGTCCATGCCGATCAGCACGACGGCTTCGGGCCGGAGCCGGTACGCGTCCGAGAACGCCGCCGCCAGACGCTCATCCAGTCCCGAGCCGCGCTGTGGGATCACCACGAAGCCGGGCGGCAGCCAGCTGCCCGGCAGCCCGTCCAGGGCGAGTACTCGCTGGGTGGCGGGCGTCGCGGAGACGGCGAGCAGGCTGTCGCGGAGAGCCGCTTCGGCGAGGGCGGCGGCCTGGTGCGGGCTGTATGGCGGGGTCAGACGCGTCTTGGCCCTCCCGGCCACGGGCTCCTTGGCAATGATCACAATTTGGGCCACGTGATCGACAGTAGGGCGACGCGGCGCGCTCAATCCTTACGACCTGCTGACAACAGCCGTCCGGCCGGCCACAGCATCGCATGGCGGTTACGGCGGGTACGGCGAGTCTGAGTCCTGGACGGTGCTCGGCCGTCAGCGGCGCTCTCGATCCCGTTGGTCGAGGAGCTTGGGGAACTCCGTCATCTTCGCTCGGAATGCGCGTCCGAAGACATCGTCGGTCAGCCGGTAGTGATCGCGGCGCCCCCGGGGTGGGCGGAAGCGCTCGACGAGC
Source organism: Nonomuraea sp. NBC_00507 (assembly GCF_036013525.1). NCBI lineage: Bacteria > Bacillati > Actinomycetota > Actinomycetes > Streptosporangiales > Streptosporangiaceae > Nonomuraea > Nonomuraea sp. NBC_00507. The sequence continues at coordinate 1,918,374 of NZ_CP107853.1, forward strand.
CCGGCCCGTTCGAGCTGCCCCAGGGCGACGCTCATGCTGCTCTTGGCCACACCGAGCTGCTCGCACAACCCCGGGGCGTCGGCGGAATCGCCCGGATCGACCAGGAGCACGCCGACGACCCGGCCTGCCGTACGGCTGAGCCCCAAACGCTCGAAGTACAGCCCGGCACTTTCCACGAACTCCTCAACACTGGCCACGTAGCGCCGCCCGCACCCTCGCCGCCGCAGGCCACCACGTGCTGGCACTGTGCCGGGACCCCCAGCGAGGCCGCGCTGCGCTGGCCGACATCAACGCCCACGCCGTGCACCCGGCAAGTCTGATCCAGGCCGACCTGTCGATACCCGACTCCATCGAGGCCGCCGCCAACCGGCTCGCGCAGACCGTCGGCCACCTCGACGTGCTCATCAACAACTCCGCCGTCTTCGACCAAACGATCCGCGAGCCTGTCTTCACGGCGGACGGGCATGAACTGTTCTGGGCCACCAACCACCTGGGCCCGTTCCTGCTCACCGCCAGACTCAGCCCACTGCTCGCCACTGCGGACAAGCCTCGGGTGATCAACATCGCCAGCAAAGGGCTGCTCTCGATGCCCCGCATCCGGATCCGCTTCGACCAACTCGACGATCCGAGCTGGTTCAGTCCCACCCGCGCCTACTACCACGCCAAACTCGCCCAGATCATGACCACCTTCTCCCTGGCCGAGAAAGCCAAAGGACAGGTGGATGCGACCTGCGTACGCGTACCCGCTGTACGTCTGGACCCAGATCGGGTGGCGGCCATGCCATGGTTGCTGCGCACCTTGTACGCGCCCAAGAACCGTATGGCCGTCCCCGCCGAACGCCTCGGCGAGACCTACGCCCGCCTGGCCACGTGGGACGGGTACGTGCCCGGGCCGTACGTGGATGAAGACCTCCGCCCGTCCCGCGCCCCGGCCTTCGCCTACGATGAGGCCGCTCGCGAACGGCTGTGGTCCGTGTCGCAGGCCGCAACCGGCAACCCCGCCTGGGCCTGGTAGCCTGCCGTCGCTCACGAGCCCGGTCGAACAGCGGTCAGCGGCTAGGCCCGCCGGGTCACGGGGATGAGCGTGCTGTTCCCGATCAGCGGGTCAGGACGCCGCGAACAGTCTGCTCGGTGAGCAGCGCACGGAAGGTGGGGTCGGTGGCGTCGGCTCCGGCCATCGACCGGCCCAAGACGCCCAGGAGAAGGCCGCCGAGCATCGTGTTGGCGGCATCGGTGATGTTGCCGACGTCGAAGGCGCCGGTCTTACGGCCTTCGGTGAGCAGATCGCGTAGCGGGCCGGCGATCCAGATGTCGTTCGCCGCGAGGACCTCACTCATCCGTCCGCTGGCCCCCAGGGCGCCCAGGAGGCCGGCGCATGTTCCGGGGTGGTGGCCGAGATATTCGACCAGAGCGGACACCATCGCACGTAGCCGCGACTCGGGAGGGTCGCCGGGCGTCGTCGCGGTCTGCACCGCCTGGGCTCCTTGCTTGGAGTGTGCGGTGAGCAGGAACGCCAGCAGGTCTTCGCGGCCGGAGAAGTAGTAGTAGAGCGTTGCTCGCGACGCCCCCACCAGCTGTGCGACGTCCTCCAGCCGGAGAGGAGGGTCGGTGTGCAGCACGTGCTCGCTGACGTCGAGCAGGCGTTGGGCCAGATCCGCGGGCGGGTTCTTCACGGCGAGAAAGCCTACCGTCTTGAATTTCGACCAGAGTCTAGATTACAGTCTAGACCATGGTTGAAATCTTATCCTATGGGCCATGGGCAGTGGTCACAGGAGCCTCTTCCGGCATCGGCAAAGCCTTCGCCGAACACCTCGCCGCAGCAGGTCTGGATCTGGTCCTGGCCGCTCGTTCCACCGACAAGCTCCACGCACTGGGCGAGAAGCTGTCCCACCACCACGGCATCGCGCACCGAGTGGTCACCGTCGATCTCAGCCAACCGGCCGGAGCCTCGGCGATCGTGAAGGCGACCGAAGACCTTGACGTCGGCCTGCTCGTCTCCAACGCCGGAGGCGGCCGCCCCGGGCGGCTGCTCGATCAGTCACTGGACGACCTGCACGACCGTCTCACCCTCAACGCCGTCACCCACCTGGACCTGGTCCACGCCTTCGCACCCCGGCTGGTGGCCCGCGGCCACGCCCAGCGCCGGGGCGGCATCGTGCTGGTCTCCGCGCACGGCGCGCTCCAGGGCCTGCCGAACATGGCACACGAGAGCGCAGCCAAGGCGTACGTGCTCAACCTGGGCGAGGCCCTGCACCACGAACTCGCGCCCGCCGGCGTGACCGTCACCGTGATGCTGCCCGGCAACGTCGACACCCCGATCATCGAAGCCTTCGGCCTGGACCGCTCCAGCCTTCCGATCCGGCCGCAGCCGGCCGACAGGGCCGTCGCCGAGTTGATGGCGGCCTTCCTCAAAGGCCGCACCATGCACATCCCCGGCAGGCTGATGCGGGTGATGACCCGGCTCATGCCGCGCGCTCAAGCCGTACGAATGAACGGCCGCATGCTCGGCCGGGCCGCCCGTAACCTCCTCACCGACCACGATCCCGCCAGGGCTCAGGCCCAACCGTGACCAGCCCCGGCCTCTCATTGCGGATGATCCGCCTCAGCCGCATCCCGCACCAGCTCCTGACGTGGGGCATCCCCATGGGACCGCTGATGCTGCTACGCACCCGCGGCAGGCACAGCGGACTACCCCGCACCGTCCCGATCGCCACGCTGCGCCACGCCGGCCACCAGTGGCTCGTCTCCCCTTTCGGCGACACCCACTGGGTCCGCAACCTCCGCGCCGAAGCCCGAGCCGAACTCGGTCGCGGACACCGCTTCCGCCCGGTACGGCTCGTCGAAGTAGACGACGACCGCAAACTCGAGATCCTTCACGCCTACCGCAGCGCCTTCGGCCTGGTGCCCTTCGTCCGAGACGCCTTCGACGCCGACGCCGGCGCCCAGCCACACGTCTTCGCCAGGGAGGCGCACCGCCACCCGGCCTTCCTCATCCAGCCCGCCGACTGAGCCTCGACAACACCAAGGAGTAGCCCCGTGACCACGACGACCGCACCCGCCGCGCAGACCTACCACATCTTCATCCGGGCCACCCCACAGCAGATCTGGGACGCCGTCACCAAACCCGAACACAGCGCCGGATACCTGTTCGGCGCCCTGGTCGAGACGACCGGCGACATCGGCTCACCGTTTCGCTACCACGCACCGGATCGATCCAGCCTCTGGGGCGACGAGACCGTCCTGGACGCCGACCCGCCCCACCGGCTCATCGTCAGCTACCGCGGCCTGTACAACCCCGACCTGGCAAGCGAACCGGCCAGCCGGGTGTCCTGGCAGATCGAACCCGGCGACGACGGCGCCTGCCTGCTCACCGTCGTGCACGACCGGCTCGACGGCTCCCCCAAGACGGCCGCGCGGGTGGCAGGCCCCAGCTGGATGCGCGTGCTGAGTGGTCTCAAGACCCTGCTCGAAACCGGTAAGCCCCTCAACGCCTAAGAGATCTCACCACTCCACCGCGGCCGCCATGTTCCATGCGCGATTACCAAAGGGGACCACATGAACACGACAGATCAGACGTACGCCGAGCGACGTGCCACCTTCCTCGCCGAACACACGGGCCAGATTCCGCTGGAAGTACGAGCCGCCCTGCTCGCCGAGCAGACGGCCCTGGACGCGGCCGGTGTGCCTGCTACAGTCCTCGGCCCGGGTTCCGCCATGCCCGATGACGACCTGCTGGACGTCCACGGCAGGGCGACCACGCTGGAGCAGGCCCGCGCCGGCCGGACCGCCGTCGTCGTCTTCTACCGCGGCGACTGGTGCCCCTACTGCAACCTCGTGCTCCGCACCTACCAGCAGCAACTCGTACCGGCCCTGTCCGCTCTCGACATCCCCCTGATCGCGATCAGCCCGCAAAGACCCGACCGCTCACTGTCGATGCGCCAGATCAACGACCTGACCTTCACCGTACTGTCCGACCCCGGCAACCAGATCGCGCATCGGCTGGGGATCCTCACCGCCCCCAGCCGCGACGCCCACGCCGCACAACTGACCATGGGCATCGATGTGGCCGACGGCAACGCCGACGGCACCACCTCCATGCCCATGCCCACCGTCGTCCTGATCGACGCCGACGGCGTCATCGCCTGGATCGACGTACGTCCCAACTACAGCACGCGCACCGAACCCGCCGACATCCTCACGGCCATCACCACGGTCCTCGACCGGCCGGCACCGACCGCGGGCTGATCGTCCGAGAGCACTGCATCGGCACCGAGAAGGCCAGCAGTGCGAGGAGCCCACGCTGGAGGAAGGCCATGATCGCCCGGTAGGTACGCAGCACGGACATGAGCGCGACCCTGCGCAGCCCGACCGAATCCCACCAGGTCGGCCATGTGCCCATGGCCGCCCACATGACGACGCCGCCCACCACGCCCACCCAGATGGCGTCCAGTCGCCACCCGAGCAGCGGCCCCCCCGCAGGCCGCCCAAACCGCCCGGCAGCACGCAGACCAGCGGCAGCACCGAGACGACCACGAGCGGCGCATTACCGGCGATCAGCCCGATCACTAGTACCGCCAGCAGGACGACGCCCACAACGACCGGCAGGATCAACGGCACTCCCCGCAGCCGAAAATGCCCGGCCGACAGCTCCCACCAGCGCAGTGTCCGCGTCCCGCTGTGGAAGATCTGCAGGGCCAGGCAGCTCAGCCAGTGAGCAGCCCGTTCGGGACGGTATCGGCGCCCACGCCCGCCGCTCAGCCCCTCCGGCTCGGCGTAGGCCGCCGGCACGAACTGATCCAGCAGCAACCGTTCGACCGCGTCGCGATCCGGCAGAGGCCAAGGCCGGCCAGGAAACCCGTACCCCGATATCTGGACTCGCGGAAAGGCTGCAGGCGAACTGCCGCCACGGCTCATGATCTGCTCCACCGCGCCTCCACATGGCAGCGCGCCGTCAGGGTGCTACTGGCCATCGACGGCTTGGATCGCCTTGGTGATCAATGTGCGTGCGGCTTTGCAGTACACCGCCAGGGCGGCCAGCTCGGCGAACGCCCCGGCGTACGGGGCCGCCTTCGTGGACGACGTGCTTCTTGTCCACCCGCATCTGAACCGCTGCCTCGACATCGTCTCGGAGACCGTGACGCCGCATGCGTGCCGACAGGATGGCGGCGATGTAGGCACGGGTTTGCTCGCCTCCTGAGCGTTCTTCAGCCCAGTACGTTCCATGTGCCGCCCGTGTAGGAGGCGGCGTGCCAGGCGGGCCAGGCGTCCACCGGAACCCGCACCCCCAGCTGCCTCACGGCGTGGTCCATGTCGACGACCCGCCGCCGCGCCTCCCCGAGTGCTGTCGGCATTTCCTGGTCCACGAACAGGTCCGCGAGATAGCAGTTACCGGCCGACCAGACGCTGGCGTGGAAGAAGTGGCTGTAGTCACGACACCTGGGCGCTGAACAGGGTGTTGCGGCGCAGCTGTTCGGCGCACCATCGGAAGTGCCCGTCGTTGTCGTCCATGCCGAAGAGATCGAAAGTGGTGAGGGCGTATACGGCCTGGTAGACGGTGAGGGCGACGGGCGCGTAGCCGAGTTCCTGTGCGAAGAACCGGGTGAGTTCCGCGGTGTGCTCCTCGGCGTGCGGGCCATACATGTCCCAGATGGCCGCGGTGACGGCCGCCTCGAAGGCCGGGTCGCCTGCGGTCGTGTAGAAGCCGAAGTCGAGTACGGCGATGGGTCGGCTGGCGGCGTCGGTGTGGATGTTGGGCGGGACGAGGTCGCCGTGGATCGCTGTGACCGGAGCATCGGGAAGCGACCGCAGGGCGTTCAGCGTGCGTTCGACCCCCGCGCCGAAGTTCGGCACCTGCCCGGCCAGCGCAGCGCCGTGCCGGTCCGCTGCTCGAACGACCAGGCCCGCGAGCGCGTCCTGGAAGCGGTCGTGGTCCTGCCACAGCGGACGGTCATCGCCCTGGACGGTCAGCTGGCGCATCGCGTCCGTTCCCGGCACCGAGGCGAGGCCACGCAGGACGGCAAGCAGCGCGTTCCTGTGATGAACGGGCAGCTTGCGCTCGTAGTCCTCGTGCGCGGAATCGCGACGCATTGGGACGCCAGGTAGTTCACGCTCGTACGTCACCACGATGCCCTCGTGCTCCTGGACCTCGAAGATCTCCGGGGTGGCGAATGGCAGTCGGTGTTGTGCGATGTCCGCGTACACCTGGCGGGTGAGCTCGGTCGGCGGCCGACCGGTCCACACCTTGGCGACCTGGCCGTCGCCCAGCCTGTAGACCACGCCCTCGACGCCGGCGCCGATACGGCGGGCCCCTGGGTGTCCGTGGTCGGCGAAGTATCCGGGCCACGGATCAGCGGCTGGGGCCGCTTCGGCCTCGGGCGAGATCTCCATCTGCGCATTAGATCAGCAGCTGTACCGGTCCGACCAGGCGTTTTCGGGCAGCGCCACATCCCGCCCGCACCGCCGCGTCGGCCGCCGCCAGCTTGTTCTCCTCCTCGGGCGTCAGCCGCCGCGACTCGGTCTGCGCCAGCGCCTTCTTCGCCGCCGCCAGGTCGGCCTGGGCGTTGCGGACCTTGAGCTTCAGCGGGAGCACGTCACGCCCCTGGTCGAGGGCTTTCTGCTCGGTCGCGAGCGTCTCATGGGCAGTCTGCACGGCCTTGCGCAGCGTGTCGTACGTCTGCCGGTCGGTCAGCGTGGGCTGCTGGGCCTCGTAGTCCTTGGCGGCGTACATGCTGGTGACGGCGGCGATCGTGGCCCGGTCGAACACGCCGGAGCGCGGCCGCGCGACTCCGGTGATGATATAGACCCGAAGCTGCAGCCATTCAGCCGCGCCGTCGCGCGCCGAATCGCACGCTTCAGCAGCATGCGTGGCTCTGGGCCCAAGACAACCTCCTGCCGGATGGTGGACTCCCCAGCGGTGAAGCCATCGCTGAAGCATTCGAGCGTTCTGCCCGCTGGGGGCGCCTAGTGAAGAAGGCGGGCCTGGCCGGTGAACTGGGCTATTACGCCATTCAGAGGACGGCCCACTTGCCTGCCGTATAACGTCCGTGTTATGACTTGGGGAGAGGTGGAGCTGGAGCCGGAGGTCGACGAGTGGTTCGACTCTCTCAGCCAGGACGATCAGGAGACGGCCGTCTTCTATGTCGACCTCCTGGCGGAGCGGGGTGTGCTGCTCGGAGAGCCGTACACCAGGCAGTTGCACGGCAAGCTTCGGGAACTCCGATTCCATCTCTCTCGCGAGGCTGTGCGCATCACGTACTGGATCGCTTCGGGTAGGAGGATCATCCTGCTCACGGTGTTCAAGAAGCAGCGGATGCGCGAGGCCGGTGAGATCGAGCGGGCGATACGGGCCATGGAGCGCTGTATCGCCGAGGCACACACGGCAGACGAGGAGTGATGGCCATGGCTGAGCGCAAGGCGTGGGCCGACAAGCGTGCCGAGATCATGAGCCGTCCAGGTGCCGGTGCCGCTTATGAGGCCGCTCGCCTTCGGTTCGAGTTGGGGGAGGCGGTGCGGCAGCGCCGCGAGGAACTCGGGCTTACGCAGGCTGAACTGGCTGAGCGGACCGGCCTCAAGCAGCCCGCGGTCGCGCGCTTCGAGGCCGGAGGCACCATGCCCACCATCCCCATGCTGGAACGTCTCGCTGAAGCACTCGAAGTGCGGCTCAACGTTCAGTTTCAGCCGCTCCGCGAGGCAAGTTGACCCAGCGCGGGGACGATGCCACGTTCACCTCAGCAGATTCCGAAGGACGTAGCGCATGATGCCGCCGTGCCGGTAGTAGTCGGCCTCGCGCGGAGTGTCCAGGCAAACGCGGGCTTCGAAGGTGATGGCGTCATCGGCCGTATCATCGCCGCTTGGCCCTTGGCCGCTCTGATCGGCAGCTACGGGCTTCTGGTGTGCCAGATCCGCCTTGCTTGGATATGTGATCGCCCCTTCTGGAAACAGCACCAGTCGCGCACCGGCCGCAGCGGCCTCCCGCATCAGGCTGCGCACTTCCGCCCCACTCGCCCGTAGCGTCCTCGGATCGGTCGGATCCTCAGGCACCGTGCTTTGCGCGACCGCCAACCGCAATGTCCTCGCCATCCCAGGACGATACGACAGCAGGCGAACTGCCGCCACGGCTCATGATCTGCTCCACCACGCCTCCACATGGCAGCGCGCCGTCAGGGCGCTACTGGCCATCGACGGCTTGATCAAACGCATCGCGCCCGTCCGCACGGCCGCGGCCGCCGGCACCGTCGAGGCGACCGTGCGGCGCACCGACCACGTCCCCGAGCGGCTCGGCCTGTCCAGGACCGGAATGCAGATGTGGATGGCGACTGGTGGTTCACCGTCGTAGGCATCCTGAACCCGATGCCGCTCGCTCCCGAGATCGAACGCTCGGCGCTGGTCGGGTTTCCGCGGCCCAGACATACCGGGTTTCGACGGCCATCCCACGGCCATCTACGGACGCTCCGCCGAGGACACGGTGGAGGTGGTCAGGGCGGTGCCGCCGCGCACGGCACCACGATGCGGACCCGGTCGTAGCCGAGGCGGCTGATGGCGCTGACGCGGGCGCCGAGCCGGACCTTGTCGGCGAAGAGCTTGGCCAGCGGGGCAAGGTAGTCGTCGATGAGTTCGGCGCCGGTGGACAGCCATTTTGGGTTCCGGGGCCGTCCAGCCCGGCGCCGGGCCCGCGCCGATCAGCACGACCGGCAGAGCGTCGGATTCGAGGGACGGCTGCTCCGCCTGAAGGGTGGTGGCCTCAAGCGAGGTGGTGGTGCAGCATCCGTCGCTCATGATTACCTCGCTCGCATTCGGGTCATCAGCGGTCAGTCGGTGGTCAGCGGTACATCAGGTACGTGGTGCGGGCGCGGTCGATGCTCGCGTTCACGCGGCAGGCGGAGTCGCAGACCTCGCCGCGGATCTCATCGAAGGTGACGGTGCCGTCCCGGCGCAGCCGGCGCAGTAGAGCGCGCATCGCAGCTCCTCCTGTTTAGATGATTTTCGAAGTATTGGAAGCATGGCCCACTGATTAGAGATTTGTCAAATTAGACGGCGGCCTAAGCTGCGAGGCGCGACAGGATTCAGCGGCGGCCATCCTCGTTTTCCGCACGTCGAGGTCTTTGAAGATCGCTGGTTTGCCGAGCTGATCATCTGCGCGGTATGACCTGGCTGGTGAGACAGCGTGCGCAGTGGAGCCAGGCCAGTGCCGAGAAGATGCTCGGAGCGTTGCCGCAGGGGCCGGGCTTGGCCGCCCGTTGTGCGGTCGACCCGAGCCTCGCGTCGGTGGGTGGTGGTTTCGGTTTGTGCGGCGCGTCAGGGGGTGGTGGCCGCTTCGACGCGCTCCTGAGCGAGACTCTCCGTCGGTGACTGCTCCCTGGTACGGCCGAGCTCAGGCAGGAGGGACCCGATCCCGAGTACGGCCAGCCCGACGCCCAGCCAGAGGGGAGCCCGCAGCCCGAAGCCGTCGATGGCCAGCCCGCCGACCGAGGAGCCGACGATCACCCCGAGGGTGATGAAGGAGGCATGGACGGTGTTGACCAGTGGCCCCGGGTTGCCGATGCGCTGGATGCGTACGGCCATCGCGGGGTTCATGGTCACTCCCACCAGCCCGACGCCCAGCATGGTGATCACCGCGGGGACGCTGAGGTGGGCGAACAGCGCGAAACCGGCCAGGAAGATCGCGTTGAGGATCAGCCCGGACAGCAGGACGCTGATGGTGTGCTTGTCGGCCAGGCGGCCGACGACGTAGTTCCCGATCACGGTGGCTGCGCCGTACGCGACGAGGAGCAGGGGAACGGCCCCCGAGGAGAACCCGGTGACCTGGGTGAGGATCGGGCTGAGATAGCTGAAGGCGGCGAAGGTCGCGCCGATGATGAGGGTGCTGGTCGACAGCGCCAGCCACAGCCTGCCGCTCCTGAAGACCGCCACCTCCTGCCGGAAGTTGCCGTTGCCGCCGTCAGCACGCCCGAGCCTGGGAACGCCCATCATCGTGGCGAGCGCGGCGATGACGGTCAGGGCGCCGACGGCCCAGAAGGCGGCACGCCAGCCATGCTGCCCGCCGATCAGCGTAGACAGCGGCAGCCCGAGCAGGGTGCCGAGCATCAATCCGTTCAGGACGATGGCGAGGGCGCGGCCGCGTACCTCTGGGCGGCTCAGCTGGACCGCCACCGAGATGGCGACTCCGAAGAAGGCCTGGGAGGCGACTCCGGTGATGACACGCGCGACCATCATGATCGAGTAGGAGGGCGCGACCGCCGCGAGCACATTGCCCACCAGGAAGATTGCGAACAACAGCATGAGCGCGGGTTTCGGGCGTATCCGTACCAGCGCGACGGTCATCAGCGGCCCGCCCGCCGACATGGCCACTGCGAAGGCGGTGATCAGATAGCCGATTTGGGAGATGGTCACGCCGAGTCCACCTGCCATCTCGGGCATCAGGCCTCCGACGGCGAACTCGCTGGTGACCATGGCGAAGATGCCGATGGCCAGGACGTAGACGGCTCTGGGCAAGGGGATTCCTTTTTGCATCAATCGGTGTAGAACTCGGACATGAAAAGGCAGAGGTCAGGCCAGGGCATCCATGGCCGTGGCCGCGATGGCCTCGATGGTGGCGTCGTCGGCGCCGCCCTGAGCGGCCACCCGGATCCCGGCGATCACGGCGTTGACGAACCTGGCGAGCTCGGCGGGATCGCGGGTGGAGCCGATGGTGCCGTCGCGCTGCCCGCTCTCGATGACGGTGCTCAGGTTGACGAGTCGGTACTCGGTGTTGCGATCGAGCATCAGGGCGATCTCCGGGTCACGGCCGGCGAGCTCCATCGTGGTGTTGACGGTCAGGCAGCCGAGGCCGTAGCCGTTGCGCCTGTTCTCCGCCTCCGTCTGGAGGATCTTGGCGAACAGCGCGCGGATCCGCTCGATCGCCGGCAGCTCGTGATTGTCAAGGATCCGCAGTTGGTCGGCGGTGGTGGCGTCCATGTAGCGGGTCAACGCGCGTTTGAACAGCTCGCGCTTGTTGGTGAAGGCGTTGTACACGCTGCTGCGGTCCAGGCCGAGCGCCTCGCACAGGTCCCTGGTCGAGGTCGACTCGTAGCCGTTCGCCCAGAACGTGCGCATCGCAGTGTCCAGGACCCGGTCTTCATCGAATGATCTCGGCCTCGCCATACGAGCACGCTACTTGTTTTACACCGATCGGTGCAATAGGAGGTGGAGGGCGGCCAGGACCATGCCATAGTCGCGCCGACCCTCCATCTGGCTCCTCACCTATCCGAGAAAACAGCTCCTTAGTCGCGGGGCCTGGGGTTGCAGTGGATCCACGCGCCGGGGTCGACGTCATGACTGGTGCTTCCCGCCCAGAACACGCATGTCTCCAGGTGCGAGGCATTGCCGAGCCGCAGTGCCCCGGTCGCGCGGACGTAGAGCGAGGCGGTCACGGGGGTTGGCGTTCCGACGTCCTTCTTCTTCAGCGTGACCACGCAGTTGGTGTTCTTCTGTCTGTTCCATATGAGGTAGACATCCGCGGTCCGGATGTCGACCCGCTTGACGAACGTGTACCCGCTTGCGCACACCGCGTGGGGCTTGTACGGGTTTGGACCCTGGGCAGAACCGGCACCGGCCTGGGCCGGCGTGGCGAGCGTCACAGCCGCGGCCGCCGCCACGATCGCCCCCGTGACAACGCTCGTCTTCTTCTTCACCTGTGTCCTCTCGCGCGCTGACATCGGACGGTCCTGCCCCTTCGGCAGGGATAGTCCGTTGTCTCGATCGTTGTGGCTTTAGCATCGGCCTGGTTCACCGCAGACGGCGGCGTTCCAGGGCGTATCCCGCCGCGTTGAGGCCGAGGATCGGTAGCACGAACAGCACGATCTGGTTCGCGGGAAGCCTCGGCGTTTCCGGGTCGTAAAGTCGGCGTCAGGGTAGAGCGCCGCCGACGCCTGGGTGATCCAGTACAGCGAGGCCGCCGTCGTGGCGGCGAGCAGGCGGTCATGGGAGAGCTCCGTGCGTCGCAACCACAGCGAGGCCAGCGTGGACAGTCCCAGTGCCGCTCATCGTGCCTCTGCTTGGTGAAGTCAGAACGTGACCACGACCTTGCCGCGGGTGTAGACACCCGCGACCAGGTCGGCCACCGCCTGAGGGGACCGGGCGAACGGGTACGTCGCGGCGACGTCGACCGCCAGTCGCCCTTCGGCCACTCGCGCGGCCTGCCGTGCCAGGTCGCCGGATTCGGGGGTCATGTAGACGTACACCGGTGTGAGGTCGTCGATGGTCTCAGGTCCGTAGAGGGTCGAGACCAGCCGCCCGCCCCGCCGTACGGCACGAGCCGTGGCCCTCAGCGTGACACCCGCATTGACCAGGTCGATAACGGTGTCGAACCCCTCGGGGCGCAGCCGCAACGCCTCTTCGACGGTGTCGGAGCCGGTGTGGTCGATGGTCAGGTGCGCACCGAGGTCGCGGGCGTAGGCGGTGTCAGCGGGTGCGGCCGTGGCGAATACCCTGGCACCCTCCTGAGCGGCCAACTGGACGGCGAGCCCGCCGACTCCGCCGGTCGCGCCGACGACCAGCACGTCGTGGTCCGGTTGCACCTCCGCGGCGGCGATGACGCACTCGGCTGTCATGGCGACCGTGACCAACGCCGCCCCCCGCACCGCGTCCAGCCCGCGCGGCAGGTGCACCAGCCCTGGCTCCACGGGGACGACCACGTACTCGGCGAGGGTGCCGCGCCCGTAGACGGCCACGTCGTCGCCCACGGCGAACCCGGAGACCGCCTCGCCGACCGCCGTCACGATCCCCACGGCGTCCATGCCGAGGACGAACGGGTGCTGGACGGGGAACATCTCCTTCAGTTCTCCAGTGGCCAGCTTGGCGTCGAGCGGGTTGAGTGCCGCTGCCACCACCTTCACCAAGACCTCACCGGGCCCGGGGGAAGATGTCGGGATCTCGGCGACCGAGAGCTGATCAACGGGAGCATACGAGGATGCGATGAGTGCCTTCATGTCGCCATAGCCTGGCCCGGCCGTTCGGCCGAGCGGCACTGGCCGTTCGAACGGCTTCACCTAGCCCGAAGAGCAGCAGGCTCTTCGCCGGAGATCGCCTAGGGTGAGGCCATGGACGCCCGCTACCTGCATGCTCGCAAACCTTGGGCTTGTGTCATCGAAGCTCGAGCAACTCGGGAAGCTGGGCGTTTGACTCCGCGATACCGCCAAGGGTAGCTGCTCACCTCATCGGGACATCAGGATCAGCCGGACTCTGCGAGCAGATGTACGACACCGGCCGGGTTCTTGATCCAGTGGGTTCTGGAATCGAGGTTCTCCAGGGGCTCGACCTCGTCACACGGTTGGATACCGATGTCGGCCAGTTTGCTCGCTGCCGCGTCCAGGTCATCGGTGTGGAGCTGCAGCCACAGGTCGGGCTGGCTGTAGTTGTCGACACAGTCGAGCCACAGCGTATTGGGTCCGAACCGCACCGAATGAGTTCTCGAGACGGTCGGAGCGTAGGAGACGTCGTCTTCTTTGACGTCGAAGCCCAGAGTGTCGCGGTAGAAGGCCACGGTGGCCTCGTACTGTGCCTTGGGGATCTTCATGGCGATGTTCAGGCCGGCCGTGAATTCAGGCTTGCTCATTGTTGCGTGACTCCTTGGTTCGTGTCGGTGGCGTCCAGTGCACCTTCCAGCGCGGCCAGCCGGTCATCCCACCTGTTGGCGAGCCTCGCCAGCCACACCTGGGCTGTGCGAATGGCGGCTGGTTCCACGCGGTAGGGATGGCGGCGTCCGGCCGGTTCGCCGGAGCTGATCAGGCCCGCTTCGGCGAGCTGGCCCAGGTGCTTGGCGACCGCCTGGCGACTGATCGGCAACCGTCGCGCCAGATCAGTGACGGTTGCGGGCCCGGCGCGGGCGAGCTCCTCCAGCAGCGCCCGCCGCGTTGGATCGGTGAGCGCCGCGAACACCGCAACGGCCTGCCCTTCCACATCAGGCGGCCGCATCGAGGTAGGTCTCCAGGTCGACGAGCTCCGTGTCCCATCCCTGACTGTTGGCCTTGTGGGCAGACTGGGCCACATCGACGGCGGCCTGGGCGAACCCGCTCTCCACCAGGCGCAGCCGAGTGCCGTTCGGCACCGGCTCCAGGGTGAAGTCCACCAGCGTCTGGGGTGCGTCACCCTCCGGCAGGCCCTCGATTGCCCACCTGAACGCGAAACGGTGTGGTGGGTCGACCACCGCGATGGTGGCGACGGATTCCTCGTCGAGGTCGTCCCAACGGAAGAATGCGCGCCCACCGGGCCGCAGATCTATCTCCGCCACCGAGCCGAACCACCGCGAGAGCCCTTCTGCGGTGGTCAGCGCGGCCCACACCCGCTCGATGGGGTGCCGCAGCACCACCACACGTTCGATCGCGTCCGAAACCATGCTCACTCTCCTTCGCAACCTGTAGGTTGCTAATTAATGGCAACCTACAGGTTGCGATCGTCGCCGTGCAAGCCCCGGCACGGAGGGCGACTTACTACGCACCCGCAAATGCGGCATCCCTCACCAGCTTGGACCGCCACCTGCACAACCGAACCGGCGACATGATCGGGGCATCCCTCTGCGCCAAGCTCAAGGCTCGCTGTCACGGGACAGCGACCTTAAAACGCAAGCTAAGGCGGGTTCTCCGTTTCGGCAGTCGCTGCGCGGCGTAAGGTGCGCCGACGTCGACAAGAGCGCGGAGATCTTCGACCGCCCCTTGCTCGGCGAGCACCGCAGCCCGGCGCTCGGCGGCCTCGTCATGGCGGGCCTCAACCAGGGCGCGTAGGTCAGCGGTCCGGCCTTGGCGGGCCAGCAGTTCGGCTAGGTGCCGGACGGCGGTGTACTGGCCCGTATGGGCGAGGACGCGCAGACCCTCTGTACGGCCATGCTCGGCCGGCGCCTTGATGGCAGAGTCATGGCCTGCCTCGGCCAAAGGACGCAGTTCGTCAATCCGGCCCTGCTCGACCAGAAGGTCGGCAAGCCGTCCGGCGGCACGGTCATGGCCCGCCGCGGCCAGACTGTGCAGGCCATCGATCCGGCCCTGCTCAGCCATCAGCCAGCAGCCGGGTCAGCTGATAAGCAGCGTCGTCGTCACCGTTGTCGGCAAGGGTGCGCGATCAACAGGAACCGTGGGATCACAGAGAAGGAGATCAGGGAATGATCCCGAAGATGGCAGAGGTGCCCAAGATCCTGGGAAGCACCGACCCGGCCGGCAGGAACGATCTCTACACACAGATGGGCCTCAACCTCGTCTATGACCCCTCGGAGAGGGTTGTCACAGTCGAAGCGAGGCCCAGCATGTGTCAGAGTGCGTGTCCGAGGGGGGAGTCGAACCAATTGCACACGGCTTCACGCTGACCACGCGGTTCTTGCTGGGGCAGGAGTGATCGGCTGTGACGTGCCCTTCGGTAGACCGGTCGATCCGGTACACGACCCTGGCTGGTGTTCTGCTGGTTGCTCTGGTGGCGGCTGTCGTGTCATTCCGCCATATGCACGAGCTCTGTCTGCGCCATGGCGAGGACCAGTTGGCGGCGGTGCTCATCCCGCTCGCTGTCGACGGCACGATCGTCGTCGCCTCGATGTCCATCCTTCTGGCCAATCGGTACGGCTCCCGCGGCGGCATGCTGGCCTGGACGCTTCTCGTGGTCGGCAGCCTTGCCAGCCTCGGCGCCAACATCGCCGTCGCCGAGCCCAGCCTCATCGGCCGGATCATCGCTGCCTGGCCGAGCGCCGCTCTGATCGGCAGCTATGAGCTGTTGATGTCTCAAGTTCGGCACCTATCAGCCAAATCGAACTCTCAGGAAGGCTACGAGGAGAGGCCAACGGCTGACGCGCCAGAAATCTTTGAACCTGATGCGGACGGCGCTGGTGATCTCGCCCTGCCTTCGCGCCACACTCGTGGCCAAGGCACCGAAACCGCGGCCTTTCACCGCTCCGTCTGGCAGTGGGCTCAGGAGAATCGGTGTCCCGATGGAGCTCTGCCGTCGGGGAAGGTCATCGCGGAGCGGTTCTCCCGAAGCCCTCGCTGGGGACGCTGGATCAAGCGCGCAGGTCTCGCGGGTGAATTGGGCTGAACATCCGCCAGGCATCGGCGAATAGCGACGCCAGCCAGTTGGCTCGGCTATTTCATGTCTGTGAACGGCAGGCAACGGCCTGCGTGAAGGGGCGGGAGCTCCTGCCCCTCGTACACTGTCATGATCGCGGTGATGGCCTGAAGGCGGGGACCAGGGCCACGCCTCCAGGGGCGGCACCTGTGGGAGTTCGTCTCGGTGCATGAGCGCTTTGGTGAACAACCCGCTCTCGTGACGCCCACGCTCGCGGATCTCGTTGGCGTGCCGACAGCGCGAGCTGCGTCTGATGCCCTGAGCCGCGACCAGCCATCACCGGCGGCTGAGGCATGATCCCCCTCGTTGGGCGCGGGCGGGTTGGAGGAGTTCGATCTCAATGGCGCTGAGGTCAACGACCGGCTGAAGTCGCCTGAACCCCTCACCCACTCCAGTGATCATTTGTCGATTGCTGTCGACGAGTAAGGTTTGGGTGATCGGTTCTGCCGTTTCCCCCTGTACATGGAGGCCCGGCCGGATTCACGATGGTGATTCGGTGTGCCAGGGCTCAGGGAGAGTGCCGTGCCTCGTGGGGAGCGTCCGCTGAGCGGCGAGGATTCCACGCTGGTCCAGTTCGCGGCCGATCTGAGGCGGTTGCGGGAACGAGCCGGTCTGCCCAGTTACCGGGAGTTGGCCCGACGGGCGCATTACTCGGCCACCACCCTGTCCGATGCGGCCGGTGGGCGGCAGTTGCCGACGTTGGCGGTGGTGTTGGCGTATGTGCGGGCGTGTGACGGGGACGTGGCCGAGTGGGAGCGGCGCTGGCAGCAGATCGCAGCCGAACGGGTGGAGCAAGACGGGGCCGCTCCGTATTCAGGGCTGGCGGCGTTGCAGGTGGAGGATGCCGATCGGTTCTTCGGCCGTGGTGCGCTGCTGGAAGAGATCGTCGATCGGCTGGCGCGGAGTCGGTTTCTGGCGGTGGTCGGGGCGTCAGGAGTGGGCAAGTCCTCTCTGCTGCGTGCCGGGCTGGTAGCCCGGTTACGCGCGGTGGGGCTGGGTGGGTGCTCGGACGTCGCCGCCGCGGTGATGACGCCGGGGACGGGGCCGGTCGATGAGCTGGCGGCTCGGCTGGCCGAGCATGATGGTGACGGCGAGTTGGTCGTGGTGATCGACCAGTTCGAAGAGGTTTTCACGCACTGTCGTGATCGCGAGGAGAGGGCGTGCTTCATCGCATCTGTGATGGAGGCTGCCAGAGGCAGGACGCGTGTGGTCATCGGTTTGCGTGCGGACTTTTTCGCGCACTGCGCCGACTACCCGGAACTGCGGATGGCGTTGGCAGACTCGCAGGTTCTGGTCGGGGCCATGACGGCCGAAGAGTTACGGCAGATGGTGGTGGGGCCTGCCGAGCAGATGGGGTACACGGTCGAGGGCTCGCTGGTGGCGTCGGTCGTGGCGGACGCGGCTGAACGGGGGGCGGCGTTGCCGTTGCTGTCGCACGCGTTGCTGGAAACATGGCAACGGCGCCAGGGCAAGACGCTCACGCTGGCGGATTATCGGGCGGCAGGTGGTATCGGAGGGGCGCTGGCCAGAACCGCTGAAGATCTGTATGCGGCGATGGGCCCAGAACGGCGGCGGCTGACACGCCAGTTGTTTCTGCGGTTGACGGCGTTCGGCGAAGGCACCCAGGACACCAGGCGCCGCATCGCGCGTGATGAGTTGGACACCGATGACCCTGATGTGGGGGCGGTTCTGGGCATCCTTGCACAGGCGCGACTGGTGACGCTCGATGAGTCCACGGTGGAGCTGACCCACGAGGCACTGATCACCGCGTGGCCCCGGCTGCACCGTTGGCTGGTCGCCGACCGCGACGATTTGCGTACCTATCGACGACTCACCGAGGCCGTGCACGCCTGGAAGGCGCTCGGCCGGGACAGTGGGGCCCTGTATCGGGGCGCGCAGCTGGCGATCGCTCGCGAATGGGCGGATCGGGACGATCACCGGCGGGAGCTGAATCCGGCGGAACGAGCGTTCCTGGATGCCGGCATTGAGCTCGAGGACGGGGAAAGGACGGCCAAGGCCCGCCGCGACCGCCAGTTACGCTACTTGATGGCCGGGCTGGTAGTACTGCTGATCATCGTCGTTGGCGTCGCGTTCGTCGCCGTGGGCGAGCGCGGCCAGGCCATCGAGGCCCAGCAGATTGCGATCTCGCGGCAACTGTCCACGCAGGCGCAGACGCTGGTCGAGTCCCGGCCTGATACGGCGATGCTGTTGAGCGTGCAGGCCTACCGTCTCGCACCGACGGCGGAAGCACGCAGCGCCGTGCTTGGCATGTCCATGCGCGGCGCGTACCAGGCGCAGTTCACCGCGCACGTCGGGCCGATCTCGGAGCTCACCTTCTCCCCGGACGGCCATACCCTCCTCACCGCGAGCGCAGACCACACGATCGCGATGTGGGACGCACACGACCACCATCGGATCGCTTCCCTCACTGAGCACGACACCTGGCTGCGCGCGGTGGCGATGACCCCGGACGGGTCGATCCTGGCCAGTGGCGGGGACGACCACCAGGTCATGCTCTGGCACGCGGCCAGCCGTGTCCCCATCGCCAGGCTGTCCGGTCATGCCGGCCCGATCAAGGAGGCCGCGTTCAGTCCCGACGGGCGCCTGCTCGCGACGGGCGGCGCGGACGACACGGTCATCGTCTGGGACGTGGGCCGCCGCGCCGCCCTGGCCCGGCTCACCGGTCATAGCGGCGGCGTGTTTGGTGTGGCGTTCAGCCCGGACGGGCGCCTCCTGGCCGCG
This sequence comes from Nonomuraea sp. NBC_00507, assembly GCF_036013525.1. NCBI lineage: Bacteria > Bacillati > Actinomycetota > Actinomycetes > Streptosporangiales > Streptosporangiaceae > Nonomuraea > Nonomuraea sp. NBC_00507. Next base: position 1,937,190 of record NZ_CP107853.1, read on the forward strand.
GCCGGCACAGGGCGTATCGTGCTGTGGGACGTGGCCACCCGCAAGCGGATCACCACCCTCCGTGGCCATGCCGGCATCGTGCACAAGGTGGCCTTCGACCGCGACGGCCGGCGCCTGGCATCGGCGGGAGTCGATTCCACGGTGCGGCTGTGGAACGTCTCCAACGGCTCTGCGACCGCGATCTTAAGGGGCCACGAGTACTCGGTAATCGCACTCGCGTTCAGCCCCGATGGCACCACCCTCGCCAGCGCGGGAAACGACAAGATCGTCCGGCTGTGGGACGTCGATCACGGCGTCTTGCGTGCTCGCCTGATCGGCCACACGTCTAGCATCTACACGCTCGCGTTCGCCTCCGACGCAACGCTGGCCTCGGGCGGGGAAGGCGGCTCGGTCATCGTCTGGGACACGCGACGGGCCTCGCTCGCCGAGACCGCCCAGAACGGCATCCATGATCTCGCGTTCAGCCCCGACGGCCGCCTCGTGGCCGAGGCGGCCGATGACCGCATCACGCTATGGGACACGACAACGCGCGCCCGGCGTGCCGTACTGCGGAGTGGATCGATCGTGTACGCGGTGGCGTTCAGCCCGGACGGCAGGCTGATCGCCACCGCGCACGACGACGGCAGCGTCGCCCTTTGGTCCGTCGGGCTCGGCCGCCCGATGGCGCGGCTGGCCGGCCACCGGGAGCCCGTGCTCGACGTGGGGTTCAGCCCGGACGGCCACACGCTCGCCACCGGCGGCGTCGATGCGACCGCGATCGTATGGGATGTCACCTCCCACACCCGCCTGGCCACGCTCACCAGCCAAACCGGGCCGATCAACGGCGTGACGTTCAGCCCGGACGGCCGCACCCTCGCCACCGCCGCCCACGATTACTCCGCGATGTTGTGGAACACCGCCGACTGGTCGCCACGTGTCCAGCTCACCGGCCACAACGGCTGGGTACGCAGCGCCGCCTTCAGTTCGGACGGCCGCATTGTGGCGACGGCGAGCAGCGACAACACGGTCCGGCTCTGGGACACGGCCACCGGCGCCGTGCGGGCCGTGCTCACCGGCCACGTCGATCCCGTGTTCACCGGCCTCGCCTTCAGCTCGGACGGCACGACCCTGGCCTTCACCAGCGGCGAGAACACGATCACGCTGTGGAATGTCGTACGGCGCGCGACCCAGGCCCGGCTCGCCGGCCCCGCCGAGTCGTTGCGCGCCCTGACCTTCAGCCCGGACGGCCGCACCCTCGCCGCTGCCGACAGCGACGACACCGTCCTGTTCTGGGACACCGACGCGGAAAAGACTGCCCGTCACATCTGCGCCGCCCTCGGACGCGACCTCACCGTCGACGAATGGCGTCAATTCATTCCGGACCTGCCCCGTCACAGCACGTGCTGACCATCTTGGCGCGGTATGTCCGGAGTTTGTCGTCCGGCGCCCAAGCCCCTGTTCCGGACAACATCCGGCTGCTAGACAAGACACTGTGACCACTCGAATAGGGACAACCGTTCGAATCAGAGTGGGTTTGCTTCCGGCATCGGATTGCTGATGAGGGCGGCACTCGGGCCTTGCAACCACTCTGATCGTAGCCGGGGGGCGCCAACATCGGCTTCGTCGCCGGCTACAGCGGCCCGAACATCCTGCCCATCATCTTCATCCTCAACGGCACCGTCTGCACAGGGGCGGTATACGCCGGGGCTCCTACGGTGGTGCCAGAGTCCCAGATCAAGGAGGGGTGGACTGTGCTTCGCGTGTATCAGGTGCTTGTTCGATTGTTACTCGTGACGTTGGTCAGCGTCATGGCGGTTTTCATGGCGACGTCCGTGACCACGAGCGCCGCCGCCGACGGCGGTGGCGGCGGGGATGTGTGGGAGTGGGGTCCGATAAGCCCGTGAACTAGCTGAGTTCGGATGACCGCGGCACCGTTTCAACGGGCGGCGCGGCACCGATCTCCGCGTAGAGCCGTGCCGCGGTGCGCGTATGCTCGCGCGCCGTCATCTGATCGGCGCCTCGCAGAATCCGGCCGAGAATGTCATGGGTGTGGGCCAGGCCCAGCCGATGTCCGGTGTGTTCGTGGTTCCTCAATGCCGCGTATCCGTACTGAGCGGCTTTGTCCACGTCTCCCTGGCGGTACTGGAGGTCGGCCAGAACCGTGAGAGCCTGGCCCTCCAAGATGCTGTACTGCGCGTCCTGCGCGAGTTGCAGGGCGCGCTCGGCATGGCCGACGGCCACGCTGTGCTCGCCTCGGCGTCCATATGCCCGTGCCAGCCCTACAAGGGCGTCGCCGCGCACTTGGTGTGCGTTGACCTCGGAGGCGAGCCGTGCTGCCGTTCCGTATTGGGCGATCGCACGATCGTGTTCGCCGGTGGCGTCCAGGACCGTGGCCAGCGCGTTGAGTACTTCGGCTCTTTCGCGTGGCGCACCGAGGCGCACCGAGATCGCGACCGCGTCCTGGGCGCACGTATGCGCCTGGTCCAGCCGGCCCATCGCCAGGTGCACGCGCGTGAGCAGCCGGAGCGCGGAAGCCTCGCTGTTGTCGCAGCCGAGGGAGCGCAGTACGCCGAGCGCGTTGGTCAGGTGGCCTTCCGCCGCGGCCAGTTCGCCGAGGAGGTAGTGGCATTCCCCCAGGGTCGACATCGCCTGGGCCTCGCTCCTTGTCGCGCCGTTCTCGCGGAACAGCAGCAATGCCCGGGTTGCGTGGTCAACGGCTTGGGAGAGCCTGCCGCACACCTGATCGGAATTGGCCAGGATCTCCAGCAAGCGCGCTTGGCCTTGGGGTGAGCCCAGCCGTCCGTAAAGCTCCTGTGCCCTGGACAGATGGGGTGCTGCCTCGGCGACGCGCCCGACCAGATGTAAAACGATGCCAAGATTGCCGAGCGCGGTCGCCTCCAGCTCAAGGTAGCCCGCTTTCCGGCTCAGCGCGATCGTCTTTTCCAGGTAGCTGATGGAGAGCTGGTACCGGCCGAAGCCGTAGTGGGCGTGTGCCAGGCAGTGGAACGAAGCGGCAAGCGCCTGGGCGTCCCCTGCCACACGAGCGGCGGCAAGGCCGGCCCGGGACACCGTGATCCAGTCCGCCAGGTGCCGTTGCTGGTCGAAGTACGGCCGAAGGGCATCGGCCAGCAGCCAAACCGCGCTCCGCGGACCGTGGTGGAGCGTGTGGTGCACCATGGCGACGAGGTTGCGGCGTTCGTGGTTCAGCCAGTCCAGCGCGTCGCTCGGCCGATCGAAGCCCGGGACGAAATCGACGGTGATGGGGAGCCGGACGATCTCGAAATAGAGCGACGTGGCCGCAGCATTGGCCCCGCCGAGATACCAGCTGAGCAGCCTGCCCGCGGCCGCCGCGCGTTCCGCGATGGAATCCTGGGCCCGCGCCAGATTGTGGGCATAGCGGCGCAGCAGGTCGTGCAGGGTGTAGCGGCGTGGCTGATGCTCGTTGACGAGGTGCGCTCCGCTGAGGGTGTTGAGGATTGGGCGGACGTCGGGCTCGGCGAGTCCCGTCAGGGCACTCACGGCGGCGGGAGAGAAGTCCGGGCAGGCCACGAGACCCAGGCAGCGGAAGACGCGTCGGGCAGGCTCTGGCAGCCTCTGATAGGAGAGGTCGAAGGCCATGCGGACGGCGTGGTCCGGGTCTTTGTCGATCGTCAACGCGGTTACCGGATCACCCGCTTCCAGCTCCGCCGAGTATTCGGCGATCGTCAGCTGGGGTCGTACCGCCAGGTGGGCGGCGGCGATGCGCAGAGCCAGCGGCAGGTCCGAGCACAGGTGGGCCACCTTGGCCGTCGCCTTCGGGTCGGCCGCCACGCGATGTGGGCCGATGACGTGGCCGAGCAGGTCGACGGACTCGGATGCGGACAGCACGTCCAGGGTGATCCGGTGGGCCCCCTCGTGCGCCACGAGGCCGCTGAGCCCGTCCCGGCTCGTGATCACCACGACCGAGGTGGGGCTGCCCGACAGCAGGGGCCTCACCTGCTCGGCGGTGGCCGCGTTGTCCAGCACGAAGAGCATCCGCCGTCCCGCCACGAGCGACCGGAAGCGGGCCGCGGCCTCGGTCACGTTCCCCGGCACCTGGTCAGGGGGAAGCCCGAGCGACCTGAGCAGAGCCGCCAATGCCTCTATCGGCCGCACCGGCGAGCCGCTCGAATAACCGCGCAAGTCGACGTAGAGCTGGCCGCCGGGGAACCGCTGAGCGACACGGTGGGCCCAGTGCACGGCAAGGGCGGTCTTGCCGACACCTGCGGTCCCCGTGATGATCGCGATGACGACCGCCTCTCCCGCCCCGGCCGAGTCTTCGGGGAGCCAGCCATCCAGCACCGCGAGCGCTCGCGCGCGGCCGACGAAGCCGTACACAACAGTGGGCAGCTCGTGGGGAGTCTGTGCGAAGGACGCCCGTGGCTCGGGGGCCAGCTCGTCGCCACGGAGGATCGCCTGATGGAGTTGCTGGAGGGCGGGACCCGGTTCGATGCCGAGATCGTCGACGAACAATCGGCGCGTGGCCTGATAGACGGCCAGCGCTTCCGCCTGTCGCCTCGAACGATGAAGAGTCAGCATGAGTTGGGCGACGAAAAGCTCCCGGTAGGGGTGCGCGCGGTTGATCGCGACGAGTTCCGCGGTCAGTTCCTCGTGCAGCCCCAGCGCGAGATCCGCCTCGATGCGCTTCCCCAGCACCGCCAGCCGCAGTTCTTCCAGGCGATGTGCTTCCTCTCGCAGACATGGCTCCTCCGCCAGGTCGCCAAAGGCCGTTCCGCGCCACAGCGCGAGCGCCTCGCGTAGCTTCCGGCTCGCGGTGACCGGGTCCTCAGCGGACAGCGCCTGGAATCCCTCCTGCGCCAGCGCGTCGAAGACGGCCAGGTCGATCTCTCCGGCCCCCGCGACCAACGTGTAGCCGGTGCGGCCACGTCCGACGATCACACCTGCTCCCAGCGCCTTACGCAACTGGGAGACATGGAGGTAGACGTTCTCGACGGCGGAAGGCGGCGCGGACCCGTCCCATAACGCTTCCACCAATGTGTCCACCGGCACCGCCCGGCCGGCGGAGCAGAGCAGGACCGAGAGCAGGAGCCGGCGCTTGGGAGGGCCGAGGGCCAAAGGCCCGGCGTCGTCGAGGGCCGCCACAGGGCCAAGAACCACAAACCTCATTGCCTGCTCCCAAGCAAGGTCTCGTTCGCCTCGCTTAGGTTGGCAGTGGGTCTCGATGACGCGCAAGAGCTTGCCGTCCACGTCGACGCCGGGACTCGTGCTCAGCCAAGGCAAACAGCCTGTGACCACGGGATAGTGGTCACAGGCTGTTTGCTTTGTGACTAGGCGCCGATGAAGTTTCTGGCAGCTTCCTTGAGCCATTCCCTGGCGGGTGCGGAGTTCTGCATCCATGGCGCCGGTCCTGACGCCTTTGCTCCTCCATAGATGCAAGCGAATCCTGTGGGGCCCGGGGCGAAGTGTGGCTTCTTGGCCAAGGCCAAGGCGCCTCCCACCTCAACGATGACGTGGTCCTCCACCTTCTGAGTACATCCTTGAGTGAAGGAGTCGTTGTAGAAGATGTCCCAAGCCTGGCCGAACCCGGCCACACCCTTCTGCATCCGTGCGATGCCGCCTTCGCATTTCGCGTAACGGGCGTCCTCCAGCATGCCCTGGCACGGACCGTGGCCACCTGGCCAGATGAGGTCCGTCAATACGGCGAGGTCAGCACTGATCCCGCGCTTCCACTTCGCGCCCTGCTCTGTGTTGCACACCTGGTGGCATACCCAAAGGATGGCCTGAGCTGTCTTGTAGGCGTTCTTCAGGATCTCCCTGGGGTCTGTCGTGTTGTTGTCGATACCCAGGTCGATCTCGTCCAGCGCCGCGGCGAGCTCTGCGGGATCACCGGGGAATCCTTCGGGAAGGAGGTAACCGTTGATGGCGCACGCCCATTCTTGAAGACGATCAGGACGGTTCCGTTCTTGCCGTAGGTGGTCGTGTAGACGATCGGGTTGTCTGAGTCGTCCTCTTCCACGCACGAGGCGCTGCGGCTGCTTGGGGTGCTGCCGCTGCACCCCGTGGTGGTACCACCGTGGACCCGTTCTTTCCGGACTGGTCCGCGCAGCGGTCCGGTGTGCCCGTACAGGTTGATCCGCCGCCGCTCCCACCGCCGTCGGGCTCGCGCATCATGCCTGAGGCATCGCTGGCAGACGTCGGAGTGTTGCTGCTGTAGGCGTACCCGTTGATCTGTTGCGTATCGCCGAGGTCCGAGAGCGGGTCGTCGCTGATGAGACGCCCCGTGCCCGGGTCGTATTCGCGGGCACCCAGGTGGGTGAGGCCGGTGGTGTCATTCGTTCCACCGACGAAGCCCTTCGTGGTGGGCCAGGCAGGGCTGGTTCCCCGAACGGCGCCGAAGGGTGTGGTACGCCGCTGGGTTTTCGCCAGCGTCTCGGCGTTGAACCCGAGCCCGTTCGTGCCGTGATGATCGGTGGTGGTCCACATCAGACCGCCCGTGGTGCTGCGCACCCCGTTTGACCCGCAGTAACGGGTGGCGGTTTTGGTGCTTCCCGCCAGGCGAATCTCTTGGCTTGGCAGGTAGAGGGTGGTTCCGCCGGGGATCCTTGGCGAGCAGGCGCCTTCCCTCCGCATCGTAGATGTAGTTGCTGGTGTCGGTGACCGAGGCCAGGTGGCCTTCGGCGTCCCAGTAGAGCGTCTGGCCCGGCTTCCCGGCCTGGTTACGGGACTTGGTGTTGCCGTCGGCGTCGTAGGCGTAGGTGTCGGTGGTGGCGCTTCAGCTGGGTGGAGTGGTCACGGCCTTGGTCAGGGTGTGCGGCTGGGCCGCGCCCGCATTCGGATAGGTGTAGGTGCGGCTGATATTGCCGGCCGTCGCGTGATCGGTCTGGTGGTCCGGTTGCCGACGAGGTCGTATCCGAAGGACTGCCAGTAAGACGCGGGCCCACCCAGCGCACCGGTAGAGGGGGTGGCCGCGCAGTCACCGGTGGCCGGGGTCCACGCCTCGGTGGGCCGGCGGAGGTGGTCGTACTGAAAACACTGGTTGCCGTCCGGTCCGGCGTTGTACTGAGCGGTCCGATCCTTGATCGAGGTGACGTTGCCCGCAGGGTCGCGGGTGAACCAGCCGTCCTCGTAGACGATCGACGCCGTGGAATCGAAGACACCGTGTTCGGCGACCCGACCATGTACGTCTGCGTCAACCGGGGCGGCAAGAACCCCAGCGCCCAGAACAAGGAACTCGTTGCGGGCCCGGTGAGCGCGACCGGCACGTTCAACTCCGGCAAGAACGGTCAGGTGACGGCTTCGCTCGCGATTCTTCCGCCGGGGCCGGGCGGCTTCACCTGCCCGCCTGGACAGAGCCAGGAGATCGCGCAGGTGATCTACACGAACGTGCGGATCACCGATGACACGAACAACGTCTCGCTGCCGTTCAACCACACGTTCGATACCGGGTGCCTGCCGCCCAACGTGAAGGGCAGCTGCTGACGAGCCAAGGGCTCAAACACGGAGGACCGGCCCAGTGGGCCGGTCCTCCGCCGCTACTTCGTTTCCGATGCCGAAATGCTCCCGGACGCCATCAACGCCAACCCCCACCTCGGGCCGTCAGCGCCGGTGAGTAATCGAGGTCAGGGATATCTTGGTAGCTCCTTAACTCCAAACATTGCCCTGAGGGAATCACCCTGCTTCGGAGATCCATCGCTGTAGGAGTAACCCCATCCGTAGATCTCCGCTTTGAGCGCGTAACCTAATGTGACTCGCTGTGAGCCGTCGGCCAAGGTTGTTTGCCTCTCATATCGAACCCACTTGGTCCGGATGGTGGGCGAGAGGTAGGCCATATTATGCAGACCGTCGGCTTCCATGTAGACAGTCGTGGTGTCAGAAAGGCTGGTGCCCCACTCGACTGATCCGCTGATATCTATACCCTTGACATCCGCCTCAATCGTCAGGGCGTAGTTCTCGGATTGCGACACGGTGACGGACTTTTCGCCGATGCTCGTGCCCGCTTCCTTGCCCGCGGCATTCACTCCCATTCCGAACTGGAGGTCCGGGATGAGGCCGTGGTCGTCCCATTCGGGGTCTTCCGTGATCGTAAACGTGTCACGGCTGACGCAGATGCCATCCAGTCTCTGTTTTGCGTCGCACTCGTAGTCGTACTGCAGCCGTCCTTGGAAATTGAACCAATCCTCGTTTTGTAGGCGTTTTTCCGCGCAAGTAATGTCGCAGCGGAACGGGCCCTTCGAGGGTGTTGGCGCGGGAGGGCAGGATGCACTGCGACTGCTGGGGGTCTTGCCGATGCAGCCAGTCGTCGTGGTGCCGCCGGTACCGGACCCGCTTGAGTTCGTCGGATCGACGGGCATGCTGCCGCATCCACCGTAGGCGCATTCGTCGCCTTCGATGTCCTTGAGGCCACTGGGGTCGCTGTAGGAGGTGGGGTTGTTGTGGCTGTAGGCATAACCGTGGAGTTGCTGTGGGTCGGACTGGTCGGAGATTGGGTCGTCGCTGATGAAGCGGCCGAGGTTGGCGTCGTACTCGCGTGCACCGAGATGGGTGAGTCCGGTCGGATCAGTTCTCCCGCCGACGAAGCCCTTGGTCGTCGGCCAGCTTGGAGTGGTGCCTCGCACTGCGCCGAAGGGGGTGGTGCGGCGCTGAGACTTGGTCAGGGTGGCGGCTGTGAAGGTGATTCCATTGGTGTTTTGGTAGTCGTTGGTGGTCCAGATCAGGCCGCCGGTCGTGGTACGGGCGGCGTTGGCGCCGTAGTAGCGGGTGGCGGTGGTGCTGGTCCCGGTCAGCCGGATCTCCTGGCTGGGCAGGTAGAGCGTGGTGCCGCGGGGGTCTTTGGCGAGTAGGCGGGCGCCGTCGGCGTCGTAGATATAGCTGGTGGTGCCGCCGCTGTCGGCGATTGAGGCGATCTTGCCTTCAGCGTTCCAGGTCAAGGTCTGGCCGGGCTTACCGACCAGGTTGCGGGTCTTGGCATTGCCTGAGGCGTCGTAGCTGTACGTGTCGGAGGTCGCGGTGCCGGTCGGAGGCGTGGTGACGACCTTGGTCGCGGTGTGCGGCTGCGCGGCCCCGGGGGCCGGATAGGTGTAGGTGCGGGTGGTGGTGCCGCCGCTGGTGTGGTCCTTCTGACTGAGTCTGCTGCCAACGATGTCGTAGGTCCAGGACTGCCAGTACGGGGCCGGTCCGCCCAGGCCACTGGTTGAGGGAGCTGCGGCGCAGTCGCCGTTTCCAGGCGTCCAGGCCTCAGTGAGGCGGCGCAGGTAGTCATACCCATAACACTGGTTGTCATCCGGACCCGCGCCGTACTGGTCAGTCTTGTCCTTGATCGACGTTACGTTGCCCGAATCGTCATAGGCGTACCAGGCGTCCTGGTAGACGATCGCAGTGTCTTCGTCGAACACCCCGTGTTCGGTGGCCCGGTTGGTGCCTGCCTCATAGTCCCAGACCTGGCTGAGTGTTTTGCCGCCACCGTCGGAGAGCAGCAAGGTTCCCATATGGCCCAGGGAGTCGTAGTGGGCCTGGGTGACGTAACTGCTGAGCCCTGTCAAGGTGGCCGCGAGACCGACGTCGTTGTAGGTGTTGGTGAGGGTTTCCGCGGGCAGCCCTCCGGCGGCAGGGAGTGTGCTGGTGGCGACGCTGCCGTTGGCGTTGTAGGTGGTGGACGTGATGTAGTTGCCCGCGAGCGCCCCCTCGGCGGCCGGAATGGTGAGCACGACCTGAGTGGCCCGATAGGCCGCGTCGTAGCCGGTTACCTGGGAGACGTACGCCGACCCTGTGGCGCCGCCGACGTAGCGGATGTTCTTGACCGGGTGACCCTTGACGCTGGTCCCGTCGGCCAGGGTGTCGTAGGTCCAGGCCGCCAGCTGGTTGGCGGGTGCGACGGTGCCTTGGTACGCAGCGGTCTTGCGGCCGAGCGCGTCGTAAGCGTTGATCAGCGTGGTGTTGCGGGCGTCGGTGGTGCTGATCAGCTGGTCGGCGTCGTCGTAGGTGTAGGCGATGTGTCCCTTGTCGGGGTCGTCCTCGGACTTCTTTCTGCGCCGCTGGTCGTAGTCGTACCGCCAGACGTTGCCCGCGGGATCGGTGAGGCTCGCGAGCAGACCGTCGGGTGTGTAGCTGTAGCGCGTGGTGTCGTAGGCGCCGGACACGGTGTTCCCGTGGTACTGACGGAGCAGTGTCGTGTTGCCCCGGACGTCGGTCCAGGTGGAGGTGGCCACGTCGCCCGCCGGGACGTTCACGTCGATGTGGTCTCCACCGTAGGTGGAAGTCGTGCGCCAGCGTTCCACGCCGTCTACCTGGAAGATCGAGGCAGTAGGGCGGCCCGCGTTGTCGTAGGTGGTCAGTGTGCGGCCGGGTGCCGCGTAGGTGGGCAGGAACAGGGTGCTGCCCGGTGAGGCGGCGTTGTAGTAGTCCTGGTTGTTCTGTACGGCGTTGCCGCGCGAGTCGTACAGGATGTCGGTGATGATGCGGCCGCCTCCGGGCGCGGGCCGCTGGGTCTGACGGACGCGGAGCAGGCTGTCGTACAGCGTGTACGACGTCAGATATCCGGTGCCGGTGGTATTGAGGGTGCCGGTTGTGACAGCGGACGGGCCGTCGGTGCCACGCATCGTGTAAGCGAAGGTCTGATTGGCGGATTGGGTCGCCTTGTCACGCCCTGGTAGCCAGACCGCGGTGAGCCGGCCGAGGCCGTCGTAGGCCAGATCGGTCCGGCGGCCGTTGGCGTCGACCACGCTCAGCGGGGTTCCCCAGGTGGGCTCGACGATCGTGGTCGCGGGGGCCCAGCGCATGGGGTTCGTCACGGCGGTGGTGGTGACAGGTGCGGCCGAGGCAGGATTGTACGTGGTCGAGGTCCTGCGGTTCAGGGCGTCGTACGATTCCAGGACCCGGCCGTTGGCGTCGTGGCTGGCCTTGCTGACCTGCGAGTAGACCGGGCTTCCTGAGCTGCGGTCGGCCAGCCGCTCGGTCCGCGTCACGTCCGCCTTGCTGATCGTGGTGCCGAAGGCGGTGGCTCCGTCGTAGTAGGTGCGTACGTCGGAGAGCACGTCCTTGGACCGGTCCGGGGTCGTGCCGCAGGCGACGGCAACGGTCTCGACCTCGACCGGGTAGGTGAGCATCCACGCGCCCGCGTTGCTCGCGTAGCTGGTTCTGGTGCACCGGTCGTCGGTGGTGAGGGCGGTGTCTCCGGCGTCGTCGACCATCACGATGCGGCCGGTCGGGTTGGGTGCCCCGGCGTCGTGATCGAAGGTGTTGGTGGTCTTGGTGGTCCGCCAGCCGCGTACGCTGTCGAGAGCGGTCTTGACGGTGGTGGACTTCACGCCGGTGGTGTACGCGGATACGGTGATCCCACCGCGGGTCCGGCTGGCGTTGGGTCCGTGGTCCCATGGCTCGGTCAGCGTCTTGGCCAGCACGGGCGCGCTGTCGCCGACGCCGTTGTAGGAGATGGTCTCGCGGACCTGGCCCTGCCGCCACGGTTCGTCGTTGATCGGGGAGCCGCCGAAGGTGGGGTCGGCGGGGATGGTGACGCTGCGGGTGCCGGAGGCGAGCTTGTCGCCGTTCATGCCGCGGAAGTAGACGGCGTCGGTCTGCGATTGGGTAGTGCCGTCCGCACCCTGGATCACGCGGACCTTGCCATAGCCGCGCCACTGCCCCCAGGACTTGTGCGCGTCAGGCACGAACTCGCCCTCGTCGTGATGCCAGGCCGGGCTGTCCAGGTACCGGTAGCTGGAGACCACCGCCGGCGACCCGCCGCCTGCCAGGTCGGTCACGGTGACCTGGGTGACCACGTACTTGTGGAACCAGTCGAAGGTCGGCGTCGTGGTCCCGTACGGCGTCCACCACACGGGATAGCAGCGCTTGGTGTTGCTGTCGGGCAAGGCGGGCATGTTCGAGCCCAGCACGCATTCGGCCCGCGAGTAGGTGACCGAGGTGACCGCGCCGAACTCATCGACGATCGAGGAGATGCGATACCGGACGATCGGGTTCTTGGTGGTGCTGGTGTCGACGCGGTTGGACATCTGCACCCCGTTGAACCGGATGTCGGGGACCGTCGTCGTGGTGCCGACCTTGCCCGCGTGAGCGATGCCGTCCAGCCAGAGGATCTTCTCGCGCCCGTCGCCGGGGTCCTTGAACAGGTGGTTGAGCGTCCAGACCTCCACGTCCCGATAGCTCGACCCGGCGGCGACCTGAGTGGTGACCGTGGAGAGCATCTTCTGGGAGAAGAATGCCGGCGAGTAGATGCCTGGGCAGGAGGTCGTGGAGTCGCACTGCTGGTCCCACGGCACGTCCGGCCAGTTGGCCGTGTTCGACCGCACGCAGGTCGCGCCCTGGGTGACACATCGATCCTGGACGGCGAAGACCACCCGCTGCGGCGCGGTGCCGGTCAGCGCCGAGTCGACACCGCCGTCCTGCCGGGTGCCATAGTCGATCCGGGTCAGCCATCCTCCGCGGACGTAGCCGGACACCGAGCCGTCCGTGCGGTTACGGGCGTAGTTGTTGGTCTCGGTGGCATACCACAGCGACATCGAGTTGCCGTGCGGATCGACGACATAGTCCAGGTTCCACTGGTTCGCCTGGGTGCAGTACGAAGAGGCGAACGAGGACTTGTTGCACGGCTCCCCGGCGTTGTTGCCGAACACCGGCACCGTCCACGCCGAGTTGGTGACCGGCTTGCCGTCGGTCCAGCCCGGGAGCCGGTTCAGCCCGAAGAAGTACTGGGTGCCGTCGGTGGTGGTGACCTTCCAGTATTCGCCGTTCTCGTCACCGTTGGCCGCTCCGGTCAGCCGTTGCACCTGGGTGCCGTCGTCGTTGCGCAGCCGCCACACGTCGGCGGACACCGGGATCAGTTCACCGCCATGGCCGGACAGGGTCAGCGTGGCGTTGTCCGAGCCCCAGCACAGGTCCCCCACGCCGGACTGACCGTCATCCGCGCACGCCTTGTAGCTGCGGCTGATCGACCCGGGCTGGTAGTCGAAGCCCTCGCCGATCCATGAGGGCTGGTTGTTGGAGGCCGCGGTACGCCCGTCGGACGTCTGGGCCGAATACGACAGGCTGACGCCAGGCACCGGACCGCCCAGCGACGGTGGCATCCGCAGCGGGTACGACCACGAGAAGTCGCCCGAGTTCCCGCCGGCGGTCCAGGTGGCCGACGCCTGCAGCGGCGTTGCCGCGTAGTTGCCGCCGCCGGAGGACGGCGCCGCGGCCAACGCCACGAGCGTCCCCGCCTCCGTCGCGTCGACCTGCGCCGTGAGCGTCCCGGCGGATCGGTCGTTGGCGGTGGCCAGTTCGGTCCAGGAACTGCCGTTTTGGGCCGCCAGGCGTAGTCGCGATGCCCAGCCTCCCCCGTACAGGTCGGCGAACGCCTTGTAGTCCACGCGCACCTGTACGGGACCAGTGCCGTCCACGGCGCTGACCCGCATCGCCAGCCCTCGCCTCGGCACTGCGGCACGGTCGAGCAGGTCCACCCGCACCCGTCCCGGCGACGCGGTCCCGTTGATCCCGATAGCCCGGGCGACCGAGAACGGCATACCCTGCGCCTTGGCGAAGGACGCCGTGGAGTCGGGCACGGTGACCTCGGCCGACTTCGTATCCGGCCAGTTGGCCGAGGCCGGGTCGGCCATGTCGTCCCCCGCAGTCGGATCGGCCGGAGCCTTGCCGGCGACCGCGTCATGGCCGGGCACCGATGCCACCGTGCGCGCGTGTGGCAGGGACGGTCCTGACCGCGCTCCAGCCGGATCCGGCGAGAGCAGTGAGATCAGCAACGTTCCGGAAGCAACAATCGTCAGCCAGCGTCGGGCGCGTACCGCCATCGCCGTACTCCTTCAGAACTGGTCGTGGTCAGCTGCGGGTGGCGTAGAGGGTGGAGATCTCGTTGGCGTCGAGGACCCGGTTCCAGATCCGTACGTCGTCGATCTGGCCCGGCCAGAAGTCAGCCGGAGTCCCCTGCCACAAAGTGCGAGCGATCGTGAGCGGCCCGGTGGCGTTCCACCGGTAGGTGTAGGCGGCCGTGCCGGCCAGCTGACCGTTGACGTACAACCGGATCTGGTTGGCGCCGACGTCGCGTACGCCGACGAGATGTGTCCAGGTGTTGAGCGTCGCCGGTGCGGACGCCCGCGACTTGGCCCCGGCCACGTAGCCGTCCTGGTTACGCAGCTCCAGCGCCCACACGTTGCCGTCCCCAGGTGGCTGGTAGCCGAAGTTGAACCCGCCCACTGACGTGCCGTCCTGGCTGACAGCCGTGACGTAGTGCGCGTCGCTGGTCAGGCGGACCCATGCCGACACCGTGAAGCTCTGACTGGTGTCCACCGCGGGGCCGGACGTGGCCGCGTACGCCGAGGTGCCGTTGAACGTGCCGGATCCGCTCCCAACTGTGGCGCCACCGGTCAAAGTGGCGGTCGCGTTCCGTCCGCTGTCGTCGGCCAGCGTGCCGCCCCCGGACTCGTTCATCGCGTACGAGCCCATGAGGTTGTACGGCGTTACTGCGGTGCGCTTCAGGTAGAAGTCCTGGTTGGCTCCCCCGTAGCAGGTCCACTGTTGCACCGGGGCGCTGGCATCCGTGCGGACGCCCTCGATGTCCAGGCACTTGTCGGAATGGACCGGGCGCAGCCGTATCACGGTGTCGTCGCCGGTGCCGGACACGTACTCCGCCTTGTAGACCTGATCACCGTTGGGCCCCAGACACTGCCACTGGTAGGAATCGACGCCGTCCTGTGTCGAGCCGCTCGCCGACAGGCACATGCCGCTGGTGTGCGCTGGCTGCAGCATGTAGTGGGCGGCGCCGTTGGGCACGAAGCGGAACGCCTGGTTGCTGTAGCTGTGGCAGCCCCACTGCCAGACGACGGCGCCGTTGGCGATGCTGTTCGAGCTGATGTCGAGGCACAGCCCGGAGTGACGGGCCACCAGCTTGTACGCCGCGGACGGATCCATTCTCAGTGGCCACTTTCCCCCGGAATTCAGCGACGTGCGTGCGACCAGGGTGGGCGCGGAGACGGTGCCTTGGTTCGAGGTGAACCGCCACAGCACTCGCTGCCCTGTGCCGCAGCACCGGTAGACGACCGTGATGTCCTCGTCGCCGTCGCCGTCGACATCCCCGGTGAACGGCTCGGCAAGAGTTGAGTCCCAGGCGAACTCCAGTGATGCCCAGGCGAGCGGTGGAGGCACGAACCCGGTTCCATCAGCCTTGTTGGCGAACACGTACAGCGCGGTCTGCACCCGTCCGAAGCCGTACAGGGTGGCGATGTCGGGACGGCCATCCCCGGTCACGTCGCCGGTGACGAACTTGCTGCTGTTCCAGTCCCAGCCGCGTCCGGGCTCGTCGTACCACACCTGGCTGGAGGGGAACGCTGATCCGCTGGATGGGTGGAGGAAGATCCCCACCCGGCCGCCGAGATCCTTGATCTCGGCGATGTCGGCCTTGCCGTCCCTGGTGAAGTCCCCCGCGACAATCTTGATCTTGCTCCAGTCCATGGCACCTGTGCCGCTCTGGAACCAGACGGCGGGCGGCGCGAACGCCACGGCGCCCGGCGAACCGGTCGCGACCAAAACCCGTAGTTGCACCGTCGAGCCGCCCTGGTCGTACAGCACGGCGATGTCGTCGCGGCCCTGCGCGTCGCCGTCGAAGTTGCCAGCGACGATCTTCATGCTTGCCAGGTTCCAGCCCGCGTCCGACCAGAGTTCGGGTGAGCCCAGCAGGGTGTCGCCGTCGGAGCGCTGGACGGTCAGCGCGGCCCCTGCCGTGGTCTTGGGTTGGAACACGGCTACGTCGCTCCGCCCGTCGCCGTCGAAGTCGCCGGTCACCGTGGTCGTGGTGGAGGTCGGGTAGCTGCCCGGCGAGTCCTGTGGCGCGATCGGCTCGAACAGGCCGGAGCCGCTGGTCTTGGTGGTCCACCGCCACAGGGCGCTCTTGCCGCCGCCGGCGTCGGCCATCACGGTGTAGTCCGGCTTCCCGTCGCCGGATGCGTCGCCACGAACATGGGTGACCGTCCCGGCATTGGCCTTGAACTTGTACGTGATCGTGGCGCCGAGCTGGCCGGTGAGGTCTCGTGCCCGGATCGTCAGGTAGTTGATCGTGCTCCCGGACGCGATCGGCACCACGGGGGCCACGGCCTTGGCGTCCGGAGCCGCCGGAACCCACAGGCTTGGCGCCCGCGCAGCACCCACGCCCAGCCCGATCAGATACCCGGCGACGTCGGTGTCCTGCGCCGTGGGAGTCAGCGTCACGGCGGCAGCTTGTCCGACCACCGCGCTGGCGGGCGGCGCGGGGACGATCAATCCGGTGGTCAGTGCCAGCTCGGTCGTGGTCGCCTTGGGCGCACCGGGCAGCGTGTTGTCCACCACGAACGCGCAGGTCGGCCCAGGGCTTCCGGCGTCCGTGTCATCATTGGCACGCACTGTCCAGGAGTAGGAGCCTTCGGGCAGCGCGGCTGCGGGAAGATCGGTCGTGAATTCGCTACCAGACGCGGCCATTGCGGAGTCTGGCGGAGCGTACTGCGCGGGGATGCCGTTCACGGTCCACTGCGCTCTGACGTTCCCGCCGTCGCTGTCGGATAGCTTGGCCCGCAGTCTGATGCCATTGCTCGCGTTTACTCTGATGCCCGGCCCGCAGACCACCGGGTCGGCGCCTGCCGGGCCCAACGACATGTCAGCGGCGGATGGCGTCACCGGGGCGTGGTTGTAGTCGACGATCAGCCGGGCGGTACTGCCGTAGAACTTCTTCCACTGGGCCCTGGCGGCGTCGCAGTTGCACTCGTCCTGCGCCGTCAACGCCACCGTATAGGCTCCGGCACCGGAGTTCGCCTGCAGGCTCCCGGCGAGGCCGCCGCCGAAGGACATCGTCACATCGGGCTGGGGGCACGAACTCTTGTTAGCCGACGCGGACTGGGTGTCCAGGTGTTGAATCAGGGCCGGGCTCCATGCCGTCCGGGGAGTGCTGGCGATCGAGTCACTCCACCACAGTCGCGTCGGAGTCGCCCCGCAGGAGGACGAGTGCGTCAGCGTAATGGAGAAGTTCGCCGACAAAATCCGCGACCCGGCCAATGGCCCCAGCGGGAATTCGAAGAACGACCGCGCGAGATAGTTATCACCCTCCGGTTCCCGTCCCACTCGGAGGAACTCGTCATTCCGGTTTACGTTGGTGTTGGTCGCGTATGCCCATCGGGTGGCACCCGTGCCGTACATCGGGTCGATGTACAGCGGGAAGCGGGTCTCAGCCCCGGCCAGCAGGCCGGCGTCCGGTTCGAGGACCAGCCGGCCCTCGGTGAACTGTGTCTTGACCCCGGCCTGGCGGGCGTGGTCGCCCGCGGTGCGTGCCGTCGAGCGTCCCCCGGATCCAGCCTTCTCCGGCGCATCCTCCGCCGCGCTCGCCTGCGGCTGCGTCTCCGAGGAGTCCCACATCGCCGCGCCGCCCGAGTGCAGCAGTTCGACGCCATCGGGCCCGACGGCGTCGACACCCCCTGGTCGTTCTGCCGGAGAACGACACCGGTGCCGGTCACGCCGTAGCCGATCTTCTGGAGTGCGGGATTGGCCGCCGCCTGCTTGGACTTGACCACGAACACGTGGCTGAACCCGTCCGCCGTCGCCCGCAACTGAAGATCGACGCCGGGGAGCACATCCGCGTAGGTGGCGGTGTCACCCGAGAGAGACGGCGCGGGCAGCGCCTGGGGCCAGACGAGCGAGACGCTCCTGTCACCGCTGCCGACCGTCGCCATCGGCCCGGACCCGCCTCCGGAGAAGCGCATGTCCACGGCCGTGGCCACCGGCGAAACAGAACCATCGGCGTTGGCGCGCAGCGAGGGATCCACGTCGGCCCACGAGCCGTCGCCGCGCTCCACCCAACGCGGTGACGCCGAGATTTCCGCCCGGTACGTTCCGTCCGGATTCACGAAAACCTGTGTTGTCGCCGAACGTTCCGACAGCACTTCTATCCGCCGCCCGCACGCGCGCGCGGCAGCTAGCGCCTCGCCCTCTCTCTTGATTGCGGCCGCAGCCGAGCAGGGCGCGGAGGTGGAACCCTTCGCGCTCGCCGCGGCACGCGTCCCCGTGGCCGGGGTGACGTACGCCGACAGTGTGGACGATATTAAGAAGGCGAGAGTTAAACTCACGGCTCGTCGATTGACAGGCATACGTACCCTCTCGAACTACAAACGCGGCTGTGGTGCCTCCATTACTGGGGCCGCGGCATCGTCAAATCGTGCGATATATCGCTTCTACAACCGCGCTACACGCTTCCTCGACGTGCTCGCATAGGAAGCCCGACCAGGTCGGCGGCGGGCTCGGGCCGGCATGTTCGGCGGCGTGGCCAGATGGCGGCACCTGGTCGGCCAAGGTGTGCCGCCATGGGGCCGGTGCGGGTGCCGTCTAGGCGAGGCTGTAGTCGACGGTCATCAGGGCGGTGCCGGGGTAGAACTTCTTCCACTGGTCCCTGGCGGCCGAGCAACTGCACTCGTCCTGCGCCGTCAAGGCAACCGTGTAGGTTGGGCTGCCCGTGTTCGCCTGCAGGTTCACGGCGAGGCCGCCACCGAAGATCATCGTCACGTCGGGCTGGAAGCAAACCTTGTTGGCCGCCCCATACTGGGTATCCAGGTAGTCCACCAGGGCCGGGCTCCACGCTGTCCGGGGAGTGCTGACGATCCCACCGCTGTGCCACAGTCTCGTCGGGGTCGCCCCGCAGGTGGACGAATGCGTCAGCGTAATGGAGAAGTTCGCGGACAGAATCTGCGCCCCGGCCAGTGCCCCCGTGGGGAATTCAAAGAACGACCGGGCGAGAAAGCCCTCGGAAGTCGGTTCCCGGCCCACCCGAACGAGGCCGTCATTCCGGTTGACGTTGGTGTTGATCGCGTACGCCCAGCGAGTGTACGAGATTTCCGCCCGGTACGTTCCGTCCGGATTCGCGAAAACCTGTGTTGTCGCCGAGCGCTCCGACAGCACTTCCACCCGTCGCCCGCAGGCGCGCGCGGTGGCCTGTGCCTCTTTGGCGCTCTCGGCCGCGGCCGCGGCGAAGCAGGCCGCCGCGGTGGAACTCTTCACGCTCACCGCGGCATGCGCCGGTGCGGCTGGGCTGACGTACGCCGAGAGTAAGGAAGATAGTAAGAAAGCCGCAGTTAAGCTCACGACCCGTCGATTAAGGTGCATGAATCCCCCTTCGAACAGCAATTGCGCTTGCTGTGCCGCCGTGGTGGTCTCCATTAATGGATCGGGGGCATCGTCACATCGCGCGCTATACGCTTCCTATACGCGCTCGCATAGGAAGCCCGACCAGGCCCAGCGACGGGTTCGGACTAGCATGTTCGGCGGCGCGGCCGGATAGGGGCAGCCCTCGATGGGCTGATACGGCCTCCTCTCATGGGCGATCTCGAATATCTGGTGGCTGCCCGCCCCGTGGGCGAAGATGAGCGGCGCCGCCAGCACGTACTGCGCCAGCATGTACTGCGCTAGCGCACCTGTCCCCGAGTGTGCCCGCGGCGGTCAGCCAGGCGAGCGTTACGAACGCGTCTGCCAGCCCCGGGCATCACCAGCCGCCCATCCGGCCGTCGAAGCTCTCGTCCCGCACGCTCTGGGCCGCCGTAAGCGTGGCGATGGAGCCGCCGACCACGACGATCCGCTTCACGGCTGGACCTTCAACGCCGCGAGTGGGCACACCCGCACGGCGGCTGCGACGAGGCTCTACTGTTCCGGGGCCACCTCGTCGCGGGTGAGGAGCCTCCCCGCTGCCGAGCACTACTACTACCTGGGTGTAGAGAATTCATTCCGCGATATAACTCATTCAGCCGCCTATCGCTTATACCGTCCATTCTTTTTGCATGATGGACCGGAGGGTGATTTGGCTTGACGATAGAAGCACGGTTATGGCTGCTGCGGTGGTACCTCTGCCGCCCATGACGCTTCTGGGCGGGAGTGGCGAGACGCTCGTGGAGTGGGCTGCACGGTCGACGAGGCGCCGGGCGGTCGCGTCCTGCACCGGTGGGCTGCGGTTCGCGTTCTATGGGCGGGTGTCGACGGAGGATCATCAGGATCCGGTGACGTCGCGGGTGCGGCAACGGGATCAGGCAGCGGCGTTGGTGGCAGGGTTCGGGCGGATCGTGGCCGAGTACTTCGACGTCGGGCACAGCCGGGTATTGCCGTGGGCGCGGCGGCCACAGGCTGCGGCGCTGGTGGCGGCGATGGCCGACCCGGAGCGCGGGTTCGACGCGATCGTGGTGGGGGAGTACGAACGGGCTTTTTACGGTAGCCAGTTCGCCCTGATGGCGCCGTTGTTCGAGCATTACGGCGTGCAGTTGTGGATGCCCGAGGTCGGTGGCCGGGTCGACTTTGCCGGCGAGGGGCACGAGCAGTTGATGATCGCGCTTGGGATCCAGTCCAAGCGGGAGATCACCCGGACCCGGATCCGGGTGCGCACGGCGATGGCGGCTCAAGTACGTGAGCAGGGCCGGTATCAGGGCGGGCGTCCGCCGTACGGGTATCGGCTGGTGGATGCGGGCCCGCATCCGAACCGGGCGCATGCGGCATGGGGGCGGCGGGCGTGGCGGTTGGAGCCGGACCCGGACACCGCGCCGATCGTCACGTGGATGTTCGTCCAGCGGCGGGCCAGACATAGCATGGCCCGGATCACCCGGGCGCTCAACGACGCCGACGTGCCGTGCCCGTCGGCCGCAGATCCGAAGCGTAATGCGCACCGGTCGGGGGCAGGGTGGACGCTGACCACGGTGAGAGCGATTTTGTGCAATCCGCGGTATACGGGGCGGCAGGTGTGGAACCGGCAGCCGAGCGAGCATGAGTTGGTCGATCCGGGCAATACCGGGCTGGGGCATCGGCAGGTGCAGCGGTGGAACTTGCCGGACGGCTGGGTCATCTCCGCACGGCCCGCGCATCCGGCGCTGGTCAGCGAGGCGGACTTCGTCGCGGTACAGGGAATGCGCGCTGTAGCCGAAGGAAAGCGTTCGGAGCGCTGCTATCTGCTGGCTGGGCTGTTGCGCTGCGGGATCTGTGGCCGACGGCTGGAATCGTGCTGGGCCAACAACCGGGCGGCCTACCGCTGCCGGCATGGCCACAGCAGCGCCAGCCGCCCCGATCCCGACCGGCCCAAGAACCTCTACATCCGCCAGGATCGCATCCTGCCGCACCTGCCGGCCCTGTACGTGCTGCTGGCCGGACCTGATCTTGCCGACTGGCCGCCCAGTGCTCTGCCGCTCGGCGTCGCGGACATCATTGGCCGTCTGCGCGCCGACCACATCACCTTGGTCTACGATCCCGAGACTCGCGCCCTGAGGGCGGACACGCGAGAGGAGGTGAAGGTCATTCTGGATCCCGCCCGCTGACTTGTAGCAGACAAGACGCCGTGGCCCCGATGTCTCCGGCCTGCTGGAAGGAGGAAGGTCAGCAAGCCTGATCCCGGCGTCAGCCGAAGGCTGGGCCAGGGTGACGTATCGTCATGCCCGGAAATGCCCAGCTATGTACAACTTACGTGTCCGAGGGGGGACTTGAACCCCCATGCCCATCACTGGGCACTAGCACCTCAAGCTAGCGCGTCTGCCTATTCCGCCACCCGGACTTGGTGCCTGCACGCGAGACCGTCATCCCGCGTCGGCTCAGTAAGGTTAGCAAACTCTGCGGAGTGCGTCATACCAAGAATCCGGTCACTCTTCGAAGACCTCTTGGTAGGGCCGGATGGGGCACGTGGGGGGCGCTGATGGCGGCGTCTTGGTTTGGGTGCCGGCCGGATGGGGTGATTGGGGCTGGTTTGGGAGTTGTGCGGTTGGCGAATTCCTGGGACTCACGTGAAAAGAGGGTTGCGGCGACCTTGCGTGCTGCTACGGTTACGGACCGTTGAGGGATGAGTCCTCGGAACGGCCTCATGGTGTGAGGTCGGTTCTGGAGTCCGGGAGGTCACGTGGTGCGCGCGGCAGTGCGGCAGTCGAGGGAGATGTCCCTCGCTGCGTGCCGTCTGCCCGTGGCCCATCCGGAGCAGGACGCGGCTGACGATCGGGTTCGCCGGATGGCGCGGTTCGCGGCCGGTGCCCGACGGGTCGTCGTGCGGGCAGTCATGATCGGTGCCCTCGCGGTCGCCGGGTGGCTGCTCGCTGTTCTGTTCGGCATGCTCACCGCTGCTCCGGCAGCTGCGGACGTCACCGCGACGGCGGATTCCGCCACGGCGGAAGCGGTGCCCCATGCCCTCGTGGGCTCGGATCAGGGCTCGGCGTCGATCAACGCCGAGGCCATGGCCGGGCGCACGGTCGACGGGCTCAACAGCCAGCGGGATCCTGGCCTTCCATCACCGTCCACTGCCGGAAAGATCCTGGACACCAATGGCTTGGTGCCCAACGGCGGTGGCAGCGGCCCGTTCGGTGCCGCTACGGGGGACATCGCGAGGTCCGTCTTCGACCCGCGGCTCCAGGCGCGGCGCGCTCTCCCGGCGTACGTGCTGCCCCCCGTCGTCCGCACAGCGGCGGACGACCCTTCTTTCTCACCTGACTGACCCCCGCCTTCACATCGCACTGGTCGGCATCTTCATGCCACAGCGGCGGAGCGCGGCTTGATCCCCTCCGCCGGCGGGTGACACGTCAGTCAAACCGGTTCGCGGTCCCGAGGTCTCCGCTGTGCGTGAACCTCATCTGGTCTCGGGCTGCCCGCGATCTGTTCAGGTATCCCCCCAAGAACCACTAGGAGCATTCATCATGCGTACGTGGGCCAAGGCATCGACCCCTGCCGCCCTTCTCGCGGTGGCGGTCATGTCGTTCGGCGGCGGCACCGCCCTCGCCGACACCTCAGGCGACGGTTCCATCGGCGGCGGCAACCAGGTTGACCTGCCGATCTCCCTCCCCATCGACATCAGCGGCAACGCGGTCGGGGCGGCCGGCTCGGCGGAGGCCTCCTCGCAGGGCGGCGCCGAGGTCGTGAACAACGGCAGGAGCGGCATCTCCGGCAGGACCTCGGGTGACGATTCCGTCGGCGGCGGCAACCAGGTCAACGTTCCGATCAGCGCCCCGGTCAACGCCTGCGGCAACGCGATCGCGCTGTTCGGCGAGGCCGACGCCGGCTGCAAGGGCGGCGCGAGCGTTCGCAACCAGGGCAAGGGCGGCGCGGGCGGCAACCGTACCTCCGGGGACGGGAGCGTGCTCGGCGGCAACCAGATCACCGCGCCCATCTCCGCCCCGCTGAACGCCTGCGGCAACGCGGTGGCGATCTTCGGCGACGCCACGGCGGGGTGCAAGGGCGGCGCGAACGTCTACGGCACCGGCGCGGGCGGCAACCGTACGTCCGGTGAGGGGAGCGTGCTGGGCGGCAACCAGGCCGTCGCGCCCATCAGTGCGCCGATCAACCTCTGCGGCAACTCGGTGGCCGTGTTCGGGCGGGCGTTCTCGGGCTGCAAGGGCGGCTCTTCCGTGACCAACGGCGGGCCGAGCTACCGCAAGCACCACAGGAGCGCGGGCAACGACACCGACGGGCGCTTCGGCGCGGGCAGCGGCAACCAGGTCGTGGCCCCCGTCAGCCTGCCGGTCGAGGTCTGCGGCAACGCCGCGGGCAACGCCACCGCGGGCTGCAACGGCGGCGCCGAGGTCCGCAACTCCGGCGCGGGCGGCAACCGTACGTCGGGAGTGGGCGGTGTGCTGAGCGGGAACCAGACGGTCGCGCCGATCAGTGCGCCCGTCAACGTCTGCGGCAACGCGGCCGCCGCGCTCGGGCACGCCTTCGCCGGCTGCAAGGGCGGCGCCAAGGTCCGCAACTCCGGCGCGGGCGGCAACCGTACGTCGGGAGTGGGCGGTGTGCTGAGCGGGAACCAGACAGTCGCGCCGATCAGTGCGCCCGTCGACATCTGCGGCAACGCGGCCGCGGTGCTCGGGGCCTCCGAGGCCCACTGCAAGGGCGGCGCGGGAGTCTCGCCGGGTAACGGCGGTGGCAACCGGACGTCCGGCAGGGGCGGTGTGCTGGCCGGTAACCAGATCGTGGCGCCGATCGCCGCGCCGGTGAACGTCTGCGGCAACGCCGTGGCCGTCCTGGGCGACGCGGCGGCCGGATGCCTGGGCGGGGCGAACGTCGGCAGGCCCGGACACGAGAGTTCCGGCGGCTCGTACGGGCGCACGCACGCCACCGTCAGCAAGACCGCGACCGCGAAGAGCGGCCTGCTGCCCATGCTGGCCGGCGTTCCGGCCCTGGGCGGCCTCCAGGGTGTCCCGGCCGTGGGGGCTCTGGAGAGCGTTCCGGTGTTCGGGGCACTGGAGAGCGTCCCCGCAGCGGGGGCGCTGAAGGAGACCATCGGTGGCGTCTCCGCGGTGACCGAGCAGGTGCAGGGTCTGGCGGATGGCGCTCGGCTACAGGACGTCGTCGGCGCCGCGCAGCTCGACGCCGTTTCCGGTCTCACTCAGCAGGTGACTGCGGTGCCGCTGGTCGAGGACGTTGCCAGGACGTTCGGCCTGCCGCAGCTGCCCGAGCTGCCCGGTCTGCCCGTCCAGGCGCAGGCCCCGGCCAAGGTGTCGAAGACCGCGCACTCCCGTCCGGCGCCGGCCCGCTCGTCCTCCCCGCTCAGCACGGCGACCGACCTGGTCTCCTCCACTCCCGTCGGCGGCGCGGTGACCTCCGTCACCCGGGGCCTGCCGATCGGCGGCATCGGCCTGATGAGCGCCGAGCAGCCCGCCGGCCTCACCGGGATGAACCCGAGCTCGCTGCTCGCCCTCGCGCTCGGCGCCATGTTCGCCGCGTCGGCGACGCTGTTCGCGTCAGCCCGCCGCATCCGGTTCGCCCGCAAGTAGTCCCGCCACACCTTCCGGCTTCGACCCGGCCGGAAGTGAGGGATGCGGCGAGTCCGTATACAGGTACGGCTGCTGTTCACAGCCCGTGAGCAGTCAGCGATAGATGCTTTGCCCGTTCCGGGGGCGCGGCCTGGGACGGGCAAAGCCATGTCCGCGTTCAGAGCGTCCGGCGGACCCGCATAATCTTGCGGCGTAGCCGTACGTGACGGCTCCCGTCGGGGTGGACGCGTACGCGCGCGAGCTCCCATTGACCGTACTCTGCGTGTTCGGTCAGCAGCTGACGTGCTGCTTCGCGAGTGAGGTCGCGCGGAATGAAGATATCCATGTAGGAGTAGTCGAGCACAACGATTAGTCTCCAGGGTGAGTCAGGGCGCCATGCCGCTCGATGGGCCTTATTCTGCGTGCTTGTGGGTGGACCCGGAAGGTAGTGGGTAGCCCGGGGGAAGGAAATTTCCGCGAGTCGGGTTACCTTTCAGTCTGTGCCGACTCCCGGCAGGGGGATTTTGCTAGCGAACAGCGAGGTAGGAAGCAGCGTGCCAGCCAAGAACGGCAGCGCCGGCGGAACACGCCTGGTGATCGTCGAGTCGCCGGCCAAGGCGAAGACGATCGCCGGGTACCTCGGGCGCGGCTACATCGTCGAATCGAGCATCGGCCACATCCGCGACCTGCCGGAGAGAGCCGACGACATCCCTGAGAAGTTCAAGGGGGCGCCATGGGCGCGTCTCGGGGTGAATGTCGAGCACGACTTCGAGCCGCTGTACGTCGTCAACCCCGACAAGCGGTCGCAGGTCGCCAAACTGCGGCAGCTGCTGAAGGACGCCGACGAACTCTATCTGGCCACCGACGAGGACCGCGAGGGCGAGGCCATCGCCTGGCACCTGCGCGAGGTGCTCAAGCCCAAGGTTCCGGTGCACCGCATGGTGTTCCACGAGATCACCCCGCAGGCCATCCAGGACGCCGTGGCCAACCCGCGCGACCTCAACCTCCGCCTGGTGGACGCCCAGGAGACCAGGCGCATCCTCGACCGGCTCTACGGTTACGAGGTCAGCCCCGTGCTGTGGAAGAAGGTCAAGCCCAAGCTGTCGGCGGGTCGCGTCCAGTCCGTGGCGACGCGGCTGGTGGTGGAGCGTGAGCGGGAGCGCATCGCGTTCACGTCGGCCCACTACTGGGACCTGCAGGCGCTGTTCGACACCAACAAGCCGGAGGAGCGTCCGCGCGACTTCACCGCGACGCTGACCCTGGTCGACGGCAAGCGGGTGGCGCAGGGCCGCGACTTCGCCAGCACCGGGCGGCTCAAGAACGCCGATGTGCTGCACCTGTCCGAGGCGGCCGCGGGCGAGCTCGCCGGGCGGCTTCAGGGGGTGTCGTTCGCGGTCAAGTCGGTCGAGCGCAAGCCGTACACGCGCAAGCCGTATGCGCCGTTCCGGACGACCACATTGCAGCAGGAGGCCAGCCGGAAGCTGGGATTCTCCGCCAAATACACGATGCAGGTCGCCCAGCGGCTCTACGAGAACGGCTTCATCACCTACATGCGTACCGACAGCATCACGCTGTCGGAGACGGCGGTGGCGGCCGCGCGCTCGCAGGCGATCAAGCTGTACGGCCGCGAGTACGTCCCGGACAAGCCCCGCGTCTACAGCAGCAAGGTCAAGAGTGCGCAGGAGGCCCACGAGGCGATCCGCCCCTCCGGTGAGGAGTTCCGCACGCCGGGCGAGACCGGGCTGTCGGGCGACATGTTCCGCCTCTACGAGCTGATCTGGCAGCGTACGGTGTCCTCGCAGATGAAGGACGCGGTCGGCGAGTCGGTCACGGTGAAGGTGAGCGGCAGGTCGTCGGCCGGGGAGAACGTCGAGTTCAGCGCGTCCGGCCGGACGATCACGTTCTACGGCTTCCTCAAGGCGTACGTGGAGGGGGCCGACGATCCGTCGACCGACCGCGACGACTCCGAGAAGCGGCTGCCCAACCTGGCCGAAGGCGACCCGCTCAGCGTGACCAGGCTCGACGTGGCCGGCCACTCGACCAAGCCGCCCGCCCGTTACACCGAGGCGTCGCTGGTCAAGGAGCTGGAGGATCGGGAGATCGGGCGGCCGTCGACGTACGCCTCGATCATCGGGACGATCCTCGACCGCGGCTATGTGTTCAAGAAGGGCACGGCGCTGGTGCCGTCGTTCCTGGCGTTCGCCGTGGTCAACCTGCTGGAGCAGCATTTCGGCAACCTGGTCGACTACGACTTCACGGCCGACATGGAGAAGGTGCTCGACGACATCGCCAACGACCGGGCGGAGCGGGTGCCGGAGCTGCAGCGGTTCTACTACGGCTCCGACGGCGACGAGGGCCTGAAGGAGATGGTCACCGACCTCGGCGACATCGACGCCAAGGAGATCAGCTCGTTCCCGGTCAGGGGGTCGGACATCGTCCTGCGGGTCGGGCGGTACGGCCCCTACCTGGACAGGGAGGGCGCCCGGGTCAACGTGCCCGAGGACATGACGCCCGACGAGCTGACCGCGGAGAAGGCCGAGGAGCTGTTCTCGCGGCCGACGGGTGACCGCGAGCTGGGGCACGACCCGGTGACCGGGCACATGATCGTGGCCAAGGACGGCCGGTACGGGCCTTATGTGACGGAGGTCCTGCCCGAGCCGCCCGTGGACGAGGAGGCTCCCAAGCGGCGGACGAAGAAGGCCGACGCGCCGAAGCCCCGTACGAGCTCGCTGTTCAAGACGATGTCGCTGGACACGATCACGCTCGAGGACGCGCTCAAGCTGCTGTCGATCCCCAGGGTCGTGGGCGAGCTGGAGGGCGAGGAGGTCACGGCGTACAACGGCAAGTTCGGGCCCTACCTGAAGAAGGGCACGGACTCGCGCTCGCTGGCCTCCGAGGAGGCCCTGCTCACGGTCACCATCGACCAGGCGAAGGAGCTGTTCGCGCAGCCCAAGCCGCGTGGGCGGCGGGCCGCTACAGCGGCGCCGCTGCGCGAGCTGGGCGACGACCCCAACTCCAAGAAGCCGGTCGTGGTGAAGGAGGGGCGCTTCGGCCCCTACGTGACCGACGGCGAGACCAACGCCTCCCTGCGCAAGGGTGACACGGTCGAGGACATCACGATCGAGCGGGCGGCGGAGCTGCTGGCCGAGCGGCGGGAGCGGGCGCCGGCGCCGAAGAAGACCACCACGACGAGGAAGGCGCCGGCGAAAAAGCCTCCCGCGAAGAAGCCGGCTGCCAAATCGTAAGTAGCATCTAATACGTGGTGGTCCTGATCTTCGTCGGCCTGGTGCTGCTGGCGCACTATTACCTCTGGCACCGGCTGGTGCGTTCGACCACCGGCCCCGGGCGGCTGCGCAAGGCGCTGACCTGGGGCATGGTGGGCCTGTTCGCGCTGGTCGTGGGCACGTTCGTCAGCACGCGGATGGAGTTCGGGCACTGGCTGGCCTGGCCGGGGTACGTCTGGCTGGCGTTGCTGTTCTATCTGTTCCTGTTCTTGGTGGTGCTGGAGATTCCGCGGGCTGTGGCGGGGTTGTTCCTGCGCATTGCCGAGCGGAAGCGGGCGCCGGAGGCCGAGTTCGAGCCTGTCCCGGTCCTGGCCGGCACGGCGGCGCCGGTCGAGGAGACCGCGCAGGTTGAGACCGCGCCGGTTGATACGGTTCCGCCGGTTGAGACGCTCCCGTCTGCTGAGGGGGGCGCCCTTGGTGAGAGGGCCGCGCCGGCTGAGAAGGCCGCGCCCCCTGCTCCGCTGAGCAGGCGGTTGTTCCTCGGGCGGGCCACCGCCGCCATCGCCGGGGCCGGCGCGCTGAGCGCGGTCGGCTACGGCATCACGAGCGCTCTGGGCGATCCGGTGCTCGAGCGGGTCAAGGTCACGCTACCGAGCCTGGACCAGCGGCTCGGCGGCCTGCGGTTCGCCGTGGTCAGCGACATCCATCTGGGACCGCTGACGGGCAAGGCCCACACCGAGCGCATCGTCCGCATGATCAACGGGCTCGAGGCCGACGTCGTCGCGATCGTGGGCGACCTGGTGGACGGGTCGGTGGCCCAGCTCGGCGCGCTGGCGCGGCCGCTGAAGGACATCGAGTCCCGCTACGGGGCATATTTCGTGACCGGCAATCATGAATACTTCGCCCCCGGCGGGTTCGCCGAGTGGATCGAGGAGTTGGGGCAGCTCGGTGTACGCCCGCTGCGAAACGAGCGCGTGGAGATCAGGCACCAGGGCGCCGTCCTCGATCTGGCCGGGGTGAACGACCTCAACGGCACCTCCCAGGGTGACGGTCCCGACTTCGACAAGGCCCTCGGCAACCGCGACACCAGCCGGTCCACGGTGCTGCTCGCGCATCAGCCGGTCCAGGTCGACCAGGCCGCCCGCCATGGCGTGGACCTGCAGCTGTCCGGGCACACGCACGGCGGTCAGATGGCGCCGTTCAGCCTGGTCGTGGGGCTGCAGCAGCCGGTGGTGTCCGGCTTGGCGACCGTGGACGGGGTGCAGGTCTACGTCACCAGGGGCGCCGGGTTCTGGGGGCCACCCGTAAGGGTCGGGGCCCCGCCCGAGATCACGATGCTGGAACTCGCCTAGCGTAGTCGAGTGGCCACAGGGCGCCATGATGCCGTAGTATCCGGACGGATACGCACGGGGAAGGATCATCCATGGTGTCCTCGCCGATGGAGGCGGCGCTGGCGTCCGGTGTCGCCATCTGGGCCGAGCGCGGTGGGCTGCTGTTCAAGCAGGCCAGGCACGCCGCGTGCATGAACCAGAAGGCGCTGGCCACCGTCAGCGGCACGTCGCGGACCACGCTGTCGGCCTATGAGCACGGCAGAAAGTCACCGACGCTGGAGACGGCCGGGCGCATCCTCGACGCGGCCGGGTTCCGGCTGGCGCTGGAGCCGAAGGTGGAGTTCACCGCGCGGCCCTTTCCTGTGCCGAGCCGGTTGTGGCGGTTGCCGGTCGCCGCGGCGCTGGGGATGGCGCGGCTGCGTGGCCGCGACTACGACCTGGCCGACCGTGCGGAGCGGAGGGCGGCATACACGCTGTTGTTGTGCGAGGGCAGTCCTCAGGAACTGCACGACCACGTGGACGGTGTGCTGCTCGCCGAGCTCTGGGACGATCTGGACCTACCACCCGATATCCGGGCCGAGTGGGGCCCATTGGTAGCAGAGGCTCGAGATGGGACTGGAGTTTTCAATTGGTGATATTTTCGGGGACCCATTCGAGGTGTGTAACCTGCGCGCGGGGCCGCGTACGTAATACCCTCGGCCACGAGTCCGCCGGGAATATCCGGCTCGTCTCTTGTCCACCCGCTTCTGGTCAAGACCTGGATACCCTGAAATCATGACTGCCCCTGGCCGACGCCGCCCTACCCACGTGCTGGCCAACGCGCCGTTTCGACGGCTCTGGATGGCCATGTCGGTGTGCAGTCTGGGTGACTGGCTCAACATTCTCGCGCTGACCGCGCTGGCCGCCAACCTCACCCAAGGTGACGACTACCGTGTGCAGTCGCTGGCCGTCGGCGGTGTCTTCATCGCCAAGATGTTGCCGGCCGTGCTGCTAGGGCCGCTCGCGGGCGTGTTCGCCGACCGGTTCGACCGGCGGCTGACGATGTTCGCGGCGGACCTGGCCAGGTTCGCCGTGGTGCTGTCGATCCCGGTGGTCAACAGTTACCAGTGGATCATCGTGGCGACCATCCTGGTCGAGTGCGTCAACCTGTTCTGGGTCCCGGCCAAGGACGCCACGGTGCCCAATCTGGTGCCGAAGGAGCAGCTGGAGTCGGCCAACCGGCTCAACCTGCTGGTCACGTACGGCAGCGCGCCGGTCGCGGCCATGTTGTTCGCGGCGCTGTCCGTGGCGGGCGACCTGATCAGGACCGTCGTGCCGTTCCCGGCCGGCCGGGACGCCACCGGGCTGGCGCTGGTCGTCAACGCCTGCGCCTACCTGGTGTCGGCATTCCTGATCTTCACGTTGCGTGACATCCCCAAGCGGGACGGCGCGATCTCCACCCCCTCTGTGCTGAAGCAGATCGTCGAGGGCTGGCGGTTCGTCGGCGGCAACCGGCTGGTGCGCGGGCTGATCATCGGCATGCTGGGGGCGTTCGCCGCCGGTGGGGCCGTGGTCGGCGTGGCGAGGATCTACGTGAGCACGCTCGGCGGCGGCGACGCGGCCTACGGTGTCGTGTTCGCGGCGGTCTTCGTCGGCATGGCGCTGGGCATGTTCTTCGGGCTCCGGCTGCTGCGCGAGTTGTCGCGGCGGCGGCTGTTCGGGGTGGCCATCACGGTGGCGGGGCTGGTCCTGGTCGCGATCGCGCTGGTGCACAACCTGGTGATCGTGGTCATGCTGACCGTGCTGCTCGGGGCGTGCGCCGGGATCGCCTGGATCATCGGCTACACGCTGATCGGGCTGGAGGTCGAGGACGGGCTGCGTGGCCGTACGTTCGCGTTCCTGCAGTCCACGGCGCGCGTCACGCTGCTGCTCGTGGTCGCCGTCGCCAGCCCGCTGGCGGCGCTGTTCGGCGTGCACAGGCTGGAGCTGGGCGAGTTCGCCTACCGGTTCGACGGGACCAACCTGGTGCTGGTGGTCGGCGGGGTGCTCGCCACGATCGTCGGCCTCCTGGCGCTGCGCCACATGGACGACAGGAAGGGCGTCTCCCTGGCGGCGGATCTCATCGCGGCGGTGCGCGGCGAGCGCTTCCCCTCCGAGGCCGTCGAGCACGTGCCGGGGTTGTTCGTGGCGTTCGAGGGCGGCGAGGGGTCGGGCAAGACGACCCAGGCGCGGCTGATCGCCATCTGGCTGCGCGACCAGGGATACGACGTCGTGCAGACGCGAGAGCCGGGCTCCACCAAGGTCGGCATGCGGCTGCGGGCCATCCTGCTCGATGCGGCAGAGCGAGGGCTGTCGGCGCGCTCGGAGGCGCTGCTTTACGCCGCCGACCGGGCCGAGCACGTGGAAAAGGTGATCCGGCCGGCGCTCTACCGGGGCTCACTGGTGATCACCGACCGCTACGTGGACTCGTCGCTGGCCTACCAGGGGGCGGGTCGGGCGCTCGATCCCAAAGACGTTTCCAAGATCAACGCTTGGGCGACGGGTGGGCTGGTGCCACATCTGACCGTGCTCATCGATACGCCGCCCAAGCTGGGGCTGACCCGGCTGGGCGGAGCGGTCGACCGGATCGAGGCCGAGCCGCTGGAGTTCCACGAGCGGGTGCGTAAGGAGTTCCGGGCGCTGGCGGCGGCCGCGCCCGAGCGATATCTGGTCGTGGACGGCACCCAGCCGCTCGAGATGATCACCCGGCAGATCCAGGACCGCATCCGCGACATCCTGCCCGACCCGGTCCCGGAGGAGACGGAGGACGTCACGGGGACGATGCCGGCGATCCGCGACTGGGGGTGAGGCCCTCACCCCCGTTGTTGCGCCCACGTGGGGTTGCGGGCAATTACCCTTAGCGCGTGACCGTTTTCGATGACCTCGTGGGGCAGGACAAGGCGGTAGCCGTGCTGTTGCGGGCCGCGGCAGCGGCCGGAGAGGTCGTCGGCGGCGGGCGCGGCGCGGGCATGACGCATGCCTGGTTGTTCACCGGCCCGCCCGGCTCCGGACGCCAGGACGCCGCCCGTGCCTTCGCCGCGGCGCTGATGTGCCCTGACGGCGGCTGCGGCCACTGCGACCAGTGCCACCAGGTGCTGATCGGCTCTCACCCCGACCTGGAGTCCGTACGCCCCGAGGGCCTGTCCTACAGCGTCAAGCAGACCCGTGAGCTCATCCTGCGTGCCGCCGGGGCGCCGACGCAGGGGCGGTGGCGGGTCATCCTGTTCGAGGACGCCGACCGGGCCACGGAGTCGGCCGCGAACGCCCTGCTCAAGGCCATCGAAGAGCCCCCGCCCCGCACGGTGTGGCTGCTGTGCGCGCCTGCCCCCGACGACCTGATGATCACCATCAGGTCGCGCTGCCGGCTGATCACCCTGACCACACCCAGCGCGGACGCCGTCGCCCACGTGCTCGCGACGCGTGACAGCGTGCCGTGGGAGACGGCCGCGTTCGCCGCCAGGGCCTCTCAGGGGCACATCAGCAGGGCACGGGCGCTGGCGCTCGACGAGGGGACCAGGCAGCGGCGCGAGGCCGTGCTGAGCATTCCACGCTCGCTCACGGGGGTGGGGGAGTGCGTGTCCGCCGCCGAGCGTCTGGTGAAGACGGCGGAGGAGGAGGCGGCCGTGGCCACGGCCGCGCTCAACGAGAACGAGACTGCCGAGCTGCGCAAGCTCTACGGCGAGGGCTCCACGGGCAAGGGACTCAACCGGGGGCTGGTGCGGGGCGGGGCCGGGGCGCTGAAAGAGCTGGAGGACCGGCAGAAGTCACGGGCCACGCGGATCAAACGGGACTCGCTGGACTCGGCGTTGCTCGAGCTGGTGTCGTTCTACCGCGACGTGCTGGCCATGCAGTTCGGGGCGGCGGTGGAGCTGGCGAACGACGACATCCGGTTCGATCTCGATCAACTGGCCAAGCGGTCGACGCCCGAGGAAACAATGCGGCGGATCGATGCGATCATGCAGTGCAGGGAACGGCTCGCGGCGAACGTCAACCCGCAGATCGCGGTCGAGGCGATGATGCTGGCGCTGCGCCCCTGAAGGCCCGCGGCGGGGACAATGCCTAGTGGGCCCAGCGGGCGGACAGGCGGGGACCGGGGTGCGGCGCTTGCCGTCCAGCAGTGGGGAACCGGGATGTGGCGTTTGCCGGTCGGCGGACGATAACCGGGTGACTGAAGCAGCAGACGAGGTTGCCAGGCGTCTCTGTTACGTGGAAGTGGAACTGCTCACCCAAGGTGAGGCCCTGGTGCGGCGGCAGGTCGACGTGGCGGCGATCTTCGCCGATCATCACGTGGGTCTCGTACGGCTGGCACTCATCATGGTCGGCGATCAGGCGACCGCCGAGGACGTCGTGCAGGAGGCGTTCGCCCGCACCCATGCCGGCCGCGGCAGGCTGCGGGACGTCGACAAGGCCCTGGTTTATGTGCGCTCCGCGGTGCTCAATGGGTGCCGGTCGATCCTGCGAAGACGGGCGGTGGTGTTCCGGCGGGCGGTGCCCTACGAGCCACCCGTCTGGTCGGCGGAGAGCGCCGCGCTCATGGGCGAGGAGCGGCGCGAGGTCCTGCTCGCCCTGAGAGAGCTGCCGCGCAGGCAGCGTGAGGCGTTGACGCTGCGCTACTACCTCGACCTGTCCGACCAGGAGATCGCCGAGACCATGGGGATCAGCGCGAGCACGGCCAGGTCCACGATCGCGCGAGGGCTGGCCGCCCTCGGCCGAGCACTCAAGGAGGGATCATGAACAGCCCGGTCGAAGACAGACTGCGTGAGGCACTCGCCGAGGCGGGGGCGGCGATCGACCCCAGCACTCTCAGGCCGCTGCGCGCACCGCAGCGGCGGCGGCTCCGGATGAATTTCCGGCTGGTGGCCGTGGCGGTGGCCGTAGTGCTCGCGGGGGTGGCGACCGCCGCGGGGCTGGGCGGTCTCGAAGGCGAGGACCACGTGGTGGCGACGAACCCGGAGCAGGCGGATATGGCCGTCTTCTTGTGCACGAAGTCAGCGCCGAAGGAGACGCTGTGCCGGGGGCGCGACGTGAGCCTGGAGGAGGTGCGCGCGGTCGAGCGGGCGGTGAGGGGGCTGACGCAGGTCGAAGAGGTGTTCTTCGTGGACCAGGCGAGCGCCTACGACAGCTTCCGGGTCAGCTTCGCGGACAACAAGGCGCTGCTTGACTTGGTCAAGGTCACCGACATGCCGATGTCGTTGCGGCTGGAGATCAAGGAGGGGGCTGATCCGCGCGAGGTGCAGCAGGCGCTGCGAGGACTGCCCGGGATACGGAGTGTCGTGGATCGGAAAGCCGCCTCTGCCGAGGCGTCGGCGTCGGCCGAGCGGCTGTCGGAGCCGCGGCTCAGCGTGTTTCTCTGCGGCAAGGGGTCCACCCTGCCGGCGTGCGCTGCCGAGCGCGAGTCCCGGGGCAAGGACAAACTCTCTGCCAAGCGGGGCAAGGAAGCGACGTACGCCCAGAAAACGGCCATCAGGAAGCTGATCGAGGCCATGCCTGAGGTCCACTCGTACGTCTTCGAGGACAAGAAAGCGGCGTATGAGAACTTCATACGCGCGTACAAGAGCAACAAGGCGATTGTCGAGGCAACCCGCGTGGAGGACATGCCCGAATCCTTCCGGTTGGTGCTGAAGCCGAACACCGACTGGGCCGAGACGGTCGCCACGCTGAAGCGCCAACCAGGGGTGGCCTCGGCCAACTACATTCCCTGCCTGGCCGTGCAGGCCACGCTGGAGATCGACTACGGCTTGTTCCTGCATGACAGCAAGGTGTGCCCGATCAGCAAGTGATCCGGCGAACATCCACCTCCGCACCCCTGACCTTCCGCGTACGGACCCACGTAGTGTGGCAACGAAGGCCGCAAGAACCCCCGAGGCCGTCAGGAGGCGAGCTCGAGCCCATGGGAATGATCATGGCCGTGAGCTTCACCCGTTATGGGAGGCTCTACTACCTCGATCCCGGCGGGCACAGCCCGAAAGTGGGCGACAAGGTGCTCGTGCCGACCGACTCGGGTCCGGAGGTGGCGGAGTGCGTGTGGGCGCCGCAATACTCGAGTGAGGACATCGACGGGCTGCCGGTGTGCGCGGGGCCGGCAGGTGAGGAGCATCTGGCCCGCGACGAGTCCAACAAGCGCCGTCGGGCCGAGGCCCGCAGCGTGTCCAAGCGCCTGATCAAGCGGCACTCGCTGCCGATGAAGGTGGTCGGGGTCGACTATCTGGACCAGGACAACGTCTACACGGTCTATTTCTCGGCCCCGCACCGGGTGGACTTCCGTGCCCTGGTCCGAGATCTGGCCCGCAACCTGCGTGCCCGGGTCGAGTTGCGCCAGATCGGCCCGAGGGACGAGGCGCGCCTGCAGGGCGGCATCGGCCCGTGTGGCCGTGACCTCTGTTGTGCCACCTTCTTGAAGGACTTCGAGCCGGTGTCCGTACGCATGGCCAAGGACCAGGATCTGCCGGTCAATCCGCTGCGGATCGCGGGCGCGTGCGGGCGGCTCATGTGCTGCCTCAAGTACGAGCATCCGCTGTATCAGGAGTTCCGGGCTTCGGCGCCCCGGGTGGGGGCCAGTGTGGAGACCCCGCAGGGGGCGGGGACGGTCGTGGGGCACAACGTGCCGTCCGACTCCGTGGTGGTGCGGCTCAACGATGGGGGGCGGCGGTGTGCGTGCTCCAAAGCAAGCGTGTGCTCGCCGCGTCAACAGCACGACGCCATGTACGGCGACGGACCGTCATAGCCAGGGACGCGGACGTAAGCGGGCCGATCGAAGATGAGCAGCCGGACATCGCAGCCCAGACAGTACTCACGGAGGGCGCGGGGCGGTGAATACTCCGAGGCAGGTCACTGGGAAGGGCTGGGGGCGGGGTGATCTGTCCGGGCATCGGGTGATCGGAGGGAGCGAGAACCCCTCAGGCTCCTGTAGACTCTTCCAAGCCAAACGGCGCGCCGCCTTAGCTCAGTCGGCCAGAGCACTTCACTCGTAATGAAGGGGTCTCGGGTTCGAATCCCGAAGGCGGCTCCAGGTCAAAGGCCCCCTGTGATGATCACAGGGGGCCTTTTGCTCACACCCTTGCTAACAGGGCTCCTCCAGAGACTTGGCGAAGATGTCGGCGGCGGCTGTTTCCGCCGAGCGGATTACGTGGGCATAGACGCGGAGAGTGATTGCCGGGTCAGCGTGGCCGAGGCGGGCCGCGACGACGTGGACGGGAACGCCCGCCAGAAGCAGCATCATGGCGTGCAGGTGGCGGAGGTCGTGTAGGCGGATTATGGGGAGCTTCTCGGCGGCCTCCTTGTTATGGTCCTCGATCAGCTTCCGAGGCAGGTTCGTAACGGTGGTGGGATAGATGGGGCCGCCCCAGGCGGTCAACAGCTCCTGGTCAACACACGCTTACGCAGTTCCAGCAGCCAAGGCCCCGGTAGCACACATGTGCATTCAGGAGTCGGAGGGAGCCGCAGCCGTCTACGCGAGCAGCGTTCCCCTCGCAAGGGTCAGGCCGTCCTCGTAGTCCCTCAGGATCTCTCTGAGCTTCTCCTTGCCTCAGTCGGACGCGGATCGCGCACCGATTAGGTTTCCGCGCCGTGCCCGTCTGTACATGTGAGATCAACTCACAGGAGGCTGACACGATGCGAAAACTGATCTTCGGCATGAACGTGACCCTGGACGGCTACATCGCCGCGACCGGCGACGACATCGGCTGGAGCGGGGGAGAGGGACCGGACTCCTCGCCGAGCGCCGAGCTGTTCCAGTGGTGGTACGAACAGATGCGGTGCAGCGAGCTGTCGCTGTACGGGCGCAAGCTGTGGGAGACGATGAGCTCCCACTGGCCGACCGGCGACCAGCAGCCCAACGCGACCCCGGCGGAGATCGAGTTCGCGCGCCTCTGGCGGGACATGCCGAAGGTGGTGTTCTCATCGACGATCGACAAGGTCGACTGGAACACCCGTCTGGTCACCGGCGACGCGGTCGCCGAGATCGCCCGGCTCAAGGCCGAGGACGGCGGCCCGATGGACATCGGCGGCGCGACGCTCGCCGCGGCGGCCATGCGGGCCGGGCTGATCGACGAGTACGCGATCGTCACCCATCCGGTCCTGGTGGGCGGCGGCACGCCGTTCTTCACAGCCCTGGACAACTGGGTGAACCTGAAACTGGTCGAGACGCGGACATTTCCCGGCGGCGTAGTGCTGACCCGATACGAGACGAGGCGATGAGCACGGGTCGAATGCTCGGCTCGTAAGGCCAGGCCGAGTTCCTTCCTGGCGTGCTCACCGTGACCCTCGGCGATGAGGGAACCTTTCCCGGCCCTTCCTTGCTTTCCGCGTGAGCTGTTGACCGGCTCGCTGAAGATGAGGACGACGGCGTCGTTGATCGTGACGATGTTCTTCGGGCATAGGGATGCCCCGCCGGCAACGCCGGCGGGCGGTGGTGCTCGCGTTGCCGCGTTGGTGTTCAGCTGGTCGGGGTGCTCATTCCGCGGTGACTTCGGTGACGCCGGTCCGTGCGCTGGACTCGTCGACGATGGGGACTTGTCTGATCACAGCGTCGCGGGCAGGTCCAGCCATGGTTTGTCGGTGGCGTCGAATCCGGTGAGCTCGGCGATCTTCCCGTCGACGATGTGCAGGACCGCGATGGTGAACAAACGGTATTCCGGGTCGTCGGGGGCGCGGAGGTACAGCGCGGCGGCAGGCATGCGGTTGACCGTCGTGGCGATGCAGCGCCAGTCGTCGTAGCCGCGCTGGAAGAGCCCATTGGAGACCCAGCCGTCCACCGCGTCCTTGGCCGTGACGACCAAGGTGCCCGGATCGGGCAGCATCGTGAAGCGCAGGTCGTCGCGCAGCAGGGCCATCAGCCCCTCGAGGTCGTTGCGCTCATGGGCGTCGATATACGACTTCACCACGTCGCGCTCGTCATCCGACAGCTCGTGCGTGGCAGGGCGCCGCCAGTCGAGGCGGCGGTCGGGTAGCTGCTCGCGCATCGTCACGCGCGCCCGCTGTAGTGCGCTGGTCACCGATGCGACGGTCAGATCGAGGGCGTCGGCGGCCTTCGGCGCCGGCCAGCCGAGGACGTCGCGCAAGATGAACACCGCCCGCTGCCGCGGCGGCAGGTGCTGGACGGCGACGATGAACGCCAGCTCGATCGTCTCCCGGGCCACCACCGATTCCTGCGGATCCTCCGGGAGCATCCGGTCCGGGTAGGGCTGCAGGTAGTGCACTTCCGAGCCCGCTCCCGGCAGCTCGGCAGGCACGGGTGTGCGGTCGTTGCGCTTCTCCAGAAAGTCGAGGCAGGCGTTCGTCGCAATCCGGTACAGCCAGGTCCGCAGCGCAGCGTGGCCCTTGAACGACTCCCGCTTGTTCCACACCCGCAGGAACGTCTCCTGCGTCATGTCCTGGGCGTCCTCGTAGTTCGCGAGCATCCGGTAGCAGTGCACCTGCAGCTCACGCCGGTAGGTCTCCGTGATGAGCGCGAACTGTGCTGCGTCGTTCGAGCGGGCCGCCGCGATGAACGCGGCCTCGTCGTCGCCTGGCAGTCTGGCGTCGGTCATGGTCGTCAATCCTTCCGCAGGTGGCGAGGGGCTACCAGAACTGACGACGTGGCGGAGTATTTCTGAGCGGTGAAGCCGTTCACACCGGGCCGTTCGTCAGGCCGGATGGGTCGGGTCGGTCCAGGGGACGTGTTCGGGTCGGGCGCACCTCGATGTCGAGGTGGGGGTCCCCGTGGTACTGGGGAAAGATCGGGCGGACATGGCTGGTTTGGCTGATCGCCCAGCGCAGTGGCCCATCCCGACCGGCCAGTCGGCGGCGGGATGCGCCCTGTCTGCGGCGGATCCGCATGGGTCAGAATGTGCTGATGACGATCTCCACTGACGACTCCGGTCCAGTCCGGATCGTGACGGCCGTTCTTCTCGACGGCGATCGGGTGTTGCTGTGTCATCGAAGCGCCGGACGCCGTTGGTATCCCGACGTGTGGGACCTGCCGGGCGGTCATATTGAGGAGGGGGAGGATCCGAGGGAGAGCCTCGTCCGCGAGCTTCGGGAGGAGTTGGGAATCACGGCGTCGGAGCCGTCCAGTCCGCCGCTGCATGAGATCCGTACCCCGACGTTCGACATGCAGATCTGGTTGATCGACAAGTGGACCGGAACACTCGTTAACGCCGCGACGGACGAGCACGACGCTGTGGCGTGGTTTGAGACGTCCGACCTTGACGGCCTGCGTCTCGCCCATGAGTCGTATCTCTCGATGCTCACCGCTGTGCTTGCCACGTGATGTCGCTCCGGAGGCCAGGGGATGCGCGCTCCGCGCCCGGCTCGGTTCATGATTGATTGCACGGAGGGTGAACGGGGCTTTGGAGCTACCGCCCGCGCTCCCAGCGGGCAGGATCTACAAGTGGTGCCGGTTCCCACGAACATCTCCGTAACATCTGGCGCCCAATCTCGCGTACGAGGCCAGGCTTGGCATCGAAGTGGCCGGGGGCCGTGACGATCGCTCGCCTCGGTGATCGTCGTTACGGTTGTGGCGATCGGCTGCGGCAAGGGTCTTCTCCGGCGGCGGCCCTTGCCGCCAAGCCCGGGAGCTGAGGGCTGCTGGACAACAACCAGTACAGCAACGCCGACGCACTCAACAGCACGGCGACCGCTTAGATCTGCTGGTCGGGTCCGTGCGAAGGCGATCGACGTGCTTTCTGCCTTGCCCTCGTAATGAAGGGGTCTGGGCCCTTGGGCTTCGGGATCGAACTTAGGACATCATTTTCCTCCATGACGACACCATCGGTTCGGATCCGGCAAGCCGTACGCGACGACGCCGGGATCTTGGCTCAGTTGAACCAGTTCGTTCATGGTCTACACGTTGATGCAAGGCCGGACATCTTCCGCCCGGCTCCCGCTGTTGAAGAGTTGATGCCGCTCTTCTCGGGGTTTTTGGCACGTGAAGGTGCCATCGCCTTCATCGCCGAGTCGGGCGACGATACCCCTGTCGGCTACATCACCGCGACCATCCACAATCGCCCTGCTGATGCCCTCATGCACGCGCGAAGCTTCGCCTTCGTCGAGCACATCGCTGTAGATCCACGAATGGCTCGTACCAGGGTGGGTTCGGCGTTGGTCGAGTCGGTTCGTGCGGCAGCTCTGGAGGCTGGCTGTACAAGCCTGATCGCAGACGTTTGGGACTCCAACAAAAAGGCCCTGGCCTTCTTCGAAGGGCAGGGCCTTGGTCCGATGCGGCATTGGTTGGAAGAGAAGTTGTAAGCGCCGAACGTGTTCATGTTCGGCTACGTGCCGGCCACGAGCCACATGCCCGGGAGGATCCTGGGGACGCCGGATTGCTCGACGAGGCCTTGGGCGACCATCGTCCGGGTCTTGGCGACGATCCAGGCGTGGCCGAGGATGCCGTCCGCAACGCGCGGCATGGGTCGACGGCGCTTTAGGTAGGGGTTACTCATGCGCTGTTTCCGCGGGCGGATCACGCTGGGGGCGGAAAGGAGAATCACACCATGTCCAACATCGAGAACGTCATCAACCGCGCCCTGCAGGACACGGCCTTCGCAGAGGAACTGCGTGACAAGAGCATGGCCGTGGCCAAGGAAGGGTTCACGGGCGCGGCGTGGCAGGAGCTAATCAGGCAC
The DNA here is from genome assembly GCF_036013525.1 of Nonomuraea sp. NBC_00507. NCBI lineage: Bacteria > Bacillati > Actinomycetota > Actinomycetes > Streptosporangiales > Streptosporangiaceae > Nonomuraea > Nonomuraea sp. NBC_00507. The sequence goes on from NZ_CP107853.1 coordinate 1,978,028, forward strand.
TTCGCGCAGTCACCTGCCGCACTGGCCCAGATGTCGCCTACCGCGAGCGAGGAAGAGCTCGGAACGACCTCGCTGACCGTGACGACGACCACCACGACGACCACGGTCGCCTGCACGATCACCACGACGAGCACCACCACGACCACCACCACAGCACCGATGATGCAGCCGGAGATCACCGAGTGATCGCCCCGAAGGACGTTATCGGCACCGCCGAGCAGGAGTGGCGTTCGCTGGTGGCAGAGCATCTGCCGCACGCGGCGCCGGAGTCGATCTGGCGTTTCAACCGGCCGTCCAGCCCTCGGGCAGACGGTACGCAGGGCTGGAAGCTGCATGTGTCGGCGACCTCCCGCTCGGCCGCTGACGTGCTTCGCAAGGCGGCTCCGGTGCTGGCTGAGATGTCGGTGCTGTGGAAGGCGCCGGCGTCCATGGTCGAGATCCGCCGCCTGAACTCGGGCCTGTTCTACGGCTACACGCAGATCGGCAAGGTGATCACTGCGTACCCCGGCGACGCCGACAGGGCCAGGTCGCTGGCCGGACGTCTGGACGACGAGTTGCGCGACGTGTCCGGCCCCCGGGTGCCTTTCGACCGTCAGTTGCGGCCGGGCAGCGTGGTGCATTACCGCTATGGAGCGTTCCATCCAGTCGGGCAGGTCGAGGTGGGCGGCACGCGGGTGGACGCGGTGATCACCCCAGCGGGTCAGCTGGAGCCCGACCAGCGCGCCCAGGCCGTACCAGGCTGGGTGGAGGACCTGTTCCCCGCACCGCCGCCAGTGCCGCCGCAGGGTCCGCTCGCTTGCACCTACCTGGCCTACGAGCCCATCGCGCAACGCGGCAAGGGCGGCACGTACCTCGCGCTCGACCTGAGATCCTCACCAGCCAAGCGGGTGGTGCTCAAGGAGGGCAGGAGGCATGGGGAGACCGACTTCGACGGACGCGACGGCCGCGACCGCGTCGCGCACGAGGCCCGCGTGCTGGCGGAACTGTCAGCCGCCGGCGCCGCTGTGCCTACGCTGCTGGACTCCTTCGCATGGGAGGAGAACTACTACATCGTCACGGAACACCTCGACGGTCCGGGGCTGCTGGAACTGTCCGATGAACACGAGCGAGTACGAGCCGCCGCCGGCGTGGCGGCGGTGGTGGCCGGCATCCATGCCGTGGGTTGGGCGTGGCGCGATTGCAAGGCGACCAACCTGATCGCGACACCGGATGGGGTGCGAGCCATTGACCTGGAGGGCGCGTGTCCGATCAGCGACCCCGACCCGTGGCCGTGGGGTAGCCCCGGCCACGTGCCGCCGGAGTGGCCGTTCACCACATTGGTGGTCGAGCAGGATCTGTACGCACTGGGCGGGGTCATCCGCCAGCTTCTGGACGGGATATCGGTGCCCGCCGAGGTGAGCAGGTCCGTGGCGGCCCTGCTCGGTGATGACCCCGCCGGGCGGCCGCCTGCGGTCGCCGTACGGGATGCGTTATGGCGGTGGAGTAGTTAGCACCGAGCTTCGCAATCGCTCCGCTTCCGAGAGAAAGGTGGGCCGGCCACTCTTTCTGCGAGAGTGCACTTACCTGCCTGGCGCGTTCCGTTGATGACGACGATCCGCGTGTCCTTCAATGCCTCATAGACCAGTGAAGCTGCACGTCGGGGCAGGTAGTCAATCGCTTCCCGCACGACGACAGGCTAGCGTCGATGTTAAACCTGCCGAAGATCCAGTGTTAAATCTGCCGAAGATCGACGTGGGGAGGTTGCTGCATGCCACGCCGGGTCAAGGTCGAAGGCGACAGGTATCACGGACGCGTGCCGAAGGGGGCGGTGTACGTCGGCCGGGCGGCGCCCGGCCTGAAGGCGAGTCCGTACTGTAGCCCGCACGCCGTGGGACGGCGGGGATGTCGGGTTTGCGGTGGGCGGGTCCATGAGCGGGGTGAGGTGATCGAGCTGTACCACGATCATCTGCGGCAACATCCTGAGCTGGTTGAGCAGGCTCGGCGGGAGCTCGCCGGCAAGGATCTCGCCTGCTGGTGTCCGTGCGATCAGGAGTGTCATGCGGACGTGTTGCTCGCTGTTGTCGGTGGTCAGGAGCCTTGAGCTAGCGCAGGAGGTTGCGGACCTCGGCCAGCAGGTCCACCTGGATTCGCCAGTCGCCGCCGGCGATTCCGACGATCGCGTGGGCGGCCCCGGCGTCGCGGTAGGCGGACAGTTTCTCGGCGGCCTCCTTCGGGTGGCCGGTGAGGGGAATGTCGATGACCTCGTCCAGGGGGCGGCCGTAGGCGGAGGTGATTCCGGAGGCTATCTCCCGGCGGGAAGGCGCGCCGGAGCCGAGGGCCGAGGTGGCGCCGATGGCGATGACGGGTGCGGGGCGGTCGTGTTCGGCGGCCAGGTCGAACAGTTTCTTCCTGCCTTCGGCGACCTCCCGAGGGGAGATCAGGGAGGGGAACCAGCCGTCGCCGAGACGGGCCGCGCGGCGGATGGCCGCGGCGGAGGCGTTGCCGATCCAGACGGGCGGCATGGGCGCGGGCGGGGCCAGTTCGACGGAGGGCTCGCCGGGTTCGTCGTGGAGCTGGGTCCGCTCGCCGGCCAGGAGTCGGGGGAGCAGGGTCAACGCGGTGTCGGTACGGCGGCCGCGTTCGGCGTAGGGCACGCCGGCGGCGGCCCACTGTTCGGGGCCTCCGCCGGAGCCGATGCCGAGGATGAGGCGGTTGCCGGAAACGTGCTGCAGGGTTGCGATCTGTTTGGCCGCCCAGGCGATGGGCCGGAGGGCGGGGATGAACACGCTGGTGCCGATCCTGATTCGGGTGGTGGCGGCAGCGGCGGTGGCCAGTGCGATCGGGGCGTCCAAGGTCGGGGCGCCGATGGCCAGGTGGTCGCCGTGCCACACGCCGTCCAGTCCGGCGTTCTCGGCGTGTCTGGCCGCCTCACGCAGGTCGATGCGGTCGCGCTGCTGAACGGCGATTCCCGGCAGAATGACGCCGATCTCGAAGGTTCCCATGGGTATACGGTGCAACCTCGAGTTAAGTTGATGTCAATCGGGGAGGGCTTGCGCCCAGGATAGAAATCGCTTAGGAAGGTTTCCTATTAATAAATGAGGTGAGGCGGGTGCGGCCGAAGGTTGTCGCGACGGCGGCCCTGTCGGGGCTCCTGCTGATCATCATCGGTTGTGGGGCGCCCGGAACCGCCGAAGCGCCGGTCAATGCCGACGATGTGATGTTCGTGCAGATGATGGTGCAGCATCACCGGCAGGGTATCGAGATCGCGAAGGTGGGCACCGCGCGTGCCGCCAAGCAAGAGATCAAGACGCTCACCGCGGCCATTGAGAGCACGCAGCAGAACGAGGTTGAGATGATGTTGCGTTGGCTGCACTCCTGGGATCAGCCCCTCACCGCTCCGTCGACCGGGCACGCGCACCACGGCGGCATGCCGGAGACCGACGTCAAGCAGATCCGGGCGCTGAAGACGTCCAAGTCCTTCGAGCGGGACCTGCTCAATCTGCTGATCGCTCACCAGGATGACGCCGTGCAGATGGCGGGCATGGAGGTCTACAACGGGGCCAACCCGGCGGTCAAGGAATGGGCGAAGCAGGTGCGGGCCTCCAGGAAAGGCCAGATCGACATGATGACGGAGTGGCTCAAGCGCTGACGCGTAGCGGGACGGAGGGGACGACCCGTAGACGCCAATGGCATTAAGTGATTAGATCACTTGATATGTCCGAGGTGACGCGTCCCACGCTTTCCGACGCTCTGACCGAGCGCATGCTGGAGCTCATCCGTACCGGAGGGCACCGGCCGGGGGACAGGCTTCCCTCGACCAGGGAGCTCTCCCAGCGCTTCGCCGTCACCACCCCGACGTTGCGCGAGGCGCTGCGCAGGCTCGAGGCCACCGGGGCCATCGAGATGCGGCACGGCTCCGGCATCTACGTCGGAGCCGACATCGAGCGGCTGGTTCTGCCCAACCCCAACATGCGCGAGCTCCACGCCGCCCGGCTGCTGGAGCTGCTGGGCGCGCGCATCCTGATCGAGCCGCCGCTGGCGGCGCTGGCCGCCGAGCACGCGGGTCGCGAGGAGCTGGCCGCACTCAAGCAGGCGCTCGATGAGGCAGGCAGGCACCTGCGCGGCGAGGACGCCGAGCTGCACGACGCGAACATGACCTTCCACCGGGCGACCGCACGGCTGGCCGGCAACAGCGTGCTGCACGAGGTCGTCGATTCGCTGCTCACCGTCCACGGGCCTGAGCAGCGGGAGATCCTGCAGATCTTCGACGACCGGCGCCGCGACTACGAGGAGCACCTGGCGATCCTGGAGGCCATCGAAGCACGCGACGCGGCCGCGGCCGAAGAGCGGATGCGGGCCCACCTGGTGGACGTGAAGACCGTTATAGAGCACCGGTTGCAACCCCCCAAGTAGAGAACCAAGGAGGCCGGCCCATGTACCGGTCACGCATGGCCACGCTCGGCGTGGCGGCGCTCGTCCTGACCGCGTGCGGCGGCGGCAATGCCGCGGCGCCGCAGAAGAAGACCGAATTAACGCTGTACAACGACAAAGGCGCCTGGACGAAGTACTTCGACGGGATGGGCGCGCTGTCCAAGCAGAGCATCGGCCTGGGCATGAAGCCGACGGGATACACGGACTCGGCGCAGTACCAGGCGTTCATCAAGGCGTCGTTCCGCACGAACGTCAAGCCCGATCTGTTCACGTGGCAGACCGGGGGGATGCTGGAGGAGATCGTCAAGCAGAAGCAGGTGGCCGACACCACGGCCGTCTGGCAGGAGGCGATCAAGGCCGGCGACCTGTCGCAGGACCTCGCCCCCTACTACACAATCGGCGGCAAGCAGTACTGCGTGCCGATGAACGTCGCCTACTGGGGCATGTTCTACAACAAGAAGATCTTCGAAAAGTACGATCTGCAGCCGCCGCAGACGTGGGACGACCTCATCAAGACCGCGGACACCCTGAAGCAGAACGGGGTCAAGGCGTTCTACCACACCAGCGTGTTGTTCTCGTTCGTCTGGTTCGAGCAGCTCATGGCCGGCACCGACCCGGACCTGTACGATCGCCTGTCCACCGGCAAGGCCAAGTACACCGACCCGGGCGTGGTCCAGGTGATGGAGCGGTGGAAGCAGCTCATTGACGCCGGATATTTCATAAATCCGGGCGATAAGACCGACCCCGGCGATGTGCTCAAGAACGGCAAGGCCGCGATGGTGTCCTTCGGGACCTGGTTCAACACGAGCATGACCCAGCGCGACATGAAGCCGGGCACCGACTACGGCTTCTTCGCCATCCCCAACGTCAACGCCTCCCTCCCGAAGACCTCGATGATCTTCGAGAGCGGCCCGCTCTGCTCGCTGGCCAAGGCCGCCGACCCCGACGCGAGCATGAAGTACCTCAAGTGGTGGACGACCGCCGAAGCCCAGGAGAAGTGGGCCACCAGCCGGGGCGACGTAAGCGCCAATCCCAAGGTCGCCATTAAGGACGAGGCACTTGGCGCCGTCACCAAGGACGCAGGCAGCGGCAAGTATCGGCTGGTCAACCGCTACTTCGAGGCCACGCCGCCACCCATCCTGACGGCCGCGCTCGACGGGTTCAGCAAGTTCGTCACCGAGCCGGGCACCTACAAGGAGGTGCTGGACACCATCCAGAAGAGCGCCGACGAGTACTGGAGCACGCATCAGTGAGCACCCGTGCCCCAATGCTGGGGCGGTTACGGCACGGGTATGTGGCGCCGGCGGCCATTCTGGTCGCGGTGCTGCTCTACGCGCCGTTCGTGTGGACCGCCTACCTGAGCCTCACCCGCTACGACGGGCTGGAGCCGCCCGCCTGGACCGGCCTCGCCAACTTCGGCAAGTTGATCGAGGACCCGGCGCTGCTCACCTCGACCCGCAACACGCTCATCTGGGTGGCCGGCACGATGGTGCTGCCGGTCGGGCTGGGCCTGCTGGTCGCGGTCCTGTCGTACGACATCAAGGGCGGCGCGTGGTACCGCGTGCCGTTCATGTTGCCGTACGCGCTGAGCGGCGCGGGCCTGGCCATGGTGTGGAGCCCGATCCTGTCGCATGACGGGATCGCCAACCTGCTGCTCGGTGTGGACACCGCGTTCTTGCAGGAAGCGCCGCACAACACCCTCGCCATGCTGCTGGTGTGGACCTGGCAGCAGTTGGGCGTCAACACGTTGTTGTTCGTCGTGGGCCTGCAGTCCATCCCCAAGGAGCCGATCGAGGCCGCGCGGCTGGACGGGGCCTCGGGGTGGCGGCTGTTCAGGCACGTGATCTGGCCGCTGATGAGGCCGCTGACGGCGGTCGTGGTCGGGCTGGCGCTGGTGGCCAGCCTGAAGACGTTCGACATCGTGTGGGTGCTGACGCAGGGCGGCCCGGGGCGCAACTCCGAGACGCTGGCGGTCACCATGTACAAGGAGACGTTCGTGGCCAGCGAATATGGCTATGGCTCGGCCGTGGCGGTGCTGCTCACCGTGGTCACGGGGCTTGCGTCCTACCTCTACCTGAGGAGGCAGGTCCGATGATCCGCAGGGCTGTGCTGATCGTGCTCGGGCTGATCTGGCTCGGGCCGACGTATCTGCTGCTGGTCAACGCCTCGCGGCCGGCGACGTCGTACGATCCCGCCCGCGCCTGGGTTCCCTCCGGCGACTTCTCGCTGCTGGAGAACTTCGGCCAGGCCATCGAGGGCGCCAACCTGGGCGGAAGCCTGGCCAGCACCGCGCTCTACAGCATCGTCTCGCCGCTGCTCGGCGTGATCATCGGTGCGCTCGCCGGGTACACCATCGTGGTGCTGAGGCTGCGTCATGGGTTCTGGTGGTTCCTGCTGATCTTCGGCGGCACCGTCTTCCCCTCGCAGATGTTGCTCGTGCCGCTGTTCGTCAGCTACAGCGACGCCGGTCTGTACGACACCCACCTCGGCATGATCCTCATCTACACGGCGATCAACGTGCCGCTGGGCGCGTTCGTGCTGCGGAACTTCTACTCCGGCATCGCGTTCTCGATCTTCGAGGCGGCGCGCATGGACGGCGCCTCGACCTGGCGCATCTTCTGGCGCATTTACCTGCCGATGTCGCTGAGCGCGCTGATGGCCGTGTTCATCCTCGAGTTCACCTTCATCTGGAACGACCTCGTCTTCGGCCTCACCCTGAGCCAGACGGAGAACGTACGACCGGTGATGACCGCCATCGCCGGGCTCATGACCGACGTCTACGCCGGCACCCCGGTGCCCGTCGGCCTGGCGGCGGGCCTGGTGGTCTCGCTGCCGACCGTCGTGTTGTTCCTCGCCACCCAGCGCCTCTTCGCCCGAGGCCTGTCTCTAGGGAGTGTGTGATGACCAGCCGGTTGCTCCAGCGGAGCCTGGGTAGCCCCGACTACGACGGGATCAGGCAGGCGCTGCGGGACGACACCTCGACGCCCGTCATCAGCGTGCGCGGGCTGGAGGTGCGGGTGGCCGTGTTGCCGCTGTTCACCCACGACGGCCGGCAGGCGGTCAGGGTGTCGAGCACCGAGCCGCTCACGCACGTGCTGGTGGGGGTGGACAGCGCGTCGGGCAGGGACGTGACGTTGCTCGTCCCCGAGGTGGACGCGCCGCGGGTGCTCACGCTGGAGAGCCGCGACGACGCCGGCGTGGTCGGCAGCGCCCGGATCACGGTGACCCCGCAGCGTAAGTGGAGCGTGTACGTCGTGCACCACTCGCACCTGGACATCGGCTACACCGACCCGCAGGGCACCGTGCTCCGCCACCACCTGGACTACCTCGACGCCGCGCTGCGGCTGGCGGAGGAGACCGCGTCCTGGCCGGACGACGCCAAGTTCCGGTGGACGGTCGAGTCGTCGATGCCGGCGGTGAAGTGGCTGGCCGCGCGCCCGGCCGAGATGGTCGAGTCGTTCGTGCAACGCGGCCGCGAGGGGGTCATCGAGGTGACCGCGCTGCCGTTCCAGCTGCACACGGAGGCGTGCTCGACCGAGGAGCTGCACCGGCAGCTCCGCTTCACCCGGCGGTTCGGGTTCCCGGTCACCTCCGCCATGCACACCGACGTTCCCGGCGCGGTCGTCGGGCTGGTGGACGCGCTCAGCCAGGCCGGGGTGCGCTACCTGGCGGCGGCGCACAACTGGGCCGGGCGTTCCGTGCCTTACCTGCACGGTGGCGACAAGCTGACCAGGCCGTTCCGGTGGCGGGCGCCGAGCGGGAACGAGCTGATCGTGTGGTTCACCGACACGCCGCACGGGATGGCGTACATGGAGGGCAACACGGTCGGGCTGACCGACTCCTACGAGCTGGCCGACGACCTGCTGCCGCGGTATCTGTCGGCGCTGGCGACCCGCGGTTACCCGTACGGGCCCGGCACGTTCGGGTGGCAGGGGCCCGACGCGCCGCGGGAGCCGTACGAGCTGGATGTGCTGCACCTGCGGGTGCAGGGCGCGCACGCCGACAACGCGGGACCCTCGATCGTGCCGGCGTCGATCGCCCGCAGGTGGAATGAGGAATGGGCCTACCCGCGCCTGCGCTCGGCGGTCAACAGCGACTTCTTCCAGCACGTCGAGGAGCGTTACCTCGACCGGCTGGCGGTGCACAAGGGCGACTGGACCGACTGGTGGGCCGACGGGCTCGGCTCGGGTGCGCGTCCGCTGGGCTACGTCCGCCGCGCCCAGTCCGCGCTGCGCGTCGCCGAGACGCTGCACACGCTGGCCGGGGCCGATGCCACCGAGGAGATCGACGCCGCCTACGACAAGGTCGCGCTGTTCAACGAGCACACCTGGGGCGCGGCCAACCCGTGGGAGGACGCCGAGGAGGCCGGGGATTCCGGCGGTCTGCAGTGGACCCGGAAGTCCTCGGGGGCCTACCAGGCGCAGGATGACGCGGCCGACCTGCTGCACGCGGCCGTCAGACGGTTCGCGGCGGCGTTGTCGGAGGCGGGGACCGAAGGCGGACCTCTGGCCTCCTTCGCCGTCTTCAATCCTGCGACCCGGGCGCGGACCGACGTCGTGCGGACGTTCCTGCCGCGTGACGTGGTGGGCGTGGAGGTGCCGATCGCGCTGGTGGACGCGCGGACCGGGGAGACGGTCCCGCATCACGAGGAGTTCGTGGACCCGGACGACTGGCCGACCCGGCCGATCGGGCGGCACGTGCACGCGGTCGTGCCCGACGTGCCCGGGTACGGCTACGTGCGGCTGGACGTCGTTCCCGGCGACGCCCAGGCCCCCGAGCCGGTCGACCTGGGTGACAGCCCAGCGATCGAGAACGAGTTCTTCCGCGTGGCCTACGACGTGCGCGAAGGCTACATCAGCTCGATCTTCGACAAGCGGGCGGGCCGCGAGCTGGTCAACGGGGACGCCGCCGCCGGATTCGGCCAGTACGTGTACGACCAGTACGCCACCGCCCCGCATTTCAACCATTTGTCCGGACATGTTGGGGCGCATGATCGTACGCTCCTCGGCGACCGGGCCATCGGCCGGCACGCCACGATCACCAAGTGTCAGCGCACGGCCATCGGCGAGAAGCTGGTCGTGGAGCTGCACGGCAAGGGCGTGGACTGGATCCGCACCACGATCGAGCTGCACTACGGCGTGCCCAGGCTGGACCTCACCTACCAGCTCGCCAAGCAGGGCACCCCGGCCAAGGAGGCGGTGTTCCTGGCCTTCCCGTTCGCGGCCGGACCGGCCACCGCCTGGGAGCTGACCGGCGGCGTCGGCGGGCCCGACGTGCCCCGCGTGCCGGGCTCGGCCGAGTACATGTTGCCGATCAGGCACTGGATCGCCTTCGAGGACCCTGAGCTGACCATCGCCTGGGCCACGCTGGAGGCGCCGCTGGTGCAACTGGGCACCATCCACATGCCGTACGCGCCGTTCCCGCCGACCCTCGATCATGAGGACGGCACGGTCTACTCGTGGGCGCTCAACAACATCTGGGACACCAATTTCCCGGCGCAGCAGCAGGGCGAGACCACCTTCAGGTACGCCGTCACCTCGGACGTCGGCGCCGCAGGCCGACGGCTGGGCGCGGCGGCGGCCGCCGGGCTGACCGAGCCGTTCGTCGGCGCGCTGATCACCGACAGCCCGGCAGCCACCGAGACGTACGCCTCGGTGGACCATCCGGATGTGCTCATCACCTCGATCGGGAAGGACAGTGTCAGGCTCCAGTCGCTGGCCGCCGAGCCGGTCGAGGCGACCATCACCATGCCAGGTCGTGAGCCGGTCGAGGTACGGCTGCCCGCCTGCGGGGTCGCCGTCATTGGAGGACGCGCTCATGAAGATCGTTGACATCCGGGCCACGACGGTCGCGGTCCCGCTGGAGGCGCCGCTGCGGCACAGCAACGGCGCGCACTGGGGGCGGTTCGTCCGGACGATCGTCGAGGTCGAGGCCGACAACGGGCTCGTCGGCCTCGGGGAGATGGGCGGCGGCGGGGAGAGCGCCGAGGCCGCCTTCCGCGCGCTGATGCCGTATCTGAAGGACCACGACCCCTTCCAGCTGGAGGCGCTGCGCTTCAAGATCGCCAACCCCACGGCCTCGCTCTACAACAACCGCACACAGCTGCTGGCCGCCATCGAGTTCGCCTGCATCGACCTCATCGGCCAGCAGCTCGGGGTGCCCGCCTGCGACCTGCTCGGCGGCCGCCTCCGCGACGCGGTGCCGTTCTCCTCCTATCTGTTCTTCCGGTACGCCGCCGCCGGCCACGGCGAGATCCGCACGCCCGAGCAGCTCGTCGAGCACACCGCGCAGCTCAAGGCGGCGCACGGGTTCACCGTGCACAAGCTCAAGGGCGGCGTGTTCCCACCGGACTACGAGCTGGAGTGTTACCGGGCGCTGGCCGAGGCGTTTCCCCGGGACCGGCTCAGGTACGACCCGAACGCCGTGTTGTCGGTGGCCGAGGGCCTGCGGTTCGGCCGGGCCATCGAGGACCTGAACAACGACTACCTGGAGGACCCGGTCTGGGGGCTCGAAGGGCTCAGGGCCGTGCGCGAGCAGGTCAAGGTGCCGCTGGCGACGAACACCGTGGTCGTCAACTTCGAGCAGCTCGCCTCCAACGTGCTGCGCAGGGCGGCCGATGTGGTGCTGCTCGACACGACGTTCTGGGGCGGGATCAGGCCGTGTGTGAAGGCGGCGGGCGTGTGCGAGACGTTCCAGCTCGGCGTGGCCGTGCACTCGTCGGGGGAGCTCGGGATCCAGCTCGCGACCATGCTGCATCTCGGGGCCGTGCTGCCGAATCTCACCTACGCCGCCGACGCCCACTATCACCAGTTGCGTGACGACGTGATCGAGGGCGGCAAGCTGGCCTACGTGGACGGGGCCATCACCGTGCCGTCTGCGCCCGGGCTGGGGGTGCGGCTGGATCGGGACCGAGTCGCCCGCTATGCCGAGCTCTACAAGGAAAAGGGCGGGTATCCGTACGATCGCGACCCTGGGCGGCCCGGCTGGTACGCCACGGTCCCGAACGAACGTTTCGCCGACCCCACCGTGTCCCTGGAAATCGCCCCATAATTGGGCGTTATGTCTGAAGCTACCCAGCCTGTTCCCCCGGCCGACAACCTCGTCACCGCGTCCCACACCCTGCCGTCGGGCGAGGTGTACACCGCCGTCACCGGAACCATGGTGTTGCGCGAGGAGGTGTTCAGCGAAGGCACGTTCGGCGGCCTGCGGCCGAAGGCCGAGATGTTCGTCACCGCGTACACGCTGGCTGGAGCCGACCCGCTGACCAGGCCGGTCACGTTCGCGTTCAACGGCGGTCCCGGGTCGTCGAGCGTGTGGTTGCACCTGGGCGTGCTCGGCCCGCGCCGGGTCGTCATGGGTGACGCGGGGGCGCTGCTGCCGCCTCCGTACGGGCTGGCCGACAACGAGGAGAGCCTGCTGAGGGTGAGCGACCTGGTCTTCATCGACCCGGTCTCCACCGGCTACTCGCGGGCGGCCGAAGGCGAGAAGGCCGAGCCGTACCACGGGTTCACCGGCGACCTGGAGTCGGTGGGCGAGCTGATCAGATTGTGGACCACCAGGAACGGGCGGTGGATGTCGCCCAAGTTCCTGGCCGGCGAGTCCTACGGGACGGTCAGGGCGGCCGGGCTGGCCGATCACCTGCAGTCGCGTTACGGGCTCTACCTCAACGGCGTGATCCTCATCTCGTCGGTGCTCGACTTCGGCACCGGGGAGTTCAACGAGGGCAACGATCTGGCCTACGCCCTCTATCTGCCGACATATGCGGCCATAGCGCACTATCACGGGCTGCATGGCGACCGGCCGCTGGCGGACGTGCTCCGCGAGGCCGAGGAGTTCGCCGACCGCGACTACCTGTGGGCGCTGGCCCGCGGCAGCCGGCTGACGCCCGAGGAACGCGCGGCCGCGGTCGCCAGGATCGCCGCGCTGACCGGGCTGAGCGAGGACTACGTCGACCGCGTGAACCTGCGGATCGAGCACATCAGGTTCTTCACCGAGCTGCTGCGCTCGCGCCGCCTGACCGTCGGGCGCCTCGACGGCCGCTTCACGGGCTGGGATCCCGACGCGGGCCGCGAGCACTTCTCCGCCGACCCCAGCATGAGCGCGATCATGGGGCCCTACAGCGCCGCGCTCAACCACTACCTCCGCGCGGAGCTGGAGTACGCCAACGACCTGCCGTACGAGGTGCTCACCTCGCGCGTGCGGCCGTGGTCGTACAAGGAGTTCGAGAATGCGCACGTCACGGTGGTCGACAAGCTGAGCGCGGCCATGCGGGCCAACCCGCACCTGCGCGTGCACGTGGCCTGTGGCTACCACGACGGGGCGACGCCGTACCACGCCGCCGAGCACACCCTCGCCCACCTGCCCGTGCCCGCCGAGTTGGCGGGCAACGTGGACGTCAAGTACTACGAGGCTGGGCACATGATGTACGTCCACGAGCCCAGCAGACTGCGCCAGTCAGCCGACCTTGCCGCCTTCGTGCGCGGCGAGCACGCTTGACGCTCTTTTGAGGCGATGCTCAAGGTTGGCCCGGAGTGCGGCGAAGCGGTCGGTGTTGTCCCTGATGACGGCCCGTTGCAGCGCCGCGTCCGCCGTGTGCCAGGCGGCCACCAGCCCCGACGCCCACTTGCACTGCGTGTCGGCGATCGCGGTCTGCTTCTCGTCCTCGGTCACGGTGTGTTTCTCCAGGTCCCAGCGGCTGTCGGCGATGGCCGCCTCGGGAGCCGGGTACGAGTGGCCCTCCTGGCTCATGCACGACTGCCAGCGCGTGACGGCGTTCGTCACCGACGGGTTTTTGGCGGATTGCTCCAACGTGAGCGAGTCCTGCAGGGCCAGCCACGGCCAGTCCGCCTTCCGCGCGCCCCGCTCCAGGACAAGCGCCGCCCGATCCAGGCACCCTCGGTTGGCGGCGGTGCCGTACAGGCGGTGGCGGGCGGGCTTGGGCAGCTTGCCCGCCCAGGATCGGGTCGTGTCGGGCGACGACGGCCGGGCGAGGTGGTAGCCGTAACGCCGGGCCGCCTCGGTGTCCACGACGCCGTAGCGGCGGGAGTTGCCGGGTTCCACGGCGGCGATGACGGTCGGGTCCTCGGCAGGCGGCTCGATCGTGACGCCTCTCTTGCGCATGCACCGCACGACCAGGAGATTGTGCGCATTACCTAGAATGGCCTGCTGCTCGGGAGTGGTCTTGTAGGCGTCGAACGGCAGCACCAGCTGCGCCACCGAAGTGACGGCGGACGGTGCCGACGCCTGCTGCTTGGGTTCGCCGGCAGTGCAGCCCGCGACGCCCATCAGCAGTAGCGTGCCCACGAGAAGCTCGCGGCAGCCGGTTTCCGGCGGCCAGACCCGGAAACCGGCACTCCCGGGCCTGGTCAGCCGCACCAGATGTCGAGTGAGCTGGCGCTGTTGTTGCCGACGGCGTTGTTCGCCAGGAACCCATCGTTCGAATTGTGCGTGAACGTGCTGTGGGCGCCGGTGTAGTAGGGGTGCTGCCAGAGAGTGGAGCTGCAGCCGATCCGGTTCCGCACGGAGCTCACCTCGTTGTTCATGGTGCGCCATGAATTGCTGAAGTCCCAATTCAGCCAGTTGTTGTCGGCGAAGTTGGTGTCGTCCTTGACGAAGTCGCGCCAGTGATCGACCTGGCCGCGGTTGTAGTCGAAGCCGGCGTACAGGCAGACGCGACCGCCGTAGCAGGTGGAGCGGGGGCTGGCCACCGCGGTGGCGGCGGGGACGACCACGGTCAACATCGCGGCCGCGGCGACGAAGCCGGCGGCCTTTTTGGATAGCCTCACAGGTCTCTCCTAGATCGGTGAGTCGTTTCGACCACGTAACGTAGCGTGCCGAATCGAATGCGAGACGTTATGACCCGCTGGTCCGATTGCGGCTGCGCGCCCATGGTGGGTCGCGTGCCTGGCACGCCGTCACACTCGTATCAAGGGGGTGACCTGGGAGTTCTTGCTATTGACGCAATAGTTGCCAGCTTTGCAGAAGAGCGGGGGAATTGGTGGGGCGGGCTCGACCCATTCGCGAATTCAGAAAGTGGTCTATTCGGGGAGCGCCGCCGGGTTCTGCGCCAAGAGGCCGCCGTCCACGCGGTGCTCCGCCCCGGTGATGAACGAGGAGCGCGGGCCGGCCAGGAACGCCACCAGCTCCGCCACCTCCTCGGGCCGGCCCACGCGGCCCAGCGGATGGGCGCGGCCCCACTGCCTGACCTGCTCCTCCTGCGACAGCTCGCCCCGCCACAGGTCCGCCGCCCAGCGCAGCATCGGCGTGTCGACCGAGCCAGGGCACACCACGTTCACCCTGATGCCGTCGGCGGCGTGGTCGAGCGCCATGGCCCTGGTCAGGCCGTTGAGCGCGGCCTTGCTCGCGGTGTAGGCGGCCACTCGTGCCTGCGAGGAGAACGCCTGCACCGACGAAATGAGCACGATCGAGCCGCCGCCGCGGGCGCGCAGCCGTGGGATGGCCGCCTTGCACGCCAGGTAGACGCCCTTGAGGTTGATGTCGAGAACCTCGTCCCAGACGTCCTCGGGCGTGTCCTCGACGGTGCCGTACCGTTGCACGCCGGCGCAGGTCACGACGATGTCGAGGCCGCCGAACCTGGTCACCGCCAGGTCCACCAGGTCGCGCATCTCGGCGGCGCTGCGCACGTCGGCGATCCGGCCGACGACGTGTTCGGTGTCGAGCGCGGCGTCCTTGTCCACCCCGCAGAACACCACGGACGCCCCGCCATCGGCCAGGCGGTCGACCACCGCCCGCCCGATGCCCATCGACCCGCCCGTGACCAGCGCCACCTTCCCGCCGAGCTCGCTCATGCCACTACCTCCGCGCGCATCCTCAACACCTTCGTCTCGTACGGGTCCAGGACAAGGGCCGTGCCGTTGGCCACGGCGGCGGCCAGACCGTCGGTCGGCATGCTGGAGAACGGCTCGAGCCCGACCGTGTACACCCGGCCCCACCAGGGGTAGCCGGTGGACGCGCCCAGCTCCTGCCACATCCACAGGTACGGCAGGAGCGACGCATCCCACTCCACCCGCATACCGATATCCCCCGAAATTTCGTACCAACCCTCGTCAAAGCCGGTCAGGTAGACGATGTCGCTCGGCGACCCCGGCTCCTGCACCACGCTGAGGTCGGTCTCGCCCCCTTGAGCGGCGGGCACCCACGGCCACACCCACGGCCCGCCCGCGCGGACTCTGCGGCCGGCCGGGTTGATCGCCGTCGGGTGCGGGACCACCCGGACGCCCTCAGGCAGCCGGATCCTCGCGCCCGGACGCAGGAAGGGGCGCCCGTAGACGATGTGCTGCCCCCACATGGCGTGCAACGTGACCGGGGACTCGTTCGTGGCCATGCCCTCGATCTCCAGCGCGGCCGTCCCCGACCGCAGCCTGAAGACCTTCTCCATCCGGTACGGCAGCCGCCTGGTCCTGACGCCGAGCCGGATCGCAACCTCTTCCTCGGAGTCCGCCACGACCTCGCAGGACCACGGCAGGCCGGCGACCTCGCCGTGCTGGGCCAGCCGCGCGCCTTTGTATTCGCTCGGCGCGCCGCCGTTGGGGAAGATCTCCTGCCAGCCGCCCTCGTAGTGGTCCACGAACTGGGCGACGTCGTCGGCCGCGCCCTGGAGGTGGTCGCGCGGGTGACGCAGGCCATGCGGGGAGAACCAGACGAAGTCCGTGTCCATGGGTTTGTGCAGGAACTCGACGACGTCTCCGCCCTTGTCCGGCACGACGGTCACCCGGAGCCGCTCGTTCTCCAGAACGACCGCCCGCAGCCCGTCGATCACGACGTGCCGCAGGCGGGCCGCCCAGTTGCGCCTCACTGGAAGGTCACGTCCAGGAAGCGCGGCCGGTAGATGGACACGTCGCGGTAGTGGTCGGTGTTCACGAAGCTGTTGACGTTGTACGAGACCACCAGCCCGCCGCCCGCGATCTCGGGGTGGGCGTGGGCGTTGTAGGTGAAGATGTTTCCGTTGGTCTCGGGGGTCGTGTAGACGTGCTGCTTGCCGGTGAACGGCCCGAAGGGCGAGCACGAAGCGTAGGCCACGATGTTGGCGCTCAGTACCTCGGTCGTGTCATGGGTGATCAGGACATATCCGGATCCGACCTTGCTAACGCTGTATTCGTTCGCCACGCCGCTCATGATCCGCGCCGAGTCGGCCTCGTTGGGCGACCAGGTGCCGTCGGCCTTGAGGTACTCCCAGGCGCCCCGGAGGCTCTGGCCCTTGACGCGGGCGATGTGCATGTATTTGGGCGAGCCGAAGTCCTCCACACCGTAGATGTAGGTGTATCCGCCGTCCTTGAGTATTCCTGAGGCCCAGGCCACACCGTGCCCGGACGGCAGGTCGTGCACGCTGATCGGCCGGTTGAGCCGTCCCGGGGCGAACGTGGCGACCACGTTCCGGTGCCAGCGCCAGTCCCACGCGCCGGTGCCGTAGCGCTCGTACTCCTGGTAGGTGACCTCCACGACCCCGCCGGCGAGCGTCGCGTCGCCCGCCCAGTACCAGTGGTTCTTGTCGCGGGGCGGCATCACGGCGGTGGGCTTGGCGGCGGTGCCGTCGTGGATCGTGGACAGCCTGCCGTTGCGCTCGACGGCGAAGGAGTTGTTCAGGAAGACCGTGGTGCCGCCCTCCTCGACCACGGGCGGGCGCGAGCCGTCGGGGTTGACCTGGCCGAGGAAGGTGTCGGAGAAGATCCAGAGCTCCTTGCCGTTCGGCATCCTGAGTGAGTAGGTGCCGTCGGCGCCCGTCCAGTCGTCCAGCCGGCTGTTGTCGTTGCCGTAGGCGGTGAACAGGCTGGTTAAACGCGCGTTCGTGGTCGTGCCCCGGACGGTCGGGGCACAGGGGGAGGCGGCGGTGACCTGTTGTTGTTGCGGTGCGACGCTCGGCACCGGTTTGGGAGGGGCGGCCCACGCGTGCTGCGGCACGGTCGTGAGAGCGATGAACGCGATGGCCAGGGGGGCGAGGGCATTGCGGAATCGGGTCATCACTTGTTCCTTGGGGGAGGGGTGATTCCCTACAGTTCTAGTCATTAGATCACTTAGTGTCTAGGCGTCGCGCCGGACTGCCTGTCGAAAATGTGGTGCCTGGATCGGAGCGCGGCAGCTAACCTGCCGGGATGGGCCACGTCGAAGTAGGACATTTGACATACGTGCTGCCCGACGGTCGGCCTCTGCTCAACGACGTCTCCTTCCGGATCGGTGACGGTGTCAAGGCGGCGCTCGTCGGGCCCAACGGCGCGGGCAAGACCACGCTTCTGCGGCTGATCGCCGGTGACCTGCAGCCGGTCGACGGCAGCGTCGCGAGCTCCGGCGGGCTGGGCGTGATGCGGCAGTTCATCGGCAGCGTGCGCGACGGCAGCAGCCTCCGGGACCTGCTGCTCGGCGTCGCGCCGACCGCGGTGCGGAAGGCCGCCGAGCGGCTCGACGAGGCCGAGTTGATGATGATGGAGCGCGACGACGAGAAGACGCAGATGCGCTACGCGCAGGCCATCGCCGACTACACCGACGCGGGCGGCTACGAGATCGAGGTGTTGTGGGACACCTGTACGGTGGCCGCGCTCGGCGTGCCGTACGAAAGGGTGAAATATCGGGAGGTGTCGACGCTGTCGGGTGGGGAGCAGAAGCGGCTCGTCCTCGAGGCGCTGCTCCGCGGCCCCGACCAGACCCTGCTGCTCGACGAGCCCGACAACTACCTCGACGTGCCCGGCAAGGAGTGGCTGGAGCAGCAGCTCCGGGAGACGCCCAAGACGGTGGTGCTGGTCAGCCACGACCGCCAGCTGCTCGCCAACGCCGCCGACCGGATCGTCACCGTCGAGTCCGGAAACATCTGGGTCCACGGCGGCGGCTTCGCCACCTACGCCGAGGCCCGCAAGGCCCGCAACGAGCGGCTCGACGAGCTGCGCAGACGCTGGGACGAGGAGCACGCCAAGCTCAAGGCCCTGGTCAACATGCTCAAGAACAAGGCCAGATACAACGACGGCATGGCCGCCGCCTACCACGCCGCCCAGACCCGGCTGCGGAAGTTCGAGGAGGCGGGCCCGCCCGAGGTGGCGCCGAGCGAGCAGAACATCAAGATGCGGCTCAGAGGTGGCCGCACCGGCAAACGTGCGGTCATCTGCGAGCAGCTGGAGCTCACCGGCCTGATGCGGCCGTTCGACCTGGAGATCTGGTACGGCGAACGCGTCGCGGTGCTCGGCTCCAACGGCTCGGGCAAGTCCCACTTCCTGCGCCTGCTGGCGGGGGAGCCGGTCGACCACCAGGGCGCGGGCAGGTTGGGCGCCCGCGTGGTGCCAGGGCATTTCGCCCAGACCCACGCCAGACCCGAGCTGATCGGCCGCACGCCGGTCGAGATCGTCATGGCCGAGCACGCCAAGCTGAAGAACGAGGCCATGAAGGCATTGGCCCGCTACGAGCTGGCCGGCCGGGTCGCCGAGCAGCGGTTCGAGACGCTGTCCGGCGGGCAGCAGGCGCGGCTGCAGATCCTCCTGCTCGAGCTGTCCGGGGCCACGCTGCTGCTGCTGGACGAGCCGACCGACAACCTCGACCTGGCCAGCGCCGAGGCGCTCCAGGCCGGGCTCGACGCGTTCGACGGCACGGTGCTGGCGGTCACCCACGACCGATGGTTCGCCGCCGACTTCGACCGGTTCCTGATCTTCGGCTCGGACGGCACGGTCTACGAGTCGGCCGAGCCGATCTGGGACGAGGCCAGGGTCGTGCGGCCCCGTTAAAGAGTTGGTACGGCTGGCGCGTGTCCTCTGCCAGCCGTGCCCATGCTCGGGTTATCACGGCAAAGTGATCCCGCACAGTCGAACCGTCAGCGTACTCGCACTCGGGGCACTCGGGGCGATCTGCCTCGCAGGGTGCTCGAGCGAGGAACGGCCCGTACAACAACTCAAGCCTCTCGCACTCAAGGAACAGGTCTCGAACATAGCCAAGTCCGCGGACGGCTACGCCGTCACCTGGGCCGGTGTGCTCAGCAACGCCAACCCGTGGCACTTCGGCGAGCACGTCGTGGCCACGATCGTCGGGCAGGACGCCAAGGGCACCGAGGTCGTCCGGCTGGACCAGCCGCTCGACGCCGTGCCGCCGGGTGGGTCGCTGGCCTTCACCGGGCAGGCCAGCGCCGCCGAGAAGCCGGCCAAGGTGACCATCCAATACCGTCCCGCACAATGGCGGCCGGCGGCGCGCATCGCCTCGGCTTTCCAGCGGTTCCCTGTCACCCGTGCCCAGACATTGCGCCAGAAAGACGGCTCATACCTTATTACCGGATATGTAGGGAATCCGTATCAGGCATCGGCCAGCAGCCTCGTCGTGAACGCGTTGTTGCGCGACAAGACGGGCAAACTGCTGGGCGGGGGCAGCACGTTCGTGGACGACGTGAAGGCCGGGAGCCCGCCGAGGTTCATCCTCACCGTGTCGGGGCTCCCGCCGCGCACGGACGTCGCCAGGACCGACATCACGGCCAGGACCTGGGGTTCGACCGGCCGTCCCTACGAGGATCTGGCGCTTGGCGGGGCCATCCCCGTGCATACGGTCAAGCCCAAGAGCGAGCCGTTCGAGGTGGACCGGAGCACGCAAGTCGCATCGGTCCATAAGCAGTGATTTGCCGCATAAAGTCCGAAAAATCGGATGAGCTAATCACGCGAAATTCACATGTGCCAGCAGTGCCAAATCGGTGGAACTACTAGTTACGAATCCATTACATTCGGTCACATGACCGACCGCGCCCTGGTGGATGCGCTCCGCGCCCGCCATCCCGGCGCCCCCGCCGCGCTCTATGACGCGTACGCGGAGGACGTCTACCGCTACTGCTGGTCCCTTCTGCTCAGTGCCGACAGCGCACAGGTGGCGCTCCGCGACACGTTGATCGCCGCCGAGGCGCACGCGAGCGCGCTGACCGACCCCGACCGGCTGCGCGCCTGGCTGTATGCGCTGGCCCGGGGCGAATGCCTGCGCCGCCGCGCGGCCGCGCCGCCGGGCGCCGCCGAGGCACTGGCCGAGGCGCCCCCGCTGGACGACCCCGCCGACGCCGACCTTCGGGTCATGGCGTGGAACGCGGTCCAGGGCCTGCCCGTCGCCGACCGGGAGATCCTGGAGCTGTCGATCAGGCACGAGCTGCCCGACCCCGAGCTGGCCCAGGTGCTCGCCGTCCCGGTACGCCAGGTGGAGGAGGCCATGGCGACCGCCCGCGACCACCTGCGTGACGCCATCACCGCCGAAATCCTGGCCAGGAAGGGCCCGTACGACTGCCCGCGGCGGGCCGCCATCCTGTCCGGCTTCTCCGGCGAGCTCACGGCGGGCATGCGAGAGCGCCTGGTCAGGCACCTCTCGCAGTGCGACATCTGCGCGCCGCACCGCGGCCGGCAGGTCTCGGCGACCAAGGTCTTCGAGCTGCTGCCGCGCACGTCGCTGCCCGATGCGTTGCGCATCAGGGTGATGAGCTCCTTCGTCGACCCCGAGCTGCTGCCCTACCGCCGCTACGTCGCCAGGCGTACGGGCGCGCTGGGCGCGGCCGGGTTTCCCCTCCCCGCGGCCAAGAGCGTTCGAAGGTGGCCTCAGGCGCTGGCGAGCGCGCTGGCGGCGGTCGCGGCCGTGGTGGCGATAGCGGTGATCTTCCAGGTGATGGGCAGGGACGGCGTGGGCCTGTCAGGGGGCGCGACGGCCGCGGCCCCGGCGACGGGGGAGCCGCCCGAGATCCGGGTGCCGCGGCAGAGTGAGCCCCAGAACGTGCCGATGACTGTGGAACCCGTGGTCAATCCCACGACCACGCAGCCCGTCCAGCCGCCCGGCTCGTCACCTCAGGGCACCTCATGGCGCCCGCCGCCCATCTCCGCGTCCGAGCCCGCGCCGCCGTCGGCCGGCCCTCCGGTGCGGACTCCGCCACAGCAGCAGCCAGGGCAGCCGCCACAGCAGCAACCAGGAGGGCCGCCCACGTGGCGACCGCCGGCAGGCCCACCGCCCGGCACCCACCCTGGCGGGCACGGTCCCCGGCCACACCCGGGCAAGCCCCGCCCCTGCACCCGCACCTCGTGCCCAACCCACACTCCAACGTCGACCCCGACCGCCACGTCGACCCCGACCGCCACGTCGACCCCGACCGCCACGTCGACCCCGACCGCCACGCCGACTCCGACCAAGACGCCGACGCATCAGAGCTCAGCCCCGACGCCGACGGCGACACCGACCACCACGCCGGCGGAAACGACCACCCCCACGCCCGCCGGCGAGCACACGCCTGCCGAGAACGGCTGAGCCCGTCCCCGGTCATCACCAAGAGCACGCCATGAAGAGCAGCGGATCCCCTCCACTCCGCCGACGTCACGTTACGTGAGCGCTCCAGCGGGAACTGTGTGCATAAAGTAACCACTGTGGTCTGGGGGACCTATGCGCACGTTCCGGGCAGGGCTGCTGGCGTGCTGCCTGTTCGTCGCGCTCTGCCCGCCGGTCCACGCCGAGCCCGCGCCATCCGGGCGTGACGTGGCGAAGGCCCGCGAAGCCGTACGAGAACGGTCGAACGACCTGGCGGCGGCGAGCGCGAAGCTGGCCACAGCGCAGTCGCGGCTCGCGCGGTTGACGGCCGAGGTGGAGCGGCTGGTCGAGGCGTACAACGGGGAGATGGTGCGGCTGCGGAACGCCGAGCAGGCCGCCTCGGAGGCCCAGGCCCGGCTGGCGACGGCCGACGCCGAGGTCGAACGGGCCAGGCAGGACGTCGCGCTGCTGGCGACGCAGACGTACGGGGGATGGGCAACGCTGGAGCCGATCATCGGCATGATCGTCGACCAGGGCGGCGCCGATGGCCGTCTGCACCGGGCAGGCGTGCTCGGGCAGCTCAGTGGCGAGCGGGCGGCGATCCTGGCCCGGTTGCGCGACGCGCAAGTGGTGGCCGCCATCCTACGCACTGAGGCGGTGAACGCCCGGGCCGCGCAGCAGGCCGCCGCCGAGAGCGCTCGACAGGCGAAGATCGCCGCCGAGGCGGCCGTGGCAGGTCAGCGGCGCGAGACGCGGGTGTTGCAGGCCCGTGAGCACCGCCTGCAACAGCGGGTCGACGCGGCACGGTCCCGCGCCGAGCTGCTGGCCAGACGCCGGGAGGCGGCCAAGCTGGTCTCCGGCGGCTCGGCCTTCGGCGACGCGGCGGCCAACTGGGCGCTCACCCAGCTGGGGAAGCCGTACGTGTGGGCGGCCGACGGCCCGGACACCTACGACTGCTCAGGACTGACCATGCGGGCCTGGGAACGCGCCGGAGTGCGGCTCGACCACTGGACCGGCACCCAGTGGACGTCGGGCCCGCACGTGCCGCTGGACCAGCTGCGCCGCGGGGACCTGCTGTTCTTCGCGTACAACACCGGCGACCCCGCCACCATCCACCACGTCGGGATCTACGTGGGCCGCGGCCTGATGGTGCACGCGCCGCAGACCGGTGACGTGGTGCGGGTCGCCTCGATCTGGCGCGGGGACCTCGTGGGCGCCACCAGGCCCCGCTGAAGGATCAGTGATGGTGGCCGGCGTCCTTGGCGCGCTGGAAGGAGCGCTCGATCTCGGCCTCGGCCTCGGTGCGGCCCACCCAGTTGGCGCCCTCGACGGACTTGCCGGGCTCCAGGTCCTTGTAGACCTCGAAGAAGTGCTGGATCTCCAGTCGGTCGAACTCCGACACGTGGTGGATGTCCTGGATGTGATGCATCCGCGGGTCGGTGGACGGCACGCACAGGACCTTGTCGTCGCCGCCCTTCTCGTCGGTCATCCGGAACATGCCCACCGCCCGGCACGTGATGTAGCAGCCCGGGAACGTCGGCTCCTGCAACAGCACCAGCGCGTCGAGCGGGTCGCCGTCCTCGCCGAGGGTGTGCTCGATGAAGCCGTAGTCGGCGGGGTACTGCGTGGAGGTGAACAGGAGCCGGTCAAGCCTGATCTTCCCGGTCTCGTGGTCCACTTCGTACTTGTTCCGTTGCCCCTTGGGAATCTCAACGACAACGTCGAACTCCACCGCGGTTCCTCCGCTCAAGCCACCCGGGTACCCCCGGTCTGGCGTTAATGTCTCGTAGGCGAACTCAAGAGAGAGGGCAGGTGACGTGGCGCGGCACGACCGGTGGGTGATGCTGGCCACTCTCGCCGTGCTCCAGGCCCTGACGATCGTCACCGGTGTTTACGCGATGACCACCGACTTCAGCCTGGGCGCGCTGACGAGGCAGACTTCACCGACCGAACCGACGGCGTCCCCGCAGGAAGGGTCTCCTCCGCCCGTCCCCGTGGTCACCGCGGGACCTGTGCTGGCCCAGCTTTCGGCGAAGTCAGGAGACGGACCTCTCCCGACTAAGGGTACTTTGACGCGGCAGCTCACCAGCGCCCTGGGTGACGATGCGCTCGGCGACCGGGTCGGCGCCGTCGTGCTCGACGCGACCACCGGCGAGCAGGTCTTCGCCTCCAACGCCGACACGCCCATCACTCCCGCCTCCACCACGAAGATCGTCACGTGCGTGGCCGCGCTCGCCTCGCTCGGCCCCGACACCCGCCTGTCCACCAGGGTCGTCCAGGGCGCCAAGCCGGGCGCGATCGTCCTCGTCGGCGGCGGCGACCCGCTGCTCGCGGGCCCCTCGGCGAAGCCGTCGTACCCGAAGCAGGCGAGCCTCGCCACGCTGGCCGCCCGCACCGCCGCGACCCTCAAATCCCAGAACATCAAGAAGGTCACCCTCACCTACGACACGTCGTTGTTCACCGGCCCCTCCACCGCTTCCGGCTGGAAGCCCGGCTACATCCCCGAAGGCAACGTGGCACCGGTCTACGCGCTCGCCATGGACGAGGGCCGCCGGCACCCGCGCTACAACACACCCCGCGTCCCCGACCCGCCGGCCTACGCCGCCACGGCCTTCGCCCGGCTCCTCGCCAAGCAGGGCATCTCCGTGTCGAAGTCCGTACGCCCGGGCAAGGCCCCCGCCGGCGCCGCCGAGCTGGGCAAGGTCGACTCCGCGCCCGTCTACGCCCTGGTCGAGCACGCGCTCACGCACAGCGACAACGACCTGTCCGAAGCCCTGGCCAGGCAGGTCGCGATCAAGGAAGGCCAGCAGGCGTCGTTCGCGGGCGGCGCCAAGGCCGTGACCGCCGTGCTCCAGCGGCTCGGCGTGACCAAGGGCGTCTCGCTCGCCGACGGCAGCGGCCTGTCCACCCACAACCGCATCAGCCCCGGCGCTCTGGCCAAGCTCATCGCCCTGGCCGGCTCCGCGGACCACCCCGGCCTGCACGCCATCGCCTCCGGCATGCCGATCGCGGGCTTCTCCGGCACGCTCGGCAACGGCCGCCGCTTCACCTCCGGCGACAGCAAGGGCGAGGTGGGCCTGGTCCGCGCCAAGACCGGCACGCTCAACCACGTCAACACGCTGGCGGGACTGGCCACGACCAAGGACGGGCGGCTGGTCACGTTCGCGTTCATGGCGGATCGCGTGCCGGTGAACGCCGAGCCCGTGCTCGACCGGCTCGCCGCCATCGTCGCTCGCTCGTAGCGGGACGCTCCTCCTCCAGACACCGGCACTCCTTCGCAGGTTGGGTCTGCACCACGTACGGTGGACGTTATGCAGGTGATCGACTGGGATCTGGCCGTCACGACCGGCACGCGTCTGGTGCGCCCCGGTCCTCTAGTGAGCCGGGAGGAGGCCAGGCAGGCCGTCACCGAGCTCCGCACGCTTTCACGTGAGGCCGAGGGCCACGTGCGCGAGTTCACGAAGATCCACACGGAGACCGCGCCGCAGCCCGCGACCATCGTGGACAGGCCCGGCTGGATCAGGGCGAATGTCGAGGGCTTCCGCGTGGTGCTCGAGCCCCTGACGCAGCGCATGGGCAACAGCTCCAACCCGCCCCCGGCCATCGTCACCGCGGTGGGCTCGCGCATCACAGGCGTCGAGGTCGGGGCCGTGATGGCCTTCCTCGCCTCGCGGGTCCTGGGCCAGTACGAGCTGTTCCTCCCGCCCGACCCCACCGGCCAGGAGCCCACGGGCCGCCTGACGCTGGTCGCCCCCAACATCGTCCACGCCGAGCGCGAGATGGGCGTCGACCCGCACGACTTCCGCCTCTGGGTGTGCCTCCACGAGGAGACCCACCGCGTGCAGTTCACCGGCGTGCCGTGGCTGCGCGAATACGTGCGCTCGCAGATGACCGAGTTCCTGCTCGCCTCCGACCTGGACCTGCCCACGCTGCTCGAACGCCTGCGCAACGCCGCCGACACGGTGGCCGACGTGGTGCGCGGCGGCGAGGGCAACCTGATCGACGCCATCCAGTCGCCGGGCCAGAAGGAGATCCTCGACCGCCTGACCGCCGTGATGACGCTGGTGGAAGGGCACGGCGACTATGTGATGGACGCCGTGGGCCCGTCCGTGGTGCCGTCGGTGGCCGACATCCGCGCCAAGTTCGCCCACCGCCGCGAGGGCGGCTCCCGCCTGGACAAGACGGTGCGGCGGCTGCTGGGGATCGAGGTCAAGATGAAGCAGTATGCGGAGGGGTCGGCGTTCGTGCGGTCGGTCGTCGGCCGGGTGGGGATGGACGGTTTCAACAAGGTGTGGACGTCGCCGGAATCCCTGCCGACTACTCCCGAAATCGCCGACCCCGACGCCTGGATCAACCGCGTCATCGGCACCCCGGCTCTCCCCGCCTGACCCGGGCCTCCCGGCCCTGACCTGCCGGTTGGGCCTGCCCGCCCGCCTGCTCATCGCCCCGCCGATGGGCTGTGGCGGCTGGCCTTCGGAGCGTCGCGTCGGCGGGTTGTGGCGCGGCGGGGGCCGGCGCTTGTGCGCGGTGCCCAGCCTGAGGGCATCGGCTGGTCGGTGCCCGTAGGCGTGGCGACGGGCGGCGACCAGCGACAATGGCACCCGTGGGTCCACATCCAGCCGTAGCCGACATCCGCAGGGCCGTGCGGGAGGCGCTGACCGATCTCCCGCACGAAACCCTGGTCCTGGCGGCATGCAGTGGCGGCGCCGACTCCCTGGCGCTGGCCGCGGCCCTGGGCTTTGTCGCGCCGCGGATGGGGGTGCGGGCCGGCCTCCTGACCGTGGATCACCAGCTCCAACCCGGTTCCGCCGAGCGGGCGCGGCAGGTCGTCGAGCAGGCCGTACGACTGGACCTGCACCCCGCTGAAGTGCTCACCGTCACGGTCGGAGCCGAGGGAGGCCCCGAGGCGGCGGCCAGGGAGGCCCGATACGCGGCGCTCGCCGAAGCGGCCGACCGGCTCCAGGCCGCGGCCGTCCTTCTCGGCCACACCAGGGACGATCAGGCGGAGACGGTGCTCCTGGGACTGGCCAGGGGCAGCGGATTGCGGTCACTGTCCGGCATGGCCGCCCAAGCCGGCCGATACCGCCGCCCGTTCCTCGACCTCCCCAGGGCCACCACCGTTGCCGCCTGCCGGGCCCTGGGCCTCAACCCGTGGGACGATCCTCACAATGAGGATCCCCGGTACACACGGGTCCGCGTCAGGAGAAGGGTGCTCCCCGTTCTGGAGGAGGAGCTGGGCCCCGGGGTGGCCGAGGCGCTCGCCAGGACCGCGCGGCTGGCGCGCGAGGACGCCGACGCCCTTGACGGATGGGCCGAATCGGCGTATCAGGATTGCGCTCTTAGCGATATCGACGGGACCATCACGCTCGCCGTCAAGGAATTGGAGAAGTTGCCCGACGCCGTCAGGCGGAGGGTGTTGCGGCGCGCGGCCATCGCCGCCGGAGCCCCATCCGGCGCCCTTTCCGCCACGCATGTGCTGGCCGTGGATCGGCTGGTCACGCGGTGGCGCGGGCAGAAGGCCGCGGACCTGCCCGGGGGTCTGTCCGCGAGCCGGCGGTATGGCACCCTGATACTCGCCATCAGTCCCCACGCGTAAGGAACCACAGGTGGACGCTGCCGACATGGGCAATGACCTGGAGAAGGTCCTCATCCCGCAGGAGGAGCTCCAGTCCAAGATCATAGAGCTCGCTGGGCGGATCGACGAGGACTACGCGGGCAAGGACGTGTTGCTCGTGGGCGTGTTGAAGGGCGCCGTCATGGTGATGGCCGACCTGGCCAGGGCCCTGCACGTGCCGGTGCAGATGGACTGGATGGCGGTGTCGTCATACGGCGCCGGCACCAAGTCGTCCGGTGTCGTACGCGTGCTGAAAGACCTCGACACCGACATCATGAACCGCCACGTGCTGATCGTGGAGGACATCATCGACTCCGGCCTGACGCTGCACTGGCTGCTGGAAAACCTCAAATCCCGCAACCCGGCGAGCCTGGAGATCTGCACCGCGCTGCGTAAGCCGGACGCGGTGAAGGTGCCGATCGAGGTGAAATACGTCGGGTTCGACATTCCCAACGAGTTCGTCATCGGTTATGGCCTCGACTACGCGGAGCGATACCGGAACCTTCCGTTCATCGGGACGCTCGCGCCGCACGTTTATAAGTAGCCCCTCTTGCCTTGGCCGGGAACATCGCGCAACGTGACGTACGTTGATAGGGCAAGGCCGGTGTAGCGGGCGGTCCCTCCGCGCGCTCTGCCGGTGTACCTTCAGACTCCGGGAGGGTGACCGCGTGTCCCCTTCGGGTAGTCAGAAGTCGCGGTGCCGGATGCCGCGGCCCCGGGCCAGCCCGGGGTTCCAGGCCATGGTCAGGAAGGGACGGGCCCGCAAGGGGTTCCGCATCGGATGGATCTCAAGCGATTTACACGTGGGCCACTGCTGTGGATCCTGGGCATCGTCGTGCTGCTCCTGCTCGTCACCCAGCTGTGGAGTGGCGGCGGTAATTTCAAGCAGGCCGACACGTCCTTGGTTCTCCAGCAGATTCGCGCCGGGAACGTCAGCAACGCCAAGATTGTCGACAAAGACAACCGCATCGAGGTGACGCTGCACAACGCGGTCACGGTCAGGGCGGGCGATCAGCCGACGAAGCTGATCCAGTCGGACTGGGTGACGGGTTACGGCAGCAAGCTGACCGATGAGCTGCAGGCCCAGGTCCAGGCGGGCAAGACCAAGAGCTTCACCACCGAGGTGCCCTCGGAGAACATCCTGGTGAGCCTCCTGGTGAGCTTCTTGCCGATCGTCATCATCGTGCTGCTGTTCCTGTTCATCATGAACCAGATGCAGGGCGGCGGCTCGCGGGTGATGAACTTCGGCAAGTCCAAGGCCAAGCTCATCACCAAAGACACCCCCAAGACCACGTTCGCCGACGTCGCGGGGGCCGACGAGGCCATCGAGGAGCTCCAGGAGATCAAGGAGTTCCTGCAGGCCCCGGCCAAGTTCCAGGCGATCGGCGCCAAGATCCCCAAGGGCGTGCTGCTCTACGGCCCGCCCGGCACCGGCAAGACCCTGCTGGCCCGCGCCGTCGCGGGCGAGGCGGGCGTGCCGTTCTACTCGATCTCCGGTTCGGACTTCGTCGAGATGTTCGTCGGTGTCGGCGCCTCGCGGGTGCGTGACCTGTTCGAGCAGGCGAAGGCCAACGCTCCGGCGATCATCTTCATCGACGAGATCGACGCCGTCGGCCGCCACCGCGGCGCCGGCCTGGGCGGCGGTCACGACGAGCGCGAGCAGACGCTCAACCAGCTGCTCGTCGAGATGGACGGCTTCGACGTCAAGGGCGGCGTGATCCTCATCGCCGCGACCAACCGGCCCGACATCCTGGACCCGGCGCTGCTGCGCCCGGGCCGTTTCGACCGCCAGGTCACCGTCGACCGCCCCGACCTCGAGGGCCGCAAGGGCATCCTCAAGGTCCACGGCCGCGGCAAGCCGTTCGCGCCCAACGTCGACCTCGACGTCATCGCGCGCCGGACGCCCGGGTTCACCGGCGCCGACCTGGCCAACGTGATCAATGAGGCCGCCCTGCTCACCGCGCGGGCCGACCAGAAGCTGATCACGATGGACGTCCTCGAGGAGTCGATCGACCGCGTCATGGCAGGGCCCGAGCGCAAGTCGCGGGTCATGTCGGACAAGGAAAAGAAGATGATCGCCTACCACGAGGGCGGTCACGCGCTGGTGGCGCACGCGCTGCCCAACTCCGACCCGGTCCACAAGATCACGATCCTGTCCCGCGGCCGCGCCCTCGGTTACACGATGACGCTGCCGATGGAGGACAAGTTCCTGGCCACCAGGTCGGAGATGATGGACCAGCTCGCGATGTTGCTCGGTGGCCGTGCGGCCGAGGAGCTCGTCTTCCACGAGCCGACCACTGGCGCCTCCAACGACATCGAGAAGGCCACGGCCGTCGCCCGCCGCATGGTGGTCGAATACGGCATGAGCGAGCAGCTCGGCGCCCGCAAGTTCGGCAGCGGCAACGCCGAGGTGTTCCTGGGCCGCGAGATGGGCCACGAGCGCGACTACTCCGAGAAGATCGCTTCCACGATCGACGAGGAAGTCCGCCGGATGATCGAGACGGCGCACGACCAGGCGTGGGACATCCTGGTCGAATACCGCGACGTGCTCGACAACCTGGTGCTCGAGCTCATGGAGAAGGAGACCCTCTCCCGCGAGATGGTGCTCGAGATCTTCTCGCCGGTGGTCGTCAAGGAGCACCGCCCGTCCTACGCGGGTTACGGCAAGCGGCTCCCCTCGGACCGCCCGCCGATCCTGACCCCGAAGGAGAAGCAGTCGGCCAACGGCTCCCTCACCGCGGGCCACCAGGACGCGTTGCCCTCCGGCGACTCCTTGTGACCCAGCACGGAAAGATGTTTGCGTGACACAGCACGATGTTGACCTGGGCAGGATCGAGAAGGCCGTCCGCGAGATCCTCTACGCCATAGGCGAGGATCCCGACCGCGACGGTCTCCTCGAGACGCCTGCCCGGGTCGCCCGGGCCATGGCCGAGCAATATTCAGGGCTCGGCCAGACGCCGGAAGACGTGCTGACCAAGGTGTTCGACGTCGATCACGACGAGATGATCCTGGTGAAGGACATCGAGGTCTATTCGACCTGCGAACATCATCTGGTGCCCTTCCACGGGTTGGCCCACGTGGGCTATATCCCTAATGAGAAGGGGCAGGTCACGGGTCTTTCCAAGCTCGCCAGGCTGGTCGATGTCTATGCCCGCCGCCCCCAGGTCCAGGAGCGCATGACCTCCCAGATCGCCGACGCGCTGATGCGGGTCCTGGAGCCGCGCGGGGTGATCGTGGTCGTCGAGGCCGAGCATTTGTGCATGACCATGCGTGGCGTACGCAAGCCAGGCGCCAGGACCGTCACCTCGGCGGTCCGCGGGGACTTTCGCACCAGCGACAAGACCCGTGCCGAGGCGATGGCACTCATCCTCGGCAGGTAAGGATCGTTATCCACAAGTGGGGACCCGCCATGTCAGCAGGTGTGGCGGAACGCCTAGGCTTGGCCCATGACTAGCGTGCCCATCAACGCGCCGGATGGTGCGGAGCGGTGCCTCGTCATGGGTGTGGTCAATGTGACCCCCGACTCCTTCTCCGACGGCGGGTTGTGGTTCGACGAGGCGGCCGCCATCCAGCACGGCTTCGAGCTGGTCGAGGAGGGGGCCGACATCATCGACGTGGGCGGTGAGTCCACGCGTCCGGGGGCGGCCAGGGTGTCGCTGGAAGAGGAGCTGGCCAGGGTCGTCCCGGTGATCAGCGCGCTGGCCGCCGAGGGTGTTCAGGTCAGCGTCGACACGATGCGCGCGGAGGTCGCCAAAGCCGCCGTTGAGGCGGGCGCGCGGCTCGTCAACGACGTGAGCGGCGGCCTGGCCGACCCGGAGATGCCGCGCGTGGTGGCGGCGACCGGTGTCCCCTACGTGGTGATGCACTGGCGCGGCCACAGTCATGACATGGAGACCAGGGCCGTCTACACGGACGTGGTCACCGAGGTGCGCGAGGAGCTGAGCAAGCGGGTGGACCTGGTGCTGGCCGAGGGGGTGTCGCAGGAGCAGATCGTGCTCGACCCCGGCCTCGGCTTCGCCAAGAACGCCGAGCACAATTGGGCGGTGCTGGCCGGCATCCCGCACTTGGCCGAGCTGGGATATCCGCTGCTCATCGGCGCGTCACGCAAACGGTTCCTTGGGCGGCTGCTGGCCGCACCCGACGGCACACCCCGGCCGTTCAGCCGCAGCGACGACGCCACACTGGCCGTGACCGCGCTGGCCGCGCACGCAGGCGCCTGGTGTGTCCGTGTGCACGAGGTCGGCCCCAACGCCGACGCCGTGCGCGTGGCAGCCGCATGGAGGAGAGCGGGAGCAGGCACATGAGCGTGGACACGGCCGCGATCGAGACGGTCAACCAGGAGTTCTACACCGCGATCGAGAGCGGCGATCTCGACAAGATGACCGACATCTGGGCGGAGGACACGGCCGACGAGCAGGTGAGCTGCGTGCACCCCGGCTGGACGCTGCTGTCCGGCCGGCAGGAGGTGCTGCGGTCGTGGGCGCTGATCATGGCGAACACCACCTACATCCAGTTCGTGCTGACCGACGTCAACACGACGGTGCTGGGCGACGTCGCCGTGCTCACCTGTGTGGAAAACATCTTGACGGCCGGCGATGAGGGCGAGTCGAGTTTCGCCGCAGGCAAGGTGGTGGCCAGCAACGTCTACGTCCGCACCTCGCAGGGCTGGCGGCTGTGGATGCACCACGGCTCGCCGGTGCTCCAGGGAGATGAGGACGAGGAGGAGGAAGGCGAGCTTGAGCGCTGATCGCATCGCTCTCAAGGGCCTGCGGGCCAGGGGGAGGCACGGCGTGCTCGCTGCCGAGCGGGAGCTCGGCCAGGAGTTCGTGGTCGACGCGACGCTGTTCCTCGACACCGCTCCGGCCGCGGCCGGCGATGACCTGACCAAGACCGTCCATTACGGCGAGCTGGCCGAGGCCCTGGTCGGGGTCGTGGAGGGCGAACCGGTCGAGCTGATCGAGACGCTCGCGCAGCGCCTGGCCGAGGTGTGCCTGGCCAGCGAGCTGGTGCACAAGGTCGAGGTCAGCGTGCACAAGCCGGCGGCGCCGATCCCGCTGCCGTTCGACGATGTGATCGTGACGATCGAGCGGAGCCGGGCATGAAGGCCGTCCTCGCGCTGGGCAGCAACCTGGGCAACAGGTTCCAGATCTTGCAGGGCGCTGTGGACGTCCTGTTCGACGCCCCTGACCTGGAGTTCGTCAGGGCGTCGCCGGTTTACGAGACCGACCCGGTCGGCGGCCCTCCTGGCCAGGATCCCTACCTCAACGCCGTCGTGATCGCTGAGACCATTCTGGAGCCGCACGCGCTCCTGGAGCGGGCGCTCAGCGTGGAAAACGCCTTCGGGCGCGAGCGCGCGGAGCGCTGGGGACCGCGCACGCTCGACGTGGATTTGATCGTCGTAGGCGATCTCGTCTTCGACGACCCCGACCTGACGTTGCCGCATCCGCGCGCCCACGAGCGCGCGTTCGTGCTCGCCCCCTGGGCGGATGTGGATCCGCAGGGCACGGTGCCCGGCCACGGCCGAGTGTGCGACCTGCTGGAAGGGCTCGACAAGCAGGGCGTACGCCTGCGCTCCGACCTCACGCTGCAGAGGCCGGATTGAGGCCCACACACCCCGGCCGGCTGGTCGGCATCCTCGTGGTCGTCGCCCTGCTCACCTGGGTGGCGGTCCGGCAGTTCTACTCCGACCTGCCGCTCCTGCCGTGGACGGCGATCCCGACGGTGTTGCTGCTGGCCATCGGCGAGGGCTACAGCGCCTGGGTCACCAAGGCGCGCATCGCCAGGAAGCCGGGCACCAAGCCGGTGGAGCCGCTGG
Source organism: Nonomuraea sp. NBC_00507 (assembly GCF_036013525.1). Taxonomy (NCBI): domain Bacteria; kingdom Bacillati; phylum Actinomycetota; class Actinomycetes; order Streptosporangiales; family Streptosporangiaceae; genus Nonomuraea; species Nonomuraea sp. NBC_00507. The sequence goes on from NZ_CP107853.1 coordinate 2,011,108, forward strand.
CGGTGGCCAGGCTGGCCGCGCTGGCCAAGGCGTCGGCGTACGCGGGGGCGGTGTTCGGCGGGCTGTTCGCCGGGTTCGCGCTCTACACGGTGCAGATCCTGGACCGTGAGACGCCGCGTTCGGAGTTCTTCATCGCAACGGGTTCGCTCGTGGCCTGCGTGGTGCTGGTCTGCGCGGCGCTCTATCTGGAGCACTCCTGCCGCACCCCGAAGGATCCGCAGGACAGTCAGACACCGGAGTAGTTCTCGTCCTGCCTTTGCTTGACAGGTGTGCGGCGGCGGCCGAAGAGGTAGATGACCGGAGCGGTGCAGATCAGGGGACCGATGATGGCGATGGGGCGCTCCAGCCACCATCTCAGGTCCGGCGGGATCGTGCTGCCGAGGGTGCCGAAGAGCCACCACGACAGGCCCAGCGCGATGGACATCCCGGTGGTGTGGAACAAGTACAACGCCAGGGCGTACCGATTGATGAAGTCGTTGGCCCGGCGCCAGCGCGGCCGTTCGAGCACCCGCTCCATCGCTGGCCGGAGCACCTCGACCAGCCCGATCTGGAACAGCAGCAGGGCCACGATCACGAAGGTCGGCGGCGCCATGTTGGACCATTTGTCGCCGGGCACCCCCACCATCGACCCCGGGTAGATGCCCGAGTACACCAGCCCGAACAGGGCGAACAGGCCGGTCCACAGCAGGGCGACGTCGTAGCGCCTGGGCAGGGTCACGATCCGGTCGTAGAAGAACCCGGCCTGGTGCGCCAGCCCCCACACCAGGATCATGTTGAGCCAGCCCACCCCGTCCACGCCGTACCGGAAGCGCAGCACGTCCACCACCAGGGCCGCGCCGCCGAGCCAGATCAGGGCCAGCACGTCGTAGCGCTGGTGCAGCCACAGCGCCACCGGAAGCAACGCGATCAGCATCAGGTAGACGGCGAGGAACCACAGCGGGCTGAGCACCAGCACCACCACACGCCACATCCAGTCCACCTCGAACGTGAACGTGACCGCCGCCCCGACCGCGACCCACACCCCGGACAGGAACAACGCGGGTAAGGCCAGAGCCCGGATTCGCCGCCAGACGAACGACCCGATGCCCACGCCGCGCTCCCGGGCCCGGTGCCAGGACAGCAGGTGCACATGCCCGCCGACGTAGAAGAACAGCGGCAGCACCTGCAGCAGCCAGGTGAGGATCCACAGCCCCGAGGTGAAGCCGAGCGGGCTGGTCGGCTCGGGGCCGTGCGGCTTCCACACGAGAATCGTGAACGCCCAGTGCCACCCCACCACGACGATCAGGCTCAGCGCCCGAAGCCAATCGACGTATTTGTCGCGTTCTGGGGGGTTCACTTGTCGATATCACCCACAACGAAGAACATCGAGCCCAGAATGGCCACCATGTCGGCCACGAGGTGCCCGGGCAACATTTCCCGCAGCACTTGAATGTTGCTGTACGAGGCCGAGCGCAGCTTGAGCCGCCACGGCGTCTTGTCGCCCTTGGAGACCAGGTAGTAGCCGTTGATGCCGAGCGGGTTCTCGGTCCAGGCGTACGTGTGCCCCTCCGGCACCTTGAGCACCTTCGGCAGTCGCTGGTTGATCGGCCCCGGCGGCAGCGAGCGCAGCCGCTCGACGCAGGCGTCGGCCAGCTCCAGCGAGACCTTGAGCTGCTCGAACAGCACCTCGAACCGGGCGTGGCAGTCACCCCCGCTCCGGGTGATGACCTTGACGGGCAGCTCGGGGTAGGCCAGGTACGGCTCGTCGCGGCGCAGGTCGAAGTCCACCCCAGAGGCCCGGGCGACGGGACCGCTGACGCCGAACTGCATGATCTGCTCGTGCGTGAGCACCCCGACGCCCTTGGTACGGGCCAGGAAGATGTCGTTGTGCAGGATGAGGTTCTCGATATCCGGCACGCGGCGGCGGGTCTCCGCGACCGCCTCCGACACCCGGTCCAGCCAGCCGAGCGGCAGGTCCTCCTTGAGCCCGCCGACCCGGTTGAACATGTAGTGCATGCGCCCGCCGGAGATCTCCTCCATGACCGCCTGGATCCGCTCGCGCTCGTTGAAGGAGTAGAAGATCGGCGTCATCGCGCCCAGCTCCAGCGGGTAGGAGCCGAGGAACATCAGGTGGCTGAGCACCCGGTTGAGCTCGGCCAGGAGCGTACGCGCCCACACGGCCCTGACCGGCGGCTCCATGCCGAGCAGGCGCTCGGCGGCAAGCACCACGCCCAGCTCGTTCGCGAACCCCGACAGCCAGTCGTGCCGGTTGGCCAGCATGATGATCTGCCGGTAGTCGCGGACCTCGAACAACTTCTCCGCACCACGGTGCATGTAGCCGATGATCGGCTCAGCGGTGGCGATGCGCTCGCCGTCCAGTGTCAGCCGGAGCCTGAGCACGCCGTGCGTTGACGGGTGCTGCGGGCCGATATTGAGGATCATGTCCTCGGTGGCCAGCTCCTTGGCGCCCGCACCGATTCCGACCACGCGTTCCGTCATATGGCCATGCTGCCACCGTCCCAGTTGGTGATCCAGGGTGGGGGATGGTCAAGGAATGGTATGGAAACGCATCCCTACTGCGGTCTTGGGGAGGAGTCGGGGGAACGGGGGGAGATAGCACGATGAAGAAGGTTCTGTTCGATGTCGCTGTCTTGATCGCGCGGGTGGCGACGGGCGTGGTCTTCATGGCGCACGGCTTGCAGAAGTGGCAGCACGGACTCGGCGCCACCGCGCAGGGCTTCAGGGAAATGGGAATCCCGTTGCCCGAACTCTCGGCCGGCTTCGCCAGCGTCGTCGAGACCGTGGGTGGCCTGTTCCTGATCCTCGGTCTGCTGGTCCGGCCGGTCGGCCTGCTGCTGCTCATCAACATGCTCGGTGCGATCGCCTTCGTGCACTCGACGAAGGGGATCATGGTGACCGAGGGCGGCTGGGAGCTGGCGGGTGCGCTGGGTGCGCTGGGCCTGCTGTTCCTGGCGGTCGGCGGCGGGCGGATCGGACTTGACGCGCTGTTCGGGGCGATATTCCGGCGTCGTGCGGAGCGCCGGGCCGCGGAGGGTGGCATGAGCGCGGGCGCTCACCGGCGCGGCGGAGGTCCGCTGACGCCCTCGGAGCCCACCACCTCGGAGCGGCCGAACGTGCCCAGGCAGCCGACGGCGTCCAGGTCGGACGTGAGCGACGAGGAGATGCGGGACATCGACGCGCTGGTCTCCGACGACCAGCCGGAACACCGCAAGCCGCCGAACCGGTGAACCGGTGAACCGCTGAACCGGTGCCGCTGAGCCGCCGACCCGGCTGCTCAGCGGGAGACCAGGTCCCGCAGTGCCTCGACCAGCCGGTCCACGTGCTCCTGCGTGGTGCCGATGCCGATCGAGGCCCGCACCGCGGACGTCGTGCCGTCCTCGCATCCGGCGTCCTCACGGTCGTGCCCGCTTCGGCCCAGCAGGTGCCGCACGAACGGGTGCGCGCAGAACTTCCCGTCGCGCACTCCGATGCCGTACTGGCTGGACAGCGCCTCGGCCACCTCGCGAGCCGAGTACCCGTCCACGGTGAACGACACGATCCCCACCCGAGGGTGGTCGTCCCCCCACAGGGACAGCTCCCGCACGCCCTCGATCGAGGCCAGCCCCGACCGCAGCCGGGCCAGCAGCCGCTCCTCCTCCCGTACCAAGGCGGTCCAGCCGGTGGCGGTGAGCGCGTCGCAGGCGGCGGCCAGCGCGATCGCGCCCAGCACGTTAGGGGTGCCCGCCTCGTGGCGCGGCTCGGGGTCGTCGTGCCACTCCGCCTCGTCCTCGACCGAGCGCACCGCGCCCCCGCCCTTGAGGTACGGCTCCCCGTCGGCCAGCCAGTCCCGGCGCCCGATGAGCACTCCGGCCCCGAACGGCGCGTACAGCTTGTGGCCGGAGAATGCCACATAGTCCAGGTCGAGCGCGGTCAGGTTGAGCCGCCGATGCGGTACGAGCTGCGCCGCATCCACCAGAATGCGGGCCCCGTGCCGGTGTGCGATGTGGGCCAGGGCGGCGATGGGCCACAGCTCGCCGGTGACATTGGACGCGGCGGTGACCACGAGCAGCTTCGGGCCCTCGATCCCGGCCAGCGCCTCGTCGGCGGCGCGGACGGCCTCGCCGGGGAAGGCGGGCGGCGCCAGTCGTACGGACTTCCGCCAGGGCAGGAGCGAGGCGTGGTGCTCGGTGTTGAAGACGACGGTGGTGGTGCCCGCGGGCAGGCAGCCGGCCAGCAGGTTCGTGGCGTCGGTGGTGTTGCGGGTGAAGATCACGGCGTCGTCGGGACGAGCGCCGACGAACGCCCTGACCGTGTGGCGGGCCTGCTCGTACCTGGCGGTGGTGAGCTGGGAGGCGTAGCCGGCGCCGCGGTGGACGCTGGAGTAGGCCGGGAGCGCGGCGGCGACGGCGGCGCTGACCGGCTCCAGACAGGGCGCGCTGGCCGCGTAGTCCAGGTTGGCGTACCCCACCAGCCGGCCGCCCTTGACCGGCACCTGGAGGTCGGCCCCGAGCACCGCGGGAATCGGCCGGCTCGCGGCGGCGGCCTGGGTCTCGCCCGAAGCCTGGGCGGGGACGGAGTCGAAGATCGTCAGCGTGGACACGGCACATCTCCCTCAGGGACCATCGGACCCCTGGAGCAGCCATGGAGCCCGCGCTTGCCCGCCACACCGCGTGGCGGACCAGGTCTTCACCCGGGGCACCCCGCCGCGGACGCGAGGGTTGCCGGCCAGCTAGCCGGGGCTTGTCGCTGGCACTCATGACCTACGCCCGCACTATAACCCAGTTCCCACGGCAAAACGCAAACCGGCGAACTTTGACGGCTCTTGACTCGTTGCTACCGGGAACCGCAAAGCCGCAGGTCATGGAGGTAAGCAGATGTTCGACTGGGTGACCGACCCGCAGATCTGGATCGGATTCTTCACCCTGGTGGCCTTGGAGATCGTGCTAGGCATCGACAACATCATCTTCATCTCCATCCTGGCCGGGAAGCTACCTCCCGAACAACGGGACAGAGCCCGCGTCCTCGGCCTGGCCGCGGCCCTGATCAGCCGGCTGCTCCTCCTGCTCGGCCTGTCGTGGGTGGTGCAGCTCACTCAGCCGCTGTTCGCCGTCTTCGGCCACGAGATATCGGGACGTGACTTGATCCTGCTGCTCGGTGGCCTGTTCCTGCTGGCCAAGAGCGTCACCGAGATCGGCCAGAGCATGGACGCCCCCGCGGCCAAGGACGGCAAGAAGACCGCCGCCGTCACCTTCACGTCGGTGATCCTGCAGATCATGGTGCTCGACGTCGTGTTCTCGCTCGACTCGGTCATCACCGCGGTCGGCATGGTGAACGACCTCGGCGTGATGATCGCGGCCGTCGTGGTGGCGGTGCTGGTCATGCTGTTCGCCTCCGGGCCGATCAGCCGGTTCGTGGACCAGCACCCGAGCATCAAGATGCTGGCGCTGGCGTTCCTGGTGCTGATCGGCGTGGTGCTCATCGCCGAGGGTCTCGACCAGCACATTCCGAAGGGATACATCTACTTCGCGATGGCGTTCTCGGTCGTCGTCGAGCTGCTGAACATCCGGATGCGCGGCAGGCACGCCAAGCAGTCCGAGCAGCAGGAGGCGGAGCCGGAGGCTTCTACTATGAAGTAGTGCGCTTTGATCCCTGGAATCCGGATTTTGTGGCCTACCCGTACCGGGTCTACGACGAGCTGCGGCGCGAGGCGCCCGTCTGCTACTTCGAGCCGACGAACCAGTGGTTGATCTCGCGCCACGCCGACGTGAACACCCTGCTCAGGGACCGCCGTCTAGGGCGGTCCTTCCTTCACGTGGCCACGCCGGAAGAGTTCGGCAGGCCGACCGAGCCGGACTTCCAGGAGCCGTTCTGGCGCGTGATCAGGGCGGGCATGCTCGACGTCGAGCCGCCCGTGCACACGCGGCTGCGCCGGCTGGTCTCCAAGGCGTTCACGCCGCGCATGGTCGAGTCTCTGCGCCCGCGCGTGCGCGCGATCGCCGCGGGCCTGGTGGACACGTACGTGGAGAAGGGCGGCGGGGATCTGATCGCCGAGGTCGCCGAGCCGCTCCCGGTGACCGTGATCGCGGAGATGCTCGGCATCCCCGACGGGGATCGTCACTTGCTGCGCCCCTGGTCGGCCGACATCTGCGGCATGTACGAGCTCAACCCCACGCTCGAAGCCCAGCACACCGCGGTACGCGCGGCCGCGGAGTTCGCCGATTACCTCAAGGCCCTGGCCCGCGAGCGGCGGCGCCGCCCGGGCGACGACCTGATCAGCGCGTTGGCCGCGATCGATGAGCTGACCGAGGACGAGCTGGTCGGCACGTGTGTCCTGCTGCTCAACGCCGGCCACGAGGCCACCGTGAACGTCACGGGCAACGGCTGGTGGTCGTTGTTCAGGAACCCCGGCGAGCTGGCGCGGCTGCGTGCCGACCGCTCCCTGCTGCCCACGGCCGTGGAGGAGCTGATGCGCTGGGACACGCCGCTGCAGATGTTCGAGCGGTGGGTGCTGGAGGACATCGAGGTCCACGGCGTGACGATTCCGCGCGGGTCGGAGGTCGCGCTGCTGTTCGGCTCGGCCAACCGGGACCCTGCGGTGTTCGAGGATCCCGACCGGCTGGATGTGGGGCGGGTGGACAACCCGCACATCTCCTTTGGGGCCGGCATCCATTTCTGTCTGGGCGCGCCGCTGGCCCGCATCGAGCTCATCGAGTCGTTCGGCGCGCTGCTGGACCGGGCGGCCACGCTGGAGCTGCGCCAGGAGCCGGTCTGGAAGCCCGGCTACATCATCCGCGGCCTGCACGCCCTGGAGCTGACCGCCGAGTGACGTGAGGGGAGTCAGCCGAATCCGCCGTCCCGGCGCCGTCGGCCCAGGCCTGCTCACCGTCGCTGGTCGAGCCAGCCGAACCCGCCGAGGCCCGACGGGTCGATGAGCTCCCCTTCCTCCGACGCCCTGGCCAGGGCCCGCAGGTAGGCGCGCGGATCGGTGCCGGCCAGCTCCATGGGCGGCCGGGCGCCGGTGATCCCCAAGGCCCGCAGAGCGTCACGCTGTGTGGACAAGGTTGTGGATATCGCGCCGGCCCGCCGCCCCGCCGCGGCGCACGCGTCGAGCGCGACATGGGCCGTGATATCGCAGGTCCCGTCGGGAATCGGGGAGACGACGGCGCCGTCGCGGTATCCCGTCAGCGTGCCGCACATCGGCCGGTTATCCACAGGGTGTGCATAGTCGATGGCGATGGCCCGACCCCTGGTAAGGCGGGTCACGACCGAGGCCCAGGCCTCGTCACGGGGGCGGCCGATCTCCGCCCGTGAGCCCACCCGGGACAGCGGCCACCACCGATCCATCCACTCCCGGTCGGCGGGCCGCAGCGGGCCGCCGAGGCGCTCCTCGCCCGTACGGATGTTCACCAGGACGAGTCGCGGGCCGTCGGGCGTCTGCTCGGCCACGTCCACCGGGACGTTGTCGAGCCACTCATTGGCGATGGCCAGCCCCGTGATGCGCTCCGGCAGGCCGCGGCGCCAGCCGATCCGCTCGGGAAGGGCCTGCGGCCTGGGGGAGAGGTCGACGGCCGTGACCCGCAACCGGTCGCGCAGCGCGGGGTCGGCGGCGGCCAGCACTTGGGCCACCAGCGCGCCCTCTCCCGCGCCGATGTCGACCAGGTCGAGCGTCTCGGGCTCACCCAGCTCGGCGTCGAGCTGTCTCAGCAGCGCCAGCACCGCGTCAGCGAACACCGAAGAGGCGCTGACCGAGGTGCGGAAGTGGCCCGACGGGCGCTCTCGGAGGTAGAAACCCGCCTCGCCGTACAACGCCCGCTCCGTCGCGGCGCGCCACGTGAGCCACATGTCTTGGACTATCTCACGAGTTCCGCCTGACACGGACAGTCATTGTTTGACTACTCATTGCTGTCACCTTGCGCTACTGTTACCCAGCGTCATCAGTTGATCGCAGTCCGCCAACCCCCCACTGGCGGAGTCGATCGAAGCAAGCATCCGCGGCCCGGTGCCGCGAAACCGAGAGGAGCTCTCATGCTGAAGAAGATCCTGGTCGTGGCCGGAGCCGCCGCCATGCTGTCGCTGGCCGCCCCGCCGGCGCACGCCGACATCACAAGCGGCAGCGGCGGCGTGCTTTCCGGCAACCAAGTGCACGTTCCGATCAGCATCCCGATCAACGTCTGCGGCAACGCGGTGGCCGTTCTCGGCCACGCCATCGCCGGCTGCAAGGGCGGCGCCAAGGTGATAGGTCACTGATCAACGAAGAGAGCCCGGGCCGGCGCGGTCCGGCCCGGGCTCCCGGTCCTGGCCGGTCAGTCGGCGGATGAACCCGGCCAGGCGCACCTCCAAGGGGCGCAATCGTATGCGGGCGTCGGGTCCTGCCAGGACTCGGCGCCCGCGGCCATGCGATGAACCCCTCTCCTCATCTCTTCCGACAGGGGGTGCACTATTTGTCTGCCCTTGCCCCTTTTGTCGTTAACTCAACATGCGGCAAAGCACCGGTCACATCTGTAGTGCTGAGAGGCCGTTACGCTGGTCGGCAGTGCCATTTGCTCGACAGGGGTGTGACGTCATGGACGCAGGGGATCGCCCGGCACGGCTGACCGTCGGCGTGCTCGGCTCGGGCAAGGTCGGCTCGGCTCTCGGCGCCGCGTTGGCGCAGGCAGGACACCGGGTCGTGGCCGCGAGCGGGGTTTCGGACAACTCCCAGCGATGGGCCTCGGAGCGGCTCGGCGTCACGCTGTCGCGTCCCGACGAGGTCGTGGCGGCGGCCCAGCTGATCCTGCTCACCGTGCCCGACGACGCGCTGCCCGACCTGGTCAACGGCCTGGCCACCACGGGAGCCGACCTGAAGGGCAAGCTCCTGGTGCACACCAGCGGGGCCTACGGGCTGTCCGTGCTCGATCCCGCAGCCAGAGTCGGCGCGCTGCCGCTCGCGTTGCACCCGGTGATGACGTTCACGGGCCGCGACGACGACCTCAACAAGCTCACCGGCATCTCCTACGGCGTGACCGCGCCCGACACGCTGCGCCCCATCGCCGAGGCCCTGGTGATCGAGATGGGCGGCGAGCCGGTCTGGATCGCCGACGCCGACCGTGCCCTTTACCACGCGGCGCTGGCCGGGGCGGCCAACCACATGGTCACGCTCATCGCGGAGTCGCAGGAGCTCCTGGGACGCATCGGCGTCGAGCACCCGGGGCGCATGCTGGGCCCGCTGCTCGGCGCCGCGCTCGACAACGTGCTGCGGCTGGGCATCGCCGGCCTGACGGGACCGGTCGTGCGCGGCGACGCCGGGACCGTGCGCAAGCATGTGGACGCGCTGATCCTGGCGGCTCCGGAGGCGGCCGACGCCTACATCGCGCTGGCCAGGCTCACGGCCGACCGCGCGCTGGCCGCCGGCCTGCTCAAGCCGGAGGAGGCGGAGCGCCTGCTCGACGCTCTCGGGGGCAACATATGGACCTGACAGCGAGGCCGTGAAGAGGGAGGGCTCTATGGATCTGATCGTCGCCAGGAACCGGGACGACCTGGTCAAGGCGCGCGCCGGTGGCGAGGTGGCCCTGGTGCCGACCATGGGCGCCTTGCATGAGGGACACCGGTCGCTGATCAGGCTCGCCCGGGCCCGGGCCGATCAGGTCGTGGTCAGCATCTTCGTCAATCCCCTGCAGTTTGGGCCAACCGAGGATTTTTCGCGATATCCCCGTACGTTTGACGCCGACCTCGAGGTGTGCCGGTCCGAGGGCGTGGGCGTGGTGTTCCATCCGTCCGCCGAGGACATGTACCACCCTGATCGCCAGGTGAGCCTTCTCTCCGGCCGGATGGGCGAGATCGTCGAAGGCGCCTCGCGGCCGGGGCACTTCGACGGCGTGCTGACGGTCGTGCTCAAGCTGTTCAACCTGGTCCAGCCGCACGTGGCGATCTTCGGGCAGAAGGACGCCCAGCAGCTCGCGCTGATCCGGCGGATGGTGGCCGACCTCGACGTGCCGGTCGAGATCGTCGGCGCACCCACCGTACGCGAGCCCGACGGACTGGCCCTGTCCAGCCGCAACCGCTATCTGTCCGCCGCGGACCGTCAGGTGGCGCTGGCGCTGTCCCGGGCGCTGCGCGAGGGCGCCGCCGAGCCGGCCCCTTCCAGGATCCGGGCGGCCGCGCAGCAGGTGCTCGACGCGGCGGGCCCCGAGCTCGACGTGGACTACCTGGTCCTGGTGGACCCGGCGACGTTCACCGAGGTAGAAGAGTCGCACACGGGTGAGGCGGTGCTCGCGGTGGCCGCGAGGGTCGGTGGCACGCGGCTGATCGACAACGTCACCCTGACCTTGAACCCCGTCTGAGGCGGATTACCGTCAAGGTCATGACCGCCCCGGGGCATGCACACGCCGCGCCGGGCGTTATCGTCATATTGACGAAATCGCCTCAGTGAGGAGACCCCGAATGAGCGCACCGGCGATTCCCTTGCGGCTGACCGCTCCCGCGCCCGGCTGGACCGCCGAGGCCGACCTGGTCGTCGTGGGCTCCGGCATCGCGGGCCTGACCGTGGCCCTGCACTATGCCGAGCTGGAACCGGCCGCCAAGGTCATGGTCGTCACCAAGGACGTGTTGTCGGCGGGCTCAACGCGCTGGGCCCAGGGCGGCATCGCGGCCGTGCTCGACCCGCGCGACACGCCTGAGGAGCACCTGAACGACACGCTGCTCGCCGGGGTCGGCCTCTGCGATGTGCAGGCGGTGCGGACGCTGGTGACCGAGGGCCCCGCCGCGCTGCGCCGGCTGATGGCGCGCGGCGCCAATTTCGACCGCACCCCCGACGGGAAGCTCCAGCTCACCAGGGAAGGCGGGCACCGGCGGCGCAGGATCGTGCACGCCGGCGGCGACGCCACGGGCGCCGAGGTGCAGCGGGCGCTCATCGAGGCGGTGCGGGCCGCCTCGATCGAGGTGATCGAGCACGCGCTGGTGCTCGACCTGCTCAAGGACGCCGAGGGCCGGGCCAGGGGCGTGACGCTGCACGTCATGGGGGAAGGGGCGCGCGACGGCGTCGGCGCGGTGCTGGCCAGGGCGGTCGTGCTGGCCACCGGCGGCATGGGCCAGGTGTACGCCGCCACCACCAACCCCATGGTCTCCACCGGTGACGGGGTCGCGCTCGCGCTGCGTGCCGGGGCCGTGGTGCGGGACATCGAGTTCGTCCAGTTCCACCCCACCGTGCTCTGGCTCGGGGAGGGCTCGACGGGCCAGCAGCCGCTCATCTCCGAGGCGGTCAGGGGCGAGGGCGCGGTCCTGATCGACCACGACGGCAACCAGTTCATGGAGGGCGTGCACGAGCTGGCCGACCTGGCGCCGCGCGACGTCGTGGCCAAGGCGATCATGCGGACCATGCGCGCGACCGGCCACGATCACGTCTACCTCGACGGCCGTCACTTCGGCCGGGACAAGTGGGAGAGCCGGTTCCCGACGATCTACGCGGTCTGCCGGGAGCACGGCATCGACCCGGCCACCGAGCCCATCCCGGTGGCCCCCGCCGCCCACTACGCTAGCGGCGGCGTGCGTACGGACCTGCGCGGGCGTACCTCGATCGCGGGCCTGTACGCGTGCGGCGAGGTCGCCTGCACCGGCGTGCACGGTGCCAACCGGCTGGCCTCCAACTCCCTGCTCGAAGGGCTGGTCTTCGCCGAGCGCATCGCCGAGGACATCCACCAGGCACGCCCGGCGCCGGGCGACCCGGTCGCGAGCCGGTCCGCGCCCGGGCTGGCCGACCCCAGGATCAGAACGAGGGTCCAAGCCCACATGAGCACCGGGGCGAGCGTGCTGCGCAGCCGCGAGTCGCTGCTGGCCACGGCCAGGGCGCTGCGTGAGGCCCGCTGGACCCCCGTCGAGGTGCCGCCCTGCACCGAGTCATGGGAGGCCACGAACCTGCTGACGGTCGCCACCGTGCTCACCGGCGCGGCGGCGGCCAGACTGGAGACGCGTGGCTCACACTGGCGCGAGGACCACGACACCCGTGACGACGACGAATGGCTGGGGCACCTGGACGTGACCCTGACGGAGGAAGGCCCCCGCATGACGTACACGCCGCACGGGATTCCCGCGCGCCTGACGCAGGAGCTCGCCGTCGCCGGTCTCGACGCGGCCGAGGTGGACGCGCTGATCGACCGGGCGCTCGAGGAGGACCTGCAGGACGCGGGCGACGTGACGAGCCTGGCCACCATCCCGGCCGCGCAGCGTTCGACGGCTGACGTGGTGGCACGCAAGGACGGCGTCGTGGCCGGGATGGCCGTGGCGGAGGCGGTGTTCGTACGGCTGGGCGCGGGGCGTACCGAGCGGAGGGCCAAAGACGGCGAGCGGGTCCGGGCGGGCGACGTGCTGATGACCGTCGAGGGCCCGACGCGGGCCCTGCTGACGGCCGAGCGGACCGCGCTCAACCTGCTCACCCACCTGTCCGGGGTGGCCACGCTGACCGGCAGGTGGGTCGAGGCCATCAGCGGCACGGGGGCGCGGGTGCGTGACAGCCGCAAGACGCTGCCCGGGCTGCGGGCACTGGAGAAGTACGCGGTGCGCTGTGGCGGCGGCGTCAACCACCGGATGTCGTTGTCGGACGCCGCTCTGATCAAGGACAACCACGTGGTGGCGGCGGGCGGCGTGGCCGAGGCGTTCAGGGCGGTCAGGGAGCGGTACCCGGATCTGTCCATCGAAGTGGAGATCGACCGGCTGGACCAACTGGAGGCCGTGCTGGACGAGGGAGCCGAGGAGATCCTCCTCGACAACTTCACCATCGAGGACACCGCGCGCGCCGTACAAGTCGTGAAAAATCGGGCGAAAAACAGGGTTGCCGTCGAAGCCAGCGGGGGATTGACCTTGGAATCGGCTCGCCAGGTGGCCGAAACTGGCGTTGACTACTTGGCGGTGGGAGCGCTTACGCACTCGGCGCCGGCCCTGGACATCGCACTGGATCTGCGGGGGTAATTGATGCTGCTCACGATCGACGTCGGCAACACGCACACGGTGTTGGGGCTGTTCGAGGGCGAGGACGTCATCGAGCATTGGCGGCTGGCCACTGACGCCCGTCGCACCGCCGACGAGATCGCAGTCGTGCTCCAAGGGCTGCTGGCGCAGTCGCCGCTGCTCAAGGGGACCGACATTGATGGCATTGCCATTTGCTCCACGGTCCCGAGCGTGCTCAACGAGATGCGCGAGATGTGCCGTCGCTACTACGGCGACGTCAACGCGGTGATCGTGGAGCCGGGCATCCGCACCGGCGTGCCCGTGCGCATGGACAACCCCAAGGAGGTCGGCAGCGACCGCATCGTCAACGCGCTGGCGGCCATCGACCAATACGGCGGCCCGTGTGTCATCGTCGACTTCGGCACCGCGACCTCGTTCGACGCGGTGTCGGCCAAGGGCGAATACGTCGGCGCCGTCACCGCGCCCGGCATCGAGATCTCGGTGGACGCGCTGGCCGCCGCCGGGGCCCAACTGCACAAGGTGGAGCTGGTCAGGCCGCGCTCGGTGATCGCCAAGAACACGGTGGAGGCTCTGCAGGCCGGCATCATCTACGGCTTCGCCGGACAGGTGGACGGCATCGTCGAGCGCATGACGGCCGAGCTGGCCGACGACCCCGACGAGGTGACGGTGGTGGCCACCGGCGGGCACGCCGCGCTCGTGGTCGGCGAGTCGCGCTCGATCGACGTGCACGAGCCGTGGCTGACCCTCATCGGCCTGCGCCTGATCTACAACAGGAACACCACATAGGACAAGCGGCCCTCCGCTCGGGTACGAGGGCCGCTTGTGCATATGACCGCGTGAGGATTACTCGCTCTCGGCGGTGTAGAGGTACTGCCAGGGGCCGCACTTCGTCGGGTAGTTGCTGTGCACCCCGATCTGGCAGACCTTCGCCCGCAGGCTGTAGACGTCGTGCTCCTGGAAGTGGAACTTCTTGTAGCCGGGGAAGCCGCAGTACTTCTTGTAGTACGCGGGGGACCAGTCGTGGTCGAAGTCGCTGGCCTCGAACTTCACGAACGCGCACTTGCCGCCCTCGTTGTAGGTACGGTTGTCCAGGTCGTACAGCTTGCCGTAGAGGTGGACCTCATTCGACTCCCCGTCGTGGTCCCAGTTCACGGTGACCTGGCCGTGGGCCTTGGCCAGGCCGTGCTTGGCGTAGACCGGGCCCCAATACTCCGAGTAGTCGTCGTAGTCGGACGGGGTGCTGGCGGACGCGGCGGCCGGAAGCGACAGGGCCACGGCCGTGGTGGCGGCGATGGCGAGGGCGCCTGTCGCGATCTTCTTCAACATCTTCTCTCCTTGAGCTCCCCTGGGCCGGCTCCCTGCCGGCTCCCCCCTGAGCTCGTGAGTCATTGATAGAAGAGGTCTCTTGCAGTGTTCCTGCGTGCTCCCTGCAGGGGACCGACGAGTCCTTGCAGTTCGCCATATCCCCTACGCTTTGTTGTTGTGAGCGACGAACTTCCTGAGCAGATGCGGATCCGGAGGGAGAAGCTCGACCGCCTTCGCAGCGAGGGCGTCGACCCTTACCCGGTGAATTTCCCCCGTACGGCGACCAACGCCGAGGTGAGGGACAAATACCAGGGCCTGGAGCCTGACGCCGCCACCGGTGACACGGTCGCGGTCGCGGGCCGCGTCATGCTCAGCCGCGTGGGTGGCAAGCTCTGCTTCGCCACGCTCAGGGACGGCGAGGCCGATCTGCAGGTCATGATCTCGCTCGACAAGGTGGGCGAGGAGTCGCTGGCACGCTGGAAGCGCGACGTCGACCTGGGCGACCACGTCGGTGTGATCGGCGAGGTCATCACCTCGCGCCGCGGCGAGCTGTCCATCCTCGCCGAAAGCTGGCAGATCACCGCCAAGTGCCTGCGCCCCCTGCCGGAGAAGCACGTCGGCCTCACCGACCCCGAGGCCCGCGTCCGCCAGCGCTACGTCGACCTCATCGTCAACGACGAGGCCAGGAAGATGGCCCGCATCCGCAGCGCCACCGTGCGCGCGGTGCGCGACTTCTGGCACGACGAGGGCTACCTCGAGGTCGAGACGCCGATGCTGCAGCCCATCCACGGCGGCGCGACGGCCCGGCCCTTCAAGACCCACATCAACGCCTACGACATGGAGCTCTATCTCCGCATCGCGATCGAGCTCTACCTCAAGCGGCTGGTGGTCGGCGGCATCGAGAAGGTCTTCGAGGTCAATCGCAACTTCCGCAACGAGGGCGCGGACTCCACGCACAACCCCGAGTTCACCATGGTCGAGGCCTACGGCACCTACCTCGACTACAACGACATGGCGGACCTGACGCAGCGGATGTACCAGAAGGCCGTCCTGGCCGCCCTGGACACGTCCGTGGTCGTGCACGACGGCGTCGAGGTGGACCTGGGCCTCGCCCAGTGGCCGCGCATCACGCTCTACGGCGCCGTGTCGGAGGCCGTGGGCGAGGAGATCACCACCTCCACCACGCTGGAGGAGCTTCGCAAGATCGCCGACCGGCGCGAGATCCACTGGGACCCGAAGTGGGGCTCGGGCAAGATCGTGCAGGAGCTCTTCGAGGCGCTGGTCGAGCACACGCTCATCCAGCCCACGTTCGTCATGGACTATCCGCTGGAGACCTCGCCGCTGGCCCGCCTGCATCGGGACAACCCGCTGCTGACGGAGAAGTGGGACCTGATCGGCTTCGGCACCGAGCTGGGCACGGCCTACTCGGAGCTCAACGACCCGATCGACCAGCGCCACCGCCTGATGGAGCAGTCCTTGCTGGCCGCCGGCGGCGACCTGGAAGCCATGCAGCTCGACGAGGACTTCTTGCAGGCGCTGGAATACGCGATGCCGCCGACCGGCGGCATGGGCGCCGGCATCGATCGGATGATCATGGCCTTCACCGGCAAGAACATCCGGGAGACGATCCTGTTCCCCCTGGTCAAGCCGACCCGCTGAGCCGAGAGACGGGCGCGCGGCCGGTCCTGCGCGCCCGCCCGGTGCCACATCGGCCGCGTGGCCGGCAACTCGGCCTTGGTGAGCTCCTCGATCCGTGCCAGAGCGCTCAGGAGATCGTCGCCGGCGCGCCTGCCTGATCGCGATGAGGTCGCGGAAGTAGGCGCCAAACTTTCTTCTGGCCCGGCCGGTTTCCGATACGAGCTCTTCTGTAAGCATCGGGTCAAGGCTGCGAGCCAACATTTCGCTCCAGCCGCTGGAACATTCACAGTCCTCTGGAGGCACCCCGAGCATCTCGGTGATGACCATGGTAGGCGAAGCCGGAAACCAGCTCCGTCTCGTCCGGTAATGCGCCGATCAGCTCGGTGGCGATCACCCCGATGCGGGAGCGGAGCCGTTCGACTATGCACGGCGTGAACGCCTCGCCGACCGGAGCGCGCAGTCTGGTGTGGTCGGGTGGGTCCGTCCAGAGGGCCGATTCAATGGGCTGACCTGGGTCTCTTCCGTACAGAGGGTCGGAGCCGTGGCCGAAGCGGAGCATCGCTCCGCAACGTTCGTGGGTGGCGGCGACGAGCGGCCCGCGCGGGTGCGGAAGATCGCCCCGCGAGCGCTCAGCTCGCGGTAGCGCGCGTCTGGCTCGCGCAGAAAGTCCGGATCGCTCGGATCAAAACCAGGACGTCTGCCAGGCTCATCCGTCCCGGGCCGGGGCCTATTGGACCGTTCTATAGGATCGCTCATTGCGCCGACGGTCTCGTCGCCATATGGCGAGTTCGTCACATATAACGGATCATGTCAATAGTGCCCGTCAAGTGCGAAGATTCTGGCGCTTGACGACCTTTCCGGGATGCGTTTACCGTCTGCGAGACGAGCGGCTTTGGCCCGTTGTGAGGTCCGAGTTCTGCTGTTGGGGGGGAGGGCTCCCGATGGATGTGCTCACTGAAGGCGTCGAGCTGAGCCATGCGGATCTGGCGTTGCTGGCGGAGCTGGCCAAGGGGGTTACGGTCGATCGCGTGGGGAGACGTTTGGAGATCAGTGGGCGGACAGTACGCCGGCGGTTAAGGGGCATCTGCGACCGCATCGGCGTGGCCACGGCCATTGAGGCCGTGGCCTGGGCGGCGCGGCGTCAGCTGATCTGACGCCTCAGTCGGCGATGCGCACCGCGCCGGCGTACGGGCGGTTGGCGATCGAGGCGATGTGCACGACATCACCTGTGCGCGGGGCGTGCACCATCATGCCCCCGCCCAGGTAGATGCCGACGTGATGCAGGTCGCTGTAGAAGAACACCAGGTCGCCCGCGCGTAGCTCGGACCTGTCGATGTGCCGGCCCGCGGTCCACTGGTCACCGGTGTAGTGCGGCAGCGAGATGCCGACCCGCTGGAAGGCCGCCATCACCAGGCCGGAGCAGTCGTAGGAGCTGGGGCCCTCGGCGCCCCAGACGTACGGCTTGAGCTGCTGCGTGAGTGCCCACCTCGCGGCCTGGGCCGCCTTGCCGTTGCCGGGGATCGGCAGGTTGATGTGCACGCGCTTGCCGGCCCGGCCGGCCTCTCCCATGGCCCGCCTGAACAGGTCGCTCTCGGCCTTGGCCACCAGCTTGGTGATCTTGTCGCGCTTGCCGTCGAGGTCCGCGACGATCTTCTGCAGCTCCTCCATGCGGGTCTTGGCGCCCGCTCTGGCGCGTTCGGCGGCGTCCATGGCCTTGGCGAGCTGGTTGACCTGCTCGGCCTGCTGCTGCTCCAACGCGTACGTGGTCGCGGCCTGATCGAGGAACTTCTCGGGGTCGGTCGACGAGGTGAATGCCAGCGCCCTGCTCAGCCCACCGGAGATGTAGGCGTTCTGAGCGAGCAGGGCGGCCTTGGCGCGCTTGGCGGCGAGGTCCGCCTCGCTGCCGGCCAGCGTCTTCTGGGCGGCGTCGGCCGCCTTCTGCGCGACCTTGTATTTCTCCCGCTGCCCGTTGTACTGCTCCGTCAGCGTCTCGATCTCGACGTGCAGCTTCTCGACCTGGTCGGAGAGCTCCTTGAGCGAGGGGTTGGGATCCGCGGACGCCGGAGCGGCGGCGGGGATGGCGATCAGGAGCGCGGCCACTGTGATGCTCACCACGCCGAGGCGGCGTGCGAGCCAGGCCCGTTCCGGAGGGCGGGCATGCCTGCCCGCCGACTTCCTCCCACGGCCGTGCGTACGCTTCACCAACCAGCTCCTCTCATTGACGCCTACCGGGTTAGCTGACGGGTTCGGGCCGGAGCAGCCCTACCGAAGAACTCGGATTCACCCCGATGGTGGCGTGCGAAGCTCGCCACCGGTGGATCCCCGGCTCCCCATGCGGGAATTGGGCGTGTCTCCCGCGTGCGCCACGCGGGGAACGTTGTCGCTGGACACTAATGCACTCCGGGTTCGTGCTCAACCAGAACTGCTCGATCTGTAGAGGTTTCACAACTGGCGGGTCACAAGGTGATCTCGTGATCAGCCATGCAGGAGAGACCTTATGTCCCCTTTGTCATTGCTTCTGCCGAACGCCGGAAGACGCCGGGCTCGTGTCCATGTGGCTCGTGGCACGTCACAGGATGGGGCCAGACATGGGAGTTAGGACCGAACCGTAATGACATCTGTACTCTGGAGAGCCATGGAACAGGTGGCCGAACTGACGACGCCGGAGACCGCGGTGGTGGTCCGGCGTGCCCGCACGCCCGACGTGCGGAGGATCAGGCGCCTGGTCGACACCTATGCGGGCGCCGGCCCCCGGCTCCTGGAGAAGACCACAGTGACCCTGTACGAGGACGTACAGGAGTTCTGGGTGGCCGAGCGGGGCGGGCAGGTGGTCGGGTGTGGCGCGCTCCACGTCCTGTGGGAGGACCTGGCCGAGGTTCGCACGGTGGCCGTCGATCCTGAGTGCCGGGGCATGGGGATCGGCCACCGGATCGTCTCCGCGCTCATCCGGCAGGCGAACGATCTGGGACTGCGGCGTGTATTCTGCCTGACTTTTGAGGTCGACTTTTTCGCGCGGCACGGCTTCCGCCCGATCCAGGGCACGCCGGTCTCGCCTGAGGTCTACGCCGAACTGCTGGCTTCGTACGACGAGGGTGTGGCGGAGTTCCTCGACCTGGAGCATGTGAAGCCGAACACCCTGGGCAACACCCGCATGCTGCTCCACCTGACATCGGGTGACGCTGACCTTGACTAGCTGGAAAGGTGATTGTTGATACCTATGTCGATACGTTGGGCAGCACAGGGCATGTGTCCTGACACGTGCCACATGCGCACTCGAAGCGAGGTGACACGGTGAGCACCGGACAGCCGCCGTATCCACAGGACGAATCGGGCGAGAACTCTGCACCCGGAAATCCCCAGTACGGGCAGCAGAACACGGGCCGCCACCCCGGCGAGCCCGACCCCGACGTCACTGTGGTCGGCTACCGGGCGGACGACGCCTATGGCCAGCAGCCCCCATACGGCCAGCAGGGCTACGGACAGCAACAGGGTTATGGCCAGCAACAACAGCAGTACGGCCAGCAACCCGCCGCCGACGCCCAGTACGGGCAGCAGCAGGGCTACGGCCAGCAGCCGGATTACGGTCAGCAGGCGCAGCACGGCCAGCAGGGCTACGGCCAGCAACAGCAATACGGCCAGCAGCCGCAGTATGGTCAGCAGCCGCAGTCGCAGCCCGACTACGGCCAGCAGCAGGGCTACGGTCAGCAGCCGCAGTCCCAGCCGGGCTACGGCCAGCAGCCCGGCTATGGTCAGCAGGCTCAGTCCCAGCCCGACTATGGGCAGCAGGGCTATGGCCAGCAGGCGCAGTCCCAGCCGGGCTACGGCCAGCAGCCCTCCTCCGGGCAGTACGGCGCCCAGCAGCCGCAGTATGGCCAGCAGCCCCAGGCGCAGCCCGACTACGGCCAGCAGCAGGGCTACGGTCAGCAGGCTCAGTCCCAGCCCGACTACGGTCAGCAGCCGGGCTATGGCCAGCAACCGCAGTCGCAGCCGGGCTACGGTCAGCAGCAGGGCTACGGTCAGCAGGCGCAGTCCCAGCCCGACTACGGCCAGCAGCAGGGCTACGGTCAGCAGGCGCAGTCCCAGCCCGGCTACGGCCAGCAGCAGGGCTACGGTCAGCAGGCGCAGTCCCAGCCCGGCTACGGCCAGCAGCAGGGCTACGCTCAGCAGCAGCAGGGCTACGACCAGCAGGGTTATGGCCAGCAGGCGCAGTCCCAGCCTGGCTACGCCCAGCCTCAGTACGGCCAGCAGCAGTACGGCGACCAGCAGTACGGCCAGGCCTACGGGCAGCCGCAGCAGGCCGCCTATGGCCAGCCGGGCTACGGCCAGGCCTACGGGCAGCCGGTCGGCGTGCAACCTCCTGGCGCACCGGCTCCGCTGGCGGAGTGGTGGCAGCGGCTGGTGGCGAGGATCGTCGACGGTGTGATCTTCGGCGTGGTGATGGGCCTGGTGTCCTTCATCTTCGGGCTGTTCCTGGTCGCGAGCTACAGCTCGACCACCGGGGCGAGCACGGGCCTGTTCGGTTCGTTCGTCATCGGCATCCTGATGTCGGTCGTCCTCACCCTCGTCTACGTCGGCTACGACTTCTTCATGCACAAGATGAAGGGTCAGACCGTCGGCAAGATGATCATGGGCATCAAGGTCGTCCAGGTCGGCGGCCCGGTGCCGCCGGGCGGCATCCCCAACGACGTGGCGCTCAAGCGCGCGCTCGTGACGTGGGGCGGCTACATCTTCTACTGGATTCCCTTCGGAACGCTCCTCGGTCCCCTTCTGTGCGGCCTGAACGGCGCCTCCATGCTGTGGGACAAGCCGCTGCAGCAGACGTTCGCGGACAAGTTCGCGCGCACCGTGGTGGTGAAGATCAAGTAGTCCTCCCGCACGTAAACATAGGGGCCGGCTTCCCGCCGGCCCCTATGTTTTGTCCGCGGGGCCGTACCAGAATGGGACGGAACCCCGAGCCGGAGGCGAGGTGGAGGTTATGGCCGGGACGCCGCCATGGGCGATCTCGCTGCCGGCGGAATGGTGGGAACGGCTCGCCGCCCGCCTGATTGAAGCGCTCGTCTTCGGGGTCTTCTATTACATTCTGTTCATTGCGCTCTGGGCCATCTTCCGAACTGTCGGGGTGCTGGAGGTGTTCGGCGGTCGCCTGCCCGGCGTGTGCGCGTGGTTCGGGGCCGGACTGGCTTATGCCGGCTACGACTGGCGGGCCCATTTCAGGCACGGCAGGACGTTCGGCAAGGCGATCATGCGGATTCGCCTGGCCCCGGCGAAGCTCACGCCGGGAGCGGCGCTCAAACGATCCCTGGTCTATCCGGGGCCGCTCATGCTCATGGGCATTCCAGTGGTCAATCTGCTGGCCGGAATGCTGCTGTTCGGCGTCGGGCTGCTCATCCTGATCGACAAGCCGCTGGAGCGGGGGCCGCATGACAGGCTGGCCGGAACGCGCGTGGTAAAAGATCTTCGCTGAGCCTTCCGGGGCCTGCGCCGACGCCTTATCGCAAAATTTTCCCTTGATCCGGTAAGGAGCCTGGAGAGACTGGCATTAGGCTATGGGGCGTCCGGGTTGCCGGATGTTGGCGCACCTGCCGCACGCAGGGCATCTGTGTGCCGCTATGGTCGGGTGAGGGCGGTTGTCGCCTTGCTCATGAGGACCGTCGCGCTCCTCCGGGGCCGCGCACGCGCTCATATAGCGCCCCCGAAACCCCGCTAGCCGTGGAGGCGAGGACGAATGGAAGCCCTAACAGACGTATTGTCGGCGCTCATCCCTCCGGTCGTGGTCGGTGGAGCCTTCATCTTTGGCGTAGTGAAGTTGGTCCGCGCCGAGGGCCCCAGGCGGCACCGTAACGGCGAGGAGCCGGCCGAGAAGCAGAACTGATCGGCTAGTCAGCCGAATCCCCGCAGCGCTGAATTGTCTCAGGGCCTTTCCGGGTATATGTTTGGGCAGGCGAATGAAACAATGCCCGCGAAAGGATTGCGTACATGGCCAAGCAGATCCAGGAGATTCTCATCGATGACCTCGATGGGGGCGAGGCCAATGAGACGGTGAGCTTCGCTATTGACGGCTCCTCCTATGAGATTGACCTCAGCGACCTTAACGCCAAGAAGCTGAGGGACGCGCTCACGCCTTTCGTGCAGAACGCGCGCCGGGCAGGTGCCGTGGCCACGCGTCGTCGTGGCCGTGGCGGGAGCCGTGCGATGAGCCGCGAGAAGAGCTCCGAGATCCGTCAGTGGGCCAAGGCCCACGGGCTCCCGGTCAGCGAGCGAGGCCGTATCGCCTCCACGGTCGTCGAGAAGTACGAGGCGGCTCACTGATCGAGCCAACTCACGACCATGCGCTTATGATGTTCGCCTTGGACCCCGGCGGCCGCCATAAGCGCATGATCGTCTCTAGGGTGTTCCGAATGCCGGAACACCAAGTGGATGATCTCTAACTCCCCATATGCGGGCGTTTTGGCCGTGTGTTGTGGACCATGTCCGGCGTCGTTTCACCGACAGGTGTCCGCATATGTGATGGTGTCGCGCTCCGCGCGCCCGAATGGTGAATCCCCGCGATGGCCCGTTCCAGGAGAGCGGTGCTTGCGGATGGCGGCACGGCGTTGCCGGGATCGAGCCGCCGGAACATACGTTGAATGAGGTATGCGAGCCGCTCATCGGCGTTGAGTAAAACCTGAGACCGGCTCTAATCCGGGATCTCGACTCCCGCGCGTGTGACACCGGGCAAAACCCGCTCCCCCGGGCATGCGCCGCACAATGCCGGAGCTCCCGAGGTGCATCCTGCCGGGAATGCCGTGACCACTTGGACAGTCGTGCCTGATGAGGTCGGTAACCCGGCTGACCGGATGAGGATTTCATGAGAGTGCGGTAGGTGCCGTGTCCTGTTCAGGGCGTAGTGCGCGCACTTGGCCAACCATTGCGTGGGGACATAGGATGATTGCGTAACAGATACGGACGTGGCATCGGAGATGCGCGGGCGCGGGCCGGCTGACGCCGGTCCGCTCGAAGCGTCCGGTGGCCGGCGCGTGTTGATCTGCTTACGCCGCGGACGGCAATTTAGTGCTGCCGACGTGAAGCACCCTAAACATCGTTCGCTTGCGGCGTATCGGGAACACGTCACCCCCGAACAGTAGTTGGATGGAGGGTGAACGCCCTGCTCTCGGGGAACGTGTCTGCTATAGAGCGTGTCAGCGGCGAGTGGGCACGGTTCGCCGAGCCAGGGCTAGCATGCGGGAGGACGGGACCGGATTTACCGGCCTGACTGACCGCTCTGTGAGGAGCGACGAGATGTTCGAGAGGTTCACCGACCGAGCGAGGCGTGTTGTCGTCTTGGCCCAAGAAGAGGCCAGGATGCTCAACCACAACTACATCGGCACTGAGCACATTCTTCTTGGTTTGATCCACGAAGGTGAGGGCGTTGCCGCCAAGGCTCTGGAGAGCCTGGGCATCAGCCTTGAGGGTGTGCGCCAGCAGGTCGAGGAGATCATCGGCCAGGGCCAGTCGGCTCCGTCGGGGCACATTCCCTTCACCCCGCGGGCCAAGAAGGTCCTCGAGCTGTCGCTCCGTGAGGCTTTGCAGCTGGGTCACAACTACATCGGCACCGAGCACATCCTGCTCGGGCTCATCCGCGAGGGTGAAGGTGTGGCCGCCCAGGTGCTGGTCAAGCTTGGAGCTGATCTCAACCGTGTCAGGCAACAGGTCATCCAGTTGCTGCACGGTTACCAGGGCAAGGAGCCGGCCGCGGCGGGCGGCCCGCAGGAGTCTGCGCCGTCCACGTCCCTGGTGCTCGACCAGTTCGGCCGCAACCTGACCCAGGCCGCCCGCGAGGGCAAGCTGGATCCGGTCATCGGCCGTGAGAAGGAGATCGAGCGGGTCATGCAGGTCCTCTCCCGGAGGACCAAGAACAACCCGGTTCTCATCGGCGAGCCCGGCGTCGGCAAGACCGCCGTCGTCGAGGGCCTGTCGCAGAAGATCGTCAGGGGCGAGGTGCCCGAGACGCTGAAGGACAAGCAGCTCTACACGCTTGACCTCGGCGCCCTGGTCGCCGGCTCCCGCTACCGCGGCGACTTCGAAGAGCGCCTGAAGAAGGTGCTCAAGGAGATCCGCACGCGCGGCGACATCATCCTGTTCATCGACGAGCTGCACACGCTCGTGGGTGCGGGCGCCGCCGAGGGCGCGATCGACGCCGCCAGCATCCTCAAGCCGATGCTGGCCCGCGGCGAGCTGCAGACGATCGGCGCGACCACGCTCGACGAATACCGCAAATACCTCGAGAAGGATGCCGCGCTGGAGCGCCGTTTCCAGCCGATCCAGGTGGCCGAGCCCTCACTCAGCCACACGATCGAGATCCTGAAGGGTCTGCGCGACCGCTACGAGGCGCACCACCGCGTGTCCATCACCGACGACGCGCTGGTGGCCGCGGCGCAGCTGGCCGACCGCTACATCAGCGACCGCTACCTGCCCGACAAGGCGATCGACCTCATCGACGAGGCCGGGTCCCGGATGCGCATCCGCAGGATGACCGCTCCGCCGGACCTGCGCGAATACGACGAGAAGATCGCCAACGTGCGCCGCGACAAGGAGTCCGCGATCGACGCGCAGGACTTCGAGAAGGCCGCTGCCCTCCGTGACCAGGAGAAGCAGCTGCAGCTCAAGCGCGAGCGCCGGGAGAAGGAGTGGAAGGCCGGCGACATGGACGTCGTGGCCGAGGTCACTCAGGAGCTCATCGCCGAGGTCCTGGCGACCGCCACCGGCATCCCGGTCTTCAAGCTGACCGAGGAGGAGTCGCAGCGCCTGCTCCGCATGGAGGACGAGCTCCACAAGCGGATCATCGGCCAGGACGACGCCATCAAGGGCCTGTCGCGGTCCATCCGGCGCACCCGCGCCGGTCTGAAGGACCCGCGCCGTCCCGGTGGCTCGTTCATCTTCGCGGGTCCCTCCGGTGTCGGTAAGACCGAGCTGTCCAAGGCTCTGGCGGAGTTCCTCTTCGGCGACGAGGACGCGCTGATCAGCCTGGACATGTCGGAGTTCATGGAGAAGCACACCGTCTCCAGGCTGTTCGGCTCGCCTCCCGGCTACGTCGGCTACGAGGAGGGCGGCCAGCTCACGGAGAAGGTGCGGCGCAAGCCGTTCTCCGTGGTCCTGTTCGACGAGATCGAGAAGGCCCACCCCGACATCTTCAACTCGCTGCTGCAGATCCTGGAGGACGGTCGCCTGACCGACGCCCAGGGTCGGGTGGTCGACTTCAAGAACACGGTCATCATCATGACCACCAACCTCGGCACCCGGGACATCTCCAAGGGCATCGGGGTCGGGTTCGCGAAGTCCAACGACGCCGACTCCAACTACGACCGGATGAAGTCCAAGGTGCAGGAAGAGCTCAAGCAGCACTTCCGGCCCGAGTTCCTCAACCGTGTCGACGACATCGTGGTCTTCCACCAGCTCACGCCCGCCGAGATCATCAAGATCGTCGATCTGATGCTCCACCAGGTGGACCTCAGGCTGAAGGACCGCGACATGGCGCTCGACGTCTCGCCCGAGGCCAAGCAGCTGCTGGCCGACCGTGGTTACGACCCGGTCATGGGCGCCCGTCCGCTGCGGCGTACGATCCAGCGCGAGCTGGAGGACTCCCTGTCGGAGAAGATCCTTTACGGCGAGCTCCGTCCGGGGCAGGTCGTGAAGGTTGCGGTCGAGGGTGAGGGCGACAACGCCAAGTTCACCTTCCGGGGCGAGTCGATCTCGAAGATTCCGGACTCGGCGGCTGCCATCGCGGCCCCGATCCAGCACTGACGGGACCGCTTCGCGCGACGACGGCCCCCGTGTGATCCTCACACGGGGGCTTTCGCGCATCCTGGGGTCATACCTTCGGCGCCGGGCGCATCCGCCGGCGCCGTCGGTACTGCGGTGCTGACGTAGGCGCCGAGCGCGCCCCGGCCGATGTGCGCCCCGGCCGATGTGCGCCGCGTCTGAATGTGCACCGCGTCTGATGTGCGCCGTGGCCGCCGGGTGCGGCGTCCATGGGTGCTGGCCGCATCCGATGGCGGCCGTCGGCGCCGCAGTGCGCGGCGTCTGAATGTGCGCGACGAGCGCTGTGGCGCGGAAGGGGTTATGGCGCGGTAGGCGCTGTGGCGGGGCTGGGGCGCGGTAGGCGCTGTGGCCGACGTGTGCCGCGGAGCGGGTGACGCTCGATGGAGGCGTGGGGGTTGGCGCGGCCGGCAGGTATAAATGCCTTAGTGGGGACAAAGGGGGCAAAATGGGTGAATTTGGGCGTTGCCTAATTGTTGGATGGGCGGCTATACCACCACCGCGAGTAGTACTACACTGCGTAGAGCTTCGCCAAGTCTCATCCAAGTGAGCCACAAGATCGTGTTCCTAGGTTGGGGACTGCTCCCAAGGGAGTAGCCGGGAATCAACTCAGGGCGGACGCGTGAGCCACCCAAGAGCAGGCATGCTCGACCAGGTTCGCGCTCGTCTGGGGCGGGCGACGGGAACACACAAGCAAGCCGTGGAGGAAACCGATGCGCCTGCGTCACGATGACGGAACGCTGGTACACCTCGCCTACAACGCAGGCGTCCATCCTGCCGAGGATCTGGAAAACCTGATCGCGCACCTGACCCGCTACGCGGTCCCGGTGCGCAAGCGGCTGGGCGTGGAGCGGATGGGCATCGGGCTGTGGCTCTCGCCGAGCGTCGCCGACCACCTCACGGCCGACCGCATCGAGCTCGTACGGCTGCGCCGCTCCTTGGAGGAGCGCGGCCTCGAGGTCGTGAGCCTCAACGGCACCGGCGGCCGCAACCAGGAGGTCCCCGGCCCCGACTGGGCCAAGCCGGAGCGATACCGCTACACCATGGCGCTGGCCAAGATCCTGGCCTTCCTGCTGCCCGACGACGTGCGGTTCGGCAGCATCTCGACGATTCCGATCGGCTGGCGTCGCGACTGGCCCGCCGACCTGCACGCGATCGCCACCCGGCGCCTGGAGCGGCTCGCCCGCGAGCTGCGCGGCATCTACAGCGTCACCGGCAAGACGATCAGGGTCGGGTTCGAGCCGTGGCCCGGGTGCGTGCTGGAGACGACGGAGCAGGCGCTCGAGCGCGTGTGCGGGATCGACTCCGAGCACCTGGGCGTGTGCCTGGACGCCTGTCATCTCGCCTGCGGGGCCGAGGAGGCGGGGGCGACACTGAAGGGCCTGGCGAAGGCCGGGGCCCCTGTCGTCAAGCTGGGGCACGTACACAACCACACGGGCGAGACCACGAACACCGGCGCGGTGCTGCACGACACGCTGACGGCGATGTTGTCGGGCGCGGTGAGCGGGAGCGCGCACATCGAGGTCGAGACGCACAATCTGATCGTTCCCGGGCGGGCCAAGGGGCCGGGCGCGCTGGTGTCGATGCTGGCCGAGGAGCTGGCCTGGGCCCGTACCAACCTCACCAGTCTGGGCCTGCAGTTGGCGGCCTGAGTGGGTCCTGGGCTCGTGCGAACCTCGCGAGCCCGGGCCTTCAGCCCTTCTACAGAGTGCCGAACCAGCCTGGCATGTCCAGGCGCCACGGGTTGGCCGGGGTGAGCTTGCGCAGGTCGGACTCCAGGGCGCGCAGGCGGTCCTCGCCCAGCTCGCCGGCCCAGCGGGCGCGCAGGGCGTCGAAGATGCGGGCCGAGCGGCCGAGCGCGTCCATCCCGTACGGAGTGAGGCGGACGATCTTGCGGCGCGTGTCGCGCGGGTCGGCGGTGCGTTCGACGTAGCCGATCCGCTCCAGCGTGTCGATGGTCTTGCCGGCTGCCTGCTTGGACACGCCGAGCGTACGGCCCAGCTCGACGGCCGTGGTGCCCTCTGGCCCGATGGCCTGCATGACGAATCCGTGCATAGGGCGGATGTCCGGATGGCCCTGCCGGGACAGCTCGGCGTGGAGCTCGTCGATGAGAGCTCGGAACGCCAGCAGCAGGCGAAGTGGCAGTTCGAATCCCGGGGTGTCACTTGACATGATAGACAACCTGGTTAACTATATCGATGGACAACGTGGTTGCCTATCTTAGGGGTTTCAAGAGATGACTGTTATTCGCGCCGCCGACGCCCGTCGATCGGAGACGCCCAACGGGATCATGACGACGTTCGCCTCGCCGACGCAGGGCGGCGCCGAGTGCTCCCTCTGGCGCGTCGACGCCCGGCCCGGCGCCGTCGGGCCGGTGCATGACTTCGACGTCGAGCAGGTGTGGACCTGGATCGAGGGTGCGGCGACCGTCGAGTTGGGCGGCGAGAAGTACGCCGTGGCCGCCGGTGACACCGTCGTCATGCCCGCCCGGACGGCGCGGCAGGTGCTGGCCGACCCGGCCGCCGGATACACCGCCGTCGTCACGGCCTCGGCCGGCGCCAGGGCCATGTCCGCCGACGGGGCCGACCTGGGCGTTCCGCCGTGGATCGGCTGATTCGCCGCCGAACGGCTCGTGCCACCCTGCGGGCGTGCTGAAGGGGTGACCGGTCAGGCGTGGGGCAAGCGGTAGG
Organism: Nonomuraea sp. NBC_00507; assembly: GCF_036013525.1. Classification (NCBI taxonomy): domain Bacteria; kingdom Bacillati; phylum Actinomycetota; class Actinomycetes; order Streptosporangiales; family Streptosporangiaceae; genus Nonomuraea; species Nonomuraea sp. NBC_00507. Next base: position 2,039,454 of record NZ_CP107853.1, read on the forward strand.
TGCCGTCCTCGAGTGCTTCGGCCAGGCCGTCCGCGATCAGGCCGTCCAGGGCACGCTCGCGTTGCACCGCGTCGTCCCACACCACGTCCAGTGCCTCCTTGGGAACCGGACCGTGGGCGGCGCGCAACACCGCGAGCAGCCGGCCGCGGCACTGGCGGTCGGTGCCCGCGTACGTCTGGCCCTTGCGCGCCGGACCGGCGTGCGGGGGCTTGCCGGCCAGGCGCCACGCGCAGACGTCCGCGATCGGGCAGTCCGCGCAGCGCGGCGCCCTGGCCGTGCAGACCAGCGCGCCCAGCTCCATCACCGCAACGCCCCAGCGGGCCGCGCCAAGCTCGGGCAGGAGGCTCTCCGCCAGCCGCCGCTCGGCCGCCGACGTGGTCGTGGGCGGGTATTCCTCCGCGCGTACGGCCCTGGCGAACACCCGGCGGACGTTCGTGTCCAGAACGGCGTGCCGGCCGCCGTAGGCGAAGCTGGCGACCGCGGCGGCGGTGTACTCGCCGATGCCGGGCAGGGACAGCAGGGTCGCGTGGTCGGCCGGCACCTCGCCGCCGTGCTCGTCGGTGATGGCCCTGGCGCAGGCGTGCAGGCGCAGCGCCCGGCGCGGGTAGCCGAGCCTGCCCCAGTGGCGTACGGCCTCACCCGGCTGCTCGGCGGCCAGATCTTTTGGGGTGGGCCAGCGGGCCATCCAGTCATGCCACACGGGCAGCACCCGCACGACCGGGGTCTGCTGGAGCATGATCTCGCTGACCAGCACTCCCCATGGCGTCGCACCGGCCGCCCGCCAGGGAAGGTCCCTGGCGTTGTCCTCGTACCAATTGAGTACAGGCCCGTGCAACGTTTTCGGATCAGCCACGCGGTCAAGGGTATGGCTCCGTGAATGATTTCGGCGTGTCGTCACTCTAAGTGCCCGCCGAATTACCATGCTGTGCGTATGGATCCGGACACGATGCGTGAGGACGGCGGTGACGTCTACTGGCGGCGGCGCATGAGCGTGCTGGTGGCGGTGCTCGTCGTGGTGGCCGTGGTGGCGTGGGCGTGTTCCAGCGGGGGCAGCGGACCGGAACGCAAGTCCAGCGCCCAGTCCTCACCGAGCGCGACGCCCACCACCGATCCGTTGCTGGCGGGCCTGCGTACGCTCGCGATGGGCACGGCCAGCCCGACACCCACCCCCAGCCCGAGCACGCCGACCCCCGTCGCGCGCCCCAAACGGCCCGGCGAGCCCTGCGCCGAGGAAGATCTGGTGCTCAGCCTCCAGGCCGGCAAGGACAAGATCTACGCAGCCGGCGCCCAGCCCGCCTTCGTGGTCACGCTGGTGAACACGGGACCCGTGATGTGCACGGCCGACGTGGGACCGCGGGCCATGGAGATCCGCATCACCTCGGGTGCGGATCGCATCTGGTCCACGGCCGACTGCGTCAGCGGCCCGGGAACCGACATCAAGCAGTTGCAGCGGGGCGTGCCGTACGTGCGGACACTGAGCTGGGACCGCCGCCGCTCCAGCAGCAACTGCCGCTCCACCCCGGCGGCCGCCCTGCCCGGCACCTACGTGGCCACTGTTCGCCTGGGCAAGCTCCGCAGCACCAAGGGCGTCTTCCACCTGCGCTAGATCGTCAGAGTCGGGTTAGACGTAGCGTTCGAGGATGGAGGATTCGGCGAGGCGGGACAGGCCCTCGCGGACGCTGCGGGCGCGGGACTCGCCGACGCCGCCCACCGCCTGCAGATCGTCGATGCTGGCCGCCAGCAGCTTCTGCAGGCTGCCGAAGTGGCTGACCAGGCGGTCCACCACTGTCGCGGGCAGGCGGGGGACCTTGGCGAGCAGGCGGAATCCGCGTGGGCTGACCGGGCTGTCCAGCTTGTCGGAGCCGTGGTGGCCGAGGACCTGGGCGACGGCCGAGAGGTCCAAAAGCTCGTTGCCCGACAGCGTGTCGAGGTCGTGCATGGCGTCCACCAGGCGCTTCTGGCGGCGCGCGGAGGGGGCGGGGAGGTAGTCGCGGATCACCAGCTCGCGTTCGGAGTCCACGCCCGCCACGAGCTCGTCGAGCTGCAGGGACAGCAGGCGGCCGTCGGTGCCCAGCTCCACCACGTAGCCCTTGATCTCGTCGGAGATGCGCCGGACCATCTCGAGGCGCTGGACGACGGCGGCCACGTCTCTGACGGTGACCAGGTCCTCGATCTCCAGGGCCGACAGGGTGCCGGAGACCTCGTCCAGGCGGTGCTTGTAGCGCTCTAGGGTGGCCAGAGCCTGGTTGGCCTTGGAGAGGATGGCCGCGGACTCCTCCAGCACATAGCGAATGCCGTCGAGGTAGAGCGCGATGATCCGCATCGACTTGCTGATCGCGATGATGGGCAGCCCGGTCTGCCTCGCGACCCGCTGGGCGGTGCGGTGGCGGGTGCCGGCCTCGTCAGTGGGGATCGCGGGGTCGGGCACGAGGTGCACGGCGGCGCGTACGATCTTGTGGTCGTCGCTCAGCACGATCGCGCCGTCCATCTTGGCCAGCTCGCGCAGCCGGGTGGCGGAGAAATCGACGTCAAGCTCAAAACCGCCGCTGCAGAGCTCCTCGACATCCCGGTTGTAGCCGAGCACGATCAACCCGCCGGTCTGCCCACGCAGAATCCGCTCGAGGCCGTCGCGCAACGGTGTGCCCGGGGCCACAGCGGCCAGGGCTTCGCGACGACGTTCGTCCAGACTCCTATCCACCTGACCCCCGTGTCGATCGGTCAACCGTCAGCTTAGCCGCGCTATGTGACGTGTGTGAGTGCGTCCCAGACGTTCTCCGCCTGAACCACCTCAAACCCGGGCGCGAACGCCACAGGCCCCACAGGCACCAGAGCACGCTGCCCGTTACGCCGCCGGGCACCGTCCTCCAAGGATCCGGCCGGTACGAGTGCGCGTTTGAAGCCCAGCCTGGCCGCCTCGGTCAACCTCCTGCGTACGTCCTTGACCGGGCGCAGCTCACCGGCCAGGCCCACTTCGCCCAGGGCCACCAGTCCCGGAGGCAGCGGCTTGTCGCCGGCGGCGCTGGCCACCGCGAGCATGACCGACAGATCCACGGCGGGGTCGGCCAGTTTGATGCCTCCCACGGTCGCGGTGAACACGTCGCAGCCGCCGAGGCGGGCGTTGAGCCGGCGCTCCAGGACCGCCAGGATCATCTGCACGCGGTAGGTGTCGAGGCCGGAGGAGGTGCGCCGGGGCTGCTGCGCCTCGGTGCGCGCGACCAGGGCCTGGACCTCGGCGGGCAGCGGGCGGGTGCCCTCGACCGTGACCGTGACGCAGGTGCCGGGCACCGGCTCGCTGCGCCGGGAGACGAACAGGCCGCTCGGGTCGGTGATGCCCTCGATGCCCCGCTCGTGCAGGTCGAAGCAGCCGACCTCGTCGGTGGGGCCGAACCGGTTTTTGATCGCGCGCACCATGCGGAGCCTGGAGTGGCGGTCGCCCTCGAAGTTGAGCACGACGTCGACCAGGTGCTCGAGCGTGCGGGGGCCGGCGATCGAGCCTTCCTTGGTGACGTGGCCGACGAGCACCGTGGCCATGTTGCGATCCTTGGCCAGGCGCACGAGATTGGCAGCCACCTCGCGCACCTGCGTCACCCCGCCGGGCACGCCGGTGGCCTGCGCGGAGCCGACCGTCTGCACCGAGTCGACGACGAGGAGCGTGGGCTGGACCTTCTCCACATGCGTCACCAGGGCCGACAGCTCGGTCTCCGCGGCGAGGTAGAGGTTGGGCTCGATGGCGGCGATGCGGTCGGCCCGCAGCCGCACCTGGGCGGCCGACTCCTCGCCCGTCACGTAGAGCACGGTCTCGCGCTGGGCGATGCGGGCGGCGGCCTGCAGCAGGAGCGTGGACTTGCCGATGCCGGGCTCGCCCGCCAGCAGCACGACCGCGCCGGCCACCAGCCCGCCGCCGAGCACCCGGTCGAGCTCTCCCACGCCGGTCGTGCGGGCGGCCGCGACCTCGGCCTTGACCTGGCCGATCGGGACCGCGGGCGCGCTGGTGGCGCCGCCTTGGACGATGGTGGCGCCGGCCCGGGCGCCCTCCTCGTCGACCGTGCCCCACGCCTGGCACTCACCGCACCGCCCCACCCATTTCGTGGTGCGCCAACCGCATTCGGCGCAGCGGTATCCGGGCTTCTGGGCTGACTTGGCCATGCCGAGCAGGGTAGCGGCACGGGCCGACAATCTTGGCTAGACGAGGCCCAGGTCGGACTCCAGGAGGCGCTTGGGCTTGGCGCCGACCACGCGCTTCACCGGTTCGCCGTTCTCGAACAGGATCAGCGTGGGGATGCCCATCACGCCGTACTTGGCCATGATCTCCGGGTTTTCGTCGGTGTTGAGCTTGCCGATCGTCAGGCCGCGCTCGGCCTCGATCTGCTCCAGCACGGGCGCCACCATCCGGCAGGGACCGCACCACTCGGCCCAGAAGTCCACCAGCACCGGCCGGTCGCTCTTGAGCACCTGCTCGTCGAAGTTTTCAGTCGTCAATGTGATCATGTTTCATCCCCTGACAAAGCAACCTGGGCACGATTGGGCGAGCTGGGCGGCCACCTCGGCGCGGCGGGTGAGCAGGAGACGGATCTCCTCGTCGATCTCGGCCAGCTTGCGCTGGTAGACCTCCACGGACTCGGCGCACGAGCCGCCCGTGCTGTGCCCGCTGCGCAGGCAGTCCACGAACGGCCGGGTGTCCTCCAAGGTGAAGCCGACGGCGAGCAGGGCCCGGATCTCGGTGACCAGCCTGACGTCGTCCTCGGAATATTGCCGGTAGCCGTTGGAACCGCGCCGTGCGCTGAGCAGCCCGTGCTGCTCGTAGTAGCGGAGCGAGCGGGTGCTCACTCCGGTGCGTTCCGCCAGCTCTCCGATGCGCATACCCCCAAGGGTAAACTTTGACACTGACGTCAAGGTCAAGCCCGGGGTGCTCAGTAATAGCGCCAGCGCAACACGTTCGGATAGGGCAGCTCCAGCCCGGGTGTCTCGGCGATGGCCTGCTCGGCCACCTCGGGTGCGAACTCGATGCGCAGCACCGCCTCCAGGTCCGCCCGTCGCTCGAAGGCCATGCGCAGGTCCAGCGGCTGACGCTGCCACCCGTGGCGGTCCCAGAACGCCTCGACCTCGCGTGCCGAGTACGTCGGCACGGTGTGCGAGAACCACCGCCCGAACGAGCCCCGCGTCGCGTCCAGGTCGATGACGAAGGCCGCGCCGCCGCGGCGCACCACCCTGGACAGCTCCCGGAGCCCCGGCTCGCAGCCGGGACCGAAGAAGTACGCCCAGCGCGCCATCGCCACATCCACGCTCGCGTCCGGCAGTGGCAGGTCCTGTGCCGCGGCGGCGTGCACGCTCACGTTGGCCAGCGCGGCGCACCGGCGGCGGGCCAGCATGGCCAGGTCGCCGTGCGGCTCGACGCCGATCACGCTCGCGGCCGACCTGGCCAGCACGGGCAGGTGGTAACCGGTGCCGCAGCCGATGTCGAGCACGGTGGCGGCGTCCCAGGGGCGCAGGGCGCGCATCGCCGCGTCGGCCGCGCCCTCGGGATCGACGGCGCGGTTCTCCACCTCGTAGACCTGGGGTGTGTTCCAGATGTTGGGGCTCGGGATCGCGCCTTTGGCTATCCGTGGCATGCCCCAACGGTAGATGCACAACCTCCGTGGTGAGGCGGCTCACCACAGGGGCTAGCGCGCCATATCCGGTTCTCCGGCTTAGGCTGGCAGCGTGGCTGATGTCATCCGCGTGCCCAATGCGAAGATCGCATTGTCCACTGCTTCGGTATATCCGGAACGCACTCCTGACGCGTTCGAGTTGGCCGCCCGCCTGGGCTATGACGGCGTAGAGATCATGGTCGGCGCCGACCCCGTGAGCCAGGACATCGACGTGATCGAGCGGCTCTCCGAGCACTATCAAGTTCCCGTCCTGGCCATTCACGCCCCCTGTCTGCTGGTGACCCAGCGGGTGTGGGGTCGCGACCCCTGGGCCAAGCTGGTCAAGGCACAGAAGGCGGCCGAGCGCCTGGGCGCCTCGACAGTCGTGGTGCACCCGCCGTTTCGCTGGCAGCGCGACTACGCGCGCGACTTCGAGGTGGGGCTGGCCAGGATGCGCGACGAGACGGACGTCACGTTCGCGGTGGAGAACATGTTCCCGCTGCGGGCCAGGGGCAACGACGTGGTGCCCTACTCGCCCGGCTGGAACCCGATCGACTACGAGTTCCCCCAGGTCACCCTGGACCTGTCGCACACGGCCGTGTCCGGCTCGGACGCCATGGAGATGGCCGCCAAGCTCGGTGACCGGCTGGCGCACCTCCACCTGGCCGACGGCATCGGGGTGACGAACAAGGACGAGCATCTGGTGCCGGGCAGGGGCAACCAGCCCTGCGCCCAGATGCTGGAGCGCCTGGCCAAGACCGGCTACTCCGGCCTGGTCGTGCTCGAGATCAACACGCGCAAGGCGGCGAGCCGTACCGAGCGGATCGACGATCTGGCCGAGGGGCTGGCCTTCGCGCGGCTGCACCTGGCGGCGTCTACATGAACATCGGGCCGATGAGGGATCTTGGCAGGGTGTTCGACCGCGTGGCCGACGCCTACGACGCGGGCCGGCCCAGCTACCCCGACGAGATGTATCGCGCCGTGAGCGAGCTGACCGGCGTCGACCTGGACGGCGCCACGACCGTGGACGTGGGGGCGGGCACGGGCATTCTGACGCGGGCGCTCAGAGCGCGTGGCTCGCACGTCATCGCGGTCGATCCGGGTGCGGAGATGCTGGCCAAGCTCATGTCCCGGTCCGCGAACGGCACGCCGGCCGTCGCTGCGGTGCAGGGTGACGGCAACGCGCTGCCGCTCGCGGACGGGGTGGCCGACCTGGTGGCGTACGGCCAGTCGTGGCACTGGCTGGACCCGGTGGTCTCGATCGCCGAGGCCAGGAGGGTGCTGCGGCAGCGTGGCGCGATCGTGGGCTGCTGGAACTTCCACCACGCCGCCCAGGCGGACTGGCTGGCCGCCTACGAGGCCCGCCTGGCCGAGGAGGTCCCCGCCTACTGGGGGCCGGCCGTCGAGGAGTGGTCGGTGCCGCCCATCGCCTCGGCCTTCGAGGTGATCGAAGAGCGTTGGATCCCGTGGACGCGGCTGGTCGGCATCGAGGACTTCCTGCTGGACCTACGCTCGCACTCATACATGGCGGCGCTGTCGGCGCAGGCGGCCGGCGCGCTCGTCGAGCGGCAGCGGGCGGAGTTGCGCGAGGAGTTCCCGGAGGGCGTGTTGTCGGTGCCGATGCGGGTCTATCTGGCGGTGGGCCGGTGAGCACGGGCGGCGTTTGGCGACCGAGCCCGCCTCGCGGAGTGAGGCCATGAGCACAGTAAAGCGGCGTCCGGGGCGTCGGCCCGGGTCTGCCGACACGCGTGGAGAGATCCTGGCGGCGGCGAGGAAGGTGTTCTCCGAGAAGGGGTTCGACAAGGCCACGGTGCGCGGCATCGCCAGGGAGGCCAAGGTCGATCCCGCCCTCGTGCACCACTACTTCGCGACGAAGGAGGGCATGTTCGCGGCGGCCATGCAGTTGCCGGTCAGCCCCGATACCGTCATCCCGCTTCTGCTGGAGGGCCCGCGCGAAGAGATCGGCGAGCGGCTGGTCCGCATGATCCTGCGCGTCACCGCCTCGCCGGAGACGCGCGAGCCTCTGGTCGCGCTGATCCGGTCGGCCATGACCAACGAGCAGGCGGCCGTGATGATGCGGGAGTTCATCACCAACGCCCTGCTCTACCAGGTGGCCGGCCGGCTGGAGGTGCCGCACCTGCGGATCGAGGCCGCGTTCGCCCAGATGTTCGGCGTGATCCTGGGGCGCTATGTGCTCAAGCTGGAGCCGCTGGCGAGCGCCGATCCCGAGGAGCTGGTCGAGTTGCTGGCGCCGACCATCCAGAGGTACTTCGCCGGCTAGAGCATTGTTCTACACAGCGCGGTGACCTTAGGGTATGTCGCGTACCCTGGCAAAGTTACTCACGGGTAGGATCAGGGTAGCGGTCGGTGGTTCGGGTGACCGTACGCTGGCAGCCAACGTCGTCTGTGGGAGGAACCCGTGCTCTGGGTAGCCATCATCGGACTCGTCATGACCGTCCTGGCGGTGGCCGTCGCCGGCCGCAGGGCGCTGTTCCTGTACAAGCTGGCGACCGTGGGCCCGCCCGCACCTGAGCGGATCGACTACGCCAAGACGCACGCCGCCGACGAGGCCAAGGCGCAGCTGGTCGAGGTGTTCGGGCAGAAGAAGCTGCTCAAGTGGACGCCGTCGGGCACCGCGCACTTTTTCGTCATGTGGGCGTTCTTCATCCTGCTGACCGTCTACATCGAGGCGTACGGCGCGATCGTCCAGGGGGCGATCACCGGCCGGCCCGACTTCCACATCCCGCTCATCGGGACCTGGGGCGTGCTGGGCTTCCTGCAGGACTTCATCGCGGTCGCGTGCCTGGCGGGCCTCGCGGTCTTCGCGGGCATCCGGATCAAGAACGCGCCCGAGAAGCTCGGCCGCAGCTCGCGCTTCTCCGGGTCCCACCTGGGCGGCGCGTGGCTCGTGCTGTTCATGATCTTCAACATCATCTGGACGCTCTTCCTGGCCAGGGGCGCGGCGGCGGCCAACGGGAACTTCCCGTACTCCTCGGGCGCCTTCGTCTCGCTGGCGCTCGGCGACGTGCTGCCGCAGAGCGGGCTGTTGGAGGAGATCGCGCTGCTCCTGCACATCGGCTTCATGCTGGTGTTCCTGGTGATCGTGGTGCACTCCAAGCACCTGCACATCTTCACCGCGCCGCTGAACGTGCTGTTCTCGCGCCGTCCCGACGGCCTCGGCGCGGCAGTGGAAATGCGGGTGGACGGCAAGCCGGTGGACTTCGAGGACGAGGACCTGGATCCGGAGCGGCTGGGGCGCGGCAAGATCGGCGACACCACGTGGAAGGGGTTCCTGGACTTCTACTCCTGTACGGAGTGCGGCCGCTGCCAGTCGCAGTGCCCGGCGTGGAACACCGACAAGCCGCTGTCGCCGAAGATGCTCATCCTCGACCAGCGTGACCACGCCTTCAAGGTGGCGCCCTACCTGATGGCGGCGAGCACGGAGCACGCCGACAAGGACGTGCTGGCACTGCTGGAGAAGCCGCTGGTCGGCGAGGATGGTGTGATCCACCCGGACGTGCTGTGGTCGTGCACCAACTGCGGCGCGTGCGTCGAGCAGTGCCCGGTGGACATCGAGCACATCGACCACATTCTCGATATGCGCCGCTACCAGGTGATGGTCGAGTCGTCGTTCCCGTCAGAGGCGGGGGTGATGGTCAAGAACCTGGAGAACAAGGGCAACCCGTGGGGGATGTCCGAGATGAAGCGGGCCGACTGGATCGAGGAGCTCGATTTCGAGGTCGAGGTCGTCGACGAGAAGATGCCCGAGGACGCCGAATACCTGTTCTGGGTGGGCTGCGCGGGCGCGCTTGAGGACCGGGCCAAGAAGACCACCAAGGCCGTGGCCGAGCTGCTGCACATCGCGGGCGTGAAGTTCGCGGTGCTGGGGCCGATGGAGGCGTGCACCGGCGACCCGGCCCGCCGCCTGGGCATGGAATATCTGTTCAACATGCTCGCCCAGCAGAACATCGAGACGCTCAACGAGGCGGGCGTCAAGAAGATCGTCGCCACCTGCCCGCACTGCTTCAACACGCTCGCGAACGAATACCCACAGCTCGGCGGCACGTACGAGGTCGTGCACCACACGCAGCTGCTGTCGAAGCTGGTGGACGAGGGACTGCTCACCCCGATCACGCCGATCGAGGAGAAGATCACCTACCACGACCCGTGCTTCCTCGGCCGCCACAACAAGGTTTACTCCCAGCCCCGCGACATCATGTCCAAGGTGCCCGGCGTCACGACCCAGGAGATGCACCGGCACAAGGACCGCGGCTTCTGCTGCGGCGCGGGCGGCGCGCGCATGTGGATGGAGGAGCGCATCGGCAAGCGCATCAACACCGAGCGCGTGGACGAGGCGCTGACCACCAACCCGGACACCGTGTCCACGGCCTGCCCGTTCTGCATGGTGATGCTGGGCGATGCGATCAACGAGAAGAAGAACAACGGTGAGGCCAAGGAGTCGCTGGAAGTCGTGGACGTGGCTCAGCTCTTGATCAAATCGGTCAAAGGCGCTTCCTGACCGGGAAATGTCGGACTCCTCCACACGCGTGGTGGAGGAGTTTCGCATGTCAGCAGGGGTGGTTACAAGAAATCAACCATCCACATAACGGGAAAATCACGGTAACCTCAACGTCGCATGGCTCTATTCGACGGGGAGGGGGCTCGTGATGGGCGTCGTCGTCACCGACGCCGAGGTCACCCTGGCTGACGTGCTCTCCTTGCGACTGGCCATCGACGAACCACTACAAGAGGGCACAGAGCTCGTCCTCAGGAACCGCACCACGGGGGTGGAGCGCGATGTGCGGCTCGGCACTCGGGGCGCGCGATCGCGCGAGGCCACGCTGGCGGTCTCGCTGGCGCCGCTGGACCTCAGCGCCGGGCGCTGGGATGCCTACCTGCGGGGGGCGAACGGCAAGCGCAGCAGGTTGCGCAGTGTCGATCCCGGCTTCTCGCTCGACCACCTCGACGCCTACGCCCTGTGCAAGCGCACCCTGGCCTACCGCTCCTACCGCACCCGCAACGGGTTCCTCGCGCTGAAGATCTCCGACGCGGAGCCCGCAGCCGAGGTGCGCGCGATCTGGTTCAGGGAAGGCCGTTTCGAGGCCATGGGCCTGCTGGCCTACTCCGGGCTCGAGGACGACGACTCCCGCCACGAGGCCACGCTGACGCTGGACCGCCGGCAGACCAGCGCGCGGGTGACGGCCACGGCCTTCGTCCAAGGCGTGCGCTTCCACGCCGCCTTCTCTCTCGTGGACGTTGTGGCCGCCGACCCCGCGAGCTCCGACACCGCGGCGGGCTCCGGCACCTGGGAGCCGGCGCTGCAGGTGGAGGGCGTGCCCACGCCGCTGAAGCTGGGCGCCTGGCTCGACGACGTGGACGGCAAGCGCCGCCGGCTGCACTACCCCTCGGCCAAGGTGGACGGCGTGCCGATCAAACCCTGCTACACCGCCGACGACGAGCTGCGCATCGAGGTGGGCGGATGAAGGTCAGCCTGGTCCTGCCCTCCGCGTACGGCATGCGGGGCGATGTGCGGGCCACGCTCAACCTCGCCTCGGCGCTGGCGAAGCGGCACGAGGTCGAGGTGATCAGCGTACGGCGGCAGAAGGAGAAGCCGTTCTTCCCCGTCGACCCCGACGTGGCCATGCGCAGCGTGGTCGACGCCCGGCCGGGCGTCAGGCACGTGCTCCCGCGCGGCCAGATGCGCACCGAGGTGGCGCTGTGGCGGGTGTTGCGCGGGCTCAAGTGCGACGTGCTGATCACCACCCGGCCGGCGCTCGGCGTCCAGGCCGCCAGGCACGCTCCCCGCGAGATTCTGAAGATCGCCAGAGAATGGTCGCGGCCGGCCGTGCCCGCTCCCGTGAAACGCTTCTATCCGCGCCTGAACGCCGTTGTGACGGCCACGGAGTCGGCTCAGGAGGAGTGGACCAGGCTCCTGGACGGCGGGCCCGTCGTGCACTCTATACAGGACGCGCTGGCGGCCGGTCCGTGGCCGCGCTCGCGAATGGACAACAGGATCGTGGCCGCCGGCGGGCGGTGGGTGCCGGTCAAGGCGTACGACCGGCTGATCAAGGCGTTCGCCATCGTCGCCGACAAGCGGCCCGACTGGCGGCTGCGGCTCTACGGCGGCGGCCCGGAGGAGCGGCGGCTGCGCGCGCTGGTGCGCGAGCTCAACCTGCACAACCACGTCTACTTCATGGGCACCACGCCGGACCTGGCGGGCGAGTTCGCCAAGGCGTCGATCGTCGCCAACACCTCGCGGGCCGAGGACCAGTCCATGACGGTGCTCGAGGCCATGGGGTGCGGGGTGCCGGTGGTGGCGTTCGAGGGGTCCAAGGGGCCGACGGAGTTCGTGGCCACGGGTTACAACGGGATTCTGGTGCCCCAGCCCGACGTGCCCGGGTCCGGCACCGCGTCCGACGTGCCCGGGTCCGGCAGCGCGTCCAACGCCGACCCGCCCCTGTTCGCCGCGGCGCTGCTCGCGCTGATCGACGACGAACGCAGGCGGCGCTCGCTCGCGGCAGGGGCGCTGGACACGGCGCTGCGCCACTCGGCCGGCGAGGTGGCCGAGCAGTGGGAGAAGCTGATCACCGATCTCCACTGAGGGATACCGGTTCCGGGTACCGTAGAGGCATGCATGGGTACAGCGGAGACAAGCAGGCCTATCTGACGCGGCTCAGGCGCATCGAGGGTCAGATCAGGGGCCTGCAGCGAATGGTCGATGACGACGCATACTGCATCGACGTGCTCACCCAGGTCTCCGCGGCCACGCGGGCGCTGCAGGCGGTGGCGCTGGGGCTGCTCGAGGAGCACATCTCGCACTGCGTGGCCGACGCGATCAACACCGGCGGGCCCGAGGCCGAGGCGAAAGTGAAAGAGGCCTCCGCGGCGATCGCGCGCCTCGTCCGTTCGTAAGTCTCCGTCTCGTAAGTCTCCGTCGAATGTGAGGATGCCTCATTTGTACGGAGGAGACCGATGGGGGCAAGTGACTAGTTATGCGAAACCCCGGGAACTAGGTCCCCGGGGTCAGTAATCGTGATGGTCGTATGGTCCTTCAGCGGCTCGCCGAAGTCCGCAATCCGAGCGCGTCGTCGAGTTCGTCCAAGGTCAGCCGCCGCTCGCTGACAGCCACGGCCGTGAGCACCTCGGCGTAGAGCGCAATCTCGTCCAACGCGACACGGTCGTGGACCCGAGAGTCCAGGTCGTCGTGCCCCACCGCGTCGTCCTTTCCTTCCGCAGCCCACACCCTCTACGAGGTTACGGTGCGGCCCCTTCCGGCGACATGGCCCATCGGAGTCATTCCTTTCCGTGCCGCGGAGCCCCAGTGGGATCATTTCCCGAATCAGAGATCACAATTCAGCGTATTTCCTGTTACCTGGAGTGTTAGAACGATATAGGGGTGGTTAGGGTGAAATAGCGGGATAAGTGGTTTAGTAGTGACCTGTGTCATGTTCATGGTGATCGTCGCGTTCGTGGACGAGCTTCTGCACAAGCGCCGACTGCCCCGCCAGCCCGCGCTCGGGCACCTTGGCACCGGTCAGCCTGCCCCACGCCAGCCCCGTCGCGTACGCCGCCCCGAGCACCGCCGCCGCGCTCGCCCGGTCCGGCGGCGCCACCTCCAGCACCGGCGAGGGGGCGATGGACACCCCGCCTGGCCGCCCCTGCGCGGGGAACCCGTCCGGCGCGGTCGTCTCCCCCGCGGAGGTTCCGGTGAGCCCGGCCCGCTCCAGCTCCTCATATGCCATTCTGAGCCGGTGATCCAGCCGCGCGGGCAGCAGACCCCTGGAGTCCGACAGATCGGCCAGGAACGCCGCCGTGGACCGCGGCGGGTGCGGCATGAAAGCCAGCGCCTCGGCCAGGTCGTAGACGGAGTGGGAGAAGTGCGCCTCGGGATCGGTCTCCACCAGCAACGCCCGGCTCAGCCGCGCGGGACAGCGGCCCAGCCAGACCTGACGCACCACCTCGTCACCGGGCGAGGTGTCGTCGAGCCCGGACCGGCGCAACATGGGCTCCACCATGGTGAGCAGCGCCAGCGCCCGCGGCCTGAAACGGGTGTCGGACAGGAGGATCTGCGCCGTGTCGGCCATGACGGCGGCGAGCCTGAGCGCCTCGCGCGTGCGGCCGGCCCGCGCCCGCTCCGCCACCAGCGTGACGAGGTCGAGCAGGGGCGGCGCGGGCAACCAGCGCACCCACTCGTCGCCGGGGAGCGGGCGGCGCAGGTATTCGCCGAACACGGTGATCAGCCGCTCGTTGCCGTCGAAGGCAGGCGCGTACGCGCACCACATGATCGTGCCCCAGACCGCCGCCACCGTGCTCGGCACGTCGGAGGCGAAGATCTCGTCGAACGCCGTCAGAGGATAGTCCAGCTCCGACTTGCGCCCGCTCGCCCGCACCAGCACCCTGACCTGCTCGGTCAGGTCCGCCGACACGTCGGGGCCGATGAACGCCTGAGTGGAGCCCGGCTCGGCGTGGAAGTCGGGACCGTACGGGATGACCGCGTCCGGCAGCACGGCCGCGGCGTGCTGGACCTGCCGGGCCCGCGTGCTCCGCGGCGGCGCCGCCAGGCGCCAGCGGCCGTCGGCGGGGTCGTACAGATGCCAGCGCGCGTGCGCGCCGAAGAGCCAGCGGTCGCCATCTGGGGTCACAAGAATCCTGGCGGCCAGGACGTGGGCGCGATCGGGCACGGAAAGCCCTTGCCAGCGCGGGTCCGCGACCATCGCGCGGACCTCCGCCTCGGCAGAAGTGAACGCGTCCCAGGGTGGCACGGGCGTCATGGTACTGGGAGCCATCGGATCAACCATCGGCATTTCACGGCAGAATGTCCGCTATGAGGGCGAAGGTAGCAGGGACGTTGGCGGTCGCGAGCGTGCTCGCCGGTTGCGGCACGACTACCCCGGCACAACCGACGCCCAGCGGTCCCGGACTGGTCACCCTGGACAAGGTCACCCCGCCGGCGCCCGGCGGGGAGGTGGGCCAGGCCTCGACGGAGTTCGCGAACGCGACCGACCTGTCCTTGTGGACGAAGCTGAGCGAGACCGAGAAGGACGTCGACAGGATCGCCAAGTGGGACGTGAACAAGACCGTGAAGGGCTCGATGTATCTGGAGCCCAAGACCTCGGCCTGGTTCGACGGCTTCCGCGGCCCCTTTGTCTACCAGGAGCTCGCCGGCGACATCGTCATGCACGCCCGGGTCAAGGTCGAGGGCAAGAGCGGCGGCCAGCCCAAGCGCAAGTTCTCCCTCGGCGGACTGATGGCCCGCCAGCCCGACTCGTACACCACGCCCAACTGGGTGTCGGTCACCACCGGCACCGCAGAAAAGAGCGGTCAGGTCGAGGTGAAGTACACCAAGGACGGCAGCTCCAAGCCGAAGGAGCTGGCGGTCAAGAACGGCTGGGTGGAGCTCGTGCTGGCCAGGGTGGGCCGCGTCTTCGTCGCGCTGTACAAGGAGGACGGCGGCAAGTGGAAGGTCGGCAACCGCTGGCCCTCGACCCTGCCTGACGTGCTGCAATGGGGCGTCACCGCCTATACGGACTGGGACAGCTACAACACCCTCAAGAAGGACGCGGCCAAGGCCAACGCCAAGCAGGTCAGCGGCCGGCCCGACCTTGAACTGACCGTCGACTTCGTCCGGTTCCTGCGGCCCGAGCTGCCGGAGTATGCCGACCCGCTCAACAACGCGTCGGTGTCCGACGAGGTCCTGATCAAAGCGATGACGCCTGCCGGTGCCTGAGCGCCTTGGCGATGTAGTTGTCCGGCGTGCGGGCGAAGGACGCCCGGTCGTCGTCGGTGAGCTCGCGCACGATCTTCCCAGGCACGCCGGCGACCAGCACGCCGGCCGGGATCTTCTTGCCGGGGCCCACCAGCGCTCCGGCGGCGACCAGTGTGCCCGCCCCGATGCGGGCGCCGCCGAGCACGATCGCGCCGATGCCGATCAACGCGCCGGACTCCACGTGGGCGCCGTGGACCATGGCCTTGTGGCCCAGGCTGACCCGGTCCTCCAGGACCGCGGGCTCACCCGGGTCGGAGTGCAGGCAACACAGATCCTGTACGTTGCATTCCTGGCCGATTTCGATCCGCTCGTCGTCGCCGCGGAGAACGGAGCCGTACCAGATGCTGGACGCCCGGCCGATCCGGACCCTGCCGACCACGGTCACGCCGTGGGCGATGTACGCCTCGGGATGTATGTCCGGGACTGCTCCGTTGTCCAACGCTGCTATGTACACCCGTCACATCGTAATTCCCGAGCTCCGTGGCTCCACTATGGCGTTCCGGTTGCGGACGTGGGCAGATGGCAGGAGAGTCGTTTCCTGACGTCTCGTCGTCAGACCCTCACAACCCGCAGTTTCCCCCCGCCTCACGCAAACCACCTTTAGGTAACCCCCATGATGAACCAGCACGAGAGCATTCCCGATCTGATGCAAGAGGACACCTTCGAGGTCGTGATGCGCGGCTACAACCGCCGCCAGGTCCACGACTACATGCTCCGAACCCGTAACCAGATACGGGATCTGGAAGAGCGGCTGGCACGGGCGATCGACCAGGCCGAGCAGGGCCGCATCGAGCTGGCCGAGGCCAGGCGGCGCATGGTCGAGGCGCCGCAGAGCTATGAGGACCTCAGCCCCAGGCTCGCCCAGATCCTCAAGCTCGGCGAAGAGGAGGCCGCGGCCAAGCGGTCGGACGCCGAGGCCGAGGCCGCCAGCGTGCGTGACGCGGCCAAGTCGGAGGCCGACCGGCTGTTGATGACGTCCCGCGAGACCGCTGACAAGATCCTCACCTCCGCGCAGGGCGAGGCCGAGCGCCGCGTGCACGAGGCGACGCAGGCGGCGGAGGGCATGTTGGCCCAGGCGGGTGCGGACGCGGAGGAGCATCTCACCGCCGCCCGCACCGAGGCTGATGAGGCGCTGCGCGAGGCACGGGCCGAGGCGGAGCGGGTGGTGACCGCCGCCCAAGCCGAGTCCGAGCAGCTGATGAAGTCCGCCAACGCGCAGGCCGAGCAGCTGCTCACGGGTGCGCGGAGTGAGGCCGATTCGATGCTCGCGGCGGCGCAGCAGCGCACCGCGACGCTGGACGAGCACGCGGGGCGGCGGGTGGAATACCTGACCAACACGCACAGCGAGGTCGTGCGGCGGCTGACGGAGATCAGCTCGGTGCTGGGCGATCTGATGCGCACCGAGTCGGGCGCGGGGCCGCTGGTGCCCGAGCACGCCCTTCCCCCCTCGCCTCAGGAGCACGCCCTTCCCTCGGGGCAGGAGGACGTGCGGATCATCGTGGAGGCACAGGAGGAGGAGCGTCCGCCGGCGGACGCGCCCCCGGCCATCTCCGACGACACGGACGTGACCATCGTCCGCTTGTCCGAGGTCCCCAAGTAATCCCACCAGGCGGCTATGACTGTACGGAGCGGAAGCCCCCGCCCCCGATAGGGTCGGAGGCTTCCGCGTTCGTGGCCCCTCCTGCGTGGTGGCCCGGTGCCGGGGCCGCCGAGACGCTGGACCCGGCACCGGGCTGCTCATGTGCGTCCGCCGCGGAACGCTCCACGGCGGACGTCAAGGCGGCGCCGGGCCGGTCCGCCACCGGTGCGGGTCCCCGGCCCGTCGTTCCTGGTTCCGGAGCCGGTCACGCAGGCCGTCCGGGTCGTCCGCGTCGATGGTCATCGCACATCCGGCGTCGCGCTGCGCCGCGCTCAGCGGATGGTGTCTCGTGGCCCACCAGCGGCCGGCATCGCTCCGCCAGATGGTCCACTGGGGGAACTCCCGGGCGATCTCGGCGAGGTGCCGATCAAAGGACATCGCCGTCCACCTTCCCGGGCCCCAGGCGAGGTTCCATCTCTCTAAGAAGATGAACGACTTCTCTAGAGATATCAATGATCGTGATGGACAGGTCAACCTATCGCTTGACAGATCGCCTTGATTCAGGCGTCGAAGTCGTACTGGAGTACATAAGCCGCCGAGTCCAGCACCATCTCGTTGACCTCGACGGGCAGTCCACCGGACGTGTACGCGGTCCGCGCGATGACGATCACGGGTGTGCCGCCCGGCAGGTCCAGCAGCGCGCTCTCGCGCGGTTGCGGCATACGGGCCCGCACCTCCTCGGTGAAGTGGGCCGGGGGCACGCCCAGATCGCCCAGCCTGGCGTAGACGCCGCCAGGACCTGTGTCGGGAAGGGTGATCGCGCTGCCCTCCACCAGGGTGGCGGGAAAGTAGGACGTGGCCAGTTGCACGGGCCTGGTGTCGACCGAATAGCGGCGTCGCCGCACCCAGACCTCGCGACTGTCCAGAACGCTCGCGACCTCCTCTGTGGCTCGCTCCAGCGCCACCTCGACGTGATCCACGGTGAACGGCCGGCCTCGGGTGTCGGCCTCCCAGATGGCCTGGCCCTGACCCCACTGCTCTCGTGACAGGCGACGTGAGCCGTGCCTGCGGATCGGTTTGAACAGCCGCACGTAAACCCCCGAACCTCGTCTGGGCACCGCCAGCCCTTCATTGATCAGTACGGCAAGCGCCTGCCTGGCGGTGGCTCGTGCGATTGCGTATTCGGCCATCAGTGCGTTCTCGCCCGGTAGTCGGTCCCCATCGCGCAACTCGCCGGACAGGATCCGGGCGCGGAGACCGTCGGCGATGCGGCGATAGATAGGGGGCTCGTGGGGTACCGGGGATTCAGACAACTTTGATCACCCTCTGTCACCAACCAGGTAGTGGCGTCTCCAGAGAACTTGCCCCGTCTTGTCCACGATCGCACAGATACAGAGGTTGGTCCCGGGCTTCTTTTGAGCGGATCGTGCCCGTGTGGTGAATTCCGCTGCGTTTTAGCAGACCGTTACCGTGGAACGGTCCCAGCCGGTATTCGGCTGGCCCGCCAGCGGCGAGTAATCAGTGCGAAGATCACGGCGCCTGCCGTGTTGAGGATGACATCGTCGATGGAGGAGAAACGGCCCAGCCTCAGCACGTAATGGAGGAGCTCGACCAGGACCGAAAATGCCGCGGAGACCGCCGCAACCCGGCCGATCGAGGCCATGGCGGGGGTGCGTACCGGCAGCAGCGCCCCCAGGGCGGCGAACACCAGCAGATTGCCTCCGACCTGCACCAACACGGTCTGCCACGATGCGGTGGCGACGTCGGCGAGGTCCATGAACGGGACGAGGCCGACTCCGCGAGCGCCGTCGGACGGCTTGAGGATCATCCAGATCCACGGCGCGGTGCCGACCACGATGCCGAGGTCGGCGATCGACGTGCGCAGAGGCGCCGGGTGGCCGGCGCACGTCCGCGCCACCCCGACCATGATGGTCAGTGATCTAGGGGTACCGGAAGATGTCCATCTGGACAGGTCTTCTCGGATCCTTTTGCGCCGTGGTCGAGGGAGACGATGCCAGGGAAGCCTTCTCGCCGAGAGCGACGTGGAGGTGGCAGGGAGGGTGGCATGCGATCGCTCGACTTCTACTCTGAACCCACCACGATCACCATCAAACTGGAGCAACCCGATGTATGACGAATGGTCCCAGGCCGTCGACGCACGCTCCCAGGCCGCCGAACGGCTGGCCGAAGCCGCGCGCTCCGGCAAGCCGTGCGCGCCGATCAGGGACCTGATCGGTACGGCGACCGACGCGTACGCCGTCCAGGAAATCAACACCCGGCGGGCGCTCGGCGAGGGACGGCGCCTGGTCGGCAGGAAGATCGGCGTCACGAACCTCGAGGTGCAGCGGCAGCTCGGCATCGACCAGCCGACCTGCGCCCCGCTCTTCGCGGACATGGCCTACCTCGACGGGCTGCCCATTCCGTATGGGCGGCTCCTGCAACCGCGGGCCGAGGCCGAGGTGGCGCTCGTGCTCGGCGCGGACCTGGTGGGCGGTCCTTTCACGGTGGCCGAGGTGATCAGGGCGGTGGAGTTCGCGCTGCCCGCCATCGAGATCGCCGACTCGCGCATTGACGGCTGGGACATCACCCTGGCGGACACAGTGTCCGACAACGCCTCCAGCGGGGTGTTCGTGCTGGGGAACACGCCGGTCTCGCTGATGGGGCTCGATCTGCGTGCGTCCGGGATGACGATGACCTGCGCCGGGACGGAGGTCTCGGCCGGGTCGGGCGCCGCGTGTCTGGGCAGCCCGCTCAACGCGGCCGTGTGGCTGGCCACGCGGCTGGGCCGTACGCAGCGGCCCCTGCGGGCCGGTGAGGTGGTGCTGACCGGCGCGCTCGGCCCGGTCGTGCCGGTCGAGCCCGGGGACGTGTTCGAGGCGCACATCGACGGGCTCGGATCGGTGCGGGCGGTGATCGGCACGTGAGGGCCAAAGGCATGCGGGTGCCTGGAAAGGCCACGCCGCGTGGCAGGTTTCCGCACGTCAAGCGAGCAGGTGACTTCCTGTACGTCTCGGGCGTCAACTGCCGCAGGACCGACGACACGTTCGTGGGTGTGGAGGTCTACAAGGACGGGGCGACGAACCTGGACATCCGCGCTCAGACCAGGACGGTCATCGAGAACATCGGCGACATTCTCAAGGCGGCCGGCGGCTCGCTCGCCGACCTCGTCCAGATCACGGCGTACCTGGTCAACATGAACGACTTCAAGGGCTACAACGAGGTCTACGCCGAGTTCTTCGACGAGGAGGGGCCCACCAGGACCACGGTCGCGGTGCACCAGTTGCCGCACCCCCACCTGCTCATCGAGATGCAGGCCGTCGCCTACCATCCGCAGGAGTGACCCGGGGAGCTGGTGCAGAACCGGCCAGAATGGTGTAAACCGGGGTAGTTGCCCACAAAGGGAGTGAACGGGTGATAGATCGCGACCACTGCCTCGCCCTCGACGCCGGCGACCCGCTCCGCGCGTTCCGAGACGAGTTCGTGCTCCCCGAAGGCGTCGTCTACCTCGTGGGCAACTCGCTCGGCGCGTTGCCCCGCCGTACCGCGGAGCGCGTGCGGCGAGCCGTCGAGGACGAGTGGGGCGGGCACCTGGTCGGCGGCTGGAACCACGACGGCTGGTACGCCCAGCCGCTGACCGCCGGTGACCGGCTGGCCCCGCTGATCGGCGCGGGACCCGGGCAGGTCGTGGTGGGCAACACGACCTCGATCGCGGTCTACCAGACGGTGGCGGCCGCGCTGCGGCTGCGCCCGGAGCGCCGGGTGATCGTCTCCGACGTGCGCAACTTCCCCACCGACCACTACATGGTGCAAGGGCTGGCCGGGCTGCTCGGCGGCTACGAGATCCGCGACTTCGCGGCAGGGCGGTTCGACGACGCGGCCGTGGTGCTGCTGTCGGAGGTGGACTACCGGACCGGCGCGCGCCACGACGTGCCGTCGATCACCGCCCGCGTGCAGGAGGCCGGGGCGCTCATGGTCTGGGACGTGTGCCACAGCGTGGGCGCCATGGAGGTGGACGTGTCGGCGGCGGATTTCGCGGTCGGATGCACGTACAAGTACCTGAACGCCGGCCCGGGCGCGCCCGCGTTCCTCTACGTCAACCCGCGGCACCACGCCACCGCCGAGAACGTGCTGTCCGGCTGGCACGGGCACGCCGAGCCGTTCGCGTTCGAGCCCGGCTACCGCCCGGCCGAGGGGATCAGACGGTTCGCGGTGGGCACGCCGCATGTGTTGTCGTTCGCGGCGCTGGAGGCGGCGCTCGACGTATGGGAACGGGTCCCCATGGGCCAAGTGCGGGCCAAGAGCATGGCGCTGACCTCGCTCTTCGTCGACCTGGTGGGGGACGCGCTGGAGCTGGTCTCGCCGGCCGACGCCGCCGCGCGCGGCAGTCAGGTGAGCCTGCGCCACCCCGACGGCTATCCGGTCATGCGGGCGCTGATCGACCGCGGCGTGCACGGGGACTTCCGCGCGCCGGATGTGCTCAGGTTCGGCTTCGCGCCGCTCTACATCCGCTACACCGACGTTTACGACGCGGCCGCCACGCTGCTGGAGGTGCTGGATCGGGAGCTCTGGCGGGAGGAGAAGTACGCCCAGCGGCTGGCCGTCACCTAAGCGCGGCGGCGGAACTCCTCCAGCTTGTCTTCGATGACGTCCCTGATCAGGTCGCGGGCCTGCATCCGGGGCACGCCCGACATCAGCAGGCTGTCGTAGTCGGTGTCGAGGTGCCTGATGGAGGCGATCACGGCCAGCGTGATCGCGTTCTCGTCGAGCGCCCTGGCCGCCGCCGACCGGCCGACCCTGCCGCTGCCGCGCTGCCCGGCGTGCTCGGCGATCTCGCGCGCCCGCTCCGGCGGGCAGCCGGGGAACAATCGGGCGATCTCGGCCGCCATACTGGCCTGGAACTCGACGTCCTGCTCGGCCCTGCGCTCCCGGTCGCGCTCGCGGCGGCGCAGGCGCACCTCCTCGTCGGCCAGGCAGCGTTCCTCGGCCGCGTCCAGCGCGGCCTGCTCGACCAGCAGGCCGAGGCGCTGGTAGATCTTGCGCCGCCGGTTGAACTGCACCACCACGGCCGACAGGCCGCTCTCCTGCTTGGCGCGGCGGCTGAGCGCCGCGTTTCCGGCAGGCAGGAACACCAGGTGGTCCATGTCTGCGCAGGTCAGGCAGTGCGGCTGGTCGTCCTCCATGATCAGGTAGGGCCCGGTGTCGCCGCAGGCCGCGCACGTCCAGTCGGTCAGTGGGGCCACCGCCACCAGGTCGGGCGCCTTGCTCTGCCGCTCGGTGAGACGGCGCACTCTGGCCTCGCCGAGGTCGGGCGAGATCCAGTGGACGCGGAACGGCTCCTGCGGGTGGCGGGCGGTGAAGCGCAGCTCGCGACGGTCGCGGGTGCCGGCCACGTACGGGGTGTCCACCGGATTGAGCCCTTTGGCCAGCGCCCACTCCTTCAGCAGCGCGGCCGCGGCGACCAGGCGGTCCTCGTCCACGTCCGCCAGCTCGGCCAGCGTGGCCACCCGGCCCTGCCGCCAGGTGTCCACGTGCCGGGAATGCAGCCAGCGCAGGCCTGTGACCACGTCGATGAACGTCACGTACTTGCGGGTGGTCAGCGCGATCTCGGCCGCGTCGGCGACCCTGCGTGCCAGGTTCGGCTTACTCACAGGGCCTCCTCCGCTCGCTCACGTGGATAGTCTCTCGCGCCCTTTGTCGGGAGATGGCCAGACCCGAAGCTTTCCTTTTGCGCATCGGGGCTAGTAATTCCTCCGGATTGGAGGAACATCGTGCGCCTGTTCTGGCCTGCCGTCCTCATGGTCGCCACCTCGTGTGGCCTGGCCGAGGAGGGCACACAACCCGTCGTCACCGGAGCGGTCGGCAGCAAGCCGATCGTCGCCATCCCCAAGGGGGATCCAGCCCGCACGTCGCGGATCACGGTGCTGTCGGAGGGGAGCGGGCGGCGCACGCTGCCGGGGGACGTGGTGCTCGCGGACGTGGACATCCGGCGGTGGTCCGGCAATCAGCCGTATCTGAGCACCTACGACGCCAACCAGCCCACCACGGTCGTCTTCGACGGCAGGCAGGTGGCGGAGACCTGGCGCCGCTCGCTCATCGGTCACCCGGCGGGCAGCCGCGTCATGCTCGTCGGCCCCGCCGCCGAGGCCCTGGGGCCGGACGTTCCGGTGACCGGCGTCGCGCCCGCGGACACGCTCGTGGTGGTCTTCGACATCCTGGGCGGCTACCCGCCCGACGCCCGCCTGATCGGCCGCGCGCTGCCGGTCGTCCCCGCCGACCTCACGCCTGCCGCGCCGCCCCGCACCCTCATCGACGGCTCCGGGCGGGAGATCGTGGCCGGCTCGAAGGTGGTCGTCCAGTACGTGGCCGCCGCCTGGCCGTCCCGCCTGGTCGTGGACTCCTCCTACCGGCGGGGCGGACCGGCGGCGTACCCGCTGAAGCCGGGTGCGGTGCCGCCGGCCTGGCTGAGCGCGCTGGTCGGGCAGCGGGTGGGCTGCCGCATGGCGGTGCCGTCCCCGGGCGAGGAGCCGAGGCTGTACGTCATCGACGTCCTGGACACCATCACCCAGGCGTGACCTCGCCGTCGAGGTCGGAGCGGATCATGCTGTAAAGCACGCCGTCGTGCCACTTGCCGGCGCGGAACCCGCCGCCGCGCAGGACGCCCTCCCGGGTGAACCCGGCCTTCTCCAACGCCCGCTGCTCGGCCAGGTTGTCGATCTCGGTGGACGCCTCGATCCTGTTGGCCGTCGTGTGGTCGAAGAGGTAACGGGCGATCAGCTTCTGTGCCTCAGTGCCGATCCCCCTGCCGCGGAACTCCGGCGCCACGATGATCCCCATGGACCAGTAGTAGCTGGCGCGGTCGGCGATCTGCTTCCTGAAGGACACGAAACCGGCCGCCTCGTCGCCGTCCGCGATGATCAGCATGCCACGGTCGTCGCCGAGCATTCCGTTGTCCGCCCATTGTTCGCGGACCCGGTGCGGGTTCTGGAAGCCGTACCACTGGAAGGCACCCGTGCTGTCCGGGTCGCTGATGAGCCGGTGGAGGAAGGGCAGGTCGTCCTCGTCGACGGGACGCAGCTTGATGGTCATGATCCGGACACTATGCGACGGACCAGGCGCCTGAGCCGTGATTCCTGAACCGGCGCGGCCTGCAGGGCGTGCAGCGCCTCGGCGGCGGTCGGCCGCTTGGCCGGAGAGTGGTCGAGCATCCGTCGCACCACCTCGGGCACATCAGGGCCGTGGGCGTCGGCGCTCGTCGGCAGCTCCCCGGTGAGCAGCTGGTAGGCGATCGCCCCGGCCGCGTAAACGTCGGACGCGACCGTCATCCTGTCGGGCCGCTCCTGGCACTCCGGCGCCACGTAATGCGCGTCCAGCACGTTGCCCAGCTCGTGGGCGACGGTGTAGTTGCGCGGTCCCGGCTTGGCGTAGTCGAACCCGGTCAGCACCGCGTGGCCGTCGTCGGTGACCAGCACGCACGCGGGCGTGAGCGCCCGGTGCATGACGCCGTTGGCGTGCGCGTGCGCCAGCCCGCGCAGCAGGTCCTGGATCACGCCCATCCGCTCGCCCCGGCCCAGCGACAGGTGCAGCGCCTGGCCGTGCACGTCGTCGAGCACCAGCACGAACCGGCTCTCGTCGTCGATGGCGAAGAAGTCGCGCGAGCGCACCACGCACGGGTGCGGGGGGATCCTCGCCAGCGTCTGGTAGGCGTTGGCGATGCGCTGCCGCTCGGCCGCCCGCGCTTCGTGGTCGGCCAGCGGATCGGCCTGGTAAACCCGGAGCAGCACGGTCTCGCTGCCCGGCATCGTCGCGTTGAACGCGCGGTATTCGGTGACCTTGGCATCACCCCCGAGCTGCTCCTCCACCTCCCAGTTGCCGAACCTGGGCGGCGCGGTGCTGCGGCGCACCGTCTGGTTGAGCGCGTCGAGAACCGCGGTCATATAGGGTCGCGCGTCCGGGCTGCACCCGCGTCTGACCCGCGAGGCGTCGCTCAGTGTGGCCAGGAGGGCGGGCAGGGTCGTGACGTTGACCGCGTCGCGCCCGGCCGGATCGACCAGCTCGGCGTCCGGCGAGGAGAGCACGACGAGGCTGTCGACGTAGACGCGTTCGAGCTGGGTGGCCTTGGACACCAGCAGGCCCTTCAGCGCCTTGGCCGTGCCCCGCAGCTTGGCCACCGGAGAGCCGAAGGCCTCCCTGCGCGGCGGGAACCACCGCGTGCCCGACACCTCGATCCGCCCCCTGGTGCCCTTGACGTCGACGACCACCAGCGAGTGGCCGGTCAGCACGAGCAGGTCGACCTCGAAGACGTCATGGCCGCGCGGGACCTCGATGTTGTGCAGCAGAAGCCAGTCGGCGGGCGCTTGGTCGCGCAGGTATGCGATGACGCGCCGCTCGGCGTCGTTGACTGGACGTCCTCCGCCGACGATCTCTGCCATGCGCCCATCCTCCCACGCAATCCGATTGACAACATGCTGTCGAAATGACAAGATGTTGTCATGAAGGAAATCGTTCACCACGCCGTTTACGACACGCTCGCCGACTGGGAGACCGGTCACGCGACCGCGCACCTGCGCAACGGGAGCTACCAGCGCGAGCCCGGCGCCTACGAGATCGTCACCGTGGGCCTGACCACCGACCCCGTCGTCACGATGGGCGGGCTGCGCATCACCCCGGACCTCGCCCTCGACCAGCTGTCTCCGGCCGGCAGCGCGTTGCTGATCCTGCCGGGGGCGACCCTGTGGGACGCGGGCGGGGAGTTGGCGCCGTTCGCGCGCAAGGCCCGTGAGTTCCTGGAGGCCGGGGTGCCGGTCGCGGCCATCTGCGGCGCCACGGCCGGGCTCGCCAGGGAGGGGCTGCTGAACGAGCGCGAGCACACCAGTGGCGCCGTGCAATATCTGGAGGCGCAGGAGGGCTACACGGGCGCCAAGCGTTACCTGGACCAGGACGCGGTGCTCGACGGCGACCTCATCACGGCCGGGCCCACGGAGCCGGTCGCGTTCGCCAGGGAGATCTTCCGGCGGCTGGACATCTACCGGCCCGAGGTGCTGGACGCCTGGTTCCGGCTCTTCTCCCGGAGCGACCCCTCGGCCTACGAGGTGCTGATGGCGGCATGAGTGAGAAGTCGGACCTGCTGTCGGGCCTGGCATTGGGGGCGTTCCGGCTCAACGGCCAGTTCCTCCAGGTCGCGGAGGGGCTGGCCAGGCCCGCGGGGATGACTGCGGCCTGGTGGCAGGTGCTCGGCGCGGTCCTGCGCGAGCCCCTGCCCGTGGCCGGGATCGCCCGGGTCATGGGGATGACCAGGCAGGGGGTGCAGCGGATCGCGGACCTGCTGGTGGAGCGGGGGCTGGCCGAATACCGGCCCAACCCGGCGCACCGGCGGGCCAAGCTGCTCCAGCCGACGGCGGCCGGCCGTGAGGCGATCTCCAAGATCGTCCCTGGACACCAGGAGCTCGCCGACCGTCTGGTGGGCGAGCTGGGGCTGGAGCAGGCACGGCAGTGCCTGGAGGCCCTCCAACGGCTGTCGGCCGCTCTGGACCGCCTCGGCGACCAGCCCTGACCCCGCCCGCCCCGGCGACCGTCTGCGCTCCCTCACCACCCTCCGCACTTCGGCGGAGGTCCTTTGAGTGGAGGCCGAAGCCCCAGGGCGGCGGACGTGCGACGACGCAGCAGGTGTGGGAAGGTCTACAGCTTCTCGATGATCTGGTCCAGGAGGGCCGGGGTGCCGGCTGGGGGCGAGGCGTGCACGCCAAGCTCGTCCAGCAGCCGGCGGTAGTGGCGCACGTCGCTCTCCTTGGTCAGGTATTGGGCGCCGGTGAGGTGCTCGAGGTAGACGACGTCGTTCAGCCCCTGCTGCGTGAAGCGGAGCATGGTGACGGGCCCGACGCCGCCGATGGTGCTGCCTGAGGCGAACGGGACGATCTGCAGGGTGATGTGCGGTTGTCCGGCCATCCGGGCGAGGTGCTCCAGCTGCGCTCGCATGATGGCCTCGCCGCCGACCCGGCGGCGCAGGGCGCCTTCGTCCAGCACCACCCACAGCTTGCGCGGCGTGGGCGGGTTCAGGATCTCCTGCCGGCGCATTCGCAGCGCGACCCGGCGTTCGATCTGTTGGGGGGAGTCGTGCTCGTGGCCCTGTGCGATCACGGCGCGGGCATAGTCCTCGGTCTGCAGCAGGCCGGGGACGAACTGCACCTCGTGGGTCCGGATCAGCGCGGCGTCGTGCTCGAGCCCGAGGTACGGCTCGAACCAGTCGGGGATCACGTCGCGGTAGTCGCTCCACCAGCTCGGTGCGTTGGCCTGGGCGACCAGGGCGAGCAGGCTCGCGCGCTCGGCGTCGTCGCTCACGCCGTACAGGGTGAGCAGGTCGGCCACGTCGCGCCGCTTGAAGCTGGTGCGCCCGGACTCCATGCGACTGATCTTGGAGTGTGAGCCGCGGATGGCGTATCCGGCGTCCTCGCGGGTGATGCCGCTGGACTCGCGGAGCCGGCGCAGCTGTGCGCCGATGAGGAGCCTCAGCGCGGTCGGTCCAGATTGGAGCGAATCGCTATCGAATATTTCGGTCATGTCGCCCATACCGCGAGCACTCCGTATCTATGCTCCTAAATCGGCAGATCTCCATAGTTCCGGCCTGAGGACAATCCTGCCACGCCAGCCGATGCGCGTGCCGTATCTCCTAAATTGGGGAATGTAGTGCTCTTTCGTGTATTTATGGGGATTCGGCGTGGCTACCGGGCCGTCGCCAGGATGACGCCGGAGCCGTGGCCGGCCAGTTCGACGGCGACCAGCCGCTCGTGCCCGAGCAACGTCCGCCGTACGGCCTCCTGCCTGCCGGCGAACTCCGCGTCCCACACCACGGCGGGCGCGGGCACCATGTCGTCCACGACCAGCATGCCCCGCGGGCTCAGCGCGGCGATCGTGAGCTCCAGCCCCACCTGCTTGCCCGCCTCTGCATCCGCGAAGACCAGGTCGAAAGTCCCGAGCCCCGGCAGCAGGTCCAGCGCGTCCCCCGAACGGAAATCCACGAACCCGGGCCAGTCACCATTTGTCACCAGCTCGGCCCGCCCGAGATCGCACTCGATCGTGGTCACCGTCACGTCGGCCCGCGGGAGGAGGCCGCTCACCAGCCAGGCGAGCCCCACCCCGGCACCGGTGCCGATCTCCAGCACGCGACCGCCTTCCGGCACGCCCGCGGCGAGAGTGGCGAGCAGGCGGCCGACGGCGGGCTCGCAGGAGAGCCCCGGGCGTCACCTGACCCCGGGGCGTCCGCCCGCAGATGGCGCTCCAGGTACGCCCATCGGCGTCCACGGCTGCTCAAAGTTTCCGGCGATCCTTGCTTATGCGGCGGTGAAAGATTGGCCCATCGATCTTGCCGCCGGCCAAATAAACGTCGATTGCCGGATAGCGAGTGCGCGCTGAGTGCCGTGCGTCGGTGATTTGCGTGAAAACCGAGTGCCAAGAAATCGAGGCGCCTCCTTGACCTCGTGGGGGGCGTTCTGGGTTGCGATACCGGCTGCCTGCCGCGATTGTTATCTGCGGCACCTCACAGCCCTGCACAAACGACTATGGCGCCGGGAATTCCGCGCCCATACATGGAGGAAAAGACAAGTATGTTCGGTCGTATTCTGGCGGGCGCGGCAATCGCGGCAGTCGCCCTGGGCTTCACGGCCACCACCGCGTCCGCCGACCAGCCCAGCCCGAACAACTCGGGTCAGGCCATCTTCAGCCAGTTCCAGGTCTTCGATGACGTGCTGAACGGCTGGTTCAACAACTCGCTCAACGAGGCGCTCAGCGGCGCCGAGCTGTCCCTCGTCGAGAACCTGATGATCAACGAGGTCGACCTCGACCTGCTGACCAACAACAACGGCGTTCAGTAACCACAGCAAGGTCAGTGTCGCCGGGGTCGGCGACACCACCTACTGACACTCGTCGCGTGGCGCAGCAGGAGAGGCGATTCGCGGCCGCCCCCTTGGCGGCGGCCGTCTGGCCAGAGGCGCCCTCCTCGCGCCCAGGCGAAGCGCGAAACGACCATGGCGCTGAATTCGCGCCCATCCATGGAAGGAAAGACAAGAATGATCAGTCGTATTCTGGCGGGCGCGGCAATCGCGGCCGTGGCCCTGGGCTTCTCGGCCTCCAGCGCGTCCGCCGACCAGCCCAACGCCAACAACTCGGGTCAGGCGGTGCTGAGCCAGTTCCAGGTCTTCGACGACGTGCTGAACAACTGGTTCAACAACTCGCTCAACGGGGCACTCAGGGACACCGAGGTGTCCCTCGTCAAGTTCCTGTACCTCGAGGAGGTCGACCTCGACCTGCTCACCAACAACCACGCTGCGGTCACCCCCCGCTTCTGACGCGCGCAGGAGTCCGTCGTGGGTGCTCGCGAGGCCACGGACGGCTCTTGAAGAACACCGAATGTCCGAGCGCCGTGCGGCTCAGGTCGCTCCTGGGCCGCACGACTCACCCTCAGACCGCCGAGTCGGCGCGGCCGGCACCCGGCCTCACCACCCCCAGGAAGTGCGGCCGGTCCAGCGGGTCCACGCGCACGAACGTCCCTGTGTACGGGGCGTGCACCATTCTCTCCCCGTCGACCGCGATGCCGACGTGCTCCGGCCCGTCACGCTGCGGCTTGCTGTCGTAGAAGACCAGATCCCCTGGCTGCACCTGCTCCCTCGTCACCCTGATCCCGGAATGCCACTGCTGCTGCGTCGTGGATCCGATGGGCACCCCCGCCCGCGCGTAGGCGTACTCGGCGAGCCCTGAACAGTCGAACCCCTTCGTCGTGGCGCCCCTCCCTATCCCGTATCCGGGTCCCTGCACCCCGCCCCCGCCCCACGAATACGGGACGCCGATCATTTCCAGCGCCGCGCGCAGCGCGATCAGCCCGGTCTCCGACCTGCCGCTGAATGTGCAGGCGATAGCGCATGCCGCCGCTATCAGCGCTCGTGTCCATCTTCCTTTCATCACGTATTCAGCGCCCCCGAATCGCTGCCCGCGTGTGTTTCTGATGCGTGACTTTTCACCCGCTGTATTGGGATAAAACGCATCGGGCAAACCGCCGCAAGTCCGGAAATGTTGCGATGGTTGGAACGGGCCTCGGCTTCGCCTCGGGGTCTCGGGAGATCCCCGGCAAACCCGCCGTCCCGCGCGGGCAGCCCCGGCCCGTACGGGGATGCGGGGTCAACGGCCGGGCGAGCGGAGGGGCGCTCTGTCCGACTCTTCAGGATTTCTCACTAATTCGGTCATATTCTCGCGAAAATTACATTGTGAAACGTACGTGCTGTAACGTTGGTTCTGGCTAATTCACAACCCCCGAGGCATGCGTGTTGGGGGGTGCGAGGAGCATGGGTGGTCTCGAAGAGCGACTGCTCTACCAGGATGACCAACTCAAGATCATGATGCGCCGGAACCCAGGGTCGCCCGAGCCCCTGGCCGTCACGCTGATCGGCGAGATCGACGCCACCAACAGCCACGCGCTGGCAGGGGCCCTGGCGAGCTGTCGCCAGGGCTCGTACATCCTCGTCGACACCGGGGAACTGACCTTCATCGACGTCTCGGGGCTACGTGTGCTCGTCATGCCCACGCTGCCCCCGTCCCAGCGCTGGATCCGGCTGCACAACGTCACGCCGTACCAGCGGCGGCTGCTGCGCATGATGGGCTGGTACTACGAGCCCCGCGCCCATCACCTGCCCATTTAGCCGGGCATGTCACCTGCCGAGGGCAGGGCTAGCCGTTCCTGCCGACCTCCACGTCCTCCAGGACGCCGAGCGCGTCGGGCACCAGGACGGCGCATGAGTAGTAGGCGCTGACCAGGTAGGAGACGACGGCCTGCTCGTTGATGCTCATGAAGCGCACCGACAGGCTGGGCTGGTATTCGTCGGGGATGCCGGTCTGGTGCAGGCCGACAACGCCCTGCTTCTCTTGGCCGGTCCGCATGAGCAGGATCGAGGTCGTGCTCGTGCCGGAGATCGGGATCTTGTTGCACGGGTAGATCGGGACGCCCCGCCAGGACGGCACCCGATGCCCGTTGACCTCGCCCGCCTGCGGGTAGACCCCGCGCTTGCTGCACTCCCTGCCGAAGGCGGCGATGGCCTGCGGGTGGGCCAGGAAGAACGCCGGGTCCTTCCATACGGTGGCCAGCAGGTCGTCGAGGTCGTCGGGGGTGGGCGGTCCCGAGCGGGTGCGGATGCGCTGGCTGAAGTCGGCGTTGTGGAGCAGGCCGAACTCCCTGTTGTTGACCAGCTCGTGCTCCTGGCGCTCGCGCAGGGCCTCGACCGTGAGCCGGAGCTGCTGGTCGAGCTGGCTCATCGGGTGGTTGTACAGGTCGGAGACCCGGCTGTGCACCCGCAGGACCGTCTGGGCGACGCTCAGCTCGTATTCACGCGGGCTCAGCTCATAGTCCACGAACGTGCCGGGCAAGGTGGGCTCGCCCGTGTGGCCCGAGGACATGTCGATCGCGGCCTCGCCATAGTCGTTGTGCGCGTGCTCCACGCTGGAGCGCCAGTTGTCGAGGTGCTCCCGCAGCGCGGGCGATCCCTCGGCGATCTGCTCGAAGTCCTGCTTGGCGAGCGTGAGCACGGTGGTGGGCGTCTTGGCCCGCCAGGTGTACTCGAAGGCGCCGCCGTCGACCAGGCACTGCTCGCCGAGGTAGTCGCCGTCGGCCAAGGTGCCGAGGCTCTGATCGTCGCCGTACGCGCCGCGGCCGATCTTGCGCACCCGCCCATGGGCGATCAGCACGAGCTGGTCCGCCGGCCCGCCCTCGGTGACGATCTTCTCGTCGGCCTCGTACTCGCGCTGGACGAAACGATCGGCCAGCGCCTCGAGCACCTCCATGTCCTCGAAGCCGCGCAGCATGGGCAGCTCGGTGAGCTCGGCGGGGATGACGCGCACCTCGGAGCCGGTGTTGCTGAACGTGATCCGCCCATCCCCGAGGGTGTACGTCAATCGCCGGTTGACCCGGAACACGCCGCCGGAGCACTGCACCCACGGCAGCAGTCGCAGCAGCCACCGAGAGGTGATCTCCTGCATCTGCGGCGGCGTCTTGGTCGTGGTCGCGAGTTGCCTGGCGGCGTCGGTGCTGAGGCTGAGTTGTCCGTTGCCGTTAGCCGAGGTGGTCGATGGGGTCGTTTCGGTCATCGTGCACCTGCCTGTCTCGTGCTGGGCCTAGCCGGGGTTACGGGTGGATCGGAGTTCAGGAGGGAGGGAGAACGTCAAGGTCTCTTCGGTCAGGGCGACCTGCTCCACGTCGGCGTAGCCGCGCGCCGCCAGCCAGCCGAGTAACTCCTCGACCAGCCACTCGGGGGCGGAGGCGCCGCAGCTCACGCCCACGGTGCGCACGCCGCGCAGCCACCCCTCGTCCGCGTCGGCGGCCCGGTCGACCAGGTAGGCGGCGTCCGCGCCGGCGCCCAGGGCGACCTCCACCAGCCGCTGGGAGTTGGAGGAGTTGGCCGAGCCGACCACGATGACCAGCTCGCACTCCGGCGCGATCCTGGTGACCGCCTCCTGCCGGTTCTGGCTGGCGTAGCAGATGTCGTCGCTGGGCGGGTCGGCCAGGTGCGGGAAGCGCTCGCGTAAATCGGCGACGGCCCGCATGGTCTCGTCCACGGCGAGCGTGGTCTGCGACAGCCAGCTCATCGGCCCTGAGCCGCTCACCGTCACCTCGCTGGGGCGGGCCGGGTCCACCACATGGATGTGGCCGGGAGCCTCGCCGAGCGTGCCCTCGACCTCCTCGTGCTCGGCGTGACCGATGAGCACGATCTCGTAGCCCGCCTTCGCCAGGCGCGCGGCCTCCATGTGGACCTTGGTGACCAGCGGGCAGGCCGCGTCGATCGTACGCAGCCCGCGTCGCCGCGCCTCCTCCTTGACCGCCGGCGAGACGCCGTGAGCGGAGAAGATCACCAGCGCGCCGTCGGGGACCTCGTCGAGCTCCTCGACGAAGACCGCGCCGCGGGTGGTGAGCTCGCCGACCACGTAGGTGTTGTGAACGATTTGCTTACGCACGTAAACGGGCGGCCCGAAACGCCGCAGCGCCTCCTCGACCGTGACGATCGCGCGTTCGACGCCCGCGCAGAAGCCGCGCGGCGCCGCGAGAAGTACCCGGCCCATCTGGGAATCCCCTTACCTGATGCGGTGCGCGAGCCGGTCGGCCAGCACGGCCAGCGCGCTCGCGGCCTCCGGCTTGATCGGCGCCACGACCAGGGCCGTCATGGCCTCGCGCACCCGTTGTTCGATCATTTCCTCGACCACCGCGACCGCTCCGGTGTCGAGCAGGATCCGGCGCAGCTCCGCGGCCCGCTCCTCGGTCAGCTCAGGATCGCCGTGCCAGCGCTTGAGGTGGTCGCGCTGCACCCGCGAGGCCCGCCGCAGGGCATGGGCGATCAGCACCGTGTGCTTGCCCTCGCGCAGGTCGTCGAGCGCCGACTTGCCGGTCTGCGACGACAAGCCGAACGTGCCCAGCACGTCGTCGCGCAGTTGGAAGGCCTCGCCCAGTGGCACGCCGAACCGGGAGTAGGAGTCCAGCAGCTCGGGGGAGGCGCCGGCCAGCGCGCCGCCGATCTGCAGCGGCCGCTCCACGGTGTATTTGGCGGTCTTGAAGCGGATCACCGTCAGCGCCTCGTCCACGCTCGCGCCGGCGCGGAGCTGGGCGAGCATGTCGAGGTATTGGCCGCTGATCACTTCGGTGCGCATGGTGTCGAAGAGGTGGTGGGCGGCCCGCAACCGCGGTGGATCTATCCCGCACGACGACAACATGGCGTCGGACCAGGCCAGGCTCAGCGTGCCGAGCAGGATGCCGCCCGCCTGGCCGAACGACTCCGCGCCCGGCCCCTTGTGCAGCCCGGCCAGGCTCTTGTGCACGGTCGCCCGGCCGCGCCGCAGCTCGCTGCCGTCCATGATGTCGTCGTGGATGAGCAGGCCCGCGTGACACAGCTCCAGTGCCGCGGCGGCCCTGATGATCTCCTCGCAGTCGTCGCCGCCGGCGCCGCGCCAGCCCCAGTAGCACAGCTGAGGGCGGATGCGCTTGCCGCCGCCGAGCACGAAGCCGTTCAGCACCCCATAGGCCGCCTCGACGTCGGGATCGGACACGATCGCGCGCCAGGTTTCGAGAAAACCGCTCAGATGCTGATCAATGCGTGAACCAAGGGAGTGCTGAGTGAAGCTCACCGGCATGAGCACGGCTCCTTCGGTCAGTCGGTCACTACCAGTAGTTACTCACTGAATACG
The DNA here is from genome assembly GCF_036013525.1 of Nonomuraea sp. NBC_00507. NCBI lineage: Bacteria > Bacillati > Actinomycetota > Actinomycetes > Streptosporangiales > Streptosporangiaceae > Nonomuraea > Nonomuraea sp. NBC_00507. Next base: position 2,073,631 of record NZ_CP107853.1, read on the forward strand.
AAGCGTGTAAAGCTTCTTTGGTTACTTGGGTTTCGATGGGCCACAGCTGTTCCAACGGACTGAGGAGGCCATGGGGCGAGCGCGCCCGTTTGAGGTCTGACGTGGGGGTATGCGATCAGTCATGAAGGCAGTCACCTGGCACGGCAAGCGCGACGTCCGGGTCGAGAACGTGCCCGATCCGGCGATCAAGGAGCCCAACGACGCGGTCATCAAGGTGACCAGCACCGGGATCTGCGGCTCCGACCTACACCTGTACGAGGTGCTGGGCCCATTCATGGCCGAGGGTGACATCCTGGGCCACGAGCCCATGGGGATCGTCGAGGAGGTCGGCCCGTCGATCTCCACCATCAAGCCCGGCGACCGCGTGGTCATCCCGTTCAACATCTCCTGCGGCCACTGCCACATGTGCGGGATGGAGCTGTACGCGCAGTGCGAGACCACCCAGGTACGCGAGCAGGGCACCGGCGCCGCCCTGTTCGGCTACACCAGGCTGTACGGGCGGGTGCCCGGCGGCCAGGCCGAATACCTGCGGGTGCCGGAGGCCCAGTTCGGCCCGATCAAGGTGCCGGAGGGACCGCCGGACGAGCGCTTCGTCTACCTGTCGGACGTGTTGCCGACCGCCTGGCAGGCCGTCGAGTACGCCGATATCCCCGAAGGCGGCAGCGTCACCGTCTTCGGCTTGGGCCCCATCGGCCAGATGAGCGCCCGCATCGCCCACCACCTCGGCCACCGCGTGATCGGCGTGGACGGCGTCATGGCCCGCCTGGCGATGGCGCGCCGCCACGGCATCGAGATCGTCGATGCCAGCGAGGTGCACAACGTGCCCGAGGAGATCCGCTACCGGACGTCGGGACGCGGCACGGACTCCGTCATCGACGCGGTCGGCATGGAGGCCCATGGCTCGCCTGCCGCCAAGCTCGCCCAGACGCTCACCGGCCTGCTGCCCGACGCGGTGGCCGCCCCGCTGATGTCCAACGCGGGCGTCGACCGCCTGGCGGCGCTCAACCAGGCCATCGACTCCGTCCGCCGGGGCGGCGTGATCTCCGTCGTCGGCGTCTATGGCGGCATGACGGATCCGCTGCCGATGTTGCGCATGTTCGACAAGGGCATCACGTTGCGCATGGGCCAGGCCCACGTCAGGCGGTGGATCAGCCGGCTGATGCCGCTGGTCACCGACGAGGCCGACCCGCTCGGCGTGATGGACCTGACCACGCACCGGATGCCGCTCGAGCAGGCGCCGCGCGCGTATGAGATGTTCCAGAAGAAGGCAGACGGGGCCATAAAGATTCTGCTCCAGCCGTAAGGCCCAGGTCATAGGTGTTTCGGGGGCTGGAGAGCGGGCAGCGTGGCGGCATGAGAGTCGTTGTGGTTGGTGCTACCGGGAACGTCGGCACCAGTGTGGTGCGTGCGCTGGCCGGGGACGTTAACGTGACCTCGATCGTGGGCGTCGCGCGCCGGATGCCCGGGTGGCGGGTCGACCGCACCGACTGGCGGCAGGCCGACGTGGTCTCCGCCGACCTGACACGGATCTTCGACGGCGCGGACGTCGTGGTGCACCTGGCGTGGTTGTTCCAGCCGACCAGGGATCCGGCGACGACCTGGCGGGCGAACGTGCTCGGCAGCATGCGGGTCTTCCGCGCCGCGGCGGAGGCGGGGGTGCCTGCGCTGGTCCATGCCTCGTCCGTGGGGGCGTACTCGCCGGGGCCCAAGGACCGTCCTGTGGACGAGAGCTGGCCCACGCACGGCTGGCCGGGCGCCGCGTACGGACGGGAGAAGGCGTACGTGGAGCGGGTGCTCGACGTCTTCGAGCATGATCACCCCGGCATCCGGGTGGTGCGGATGCGGCCGGGGTTCGTCTTCCAGCGGGTGGCCGCGACCGAGCAACGCAGACTGTTCGCCGGGCCGTTCGTGCCGCGGCGGCTGGTCCGGCCGGGGCGCATCCCGTTCGTCCCGGACATTCCCGGGCTGCGGTTGCAGGTGGTGCATGCCGGGGACGTCGCCGAGGCCTACCGGCTGGCCGTCACGCGGCCGGTGAAGGGCGCGTTCAACATCGCCGCCGAGCCCGTCCTGTACCCGCACGACCTGGCCGAGCTGCTCGGCACCCGTACGGTGCCGGTGCCGCGGGGCCTGGCCAGGGCGGCCGTGGCGGCAGGGTGGCACATGAGGCTGCTGCCCGCCGCGCCGGGCCTGCTCGACATGGCCCTGCGGCTCCCGGTCATGAAGGTGGAACGTGCCAGGGACGTGCTGGGCTGGACGCCGGCGCGCTCGTCGTTCGAGGCGGTGCGGGAGCTGATCGACGGCCTGCACGACGGGGCGGGCATGGACACCGCCCCGCTCGCGCCGGACGCGGGTCCGGTCGACCGGCTCAAGGAGCTCGCCACCGGCATCGGCGGACGCCCGTAGGAATAGCTAAAAAAGTTGCCGGTAAAAAGGTAGCCGAGTGTAATGCCACTTTCTTGGGGAAGGGGTGGACCATTCGAGGTCCAGAGGCGTGGCCTGGTGTCGGAATGACGCGGAAGGGACGCCATGGACTCCTCTTCACGGGCCGCCTTTAATCAGGTCCTGCACTTCGATTCTCGTTCCGGGGGCGCCGCGTCCTCGGGCTCTGCGCGGACTCAGGCCAGGTTGGAGGAGCCTGCCATGCGCACCCTATTGACCCTGCCCTTCACGCTCCAGGACGTTACGAAGCTGCGCCGAGCGGTGGCCGAGCTCGCCGAGAAGTGCGGGCTGAACGGGCCGAGGCTGGATGACTTCGTCCTGGCCGTGCACGAGAGCGTCGTCAACGCCGTCGAGCATGCGGGCGGGCACGGGTACTTCAAGTTGTGGACGGTGAATGGCGTCATCCGCTCAGAGACGATCGATCGAGGGTCGGGCATCCCCGACGGCTACGTGGACGGTCAGTTCCGGCCGTCCGAACGCAGCTATTCGGGGAGAGGGATCTATCTCATCCGCCGGTTGTGCGACACGGCGGACTTCCACACCGGTCCGCGCGGCACCACGGTCCGGCTCACCATGCAGCTGCCGCGGGGGCGCGACTTCAGCATGCGCCAGCGCATGAGGCGGATCAGGGTCTCGGTCGGCGGCCACCCGCCGGGCCGCTTCACTGCCTGACTGACCTGCTCCTGCGCCAGGTAGGCTCGCAGCGTGAGCGGCGAGCAGCTTTCCCCCGGGATCATCTCTCCGGTCCGGCGCATCGGGCGGCGGGAGTTCGATTTCGAGCGCCAGGTCGCCATCATGGCCATCGTCAACCGGACCCCTAACTCCTTTCACGACCAGGGCCGTACCTACGCGCTGGACGGCGCCGTGGCGGCCGCGAAGAAGGCCGTGGACGACGGGGCCGACTGGGTGGACATCGGCGGGTTCGCCTTCAGTGCCGCTCAGGCGCAGATCGGCACGGCGGAGGAGATCGAGCGCGTCGCCCCGGTGATCGCCGAGGTCAGGGCCGTGACGGACGCCGTGATCTCGGTGGACACCCACCGCCCCGAGGTGGCGCAGGCGGCGATCGAGGCCGGCGCCGACGTCATCAACGACACCAACGGCCTGCGCGAGCCCGGCATCGCCGAGGTCGCCGCGGCGGCCGGTGTGAGCGTGGTGGTCACCCACAGCCTCGGCGGCCCTGGGCAGCGGGTGTTCCGGCCGAGCTATGCCGACGTGGTCGCGGAGGTGGCGGACTTCCTGCGTGAGCGGGTCGCGTTCGCGCTCAAAGCGGGCATCGCCCCCGAAAAGATCATCATCGATCCCGGGCACGACCTCAACAAGAACACCTTTCATTCCCTGGAGCTGACGCGCCGGCTGGAGGAGATCACCTCGATCGGTTACCCGACGCTGGTGGCGCTGTCCAACAAGGACTTCATCGGGGAGACGCTCGACCGTCCCCAGGGGGAGCGGAAGGACGGCACGATCGCCGTCAACGTCGTCTCCATCGTCAAGGGTGCCCGCATCCTGCGTGTCCACGACGTGCCCGCGGCCGTGGACTCCGTACGCATGACCGAGGCCGTGCTCGGCTGGCGCGGCCCGCTCGCACCGAGTCACAACCTGGCCTGACGTGGGAGTTGATGTGACAGAGCGCAAGCCGCCCGGCGTACCGTTCGAGACCTGGGTCGACCGGCAGATCCGCGAGGCGATGGAGCGCGGTGAGTTCGACGATCTGCCGGGGGCGGGCAAGCCCCTGCCGGGGCTGGACCGGCCGCACGACGACATGTGGTGGATCAAGCAGAAGGTGGAGAGCGAAGGGCTCACGATGCCGCTGCCGCCGACGCTGGCGCTGCGCAAGGAGGCCGAGCAAGCACTGGCCGAGGCGCGCGGGGCGCGGTCGGAGACCGAGGCGCGGCAGATCATCGAGGACGTCAACCACAAGATCCGCGAGGCGATCAGGACGGGATTGTCCGGGCCGCCGCTCAACCTGGTGCCGTTCAACGTCGAGCAGATCGTGTCGGAGTGGCGCCGGGCACACTGACGAGAAGGGGCCGGGTCGATGCGACCCGGCCCCTTCAGGAAGCCGAGGGACCCGGGTCAGGCGGGCCCCTCCGGTTGGTGAGGGACCTGGGTCAGGCAGGCCCCTCCGGCCGGGCTGAGGAGGCTCGGAGCTCCTCAGCCCGGCCAGGTCCTCAGTTGACCGGCGGGTAGGCGTTCGCCAGCAGCTGGCGGAACTGCGCGGAGAACCACTGTCCGGACAACGGCGCGTCGGGCAGCGCACCCGACATGTTGAACTTGTTGAGGTTGTTGCCGGTGTAGGTCGGGTCGCACATCCGGTCGAACTTCTTGCCCTCGTCGTTCGGGATGTCCCTGCTGGCGCCGTCGGACTCGCCCGGAGGCTTGATCCAGACGTAGGCGTCGAAGCCGGCGGCGGGGCTGGCGGTGGGCCGCGCCCCCAGGCCTGCGCCGTTCTGGTTGCACCAGTTGCCGGCGTGGATACGGCGGTCGGCGCGCGACTGGTCGACGAACGGGTTGAGCTCCGTCGAGGTGCTCGGCGCGGTCGGGCGGGCGCTGCCGCCCCAGCCGTTGCGCGAGGTGTCGATCAGCATGCCGAGCCCGGAGCGGAAGCCCTTGGTGATCAGCCTGTTACGCAGCTCCGTCGCGAAGGTCCGCTCGTCGATGTAGTAGTTCCAGTCCACCCAGTTCGACGCCCGGACCGACTGGTTGCCCACCTGGGTGTTGATGGTGAAGTGCGGCTCGGTGGTGATGGAGTAGTTGGCGGTGTTGACGATGAAGCCGTCCACGCTGTCCACCCCGGCGGTGGTGCCGGAGACGGTGTTGTAGAAGAGGTCGACGGCCGGCTGGAAGTTCGAGTCCCAGCCGAGCCACGCGTGGTGAGCGGCGTCGATGTAGGAGTAGACGTTGGTGATGGGCTCGAGCTGGTTCAGCGCGTACCGGACGCCGTCGACGTAGCCGCCGGGGCCGTTGGCCTCCCGGCACTTCTCGAAGGAGTTGATGTTGGTGACCAGGTTCGGCAGCGAGTCGGGCTCGATGATCGCGACGATGCGCAGGTTGGCGTACTTGGAGTCGCGGAAGATGGCCGCGATGGGGTCGATGTACTCGCTCTTGTAGCGGTTGAACCCGTCCTGGGCGATGAGGAGCTCACCGCTGGAGGCCAGCGCCGAGCAGTCGCGGTTGGGCAGGTTGTAGACGACGACCTGGATCGTCAGCGGTGCGGAGCCGTTGGCGGCGTCCTGCCTGACCGCCTCGTCCAGGTGGGCGCGCAGGCCCATGGCCGAGGAGGAGCCGGCGATGGCGGCGATGCGGTCCATCCACACGGCCGTGGAGGTGTTGGCCACGGCGGAGCCACCCGGCTCGGCGGCCGCCTTGGCGGACCAGTTCGGGTTCACGTAGCCGGTGGCGCCGGCGTACGGGTTCTCGACGTGGGTCGGGTTGGTGACGCCGTCGTCATCGGCCTCGGTGGCGGTGACGGTCTGCGAGGTCAGCCCGGTGGAGGAGACCGTGATGGGCCGGCTGCCGTTGGTGGTGTCGGTGTCCTGCGCGGCGGCCAGGGTCACCGTCTGCGCGGTGTTCCACGTCGTGGGGCTGAACGTGAGGCTGGCGCCGGAGGAGATGGTGATGTTGGTGTCGCCGGTGCCGGCCGCCGAGGTGACGGTCACGTTCGAGGAGGGCTGGGTGGCCAGCTTCACCGTGTACGTGGCGGTCGAGCCCTCGGGCACGGTCACCGCGGTCGGCGTCACGATGATCGACTGCTCCTGGACGGAGTCGTCGTCCACCTCGGTGGCGTTGACCGTGGCGCCGGTGGCGCCGGTGACGCCGACGCTGAAGGCCGCCGTGCCCGCGGTCGTGTCGGAGTCCTGCGCGGCGGCCAGGGTGACCGTCTGCGGAGTGTTCCAGTTGGACGGCGAGAAGGTCAGCGACCCGCCGGAGCTGACGGTCAGGTCCGTGTCACCGCTGGTACGCGCGGTGGAGACGGTCACGTTCGCCGCCGGCGCGGACGACAGCCTGGCGGTGAACGTCGCGGTGCCGCCCTCGTTGACCGCGACCGAGCTGGCCGACAACACCACCGACGGGGTCGTCTGGGTGCCGCCGCAGGTGACGCCGTTGACGCTGAACGTCTCCGGGTTCGGGTTGGTGCCCGTCCACGTGCCGTTGAAGCCGACGGACACGGAGGCGCCGGTGCCGAGGCTGCCGTTGTAGGGCATGTTGGTGCCGGTCACTCGGGTTCCGGACTGGGTCCAGTTCGCCCCCCAGCCGGTCGGCGTGTACTTCTGGCCGGTGGTCGGGTAGTCAAAGGCCAGCGACCATGACGTAATGGGGTCGCCGGTGTTCTTCAACGTGATGTTCGCGGTGAAACCGCCCTGACCAGGGCTGCTCGTCCACGAGTTGGCAGAGTAGGTCACGTCGCAGGCGACCGCGGCGTTCGCGGCCGTGCTCTGGCCGACGACGAGTCCTAAGGCCGCGACACTCGCGGCGGTCATGGTCACGGCCCATTTGCGAAGGCCGCGTTGGAGTCTCACGAGCGATCATCTCCAGTGCGCTGTTAGATGGCTGGGAGCGCTCCCATGGTGTGCCGGACGCGAGGCGCTGTACAGAGGCCGGCTTTCGCGGAGGTGTCCAACGCCCCGCATGCTCGTTGAATACCCCGGAACGCCGATGAAACTTTCATCCCCGGCAGCCTGGTGAGAGGAAATACGGCGGTTACCGCAATGCCATTTCGTTGACATACGCCGGACGGCCCCCACAATCCCGTTTGGGAGCGCTCCCACACCCCTACTCCCATGGAGATCCCGTGAAGTACAGACCTCCCGCGTTCTTATCGCGCGTGACGAGACGGCTCGCCGTGGCCACGACCCTCGTCCTCGTCGCGGGCGCGACCACGGCCGTGGCGGCCGCACCCGCCCAGGCCGCCGTGTCGTGTGACGTGACCTACTCTGCCAACTCGTGGACGAGCAGCCCTGGTCAGGGCGGTTTCACCGCGAACATCACGTTGAAGAACACCGGCGACCCGATCACCTCGTGGTCGCTGGCCTTCGACTTCCCGACCACCGGCCAGAAGTACACGCCGAGCGGCTGGGGGGCGAACTGGACGCAGTCCGGCACGCGCATGACCGGCACCAACATGCCGTGGAACGGCAGTCTCGGCACCGGGGCCTCCACGACGATGGGCTTCAACGGCACCTGGACGGGCACCAACCCGAACCCGGAGACGTTCAGCGTCAACGGCGTCACCTGTGGCGGGAGCGGCAACAACGTCGCGCCCACCGTGTCGCTGACCTCACCGACCGCCGGGCAGACGTTCACCGCGCCGGCCACCGTGCCGATCGCCGCGAACGCGGCCGACTCCGACGGCACGGTCTCGAAGGTCGACTTCTACCAGGGCTCCACGCTGCTGGGCACCGACACCTCGGCGCCGTACAGCTACAACTGGACGAACGTCGCGGCCGGCAGCTACTCGATCACCGCCAAGGCCACCGACAACGGAGGCGCGACCAAGACCTCGGATCCGGTCGGCATCACGGTCTCCGCGGACACGGGCCCCGCCCTCGTGGTGAGCCCGACGACGATCTCCGTGCCGGAGGCGGGAAGCGCGAGCGTCACGGTGAAGCTGTCACAGGCGCCCTCGGCGAACGTGACCGTCTCCGTCGCGCGGGCCAGCGGTGACGCCGACATCACCGTCCCCGCGCCGGCCACCAGGACCTTCACGCCGTCCAACTGGAACACCGCGCAGAGCGTCCCGCTGAACGCGGCCAACGACAGCGACACGACCAGCGGCTCGGCCGTGATCAGGTTCAGCGCCCCGGGCTATGACCCGATCGACGTCACCGCCAGCGAAGCGGACGACGACCTGGGCGGCGACAACGAGTACGTCAAGCGCTTCGTCGAGCTCTACAACGAGCTCCACGACCCGGCCAACGGCTACTTCTCGCCCGAGGGCGTGCCGTACCACTCGGTCGAGACCTTCATGGTCGAGGCGCCGGACCACGGGCACGAGACCACGTCCGAGGCCTACAGCTACTACCTGTGGCTGGAGGCGACGTACGGGCAGGTCACCGGCGACTGGTCGAAGTTCAACACCGCGTGGGCCTCGATGGAGAAGTACATCATCCCGGCCACCGCCGACCAGCCGACGAACTCCTTCTACAACCCGTCGAAGCCGGCCACGTACGCGGCCGAGCACAACGCGATCAGCAACTACCCGTCGCCGATCGACTCCAGCGTCTCGGTGGGCACCGACCCGCTGGCCAACGAGCTGCAGACCGCGTACAACACCCGCGACATCTACGGCATGCACTGGCTGCTGGACGTCGACAACACCTACGGCTTCGGCCGCTGCGGCGACGGCACGACCAAGCCTGCCTACATCAACACCTACCAGCGCGGCCCGGAGGAGTCGGTCTTCGAGACGATTCCGCAGCCGTCCTGCGACACCTTCGCCCACGGCGGGACCAACGGCTACCTGGACCTGTTCATCAAGGACGGCTCCTACGCCAAGCAGTGGAAGTACACCAACGCTCCTGACGCCGACGCGCGTGCCGTGCAGGTGGCGTACTGGGCGCTGACCTGGGCCAAGGCGCAGAACAAGGCAGGGGACATCTCCGCGACCGTGGCCAAGGCCGCCAAGATGGGCGACTACCTGCGCTACGCGATGTACGACAAGTACTTCAAGAAGCCCGGCTGCACGAGCCCCTCGTGCGCGGTCGGCACCGGCAAGGACTCCGCCGCCTACCTGCTCAACTGGTACTACGCCTGGGGTGGGGCGACCGACTCCAGCGCCGGATGGGCCTGGCGCATCGGCTCCAGCCACAACCACTCCGGTTACCAGAACCCGTTCGCGGCCTGGGCCCTGTCGAACGTGACCGAGCTCAAGCCCAAGAGCCAGACCGGCGCTTCCGACTGGAGCACCAGCCTGACCCGCCAGCTGCAGTTCTACAAGTGGCTGCAGTCCGCCGACGGCGCCATCGCCGGCGGCGCGACCAACAGCTGGAACGGCAACTACAGCGCGCCGCCGAGCACCCTGCCGAAGTTCCACGGCATGGCCTACGACTGGCAGCCGGTCTACCACGACCCGCCGTCGAACCAGTGGTTCGGCTTCCAGGCGTGGTCGATGGAGCGGGTGGCCGAGTTCTACAACGTCACCGGCAACGCCGACGCCAAGGCCATCCTCGACAAGTGGGTGACCTGGGCGCTGGACAACACCACGATCAACGCGGACGGCACCTACCAGATGCCCTCCACGCTGCGGTGGACCGGTCAGCCCGCCGGTGACTTCAACGCCACCACCGGCATGCCGCCGGCCAACCCCGGCCTGCGCGTGACCGTCGTGGACCACACGCAGGACGTGGGCGTCGCCGGCTCCTACGCCAAGGTCCTGATGTACTACGCGGCCAGGGCGAACCACACCGAGGCGCGTGACACCGCCAAGGCGCTGCTCGACGGCGTCTGGAAGAACCGCGACGCCAAGGGCGTGTCGGTGCCGGAGACCAAGGCCGACTACAACCGCATCGACGACCCGGTCTACGTGCCGCCGGGCTGGACCGGCAAGATGCCGAACGGCGACACCATCGACTCCAACTCCACGTTCATCTCGATCAGGTCCTTCTACAAGAACGACCCCGACTGGGCGGAGGTCGACGCCTACCTGAAGGGCACCGGCCCGGTTCCCAGCTTCAACTACCACCGGTTCTGGGCGCAGGTCGACGTGGCCGTCGCGCTCGCCGAGTACGGGCGGCTCTTCCCGTGAGAAAGGCAGCTCTGATCGCTGCGGCGTCGCTGGTCCTACCCCTGGTGACAGGGGTGGGGCCGGCGGCCCACGCCGCACCCGCCTTCGCCTACGGCGAGGCGCTGCAGAAGTCGCTGTGGTTCTACGAGGCCCAGCAGTCGGGCGCGCTGCCCGACTGGAACCGCGTCTCCTGGCGCGGCGACTCGGGCATGAACGACGGCAAGGACGTCGGCGTGGATCTCGCGGGCGGCTGGTACGACGCGGGTGACCACGTCAAGTTCGGCTTCCCGATGGCGTTCTCCGCCACCATGCTGGCCTGGGGCGCGGTGGAGTACCGCGACGCCTACGCGAGCTCCGGCCAGCTCACCCACCTGCTCAACAACCTCAAGTTCGTCAACGACTACTTCATCAAGGCCCACCCGTCGGCCAATGTGCTCTACGGTCAGGTCGGCAACGGCGGCACGGACCACGCTTGGTGGGGCCCGGCCGAGGCGATGCAGATGAACCGGCCGGCGTACAAGATCGACGCGTCCTGTGGCGGGTCGGACCTGGCGGGGGAGACGGCGGCGGCGATGGCGGCCTCGTCGATCGTCTTCCGCCCGACGAACCCGACATATGCCGACACTCTGGTGACGCACGCCAAGCAGCTGTACTCCTTCGCCGACACCGTCAGGAAGAAGTACAGCGACTGCATCACCGACGCGCAGGGCTACTACAACTCCTGGAGCGGCTTCAACGACGAGCTGGTGTGGGGCGCGATCTGGCTCTACCGGGCCACGAACGACGCCTCCTACCTGGCCAAGGCCGAGAGCGGCTACGCCAACCTCGGTACCGAGCCGCAGAGCACGACCAAGTCGTACAAGTGGACGATCGCCTGGGACGACAAGTCGTACGGCGCGTACGTGCTGCTGCACAAGCTGACCGGCAAGCAGCAGTATCTGGACGACGCCAACCGCTGGCTCGACTGGTGGACGGTCGGCGTCAACGGCTCGCAGGTCAAGTATTCGCCGGGCGGCCAGGCCGTGCTCGACCGGTGGGGCTCGCTGCGCTACGCGGCCAACACCTCCTTCGCGGCGCTCGTGCACAGCGACTCGATCACCGACGCCACGCGCAAGGCCCGCTACCACGACTTCGCGGTACGGCAGATCAACTACGCGCTCGGCGACAACCCGCGCAGCTCCTCCTACCTGATCGGCTTCGGCGCCAACCCGCCGAAGAACCCGCATCACCGCACGGCGCACGGTTCGTGGACCGACCAGATCACCAACCCGGAGCAGACCCGCCACACGCTGTACGGCGCGCTCGTCGGCGGCCCGCCCGACCCGAACGACGCCTACACCGACAAGCGTGACGACTACGTCATGAACGAGGTCGCCACCGACTACAACGCCGGCTTCACCAGCGCGGTGGCCAGGCTCTACAAGGAGTACGGCGGCGCCCCGGCGGCGAACTTCCCGGTCGCGGAGACCCCGGACGGTCCGGAGATCTTCGTCGAGGCGGGCGTGAACGCCTCGGGGAGCAACTTCACCGAGATCAAGGCCATCGTCCGCAACCAGTCGGCCTGGCCGGCCAGGGTGCTGTCCGACGGCTCCTTCCGGTACTACTTCACGCTCGACGGTTCGACGACGGCCTCGCAGATCAGCGTGTCGTCGGCGTACACGCAGTGCAAGGCGCCCACGTTGCACGCGGAGCAGCGAACGCTCAGGCCCGAGAGCGGTAGCTTGCGTGACCAGCGAGGGCCAAGTGAGCGCGACCATCAAACCGTGGGCGGCAGCACGTACTACGTCAGCATCGACTGCTCGGGGCAGGCCATCGCCCCGGCCGGGCAGTCGCAGCACCGCAGAGAGGTGCAGTTCAGGATCAGCAGCGCGGGCACGTGGGACCCGGCCAACGACTGGTCGTACCGCAACATCCCCACGACGCCCGGCGCGACGCCGGCGCGGACCCAGAACATCACCCTCTACAGCGGCGCCACCAAGATCTGGGGTGAGCCCCCGGGTCCGGAGGAAGAGGACGACACCCCGCCCAGCAAGCCGGGCAAGCCCGCGGTCTCCGGGATCACGGGCTCCACCGCGAAGCTCAGCTGGACGGCCTCCACGGACAACGTGGGCGTGACGGGTTATGACGTCTACCTGGGGTCCACCAAGGTAGGCACGGCCACGAGCGCCTCCTTCGACCTGAGCGGGCTCACCCCTGCCTCGTCCTACACCGCCTCCGTGGTGGCGCGGGACGCGGCAGGCAACACCTCGGCGCCGTCGGACGGCACGCCGTTCACCACCACGGACGAGCCACCGCCTCCGGGCGGCTGCACGGCGGCGTTCAAGGTGACGAGCTCCTGGGGCGGCGGCTACCAGGCCGAGGTGACCGTGAAGAACACGAGCACCTCGGCGATCAACGGCTGGACGGTCGCCTGGACGTCCCAGAACCAGATCAGCCAGCTGTGGGGCGGCAAGCACACCCAGACCGGCTCCAGCGTCTCGGTCAAGAACGAGGCCTGGAACGGCACGCTCGCCCCCAACGCCACCACCACGTTCGGCTTCATCGCCACCGGCACCGCGTCCACCCCCGACCCGATCACCTGCACCCCCGCCTGAGCGCGGACCCCGCCCCCGTCGCGCCTTGCGCCGGGGGCGGTTCCACGGCTCAGGGAAAGGCCTCCCTCATGAAGTCCGGCATGAAGTCACTGTTCACCGCGCTGGCCGTCGCGGCGGCCCTCGTGGTCGCGCCGGCAACGGCCGCGAACGCGGCCACCGGCATCCACGTCAGCGGCACGAAGATCCTGGAAGGCAACGGCCAGGAGTTCGTGATGCGCGGCACCAGCCACGCGCACACCTGGTACGCCGGTCAGACCAAGGCGTTCGCCGACATCAAGTCACTGAAGGCCAACACCGTTCGCGTCGTGCTCAGCGGCGGCCGCTGGACCGCCAACAACGCCGCCGACGTGGCCAACGTCGTCCAGCTGTGCAAGCAGAACAAGCTCATCTGCGTCCTGGAGAACCACGACACCACCGGGTACGGCGAGCAGAGCGGCGCCTACACCCTGGACCAGGCCGTCGACTACTGGCTCAGCGTCAAGTCCGCCCTGGTCGGCCAGGAGGACTACATCATCGTCAACATCGGCAACGAGCCGATCGGCAACAACGCGGTCACCCCCGGCTGGGCCGACCGCACCAAGGCCGCCATCCAGGAGCTGCGTGACAACGGCTTCGACCACGCGCTCATGGTGGACGCGCCCAACTGGGGCCAGGACTGGCAGGGCACGATGCGCGACAACGCGCGGTCGGTCTTCGACAGCGACCCCGACAAGAACACGATCTTCTCCGTCCACATGTACGGCGTCTACGACACGGCCGCGGAGATCACCGCGTACCTGGACGCGTTCAAGACCGCCGGGCTGCCGCTGGTGATCGGAGAGTTCGGGTTCAACCACTCCGACGGCGACCCGGACGAGGACACGATCATGGCGCAGGCCGTGAGCCGCGGCATCGGCTACCTGGGCTGGTCGTGGAGCGGCAACAGCGGCGGCGTCGAGTATCTCGACCAGGTGACGAACTTCGACGTCACCCGGCTCACCTCCTGGGGCCAGCGGTTGTTCAACGGCGCCAACGGCATCGCCGCCACCGCCAAGGAAGCCTCGATCTACGGCGGCGGCACCACCGACCCGACCCCGCCGAGCACGCCGGGCGCCCCGTCGGCGTCGAACGTCACCGCCTCCGGCGCCTCGCTGACCTGGACCGCCTCCACCGACAACGTGGGCGTGACCGGCTACGACGTCTACACCTCGACCGGCACGCACCTCGGCGCCACGGCCACGAACTCGATCACGCTGACCGGGCTGTCCCCGGCCACCGCGTACCAGGTGTACGTGCGGGCCAGGGACGCGGCGGGCAACCAGTCGAACCCGTCGCCGAGCGTGTCCTTCACTACGCTCGCGGGCGGCGGCTGCACGGCCACCGGCAGCGCGCAGAGCCAGTGGAGCACCGGCTACGTGTCCGGTGTGACCGTGACCAACACCAGCTCCTCGACCAAGAACAGCTGGACGGTGACGTTCACGCTGCCCGCCGGGCACACGATCATCGGCTACTGGAACGCCGCGCTGACGGTCAGCGGCCAGACCGTGACGGCCAAGAACCTGACCTACAACGGCACGCTCGGCCCCAACGCGAGCACCGGTTTCGGGTTCCAGGCCGGCCGCCCGAACGGCGACACGGCCCTGCCGTCCGGCTACGCCTGCGCCAACTGAACACCCCAGCCGTCGGCTGCGTATGAGGAGGTGAGGCCACAACTCCATATCCCTGCCCAATGAACACCATCCCCGCCCGGATGGGACGGACGCGGCCGATTCCTCCAGTCGGCCGCGTCCGTTTGTGTCCGCCCCTGCGGGCCCCGTTTCCGCATGTGCCCGCTCGCCAGCCGTCGTCCTCTTGCCCAAGGAGCGGCATCGAAGTGCGGTGGCGGGCGGGCGTGGCGGGGGAACGGGGCTATTTGGCCTGCGAGAACCGCTGGCGGGCGGCCTCGATGGCCGCGTCGTCGTCGAACTCCTCCTGGAACGCCTGTGTGTGATAGCGCTCGGGGATGAGGTTCTTGACTCGGTCCGGATAACCCGCGCCCGGTTCGGGCACGCGTATCTGGGGCGGGATGCTGATCTTCACGGCGATCGGGCCCCCGGCCCGCACGGAGGCGGCCCAGTCGGGGGTCTCGCCGGTGATCGCGCAGATGTGACGGGCGTACACCCACGTCACCTCCACGAGGGATCGGGCGTCCGCGGGCTCGGTGCCGAACGGTTCCACGGCGCACACGACGCGTGATTCGAAGGCGTGCCCGTGGGCGTGGTGCTCGTCGGGCGAGGACTCCTCGAGAATCTTGGTCACCTGCGCGGCGAGCTCTTCCTTCAACTGTGACGACGGCTGCCTGGCGGCAAAAAACATCACCCCGGCCAGGGTCAGGCTGGCCAGGGTGACGATTGCCGCGACTAGCCCGCGACGCTTTCTGATCACGGGCTAGAGCAGGTCAAGGTGGGTGCAGGGTTGGGGACGGAGCCAGTGGCGTTGAACCCGAACGTTGTCGTGCCGTTCGGCGCCAGCTGGCCGTTGTAGTTGGCGTTCGTGACCGTCACGTTGGGCGGTTGCCCGGTCAGCACGCCGTTCCACGGGCTGCCTTCGAAGCCCTGCCCGCCGCCGTAGGTCCACTTGACCGTCCAGCCGTTCAGCGAGCTCGTGCCGTTGTTGCGCACGGTCACCTCACCCTGGAAGTGGCCGGCCCAGCCGGTGTCGGTGGCCTTCCACGTCGCCGTGCAGGCGCCCGTGGGGGTCGTCGGCGTCACCGTCGGGGAAGGCCCCGGCGACTGGCCGCCGGGGCCGACCCCGGTGACCTCGCCGTTGCCGCCGTCGAAGGTGACGTCGGAGCAGCTGTAGAAGTTCTCGTTGCTGTCCGAGCGGATCCAGTGGGTGAAGATGATGTGCCGGCCGGACTTGCCGGACGGGAGCTGGGCGTTCCAGTAGTAGTAGTTGAGCCCGCCGGCGCCGCCGCTCTCAGGCGGGTTGGTGACGCTGCCGAACGGCTCCAGGTCAGACCACTTCAGCGGCGCGTCCGGGTTCCACCCGTTCTTGGTGATGTAGTAGTTGAACGCGCCGGGGTGCCTGGCCCAGTTGCTGTGCCGCATCTGGATGGTGGCGCCCGAGGTCAAGTGGGTCAGCGGCCAGTCGGAGCGGACCGCGTTGTAGGCCGTGAAGTCGTAGGGGCCGCCGGTGCCGCCGCTGCAGAGCTGCCCGTCGGGGATGAAACCGTTGGTCCGGCCCGCGCCGTCGGAGCGCAGCACCGCGAACCAGTTGTACAGGGGGGTCGTGCCGCTCTGCTGGACGGCAGACGCGCAGGCCGGGTTGTAGGGAATGATCTGGCCGTTGTCGCGCAGGCCGTCCTGCCAGCACAGGAACGTGCGGGCGCCGGGGAACATCGAGACGCCGTGCGCCTGTGCCTGCGTGGGCACCATCAGGAAAGAAGCGATCAGGACCAGTGCGGCGGTGATCCCCGCCGACTTGAATAATTTCATGGGGATTCCCTTGTGCTGACGACAGAGGAAACCTGCCCCACGACCCAGCCCGCCCGGCCAGCGCGATTGAATCACGCCGCGCGTGCCTTGGACAACGCGCGGTGAAACTTTCAGTCGATCTTGGTGATAGCCGCCCTTTGGTGGCATATTGGGAGCGCTCCCAGAGATTGCCTGAGGATCGACATGAGGCGCGTCTACCTTTCCCTGATCGCGTTATTCGCGACGTGCCTGTTCGCCACGCCGGCGCAGGCCGCCCCCGTGCTGTGCGACAAGTACGCCTCGACCACCATCCAGGGCGGCCGCTACGTCGTCATGAACAACGTCTGGGGCGCCGACACCGCGCAGTGCATCGATGTGAACCAGAACGGCGGCTTCACGGTCACCCAGGCCGCGCACAACAAACCGACCAACGGGTCCCCGGCCGCGTACCCGGCGATCTACGCGGGCTGCCACTACGCGACCTGCAGCACCGGCAGCAACCTGCCCATGCAGGCCAGTGCCTCCGGATTCGGCGCCCTGCGCAGCACCGTGAGCATGACGTATCCGAGCTCCGGCGCCTACAACGCCTCCTACGACATCTGGTTCGACCCCACGCCGCGCACCGACGGCCAGAACACCGGCGCCGAGATCATGATCTGGCTCACCAGGCAGGGCTCCGTCCAGCCGGTCGGCTCGCAGGTCGGCACCGTCACCCTGGCCGGCGGCACCTGGCAGGTCTGGTACGGCAACATCGGCTGGAACGTGATCTCCTACGTCCGCACCTCGCCGGCGACCTCCCTCGACTTCACGATCAACACCTTCTATGCCGACGCGATCAGCCGCGGCTACGCGCAGCGCTCGTGGTACCTCACCAGCGTGCAGGCCGGCTTCGAGCCCTGGGTCGGCGGCGCGGGCCTGGCGGTCAACTCCTTCTCCTTCGGCTCGACGGGCGGCGGCACCGACACCACGCCGCCGAGCACGCCCGGCACGCCGGCCGCCACGGGCACCACGTCGACCGGCACGACCCTGTCCTGGGCCGCCTCCACCGACAACGTCGGCGTGGCCGGCTACGACGTCCTGCGCGCGACCGGTGACACCTTCGCCGTGGTCGGCAGCAGCTCCACGACGTCGTTCACCGACACCGGACTGAGCCCCGCCACCACCTACCGCTACCGGGTGCGGGCCAGGGACGCCGCGAACAACCTCTCGCCCGAGTCGGCCGCCACCACGGTGACCACCCTGTCCGGCGGGGGCGGCGGAGGGTGCACGGCCACCGGCGCCGTCCAGAACTCGTGGAGCAACGGCTACGTCGTCCAGCCGGTGACCGTCACCAACACCGGGACCTCGGCCAAGAGCGGCTGGACCGTCACGTTCACGCTGCCGGCCGGGCACACGATCACCGGTTCGTGGAACGCGACCCTCACCGTCAGCGGCTCCACGGTGACCGCCAGGAACCTCGGCCACAACGGCGCCCTGGCGCCGAACGCCTCGACGAGCTTCGGCTTCCAGGCGAGCAGGCCGGAGGGGAACACGCAGGCGCCCAGCGGGTACACCTGCGCATGAAGCCCGCGCGGGCGTGCTTTAGCGAGGGGCACGGGCCGCGCGATCGGAGGGGTACGGCTGGTGCTGCCGTACCCCTCCTTCAATTGCGCTCGAGCGCGGATTCGAGGTCGTCCAGCCTGGCTTCGAGCTCACTCAGGCAGGCGGGTGTGAGCCTGCCCTCCCGCCAGCGGTCGGACAACTTCCTGCGGATGTTGGCCGTCGTGGTCTCGTACGGGCCCCGCGGCGTCACGGTGCCGTTCAGCACCTGCTTGAGGTCGAGCACGACGTCGGCGTCGGTCGCGCCGCACGGCGTCCTGGCCTCCAGCACGGTCGTGAAGTCGTCCACCGCCTTGTCGACCGTGACCGCCGCGGCCGGCTTGCTCTCGATGTACCTGGCCGTGGGGGATGCCGACGGCTCCACCAGGGCCTGGTCCACCTGCTGCCGCATCCCCGGTAGCTGGAGTCCCTGCTGCTGGAGTCCCGTCTGCTGGAACCACAGCAGCGCGGAGAGCGTCAGCACGGCGGAGCTCGCGACCGTCAAGCCGCGCTTGAGCTGCCGGCCGAGGGTCGCCGTGCCCAGCGCGGAGGTCAGCTCGGCGACGATGTCCGCCGCCGTGGGCCGCTCCTCCGGCCGGTGCGCCAGACACCGCTGGCCGAGCGAGGCGACCGCGTGCGGCACCCCGGGGACCCGCGGCGGGGGAGACGTGCGGCGGGCGACCTCGATCTCCTCCCACGTGGTCTCCGGGTACGGCGTCCGCCCCGTGAGCATGGTGTGCAGCAGCACACCCAGGGCGTACACGTCGACCGCGGGATGGGTCGGCGCGCCGAGCAGGCGCTCCGGCGCGACGTAGGGCGGGGTGCCCCGGTCGTCCTCCGGGTCGCCCGCCCAGGCCGCGATGCCGAAGTCGAGCAGCTTGGGCCCGTCCGCGGTGAGCAGCACGTTCTCGGCCGTGACGTCCCGGTGCACCAGGCCGCGGGCGTGCCCGGCCATGAGGACCCGGGCCAGCCGCAGTGCGATGCCGGCCGCCTCGGTCCACGGCAGCGGCCCCGCCTCGATGCGCTCGGCCAGCGGTGTGCCGTCGAGCAGCGGCATCACGACGTAGGCGGCGACGGCGCCATTGGCGGTGACGCACTCGCCGTAGTCGTAGATCTCGATGGTGTCGGGGTGGATGAATCGGGCGGCGGCGCGGGCCTCGCTGCGGACGCTGACCCGCTCGCCGCAATCGGTGTGCAAGGACGCGGTCAGTACCTTGAGCGCGATCATCCGATGCAGTGACTGATCGAAGGCGCGCCAGATGACCGACATGCCCCCCTGGGCCAGCGGATCCAGCAGCAGATACCGCCGAGCCAGCACCTCCCCCGGCTCAAGCCGACTCACGGACGACCAGTTCCGTGGGGAGGACGGGATCGATGCCCGCGGCTCCCGTGAGGAGCAGCCGGGTGGCGACCGTGGCGAGCTCCTCGACGGGCTGGCGGATCGTGGTGAGAGCGGGGACGGTGTGCTTGGCGACCGGGGCGTCGTCGAACCCGATCACCGCGACGTCCGCGGGCACCTTGCGCCCGGCCCTGCGCAGCGCCTGGATCGCGCCCGCCGCCATCAGGTCCGAGGCGACGAACACGGCGTCCAGTCCTGGGGCGTGGCGCAGCAGCCACTGCATGGCATGGGTGCCCGAGGCGGCGGTGAAGTCGCCGTAGGCCACCGGCACGTCCGGCGCGCCGGCCGCCTGCAGGGTGCGGACCAGCCCGTCCAGCCGGTCGCGGGCGGCAGGCAAGGATGGTGGGCCGCCGATCGCGGCCACGTTCCTCCGGCCGCTGAGCAGGAAATGCTCGGCTGCCTGCCGGCCGCCGTCGTAGTTGTCGACGTCGGCGTACGGGAGCTTGAGGTCGTGGGGCGGGCGGCCGATGTTGCGCACCGGGACGCCCGACGTGGATAGTTTGATCGCCAGGGGATGGCGTTCCCTGGCGCCGATGATGAGCACCGCGCCGGATAACGCGGGCAGGGTCGACGACGTGGGGGTGACGGTGGTGACCTGGAGATGGGTGCCGTGCTCGGCGATCACCGCGCCCGCGGCGGACAGGAGCCTGGCATAGTAGGGTTCGGAGAACAGACGGGGCAGATGGTCGCAGATCACGGCCGTGACGCCATCGGCCATGGTCTTGGCCGCCGTTCCCCTGGGCGCCCGGTGCCGGACGTAACCCATGCGGGAGACGGCGTCGTAGACTTGGCGGCGGGTCGAGGTACTGACCCGCACCGAGCCCGTGAGGACTCGGGATGCGGTCGCGGGGGAAACCCCTGCAGCGGCCGCCACCTGTGCCAGTGTGGGCTGCTCGGTCATGGAGCACCTCGCGGGAAGTTGCTGGGAGCGCTCCCAAGGTACCAATGTTTCGGCGTTGTTAATAGGGCCTTTGCAAGGAGTGCGTCCCATTGTGCGGACAGGCTCCGAATTTGCGGAGCTAGAGGCGTTGGTAGCCGTCAGAGGTTTTTGTGCCGACGGTGATCAGCGCTCTATTTCATGTCCGATTTGTCGTATCCGGATGGTGGAAATCCCCCGAATGATCAGTCGTCTTCCCCGCCGACGCGAATCTCGAAGGGGTTGTCGTCGCCTGCCTCCGGCTCCTCGCGCTCGGGCTGCACCGGTGCGCAGCTCTGGCCGCAGCCGCCGAAGCGGGCGCTGTTCACCGGCGTGAAGTCCGTCGCCGGGACGTCCTTCAGCGCGGCGATCATGGTGTCCTTCCAGATCGGACCGGGGATCGAGGCGCCGAAGACCGAGCTGTAGTAGCGGCCGCCGATGGTGACGTAGTTGAGCTTGTACTTCTGCGCGCCGCGCGGGTCACCGATGCTGACCGCCCCCGCCAGGTCCGGGGTGAACCCGGCGAACCAGGCCGTGGCCTGCGAGTCCGTGGTGCCGGTCTTGCCGGCGGCCGGCCTGCCGATGCCGCCCACACTGCGCATCGTGCCCTTGGTGAACACACCGGACAGGATGTCCGCCGCCGCGTCCGCGACCTCAGGGTCCAGCGCCTGCTTGCACTTCGGCTTGTAGTCGGTCACCTTGCCGTAGCGGTCTTTGATCGAGGTGATGGCCATGGGGGCGCAGTACTTGCCCCGCGCGCCGATCGCGGCGTAGGCGTTGGCGACGGTCACCGGATCCATCTCGTTGATGCCGAGCGTGAAGGTGGAGTATTCCTGCAGCTTCTGGCCGTCGGACCGCTTGATCCCGAGTGACTGGGCCGTCTTGATCACGTTGCACAGGCCCACCTTCTGCTCCAGCGCCATGAAGAAGGTGTTCACCGAGCCCCAGGTGCCGGTCGCCAGCGACTTGAAGCCGCCGCCGCCTTCGTCGTTGGTGACGGTGTGGCTGGGGTCGCCGATGTTCTCGCCCTTGCAGTTCTTGAACGAGGAGTAGTAGGGGGCGCGGTAGCCGCTGCCGACGGACAGGCCGTCGTTGATCTTCATGCCTTGCTTGAGCGCGGTGAGCAGCGTGAAGGTCTTGAACGTCGAGCCGGCCTGGAAACCGGTGCCGCCGCCGTGCACCGCGTCGGCGACCACGTTGTATGACATTTCCTTCTTGCGCTTGCTGGTGCCGTACGTGCGGCTGGAGGCCATGGCCTTGATCGCGCCCGTGCCCGGCTCGACCAGCGCCTCGGAGGCGACCGGATTGTCGGAGGCGAACACGTGCTTCTTGATGGCCGCCTCGGCCGCCTTCTGCATCTTCGGGTCGAGGGTGGTGGTGATCTCCAGGCCGCCCCGGTTGAGGAACTGGCTCCGAGCCTTGGCCGTTTTGGCGAAGACTGGATTGGTGAGGACCTCGTTGCGGACGTACATGCAGAAGTACGGATATTCGCTGGCCCCGCAACCACCCGGGATGTCGGTGCCCTTCCAGCCGAGCTTCTTGGCCTTGGCCTCCGCGGCCTCCTCGGAAGTGATCTTGCCCAGCTTGGCCATCGTGTCGAGCACGAGGTTGCGCCGGTTCAGCAGCCGCTCCCGCTGCTCCTTGCCCAGGTTCGGGTCCGTGGCGTTGGGGTCCTGCACGGCGCCGGCCAGGGTCGCCGCCTGCGCCAGGGTCAGCTCGGAGGCGCTCACGCCGAAGAAGCGCTTGGCCGCGGCCTCCACTCCGTACGCGCTGGCGCCGAAGTACGCGATGTTGAGGTACTTCTCCAGGATCTGGTCCTTGGTGTACTTCTCCTCGACCGCCATCGCATACCGCAGCTCTCTGAGCTTGCGCGCGTAGCTGGCCTCGAGCGCGGCGTTCTTCTCCTTCTCGGTGGCCGCCGAGTTGAGCAGCACCTGCTTGACGTACTGCTGCGTGATGGACGAGCCGCCCTGGGCGATGCCGCCCGAGCTGAGGTTCTTGGCCAGGGCGCGGATGGTGCCCTCGATGTCGATCGCGCCGTGCTCGTAGAAGCGGTAGTCCTCAATGGAGATGATCGCCGTCTTCATGACGTCGGCGACCTTGTCGAGCGTGACGTTCTCGCGGTACTCCTCGTAGAACCACGCGATCTCGTTGCCCTGGGCATCGAGCACGGTCGTCCGCTCCGCCAGCGGGGGCTCCTTGAGCTCCTCGGGTTTGATGCCCAGGTCCTCGGATGCCGAGACGAACATCGCTCCGGTGCCTCCGACCGCGGGCAGCGCGATGGCGGCGGCCACCACCCCGGCTGCTGCCGCGGCCGCGGTCAGGCGCGCGATACTCGACACACGGGAACCCATGCGAAAATTCCCCACCTTCTGGAGTGATCTCGAGAGCAATCTCGGGCAATAGGGTGCATCCTAAACCCGCCCGTGGCGTGCTCCATGTAAAAGCTTGGACCTCCGGGGGAGCCGGTTTGTTCGCCCTCGATGTGGTGATTTCCAGCACATCTTGTTGATCGCCTGTCAGGCGCGGCCACGGCTTCGGTCAGGCGTCGGCAAAGAAGCGTGTGAGGGCACGGGCGAACGCACGCCGCTCTGGCAACGTCTACCAGGGAATATCTTCCTGGCCTCGGTGGAGGGTCTCATGCGTCGTGTCGGAGATGGCGGACACTTCGATCGTCTGCTCGGCGCTGCTCGTACGCACTGGGCGGAGAGCCCCAGCGGTGACAGATGCATCGTGGCGGAGGTGTACGACCAGGACATCAGAGCCGTGGCACGCACGCTCCTGGTCGCGAAGGCCCTCTGCGGGGCGGCCACGGCGCGGCTGGTCGTGCTGGGCGACACGGAGGCGCGGCAGCTGGGCGAGGTGTTCGGGGCGGCCCGCGACCTGCAGCCGGAGACGCCGCCCCTCGCACTGGTCACCGACCGGGTGGACCGCGGCATGCCCAGGGAGATCCCGGTCGTGCACGTGACCGGCACAGGCACGCTGCAGGCGTACGCGCTGTTCCCCGCGGACGGGGCGAGCTCCTTCCAGGAGGAGCTGCCCGGCCAGGTCGCCGCGTTCTTCGAGCAGTACGTCTGGCCGCACCGCGACCTGATCAGGCCCAGCGTGGAACGTTCGGCCTGGCAGGCGAAATGCGGCTACCAGGTCCGCACCGACACCGAGCGCCGCCAGCTGCGTAGCTACGGCTGCGCCCGGCTGGGGCTCGATCCCGGCCTGCCCACGGTCGCCGTGTTCGGCCACAAGCCCGGCGAGGACACGGAGCTGTTCGAGACGACGGCGCACTACGCCACGTCCGATGAGTGGGCCAACTGGTTGTTCCTCGACCCGGTCGGCGGCGCCCACGCCCGGATGAAGCACGTGGCCGACACGCTGTCCACGAACATGTTGTGGAGCCTGACCGACGTCGCCGTCGCGTTCGGCGACATCGAGCTGCCGGCCTTCGGCATCCCCGTCATCCAGGCAGGCTGGTCCGAAGGGGCCGAGTGCGGCGCCACGCACGTCTCGCGCACGCCGTCCGAGCTCCGGCAGCTACTGGACGAGTCCATCGCCAGGCACGCCAAGGGCGACACCATCCTCACCCCCGAGCAGCGCGAGCGCGCCCGCCTGTGGCTCTGGATGCGCCGCTGCGGCGGCGACGTGCCCACCCAGCTCCTGCCGCACTGGGCGCATGGCGACGACTACGCGCGGGTGCTGGGGGTCAACCTGCGGTACGTGGAGCGCGACGGCGACCCGCTCTTCGGCGCGGTCCACCGCATGTGGGAACGGCGTGACCCCCTGCTCACCCGTTTCGACTTCCATCACCCGGCAGGGCTGTCCACCATTCTGACCCCCGTGAGGAGCACGAGATGAGCAGCGTAGGATCCGCCACCGATCTCGACCAGATGGTCCTTCCGGCGATACCGCCCGCGCACGTGCTCAGCGGCCAGGTCGCCGCGTTGCAGGTGACCGACCGGCTGCATCGGGGCACGCAGATCGTGGGCCGGTTCGAGACGTCGGGGCTGGCCGGCTTCAAGATCGCCGCGCAGGGCCGCCCGCTGCGGGTGCGGATGTCGTTGTCGGTGGACGAGCGGTCGGTGACCGACTGGCACAACGGCAGCACCGAGCCGGTGAGCTCGCTGCCGCGGCTGATCCAGATCCGCTCCCAGGGGCAGCTGCGCCAGTGCGTGTTGCTGCGTGGCCGGAGGGCGCAGGCCCAGGTGGCCTTCGACCTGCCGGCGGAGGAGATCCCCGACGACGGGCTGATCTGCATCGAGGCGCTCGACATCATGGAGGGCGACGGCGTCAGCGAGGAGCTGCGCCAGATCGTGGGCGGGCGCCTCATGCGTGACGGCGTGGCGGGGCTGCGGCTCGACAAGATCGTGTTCGAGGAGGTGCCGCCGGCCGACTTCGACCCCGACACGCTCGACGGATGCCGCTGTGAGCTGTACTCGCTGATCAGTGCCGGCGGCCTGGCGAACGTCAACAGGCAGGGCGCACGCCAGCTGCGCTCGGGCATGTTCGTGATCAACCCGGTGCTGCCGGGCGCGTTCGGGTCGAGCGGCCTCATCACGCTCCGGCTGGGCACGAGAGCGGAGCCGGCCAGCGTCATCCCCGCGACGTGGCGGCGCATCAACAGCGAGCTGCGCTGGTTGCGCCACGCCACCAGGAAGCTCATGCGGTCGGCAGCGCCGACGGTGGTGCGGATCCTCAGCGTCAGGGACGGCGACATGGGCCGGGCCAAGCGGCGGGTGCAGGGCAACATCACCGAGCTGGAGCTGCCCAGCCCCGCCCGGTCGCCGCTGCTGGTGATGGTCGGGGCCGTCCCGGGCGTCATCCCCACGCTGGAGTCGGGCACCTCGCACTAGTAAGCCGGGGCACCGCGAGGCTTAATGGGCCGGGAAAAAGGGTGATCACCCTGTGATAACGCCGCTCTGAGGGCAGGGGAGAAGGCGTGAGCAGGAACGGCTTGCGCATCGAGACGACCCGATATGTCCAGTGCACTGTCGTGCGTGCCAGCGGTGAGCTCGACCATGCGGGACGGGTCCGGTTCAGCGCCTGCATCAACGCCGTGTGGGACTGGTCGGACGGGCCCGTCCTCGTGTTCGACCTGGCCGACCTGGATTTCTACGACTCCTCCGTCATCGGCGTGCTGGCGATGGCGATGCAGCGCATGGAGGAGGAGGGGGACAGCGGACGGATCATCCTGGTCAGGCCCTCCGATCACCTGCTTTCCGTGCTGCGGCTGACGGACCTGCTGTCGCACGTGGAACTACGCGCCAACGTCGAGGAGACCGTGGCGGAGTTGATGATGCAGTCGGGGGAATCCGCTAGCCCCGCGCCGAGCCGCCTGCCCGTCATCATCCAGACGGGCGGGCGCGAACGCGGGGATTGCTGAAGCGGCCTACAGCCCGTACGTCTCCAGCAGGCGCAGCCACACCTCGCTGACGGTCGGGAACGACGGCACAGCATGCCAGAGCCGGTCGAGCGGCACCTCCGCGGTGACCGCGATCGTGGCGGCGTGCAGCAGCTCCGCCGCGCCCGGACCGGCGAACGTGACGCCGAGCAGCACCTTCCTGTCCTCGTCCACGACGGCCCTGGCCCGTCCGCGATAGCCGTCGCCCAGCAGGTAGGCCCCGGTGACCCGCCCCATGTCGTAGTCCACCACGCGGACGCGGAAGCCCTCCTGCCTGGCCGCCGCCTCGGTGCGGCCCACCGCGCACACCTGGGGGTCGGTGAAGACCACCTGCGGCGCGCCGTAGCCGTCGGCCAGGTCGCGCATCGCGGGAAGCTCGTCGCCGCGCGCCCGCGCCGCGATCACGTCGCCGCAGAGCCTGGCCTGGTACTTGCCCATGTGGGTGAGCAGGTTCCGGCCGTTGACGTCGCCCACGGCGTACAGCCAGCCTTCGGGGACGCCGGTCGCCCGCATGCTGTCGTCCACCTCGACGTACTTGCCGTCGGCCAGCCCCACCGAGCCGAGCCCCAGGTCGCGGGTGGCGGGCCGGCGGCCGGTGGCCACCAGCAGCTCGTCGGCCTCGAGCGGCGGCTCCTCGGGCAGGTGCACCGTCACCTTCCCGCCGGGCTCGGGCCGCTCGACCCTGACCACGTCGGTATGGGTCCGCACGTCGATCCCGGCCTCCGCGAACGACTCGGCGAGCATCTCACCCGCGAACGGCTCCATCCTGCCCAGCAGCCCGCCGCCGCGGACCAGCACGGTGGTCTGCCGGGCGCCGAGCCCATGCATGGCCTGCGCCATCTCGCAGGCCACCACCCCGCCGCCGAGCACGGCCAGCCGCTCCGGGATCGCGGTGGCCGCGGTCACCTCGTGACTGGTCCACGGGTCGGCCTCGGCCAAGCCCGGCACCGGCGGCACGGCCGCCCTGCTGCCGGTGGCCAGCACCACGGCCTGCCTGGCGGTCAGCACCCGCTCGGCGCCGTCTTCCGTGGTCACGCGGACCCGCTTGGGGCCGTCGAGCCGGCCGCGGCCTCGTACGAACTCGGCCGGCACGCTCTCGATCCACCCCACCTGGCCGGTGTCGTCGTACCGCGAGACGGCCTCGTCCCGGTGGGCCAGCACGGCCGCGACGTCGATCTCGCCGAGCGAGAGCCCGGGCACGCGGCTCACCTCGCCCGCCAGGTCGATCGGCCGCAGCAGCGCCTTGCTCGGCACGCACGCCCAATAGGAGCATTCGCCACCGGCCAGCCGTTCCTCGACGACGGCCGCCGTCAGGCCGCCGCGTACGGCCCGATCCACGACGTTCTCGCCGGCGGGACCAGCGCCGACCACGATGACGTCGAACTCGTCAGCCACCCCTGCCTCCAGAAGCACTCGTTCGTGATTCGCACTCTTTCACGCCTGGGTTCTCGCACACCGCGCGACCCCGCCGTGGCCGGGTGAGAGACCTGTCATCTCGACCTCATAGTGGCCCAACGGCCGCCTTGGAGGCTGAGGTCAGCCGCGGAGAGGCCGCGGCGGACGTCAGAAGGGGACTCACATGGGCCAGGCAATACGGCGGATCCTGCTCGCGGTCGCGGTCGCGCTCGGGCTGGGCGCGACCAGCGCGGTCTTCGTGACCACGAGCGCCCAGGCGGCGGCCGCCCCCGCCGCCGTCCACGTCACCACCACCGCGGACGACGACGATGACGATGGCGGCAACGACGACGGCGGTGATGATGACGACGATGGCGGCGACGACGACGGCGGGGCTCCGCGAGGCGGGGTCGACACGGGTGTCGGCGGCGCGTCGCGTGACGACGACGATGACGATGACGGCGGGGCTCCGCGAGGCGGAATCGACACCGGCGTGGGTGGCGCGTCGCGTGACGACGATGACGACGATGGGGCTCCGCGAGGCGGGGTGGACACCGGTCTCGGCGGGACCGCTGAGACCGGGAGCGCCGACGGCGGGTCGGTTCCCGTGCTGCCGCTGAGTCTGGCAGGCGCCGGGCTGCTGGCCGTGGGGGCGTACTGGGTGCGGCGCGCCTTCTTCGCGGGCAGCTGAGACCGTGCGTGCGTTCCTGGCGACCTGCGCGCTGGTCGCGGCGGCCGGAGGATGCGCCGCCGCACCGGCGCCCCGCGAGGCGGCGAGCCCCGCCCACGACAGGGCGGCGACCTCAACGCACGACGGGACGGCGGCTCGAGGCGGGGACACCCGCCCGGTGTCGGTGCCCGACTCGGGCACGTCGGATGCCGCGCCCCGCCGGGCCGACGTCGCCAATCCTGTGCGGTTACGCATCCCCGCCATCGGCGTCTCCACCAGGGTGATCCCGCTGCGGCTCGACGCCGGGAACCGCCTGATCGCCCCCAAGCAGTTCGACCGCGTGGGGTGGAACAAGGCGGGACCGGAGCCAGGCGAGCAGGGCGTCGCCGTGATCGCGGGCCACGTCGACTCGACCACCGGCCCGGCGGTGTTCTACCGCCTGCGCCAGCTGCGCAAGGGCGACCGTGTCCACGTCGACCGCGCCGACGGCACGACGGTCACGTTCGTGGTGAACCGCCTGTCCCGCTATCCGAAGAACCGCATCCCGGACAAGGAGGTCTACGGCTCAGGCGGGGGCACCCAGCTCCGGCTGATCACCTGCGGCGGCGCGTTCGACCGTCAGCGCCGCAGCTACCAAGACAACGTGATCGTCTTCGCCGGATGACCCCGGAACCCCGTGCCGCTGAGGAGCCAGGCTCCTCAGCGGCACAGGTGTCGCTCCTCCACCCATGGCCTCATTCGTCTTCACGTAGGCCAGGCGTCGGGCGTCGTTAACCCGCGGGCCGTAGCGTTCCGGCATGGCGGATCGTTATCCCACGTCGGTGCCCTACAGTCGGGCCACGGACGGCTACCACACCTACCGGATCCCCGCGGCGGTCGTCACGCGGGCGGGCACCGTGCTGGCTTTCGCGGAGGGACGGCGCGCCTCGGGCGGCGACTCCGGACACATCGACTTGGTGCTCAAGCGCTCGACGGACGGCGGCCGGACCTGGGGCGCCCTGCAGGTGATCGCCACGGAGCCGCGGCGCGGCACCGCGGGCAACCCGGCTCCGGTGGCGCTGGCCGACGGGCGGATCGTCCTGGTGTTCGTCCGGCAGGGGCCGTCGGCCACCGAGGAGAAGATCCGGCGCGGCCAGGTGTCCGCGGCCGATGGACGGCGGGTGTTCGTGCAGGTCAGCGAGGACGACGGGGTCACCTGGCCGGCTCCTCGCGAGATCACCGGCACCGCGAAGCGGCCGGAGTGGCGCTGGTACGCGACCACGCCCGGGCACGCGATCGAGCTGCGGCGCGGGCAGCACACGGGGCGGATCGTGGTCCCCGCCAATCACTCGCTGCCCCCGAGCGGTCAGGACAACGGGACCGAGGGCAAGTACAACGGCGGCCACTCGGTGCTCAGCGACGACGGCGGCCAGACCTGGCGCATCGGCTACGTCGACGACAATCCGGACGGCTACGTCAACGTCAACGAGACCACGGCCACCGAGCTGCCCGACGGGCGCGTTTACGTCAATACCCGCACCGACTCGACCGCCCCCGGCACCAGGGCCGACGCGTACTCCGCCGACGGCGGTCAGACGCTGGAGCAGCCGTTCCGCCCCCAGGCGGCGTTGGTCGGCCCGGTGGTCGAAGGCAGCGTGTTGTGGTGCGATTCGCCGGACGTGCTGCTGTTCTCGGGCCCCGCGGCGCCCGACGCGCGGGCGATGATGACGGTACGCGCCAGCGACGACCTCGGCGTCACCTGGCGGGTCGCGCACACGGTGTCCGGGCTGCCTGCGGCCTACTCCGACCTGGTCAGGGTGGACGCAGACACGGTGGGCCTGCTGTTCGAGACCGGGAGCTTCGGCCCGTACGAGAGCATCGCCTTCCGCCGCATCCCCATCGCCGAGCTGGCGCCCTAGATCGCGTAGAGCGGGTTGGGCACTTTCGTCCAGCTGTCGCCCGGTGGCGCGCCGTCCAGCTGCGCACGCAGGTGTGCCTTCACCGTGAGGTGCGGGCCGAACAGGGCGTCGCGGTCGGCCCGCACGTCCGGACCGTCCGGGAGCGCGTCGAACGCCTCCCTGGCGGCGCCCGCCACGACGGCCCACAGCCGTGACTCGGCGGCCCGGTCGCCCGCGCAGAAGAGGGAGATCAGGCTGCCGAACGTGGTGCCGACGAGTGAGCCGTACAGCTTGGCGTGCAGGACGGCGGGGTCGTCGCTGAGCAGCCTGTCGCTGACCGGCGGGACCTCGATCCCGTTGCGCGTCAGCCTGGCGGGGCTGAGCCGGACGTCGGCGAGGTCCCGGTAGACCAGGCGGGTGGGCAGGCCGCGAACTCCGTCCATCACGATCAGCAGGTTCTGACCGTGCGCCTCCAGCGCCGCGCCGAGCGCCAGCAGGCCGAGAGCGCCGGCCAGGGCCAGGCGGGCGAACACCGCCAGCCACTCGGCAGGGTCGCGGACCATCTCCCGGGCGACGGCCGCGACCGGCAGCACGACGCCGCCTCGGGTGACGGCGGGCGTCGGCTCGCGCAGCATGGCCGACACGTCGGCGCTCAGCTCGCCCTTGGCCGTGGCGGCGGCCCCGGCCAGGTAGCGGGCCATGTGCAGGCGGCCGCCCAGTCGCGCCGACAGGTCCGTGAGCACGTCGGACAGCGCCACGCAGTCGCGGATCGAGCCGGGGGAGATGTCCCTGACGTCCGAGGTCATGCGGGTGGTGAACGCCGTCTTGAAATGCGGGCCGCCGTCGAGCGGGGCGAGGGTGCGTACGGACATCAGCGGGTGTGCCGGGATCGCACCCAGCGCGTACGGCCGCAGGCCCAGGTCGGGCAGCACGTGCCGGGTCTGCCACGGGTGCACGGGCAGGAGCAGCCGGTCGCCGTCGGTGAGCGAGGCCGGCCACGGACCCGAGACCAGGCAGTCCGCCGCGGGCACCGCGACCAGGTCCAGGGCGACGACGGGGCGGTGCTCCGGCATGTACGCCAGCTGCTCAGCCACCGAGACACCCGGGCGGTTGCGGCAGCACGGATGGTAAGGGTGACCGTCGACCACACTCTGCTCGTAGTACTCCGGCGTGGCGGTCGTCGCCGGGGGCTGCGTGGCGGCGCTCGCCCGGGACAGGGCCAGGGAGGCGACGCTGTTGTCCAGATCCTCGACCAGCCGCACGGCCCCGGGCAGCCGGAGCGCGGCCAGCAGGTCGGCAGGGTGCGTCCAGGGGCGGCCGTCCAGCCACAGGGCGGGTACGCCGCCCAGGTCGTACGGCAGCCGCGCCGGCCCGGCCATCCGCCGCCCGTCGGACAACACCACAACGGCCTGCCCGGCAGGAGAGCCGGGGGACCCCTCACCCGGGGATGCGGCCACGCCGGGGAGGGATTCGTGGAGGAGGCTGCGCCACAGGCGACCGAGCACGGCGGCTCGCGCGTCCGGAAGCGCCGCGGCGTAGGACGCCGACAGATCAGGACGTACAACGGCCAGCTCGGCCGCGAACTGCTCCTCAAGCAGCCCCATATTTCACACTATTTCCAGAAATATCCTGGGTATCTAGCCCATGGGCATTAATAGGCATAAATGGTAAGAAAAGGTCGCCATGGCATCCACGGAGCTCCCGTCCCCTGGGCCTGAGCGAGAGGCACGGACGGTCGCCGCGGCCCTCGCGGTTACGGCGCTGCTCAACTGCCTGCTCCGCGAGACGGCCCGCCCGGGCCCGGATCCTGGGACATTCGCCCTCGCCGCGACCGGCCGCGTGCTGCGCGTCCACGGCAAACGCTTCCCGGCCGAGCCGGAGCTCCGCACGCCCGACGGCTGGCTGCCGGTGTCGCTGGACGACCTGATCGCGCTGGCGGCGGCGGAACTCCGCGCGAGCACCGGAGTGGACAACGACGTGCTGCCCGCCGAGATCGCCCACAGCCGGGACGTCGCGGCCGCGTTGCTGGCCGCCAGACAGGCCGCCGCGCCGCCCGCGGACCCGTACGTGCGCTCCGAACAGGCCCTCGTCGCCGGGCATCGCTACCACCCCGCGCCCAAGGCCCGCGGTGGCGCGGGTCCGGAGGAGTGGCTGCGTTACGCGCCGGAGGCGCACGCGAGCTTCGCCCTGCCGCTGCTCGGCGTGCCCGCCGAGGTCCTGGTGGAGGAGGGGGAGGTGAGCGCGCTCGATCGGCTGGGCCCGCTCCCGGGCGATGGCGTGGCGCTGCTGCCCGCGCACCCCTGGCAGGTGGAGCTGCTCGGCGGCCTGCGCGGCGGGCGGCTGCGTCAGCTGGGCGCCACGGCGGCCGTCGCCGTGCCGACCGCGTCGATCCGCACGGTCTACCTGCCGGAGCTCGACCTGTTCTGCAAGTTCAGCCTGGACGTGCGGATCACGAACGATGTTCGCCGCCTGTGGCTGCGTGACCTGCGCCGGCTGAGCGCGGTCGCCGACCTGGTCGACGGCGCCTTCGACGGCCTGCCCGAGCATGTGCCCCGGCCCGCCGTGCTGCGCGACCGCGGATACCGCAGCGCGGAGCTGGGCGGGGACGGGGGCGAGGCGCTGGCCGTGATCGTCAGGGACGGGCTGCGCGAGCACGTGCGCCCGGGACTGACCGCGCTGATGGCGGCGGGGATCAGCGAGGGCTTCCCCGGCAACCCGCTCGACGGCCTGGATGAGGACCGGGCGCTGCTGTGGTGGGAACGGTACCTGGAGCACCTGGTGCCGCCGGTTCTGCACGCGTACCTCCGCCACGGGATCGTGCTCGAATGCCACCTGCAGAACGTGCTCGTCGCGGTGGACGAGCACGGCCTGCCCGCTCAGGCGCTCTACCGTGATCACGAAGGCGTCAGGGTCGTCGCGGAGCGTCATCCCGAGATCCCAGGCTCGGGCCTGGTGAGCCCTTCCTACGGCTGGGAGCGGCTGGTCTACTGCCTGGTGACCAACAACCTCTACGAGCTCGCCGGGGCGGTCGCAGAGCGCCATCCGCGGCTGTGGGAGGAGTTGTGGGCGCGGGCGAGGGCCGTGTTCAAAGGCGCCGGGCGGGATCACGGCGATCCGGAGGACGTGCGGACGCTGCTCTCCAGCACGCACATTCCGGCCAAGGCCAATCTCCTGCTGCGCTGGACGGACGCGGCTGGAGAGGCGATGCGGTGCGTGCCCGTGCCCAACCCCTTGCGACTCTTTACGGCATAAGCCACTCTCGCCCGCTCACGCATCGGGCGGCAGGAGTCGCTCGGGCAACGATTTCACGCGGCCGATGATGGCGGTGGTCGAGCGGTCGGGAACGTAGCCGAGCACCCGCACCTCGCCGCCCAGCGCGCGCACCAGCGGCGCCTCCTCCAGCATTTCCGGTGTGTAGTCGCCGCCTTTGACATAGAGCTCGGGGCGGATCATTCTGAGCAGCCGCTCCGGGGTGTCCTCGTCGAATTCGACCACGTAGTCCACGTCGTTCAGCGCCGCGAGCACCGACATGCGGTCCTCACACGGGTTGACCGGCCGCCCCGAGCCCTTCAGCCGGGCCACGCTCGCGTCGCTGTTGACCGCCACCACCAGCACGTCGCCGAGCTGCCCCGCCTGCTCCAGATAGGTCACGTGCCCCCGGTGCAGCACGTCGAAGCAGCCGTTGGTGAACACGACCCGCTCGCCCCTGCGCCGGTGCTCATCCAGCAGCCGGGCCAGCCGCTCGGGAGTCTGCACCGCGCCCTCGCGGCGGCGCAGGGCATGCAGCAGGTCGTGCCGCGTGCAGATGGCGGTGCCCGAGCGGCGTACGACGACGCCGGCCGCGGCCTGGCCCGCCTGCGCCGCCTCCTCCGGCGACGCACCGTCCGCGAGCCAGAGCGCGAAGGCCGCGGTGTAGGTGTCGCCCGCGCCCGTGGTCATGTGCTGCGGCGCGGGCTGCGCGTAGGTCCGATACGGCGGGCAGCCGCTCCTGTGCAGCAGTGTGCCCTCGCCGTCGAGCGTGGTCACCACGATCTCGGCGCCGGTCAGCTCCAGCAGCCGGTCGCTGC
This sequence comes from Nonomuraea sp. NBC_00507, assembly GCF_036013525.1. Taxonomy (NCBI): domain Bacteria; kingdom Bacillati; phylum Actinomycetota; class Actinomycetes; order Streptosporangiales; family Streptosporangiaceae; genus Nonomuraea; species Nonomuraea sp. NBC_00507. Next base: position 2,107,112 of record NZ_CP107853.1, read on the forward strand.
GCGCCATCAGGTACGCCGGCCGGTCCACCTCTCCGTCCTCGTCGCCCAGCAGGCGTACGACCTCGGCGTAGTTGGGCAGCACCGCGGCCGGCGCGCACTCCCGCCACGACGCCACCGCGTGCGCGTCCACCACCAGCAGGGCGACCTCGGCGAGCGCCCGGCGCACCGCGGGCGTGCACACGCCGCCGCCGTAGTCGCAGGCCACCACCACATCGGCTCGGCCCACGGCCGCCGTCACCCGTCGCAGCAGCTCGCACTCGGCCTCCGCGGGGAGGACGTCGTGGTCCTCCTCGTCGTAGCGGGCCGTGAGCTGGCCGCTGGCGACCAGCCGCCGCTTGTGCGCGGTACGCCGCCCGGGCACGGTCACCAGGTCCGTCTCCACGCCGAGCAGGCGCAGCGACTGCACCAGCTCGTCACCGGGCGGGTCGTCGCCCACGACGCCGACGAGCCGGACGCGGGCCCCGAGCGCCACGAGGTTGGCCGCCGTGTTGGCGGCGCCGCCCGGCGCGTTCTCGGTCGCCTCCAGGCTCATCACGGGCACCGGAGCCTCCTGAGCCAGCCGTTTCGCCGAGCCGAGCAGCCACGAGTCCAGCATGACGTCGCCCACGACCACGGCGTTGACGGTCTTCTCGTTCGCGGTGCCCATGAGGAGCGAGTACCTGTGAAAGCTCTGCTCAAACCCATGAGGCTGAACCCCGCGCCAGGTATGGAGGGGATGTCCTGGGGTAGCCGGGCGGCTATGCACGGCTGCTCGGACCTGGTCGACGGCGTGGAGCGGATCGCGGTGCTGAGAGCCAACGCGATCGGCGACTACCTGCTGGCCGTGCCGGCGTTGGAGGCGCTCAAGCGGGCCTACCCCGGTGCCCGGCTGACCCTGCTCGGCACCGCCTGGCACGCCGAGTTCCTCACCGGGCGGCCAGGGCCCGTGGACGACGTGGTGGCGCTGCCGCCGATCTCGGGCGTCTCGACGTCGGAACGCGGGCACCCGGCGCCCGACGAGCTCTGCGAGCGGCTGCGGGAGCGCGGTTTCGACCTGGCGGTGCAGATCCACGGCGGTGGCCGGTTCTCCAACCCGTTCATCCGGCGGCTGGGGGCGCGGGTGACGGCCGGACTGCGGGCGCCGGACGCCGAGGGGCTCGACCGCTGGGTGCCGTACACGGACTACCACCACGAGACGCTGCGTTTCCTGCAGGTCGCCGCCCTGGTCAGTGGGGTCGCGGACGGGCTGGAGCCCCGCCTGGCGGTCACCGGCGAGGACCGGGGCGAGCTGGCTCGCGTCTTCGGCGAACCGCCGCCGGGGCTGGTCGCCGTGCACCCGGGGGCGAACGATCCGCGCCGCCGGTGGCCGGTGGAGCGCTTCGCCGCCGTCGCCGACCGGCTCGACCGGCCCGTCGTCGTCACGGGCACGGACAAGGAGCGGGACCTGGTGGAGGGCGTGGTGGCCGCCATGCGCCGCCCGGCCATCCCCGCCGTGGGCACGTTCGGCCTCGGCGGGCTGGCCGCGCTCTACGAGCGCTGCGACCTGGTGATCGCCAACGACACCGGCCCCCGGCACCTGGCCGCCGCCGTCGGCACGCCCACGGTCGCCATTTACTGGTGCGGCAACCTCATCAACCACGGGCCGATGTCCAGGACCCGGCACCGGCCGCTGATCTCGTGGACCACGGCGTGTCCGGTGTGCGGCGCCGGCGGCGTGGACCCGCGGGCGGAGCGTTGCCCGCATGACCCGTCGTGGGTGATCGACGTATCCGTGGGCATGGTGATGGAACAGATCAGAGACTTGCTCACGGTGGAGGGGAGATGTGGACATGAGTGATCACGCAGTGCTTGACGAGCTGCGGCAGGCCATCGACGAGGCGTTCGGCGAGCGTGACCGGGTCGCGATCCGGGAGGTGTACGCGGCGGCGTCCGAACACGTGAACCTGCCCGCCGACCTGCTCGCGCACCTCAACGAGCTGCCCGAGGGCGCCTACAGTCGGCAGGAAGTGACCGAGGCGATCAACGACGTCATCCGGCGCCGGGGTGAGCAGGACAGCCTGGGGCTGCTGGATTCTCCGGATTCAGGCGCATAGCGAGGCGGCGGCGCGGCGTCCCGCACTCATGCGGCTCCGGTTCCTGCTCGCCGGTGGCGATCAGCACGCGGCCGAGGACCTGGTGCAGAGCGCGCGACCGCCACCACACCCTGACCGGGTGTTCTACAGCCTCGACGGTGAGCCACGGGACGCGCCCGACGGCTAGCGGTACGTGGGCTAAGGCGGTGCTGGTGCGGTTCCTCTCGGTGGTCTACGGGTCCTAGGCGAGGGACACAATGGCGATGCCGAGGCACATCTCGTCGCTGGTGCCGTCGCCCCACACCACGTACCGGGGCGGCTGCTTCTGGAGTTGCGGCAGCAGGGCGCGCAGGCCGGCGTCGTGGGTGCAGGTCACCCGGACGACGTCGCCCTTCTTGAGCTGGACGGGCTTGGGGAGTACGCGCAGCGACTGGTCGTCGAAGTTGTAATCGGGGACGTCCAGCAGTGTGCGGGCCCCGGGCGCGCCGGGGTTGAGCTCGACCTTGATGGCGCGGCCGAGCAGGTGCATGTGGCCGGCCAGGGCGTGGACGGTGGCGGGGCCCCCGATGGGCAGGTCGCAGTGCTGCGTGGGGCCCGGCTCGGCCGGGCGGCAGAACTCGGCGAGTTCGGTCAGCTGGTCCTCGATCTCCTTGCCGAACCTGCCGATGACGTCCTTCACCGCGGCGGCCCGGTCGCACAGCGGGCCCGACTCCTTCGGCGTGCAGGGCAGCTCGACCGGGGCGGGGAACAGCGCGGTCTCGAGCGGCGTCAGCGACTGCTCGGTGAGGCGCAGCCGGATCCCGGAACGGTCGGTGCCCGGCTTGCCCGCCACGCCCAGCAGGTTGTAGTGAACCTGCATGACGAGCCGGCTGCCCGGCGGCAGCTCGTATCCGTACTTCGCGTCGAGGAGCGTCTCGTTCGTTCCGGGCGCCCAGTGGGCCACCCATGACGCATTGTCGACGCCCGAGTCGCCGAAGCAGGTGTAGCCCGGGCCCGGGGTGGCGGCGTCGAGCTCGCGGGCCTTCGCGGCCTGCTCGGGGTTGAGCCTGAAGAAGATGGCGTGGTGGACGAGGTCGGTGTTCTGGGGCTGGAACTGGGCGCCGGTCAGGAACATCCGGTTTGCCAGCTTCGGGTCGATGAGGAAACACCGGTAGTCGTCCGTGCCGCCGTTGGGCGGGCCCGGCGTGTACGGCTCCTCCATCGTCAGAGAGACGAACCGCTCGCCGGCCCGGAGCGGGGAGGCCGTGGGCGTGGATGTGGTGCTGTGGCCGGAATGACTCGAGTGCCCGCCAGCCGCCGGGGTCGTGGCGGTGGTGGTGGACGCGCCACACGAGGCGAGCAGGACGGCCACGACGAGGACGGCGGCCGTCCGGGCTAGTCGGTTCATGGAAATCACACTGGCCTGGCCGGAGCCGCCGGGCATCCTTCCCCGGAACCCTTTTGCTCCTTCGTTGGGATGACGTCGCCCATCAGACCGTGGTCCGTCAGGGCGGCGAGATGGGGAGGGTGGCCTCGACGTGGAAGCCGCCGTCCACCACCGGACCGGCCTCCAGCGTGCCGCCGGCCAGCTCGACCCACTGCCGCACGTCGTGCAGACCACCCACGTCCGTCCAGCCGAACGCGGTCGCCTCCTTGTCCGGCGGCGTGTTCTGCACGCTGATCCGCACGACGCCCGCGAGGTAGCGGACCTCCACCCGGGCGTCCGCGCCGGGCGCGTGGTCGCGGACGTTCGCCAGGGCCTCCTGGACCACCCGGTACGCCGTCCGCCCCACCGCGCCGGAGACGGGCACCGGCGTCCCGCTCACCACCAGCTCCACGGGCACCCCCGCGCAGGCGGACTCCGAGGTCAGCGAGCGCAGGTCGGGCAGCGGCAGCCCCACATCGAACCCCTCCCCGGTGCCGCGCCGCAACAACGCCACCATGTGACGCAGCTCCTCCAGCGCCTCGCCGGCCGTGGCGCGCAGCTCCTCCGCCGCCGCCCGGCCGCGCTCGTCGGCCGAGGCCGCCGCCAGGGCCCCGGCCTGCAGCACCATCCGGCTGACGCGGTGGGTGACGACGTCGTGGATCTCGCCGGCCAGCCGCTCGCGTTCCACCCACTCGGCGCGTTCGGCCAGCACCCGCTCCAGCCGTGACCTGATCTCCGTGTACAGGCCGTACAGCACCGCCAGCGCGATCACCACCTCGGTACGCAGGACGAGGGGTGCGGCGGCCGGCCACCCGGCGAGCAGTGACACGGCCAGGGCAAGCGTGATCACCGGCAGCCACCGCAGGGTGCGGCGATGCCTGGCGAACCGCATCGCCGCATACCCGGCGAACGCGCACGACGGCGGCCACACCAGCACGTCGTACAGCGGCGGCACGACGGACGGGGCCAGCACGCACAGCACGGGCAGCGCGACCGCTGTGCCCGCGCAGATCCACGCCACGGTGAGCGGCGCGCGGCGCATCCACAACACCGGCAGCGCGGTGGCCAGAAGGATCGGCAGAAGCGGGCCCGCGGAGTCGATCGCCAGCGTCAATCCTGCCGCGACCAGGACCGCGACCACGTCGGCAGGCCGCGGACGGGCACCGTCCACCGGCTCATCGTACGATCGCCGCCCCGGCCTGCCCAGCCTCCTCAATGCCCCGGCATCAGAGCTTGGTGATGCGGACGGCGTCCGCGATGACGTACCCGGTCGTGGAGGTCCAGCGGCTCACGCCGACCACGTTGTACGTGCCCGCGTTGAGGGAGAACGTGCCGATGCTGCGCCATGCACCGCCCCCCGACCGCTGATCAACGGTGACCGTCTGGTTGCCTCCCGACGCGGCCACGATGTGCGGCGACGCGCTGTTGTAACCGGCGTTGGCCGGATGCCACACCTCCACCCGGTAGTCGCCCGCGCTCGGAATCGAAGCCTGGAACCAGGCGGGATCGCTGGCCGCGACCGGGTCGGCGAACCGGTAGTCGCTGCCGTGCACCTGCGTGGAGTACGTGGAGGTCCCCCAGTTGGCACTGGCCGTGAAGCCGGACCCGGCGTTGTCGATCACCACGCTGTACCCCGAGCCGCCGGAGGCGACCCGGCCGGCGCTGGGCGCGCTCTCCTGGTGCGTCCTGTTGAGCGCGGTCACGTAGTAGGTCTGCGTCCCGCCGGCGGTCGGGTCGGTGAAGGTGGTCTTCCTGGTAGTGGTGATCAGGTTGCGGGCGTCGGCGAAGAAGCACGGGTCGGCGGCCGACGGGGAGCCGGCGACGCGGTAGACGGCGTACGAGGTGCCCGAGCCGCTCCAGGTCAGCTGGACGCCGTTCGCCCCTTGGGTGGCGGAGGTGATGACCGGTGCGGCGGGGGCGGCGGCCGAGCCGCGGGCGGGATGCAGCGCGGGCTTGGTGTAGTGGGCGTTGACGAGCCTGGTGATCGCGCCGATCCGGTCGGCCTTGACGTCCTTGGCGCTGAAGTAGACGTCGCCGACGACCTCGGGATGTTTCCTGTTGTCGGTGAGGTGGTCGCTGAGCTCGGCCGGGTCCTGCCAGGCGGCGTCCTGGCCGGAGGCGCCGGCGCGGTAGGCGGCCTGGCCGACGACGAGCTGCACGCCGGTGTCGCGGACGACGTCGGACCACCAGGCGGTGAGCACCTCGTAGGCGGCGGTGGAGAAGCCGATGTGCCAGTAGATCTGCGGCGCGATGTAGTCGACCCAGCCCTGCTTCACCCACTGCCGGCTGTCGGCGTAGATGGAGTCGTACGACTGCAGCCCCGAGGTGCGCGAGCCGAGCGGGTCGGTGCCGGAGTTGCGCCAGATGCCGAACGGGCTGATCCCGAAGGACACGTGCGGTTTGGCGGCGTGGATGCGCTGGTCGAGCTCACGGACGAGGAGGTTGACGTTGTTGCGCCGCCAGTCGGCGATGTTGCCGAACGAGCCGCCGTACTGCTGGTAGGTGGCCGTGTCCGGAATGCTCTGGCCACTGACCGGATAGGGGTAGAAGTAGTCGTCGAGGTGCACACCGTCGAGGTCGTAACGCGAGACGGCGTCCATGATCGCGTCTTCGATGAAGTCGCGTACCGTCGGGATGCCCGGGTTGTAGTAGAGCTTGCCGCCGTAGGCGAAACGCCAGGACGGATTCTGCCGCGCCGGGTGCGTGGAGACGAGCCTGGTCGGGTCGTCGTGGTTGGCGATCCGGTACGGGTTGAACCAGGCATGGAACTCCAGGTTGCGGGCGTGGGCCTCGTTGACCATGAAGGCCAGCGGGTCGTACCCCGGGTTGCCGCCCTGAGTGCCGGTCAGCCACTGCGACCACGGCTCGTACGGCGACGGCCAGAACGCGTCGGCCGTCGGTCTGACCTGCACGACCACGGCGTTCATCCGTTTAGCGACGGCCAGGTCCAGCCAGGCGCGGAATTCGGCCTGCTGCGCCGCCGCGCTCAGTCCGGTTCGGCTGGGCCAGTCGATGTTCGCGACAGACGAGATCCACATGGCCCTGAGCTGGCGTTTGGGGGTGGCGGGATCGATCGTGCAGGCGGCTGCGGCTGCGGAGGCGGCGGGAGTGACGATGCTGACGAGTGCGGCGGTGAGCGCCGCTAAGACGGTACGCAGAAGCGCGGTCACGAAGGGAAGTTTCAAGGCTGTGAGACTAAAGCGCAATAGTCTTCACAAAAGCTGTGGGCGGAAAGTTTCACCTAACTCCTAAGTAATGTCAATTATCGACATCAGTCAGGACATGCCATACGTTGCTCCCGTCACCCTTGTGTAACGAGGAGCACCCATGACTCTCGCCCGCACGCGATTAGCAGCCCTGGCCACCTCGATTCTCGCCGTCCTCCTCATCGCCGCAGGCCAGCCCACCCTGGCCGCGGCCAAGGAGGCCCCGCTGCCCGCCGCCTTCGCCAAGGCGGCGGCCGAGTACGGCGTGCCGCGCGACCTGCTCGTCGCGCTCGCCTATGCCGAGACCCACCTCGACGGCCACAACGGCGAGCCCAGCGCCAGCGCCGGCTACGGCTTGATGCACCTGGTCAGCAACCCGACCAACCATTCGCTCGAGAAGGCCGCCGAGCTCACCAAGCTCCCGGCCGAGAAGCTGCGCAAGGACGACGAGGCCAACATCCTCGGCGGCGCGGCAGTCCTGCGCTCCCACGCCGACGCGCTGGGCCTCGACGAGACCGCCAGGAAGGACCTCGGCCGCTGGTACAAGGCCGTCGCCAAGTACGGCAACGCCTCCTCGCCCGAGCTGGCCCGCCTGTACGCCGACGCCGTGTACGAGCAGCTCGGCCTCGGCATCGACGCCCGCGGCGTGCAGGTCAAGCCGCAGGAGGTCACCGCCGACCGCGGCGACCTGGCCACGGCCCGCGACCTGAACGCGCAGGCCGAGGTCGCCAGCCCCGACTACCCGCCGGCCGCCTGGGTGCCGGCCAACTCCGGCAACTACCGCGTCGCCAACCGCGAGTCCGACTACAACATCGACCGCGTGATCATCCACGTGACCCAAGGCTCCTACGCCGGGACCATCTCCTGGTTCCAGAACCCCAGCTCCAACGTCTCGTCGCACTACGTGGTCAAGTCCTCCAACGGCGCCATCACCCAGATGGTGCGTGACAAGGACGTCGCCTGGCACGCGGGGAACTCGACCTACAACAACCGGTCCATCGGGATCGAGCACGAGGGCTTCGTCAATGACGCCTCGTGGTTCACCGACGCGATGTACCGGGCCTCCGCGGCCCTGACCAAGGCCATGTGCGACAAGTACGGCATCCCCAAGACCAGGACCGGCATCATCGGCCACAACGAGGTGCCCGGCGCGACCCACACAGACCCGGGCCCGCACTGGAACTGGACCACGTACATGAACTACGTGACCGGTGGCGGCACCCCGTCGTGGACGACGACCGTCGACAACACCACGGCCGGTCAGTTCACCGCCAGCGCCAACTGGGGCACCTCCACCTACTCCAGCCAGCGCTACGGCGCCGACTACCGCTTCGCCGACCCGGTCGCCGCCAGCGACCCGGCGTGGTACTCGGCGACGATCCCCAGCGCCGGCACGTACCGGGTCGAGGTCTGGCATCCGGCTGATCCCGGGTACAGCAGCTCGGCGCCGTACATCGTGGCGGCCTCGGGCGGCAACCAGACCGTGTACGTCGACCAGCGCTCGGGCGGCGGGACGTGGCGCAGCATCGGCACGTTCTCCCTCAACGCGGGCACGTACAACGTGGTCGGCGTGAGCCGCTGGACCTCCGGTACGGGCCTCGTCATCGCCGACGCGGTCCGCATCAGCCGGCTCTGACACCTTCGCACGGCCCGCGCCCGCCTCAGCGGGTGCGGGCCCTACCCTTCGTACGGCCCGCGCCGCCCAGCGGGCGCGGGCCCTGCCCTTCGCTCAGCCCACGGCAACAGGCCCATCGGCCTCCCACCGGGTGAGCACCGCCCGATGGCCGACCTGGAGGCCGGTGCGCGGGTCGATCGCGAAGGCGCCGAACAACGTGCTGGTCTCCAGCGCGCCGGCGACCGCCCACACGTCCTCACGCTCAGCGCTTCCCGCCTCGGCGGCGCAGTGGGTCGCGATGATCGCGGCAGCGGCGGCCTGGACGGCGGGATAGTCGGGCAGGACCCCGGCCTGCTCCCGATAGGCCTCGACGAAATCCCGCTCGCCCATCCCGATGGCGGCCTCGCCACCGCTCCCAGGGAACCATTGCCCGACCCCGTAGATCCCTCGAGGGTCGTCCACGGCCTCGCCGAACTCCCGCACGCCCGCTGCCACGGCACAAACGACCCGCGGACTCCCGGCCCGCCCGATCACCTCGACGTCCTCGTCAAACGACCCAGCACAGAGCAGATTCCACGAGCCGCCCTCCGGAAGAGCATCCCCGGGCCCGACACGGATCACCGGAATGCCGAGCTCATCCGCGCACGCCTGAGCCCCCGCCGCCACCTGCCGGCCGAAGCTCCCCTTGCCCTCGGCGATCCACAGCGGGTCCCGATTGCCCAGGCGCCGCACGAAGGGCTGGGCATACCGGCTCGTGGGCGTAAGGACCGAGACGACATGTCCGGGATGAGCCGCTTCCACGTCGTCACCTGAACCCCCGTGATTCCAGATCAGCCGGTCCAGTTCCACGGCGATCCGGCCCGCCCGGCGCATGAGCCGAGTGGAGTACGGCCCCAGAAGGAGGTCACACCGCGACGACAGCCGGCGGAGCATGCCCTCCAGCACCTCCGGGTCGCTCCGGTCATCCTCGACGATCAACTCCATGGACGGGTTGAAACCTCGCCAGATGTCGAGCCCCAGCCCGACCTGCTCACCAAATCGGGCGTACTTTCCAGACAGGGACAGGGGCACTCCGATCCGGAGTCGTCGGTCGGCGGCGTTCGGCACACCACCAGCCTGACATCATCGACCTCGGCGTTTGTTCAGGGGGCACCGGGCGCGATGATGGTCGGGTGACCGAAGTCCTGAGATACACCGCCTTCACCACCGCTCCCTCCGGAGGCAACCCCGCCGGAGTGGTCTTGGACGCCCACGGGTTGTCGGACGCGGAGATGCTCACCATCGCCGCCGACGTCGGCTACTCCGAGACGGCCTTCCTCTTCCCCACGGGAGAGCGCCAGTACCGGATTCAATACTTCAGCCCGCTGGCCGAGGTCGCCTTCTGCGGTCACGCGACGATCGCGACCTCGGTCGCGCTGGGCGAGCGGATCGGGCCAGGAACCGTGCACCTCTCCACCCAGGTAGGACCAGTCCCGGTGGAGATCGTCGCAGACCCGGCCGGTGGCCTCACCGCCACCTTGACGAGTCCGCCCACCTCCACCCGCCCGGCCTCTGACGAGGAGGTACGGCCGGCGCTCGCCGCGCTGGGCTGGTCGGCCGACGACCTGGACCCCGCCTACCCAGCGCACATCGCCAACGCCGGCAACGACCATCTCGTCCTGCCCGCGGCCTCCCGGGACCGCCTGGCCGACCTCGACTACGACTTCGACGCCCTCGGCAAGATCATGGCAGAGCTGGGCTGGACCACCGTCCATCTCTTCTGGGCCGAATCCCCCACTGTCTTCCACGCCCGCAACCCGTTCCCGCCCGGCGGCGTGGTCGAGGACCCGGCCACCGGCGCGGCGGCGGCCGCCTTCACCGGCTACCTACGCGCTCTGGGACACCTCGAAGACGGCGCGGTCACCATTCATCAGGGCGTCGACATGGGGCGACCCAGCCTCCTGACGTGCACCGCGATTCCCGGCGACACCCGCGTCAAGGTCTCCGGCACCGCAGTGCCCATCCCGCCCATCCCGTAGCGGACGCGATTAGAAGTCGAATTCTCCGAGCTTCGCGCCGCCCACGAAGGCACGGAAGACGCTGCCCCGAAGGATCATCGGTGAGACGTCGGGCTGCTCGGAGTCACGGATCGCGTATTGGTCGCCGCTCAGCTTGGCCGCGTAGAGGCAGTCCCCTCCGTCCGGGCCAGAGAGCGTGGACTTGGTCCACAGCGCGGTCTCCAGCTCAGCACGCAGCTCGTTACTGATCTTCATACCTTGCCGCCACCTCACGCACTAGTCGCTGGCTCACGTGTATAGGATGCGCCCATTTGTGAATTGCGTCGTATATGACGTTAACCCGCCTTACCGTCTCCTCGCGAGCGGAAATAGCGCCCTGCGCGGAGGCATCAATGCTGACGTGATCCGGCATGCCGTCACCCTGAGCAAGCGCGAAGCCTCCGAGCACACCTGCCGTCGCGCCGACTTCCAGCGGCACGATCTGGAACGAGATGTTGGGTCGCTCGGCCATCCGCAGCAGGTGCTCTAGCTGCTCGCGCATCACGTCGTTCCCCCCGACGGGCCGGAGAAGAACGCATTCGTCGAGCAGCGCCCAGTACATGGGCGGGTCTATGCGTTCGAATACGGATTGCCGCCGGAGTCGTGTCTCGACGGCCTCTTCGATCCACTGCTCAGTGGCCCATGGTGCGACCGACAGGATGGCCCGCGCATAGCGAGCCGTCTGGAGGAGTCCCGGGATCACGAGCGGTTGCCAGGTCCGGATCGTGTGCGCCTTCTCCTCGGCCTTCGGCCACTCGCTGAACCACTTCGGAGTGGACATGACCGTCGTGTTGGGCAGGAGCCCGTAGAGCTCTCCGTTCAGCCCCAGAACCGCTTCTGCCGCCAGGGTGAACTTCTTGCCCGGCCTGCGCTTGCCCCGCTCGATCAGGCCGACCAGGCTCTCGCTGCATGAGAGCAGCTCGCCCAGCGCCGTTTGCGACAGTCCGGCCGCGTTGCGCGCCTTCTTCAGTACCTCGCCGTACACCTCTGTCGTCATGCCATGCCCTTTCACAGGACCCCGACAAGCGCCAGCACGTCTGTCCGGAAACGGACCGTGACGAGCCGATTACAAGGTAGCCCCGAAGCGTCACCCTGGGGAGTGTTTCCGGACACATGCTCAGCCAATTGTCAGAGCCAAATGGCCGCACAACAGAACAAAGTCGGTGATTTTGTGCGAGCAGGAACCACACCAACGGAGCTGCCAGATGTCGTCCTATGGCGCAGTACGACACTGCGCCGAAACGACAGGACGGCATGGCAGGCACGGCAGGCGACCGGACTATGGCTGGCCGACAGCCATCCATCGCTCCGATCCGACGCACTCCAGATCGTCGCCGAACTGGTGGCCAACGTCATCCAGCACGTGCCTGCGGGCCGGCGGCGCGACTGGCTGAAGGTACGGCTGGGCTTCGGTGACGGCTTCATCCGCCTTGAGGTGACCGACCCGGGCACTCCGGCACCGGAGCCGCGGTTCGTTCCGCACCAGGTGGACCCCATGGGGGAAACAGGACGCGGCCTCGGCATCGTGGCCCGGCTGAGCATCCGATGCGGAACGCATGTCATCGAGCACGGCCATCGCGTCGTCTGGGCAGACATCACCGTAGGTGCGTGATGGCCGTAACGGCGGCGCGGCGATTCCCCGGCTGGGACATCGTCGATGGCGCTGGGGGCGGCTACATCGCAGTCCGTAAAGTCCGAGTGCCGGAGACCAGCGGGCTCTCCAACGTACGGTGCGGCGCGACTCTGCCCGAACTGTACGAGCACTTGGAGGAGGAAATGCACCGCCAAGAACGGGAGTCTCCGGCCAGGAAATTGCCCGGCGCGGCATAACGGATAGGGTGTGGCGAAAAACGGAGATCGGCTTGCCGCGATTAGCGTTAATGGCCTGGCTGGGGGCCCTGTCCGCCGCCGCCTTCCCGACATGGGATTTATGGAGGGTCCGCTTCGAGGAGGCGCCGTCTTTCTTTGCGGCGGTTTCGACCCCTACTACGAGAGCGTGTGGGACTGGCTGTTCCTGCCGTTCCTCCTGCCCCTTCGCGGTGACCTCAACGCGCTCCATGGCTTCACCCTGACTTGGGCGGTCCCGGCCATCGTGGTGCTGGTCTGCTTCGCCCGCTGGCACTCGGCCGTCGCGGGACGGCGAGCAGCGGGGATCCTCACGTTCTTCGCGGTGCTCGGGCCGCTCGCCTGGCCGTATTTCGACCTTGAAGCCTGTGCCACCGTCCCTCTGCTCAGCGCCCAGTGGTGGGCGGAGATGATCGATATATGGGGGACGACAGAGTTGTCGCTCCTGATGGCCGCCGCGCTCGTGCTGCTCGCGACGCAGGGGCTGGGTCCGGCCGAGGAGTCGCCCACCGCGCCGGTCAGCCTGGTGGCGCGCCGGTCGGCGGCATTCGTGATCGACTACTGGGTCGTCGTGGTGTGCGTCACCCTTATCGCGCAGCCGTTCCCGGACTTCCTCGAATACGGCCTGTCGGACTGGCTCCGCTTCGACAAGATCGCCGAGGAGCCCCTGCGACTGCTGGTCCCCGCGGCGCTGATCCTCTACGTCCTGCCGAGGCGGACGCTCGGAATCTGGCTCACGAGACTGCGATGAAGGTCAGGCGGTGGCGCCGCCATCGATCACGTGGTCCTGACCGACGACGAAGCTCGACTCCGGGGACGACAGCCACAGCACGGCGGCCGCGATCTCCTCGGGGGCGGCGACCCGGCCGATCGGCAGCGCGCTGCGCAGGCGCTCGTCCCGTTGCTCACGCGTCTCCCCCGGTCGGATGGACATCGGCGAGTCGATCGGCCCGGGGCTGACGGCGTTGACGCGGACGCCGTCGGCGATGTGGTCACGGGCGGCGGTGCGGGTCAGGTGGCTCACGGCGGCCTTCGACGCCGCGTATGCCGCCGCGCCCGGGAGGCGCCAGTGCGCGCCCACGTTGGAGGCGACGTTGACGATCGCGCCGCCGCCGTGCGCGCGCATATGGGCGATCTCATGCTTCATCGACAGGAACACGCCCTTCAGGTTCACGGCCAGCACGTCGTCCCAGACGTCCTCGTCGTAGTCGGCCACGGGCGCCAGCATGCCGAAGACACCGGCGGCGTTGCAGGCCACGTCGAGGCCGCCGTAACGGGAGACGGCGGCGGCCACCATGGCGGCGGTCTCGGATGACCTGGTGACGTCGCCGGCGAACGAGCTCGCCCGTCCTCCGTCGTCCTCGATCCCCTTCACGAGCCCGGCCAGCCGGGCCGTGTCACGCCCCACGGCCAGCACGGCGGCGCCCTCCTCCGCGTACGCACGCGCGACCGCCCCGCCCACCACCCCGGTAGCGCCGGTGACGAGAGTGACCTTGCCCGTAAAACGCCCCATAATTCCATACCAATCGTTCTTAAATTTGGACAGCCGTCATGGCCTGATCGACCGCGTCACGAAGCCGGCGCGGGTCCGGATCGGCCCGGCCGAGCACCCTGATGCCCTGCAGCAGCACGAGCAGGAGCCTGGCCAGCGCGTGCGGGTCCTTGCCCGCCGGGATCTCCCCCTGCGCGCGGGCCCTGACGAGCGCGGCGGCCATGGCCGTCTCCAGCTCCGTCCAGCTCGCCGCCACCTTCCGCGAGACCACCGCGTCGCGGGAGCCGAACTCGACGGCCGTGTTGACCACCATGCAGCCCCGCCGCAGCTCATCGGCCAGGCATTCCGCGACGTACGCGTCGAGGAAGGCGCGCAGCGCGGGCAGCGCGCGCCCCGGCTGGGACAGCGGCGAGACCACGTCGCGCCGCGCCAGGTAGAGTTCCAGCGCCTTCAGGTAGAGCTCGCGCTTGCCACCGAAGGTCCCGTAGATGCTGGCTCGCGCGATGCCCAGGTGCTCCACGAGGTCCGCCATCGACGTCCCTTCGTAGCCGCGCTCCCAGAACATCTCCAGCGCCTTCTCTAGCGCGGCCTCTGGGTCGAACTCCTTGCTCCGTGCCACGTCGGCAACGCTAACACTATCGAGAACGATCGGTCAAAAATGCCTTCTTCACGGTCCCGCCCGAGATCGCCCAGCGCCGAGCGGACGGGTAGACGAGCCGCGCCAGCGCGCACTGTCGCGTGGTAGATGTCGGTGCTTCGTGCACGACATCTTCCGTGGGGTGTCCTGCACGTCGCCGGTGTAGCGGGAATCTGCGGGGACGGAGACGCGAAGGGATGAGGCCCCCAACGCTGCGGCTCAGGCGACATCCGGCGCCTTCGGGTTCCTATGGCACAGTTTCACTGTGCCGTTTGACGATCTGCCGGACTGGCTACCGGCGTGGTGTCTGGACCATCTCGGGGACCAACCCGCCGACGTGCTGTTCCGACAACAATCGGTGTCGACGGTGTTCGGTCTCCGGTTGGCCGGCGGTACGGACGTCGTGGTCAAGGCCCGCGGCGACGACGGCCGGGCGGGGTCATGTGTTACAGCGCAGGCCCGGCTGGCCGAGAACGGGTTCCCTTGCGCCCGTCCACTCACGCCGGTCGTCGGTGTCGGTCCCCTGGCCGTGCACGCGGAGGAATTCCGCCCTGGAGGAGAGGTGTTGCGCGGAGACGCGCCGGACATCGCTGTGCGCTACGCAGAGGTCTTCGCCCGGCTGATGACCGCACTGGCGGACCTCGCCGTCACGCCGCCGCTGCCGAATCCGCGCTGGGTGCGGTGGGATCACACGGATCCCGGGCTGTGGCCGTCGATCGAGTCACTCGACGAAAAGGACCACACAACCTCCGGTGGCACGACCAACAGGTGTGGACGGTGCACGACTGGGACAGCCTGGCATGGCAACCGGAAGCTGCCCTGGTGGGAGCCGCGAGTGCAGTATTCCCCAAGATGGGACCGGCTACCCTGCCGCCGATCGAAAGTACCGAGGCGTTCCTGGCCGCCTATCAGGACTCTCGGGCCCGCTTGTTCACCGCCGAAGAGCAGCAGATCGCGTGGGCGGCCAGCCTGTGGCCGGCAGCCCACGACATCCGATGGGAAGCACTCCACGGCTACACCGCAGTGTCCGGCAAGGCACTCTGGACACAAGCGGCCGAACGCCTCCACCGAGCGAACGCCTGAGGCATCGCGGTTCACGCCACGCTCATGCCTCCAGAAGCGCAGCGGGACGAGCCCTTTGCGCAACACCTGGCGCAGGGTTGCCGTTGGCGTCACCGGCGCTTGACCTGCATGTCCCGTCGGCCTTCCCGGCGTCCAGCGGCGTGGTCAGTGCATCCCCGATCGGCCCGTTGTCGTTCGGCGAGTTCTCTTCGAAGTTCGCCACGGTCACCGAGAAGCCTCCGCTCCGGGTGCCGTGGCGCAAGCCGGGGGCTCGGCGTTGATCAGGACAGCACGTGCTCCGGACTGTCCAACCAGATCTGCTGACCTTCCTGTGTGATGGTCAAGCCGAATCTGTCGCGGCCTGGCTCTCCCCAGCTCACCCAGCGGAAATAGGCATCAACAACCTCATCCCACACAGGGCGGTCGCCGACCTGGTAGACGCTGTACTGCTCCTGGTCCGGCCGCCACTCCACAACGGCCCACGAATAGGCGGTTGTCGGATCGGACACCCACATCCGGAAAAGCTCGCCGTCCTCGTCCGCATCCTTCATGCTGCTTGAGGACAGGCCCGTGATCGCGGAAATGGCCAGATCCGCTCCGGCCGAAGCGTAGGCGATCGTGCGCGGGTCGATGCGCGTCGTGACCCAGTGCTTGTCCCGCGGCCCGCGCGCCGGTTGGTCCGGGATGTAGCGCTGCGAGCGTATCGGCATGTAGGAGGCGAAGCCCCGGAATCGTCCGACCGCCGTACCGTCTTGCAGCACCATCAACCGGACCGAGTGGTTTTCCCCGAAATTGGGGCAATATGGCAAGACGATCTTCGCTCCTGGACGGCACTGCTCAACCCAGGCGTACGGCACGGCACGAATGCCGCAGGTGACATGGACGCGATCGAAGGGCGCGTGTTCGGCGTGGCCCTTCGTGCCGTCGCCCACGATGAGATTCGGGTGGCACCCGGCGTCGTCCAGGCTCTTGGCGGCCTGTTCGGCAATCTCCGCGTCAACTTCGATCGAGGTCACACTGCCATGGACCCCGACGAGCTGCAACAGCAGAGCGGCGGTCCAGCCAGTGCCCGTGCCGATCTCCAGTACCCGATTGCCAGGGTCGGGGTCCAGGAGATCCAGCAGGTCCGCCACTGTGCTCGGCGCGGAGGCGGAGGACGTGTAGTCGCCTTCCAACTCGCTGAGGGCAGTGGTGCCGTCGTTGAGCTGGGTGACGACGCTCGTATCCGAGTAGACCGTGTCCAACCAGGTATTGGGGTCTGTGCTGTGGTCGATAAGGAACGCTTTGCCGGTCTTATCGCGCGGCGAGATGAGCCCGACCGTGGGTATGAACAAATGGCGCGGCACCGCTCGGATCGCCTGCTTGACGAAGTCTCGAACCTCTCCGTCGGGGTCGAGCTCGGCGATCAGGCGATCCATCCGCGCAGCGTCCACTACTTCCCCTTGCCCTTGCCGCCGGAGTGCTGGCCGGATCCTGTCTTGTTCTCGTCGTTGTTACTGCCGCCCTGGCCTCCTCCCCGCTTGGGATCGAGTGGTCCTTCCTTTGGACTGCTGGGATCTTTGTGCTTGCCCACGTGGAACCTCCATGACTCGTGATTACTCAACGAGACCATAGGATTACGTATCGGCTTTGAACAAGTAGCACTTGCGACTCCACTCTCTAACTCCGCGTTGGACGTATTTGCTGAATGCCGACAAAGTCCTCAATGCGGGTGAGGACGTTAGGGTTGTGTCTTCTACGAGCCGTGGATGACCGACAGGAAGCGCACCAGCACCGCCTCCCGGCTGGTCGCGGGGAGCGCGTCGAGCACCGTGTTGACCATGGCCATCTCCGGTTGCCCCGCTCCCGGCCGCAGGTCCACGCCCACGGATGCGGCGAGTTCGGCGAACGTGGCGTCGTCCAGCGCCTCCAGGTCCATCCCCGCCACCAGGTCCACCAGCCCATCGGGCAGGACGGCGGGACCGCGCGAACGGGCGGCCTCCGCTGACTCGGCGATCACCTTCAGCATGGATTCCGCTCCTGCCAGCGTCACCCCGGTGACCGTGATGTGCAGGTTGGCCGGGATGCCCGCGTAGGAGAGTTGTGGTTGGAGGAACCAACCGCGCCGCCGGGCCTCGTCCGCCAGCACGAACACATCGATCCCGTCCCCGGCGAACGCCACCAGAGACGACTCCGGCTCACCCAGCACCCGCAGCCCGGAGATCGCGGCGAGGCCCTCGCGCAGCCGCCGCGTCGCCTCCAGCGTGACCCGGCCGAGCTCCTCGTATCCCTGCCGGCCCAGCGCCTGCAGGGTGGCCCAGGCGCCGCCGAGCGGGCCCGCCGACCTGGAGCTCTGAACGGTCGCGTTGATGATCGTGTAGCCGGGCCAGCCGGCCGAGGCGAAGTACGCCTTGCGGCGCATCGCGGGATCGGCGAAGAGCACCACCGAGGCACCCTTGGGGGCGTACCCGTACTTGTGCAGGTCGCAGGAGATCGAGGTGACGCCGGGCACGGACAGGTCGAACAGCGGGATCGCGGCGCCGGCCGCGCGCAGCCACGGCAGCAGCCACCCGCCCACGCACGCGTCCACGTGGCAGGGGACGCCGGCCGCCGACGCCACGGAGGCGACCTGCTCGATCGGGTCGATCACGCCCTGCGGGTAGGACGGCGCCGAGGCGACGACGAGGATCGTGTTCTCGTCGATGGCTGCCTCGACATCCTGCGCCCGCACCCGGTACGTCTCCAGGTCCACCGGCACGGCGACGACCTCGACGCCCAGGTAGTGGGCGGCCTTGTGGAAGGCGGGATGGGCGGTGACCGGCACCACGAGGTTCGGACGAGGCTTGGCTTGAAAGTCCCTGGCCGCCTTCACCGCCAGCATGATCGACTCTGTGCCGCCGCTGGTGAAGATCCCGTGACCGCCTCCGAGCAGGTCGGCGACCGCGCCGACGACCTGCCGCTCCATCTCGACCACGCTCGGGAACGCGGTCGGGTCGAGGCAGTTGACCTCCAGCATCTCGAAGTACGCTCGCGCCGCCGCGTCGTTGACCTCGGCCCGCCCGGTGTCGTAGACGTAGGCGGTCACCTGGCCGCCGCGCACCGGTAAGTCGTGCTCCTTCATTCTGGCCACCTCGGCCAGCAGGTCCTCGGCGGTCCGTCCGGTCAGGGGGAGGTTCACGGGAGCTCCTTCGTGGTGCGGCCGTGCACGAGACGGCGAACGACCGAACATAATTCCGCCGCGCTCTCCCGGTCAATGGTCTCAGTCCGGCGCCCAGTACTTCTCCATGATCTTGTCCAGCTCCCCGACCACGGGCCGCCAGCTCGCGGGCAGCGTGAAGCGAGTGGCCTGCCGCCCCTTGTAGGCCAGCCGGTAGGCGAAGAAGTCCGCCCCCGGCGGCCGCGTCTCCGACCGGCCGATCCGCAGGTCCTTCAGGTACGCCCGGAGCCTGCGCTCCTCCTTGCCGGTGAGGCACTTGTCGATGGTGGGCCCCGTGCGGCGGTCCAGTCGCACGCAGCCGTTGCCGTACACGATTACGTGGTCCTGGAGTCCCGCGAAGCCGCCCTCCTTCCTGAAGTCGACCAGCACCTTCTTCTGCGCGGTCACGGCCGTGGCCTGCGGCGCGGCCGCGCTCACGGTCAGGGCGAGCACCGGCAGGAGCACGACTCGCCAAATTCTCCTCATGCCCCTTGGACGCGTCGCGGCCGCGAATGGCTCATCTGAGCGCGTCCACCGGCTCCATCCTGGCCGCCCGCAGGGCCGGGTACAGCCCGGCCAGCAGGCCCACCACGGCCCCGGCGACGGGCGCGGCGAGTGCCAGGCGCACGTCGAGGAGCGGCGTCCACTGCTTGGCCGCGGACACGACGACGACCGTCACCACGCCCAGGCTCGCGCCGATCACCCCGCCCGCCAGCCCGATCAGCGTCGACTCCAGCAGGAACTGGGCGGCGACGTGTCGCCTGGCCGCGCCGAGCGAGCGCCGCAGGCCGATCTCGGCGATCCGCTCCATCACGGTGACGAGCGTGACGTTCGCGATGCCGACCGCGCCGACGACGAGCGAGACCAGGCCGAGGATCAGGAACAACGCGTTGGCGTCAGCCTGCGCCTGGTCCCGCGCCCGCGTCGGGCTCGGCGGGGCGATCACGTGCAGCGTGTCGCCGTTCCCCGGGCTGAGCGCGTCCGGGGCCTGCCCGGCGATCAGTTCTGCGGCGCCCAGGCTGGTGTTGATCAGCACCCTGGTGACGTCGCGCAGCCCGAAGTGGTGTCCCACGGTGGGTGGCACGATCACGGCGGTGCTCAGGTTCGGCTCGCGGCGCAGCTCGCCCAGGATGCCGATGACGGTGTACACGTGCCCGCCCACGAAGATCGCCGGCGCCCGGTCGAGGTCGCCGATCCCGAGCATCTTGGCCGCCTGGTCGCCGATGACTGCCACCCGGTCGCCGCGCCGGATGTGCCCGGCGTCGTAGAACCGGCCCCGCACGATCCTGCCGCGCGCCGCCTCCGGCAGGCCGGTGGTCGCCGCCAGCACGGTCAGGGTCTGCGCGGTCACCCTGGTGGGGTCCACGATGGCGTTCGCGCGCACCGAGACGTTCGCGCTGTCCTTCGACTCGGCCACGGCGGCGGCCGACTCCACGCCACGCAACCGGGTCAGCCGGTCGATCGCGTCCCACTCCACCAACGGGACGTTCTCCGACTCCGGAACCTCCACGGTGATGGCGGTGGCGACCAGCTCGTCGAAGCGGCCGACGATCTGGTTGCCCGCCGTGGCCGCCACACCGAGCGTGACGACCAGCGTGGTGATGCCCAGCACGGTGCCGAGCGTGGTGAGCGCCGTGCGCACGGGCCTGGCGAGCAGCCCGGCGAGGGCCTCGCCGGCCAGGTCTCTGATGTCCATCAGTCGTCCGCCAGCACGCCGTCGGTGATCCGGGCCCGCCGCGCGGCCCGCTCGCTGACCTCCCGCTCGTGCGTGATCATCACCAGGGTCAGCCCCTGTGCCCGCAACTCGTCGAACAGCTCGAGCACGGCCTCGGTGTTGCGGCTGTCCAGGTTGCCGGTGGGCTCGTCGCAGAGCAGCAGCGACGGCTCGCCCATGAGGGCCCTGGCGATGGCCGCGCGCTGGCGCTCGCCGCCCGACAACCGGTCGGGTGGGAAGCTCGTCCGGTGGCCGAGCCCGACTCGCTCCAACGCCGCCAGGGCTCGCTCCCGCCTGCCCGTGCGCGCCCGGCTGTTGTAGATCTCGGCGAGCATCACGTTCTCCACCACACTGCGGTGGGAGAGCAGGTGGAAGGACTGGAAGATGAAGCCGATCCGCTCGCCGCGCAACCTGGTCCTGGCGCCGTCCCGCAACGTCGTGGTCTCGACGCCGTCGAGGCGGTAGCTGCCCACGCTCGGCCGGTCCAGCAGGCCGAGCACGTTGAGCAGCGTGGACTTGCCCGACCCCGACGGGCCGGCGATCGCCAGGTAGTCGCCTCGGTCCACGCGGAGCGACACGTCGTCGAGCGCCATGACCGGCGGCTGGGCGGGGAAGGTCTTGCGGATCCCGCGCAGCTCGATGACCGGCTCAGCCATCCCCGACCACCACCCGGTCACCCTCCTTGAGCGCGCCGGTGACCTCGACGTTCCCGTCCGCTGCCAGGCCGGTGCGTACGTCGACGTCCTTGGTCCGGTCGGGGGCGTACTCGACCCGGACACGGGCCTTGCCGTCGGCCCCCGTGATCACGGCGGCCACCGGCACCACCAGGACGGGCTCCTCGGTCGCGCCCACCGTCACCCGCGCCGTCACCGGGGTACCCGCCCGCAGCCCCTTCGCCGAGTCCGGCGTCAGCAACACCGGCTGGGCTCCGTCCTTGGGCTCCTCGGCGCCGGGGACCCGGGCCCGCTCACCGACCGCGGTGAGCCGCGCCTGGTACGTCTTGCCCGTATCGAGCTCGATCACCGCCTCCATGCCCGGCCGCAGCAGCTCGGACTCGGCCGCGTCGACCGACCCCGTCACCATGAAGGAAGACCCGGTGACGGTCGCGACCTCGTCCTCGATCCGTTGCCCCGCCTTCACCTCGCTCTTGTCCACCCGCGCGGGCAACGTGGGCAGGAACACGACCTCGCCGGGCGGGACGACCGTCCCGTACGTACGCGCGAACTCGGCCAGCAGCGCCTTGGCCGCCGTCACGTCCTTCTCGGCGCCCGCCACCTTGAGCCTGGTCGGCGAGAGCCGCCTGGCCTGGCGCAGCGCCTGCTCCGCGATGGCCAGTCCCTCCCGTGCGGCTCGCACGGCCTTGCGCAGCTCCTCCAGCTTGGTCTCCCGGGCCTGCTCGGCCTCCTCGAGAACGCGTTCACGGGTGGCGCGGGCCGCCGCGAGATCCGCCCTGGCGTTGGCCGCGCGCATCTCAAGAAGCTGCGTGTCGGCAGCCGGGGCAGCGGTGGACGGCGGGGCGGTGGTCCCGGGGGCGGCGGAAGGCGGGCTTGCGGGCGGGTTCCTGGCCGCGTCGAGGGCCTGCTCGGCCTCCAGCAGCTTCTCCTCGGCCGCCCGCACCGCCGCGTCGGCCGCCGCCAGCTTGGTCTCGTCCTCGGGCGTCAGCCGCCGCGACTCGGCCTGCTTCAGCGCTCGCTGCGCCGCGGCCAGGTCGGCCTTCGCATTGCGGACCTTGAGCTTCAACGGGAGCACGTCACGGCCCTCGTCGAGTGCCTTCTTCTCGGTCGCGAGCGTCTCCTGCGCCGTCTGCACGGCCTTGCGCAGCGTGTCGTACGTCTGCCGGTCGGTCAACGACGGTTGCTGGGCCTCGTAGCCTTTCGCCGCGTACATCCTGGTGACGGCGGCGATCGTGGCCCGGTCGAACACGCCCGAGCGTGGCCCGCCGTATCCCAGCCTGCGCAGCGCCCCCTGCAGTTGCTCGACGTCGTCGCCCTTGGCGCCGGGCGTGATCGTTCGGTGCATCGGCACCGGGCCGCGCAGCGCGAACACCGGGCGGCCGTTCACCTCCATCAGCACCGCGCCTTCCGCGAGCCGGCCCTTGCGCGGCGCCCGGGTGGCACGCTGCAGTTCGGACGTGCCGCCGACGGCCCCGGCGAGGCTGATCGGCAGCGGGGAGCCGTACTCCAGCGTGCCGCTGACCACAACGGTGCTGACGAGCTTGCGGCGCTCGACGGCGGCGGTGATGAGCGAGGGTTTCGGCGCGGCGCGGCGGGCGGCCTCGTCGGCGGGGGAGCGCAGCCGGGTGCTCAGCGCCCAGCCGATCACGGCGACGACCACGACGCCCGCCATGACCGTGACGAGTAGCTTGCGTGGTGAGGTCATGAGCGGTCGTCACATGCCGAACTGCTCGTTGATCTGCTTCTGGATGGCGAGATCCTTCGGCAGGTAGGCCGCGTAGAAGTCCTTGCCGCATTCCAGGTCGTCGAGCGCGGCCTTGATCTCCTTGGCCAGGTACGGCCTGGCCTCCTCAGGGGTGAGCGTCGGCGAGTACCTCGTCGGGATCTCGCCCTCCTTCACCGGAGGCGGGACATCGGGTATGTCGTCACGCTGTGCCCGTCCCAGCCGGTCCTCCTGATCGGCGAACTGCTTCGTGCCCCGCTCGGACAGGGCCTTCGGCGTGGTGCCGGAGATGGAGTAGCCCTTGCCCTTCAGACACGTGGCCATGGCGGAGGCCAGCTCCACCAGCCGGGGATCGGAATTGAGGGTGCTCTCGATCGCCCGGTTGGAGGCCTTGTTCAACTGGCCGTAGTAGTCCATGTCCGACTTCACGTCCAAGCCGAGCACCTGCTTGACCGCCACGGCCATGCAGGCGTCGCTCGCCTTCCGATAAGCGCTCATCTGGGTCTTGGACAGCGAGGACTGAATCGCCCAGTTGGGGTTGATCTCGGGGTTGTCGGGCTTGACGGCCGGGTTGCCGAACTCCTTGGGGTAGACGTGCATGGCGAACACGCCAAACCCATATTTTTCGCGAAATTTCCGCATTGCTGAGTAGTCGCCGGAATCGCGCTTGTCGTCCTGCAGGGCCCACTTCTGCTTTGACACGAAGGCGACGTACTTGAAGCCTTTCTGCTTCATGCAGTCCGCTTTGGCCGCTTCGAGCTGGTGCTTCTTGTCCCCGGCCGAGGCGGTTGGGGATGGCGGCGCGCTCTCGGCGGCGCCCCCGCAGCCGGAGATCGCGGCCGCCGCCGCCACGGCCAGGAACGTGCTCCCGACCCTCATGCGATCTCCACCCCGCCGAACAGCTGGACGACCCGCCGGCTGATCTCGTTCTGCTTCGGCATGTAGGCGGCGTAGAAGTCCTTGCCGCACTCCAGGTCGTCCAGGGCCGCCCTGACCTCCTTGGCCAGGTGCTGCCGGGCCGTGGCCGGTGGGAGGCGGGGGTCGATGTACCCCCCGCGGCTGTCCTTGTCGGGGATGTCGTCGTTCAGGGCGATCCGCTTCTTCTGCTCCTCGAACTCCTTCCAGCCCCGGTGGCTCATGTCCACCGGCTTGACGGAGTCGACCCGGTAGCCCTTGCCCTTGAGGCAGTCGCCCATGGCGGAGGCCAGCTCGACAAGCCGGGGATCGCCGTTGAGCTCGCGGTCGAGCGTCTGCTTGATCATCTGGTTCTCCTGCTCGGCACGGTCCTCGTCGGACTTCACGACCCGGCCGGTGACCTGCTTGACCGCCTGTGCCTTGCAGGAGGTGAGCGCCTTGTCGTAGGCGGCCTGCTGGGCCGGCGAGAGCTCGTTCTTGATCGCGAAGTTGGGGCTGTCGGTCTCGCTCCAGAGCGCCTGCTTGCGGTCCGGGTGGGCGAGGAGGAAGAAGACGCCGAAGCCTTGTTCCTGGCGCTCCTTCCGCATCGCCGCGTAGTCGCCAGAAGTGGCCTTCTTCCACTCGTCGTCGATCTTCGGGTCGGGGACCCAGGCGACGTACTTGAAGCCCTTCTGCTTCATGCAGTCGGCGATGGCTGACTGAATGCGTTGCGGCTGATCGGATGGGCTGCCGCTGATCGTCTCCGGCGCGGGTCGCGCCTGCGTCGTGGAGGCGCATCCGGCCATCCCGACGAGGCAGAGCACGGCCAGAAGCAGGGGTCTGTTCGGCATGTCGATGACCATACTCCGTTAAACGGAGTATGGTCAATCCATACAATGCCGCCGGTGACGGAAGGGCGCGACGGCGGCCCACCCGGCCAGCAGGACGAGCACGCCCCAATAGGCGAGGTGTTGCCTGGTCAACTGCTCGACATGGATGATCAGCTGGCCGGAGGCGGCCAGCAGGTAGATGCCGCACGCCAGCGCCCACCGGTGGTCACGCGCCAGGTAACAGCCCGCCGCCGCCAGCCCGAACGCCACCGCCTCCACCGCCATCCTCGGCAGCCCGAGCGGGTATGACGTCTCCTCGGCCATCCACGCGGGACCGGCCCACGCCGCGGCGAGAACAGCCGCGAACCACCACCACGACCTGGCCCGCAGCGCCGGGCGAGGCACCGAGGCGAGCACCACCAGGCCGGCCAGCACCACGGCGTATGCGGCCGCCACCGCGAAGGGGCTGCTGTCCGCGAAGAGGGCCTGGTCGGCGAGCCATGACGGGTGGACAGGCAGCAGGGTGACGTCGAACGGTTGCTCCCCGCTCGCGATCGCGACCGCTTTGACGCCGACGGCGAGGGTGAGGGGGAGTGCCGGTCGGACCCATCCCCGCAGGACGGCCAGCAGCGCGAGCGCCGACAGCAGCGTCCACACCGGCAACGTCCCCGCGTACGGCAGCAGTGCCGCCAGGTTCGCCGCCGCCACCGCCGTGACCGCCAGGTGCAGGCCGTCCACCCACACGTTGCCCGTGGCCTGATGGGCGACGCGGCTGCGCACGCCGCCCACGAGCAGGCCCCAGGCCTCCTTGAGCGCCGGGATGGACCGGCCCGGTTCGGCGGATTCCAGCAGGACGTCGAGCAACTCGTCGCCGTGCGTCGCGCGGTACTGCCTCGGATAGGCCAGCAGCAGCCTGCGGTATCGCCGCTCCAGCGGCGTCGAGGGGAGGGCCGGGGTCGTCGACGGGGCGGTCGGCTCGGCTGCGGGCAAGTGGCCGGTCGGCTCGACCGCCGTCATGGGGCGGATGGGCGCAGGACGAGGGACGCGGCCGCCTGCATGCGTCTGGCCTCGGCCTCCACCAGCGCCTGGCCCTCGTCGGTGATCCTGAAGTAGCGCCGGTTGCGGCCGTTGACCATTTCCTCGCGATCCACGGTGATCACACCGCGCTCGTTGAGACGCTCCAGGATGCCGTAGAGGGTCCCGACCGACGGCTGCACCCGGCCCCCCGACAGCTCCTTGATGGACTTGCTGATCGCGTGTCCGTGCAGCGGGCCCGCGCGCAGGGCGGTGAGCACGAAGTACATCGGCTCGCTGACTTCAGACGTTCCCCTCGGCATGCGCCGACATTATTCCGTTGAACGGAGCGTGTGCAATGCCTGTGCCCGGCGGCCCGCAGGCCGCCGGGCGGTCGATCATCGGCAGCGGTCGCCGTTGAGGTGGAACACCTCGGGCGCCGGGTTCGGTCCCCACGGGTTGGCGCCGGTGAAACCGAAGGTCACGGACCTGCCCGGCCTGATCTGGCTCTGGCCTTTCGCCGTCACCACCGAGCCGGACTGCGACAGCTGCGCGCCCCAGTCCTGCCGGACCCGCTGGCCGCTCAGGAAGGACCAGCGCAGGCTCCAGCCGTTCACGGTGTGCCTGCCGGTGTTCTCGATCACGACCTGTGCGGCGAACGTGCCCGAACCGTGCGCGGTGTAGCGCACCCGGCAGTCCGAGCGCTGCCCCTTTTCGGCCAGGAAGGCCGACACCCAGGCCAGCGGGGAGTTCCAGTTGATGGTCAGCTCGTTCGTCGACCACGACTCGATGTGGTCGATGTAGCAGAACTGCGGCTTGCAGCCCCGGAGCAGCCGCTGCGCGAGCGGGTCCTGGATGCTGGAGTTCGGGCCGCCGGCCAGCGTGCCGCGCGGCGGGTTGGGCAGCGCGGGGTCGAGCTGGTGGGCGTACCAGCGGCTGTGCTGGTTTTTCGAGGCCACTTCGCCGTAGCCGGTCACGTACGACTGGTTGAGCGCGTTGCGGCCCAGGATGTAGTCCATGCCCTCGCGCACGGCCGACCGGTACTTCTCCTGTCCGGTCAGGTCGAACGCGGTGGCCATGACGACCATGTTGTTCAGCACCAGGTTGTTGGAGCCCCAGTCGAAGTCCGGCGGGTTGTACGGCAGGCCGTACGGGTGCGCCTTCTGGATCGCCAGGTACTTCTCGGCCCCCTCGATCACCGACTGCCGCACCCGCGCCCGGTCGGGCAGCCCGTTGGGCACGGTCGCCAGGTCCAGGCGGCCGAGCTGGGCGGTGTTGCCCCAGTCGAAGCCGCGATCACGCCAGATGTCACCGGTGTGGTGCGGCGAGGCCAGGACGAAGTCCTTGAACTCCTTCTCGCCCGTCGTGATGTACAGCTCGGCCGCCGCCCAGTAGAACTCGTCGGTCACGTTGTCGTCGTTGTAGGCGCCACCGCCGGTGCCGTCGTTCGGGTCGGCGTACTTGGCCGGGTTGGCCTTGGCGGCCGCCCACGCCTTGCGGGCCGCCTGGAGGTTCTTGGCGGCGAACGCGGCGTCGTACGGGGCGAACAGCCGGGCCGCCTGCGCCGCCGTCGCGGCCAGGTTGAGCGTGGCGGCAGTCGAGGTCGGGTGCAGCTCGCGCAGCTGCGGGTCGAGGTGCGGCAGCAGGGGGAGCCCGGTCCAGTTCTGGTCGTGGATCTTGTGGTGCGCCATCCCGGCGAGCGGCTTGCCGTCCGGCACCTGCATGCTCAGCAGGAACTCCTGCTCCCACCGGGCCTCGTCCAGGATGTCGGGCCTGCCGTTGCCGCTCTCGGGGATGTTGAGCTGGCCGTCCTTGAAGGCCGCCTTGTCCCGCTCGTACGCGGCCATGAGCTGGTAGACCGAGATGCCGCCGTTGACGACGTACTTGCCGTGGTCGCCGGCGTCGTACCAACCGCCCTTGACGTTCAGCGAGTAGTCGCAGACGCCCGGCTGGCACGGCACGCTCACGTCGCCCTGGTTCGGCGCCACGCCGACGTGACCGGCAGGCCTGCCGTAACCCGGCCGGAGGCTGTCGAGGATCTCGATGCCGCTGCGCTGGGTGTAGTAGAACTTCAGTGCGTCCGCGGGCAGCTGGTCGTAGATGCCGGCGTCGATGTCGAACGGCCGGCTGGTCTCGCCGTCCGCCGTGATCGTGTAGTCCTTGCCGGGCTTGTGGTATCCGCTGAAGTCCAGCGTGTGGACGTTCTGCCCCGAGCTGGAGTCCACGCCCCTGGGAGTGGTGCTGCCCTTGGCGACGGTCACGTTGGCGGCGTTCTTGAGCTCCCAGTCGAGCGCGGTGGTCGCGGTGGTGACCACGGTCGCCTTCTTGGGGCCCGTGGGGAGGTAGCCGACCATGTTCACGCGGACCCGCGGGCCCGTGTCCGGCTCGTAGACCTCGGGCTCCGCGCCGCCCTTGAGCGACACGTCGTCCATGCAGAACCTCCAGGGCTCGGCGCTGCCGCCCAGCTGGAACGCGACCTGGGAGTTCGGCAGCGACGCGGGAGCGGTGAACGTGTAGGAGTAGGAGTTGCCCGAGACGCTCATCTCGGGAGCGGCCGACAGATACTGCGTCCACGGGTCCACGGGAAGCTGGATCAGCGCCCTGCCGACCTTGGCCGGGGTCGCGGAGGCATAGAACTTGTAGGCGTACGTCTCGCCTTCCACCAGCGGGATGTCGTTCTGGCCGATGATCACGTCCCACGGGTTGGCGGTGCCGCCGGGGATGTCGGCGCAGAGGCGTCCCTCGTCGACGGCGAGCGTGACGTTGGCGGTGCCCCACCAGGGGGCGGTTCCGGCGTCGAAGGTGCCGTTCACGATCTGCTCGGGTCCCTCGTCCGCGGCGTGCGCCGCCGTGGCGGGGGACAGGGCGACCATGGTGAGGAGGGCCAGTAAGGCGGCCCGGCTTCGTGTCATGGAGGTCCTTCGGGGGGGTTGGGAGCGCTCCCATTAGAGCGATCCGATCCTCCTTTCCCACCGCCGCCGCGTCAACGGGTCCGCACCATCGGTCCTTGAAGACTGTGAAAGTTTCACGATCGGCAGCGGCCTTGCCGGGTCACGAGCCGCCCGGCCGCCACATCGGCCAGAACATCGTCCCGTCCGGCAGGGCGAACGGGTCGCGGACCTGATAGCCGTGGCGGGCGTAGAGGTCCCTGCTGCCGGTGCTGCTGGCCACCAAGTACGCCGCCACGCCGCCCAGCCGGCTGTGGTGGTGCCGCAGCAGCGCCGAGCCGAGCCCTTGGTTCTGCCGGTCAGGATGCACCGCCAGGAACGCCAAGTAGTGGTGTGGCTCCGCCGGATGGTGCTCCTCGAACAACCCGTCGAGCACGCGGAAGTGCTCGACCCACTCGCCGGCGCACTCGGCCAGCCGGCGGTCGTAGTCGCGCGGGGCGGGCAGCGGCGCGGTGTGGGGGAACCAGACCGCGGCCGCGTGAGCGTCGTCGATGAGGTGGATCTCGCCGTGCTCGAGGGCGTGGTCCACGAAGATCCGGAAGTTGGCGGTCAGGATCTTGTGCCGCTCCCTGCGGTCGGGCACGAGGTAGCTCACCGCCTTGAGCTGGGCGAACGCCGTCGCGATGAGCTCGGCCACCTGCGGCGCGTCCTCTTCGGCCGCGCGCCGGATGTCCGGGCGCATGACGAAGGTCTCTCCCATGGCCTATCCCCTCTCGTCAGATCAGGTGATGTCCCGGGCAGTGGCCGCCTTGGCGCCCATCCCCACGTGAGAGTAGACCGCGGGTTGCCTGGACCGCAGCCTGATCGCCCACAGCAGACCCACGACGGCGGCGACGCCGTAGACCGCAGGCAGGATCCAGGCGAGCGGGTCACCCTCGGACACGCCCAGCAGCGTCGCGAAGTTGTCCAGCGCCAGCCACACCATCACGGCGAGCGCGATCGTGGCGGGCACCGGAGCGATCAACCGCCGCCCGATCGTCTCGCCGCTCGGCTCGCGGAGGAAGAACGCGATGATCGCGACGGACGTCACGAAGATCAGCAGCAGCACGCCGAACCCGCCGAACGAGCCGCCGTAGAAGAACAACTGCACCAGCGGGTCGAGCCCGAGCAGTGCGTAGACGGCGATGACGACCAGCCCGAACACGCTCTGCGCGATCGAGCCCGCCTTGGGCGCCCCGCTGCGGGCCCGCGTGCGGCCGAAGACGGCAGGCAGCACCCGCTCGCGCCCGAGCGCGAAGAAGTAGCGGGCGGTGGTGTTGTGGAAGGAGATCATCGCAGCGAACAAGCTGGTCGCGAAGAGCACCCTGGCGATGTCCACCACCGTGCCGCCCAGGTGTTGCGTGGCGAGCACGAAGATGGTGTCGGCCTGGTCGCGCTGCGCCGTGGCCACGATGTCGGCCGGGCCGGTGGCGACCGTCATCGCCCAGGACGACAGCGCGTACAGGCCGGCGATGATCGCCACGGCTGAATACGTCGCCAGCGGCACGGTGCGCCGCGGCTCGCGGCTCTCCTCCGAGAAGACCACGGACGACTCGAACCCCACGAATCCGAGCGTCGCGATCACCAGCAGCGCCCCCACGCCCGGCTCGAACAACGCGCCAGGCGACAGGGCCTCCATGGAGAAGCCCGCCGGCGCCGGGTTGAGCAGGTCGGCGAGGTCGAACAGCAGGATGACCGCCACCTCGGCGGTGAGCAGAACGGCCAGCAGCCGGCCGTTGACGTCCACCCGCATCACGCCCAGTGCCGCCACGAGCGCCCAGGCGATCAGCGACACCACCCACCAGGGTGGCGTGAGGCCTGCCCACCGTTCGATGAGCGGGGTGGTCGCCGCGCCGAAGGCCCCGTACAGCCCGACCTGCAGCGCGTTGTACGCGATCAGCGCCACCCAGGCGGCCGCGATGCCGGCCGGGCGGCCGAGCCCGCGGGCGACGTAGGTGTAGAAGGCGCCGGCGTTGGCCATGTGCCGCGCCATCGCCACGTACCCGACTGAGAACACCGCCAGGACGATGCCCACGACCAGGAACGCGATCGGCAGTCCGGTGATCTCGGTGATCGCGTACGCGGTGGTGACCACTCCGGCGACGACGGTGAGCGGTGCCGCGGCGGACAGGACGAAGTAGACGACCGAGGGTGCGCCGAGCCGGTCGGCGGCGAGTGCGCCGGTGATCGGGTCGGGCACGACGGACTTCACGGTGCGCATCGTGTTCCTTTCTGGGGGTCCGTGGGGGTCGGGCCGGTCAGATGCGGTACGTGAGGACGGCGTCGCCCACGGCGGCGCCGACCTGGCGGCTCAGGTCGCTGAGTGGCTGGGGCATCGCGGCCAGCAGCGTGGTCAGGTAGTGGCGGGCGGCCCGGCGGTCGGACGGCTCGTCGAGGACGGTGTCGGTCAGGTCGCACGCGTCCACGAGCGTCGCCAGCGCCATGTCCTGCGGGGACAGCGGCTGGCGCCGGGCCAGCCCCAGTCGCAGTCGCGTCACGGGCCACATGGCGCGGCTGAAATCGGTGGAGAAATAACGGACTTGTTTGCGCTTGAGTAGTTTTGGGGCTTCACGTTGGAGCAGCCCGGCCGTCTCCAGCCGTCCGCTCACATCCGCCACCGAACGTTGTGCCAGATATGCGAGCCACGTACGTATGTCTGTGTGGTGTGCGGAATTGATCATTTCGGACAGCGCGTTATCGGCCACCTTCTCCTGGACCGGCCGCGGGTCGACCACGCCGAGGCGCACGCCGCTCACGGCGATCCGCTGCGCCAGCACCAGCTCCGCGATCAGGGCGCCGGCCAGGCCGAGCGCGATTCCCTGGAGGTGCATGCGCGGTTTGCCCGAGCCGGTCGTATCCCAAGCGACGAGGAAGAAATCATCGGCAAGCACCTTGAATCGGTCCGCTCACTATCACTCGTTGGGGATGACCGGCTGAGGGCGCGGCGAGGTGGCCGCCAGCGAGAACATCTATCAAGAAGGCCATCGCCCGGGTAGGCCCATTTATTGCAAGTCCGGATATTGACGGAATTAACGCTCAATGTACCTATTTATCCGGTCGGGGATGCGAATGGCCCAGGTTGGCTGCGTATTGGGCGGGCCGACAAGCGCCCGGTACGGTCGGGACCATGCGCGCGTACCTCGTGGCACTCACCACGCTGGCGGCGCTGTCCACCGCGTGCGGCGGCGTCGTGCCCACCGCGCACGAGACGGCGCTGCCCGCCGGACCGTCTCCCGCAGACTCGCCCGGCACCCGCTCGCCCGCCGCACGGGCGCTGGACGGGAAGGTCGTGGTGCTCGACCCCGGACACAACGGCGGCAACGCCGCACATCCGGAGGAGATCAATCGCCAGGTCGACATCATCACCGGTCGCAAGGCCTGCAACACGACCGGCACGCAGACCGACGATGGATTCCAGGAGCACGCCTTCACCTGGGACGTCGCCGGCCGGCTCAAGCCGATCCTGGAGCGCATGGGAGCCAAGGTCGTGCTCACCCGGCCCAACGACAAAGGCGTCGGCCCGTGCGTCACCGAGCGGGCCGCCATCGGCAACGAGGCCAGGGCGGACGCCGTCCTGTCCATTCACGGCGACGGGGCCGAGCCGAGCGGACACGGGTTCCACGTGATCATGCCGGGGCTGCTTCCCGGGCACAACGACGACGTCGTCAAACCGTCACGGCGGCTCGGGCTCGCCGTGCGCGACGCCTACCGCAAGGGCACCGGCCTGCCCTACTCCAACTATCGGGGCCGCGACGGGCTGGAGACCCGGACCGACCTGGGCGGGCTCAACCTGTCCAAGCGACCGGCGGTGTTCATCGAGTGCGGCAACATGCGCAACCCCGGCGACGCGGCCAAGATGTCCGATCCCGCCTTCCGCCAACGCATCGCCACCTCCCTGGCCAACGGCATCAAGCGCTTCCTGATCGAGTAGCCCCGTACGCCCAACGGCTGCATCGGCGGGCCGAGCTCGACGGCGGAAGAGCCCTCAGCCGTCGCGACAGAGTGGCTTGCCTCCCACCACGCACGCGATGTCGCCGAGCTGGCAGCTCAGCAGGGTGCCGTCCATGCCGAGCACGAGCACGAGGTCGCGTCGAGATGGATGTGCAAGCATGACCCTGCCGACCACGCCATTGTCCAAGACAACGGTCGGGCGGCCTGCCGCGATCTCCATGCCCTCGTGACTCCTTCCGATGCGGAACCCTCCTCACCAGGATGCACAGGCCGGTGTCCAAAGCGCATCGGCCATCCGGCTGTATTTACGGTCATCCTCGGCGTTACAATCCCGCCCCGGAGACCACCGCCGCGCGCACGCCTCAGGCGATCTCCGTAGCCCTTCCAGGTGGCGCCTCTAGTAACGAGAACATGTTCTCTTCCAGCTGACCGTCCTGCCGGAGGAGCCGAGTAGGATTGGTGCCACGTAGCACCTGGCGAAGGAGACCGCACACACGTGACCGAGCTAGAACGCGTTCCGCCCGGCATCGACCCGAGTGTCCCGAGTTCTGCCCGGGTGTACGACTACTTGCTTGGTGGCAAGGACAACCTCGCCATCGACCGGGCGGTTGCCGAGAGGGTTCTCGCGGTGGCCCCGGACACACGCCTGGTGGCCAGGGCCAACCGGGTCTTCCAGGTCGAGGCCGTTCACCACGCGGCCGCGCTGGGCGTGCGGCAGTTCATCGACCTGGGCACCGGCATCCCGACCTCGCCCAGCATCCACGAGACCGTCCGCAAGGTCAGCCCCGCCTGCCGGGTGATCTACGTGGACTACGACCCGGTGGTGCGCATGCACGCCGAGGTGATGCTGGCCGACGCCCCCGGCATCGCCTCCATCCAGGCCGACCTGCGCCGCCCCTCGGACATCCTCGACGACCCCCACGTCACCGGCCTGATCGACTTCGACCAGCCGGTCTGCGTGCTGATGGTCGGCGTGCTGCACTTCGTGATGGACGCAGAGGACCCCGCCGGCATCGTGGCCGCCTTCAGGGAGCGGATGGCGCCCGGCAGCTTCTTGATCATCTCCCACGCGATGGCGGAGAGCGACCCGGAGGCGATCGCCCAACTCCAGATGGCGACTGCCGGGACGTCGGCCCAGGGCAGGTTCCGCGCGCACGAGGAGGTGCTGCGGCTGTTCGACGGGTTCGAGCTGATCGGGCCGGGCCTGGTGCCCGTGCACGAGTGGCACGTCGAGCCAGCCGACGATCGCCTCCCGCTGCTGGACGACAAGCCCCGGCTCCTGATCAAGGGCGGGGTCGGGCGGCTCAAAGCCTGATCCCCCGGTGGTTCAGTACGTCTTGAGCTCGATGTCGGTCGCGAGCTTGTCGCCCATCTTCATCATCAAAGCCAGCAGGAAGCGGTATTTGAAGATCCAGTTGCGCATCCGGATCCCGGCCGACGTAGTAGGGGCGAGGAAGGGGCCGGCGTTGCCGTTCTTGGCGATCTTGGCGTATCCGCGGAGCTGACGCTCGTACTCGGCGAAGGCCGCATGGTGGTCGCCGCCGGCCGCGGCCAGCTCGCCGGCCAGCACGTACGCGCCCACCACCGCCAGGCCCGTGCCGAAGCCGCCCAGGGTGTTGCCGTACGCCGAGTCGCCGAGCAGCACCACGCGGCCCTTGCTGTAGCGGTCGATCCTGACCTGGCTGATCGAGTCGAGGTAGACGTCGCCGGCGCGGTGCACCGCCTTCATGACGGCGGGGACCTGCCAGCCCACACCCGCATAGACCCGTGCCAGGATGTCCTTCTGCTGCCCGGCGTCGTAGCGGTCGTAGTCCAGCCGGTCGGAGGCGAAGACGAAGAACGCCGGCGCCTTCGGTCCGCCGATCGCGACCATCCTGCCGGGCTCGTTGTACATCATCGCGGCTGGGCCGAAGTCCTCGTCCAGGTCCACCAGGGCGTAGTAATGACCGAGATGCCGGACATAATCGGACTCGGGGCCGAAGGCCACGCGGCGCACGGCCGAGTGGATGCCGTCCGCGCCCACGACCAGGTCGAACGTGCGGGGCGAGGAGCGCTCGAAGGTCACGTGCACGCCGGTCGGGGTCTCGGTGAGCGAGGTGATCGAGTCGCCGAAGACGTACTCGCAGGCCGGGGCCGTCTTCTCGTACAGCAGCCTGGACAGGTCGCCACGCGTGATCTCCAGGTCGCCACCGGTGAACTCGCCCGGCATGATCGCCAGCGTGCGTCCGTTCGCGTCGACGATCTCCTGGTCCGTGCCGCCGGTCTGGAGCCTGCGTACGTCGTCCAGGATGCCCATGCGGGCCAGGACCGTACGGTGGGTCTCGCCCTTGAAGTCGACGGCCTGGCCGCCGAGGCGCAGGGCCGGGGCCTTCTCGACGACCGTGACGGTGAAGCCGTAGCGGATGAGCCAGTGGGCGAGGGCCGGGCCGGCGATGCTGGCGCCGGAGATGAGGATGTTCGCGTTGCGCATGCACGCAGCCTCTGCTGAGTCGCTGACAACTCAGCGACTACCGGCTGACAGCCGCCGCACCCCCTGTCAGCACCGACAGCGCGTCGTCTTGCCCCATGGCCGCGCCCTTGGCGTACGCCGCCGCGAACGCCTCCGGACCGAGGACGCGGGTGGCGGCGGCCGCGACCTCGGCGACGTCCCGGTCCCCGGCCACCGTCGTGCCCCGCAGCGCCACCGCCACCCCGAGCAACGCCGCCGCCTTCTCACTTGCCTGTGGCGAGGCGCCGGCGAAGAGGGCGTTTCCAGCGAGACCCTCGGCGACGTCGGCGAGGTCGGTCACCAGCGGTGAGGTCAGCGCCGCGGCCAGCGCCTCGTGGTGCCTGCGGCCCGCCTCTGCCACGTCACCGCGGGTCTGCGCCAGTCGCCCGAGCGCCGTCAGCACGCGTGACCTGCTGCCCGTGGTGGTGAACACTCCGCCCTCAGAGGAGACCTCCAGCGCGGAGGCCAGCCGGTCGTCCGCACCGGCCAGGTCGCCCTGCCACCGGGCGATCTCAGCCAGCCGCAGCTGAACCTCCGCCGTGAGCCCCGGCCTGCCCATCGCCCGCGCCAGCTCCCCGGCACGCTCGCAGTCGGCGCGTGCCGCCGACGCGTCCCCGGCACGCAGGCGAGCGCCGGCCCGCCGCCCCAGCACGTCCACCAGCTCATCCAGCGCGCCGAGCTCGTTGAGGAGTCCGATCGCGTCCTTCCACAGCCCCATGGCGCGTGCCCAGTCGCCGCGCCAGCTCGCGATCAGCGCCAGCGAGTCCAGCGCCTGTGCCTTCCCCCAGCGCTCACCCACCGCGCTGAAGTCCGCCAGCACCGTTTCCAGCTCCCGCTCGGCACGCCCGACCGCTCCGTTCAGCAGTGCCAGCAACGCGTTGCCGAGCGCTTCCAGCGCCCGGCTCCACGGATCGGCGTCTATCCGCCGATCCCGCCCGGCCGCTCCCGGCTCGGGTGGGCCCACGGTCATGCCCCACAAGGCGGGGCCGATCCGGGGGCGCATCGGCCGGTCCAGCGAGCCGATGATCGCCCGTGCCCGCTCCCAGTGCGGCGACCCGGTGTGGGGCAGGGCGTGGAGCACGGTCAGCACGTACTCCTCGCCGAGCCCGGCGGGCGGCTCCGGCCCGATCGTGTCGAGGAGGCGTACGGCGGGCGCGGTGGCCTGATCACGCCGCCCGCTCAGCCACCAGTACATCGCCAGCGCCGCCACCAGCCGCAACGCCGTCGCTCTGTCGTGCTCCACGCTCCAGCGCAGCGCCGCCCGCAGGTTGGCGTTGTCGGCCGACAGCCGGGCCAGCCAGTCGAGCTGCTCGGCCCGGTAGAGGTGCTCGTCGGCGCGTCGCGCCAGCTCCAGGAACCAGGTCGCGTGGGCCTGCCGCAGCCGTTCCTCCTCACCTGCCTCGGCCAGCCGCTCCGCGCAGAACAGGCGGATGGTGTCGAGCATCTGGTAGCGCTCGCCGTCCGTCTCGACCAGCGACTTGTCCACCAGGCCCGCGAGCGGCCCGGCGGCTTCCTCACCACAGACCCGCTCGATCGCTTCCAGGGTCGCACCCCCTGCGAACACCGAGAACCGCCTGGCCAGCTCCTGCTCCTCGGCGTCGAGCAGGCTCCAGCTCCACTCGACGACCGCGCGCAACGTCTGGTGGCGGGCGGCGGCCGTGCGGTCGCCGCGCGAGAGCAACCTGAACCTGCCGTGCTCGGCCAGCCGGGTGGCGATCTCTTCCACGCCGAACGTCCGCACCCGGGCCGCCGCCAGCTCGATGGCCAGTGGCAGGCCGTCGAGCGCTGCGCAGATGCGGAGCACCGCGTCCACGTTGTGCGGTCCGACCGTGAAGCCCTGCCGCACGGCCGCCGCCCGGTCGGCGAACAACCGGACGGCGGGGTAGCGGTACGGGTCCTCGGCGTCGGGTGGTGGGGTGGGCAGGGGCGCCAGCGGGACCAGGTGCTCGCCGGTGATGCCCAGCGGCTCCCTGCTGGTGGCCAGGATGGTAAGCCGGGGGCAGGAGGCCAGCAGGCGGCGGGCGAGCGTGGCCGCCTCGGTGATGACGTGCTCGCAGTTGTCCAGGATGAGCGTCAATTCCTGCTCGGCCAGCGCCGTCACCAGCCGTTCGGCCGGATCAGGCGGCTCAGCGGCATGGGGAGACCTGGCGGTGACGGGCGGCCGAAGCGCGGACTCCCGCAGCCCGAGCGCCCCGAGCACCGCCGCCGCCACCTGCCCCGACCCGTATGCCCCCGTCAGGCGGCCTGCCGGTCCCGCGGCGTCGACCGGCGCCAGGTGGCCGGTTGGTCCCGTGGCGTCGACCAGCGTCAGGTCCACGAAGCACGCCTCCCGACCGGGTCCGGCTTCGATGGCGAGGCGGGTCTTGCCTGTGCCACCGGGGCCGACGATCGTCACCAGGCGGGCCTCGCCGAGCGCGTCGAGGCGGGCCAGCTCCTCCTCTCGCCCCACGAAGCTGGTCAGCTGGGTCGGCGGCGGCGTCCTGGCGACCCGTTCGCGGTGCCGTTCGCCCCGCAGGATCTCCAGGTGCAGGGCCGCGAGCTCGGCCGACGGGTCGGCGCCGAGTTCGTCGGCGAGGAGCCGCCGCGTGTCCTCGTACACCGCGAGTGCCTCCGCCTGCCGGCCGGCCGCCAGCAGCGCCCGCATCAGCAGCCCCCGCGCCCGCTCGCGCAGCGGATGGGCGGTCACCAGCTCCCGCAGCGCCCCCACCGGGCTGGCCTCCGGGAGTGCGAGCTCGGCCTCCATCAGGTCCTCCAGGGTCGCCAGCCGCAGCTCCTCCAGGCGCCGTGACTGCGCGGCCGCGAACGGCGCGTCGGACACGTCCGCGAGCGCGGGGCCCCGCCACAGGTCGAGTGCGTCCCTGAGCAGGGCTGCCGCGCCCGTGTACAGCCCGTTCGCGAGCAGCCGCCGCCCTTCGCGGACGAGCCGCTCGAACCGGTGCGCGTCCACGTCCTCCCGGTCGACGGCCAGCCGGTAACCCGCCCCGTGGAACTCGATCAGGCCGGCGGGAAGGCGGCGGCGAAGCCTGGAGACCTGCGCCTGGACGGCGTTGGCGGCGCCCGCCGGCGGGTCGTCGCCGTACTGGCCGTCGATGAGCCGTTCGATGCTCACCGTCCGCCCCGCGTCGAGCAGCAGCATCGCGAGCAGGGCACGCGGGCGGGCGCCGCCCACCGCGACTGCGTCACCATCGGGCGATCGCACCGACAGCGGCCCCAGGATGCCGAACTGCACGACCCCGATTGTCCCTTATGCCGGGGTCGACAGGTGAAAGTTTCATGCCGTCCAACCCCGGGTTGACAGAGCATTGACACATGATCGACACGTACGTAGCGTGTCGTGGGAGCGCTCCCAAAATCGTCTGTTCGGGGGGAACATGGGTCTTCGATTCGGCATCCTCGGACCGGTACGGCTGTGGCGAGACGGCGTTGACGTGCCGCTGGGGACGACGAAACAGCGGCTCATGCTCACCCGGCTCCTGCTGGAGCCGAACCGCGCAGTCTCCCACGACCGGCTCTTCAGCGCGCTGTGGGAGGACAGCCCGCCCAGGTCGGCGCTGGCCAACGTACGCAGCTACGCGAACCTCCTGCGCAAGGACCTGGACGGCCGCCTGCGCGCGCACCCGCCCGGCTACCAGCTCACCGTCGAGCCCGGCGAGCTGGACGTCGCCGACTTCAACGAGCTGGTACGGCAGGGGCGCGGCGCGATGGGCGGCGACCGCTACGAGGAGGCGCTGGGATACCTGACGGCGGCGCTCGCGCTGTGGCGGGGCGCCGCCGCCGATGACCTGCCCAGGACGGTCGGGGTGGCCGCCCAGCTCGACGCGCTGGAAGAGCAGCGCTATCTGGCGATCGAGGAGTGCGCGCGAGCCCGGCTGGCGCTCGGCAGGCACAGTGAGATCATCGGCGGTCTCCGCGAGACGCTGGCGCTGCAACCCACCAGAGAGCGCCTGTGGGGGCACCTCATGCTGGCGTTGTACCGCACCGGGGACGTGGCGGGCGCTCTGACGGTGTACGCCGAGGCGCGGCGGGCCCTCCACCGCGAGCTCGGCATCGAGCCGGGGCCGGAGCTGGCCGAGCTGCACCACCTCATGCTGAACCGCGATCCGCGTCTGAGCGGCCCCACGCTGGGCTGGCGCGGCCGCCGCCCCCGCTGCCACCGCCGCCCCGTCCGGCTGCGCTTCACCGGCCGCCGCTGACGCCCGCCGCCTGCGCCCTCACCCGCGACCCGTGCGCCTGCGCACGAGCCGCCGGGGTCAGGCGTCGGCGGGTTGGTAGCCCTGGGCCTGCAGGTCGAAGAGCTTCCGGTAGAGCCCGTCCAGCCTGATCAGCTCTTCGTGTGACCCCTGCTCGGCCACCTGCCCGTCGTCGAGCACCACGAGCACGTCCGCCTCCCGCACCGCCCCGAGCCGATGCGAGATCAGGAGGCTGGTGCGCCCCGCCCGGTGCTCGCGCAGCCGGTTGTGGATCTCGTGCTCGGCCTCGGCGTCCAGCCCCGAGCTCGGCTCGTCCAGGATCAGCAGGTCGCGCCCCTCGCCCAGCACGGCCCGGGCCAGCGCGAGCCGCTGCCACTGCCCGCCCGACAACACCACCCCTGCCTCCGGGTCGGGCCCGAAGAACATCCTCGTCAGCATCGTGTCGTAGCCGCGGGGTAACGCGCTGAGCGTTTCGTGGACGCCTGCCTTCCTGGCCGCGGCCTCGATCCGGGCGGCGGAGGCGGCGGGCTTGTCGCGGCCCGCCACGTCGCCGATCGCGATGTTCTCTGCGGCGGTCAGGTCGTACTCCATGTAGTCCTGGAACACCGCGCCGATCCGGGAGCGCAGCTCGGCGGGGTCGAGGTCGCGCAGGTCGACGCCGTCCCACAGGATCGCGCCCCGGTCCGGGTCGTAGAACCTGCACAGCAGCTTGACGAGCGTGCTCTTGCCCGCGCCGTTCCTGCCCACCAGCCCGACCGACGAGCCGTACGGGATCGTGAAGCTGACGCCGCGCAGCGACCAGGGATGCTCAGGGGAGTAGCGGAACCACACGTCGCGGAGCTCGATGCCGTGCCGGAGGGTGGGCGGCACCACCGGCCTCGCCGGCACCGGCAGGTCGGGCCCGGCGGCTGTCACGGTCAGGTAGTGGTCGAAGGTGAGCAGCTGCTGGTGCGCCATCGTCACCTCGCCGACCAGCCCGGCGAGCGCCGCCTGCACGCCGACGATCGAGGTGGCGAGCAGGGCGATGTCGCCCGTGGTCAGCCGGCCCTCGACGGCGGCGAACAACGCCCAGATCAGCCCGCCGCCGGAGATCACGCCCGACAGCAGCCCGAGTCCGCCCTCGAGGCCCAGCTCGCGGCGGTCGAGGCGGCGGCGTTCTGAATCGGCCGCGAGCCGTTCGGCGTTCATCCTGGACCTGAAGTACCGGCCGGCGCCGAACAGGCGCAGCTCCTTGGCGGCCCGCACGCTGGACAGGAGCTGCCGGTAGAAGAACTCGCGCCGTTCCATCGGCCCGATCCGCCACATCATGGACGCGCGCTGGCGCGACAGGCGCAGCTCGGCGGCCAGCGCGGGCAGCGCCGCCACCAGGACCGCGCCGGCCAGCAGCGGGCTGATGACCAGCAGAGAGCCGAGGAAACCCAGCACCGTGACGAACCCGCGGCAGACCGCCAGCGCCCCCGAGACCACGGCGCTCGGGGCGGCGCCGCCCGACGTGTGGGCCATGCTCATCCGGTCCAGGAACGCGGGGTCCTCGAACTTGGCCAGGCCGGCCAGGCGCTCCACGCCGGCGAAGAGCCGGTCCTGAGCCAGGCGGCCGGTGCGGCGCTGCAGCTCTTGGCGCAGGTAGCCGGAGACGTGCGGGAGCGTGATGGCCGCCACGCCCGCCACCGCCAGCCCCGCGCCGACCGCAACCAGCGCGGACGAGCCGGCCGTCCGGTGCGCGATCACGTCCAGCGCCGACTTGGTCAGCCAGGCGGCTGCCACGGGCA
Organism: Nonomuraea sp. NBC_00507; assembly: GCF_036013525.1. Classification (NCBI taxonomy): domain Bacteria; kingdom Bacillati; phylum Actinomycetota; class Actinomycetes; order Streptosporangiales; family Streptosporangiaceae; genus Nonomuraea; species Nonomuraea sp. NBC_00507. The sequence continues at coordinate 2,147,810 of NZ_CP107853.1, forward strand.
CGGTCGCTTCGAGGAGGGCCAGCATCGCGTACGCGAGCACGTGCCACCGGCCCGCCTGCCAGGCCAGCCCCAGCGCGCGGGCGAGCGCCGCCGGGCTGGCCTTCATCCGCACGTCCGCCACGGGTGCGGCGCTCTCCGGGAAGATGGTCTGCGAGGTCACGGCCGCTATGCCCGGGCGAAAGAGAAGACCTGGTTCAACCGCAGCCCGCTGGCCATGACCCGGCCGCCGCCGCCCACGATCGCGAAGACGGGGAACGCCTGCACCTGCAGCGCCGACGTGACCGGCCCGCCCATGTCCTCGACCACCACCCGGGCCACCGGCTCCAGCTCCGTCCGCAGCGGCCCCGACTCTCCCTTCTCATCGACGATCACGGCGAGGACCTGCTGCGGCCCCCCTGGGAAGCGCTCGGCCGAGGCGAGGAAGTCCGGCATCGCCTTGTGGCAGGCATCGCAGCCGGGAGAGAAGACGCCCACCAGGACCGGCTCCGTGATCAGGTCCCGTGAGACGGCGGCTCCGTCTGTGGCGATGGTGTCGTACGGCGGCGCGACCGCGCCCTCGCGCAGGATCGCCTGCCGCCCGTTCCCGTCGTCGGAGCGGGCCGCGAGGGCCTCGGAGTGCTTGCGCAGCCGGCGGATCACGCCGACGGTCAGCGCCAGATTCAACAGGCAGAGCACGCCCAGCAGGATGACGAGCGTGACGATATAAGGCATGGCTGACCTCCAGGTCAGGCAGTCGGGCTGAACAGGTCGATCAGGTCGTCGCCGAGGGCCACCACGATCGCGGCGACCGCTCCGGCGGCGACAGCGGTCAGCATGGCCGCCACGTCCCCGGTCACGGGCGCGTACGTGAGGAGTCCCAAGGCGGACACGGCCATGAGGATGAGGTTGCGTGCCAGGTGACCGCGGCCGAGTGGCCGGTCGGAGGCGCCGAAGCACGCACACGGGGTGCGCTCGGCCCGCCGCAGCGCGGCCGCGATCGCGCAGGTGAACGCCGCCAGCAGGCCCAGCGCCAGGGCGAATCCCGCCCGTACGGTGCCGGGCGCGGCGACCAGCACCACGATCGCGAGCTCGGCGGCCACCACGGCCGCGGCCGCCACGCGGACCGGCGGCCACGGCGGTGCGAGCCTGCGAGTCGCGGCCAGGAAATCGGCGTATGCGCTCCTGCCGCGCAGCTTGCTCGCCGCCGACACGAGGAACAGCAGGGCCACCAGACTGCGGCAGCCCAGGGCGACGTACTCCACGGAGCTTTCCTCCCCTAATGCAGACGGCGGAGCGCCACTCCCAGCAGGGTGCCGGCGTCGATGAAGCCGCACTGCCGGGAGTCGAAGCTGGCCGACGGGTTGTCACCCAGGACGACCAGCCGGTCCGGCGCCACCCGGCGCTCCGGCACCACGGCCTGGACCGAGTCCGGGACCGGGTCGCCGGGCAGCGCCACCACGCGCTTGACCATCCAGCGCCGCTCGGGCGGCGGCGGCTCGCCGATGCCCAGCCAGTCGGGCGTCTCGAACACGACGACGTCCCCGACAGAGATCCGGGTCAGCCGCGTCCGCCTGACCAGGAGCCGGTCGCCCGCGTGGAAGGTCGGCTCCATGCTGAGGCCGGACACCACGACGACGGCGAACCGACGGCGCAGGACCAACAGGGCCACCAGAACTCCGGCTACCGCAAGGAAACCGAACGTCCACGCGAACATGGTCATCTATGTGGACGTCAGCCGCAGGTGTACTGCCAGGCGCCACATGACTTGCCGGTACCGCAGGAAGCACCGTAGGCGCAGCACCTGCGGATCAGGCACGTGGTGCCCTCCCACCAGCACGGACACGCCGCCTGGGCCGAGTGCTCCGGGACCACCTTGGACAGCAGCCAGTCGCTCAACTTTCCGATTTTCACGCGAACCGCCTCTCTTTGGGCGTTTTGGGGATCACCGGAGACGTTAGAAACGGACGGGACAATTCACATACCAGGCAGGTACGCCACGCATACATTCCGGCCTTCGCCCGGCCGCGTTGCCGCCGCCGGCACCGGGCGGCCGGCTGAGCACCGGGTCGATCACGGGAAGGGCGAGCACATACTGTGGATGGATGTCCGTTGCGCGGCAAGGTGTCCTGCTCGGCGTGGCGGCGTATGTGCTGTGGGGATTGTCGGCACTTTACTGGCCACTGGTCGAGCCCACAGGCGCGGTCGAGATCCTGGCGCTGCGCGTGCTCTGGTCACCGGTAGCGGTCGGGCTCTTGGTGCTGGCCATCGGCCGCCGCCGGCAGGTGGCGGCGATCTTACGCCGTCCGCGCGACCTGGCACTGCTCGCCCTCGCCGGTGTCCTGACGTCCGCCAACTGGGGGTTGTTCATCTGGGCGACGATGAGCGGCCACGTGGTCGACGCCTCGCTTGGCTACTTCATCACCCCGCTGGTCAGCGTCGCGCTTGGGGTGGCGCTCCTGGGTGAACGGTTACGAGCCTGGCAATGGGCCGCGATCGGGCTGGGCGCCGCCGCCGTGGCCGTTCTCACGGTCGCGTACGGCGGGCTGCCCTGGATCGCGCTCGGCCTGGCGACCACCTTCGGCGCGTACGGTCTGATCAAGAAGCGGGTCGGGGTCGGAGCCGCCGAAGGGTTGATGGTGGAGACGGCGGTGCTGTTTCCCTTCGCCGTGGTCTACACGGTCGTGATCCAGGCGTCCGGCCAGGCCACGTTCGGTCACGTGTCCGTCGCCAACACGCTCCTCGGCATCGGCTCCGGGTTCGTCATGATGCTGCCGATGCTGCTGTTCAGCGCCGCGACCACGAGGATCCCGCTCAGCGTGGTCGGCATGCTGCAGTTCATCGAGCCCGTCGTGCAGTTCCTGATCGGGGTCCTCGTGTTCCGCGAGGTCATGCCGGCGGCCAGGTGGGCGGCGTTCGGGCTGCTGTGGGTCTCGCTCGCCATGCTGACCGCCGAAGGGTTCAGGAGACAGAGTCCGGCGTCCGCGGCTGATCCAGCTCCACGGCGTTCCTCTCGATCATCTCGAACTGCGTCATCAGCCGTTCGAGATCAGGAGGGGAGACCGTGAAGGTGTCGTAGACGGCCTCGCCTGCAGCGGTGTAGCTGAGCTCGTGGCCGCACGAGCCGTCCCACAGGGCGCTGATCACCCGCATGGCCGGGGGGAGCCGGTCGACATGCACCCGGCGCACCTGGACCCCGGCGGCGATCTGCTCGCGCGCCAGCTCGTCGAGCTCGTCGGTCCACTCGCGGTAGATGAACACCCTGCGGATCTTCACGCCACGCTTCAGCGCATTGAGCTGGGCCTCCCAGTATTGCCTGCCGACCGGCTCACGCCACCAGGCGAGATCCACCGAGGGCACGCTGGTGGCGCACATGGTGCGCTTCGTCTGGTCGATCAGGCGCTGGAAAACCGCGTTGTCGCCGTAGGGCGTGCGGAAGTGCCCCCGCTCCAGGTCGGTGAGAGTGCGCAGGCATTCGTCGAACGCCGCCCGGCAGGCGTCGACGGCTGGAGTGCCGGGGTATTCGCGCTCCACGTGCTTGGCCGCACGGAGGATGGGCACCATCAGCTCCGTCAGCCATGGGATCTTCTCGATCGTGGAGACGAGCTGGCCCACGGTGGTCTCGTGATCGACCCTGCGCTTCTCTCTGAGCAGGGTCTGCACCTGTAACGTGATGACGCCGCCGATGAGCCCGGCCAGGAGCGCCAGTCCCTGGGCGGTGTCCTCGCGGACGTAGAAGATCACGCCGAGCAGGACCGACAGGGTGGTGCCGATGATCAGGACGGGGTCCAGCACGAGTGGCGAAGACTTCTTCGCAGGCCTCTTCACGGAGTCTCCTGAAGACGGGGGGTGATCGCAAATACAGTGTGGCATGCTCCTGTGCGTCACTCCCTATCACAGAACGTGAATATCGCCGGCGCCGGTTCAGCCCATGGTCGCCGTCATCAGATCCCCGCCTACGGTGATCCGCCCCCGATAGCCGCCCGAACGCACGTCCGATGCGAACTCCGCTTCACCGGCCTCGTCTTCGGGGGCCGGGATCAGATGCGTGAGCACGAGATGCGCCACGCCGGCCCGCTCGGCCAGCCCGCCCAGCGCCACCGTGTCCGCATGGTAGGAGAAGATCTTCTCGAACGGCGTCCCGGCCATGGCCGCGTGCAGCGCCGTCGTCCGGCACGCCTCGTGGACCAGCACGTCCGCGCCCCGGCTGAGCTCCTCCACCTCCTCGCACACGCGCGTGTCGCCGGAGATCACCACGGTCCCGTCGGGGGTGCGTACGCGGTAGGCCACCGCGTCGGGCACCGGCTCGTGGTGCACGGCCACCGCCTCCACCGTGACGCCGTCCCGCGACCACACCTCGCGCGGCCGCGCGGAGCAGGCGAACGGATGCAGGCGCAGCTCGGGCGGCACGGACTGGACATGCTCCATGCGCAGCGCGATGTCCGATTTGTACGGGTCCAGCATGCGCTCGGCGAAACCCACGGCCTCGCCCTCGGGCAGGTGGATGTCCAGTGGGCCGGTTCTCCACACGTGGTCCTGGATCCACCGCCCCATGACCAGGTCGGGCAGCCCGATCACGTGGTCGCTGTGCACGTGGGTGACGAACAGCGCGCTCAGTTCGTGCAGGCCGGTGCCGGCCTCGGTCAGGCGTAGCACGGTGGCCCGGCCGGCATCGAACTGCAGGGCGATCCGGCCGTACCGGACCAGGACACCTGCGCCTGCGCGGCCGGGCGAGGGGATCGGCACGCCGGTGCCGGTCAGCGTCACGGTGGTCGTCATGATCGTTCTCCTTGGTGGTTTTCGCGGACTTGGTGGCAGTCACAGGGGCGGCGGGTCAGGCGGCGGTAGATCACCCACATCAGGACCGCCAGCAGCACGTGAACCGGCACCTCGACCAGGAGCTTGAACGCGCCCATGGCCATGGCCCGGTCGGCGAGGTAGAGCCGGACCTGGTTGGCCACGAGGGCGCCTTCGGTCACGACCCAGACGAGATTGGCGACCGTGTACGCCCGCAGCCTCGCCGGGCAACGCCGCCAGGCGAGACCCCGGCCAAAGAGCACTCCGGCCGCCAGGCCGACCGGCGGCCAGCGGAGCAGCAGCATGATCGGAGTGAGCAGGACGACCGTGGCGCGAAGGATCAGCACGGGGAGGAAGAAGTCGGCGGCCTCACCGGACAGGGCGGTGATGGCCGCCGCCCCCGCGGTCAGCGCGAACCCGCCGGCCGCCGGCAGGAGGCTGCGTGCCTGGGTGAACCGGTAGACCGCGACCACCGCGGCCAGGGCGAGGCCGGCCGTCAGGGCTAGGGGGAGGCGGTTGGTGGTGGCGTACACCAGCGTGAATCCCAGCACGGGGGCCGCGGTCTCGGCGATGTGCTGACCGGCCTTGCGCATCAGCACGAGGTCACTCATGTGGCTCCTTCTGATCGTCGTGGACGCGGGGCGTGCGGGTGGGTGGAAGGAGGGGCAACCAGGCGGCCGCGTCCCGCACGATCGCCGCACCGACCGGCCCTGGCCGCCTGGGGAAGGGCGCGGCGGCCAGCACGATGCGGTCGGGCCGGAGCAACACTGCCGCCGCCCCTGCGCCCCGCAGCCACCCATCGAGCGCCCGGTCCTCCACGACCACCGCCCCATCGCGCCGCTCAGCTCCCTCGCCGAGCGACAGGTCGCGCCCGTCGGATGGGGCGCCGTGGTGCGGGGTGCGGCTGACGGGTGGCGCGCCGTGGTGCGGTCGCCGGACGTGGACGACGGTGGCGCGCAGGCGGCGGGCGAGGGCGGCGAACTCGGCGTCCAGCGGTCCGAGGGTGATGACGGCGAACCCATCGCCCAGCACGTCGTCGAGCCGCCGGCGATGCCCGTCCACTTCCATCCACGGCTGCGGCGCGAGGGTCCCCGCCAGGCCGCCGCCCAACGGTGACCGGCGCCTCACCAGCATTCCCCGGCGCAGCCCCGGCGAGGTGCCGTGCACGGTGCGGCGGTGGACCGCCGGAATCCTGGCAGCCTGGGCGAGCAGCAGCCGCCGTACGGCCGCGCCGCGCTCGCGCCCTCCCGCCATCGCCCGCCCGACGGCGATCGCGAGCCTGATCACGTGCGTGACATGCGCAGCCCGCTCGGCCTGGTACGTGTCGAGCAGCCGCTCATCGCCCCCTTCCGAGAGCACGAGCGCCAGCTTCCACGCGAGGTTGGCCGCGTCCCGCAGTCCGGCCCCCATGCCCTGCCCGATGAACGGCGGTGTCAGGTGCGCCGCGTCGCCGAGCAGGAACACCCGGCCGGACCGCCACCGATCGGCCACCTGCGCGCGAAAGGTGTAGGTGGCCGACCGCAGCAGGCGCAGCTCGTCCGCAGGCACCCCCCGAGTCCAGGGAGAGATCAGCCGCATCAGCATGTCGCGGCACGTCAGCCCGGCCTCCGTCTCACTGGCCCGCACCCGGAACTCCCACCGGTAGCGCTCGGGCCCGATGCGCATGAACGTCGCCGGACGTACCGGATCGCACACCTGGTGGATGCCGTCCCACACATCCAGCGGCTTGGCGCTCCGCACGTCCAGCACCAGCCACCGCTCCGCGAAGCGCAGATCCCGCATGCGCGCCCCCACGAATCCGCGCGTGACCCCGCCGGCGCCGTCGCACCCGAGCACCGCGTGCGCCCGCATCTCCTCCCGCCGCCCCGTGGCGACGTCACGGACCAGCACCCGGACAGGCCCGCGCCCGTCCTGGTCGATGCCGACGACCTCGACGCCCGGCCGTAGCTCGGCCTGGGGATGGCGGGCCAGGTTGGCGCGGAGCAGCGCTTCGAGGTCCGGCTGGTCGAACATGTTCGCCTGCGGCCAGCCGGACCGGCCGGGAGCCAGGTCGCGGCGGAACTCGGCGATCGTCCGCAGCTCCCCGTCCATCAGCCGCATGCCCGGCGCGGGCCGGCTGATGGCGGCGAACTCCTCGGCCACGCCGAGCGCCTGCAGGATGCGCATCACCTCGTCGTCCAGGTGGACCGCCCGAGGCAGTGGGTACACGTCCGGGTGCGGGTCCACGACCAGGCTGCGTACGCCGTACCTGGCCAGCAGCGTGGCCGCCGTCACCCCGGTCGGCCCCGCGCCCGCGATGAGGACGGGGACGACGTTCACCCGTACACCACCGGCGTGCGCTGGCAGCCCAGGTCGATGGCGCCGTCGCCGGTCGCGATCCGCGCCGTCACGACGTCGCCGTCCCGCAGGTAGGCGGGCACCTTCGCCTGCCGGTCGAAGAAGATCTTCCACTTCAGCGCGGGCGGCAGCAGCGAGCCGATCAGTTCCACCGGCTTCGGCGGCGCATTCAGCGCCGTCCCGCCGGGCGTGCCGGTCAGCAGCACGTCGCCGGGCCGCAGCTCCTGGAACCGGGCCAGCGCCGTCAGCGCCGCGGCCGGCCCGGCGATCATGTCGGCGACGGTACGGTCCTGGCGCAGCACCTGGTTGACCGACAGTTGCAGCCGCAGGTCCGCCAGCCGGGCGAACTCGGCCGGCTCCAGCAGCACCAGCCGCGGCCCGAGCGGCGTGAACGTCGGATAGGACTTGCTCTCGTAGAACTGCGTCTTCGACAGCTGGACGTCCCTGGCCGACACGTCGTCGGCCACCACCAGCCCGGCCACGTATCCCGGCAGGTCGGCGTCGCTCACGTTCGCGCCGATCGGCAGCGGGGCGCCCATGACCAGGCCGAGCTCGATCTCGTAGTCGAGCAGCCGTACGTGGCGCGGCTTCACGATCGGGTCGTTCGGCCCGCACACCGAGCCGGACGCCTTGCGGAAGAACGTGATCGGCACGCCGTCCGGATCGAACCCGGAGTCCCGGGCATGGGAGCGGTAGTTCACCATCTGGCACACGACCCGGCAGGGCGTGGTCACCGGCGACAGCGGCGCGAGCTCCTCGACCGGCACCCCCTCCGCCGCGGAGGTCTTCATGACCGCCGCCCGGTCCGCCAGCAGCTCCGCGGTGGTCTCCGCGGCCGTGTCGACGGGATGGGCCAGCCCATCGCGCTCGACCCACCAGGCGCCGTCGGTTCGCAGTACGTTGACGCTCACGCTCTCATCGCCTTCATCAGTCCCAGCAGCCGGGCCGGGTCGATCTCGTTGTCTTCGCGCAGCGCGGTCATGACGGTGCGCAGCAGGTGGGGGGACGGGTTCGTGCCGAGGAAGCCGCGGGTGACCGGCGGGCCCCACTGCGCCAGCCCCGAGGCGGACATGGGCGCCCAGCCCGGCTCCACCGTGCAGTCGAACAGGTCGCCGTCCGCGAAGTGCTCCACCATCAGCCGGTCGGGGTCGCGCCAGTAGTCGAAGATCTGGCTCCCCTGGATGTGCCTGCCGACCCCCCACACCCGCCGGTAGCCCCGCCCGGCCAGGTATTCGCCGCCCGCCGCGACCGCGTCCATGTCCGCCACCTGGTACGCCGAATGCACGTAGCCCACGCCCGGCCCCAGATGCATGGCCAGCGTGTGGTGGTCGGCGGGCCGGCCGCCCCGGTCGCATCGGAGGAACGCCATGGTCGGACCGCGGTCGCGCTGGTCGTCCAGGAACAGGAAGTCGCTGACGATCATGCCGAGCGTGTCCAGGTACCAGTCGAGCGCCCGCCCGAACCACCGGGTCTCCAGCACCACGTGCCCGAGCCGCAGCACGCGGGCGGGCTCGGGCGCGGGCCGCTGCGTGCGGTTGACCCGGTTCTGGGCGGCGCCTGCGTTGATCGTCACCGGTGGCTGCTCGGGCAGGGTCGGCAGGTCCGCCGTGCCGTGCACCACGCGTACCGGGATGCCGCTGGGGTCGCGCAGGTCCACGACCCGGCCGCCGCCGAGATCGGTCAGCTCGCGCACCGCCGAGCCGGTGGCCCGGGCCAGCCGTGCCAGGTCGTCCGCCGCGGCCGCCTGGAACGCCGGGCCCATGAAGCGCGACCGGGGCCCACGGCGGACGACCAGGCAGTGCGGCCCTGGCAGGGTGCCGCGCAGGTAGAGAGCATCCTGCGTACGGGCCGCCACGGCGAAGCCGAAGTCGCGGGCGAACGACTCCGATCGCACCAGGTCCGTCTTCTCGAACTCCAGCCAGGCCAGATCCATGACCTTGATCACTGGATCGCGGGATCGCCCGGGATGCTCGCCCCGGAGCGGCCCGCGTTCGCTGTGCAGGTTCGCGTGTGCGCCCTCCATCGGCCCACCTCCTCGTTCTGATGCTACGGTCATTAATGATGAAATCATCAGAAATGAGGGAAGGATCTGTCAAGTCGCTATGATCGGACGTGTGATGTCGGTTCAGAGGCCCGCGTCCCGGCTGGAGCGGCGCAAGACCCGCACCAGGCAGGCGCTCATCGCCGCCGCCCGGGACTTCCTCGCGCGCCAGGGTCTCGCCGAGGTCAGCATCCAGGAGCTGACCGAGGCGGCCGACGTGGGGTTCGGCTCGTTCTACAACCATTTCGGCAGCAAGGAAGAGCTGTTCCACGCTGCCATCGCCGACGTGCTCGAAGAGCATGGGCAACTGCTGGACGAGCTCACGGCCGACATCGAGGACCCCGCCGAGGTGTTCGCGGCCTCGGTCAGGCTGACCGGACGGCTGGTCGAGACCCATCCCCAGATCGCCCGCGTCCTGACCCGCACCGGGCTGCCGTACCTCGACTCCGACAAGGGGCTGGCGCCACGCGCGCTACGCGATATCCACCGCGCCATGGAGGCCGGGCGCTTCCACATCGCCAACCCGCACGTGGCGCTGGCCGGGGCGGGCGGCTCGCTGCTGGGGTTCCTGCAGCTCTGGCTTGAGCATCCGGACCTCGTGACCGAGGACTCGCCGGACGAGCTGGCCGAGCAACTGCTGAGGATGTTCGGGATGGGCCACGAGGAGGCTCGCGCCATCGCCCGCCGCCCACTCCCGGACCGCGCGTGAGCTACAGCTCGGCTGCGGGGCCGTCGAGGAAGAAGCGTCGTACGCCCGCCGCCACCCAGATCGTGCCAAGCCCGGCGTAGACGCTCAGCAACGCGACGGCAGGCGAGCCCGCGACAACCGCCGCCGCGATGGCCAGGACCAGCAGCCCCGCCCACCCGTAGAGCACCTTGCGGCCGCGGGGCGAGCCGGTGTGCGTGGCCTCCTGCACGGGGGTGACCAGAGCCATGACCGCCACACCTGCCGTGCCGACGGCCTCCTGGCCGAGGGCGATGCCCAGCCCGAGCACCCCGGCCCCGACGAGCACCAGAGCACAGCACGCGATGGCCACGCGGGCCTCGACACCTTCGAACAACAGCTTGGTGGCCCTGGCGCGGGCCAGCCGCAACACGGTCACCGACTCGCCGACCCATGCCGCCCAGTGCAGCAGTGCGATGAGGACGAAGACGGCGATCAGCGGCGGGGCCACGGGCAGCAGGAACACCAGCCGCCAGCCGCCGAGGTAGCGGCGCCGCAGGTTCGAGAGCATGCGCTGGAGCGGGTTGCGCTGCTTGAGCGCCGTCACCAGGAGATCCCTGGCCGGGTTGAAGCCGGGATCGAGGCGGAGCACCTCGCGGAAGGACTCGGCGGCTGCCCGGGGATCGCCGAACGCCAACGCCGCCCGCCCGGCCGCCAGGTGCGCGGTCGCGCTCTCCGGGTCCAGCCGTACGGCCTGCGCGGCGGCGGCCCTGGCCTGCTCGGCCTCGCCCAGCTTGGTGTGGGCCATGGACAGAAGGCTCACCAGGTCCGGCAGCTCCGGATCGACGGCCAGCCCGCGCTGTGCCGCCTCCGCCATCCGACGCCATTGGCCCTTGATCATCTGGGCGCGGGTCAGCAGCTCCCATGCCGACGCCTGCTCGGGTGATTGCGCAAGGGACGCCTCGGCGGCGGCGATCGCCGGGTCGGCCAGGCCGATGCGGTAATACACCTGGCCGGCCACGTAGTGCGGATACCAGTGGCCGGGGACCAGCCGCACTGCCTCCTGCGCCGTGGCCACCGCCTCCGCCGCCTTGCCCTGGTCGACCAGTGCGATGGCCAGCAGGCAATGCGCCATGTCCTGCTGCGGCTCGACGGCGAGCACGCCGCGCAGCTCCCGTTCGGCGTCGGCCGGCCGGCGCAGCCGCAGCAAGGTCCTCGCGCAGCCGATCGCGTCGTCGACCTTCACCACTTGGCCTTGATCCACGGCATCAGCTCGTCCCACGCCCCGGACTCGTTGGCGTGCAGGACGTAGTTGCGGGCGGTGGCCAGCCACTCGCGTACCGCCGTGGGCTTGGCTCCCTTGGCGGCGGCCAGCAGGTCGGTGGTCGACATCGGGATGGGGCGGCCCGCGCTGATCGACTGCTGGAGCTTGACCTCCACCGCCCGGTCCACCACGCCCTTCAGGTCCGCGCCGACCATGTGCTCGGTGGCCCGCGCCACCGCGTCGAAGTCCATCTCGGCCAGCGGCTTGTCCCGGCAGAGAATGCGCAGGATGGCCGCGCGGGCCGCGGTGTCCGGCGGCGGCACGAACACGAGCTGGTCGAACCGGCCGGGGCGGCGGAAGGCCGCGTCGATGTACCAGGGCGCGTTGGTGGCCGCCAGCACCAGGACGCCCTCGTTGGCGTTCTGGTCCACGCCGTCGAGCTCGGCCAGGAACTGGTTGACCAGCTGCCTGGCGTGCGCCTGGCGCATGTCGGAGCGGCGGGCGGCCAGCGCGTCGACCTCGTCGAAGAACAACACGCACGGGCGGTTGCGGCGGGCCAGGTCGAACGTGGCATGCAGGTTGCGCTCGCTGGAGCCGACGTACATGTCCAGGATGTCGGCCAGGCCGACGTTGACGAACGCCGCTCCGAGCTCGCCTGCCGCGGCTCTGGCCAGGTGCGTCTTGCCTGCTCCCGGCGGGCCGTACAGCAGGACGCCGCCGCCGGCGCGTTTGCCGTACGCGGCGAAGAGCTCCGGCTGCTGGAGGGGGAGCAGCAGCTTGACCCGCAGGGACTCCTTGACCGCCTCCATCCCGGCCACGTCGGCGAAGGTGTGCTTCGACCGCTCCACCTCCTCCTCTTCGGGCGGTGACGGAGGCACTGGGTCGGCGGGCGCAGCCGAGGGCGTCGGGACCGGGATCGCGAGGCGAGCCGCCAGCTCCGGGTCCTCCAGGGAGGCATCCCTGGAGATCGCCTCGTAGTAGCGGTAGGCCGCCTTACCCGTCTCGCCCTCGCCTAGCAGCGCCTTCGCGGCGATGATCCCCAGCCGCGGCGGGTAGCCGGGCGAGGCCAGGAACGGCTCCAGCGCCGCCAGCGCCGCGCCGTGGGCGCTCTGCCGTACGAACGCCTCGGCCAGCCCGGCCGTGACATCCACGTCCTTGGGCGCGAGCAGGAGCGCGGCGCGGAACTCGGCCTCGGCGTCGGCCAGGTACCCCTTGGCCAGGAGTTGCTCGGCGAGGTGCCGCCGGAGTGGAAGGTTGTCCGGTGACAGGCGCGCCGCCTCGCGGAGCGCCCGGAGGCCGCCATCGTCGAGCACGTGCTCGTCCCTTCTGTCGCAGGAATCCCGTTATTACCAAACTACGCAGGCTACCGAAGGTGGTGCTGGCTCTACCGCGGCTCTCGCCCGAGCGCCCGTGTGCCGGCGCGCGGCCGCCGGTTCAATCGGTGGCATGACGATCAATCAGTTCCCCGGCCGCTGGGTCGAAGGGGCCGGGCTGGTGCTCGGGCCGCTCCTGCTGCTTGCCGCGGTGCTGGTCCGGATGGGTGAGGACGACTTCTTTCCCAGTCAGCTCGCCGCCTACGCGGCGGAGTCGGCGAAGATGACGTTGTCCTACAGCCTGTTCGCGGCCGGGGTCGTAGTGCTGTGGCCGGCCGTGGCCGCGCTGGCGCGCCGCATCGGGGCGACGCACCCGCGGTGGGCCGCATGGGGGGGCACGCTGGTGGTGCTCGGGCTGTTCGGGCGGGTCTTCCACGCGGGGGTGAGTCATCTGGCGTTCCAGATGGTGGACGTGCTAGGGCCGGCGGCGGCGCAACGGGCGGTCTCGTCCACGTACGGCGCCTTCCACCTCTTCAAGGCGGCCAACGTCGCGATCATGGGCGGCTGGATCATGCTGGCGATCGGTGCCTACCGCGCCAGGGCCTTCGGCGGCGGGGTCGCGGGCACCGCGAGCTCAGTTGCGCCGGCGCTCGCGAGCGCGCTGCCGCTGGGCGTGCTCAAGGGCAGCACAGACCTCGTCTCGTTGGCCGCGCTGGCCGGGCTCGCGGCCGCCCTCGTGTCCTTTGGCGTCACGGTGCTGCGCAATGGCCCGGCTCCGCGCTGGTGGGCCGTCGCGCTCACGGTCGCCCTGATCCCCGTGGCCTTCGTCGCGGGCCTGTCCGGCTGAGCCGGCGCTACTGCACCGGAACCTGGAGATCACGGGAAGGTTTCGATCTTCATCTTCATCGTGGTCACGCCCTCGGGCAGCGCGAACAGGTCCCAGAACACCTTCTCCGCCCCGGGCCCGAACTTCTCGGTACTCAGCCGCACGCCGGGACGATCCTGGCGTACTTTACGACCGAAATTCAGGATTCCGGACAAACTAATGGGGACTGTCACACGAAGTCGGCATCGGGAGCTCGAAATGGAGGGTCTGGAGGTGCTCGGGGTCGCCGTCGCGGTCGTCGAAGACCGGCTCGGCCATTGAGCGCCAGAACGCCTCCGCCCCCGGCACCCGGGTGTCGGTGTGCAGGTAGATCGACCGGTAGTCGCCGCACTCCGCGACGAAGCGGCAGGCCTGGCGGACCAGGTCGCGGGCCAGGCCGTGCCGGCGATGAGCGGGGGCCACGTACACCCGGTAGAGCTGCGCCGTCGTGCCGTCCGGGTAGAGCCTGGCCAGCCACTCCGGGTGGGGCGGGCTCTTCGGTCCCTGCGCGCGCACGGCCGTGGTGCCGACCACTTCGTCGCCGTGCAGGGCCACGAGGAGCGTGTGCCTGCACGGCAGGAGGTACGTGCCCTCCAGGTCGATCACGTCCTCATGCCATTGAGGCTGGTAGCCATAGCCGAAGTCGCGGTAGAAGGTGTCCAGCATGACCTGCCGCGCGCCGTCGAGATGGCGGGGCAGGGCGGGCTGGATGACGTAAGGGTTCATGATATTTCGTCCCATGCGAGCCGGCCGTCGTCGAGCGTGGCGACGCGGTCCGCCAGCCTGGCGACCACGTCCATGTCATGACTGATGAGCAACAGCGTCAGGCCGAGGTCGCGACGCAGCTCGTCGAGCAGGTCGAGGATGGCGGCCTGGACGAGCGCGTCCAGGCCGGAGGTGATCTCGTCGCAGACGAGCACGCGCGGGCCGGCGAGCAGGGCGCGGGCCAGCGCGGCGCGCTGCAACTCGCCGCCCGACAACGCCGACGGGCGGCGTCCGGCCGTCTGCTCGCCGAGGCCGACGCGCTCCAGCAGACTGCCGGCCTGCGCCGTGGCCTCCTGCGTGGTGGCGCCGCGTAGCCGCACCGCCGTCCTGGCGACCTGGGCGCACACGGCGCGGTACGGGTCGAACGAGGCTCTGGCGTCCTGGAAGACGTACTGGACGTCGCGAGCGCGCCTGGCCAGATGACCGGGGAGCGGGCGACCGTCCAGGGCGATCGTGCCGGAGGCCGGCCGGTGCAGGCCCGCGACGCAGCGGGCGAGCGTGGTCTTGCCGCTGCCCGACCTGCCCACGACGGCCAGGCAGGCCCCGGCTGGGACGCTCATGCTCACCCCCGCGAGCACGGGCGGGCCGCCCCGGTGCGCCGCCACGAGATCCCGCACCTCGAGCAGCACGTCACCAGTGCCGGTTGCGGCCCGGGGTTCCGGGCGGGCGGCGAGCAGGCGCCGGGTGTAGTCGTGTCGTGGTGTGTCCAGGACGGAGGCGGCCGGTCCCGACTCGACGATGCGGCCCGCGTGCAGCACCGCCACCCGGTCGGCCAGCGTGCGCACCATGGCCAGGTCGTGGCTGAGCAGGACCAGGGCGATGCCCTGCGCGCGCAGCCGGCGGAACTCCTCGATGACCTCGGACCTGAGGAGGCCGTCCTGGCCGGTCGTCGGCTCGTCGGCGACGATCAGGGCCGGGTCCGGCAACAACGCCTGGGCCAGCACGACCCGTTGCTGCTGGCCGCCGGAGAGTTGGTGCGGGTAGCGGCCGAGCAGTTCCACCGGCAGCCGGGCCCGCCGCGCCGCCTCCACCACCCGCTCATCAGCGGCCTGCGCCAGCCGCCGCCGCGTCCAGCTCTGTGCTCCGCCGGCCAGCTGCCGCCGTGTCCAGCCCTGTGCTCCGCTGGCCTGCTGTCGCTGCCCTGTCCAGCCCTGTGCCCCGCTGGCCTCCTGTCGTCTCCCGTCGGCGGCCCGCGCGACCTGCCGCCGTGCGACCTCCCGCAGGACGCTGCCCACCCGCCGCACCGGGTTCAGCACGCTGGACGGGTGTTGCGGGACATAGGCCGCAGTGCCGGCGAGGCGTACCTCGCCGGTGATCCGCACCCCGGGCGCGTGCTCGCCCAGCAGCGCCAGCCCTGTGGTGGTCTTGCCGCTGCCCGAGGCGCCGACCAGCGCCAGCACCTCGCCCGCGGCCAGCTCGAAGGACACACCGTCCACCAGGACGTGCCCGTCCACCTCGGCCCGCAGCCCGGAGACCCGCAGCATCACCGCCTCCTCGCCCGGTCGAACGTCAGGTTCAGCCCCACCGACAGGGCGACGATCAGCAGTGCGGGCACCAGCACCGCCCACGGCTGCAGGAACATCCCGGTACGGTTGCGGTCCACCATCACCGCCCAATCGGCGGCGTCCGGCGCGAGACCGACGCCGAGGAAGCTCGCCGAGGCCACCAAATACAGTGCGCCGACCAGCCGGACCCCGACGTCGGCCAGCAGCGTGGTGAGCATGGATCGGCCGGCGTACCCGATGGCCCGGCGCCACCACGTCTCGCCCTGCAGGCGCAGCGCCTCCATCGCCGTGCTGCTCGCCGTCTCCAGGGCCGCCGCCCTGGCGATCCGCACCACCTCGGGCATCCCGATCAGCGCCACGATCCCGACCAGCACGGCGGGCCCCGGCGAGAACAGCCCCGCCAGCATGATGAGCAGCAGCAGCGACGGGACCGCGAGCAGCAGGTCGAGCGGGCGCATCAGCAACTCGTCCACCCACCGCCGCCCGGCCAGCGCCGCCGCCATCCCGAGCGGCACGCCGGTCGCGTACGCGAGCGCCGTCGCCAGCACCGCCACCGTCACCACCGAACGCCCGCCGAGCAGCACCTGCTCCCACACGTCGCGCCCGACGAAGTCCGTGCCGAGCGGGGGAACGGCGGCGAAGGAGACGCCGCGCGGCTCGGGCGCACCCGCCAGCCATGGCCCGGCGAGCGCCAGGACCAGCGGCACGGCCAGCAGCACGACCCCTACGCTGCGCCTCATGCGAAAGCCTTCGGCGCCAGCCGGTACGCCGCCAGGTCCGCCATCAGATTGACCACCACGGTCGTCGTCGCGAACACCACGCAGAGCGCCTGGATGACCGGAACGTCCCTGGCCGCCACCGAGTCGTTCAGCAACGTGCCGAGGCCCGGGATCACGAACACCGACTCCACCACGATCACCCCGCCGAGCAGCCAGTCCGTGGTCCTCGCCAGCTGCTGCACGCCCGGGGCCAGGGCGTTCGGCAACGCGTGCGTCAGGACCACCCGCCGGCGCGGCAGGCCCAGCCGGCGGGCGTGCGCCGCGTACCCGGAGCCGAGCGCGTCGATCATGCCCGCGCGTACCAGCCGGCTGATCGAGCAGACCGGCCTGGCCAGCAGCACCGCGACCGGCAACACCAGCAGCGCGGGCTGCTGGAGCATGTTGGACGGCGCGCCGACCGCCGTCGGCGGGAACCAGCCGAGCCGCACCGCGAACACCGCCACCAGCACCACGCCCAGCGCGAACTCCGGGATCGAATACAGGCCGACGGTCACCGTCGTCAGCACCCGGTCCAGCGGCCCGCCTTGACGTACCGCCGCCGTCACGCCCACGGCCACCGAGATCGGCACGAGCAGCAGCAGCGTGAGGCCGGCCAGCACCAGAGTCGGCGGCAGGCCGTCGGCGAGCACGCCGGACACCGGGCGCCCGGAGACGAGCGAGACGCCGAGGTCGCCGCGTGCCAGCCCGGCCAGCCAGCCCGCCCACCGCTCGGCGGCCGGACGGTCCAACTCCAGGGCGTGCCTGATCTGGGCGATGCGTTCCTCGTCCGGGATGTCCCCGGCCAGCACGACGGCGGCGTCGCCGGGCAGCGCCTCGGTCAGCACGAACACCAGCGTGGCCACCGCCACCACCTGTGCCACGCCGAGCAGCAGCCGCCGCAGCGCGTAGCGGGCCAGACTCAAGCCAGCCACACCTTGTCGAAGCGGGCCCAATCGAGGGTGTTCGCGGGGGCGTTGGCGATCCCGCGCACCCGGGGCGAGGCGCCGAGCAGCCAGTCGGCGAACCCCCAGATGAGGAAGCCGCCCTCGGCATGCAGCGTGCGCTGCATCTCCAGGTAGATCTGGCCGCGCTTGTTCTCGTCGGGGCTGGCGACGGCCTGGTCGTAAAGCGCGTCGAACGCGGGGCGGGCCCATTTGGTGGCGTTCGTGGTGGAGCCGGTGAGCAGCCGCTGCGAGATGTGCGTCTCGATCGGCATCGCCCCGGAGCGGTAGCAGCAGATGACGCCCTTGTTCAGCACGTCGGCCCAGTAGGTGTCCTTGTTGCCCGTGGCGGCCGTCATGTCGAGCCCGGCCTGCCTGGCCTGGTCGGCGAAGACGCTGGCCGCCTCCAGGAAACCGCTGGCCGCCGCCGAGGTGTCGAGCCGCACCTTCATGCCCCTCGCCCCGGCCTTGTCGATCAGCCACTTGGCCTGCTCGAGGTCGGGGGTGCGCTGCGGGATGCCGGCCGCGTAGTACTGGTAGTCCTTGCCGAACAGGTCGTTACCCACCTGCCCGGCGCCCGCCAGCACGCTGTTGATCATCTGCTCGCGGTCGGCCAGCAGGAACATGGCCTGCCGCAGCTGGGGATCGTTGAAGGGCGGCCGGTCCACCTTCATCGCGAACGCCTGCATGCCGCTGTTGCTCAGCCGGGTGATCGCCATCCGGCCGCCGGCCTGGTGGGTGCGGGCCGTGGCCGGGGTCAGGTCGTGTGCGTAGTCGGCCTGCCCGCCGAGCACGGCGTTCACCCGGGCGGACTCCTCGTTGGCGATCAGGTATTCGAGCTCGTCCAGGTACGGCGCCCCGTCCCAGTAGTTCGGGTTCCTCTTGAGCAGCAGCGACCGGCCAGGCTGGAACGAGCCGAACACGAACGGCCCCGACCCGACGGGCCGGCTGAACTCCTCGGCCCCCTCGGGCACGACGTAAGCGCCGAAGGCGGCCAGCACGTTGGGGAACTCGGCGTAGGGCCGTTTCAGCACGAACTCCACCGTCCGGTCGCCGACCGCGCGGCTGCTCTTCAGGTCGATGAGGGCGAGGTTGGCCTTGGCGCGGAAGGTGCGCTTCTCGTCGGCGATGCGGGCGTAGCTGTGGAGCACGTCGGCCGCCCGCACCGGCCGGCCGTCGTGGAAGACGGCCTCGCGCAGCGTGATCCGCCACGTGCTGAGCTTCTTGTCCGCCTCCCACCCACTTGCCAGGCGCGGCACGATCGACACGTCGGTCCCGTAGTCGGCGAGCTTGTCGAACATCGCCTTGGACCGCGACGCCTCCAGGAACAGGTTGGCCAGGTGCGGATCCAGACTCTCTTGCGCCCCGCCGCCCGCGAACGCCGCCCGCAGCCTCCCACCCCTTCGGGGCTGCGACGACACGGTCCCGGTTTCAGATGGGACGCCACATCCGGCGAGGACGATGGCGGCGGCGGAAAGGAAGGCACGACGATCGGGGCGCATAGCCGACAATGGTAACGATTTTCATTTATGCCGCAAGCTCTCTAGTCTGTGAGGAGTTTCACGATCGCCACGACGCCGATGCAGACGATCGCACCGCGTAGGACCGGCTGTGGCAGTCTCCGCCCGACCCTGGCTCCGAGGAAGCCGCCCGCCATCGAGCCCAGTGCCACCAGCAGCACCGCGAGCCAGTCCACGTCGGCCACCACCGCATACAGCACGGCGGCCACCGAGTTCACCAGCAGCACGAGCACGTTCTTCGCCGCGTTGAGCCGCTGCAGGTCATCGGCGAGGAGGATGCCCATCAGGCCGAGAAGCAGGATGCCCTGCCCGGCGCCGAAGTAGCCGCCGAACATGCCGGCCGCCAGCGTGCCCAGCCACAGCCACGGCCCGCCGTGCGCAGCCGAGCTCGACGCGGGGTTGAGCCCCGGCGCGTTGAGCAGGCGGCTGAGCCTGGGCTGGATCAGAACCAGCGTGCAGGAGATCGCGATCAGCACGCTCACGATCAGGTTGAAGCTGCTCTCGGGCAGGTTGAGCAGCAGGAAGCCGCCGATCAGTGAGCCGATGGCCGAAGCGGGGGCCAGCTTGAGCAGGCGCTCGCGCTGGCCCTTCAGTTCGGGCCGGTAGCCCATGACGCCGGTGAAGCCGCCGGAGACGAGGCCGATGTTGTTGGAGACGTTGGCGCTGATCGGCGGCAGGCCGACGGCCAGCAGCGTGGGGAACGTGATCAACGATCCGGACCCCACGACGGTGTTGATGGCCCCGCCCGCCACGCCGGCCGCCAGCACCGCGGCCATCTCCCAAGGTGTCATGCCGGGAGACTCTAGAGGGAGTCTTATTGAATAAGACGATCGCTCTCGACATATGAGACTCAGGACGCCGTGAGCGCCTGTGGAGTTCGGCGCGCTGACTAGGTGACGGTCACGGTGCGGCGACGGCCTCGGCCGCGGCCTTGGCGTGGCGGGCAGCCGGTGACAACCACGCCAGCGCCACGGCCGTCGTCGCCGCGACGAACGCGGCCAGGACCGGGGCGACCGGGGTGATCTCGTACAGGGCGGTGGACAACAGCGGCCCCACCACGAACGTCGACCCGATGACGGCGTTGACCAGCCCGGAGATCGAGCTCTGCCCCTCGGGCCCGACGAGCAGGCCCGGCGCCGCCGCGACCCCCGGCATGGCGAGCCCCAGCCCCACGCCGAGCAGCCCGAACGCCACGGTGATCAGCCACAGGCTGTGGGCGACGGCGAGCAGCCCGAACGCGGCCACCGCGATGGGCGCCCCCACCCGGATCAGCCGGAGCGCCCGCCACCCCAGCGCCGGCACGAGCGCTCCCTGCACGCCGACGATCACGATGCCCGCCACGGCGAGCGCCAGGCCCACGCCGCCCGCCGTGGCCTGCGGATCCACATGCAGGCGGTCGGCGATCAGGAACCCCAGGATCACCTGCACGAGCCCGAGTGAGAGGAAAACGCAGAAGCCGATCGCGAACAACGGCCACAACCGCGCATCCCACAACCGAGGCCGGGGACCCTCGACGCCTTGGGGCGCTCTGGCAGGCTCACGCCGTACGGCCACCAGCACCCAGACCGTCAGCAGCAGGCAGATCACCGGCGACACGTAGAGGGGCAGCAGCAGCGACGCCACGGCCAGCACGCCGCCACCCGCGGGCCCGACCACCAGCGACAGCCCCTGCGCCGCACCGACCAGCCCGGTGACCCTGGTCCGATCGGCCTCCCCAGTCGTGACGAGCCCCGCCACGGTGAGGGCGGCGACAGGCAACGCGGCAAGCCCGAGGCCGAACAGAAGGCTACGAGTGGCGATCATCAAGGCGAACGTGACCGGCGGCGGCACCACTTCTTCCAGCCCGAGAGTGACGGCCACGGCGAACCCGATCAGGCCGGCGCTCGCAAGCCCGAGCCCGCTCAGCAGCACCGTACGCAACCGCATCCTCCGCATGGCCCGCCCCCACATCGGGCTGGCCACGGTCAGGGTGGCCGCGGAAATCGTGATCACCAGCCCGAGCTGCGTTTCCGTCAACGCCAGCTCCCGCGCCAGCGGCGCCAGCACCGGCGTGAGCAGCTGCTGCGCGGAGAAGACGGCGAGAATCGTGACGAGCAGGGGAGCCATGGCCTTCCGCACGGTCGAGACCTTTCTCGTGGCTCAGACGTGGCGGGGTGCCCCGAATCCACCCCGACAGCATCTTGTCAGGCGACTTCGCGATTCGGCCATCCCTTGACGGAGTCAGCTAATTCTTTGATAAAGTCAACGGTATGACCTTCGGGCAGCCGTACGACTGGGTCTTCGCAGACGGCGAGTTCGTGCACTCGCACGACGCGCGGCTGAGCGTCCTCGCCAACGTGGTCTCCTACGGGACCGGGACGTTCGAGGGCATCCGGGCGACGTGGAACGCCGAGCAAGGAGAGCTGTACCTGCTGGAGGCGGAGGCGCACTACGTGCGACTGGCGCGCTCGGCGCGGATCCTCGGGCTGGAGCTGCCGTACCGGCCCGAAGACCTGGTGGCCGCGACCAAGGAGCTTTTACGCAGGAACGACGTCCGGGCCAACGCCTACGTCCGGCCGCTGCTGCTCCTTGCCGGCGAGCAACTCGCGGTGCGGATGCACGACTCCGGGACTCGGCTGTTGATCCCGGCGACCCCGATGCCCGGCGACTACATCAACCTGCGCGGCGTTCGCTGCATGGTGAGCACCTGGCGCCGCGGCACGGACGTCGCGGTGCCCAACCGCGCCAAGGTGATCGGGAGCTACGTCGGCCCCGCCCTGGCCAAGACCGAGGCGATCAGGCAGGGGTTCGACGAGGCCCTGCTGCTGACCGCGGACGGCCATGTGGCCGAGGCGACCACCTCGAACATCCTCGTGCGCATCGGCCAGGAGTGGGCCACGCCGCCGGTCACCGACGACATCCTGGAGGGGATCACCCGCCGGCAGGTGATGGACCTGCTGGCCGAGGACTTCGGCGTCACCGTCACGCAGCGTCGGATCCACCGCTCGGAGCTGTACGCCTGCGACGAGGCGCTGCTGTGTGGCACAGCCGCGATCGTCGTCCCCGTCACCGAGGTGGACGGCCGCCCGATCGGCGACGGCGTCGTCGGCGAGACGACGCTGGCCGTGCAGCGCACCCTGCGGGAGATCGCGTGCCGCGACGGCTACCGGCACCACGAATGGACGACACCCGTATACGACGAGGCCGTATACGACGAGGCCGTATACGACGAGGCCGTATACGACGAGGCCAAGGAGGCAGGATGAGCGAGCAGGAAACCCGCGAGACCACGACGGCCGGCGCGCTGACTGATCTCGCCGACCTTCGCCCCTTGCGGATCTGGCAGGACGTCACCGCCCGCGTCCTGCAGTGCGAGCGGATCACGATGGCGGTGGTGGAGATTCCGGCGGGTGGGCTGGTGCCCGCACATCAGCACGAGAACGAGCAGGTGGGGCTCTGTCTCGCGGGCTCGCTGACCTTCACCGTGGGCGAGGAAACCCGGGACCTGGGCCCCGGCGGCATGTGGCGGATCCTCTCCAACGTGCCGCACGTGGTCAAGGCCGGGCCGCGGGGCGCGGTCGTCGTCGAGGTCTTCTCCCCGGTCCGCAGCGACTGGGCCGACCTGGAGGAGGCCCCGGACGCCCCTTTGAGCTGGCCGGCCACCACATGACGGCGCCGAACGCGCCCGTGCGCCGGCCGGCCACGACTTGAGGACTGCTCAGTCGTCGAGGCGGGCGATGACCCCTGTCCTCACCAGCCAGTCGACGGCCTCGGCGATGGCCTCGAGCGGGGTGTACCGCGGCCGGTGCCCGAGCAGCCGCTCGGCCTTCTCCATGCTGCAGTGCGGGCTGTAGGAGATGTGGTCGAGCGTGACCTGCGCGTCGAACTCGGACACCGTGTCCCGCCACTGCTCCCACGGCAGGTAGGCCAGCCGCGCCTCCCGACCGAACCACCCGGCCACCGCCTCGGCGTACCCGCGCAGCGTCAGCGCGCTCGTGGCGACCGAGTGGAAGCTCTCGCCCACGGCCACGGACGGACTGGCGATCGCGTCCATGAAGATGCGCGCCACGTCATCGGCGTGCACGTGCTGCACAGTCTCCAGGCCGAAGTTCGGCAGCGCCAGCGCTTCCCCGTCCGCCAGCGTCTGGAAGACGGCGGGATTGACGTTCCCGGCAGGATTGACCGGCACCCACCCAGGGCCGGTGATGTGCCCGGGATGAATGATCGTCACGGGGAAGCCATCCCGATGGGCCCGCTCGAGCAGATATGCCTCGATGGCGGCCTTCTTCCGGCCATAGTCCCCGAGCGGCGCCTTCGGCCGGTCCTCGGTCGTCGGCACCTGCGCGCTCGGCCCGTGCGTCCAGATCGTCCCGCAATGCAGGAACTGCCGCACCCGCCCGTGGAGCGCCTCGGCGAGGTGCCGCGCGCTGTCCTCCTCGAAGCAGATGAGGTCGATGACGACGTCGCCCTCCAACTCGACGATCCGCCGCCCGAACGTCCCGTCGGCATCCTCCGCGTCCCGGTCGGCCGTGACGGTGGTGACCCGCTGCCACGCCCCGTGCGGGCTGTAGGGGTCCCGCTTGCCCCTGCTCACCGCGACCACGTCATGACCTGCTTCGACGAGCTTTGGGACCAGATAAGTGCCGATATGACCGCTGGCGCCGATGACCACTACACGCATGGACGCAGCGTAACCCGCACCGGAGCAACCCGATACGCTCCTTAACGTCCGATTTTTCGGAGGTCAGTTCAGCGTGTCGGGGGTTGTCGCGGCGTTCGCCGCCCTGGTGTCCGTTGCCGTGCTCGGCTACCTCGTCGGCGCCGGCGGCTTATTGCGTGCCAGCGACGAGCTGGTCCTGTCCCGGTTGGCCTTCTTCGTCGCGACACCGGCACTGATGTTCGCCACGGTCTCCCGCGCCGACCTGGCCACGCTCCTCTCCCCGGTGTTGCTGACCGAGGTCGTGGCGGTGGCGTGCGTGCAGCTCGCGTACGTGCTGGTGGCAAAGCTGCTCTGGCGCAGGGACCGCCGCGAGACCACGATCGGCGCGCTGGCCTCGTCGTACGTCAACGCCGGCAACCTGGGCGTCCCCATCTCCATCTACGTGCTGGGCGACGGCGCCCTGGTCGCGCCCATCCTCCTCTTCCAGCTGATCGTCATCACCCCGATCTCCTTTCTGATCCTCGACAAGGGTGCAAGGTCGATCCGCTCGGCCCTCCTGCTCCCGCTCCGCAACCCCCTCACGGTGGCCTCCCTCCTGGGCCTGGCCTGCGCCCTGACCGGCCTTTCCATCCCCGTCACGGTCATGCGCCCGATCGAGCTGCTCGGCGGCGCGGCTATCCCCGTCGCCCTGCTCGCCTACGGCCTCAGCCTGTACGGCTCCCAGCGCGCGCCCACGGAGAAGAGCGGCGGCCTCGGCTGGGACATCGGTCTCGTGGTCGCGCTGAAAGCGGTCGTCCAGCCCGCGATCGCGTACCTGACCGCCCGCTTCGCCCTCGGCCTCGACGACAGCGCGTTGCTGGCCGCCACGTTGTTCGCCGCGCTGCCCACGGCGCAGAACATCTACGTGTACGCGGTGAACTACGACACGGGCCGGCGCCTGGCCCGCAGCGCCGTCCTCATCACCACAGTCCTGTCCATCCCCATCATGACGGCGATCGGCGCGGTCCTAGGCTGAGCCTTAGGGGCTGGAGTTCGTAGGAGTGGGGGCCACCGCGACGGTCCGGGGTACGTGTTGGACCCCGGGTTACGCTTGGCCGGGTCGCCGCCCGCGCGGCCCGACGGAGAGCTGGAGATCGTGAGCCGTTATTCACGTGTGGTGGTCAAGTTGAGCGGCGAGGCGCTGGCCGGGCCTTCGGGCTGGGGCGCGGACCCGGCGAGTCTCGCACAGCTGGCAGACGAGCTGCTGTCGGTCCACGCACTCGGAGTCGAGCTCGCCGTGGTGATCGGCGGCGGCAACTACTTCCGGGGCCGGATGGCCGAAGGATGGGGCATCGGACGAGCCGAGGCCGACAACATCGGCATGCTCGGCACGGTGATGAACGCGCTGATGTTGCGCGGTGTCCTGACGGCACGCAGTGAGTCGGACGTGCGGGTGATGACGGCGGTGCCGATGCAGAGTGTCGCCGAGCCGTTCATCCGGCTACGCGGGGACCGGCACCTGCGGCGCGGACTGATCGTGCTGCTGGCAGGCGGCATCGGGCAGCCGTACGTCACCACCGACTACCCGGCGGTCCAGCGGGCGCTGGAGTTGGAAGCCGACGCGCTGCTGGTCGCCAAGCGCGGCGTGGACGGCGTCTACGACCGCGACCCGAACCGCGATCCCGACGCCAAACGCTTCACCACTCTCACCTATCGGGAGGCGCTGGACGCAGGGGTCAGGGTCATGGATCAGAGCGCTTTCGTCCTAGCCAACGAGCAAGGGCTCCTCATGCACGTCTTCGACGTCGCCGAGGTGGGCGCGATGAGCGCGATCTGCCAAGGCGAGGACATCGGCACCCGCATCACCCGCGATTGAGCACCTGATCGGGTGTGTCCAGCCAAACGCACTGCCCTTCCGGGGTCACCGTCATCCCGAACCGGTCACGTCCGGGCTCGCCCCAGCCGACCCATCGGAAGTAGGCGTCGGTCACCTCCTCCCACAAGGCACGGTGGCCCATCTGGTAGACGGTGTGGTCGGGGTAGCCGCGTTGGTGGACGGCCACTGCCCACTGGCCGGGGTCGGCCGGGTCCATCACGTATGTCAGAAATCGAGCCTCTTCGCGGATGATGTGCGCGTACAGGCCGGTGATGGCCGCCATCGCCAGGTCGGCGCCGGGCGGTGCGAGCCCGATGGTGCGGGGGTGCACCTGAGTCGGGTGGCGTCGACCGCTGCCGTCATCGGTGGCATAGGGGAGGGGCCGCTGGGAGCGCATCATCATGTATGAGGCGTAGCCAGGAAAGCGGCCGATCGCGGTCCCGTCCCGCAAAGTCACGAGCCGCAACACATGATCGTCGCCGAAGCCAGGGCAATATGGGGCGACGATGACCCCTCCCGGCCGACACTGCTCGATCCACGCGTACGGGACTGTTCGGACACCGCAGGTGACGTGCACGCGATCGTACGGCGCTCGCTCGGGACAACCCTCCGCGCCATCGCCGACAATCAGATGTGGCTGCACGTCCACTGCGGCGAGATTCTTGGCAGCCTGCTCGGCTACGGCCTTATCGATCTCCATCGACATCACACTTCCGTGCGGACCGACCAGGTGAGCGAGCAATGCGGCCGTCCACCCCGTGCCGGTGCCCACCTCCAGCACCCGGTCGTCAGGCTCGGGGTCGAGGAGTTGCAGTAGATGCGCGACCGTGCTGGGCGCGGAGGAGGAGGACGTGTAGTCCCCTGTGCGGGCCCTGATGTCGGTGGCGCCATCGTCGAGCTGGATCACGATGGGAGCCCGGGAGTAAACCGTGTCCCACCAGGTCTCGGGATCGCTGCCCCGATCGATGACAAACGCCTCATCAGGACTGCCGGGCGTGGCCAGCGCCACATCGGGGATGAACGGGTGGCGCGGCACCGCGCGGAAGGCTTCAACGACGAAGCCCTGGATATCCTCCAACCTGCTGATGTACTCGGCCAGTCGCTCAATGCGCTGGGCGGTGGCAGCCTCATCCACTACTTCTTGCCGCCCTTGCCCTTGCCGTCCGTGTGCTTACCGCCCGACTCCTGGTGGCGGTCAGGCGTGACCTTCCTGGGGTCGGCCTGGAACGGCCGGTCCTGGGGGCTCTTGGGGTCCTCATGCTTGCCCATGCAAAGGCTCTCTCTTTCGGCTCGTGCCAAAGCTCATCGTGAGCGTACGGCTACGCTATGGATTGGGAAAGGTAGAACTGGCTTCCCGGGAGCTGACGTCTGGGGGGCGGCCGCTCCTGGCGGCGCATCTCCTGCGCCAGGTGCTGGAACAGCTCGGACAGTGTGGCACCGCAGCGTACGTTGGAGAGCCCGCTGTCGCCGGGCACCAAGATGGCGCGAAAGGCGATGTAGCCGCCGCCGGCACCTTCCATGATCTCCCAGCCGGGGAACCTCTTGGTCGTTGTCACAGCGCCCACCAACAGGGTCCGCGATTTTCGTGGATCATGAGTCTTCTCCTCAGGTCTTTGGCTGGCGGAATGGCTCCGCACGAAGCAGAGCAGTGCAGCGGATTCGAAGCTGAGTCGAGTCGCGTTCACCGGCACGGCGGTGTCGACAGGGGCGGGTGAGGTGTCACGAGGTCGTTCCCCTACTGGCTAAGAAGCTGTGCGCGGCGTCGTTGCCGCTCATTCAGCTGCGGTTATACGTGTGCAGCATGCGCCCGTTCAGGGCACGATGGAGGGGCACACTATGCGTGCCCACGTGTGTGCTCACAGCATGCCCACGCGCCGACCGAAAGGGATCATCAGGTGGAAACACCGGATCTCCCGCTTCCGGACCTGCTGAAACACTTGCGGGATACGGCTGGAATGACTCAGCAGCGGTTGGCGGACGAACTGTGCGCCATCACCGGCACGTTCACGCTCACCCGGCACGAGATCGGCCGGTGGGAGCAGGGCCGAGTGCGGCCGCGTGCCTGGCTCCCCGCTCTGGCAGACCTTTTCAAGGTCGATCTGGAAATCCTTCGAAGAGCGCCGAATAGGAAGGCTTCGGTCGCTCCATACACTGATCCCACTGACGATGTGGAGCGGGTGAGCGAGGTGCTACGCCGGACGTTCCTGAGGCAGGGGATCGCGGCCGCCACCATGCCCGCCATGTGCCTGCACCGGGAACATCGCATCATCCAGGCCCTCGATGCGATTGCCGAGGAACCACTCGGCGGCGTTGTGGATGGCATCGGCGAACTCATCGACCACTACGCAGTGACGATCTGCACTCTTCCCCCGGCGGACGTGTACGACGAACTCCTCACCGTCAGGACATATGCGAGCCGCATGCTCCAGCGCCTGGGAACAGTTTCGTCGCATACCGACCTCGCCGTCGCCGTCGGCTGGCTGTCTCACCTGCTTGCCGTGGCCGCCTGCGACATGGGCCAGCACGCGTCAGCCCGGGTGTGGTGTTCTGATGCCGAGCGCCGTAGCCGGGACGCACGACATCCTGAGCTGGCGGCATGGGCCCTTCTGACCCGAGCGATGATCGCGTGGTATCAAGGGCAACCGCGCCAGTCGGCGATCCTCTCCGCCAAGGGCCAGAAGAACGCCCCTGAGGGCACGGTGGTCCACGCCAAGCTGGCCTCGCAGGAGATGC
The DNA here is from genome assembly GCF_036013525.1 of Nonomuraea sp. NBC_00507. NCBI lineage: Bacteria > Bacillati > Actinomycetota > Actinomycetes > Streptosporangiales > Streptosporangiaceae > Nonomuraea > Nonomuraea sp. NBC_00507. Next base: position 2,175,783 of record NZ_CP107853.1, read on the forward strand.
GCGCGGCCGCGATGGCCGGTGATGCCGACCGCATGACACGCGCTCGGCGTCGAGCGAGCGAAGCGATCGCGGTGCTTCCCGCCAATACCCCTGTGACAGGTGCCTTCTCCATCAATCTGGCGGAAGACCCGCCGTACACCGCAACGTCTCTGCTGTTCGTAGGCCGCAATGAAGAGTCTGTGGCCGCCACCAACCGCGTGATCCAGACTGTCTACCAGCCGGAGGCGCGCCAACGTGGCGAGCACCCATCCGGCTATGCGCGCTCGCTGCTCATCCTGGGACTGGCCCAGGCCGGTCTGGGCCGCTTGGATGAGTCCGTAGCCGCAGGCCAAGCCGCGCTCGCAGGCAGCCGCCCAGTCTGGCCGACCATGGTGCTCGCGGGCAAACTCGACAAGGTTCTGACACAGCAATTCCCCCATGCTCGCCAATCCGCGGAATACCACGCCCGCTATCTGGAGGCGATCCGCATTCCGGCAGGACGTCGACCTTGTGAGGATCGCGAATGACCGACGACGCCATCACTCGGGAGCAGATCGCAGTCATTACTGCGTTCGTCGACATCGAAGCCCCACCTCCTGAGGGGCAGCCCACCGCGCATATTCTCTTTGGCACCAACCAAGTCCAGCCCGTCAACATCGCGGCCGAGCGATACCACCGAGGGCTTGCACCGCTCATCATCGGTACGGGCGGGGTCAATCGCCACAACGGCATTGTCGAGGGACGTACCTTCCATCGCCTGTTGCTCGATCGCGGTGTGCCCGACGACGTCATCCGTTACGAGGATCGATCCATCAATACCTGGCAGAACGTCGAGCTGGCGCTGCCGTTCCTGCGCGAAGCGCTGACGGCGGGACTTGCCATCACGGCCGTCTGCAAGTGGTATCACCGCCGTGCGATTCATGCGCTGACAACTCTGGTGCCTGACATAGGCGGCTTCTACGCCATCACGTGGGAGCCTCTCTACGCGGGGAAACCAGTCACTCGACGAGACTGGCCCGGCATTCCTGACGGCAGGCGGCGGGTGCTTCGTGAATGGGAAGAGGTGCCGCGGCGCGTCGCCGAGGGCAGCTTCAAGGACGCGAATCTCGCTGATGGGGCGTGGCACTGACTGCTGAGAGACGCTAGATGATCTCTTCGGGCTGGGCGGATCCCCGGACACGACCGCCCGGATCAGGTTGTTCACCGGCATTAAGCACATTCGAGACCATTGCCATGGAATGATGTTCCATTGTGAGTGATAGCAACGCCGCCGCGTCGGCTTGGGCCCGCGTCGACACCACCGTCCCACACTCGGCGAGGGTGTGGGACTTCCTGCTGGGCGGCAAAGATCACTTCCAGGTGGACCGCGAGGCGGGCCAGACCCTGCTGCGGTTGTTTCCCGACTTCGCGATGGTCGCCCGGCTGCAGCGCGAATTCCTCATCCGTGCCGTGCGCTACCTGGTGAAGGAGGCCGGGATCCGGCAGTTCCTGGATATCGGCACCGGGCTGCCCACGGCGAACAACACACACGAGGTCGCACAGGGCCTCGCGCCAGAATCGCGCGTGGTTTACGTGGACAACGATCCGATCGTGCTGGCGCACGCCCGGGCCCTGCTCACCAGCACGTCAGAAGGCGCCACGGACTACATCGACGCCGATGTCCGCCGTCCCGACCTCATTCTGGGGGAGGCGGCCAGGACGCTGGACTTCTCCCGGCCGATCGCGGTCATGATGCTGAGCATCGCAGGGCAGCTGACTGACGATGACGATCCGCAGGGCATCGTCGACCGGCTGTTGGAGCCCCTCGCCGCCGGAAGCTATCTGGTGCTGAGCGACGGCACGAACACCAACCCGGCCCTGCTTGAGGCGGTCTCCGCGTACAACAAGAGCGCCGCCAACACCTACCAACTTCGCAGTCCGGAGCGGATTGCCGGCTTTTTCACCGGCCTGGAGCCGGTGGAGCCTGGCGTGGTGCCCACGCCGGAGTGGCGGCCTGAGCCGGACCGCTGGGACGATCCGGCCACCGTGGTGAGCGCCGTGTGCGGAGTGGCCCGCAAACCATGAGCCCGCGGCGGTCGATGGATGTTCCGTCTTCGAGACATCCCGTGCCACGACACGTGGCGCTGAGCGCTCAGAGGCGCCAGGCGGTCTCGTCCTCCGGCTGGTAGCGGCACGTCGACCCGGTGGAGATGGAGGCGCGCAGGTGGGCGGCCAGCTCGGGGTGGGTGTGATCGAGTTTGCGGAGCACGTCGCGGATCCTGGCCGTGACCGTCTTGCGGGCCCGCTCGGCCTCATCTCCCAGACGGCGGGTACGGCCGCCGAGGCCCGCCGCCGCCCGCAGCTCCTCCAGCAGCGCCGCCCGCTCCCGGTCGAACTCGGCCGCCCGCCCGTCGTCGCCCCTCTCTACGGCCCGGTCGATCTCCTCGTCCAGCTGGGTCAGGCGACGCCGGTAGCGGGTCTTGGCCTCCTCGTCGAGGACGTCGTCGCCGCCCATCCGGCGGGCGGCCACGACGAGCTCGCCGCCTTCCGGGTCCAGCAGGCGTACGGCGGGCACGTCCTCGCGCGGGCGGCTGAGGAGGGTGTGCAGGTCGCGTAGGCCTTTCGCGTCCGGCATGTGTGCGGCTCGGCCGGCGAAGACCAGCGACCAGACTGCCCCATCCCGCCGGAATTCTGCGCTCGGCGCGTGCTGGGCCGGGTTTCTCGGCTGGGTCGGCCGCGGCGGGCGTATGGACTCCGGCACGTGTGGCATGCCCAGCTCGGCCGCGTCCCGGCGGACGCTGTCCAGGAGGGGTTTCGCCGCTTCCACGTCGCCGGGCGACGCGCGGGTGAGCAGCGTCTCGGCCAGGTGCGCCCGGGCCAGGACCGACCACGGCCGGGCCTGCATGCGGTCGGCGGAGCGGTAAGCGGCGGTGAGATTGTCGACGGCCGCGTCCCAGCGGCCCTCCGCCGCGTCCACCATGCCGAGCCACAGGTCGTAAGGCCCGCTGATGTCCCAGCCCAGCAGCGCCACCGCCCATTGTCCGCGGTGCGGGGACAGCGCGGCTCGGGCCGCGGCGCACAGCTCCGGGTCCTGGGTGGCCGCCGCCAGCTCGGCCTGCAGGCGCAGCCAGAGCGGCTGGGACATGCGGTCGCGGGGCTCGCCGTCGGCCAGGTGGTGCAGGGCGAGGTCGACGTCGCCGCTCTGCAGCGCCGTCAGCGCCTCCAGCAACCCTGGGCACGGGTGGCTGCTGCCTCTGAGCTCGTTGAGCATCTCCTCCTGCTCCTCGAGCCGGCCTTGTAGCCACGACATCGCCCAGCGGTGGTGCCGCAGCATGAAGACCATGTGGCCGTGGTGAGTGTCCAGGCGGACGTCCGACAGCAGTGTCTCGGCTTCGGCGAAGCGACCGGCGAGGGCCGCGATGATGCTTTCGTCGATCGCCGCGGTCATGACGAAGTGCGGTTGCTCGGTGCGGCGGCCCTTGGCGGCGTAGTCGTGGAAGTGGTCGAGGTAGCGGGGGTCGCCCTGCTCGATCATGGCCACCCAGCGCAGCGCCCTGGCGAAGTGCTCCAGCTCGGGGTCCGAGGTGCGGCGGGCGAGGGTGACCAGCTCGCCGGTCAGCGCCACGCGTTCGGCGGCGGTGCCCGGGCCCCAGATGATGTCGTGGTGCGCCCACAGGCTGAACGCCAGCGCGTCGTCGTCGCCTCCCTGCCTGGCCAGCTGGGCGAGGCGGACGACCAGGTCGAGCGCGAGCCGGTCGTCCGGCGCCGGGCCGCCGACCAGTCTGGCGTGGGCCTGTCTCAGCCGGTCGAGGGCCTTGTCGCGGCCGTAGTGGGAGCGGAGGGTCAGGGCGACGCGGGCGGGCAGCTCGGCGTCGTCGAGGTCGTCGGCGATGGCGGCGGCCTGCTCGAAGAGGCGCTGTGCCTCGTCGCCTGCGCCCGTGTGGTGCAGCTCCTTGCCGAGCTCGAGTGCGACGATCGCGTGGGTGCGGGGATCGGCGGCGGCGCTCACCTCGTATGCCCGCCGCAGGTGGCCCAGCTGCTCCTCGCCCGCCATCCGGCCCCGCGCGTCCCGGGCCGCGGCGAGCAGCAGGCCCGTCGCCCGGCCGGGGTCGATGTGGTCGCCCGCCAGGTAAGCGTGCCTGGCCAGGTCGCTCGGCAGGATCCTGCCCACCAGGCCGGAGGAGTCCGCGAGGCCGGGTGCGCGATCGAGGGCGGTGACCACTGCGGCGTGCAGGTCGCGTGGGTCGGCCAAAGAGTCGTAGAGGGTCTCGCGGACCAGGTCGTGGGCGAAGGCGAACGCGCCGCCGCCCTTGGTCACCACGAGCCTCGCCACCACGGCCAGCTCCAGCAACCGGTCCACATGCGCGACCGGCGCCGCCACAGTCGCGGCCAGCACCTGCCGGTGGAACTCGCGCCCCAGCACGGCCGCCGCCGGCAGCAACTCGGCGACCGGCCGCGGCAACAGGGAGAGGCGGCGCAGTAGCGCGTCGCGGATGCCGGGCGCGACGGCGGTGGCCGAGCCGCCGCTGCGCCACAACCGGGCGGTCTGCTCGACGAAGAACGGATTGCCGCCCGTGCGCAGATGGACCTCGGCGACCAGGTCGGGCGGTGGCTCCTGGCCGGCGGTGCGGGCCATGAGCGCCGCGACCCCCGCCTCGTCGAGGCCGGTGAGCGTGATGGTGGTGGCCTTGGCGACGAGCGGTGACAGCAGGTCGCGCAGCGGGTGGTCGACCGGCTCCACCTCGGCGTCGCGGTAGGTGCCGATCAGCAGCAGCCGCTCGAACCAGGTCTGCTGGGCCGCGAACTCCAGCAGCCGCAGCGAGGCGGGGTCGGCCACGTGCAGGTCGTCGATGACGATGACGACCGGGCGGCGCTGCGCGAGCGCGACCAGGGCGGAGGTGACGGCGTCGTAGAGCCTGAAGGTGTCGGGGACCTCGTCCCCGCCCGGGGTGACCGTGAGGAAGGGGGACTGCCCCTGCCGAGCCTGGTCACCGTCCGGCATCGGGGCCTCGCCGAGGAGAGCGGCCAGGCTGGCGCCCGCGGCCGCCTGCGCCGCGGCCCACTCCTCCGGCTCGGCCCCGCGGCGCAGGGCCCGGATGACCTGGGTCCACGGCCAGTAGCCCGGCGCGCTGCCGGAGTCCCAGCACGCGCCGCCCACCACCAGCGCGCCCTGCCGCCTGGCCTCGCGCGCCGCGCTCGTGACGAGCGTGGTCTTGCCGATGCCCGCCTCGCCGGTGACCAGCACCAGGCCGCCGTGGCTACCGATCAGCCGGGTGATCTCGGCACGCAGCAACGCGGCAGGGTGGTCCCTGCCGATGAGCTCGTGTGTGGCGGCGTCGATAGGCATGACGGTTCCTCACGCTACCCGCCGCCACTGACAAAGCCGCCGACAAAGCCACCGGCACCTCCGCTACCAGGCGACCTCCAGGGAGGACAGGCCGTAGACAATGCTGGACGAGCGGAACTGCGGTGTGTTCTCTGTGGGGCGCAACCCGGGGAAACGCCGGAACAGCGCGGGGAAGGCGATCTTCAGCTCCATGCGGGCGAGCGGGGCACCCAAGCAGTGGTGGACGCCGTGACCGAAGGCCACGTGGCCGGGCAGGCCGCGTACGAGGTCGAACGTGTCCGCGTCCGCCATGAGCCCAGGGTCGCGGTTGGCGGCGGACAGCGCGCAGATCACCAGGTCGCCGGCCGCGATCTTCTTCCCGCCGAGTTCGACATCGGTCGTGGCGACCTTGGTGGTGCCCGAGTTCACGATGCTGAGCCAGCGCAGCAGCTCCTCCACCGCGCCGTCGATCCGCTCGGGCTCCTTCTTCAGCAGCTCCAGCTGCTCGGGGTGGCGCAGCAGCGCCAGCGTGCCCAGGGAGAGCATGTTGGAGGTGGTCTCGTGCCCGGCGAACAGCAGCAGGCTCCCGATGCCGATGAGCTCGTCGGTCGTCAGGTCGTCGCCGTGCTCGCGGACCAGCATGCCGAGCAGGTCCTCACCCGGGTCCGCCTGGATGCGCCGGACCAGGTCCTCCATGTAAGCGCGCGCCTGGAACTGCAGCCCCACCCGCTCCTCGGCGGGCACGGTCATGTCGAGCATCCTGCTGGAGCGGTACTGAAAGCCCTCGCGCTCCTCGTACGGGACGCCGAGCAGCTCGCAGATCACCAGCGACGGGATCGGCAGCGCGAACGACGACACCAGGTCGGCCGGGGACCCGGCGGCCTCCATCGCGTCCAGGTGGTCGTCGATGATGCGCTTGATCCGCGGCTCCAGACGGCGCATGCGCCGGATCGTGAACTCGGGGGTCAGCATGCGCCGCAGCCGCGTGTGCTCGGGCGGGTCCACGCCGATCAGGTTCCCTGAGTTGATCTTGGCGAGCTGCTCCTTGGTCAGCTCCGGCGCTCCGGGGAGCCGGGCGATGGTCTGTGGTGCGATCTTGAACCGCTCGGCGTCGCCGAGCACCTCGCGTACGTCCGCGTACCGGGTCACGAGCCAGGCCTCCGCCCCGCCGCCGTACACGCTGGGGACCCGCTTGACCCCCTCCTCGTCACGTGCCGCCGCCAGCTCCGGAGCCGGGTCGAACTCCACCCGCCGCATGTGCAGCGGCATCGCCGAGGACTCGGTCATGGGGAACCCCTTGATGATCGTCGTTGGTCGCGTAAACCGTAACAACCCTGGAGGGCCCGTTCCAGTGTGATCGCCGATCAGATATGAGACCGAATCACGTCTTCCGCCACACTGATACGTGGCTGCGGCTCTCGCCGGTGAAGGGCTCGCGTTTCCAGCCGGCCCAGCGCTCGTGCAACGTCATCCCGGCCAGCCGCGCCATCAGATCCAGCTCCGCCGGCCACACGTAGCGGTGCGGCGTCGAGCGGGTCTCGAGCTGACCGTCCACCACCCAGTAGTGATGGGAGTACGCGATCTGGGTCGCGACGTCGTACTCCTCGAAACCCAGGTGCTCGGGCGTCACGGTGAACGGGTGGACGGTCTGGCCGGGCGGGAGCCGGCGCAGCTCGGGGACGTACACCTCGATGACGAAGCAGCCGCCGGGCTCCAGTTGCGCCGCCACCGAGCGGAAGCACTCGACCTGCTCGTCCTGCGTCGTCAGGTTGGTGATCGTGTTGCGCACCAGGTACGCCACCTTGAAGGGCCCGCTCACCCTGGTGGTCGCGAAGTCGCCGATCGTCACGCCGACGCTCTCGGAGCCGGGGGCGACCCGCAGCCGCGCCGCCATGGCCGGGGACAGCTCGATCCCGTGCACGGGGACACCGCGCCGGCTGAGCGGCAGGGCGATGCGGCCGGTGCCGACGCCCAGTTCGAGAGCGGCGCCGGATCCGGCCAGCTCGGCGAGGAAGTCCACCACCGGATCGACCACCGCCGGGTCGAACAGTTCAGGCCACTTGGCTTCGTACGTCTCCGCGGTCCGTTCGTCGAAGCTGTTCTCTGGCATAACCCATCTGTGCCCGGGGGACCGGGCACAGACGCGGCCTACTTGCGGTTGTACAGCCGCATGGTCAGCGTGCCGAAGACCGCGATCAGTACCCCCGAGGACACCAGGACCCATGTGATCTCCCCGGCGTCCGGCGTGCCGCCCATCAGGGACCGTACGGCGCTCACCAGGTGGGTGATCGGGCTGGCGTTCACGAACACCTGCAGCCAGCCCGGCATGGTGGACGGATCGACATAGACGTTGCTCAGGAAGGTCAGCGGCATCAGCACCAGCATGCTGACCCCCATCACCGACTTCTCGCTGCGCATCAGCAGCCCGAACATGGTCCACAACCAGGAGAACGCGAACGAGAAGGCGAGCAGGAGCAGGATCCCGCCCACCGCGCCGGTGACCCCGCCCTGCGGGCGGAAGCCCAGCACCAGCCCGATCGCCAGGATGACGACCGAGGCGATCGTGTAGCGCAGCAGGTCGCCCAGCAGGTAACCGACCATGGTGGACGGCCGCCAGATCGGCAGGGTCCGGAAGCGGTCGAAGACCCCCTTCTCGATGTCCTTGTTGACCTCCACACCGGTGTACATAGTGATCATCACGACGCTCGTCACCATGATGCCCGGCAGCAGGAACTGCAGGTATTCGGTCGGCGACCCGGCCAGCGCGCCGCCGAACAGGTACGTGAACATCAGCGTCATCATCAGGGGGAACGCCGTCACGTCGAAGAGCTGCTCGGGCACGTGCTTGATCTTCAACATCGCCCGCCAGCCGAACGTGACCGACGCCGACCAGGCGCTCGGCCGCGGCGGTCTCGCCCCCGGCGCCAGGACCGTGCCCAGGGCGTCCGCCGCGGGCGCATACGTGGTGCCGCTCTCGGTTGTGGTGCTCATGCTGCCGCCTCCTCGGTGGCGCGGTGGTCGGTGAGTGCCAGGAAGACCTCGTCCAGGCTGGGCTGGCCGAGGGAGAAGTCGTCGACGACGATGCCGGCCTCGGCCAGCCGGTGGAGGGCACGCGAGGCCTGCTCCGCCTCGTTGCCGCTGCCCGTGACGCGTGCGGTCAGGGCGACCGGGTCGGACTCCAGGTAGACGGGCGCGTCCAGGGTTTCGGCCAGCACCCGCTCGGCGTCGGGGCGGGTGGCCGGGTCACGCAGCCGTACGTGGACCGAGCCCGCGCCGACGGACGACTTGAGCTCGCCCGGAGTGCCCTCGGCGATGACCCTGCCGTGGTCGATGACCGCGATGCGGCTCGCGAGCCGGTCGGCCTCCTCCAGGTATTGCGTGGTCAGCAGCACCGTGGTGCCGTGGGCCACGACGATGCGGACGATGTCCCAGACGTTGTTGCGGCTGCGCGGGTCCAGCCCCGTGGTCGGCTCGTCGAGAAAGAGCAGGTCGGGCGTGTTGAGGATGCTGGCCGCGATGTCGATGCGCCGCCGCATGCCGCCCGAGTACGTCTTGACCTGCCGCTCCCCGGCCTCCGACAGCCCGAACGCCTCCAGCAGTTGCGCCGCCCGCTCCTTGGCGGCGGGCTTGCGGTGGCCGAGCAGGCGGGCGAGCAGGATCAGGTTCTCCTCGCCGGTCATCTCCTCGTCCACGGAGGCGTACTGGCCGGTCAGGCTCACCCGGCTCCGTACGGCGTCCGCCTCGTGCACCACGTCGTGCCCGAACACGCTCGCCTGACCGCCGTCCGGTTTCAGCAGCGTGGCCAGCATGCGCACCGCGGTCGTCTTGCCCGCGCCGTTGGGGCCGAGCACGCCGTACACGGCGCCGGCCGGCACCTTGAGGTCGAGCCCGTCGACGGCCCGTGTGTCGCCGAAGGTCTTGACCAGTCCTGAGGTCTCTATCGCCAGCATGATCGTCCTTTCCTTGAAGTCACGAGACGTACGGCTGGGCGCGGCGGGCGTCCCGCAGGGCGCGGCCCCACCACGTGAGCTGGTCGAGCATGGCCGCGATCGCACGCAGCCGGTCGTCGGTGTCGCGGGGCCGCCCGCATCCCTCGAAGCCCTCCCCGAGCAGGTCCAGCCCTACCCAGTCGCGCATGGTGACGGCGTGCAGGGCGCAGAAGACCGTACGGAGCTGCTCGACCGCGTAGAGTCCGGCCGAGCCTGAGCCGTAGGCCACGAATCCGACCGGCTTGGCCTGCCACTCGTCGTAGGCGAAGTCGATCGCCTGCTTGAGCGAGGCGGGGAAGCTGCGGTTGTACTCGGGCGTCACCACCACGAACGCCTCCGCGCCGCCGACCGCCGCAGTGAAGCCGCGCATGGCGGGGGTGGCGGCGGCCGGATAGCAGCCAGGAAAGGCGTACCCGGCCAGGTCGAGCACGTCGACCGCGAGGTCCTCACGGCAGCGGGCGCGCTCGGCGAACCAGTGCCCGACCGCGTCGCCGACGCGTCCGACCCGGGTGCTGCCGATGATCACCGCTACCCGCAACGGGCTCATGGTCCGCCCCTCCTCCCTTCTGCGCCGTCACTCTCCAGACGCGAGAAAGGCCGCTAGATCAGATCTAGCGGCCTGGAGGCACACAAAAATGACCCCGCCGAGACCAGCAGGGGAGAGGGATCCAATGCGCTGGTCTCGGCGGGGTGGCTCGGGAAGGGGTACGGTCACCGCCCGTCGTGGTGGCGGTCGTCACGCGGCTTCTTGGCGTCGACCACGGTGAACGAGGCGGTGGCGACCTTGTTGCCGACCTTGACGGTCACGGTCTTCTTGCCCGGCTTGGACTTGGCCGGCGCGGTCAGCGTGAGAGTGGCGCGGCCGCCGGACAGCGCCACCCGGTACGTCTTGCCCTCAGGGCTCGTCACCGTGGCCCTGCCCGAGGAAACGCCCTTGGCCACGATCGTCACCTCGTAGGTGCCGCCGGCCCGCACGCGGCCGGGCTCCACGGAGACCTTGACCGCGACCCGGCGCTTGGCGTCCTGGTCCCATGCCGGGTACACATTCACGGTCTGCGCCGGATCCAGCGTCGTGATCGTCACTGTGGGCTGGGGCTTGGGCGTGTCCGCGAGGGCGGCGCCCGAGAACGGCAGGGTGAGCAGGGCCGCGCTGACGAGGGTCACGGTGAGGGGCTTGGCGAAGCGCACGAGTCAACAATCCAATCCGGGACGGACCTGGCCGAACATCTGTATTCGGCTCCCGAAGGCCGTCCTCATGCCGAACACTCTGCAAGCCGAATCTAAGAGCGATCTGTCACGACCATGTGAATCGCATGAGCGCAGCTCATGGCCCTGGCCTGTATTCCGTGATCTCCACCACACGACTCAAACCCTCATCCACGGCAGAAGCTGCGCCGCAAGATCGACGCCGAGTATGGGCCGATGATCCATACGGTGCGTGGCGCGGGCTACATGCTCAGACCCGCGGGGACCCACCCGTGCTCGATCTGATGACGAGGGCCGTGGGCAACTCCGTGCGGGTCGCGGGCGCGCCGGACAGCAGCGCGGTCAGGGCGGCGGAGCCCAGCTCGGGCCACGGCTGGCGGACGGTCGTCAGCGCCGGTGAGACATGCTCGGCCGCCCACGAGTCGTCGTAGCCGACCACGCTCACGTCGTCGGGCACATGGAGCCCATGCTCGCCGAGGGCCTGGTAGACCCCGACGGCCATCGAGTCGGAGCAGGCGAAGACGGCGGTCGGCGGCTCGGGGAGCGTGGCGAGCAGTTCCTTGGTGGCCCGCGAGGCACTCTCGGTCTGGAAATATCCGCACACCTCCCACCGCGGGTCCACCCGTAGCCCGGCCGCGGCCATGGCCTCGCGGTAGCCGGCCAGCCGCTCGGCCGCGCATGGCACCCCCGGGCGGCCGGTGACGATGGCGATGCGCTCGTGTCCGAGGTTGATCAGGTGCTCGGTGGCGGTCCTGGCGCCGGCCCGGTTGGCCGAGACGACGACCGGCACCCCGGGCGAGGGCTTGCGCCGGGGGTCCACGATCACCGCCGGGATTCCGCGGTCGGCGAGCCACGTCCGCTGCGTGGCGGTCGGCGACGTGCGCACCAGCAGCACGCCCGCGCTGTCGCGGGCACTGATCCGGTCCAGCCAGGCAGGCGGCGGCTGGCCGTTCTTGGTGCGGTCGACCACCGCGGAGACCACCAGGTCCACGCCCAGCCGCCAGGCCGCGTCCTCGACGCCGCCGAGGATCGCCAGCGCGTACACCGAGTCCAGGCCCTGCAGCATGACGTCGACCAGGCTGCCGCGCGCCGGCTTGACGCGCTGTCTGGGGTAGCCGCGCCGCTCCAGCACCTCGGCGATCAGGCGGCGGGTGTGGGGGGAGACGTCGGATCTGCCGTTGAGCGCTTTGGAAACGGTTGCGACGGACACGCCGGCCTCACGGGCGATCACCGCTAGCTTGGGAAGCGGCTGGGGCTGGTCGTCGGCGGTCATGTCCCCACTTTCCTCCGCGTGCCGGGTAAAAGGCCAGGCCATGAGACCGAAAATTTCGAGATTTCGGCATTTGCCCTGATGGTGGCGCCGGCGCGCTCCCGCGCCATTGACGTTGCCGTCGTGCTACCGCAACGTTTCCTGCAACCGATTGCACCCCTGCCCCGAAGGAGTCGTGCACGTTGGCGCCACCACGCCGAGCGGGACCTTGGACACCATATGTGCTGATCGCGCCGTCGTTGATCGCGATGCTCGGGTTCCTCGTCTACCCGATGGGCAGCGTGCTGTACTACAGCCTCCAGCACTACAACGTGACCAAACCCTGGGACAACGGCTTCGCCGGGCTGGAGAACTTCCGCACGCTGCTGTTCGAGGACCCGATCTTCTGGCAGAGCCTCGGCTTCAGCGTCAAGTGGGTGGTCGTCGAGGTCGTGCTGCAGTTGCTGCTCGGGCTCGCGCTCGCACTGATCGTCAACGAGAGCTTCGTCGGCCGGGCGTTGTCACGGGCGCTGGTCTTCTCCCCGTGGGCGGTCTCCGGGGTGCTGACCACCGCGATCTGGGTGCTGCTGTACAACCCGTTCACCGGGATGTCGCGCTATCTGGCGGACATGGGGTTGATGGAGTATGGAGCGGCCCCGCTGGCGAACCCGGACACCGTGTTCTGGGCGGCCGTGCTGGCCGAGCTGTGGCGCGGGGTGCCGTTCTTCGCCATCCTGCTCCTGGCCGACCTGCAGTCGGTGTCGAAGGACCTGTACGAGGCCGCCGCCGTGGACGGCGCGAGCCGCATGCGCCGATTCCTGCACATCACGCTGCCGCATCTGCGGGACGCGATCATCCTGTCCACGCTGCTGCGCTCGGTGTGGGAGTTCAACAACGTCGACCTGCTCTACACGCTGACCGGCGGCGGTCCCGCGCACCAGACCACCACACTGCCGCTGTACGTCGCCCAGCAGGCCGCCCAGTCGCACAACTTCGGTTACGCGACCGCGTTGACCACGGTGGCGTTCCTGATCCTGACCTTCTTCTCCATCGCCTACCTGCGGCTGAGCAAGTTCGGAGCCAAGTCATGAGGGGGGCGCGCCGCTGGCAGATCTACGTCCCGCTGGGCCTGTACCTGCTGTTCACGCTGGTGCCCTTCTACTGGATGCTGGTCTTCGCGTTCCGGCCGAGGGGATCCACGTCGATCCTCCCGTGGCCGATCACGTTCGAGCACTTCGACACGGTCTGGAATGGGATGGGGTTCGCCGTCTTCTTCCAGAACAGCCTGCTCGTCGGCCTCGCCTCGCTGGTCGCCACCACGGTCGTCGCCCTGGCCGGCGGGTACGCCCTGGCCCGTTACAACTTCCGCGGCAAGGCCGCGTTCATGGTGGGGATGCTCTGCACGCAGTTCATCCCGGGCGCCCTGATGATCATCCCGCTGTTCGAGATCTTCCGCACGCTGTCGCTGACCAACTCGCTGTGGAGTCTGGTCATCGCGGAGACGGTCTTCCAGCTGCCGCTCTCGCTGATCCTCATCAGCGGCTTCATCAGGAACATCCCGTACGAGCTCGAGCAGGCGGCCTGGGTGGACGGCTGCTCGCGGCTGCGGGGTTTCCTCGCCGTCGTGCTGCCGCTGCTGCGCCCGGCGCTGGTGGCGGTGGGTTCGTTCGCCTTCATCCACAGCTGGAACAACTTCCTTTTCGCCCTCATGTTCATCAACGACCAGGAGAAATTCACCGTGCCCGTGGGCTTGGCCTACAACCTCGGCGAGAACAGCGTCGACTTCGGCGCTCTGGCGGCCGGCGGCGTCGTCGCCGCGTTGCCCGTCGTGATCGTCTTCGCCTTCATCCAGCGTTACCTCGTCCAGGGAATGTCGGCCGGGGCGGTGAAGGGATGACCGGTGACGAGATGACGGGGACCTACCGCAACCCGGTGCTGAACGCCGACTGGTCCGACCCGGACGTGATCCGGGTGGGGGAGGACTTCTACCTGACGGTCTCGACCTTCACCAAGGTGCCGGGGCTGCCGATCCTGCACTCGCGTGACCTGGTCAACTGGACGATCATCGGGCACGCGGTGACCAGCGGCTACGACGACGTGCGGCCCGGCTGCGGGGTGTGGGCGCCGTCGCTGCGGCACCACGACGGCCGGTTCTGGATCTTCTACGGCGACCCGGACGTGGGCATCTGCCAGGTCAGCGCCGAGGACCCGCGCGGCCCGTGGAACGAGCCGCACGTCGTCAAGCCCGGGCTCGGGCTGATCGACCCGTGCCCGTTGTGGGACGACGACGGGCAGGCGTACGTGGTGCACGGCTGGGCCAGGAGCCGCGCCGGGATCAACAACCGGCTCACCCTGCACCGCATGTCGCCCGACGCCCGCACCGTGCTGGACGACGGCACGCTGATCATCGACGCCGACCTGCTGCCGGGCTACCGCACGCTGGAGGGCCCCAAGCTGTACAAACGTGACGGCGTCTACTGGATCTTCGCGCCGGCGGGCGGCGTGGAGAACGGCTGGCAGTCGGTGTTCCGCGCCGAGTCGATCTTCGGCCCGTACGAGGACCGCATCGTGCTGCGGCAGGGCGGCACCGACATCAACGGCCCGCACCAGGGTGGCTGGGTGGACACCCCGACCGGCGAGCACTGGTTCATGCACTTCCAGGACCGCGGCCCCTACGGCCGGGTCGTCCACCTGCAGCCCATGGCGTGGAACGACGGCTGGCCGGTCATGGGCGCCGACGGCGAGCCGGTGCCGGGCGCGCCCATGCCGGTCCCCGGCGGCACCCCCAGCAGGCCCGCCACCTCCGACGACTTCTCCGGACCCGAGCTGGGGCTGCAGTGGAGCTGGCAGGCCAACCCCGATCCGTCCTGGTGGGAGCTGCGCGACGGCACGCTGCGCCTGACCTGCGTGCCCGGACCGGACGACCTCAGGCAGCGCCCGTCGGTGCTCGGGCAGCGGCTGCCCGGCGACCCCTGCACGGTCACCACCACCGTGACTCTCGAAGGCGAGGGCCGTGCGGGCCTGGCCGTGGTCGGCGACACCTATGCCTGCGTCGCGCTGGAGAGCACCCCGGACGGCGCCCGTCTGGTCTGCGGGGATGCCGAGCCCGTGCCCGTCGAGGCGGGCGCGCCCATCACCATCGGCGCGCGGATCGGGGAAGGCGCCCTCGTCACGTTCCTGGCCGACACCGGGGACGGCCCGCGCAAGGTCGGCGAGCCCTTCCAGGCCACGCAGGGCCGGTGGGTCGGCGCCGTCATCGGACTGTTCGCCGCGGGCAGCGGGACCGGCCAGGCGATCTTCGACGCGTTCACCGTGGACATCGAAAGGTAGGAGCCAATGAGACGACGTGTGGTGCCGGGCGCGTTCCTGGCCGTAGCCGTGCTGGCCGCGCTGGCCGGATGCGGCTCGGACGCGGGCTCAGGCGGCAAGACCGAGATCACCTTCTGGGACACCAACGCCGGGCCGTCCCGTACGCCGATCTGGCAGCACGCGATCGCCGAGTTCGAGAAGGCCAACCCGACCATCAAGGTCAAATACGTGGGCGTCCCCATCGCCCAGGCGCCGCAGAAGCTCGACACGGCCATCGCCGGCGGCGGCGTGCCGGACGTGGCCGACATCTCCACCTCAGGGCTGGGCAACCTCGTCGCGCAGAAGGCGCTCGAACCGGTGGACCAGCGCATCGCCGCGAATCCCGCCTTGAACGGCAAGTTCAACGAGGCGCTGCTGACCACCGTCAAGAACGTGGTGCCGGACGGGAAGACCTACATCTACCCGCTGTCCACGAACGCGGGCGCGTTCTGGTACCGCAAGGACTGGTTCAAGGAAGCCGGGCTGGAGCCGCCGAAGACGTGGAGCGAGTTCTTCACGGCGGTGGACAAGCTGACCAACGCGAAGGAGAACCGGTTCGGCTTCACCATCCGCGGCGGCGCCGGCTCGATCGCCCAGATGCTGGAGGTCGTCTACGGTCAGTCCGGCGTCACGGAGTTCTTCGACGCCGCGGGCAAGTCCACGATCAACGACCCGCGCAATGTGACGGCGCTGGAGAGGTACGCCGGTCTCTACAAGAAGAACACGCCCGAGGGCGACCTGCAGAACGACTACGTCAAGATGGTCGCCCAGTTCGACACGGCGGGCAGCATCGCCGTCATGCAGCACAACCTGGGCTCCTATCAGGACCACATGAAGGCCCTGGGAGCCGAGAAGGTGGCCTCGTTCTCGGTGCCGAAGTCCGACTCCGGCACCCAGGCCGTGCTGTCCAACCCCGTCGGCGGCGTCGGCGTCTTCGCGGCGGGCGAGAACAAGGACGCGGCGTTCAAGCTCGCCGAGTTCCTCACTTCGAAGGACATGGGCGGCTACATCGCGGAGAAGACCGGTGTCATCCCGGCCAACACCGAGGCGCAGAGCAACCAGGCCCCGCACATCGTCGAGGCACAGCGGGTGATGAACGACCCGGCCACCAAGGTCGTGCAGATGCCCTACCACCTGCCGGAGTTCAACGAGATCACCAAGACCTGGGCGGAGCCGCTGTTCCAGAAGGTGCTGCTCGGCGAGCTGAGCGCCAAGGACTTCCTGGACCAGTTCGCGGCGAAGCTGACCGAGGCACAGGCCGGATACAAGGAGCGGCACGGCTGACGTAGAAGGACAACCGGTGTGGGCCGGATAGGACCTTTACCTGGCCCACCGTCCAACCCCAGCGTATTCATGCCGACACGCACAGTTACTATGTGTCACGTTCGTGCATGTACGCATCGTGCGGGCGCGTCCCAAAAGGAGCGGCCCGTACCCGGGGGGATGAAATGAACGACGACGACACTACGGCTGACAGGGCAGACATCGCAGAGGAAATCGGCATCGAGGCCGAGGAGCCGCTGCTGCACGCGCAGGACGACCCGGTGGCCGCTGCGGCGGTCGACTTGGCCGTGGAGATCGAGCTGTTGGAGAAGGACGACCTCGCGGACCGTGCGGCCGCCGAGGCCGAATGGCTGGCGGCCAAGGGGGAGAGCGAACGCCAGATCGCCGAGCTGGATCTCAAGGACCAGGACCGCATCCGCCGGGTGCAGAGCGAGCTGCGTGCCCTCGGCGCCGACGTCTGGCCGGTCGCCAGATGGTGGGGCTTCGAGATCAGCCTCAACGAGAACGGCGGGGTGCGCGCCGCCGAGATCTCGAAGGCGATCGGTGAGCTCGCGGGCATCGTGCTCGGCGGCTGGCTCGCGCCGATCGTCGAGCGGTCGGTCAAGGGCAAGGCCGACTGGATCACCTCGATTGCCCGGCCGTACGGCGTCAAGCTGGTCTCGTCCTGGACCACGCCCGCCGCGCTCATCCCGGTCCGCGTGGGTGGCGCGCCCGACGGCGACGCCCGGCTGTGGTGGGCGGTCTATGAGCCCGGCGAGGGGTGGAGCGACGACCAGCGGTTCGTCGATCATTTCACGGCCTCGGGACCGGCCGTCGCCGAGTTCAAGGACCGGCTGTACGTCGCCCACCGCGGCAACGACGGCGACTCCGCCCTGTGGTGGACGGCCTATGACGCGGAGCAGGGGTGGAGTGAGGACCAGCGCTTCCCCAAGCACTTCAGCGCGAGTGCGCCGGCGTTGGCGGCGTACGACGGGCAGCTTTACTGTGTGCACCGGGGCGGCGGCGACGACAATCTTTGGTGGACACGGTGGGACGGCTCCAAGTGGAGCCAGGACGTCAAGCTGCCCAAGCACTTCAGCGCGAGCGCGCCGGCGTTGGCGGCGTACGACGGGCAGCTCTACTGCGTGCACCGGGGCGGCGACGACGACAACCTTTGGTGGACCGTCTGGGACGGCGCCAAGTGGAGCGCCGACCAGCGTTTGTCCGGCCACGCCAGCCGGTCCAACCCGGCGCTGGCGGCGTACAGGGGCCACCTCTACTGTGTGCACCGCGGCGCGGGCGAGGACACGTCTCTGTGGTGGACCCGCTGGGACGGCTCGAGCTGGAGCGCCGACCAGCGGCTGCCCGGCCATTTCGCCGCCGAGGGCCCGGCTTTGACCGTCTACAAGGACCGGCTCTACGTCGTGCACCGCGGCGCGTCGGACCAGAGCCTGTGGTGGGCCTCCTTCGACGGCTCCAGCTGGAGCCCCGATGAGCGGCTGTCCGCGCACCACAGCGCCGAGGCGCCGGCCGCCATCGCCTTCCGCGACAAGAACGCCACCCGCGACCAGCTCCTGGTCGTGCACCGAGGCAACCGCTGAGGCGCCGGGTGCCGGCTCCGCCGAGCCGGCACCCCCTCAGGGGTCGCTCACCAGCCGGCCAGCTGCGCCACGAACCACTCGACCAGCGCCTTGGAGACCGCGCCGTGGGGGTGGTTGCCGGTGTCGCAGCAGAACGTGTCGAGGAACGTGTCGTCCTTGGACAGCTCCCGCAGGTCGGTGTAGAGGTCGGCCTGCCAGTGGCGCGGATCCCTGGCCAGCGCGACCGCGCTGACCGACGGGACGAAACAGGTGCCGCGGAAGCGGTCCTGGACGGGCAGCCCCATCGCGTCGGCGACCCGCCCGAACGCGTCCAGAGTCCCGCCGGGCGCCCCGTCGAACGCGGCCACGTGCGAGGTCGCGCTCGTCCACACCGGCTCGCCGAAGCCGATCGCGCCGACGTTCCGCAGCTCGCCCATGTCGGGTTGGATCCTGGCGACCATTCGCAGCGGCCCTTCGCCCAGGTCGAGAACGGGCGTGCCGGGCTTCAGATGCGGTCCGCTGCCGTCGCCGGTCCCGTTGGCCAGGCCCAGCTTGTACGGCCGCATCGGGAACCACCCGATTCTGCGGAGATCGTCCAGGAACTCCTTCCGTAGCGGACTGGCGGTCACCTGGCCCGAGTAGCTCGCGCTCTCGGCCCAGGCCCACAGCAGCTGCTGCGCCGCCGGGCTGCGGATCAGCTCGGCCTGCCCGGCCCCGTCGTGCCGCGGCTGCAGCGACTCGTGCAGGTAGGCCAGTTGCTGGAGCACCAGCGGGATCCAGGCGCCGAGGTGCGGGGTGTCGTAGGAGAAGTACTTGTCGGTCTGGTGGTCGATCCGCTCGCTCTCCATGCGGGCCAGCGCGTAGCGGGTGACCAGGCCGCCCATGCTGGCCCCGCCGACCACGAGCGGGGTGTCGCCCTGCCGCTCGGCCAGTGCCCGCAGAACGCAGGCGACCGCCACGCCCGCGTTGGCCTGCATGTAGGTCTGCCGCTGGTCGAAGCCCAGCAACACGACGTCGATGCCCAGCGTCCGCAGCTGGTCGAGGAGGCCGGGGACACCCTTCTCGTACGGGGCGTTGAAGTGCCGCCACATCGCGTTCAAGTCGCTGGGCCCGTAGTTGAAGCCGTCGGCGAAGATCAGCGGCCGGGCCAGCGCGGAGTGCGCCTCTGCCAGGTAGACGTGGGCCCGGCCGGTCGCGATGTGCCCCCGATGCGGCTTGTCGCCCACGAGCTCCCACACGAAGTCGGGCCTGGCCGCCTCGCCCGCGCCGGAGCTCGGCGCCGGCGGGGTGGCGAACCACACCCCCGGGTCGCCGAGCGCGCTCGCCACCCGCTGGACCTGCTCCGGGGTCAGGCTGCCCTCGATGGTCCTGGCGTTGATCTCGACGTCGATCCTGGGTTCCTCTGCCATGGTGGATCCCCTCCCACCTGCTCAATGACGTGTGATCACTCACAGTAATCGAGCAGGTGGGAGGGGTGGCGGCGGCCGGGGCCCCGGCGCGTCACGCAGCTCACCGCGTTCCACGGATCGAGGTGGCAGAGATCCCTTCGGGCGTGCTCGCATGGATGTGAATCAGTGGGTGCTCTCCGCCGTCGGGTAACGACCCAGCATCGACCCGACCGCATACGTCGCCCCGATGGCAGTCATCTGCGGAGATGTGACGATCGGCCCGCGAACGCACGTCTCATACGGCGCGGTGATCGAGTCGCATGGCGCGCCAGTGCGCATCGGCGCGCAGTGCGCGCACACCGCAGGCCTCGATGCAAGCGATCGCCGATCAGGTTCCGGACGCAACGTTCGAGGTGATTTCGAGCGCAGGTCACGACGCGCGCATCGAGTCCTGACATTGGTCGTAAGGAGGTCGCCGCCGGGTATGTCAGCGTTGGGGCGTCGTTCGCCAGTCCGTCATGCAATCGCAGCGTCACGTCGTTTGCGGGCAGTCGCGGGGGTAGAGGCGCAATGAATGAAGCAAGCAGGGACGATCAGTTCCTGGGTTCACGGAGGTGAGAGTGATGGGTCTGCCCATGAGGCGAAATCGGGCACCCGTTCCGTGGGGCGGTGCCTGGCCGGCCCGGACGTGGGATCCGTTCACGGAGTTCCAGCAGTTGTGGGATCAGATGGGGCGGCTGTTCGAGCAGAGCGCCGAGACCGACATCGCCGGCTGGCGGCCGCTCGCCGAGACCGAGGAGACGCCGGAGGCGTACGTCGTGCGCACCGAGCTGCCCGGGCTTAGACGGGAGGACGTCAACGTCGAGGTCAACGGCAACGAGCTGTGCATCTCGGGGGAGATCAAGGAGGAGGAGAAGGACAAGGGGAACATGCTCCGGCGGCGTACCGGGAAGTTCGTCTACCGCACGATCCTGCCGACCGACGCCGACCCGGAGAAGATCGACGGTGAGCTGCACGACGGCGTGCTGACGCTGCGGGTGCCCAAGACCGAGCGGGGCCGCTCCCGTCGCATCCAGATCAAGGGCTGACCGAGCGAGCACGGGGGAGGCGCATGGCCGGGACCCAGGCGTTCTGGATCGATGCCGCGCACGAGGGCACCCAGGAGCGCTACGGGGAGCAGCTGCGCAAGTGGCGGCACGTCTTCGCGGCCGCGGAAGGCGAGCCGGGGTCGGGCGGGATCACGCTGGACCCGCTGCACTTCGCGCTGGGCGCGTGGGAGGTCGCCACCCGCCCGATGGCCGAATCGGCCTACGTGCGCTGTCACCCCCGCGTGCTCGACGCGACCTGCCACCGTGCGGAGGAGACGCGCGGCCCGCTGGCCGTGGTCGAGCTCGCGGTCCCGGCCCCGTTTCCGCTGCCCGACGGCTGGTCCACCTGGCACCGGCAGAACGGGGACGACCCGGCGTACGTGGCGCCGCCGTACGAGCGGCCGACCGCGCTGACCACGCTGGAGCTGCGGGTGCCGCTGGCGGCCGACCGGCTGCCGACGCCCACCCGGGCGCGGGCCGACGGGCTGCCGAACCTGGACGACGCCCAGGCCTCGCTGGAAGCGCTCGTGGCGGAGCTGAACGCCGTCGTCACGCCGTTCCTGCGCGAACTGGACTGATCCCGATGAAGAAATCACACGACGACCCGGACGACGAGTTCTTCGCTCCGGTGCTGCGTGAGCCGCCGCCCCGTGGCCCGGGGAAGGTGAGCGACACCGGCGTGCCGGGTGTGGCCGGCGCCGGCCGGGCCCGTTGGGCGAAGTCGCCGCCGCCCTCGAACGTCCTCGGCCTGCGCCTGCTGGCGGCCGCGCTCGCCCTGCTCGCCGGGGTGGTGGTGGCCCTGTGGGCACTGCTGGCCGGGCAGGCGGCGCTGGCGATCCCGCCGGCCGTCGTGGCGCTGGGTGCGGCCGCGTACCTGGTGGTGTTCGGCGTGCGGCGGGCCCGCGACGACGGCGGGCCCCCGACGTTCGGATGAGCCGGGTTTCAGGCCTGTCGCCTGGGTGAGGAGAACGGCATGAAGCACCATCCTGAACTGACGCGGCTCATCGACCGTGAGTGCGTCCGGCGGCTGCTGGAGTCGGGGGACACCGACGCCACGCTGGTCTACGTGCGCGGGGACTGCCTGGTCATGCCGGCCGCCGAGGTGGACGACGCGCACAAGGGGCTGGTCATCGCCCGCCGTGACGAGGTCCTGGCCCACCTCCCGGACAGTGGCCTGACCGACCGGGTCCTCGAGGACCTGGCAGACCGGCTGGACAACGTGGTCCGGGATCTGGGCGCCTGACACGGGCAGGCCCTACCCCCGGCGTGGCTCCTCCTTGCGGTGGATGTGGCCTGGGGTCCTGGTCCCAGACGGGGTTCGCTCGCCGGGACGAGGAAACGCGGCGATCGCGCTCCTAGATTCATGGTGTGAGAGCACGGTGGTTGCGCAGGGTCGTCCTGTGGTTCGCGGCGTTGGTCGCGCTGGCGGGGGTTACGGGGTTCGGCTACGAGAGCCTCGCCCGGCAGGGGGACGGCACCCGGCATCCCGCGCCGGGCAGGCTCGTCCGCGTGGGGGAGCACCGTCTGCACATCACCTGCACGGGAGCCGGCACGCCCACGATCGTGCTGGAAGCCGGGCTCGCCGAGTCGAGCGCGAGCTGGGACGACATCCAGCGCCGGCTCTCCGGCGGCTCTCGCGTGTGCTCTTACGACCGGGCCGGCTATGCCTGGAGCGAGGACGGCCCGGGGCCGCGTACGGCCTCGCAGGCCGCAGGGGAGCTCCACGCCCTGCTCGCCGCGGCCGGGGAACGCGGCCCGTACGTGCTGGCCGCCCACTCCTACGGCGGCACCATCGTGCGGATCTTCGCCGGCCGCTGGCCGGACCTGACCGCCGGCCTGGTGTTGATCGACGTCACCGACGAGACTGCCGACGACGCGCTGGCGGTGTCCCGTCCGCTGATCGCGACCCAGTTCACCGGCTTCGGCCTGCTGGCGCGCGCCGGCCTGCTGCGGCTGGCCGGCGACGCCCTGGTGCCGGCCGAGGCCACCGCCGTGGCGCGGGCCCATGCTCCCGTGGTCTATGGGGGCAGGAGCATGGATGCCGCGCGGGCCGAGGCCTGGTCCAGCCTGGAAAGCGCCGCGCAGGTCAGCGCGACGGTACGGCCGGGGGCATGGGGGGATCGACCGGTCGTGGTCATCATCCCCGCGGGGCAGCCTGCCACCGCGGTCGACCGGGCCCGCCGCCTGGCCACGCTGTCCGGCCGCGGCCGCCTGGTGGTCGCCACCACCGCCGAGCACTACGTGCAGGCCTTCCAGCCTGAGCTGGTCATCGCCGCGATCCGCGACGTCGCCGGCGGTTAGACCGCCGTAAGCATTCCCTCGCCATCAGGTAACTCTACGGATCGTACTGGCATGAATACGTTCGGTAGTGAGAGAGGCTCAAGTGGCGATTGCGAGGGAACATGCCTTCCACGGATGGGCGGTCGAGCCTGGACGTCCGGGCCGCACGCAACCTGGCCACCACCACCAAGACCCGTCCCCAGATGCAGGCCATCACCTCTCGGTGGCTGCTGCGCATGTTGCCCTGGGTGGACGTACGCGGCGGCACCTATCGGGTCAACCGCAGGCTGACGCACCGGGTCGGGCGGGGCCGGGTGAGTGTGGCGCAGCACGGGGCGGACGACGTGCGCATCATCCCGGAGACGCTGGCGGAGCTGCCCCTGCTGCGCGGCTTCGCGGACGCGGACGTGCTGTCGGCCATCGCCGCGACGTTCACGCCACGGGAGGTCCAGGCCGGCGAGGTCGTCGTCGAGGCCGGCGCCCCCATCACCGACATCTACGTGATCGCCCACGCTCGCCTCGAGCGGCTCGCCACCGGCCCGTACGGTGCCCCGCAGGCCCTCGGCGTCATCGCTGACGGCGAGCAGTTCGGTGACGAGGCCGTCGGCAAGGAGGACCCGCGCTGGGCGTATACGGTCAGGGCGGCCACCGCGGGGACGATCCTGGTGTCGCCGCTGGCGGAGCTCCAGCGGATCGCCGGCAGCTCGCCCGCCCTGCGTGCGCAGGCCGAGCGTTATCAGGCGGTCCTGCGCAAGCCGGTCAACCGCCGCGGCGAGGCGGCGGTCGACATCGCCGCCGGTCACGTGGGCGAGCTGGTCATCAACGGCACGTTCGTCGACTACGACCTCCATCCCCGCGAATACCCCCTCAGCGTCGCCCAGACGATCCTGCGCGTCCACACCCGCGTGGCCGACCTCTACAACGAGCCGATGAACCAGCTGGAGGAGCAGCTGCGCCTGACCATCCACGAGATCCGCGAGCGCGAGGAGTGGGAGCTGCTCAACAACCGCGAGTTCGGGCTGCTCCACAACGCCGACTACGGCCAGCGCATCTCCACCTGGTCGGGGCCGCCGACGCCCGACGACCTGGACGACCTGATCAGCATGCGCCGCAAGACCCGCCTGCTGCTCGCCCACCCCAAGGCGATCGCCGCGTTCTTCCGCGAGTGCAACAGACGCGGCCTGGTCCCCGGCAGCACCGAGGTCAACGGCCACGAGATGCCCGCGTGGCGAGGCATCCCGATCTTCCCCTGCGGCAAGATCCCGATCAGCGCCCGGCACACCACCTCGATCGTGGCCATGCGGACGGGCGAGGACGATCAGGGCGTCGTCGGCCTTTACCAGACCGGCATCCCCGAGGAGTACGAACCCGGGCTCAACGTGCGCTTCATGGGCATCGACCCGCAGGCCGTGATGTCGTACCTGGTCAGCGCCTACTACTCGGCGGCCATCCTGGTCCCTGACGCGATCGGAATCCTCGAGAACGTCGACATCGCCGCCCCGCGCTCCTGATCCCATCGACCCCCCGGAGGAGATGTGTCATGTCCGCGAACGAGACGACCCCGGCGTTGCGGCTCCCGGCTCTGCCCACGGGCCTGGGAACGTCCGCGCTCAGCCTTCGGGCCGCGGATCCGGGGCCTGCCTTCGAGGAAGGGGACGGGCACGAACCCGGCCTGCCGGGAGGCGGGCACCGCTACGACCTCGCCCCCCTGGCCTATCGGGAGCGGCAATGGGGCGACGGGACGTACCCGCCGCTCTACTGCCCCGAGACCGTCCGCGTCGACGACGACCTCGGCGTGGAGGTCGACCGGCGGCTGGTGGCGTGGGCGGAGCGGATCGGCCTGCACGAGGGGCGGATGGAGGAGTTCCGCGACACCGGGTTCGGACGGCTGGCCATGCTCGCCCACGCCGACAGCGACGACCCCGACGAGCTGCTGGTCGCCGCGCAGATGAACGCCGCCTGGTGGGCGGCAGACGACTACTACGCCGACGAGAGCGACCTCGGCGCCACGCCCACGGAGTTGCCGCCGCGGCTGGCGCTGGTGATGTCGGCCATGGACCCGCCGCCGCCCGCAGGCGACTACACCCGCCGGCTGGAGGAGGCGATCAAGGCCGACCCCGTCCTGGTCGCGCTGCGCTCGGCCATCAGCCACGTCTCCCGCCACGCCACCCCTTCGCAGGTCATGCGGGTGTGCGGCATCACGTCCCAGATGTACGTGAGCTGGTGCGCGTACGCCGCCTGGCGCTACCTGAAGACGCCACCGCCGGTCTGGCGCTACCTCGCGGCTCGCCAGCACGACAGCTTCTACACCTCGATGACGCTCATCGACATCGTCGGCGGCTACGTGCTGCCCGCCGACCTGTTCTCCGACCGGCGCTTCCACACCGCGCTCATGCAGGCGGGCACCGCCAGCGTGATCGTCAACGACCTGCACTCGGTCGCCAGGGAGGCGGCCGACGAGCTCCCCGACTCCAACGTGATCCTGCTCATCGCCGCCGAGGACGAATGCTCCATCCGCGAGGCGACCGAACGCGCCGTCTCGCTCCACAACGACTTCGTCAGGGACTTCGAGGCCGGCCAGCGCAGGCTGGCGGCCGTGCCGTGCCCCGAGCTGAAGCGTTTCCTGCGCGGCGCGCAGGCGTGGATGGCCGGATGCCTCGAATGGCACGGCAGCACCAGCCGCTACCAGTCATGACACCGCTCGAAAGGAGCTCCCGGTGACCGCCAACCCCGTACTCGACAGCCTCTATCAGCATGCCGTCGCGGACTATTGGAACGAGGAAAGGAACCCGGTCAATTTGCGGCTGGGTGAGGTGGACGGCCTCTATCACCACCATTACGGCATCGGCGACGTGGACTGGTCGGTCCTGGAAGGCCCCGCGGGGACCAGGGAGAAACGCGTCGTCGCCGAATTGCACCGGCTCGAGACGGTGCAGGCCGAGACCCTGATCGCCCGGCTCGGCCCGCTGCGTTCCGAGGACCGGGTCATGGACGCCGGCTCCGGCCGCGGCGGCTCCAGCCTCCTCGCCAACCTGCGCTACGGCTGTCACGTGGAGGGCGTCTCCATCTCCGAGTCGCAGGTGGCCTTCGCCAACGAGCAGGCCAGGCGGCGCGGCGTGGGGGACAAGGTCCGCTTCCACTTCCGCAACATGCTCGACACCCGCTTCGAGACCGGCTCCTTCCAGGCGATCTGGAACAACGAGAGCACGATGTACGTCGAGCTCGCCCTGCTGTTCGCCGAGCACGCCCGGCTCCTGCGCCGCGGCGGCCGCTACGTCTGCATCACCGGGTGCTACAACGACGCCTATGGCCTGCCGTCCCGGGCCATCAGCCAGATCAACGCCCATTACATCTGCGACATCCACTCCCGCAGCACCTATTTCCGGGAGATGGTGGCCAACCGCCTCATTCCCATCAGCGTCCTGGATCTGACCGCCGCCACCATTCCCTATTGGGAGCTGCGTGCGAAAACCCATCTGGCGACCGGTATCGAGCAGTCCTTCCTCGACGCGTACAAGAACGGGAGTTTCCAATATCTGCTCATCGCCGCCGACCGCGTCTGACGGTCACTTCTGCTCTTCCATGGTGACGGTCACGGTCCGCGTCGCGCCGTTGCGCACATAGGTGACGGCCACCTGCTGGCCCACCGTGAACCCGCGGACCTGGCCGACGACCGTGTCGCCGCCCTCAACCTTGGTTTCGCCGATCTTGGTGATGAGGTCGCCCTGCTTCAGACCCGCCGTGTCGGCCGGGCTACCCGCGGTCGGCGCCGCCGGAATTGCCGGCGTTGATGGCCGCGTCGGTCTGGATCATCCGCGCCGAGCGCGCCCTCGGCGCGGATGACGGCGAAGTCGGTCGCCGGGTCGGCGTCCACCACGCTCGCCTTGGCCGTGTGCCGTCGTTGAACTTCACGGTCAGGGTGTTCCGGCCGGACACGACGTGGTTGTCGGTGAGGATCAGGCGCCACCGTGAGCTGGTCGGCGACCGTACAGAACACCGGGGTCGCCGTGGTCGTGCCGGCGGTCGGGGCCAGGCGTTCGTGTCCATGTCATCTCCTTGGGTCCCGACGCCACGGCCGGAAATCCGAGGAAATCCGTAGTCAGGAGGCGGCGCGGGACTCGCCCGGCGCCCGGTAGAGGGACACCGAGAAGGGGCGATGGACGTCGCGCTCGACACGTTCGGCGATCTTGGAGAGGCCAGGGGCGGCGTCGGCGAACCGGTGCAGCCGCGTGGCCTCCGGCCACGGGTGCACGAGGACGAGGAGCCCACCGGCCGCCAGCAACGACGTCAGGCGGTGCGAGGCGTGCCGTAACCGGTCGCCGCCGCCGACGTAATAGAGGGTCTCCGCGCAGATCACCAGGTCGAAGCCGGGTCGCAGGTCATGCTCGAGGATGTCGGCGTGCAGGAAACGTACGCGGCCGGCGAACTTCTCGTTACGCAGGCGCGCGCGTTCGAGTGCCTTCTCCGAGATGTCGACCCCGGTGATCTCCGCATCCGGGTACGTGGCCGCGAGGAGCTCGGTAAAGACGCCCTCGCTGCAGCCGGCCTCCAGGACCCGACGGTAGGCGGGGTCGGGCAGCTGCCCGAGCGTGGTCTGGTATTTGTGCTGTTCGTACGCGTCCGTGGCCAGGCGCCACGGGTCGGGCCGGCGGTGCCACCAGTCGAAGTATCGACGGAGGACGGCTCCCTGGGATCGGCGGCCGAGCAGGGAGAAGGATCTGAAGAGAGCGCGATGCAAGATATCGGGAAACCTGGTCACAGGGCTCCTTCGGAGGACGGTCACCGATCTTGAACCTATGCGCCGGATCGCGGACGCGTCATCGTCCTATGGAAGGATTATCCCGTAATCTCTGGCACTCCACTTTTACGCTTGCGTGAGCGTTTCCTCCGTTGCGCGGGATCGCTGGAGTGCGGCGATCACGGCCGCCTCGACGGTGGCGTGCACGTGCAGAACAGTATTCGCCTGAGTGACGTCCATGAAACGCGCCACTTTGGGGTGGGGCGCGGCCACATGCAGGGTGCCGCCGTGCTGGCGGGCGAAGGCGTGGGTGTTGAGCAGGACGCGCATGCCCGCGCTGCCCACGAACCTGGCTTCGCTGAGATCGATCACCATGTGCTCGCCGGGCATTCGCCGGCTCTGCTGGATGTGGCGGTCGAGCCGACCGGCGTTGGCGGTGTCGATCTCCCCTGCCACGGAGATCACACTCACACCGGGGAGCCACTGGGTGGCGAACGTCAAATCCAGCATGCGAGGCCCACCGATCGGAATTCGGAGACGAATTTCGGAGATATGGACGCAGGCGATGGCTTGCCTCATCGCACAATAACCGGCGGCTCCCCGTCGTAGAAGATGCCTCGCGTCTCTTTTTCACTCGAGGTCCAGTAATTTGTCAACGCCGGGCCCTTCGGGGGCGCATGATGAGCGCGGCGACGTAGTACGTGCACGGGACCGTGTCCGGATTGGCGTAGGCGTGCTCGACATCAGCCGCGAAATAGGCCGAATCGCCCGCGGTGAGATCGAGATCTCTGTCGCCGAGGGTCAGTCGGAGGGTGCCGGACTCGACGGCCACGTACTCATGGGAGCCGGCCGCGTACGCGGGGAAGCGCCCCGCGTCGCACCCGGGTGGCAGGGTGGTGCGGATCCACTCGAAATTCACCCCGGGCACCACCGGCGTGAGGATGGTCCGGTGCCACCCGCCCGGTTCGTCGATGTGCTCCTGGTCGGCGGCGCGGCGCACGACGACGCGGTGGTCGTCGGGCGGCGCGACCAGCTCGGCGAGGGGCACGCCGAGTCCGTCGGCGATGCGGGCCAGCACGACGATGGTGGGCGCCTTATGGCCGCGCTCGACGGAGGACAGCATGCTGACGCTCACGTCGGCCGCGTCGGCCAACTGCTGGAGCGTCATGGAGCGGTCGCGGCGCAGCTCCTGAATGTGCCTGCCCAAGGCTTCGAGGTTCACTGGCTCCTCATCGTAGCCAAGGACCGCTGTAAGGGTTATAGTTCGATTATAAGTCTTACGGAAGGCTGGGGCGTGGACATCTCGATCAACGACTACGCAGTGGGCGCGACCGTGGCGACCGGCCTGGTCAACACCTCGCCTGACGTGCGGGGGGAGGCGCTCCCGGACGTGGACGCGCTGACGGCCTTCTTGGGCGAGCATGGCGTCCGAGCCGACGCCCTGGCGAGCGGTCGGCTGCCGGATGGCGACGACCTGCGCCAGGTGCACCTGCTGCGCCGGGAGGTCCGCCCCGTCCTGGAGGCCGAGACGGAGGAGCGGATCGTCGCGGGCGCGATGGTGCTTGCCGGCTGGGCGGGCCGGGCGCCGGAGCTGCGCCGCGAGGGCGACGGCGGCTGGCAGTGGTACGTCCCGACCGTCGCGGGCGCGTCGCTCGCCGCCGAACTGGCCGCCCTCATCGGCATCGGCGTGCTTGGCACCATCCGTGCCCTCGGCCCTGGGCGCTTCCGCCGGTGCGCGGCGCCCGGCTGCCGCGGCGTGTTCGTCGACACCAGCCGCGGGGGCCGCCGCGCCTACTGCACGCCGGACCTGTGCGGCAACCGCGTCAACGTGGCCGGCCACCGTGCCCGCCGCCGGACACCGAGCGAAGGAGCTCGTGACGAGAGAGCGAGGAACGAGCCAACGAGGAGCGAAGCGGTCGCGACCATGAACACGAGCGAAGGAGCTCGTGACGAGAGAGCGAGGAACGAGCCAACGAGGAGCGAAGCGGTCGCGACCATGAACACGAGCGAAGGGGCTCGTGACGAGAGAGCGAGGAACGAGCCAACGAGGAGCGAAGCGGTCGCGACCATGAACACGAGCGTGGCGCGATGAGCGGCCGGTCACCGGCGGAGGGTGAGGGCATGGACCCCCGGCCGTCGGCCGGGGCCGCGGGCGCTCCGCCGCTGGTGGGGGCGTTCCGGCTGCCGGACGGCTCCTGGGTGCGCGGGCGGGGCTTGCGCCGCCCGCTCCCGGCGGGGCCGGTGCCCGGCTTCGGCCTCTACTTGGGCTCCGGACGGCTGCGCCGCCGCCACGACGGCGCATTGCCGTGGCGGCACGCCTGGGTGGAGTGGCCCGACTTCCTGCTCCCGCGCGACCGCGACGAGGCCGTCCGGCACATTCGGGCGCTGCATGAGCAGGCGCGGGCGGGGGAGGCGGTCGAGGTCGCCTGCGGCGGCGGCATCGGCCGCACCGGGACGGTCATCGCCTGCCTCGCCGTGCTGGCCGGGCTGGACCCCGCCGCCGCCGTGGCCTGGACCAGGGAGCACCACCACCCCCGGGCCGTCGAGACCCCGTGGCAGCGCCGGTGGATCGCCCGTTTCCCTGCTCTATAATGTGATCTGGTTTCGCTATAGAGAAAGACGATCATCGTGGTGTCTCCCCAAGCCGTCATCCGCCCGGCGGTTCCCCCGGACCTGAAGGCCGTGGCCGAGATCAACGCCCACTACGTCACCAACACCGTGATCACCTTTGAGGAGACGCCGCCGGCCGTCGACGACTGGCACCGCAGGCTGGCCGACCTGACCGATCGCGGCCTGCCGTTCCTCGTCGCCGACGTGTCCGGCGAGGTGGCGGGATACGCCTACGCCGGCCCCTGGCGTCCCAAACCCGCCTACCGCAACACCGTGGAGGACACGATCTACCTGTCCCCCCAGCACACCGGCCGGGGGCTGGGCGGAGCGCTGCTGGGCGAGCTGGTGACCCGGTCGATCGCGGCCGGGATGCGCCGCATGATCGCGGTGATCGCCGACGCCGGCGACGACCGCTCAATCGAGCTGCACCGCCGCTTCGGCTTCACCGAGGCGGGCCGGCTGACGGAGGTCGGCTACAAGCACGGCCGCTGGATCGACACCACGCTCATGCAACGCGCCCTGGCCGTCGCCTGAGCTCACAATTTTCCAGGATCAGCGCCAGGAGAGCAGGTAGTCCGTGCCTGCCTGGGCCAAGAAGTCGTCGATGGCGTCGGGAGTGAGCGGCGGCGGCATCGGGTGGCGGCCGGGAAGCGCGCGGTAGGCGGGCTGGTAGCGCAGCGAGCTGCCGGCATCGGCAGGGTAGGCCCGCGTGTCGACGCCGATGATCTCGGCCTTGTCGGTGGCGTACCGGCTGATCAGCTCCTCCCACTTCGAGATCGGCACGACCCCGGGTGACCAGAGGGCCCTGGGAGAAGACGTTGAGGTAAATCGACCGGTACGGCGGAGCGGTCCGGAGGTAGCGCTCCAGCTCCTCGTAATCGTTGTCCGAGTTGAACCGCATCCAGAACGGCACCGAAGCCGTGCGCAGCATCCAGTACGGGTCCGCCTGCACGTACGACTCGGCGACCAGCCGATCGGCGGGCAGGCCCCGGCGACGATGCCACCAGCGGTAGAAGTCGGCGACGAAGGGGCTGAGATCCTCGGGCTCGGCCACCGCCAGCCTGCGCAACCGGAAGCCGCGCCGTTCCGCCAGCTTCTCCAGGTCGGGGACGATGGCGGGATCCAGGCCCCACTCGGCCTCGGGCCGCTTGTCGTCGGGCTCCGGCGGGTCCCAGCGGCGCCGGGGGGAGCCCTCCCGCTCCAGGTAGCGCGCGACGCGATCATCGCTGGTGAAGTACTCCTCCTCCGCCAGCCCGCCCAGGCACCCGAACTGGAAGCAGGTCCGTTCCCCGGTCCCCGTGGAGCGCCAGTTCCTGGTGCAGTCGAGCAGGATGATGCTCCCGCCGTCGGCCAGCCGCTCCTCCAGGAACCGCTCGTAGGCGGGGCCGAGGCGCAGCCGCTTGAGCCGCATGTACGCCATCGCCTCGAGCATCGGCCGGTCCTGCACCGGGTCGTGCATGTGGTAGACGGACAGGTCGGCGTTGTTCTGGGCGATCAGCTGGGCCGTCGGGGCGAGCGCGCGCATGGCCGAGACCGGGTCGTCCGGATCGGTGTCCCGGTCCCTGACCGCGACCAGCGTGGTCTGCGGCAGGAAGGGCGCGCCCAGCGCGGCGGCCAGATGCAGGGCCGCGCCGCTCGCCGCGCCCACCACCACGGCGGGGTAAGGGCCGGGACCGTACTGCCGGACCACCCAGTAGTCGAGGTCCTCGCGGCGGACCCGCGGCACCCGGTGCGGTGGCAGGCCCTGGACCAGGCCCATGGCCCGGTACATCAGCCGCCG
This sequence comes from Nonomuraea sp. NBC_00507, assembly GCF_036013525.1. NCBI lineage: Bacteria > Bacillati > Actinomycetota > Actinomycetes > Streptosporangiales > Streptosporangiaceae > Nonomuraea > Nonomuraea sp. NBC_00507. Next base: position 2,207,586 of record NZ_CP107853.1, read on the forward strand.
CACCCGCGCGGGCGGCGCCGAGGCGAGAGCCGCCAGCACGCGGGAGCCCGGTCCCACCGACATGCCCCGGTGGTCCTTGCCCCGCAGGAACCGGCCGGTCGCGCGCACCATGTTGACGGAGGAGTCGAAGTCGACCTGGGCCCGGGCGGCACGCAGGCGGCGCATGACCCCCTCCACGAGCACGACCTTGTCCTTGACCCTCATGAGCATCACGCCTTACCCGAGCCGCCCTTCGCGAAACGGGCGGCAGGTTTCTTGAGCACCACCCGGGTAGCCGGATCTGGTCGGCTCGTTGGCTAAGGAAGTGGGCAGATGCGATCGTCGTTCCGTCTGGGCCGCGTCGGCGGGGTCGTCGTCGGGCTCAACGTCAGCGTGCTGTTCATCGTCGTGATCCTGGTCGTGGGGCTGGCCTTCGGGCGCTTCCCGATCGCCTTCCCCGGTCACTCCACGGCCGTCTACCTGCTGGCCGGCCTGGGCGCGGCCGTGTTGTTCATGGCATCCCTGCTCGCGCACGAGTTGGCGCACGCCCTGGTGGCCAAGCGCCACGGCATCGAGGTGCCGCAGATTACGCTCTGGCTGCTCGGCGGGGTGGCCGAGCTGCGCAGCGAGCCCCGGACGCCCGCCGCGGACCTGAAGATTGCCGTCGTGGGTCCCGTGGCCAGCCTGGCCTGCGCGGTGGTCTTCGGCGCCCTGGCGCTGCTGACGTCCGGCGCGCCGCTGGTGGCCGGGATGTTCGCGTATCTGGGCGCAGTCAACGTGCTGCTCGCGGTGTTCAACCTGATCCCGGCCGCGCCGCTGGACGGCGGCCGCGTGCTGCGTGCCGCGCTCTGGGCGCGGTGGCGGGACCGGGTGCGGGCCGCCGTCGCCGCCGCCCGCGCCGGGCGGGCGTTCGGGTTCGCGCTCATCGCATTCGGGTTTGTGCTGATCGTCACCGGGCTCAGTCTCGACGGGCTCTGGCTCGCGCTGATCGGCCTGTTCGTCGTCAACGCCGCCACCGCCGAGGAGCAGCAGGCACAACTCGGCGCCGTCCTGCACGGGGTACGGGTCGGGGATGTGATGTCCGCCCCGCCCGTCGCCGCCCACCCCGACGAGACCGTGTCCGGGCTGATCGAGCGGCTGGTGATGAGCCGGCGCCTGTCCACGTATCCGCTCGTGGACGAGAACGGCGGATTCCTCGGCCTGGTGACGCTCAACCGCATCCGGCAGGTGGCCCCCCAAGCGCGGGAAACGACCCGGCTACGCGAGATCGCCTGCCCGCCCGAGGAGGTGCCGCGGTCCACCACGGAGGAGCCGCTGACCGGCCTGCTGGGGCGCATGACCGGCTGCGCGGACGGCCGCGCCGTGGTGCTCGACCCCTCCGGCCGCCTCATCGGGCTCCTCACACCGACCGACATCAGCCGCGTGATCCAGACCGCCGGCCTGCGCGGGAACGATCCCTATCCGCACCCGCGCGGCGCCGACATAGCCGTGCCACACCGCGACGGCTTCTGAGACGTCACTCGAAGTCGTCAGGGTTCAGCTCTTTGCTCCTGATGAAGGCCGCGTCGAATTCGTCCAGGATCTCACCGGGCTCCTCGTCCGCAGCGAGGGGCTCCTCGTCCGCAGCGAGCACGGGCGACTCCTTCTTGGCCGTGGCCAGCAAAGTCCGGATGGTCTCTTCGTTGTCTTCCCGCTCCGCAGGCGCCTGATCCTTTGGATTGCTCATCTCGACTCCCCCTTCTTCGCTCCCCTGCCCAGCAGGATCCCTCTCATCCGCGTCAAGTCCAGGTGTCGTCCGCCGCTCGCGGGGTAGTGGGCGACCACTCGGGCGCCCGGGAGGTGGCGGCCATCGGCAAGGTGGTGTGGGAGCAGTCGTTCGACCGCGACTCGCTGTACGTCCTGCGGGCGACGGTGGAATCACACGCGATCGAGGCGGGCCTGCCGGAGGGCCGCACCGCCGACCTGGTGCTCGCCGTGCACGAGCTGGCCACCAACGTCATCCTGCACGGCTCGGGCGCGGGACGGGTGCGCCTGCGGGCCGCGGACGGCATGGTGCACTGCCAGGTCATCGACCCCGGCTGTGCTGCGGTGCCAGGAGCCCCCGCGTGGCCGTACGAGTTCGGTCACGGGTTGTGGATCGTCCGCTCCCTGGGCGACCGCCATTTCGTGATCAGGGGCCCGGACGGCACCGTCGCCGGCGTCGGCTTCGCCCTTCCCCACCCCCGACGCCCCTCGTTCCGGCTCTTCCGGCACGACGAGGACGGCCACACCACGCTGCGCCTGATCGGCGACCTCGACCAGGGAACGGCCCCCGACCTCACGGCCGCCGTCGAGTCCCTGATCGAGGCGGCCCGGCCGCGCCGCCTCGTTCTGGACTTAAGCAGCATGAGCTTCTGGGACTCCATCGGCATCTCCGCCCTCCTCACGGCGCACGAACAGGTCAAGGCGGCCCCGGGCGTCTCGATGACCGTGAAGGGGATCTCCGACGACTTCCGCCACCGCCTCGACTCCCTCACGTTCGTACCGCTCGACTACGAGAGCCCGGGGGACTAGCGCCTGCGTCCGACCGGGCGGCCTCGTCAGCGAGGTCGGCTCAAGAGAGCAGGCCTACCTGGGCGGATGTGCCCCAGCAGCGGGGCCCATGCGGGGCACTTAGTCCGATCGGACGCGAAAGGTGTCTCGGTTTCCGGTAATTAGGCCCTCGTCGATCGGCGGAACTCGGGTTACATTCACGTTACTTTGCCCTCTCTTATCCCCCCGAGTAGACCGAAGGGAGAGGCATGGGAGCGCGAACCATGATCGCGGCCATGACGGCCGCGGCGATCCTCATGCCGGCCGCCGCCGCGAACGCTACGGGAACCGCCGGAGCTGCGGCCCCGCCGCCAGACGCCCAATTCCAGAAGGTGACACTCAACGACAATCCGGGCGAGCCGATGGACCTGGCGGTGTTACCGGATTCGAGGGTTCTCCACACCACCCGCCCCGGCGAGGTCTGGCTACACGACCCCAAGACCGGACTCAACACGCTGGCCGCCCGGCTCGACGTCTACCAGCACGACGAGGAGGGACTGCAGAGCATCGCCCTCAGCCCCGGCTTCGGCACGGGCTCGAAGCAGGACGACTGGGTCTATCTCTACTACTCCCCGCCGCTCAACACCCCGATCGACGACCCCGCCACGCCCGACGTCAACGAAGGCGACGCGCCGTTCACCGGTACGCCGCAGGACTTCGCGCCCTTCAAGGGGCTGATCCGGCTGTCCAGGTTCCGCTTCACCGGCGCCACCATCGACCTGCGCAGCGAGCAGCGCGTCCTCGACGTGCCGGTGGACCGCGGCATCTGCTGCCACGTCGGCGGGGACATCGTCTTCGACGCCGACGGCAATCTCTACCTGTCCACCGGTGACGACACCAACCCGTTCTTCTCCGACGGCTACACCCCGATCGACGAGCGGGCCGACCGCAACCCGGCGTTCGACGCCCAGCGCAGCTCCGGCAACACCAACGACCTGCGCGGAAAGATCCTGCGCATCAAGGTACGCGACGACGGGTCCTACACGATCCCGCGCGGCAACCTGTTCAGGCCCGGTACGGCGGGCACCCGGCCGGAGATCTACGCGATGGGGCTGCGTAACCCGTTCCGCATCGAGCTCAACCGGCGCACCGGGGATCTGTACGTGGCCGACTACTCGCCCGACGCGGACGAAGCCGATCCCCAGCGTGGCCCGGCGGGGCACGGCAAATGGGCGGTCGTCCGCAAGGCCGGCAACTATGGCTGGCCCTACTGCGCGACCGCGCGGCTCCCGTACGTCGACTACGACTTCGCCACCGGCGCGTCGCGCGCGCCGTTCAGCTGCGCCGCGCCCGTCAACGAGTCGCCGCGGAACACCGGCCTGCGTGCGTTGCCGCCGGTGGTTCAGCCGGAGGTTTGGTACTCGTACGGGCCGTCGCAGGAGTTCCCGCAGCTGGGCACCGGCGGCATCGGCCCGATGGCCGGGCCCGCGTACGTCTTCGACCCACGCAAGGCGAGCGGACGCGCGCCCATCGCCTGGCCGAAGTACTACGACGGCGTCCCGCTCTTCTACGAGTGGACCCGTGACTACGTCAAGGCCTTCCACGACAACGGGCGGCGGATCGAGAACGTGTTGCCCTCGCTCGTCTTCGACAACCCGATGGACATGGAGTTCGGTCCCGACGGGGCGCTGTACGTGCTGGAGTATGGCGACGGCTTCTTCAGCGAGAACCCGGACGCCCAGCTCTCGCGCTTCGACTACATCGGCTACACCGGCAACCACACGCCCATTCCGGTGGCCGCGGCGTCGGCGACCACCGGCCATGCGCCGCTCACCGTCGCCTTCACCAGCGCGGGCACGTCCGACCCCGACGGCGACAGGCTCCGCTACGCGTGGGACTTCAACGCCGACGGCAGGGTCGACGCGCACAGCCCCGACGCCTCGTACACCTACCAGCAGAACGGCCTCTACCACGCCACCCTCCGGGTCACCGATCCCGCCGGGATGTCCGCGGCGACGTCGGTGCGGATCGTGGTCGGCAACGCCGCGCCGGTCGTGGAGCTGGTCCGGCCCGCCGACGGCGGGCAGTTCGCCTTCGGCGACGTGGTCGAGTTCGAGGTGCGTGTCACCGACGACCAGCCGGTGGACTGCGCGAACGTGACCGTGGACTACATCCTCGGCCACGACGACCACGGCCATCCGCAGACCACGGCCCGCGGCTGCACCGGCTCCATCCAGACCACCGAGCCGAGCGGCCACGACCCGGGGAGCGACGACCTCACCGGCGTCTTCGTCGCCACCTACACCGACCCCGGCGGCGACGGGCTGCCCTCGCTGACCGGTAGCGACCAGGCCGTACTCGAGCCCACCAGTTAGGAGAACCCCCATGTGTTACGGCTATGGCCCCAGCAGGCGCTCCCTGCTCGCCGCGGGCCTCGGACTCGGAGCGGCCGCCTTCGCCGCCGCATCCCCTGCCGCCGCGGCGACCTCGCCGCACCACCACGGCAGGGACCGCGTCCCGCCGGGCGAGATCAGCATCCAGCTCTGGACCGTACGCGACGACCTCGCCAAGAACTACGACGCGACCCTGGCCTACCTGGCCGAGATCGGCTACCCGAAGGTCGAGCTCGCGCTCGGCTACTTCGGCCGTACGGCGCAGCAGCTCCGCGCGTTCCTCGACGGGCTCGGCATCCGCGCCACCTCCAGCCACGACGGCATCAGCGCGGACGACGCCGGCCTGGAGACGAAGATCTCCAACGCGCTGACCCTCGGCCAGTCCTTCATGGTGGTGCCCTATCTGAACTCCGACAGCGAGGACCAGTGGAAGGCCTGGGCCGAGCGCATGAACGTCGAGGCACTGGCGGCCCGCAAGGCCGGGCTGCGGTACGGCTACCACAACCACGCCCACGAGTTCACGATCGACCTCGGCGGCGGGAAGACGCCATGGGACGTGCTCACCGCCGAGCTTGATCCCCGGCTGGTCCACCTGGAGATCGACATCTACTGGGCGGTCACCGGCGGCGTCGGACGCGGCGCCGCCGACCCGGTGCGCTTCGCGCTCGACGTCATCCGGGAGGCGCCGCAGCGGGTGCTGCAGTTCCACGTCAAGGACCGGCATCTCGACGGTGACATGGCCGACCTGGGCACCGGGACGATCGACTTCCGGCGGATCTTCGACAGGCACCGTGTGCTGGAGTACATCGTGGAGAACGACACCCCCGACGTGACTCCCCGGCAGACGGCGGAGGTCGGATACCGCTACCTGCGGAAGATCAGGTTCTGAGCACCCACGCTGCCGAGCCCGGCCCCCTTCGCCTGCCTGCCGCGGCGCCGGGGGCCGGGCCGGCGCTCGAGCAGAAGGCCGCACGCCGTCAGGCGGTGTGGCTGACGGAGAACCACACGATCTTGCCGCCGTTCGCGGCGGACACTCCCCAGTCGTCGGCGATCGCCGCGACGATCTGAAGCCCGCGGCCCGAGAGCGCGTCGACATCTACTGAGCACGGGTGGGGGTCACCGTCACCCGGGTCGAAAACCTCGCCGTACAGCCGGCCGTCACGTTGTTCCAAGCGCAGCGCATAGGCCGCTCCGCCGTACCGTACGGCGTTGGTCACCAGTTCGCTGACGATGAGCAGGCAATCGTCGATGACCTCCTCGAGGCCCCAGACGGTCAATTTCGTGCGGACAAGGGAGCGCGCCTCGCCGACGCCGGAGGGCACTGACGGCAGCACGTACTCCGCCGTGCGGATCGGTGCGGCCGACAAGGACCCGGGGTGGGGGGACATGTGCATCACATCTCTCGCTTGGGAGCGCTCCCAATCCCTACGGTAACCCGTCGTCTTCACTCTTGGAATCCGGGATAGACAGAATTGTTGCTATTTCGTGTCTCGGTGGTCGTGCGGTATCCCTGCTCAGGGGATGCGGGCCACGGCGCCGTAGTTGCCCGATGAGCCTGGCTGGTCGCGGCAGGCGAGATCACGCTCGGCGGGACGCCACTGCGGGACCCACACCAGACCGGGCTCCACCAGGTCGAGACCGTCCAGCAAGGCCGCAACCTCGTCCCTGGAGCGGATCGTGAGACCCGGCAGCGTCATGGCGAGCAGATCGCGGATGGCGGGCAGCAGCTCCGGCGGGATGCTGTCGAACGTCGTGTGCAACAGGCCGAGGAAGCTTCCCATCGGCGCGATGTGCCGGAGCCGCTTGATGACGTAATGGGCGTATTCATCGTCATCGAGGCTGTACGTCGACAGCAGCAACACGGCCAGGGGCCGGTCCCAGTCGAGGAACGTGTGGATCACCGGGTCCCCGAGCATCTCGTCGATCTCCCGCACGTCACCCTCCACGACGCGGACCAGGTCGGTGAAGGGTTCGATGGTGGCTTGCGCCATGGTCACCACCATCGGGTCGTTCTCCACGTACACGACCCGCAGATCGGGGTTGGCCGAGGCGCGGCGCGCTATGTCGTGCAATCGGTGCCCGGCCGAGAGGCCGCTGGGGACTCCGCTCCCCACGATCATGAATTGGTCCACGCCTTCGTCGGCGGCCAAGTGGCGTACCACTCGGGACAAAAACTGAAGCACGGCGCGGGCGGCGGTGGTGATCGCGGGGGTCACTTGATCGAAATGGCGCACTGTGGCCTTGTCCAGCAGGAAGTTGTTCTTCCCGCCTGCTGCGGCGTCGAATATCCGGGTGATTCTGGCTTGCGTGGAATCGAGCTTGGCCAGGTTTCGGACAGCTCTTCGGTGCATGAGCGTTGCCCCTTTCCCCTCGCCGCCCACCTTCTCGCGGTAAGCGATCTATGGACCTCACTCGACGACTCAGACCATATGTTCCAACAATTCCAGTCAATGGCAATACGATAGACCGGTTATTTCGGGAAATGTTTGTTACCAGAATCTTCGCGAAATGATCTGTGGTCACCGCGTGACCACGCGGCGGGCTCAGCCGGTCACGTCGAGCCGCTCACGCACCTTGACGAGGAGGTCCTGGGGGAGCGGGGCGTAGCCGTACAGGGAGAGGTAGGACTGGCCGGCGTCGCCGGTGGTGTAGCGCAGGAAGGTCTCCACCAGCGGGTCGGCGTTCTTCGAGCAGGTGATCTCGTACGTGACCAGGACGATGGGGTAGGCGCCCTTGACCTTGGTCAGATAGTCGAACTCCACCACCAGGTCATCATTCCGGCCGGCCGGCCGGGCGCCCTCCAGGGCCTTGGTGGCGCTCTGAGGCGACAGCTCCACGAACTGGCCGGAAGCATTGCGGACCTTCGCGGTGCTCAGGCGGGCGTTGCTGGCGAACCCGTACTCCACGTACCCGATGGAACCCTCGGTGTGCTGGACGGAGTCGGAGACTCCCGAGGAGCCCGAGACGCCGTGCCCCCGGCCGGGCCACTTCCTGGACGGTTGGTGCGGCCAGTGGCCCGCCGCCTTGAGATAGGTCGTGAAGTTGTGGGTCGTCCCCGAGTCGTCGGAGCGGTGGAAGACCCGGATGCCGGTGTGCGGCAGGCGCGTGCCGCGGTTGTCGGCGGCGATCTCCGGGGCGTCCCATCTGGTGATCCGTCCGCTGAAGATGCCGGTCAGGGTGGTGGGCGAAAGCTTCAGATCCGGTACGGACGGAAGGTTGTAGGCCAGCGCGATGGGGCCGACCACCATCGGCAGGTGCACCGCGCGGCTGCCGCAGCGACGGTCGGCCTGCGCCTGTTCGGAGGGGTGCATCGCGACGTCGGAGCCGGCGAACGCGGTGGTGCCCGCGATGAAGTCCCGGATGCCGTTCCCCGATCCGTTGGCCCGGTAGTCCACCCGCAGGTCGGGGTGGATGCGGTGGAACTCGGCACGCCAGGCGTCCATCGCGCCCTTCTGCGCGGTCGAGCCCGAGGCGGAGATCGACGCGCTGATCGGGAGACTCTGGGGTACGTCTTCGCGGGCGGCCAAGAGCGCCGCCCCGCTCACACCGGCGGCTGAGGCGGCCAGAGCTAGGACGATGAGGACCGCCGGCCCAGCGGTGCGTTTCAGCTTTGCCATTTGATCGAGCGTATGAAATGCAGATGACTGAGGCGTTAATCACCCGTCAAGCTGCCGGACATATACCGTCATTTCCTCGTCAACTTGTCCACGCATCCGCAGAGCTGAGCGCCGAGCCGGCTTGTCCCCTGAAGTCAGGCGACGGTGATGTCCCAGGCGTCCTGGCGTACCTCCAGGTGCGGGGACTCGCGTAGGTCACGGAGGACCTCCCGCCATGGGGCGGCCCAGTCGGTGCGCTCCCCGCCGACCCGGATGAGTTCGCAGGCGAACAGGGCCCCCGCCAGATCGCCGCGGTCCGTCAGGCGGCGGGCGGCGGGCAGCCCCGCGGCGGGCGGTATCGGCGGCCGCCTGCCGTAGTCCCCGAAAAGCTTCGAGGTCGCCTTGTCGGCCGTACGGGCCGCGAGGACCGGCCGGTCCCGGAGCAGGTCCGCCAGCGCGCACAGGGCATCGGCGAACCCCGCAGGCTCGCCGGCGCCGTCCGTCTCGTCCGTGGGGAGCAGGGCCACGGCGAGCCGGGCCGCTTGGGGGAGCAGGAGCGGTTGCGCGGCGAGCAGGTCCATCGCGTCACGGGCGAGTCGCCGTTGCCACGGCTCCGCCGTGTCCTGCATCGCGGCCAGGGCCGAGGCGATGGTGGCCACGCGCTCCCGCGCCGGCGTTTCCAGGCCGTCGCCGGGTACGGCGGCGGCCAGCCGGGTGAGGACGTCGAGCGTCTCGGACCGGATCGTCCCGGTCCGCAGCAAGGCCAGGAACACCTTTATGACCTGCTCGTTCGCCCCTGGGTCTGCCGCCGCGTCGATGATCTCCCCGAGGTCGCCCCGGTACCAGGGCGCCCACACGCCGAACGCCTTCGACCCGCGGAAGCGTACGCCGGGGAGGTCGGCGGCCATGAGCAGCCGCCGTACGAGGTCCGCGTAGGCGGGGCGGACGTCAGGGGCGTACGCCATCGGGTGGGCCTGGAAGAGCGTGCGCAGCATCGGCTCGCCGGCGTGCCGGTCGGCGGCATCCGCGAGCGCGTCCAGGGTGCGCGGGTCCTCGGGCATCCCGAGCAGCACCGAGGCCACGGCGACGCGTACGTCCGGGTGCAGCCGGGAGTCCGCCCACGTCCGCAGCAGCACGTCCACCGCGCCCGGCGGGCGGTTGCGGCCCAGCTGGCGGGCGGCCAGCTTGCGCAGCGTCACCTTGCTGCCGGGCGCGGTCAGCGCCTGCTCCAGGAGCGGGCCGAGCCGGGACGGGGCGATGGCCCGGCAACAGCGGGCCAGTGCGGCCACCGCGACGCGGGAGGCCTGGCCGCCGGCGTGGCGCAGAAGCACGGGCGCCGCCCGGTCCGGCTCGCCGGCGCTTGCCATGGCCGTGATGGCGGCTTCGGCCAGCACCGTCGCCTCCCGGTCCGCCCATGCGGCGAGCAGGGCGAGGCCTCCGCCGATCCGGCCGGTCGCCTGGATGGCGGCCACCCTGGCGGCGACGGGCAGCCGCTCGTCGTCCACGACGGCGGCGAGCCCGGTGCGGATTCGGTCGCGCTGCTCGGGTGTCCACCGGCCGGCGTCGCCGCCGCCGACCGCCGGCACCCACGTGGGGTCGGCGAACCGGCCGCGACCGGTCGGCGGCACCGACGAGGAGTCGGCGAACCGGCCGCCGTGGTTCCCGTTCAGCAGCGGGAGGAGGAGGTCGGTGCGGTGCCGGGCCACCGTGCGCCAGACGGCGGGTAGCGTCACGGCCGACGGGTCCTCGCGTACGAGTTCGACCGCCCGCTCCAGCCGCAGAGTCGCAGGGTTCGGCGGCGGCTGCGCGGCGGCCGTGTCGGCTCCCGCCGACCGATACGCCCGGGCGGCGGGTCGCCGCCGGCGGCGGCCGTGCGGGCGGGTCAGCCACAGGTCGGCGGCCTCGCGGGCCAGCGGCTCCGGCGCCGTGCGGATGGCGGCGCGCAAGTCGTCCTGGAGCTCGGCAAGCGCCCATGAGCGGCGGCCGAGCGCGTGGGCGAGGGCCACGGCCAGCGTGAAGTCCTCCCGCTCGCGCGCGGCGCGCAGGTGCGGGCGCAGCACTGCCAGCAGGTCGTGCTCCTGGCCCGCACGCAACACGCGGTCCAGACCGTGTGGCTCCATGGGCGCGTCGGCGTAGTCGCGACGACGACGGCGGCGGACGGGGGAGGCCTGGAGCGCCTGTGCGGGCAGGCCGCCCGCGCCGTGGCGGGCCACCAGCTTTCCGTACGCGCCCAGCGCCCATGCGGTCAGTGCGGGTGCGGCGGCCGGGTCGTGGTGCCGCAGGATCCGACCGGCCAGGCTGCGAAGCGCTTCCTGAGTGGCGGGCGAGGAGTCCGGGGCCTCGACCGCGTCGGTGGCGATGCGTTCGAGCGTCTCCGCACACGAGTCGTCGAGCAGCCCCGGCGGTACGTCCGCCAGGGCAGTAAGCAGGTCCCGGCGGAGCGGATCCTGTTCGTTGACGGTACGCAGGGCCAGGTCGGCCAGGAGCGTGTGGAGCGCCGCCCGGTTCCGGGTCCGGGCCGTGCACTGCACCAGCAGAGTCCTGGCCAGCCCGCGCCGCCGCGGGTCCCCGCCCACGGCCGCCTCGCGCAGCGGGCCGACGGCCTCCTCGTACGGCAGGTAGGAGGTGAGCTTCAGCGGGATGTCCGGATCGTCCAGGCGGGAACGGGCCGAGTGCCACACCGAGTCGTGCCAGGCGAGCATGCGTCCGGCCGCGCCCGCCGCCGTCTCGGCAGGCAGCCACCTGAGCAGCCGCATCCCCCACAGCCCGGTCGAGCCACCTCTACGCTCGGCGGCCGCCTCGAAGATCGCGGTCCGCCGGGCGGGTGGCAGCGACCGCAACACCGGGCCGAGCCGGTGTTCGGCCGAGGCGAGGCGCAGGATCTCCGCTTCCGAACCCGACCGCAGGTGGCGGAGCAGTGCCTTGGGCGGCTCCGCCCAGCCGATCGATGAGCCGTCGACCAGCACTTTGATGGCACGTGCGGGGTCCGCCCTGAACAGTGCGTTCAGCACCGCACCCGGCAGCCGGAAGGCGAGGTGACGCAGGTCGTGTCGTTCCAGCAGGGCCAGCATGAGAGCCGGCTCGGCGAGCGCGGCGCGCGCCACACCCGCGCCGCGGCGACGCCACCAGGCCCACGCCGGAACTCCCGTGGACACATCCTGCTCGGCCACCGCCATGACCGCGCCCGCGTGCCGTTTGGCCAGCGCCGTCCAGGACGTCACCGCATGGGCGAGCCTGGGCAGCCATTGCGTGACGGTCCCGGTGCCGCAGGCAGGCAGCAGCGCGGCGGCCTCGCGGTCCCCCCCAGCGAGCCTGGACGTCCGGCAGCAGGGACTCGGCCAGTGCGGTCCTGCGGGCCTGCGCCAGCGTGCGGTACAACGCCAGCCGCAGCTCAGTGGGCGCGTCCTGAAGCACGGCGGCCACCGCGGGATCAGGCACGGGGAGGGTGCGCACCGCGCGCAGGGCCGCGCGCCGCAGCCCCATGTCCGGCCCGGCGAGGATCTCCTGAATGAAACCGAGGTCACGGGCCGCCATGGCCACGTGCAGGGCCATGCGCCGCGCGTACTGATCCTGCGAGAGCAGCTCCCGCAGGAGAACGCGCAGGTGAGAGGTGCCGGCCAGGCGGCGGGCGTGAAGTGCCAGCGCGCGCATGCGGCGCGGGTGCGGCAGGGGTTCGAGACGCGCCAGCAACGTGGCGGCGGGGAGATTGATGTCGTGGGCCGGCTCCTCGGCCGGCTCCATCGGCCTCAACGGCCTGGGCGGAGACCGCCCTTTCCACTAGTCATGCCGACGATGGTGGCCGATCACGCCCTCGCCGCGCAAGTACGCATGGGCTCCCGTCCACGTAGCGGTGCCGCGGCGGTTGCAGGCGGTGCGTGCCCACCTGCCGGATATGTTCAGCCGTGAGTAAATCGCGATTGCCGATAAATGCCCGCTGGACGGCTGGACGATGTGGTGGAATGCCTGTGCTAGACTACCTGTCGTTGCAGTTGTTGTACCCATAACATGCTTTGTGCGCGCCTGGCAGAGTGATTGCAAGGCGCGTTTTTGTTTCCCGGTCATCTCCGGATGGGCTCATCGCGGCGACACGGCAATTCGCACGGTGCGAATTGCGTCCCTGCACACATCTCGAGGAGATCGACATGGCTTCCGGAACCGTCAAGTGGTTCAACTCTGAAAAGGGCTTCGGCTTCATCGCGCAGGACGGCGGCGGCGCCGACGTCTTCGCCCACTACTCCAACATCGTCGCCAATGGCGGCTACCGTGAGCTGCACGAGGGTCAGAAGGTGTCTTTTGACATCGTCCAGGGCCAGAAGGGCCCGCAGGCGGAGAACATCGTCCCCGCCTGACCTCGCACGTTCGTAAGTCTGGGCCCGCACCCACATTGGGTGCGGGCCCAGACCGCGTTCACCCCCAAGATCCCGCATTCCCGTGTGTGGTTCAGGGAGCCGAGCCGGGGCGGCGTATGGTGGATTACCTGGGATATTCCGCATGTCGGCAGCCGCGTCGGCGTCTTCCCAGACCAGCCGGTCGATCGCGCCGGAGACAGGCGGCACATCAGATGCCGAACCACCACGCACCCGTCATGCCCATCGCCCTCCAACCGGCCCGGGTGTTCCTCGAGCCCACGCTGACCAGGGACGGAACGCTCGACGGCGCCTGGTGGCCCCACTCCACCGATCTCCACCGCGAGCTGCCCGCCCTCGTTCGCATCCTGGAGGACCGGCTCGGTCCCATCCTGCGGGTCAGGCTCGACACGGCGGCATGGGACGAGGTCCCCGCCCACCTGCTCATCGACGGTCATTTCCTGCGTGTCAGCGGCCTCTCGGCAACCTCCAACACGATCAGGGTGATCCGCGGCAGCCAGGATGGCTTCCTGCTCCTGGTGATCCCGCCGGACACCACGGGGCCCGTTGCGGCCGCCGCCATGAGAACCGCCGCACGCACCGGCAACACGATGTCCGCGACCGAGATCCTCACGTGCTGCCACTCGCGCGCCCCCGCATCCAGGCCGGGGACCAGGATTCGCCGCTACCGTGACGCGGACAGGGAGTCCGTGCTGGCGCTCATCGACGCCGACCGCCTGCCCGGACAGCCGCCGTGCACGCCGGACCTGCTGGATCAGGCCGTGGCCGGAACGTCCCGCCGCGATCCCGATCCCTGGGCCGACATCAGACACCCCAGCATCGACGTGCTGGTGGATCCGGACGGTCACCCTGCGGGCGTCGTGTCGTACGCGGTACATCGGGATCGCAGCGCCGCCCAGATCCTGTGGTTGCACGGACGTGAGATCCTGGACGTCGTCGAAGCGCTCGTCTCCCACGCCCTTCGCGGACTGGGCGGCGGCAAGCCTGTGCACGCCTTCACCGCCGCGCTGGGCCTTGGCCTGGCCGCCTTGCCGACGGGCCGCCGGCCCGTCACGCGTAAGGTGCTCGAACACGCGGGGTTCGTCGCCCGGAACTCCTGGCGCTACCTGCGCCGCACGACACCTTGTGACCTTCCTGGCACGGCGTGCCCGTTGGTCGAGGTCGTCGCGAGCGCGGCCCCATCCGGCTGGTTGCTGAAGGCCCGAGACGACGATTCCTCCGCCGAACTCGTCGCGCAGGAGCCGATCGACGGCCTCGGTGTCCTGTGGTGGTTCAGCGCGGCCGATGACCACGGCGATCCGGCCCTCGAACGGGCGCTGCTGCTCCAGGCCGATGCCCTCCTGCGCGAACACGGAGCATCGGAGGCGATCCTGTACGCCGCCGGCGACCCGGAATCGTCCGCGGCGTTGTTCGACGCCGCCGGCTTCGCCGAGATCGACCACCTGGTCTCCTTCACCCGGCCGAACAACGCCTCAGCCGACTGACCACCTCTGTACTCCGTGGGGCACCCGCCGCAGAGATCCGTCCCCACGGCAGCCGCGGCACGTACGCGAAAGGATTTGATCATCGTTTCCGATTCCTTTCCCCCGTCCGAACACTGGGCGCGACGCGTACGTCGCCGCGTGACGGAGACGGCGAAGCTGGGCGCCCGCGAGCAGTCCCACGCCGACGTCGTCCGATGGACCTGCCCACACGGCCTGCACGCCGGCCAGGGTTGTGTCGCCTGCTACCGCGCCTCGACGGAGGCCGACCCGGCGTTGCCGCTGTGGGAGGTCGCGGTGTGGTTCACCTCGACGCGGCCGATGCCGATCAGGGCGCTGAAAGACGTGCGCCGCCACGGCTGTAGCTTCTCGCTCGACCAGCCGTCCACTCCCCTGGTCTATCTCCTCAGCGGGCAGGCACGGGCCGCCACCGGGACGGAGGCGGTTGCTGGACTGGTCGGGTTCCTCATCGATAACCGGCACATCGCCAACACGTTCACGGTGACGGAGGTCCGCGCCGTCCACTCCTGACGAGCGACCGCGCGTTGCGGGCTCATGGAGAGCGGAAGGTGGCAAATAGACGGAGATACCAGTTTTACTGTCTTTGTTACAGCTTGAGGACGGTTTTAGTTGAGCGCAGGCTGCAGGTGTGGCCGTTTATTCCGGCAAACATAAAATGATCGTAACCTCCGAAAGAAGGCCGCCAATGAGTGTGACAGGGTTCCCGCTCACCTTGCGGGTCACCGTGAGTGGAGCGACTCCAGACGAGATCAGAGAGAACGCCCGGGCTGAGGCTCACGCTTTCTTCGGTCCTGACGCCGAACTGGACGTCATCAGTGCCGAGGCCGAAGCGGAGGGGGAGCGTCACGACCGCTACCGCGCGACCGTCGCCTTCCGCCGGGTCGGCTGATCCCTGGACCGTTCCCGCGTCTAACGCGTCTCGTGTGATGAATGTCCCCTTGGTGGGCGGATGTCTACGTTTGGGTGTCTAGGTGGCGAACACTGCGTGTCAGGCCTTTTGTCAGTCCGGTCGGCTGGTCCAAGATCGGCTGCGAGCGGCGACGAGCCGCTCGAGCCGGAAGGGAAAAGATGAAGAAACTGATCCAGACGGCCGTTGTGGGCATCGGTGTGGCGGCGGCGAGCATGGTTCTCGCGCAGCCGGCCTCGGCGGCCTCGTTCTCGTGGAACGTCGGCGACGGCATCGTCTCCTACGACGACGGTGCGGACAGGATCTGCGCCGACGCGTACACGGGCGAGGGCTCTCGCTGGGTGGAGGTTGTGCTGGTCCCGGTCAACGGGGGAGGCCCCTCCCACACCTGGAGGGACTACAGCACCTCCGGGGACCCCACGTGCCGGAGCCTGGCCACCGCGTACGAGGACACCTACTACCGCGCCACGGTCAAGACCTACTGGGGCGAGCGGGGCACTACTGTGAACCGCGGCTCCAAGTACTTCTACAGCTGATCGAGCCAGGCGACGGCGCGGCAACGCGCCGTCGCCCCCGGCTGCCTCTATCGCACGGGTACGGCGAGCTCACGGCCGCGGTAGAAGCCTTCTCGCTCCTCGACGACGTAAGGGGCCATGGCCTCGCGTCGGCGCGCCTCGCCCTCGGAGGTTCGCCAGGAGTCGCAGGCCTCCTTCGAGTCCCAGAACGACACCCCGGTGATCTCCTGCCCGTCCTCGGACCAGTACGCGTAGGCGTGGCGCAGGCCCTCCGGATAGGGCTCCGGGCGCCAGGCCCGTTCGAACTCCTCCAGCGCGTCCGGCCTGATGCGGCGTGTCGTCACCCAGACGTAGTGTTCCCTCATCACAGCCTCCTCTGGAACACAGGTTCGGCTTGATGACCCTCCCTCACTTCCACCATAGACCGTGGACCAGGACCGCCTGCAGGGCGGCCATCAGCCCCGGCCATCCGAGGTGACGGTCACCGGATCGCCGAGCCGGAGCCGTCCCGGGTTCCGTGGCACCAGGCGGATGCCGAACCAGGTCTTGCCGTCCCAGCGGCGGTGTTTCGCGAGGGTGCGGATCGGCTCCTTGCCCTTGACCAGCGTCACGGGGTCGATGGTGGTGACTGCGCAACGGTCGCACAACTCCGAGACACGGAAGTCGACCTCGCCGATCCTGATGTCGGTCCAGGAGTCCTCGACGTACGGCTCGGCGCCGTCGATCACCGCATTGGGGCGGAAACGCGCCATGTCGAGCGGGGTGTCCCCGCCGATCTGCGCATCCAGCACGCGTAGCGACGCGGCCGACGTCAGCAGCAGCGGCGCGTCCCAGGCGAAGCTGACGACCTCGCCGGGCAGGCCGCCGTGGGCCGGGTCGATGGTACGGCGGCGCGGGTCGTCCAGCCAGACCAGCCGGGCGGTGCGGCCCAGGAGCCGGCTGAACCACGCGTGGGCCTCGTCGTCAGCGGGGATCGCCTGATCCAGGCCGGTGAAGCCGACAGGCACCGGCTCCCCGGCGGCCGGGGGGACACGTCGACGACCGCCCACCGCCGATCTCCGGCCAGCCCCCATGGCTCCACGGTGGCTTCGGGCACGGGACACCCGGCACCGGATTTAACAGGATAAATCCGGATATCGACCACTCTCATGATCAGATCGTAGGGCGCGCCGGAACGCAGGCACAATGCCACGCGGAAGGAACCATGGCCAGGCCGCGCTGATCGGCGGCATTTCTCACCTGCGTTTCATGCTCGGCCAAGGGGGCTCCCATGCGGGCTCTCGATCATCGACGTCATGAGCGTCCTGACCGTCACTCCCCACGCCCCGGCCGCGGCATCGGGCCCGGCCCCCGCCGCGCTCTCCCGCCGGCTGCCGTCCTATGCGGTTGTCGGGGCCTTGTGCACGGTGGCCTATCTGGTTCTGTTCTGGGCGCTCTCCGCGATCCTGCCGTCGATGGCCGCCAACACCCTCGCCATGCTCACCACGGCGATCGCCAACACCGCCGCCAACCGGAGGTTCACGTTCGGGGTGACCGGCAGGGCGGGAGCGGTGCGCGATCATCTGGGTGGGCTCATCGCCTTCCTCATCGGCTTGGCGATCTCCACGCTGGGCCTGGCCGTCCTGCCATCGGGCTCGTCGGCGACGGCGGAGCTGATCGCGGTGATCCTGGCCAACGGGCTGGCGTCGGCGATCCGGTTCGCGCTGTTGCAGGGATGGGTGTTCAACCCGAGGCTGCGTTCAACGACGCACTGACGAGGTCTCGTTCCCCTTCGGACCGCCGGCCGCGGGTGGCCCCTGACCAGGGGTCACCCGCTTTTGCGTGCCCGGTCGACGCCTTTGTCAAATGAGCAGTCCACCGGCGGGGCGACCGACGAATAGGAGGCGACAGTTCATCTCGGCAGGGGGCACGATGTTGCAGAACGAGAGCACCACACGAGGACGACGGGAGCGCCCGGTGCCGCCCGGTCCGCTCCAGGAATTCGCTCAGGGGCTACGCGACCTCCGGGCGGCGGCGGGCAATCCGAGTTATCGGGCGATGGAGCGCAAGGCCGGCTACTCGGCCTCGGCACTGTCCGCGGCGGCGGCGGGGGACAGGCTGCCGAGCCTGGCGGTCACGCAGGCGTACGTGGGCGCATGCGGCGGCGATCAGGACGAGTGGACCCGGATCTGGCACACGCTGAGAGGGGACCTGGACAGGCCCTCCGACGGCGGCGTCGGGCTGACGCGTGCCGCGAACGCTCACCACCGGCGGGCGCGTCCAGGGGGCCGCGCGATCAGGCTGTCGGCGATCGTGGCCACGCTCGGGCTGATCGGGCTGGGCACGATTGGAGCGTTCCAAAAACCTCCATCAGCCCAGCGGAAACCGTCGCCGTCGCCGATGTCACAGAACAGAGCGGCAGAGCCTCCCGCGCCACCCGTCCAGCCGGACCAGCAGACCCGGCCGGCCTTCACAGCGGTCGCCGGGCCCGGCTGCCCGCGTGACACCAGCCGCAGTGTGCTCGTCAGCGGCGTGCCGGGCCGGGACGGCTGGAAGGACGCCAGCGTGCCAGGTTGGAGGGGCGCGGGTTGCGGGGACGGTTTCCTGTTCTCGGAGCTGCGGTACGACCCGCGGGCCGCCGCGCATCCGCAGAACAGTTTCCAGTGGAGGTTCACCACGGGGTTGCGCGGCCGGCAGCAGTGCTTCGTGGCGGTGTACGTCCCTAAGTCCTCCTTCGCCGACCAGGCGGTCCGCTACACCGTCAGCGACGACTTCGACAGGGACGCGCGGACGGTTGCGGAGTTCACTCTCGACCAGCGCATGCGGCAGGGCACGTGGGTGCCGGCGCCGGTCCCGGTGGTCGTCACCACCGGTCTGGTCATGGTGAAGATCACCGACGACGGCAAGGGGAACACGACCGGCGACCAGTCGATGGTGGCCGGCCCCGTCCGGCTCGCCTGTCCGTAACGGCGCGGCCGGCTCCTGAGCGTGCCTGCCGCACGCATGGACGACGACACGACCCGGCGAAATCGCCGATTGGTGATCAGTCCGCAACCCGTATGGCCCCGAATCAGGGGCAACGCTCGATCGCTAGGGGACACGATGACAAGCAAGAACACAACGGTCGACAAAAGCACGGCCGGCGGGCGGCACAAGCGACCGACGCCGCCCGATCCGCTCCAGGAATTCGCCCAGGAGTTGCGCGACCTCCGGGCGAGAGCGGGCAATCCGAGCTATCGCAGGATGAAGCGTAAGACGGGGTATTCGGCCTCGGAACTCTCCGAGGTGGCCGCGGGTGAGAAGCTGCCGAGCCTGGCGCTCACGCAGGCGTACGTGGCCGCGTGCGGTGGCGATCAGGCCGAATGGACCAAGATCTGGCACACCCTCAGAGGAGAGCTGGACAAGTCCCACGACACCGTGGTGTACCCCCGTGTCTCGCCCGCTTATCCACCGCAGCAGGCCCGTCCGCGGCGCAGCTCCGTCAAGACCTGGGTGATCGTCGGGGTGCTGGGGCAGGTGGCGGTGGTCTCGGCGTTCGCGGTCATCCATTTCCGCCAGGGCCAGGTGCCCGCATCCGTGCCCGCCGTACAGACCCAGGGCCCCACGCCCAGGGCCGACGGGGCACTCCCGGCACGACCTCAAGCGGAGCCGACCACGTCCCGAGCCGGGCAGCCGCGTCCCCAGCGCACCCGGCTCGGTCCGGAGCCGCAACCGCAGCGCACCCAGGGTGGCTCGACCCAGGTCCGACCGGCCTTCTCGGCGGTTGCGGGGCCGGGCTGCCCGCGTGACACCAGCCGGAGCGTCCGGATCAATGGGGTGCCGGGCCGGGACGGCTGGAAGGACGCCAGCGCACCTGGCTGGACGGGCGCGGGTTGCGGGGACAGTTTCCTGTTCTCGGAGCTGACGTACGACCCGCTGGCCGCCACGCATCCGCAGAACAGTTTCCAGTGGAGGTTCACCACGGGGTTGCGCGGTCAGCGCCAATGTTTGGTGGGGGTGTACGTCCCTAAGTCCGGGTTCGCCGGGCAGCGGGTCTGGTACACCGTCAGCGACGGCTTCGACGAGGACGCGCGGACGGTTGCGGAGTTCACCCTCGACCAGCGCATGCGGCAGGGCACGTGGGTGCCGGCGCCGGTCCCGGTGGTCGTCACCACCGGTCTGGTCATGGTGAAGATCACCGACAACGGCAAGGGGAACACGACCGGCGACCAGTCGATGGTGGCCGGCCCGGTGCGGCTCGCCTGCTTGTGACGGCGTGGCCGAGCGCGCGTGGGAAAGGATCAGTACCGCGCGTGACGTGACGGGGCCGCCGGGCGGCGACCACCGTTCTCGGCTGAACAAGGAGGACGCGGCATGTCACCCAAGGAGATCAGGCCGCCCGGTGACGCGTTGAGCGGGACGGGTCCAGTGGTGTCCGAGCGGGTGGCGGTGCGCCTTCTCGTGGTTCTCGCCGCGGCGGCGGGTTGCCTGGACGCGGTGTGCGTGATGCGGCTCGGAGGCCCGTTCGCCAGCGTCATCACCGGCAATCTCGTGCAACTCGGGCGTGGCGTCGCGACGCTGGACGGTGCGCTGGCGGCGGGCGCCGCCACAGCCGTCGCCGCTTACGCTCTCGGCGTCGCGGCCGCCAGCACCGGGCTCGGCCGCGGCAGGCTCGGCCGCGGTGGGGCCGGTCGCGGTGGAGCGGGTCGCGGTGGAGCGGGTCGCGGTGGAGCGGGTCGCGGTGGGGCCGGTTGGCGCCGGCGGGCCTGTTTGATCGCCGCGGCCGAGCTGGCGCTGCTGGTCTGCGTGTGCGCTGGCTGGCTGGCCACCGGCGGGCAGCCGAGTGCGACCGTCGCCGTGCTGCTGCTGGCGCCGGCATCCGCGGCGATGGGTGTGCAGAGCGCGCTGACGATCGGCTCCGGCGTGCCCGGAGCATCGACCACCTACCTGACCGGCACTCTGACCAGCCTCGTGCACGCCGGGGCTGGGACGCCGCACGGGCGTGCCGACGGCGAGGCTGGGACGCCGCACGGGCGTGCCGCCGCCGGGGCCGGGACGCCGCTCCGGCGTGCCGCCGGCGGCGTGGGCAGGCTGGCGGCGCTGCTCTGCGGCGCCACCGTCGGCGCGCTGCTGCTGCTCGTGGCGCCGTTGTGGGCGCCGGCCCTGTCGGCGGTCCTGGTCGCCGTCGTCGTTGCGATCATCGCGATCTCCACCCGTGGGCGGACGGAAGGTTCGTGAAACCGCCCGCCCGGCGTGGAGCGCGGTCAACCTCGCGGAAAGCGCAGGACCGGCCGGGTCAGTCACGCGGGATGACCAGGGCGGGCCGGAGGGCGAGGAGCACACCCAGCGTGGCATAGCCGAGGAGCAGGTGTCCGCCGCCCACCCAGCGCGCGCTGTCCTCGCCGACCAGGATGAACAGCGGGACCGTCACCACGCCCCAGCTCTCCGCGATCAGCGGCCACCACCGCAGCGGTCCCCTCCACCGTCCGGCCACCGCCAGCTTCACGCCGATGATCATCATGCCCAGCATCGACAGCGGCCAGAACGCGTCGAGGATGGCCAGCGCCACATGGTCCTGGGCGGGGTCCGGGAGAACGCCGTGCAGCAGCGACCACAGGCTGGCCAGCCCGAGCAGGACGAGCTCGACCTTGAGCATGATCCTGGAGACCCGCGACACGCCCGTCGCCAGGGTGCGGATCTGCACGGTGAGCAGGGCGAACACGCCGAGCTGGAAGGCCAGCCCGGTCAGGTCGCCGACGCGCTCTTCGAACCCGTCGTTGACGGTTCCGAAGAGGAAGACGCTGGTGGCCCAGGCCACGGTGCCCGCGGTGAGCGTGAGCCCGAGCCGGCGCACGGCCTCGGGAGTGATGCGGCGGGGGGCGGGTGGCAGACCGTGGGTGGGGACATCGGTCCTGGCCCTGGCCGGGGTGGTGCTGATGTGGGCGTCCATGACGATTCCTTTCTTGTCGTGGCACCCAGAGTCCGCGCCGGGAGACCCGGGCAGGCAGAGCCCGGCGTCCCTTCCCGATCGGGACCCCTGTCCCGGGACAAAAGGACTGAAGTCAGGATGTAATTCGTGGCATGACAGGTAAGGGGCGAGGCATGCTGCCGGTCGTGCTGGCCGCCGCCGGGCTGGCCATCGCGGTGGCGACGGTGGTGCTGGACATCCAGGCGCGCGGCGTGCCGATCCCGGAGGCGGCGGAGCTTGACCTCGGGTGGCCGTCGGCGCTGTGGGGGCTGGCGATGCTGCTGCCCGGCGTGCTGTTGCTGCGTCTGCTGCCGCGCCACGCCGTTGCCTGGGTGCTGACCGGATTCGGGCTGCTGTGGATGGTGGACTCCCTGGCCTCGAGCTGGGCTGCCTACGCCATCTACGTGGCGCCGGGTACGCCGGGCGCGTCGGCGGCGTACTGGTTCTATGCAAGTTTCGGCTCGACGTTGCTGCTCGGGCTGCCGGTGCTGATCTTGCTGTTCCCGGACGGGCGGCTGCCGGAGGGCCGGGTCTGGCGCGCGCTGTCGGTGACGAGCCTGGCGTTGACCGGGCTGCTGCCTGTCCTGCTGATCACCGTGCCGTTCACGGTGATCGCGCGATATCACGGCACGCAGCTGCCGCCGGAGATCGCCCGGCTGGGTCTCGATCCGCTGGCGGTCCCGCTGCCGTACGCGTTCTGGGAGCCCGCGCTCAGCGTGGCGTACGTGTCGATCCTGGTGAGCCTGGTGGTGCCGTTCGCGGCGACGGTGCGCCGCTACCGGGTGGCCGATCCAGAGCGGCGGGCCCAGATCCGGTGGCTCATGTGGGCGGCCCTGATGGACATGGTCGTCCTGCTGACGCCGCTCACGGTGCCGCCGCAGCTGCCCGCGGTGCTGCTGGGCCTGGCCATCGCGCTGACCTCGGCGGCGGTCGTCGTGGCGGTCACCAAATACCGGCTCTACGACGTCGACAGGCTGATCTCGGCCACCGTGGCCTACGGCGTGCTGGCGGCGCTGGTGGTGCTGGTGGACGTGGCGGTGTTCACAGCGGCGGGCAGCGTGCTCGGCGAACGCGACTCCGCCCTGGCCGCGATCGCGATCGTGGCCGTGCTCTACGCGCCGCTCCGCGGCTGGTTGTGGCGCGGGGCGCGGCGGCTGACCCGCGGTCCCCGGCACGATCCCTACGCCGCGGTCTCGACGCTGGCCGAGCGGCTGGAGCTGGCGACCGACCCGGATGAGCAGTTGCTCGCGGTCGCGACCACGCTGGCCGGGGCGTTCCGGCTGGCGTACGTGCGGGTGGAGATCGAACGTCCGAACGGGGACCGTTCCGTCGTGGAACGCGGGACGCCCCGCGGGCCGTCGGTGTCGCTGCCGGTGGCCTACCGGGGCGAGGTCGTGGGGCGGCTGGTGCTGTGCCGTGCCGGCGAGCTGAGCGAGCGGGACCAGCGGCTGCTGGGCGACCTCGTACGGCAGGCCGCCGCGGCGGCGCGGGCCACCGAGCTCAGCGCCGACCTGCAGCGCATCCGCGCCCACCTGGTCCTGACCCGTGAGGAGGAACGCCGCAGGCTCCGCCGTGACCTGCACGACGGGCTCGGCCCCAGCCTGGGCGCGATGGCACTGCGGATCGAGGCGGCCAGGAACCTGGCCGCCACCGCGCCCGCCCAGGCCGACCGCTTGCTGGAGCAGACGGCGGCCGACGTCGGCGGCGTGCTGGCCGACATGCGCCGGCTGGTGCACGACCTGCGCCCGCCGGCGCTCGACGAGCTCGGCGTCCTGCGCGCGATCGAGCAGCAGGCCGACCGGGTCCGCTCGGCCGCGCTGGACGTCCGTGTCACCGGCGACGGCGCGCTGGACGCGCTGCCCGCGGCGGTGGAGGTGGCGGCCTACCGTATCGTGTCCGAGGCATTGGCCAACGTGGTCAAGCACGCGGGTGCGGCACGCTGCGACATCAGCCTGCGCGTGGGCGAGTGCGGGCTGGAGGTGACGGTGCGGGACGACGGCCGCGGCATCGGGCCCGACGTGGCCGCCGGCGTCGGCATGTTGTCGCTTCGCGAGCGTGCGGCCGAGCTGGGCGGGCACTGCGAAGTGAGCTGCCCGCCCGGCGGGGGGACGCTGGTCGGCGCCCGGCTGCCGATGGATTGTCTGGCTTGATGGAGGTGGCGAGTGTCTGACGAGACCATCCGCGTGGTGCTGGCCGACGACCACCCGGTCTACCGGGACGGGCTCGCGGTGTTGCTCGGCTCGATACCGGGCATCGAGGTGGCGGGCACGGCCGCGGACGGCGCGGAGGCGGTCGAGCGCGCCGCCGATCTGCAGCCCGACGTGGTGGTGATGGACGTGCGCATGCCCGGGCTCGACGGCATCGAGGCGACCAGGCGGATCGCCGCCGACAGCCCGCACATCGGCGTCGTGGTGCTGACCATGTCGGAGGAGGACGCCACGCTGTTCGCCGCCATGCGCGCCGGCGCCCGTGGCTACCTGCTCAAGGGCGCCGGCCAGGCGGAGATCGTCCGCGCCATCACGGCGGTCGCGCACGGTGAGGCGATCTTCGGGCCGGCCGTCGCGCTGCGGGTGGCCGAATTCTTCCAAGGGGCCGCGGTCACCGACGATCCGGTGTTCCCGCAGCTCACGCCGCGCGAGCGGGAGATACTCGCGCTGGTGGCGGCCGGCCGGTCCAACACGCAGATCGCCTCGGCGTTGTTCCTGTCGCAGAAGACCGTACGCAACAACGTCTCCAACATCTTCGCCAAGCTGCACGTCGCCGACCGCGCCGAGGCCATCGTCCGAGCCCGCGACGCAGGCCTCGGCCGCCGCTAGGCGGGTGAGCCTTCATCCAGGGGTGTCACCGGCCGACCCGGTCCAGCCGGGCGAACTGCTCGTCGGTCAGGCTGAGATCCAGCGCGGCGAGGTTCTCCTCCAGATGCGACTGAGAGGTCGTTCCTGGAATGGGGACGATGGTCGGCGAGCGGTGCAGCAGCCAGGCCAGCGCCACCTGCGCCGACGTCGCGCCGATCTCCCGCGCCACCGCCGCGACCGGCCCGTCCGGACCCGCGTGCGCGCCCATCGCCACGGGGAAGAACGGAATGAACGCGATGCCGCCGGCCGCGGCGTGGTCGACGACCGGCTCGTGCTGCCGGGTGGCCAGGTTGTACATGTTCTGCACGCTGACGATCGGGACGATCTCGGCCGCCTCGCGGAGCTGCTCCACCGACACCTCCGACAGGCCGAGATGCCGCACCTTGCCCTCGTCCCGCAGCTGCTTGAGCGCCCCGATCTGGTCGGCGAGCGGGACGTTCGGATCGATGCGGTGCAACTGAAGCAGGTCGATGCGCTCGACGCGAAGGCGGCGCAGGCTCAGCTCGGCCTGTTGCCGCAGGTAGGCGGGGTGGCCGAGCGGCACCCACTCGGTAGGGGACGGCCGCAGCACGCCGATCTTGGTCGCCACCGCCACGCCGTCGCCGTACGGGTACAGCGCCTCCGCGACCAGCTCCTCACCGCCGCCGAGCGCGTACGCGTCGGCGGTGTCGATGAGGGTGACGCCCAGCTCCACCGCGCGGCGCAGCACCGCGATCGCGGCCGCCCGGTCGGCCGGGGGGCGCCAGATGTGCGCCTCGGCCCCGCGCGGGGAGTCCGGACCGTCCGCGAGCCGCATGGTTCCGTAGCCGATCCTGCGCACCGGAAGATCCCCGCCCAGCAGGATGTTGTCGTGATTGGTGTCGATCAGTTTCTCGCTCATGGCCAAGACCGTAGGATTTGCCGCCGGTGTGAGATTCAAGGGTTTGTGAGGGACGTCACATGAAGATCGGTGATCTGGCGCGGGAGACCGGGGCCAGCACCCGCATGCTGCGTTACTACGAGGAGCAGGGCCTGCTGCGCTCGGAGCGCAGCGGCGGAGGTCACCGCCGCTACGCCGAGGACACGCCCGCCGCCGTCCGCAACATCCGGGGACTGCTGGCGGCGGGGCTGCCCACGCACCTGATCCGTGAGATCCTTCCCTGCGTCGAGGGGCCGAGCCTGGCCGACTTGCACCCGTGCGTCCGCCGCTACCTGGACGAGCAGCTCAGCGAGATGGACGCCCGGATCTCCACGCTCCAGCAGAGCCGCTCCGCGCTCGCTTCCCTGATCCAGACGACCGCCGCCTGACGACCGCCGTACCCCGACCCCGCCCGGACCGCGCCACCCGCCACATCCCCTTGAGGTCGGTCCGCGCCGCCGTGCCGATGGCCAGGTCGCTGTGCCCCGAAGGCAGCGGCGCCACCAGCGTCCCGCGTGCGGCCGTGTTGCTCCTGCTGTTCAACCCATGAAGGCACAGAGCGCCAAACCGCCCGGCGGGCCGCAGCGCGCCGGGCGGGGAGGCCCGTCTCAGGAGGTCGCAGCCACCTCCTGCTGAGCGGGTTCGCCGGCGGCGGCCGGGGCGCGCAGGACGGCGAGCGCCACGGCGAACGCCGCGAGCAACAGCCCGGCGGAGATGCCGAACGCCAGCCGGTATCCTCCGGTCAGCGCGGCGGCCTGGCCGGCTCCGGAGGCCAGCAGCTCACCCGTGCGCGAGGCGGCCATCGTGGAGAGCACCGCCACGCCGATGGCCATGCCGACCTGCTGGGTGGTGTTGAACAAACCGGACGCCAGACCCGCGTCGCTCTCCCGCGCGCCGGACATGCCCAGCGTGGCCAGCGCCGGGAGCACGAGCCCGCCGCCGGAGATCAGCAGCATCGCAGGGAGCAGGTGAGTGACGTAGCCGGCGTTCACCGTGACCTGGGTGAGCAGGAGCATGGCCCCGATGAGCAGGGCCAGGCCGGCCATCAGGACGGCGCGGGCGCCGAAGCGGGCGCTGAGCCGGGCCGAGACGAACAGCGAGATCGAGCCGATGCCCACGGCGGCAGGAAGCATCGCCAGCCCGGTGTCCAGCGCCCCATACCCCAGGACCCGCTGCATGTAGAGCGCGACGAGGACCTGGAAGGCGAACATCCCCGACAGGGCGAGCATCTGGGCGAGGTTGGCGCCGACCACGTTGCGCGACTGCAGGATCCGCAGCGGCATGAGCGGGGCCTTGGCCGTGGCCTGCCGTGCCACGAACGCGGCGAGCAGGGCCAGCGACACCGCGCCGAGGCCAAGGGTGTGGGCGGCGAGCCAGCCGTACTCCTCGACCTTGACGACGGTGTAGATGCCCAGCATCAGGCCGGTGGTCACCAGCACGGCCCCGAGGACGTCCGCGCCGGCGGCCAGCCCGATCCCGCGGTCGGCGGGCAGCGCCAGTAGCGCGAGCACGACGGTGATCACGCCGATCGGCACGTTGATGAAGAAGATCCACGGCCAGCTCAGGGCGTCGGTGAGCACACCGCCCAGGACCTGGCCGATCGAGGCGCCGGCGGCCCCGGTGAAGCTGAAGATCGCGATGGCCTTGCCCCGTTCGCGCGGGTCGGTGAACAGCGTCACCAGGATGCCCAGGACCACGGCGGAGGCCAGCGCGCTCCCCACGCCTTGCAGGAACCGGGCGGCGATGAGCAGTCCGGGATCGGTGGCGGCGCCTGCCAGCACGGAGGCGGCGGCAAAGATCATGTTCCCGGTCAGGAACATCGTCCGACGCCCGATCAGGTCGCCCAACCTGCCCGCCAGGAGCAGCAACCCGCCGAAGGGGATCAGGTAGGCGTTGACCATCCAGCTCAGCTCCGCGCCCGAGAAGCCGAGGTCCTCCTGGATGGCGGGCATCGCCACCGTCACGATGCTGCCGTCGAGGATCGTCATCAGTCCCGTCGCGGACAGCACTCCCAGGGCGGTCCAGCGCGAGTTACGCACGTACGACATGGTCTCTCCCGTCTCAAGTCGACATGAGAGACCGTAGCAGATAGTTCCGTAATAGACGATCCTCTTCGGACCTACTTTCCGCGCTCCCGTGCCCTTCGCGTCTGCTGGGCTCCCTCGGCGGGGGCGGCAAGATGCCCGCTGACCAGGCGATTCAGGGCGCGGACCAGGACCTCGCGCTCGTCCTCGGGCAATGCCGTCAGCGCCGCCCGATGCACGCCGTCCACGATCTCCTGGCTGCGCCTGGCGATCGCCGCGCCTGTGTCCGTGACCGCGATGATGCGCGCGCGGCGGTCGGTGCTGGACGGGCGGCGCTCGGCGTACCCGGCCTTCTCCAGTGCGTCGACCGTCACCACCATCGTGGTCTTGTCCATGTCGCCGAGCTCGGCGAGCTGGATCTGGGTGCGCTCCTCCTCCAGCGCGTGGACCAGCACGCAGTGCATGCGCGACGTCAGCCCGATCTCGGCCAGCGCCGCCGACATCTGGGTGCGCAGCACGTGGCTGGTGTGGTCGAGCAGGAAGGACAGGTCTGTTTCTGTACGCGCGGGAGCCATCGCTGTCATGTCATCAGCCTACCAAGTCGTCCCGGTGCGGATTATCTGCGATGGAACGATGAGGCGCCGCCCACGTCAGCCGTTGGCGACGTACTTGTCGAAGAAGGCGAAGGTGCGCTGCCACGCGTCGTCCGCGGTCGGCTGGACGAGGCCGTGCCGCAGCGGGAACAGCGCGAGTTTCGCGAGGGGGTGGTGGCCGTCGGTCATGAAGGAATGCCCGGCCGCCGCATAGATCTCGACGTCGTGCTCGAGGCCGAGCGCCCTCATGTGCTCCTGCAGCCGCGTGCCGTGCGCCCGGAAGCCTCGGTCCCGCCCGCCGTAGGAGCCCACGACCGGACATACCGTCCGCAGTTCTTCCTGGTCGCGGGGAACCGCGCCGTAGTTCACCGATGCGGCCCGCACACCGGGGGGCGTGCTCGCCGCGTAGGCGAGGGCGAACCCACCGCCCATGCAGAATCCGATCACGCCGAGCCGGCTGCCGTCGACGTCATCGCGGTCGGCCAGCCATTGCCGGGTCGCGTCGATGTCGGCGGTCGGCCGCCCCGGCTTACCGGTCGTGAACTGGTGCATGGCCCGCGCCAGGCATCCGATTCTGGTGCCGTGGCTGTACAAGTCAGGCAGGATTGCCGCATATCCATGCTCGGCGAACCGGTCGACCACATCCAGCATGTCCGGTTCGATGCCGTAGATCTCATGCACGACCACCGCCCCCGGCCATCCGGCCGCAGGCGCGACCCCCTCCGGCAACGCCACGGTCGCGTCAAGTGAACTGCCGTCCGGCAGCGGAATGCGCACGTGTTGCCTCATCAGCGTCCTTAGCCGACCCGGTTCGACGGGAAACTAGCGGTGGGAAAGATCACGGCCGGTCGTTCTGCCGGTGTAACCACAGTGCTCTACGCATCGTAGAGTAAAGGGCGTTGCCTCCAGAAGGCCCGAGGGACCTCAGGGCGCGGTGGATCTGGGAAGTCGCTGTAAGTCTGGCAGATCTTGGAAAGGTGGCGTGTGGTGGAGCTTCGTCTGTTCCGACTCGTGGCGATCGCTGAGGCGCTGTCGTGGACGGGGCTGCTCGTCGGCATGTTCTTCAAGTACATCGTGGTGGTCGGCGAGCTCGGCGTGAAGATCTTCGGTCCGATCCACGGCGCACTGTTCCTGCTGTATGTCGCCGCTGTGATCTCCGCTGGGCGCGCCCACGGCTGGCGTACCGGGACGATCGTGCTCGGCCTGGCCTGCGGGGTGCCCCCGTTCGCCTCGGTATGGTTCGAGCGGCGCATGTCCCGCCGGGCGGCGGAGGTCGCCCCCGAAGCCGTCTGACGCAGCTCCCCGTTCGTACACCGTCGCGATGTACCCGGTGGGCCGGGGCGCGGAGACTCCGGCCCACCTGGGCGGCCTCTAAGGGGCCGGGTAGTCCGCGACGTACACCGGCACACCGACCTTGGTCGTGTCGGCCGCGTCACCCACGCCGTTGACGACATGGTCGATGATTCCGGCGCTGAGATTGACCGTCATGATGTGGTGCAGCTTGACGCCCGGGGTCTGCGGAACCTCGAAGCCGTTCTCGGTGTGGATCTGCGGGTTGTTCTGGTTGAAGACGTAGACCCCGCCACCGTAGAGGCGGTGCGTCTTCACGCGGTCGCCGACCTTGTAACCGGCCCAGCCCTCGACGTCGCCGTTCATCCAGTCGGCCTGGGTCGGCGGGTCGTACGGCAGCTCGTTCTGGTAGAGGATCGTCGTGCCGTCGTCGCCGTTCCAGACGGTGTTGTACTGCTGAAAGTGCTCGACGAACAGGCCGGTCGCGGTCACGTGGTCGCCGTTGATGACGGCGCCGTTGCGGCCGAGGTTGGTGTTCCAGCGCTGGGTGTCGGTGAAGCCCTCGACTCCGTGGTCGGCGCGCCACACCCAGGCGTGGTCGATGAGCACGTTGTCGCTGTTGACCTCGAGCGCGATGTCGGTCTTGCCGACATGCGGCCCGCCGACCCGGAAGTACACGTCGGACAGCGTCGTCGGGTTGTCCGCCGAGCTCCAGCGCGGCCCGTGCCTCTTGCCCACCCTCAGCAGGACAGGCGACTTCTCCAGACCCGCGTCGACGGTCACGCCGGCGACGACGACGCCGGGGACGTCGGCGACAACGAGCGGGGTCGAGCCGTGGACGGCGGTGAGCGTGGCGTGCCCGAGACCGAGGACGACCGTGTTCGGGCGCTTGATCTCGATGCTCCGCGCGATGTCGTACACGCCGGGCGTCAGCAGCAGGTGCTTGCCGCGCGCCAGCTGGCTGTTGATGACCTGCACCGAGTCCGACGGCTTCGCGACGAAGAAGTCGCTGATCGGCAGCGTACGGCCCGGCGTCATGCCGCCGGCCCACGTGACGCCGCGCGTGTCCTTCCGAGCGGCGGGCACGCGGACCTTGTACTTGCCCTGCGCGTCCACGAAGAGGTAGGGCTTCTCCCGGCTGACGGGAGTGGCGTCGAGGGTCGTGTAGGGCGGGCTCGGGAACGCGGCGTCGTCCGGTGCGCCGACGACGCCGGAGAAGACCTGGTTCCACACGCCGTTCGACCAGCCGGCGACCTCACTGTTGCGGGTCAGCCACTGCTGTTGCGATCCGTTCGTGACGGACGGCAGCTTGGAGTCGGCGATGAAGCCCCCGCTGGCGTACTGCGGGCCGGCGGTGCAGTAGTCCATCAGCGACAGGTTGCCGCCGCTGATGTTGAGCCGGCGCAGGGACACCGCCTGGGAGACGGCCCAGAAGTTCGCCGACGCCCGGCAGCCGTCCTGGCCGGCCGCGTTGACGTTGATCGACAGGTTGGACAGGGTGCGCCAGAAGTTGACGAGCGCGAGGCAGTTGGCGGTTCCGCCGTCCGCCAGGCAGCGGTTGTAGACTTCGACCTTGCCGTTGATGACGACGTCGGTGGGGGAGGCGCCCAGGCCGGCGATCTCGGTGTAGTAGCCGACCTTGATCTGGAGCGGGTGCTCCGCGGTCCCGTACGTGCCGGGCTTGAAGAGGTAGGCGTGGCGCGTGGTGCCCATCTCGTTGTCGACCTGAGCGGCATGTGCGGCGTCGAGGGTCGCCTGGATGTCGCTGACCGGCATGCTCGGATCGAAGACGGTGACGTTCGGCCCGAGATCGGGAGCGCCGGGGGCCGGCGATGCGGCGGTCGCGGCCGGTCCCGCCATCATGACGGCGGTGGCCAGCACGAGACCGGCCGTTAACGCCCGGGCGATGTGCCGGCCGGGGCTCCGGCTCGTGCGACTCCCGTCGCCGGGAGGCTGGGTCGTCATACGGGTCGTCCTTTCCGCTGCCGCCGGATCAACGAGAGAGCGCTCTCTCGCGACCAGCGCTCGTATCAAGGTCAGAAAAGGTGTGGAACGTTTCTATCGTGTGAACCGGGCGGATCACAAGTGCACGAACCGCGTCTGCCCGTAGCCGGGGATCCTCTGGCCGTCGCCTCGGCTCTCCAGGGCGCAGGAACCTTACTATGATAGGTTTTTCCGGCAAGAGGATCATAGCAAGTTTAAGTGGGAATACCCTTATGTCTGAACTTTATGGGCACTCCGACGGCCCTCCGGCTGAAGAAGAATCTGATCCCCATGCGCTCGCCCGAAAAGAGCTGCAGCGACTCCGTGACAGCATTGACAACCTTGATGCCGCGCTGATTCACCTTCTTGCGGAGCGATTCAAGTGCACCAAGGAGGTCGGCAAACTCAAGGCGCAATATGAGCTTCCGCCTGCGGATCCCGAGCGGGAAGCCCAGCAGATACGCCGGCTGCGTCTCCTGGCGGAGGAGTCGAAGCTCGATCCTGTTTTCGCCGAGAGGTTTCTGGGTTTCATCGTCGAAGAAGTCGTCAGGCATCATGAATTGATAGCCAACAGCATGTCGGCAGCGCGCGGGAATTAGCCGGTCTTCCCGGAGCATCGTGGCAAGCACTCTGGAGTCGCGCGGGGCGCAATCAGCGCCGCCTGTCATCCGTCCGTAGGGGTAGCAGGAAAAGCAAGCTCTCCTAAGGAGCCCGCGATGGCCATCGAACCTCTGGCAACTCGGCTGGCTCGCGGCGCGGTGGGTGGCCTGATCTCCGGCCTGATCTTCGCCGGGGTCACCATGTGGTTCGCCTCCACCCAGCCGCCCGGCAAGGCCGACATGCCGCTGCACATGATCGCCAGCATGGTGCAGGGCGGCCGGGAAGCAATCATGGCGGGGCAGACCAGCATCTGGGTGGGACTGGTGGTGCACCTGGCACTGTCCATGGCCTTCGGCCTGGTGTTCGCGCTCATTGCCCCGTGGCTGCGCTCCAACGGCACCGTCGCCCTGGTCGGCACCGTGTACGGCGCCCTCTTGTACGTGGTCAACTTCCTGGTGATCTCGCCGCTGCTGTTCCCGGTGTTCCGGGACGCCAACCAGCCGTTCGAGCTGTTCGCCCACGTGGTGTTCGGCACGGTGCTGGCGTTCTTCTTCTACGGATCCGGAGTCCGGCGCCCGGAGGGCTTCCTGGCGATCGGCTCGCCCGGCCGGGCCACGACCCACTGAGACGGAACCGGCCATGACCCGGCGGCAGGAGCGATTCCTCCAGGCGACCATGCCCGCGTCGGACCTGGTCCACAACCTGGCCCGGCGGCTCACCACCTGCGCCGCCGACGCCGAGGACCTGGTCCAGGAGACCTACACGCGGGCGTGGGCAGCCTGGCAGGACGGCCGCCGCCCGCGCAAGGCGGCGCCGTGGCTGGCCACGATCTGCCTCAACCTGGGCCGCGACCGGCTGCGCCGTACCGCCAACCGCGCCGAGACGAGCTGGCAGCCCGGCTTCGACCCGCCGGGGCCGGCGGACGTGGAGGACGAGGCGATCAACCACTCGCTGATCGAAACGGCCATCCGGCGGCTTCCCATCGACGAGCAGATCGCCCTGGTTCTGATGGACCTGTGCGGGTTCACCGCCGCCGAGGTCGCCGCCATCACCAACAGCCCGCGGGGGACCGTGCTGTCCCGGGCCCATCGCGGCCGCAAGAAGCTGGCGCACACCATCGAGGGGGTGAGGCCGAATGCGCCACGATCCTGAAAGGGATGCCGCCGCCTACCTCGCCGGCGAGCTCAGCACGCTGCGCCGCATCCGGTTCGAGCGGCACATGCTGGACTGCCGCGCGTGCTGGAGTGAGGCCAACACCGCACGTGAGGGCCGGATCCTGGCCGAGTCGCTGCGCGAGGCGGCTCCGGCCTCGACCCGGGAGCGGATCCGGGCGGTCGCCGACGTCCCCGCCGAGTCCCCGGTGCGGCAGCGCGCCCGCTGGCCGTACGTGCTGGCCGCGGCCACCGCGGTGCTGGTGGTCCTGGCCGCCGTGGTCATCCCGCAGGTGATCGAGCGCCGGCAGCCCGCGCCCCTGGTGGCCGCCGCCGCGCTGCTGAAGTCCAACGCCCTGACGCTCAGCCGTGAGCCTGTTCCCGCGATGAAGACCATCGGAGCGTACGGCTGGCGCGGCACGACCCAGCGCGACCTGGCCGGCATCCCGGCCACCATCTACGACTACGTCGCCCCCGAGGGGCGCCGGCTGCTCGTCATCGCCTCGTCTCAGGAGTTTCCTCGCGCCAGGAACGCCCGTGACCTCGACCCGGCCCCGAGCTGGCTGGCGAGGGTCGACGAGGTGTCCCTGCTGTGCGCGGACAAGCACGGACTGTCCTGGCTCGCCGCGGCAACCGATGACGCCGCGGCCCTGAGAGCCGGCCGCGCGCTCGGCCTGACCTGACGGCCGATCGCCTCGCTGCGATCAACCCTCATCGCGGGCATCCGCGCCTACGCGATCGGGCCCGCAGCGCCCTGCCACGAGCGGTCGTCGATCAGGCCGGTCTCGTCAGCGTGATCGGGATCTCTGGGTGTGGCGGCTCGGAAGAACTCTTCGGCTGGGCGGTCTTGGGGATAGATGAGCTCGATGCGCAGGTCGTCAAGGGTGATCTCGACCGCGGTGTCGAAGCGGGCGGTCAGCGTGATGGTGCGGATCACCGTGTCACCGGCACGGAACCACGGGCAGACGACCAGGCCGTCCTCGTGGTCGCCGGCGGGAGGAGCGAGGTTGGCGACGGCGTCCTCGGCGCAGGCGACGAGCGCGCGCAGCCTCTCGTCCAGCGGCGCCTGGCGTGACTGCCTGCGCAGCCGGCTCAGCACGGCCCAGGCCACGTCTGTCCAGTTGACGATGGCCTGGCGCAGTGTCGGGTCGGTGAGATAACGCTGAAGCAGGTTGGCGCCGATCAGATCTGAACCGAACAGCACGCCCGCCGCCTTGTTGGCCGCCACCACATGGGCATGACCGTCCAGCACCAGAGCGGGGAAGGGCTCATGCGCGGCCAGCAGCCGATCGATGGCCGAACGGAAAGGCCGCAACTCGGCGGCATCCGGGGCGGCCTGCGGGTAGGCCGGGGGCCATCCGGCGGCCTGCAGCAGCTGGTTGCGTTCACGCAGCGGGAGATCGAGCACCTCGGCCAGACGCAGCGTCATGTCCCGGCCCGGTCGTGAACGTCCGGTCTCCAGGAAGGAGATGTGCCGGGCGGTGGAGCCGGACAACGAAGCCAGCTGCAGCTGGCTGATGCCGCGCACGCGCCGCCAGTGCCGCAACCGCATGCCGAAGGGACTGACCTCGTCAAGGTGCGTGGCGGGGACGGCCATGCCGTCAGGGTGTCAGATTCCGTGCCGGGTGCTCCATTCCCCGATGGGGAATTGCCCGCCACCCGCCACGACGGCGACGGTGTCGATATGACCGAGATCTCCGCGGCGATCATCGTCGCCGCTCCCGCCGAGCGGGTGTGGCAGGTGGTCGCGCACCACTTCGCCCAGGTCGATGCGTGGGCCACGGCCGTCCGCTCCTCGCATCCGCTGCCGGAACAACCCATCGTGCCCGGGGCTCCGGTGGCCGGCCGGGTGTGCCGGACCGGCCTGCCCGGCCTGTCGCAGGTGACCGAGCGCATCGTGGCCTACGACGAGGCCGCGATGACGCTGACCTACGAGGCCCGCCTGCTACCCGGGCTGATCCCGCAGGCACGCAACCGATGGGAAGTCGTGCCGATCGGCGATACCCACAGCCGCGTGAGCACGCAGGGCAGCGTCCAGACACAGGGCATCCCCGGCATGCTGCTCTATCTCCTGCTGCGGCCCTTCCTCACGCTCGCCGGCCGCCGATTCCTGCGCGACCTGCGCCGCCACGTCGATCGGGAAATGTCGGCGTCCGGGTGACGCGTCCGGATCAAACGCCGGCGTGGTCGCGGCTCCATTCCTGATCCTGCCACGCGGGGTCAAGGGGTGTGTGCGCGATGTGGTTGGTGTAGTTGGACAGCGTCTTCATGCCGATGCCGAGCACGATGTCCAGCACGTGGCGGCGGGTGTAGCCGGCGGCCAGGAACGCTTCGATCTCGGTGTCGTTCACCCAGCCCTGCTGGGCGACCATGGCCTGGGTGAGGCGTCGCGCCGCCTCCAGGCGGGTGTCGTCGAGCGTCTTGCCCGCGCGCAGCGCTGCCACGACCTGCTCCGGTATGCGGGCGCGCAAGGCGAGGGTGGAATGCGCGGCCACGCAGTACTCGCAGCCGTTCTCCACGCTCGCGGTGATCCAGACCACATGTTTGGCCGGTCCCGGGAGCGAGGACTTGCCGAACAACTGGAAATCAACCATCAGAGCTCCCATCCTGGAACGATTGGTCCAAGATAGGGGCGTCGGGTGCGCAAAGGTCAACGCGATGCGTTCGGCAAAGTCGCAGGAGGGTACATCCTGCATGCGGTCAGGCCTCCGCAGGCGGCGCCCGCCGACCACCGCACTCCCCTCATCACGGCCTGGCCAGAGCAGCCGGAACATCACAGGGGAGCGCGATATGGGGACATCACATGGGGACTTGCGCGTCAGCGCAAGGCGAGTAACGCTTCGACTCCTCCTGGCGCTCTGTGTGCTGTCGCCCCTTGTGGCCTGTAACCCCGCTCAACGGGAGTCCCCCCTTCCCCAGTCCACCCGGAACCGGGAGGGCCTGGTCGATGCGCAGGTCGGCGCGATGCAGCTGCTGCACGTCCACATTCTGGCCCCGCCCATGGACCAGCAGAAAACCGGCGACGACCTGGGCCTGTACCTGACCCTGGTCAACCGCAGCGACACACCTCAGCAACTCGACGGCGTCAGCACCGTGCACGCCCAAAGCGTCGCTTACCGCGCAAGACCGTCCGCGCCCCGGCAAGCTGTCAAGGTGACGGTCCCCGCTGGCGGCGTCCTCTCACTTCAACAAGGGCAGGACCGTCCGCACCTGGAACTCATCGACATCCGTCGCCCGCTCGGGGCCACCCCGATCGACGTCACGTTCCGCCTCTCCACCGGTACGACCACCTTGCGCATTCCGGTGCTGCCACTGTCACGAGGAGCTGGATCACCCACGCCCGGCGCCAGCTAAGCGAGCAGGAATCGAGAAGCGCCGGTCGGCGAGCCGTAGTTAGCGTGACTGTCATGGACATCACCTCCAGGACGACTCGTCCTCCTGAGCCTGCGCCGACGCAGGAAACCGGACATACTGCTCAGAGCTGCTCAGGTTGAGCGAGGCAACCGGATGGAGACCGCGCCGGCGGCTCCATCCAGAGACGGAGAAAGGATGAGCATGGCCACGACGACGGACACGCAGTCGCCTGCGCCGCACGCTGCCGACAGCCACGACTTGATCCGCGTGCACGGCGCGCGCGTGAACAACCTCAAGGATGTCAGCGTCGAGATCCCCAAGCGCCGGCTGACGGTGTTCACGGGTGTGTCCGGCTCGGGCAAGAGCTCTCTGGTGTTCGGCACGATCTCCGCGGAGTCGCAGCGGATGATCAACGAGACGTACAGCGCGTTCGTGCAGGGCTTCATGCCGACGCTGGCGCGGCCCGAGGTCGACGTACTCGAAGGGCTGACGACCGCGATCATCGTCGATCAGCAGCGGATGGGCGCCGACTCCCGCTCCACGGTCGGCACCGCCACCGACGCCAACGCGATGCTGCGCATCCTCTTCAGCCGGCTCGGGCAGCCGCACATCGGCTCGCCCCAGGCGTTCTCCTTCAACGTCGCCTCGATCAGTGGCGCGGGTGCGGTCACCCTGGAGCGCGCCGGACGGACCGTGAAGGAGCGTCGCGACTTCAGCATCACCGGCGGCATGTGCCCGCGCTGCGAAGGCCGGGGCAAGGTCTCCGACATCGACCTCACCCAGCTCTACGACGACTCCAAGTCGATCGCCGAGGGCGCGTTCACCATCCCCGGCTGGAAGTCGGACAGCTGGTGGACCGTGCGGATCTACGCCGAGTCGGGCTTCCTGGACCCGCACAAGCCGATCCGCGAGTTCACCAAGAAGGAGATGGACGACTTCCTCTACCGGGAGCCGACCAAGGTGAAGGTCGAGGGCGGCAACTACACCTACGAGGGGCTGATCCCGAAGATCCAGAAGTCGTTCCTCTCCAAGGACCGGGAGGCGATGCAGCCGCACATCCGGGAGTTCGTGGACCGGGCCGTCACCTTCACCTCCTGTCCCGAGTGCGGCGGCACCCGGCTCAGCGAGGCGGCCCGGTCGTCGCGCATCGGCGGGATCAGCATCGCCGACGCGTGCGCGATGCAGATCAGCGACCTGGCCGAATGGATCCGCGGCCTTGACGAGCCGTCGGTGGCGCCGCTGCTCGCCACGCTGCAGCGGACCCTCGACTCGTTCGTGGAGATCGGGCTGGGCTACCTCTCGCTGGAGCGGCCGTCGGGCACGCTGTCGGGCGGCGAGTCACAGCGCGTCAAGATGATCCGCCACCTCGGTTCCTCACTCACTGACGTCACCTACGTCTTCGACGAGCCCACCATCGGGCTGCACCCGCACGACATCCAGCGGATGAACAACCTGCTGCGGCGGCTGCGGGACAAGGGCAACACGGTGCTCGTCGTGGAGCACAAGCCGGAGGTGATCGCGATCGCCGACCACGTCGTCGACCTCGGCCCCGGCGCGGGTACGGCGGGCGGCGCGGTCTGCTTCGAGGGCACCGTCGAGGGGCTGCGCGCCGCCGGCACCATCACCGGCCGCCATCTCGACGACCGGGCCGCACTCAAGGAGACGACGCGCAAGCCCACCGGCACGCTGGAGATCCGCGGCGCGACGGCGAACAACCTGCGCGAGGTCGACGTCGACATCCCGCTCGGAGTGCTCGTCGTCGTCACCGGCGTCGCCGGCTCCGGCAAGAGCTCGCTCGTGCACGGGTCGATCCCCGGCGGCGCGGGCGTGGTGTCGATCGACCAGGGCGCGATCCGCGGCTCACGACGGAGCAACCCGGCGACCTACACCGGACTGCTCGACCCGATCCGCAAGGCGTTCGCGAAGGCCAACGGCGTGAAGCCGGCGCTGTTCAGCGCCAACTCCGAGGGCGCCTGCCCCGTCTGCAACGGCGCCGGCGTCATCTACACCGACCTGGCGATGATGGCCGGTGTCGCCACCACCTGCGAGGAGTGTGAGGGGAAGCGGTTTGCGGCATCGGTGCTGGACCACCACCTCGGCGGCCGCGACATCAGCGAGGTGCTCGCGATGTCGGTGACCGAGGCCGGGGAGTTCTTCGGCGCCGGCGAGGCGCGTACGCCGGCCGCGCACGCCATTCTCGGCCGGCTCGCCGACGTCGGGCTCGGTTACCTCACCCTCGGTCAGCCGCTCACCACGCTGTCCGGTGGCGAGCGGCAGCGGCTCAAGCTGGCCACCCACATGGCCGAGAAGGGCGGCGTCTACGTGCTCGACGAGCCCACCTCCGGCCTCCACCTCGCCGACGTCGAGCAGCTGCTCGGCCTGCTCGACCGGCTCGTGGACGCCGGCAAGTCGGTCATCGTCGTCGAGCACCACCAGGCGGTCATGGCGCACGCCGACTGGATCATCGACCTCGGCCCCGGCGCCGGCCACGACGGCGGCCGGGTCGTCTTCGAGGGCACACCCGCCGACCTCGTCGCCGCCCGCTCCACCCTCACCGGCGAGCACCTCGCGGCCTACGTCGGCACCTGACCGAGGCCACCGGGCCGCCCACCGGCCACGGCCGGCCGCATCGGCGCGTCACTTGATCATCGGTCAGCCCCGCCGGCCGATGCCCGTGCCGTGGCGGGCGGCCGGTGACGTTGCGCTCGGGGCGGGGCGGTCGCGTACAGCTGACGGGCCATGTCCACCAGCGCGTCCAGAAGCGGGGGCGGGTCGTCCTTCCACCAGGCCAGCCGCACGTCGATGGGGGGCGCGTCGGTGACGACGCGGTAGGCGACGCCGGGACGGGGATTCTGATTGGCGGTGGCCTCGGCGGTCATCCCGACGGCCTGGCCGGCGGCGATGAGAGTGAGCCACTCGTCGACCCCGTCGATGCCGCGGGTGCTGACCGGCTGGGCATCGGGCGGCCACAGGTCCAGGCTGGTCGTTCCGCTGCGGTAGTCGATCGCGACGGTGTAGCGGGCGAGATCGGCCAGCCGCAGCGAGCGGCGCCGGGCGAGGGCGTTGTCGGTGTCCACCGCGGCGTAGCGGTACTCGATGCCGATCGAGGCGGTCTCGAAGCGGTCGTCGGCGAGGGGCCGGCGGATCACGGAGACGTCGGCGATGCCCTCGCTGAGACCGCCCGTCGGGGTGTTGGAATGGACGAACACCAGCGACACCCCGGGATGGGCGACGGCCCACGTCTTCTGCAGGCGCCGGGTGTGCTTGCCCATGGCGGCGTAGGCGTAGCCGACGCGGAGCTCCGTACGGGAGTCGTCGGCGATCCGCTGAAGGAAGGCGACCTCGTCGAGGATGCGCCGGGCGTGGGCGACGACGCGGCTACCGGGGCCGGTGAGCAGGACGTGATGCGTGGAACGGTCCAACATGCGAGTGCCGAGGGAGGTCTCGAGGGCGGCGATCGAGCGTGAGACGGCGGCCTGCGAGCAACCGAGCATGGCTGCCGCGTCCGTGAACGTGCCCGCATCGACGACTGCGACGAGCATCCGGAGATGGCGCAGCTGCACATCCATACGCCTAGCGTATAAAACGGACAAAACACTCATTTCCGTCACCGTTGGATGGGTCTGAGACTGAAGGTATGACCTGGTCTCTGAAGAGTTCCATCCGGGCGCGATACGCGCTGGCCATGGGCGTGTTCTCGCTGATCGTCCTTTCCGCGCTCGGCGCGACGCTGGACCTGGCGATCCGTGCCCAGGTCCAAATGATGGTCTTCAACGAGGCCGAGCGGGTGGCGAGTCAATGGAGCGCGGCGGCCCGCACCGGCGTTGTCCCGCACCGGATCCCCACCTCCGGGCACGTCGAGCTCATCCAGGTCGTCGACGCCCACCAGCGGGTCGTGGAGTCCAGCAAGATGGCATCGGCCACCCTTCCGCTCAGCCGGGTCCGCCCGCCGCCGGATGACCGGTTCCAGCGCTACATCGAGTGTCCCTGGGGCGGCCACTGCCTCATGCTGATGGCCATCCGGCTGAGCCCGGCGCCGGACGCCGGCGTCGTCTACGCAGGCCTTCCCGAGCCCGACGTCCTGTCCACGCACCGCCTCGAGTACGTCATCGGCGCGGGGATCGCCCTCCTCGTCGCCGTCGCGGCATGGACGACGTGGCTGCTGGTAGGGCGTACGCTGCGTCCCGTCGAGGCGATCCGGGCGCGGATATCGGAGATCACGGTCAGCGATCTGAGCCTGCGGGTCCCCGTTCCGCCGGGCCGGGACGAGATCGCGCAGCTCGCCGTCACCGCCAACCAGACACTCGCCCACCTGGAGGGCGCGGTGGAGCAGCAGCGCCGGTTCGCCTCGACCACCTCGCACGAGCTGCGAAATCCGATCACCGGGCTGCGCGCGCAATTGGAGGAGGCGGCGCGGTACCCCGAGGACGTCGACCCGCACGAGACGATCCGCACCGCGTTGTCGGCCACGGACCGGCTGGAGGCGATCGTCGATGACCTGCTGCAGCTGGCCCGCCTGCGGGCCGCCGAACCCACCCCTCCGGAGCACATCGACCTGGGCGAGCTGGTCGCCACGGAGGTGAACGCCAAAACCGGCCGCGTGCCGGCCGACATCCGCGCACCCCGCGGGCTCGTGATCCGCGGGCATCGGATGCAGCTCATCCGCGTCTTGGACAACCTTCTGGCCAACGCGCAGCGGCATGCCGAATCCGCGGTCGGCGTCACCGTCGAGCAGGACGAGGGCGAAGCCGTGGTCGCGGTGACCGACGACGGCCCGGGCGTCGCCCCTGCCGATCGGGAGCGCATCTTCGAACGCTTCGTCCGCCTGGACGACAGCCGCCGCCGGGACCCCGGCGGAAGCGGACTCGGCCTGGCCATCTCCCGTGACATCGCCCGCGCCCACAACGGCAGCCTGGAGGTCGAGGATTCGCCACGGGGAGCCAGGTTCGCGCTGCGGCTCCCGCTTGTTGACCGGGTTCACAGTCCTTCCCGCGACCCGTACACCAACGGGTTCGCGCATGACGACGTCGGCGGGAACGGGCAGCTGGTGGACCGGTAGATCTGCCGGGCTGTGGGCCGCGTGTACTTCTTCGAATATGTGGATGATTCGGATATTCTCACAGCGCGTGCAGGACGGCGGGAGGTCTGCTGGTGAGCGTGACCGAGGACGTGAGGTTCGGCGTTCTGGGGCCGCTCCGGGCCGAGGTCAGCGGTCGCCCGGCAGGGCTCGGCGGACCGCGTCAGCGGGCCGTGCTGGCGCTGCTGCTGATCGCGCGGGGCAGGAGCGTCTCGGCAGAGCGGATTCTCTCCGAAGTGTGGGAAGGCACGCGACTTCCCTCCCTGACGACACTCCATGGGTACGTGGCCGATCTGCGCAAGACGCTGGAGCCGGAAAGAGCGCCCGGCGCTCCGGCCCGCCTGCTGGTACGCGAGGGACCCGGATACGCCCTTCGGGCGGCGCCCGCCGCGGTGGACGCCGAGCGTTTCACCGATCTGGCCGCTCGCGGGCGGCGCGCGCTGGAGGGCGGCGACCCTGAACTCGCCGCGGACCTGCTCGGACAGGCGCTCGCGCTGTGGCGGGGCCCGGCCTATGCCGACTTCGGCCCAGCGGCCTTCGCGGTGCCCGACGCGACCCGGCTGGAGGACCTGCGGGCCACGGTCTGCGAGGACAGACTCGCCGCCGTCATCGCATCCGGGCAGCACGCCGCCGCTGTAGGCGAGCTGGAGGCACTGATCGCCGAGCAGCCGCTGCGGGAGCGCGGCTGGGAGTTACTGGTCCTCGCCTTATACCGGTCGGGGCGGCAGGCCGACGCGCTCGCCACCCTTCGAGCCGTACGCAGGAAGCTGGCTGACGAGCTGGGCATCGACCCGGGACGCGGCCTGCGCGACCTGGAGGCGGCCGTACTCGCCCAGGACCCGCGGCTGGCCCCGGAGCCGGCCGAGCCGAGCCGCATGTCGTATCCGCCGGCCGCGGCTCCGGCACCGCACTCGGGCAATCTGCCGTTCGCGCTGTCCAGCTTCGTCGGCCGCGACGGTGACCTCGCGGCCGTCGCAGCTCTGCTGGACGGGCACCGGCTGGTCACGCTCACCGGCCCGGGCGGCGTCGGCAAGACGCGCCTGGCCTTGGAGGTCGCACGCGCCCGTACTGACGCCGACGGGCCCTGGCTCGTGGAGATCGCGGGCCTGCACGCACCCGAACTGCTCACCGCGACCATGGCCGCCGCCCTGGGGTTGCCTACCGCGGCGTCTCCCGATCAGCTGGCCGGGATGATCGCCGGCCGCGACATGCTGATTGTCCTGGACAATTGTGAGCATCTGCTGGTCCCCGCCGCCATGCTCGTCCACACCCTGCTGACCCGCTGCGGCACCGTACGGATGCTGTGCACCAGCCGCGAACCCCTGGGCATCTCGGGTGAAACGGTCTACGAAGTACCGCCCCTGGACGCCGCCACGGAGGCCGCGGACCTGTTCGTGCGCCGTGCGGCAGCCGTCTCGCCCGGCTGGGCTGCCGAGCCGGGCGACAGGGAAAGGATCGCCGCCCTGTGCGCGCGGCTCGACGGCATCCCGTTGGCCATCGAACTCGCCGCCGCACAAAGCCGGGCGCTGTCCGTCGCTCAGATCGCCGATGCCGCGGAGGACCGCTTCACCCTGTTGGTGGACGGATCGGTCGGACGGCCGGACCGCCATCGCACTCTCCTGGCCACGGTCGCCTGGAGTGACCAATTGCTGCAGCCGGAGGAGCGCCGGCTCTTCCACCGGCTCGCCGTGTTCGAAGCCGGCTTCGACCTGGAGGCCGCCGCCGCGGTCGGAGGAGTCGATCCCGTCCTGCCGCCGCTGTCGGCGTTGGTCCGCAAATCGCTGGTCACCGCCCAACCGGGCACGGCGCCACGCCGCTACCGGATGCTGGAGACCCTGCGCCAGTACGCCATGGCCGCGCTCTCCCCGGACGAGACGGCCCAGGCACAGCAACGCCACCGCGCCTGGGCCCTGGCCAGGGCTGAGAACGCCGATCGTCATCTCCGCGGCCCGCAGGGA
Source organism: Nonomuraea sp. NBC_00507 (assembly GCF_036013525.1). Lineage (NCBI taxonomy): Bacteria > Bacillati > Actinomycetota > Actinomycetes > Streptosporangiales > Streptosporangiaceae > Nonomuraea > Nonomuraea sp. NBC_00507. Next base: position 2,251,065 of record NZ_CP107853.1, read on the forward strand.
GCGGCGTTGCTGAGCGGGCTGAGCCGCGATCAGGCGGAGTTCCGGGCCGCGTTCGCCTCGTCGCTGGCCGCGGGTGACGGCGAGTACGCGCTCCGGCTGAGCGGCGCGCTGTTCTGGTTCTGGTTCCGCATGGGGCATGTCGGGGAGGGCCTCGCCTGGCTGTCCGAGGCGTTCGCGGCGGCCCCGCGAGCCGGTGCGGACATCCGGGCGCGTGCCTGGTACGCGCTCACGGGACTGCACTACCTGGCCGGACAGCCGCCACAGGCGTACCAGGCGGCCTGCTCGGCGATCGAGGAGGCCCGCCAGGCAGGCGACCCGGTGACGGAGGCGGGCGCGACCGCCTACGCCGCCTACCTGGGCCTGCTGGCCGGGGTGGCGCTTGACGCCGATGCCCTCACCCGCGAGGCCGTCGAGCTGGCCCGGCGCAGCACTCTGAACTGGCTGGAGGCCGAAACGCTCATGGTCCGGGGCATGGCCCTGCGGGTGCTGGGGGATCTGCCGGGCGCCGACAGTGTCTTTCGTGAGGCCATCGACGCCGCTCGCGCCAGTGGCCACGACTGGGCCGCGGACGGGGCGGCCTGGTGCGACATGAAGACGGCCTCGGACCGCGGGGACGGCGCTCGGGCGCTGACCATCGCGGCGGACATCCTGGCCACGATGGACCGTTACGGAGACATCTCCTTCTGGCTGGTGACGGTGCACAGCGCGGCCCGCGCCCTCGCGCTGACCGGCCGGGCCGAGCACGCAGCCGTGCTGATGGGGGCCGTGGAGGCCATCGGCAAGCGAGCCGGCGTCTCCCCGGAGCTGATGGACCCGTTGGACGGGCCGCGCGAGGCCGCCGCCGTTCGCGGGGCGCTTGCGCCGGAGGAGTACGAACGCCATGCGGCCCGCGGGCGCGCCATGTCTCGGCAGGATGCGAGTGCCCTGCTCAGCTCGTTGATCGCTGGACAGTGATCCTCTGATCGCAGCCGCCCCCGCCATCGGCCCGGGGCGCTTGAAGCCTGGGAAGTCGCTGGGGAAGCCCGTTCCCAGGGGCCCCGAAGCAGGCCGGCCCACTCTCGTTGTGGTGAACGCGGCGCCGTCCGGTCCGGGCGGCCGGACAACGAGGTGGACCATGATCAAGCGAATCGGACACGCCGTCGTCGCGGGTGCGGGGATGGGTGGGCTCCTGGTGGCCCGGGTGCTCAGTGAGACGTTCGAGCGGGTCACGGTGATCGACCGTGACGCGTTGCCCGCCGAGGGCGTCGCCCGGCGGGGCGTGCCGCAGGGGCATCACGCGCACGGGATGTTGTCCCGGGGCTGCGAGATCCTCGAGGACCTGTTCCCCGGGCTGACCGCGGACCTGGTCGCCGCGGGCGCCACCACCTGCGACATCCAGGACGACGTCCGCTGGTACAACGACGGCCGGCTGCTGCACCCCGCGCCCTCGCGGCTGCGCGGCCTGACGGTCAGCCGGCCCGAACTCGAACGGTATCTGCGGTCCCGGGTGGCGGATCTTCCCGGCGTAGCGATCCACGAGCGCTGCGAGGTGGTCGAGCCGATCGCCGGCAGGGATGGCGCCGTCACCGGAGTACGTCTGCAGCGTCCGGGGCACCAGCCCGAGGACGTGGCCGCCGATCTCGTGGTGAACGCCGTGGGCCGGGGAAACCGGGGTGCGGAGTGGCTGCGCCGGCTGGGATACGAGCCCGCGCCGGAGGAACGTGTCGACTCCCGGCTGCAGTACGTTTCGCGTGAGTACCGGCGCCGGCCCGGCGACTCCGACTTCGTCGCCATGGTCGTGGGGCACAGTACCTCGGTCCCGAGGGGCGGGGTCGCCCTCAGCGGGGAGGGACACCGCTGGCTCGTCACCCTGTTCGGCATGGGCGACGACGTCCCGCCCATCGACTCGGACGGATACCACGGGTTCGCCGCCCGGCTCCCGGTCCCCGACCTGCACCGCCTCCTGGAGCGCCTGGAACCGCTGGGGGAGCCGCGGCGGATGCGCATCCCCGTGAGCATTCGGCGCCGCTACGAACAGCTGAGCCGGTTCCCCGAGGGCTATGTGGTGTTCGGTGATGCCCTGTGCCAGTTCAATCCCAGCTACGGGCAGGGCATGACGGTGGCCGCCTGCGAGGCCGTCGCCTTGCGTGAGAGCTTGCAGGACGGCCGACGCGACGGCCTGGCCCGCCGCTTCTTCGAGCGGGCCGCGCGGATCATCGACGTGCCCTGGGACCTGTCGGTCGGTGGTGATCTGCGGTTCCCGTCCGTCGAGGCTCCACGTCCTCTGCGTGTGAAGCTGCTCAACCGCTACATCTCACGCCTCCACGTGGCCGCGGAGGCGGACCCGGTGGTCGGGCACGCCTTCCTGAGCGTCGCCAACCTGCAGGCCCCGCCACAGCGCCTGTTGTCGCCCGGCATCCTGGCCCGGGTGCTCCGGCCGCGTCCCAGCGGCGGCCCGGCCCACCCCCGGCTTCCTGCCCGGGAACAGCTCCCGGCCGGTCAGTGACGTTCGGCCGACTCGGCATGGGCAGGCGTACCCGTAAGGTTAGGCCGCAGTTGTGGAGAGTAACCTGATTGGTGCGGATATGCCGGACGTGAAGCCCGTAGTGATTGCCGGGCGGTACGAGTTAATCGAGTTGATCGGCCGGGGCGGCATGGCGGAGGTCTGGCGCGGTCACGATCGGCGGCTGGACGTCCTAGTCGCGGTCAAGATCATGAATCCCTTGACGGGAGGCATCGCCGCGGCCGAGCGGTTCGCCCGCGAGTCCAAAGCCGCGGCGCGGATCGCGCACCCCAATGTGGTGACGGTGCTGGACGTCGGGCACGACGAGCAACGGCGCTACCTCGTCATGGAACTGCTGGCCGGTCGCAATCTGGCCGCCGAGCTGGCTGCTCGTGGCCCGCTACCGGTCGCTGAGGCGTGCTATCTGCTCAGTCAGGCCGCTGCTGGGCTGGATGCCGCCCACCAGGTCGGAGTGGTCCATCGTGACATCAAACCGGCCAACCTCCACCTGACCGGCACCGGCGCTTTGAAGATCGTCGACTTCGGTCTGGCCCACCTGGCCAGCGAGGCCTCCCGGTTGACAACGGTCGGCACCATCGTGGGCACCGCGGCCTACCTGGCCCCCGAGCAGATCGACGGCGCCGGCGGGGAGGTCGCGACCGACCTGTACGCGCTGGGCTGCGTGGCGTACGAGCTGCTGAGCGGCCGGCCACCCTTCACCGGCTCGCCCCCCGAGGTGGTCTACCAGCACGTCCACCACTCACCCGCCCCGCCGAGCAGCCACCGGCCGGACATCCCGATCGAGCTGGAGCGGCTTGTCCTGGCCATGCTCGCCAAGGATCCCGCCGACCGCCCGGCCGGCGCCGAGCAGGTACGCCAAGGCTTTGCCGCCGTTGCCCATGCGGCCCGCCTCCGAGGACGACACGCGCATCAGCAGACGAGGGTGACACCGGTGCCCCCGCCCGGTGTCGCCAGGGCGGGCGATACCCGCCTCTTCGACGCCCCATTGCCCGGCGCCCTGAACGCCGCCGCGCAGCCTGGGCCGGCGGATGGCCGGCGCCTGCTCCTCCAGGTCGCCGCCGCCGTCGCGGTCATCGCGGTCATCACACTGGGTGCCGTGACCGTGTTCTCCGGGTCGGAGGATCACGCCGCGGAGCCATCGCCTTCAGCGGCTTCGTCCGACGCTGCCCGCGCGTCGGAACAGCCCCAGCCGACGGCCACCACCCGCTCGACCGCTCGAGCGTCCGTACGGCCGACGCCGTCCCCGAAGGTCACACCGACGCGGCCGGACGCGCGGGATCCACGGACCTGGCTGGCCGCTCTCGACCAGGCCGTGAGCGCCCAGCAAGCGCAGGGCGGCATTGACGACGACCTTGCCGATAAGGCGCACGAAAAGATCCGCGAAGCGGCAAAGAAGCTCGTCGAAGGCAAGACACAGGAAGCTCGAGAGAAGATCCAGGAGCTCGGCAAGGACCTGGCCGAGGCCAGGAGCGAGGGCAAGCTCGCCAACGGCCCTCTCACGCAGTTCCTCAACCGCTTCGGTCTGGGCGCCGAGCGCGAGGAGGATGATGACGACTGATCGGCCCACCGGGCGAGAGGTACACCGCTGAGCAGCAGGTACGTCATGGCCACGTTTGGGTATGGGCGTAGGAGTCTTGGCGTGTCTGCGCCCGTGTCGCCCCTCACTTGAAGCGTCGACGCGGCGCAGCGCAGGGGTTGGGGGGCCCGTGGACACGAACGCACAGCAGGGGCAGACCCTTGTGGTCTATGGCATCGCCGGCGACCTCGCCAAGAAGAAGCTCATTCCGGCCTTGTACCGCTTGACCGCCCGTGGCGTGCTGGACGTGCCGGTCATCGGCGTGGACCGCGGCGACCTCAACCCGGCCTGGCTCCGGCGACACGTCCACGACAGCGTCGCGGCCGCATGCGGCGACGTGGACGAGGGTGTGTGCGGCTCGCTCACCGAGAAGCTAGGTCTGGTGACCGGCGATGTGACAGAGCCCGCCATATTCGCCGAGCTAGGACGGAAGATGGGGGACGCCGCATTCGGCGTGCATTACCTCGCCGTGCCGCCGTCTCTGTTCACGGCCATCGCTCAAGGGCTGGGAACTGCGGGATTGAACACCCGAGGCCGCCTCGTGGTGGAGAAGCCCTTCGGCGCCGACCTCGCCTCCGCCGGGCGGCTCAACGCGGAGCTGCACCGATACTTTCCCGAGGACCGGCTGCTGCGTGTCGACCACTTCCTCGGCAAGGAGGCCGTCGAGAATCTCATGGTGTTCCGCTTCGCCAACGGACTCTTCGAGCCCGTGTGGAACCGGTCCCACGTCGCCGCGGTGCGGATCACCTTGGCCGAGGCGTTCGACGTCGCCGACCGTGGGGCGTTCTACGACGCGGTCGGCGCCGTGCGTGACGTGGTGCAGAACCATCTGATCCAGGTGCTGGCCTACCTGGCCATGGACGCGCCGGCGGACGGCAGCACCGAGGCGGAGCGTGACGAGAAGCTCCGGCTGTTGCGCGCGGTCCGGACCGTGGACCCGGGCGACGTCGTGCGCGGCCAATACACGGGCTACCTCGACACGCCGGGGGTGGCCGCCGGGTCGACCACCGAGACCTACGTCGCGCTGCGGCTGTGGATCGACAACTGGCGCTGGGCGGACGTCCCGTTCGTCATCACGGCGGGCAAGGCGCTCGCGGTGACCGCCACCCGGATCGACGTCGAGCTCCGCCGCCCGCCACGGATGCTTTTCCTGCCCACCCAAGCCGCGCGTCCACAGCCGAACATCGTGCGGTTCCGGCTGGATCCCGACCCGGGCGTCGAGCTCAACCTGCTGGCCAAGGAACCGGGCGAGACCAACGCCACCCGGGAGGTGCCCCTGTCGGTCAGCTTCGCCACCGCGCTCGGTCAGCCCGAAAGCGCCTACGAGCGGATCCTGACCGATGCGCTCGCCGGGGAGCTGCGTCACTTCGCCCGCCAGGACACCGTCGAAGAGGCCTGGCGCATCGTCGATCCCGTCCTCGACAAGACCGCGCCGGAGCCGTACGAGCCGGGGACCTGGGGCCCGCCCGGCGCCGACCGGCTCGTCGGAAGGCCCACCAGCGAGCTCGGCGGCCAGGCCGGGAAGCCGGGGTGAGCACGCATGGGCACATCGACGCTCGGGCTGCCTGAGGAAGTGCGCGGATGTCTGTTCGACATGGACGGCGTGCTGACGCGCACCGCGACAGTGCACGCGAAGGCATGGAAGTCGATGTTCGATGAGTTCCTGCGGAAGTGGGCCGAGCGGACGGGGAGCCCCTTCGTGCCGTTCGACCCGGTTACCGACTACGACCGGTACGTCGACGGGAAGAAGCGGCAGGACGGGGCGAGAAGCTTCCTGACGGCGCGGGGCATCACCCTTCCGGAGGGGTCGCCTGACGATCCGCAGGATGCGATGACCGTGTACGGGTTGAGCAACCGGAAGAACGCCCTCGTCCAGGAGGTCATCGACCGGGACGGCGTGGAGGCGTTCCCCGGCTCAGTCCGTTATGTGCTGGCCGTACGAGATGCGGGGTTGCGCACGGCGGTGGTGTCATCGAGCGCCAACACCGCGCGGGTTCTGTCGGCTGCCGGGCTCGACGGGTATTTTCAGGCGCGGATCGACGGTGTGGTGGCCCAGGAACGGCGGCTGGCGGGCAAGCCGGCCCCGGACATGTACCTGGCGGGGGCCGAGGCGCTGGGGCTGCCGCCTGCGCAGGCGGCGGTGTTCGAGGACGCGCTGGCGGGGGTGGCGGCCGGTCACGCGGGCCGGTTCGCCTGCGTCGTCGGCGTCGACCGGAGCGGGCAGGCCGACGCGTTGCGCCGGCACGGCGCCGACATCGTGGTCTCCGACCTCGCCGAGCTGCTGGATGCGCGTGGACGGGGAGGCGGCTCATGATCCGGCATCCCGCGTTCGCGGTGGAGCCGTGGTCGGTGCGGGAGTGCCGGCTCGACCTGGACGTGCTGGCGCAGACCGAGTCGGTGTTCGCGCTGTCCAACGGGCACATCGGCCTGCGCGGCAACCTCGAGGAGGGCGAGCCCTGCGGGGAGCCCGGCACCTACCTCAACGGGTTCTACGAGCTGAGGCCCCTGCCGTACGCCGAGGCGGGTTACGGCTATCCCGAGTCGGGGCAGACGTGCGTGAACGTCACCAACGGCAAACTGATCCGGCTCCTGGTCGACGACGAGCCGTTCGACGTGCGATACGGCACGCTGCACGAACACGAGCGCGTCCTGGACCTGCGCGCCGGGACCCTGACCCGCAGGGCCGACTGGAGCTCGCCCACAGGCGGCCGGATCCGGGTCTCCTCCACACGGCTGGTCTCCTTCACCCACCGCGCGGTGGCCGCGATCCGGTACGAGGTCGAGGCCGTCGATGAGGCGCGGCACGTGGTCGTGCAGTCCGAGCTGGTCGCCAACGAGACCCAGCAGTACCTGGGGGGCGATCCGCGCGAGGCCGCCCCCTTGGCGTCGCCGTTGGTCCTGGAGGAGAACATCGCCGCCAAAGAAGGCGTCGCGATCATGGTCCACCACACCCGGGCCAGCGACCTGCGGGTGGCCGCCGCCATGTGTCACGAGCTCGACGGGCCGGAGGGCACGCGGATCGAGGCGCAGGGCGCGGGCGACGTCAGCCGGGTGACCGTCGCCGCACGCCTCGTCCCCGGCCGCCCGTTGCGGCTGGTCAAGCTCTTCTCCTACGGCTGGTCGGGCAGACGTTCCCGGCCCGCCATGCACGATCAGGTCGTCGCGGCGCTGGCGGCCGCGCGGCTGGACGGCTGGGACGGGCTGTGCGCCGACCAGCGGCGCTTCCTCGACGACTTCTGGGAAGGTGCGGACGTGGAGGTCGAGGGCGACGCCGAGGTGCAGCAGGCCGTCCGTTTCGGGCTGTTCCACCTGCTGCAGTCGGCCGCGCGGCTGGAGGACCGCGCCATCCCCGCCAAGGGGCTGACCGGCACGGGCTACGACGGGCATGCGTTCTGGGACACCGAGACCTTCGTGCTGCCCGTGCTCACCCACACGTATCCGCGGGCCGCGGCGGATGCGTTGTCGTGGCGGAAGTCGACCCTGCCGATGGCCGAGGCGCGGGCCGCGCAACTGGGGCTGTCCGGGGCGGCCTTCCCCTGGCGGACCATCAACGGCCAGGAGTGTTCCGGCTACTGGCCCGCCGGCACCGCGGCGTTCCATGTCAACGCCGACATCGCGTACGCGGTCACGGCGTGTGTCGATGCCACCGGCGATACGGCGTTCGAGCGGGACACCGGCCTGCCCCTGCTGGTGGAGACGGCGCGGCTGTGGCTCGCCCTGGGCCATTCTGATGCCGATGGGCGATACCACATCGACGGCGTGACCGGGCCCGACGAGTACAGCGCCGTCGCCGACGACAACGTCTACACCAACCTGATGGCCCAGCAGAACCTGTGGCAGGCAGCCGACGTCGCCGCCCGCCACCCCGGCCGGGCGGCGCAGCTCGGGGTGACCCCGGAGGAGATCACGACGTGGCGTGAGGCGGCGGACGCGATGGTCGTCCCCTATGACGAGCGGCTCGGCGTGCACTCCCAGAGCGAAGGGTTCACGCGGCATGGACTCTGGGATTTCGCCGCCACCAAGCCCGAGCATTATCCGCTGATGCTCCATTTCCCCTATTTCGACCTCTACCGCCGCCAGGTGGTCAAGCAGGCCGACCTGGTTCTGGCGATGCACCTGCGCGGGGACGCGTTCACACCCGAGGAGAAGGCCCGCAACTTCGCCTACTACGAGGCACTGACGGTGCGCGACTCATCGCTGTCGGCCTGCACCCAGGCCGTGATCGCCGCAGAGGTGGGACACCTGGAGCTCGCCTACCGCTACCTCGGCGAGGCGGCCATGATGGACCTGGCGGACCTGGAGAAGAACACCGTCGACGGTGTCCACATGGCCGCGCTGGCCGGGGCGTGGATCGCCCTGGTGGCGGGATTCGGCGGGATGCGCGCCGGCCAGGGCCGGATATGCTGCGCTCCCAGGCTGCCGTCGCACCTCCAACGGCTGGCCTTCCGGCTGCGTTACCGCGACAGCCTGCTAGGTGTCAGCATCACGCGGGAGACCACGAGCTACCGGCTGATGCAGGGCCCGCCGATCGCCTTGACACACCACGGCGAGCAGATCCAGCTCCGAGCCGGGTCCGTCACCCGGCCCAACCCGCCGACTCCGGCGCCGAAGAACCATATCGACCAGCCATCCGGCCGCGAACCCGCCATCCGGGGAAATGACACACCGGGCTGACGCTGTGGTCCGCGGCTCAGGCCGATTCCGCGGCCTCCCCGACTTCCTGCAGGATGACGAAGCGGTGCTGGCTGGCCAGGAAGTGGCCGACGGCGACGATGCCCACGATGGGCCATTCCACGATCTCCAATACTCCCAGTGCGATGAGAGCCACGTAGAAGGCGAGGTGCTCGGGCTTGACGACCATGGTTCCGCTCCTTCGAACGATCCGTCGCTGCTCGCTTGCCCTCTACGGATCCGGTAAACGGCCGCGAGGTTAAGGTCAGGGAAGAGCGCGGCAAAGGTGTGGGCCGCTCGCCACTCCTACGGCCACGCCTGGAGCTCCTCGCCGTGCGGGTCGTCCACCAGGCTCCGTTCACCGCCGATGCGCATGGTGGCCCGCCGGCCGGAGTCGTAGCGGTCCCAGCCGGGATCGCCGGTCGTGGCGAAGGCGACCCAGGCCGCGTGCATCCAGCCGGCCAGGTCGGCCGGCGGCTCGTCAGTGCCGAGCAGGGCCTGGGGGCCGCGCAGCCGGGGCAGGTCGGTGACGTCGAAGACGAACGGCACCTCCACGGCGTGGGTGGCGCCCAGCTCACCGCCCAGGGCGTCCGAGCGCCAGGCGAACGAGTAGCGGTAGGTCGCGGCGGCCGTCCCCGCGTGCGCGTCGGCCAGGCGCCGGCTTCCCACGCCGAACAGGGCGTCGCCCATGATGGCCGAGCGAAGCTCCCCGAAGGACGCCTGCGGGCGGGACTTGCGGTAGATCTCGACGAGGCGGTCGGGCTCGGGGTGCGAGCGGGCCGCCGCGGCGTCCACGTCCGCCGCCGTCGCGGTGGACAGGCTCCCGAACGGCGCCAGGTAGAGGTTGCCCTCCTCCGTGTTGGTGCCCACCAGCAGGTCCACGCCCGCGCCCCGGCCTGCGGCAACGGCCTCGGCCGGCTGCCGGCCGAGCACGACGCTCATCGGGCTGAGCCCGATGAGCGGGTCACTGTGGGTCTCGGTCCGCAGGTCGATGCCCGACAGCTCGGGCATGACCTCGACGAGCCGCTGGTCGGGGATGCCGGCGAAGGCGTCGGCGTGCGGCTCGATCCCCAGGGCGTGGGCCGCGGCGCGGGTCACGCGGGCGGCCTGCTCCGGTGTGAAGGCGCCCAGGCCGCTGCCGCTCTGCGTGATCGCGCGCCGGAACAGCCCCTCGGCCTCGGGCGCGGTCAGCACCGCGCCGACGATCGTGGCGCCCGCCGACTGGCCGAACAGCGTGACGTGGTCCGGGTCGCCGCCGAACGCCGCGATGTTCTCCCGTACCCAGCGCAGGGCGGCGATCACGTCGAGCAGGCCTCGGTTGGCGGGCGCCCCGGGCAGGTGGAGGAAGCCCGCGATGCCCAGCCGGTAGTTCAGCGTCACCAGGACCACCCCGTCGCGGGCGAAGGCGGCTCCGTCGTAGATCTCCGACCGGGTGGAACCCGCCACGAACCCGCCGCCGTGCACGAACACCATCACGGGCAACCGCGCGCCACCGGCTCCCGGTGTCCACACGTTGACGGTCAGGAAGTCCTCGCCGGGGATCCAGCCAGGCCCGAAGTACGGGGTCATGTCCACGCTGCCGAGCCTGCGTTCGGCCTGGGGCGCGGTGGGCCCCGGCCTGGTGGCGTCCCGTACGCCGTCCCAAGGGGGGTGCGGCCTCGGGGCGGCGAATCGGGCGGCGCCGGTCGGCGGGGCGGCGTACGGGATGTTCAGGAAAACGGTCGTCCCGTCGCGGCGCAGGCCGCGCACGGCGCCCTGCGCGGTGACGACGGTGGCGTCCGCGTGGTGGTTCATCGAGCGCCCTCCCCGGTCTCGGAGTGCGGTGCGAACGGCGCCCAGTCCTTGATGGCGAACCCGCTCCCTTCGCGGATCACCTCGGCGGCCCCCTGCCCGCCCAGATGCGCGGGAACGACCAGGGCGCCCTGGTCGGCGGCCCAGCCGAGCACCTTGCGGCGGGTGGCGCGCGCCTCGGCCGGGTCCTCGCAGAAGCAGCTGTTGGCGTCCGGCTCCACGAACTGCACGGGGCTGTGCAGCATGTCGCCGACGAACACCGCGCGGTCCGTACCCGACTCGAGGGTGACCACCGAGGACCCTGGCGTGTGCCCGGGCGCGAGGTCCAGGCGCAGATTGGAGTCGATCGTGTACGAGTCCTCCCACAGCGTGGTCAGGCCCGCCTCGTGGACAGGGGCGACGCTGTCCTCGAACACGTTCTGGTTGCCCCGGCCGAGCAGCGGCTTGTGCTCGTTCGCCGGGTTCCAGAAGTCGAAGTCGGCCCTGGAGATGAGGTAGGTGGCGTTGGGGAAGGTCGGTACCCAGGTGCGGCCGTCCAGGTAGGTGTTCCAGCCGACGTGGTCCACGTGGAGGTGGGTGTTCACCACGATGTCCACGTCCTCGGGCCGTACGCCGGCGCGGGCCAGGTTGTCCAGGAAACCGGTGTTGAGGCGGCTCCAGACCCGCGAGTAGGGCCGCTCCTTATGGTTGCCGACCCCGGTGTCGATGAGGATGTTCCTGCCCTCGCTGCGGAGCAGCCAGGTCTGGATCGCGGAGTTGACGATCCGCGTGTCGGGGTCCACGAACTGCGGCTCCAGCCAGGAGGAGTGCTCCTCCCATATCCGTGGCGAGCTGTCCGGGAAGAACGTCTCGGGCGTCATCTCGACGGGCCCGTAGTACTCCCAGACCCGCGTGACCATGACATCACCCAGAGTGACTTGATTGGCAGACATGAGCATTCCTTGATCAAGATGAGGGCGGTGAGATCCGCCGCCCGTCCATCGTGCGCCGCCGCCCGAGGCCGGCGGTATGCGTCAGGTGACTGCATCCGCCGCGGCGGCCACGCGCTGCTACCGTGGCGGAAAGGGGACACGGACCTGCGACGACGCTGCGGGGCGTGTAGAGCTGATCTCTGGAGGGCCTGTGGACGAGCGGGCACCCTTCCGCGTCGCCGCGGAACGCGAGGCGATCATCGGACGGGACGCCGAGATCGAGCAGCTCACCGCGCTGGTGGCGGACGCGTCCGGCGGCGGCCAGGTGCTGCTCCTGTCCGCAGCCGCAGGGATGGGCAAGAGCACCCTGCTGGAGCACACGGTCCGCCGCGCCGAGGAGGCAGGCCGCCGGGTGCTGCGGGCGAGCGGTCGCGAGTCCGAGACAGACCTGGCCTTCGCGGGCCTGCACCAGCTTCTGCGGCCCGTGCTGGACGAGGCGGCCGGCCTGCCGGACCGGCAGCGCCGGGCGCTGCTTGGGGCCTTCGGGTTCGTGCCCGACGCCCCCGATCCGCTGCTGACGGGGGTCGCGGTCCTGACTCTGCTGTCCCAGGCGGCCGAACGGACGCCCCTCATGGTCGTGCTCGACGACGCCCAGTGGATCGACTCCGTCTCCGCCGAGGTCCTCGCCTTCGCCGCCCGGCGGCTGGACGACGACCCCATCGCCCTCCTGGCCGCCGTACGCGACGACGGCGAGCGGGGCTTCGAGCGGGGGTTCCCGACGCTCGTGCTGCCCCCGCTCGACCGCGCGGCGTCGCGGCGGCTGCTCGACCTGCGCGCGCCCGGCCTGACGAGCAGGGCCGGGGAACGCGTGCTCGAGCAGGCCGCGGGGAACCCGCTGGCCCTGCTCGAACTGGCCGCGCACGCTTCGCTCGACCCCGACGACCACGGTCCGCTGCCGGTCGGCGAGCGGCTGGCGGTCGGCTACGCCGCCCGGCTGGCGGAGCTGCCTGAGTCCGGCAGACGCGCCCTGCTGCTCCTGGCCGCCGCCGACGTGGAGGATCCGCCCGACGCCGTGCTGGCGCTGCTGCCCGAGGCCGGCGACAAAGCCTGGCTCGCCGTCGAAGAGTCGGGGCTGATCCGCCGGGCCGGCAGGCACGTACGGTTCCGCCACCCGCTGGTGCGCTCCGCGATCTACCACGCCGCGCTGTTCGACGCCCGCATGGAGGCCCACCGCGCGCTGGCCGGCGCCCTGCGCGACGAACCGGACCGCCGCGCCTGGCATCTCGCCGCCGCCACCCTCCACCCGGACGCGGAGGTGTCGGCTGCCCTGGAGCAGACGGCGGACAGGGCACGCAGACGAGGCGGCTACGCGGCGGCCGCCAAGGCGCTGGCCAGGGCGGCCGAGTTGCGTCCCGGGCGCGACGACGGCGCCCGGCTGCTTGCGGACGCGGCCGGGCTGGCCGTCTTCACCGCAGACCTGCCCTGGGTGGAGAAGCTGGCCGGCCAGGTCCGCGCCCGTACCGACGACCCCGCCGTGCTTGCCGCCGCCTCACTGCACGTCGGCCGGCTGGCAGCGCTGACCAGGCAGCACGCCACCATCTTCGCCGGCCTGGCCACGATCGCCGGCGACCTGGCGGTCACGCACCCGGCCATCGCGCTGGACGCGCTCGCCGCCACGGCCGTGCTGCGCTTCTACTCGGGCGAGGAGTCCGAGCGGCGGGAGATCGACCGGCTTCTGCCGCTCCTGCCCGCCGGCCCGGTGCGGGAGTGGGCGCGGATCGTGTCGGACCCGTTCGGCGGCGGACGTGACCTGGCGCCCCGGCTACCGGGCCTCATCGCCGCTGCCGGGGGCCGCCCCGAACGGTTGACCGCGCTCGCCGTCGCGGCCTGGGTGCTGGACGAGACCCCGCTGGCCGTACGCACGTTCGACGAGGCCGTACAGTCGTGGCGCACCACGGGGCCGCTCCCCGACGGGCTCGGGGGCGGCGTCGCGCTGGCCTACTTCGAGTACGGCCGCTGGGACCAGGCCCGCGCGGTGTGCGCCGAACTCACAGCGCTGCCGGCCGCGGCCCGGCTTGACCACGCCGTCGCCTGCGCGCACGCCATCGAGGCCATGATCGTGGCCTCCCAGGGCGATGCGGCGGGCGCCCGCGCGCTCGCCGACGAGGCGCTGCGCCTGGTGGACCCGCTGGAGAGCCGATCGGTCGCCGTGTACGCACACCGCGCCCTGACCGCCGCCGCCATGGTCGAAGGCGACTACGAGGCCGCCTACGAGCACGCGCGGACGGTCTTCGGCCCGAACGGCGACCCCGTCCACTACCACGCCTCCTACCCGGCCCTACCGGAGCTCGCCGAGTCCGCCGCGCGCAGCGGCCACCACGCCGAGACGATCGAGATCGTCGAGCGCTCGGCCCGTGCTCTCGCCCAGGGCGGCTCGCCCCGCCTGCGAGCCCTGGTCCACCGCAGCCGTGCGCTGCTCGCCGACCCCGAGCACGCCGAGCCCGGCTTCCTGGCCGCCCTGGAAGACCCCGCGCTGGAACGCTGGCCGTTCGAACGCGCACAGACACTGCTGGCGTACGCGGAATGGCTGCGCCGCCGCCGCCGGATCGCCGAGGCGCGGCCGTTCCTCACCGCGGCGTACGACACCTTCCGCCGGCTGGGCGCGCGGCCGTGGACGGAACGCGCGCAGGCCGAGCTGCGGGCGGCCGGCCTGGACGTCGACCTGGCCGACCCTGGAGCCTTCGCCGGGCTCTCCCCGCAACAACAGCAGATCGTCCGGCTCGCCGCCCGCGGGCTGACCAACCGTGAGATCGGCGAACGGCTCTTCCTGTCGCCGCGCACCGTCGGCTCCCACCTCTACCGCACCTTCCCCAAGCTGGGCGTCACCGCCCGCTCCCAACTGCGTGACCTGCTGGAGACGACGGCCTGCACGACCGACTAGGGTGCCGGGCGCCTGATCCATGCCTCGCCGGGAGCCCCGCCAGCTCGGCCGTCGCCTCGTCCAGGCGGTCCAGGTGAAAGTGCCCGCGATGCGCCCCCGACGTACCGTCGCCGCCCCACCGGGGGTCGGCGGCGATCCGCGCCAGCGTGCGGCGGCCGTCGTGGCAGGGGATCACAGGCCACGCGCCCGCTTCCACCAGGTGGATCACCCGGTCGAGGTTGGCCCGGATGCGCTCGGAGGCGTGGTCCGCGCACGCCGCCTCGCCCGTTTCGCCGGTCACGGCGGCGAGGCTGCGGGCGTGGTACGCGCACGACTCCAGCAGCGTGAGCAGGTGGCGGGCGTGGGCACGGCGTGCGCGGCGCGGGTTCAGCGGATGGGTCAGCGGGCGCAGGGAGCCGCGCAGCTCCTCCAGAGCCCGGTCCAGCTCAATGGCGTCGAGCAGCGCGCCCCTTTCCGGCACCCGCGTACGCCGGAGGGCCCGCAGCACCTTGAGCAGCCGCTCACCACTCGCCCGGCGCACGGTCGTGGGCAGGACGAGCGCCCCCGCGAGCACCCCGCAGAGCGCACCGAAGGCGGTCTCCCGGACCCGCAGCGCGAGGAGCTCGGCCGAGAACGTGCCCAGCAGGACGAACGCCATGGCGATCAGGCAGGTGATGAAGAACGTCACCACCCAGTACGCGTGCGGCGCGGTGCGGAAGACGCCGAAGACGCAGACCAGCGACAGACCGAGGGCCAGTGGGACGTCGCCACCGGCCACGGCCGCGAACGACAGCCCGCACGCCACACCCAGAACGGTGCCCAGCAGCCGCTGGAAGCCCTGGAGCAGGATCTCTCCGGAGCTCTCGGTGTTGACGAAGACGACCCACGCGGTGAGCACGGCCCAGTACCAGCGCTCTGAGGACGACAACTCCCCGCCCACGACGGCGATCGCCGCCGCCGCGGAGACCTGGAAGGCCTGCCGCGTCGTGACGCGCCTGAGCCCGCCGCCCGTACGACCCGCGGGGCCACCGTCCACGGCACGATACGAGCCGTCGGCGATCGGCCGAAGCCCGGCCGTGGCCCCCATCAGCTCGCCGATCGCGTGGTGGACATCCACGAGCGCGGTGGGAGCCGGGCTCAGGTAAGTGCGGAAGGCGCGCCGCAGCAGCCGCAGCGTCCTGGCGGGGCTGGTCCGCAGCAGGCCGAAGCCCACCAGGGCGTCAGCGGCGAAGCCGATGCCGACGGCGGCGTACAAATTGGGTAGCCAGCCCACCCGCGCGTCGAGGAACTGGGTCAGGAAGTACGCCATGAAGGCGAAAATTCCGAGCGCCTGTCCCCGTGGACCGTATCGGCGGACGTACACCGACCAGAAGATCAACAGGACGAAGAAGGCCTCGGCCGCCACGGAGTAGGGCGCGAGAGCGCTGCCCGCGAGCAGGACCGCGGACACTAGCGGAACGGCCGCGACGACCACGAAGACCTGGTCACGCGCGAGGCTGTGGCCGCCGGCCAGTGCCACGGTGAAAGGAGCGAAGCAGCCGGCGACGAGGAACGCGGCAGGCATGTCCATGAGGGCCAGGAGAGCCAGAGTGAGGGCGATGCCAGCGACGGCCCTGAGCGCGCTCGTGGTGCGGAGGAGCCCGGGATCGCCGGCCGTGAGGCGATCCCATGCCCGCCAGAGTGGAATGCCCATCGGTTTCCTCGTGATCGCCCGGTTCTCAGGCCATCATGCGGACGGGCGGCTCGGCCGAGGTATCGGACGAATGACTGCACTTCACGACTCAAGGGCTCAGCGCTCGTCCATGACCCGGCCGTACAGCGCGGTGGCGTCCTCGGTGAGCGCCATGGTCATCCCCGCCTCCGGGAAGGCGGGGGGTATCTGGTCACTCCGGGATCAGGCCGGCAGCGGTGAATCGCTTGATCAGACTGGGTTTGCCCTGGTGTCGTTCCCGGAGGTGGGTGAAGCGTTGGGCGAAGGTGCCGGCGTGGTCGTCACGGATGGCCAGGGCCTGCAGATCGCGGAGGAGATCGACGGCCTGGTCGTACTCGCGTGGCTTCCTGGTGTCAGTGAAGGACTCCACCCGTGCCCATGCTGCTTCGAGATCTTGGGCGAGCTTATTCAGGTGAAGTTCCCGGGCCTGGCGTTGCGTTTGTTGCCGACGGGTCTGTTCTTCCGCGTGCCGGGCTGTCTCCTGTTGCTCGCGGGTGTGGCGGCGGGTGGCGGCGGTGTCCAGCAGTTCGGCGACTGTCCGGCCTGTTTCCACGTGGTCGGCGGTGTTGCCGCTGAATTCGCGTAGGAGTTCCCAGCGGACCCGTGTGGCGTCGTCCTCGGTCACTCGCAGCAGCAGCGCGTTCTTGCGTTCGGCGGCCAGACTGCCGATCCAGGTGCCCATTGCCACGGACAAAGGTCTTGTCGGGCTCGGTCATGGCTTCTCCTCACACGCAGTCTCCCGTTCCAATGATCGATCAGCCCATCCGCGCGTGTGGCCACGCTGTCATAGAACAGATCGCCCAACTTGGCCTTGTCCCCGGCGAACAACGCCACAACGACCTTCCCACGCCCCGAACGAGGCATACGGGCGGGTGCTGGGCTGGCTGATGGTCTGCGATCCGCCCGAGCAGTCCGCCGGGCAGATCAGTGCCGCTATCGGCGCCAGCCGGGCGTCGCTGACCTCGAACCTGCGACTGCTGACGAGCATGGGGTTCCTGACCTGGCGAACGCGGCCGGGTGAGCGCACCGTCTACTACGGGATGGCCGAGGATGCCTGGGCGGTCGTAGTGCGCCGGCAGATCGCCTCGATCGCTTCGTTCATGGACATCACCCGCGACGGCCTGGACTTGGTCGGCTCGGACGATGAGCGGGCCGCACGCGTCCGCCAAGCGCACGTCACCTTCGAGTGGATGGCCAAGGTGTTCGGCAACGCACCGCCCCTCCAGCCCGACGATCAGGAGAAGCCATGACAAAACAAGCCATCGTGGTTGGCGGCGGCATCGGTGGACTGGCCGCGGCACTGGCATTACACCGGATCGGCTGGCAGGCCACGGTGCTGGAGCGAGCGGCCGAGCTTGGCGAGATCGGCGCCGGCATGTCCCAGGCCCCGAACGCCATGCGGGCGCTGGCCGAACTCGGCGTGGAGCAGCAGGCCCGATCGGCTGGGGTGCCCACCCATGCCTCTGGCAACCTGCGCACGCCGGAAGGCCGCTACCTGCAGCGAGCACGGCCCGGCGACGCGACCGCCATGCTGGCCTTTCACCGCGCCGACCTGCACCAGGTGCTGCTGGAGGCGGTACCCGACGGCTGGGTTCGTACGGGCGCCGAGGTCATCGCCGTAAGGCAGGACGCAGAGACCGTAACGGTGAAGTGCGGCGGCACTGAGCTGAGCGCGGAACTGGTCATCGCCGCCGACGGGATCCGCAGCACCGTGCGCGGGCAACTGTGGCCGGACGCGCCACCGCCGCGCTTCCTGGGCCGCACCGCCTGGCTGGGCATCGCCGAGGTTCCCGGTCTGCCCGGCAGCATCACGCTCGGCCCGGGCGGCTATTTCCTTATCCATCCGGTCGGGCGTGGCCGCGCGTACTGGGCCTACGTCACCACCGCCGACGCTGCGAGCATCCGCTATGAGCAGGAGAAGGCCGAGATCGCCCGCCGGATCGGAGACTGGCACGACCCGATCCCGGCGTTGATCGAGGCCACCGCTCCTCCTTCGGTCATCCACATCGACATCCACGACCTCGACCCGCTGCCGACCTACGTCAACGGCCGGGTCGTCCTGCTCGGCGATGCCGCGCACGCCATGAGCCCCGACCGCGGCCAAGGCGCCGGACAGTCGATAGAGGACGCCGTCGTACTCGCCGCCGCGCTCGCCGGCGAGCCGACCATCGAGGCCTCGCTGCGCCGCTACGACGCCGAGCGCCGCCCCCGTACCCAGGCCACCGCCCGCGGCGCCCGCAAGGACGGCGGCCGGACCACCTCCAAGGCCGCCCACCGGGTGATGGCGACCATGATCCGGCTGATACCCGCGCCCTTGTGGCGCAAGGGCATCGCCGCCGATGGCAACGCCACCTGGCGGTGGCGGCCGCCGCGTCTGCCTTCGCCGACCACGCGCCGCTGAGCCGCTCCTTCGTGAGGTACGTCCACGAGTAAGGCGGAGACCCGCTGGTCCGGTTCACCTGGGAAGTTCTCGAAGGCTGCCCGCTTACGCGGCGCAGGCCTGCGTGTGTCGTCCGATCCCAGGCCGCACGAGTGCGCCCGTGACCACAAAAACCGGCACGGGACACCCGGTGTTCAGCGGCACCTTCACGAGGCCATTACCCGGAGGGGCGGCCCCACATGGGACAGGACATGCCTGAGCCACCGAACCAGTCGGCCAGGTACTGCCGCATCTGCAGCATCTCGGCATGCTGGGCATCGCCCACCTGGTCGGCGAAGGCGGCGACCTCGGCGTGCGGGACGCTCCCGTGCATGAGCAGATGTTCCGACATCATGACGGCCATCATGTGGTGAGGAATCATGTCCTGCAGAAACGCCTCATCCAGCCCGTCGCCCGACAGCTTGGACAGATCGCGCATCATCGGCCGGTAGTCACTCGCCGGTGGACGCCCGGGATACCACGTGGCCAGCCATGCCTTCATCGTGACGATCTCAGCGGTTTGCGTCCTGACGATCGACGCGCCCAGCGTACGCATCTCGGCCCGACCGGAGCGCTGAAGCTGCCGAGCCGCCTCCACCGCCTCCTGATGGTGGGCCACCATGTGGGTCAGGTAGTCGGCCTCGTCGCCGGCGTTTACCGCGGGCATCCGGCTGATCGGCCCCGACATGCTCCAATTCGAGGCGGTCTGCTGCCCTACCGCGGCCTGCCGCGGCAGGGACTCACCGATGGCCGCGACCGCGACGCCGGCTCCTCCACTGACCGCCAGCGCCGCCCCGGCCACAATCCCCACCCATACCGAGCGGTTCATCTCGGCCTCCAGCATTCTTGCTGCTCTCATCCCCCTACCCGGTAGCTCACCGTGTTGGCACGAACGTCCGGGCGCTGCGGAGGATCTGGGAAGTCCGCCGCATCAAAGGTGCGCAGACACGTGATGATCGCGAGCATCGCCGCTCGGACTTGGCGAGGATGTCACATGCCTGATCAATTAAGATTGTTTACTCGGACGGAAGGTTGCGTTGACCCGTATGCCTGGGGAGAAGAGTCAGAGTTCCGGATCGCTGGAGCGGCGTCTGATGGCGGCGAGGGAGCGGTCTTTCGTCGGGCGTCAGGAGGAACTCGCCGTCTTCGAGGCCGCCTTGCGTACCGGTGGGCGGGTGTTGTTCGTGCACGGTCCGGGCGGTGTCGGGAAGTCGGCGTTGCTGCGCCGGTTCGCGCAGGAGGCGTTGGTGGCCGGATGGTCGGTCACGATGCTGGACGGGCGCACTTTGGGGCCTTCTCCGGTGGCTTTGGAGGCCGAGGCCGGTCCGGCGTTCGCCGATGAGCGGGTGGTGTTGCTCATCGACACCTTCGAACATCTGCAGAGTCTGGAGGGTTGGCTGCGGGAGCGTTTCCTGCCCCGTCTGCCGGTCGGTGCGCTGGTCGTCGTGGCCGGGCGGTTCCCGCCGGACCTGACCTGGCAGGCCGACCCTGACTGGAGCGATACGTTGCGGGTCATGCCGCTGCGTGACCTGGCGCTTGAGGATGCTGCGGCGTTGCTGGCGGCCCGTGGGGTGGGCGATGGTCAGCGGGAGTCGCTGCTGGCTTTTGCGGGCGGGCATCCGCTGGCGCTGTCTTTGGGGGCGGCGGTGGCGAGTAAGGATGAGAAGGCCAGTTCCCGGTGGACGCCGACTCAGGATGTGGTGGCCACGTTGCTCGATCAGTTGATCGGGGAGGTGCCGAGTGCGGCGCATCGGCATGCGCTGGAGGTGTGCGCGCACACGTACATGACCACGGAGGATCTGCTTCGTGCGGTGCTGCCCGACGATGATGCCGCCTTGTTGTTCGCCTGGTTACGGCGGCTGCCCTTCATCGAGTCGGGCCCGCTCGGTTTGTATCCGCATGACGTCGTGCGGGAGATCCTCGAAACGGACCTGCGCTGGCGTGATCCCCGGGGTCACGCCGACCTGCACCAGCGCATCAACAGCCACCTCATGGCCCAGGTCCGCACGGTTGGCGACGCCGACGTGCTCCGGGTCGTCGGCTCCATGTTCTACCTGCGCCGCCATCGCAGGTCTCTGCCGGGCCGGGACTTCTGGCGGCAGGAGGACGACGTGTACGAGGAGGCCTTCCGGCCCGGGGACACCGAGGCCGTGGTGGGTCTGGTCGCCGACGTCGACGGCGCGGAGTCGGCGGCCGCCATCGCCTTCTGGGCCGCCCGGCAACCGCAGGCGTTCCACCTCTACCGGCATACCGCGACCGGTGAACTGGCCGGCGTCTGCGCCTGGCTTCGCTTGGAGCGGCCCAGCGACGAGGAGGAGGCGGCGGACCCGATCGTCGCCGCCTCCTGGGCCCATGTCCGCGCCGTCGCCCCGCTGCGGCCGGGTGAGCACCTGGGCGTCGGCCGGATCTGGGTACACGGGCGGGACCGGGGCCTGTCGTCGGTGATGGAGTGGCGCGGCGTCGGTCACTCCCTGCGTTCGGAACACATGGCCTGGTCGGTCATGGGCGTGCCCGTCGATGACCCCAGAGCCGACTACTACCGGCGCGACAGCCCGTACGAGCTCGAGCGCCCCTGGTTGGGCGATGCCGAATATGCCCTGTTCGCCCATGACTGGCGGGCGCTGCCCGCCCAGGTGTGGCTGGAGCGGCTGCTGTCGGCCGACACGCCGGCGAACGTCACTCCCGTACGAGAGCCCAAGCTCGCGGTGCTGACACAGGCGGAATTCACCGATGCCGTCCGCAAGGCTCTGCGTCACCTGTCACGGGACTCCGAGTTGGCCGCCAACCCCCTCATCCGCAGCAGGCTGATCGCCGACCACGACGACCCCGTCCAAGCCCTGCGCCGGCTCCTGGAAGAAAGCATTCACAACCTCGGCCGCGACCCGCGCGCCGGCAAGCTCCAGCGCGCCCTGGAAACCACCTACCTGCGCGGCGTCCCCAGCCAGCAAGCCGCCGCCGAACGCCTCGGCCTGCCCTTCACCACCTACCGCCGCCATCTGACCACGGGCATCGAACGCATCTGCGAGAACCTCTGGCACCGCGAACTCCACGGATGAACGAGAGCTGACACCAAGGCGACTGGCGAGGCCGCACAACTTCGGGTGACTCGCTTCATTTCCCGATGCCAGGAACGGCACGGCCGCCGGCCGGATGGGTGGTCCGGATGGTTTGATCCGGTACCCGACGGATCGGGTGTACTGCCCGACGGCTGGCCTGAAGCGGCTACCGTGCCGCTTTAACTGCATGGATGGCTGCACCCGGGCAAGAGCATCGGCGGCGCCACCGTCACTGACCCCGCCATGCTGTCCATCGCCTTACACCTGCGCCAGCAGAACTTCAGCCGTCGCGACATCGACTCCCGGCTCGTCATCACCAAGGGTAAGAAAAGGGCAAGCATCCCTCACCTGCGACTGTCCTGCGCATGCTCCGCGAGCACGACGAGAAGACCGTGGTCGCGGCCACGACCCATGTGGCGGACAGCTCGAACCTGGTGCTCGAAGATCAACGGCACGGCGGACGCTCGGTGGCGTCAACCTGGGGCTGCTCGTTGACGCCGTTACATTCGTCATCTCCCCACCCTGTCTACTTGCTCCGTGGCCGCGCGAAGACAAGTCTGGGGACCCGCAAAGCGTCATCGACCCTGCTGAGGTACGTGGGCTGGTTCAGTTGGCCACTGGTGCCCGCAGGCTCTCTCGATGTGCTTGATTCGCGGTGATCAGCCCATCGAGTGCGTCGCGCGTGCGTGAGGTCGGTGATGTGCTCGGAGAGCTGGCCGCGCTCCTGCGCCATCCGCTCCATCGCGGCGTCCGATCAAGCCGCCTCACCGCTGGCGGCCCGCCCCTACGACCTACGGCACGCGGCCGTGGCGCCGTGGCTCAACGCAGGCGTTCACGCCCCTGAGGTGGCCGAACGAGCAGGACACGGTGTTGATGTGCTCCTGCGCGTCTACGCCAAGTGCATCGACGGCCAACGCGAGGTCGCAAACCAACGCATCCTGGTCGCCCGTTTCCGGGGAGACCGACACCTCCCGAGGGACCCATGGTGTCGATCCGGTGGATCCGTGCTCGCCATCCATCGTGGAGGACGAGCGGACGGATCAGGCTGATCGTCGCTCGGAGGGGGCGTTGCGTAGTTGCGCTAGGTCGAGTTCGATGCGGCGGCCATGGACGGTCACGACGATGCTGGCGCTTTCGGCCCCTGTCGCCGTGAGGTAGTCGAACAGGGTGGACAGCAGCATGTCGCTGCGGTTCTCCAGCCGTGACACCACGGCCTGTCCCACCCCGAGTTTCTTGGCCACCTCAACCTGGGTCATTTGTCCGGCTTTGCGGATCATCGCCAGATTCATGGCATAGGCTCGGTCCATCTCCTCGGCCGCCTCGTGTGCCAGGGCGACGTCGCCGGCGAGTTCGGGATCGGCGAGCAGCCGATCCAGATGCTCATTGCCACGGACGAAAGTCTTGTCGGGCTCGGTCATGGCTTCTCCTCAAATGCGGTCTCCCGTTTCCACTGATCGATCAGCCCATCGGCGCGTGCGGCCACGCCGTCGTAGAACAGATCGCCCAGCTCGGCCTTGTCTCCGGCGAACAACGCCACGACGACCTTCCCGGTGTCTGGCGGGAACCAGCAGATCAATCGCACCGCCACCTCGGGATGATAGGCGTGCGACACCCGCCACAGCTGATGGCGGCGCGACTGGCGAACCTACCGCAGCGTGGCCGTTTCCGCATTCGGAGCGGGCGGTTCGGTCAGATTCCGAAGCTGATCCAAGGCACGGGCTGTGAACACCAAGAGCAATCGCGATCGCCGGTCGCCAGCGCGGGCTTCTTCTTCCAGCCGGTCAAGCCACGCGCCGAATTCGGCTGGCCAGTCGATGTCCACACACTTCAGTATGCCATCAACGTCATATGCCTTTCAAGTCATATCGATTTGGCGGTGCGGCCTGCTCGGCGGCAGCTTGCCAGGCCTGCCAGATCTCCGGGCGGAGCCTGCCTCGGTCAGCGACCTGCAATCCCTGTTCACGGGCCCACGCGCGCACGTGCGAAACCGTTTGCTGCCGGTCGCTCGATTGCGCAGCACATGATGAGGTCTTCGGCGGGAGCGACGGAGCATCGATTGGCGTGGGCATATGGGAGCCGGAAGCCGTGGTGGTGAAGCCGAGACGGGTGAGGGTACGGCGACGCTTGCCGTACATGCGTTCCAGCTGCGGCACCTGCGCATCCAGATAGTCGTGGACCTCGACGTCATGTTTGGCGGAGGCTTCTCGCATGATCCGGCCGACGTGTTGGATCACCTTGCCTTTGAAGGAGATCGGCATCGCGAGGAACAGGGCGTCCAGGCGGGGCAGGTCGAACCCCTCGCCTGCGACCTTGTCGATGGCCACCAGCACCAGCGGTCCTGCCTCGTTATCGACCAGGCGGGTGCGGACGTGGTCGCGTTCGGCGGTGGTGAGCTGGCCGTGTAGGAGAGTGGTGGCCACGCCTAGGTTTTCGAGGGCGGTAGCCAGGCGTTGCAGGTGTTCCATTCTGTTGGTCAGGATCAGGCTGTTTCTGCCTCGCGTCGCCGCCTCCGCGACGTCGGCAGCGATCTGGGCGGTTCGGGTCTCGTCCGCAGCCAGCTCGCTGTAGATGGCTTGGAAGGAGGCTCCGTCGTTTCCGATCTCCTCGGTGCTGAATTCGGTCGAGTGGACGATGAGATGCTGGGCGAACGACACCTCGGCGATGATCTCGTGTCGGATCGGTCCGCATTGCATTGTGATGAGCGCATCCATCTGATCGGCCCGGTAGGGAGTGGCCGATAGCCCGATCCAGCGTTCCACTTCCACCTGGCGGATCGCTGCCTCGGCGGCGGGAGCGCCCACCGCATGGCATTCGTCGACGACGATCATGCCGTACTCGTTCAGCAGCGAAGGGTCGGCGTCGCGGTGGGCCACGGACTGCAGCATGATCACATCGACGACACCGTGCCGCTTGTCTTTCCCCTTGCCCTTGCCGCCCACCTTCGCCTCACCCAGGTCGAGAAACGTCGTCAGCCGTTCCTTCCATTGGTCAAGCAGCTCGGCGCGGTTGACGATGATCGCGGTTGGGACCTGGTGTCGGGCGATCAGCGCGCAGGCCATCACGGTTTTGCCCGCGCCGGGCGGCGCTACCAGGACTCCCATGAGGTGTTTGGTCATCGCAGTGACCGCCTCGGCCTGGACGTTCGTCAACTCGCCGGTGAAACGCGCCGTAATCGGGTCATGGCCCGGCACTGTGGTGGCGATCTCCATGGCGCCACCTGCTGCCGCGATCAGCTGTTCCGCTTCCTCCGCCAGCCCGCGCGGCAGTCGTAGCCAGCCGGGGTCGCTGTCGTCGAAGCAGCGTACGAAGCGTGGGGTGGCGAAGGTGGAGTATCGCATTGACTGCCGCCGGTAGAACTCCGGGTTGTGGAAGGCGGCCAGGTGCTTGAGAGCGGCGATCAGTGGCGCTGGCATGCCCTTGGTCGAGATCGCCAGCATGGCACCAAGTCGCGCGTGCACCTGTTGGGGAGCGACGCCCAGCGCGCCCTTGCGCGGCTTGGCCGGCAGCCTGCCCGTAACCGATGGGCCGGCGTCGATCTGACCGAATCGCTTCACCAGCGCGTCCACCTCAACCGGGCGCAGCCGACGCATGCCCGACAGGAACGCGAACTGATCCTCATACGGTTGCCATGTTCGTGGGTCGCAGAACAATGTCGTGCCCTGCTCGCGGCTGCCACCATGCAACGGCAGCGCGATCAGATTCCCGAACCGGAACCGCGCCACCGCGTTGACAGGCAACGAGTCCTGCGCCGGAAACAGCCGGTCATAGCTGGCCAGCGACATCGTCCCCCGCCGTGCGATCGCCTCCCGCAACAGCCCTATGCCGATCGCACGCGCCGAAGCGGCCAGCACCGGCTCGGTGAAGAACATCCACACGTGAGCGCCAGCGCCCGACCTGGAAATCTCCGCCGCCGCGCAAATACCGGCCTCAGCACAGGCCTCAGCGTAGGCAGCGGCGTCGCCCCGCCAGTCCGCGCCGTCGAAATCGCATGCCAGTAGCTGACAGGTGTCGTCGGGCAGCATCGGATACAGCCCCACGTGGGTGTCACGCCTGTCGGCAGGTCGGCTGAGGTGCGCGATGAGAACCTCATTGGTCAGCGGCAGGAACTCCCGCTCGCCGTCGTCCCGTTTGCGCCAGAATTCCTTCTCGGCTGGGCTCCACCCGTATCTGCTGGACTTGCGGCTGAAGAAGCGGGTCGCGTACACATCGCGGCGACCGACGAACAACGCCTTGAACAAGGCCAGCTTCTCTGACGGAGACGATGACGCGTCCGCATACGGCAAGCCGTCCTGGGGCAGGTCGACGGGCATGGTGGAGACCTGGACAGGATCGATATCGCCGCGCTCGTCGGAGGCGGTGGCTCGCTGCCGGAGAAGCTGCTTGAGTTGGTCGTTCTGCTCACGCAGCTCTGCGATCTCGACCAACGCGGCGTCCAACCGCATCCGTAGCTCGACCGGGTCGTCCCATTCGGCCCACAAGTCCACGGACCTATCCTGCGTGATTCTCGCCACGCAGCCAAGCAGGCACCGAGTGTGACAGTGCCAGCAGGAGCTCTCGCGAGGGGGAGTGCGGTGAGACCTCTCGATCTGCTGCGGAACGCACATTACTCATGTTCGGGTTGTGGATGCTTGTTGAACAAGAATTCGCCTGTAAGCAGATCCGTTAGTAAACACCCTCGGACGAAGATCGCTCCGGGGGTGTTTGGCTGGTAGGGAGCCCGGGGCTAGAACCCGGAACCTACGGATTAAAGGCATCACGCAGCCCAGTCCTTCTACGCGAAGCATTCCGGATATAGTCCGGATCTTAATCCGGCCCACTTGCTGAAGTCTTCGGCCACTCCCGCCGTCCCCATGTCGTCAGGATGAACCGCGGTCGCCCACGCGACCCGGTGGGCCGGGGCTGAGGAACGAAGTCCCGTACCGTCGAGATCGATCGCCCCCAACCACGCCCAGACACCAGCCACCAAGGCGATCGAGAGGGCAGCATGAGGACGGAGATCATTAGCGCGTAGTGACCGACCGTTTCGGTATAAGGACTATCTGGGCCAACGTTAGAGCGCTGCTCAGTCACCCAGACCTGGGACGGCTGGCCGCCGGTGTATACGTCGTGTGCCTCTGTTGCAGTACCCCCGGCCCTGCGCCACGCTCTCCGTGCCCCCGCCCGCTGCCCCGGATGATCGAGCGGCGGGGGCAGGGCAACATGCGCGAAACGGGATGCTCTGGTTGCTGGTGGTCGATCAAGATAGCGTTGTGCCGATCGATCATTTTCCTCTGGTTGGGCTGCGGCTGACCAGGCCGCACCTCGATCTCCGGCTGCCGACATCAGAGGAGCTGTCGGCTCTTGCTGATCTGGCCGCCGAGGGTATCCACGACCCCGACGCTTCGCCGTTCATCGTGCGGTGGACCGATGCTCCGCCCGCTGAGGTTGCCCGCAGTGTGATCCACTATCACTGGCGGCAACTCGGGGCATGGACCCCACGAGACTGGGTGCTCAACTTCACGGTATTCCGCGGGGGAACAGTGGTCGGGCAACAGAACCTCGCCGCCCGGGACCTGGCCGTCACGCGTCAGGTACGGACAAGTTCATGGCTCGATCGCCGCTATCAGGGACAGGGAATCGGCACCGAAATGCGCGCAGCGGTACTCCACCTGGCCTTCGCCAGCCTGAATGCCGATGAAGCCCTTTCGGGCGCGCTTGAACACAACCATGCCTCCCTGGCTATCTCGCGCAAGCTCGGCTACCAACCTGACGGCCACCACCGCCAGGTATTGGACGGGAAAATGGTTGTAGAACATCGGCTGTGCCTGCCCCGGGCTTCCTGGGAGTAGCACCGCACTGTCCACGTCAGTATCAAAGGGTTCGCGCCCTGCCTGCCCCTACTGGGCATTGACGCGTCGCTGATCGAAGGCAAATGAGATCTTTGGTAGGGGTACTTGCTAGCCAATACCCGGCCACGGTGCGGCGCTGGCCCGGAACTTACCGGTCGTTGTGGTCGCGATGCTGCTGATGAAGTCGTTGGAAGTTCCCTGGAGCGGCTTGTGCGGTGGCGCGGCGCTTGGTCGGCGGGTTCGGGATGTATGGCGGGGCCGCCGTACGGCGATGCCCCGCGCGGCGCTCGCGCGAGAACGGCCCCCAGACCGCACGCGCAGCGCGGGAGGGACGGCGCGGGGTACAGCGGCGCGCCGCGCCGCCGCCTGATACCTACAAGAACATTTCGGCAGCGTAAGTGGCGTGGCCGACCACATCGAGGTTCACGTAACCGTTGGCGATCGGGGCGAGGCGGCAAAGATCTGCCGGGTTGTGGTGGAGCGGCGCTTGGCTGCTTGTGCTCAGGTGGTCGGACCGATCACATCGACGTACTGGTGAGAGGGCAAGGTCGAAGAGGCTGAGGAGTGGTTGCTGTTGCTCAAGACCACCGCTGATCTCTTCGACGATCTGGCCGCGAGCGTGCGGGAAGCGCACTCCTACGATGTGCCGGAGATCATCGCTGTTCCGGTACGAGCGGGAAGCGCCGACTGCCTGGCGTGGATTACGCGGGAGACTGGCCCAGGTTCCGACGTGCCGAGTTGATGGCGCCGAGCGCCGAACGGAACAGGATCGCGAGCTACCTCGGGACCAAGACCAAATCACCCGTTGTGCTGCGCCGAACGCTGGTTGAGCACGACAACGAGCCGACAGAGATCTCCTCCACCTGGCTACCGCTCTCGGTGGCCGACGGCACGCCGCTGACCGAATCAGCAGAGCTAAAGCAGGGTGTTCGCCGGTACGTCGAAGCTGCGGCCGGCACCACGCTCGACCACATCATCGAGCACGTCACAGCACGTAACCCACCAAGGAAGAAAGCGGGCTCATCGACGTCAAGAGCTCGGCCGCCCTGCTGGCCGTTTACGCCGTTGCCTGTGACGCCACCGGGAAGCCGTGGGCTGTCGTCGAGTCCGTGCTGCCTGGGGATCGCCATGAATTGGAGGACGCCTACCCCATCCGTTAACGGCGGCTGGCCGGAGGCATCTCGCTGAGACGCCGCCGGTAGATCAGGGGCGGTCCGTTGGCCCAGGTCGCTTTGCCGGATCGCTTGATGCTGCCGGCAAATGGTTCGCCGTCGACAGAGAGCTCCTGGTTAGTTGGGACATATGAGAACTCAGCGGCGCGATTGGACTGAGCTCCCGGACATCGTGAGACACGAAGTCGAATACCGGCTGGGCTCTACCGTGCAGGACTTCGACGAACGTCAAGGCGGCTTCTCCTTCGGCGTTCTCGGTGTCGCCACGCTGTCCATCGGTGAGCAGGTGTTCATCAAGGCCATACGCGACGATGCGGCCAGCGTGCAGGACTACCGGACCGAGATGGTTGTCGCCGCCGCGTTGCCCCAGACGGTACCCACGCCACGGCTGCGATTCGCGTGTGAGCTGGCGGGGTGGCTGCTGCTGTGCTTCGACGTCGCGCCGGGCGCGCTGCCGCATGAGCCGTGGCGGCTCGATGAGCTGCCCGCCGCCTTGGAGGCGCTGGCTGTATGCGCTCGGGAGTTGACGCCCTCGCCGATCGGCGGCCTGCCAACACTGGCCGAGCAGATGGCTGGGCGGTGTGAGACCTGGCGGGAGCTGGAGCGCAACGGTGCCTGGGGCGCGGTCACCGTTGACAGCATGGGCGAATGGGAACGCAGGCACCTGTCCCGCCTCGCCTCCGTCGAAGCGATGTGGACCGAGCTTGCGGTCGGTGACACGCTCCTGCATTTTGATCTGCGCTTCGACAACATACTCGTCAGCCCATGCGGAACAGCGCACGTCATCGACTGGGGACGCGCATGCATCGGGCCGGCATGGGTCGATTTGGTCTGCCTGCTGTTGCAGTCCGATCTCGGCGACGTTGACCCCGACGAGATCTTCTTCGGTCACCCGGTCGGCGAAGCCGCCGAACCGGAGCAGGTCGACGCGTTCCTTGTTGCGTTGGCCAGCTACTGGACCCACACGGCATCCCTTCCGGGTCTGGCGCATGCCCCGCATCTACGTGACCGGCGCGAGCAATCACGGCGAGCAACGATTGGCCGGCTCCAGCGCCGCTGGGCCTCAAAGCACCTAATGCAATGAGCTCAGGCGGCATCTGGCTAGGGCGTACCCGAGGCATGAAAGCCGGCGATCCATCATGCGGGGGGTCACCGCGAAAGCCGCCCCAGTGGTACTCGCTCACGATCTCACCAGGCCCAGCGTCGGAACGCGTCGATCCACTCGGCGCCGGCCGGTGGCGGGTCGGGCAGCGGCAGATCCAGGATGCCGATCGCCTGCCGGTGCCGGCCGTGGCGGCAGATCGCCACGATGCCGCTCCCCACGAGGAAGTCGATAGCGGTGACGGTGACCTGCAGGCCGAGCACGGTCGTCTCGAACGGCACCGCCAGATTGTCACCGATCATCACATGGAAGCCGGAGAGCTGCTCATCGTCGGTGTAGGCGTCCACAATCGCCCGCTCGATCAGCTCATCCAGGTGATCGTCAGGAGGGCGGCGAGTCACAACCGCACACGATACTCCTGCCGAGTACCCCTATGATCATCCCCGGGGCAGGCCGGTGTCCGGGTCGAACGAGATCGCGGTCTGGTCCACGCGGCAAATCTACAATCTGCTCGACAAGCAAATCAACAATCTCAGATTGTTGAGCCAGGAAATCTACAATCTCTCAAGATTGTAGATTTGGCTCCGCCCCCGACCGGGTGGCACTCTGCCAGCGCCACCGCGGTCGGGCCGCCCGCCGACTGGCCCACGACACTGGCGACGGGGCCAAACCGAGCGTGCCGCACAACTAGGCGAGCACATCGGCGAACCGGTCGGGCTGCATCCGACGCTCAAGCCGCCACAAGGCGAAATCCCAGCTCAGAAGCAGGATTCGAGGTGAGGAGTGGTAGGGCGCCCGGGTCTCGAACCCGGAACCTACGGATTAAAAGATCCAATTCGAGTCGTTCCATATAGTCCAGTGCAGGTCAGCGCTTGTCGCTGGTCCTTCTTGAACGCCCCTGAACGGCCTTGTACTGCAACTGGGACTGCAACCGGCAGGCCCCGCTGATCGGTTCGCCGTTACGCTTCGGTAGTGATGGATATGATCTTCCCTCCCAAGCTGAACGCAGGCGACGTTCATACGAGTGGTAGCGCCAGCCCGGTCCCGTGCGATGGTGATGGAGCACGACCACACCGACATCATCAGGTCTCGGTTCGCCGAGCTCGGCCTGACGCTCTCCTACGGCAGCCATGTCGATGAGCGAGACGCGTTCGACTCCTCCAGCATCGCCTCGCGAGTCAGCGATCTGCACGAGGCCTTCGCGGACCCATCGGTGGCGGCGATCCTGACGGTCATCGGCGGCTACAACTGCAACGAGCTCCTGCCGTTACTGGACTGGGAGCTGATCCGCGCCAACCCGAAGATCTTGTGCGGATACTCCGACATCACGGCCCTGCAGAACGCCATCCTTGCGCGAACCGGGCTGGTCACCTACTCCGGTCCGCACTGGTCGACGTTCGGGATGCGAGACCACTTCGACCAGACCCTGCACTGGTTCGCCTCGGTCATGTTCGACTCCGCTCCGATCACGCTGGCCCCGGCAGTGCACTGGAGCGACGATCTCTGGTTCCTCGATCAGGACAAGCGCGAACTGACCCCGAACGACGGATGGTGGCCGATCCAAACCGGCACCACCGAGGGCCACATCGTCGGCGGCAATCTGTGCACGCTGAACCTGCTACAGGGCACCCCGTACATGCCATCTCTCGACGGCGCGATGCTGATCGTCGAGGATGACCTGGAGTCGCACCCGGCGACCTTCGCACGCGACCTGACCTCATTGCTGCAGCTTCCCGACGCTCCGGGCATACGAGGACTGATGATCGGGCGCTTCCAGCACGCCAGCCGCATGTCTCGCCCGCTGCTGGAACAGATCATCGGCGCCCAACCGGCACTGACCCGCATCCCCGTCTTGGCCAACATCGACATCGGCCACACTTCCCCTTTGGCCACCTTCCCGATCGGCGGCCAGGGCCGCCTCGCCATCACCGACACCGAGACCAGCCTGAAACTGCTACGCCACTGACCCATCGGCCCATCTGCTCGAGCTGTTCCACTCTGGCCGGGACAGGGAACCATCTGATTCCGACGCGTCATAGTGAAAGAGATCGCAAAGCCCAACAAGCGCGTGAGCGGGTCCGGTGTGATCACGCCTTGGCGAATGACAGGTTAGGGCGTGGGCACGAAAGGACGGGCAGGCGACCGCTATTCGATGAGCCGGTGCTGAGGAACGAAGCACCGGATCGCCGATCGCCCCCAACCAACGACGGAGGCCAGCCAACACGGGGCGATCGTAGGGCTGTATTCGTGTGGCGGCTCACCCGCCGCCTACCGGACGGCCCGGTCGGCCGGGACATCCTCACCCAGCCACAACCCGGCCTGTTCACCATGAACCGGCGCGAGAGTTCACAAGACGCCCTGCCGCATCAAGAATGAACGCGGGCTGCTCTGGCGGTGGGCTGCCGATTCATCGGCGGCCGCCTGCGCGAACGATCGTAGGGTGTGGATGGTGGTATCGGGGAGGGGCAGCGCGTCGAGATCGGCCCAAGCGAGGATGTCGGGTTGCGGAAACATCCTGGTGAGGCCGGCTGGGGCGAGGCCAGGCGCGACCGCGCCGAACCGGCTGGCGAGGTCACCCAGGATGGCCCGTGCCCGTGTGGCATCCGGCACCCCGGCACGTACGATGTCGTACACGCCGACTTCGAATGGATCCCAGGAACCGCACGTCTTGGCAGGGTCGTCGAGGGCGAAGATGCGCCGGGCCCGGTGGACGTGGTGGATGAGGCCGTTGAGCCGGGGAAGATGGGCGAGGAGCAACAGCTCGGTTGGGGATCGCTGGGTGATCTCGATCATGCCGGGGTCATGGTCGATGGAGATGGTGCGCCGATAACAGGCGCCGGAGACTGCTTCGACAGTCGGTGTCGCCCGTGCGGCCAGGTGGCGCAGGGCGGCCGCGAAATCTAGCGGCTTGTCGTGGGCGAGCCGGATGGCCAGTCCGCCGTCGGCTTGGAGGCGGTCGGTGACCCGCCGCCGAGCCCGCAGCTCACGCGGGGTGCCGTGGAAGACATCGGCGAGGACCCGGTTGAGCTGTCGAACGCTGCCGAAGCCCGCGGCGAAGGCAATGTCGGCTATGCGTAGGTCGGTGTCGTCGAGCAGTCGGCGGGCGAAGTGCGCGCGCCGGGAGCGGGCGAGTTGGTCGGGCGTGACCCCGGCATGCTGAAGAAATATGCGCCGAAGGTGACGCGGCGACACGCCGAGCCGGCCGGCGAGCCTGCTCTCCGTCGCGTCGTCCAGCGCTCCGTCGGCGATGAGTTGGATCCCGCGGCACACCAGTGCGGGCATGTCTGAGACGGTGATGGGTTCTTGCCGGTACGGGCGGCACCGATGGCAGGCGCGGTATCCGGCCGTTTCCGCCGCGGCCGCGGACGGGTAGCGGGTGGTGTTCGCCGGGCGGGGGCGGCCTGGGCAGTCGTCGCGGCAGTAGATGCCGGTGGTCAGGACGGCGCCGACTGCGTTCACGCTTCCAGCATGGCATCGATCGGCTCGCCGGATCGGACGGATCCGGACCGGTTGCCGATGTTGGCCGAATGTGGCCAGACCTGCTGATCAGCAACCCGTGAGAATCCAGGTTCACCCATCTACAGGAGGTCGTCCCGTGAGTGCAGTATCGAACAAGCAACGCGTCATCGACGCGTGGCAGGTCTTTGCCACGCGTGATGCGGACCGGGTCCGCGACGTCTTCGCCCCCGACGCGGAGTGGCTCGCCCCCGCCGACAACGCGACCTCTCGCGCCATCGATGGAACGCACCATCTCATCGGGCGGGACCGTATCGTGCGATTCCTGACCGAGGAGTTCTCCACGGTCTTCGTCGACAACGTGTCCATCGAGTCCGGCGGCTTCTACGCCGACGGCGACACCGTGGTCGTCGAGATGCGGCTGCAGGCCACCCTCGCCCACGGTGGTCACTACGACAACGAATACTGCTTCATCTTCGAGCTGGAGTCCGGCCTGATCAAGCGGATCCGCGAATACATGGACACACAACGCGGCGCGGCATGGTTCCGCTCGCCCGCAACGGCGGACCGGCTGGGTCGACCCGAAGCGACAGCCACCTATCGGTAGTTTCGCTCTCACCGCCTACCCACCAAACCGTAACCGGCTCGTGAGCACACGGTCAGTGTGGGCGGCGTCAGCGAGGCTCGAGTAGGCGGGCTGAACCCTATGCGGCAAATCGGCTCCAGCCAGGCCGGACGAACAGCCGTACAAGAAACATTGGTGGCTTGACCAGCACTTGATACGGCCTGCCGAATACTGACCAAGCAGCCCGCCGCACCCCTCTCATCAGATCTTCTCTTGATCGTCCGAGGGGTCTGTCCATGGATTGGCCGCCGAAACGATCTACCGTCCGCGACGCACGAGCACAGTCCGTGCACGCGAGCGACATGGGCGAAGCCATGTTCTTCCCGTGCTCGGTGCATGACGCCGAGGCAGTGGTGGCCGCTGCTTCCTTCCATCGAATGCCAAACTCTTCGTCCAGACGCAAGGCTGCGCGGGTTTCCTTCTCGGCACGGTCGAATTCCCTGTGCAAGCAGTACAGGTGAACCAATTCGAGTCGCGCATCCCCTTCGCCGCGCTTCTGCTGCTCGCCATCCTGGCCGCCATCACGACGCTGACGCTCGGGCTCGTCCTGCGCGACGCGGCCGGTGACCCGTACGAGATTACCCGGGCGGCGACGAAGAGACCCGACGTGGTGGCCAGCGCTGGTCGGGCCGTCGGCGGCGGCGATCACGGTGGCGCCATACTTATGCGACCGCCGCACCGACTGGGTGATCGCCGCCTCGGCGCGCCTGCCCGTCCCGCTGCTGCTCGCTCTGCGGGTCGCCGCCCGCCGCCCGCGACGGGTGGTGCTGCGGCGCGACCAGCATCGCGGTCATGGTCAGCGGGATCTACGCTCTGCTGGTGCTGAACGCCTTCCTCGGCACCCAGCCGGCCGCCGGCGGATACAGCGAAAGCCAGGTGGCGACGCTGCGGCACGTGCTCCTGGTCTGGACGACCATCCTGCTCTCCCTGGCGGCGGTCAACGCCATCGTCATCACCTGGGCGACGGTGCTCGACAACCGGCAAGTGTCGGCGCTGACCCGCGCCCTCGGCGTCACCCTGCAGGAAGTGACCGTCGCACTGGCGGCCGCGCAGGTGCTGCCCATGAACCCGGTTATGGGCATTTGGCCAGCGGCCTACTTTGCTCGTTGAGCGGCATGAGGAAACAGATCAAAAGCAATTTTGATACTGCGGCCCCTGTCGAGTCAACGACGCCCATGAGGGATATGGGAAACAAAATGACTGACGTGACAGTCAGGCTCACCGCCGCTTGGATAAGTGCCCTGTCGCCTGTTGATCATTTCTGCGCTGCTGATAAGCCGCAGAGCGGCCGGAAGAGGCATGCCATCGTGACGGAAAGTCCCAAGCGATTCGTTCGCCGCCGCGAGGACTTCAACTGTGCCAACTGCCACAAAGAGGTATTGGGGACGGGATACACGAACCACTGCCCACGCTGCCTGTGGTCCCGGCATGTCGATGTCTCACCCGGTGACCGCCTCGCCACCTGTCGAGGCATGATGGAGCCGGTCGGTGTCCTTTACGAGCGCGGCGAATACCTGGTGACCCAGCGCTGCGTCGAGTGTGGTCACTTATGGCGCAACCGAGCAGCCTCCGCTGACAGCCGGGATGTCTTGCACGGTTTGATGGGGCGTGCCGTCAAATTCCCCGCTGTCGAGACCGGCCGAAGAAGACCCACTGAGCTCTGATTTGCCATTCAGCGGGCCGGAGGTATCGATCGATCAGGTGCTGAATCTTCTTCCGCGCATCTGACGCCCAGATGAGCCCGGCCAGGGAACCGCGTATGAACCACGCGGTCACGAGCGAGAACCGTGTTGGACGTGCGCGGCGTGTATCCCATGCGGGGCCCGCCGTACGCGTGCGTCGGGACTGTCGCGCAGCTCGGTCACTCCAACTCGAAGTGCTGCCAGTGCTTGTTCAACTGCTCGAAGCAATCGGTTGAACAACGTCGAGCCGTTGGCGACCGGCCGTGACGACCCTCGATCCTGTCCGCGCAACCGAGGTCGTGACTACAGCGGTTGTGCCGCATACCAGCAACATACCGCCCCTCCATATTGTCGTGCACGATCACGCACGCATTAAGGGGGCCGACTGTGCCTGTTCCGCCGAAGCGTTGGTTCCGGTGTTCTGCGGTCCATGTTCCTTCATCGCCGCTGCCACCGCCCGCCGGATTGGACGTGATGGTGCCATTGCCCAACGTCTCGCCCGACGGCCGTCGCCTGACGCGTGTGCCCGCTTCGCAGCTTGGTGCTCCGTGCTTCACGACAGGACTCGAACACGGCCTGACCTGGTCGATCCGGCATCGGCATCGAGCTGTCCTGCTGCCGGCGATAGCACGCCTGTGCCGAGGAACACCGTGATCACGGCGAGCTGCGGTGGCCGTACCTATCGGAAGGGAGCTTCGTGGAGAGACGCGCTTCAGAGCCGGCGGACCGGGAGAGCGGATTCATCGCCGACGATGTCGTACGCGTGAGGCTCGCTGAGTTGACGGCGGCGGATTCGCCGCGTTGCCAGGGAGTGGATCTCGACCACGCACGTGCACTTGCCGAGGTGGAGGACCCGCTACCGCCCATACTCGTGCATTTCGCCACCATGCGCGTCATCGATGGGATGCACCGCCTCACTGCCGCCCGGCTGGGCGGTCGCACCGACATCGAGGTGCAGTTCTTTCACGGGACCTCTGACGAGGCATTCCGGTTAGGCGTCCAGGCGAACGTCTCACATGGTCTACCGCTGAGCTTGGCTGATCGGAAGTCGGCCGCGGCACGCATCATGCGGTCCCATCCGTATCTCTCGGACCGGGCGATCGCCTTGTCGGCGGGCTTGGCGGCGGCAACCGTGGCGTCCCTGCGCACGCAGACCGAAGGGTCCGGTGAAGTCCAGGCCAGGACGGGCGCGGATGGCAGAGTCCGGCCGCTGAACGCCGCGAAGGGACGACTGGTTGCCAGCGAGGTGATTGCGGAGCGCCCGGACGCGACGCTCAGGGAGATCGCTCAAGTGGCAGGCATCTCGATCGCGACTGCCCAGGACGTGCGGCGGCGGGTCCTCGCGGGCGTGGACCCCGTTCCTGATCGATTGAAGTCCACCGATGAAGACGTGTCTCAGCGAAGGGCCTCGCTGAACGGCGCCGGCGGCACCACGGACCGGATCGACGTCACACGAATAATCGACACATTGCGGCGTGACCCGTCGCTTCGCTATTCCGATTCCGGCCGCCTGCTGCTCAGGTGGCTGGACTCCAGGACGGTGACGACCACGCAATGGGCAGAGGTCGCGGAGAACGTGCCGCCGCACTGCCGGGCCTCCATCGCCAAGGTAGCGAGGGAGTGCGCCCGGACGTGGTCGGATATCGCAGAGATGATCAATGCCAGATGACCACAGACAGTCGCCTGGCGCACGGCAGACGAAAAAGCCACCAATGAAATCAATCATTGGCTGCTTGAAGCGCTACGTCACTATAGAAGCACTTTTCTCGGCAAGCGATCAAGTACACCGAAATAGGTGACGAAAATTCACACTCAGCGAGTCGTGCGGATGCTGCCCGCAGTATGCCCGGCAACGATCCCGGAGTTGCCATGAGGCCGTTCAGAAAACGTTGACACTTCTTCTCGGCGATCAGTAACGTCCTCCCCACGTATCTACAGAAAGGAGAAAGTATCCATGGAGCTCATCAACGACCTTCAGGTTTCCAGGCAGTCCGAGGAGGACCTGCAGGCTGTCCTCCAGATCGCTTTCGTCTCGGCGTATCGCTGCCCGTCGACGCACCCGGAAGCCAACGTTGAGGAAGAGTTTCAGCTTGCCTGGGTGGCTCCGCAGAGCGCCTGAGTTGCTGATCTGAGGCCGGCAATATCTTGACGCTTGCCGGCTCACATTCATGACCCCGCCTACGCAGGGCGTCACTCAGCCTTGTGTAGGCGGAGTTAAATTACGCGATTGTATGGAGCCCTACATGTTCGTGTTCACTCACCGGCCTCACCGTAAATCCCTCGAGGTCCAGGGTGTGCAGGGCTACTCACCGGCAGTTCTGTCCGACGTCACGCTGCCCTATCTCCGCAACCCGGAACAGGTCGTCGACGACCGTGCAGCAGGGTTTGTGGAACGAGCGATAGGCCGAGGATGGCTGTCTCCGCAGAAGGAACTCAACGGCGTCCTCCGCATCGTCAAGGCGGAACCCTGGCTCCGGCGCATGCAGATCGAGACCGCACTGACCTGCAACTTTTCGTGTGACTATTGTTACAGCGGTTCAGCTCCTACTCGACGTGAGCGACTCGAGCCCGCTGAAATAGTTGCGCTGCTGGACCAGGCGGCGGATCTGGCAGTGCGTGAGATCTGCTTCACAGGTGGAGAATTCCTTCTCTACCCATCATGGCGAGATTTGGTAGCGCACGCGCGCTCCCACGACATGATCGTGGATATCCACACGAATGGATACCTGCTCGATGAAGGAGCGATCGCCTACATCACGGAGAGCAAGGTACGCCAGGTCCAGGTGACGATGGAGTCACACCTTGCCGAGATCCACGAATCAATTCGGGGCCGCAGGGGCTCATGGTCCCGAGTGATGAGGAACATCAAGGCGGCGCGCGACGCAGGCCTCAGAACTAAAGTCGTGACGCAAGTGCACCGGAAGAATCTCTCGACCATCCGAGAAACAGCGAATTGGTTCCACAGCGAGCTCGGCCAGATGGTCAACCTGGACAGGATCGTCGGTGGCGGTGACGACTTCGCCGTCAGCCATGAGGAGTTCTGGGAAGCAGTAGCACCCCTGATGGGCTTGGGAGCCAGAGCATCACGCTTGTGTGACCCCGCCGACGCGGGAATCCCTGGGGTGGAGCCGGAGTGCGGCGTGGGGGCAGACCTGGTCTACGTCACGGCAGATGGTGAGATCGCGCTGTGCCCGACGATGACGAGTCGCGAAAGCGCCCTGTTCTCCGGGCCCAACCTTCGCGAAACATCGCTCGAGGACGCGTGGTACTCCGCGGAGGTTTTCACCCGGTATCGAGGAGTCAACTGCGAGAACACCCATAGGTGTCCGGCTGCCAGTAGTTGTCGTGGCGGCTGCCGTTCGAACGCCTATGCCGAGACTGGGCGCGTCGATGCACCTGACGTGATCGCGTGCAACATCAGCAAGAACCCCGGCGGAGTGTTCGTCGACTTCATCGGCAGGTACGCCGACGGTGACTTCACACCGGTGACGGTATGAGCGATCAGAATTCCGGCCAGGCGCGTACGTGCCGGACGGCATTTCACAGGAACAGACGCGAGAGTGCTGCCGATGCGTAAGGTGCGTGCAATCGTCGTTGACTACGACGGTGGGACGAAGGTACCGGGCTCCGGTGGGTCAAGCCCGGCTTGGCATTCTGTACTGGAAGATCTGCCGGTATCCCTGCGTGCACACGTCGTGGGACAGATAACCATATCCCGGTCATTGGGTAGATACATTCCGTCGATGGTCAGGTTCGCAATAGGCGACTGCCTGCGGGATGGCCTCACTCCGCTCCTCCTGGGCGGGGATCACTCCCTCTCGTACGCAACCGCCTGGGCAGCTCGGGAGTGTGTGGGGGCACTCGACGTCGTCCATGTCGACGCACATCACGACAGCTATCAAGTGCCTTACCTCAGCAACTACTCCTTTGCCTACCACGCGGGCCGGGACTTCGGTCACCAGTGGCATGGAGTGGGATGGCGTCATGAGTCTGATCAACTCCGGTCCAGACGTCTGGAGTATGACGTCCATGGGCCGAGTTGGCTGTCGTTCGACTTCGACTACTTCGACCCGGACATCTTTCCTGAGGTGCGCTTCCCCGTTTCTGGCCCGGGAGGAACACCCCAAGACCTCGATGCGACGGTCGATCGCATGAAAGGTCCGCTGCTCGGCGTGGATCTGCTCGAATGGATGCCCGTGCCAATGACCAAACATCACGATCTCGTCATGCGCACAGTTGTGCGCGCTCTGGAAGCGGTGTTGCGGTGATACTCTTCGATCCCGATGGTCAACTACGGGTACTTCCGACCAATGCGGTGGCCATCGTCGATTCGGTCGACCTGGTCATACGTGACCCGCGGGGACCCATTGTCGTCCGCAATGGCATCTGCAACGGAAGCGAGTTGACCCGCAAAGGCCTCGAAGCGCTTGAGCGGCATGGATATGTGAGCACCCTTTTCGAATCGGATATCGCGGACTGGTATCTCGATGAGGAAGGTCCGGCCGAGGACACCGACGCTGCAGTCACGACCGTGGCCTCGGCCGCCGCGACACTCGACAGACCAGTGCTCGACTGCTGCTGTGGGTTCGGCCGGCTCTCGATATCACTGTTGTCGCAGGGGGTTGAGGTCTATGGCGTGGATGTGTCCGAACGATCGGTTGCTGCGGCCGCGGCCAACGTGGAGGCACAGGGCCTGCTCGAAAGATTCCGGCCCATCATCGCCGACATGGCGAACTTTGGGATCCAGCGGTTCTTCGGTGGCGCCATCTCCGCCGCTAATTCCTTGC
This sequence comes from Nonomuraea sp. NBC_00507, assembly GCF_036013525.1. NCBI lineage: Bacteria > Bacillati > Actinomycetota > Actinomycetes > Streptosporangiales > Streptosporangiaceae > Nonomuraea > Nonomuraea sp. NBC_00507. Next base: position 2,291,275 of record NZ_CP107853.1, read on the forward strand.
GATATCTCGGAAGTATGGGGCGGGTATCCCGGCATATGCGGCTGATGGGCCAGTCGCTGGTTGAGGGTGCGGTCTTCGCGCTGGAGGTCGATACCAACTCCATGCCCGGAGGCGCCACCTGGAATATGCCTCAGGGAGAAATGACATGGGAGGTGCTCTCCGTCGACACGCTGGCAGGAGAGTCACTGGAACGGGTCACCGTCCGGGATACCTTGGGAAACACGCTCCTCAGCGAGGTACAGCATCAGGTGTCGATAAGCAGTGACCAGCTCCTGGAAATCGCGTCGACTGCCGGGTTCACGTTTCGCGAGGCCTGGGACAAGCGTCTCAAGTCGCTGAGTCAGGCCGACCTCCCGGCATACGAGGGCAACATCTGGTACATCTTCGATCGTCAATAGAGCAATAAGAAAAAACGATATGACGCCCCGGGAGGAATCATGAGTGACGCGTTGGCATCGTGTGTGGATGACACCGAGTACTTCTTCGAAACGGTGCTGTCTCGTGCCCACCTCTACAGGCCGGCCGCATTCGACAAGGATGCTGTTCCGGTCTCCACCGCGGAGATCGATGACTGCGTCACCGGCCGTCCCCTGGCGGCCAGTTCCGTTCGGATGGCGAAGGACAACCAGCTGCTTGACGAGAAGCTGTACCTTATGGACGTCGGCCCGAGCTACGTAGGACCTCGGGACACGATCGATCCCGTGAAGGTCTCGCGCCTCATCGACGCGGGTGCCACTCTGGTCATCCGGCCGGCTTCGCTGCATCTGCCGAGGCTCCGACGCTTCTGCAAGGACATCGAGATGCGGGTCGGCCAGGGTGTCGATGCCGATCTCTTCATCACGCCTTCGAACGCCCGCGGCTTCGAGATCCACGCCGATGCGGCTGAGTCGTTGGTCATCCAGCTACAGGGCAGCAAGAACTGGACGCTGTACGAACCAGTGCGGCCCTGGGAACACCGCAGTTTCGGAATCGACCCGCCCGCGGAGTTGAGCCCAGTCGCGGAATACACCCTCAACCCGGGCGATTTCCTGTACGTGCCGCGCGGAATGCCGCATCTCGCGCGCACCGCCGACACCCTGTCCGTGCACGTGACCATAAGCATCAATGCGATCAGATGGTCCGACCTGCTCACCTCGTTGATTCAAACCGCGTTGGGTGCGCCCTCCTTCGCCGGACCCGTTCCCCTGGGGGACAAGTTGGTCGCCGCTATCCGGGAAGATCTGCCGCGGCAGGTGGCGCGGCTTGGCCAGGTCGTCCAGCAGGCGGCGGCTGCCGAGGGCGTCCTCGAACAGATCCTCAGGTCAGACGACAGCATGCTGGACGCGGTCCGCTCGAACCTTTTCTCGGAGCTGGTCACCGGGACGAAGGTCGCCGTGGTGGATAAGGTCCGGCTTCGACCAGGGGTATGGCCCGTAGTCCATCGCGGCGGTCAGGACCCTGCGATCCAGACGGGCCGGAGCCGCTTCCGTGTGAGTGGGAGGGCAGCCGATGCCTGCGAGGTGCTGATGAGGTCGCCTGCTTATGTCAAAGACCTGGCCGAGGACAGCCAAGCGGCGCTGGAGGCGGTGGAGGTGCTCTTCCAGTACGGGATCGCGGAGCGTTGTCCTGATTAGGCGCCGCCATGTCACCAGGTCACGAGGCAAGAGGAGACAAGTGAGCCAGGGTAAGAGCAGCCTGAGGCGGCTACCCGGGTTTCCCGAGGTTATGGCCGCAGCTACCATCTCGACGGTCGGGGATGGAATTCAACTTGTCACCCTGCCGCTCCTGGCGGCGTCCCTGACGATGAGCCCGCAAGTGATTTCTGCACTCGCTGCCGCAGGTATGCTCCCGGCGTTGATCTTCGCACTCCCGGCCGGAGCGCTTGTAGACCGTATTGATCGGCGTCGGCTGTTGGTCGTTGTCGATGTCCTGCGCGCAGCGATCCTTGCGGGTTTGGTCCTCTTGCTGCTCAGCGGTCGGCTGGTGCTCTGGGAATTGTTCGTGATTACATTTGTCCTTGGCATTTGCGGGGTTCTTTTCGGTACCGGATCCGTGGCGTATCTTCCCAGCATCGTCCCTAAAAACAAGCTGGCGCAGGCGAACGGCTACCTGTCCACGGTCACAGAGCTTGGGAACGGCATCATCGGCCCGGCGCTGGGTGGGCCGATCTTCGCTATATCGAAAAGTTTACCCTTCGCCATCGATGCGCTTTCGTTCGCGGGGTCTGCATACTTTCTGGCACGTCTCGCGCGCTCGTCCGATCTTGCTCCCACGCAGACCAGAGCCGCTCCGCCGTCCGGATCCTTCGGTCGACAGGTGGCCGAGGGTCTTCGATGGCTTTTCCGACGACGTTCACTGCGGTCGTTGGTCTTCGTCGTTGCGGGGTGGAACCTGTTCGGATGGATGCCTGAGGCAACCTTCATCCTGTATGCAAAGCAGGAACTCCAGCTCGGCGATGTCGGTTATGCTTTGCTCTTCGCTTCGACATCGGTGGGTGCGGTACTCGGCGGTCTCGTGTCATCTCGGATGATCAATCGCTGGGGCATGCAGCCTGTTCTGTATTGTTCAGTCGGCCTCTACGCACTGCTCATGGTGCCTGTGGCGATCTCGGATTCCGTGGTCGTCGTCGGTGTCGCCTTCTTCGCGCAGGGCATTCCTTTGGTTGCCTGGACCGTTGTCAGTGCCACCATCAGGCAAGCTCTCGTGCCGGACGAGTTGCTGGGGCGGGTCGCTTCCGTGTTCCGCCTGGTCGCGAGTGGCTTGTCACCCATCGGCATGCTGGCCGGCGGGTTTCTCGCGGATTGGCTCGGCCTCCGCGCGGTCTACCTGGTCAGCGCTGCGGGGATTCTCCTGATCGTGATGATGAACATGCGTGGACTGCGAATTCTCGCAGAGGAGGCTGAGGCTGAGACGCGGCAGGTGGCTGAGACCGAAGCGTCGTCGTAGGGGGACGCGTCTGGTCGAAGAGTCTCAATCATCGATTCGGCAATACGAGCAGTGTGGGAGTGATCGGCAGAATGGGCGTGGACACGGTGGGCGCCACTGTTGGCATACAGGGTAAAGCCGAGGGTTCGTTCGGGGTCGAAGGCCTGTCGCGGCTTGGTCTCGGTGTGGGCTTGGACATGCCATGGGGCGGCCGCGTAGGGTTTTCTACGACCGGCGGAAGCCGAGGTGGCGATGGTGTGACGCCTGCCGTCCGACAGTTTCTTGAGCGCCAGCTCAGTGCGTTTTCGTATCTGTTCTTCTCCTTCCAGCCTCGCGACTACGGCCCCCTTGAAGCGGCCCGCTACTACGCTGCATATGACGATATCTGCAGCCTCCTGCCTGCGGACATGCCGCGCGTGTTCCATCACACCCGACTGAACATCGGCAATCCCGAGCCGTTCGACAAGGAAGAGGCCGCCCGCTTCACGAATGACCTCATCGCCAGGTACGGTTTCAGCTGGGTCGTCGAAGACCTTGGGATCTGGTCTTTCCGCGGGAAGTCGCTTCCCTACCCCTTGCCTCCCCTGCTCACGCCGGAGGGCCGGGAGATGTGTATCGAGCATGCGATCCAATGGCGGCAGCTGCTGGACGCTCCCATCTCCATAGAGTTCCCTGGTTTCACTGAGGGCGGCACGTTCTATCTGGGGCACGAGAACGCGTTTCAATACTTTTCGGACGTCGTGGAGACGGCGGACGTCCTGGCCACGATCGATATCGGTCATATCATTAGCTATCAGTGGATCCGGGGGGTGCGGGGAGAGGCTGCTCTGCAGGAACTCGAGCTCCTTCCCTTGGACCGCTGCGTCGAGTTCCACCTGTCAGGCTGCCAGATCGTCGGAAACAAGTTCCGCGATCTGCACCACGGGATCCTCTTGGACGAGCAGCTTGAGTTGCTCGAGCACCTGCTGCCGCTCTGCCCGAATCTGATCGGGGTCACGTACGAGGATCCGGTGTTCGATGGTCGAGGTGATTTCGCCCCCAAGACGGTGCCCAACTACCTCAGGCTGGTCGATATCGCGGAAAGGTGGTACAAGGATGCCCAGTGAGACAGGTCTCGTCGAGACTCTCCATGCGCTGATTTATCATAAAGAGTTCCGCGACGAGTTCATCGCCAATGGGCCGGAGAGTGCTTCGCTTTCGCTGACGCCTGCACAGCGCTCCGCACTGTCCTCCGTAGACCTGGACGAGTTGTCCCGGACCACCTCGCGTATCCAGGGCATGATCCTGCGCGGGCATGTCGATGGACATGGCGGTTTGCGGGCATCCTTTCCGAAGACGCTGACGCTGCTCGCCGGCCAGGGAATCAAAGATTCTGACCTGTGCGCACGATTCCTCGCCTCGCCGAGCTTCGATCAGTTCCGCGAGATCCCTTACGGCGAGAAGGGTCTGTCGCTGGAGGAATGTTTCTACGAGTTCCTTTGTGAGGGATCACGTGATATCGATGCAGATGCAAAGTTCCTGGCGACTCACGAGCTGTTCAAGGCGTTGATCAATCATGTGCAGGCGGGAAGTCTGGCCACGTTCGGTATTCGTACCGAACTGTTCTGGAACAATGGTTCAGCGTGGTTCGGTACCTTGAGACACCATGCTGCGGTGTGCCAGGCCTTCGCTGTCGATCCCGCCTGCGATGGCACCGTTCTTTATGCGATCGGCCAAAAAGGACCTGTCATCGGTCAGGTTCCCGATTGGATGAGGCGTGTCCTCGGTCTGCCTGACATCAGCCGCCAGGTCCTCGAAGGAGTGGCGAGTGAGGAGGGACTGGAGAGCTCCTTGCTGCACGATGCAGCGCTGCGGCTGGTGGATCTGGGCCTGCTCCCGATGTCGGCGTCATCAAAGGGGTAGGTCGTCGCCTCGGGTGGTGGCGCAGCGGCTCCGAAGGCGTTGGTTTCCCGGGGTTGCGGAAGGGATCGGTCTATGAGCCTGGCCAACGCCCTCTTCCGCCTGGGCTCTCCGCGGGCTCGAACGGCGCCGTGCATTGTGCTGCCGGTGCATGTGACCCGAGTTGGCTCAATTTAGTGCGCACCTTCCCGGCCGTGGATCTGGTTGAGCGCGTCGCGTAGGTCGGTGGGCAGGGGGTCGGCGGCGGTGAGGATGTGGCGGCCGGCTCGGATGTGGACGGTTCGGTAGCGGCGTGCGGTGCGGACGAACTTCTTGATCGACCGGCCGGTTCGGTGTTCGATCCATCGGCTGATGGCCAGGGCGGCGAACACGATGGTCAGGTGGGCGTTCGGCGACAGGGACGGGATCTATGATCCGGCTCAGTACAACGACCGGCTCCTCGTGGGCACGGGGTGTGCACTGCCTGGCACGCTAGTGGCACGACGATCAGGGTCTTGAGCAATGGAAGCCATTGCCCCTTCCAAGTGATGCAGGCGCCCGCCAACCCTTGAACCGCTACCGTTTCCACGTGATCGTCGAGCAGCAGGTCTACTTCATGATCCGGTCCGATGAACTGGATCCCGGGCAGATCAGCCAATACGTGGGCGTCGAGCCGACTCGGTCTGAGGCGAAGGAGTCACGACGCGGCAGGAAGAGTGGGCGCCTGCTACCGCCACGACACGAATGGATGCTCGACTCCGGCCTTGCGGAGACCGCCTCACTCAATGAGCAGGTGGAAGCTGTGATGAATCAGTTGGCCGGCGCCTGGGATCGAATCGGAGAGCTGACCGCTGGCGGCGCAGCGGCCACGTTGGTCATGCTTCGGTCGTTCGAACCGGGAGAGCACTCCAGCCCGCGAGGACTCCTTCTTGACGAAGAAGCCATCAGTCTTCTTCACAGAGCTGGAGCCGATCTATGGATCGACGAGTACGACTTATCGTAGGGCTGGCGATGGAGACGCTCGCACGGTACCGGGCGGGGCCTCAGGGCGCACGAACTGAGCGCTGAACTCATCGCCGTCCACCGTGTATACGGTGATCAGCCACGTTGTTCGGTGGGCCGGGGCTGAGGAACGAAGCCCTGGACCTTCGATCGCCCCCAGCCACGTACAGCGGCCAGCCACGCTGTGGCGATCGTGAGGGCTGCATCTGTGCGGCGGCGCGGCGACCCCGGTCGGAGCGTCCGGTCCGTACGGCGGGGCTGGCGTGCGGTGCCCGGCCCGGTGTCCCGCCGCCGTCCGGGACCGGCCCCCAGGCCGCACGCCCGGACGGAGGGCGGGCGGAGGGCCGGGGGTACGGTGACGCGCCGCGCCGCCGCTTGATGCCGCGTGACAGGACCCCTGACCAAAAGGACCCCGGGACATCTCGGGGTCCTTGGTCGTTGTCGCGGAATCCCCGAAGAGCTCATCCGAATGCCTACCCTGACCAGGGGAAAACGCGTCAAGATCGATTCCGCGTATATTCCGCGAAGGGCGGCACACGGCTGCTTCCGGTGGCCTGTGACTGCACCCGGCACCCAGCCCACCGCAAGGCGAAACCCCAGCTCAGAAGCGCGATTCGAGGTGGAGAGTGGTAGGGCGCCCGGGGCTCGAACCCGGAACCTACGGATTAAAAGTCCGCAGCTCTGCCAATTGAGCTAACGCCCCCACGTACAGCAAGGGTACAGAGATTACCGCCCAGTACGCGACGCGGTTCCCGCCCCTCACAGTAACGGATCGACGCAGCCATCAGTTTCCTGACCGAACCAGAACCCGACGTCCAGGTCCAGGTCCACCCGGTACGCGGGCCCGAGCCGAACGAGACACCCCGGGCGCACACGCGTGGTGAAGATCCGGGATCGAGGAAAACCGGCTCAACGGTACGCGGCGATCCCGGTGAGCGCCTCCCCGAGCACCAGCGTGTGAATTTCCTGGGTCCCTTCGTACGTCAGGACACTCTCGAGGTTGTTCATGTGCCTGATCACCGGATACTCCAGCGTGATCCCGTTCCCTCCCAAGATGGACCGCGCCTGCCGGGCGATGTCCAGCGCCGCCCGTACGTTGGCCAGCTTGCCGAAGCTGATCTGCCGCGGCTCCAGCCGCCCCGCGTCCTTGAGCTCCCCGAGATGCAGCGCGGTAAGACCGGCCTGGGCCAGCCCCACGTACATCCAGGCCAGTTTCTCCTGCGTCAGCTGGAACGCCCCGATCGGCTTGTCGAACTGAACGCGCGTCTTCGCGTACTCGACGGCCGACTCCAAGCACGCGCGCGCGGCGCCCACCACGCCCCAGACGATGCCGAAGCGGGCCTCCGACAGGCACGACAGCGGCCCCTTCAAGCCGGCGACCCCCGGAAGCACAGCGGACTCGGGCAGACGCACATCGTCGAAGTAGAGGGATGAGGTGATGGAGGCGCGAAGGGACAACTTCTTGTGGATCTCGGGGGCGGAGAAGCCGGGGGTGGAGGTCGGCACGACGAAGCCGCGGATGCCCTCGTCGGTCTGCGCCCAGACCACGGCCACGTCGGCGATCGAGCCGTTGGTGATCCACATCTTGCTGCCGTTCAGGATCCAGTCGGATCCGTCTTTCTTGGCGTACGTCCGCATGCCGGCTGGATCGGACCCATGGTCCGGCTCCGTCAGGCCGAAGCAGCCGATCGCCTCGCCGGCGGACATCCGGGGCAGCCACTCATCCTTCTGCTCATCCGAGCCGTACCGCCAGATCGGGAACATGGCCAGCGAACCCTGGACGGACACGAACGAACGCAGCCCGGAATCGCCCGCCTCCAGCTCCCGGCAGGCCACGCCGTACGACACCGCGTCCGTCCCGGCGCAGCCGTACCCCTGCAGGTGCATGCCGAGCAGGCCGAGCGAGCCGAGCTCGGGCGCGAGGTCGCGCGCCGGGAAGGTGGCCTCCTCGAACCAGTCCCCGACGTGCGGCAGGATGCGGTCGGAGACGAAGGATCTGACCGTGTCGCGGATCAGCCGCTGGTCGGCGTTGAGCCGCTCGTCGAGGCGAAGCAGGTCGTCCATCGCGGATCCTCTCCTTACACGTAAGGGGTTACCAGGGTTCTACCAGGGGGAATCCCGATGTGCTAACACCGGGTACGCGGGCAGTCTTGAGACATGAGCGAATACCACGAGCACAACGTCAAGAAACTCCGCCGCACCGAGAAGGGCCGGATCGTCGCGGGCGTCTGCTCCGGCATCGGGGAGTACGTCGGCATCGACGCGAACATGATCCGCATCGCGCTGGCGATCGCGACGCTGTTCGGCGGCCTGGGCGTGGGTGTCTACGCGATCGGCTGGCTCCTCATGCCGGACGAGCACAGCGACACCTCGATCGTGCAGGACCTGATCAGCAAGTCGCAGAACCGCAGCACGAGCACCGACTGGAGCGGCGAGCACAAGCCCCAGTCATGATGAGGCCACGGCCCGGGCAGGCACCCGGGCGGGCTTGTCCCCCCGAGACTCGGTCCAGACCATGGCGAGCGCGGCCGCGCAGGTGACCCCGGTGATCCCGGCCAGCGCGACCACCGGCTCAGGACCGAGTCTCTCCGCCGCGAACCCACCCACCAAGATCCCGATCCCCTGTACGGCCATCAGCCCCGACTGCACGATCCCGAACGCCTGGGCGCGACGTTCGGGCGGAACGGACTGGACGAAGGCGGCATTGGCCGCGAGTTGGTACGCCCCACCGATCCCCGACAGAAACCACGCCGCCAGCACCACGGCCAGCGACGGCCGCATCGCGGTCACGACCAGGGGCGCGCAGCTCAGCATGGCCATCCAGCCCATGAGCCGCAGCCGCCCCGGCGGTGACACGAACCTGCTGAAAAGGAACGCCCCCACCACCGTCCCGGTCGGCATGGCCGCCATGAGCAGCCCGGTGATCACGGGGACCGGCAAGGTGCCCGTGTAGAGCTTGGCCGCGTACGGCACGGCGATGCCTTCGGGGAGCACGTAGAAGCCGCACAGCCAGGCGAACAGGACGAGCGTCCGCAGCTTCCTCGACCCGAAGACGAGCCTGGCTCCCGCCCCGGTCATGGTCCACATGGACGGCTTCGAGCCGTCGTCGTGGGCGGCGCGCCGGCGGCGGACGCCGGAGATCAGGATCAGCGCGGAGCCGAGGAACGTCGCCGCGTCGAGGGCGAGTGCCCGGTACGGGCCCATCGTGGCGATCATCGCTCCGCCCGCCGCGAAACCGAGCATCTGAACGGCCTGGTTCGTCATGTTCTGGAGGGCCGAGCCGATCACGTATCTGTCGCCTGCCAGGATTTCCGGCAGCAACGCCGCCCGCGCGGCCGAGAACGGCGCGCTGAGTAGCACCACGAGGAACACCAGCGTGCACAACGCCCAGAACGGTATGCCGGGCACCGCCATCACGGCCACCAGCCCTGCTCGCATCAGATCGCAGGTCAACATGACGGCCCGGCGCGGGAACCGGTCCGCAAGGCCCGCCAGCAGCGGGCCGCCGACGATCGAGGGAAGGTACGTCAGCGCGTAGACGCTCGCCGTGGCCAGGGCCGAGTGCGTGCGGTTGTAGACCAGCACGGCGAGCGCGACCTGCGCGAGCTGGTCGCCGAGGAGCGACAGGCCCTGGCCATACCAGAGTGCCCGGAACTCCCGGATGGCGATGACTTCCCGATACGTGGCTTGGTGTAGGTCCGCACGTCGATGCCGTCCCGGCGCCCGTCGCGCCCGCATGGCCCCCATTGGACTCCGATGTGCCTGACTCAGGGTGTTCGCTATGTCACCTAAGGTGCCTGATCACTATGTCAGCCGCAACCCAAAGAAGCGAACCCAAGGCAAAGGGTTACCAACCCAGCTCGTGGAGCCTTGCGTCATCGATCCCGAAGTGGTGCCCGACCTCGTGCACGACCGTAATGCGCACCTCGTCGATCACGTCGTCCTCGGAATCGCAAATTTGGCAGATGGGATTGCGGTAGATCTCGATGCGGTCGGGCAGGACTCCTGAGTACCAGTCGCCGCGTTCGGTGAGGGGGACACCGGTGTACAGGCCGAGCAGGTGGGGCTCCGGCGGATCATCGACCACAACGACGACGACATTGCTCATGGCTGCTGCGAGGTCAGCGGGAATCGTGTCCAGCGCTTCGGCCACGAGTTCCTCGAACTTCTCCCGCGATACCTCGATCACACCTGCCATTCTGCCCCGACCGTCAGGTAAGCAAGAAACTGTATGAAGTTCCTCCACAAGTCAACGGCAATCCTTCGATCGAGGCCGTCGAGGGTGGCGGCCGTGCTGCTCGTGGCCGCCGTGGGCGCGTGGCTGGGGATCTTCTTCAGCGGCACCGTGCGTGCTCAGGTGGGTCCCGTCGAGACCGGCATGTCCCTCCGGCCGGCCTGGAACGGCGAGACGGTCGTGGACGCCAGCCCGCTCGGCACGCTCACGTTCCGCACCCACGACGCGCCGCTGCGGCTGCGCATCACGCTCGAGAACATCGACCAGCAGCGCGCAAGGGCCTTCATCGAGGATCCGCGCCTGGCCGACCGACTGCCCCAGCTCATCGAGAGCGATCTGCTGGACGGCGTGCGGGCCCTCGCCATCCGCTCGCTCCTGTGCGCCGGCGCCGGGGCGCTGCTCGCGGTCCTGATGGTGTTCAGACGCCCGCGCGTGGCCCTGCTGGGCCTCCTGGCGGCCTCGGTGGCGCTCACCGGGACCGCCGCGCTCGCCGCGCTCACCTTCCGCCCGAGCTCGCTCGTGGAGCCCCGCTATTCGGGCCTGGTCGCCGCCGCGCCGTCTCTGGTGGGCAGCGCGGAGGCGATCGTGACGCGTTTCGAGTCGTACCGGTCCCAGCTCACCAAACTTGTGACGAACGTCTCAAAGCTCTACGACACGGTCTCCACCCTCCCCCTGTACGACGCCGACCCTAGATCCATCCGGGTCCTCCATGTCTCCGATATCCACATCAACCCGATCGCCTGGAACGTCATCCGCTCGCTCAAGGACCAGTTCGCCGTGGACCTGATCATCGACTCGGGCGATATTTCCGACCATGGCACCAAGGCTGAGAACAAGTTCCTCGACGAGATCGGCCGCCTCGGGGTCCCGTACGTGTACGTACGCGGCAACCACGACTCCATGACCACCCAGAAAGCGGTCGAGAAGCAGAAGAACGCCGTGGTCCTGGACAACAAGACCCAAACAGTGGCCGGCCTGGCCATCTACGGCCTGGGCGATCCCCGCTTCACCCCTGACCTGTCGGTGCCCGTCGACTCGAGCCCGGCGACTCTGCTGCGATTCGCCCGCGCTCACCTCGCCAAGGTCGGCAAGGCCGACGTGGTGGCCGTACACGACCCGGACGTCGGCAAGGGCTTCAGCGGCGCCGCGCCCATGATCCTCGCCGGCCACACCCATGAACGTAAGACGACCATGCTGCCGTCCGGCACCCGCATGCTCATCCAGGGCTCCACCGGGGGCGCCGGCCTGCGCGCCCTCGAACACGCCCAGCCCACCCCGGTCCAGGCCTCGGTTCTATACTTCGACAAGGAGACCAAACGTCTGCAGGCGTGGGACGACATCACGCTGGGCGGGCTGGGGGAGCAGTCGGTGTACATCCAGCGTCACGTGGAGCCCGACCCACATCGTATGATTTCCCCAGAGCCAACGAACGCCCCGTCGCCAACGGGATCGGTCAGCGGCACGCCATCGCCGAACGCCGGTCCACCACTTTGGCATCAGGGGCAATCGTCCCCTATGCTTCAGAGGTCTCCGACGGAAGGCGGCAGGGAATCCTGAGCCCCCATCGTCTAGCGGCCTAGGACACCGCCCTTTCAAGGCGGCGGCACGGGTTCGAATCCCGTTGGGGGCACTGCGAGCGCCTAGCGCACCGCGAAACGGCTGGTCGAAGACCACCGCAGAGCTGGTAAGCTAAGCGAGCGCAAACAGCACGAAACGCAAGGTCCTGTAGAGCAGTTTGGAGTGCTCGCCACCCTGTCAAGGTGGAGGTCGCGGGTTCAAGTCCCGTCAGGACCGCTCTGGGTCAGGTAGCTCAGTTGGTACGAGCGTCCGCCTGAAAAGCGGAAGGTCGGCGGTTCGACCCCGCCCCTGACCACAGCAACTGACCAACCAAGATGCCCCGAAGCGAAGATCGCTCCGGGGCGTTTTTGTGTCTGTGACAACAACACTGACAACAGCGTCGCCGCCCCTGCTGCTGGACCCGTCCATGGCAGGCTGATGTTCGTGTGGTTACCTCCTTGGCCTGCGGCGAAGCATCCGGATCACGGCACGGTGTTGCCCAGGGCGCTTCGGACAGTTCGCCCCCCACATCACTGATGAGGCCGCCTTCTACCTGGCGATGGGAGAGGCGATCAACGGGCCTGGCGGCTACTTCGGCCGGAATCTCGATGCGCTGGACGACTGCCTGCGGTCCTTAACTGGCCGTTCTCCTGTCACGGGGAACGGCCAGTGATGTTGTGAGTCACGCGAGTCATCCGGTCATTTCTGGAGCTTCCGGGCAGTGGTCAGGACCAGGCGGGCGGTGTTCTCGGCTGCCGCGAACTGACCGGCCATGACACCAATCGGCACCCGGACAGGCCACCACCTGGTCGTCACCCGAACTACTGGGGATCTTGATTGCCTTCAGAGGCGTCTTCGACGGTTTCCGGCGTGATCAGTTCTACCTCGTTCTCCGTCAGTGCGTCCAAAAGATCAAGCGGCGGGGTGGAGTCTGTGACGAGGTAGTCGGCGCCCCCGAGTTCGGACACCTGGGCGAAGAGCCGGCGACCGAACTTGGACGAGTCAGCCAGGATCGCCACGCGCGCCGCCCGAGAGATCATCTCTCGCATCATCGCCGCCTCGGCGAGGTTGCTCGTCGTGTACCCGGCGGCCGCTGAAACGGCGCCGACCCCGATCAACGCCAGATCGCAGCTGATGTCCAGCTCGCTTCCGTCGGACGCCTGGAAGCTGACGGGGCCGATGGTGGTCAGCGTGAGAGTGCGGACTGCGCCGCCGAAGAAGTACACGTCGCGGACGGCTGAGGGCGACAGCGCCGGGGGCACGAGCAGACTGTTCGTCACCACTGTCAGGTCTCGATGGTCGCGCAGGTTCCGGGCCACGGCAAGCGTGGTCGTACCGCCGTTCATCATGACGGTTGACCCATCTTTGACCAGCGACGCGGCAAGTACTGCAATCTTCTCCTTCTCGCGTTCTTCCATCTTGAGCCGCACGTCCACGGCCCGGTCGACCCGGGAAAGGGTCGACTGACTGACCGCTCCGCCATAGGTGCGGACCAAGACGCCGTCGGCGCTGAGCTGGTCCAAGTCCCGCCGGATCGTGTCGATGGAGACGCCGAAGCGCTCTGCGAGTGCGCTGACCGTGACCTGCCCGGCCTCTGCGACGTATGCCGCCAGTTGGGCTTTACGTCCTGCAGGTAGACGACGCTGCCGATCCTCTTCGTCAAGAGTCACTGACCCTCCCATCTCTGCGGTAGTTGCGCTACAGATCAACGCAACAGAGGAGTAACACCAGCCTAGAACTGCAGACTACCGCATAACACTGCTCCTTCCGGGCAAGATGCTGCCACGTCAGGAAGTCTGGCGGGTAGAGGTCTCCTCCGCTAGCACACCTCTTCTGTTGTGTGCCGAACTGTGCGGTTTATAGCCGGATTCTGCGGTACTAGGTCTTGTAGGATCGTGTGATGCGTTGTTAATGTGGCGGAAATCGGCAAAGAGCGGTAACACCTGCACAGCAAGGAGGTCGCGATGACCGGAGGCAGCACCCGGTTGCAGGGCCGGACGAGGCGACTGCTCAGGGTGATGGCGGTGGCGGTGATCGGCGCCACGGTCGTGGGGTGTGGTTCTAACTCGGGATCAAGCGCGGGATCAAGCGGGGACGGGACCATCACGCTGGAGTTTGCGCAGTGGTGGGCGCCGGAGCTGCCAACGGGATCGTTCGACAAGCTCATGTCGGAATTCACCGCGCAGAACCCGACCATCAAGGTCAAGCTGTTGAGTGGTCCGTACGCGTCCACGAAGCAGCAGTTGGTGTCCGGAGCGGCGTCGAGGACGCTGCCTGATGTTGTGGGCCTCGACGGTGCATGGGTGAGCGACTTCGCCAAGCAGGGTGCCATCGCTGACCTGTCCGAGCTCATGGCAGCTGCGAAGTACGACTCAAGCCAGCTCGCGAGCCAGATACAGGTCAAGGGGAAGACCTACATGATCCCCGTCGTGAACTTCGTCTACCCCCTGTTCGTCAACAACGATCTGCTCTCGAAGGCGGGGCTCAAGACGCCTCCGAGCACGCGCACGGAGTTCTTGGAGGCGGCCAAGAAGATCAGCGCACTTGGCGGCAACGTCAAAGGCTGGGCCCTGCCACTCGACACCGCTGTTCCCAACGGCGTCCAGAATGACGTGATGTCATGGCTGTGGGCATCGGGCGGCAGCATGCTCACCAAGGACGGGAAGCCCGATCTGACCGGCCAAGGCGTCAAGAGCACCGTGGAGTACGTCAAGAGCTTGAACGACGCGGGCGTCATCTCGCCCGGAGCACTCACCATGAAAGAGCAGGACAAGGTCGAAAAGTTCTCCACCGGTCAGGTCGGCATGGTGATCGATTCCTTGGCCCACATCACGCTGATCAAGAAGAACAATCCCGAGTTGGACTTCACGGTGGTGCCGGTCCCGGCCGAGGACAGCTACACCGGCAAGCGCGGCATCCCGTACGCGTCCTGGGGCATCGGCGTCGCCGAGTCCTCGGAACACAAGACCGAGGCGTTCAAGCTGGTCCAGTTCTTGATGAACAAGCAGGCGAATGCGCAGCTGAGCACGTTGGCGAACGGCTTTCCTGGCAACAAGACGGCCGAGCCGGACTTCAGCAAGAGTGACCCGCTGTTCAAGACGGCCTTCGACATCTACAAGGCGGGATATCCCGCCAACGAGTTCGTGGGGTTGCCGAAGTCCGAAGACCTGATGCGCAGCTTCGATGAGCAACTGCAGCTCGTGCTCACCGGCAAGCAAGGTGTCGACGACGCCCTCAACAATGCGCAACAGGCCTGGACGCCGGTGCTCTGACCTTCCGTACTTCGTGGGCCGCGCCGACCGTGCGGCGCGGCCCCGAACCAAGGAGACATCGATGGAAACCGCGAAACTCGATCCCGCGGCCTCCCCGGGAGCCGCAAAATCGGCATCGGAATCCTCCACGGACGGAAGGAGAAGGACGCGGCCCTTCCCCGTGCAGCGTGTCGTCCCGTACGGCTATCTCTCGCCGACGCTGATATTGATCTTTGTTCTGATGATCATACCCATCGCGATGGTGGTCAGCTATTCGTTCAAGGACAACGTGATCGTCGAGCAGAATCCGGTCTTCGCCGGCCTCGCCAACTACACCACGGTGCTCACCGATCCTGATTTCCTGGCAGCGCTGAAGAACACGTTCATCTTCATCACCGTGAGCACTGTCGCTCACCTCGGCCTTGGGCTGGCCTTCGCGACGATGCTCAACACGCCGTTGCTGAGCGGAGTGACGAAAGCCATCTTCCGCATTGTCTACATCCTGCCCTGGCTGTTCACGGTCGCCGTGATCGCGGTCATCTGGCGGCTCATGCTGGACCCGTCCGGTGTGGTCAACCACATCCTGAGCACGATCGGCGTGATGCGAGAGGAAGTGAGCTGGCTCTCCGACCCGAACATGGCGCTCTGGGCATTGACATTCATCAACATCTGGGCCGGCTTCCCCTTCTTCATGATCAGCATCCTCGCCGGGTTGCAGGGGATCTCGCCCGTTCTGTACGAAGCGGCCTCCGTGGACGGCGCAAGCACTTTCCGCCAGTTTCGCAATGTGACGATTCCACAGCTGAAACCGGTACTCCTCAGCATGGCCGTGCTCGACCTCATCTGGACCTCTCAGCAGTTCGCCCTCATCTGGATGACTACCGGTGGTGGCCCGCTCAATGTCACCGAGATGCTCAGCACCTACACCTACAAGCAAGCCTTCAGCAGTTACGAGTTCGCCACCGCGTCCGCCGCCGCCGTCATCGTCCTGCTGCTCACGATGATTCTGGCCTTCTTCTACGTTCGCCTGCAAAAGGAGAGGTGATCACCCGTGCTCACCCGCAAAAGGCAGCGCGTCGGCGCGAAGATCGCCGTGCTCGCAGGCTTGTGCATCGGCGCGGCCTTCGCCGGCCTTCCAGTCGTGTGGATGCTGTCGACGTCGTTCAAGACCAATGGGGAAGTTTTCCAGGTTCCGCCGCGGCTGATCACCGAGAACTTCTCGTTCGACGCCTACGGAAAGATCCTGGGCGACGAGACGCAGTTGAGGTTTTTCATCAACAGTTACATCGTCGCGATTTCGGTGACGGTCTTGACATTGTTCGTGGCAATCCTGGCGGCGTATGGATTCAGCCGCTACAACTTCCCGCTGAAGCGATCAATCAATGCCGTGATCGTCACTGTTCAGGCCGTGCCGCCCATCACGCTCGTCATTCCCTACTTTGGTCTCGTGGTGGCGCTCGGCCTTTATAATACTTATCCGGGGCTGATCCTCACGCACATGGTGTTCACCTTGCCCTATGCGATCATCATGATGACCGCGTACTTCAACACCCTGCCACGGGAATTGGATGAGTCCGTCAAGGTGGACGGGGCGTCCAGCTGGACGGCTCTCTGGCGGATCCTGGTGCCCATTTCGGTTCCTGGGCTGGTCGCCGTCGGCGTCTACACCTTCATGATCTCGTGGAACGAGTACCTGTTCGCTCTGACCCTCACTCGTACCGACGACATGCGAACCGTTCCCATCGGCATCCAGCTCCTGATGGGCCAGCACTCCTACGAGTGGAATCAGATGATGGCCATGAGCATCCTGGGGTCCATCCCGGTGCTCGTGTTGTTCCTCCTCTTCCAGCGGCGGTTCATCGGCGGCCTCACCTCCGGCGCAGTCAAGGCCTGACACATCGTCCTCGTTCCGAGCGATAATCCACTACCCAGAAGGAGAAATACGGCAATGCTGACGACCGGCAAGGTGCTCTTGGCTGTCGCGAATGAAAGAAACTTCGCCGTGCCCGCCTTCAACATCAGCGACTACGCCATGTTCAACGGCATCGTGGACATCAGCGAGGAGAGGAACGCGCCGCTTTTCATCGGGATCCATCCCGACGAGGTACGGCACATCGGAGTGGACGTGATCGCCGCGATGACCCAACGAGCCCATCGCTCGTCCGTGCCGATCGCGATTCACTGGGACCACGGCGCGACCTATCGGGAGATGCTGACCGCGATCCGGATCGGCTTCACCTCGGTGATGATCGATGCCTCGATGCAGTCCTTCGAGGACAACATCGCGATCTCCAAGAAGGTCGCTGATACCGCGCACGCGGTCGGCGTGTCGGTCGAGGCGGAGCTGGGGACGATCGGCAAGACCGACGGCGAGGCCGAAGACGGCAGCGACGCGATCATCTACACTGACCCGGCGGACGCCGTGACCTTCGTGCAGGCAACGGGGGTGGACAGTCTCGCCGTGGCCATCGGCACCTATCACGGCATTTACCCGAAGACCCTGAAGCCGGAGCTCAAGCTCGACCTGCTGAAGGAAATCAAGGATCGGGTCAAGATCCCACTCGTGCTGCACGGCGGCTCGGGCAATCCTGACGAAGAGATTGCGCAATCGGTCAAGCTCGGTATTAACAAGATTAATATCTCCAGTGACATCAAGCTGGCCTACCACATGAAGATGCGCGAAGTCCTGGCCGATGAGAGCCTGCGTGAACCGCTCTCCATACAGCCGCCGTGCATCGATGCGATGAAGGCGGTGGCCGGGCAGAAGATTGACCTCTTCGAAGCGGCCGGCAAGGCATCTCTGTACTGATATGACCAGTCATGTAGTCCTGGGCTTGGGGGGATGCGTCGACTACGAACTCAAGCTGTCCTCGCTGCTCTTGGAGCAACTTGTCGGCGAGTACAAGATCCACAATGCCGAGCTGACTTCATCGGTCACCGTGACCAACGAGCGCGAACTCGTCATTTCGATTCTCACCTACCTCAAAAAAGGCGGAGGGGGCGAGCACTTCGTCGCCTCCTCCGAATGCCTGAGCGCATTCGCAGCGCGGTTCCCCAAGCGAACAACTCTGGGTGGAACCTCCGTTCGAGCGGCGATGGAGATGAGCCGGCTCGGCGTACCATCCACCCTGCACCTGGTCAGTCTCAACGACATCGTCCGCCGACTGCTGCCGGCAAGCTGCGACTACATCTGTAGCGGCGACCAGGACACCCTCTATCCACACCTGATCGTGCAGTACGACCAGGACATGCTGGTTCGAGCAGGTGACATCGACATCCGTGCGCCGTTTCCGAACAGATTGATCTACGTCAACGACCCGGCGAACGAGTCCATGATGCTGAGTGGTGCACTGGGCTCGTTGCTTCGAGACGCACGGGTCTTTCTGATCTCGGGATTCAACGCGGTACGGGACCAGAGAACTCTTGACCGGCGTCTGTCCACGCTGAGAAGTCACATGCGACAACTTCCGGCCGAGGCGGTCGTCTACTACGAGGATGCCGGATTCCACGAGCCAGGCCTCAGCCAACGGGTCCGCGACGCACTCGTGGAAGTCATCGACATCTACGGACTGAACGAAGACGAGATGCAGTCGCACCTGGGCTATGCCGTCAACTTGCTCTCCGTGACGGAGGTGGCGCGCGCCCTCGAATCGCTGCAAGCTCTCATCCCCGTGACAACCCTGGTTGTGCATACCAAGTATTGGTCGGCAGCATTCGGCGAGAGAGCCGGCGAGTACGCAGAGCCACTGAACGAGGGCATCGTGATCGCCAGCACCCGCTACTGCCATGGAGATGAGTACACCGACCACCACTACGAACTCATGCGGAACCGGCCGAGGCGAACGGAGGCGGTGGAGTTCGCCGCGGCTCTGGAAGGCCGGATGGGCAGGGTTGTTCGTTGCCTGCCTGGCTTCGATCTTGACGTTGCCGCACCCACGACCATCGGGCTCGGCGATGCGTTCGTCGGCGGTTTCCTCGCCGCAGTCTCCCGGGGCGGTTCAAGCAGTCAGGGCATCACGTGAGCTAATCCGCGCCCGCGTCTACCGGCCGTACTTCGCCGCAGTCGTTCAGAAGTTCGTGATCATGGTGTGAGGCGCCGCCTCTGACCACCTCACCTGAACAGCCAAAAACGCCCCGGACGGATCATCGTTCGGGGCTTTTGATCTCCACTGTCAGTAACGTCGCCACTCTTCTGCCTCTACCTCTCGGGCGGAAGCGGAAGTGTGGAGCTTTCGTCACAAGAACCTGCAGCCATTCGCATCTTGATGCAACAGCTTGATGTTTGCGCGTACCCGTGTGCGGATCCACCGCCGCACCTCGATGTACATCATGATGTACACTGATGGCATGAAGGTGATGACCATGTCCGAATCGCGGGCCAACTACGCCGCCACCCTCGACGCCGTCATCGACGACCAGGAAGAGGTCCTCATCACCCGCCCCGGCGGAGAAGGCGTCGTCATGGTGTCGCAGCGCGAATACGAATCGATGCGCGAGACGCTCTACCTGATGGCCTCTCCCGTCAACCGCAGACGGCTGTCAGAGGCGGTCGCCCGTCTGGAGGCCGGAGGCGGCACCGTCCGCGAACTGGCCGATGAGGACGCCACCTCGTGAAGATCCTTTTCGACGAACTCGCCTGGGAGGACTACTGCTACTGGCAGCGAGAAGATCGACGCATCCTCAAAAGGATCAACCAGCTGATCGCCGACATAGCCCGAAACGGGAACGAAGGCATCGGCAAACCAGAGCCGCTGAAGTACGAATGGTCCGGCTACTGGTCCCGGCGTATCACCTCAGAACCCCGGCTCGTCTACCGCGTCAACGACGACACCATCATGATCGCCGCCTGTCGCTATCACTATGAGAAGTAGCATCTGTCCGGCCCGGCAAGCCCAGCATCCCGCCTCGTTCTAGAGAGAAAGTAGGTTTTTCGCTGCCTGCGGCGCTCCTCTTGCGGGATATGCCTGCCGCTCGCGGCTGTGACCAGGGCGATCGTGCCGCCGATGAGCGCCTGGCCCAGCGCTATCAGCAGGCCGGGTCGCCACACGCCTATGTCGGCGAGTTCTTCGACGGTGGTCACCGGTTCGACGTGATGATGCAGGACGCTGCGTTCGCCTACCTGGCGGCGTGGCTGCTGGCCGTAAGCGTGGCGGCGGTGCCGGCCGGAAGATAGTGCGTCGCCATGGACCGTTCTAAGGATTTCTCCCCATGTGTGCTCACACCTCTTAGCCGGATTCTGAGGACATCGCCCCGGGGGGACAGAGTTACCGGGGGCCTTCAACACAGGGGAAAACATCATGCGACGCTCGATCCACCAGCTGCTAGGTCTGGCCGCCGCCACCGCCGTCATAGCCATCGGCGTGCCGGCCGCCGCCACAGCCGCGAACGCCTCCGAAGCCAGGCATCTGGAAACCGCTTCCCAGTCCCAGTCCTTCGACGCCGGCCCCTGGGGCTTCTATTACTCGAAGTCCTACGAGGGCGGTCACGCCTACGCCCGCGCCAGGTCGTACGTGGACGGCAACGGCCGGATCGTCGTCGGCGGCAAGCTCTACGACAAGCGCTCGCCGCAGCGCCTGTGCGGCTACGTGCAGGTCAGGTACGACAACTTCCAGCCCGACGACCGTGAGCCCCAGTACTACTCCGCCAAGCACTGCGGTAGCGGGTACAGGGACTTCCGCTTCTCCGAGTTCGGGGCCAACACGGCGGACTTGAGGGTCTGCTTCACCGACGCCTACCGCGGCAGGCACCTCTGCGGCAAGTGGAAGCGCATCTACACGAGCCAGGGCGACGCGTAAGCGACTGGGGGTTTCGCGAGCGCGCCGGCCGGGGTGCCGGTCCTTGGACACCCCGGCCGGGTGCAGGCAGGCAGTTCGGGCGAGAGGGCGCGCGTGAAACCACGTGGCCAGGTGGGCCGTCACGTATTGGTTCACAAAGGAACTTAAGCGATGATCGAGCCCATGGCGGAGCGGTTGTCGAGTCCTGTCTTCGTGGGACGGGTCGCGGAGATCACCCGATTGGCGGCGGCCCTGGAGCGGGCGGTCGCGGGTGAGCCCTCGACGGTGATGGTGGCCGGCGAGGCGGGGGTCGGCAAGACCCGGCTGCTGGCCGAACTGATCGGCCAGGCCCGGGAGGCCGGTGCGGTCACGCTCGTGGGCGGCTGCCTGGACGTCGGCGACGGGGTGCTCGCCTATGCCCCGGTCGTCGAGGCGGCGCGGTCGCTGGGCGGGATGCTGGACGCGGAGGAGCTGGGGCGGGTTCTTGGTGGGTCGAGGGCCGAGCTGGCACGGCTGGTGCCCGAGCTGGGCGAGCCGGTGGCCGGCGCGGATCCGGTGGCCCCGGCGCGGCTGTTCGAGCTGCTGCTGGGTGTGCTGCACCGGCTGGCAGAACGGCGGCCGGTGCTGCTGGTCGTCGAGGATCTGCACTGGGCCGACCAGTCGACTCGCGATCTGCTCGGGTTCCTGATCCGGAACGTACGCGCCGGAGTCTGCATGGTGCTGACGTACCGGAGCGACGATCTCCACCGCCGCCACCCGTTGCGCCCCTTCCTTGCCGAACTGGGGCGAAACAGCCGCGCCGAGCGGCTGGAAGTCGGAGCTTTCGGCCGCCGGGAGGTAGCGGACCTGCTCGCCGGGATCACCGGCGAGCGTCCTTCGGCGAAGCTGGTGACCGAGATCCGCGCTCGGTCCGGGGGCAACCCCTTCTTCGTGGAGGAGCTGCTGGCCGCCAGCCGCGAGGGGACGGCGATGCCCGCCGCGCTGCGCGATGTGGTGCTGGCCCGGGTGGAGGCGCTGTCCGAGCCGGTTCAGCAGGTGCTGCGGGTGGCCGCGGTGGCCGGCCGGCGGGTCGACCACAACGTGCTCGCCGCGGTGTCGGCTCAGCCGGTGGCGCAGCTGGTCGGGGTGCTGCGTGAGGCGGTCGCCCATCATGTGCTGTCGGCCGAGGAGGGCAGCGAGTCCTACGCGTTCCGGCACGCGCTCGTACAGGAGGCCGTCTACGATGACCTGCTGCCGGTCGAACGTGGACCGTTACATGCCGCCTACGCACGGGCTCTGTCGGACCGGATCGACAAGCGCGCCGGTTCCGCGACCGCCGCGGAGCTGGGGCAGTTGGCGTATCACTGGTATGCCGCCCACGATCTCGGCGCCGCGCTGCTGGCCTGCGTAGGCGCGGGTCAGGCGGCGGAGGCCACGTACGCGCTGGCCGAGGCGCTCCAGCACTACGAGCGGGCGCTGGAGCTGTGGGCGCAGGTGCCGCAGGCGGCGGCCCAGAGCCCGCTGGACCGGGTGACGGTGCTGCGGCGGGCCGCGCAGGCGGCCTTCCTGCTCGGCGAGCACGATCGTGCGATCGCGCTGGCGGAGGTCGCGCTGGCCGAGGTCGCGATGGACGGGACGGAGGCCGGGCGCCGGCCGCTGCGCACCGGGGTGCTCCTGGAGCGGCTGGCGCGCTATCACTGGGCGGCCGGTGACAGCGCGCGTGCGCTGGAGACGATCGAGCGAGCGGTGGCCGCGGTGCCCGCCGAGCCGCCCTCCCGGGAACGCGCTCGTACGCTGGCCGCGCGCGGGCACATGCTCTTGCTGATGAACCGCCACGCGGAAGCACGGGAATGCTGTGAGGACGCGATCGCCATGGCCCGTCAGGTCAACGCGCGGGCGGTCGAGGGGAACGCGCTCAACAGCCTGGCGGCGGCGCTGTCGTTCCTGGGGCGGCTGGACGTGGCCGGTGCGTATTTCGAGGACGCGTTCCGGATCGCCGAGGAGGTCGGCAACACCGACGACATGTGCCGGGCCCGTGTGAACCACGGATACGCCTTGTGGGCCTACGGTCGGTGGGAGGAGGCCGCGAAGCTCAGTCTTGAGGCGTACCGGCTGGCCGCCCGCTTCGGGCTGGTTCGCATGTACGGGCGGTCGGCGCTGGCGGACGCCGCCGAGTCGCTGATCTTCCTGGGCCGCGGGGAGGAGGCGCTGTCGCTGCTGGAGGAGGAGTTCGCCGAGTTCGACTCGCCGACCGGTTTCCTCGACGCCGCGCCGCTTCAGGCCCGGGCCCTGTATCTCCTGCATCGAGGCGACCTGGCCGCGGCCTGGGAGGACCTGGCCGCGGTGCTGAAGAGCACGCCGTTCTCCCTGGATCCCCAGTACGCCGCCCCGCAGTTCGGCCGTATGGCCGCCGTCGCCATGTGGGACGGCAGGCTGGAGGAGGCCAGGGAGGCCGTGGCCGAGGGGCTGCGTCTGCTCGGCGACAGCGACGAGGGCTCGCTGACCATCGAGATGAGCCACATCGGCCTGACGGTCGAAGCGGCGATCGCCGAACGGGCGGTCGCCCAGCGGGACGCCCACGAAGTCGGCCAGGCCCGCCGGATCGGCCGTGTTCTGCTGGAACGTGCCCGTACGGCCGCGGCTCACGTGTCCATCCCCCTGGTGGAGGCCAGGCTGATGAGTGCCGAAGCCGAGTGGAGCAGGATCGAGGGAGCGAGCGACCCGCGGCGCTGGGCCGCGGCGCTGGCCGCCTGGCAGGGGCTCAAGTGTCCGTTCGAGATCGGGTACGCGCGGTGGCGGTACGGCGAGGCGTTGCTGTCCGCCGGCGCCTCCCGCGAGGCTGTGGCCGCCGATCTCATCGAGGGCTGGACCGTGGCACGGGATCTCGGGGCCCGGCTGCTCGCCGAGGAGATCAGCGCCCTGGCCCGCCGGGCCCGCATCGACCTGACGAGCTCGGAGGAGGCACCGGAGCCGAGCGGGCGGTCCGCGGAGCCCGGTGACCGGTTCGGGCTCACTCCGCGCGAACGTGACGTGCTGAAATTGGTGGCCACCGGCCGTACCAATCGGCAGATCGCCCAGGCGCTGTTCATCAGCGACAAGACCGCGAGCGTGCACGTGTCCAACATCCTCGCCAAGCTCGGCGCCGCAAACCGATCGGAGGCTGCGGCGATCTCCCACCGGCTGGGTCTCGGCTGATGGGGCCGAGCCGGGCTCCATCGGCGTGCGGTCGGTTTCGGGTGCACTGACCCGGACATAGATCGCGTGTCTGAATATCTGACGCTTTACCGTACTGAGATGTACCGATTTCGCTACTGTCGCATCCATCCCGCACGAGAGGAACCCCTGGATGCGACGCTTACCCTTCGTCCTCGCCGCCGCGCTCACGGCGACCTCGCTCCTCCCCGCACCTGCCCTGGCGAAATCCGCCCGGAGCGGCGAGAGCGCCGCAGCCACCCGCGCGCCCGCGAAGCCGGTCGTAGGCAAGGCGACCAGAGGGAAAGCCACCTTGTACGAACTCCAGTCCGGGGGCGGTAACTGCTCATATCCGTCGCCTCCCGCCGACAACCTCTACGTCGCGCTCTCTCCGCGCGAGTACGCCGCCGCGGCCGCCTGCGGCGGCTACCTGAACGTCACCGGGCCGAAGGGCACCGTCCGGGTTAAGGTCGTCGACCAGTGCCCGGAGTGCCCGGCGGGGCACATCGACCTGAGCCGCACGGCCTTCGCCCGCGTCGTGGACCCCGGCAAGGGCACAGCGGTGGTCAGCTACCGCCCGGTCGGCAACCCGCGAGTCGGCAGACCGCTCTCCTTCCGCGTCAAGGAGGGCTCGTCGCAGTGGTGGCTGGCCCTGCTGGTCATCGACCACGGCAATCCGCTCGCCTCGGTCGAGGTGAAGGCCGCCGGCGGCGCGTGGCGCAAGCTGGCCCGGGCCGACTACAACTACTGGATCGCCCAGTCCGGCGCGGGCCAGGGCCCCTTCGCCGTACGGGTTACCGACACCCGCGGCCACCGGGTCACGGCCAACGGCGTCCGTCTGGCCCCCGCCGTCATTCAGCGCTCCACCACGAAGATGTACTGACACGAGCCGGTGCTGTTCAGCTGGTGGCCTGCATGGCCGCAGGCTGTCGGCTGCGGGCGGTCTTGAGCATGAGCACGGTCAGCACGGCTCAGGTGACCGCCTCGACCAGCGGCCCCGGATCGCCCAGCGCCATGGTCAGTGGCCGATGATGGCAAGGCGCCGCTTGGCTTCACGATCGAGCGGGGACTCGGGTCCGACTTCGGGGCTGATCAAGGGTGGCGACCGGCTCGCAGATACCGACGAGTCCGGCACAAACCATCTGATCCCATTCAGCGCCGACCTGACCGCGGTAGAAGCGGACCAAGGCGCTGGTATCGATGAGATACAGCTCCGTCACGCCACGCCTTGGTGTGCGTTGTCGCCCTTATCGATGACGGAGAAGTCGATCTCACCCTCTGCGACCATCGCGCGCATGCGGGTCACGGCCGCCGCCCGCCTTCGTCGATCAATGATCTCTCGTAGGGCGGCGTTGACCGTGTCCTCCTGCCACTCCTTGAACAACGCAGGTACACGTGTGTTACTGATCATGGCCTACAGGACCGGCAATGTGGCCGGCACCTCGCGAGGCATCGGAGAGCTGGCAGTTCACGCGGTCCTGCCTTGGGACAGTACGCGCAGCGGACCATGGCCAGCTGGACGTGAACGGACGATATGGCCCTTGGGCGGACATGGAGAGCCACTCGTATCCAGAATGGGTGGGTGACGGCGGATCTGGCGGGGATGACGGAGCGTGAGTACTTCGCTCACGTGGCCAAGCGGCTGGGCATGTTCGTAGTCGGCTCGAAGCTTGCCGGGATCGAAGGGTTCCTGGACGGCTACGACGAGCATGCGCGGCGCCATGGAGGCCCAGGCCTGCAAGGGTGGCGAGAATGGCTGGTGGCTCGGCGGGGCCAGGAATGTAGCCTCGCCTGGCATGGGCAGGTGCGCCTTATCGCCTACCCGACGGCCGGAATCAGGGGGGATCTGACGCCGGAAGAGGAATCTCGGATCATCGAGGTTCTCTTTGAATTGCTCGATGAGTTTCTCGCTGAGCGTGAACGCTTGGGCGCCCAGGCGTTCTAGGGCATCCGCGCCGACATCGGAGGTTGTCCGGCTCCATAGGTGGTGCGCCGCGACGTGTGGGGAATGACGCTTCAGGTCTGACAGGTTGGAGTCTTCACGATGAACAACGTCTCGCTGCGCTTGGAGCGCACGACTGATCGTGATGTCCATGGCGACTTAATCCTGCGACTGGGCACTTATCGGCATGTCTGCGATTCGTACTATCTAGCCATCGACGAGTCCGCACAGGCAGGTCAGGACGTCGCGGATGGGCTCGTGCGCCTCCTCGACCAGTGGGGCGAGCACCTTCAGCGGGTGCGGGCCACCGGAGGCACCGTCTTTCTGCCCTTCGATTTCTCGGACCAATGCACGGCCTGGTTGCGCGTCTCGTCGCCGGGCGGAAGCCAAGCCATCGTTCAGGCAGGCTGGAGCAGCATCGAGGGGTGGAGCTTCTCCCCCTCAGACTTCGCTGAGACCGCGGCGAGGATCCATGACTTCAAACCCGTCATCAATGCTTCCGTCGAGTGTGATCTTGACGATCTCATCGCAGCAGTCGCGCAGAACCAGGACTCACTCGCCCTCCGCCGTACGTTCCGTCAGGAGTAGTCGTTGCGCAGGACCGTCTGCCGGCCGTCGTCGCCCGGGGTGGTCACGATGAGGCGGCGCGCCATGGCGGTGGCGTCCTGCTTCGTGAGGCTCGCCCCCATGGCCGTCGCCTCCTCGTACACCTCCGGCGAGAGGGCGGTGCGCACGGCGGCCACGTTCCGGGGGCCGTCCAGCGGGTCCATGAGCTCGGGGGAGTAGCCCACCCGGGAGCCGATGGCCGAGACCGTGCCCAGGAGCATCGCGCCGTCCGCCGCCCGGCCGGCCATGCCGAGGGCGCCGGCGAGCACGTGGGCACAGGCCAGCCAGGAGGTCACGTCCTGCACGCGGTCCAGGTGCACGACCAGCCGGGCCGCCTGCTGGACCGCCCGGCCGGTGTCGCCCAGGTCCATGGCGACCTTCGCCCCGATCCAGCCCGACGAGCAGTACGCCCAGTCGTGGCCGCAGGCCTCGGCGATGTCGGCGGCCTGCACGAGCTGCCCGGCGGCGAGCAGCGGATCGCCGGCCACCCTGGTGATCTGTCCGCGCACCATCATCAGCTCGGCCTCGACCCATGGCAGCCCCGCCGCCCGTACATGCGTCCAGCCCGCGGCGAGCGTGCGCTGCGCCTGGTCCGGGTCGCCGCTGAGCTGGAGGAAGTACGCCCGGTACGGCAGGGCGCGGGCCATGACCTCGACGTCGCCGATGGCCTCGGCCTCCCGCAGTGCCAGCACGACGTCGTCGTTCCCGGCGAACGGGTCGCCTGCCAGGTAGCGGAGCAACGCCCGCCCGATCAGCGCCTGCCCTCGCCCGGGGTGGTCGGCGCCTGCGCGGTCGAGGGCCTCCGACAGTCGCGCGATGCCTTCGTGCACGTCGCCGTTGCGATACCAGAACCACGACAGCGCGCTGGCGATGCGCAGCGCGGAGTCCCCGTCGCCCGTGGCCAGGGCGTGGCTCAGCGCGGCACGTGTGTTCGCCTGCTCGTGCCGGAGCCTGCGCAGCCACAGCTCCCCGTCGAAGGTGCGCAGGCGCCGTTCGGCCGTCTCGGCCAGCTCGACCGCCCACGCGAGATGGCGGCCGGCCCAGCGGGCCCGTTCGTCGCCGGACAGCGTGCGAAGGGCGTACTGCCGTATGGACTCCAGCATCCGGTAACGCCGGGGCGCGGCGGCGCCGTCCACGGTGACCAGCGATTTGGCGACGAGGCCACCCAGTCTGTGCAGCACCGCCGGAGGCCCCGCCACCCGCTCGGCCGCCTCCAGGTCGAAGCCGCCCTCGAAGAGGCTCAGGCAGCCGAGCAGCTCCCTCTCGGGCGCGGTGAGCAGGCGCACGCTCGACGTGATGGCCGCTTCCAGGCTTCGATGGCGCTCCGGGGCGGTACGGGAGCCGGTGGCCAGCAAGGCGAACCGATCGTGGAGCCCGTCGGCGATCTGTTCCAGGGACAGGACGCGGGTCTGGGCCGCCGCGAGCTCGATGGCCAGGGGGAGGCCGTCCAGCTCCCGGCAGATCCGGGAGATCAGCTGCCGTTCGTCGTACCGTGGTTGCCGGCCGGGACGGACCGCGAGGGACCGCTCCGTGAAAAGCTCGGCGGCCGCCCCATCGGGGTCCAGCGGCGGCAGGTCCCAGGTCGCCTCGCCCGTGACGGCCAGCTGCTCCCGGCTCGTGGCGAGGAGCCGCAGGCCGGGACAGAGGGACAGCAGCGTCTCCGCCAGTGGCGCGACCGCGTCGACCAGATGCTCGCAGT
The DNA here is from genome assembly GCF_036013525.1 of Nonomuraea sp. NBC_00507. Lineage (NCBI taxonomy): Bacteria > Bacillati > Actinomycetota > Actinomycetes > Streptosporangiales > Streptosporangiaceae > Nonomuraea > Nonomuraea sp. NBC_00507. The sequence goes on from NZ_CP107853.1 coordinate 2,319,293, forward strand.
TGTCGAGGACCAGCAGCATCTCCCGGTCGCCGATCGACGCGGCGAGATGGTCGGTGCTGCCCGTGATGGCCGTGCCCATCGCCGCGCCGACCGCGGCCGGCAGCAGCCCGGCGTCTGTCACGTCGGCGAGGAGGGCCAACCAGGGGCCGTCTCCGTCCTGGTGCTCGCGGGCGATCTCCAGAGCCAGGCGGCTCTTGCCGGCGCCGCCGGGACCGGTGATCGTCACCAGCCGATGCGCGGTGAGCAGGTCCTTCACCGCGGCCACGGCGGCATCACGCCCGATGAGACGGGTCAGCGGCGCCGGAAGCCGCGGGCGGGCAGGCTCCTTCGGCTCGGCGGGCTCGATGATCGCCGCCGCCTCCTTCGGAGCCCGCCAGTCCAGGGCGGGGTCCTGCCGGAGCACCGCCGCCTCCACGGCGCGCAGTGAAGGGCCGGGGTCCACGCCGAGCTCCTCGATCAGTTGCTCGCGTGCCGAGCGGAGTGCGGCCAGGGCGTCTCCCTGGCGGCCGCTCCGGTACAGGGCGAGCGCGAGCAGCTCCCAGGACCGCTCGGCCAGCGGGTGCTCGCGGACCAGTGACTCGAGTTCGCCCACCGCCTGGACGGTCGCGCCCATGGAGAGGCGGGCCGCCGCGTGGTCCTGGCGGGCGGCCAGCCGGGCGTTGTCCAGGCGGGCGATCTCGGCGTTGGCCACCTGGGAGTTGCCGAGATCGGCATACGCGGGGCCGCGCCACAGCGCGAGCGCGGTCGAGAGGCTCTCCGCCGCCGCCGGTGGATCGTCGGGCAGCAGCCTCGCGCCGCGCTCGGCCAGAGCGGCGAAGCGTTCCGAGTCCACCGCTTCCGGCCTGACGCGCAGGACGTAGCCCGGACCCTGGCGGTCGAGCAGGCCCGTGGCCGCGCGGGGGAGCCGGTCTGGTTCCAAGGTCTTTCTCAGCCTGGTGATGTACGAATACAGGGTGGCCACGGCACTGTTCGGAGCCTGTTCTCCCCATACCGCGTCGATGATGCGATCGGTGGTCACCACCTTGCCCTGCGCGATGAGGAGTGTCGCCAGCAGGGCTTTGACGCGGGTGCCCCCGAGGTCGAGTGGTTTGCCCGCGTGGGTTACCGCCAGTGGGCCCAAGACGGAGAAGCGGAGGCCGGCAGGTTCAGCGCTCACCTATGGACCGTTCCCTCTGTAGCAAAGCTCCGCGCAAATGCGGATATGCCCGCTGTTATACCTCAAAGCATATTTTTCGCCAATCGAACACCACTGCGCACGATAGTGGCGAGGTCAGGGCGGGACCGCCGGCTGTGGCCTCCGTGAGCGGGCACCTGGTTCAGCCACTCCTGCTCGCCGGGACGGACTCGATTTGTGCCGGAGACAAAATCGCGATCTGCGGCTGCCATCGTCTGGCCTCGTGATCCGTCACCCATTCGCGGTCGTGTGCCTGGCGGGCGCACTGGTCGGCTGCGGCGCGTCCTTCGCCGGTTCCGGTGAGACGGCGTCCTCCACCGGGGTGCCTCCGCCCGTCCCTGCGGGGCAGACCGTGCACCCCGCCGCGAAGCGATTTCACGCCACCGGACTGCGGCCAGGTGACTGCATCGAACCGCTGCCCATGGACCTCATCGTGACGGTGGTGCCCTGTACGGTGCCGCATGCGGCGGAGTTCGCCACCACGTACGTGGTTCCCGAAGGCCCATGGCCGGGGGTCGCCGAGGTGCGGCGGCTGAGCCGGGACGGGTGCCGGCCCAGGATGCGGTACGTGCCGTCAAGGAGAGACGAGGTCAAGATCGGCGTGCTCGTCCCGGCGGCGGAGGATTGGCCGAGGTCCAGGACGTCGTACTGCCTGGCTGTGCCGTCGAACGGTGGCAAGCTCGCCGGGCGGGTCATCTTGTGATCGCGGCCCGGCCAGCCGGCCGGGCCGCGTGTTGGCTAGGCGCCCCCGCAGACGGTTCCGTTGAGGGTGAAGACCGTGGGCAGGACGTTCGGGCCGCTGTAATTGCCGACGAATCCGATCGTGGTCGACGCGCCCGTGGCGAGGGAGCCGTTGCCGGACTCGTTCACGACCTTGACGTCCGACCCGGTCTGCGTCCAGACGGCGCTCCAGCCGCTGCCGAGGCTCTGCCATGGCCTCGGCCAGGTGAAGTTCAGAGTCCAGCCGTTGATCGGCGCACCGTTGTTGGTGATCTCGATGGCGCCGACGTAGCCGCTGGCCCAGTCGGTCTGGTTGGTGAGCTTCACGGTGCAGGAGCTCGTGGCGGGAGTGCTCGTGGTGAAGGTCAGCGGTGGGGAGGACCAGGAAACGCCGCCGCCGCTGTCACGGGCGATCACGTTGACCGTGTAACGGGTGCCCGGCTTGAGGTTGTGCACGGTGAACGACGTGCCGGTCGTCTCGCCGAGTTGTTCGCTGATGGCTGCGTTCTGGCGGTGGATCTCGTACTTGGCGATCGGGCGAGCGCCGGGGGAGGCGGCGGGCCAGGAGATCGTGGCGGTCTTGTCCGTGATGTTCGAGGCGGCCGGCTGACCTGGGGCGGCCGGGAGACCGGTCTGGGACGAGGCGGGGCGCAGGACGAGCGTGGTGAGGGAGAGCGGGGGCAGCGCCGGGCTTTCCGCGGTCGAGGTGGTGATGCTCGTGGCGCCGTTGGTGTGGGTCAGTACGGTGGCCGCACCCGACGCCGGGCGGAAGCCGGAGTAGTCGAGCGTGATCGGGTACGACGTGTCGGACGAGGTGTTGATCAGCATGACCGCCAGGTCGCCGTTGGGACGGCGGGCGGCGTGGGCGGTGACCTTCGGCTGGTCGGTCGCGGCGCGGACGAACTGGTCCCCTGGGCGGGCGAACTTGCTCATCATCTGCAGCGCGTAGTACGGCGCGAAGGGCGTGTTCAGCGGCGGCTCGCAGACCGAGTTGTCGGAGGTGCACGTCGCGCTCGACAGCAGGCCGAAGTCGCCGTAGTCGGTGTGGCCTTCGACCTGCGTGACGGGGCCGATGCCGTTGTGGACGTTCCACCAGTCGACCGTGAACACCCCGTTCGCCAGCAGCGTCGCGTACGCGTCGGCGGCGGCCAGGGCGCCGGGCTGGGTGGTCGTGCCGGCACTGCTGCTGCCGGTGTTGAACTCGGTCATCGCGATGCCGATCCGCTCCGACCCGGGTCCGGCGTACTTGGCGATCTGCTCGCGGGTGAGGTGGATCATGTCGGGTACGTGGCCGGTCTTGTCCAGGGCGCCCGGATACCAGTGCAGGATCACGAAGTCGATCTTCGGGCCCGCCATGGACAGGACGACCTTGTTCCAGGTTCCGGCGTCCCCTTCGCCGACGAGCCCGTCGGGCCAGTTGGCCGAGGTGGTCAGCACGGCGCCGATCTTGATGGTCGGGTCGACCGCCTTCATGGCGTCGGAGTAGGCCACGACGTGGCGGGCGTACTCGGCCGGGCTCTTGTCGGCATGATTGTCCGCCTCCCAGGCGGAGCCGTAATGGCCGTTGCCGTAGTTCTCGTTGCCGATCTCCCAGTACTTGATGCCGTAGCCCTTGGTGACGTTGGCATGCCGCACCCAGGCCGCGGCCTCCTCGGCGGTCCCCGTGCCGTAGTTGGCGGTCACCATCGCCTGGGCTCCGGTCCGGTGCACACCGCTCATGAACGTGTCGAAGTCGGTGTTGGGCGCTACATATCCGCCGGGGGCGGTGTGGTCGGCCCAGTGGTAAATGTCGGAGTAGGAGCCACCCGGATACCGCAGGACCTTCGTGCCCATGTCCTTGAGCAGGTCGGCGGTCTCGTTGGTGCCCAGGTTCGTGTCCCAGATCGCATGGTTGGTGCCGATGCCCGTCTGGGGGACGGTGGCGAGTGCGGCGCGGGCGTTGACGGTCACCGCGACAGGGGTGACCTCGTCGTCGGCGTACGCCGCGGGGGCGGACAAGGCGGTCAGCGACAACAGGATCACGGACGCGGCTCGTAACAGGGTCTTCGGCATCGGCGCTCCTCGCCATGGATAGCGGTCACCACTCGACGCCCCCTCCTGACCAGGAGGCAGCATGATCATGAGGTCATGGCGCCACGACCGTCAACCGGACCTGAAACTTTCACCGCCGGGGGCCGGAGTGACGCGGGTTTCAGCTCGATCCACGCTTAAGGGGCCACTTAAGAGGCGGGGCGCGGGCCGAGTCCGATGGCGGGCAGGATGGCCTGGTCGACGATGGCTTCCAGGTCGGCGTCGTTCGGCGGCGTCCCGGTGTCGATCAGGCGCTTGGTGACGAGGGCCTCGCCGATGTCGGCCACGACCGGCGTCAGCAGCTCTGCGGGGAAGTGGCCGCGTTCGGCGTAGTGGCGGAGCACGGTGCTCGTGAACGTGCCGCCCCGGTTGGCGAAAACCTGCTCGAACAGCGCCTGGCTCACCCGCGGAGAGCCCTTGGGGTCGGTGAGTATCGACGCGACCGCGCGGCCTGCCGGGCTGAGCGCCCAGTCGACCATGAGCCGGAGGGCGCGGACCAGGTCTCCGCGCAGGTCGTCGGCGCCGGGCGTCGGCTCCTCGACCGGGTGCAGGTGGTAGAGCGCGTCCAGGAGCACCTCGATCGGGTCGGACCAGCGCCGGTACAGCGTGGTGCGGGGCGTCGCCGCTCGCTTGCCGATCCCGTCCATGGTCAGCCGCGCGACCCCGACCTCGGCCACCTCTTCCAGCACCGCGGTGTGGATGGCGTTGATCAGCTCTTCGCCGCGGCGGCGGGTCCGGGCGTTGTGCTCGCTCATCCTCGACCCCGCTTGCTTAGGTACACGGCTGTAGCTTACCGTGAGTCCATAAGCTACATTCGTGTATCTAATTCTCGAGGGATGAGTCATGTCCATCGCCCCATCTGCTCCGCCTCCAGGCGCTGTGCCGCTCGATCGGCGCTCTCTCGCCCCCGATCTCGCCCGGGGGCTGATGCTGCTGCTCATCGCGGTGGCGCACGCGCACATGTACCTGTCCGGCCACCAGACCGGCTTCCGCGGCTACGCCCTCGACGGCGGTCCCGTGGACCGGCTGGTCGCCGGGGTCCAGATCCTGCTGGTGGACGGGCGCGCGTTGCCCATGTTCGCCGCCCTGTTCGGCTACGGTCTCGCCCGCCTGGCGAACAGGCAGCTCGCCGCGGGCAAGAGCTGGGCGCAGGCGCGGCGGGTGTTACGCCGCCGGAGCTTGTGGCTGCTGGCGTTCGGGTTCTGCCACGCGCTGCTGCTGTTCTTCGGCGACATCCTGGGCGCGTACGGGCTGGTCGGGCTCCTGCTCATCGGGTTCGTACGGCGCGACGACCGGGCCGTGGTGCGGGCCGCCGTTGCCGGGCTGGTCCTGCATGTCGTCGTACTCGTCGGGTTCGGGCTGCTCACCGTCTCCGCCCCCAGGGGGGACACGCCGGCGGCGATGGCCGAACCGGTCGCGGCGATGGTGATGCGGGTGATCGGGTGGGCCGCGATGACGCCCACGTACTTCGCGGTGAGCGTTGTGCCGGCCTTCCTCTTCGGGATCTGGGCGGCGCGCCGCCGGTTGCTGGACGAACCGGGTGCGCACCGGGCGTCGCTCTCCCGGATCGCCGTCATCGGGGCGGGCGTGTCGGTCGCAGGCGGGGTGCCGTTGATGCTGATCGACACACAGGCCTGGACGCCGTCAGTGGCGATCTCCGTGTCGGCGTACGCGCTGCACAGCGTGACCGGCATCGCCGGCGGGCTCGCGTACGCGGCCATCGTCGGGCTGGCGACGGGGCGGCGCCGGTCCCCGGTGATCAACGCCCTGGCCGCGTGCGGGCAGTGGTCGCTGACCTGCTACCTGCTGCAATCGGTGATCTTCGTCGTGGTGTTCGCCCCGTACGCCGGAGGACTCGGCGCTCGTGTCGGCGACGCCGCGGCCTCCGGGATCGCCGTGCTCACGTGGCTCGCCACCGTGGTGCTCGCCGCGCTGCTGGCACCGCGTGGGCACCGGGGACCGGCCGAGGCCCTTCTGCGCCGGTTGACGTACATCAGGTGAGGCTGTGATCATCCTCGAGCCGGACGAATGAAAGGACAGCATGCCTTTCAACCACAACGATCACTACCATCGCACGCTCCTGCGCCGGGTGCCGAAGGGTTGCCGGACCGCGCTGGACGTCGGCTGCGGGACCGGCCGGTTCGCGCGGCGGCTCGCGAGCCTCGGGATCCAGGTCGACGCCGTGGACCCGGCGGCGGAGGTGATCGAGGCCGCCGAAGCCGAAGGCGGGGGTCCGCGTTTCCACCACGCCGACATCACCGAGATGGAGCTGCCAGAGGGCCGCTACGACTACATCTCCTGCCTGGCGAGCATCCACCACGTGCCGTTCGGCACCGTAGCCAAGCTGCGTGACGCGCTCGCGCCCGGAGGCGTGCTGGCCATCCTGGGCTGCTATCCGGAGCGGTCGGCCGTGGACTACGCGTGGAGCCTGGCCGCCATTCCAGTCAACGCGGCCACTCGGCTCGCCGTCGCCGCCGCGGGGCCTCGGGGGCGGGCGGAGGGCACGCGGGCGCCGGTCATGCGCCCCGAGATGTCGTTGGAGGAGATCCGGAAGGAGGCGGCCACGTTACTGCCCGGGGCGACCATCCGGCGGTTGCTCTTCTGGCGATACCTGCTCGTCTACCGGGAGCCGAACTGATGGATCAGCTTCTCACCCGGCTGCGCGCAGCCGGATTCGACGCCGTCGCCGCCGACCCGGCGCCCGGCGGGGTGGTGGCCATGGCAGGCATGGCCACCCTGCGGGACGGCTCCCGGGTGTTCGCGAAGACGCTGAACGGCGCCGGGGCCGATCTCTTCGAGATCGAGGCCGAGGGGCTGCGGGTGTTGCGCGGCGCCGGTGCCGCCGCCCCCGAAGTGCTGGCGGTGACACCCGACCTGCTCGTCCTGGAGCCGCTGCGTCCGCGTCAGGACGACGACGAGCGGTTCTGGGAAGAGCTCGCCCGTACGGTCGCCGCCGTGCACACCGTCGCCGGTGAGCGATTCGGCTGGCACCGGGACGGCTGGCTCGGGCGGCTGCGTCAGGACAACACCTGGGACGAGGACGGGCACGCCTTCTTCGCCCAGCGCCGCATCCTGCGCTGGCTCCCGGAGCCGCTGGTGGAGGCCGCCTTCGACAGCGAGGAGCGCCGATCGCTCGAACGGCTCTGCGCGGCGCTACCCGACCTCCTGCCGCCCCAGCGGCCGGTGCTGACGCACGGCGACCTGTGGCGCGAGAACATCCTGGCCGACCGCGCGGGCGGCCCCGCGCTGATCGACCCCGCCGTCTCCTACAGCTGGGCCGAGGCCGACCTGAGCATGCTCTGGTGCGGGCCACGCCCGCCGGCCTCCGACCGTTTCTTCGCCGCGTACGCCGAGGCGGCGCCCCTGGCCGACGGCTGGCGGGAGCGCCTGCGGGTCTTCCACCTCCGCGAGCTGCTGAGCGACATCGCCCACGACGACAACGGCCAGGGCGCCGCACAGGAGGTACGCGAGATCATCGCGCCCTTCCGGCCGCGTTAGTCCTGCGGCGAGCTGACCAGGCGTGGTCAGGCGCCGAGTTCCCGCCTCTTCGACGTCAGGGAGGCCAGCAGGAGCATGAGCGCGCTCTGGGCGAGCATGCCGGGCGCGAGCGGCGGGGCGAAGCCGACGGTCTTGGTGGCCGCGTACCACCACTGGCTGAGCGGCGAGAGCGTGCTCCACTCGGCGTCGGACCCACCCGCGCCGTAGTTGACCGAGATGTGCACGAAGACGCCGTACGCCGCCGTGAGCAGCACGACCGCGGCCAGGACGCGGACCACGGTGACTGTGCGCGGGGAGTCGCCGTAGGCGAGCATGACCAGGGCGAGCGTGAGGAGCGCGAGCGCCGCCCAGGGGATCAGCTGGGTCAGGTTCCCCCAGTGGCGTTCGAAGGCGAGCTCGAAGACGGCGCCCGCGATGCCGATCGCGACCAGTGCCAAGAGTCCGAGACGCAGCGAGATCGTGCCTGTTTGGGCGAGCCTGCGGCGGCCTGGCGCCCGCTCCGAGGTTGAGGTCATGCCACTGACCCTTACCCGGCTGATTCAGAAGTTCCTGTACGCATTCTGAAGAACTGGTAAGAACCTCGCTCAGCCGGTCGCACGCCGCAGGACCTGCTCGAAGATCTGGGCCAGCTCGGCCGCGTCCTCTCCGGCGTGATGCGTGTGGGGCAGCCCCGCGAGGCCCAGCTCACGCTTGATGTCCCCGCTGCGGGTCCCGGCCCACTCGCGGCCGGTCAGGCCCATCCAGTAGCTCCGCAGATCGACTCCGGACCCGGTCGCGCCGAACGGGCTCCTGCCAGTGAACCGCGTGAAGTACCAGTGCACGAACATGCCGTCCCACACCGCGGGCGCCGCCAGGAACACGGGCCGCCCGATCGTCCGCAGCCCGTTCACCCACCGGGCGGCCGCCGCCATCGCCTCCTCCGGCGGAGGTGCCTCACGCAGCAGGCGGTCGCGGTCGAGCCCGGAGACGGCCAGCGCCTCGGGCACGAACTCGTCGGAGATCGGCCGCAGCTCCGTGTAGAACGTCAGATCCGCCCGCCCGGCCACGGCCATGCCCAGGGAGAGCATGCTGTACGGGCCGGGAATGGGCCCGTCGGCCTCCACGTCGACAGCGACGTACAACTCGGGAAGTCGGGACACGGCCTCCAAGAATAGCTGCACGACATCTTCACGACATTCGCACACCCGCCTGGTGGATCGGCCGGTGCTGGCGCGGTGTGCTCGAAGGGCGTCGCGGGTCGTGCCTGGGGAGCGCGGCCTGCCCCGGTGTCCCCCCGACGGAGGTGCCGCCCATGGGCGACTGGATGGATGAGCCGATCGTGGATCCCACGCTTGCCCCGCGGGACCGCTCGCGCCTCCTCAACGCGTCGTCGCCGCTGGTCGGGTCGCCTGACCGCGACCCGCCGCCATGGGTCCGGTGGCTCTTCCGGGCCGGCGCGGTCGTCACCGGCGCGGGGGGAGCCCTGTTCACCGCGGCGGCCTACCGGACCGACCACGAGGCGGCCGCGCTGTCGGCCGTGATGGTCCTGATCATCACGATGCTCTTGGCCGGCGTGGCCCCGCCCGGCATCGGACACCGCCAGCCTTCGGCGTACGCCGGCCGCTACGTCATCCCGGCCACGCTGGACGGCGCCGCGCTCGGCCTGCTGGCCAGGGCGCGGCAGGCCGTCATGGACGTGTCCGGCTCCCGGGTGCACCGGCTGGGCCTCCTCGACGCCATCGCCAACGACGTCGTGCTGCCCGAACGGCTGTGGGAGATCGCCTGCCTCCTGCGTACCCACACCGAGCTGCGCGCCGAGCAGGCTGCGGCGCTGGCCGAGGTGATGACACCCGAGCTGGCCGCCGTGCTGGAGGCCCAGCGGGAAGCGCTCGACCTGTCGGTGGCGGCGGTCGCGGGGCGGGTGCGGGAGCTGGAGGCGTACGCGAGCCGCGTCCGGGAGGCGGACGCGGCGCTGCGCGTGCAGGAACTCCAGAAGAGCAATGAACGGTATCGGGACCTGCTGGCCCAGACCGGCGACACGGAGGGTCTGCGTCACCTGATCGACCAGGCCGACGCCCTGACCGGAAGCCTGCGTGAAGCGATCGCCGCCGGCCAGACGCTCGACTCGGAGCTCGCCGCCGGAGACCCGCGACGCACGCCGGGGGCCGCGCGCCCCTGAGCCCCGATCACATGTTGATCATGTGGCCGGCCAGGCCGTGGATCGCCTCCTTGACCGCCTCGCCGAGCGTCGGGTGCGCGTGGACGTTGCGCGCCACCTCGTGCACCGTCAGGTCCCACTGCTGGGCCAGGGTCAGCTCCGGCAGCAGCTCCGTGACCTCGGGCCCGATCAGGTGGGCGCCGAGCAGCTCGCCGTGCGTGTCATCGCTGATGATCTTGACGAACCCGGCGGCGTCGCCCAGGCCGTGCGCCTTGCCGTTCGCGGTGAACGGGAACTTCGCGACCTTCACGTCGTAGCCCAGGTCGCGGGCCTGCGTCTCGGTGTAGCCGAAGCTGGCCACCTGCGGCTGGCAGTACGTCGCCCGCGGGATCATCACATAGTCCAGCTCCATGGTCTCCGCACCCGCGATCGTCTCGGCGGCGATGATGCCCATGGACTCCGCGGCGTGCGCCAGCATCAGCTTGGCGGTGACGTCGCCGATGGCGAAGATGTGCGGCACGTTCGTCCGGAGGCGCCCATCCACCGCGATCGCGCCGCGGTCGGTCAGCGCCACGCCGGTCTTCTCCAGGCCGTAGCCGTCCACGCGCGGCTGGAACCCGATGGCCTGCAGGACCTTGTCCGCCTCGAGCACCTGCTGCTGGCCGTTCTTGGTGACGGTGACCTTGACGGAGGCGCCGGTGTCCTCGATGCCGTCCACCCGGGTCGAGGTCATCACCTCGATGCCGAGCCGCTTGTAGCGCTTGGCCAGCTCCGCCGAGACCTCCTCGTCCTCCAGAGGCACGACCCGGTCCAGGAACTCCACGATCGTCACCTTGACGCCGTAGTTGTGCAGCACGTACGCGAACTCCACCCCGATGGCGCCGGCGCCCGCGATGATGATGCTGCCCGGCAGCTCCTCGGTGAGGATCTGCTCCTCGTACGTCACCACCCGCTCGGACAACTGCGTGCCCGGGATCAACCGAGTGGTCGCGCCGGCCGCGATGATGCAGTGGGAGAACGTGATCGTCTCGCCGTTCACCTGGATGGTGTTCGCGTCCAGGAACGTGCCGCGGCCGTCGTACTCCGTGATGGCGTTCTTCTTCATCAGGTAGTGAACGCCCTTGACCCGCCCGTCGGCCACCTTGCGGCTGCGCTGGAAGGCCGCTCCGTAGTCGAAGGTGACCTCGCCGCTGATGCCGAAGGTCTTGGCCTCGTTGTGGAAGATGTGGGCCAGCTCGGCGTTGCGCAGCAGCGCCTTGGAGGGGATGCAGCCGACGTTCAGGCAGACGCCTCCCCAGTATTTCTCCTCGACGACCGCGGCGCGCAGCCCGAGCTGGGCGGCGCGGACCGCGGCCGTGTAGCCTCCCGGACCCGCGCCGAGAACGACGACGTCATAGTGAGTGCTCATGAGTCGGACCATACCGTCCGCCCGAACTCACCTCTTCGCTAGACCTCCACCTTGTACGACAGGGTGAGCTCATCAGCGGGAACACCACGAATTCCCCAGTTGACCTTGGGCATCTCGATGATGGTGATCTCGAGGTCTTCGGGGTCGTGCGGCCACTTGTCGTAGAGCTCCCGGATCAGCGCCCGCTTGGCGTCGTCGGTCCGCCCGGTGAAGCAGACCACCTCAAGGATCAGGTAGTGCTCGCTCCGCTGCGGGCACACGAAGTCGTCGGCGTCCAGCAGCAGGAACCGGTGGAACCGCTTGTCCTCGGGCAACCCCCACGCGCTCACCAGGCACGACTGCACCAGGTCCGAAATCTCCCGCTGCCGCCCGGACCACACGTCCCGGCGGCCGTACATTTTCACCTGCGCCATGTCGGCCACTATAGAGGCGTGATCCGTATCCTCCTCGCCGACGACGAAGCCATGATCCGTGCCGGGGTGCGCGCGATCCTCACGACCGACCCGTCGCTCGACGTGGTCGCCGAGGCGGGCGACGGCAGGCAGGCCGTCGACCTGGCCATCGGCCACCACCCGGACGTGGCGCTGCTCGACATCCGCATGCCGAGGCTCGACGGGCTCGGCGCCGCGGCCGAGATCCGCAGGGTCGCCCCGGAGACGGCCGTGGTGATGCTCACCACATTCGGGGAGGACGACTACATCGCCAAGGCGCTCGACGTCAGCGCCGCGGGTTTCCTGCTCAAGTCGGGCGACCCGCGCGAGCTGATCGCCGGGATCCACGCGGTGGCCGAAGGGGCGGCTTACCTGTCGCCCAAGGTCGCGCAGCGGGTCATCGCGCAGCTCTCCGGCGGCAGAATGGCCAGGGGCGCGCGGGCGCGCGACCGCATCGAGGCGCTCACCGAGCGCGAACGCGAGGTGCTCGCCCTGCTCGGCGCCGGGCTGTCCAATGCCGAGATCGCGCGCAGGATGCACATCGTGGAGGGCACCGTGAAGGCGTACGTGAGCGCCATCCTCACCCGGCTCGACGTACGCAACCGCGTCCAGGCCGCGATCATCGCCCACGAGGCCGGCTTGGTAGCCTGACCCGTGATGTATCGCCTCGTGTTCACGCAGGTCTTGCGGCGTTTCGACGCCGAGGCCGTGCACCATCTGACGGTGAGCGCTCTCGCGCTCCTCGCGCGGCTGCCGCTGCTCAAGCGGCTGCTGCACCGTGCGCTCGCGCCGCACGACCCGGTCCTGCGCGTGACCGCGTTCGGCGTGCACTTCCCCGGCCCGCTGGGGCTGGCCGCCGGTTTCGACAAGGACGCCGCCTGCGCGGAGGCGATCGCGGCGCTCGGCTTCGGGCACGTCGAGGTCGGCACCATCACCGCCCACGCGCAGCCTGGCAACCCGCGCCCGCGCCTGTTCCGCCTCGTCAAAGAGCGCGCCGTGATCAACAGGATGGGCTTCAACAACGCCGGCGCCGCGGCGGCCGCCCGCCGACTGCGCCGCACGCGGGGCCTGCCCGTCGTGGTCGGGGTGAACATCGGCAAGACCAAGGTGGTCCCCGAGTCCGAGGCCGCGGCCGACTACGTGACCAGCGCCAAGCAGCTGGCCCCGCTGGCCGACTACCTGGTCGTCAACGTCAGCTCGCCCAACACGCCCGGGCTGCGCAACCTGCAGGCCGTGTCGCTGCTGCGTCCGCTGCTCACCGCGGTCAAGGAGGTCGCGGACAACACGCCCCGCCGCACTCCGCTGCTGGTGAAGATCGCCCCCGACCTCGCCGACGAGGACGTGGACGCGGTCGCCGACCTGGCCCTGGAGCTGGGCCTGGACGGGATCATCGCGACCAACACCACGATCAAGCACGGCGGCGAGACCGGCGGCCTGTCAGGACGACCACTCAAGGGCCGCTCGCTGGAGGTGCTGCGCCGCCTGCGCGCGCGGGTCGGCGACCGCCTCACGCTGGTGTCGGCCGGTGGGGTGGAGGACGAGGACGACGTCTGGGAGCGCCTCCTGGCGGGCGCGACCCTGGTCCAGGGCTACACGGGCTGGATCTACGGCGGCCCGTTCTGGGCCGCTCGCATCCACCGCCGGCTCGCCAAGCGCGTACGCCGCCACGGCCTGAAATCGGTCACAGAGGCGATCGGCCGCACCGCCTAGCCCACTATCGTGGGACGGTGATCGAAGCCGTGTCCCTGATCGACGACGTCGTCCTGCGCCTGGCCACCAAGCAGGACGCCGAAGCAATGCTCCGTGCTTATGTCCGCAACCGCGACCACCTGAGGCCATGGGAGCCGCGCCGGCCCGAGGAGTTCTTCACGCTGCGCGGGCAGGCCCGCCGGCTCGAGGACGTGCTGGAGCAGCAGGCGGCGGGCCGGACGGTGCCGTGGGTGCTGGCCGACGGCGACGAGATCGTCGGGCGCATGACGCTCAACACCATCGTCCGCGGGCCGTGGCTCAGCGCCGACCTCGGCTACTGGATCGACGCCCGCTACACCGGCCGCGGCCTGGCCAGCAGGGCCGTCGTGGAGGTGTGCAGGATGGCCGACCAGGACCTGGACCTGCACAGGATCGCGGCCGCGACGGTGCTCGACAACGCCGCCTCGCAGCGCGTCCTGCTCAAGTGCGGCTTCGAGCCCTACGGCCTCGCGCCGCGCTATCTGGAGATCGACGGCAAGTGGCAGGACCACCGGCTGTTCCAGCGCATACTCAACGACCGCCCGGCTTTCTGAGCTACATGCTCGGCCGGGTGGACTCCGGGTCGTGCGTCATGCCCTCGATGCGGGACATCACGTCCGCCACCCGCACGCCGCTCGGCCGGTGCGGCCGCCGCCGCTGCCACGGGTGCGGCCCGGCGAGCGGGCGATATTCCACCCCGATCGCGTCCAGCCGCCCCAGGTGCTCCTCCAGCCGCCCGGCGAAGCCCTCCTGGCCGGTGCCCGACCAGGCCACCTCGGCGAGCGCGCAGGCCCGCGGCCACATGCGGTAGTCCACCGTGCGGGCGTCCGGCACCCGCTCGGTCCACAACTGCGCCTGCGCCCCCACGACCCGGGCGCGCTCCTCGTCCGTCCACTCCTCAGGCGCCGGCCGGAACGCGGCCACATCCTCAACGGTGATCGCGTCCCCGATGGCCATCGGCTCGTCGGCCGTGGCCGACTCGGCGTAGTCGAAGTACAGCGGGAACACCGGCGTGGCCACCACGTCGTGTCCGGCGGCGGCGGCGCGTCGGCCCACGCCCATGCCGCGCCACGGCATGACGACGGTGTCCTGCCGCAGCCCGCCGCTGACGAACGCCTCGTCCCAGACCACGGCCCGCGCCCCCCGCTCGGCCAGCGTGTCCGCCAGCCGCCGCAGGAACCACGCCTGCAGATCGTTGGCGGTGGCCAGGCCCAGCGAGTCCCGGTACGCCGTGATCTCCGCCGACCCGGCCCAATGGTCGAGCACCACCTCGTCGCCGCCGATGTGCACGTATGGTGTCTCGCCCAGCGCCCCCATCAGCTCGTCGAAGATCGTGGCCAGGAACTCCACGGTCGGCGGCAGCGGCGACAGGATCGCGGGGGAGATGCCCCACCGGTCCAGCACGTCGTGCCGCTCGCTGGTGGCCCCGAACGCCGGGTACGCCGCGAGGATCGCCGACGCGTGCCCCGGCACGTCGATCTCGGGAACGACCGTGACGCACCGCGCCCGGGCATAGGCCCCGATCTCCGCCAGGTCGTCGAGTGTGTAGTAGCCGCCGTGCGGGACGTCGTCGTACGCCTCCGGCTCCCCGTAGGAGTTGACCGCCGTACGCGTCCGGTGGGAGGCGACCTCGTGCAGCAGCGGGTAGGCCCGGCTCTCCACCCGCCACCCCTGGTCGTCCACCAGGTGCAGGTGGAGCCGGTTGAGCTTGTGCACCGCCATCAGGTCCACCAGGCGCAGGATCTCCCGCTTGGGGAAGAAATGCCGGGCCACGTCCAGGTGCAACCCTCGCCAGGAGAACCGCGGCGCGTCCTCGATCCGCACCCCGGGTGCAGTCCACGACGCGGGCCCAGCGGACCGGTAAGAGGCGCCGGGCAGCAGCTGGTGCAGCGACTGCGCCGCGTAGAAGGCGCCGGCCCGCCCGCCGGCCACGATCTCGACGCCCCGCGAGCCGACCGTCAGCCGGTAGGCCTCCTCGCCCAGCGCGGGATCCCGCCGGACGTCGATCTCACCCGAGTCGCCGGGACGCAGGTCGAGCACAGGGAGGGCCAGGCGCACGGCGTCCACCAGGTCGCCGGACACGGTGGCGCCCGCGGTCAGCTCATAAGTGGCGGACAGGTGGGTGAGCAGCTCAGGGCGAGGAATCATGCTTCGAGATAGTGCTGCAATCCGTTCGCCAGCGCCACCGCGATCTTCTGCCGGAACTTCGGGTCCTGGAACTTGGCCGCCTCGACCGCGTTCCTCATGTTGCCGGACTCGATGAAGACCTTCGGCACCGTGGAGAGGTTGAGCCCGCCCAGGTCCTTGCGGTGGATCAGGGCATCGCGGCCGATGTAGGTCGAGTACGGCAGGCCGGTGCCCTCCGCGAAGGCGTCGCGTACGGCCAGGCCGAGCCTGTTGGACTTGCCCACGACCTTGTCCACGGGCCCGTTGATCTTCTTGGGGATGATGACGTGGAAGCCGCGGTGGCCCGAGGCCGAGCCGTCGGCGTGCACGGAGATCGCGGCGTCCGCATTGGCCTCGTTGCCGATCGCGGCGCGCTCGGTGATGCACGGGCCGACGCCGGTGTTGCTCGTCCTGGTCAGCTTGACCGTGGCGCCGCGGCTCCTGAGGATCTTGGCGAGGCGGGTGGAGACGTCCCACGTGAAGGCGGCCTCGCTGTAGCCGTTGTTGGTGGCGGTGCCGGTCGTGTCGCAGGGCTTCCACTTGGTCAGCACGTTGACCTTGCGGTTGATGGCCGCAGGGTCACGCCAGTTGCCGCCGTTGTGGCCGGGGTCGACGACGACGACCTTGCCGTCCAGCGGCTTGCTCTCCGTCGGCCCGTCCTTCGCCGTGGCCTGCCGCTGTGCCGGAGCCTGCTGCTGCACGGCGGTCGCGGGAGCGGCCTGACCTGCCGCGGCGCCACCGGAGCCGGTGCCGCCGCACGCGGAGGCGATCAGGCCGCAGACGGCGAATACTGACGCTGGTAGAGCACGCATGGCCTCCAACTTACGGGAAACCCGGTACTCAAACCGTCGTTATGAGAACCCCGGTGCGCCGACCTCCTGACGATCCAGCAGGGCGGCAAGCTCCCGCGCGTCCTCGGCGTCGAGACCGAGGACGACGCGGGGGCGACCCCACGGATGGTCGAGGGAGTGGGCGACGTAGCTGGCGACCGATTCGGCGCCGGCGTCGACGCCCCGCCCCCTGCCCGCGCGCCAGTGCCCCCAGGCGCGCTCGAGCTCGGCCGCCGCGCGCTGGGCGCAGGACACCAGTTCCGGATCACGCATGACTGTTCCCCCGGATCAGATCGTGGTCGGATGGATCCGGCCACAAATAGCATGACCCTGCCGAGTAAACCGCCGTGTGGCCACGACGCCACGCGGCTTGACCCAGCCTTGGGCGAAACCTGCTCTAGCAGGCCCCCGTAGTGGCAGCCTGCTTGGCAGAGTCAACACTCTCCGAATGAGAAACCTGCTCCAGCAGACTGCCGCCCTACTGTTGTACGCGGGGTCCACGCCGTAGCGGCAGTCCGCCTTGCAGATTTCTCATTCGGTCTTGGCCTGCCCGGTGCTGCGGCGGACGATCAGCTCGGGGCGGACCTCACGCATGCGGGCGCCCTTGGCGGGTTCTCCGATCCGATCGCTCAGCAGCGCGGCTGCCGACCTGCCCATCGCGCGGCGGGGCTGGTCGACCGAGGTCAGCGAAATGTGCCGGGAGGCCGACAGGTGCGTGTTGTCGTACCCCACCACGGAGAGGTCATCCGGCACGGTCAGGCCCAGTTCGCTCGCGGCTGACAGCACGCCGAGCGCGACCACGTCATTGGCGGCGAAGATCGCCGTGGGCCTGGGGTCGCGGGTCAGCAGCGCCATCGCCGCCTCCCGGCCGCCGTCCTCGGAGGAGTTCGCGGCCTCGACCATGATGTACGGCGCCAGCGAGTGCCTGCGCATCGCCACGAGATATCCCTCGCAGCGCGACGAGCGCGGGCCCTCGATGTGCGCGATGCGCTTGTGGCCGAGCTCGACCAGGTGGTCGATGGCCAGGCGGGCGCCGAGCTGATCGTCGTCGACCACGATGTCGACGCCGTCGAGCTCGATGTCACGTTCCCCGACGACGACGGTCGGCGTGTAGGCGGTGGCCTCGATCAGCGTCTCGCTGGTCGGCGGGATGCCCAGCAGGACCAGCCCGTCGACCCTGAGCTCGAGGAAGGCCTCCACGGCCTCGTCCTCGAACGCCGGATCCCACTGGCTGTTCCCGATCAGCATGCGCAGGCCGTCGCCGTGCAGGCTCTCCTGCAGGCCGTCGAGGAACTCGGCATAGAACGGGTTGTGCAGGTCGGCGACGAGCGCGCCGACGAGGTGTGTACGGCCTTCGACCAGGCTGCGTGCGACCGCGTTCGGCCGGTAGCCGAGCTCGCGGGCGGCCTGCAGCACCGCCTGGCGCCGGTGCTCACTCACGTGCGGGGATCCGCGTAGCACGAGTGAGACCAGCGATTTCGAGACGCCGGCTCGTTCGGCGACGTTGCGGATGGTCGGTCTGGGCCGAGGCAGGGCATCTACCTCTCTGAGCTCAGCGATGGTTGAAGTGTTGACGGGCGGTCCTGACATGTGTCTCCCCCGCGATGCGGATACGGGCACCTGTCTGACCAAACGATCGAGTTAGCCGCAGGGTACGGCCTCCGTTACTGATTGACTCCAAGATGCCGATATTGACCGGATATGCACACGTCAGCCATTCGATACTGTGCAGATGTGACAAGCGGGAAGTCAGCCGAGACGGCACGGCCGGCACGGCGCAGGCTCAGCGTCGACCGCCGTCGCGAGGAGCTCATGGCGGCCGCTCTGGAGCTGTTCAGCACCCGCGACGCGGAGGACGTCTCGATCGACGACGTGGCGTCGGCGGCAGGCGCCTCTCGAGCCTTGGTCTACCACTACTTCGGTGGCAAGCAGGAGCTCTACGTTGCCGCGCTGAAGAGCGCGGCGGAGCAGCTGGAGTCCCGGTTGCGTCCGCAGAACGGCGGCAGGCCGCTGGACGAGCTGGCCTCCGGGCTCAAGCGGTATTTCGACTTCGTCGAGGAGCACGCGGCCGGATTCGCGGCGCTGCTGCGCGGCGGCCCGGCCAACAGGACGGGCGAGATCGGCGAGATCGTGGACGGCGTGCGGCGGCGGCTTTTCCGCCTCATCCAGAAGCAAATGGGTGTCGAGGAGCCGAGCCCGGTGCTGCGCACGACGCTGCGGTCGTGGATCGCCTCTGTGGAGACGGCGGGTCTCGACTGGCTGGAGCATCGCGACATCGAGCGTCCGACGCTCGAGCGCATGCTTGTCGCCCAGATGGCGGCGCTGCTAGGGGTTGCCGCCACCCACGACGATGACGTGGCGGAGTTGCTGCAGCGTCTGGGGTGAGCAGGAAGGATGGCGCCGGGCGGGCGGCGCCAACTCCCAACAGTGGTGGACCGGGCCCAGTCAGCCTGGTCCACCCCTCAACCCCCCTGAGGTTCGTGAGTCACGAGCCTCTGGTCACTCCGAGCGCTGCTGCGGAATGCCCGCGAGCAGTGCCCGAACCTCGGTCTCCCGGTAACGCCGATGACCGCCCAGGGTGCGAATCGACGTCAACTTGCCCGCCTTGGCCCACCGCGTGACGGTCTTGGGGTCGACCCTGAACATGGTGGCGACCTCAGCGGGCGTAAGCAGTGGCTCGGCCTCGGGTGTACGAGCTGACATTTGTGCGGCCTCTCCTCCGTGTGGACCGGCTTCGCGATCCTGTGACTGCCTTTTGCGCGTGTCACGGATGTCCACCTACGGCCCAGAGCGTGCGGCTTTTCTGAGCCATATGCGGTATCACCCGATGTGACCATACCGCCACGCAGAGCGATTGGCGAGCCCTTCTTTGACCCAACTGCCCGCCCCTGTGGCCATGTCACGCTCGGTGATTCTAGCGACACGGTTCGTGGTATCGCAGTGAAAACGGCAAACTACTCAGTTCGCAGAAGAGAGCAGCCGTGAGACGTGACCTACTCATGCAGGTCAGACGGCCGTATTGGGGTTCAGTTGGCAGATTCCAGCTGTTGCATTGACTTCCACCGGAGGATCACCCTCTGGTACATGGCGTAGGCAAGTTCTTCTTGACCCGTGTCCAGGCCCGTCAGAGCCGCCGCGAGCTCCGCCACCGACTGGTCGGCCTGCAGCGCGTCGTCGTTCATGAGATGCACGAGACCGCCGTAGTCCAGCTCGACCAGCGAATGCGGGTGGAACTCCTCCAGCCACCGCGCGATGTCCTCCACGTCGAAGTTGACCGACACCTCGCCCAGATGCCTGCGCAGCACGTTGAGTGCCCGCGCCGCCCGCCTCCTGGCCTGCGCCATGGAGGTGACGTAGATGAGGTTGCGTCCGGTCGCCGTGGTCTTCACGTCCTGCCCAGGAGTGGACGAGCCGAGCACCAGCCAGCGCTCGTTCCCATCAAACGGCACGAACCACGATGGCGGCACATGCCACGCCGTAGTGCGAATGTGCGTGCGCAACGCGGATGAGTCGACCTGGCGCTTGAACCGGTCGAAGTCGTCGGCGATCTGCTCGGCCACGCCCTTGGGCACGAGGCGGTCCATCAGCTTCGCGGGAGTCGTCCCGCGCAGCCTTGAGAACGCCAGCCATGAGCGCAGACGGCTTTGCCAGGGGCACACGTACAGACGGTCTTCAACACGCCGTAGATAGGCGTTGGGACTCTCCTGAGCGGGAACGGGTTGAGGGGGCATGCCGAGCAGGCGCATCACCGACTCGCCGTGCTCCGCATTGAGCGCGTTCGCGCGGCGCGGGCGGTCCCGTGAGTCGGCGTAATCGGCCCACACCTTGCGCTCGGACTCGGCGAACGCGGTCAGTGGCTCATAGACGCGGAGGTAGGCGGCATAGGGCAGCACGGAGGCATCGTGTCACGAAGCGACCCTGCATGCACCGTTGTGGCTTACTACTCTGTGAGGTGATCTCCGCCGCAACGGTGCGGCGGACCGGACAGGGAGTCACTACCGTGACCGACGTCTTCGGCTCGTCCCACAAGGACGTCCACGAGCAGGTCGTGTTCTGCGCCGACGAGCAGAGCGGCCTGCGTGCCATCATCGCCATCCACAACACCGCCCTGGGGCCGGCGTTGGGGGGCACCAGGTTCTATCCGTACGAGAGCGAGCATGCGGCCCTCTCCGACGTGCTCAACCTGGCCAAGGGCATGGCGTATAAGAACGCCCTGGCCGGCCTGGACCTGGGCGGCGGCAAGGCCGTCATCATCGGCGATCCGGCCCAGGACAAGAACGAGGCGCTGCTGCGCGCGTACGGCAGGTTCGTCGAGTCGCTCGGCGGACGCTACATCACCGCCTGCGACGTCGGCACCTACAGCGAGGACATGGACATCGTCGCCCGTGAGTCGCGCTTCGTCACCGGCCGCACCCTGGCCAACGGCGGGGCGGGGGATTCGTCCATCCTGACGGCGTTCGGCGTGTTCCAGGGCATGCGTGCCTCGGCCGAGCGGGTTTACGGCACACCGTCGCTGCACGGCAAGCGGGTCGGCGTCGAAGGGGTCGGCAAAGTGGGCCACCGTCTGGTCGAGCTCCTGCGCGAAGACGGCGCCGAGGTCGTGATCTGCGATGTGAGCCCCAAGGCGATCGAACGCGTCCGCCTGCGTCACCCGGAAGTGGACGTGGTGGCCGATGCCAGGGCCCTGACGTCGGCCGACATCGACGTGTTCGCGCCGTGCGCGCTGGGCGGCGCGCTCGATGACGACACCGTGGCTCGGCTGAAAGCGAAAATCGTTTGCGGTGCGGCCAACAATCAACTGGCCCACCCGGGGGTCGAGAAGCAACTCGCCGAACGCGGGATCCTGTACGCGCCCGACTACGTCGTGAATTCCGGCGGGGTGATCCAGGTCGCCGACGAGATCAAGGGCTTCGACATGGATCGGGCCAGGTCCAAGGCCGCCCAGATCTATGACACGACTCTGAAGATCTTCCGAATTGCGGCCGATGAGGGCGTTCCTCCCGCGGTCGCAGCGGATAGGCTAGCTGAGCGCAGAATGTCGGAAGTCGGGCGTATTCGGGCTATTTGGCTGGGCCACTGACGCCCCACGCCCATACGGCGTACCGAGCTGGGCACAAAACAGGTACGGTAATAGGCGAACGATAGGCTGACGCCCAAAGTCAGGCGGCGTCAGTGTGTGGTGCGTTAGCGACGAGGGGTCGGGGACGACCCCACACGAGGGGGTCGAGCCAATGGGGCGCGGCCGAGCAAAGGCCAAGCAGGTCAAGGTTGCTCGCCAGCTGAAGTACAACAGCGGTGGCACGGATCTTGACCGTCTTCGCGACGAACTCGGGGTCGGAGACTCCAGCCGCAGTGACGACGCCGACGACCTCAACGATGAGCTGGCGGATCGCTATGCCGATTACGCCGATGACTATGACACCGGAGACGACGACGATAGCCGTCCGTCCGGCCGTCGATAGCCACACTCCTGGTTGACGTGGCCGAGGGCCCGGCGTGCCGGATCCTCGCCCACGTTCGTCGGGCCCCACGGGTAACCGTGGGGCTTTCGTCACGATTGCCGGGAAAGGAATCCGGCGATGAGCGGGGCGATCTCTGGAAGTTTCTCCTCCAGCGCGAAATGCCCGGTGTCGAACACATGCACCTCGGCCTCGGGCACGTCGCGCCGGTACGCGTGCGCGCCGGCCTCCAGGAAGATCGCGTCTCCCCGCCCCCAGAGCACCAGCGTGGGCGGGCGGTGCTCGCGGAGCCATGCCTGCCAGGCGGGATACAGCTCCAGGTTCGACCGGTAGTCGAGCGCGAGCGCCAGTTGTGCCTGCTTGCGTCCGGGCAGATCCAGGAAGTGCTGGTCGAGTGTCCATCCGTCGGGCGCGATCAGTGACGGGTCGGCCGTGCCGTCCTCGTACTGGCTCCGTGTGACCGGCAAGGTGAACAGCTCCTCTGGCGGGGCACCGATGGTCTTGCGTGCGATGTCGGAGAGCCCCTCGTCGTAGGCGTTGGCGTTCTGCACGATCAGGGCGGCGATCCACTCGGGATGCCGGGTGGCGACCCGGAAGCCCACCGGGCCGCCGAAGTCGAACGCGTACCACACGAACCGCTCGAGCCCGATCGCTCGCACGAACCCCTCGACCACGTCGGCGAGCCGGTCGAAGGAGTAGACGAAGCCGTCGGGCGCCTGCGTGTGCCCGAACCCCGGATAGTCGGGCGCGATCAGCCGGTAGCGGTCGCCCAGCGCGTCCATCAGCCGCCTGTATTGGTGTGAGGCGGACGGGAAGCCGTGCAGCAACAGCAGCGGCAGCGCGTCCCGCGGCCCTGCCTCCCGGTAGAAGACTCGCACGCCGTCCACGTCCACGAACCCGTGCCGCACCTCGGGAATGTCCATGACTAATGCCTCTTTCGGTGGAAGATGCATTAGTTATAAGCGTGCGACATCTAATGGGTCAACCCTGGGATGTACCATTAGGACCCATGGAGCTCCTGATCGGTGAGCCGCTCGCGCTGGACCTGGTCAACACCCGCGCGCGGGACTTCGACGCCCTTGACGCGCCCGGGGACTTCCAGACGTGGCTCGCCCGCCAGGCCGATCGGCTCACCCTGCCGTCGGCCCCACTCACGACCGCCGGGCTGGCGGCCGTCCGCCGCCTGCGCGGCCAGGTGGAGTCGGCGCTCAACGCCGTGCGCGAGGGCGCACCGCCGCCGGACGCGGCGGTCGCCGCGCTCAACGAGGCGGCTCGCGCCGCGCCGCCCTACCGCGTGCTGGAGTGGCGGGACGGCACCTTCCGCACCGGCACGGGCCGGGACGGCGACGACCTGGCCCGCTTGCTCGCCCAACTGGCCGAGGCCGCGGCCGACCTGCTCACCGACCCGGCCGCGGGCCGGATCCGGGGCTGCGAGGGCCCCGACTGCCGCATGGTGTTCCTGCCTGCTCACCCGCGCCGCCGCTGGTGTTCACCCGATCTGTGCGGCAACCGGGTGCGCGTGGCCCGCTACTACCAGCGCCACAAGAGCACCTGAGTCACCGTCCGCCTGGGTCGTGCTCGCCGCCGCGTCAGCAGTCGGCCGAGCACGGGCGCCGTTGCCTTGGCGCGCCCGCGTCGGCGAGAAGGCGTGAGGAGGTGCGGCGGGGTCAGCGGTAGCGGGCGTGGCCGGTGCCTGGGACGACTTCGCCCATGACCCAGGCGGGCAGGCCGCGGTCGCCGAGGAGGCGGATCGCGGCGTCGGCGGCGTCAGGGGCGACGATGGCCGCCATGCCGACCCCTAGGTTGAAGGTGCGGTCCATGTCCTTCTGGGCCACCCGCCCATGCCCGGCCAGCAGGCCGAAGATCGGGGGCGGCGTCCAGGAGGAGCGGTCGAGCAAGGCGTCCAGGTGCCCGGGGAGTGAGCGGGACACGTTGCCCTCGATCCCGCCACCCGTGATGTGCGCGAAAGCGTGGACCGTGCCCGTACGGGCCAGCTCCAGGCAGTCGAGCGAATATATGCGGGTCGGCTCGAGCAGCTCCTCACCCAGCGGCCGCTCCAGCTCGGCCGGCACCGTGTCGAGCGACAGCGAGGCCTCGCGCAGGATGTGGCGAACCAGCGAGTAGCCGTTGGAGTGCACGCCGGAGGAGGCGAGCCCCAGCACCACGTCGCCTTCCTGGACGAGGGAGGGCCCGAGCATGGCGGACGCCTCCACGACTCCCGTGCCGGCTCCCGCCAGGTCGTATTCGTCCGGCCCCATCGCGCCCGGGTGCTCGGCCGTCTCGCCGCCCACGAGCGCGGCTCCGGCCAGGCGGCAGCCTTCGGCCACGCCGCCGACGATTTCGGCGACGCGCTCGGGCACCACCTTGCCGCAGGCGATGTAGTCGGTCATGAACAGCGGCTCGGCTCCGCAGACCACGAGATCGTCCAGGACCATGCCCACCAGGTCGATGCCGATGGTGTCGTGCTTGCCGTACTGCTGGGCGATCATGACCTTGGTGCCCACGCCGTCGGTGGAGGTGGCAAGCAGCGGCCGCTGGTATCGCAGCAGGGCCGAGGCGTCGAACAGGCCGGCGAAGCCGCTGGCGTCGTCGACCACCTCGGGCCGCCGCGAGCGCGCCACCTTGCTCTTCATGAGGTCGACGGCCCGCTCACCGGCGGCGATGTCGACCCCCGCGGCCTCGTACGTATTCACGCCTTCGTCTCCAACACGAACTTGCCCACGTTGTCCTGGTCGATGGGGATGGGGTAGGAGCCGTCGAAGCAGGCCCTGCAGAGGCGATCGGCCGGCAGCGTGGTGGCCTTGGTCAGACCCTCCAGGGAGATGTAGCCGAGCGAGTCGGCACCGAGCGAGGCCCGGATCTCCTCCACGGTCAGCGAGCCCGCGATCAGCTCGGCCCTGGTGGCGAAGTCGATGCCGTAGAAGCACGGCCAGGCCACGGGCGGCGAGGAGATGCGTACGTGCACCTCACGCGCCCCCGCCTCGCGCAACATCTTGACGATGGCGCGCTGGGTGTTGCCCCGCACGATCGAGTCGTCCACGACCACCAGCCGCTTGCCCTCGACGACCTCGCGCAGCGGGTTGAGCTTGAGCCGGATGCCGAGCTGGCGGATGGTCTGGGAGGGCTGGATGAAGGTGCGGCCCACGTAGGAGTTTTTGACCAGGCCCTGCCCGTAGGGGATCCCGCTCTCCTGGGCGTAACCCACGGCGGCCGGGGTGCCGGACTCCGGCGTGGGGATGACCAGGTCGGCCTCCACGGGATGTTCGCGGGCCAGCACGCGGCCCACCTCGACCCGGGTGACCTGCACGCCGCGTCCCGCGATGGTGGTGTCGGGGCGGGCGAGGTAGACGTACTCGAACAGGCAGCCCTTCGGCTCGGCCAGCGCGAAGCGGCGCGACCGCACGCCGCGCTCGTCGATGGTGAGCAGCTCGCCCGGCTCGATCTCGCGGACGAACGTGGCGCCCACGATGTCCAGCGCGGCCGTCTCCGAGGCCACCACCCAGCCGCGTTCGAGACGGCCGAGCACCATCGGGCGGATGCCCTGCGGATCGCGGGCCGCGTAGAGCGTCTTCTCGTCCATGAACACGAGCGAGTAGGCGCCCTTGACCTGCGGAAGCAGCTCGGCGGCCGCGTCCTCGACGGAGCGGGTGCGGTCCTGGGCCAGCAGCGTGGTCAGGACCTCGGTGTCAGTGGTGGCCCTGGTGGACCCTGGAGTCAGGCGCTGGGCCAGCTCCGGAGTGTTGATCAGGTTGCCGTTGTGCGCGAGCGCGAGGCCACCGACGTCGGTGGAGCTCAGCGTGGGCTGCGCGTTCTCCCACACACTCGATCCGGTCGTGGAATAGCGGCAGTGGCCGATGGCCAGGTGACCGCGGAGGGTGCCCAGCACAGACTCGTCGAAGACCTGAGCCACCAGGCCCATGTCCTTGTAAACGAGAATGCGGCTGCCCTCACTGACTGCGATGCCCGCGGACTCCTGGCCGCGATGCTGCAACGCGTACAGCCCGTAGTAGGTCAGTTTTGAGACTTCCTCGCCCGGAGCCCAGACGCCGAAGACGCCACAGGCGTCTTTAGGAGCGCGGTCATCGAGGTCCAGGTCATGGCCGAGTCGGCCGTCGCCCTTCAGCACATGCCTCAGTCTAGGTTGACCGAATCTGTGCTCGCACCCCGGGTCGATATCACAGCGCGTGGGATGACCTGCCCGCATTGGACCCGTCACGGACGAACTCCCCGGTGACGTTGCGGTTGGCGGCGGAGCCGAGGAAGACGATCAGCGCGGCCAGGTCGTCGGCCGTGGACAGGCGGCGGCTGGGCGTGCGGGCGGCGATCTGGTCCAGGGCCGACTGCGGGATGGGGCGGGAGACGCCGGTGATCGTGAGGCCGGCGACGACCACGTTCACCAGGATGCCGTCCCTGCCGGCCTCCCAGGCCAGGGCGCGGGCCATGCCATGCAGGGCCATCTTCGCGGTGCCGTACGGGCCGGGACCCGGCAGTCCCTCCTCGGCCGCCCCGGACGACACGAACACGATCCTGCCGAACCCGCGCCGCCTCATCTCGGGCAGCACGGCTTGGGCGAGCAGGGCGTTGCCGACGACGTTGGCGTGCAGGGCGGCCGTCCACTCCGCGGCGGGCACGTCCTCGAAAGGAATGCTGTTGGGCATGATCGTGCCCCAGCGGACGGCGTTCGCGATGAGCGCGTCCACCGGGCCGGCCTGGGCGACGGCGGGCGCGATCGTCGTGTGGTCCTCCAGATCCAGGTGGACGGCCGCTGCCTCGCCGCCGTCCGCCTCGATCCGCTTGACGATCTCGGCCGCCCGATCCGCGCCGGACTTGTAGGTGATCGTGACGCGCGCGCCCGATTGGGCGTACGCGAGCGCGGTCGCGGCGCCGACGCCCGACGAACCACCGGTGATGAGCACATGCATGTAAATTTCCCCTCAAATGTGAGATTAGCCGACTAATTAGCCAGCTAACTCGAAGCGGGGTGGCCACGCAAGGGCCGTTCGCTGGAAGTGAAAGGGCTAGAGGCGCTTGGCGCGGACGAGGCGGGTGAGCAGATCGCGTTCGGCGTCGGGCAGGCCGCGCAGGAGGTCCTCGTCCATCTTGGTCCAGATCTCCTCGACCGGCTCGCGCAGCGCCTTGCCCGCGTCGGTGAGGTGCACGCGGCCGACTCGCGGCCGGTCCGGATCGGGCGCCCGATAGACGAAGCCGGCCCGCTCCAGCCGCTGCAGGGTCTTCGTCACGGTCGGCGGCTCGACGCCCAGCCTGGCGATGAGCTCGCCCTGCGTCAGCCCGTCCTCGCGCCACAGCTGGTTGAGCAGCATCTCCTGTCCCGCGTGGAGGCCGAGCGGCGCCAGGGCCGCGGCCAGCTGGTTGCGCTGCGCCTTCATGAGCTTGATCAATGCGTACGACAGGGTCTCGTCCAGCATGCCCTCATCTTGCCCGCCGCCTGCCTCTTTGGCGCATGGAGACCCAAGTATGGGCGTCCTCTTACCGTGTCATGTGGTTTAGCCGACGCTCTCCGCGAAAGGGTGAAGTATCCGGCATGCAAACCCGTCGGGAGACGCAGACGTGACCACATCTGGGGATCCGAACGAGCCGCGCCAGGGGAAGGACCCACGCGAGGACCGTCCGGAAGAGGGTGAGCACGCGCCCGAGTGGTGGCGCGAGGGCGCCGAGGAGAACGAGCGGCCAGGGCAGGAGGAGCGCCCGCCCACGCCCGGGCCCTACGAACCCAGGCCCTATGAGCCCGGGCCCACGGGCGGTGACGAGACCCCGCCCGGATGGTCGGCGGCCGGTCCGCCCGGCGCCGGCCCCACAGGGGGTGTCGTCCCCGAGGAGGAGCCTCCAGGCACTCCCACGCCGGGACCGACGCCGCCGAACGTCCCCGAGGCGGAGCCGGAGCCGCCGGCCCGCGAGGACGAGGAGCCGATCGCGCCGGCGCCGCCCGTGGTGCCGCCGCCTGACGTGCCACCGACGCACGAGCCGCGGCCGGCCGAGCCCACGCATGAGCCGCGGCCGGTCGAGCCCACGCACCCCGACCTGCCCACCGCGCCCGAGACCCCGGAGCCGGCGGGTGGCGACGCCGAGACGACCCAGGCGTACCCGATTCCTGGCGCCACGCCGCGGTATCCCGGCTGGGAGGTCGCACCACAGGAGGAGGAGCCGCCGAGCAGGCCGGCGCCGTCCCGGTACGAGCAGGGGGCCCAGAGCGGCCAGCCGCCTGTCAGCCCGTACGGCCAGTACGCCGCAGGCTCACCGGAGCAGCCGCCCAGCGTCCCCGGCACCACCCCGTCCAGCCCGTATGGTGGCCCGCCGGGTTACGGGCCGCCCCCGCCCGGAGCCCCGTACGGTCACCCAGGCCCTCCCTACCCGCAGCCCGAGCAGCAGGACAGGACCGGCCAGGGCCTGGCCACGGCCGCGCTGGTGCTCGGCGTGGCGAGCCCCTTCCTGGTGTTCGTCTGCTTCACCGGCTTGATCACCGCGATCCTGTCGATCGTCTTCGGGTGCGTGGCACTGGCCAGGCGCGCGGGCAGGGGCCGCGCCATCGCCGGCATCGTGATCAGCGTCCTGTCCCTGGTGCTCTTCTCGATCGTGGCCCTCTGGTTCTGGAACGTGGTCCAGCAATGCGCCTACCTCCCCAGCGATCAGGTCGACCGCTGCTTCCAGGAGAGGTTCCCCTGGATGAGCGGGAGCGGCCGCTAGCGCAGCGGCAGGTGCTCTGACAGATCGGCGCGTGATCCGCTGGCGGAGATCGCGCCTTTCGCCATGGCCTCCTCCCACGTCAGCCGGCCCAGCGCGAGCTCGATCCAGGTCCGCCCGTCGGTCTCGACCACGTTCGGCGGCGTGCCCCGCGTGTGCCGGGGGCCGGCGATGGCCTGGACGGCGGCGTACGGCGGGACGCGGATCTCGACGGTCCTGCCGGGTGCGGCGGCGGCCAGCTTGTCGAGCAGGTAACGCACCGCCTGCCTGGCCGCGTCACGCTCCGGCCGCAACCCCCGGTCGTAGGCGGCCAGCACCGCGGCGACGAGTGCGTCGGGCAGGGCGGACGCGGGCCCGTCGTAGGGAGGCTCGTCGAGGGCGATCAACTGGTCATCGAGGGCTGATTTCAGCCGTTCTGGCTCTATTTTGCGTGCCGGCACCCCACTATTGTCTCCCGGGAAGCGTTCATCGAGACGGAGGTCTTCGTTCACCTACGGTTCCAGCGGTGGCCGTAGCGTCCCCGCCGTACAACCGCGCACTTATCTGGAGGACCTGTGGCGAACCTCATGGGAGGCCGGCGGCTGCTGCCGCTGCTATCCACCCCGCACAAAGGTGGCCGATCTGCGCTGACCTGTCAGTTCCGCTGCGGCAACGCGTGCGCGCACGAGGACGGCAACACCTCTGACAACGCGTACTTCGGCGATGTGGTGAAGGAGGCGCTGTCGCGCCGCGGCGTTCTGCGCGCCGGCGCCCTGGGCGCTCTGGTGGCGGGCGTGGGCGTGGCCGGGGCGGCCCCGGCGCTCGCCGCCGACCCCGAGGCGGCCGCAACCGATCGCGGCTGGTTTGGGAGCGACCTGCGTTTCACCCCTGTGGCGCCGAACAAAGAAGACGTGTTGACCGTCCCGGACGGCTACAGCTCCTCCGTCGTGGTGCGCTGGGGCGACCCGGTGCTGCCCGGCGCGCCGGCCTTCGACTTCGAGAAGCAGACCGCCGAGGCCCAGAACAAGCAGTTCGGCTACAACTGCGACTTCGTGACGCTGTTCCCGATGGGCCGCGACCGCGCGCTGCTCTGGGTGAACCACGAGTACAGCGACGAGACGCTGATGTTCCGCGGTTACACCGGCGGGGCTACCGCGACCGAGGAGCAGATCAAGATCGGGCTGGCCGCGCACGGCGGCTCGATCGTGGAGATCGCCCGCGAGGGCAGCGGTCAGTGGAAGCTGGTCACCAGCGGCCGTCGCCGCTACAACCGGCGCATCACCGCTCAGACCCCCATGAAGTTCAGCGGTCCGGCCGCCGGCAGCGACCTGCTCAAGACGGCCGCCGACCCCCAGGGCCTCAAGCCGATCGGCATGCTCAACAACTGCGCCGGCGGCACCACCCCGTGGGGCACGGTGCTGACCGCCGAGGAGAACTTCGACCAGTACTTCGTCAACGCCGACAAGGTGCCTGCGGAGCAGAAGCAGTACGCCACCCGCTACACGCTCACCAACGGCACCCCGTCGGGCAACCGCAGGTTCGACCGGGTCGAGGAGCGCTTCGACCTGGCCAAGCACCCCCACGAGGCCAACAGGTTCGGCTGGATCGTGGAGATCGACCCGTTCGATCCCGACTCCACGCCGATCAAGCGCACCGCGCTCGGCCGCTTCAAGCACGAGGCCGCGACCACGTCGATCGCCAGGGACGGCCGCCTGGTCGCGTATATGGGTGACGACGCGCGCTTCGAGTACGTCTACAAGTTCGTCTCCAAGGACCGCTACATCCCCGGAAACGAGCGGCACAACCGGACGCTGCTGGACGAGGGCACTCTCTACGTGGCCAAGTTCACCGGCGACAGCCCGGCGTCCGAGATCGACGGCACCGGCAAGCTGCCCGCCGACGGCCTGTTCGACGGCTCCGGCGAGTGGATCCCGCTGGTCTCGGGCAAGAAGTCGTTCGTGGACGGCATGACCGCCGAGCAGGTCCTGGTCTACACCCGCGTGGCCGCCGACAAGGTGGGCGCGACCAAGATGGACCGCCCGGAGGACGTCGAGCGCAACCCGGTCACCGGTGCCATCTACGTGGCGCTGACCAACAACAGCAACCGCACCGCGGCCCAGGTGGACGAGGCCAACCCGCGTCCCTCCAACAAGCACGGCCACGTGCTGGAGATCGTCGAGCAGCACAACGACCAGGCCGCGACGAAGTTCGCCTGGTCGCTGCCGCTGGTCTGCGGAGACCCGAACGACGCCGCGACGTACTTCGCCGGCTTCGACAAGTCGAAGGTCTCGCCGATCTCGTGCCCGGACAACCTGGCGTTCGACCGCGACGGCAACCTGTGGATCTCCACGGACGGCAACGCGCTCGAGGCCAACGACGGCCTGTTCGTGATGCCCGTCCGCGGCAAGGAGCGCGGCTACCTGCGCCAGTTCCTCACGGTCCCCGTCGGCGCCGAGACCTGCGGCCCGATGATCACCCAGGATCAGCGCAGCGTGTTCGTGGCCGTGCAGCACCCGGGCGAGACCGACGACGCCACCCCGGAGCAGCCGAGCAGCCACTGGCCCGACGGAGGCAGCAGCCAGCCGCGCCCCTCGGTCGCCGTGGTCTGGCACAGCAAGGGCAAGAAGATCGGCGCTTGACCTCAACTTAACTTGAGGAAGTAGCGTTCCATGCCATGAGCATGGAAATGACCGCTTGGCACCAGCTGTATTCGATGAACAACCGGCCGGAGCGTCGCCCCCTGTCCAGGGCGACGCTTCGGCGCATCGGCGGCTTCGCCCGCCCGCACCGCCGGAGACTGGCGCTGTTCATGGTGCTCAGCGTGGTGATGGCAGGTCTGGCGGTGGCTTCTCCGCTGCTCGCCGGCCGCGTGGTTGACGCGATCTTCAAGGCGGAGCCGCTGGACGTGGTCGTCGTGGTGGCCCTGGCGATCGCGGGCCTGGCCGTCGCCGAGGCGGCGCTCGGGCTGATCAACAGGTGGTTGTCCGCGGGACTCGGCGAGAGTCTGATCCTGGACCTGCGTACGGCCGTCTTCGACCACGTGCAGCGCATGCCGATCGCGTTCTTCACCAGGACCCGCACCGGCGCGCTGGTGAGCCGGCTCAACAACGACGTGATCGGGGCGCAGCGGGCGTTCACCGACACCCTGTCCGGCGTGGTCGGCAACCTCGTGACGCTCGCGTTGACGCTCACGGCGATGATCAGCATCTCCTGGCAGATCACCCTGCTCGCGCTGCTGCTCCTGCCGATCTTCGTGCTGCCTGCCCGGCGGATGGGCACCAGGATCGCCCGGCTGCGCCGGGAGGCCGCCGACCACAACGCGGCCATGGGCACCCAGATGACCGAGCGGTTCTCCGCGCCGGGCGCGACGCTGGTGAAGTTGTTCGGCCGGCCCGCGCACGAGTCGGCCGAGTTCGCGAGCCGGGCCAGGCGGGTGCGGGACATCGGCGTGCGCTCCGCCATGACCCAGTCGGCCTTCGTCACCGCGCTGACCCTGGTCTCGGCGCTGGCCCTGGCCCTGGTGTACGGGCTCGGCGGCTTCTATGCCCTGCGCGCCCAGCTGGCGCCGGGCGCGCTCGTGGCGATGGCCATGCTGCTCACCCGCCTGTACGCCCCGCTGACCGCGCTGGCCAGCGCCCGCGTGGACATCATGAGCGCGGTCGTCAGCTTCGAGCGGGTCTTCGAGGTGCTCGACCTGAAGCCCCTCATCCAGGAGAAGCCGGACGCCGGGCAGGTGCCTGACGGGCCGGTCGCGGTCGAGTTCGAGGACGTGCGGTTCGCGTACCCGTCGGCCGACAAGGTCTCGCTCGCCTCGCTGGAGGAGGTGGCCGCGCTCGACACGCGTGGCGGCGTCGAGGTGCTGCACGGCGTCTCGTTCCGGGCCGAGCCCGGCCAGATGGTGGCGCTGGTCGGCTCGTCGGGCGCGGGCAAGTCCACGATCGCCCAGCTCCTGCCCCGGCTGTACGACGTCGACTCAGGCGCGGTCCGGCTCGGCGGCGTGGACGTGCGCGACCTGACCTTCGACGCCATCCGCGACACGCTCGGCATGGTCACCCAGGACGGTCACCTGTTCCACGAAACGATCCGGGCCAACCTGCTGCTGGCCCGTCCGGAGGCGACCGAGGACGAGATCTGGGACGCACTCACCAGGGCCAGGCTGGCGACCCTGATCGAGTCGTTGCCCGACGGGCTCGACACCGTGGTCGGCGAGCGCGGTTACCGCCTGTCGGGCGGCGAGCGCCAGCGACTCACGATCGCCCGGCTGCTGCTGGCCAGGCCCAAGGTGGTCATCCTGGACGAGGCCACGGCGGCGCTCGACTCGACCTCGGAGGCGGCCGTGCAGGCGGCGCTCGGCGAGGCGCTCGCGGGCCGGACCGCCGTGGTGATCGCGCACCGGCTCTCCACGATCCGCGCCGCCGATCTCATCCTGGTGATCGAGGACGGCCGCGTGGTGGAGCGCGGCACACACGCCGAGCTGCTCGCCGCCGGCGGCCGCTACGAGGAGCTTTACCGCACTCAGTTCGAGGACCCGACGGTGACGGAGGCCGCCGCCTGAGGCTCTTCCCTTCGGCTGCGGAGCGCGTAGAGCGCGACCGGGATCGCCGCCAGCACCACCACCGCCGCGACCACCAGCGTGAACTGGTAAGCGTCAAGGAAGGCGGCGAGCGGCGCCCGGTCGCTCGCGCTCTGCCTGGAGGTCAGGATCGCCCCCAGCACGGTGATGCCGAGCAGTCCGAACACCTCGCGTGAGACGTTCAGCATGCCCGAGGCGACGCCGGAGCGGTCCTTGGGCATCCCGCTGAGGATGGCGGCGGTCAGCGGCACCAGGAGGCCGCCGCCGAGCCCGTACAGGAGGAACCAGGGTGCCACGTCGGCGTAGTCGGCGTCGGCGCCGACTCCGGAGAGCAGGTAGATGGCCGCGCCCATGAGCGCCATCCCGAGCGCCACCGTCGGGCCGATGCCGAGCCGCGCGCTCACCCGCTGGGACAGGATCGCCATCACGGCCATGACCAGGGCCATCGGCACGAACGACGCGCCCGCCTCAGTCGGGGAGAAGCCGAGCACGTTCTGCAGCCAGAGCGCGCTGAAGAAGTAGATCCCGAACACCCCGAACGACCAGATCCCGCTGGTGAGCAGCCCACCGGTGAACGTCGGGGACCTGAACAGCGACATCACGATCATCGGCTCCGCGGCCCGCGCCTCGGCCAGCACGAACGCGACCGCCGCGGCCGCGAACACGCCGAGCGTGGCCAGGATCTCCGGAGAGGTCCAGCCGGCCCGTTCGCCCTCGATGAGCGCGTACGTCAGCGCGAACAGCGCCAGCGCCGACGTGACCAGCCCCGGCAGGTCGAGGCTGTGACGCACCCGCCGGAGCTCGGTGAACGCGGGCCGGAGCGCCCACAGCGCGATCCCGAACGTCACCAGCCCGATCGGCACGTTGATCAGATAGATCCAGCCCCAGTGCAGGTTCTCAGTGATGAAGCCGCCCGTCACCGGGCCGAGCGCCATGGACAGCGCCCCCGAGGCGCTCCAGATGCCCACGGCCCGGCCGCGCTCGCCGGGATCGGGGAAGATCTGCCCGATCAGCGCCAGCGCGGTCGGCGTGAGCAGCGCCGCCCCCATCCCCTGCACGGCCCGCGCCGCGATGAGCACGCCTCCGCTGGTGGCGAACCCGGCCGCCAGTGAGGCCACCGTGAAGATCGCGAGCCCGCTGAGGAACACCCTTCGGGCCCCGAACACGTCCGCGAGCCGCCCACCGGCCAGCATGAGGCCCGCGAAGACCAGGATGTACGAGCTCACGATCCACTCCAGCCCCGAGATCGTGAGCCCGAGCTCCCGCTGGATGGTGGGCAAGGCGACGTTGCCCACGTTGTTGTCGAGATAGGTCATGAAGGTGCCCAAGGTCACCGCGACCAGCGCCCACCAGCGCATGACAAATGCCTCCTATACGCTGTACTTGTACGGCGTATAGTTGAACTTGTACGGCGTATAGTTGTCAACCGTGATGGGAAAACTGACCGCGCAGGCGATCGCGGAGCACGCCCTGGAGGTCGGCGACGCCGAGGGACTCGACGCCGTGACGATCAGGCGTCTGGCCACGGACCTGGGCGTGACGCCGATGGCCCTCTACTGGCACTACAAGAACAAGGAGCAGCTGCTCGTCGGCATGGCCGACCACCTGATCGCCGGCTTCGCGCCCAAGCCGGCCGACGAGCGCCCGTGGCAGGAGCAGTTGCGTGACCTCATGGTGGGCCTGGTCGGGACGCTGCGCGTGCACCCGTGCGCCAAGCACGTCTTCGAGCAGGTCGACGTGATCGCGGTGCCGAACTTCCTGGCCGTCTGGGACCAGGCGCTCCGGCTGGCCCGCACGGCGGGTTTCAGCGTGGAGGAGAGCTGCCTGATCAGCAAATACCTGCTGCAGAGCGCCATCGCCATCGCCGACGCCCCCGTGCACGTCCGGCCCGGTGAGGAGTACATCGTCCGCGCCAAGCGGGCCGGCCTGCAGTCCTTGCCCCTCGAGAAGTACCCGTACCTGGTGGAGATGGCCGGCCCGCTGATCGACGGAATGGACGCGATGCTGTACGACACGTTCGGCGTCGACCTCGTCCTCAGCGGCATCGAGACGCTGGCGGCCAGGCGCTAGAGTCCTGATCGTGACCTTTGAGCTGATCTGTGAGATCGAACCGCCGACCAAGCCGGATCTGAAGCGCGTCAGGCACCAGATCGGCACGCTCAGCACGATCGCCCACTCGTTCCTCATCCCGGACAACCACATCGGGCGCGCCACCGTCTCGAGCGTCGCTGTGGCCCACGAGGTCGAGGCGATGGGCGGGCGCGGCATCGCCTGCCTCAACTCCCGCGACCGCAACCTGCTCGGCTTCCGCCGCGACCTGCTGACGGCGGCGGCGTACGGGGTGGATCAGTTTCTCTTCGTCTACGGTGACAAGCCGACGAGTGGCAACCGGACCAGCGACCTGACAGTCCGCTCCATGATCGAGGAAGCCAGGGAATTCTCGCCGGGGTTCCGGCTCGGGGCGGCCGCCGCGCTGCGCCCGATCCCGGCGTGGAAGCGTACGGCCGACTTCCTGTTCTCCCAGGTCAGCTTCTCGCTTGAGGCGCAGTTGCGCTGGCGCGAAGCCCAGCCGGTGGACGTGCCGGTCTACGCCGGCGTCATGGTCCTGGCCAGTGAACGCCACGCCCACACCCTCGCCGCGGCGATCCCGGACATCGCCATCCCCGACGACCTGGTCGCACGCGTGGCCGCGGACCGCATGGCGGGGGTGGGGGCCGCCTGCGAGCAGGTGCTCGCGCTGCGCGACTCCGGTGCCTTCGCCGGTGTCCACCTCGTCCCGGTCGCCCGCTACCGCGACGTGGAGTCCAGGCTGGCCGCCGCCCTCAAATGAGGCCGAGCTTCAGCATCAGGGCTCGGTCGAGATCTGCGATCTCGTGGGCTTCGAGCGCGCACTTGAAATCGCCGAGCCTCGATGGTGACACGGAGTAGATCTGATCCGTGAGCACGCGTGACTTCGCCCCGTTGAACTCGATCTCGGGCCGGTAGACCGCAGGCCCGGCGCTCGTGGATGTCATTGCTATCGTGATGGTGCTGGTGGAGAAGCTATCCGATTGAATGATCACCGCATAGCGGCGTCCCTGTTGCTCGTGGTCGCGAGTCCCTGGAAGCGCTTTGATCTCGTAGATCGCGCCTCGGAATATCACTCCGCTACGCCCATGAAGCGCTGGATGGCCAGCATCTCGGCCTGATCGTCAGGATCATTCCGCAACCGATCCGCGTCCGCGGCGGCCTGCTCTAGCAGCATCTCCTTGTATGTGCGAAGGATGGCGTAGCGAACAGCCTCGGACCGACTTCGCGTCTCTCCCGCAAGTGCGCGCAGAGCCGTTTCCATGGCCTCATCGGTGCGTACGTTGAGAGTGCCCATGCAAAGAGTGTAACACGTTTTGTAATACACTAGCGGTGGCGAGGCCGGGCCAGGGCGGCCATCAGCGCGCCTGCCAGGGCGACCGTGAACAACACCGCGTACGCGTGCTGAAACCCCTCCATCAGCTGCCCCACCGCCACCGGCGACAGCTCCGACAGCGTGCCCGCGTACACCTGAGCCCGCAGGTCAGGCCCCACGCTGCTGGTCAGGACGCTGAGCGACAGGCCCACGCTGAGTACGATCCCGATGTTCATGACCATGACGCGGAAGCCGTTCACCACGCCCAGGCTGTCCTGCGGCAGCGCCCTCATCACCTGAGTCGTGTTGCCGGTGAGGAACGTCCCGCTGCCGCACCCGGCCACGAACAAGCCGATCCCGATCACCCAGTACGGCGTGCGCGGGTCCGCCGTGAGCATCAGCGTGCCGAGCCCCGCGGCGCTCAGCGCCGCCCCGCCGATGGACAGCGCGTACGGCGACACCTTCCTGCCCAGCATCCCCACGATGGGCGAGGCCAGCCCGATGCCCACGGGCACCGGCAACACGCTCAGCCCCGCCTCGAAGGCGTCCAGCCCTCTCGCCGCCTGGAAGTACAGCGCCACCACCAGGATCAGCGCCGAGCGTGCCAGCGCGTTGCAGAAGGAGGCCAGGTTCGCGTACGCCAGCAGCCGCCCCCCGAACAACCGCAGATCCAGCACCGGATTGGTGGATCGCCGCTCGGCCAGCACGATCAGCGGCAGCAGCAGCGCGAACACCGCCGCCCCGGTCAGCACCACAGGGCTGCCCACCCCGCCCGAGCCCGCCTCCGACAGCGCCAGCAGCAGCGCCGACAGCGCCGCGAACACCAGCACGTTGCCCAGCGCGTCCACCGGCTGCCGCGGCCGCCTGGGCATCTTGCGTAAGATCGCCGCGCCCCAGCCGAGCGCGATCAGCCCGGCCGGCACGTTCACCCAGAAGATCCACTGCCAGCCCGCGGTCTCCGCGATCAGCCCGCCGAGCGTGGGCCCGGCCAGCTGCGCCACCGACAACGTGCCAATGTAGACGCCCATCCCCTGGCTGAGCCGCTCCGGCGGAAAGGCGTCGGTGATGATCACGGTGCCGTTCGCGAGGATCATTGCCGCGCCGATCGCCTGCAGCACCCGCATCGCGACCAGGAACCAGACGTCCGGCGAGAGCCCGGCCAGCAGCGAGGCCACGGTGAACAGCGCGAACCCGCCCAGATACACCTCGCGCCGGCCCAGCAGGTCGGCCACCCGGCCGAAGAACACCAGGCTGGCCGTGTTGACCAGCAGGAACGCCAGGAGGATCCACCCGGACTCCAGCGCGCTGGCGTGGAAGTGCCGCACCACTGTGGGCAACGCGACGTTGAGCGTGCTGCCGGCGATGCCGATGAGGATCAGCCCCAGGCTGGTGACCGAGCACACCCGCCAGGCGTAACGAAGGCGGCTGTCTTCTTCGGGGGTGACGGCGACCATGGCCTCCACTATGACGTACGACGTACGTCCGCCGGGTTACCGGGCGCGCTTGCGTAGCCCGTCGAGGTCGTGGATCACCACGCGCCGCCGGCCGGTCTCGATCAGGCCGCGGTCGCGCAGGGTGCGCAGCGCCTTGCTGACGGCCTCTCGTGACGCGCCCGTCCATCCCGCCAGCTCGTCCTGCGACAGCGGCAGCGCGACGCGTAGACCGCTGTTGGTCTTCTCGCCGTAGCGTTCGGCGAGCTCGATCAGCCGGGTCGCCACCCGCCCCGTGGTGTCGAACGCGCCGTATTCGATCCGCTTGCGGTCCGAGTCCCGCAGCCGCCCGGTGACGAGCTGCATGAGCAGCACCGCGATCCGCCCGTGAGCCTCCAGGAACGCCGGGAAGTCGCGCACCACGATGCCGGTGATCGGCTCCAGCGCGGTCACCGTGGCCGAGCGCGGGGAGCCGTCGATGGCGGACATGTCGCCGAGCAGCCCGCCGGGGCCGCGTACGGCGAGGACGACCTCGGTCCCGCTGCTCGTGTGCGAGGAGACCTTCACCCGGCCTTCGAGCAGCACGAGCACCCAGTCGGACGTGTCGCCCTCGCTCATCACCGCCGTGCCGCGGTCCCAGCGCCGGATGCGACCGGCCGCGCGGAAGGCTTGTGCTTCCTCGTCGGTCAGCATGGACAGGAACTCACCGGGCTCTGGATTCATGCGCCCGATTATGTCGATATGTGGTCCGCTGTTCTATGGCAATTCTGTGAGAACGTACGCGGCCACGAGCTCCTCCTTGCCCTTGAGGCTGAGCCGCCCCAGCGGGTTCACCTTCGCGCCGCGACCCAGTTGCTTGAGCGTCGTGTCTCCGATGACCACGGTGCCCGGCTCGGCGATGCCCTCGAGCCTGGCGGCCACGTTCACGCAGTCACCCATCGCGTTGAAGCCGCGCAGCTCGGGGCTGCCGATGTTGCCGACCAGGGCCGGCCCCGTGTTGACGCCGATCCGGAACGTCGGCCACGGGACGTCGTCCGCGCGCTTCCACGCCATCTCCTCGGCCACCTCGGCCGCGGCCCGCTGCATCTCCAGCGCGGCCTTGCAGGCGGCCCTGGCGTGCCCGGGCTGCGTGGCGGGGGCGTTGAACAACGCCAGCATCGCGTCGCCGACGAACTGCACGACCGTGCCGCCGTTGTTGAGGATGCAGGGGACGGCGGCCGTGTGGTAGCGGTTGAGCATCTCGACGATCTCGCCGGGCGTGACCTGCTCCGAGAACGTCGTGAAGCCCTTGAGGTCGGCGAAGAGCGCGGTCAGCTCCTTCAGCTCGCCGCCGAGCGCCGCCTGCCCGGGGTCGGCGAGCAGGGCATGCGCCACGTCGGGCGACATGTACTGGTGGAACAGCGTGTGCAGCTCCCCGTAGAGCCGGGCGTTCTCCAGGGAGATCGACAACTGTCCGGCCAGCGTGGCGGCCAGCGCCTCGTCCTGGCGCGTGCGGCCGACGGGCACCTCCAGCACGCCCGCCAGCTTGCCCTTGACGGTCAGGGGGAAGGCCATCAGGTGGTCGCGCCTGATCGGGTCGCTGCCGGCGAACCGGTAGGCACGGGACCCGATCTCCGTCTTGCCGTCCGCGACAAGGGCGATCTTGACGTCGCCGTACGCCTGCCGCACCCGCTCCAGTGACGCGGCCAGCAGCTCCTGCTCGCCCAGGCCGACCTTGGTCTGGGCGCTCACGTCCACCAGCGCGGCCAGGCGCTCGGACAGCTCGCGCTCGTTGGCCAGCGCCTCACCGGCCCGGTCGAGCACCGCGGCCTGGCCCTCGTTGAGCCGGAACTTGCCCGACAGCCGGGTCGCGGCCAGCGGCTCGCCCCTGCGTACGTGCTCGACCAGCTCCTCAAGCGCCCGGTCGTAGTCCTGCTGGATACGCCGCACGGTCGCCGCCAGCGTCACCGAGTCGAACAGGCCCGCGCTCGACCCCTCCCGCCTGAACTGCAGGTAGGCGCTGTAGGCCACGAAGACGAAGGCCATGGTCAGCAGCAGGTGCCACTCCCACCAGGACAGCCTCCAGTTGAGCTGCGACATCCCGGCGATCATGGCCTCGGCCAGCAGCGCGTACGCCGTGATCAAGCTGATCAGCATGGCCGACGGGCGGCGCCGGTGAATGAGGAACATCATCACGCTCGCCGCGCCGTACAGGAGCACACCAGGAACGGACGCCCAGGCGAACCAGGGAAGCGGCTCCTTGGGGGGCGCCTCACTGAGCGGTGTCAGCCCGGGGATGAGCGACGCCAACCCCCAGACGATCATGAAGCCGAAGAGCACCGCGCGGATGAAGTGCTGGGACCCCAGCACCCGCTTGGCCGGCTGCTCGCCCAGCGGCAGAGCCGAGGCGAAGGCGAACACGGCCGCGATCGAGAGCCCGACCTGCTGACCCAGGTCGAACCCGAGCGAGCCGGTCGGCAGGATGATCTGCGGCGTGGCCAGGCCGTGCATGAAGAAGAACCCGGCGCTGCTCAGGAAGACCATGGACACCAGGAACAGCCTGGCGTCCTGGCGCCGTCGGGACGCCTCGCTGATCATCACGCCGAGCACCACGTTGATCCCGGCCACCGTGATGATCATCCAGAAGTGGCTGGGATTGTGGTGCCACTCGATGTTGATCGTCGGCTGGGCCAGCAGCAGCCAGAGGCCCAGCAGCGGCATGGCGAGGTGTATCCCCCAGACCACGCCACGGACTGGTTGTGTGGCCGGAGGCAGGTAAGCGGAGGGATCGGCGGTTGACACAGACCGATTATGCATCCGAGATCGCCATTGCCAACGCGTCGTTTTACTCACCCAGGTTCGAGACAATCGGTCAAACCATCTGTAACGGAATGCATCGTGACAGATACGTTATGTAGTTCCTGTCACCCACGCTCACCCTCGCCACTGTCGGCGCGCTCGCCGCCTCGCTCCTCGCCGTCGGTGGCGTCGCCACCGCATCGTCGGCGGCCGGTGAAGTGCACGCGTGCGTGCACAAGAAGTCCCGCTACGCCCGGATCGTGAACCCGTTGACGAAGTGCAGGAAGACGGAGGAGCGGGTCCTGATCGGCGGCGGCAGCCAGGGCACCACGACTATCCAGCAGGGGAAGCGCGGCCCCGAGGGCCCGCAGGGCCCCAAGGGCGACCCCGGCAGCGGCGCCACCTACACGACCTACACCAAGACCGCGTCTCTGGGCTCGCTCGGCCCCGCGACGGCGTCCTGCCACTTCGGCGGCGTGGCGACCGGCGGCGGCTTCTCCTTCGCCGTGCTCAAGAACGCCGTCGTCATGGGCAGCGCGCCGAGCGGCAACGGCACGGGCTGGACGGTCAGCGTGGCCAAGGACGACAACGGCATCGGCAACAACTCCAGCACGCAGGACGCCGACCAGAAGACCTCCGGCGTCAGCGGCGGCAACCACGGCACTTCCGTCAGCGGCACCGTCTACGTGGTCTGCATGAAGAAGCAGTAACGCGAAGGGGCCGGCGCGGGAACCCCGCACCGGCCCCTTCCGGGAAACCGTCAGCCGAACAACGCGGGAAGCGCCGCGGTGTGCGTTTCCCGCAGCTCCTCCACCGCCACCTCGAACTCGCCCTCGACCACGAGCGCCGAGCCCCCGGTGTGCCCCAGCCCGTAACACGGCACATCGTGCCGCCCGCACAGCGACGCGAACTCGTCATAGGTCTCCGGCCGCACCACGACCAGCGCCCGCCCCGCCGACTCGCTGAACAGGCAGGTGAAGGCGTCGCCGGGCAGCGCCACGGTCGCCCCGACGCCGCGCGCCAGGCACGACTCGGCCAGCGCCACGGCCAGCCCGCCGTCCGACAGGTCGTGCGAGCCTTCGAGCAGCCCCCGCTTGGCGGCCTCCACCAGCACGGTGGCGAGCGCCTGCTCCGCCGCCAGGTCAGCGTGCGGCGGCAGCCCGCCGAGGTGGCGGTGCGCGACGTGCGCCCACTCCGAGCCGCCGAACTCCTCGCGCGTGTCCCCGAGCAGCACGACCCGCAGCCCGTCCGCGACGAACCCGGACGGCACCCGCTTGGCCACGTCCTCGATGACCCCGAGCACGCCCACGACCGGCGTCGGGTTGATGGCCGTCGCACCCGTCTGGTTGTAGAAGGACACGTTGCCGCCGGTGACCGGCACGCCCAGCGTCCTGCACGCGTCCGCCAGGCCGCGCACGGCCTCGGCGAACTGCCACATGACCTCGGGGTCCTCGGGGGAGCCGAAGTTGAGGCAGTTGGTGACGGCCAGCGGCTTGGCGCCGGTCACGGCCACATTCCGGTACGCCTCGGCCAGCGCGAGCTGCGCCCCCGCATACGGGTCGAGCTTGGCGTAACGGCCGTTGCCGTCCGTCGCCAGGGCGATGCCCCGGGTGGTCGGCTCCGCGCCGGCCATGACCTCGGAGATCCGCACCATGCCCGCGTCCGCCGGCTGGGCCAGCACGGTGTTGGAGCGCACGTAGCGGTCGTACTGGGAGGTCACCCACTCCTTGGAGGCCAGGTTGGGCGAGCCGAGCAGCTGCAGCAGCGTGGCCCGCAGGTCGGCGGGCCGCTCCAGGCGGTCAGGGGTGTCGGCGTTGAGCGCGGCCTGGCCGACCGGCTCATGGTAGGGGCGCTCGTAGACGGGCCCCTCGTCGGCGGCGGTGCCCGGCGGGATGTCCACGATGATCTCGTCGTCCCAGGTCATCACCAGACGCCCGGTGTCGGTGACCTCGCCGATGACGGTGGCCGGCACGTCCCACTTCTCGCAGATCGCCATGAACGCCGGGATGTCGTCGGGCCGGACCACGGCCATCATGCGCTCCTGCGACTCGCTCATGAGGATCTCCTCAGGCCGGAGCGAGGGGTCGCGCAGCGGGACCAGGTTGAGGTCGACCTGCATGCCGCCGGTGCCCTTGGCGGCCAGCTCGGTCGTGGCGCAGGAGACGCCGGCCGCGCCGAGGTCCTGGATGCCGACGACCACGTCGGCCGCGTAGAGCTCCAGGCAGCACTCGATCAGCAGCTTCTCCATGAACGGGTCGCCCACCTGCACGGCGGGCCGCTTGGCCTGCGACTCGTCCTCGAACGTCGCCGACGCCAGCACCGAGGCCCCGCCGATGCCGTCGGGGCCGGTGGACGCGCCGAACAACACGACCTTGTTGCCGGGCCCGGGCGCGGTGGCCAGCTTGATCTGGTCCTTGCGCAGCAGGCCCACGCACAGGGCGTTGACCAGCGGGTTGCCGATGTAGCAAGGGTCGAAGACGACCTCGCCGCCGATGTTGGGCAGGCCCAGGCAGTTGCCGTAGTGGCTGATGCCCTCGACCACGCCGGGCAGCACCCGGCGTGTGTCCACGGCGTCCGCGCCGCCGAAGCGCAGCGAGTCCATGACCGCGATCGGGCGCGCGCCCATCGACATGATGTCGCGGACGATGCCGCCGACGCCGGTGGCGGCGCCCTGGTGCGGCTCGACGTAGGAGGGGTGGTTGTGCGACTCGATCTTGAACGTGGCCGCCCAGCCGTCGCCGATGTCCACCACGCCGGCGTTCTCACCCATGCCCACGAGCAGTGCCTCGGACTTGGGCGCCTTGGT
The DNA here is from genome assembly GCF_036013525.1 of Nonomuraea sp. NBC_00507. Taxonomy (NCBI): domain Bacteria; kingdom Bacillati; phylum Actinomycetota; class Actinomycetes; order Streptosporangiales; family Streptosporangiaceae; genus Nonomuraea; species Nonomuraea sp. NBC_00507. The sequence continues at coordinate 2,362,561 of NZ_CP107853.1, forward strand.
GGCGAACTGCTTGAGATGCACCTTCGACGACTTGTACGAGCAGTGCTCCGACCACATGACGCTGTAGATCGCCAGCTCGGAGCCGGTGGGACGGCGACCCAGGATCTCCTTGACCCGGTTGTACTCGTCCTGCTTCATCCCCAGCTCGGCGAAGGGCATCGGCTCGTCGGGCGTCTCAGCCGCCCGCTTCACATTGTCGGTGGCGTGCTTATTTGGTCGCTCGCTCCGCTCGCTCATGCGTTCACCAGCTTCTTGAGGATGGAGGTGAAGAAGCCCTGGCCATCGGTGCTCGGCGCGCCGACCAGCTCCTCGACCGCGTGCTCGGGGTGCGGCATGAGCCCGACGACGTTGCCCGCCTCGTTGCGGATGCCCGCGATGTCGTTGAGCGAGCCGTTGGGGTTGCCGAGGTAACGCACGACCACCTGGTCATTCGCCTCCAGCGCGGCCAGCGTCTCGTCGGAGGCCACGTAACGGCCCTCGCCGTGCTTGATCGGCAGCACGATCTCCTGGCCGGGGGCGAACGAGTTGGTCCACGCGGTCGCCGTCTGCTCGATCCTGAGCTTCTGGTCGCGGCACACGTAGTGGAGCGAGGCGTTACGGGTCAGCGCGCCGGGCAGCAGGTGCGCCTCGCACAGGATCTGGAACCCGTTGCACGTGCCGAGCACGGGCAGCCCCGCCTTGGCGGCCGGGATCAGCTCGGCCATGAGCGGCGCGAACCGCGAGATGGCGCCGCAGCGCAGGTAGTCGCCGTAGGAGAAGCCGCCGGGCAGGAACACGGCGTCCACTCCCTTCAGGTCGTGGTCGGCGTGCCACAGCGGAACCGCCTCGGCGCCCACGAGGCGCACGGCTCTGGCGGCGTCCTGGTCGTCGAGAGTTCCTGGAAACGTGACTACGCCCACACGGACAGCGCTCATGACAGTCGTCCCCTCCGAGGAATGCGCGCGCACGCGCCACCGTCTCTTCGGGGCGGACGGCGGCGGTCTACTCAGGTTATCGGGTGCCGCCGCGTGGTCCGCATCGGCTGGTGCGTCACGCGGACGCGCAGCTCAGACGGCTGCCAGCTGCCGCGGACGGGCGTCGGCCTCGTCGTCCCAGTCGAGCAGCTTACGCAGGTGGACCGTGGTGCCACGGCCGGGCGTGATGCCGAAGGAGATCTCGTCGACCACGGAACGCATGATCAGCAGGCCGCGGCCGTTCTCGGTGTCAGGAGGGGGGAAGTGCGGCGGGATCGACGGCACCCCGTTGCCGTTGTCCGCCACCCGCACGTCGCACTGGCCGGAGCCGATCGACGCCGTCACCTCGTAGCGGTTGGCGGGTCCCCCGTGCCGCACCGCATTGGAGCACGCCTCGGACACGGCGAGCAGCATGTCGGCGATGCACGTCTCACTCACGTTGAGTGAACGCATGGCATCACCAAGCACTCGCCTGACCATCGGTATGCCGATCGCATCCCGAGGCAGTGCCAACGAGAACTCAATATCCACCGGACTCCTCCGGGCGCCAGAATGTCACCTGGAGTAGGTTTCCCTGTGAAATCGGGGCTAACCGCAAAATCACGCTGTTGTTATTTACTGTTGGCATGCCCGTGGCATTGTGGCACGCCCGAACCCGGCTTTAAGCCCCCAAGGGGAAACCGGGGCGGCATATCTTCCTTCTACCCCTCGACCCGCACGCTGTAGTCCTCGATCACCGTGTTGGCCAGCAGCGTCTCGGCCATCTTGCGCACCTCGGCGAGCGCCGCCTCGTCGGCCGGGCCCTCGAGCTCGACCTCGAAACGCTTGCCTTGCCGAACGGCTGAGACGCCGGAGAAGCCGAGCCTGGGCAGCGCTCGTGCGATCGCCTGGCCCTGCGGGTCGAGGATCTCGGGCTTCAGCATGACGTCAACGATGACGCGTGCCACTGCGTTCCTCCTACATACGGGTGGAGTTGGGAAAGCCGGCGTCTTCGGATCTCTGTGTTTTACATCACTAACGCGAACATCGGCGTAGCCTCGTCGCCTGCCGGCCGAGGCTGGGCAGCGATCCGGTGGAAGCCGATGCCACGTCCGTCCGGCGAGCCGGGCGGACCGTGGTTGAGAGCCGCGTTGTCGGGGCCTGACGTCGCATTCCTGGATGGAGTGCGGCTCTTGGGCCACCGCCCCGCCGGACGCTGTCCCGCTGGTGCGGACACCACTGGGGGCGGGGGCCGGGCGTCAGTCGGACACCCGGCAACAGTCCATACCCTACCGGTGGCGTGTGGTTGCGGGCGCAAGGGGAACGGCTAGGGCATGGGGCTTGCGCGGTGGGCTGTGATGTCTGCCACTATGGCCCCAAACAGGCACGAACCACCACCACCTGGTTCGTGCTTCAGGAATGCCGGAAGGTGGCGACCCCATCGGCACCGGCCCCGAGATCATCAGGAGTGGCGCATGACCGAGCTTGTCGAGGTCATCAATAAGCGCAGCACAGCTGTCATGAGGGCGACGGAGTCGACCTCATGACAGTCGACGCCTCTCGTGGTGCTGAAGCACCTCCGGAGCTCGTCCAGCTGCTCACCCCCGAGGGAGAGCGGGTCGAGCATCCCGACTACGACATCGACCTGACCCCGGAGGACGTCCGGTCGCTCTACCGCGACCTGGTGCTCGTCCGCCGCATCGACCTGGAAGCCGTGGCGCTGCAGCGCCAAGGTGAGCTGGGCATCTGGGCCTCGCTGCTCGGCCAGGAGGCGGCCCAGATCGGCTCAGGGCGTGCGCTCACCGACGTGGACATGGCCTTCCCCACTTACCGCGAGCACGGCGTGGCGTGGTGCCGCGACGTGGACCCGGTGAAGTTGCTCGGCCTGTTCAGGGGCGTCAACCACGGCGGCTGGGACCCGCAGGAGCACAACTTCCACCTCTACACGATCGTGATCGGCAGCCAGACGCTGCACGCGGTCGGGTACGCGATGGGCATCCAGCGCGATGACGCCAATGCCGCCACGATCGTCTACTTCGGCGACGGCGCCACCTCGCAGGGCGATGTGAACGAGTCGTTCATCTGGGCGAGCGTGTTCAACGCGCCGATCGTGTTCTTCTGCCAGAACAACCAGTGGGCCATCTCCGAGCCGTTGGAGAAGCAGACCCGCATCCCGCTCTACCGCCGCGCGTCCGGCTTCGGCTTCCCGGGGGTCCGGGTGGACGGCAACGACGTGTTCGCGTGCCTGGCGGTCACCCGCAAGGCGCTGGAGGCGGCACGTACCGGGCAGGGGCCGACGCTGATCGAGGCGTTCACGTACCGGATGGGCGCGCACACCACCACCGACGACCCCACGCGTTACCGCGTGGCCAGCGAGCTGGAGGCGTGGAAGCTCAAGGACCCGATCGAGCGGGTGAAGGCTTACCTGTTCAAGAACGAGCTGGCCGACCAGGCGTTCTTCGACTCGGTGGACGGCGAGGCCGGCCAGCTGGGCGCCGACCTGCGCCGGCGCTGCCTGGCGATGCCGGACCCCCAGCCGCTCGACATCTTCGACCACGTCTACAGCGAGCCCCACGCTCTGATCGACCAGGAGCGCGCCCAGTTCGCCGCGTACTTGGAAGGTTTCGAGCGATGACCGTACTCAGCCTGTCCAAGGCGCTCAACGAGGGCATGCGCAAGGCCATGGAGGACGACCCCAAGGTTCTCATCATGGGTGAGGACGTCGGCAAGCTGGGCGGCGTCTTCCGGGTCACCGACGGCCTGCAGAAGGACTTCGGCGAGGACCGGGTCATCGACACGCCGCTGGCCGAGTCCGGCATCATCGGCACCGCGATCGGGCTGGCGCTGCGCGGTTACCGGCCGGTGTGCGAGATCCAGTTCGACGGCTTCGTCTTCCCGGCCGCCGACCAGATCATCACTCAGCTGGCCAAGATGCCGATGCGGTCGCTGGGAGCGATCAAGCTGCCGGTGGTCGTCCGCATCCCGTGCGGTGGCGGCATCGGCGCGGTCGAGCACCACAGCGAGTCCCCAGAGGCGTACTTCACCCACACCGCCGGGCTGCGTGTCGTCGCCTGCTCCAACCCGGCGGACGCGTACACCATGATCCAGCAGTCCATCCGCAGCGACGACCCGGTCCTGTTCTTCGAGCCGAAGCGTCGCTACTGGGAGAAGGCCGACATCGACACCACGTCCACCGACTGGTGGACGCCGCTGCACGCGGCCAAGGTGGTGCGGCAGGGGGCCGATGTGACGCTGCTGGCGTACGGGCCCATGGTCAAGACGTGCCTGGAGGCGGCCGCGGCCGCCGAGGAGGAGGGGCGTTCGCTGGAGGTCGTCGACCTGCGCTCGCTCAACCCGCTGGACGAGCCGGTGGTCTTGGAGTCCGTACGCCGGACCGGCCGGGTCGTGGTCGTCCACGAGGCGCCCGTGAACAGCGGGTTCGGGGCCGAGCTCGCGGCCAGGATCACCGAGCAGTGCTTCTACCACCTGGAGGCCCCCGTCCTGCGGGTCGGCGGCTTCTCCACCCCCTACCCCCCGTCGAAGCTGGAAGAGCACTACCTGCCCGACCTGGACCGGGTGCTCGACGCCGTCGACCGCGCCTTCGGGTACTGAGAGGGGGCTGGGCATGCGACGCGAGTTCAAACTCCCGGACGTCGGGGAGGGCCTGACCGAGGCCGAGATCGTCCGCTGGCACGTCAAGGCGGGCGATGACGTCAAGGTCAACCAGATCGTCGTGGAGATCGAGACGGCCAAGTCCATCGTCGAGCTGCCGATCCCGTGGGACGGGGTGGTGGCCGGCCTGCTGGCCGAGGAGGGCCAGACGGTCGACGTGGGCGTCCCGATCATCGCCGTCGACACCGCCGAGGAGGGCGGCGCCCCTCCAGGCGCCACGGCGCCCAAGGGCACAGAGACCGCCGACCGTGGCGCCGCCGGTGCCGCCGGCCGGGCCCAGGCGCTGGCCGACGACATGGTCCCGAAGCCCCCGGCGGAAGGCGCCGTGGAGCCCGGCGCCCACGGCAGCCCGGCCCCCAAGGAGGAGCGCCAGTCCGTCCTGGTCGGCTACGGCGTCAAAACGGGCGCGACGAAACGCCGCCCCCGCAAACGCCCTCCGACCGGCACCGCGCCGGCGGGACCGGCAGCGCCGGCGGGACCAGCAGCACTGGGAGGACCGGCAGCGCCGGAGGGACCGGCGGCGCCGGGAGCGCCTGGCCGGGTAGCGGTACTGGCGAAGCCACCAGTCCGAAAGCTGGCCAAGGACCTGGGCGTGGACCTCACCACGATCACCGGCACGGGCCCGCAGGGCTCGATCACCCGTGAGGACGTCCACACGGCGGCAGAGGCGCCGGAAGCAGCCCGTGCAGCCGTACCCGAAGGTCCGCTGCCGCGGGAGGAGCGCATCCCCATCAAGGGCGTGCGCAAGATGACCGCCCAGGCCATGGTCACCAGCGCCTACACCGCCCCGCACGTCACCGAGTTCCTCCAGATCGACGTGACGAGGACCATGGAGGCCGTCCGGCGCCTGCGGGCCCTCCCCGACTTCGCCGACGTCAAGATCTCCCCGCTGCTCGTGGTGGCCAAGGCGGTGCTGACGGCCACCGGACGGCACCCCATGATCAACTCTTCGTGGGACGAGGAGGCCCAGGAGATCGTCATCAAGCACTACGTGAACCTGGGGATCGCCGCCGCCACCCCCAGGGGCCTGGTGGTGCCCAACATCAAGAACGCCCACACCCTGTCGCTCCCCGGCCTGGCCCAGCACCTGGCCCAGCTGACGGAGACGGCCAGGGCAGGCCGCACCCAGCCCGCCGAGATGGCCGGCGGCACGATCACGATCACCAACGTTGGCGTGTTCGGCGTGGACACCGGCACCCCCATCCTGAACCCTGGCGAGGCCGCGATCCTGGCCTTCGGCCAGATCAGGGACATGCCGTGGGTGGTGGACGGCGAGCTGGCGGTCCGCAAGGTGACGACGTTGTCGCTCTCCTTCGACCACCGGATCGTGGACGGCGAGCTGGGCTCGCTGTTCCTGCGCGACGTGGGCGCGATGCTCGAGGACCCGCTCGCCATCCTCGCCTGGAGCTGAGCGGGAGACGGTGACCGCCGGGAGGACCCCTCTCCCGGCGATCACCGCGGGCCCGGCACGAGAGCACGTTTGCTCTCCGCGGTGGGCCCGTGCGATGCGATCCACACGGGCGCTCCCATGACGTCTGAGACAGCGGAGACCCAGTCTGATACACCGTCTTCGAAAATCGGCCGCGCCCGCATCATCCGCGCGGTCCGCTCCTCGTCCCGCGCGAAAGAGACCGGGGGATCGTAGGCGACGCACATCCGTGAGACCGGCACGTCGAGGTGGGTGAGCGCCAGGAGGTCCACCCCGCCGGCCGCCTCGGCGGCGTACCGGTGCGCGACCGCGTCGAAGTGCCCCGACCGGAACGGCCCCTGCCACGGCCCGGTCACGTTGTGCGGCTCGGGCGGATCCAGCGCCAGGTCCTCGGTCACCAGCGGCCCGGGCCCGTGCCTGGTCGTGTACGTCCGCAGCACTCCCAGCCGCACCGCCCCCACCCCGCCGAGCAGCTCTTCCGCGTTGTCGAACGTGGTCGTGCTCCACGTCGTGTACGGGTCGAACCCCCAGTTCTCATCCAGCAGCACCCCCTGAGCCCCTTCGAAGACGACCGGCCCCGACGCGACCAGCCGCCCCGCGAAGGACGAGTCCACGAGCCGCACCCGCTCCTGGAAGGCCCGATAGGCGGCCACGCAGTCCTCCACAGGTGGCCCCTGCACGCCGAGCGACTCCCGCAGGACCCGCAGCTTGCGCTCCAGCACCCTGGGCGGATCCCCGGCACGCGGCGCCTGTGGGCCCTGCTCCAGCCAGTACGCCATCACCTCCCCGACACCCATCCCGCACGACCCGTGCCGCTCCTGCCCGCGCGCCAGCTCCCGCCGCCGCCCGGCTTCGACGTGGTACGGCGTCGCGAGCAACGCGTCCCGATCCACCGTGATCAACGAGAACGGATCCGGCACCCCCAGCAGCTCCAAATGCGCCGCCTCCGCCGCCAACGCCGGCGGATCGACCACCACGAACCTCGACAGATGCGTCGGCACCCCGCGTAACGTCCCCGCCCCGAATTGGGCGAACGTGTGGTGCCGCCCATCGGGCAGCACCACGTTGTGCCCGGCCTGGGCACCGCCGTTGAAGCGCACCACCGCCCGCACGTCCCGCGTGGCGCACAGCCAGTCCACGACGGTGCCCTTGCCGGCGTCGCCGTACCCGAGGTCGACGACGATGACGTGCTCACTCATCTCCGCCGCCGCGGTTCCCGGCCGAGTGCCCGCGACACCGACCCGCCCGCGCCCGAGCCCAGCTCGGACAGGTGATTCAGCCCTTCGTCCAGATCGATGGCGTCCTCGCCAAGCCCGATGGTGAGCGCGATGGTCTCGCACACGGCGCCGAGGTCGTCGAGCTCCAGCACGTTCTGGCCGAGCAGGTGCCGCCAGATGCCGAGGACGTCGCGGTCGCCGGCGTGGCTGGCCCCGCGTGGCACGACGAAGTACGTGTCGTACTTCGTCAGGAGCTCGTCGGCGATCTGCTCGACAGGCATGCGCCCCGGCACGCGGTCACCGATGACGTCCCTGGCCGCCCGCGCGGACAGCCGCAGGTAGGGCATCTCGTCGCCGATGATGAACAGGTAGCCGCGCTTGCCGCGCTTCTCGAAGCAGTCGATCGAGGTGTGCCTGGCCATGAAGTACATGGCCAGCTCGTACGACTCCCGCTTCTGCCCGCCGCCCCCGCCCTCCAGCAGGATCATCCCGAGCTGGTCGTCCATCCGGTTGTCGGACTCGAACTGCCCGATCTGCAGCGGCGCCCGGTCGCAGGTGGCGTCGCCGATCGCGCCGAACATGATCTGTGGGTCGGTGGCGTACCCCTTGCGCCGCAGCAACCCGAGCAGGTCGGGCAGCTTGCTCTGCAGGATGCGGGGCACCCGCCCCATGGATCCCGTGACGTCGAACAGGACCGCGACGGCCAGCGAGTCGGGGTGCTCGGCGGAGTCGCGGCTCTCGCGGGTGACGCCGTAGGGGTCGAGGTCGGGATGGGTGGTCATGGCGCCCTCGTCGCTGTAGGCGAAGGCGCTGCGGCCGCAGGCCGCGCGGTAACGGGCGGCCGAGGTGTAGATGTCCGCGGACCAGATTCCGCTGCCCATGGTCTATCTCCTTAAGGTCATCGGATTTCCTCCTCGCGCGCCGGTCGCAGCAGCGCGGGGTGGAGCAGCCGCGCGTCGCCGGCGCGGTAGAGCTTGGCGCGCGGCCCGCCCTTGGGGCCGCCCGTCTCGGTGGTCTGTCCCGTGCCCTCGACGAACCCGGGCACGGACAGGACCTTGCGGTGGAAGTTGCCCGCGTGCAGCGGCGTGCCCCACACGGTCTCGTAGATCAGCCGCAGGTCGGAGATGGTGAACAGCTCGCCTGCGAACGCCGTGGCCAGCGGCGTGTACTCCAGCTTCGACCGGGCCCGCTCGACCCCGTCGGTCAGGATGCGGGCGTGGTCGAAGGCCAGCGGCGGCACGTCGTCCACCGGCTGCCAGACGGCCGCCGCCGCGTCGGTGCCGGCCTGCGGGTCGGGCAGGTCGGGGGCGAAGGCGAGGTAGGAGATCGACACCACGCGCATCCGCGGATCCCGCCCTGGACTGCCGTAGCTGGCGAGCTGCTCGAGGTGCGCCGGCCTGGTGGCCACGCCGGTCTCCTCGGCCAGCTCCCGCACCGCCGCCTCGGCCAGGTCCTCGTCGGGCCTGATGAACCCGCCGGGCAGCGCCCACACCCCCGCGTACGGCTCCACGCCCCGCTCGACGATCAGGACGTGCAGCCGCCGGTCGCGGATGGTCAGCGCCACCACGTCGACCGTCACCGCGACCGGGGCGTAGAGCCGCGGGTTGTAGTCGGCCAGGAAGTCCTCCACGCGCGCACGTCCTTCTCATTCTGAGTCAATCTCAATCTGAGAATAACTCTCCCTATGAAGGGATGTCGATAGTGTTTGCCGCATGATTCGCCACATCGTGCTGTTCACATGGACCGACGACGCGACCGACGAGCAGAAGGCCGCGGTGACGGCCGAGCTGCGCAAGCTGCCCGCCGCCATCCCGCAGCTGCGCTCCTACACGGTGGGCCCGGACGCCGGCATCAACCAGGGCAACCACGACTACGCGGTGGTGGCCGACTTCGACAGCGTCGAGGACTACCTGGTCTACCGCGACCACCCGCAGCACCAGGCCGTGATCGCCCAGCACATCAAGCCCATCCTGGCGACGCGGGCGGCCGCGCAGCTGAGCGTCTAGATCTCCGGCGGGTTGTTCTCCCGGTGCATGAGCCTGTCGTCGGAGGTGCGGCCCCGCCTCGGGGCCAGCACGACGCTCAGCACGATGCCCACGCCACCGACGATCATGAAGATGATTCCGACCACGTCCATGTGGACCGCTGGTCCGAACACGTCGGGCTCGATCGCGAACCTCAGGATGGCGCCGAGCGTGAGGAAGAAGATGCTGACCCCGACACCCATGACGACCTCCAGGCAAATGGCGAGTATGCCGACGGTCATACCCGCGTAACGGTGATCACACCCATCAGGCCGGACACGAAGAACGCCCACACAAGTGCGGGCGTTCTATGGGTGCGACCGGGTTCTAGAAGGCCTCTTCGGGCAGCTCCATGAGCTCCTGGCCGGTGGAGGTGAGCACGCGCCGCTCGGCGGTCAGCCGGGGCAGCACGGTCTTGGCGAAGAACGAGGCCGCGCCGATCTTGCCGAGGTAGAACGGGTCCTCGCCGTCGCCCAGCTTGGCCAGCGCCACCTCGGCCTGGCGCAGGAGCAGCCAGCCGATCACCAGGTCGCCCAGCGCCAGCAGGAACCTGGTGGTGTTGAGGCCGACCTTGTAGACCTCGGCCGGGTTGTCCAGCGAGCCGAGCGCCCAGCCCGCCATGGTGTCGCCCATGGTCTTGACCTCGGCGGCGGCCTCGGCCAGCAGCTTGCGCTCCTCCTTGAGCCGGCCGTTGCCCGCGTCGGAGCCGGCGAACTCGTTGATCTCGCCGAGCAGCGAGCCGACCGCCGCGCCCTGGTTACGCAGGATCTTCCTGAAGAACAGGTCGAGACCCTGGATCGCGGTCGTGCCCTCGTACAGGGAGTCGATCTTGGCGTCGCGGATGTACTGCTCGATCGGGTAGTCCTGCAGGTAGCCCGAGCCGCCCAGGGTCTGCAGCGAACGGGAGAGCAGCTCGTACGACCGCTCCGAGCCGACGCCCTTGACGATCGGCAGCAGCAGGTCGTTCATGTCCTGCGCGTGCCGGTCGTCCGGGTCGATCAGGATCGTGTCCTGGAACGTGGCCGTGTAGAGCACCAGGGCCCGCATGCCCTCCGCGTACGCCTTCTGCAGCATGAGCTCGCGCCGTACGTCCGGGTGGTGGGTGGTGGTCACCCGCGGGGCGCTCTTGTCGGTCATCCTCGTCAGGTCCGCGCCCTGGACCCGGTTCTTGGCGTACTCGAGGGCGTTCAGGTAACCGGTGGACAGCGTGGCGATGGCCTTGGTGCCGACCATCATGCGCGCGTGCTCGATCACCATGAACATCTGCTTGATGCCCTCGTGCACCTCGCCGACCAGCCAGCCGACCGCCGGGTGCTTCTCGCCGAAGGTCAGCTCGCAGGTCGTGGAGACCTTCAGCCCCATCTTCTTCTCGACGTTCGTGACGTAGACGCCGTTGCGCTCGCCGAGCTCGCCGGTCTCCAGGTCCACGTGGAACTTCGGCACCAGGAACATCGACAGCCCCTTGGTGCCGGGACCGTGGCCCTCGGGGCGGGCCAGGACCAGGTGGAAGATGTTCTCCGTCATGTCATGCTCGGCGCTGGTGATGAAGCGCTTGACGCCCTCGATGTGCCAGCTGCCGTCGGGCTGCCGCACCGCCTTGGCCCGCCCGGCGCCCACGTCCGAGCCGGCGTCCGGCTCGGTGAGCACCATGGTGGCGCCCCAGTCGCGCTCGATGGCCAGCTCGGCGAAGCGCTTCTGCTCCGGGGTGCCCATCTTCCACAGCGTGTAGGCGAAGTTGGGGCCCGCCCCGTACATGTAGAGCGCCGGGTTCGCGCCCAGCACCATCTCGGCCGTCGCCCAGGCCAGGCTCCGCGGGATGCCCGGGCCGCCGAGCTCGGTGGGCAGGTCGAGGTGCGCCCAGCCGCCGTCGACCAGCGCCTTGTACGACTTCTTGAAGCCCTCGGGGATCTCGACACTGCCGGTCGCCGGGTCGAAGACGGGCGGGTGCCTGTCGCCTTCCTCGAAGGAGTCGGCGAGGACCCCTGTGGCCAGCCTGTTGACCTCTTCGAGGATGCTGCGCGCGACATCCTCGTCCACTTCCGCAAAGGGCCCTGTGCCGAGGATCTCGCGTCGCCCGAAGACCTCGAAGAGGTTGAATTCCAGGTCGCGAACATTGCTCTTGTAGTGGCCCATGGGTGTAGATCTCCTTGAACCGGGGGCGTCTGTACTGGTGAGTAACCTTACTCTGCAATGCTACCCGCGGGTAACCCCCGTCATGCATGGCATGCTCGTCTCCATGGACGCCGAAGAACTCGCCGCCAGATGGCGAGAGCGACTGGAATCCTGGGCAATCCCCGAGGAGATCCTGGCCAAGGCACCCGCGGATCCGTGGAGTCATTCGCCGGAGCGGTTCGGCACACGCACCGACAGGGCGCTGGCCGAGCCCGACGACGGGCCCACCATGACCCGGCTCGCCGAGGCCCTGCCCGACCAGGGCACGCTCCTCGACGTGGGGTCGGGAGCCGGCGCTTCGTCGTTGCCGTTGGGCGGGCGCATCGGCCACCTCTACGCGGTGGACACCTCGGCGCCCATGCTGGAGGGGCTCACGCTCAGGGCGGACAAACTCGGCGTGCCGGTCACGACGGTCGAGGGCCGCTGGCCGGACGTGGCGGACCGGGTGCCGGTCGTTGACGCGTCCATCTCCGCCCACGTGGTCTACAACGTCCCGGACCTGGCCGACTTCCTGCGGGCGCTCGACGCGCGCACGCGCGGCCGGGTGGTGCTGGAGCTGCCGCATCGCCATCCCATGAGCTGGATGACGCCGCTGTGGGAGCACTTCCATGGGGTGAGCAGGCCGGTGCGGCCGATCGCGGAGGACTGCGTGGCGCTGGCGGCGGCGCTCGGCTACCCCGTGCAGGTGGAGGAGCGGGAGGCTCCTCTGGAACGTTTTACGACGCTGGAGGAGCTGGCGGAGAGCGCGTGCCGGCGGGTGTGCCTCGATCCGTCCAGGGCGGCGGAAGTGGCGGAGACGGTGCTGGAGCTCGGCATGTGGCCGGTGCCCCGGGACCGGTGGGTCACCGTTTGGTGGGACTGACACCACCTTGACGTTTTCGGTGGTGTCCGGTTGGGTGGCGGCATGATCGAGATCCATGCCGTCACCATTGACGCCGCCGACCCGTACGAGATCGCCGGCTGGTGGAGCAAGGCCACCGGGCTGCCCCTGGGAGAGGGCGACAAGCCGGGCGACGACGAGGTGATGCTGCGGACCGAACGCGATCCGTTCCTGCTGTTCATCCGCGTGCCCGAAGGCAAGACCGTGAAGAACCGGCTGCACCTCGACGTCAACGGGACCGAAGGACGGACCAGGGACGAAGAGGTGGAGCGGCTGGTCGGGCTGGGGGCGACCGTCTATGACGACCGTCGCCAGCCCGATGGCAGCGGCTGGGTGACGATGCTCGACCCCGAGGGCAACGAGTTCTGCGTGTGCCGGAGCCAGGCCGAGCGGGAGGCGGCGACCGCCTGATGACGGGTGCGGGTCACCGGGCGGAGCGCGCCCGGCCCTGCATCGTGAGCGTCAGGATGCCGGCGATCAGGTAGACCAGCGCGCCGTGCCACAGCGCGTCCACGGCCGAGCCGAACACCCCTTCGCCGTCCAGCACCAGCTGCACCGGGTAGTCCAGCACCGCCGTGATGCCCGCGGGCAGCAGCGCGAACTTCCACGGATGCCGCAGCGACCACACGCGGGCCTGGCGGGTCACCCGGTCGCCCTCGTTCGGCTTGGACACCGCCCCGATCGCGGCGATCAGGGCGAACAGGCTGATGCCGAGGCCCAGCGCCCACACCAGATCGCCAGTGCCCGTGAGCGCCCCCAGGCCGAAGCTGACCGCGCTCACCGCGCCGCCGCCGATGGCGGCGGCCTTCCAAGGGGCGCCACGCAGGGCGGCGCCCGAAAGCGAGACCTCATCGCGTCGACTGATTTCGTTCATGTGACGTTCCTCCATAGGGAAATCGTGCCTTTTGGGATCCCTTGGGGGCATCGGGGAAGGACCCTGAGCTGTCCCTGACATGATTCAGACATGCAGGAAATCGACATTGTGCCTCTTGGCGTGGGGGATCAGGCGCGGCTGCGCGAGGTGCGGCTGAGGGCTCTCCGGGACACCCCGGACGCCTTCTGGGCCACCTATGAGAGCGAGGCCGCGTTCCCGGCGGAGAAATGGGCTGAGTGGCTGAGAGACCCGCATGCACAGTGGTGGGTGGCCGCGACCGGCGACGGCGTGGACGTGGGGCTCTTGTGCGGGCGCCTGGAGGAGTCCGGGGTCCATCTGGTGTCCATGTGGGTGGCGCCGGAGGCGAGGGGCGCGGGCGTGGGCTCCCGGCTGGTCGACGAGGCCGTCGCCTGGGCCCGTGCCGCCGGGGCCGCGGAGGTGCGGCTCTGGGTCGTGGACGCCAACCACGCCGCCCGCGCGCTTTACGCCCGCAAGGGATTCGTGCCGAGCGGGAAGGTCGGCGTGATCACACGGGAGTCCGGGCCCGACCTCCCGGAGTCGCAGTACGTGCTGTCCCTGCTCTTCCGCCAGGCCCGCAAGGAGGACGTGCCCGCGATCGTCGCGATGCTCGCCGACGATCCCCTGGGCGCCACCCGCGAGGGCGACCCCGCCGACGAGCGTTACCTGGCGGCCTTCGACCGGATCGACGCCAACCCCTACGACGAGCTGATCGTGGCCGAGCGTGACGGGAAGGTGGTGGGCACGATGCAGCTCACCTACCTGGCCGGGCTGTCGCGGCTCGGCGCCGAGAGGTGCTTGATCGAGGCGGTCAGGGTCGCCGCGTCCACGCGCGGGCAAGGGCTCGGCCGCACGATGATCCAGTGGGCGATCGATCGGGCCCGCGCCCGCGGTTGCGCCATGGTGCAGCTCACCTCCGACAAGTCACGCCAGGACGCGCACCGCTTCTACGACTCGCTCGGCTTCACGGCCTCCCACGAGGGCTACAAACTCAAGCTGGGCTGATCTCGACCAGGTTGTCGTGATAGCCGGGGCCCTTGCCCATGTCGCCGTCCCGCTCGGCCACGACCGCGTTCGCGTTGGCGCCGCCGGGGCTGAGCTTCGGCCAGCGGCCCTTCGCCGAAGCCACCACCCCGGCCGCCACCCGGTCGCTGATCTCCACATCGGCCAAGAACTCGCCGCCCTCGTTGTGCACCCGTACCCGCTGGCCTGCCGCCAGGCCGCGGGCCGCCGCGTCGGCCGGGTTGACCAGCACCACCGGGTCCTTGGCCCGCCGCCGCAGCTCGGGGTTGTTGCCGAAGATCGTGTTGAGGAAGGTGTGCGCGGCCGGCGTGATCAGCGCCAGCGGGTACGCCGAGCTCTCCGCCTGGGCCGTGTGGGACGGGACGTACGCCCGGCCGGACGGCGGGAAGCGCAGCCGCCCCGACGGCGTCGGGAAACCGTCGGCGAACGGGGTGAACGGCTGGGGATAGTTCATCCGCACCCAGCCCTCCTTGCGCAGCCGGTCGAGCGTGACGCCCTCCAGCGCCGGATGCCCGCTGGACAGCAGCTGCTCGGCCAGCTCCAGGTCCGAGTCGTACAACGACGGTTCAGTAAGCCCCATGTGCGCCGCCAGCCGCCGGAACGTCTCCGTCGTGGACAGGCACTCACCGGCCGGCTCCACCGCGGGCTCGTTCCACAGCAGGTACAGGTGCCCGTACCCGGCATGCAGGTCGTAGTGCTCGGTCTGCATGGTGGCCGGCAACACGATGTCGGCATAGTCCACCGTGTCGGTCGGGAACTGCTCCATGACGACCGTGAACAGGTCCTCGCGGGCGAGCTGCCGCCTGATCGCGTTTCCGTCGGGGGTCGAGCCGAGCGGGTTGGCCGCGTACACCCACAGGCATTTCACGTCGTCGAGCTGCGAGGCCAGCTTGGTCATGACCAGCGTGCGGACCGGCTTGGCCAGCAGGTCCTCGCGCGTGTCGATGTCGACGTGCACGTGGCCGCTGGTGGAGTAGGCGATGCCGCCGCCCGGGTGACGCCAGTCGCCGGTGACGCCGGGGATCGCGCCGATCGTGCGCATCGCCGTGCCGCCGCCCGCGTGCCGCTGGATGCCCATCGTGGCGCGGATGGCGGTCGGGCGGGTGTGGGCCAGCCTCATCCCCAGGCTGTGGATATCCGCGGCCGGGATGCCGGTGATCTCCGACACCTTTTCGATCGGGTGACGCAGGATCTCCTCGCGGAACTCCGGCCAGCCCTCGGTGTGCTCGGCCAGGAACTCCTCGTCCTGCGCGTTCTCCGCGAGCACGACGTTGAGCAGGCCGAGCGCGAGGGCCGCGTCCGTGCCGGGCCTGATCGGCAGGTACTCGTCGGCCTGGTCGGCGGTCCTGGTGCGGATCGGGTCGATGGCGACCACGTACGCGCCGTTCGCCCGGCCGTCCTGGATGAACTTCCACAGGTGGTGGCCGCTGGTCAGTGTGTTCGTGCCCCAGAGCAGGATCAGCTTGGACAGCGCGAAGTTCTCCGGGTCCATGCCGGCAGGGGTGCCGTTCGTCCGCTTCAGGCCGCTGCCGCCGGCCGCCGAGCAGATGTTGAGCCAGTGCTTGGAGGCGCCGAGCACGTTCCAGAACCGCCGGCCCGCCACGCCTTCGGCGCCCTGCAGGTAGCCCAGCGAGCCCGTGCCCAGATAGGGCCAGATCGCCTCGCCGCCGTGCTCCTCCACGATGCCGCGCAGCCGTACCGAGATCTCCTCCAGCGCCTCGTCCCACGTGATGCGCTCGAACCGGCCCGAGCCCTTGGGCCCGACGCGGCGCAGCGGGTGGAGAATGCGGTCGGCGGCCTGCGTGTGCTCCAGGTAACGGTTGACCTTCACGCAGAGCGCGCCTCGCGTGTATGGGTGGTCGGGGTTGCCGCGTAGCTTGACGGCCTTGCCATCGTTGACGGTGACGATCCAGGAACAGGTGTCCGGGCAGTCCAGCGGACATGCCCCCAATACCCTCAATTCGCCCGACATGGGACTCAGCTTACGTCGCGGAATCCGAATGAACTCCTGGAGCTCCACCGTGTAGCTTTGCTGCGCGGCCTCTGGATTGAGGACACTGGAAGCTAGAGATCGTACGGTCCGGCCGGGAAGGTGCAGAATCGCTGACGGTGGCCGATATCAGGGAAAGAGATGACGCGGCGGACCTCGCGGAGGAGGACCCAGCCGTGGCAGAGTCACGCGCGGACAACGACGTCTACGTCGTAGAGCCGCTGTTGCCGCAGCGCCTGCGGCGCCCGTCCGACCTGCTGCGCTTCTTCGCCACGCTGATCGTGCTCGGCGCGGTCATCCTCCTCGCCCTCGTCGCCAAGCAGACGCTCATCGGCCTCGAGGCCGACGTCAAGGAGGGCGCGGAGCTCGTCCCGCTGCTCAGCAGGATCGCGGCCTTCCTCGGCGGCGCGGCCGTGCTCGTGGTACCCGCGGCGTTCGCCGTCGAGCGGGTCTTCCACCGTGACGGCCTGCGGGTCGCCGAAGGCCTGATCGCCGCGATCATCGGCATGGCCGGGTCGTTCCTGCTCGGGCAGTGGCTCGTCGGGGGCAATCTCGACGACCTGCGCGTGCTGCTGACCGGCGACCGGGACATCGAGCCGCTGAACACGCTGCTCACCTCGGTCGTGGCGTACGCCACCGCCGTCCGCATCTCACGCCGCCCCACCTGGCGCATGCTGATGTGGACCACGATCGCCCTCTACATCCTGGCGTTCTTCTCCGGCCGGCAGATCACGCTGCCGAGCGCCATCGTGACCGTGGTGGTCGGCATGGCCATCGGCTACGCCACCCTGTACGGCGTCGGCAGCCCCAACACCAGGCCGCCGGGCAGCGCCGTGGTGTCCGCGCTCCGCAAGCTGTCGTTCATGGTGGTGTCGGCCCGGCGGGTCGAGGACGACTACCAGGGCAGCCGCCGTTACGCCATCGGGCTCAAGGACGGCAGCAGCCTCGACGTCACCGTGCTCGACCGGGACCGGCAGGTGGCCGGGCTGCCCTACCGGCTGTGGCGGCGCATCAGGCTCAACTCCGAGACCAGGCGCCGGGCCATCAGGTCGCTCAGGGCCGAGCTGGAGCGCGAGGCGCTCATGGCGTACGCCGCCCAGGCGGCCGGCGCGAGCACGCCCCGGCTCCTCGGCACCAGCGAGATCGGCACCGAGGCCGCGCTGCTCGCCTACGAGCACATCGAGACGCGTCCCCTCGACGAGGTGCCCGACGCGGACATCGACGACGAGCTGCTCGCCCAGATCTGGGAGCAGGTCGAGCTGCTGCAGGTCCAGCGCCTGGCGCACCGGCGGCTCACCGGTGACAGCATCCACCTTGACCGGGACGGACGCGTCGTGCTGACCGACGCACGCAGCGGCGAGATCGCCGCCGGCGACCTGCTGCTGCGGCTCGACGTCGCCCAGCTGCTCACCTACCTGGCGCTGCGCGTCGGCCCTGAGCGCTCGGTGCGGGCCGCGGCGGCCGTGATGGGCCCCGAGGCGCTGGCCGCCGCCATGCCGCTGCTCCAGCGCATCGCGCTCACCAGGGAGACCCGCTCGGCCCTGGCGAAGGAGAAAAACCTGCTGGCCGCGCTCCGCGAGCACATCGTCGCGCTCAAGCCGGTGGGCAAGGTCGAGGAGCTGCGCCTCGAGCGGTTCCGTCCGCGCACGCTGATCACGATCATCGCCAGCACGATCGCCGCGTACATCGTCCTCTACCAGCTCAGCCAGGTGGACGTCTACAAGGTGATCACCACGGCCAACTGGGCCTGGTCGGGGCTGGCGCTGGTCGCCGCGTTCGCCAGCTTCGTGGCCGCCGCGCTGATGCTGCGGGGATTCGTGCCCGAGCCGCTGCCGCTCTGGCGTACCGTGCTCGTGCAGTTCGCGTCCTCGTTCGTCAAGCTCGTGACGCCCCCGGCCGTGGGCGGCGTCGCGATCAACACCCGCTACCTGCAAAAGCGCGGCATCACGCCCGCGAGCGCGGTGGCCAGCGTGGGCGCCTCGCAGCTGATCATGCTGGTCTTCCACATCTCGCTGCTGCTGCTGTTCGCCTACATCACCGGCTCGACCACCGCCACCTCCTTCACGCCGTCGCGCGGGCTCGTCGTGGCGCTGCTGGCCATCGCGCTGCTGGTCGTCGTGGTGCTCGGCGTGCCGCCGGTGCGCAGGATGGTCACGTCACGGCTGCGCAAGCTGTTCGGCAACGTGCTGCCGCGGCTGCTCGACGTGCTGCAGTCGCCGCTCAAGATGATCGAGGCGGGCCTGGGCACGCTCACGATCACCATCGCGTTCGTGGCCTGTCTGTACGCCTGCGTGGCGGCGTTCGGCGGTGAGATCAGCTTCACCGCCGTCGCCGTCGTCTACCTCACGGCCAACGCGATCGGCTCGGCCGCGCCCACACCCGGCGGGCTCGGCGCGGTCGAGACCGCGCTCATCCTGGCGCTGATCGCGGCAGGTGTGCCGCAAGCGGTGGCCACGTCGGCCGTGTTGTTGTACCGGCTGCTCACGTTCTGGCTGCCGGTGCTGCCCGGCTGGGCCTCCTTCACCTACCTCCAGAGGCACAGCGCTCTGTGATCTTGTCTATGGCCTCGAGTTCGTCCTCGGTGAAGTCGGGGCCGTCGACGCAGGCCACGTTGTCCTCCAGCTGTTTCACGCTGCTCGCGCCGATGAGCACGCTCGTCACCCGCGGGTCCCTGAGCGTCCACGACAGCGCCATCTGAGCCAGCGTCTGCCCCCGGCCCCTGGCGACCTCGTTGAGATCGCGCGCCAGCTCCGCGTCGACCCGGTCGGGGGAGAGGAAGCGGCTGGTGGCGGCCCGCGAGTCGGCGGGCACCCCGTCCAGGTAGCGGTCGGTCAGCACGCCCTGCGCCAGCGGCGAGAACACGATGCAGCCCATCCCCGCCTCCTCCACAGCGTCCAGCAGCCCGTCCTCGATCCACCGGTTGATCATCGAGTAGGACGGCTGGTGGATGAGCAGCGGCGTGCCCAGCTCCCGCATGATCCGCGCGGCCTGCGTGGTCTGCTCGGCCGAGTAGTTGGAGATGCCCGCGTACAGCGCCTTGCCCGAGCGCACCGCCCGGTCCAGCGCCCCCATGGTCTCCTCCAGCGGCGTCTCCGGGTCGGGAAGGTGGCTGTAGAAGATGTCCACGTAGTCCAGGCCCATCCGCTGGAGGGACTGGTCCAGGCTGGCCAGGAGGTATTTGCGGGAGCCCCACTCGCCGTAGGGGCCGGGCCACATGTCGTAGCCGGCCTTGGTGGAGATCACCAGTTCGTCCCGATATTTGCGGAAATCTTCGTTCATGATCCGGCCGAAGGTCTTCTCCGCCGACCCATACGGCACGCCGTAGTTGTTGGCCAGGTCGAAGTGCGTCACGCCGAGGTCGAACGCCTGCCGCAGGATCGCCCGGGAGTTCTCGATCGGCCGGTTGTCGCCGAAGTTGTGCCACAGTCCCAGCGAGACCGCCGGCAACTTCAGCCCGCTGCGGCCACTGCGGTTGTACGGCTGGCGCTCATAGCGCCCCTCGTCGGCCTGATACGTCATGACGTGCCCCTCTCGATGATCCAGGACAGCGCGAACGCCTCCTCGCGCCAGGCGTCGTACCGGCCGCTGCGCCCGCCGTGACCCGCCCCCATCTCCGTCTTCAGCAGGAAGGGGCCGCCCTGCGCGGTCGAGCGCAACCGGGCGATCCACTTCGCCGGCTCGTGGTAGAGGACGCGGGTGTCGTTCAGGCTCGTGATCGCCAGGATCGGCGGGTACGACCTGCCGTCCACGTTCTCGTACGGGGTGTAGCTCTTCATGTAGGCGTACACGTCCGGGTTGTGCAGGGGGTCGCCCCACTCATCCCATTCGATCACGGTCAGCGGCAGCGACGGGTCCAGGATGGTGTTGAGCGCGTCCACGAACGGCACCTCGGCCACCACACCCGCGAACTCCTCCGGCGCCAGGTTCGTCACCGCGCCCATCAGCAGGCCGCCCGCCGAGCCGCCCCTGGCGATGACGCGCTCGCTCCAGCCCGTCGCCTTCAGGTGCCTGGCCACGGCCACGAAGTCGGTGAACGTGTTGCGCTTCCTGGTGAGCTTGCCGTCCTCGTACCAGTGGCGGCCCATCTCGCCACCGCCCCTGACGTGCGCGACGGCGAAGACGAACCCGCGGTCCAGCAGCGACAGCCTCGGCACCGAGAAGCCCGGGTCGATGGAGGTCTCGTAGCTGCCGTACCCGTACAGCACGGTCGGGGCGGGCTTGCTCGCGTCCTTCCGCTTCACGATCGACACCGGGATCCTCGTCCCGTCCTCGGCCGTGGCCCACTCCCTGAACTGCTCGTAGTCGGCCGGCTCGTAGCCGCCGAGCACCGGGCGCCGCTTGAGCAGGATCAGCTCGTGGGTGTCGAGCTCGTAGTCGTACACGCTGGGCGGGGTCACCATGCTCGTGTAAGCCAGCCTGAGCCGCTTGGTGATGAACTCCGGGTTGCCTGCCGGGCCGACGTCGTACAGCGGCTCGGGGAAGTCGATCTCGTACGCGTTCCGCTCGGCCGCCTCGACGCGCTCGCGCCAGTCGGCGATCGTGCTCGGGTACGGCAGAACCCGCAGGCCCGTCAGCCCGTCGCGGCGGAAGTGCACCACGGCGTGGCCCTCGAACGCGTCGATCTCCAGGAGCCTGGTGTCGTCGCGGTGCGCGATGATCGGCGTCCAGGCGCCCGGGTCGTGGAGCGGAGCCGTGGCCAGCTCGAAGTTCTCGGCGTTCTCGTTGTGCAGGATGTAGAAGAAGTCGCCCGCGTGCTCGACGCTGTATTCCATCCCCGTCGTCCGGGGCCGGACGATACGGAACTCGCCGGCGGGGTCGTTCGCGTCGAGGATGCGCACCTCACTGGTGATCTTGCTGCCCGCGCCGAGCACCAGGTAGCGCTCGCTGCGCGTCAGCCCGATGCCGACCCAGTAACGTTCGTCGGTCTCCTCGTAGACCAGCACGTCCTCCTCAGTGCCGAGGGTGTGCCGGTAGACCTGGAACGGGCGCCAGGCGTCGTCGACGCGCGTATAGAAGAACGCCGAGCCGTCGGCCGACCAGGAGCCGCCGTAGAAGATGTCGGCGATCTCGTCGGGCAGCAGCTCACCCGTCTCGAGGTTCTTGAACCTCAGGGTGAAGCGCTCGTCCCCCTTGTAGTCGGTCGAGTAGGCCAGCATCGTGCCGTCGGGCGTGACGGCGCTGGTGCCGATCGAGAAGAACGCGCTGTCGCCGGCGAGTTCGTTGCCGTCGAGGATCACCTGCTCGCGGTCGAGTTTGCCGCCTGGGGTGATCTCCGGTGGCGCGTCGCTGTCCGCGGGGACGCGGCAGGAGACCGCGTACTGCTTGCCCTCCTCGGTGCGGCTGAAATACCACCACGCGCCCTTGCGGCTCGGCACCGACAGGTCGGTCTCCTGGGTGCGGCCCTTGATCTCCTGGAACACCTGCTCCTGGAGGTCGGAGAGGTGACCGGTCTGCTGCTTGAGGAACTCGTTCTCCGCCTCCAGGTAGGCCTTGGTATCCGGATCTTCCTTGTTGCTCAGCCAGGCGTACTCGTCGATGACGGTGTCGCCGTGATGGGTCCGCTCGGTAGGAATCTTCTTCGCCAGTGGCGGCGTGTTGCTGCTCACGTGGGGAGTCTATGTTCGGTCGTGATCGTTCTGTGTCCGAAGAACACGACGAACCGTCCCGAGCGGTCTGAGAGCGCTGCTAATCTCTAGAAGCCGACGCGGTGCGGCGCAACCCACTCCTCCTCCACTCCGGTGGACTTGGCGTGTTGTGCGCGTTGTACCAGAAGCCCAGTCAATTTGACAGGGATTCGGGCGGCTGAAAGAATAAAGACATAACGCAAGACCGAAACGAAACGCCGGAAAACGCGTCCGTTTCTTGAGAACTCAACAGTGTGTTAAAAGCCAGTGCATGTGCATCACACATGTATGACCCCGTCATTTTTGACGGTTATTGCTTGGATGATTCATCCGAACATGATCATTGTTTGGAGAGTTTGATCCTGGCTCAGGACGAACGCTGGCGGCGTGCTTAACACATGCAAGTCGAGCGGAAAGGCCCTTCGGGGTACTCGAGCGGCGAACGGGTGAGTAACACGTGAGCAACCTGCCCCTGACTCTGGGATAAGCCCGGGAAACTGGGTCTAATACCGGATACGACCGCCTCCGGCATCGGGTGGTGGTGGAAAGTCTTTTCGGTTGGGGATGGGCTCGCGGCCTATCAGCTTGTTGGTGGGGTAGTGGCCTACCAAGGCGACGACGGGTAGCCGGCCTGAGAGGGCGACCGGCCACACTGGGACTGAGACACGGCCCAGACTCCTACGGGAGGCAGCAGTGGGGAATATTGCGCAATGGGCGGAAGCCTGACGCAGCGACGCCGCGTGGGGGATGACGGCCTTCGGGTTGTAAACCTCTTTCAGCAGGGACGAAGTTGACGTGTACCTGCAGAAGAAGCGCCGGCTAACTACGTGCCAGCAGCCGCGGTAATACGTAGGGCGCAAGCGTTGTCCGGAATTATTGGGCGTAAAGAGCTCGTAGGTGGCTGGTCGCGTCTGCCGTGAAAGCCCGCAGCTTAACTGCGGGTCTGCGGTGGATACGGGCCGGCTAGAGGTAGGCAGGGGCAAGTGGAATTCCTGGTGTAGCGGTGAAATGCGCAGATATCAGGAGGAACACCGGTGGCGAAGGCGGCTTGCTGGGCCTTACCTGACGCTGAGGAGCGAAAGCGTGGGGAGCGAACAGGATTAGATACCCTGGTAGTCCACGCTGTAAACGTTGGGCGCTAGGTGTGGGGGTCTTCCACGATCTCCGTGCCGGAGCTAACGCATTAAGCGCCCCGCCTGGGGAGTACGGCCGCAAGGCTAAAACTCAAAGGAATTGACGGGGGCCCGCACAAGCGGCGGAGCATGTTGCTTAATTCGACGCAACGCGAAGAACCTTACCAAGGTTTGACATCACCCGGAAAGCTCCAGAGATGGGGCCCTCTTCGGACTGGGTGACAGGTGGTGCATGGCTGTCGTCAGCTCGTGTCGTGAGATGTTGGGTTAAGTCCCGCAACGAGCGCAACCCTTGCTCCATGTTGCCAGCACGCCTCTTCGGGGGTGGTGGGGACTCATGGGGGACTGCCGGGGTCAACTCGGAGGAAGGTGGGGATGACGTCAAGTCATCATGCCCCTTATGTCTTGGGCTGCAAACATGCTACAATGGCCGGTACAGAGGGTTGCGATACCGCGAGGTGGAGCGAATCCCTAAAAGCCGGTCTCAGTTCGGATTGGGGTCTGCAACTCGACCCCATGAAGTCGGAGTCGCTAGTAATCGCAGATCAGCAACGCTGCGGTGAATACGTTCCCGGGCCTTGTACACACCGCCCGTCACGTCACGAAAGTCGGCAACACCCGAAGCCCGTGGCCCAACCAGCTTGCTGGGGGGAGCGGTCGAAGGTGGGGCTGGCGATTGGGACGAAGTCGTAACAAGGTAGCCGTACCGGAAGGTGCGGCTGGATCACCTCCTTTCTAAGGAGCATCTTCACCCATCGCCACCGAACGTGTGGTGGGGTGACAGCTCACTAGTGGAGCACTGGCTACTCAGCTAGGCCGGGTTGCCGGACTGCTAGTACCGCCCGCCCCCTCAAAGGGGTGGGAGTGGGAACGGAGTTACCGGGGGCTTGGACTGGGTCTGGACACACTGTTGGGTCCTGAGGGAACGGGCATTGCGCTCGGTTTCTTCGGACACAGGACCGGTGAACAGCTCGCGGTTGCGGGTTGGGATCCGGTTGCTGTTTGTTGTTTGAGATTTGCATAGTGGACGCGAGCATCTTTGTGGCCAAGTTTTTTAGGGCACACGGTGGATGCCTTGGCATCAGGAGCCGATGAAGGACGTGGGAGGCTGCGTTAAGCCTCGGGGAGTCGCCAACCAGACGTTGATCCGGGGATGTCCGAATGGGGAAACCTAGCACCAGTCATGTGGTGTTGCCTCCGCCTGAATGTATAGGGCGGTTGGTGGTAACGCGGGGAAGTGAAACATCTCAGTACCCGTAGGAAGAGAAAACAAGAGTGATTCCGTGAGTAGTGGTGAGCGAAAGCGGATGAGGCTAAACCGGGCGTGTGTGATAGCCGGCAGGCGTTGCACGTCCGGGGTCGTGGGACCCTCTGGCAGTCTCTGCCGAGTCTGCAAGAAGTGATAAACCTTCGAGGTAGTTGAAAGCTCTGGGAAGGGCTGCCGTAGACCGTGAGAGCCGGGTAGGCGAAATCTTGAAGGCTTCTTGAGGGGATCCCAAGTAGCACGGGGCCCGAGAAATCCTGTGTGAATCTGCCAGGACCACCTGGTAAGCCTAAATACTCCCTGGTGACCGATAGTGCACGAGTACCGTGAGGGAAAGGTGAAAAGTGCCCCGGTGAGGGGTCGTGAAAGAGTACCTGAAACCGTGTGCCTACAAGCCGTAGGAGCTTACATGAGGTTCGCCTTGTGTGTGATGTGACTGCGTGCCTTTTGAAGAATGAGCCTGCGAGTTATGGTGTGTGGCGAGGTTAACCCGTGTGGGGGAGCCGTAGCGAAAGCGAGTCTGAAGAGGGCGTTTGAGTCGCATGCTGTAGACCCGAAGCGGAGTGATCTACGCATGGGCAGGTTGAAGCTCAGGTAAGACTGGGTGGAGGACCGAACCCACCAGGGTTGAAAACCTGGGGGATGATCTGTGTGTAGGGGTGAAAGGCCAATCAAACTCCGTGATAGCTGGTTCTCCCCGAAATGCATTTAGGTGCAGCGTCACGTGTTTCTTGCCGGAGGTAGAGCACTGGATGGCCGATGGGCCCGACAAGGTTACTGACGTCAGCCAAACTCCGAATGCCGGTAAGTGAGAGCGTGGCAGTGAGACTGCGGGCGATAAGGTTCGTAGTCGAGAGGGAAACAGCCCAGATCACCGACTAAGGCCCCTAAGCGTGTGCTAAGTGGGAAAGGATGTGGAGTCGCAGAGACAACCAGGAGGTTGGCTTAGAAGCAGCCACCCTTGAAAGAGTGCGTAATAGCTCACTGGTCAAGTGATTCTGCGCCGACAATGTAGCGGGGCTCAAGCACACCGCCGAAGTCGTGGCACTGACAGCTATGTGCTGTTGGTGGGTAGGGGAGCGTCGTGCAGCCGGTGAAGCAGCAGAGTGATCTAGTTGTGGAGGCTGTGCGAGTGAGAATGCAGGCATGAGTAGCGAATCGAGGGTGAGAAACCCTCGCGCCGGATGACCAAGGGTTCCTGGGGCAGGCTAATCCGCCCAGGGTAAGTCGGGACCTAAGGCGAGGCCGACAGGCGTAGTCGATGGACAACGGGTTGATATTCCCGTACCCGCTTCAATGCGCCCATATCGAACCCCTTGATACTAAGAGTCCTTAAGTCCCTGACGCTCTTCGGAGTGTGGGTGAGGCTGAACGCTCGACCTGATTGGGTAGTAGGTAAGCGATGGGGTGACGCAGGAAGGTAGTCCAGCCCAGGCGATGGTTGACCTGGGGTAAGCATGTAGGGCGGAACGTAGGTAAATCCGCGTTCCATTCAGCCTGAGATGTGATGCCGAGCCGATTGTGGTGAAGTGGATGATCCTATGCTGCCGAGAAAAGCCTCTAGTGAGTGTTGTGGCGGCCCGTACCCTAAACCGACTCAGGTGGTCAGGTAGAGAATACTAAGGCGATCGGGTGAACTGTGGTTAAGGAACTCGGCAAATTGCCCCCGTAACTTCGGGAGAAGGGGGACCTCTGCTGGTGATCGGACTAGCTCTGTGAGCTGGTGGGGGTCGCAGTGGCCAGGGGGAAGCGACTGTTTACTAAAAACACAGGTCCGTGCGAAGTCGTAAGACGATGTATACGGACTGACGCCTGCCCGGTGCCGGAACGTTAAGGGGACCGCTTAGTCAGCGCAAGCTGGCGAAGGTGAGAACTTAAGCGCCGGTAAACGGCGGTGGTAACTATAACCATCCTAAGGTAGCGAAATTCCTTGTCGGGTAAGTTCCGACCTGCACGAATGGCGTAACGACTTCCCCGCTGTCTCAACCGCAGACCCGGCGAAATTGCACTACGAGTAAAGATGCTCGTTACGCGCAGCAGGACGGAAAGACCCCGGGACCTTCACTACAGCTTGACATTGGCGTTTGGAGCGTCTTGTGTAGGATAGGTGGGAGACTGGGAAGCTCGGACGCTAGTTCGGGTGGAGTCATTGGTGAAATACCACTCTGGTCGTTTTGAACGTCTAACCCTGGTCCGTGATCCGGATCGGGGACAGTGTCTGGTGGGTAGTTTAACTGGGGCGGTTGCCTCCTAAAGAGTAACGGAGGCGCCCAAAGGTTCCCTCAGCCTGGTTGGCAATCAGGTGTCGAGTGTAAGTGCACAAGGGAGCTTGACTGTGAGACTGACGGGTCGAGCAGGAGCGAAAGCTGGGACTAGTGATCCGGCATCGGCATGTGGAAGCGGTGTCGCTCAACGGCTAAAAGGTACCCCGGGGATAACAGGCTGATCTTCCCCAAGAGTCCATATCGACGGGATGGTTTGGCACCTCGATGTCGGCTCGTCGCATCCTGGGGCTGGAGTAGGTCCCAAGGGTTGGGCTGTTCGCCCATTAAAGCGGTACGCGAGCTGGGTTTAGAACGTCGCGAGACAGTTCGGTCCCTATCCGCTGCGCGCGCAGGAGACTTGAAAGGGGCTGTCCCTAGTACGAGAGGACCGGGACGGACGAACCTCTGGTGTGCCAGTTGTACCGCCAGGTGCACGGCTGGTTGGCTACGTTCGGAAGGGATAACCGCTGAAAGCATCTAAGCGGGAAGCTCGCCTTGAGATGAGGTCTCCCACCACGAGAGTGGGTAAGGCCCCCGGTAGACGACCGGGTTGATAGGCCGGAGGTGGAAGCGCGGTAACGCGTGGAGCTGACCGGTACTAATAGGCCGAGGACTTGACCACAAAGCAGACTTTTCTAGTCGTTGCTCGCGTCCACTACGCAATTCTGAGACAGCAAACAGGCTGTTTCTCAGGGTTACGGCGGTTATGGCGGGAAGGAAACACCCGGTTACATTCCGAACCCGGAAGTTAAGCTTCCCTGCGCCGATGGTACTGCACTCGGGAGGGTGTGGGAGAGTAGGTCACCGCCGGACAATCTTTGATTGGGGAAAGCCCCGACGCACAACGCGTCGGGGCTTTTCTGTTTCCTGCACTCAGCTCGCCGCCGACCTGATCCTCTTCGAGCCGCGCGGCGCCGGCTTCAAGCCCGCGCCGGGCGAGTCGCGACTCTCCTCCCTGGGAACGAGCGCCCTGGCAAGGTCGGTGATCTTGTCGAACAGAGCGAGCACGAACTCCCGGCCTTCGACCCGCCAGATCAGGAACGGGAGAACGGGCGCCATCAGCGCGACCACGGGGATCAAGAGGAGAACCAAAAGCGCACCGAGTGCCACTCGTTGCCAGGTTGCGTTTATCACGATCATCTGCGATCCCGGTCCACGGTCCGTTGGGTCAGTTCCCAGACGCCGGCGGCGCCTTTTCCCCCCGGAACGCGTGTCCGTTGGCACGGGACATCGCGGATGATCCAGCTGCTTCGTCAGCCCTGAATGAGGAACGACCTGTCCCCGGGTTCCATCATTCTGGATCGCGTCGCTACGACATTAACCCGTCAACTCCGCGGTGAGCAAGCGCTTGCGATGGCCACGGCAGCTCTTGGGAGCCCTGTAGGGGCCCCGCACTCGTGCGGTCTCGTGGGGTTGGTTGAGGCCGGGGGCGTATGCCAACGGGAACGGTCGAACCGGTCAGCGCACCCTTGAGCGGTTGGAGATGGGAGTCAGGATCTGCCGGCGACACGCGCGTCCCGCTCTGTGTAATCTCGCGATCGCGTAAAGTGAGATCCATGTCAGACATGCAAGGTGCCCGAGAGGACTGTCACGGCTCGGCCGGCCAGATGCACGCGGTCGCCGTCCAGCGTCACGCGGACCAGGCCGCCTCGCCTCGACAGTTGGGCGCCGACCAATGAGGCGCGACCCAGGCGGGCCGACCAATACGGCGAGAGCGCACAATGCGCCGAACCCGTTACCGGGTCCTCGGGGACGCCGACCTTGGGGGCGAAGAAACGGGAGACGAAATCCGTGTCGGTGCCGCGGGCGGTGACGATGACACCTCTGGCGTCCAGGGCGGCCAAGGCGGTGATATCGGGGGAAAGGGTCCGCACGGTTTCCTCAGAGTCCACCTCCACCAGCAGGTCAAGGTGGCTATTTCCGACCTGCACAGGTGTCACGCCGAGTGCTTTCTCCAGGCCGCCGGGCACGGGGGCGGGGGTCACCTCCTTGGCCGGGAAATCCATCGTGATCATGCCGTCGCCGAGACGATTCACGGTAAGCGTGCCGCTCGCCGTCTTGAATTCGAGCTGCCCCGTCGCCGCGCCCGTGGAATAGAGCACGTGGGCCGTCGCCAACGTGGCATGACCACAGAGCGTGACCTCAACTGCAGGGGTGAACCAGCGCAACGAATCGCCGAGCAGGAAGGCGGTCTCGGAGAGGTTCATCTCGGCGGCTACGCTCTGCATCCAGCTGTCAGTAACCGGAGTCTCCAGCAGGCAGACGGCCGCCGGATTACCCTGGAAAGCTGTGCTGGTGAAGGCGTCAACAGTGAAGAGGCGCATGTGGCTGATGCTATACGGGCCACGGATATCGAGCTGCAAGCGAGCTGCAAGCCGTACAAAATGGAATTAGGGCTGGGCGTGTCGCGTGGCGAATGAGGAATCGTCGGTTACCGTCCAATGTGTAGGGACGTGCCGATTACGGTGAGTTCCTGAGGAAAGGACAAGCCGATGGGGGCAGTGCGCAAGGTGGTGAGCTACCTTGGCCTGAGCGGGGTCGATCACTACGACGAGGGCTATGACGACGACGAGCACTACGAGGACGAGTACGTCCCGGCGACCGAGCGGGCCGCCAGACGGTGGCGCGCGAACGTCGACTCGTCGCGCATCGTGATGGTCCAGCCGCTCAAGTACAACGACGCGCCGTTGATCGGTCAGCACTTCCGTGAAGGGCAGACAGTGATCATGGACGTCTCCGGCATGGCGATGCCCGAGGCGACGCGGATGGTCGACTTCGCCGCCGGACTGGCCTTCGGGTGCGAGGGGCGGATCGAGCGCATCGCCGATCGTGTCTTCCTGCTCGCCCCGTCTCATGTGGAGATCGAGACGACTTAAGAGCAACACCTGCTGAGCGCTGAGCGGGCTGCCGCCGCGGTGGCTCGCCTCCAGTGCGTCCGCGACGGTTGGCGGAATGGTGCTGTTCGGCTGGCCGGTTCAGTGCGATGAGCCGGGTCGGGAGCAGCGACCGGGGCGGCGGCGTTCAGCGGGTCCGCTGCAGCGACCGGGGCGGCGGCTTCAGCGGGTCAGCGCAGCTCTTGCCAGACATCCATTACGCGGCGCGCGGGCCGCGACGGATCAGCCGAGTCAGTTCGGCTGCGTCGTCGGCGGCCTGCTTCGCACGTTCGTCCGCTTCGCGAGCGTACGCGTGCAGCGCCCACACCGCCCCTTCGGCCAGTTCCCTCAGCTCGCCGACCTGGGCCCCCACGAACTGCGCGTCCGCTTGGACCAGTTTGCGGCGCTGCCAGAGTTGCCAGCCGGCCAGGCCGATCATGGTCACGCCGGCCGCCGCGAGCAGGCTGTTGACCACCACCGCCCCGATGAGGCAGGCGATCCCGGTCACGATCAGGATCATCGCGGCCCACGGGAGAGGGCGCGGCACGGCTCCTTCGGTGATGATCGAGTGCTCGGCCGCGGCCAGCGAGGACTGGTCGGGGCCTTCGGGACGCAGGTGGATGCGGTGGCCGAGCAGCGGCACGGTGAGCGTGGCAGGTGGCTCCAGCCGGCTGTCGGCCTCCAGTTCCTCGGCCACGCCACGCAGGACCGGCGCCGCCACGTGCAGCGCGATCGCCGCGAGGTGCGGGTCGGCGCCGGGACGCAGGTCGTCGAGCAGGTGCGTGCCGAGCGAGGCCATCGGCCCTTCGGGACCGCCAGAGCCGATCAGCGAGCGCAGCACGGCGAGCGGCTCGTCTTCGGCCCAGGTCACGGCCGGGCTGCCCGAGCTGTTGTCGAGCGGGGCGGTGGAGTCGTGCTCGGCCTGCCGGGTCGAGGTGATCTCCGCGCATCGGCCGCGCAGCCTCCTCAGGCGATCGGCGGCCATGGACGGCCGGGCCAGCTCGGGGATCTCGGCCATCTCCGGGAAGTCGACCAGCGACGGAGGAACGACGACCGTCGGCTTGCCGGGGATCAACGCCTGGACCCACTGCTCGGGGTCGGCGTGCTCCTGGACGGCCAGGGCGTCGAGCTTGCGCAGGACGAAGATCTTGCCGGCCGGGCCGTACGCGCCTCTGGCGGCGGCCAGCCACAGCGAGCGCTGGCCGTGCGTGACCGGCCGGTCGAGTGACAGCTCGCCGAAGGCGGTGCCCAGCCACGAGGCGTGGATGCGGCTGCCCTGCCCGGACACCGCGAGCGCCAGGCACAGGAAGAGCGCGGTCCGCTGCTGGTCGCGACCGGCCGCCCGGCTCAGCGGCTCCAGCGGGTCGTCGCCGGCGAGAATCGCGGCCAGTGCCTCGATGGCCGGGGGAAGCCAGTAGCTGGGTACGTCGCGAAACCCCGGTGCGGCGGGTGGCACGCTGCCGTTCGCGGCGAGGTGCGCCAGCAGAGCCTCGGCGTAACGATGCACCTCCGTCGCTGCCTGGGGGCTCGCAGTCAGGTCCGTGCTCAAGGCAGAGAACTCCCCCATGTCGGCCTCAGTTCATGACCGCGTAAAGCGTAGTCGTTGGGGCGCGCCAATCCGGTGGAGGCGCGCCCACAACACGGAACGGGGACTTTGAACCAACTGTCTGTTACATACGCTCGGGGACGGGAACGCCCAGAAGGCCGAGCCCGGTCTCCAGCACGCGCAGGGTCAGCGCGCACAGGGCGAGCCGGTGATCCCTCGTCTCGGGGTCGACGCCCGCCTTGATCACCGGGCACTCCTCATAGAACGTGCTCAGGAGACTAGCGGTCTGGTAGAGGAAGGCACAGAGCCGGTGCGGCTCGGAGTCGGTTGCGACCTGCGCGACGAGCTCGCCGAAACCGAGCAGGTGGAGGCCCAGGGCGCGTTCGGCAGGCGCGGCCAGCACGATCGAGGCCGTCGCGTCGGCCGGGTCGACCCCCGCCCTGCGGAAGATCGAGCGGATGCGGGCCGTCGCATATTGCATATAGGGGCCGGTGTTGCCCGTCGTGGCCACCATGCGGTCGAGGTCGAAGACATACTCGCTGTCGTGGCTGACCGACAAATCGGCATATTTCACGGCAGCCATACCCACGGCATGGGCGATCTCCCGCTGGGTCGTCTCGTCGTAACCCCGGTCCGCGATCAGCGCCGACGCCCGGTCGATGGCCTCCTGCAGCAGGTCCATCAGTTTGACGGACTCGCCGGAACGGGTCTTGAACCTGCGACCGTCCTTGCCCAGCATCATGCCGATCTGGACGTGCTCGGCCGACACGGTGTCCGGAAGCCAGCCGGCCAACTTCGCCGCCGAGAACACCATCCTGAAGTGCAGCGCCTGATCGGCGCCCACTACGTAGAGGATCCGGTTGGCCTTGAGGTCGTGGACGCGGTAGCGGATGGCCGCCATGTCCGTGGTGGCGTACCCGTAACCGCCGTCGCTCTTCCTGATGATGAGCGGCAGCGGCTTGTCGTCGGAACCGGTGAAACCGGGCGGGAACACGCACAGCGCGCCTTCGCTCATCACCGCCGTCCCGGACGCCTCCAGGTCGTCGCAGGTCTTGTCCAGCATGGGGTTGTACATGCTCTCGCCGGCGATGTCGGCATCGGTCAGCGTCACACCGAGCAGCTCGTAGAGCTTGTTGAAGTAGCGCACGGTGGCGTCCATGAAGACGTGCCAGAGCCGCATCGTGGTGGGGTCGCCGCCCTGCAGTGTGGTCACCCGCGAGCGGGCACGCTGCCTGAACGCCTCGTCGCCGTCGAACTTGACCCGGGCCGCCTGGTAGAACTCCGTCCCCATGCCGGCTTCGAGCTGCGCGACCGCGGTCTCCTCACCGATGTCGAGGAGGTGCTCGATGAGCATGCCGAACGGCGTGCCCCAGTCGCCCAGATGGTTTTGCCTGATCACGGTGTTGCCGAGGTGCTCGTGCAGGCGGGCCAGCGAGTCGCCGACGATGGTGGTGCGCAGGTGGCCGACGTGCATCTCCTTGGCGGCGTTAGGCGCGGAATAGTCGACCACCACGGTCTGCGACGGCGTGATCATCCCGACGCCGAGCCGCGGGTCGGCCGCCATCTGCTGTGCCTCGGCCGCGATCCATGAGTCATCGAGTGTGATGTTGAGGAAGCCGGGCCCGCTGACCTCGACCGTGCCGGGGAAGTCCGACAGCTCCGCCTTGATCGCCTCGGCGACCTCCCGCGGCGCCCGTCGCAGTCGCTTCGCCAGGCTCAGCGCGACGTTCGCCTGGAAGTCGGCGAACTGGGAAGGCCGGATCAGCGGATCTGCGTCGGCGTGCTCCGAGCCGAACGCGTGCGCCAGCGCCTGCTGGACGCGCTCGGTGAGCACTATCTGCGGGTCGGTCATGCTCTAAGGGTACCGGCGACCTTGACCGCGATGCTGATCGCCGCGGCCGCCACGAGCGAGACACCGACGGCGGTCAGGTCGTTGCTGATGTCACCGGGTTCGAGCGCGAAGAACGCCCTGACGAACGGCAACGTCAACCCGATCCCGAACGCCACCGCCATGGAGGCGACCAGCACCACCCGCCACCAGTTGAGCGGCCTGGCGATCAGCACGAGCACCCACCACGTGGTGAGGAACAGCGTGATCACCGCGGACGTCTGGTCCTCGACGAGCGTGGAGGTCCCGCTGTGCGCGGCCCAGAACGACACCAGCACCGCCACCGCGCACAGCACCCCCGCTGGCACGGCGAACCGCAGCACGCGGGGCACGAACCCGGGCTTGGCGCGCTCGAGGGTGGGCGCGAGGGCGAGGAATAAGGCCGGGACGCCGATGGTCAGGGCGTTCGTCAGGGTCGAGTGGCGGGGAGCGAACGGGAACATCACCCCGGCCACGCCGACGGCCAGCGATAACACGATCGCGTAGAAGGTCTTGGTGAGGAACAGGTTGGAGACCCGTTCGATGTTGGCCAGAACCCGGCGGCCCTCTCCCACGACGTGCGGCAGTGTCGCGAACTTGTTGTCCAGGAGCACCACCTGCGCGACCGCCTTGGTCGCCGGGCTGCCCGCCCCCATCGCGATGCCCAGGTCGGCGTCCTTCAGCGCCAGCACGTCGTTGACGCCGTCGCCGGTCATCGCCACGGTGTGGCCGCGGGCCTGCAGCGCGGCGATGAACGTGCGTTTCTGCTGCGGGCTGACCCGGCCGAAGACGGCGTGCGCGTCCAAGAGCTCGCCCAGCTTCTCCATGTCGTCGTCAGGGAGGGTTCTGGCGTCGACCGAACGGTCGCCGCCAGGGATGCCCAGCCCGGTGGCGATCGCGGAGACCGCCTCAGGGTTGTCGCCGGAGATCACCTTGACCGTCACGCCCTGCTCGGCGAAGTAGCGGAGGGTCTCGCGGGCGTCGGGCCTGATGCGCTGTTTGAGCGTCACCAGCGCGACAGCCTGGAGCGCCACGCGCCCGCCGTCCGCCACGGATCTTGTGGCCGGGGCGGACGAGAGGCCGCCGGTTGGGGCGGGGAGGCGGTCGGCGCTGCAGAGTGCGAGGACGCGGGCGCCCGTGGTGGCCAGTTCGGCGGCCCGTGCATACCCCTCGCCGCCGTCCAGCAGGACGTCTGGGGCGCCGAGCACCCAGACGCCGCGCTCGCCGAAGTCGGCGCCGCTCCACTTGCGTGCCGAAGAGAACGGCACGCTCTCGCGGGCGGTCCAGCCGTCGTCGGCGGAGTAATGGGCCCGGATGGCCTGGGCGGTGGCGTTCGGCCGCTGGTCGACGTGGGACAGGGCGGCCAGCGCGCCGTCGATCGGCTGGTCGTCGCGCAGCGGCAGCACCTCGTCGAGGTCCATGCCGCCGGCGGTGAGGGTGCCCGTCTTGTCCAGGCAGAGCACGTCCACCCTGGCCAGGCCTTCGATTGCGGGCAGCTCCTGGACCAGGCACTTGCTGCGACCCAGGCGTACGACGCCGACCGCGAACGCGATCGAGGTCATCAGCACCAGACCCTCGGGGATCATGGTCACGATGCCCGCGACGGCGCCGGTGATCGCGGTGCCGAAGTCGACCGAGTTGCTGACCTGGCTGTAGATCAGCAGGGCGCCGATCGGGATGACCAGCCAAGTGATGTACTTGATGAAGTTCGCGACGCCCGCGCGCAGCTCGGAGTGCGCGAGATGGAACTTGCCGGCCTCCTCGGCCAGTTTCACGGCGTACGCGTCGGTGCCGACCTTCGTGGCCACGAACGCGCCCGAGCCCGCCACCGCGAAGCTGCCCGACAGGACCTCGTCGCCCGCCTTCTTGTGCACGGGGTCGGCCTCGCCGGTCAACAGCGACTCGTCGACCTCGAGCCCGTCGGACCGGACCACCTCGCCGTCCACCAGCAGACGGTCTCCGGGGCCGAGCAGGACCAGGTCGCCGAGCACGACCTGGCGGGGCTGGATCTCCTGCTCCCTGCCGTCCCGCCGGACCCGGACGGGCGCCTCGTTGATCACCGCTAGCTTGTCGAGCGTACGTTTGGCACGCAGCTCCTGGACGATACCGATCAACGCGTTGGCCACGATGATCAACCCGAACAGGCCGTCCTGCCACTCACCGAAGATCAGGATCAGCACCCAGAGCACGCCGATGACGAAGTTGAACAGCGTGAGGACGTTCGCTCTGATGATCGCGCCGAGCGATCTGCTCGACCGGCGCGGGACGTGGTTGGCCTTCGCGAGCGCCACTTGCGCCGAGGTGAGCCCATCCACCGTTAAGGCAAGCCCGTCCACATAACCCCCCGTATCTGTGGATCGGTGTCACAGACTACGGGGTCACCACAGCCGGTGTGAGCGATGTGTGGCGGCTACCCTCTCGCCGATTCCGGCCACGATGCCTTCAGCGGACAGGTCGGCCGCGAGCCGGCAGGCCGCGCTGATCGCCGGCGCCTTGGCCGAGCCGTGGGCGATGACGACGGTGCCGTTCAGCCCGAGCAGCACCGCTCCGCCGTACGCCTCCGCGTCGAGGCGGCGGTGCAGCTCACGCAGGCGTGACCGCTGGAGCGCCGCGCCCAGCCTGGCCAGTCTGCTGTCCTCGATCGTGTGCTTGAGCTCCGCGAACGCGTACCGGACCGCGCCCTCCATGGTCTTCAGCGCCACGTTGCCGGTGAACCCGTCGGTCGTGATCACCTCGACCTTGCCGGTCAGCAGGTCATAGCCCTCCACGTTGCCGGCGAAGTTGATGTCGGGGGAGGTCTGCAGCAGCTCGTGGGCGCGCTTGATGAGCTTGGTGCCCTTTTCGGCCTCGGCGCCGATCGTGAGCAGGCCGACCCTGGGCTGGGTGATGCCGTAGGCCAGCTCGGCGTAGGCCGTGCCCAGGTGCGCGAACTGCACCAGCATCTCGGGCTTGACCTCGGCGTTGGCGCCGGCGTCCACGAGCAGCGTCGGGCGGGGGAGCGTGGGGAGCGCCACGGCTATGGCGGGTCGCTGCACGCCCTGTTGCGCCTTGAGTCGCAGCCTGCCGGTGGCCACGATGCCTGCCGTGGACCCGGCCGACACGACCGCGCTGGCGTCGCCGCGCCGTACGAGGTGGCAGGCGATCGCGATGCTGGAGCGGGGGCGGCG
Source organism: Nonomuraea sp. NBC_00507 (assembly GCF_036013525.1). Taxonomy (NCBI): domain Bacteria; kingdom Bacillati; phylum Actinomycetota; class Actinomycetes; order Streptosporangiales; family Streptosporangiaceae; genus Nonomuraea; species Nonomuraea sp. NBC_00507. The sequence goes on from NZ_CP107853.1 coordinate 2,398,530, forward strand.
CAGGCTGGCCAGGGCGCCCTCGTCCATCGCCAGGGCCTCCTCGGCCCGGACGATCGGGACCTCTTTGGTGGCGTCGTGGTCGGCGAGCGCCTCGTAGAGCACGCGGGGGGAGCCCACGAGCACGATGGGCAGGCCGCGCTCGCGCACGGCGTGCACCGCACCCGCCACGATCTCGTGCGGTGCGTGGTCGCCCCCCATGGCGTCCAGCGCGATGGGCTTGCTGTCGGACAATGATCACCTCGTACGGCATCGAGCCCGCCGTCACGGCTTGGCCGAAACGCGGGCTCGGTATGTCCGCATCGTAGGCGAGGCAGCTGCAAGGTTAACCGGCGGGTAGGACCTCTTGGTTCCCACCATCGCCCCTTCCAGTCCCACCCTCTTAGGGGACTGAATCGGAACCTCCTACTGCGCGGGCGCAATCGACGAATGTGCACGCCGCCGACGGCCGACATGTCAGCCTTAGGGGGTCAAGAAGGCTCCGCTGGTCACGCGAGCTGCCGCTCTCCGCCCCAAGCGCGCCGCTTAGGCAGCCGCGGTGCGGCGGGAGAACGGTAGGAGATCAATGCAGGTTCCAGTCGTCCTTACCGCGGGAGACGATCACCTTCGAGAACACGGACCTCCCCGTCACCCGGATCAGCGGCCCATCCGCATGGGACCCGCCCGTCACATTGCGCTTGCCGAACATCGATCCCCCCTCGTCGATGACATGGGCGTTGTCGGGAACCCGTACGATGAGCTTGCTGAACCAGGCGTTCGTCTCGATCGTGATCTCCCTCCCGGGCAGCACGGCGTCCGAGAGGTCGATGATGAGCGCCCCGAAGCGCGCGGTGAGCTTGGTGTTGCGGGACGCCACCCAGCGGCCCTTGCGCACGATCTTGCTGAACTTCGAGTCGATCTTCTGCCGCTCGATGGCGACGGGCACGTTGGACGCGGACACCTCGGGCAGGTCCCGGGTCAGGGGGACGAGCTCGCCGGCCGTCTTCGCCGTGTAGGCGAGGTCCAGGCGGTCCGCGTGCTCGACGCTGGTCAGTCTTCCTGTGGCGAGCGCCTCGCTCAGCACCGCGGCCACGCGGTCGCGGTCGGCGTCCGAGGCGCGCAGGTCTGGATCGTCGGTCACGAAGAGTCAGTCTAGGCCAATTCGCGATATGTCGCGAGTGGCGTGAACCGATTGCTGATCGTTTCCGTGAACCTGAAGGAAAACTTGGAGGCCAGCGGAACCGCTGACGCGGCGGGGAGCGTCCGGGTATTAAGGACCGTAGACGCGCGACAGGGTCGTGAGGTTTACACCCGATCGAACAAAAAAGATGGGAAAGGCCTAGTGATCTTGAACCAAGCTGGCACACGACGCTTCAAGGCGTACACGTCCAAGCACCTCGACGAGCTCCTCCAGCGGGCGGGGCTCGGCGACGAGGAGCGGCTGAAGGTCCGCGCCGTGGCCACGGTGCTGCCTTTCCGGACGAACGCCTATGTCGTGGATGAACTCATAGATTGGTCGGCAGCGCCCGACGACCCCATTTACCGGCTCGTCTTCCCTCAGGAGGACATGCTTCCCGCTGCTGACGTCGCCAGGCTGGCCGATCTGCTGAAGGCCGAAGCGCCCAACGCCGAGATCCAGGCCGAAGCGAACCGCGTACGCGCGCAGCTCAACCCGCATCCTGCAGGTCAGAAGGAGCTCAACGTCCCGAAGATGGACGAGGAGCCTGTGCCTGGCATGCAGCACAAATATCAAGAGACCGCGCTGATCTTCCCTAAGCAAGGGCAGACCTGTCACGCCTACTGCACCTACTGCTTCCGGTGGGCCCAGTTCGTTGGTGACGCGGACCTGAAGTTCGCCTCCGATGACATCGGTCAGATGGTGAGCTACCTTCGCCGGCATCCCGAGGTGACCAGCGTCCTGATCACCGGCGGCGACGCCATGATCATGGGCGAGCCCGTCATCAGGCGATATATCGAGCCGCTGCTCCAGTTGGAGCAGTTGGAATCGATCAGGATCGGCACCAAGGCGCTGGCCTACTGGCCGCAGCGTTTCACCACCGACCCCGACGCGGACGCCACGCTCGGCCTGTTCGAGGAGGTGGTGAACGCGGGCAAGAACCTCGCGTTCATGGCCCACTTCTCGCACCCACGCGAGCTGGAGTCGCCGCTGGTCGAATCAGCGGTCAAGCGTATTCTCGGCAGCGGAGCCACGATCAGGACCCAGGCGCCGCTGATCCGATCCATCAACGACGATCCCGTGGTGTGGTCCTCCATGTGGCGGCGGCAACTCAGGATGGGGATGATCCCCTACTACATGTTCATCGAACGCGACACCGGGCCGCAGGATTACTTCGCCGTTCCCCTGGCCCGCGCGTACGAGATCTTCAGGGATGCGTACTCGACGGTGTCCGGACTCTGCCGTACGGTCCGGGGCCCGTCCATGTCGGCCACGCCCGGGAAGGTGTGCGTCGACGGCGTCACGGAAATCGCCGGGGAGCAGGTCTTCATGCTCCACTTCATTCAGGCGCGCGACCCCTCCCTGGTGGGGCGGCCGTTCTTCGCGCGCTACGACCCGACGGCGGTCTGGCTGACGGATCTGCGCCCGGCCTTCGCCGAGCGTTTTCCGTTCGAGCCGGCCGAAGCACTGCTGCCGGTCTGAGCGGTCCAGCGCGTCCACAGCAACCGGAAAATTCGCGGCCCTCCGGCCCGGCACAATTGTTTTCGCGACCCCATTGTGCCCGGGCCGGAGGGCCGCTCCGCGCCTTCCCGCACGCGCCGCAATCGCCTGCGCTATATCGGAAACAAGACCCTCCTATTTCCGTTTTGTCTTCCCGCTCAACGCTCCCCCCGCACTCGGTAACCGGGCTGCAAACCCCTGCTACATGGGCATTCATGCGCCTGCGGCCGATCATCGCGAGTGATAGAACTGCTGGCGTAGCTCAGCCGCGATGCCACGCTCCGTGTGGTGCCCATAGCGTGTACGCCGCGGCATACGGGGGTTATCGATTCGCATTTCCACCGCATTCGAGAGCGATCGATCACGAGCCGGGAAGGCAACATGAATCGAGTAGTCAAGGCGGCGGTCGCCGTCACAGCATTCGGCTTGGCGGCGGCTCTGGCCGTGCCAGCTCAAGCCGAAGTCCAATACAACGCGGCCAGGTACGCTCCCACCGATGGCCTGGGCGGGGTCACCAACCTGGCAGGCAGTCCGCTCGGGGGTCTCCTGAGCGGGATCACCGGCGGAGGCCTGCTCGGCGGGCTGCTCGGCGGCGTCACCAAGTCCAAGTCCGCCGCTCAGCCGACGGGCCAGATGACCGAGGCCGAGCGTGACGCCGCCATCGCGGCGCGGGGCCGACGCAGCCTCGGCGGTCCCAACGCGGCAGAGGACGTCACTCGCCTCGGCGGGCCGCTGCCCGAGCTGTCGCCCATCGCCGGCCAAAAGTCGTTGGGCAAGGGCGGTCTGACCAAGTCGGTGCCGGGCGCATCCCGCCTCGCGCAGCCGGCGACCACGAACGGCGCCCTGAAGGGCTTCGAGATCCTGACCAGCGACTCCATGCTGGCCGACCTCGCTCAAGCAGCCAGGGACGCGCTCCCCGGCACGGCGAGCAAGCTGTCCTCGACGGTCGGGCAAGTCCCCGCCGAGGTCACCCCGCTCGTCGCGGCGGTGCCCGGGACCACCGGCTCTTACAGCGACCTGTGGACCGCTCTCGGGTGGACCTCCGACGCGCCGACCAGTTCGGTGTGGGATTACTAGGTTCACGATTAGACGCGAGGTGCAGGCGGAGAACGCGGCTGGCCGAGAGCCGGCATGCCGGTTCGCGGGCGTCCTAGGTGCCAACGCTCGGGAACCGGGTATGGCGGTGATCAAGTAGCCGCTCTCGTGTGCCGCGCCGTTCTTCTCGCAGGGCGGCGGCGCGGCACGCGCCCCCTTCTCTTCCTTTCCGCGCTGCCGTGGCTCCCCAACCACCGCACTTCGGCTGCCGGAGCGGCTGGCGGCCCCTCGCTCCAACGTGCTTGCCCTCACGCCTCCCGCGTGGTGACCGCCGCATGCGGCTCAGGGGAGGCGGACGCCTGTGCGGCGGGCTATTTGTGCTTGCAGTCTGGCCATCTGCCAGTGCAGCTCAATGAGCTGCTCAGCGAGCTGCATCCGCGGAATCTCGGACACGTCCTCGATGTCCAGGTGGTCGATCGCGGCCGAAAGCTCTCCCATCGCGAGCCCCCACTCCATCACCGGTCCTCGGATCGAAACGACGTTCGAATCCTATCGGAACGCCACCCCCGATGTCAGTCTTTTGCCCCTACAGCCCCGCTGGTTTCGCACACAAGATCGAAGCGTCTGACGGTCAAGCCATGCAACGGAGCCGGCCAACGTGGGCTCGCGTAACGGCGCTCAGCCGGTGAAGGGTCAGAGGCCGTTCCCCTGGAAGGCCGTCTCATGGTTGCGCTCGCACGGGGCTCCGCTGGTCACGCAAGCTGCCGCTCTCCGCCCCAAGGCTCGCCGCTCCGGCAGCCGGCTAGGGCGTCTGGCAGACCACGGCAGCGCGTAAAAGATGGGGTTGCTTGAAGGGCTGCAGTTGCTTGGAGATCCTCAACCGAAGTACGGGTGGGTGGTGCTGGGGCAAGTGATGATCAAAATTCCTGGTCAGCCCTTGTTGTAGGCGGCGATGACTTCCTTCGGGTCGCCGTCCATTTTGATCTTGCCCTTGTGCAGCCAGATCACGCGGTTGCAGGTCTCCTCGATGACCCTGAGGTCGTGGGCGACGAGGAAGACGGTGCCGGCCGACTCCCGGATCTGGCGGATGCGCTCTTCGCTCTTCTTGCGGAATTCGCGGTCTCCGGTGGCCAGGGCCTCGTCGATGAGCAGGACGTCGTGGGTCTTGGCGGAGGAGATGGCGAAGCGCAGGCGGGCGCCCATGCCGGAGGAGTAGGTGGACATGGGCAGCTGGACGAACTCATCGATGCCGGAGAAGTCGACGATCTCCTGGTATTTCTCCCGGACCTCGGCCGGGGTCATGCCCATGGCGTAGCAACCGAGCACGATGTTGCGCTCGCCGGTCAGCTCGCGCATGAGTGCCGCGTTGACGCCGAGTAGCGAGGGCTGGCCGTCGGTGTAGACGGCGCCCTTGTGCGGCGGCAGCAGGCCCGCGATGGCGCGCAGCAGCGTGGACTTGCCCGAGCCGTTGCGGCCCACGATGCCGATGGCGTCGCCGTGATAGGCCACGAAGGTGACGCCCTTGACCGCGTGGACTTCTTTCATCTGCGGGCGTCCCTGGCGCTTCAGAATGCGCGTGAGGGCGTTGACCGCGTTGCCCTTCTCGCTGTCCGAGGCCGCGCCGTAGACGCGGTAGACGATGTGGAGGTCGTCGACGATGACGGTGGGAGTGCCCGTGGGGACGTCGAGCGGCCGCTTGCCCGAGGGTTCCGGGTTGGGATGCACCCTCACATCCTTGCCGGGGACGGCGGGCTTCTCGCCCTTCACCTGTGACAGCTCCTTGGTCAGTTCAGCCACGCCCGTACCTCTCCTCGGACCGCCAGAAGTACCAGAAGCCGAAACCGAGAGCGAACACCGCCCAGAATACGCAAGACATCCAGACCATTGGTGGCGGGTGGTGGCCGAACTCAGGGTTATGAGTCTTGATCAGGATCTCGCGCATCCACTCGATGTAGGACGCGGCCGGGTTGAGGTACATCACGTTGGCCACCCACTGGGGCAGCTCGGCGGAGTTCACTACCTTGTCCTGGATCGCGAAGAAGACACCCGAGGCGTAGAGCCAGGTGCGCGTGATGAACGGCAGCAACTGGTTGAGGTCGCGCATCGTGGCTCCGAGCCGGGCCATCACCAGGCCGGCGCCGATGTTGAACATCGTCTGGAGGGCCAGCACCACCGGGATCATGAGCCAGAACCAGGTGGGCCACTCGCCGGTGGCGACCACGAGCGTGAGAAGCACGCCCATGGAGATGGCGAGCTGCTGGAGCTCCTGGATCGTGTAGGCCAGCGGCAGCGAGGCGCGGGGGAAGTGCAGGGCCCGGATCATCGACAGGTTGCCCGAGATCGACTTGGCGCCCGCGGTGACGGTCCGCTGCGTGTAGGTGAAGATGAACATCCCGGTCAGCAGGAACGCCGGGTAGTTCACGATGTCCTTGCTGCCGCCCAGGATGACGCCGAACATCAGGAAGTAGATTGCGGCGTTGAGCAGGGGAGTCAGCACCTGCCACAGCTGGCCCAGGGCCGAATTGGAGTATTTCGTGACGTTGCGGGAGGTCGCGTACGTCAGGATGAAGTGTCGCCGCTGCCACAACTGGCGCAGGTAGACAGGAAACCTCGGCCGCGCGATGGCACGGCGAAGCCCATATCGCTTGGCGAGCTTGGCCAGCGGCTCCTGCCCGCTTCGGCCGCCCGCCTGGGCGTCCGCGACAGCGGATTCCGGCTGGCTCATGGCAAGGACTCTATTGGATCCCGGTCGGTGGGGTGCCTGTCGCACGGGGCGGCGACAGTCAGTTGGACGGACTCTTGGGACGCTGGGTTCCAAGGCGTCGTCAAGACCTGCTCAACCGTAGCCCAGCGGGGCGCGGTGTGGTGGCAAGGGCGCGTGCACGGTCGTGTAGGAGGTACTTTTCATCGACTGTTCATGTCCAGGCTTGACCGGTTGTATAAACTTTGTGTGCTTTGGCACAGATCGCGCCGAATGTCTGTGACGGTGGATAGGCACTTGTGTGACCGAACTGCAACGCGCCAGAGACTCGCTGGTGGCAAGTAGTAAGGGATAGTCGCGATCGACTGGCAGGGCGTTCAGCTGGCTTGACCATGTCAGCCAAACCCGGGGGAGATACCAGGACTCTCCCGTCAGGCTGCGCACACCACTGCAGCTCAGAGCTGTACGCCCACTGTAGAGGGAGGAATTTCTTTCACTATGCGTGTTACTAAGGGCGCACAGATCGTCGCCGGTACCGCGCTGCTCGCCCTCGCGGTTGCCGCGTGTGGCGGCGGTGCCTCGGACACCGGCGGCACTGCCACCGGTGGCGGCTCCGCAGAAACGCCGGTCCGAATGGAGCTCGGTGAGCCCCAGGAGCTCCTGGTGCCGTCGAACACCACGGAGTCCGAGGGAGCCGAGACCCTCGCCGCTCTCTTCGAGCCCCTCGTCAACTATGACGAGAACAAGAACGCCGTCGAGGCCGCGGCCGAGTCGATCACCAGTGATGACCAGAAGGTCTGGACGATCAAGCTGAAGTCCGGCTACACCTGGCACAACGGTGAGCCCCTCATCGCCCAGAACTACGTGGACGCGTGGAACTACGCGGCCAACCAGGAGAACGCGCAGAGCGCCGGCTACTTCTTCGGCCGCATCGACGGCTTCGCCGACCTCAACCCGGGCGAGGGCAAGACGGTCACCACCAAGACCATGAAGGGTCTGGAGGCCGTCGACGACACGACGCTGAAGGTCACCCTCGCGGCGCCGTTCTCGCAGTTCAAGGTCATGCTCGGCTACACCGCCTTCTACCCGCTGCCCAAGGCCGCTTTCGGCCCCGACGGCAAGGTGACGCAGGCCTACGGCGAGCAGCCCATCGGCCAGGGTCTGTTCAAGATGGACAAGGCCTACAAGAAGGGCACCGACCAGACCATCGACATGACGGTGTACGACAAGTACCCGGGCACGAAGCCGAAGGGCTGGACGAAGCTTCAGTTCAAGCTCTACACGGACTCGGACGTCGCGTTCAACGACCTCCAGGCCAACAACCTGGACATCCACGACTCGCTCAGCCCGGCCGCGATCTCCACCGCCAAGAGCACTCTGGGTGAGCGTTACCAGGACCAGCCGGACGCCGGCGTCGGCTACATCGGTGTTCCGCTCAAGTACAACCCCGAGCTGGACAAGGTCGACATCCGCAAGGCCATCTCGATGGCCATCGACAGGAAGACCATCGCCGAGACGGTCTTCTCCGGCACCCGCGCGCCGGCCGACGACTTCATCAACCCGGCCATCGCGGGCTACCGCCAGGGCGCCTGCAAGGCCTGCACGTACAACCCGGCCGAGGCCAAGAAGCTGTACGACGCGGCCGGCGGCCCCAAGACGCTCGAACTCGGCTACAACGCCGACGGCGGCCACAAGGAGTGGATGGAGGCGGTTGCCAACAACCTCCGTCAGAACCTGGGCATCGAGGCCACGGCCAAGCCGTTCGAGAAGTTCGCCGCCATCCTGGACGAGCTGGACAAGAAGACGTACAAGGGTCTGTTCCGCATGGGCTGGGCCATCGACTACCCGTCGGCGGAGAACTACCTGTCGCCGATCTTCAGCACCGGCGCCATCGCGACCGGGTCGAACTACGGTGGCTACTCCAACAAGAAGTTCGACGACCTGATCTCCAAGGGTGACCAGGCGGCCACGGTCGAAGAGGGTCTGAAGTTCTACCAGCAGGCCGACGACATCCTGAACGAGGAACTGCCGTACATCCCCGTGTACTTCTACCGGAACAACTCCGGCTACTCGACGAGTGTCAAGAACGTCAAGATCAACCTGCTCAACCAGATCGAGTGGGCAGAGGTCGAGAAGGTCTGACGGTCGTTCCCTGGGGCGGGCGCGGGCGACGCGCCCGTCCCTCTAGGGGTTAGCGAGGAGGCGGCTCCTCGGCCGGAAACCCATATGGTCGAGGAGTGGCCTTCTTCGCATGTACGGGAGGCTTAAATGGGCCGTTACATCATCAGACGTCTGCTCCAGTCGATCCCCGTGTTGCTGGGTGCCACCCTGCTGATCTTCTCCATCGTCTTCGCGCTGCCTGGTGACCCCATCGCGGCACTGGCCGGAGAGAAGCGGGCGGACCCCAACATCGTCGCGATCCTTCGCGAGCAGTATCACCTCAACGATCCGCTGTTGCTCCAATACTGGCACTACATCAGCGGAGTGCTTTTCCGGGGCGACTTCGGCGTTACCTTCGCCGACGTACCCGTGTCACAGATCATGGCCGGAAAGTTCCAGGTCACGATCAACCTGGCGGTCACCGCGCTGATCATCGAGGCGGTCATCGGCGTCGGTCTGGGCCTGTGGGCCGCGCTGCGTCGCGGTAAGGCCACCGACACCATGATCCTGGCTTCGACGCTGCTGCTGATCTCGGTGCCGACCCTGGTGTCCGGCTTCATCCTGCAGTACATGCTGGGTGTGAAGCTCAAGCAGTGGACGGGTGTCGACATCTTCCCGATCGCGGGCATCAGCAACGGCCTACGCAGCTATCTGCTGCCGGGCTTCGTGCTCGCCGGAGTGTCGATCGCCTATCTCACCCGTCTCACCAGGACCAGCCTGGCCGAGACGTTGCGGGCGGACTTCATCAGAACGGCCACCGCCAAGGGCTTGCCGCGACGGCGGGTCGTCGGCAGGCACGCGTTGCGCAACGCGCTGATCCCGCTCATCACGTTCCTGGGCGCCGACCTCGGTAACCTCATGGGCGGGGCGGTCATCACCGAGAGAATCTTCAACCTGCCCGGCGTCGGTCTCCAGCTCTTCGATTCGGTGTATCTCCGAGAGCAGCCGATGGTCGTCGGCATCGTGACCGTCCTCGTGCTGATCTACATCGTGGCCAACCTGGCCGTGGATGTGATGTACGCAGTGCTCGACCCGAGGATCCGCTATGAGTAACATTCTGCCGGGCGGGCCTGCCATCGCCCCCGAAGAGAGCCCGGCTCCCCATCCGGCGGAGACCAAGGGGGGCAAACCGGCCAGCCTGTGGTCCGACGCCTGGTATGACCTGCGGCGCAGGCCCATCTTCATCGTTTCGTGCGGCATCATCGCCGTGCTGGTGCTGATGGCGGTCTGGCCGTCGCTGTTCAGCTCGGTGGACCCGTTCAACCCCAGGACGTGCGAGCTGGCCACCGCCAGGCAGTTGCCCAGTGCCGGACACCCGTTCGGGCGCGACAACCTGGGCTGCGACATGTACGCCCGCACCATCTACGGCGCGGCGAACTCCCTGAAGATCGGCATCAGCACCTCGATCTTCGCGGCCCTCATCGGCGGCCTGATGGGGCTCGTCGCCGGATTCTTCGGTGGCGCCACCGACACCGTGGCCTCGCGCATCACTGAGATCTTCTTCGCGATCCCCAGCATCCTGGGCGCGCTGCTCATCGGCTCGACCTTCCGCGGCAGCGGGCTCGGCATCTGGCTGGTGGTCATCTCGCTCACCATCCTGGGCTGGCCGATGACGTTCCGGATCATGCGGGCGGCGGTCATCACCGCCAAATCGCAGGACTTCGTGGTCGCGGCCAGAGCACTAGGCGCGGGTCCCGCACGGATCATGTTCAGGCACCTGCTGCCCAACGCGCTCGCCCCCGTGATCGTCGTCGCGACGATCAACCTCGGCGGATTCATCGCGGCCGAGGCCGCGCTGTCCTATCTGGGCGTGGGCGTGCAGCCGCCGGAGATCTCCTGGGGTCTGATGATCGCGGACGCGCAGCGCCGGTTCCTTGAGGCGCCGCTGCCGCTGATCTTCCCGGCCGTGTTCCTGAGCGTCACCGTGCTCGCGTTCATCATGCTGGGCGACGCCGTGCGCGACGCGCTCGACCCGAAGCTCAGGTAGAAGGGGGGATCAGTGAAGAGAACATCACCGGATGTGTTGCCCGCCGAGGGAGGGCTGGGCGACCATCCGCTGCTCGCCGTCGACAACCTGCACGTGGAGTTCCGCACCCGCGCGGGCATCGTGCGCGCCGTGAACGGCGTCAGCTATACCGTGAACCCCGGCGAGACGCTGGCGGTGCTGGGCGAGTCGGGTTCCGGCAAGTCCGTGACCGCTCAGGCGATCATGGGCATCCTGGACATGCCACCCGCGCACATCCCCATAGGGGAGATCCGCTTCAGGGGCACCGACCTGCTGAAGTTGTCGGAGGAGGCCCGCACGCAGGTGCGCGGCCAGCGCATCGCGATGATCTTCCAGGACGCGCTCTCGGCGCTCAACCCGGTGTTCACCGTGGGCTGGCAGATCAGCGAGATGTTCCGGGTGCACCGCGGCATGTCCAAGGGCGAGTCGATGAAGAAGGCCGTCGAGCTCATGGACCGGGTCCGCATCCCGGCCGCCAGGCAGCGCGCCAACGACTACCCGCACCAGTTCTCCGGCGGCATGCGGCAGCGCATCATGATCGCGATGTCCATCGCGCTGGACCCCGAGGTGCTCATCGCCGACGAGCCCACCACGGCGCTCGACGTGACCGTCCAGGCGCAGATCATGGAGCTGCTGGCCGAGCTGCAGCGCGAGAGCCAGATGGGCCTCATCCTGATCACGCACGACCTGGGCGTCGTCGCGGACGTGGCCGACAAGATCGCCGTCATGTACGCGGGGCGCATCGTGGAGAACGCCCTCGTCCACGACATCTACCGCTCTCCTGCGCATCCGTACACGAAGGGGCTGCTGGAGTCGATCCCCCGGGTCGACCTCAAGGGCCAGGACCTGTACGCGATCAAGGGTCTGCCGCCCAACCTGCTCGAACTGCCGAGCGGCTGCTCGTTCCACCCCCGGTGCCCCTACCGGCAGGACAACTGCGTGACCGACACCCCCCCGCTCCACAAGATCGGCGGCACGCGCAACAGCGCCTGCCACTACTGGAGGGAGGTCCTCGATGGCGAACGGTGACCGCATCCTCGAGGTGCGCGACCTGGTCAAGCACTTCCCGCTGACGCAGGGCATCCTTTTCAAGCGGCAGATCGGCGCCATCAAGGCCGTCGACGGGGTGTCCTTCGACCTGCACAAGGGCGAGACGCTGGGCATCGTGGGCGAGTCGGGCTGTGGCAAGTCCACACTGGCCAAGGTGCTGATGGCGTTGGAGCGGCCGACCTCGGGCTCGGTGCTGATCAACGGCAGGGACATCGGCCGGGCCAAGGGCGGCGAGCTCAAGCGCATGCGCCGCAACATTCAGATGGTGATGCAGGACCCGTACACCTCGCTGAATCCGCGGATGACCGTGGGCGACATCATCGGGGAGCCGTACGAGATCCACACCGAGGTGGCGCCGAAGGGCGACCGCCGCAAGAAGGTGCAGGAGCTGCTGGACGTGGTCGGGCTCAATCCCGACCACATCAACCGTTATCCGCACCAGTTCTCCGGTGGTCAGCGGCAGCGCATCGGGATCGCCCGAGGGCTGGCGCTCCAGCCTGAGATCATCGTCTGCGACGAGCCGGTGTCCGCGCTGGACGTGTCGATCCAGGCGCAGGTGATCAACCTGCTGGAGCGGCTGCAGAACGAGTTCGATCTGGCGTACATCTTCATCGCGCACGACCTGTCGGTGGTCCGGCACATCTCCGATCGGGTCGGGGTGATGTACCTGGGCAAGTTCGTGGAGCTGGGCAAGGACGCCGAGATCTACGACAAGCCGGCTCATCCGTACACGCAGGCGTTGCTGTCGGCCGTGCCCGTTCCCGACCCTGAGGGACGGGAGCAGCGGGAGCGGATCATCCTCCAGGGTGACCCGCCGTCGCCGGCCAACCCGCCGTCGGGGTGCCGGTTCCGTACGCGGTGCTGGAAGGCGCAGGAGATCTGCGCGGAGGAGGAGCCGTTGTTGCAGATCCGGCCGGGGACCGGGCACGAGAGCGCCTGCCACTTCGCCGAGACGCACGACGTGGTCCACATCGGCTGACCGGCCCGTCGCACGAAGGCCCTCCGAAAGCTCGGAGGGCCTTCGGTCATCGGGTGGTGATGAGGGCGGAGCCGTGGCCGAACAGACCCTGGTTGGCGGCCAGGGCGGCGCGCGGGGAAGGGACCTGCCGGGCGCCCGCGCGGCCTCTTAGCTGGGTCGTCAGCTCGCACAGCTGGGCGATGGCCTGGGCCGGGATCGCCTCGCCGAAGGAGGCCAGGCCACCCGACGGATTGACCGGGAGGCGGCCCCCCAGCGCCGTGTCGCCCTCACGGAGCAGTTTGTCCGCCTCCCCAGGCGGGCACAGCCCGAGGTCCTCCATCCAGTCCAGCTCCAGCGCCGTCGACAGGTCGTACACCTCGGCCAGCGACAGGTCCTCCGGCCCCACTCCCGCCTCCTCGTAGGCCGCGTGCGCGATCGCCGCCCGGAACGGTCTCTCGGGGGCCGGTACGGCCGCGCAGGAGTCGGTGGCGAAGTTGGGCAGCTCCAGGACCGTGTTGGGGAAGGTGGGCGTGACGGTGGAGACGGCCGACAGGAAGACGAGGTCCCGGACGCCGCGGCGACGGGCGTACGCCTCCGAGGCCAGCACCACCGCCGCGCCCCCGTCCGAGGTGGCGCAGATGTCCATGAGGCGCAGCGGGTCGGCGACCATGGGCGAGGCCAGCACCTCCTCGGCGGTGACCGGCTTGCGGTAGCGGGCCATGGGGTTGAGCGACCCGGCTCGGGCGTTCTTGACCTTGACGGCCGCGAAATCGTCGGGCGTGGAGCCGTACAAGGCCATGCGTCTGCGTGCGTAAAGGCCGAAATAGGCGGGGTTCGTCGCGCCGAGGAGGCGGAATCTCAGCCAGTCCGGGTCGTCGGGGCGATCGCCGCCGACCGGCTTGAAGAAGCCCTTGGGGGTCGAGTCGGCCCCTACCACCAGGGCGACGTCGCAGAGGCCCGCCAAGATTCGGGTACGGGCGATGTCCAGGGCCTGTGCTCCCGATGCGCAGGCCGCGTAGCAGGAGGCGATGCGCGCCCCCGTCCAGCCGAGTGCCTGGGCGTAGGAGGCGCCGGCGACGAAGCCGGGGTAGCCGTTCCTGATCGTGTCCGCCCCGACCACGTACTGCACGTCCGTCCACGCGATCCTGGCGTCGTGCAGCGCCTCGCGGGCGGCCACGACGCCGTACTCGAGAAAGGAGCGCCCCCACTTGCCCCACGGGTGCATGCCCGTGCCCAGCACCACCACTCTGCTGTGTCTATGGGTTCCCTCGCTCCGCTCGGTCACGCCGCCCGCCTCCACATCCACACGAGCGGCCCGTCGGCCAGTGGCCCGCTGGTGAGCTCCAGCTCCATCCCGACCTCGAGCTGATCCACCGTGAGGCCGGCGACCTGCCCGAGCACCACGATGCCCGCGCCGTCCAACTCCACCGCGGCCAGCGTCACCGGCTCGTACGGCTCCGCCGTCACGAATGGCGCCGGCGGCGGATAACAGGCGTTCGTGTACGACCAGACGCGCCCGCGCCGCGGAAGCCTGGTCACCTCCATCTCCTCGCCCTCGCAGCGCGGATTGGGGCAGAACCCGGGGCGAGGCGGGAAGCAGACGGTGCCGCAGGCCGTGCACCGGGTGCCCAGCAGGAAGACCCCGTCGGCGTCGACGGCGAACCAGCCCTCGATCGCATGCGTCATAGCCGGAGTATCACACAAGCGCTTGCTAGGTTACACCCCTTCTGTGCCCGCGATGCGTCGCCAGGACCCACACCGCCATGGCCGCCACCAACGCCAGCATGCCCGCCACCACCGCCGCCCTGGACGATGGGGTGGGAGCGGCCGTGATGGAGGGGGCCGGCGGGCGTGCGGGGGCGGACAGCTGTTCCGCCGCCCGCAGGGCCAGCAACGCGTTGGCCACCCCATGCCCGTAGCTGCGGTTGTAGCCGGCCGTCGGCCGCTTCAGGACGCCGAGTTCGATGGCCGTGCGCACGTGGTAGGGCGACATATGGGGATAGGCGGATTTGATCAGCGCCGCGATGCCCGCCACCATGGCCGCCGCCGAGCTGGTGCCGTCGCCGACCACGTAGGAGTCGCCGCCGTCGGCCGTGACGATCTGCGTGCCCGGCGCGACCACGGACAGGTAGTCCTGCCGGTTGGAGAACCCCGCCACCTTGAGCCGCCGGTCCACGGCCCCCACGGCGATCACCCCGGGATAGGCGGCGGGAAAGTTCTTCCTGTTGGCCGTCTCGCCGTCGTTGCCCGACGAGGCCACCAGCACCGCGCCCTTGCCGATCGCGTACCTGACGGCCTCCTCCTCATCGGCCGATCCCTCCCACGCGCCGCTCCCGCCGCCCAGCGACATGCTGATGACGTCGGCGCCGTGGTCGGCCGCGTACCGGATGCCCTTGGCCAGCGGCTGACGTCCGCCGGAGGCTTGTCTGCGGCGCAGCGGGTCGCCGTTCTCCAGCGTGACCCTGATGGACAACACCGTGGCCGCGGGCGCCACGCCGACGACGCCGTGCCGGTGGCCGTGCCCGCGACCGGCGATCAGGCTGGCCATGGCGGTCCCGTGCCGCCCCCAGAGTCCCGCGCTGCGGTCGGCGCCGGTCAGGTCGGGCCCCTGGATCACGGAGCCCTCCAGATCCGGGTGGCGGCCGTTGACGCCCGTGTCGAGCACGGCGACCAGCACGCCCGCGCCCTTGGTCGCCCGCCAGGCCTCGGGCAGGCGCAGGGTGTCCAGCTGCCACTGACCGGCACGCGCGGCTTCGCCCATGTCGTCGGAGGCGCTGGGTGAGGCGACCCCGACCACGAGCGCGGCGAGCAGAACGGGGACGATGATCCTGTTCATCAGGTCACTGCCCGGGCGGCATCGCTGAGCCGGGACGGGGGCGGGCTGGGTGGCATGGCTGGGAGTAAGGACATGGGTGAGGGCGGCACAACGGGCGGGTGGGACACGTCAACCTCGAGCGGTAGGGAGGGGACGCCGATGTGCATTCTGACACGCGAATGCCCACCCGCATGCGACGCTTCAGTAAACAGGCCGATACGCGGAGTAATTCCGATCTGTCGCTTTCCTCCTATTGAGTAGGCGAAAGTCGGACATGCGCCCCCGGTGGGAGCCCCAGCCGCTGCGCCGCGTCACCCGAATTGACGGCGATCGCGATCAAACCGGCCGAGTCCGCGAACGCCACCAATTCGCCGGGCGGCACCGCCGCGTACGTCTCCCGGAACGGCAGCGACAACTGCCGCCGCCCCAGCCACACCCCGAGCGTGTCGCCCACCCGGACCCCGAGCGCCTGCAGGTCCCCGGCCGCGATCGACAGCTGGGTGTTGCCGTAGCGGTCGACCGAGACCACCTCGCCCTCCACCGACCCCTCGCGCAGGTGGGACGTCGGCTCGGGCAGCGTCACCAGCCGGTCGACCGGGACCTCGGGCCCCAGATCCGCGAGCCGCAGCCCGCCGGAGCCCGACGGAGTCCGGCAGAGCCGCCCCGCGACCGGTGCGAACACGTCCCGCCCGTGGAAGGTCGGCGAGACCGGCCGCAGGAAGTGCTCGTCGTTGCTGAGCTCGTACGCGGCCCGCGCGCCGCCGCTGGCGCGCACGGCCCACGACAGCAACCCATTGTCCGGGCCGATGAACACCCGGTCGCCCGCCTCGACCGCCACCGCGCGCCTGGCGCCGCCCGTGCCGGGATCGACCGCGCCGATGTGGATGCCGGCCGGCAGGTAGGGGATGGTCTGGGCGAGAACCGCCGCGCCGCGCCGCACGTCCCCGGAGGGGATCAGGTGACACACGTCGATCACCCGCGCCTGCGGGGCGATCCCGGCAATCACGCCATGACAGGCCGCCACATACCCGTCTTCGAGCCCATAGTCGGTGAGGAGGGTGATTACTGAGGTCACATTTCGTGACTGTACGTCTCCCGATCCGCCGTGAACAGCACCACTCCGCACATTACGATTGGCTCGGGCCGCGTGCGTGTGACGAGATCGTCGCACGCCCCTTTCGAGGAGGACACCATGGGAGCACCGCTCAGCGGTGACAATGCTGCCCAGGAAACGTCCCGCCAACCCCTGACAGAACGCGATCTCGAGCTCCTCGCCTTCGAACGCCAATGGTGGCGCCACGCGGGCGCGAAGGAGCAGGCCATCAAGGAGACCTTCGGGTTCTCCGCCACCCGCTACTACCAGCTGCTCGGCGAGTTGATCGACAGGCCGGAGGCGCTCGAGCAGGACCCCATGCTGGTCAAGCGGCTGCGCAGGCTGCGCTCCACCCGCCAGCGCGACCGTGCGGCAAGAAGGCTTGGCATGCGCCCCTGACCGGCTGGGTACGGCAGCCGCGTGAGGAACATCCCTGGAATGGAAGCGATCTTGAAGGATCCGGCAGGCGCCGTGATCGGGCTCGACTTCGACGGAACGCTGTCGCCCATCGTGCCCGATCCCGCCACCGCCGTGATCCACCCGAAGGCGCCCGCGGTCCTCGCCGAGCTGGGCGCGCACGTCCTGGCCGTCGCCATCGTGACGGGCCGCCCCCCGGCCACCGCACTGGAGCTGGGGCCGGGGCTGGCCGACGTGCCCGGGCTCGTCATCCTCGGGCACTACGGCTTCGAGCGCTGGGAGAACGGCCGGATCTCCGCGCCGCCGCCCCCGCCGGGCGTGCCGCGGGCCGAGGCGGAGCTGCAGCTGCTGCTCGACGATCTCGGGCTGGACGGCGTGCGGATCGAGGACAAAGGCCGGGCCGTCGCGGTGCACACCAGACGCAGCCCCGACCCCGAAGGCGCGCTGGCCGCGCTGCGCGAGCCGCTGGCGCGGGTGGCCGACAAGCACGGGCTGGTGGTCGAGCCCGGCCGCATGGTGCTGGAGCTGCGGCCGCCGGGCATGGACAAGGGGCACGCGCTCAGCCTGTTCCTGGCCGAGCGGGCCGCCAGGTCCGTTCTCTTCGCCGGCGACGATCTGGGGGATCTGGCCGCGTTCGAGGCCGTACGCGCCTCCGGGCTGCCCGGCGTGACCGTGTGCAGCGGCTCGGCGGAGGTGGCCGAGCTGGCCGAGCGCGCCGACATCGTGGTGGACGGCCCGGACGGGGTGGTCGCGCTGCTGGAGGAGCTCACGTCGGCGTTCAGTCGTTCATGAGTGAACTGCAAGTCGCGATCTCTAGTGTCGGGCGCATGTCCAAGCGCTCCCTCGCCGTCGCGGCCGTCGCCGCGGCCACTGTCCTGACCACCGCGCTGCCCGCGAACGCCGCCGCGCCCGCCCAGCCGCTGAAGTTCCGCAACGGCCTGACCCTCTACATTCCGATCCAGTGGGAGGTGCACCGCTTCGGCGCCGACGTGGTCCAGGTCGTCACGGGCAAGTGCGGCAAACCGCAGGGCTGGGGCACGCCCCAATGTGACGCCTTCTATCTCCTCGGTCCCAAGTACATCAAGATCGGGGCGGAGGGCTGGGGCCCCTACACCGGCAAGAGGCCCTTCTACACGGCGAGCGACGTGCAGCCCTGCCCGGTCAACAAGAAGTGGGGCGAGATCATCGGCCCGAAGGTGACGCGGGGCCTGCGCCAGGTCGGCGAGGGGCACAAGGCCGTCTACAACGCCTGGCAGGCTCGTTGCGTGTCCTACTCAGGCGCCGGTACGAAGGCCCGCTTCACGCAGCGCGAGTGGTATCTGCCGAAGAGCAAGATCCTGGTCGTGGACCAGTGGAACACGCCAGGCCTGTCCGACGCGCTCAAGTACGCGGACTGGAGCTAATCCAGGGCGTCGAGCTGGGCGGCCAGCCACTTCTGGGGCGGCAGGGCGGTGGCCGCCGCGCACAACTTGTCGCGACGCCGCCTGCGCTCGTCCTCCGGCATGATGAGCGCCTCGTGCAGGGCGGCGGCCGTGCCGCTGATGTCGTAGGGGTTCACCATGATCGCGTACGGGCCCAGCTCAGCCGCCGCCCCCGCCTCGCGCGAGAGCACCAGCGCGCAGTTGTCCGAGAGGACCGGGCCCTCCTTGGCGACCAGGTTCATCCCGTCGCGGATGGGGTTGACCAGCAACACGTCGGCCATGCGGTAGGCGGCCAGCGACCGCGGGTAGTCGTCGTTGACGTTGAGGATCAGCGGGTCCCAGTCCTCGGTGGCGAACTCGTTCTCGATCTCCTGAGCGCTGCGCTGCACCGAGGCGGTGTATTCGCGGTATTCGGGCAGGTCGTGCCGGCTCGGGTAGGCGAAGGCCAGGTGCACCACACGCCCGTGCCATTCGGGATGCGCGGCCAGGAACTCGCCATAGGCGACCAGGCCGCGCACGATGTTCTTCGACAACTCGGTGCGGTCGATGCGGACGATCAGCTTGCGGTCGCCGACCTGATCCCTGATCGCGGTCATGTAGGACTCGACATCGGGCTCGCAGGCCCGGTCCCACAACGCCGCGCCGTCCACGCCGAGACTGTGCACGCCGACCCTGGTCGTCCTGCCCTCGTGCGTGACGCTGTGGGCCACCCGGTCGACCTCGGCGCCGAGCAGCGCTTCACAGCAGTCCATGAACGCCCCCGCCCACCTTCCTGTCAGGAACCCGGCGTGATCGGCGCCCAGGATGCCCTCCAGGACCTCGCCGACCACCTCGTCGGGCAGCAGGGAGAAGTATTCGGGCGGCGCCCACGGGGTGTGGCTGAAGTGGGCGATGCGCAGGTCGGGCCGCTCGGCCCGGAGCATCGCCGGGGTCAGCGTCAGGTGGTAGTCCTGCACCATCACCCGTGCGCCGTGCCCGGCCTCCTCGGCCAGGGCCAGCGCGAACGCGCCGTTGTAGTCACGGTAGGACTCCCACTCGCGCCCGAACCGCGTGCCGAAGTTGGGTGCGTTGGGGATGTCGTAGAGCAGGTGGTTGACGAACCACAACGTGGAGTTGGCCACGGCGTTGTAGGCGCGGTGGAAGGTGGCCGGCGGGATGTCCAGCATCCGTAGCGGCCCGGTGTCGTAGCCGGCCTGGTCGATCCTGCCGCCGGGAGACAGCCGCACGGCGCTGCGGTCATCGTCGGACAGCGCCGCGCAAACCCACAGGACGCCGTCTTCCTTGGCCACTCCGGACAGCCCGGAGACGAGCCCGCCCCCGCCACGTTTCATGGTCAACTCGCCGTCGTCGGAGACGGTGAAGGAGACAGGCCCTCTGTTGGAGGCGACCAGGACGCTGTTCATCATGGCTCCCTTCGATCATAGGATCCCAGCTATGGCGCTTGATGAGCTAACCGAGGAACTCGCCCGATCCGCCGCAGCCGGAGATCATCGCGCGCTTGGTGAGCTATTGGCCAGGATCGAGCCCGATGTGATGCGCCACTGCGCCCGGATCCTGCCCTACCACCAGGACGCGGAGGAAGCCTCCCAGGACACCCTGCTGGCCGTGGCCCGCAACATCGGCCGCTTCGAGGGGCGGGCCAGGTTCAGCACCTGGCTGCACATCGTGACCGCCAACTGCGCGCGGACCACGTACCGATCGCTCAAGCGCCGGGCGGCGGAGCAGACGTCGGAGGAACTGCCCGTGCAGAAGCCCGACGTGCGGCGGGTGAGCGTGATCGCCGGCTCCCGGCTGGACCTGCTCGACGCGATGGAGGCGCTGGAAGCCGACAAGCCCGACCTGGCGCAGGCGCTGGTGTTGCGCGACATCGTCCAGCTCGACTACAACGAGGTGGCCGAGCAGCTCGGCATCCCGCTGGGCACCGCCAAATCCCGCATTCACCAGGCCAGGAAATACGTGCAGGGTGTGCTCGGTGAGGACTATCGCTGAGACTGCCCGTCTCGAATGCTGAGACGGATGGTAATTCCGCCTACTTAAGCGGGTAGAGTCCCTTTCAACAACTGCATATTGCTCATCCAGAGGGGCGGAGGGACCGGCCCTGCGAAGCCCCGGCAACCCTCCCGGCTTGTGACTCGCGACAGGGCGAGGCCGACCGGGACAAGGTGCCAATTCCGGTTCGCGGTCAAGGTGGCCGCGGGCGAAGATGAGGGAAGGCCTCGCTTCATGTCGCTCGACTTTGGTCCTGCTGTCGCTCTGTCCTGCCGCGAGTGCGGCACGCGCTACCCTCTCGGCCCCAGCTTCGCGTGTCTGGAGTGTTTCGGGCCGCTCGAAGCGGCCTACGAATTCGGCGCCGTGACCCGCGCGGACATCGAGTCCGGTCCCGCCAACATCTGGCGCTACCGCTCCCTGCTGCCCGTGCCGGCCGACGTCGCCACCAAGCCCAACATGAACCCCGGCTGGACCAAGCTGGTCAAGGCGGGCAACCTCGGGCAGGCGCTCGGCCTGAAGTCCCTGTACGTGAAGGACGACTCCGGCAACCCCACCCACTCCTTCAAGGACCGGGTGGTGGCCATCGCCGTCGAGGCGGCACGTAACTTCGGTTTCCACACGCTTTCCTGCTCCTCCACGGGCAACCTCGCGGGCGCGGTCACGGCCGCCGCGGCGCGGGCCGGGCTCGACGCCTGCGTGTTCATCCCCGCCAACCTCGAAGCCGCCAAGATCGCCATGGCCCGGGTGTTCGGCGGGAAGCTGATCGGGATCGAGGGGACCTACGACGAGGTCAACAGGTTCTGCTCGGAGCTGATCGGTGACCCTCTGGGCGACAAGTGGGGGTTCGTCAACGTCAACCTGCGGCCCTACTACGCCGAGGGCTCCAAGACGCTCGCGTACGAGATCGCCGAGCAGCTCGGGTGGCGGCTGCCCGAGCAGATCATCATCCCCATCGCCTCCGGGTCGCAGCTCACGAAGATCGACAAGGGCTTCAAGGAGCTGGTGGCGCTGGGGCTGGTCGAGGACACCCCCTACAAGATCTTCGGGGCGCAGGCGGCCGGGTGCTCGCCGGTCTCCACCGCCTACAAGGCCGGGCACGACGTCGTCCAGCCGGTCAAGCCGGACACCATCGCCAAGTCGCTGGCCATCGGCAACCCCGCCGACGGGCCATACGTGCTCGACATCGCTCGCCGCACCGGAGGGGCCGTCGAGGACGTCACGGACCCCGAGATCGTGGCCGCCATCAAGCTTCTGGCCTCGACGGAGGGTATTTTCGCCGAGACTGCGGGCGGGGTTACCGTGGGCGTGCTGAAGAAGCTCGCCGAGAGCGGGCGGCTCGATCCCGAGGCCGAGACCGTGGTGCTCAACACCGGTGACGGGCTCAAGACGCTCGACGCCATCACCGGCGACGACGCCCAGCCCACCGCCGTGATCCGGCCCTCTCTCGACGCGTTCCGCGCGGCTGTCTGACAACCAGGAAAGGCAAGATAACCATGAGCGTTTCTGTGCGGATCCCCACGATCCTGCGCACGTACACCGGGGGGAACGCGGAAGTGAGTGGCGAGGGCGCGACGCTTCGTGACGTGCTCGCCAAGCTCGACTCCGACTACCCGGGGATCGGCGCGAGAATTCTTGATGAATCGGGCAAGATTCGGCGTTTCGTCAACGTTTACGTGGGAGAAGAGGACGTCCGTTTCGCCGAGGGGCTCGACACTCCCGCCCCTGAGGGCACTCAGATCTCCATCATCCCGGCGGTCGCCGGCGGTTGAGTGCGAGAGGTCACATCATTGGAAGGCGCCCCTAGTGGGCGCCTTCTCCTTTTCCCGACTAATTCAACGTTGAACAAGGTACTCTGCGAAGAAATGCGTCGTTTGCGGATTGACTCTGTTGCCAAACCCCGTGCCACAGGTATGGTCGAGGCGATCGTCTGGCTGATTTTCAGTTAAGTCATGCGATTACGGTCTCGCGGTGGAATGGGCGAGATCTGTAAGCCCAGTAAGAGGAGTCGGAAGTGGCGCAGGGCACCGTCAAGTGGTTCAACGCGGACAAGGGCTACGGCTTCATCGCGGTAGACGGTGGTAAGGATGTATTCGTCCATTACTCAGCGATCCTGATGGACGGGTACCGAGCACTCGAACAGGGGCAGCGCGTCGAGTTCGAGATCACGCAGGGCCAGAAGGGACCGCAGGCGGAGTCTGTCCGGGCGGTCTGATTTACGTCACTGGTATGCACCCGGTGGCGGCATCGCACGGCAACGCAGTCCGGGCGAGGCGGCCTCCATTCTTTCGTCGACCTACGGCGAGCCGCACGGTGAGCGGCTCGCCGTACAGACGGACTGACCAGGGCGGGAACCGCAGGAGGGTAGACGTTCGCTTGCACTCGGCAGGGTAGAGTGCTAAACAGTTCGTTGGCACTCTGTGCAGCAGAGTGCCAGCAACTCGGATCGAGACGATGGGGTCTGCCGAAGGAGATGCAGGCCCATGCCGTCGCGGGCGTCGGCTCGGTCCAGGACAAGCCACCCTGTATCTGGGAGGTCTAGCCTTATGGCAGCCAAGATGATCGCGTTTGACGAGGACGCCCGGCGCGGTCTCGAGCGCGGTATGAACCAGCTCGCCGACGCCGTCAAGGTGACCCTGGGCCCCAAGGGCCGCAACGTCGTGCTGGAGAAGAAGTGGGGCGCTCCCACGATCACCAACGATGGTGTATCCATCGCCAAGGAGATCGAGCTCGAGGACCCGTGGGAGAAGATCGGCGCCGAGCTGGTCAAGGAAGTCGCCAAGAAGACTGACGACGTAGCCGGCGACGGCACCACCACGGCCACCGTGCTCGCCCAGGCGCTGGTGCGCGAGGGCCTGCGCAACGTGGCCGCCGGCGCCAACCCGATGGCCTTGAAGAAGGGCATCGAGGCCGCCGTCGAGCGCGTCAGCGAGGAGCTCTCCAAGCTGGCCAAGGATGTGGAGACCAAGGAGCAGATCGCTTCCACCGCCTCCATCTCCGCCGCCGACAACGAGATCGGCGCGCTCATCGCCGAGGCGATGGACAAGGTCGGCAAGGAAGGCGTCATCACCGTCGAGGAGAGCAACACCTTCGGCCTGGAGCTCGAGCTCACCGAGGGCATGCGCTTCGACAAGGGCATGACGTCGATGTACTTCGTGACCGACTCCGACCGCATGGAGGCCGTGCTCGAAGACCCGTACATCCTGATCGTCAACAGCAAGGTCTCCGCCAACAAGGACCTGCTGCCGCTGCTCGACAAGGTCGTGCAGTCCGGCAAGCCGCTGCTGATCATCGCTGAGGACGTCGAGGGCGAGGCCCTGGCCACCCTGGTCGTCAACAAGATCCGCGGTCTGTTCCGCTCCGTGGCCGTCAAGGCCCCGGGCTTCGGCGACCGCCGCAAGGCCATGCTCGCCGACATCGCCATCCTGACCGGTGGCCAGGTCATCGCCGAGGAGGTCGGTCTCAAGCTGGAGAACGCCACCCTCGACCTGCTCGGCCGGGCTCGCAAGATCGTCGTGACCAAGGACGAGACCACGATCGTCGACGGCGCCGGTGACGCCGAGCAGATCTCCGGCCGGGTCAATGAGATCCGCGCCGAGATCGAGCGCACCGACTCCGACTACGACCGCGAGAAGCTCCAGGAGCGCCTCGCCAAGCTGGCCGGCGGCGTGGCCGTCATCAAGGCCGGTGCGGCCACCGAGGTCGAGCTCAAGGAGCGCAAGCACCGCATCGAGGACGCCGTGCGCAACGCCAAGGCGGCCGTCGAGGAGGGCATCGTCCCCGGCGGTGGCGTGGCGCTGCTGCAGGCCGGCGCCAAGGCGTTCGACAAGCTCGAGCTCAACGGTGACGAGGCCACGGGCGCCGCGATCGTGAAGAAGGCGCTCGAGGAGCCCCTGAAGCAGATCGCGGTCAACGCCGGCCTCGAGGGTGGCGTCGTGGTCGAGCGCGTTCGCAACCTCACCCCGGGTGAGGGCCTGAACGCCGCTACGGGCGAGTACGTCAACATGTTCGAGGCGGGCATCCTCGACCCGGCCAAGGTGACGCGCTCCGCGCTGCAGAACGCCGCCTCCATCGCGGCGCTCTTCCTCACCACCGAGGCCGTCATCGCGGAGAAGCCCGAGAAGACCCCCGCTGCTCCGGCCATGCCGGGCGGCGGCGACATGGACTTCTAGGTCCTTTCTTCGCGCGGCAACGAAGAGCGGCCCGGGTTTTTCGGGCCGCTCTTTTCGTTTTCTGGCAACGCCGGTGCTCCGTCAGATCCCGTAGTGGGAAATGATGTGGCCGCGGGCCAGGGTGTTGGCGGTGATGTTGAAGCCGACCACCGCGGGGCTCGCGTCGCTGTCCACGCCCAGTTTGTCCACGCCAAGCGCGTGGACGGTGAAGACGTAGCGGTGCGGGGCGCCGGGCGGCGGGGCCGACCCGCCATACTCCTTGGCACCGTAGTCGTTGCGGGCGTGCACGGCGCCCGCGGGCAGTCCCTTGAAGTCCGGGGTGGTGCCCGCGCCCGTGGGCAGCTCGGTCGCCGAGGCCGGCAGGTCGAACAGCACCCAGTGCCAGAACCCGCTGCCTGTGGGGGCGTCCGGGTCGTAGCAGGTGACGGCGAAGCCGCGGGTCTCGGCGGGCGCGCCTGACCAGCGGAGCTGGGGCGAGAGGTTCTGGCCCTGCATGCCCCAGTCATTGAAGACGTGCAGGTCGCTCAGCCGCTCGCCGTCCTGAATGTCGTCGCTCTCGACCACGAGCGCGGGAACCGACGGCAGGTATTCGTGTGGCAGCGGTGCTGGCACGGCATCCTCCTTGGTAGAGAGCTTCCTGCCCGCCATCCTAGAAGTGGCCGTGCCCGCCGCCTGTCAGGCCGTCAGCTGCGCCGGCAGCGCCTTGTCGTGCAGGACCGTGAGCGAGGTGACCGCGCGGGTCAGGACCACGTAGAGCCGGGCCAGCCCGCGCGGCTCCGCAGCGACGATGTCCGCGGGCTCGACGACGATCACATGGTCGTACTCCAGACCCTTGGCCAGGGTCGCGGGGACCACCAGCAGACGGTGCTCCTCGGTGGAGTCGGGGTCGAGCACGGCGTGCGGGAGCTCGGCCAAGGCGCTGGAGACCTCGCCGACCAGCGTGTCGGGGGCGATGACGCCGATCGAACCCTCCTTGGCGAGGGCCTCCGCGGCGACCGCGGCGACCGAGCCGCCCCGCCGTACGGAGAGCGAGCCCAGGCCGGGGCGCAGGGACTGCGGGGCGGCCAGGTCGGGGGCGATCGAGGGGAGCAGGCGGGCCGCGTACTCGAGGACCTCCCTCGGCACGCGGAAGCCGAGCGTCAGCTCCGTCACCTCGCCCTCGCGCTGGCCCAGGTGCTCGAGCACGGACTTCCAGGAGCTCGTCGACCAGGGCGTCGTGCCCTGAGCCAGGTCGCCGAGCACGGTGGCCGAACCGTTGCGGCAGCGGCGGCCTAGCGCCCGCAGCTGCATTTCGGAGAGGTCCTGGGCCTCGTCGACCACCAGGTGGCCGATCGAGGGCGTGCGTTCCATCAGATCGCGCAGCTCGTCCAGGAGCGCGGCGTCCGCGGCCGACCATTTGGCGGACTTCCAGCTCCGGTACGGTTTCCGCCAGATAAGCATTTCTTGCTCGTCAGGCGACAAATCGGATTTAGAGGCTGCCTTTGCCAGAAATTCCGGATCCGAGAGCAGGCGATAAAGGACCTGCTCCGGCGTCAATTTCGGCCAGACCGCTTCCACGAGTTGTTTGACCGGCTTCGATCTGGCCACGGCGTCCTGCACCCGGTCGTCGGGCGATTCGCCGCGCTGCTCCATGCGGACCAGGACCAGATGGGCCAGCCGCTGCGCCAATGCCGCCCGGCCGGGGAGATAGCGGGTGGTGCCGCGCAGGGACGCCACGATCTCGCGTACCTCGTAGTCGGCCACCCGGTGGCGGTAGGCGCCCTTGGTGAAGACCAAGCCCTCCTCCGGCTTCACGATGTGCAGCCAGAGGGCGCGTTCGAGCACCGCCGCCATCCTGGCGTCGCCCTTGACCGCCGCCACCATCGGGTCCTCCGGGGCCGTGTGGTCGCCCAGCAGGCCGGCCACCGTGGTCTGGTCGACCTTGACCTCGCCCAGGGCGGGCAGCACCGAGGAGATGTAGGACAGGAACGCCCGGTTGGGGCCGACGATCATCACGCCGGACCTGGCGAGCCGCTCGCGGTGGGTGAACAGCAGGTATGCCGCCCGGTGCAGGCCCACCGCGGTCTTTCCGGTGCCCGGGGCGCCCTGCACGCACACGGTCTGGGCCAGCGTGGCGCGGACGATCTCGTCCTGGTCGGGCTGGATCGTGGCGACGATGTCGCGCATGGGGCCGGTGCGCGGGCGCTCGATCTCCTGGGTGAGGATCTTCGACGGGCCGATCTCCACGCCGTCGCCCAGCGGCTCGTCCTCGTACGCGGTGAGCGCGCCGCCGTGGTAGCCGAAGCGGCGCCGGCGTACGACGCCCATGGGGTCGGCGGGACTGGCCTGGTAGAAGGCGCGGGACACCGGCGCGCGCCAGTCGATGACCAGAGGCCTGCTGTGGCCGTCGTGCACGTGGCGGCGGCCCACGTAGATCGTGCCGGGAAGGTCATCACCAGCCTCGCGGTCGAGCCGACCGAAGAACAACGGCGTGTCCGGATGGTCGGCCAGGGCGGCCACCCGCTGGTCGAGGAGGGACTGCAGGATCTGCTGCGACACCCAGTCGCCGGCCGCGTCCGCGGACAGGGACTGGGCATGGGCCCGCATGGCGGCGAGCGCGGCCCTGGATTCGGCCAGGTGGGCCTGCTCGGCGGCCAGGACGTCGGCGGGTATGTCTGGGGCCAGCTGGTGTGCGGGCATGCGAAAGTGCCTCCCGGGTCGGTGACGGAGGTGGTTAAGGCAGCGAATCGGCCAGTTTAATAGCGCGCGCCGCAGGCTTCCAACGCATTTACCGGCCTGTGGTACTGGGGGCCGTCCGCGTTGCGCGGGTCGGTTGCCGTGAGGGTGGGATGGGTAGAGAGGGGAGGTGGCGCGGGTTCAGCTCCGGTTCTCCCCGATCATCCCCACGATCGCGAGCTTCCTCCTCGCAGCGCTGTGGGGCCTGTCGGTGTTCGCGGGCTGGGGCCTGGAGGCGTTCTGCGCGGGCGGCGAGGACTCGTCCACCTGCTCTCAGCGCCTGGGCGCGGTCTCCACGGTGTCCAGCCTGTTCGCCGCGCTCGCCGCCTGCTGTACGGCCGCCGCGTGGCTGCTCCCGTGGGCGAGGCAGGACCCGCGTGCGTTCGGGCGGATCATGGGCGCCGCCGTGGTCGCGTGGATCGTCGCGGAGGGTGTGCTGTTCCTCGGCGGGATGCTGGTCCGCTAGGCACGCCCTCGTTAACGTAACGAACGCGACAGAACCCTTTGGTGTGGAGCAATACGCGAATACCGAAAAAATCGGGCATATCAGGTGGATTTGCCGGATCATGAGGGTATGTCGCAGGCGGCGTGATAGGACGCTGGTGAGGGGGGTGGTTCGCTTGTCGACGGCCCGCGGAGTCTCGTGGACGTGACACCACGCTGAATACTCGGCCGCTCCGGCGAGCGGCCGGGTCATTCGTCACACGCCGCCGAGCACGTCGTCGGCGTCGATGATCGAGTAGGCATAGCCCTGCTCGGCCAGGAAGCGCTGCCGATGCGCCGCGAACTCCTGGTCCACCGTGTCCCTGCTGACCACGGTGTAGAACCGGGCGCCCCCGCCGTCGGCCTTGGGCCGCAGCACCCGCCCGAGCCGCTGCGCCTCCTCCTGCCGGGAGCCGAACGTCCCCGAGACCTGGATCGCGATGGCCGCCTCCGGCAGGTCGATGGAGAAGTTGGCCACCTTCGACACCACCAGCACCTGGATCTCCTTGTCGCGGAAGGCCTGGTAGAGGCGCTCGCGCTCCTTGATCCTGGTCTCGCCCTTGATGACCGGCGCGTTGAGGTGCTCGCCGAGCTCGTCGAGCTGGTCGATGTATTGTCCGATGACCAGCACCTGCTCACCCAGGTGCCGCCGCACCAGCGCCTCGGTCACGTGGGTCTTGGACGGCGTGGTGGCGCAGAAGCGGTAGCGCTCCTCCGGCTCGGCCATCGCGTACGCCAGCCGCTCCTCGTCCGTCAGCGTGACGCGGACCTCGACGCAGTCGGCGGGCGCGATCCAGCCCTGGTTTTCCATCTCCTTCCAGGGCGCGTCGTAGCGCTTGGGACCGATGAGCGAGAAGACGTCGCCCTCGCGCCCGTCCTCGCGCACCAGCGTCGCGGTCAGCCCGACCCGCCTGCGGGCCTGCAGATCGGCGGTCATGCGGAAGATCGGCGCGGGCAGCAGGTGCACCTCGTCGTAGACGACCAGGCCCCAGTCGCGCGCGTCGAACAGCTCTAGGTGGCTGTAGACGCCCTTCCGCCTGGTGGTCATCACCTGGTAGGTGGCGATGGTGACCGGGCGGATCTCCTTCTTCGAGCCGGAGTATTCGCCGATCTCGTCCTCGGTCAGCGAGGTGCGCTTGAGCAGCTCGGTCTTCCACTGGTGGGCCGAGACGGTGTTGGTGACCAGGATCAGCGTGGTGGCCTGGGCGTGGGCCATCGCGGCCGCGCCGACGATGGTCTTGCCCGCGCCGCACGGCAGCACGACCACGCCGGAGCCGCCGTGCCAGAAGGCGTCGGCCGCCTCCTGCTGGTAGGGCCGCAGCCCCCAGCCGTCCTGCACCAGCTTGATCGGGTGCGCCTCGCCGTCGACGTAGCCGGCCAGGTCTTCCGCGGGCCAGCCCAGCTTGAGCAGCGCCTGCTTGACGTTGCCGCGGTCGCTCGGGTGCACGATGACGGAGTCGGCGCCGAGCCGATCGCCCAGCATCGGCTGGATCTTCTTGGACCGCAGCACCTCCTCCAGCACGGCGCGGTCGGTGGAGGTCAGGACCAGGCCGTTGACCGGGTCCTTCTCCAGCCGCAGCCGGCCGTAGCGGGCCATGGTCTCGGCGACGTCGACGAGGAGCGCGTGCGGCACCGGGTAGCGGCTGAAGCTGATCAGCGCGTCGATGACCTGCTCGGCGTCATGGCCGGCGGCGCGGGCGTTCCACAGGGCCAGCGGGGTGACGCGGTAGGTGTGCACATGCTCGGGAGCACGCTCGAGCTCGGCGAACGGTGCGATCGCCTTGCGGCATTCGTCGGCCTTGTCGTGGTCGACCTCGAGCAGCAGCGTCTTGTCCGACTGGACGATGAGCGGGCCGTCGTTCACGGACATCCTTCCTACGGGTGACCCTTATCCAACACACACGACGGCAGGAACAGTCCCCGATCGGGCAATCAGTCGTTGAGGTATCCGCTGAGGCCGAGGAAGAGGAAGAGGGCGACCCCCAGCGCGAAGCCGAGCCCCAGCAGGACCCAGCTCCAAATCACCATGGTACGTGCGCGCTCGGGCTCACGGGACGCCCGGCTGATCGCCAGCCCGGCGAGGATCGCGCCGGGGATCCCGAAGACGTTGCAGCAGGAGACGACGGCGAGGAGGTTGAGGACGAGGGAGACGATGGCGTTGGCGCTCGGCCCCTCGCTGCGTGGGGGCGGAGGATAGCCGTATCCGTAGCCATAGCCCGGGGGAGGCTGCTCGCCGTAAGGGGCGCCATAGGGCTGATGGGGATACCCCGAAGGATCTTGCTGACTCATCTTCACCTCCAGACACGTCAACACTTATCACGGAATGGAGATGTGTCTGACCTCGCTTCGCGATCCTGCGATAGATCTTCAGGGCAGCCGGGCCCGCAGCGCCTTGCGGTCGAGCTTGAGCACGCTCGTGACCGGGATCGCCTCGACGAACCGGATCTCACGCGGGTATTTCACCCGGCCGACCCGGTCGCGGGCCCACTCGATCAGCTCCTCGGCCGTGGCCGTACCGCCCGGCCTGAGCTGAACGAACGCCACGACCTCCTCCCCGATGCGCGGCTCGGGCCGGCCGACCACCCCCGACATCACCACGTCGGGGTGCTGGTTGAGCGCGTCCTCGACGTCGCGCGGGAACACGTTGAAGCCGCCGCGGATGATCAGATCCTTCTTCCTGTCCACGATGTAGAGGTAGCCGTCGTCGTCCACGCAGCCGATGTCACCGGTCCGCAGCTCCTCGCCGACCAGCGCGGTGCCGTCGGGGTCGGGCTCGTGCTCGCCCCAGTAGCCGAGCATCAGGGACTCGCCCGACACGCAGATCTCGCCGACGTCCCCGACCTCCATGGGCTCGCCGTCGCCGTCGCGAATGGTGATCGTGTAGCCTGGCAGCGGCAGACCGACGCTGCCGATCCGGCGCCGGCCGGGCGGGTTGAACGTGGTGACGGCGCTGGTCTCGGTCAGGCCGTACCCCTCGAGAATCTGCACGCCGGGCATCCTGCGCTCGAACTCCTCCAGCAGCTCCTTGCCGAGCGGCGCGGCCCCGCAGGTGAGGTAGGACAGGTCGGGCAGCGGGTGTGACTCCAGCGGCTCGGCCAGCAGCATCTGGAGCATGGCGGGCACGACGGTGCCGTACTGGACGCGCTGCTCGGCGGCCAGCTGGAGGAACGCCTTCGGCTCGAACCAGCGCATGAGCACGGCCTGCTGCGGCTCCGTGGCGTGCATCGAGGCCACCGTGATGATCATCCCGTACGCGTGGGACAGCGGCACCGGCACGATCGCGCGGTTCTTGCCCTTCTGGTGGGACATGTCCCAGGCGTCCTTGCCGACCTGCCAGAGGCCGCGGTGGCTCAGCATGACGCCTTTCGCCTTGCCTGTGGTGCCGCCCGTGTACATGAGCGCGGCCAGGTCGCCGGGGTCCCTGCGGACCACCCCGTGCTCGGACGCCCGTTCCAGCTCGCCCGTCTCCACGTAGACGGGGAGGTCGACGCCGGCGGCCCGCACGGTCTCCTCCAGCTCAGGGGAGGTGACGATCGCCGCCGCGCCGCTGTCGAGGAGGATGTGCCGCAGCTCCTCGGCGCCGACCAGGAACACCACCGGAGTCACGACCGCGCCCGCCGCCCACAGCGCCTGGTAGATCAGCGGCACCTCGGGCGAGTTGGCCATCATCACGACCACCCGGTCGCCGGGCCTGATGCCCGCCGCCGCGAACCCGCCGCACATCCGGCGCGCCCGTTCGGCGAGCGTGTGATGGCGGTGCCAGACGCCCTCGTAGAACGTCGCGTCATGATCGTCGAAGCGGTCCCATGACTCCTCGGCCAGCTGGCCCAGCGTTTGCTCGGTCACATGCTCAACCTGATGCGACGGGGGACGCGCCGTCAACCCTCGGCCGGCTTGACTAGTCATTGTGGGCGGTGCGCGACTACGCGGTAAATAGATATAAATCTGCTTCTGCAGTCGTTCGTGTTTTCTTGTGGTCCTAGATCGTGTAAAGGTGGAAGATCTAGGGGAGAGCGAGTGGTCCTGGATGCGAGAAACGCGCAAAGTGCCTGGTCAGGCGGCATGGTAACGCAGTGCAACTCTCTCGTATAAAAAGAAGAAACTCGTTGGGTCAAGATTTTTTCTGTAGGAAATTTTCTCATTAGCACCGAGGTGACTTTCGTGACCGATACGCCTGAAGCGGGCGAGATCGACCTCGACTACATAACGCACATCTCCGACCGGTTAGGGGTGAAGGTCAGACCGGTCACCCGAGACCTGACCCGGAGGGAGGCCGACACCCTCCTGCGGTCCTACTTGGAGCCGCCCTGTTTCGCCGACGCGGTTCGCCGGCTGGCCTCGCACCACCTGCTCGTCCTGGTGGGCGAGGAGGAGACGGGCAAACGCCTAGGGGGCATCGCCCTGCTGTCACGCATGTCATTGGCCGAGGGGACGATCACGGTCCTGTCGCCGGTCGGGACCGCCGCCGAGCTCCTCTCCAGGACCGAGTACGCGCCCGGCAGGGCGTACCTGCTGCACGACTGGATCGCCGTCAGCACCGACAGGACCGAGCTGGTCAACCTGGCGCGCAAGCTGGCCGAGCTCGGCTCATACCTGGTCATCACCAGGAACGGCGCCCCCTCCCAGGCCGTCGAGGTGGAGCAGGCGTGGGGCGCGCCCGATCCCGGCGAGCTGTTCGACCTGTGCCTGAGCACGTACGACCTGCGTGCCGGGCTGGCACCCGACGTGCTCGCCCGGGCCAGGGACCGGGTGCCGACCCTGACCACGCCCGCGCAGGTCGTGCGGCTGGCCGCCGGGCTGGCGCCGGCTGAGGAGCCGGCGGCCGAAGGCGCTAGAGGCCTGCCACGCCCGTGATGCGGTGCAGGGCGAAGCGGTGGACGGCGGCCCTGGTCTCGTCGTACGCGGTCAGGTAGCCGCCCTCCATCCTGGCCGGCTCCAGGATGCGCGAGGTCGCGTTGCCCTGCGAGTCGAGGTAGCCGATCCACACGCGTACGCCCTGCTTGATGGCCTCCTGCAGGGCCGAGATGGTGGCGGTCGCGGGCCCGCGCGGCACCCGGCCGTTCGGGGCGTCCACGGGCTCGCGCCGCGCCAGGTGCGCCGCATCGCCTGCCCGCAAGGCGCGGACGGCCGCCGCGACCACCTCGAGGTCGATGCCGTTGGCCGCGGCCATGGTGCGGACCGGCGCCGCCGCCTCGGTGCGGCGGCTGTCGAGCTGCGAGATGATCACGTCGCCGTCGAGCGACTCGGCCACGGGCGCGTACCCCATCGCGCGCAGCGAGTCCACCAGCGCCGCCCGGGACGAGCGTGAGGCGATCACGGTCGGCGCGAGCCTGCGCAAGCGCAACGCCGCCGAGCGGCGGTCGGCGGTGATCTGGTCGAGCAGCGCGGGGTCGTCGCAGCGGATGTACGCGCTCGCGGTGCCCACGCGGATGCGCCCGTGCCGTCGCGCCACGTCGGTCACCAGGTAGGACAGCGCCTGCGGCACCGGCGTGGCCGAGTGCCGGGCCAGCATGGCCACCAGCTCCTCGCCCCCGTGCCCGGCGTCCAGCGCCCGCCGGATGGACCCCTCGCTGAAC
Organism: Nonomuraea sp. NBC_00507; assembly: GCF_036013525.1. NCBI lineage: Bacteria > Bacillati > Actinomycetota > Actinomycetes > Streptosporangiales > Streptosporangiaceae > Nonomuraea > Nonomuraea sp. NBC_00507. The sequence goes on from NZ_CP107853.1 coordinate 2,431,770, forward strand.
CGGTAGACCGTGGCCCCGCCCTTCGACTCGACGTCGGCGGTGAGCGTCATCCAGCGGTTGAGCTCGCTCGTGAGCGGCCCCGGCGCGACCGCGGTCAGGTCCGCCTGGAGCAGCACGTGATCGACGGGCTCGGGCAGCAGCGGCGCGAGCAACCCCGGGGCGTCCCCGCCCTCGATCAGCGCCCGCCCGTGCCCGGACAGCGCGCCGAGGCCGGTCACGCCGACCTGCTCGGCCTCCCGCAACGCGAACTCGATCAGCTGCTCGCGCAGCGGGCCGCGGCGGCGTGGTTGCTCCCAGGCCAGCCGTTCCAGCACGGAGTCGCGCGCGGGCGCCAGGCCCGGCGCCGCTGCCAGCACGCCCAGCGTGGCGGCCCGCACGCCGGGCGCGGACGAGCGGCGCAGGTCGGTGTGCAGGGCGTTGAGCGGCCTGTCCCGCTCGTCCCGCTCGCCCACCAATCCGGGCACCCGGTCCATCTGCAGCCATGTGGTCGCCAGCGTCACCCACCGGTCCGCGGTGCCCCTGACCCGCCACAGGTCATAGCCGGGGGTCGGCAGCCATTCGCCGTCCACCCCGCCGCCGGCCGCGACCAGCCCGGCCGCGTGCGCCACCTCGACGACCAGGGCCGCCACCCACTCGGGCAGGTCCAGCTCACTTGCCGTGCGCTTCAGGTCCCGCACGCCGAGCCCGCCGGTACGCAACACGCCCGGCGGCTCGATGCTCCACCGCTCGCAGAGCTCCTCGACCGACCTGACGAACGAGAACGCCTGCCCGGCCGCCGTCCGGTCGGCCAGCTGCCGGTCGCGTACGGCCCCCTCGAGCGGCGGCGGCACGGCCAGCAGGCCGCGGTGCACCCGCCCGCCACGCAGGTAGAGCCCGACCTCGCGAGGCAGCGTCACGCTCTCCTCGCCGGTCGCGGCCAGCAGGCCACGGGCCAGCAGCTCCTCGATGGGGGAGCGGGCCGTGTCACGGCGCACCTCGCGCCTGGCGTTGGGCACGCGGCCCGCAGGCGGGCCCCAGGTGAGCTGGTCGAGCGCCGCTCTGGCCCCGGGTGACACCTCCTCGACCAGCGCGGCAGGGACGGCCAGGGCGGCCGCCAGACGCTCCTTGCCCGAGCCCGCGGTGCCGGGGGCGACGTCGTCGGCCATCTCGTCGAGCTGCTCGGGCGGATGGTGCCGGAACGCGTCCACCGCCTTGGGGCCCAGCCCGGCCGGGTCCTCCAGGACCTTGCGCACGCCGGGGCCGAGGTCGAGCGCGTCGTCAGGACCGTAGACCAGGGCGAGGTCGCACAGCCTGTCGAGCGCGGTGGACAGGCCGGGCTCGGCGTCACCGTCCTCCAGGGCTGCGCCGACGAGCTCGCGCAGGCGTTCCTTCGGCACCGGGCCGTCCTGCACGGCCAGCGTCTCGACGACCGCGAGCGCGAAGCGGTCGAGCCGGTCGAGCGCCCTGCCGACCGCCGACGGGCTCGCCGCCCGCGACGCCAAACCTTCCAGATGAGCCGGCACCGGAGTGATCAACTCAGGGCGCGCGGAGACGAGCGCCCGCAGCTGTTCGTCGGTACGCCCCCTGATCCACTCCGTGAACTCCATCGTTGCCATGGTATGTCCCCCCTGATTGGGGCAGCATGGCTTGACGTGATAGAGCGTGCGGACCAGCTCGTGCTGAACTACGTGTCCAAGGCCGCGGACGCGGCCCACGGCGTGCTCCGGGCCGACCAGCGGCTGGACTTCGCCCGGCGGCTGCGGGCCAGGATCGAGGCCGAGCGGGCCGGTAGCCAGAACGCCCGCGAGGTGGCGAAGGTGCTGGCCAGGTTCGGCGATCCGGTGGCGCTGGTCGAGCGCGAGGCCCGCAGGCTGGCCGAGGCCGCCGCCGAGCAGGCCGGGGCTGCCGGAGCGGGCAGTGCTTCCGATACCGGTCAGCGCGGCGCCGAGGGGTCGTCGGCCACGCGGCGTTTCCCCACGATCGTCGACGACCGGGACACGCCGCCCGGCGTGCGGGCGTACCGGAGGGTCGCCGAGGAGCGGCTCGCCGGATCGCCCGGGAGGGGCCTGCCGTTCGCGGGGCTGCGACGGGCGGCCATGGCGAGCGCGAACCCGATGGCCACCGGTGGCAGGGACGCCAGGACGATCGTCAAAGAACACCCGCGCGAGACGGCCTCGATGGTGATCCTGGTGGTGGCGGCGTTGCTGGTGCCGTTCGACCTGCCGCTGCTGGCGATCTTCCCGATCCCGCTGGTGGTATGGGCGGGCGGCGCGGTGGTGGTGCTCTTCAGTGGGAGCTGGGCGCCGCTTGACCGGTTCCTCGGGGTGGGCGCGCCGCTGCTCGGCTACTCGGTCGGCGGGGTGCTCATCGGCGGCCTGCGCGTGGGGAGCGAGCCGGGACTGAACGCGTTCCTGACGCAGTTCTGGGCGGTGAGCGGCACCATGTTCATGATCGGTACGGGCATCGGCGTGGTGTGGCTGGCCTACCGGCTGCTCGACGTCAGCTGACCGGTGCCGGGCTCGGGAGCAGACCGACCGCCAGGCGTACCCAGGCCGCCACGAACTGGTCCTTTTCCGCATGGCCGGGGAGCTCGCCCACGGTCTCCTGGAACAACCGGTAATGCACGACGGCGCCGCCGAGCACCGCCGAGATGCCCGTCCAGTCGAGTTTGGCGTCGCGGTATTCGGGCTGCGCGCGGAACCAGGTGACGATCGCGTCGAACATGGGCTGCAGCAGCCCCTCGCGGACGACGGCCACCAGCTCGGGGAACTGGCTCAGGTCGCGGAAGAACACCCGGGTCAGCTCCGACTCCTCGCGTACTTTGGCCAGCCCGGCCCGGCAGAGCAGCGACAGGCGCTCTTCCAGATCCACGGAGGCTTCCATGCCGCTCAGCTCGGCGAGGCTCTCGGCCACCTGCGTCCTGGTGCGGGCGGCGTGCTCGTTGATCGCCGCGGCGAGCACCTCGTACTTGGACTTGAAGTGGCGGTAGAGGCCACCGGCGCCAGGAGACAGCCCTGAGGCGGCCTCGATCTCGGCCACGGAAGTGGCGGAGTAGCCCCGCTCGGCGAACAGCCGCAGGGACTCATCGATGATCCGCTCACGGGTAGATCTGGTCATGTCTATCCTGATACCTCCGCATCGAGAGTAGTCGTTACGGAGCTGCGCGCCGGATCAGGCTCGCCAGGGCGGAGCCGATGATCAACCAGACGATCGCGGCGAGTCCGTAATTGACGAGCGTCGTCCAGCGTGGCTCGGCGAGCTGGAACAGGTTGGCCAGGCCCAGGGACAGCGATGCGGCGAGCGACTCGACGAACTGGTACCAGACGTTGGCGGGGTTGGCCCGGAAGACCGTGAACAGCGCGTACAGCACGAGGGAGAGCGCCGCCACCCTGGAGGCCAGCCGCACCAGGGTGGCCAGGGACGACACGACACGCTGCCATGGGGTGACCGGTGACCCGAGGGGTCTCGCCGGCCTGTGCGGGCGGGCGGGAGCGGAGGAGGCGACGAGGCGATCTCCGGTCTGCGGCGGTTTGGGGGTGTCGGTCACGACCGCTCCTCTCCGATAAGTAATTCCTTTCTTCCCATTCCAACGGTCCCACAACAAGGGGCGTTATGCGGAGGAGAAGAGGGTTTGGCATCCTGCACCTGTGACGACTTCGGTGGGATTCGACCTGGACATGACATTGGCCGATACGCGGACGGGCATCGCGGCGGCTTTCGACGAGCTCTCCGTGCGGTTGGGGGTGCCGATCGACAGCGCGGCCGTCGTCTCGCGGCTGGGGCCGCCGCTGGAGGTCGAGCTGGCCAACTGGCTGCCGGCTGAGGAGGTCGCCGCGGCGGCGGACCTGTATCGGGAGATCTATCCGGAAATGGGGGTTCCGGTCCACACCGCCATGGCGGGGGCGTACGACGCGATCGCCGCCGTGCGCGCGGCCGGCGGCCGGGTCATCGTGGTGACCGGTAAGAACCCGCGGGACGCCGTCGGCACGGTCGAGATGCTCGGCCTGGTCGTGGACGAGGTGGTCGGCTCGCTTTTCGGCGCGGACAAGGGATCGGCGCTCGCGCGGTTCGGCGCGGCGGCTTATGTTGGTGACCATGTCGCGGACATCGAGGCGGCGCGCGCGGGCGGCGCCGTGAGCGTGGCCGTCGCGACCGGTCCCTACACCGTGGGAGAGCTGCGTGAGTACGGAGCCGATGTGGCCCTGTCTGACCTGACCGAATTCGCCACGTGGTACACCGGTTGGTCCCAGCGCGACGAACTCCGGTAATTCACCGGCCTTTATGCGCTCGCTCCAGCGCTCATCGGGGCATAACCTACATCCATCCAGCTTTTCGACTGTTTGAACGAGGTCCTCCTGTGCCGAGTGGCAAGGTCAAGTGGTACGACGCCGACAAGGGTTTCGGCTTCCTCACCCGCGACGACGGCGGTGAGGTCTTCGTGCATTCCTCCGCGCTGCCCACCGGCGCAGGCCCGCTCAAGCCCGGCCAAAAGGTCGAGTTCGGGGTGGCCGAGGGCCGCCGCGGCCAGCAGGCGCTCTCCGTCAGGATCCTGGAGCAGCCGCCGACCCTGGCCAAGCCCAAGCCCAAGGCCAAGCGGAAGAAGCCGGACGAGATGGTCGTCATCGTCGAGGACCTGATCAAGCTGCTCGATGAGATCTCGACCTCGTATCAGCGAGGCAAGCATCCGGACGCGGCGCACGCCAAGAAGATCGCGCAGGTGCTGAGGGCCGTCGCCGACGACCTCGACGCGTAAGGGCCGAACCGAGGCCGCGGGTGGGTCACCGGCCGCGGCCTGACCGCGAGTTGCTCAGCCGAAGGGGTTGGTCAGCGGTTTGGTCGAGTCCAGCGTGTCGCCTCGCCGCTGATCGTGGTCATCCGTCTCCGCCGGTCGCGGGTCGTGGTCATGCGGCTGGGGCCACCGCGGGTCCTGCTCATCCGTCTCGGCCTCGGCCCGCTGCCTGGCCAGCTTGGCCTTGGTGGCGCGTACCCGCTTCCTCCTGGCGATCAGCAGCCAGCCGAGTGCGGCGGTCAGCGCGACGGCCAGAGTGATCAGCCCGGCCAGGCTGCTCTGGGCCAGCGAGAGCACCAGCCCGACCAGGCCGCCGAACACCCAGGCGAGCTGAAGCACCGCCTCGACCACGCCGAACGTGGACGAGCGCACCTCCTCGCCGATCTCCCGCTGCACGATCGCGTCGAGCGCGAGCTTGCCCAATTCCTGTGCGAACGCCGTGACGAAGGAGATCGCCAGCGCGGCCCACAGCCCGAAGAAGATCGCGGTCACGATGGTCGTCGCGACGGTCACGGCCAGCGTGACCAGCACGATCAGCTGAGGGGCGTGGTTACGCGTCCAGTTGGCCACGGCCGCGCCCACCAGGCCGCCCAGCCCGGCCGCCGCCGCCAGCAGCGCGATCGTCTTGGGGATGTCGAAGAACGGATCCTGCGCCCACGCCTGGTTCACCGCCAGCCACGGCACCGCCTTGTCCTGCACCAGGAACAGCAGGAAGAACAGCAGGAAGCCGGAGAAGACGCGGATGGCCACGTTCGCCCAGACCGCTTCGGCGACCGCGGGGCCGACGTTGAACAGGGTGCGCCAGCGGGACGGCTGGGCCCCCTCTTCCTCCAGGTCAGGGGAGTCGACGTGGCGCGGCAGGCGTACGGCGACGACGCCGAGCAGCAGGAAGGCCACCATCGCGATGCGCAGCACCGCCGCGCTGCCCAGCCACGCGGTCATGCCCGCCCCGATGGGCACCGCGGCCCCCGCCGCGACCAGCGTGAACAGCGCCACCCGCGCGTTCGCCGACACCAGCGTGATGTCGGCGGGCAGCACGTTCGGCATGATCGCTGCCCGTGACACGTTGTACGCCTTCGACAACACCAGCACGCCCAGCGCGCCGATGAACAACGTCGGCAGGTCACCGGGACCGACCGCGGCGGCCATCGCGAAGCACAGCAGGCCCCGCCCGAACAACGTGCCCGCCATCACATAACGCCGCCCCGACCTGAACCTGTCGAGTATCGGCCCCACGAACGGCGCCAGCAGCGCGAACGGCAACATCGTGATGACCAGGTAGAGCGCGACCGAGCCGCGGGCCTCGCCGACGGGCACGCCGAAGAACACCGTGCTCGCCAGCGCCACCGTCACCAGCGCGTCACTGGCGCTGTTGCCGGCCGACAGCTCGATCAGCCGGCCGAGCCCGGTGCGGCCCGCGCCGTTGGCGTAGGTGAGCCGGCGCGTCGCTTTGCCGACTTTTTGCGCACCCTTGGCAGTGGCCTTGCCGGCCCGCGCGGTGCCGCTGGCCGTGGCTTTTCCGGCGCGCGCGGTCACGCGACCCGCGTCGGCGACTCCACGCCCTACGCGTCGCGTGATCTGACGAGCCCGCTCCCAGCCACCCTCCACGCCTACAAGTCTTACCCGATTAGTCCACCGAGTCGGCGGAGGATCCCCCGTTGTGTGCCCGTCCAGGTCCGGTCATGGGTGAGAATGAAGTGTGAGCGAACAGCACCTTTCGCCGGAGGCGGCCCAATGAGCCGCACCAGGGCCCGCGTCTCCGCTCCCGACGAGGCCTGTGCGGCCGCGGTCGACTTGGCGCGCGCCGCGGCTGAGGAGCTCGCGCGCCCGGGCCGGCCCGGCGAGCACCTCGGCTTCGAGAGCGAGGGCGACCGGATCGTCACCCACTATTTCGCCTGCCTCGACCGGGCTTATCACGGTTGGCGCTGGGCCGTCACGGTCACGCGTGCCTCGCGCGCCAAGAAGGTCACGGTGAGCGAGGTCGTTCTGCTGCCCGGCTCGGGAGCGCTGCTCGCCCCCGAATGGCTGCCGTGGAGCGAGCGCCTGCGTCCCGGCGACCTCGGCGTGGGTGACCTGCTGCCGACCCCGGAAGACGACGACAGACTCGCGCCCGGTTTCACCGAAGCCGGCGGCGACGCCGACCACCAGGCGGTTTTCGAGTACGGCCTGGGCCGAGCCCGTGTGCTCTCGGCCATTGGCAAGGACCGGGCAGCCAGACGCTGGCACTCGGGCGAGCACGGGCCGCACACACCGATCGCACACGCCGCTCCCGCGCAGTGCTCCACCTGCGGGTTTTACTGGCTGCTCGCGGGTTCGCTGCGGCAGATGTTCGGGGTCTGCACCAATGAGTACGCGCCGGACGACGGCAAGGTGGTCGCCGCCGACCACGGCTGCGGCGCCCATTCCGAGGCCGCGGTCCTGCCGCCGCCTGTGGAGCAGGCCATCCCGATCCTTGACGACCTGGGATATGACCTGATGGAGGAGGAGGAAGCGGCGGGTTCGGTCGACGAGTCGGCCTCCGAGGAGCTCGGCCACTCCTGACCCGCCCACTGCACCCATGGCCCGGACCGCCTCGGCCCACCTCCGATCGGCGGCTCACCTCCGGTCGGCGGTTCGCCTTCGGCCGGTGGTCCGCCTTCCATCGGCGGTCCGCCTTCGGCTGGCGGTTCGCGTTTGGTCGGCGGCTTGCCGTGTGTCTACGGTTGGCCGGCGACCTGAAGCGGCCGCTTTTTGGCGGTGGCGCGCCCGGGTGGCTGGCGGTGCGTGCCGGTCGGCGGTGCGCGCCCGGGGCCGGTGGCGATGCGGGTCACCGGTGCGTACGGGCGGGCGTCGTGCGGCTTGGCTGGGCAGCCCTGGACGTCCCGGCTTGGGCGGGGCGAAACGGAGATCGTTGTCGGCCAGGGCCGCTAACCTACCCTGGCCCCCTACTCCTCAACACTGGACGTGATCGATGACCGACACCTTTGGCTGTGACCGGATGCGAGCCGCCGTCCTGGCCGCATGGACGGCCTCGCCGGCCAGGTTCCGCGAGGACGCCAACGCCGAGGAGGACTTCGCGCTCGGCGGCTACCGCGATCGGCTGATCGTCGAGCTCGCCCAGAACGCCGCCGACGCGGCGCTGCGGGCGGGTGTGCCAGGGGTGTTGCGGCTGACGCTGCGCGGTGACGTGCTCACGGCCGCCAACACCGGCGCCCCGCTCGACGCCACCGGCGTGCAGAGCCTGTCCACGCTGCGTGCCTCGGGCAAGCGGGACGAGAGCGGCGCGGCGGGGCGGTTCGGCGTCGGGTTCGCGGCGGTGGTCTCGGTCAGCGACGCGCCGTCCATCGGCTCGCGTGAGAGCGGCGCCGTGCGCTGGTCGCGTACGGAGACCGCCGCCCTGGTCGGCGAGATCCACGCGCTGGCGGGCGAGCTCGCCGACCGGTCCGGGCACGTGCCGCTGCTCAGGCTGCCGTTCGACGAGCCGCCCATGGTCGACATTCCCGAGGGGTTCGACACGCTCGTCCGCCTGCCGCTGCGTGACCAGGGCGCTGTCGAGGCGGTCCGGCGCATGCTGGCCGAGACCAGCCCCGCGTTGCTGCTCGGCATGCCCGCGCTGGAGGCCATCGAGATCGACCTCGACGGCTCGGTCCGCAGCGTGGGCGCCGAGGGCTGGCATGTGGTGTCGGTGTCGGGCGAGTTCACCCCTGACGAGGTGAGCAGGCTGTTCGCCGACCGGCCCACGGAGGAGCGCGCCCGCCCCTTCTGGTCGCTGCGCTGGGCGGTGCCCGTCACCGGCACGGGGGAGCCCGGGCCGCTACCCGGCACGGTGCCGCCCGTCGTCCACGCGCCCACGCCCAGTGACGAGCCGCTCGACCTGCCCGCGTTGCTGATCGCGTCGTTCCCGATGGCCACCGACCGGCGGCACGTCGCCAGGGGGCCGCTGACCGACTTCCTCGTCGAACGCGCCGCGGACACCTACGTCAAGCTTCTGCGCGAGCTGCCGCGCACGCCCAAACTGCTGGACCTGGTGCCCTCCCTCATGGGCAAGGGCGAGCTCGACGCCAGGATCCGCCGGGCCGTGCTGGCCCGGGTGCCCGGCACGCCCCTGTTGCCTGCCTTGTCCGCTCCCGCGCCGGTCGTGCAGACTCCGTCGTTCGCCGACGCCGAGGTCTACGAGCCGGACGCCCAGTGGCAGGTCGAGCACCCGGCACCGGAGCCCGGGGCCGACGGGTGGGTGGTCTCCGGCCGTGAGGCGGCCGTGCTCACGTCGGGGTCGGGGGAGTTGCTGGAGACGGTCGCCGACTTCATACCCGGTTTGCTGCCCGGGGGATGGCCGCCGCGGCATCCCGCGATCACGGCGCTCGGCGTGCGCAAGGTCGAGCTGTCCGACGTGGTGGACCTGCTGTCCGGCGAGGTCGTGGAGGCACGGGAGCCGTCGTGGTGGCGCTCGCTGTATGAGGTGCTGCCCGCCGACGACCCCGAGTCGCTCGGCGCCCTGCCGGTGCCGCTGGCGGACGGGCGGCTCGTGCGCGGGCCGCGCGGCACGCTGATCCTCACCGACGGCGGGGCCGAGCTGGACCTGACCCCGCTCGGGCTGCGCATCGTGCACCCGGACGCCGCCCATCCCGCGCTGCTCAGGCTGGGCGCCGCCGAGGCCACACCGCGCACCGTCCTCGAGGACCCGCTGACCAAGGCCGCCGTCGCACAGTCGCTCGACAGCCCGGAGCCGGAGCCCGTGGCGAGGGCGGTGTTGTCCCTCGTGGACGCGGCCGGGCTGGCGCCCGGCGAGGCGCCGTGGCTGGCCGAGCTGGCCCTGCCGGGCACCGACGGCGAGCTCTACCCGGCCGGGGAGCTCATGCTGGCCGACGGGGCGCTGGCGGGGGTCCTGGAGTCCGGCACGCACCTCGGAGTGGCCGCGGCCGAGCTGGAGGAGACCTACGGCGCCCGGGTGCTGGCCGCGGCAGGGGTGCTCGACGGGTTCGCGATGGTGCAGGACGAGGACGTGCTGCTCGACCCCGACGAGTGTGACCACGATCTCGACGGCGAGGACGAGTGGCTCGAGCACGTGCTCGATCTGCTGCCCGAGCTGGACGTGCCGCCCCTGGTGCCCGAGTTCACGGCCGTGCGGGACCTGGAGCTGGTGGCCGACTGGCGGGCCGCGCTGGAGCTGCTCACCACGCCGCCGCTGCGGGCCGCCCTGCATCCGCTGCGGATCGAGGGTGTGGAGGTGCCGTCCTACACCGCGTGGTGGCTGGCCAACCATCCGGTGCTGGGCGGGCGCAAGCCGCGGGAGCTGCGGCTGCCCGGAGCCGACCCGCTCCTCCAGGGCCTCTACGCCGACGCGCCCCCCGGGTTCGACGAGGGCGCGCTGTCGATGCTGGGAGTCCGTACGACCCTGACCGAGCTGCTGGCCTCCCACGGCGGGCCGGAGGAGCTCCTGGACCTGATGGCCGACGAGTCGATGGAGGTGGACCGGGCCCAGCTGCGTGCGCTGTGGGTCGCCCTGGCCGCCGTGGATCCCTCGCGGGTGGCTCCGCCGTCCCGGGTGCGGGCCGTGCTCCGCGGGACGATCGTGGTGGCGGCGGCCGAGGACGTGGTCGTCGTGGAGGCGCCTGACCTGCTCCAGCTCGTCGTGGACCGGCCTTTGGTGCTGGCCCCTTACGATCTGGCCGAGTCCCTGTCCGAGCTGCTCGACCTGCCGCTGGCCGGGGAGCTGACCTCGGGGGAGGTCACCTCGCAGGGGGAGACACGGGAGGTGCCCGCCGAGGTGCGATCCCTGCTGCCGACGGCGCCCTCGACGTATGTGGCGCACGAGAAACTGCTGGTGGACGGGGTGGAGTGCGCGTGGCGCTACTTCGAGGGCGCCGTCCACTGCACGGGGGTCGACGGGCTGGCCCGCGGGCTGGCCTGGGCCACGGGCCAGTGGAACGATCGGCTCGCGGTGGCGGCCCTGCTCCGCGACCCCGAGTCGGTGCCGCTCCTCCTGGCCGAGGCCGACCTGTCCTGACGGCCGGCCACCTGTCCGCGCCCTGGCGGTCCGCCTGCCCCACCGGCCGCGCCGGGTTCGGCGCGCGCCGGCGTGGCGAGCGTCCCATGGCGCACCGCGTTGGCGAGATGTGGTGCGGTGGGGCGCGTGGGACATCCTGCGTGCCGTACCGGGGGCGGTGGGTCAGGCGGGGCAGGTGGTGCTCTGGGTGGGGAGCTTGTCCTCCAGCAGGTACGCGTCCACCGCCTTCATCACGCACCCGCTCCCGCTCAGGTAAGCCCCATGCCCCTCGCCCTCGTACGTGACCAGGACACCGGTCTTGAGCTGCCGGGTGAGGGTTTCGGCCCACTGGTACGGGGTGGCGGGGTCACCCTTGCCGCCGATCACCACGATCGGCGCCGAGCCGGTCGCGTCAATGCGCTTGGCCGCGTCGTCCCCCGGCACCGGCCAGTGGGCGCAGACGCCGCTCGACGCCTCCGTCGCCAGAATCGGGAAGACCTCCTTGATCCGCTCGTTGATCTGGGCGGTCTCGGCGGCGGTGGGGCGTTCGGCGGTGTCGGCGCAGTTGATGGCCTGCAGGCTCGTCATCGCCGTCGTGTACGTCCCGTCCGCCTTGCGGCCGGTGTAGGAGTCGGCCAGGGTGAGCAGCGCGGTGCCGTTCCCCTTGATGGCGGCCACGGCGGCCTGCTCGAGCATCGGCCAGGTGGCCTTGGCATACAGGGGTGTGATGACGGCGAGCTGGGCCAGCCCATACGTGAGCTCCCGGCCTCCCACTTTGAGCGGCTGGTCCTTCAGCCTGTCGAGCAGCTGCTCGACCGTCTTCTCGACGGCGGCCGGGTCGGCGCCCAGCTCGCAGCTCTGTGCCACGCAGTCCTGGGCGAACGCCTCGAAGGCCTGGTCGAAGCCGGTCGCCTGGGTGACCGCGCGCTCCTCGAAGGTGACCGTGGGGTCGAAGGCGCTGTCGAGGACGAAGCGGCCGACGTTCTTGGGGAAGTGGGTGGCGTACACGGCGCCGAGGTGCGTGCCGTAGGAGAGGCCGAAGTAGTTGAGCCGGACGTCCCCCAGCGCGGCCCTGAGCAGGTCGAGGTCCTTGGCGGCTTGTACGGTGCCGACGTGCGGCAGGATCTTGCCGGAGTCCTTCTGGCAGGCCGCCGCGAACTCCTTGGCCAGCCGGTCGGCGTCGGCGTCGTTCTCGGCCTCCAGGAGTTTCTCGACCTGGCCGCCGCATTTGACCCCGGAGCTGCGCTCGACGCCGCGCGGATCGAAGCTGACCAGGTCGTACCGGGTGCCCAGACTGCCGAACGCCCTGGCGGCCATGGCCAGCGTGTCCACGCCCGACCCGCCGGGCCCGCCGAAGTTGAAGACGAGTGAGCCGAGGCGGTCGTCGCCGGTGGCCTTGACCCGGATGAGGGCGAGGTCGATCTTCTCGCCGTCGGGCTTGGCGTGGTCGAGCGGCACCTGGATCGTGCCGCACTCGACTCCGGGGCCGGGGGCGGCCGGCCTGCCGTCGGCGCCGGTCAGGTCGGTGCATCGGGTCCACGCGACCGTGCCCGCATTCGTGGGGGTGCCCGTGGCGGTGGAGGTGTCCGCCGGCTTATTTCCGATGCCGCAGCCTGCGAGGACCGCGGCCGCCAAGAGGAATGTCGCGATGGGCTTCTTCATGCTGACAAGCATGGTCGTACAGGGATATGTCGATGTAGTGGGTGGTAACACCGCTTGAGGGTGACTTCGGGGAAGTGCCGGAGATGACGAATGTCAGCTTCGACGGCGTACGCGCGTCAGGTCCTGGGGCGGCGTACCAGCCACATGCCGAGGAAGCCGAAGCCGACCCCAGTCGCGCAGGTCCAGATCCACCACTCGTTCTCCGGAGCGGGGCGGAAGATGAGCAGAACCACCAGGGCGACGGCCCAAAGAGCGGTGCCCACGGCGATGGTTGCCACGTCGTTGGTCTTGATCGGCTCGGGGTTGGGGTGCCACTGCTGCTTCACGGATCCAGCCTAGCTTCAATCGGGTCTCGATCTCATTACTGCCACTTTTCGCAGTTCACGCATGCTGTCACTCTTCGCGCGTGAGCGACACACGTAACGCAATAGATCGATTCTTCGCAATCTCCGCACGAGGGTCGACATTCTCCCGTGAGATCCGGGGCGGCCTGGCCACGTTCTTCACCATGGCGTACATCGTGGTGCTGAACCCCATCATCATCGGCCGCGGCGAGGACGTGACCGGCCAGTACATCGGCGACGGTGCGACGCCCAACGTGGCGCTCGTCGCCGCCGGCACCGCGTTCGTGGCCGGCGTGATGACGATCCTCATGGGGGTCATCGGCAAAGTGCCCTTCGCCATGGCCGCGGGGCTGGGCCTGAACGCCTTCGTCACCTTCAGCATCGCGTCGGTGATGACCTGGGAGGAGGCTATGGGCCTGGTCTTCCTCGAAGGCGTGATCATCGCCATCCTGGTGCTGACCGGGCTCAGGACGGCCGTCTTCCACGCCATCCCGGCCCAGCTCAAGACCGCCATCAGCGTCGGCATCGGGCTGTTCATCGCGCTGATCGGCTTCGTGGACGCGGGCTTCGTGCGCCGCGTGCCCGCCGGGCCGCCGCTGGAGATGGGCATCGCGGGCAGCCTGACCTCGTGGCCGATCTTCGTGTTCATCATCGGGCTGCTGGCCACGGCCGCGATGGTGGCGCGCAAGGTCAAGGGCGCCATCCTCATCGGCATCATCGGCACCACCATCCTGGCGATCATCGTCGAGCTGCTCGCCAAGGCCGGCACCTTCTCAGCGAAGAACCCCGGCGGCTGGCAGCTGAACAGCCCCGTCGTCCCGGAGCAGATCTTCGGATTCCACAACCCGCTCGTGTTGTTCACCGAGTTCGACCCGTTCGGCGGTTTCATCCGCGTCGATGTGCTGCTGGCCGCGTTGCTGGTGTTCACGCTGCTCATCACGGACTTCTTCGACACCATGGGCACGATCGTGGGCGTCGGCCGGCAGGCGAACCTGGTCCAGGAGGACGGGACGCTGCCGCGTACCAAGGAGATCCTGCTCGTCGACTCGCTCGGCGCGGCGGCCGGCGGCGCGGGATCGGTCTCCTCGAACACCACCTACATCGAGTCGGCGGCCGGCGTCGGCGAGGGCGCTCGCACTGGCCTCGCCAGCGTCGTCACGGGACTGTTGTTCCTGGTGGCGATCTTCTTCGCGCCGCTCGTCCAGATCGTCCCGTACGAGGCCGCCGCTCCCGCGCTGGTCCTGGTCGGCTTCCTGATGATGACCGCGGTGCGCGACATCGACTGGAGCGACTACGAGATCTCGATTCCGGCATTCCTCACCATCGTGATCATGCCGTTCACCTACTCGATCTCGAACGGCATCGGCGCCGGTTTCATCGCCTACGTGCTGATCAAGGTCGTCCGCGGCAGGGCGCGGGAGATCCACCCGCTGCTGTGGGGCGTCGCCATCCTCTTCGCGCTCTACTTCGCGATCGGCCCGATCCGGGCGCTGCTGGGAATCTGAGTACGAAAGCATGCCCTGGCCGTCCCGCGCGAGCGGGGCGGCTTCCGGGTATCAAGAGGTGAGACGACCCTAACTGATTGGGAAATATCTTGCTGTGCTCTATAGTTAGCAAAGGTAATGACTCATGCTAACCAACACCCAGCACAAGATGGATCTGCGCAGCGACGCAGGCCTGGCTTCGGCCTTGCGCGTTTCACTGGCAAGGCTGACCAGGCGCCTACGACGACAGGCGGCGGCGCACCCGCTGACGCCCACACAGTTCGCGACGCTCGCGGCCGTGGAACGCCATTCCGGGATAACCCCCGGCGAATTGGCCGAGCTCGAGAAGGTGCAGCCGCCCTCGATGACGCGCGTGATCGCCGCGCTCGAGGAGCGCGGCCTGCTCGCCCGCACCCCGCATCCGACCGACCGGCGTCAGGTGACCGTGACCGTGACCGAGGCCGCCGAGAAGCTGCTGAAGGAGGAGCGGCGCCGCAAGGAGGCGTGGCTGACGCAGCGGCTGAAGGAGCTCTCGCCGGAGGAGAGGTCGATCCTCAGGCAGGCCGCGCCGATTCTGGAGAAGCTCAGCAAGATATAGAGCCTGAGCAACGCAAGACCGGGATGTTCCGGTCGCTCAGGATTCACAATTACCGCATGTTCGCCGCCGGCGGCACCGTCTCCAACGTCGGCACCTGGCTGCAGCGCACCGCCCAGGACTGGCTGGTGCTCGATCTGACCCACGGCAGCGCGGCGGCGCTCGGCACGGCGACCGCGCTGCAGTTCCTCCCGATGTTGCTGTTCGGGATGTTCGGCGGAGTCCTCGCCGACCGTTACCCCAAGCGCCCCATCCTCATCACCGCGCAGACGCTCATGGCCGCGCTGGCGCTCACCATCGGCGTCCTGACGATGACGGGCACAGCCCAGGTGTGGCACGTCTACGTGATGGCGTTCGTGCTCGGCATGATCTCCTGCGTGGAGGTGCCGACCCGGCAGGCGTTCGTGGTCGAGATGGTCGGCCGCCGGGACCTGCCGAACGCGATCGCGCTCAACAGCTCCATCTTCAACCTCGCCCGCGTGGTCGGCCCGGCGCTGGCCGGCGTGCTGATCTACGTGTTCGGCGGCACGGGGCCGCTCTTCCTGATCAACGCGCTCACGTTCGGCGGCGTCATCTCGAGCCTGATCTTCATGAGGAAGGCCGAGCTCAACCCGACCGATCCGGTGCCGAGAGCGAAGGGACAGCTCAGAGAGGGACTGAAGTACGTCATCCGGCGCGAGGAGCTGCTCATGCCGGTGCTGCTGATCGGGTTCGTGTCGATGTTCTCGCAGTCGTTCTCGATGTCGATCGCGCTCATGGCCCGCGAGGTGTTCAAGGCGGGCGCGTCCTCGTTCGGACTGGCCTCCAGCATGTTCGCGGTGGGCGCGCTGGGCGGTGCCCTGCTCGCGGCGCGCCGGGCCAGGCTGTCGAAGAAGGTGTTGTTCGCCGGGGCGATCGGGTTCGGGCTGTTCCAGATCGCCACCGGGCTGGCGCCCTTCTACCCGGCCTACCTGCTGCTGCTGATCCCGACCGGGATCGCGCTGATCACGATCAACACGGCCGCGAACGCCAGCGTCCAGCTCGCCACGTCCCCCGAGATGCGGGGCCGAGTCATGGGGATCTACATGCTGGTGTTCACCGGTGGCGCGCCGCTCGGCGCCCCGCTCATCGGCTGGCTGTCCGAGCTGGGCGGGCCGCGGGCGGGCGTGATCCTGTCCGGCGTGCTGGTGCTGGCCGGCACCGGGCTGGCGGTGCTCATGACACGACTGATCGGCCGCCGGGTCGGGAGGAAGCCCGTTCTCGCCATGGCGTGATAATCGGTTTGTATGAGGCTTTTCGCGGCCGTGGTGCCGCCCGACAAGGTGCTGGACGAGATTTCGCGCGCGATCGCGCCGCACGTCGGGCAGGTGCCGGGGCTGCGCTGGCCGGACCGGGCCACCTGGCACATCACGCTGGGCTTCTTCGGCGAGGTGCCCGAGGAGGTGCTACCCGAGCTGGAGGTGCGGCTGGCCCGGGCCGTCCACCGCCACTCGGCGCTGGACCTCGCCTTCGAGGGCTTCGGCGCCTTCTCCTCCGCGCGCCGGGGCAGGGTCTTCTGGATCGGCGTCGTCGGCGACTCCATGACCAGGCTCGCCGACTCGGTCAAGGCAGGCGCCCGCCGCGCCGGAGCCACGCAGACCGACGAGAAACGTTTCCACCCGCACCTCACGCTGGCCCGCGCCAAGACGGAGACGGACCTCCGCCCGCTGGTCGAGTCGCTGTCCGGGTTCAGCGGCTCCCCGTGGCGGGCGGAGCACGTCCGTCTCGTCCGCAGCTATCCAGGACCCCAGGTGAGGTACGAGTCACTCGCCGAATGGGCGCTCGCACCCGCTGAGCGAGGCTAGGCTCCAGGTCGTGGATCGTCCTCGCCCCTGGCTGCTGCCCGTCGTGCTCGGCCTGCTCCTGCTGATCGTGGTCATCGGCGCGCTGCTGAGCTGACAGGCGCGGCCCGGCCTACCAGGCGTAGTCCTCCGGGGCCGTCTTGTGGCCGGGGAAGATCTCGTCCAGGCGGGCCAGGGCGGCCTCGTCCAGCTCGATCTCCAGGGTCCGCATGCTGCCGTCAAGCTGCTCCAGCGTGCGCGGGCCGATGATCGGCGCGGTGACCGCCCGCTGCTTGAGCAGCCAGGCCAGGGCCACGTAAGCCGGCTCCTCGCCCAGCTCGTCGCAGAGCTTCTCGTACTGCTCGATCTTGTCGCGGTGCTTCTCGAGCTGCACGACCATGTGGTCGGCGGCCGAGCGGCCCTTGTCGATCTTACGGAGCACGCCGCCGAGCAGGCCGCCGGCCAGCGGGCTCCACGGGATCACGCCGAGGCCGTAGTCCTCGCACGCGGGCAGCACTTCCAACTCGACCGCGCGGGTGAGCAAGTTGTAGTGGGACTGCTCGCTGATGAATCCGTTGAAGTTACGCTTGGCCGCCGTCTCCTGCGCCTTGGCGAGGTGCCAGCCGGCGAAGTTCGACGAACCGACATAGATGATCTTGCCCTGCTGGCGCAGGATCTCCATGGCCTCCCAGAACTCCTCGAACGGGGTGTCCCGGTCGACGTGGTGGGCCTGGTAGATGTCGATGTAGTCGGTCTGCAGCCGCTTCAGCGAGGCATCGCAGGCCTTGCGGATGTTGAGCGCGGACAACTTCTTGTCGTTGGGCCAGTCGCTCATCGCGCCGTTCAGCTTGGTCGCGATAACAGTCTTCTCCCGGCGGCCGCCGCCCTGGGCGAACCACCGGCCGATGATCTGCTCGGTGACGCCCTCGCCCATCTTCCAGCCGTAGACGTTGGCGGTGTCGAAGAAGTTGATGCCCAGTTCCAGGGCCCTGTCCATGATCGCGAAGGAGTCTTCCTCCGAGGTCTGCGGGCCGAAGTTCATGGTGCCGAGGCAGAGCGGGCTGACCTGTAGGCCACTGCGTCCGAGGTTGACGTATTCCATGGTTCCAACCCTAAAGACCTGGAGTGCGCTCCAGGCCATAGGGTGTTCAGGTGATCGTTCTGCTTCGTGCCGCGGTTCCGCTGTTCGTCGCGATGGTCACGGGCACGGTGGGGTCGCTGGTGGTCACGTCCGTGCTGGGCAGACACGACACCGTCACGCTCGCCGCGTTCGCCGTCATGACCGCCGTGCTCAATCCCGCGACCGCCGCCATCCAGGGCGCGTTACGCGGGCTCGGGCCGTTCGTGGCCCCGCATCGAGAGGATCCCGCGGCGGCCGTGCCGATCGTGCGGGACGCGCGCTGGCTCAGCCTCGCCACCGGAGCCGTCGGGGCTGTGGCGGTGCTGTGCGTGCCGCTGCTGGCGGGCGCCACCGGGGTGCCCGGCGAGGTGGTGAACGAGCTGGGACTGCTGCCGTACTTCCTGGCGGGCTATCTGCTGGTCTTCGCCTCCACCGGGGGCACGAGCACCATACTGATCGCGCTCGGGCGCAACCCTCAGGTGTTGTGGGCGAGCTTGACCGCCGCGGGGCTGCTGAGCGTGCTGGCCGCCGCGCTGGTGCCGCCGCTCGGGCTGACCGGAGTCGGTCTGGCCTGGCTGATCTCGGGGACGGTGGCGGCGCTCGTGGCGACCTTCAACCTGCGTCAGGCGTTCGGGCAGGGCATCGGGCAGTCGCGCCCCAGGGTCGGGGAGATCGTCCGGCTGGCGCGGGTGAGCATTCCGCTGGCGGCGACCGTACTGATCAAATTCGGGGTGCTCGGTGTCGTCACCTTCGCCGCGAGCACCACCGGCACGCGCGACACCGCCGCCCACGCGGTCCTGACCACGCTCACCGCCATCATGCTGGTGGCGTCGGTCGCCGTCGCCCAGGCGTCGGTGCCCGACGTGGCCCGCGCCCGCGACGCCGCCGAGGCCCGGTGTGCCGGCCGGACCGCCATCCTGCTCGCGATGATGGGTGCGGGTGCAGGGGCGCTGCTGTTACTGGTGTTCGGCGCGCAGATCATGACGGTGTTCAGCGACGACCAGGCGGTCCGTGAGCGGGCGCTGGCGCTGCTGCCGGTGATGCTGCTGTCGTCGTTGTTCGACGCCGCGCAGGCGGTCAAGGGCACCGGGCTCACCGCGCTCAAGCGGTCGAGCGCGAGCCTGTGGTACTTCGCCGTCTGCTACGGCGTGCTGCTCGCGGTCGCCGTGCCGGTGGCCAGGACCTGGGGGATCACCGGGTTGTGGGTGGCGATGGCGGCGGCCAACGGGCTGCTGGTGGTGCTCCAGAGCCTCGGCTTCCACCGCCACAGCGCCCGGATCGGTCAGCAGCCCGGCAGTGATGTCGCGCCACGCCAGGTGCGCAAGGTGTAGCCGGCGAGCTCACGCACGCGGCGGTGCGCGTCCGCGTTGGAAGGCGGCACGTGAGGCATGATGACTGGCGTGGGGGATGTCGTGATCAGGGTGCTGGCCGTCGCTGCGGCGACTTGCTGTCTTGCCGCCGTGCCCGCCCATGCGGCGGACGACGGGACGGAGAAGCTCTTCACCTTCAAGGACCCGGGGATCACGGAGTCCAGCGGCCTGGCGGTGTCCCCGACGCACGACGGCGTCTACTACACCCATAACGACAGCGCCGCCGCTCCGACCTTCTACGCCGTCGACGCGAACGGCCGGACCCGTGCCACTTACCAGGTTCGCGGCGCACAGGCCCGGGACTGGGAGGCCATGGCCGCGACCAAGGACCCGGCGACCGGCCGCGGCGTGCTCTGGTTCGCCGACATCGGCGACAACTTGGACGGGGCCTGGCCGGACATCTCCATCTACAAGGTGATGGAGCCTCGCACGCTCGGCGACGCCACCCTGCCCGCCACCCGCTACCGCTTCCGGTACGCGGACGGCGCCCGCAACGCCGAAGGCATGATGATCAACCCGAAGACCGGCCGCCTCTACGTGGTGTCCAAGGAGTTCGCGGGATCCGTCTACGTCGCCCCCAAGAAGCTCCGCGCCGACCGCACGAACATCCTCCGCAAGGTCGCGGGCGCCCCCATCATGGCGACGGACGCGGCCTACGCCCCCGACGGCTCCTCCTACGTCATCCGCACTTATTTCTCCGCCACCCTCTACAAGCCCTCCGGCGAGTCGATCTCCAGGGTGACGATGCCGGAGCTGAAGCAGGCCGAGTCCATCACCTACACCTCGGACGGCACCGCCCTGCTCACCGGCACGGAGGGCCCGAAGAGCCCGGTCTACCGGGTCCCGCTCCCGGCCCGCGCCAAGCCCACGGCCACACCCAGCCCGGCCAATGCCGAGACCACGCCGGAGCCGTCGCCCCAGGCCGCCGCCGACAGTGGCGGGGGAGGGCTGACGGCCAAGGACGTCCTCATCTGGCTGGCCGCGGCGGCGATGGCAACAGGGGTGATCACCTTCATCGCCCGCCGCACCCGGTGACGTCACGGACGGGTCACCTTTTGTTGCCCGCCGCACCCCGTGATCGCTTCGCCTTGGCACTCGGCCACGTATGCGCCGTTGCGGCGGCGCGCTGGTGAAGCTGGTAAGCGTCTCCCTGGAGGGCCGGTCTACCTGGAAGAGAGCACGGTCGCCGACAGCGCGGCGACAGCAAGGACGATCCGGATGAGCGGGATGTCCGCGGCTATAGTCCGCGGTCATGACGGAGCTCGAAAGGCTGTTCGCGCTCGTACCGCCGCCCCGCGGCGCCGGTGGATACCGATGCTGACTGGACGCGGGTGGAGGATGCGCTCGGGCTGATCCTTCCCCGCGAGTTCACCGAGATCGCCCGGCGGTACGGGCGCGGCGCGTTCTGCGATGAGTTCTCCTGTTGCGCCTCAGAGGAAATGATCAAGAAAAACCCCGGGCGGCTGGAGGATCAGGGTATGCGTCGTGGCGTAATGCGGATGTTGGGTCTGGTGTACGGAGCGCCGTTCTCCCGGTGAGCAGTGGGATTGTCAGCGCGGTGCGTGGTACACGACCCTGTCGAGGGTGTCATCGGCGTAGGCGGCTGAGTTGGTCAGGTGGCCGTCGTAGGGGCCGACCTTGGTCACCGTGCGACCGTCTCTGAACACGATTTGCAGGCCGTGCTCGGGCTCCCAGTCGCATTCGCACTCCAGCGACACGTAGACGTGCCGGTCGCCGTGCGGATCGCGGGAGACCATAGGTTCGTTCCCGAACCGGATGTGGTCGAGCACCTGGTGTGGGCCTTCGATCTCGACGTACCAGTCGTCGCCGGCGGCCAGGATGTCGTCGGTGACGTCGCGGTAGTAGGCGAAGATCGACGGTGCCGCCGCGGTCAGCGCCGAGTTGTCGAGCGCCAGGAATGCGCGGATCGCGGCGTGGAAGTCCTCAGGCGAGGAGTCATCGACATAGCCGTCGACGATGATGCGGCGTGGCGCACCGCCCAGTACCGGCACGGGAATAGGTTCGCTCTTATACCAGCCCAGGTCGTTGTCCTCGAGGAGTAGGCCGAGGCCGGGGATCTGCATGCTGCCAGAGTACGTGGAGCCGATCTAGTCTCCAGCGCTGCCGGGCCCCGGGCGTTCAGGTGGCGAGCCCTTCGGGCACCTGGGCAAGCCATAGACCAGCATGCGCATCGTCGGCGAGTCGCTGGTCCGTCGGGGCCTGCTCGTCCAGCCGGCCCGCGCGGTCCGGACGCGTCGACTCGCCCCGATCCTGCTGTATGTGTTGTTCGTGATCGGCGTGGCCCGCTGGATCAACGGGATCGTCAACCACCTGCCGTCCGGCGGCAGCACCTACAGGCACGACTACATGTCGTCGTCCGGCGACAGTTCGTCCGGTGGTGGCTGCGGCGGCGGCACCTCACCTCTAGCTGATCAAGATCGTTGTCCTGGAGATGACCATGCCGCTACCTCATCGGAAGTTGCGCATGGTCGTGGTGAACATATCGCCGCGCAAGGCTTGCTCGACGACGGTGATGGCGCGGGCCAGGCGGACCAGCCGTGGCCCCTCCTCGCGATAGACATCGAGCACCGCCTCGACAGCATGAGGAGGAAGATGACCTTTGAGATCCACCGCGGCGCTTCGGTATCCCGCCCTAGCGGCTTCGACTGCCGCGTTCACGTGGTGAAGAGCCATCCTGGCCAGCGCGATTGGATGGCGTTTCAAAACTTCGTAGGCCCGGTAGTCGGGGGGCACGGCGTCGAGCAACCAGGTCACGGCCGAGGTCTCCCAGTCGGGGACGCTGGGGGGCCTGACCTCAGGTGGCCACTCTGGCGGAAGGTACATGAAGTCACCGTTCATACGTTCGACCTAAGCCTGGGTCAGCTACTGCTCACTGCCAACACGCTGGATGCGAGGTCTGCCAGTCCGGAACGGCGGGTGGCCGGACCTCGGCGGACCTCCCCGGCGGGAGGTGCACAGCTGCATCGTACTCATGTTCGATTCGTCCGGATATGGCGGGGACGGCCGGTTAGTCGGAAAATCGTCATGTGACGGAGAAGATCGGGATCGTGGGCGCGGGCATCGTCGGGTTGGCGGTGGCGCGCGAGCTCGCCATCACCAGGGGCGCCGAGGTGACGGTGCTGGAGAAGGAGAGCCACGTCGCCGCCCATCAGACCGGCCATAACAGCGGCGTCGTGCATGCGGGCATCTATTACCCGCCGGGTTCGCTCAAGGCCAGGCTGTGCCGGGAGGGTGTGGCGCTGCTCAAGGACTACTGCGCCGCGAACGGGCTGCCGTACGACGAGGTCGGCAAGCTGGTGATCGCCAGCACCGGCGCCGAGCGCACGCGGCTGCACGCGCTGGCCGAGCGCGCCCGCGCCAACGGGGTGCCGGGCATCGCCGAGCTGGACGCGCTGGCGCTGCGCGAGATCGAGCCGCACGCGGTCGGCGTGGGGGCGATCCACTCGCCGCACACCGCGATCTGCGACTTCGCCGCGGTCGCCCGCCGGCTCGCGCTGGACGTGGTGGATCTGGGCGGTTCCGTACGGCTCTCGCACCCGGTACGGGCGATCAGGGAGCGTTCAGCAGGCGTGCAGGTGCTGGCGGGACGGCGGCGGTTCACCTTCGACCGGCTGGTGGTGTGCGGAGGGCTGGGGACGGATTCGGTGGCCAGGATGGCCGGGCATCCGGGGGATGTCAGGATCGTCCCGTTCCGCGGGGAGTTCTATGCGCTGCGGGGTGCGGCCAAGGATCTCGTTCGCGGGTTGATCTATCCGGTGCCCGATCCGCGGTATCCGTTCCTGGGGGTCCACCTGACCAGGCAGACGGACGGTGGCGTGCTGGTGGGGCCGAATGCGGTGCTTGCACTCGCCTACGAAGGCTATGGACGCGGCTACGGATGGCGGAATATCGGAGATTTCCGGCAAATTCTTGGCTGGCCGGGCACCATGCGCCTCGCCCGTCGCCACTGGCGCACCGGGCTCAAAGAGATCCGCGGATCGCTCATCAAGAGCGCCTTCCTCAAAGGCGCGCAGCGTTACGTTCCCGAGCTGACCGCCGCCGACCTCACTCGGGCCCGTAGCGGCGTCCGCGCTCAGGCCGTGGCCAGGGACGGGACCATGGTCGACGACTTCGTCGTCGACGTGCACGACAATGTGGTTTTGGTGCGCAACGCGCCCTCCCCGGCCGCCACGTCCAGCCTGGCCATCGCCAGGCACATTGCCGGAATTGTCCCAGCACTCGTCCAATGAGGGCATCCTTGGATGTGATGGAATCACGCCTGCTAATCGTCGAGGACGATCCGAACATCCTCGAGCTCCTCGCCGCGAGCCTGAGGTTCGCGGGATTCGACGTGACCACGGCCAAGAGCGGCCTCGACGCCGTCGCCGCCGTGCAACGGCACCGCCCTGACCTCGTCGTGCTCGATGTCATGCTGCCCGACCTGGACGGTTTCGAGATCGTCAGGCGGATGCGCGGCGGCGGAGTGCACACGCCGGTGGTGTTCCTGACCGCCCGTGACGAGACCGAGGACAAGATCCGCGGGCTCACGATCGGCGGCGACGACTACGTCACCAAGCCGTTCAGCTTGGAGGAGGTGGTCGCCAGGATCCACGCGGTGCTCCGCAGGACGGCCGGCGAGCAGCAGGCGGCGCCGCCGCGGCTGACGTTCGCCGACATCGAGCTGGACGAGGAGAGCCACGAGGTGTGGCGCGGGGGCAACGCGGTGGCGTTGTCACCGACCGAGTTCAAGCTGCTGCGATACTTCATGACGAACGCAGGGCGGGTTCTGTCCAAGCCGCAGATCCTCGACCACGTGTGGGACTACGACTTCAGGGGCGAGGTGGGCATCGTGGAGTCGTACGTCTCCGTCCTGCGCCGGAAGATCGACAACCGCAGCCCCCGGCTCATCCACACCCTGCGTGGTGTCGGATACGTCCTTCGCCTGCCGCCGAGTCCCTGATGCGCGGCATGCCGCTGAGGATCAAGCTGATCGCGTCGATGCTGGCGCTGCTGGGCTTCGGCCTGACCTTCATCGGCCTGGTGAGCGTCTCGGTCCTGCACGGCTACCTCATCGACCGGGTGGACGGCCAGCTCCAGCTCCTCAGCGTGCGCATGTACAAGAAGGTCATCGCGATCGGCAAGAAGGACCTGGAGATCTCCGACCGGCCCATCCTCATCGAGTCCGACGCGATCGTCCTGGTCAAGGAGCCCGGCGGCGAGTTCGTGCCCATGCTCACCGACCGTGACGTCGACCTGAAGCCCAAGCCGGTCCTGTCGCCCATCCCGGACCACGAGCCCTACACCACGTCCGCCGTCAGGGGCGGCGGGGAGTGGCGGGTGATGGAGAGCATGATCGACGGGCGCACCCTCGTGGTCGCGGTGGACCTGGAGGAGGTCGACGCGATCACCCGGCGTCTGGTGCTCATCGAGCTGCTGGGCGGCGGCGGCATCCTGCTCATCCTGGCCGTCGTGGGCGTCACGATCGTACGACGCAGCATGCGCCCGCTCGGCCAGATCCAGCACACGGCCGAGGCCATCGCGGGCGGCCAGCTCGGCCGTCGGGTGCCTGACGCCGATCCCCGTACCGAGGTCGGCCGGCTGGCCAAGTCGCTGAACGGCATGCTGGCTCAGATCGAGACGGCTTTCGCCGCCAGGTCGGCCTCCGAGGCGGCGGCCCGGCGCTCCGAGGACCGCATGCGCCAGTTCGTCGGCGACGCCTCGCACGAGCTGCGCACCCCGCTGACCTCCATCCGGGGCTTCGCCGAGTACGCCAGGCAGAACCCCGGCGCCGACCCCGCCGAGCTGATGCAGCGCGTGGAGAAGGCCGCCGGGCGGATGAGCCTCCTGGTGGACGACCTGCTCCTGCTGGCCAGGGTGGACCAGCAGCGGCCGCTGCAGATGCGGCCCGTGGACATGCTGGCGCTGGCCGCGGACGCCGTACAGGATGCCAGGATCCTCGCGCCCGACCGGCTGATCAAGCTGGACGTCGTCGGAGGCGCGGCCCTGATCGTCTCCGGCGACGAGGTACGCCTGCGCCAGGTCATCAGCAACCTCGTCACCAACGCGATCGTGCACACAGAGGGCGGCTCGCCGGTCATCGTCAGAGTCGGGGCCGGCACGGACAAGGTCTTTCTCGAGGTCGTCGACAGCGGGCCCGGCCTCACCCCCGAGCAGGTCGAGCACGTCTTCGAACGCTTCTACCGCGCCGACTCCGCCCGATCCCGCCGCCGCTCGGCCGAGGATCGGGGCAGCGGGCTGGGCCTGGCCATCGTGCGGGCGCTCGTGCGGGCACACGGCGGGACGGTCACCGTCGACAGCTCGCCGGAGCACGGCTCCACCTTCCGCGTGGAACTCCCACTCGCCTTGGAGTGACTCTTCAGCTAACCCTCAGGTGGCTGCGTCACGCTAAGTAGGTGATGAATCCCGAGCTCCGCGAAGCGCTGATCATGGTGGTGGACGACGAGCCCAGCATCAGGGACCTGCTGTCCGCCAGCCTGCGCTATTCGGGGTTCGAGGTCCTGACCGCCGCCGACGGGCAGGAGGCCGTGGAGGTGGCCGAGCGGGCCTCGCCCGATCTCGTGGTGCTCGACGTGATGCTGCCCGACCTGGACGGGTTGGAAGTGGCCAAGAGGATCGACGCGCCCGTGTTGTTCCTGACCGCCCGTGACGCCACCGAGGACAAGATCGCCGGGCTGCGGGTGGGGGACGACTATGTGACGAAGCCGTTCAGCCTGGAAGAGGTGCAGGCCAGGATCCGGGCGGTGCTGCGGCGCACCCGTGCGGAGGGCACGCCCGCCAGCAAGCTGAAGGTGGCCGACCTGGAGCTGGACGAGGACGCCGGCGAGGTGTGGCGGGCCGGGCGCCAGATCCGGTTGTCGCCGACCGAGTTCAAGCTGCTGCACTACTTCATGGTCAACGCCGGGCGGGTGCTGTCGAAGGCACAGATCCTCGACCACGTGTGGAACTACGACTTCGGCGGCACCTCAGGGGTCGTCGAGTCGTACGTCTCCTACCTCAGACGCAAGGTCGACGACGTTGAGCCACGGCTCATCCACACCCTGCGCAGCGTCGGTTACGTGCTGCGGGAGCCGCCCTCGAGCTAGCCCCGAATGCCCATGAAATGCCATGGAAGGGCGGCGCGACCCCGATCGTGCGAAGAACAGGGCTAACGTGGGCTTATGGACCTGCTGGGCGCGTTGGAGTCGCTGCGCCGGCCGCTCGATCGTGACCTGTTCCCGCTGACGATCGGCGAGACGGCGGCGGACCGGCGTGCGCTGCGGGAGCTGACCGGCCAGCTCGACGACTACCTGCTGCCCCGGTTGCGCGCCCTGGACGCGCCGCTCCTGGCCGTCGTCGGCGGGTCCACGGGAGCGGGCAAGTCCACGCTGGTCAACTCGCTGGTCGGGGCCGACGTGGCCGAGCCGGGGGTGCTGCGGCCCACCACCCTGGTGCCCACGCTCGTGGCCAGCCCGGCCGACCGCGCCTGGTTCATGGGCCAGAACGTGCTGCCCGGCCTGTCCCGCGCCACCGGCTCCGGACCTGGCGCGCTACGCGTGGTGTCGTCGACCGCTCTGGGCGACGGCTTGGCGTTGCTCGACGCACCCGACATCGACTCGGTGGTGACCTCGAACCGGGAACTCGCCGCCCAGCTCCTGGCCGCCGCTGATTTGTGGCTGTTCGTCACGACCGCCGCCCGGTACGCCGACGAGGTGCCGTGGAGCTTTCTGCGTTCGGCCCGGGAACGCAGCACCGCACTGGCGGTCGTCCTCGATCGCGTGCCGCCGGACGCCATCGAGCCGGTCGCCCGCGACCTTTCCCGCCTCCTCACCGAGAACGGCCTCGACGGCACCCGCCTGTTCACCGTCCCCGAAGCGGCTCTGCCTTCCGAGAAGGCGCGGCTGCCGGTCGCGTCGGTCCAGCCCATCGCCTCGTGGCTGACTGGGCTGGCCGCCGACGCCGCGGCACGAGCCCGCGTCGTACGTCAGACGCTGTCGGGAGCGCTCGACAGCCTCGACACCCGGGTGCCCGCGCTGGCTGCGGCCGTCTCGCGCCAGCAGGCCGCCTTCGACGGGCTGCGTTCCATCGTGTCGGGCGCGTACGCCGGCGGGATGGCCGACTTCGACGAAGGCATGCGGGACGGATCGCTCCTGCGGGGGGAGGTCCTGGCCCGCTGGCAGGACTTCATCGGCACCGGCGACCTCATGCGCTCCCTGGAGAGCCGCGTGGGCTGGCTCCGCGACCGTATCGTCGGCTTCTTCACGGGGCGAGTGCCGGAGGTCCAGCTCAGGGATGCCCTGGAGAGCGGTGTCGAGACCCTGCTCCGGGGCGCCGCCGACGGGGCCGCCGAGCGCGCGCTGGAGGGCTGGTCGGCCGCCCCCGGTGGGCCCGGCCTGCTCGAACGGCTCGGCGCCATCGAGTCCGCCCGGCTCGGCCGCGCCTCGCCCGGCCTCGGCAAGCAGGCCGAGGCGGTGGTGCGGGGGTGGCAGGAGTACGTCCTGGACCTGGTGCGGGCCGAAGGCGCCGAGAAGCGGACCACGGCGCGAGTGGCGTCGTTCGGGGTGAACGGGGCGGGGCTGCTGCTCATGCTGGCCGTGTTCGCGTCCACGGGTGGGCTGACCGGGATCGAGGTGGGGATCGCGGGCGGGACGAGTGTGCTGTCGCAGAAGCTGCTGGAGGCGGTGTTCGGGGACCAGGCGGTGCGGACGCTGACGGCTCGGGCGCGGGAAGATCTACGTGAGCGGGTGCGCGGGCTGCTCGATGCGGAGGCCGCCCGGTTCAACGTCCTCCTGGAGGACGTTGAGCCGCCGCGAGACACGGCGGACGCGCTGCTCGCGGCCTTGCGATCGGTACGCGCCCACCGCGCCGACCTCCCGACGGCCGCAACAGCCGAGGGTGGCGTGACGCCGGAGGAGGGGCGGTGAAGCTGCTGCGCCGTAAGGAAGGCCCGTCACTCGACTCCAGGCTGGCCGCCCTGCTGGAGGCGGCCTCGCTGGGCGAGGGGCGGCTGGCCGAGCAGGCGGTGTCGAGCGCGCGGGCGGTCGCGGAACGAGCCGGTGTACGTCGCAGCCTGTCCCTCGACCACACCGTGGCCGCCCTGGCCGGCGCGACCGGCAGCGGGAAGTCGTCACTTTACAACGCCCTGGCCGGCGAGGACCTGGCGGCCGTCGGCGTCACCCGGCCCACGACCTCAACGGCCCAGGCGGCGCTCTGGGACGGGCAAGGCTCCGGCCCGCTGCTGGACTGGCTCGAGATCCCGCAACGCCACGCCGCCGCCTCCGCCACCACGCCCGACATGTCCGGCCTCGTCCTCCTGGATCTTCCGGACCACGACTCCATCCGCCTCTCCCACCGCCTGGAAGTGGACCGCCTCGTCGAGATGGTCGATCTGCTGGTGTGGGTGGTGGATCCGCAGAAGTACGCCGACGCCGCACTCCACGAGCGCTACCTGCGCCCGCTGGCCGGTCACCGGGACGTGACGGTGGTGGTGCTCAACCAGGTGGATCGCCTGCCCCCGCAGGCCGTCGACCGCTGCGTACGCGACCTGCGCCGACTGCTGGACGACGACGGGTTGGAAGGTGTGCCGGTGCTCGCCGTCTCGGCCCGTACCGGCACCGGCCTGGCCGAGCTCCGCTCCCTCCTCGCAGACCGGGTCGCCCACCGCAGAGCCTGGTCCGCCCGCCTGGCCGCGGACATCACGACCGCCGCCGATCACCTCACGACCGGGTCTGCCGCATCGGGCGCAGATGCGGCAGAAGCCGTGGTGTCCGGTGCTGTCGGCGGAGGCGGGGTATTCGGCAAGGCCGGTGAGGGCGCGGCGTCTCGTGCCGATGCGGGGGCTCGCTCGGAGGGCGGCCGTGCGAAGAACGGGCGCGCCAAGCGGACGGCAGGATGGGGGCGGGCGCTCACGGCCGCGCTCTCCCAGGCAGCCGGGGTGCCGCTGGTCGTGGAGGCCGTGGCCAAGGGCCACCGGCATCGGGCCATCGTCGCCACCGGGTGGCCGGTGACCCGATGGGCCCGGCGCTTCCGGCCGGATCCGCTTCGCAGGCTGCGCATCGGCAGCATCGCCCCGTCGCGCGGGCCGGCCGGCCGGGCATCGAAGGAGCTGGCGGGGAGGCAGGCAGGGCAGGTCGTCGGGCGTACCTCCGTGCCGGCTGCGTCCGCCGTGCAGAGGGCGCAGGTCGAGACGGCGATCAGGGACGTCGGCGAATCGGCGGTGGAGGGGCTGCGGGGGCCGTGGGCCGCGGCGGTGCGGCAGGCGGCGCGGTCCCGTTCCGAGGACCTGGCGGACGCGGTGGATCGGGCGGTGGCCATGGCATCCATCGACGCCACCCGACGCCCACGGTGGTGGCGGGCGGTGAACGTGCTGCAGTGGCTGGTGTTCGCCGGTATGGCGGCCGGTGCTCTGTGGCTGGGCGTGTTGTTCGGGATGGACTACCTACGCCTGCCCCAGCCGCCGCTCCCCACGGTCGGCGATGTGCCGTGGCCGACGGTCCTGCTGGTGGGCGGGGCGCTGACAGGTGTGGTGATCGCGATGTTGTCGCGGCTGGCCGCCTGGGCGGGTGGCAGGCGCCGCGCTCGGCGTACGGCCAGGGCGCTGCATGCGGCCATCGGCCAGGTCGCCAAGGAGCACGTGCTGGACCCCGTGGAGGAGGAACTGGACAGGTACGCCCGATTCACCGACGCACTCAACCGCGCCCGCGCCTGAGCAGCACTGTGGCGAACCCTGCGCCGAGCAATGCGGATGCCGAGGCAACCAGGAACGGCGCCGAGGCGCCGAACCGTTCCCCGACCACCCCGGCCACCCCCGATCCGATCGCACCCCCCATCCCCAAGGCGGTGGACACCCATCCGAACGCCTCCCCCTGCGCCCCCGGCGCGAACTCGTCCACCAGCAGCGACGACGTCGTCAGCGCCGGGCTGAACATCATCCCGCTCACACACAGCACCACCCAGAACACCGGCAGAGCACCGATCAGCATCAGCGGAGCCAGTACGACCCCGAGCCCCAGCATCAGCGCAACCAGTCGCACCTCGACCGCCGACGTCCAGGAACGAGCACCATAGGCGACCGCCCCCGCGATCCCGCCTAAGGAGAGCGCCGCCACCAGCACCCCAGCCGCGGCCGGAACGTCCCGGGCGGCGGCCAGCGCGGGCACTCCGACCTGCAGCGCCCCCAAGACCCCGCCGTGCATCAGTGCCACGGCCAGCAGCACCGGCATCCGCCGGTCGGCGAACACCCGTCCCCGCTCCCGCGCCCCAGCGGCCTGACCTGCGCGAAGGGCCCGTGAGAAGGCCAGCGTCGCGGCCCCGGCGGCTACCGTGACCACGCCGAGCGCCAGCGAGGAGGACGCCACCGCGATCATCAGCCCGAACAGCAGCGGCCCGACGAGCATGGCCAGCTCCTGCACCAGGAACACGAGGCTGTAGGCGACGGTGCGCCCTTCGTCCGCGACACGACGGCCCCACTCGAACCGCATGGTCACCGAAATCGGCGGCAACCCGGCCCCCGCGACCAGGCCCAGTCCGGCGAACGTCCACACGGGCCACCCGGCCACCGCACCGGCGACGAGTGCGATGAGCCCGGCGACGTGCATGAACGCCGCTCCCGCCAGCACCAGCCGCGACCCGCGCCGGTCGATGAGACGGCCCTGGAAGGGCCTGGCCACGCCCGCGCCCACGGAGAAGGCGGCAGCGCAGAGGCCCGCGACCGCCAGCGACCCGGTCGCCGACTCGACGACCAGCACCATCCCCACCGGCGCGACCTGCTGCGTGAGCTGGGCGAGGAAGCCGAGCACGGCCTGCGCGGGCACGCCGGGCATGCCGAGCAGCTTTCGGTACGGGACGGTCATGCGGACGAGGCTAGCCCCATGATCAGGACGAGGGGCAGCCGTTGACCTTGTTACCGAAGGTCCGCAGAAGGCCTCAGCCTTCAGGCCGGGGATGGATGCGGTCCCCTCTGGGGGATGGCCGGCCGTGGGCGGGGCATCTCGGAGCGCGGGACCGGGGACCTTAGGTGGGGCGGTGCTGCTGTTCGATGTACGCCTTGATGATCGATAGTGGGGCTCCGCCGCAGGAGGCGGCGAAGTTGCTGGGTGACCAGAAGGGGCCGTGCATGATGGCGCGGTTGAGGCGGTCGCTGAATTCCTTGCGGAGGTAGTGCGAGGAGACGCCCTTCAATGAGTTGACGAGTGTGCTGCGGCGACCTTGGGCAGTTAGTTGACGGGTCGTCCTCGCCGTTGCGCTCGCGTAGCTCGGCCTCGAAGCCGTCTCACACTTCGATCATGATGTCCTCACAGCTCCGCGGCTCCGCGTCGTTGAGGACGTTCCTGTGGTACGTCCGACGAAGACCAGATGGGCCTGCATCGTGGGTAACCGGCTGCTTACCGTGTGGATATTCCGTCTGCAGGCTGAGAGACGGGATGATGTGTTCGAGTCTTGGGGCGGAAGTGGCTGCTGGGGGAGGTGTTGCTACGGTGTTGACGGGTCGGAAGTACCGCCTGGAGTTCGACTTCGGGCAGCGGCTGTTCGCTGAGCGGCTGGGCGCGATCTGCCGCAGTGTGTGGAACACCGGGTTGGAGCAGCGCCGCGCCTATCGGCGCCGGGGCGCGTTCATCGGCTATGAGGAGCAGTGCCGCCAGCTCGCCGAGGCGAAGAGGGACCCGGACTGTGCCTGGTTGGCCGAGGCTCCCGCGCAGGTGATCCAGCAGACGCTGAAGGATCTGGACCGCGCGTGCCGCGCGCATGGCACGTGGAAGGTTCACTGGAAGGCCAAGGCGAAGTGGCGGCCGTCGTTTCGGTTCCCCACCGCCAAGCACATCCCGGTCGAGCGGATCGGCCGCAAGTGGGGGCGGGTGTTCCTGCCCAAGTTCGGGTGGGCGCGCTTTCGCCTGTCGCGCCCGCTTGGGGGAAGCGTCAAGTCCGCGACCGTGTCCCGGGACGGCAAGCACTGGTTCATCAGCTTCCTCATCGACGATGGGATCAGCGAGCGGGAGGAGCACGCCTGCCCGGCATGGGTGGGTGTGGATCGGGGGGTGGTCACGGCCGCTGTGACGTCGGATGGGGAGTTCTTCGACCGCCGCCACGCCGGAACCGACGGTGTGTCCTCCAGGCAACTGCCACCGGACAGGAAAGGAGACCGCCAGGACGACCTGGGGTATCTCACGCCCGGCGAAGCGGAACGGTATCTGCGGCTGCAACGCCGGCTCGCCCGCGCGAAGAAGGGATCGAAGCGGCGCAAGACGGTCGTGGCCGCGATGGGTGAGATCATGCGGCGGGTGCGGTGGCGGCGCGCCGACTTCAACGCGCAGGCCGCGCACCGGCTCACCCGGTCCTACGGGCATGTGGTCATCGAAGAGCTGAACACCAAGGGCATGAGCGCGGCCGCCAAGCCGAAACCCGACCCCGGCCTGCCGGGCCGGTTCCTGCGCAACGGCGCGGCGGCGAAATCCGGGCTCAACAAGGCGATTCTCGACAAGGGCTGGTACGGCCTGGAAGTCGCCCTGCGCTCCAAGGCCCGCTACACCGGCAGCGCCATCCATAAGATCAACCCCGCGTACACGTCCCAGACGTGCCCGAACCCTGCCTGCGGGACAGTGGACGAGAAGAGCCGCAAGAGCCAAGCGATCTTCTCCTGCGCTTCTTGCGGGCACACCGAGCACGCCGACATCGTCGGGGCGAAGAACATCAAAACCAAAGGACAGGCGGCCGGGCTGGTCGTCTCAGGGCGTGGAGACCCACCCGGGTCCGCGAAACGCCAAGCACCCCGTTCCACAGCACCGGCCGCGCAAGCGGCACAAGCTGCCGCATAGCGGCACGGGAATCCCCGTCCCTTCAGGGCGAGGAGCAGGTCAAGCTTGTCGATGAACCTCTGCGGCATCGGTGGTGATGCCGCGCTCCTTCAGCATCGCCTGCACCTCGGCGACGGTCTTGTTGTAGTAAGGGACGCAGTGCATGGGCTCGCCCTTGGCGTCCCACGAGGTGGTGCTCTGACAGTGCTCGCCCGGCCGCGCCTTTCTGCCGACGTCGATGTTGGCCGTGCCCTTGAAGCCGACGGGGATCTTTACCTGACGTCCGAGACCGGGTCGGCGGCGAATCGGGCGACGATGTGGTCGAGCTCCTGGTTCATGAGCGGCCCTCCGCGAGGGAAACGGCTCGCGAGCCGTAGGTGGTCAGGTCGATGTCGAGGTCGTTGAGCTCCTTGGCCAGCCGCTTGTGGGCGCGGTGCAGCCGGAGCCTGGCGGCGCCGTACAGCCAGAGCCGGGCGCCGTCGCCCGCAGGGACATCGTTCAGGCGGCGCCAGGCGGTGGTGAACGTCTCCGCGATCACGTCCGCGCCGAGGAGATGTCCGGATAAGGCGGGGTGTTTCATCCCGATCCGAGTGACGCCGCCACCGCGCGGAGGGCGGACAACAGGGGCCGTACGACGGGATGGGAGTCCGCTCCCCTGCGTACGGCGGCGAAGACCCGGCGCTCCGGCCCCGGCGTCTGACGCACCACGACACCGGGCAGCACCATGTCGCGCAGGGCCAGCCGCGGCACCAGCGCCACCCCCGCGCCCGCGCCGACCAGGGCGACCACGGCGCGGAAGTCGTCGGAGCAGTGCGTGACGTTCGGCGTGAAACCCGCCTGCTGGCACGCGAACGTGATCACGTCGTGCACAGGATTGCCCGGATAGGGCCCGATCCAGGTCTCGGCGGCCAAGGACACCAGCGTTGCCGACTCGGCCAGGGGATGGTCGCGTGGGAGCACCAGGTCGAACGGCTCGGCGTACAGCGGAAGGCGGGACAGACGGCGGTCGGAGGCGTCGGGCGCGCCGCGGTACTCGACCGCGATCGCCAGGTCGGCCTCGGAGTCCAGCAGCATGGACAGGCTCTGGTCGCCTTCGGCGTCGAGCACGCGTACCTGGATGCCGGGGGCGGTGTCGCGTAGCACGGTGATGGCGGGGGAGAGCACGGCGCTGATCGCGGTGGCGAAGCAGGCCACGGTGACCTCGCCGACTTCGCCCGCCGAGTAAGCGGCCACCTCCGCCTCGGCGCGTTCGAGCTGAGCGAGGACCTCGTTGGCGTGGGCGAGCATGATCTTGCCCACGGCGGTGAGGTGCACACCGCGCCCGTCCCGCGTGAACAGGCGGTGCCCCACCTCGTGCTCCAGCGCGACGAGTTGCTGGGACACGGCGGACGGGGTGAGGTGCAGGGCGGCCGCCGCGGCGGTGACCGTGCCGTGGTCGGCCACCGCCCGCAGCGTGCGGAGCCGCCGCGTATCTATCACGCAGCGGAGAATACTCACCTGCAAGCCCTGATCGCGCACACAGGCGAACGGTGAGTGCTCCCCATGCTGGGAAGCGAAGCGGGATCGGGTGATCAGCCGCGGGCCTGGATGAACGCCTGGATGGCGCGCTCGACGTCCGCCTCGGAGTGAGCGGCCGACAGCTGGACGCGGATCCTGGCCTGGCCGTGCGGCACCACCGGGTACGAGAAGCCGATCACGTAGATCCCCAGATCGAGCAGGCGGTCGGCCATGGCGGCGGCCTTGGCGGCGTCCCCGATCATCACAGGCACGATCGGGTGGTCACCGGGCAGGATGTCGAACCCAGCCTTGGTCATCTCGCTGCGGAAGCGCGCGGTGTTGGCGCGTAGCCGCTCGCGGGCGTCGTTCGAGGTCTCCAGCAGGTCGAGGATGCGGAGCGAGGCGGAGGCGATGACGGGCGCGAGCGAGTTGGAGAACAGGTACGGCCGGGAGCGCTGGCGCAGCAGCTCGCAGATCTCCTTGCGGGCCGACACGTAGCCGCCGCTGGCCCCGCCCAGTGCCTTGCCGAGCGTGCCGGTGATGATGTCGATCCGGTCGGTGACGCCGTGGAGCTCCGGCGTGCCGCGGCCGGTCGGGCCGACGAAGCCGACGGCGTGGGAGTCGTCGACCATGACCATGGCGTCGTACCGGTCGGCCAGGTCGCAGATTTCCTGCAACGGCGCGACATATCCGTCCATGGAGAACACACCGTCGGTCACGATCAACCGCCGCCGCGCCTCCGCCGCCTCCTTCAGCCTGGCCTCGAGCTCGGCCATGTCGCGGTTGGCGTACCGGAATCGCTGGGCCTTGGAGAGCCTGATGCCGTCGATGATGCTGGCGTGGTTGAGCGCGTCCGAGATCACCGCGTCCTGGGCGTCCAGCAGGGTCTCGAACACGCCGCCGTTCGCGTCGAAACATGAACTGTAGAGAACCGTGTCTTCCATGCCGAGGAAGTCCGACAGGCGCGTTTCGAGCTCCTTGTGCACCTCCTGGGTGCCGCAGATGAACCGCACGGAGGCCATGCCGAACCCCCACCGGTCCAGTGCCTCCTTGGCCGCCTCGATCACCTCAGGGTTGTCGGCCAGGCCCAGGTAGTTGTTGGCGCAGAAGTTCAGCACCTCGCGCCCGGCCACGCTGACCTGGGCGCTCTGCGGGGTGGTGAGCACACGTTCGGGCTTGAGCAGCCCGGCCTCGGTGATCTCGTCGAGCGTTGTACGCAGCTGCTCGCGCACATGAGTGAACATCAACGACTCCTGCTTATGGTCGCGGCCGCTTCGGCCTCCGTTGGCTCGTTCCTTGCTCTCTCCGGCCGAGCTCCTCCGCTCCAGTCCAAGATGACCTTGCCCGTGCGACCGCTGGCGGCCGTGTCGAAGGCGGCGTCGAAGTCTTCGTACGAGAACCGGTCCGTGATCACGGGAGTCAGGTCGAGGCCCTTCTCCAGCAGGACCGACATGTTGTACCAGGTCTCGAACATCTCCCGGCCATAGACCCCCTTGATCGTGATCATCGACGTCACGATGGTGGCCCAGTCGACGGCGAACTCCTCGGCCGGCAGCCCGAGCATGGCGATCTTCCCGCCGTGTGTCATGTGGGCGATCATGTCGCGGACCGCCGCCGGGTTGCCGGACATCTCCAGACCCACGTCGAAGCCCTCGCGCATGTGCAGCTGCCGCATGCCCTCCTCGATGGAGGACCTGGTGACGTTCAGCGCGAGGGAAACGCCGAGTTTGCCCGCCAGATCCAGGCGCTCGTCGCTGACATCGGTGATCATCACGTTGCGCGCGCCCACGTGCGTGGCCACGGCCGCCGCCATCAGCCCGATCGGCCCGGCCCCGGTGATCAGCACGTCCTCGCCGACCAGGGGGAAGGAGAGGGCGGTGTGGACGGCGTTGCCGAACGGGTCGAAGATGGCCGCCACGTCGGGGTGGACGGGGACCCGGTGCACCCAGACGTTGGAGGCGGGCAGCGTGACGTACTCGGCGAAGGCGCCGTTCCTGTTGACGCCGAGGCCGACCGTGTTGCGGCACAGGTGCCGGCGCCCCGCCATGCAGTTACGGCACTTGCCGCAGACCAGGTGCCCTTCGCCGCTGACGAGATCGCCGACCGCGATGTCCTCGGCGCCCGGCGCCACCTCCACCACGTGGCCGGAGAACTCATGCCCGACGATGAGGGGGAGCTTCAGGGTGTGCCGGGCCCAGTCATCAAATTTCCGGATATGCAGGTCGGTGCCGCAGATCCCGGTCCGCAGGACCCGGATCTTCACCTCACCCGGTCCCACCTCCGGCTCGGGCACGTCGACAAGCCACAGGCCAGGCTCGGCCTTCTCCTTGACCAGCGCTTTCATGGCTCCCCATTCCCCCTAGGTCGAACCTAACGCACTGTGCCCTCTCAACTCCGAGCATGTCCATCGAGGGATTCTTAAGTGCCCCCACAGCTCTGCTTTACGCCGCAGCAACCCGGGCCGTGTGTGCTCAAAACTGCTCTATCTCCTCTGGTTATTTGCATAAATACGTACTAGCCTCCACCTCGACTCGTACGGACTGGGCTCTAGGAGCGCGTCGGGGCTGATTCGGAGGGGACAATCGTGGAAGACCTGCGTATCGGAGTCATCGGCCTCGGCCTGCGGGCGAGCCTCGCCTTGGCCGCGCATCGGCCGGGCAAGGGCTCGATCGTGACCGCCTTGTGCGACTCCGACCCGGCGGTGCTCAAGAGGCAGGCGGGGAGATTCGAGGCCAAGTTCCTGGCCGGCGACTACCGGGAGTTACTCGACCGCCGCGACCTCGACGCGGTCATCGTCAACACCCCCGACGACACCCACGAGCGCATCGCCATCGACTGCCTCCAGGCCGGCAAAGCCGTCTACCTGGAGAAGCCGATGGCGATCACCGTGGAGGGCTGCGACAACATCCTGCACGCCGCCCGCGAGACCGGCACGCGCCTGTATGTGGGGCACAACATGCGACATATGGGCGTGGTCCGGCTCATGCGCGACATCATCCTCAAGGGCGTCATCGGCGAGCCGAAGACCGTCTGGGTGCGCCACTTCGTCTCGTACGGCGGGGACTTCTACTTCAAGGATTGGCACGCGGACCGCACCCGCACCACGGGTCTCCTGCTGCAGAAGGCGGCGCACGACCTCGACGTGATCCACTGGCTCGCGGGCGGCTACACCACCCGGGTGAACGCGCTGGGCGACCTCATGCTCTACGGCGACCTGCCGCGCCGCGCACCCGGCACCCCGCGCCCCGACGGCTGGCTCCAGGAGTACGACTGGCCGCCGACCGCGCGCCGCGACCTGCACCACGTCGTCGACGTCGAGGACGTGTCGGTGATGAACATGCGCCTGGACAATGGCGTCATCGCCGCCTACCAGCAGTGCCACTTCTCGCCCGACTACGTGCGCAACTACACGGTCATCGGTACGGAGGGGCGGCTGGAGAACTTCGGCGACGGGCCCGGTGACACGGTCAAGGTGTGGAACACCGGGCCCACGGGCTACAGGGATGACTGCGACATCACGTACAAGGTGCCTCCGGCCACGGGGTCGCACGGGGGCGCGGACGTCGAGATCGTGGCGGAGTTCTGCAGGTTCGCCCGGGACGGGGGAGTGACGGACACCTCTCCGGTGGCGGCCAGGATGAGCGTGGCGGCCGGTTATATGGCCACGATGTCGTTGCGGGATGGGGGGATGCCGTACGACGTGCCGTCCCTGGATCCGGAGCTGGCCGCCTACTTCGATGCCGGGCAGGGTTGACCGGGATACGCTGGGGGGAGAGATATCTCGGGAAGGGGCCGGGCGATGACCACCTTCGAGGATCTGCCCCCTGGGTCACGGGAGTACGCCGAGACCGTCCTTCCGGTGTCCCTCTGTGACCTCCGGGGCCCTGCCCGCGGCATCTTGTCACTGCCGCGACGGGTGGCCTGGTCGGGCCGGACGGACTACGACTTGTCGGTCTATGAGCAGCGTCTCGAGGCATACGCCCGCGTGCTGGAGGCGGGGACGCGGGACGACATCATTGGGCTGCTCAACCACACGCTCCTGATCGGCCACTGGTTCGATCTGTGGTGGCGGCTCGACCCAATCTACCGGGCGGTGTGGGAGATCACGTTTCCCGAGCTCGGCGCCATCTCCGAACTCGCCGAGATCCGCCGCATTCCGGGTCTTATGGCCTCCTGAGAATGCGGATCCCCGACTGGCACGCCCGGGCCATTGAAGACGTGGTGCCTTTCCTGAACCGCCATGGACTACTCCTGGTCGGTGGATACAGCATGCAGGCACACGGCATCGTCGATCGCCCATCCGCCGATCTCGACTTCGCCTACGCGGTGTCTGACGTGCCGTGCGCGCGGCTGGCGGGCATGCTCGCGACGGAATACGAGCAGCACGGCTATACGGCGAAGGTGTCGCCTGGCCCGCTGATCTCGCGGCTGGAGGTCGGCGCCGGTTGGTTCCCCGAGGGCGAGACACTTGACGTCGACGTCATCCAGCGCCCTAGCCACACGCTGGACCTCGCGGGGGCGCCGGTGGAGATCGAGATCAGGCCCGGCAGTCGCGTCCAGACGGTCTCGCGCGAAGACGCCGTTGGGCAGAAGATGGTGGCGGTCCTGTCCCGGTTCGCCCCGCGCGACTACATCGACATCCACGGCGTCGCCGACACTTACTCCTTCGCGGAGCTGGAGGCTCTCGGTGCCGCACGCCTCAAAGATCGCGACACGACCGAGTTGCTGGACCTCCTGGCCACGATCAGGTTGCCACGTGCGGCGCGGCTCGCGACCGCTGACCTTGAACCCTACGGACTCGGGGAGCCCGAGGCTACGGAGCTGCGGGTGTGGATCGCCGCCTGGCGGGACGACCTTGGGCGTCGCCTGGTTATGTCGCAGTCGCGGGAACCCGATAAATCGACCGGACAGTAGATATGTGTGGACATGTCATTACGGGCCCGGATACGGGGCGGGGATAAAGCCGCGTTCGGTGAGCTCTTCGACGAGTGCGCGAAAGCCGTCTACAACCACGCCATCCGCTTGACCGCCAACTGGTCCATGGCCGAGGACGTGACGGCGCTGACGTTCCTGGAAGCGTGGCGGCTGCGAGGCAAGATCGACGCCGAGGGCGGCTCGCTGCGGCCCTGGCTGCTCGGCATCGCCACCAACGTCGCCCGCAACATGCGCCGGGCCGCCCGTCGGCATGACGACGCGCTGGCCCGGCTGCCCAGGGGCGAGGGAGTGCCGGACTTCGCCGAGGAGGTCGTAAGCCGCATCGACGACGCCGAACGGCTGGCGGCGGTGCGGCAGGCGTACGGCAAGCTTCGCCGCGCGGAGCAGGACGTGTTCGCGCTCTGCGTGTGGGCGGGGCTCGACTACGCGCAGGCTGCCGAGGCACTCGGCATCCCGGTAGGCACGGTCAGGTCCAGGCTCTCACGGGCCCGCAAGAAACTCGCCGGCGCCGGGGAACCGCCTCCGGCGAGGGGACAGGTAGTAGGTGACGGAGGCCCCGAGAAGGAGGAGATCCGATGAACTGGCCGGCCGAGCGCGATCTTCCCGAGGGCCGTCACCGACTGCTCAAGGAGTTCGTGATGACCGAGATCGACAAGGCACCGCGGAAGCGCCGCGCCGTCCTGGCAGCCCCTGCCCTGGCCCTGGCGGCCGCCGCCGCGGTGGCCGTACCGCTGCTCTTCGGCGGCCCCCCTGCGTACGCGGTGACCAAGGGTTCCGATGGGCTGATCCACATCACCATCAACGAGGCCAAGGACCCGAAGGGCCTCCAGGCGGAGCTGCAGAGCTTGGGGGCGAACGTGGTCGTGGACTACATCCCCATGGGCAAGAAGTGCAGCCCGCAGCCCCGCGCGGCCGGCTTCTTGGACAAGGAGGAAGCGGATCTTGCCGTCTGGCCCGCGCCGGAGGAGCACTTCGGCAGCTTCACCATCGACCCCAGCGTGATCGGCCCGGGCCAGACGGGGGTTCTGGAGTTCAGCTCGTCGGAGAACAACGGCGGGGTGATCGCCGGCATCTGGGCCAGAGTGGCCGAGGGGCCGATCGCGGAGTGCGTCCTGGTGGACACCACGGAGGCACCGCTGTCGCACTGACCAGGCGAAAGGACGGCGCCTGCCGCACGAGCGTGTGCGGCGGGCGCCGTTGTCGTTAGTGGTCGACCGACCAACCGCCCGACCGAGAACGCGGTCTGGCACGCGCACCATGCGCGTGCCAGACGCTCTTTCATCCGAACCTCAGCGCTCGGTCTCCTTCTTCTCCCGCTCCAGGTCGGGGAACGGGGAAGGTTCCTGGACGCCCTGGGTGAGCTGGCGCGGCCCGTTCGGGCTCTCCGCCTCCTGAGCGTCGGCGACCGCCTCAGCCGCGGCCTCCGCCGCCCTGGCGGCCTCCTCCTCGGCGGCCGAGCTCTCCGGGGCCTCCTCCCGCGTGGCCGCTGACTGCGGCAGCGCCTCGGTGAACGCCTTCGAGACACCCTGCAGCGCCGAGGTGACCTCGCTCGGGATCACCCAGAACGTGTTGCCCGGACCCTGCGCCAGCTGCGGCAGCATCTGCAGGTATTGGTACGCCAGCAGCTTCGGGTCCGGGTCGTTGCGGTGCACGGCCTGGAAGACTTGGTCGATGGCGCGCGACTGGCCCTCGGCCTCCAGGATGGCCGCGGTGCGGCCGCCTTCGGCGCGAAGGATGCGGCTCTGCTTGTCGCCCTCCGCCGTGAGGATCTGCGACTGGCGCTGGCCTTCGGCGTTGAGGATCGCGGCCCGCTTGTCACGCTCGGCCCGCATCTGCTTCTCCATCGCGTCCTTGATGGTCTTGGGCGGGTCGATGGCCTTGATCTCGACCCGGTTGACGCGCAGCCCCCACTTGCCGGTGGCCTCGTCGAGGACGCCGCGAAGCTGGCTGTTGATGGTGTCGCGCGAGGTCAGGGTCTTCTCCAGGTCCATGGAGCCGACGACGTTACGCAGCGTGGTGACGGTGAGCTGCTCGACACCCTGAATGTAGTTGGCGATCTCGTACGCCGCCGCCCGCGGGTCGGTGATCTGGAAGTAGAGGACCGTGTCGATCTCGACGACCAGGTTGTCCTCGGTGATGACCGGCTGCGGACGGAAGGACACGACCTGCTCACGTAGATCGAGCTTGGGATAGACGCGGTCGATGTACGGGATCACGAAGTTGAGGCCGGGCTTGAGCGTG
Source organism: Nonomuraea sp. NBC_00507 (assembly GCF_036013525.1). Taxonomy (NCBI): domain Bacteria; kingdom Bacillati; phylum Actinomycetota; class Actinomycetes; order Streptosporangiales; family Streptosporangiaceae; genus Nonomuraea; species Nonomuraea sp. NBC_00507. The sequence goes on from NZ_CP107853.1 coordinate 2,473,337, forward strand.
CGATGGTAACGGCCGAGGCGCTCGACGTTGGCCGCCCGGGCCTGTGGGACGATCCGCACGGCTTTGAGCACGGTGACCACGGCGAAGAGGATGACGAACAGTCCGACCAGCAAGAGCGCATCCATGGCTCACTCCCGGGGATATACGAGGGCTGTCGCGCCCTCGATCTCGATGATGTCGACGGTCGCCCCCGCGGGAATCACCAGGGTTTCGTCGTAGGCACGCGCCGACCATTCCTCGCCCCCGACGCGTACCCGTCCGTCGCGGCCGGTTACCTCCGACACGACGTAGGCGGGTTTGCCGACGAGTGCTTCGACGCCGAACCGCTGCAGCTGAGGCTGCCTGATATGACGCATCGCCAGCGGCCTGATCACGATCAGACCGGCTGCTGACGAGGCCGCGAAGAACAGTAACTGCAGGGGAACGGGCAATCCGATGGCGGCGGTCGCGGCGGTGAGGAGAGCCGCGGCGCCGAGGAGTCCCAGCGCGGCCGTGAAGGTGAACAACTCGGCCACGCCGAGCACGACCGCGAGGATTACCCAGATGATCCATTCATCCATGTCGGCCCTCCTCTTGGGACAACGGGCCTGAGTGCGTGGGTGGTTCCCCCTCCTCTACCGTAATCCTGGTTTCAGCGCTGCGGCACCCACCCACCTGCGTCATCGGTGGCATGCAGCGCGCTGCCTTGTATCCATTTCTCCCACGGGAGTTGCCAGAAACCCCATCCGTTGTTCCATACGAGCTCGCGGTCGGTGCCGGTGATCGTGACCGGATCGCCGCGCAGGGAGGTGGCGTAGAACCAGGCGGCCTGGTCGGGCCGCGCATTGATGCAGCCGTGGCTGACGTTTTCCCGGCCCTGGGCCCACACATTGTTCTTGGCGTGCACGTATTCGCCGCTGTTGGAAATGCGCACGGCGTGGTCGATCATCAGATCGTAAAAACCGGGCTCGCCTTTTCGCCGGCCGGGGGAGACCATGCGGACCGGGCTGTCTTTGTCCATGGTCAGGTGCACGCCGCTGGTCGTGGTGTATTCGGGGGTGGTCGCCACGCCGGCGCTGATGGCCATGCGCTGCGCGGGCGCGCCGTCGCGCTCGACGACCATCTGGTGCGTCCTGGTGTCGATCACACTGGCCTGCTCGCGGGCGACGGTGAAGGCGAAGGTGGAGTCGGTGGCGCCGTAGACGCCGCCGGGCAGGCGCAGGCCGGCCAGGTGGGCGGTGACGGTGACCCGCTGCCTGGGGTCCCAGAAGCGGCGGGTGCGGTAGATCACCTGAGTGTCGCTGGTCCACCGCCAGGCGCCTTCGACCGGCTGCTCGCTCTTGACCTCCAGCGCCCGCTCGACGGCCGCCTTGTCCGTCACGGGCGTGTCGAAGTCGATGATGATCGGCATGCCGGTGCCGACGATCTCGCCGGGCAGGGGCGTGGTGGCGACGATCCCGAACGTGCGCTCGGCCGGGCGGGTGTGGATGCGGCCCACCGCCACCGTGGCGGGGCCGCGCGGGCCCGCGGCCGTGGCGGTCACCGTGTATTCGGCCGCGGGCTTGAGCGTCCAGTCGGAGCGCCAGGTCGTGCGGGAACCGTCGAGCCTGCCCGGCACGGGCTCCCCGCCCTCATAGACCTGGACGTTGCTGAGCGTGCCACCGGACGCGCTGATCAGCAGGCCGCGATCGGGCCGCGCCCGCTTGCTGTCGAGCGCCGGTGAGATGTGCACGACCGGCGCCGAGACCGGCGCCTCCGCCGTCACGGGACTGCAGCCGCAGATCAGGAGGAAGGCGACACACATCATCGCGCGAGCTCCGGCACGCCGCATGGGGTGAATCCTGCTTTCTGATGGAGCGGGGAAGCGCTCCAAGAGTAGCGTTCAGTCCGCGAGCAAGCACGCTGAGTCACCTATACGACAGTTCCTGAAACCTCCCCCAATGTCAGGTCGCCGGCCGTGGCCCGGATGGTCACCGTGTCGCCATCCTGCAGGAACGCGCGGACTTCGCCGCTCGCCAGCTTGATCGGATCGGTCCCGTTCCAGGTCAGCTCGATGAGCGAGCCGCGATCGCCGCGCTCGGGGCCCGAGATCGTGCCGCTGGCGAACAGGTCGCCGGTGCGCAACGAAGCCCCGTTCACGGTCATGTGGGCGAGCATCTGGTCGGGTGTCCAATACATGCTCGCGTACGGCGGTCGCGACACGACCTCCCCGTTGAGCAGGACCTCGACGGAGATGTCCAGCCCCCAGTCGCCTTGCCTGCGCAGGTACGCGGCCGGCTCGGGGTTCTGCGGCCGCCCGGGGATCCTGGGCAGCGCCTCCAGCGGGGTGACCCATGGCGAGATCGACGTGGCGAACGACTTGGCCAGGAACGGGCCGAGCGGCCGGTATTCCCACGCCTGCACGTCCCGCGCGCTCCAGTCGTTGACCAGCGTCACTCCGAACACATGGTCCTCGAACGCCCCGGCAGGCGTGCCGAGCTCGGTCGGCACGCCGACCACGAACCCCAGCTCCGCCTCGAAGTCGAGCTTCTCGCACGGACCGAACTTGCCCGGCCCGAGCTGCCCCTGCGGCCGCTTGACCGGCGTGCCGGATACCACGACCGTGCCCGACCTGCCGTGGTATCCGATGGGCAGGTGCCGCCAGTTCGGCAGCAGCGGCTCGGTGTCGGGACGGAAGATCCTGCCGACGTTGCTCGCGTGGTCGATCGAGCAGTAGAAGTCGACGTAGTCGGCCACCTCGAACGGCATGTGCAGCCGCACCTGCTCCAGCGGAATCAGGTGCGGCTCGGTCACCGCCAGGTCGCCGGTGAGCTTGTTCCTGATCAGCGTCCGGGTGTCGTGCCAGGCCGCGCGGCCCCTGGCCAAGAACGGATTGAGCGACGGGGCGGCGAACACCTCGTCGTGCAGCGCGGCGGTCAGGTCGAGCACCCGGTCGCCGTACCGCACTCCCACCCGGGGCGACTCTCCAGGCGAGGAGAAGACCCCGAAGGGCAGATTGTCCACACCCCAACTCACGCATCCTCCTCGATCAGTCCAAGTGCGCGCAGGTCCTCGAGGGGCGTGCTGGTGCTGCACGAGCCGTAGCTCACCAGCAGCCGCCGCGCCCGCTTCGCGGTCTCCTCCGGTACGTCCTGCGCCAGCCGTACGAGATGCCCCACGTCGGTGGCGCGCAGCACGGGCGCCGGATCGCGCCCTTCGACGGCCTCGCACACCGCCAGCGTCAGGTTGAGGAACCCGTGCCGATCCACGCCGAGCGACGGGTCGAAGTGGCGTACGGCGTGGTGCAGCCCGGCCGTGGCCTTGAACGGCACGTCGTGGTCCACGCAGAACCTGATGAACATCGCGAGCTGCTCCACCGCCGGGAAGGCGTCGGCTACCTGGCCGCCGCAGCGCACCTTCAGCCCTGTGCCGTCGGGCACGGTGATGGCCAGCTTGCCCGGGGTGACCTCGGCGAAGAGCCGCACCCCTTCGGGCAGCCCGAGCCGGTCGGCCAGCGCCGCGACCGACGTATCGCGGGGCAGCGGCATCTCGACGATGTCCACCGGCAGGTCGTCGAAGGCGGGCACCTCGGGCGTATCCACGATCAGCCCGATCCGCCGCGGCCGGAAGTCCTTGCCGCGCAGCCGGTCCAACCGGCTGGCCGGGCACAGGAAGCGGTGCGTGAGCACCGGGTTGCCGCGCTCCTGGTCCCGCCGGTGGCGGGCGAGCGCCTCGTCCATGTGCAGGGACGTCGGCGGGAACAGGCCCGCGTCGTCCACCAATGCCGTGTAGAGAATCATCGTGCCCATGTCCACGCGTAGCCGGGATCTTCGCAGGACAGCGCGCCCTGGCCGAGGTCGAGCGGGCGGAAGGTGTCCACCATCACCGCCATCTCGCTCGTGGTCGTGACACCCCGGGCGACCGCGTCGATCACCGCCTCCACCGCGCCCGGCTGCGGCCCGTGCGTGAACCCGGCCGGATGCAGCGAGATCGACCCGACATCGATGCCCGAGCCCGCGCGCGCGGAGTAGTCGCCGCCCACGTAGAACATGAACTCGTCGGAGTCCACGTTGTGGTGGTTGTACGGGATCGGGATGGCCTCGGGGTGGTAGTCGAGCGGCCGCGGGCAGAACGAGCACACCACGAACCCGGGCCCCTCGAACGTCTGGTGCACCGGCGGCGGCGCGTGCGTCTTCTTCACGATCGGCTCGAAGTCGTTGATGTTGAACGCGAACGGATAGAGGTAGCCGTCCCAGCCCACCACGTCGAACGGGTGATTCCGGTAGACGAGCCTGGTCAGCCCGCCGCGCGTGCGCACCAGCACCGGCACCTCCTCGCCGTCCACGAGGAGTGGCGCGATGGGTGCGCGCAGGTCGCGCTCGCAGTATGGTGCGTGCTCCAGGAACTGCCCGTACTGCGACAGGTATCGCTTGGGCGGCCTGATGTGCCCGGACGCCTCGATGGCCAGCACGTTGACCGGGCCCCTCGGCACCCACCGGTGAATCGTCCCGGTCGGGATGACGACGTAGTCGCCCTCCCCGGCCTCGATCACGCCGTAGGTGGACTCGAAAGTCACCTCGCCCCGCTGGACGTACACGCATTCGTCGCCCATCGAGTTGCGGTAGAGCTCGCTCGGCCGGTCGCTGGTGGCGTACGACAATCGGACGTCGCCGTTGCCCGCCAGCAGCATGCGGCCCGTGACCAGGTCGCCGGCGCTGGAAAGCTCCTGGGTGCGGAAATGGCGTGGCGAGAGCGGCAGATTGGGCTCGAGTCGCGTTTCCGTGCCGGGTTCGGCCGCCTCCGCCTTGACGATCGCGGTCGGCAGGTGGCGGTGGTAGAGCAGCGAGGAGTCGGACGAGAAGCCCTCCTCGCCCATCAGCTCCTCGGCGTAGAGACCGCCGTCCGGCCGCCTGAACTGCACGTGCCGCTTACGCGGCACCTCCCCAACGACGCGGTAGTACGGCATCGGCCCCTCCCTTGCCTGTCCGCTTATCGGACGAAGGTGTCCTTTATATGTGACTACCGTCCGCCATGGGTAGGGAGATGTCAACCCAGTGCCGCGGACAGCTCGGCGGCGGCGGCCACCACCCGCGGGCCGGTCGACTCCTCCAGCGGTCCGAACGTCACCACCCCCACAGAGGCCTCCAGCCACGGCAAGCCGGTTACCGGGGCGGCAAGGCCCCGCGCACCCTCCTGCAACTGCCCTTCCGTGACGAAGTAGTCGTCGCGTCCCTCACGCAGCGCCAGGATCGCCTGGCCCGCCGCGCCTTTCGCGAGCGGATGGCGCGCGCCCTCCCGGTAAGCCACGTGCATATCGGTCCAGGAAGGCTCGACCACCGCGACGGCGAGCCCGTCGTCGCCCTCGGCCACGGTCAGGTGCGCGGTCGCGCCCACCTCCTCGGCCAGCCGCCGCAACGTCGGCAGCGCGGCCGCCCGCAGGAGCGGCTGCACGGCCTGGGCCAGCACGAGCACCCCGAACCCGAGATGCACCCGTCCCTCGGCGTCCCGGCGCACGAACCCCTCGTTCATCAGCGTCGTCAGCAGCCGGTAGACCACAGGACGGCTCAGCGACAACTCGCCGCTCAACTCGGTCGGCGTGCGTCCGCCCTTGCCGTCGGCAAGCAGTCGGAGCAGGCGCAGCCCGCGCTCGAGGGTCTGAGCGGATTCAGCGGCCATGCGACTGATTATCTGTGACGCTGCGCAGTCCGGGGGGTACGTAGGGGGATAGGCACAGCCAGGGGGTAACGATGCGGCAAAGGTGGGTGTTCGTGCTCGCCGGCATGGCCGTGTGCGTGCTGACCGCCGCAGTGCCGTCGATCTCCACCATGTCGATCAACACCATGGCGCTCATATCCCAGCAGACCCCCACGGATCCACCTGAACGCCATCTGGTCGAGGACACCATTTACGTCACCGAGGGCATCGAGGTCACCAGCCGGCTGCTCCCCACGGCCAAGGGCCTGGCGTTCCGCGCGAAATACCTCGCCGTCGGGGTTCAGCTCGACCAGGGCGGCCGGCTGTCCGGCACGCCGCGGCGCTCCGGCACGTACGTCGTCCCCGTCCAGCTGTGCGCCGGGCAGACGTGCCGGGAGCAGGAGGTCACCCTCGTGGTGCTCCGCAACGTGCCGTGGGTGCCGCGCCAGCTGACCTTCCCCGGCAAGGTCGGCGTCCCGCTGGACGGCGAGATCGGCATCAGCGGCGGCCCGCCCGGCGTCCTGCCCACCTTCTCCGTGAACGACCACGCCAGGTTGCCCAGGGGCGTGAGCATCGGTCCTGACGGCCACGTGGGCGGCGTGCCCGCCACGCCGGGCATCTCCGAGATCCCGGTGCGGATCTGCGTGGCGGGCAACTGCGCGGGCGTCGTCGTACGGCTGATCATCGTCTGATGCCGGGTAGGGCGCACCCCACCTGAACTGGGGGGACGGCGGGCATGACCGGTGCGGCCCCGCGGCGGAGACTTCGAGGTGCACGTCCCGCACCTATGGAGGTATCCGTCATGAACACTGTCACCGGCCTGCGCAGAAGCGACCCCACGCCGGCCGGACCACCGCCCGTCGTGCACGCGGCCGCCATGCTCTGGTTGTCGGCGGTCGCGCTCGGCGCGTTCGAGGCCGCCCTGATGGTCACCCGAGAGCTGCTCGAAGGCACGTCCGCCCTGGCCGAGCTGCTGCCGGGCGTCGGATTCCGGCTGGCGGTCTTCGCCGGCGCGATCGTCCTGGCGCTGCGGCTGCGGCGCGGCCAGAACTGGGCGCGGTGGACGCTCGCCGGCACGCTGGGCGTGTTCGGCACGTTGTCGCTGGTGATCGAGCCCGCCCGGTGGCTGCTGGAGGGCGGGTCGATCGCCGAGGCCGCCGCCGGCCTGGACGCCGCGGGCTGGGCCTTCGCGGCCAGCCGGATTCTGCACGTGGCGGCCGTGCTCGGGGCGATGGCGCTGATGTTCCAGCCCCGGGCCAACGCCTACTTCGGGTCCGACTGAACCGGCTCGAGCCGCGGGCGAGCGTCGGCGCGCAGGTTACGCACCCCCGGCGCCAGCAGCGCCCCCAGCGTGCTGACCGCGATGAGGACGGCGCAGCCGAGCAGCGACTCCTCCGTGCCGAACACCTCGGCCGCCGGTCCTGCCAGCATCAGCCCGATCGGCCCGAACATCAGCGACCCGAGCATGTCGTACGAGCTGACCCGCGACAGCGACTCGGCCGGGACCTCCCGCTGCATCGTGGTCTGCCACAACACGCCGAACACGTCGAAGCAGACCCCGAGCACGAAGGCGCCGGCCACGATCGCCCAGATCGGCGCGTCGACCCCGAGCAGCACGTAGGGCAGCGCGGTCGGCAGGCAGAGCAGCACCGCCACCAGGATCGGCCGGCTCGGCCGCAGCCGGATCGACACCAGCACCCCGGCGATCATGCCGATGGCCTCGCCCGCGAGGAACGCCGTCCAGACCGCCGGGCCGCCCATACTCTCCTTGGCCCACAGCGGCCCGAGCACCCCGTGCCCGGCCTGGATGGCCATGACCAGCAGCGAGAACTGCGCGACCACCACCCAGATCCACTGCCGCGAGCGGAACTCCCGCCAACCGTCGCGCAGGTCCGCCAGCACCGAGTGCCGCTCACCCGCGGGTCGCGCGCCGGGCTCCAGCCGCAGCAGCGCGATCAGCACGCCTGCCACCGCGAACATGGCGCCGCTGGCCGTCAGCGCCCAGCCACCGCCGAAGAACACCACCGTGCCGCCGCCCAGCACCGTCCCGGCCACCCGGGCGGCGTTCTGGCCCAGGCCGAGCAGCGCGTTGCCGGTCTGCAGCCGGTCCTTCGGCACCACCTCGGGGATGATCCCGCTCAGCGCGGGGAACGTGACCGCCGTGGCCGTCCCGCCCAGCGCCGCCGCCGTGACCAGCGCCGGCAGCGGGGTCCAGCCGACCAGCAGCATGGCCCCCAGCGCGAAGAACGCCGCCGCCATCATGAACTCGCCCGTCATCATGACCCGCTGCCGCGGCAGCCGGTCCGCGATCACGCCACCCACCAGCATGAACACGATCATGGGGAGCGACTCGGCGGTGAGCACGATCGACAGGGTCGTGGCGTCCGCGCCGGGCAGGTTCAGGATGCCGAACGCCAGGGCCACGGGTGCGAACGCGCTGCCCAGGACGGAGATCGTCCTGGCGGTCAGGAGCAGCGTGAACCGGCGATCCCGGAGCAGGCCGAGATCGCGTCCATAACCCAGCACCTGCGTGAACCCCCTAGGAGACCGGCAAACTCCCCCATTTTGCCGTACTTCTTGTCACCCCGTAACAAGACAGAAAGAGGAATGTGCAGGGGTTTGGCAAGAATCCGGCCCTCCTTCTCCCGTAATTTGCTAGGTCCCTGAACGAGGGGACTCGGCATGCAGGAGACGGTGATCGCCCAGGTGGCGGGGCGGGCGTACCTGGAAGGCGCCCTTGTTTGAATCCGCTGGCCGCCTGGTCTATCGCGGCAGGTGGACGCTGCTGGTGCTGAGCCTGGCGGCGGCCGTCCTGGCCGCGCCTCTGGGGCTGGAGCTGTTCGGGCGGATGGCCGACGGCGGCTTCGAGGACCCGCGGGCGGACTCCACGACCGCCGCCCGCTGGACCGGTGACTGGTACGGCCACGCCTCCGACGTGGTCGTTCTCTACCGGCACCCGACAGTCAAGGCGCGGGATCCCCGGTACAAGAAGGCGGTGCACGATTCGCTGCGGGCGCTGCCGAAGGAGCATGTGCGCGGGCTGGCCACGTACTGGACGACCGGGTCGAAGCGGATGGTGTCGGAGGACGGGCGGGCGACGTACGCGCTGGTCACGCTCGAAGGCGACAGGCAGGCTGCCTACGCCGCCGTGGCGGACCGGCTCAGACGCGTCCAGAACCTCCACGTCGAGGTCGGCGGGCCGGTGCCGCTGCTGCAGGAGCTCAACGACCAGACCGCCGCCGACCTGACCCGCGCCGAGGTCATCTCCATGCCGGTGCTGCTGGTGCTGCTCGTCATCGTGTTCGGGAGCCTGGTGGCGGCCGGGCTGCCGCTGCTCGTGGGGCTGTTCGCGGTGCTCGGCGCGCTGGTGTTGCTGCGGCTGCTGACCGAGGTCACCGAGGTCTCGGTCTTCTCGCTGAACGTCGTCACCATGCTCGGGCTCGGCCTGGCCGTCGACTACTCGTTGTTCGTGCTCAAGGCGTTCAGGGAGGAGATCAGGAGCGGCGCGTCGAGCGAGCAGGCCGTGGTGCGGACCATGGCCACGGCCGGGCGCACCGTGGCGTTCTCCGGGCTCACGGTGGCCACGGCGCTGCTGGGGCTGCTGCTGTTCCCCCAGATGTTCCTGCGCTCGATCGGCCTCGGGGCGGCGGCTGTGGTGCTGGTGGCGATGGGGGCCGCGCTGGTCGTGCTGCCCGCCGTGCTCGGCATCCTGGGGCGGCGCGTGGACGCCCTCCGCATCACCCCACAGTTCGGGTACGGGCGGCGCGACGGCGGCATGTGGCACGCCATCGCGTCCAGCGTCATGCGCCGGCCGGTGCTGTACCTGGTCGCCGTGTCCGTCGTGCTGGTGTCGCTGGCTCTGCCATTCCTGCACGCCAGGTTCGGCAATGTGGATCATCGGGTGCTGCCCGCCGCCTCCGAAAGCCGTCGCGTGGCCGAGGCCGTGGAACGGGACTTCCCCAGGAACTCCATGGCGGCGATCGACGTCCACATCCTGGTCGGGCGCTCCTTCACCGAGTCGCCCGTCGTCCCGGGGCCGCTCGGCCAGGGGCATTCGCCGATCAGCTCGGTCACGCCCGTGACACCGTCGGACGTGAAGCCGTTGACCGACCGGCTGCGGCGGCTGCCGAATGTGGCCGGGGTCGATCTGGCGGGGGTGTCGCAGGACAACGGGGCCGTGCGGCTCGCCGTCCGCTACGACTCGGACCCGATGTCGGATGCGGCCCAGGAGCTGGTCAGGTCGATCAGGGACCTGACGCCTGGGCCGAACGTGCGGCAGGTGGTGGTCGGCGGGCCGACCGCCGCCCAGATGGATCTGATGGACAGCCTGGCCGCCACGTTGCCGTGGATGGCGCTGGTGGTGGGCTCGGTGACGGGGGTGCTGCTGTTCGCCGCGTTCGGGTCGGTGGTGCTGCCGGTCAAGGTGTTGCTGATGAACGTGCTGTCCATCGGCGCGTCGTTCGGGGTGATCGTGTGGGCCTTCCAGGACGGGCATCTGGCATCCGCGCTGCGGTTCACCCCCACCGGGTCCATCGACGCCACGGTGATGGTGCTGATCCTGGCCGTGGTGTTCGGGTTGTCCATGGACTATGAGGTGTTCCTGCTGTCGCGGGTGCGGGCGGAATGGCTGCGTACGGGGGACAACGCGGCGGCCGTGGCCGCCGGGCTGCAGCAGACGGGCGGGGTCATCACCAGCGCGGCGCTGTTGCTGCTGGTGGTCATCGGGGCGTTCGCCACGGCCGGGATCACGATCGTGAAGCTGCTCGGGGTGGGGTTGTTCGTGGCGATCGTGGTGGACGCCACGCTCGTGCGGGCGCTGCTGGTGCCGGCGACCATGCATCTGATGGGCGGTGCCAACTGGTGGTCGCCCCGTGCCTTCCACCGGCGCGTGGAGCTGCACGAGCGGCCTGCCGGGAGAGCTCCCGCCGTGCCGCCTCCGCCCGCCGTGCCGCCTCCGCCCGCCGTGCCGCCTCCGCCCGCCGTGCCGCCTCAGGCGGAGGCCGGGGTCCGGCGGTCGGTCGAGCTCGGCCCGGTTGCTCCGGAGCTGCCGCCCGGGCCCGTGGTGACCGTCAACGGGCGGCCCGCCGTCTTCGGCGCGGACACCGATCCAGTGCCGCTGGCGGCCGAGCACGAGCCGCCGGTCGGCGGGCGTGAGCTCGTACAGGCCAGGTCCTTCCGCAAGCACCCCTACTCCACCCCCGAAGCGCCCGCGAAGGAGGAGGACGGTCCCCGGTGGGTGAAGGTCACGGCGGGGCGTACCCGGGTGGTCCGGGCCACTCCCGACGGCCGCGGCTGGACATGGGTGGAGGTGGACTCATGAGCGTGAGCCGTCGATCTCATTGAACGTTGTTGATCGTCCGGATATGGTGCATATGCCCACGATCACCCCCCGGAAGTTAGGTGCCATGCGAAAGCGGCTGCGGCAGCTCCTCGTCATCGGACTCGCCCTCTCGTTCCTGGGCGTCGGCGTTCCCGCGTGGTCGGCGGACGACCCGCGCAGCTGCAACGACCTGCTCGCCGACGACACCCCCGCGTACGTGGTCTGCACCTGGATGGCCACCCCCGAGGAAGCCGCGGACATCGCGAGGTTCTGGCTCGGCAACGACGGCGAGAACCTGAAGGACTCCGGCCCGGTGAACGGCGTCACGATCGACTGCACCGAGCCCGGCAACCAGTGCGCGACCGACGGCGAGGGTGACGGCGAGCCCCGCGACGGCGGCGCCCCGGACGTCGACGGGGCCGAGGACGGCGGCACGCCGGAGTGCCAGAACGGCGAGGAGTGCTACGTCGACCCCGACGGCATCTCCGCCGCCGAGAAGAGCGCCGCCCAGCAGACGCCGGCCGGACAGGCCGCGCAGGCCGCCGCTCAGACGAACATGCGCCTGTGGATCGAGACGGAGCTGGCCGACGACTACAAGGCCGGCACGCTCGCCGAGGCCGCCAAGAAGATCGCCGCCCTGGCCGCCGCACAGCCGGGCGTCGTCGGCATCCGCTTCACCTCGCAGCTCGGCTACAACCAGACCTTCGCCACGGCGGAGGAGCTCGACAAGTTCGTCGCCGAGGCCGCGACCGCGCTGCGTGGCCTGGCCCCGGGCAAGAAGCTGGCCGCGCACACGCTGGTGCCGGTGTTCGGCTGCGGCGCCAACGAGGCCTGCAAGGCCGAGATCGCCAAGAAGTACCCGCTGCTCGACCCCGACCGCATCGGCGTCTGGCTGGCCAAGGGCTACCTCGACCAGCTCGCCCTCGACAGCGGCCACTTCGGCACCGAGTACGCCACCTGGAAGATCGACGCCGCCGAGGCCCAGCGCAACCAGGCCATCCAGGTACGCGGCCGCGCCTGGGACGCCTACGCCCAGATCGCCGTCGAGGACGCGAGCTTCGCCGGCGCCCCGCTGAGCGAGGAACAGGCCACCAAGGCCATCACCGACCGCATCGCCGCCCCGCTCCAGGACGACGCCGCGGAGACGGTCACCCTGTGGACCCGCTGGCAGAACGACCAGGGCCAGGTCAGCCGGGTGTACGGCGAGAAGTGGGCCGCCAACACCACCTGGGACCAGCTCAAGAAGCTCGGCTCGGTCCGCGCCCGCCTGGCCACCATCTACGACCCCGCCAACCCTGAGGTGGACCTGGCCACCGACCTCAAGAACCTGTCCGAGGTGTTCGGTCAGGTGTACCTGCACGCCGCCTGAGGGACGTACGTGGGCCTCAGCGGGACCGGCTCTCGATGACAGCTTGCCGCGCCCGAAGCGCGATCTCCAGCTCGAAACGAATGTCCGGATCGGCCAGCTGATCGCCGTACAGCTCTTCGAGCTGCCGCAGCCGGTACCGGACGGTCTGCGGGTGCACGTGCAGCCGGGCGGCCACCTCGCCCGCGCCTCTGCCGTGCCGCAACCAGGCCAGCAGCGTCTCGGCCAGCCGATCCTGCTGAGCGGGCCGCAGATGGGCGAGGGGCGCGAGACGTACGTCGGCCAGAGCGCTGACCAGTTCCTCGTCCTTGAACACCACCAGCGTCGCCATGTGGTCCTCGCATCGCAGCAGCCCGCGCGGCAACACGCCGCGCCGTGACAGCTCCAGCGCCTCCCGCGCCCAGCGCAGCGACGTCGCCGCGGCGGCCATCGGCACGGCCGGCCCGATCGCGCCCCAGCGTCCACGCAATGCCTGCTCCAGCATCTGCGCCTGGCCGGGCCCACTGGGATCGGGCACCAGCAGGCACGGCACCGGCCGCTCCAGCCCCGCCAGCACGTCAGGCGGCAGCAGGGGCATACGGCAACCCCCAGGCCGAACGTCGAGTGCCACGCAGGCCACCGTCCTCGGCAACCGCCAGCCCGCCGCCTTGGCCAGGTCCGCGATGGCCTCCGGACTGGCGGGCGGGTGGCTCAGCAGCAGGTCGAGGAGGCGGTTACGGCGGCGTTCCATCTCGCCGGCGGCGTGCGTCCTGGCCTCCTCGAAGCCCTCGGCCGCCGCGTCCGCCAGCTGGTCGAGGTAGACGAAGATGGCCTCGCCCAGGTCGTAAAGGGATTGGGGAGACAATCCGAGCGGGTCGGCGAGCTCGGTCAGCCACCGCCACCCGACTCGGGCGCCGAGGCGCATCGCGGTCTGGAGGGGCTCCAGGTTGCGGCCCTCGGCAGCCTCGCCTCTGCCGATCGCGCGGAACGGCTCCGGATCCCACGGGACGGCCGGGTGCTCGATGCGGTCGAGAAAACCCTCGATGGCCTGCTCGACCGCCATCCTGACGACCTTGATGTAGAGCTCGTCGTCCGGCCGGTCGTACTCGGGGATCCGGGCCTGGATCTCCTTGATCACCTCGTCGGAAACCCGGCCGATGCGCGACCTGAGCGTTGTCACGATGTCCGCGGGTGTACGGCTTTCGGTGATGTCACTCTTGATGGCCATCGTCCCTCCTGTCGCCATTGTGACGTAGGCGACAGAGGATGTGTAGCAAATGCTTGCTTTGCTATCACTTCTGTATAAAGGCGCCGAACTCCTCCACGTTGATCAGCCCATCGCCGTCCTTGTCGAGCCTGCGCACCCCTTCCTGCGCGGCCTCCAACGTCACCGGCTGGCCGAGCACGTCCATGAGCCGGACGAGCTCGTCAGCGGAGATACGGCCGTCGTTGTCGGCATCGATGAGGTCGAAGGTGATCGTGTAGTCGCTCATGAAGTCGCCCTTCCGCGGATCCGATGTTCGCGTCAGACCTTAGTGGCGACCTGCCGTAGCGCGTCGATGAATGCCGCGACTTGTGGACTCTTGTCCTCATCTCTCCACGCGATCGCGAGCTCTCCGGGCGGCAGCCCCGCCACGGGCCGGTACACCATCCCGGGCCGGTTGTAGAGCGCCGCGTTCCCCTCGGCCACGAGTACCACGCCGAGCCCGCTGGTCACGGCCTCGAACACCTCCTCCGGCGTGTTGGCGGTGACCCCGACGACCGGCTCGTCGTCCCGCGCGTCGAGCCCGAGCCAGAAGTCGCGCAGCGGCCCCGCCGCCATGGGCAAGGCGATGAACGGCTCGTCGCGTAGCGCCTCGAACGGCACCTCCGCCAGCCCTGCCAGCCGATGATCGGCGGGCAGGGCCACACCTCTGGCTTCGGTGGCCAGCACGTACGTGCTCAGCCCCGCCGGCACCGGCAACCAGATGAACGCCACGTCCGAGGAGCCGTCCAGCAGCCCGCCACTGGGGTCGTCCCAGCCGACCAGCCGCAACGACACCTCCCACCCCGGCATGGCTGTCCTGAACCGCCGCAACGCCGCCTGCTGCAACCCGCGCCCCACGGCCGTCTGCATCCCGATCACCAGTGTCCCGGTGGGAGCGGCCGCCCGAGCGCTCTCCAGCCCCGCCGCCCACCGCTCGAGCAACTCCCGGGCGACCGGCACCAACACCTCACCCTGCCGCGTGAGGACGACGCCGCTGTGCACCCGCTCGAACACCCGGAACCCGAGCTCCCGCTCCAGCACTCTGAGCTGCTTGGACAGAGCCGGCTGCGACACGAACAACCGCTCGGCCGCCCGCGTCACATTGAGCTCCTCGGCCACGACCACGAAGCTGTTGAGCACCTTCAGATCCATGTATCTACCATGGAGCACGCAAGCCGAGGGCTACCCTCCGCAGGTCACGACACGGGAGGACCATCGCTGATGTCGCCGCTGTTGCCTGGGCCTCCGTCCTCCGCGGGCATATGGAGAGACCACTCCAATGTCGCGTCAGCGTTGGCAGAAGCAGGCGAACCTAGCAGGGCAACACTCAGCGCGATGATCGCGAGGCCGCCGACACGTCGGATACTGCGCATGACCTTCTCCTTGGCGGTATGTCCATATGGGACGCGGGTGACTCTAGAGAATCCCGGTATATCGCCGGTATGTCGCCGGTATGGGGCCGCTGACGGAAGTCCATAACCGCTGGTTATCGCAAGGGGACTTGGACACCGGGCACGCGCCCGCTGCAGGATCTGTCCCATGAAGACACGCCGGCTCGGAAATTTGCAGGTCCCTGCCATCGGTTACGGCGCCATGGTGCTGTCGCCGGGGATCTACGGAGACATTGACGACACCCGCGCGGAGGCGGCGCTCAAGGCCGCCCTGGACGGGGGCGCCACCCACGTGGACACCAGCGACGCGTACGGCGTGGACGGCCACAACGAGCGCCTGGTGGGCCGCGCGATCAAGGGGCGCAGGGACGAGTTGGTGGTCGCGACCAAGTTCGGCCTGGCGATCCCGGAGGGGGAGCAGAGCCGGTCGCAGCCGGTCGGGTTCGCGTTCGGCGAGCTACGCGTGAACGCTGAGGCCCGCCTCGTCCGCCGCTACGCGGAGCGCAGCCTGCGCAACCTGGACACCGACGTGATCGACCTCTACTACGCCCACTACCCGGACCCGGGCGTACCGATCGAGGACACGGTCGGCGCCATGGCCGACCTTGTACGCGACGGCTTGATCAAGCACGTCGGCCTGTCCAACGTGACGGCCGCGCAACTACGGGCCGCCCACGCCGTGCACCCGGTGACGGCCGTGCAGAACGAGTGGTCGATGTGGCGCCCTATTGATCCGGACGTCCTGTCGACGGCCCGCGAACTCGGCGTCGGCATCGTGGCCTGGAGCCCGCTGGGCACGGGTTTCCTGACCGGCACGGTCCAGTCCTTGGGCGAGGGCGACTTCCGCCACAACGCCCCCCGCTTCTCCGCGGACAACCTGGCGGCCAACAACGACCGCTACGCCCCCATCCGCAGCCTGGCCGCCCAGTTGGGCATCACCCCGGCCCAGCTCGCCCTGTCCTGGCTCCTGCATCAGGACGAGCACGTGGCCACGATCCCCGGCAGCCGCACCCCGTCACACATCGAGGAGAACCTGTCCGCCGCCGACCTGACCCTCCACCCGGACACCCTGGCCAGGATCGACGAGGCCCTCGCCACATTCGAGGTGACCGGCGGCACGCTCCTCTAGGCCACAGGAGCGCTGGACGGCCGGCGTGTGGTGGTGGCGGCCAGGTGGCGCAGCCTGTCCTCCGACTCCGAGCCCGGCTCGGCGGCGAACAGGTCCATCCCCTGCAGCTCCGGATCGCCCGGAAAGCCGACGAGTTCGGCGGACAGCCGCAACTCGCCCACTACCGGGTGGTCCAGGACATAGTCGCGGTGCGTCGCCGCCGCCACGTGGTGCTCGTTCCACAGGCGGCGGAATTCGGGACTTCGGCTGCAGATCGCGTCCACATGCTCCATGATCTGCGGGTGCTTGGGGTAGCGGGCGGCCAGGAGACGGAGCTGGGCCACGTGCTCCTGCGCGAGGCGCGGCCACCCCTCCCCGTGCATGCGCTTGATCTCCTCATCCAGGAACACCAGGTGGCCGATGGTCCTGCGATCCTCGGGGATGGCGGCGAAGTCGGCGAACACCGCGGCCGCCAGTCTGTTCCAGGCGACCACGTTGGCGTGTCGCCCCAGGACAAAGGCGGGGGTGAGGATCATGGAGTCCAGCAGCCGCTGCAGCCCCGGCCGCACCGGAGTCTGCGGGCAGTCGCGGCATCGATGTGCCGGGTGGGCCAGGGCGTGCAGATAAGTCCGCTCGTCCGCGGTGAGCCGCAGCACGTCGGCGATGGAATCCAGCACTTCAGCCGACACGTTCTGGCTGCGGCCCTGCTCCAACCGGGTGTAGTGGGCGACGCTCACTCCGGCGAGCAGCGCCAGCTCCTCGCGGCGCAGCCCGCGCACCCGCCGCGTCCCGTGGTTCTTGTACGGCACACCGGCGTCCTCCGGCCGCAGCCGCGCCCTGCGGGACTTGAGGAACTCGCTCAGTTCGGTTTCACGATCCACATCGATCCACCCTAAGCAAGGTTTGAGTAGTCAACGCACGGGACTGGCTGGGATCCGGAGCCACGATCAGGCTGTCCGGCATGCGACTTCTGATCCCACTCATGCTCCTGGGCCTGGGCAGCATGATCACTGCCCTGGACTTCACCATCGTCTACGTCGCGCTGCCGCAGATCGCACGCGACGTGGGATTCTCGGCCTACTCGCTGCAGTGGGTGGTCAGCGCTTACGCGGTGCCTTTCGGCGGTTTCCTGCTGCTCGGCGGCCGGCTCTGCGACCTGCTCGGAAGGCGGCGGATGTTCGTCCTGGGCATGCTGCTGTATGGCGTCGGCTCCCTCCTCGGTGGGCTCGCTGGCTCTCCAGGTCTGCTGATCTGCGCGCGGGCGGTGCAGGGGCTCGGGGGCGCCGTCCTGATGCCCGCCACCTTGTCGCTGGTGGTCACCATGTTCGACGAAGGGCCGGCGCGCAATCGGGCGATGACCGTGTGGGCGGTCTGCGGCGCCAGCGGACTCAGCCTCGGCGCGCTGCTCGGCGGCCTGCTGACCGGGGTGTTCGGGTGGCCGGCGGTCTTCTTCGTGAATGTACCGCTGACGGCGGTGGGCGCTGTGGCGGCGTTCGCCGTGCTGACCCCTGACGCCGCCCGGCGGATGAGCGGGTTCGACCTGCCCGGCGCGCTCACCGGCACCGCGGGTGTCACGGGGCTGGTGTTCGCCATCGCGCATGGCGCCGAGCAGGGCTGGTTCTCCGCCGGTGCCGTGGCGTCCTTCGCCGCCGCGGCTGCGCTGCTCGCTGCCTTTCTGGCCATCGAGGCCCGTAGCCGCAATCCGCTGATGCCGCTGCGGCTCCTGGCCAACAGGCACACGAGCGCCGCGGCCGGAGCGATCCTGGTCTACGGCCTGACCCTGCAGTGCGTGCCGTACTTCCTCACCCTGCACTTCCAGGACGTCCTCGGTTACGACGCCCTGCGGTCCGGCCTCGCCTTCCTCGGCCCGACGCTCGGGATCACGGCGGGCAATCTGATCAGCGAGCGGCTGATCCCGCGCCTGGGGCTGCGCGGCACGATGATCCTCAGCGTTCTCGTGGGAGTGGCAGGGACCGTAGTGCTGGGGCTGAGCTTGTCCGTCGGCGGATCGTATTCGGGTCTGCTGGCCGGACTCATCGGCTTCGGCCTGGGCGCGGGACTGTCGTTCAACACCATGTTCATCGTCGCCGCGACCGGCGTGGCCGCGCACGAACAGGGCGCCGTCTCCGGGCTCGCCTCCACCGTCCTGCAGGCGGGCAGCAGCGCGGGCTTGGCCGTCCTGGTGGCCGTGGCCGGCCGTGACACCAATGGCCTGACCGGGGAGGCGGTACGCGCCGCGACCGTCGACGGGCTGCGGTCAGCGCTCCTCGTCGCCGCCGTGATCGCCGTCACCGGCGTGCTGGCCGGGCTGACCCTTCCCCGCGCGCCCCGGCGGTCATTGGAGTCCGAAATGGTCAGGTGAATGCCGGGTTTCCCTCGACCAGCGCGGCCAGGTTCGCCAGGGCCATCCGCGTGCCCGTCTCGTTGTCGGCGGCCGGCACGCTGTCGGGGATCCCATCGTGCACGATGACGACCTCGGTGCCGGGACCGGCGTCGGTGAGCGTCGTCGTCATCGTCATGGTGCCGCGCAGCGCGGGATCGTCGGTCTCGAACTCGAGCACCTCCACCACCCGCTCGTCCGGGACCAGCTCCGCGAAGTGGCCATGGTAGGTGTCGGTGTGCGAGGCCGACTTGCCGGTCGGTCCTGGCGCGTCGTAGGTGAGGGAGATCCGGAACGAGCCGCCTACGCGAGCGTGGAACTCGTGGACGTGGCTGCTCATCCCCGCCGGCACCCGCCATTTCCTGATCGCGTCCGCTTCCACGAGCGCCCGGTAGACGGCTGAACGCGGCGCATTCACGTACTGAGAGACCCGCGTCGAGTACATGCGATCGACCTTAGCGACCGACCCGGACAATTCTCAGTGGTGCACTGCGCGCCGCGTCGCGTACCAGGTCTCTCCGGCTGGCTCGCCCGCCAGGTTCCAGCTCCACGACACGGTCGGCGTGATCCGGCTGTAGAGGCCCGGGCCGACCATCCCGACCCGTTCGACCGGCTGCTCGGCCAGTCCGTAGACCCGCACGCCACGCGCGACGAACGGATCGAGCGACAGCAGGTCGTCGACGACCAGGGCCACCTTGAGGTTCCCCGCCTTCAGGTTGCGGAACTTCCGGGTGTTCAGGACCTGCTCGCCGACACCCCCGACCCAGAAGCCCTTCCCGTCGAACTCGAACGCGACCGGCACCACATCGGGCTGCCCGTCCCCGGACACGGTGGACAGCCGGGCGAGCGGCTGCGACTGCAGGTAGGCGATTTCTTCATCGGTGAACGACATGTCTTCTCCTTTCACCGTCCATACGTACGGGATCCGCCGGAATCGACACAGCCGATCTATAGCATGGGCGAAACCGCAGAGCAGGTAGAACGCATCCGTGGCGGGTAGCGGGAGCGGATGCGACTGACGTATACCTCCGACGTCTGGTGGAAAAACGCCGTCGTCTACTGCCTCGACGTGGAGACGTTCAAGGACGGCAACGGCGACGGCGTGGGCGACTTCCGCGGGTTGACGCAGCAGATCGACTACCGAGTTCATGCGCACCGCCCACGACCGCGGCCTGCGGGTGATCGCGGACCTCGTCGTCACCTCCGACCAGCACCCCTGGTTCGCGCAGGCGCGTCAGAGCAAGGACTCGCCGCTGCGGGACTGGTACGTCTGGTCCGACGCCCCCGAGCCGGACGACCCGAGCCAGGTGGTCTTCCCCGACAAGGAGAGCTCCTTCTGGGAGTACGACGAGGAGTCGGGGCAGTACCGTGCCGTTCCTCATCGAGAACGTCAACCCCAAGCTGGCCACCCCGCATGAGTTCCTGGCCGACCTGCGGGCGTTCATGACCAGGCGCAAGGGCGGGTCGATCCTGCTCGGCGAGCGGGCCCGCGCGGACGCGCGCCCGCTCGCCGCCGCCCTGCGCGAGCGCCCCCCAGCCGCCGAAGGACTGCCAGTGGGCGATGTTCCTGCGTAACCACGACGAGCTCACCCTGGACAAGCTGAGCGAGGAGGAGCGGCAGGAGGTCTTCCGGGCGTTCGGCCCGCGCGAGGACATGCAGATTGCCCGGCACACCCGTGATCTTCTATGGCGAGGAGATCGGCATGGGGGAGAACCTCGACGAGGAGGGCCGCATGGCGGTCCGGGGACACCGGCTCCCTCCTGCGCTGGTTCCAGCTCCTCATCGAGCGGTATCGGGAGTGTCCGGAGCTGGCGTGGGGCGACTACACGGTGCTGGACAACGGCCACCACGCCGTCCTGGCGCACCGCTGCGACGTGGACGGCGCCACGGTCGTGGTCGCGCACAACCTCTGCGACACGGCGGTGGACGTAGAGCTCACGCTGACCGGGCTCGAGGACCAGGAGCTGACGGACCTGCCGGAGGACGCCTCGGTCAAATCCCAGTAGGGTCAATCGCCCGTGGCGGCCGGCCAGGCGGACATCGCCAGCGTGGCGATGCGCAGGAGCTCCTCGTGCCCGGCCCCGTCGCGGGACTGCGCTGACATGCCCTGGATCATCGAAGCGTAGAACCCGGCCAGGCCCGCCGTGTCGGTGTCCGCCGGGATGAGCCGGGCCGCCACGTCGTCGTCGATCCGCCGCTTGACCGCCGCCTTGGCCTGCTCCCTGAACCCGCGCAACAGCTCCTCCACCTCCGCGGACTCGGGCCCGCAGTTCACCGCAGCCGAGATGATCAGGCAGCCTCTCGGGTGCTCCTCGCTCGCGTACTCGGCGGCGGCCTCCCGGAGTACCCGCTCGATCGCCTGCCGCCCGGTCGGCTCCTCGGCCAGGGCACGGGTGGTGAAGGCGCCGTAGGTCTCCTGGTAGCGGCGCACGGCCTCCTCGAACAGCCGCCGTTTGTCGCCGAAGGCGGCGTACAGGCTGGGCGGCCTGATGCCCATCGCGGCGGTGAGCGCGGCGATCGAGGTCGCCTCGTAGCCGTGCCGCCAGAACTCCCGCAGGGCGCTCTCCAGCGCCGTGTCCCGGTCGAATGCCCGTTGTCTGGCCATGCACCCATTCTATAGCGATCGCTATGTTATGGTTCTGTATCGATCGCTAAAGAAAGGTGTTCGTCATGAAGACCGCCCTCGTGACGGGAGCGAGCCGGGGGATCGGCCGCGCCATCGCGTTGCGTCTGGCCTCGGACGGCTTCCGTGTGGCCATCACGTACGCCGCCGATGAGAGCGCGGCCAAGGAGGTGGTGGACCTCCTCGGGAACGGCGCTTTCGCCGTTCAGGCGGACCTGGGCGTGCAGGAGGACGTCCACAGGCTCACCGAGCGCCTCCGGCAGGAGACACCCGTGCTCGATGTGCTGGTCAACAACGCGGGCATCGGCTCGTCGGGACCCATCGGACAGGAGACGCCGCAGGCGTACGACCGGGTGTTCGCCGTCAACGTCAAAGGACTGTTCTTCCTCACCCAGCAGGTGCTGCCGCTGATCCCTGACGGTGGCCGGATCGTCAACATCACCTCGGGCGTGGCGCGCATCGCCTTTCCCGAGGGCATCGCGTACGCGATGACGAAGGGCGCGGTGCAGGTGTTCACGCTGGCGCTGGCCAAGGAGCTGGGACCGCGCGGCATCACGGTCAACAACGTCGCGCCCGGCATCATCGACACCGACGCCAACGCGGCCTGGCTACGCGGCAACCCCGACGCGGAGGCGTACGCGGCGAGCCGCCACGCGCTCGGCCGGGTCGGGCAGGCCGACGAGATCGGGAACGCGGTCGCGTTCGCCGCCTCGGAGCAGGCGAGCTTCGTCACCGGCAGCACCATCGACGCCACCGGCGGCGGCAACCTCTAGGAGCACCACGGAAGGCCTGGACCTTCAGAGGTAGGACGGGCCGGTCACCCGGTGCCGGAAGGTCCACCACACCCACCCCTGCGCCGCCACCAGCAGCGGAATCAGCCCCAGGATCACCGGCACCAGCAGGGACCCGGCCGTGCCGGGGTGCAGCGGCAGCCGCAGCCCCGCGAGCATCCCGACGGCCACCAGCGCGGCGGCGGTCAGCGCGTACGTGCGGCCCTCCACGGGCCCGCCGGATCCGCCGGACAACAGGGCGGCCCGCTCCCGCAACACCCCGCGCAGCCGCAGCGCCGCGAACGTCAGCCCGTGCGTGGCGAACAACGCGGCCACTACGAGGGCGGGCAGCAGGGCGATCGGCCCCTGGATGCCCAGCAGCACATGGCTGAGCAGCAGGCCCCAGCTCAGCGCCAGACCCCAGCTGCCCGCCACGGTCGCGCCGTCCCAGAATCCCGCCCACCGCCGGCCCGGCACCCGCCCGCGCAGCCACAGCCCCATGTCCCGCACGACCCACGCCATCAGCAGCGCCACGACCACCGAATAGTTCCCGCTCAGCAGCTCGCCCTCCAACTCGGGGAAGAGCCCCGCGAGCACACCGGCCGTCGCCACCAGCCACACCTCGTTGCCGAGGAAGAACGGCGCGATCGCGGCGATCACCTCGCGCCGCTCGTCCGCCGAGCGCCCCAGGTACGGCAGCGTCATGCCGACCCCGATGTCGGCCCCGGCCAGCACGAGGTAGCCGAGCGCGAAGAAGGCCAGGATGAAGATCTCCATGATCGGCTCCTAGAAACTGAGAACGGGGGCGGCGGGGGTGTCGAGCGGGCGGTCGCCCAGGGCCACGGCGCCGGGCCCGCGCCGGGCGTGCCTGGCCAGCAGCCAGTAGTTGACCAGGATGAGGACGGAGAACACACCGGTGAAGGCCACGATCGAGAGCCGCATCTGGCCCGCGGTCACCGGCGACATCGCGTCGGACGTCTTCAGCAGCCCGTACACGGCCCAGGGCTGCCGTCCCACCTCACGGAAGATCCAGCCAGAGATCATGGTGACGAACGGCACCGGGATCATCAGCGTCAGCAGCCAGTGCCAGAGCCGGAATCCCCGCACCACCGGCCGGAAGGCCATCAGCAGGAAGCTCAGCAGCGCGACCAGCGTCATCACCACCCACAGCAGCATCATCGTGAGTCCGGCGCCATACACCCAGCCGATCGGCGGCAGGTAGTCGCCGGGCCCGTGCGCGGCGACCATCGCCGCCTGGACCTCGGCCCGCTCGGCGGCCGATCCCGACCAGGCCGCGAGCTTGCTCGGCTGCATGGTCTCGAACCCGAGCCCGCCGAACGTCACCGTGAACATCGTCGCCGGCAGCGCCACCCCGATCCCGAGCCGCAGGGACTTGCGGAAGAAGTCCTGCTCGGCGGTGCGCTTGCGCAGGTGGTACGCGCTCACCCCGGCCATGAAGAACCCGCCGGTGATCATCGCGCCGCCCATCACGTGCCCGAACGCGACCTGTGCCGCCGGGTTGGCCACCATCGCGCCGAAGTCGACCAGCCGCAGCGTGTCGCCGTCCACCACGTGGCCGACCGGGTTCTGCAGGAAGCCGTTCGCGATCATGATCCAGAACGCCGACGCGTAAGCCGTCAGCGTGACGATCCAGATCAGCGCCAGGTGCGCCCACCGATTCAGCTTGTTCCAGCCGAAGATCCACAGGCCCAGGAACGTGGACTCGATGAAGAACGCCACCAGCGTCTCGATCGCCAGCGCCGAGCCGAAGACGTTGCCCGCGTACTCGGTGAGCCCACTCCACGACAGCCCCAGCTGGAACTCCATGACCAGCCCGGTGACGATGCCCATCGCGTAGTTGATGATGTAGAGCTGGCCCCAGAACCGTGTCATCCGCAGGTGGACCGGGCTGCCGGTCAGCGTCGCCCGGGTCTGGATGACGGCCACCAGCGTCGCCAGGCCGAGCGTCAGCGCCACGAAGAGAAAATGCGCGCCCGCGGTGAGCGCGAACTGCAGGCGGGCGAGGTCCACGGTTTCCATGCTCAGAGCATCCGGGCACGGCTATACCCGCCGCGTCCACCTCAGGCGGTCACCTGCGTGCATCCCAGGGATGTATGGAGCCACCCCGGCGTACAACTCAGGGGGTAAGCCAGCCAGGAGTGATCATGCCGGCCTCGTAGGCGAGCACCACGACCTGGGCTCTGTCGCGGACCGACAACTTCGTCATGATGCGGCTGACATGCGTCTTCGCGGTGGCGGGACTGAGCACGAGCCGGGCCGCGATCTCGTCGTTCGACAGGCCCGCGGCCACCAGCGTCATGACCTCGCGCTCGCGCTCGGTGAGCGCGTTGAGCTCGGGTCCCGGCTCGGGGCGCTTGACCCGGCCGGCGAACTCGGCGATCAGCCGCCGGGTGACCGATGGCGAGATCAGCGCGTCGCCCCTGGCCACGACCCGGACCGCGTGGATCAGCTCGGCCGGCTCGGTGTCCTTGACCAGGAAGCCGCTCGCGCCGGCCCGCAGCGCGCCGTAGACGTAGTCGTCCAGGTCGAACGTGGTCAGGATGATCACCTTGACGCCGTCGAGCCGCGGGTCGCCGGCGATCTGGCGGGTGGCCTCCAGGCCGTCGAGCTCGGGCATGCGGATGTCCATCAGCACGACGTCGGGGCGGTGCTCGCGGGCCCCGGTGACGGCCGCCGCCCCGTTGGGGGCCTCGGCGACGACCTCGATGTCGTCCTCGTCGCTGAGTATGGACCGGAACCCGGCCCGGACCAGGGTCTGGTCGTCGGCCAGTAACACGCGGATCATCGCACTCCGTTCAGCGGCAGGCGGGCGACGACGCGGAAGCCGCCCTCGGGGCGGGGGCCCGCCTCCAGGGTGCCGCCGAGCGCGCTCGCCCGTTCGCTCATGCCCTGCAAGCCGAAGCCGCTGCCTCCCTCGTAGGAGGCGCCCGGCCCCTCATCCTCCACGCGGATCATGATATTTCCGGACGTGTTGCTGACGGTCAGCGTGGCCTGGGTCGTACCGGAATGGCGGGAGACGTTCGTCAGCGCCTCCCTGATGATGCGGGTGGCGGCCAGGTCCACCTCGGTCGGCACCGCGTCGAGCGGGCCCGACAGCTCCGTGCGCACCTCCAGGCCGGAGGCGGCGACCAGCGTGTCCAGCCGCGTCAGGCTGTCGGCGGGCGCGGTCGGCGCGTGCTCGTCGACCTGCCGCAGCACCCCGAGCGTGGTGCGCAGCTCGCGCAGCGTCTCCTTGCTGGTGTCCTTGATCGTCCGCAGTGCCGTCTCGGCGTCCTCGGGCCGCTTCTTCAGCCCGTGCAACGCGGCGGCCGCCTGCACATTGATCATCGAGATGTTGTGCCCGAGCACGTCGTGCAACTCGCGGGCGATGCGCAGGCGCTCCTCGCTCTCGCGGCGCATGGCCTCCTCTTCCTTGCTGTGCTCGGCGTCGATCGCGCGCCGCTCGGCCTCCTCCAGGTAGGCGCGCCGGTTGCGGGTGACCCCGCCGAACGCGATGGCCGCCACCACCCAGCCGGCGATCGCGACGAACATGCTGTCGTCCACGTGCCGGGGACCGTCGAGCTCGCCGATCCCCATGCCGAGCAGCAACACCGCGCCCACCGTGATGGCCGCGATGAGGCGGCCCCGGTCGGCGGCGGTGTAGAGGACCAGGAACGCCAGCACGAGCAGCGGCCCGTCGAGCCCCGCCCACGGATAGTAGATGGCGACGGACACGGCCACGACGATCAGCGCCGCCACGGGATAGGCGCGCCGCGCCAGCAGTCCGGCGCAGGCGATGATCGGCAGCACCACATCCAGCCCGTTCGGCTGCCTGGCGCCGCGGAAGGCGTAAGTGATCAACACCCCGGCCAGCACCGCCGCGATCGCCACGAGCGACACGATCGTGCTGGTGGACGGCCTTCGCATGCCTCCCATTCTGTAAGGGTAGAGCCGATGAATGAGCACCAAGGACGAACTCCGGCAGGTCGAAGAGGACCTGGCACGGCTGCGAGCCGAGAACCGGGACATTCGCGAGCAGATGCGCGACATGGGCGTGACCGACCAGATCGAGAAGGCGGCCATCATCAGCCAGGCGGATGAGCAGATCGAGCTGATCGCCGATCTCGAGCTCCGCCGCGACTGGCTGCTCCAGCGGCTGGCCGAGGGAAAGGAGTGATGAGGCGGCTCATCTCCTTAGCGGAGCGCCGACCTCGTGCAGGTGTCGCAACGCCTGCCCGTACGAGTCGAGCAGCCCGGTCTGCAGGTAGCTGACGCCGATCTCCGCGCAGTACTGCTGGACGATGGGTTGCGCCCGGCGCAGGCTCGGGGCCGGCATGTTGGGGAAGAGATGGTGTTCGATCTGGTAGTTGAGCTGGCCGAGCGCCACGTCGGTGAACCAGCCGCCCCTGACATTGCGCGACGTGAGCACCTGCTTACGCAGAAAGTCGAGCTTGTCCTCCTTCGTCAGCACGGGCATCCCCTTATGGTTCGGCGCGAACGTGCTCCCCAGGTACAGCCCGAACAACCCCTGATGCACCACTAGGAACAGCAGCGCCTTGCCGACCGGCAACACCGCGAAGACCGCTCCGAAATACGCCGCGAAATGCACGACCAGCAGCGCCAGCTCTGGTGCGCGCCGCTTGGCCGAGGGCTTGAACAGCGCTTTGACGCTGGCCACGTGAAGGTGCCAGGCCTCGAGGGTGAGTAGCGGGAAAAACCAGTAAGCCTGATATTTCGCGATGAAGCGCGGCAATCCCCGGCTCTTGATGGCCTGATCGGTCGACCAGACGATGACCGCGGGGGAGACGTCCGGGTCGTGGTCCTCATGGTTGGGATTGGCGTGGTGGCGATTGTGCTTGCTGGTCCACCAGCCCCAGCCGAGCCCGACGCCGAGGTTGCCGATCAGCAGCCCCGCCACGTCGCTCGATTGCCGCCTTCTGAAGACCTGCCGGTGCCCGATGTCGTGGGCGACGAACCCGAACTGCGCGAACACCACGGCCAGCGCGGCCGCGACCAGCAACTGCAGCCACGAGTCGCCGAGCCAGGCGAACAGCGTCCAGCAGCCGACGTAGACGACGACGGCGATGGTGATCCGCGTCGCGTAATAAAAGGGACGCCGGTCCAGTAGACCGGCGTCCGCAATGGTGTGGGCTAGTCGGGCGAAGTCGCTTCCCCGAGTGTCGAGCGTGCCAGGGCTGACCACAGGTCTCCTTACCTCGCGGTGCACGTTGCCTCAACCCTGTCGTATCGGGGCGGCGTGCGGTAGCCCGTCTTGTCGCAGGGCTGAGAGCAGTCTCAGCGCCGGCCGCGGGTCCTGGCATGCGGCAGCCCGCGTCAGGAGAAAACCTTGGCCTTGAGCGAGGGGACCCTGTGGACGAGGCGGAGGAAGGACTTGAAGCCCATCCGCGCGATCCGGTTCTCCCCGACGAACTGCTGAGCCGACCGCAGCGAGTCGCGTACGGCGGCGAAGCCGTACTCCCGCATCTCGGCTTCGTACCCGGCGATGGCCTCGATCGGGTCGCTGCCGGCGGTCAGGGCGCGGCACAGCAGGCGGGCGTCGCGCAGGGCGGTGTTCGCGCCGATGCCGCGCATGGGGGTCATGCTGTGGATGGCGTCGCCCAGCAGGGTGATGTTCGTGGCCGGCCAGGGGTCGATCGGGATGGAGGTGCGGATCGGCAGCAGGCTGACGGTGTCGGGATGCGACAGGTCGATCATCCTGCGGAGGTCCGGGTGCCACGACCTGATCATCTGTGCGACGGTGTCCTTGAGCTGCTTGCCCGACATTTCGGAAATGTCGGACGGGAACCGCCCGGCCGCCGCGCCGACCGCCCACAACACGTAACTGCTGGTGTTGTCCATCAGCGCACCCTCCTGCTCGGTCACCCCGATCCCGCCGGCCTGCTCGGTCACCCCGATCTCGTCGGCCGCGGGCGCGAGATCGCTCAGGTCGTGCGGTGCGCAGAACAGCCCGATGCCCTTGGGCGGGATGACGCTGTTCGGCCCGTCCACCAGCCGTGTCGCCAGCAGCTTCCTGGTCTCGTCGGTGAGCGGGAACTTGCCCGCCACGGTCGTGATCCCGGTGTCCACGCGCTCGGCGTGCGGCAGATACTGCCGGCGCACCCGCGAGTTCCCGCCGTCCGCGGCGACCACGATGTCCGCAGTCTCGCTGGTGCCGTCCGCGAAGAACAGCTCCACCCGCCCGTCGGGCAGGCGCTCATACCTCTCGTACGTCTTCCCGAACCGCACGACGTCGTCCAGCCCCGACAGCAGCACCTGCCTGAGCGTGATGCGGCTGACCGAGTGGTGGTCGTCGGCGGGATCGGCGGCCTGGGGCGTCTCGATCAGCGTCAGCAGGTCGAGCTGCTCGGTGAGGAAGCCGAAATCCTGGCCGCCCCGCCCGGTCGTGTCCAGGAAGGACCGCCACAGGTGGTCCGGCAGGCAGTCGCGCAGTGCGCGGGCGCCGTTCGGATCGATGTGCACCCGGTATCCCTGCAGCCGGTCGGCCGGGGTCCGGTCCCGCTCGTAGACGGTCACGTCGCAGCCTGCCTTGCGCAGTCCCTGGGCCAGGCAGAGCCCGCCGATCCCGCCACCGATGATCGCAATGTGGTGTGTCATGGCTCCAACTATCAACCGTTTGGATAATTCTGTCAACCATCCGGTTGGATGATAGAGTTCGGGCATGAGACGAGCACCGGAGGAGAGGCAACGCGATCCCGAGCGCACGAAGGCCCGGATCCTGCAGGCGGCGTTGGAGGAGTTCGCCGCCAAGGGGTTCGCGGGGGCGCGGGTCAACGAGATCGCCGCCAGGGCCGGGGTGAACAAGCAGCTGATCTCGTACTATTTCGGCGGCAAGGAGGGCCTCTACCAGGCGATCACCACCCGCTGGCAGAGTGAGGAGAGCGCGTTCGCCGACCGATCGTCCTCCCTGGGTGCGCTCGTGGCCGGATATGTGCGGGCCAATGCCGAGCGACGGGACTTCGGCAAGCTGCTGGTCTGGCAGGGGCTCACCGACGACGGCCCGCCCGATGCCACGTTCGCCGAGGACGTGCGCCGCGACCTGGAGGGGTTGCGGAAGCGCCAGGAGGCGGGTGAGCTGCCCGCGGATCTCGATCCGGCCGCCGTGCTGGTGGCGTTCTTCGCGATGGCCGCGGCCGGCATCTCGTTCCCGCAGCTGGTCCGGGCCGCCTTCGACCTCGATCCCGCCTCGCCCGAGTTCGCCGGGCACTATGCCGAGCAGCTGGAGAAACTGATCGGGCACCTGGCCGAGGTCACCGATTCGTAAGATCCGCCGGACCCGGGCGGGTGTTGGATCGGCGGCATGCGCGTGCTCCTCACCGGCTCCGCCGGCTTCATCGGCAGCCACGTCGCCGAAGCGCTCGACTGCGAGGTCGTCCCCGCCGACCTGCGTACCGGCGTGGACGTGCGGGACGGCGCGGCCCTGGACCGCCTCCTGCCCGGCGTCGACGCCGTCGTCCACCAGGCCGCCAAGGTCGGTCTCGGCGTCGACGTGGCCGACCTGCCCGACTACGCCTCGGTCAACGCGTACGGCACGGCGACCCTGCTGGCGGCCATGGCCAGGCACGGCGTCGGGCGGCTGGTGCTGGCCTCCTCCATGGTCGTGTACGGGGAAGGCGCCTACGACTGCCCCCGCCACGGCCCCGTTCGCCCCGGGCCGAGGCGGTCCACGGACCTGGAGCAAGGCCTCTTCGACCCGCGCTGCCCTCGGTGCGACAGCGTCCTCTCCCCTTCGGTCGTCGAGGAGGACGCCCCGCTCGACCCCCGCAACGCCTACGCCACGACCAAGCTGGCCCAGGAACATCTGGCCGCCAACTGGGCCCGCGAAACCGGCGGCACCGCCGTGGCCCTGCGCTACCACAACGTTTACGGCCCCCGCATGCCCCGGAACACGCCCTATGCCGGAGTGGCGTCCATCTTCCTGTCGGCTCTGCTGTCCGGGCGGGCGCCCCAGGTCTTCGAGGACGGCGGCCAGCGCCGCGACTTCGTCCACGTGCGTGACGTGGCCAGGGCCAATGTGCTGGCGCTCCGGGCCGGCGAGGCGGGGGCGTTGACGCCGTACAACATCGCCAGCGGCACCCCGCACACAGTCGGCGACCTCGCCACGGCCCTGGCCGTCCACACAGGCGGCCCAGACCCGGTGACCACAGGCGCCTACCGCCTCGGCGACGTCCGCCACATCGTCGCCTCTCCAGCCCGGGCGGTCGCCGGCCTGGGTTTCACGGCCGAGATCTCCTTCGAAGACGGCATGAAGGAGTTCGCCCGGCGTTAGAGGCTGGAGGCCGCCCTTGATGGCAAGCTTCGTGAGCTTCGGTTTCACCTCGACGAGCTCGCCATGCGCATCACCTTTTGGATCGCGCTTGAGCACACCGTCGATGAGGAGGAAGCAGGGGCATGAGCGAGGAGAGCCGGCGACGTCACGGATTCGTAAGGCCTGGGGCCGCAGGCGGGCTCTAGCGTTGGAGCGTGATCGATGTCGTGTTGCCCTGCCTGGACGAGGCGGAGGCGTTGCCGTGGGTGCTGGAGCGCATGCCGCCCGGCTACCGGCCCATCGTGGCCGACAACGGCTCCACCGACGGCTCCGATCAGGTGGCCGCCGCCCACGGCGCCCTGGTCGTACGGGAGCCGCGGCGCGGTTTCGGCGCCGCCTGCCACGCCGGCCTGCTGGCCGCCACCAGCGACGTCGTCTGCTTCATGGACGCCGACGCATCCCTCGACCCCCGGCAGCTCCCGCTGGTCACGGCCCAGGTCGTCGGCGGGGACGCCGATCTGGTGCTGGGCCGGAGGGTGGCCGCGACGGCGGGTGCGTGGCCCGCGCACGCCCGTTGGGCGAACGCCGTCCTGGCGCGCCGGCTGCGGCGCGCGGCCGGGATATCGGTGCACGACCTCGGGCCGATGCGGGCCTGCCGCCGGACCGCGCTGCTCGGCCTGGAGCTGGCCGACCGGCGCTTCGGTTACCCGCTGGAGATGGTGCTGCGGGCCGCCGCCGCGGGGTGGCGGGTCGCGGAGACCGAGGTCGACTACTTGCCGCGCGCCGGGCGTTCCAAGGTGACGGGGACCGTACGGGGCACGGTGCGGGCCATCAAGGACATGCGGGCGGTGCTGTCCGAACATCAGGGGCAGCGGACCACCATGCCCGCATAGGACAGATTGCCCCCGAAGCCGAAGAGCAACATCGGCGCCCCGCGCCGCACCACCCCCTGCTCCAGCAGCTTCGACAGCGCAAGGGGAACGCTCGCGGCCGAGGTGTTCCCCGACTCCACCACGTCACGCGCGACGATCGCGTTGACCGCCCCGAGCTTCTTGGCGATGGGCTCGATGATGCGCAGGTTCGCCTGGTGCAGCACCACGGCCGCCAGGTCCTCGGGGCGCACGCCGCCGCGCTCGCAGGCCCGCCGGGTGATCTCGGGCAGCCGGGTGGTGGCCCACCGGTAGACGGTCTGCCCGTCCTGGGAGAAGCGCGTGGGCGTGCCCTCGATGCGGACGGCGGCGCCCAGCTCAGGCGCCGACCCCCACACGACGGGCCCGACCTCGGCCTCGGCCGCAGCGCTCAGCACGGCGGCCCCGGCGCCGTCGCCGGTCAGCACGCATGTGGTCCGGTCGGTCCAGTCGGTGACCGACGTCATCTTGTCCGCCCCGACGACCAGCGCGTTCGTGGCCGCGCCCGCGCGGATCGTGTGGTCGGCCACCGCCAGGGCGTGCGTGAAGCCCGAGCACGAGACGCCGACGTCCATGAGGGCCGCGGACGGCACGCCGAGCCGGGCCGCGACGCGGGAGGCGATGTTCGGGGCGCGCTCGGTCTGCGTGCAGGTGGCGATCAGCACGAGGTCGATGTCGGCCGGGTCCAGGCCGCTGCCGGCCAGGGCCTTCGCGGCGGCGTGCCCGGCCAGGTCGGCCACGCTCTCGTCGGGACCGGCCACATGCCGGGTACGGATGCCGACCCGCTGTCTGATCCACTCGTCGCTGGTGTCCACCATGCCTGCCAAATCATCATTTGTAAGGATTTGAACAGGCTGGTAGTGGCCTGTGGCGACAAGTCGTGATCCGCTCATACGCCGGGACTATAGCAACCGAACGTTCGGACGCTAAAGTGGCTCGCATGAGCCCGCGTAAGTCCGTCGCCGAAGCCCTCGGCACGCGTTCAGCCATCCTCGACCGCTCGGTCGCCGTCGCCTCCGTCGAAGGGCTGGAAGGGCTCACCATCGGCCGCCTCGCCGCCGAGCTGGGCATGAGCAAGTCCGGCGTGCTCGGGCATTTCGGCTCCAAAGAGGCGCTGCAGCTCGCCGTGCTCGACCGGGCGGCGGACATCTTCCGCGCCGAGGTCTGGGAGCCCGCCCGGCCCGCCGGCCCCGGGCTGCCCAGGCTACGCGCGCTCTGCGAGGCGTGGGTCTCTTACCTGGAACGCGGGGTCTTCCCCGGCGGGTGCTTCTTCGTGGCGGCGGCGCACGAGTTCGACGGCCGTGAGGGGCCGGTCCGGGACGCGGTGGAGGCGCAGTTCGATGCCTGGCGTGGGCGGCTGTGCAAGGAGGCGCGCTGCGCCGCGGCGGCCGGCGACCTGCCGGCGGGCACGGACGCCGCCCAACTGGCGTTCGAGCTGCTCGGCCTCATCATGGCAATGAACCATACGCTCCAGCTGCACCGCGATCCCGATGCCGCGGTCCGGGCCCGCCGCGCCGTGAACGCCCGCCTCGGCGGCTGACCACGAGGGTGAGCGCGGCCAGACTGAGAAGTCCTCCCACGAGCGCGGTGCTGCGTACGCCGAAGCCGGACAGCAGGCCGCTGCCGATGAGCGCTCCGGCGGTGATCCCGACGTTGAATGCGGTCGACGAGCCCGCCCCGGCGAGATCGACACTGCCGGGGGCGACTTGCAACACCCGGCCGGCCAAGGCCGTGGCCAGAGCGGCGAAGGACAGACCGGACAGCGCGACCAGCGCGGCCGCCGCGACCGGCACGCTGCCGAGGACGTACAGCCCGAGGAGCGCCACGGCCTGTGCCGCCACCGGGACGGCGATCGCCGCCCCTGCGTAGCGGTCGACCAGGTGCCCGCTGAGGGCGACGCCCAGGACCGAGGCGATGCCCCGTAAGAGCAGCAGCGGCCCGATCGCCCCGGCGGAGAAGGCACTCACCTCGGTCAGGAACGGGGTGACGTAGGTGAGCGCGGTGAACGTCCCGGCGACCACGAGGGCGGACATCACCAGCAGTCTCCAGTACGCGCGGGCGTCGGGGGCGGTCCCCGTGGTCGCGGGGGCGTCCGCGGCCACGGTGGCCGGCAGCAGCAAAACGATCGCCAGCAGGGCGAGTAAACCGACCGCGCTGAGCGCGACGAAGGATGCCCGCCAGCCGGCCTGCTGGCCGAGCCATGTCCCGGCAGGCACGCCCAGCACTGTGGCGAGATTGCCGCCGGCCAACACCACGGCGATGACACGGCCGTGTACGCGTGGCGGGAACAGACCGGTCGCGGTCGAGATGACGACGGCCCAGAACACCGCTTGGCTGACCGCCATGATCACCCGGGCGCTGAGAAGGACTGCGTAGCTCGTAGCGGCGGCCGAAAGCCAGGCGGCCACGACGAACACGGCGAGCAGGCTCGTCAGCAGGAGGCGGCGCGGCATCCGGTACGTCAGCCGGGTCAGTGGGAGGGTGGTGATGACGACCACGAGCCCGTAGCCGGTCACCAGCAGGCCGACGGCCGAAGGCGAGGTCGACAAATCCGTCGCGATCAATGTCAGCAGCCCGATGGGGAGTGTCTCACTCGTGACGTAGATGAACGTGGACATCGAGAGCGCGGCCAGCGCGCCGATCGACCGTGCAGTGCTCCGCCTGTCCATGCTGCTTCTCCTGTATCCGCTTTTACCGGTAGCAGATCGACGGGTTTCAGGTCTCTGGGCGATGGGCGGGCATCGGCGAAGCAGGCTTCAGGACCCCGCCGTCGCCTGCCGGGCGGCGCGCCGGCGTTCGGTGAGACGGCGCGCCTTGACCTCCGTCCCGCAGTCGGCCATCCGGCACCATCTCCGTGAGGCGTTGCGGCTGCGGTCGAGGAAGATCCAGCCGCAGCCGCCGCTCTCGGTCGGGCAGCGGCGCACGCGCCCGATGTCGGCCGTGCGCAGCAGGTCGAGGGCGGCGTCCACGGCGCGGTCCGGCACCAGGGAGGCGGGGATGACGCCGACCACCAGCCGGGCCGCGGAAGCCCCTCGCGGATCCGGTGTCAACCTGGAGCGGCCCGCCGCGGCGAGCCAACGGCAGTGCAGCAGGTCGAGCGCTGCGCTGGAGGCCGCGACGTCGATCGGCCCCACATCCAGTGCGGCGGTGGCGAGCAGAGTGAGGTGCAGTGACTCCCGGATGTCCCGGCAGGCGGCCAGCGCGGCGTGCGCCGCGTCAGGGTCGCGGTCCCAGGCTTCGGCGACCGCCGGGGCCTCTGTTTCGATGATCAATCCGGCGCGGAGCGCCCACAGCAGCAGCGTGGCCGGTGCCGACACGTAGTCCCGTGGCTCCCAGCCGGGGGCCGGGACCCCCCGTTCCAGGGTGTTGACCAGATCCAGGGCCGGATGGCCGCCCACCAGCGGCAGCTCGGACACGTCCATACAGCAAATGCTACCGATCAACTCAGTTTTGGAGGTAGCACCGGAAGGGATACATTAAGGTCGCCCCAGCCGATCAGTGCTTGGGCGTAGCAGGTCGAAGACCGGCCCGGCAGTGCGAGCGGGCCGGCGCGGTGCCCCGGGCGGTCAGTTCGCGGCGAGCCGGTCGAAGAGCTCCAGCGCGGCCTTGCGCACGTCCTCGGGAGACAGCCCGTCCAGCGTCTTCCTGGCGTGCGTGATGTCGCGCGTGGTGGCCAGTGTGATGGCCACGGACGAGGCGGCAGCGCGGTCGATCGATCCCGTCGGGGCGGCGTCGGCCAACTGCTGGGCGCTCGCGGCGAGGTCGAGGTTGTCTCTCAACGAATCTCCTCGGGTGAAGACGGTGCGGCCCATTGCATCATCTGGCGTCGTGTCTCATCCACCATTCGGTGAATTCCCGGCATCGCCCGTCTGGCACGAATCGGATCACCCAAAGGTTGCTATAGGTTTTGTCGGGATACGTGGTGACCCCTTGAATCACGCCGACGTCCTCCGTGACGCACACCGGATGCCATTCGAACGTGGCCTCGCCTGGCTTGTCCTTCCGGTCCAGCCATTTCACGACGATCTCGTCGCGTCCGTGCCAGGGCACGCTGTAGGGCTCGGTGTAGTAGAGGGCGTCCTCCGTGAACAGGGCGGAGATGTCGTCGGGATCGTTGGAGTTCCACGCTCGCACGTAGCCCTCGATCCACGGCCGCGGCTCGACCATGGCTCATCCTCTCAGCGGATCGTGCCCGACGGTCATAAGCTCGCGCCGCGAGTCGTCGTCCGTCCGGTCGCCCATGGTCTCGACGAGCTCGACGACCTGCCGCATGACGTCCAGGTCATCCTTGGTCAGGTCGCCC
Source organism: Nonomuraea sp. NBC_00507 (assembly GCF_036013525.1). Taxonomy (NCBI): domain Bacteria; kingdom Bacillati; phylum Actinomycetota; class Actinomycetes; order Streptosporangiales; family Streptosporangiaceae; genus Nonomuraea; species Nonomuraea sp. NBC_00507. Next base: position 2,508,650 of record NZ_CP107853.1, read on the forward strand.
TTGCGCTTGCGCAGAACGTGGAGGACGCCCCGCCCCAGTTCGTCGATGCCCAAGTCGGGGTCGGGGGGGAAGCTCTCCTCGTCCGAGGCGTCGGCCAGCAGGTACGCGCGCAGCTCCTCGGAGCTCATGTTGACCACGCGGTGGAACTCTTCCCAGAGCATGTCGTTGTCGAAGCCCTCAGTCATAGGGGCTCGCCTACCCGTTGCTCCTCGCGTTACGCACCCGGCACGGCCAGCCCCGACTCGTACGCGGCGATCACGGCCTGCACCCGATCCCGCAGCCCCAGCTTGCTTAGCACGTTGCTGACGTGCGTCTTCACCGTATGCTCGCTGACCACCATGGCCTCGGCGATCTCCGCGTTGGACAGCCCGCGCGCGATCAGCAGCAGCGTCTCGCGTTCCCGGGCCGTCAGCACCGCCAGCGTCGCCACCGGGTGCTGGGCCGGCGGGCGCTTGGTGAACTCGGCGATCAGCTTGCCGGTGACGGCCGGGGCGAGCAGCGACTCGCCGGCCGCCACCACCCGCACCGCGTTCACCAGCTCGTCGCGCCGCACGTCCTTGAGCAGGAAGCCGCTCGCCCCCGCCCGCAGCGCGTCGAACACGTAGTCGTCCAGGTCGAACGTGGTCAGCATCAACACCCGGCACCCGCTCTCCGCGCACACGATCCTGGCCGCCTCGATGCCGTCCATTCTGGGCATGCGGATGTCGAGCAGCAGTACGTCGGGGGCGTGTTCGCGGACCGCGGCCACGGCCTCGGCCCCGTCGCCCGCCTCGGCGACCACGTCGATGTCCGGCTGGGCGTCCAGGATCATCGCGAACCCGCCCCTGACGAGCTCCTGATCGTCGGCCACGACGACGCGCACGGTCATGACGCCGCCAGCGGCAGCCGTACCGACACCGCGAAGCCCGGACCGTCCTGGCGCGGCCCGGCCGTGGCCGCGCCGCCGCAGGCCGCGGCCCGCTCGCGGATGCCGATCAGCCCGTTCCCGCCGGAGGGGAGTGCCCGTCCCGCGCCCGTCCCGTTGTCGGTGATGTCGATCATCAGGGTGTGGTCCTCCCAGGTGAGCCGGATGTCGGCGCGGTCCGCGCCGGAGTGTTTGACGATGTTGGTGAGCGCCTCCTGGGTGATCCGGTACGCGGCCACCGCGCAGTCGGACGCGAGCGGGCGCGGCTCGCCGGACTCGGTGAAGGCCACGTCCAGGCCTGTGCCGCCGGCCTGTCCGGCCAGCGCGGGCAGGTCACCGATCGTGGGCTGCGGCGCACGCGGGGACACCTCGTTGTCTTTCAGCACGCCCAGCATGCGCCGCAACTGCATCATCGCGTCGCGCCCTGTCGAGGCGATCGCGTCGAACGTGGCCTCCGCCTTGTCCGGGTCGCTCCGGACGACCACAGGCCCGGCCTCGGCCTGCACCACCATGAGGCTGACCGAGTGGGACAGGATGTCGTGCATGTCGCGGGCGATTCTGGCCCGCTCGCGCTCGGCGGCGCGCTCGGCTTCCATCTGGCGTTCCCTTTCCAGCCTGGCGGCACGTTCCTCGAGTGCGGCAGCGTGGGCGCGAGAGGTGGCGGCGGCCCTGCCGATGGCGTACGCGGCGACGACCTGCACCATCCCGCGGAGTGCGGTCTCCCACGACCCGACCGTCAGCAGGCTGCCCGCGGTGGCCACCACGAGCATGGTGATCCTGGGCCCGGCAGAGCTGTAGGCGGCCACTGTGTAGAACCCGACGAGGACGCCGTACCAGATGGGCTGACGGGCGACGTTGTCGGCGAAGTCGTAGAGCGCGCTCGTGCACAGGCTGATCGCCAGTACGGTCACCGGCGCCCGCCGCCGCCACACCAGGGGGAGCGAGGCGCCGATCGCGACCATGTACCCCCACCAGTGCCACGGCCGTCCCGTCGAGCTCGCCGACGAGATCAGCGGCCACAGCTGGACCACCGTGATCGCTGCGGCCAGTGCCCCGTCCACCCACAGACGCGGGAGCGCGTGGAGCCTGCGGCGAGCGACGCCGACCAACGTCAATTCAGACATGGTGTGTCATTTTCCCTCATGCATGGACAAGCGCGTGCCGGGCGACCGGGATGCTGCGGCGAGCCAGCGGCCAGAACGACACCAGCAGGAAGATCGCGCCCACCGGGATCAGATCCTTGTCGATCATCGGGAGCATGAGGTCCACCAGCACCAGGACCGGCGTCCAGATCTTGACCACCTTGACGACCGCGAGGTGAACGACGAGCACGAGCTGCGCCACGTAGAACAGGTACGGGCCGGCGTCGTAGAGCGCAAGTTGCACCCCGGGCACGGCCTGCACCTGGTCGAAGAGCGGCGACATGGCGTCGTGGTCGGCCGCCATGAACCCGATCACGATGTCGATGGCGAACTGTGTGACCAGCGCCGCGATGCCGACCGTGCCGACCACTGCGCTTACGGTGGCCAGGGCGGCGCCTCCGGCCATGTGCCGCAACCGCCAGAAGATCGGGATGAAGAGGAGAAGGGCCGCGATGAACGCGAGATGGCCGGTGGTCCAGGCGATGCCCGGGCCTCGGCTGCCGTCGAGGCCGTCGAGGATGCGGATCACGCCGTAGGCGAGCACGAGCAACGGTGCGGCGATGAAGGCGAAGCGAGAATTCATGAGCTGAATCCTCGGTCCGCGAGGGGACAGCGGGCATCGCCGGTAGGGGCGATCCTTGCACTCCCTCGTAGGAGTGAGTGCGAATCGGTCGCATTGGCGATCCGCCACACACCGCCGTGGACGTGACCCTTCGCGTGATGAGCTCAGGCGAAGCAGCGCCTGGCACGTGATCCAGAAATCAGCTGATTTCGATGAGGGAGGGAGGTACTCAGGCGGTGGTCCGCGCACTCTGTAGAGCATGGAGCCGTGTGGGGGCCGGCTCCCAGGCGTTTGCCGCGAAGGAGGGGACGGCACGTGCCGCGGCTCGGAACGAGCGGTCTGCCAACCGCTGGGCCGATCCGCGGCACGCGCCGGATTCACGTCTGTTCAGCGTGCGGCGAAGACCTGGGTCCAATACGAGCCTGAGGCGACATAGCCGACGCCGATGTGGGTGTAGGAGCAGTCCAGGATGTTGCGTTTGTGGCCCGGGCTGTTCATCCAGTCGTCCATGACGGCGGCCGCCGAACGCTGGCCGTAGGCGATGTTCTCGCCCCACGAGCTGACGGGTGAGAAGCCCGCGGCCGCGATGCGGTCATCGGCCTCTTTCCCGGTGGGTGAGGTGTGGTCGAAGTAGTCCTTGGCGACCATGTCCTGGGAATGGCCGTAGGCGGCCTTGCGGAGCTTGGCGTCGTGCTGGAGGGGCTTGCATCCGGCCTTGGCCCGCTGCGCGTTCGCCAGAGTCACGACCTGGTTCTCGAGTGTCGTGCCGACGGTGGACGGCTTCGACGTCGAGCGGGCGGACGGGGACCGAGTGGTCTTCGAGGGCCTTGGGGTGGCGGTCGGCTTCTTGGGGGCTACGGGCTTGCGGGTGGCGGTGGGCCGAGGGGTGGCCTTCCTGGTCGGGGTCCCGGTGGTCGTGGGTTCGGGGGTGATCTCGACGCCGGCGTAGTGGCCGGGAGCGGCCGGGGTCGAGGCGGACTCGCGCGAGGCGGAGGCCATGTCCTGGGCGGAGGTCTGCACCGAAACGGCGGCGAGCAGCCCTACCCCGACCAGTGCCAGAGACGCCGCACCGACGCCGAGCCCGGTTGCGAGCTTTCTGCTGAACGGCACGACGAACCTCCTCGGTGCCCATCGCCTTCGATCCCACGCAGGGCGAACAGGATGAAACGGGCGCTACTGTAGCATCCGCCGACCTGTTTATGGCTAAATGCGGTGTTTAGCCGGATTTACACCCTTGCCGGCGCGGGCGCGGGTCCCGTGCTGCCGCGCGGCGTCAGCACCGCCGCCTGGTCCTCGTACGGCGGTACGCTCTCGCCCGCGATCAAGGCCAGCAACCGCTGGGCCGCGTGTGCCCCGTAGGCCGGGATGTCGCGGGTGAGCGCCGTCAGCGGCGGCCGTACGACCTGGGCCAGCGGCGAGTCGTCCCAGGCCACGATCGAGAGGTCGTCCGGCACCCGCACCCGCATCTCCTGCGCGACGGACAGGCCCGCCACCGCCATGATGTCGTTGTCGTAGACGATCGCCGTGGGCCGGTCGGGTGAGCTGAGCAGCCGGCGGGTGGCCCGGGCGCCTTCGTCGCCGGTGTAGTCGGTGTGCACGGTGACGTGCTCGGCCGCTCCCTGGCAGGCCTCGGCGAACGCCTGGTCGCGGACGGCGGTGTGGACCAGCTCCGGCAGCCCCGCCACCCGGGCGATGCGGCGGTGGCCGAGCGCCACGAGATAGCCGACGGTCTCGCGGACGGCCTGCCCTTCGTCGGACCAGATGGCCGACAAAGAGCCGGACTGGGAGGGATGGCCGATGACGACGACCGGCATGCCGAGCTGCTCCAGCTCCGTCACGCGGGCGTCCGCATAGTGCAGGTCGACGAGGAAGACGCCGTCGATGCGGCTCTCGCCCCACCAGCGCCGGTAGACCTCGCTCTCCTTCTGGTGGCTGGTGACCACCTGGAGCAGCAGCGCGTACGACCGGTCGGCGAGCACGCCCTCGATGCCGCTGATCAGCTCCATGAAGAACGGCTCGACGCCCAGGATCCTAGCAGGACGGCACAGCGCGAGGCCGACGCAGTTGGCCCGGGCGCCGTTGAGCGCTCGGGCGGCGCTGTTGGGCCGCCAGCCGATCTCGTCGGCGATGGCGATGATCCTGGCCCGCGTCGCCTCCGACACCCCCGGCTGGCCGTTGAGCGCGTAGGACACCGCCACCTTGGAGACGCCAGCCCGGCTGGCGATGTCGGCGATCGTCGGTCGCTTCACGGACTTCCTCTCTGAACCGGGTAATCACTCATACTGTAGGCCACCCCGGATCGGAGGGATTAACCGATTAAGCCACGTGCCAAGGTCTCGCGTCCTCGGTCTCCTGAGCGGCCCCGGCCACGCGCAACGCGTACGTGGGGCGCTCGGCGCCCTCCACCGGCCCCAGATACGTGTGCCCGGTCAGGTGGCACCAGGCCGGCAGGTCCACGGGTGCGGCCGGGTCGATGGCGATCAGGTGGATGACCGCACCGGGACCGGCTCGGCGCACGTGGCCGCGCAGCTCGATGAGCAGCTGAACGCACAGCTTGTCGCCGCCGTCCACAACGAGATCAGGCATATGCCTAGGAAACCACCCCGGCAGAGCGATCCCGCACGCGGTCACCACGCGCTCAAGGTGACGATCAGGAGACGCCGGGCGGGGAGGTGGAGTCACGGATGACCAGCTGGCAGGGCATCTTGTGCACGCCGGGCGTCGCCTTGCCGTCGATGGCCGCGAACAGGTGCTGGGCCGCCGTCCTGCCGAGCAGCTCCAGGTTCATGTCCACGGTCGTCAGCGCCGGCCGGGTCTCGGTGGACAGCACCTCCCAGTTGTCGTAGCCGACCACCGCGATGTCGTCGGGCACCCGCCGCCCCCGCTCCCGCGCCGTCTCCACGAACCCGGCCGCGACCTGGTCGCTGCCGCAGAAGACGGCGTCGATCTCGGGCTCGGCCATGAGCAGCATCTCGGCCGCGTGCCGCCCCCACCGCTGCGACCACGGCCCCGACAACGTCTGGCCGACCTGCTCGAGACCGGCCTCGGCGAGCGCCAGGCGCAGCCCTTCCTCGCGGTCTCGCGCGGCCTTGTAGTGGCTAGGCCCCGTGATGTGCGCGATCTTGCGGCGTCCCAAGGCCAGCAGGTGTTTGACGGCCATGGCCGCGGCCCCCACGTCGTCCGGCACGAACGACACGTCGCCGGGATCCTCGGAGGGCCCGTACGCGTACACGACCGGCACCGGCAGATCCTTGCTCACCGACGGCCGCGGGTTGGTGCTCTCGCCCACCACGATCAGCCCGTCCACCCGGCGCGACAACAGCGCCCGCAGATGATGCTGCTCCCTGATCGCGTCGCCGCGCGCGTCGCACAGCAGCACGGCCATCTCGCCGGCCCCGAACGCGTTCTCCGCGCCGAGCAGCACCGGGATGCCGAACCGGCCGACGCTGTCGGAGGTCAGCAGGCCCACGGTGCGGGTCTGGCCCGACAGCAGTCCCCTGGCCAGAGCGTTCGGCTGGAAGGAGAGCTCCGCCGCGGCGGCCAGCACGCGCTCGCGCGTGGCCGCGCGCACATCCTGGCGCCCGTTGAGCGCCTTGGACGCCGTGGCGATCGACACCCCCGCCAGCGAGGCCACATCACTGATGGTCGCCCGCCTAGTCGCCATTCTTCGAAACCCTTTTCGGTCGCCTGTGAACTGCATAGAACCCTAACACCCATTGACAGTGAGACAGGTTTCTTCTACGTTTCCGAAAACCTTTAAGTCCAGGAGCACATCATGAGACGAAGGCTGGCCGGGATCTCCCTCCTCGGTGTGTTAGCGCTCACAGCAGCGGCCTGCGGCAGCAGCGGCGGAGGCGGCGGTGGTGGGGGCAGCACGCAAGCAGCGGACAGTCCCGTGACGATCACGATGTGGACCCGCGCCGCCACGCAGGCGCAGAGCGAGCGGCTGGTCCAGGAGTACAACAAGACCCACAAGAACCAGGTGAAGCTCACCGTCATCCCCACGGACAACTACCAGCCGCGCATCGCCGCCGCGGCCGGCGCCAAGCAGTTGCCCGACGTGTTCGCGGCCGACGTCATCTTCGTCCCGAACTACACCTCCCAGGGCCTGTTCATGGACATCACGGACAGGGTCTCCGCGCTACCGTACAAGGCCGGGCTCGCACCCTCGCATATGAAGCTCGGCACGCTCGACGGCAAGATGTACACCCTGCCGCACACCCTCGACCTGTCGGTCTGGTTCTGGAACAAGGACCTGTACCAGAAGGCCGGGCTCGACCCCGAGCAGGGCCCGAAGACGCTGAAGGAGTTCGCTCAGCACGCCACCACCATCCAGGAGAAGCTGGGCAAGGACGGCAAGGTCCACGGCACGTTCTTCGGCGGCAACTGCGGCGGCTGCTACGTCTTCACGTTCTGGCCGTCCGTCTGGGCGGCCGGCGGCCAGATCATGAACCCCGACGGCACGCAGTCGCTCAACGACCAGCCCGCGATGACCGACGTCTTCAAGATCTACCGCGAGCTGTACGAGAAGAAGGCCACCGGCCCGACGACCAAGGAGGAGCAGGGCCCGACCTGGACCGGCTTCTTCCCCAAGGGCGAGATCGGCGTCATGCCGATGCCCTCGACCACGCTCGGCCAGATGCCCAAGGACATGAAGATCGGCGTCACCCCGATCGCCGGCCCCGACGGCGGCGAGTCGACGTTCGTCGGCGGCGACTCCATCGGCATCTCCTCCACCAGCAAGAACGCCGACGCCGCGTGGGAGTTCCTGTCCTGGACGGTCTCCGACCAGGCCCAGGTCGAGGTCATGGCCAAGAACAAGGACGTGCTCGCCCGCACCGACCTGGCCGGCAACAAGTACTCGGCCGAGGACCCGCGCGTGGTGATGATCAACTCGCTGGTGGCCAAGGGCCAGACCCCGTTCGCCCTGCGCTTCGGGCAGACGTTCAACGACCCGCAGGGCCCGTGGCTGCGCTTCGCCCGCGAGGCCGTGTTCGGTGACACGTCTAAGCTCCCGCAGCTCAACACCGAGATCACGAAGTCGCTGCAACAATGACCTTGACGATCACGCGATCCGGGCGGCGGCCGGCACACTCCGCGCCGTCCGCCCGGTGGCGGAGCAGGAAAGTCCAGGGCTGGCTGTACGCGGCGCCGACGGCCGTCATCGTGGGCGTGCTCTTCATCGCGCCCCTGGCGCTGGTCGTCTGGATGTCGCTCAACCGCTGGCCCCTGCTCGGCCAGGCCACGTTCAACGCCCCCACGAACTACACCAAGATCGCCGACAATCCGCTCTTCGTGGACGCGGTGCTCTTCACCCTCAAGTACACCGCCATCACCACCGTCCTGCTGTCGGCGGTGGCGCTGGGCCTGGCCCTGCTGGTGCAGGACCGCAAGCCGGGCATCGCGTTCTTCAGGACGGCGTTCTTCCTGCCCGGCGCGGTCGGCTTCGCCGCGGCCGGGCTGCTGTTCTACGGCATGCTGAACAACGACTTCGGCCCCATCGACCCCATGCTCCAGTCGCTGGGCATCACCGACGAGCCCGTGAAGTGGATCGGTACGCCCAACATGGCGCTGTTCTCCACGATCACGCTGGTGATCTGGCGCTTCGCCGGGTTCAACATGCTCATCCTGCTGACCGGCCTGCAGGCCATCCCGACCGAGGTGTACGAGGCCGCGCGCAGCGACGGCGCCAACCGCTGGCAGGTCTTCACCAAGATCACGCTGCCGCTGCTGCGCCCGACGCTGGCGCTGATGCTCATCCTCAGCGTCACGGGCTCGCTGCTGGCCTTCGACCAGTTCTTCGTCTTCACCAACGGCGGCCCGGACAACAGCACGGTGTCCATGGTCATGGTCGTCTACCGAGACGCGTTCTTCCGTTTCGACCTCGGCGGCGCCGCGGCGCTGTCGGTCGTGCTGCTCGTGGCCCTCGTCGGGCTCAACACGGTGATGATGCGGAGGCTGCGATGAGCCGTTACCTCACGCTGTCCGCCCTGGCGGTGCTGTTCCTGTTCCCGCTGGTGTGGAGCGGCTACGCCTCGCTGGAGGAGCCGTCCAACTACCTGGAGATGGCCGGCTTCGGCGAGGGGCTGGGCACGTACTCGACCAACAGCGTGCTGGTCTCCGGCATGACCGTGGCGGGCACGCTGATCGTCTCGGCGCTCGGCGGCTACGGCTTCGCCCGCTTCGACTTTCCTGGCAAGAACCTGCTGTTCCTCGCCACGCTGGCGATCCTCATGGTGCCGTACGCGACGATCCTCATCCCGCTCTACGTGCTGCTCGGCTACATCGGGCTGCAGAACTCGCTGGTCGGGTTGTCGCTGGTATTCGTGATGTTCCAGCTGCCGTTCGCGCTGTTCATGATGCGCAACGCGTTCGAGGCGCTGCCGCGCGAGCTGGAGGAGGCGGCGCTGGTGGACGGGTGCGGCACCTTCCGCGCCTTCACCAGGATCCTGCTGCACGCCGTGCGGCCGGCGCTGATCACGGTGGGCCTGTTCGCGTTCCTCGCCTCGTGGAACGACTTCTTCGCCCCGCTCATCCTGCTCAACGACGGCGCCTCGTTCACCCTGCCGGTGGCCGTGGTCAGCATGACGCAGCAGACGTTCGGCGCGGTCGACTACGGCATGCTCCAGGCCGGCGTCATGGTCATGGCCTTCCCCTGTCTCATCCTCTTCATCGTGTTGCAGCGCCACTACGTGCGCGGATTCATGTCAGGAGCTCTGCGTGGCTAACCCCGTCCTGCCCTCATCGGGCGTTCTGTCCCCTCTAGGCCTCGACGCGGTACGCCTCTCGCCCGGTTTCTGGGGCGACCGGGTGGCGCTCAACCGCGAGGTCACCATCGCCCACTGCCAGGAATGGGAAGAACGCGAAGGCTGGATCGGCAACTTCCGGGGGGAACGTCCCCGGAGGGGCAGGGAGTTCAGCGACTCCGAGATCTACAAGCTCCTGGAGGCCATGGCCTGGGCCGACCACCCGGGGCTGCCCGAGCTGGCCGAGACCGTGGCCCAGGCCCAGGAGGGCGACGGCTACATCAACACCCGCTGGTCCGGCAGCCGGTACACCGACTTCGAGTGGGGGCACGAGCTCTACTGCTACGGCCACCTCATCCAGGCCGGGGTCGCCAGGCTGCGCATGCACGGCGAGGACCGGCTCACGCAGGTGGCGGTGCGGGCCGCCGACCACGTCTGCCGGCGCTTCATGGAGGGCACGGAGACCTGCGGCCACCCCGTGATCGAGATGGCGCTGGTCGAGCTCTACCGCGTGACCGGGACGGAGCGGTATCTGGAAATGGCCAAGCGCTTCGTCGAGCGGCGCGGCCTGCCGGCGCTCGCCGAGGTGCACTTCGGTCGCGGCTACTTCCAGGACGACGTGCCGGTCCGTCAGGCGCAGGTGTTCCGCGGGCATGCTGTGCGGGCGCTCTATCTCGCCTCCGGCGTGGTGGACGTCGCCGTCGAGACCGGCGATGAGGAGTTGCTGAAGGCGGTCGAGGCGCAGTGGGAGCGCACGGTCGCCCGGCGCACGCACCTGACCGGCGGCATGGGCTCGCGGCACATCGACGAGTCGTTCGGCGACGACTACGAGCTGCCGCCGGACCGCGCCTACAACGAGACCTGCGCGAGCATCGCCTCCATCATGCTGGCGCACCGGCTGCTGCTGGCCACCGGCGACGTCCGCTACGCCGACCTGGCCGAGCGGACCCTGTACAACATGCTCGCCACCGGGGTCGCGCTGGACGGCCGGTCGTTCTTCTACGCCAACCCGCTGCAGGTACGGGTGCCCGCCGTGCCGCTCGAAGGCGTCAACCACGCCGCCGAGGGCGGGTTGCGTTCGCCCTGGTTCGACGTGTCTTGCTGCCCGAACAACATCGCCCGCACGCTGGCCTCGCTGCCCGCCTACATGGCCACGACCGCGGCGGACGGTCTGCAGATCCACCACTTCACGCCGTCGGAGATGCGGCACGGCGACCTGGCGGTGCGGGTGGAGACCGGATACCCGTGGGACGGCACGGTGACGGTCCGGGTGCTGGAGGACGGTGACGGGCGCATCAAGCTGCGCGTCCCCGCCTGGGCCTCGGACGCGACGCTCGCGCACGGAGGGACTGTCCGTGCGGTGACCCCGGGATACGCGGTCGCCGACGGGCCGTGGCGGGCGGGTGACGAGCTCCGGCTGGAGCTGGCGATGTCGCCGCGGTGGACCTTCCCCAACAGCAAGATCGACGCGCTTCGGGGGTGCGCGGCGGTCGAGCGGGGGCCGCTCGTTTACTGCGCGGAGTCGGTGGGCGACGAGCCGCCGCTCGCCGATCTGGCCGTGCGGGTCGAGCCGCCCGTGGAGCACGAGACGGACGGCGTGGTCCAGCTGGAGGTCGGGGCATCGCTCGGCGACAGCGACGGCGACGGCTGGCCGTATTCGGCTTCGCAGAACGGCCGCGTGGACGCCTCGGACGCGCGGCTGCGGCTCATCCCTTACCACCGGTGGGGCAACCGGGGTCCCGCGACCATGCGTGTCTGGCTGCCGATCTGAACCCTCTGGAGAATGCCCATGCGTTTCTTGGCCGTGTTAGCGCTCACAGCCTCTCTTGTCGCGTTACCGACCTCGGCGGTCGCGGTGGATGACCTCGGGATGCCGGTGTTCACGGGTGCCGACCCCGTGCCCGACGAGCCGGTCGGCTACCACCCGCGCAAGATGATGGAGGAGATCTACAAGAAGGAGAAGGGCGGCGACTCGTACTGGATCGACCGCATGCTGGCCCGGCCGGGCGACGACCCGGCCGGCCCGTGGTTGATGTCGCGCGGGCGGGCGCTGTTCATGAAGGAGCACGACCCCCGCAAGATCGGGTTCGGCGGGTACGTCGCGTACTGGGAGAGCATCGACAACCGGGACGCGTACACGATCTCGCTCGGCGGCACCCTCACCGAGGACGTGTCGAAGCGGCTGCAGATGCCCAGCCACTGGACCGGCCAGTACACCGGGGACGGGCTGTCGGTCGGCGTGAAGAAGTTCATCACGCACGAGAACGTGGCCGTGACGACCCTGGAGATCACCAACACGGGGTCGGCGGCGAAGTCGGTCCCGATCACGGTGACCTCGCCCTACACCAGGACGGCCGACGGCGATCGCGAGCTGACCGGCGCCGTGTTCGCCAAGAACAGGCTGACCACGATCTTCCCCAGGCTCAGCGGTGACGGGCTCAAGGTCGACGACGGCACGCTCAAGGGCGCCGTCACGGTCGAGCCGGGCAAGACGGTGCGCACCAAGGTCCAGATGGGCTTCGTCACCGAGGAGCTCGCCGGGTCGCGCGCCGAGTACGACGGCTACAAGGGCCGCTCGCCGGAGCAGGCGCTGCGGCGCCAGCTGCAGGACTACAACGCCTGGTGGGCGGACAACGTCCCCTACACCGACGTGCCCGACGAGAACATCAAGAAGTTCATCTACTACCGCTGGTGGCTGATGCGCTTCAACTTCCTCGACGCCGACATCCCCGGGAACGACTACCAGTTCCCGACGTCGGTGGAGGGCGCGCTGGGCTACAACAACGCGATCGTGCTGACCGTGCCGATGTTCGTGCAGGACCTGAAATACCTGCGCAACCCGATCTACTCGTACGGGCCGTGGGTGTCGGCGGGCGAGGTGTCGCGCAACTCCAAGTACACCGACAACCCGGGCGACCCGGAGAACTGGTCGAACAGCTACACGCAGTACATCTCGGCGGCGGCGCTGGAGAGCTACCAGATCCACGGCGGGCAGCCGCAAATCCTGCGGAACCTGGCCCGGTATGCCGAGAAGGACGTCTACGGGCAGCTCAACGCCTACGACTCCAACAAGAACGGCGTCATCGAGTACGACTGGGAGGCCATGACCGGCAACGACGCCGACGCGGTGTCGTTCCACTACTACGACCGGGCGAACGAGCGGCTCGAAGGCGCCTACGTCTACGCCAACGCGATGGCGGCGGCGCAGGCGTACGAGCTGTCGGGCGACCAGGCGAAGGCCACCGAGATGCGCGGCGTGGCCGACAAGGTCAAGAACGGCATCCTCACCCTGCTCTGGGACGAGCAGAACAAGTTGTTCAAGCACCGCGACCTGCAGACCGGCAACCTGATCCCGTGGAAGGAGTCGAACAACTACATCCCGTACGCGACCGGCATGGTGCCCACCGATGATCCGAAATATCGGGAGGCGCTGCGGTTGTGGGCCGACCCGGCGGAGTATCCGATCTTCCCGGCGTACACCGCCAACCAGAAGGACAAGGCCGAGGCGGCCGAGGCGGGGAACCCGGGCTCGAACAACTTCTCGCAGATCAACTCGACCCGTAACTTCGCCTTCTTCGGCAAGGCGCTGCGGGAGTACCAGACGCCGTACATCACGGCCGACCAGTACAAGCAGCTGCTCTACTGGAACGCCTGGTCGCAGTACGTCGGCGGGGACACCCGCTACCCCGACGCCAACGAGTTCTGGGCCGACTGGAACAAGACCACCAAGACCATCGGCTATCGCTCCTGGATCCACCACACGATCCTGGGCAGCAGCAACTGGACGGTGATCGAGGACGTCATGGGCCTGCGCCCGCGCTCGGACGGCAAGGTCGAGTTGTGGCCGGTGGACATCGGCTGGGACCACTTCACCGTCAACGGCATCAACTACCGCGGCAGCGACCTCACCATCGTGTGGGACAAGCCCGGCGACGGCAAGACGCACTACGCCGGCGTGCCCGAGGGGTACTCGATCCTCATCGACGGCAAGCGCAAGGTCACGCTCTCCGGTCTCGCGCACGCGGTGTGGGACCCGGCGACCGGCAAGGTCGAAGGCGGCACCGTGGTGTATGCCGAGAAGGCCGCCTCGATGAAGGCCCCCGCCCAGGTCGAGCTCGAGGGCGACCGGGTCGAGGACCTGTTCCAGAAGGCCGGCGTGGACCTGCGCTCCACCCGCCCGAACCTGGTCAAGTCCGCCACCGCCTCCCACGGCGACCCGGCCGGCGCGGTGGACGGGTTCACGATCAACGAGCCGTACTGGGGCAGCAAGGGCTCCGGCAAGACCCAGGACTGGCTGGAGGTCGACCTCGGCTCGGCCCAGAAGGTCGACCAGGTCAAGCTGTACTTCTCCAACGACCGCAAGGCGGCCGGGTACAGCGAGCCCGCCTTCTACTCGGTGCAGTATCAGGACGGCGACACCTGGAAGGACGTGCCGGGGCAGGCCAGGAAACCGGTCTATCCGCGGGCCAACCTCAACGAGGTCCGCTTCCCGGCCATCACCGCGCAGAAGCTGCGTGTCCTGGTCACCCACCGGCCCGGGTACTCCACCGGCCTGAAGGAGATCCAGGCGTACCAGAGGGGCGCCGACGCGGGGACGGTCACCAACCGGGCCCCGTACGTGGCGGCCGTGGTCGATCCGGCCTTCAGCCGCCCCGGCCAGGTCAGGATCGACGCGGTGGCCAAGGACGACGCGCTGCCGAAGGGCACGCTCACCACGCAGTGGGCCAAGGCCGACGGGCCCGGTGAGGCGTTCTTCACCGACCCGACGGGCACGAGCACGGTCGTGTCGTTCTCCGAGCCGGGCACTTACCGGCTCAAGCTCACCGCCTCGGACGGTGAGAAGAGCGGCTCCGCGACCGTGACCGTCACCGCCACGGCCCAGGCCGCGCAGGTGAACGTGGCGCCCAAGGCCACGCCCACCGCCTCCTACACCTCGCCGTGGGAGCGGATCGCGGCGATCAACGACGGCATCGACCCGCCGCGCTCCAACGACGGCGCCAACCCGCGCTGGGGCACCTGGCCGCAGCAGGGCACGCAGTGGGTGCAGCTCGAATGGCCGTCGCCGGTGCGGGTGAACAAGGCCGACATCTACTTCTTCGACGACGGCGGCGGCGTGCGCCTGCCCGCCTCGTGGAAGATCCAGCAGTGGGACGGTGACTCCTTCGAGGACGTCACCGGCGTCGCCTCCTACCCGACGGCGATCGACGCCTACAACACCGTCTCCTTCGACACCGTCAGCACCTCGAGGCTGCGCGTCCAGCTGGAGGCCGGTGGGGCGTCGCTCGGGTTGCTGGAGGTCAAGGTGTACGAGGTCCCGCCGGACTCCGTACGCCCCGTGCACGTCCCCACCCTGGTCGACACGCTGCCCAAGCTGCCGGCCACCGTGGAGACCCTGTACGCGGACGGCGCCCGCAGCACCGCCGCCGTCACCTGGCAGCAGGTGACGCCCGACCAGGTGAAGACGGGTGGCACCAGCTTCACCGTCTCCGGGCTCGCCGAGGGCGTGCGCCAGCCCGTCCAGGCAACGGTGTACGTCCGCACCACCGCGGCCGTGACCATCACCTCGATCGCGGAGGAAGCGGTCACGACCAAGGCCGGGGTGGCGCCGGCGATGCCGAAGACCGTCGTGGCGACGTACAACGACGGGTCGAAGGACAGCTCGGTCGCCGTCACCTGGGAGGCCATCAGCCCTGACCGGTACGCCCAGCCGGGCACGTTCACCGTGACCGGCCAGGTCCAGGGCACAACCATCACCGCGAAGGCCACCGTCACCGTCCAGTAGCGCCTATTCTGTCCTGGCCCCGCCACATTCGCGGGGCCAGGACAGCGCTTAGGACGGACAAGCCGATGGTCGAATTCGCCGACCTCTCGGGCCGGGGGAAGGCCGCGCGGGTCGTGGCCGTCCTCATGGCGGTCGTGTCTCCCGTCCTCACCGTCGCCGCGGTGGTCATCTGGAGCCGGCTGCCCGCCGAGTGGATCCCGGCCAGGACCGTGTCGCCCCAGTCGGCCGCCGGGCTGACGTTCCCCGCGGTCGGCGCCTTTTTGCTCTTCCACCGCCCCCGGCTGAACATGGCGTGGCTGATGTGCCTGGGCGGCCTCGCGGCCGGGCTCAGCGATGTCTCCGCCGCGCTGATGTTCCGCGCCGCCTCATCCGGCGACCTGCTCACCGCCGGCTACCTGCGCCTTCCCGCGAACATCGGCTGGGCGGTGTGCGGCGTGCTGCTCACGATGGTGCTGCCGCTGTACTCACCGGACGGCCACCTGCCCTCCAAGCGGTGGCGGGTCATCCTGGTGCTCGGCTACGCCTCCATCACCGCCAACTTCGTGCGCACGACGTTCCAGCCGCCCCCGTCCCCCGAGGCCTACCCGTACCCGGCGGTCATCCCCAATCCTCTGCAGATCCCCGCGTTCGCCCCGTACGCGCCGACGATCGCGGTGATCGCCTGGACCGGCATCTACGTCTCCATGGCGCTGGCGGCGTTGTCGCTGGCGTTGCGGATGCGGCATGCGGACCCGATCACCAGGCGGCAGATCGGCTGGCCGCTGCTGGCGTTCACCGGATACATCGTCTTCCTGGTCGCCGCCGCGTTCGACCAGGACCTGATGTGGCCGGCGACCGTCTGGGCCGCGCTCGTCCCGGTCGCGGTCGCGTTCTCGGTGATGCGTTACCGGCTCTACGGCATCGACACGGTGATCAGCCGCGCCTTCGTGGCAGCCGGGCTGGTGGCCGCGGTCAGCGCGGTCTACTTCGCCGCCGGCACGTTGTCCAGCGTGCTGGTCTCCGGCTACGGACAGGTGGCCGGGATCAGCGCCGCGCTCTTCGCCGGAGCGTTCTTCCAGCCGCTGCGGCGGGCGCTCCAGCGGGCCGTGGACCGGCTCCTGTACGGCGCCGTCGGCGACCCCGGCGTGCTCGCCGAGCGCCTCACCCAGGCCGTGCGCCGCGGCGACCCGGCCAAGGCGCTGACCTCGGTGGTGAGCGTGCTGCGTGACGGGCTGGCGGTCGAGGGTGTGGCCATCGAGGTGGCCGAGGGCGAGCCCCGCTACGTCGAGAGCGGCCGGGTGGGCGACAGCCCGCGCGAGGTGCCCCTGGTGTGGCACGGGGAGCGCGTCGGCCGCCTGCTCGTCGGACCGCCGGGGCCGCGCCGCTTTCCCGCCGCGCACAACGAGCGGGTGCTGGCCACGCTCACCCCGTACGCCGCCGACGTCGCCCACGCCGTCCGCATGGCCGCCGACCTGCAACGCTCTCGCGAGCGCATCCTGACCACGAGGGAGGAGGAACGCCGCCGCCTGCGCCGCGACCTGCACGACGGGCTCGGCCAGACCCTCTCCGCCATGGCCATGACCATCAACATGGCCAGGCTCAGCCTGAAGAGATCCCCGGAGGCGGCCGACGAGCTGCTCCAGGACCTGCACACCGGGATGAGCGCGGTCACCCGGGACATCCGCGAGCTCGTCTACGGCCTGCGCCCGCCCGCGCTCGACGACCTGGGCCTGGCCAGGGCCGTCCGCGACCTGGCCGGGCAGTCGTCGCCGGACACGGAGGTCGAGGTGGACGTCGAGGGCAGCCTGCGTGACCTGCCCGCGGCCGTCGAGGTGGCGGTCTACCGGATCGTCCAGGAGGCCCTGACCAACATCCGCAAGCACGCCGAGGCGTCGCTCGCCCGGATCGTGCTGCAGCGGGAGCAGTCGGTGCTGCGCGTGCTGATCAGCGACGACGGCAAAGGGCTGCCCGCGTCGTATCGGGCGGGTGTGGGCCTCGGCTCGATGCGCGAGCGGGCGGCCGAGCTGGGTGGCATCTGCGTGGTCGCCGGCGAGCCCGGCGCGGGCACCCGCGTGGAGGTCATGCTCCCGCTTCTGACCGCGCCGTCCCAAGCGCTGACCTGAGCATGGCGGGTGCCCTTCCCTTGGGGTTAACCGGTTAGGTGAGACTTTCAGCGGAGCGTCGGCAGGCCGGCGGCGAGCGCGCTGAGCATGCGGACGAGCACGGGCACCATCTGGGGGCAGGTGGCGCCGAGCTCGGGGTAACGGGCGTAGACCTCGGCCAGCGTGGGGGAGGGGTTGGCGGCGGGATAGAGCAGGCCGCCCAGGCCGGCGGCGCCCATGACGAGCTCGATCGCCTCGTTGACCGTGAGGTCGGTGATGCCCGCCACCTCGGAGCCCAGCTCGCCGACCACGCCCACCACGGCCCGCTTGAACGTGTACGCCGCCTCGACCGACACGTTGTGCTCCAGGCTGGTGGAGGTGTGGCTGAGCAGGTCGCAGAAGAGCGGCCGCGCGGCCAGCGTCTCCGCCAGCACCGTCACCACCTCGGCTGCGCCGGAGGCATGACGCAACCGCTCGCGCACCGCCTCCGCCCACTGCCCCCACTCCTCGGTGGCGAGGTGGAGGTAGATCTCCTCGCGGGTGCCGAAATAGCGCACGATGTTGGACTTCGCCAGGCCGACGGCCTCCGCGACCGCGCCCAGGCTCACGTTCCGCACACCCGAGGCCATGGCGAGCTCGCGCGCGGCGTCGAGGATCGCCTCGCGCCGCTGCTGCTTGTGCTCCGGCCGCCTGGCCCTGAGGAAAGTCATCGCGGTCTCAGGATAAGGCCCAGGGTTAAAAGAACGTCGTTCTCTTGTTAAGTGGACGATGTTCTGTTAACGTCCCGAGATGTGACCGAGATACGGATGCGAGTGAACGGCACCGAAGAGAAGCTCGATGTCGAGCCATGGGTCAGCCTGCTCGACGCGCTACGCGAGCGCTTGGGCGTGACGGGCCCGAAGAAGGGCTGCGACCAGGGCGCCTGCGGCGCGTGCACGGTCCTCGCCGACGGCGTGCGGATCAACGCCTGCCTGGCCCTGGCCGTCCAATACGCCGACCGGGAGATCACCACCATCGAGGGCGTGACCCCGCACCCCTTGCAGGAGGCGTTCGTCCGCCACGACGGGCTCCAGTGCGGCTACTGCACCTCGGGTCAGATCTGCTCGGCGATCGCCATGCTCGATGAGTATGCGGCGGGCATGCCGAGCGCGGTCTCCGCAGGCGCCCCGGAGCTCACGGAGGCCGAGATCAGGGAGCGGATGAGCGGCAACCTGTGCCGCTGCGGCGCCTACAACGGCATCGTGGACGCGATCAAGGAAGTGGCCGGATGAGACCGTTCGCGTACGTCAAGGCGCCCGACATCGACGCGGCCGTGCAGGCGGTGGCGGCCGACTCCGGCGCCAAGTTCCTCGGCGGTGGCACCAACCTGGTCGACCTCATGCGTGAGGGCATCGAGCGGCCTCTCACCGTCGTGGACGTCACCGGGCTGCCGCTCGACGAGGTGGCCGAGTTGCCCGGCGGCGGCCTGCGGATCGGCGCGCTGGTGCGCAACAGCACTCTGGCCGCCGACCGCCGGGTCCGCACCCGCTATCCGGTGTTGTCGCAGGCGATCCTGGCCGGCGCCTCGGCCCAGCTGCGCAACATGGCGACCGTGGGCGGCAACCTGCTGCAGCGCACCCGCTGCCCCTACTTCTACGACCAGGCGTCGGCCTGCAACAAGCGCGAGCCCGGCGCCGGCTGTGACGCGGTCGGCGGGTTCAACCGCTCCCACGCGATCCTGGGCGTGAGTGACAGTTGCATCGCCACGCATCCGTCGGACATGTCCGTGGCCCTGCTCGCCCTGGACGCCGTCGTCGAGGCCCGGAGCGTGCGCGGCACGCGCCGGATCCCGCTGGCGGACTTCCACCTGCTGCCCGGCGACACGCCGCAGGTCGAGACCGCGCTCGCGGCCGACGAGCTGATCACGGCCGTCGAGGTGCCGCCGATCGCCGCCCCCTCCCGCTACCGCAAGGTCCGCGACCGGGCGTCGTACGCGTTCGCGCTGGTCTCCGTGGCCGCGGCGATGGAGGTGCGGGACGGGACGATCACGGACGTCCGCCTGGCGCTGGGCGGCGTCGCCCCCAAGCCGTGGCGGGCGCGCGAGGCCGAGCAGGCGCTGCTCGGCGGCCCGGCGACCGAGGAGGCGTTCCGCCGGGCGGCCGACGCCGAGCTGGCGGCCGCGACCCCGCAGCCGGGCAACGCGTTCAAGAGCGGTCTGGCCCGCGCCACGATCACGGCCACGCTGCGCGAGCTGACCAACGGAGGGGAAGCGGCATGACCACGACCGAGATCGAGCGCGCGACCGGCACGAAATACGTCGGCCAGCCGATCGACCGGCTCGACGGCCGGGCCAAGGCCACCGGCGAGGCCCGCTACGCGGCCGAGCACCACTACCCGGACCTCGCCTACGCCGCCCTGGTCCACGCGACGATCGCCCGGGGCCGCATCACCGCCATCGACACCGCGGCCGCCCGCGCCGTGCCCGGCGTGATCGAGGTGCTCACCCACGACAACGCCCCCGCCATGAAGCCCTTCAAGGTCAGCCTCCTGGACCCCCTCGGTGCGATGGCCTCCGGGACGTCGGTCAACTACCTGGCCACCGACGAGGTGCACTGGAACGGCCAGCCGGTGGCCGTCGTGGTCGCCGAGACGCACGAGGCCGCGCGGCACGCGGCGTCCCTGGTGCGGCCCTCGTACGAGGAGCTGCCGGCCGTGGTGGACTTCTCGGCCGAGGAGCCGAACGCCACCCCGCAGAAGCGCAGCATGCTGTTGGAGAGCGAGGCCGACAAGGGTGACGCGAAGGCCGCGCTGGCGGCCGCGGCGGTGTCGGTGGACCTGCGGTTCACCACGCCGCCGCACAACCACAACGCCATCGAGCCACACGCCACCACCGCCGCCTGGAACGGCGACCACCTGACCGTGCACGAGGCCACGCAGGGCATCCCGTGGGTGCGCAAGCAGCTCGCGCTGCGGTTCGGCGTGCCGGAGCGGAACATCCGGGTGCTGGCGCCGTTCGTGGGCGGTGGGTTCGGCGGCAAGGGCCCGATCTGGGCGGGCACGCTGCTCGCCGCGCTGGCCGCGCGGGCGACCGGCCGGCCGGTGCGGCTGGCGCTCACCCGGGCGGGCGTCTACCACACGGTCGGCGGCCGTACCGCCAGCACGCAGCGGGTCGCACTGGGCGCCGACAAGGACGGCACGCTCACCGCCCTGATCCACACCAGTGTGGCCAGGACGGGAAGGGTCGGAGGCTGGCAGGAGCAGATCACCTCGGCCTCCCGGCACCTCTACGCCGCCCCCAACATTCACCTGCGCCAGCACCTCGTCCAGCTCGACCTGCTCCCCAACACCCCTATGCGGGCGCCGGGCGAGTCCATCGGCAGCTTCGCCCTGGAGTCGGCCGTGGACGAGCTGGCCTGGGAGCTCGGCATGGACCCGATCGAGCTGCGCATGCGCAACGAGCCGGAGCGCAACCCGGTGGACGGCAAGCGGTTCGCCCGGCGATTCCTGCGGGAGGCGTACGCGCTGGGGGCCGAGCGGTTCGGCTGGAACGAGCGGGACCCGCGGCCCGGCGCCATGCGGGACGGGCGGTGGCTCGTCGGCATGGGCGTCGCCACCGCGTACCACCCCGCGATGCAGATGCCGGTGGGCGCCGCCGTGCGGCTGTCCGCGGACGGCGGGGTCGTGGTGCGCTGCGCCATCGCCGAGATCGGGGTGGGCGCCGCCACGGTGCAGGCGCAGATCGCCGCCGATGAGCTGGGCGTGCCGCTGGAGGCCGTACGCGTCGAGTCCGGCGACTCCGAGCTGCCGCTGGGCGCCATGGCGGGCGGCTCGACGCAGACCGCGAGCGTGGCGTCGAGCGTGCTGGCCGCCTGCCGCAAGCTCAAGGAGTCCGCGCTCGCACTGGCACGCCGGGCCCCGGACTCGCCGTTGCGCGGCCGGCGGCTGCCCGACCTGGAGGCCCGCGACGGCGGCCTCTTCCACGGGGTGAGCGGCGAGACGTACGCGGCCATCCTGACCCGGGCGGGGCGCGATCACCTGGACGCCGCGATCAAGCCGGGCGCGCTCGGCATGGTGGGGACGCTTCGCGAGATGAGGCGCTGGGTGAAGGCGGCGTGCGGGGCGCAGTTCTGCGAGGTGCGGGTGGACCGGGACACCGGTGAGGTGCGGGTGTCGCGCTGGCTCGGCGTGTTCGACGTCGGCAGGGTGATCAACGCCAAGCTGGTGGCCAGTCAGCTTCGCGGTGGCATCGTGATGGGCATCGGCCTGGCGCTGTCGGAGGAGACGCTGGTCGACCCGCGCACCGGACGGATCGTGAACGCGAGCCTGGGCGAATACCACGTGCCCGTGCACGCCGACATCCCCCGCATCGACGTGCACTGGCTGGACGAGCCGGACCCGACCATGCCGCTCGGACTGGTCGGGGTGGGCGAGGTCGGCATCACAGGGGTCGGCGCGGCCGTCGCGAACGCCGTGCGTCACGCCACCGGCAAGCGGATCGTCGACCTGCCCATCACTCTCGACAAGCTGCTGTGACAGCCGCGGCGGCCGCCTGGCCGGCCGCCCGTGCCGCCGTCGCCGCGCCCGGCGGATTCACCATCGCGGTGACGGTGGCCCCGTCGACCAGCACGAGCAGCTGCTCGGCGAGCAGGTCCGGGTCCACCGCCCCCGCCTCGGAGGCCAGCCCGCGCAGGTGGTCGCGAAGTCGCTGCTTGTGCCGCTGCACCACTTCCCGTACGGCCTCGGACGTGCTGCCCAGCTCCCCGTAGGCGTTGACGAACCCGCACCCGCGGAAGTCGTCCTCCGCGAACCACCGCTCCAGCCACGCGAACACAGCGGCGATCTTGTTCTCGCGCTGCTCGACGTATGACGTGAGCGAGGACATCCACCGCTCGTCCCGCCGCTCCAGATAGGCCACGACCAGCGCCTCCTTGGACGGGAAACACTGGTAGAGCCGCTTGAGCGACACCCCGGACGCGGCGCGCACGTCGTCCATGCCCACCGCCCGCAGGCCGCGCCCGTAGAACAGCTCGCCCGCCGCGACGAGGACCCGCTCCGCGTGTTCCATGCCACCTCACTTGCCTGGAGAACGGTCGTTCTCTAGGCTACCGGAGAACGTACGTTCTCCAGGAGGTTCCATGACTCGCCCACCTGTCCCGCCGTTCACCGAGGAGACCGCCCGCATCAAGGTCCAGGCCGCCGAGGACGCCTGGAACACGCGCGACCCGGACCGCGTCGCGCTGGCGTACACCGAGGACTCCGTCTGGCGCAACCGCGGCGAGTTCCTCAAGGGCCGCGACGAGATCAGGGAGTTCCTGCGCCGCAAATGGGACAGGGAGTTGGACTACGCGCTGCGGAAAGAGCTGTGGGCGGTGCTGGGCGACCGCATCGCGGTCCGCTTCCAGTACGAGTCCCGCGACGCCTCCGGGCAGTGGTGGCGCAGCTACGGCAACGAGCAGTGGGAGTTCGACGAGTCCGGGCTGATGCGGCGCAGGGAGGCGAGCATCAACGACGTGCCCATCGACGAGAGCGAGCGCCGCATCTTCGGCCCGCGCCAGGGGGCTGAAGGGCCGTTGCCGCTCAGGTGAGGTAACGCAGCCAGAGGTACGGCGTCGACAGCGCGACGGTCACGAACGTCACCACGATCCCGTATTTGGTGAACTGCCAGAAGCTGATCGGGGTGCCGTTGCGGGCGGCGATGCCGAGGATCACCACGTTGGCCGCCGCGCCGACGGCCGTGGCGTTGCCGCCCAGGTCGGCGCCGATGGCCAGGGCCCACCAGAACACCTGGGCCCCGTCATTCGCCTGGGCCAGGTCGGCGACGATGGGGCTCATGGTGGCGACGTAGGGGATGTTGTCGATGACCGCCGACAGCCCGGTGGAGGCCCAGAGCAGCAGCATGGTCGTGAGCGCCAGCTGACCCTGGGTGGCCTGCGCCGCCGCCTGCGAGATCTGCCGGATCACCCCGGTCTCCACCAGTGCCCCCACCATCACGAACAACCCGGCGAAGAACACCAGGGTCGGCCACTCGACCTCGCGGATGGCCTGCTCGGTCGTCACCTTGGTGGCCGCCACCAGCGCCCCGGCACCGAGCAGCGCCACGACCGACGGCTCGTAGTGCAGCACCGGATGCAGCACGAACGCCGCCATCACCAGCGTCAGCACCGCCAGCGACTGCCAGAGCAGCCGGCGGTCGGCGATGGCCTCCCGCTCGTTCAACGACATGATCTCCGCAGCCAAGTCCGGGTCGTACGTGAACGACTTCCTGAACAACCACCGGCACAACCCGACGAACACCGCGACCAGCACGATGATCAGCGGCGCCATGTGGATGAGGAAGTCGTTGAAGGTCAGCCCGGCACGGCTGGCGATGATGATGTTCGGCGGGTCGCCGATCAGGGTGGCGGCGCCGCCGATGTTGGACGCCATGGCCTCGGCGATGAGGAACGGCGCCACCGACAGGCTGAGCCGCTCGCACACCAGGAACGTCACCGGCGCGATCAGCAGCACCGTCGTCACGTTGTCCAGGAGCGCCGACGCGGACGCGGTGATCACGATCAGCAACGCCATGAGCCGGAATGGCCTGCCCTTGGCCCGCTTGGCCGCCCAGATGGCGAGGAACTCGAAGACGCCGGTCTGCTTGAGCACACCGACGATGACCATCATGCCGAGCAGCAGGAAGATCACATTCCAGTCGATCCCGCTGGCCTCGTCGAAGAACGCGGCGCCGGCGTCGGTGGCGTGGACCAGCAGCATGATCCCGGCCCCGCCGAGCGCCGCCGCCACCCGGTGCACCTTCTCGGTGGCGATCAACGTGTATGCGGCGAGAAAGGCGGCCACTGCCACCCAGGCCGTAACCGTCAAGGCGTCTCCAGGATCAGCGCGCGGACCGCCGATTCGGACTTTCGGCCCACCTGCCGCCAAATCTATCAAGCATCGTCGCATTCCAGCTTCGACAATCGCTTGCACGATCTCTGGCTCCATGCCCAGGGACGCCGCACTTCAGTTGCAGCAAACGATTGCAACAAAACTGCACAGCCTACGCATTGACTGTCTTCACAATCGGCTGCATAAAGGTGTGAAGCTCGCGAGTTTACGCGCAACACCACATCCAGTGAGGGACCCGTTCATGCCGCGACGGGTTCCGGTTTGCCACTGCGATCGGGCGCGTACACCCCTCGCGAGGGTCGAGCGCGCCCGGTCGCCTTCACGACCGGAGGCTCCACGGTGCGCAGAAGCAGACGATCAGTGCTCGCCGCGCTCGCGGCGGGCGTCGCCGCCGCGACGGCGGCGGCAACGGTGTTGCTGGGGGTGCCCAGCGCGTCCGCCGCCACGCTCTTCGGCGACGACTTCGAGGACGGTGACGCCACGGGCTGGTCGAGGTCCGGCGGCAGCTGGTCGGTGGTGACCGACGGCTCCAGGGCGTACCGGCAGTCCGGCACCAGCGCGGACGCCCGCGCGGTGGCCGGCGCCGGATGGGGCGACCAGGCGGTGCAGGCGCGGGTCAAGCCGATCGCGTTCAACGGCTCGGGCCGGCACGTCGCGGTGCTGGCCAGGGCGCAGAGCACCAGCACCTACTACTTCCTCGGCCTGGGGAGCGCCGGCACGGTCGTCCTCGGCAAGCGGACCGGGGGCGCACCGATCACCCTGGCCACGGCCACGGTGTCCGCCGGCGACTGGTACACCCTCCGCCTCGAGGCATTCGGCACGACGTTACGCGGCTTCGTGAACAACGTGCAGGTCGCCACGGCGACGGACGCCTCGATCGGCTCGGGGCGGGCGGGCCTGGCCGGCTACTACGCCAGTGCCTCGTTCGACGACGTGCTGGTGACGGACATCGGCGGCCCGACCGACCCGCCGACCACCCCGACGTTGCCCCCGCCCGGCACGTGCGACACCTCGGGCACGCCCACCGGGTTCGCCGCCGTCAACGCCTGGGGGCAGAACGGCACCACGGGCGGCGCGGGCGGCCCCACGGTCGAGGTGGACACGGCCGGCGAGCTGATCAGCGCGATCGGCCAGAGCGGGCCGCTGAACATCTGCGTCCGAGGGATGATCACAGTGCCGGCCGGCATGCACAACGTCGCCTCCGACAAGACGATCGTCGGCGTCGGCTCCGGGTCCGGCATCACCGGGGGCGGGTTCAACATCGGGCTGCCCGCGGACGACTCGATCACCTCGCCGCCGGCCGACGCCGTCCACAACGTCATCGTCCGCAACCTGGTCTTCAGGAACGCCACCGACGACTCGATCAATGTCCAGATGTTCAGCCATCACATCTGGATCGACCACAACGACCTGGCCGCCGGCTACGACGGGCTGGTCGACATCAAGCGCGGTTCGTCGTACGTCACCGTCTCGTGGAACCACGTGCACGACCACACCAAGACCATGCTGCTCGGCCACGACGACGACAACGACGCGCAGGACGTGGGCCGGTTGAAGGTCACCTATCACCACAACTGGTTCGACCGGACGCCGCAACGTAACCCGCGGGTGCGGTTCGGGGAGCCGGTGCACGTGTTCAACAACTACTACGTCTACAACACCGACGTCGGAGTGGCCTGCCAGGCGAACGCCGGCTGCCTGGTCGAAGGCAATTACTTCGAGCGGGTCGAAGAGCCCGTGAGCAACTCGTACGCGGGCCCCGCCGGTCGATGCGTCGCGCGCAACAACGTCTTCGTCGACGAGTCCGGCACGCCCGACTGCAGCGGCAGCGTGCAGGAGCCCAGCACTTACTACAGCTACACCCTGGACGATCCGAACACGGTGAAGGCGGCGGTCACCGCCGGCTCCGGGACCGGGAAGATCTGAGGAGGCCGCCATGCTGTTCCGATTCGCCGCGGCCGCCGCGCTGCTCGTCGCCCTCTTCCCGGCGCCGGCGAGCGCCGCGGACGGCCCCATCGGATTCGCCTCCGTGAACGCCCTCGGCCAGAACGGCACCACCGGCGGCGCGGGCGGCACCGAGGTCACCATCACCACGGGCGCCCAACTGCAGGATTACGCCGGCCGGACGGGGGCGTACATTCTCCGCATCCAGGGCCGTATCCAGATCAGCGACATGATCACGGTGGTCGCCAACAAGAGCATCATCGGCGTCGGCGCGACCGCCGAGATCACCGGCGGCGGCCTCCAGCTCGGCTCCACGACCCGCCCCGGCAACAACGTGATCATCCGCAACATCAGGTTCACCAACGCCGAGGATGACTCCATCAGCGTCACCAACAAGGCCCACCACGTGTGGATCGACCACAACGATCTGTCCGCCGGGTACGACGGCCTGCTGGACATCAAACGGGAGTCGGACTACGTCACCGTCTCCTGGAACAAGTTCCACCACCACAGCAAGGCGATGTTGCTCGGCCACTCCGACACCTACACGGCCGACATCGGCAAGCTGCGGGTCACCTACCACCACAACTTCTTCGACGGCACCGACCAGCGCCACCCGCGCGCCCGCTTCGGCGAGCCGGTCCACGTGTTCAACAACTACTACAGGAACAACTCCCTGTACGGCATCGCCTCCACACAGAACGCCGGCGTGCTGGTGGAGGGCAACTACTTCGAGAACGTCGCCCACCCGATCCACGTCGGTTACGCGGAGAGCGATCCGGGCCGGGTGGTCGAACGGCGCAACCTCTACGTCAACTCGGGCGCAGCGGAGACGGCGGGCAGCGTCGTCGAGCCCGGCACCTACTACTCCTACACGCTCGACGACCCGGCGACCGTCCCCGCGAAGGTCCAGGCGGGGGCGGGCGTCGGCAAGATCTAGAACGAAGGCCGAGGGCGGCACGGCGCCGCCCTCGAACCTTTTTCATTGCCTGTTGAATTCTTTCGGGTACGGGCGCATGCTAGTGGGCAGGGGGTCCGTGCACGAAAGGGACGGTCATGATGGCTGAAAGCACAGGTGTCCTGGTGTGTGGCGGCGGCCCGGCGGGCATGATGCTGGGCCTCCTGCTGGCCAGGGCAGGCATTGAGGTCACCGTGCTGGAGAAGCACGGCGACTTCCTGCGCGACTTCCGGGGTGACACCGTGCACCCGTCCACGGTCCGGCTCATGGACGAGCTCGGCCTCGGCGAGGCCTTCCGTGCTCTGCCGCAGAGCCGTCTGACCAGGGTGGCGTTCCCCGTCGCCGACGGGAGCATCGTCACCTTGGGAGACTTCGAGTCGCTGCCGGCGCCGTACAACTACATCGCGATGGTGCCCCAGTGGGACCTGCTCTCCTTCCTCGCCAAGGCGGCCGGCGAGGAGCCCGGCTTCGCCCTGCGCATGAACACGGCGGCGACCGGGCTGCTGAGGGAGCGCGGCAAGGTCGTCGGGGTCAGCTATCGCACGGCGGACGGCCGGGAAGGGGAGATCCGCGCCGAGCTGACGGTCGCGTGCGACGGCAGGCACTCCACGCTGCGGCGGGACGCGGGTCTCGTGCCCAAGGAGTTTCACGTGCCCTTCGACGTCTGGTGGTTCCGCCTGCCCAGGTTCGAGCACGAGGCGGGCGTGCCGGCCGGCATCACGCCGGTCGCGCGGGGGGCGGAGGCGCTGATCGCTCTGACCCGCGAGGACTACTACCAGCTGGCGTACCTCACCGCCAAAGGCTCCGACGCGCGGCTGCGGGCCGAGGGCGTGGAGCGGTTCCGCGAGCGCATCGCCCACCTGCGGCCGGACTTCGCCGACCGGGTGGACCGGCTGGAGAGCATGGACGAGGTCTTCGTGCTCGACGTCAAGCTCAACCGGCTCAAGCGCTGGCACCTCGACGGGCTGCTGCTCATCGGCGACGCCGCGCACGCCATGTCGCCCGCCGGCGGGGTAGGCATCAATCTGGCCGTCCAGGACGCGGTGGCCGCCGCTGCCATCCTGGCCGACCCCCTGCGCCGGCACGCGGTCACTCTCAAGGACCTGGCGGCCGTGCAACGGCGCAGGCACCTCCCGACCGTGATCATTCAGGGTCTGCAGCGGCTGGTGCAACGGGGCTTCTTCGAGGCGCAGTTCACCGGCAAACGGTCCGGGCCGCCGAAGTCCCTCCTCTTCCTCATTCGCGCGTTCCCGGGCTTCCGCAAGATTCCTCCCCGGATGGTCGGCTTCGGACCCCGTCCGGAACATGCACCGGCCTTCGCCCGCAGGTCCGGCTGAGCTGAACGGCTCAGGATCGGTCCTGCTCCCCAGGACGGACGAGGCCGCTCTCGTACGCGAAGACGACCGCCTGGACACGAGTGCGACCCTGGGCCAGCAGCTTCAGCACGTCGGTCTCCCGGTTGGTGAGCGCGTGCTGACTGCCTCGACCAGGTGCTCGGGCGGGGCGACCTTCAGCAGGAAGCCGCTGACTCCGGCGCGTAGCGCGACCAGGTCGAGGGCCTCGACGCCGTCGGCCGCCTCGCCGACGACCTCGATGTCGGGTTCGCCGCTGAGCACCAGCCGCAGGCCCACGCGGATCATCGCCTCGTCGTCGACGAGCGCCATGGAGATGGTCATGCGCTTTTCCTACCGTGTGCGGGGGATGGGGAACCGGGCGCGCACCGCGAACCCACCGTCCGGCTCGACACTGGTGTGCAGGCTTCCCTGCACCATCGCGAGCCGTTCACGCATGCCCACCAGGCCGTGGCCACCGCGCCTCGCCGCCTGCGCCGCCCGCCCGGGCTCGTTGCGTACCTCGAGCGTGACGGCCTGGTCGGTGTAGCCGATGGTGACCGCGGTCGGCACCTCGCCGGCGTGCCGCAAGACGTTCGTCAGGGCTTCCTGGAGCACCCGGTAGGCGGTGAGGTCGAGGACCGGCGGAAGTTGCGGCGGCTCGGCGGGGGAGTCCAGAGTCACCTTCAGACCGGCGGCGCGGACATCCGCGATCAGCTCGCCGACGCGGGCCAGTGACGGCACCGGCGCTGGGTGCTCGCCGTCGACGTGCTCGCGCAGGATGCCCACCAGGCCGCGCATCTCCTCCACCGTCTGCCTCCCGAGCCGCTCCAGCCCGGCCACGACCTCCTGCTCGGCCGGGCGGCCGGCGAGCACCCTGCGCAGGCCGCCCAGCTGGAGGGTCATCACGCTGACCGAGTGCGCGACCGCGTCGTGCACCTCCCGGGCGATGCGCGTACGCTCCTGCGCGACCGCCGCCTGGGCGTTCGCCTCGCGTTCGGCGTCGAGAGCGGCGGCCAGCTCGGCGAGCTCGGCCGCCCGCTCCCCGCTGCGCCGGGCGAGCAGCCCCATGCACCAGCCGGGCAGCAGGATCGCCGGAACGAAGAACAACTCCCACAACGACAGGCCGGCGGCCATCGACGCGCTCGTGAAAGCCACGGCCGCGGCGCCGAACGCCGCCAGCGAGCGCTGGGGTGGCTCACGCCAGCCGGCCCACGCCACCACCCCGATCATGCCGATCATCGCCGCGCCACCGACTCCCGGCGCGTCTAAGACGACCACGGGGATCGGCAGGCAGGCGGCCGCCATGACCGTGCCGGCCAGCGGATGCCAGGCCGCGACCACCACCCCAGCACCCAGCAGGACACCCGACACCCACGTGGCGCCGGCGCTGGCGCCGAAGAAGTCGTCCAGCTGGGTCTCCAGCACGGCCAGGAAACCGATCAGCGGCCCGAACACCAGCGGGATGAGGCGGACGTCCCTCAGCCGGGTCATCGTCATGGAAACCGATGGTAACCAGGCACGCCATCGGCCGACTCCCCCAGATGGCGGACCTCCGCAGGCCAGAGCATCCGCCGTTCAGCGGACCCGGCTCGGCCGTGGTCCATCGAAGCGGGGACCGATCACGGTGCGAAACGACTGACGCGCCCGAGGGGGCCGCGGCGGAGGCGGCGCCGCCCTGATCAGCAGCCCGCTGCTGATGTTCGCCGGCATGATGACCTGCCCGCCCCAGGCCTCGGAGTCGGCTGCCGACTACATCACCTCGCTGGCCCGTGACAGCTTCCTGACGGAGCTGTCGGCGATCCTGCTGCACTACGGCCTGATCGCCGGCGCACTCGGCGCGCTCGCGGTGCCCGGACTGGTCCGCGGCCGCAAGGGCCGCTGGCTCACGGTGTTCGGCGTGCTGGCCACCGCGCTGGGCCTCCTGAACGTGTCCGGTGCGGTACGGGACGACTGGTGGCGGATGGTCACCGGGCAGCAACTCCCTCTCGACGCCATCCCGGTCAGCATGACGTACGTGGTGGGCACCGTCTTCGCCCTGCTGTTCCTGCCCCTTGGGGTGGCCGGCGTGCGCATCTTCCAGCGCGCCCGCGCCGCCGCGTGACCCACCCGCTCCTCTAGGCGCAGGGTTCAGCTGTGCGGCAGTCTTGGGTGAGTGATGTCGTTCAAGGACGAGCAGATCGTGAGGCTGGCCGAGTCCGGATGGGCTCGATGCCCGTCGGTCGCCGAAGCGGTGGCGCAGGCCGGGCTGCCGGCGGTGACGCCGGGCTACCTGGCGACGGCCTTCCCCAGCGAGCTGTGGGACGCCGCTGAGGAGGCGGTGCTCGCGCTGCGCGACCACTTCGCCTCGGCGCGCTTCGCCGACGAGACGACGTACGGAATCCTGCTGGTGCCGGACCCGGGCAAGCTGGACACGCGGCGGCCGATGACCGCCGACGTCAGAGCGGACCAACTCGGCACGCCCGTGGATGACGTGTTCGACGACCGGCTACCCGCGGGAGTCCTCGGCGTGCGGAATGGCGCGCCGTGGACCATGGTGGCCACCGTGACCAGCGTCTACGGGCCCTCCCTGGGCAGTCACCACCACATCGTGGCCGGCCCGGCGGCGGCCTTCACGGTCGCCGGCGTCGACACCAGGGCACTGATGATCCGTCAGCTGTGGGGAGCCAGGGTCCTGCAAGGCGGCCGCGACCTGCCGGACTGCGAATCCAACCCAAGGTGGACGTTCACCCTGTTCCCCGGCGAAGGTCTCACTGATGGCCTGGCCGAGTCCGGCACCGTGCTGAAGGGCAAGGTACGTTTCCGGCTCGGCAAGCCGGACCGCGGCATCGGGTCCGCACGTGTGGCCCCCGCCATCGCCGTCGTCTGACCGAAAACCGTTGGACAACGCGTGCACCTCACGACCATCGTGGGCAGCATGCGTCAGGAGGAGATCTGGGACAGCGAGGCCGCTCAGGGCTATGACACTCCGGGGGCCGGCATGTTCGCGCCCGAAGTCCTGGAGCCGACCGTGGATCGTCTCGCCGAGCTCGCGGGCGACGGACGGGCGCTCGAGTTCGCCATCGGGACCGGCCGCGTGGCCGTGCCGCTCGCCGAGCGAGGAGTGCCGGTAACCGGCATCGAGCTGTCATCTCCGATGATCGACCAGCTGCGCACGAAGGTGGACGAAGCGACCATCCCAGTGATCGCCGGTGACATGGCGACCGCCGTCGCCCCGGGGGAATACTCGCTCGTCTACCTCGTCTTCAACACGATCTCCAACCTGCTCACCCAGGCCGAGCAGGTCGCGTGCTTCCGCAACGCCGCCCGCCATCTCACGCCCGGCGGGCGGTTCGTGATCGAGCTCTGGGTGCCTGAGCTGCGTAAACTCCCGCCGGGACAGCAGGCCACGGTCTGGCATTCCGAGCCCGGCTACATCGGCTTGGACACCTACGACGTTCTGCGGCAGCATGTGGTCTCGCACCACTTCAGGTTCGACGAGAGCCGGCAGGCTCGGCTTTTCCGCAGCCCGCACCGCTACATCTGGCCGGCCGAGCTGGACCTCATGGCTGAGCTGGCCGGGTTCGAGCTGGAGAGCAGGCATGCCGACTGGGCCGGAGCCGAGTTCACCGCCGAGTCGCGGTCCCACGTGTCCGTCTACCGCCTTCCGCCGGACTAGAAGGTCTTACCAGCGCTCCACAAGGTGCTCGCGACCAGGCGGCGGATCATACGGCTCCGGCCAGTAGTCAGTGATCCGGCTGATCAGGCCCTGGCCGGAGAGCTCGAACCACACGCACGCATCCTGGTGCTCGGCGCCGACGCGCGCGTCGACCCACGCCGCCGCATGGCGGCCATCGGCGACGACGCGCCGAACCTGAAGGTGCCAATCGCCGGGATATTCCCTGTTGAACTGGAGGTAGGTCGCCTTCCCGCGGATCCGTTCGCGACTCTGGGGCATCTCATAGACCACGTCCTCGGCCAGCAGGGCGCCGAAGCCTTCCCAATCACGCCGCTCGACGCGCTCAAAGTAGGCGTGCACGGCGCTTCGGGTTCTCGATGTCTCGTCCACGCGCCGGACCCTATAACCGAGCACCGACAGTTGATCTCGCTCGCGAGCGACGATTCTGCCCCATGAGGGCCGTCCTACCCGTGAACGATCGATCGTGTGGACCCTTGCCGGGAGGAACCCTGCCATGACGGCCCCGAAATCACCCCTGAGTCGCCGTACCGGCCTCTGGCCGCTGGTCCACGCCGAGCGCGCGGCCTTGGCGGCCGACCTCGCGGATCTGACCGAAGAGCAGTGGACGACGCCCTCCCTGTGCGAAGGGCTGACGGTGCGCGAGGTACTCGCCCACCTCACCGCCGGGGCGCGCCTCAACGGCGTACGGTGGCTGGCGGGTGTCATCCGCTGCCGGTTCGACTTCGACAAACAGGTGGCCATGCGGTTGGCCGAGCAGCTCGGCACGTCCCCGGCCGACACGCTCGACAGGTTCCGCCAGGTCATCACCAGCACCACCAAGCCGCCCCTGCCGACCATGGCGATGCTGGGCGAGACGATCGTGCACGGCGAGGACATCCGCCGACCGCTGGGCATTCGCCGCGCCCATCCGATCGAGACGCTCACCCTGGTGGCCGGCTACTACAGCCGCTCCGACATGGTCGTCGTCGCCAAGGGCCGCATCCGGGGCCTCCACCTCGTCGCGAACGATGGGCCCTTCAGCACCGGCTCCGGCCCGCTCGTCACCGGCAGCACGCTGGCGCTGACGATGGCGATGACGGGGCGCGCGGCATACTGCGGCGAACTCGACGAGCCCGGCGTCACCACCCTGCGCGACCGCTGCGGAACCCCGTGACCAAGAGCGGTGGGGGTGTTCCAGCGGGAAGCTGCTCTCGGGGCCCGGGGGATCCCTCCTAAGGTGGGGGAATGGTGACGGTCGGGATCGATCTCGCCGCGGAGGCGGTGCGGACCGCGGTGGCCTGGCTCGACTGGGCGGCCGGCCGCGCCCGGCTCGCCCGGGTGGAGGTCGGGGCGGACGACGCGCTGATCGTCGACGCGGTGATGGACGCCGGCAAGGCGGGAATCGACTGCCCGCTCGGCTGGCCGGACCGGTTCGTCGAGTTCGTCACCGCGCACCGCAACGGGCACGTTCGAGTCCCGGAAGGGCTGGTCGGCCGAGCCTGGCGGCGGGATCTGGCGCTGCGGGTCACCGACCAGGTGGTGCACGAGCAGACGGGGCTGACGCCGCTGAGCGTGTCGGCCGACCGCATCGGGCACGCCACCATGCGGTGTGCCGCTGTGCTGGCCGAGCTCGCGCGGCGGGGGCGGCCGGTGGATCGGCGAGGTGCTGGGGTGGTGGTGGAGGTGTATCCGGCGGCTTGCCTGAAGCAGTGGGGGTTGCCGTATCGGGGTTACAAACGCGCCGCCAACCTCGGTGAGCTGGGCCGGTTGGTGGATCGGTTGCTGGAGGTGGCGCCGTGGCTGGATCTGGGCGCGTACGAGTCGCTCTGCCGGGCCTCGGACGACGCCACCGACGCCGTCATCTCCGCGCTGGCCGCCCGCGCATCAGCCCTCGGCCTCGTGACCGTGCCGGCAGCGGAGCAGGCCGAAGCGGCCGGTACGGAGGGCTGGATCGCCCTGCCCACCACACCCCTGAACCGCCTCATGACAGAGGAAAGCGCATGTCGATGGGCAAGCACTGCTGAGCCGGATCCCGGGCGGGCCTGAGTAGGGGGTACTCAGGCCCCGGCCTTCCGGAGCGGGGATAGTTGCGGGCAATCGGCTTGAAAGCGCGCTCCGAAGAATGGCTGACATGACGAATCTCCCTGTGGTGCGCCGAGTCGCACCGGGCCGTTACGGCGCTGTCCTCGTTCTCTCACTGGTGGCACTCGCGGGATGCGGTCTCGTCGGCGGTGGGACAAGGGGCGCTGACACCGCTCCCGCGCCCGTAACCAGCAGCGCGACCGCCGCGCCCAGAGAGAGCGCACCCGCTCAGACCGAGAGCGCGCCCGCAACGGCTGACACCGCGCCGGCCCAGGCCGAGACCGGCCAGAACGACCAGGCCCTGGCGGCGGTCGAGCCGGGAGGCGTCCTGGCCGACGGCAGTACGGTCTCGGCCGAGCTGACCCGCGCGGGGCAGAAGGACACGTTCACCCTGGACTTGGGCGATGCCAAGGAGTTCTACGTCACCGACATGCAGGGTGACGACATCCAGTTACAGGTGTTCTCCGAAGTCGACGGCGAGCCGTTGGGCCCGTCGAGCATCGCGCTGAGCTTCGGCACCTCCATCTTCAAGCTGACCAAGGCAGGCGGGCACCGGCTGGAGGTCTGGGGGAATACGAACGTCATAGGGACGTACAGCTTCCGGGTCGCGACCGTCAAGGTCAGGACGTTTCCCGTGGCGATCGGCCTGAAGGTCGGTGAGGGCAGCCCCGCCGGGGCCGGGCGGCTGGACGTCCCCGGACGGATCGACCGCTTCGAGTTCGAGGCGGACGGAGCCACAGCCATCAAGATCCTCGGGGGCGCGGGGGCATGCACGGCCATCCAGCTGGAACTGTACGACGCCGCCGAGAAGAGCGTCGCCAACGCCCGGCAGCCTATCCCGCTGTGCGGCTACGAACTCGACATCCCGCTCTCGGGCGGAGACGGGCGCTATGCGCTGGTCGTCAAGTCGGGCGAGGCGAAGACCGGGGCGTACTCCTTCCAGATCGCGCGCGCCGGCTGAACGGTCAGGAGCGGCGCAGGCTCCCGCGGTATGCCAGCGAGCCCGCGCCCTCCTGCCGCACGAGGTCTAGAGTCCCGGAACCCTTCAGCGTGAGGGTCATGTCCCCGCCCACGCATTGATCCCGCTGAGCCACGGTCATCTCGAGCACGGTGCCGCTCCTGACCCGGGTCAGCGTGGCCTGCTGCTGGCAGTCGCCGTCCGCCCACGTCCCGGTGCTCTGCCCGCCCGTCAGGGTGATCGTGACCTCGACGCCCTTCTTGCGGTCGTCCTCTGAGACGACCCGTCCCGTCCAGGTCCCGTCGAAGGCTTGGGGGATTCCGCCCGTCCCGGCGGGGGGCGCTGCTGTAGTCGATCCAGAGGCCGGCTTCGGGGACGACGTCGAGGTCGCCCCGGAGGTCGGCTCCCGCACCGTCGTCACCCCGTCGCCGGCGGCCGAGCCGCCGATCGTCCCACTCGCGTACAGCACACCGGCCGTCGCGAGCGCCGCCACGGTGATGGCGATCAACGGCACGGCCGGCCGCATCCTCCGCCGGGTGATCGGTTCGCCGTACGGCGGCGCGGAGGAGGTGTCCTGCCCCGAGATGCCGGCGTCGCCAAGAGCCGGCACCGTCGATCCGTCTGCGGGAAGGGGGACCGGGCGGGGTGCAGGCTCGGTCGGGAGCACGTGGGTCGGGCCCGGGGCGGGCCAGTTCGGCGGGACGTACGCGCTGGGGACCGGTCCGACGTCGGGAACCGTGACGGTAGGGGCCCCGGGGTCGACCAGGCGGATCAGGAGCGACCGAGCAGTGGGGCGGGTCCGGGGATCCTTCGACAGGCAGGCGGCCAGGGTCCCGCGCAGGCTCTGCGGAATGCCCGAAAGGTCGGGTTCCTGGCTGAGAATGCGGTGGAAGACGGCGGCAACGGTGTCGCTGCCGAACGGCGCCCGGCCGGTCGCGGCGTAGACCATGGTCGCGGCCCAGGCGAAGACGTCGGCCGCGGGCGATCCGTGCTCTCCCTTGAGCTGCTCGGGCGCCATGTACGGCGGGGTGCCCGACATCGTCGAGGGCGCCGTGGCGGCGTCGAGGGGCCGGGCGATGCCGAAGTCGACCACCCGTGGTCCGTCCGGACCGAGCAGCACGTTGGCGGGTTTGAAGTCCCGATGAACGACCCCGGCGCCGTGGATGGCCGCGAGGGCGCAGGCCGTGCCGACCGCCAGTCGCTCGAGGTCGCCGTCGCGCAGGGGGCCGCCCGCGCGTACCCGCTCCTGCAGCGACGGGCCCGCCACGAACTCGCTCACGACGTACGGAGCCGGCCGGTCGGGCTCGGCTTCGAGCACGCGGGCCGTGCAGAAGGGGGCCACCCGGCGGGCCGACTCCAGCTCTCTGGCCAGCCGGCGGCGGGTGTCAGGATCGGCGCCCCCTTTGAGGACCTTGATCGCAACCCGCTCGCCGGACGGGCTCCGCCCCTCGTAGACGATCCCCTGCCCGCCCTCGCCCAGGCGTGCGACGACCTGGAACGCTCCGAGTACACGGGGGTCTCCTGGCTCCAGCGGGCCAGCGGGCATGAACTCCTCCACGCACGTTGGGGCGGGCTGCCACCGGCACTCCGTGATTCTCCAGGATCATGCCAGATTGTGGTGACAAGTGGTGAGGTCCTCCCGGCTGTTAGTGCGGGGAGATGTAGATGGTCTTCCACGCGGGGTTGCCGGCGGTGCACTGGATGGACGGTCGGGCCGCCCGGCCTTCGGCGCAGACCTTCAGCTCGACCTGGTACACCCGGTGGTGGGTGAAGGAGAACGTCTTCGGCGTGCGGTAGGCGCAGGTGCGGACGTGGTGTTGCTTCCAGCTCACCTTGTTGCCGGCCGAGTTGACGGTGGCGATACCGAAGACCGCCCACCCGCAGGTGGAGCCGCGGGTCATGTCGGAGACCTGGCCGGAGACGGTCAGCGTGGCGGCGGACGGGATGACCGCGTGGTCCTCGCCGGTCGCGGTGATCTTGCCGAGTGCCTTGGCCCGCTTGGCGCCGGGAGAGTAGTACGGGCCCCAGGTGGCCGGCGCGGCGGTGACCGGCCGCGCCTGCTGGGAACCGGCGTCGGACGTGGCGGCCGTGGCGGAGGCGGCGGGTAACGCGGCCATCGTCAGGAGCGCCGCCGCAGTGAGCCCGATCAGGGCACGTGAGCCGTTGTTCATCGAGGTCTCCTTGCTAGAGGTCTGTCAGGCCGGGGTCAGTGAGCGAGGCTGATGGAGGTCGGAATGCTCCACGGGCCGCAGTCGGAGCCGAAGGTGGTCTTGTCGCAGCCCTGGACGATGAAGACGAACTTGTTGACCTCGTGGCCGTTGGTCGTGGTGCCGACGCCGCCCTGGACGTACGGGGCCATCAGGTACTGGCCGCTCCACGGGGTCAGCCGGCCGACCTGGACCTGGGTGGCGTTGCCGCCGTCCTTGCTCCAGCGGACGTTGAAGTAGTCCCAGTCACGGCCCAGGCCGCTCCACTTGAAGACGATGTTCTGGCCCTTCTGGAAGACGCGGACCAGGGTGCCGCCGCCGAGGTTCGGCGACCAGACGATCTTGCCGTTGCGGAAGCGCTGCCAGGAGCCCTTCTTGTCGGCGTAGCCGAACTCCTTGGTGGTCGGGCAGCCGAACACGCTCGTCTCGCCCCCGTTGGAGCGCCACAGGCCGCCGATGAGGCTGCCTTGGGGGGCCACCAGCGACGGGTCGCACGCGCTACTGGCGGATGCGGCCTGCGGGGCGGCCAGACAGACGGCGGCCGTCGCCACGGCCGCGGCCAGACCGGTGAGTGAACGGGAAGCTGTGCGGCCCATGGGGGGGTGTCCTTTTCACGAGAGGCTTTGTGGGACACCACTTGTGTAAGGCAGGCCACTTTCACCCGGGATTCCGGAACTTGACGGCGGCTTGAGAGCCGCCTGCTCATTCAGCGCTCAACAGGGCGGCCGGTCGTCGGGCACTCTGCCGTTCAACGCAGCCTCCAGCGCGCCGACGGAGGAGAAGAACGCCTCCTCCGTCACCCTGTTCTCCCAGACGCCGCGTGCGCAGCGGCGGAAGATCTCGCTGAACTGGGCATAGTAGGGCGACTTCGGCCGCGGGTGAGCCAGTCCGATGGACTTCCTGGTCTCCGAGGCCAGCGTGGCGAGCTCGGGCAGGCTCGCGCTGGTGATGTCCGTGCCGGTCTGGCGCGCGCACGCGGGCCCACGGCCTGCCTCGTACTTCTCGTACACCTCGGTCAGGACGGGGCTGTATCCGCCGCAGGCGAACAGCCGGGCCTGCACCTCCTGGCTGGTGAGCCGGTCGATCAGCCGCTGCGCCGCGCGCAGCTTGTCCGGCTTGATGTGCTGGGAGACGGCCAGCACCGAGCCGCCGAGCACGCCGCCCTCCGCCGTAGGCGCGCGTACGTCGAACAACAGCCTCAGGTCCGATCCACGCATGCGCGGGTCCGACGCCAGCTGATGGAACGCGATCGGCCAGTTGCGCATGTAGGACACCGGCTGCTCGCCGATCCTGCCCTCCTTGAAGGCCACGACGCTGCGATCCTCGTCCATCTGGAGCGATTCGCGCAGAACGGCGACGCTCTCATCCGTACTGGACAACACGTGCTTGGACGGCTTCAGCGCCTCCCAGGTGTCGTCGCGGTCGTCGTCGAGGGCCACCGTGGTCCTGTCGTCGCCGTCGAGCACCTTTCCGCCGCCAAGCTCGATCATTTCCAGGAAGTTGATCGTGCCCATCTCGTTGTCGTCCAGTTGAAGCAGATAACCGCCGGATTGCCGGTCCAGCCGGCGGTACTCCAGGGGCGCGTCGGCGGCGAACGGAACGCCGTACTGCTCCCCGTCGATCTGCCCGGCCTCCAGCGGGCCGGTCAGGAAGCGGTCTCCCTCATCGCTCAGCTCGATCGGCTGGATGTAACCGTGCCTGGCGAACTCGGTCACCCACGCCACGTCGAGCACGAGCACGTCGTACTCGCAGCTGCCGGCCTGGGCCAGCGCCGCCATCTGGGCGCGCCGCACGTCAGTGCTGCCGGAGATCTCCAGCAGCTTGGCCGGCGGGTCTCCGGCAGGCTTGTCCTTGTTGTTCCACTCGTCGAAGATCTCGCGCCGTACGCTGCCCGTGCTGACGTCGTCGCCCGTGGCGACGACCAGCTCGCCGTCGTGGCCGCCGCATTCTTCCTGAGGCGTCGAGGGCACAGGGGGCGGGCTGAGCGCGGCCGACGGCGGGGCCGGCTGCGGCGGTCCGTCCGCGCCGCTGGACTGCCACAGCAGGAGCAGCAGCATCAGCGCGGCCCCGCAGACGAGCGCCAAGAGGCCGTGCTTCCTCAGCGGCGCGGTCATCGCCACCCCCGTACCGTGATGATGGCCCGGGTGATCGCCTGTTGCGCGCCGGCGCCCGCCGTCACGCACTGGTACGGCTTCCGCGTACCCGGCAACGTGGTCACGGCGCACCGATCCTGCCCGAAGACCACCACGTACAGGCCCGACACAGTGGAAGCGTCCTCGAGCGCCCCGGCGATCACCGTAGCCGCCTGGCCGCCGCCCTCGTTGTCGAACAGCCGGCCGTCGGTCAGCAGCACCACGGGCGCGGGCACCGCCTCGTCGCCCGCGCCGAGCTGGGCGAGGCCGGCCGAGGCGGGGGCATCCCACTTGTCGAACGGAGTGTGCTCGATCTTCGCGGCCACGGTGCCGAGGTGCTCAGGGCCGCTCCTGGGGGCGATGCCGGTCACCTCGGCAGGCCCGTTCCTGCTCTGCGCGTGCAGGCCGAACACCTGGAGACGATCGCGTGGCCCGAGCATTCTGCTGTTGGCGCGCAGCGCCTCGGCGGCCTGGACGCGTACCGGACGGTCCGCCGATCCCGAGGTGTCGACGATCAGTCGCAGGTCGAGCTGCGGGCGCAGCTGGTCCAACAGCCGCTTTTTCACGTCCTTGAGCTCTTCTTCGTCGACCGTGCCCTCGGCGGGCACCGGCGCGTTGGGGTAGAGCGGGTGTTTCCCCAGCCAGGCGCCGAAGTCGTCGACCAGCCTCTCCCGTTCGGCCGAGCGCTGGCCGTGCCAGGTCACCTTGACGTACTGATAGTCGAGCTTGCTCAGGTCGCGATGACGCACCGCGATGAGGTGGGTGCTCGCGCCCGTGCCCGCGCAGCCGTCGACGCGGCCGGCGTTGAAGTCCTCCACGCTGTGTCCCGGCACGAGCAGCGCGATCTTGGGGTCGCCCCGCTGCTGCCGGGACTCGTCGGCGAGCTCGCCGAACTCGCACAACAGCGAGGTGACCGTGTCCGCGCCGAGCCCGTTCTCCACGAGCTCCTGCTCGGCCTGAGCGTAGTCGGCGTCGTCCAGGTTGCGGCCGCCGAACACGTCGCTGGTGCCGATCATCGCGGCCATGGAGGTCTCGGGGAAGGGACGCGCGATCGTCATGCCCATCTTCTTGGTCAAGGTGTCCCAGACCTTGTCGAACGGGTATTGGGCCGGATCGTCCATGTGTTTGCCCAGTTCCTCGCGCCGCTGCTCGGTCATCGCCAGGACGAGCTGATCCTGACCCACGCGTACCTCCGACGCGCTGGCGCCCAGCGACTTGAGCCCGCCCATCCTGAGCTCCTCCACTTCGGCCGGCGAGGTGGCGACCCAGGCGTCGGGCTGCAGGGCGTACAGCCGGGCGTACGGCTGGTCGCGGCGGTCCTCCCGCCACTCCCACCCGTTGGTGAAGGCGTCGGCGAGGTGGACGGGAGGCGGCGCGACCGCCACGGTCCACCGGATCGACGGGCAGCCCTCGATCCGGTTCTCCCGCATGTACTGCTGCGTGCGCGTGGTGAGCTCGGTGACGTTCTCCGGTGCGGTGACCAGCCGGAGCTCGGCCGACGCCGGGCACTGGTCGTCCGCGGTGAGCGCGTGGAACACCAGCCAGCCCCCGGTGGCCAATCCCGCCCCGGCCAACACCAACAGGCCCAACCGGATCTGCTTCGCATACCTCTCGTAGATGCCGCGTAACGCCGGAACGTACAGCAGGGCCGCAGTGGCGATCCCGAAGCCCACGGGCAGCCACAACTGCATGTAGAGGGGCAGCGTGCGGAACAGGTTGATCCACGGCAGGAGCACCACGCCCACGATGGCGGTGGCCAGGGCGCTGATCAGCGCCTCCTTCACCGAGGTGCGAATGTTCGGCTGATTCGTCCTCGGCCCGGGTGCCTTGTTGTGATCGGGATCGCTCATGTGAAGGGCTGCCCCCATGTGATCGGGATCACTTTGAGCTTAATTCCCTTCACAGACGGGTGCGGCTGTTAGCCGATAGGTCCGTATCGTCCGCTACTGGTTCGTCACCGGTCACAACCAGCCGCGGGACTCGGCGACGCGGACGGCCTCGGCGCGGTTGCGGGCGCCGGTCTTGCCGATGGCCGAGGACAGGTAGTTGCGTACGGTGCCGTCGGTGAGGAACAGCCGGCCGGCGATGTCGGCCACGGTCGAGCCGTCGGAGGCGGCGCGCAGCACCTCGGCCTCCCGCTCCCGGCCACGCCCGCCTCCAGCGCCCTGTTGAGGTAGCCGGGCCTGCCGAACGTGGTCACGATGATCACCCTTCGGTCGCGCAGACGTTCGGCGACCTCCAGGCCCGACAGGCCCGGCATCTCGATGTCGAGCAGGACGACGTCGGGGTCGTGTTGCCAGAGCGAACCGCACCCGCTGCTGCTGCCCACCCGACAGCCGCCCGACCCGCCGCCCCTCGAGGTCCTGTACGCCCGCGGCCCGCATCACCCGCTCGACCGGCATCGGGTGCGGGTACATCCCGGCCACCGCGGTCACCAGCTCCGCCACCCGCACGTCGTCCAGCAGCCCGGCATCCTGCAGCAACGCCCCGACCTCACCTCGTTGGAGCGCCTCGGTGGGCGGGCGCCCGAACACCCTGGCCGTTCCCTCGCCAGGGGAGAGCAGGCCCAGGGCGATGGACAGCATGGTCGTTTTGCCCGCCCCGTTGGGCCCCAGCACGGCGACCGTCTGCCCTTGTGCTACGTCCAGGTCCACGCCGTCGAGCGCGATGGTGGTGCCGTAGCGCTTGCTGACGGCCTTGAGTTCCAGCGCGATTTCCATGCGTCCAGGCTGGCTGAGGGAGGGCGGCGGCTGTAGTGCCGTGCGTCAGCGTGCCCGATGTGACGAATGTCAGGTGTGTTCCCCGGGGGACGGTATGGCGTCCGGCGCGATGAAGTGTGTGTTCGGGTAGTTGTACTCTGTACATATCCCCCTATACATGCAGATTCCTCCCGGATTAGTGCCGCAGACGCGTCCCGAAGCCCGGGCTCCGCAGGATCGCACTTGCCCCTGACGGAGACCCCGGTGACGTGCTGAAGGGATGGAGATGGGGATGGGCGAACGGCGTGCGCCAGGTCTGCGGATCAGGCGGCCGGACCAGGTTTCCGAGAAGCGGAAACGGTTCCTGGCGGTGGCCGGTGACGAGCTGCGGGGGATCGAGCTCCTGCGGTTCGCGATCCAGCAGGCGGTGGCCGATCTTGCCGGACTGGGCGGCATGGTGCATCTCGGCAGCCCCGGCTACGGCGGCGGACTGCGCCTGGTGGTGTCCAGCGGGCTACCCCCGGCCTTTACCCAAGAGTGGGAGCGCCTTGACGGAAACGGCCCGCTCGCCCCGGCTCGCGCGTTCCGGGACAGCGCGTTCGTGCGGGTGCCCATGGCGAATCTCGAGGGGATGCCCGACCATGGCGCGTCGGCGGGCGGACGCCCGGACAGGGCCGAAGCCGCGGTAAGCACGGCGATGGCGGCCGTCCCGCTGCTCCGCCCCGGCGGGCCGGTCGGCACGCTGTCGGTCGTGACGCTCTCCTCGCGCGGCCCGTCGGCCGGGCAACGAGCCTTCCTCGACACGCTGGGCCGATGGGCCGGCGAACGCCTGAACAGGTGCACCGCACCTCCGCCCGGTTTGACCCTCACGGGGTGGCAGGACCCGCCCACCGGCTCGGATCTCCAGCCGGACCTGCAGGGGGTCGGCACGTGGGATTGGGACATTTGGACGGGTGATGTCATCTTCAACGATGAGATGTTCACTGTGCTCGGCGTCGATCGGGATGGCTTCGATGGCCGCATCGATACCTGGACGGGCGCCATCCACCCCGAGGATCTGCCGTGGGTGCTGTCCGACATCGACGAGGCGATCCGTACGGGGAGAATGCACAGCACCGAATATCGGGTGTGCCGCCCGGACGGGACGACCGGCTGGGTGCGGGTCCGCGGCCAATTGGTGCTCGATGAGAACGGCGAACCGGCACGCATGGCCGGCACCCTGTGGGACGTCACCAAGACCCATGAGACCCTGGAGCTGGTCACCGAACCGCAGACTCATGACGCCGAGCGCGCTTCCGCGGAGCGGGCCTCCCACATCAGGCAGCTGACCAGGGCGCTGGCCGAGGCGGTCACGGTTCGCGACGTGGTGGACGCGGCCGCCAATCACATCCTGCCGTTGTTCGGCGCCACTGGACTGATGCTCGCCTTCCTGGAGGGCGACCACCTGCGGCCGGTTGGGTTCGCCGGGTTTCCGAAGGAGTTCATCGACCAGGTGGCCCGGATGCCGGCCTCCTGGGGACTACCGATCACGGGGGTTCTGCGGGAGCGTACGCCGCTGTTCATCACCTCGGTCGAGGAGTACATCGAGAGTTACCCCACGACGGCCGGCCTTCTGGCGTCGGGAGGCAAGCAAGCGTGGGCCTTCCT
Organism: Nonomuraea sp. NBC_00507; assembly: GCF_036013525.1. NCBI lineage: Bacteria > Bacillati > Actinomycetota > Actinomycetes > Streptosporangiales > Streptosporangiaceae > Nonomuraea > Nonomuraea sp. NBC_00507. The sequence continues at coordinate 2,552,347 of NZ_CP107853.1, forward strand.
GCCGCTGATCGCCTCGGGACGCCCGGTGGGCAGCTGTGTCGTCTCCTTCACCGATCCGCGCCAGTTCACCGACGAGGAGCGCAACCTGCTCACCGCGCTCAGCGGGCTGGTCGCCCAGGCCATGGAGCGCGCCCGCCTGTACGACAGGGAACACAACCGCGCCAAGGAACTGCAACGCGGCCTGCTCCCGCGCGAACTGCCCGACCTGCCGGCAGTCACCTCCGCGGCCCGCTACCTGCCCGCCGGCGCGGAGATGGAGGTGGGTGGCGACTGGTACGACGTGATCCCGCTGTCGGCGAACCGGGTCGCCATTGTCATCGGCGACGTCATGGGGCACGGCGTGTCGGAGGCGGTCACCATGGGCCGCCTGCGCACCGCGGTCCGCACCCTGGCCGACCTGGAGCTGTCTCCCGACGAACTGCTCGCCCACCTCAACGACCTGGTCAGCGACCTCGGCGACGAGTTCTACGCCACCTGCCTGTACATGGTCTACGACCCCACGAACCGGTCCTGTGTCCTGGCCCGCGCCGGCCATCCCCCGCCCGCCGTGGTGCATCCCGACGGCAGCGTGCACTTCCCCGACGCCGACCCGAACTCGCCCCTCGGCGCCGCCACCCCGCCCTTCGACACCGTGGAGCTGGACCTGCCCGACGGCAGTCTGCTGGTGCTGTACACCGACGGCCTGGTCGAGTCGTCCTCCCTCGACATCGACCAGGGCATGGCCAGCCTCTCCAGGGCGCTCAGCAGCACGATCTCAAGAGGTCCGTACGGGCGCCGGGATCACTCCGCCGCGCCGGACACGACGGGGGCTGAATACCTCGAATCCCTGTGCGACACCCTCATCGCTACCCTGCTGCCCGTCAGGCGGGGGACCGCCGACGACGCCGCCCTGCTGGTCGTCCGAACCCACGCGCTGTCGGGCGACGACATGGCCTCCTGGCCGCTGCCCGATCACCCCAAGGCCGCGGGCGAGGCCCGCGAACACGTCCGGACCCAGCTCGGCACGTGGCATCTGGACGACCTGTCGATGACCACCGAACTCCTGGCCAGCGAACTGGTCGGCAACGTCATCCGCCACGCCAAGGGCCCCATCAACCTGCGCCTGCTCCGCAGCAACGTGCTCACCTGCGAGGTCTCCGACGGCAGCCAGACCACCCCCCGCATCCGCCGCGCCGCCGAAACCGACGAGGGCGGACGCGGGCTCCAACTGGTCTCCGCGATCGCTCATCGCTGGGGCACCCGCTTCACCGCCACCGGCAAATGCATCTGGACCGAACAACCTCTCACGTGCCCAACGCCTGACCTGCTCCCCGAAGGGGCCGGCCTGGACCTGTTCGACCTGCTGGACGATGAGTGAGCCACCGCCTTTGCACGTCCAGAGCGCTTCCCCGCGCACCTGTTCCGGATGTAGCCCGAAGGAGTGCGCCGGGCAGGTCGGCCAGGCTTTCGAAGCCTCTTGTACTCGACCCGCAGGTAGCCATACTCGTCCCACCGAGCGGCTCGCCGGGGAAGTGGCCGCGCTGGCGCATGAGAGCAAGACTCACGCGGTGCGCGTGGCGCTGCGGGAACGCAAAGTGCGGCTTCAGGCAGCGCGGCGCGGCCGCCGGGAAGAACGGCTCCGGCGGTTCCTTCACGACCAAGCCTGGCCCCAGGTTGTCAATGGCTGGGCGTGACCGGCCATTGGCAGGTGGCGGTGGACGCCTTCCTGCGCTACGGCAAGGGCCGCCATCCCGCGTCCTTGAACTTCGGCTTGAACTTCGGCTGACTGCCTGAGCTACGCCGTCAGCAAGGTTTCTGGTCTGCCGCTGCTGTGCGAAGGAGACGACTTTCCAGAAACGGACCTAGACCTGGTGCTGAAGCCGGAAGAGCCATCGAGCCGTTGATCGCTTCAGCCGGCTGCGGGCGATCGCGGCTTCGGTGTTGCGCACGACCTCGCGGACCGTTCTGAACCCATGGCAGCGGGACGGCATCGCGCAGGTGGCGTTCCTTGGTGATCGTAGCCCCCCGAAGCCAAGAGGAGCCGCCGCCCCCGCTCGCGTGGCCGTGCGACTGTCCCTCCCGAGGAGGGACACCGGACCCTCACGGCAGGGACAGCCCGCGATGGATTCTCGTTGCCGACACCCGGTGCGACCAGCGCCGGCGGAAGGGAAGAGAATCCGATGCCCCACACCACACTCCCCACATCGACACTGTCCACGTCGACTCGGCCTGGCCACGATGAGCCCACCGCCCATACGGTCCCGGTTTCCCGGCGGCTCGCAGTCGTGGGCCTCGTCGGGGGAGCGCTCCTCAATGGCGCCGAGTCCATCGGGATGCGGCTGCTGCTGCCCGCACAGCCTGCGACAGGCGCGGAGAAGCTGCAGGCGATCGCCGACTCGGGCGTGACCTACCCGGTGCTCGTCATGCTCGGCACGCTCGCGATTCCGTTCATGTGCATCGGCTTCCTGGCCCTGGCCCACCTGCTGGGGCAACGCGCACCGCGCACCGGTCGCCTCGCCGTCGCGTTGCTGTTCACCGGCATGTTCGGCTTCTTCGGCATGCACGTGATGTCCTTGGTGCAGGTGCCGCTGAGCCAGAGCACGGACCTGGTGCGGGCGGGCGCCCTGCTCGATGGGGTCGAGGCGCATCCGCTCCTGGGCCTGACGTTCCTGGCACCCTTCCTGGTCGGCACCGCGCTCGGCCTGCTGGTGTTGATCGTCGGTCTGCTGCTCACCAGGTCCGTACCCCGGTGGATCGCGCTCACCATGCTGGTGTTCCTGGTCGTGGACTTCGGCCTCCGCAACGCCGGTCCCGTCGACGCGCACTGGTTGTGGATCGCGGCCTGCATCGGCGCCGCACGTTCGATCCTGGTGACGTTCGCCCGCCCGTCGGTCGTCAACGGCCGAACCGGACAGTAGGGCGCTCCTATACTTGCCACGCTATGCAGGACGAATACCGGACAGGCCGGGCGGTGCCGGCGGTGGCACGGCTGGTCTCGGCGCTGGCCGTGGCCGCGGCCCTCGCCGCGGTCGCGTTGCCGGTGCTGACCGGTGCCGATTACCTAGAACGGCTGATGGGCACGCCGGAAGCGGTCCTGGCGCCGGCCTATGCCGCCGCGGGCGCCTGGCTGGCCGGGCACGAGCGGGCGCGGCGGATCGGCTTGCTCCTGGTCACGATCAGCGCGTTCGCCGGATGCTATGTCCTTTCTCTGTCGTTCACGGCTTGGAGCGACGCGGCCGGTCTGGACACGCGGCTTCTGGGACTGGACCTGCGGCCGCTGGCCGGCGCCGCGGCGTGGTTGACGACCTGGTGCTGGATCCCGCCGCTCGGCCTGGTCGCGGTGCTCCTGCCCCTGCTGCTGCCAGAAGGCCGGCCGCTGGCTGGGTGGTGGTCGCGGCTGCCGAGGGTCGCCGCCGGGCTCGTCATCGGGGCAACGGTGGTGGCCGCGGTGACACCCCGAGAGCTGGGGTTCGCGTCGGTCCCGGAGAACCCGCTGGGCATCGAGGCGATCGAGCCCGTCGTGCTTCCCGTGGGGCTGGCGCTGCTGGGCGGCTGCGTCGCGTTGATGCTGCTCGGCCTGGCTTCCCTGGTGGTGCGATTCCGGCGCGCCGATGGGGTGGAGCGACGGCAGATCGCATGGATCGGGTACGGCGTCGCGGCCACCGTCGTCGCCACCGCGGTGGCACCGTGGTGGGTGCGTGCGCTCGCCGTCCTGTTGATCCCTTCCTGCATCGTCGTCGCCGCGCTCCGCTATCGGCTCTACGACATCGACGTGCTGGTCAACCGCACCCTCGTGGCCGGAGTGCTGCTGTCCGGGGCGGCTCTGGTCTACGCCGCGGTCGTCGGCTGGGCCGGGATCGTTCTGGGCGAGACGAGCCAAGCCACCTCGTTCACGGCGGCGTTCACGATCGTACTGCTTTTCCATCCGGCTCGGGTCCGGGTTCAGCGCGCCATCGACCGGCTGCTGTACGGCGAACGGGCCGACCCGCATGTCCTGTTTCTCCGGGTGGATGCCGCGGTCCGCGGCGCGGGCTCACCCCGGCCCGCCTTGCGCGACGCCGCCACCGCCGTCGCCCTTGGGCTCCGGTTGCGTGGCGTCGCGGTGAGCGTACGGATGCCTGACGGGTCTGACGTCGAGACCTCTACCGGGCACCTCGACCTCCGCTTCGCCGGCTCCTTCCCCTCGAGCTGCACGGTGAGACCGTGGGAGTCCTGCACGCGATGCCCCGTACCGGCTCGACGATTCTGGACCCGCAGGACCGAGTGGTGCTCGCCGCCCTGACAGGCCCCCTGGCCAGCACCGCGCAGGCGGTGCGCTTGACCCACCACCTCGAACGCAGCCGCGACCGGCTGGTGACCACTCGGGAGGAGGAACGCCGGCGGCTGCGCCGGGACCTCCACGACGGCCTTGGACCGCAGCTGGCCGCGATCGCGATGACCGTCGACACGGCGGGCAGCGTGCTCGGCCGCGGCGACACCGGCAGGACCGCGCGCCTGATCGGCGCGGCGGCCGACCAGACGGCCGAGGCGATCGCGGACGTACGCCGCCTGGTCCGTGGGCTCCGCCCTCCGGCACTCGACGAGCTCGGGTTGGTCGGCGCGCTGACCTCGGGGCTGGCCGCCACCGCCGCTGTCGATACCGATGAGGTACCGTCGATCACCGTGCACGCCGAACTCGGCTCGTCCCTGGAGCTGCCTGCCGCCGTCGAGGTCGCGGCCTACCGGATCGTCCAGGAAGCGGTCAGCAACGCGCTGCGACATGGTGGCCCTCGGCAGGTCACCGTCACCCTCAGGGAGGCGGGCGACGACCTCGCGGTCTCGGTGACCGACGACGGGACCGGCTTCGACCCCACCGTGAACCGGGCAGGCGTCGGGATGGCCAGCATGCGGGAACGGGCCGCCGAGCTCGGCGGGACCGTGCGGCTCGACAGCGCTCCCGGCACGGGTACGACCGTCGCCGCCCTGCTCCCCCTCCGCCCAGGGGACCGCTCATGACAACCGCGGTGCTCGTCGACGATCATCCGGTGTTCAGAAAAGGGCTGGCCGTGCTGCTGGAAGAGCTGAACGTGACCGTCGTCGCGGAAGCCCCGGACGGCGAGGCGGGCGTACAGGAGGCACTGCGGCACCGGCCGGACGTCGTCCTCATGGACATCCAAATGCCCGGCACCGACGGGGTCACCGCGACCCGGCGGATCCTCGAGGAGTGGCCCGACGCCCGGGTGTTGATGCTGACGATGGTCGCCGACGACGAGGCGGTGTTCGCAGCCATCCAGGCCGGCGCCCTCGGCTATCTGCTCAAAGGAGCCGGAAGCGCGGAAATCGGCCGCGCCCTCACGGCGGTGGCGGCAGGCGAGGCCGTTTACGGTCCTCACGTCGCGCGACGGCTGAAGGCGTTCTTCAACGCCGGCGGTGGCGTGGTGGCCAAGCCGTTCCCCGAGTTGTCGGATGGGGAGCGTGAGGTGCTGAGGCTGGTCGCGGCCGGGTTGGGCAACCAGGTCATCGCCCAGCGGCTGCACCTGTCAGACAAGACCGTCCGTAATCGGGTGAGCAGCATCTTCGCCAAGCTCGATGTGGCCAACCGGGCCGAGGCGATTGTCAAGGCACGCCAGGGCGGACTGACCTGAGCCGTCAGGAAGCAGGTTCAGCGGGCTGGCGGCGGGCGGTGGTTCAGGCGTGGGTGGCGGCGGGCTTGCTGGCCGGCTGGAACGCGAAGGAGATGGCCTCCATGACGGCCTGGTGCTTGGTGTTCTGGAAGGCGGCGATCTTCCAGTCGCCGTCGGGCTGGCGGAGCAGGGTGTAGGTCTGGATCTTGTGCAGCTTGCCGGGCTTGCCCTTGTAGGTGTCGCCGCGGGTGATGACCAGGGCGGTATCGGGGCCGGTGAAGCGGATGCTGCGGGTCTGACTGGCCAGGTTGGTGCCCTTGAGGAAACTGTCGAACAGCACTTGGTGGGCGTCTCCGATCTCCTGTGCGCCGATGTAGAGAGTGCCGACATAGGTGATGTAGGTGGCGTCGGCGGTGAACTGTGCGCCGTAGGCGGAGCCGTCGCCGCGGTTCCAAGCGGTGGTCAGACGGTCGAGCACGGCGGTGATGGCGCGGGTGTCAGCGGTGTGAGCGTTCATGGGTGATGCCCTCTCGTGATAACTTCTTAGGAGAAGTTAATGCCTTGAAGATTTCTCTTCTCTAAGGAAGAGATTAGGAGGGAGGCCGGTACGTGTCAACACCCGAGAAGGCCGCAGCGGTCTATCGGCGATATCTCAGCGCCGTGATGTTGCACGGCCACGCCGGCGCCAAGGCCGTCGACCTGGGCGCGACCGACCTGTATGCGCTGAACATCCTGACGCTGACGGGGGCCCTGACCCCTGGCGAGCTCGGCCGCCGTACGGGCTTGACCACCGGCCCCACCACACGGCTGATCGACCGCCTTGAGCAGGCCGGATACGTCCGCCGCGTCCCCGACCCCGGCGACCGCCGCAAGGTCATCGTCGAGCCGGTCGCCGCTCCATCGGGCCTGGACGAGGCCCTGGCCCCGGCCCGCGAGAAAATCGGCGCGATCATCCAGGACTACACCCCCGAGCAGCGCGCCGTACTGTTCGACTACTTCGCCCGCGCCGCCACCGCCTACCAGGAAGCCACCAACGAACTCCGCGACCACGAAGCCATACCCCGACCAGCAGCGGGAGGCCGCCAACGCCGCAACGCCTGACGCTCCGCAGGCAGAGGCCGCGATCGGGTGGCACACTGGGCGACATCACCTGTTCTGGGCGAGCGGAGGCCGGATGGCTCTGCAGGACGAGCGGCCGCCTGCCGCGCCAGGGCTCACGCACCCCCTCATCAACGGCAAACTGCTGGTCCCGCCGGTCCGTCCGGGCACCGTCGGCAGGGGCAGGCTGACCACGCTGCTCGACGACGACTCCCAGCGCCTGGCCGTCGTGGTCGCGCCCGCTGGATGGGGGAAGACCACCCTGCTCGCCGACTGGGCCCGGCGAATCGCCCCCGCGGGCGGCACCACCGTCGCGTGGCTCACGCTGGACGACTCCGACGATGAGCCGCACCGGTTCTGGACCTACCTGATTTCGGCCCTGCGGACGGTGAGCCCGGCGCTGGGCGGCGCGGGGCTGGGCGGTGCGGCGCTGGGCGGTGCAGGGCTGGGCGGTGCGGCGCTGAAGGCCTTACGGGTGACCGAGGTCGACCCGCTCGAGGTGGCCGTGCCCACCCTGCTCAACGACCTCGAAGCGATGACCGGGCGGCACGCTCTCGTCCTCGACGACTACCACGTGCTCCGGGACCGGCGGATCCACGAGGCCGTCGAGTTCTTTCTCAGCTACCTGCCGCCCTCCCTTCGCCTGATCGTCGCCTCCCGGCTGGACCCGGCGCTGCCGCTGGCCCGGCTCAGGGCCGGCGGAGAGCTGGCCGAGATCCGGGCGGCAGGGCTGCGCTTCACCGGCGACGAGGCGACCGGCCTGGTCAGCGGGGTGGCAGGCGACGCCCTCGACACCGATGGGGTCGCTGCCCTGGTCCACAGGACCGAAGGCTGGGCCGCCGGGATCAAGCTGATGGCGCTGGCGATCCGGGCCGCCCCGAGCCCTCCGGCCGGCGTGGACACGCTCGGCGGCGACGACCGGCACGTCATCGACTATCTCACCAGCGAAGTGCTCGACGGCCTGCCCGCCGGGCAGCGCGACTTCCTGCTCCGCACATCCGTGCTCGATCAGCTGTGCGGGCCGCTGTGTGACACCGTCCTGGAACGTGCCGACTCCCAACTGGTGCTGGCCGAGTTGGAACGGGCCGATCTGTTCCTCGTCGCGCTGGACTCCCAGCGGTTCTGGTACCGCTATCACCGGCTGTTCCGCGAAGCTCTCCGGCGCGAGCTGGCCACAGCGGCTCCCGAGGCCGGGCCGCAGCTCCTGAGCCGGGCCGCCCGGTGGCATGCCGACGCCGGAGACCAGGAGCAGGCGATCCGCTACCTGATCGCGGCCGGTGACCAGCACGGTGCGGCGGAGCTGCTGGCCGCCGCCGACGACGACTTCCTTGCCCGCGGCGCGATCGGCGCCTACCTGCGGCTCGGTGACAGCCTCGACGCAGAGGCCGTACGGGCCAATCCGAGGCTGGGCATCTCGCTCGCGTCGGCCGCGGGCTTGACCGGCCGCCTCCACCGCGTGGCCCCGCTGCTCGACACCGCCGAGGCCGCAATGACCGCCGGCACCGCCCCTCCAGCCGGATGGCGGTCGGGGCAGGCGGCGGCGATGACGCTGCGAGCCGTGTACGCCCAGGACGGCTGGACTCCAGAGGAACTGCTCGCCATGGCCCGCCGTTCCGTCGACCTGGAGGTGGACCCGGGGATTCCCGGGTGGGTGATCTCCCGGATCGCTCTCGGGAGCGTCCTGTCCGGCACAGGTCATCACGATGACGCGGCGCGGGTGCTGGCGCAGGCGGTGGAACGGGCGGCGGTGGCCGGCCTGCCCGCGTTCATCCGGCTCCAGGCCACCGGCCTGCTCGCCATCGCTCTGTCGAACGGAGGCGATACTGAGCACGTACGCGTGCTGTTGCGAGGCGTGCTGCCCGAGGTCGCGGCGATCGAGGCCGAGCTCGGGGAGGCCGCCGCGCCGGCGGTGGTCTTCCTGCGGCTGGCCGAGGGCGTCGTCGCCCATCGCGACGGGCAGCTCATCCGGGCGCGGGATCTGCTGCGCCACGCCGTGGACCTGGCCCAGATCACCGGTCATCCCACCCAGGTCGTACGGGCCCTGGTCACCCTGGCGGAGCTGGAACTGGCCTGCGGGGACCGCCGGGCGGCGTCGGCCGCTCTGTCCGAGGCCGACGAGGCGGCGCGGAGCGGGCCGGTGTTCCCCGCGGCGGCCGCCGCCCTCACCGAGACGCGCCTGCGGGTTGGGCGGGGTACAACGGCCATGACCAGCCGGGCCGGCAGGCCGGCGGAACCGCTCACCGACCGGGAGCACTCCATCCTGCGTGCTCTGTGCGGTCCGCTGAGCCAGCGGGAGATCGGCGCGGAGCTCTACCTGTCGATGAACACGGTGAAGGGCTACAGCAAGAGCCTGTACCGCAAACTCGACGTCACCTCCCGCGCCGAAGCCGTCCAACGCGGGCGCGACCTCGGGCTGATCTGACGCGGCTGCGCGCTCCACCCTGGGTGGTCCACCCCCTGGGTGGTGTGCTCTCCCCCCGTTGCCCGCGATGCTTCGCGCCAGACGACGAAAGGGCGCGACATGACGACGAACTACAGGGTGGAGGTCCGCGGGGTTCTCCCGAGCGGCCTCAACGACGAACTACGCCGCCGGTTCAGTGCGGTGGTCGTCCAGTCGGACGGCGACCGCACGGTGATCCCGAGCATGGCCGTCGACCAGGCCGCGCTGCGGGCCGTACTCGATCTGCTGTGGGACGTGGACGGTGAGCTGCTGCTCGTCAAGGCCATCCCGTCAGACGCGGAGCGGAGGAACCCATGAGATCGTGGCTCTGGCTGCTGGCCGGTGCGGCCCTGCTGCCGTTCACCTTTCTGCAGACCACCATTCCGCTGGCCGCGTGGGTGGCGCCGGTGCTGCTGCTGCGTTTCACCCGGACCACCCGGGCCCGATGGGCGCTGCCGGCTCTTGCCGTCGCGATGGCCGTCGGTGCCGCGATCAGCTTCCGGGGAGCCTTGCCAGGTGACCGGATCGCGATCATCGCGGCCGGCGCCGGCGTGCTCGGCGTCGTGCCGTACGCGCTGGACGGGCTGCTCGGCCGCCGGCTGAGCGGGCTGCCCCGCACCCTCGTCTTCCCGGCGGCCGACGTCGCGGTGGGATTTCTATTCAGCACCGGCGATATGGGCACCATGGGGCATCAGGCGGGCACCCAGGTGGGAAACCTGCCGCTGCTGCAGTCGGTGTCGGTGACCGGCCTGTGGGGGCTCGCGTTCCTGATGGCCTGGACCGCACCCGTGTGCAACGAGCTGTGGGAACGCGGCTTCGACCTGCGGGCCGCCGGCCGGAGCGCTGTCATCTGGGTCTCCAGCCTGGCCGCCGTCCTGCTGCTGGGCGGGGCGCGGCTGGCGTTCGACCCACCGACCGGATCGACCGTCCGGGTGGCCGCACTGGCGCCGAACCGGGCAGCCGACGACGCGGCTGCGGCCGCCCGCATCAAGGCTGGGCCGCGTAGCGCGGCGGAACGAGCGGAGCTGCGACGACGCTACTACGCCCCGGCGCTCGACGACCTGCTCGACCGTACGGTGACGGCCGCCCGATCGGGAGCCAGAATCGTCACGTGGTCCGAGGCCGCGGCCTACGACTTCGTCGAGGACGGCGCAGCGGTGGTCGAACGAGCGCAGGCGGTCGCCCGAGCGGAACGGATCTACCTCCAGATCGGCGTGGTCTTCCTGCTGCCCAGAGAGCGGAGCCCCAACGTCGAGATCCGCGCCATCATGATCGACCCCGCGGGCGCGGTCGTCTGGAACTACCTCAAGACGTCCACGCCCCTCAGTGACGGCAATGTGCCCGGCCCCGGGGTGGTGCCCACCATAGACACCCCGTACGGCCGGCTGGCGACCGCCATCTGCTTCGACGCCAACTTCATGCCGCTGATCCGGCAGGCCGGGCAGGCCGGGGCCGACATCCTGCTCCTGCCCTCCAGCGACTGGGCACAGGTCACCGACGCGCTCGCGCAGCAGGCCGTCCTACGCGGCGTGGAGAACGGGATGAGCGTCGTCCGGCCCGCTCGGCGCGGGACCTCCATGGCCGTCGACCATCAGGGCCGGATGATCGGGTACGAGGCGAGCTGGTTCACCGGCGACGCCCGCACCACCGACCACACGATGATGGTCACGGTGCCCATCCACGGACGGCCCACCCCGTACAGCCAGTGGGTGGGCGACGCCGTCGCCTGGCTCTGCCTCACCGGCCTGCTCGCGATGACGGTCGTGGCAGCCGTCCGCCGGTTCCGCCGGCCGGCCACCGCAGAGCCCGACAGGGCCACGGAACCCCGCTCTGCTGGGCTAGTTTCACCGGGGTAATGACACCGCCGCCCGCTCGACGGCAGCGAACGGGCTGACGTCGAGCCACCGCGGCAGCGCCCGGCAGGCGGCGGGGTCACCGCTCAGGTGCAGTGCCGCACCGCGGAGCGCCGCCGACCAGCTCATGTCGCCCATCCAGATGCGGGTGAGGGTCGCTACCTCGGTCTCCAGCCACACGCTGACCGGGAAGCCCGGGTCGGTGTCGCACACGTCGGCGCCGCCGGACCGGGAGAGCACCAGCCACCATCGCTGCTGCCCGGTCGGCGCGTCCCGGAAGTGGAGTTGCACCGTGGCCGCTCGCTCGGGCATGCAGGCCGGCTGCGACTGCCGTTTGATGTCGAGCATCAGCAGGACGGGGTCGAACTCGTCCGGGCGCAGCTCGTGCATCCAGCGCACGCCCCACGCGCCTATCTGCTCCAGCAGCGGCTGCAGCTCCAGCCCGGCCGGGGTGAGCCGGTAGCGGGGCTCGCCGTCGATGAGCTGGCGCTGCACGAGACCGGCCCGCTGCAGCTCGCGTAGCCGCGCCGCGAGCAGCGACGGCGACATCCGGGGGAGGCCGCGGGCGATGGCGTTGAACCGGTCCTCACCCCAAAGCAGCTCGCGGATGACGAGCAGTGTCCAGCGTTCGGCAAGGATCTCGGCGGCCCGGGCGACCGGGCAGTACTGGCCGTAGCGTTTCATGGCTCCACCTCCCGGCGGGGCCCAGCCCTCGCCACTACAAAAAAAGTACTGGGCCGATGGTCTTACGTCACGCAATCTCATTGACGAAGGGGAAAGCACATCCGAGGAGGAGTGATATGTCCGGAAAAGCAGTTATCAGCCTGACCACCGGCCTGGAGGACCCTGAGCGGGTCACCGTGGCGTTCCTGGTCGCGGTCGGCGCGGCCGAGGAAGGCCGGCCGACGCTGATGTTCCTGACCAAGGAGGCGGTCCGGCTGGCGTTGCACGGCGTCGCCACCGGAGTGGCCTGCAACGGCTGCCCGCCGCTGCCCGATCTGCTCCAGCGGTACCAGAATGCGGGTGGAACGTTCCTGGTCTGCCCGGTCTGCTTCAACGCCAAGGGCCTCGACGAGACCCAGCTGATCAAGTCCGCCGAGATCGGCGGCACGGTGCCGATGTGGCGTTGGATCGGCGACGGAGCGACGACGTTCAGCTACTGACCGGGCAGCGCACATCTCCTCGCCATATTCGTAAGGCGGCTTGCGATAATTCCGTAAGGCACCTTACGATCTTCGGATGATCAACGCAGAACGGCCGTCGTACGACCAGCTCGTAGCGCTGCTCGGCGTCCCCTTCTCCGTCGAAGACGCCCGCGCCCGCTGGGGCTCGCTCGTGGAGGAGGCCAAGAACGGCAGAACCATCATGATCACCCGCGAGCGCTGGCAGTGGGCCGGGCTGGTGCCGTTGTCGAAAGTGGGCGGGGTGTGGAGCGGCCTGCCCCTCGTGCCGGTGTCGACGGCGCGGTCCAAGCTCGGCGATCTCATCCGCCAGGTCGCCGACCCCTACGGGGAGCCCGTGCTTCTGGGTCGCCACCGCAACCCGGTCGCCGGCCTGGTCGCGGCCCATGTCCTGCTGGACAAGGCCGCTCCCTCGGACCATCCGGCCGCCGACGCACTGCTGGTCGGCGGCCACACGATTGCGCTCTCCCGCGATCCCGTGGAGGGGCTCGTCCTGGCCGTCGCCCGCGATAAGGACGGCGCCGAGGTCTCGGCCGGGGCCGGGCGCAACGCCCGTGAAGCGCTGCGCGCCCTCGCCGAGCCGCCGCCATGGCGTCAGCCGGGCTGACCCACGGCCGGCCGCCCGTGGCCCCAGGCGAGCCGACTCCCTCGGGCATCGGGAAACTTGACACAAACGTCCAGAAACGCGACCAAAGATCGTCAGGCTGCGACGATGGAACGCGTAACTGACCTGCCCGAGAACATCGCCACAGGGCATCCTGCCTGGGATTCGACCGCAACCCAGCCCGCAGATCCGGACCAGGTGAACGACTACGACGGTTTCGCCGAGGCGTACGCGGCGGAAACATCACGCCAGCGCCGGGATGCTGGCGTTGGCCAGGCGGCGGCTCGGTGACGACGCGGCCCTGCACGTGGTCGACCTGCGTGATCCGCTGCCGTTCGCCGACGCTGCGTTCGACGACGTGGTCGCGTCGCTGGTGCTGCACTACCTGGAGGACTGGGGGCCGACGCTGGCCGAGATGCGGCGAGTGCTCAGGCCCGGCGGCCGACTGATCGCGTCGGTCAACCACCCTTTCGTGGAGCACCTGGCACAGAATCCTCGGCCCAGCTATTTCGCCACCACCAGCTATACCGACGCATGGACGTTCAACGGACAGTCCTACCCGATGACCTTCTGGACCAGGCCGTTGCAGGCGATGACCGACGCCTTCACCACCGCCGGCTTCCGCCTTGCCGTCATCGGCGAGCCGCAGGTCGACCCGGCCGCCCGTGAGCTGTTTCCCGACGACTTCCAGGACTTCGCGGACAAGCTCGCCTTCCTGTGCTTCGTCGTCGAGGTACCGTCTTAGCTGGGCTGGCAGCGCCAGTGTCGCCGAGGAGCTACTCGCCGATGACGCGCAGGTTGTAGGCCGCTTTGAGGTCGGGAATCCAGTCGTCGAAGAAACGGATGCCGTGCGGCTCGCCAAGCCGATTCAGCTCATCGAGCCCGATCGACCCTTGGCTCAACCGGTCTCCGAAGTCCTTGAAGAAGAGCTCGAATCCACCCGGCGTGTACACCTCGATGATGCGTGCCGGCTCGGGTCCCGCGTTCCACATGGTGTGGGGGATCCGGCGCGGCTTCAGCACCCAGCAACCGGGAGTCGCCTTGACGACCTCGTCGCCAACCCGGGCGTGCATTTCCCCCTCGAGCACGTAGAGCCAGACATCGTTCTGGTGCACGTGTGGTGGTAGAAGAAACCCCGGCTCGAACGGCTGCTCGATGATCGAGACGGCCCCGTTCGTCTCTTCGCCGTAAAGCTTGATGACGACCCCGCTGGCGTCGTCGCCCTCGTCCCTGGCGATCAGCGTCTTGCCCTTGATGCGATCAGGCATAGCACACCCCCTTGGCTATCTTGCCGCGGCGGCGTAGCCGCAACCCAGCCGCTCACGGGTGAATGCATCCGCGTCCAGGGCCGCCGCCAGGCGGCGCAGCAGCGCGATGGTCGGAGTGGTGCCGCCTTCCTCGATGCACTCGATCTCATCCTCGGTCATGCCTGCTCGATCGGCGACCTCGGTCACGCTCAGGCCGAGGGCCACGCGCCGGTCGTACAGGGCCTTGCCGAAGGCCAGCGCACCGGCGCGGCGCTGGCAGCCGGCTTCCGCCGGCGGAAGCCTCAGCGCGCGGTCATCCTCCGCCACCCCGGCTGAGTCATCCTGCGACGACGTTGTGGCGCGACCAGAGTCTGTCGATCGTGATATGGCCGAAAACCTCCACCTTCGCGTTCGGGATGACTATGATCACGGCCGGAGGCGTCCAGGTGCTTGGTGGCCCTCCCGGTCTTCAACACCGGTGGCGCCGAGTATCTCGGCGTGGCGGGTTCGATTCCCGTCCGTCTCCGCCAGATCACACCCCCTGGAGCGCCGTGAGCATCGACGAGTTGCTGGCTCGGACACGTGCCGGACTGCGTCGCCTGCTGCCTGTCGAGGCCTGGGCCGTGGCGGGCAGCGCCGATGCCTTCATCGTGGACACGCGGCCGGAGTTTCAGCGTCGAAGCGGTGGCGAAGTGCCCGGCGCCATCGTGATCGAACGCAACCATCTGGAGTGGCGGCTTGATCCGCTCTGCGACGCGCGGATCCCCGAGGCCACCTCCGCGGACATCCAGTGGATCATCCTGTGCGACGAGGGCTACTCCTCCAGCCTCGCCGCGTCGTCCCTCAGGCAGATCGGGCTGGCGAACGCCACTGATGTGATCGGTGGCTTCCAGGCATGGACGGCGGCAGGGCTCCAGGTCATCCGCCTCGCCACCCCCACCCGCCCACGAGGTCCAGGCGAGCCCGCCCGCAGCGAGCTCACACGTGGGTGATCGCGACCGCAGGTCACGTGGATCACGGCAAGTCGACCCTGATCCGGGCACTCACCGGGATGGAGCCCGACCGCTGGGCCGAAGAGCGACGCAGGGGCATGACCGTCGATCTCGGCTTCGCCTGGACCACGCTCGGGTCGGGACGGCAGTTGGCGTTCGTTGACGTTCCTGGGCATGAGCGGTTCGTCTCCAACATGCTCGCCGGTATCGGCCCGGCTCCCGCGGTCATGATCGTGAGCGCGCCACAGTGCCTCGACATCCCCCGGCTCTGGGGCTAAGTCCGGCTAGGTATTGATCTGCAGGACCCAGATCGAAACGTGGCCGGCTCGGTGAGAGGTTCAGCGGCCGTCACGGCTGCCGCGCTGCGATGCTGAGGTCGGCGACCGCCGCGACGACCTGGTCCACTTCCTGTTCGGTGTTGTAGTAGTGCGGCGACAGGCGCAGGCACCAGTCGATGTCCTTGTCGCCGAAGTCGAACTGCGCGAAGTGGCGGAAGCTGAGCGCCGAGTTGATACGGCGTGCGTCCATGGCGGCCTTGAACGGCTCCGGCTGCCAGCCGTCGATGGCGAAGGTGACCAGGGCGCCCAGTTGCCGACCGTGGTCGAGCACGCGGACTCCCGGCAGATCGGCGAGCCTGTCGCGCAGGCCGGCGGCCAGGGCAGGGGTACGGCGGGCGATGGCGTCCATGCCGACCTGGCGGGCGTAGCGTACGGCGGCGGCACAGCCGAGGACGATGGCGTAGGGGAACTCCCAGTCCTCGAATCTGGCTGCCGTCTCGACGGGCTGGTAGCGGCCCGGCTCGACCCAGCGCGCGCCGTACATGTCGATGAACAGCGGCTCGTAGCCGGCGCGCAGGACGCGGTCGGACACGTACAGGAAGCCAGAGCCGCGGGGGCCGCGCAGGAACTTGCGGCAGGTGGCGGTGAGCAGGTCGCAGCCGATCTCCGCGACGTCGATCGGGTACTGGCCGACCGACTGGCAGGCGTCGACCAGGTACAGCAGATCCAGTTCGCGGCAGAGCCGGCCGATGTCGGCGACGGGCTGGACCAGGCCGGAGTTGGTAGGGATGTGGGTGGCGGCCACCAGCCGGGGCCGGTGCTCGCGCATCAGGGCGGCCATCGCCGCCACGTCCACCCCGCCCTCAGGCGCGTCAGGAGCGTGCACCAAACGCACGCCGAACCTCTTGCTCAGCGACAGGAAGGCGATCTGATTGGAGATGAAGTCGTTGCGGGTCGTGAGGATGACATCACCTGCCTCGAACGGGATCGCCGACAGGGCGGTGGAGAACGCGTGGGTGGCGCTACCGGCGAACGCGATGTTCTCGGGAGCGCAGTTGATCAGGGCAGCGGTCTCGGCGTAGAACTCGCGGACCTGCTCGGCGCGGGCGGCCGAGGCCTCGTAGCCACCGATGCTCGCCTCCAGCTGCAGGTGGTCGACCATCGCGGCCAGCACAGGCGCGGCCAGCAGGCCGCAACCGGCGTTGTTGAAGTGCACGACGTCGCCGACGCCGGGGGTGTCCGCGCGCAGGGCCGCGACGTCCAGAAGCGATTCTGGGGAAATCATGGAAGCGCTATTATCGGTTCTCATGTCAGACAGTAGCAGTTCTGCGGAGTTGGCGACCCGGATGCGCGCGGTGGTCGACCGGCTGGCACCGGGCGACCGTCTGCCCAGCAGTCGCGAGCTGATCCGGCGCTACCAGGTCGGCCCCGCCACCGTGTCACAGGCGATCGCCACGCTCGCCGCCGAGGGCTTGGTGGTCACCCGTCCAGGCAGCGGCACGTACGTGGCAGCACGCGCCCAGCGGCGTGCCAAAGTGGCCGACACCGCCTGGCAGACCGTCACCCTCGCCGACCGGACCGTGGACACCCGAATCCTCACCGGCGCCGTCGGTGCGTCACCCGCGGATACGATCATGCTGGACGGCGGCTACCTGCATCGATCGCTCCAGCCCACCCAGATCCTGACCGCGGCGCTGGCCCGCGCCGCACGCCGCCCCGACGCCTGGGACCGCGCCCCCGCCAGCGGCCTGGCGGCCCTGCGCAGCGTGTTCGCCACCATGGTCGGCGGCGGCGTGAGCGCGGACGACATCCTGGTCACGGCCGGCGGGCAGAGCGCCCTGTCCATGGCGTTCCGGGCCATCGCGGCGCCGGGTGACCCCATCCTGATGGAGTCGCCCACCTATCCGGGAGCGATAGCCGCCGCCAGGGCAGCCGGCCTGCGCCCGGTACCGGTGCCGATGGATGCCGACGGCCTGCAACCCGACCTCCTGGCCGACGCCTTCGCCATGACCCGCGCACGCCTGCTGTACTGCCAGCCGGCCTATCACAACCCCACCGGCACCGTGCTGGCGCCACAACGCCGCCGGCAGATCATCGATGCGGCCAGGGCGGCGGGGGCATTCGTGATCGAGGACGACTTCGCGCGGCACCTCGGTCACGGCACGCCGGTGCCGCCGCCCTTGCTGGCCGACGATCGCGACGGCACCGTGGTCTACTTGACCTCGCTCACCAAACCGGCTGCGCCGAGCCTGCGCATCGGTGCCCTGGTGGCCCGAGGCCCGGTGATGGAACGCCTGCGCGCCACCCGCCTGGTCGACGACTTCTTCGTCACGCGCCCGCTCCAGGAAACAGCGCTCGAACTCCTCAGCTCTCCCACGTGGGAACGGCATGTCCGTTCTCTCGCCGCAGCCCTGCGGGAGCGGTGCGGAGCGCTGGCGGCCGCGGTCACGCACGAACTTCCCCACTGGACCCTCACCTGCATCCCCCCAGGCGGACTGCACCTGTGGGTCCGCCTGCCGTACGGCACCGACGACACCGTGATCGCCGACACGGCCCGTCAGCACGGCGTCGCCGTCAGCGCCGGTAACCGCTACTTCGCCACCGAACTCCCGGCGGCCTACCTACGCCTCGGCTTTGCCGCCACCGCCGACCGCACCGAGCTGATCGAAGCCGCACGCCGACTCGTGTCCGCCGACGAGCACGCCGCCGGCATGCGCAGTTGATCGCGAAGGGTTTGAGCAATACGCAGATCGTCACGTCGTTGTTCATCGGCGAGACGACCGTGAAGACGTATCTGAGCTCTCAGTTCCGGCCAGCTTGAGTAGGGGTTACTCATGCGTGAGCGGGATATAAGCCGGACGCTCCTCTGCAGGGCAAACCCTCAGGAGGAACGACCGTGGGCGTCAAACGTGAAGCGAGAACGTGGCAAGGGCGGCTTGCGTCGTGGCGCCGGCTGCTCACGCTCGGGGCGATCGGCGGGCTGCTCGTCGCCCTGATTCCGGTATTAGCCAC
This sequence comes from Nonomuraea sp. NBC_00507, assembly GCF_036013525.1. Lineage (NCBI taxonomy): Bacteria > Bacillati > Actinomycetota > Actinomycetes > Streptosporangiales > Streptosporangiaceae > Nonomuraea > Nonomuraea sp. NBC_00507. The sequence goes on from NZ_CP107853.1 coordinate 2,570,634, forward strand.
ACCGGCCGCAGCGGCGGCCCCCACCCTGTCGCTGACCTTTTCCATCGACTATCTCCTGCAGGTCGAGGACCCGGACAGCGGGGGCCTGGGAGATGGAGACTACTTCCCGAGAGTCAAGATCGCCGACGGGCCCCTCGAGGTGGGCCCGCGGATCGAGGACGACGAATTCGAGCCTTTTGGCCTGCCCGAGGCGCCCAACGGCTGGCGCTTCACCAAGACGGACCTGCCCGGTGACAAGCCGACCGTGGACATCACCGTCACCCTGTGGGACTGGGACGACGGCCTCAACACCAACGACGACAGGATGGACATCAGTCCCAAAGGCGACGACGTCGAACTGAACCTCGTCTACGACCTCCGCTCCGGCTCCCTGTCGGGTGACGGCATCGTCTTCGGCACGCCCTGCGTCAGTTCCAGCGGCCAGCCGAAGGGCCAGAGCTGCGTCGAGGGCGACGGCGACCACGGCTTCCCCAAGGATAACGACGGCAGGAAGACCAGGATCGGCATCACCGTCTCCACCGTGCTGCCCGACACCGACCACGACGGCATCCCGGACATCATTGAGCTTTCCGGGGTACACGATCGCAGCGGCGCGGTCATCGCCGACCTCCCAGCGCGCGGCGCCGACCCCTGCCGTAAGACGATCATCCTGCAGACCGACTTCATGGCCGACGCCAGGCACTCCCACCGGCCCAAGGACGGCGCGATCACCCTGGTCAGGAACGCCTTCGACGCGGCGCCGGTCAAGGCGGAGAATCCGTGCCCCTACCCGGGGACACACCGGGACGGCGTCGACTTCATCCACATTCTGGGAAGGCAGCTTCCCGAACAAGCGACCATGGGCCTGAACAACAACGAGGACTTCCGTAATGCGCGCACCGCCAACTTCCCCGCGGAGCTGGCCCCGTACGCACATTATGCGATCTTCGCGCATGACATCATGCAAGGCAGCGGAACCTCAAGCACGCCCGACCCGGGGACGTCGGGGCAATGCTGCGAACCCACCAGAGACAACAACAAGGACTTCATCGTCACCCTCGGCTCATGGCGAACCATGTGCGTGGCGGACTTCGGCCGCGACTACGCCGGCGACGACAGGCTGCAGACGACACGGGCCGGCGACGACACGGTGATCGGAACCCAGATCCACGTGGGCCCCGACCGGACCTGCAACACGACCAGCGCGCACCCGACCGACCGGCAGGTGCTCGCCCCCAATACGGGCGCCGACGACGCCTGGGTCGGCACCGAACAGGACCAGGCCGGCACCATCATGCACGAACTCGGGCACGCGCTGAGCCTGCAGCACGGCGGCGACACTGGCGAGAACTGGAAGCCCAACTACATCAGCGTCATGAACTACTTCTTCCAGACGGGGATTCCCAACAGCCCGCCGCCGCTGCTGGTCGATGAGCTGCGGGACTGGAGGAAGGGGGCGGTCCGCCTCGGCTACTCGAGCGGAAAACTTCCCGAGCTGAGGGAGCCCCAGCTGAACGAGGCGGACGGGATCAAGGACGGCACCGACTACACCTTCTGGTGGCATGACAACCTCACCGCGGGCGGGCCCAGACTGTTGCGGTCGGACATCGGCAACGGGCCGCTCAACTGGAACGACAACCGCGACGCCGCCGGCAGGCCGATCATCGACGCGGGCACGGTGGACGTGGACATCAACGACAACAAGGGCAGCCCGCCCCTCAAGGATCACGACGACTGGTCGGCCGTCGAGTTCCGGGCGGCACAGTCCCCCGACGCCGACGGGCTCGCCTGCAGCGGCTACACCACGGGCACTAGTGGCTCGCTCTGCGCCGGCGCGGGCGGCGGGCCGGAAAAGGAGCTCGACTTCGACACGGCGGTACGGCAGGAGCTGTCCTTCTTCAACCAGTACGACCCCGACATCGCCACGACGAAGACCGTCGACCGATCCGACGCCGAGCCTGGCGACACCCTGAACTACCAGGTGAAGCTGGACAATGTCGGCACCGGCGCCGCGACGCCGATCGACCTGACCGACACCCCGCCCGGCGGCGGCACCCAGTCGCGCCAGGTGCCCTACCTGGGCGCGGGACTGTCCAGGACCGAGACGTTCAGCTATGCGATCCCCTGCGACACCACCAACGGGACCGTCCTGCGCAACACGGCCACGGCGACCGCGCGTGACACCAAGGGCGGAGCCGAGGCGAACACGGCCAACAACACCGCGACGGCCACGACCACTGTGCATGCCCCGAAGCTCACCCTGGACAAGAGCGCGCCGCCGACCGTCAACGCCGGCGAGGCGATGACGATCGATCTGAAGGTCACCAACGTGGGCAGCGGCACGGCCACCAACGTGACCCTCACCGACACGCTCCCGTCCGAGGTCCACTACAGTCAGGCCCTCGACCAGGGCACGGGGCTCAAGCCCTCGTCCGTGACCGCCAACCCGGACGGCACGACCACGCTCACCTGGTCGCTCGGATCGCTCGCCGGCGGCGCGAGCTCCGGGATCCAGTTCACCGCCCGGCCCAGCCTGCTGTTCGTCGCCGGCAACGAGATCCCCGACTCCGCCACGACCTCGTACGGGAACGGGAACGGCTGCGTCTACGAGCCGGTGACCGCGACGGCCTCCACCGGCATCACCGAGGTCGCACCCACCCGTAACCCATGGCCACAGCTGTCCTGGCAGCTGCACGCCGACCGGCAGACCACCGAGCTGCTGGCCCGTATCCAGGCGACCGACTCCCGCTTCGACGGAGCCGACGGCTCGGCCCCGGACGGCGTCCTCACCAGGGCCGAGGTGAAGGCGGTCTTCGCCCTGTCCATCAGCCAGTCCGACCTCCTGCGAGCCCAGCTGCTGACCACCTACCTCAACCTGGCCGATCGGCGGATCAATGCCGCGACGAAGATCGTCTCGCTGGTGGCCGCCGCGCTGGAACTGCGGTCCGTGGGTCAGGCCGCCCGCCACGCACAGGCCACCCTGCGGCTGCCGGACAACCTCGCGAACCTGCTCCGGTACGGCAAGGCGACGACCGTACTGACCGAGATCAACCTCAACCTCAGCGAACGCTACTGAGCCCAGGACAGGCCCGCCGCGACCGTCCGCGGCGGGCCACCCTCATGTGACCTAGTGGGAGAAGGATCTGCGGGGCTCTTGGCCGTTCATTCAGGCTGGCGATGCAGCCGTAGTAGCCCAGCGCACCCCATCCTCGTACTGGGCCTGGGACGGTGGCATGACGTCGGCCGTCCACCTGGCCGCCGCGATGGTCCTGGCGGTGCCGACCCTGCCGGCCATCAGGACGATACGGCTGGAGACACGCGTGACCGTCGGATGCTTGGCGAGGTCCTGCTGTACGTAGGTGTCGGCGTCCTTCCGGATGGGGCCACCGCGAACGTCTCCCACGAGTGCGTTTCCTCGCACCCGAACCGCCTGGCCTTCGTATCACCGGAGATGATCATCAGGCCGCCCCAACACTCCGACTCCCGCACGCAGGCCGCTCCGGCGCCGCTCACCTTGGCGGCCGCGCAGTTCTCCGTGTACGTGTCCAGGCCAGTGAGCACCTTGGCCGCCTCTTGCGTGGGCTTTTTCGCGGTGGCCGTGCTGTCGGGCTCGGCCTGCTGCTGGGTTTCGGGCTGCTGGATGATCTGGGTGTAGACGATCGCTCCCGCACCCACGACGATCACCAGGGACAGGGCGGCGGTGATCGAGACCAGGGCCTTGTTGACGCCGCCTGGAAGCACGGTGGTCTGGTGTCCGGCCGGCTGCCCGGCGGCGGGTTGGTGGGGTACCGCCGAAGGACTTGACGTTCTCGGCGCGGGCGCGGCCGGTCATCGGACTCGGCCATCGCAAGATCGGCCCGCCGGAACCGGCGGGTCAGCTGGCCCGCCTGCGGGATGGGTGGAAGCCCCAGCGTTGCGGCCTCTGTCGGCCACACCGTTGCGCGCTCGTTGTCGGTGACGGTGAGTAAGGAACGTGCGAAGAGCCGCCAAACCGCATCTGGGCTGCGAGCTTCGTCCGCTGTGCCACGCCGAGCAGGCCTGGTTCGCCCGGATCGCGGCGTGTCCCGGGTGCCATAAGGGCTGCCGATGGTGTCGCCGGGTGAGTATCGATCAAACGGACGGCTCCTGCCCGTTGCGGGGCGGGAGCCTCCGGCATTGTGTCGGTGATCACGATAAGTCCTTCTTATGGGCGCCTGGGGGCTTCCGGCCTATCATGGATGGCGAGGTGGAAGCGCTCGCTGAGGCTGGTGAGGCGTTCGACGGGCTCGTTGGCAAAGACGATCCGCACGTAATGCCTGCCGCTGGGGCCCCAGCCGTCCATGGGGGTGGCTGCGATCTTCGCCCGGTCGAACAGGCGCTGGGATAGTTCGAGGGCGGTCAGCTCCAGGGGTCTGGTGTCCATGAGGAGCGACCAGCCGCCGTGCGGTCGGATGACCGGGTAGGCGGCGAGCTGGTGCAGGACCATCTCGCAGCGCCGTTGCCATTCGGCGGTGGCGGCGGCGACGTCGGCGTCGGCGTCGGGCGCGTCTAGTGCGGCGGCCACGGCGTCTTGGGCCAGGCCGACCTGGCAGACGACGTTGGTCAAGCCGACGAGGCGGACGTCGGCGATGATGGGGGCAGGGCCGATGACCCAGCCGACGCGCCAGCCGATGAGCCGCAGTTCCTTGGAAGCGGAACCGACGGTGATAGTGCGCCGGGCCAGGCCCTCGTGGGCTGCCGGGTGGCTGGGAGGGCGGCCGTCGAAGCGGATGCGTTCCATGGCCGCGTCGTAGATCAGCCAAGCGTTGTGGCGTTCGCAGGCGTCAGCAAGGGCGGACCAGTGACGATCGTCCAGGACGAGGCCGGTCGGCATCGCCGGTCCCATCATCAGGACTGCCGCCGTGTTGGGTCCGACGGCGTCGGCGAGTCGTTCGGCGTCGATGGTCCAGCCGTCGGCGGTGGGCTGTGCGGGGACGAAGCGGGGGATGCCGCCGGCGAGCCGTACCCGTTTGACCAGGCCGGCGTAGACGGGGTCGCACAGCACAACCTCCTGCCCGGGCTCCACGGTTGCGAGCAGCGTGTTGAGGATGCCGTTGAGCCCGCCGGCCACGCTGACGCATTCGGTGTCGGCGTCATAGCGGCGCCCTGAGATGCGCCCGACGTGCGCCGCGGCGGCCGCGCGTAGGGAGCGATGCCCTTGGAACGGCAGATAGCTGTTGGCCGCGTCATCGTCGATGGCGGCATGCGTGGCGGCGATGGCAACGGCGGGCGGCCGCAGGTCGGTGTCGAGATTCTCCAGTCGCAAGAACTCTGGGTTCCCCACGGCGTCGGCCGCGTCGCCAACGGTGTCCACGCCGATGCCCGGGATGTCACGCAGCCGCGTCACCGTCATGTCGCCTCCAAGCTCGAAACCATTTTGCTGGTACAGACATACCACTATGCTGGTACGCATGGATCTTGCACAAGTAGTAGGGCAGAACGTGCACCGACTGCGCACGGCGGCCGGCATATCGCTGGCCGACCTGGCAGCCGCCAGCGCCATCAGCAAGACCACGCTGCACGGCATCGAACAGGGCCAGGGCAACCCGACCCTGAGCACTCTGTGGGCCTTGGCCACCGCACTGGAGGCATCCCTCGGTGAACTGCTGGAAACGCCAGCCTCGACGGTCGAGGTGGTACGCGTCAGCGATAGGCGACCGCAGGTCGAGGGCGACGCGGTCAGCGCGCGTCTTCTCCACCGCATCAGGCTGCGCGGCACCGTGGAGGTCTACGACATCGCCATCGCCCAGAGCACCCAGCACTCCGACTCCCACCTGCGCGGCGTCGAGGAATGTCTCATTCTCACCCAAGGACACATCACCACCGGCCCCGCCGATTCCCCCACCGACCTGGCCGAAGGCGATTCGATCCGGTTCGATGCCGCTCTCCCGCACCTGTACCGAGGTCACGCCGCGCACAATCGCGCCATCCTTCTCATGGTGCACCCGGAGAGCTGACCAGAGCATCGGCAGGACAAAAGACACAAGAAGAGCCATTTCCGCCGACCCGCCGGCGCACGATGAGGGGTACCGACATGTCTGAACCGACGCTCGCCAGGACCTTTCCCAGCGTCGATCTCACCGACCAGGTGGCTCTGATCACCGGCGGCTCGGCCGGCCTGGGCAAGGCCATCGCGGTCGCCCTGGCCCACGCGGGCTGCACAGTCGTGGTCTGTGGCCGACGCCAGCAGGCCTGCGAGCGGACCGCGGCGGACATCACAGCCACCACCGGCCAACGCGCCCTCGGCATGGCCTGCGACGTCACCGACGAAGATGGCGTTCGCCACTTCTTCGACGCTGTCGTCACCCGCCATGGCCGCCTTGACATTCTGGTCACCAGTGCCGGCATCCAGGCACGCGGCGAAATCGAGGAACTCGACGTGACCACCCTGCGGCGCTGTCTGGAGGTCAACGTCGTCGGCATGTTCCTGACCTGCCAAGCAGCCGTACCAGTGATGCGCGCCGCCGGATACGGTCGCATCGTCACCCTTGCCAGTGCCCTCGGTCTCGTCGGCGCCGCCGGCCGCACCGGCTACGCTGCGAGCAAAGGAGCCGTCGTCCAGTTCACCCGGAGCCTCGCGGTCGAGCTCGCAGGCACCGGCATCTGCGTCAACGCCCTGGCTCCCGGCCCATTCCGCACCCCGCTCAACGACGGGGCCGACGACGATCCGCACGTGCGCGAATTCCTCGAGCACCAAGTGCCCATCCGCCGCTGGGCCGACCCGGCCGAACTCACCGCAGCGGCCCTCCTGCTGGCCAGCCCCGCCGCCTCCTACATCACCGGCGCCATCATGCCGGTCGACGGCGGCTGGACCGCTCACTGAGCGTGGAGCTCTATTCGGGCGATGCCAGTGACTAGATGTCTCGGCTATCTTGTCCAGGCGGTAGGAGGTCGGGCGGGCTCGGGCGTTCGGCCTGCTCGGCGACAAAGCCCAGTTGTCCGGCGCCGGCGCCGACTGGCCCGGCTACCACGCACTGCTCGCCCAGGCCGTCGCCGTCGGCAGCGCCCCCGCCGATCGCCGCGTACCACTTCACCGTATGAGCCTCCTACGCCGGGCCGGCGATGGACTACGACAACGGCACGGTCATCGTCCACGGCTATATAAAGAAATACGGCATCATGTACACCGCGCGGTGGGTTGGCGAGGGCGCACGCCGCGCGGAGGTATGTCGGGGGTATATCCGCACGCTGTTTTCCTGCCGTTTCCTTGTGCTGAGGCGGACGTCACTGCGACTCTTTCCCCGGTCTCGGACAAGAGGCCGTCATTCCCTCACAGGAAAGAGCCTCCATGAAAAGCATGCGGGCGGTCGCAGTGCTCGCCGTCGCCGCCACAGCACTGTTCACCCATTCGGTGGCAGCCGGCGCCGCGTCCCTGGACCTTTCGAAGGCGACCATAACCGCCAAGGCCAAGGCGATCACCAAGAACACGATGGCCAGCTTCGACGAGTGGGCCCTCATGCGGAAGAACAAGAGCCAGACCTGGGTCGTCCAGTACAAGTTCAGCTGGACTACCGACGGTTGTGACTACAGCCCGGACAAGCCAGGGGGTTTCGATTTCAGAACCCCCTGCGCGCGTCACGACTTCGGTTATGCCAACACCAAGCACCTCGTCGGCTCCACCCAGTGGAAGAACACCTACAAGTTGCAGGTGGACAAGGCATTTCTTTTCGACATGAACAACGTGTGCTACAAGGCCTCATCATCCGCGAAGAGGAAGACCTGCCTGACCCTCGCGGGAACATACTACAAAGCCGTCAGAGCGACCAATGCGTAATATCAGCCCCGCCTGTGCCGCCAACGGTCCTTCACCAAAAGCGAACGACAGTAGTACGTAAGCGCGGCGGATGCTGAACGGGACAGCCGGGTCAGCTCGTCAGGGCCGGTTGTTCTTGCCGTCCAACCACAGCGTGTCGGACTCGTCGCGATGGGAGCCCGAGCTGCCGACGTGCTTGGCGTCGATCTTCGGCCCCTTTTTGATCACATGCACCAACGCCATCGCGTGCCCACGCCCAAGGTCGTAGTCCTGCTTCAGCCAGTCGATGATCACTCCCGCTTTCACGGACGGGTCGTCAAAGCCGCGCTCCTTCGCCAGAGCGATGAACTCGCGTGGTGTCAGTCCGGTCTTGTCCTCGATGTTGTCGAGGTATGCCTGGAAGGACATGGCTGCCTCCATTCTGCGGGGGATCCCGCCCCAGTAGCGTCCGATTCCGACGTCACCCGCCCCAGCAGCAAGGTTGTCCGCCACAGGGCCGACCGACGCCGCGGCCCTGTGCGCAGTAAGATTGTCTTTTGCAAGCGAACTTTGTCAACTGAAGCATGAGATAAGTTTTGCACCATGGCGTCCCGGGAGTACGGACAATTCTGCGGCCTGGCCCGCGCGATGGAGATGGTCGGCGAACGGTGGACCATGCTGATCATCCGCAACCTGCTCACCGGGGCCCAGCGCTTCACGGACCTGCGCAAGGGCTTGCCGGCCATCCCGACCAACATCCTGTCGGCCCGCCTCAAACAGCTCGAAGAGGCAGGACTGGCCACCCGTCGCGCGCTGTCGCATCCCGAGCGCGCAGTCGTCTACGAGCTCACCGACTACGGGCGTGATCTCGAACCAGCGTTGATCGCGCTGGGCCGCTGGGGCGCGCGGACGCTGACCGAGCCTCGCCCCGGCGAGGTCGTCACCGCCGAGTCGATCGCCATGTCCTTCCGCACCACGTACCGGCCGGAAGCAGCCCTGGGAGTCACCGTCGGTTACGAGGTCCGCATGGGCGACTTCACGCTCCGCCTGCAGATCACCGATGGGACACTCACGGTCGGCATCGGCCCGCACCCCGCACCCGACCTCATCATCGAACGGCTGACCGGCCATCCGATCCGCGAACTGATGAGTGGCAGCAAGACCCCGAACGACGTACTCCACGATGGCAGCGTGCGCGTGAAAGGCGATCCCGCGCTGCTCAGCAGGTTCGCCGGGATGTTCCGCTTCTGATCAGCAGAGAGGCCATGCCTTTGTCGCGCTTACTGCGATGCATAGACTTGACGCAAGATCGCGGTAGGGGCCGTATGCCTGCGCAACCCGTGACGGGTGGGCCAAAATGGCCCGCATGACGACTATGCCCGAGAACCATGTCAAGACCGCACATTCGTCCGAATGCAACGCCTACGACATGATCGCCGAGGGGTACACGGCTGAGAACGAGACCAGCCTCCTGAACGCGTACTACGAGCGTCCCGCGATGTTGGAGCTCGCCGGGAACGTGACCGGCCGGCGCATCCTCGACGCCGGCTGCGGCTCAGGCCCCCTGTTCGCCGAGCTGCGCGATCGAGGCGCCATCGTCACCGGCATCGACGCGAGCGCCGGGATGCTGGAGATGGCCCGACAGCGGCTGGGCACCGACGCAGACCTGCGGGTCGCCGACCTGGCCGACCCGCTGCCCTTCCCCGACGACACCTTCGACGACGTCATCGCGTCGCTGGTGCTGCACTACCTGGAAGACTGGGGACCGACACTGGCCGAGCTTCGACGCGTGCTGAGGCCTGGCGGCCGACTCCTCGTCTCGGTCGAGCATCCTTTCTCCATCACCCTCTGGCAGCACATGGCCGGGAAAAAGCCCAAGTACTTCGAGACCCGTATCCGGATCGATGAATGGACCATGGGTGGGCAGACCGCCCAGATGAGCTTCTGGGACCGGCCGCTGCACGCGATGACCGAGGCCTTCACCGCGGCTGGCTTTCGCATCAGCGTCATCAGCGAACCGCCGTTTGTGCCGGAAGCCCGCGAACTGTTCCCCGAGGAGTTCCGCGAGATCACCGGCACGAGGTTCCTCAGCTTCCTGTTCTTCGTTCTAGAAGCCGGCTAACGGCGCCTCGCCACGATCGGCTGTGGTGACTCAGCGTTTCAGCGGGGGATCCCGCCAGCTTCAATCTCCCGGCAGGGTGGCTCGCAGATCGGTGAGCGAGATGAAGGCACTATCGGCGCCGAGTTGGTTGTGACCGCCAACCCGGACGGCACGACCACGCTCACCTGGTCGCTTGGATCGGTCGCCGGTGGCGCGAGCTCCGGTGTCCAGTTCACCGCCCGGCCCAGCCTGCTGTTCGTCGCCGGGAACGAGATCCCCGACTCCGCCACGGCCTCGTACGGGAACGGGAACGGCTGCGTCTACGAGCCGGTGACCGCGACGGCCTCCACCGGCATCACCGAGGTCGCCCCCACCCGTAACCCATGGCCACAGCTGTCCTGGCAGCTGCACGCCGACCGGCAGACCACCGCAAGGTTGCCTGTGTGGCCTTCTTGAATGGGCACCGTCGTTAGCATCATCGTCGTTATCGCGGGGATCATCGGCTCGCCTTCACCGTGAGCCGACACCCTCTCGAACATGGGCGGGCCGGCCCGGCGCCGCCGGACCGGCCCGGTTTCCGACCTCAGTACTGGTCGTAGTCGCTGTGACGGTCGTGACCGTACCGGTCTCTGTCTTCGTGCCTCTTGTGGTCACGGGAGAAGTGGCCCCGGTCGTGGTCACGGTCGAAGAGGTGGTGCCGGGCGAAGGCGCGCGACACCAGCTTCCACTTGCCGTCGACCCACACGAAGAAGTGGTGGCCGTCGAACCGGAAGCGCTCGCCGTTGACGAAGAAGACCCGGTCGTGGTGCCGCTCGCCGTAGCTGATGGCGACGGAGTGGCTGTGGCCCCGGTGCTCGTACGTGGCCGCTGAGGCGGCTCCGCTCGCGCCGAGGGTGACGCCGCCCGTTACTGCCACAGTGGCGGTCACAGTCGCCACACGCCTAGTGATCTTGGACATCGTGGTGTGCCTCCTTAGATCCGCACGCCGCGCCGGCGGCTCCAGACGATCAGCGTGCTTCGTTGCGTGTATTGCGCCCGGTATTACGCGCCAGATGTCCCGTATAGCTTCAAATATCGGGCTATGTGACTTTTGTCATGAATATCAGAATTGTGAATCCTTTTTGGGGGTCTCGTTCGTAGCACCGCCGATCGAGAGGTCCCCGCGTCTGTCCCCGCCGTCGCGCTCAACCTGATCCGGCTGGACGCCTGATGGAACGGGCACCTCCTAGACCGGACCCGCACAAGTCACCTCGCCCGGCGGCTCAAGCCTGATGTCTGGCCAAAGCTGCGGCCGAGCCGTCGATCAGCACTCCAACGCCATGCTCGAAGGCTTGTTCGCCGAGTGGACTTCCGCCCTCGCGGATCGCCGCGATCAAGGTGGCCGAGGTGCCGCCGTCAAGCAGCTCGGCCAGCGCCAGGAACTGGTCCGCCGGGGTCCGGGTGTCCTCCTGACGCTCAGCCTGCTCTTGGAGGACGAACCCGGTGACATAGCGGGAGATCGCCGCGATCGTGCGGAGCGCCAGCACCGGGGTGAACCCGCAGCCGACCATGGCGGTCAGCTCCTGATCGAACAGCCTGATCGCAGCGGGCCCCAACCGGGCGTTGGCGACCACGCGGGCCCCGTCGCGGTAGGCCAGCAGCACCCTGCGGTAGTTGCGGGCCCGGCGGGTGAGCCAGTCCTGCCAGGATTCGCCGGCGCGGGGTGGCCCCATCCCGCCGGCCAGCAGGATCGCGTCGGCCATCTGGTCGAGCAGCTCCTGCTTGTTGCGGAAGTGCCAGTAAAGGGCGGGTGACTTCACGCCCAGCTCCGCGGCGAGGCGTCGGGTGGTCAACCCGTCCAGGCCGACCTCGTCGAGCAGCTTCAGCGCGGCGCTGACCACCGTGTGCCGCGTCAGCCCTTGGCGCGGTGCCGGCGTCGTTTCGTCCATTGGTTGACATTTTAGCGCCGCTGGGGCACCTTATCAGCGATAAGGCATTAGCAGTGATAAGGAAATGGTGCGGGCAGCCGGCGCGACACTGCGGACGACAGCGCGAGCGCGCCCGAACACCACCGCGTGCCATACGGCGCCAATGATCGTTGGACCAACAGGCTCGGTTATAGACGGGAGAGAAATGTCCAACCTGCCACAGCAGCAACTGACCAGGGCTCTGCTGGCGTGCGGCATGTTAGCCGGGCCGCTGTTCCTCCTCGCGGTCATCGTTCAGGACTACACCCGCCCTGGCTTCGATCCCCGCGTGCACCCGCTCAGCATGCTGAGCCTGGGCGAGCTGGGGTGGATCCAAATCACCAACTTCGTGGCCACCGGACTGCTGAACGTCGCGTTCGCGGTCGGGCTACGACGGGCTTTGCACCCTGGCCCGGGCGGGACCTGGGGGCCGTTGCTGATCGGCACCTACGGGATCGGCCTGGTCGGCGCCGGAGTCTTCGTCTCCGACCCGGCGTGGGGCTACCCGCCCGGGGCGCCGCAGGGCCTCCCTGAGGATCCAAGTTGGCACTACGTCCTGCACGGCACCGCCTTCATCGTGGTGATGGGCGGGCTGATCGCGGCGTGCTTCGTGTTCGCCCGCCGGTTCGCCGCACAGGGAGCGCGTGGGTGGGCTGCCTACTGCGCCGCCACGGGCGCGGCGCTCCCCATGCTCTACGCACTGGCGGCGGCACTGTCGGACCGCGGCGAGGATCCGCAACCCTTGAGCCTGCTACTGCGCGCCATGGCTTTCCTGGGCTGGGGATGGGCCTCGGTGCTCGCGGTGCGACTGCGCAGCACGCATGGCTCAGCTCGAAAGGACGCACACGCAGGCGCGAGCGCGTGAACTAGAACGACAGAACGAGATTTGGCCGGTAGGAGAAACCCCGGGCTCGAACGGCTGCGCCTAGTCGGTTCGTGACTGTGCGACCTGCCTATGCCGCGCCACAATGACCAACCAGGTAGGCGTGTTGACCCGCGTTGATTACTTAATGTCGGCGTACTGATCGTGTGCGTGAGGTGAGCACGACAGCCCCGGCCCTCGAGAAAATCCCCGCGATCATCCAGGGCTGCGCCCCCGAGCAGCGCGCCGGTCCAGCAGACCGCACCGATGCGCCTGGAGTTGTGAGCCGACGTGGGCTGGAGATCCTGTCAAGATCGTGTACCGATCGGCACGGCTATCCTGCTGCCATGGAGGCCCCGGGATTCGTACGCTGGCGGCTGCTCAACCAGCAAGGGCAGCCGCAGCCGTGACCCTGCCCACGGACACCTGGCGAGGCAGCACCGTGCTGCGACCCGGCTGGCTCGCCTTCACCGGCTCGGCGGGCGCGACGGAGGCCCACGCACACGCCGCGGTGCAGGTCCTTCTCGTCACCGCCGGACGGATCGAGCTGTCCGACGTCCACGGCACCCGCCGACCGGTCCACGCCGCGATCATCCCCACCCGCACCGTCCACTCCCTGTACGGCAACGCCGACGCCACCGCCACCATGCTCTACCTCGACCCGGACAGCGCGCCCGGCCGCCACGTGACGGCCAGGCTCTCCGGCCTCGCGCGTGAAGAGCTCGGCACCTGGGTCGCCGCAGCCCGAGACCTGCTGCCCCCGGATGCGCACACGCGGGCACCATCAGCCCTCGTCGAGGGCTGGGAGCCAGTCGCCGCCCGACGTAACCCGGGTTTGATGGCCGCGGTGGAAGCGCTCCCGCGGATGCTCCACGCCGCGGTCCGGCTCACCGACCTGGCCGCGGCCGTCGGGCTGTCGCCCAGCAGGCTGGGACATCTGTTCACCACCGAACTCGGCCTGTCCTTCCCCACGTACCTGCGCTGGGCGCGCCTGCGCCGGGTCATGGAGCTCGCACGCGACGGCGCCAACCTCACCGAGGCCGCGCACGGCGCCGGGTTCTCCGACAGCTCCCACCTGACCCGGGCCTGCCACGAGATGTTCGGGCTGGCCCCCTCCCGGCTGATCCAGGCCGTGAGGTCAGCGGATCTGTCCAAGTCGCCGGGGGAGGCCTCCCGCGACGCTTGAGGCATGCATCGCACTGTGATCCGGTACGGCTATGCGCCGTTCATGCTTGTCGTCGTCAACGGGACCGCCATCTGGCTGGCCGCCGCGGGCGCGTCCAAACTCTGGCTGCTGGGCCTGCTGCTGCTGGCGATAGCGTGCTCGTTCGCCGCCGAGCGCGCCCTGCCGTACGAGGACTCCTGGAACGAATCCCAGGCGGACGCCGGCCGTGACGCCATCCACAGCTTCGTCAACGAGAGCTTGATCCTGGTCAGCGTGGCGATCATCCCGCTGCTGGCCGCGTTCGTCCCGGCGGCCTCGATATGGCCCCACAGCTGGCCATTCGCCATCCAGGTCGTGCTGGCCGTCCTGGTGGCTGACATCGGGATCACGCTGACCCACTACGCTAGCCACAAGATCGGCGTGCTGTGGCGGTTTCATGCCGTCCATCACTCCGTCAAACGCTTCTACGGCCTCAACGGGCTGATGAAGCACCCGCTGCACCAGACGCTGGAGATGGCCGCCGGTGTCGCTCCGCTGCTGCTGATCGGCATGCCCGTCCAGGTCGCCTCCGCGCTCGCGCTGGCCGTGGCCGTACAACTCCTGCTGCAGCACTCCAACGCCGACTACCGGGTCGGACCGCTCAAGCGCGTGCTCGCGCTCAACGAGGGGCATCGCTTCCACCACCTGAAGTGGGCGGGCATCGGCGACGTCAATTTCGGGCTGTTCACCATGATCTGGGACCACGTGCTCGGCACCTACTCCTACGACCCGGAGCGCCGCTTCACCTCCGAGGTGCTCGGGATGGCGGCCAAGCCCGACTATCCGAGCGCCTACCTGGCCCAGCTGACCGAGCCGTTCAAGCCGTCCGGCGCCTGCTCCGGGGAGAAGGCAGCGTGACCACCGGCAGAGCAAGCGAGCCTTACAGGCCGGAGAGCACCAAAACGACGATCAAAATCAGCAGGAGCGCCAGCCAGCCGCCCGCGATCGCCAGTAGCGCGATCATGCAGCCCTTTCCGTTCCATGGCTGGGGGGCGGGGCCGAGGGCGCCTCGGGAGTAAGCCCACATGGGGGCGCGGTATTCGAGTTCGAGTGCCATCCCGGGCTGGAGCCAGACCGTCAGGTCCGCAGGACCGATCCGTGCGGGGAGGAAATAGGGCAGGTGGACGTGAAGGTGGTACTGGCCGGGAGGAAGCGGGATCGTGTTGAGGCCCCATCGGCCCAGCATCTGGTGGCCATTAAGGATGATCTTGGGTGTGATCATACCCAGCATGAAGCTGAGCCAATGCCGCTTCACCTCGAGGACGAGATGCGCCTGCCCCCCGGCGGGAACGGGTTGCGGCGGCCGGCTCCATGGGGTGTGCGGCGCGGGCGGATGCATGGCGCTCATGCTATTGCCACCAGACCCTCACGATCTTCCGTCAAGCTGTCTGAAACAGGCGGCACAATGTGCGAATCCTCACATCGAGTAAGACTCGTGGGTGGGGGTTCGTGGGCCAGTGGTAGTCATGATCACACCAATGGCGATCGAAAGGATTTTCGTGCGCACACGCAAGCTGACGACCCTCCTGGCCGGTGCGGCCCTGGCTGCCTGTACCACGCTGGTGGCGGGCGCCGCCCCGGCCGGCGCGGCTGGACCCTGCGGCAGCAGTTACTCCCGGGTCGGTGTCTACAGCATCGGCATCGAGAAGTACGGGTACCGTACGGGCATTTTGGAGGTGTACTACAGCTCCAGCACCGGGAAGAACTGCGCCCTGACCTACGGCGACGGCCCCTACGCCAACACCACGAGCTGGAAGGGCGTGGTGATATCCAGAGGCGACGGCAGCGGGAAAGACGCCGACGCGGACAACTACAAGTACTACGCCGGCCCGGTGTACGTCTCCGCGCCCGGCCAGTGTATTGACGTAGAAGGAATCTCACCGTCGTGGACGAGCGTCAAGCTCAACAACGTGCACTGCGGCTGAACCTCTTGTGACCAGACCGGGTGGCCTCCAGGGGGAATGTGGAGGGCACCCCGTCCCACACCAGCACGATCGGCGCGAGTCGTGAAGAGCCTGAACGGGAACCAGTGAACTTCTTGATCGGACACGGTCTCTAATCCGGTGTTCGATCTATGAAGGGAACCCCCGTGCTCATGTCCGCGAAGACGATCGTCGCCGCATCCCTCCTTGCCGCTGGAACGCTCGCCACCGCCGCGCCCGCGCAGGCGGCCACCGAGACGCCGCAGAGCGTTTGCGGCAACGGTTTCCGTGTGGTGAAGGACGGCGTCCGGACGATCAAGGACAGGCAGGGCCGCCAGCTCGGCAAGGTCTTTCTGCTCTACAACAGGAGGACCGGCTACAACTGCGTGGTGACGTTCCGGACCCTGTTCGACGTTGCCTACGCCAAGATCCGGATGGACGCCACGCTGACCGTCCAGACCACGACTCCTCCGCTGACCTCCTCCAAGACGACCTCGGGCGTCTACAGCAGGCACACCAAGCCGGCGAAGCTGTTCGCGCGTGGCCTGTGCGTCAAGTACTCGGGCACCATCCAGAGCTCGGACTCAGCCTGGGTGGGGAAGGGCGGTCGCGACGAGTGGGGTAACTGCGGCAGGTGACCCGGTTCGGGGCGGCGTGCTCACACCGCCCCGAACGACCGGCCATGTGTACGACGATGGCCAGCCGAGGTCGTCGTCGCGCCCGGCCTGGAGCCGCGACCACTGGGCCATCGGACGGCCGTCGTCCAGCTGGAACTGGCCACCTTTGGAACCCCAACGCTGCGGCGGCCGCGCAGCCGATCGTCGTCGACGATGAGCTGCTCGATTTCGCCCTCGACGATGCACAGGCCGCGTGCATCCAGCCGTTCCCGGTCCTCCACCGTCAGCTCAAGCATGTGTGGGAGGAACACGACGTCGTCGCTCCACTGGCGTAGGAGCAGAGCCTGGTGCACCGCCCCCGGATGGGTGCCGAGCATGGCGAGGGGCCGGTCGCGGACCTCGTAGGCATGGCAGTACTCACAGTGCAGCAGATCCTTGCCCCACCGTTCGCGTACGCCGGGGATGCCGGGTAGCTCGTCGCTAGCCCGGTCGCGAGCAGGATCCGGCGGGCCTTGAGTATCGGCCCGCCCACCATACGGACGTAGCAGCCGTGGTCGATCTGCTGCCGGCCGCTCCGGCGCCGACCACCACCACGTCGCGGACCCCATCGTCGCCGGTGCGTCGTGCGCCGACGTTCTGGTGGCTCGGAGCCTTGATCATGGCAAGCACCTGGAGCTCCGTCTCGTGATGTCGATCAGATCGCGTCTCGTGACCCGAGGCCGGGCAGGATCCGGTCAGGGTCGTGGACCGCCTTTACGCGCTCCAATCTCGGGAGGTTGCCGCCCCAGTAGGAGCGTTCGGGGTCGGTGAGGGTGGGGTCGGGGAAGTTCGGGTACACGCCGCCGGTCGACCAGGAGTGGACCGTCTGCCAAGAACGGCGCAGCCACTCGCTTTGCGGGCAGACGGCGTCGGGCAGAGGCGGTCGGACCGTGGCAGCGTGTTTGAGCAGGAATCGCTCGCCCCGATGTGGGAACGCCGTGGCATGCGACGGGACGCGGTTGTAGGCGCCACCCCACGGTGTGAAGTCGAGTTCGCGGGATTCGCCGGCCCGCCGGTCGGCAACCAGCTCATTGACCAGAGCGTCGAGCGCGCCCGGCGGTATGTCCTGCCGGAAGAAGCCGGACTTGCTGAACAGGCGCCCGGCATCGTCGCCGGGCATGCGCGTGGCGAGAGCGGCCTGGGTGCCCATCCAGGACAGCTGCCGGCGCCACCGGCTTTGCGGGCGGGCCCCGACCCTGGCGATGAGATCGTCAAGGAGATCATCGGTGTGTGCAGGCGACAGCCCGACGGCCGCGCCGAACAGGCTCACCCGCGCTCGACCGTGCGGCTCGGCTGGGACGGTGAGCAGCAGGCTTGCGGCGAGCTCGTCGGGCGCATCCGGACTCCATCTCTGCCAGGCGTCAACGACCTGGGCCGCAAGCTGGAAGTCCCACCTGAGCTCCACGGCGGTGCATCGTGGAGAGGGAACCAGCGCGAAGGACAACTCCGTGACGACGCCAACACCCGCGGCGCCACCGCCCCTGAGGGCCCAGAACAGGTCGGCATGCTCGCGCTCGTCGCAGTGCACGAGGCTGCCGTCTACGCGGACGACACGCGCTCCGACGAGCCGGTCACAGGTCAACCCCCAGGTGCGTCCGAGGAAGCCCATGCCGCCGCCGAGGGTCAACCCGGCGATGCCGACAGTAGGACCGCTCCCGGCGGGCAGCGTGTGGGCGTGCTGGTCGAGGCACCGATACACGTCGGCGAGCCGCGTACCTGCGCCGATACGTGCGTACCCGTCGTTCAGGGAAACCCCGGCGAGTTCGCCGAGATCGACGAGCAGTCCGGTGGTCGTGGACCGCCCAGCGAAATCGTGCCCGCCGCTGCGCACCGCCACGGTCAGGCCGTTGTGCTTCGCGAAACCAAGTGCTGCTGCGACATCGGCGGCGGTTCGGCAACGCACCACCGCCTGCGGACGAACCTGACCAAAGCGCTGCCCGGCCGGTCTGAGGGCCGCGTCGTAGCCGGCGGAATCACTGGTCAGTACGACGCCACTGAGCCGCTGTGCCAAAGCCCGCCAAGACCGGGCCGGCAGCGCATCGACGACGCCACTGCCGGCCTGATGTCCGTTCCTGATCACGGGATTCACACTAGGCGGCTATGACCCGACTGGACATGGCCATCGAGGCGCACCTAGGCACCTATTGGATGCAATCGTAAAGTAGACACGGTGAACTCTTCACGATCGGCAAATGACCTCGATGACCTCGACTGGAAGCTCCTCGACGAACTGCAAGCCGACGCCCGGCTGTCCTACAACGAGTTGGCCCGACGGGTACATCTCTCCGCGCCCGCCGTCGCCGACCGGATTCGTCGCCTGGAACGACGCGGCGTGATCGTCGGCTACCAGGCCCAGATCGACCCCGCCGCGGCCGGGTTCCCCATCCAGGCGTACATCCAGCTGCGCTGCGCTCTTGGCTCTTGCCTGCTCAAGAGTTCAGCCGCCGAGGACTACCCGGAGGTGGTCGAAGTCGACAAACTGAGCGGCCAACACTGCTCGATGCTCAAGGTCAGAGCCTCGTCACTGGCGCATCTCGAAGGCGTGCTGGAACAGATCGGAAAGCACGGCCAAATGAATACCCACATCGTCTTGTCCACGCAATACCACGACCCCCGAGTGCGCCGAAATCACCCCGACCGGCCAGTAACCGCCTCCGCGGGTTGGACGCGTCAGCGTGCGGGAGCTTCGGATTCAGCGGACGGCTAATCCGCGATCCGCGGATCCACTAGTGCCACCTCATCCCGCGTGAAGGCACACCAATGCTCTTGCCGCAAGCCCCCGAGCGCTGTTACTTCTGTCGGTGGCCCCCGAAGGGCTGGGAGCGCGCGTCGCACCCGCGCGTGGGGCGCTCGTGGAGACGTTCATCGTCAACGAACTGGCCAAGCGGGCGACGCGGTCCCCCTTCCGGGTAAATCTCTTTCATCGGCGCCTCAGCCAGGGGGCAGAGGTCGATCTGGTGGTCGAGCGAACCAACGGCAGGGTGATGCTGCCCCCAGCCAAGTCGACTTGGCAGGGTGCAGCGGTCGCATGTCCGATGTGCGGGTGCCGAATAATCATCCGTGCACGTTATGGCCCATCGGGCAGTGGGTCGCTGCTTTAGTCGGCGGTCTTCTTACTCGACAAAGATGATCTTGTCAAGATATTGATCATATACGGTCGTTACCATACCTTTCGTTCATCCGACTCTGACGGGAGTGACGGATGGACGTTGATGTGGCAGTCATGGCCGGAGCAGCGGCTCAAGCCATACTCATCATGGTTTTCCTGGTTGCGGCGCTGTCGAAGATCCTCACCCATCGCGAGCTCGGCCAGACCATTGCCCGGCTAGGTCCGGCGGCCCTGGCGAGACAGGGCGCGATCGCCGTCATTGTCGCGGAACTGCTGGCCGTGGCCGGTCTGGCGACGATCCCATCCGCCTCTTGGCCCAGGGTGCTCATCGTGCTGCTGGCACTGGCGTTCGCCGGTGCCGGAATTCGTGCGCTGAGCAGCGGAGAGAAGATCAAGTGCGGTTGCTTCGGGAGTGGCGGCGCCGTCCTCGGCTGGCGGCAGGTGCTGTACCTCCCGCTGTGGCTGGCGCTGGCCGCACTGGCCGAGGCACGCCCGCCGAACTGGACCGGGGAGGAGGGGCTGCTCGGCCTGGCCGTGGCGCTGCTCGCCCTGGCGGTCTGGAAGCTCAGGGCCGAACGGCGGGTCTGGCGCTCGCTGCGGGAGGACCGGCTGGCGATTCCTGAACCGAACCAACCCGAAGCGGAGGTGCCCGCCGCATGACGACCGTGCTGCTCATTGTGATCTGCGTCCTGGCCGTGGTGGTGTTCATCCAGATCGGCGCCCAGGTGGAACTGTTCGAACAGGTAAAGCAGATCCGGGCATACCTCGATTTGGAGGACAAGCCCGACCCGGTGGAGCTGGGAAGTCTGGTGGGCACGCGTCCCAGCAGCTACGGGTTGCCTGCGGTCCTCGACGAATCCGATGCGGCGGTGGTGCTCTTCGTCTCCAACAAGTGCGAGACCTGCCGCAACCTCGCGTCGGCATTGCGTGGTGGCGCGGTGCCGCCATCGATGTGGGTCGTGGTCGTCCCGGTGTCCGGAGACGGCAACGAGTTCATCACCGAGTTCGAGCTGCACGGCGAGCGGGTCCTCCTCGACGAGGAGGAGCGCATCGTCAGCAGTATCGGGCTCGACCTCACGCCCGTCGCCCTCCACGTCACCGACGGGAAGCTGACGCGGGCCCACACGGTGCCGACAGTGAGGCAGATGTACGCGGCCGCTCCTGTCCCCTACAAGATCACTTTGGCCAGAAAGTCCTCTGTACGGCACTGATCCCAGTCCCCCCACGATCAGAGAGGCCACGTATGGACGATCTCAACAAGATGTCGTTAGGGAACCCGTCACACCGGCGAGGGTTCCTCGGCTGGATGGGCAGGGTCGGCGTCGCGGCGATCGGCGCGGTTGCCGGCGTAGCGGCGACGACCAAGACGGCTGAGGCGGCGAACTGGCGCTGCTGCCAGCTTTACAACCCCAACAACTTCTGCAGGACCAATAGCCAAGGGCAGTATGTCTGCCCGTCGGGCTACACCATGAAGACATGGACCTGCTGCAGCGGCTCGGGTTCGACCCGGCGGAGGTACGGCTGTGGCGAGTGCACCAAGGGCAGGGACTGCTGGTCGGGACCGTTCGTCTGTTCGGCCGGCTGGACCGTCAACCCTAACGGCTGCTAACGGCTAAGCGGATGACCGGCCCGGGTGCGAAGCGGCCGGGCCGGTCACCCCAGTTGGAGGATGTCTTGTCTTTCGACACCTGGTTGACCTTCGCGTTGCTCCTGCTCATCGCGAGCGCGGGCTTCGCACAGCTGTTCAGCTTTTGAGGGCTGTCCTTCGTCGGATACCTCCGCCCCCTGGTCCAGGGGAGATCACCCGATGAGACGGCCTGGTATCGGCCGATCCTCATGCTCGCATTCGGCTTCACCCTCTCGGCCCTGTCCATGTACGGCCTGGTCCACCTGCTCGGCTCCACCCTGTTCGGCGAGATGGACGGAACGGGCACCAAGCTGGCCGCGGCGCTGGTGATGCTCGGCTGCATGGTCATCGATTCCGGCCTGTTCGGGCTCAGCACACCCATGTGGCGGCGCCAGACCCCGCGTGACCACTTCTACCGGTTCGGCCCGGTCCGGGGAGCCCTCCTGTGGGGGCTGGACACCGGTCTGGTGGTGACCACGTTCAGGGTCACCTCGCTGTCCTGGGCGGCGCTCGGCGTCACCCTGCTCGGTCTCGTCCCGTGGTGGGCTGGGCTCGCCTACGCGCTCGGCTTCACCGTGCCGAGCTTCGCGATGGTGGCGATCGTGCCGCCGTCAAAGGACCCGGTGGAAATCCCTGAGCCGACCTGGCTCATGGACTGGCTCATGAACCGGGAGAAGCTGGTCAAACGGATGGCGCTGGGCCTGCTCACGGCCGCGTTCGCAGGGGTTGTCGCCTCTGCGTTCCTGAGCTGAGGCGCCGGCCCGCCGGGTTACGGCGGGCGGGGCGCCTCGGCCCAGGTCAGCACTTGCCGTTGAAGAAGGAGATCTCGCGCTGGACGGTGGCCTTCCCCGGCACACTGAACTCCAGCAGGACGCATCTGGGTTCCTTCACAAAGAAGCCACCGACGAAAACCGTGTCATGGCCGGCGCACGCGGTGAAGGTCACCGCGTGGTCGGCCTCGGCCGGAGTGCGGGCGTTTCTGGCTGGTTCGGCGTAGAGCAGCCCTGCGTTGCCGTGGAACTTCGCGGGAATGGACAGCGTGACCGTCCCTCCCTTCCTGACCATCGCGCCGACTTTGAACCTGTGGTTGTTCCCGTACTGTTCGGCGCGTGCGCCTCCCCACGCGAGCAGTCCGGGGATGACCAGCGGCCCCACCGCGAGGTCGTCTGGCCCGACGGCAATCCCGTCCTCCTCGCCCGGCACCTCCACGTTGCGGTTCGCGCAGTTCAGCACGCGCGGATTGCCGAGGCTTCCCTGCCGCCCCGCCTCCTTCCGGGGGCTCGGCCGCGAGTCCGCCTCCCCCACGCCACAGGCGGCCAAGGACGGGAGCAACGCTGCCAGTGCGGTCCAGGTCAGTTTCCTGCGAGCGCCTTTGAAGATCACTACCTAGTTGTACACCGGCTCTTCGCCCAGGAACAGGCGCTCCTCGCGGTTCAGCGGATCATGACGGTGTGGCGATTGCGGGGGATCAGCTCTCCGATCACCGGGCACCCAGTGACGGCCATGCCGTACATGGGCTCCACACCGTTCACACTGTGCCCGCCTGCCAGGTGGCACCCGGTCTGACGATCTTGAGATGGGCGAAAACCCTCCACCTTCGCGTTCGGGATGACTATGATCACGGCCGGAGGCGTCCAGATGCTTGGTGGCCCTCCCGGTCTTCAAGACCGGTGGCGCCGAGTATCTCGGCGCGGTGGGTTCGATTCCCGTCCGTCTCCGCCAGATCACACCCCCTGGAGCGCCGTGAGCATCGACGAGTTGCTGGCTCGGACACGTGCCGGACTACGTCGCCTGCTGCCTGTCGAGGCCTGGGCCGTGGCGGGCAGCGCCGATGCCTTCATCGTGGACACGCGGCCGGAGTTTCAGCGTCGAAGCGGTGGCGAAGTGCCCGGCGCCATCGTGATCGAACGCAACCATTTGGAGTGGCGGCTTGATCCGCTCTGCGACGCGCGGATCCCCGAGGCCACCTCCGCGGACATCCGGTGGATCATCCTGTGCGACGAGGGTTACTCCTCCAGCCTCGCCGCGTCGTCCCTCAGGCAGATCGGGCTGGCGAACGCCACTGATGTGATCGGTGGCTTCCAGGCATGGACGGCGGCCGGGCTCCAGGTCATCCGCCTCGCCACCCCCACCCGCCCACGAGGTCCAGGCGAGCCCGCCCGCGGCGAGCTCACACGTGGCTGATCGCGACCGCACGTTCGCTCCACGGATACCGCCGCGCGGACGGGAGATTGTCGGCGCCAACCGATGACTTCTTCGATCCTGGGGAGTCAGCACGGGTGCAGCGAATGAGGTCCGACGGAGAGGAAACCTCCATGCCTGTGATCGATCTGGAGTCCGCTGCCCGCGAAGTGGTGCGCCTGTTGGATGGCGTGACCGAGGACCAACTGGACGATCCAACGCCGTGCGCTGACACCTCGGTCGCCGCACTGCTCGACCACCTCATGGGCTTGTCGCTGGCGTTCACCTGGGCGGCCCGCAAGACCACCCCGCCCGAAGGCGGACCAGGGCCGAGCGCGAATGCCGAGCGTCTCGATCCGCAGTGGCGCACGCTGCTTCCGCAGCGGCTCGATGAGCTGGTGGAGGCCTGGCGTGACCCGATCGCCTGGGAGGGGATGACCGAGGCCGGCGGTGTGACGATGCCCGCTGAAGAGATGGGCATGGTCGCGCTGGACGAACTAGTCCTGCACGGCTGGGACCTGGCCCGCGCCACCGGCCAGCCGTTCACGTGCAATCCCGCCGACACAGCGGCCGTCCTCGCGTTCACCAGCGCGTCGGCGCAACCGGACCAGGCAGCCAGCCGGGAAGGACTCTTCGGACCGGTGGTCGAGGTCCCCGAGGACGCGCCGGCGTTCGACCGCGCACTCGGCTTCGCCGGCCGCGACCCCGCGTGGACGCCCAAACTGGCGTGACCATCAAGGGTGGGCCGGAAGAACTCACACGTCCC
The DNA here is from genome assembly GCF_036013525.1 of Nonomuraea sp. NBC_00507. Taxonomy (NCBI): domain Bacteria; kingdom Bacillati; phylum Actinomycetota; class Actinomycetes; order Streptosporangiales; family Streptosporangiaceae; genus Nonomuraea; species Nonomuraea sp. NBC_00507. Next base: position 2,594,737 of record NZ_CP107853.1, read on the forward strand.
TCGCAACGGCAAGGATCCGTTCATGCCGCGTACTACCGTCTCGACCTGCCCTGGCCCTGGGCCGAGTTGCTGCGGTGGGAGGAAACCGCCAAGCGGACGCACCCGTACTGGGGCAGGCTCGGTATCCCCGGTGAAGGGCCCGCTTGAGCTGAAGCCCCACTGAACCCGCATCGCCGCAGTCCTCATCTGCTACCGCAGAATTCTCCACATGGGACGAACGTCTACAAGGTCAACAAGTCGCTCCGACAACAGAACCGCCCCACAGTCGCGACCTTGACACCATTCAAGAGCGGGGGCGAGCTGCGCACCCCCTGTCCCAAAGGCTCAGGACCACTTCTGGTAGGAGGTGTTGTTGCAGTCTCTGAGTTTGACGCCCAGGGAGACGCTCGCGGCGAGGCACTTACCGTTCTGCAGATTCGGAACAGCGCCCGTCTCGTATATGTACCACCGCTGGTACAAGTTGCCCCTGCAGTCGACGAGTCTGATGCCCTTCTCGACGCTCCCGTCGAGGCACTTGCGGCTCTGCTCGTGAACGATACTTATACCGTTATTCGTCCCGTCCTTGTACCACTGCTGGTAGGTGCTTCCGTTGCAGTCTCTGAGTACGACGCCGATGGAGACGGACGCGGCGAGGCACTTACCGCTCTGCACGTGCTTAATTTCCGGGAACGTGACTTTACCGGACAACTGCGACGATCCAGATTGCGGCTCGGCGGCGGCCGGGGTGGCGGCAGTGGTGATCATAGCTGCCGCCAGAGCTACGGTTCGGATAGTGGCACGGTAATCCATCGTTCTCCTTGGGGATATCGCGGCTGCCGGTTGGGCAGCAAGAAACGTCTGCCACATGCGGGCTGTCGACCCGGCTGACACTAGCGAGGGGCGGTATACCGCGGGTATGTCAATGAGTTGCTCTCAGTAACCGAAGATCACGTTGTGTGATGTCGTCATGGTCCAGTCGTTTTCGCGGTAGAGCAGGACCAGCGCTGCTTGGGTGATCTTCCCGATGCGCCAGGGGCCGAGACTGACCCGGCGCAGGCCTTGAACGTGACGGTGAGCAGGGCGTTGGCACGTTCACCGACTCCGCGCAGGCCGCGCAGGAGCTTGTTGTAGGTGTGCTGATCATCGCTCAGCTTGTGCTGGCCGGCCTTCTTCTTGATCGGGACGTGGATGATGTCGGCGGCGCCTTCGTAGCCCAGGTCGGCCAGGCTCGGCAGGTCTTCGCGGACGGCGGCCAGAGCGGTGACGGTGCCGTGGCGGCGGGCGCAGGTCATGTCGTGTTCGCGGCCGGGGCATACGTCGGAGACCCACAGGGGCCGGCCGTCGGGAGCGGAGACGACCTGGATGTTGCCGCCGTGGTGTTTGTGCTTTCCGGACCACCACAGGTCGGCACCGTTGGGGCCGGGGTGGCGACACGGTCGGTGGCAATGACGATGCCATCGAGGGTGACGTGCGTCAGGCCGGCCTTCTGGGCGGCGTTCAAAGCTTGGTGCAGGTCCGGGGCATGCGCGGCCAGGACATCGATGCCCTCGTGCAGGCAGCGGTAGGCGGTCTTGCCGCCGATGCCATGATCGGCCGCCAGTTGGCGGATGCGGGTGCCGTCGCAAAACCAGCGCAGGATGAGAACGGCCTGGGTGAAGCAGCCGAGCGCCCGGCGGCCGCGCCGGGTGCCTCGGCGGCGGCGTTCGGCGTGCAGCAGGGCGGATAGGAACAGCACGGTCTCCCGGCGGACATCGACCACTCTGAAACCCGTTGGACACGGCCCAGGGCGCTCCGCGATCATCTGCGCTGTGACAGATGAGTTCGGACGCCTGCCCTCAGCCCCTACCGGATTGAAGTTGGTGAGACTTGTTGATCTGACAAGCACGGCCATGACCGCCTTGCTGGATGACGACCTTGCCCGGGCCAGTGTCGAGGCAGGAGTCCAGCTCACGGAGTACTTCCTCACCGATCAGGCGAAGTGGGTCTGGCGGTATCGGATCAATCAGCTGGCCTCGGACCCGGGTAGCGCGGGGTGGCTCACCCGAGCCGTAGTGGCCGAGCCCGAAGGCGTCGTGGTGGGGTATGCCGGTTTCCACGGGCCGCCGGACGAGATGGGCATGGTGGAGATCGGTTATTCGGTGGCTCCCGGCTACCGTCGTCAGGGGTACGCCAGGACGATGTTGACCGAGTTGATGCGTCGGGCCGCAGCCGAACCCGGAGTCAGGACTGCACGGGTGACGATCGGTCCCGAGAACACCGCGTCCCTGGCCACGATTTCCGGATTCGGCTTCGTTGAGGTCGGAGAGCAGTGGGACGAGGTGGACGGCCTCGAGCTCATATTTGAAGTGCCTGTCTGAATGAGCTGCTGCCAGAAAGTGAACCTCCCTCTGGGGAGCCACACACCAACCCGGTGAACGTTTCTGGTCGCAGCAGTTAGACACCGAGAGAGAGCCGAGCCGGGCGGTTCCCGGCGACGATGATCCCCCGCCCGGTCCCGGACGCCGTCGCCGCGCTGGACCGGGTGGGATGCGGCTCGCTGAGCCATATGTGACAGGTAATGCGAGTTCTCTGTCACATCGCGGTCAGGAGGCGGCTTCTGCCTTGCGGGCCTGTCTGGGCAGCAGGAAGCCGGCCAGGAAGGTCAGCATGCTCATCGCGGCGACGATCCACAACGTGTCGGCGACTGCGGTGGGCCCGGCGCTGAGCCCGCTGAAGAACACAGTCCCGAGTACGGCGGTTCCCAGCGCGCCTCCGACCTGCTGCAACGTGGTGAGCGTGCCGGAGGCCGAGCCGGTCTCGTGCGGTTCGACACTGGCCAGCACGATGTCGAAGTAGGGCCCCATGATCAGCCCGGATCCCAGCCCGGTGACGAGCAGGGCGGGAGCGAGCTGCCAGAAACCGGCCTGCGAGCCGAGCATCGGCACCAGGGCCAGGACGCCGGCCGTCATCGTCACGGCTCCGACGTGCAGGACCTTTCGGCCATGACGCATGACCGCCTGGACCACACCCATGCCGGCGACCATGCCGACCGACAGCGGTATGCCCGCCACGGCGGCCCGCAGCGGGCTGAAGCCGAGGCCGAGTTGCAGGTGCAGGTTGAAGACCAGGCCGAACCCGGAAAAGGCGGCGAAGTAGATCGTTCCGGTGGCCATGCCGCCGAGGAAGGCTCGCTTGCGGAACAGGCTGGGCAGGATCAGCGGGTCGCCGCCGCTGCGGCTCTTGCGGACCTCGTGCCATCCGAAGGCGGTGAACACCGCGACGGAGGCCGCCATCATCGCGAAGGTCCAGCCGGGCCAGCCGTGCTCGCGGCCTTGAACCAGCGGAAAGATCATCAGCAGTGCTCCACCAGAGGCGAGGAACGCGCCGGGCAGGTCGAGCCGGACTCCTCGGGCCCGGCGGCCGGCGGGCAGGAACGTGCTCGCGGTGATCAGGACCGCCAGGCCGATGGGCAGGTTGATCAGGAAGATCATGCGCCAGCCGGTGCCGAGGAAATCGGCGTCGACCAGCCACCCCGCCAGGGTGGGGCCGCCCACCGCCGACAGCCCCATGACCGGGCCTATCGCACCGAAGGCCGCCTGCAGTTCCCGGGGCGGGAACATCTCCTTCAGCATGCCGAGCCCCTGGGGGATCATGCAGGCGCCGAACAGGCCCTGCATCGCGCGAGCGGCGATCATCGTCTCCGGCCCGGTCGCGATCGCGCACAGCAGGGAGCCGGCCACGAAGCCGCCGGCGCCGATGAGGAACATGCGTTTGCGGCCGGCGATGTCGCCGAGCCTGCCGCCGACCAGCAGGCCGGCGGTCATGGCCAGGGTGTAGGCCACCCCGAGCCACTGGATCAGGGAGGTGCCGCCACCGAGGTCGGCCCGGATGGTGGGGCCGGCGATGCTGGTGACGGTGGAGTCCAGCATTTCCATCACCGAACCGGTGAGGATCACCGCCAGAGCCGGCCACCGCCACCGGTAGCCCGTGGATGCGGCCGGGGCCGGTGCCGTCGATGGTGCGGTCGATGGTGCGGTCGATGGTGTCGCCGGCAATGTCAGGGCGTCGGTCATTTGATGGATTCCCCTTCCTGTGCGGAGGTGGGGGCGTCCCGTTCGAGCTGGGAGAGGACGCGCAGGCTGGTCGGTGACGGTCAGCGGAAGTCCGCGACATGGTCGCGGGCCCATTCGGCGTAGCTGCGCGGGGGGCGTCCGGTGACCTGCTCCACGTCCGGCCAGACCCGCATCAGCGCTGACCAGTCCTGGTCGGCGTAGCCGTCGGCGCCGGTCGCCGCGTCGCCGCTGTACTCGACGAAGCCCAGCATGAGGTCGGCCGACTCGGCGGCGAACCCTCCTTGCGCCTTCATCAGCTCGCGGGCGCGCTCGCGGCTGACCTCCTCGTAGCGGACGGGCTCGCCGAGCGCGTCGCCGATGGCCGCCACCTGCTCGCGCACAGTGACCAGGCCGGGCCCGGTCAACGTGTACGCCCTGCCGTGATGGCGGTCCTCCAGCAGCGCGGCGACCGCGACGGCGGCGATGTCGGCCTCGTGGATCAGGTTCATCGGCTCGTCCGCGAACGGGTAGCGCACCACCCGCTCAGCCCTGATGGACGGCGCCCAGATCTGCAGCATGTTCGTCATGAATCCGCCCGGCCGCACATGCGTCCATTCCAACCCGGACTCCTCCACCGCCTGCTCCACCGGGTTGACGTGCAGGCCGACGGTCACCGACGCCGCCGACAACACCACGACGCGCCGTACGCCCGCCTGCTTGGCCAGCGCGACGACCTCGCGCGCGGTCTCGTCCACCGGGAACAGGTACATGCGGTCCACGCCGTCCAGCGCGGCGGCCACGCTCGCGGGCTCGGCCAGATCGCCCTGGACGACCTCCACCTGAGGCGGCAGCTTGGCCGACGCGGGATTGCGGGTCAGCGCCCGCACCTCGGTGCCCGCCCGCACGAGCTGGTCCACCACGTGGCGGCCGACGATTCCCGTCGCCCCGGTCACCAGGATTTTCATCTGCGTTCCTTCCGCTGTGTCGTTCGCGAGAGCAACGCTAGAGTGCCTTCCGGTCACTTTCTGACCGGAAGCCGAGGGAACGTGGAATCATGGCGAACACGAGCGCACGCATGCTGCGATTGCTGTCCCTGCTGCAGACCCACCGCCATTGGCCCGGCCTGGAACTGGCCGACCGGCTCGCGGTCAGCGAGCGCACTCTGCGCCGCGACATCGACCGGCTGCGCGAGCTCGGCTACCCGGTCCACTCCGGCCGCGGCTCCGCCGGCGGCTACCAACTCAGGTCCGGCACCGCGATGCCGCCCCTGCTGCTCGACGACGAGGAGGCCGTGGCCATCGCCGTCGGCCTGCGCACCGCCGCCGGCGGCACCGTCGAAGGCATCGAGGAGACCTCGCTGCGCGCCCTGACCAAGGTCGTCCAGGTGATGCCGCCCCGGCTGCGCCGCCGCGTGGACGCCCTGCGCACCTACACGGTCACCGCCCCGACGAGCGGCCCGCAGATCGACGCCGCCACGCTCACGGTCATCGCCCAGGCGTGCCGCGACGACGAACGTCTCACCTTTACCTACGCCACCCCCTCCGGCGAATCGGCCACCCGGCTGGTCGAACCGCATCGGCTCGTCTCGCTTAAACGCCGCTGGTATCTGGTCGCCTGGGACCTCGACCGCGCCGACTGGCGCATCTTCCGCCTCGACCGCCTCACCGGCCCGGCCGCCACCGGAGCCCGCTTCCGCCCGCGCGACCTGCCCGCCGCGGACGCCGCCGCGTTCATCGCCGAACGGCTCGGCTCCCGCCCCACCCGGTACGACATCACCGTCCACCTCCACGCCCCGGCCGGCACGGTGGAGCCGGTCGTCGCCGTCACCGGCGGCCGAGTCGAGCCCGTTGACGACCACTCCTGCCGCCTGCGCCTGCAAGTGGACGCCTTCGACTGGCCGGTGCTCATCCTGGCCGCCGTGGGCGCGGAATTCGACGTCATCAATCCCCCCGAGTTCCGCCACTACCTGCGCGACATCGGCAGGCTCTTCCTCCGCAGCGGCACCGCCTAGCAGGGGCACGGTCACCCAGACCAGGCCCTATGCACGAGGGGGTGTCGGCGTACTTGTTGAGGGCAGAGGCATGTGCAGGTAAACGTGCAGAGTTGGTGGGGCGGGCCGCACGGCGACGACTCCAGCGAGCCGGACGGCTAAGGGGATCCGCCCTCATCCAGTCCCTTACGCGCCCGGTGACGGCGGTGGGCGTAGGCGGCGGTGAGGGCGATGATCAGCGGCCCCCACGCCAGCAGCGGCGCATAACAAAGATTCATGATCGTGCGGGCCGCGCCTTGCGGGAAGTCTGGATTTGTGAGCGGCCCGCTTGGGACCAGGGCCACCCCCACACACAGCAGCGTCACCGCTGTCCCGCCGATCCCGGCTGTGATGATCACAGCCGGTGGCGGGATTCGCCTGCCGCCCAATAGCGGGACCCACTGCGGTACCACCTCACCCCATGGCCGGACCAGCCCGAACGCCAGAAACGCCGCGCATTGGGAGGCGATCGTCAGAATCCACACGTAGGCGATGAACTCCGGTCCGGAGTACATCGCGCCGAGTTCGCCGGTGAAGCCGACGTCGACGCCGAACCCGGCGGCGACCCGCCACAGGCAAGAGGGCAAGGTGCACAGCACGCTCGCCCACGCGGCCCAGACCGTCCACCGTGGCACGGATCGGCGCACAGCGCCACGATCCAGGGCCGCGCGCCCGATCTCGGTCGCCATGACCACTCCGCATCTACGAGACCATCAGTTCCGGAACTGACGGTACCGTATATTGAGGGGATGGGGAACAGTGGACGGCCACGCGATCACCGGGTGGACCAGGCCATCACCGCCGCAACCCGGGAACTGCTGGCCGAGACCGGCTATGCGGGACTGACCATGGACGCCGTGGCCGCCCGCGCCGGCATCGGCAAGGCGGCGATCTATCGGCGCTACTCCTCCAAGCAGGAGATGGTGTTCGCCGCGGCCGTGCACGGGCACGACCTGCAAGCCCCGCCCGACAACGGCTCGCTGCTGGCCGACCTGACCGCCCTGGCGAAGGTGATCGTCGGGCACCTGAGCAACCCGGCCGCCTGCGCCGCACTGCCGGCCCTGATCGGCGAGATCGCCACCAGCCCGCAGCTGGCCGAGCGCTTCACCCAGACCTTCATCGAGCCGGAGCAAGCCGGTAACGCCGAGATCCTCCGCCGCGCGGTACTCCGGGGCGAACTGGACCGCATGCCTGACATCGACCTGTTCCATGCGATGTTCGGCGGCACGATCTTCTCTTGGCTGTTCATCGCCCGCCACGACCCACACGATCTCCCTGACCTACTCGCCCGATTCACCTGCGCCGCGCTGCAAGCCCACCTCAATCAAGACCGCGACAGGCCGCCCACTCCCACAGCCTGATCACTACATCCTGATCAGCAAGATCAGAGGTCCCCGGCCCTCTGACGGTGCTCGCGGCGACATCTGTCACGCGGGTTCGGTGCGGCCCCGCCGCCCCGGTGGGCAGAGGGGCCGTGACCTGCTGGGAACCGATCTATCCGAGCACCGGGTAGTTCGCGCGGAACACGTTGTGCGGGTCACGGGCCCGCTTGATCTCCCGCAGCCGCGCGAGCGCGCTGCCGGAGAAGGACTTCGCCGCCGTCTCACCGGGGGACAACAGGGTGTACGGCTTGCGGCCGCTGATGTAGGCCTCCAGGTCGGCCACGACCTCGGCCTGCTTGGCGCGCGTCGCATCGGCCGCGTGCGGCAGGCCGAGACCCACCAGGCCGAGCAGGTACGGCTCAGCCACCGCGCCGCTCGCACCGGCCCCGCCGCCCGGCTCGGCGAGCGCCCCGCCCAGGTGCCTGATCTGCACGTTGATGAGCGGTTCGACCGGCTTGGCGAGCAGGAGCTCCACCGCGTCCGCGTCCAGGCCGGTGAGCAGCTCCGTACGAGCGATGGATGGGGCCGGATCGGTGGGCTCGGCGGCGATGTCACCCAGGTCGGCAACCGGGACGACGCCGCGGGTGTCGGAGATCGCGCCCTCGATCTTGTCGAGGCGCGCCAGCAGGTCCTTCCCCTGAGCCGCCTCACCTAAGTAGGCCAGATCCAGCGTCACCATCGGTGGCGCGCCGGGTGGCTGGAGCCGGTTGATCCAGACACTGAGTTCACGCGGCGCATCGGCGGTGATCTCCAGGAACGCGTCGTACACCTCCCTGGTCCGGTGCTCCGGCCAGATCACGCGCCCGCCGTACAGGACTGGCGCGGGATACAGCTCGAGTTCGAGTGCGGTCACCACCGCGAAGTCCCCGCCACCGCCGCGCAGCGCCCAGAACAGCTCGGGATCGGACTCGGCGGTCACCCGGCCCGGCTCGCCATCGGCGTCCACGATGTCGATAGCCCGCACGCTGTCGGAGGCGAAGCCGTACTTGCGGCTGAACCAGCCGACCCCACCGCCCAGGGTGTAGCCGGTCACGCTGACCCCCGGTGCGCTGCCGGACAGGCCGGTCAGACCCAGCGGACCGGCCGCCGCCAGCACCTGCCCCCACTTCACGCCCGCGCCCACCCGGACCACGCGCTCCTCCGCGCGTACCTCCACCTCGTTCAGCAGGCCGGTACGCAACAGGATCAGGCCTTCCACATCACCCGAGGCGCCATGCCCGCTCGGCTGCGCGGTCACTGTCATACCCGCCCGCCGCGCATAACGCACGAGCGCCGCCACGTCATCGGCATCCGCGGCCTCCGCCACGGCCGCCACCGGCTGCCTGACGGTGAGATTCCACGCCGTGGCCGCCTGCTCAAAGCCGTCGTCATCGGGCAGGAGCACGCGCCCCTTGAGGACACCGCGCAGATCGTTGATCGTCATTGTCATCTCCCTTTTTCGAGTTCTCAGAAATGCGAAGGAACACCGTGCCGCACTACGGCAAGGACGGCGCCCTGACCAGCCCGGACAAGGATTACGCCCCGAAACCTCGATCACCCCAGGATGAGAATGGCCGCGATCGCCACCATCACCGCGGCGGTGAGGCCGTGGACGCCGAACGCCACCGCCCGCCGACCCCCGTTCCTGAGCACGACGACCATGTCGCCCAGCGGGGCGAACACACTGGCGAGAATCAGCCAACCGAGCATGTGCTGGTCTCCCGTCACGAGGGCCGGGAGCACGACGAGCCCGGCCGTGATGTCCCGTACGCCCTTGACGGTCAGGTACGCGTTCATCGAGACGGGAACCCCGTAGCCCGCCGCCGACGAGACCGGCTGCAGCAGGAAGCGGATGCCGATGAGGATGATCCCGATGGCGACCAGTCCGGCGAGCCAGGTGGCGATGATGACCATGTCGTCTCCTTCGATCGTTGCTAGAAGTATTAGCGACGCTAGCCTAGCGGCGCTCATCTGTCTAGCGGTGCTAGCATCTGGAGGGTGTCCACACAGCAGCGCAGAGAACGCGAACGCGCCCAGCGCCACGACCTGATCGTCAAGACCGCCCGCAAGCTGGCCGAGTCCGAGGGCTGGGACGCCGTTACCACCCGCCGCCTGGCCGACGAGATCGAGTACAGCCAGCCGGTCCTGTACAGTCACTTCGCTGGCAAGGACGCCATCGTCGCGGCGGTGGCGCTGGAGGGCTTCACGGAACTGGCCGTACGCCTGCGCGCCGCGACCCGGACGGGCGAGCCGCGGGCCGTGCTGGAGGGGCTGGCCAGGGCCTACATGGCGTTCGCCGAGGAGAACCCCGCGCTGTACGACGCCATGTTCACGATGGCCGTGGACCTCCCGTTCGGCCAGGACGACACCCCAGAGCCGCTCCGGGACGGCTTCCAGGCGCTTTTGTCCGGGGTCGCGCAGTTCGCCGACGGCCGCGACCCGGCGATCCTGACGGAGGTCGCCTGGAGCGCCCTGCACGGGCTGATCGTCCTGTCCCGCGGCGGCCGACTCCCCGCCTCAGGCCGCGAGGCCCGCCTGACGCTGCTGCTCGACCAGCTCAGCGCCACCCGCTGACCCAGCCGCGTACGGTCAGTCGTTTCACACGGCGGCGACCTGCGACGCGAACTGTTCGCCGAAGTCGCCTGGAGCGCGCCGCCGATACGCCGAGGGCGAGGTGTCCCTGGCCGACCTGGCCACCGAGTACAGCGTCGGACGCTCCACCACGCTGGACGCGCCAGTGAAGGCCCGCTCACCGGTATGCGATCCGTCAGCCGGTGACGATCAAAGTCCGACGTGCCACCAAGCATGATCAGCAGCTGGGGCGGAACACGACATGGACGTCCGGAACTATGACGCCATCAGACGGCCGCGAGCCTTCAGGAACATCTGGCCGCTCCACCGGGGCAGGGGGTTCGACCCACGACATGCTGTGGACATACCACTGCTATACCGCCGGTGTTTAGCATTCTTCGCGGTGCTCTGATCACAGGCGGAGCACCGCGAAGTTCTCGTTAACTGACAAGGATCTGATCTCATGCGGAAGCTCTCCCCCTCGAAGATGCTCGCCACTGTTGTCGGGGTGTCTGCGGCCTTCGCCGTGCTGACGCCGGCCACGACCGCCACGGCCTCCTCCACCACCACCGCCTCCTCGAGCGTCTCTTCGGCCGGCTGCAAGGACAAGTGGAGCAAGCTGAACACGAAGGACGGCTTCGTCAGCTACGTCCTGAAGCTCTGCAGCAACGGCTACGGCGAGGCGCGCGGCAGCGTGACGGACACCAAGAACGACGCCTGGACGACCGTGGTCGAGGTCTCCTTCAAGAAGAGCAACGGCAACGAAATTTACGGCGGGTACAAGGAGGCCGGCCGGAACAAGGGCCACAAGAGCTTCAAATGGTCCACGACCCGCACCAACCTCGACCGGATTACGATCAGGGCCAAGCGCTGCCTCCCGGGTACGATCGTGTGCAACAACACCAAGACCTTCACGCTCTACCCCTGATCTGGGCGTGGCAGTCGGGTCGCCAATGGCTGTCAGTTTCGGCGAGAGATGGCCGAGACCTTCGGAGTTATCGGGCCGCGCGTACCTTCGTGCAGCCGAGTAGCCGCCGCGACCGCCGCAGTAAATACCGGCTCCGCTGCAGCGAGGACAACGCGGTCAGGCGCTGAAGCCTCCGCACCCGCAAGCAGACTGGTGCCGTCCCCAGCACTCAACCTCCTCCATCGGCGCCGTCCACATCGAGGACAGCGGGCCGTAGGTCGTTCCAGCGGTAGTCGCAGTTCTCAGGGGGAAAGCCCTCGAATGTGTGGAGGGCGTCGATTTCCAGGTCACACAATCGCTGCTCTTGCGAAAGCGCGTGGCAGGCCAGGGCCTTGTTCATGGCGCTCGTCACGTCAGGCGCCTCCACGACCCAGGTGTAGGGTGCCTCGCCGTCGAATCGCTCGGTGCCGGCGATGGTCACGGTGAAGGTCGTCATTTCCCTTCTCATCGCGCCTCACCCTGGAGAATCTGATCGAAGGTGTGCCTGGCGGTCGCGATCAGCGTCCAGGCGGTCTCACGGACGGTGCCCTTCTCCCGGTTTGTACGGCGGACGAAGCCCAGGCCGGCGGCGGTGCACAGTTCGTACGTCGTTACCTGGCACTCGCACGTGTGCGAGACCACGCGGATGCGCTGTGCTCGGTTGGCCGGTTCGTACCAGGGGAGGATGACGTGGCCCGGCTTGGGCGGCTCGACGTGCGGGCCGTGGAAGTCGGGGATCTCGTCTCGCCAGGTCACCAGGTCCTCCCTTCGAAGACCTCGACGAGGTTCTTGAGAGCGATGTCGACGCGAGCCATGACGAGTTCGTGGACATGATCGCCCTCGGATGGCACCCGGTAGCCGTGTCTCTCCAGGACGGCCTGGACCTCCGCGGTCAGCAGCGGCGTGAATCGTACGTCTGTGATTGAGTTGCCCATGGGTCGGACCTCCCGTGTCCGATCAAGGGCCCGTCCGGCGCTTGCATCGCTGGACGGGCCCACTCTCTTGCTGAGGAGCTCGTATATCCCGTCTAGCACGTACAACACGTATCCAACGTAACCGCCATGCATGCATGTCCTTAACGTGTTGTCCGTGACGGTTGACCAGCTCGATCCCACGCCGATCTATGAGCAACTGGCGCGGATCATCAGAGAAAAGATCAAGGCCGGCGATCTGGAAGAACGGCAATTGGTGCCTTCCGAGAGCTCGCTGCAGCAAGAGCACGGCGTCGCCCGCGGCTCGGTACGGCGTGCCATGGAGCTTCTACGCAAGGAAGGCTGGGTGGTCACGATTCAGGGCCGGGGAACCTTTGTGGCGCTCAAGGAGAACTGGCCCAAGGAGGGGTAGTCGCAGTCATTCAGCTGACGGCCTTACCCAGTCGGGGAAGTAGGTGGATGCGATCCAGCTCCCCGGCGTAGAACCAGGGTGCCCTTGTCCTGTCTCGTCGAACTTGAGGCATGAGACCTGAACTGCGGTGTCTCAGAATGGATGAGACGAATCGATGAAGTCGCGTCTCATTGATCATGAGGCAGATTTGTGGATGTCTCGGCCCGGAAGCGTTGACGGGCTTGGCTCCGGATCGCTTTGGCGATCCGGAGCCGGTGGCGGCGCGGATCACCTGGATAGGCCTTTAGCCCACATAAGCCCAGAACCCACACTGGTGCAGGGAAGTAGTCGCTCATCCGGCATCTTCCAGGAATCGGGTCAGCGCTGAGATGTCCATCTCGTGCCCCGCCTCGGGCGTGACGATCAGCGAGACTGCATCCTTCGCACCCGCGGCCTCGTAGATGCTCCGCAACTCGTTCACCGATGCGACGACGGATTCGTTGTAGGAGGCCGATTCGTTACCCGGGCCGGGCACGTCGCGCTCGCCGTACTGCAACGCGATGGGACGGGCGGCGTTCAGCCCGGCGATGTCCGAGCGATCCAGCCAGCGCAGGACGTCGGGCACGCAATGTGCGGCGGCGTTGCGGCATCGTGAGAAGATCGGGTCGAAGGAGCCGAGACTGCCGCTGGCGTAGATGCGGCCGACCCGCGTGCTGAACACAGGGTAGGTCAGCGCGAGGTCCCCGCCGTAGGAGATCCCGGCCACGTCGATCTCGCCAGCGCCCAGCGCGGCAGTCAGCCAGTCCTCCCAGCGGAGCAGGTCTTCCACCGTGTCGCCGAGGAGGACGCGCCCCTTTTGCAACCCGTCAGCGATCAACGTGCTCTTCTGCCTGCCATCCGGCCAGTACTCCAGTGTTTCCCCGGGAAGGTCGTAGGCGAGATCGGCGAGGACCCCGAACCCGCGCAGCTCCGGGCACAGTACGGCGTGCCCGGCCTGCGCCAAGGCCAGCGCGAAACGGTGATGATAGTCCTCGGGCACCCCCGGCAGTCCGGCGCATGCCTCCACCTCGCCGTGTCCGTGGATCGCCAGTACGGCACGCCGCCAGGCCATCCGAGGCATCAGTAGGTAGGCGCTCAGCCAGAGCTGGTCATCCACCTCCATCACCAATGCCCGCACGCTCACCCCGTCGACAGTGGCCCGGCGAAGCTCGCGCACCGAGCAGGCCGCGACCGGCACGCGTACCCGCAAAAGCTCGGCAAGTTTGCTCCTCGCCGCCGCCTGCCAGTCCGTGAAGGGCAACGTCGAACGCGCGAAGGCCAGGCAGGGCTCCAGCCGCGGATTTCGATGGCGCAGCCGCAATTCCGAACGGATGATGGGAAAGTCCATGGGATCTCCTCAGTAGTTTCCAGCAGGTTCACCGAGATGCCTAGGTGCAGCGCTTGGCCACCGCGCCATCCTCTGAAGCGTCTCCAGCCTGTCGATACACCGGCCCAATGCGATCAATGCCTCAACAAGATGAGACGGCACGCCGGATGCCTCGGATCAGTGAGACTGCCTCAACCTCAACGAGACAGGACAGCCCTGACCTATGCCGATTTTCGAAGAGGGCCCAATGCTCCCTTCGCGAGGGAAATGATCTCTCGCGAGAGTGACACACAGATAGGAACATAACCTGAATTATGTTCCTATCTTAATGATCTTGAATCCCAGTACAGTTGCCGTCGCCCACGAAGGCTCTGGCGCAGATCAAGAGTCAGCGATGCCTGGCCACTAACTATGTAACCTAGAGTAGTTAGTTTACGACTCTAAGTGCCGAAAGGATTCGGTCTCAACCCACGTACCGGAGGTGTCCATGCCAGGTATCATCCGCAAAATCGGCTTTTCGCTCACCGCGGCAGCGCTCGCCATCCTGACCGCAGCCGCTCCAGCCACAGCAGGTACAGCGACAAGCGCGGCACGGCAAGCTGCGCCAGCGTACTTCGTGATGACGGACATCACTCGCGAGCATTTCGTCATCCAGCTCACCGACCCCGCCAGGATCCAGCACGCCCGGGACCTGATCAGCGGCGCGACGCAGGATCGGCCCCACGTTGTCGGCCGCATCATGAAGCGGTCCGCCCCCTACAACGCCCGCTGGAGCTACCACTACGATCCCAACACCGTCGACTTCTTCGACATGGCCCCCGAAGTGTGCGACGCCACCATCCCCTACGTCGAAGACCACCTGGACGAGGCGGGCGGCGCGTTCCTGCCCGGCCTCGTGTGGTGTCCTTGGACCTCCCGGCTAGTCAGGGAAGTTCCCGCATCCTAGCTGCGATCAACACCGCGGCGCCGGGTCCGGGAGAAGCAACTCAACGCTGATCCAACCCGGCGCTTGGTTCCTCAGTGAGCACCGTCACGGTCACGCCTACGTCCTGAATTATGTTCCTGTCTAAGCGATCACGAACGGTAGCGAACGGAACGTTCGCTACCGCTAATTTCCATTTCCGATGCTCAAAACGCCGCCAATCGACTCTGTTGGCCTGATCGATCAGGCCAACGGGCCCCTGGCCAAGTTCGTCATCACTCTGGTCGCCGTGCATGCCCTCGGCGTCGCGAGATCACTCGGCTGCGGCTTGCCGACCTCGACCCGTCGCGCGGCCGTCTTGTGGTTCGACGCGACACCGGCGTCCACACCCTTTACCTCGACGAGATCACCCATGCCCTGGCCAACGCCTGGCTGCGGGAACGTCACCGTCGCTGGCCGCTGACGACAAACGCGCACCTGCTGATCAGCCAAGTCACCGCCGCCGACACTGACAGCAAGAGACAGTGGCCATCGGCTTGATGTTGTCGACCACTCGTGACGGTGGTCCTTACGGGCACCCCTTCTAGCGCGGATCGAACCTTTCCACTCCTCTCCGGCGTCGGTATCGGTTGAGAGGAGTCGTCTTGGATTGCAATGACAGCTTCCGTGAGTTCGTCGCCGCGCACCAGCAAGCGCTGATGCGCACGGCGTACCTGCTCACGGGAGACGCCCACCAGGCCGAGGACCTGCTGCAGAGCGTCCTGCTGAAGGTGCTGCGGCGCTGGCCCCGGTTATCGCACGTCGAGCGTCCCGAGGCGTACGCGCGTAAGGCGCTGGTGAACCAGCACATCTCGTGGCGGCGGCGCCGGGTCAGGACGGAGTTCCCGACCGCCGAACCGCCCGACCGGCCGTACTCGAGCGAGGACTCCACACTCGTACGGCTCGTCATGCGCAAGGCCCTCATGGGGCTGCCGCCTCGGCAGCGGGCGGTGATCGTGCTGCGTTACTACGAGGACCGGACAGAACGGGAGACCGCTGAGCTGATGAACTGCTCGATCGGGACGGTGAAGAGCCAGACCCACTACGCGCTGGCCCGCCTGCGCGAGCTGGCGCCCGGCCTGGCGCCGAAGCTCGCCGGCCTGGAGACCGAGGAGGCCTACCGATGACCTGGCTGCGAGATGTGCTCGTCGATCTGGCCGACGAGTCACCACAGGTGGACCTGGCCGACCGCACGATCGCCACGCGCGACCACAGGCGGCGTACCGCGATCTCGCTCCTCGCGGCGGCCATGGTCGTGGTCACCGCGCTTGGCGGGACGCTCGCCGTGCGGTTGCTGCCGCAGGCGCCCACCCCGGCCACCTCCGGCAAGGATGACCTGCCCGCGCGTGGGGTGGGGCCGCTGAGCCACGCGTACAAGTCCTTCTGCAAGCCTGTCAGCGGGAAGGCTCCATCACACTGCCAGGACGGGGGCTGGCGAGTGGTCACCCGCAGCGGCAGGACCTACCACGTGCCGGAGGCGCTGCCGAGCCTCAGCCTGCAAGACAGCCCGCTGGCTATCAGCCGGGACGGCCGCAAGATCGCTTACTACAGCGCGAAGGAAGGCACCTTCCAGGTTCGCGATCTGGCCTCGGGCGCGAAGACCACGGCGCCGATGAAGCTGCCCCCGAAGAAGTGGCTGTACAGCATCACGCGGCTGATGTTGTCGGACGACGGGCGGTACCTGGCCTTCAGCAAGGTCCCCGATCTCAAGGATCCCGCGCTGCTCTTCGACATGCACGACAGAGTCGTCCGCGAACTTCCAGCCCGCTGGGTCCCCATCGGCCTGTCACCGGATGGAGCCACCATCACCCTCGCGGAGTACTCGCCCAACTCCCAGCTGCGCACGATCTCCAACCTCTGGCCGCCCACTTCACCGGGCAACTCCACGGCGGTCATCCTGCCGCAGCACTACGCCTTCAGCCCGCTGGCGCCGGACGGCAAGACCGTCGCGGCCGTCGAGGACCACAGCACCGCCGAGAAACCCTGCCAGATGGGCGACCTCGTCCTGCTGGACCCGCTCACCGGCAAGAAGCGGAAGACCGTCCCCATCCGTGGCCTGTCGGCTGACGTCAGTACGATCTACCTGCGTACGTGGCGCAGCGCCGACGAGGTTACGGCCCTGACGACGTCCGTCCGCTGCAGACCGTCATCCGAGGTGCCGGACGACGAGACGGCGCCGCCGCCCTACCGGACCTTCACTGCCTACGCGGTGAACGTCAGGACCGGCGAGGCCAGGAAACTGACCACGTTCAGGGCGCAGGACATCTTCGGTATCGCCATGCCCGGTCCTCCCGGGGCGATATGACCACGACTTTCCTGTTTCACAGCAGGGGTCGTTGCACGATGCCGGCGATGACCGCTGGATGCCCGAGTTCGGCCTGGCCGTCGTGGTGACTACGCGGCGCGTGACCAGCAGCGGGATCATGAAGGGCATCACGGTGCCATGACGAGGGACGGTGTCATGACGTGGGAACACGCACGAAGACGCGGCTCGCCGACGGCACCGGCTACCACGACAAGGCCACCTCGGACCCTCAACGAGAACGGCAGCGCATGGACCGATGCGCCGCCGGAGAGCAGGCACCGTCACGGTGGAGCTCATCTTCAACCGCACCCCAACGCCGGGCACGGTGGTCAGCGTCCGGTCGATGGACGGTAGTGCAGCGAACCATCCGCGGTGAACGCCCGGTCGGCGATCATCAACGTAGGCAGCGCGACATCCCTGCCCACCGGCCCGGATACGCCAGGCAAGGCCATAAACTCCCCTGACATTCGAACCGCGACTGCACTTCCGGGATGCTCTTGTGCGCGTACTGCTGGTGGAAGACGACGAGCCGATCGCTGAATCGCTGCGCCGCGGCTTGACGCGGTACGGGTTCGAGGTGGTCTGGGTCACGACCGGAGCGGCGGCGCTGCAGGCTGAGCCCGCCGATCTGGTCCTGCTGGACCTCGGGCTGCCCGACACGGACGGCCTGGACGTGTGCCGTGCGCTGAGAGCCCGGGGCGAGGTGCCGATCATTGTGATCAGCGCGCGCAGCGACGAGACCGACCGCGTGGTCGGGCTGGAGATCGGCGCCGACGACTACGTGTCCAAGCCGTTCGGGGTACGCGAGGTGATCGCCCGCATCAGGGCGGTGATGCGGCGGGTGAAGCCGCCGCAGGAGAAGGTGGAAGTCGCGCCTGACCGCTACGGCCGGCTGAGCGTCGACCGCAGAGCCGCCCGCGCGTACGTCGACGGCGAGGAGGTGCCGCTCACCCCCAAGGAGTACGAGCTGCTGGCCTTCCTGACCGAGGAGCCAGGGGCGCTGATGACCCGCGAGCAGATCATGGAAGCGGTGTGGGACGCCAACTGGTTCGGCCCCACCAAGACCCTCGACGTGCACGTCGCGGCGCTGCGCCGCAAGTTCGCCGGCGTGCTCGCCATCGAGACGGTGCGGGGTGTCGGCTTCCGGCTCGTCGTCGGCCCCGGATCACCATGAACCGGCAGCTGATCGTCAGCTATGT
The DNA here is from genome assembly GCF_036013525.1 of Nonomuraea sp. NBC_00507. Classification (NCBI taxonomy): domain Bacteria; kingdom Bacillati; phylum Actinomycetota; class Actinomycetes; order Streptosporangiales; family Streptosporangiaceae; genus Nonomuraea; species Nonomuraea sp. NBC_00507. Next base: position 2,612,808 of record NZ_CP107853.1, read on the forward strand.
GCTGCTGGTCGCCGTCGCGCTCGCGGCCTTCACCGTTCCCGTCGCCTTCACGCTGACCACGCAACTGCGCGAGGACATCGAGCTGGGCGTCCGCCGCGAGGCCACCACGATGGCGTTGCTGCTGGCCAATGACGACGCACCCGCCCGGCAGGCCCTGGCTCGCATGGTGGAGGCGTACGGGCAGGAGACACCCGGCAGGGTCGAGGTGATCTCCTTCCGCCGGGGCGCGGTGCCGTCGCTGCCCGCGCCCGCGGCTGCCGGCGACGCGGACTTCACCCGCGCGCTCCAGGGAGCCGTCACCGTCCGCTGGGACTCCTCGCTCTATGTCACGGTGCCGGCGCGGGCCGCCGACCGGCGGATCGTCGGCGCGGTACGGATCGTCTACCCACCCGGCGAGCTCAACGACCGGTTGTGGCAGGTCTGGGGCTTCCGCGCCGTCCTGGCCGCCGCCGTGGTGGCGGTGGCGGCGGTGCTCGGGACGCTCACCGCGCGGCGGCTCACCCGGCCGCTGCGCGAGCTGCACGAGATGGCCAGCAAGTTCGGCGACGGCGACCTCACCGCCCGCTCCCCGGTCACGGGCCCGGCCGAGACGCAGACCCTCGCCAGGACCCTGAACTCCGGCGCTGAACGGCTGGAGACCCTGATCAACGCCCAGCGGGTCTTCGTCGCCGACGCCTCGCACCAGCTGCGCACGCCGCTCACCGCGCTCCGGCTGTCCTTGGACAACATCGCCGACGGCGTCGACGACGAGTACGTACGGGAGGACGTGGAACAGGCGACCGCCGAGGTCGTCCGCATGAGCCGCCTGGTCAACGGCCTGCTGGTGCTGGCCAGGGCCGAGAGCGAGGCCACCGCCGCCGAGCCGCTGCCGCTTGCTGAGATCGTCGAGCAGCGCCTCGGCGTCTGGCGCGTGGCGGGTGAAGAGCGGGGCGTGCGCTTCACGATCGCGTGGCCGCCCGATCCCCGCCCTCTCGTCATGGCCAGCCCCGGCCATCTCGACCAGGTCCTGGACAACGTCCTGTCCAACGCCCTGGAGGTCTCTCCGGACGGCGGCACGATCGCCGTGCGGGTGGAGCCGCGCGGCGACGAAGTCGTGCTCGACGTTTCTGACGAAGGGCCCGGCATGCCGCCGGCTGAGAAGGCCCGGGCCTTCGACCGGTTCTGGCGTGGCCGGGGACTCACCGGACGGGCCGGCTCCGGCCTGGGCCTGGCCATCGTCAAGCAACTGGTGACCGACGACGGTGGGAGCGTCGCCTTGCGCGACGCTCCCGGCGGCGGGCTGTGTGTGCGGATCAGCCTTCGGGCGGCAGCACCGAGGAGTGGTGGTTGACGATCAGCCACTGGCCGCCGCGCTTCTCGTACAGGTACGTGTAGCGTGCGTCGACCGACTGCTTCTTGCCGTCCTTTCCGGTGAGGGTGAAACGGTACAGGCCGGTGTCGATCGCGGTGTTGGCGTCCAGGACCTTGACGATGGTACGGATCTTCTTGCCCGTCGGCTTCTTCTGCAGGAAGTGCTCGAAGTAGTCCACGATCTGCGCGCGGTTGGTGCGGATCTTGGGCGAGGCGGTGGGGAGAAGGACAGCGCCGGGCGCGTACAGGTCGGCGACCTTTCGGGGGTCGCCGCTGGTCAGGGCGGCGTTCCAGGTGATGAAGAGTGCCGCGATCTGCGCCTTGGACGGCTTGGCCGCGGCGGCTGGCTGGGCCGGCCTGGCTGCGGCGGGCGCCGCGTGGGTCTGGGCCGTCGCCTGGCCGCCGCCCGTGGCCGTGACGAGAAGAACGGCTCCTGCGGCGAAGGCTGCACAGGCAGAAACTCGAAGATTCATCATGATCTCCCATGCTCTGGTGCGAATTGGGGGAATGTTCGCAACCACCATGGCGAGCAGCGGGATAAGACCAGTCCAGCGCCAAGGGTGCGTAAGGGAAGCGCCTGGACAAATCACTCAGAGTTACGGAGGCGGGTCGCCGCCTGTATCCGGGACAGGTGGAACCGCTGCTTTCCTCTCCTCCGAGCTGGCGAGGGGCATCGTCGTCTCCACGCATCGGGCGCTTCACGTGCCGTGATCGCCGGTCAGCCATCTGGAGCGGGCTGACCGGCGACGATCCCGGGAGTAGCGATCTTGCTGGGCGCAGCAGCCCCGTACGACGCTGCCCTCGTAAACGCGCGGATCGGCATGAGGAGGTGGTCTCGCCGTTCGGCTCAGATCACGTAAATGGCGTATTCGTCCAGCTCATCCGCGCAATTCCCAACGATGGAATTGCCTGTCGTGTAAGTGCGAAGACAGTTTCCAGGGGTGCCCTGATAATAGGTCCGAATGTAATGCAGATTCGCGCCGGTGACGGATCCCGTTCGCTGCAGGAGCCACCGCTGGTTGGCCGTCCCCAGGCAGGTGTAGAGGTAGACGATGTTGCTCGTGGACGTGTCGAGGGACTTGTCCAGGCACAGGTTCGACCCATACAGCTTGAAGGTGACGACCCACGCGCCCTGGTGCGTAGAGACGACGTTCATCTCCCATAACTGCTCCGAGCCGAGCAGCTGGTTCACCGGATCCCGGGTTTCGGCGAAGCCAAGCACTCCGAGGTGCCGGGTGGGGGAGTGCTTCTGCTTGATGTAGACGATCCTGGGCGCCATGAGACCGGACGATGCCGAGGCTGGCACGACGACCGTCGCCGTCGCGAGGAGAAGGCTTGCTGCGATGACCGCCAAACGGCGCAGCAATCGAGGCATGAGCACGCACCTTTCCACCGAAGGAGGGACCCACATTCTCGTCTATGCAATTGACAAGCGAGATTTCCCGAAACGTGCCGCGATCAGTCGATGGCTTATGTGGCCTCCGCACCCGATGGGTGGCCAAGCGCGCCCCGAGGCTGGCTCATGTTTCCCTTCTGCCAAACCCGCGACTACGAGGCCCTGTCACCCCGCTCCGCATGACGCATTACCTGAACGCGGGATCGGAAAGGACTAAACGCCCATTTGGGTACGGACCGACTTTCTCGGCCTTTTCCTCTATCTGAATAAGTTCCGACAACTTCACTGCCCCCGGTAGCCTTGCAGGATTCTTTGACTCCGGTGGAGAGTCGTCGTGGGCACCGATGCTCGCCATGCCAATCAACGCGCGCTCGGGCTGATCTTCGACCTCTTCCTGGCCGGACGAAGTACCCGATCCATGGTGTGACCACCCCAGGACCGAAGCAGGTCCTCCACCCCCCAGGAGGTAGAGCCGTGGGCTCTGGCAAGAAGATGTGGACGGTAGCGTTGCTGGCCACTGCTGTGCTGGTGATCACTGCGGCCTGCGGCGGCGAAGGCGCCGACGGCAAGATCAAGCTACGCTTCTCCTACTGGGGCACTGACGCTCGGCAGAAGATGACTGAAGAGGCGATCAAGAGGTTCGAGGCGAAGAACCCGGACATCGACGTCGTGGGAGAGTTCTCCGGCTTCGGCGGCTACTACGAGACGCTGGCTACGAAGGTCGCGGGCGAGAATACGCCTGACGTCATCACGATCGAGATCCGCGGCCTGCGGGAGTACGCCGAGCGCGGCACGCTCGCCGACCTCTCCAGCAGGGTCAACACTGCCGACATCGACGGCAAGGTCCTGGCCACCGGCGTGATCGACGGCAAGCAGGTCGCCATCCCCACCGGGGTCAACGCCTGGTCCCTGGTCGTGGACCCGAAGGCGATCGAGAACGCGGGGCAGAAACTACTCGACGACACCACGTGGACCTGGGAAGAATACATCGACTTGGCGGCGAAGATCACCGCAGGGTCCGGCGGCAAGGTCTACGGCACGCAGCAGGCTTTCAACCCGGCCTTCCTGCAGATCTTCGCCGCTCAGCGGGGCGAGCGCTTCTATGACGGCAACAAGATCGGTGTCTCGCCCAATACGCTCAAGGCATGGTGGGCGATCCACAGGAAGCTGGCCAAGACCAAGGGTTCTCCTGACATCCCCAAGAGCATTGAGCTCGGTGCCCAGAACGCGGACCGGTCGCTGTTCGCTACCGGAAACGGCGCGATGGGGATGTGGTGGAGCAACGAGCTCGGCGCGATTAGCAAGGCGTCGGGCGGCAAGGAAATGGAGCTGCTGCGGATGCCGAAGGTACAGGGCGCCTCCGCCGGCGGCATGTTCCTGCAGCCCGCGATGTTCTACACCGCCTCGGCGAAGTCCGAGCACGCGGCCGAGGCCGCCAAGTTCATCGACTTCATGATCAACGACCCGGAGGCGGGCCGGATCATCCTCAGTGACCGCGGCCTTCCGGCCAGCTCCAAGGTACTGGCGGCGGTCCAGGACAAGCTTTCGGAGACTGACAGGAAGACGCTGGCCTTCCTCGACGAGATCAAGGGCGAGCTCACGGATCCGCCTGCCGCCCCGCCGAAGCTCGCAAGCGCCATGGAGGGCATCCTCAAGCGGTATACGGATGAGGTGTTGTTCGGCCGGATGACCCCTGACGACGCCGCACGGAAGTTCATCACGGAGGCCAACGCCTCCATCGCAGGCTGATGCCTGCCAGACACCGGCCGCAATAGCGCTTACGACAAGGTGGCTGGGCCAGGGAAACGCACGCCTGCGCACCTGTACAAGAGGCTCGTCACAGGCGGCGGTTCAAGGGCTTGCCGATGTAACACTGGTCTGGACCGGCCACGGTGGCAGCTTCGTAACCGCCACCCCCGGTACGACGCGGGCTGTAGAAGTGCCTGTCGACGGTGCGGGATGCGTGTCGTTCGCCAGGGCGAACTTAGCTTGACCGAGACTGTGCTCTCGCCGTCAATCAGGCGGACTCGCAGATGCAGAGTTGAAGCGGCGTGTCCACGGCAAATGGCCGGCCGGACCAGTCGCCGAAGCGCTCGACGAGCCGAAGGCCTCCGAGCGAGACGAGCAGCGGCAGCTCCTGCGGGAAGATGCTCCTGATTTCGAGCGGTGCGACGACGAAGTCGGGCTCGGAGTCAGTCGAGAGGTGCCACGTCCCGCGTGTAACTTGCGCGGGCGCATCGTAGATCTCAGCGACATCGACGCTAACGTTGCCACGGTCAGGATCCATGAACGACAACGACTCCCGGGTGCGACGCACGCCATCGGCTTCGGCAAGGAGGCGCACGCTCGGGTTGAATACATCGAAGACGAACCGTGCTCCAGGTGCCAGATGTCTTCGAACCGACCGGAAGCAACTCACCAGATCCTCAGCCTCATGCAGATGCAGCAGGGAGTTGGCTGTGATGAACACGAAGTCGAATGTGCGGCCCAGATCGAAGGCCCGCATGTCGCCCTGCACCCATTCCACCGCCACACCGCGCTCGTCCGCCTTGCGCTGAGCCTCGGCCAGCATGTCTGACGAGAAGTCCAGGCCGACGCACGGATGCCCGTCGGACGCGATGGGGATCAGCTTGTGCCCGGTGCCGCACCCGAGTTCCAATACGCGCCCGCCTTGCCGATTGGCCTCGGCCCGGTAGAAGTCGACTGCGGGCCCGCCGCCCGGGAACATCAGGTCGTACAGCCTCGCGTGGGAGTAGAACGCTTCACTCATGAAGCGCCTGTTCCTTTCCGACTCATCCGCAGTTGGCCGTGGTGGCCTGCTGATTCAAGCGTGTGCGCCACAGCCGCGACAACAGCTTTATCGCCATCCGCGCCAACCTCCGTTTCGCCGCGGTGATGACCCGTCACACCAAGATCAAAAGCTAACAGATCCTGGAGCTCCTCCATCTGGCTGGGAGCGTCCAGCACGAGTGCGAACTGGTTCATGGCGGGGTGGACCAGCGACGAGCCGCCGCCGAGGTCCGGATCGGCGGCGACCGCCTCGGCGAGACCGGGTCATCGCAGGGCTGGAAGGAGGTGCGCCGCAAAGCACATCACCCGAGTTCAGCTGAAGCTGAACTCGGGTGATCGTGAGTTATGCCCAGATTGTCCAGAAGTCTCCGACTTGACGGGTCAATCAGTGATGCTCGTCCGCGGATCTGCAGGTCATGATCGCGTCCAGGGCCATGCCCCCGGTCAGCACGCCTTCTACATACCCACATCCTGCGACGTAGCTACCTCGATAGGCGATCGCGGCAAAGACCGCTCCGGAGAACAACTGCCTGCCGGTGGGATTGGAAATCCGTGGTTGGACGCTACACCTGGTGGTGTTTTCACAGCTCTTCGTCTGGCGCTTGGTAGTCATCGGGATGCTGTGGCGGTTGACGTCTGCCGAGACGATGATGGTGTCCTGGACCCGGTCGCACACGACAACGTACGAGGCGACGACGGCAGAGCCGCTCGTGTAGATGCTGGAGACGTTTCCGCGGCAGTTGTCGCGGTTGGCGGCCTGTGCCGGCAGCGCTCCGACGAGCATGGATCCCGTGGCGACCGTCGCCACGAGGGCGACCCTCATGTATTTGTTCATGGAAACCCTTTGCGGTCAGGGGGACGTGCGAGATATCGCCTCTTGGTGGGGCGTGACGAGGACTGCGATCGATGGTGCGGAGGGCTCTGGCTGAGGGTCAGGTCCCGAATTGGAACGTCCCGCGCAGGACGGTGCCTCGCCCGCTCCAGTAGCTCTCGTAATCGGCCCGGTAGGTGACGTTTTCGAAGGCGCTGAGTGCCTCACAGGTGGCGCCCGGGTGCCGGATGTTGTCATCTCTGATGACAATGGGCCTTCCGATCACACCTGGGCGGGTCAGGGTCACCTCCACCCAGGCCGTCCCTGTGGTGTCATCAGCCCGGACGCACAGCTCGTTGGTGGGGTCGGCGTAGCGGACGATCCCGTCTCCGACATCCCGTTGAAAGCTCGCCGCCAAGGCCGGTGGTGCGAGGATGACGCTCGCCACCGCGGCAGCGACGCCAATGGTGACCGTTTTGAGCGGCTTCATCGTTCCTCTTTCTCTCGGACGGAGATCAGCCCTCCGGAGCGCCTGATGTCAGGGGGATTAAATATGGCCTCTAACGAGGATTCGTCATGCTCGAATCCCTCTGACGAGAGCGCTCTCGGGCCGGCGCTTCACTAGGGTGATCGTTGCACGCGTCGGTAGCACCGTGGAATATGCGGGGAATATGCCTGGTCGCCCGGCTTTTACGTGGCTGAACGGGTGCGGCGTCCCTCCGCGATCATAGAGGGACGCCTTCGCGAAGAGCGTGGGTCAGTACCGCTCGTCCACAGTGAATCCCCAGGACCCGGAAGCCGGAGGGTTGGCCGTGTAGTAGAGGCACCGCCTCGGCGTGGTCCACGACGATTTGTACTTGGGCCGCTCCCGTTCACAGGCGGCCTTCGTCTTGAACGGCCCGACGAAAAAGTCCGCGTGCGCCGGGCCGGCCAAGGTGACCGCACCGATCGCCGCCGTTGCGGCCGCGAGAGCGATCACTCCGGCGCGGCGCAAACCGGGCCGACGGATGACCATCACCATTTGACTCCACTTGGTCGAGGTTCCTGCGGGAGAGCTGAGCACCCGGCGGTATACGGCCGGAATACTCAGGTCATGTACTGGTGTCCCAGCGGCTGAGAAGCGTGACGACAGGGTGGGCTTCTCGTAGCCGGGCCAGCTCCATGGCCGTCAGGGAGGTCGCGCCGGGAAGGTGTCACCCACTTCCCGCCTGGCGTGCAGCACCGCGTCCTCGAGCGCCGCCACGGGATTCTGTGGGCGAGCCAGCTGTGCAGGAACGAGGCGAAAAGTGCGTCTCCCGCCCCCGCGGTGCTCACGACCCCGCGCGGAGCCACCGTCGCGACTCCGGTGGGCGGCATCCACATCGTCGAGTCCACCCGCATGACAGAGGGAACCGCGCTCCTGGTCGCCTTCGGCGGCGTCTCCCCGCACGCGATCGAACACAGCCGCGAATGCGGCCCCCGGCGTGTCCTTGCGATTTAAGGTGATCAAGCTGACTTCTTGAGTGCTGGGTGGCGTGGAGCTGGGGTGCTGGTACGGCCCTTGGGGCGTCCAGGACCGGCCGTGGAGGATTTCGGTGGGGTAGCGGGGGTGCCCAAGGTGATCAGCAGTCGGGGGAAATCCCTGCGGACTCGTCCCGGAGATAGTCTGCGGTGGTGACGCCGTTCCCAAGGGTAGCGTTGATCTTGGGCGTGGTGGCGGGCGAGCAGGAGCTGGGTGTAGGCGGCCAGCAGGGTCCAGGTCCAGCGCATCGCCTGTTCGGGATGGCGCAGCGCCATATGGGTCCAGCCGAGCACGCTCTTGAGGAATTTCAGGTAGTGCTCGATGTCGAACCTGCGGAGATATGATCTCCAGCATCGTTCCAGGTCAGGGATGCCTTGGCCGGACCAGAACAGCCACATCGGCTTAGGGGTGGCACGTCGACCGCCGGGCAGTCGTTCCACCTGGACGCAGATGACCGTGCCGGACAGGATCGGCGTTTCGGCCCGGTGGGCGAAGTGGTCCTTCTTGTCCAGCTTGGGGTGCAGGCCATCCCAGGCGGTGACGGTGACCTGGCCGTAAAGCTCATCGTGGAGGGTCAGTTGGTGGTCGGGCTTGCCATGAGTGTCGGGGCGGGCGCAGGAGAAGGGTTCGCCGTGGCGGCGGGGACGTCCGGCACGGCCGGCGTTGCCTGGCTCGCGCGGCGGTGGGTCGCGATACAGCAGCCGGTCGTTGCGGATGCGGACCAGCAACTCGATGTCGTCGTTGCCGCTGACCGTGTGCACCCCGCACAACCGGTGATGGGTGTCGGCGGGCAGGTCGGTGCAGTGGGCCGTGTGCTCGCCGTTCACATCGGCCTCACCATGCAGCTCGTAGGCCAGCACCGCCAGGTCGTAACCGGCATCGTGGACGAATAGCTTGCGCCCGGCGCGTCCGGCCGCGCGCAGGCGCCCGGCCAGGGCGCGGATCTGCCCGACCGCGGCCAGCGTCTGGGCCGGACCCCCGGTGGCAACCCGGACGGCGTCCATTGGCGCGACCCACGAATCGTGATCAAGGTTGAGCTGGGTGACATGCTGCCAGGCCCAGCCGGGCACCCCGCCATCCATCCCGCCCGGCCCGGACAGGTGATGCCACTCCCGTCCGGGGCTGGTCTCGGCATATGGGCGCGGATGGGTGCTGGCATCGATCGCGAACGTCAACGGCCAATCCCTCGGCCCCGCTGCCACCAGCAACTCCGGCACGCGATCATCATCGATGCGGCCCGCGGCCAGCCCGTCATACAAGCTGCCCCAGCTGCGGCGAAAGACCGGCTCCAGACTCAGATACGGCAGCGAAGTGATCATCGGCGCCGATAACACCGCGTCGGTGAGCTCGAACAACGCGTCCTTGCGGCTGGTCAAGCAGTCGTACCAGCCTGCCCGGAACTCCCGCAGCCTGTCGATCGCCTCGGAACTTCTCGTCGATGCCACTCCCGTACTCAGCGGCGTAACCGTCATACTGGACCCCACGGCCATCGTTTTGGATCTTTGTTTCTTCGCAGAACAGAAGATCGACGATGGCGTCCTCGTGTCACACCGGCGTGCCGCTCCGCCACCCAATCGTGATCAACCTCGAGAGAGCAACCTTAAACGCAAGGCTGTCAAACAGGTTGCGGCCGCGGCATGCGCCGAATCCGGGGGAGACGGTTCATTGCGTGACGGCGCGGAGGAAGGCGGCGGCGAACACGGCGGCGGATTCCTCGATCGGCGGCAGGTCCGGGCCGATAGATGCCTCCAGGACAGGGCGGAGCAGCATGTGCAGGACCAGCGGCCCGATCATCATCTGAATGAGCAGGGCGATGGGAAGATCGCGTAGTCGACCCTCCGCTATCTCGCGGGACAGCAGCGTGCCGACGCCCTGCAGCATGCGCGGTGTCGCTTGTTCGAGGATCTGCCGGGCCGGGCCGGCGGGGCGGGCGAGGACATCGGCGAACAGCGCCGGCATGACCCGTGGCTCCTGGCCGAACGTGGCGATCAACGCTCGGTAGATGCCGCGGATGGTCTCCTCGATGTGCTCGGGCGGGTCCGCGGCCAGCGCCTCCACGTCCAGCACGGGGCTATAGCGGTCGAAGACCGCGGCCAGCAGGCCGTCTCGGCCCTGGAACACCGTGTGCAGGGTGGGCAGGGAGCAGTCGGCCGCGGCGGCGACCGCGTCCAGGGTGAGCGCGCCGAGTCCACGTTCGCCGATCAGGCGGCCTGCGGCCTCGATGGCGCGCTCCCGCACCGGCAGTCGGCCGCCAGGGTCGATGCCCGCTGCGCGCACGGCCTCATCGAGGGTGGCGCGCGAACCGTTCAGTCGCCGCAGCAGGGTGCTACGGGAGACGCCCGCGGCTGCGGCGATAGCGGTCAGTGGCACCTCGGCGACGTCCTGGCCGCGTTGTCTGGCCGCCCGTACGGCCGCCTCTACCAGGTCTTGCAACATGTCCATCGTCATGAAACTTAAGGCTACTAGACATCTGGCACGGTCTCAAATATGGTCTCTGCAACGAGGTCACCCGATCTCCTGGAGAAAGGCCCGAATCATGACCGAAAAGACGACTGTGGTGATCAGTGGAGGCGGCCCTGCCGGCATGGTGCTCGGCCTGCTGCTGGCCCGAGGCGGTATCCAGGTGACAGTGCTGGAAAAGCACGGCGACTTCCTGCGCGACTTCCGCGGTGACACCGTGCACGCCTCCACCGTGCAGCTCATGGATGAGCTGGGTCTGGGCGAGAAGTTCCGGGCGCTGCCGCAGAGCCGGCTGGGAGACCTGGAAGCGCCACTGCCCGACGGCGGCCGGGTGCAGCTGAGCGAGTTCGCCGCGCTGCCCGCGCCCTACAACTACGTCGCGATGATCCCCCAGTGGGACCTGCTCGACTTCCTGGCTGGCGAAGCCGCCAAGGAACCGTCGTTCACGCTGCGGATGAACACCGCCGCCACCGGTTTGATCAAGGAGAATGGCAAGGTGGCCGGCGTGCGCTACCGCACCCGTGACGGCGAGGAAGGCGAGATCCGCGCCGAGCTCACCGTGGCCTGCGACGGCCGCCACTCCACCCTGCGCCAGGAGGCGGGCCTTTCCCCGAAGGAGTACCCCGTCCCCTTCGACACCTGGTGGTTCCGGCTGCCGCGACACGCCGACGAGCAGGACCAGATCGCCAGGCTCGTCGGCGAGTTCAAAGGCGACCAGATCGCGCTCAGCTTCACCCGGGAGGACTTCTACCAGATCGCCTACTTCACCAGAAAGGGCGCCGACCCCCGGCTGCGCGCCGAAGGCGTCGAGCGCTTCCGCCAGAAGATCGCCCAACTGCTGCCCCAGTACGCCGACCGCGTCGAGCACATCCGCAGCATGGATGACCTGCACCTGCTCGACGTCAAGCTCAATCGCCTCCCCCGCTGGCACATTGACGGCCTGCTCCTCATCGGCGACGCCGCGCACGCCATGTCACCCGCCGGCGGCATGGGCATCAACCTGGCCATCCAGGACGCCGTGGCCGCCGCCACCCTCCTGGCCGAGCCCCTCCAGAACGGCACCCTGACGACCGCTGACCTGGCCAAGGTGCAAAAGCGCCGCTGGCGGCCGACCGTCCTGGTCCAGCGCTTCCAACTGCTGCTGCACCGCGTCATGTTCGCCCCCGCCTTCGCCGGCAAGCGGGTCGGCCCGCCCAAGCCGCTCGTGTTCATCGCCCGCCGCTTCCCGGCCTTCCGCCGCATCCCCTCCAAACTGATCGCTTTCGGCCCTCGCCCCGAACACGCCCCCGCCTACGCCCGCCGAGCGAACGCGTTGTGATCGAGCCGCCTGCACGTCCGACACAGACCTAATGGACGCAGTGGTGAGAGGCACCGCATCCGAAAGTTCCCGCCCCGCCCAGCCGCCGGGCCTGCCGGGTGGGGCCGAGGTAGTCCCATGCCCCACGAATAGCGGCAAGGAGATTCGCATCAACAGCGGAAAACCTGTGACAGAACGTGCGGCAGCAGATGATCCTTCAGATCGACGGCGGCGCTCCTGTAACCGGCACGCGCCGCCTCGACGGAGGCGTTGACGTGGCGGATGACCATGCTGCCCAGCGCGATCGGATGTCGACGCAGCAATTCGTGAGCTCGGTAGTCAGCCGGGATTGCATCGAGCAACCTTAAAACGCAAGGTGTCAACGGCGCGCCAGGTTTGGCGTCGTCGAGAGACTCGCCGTTGAAGGCCTGGGTCCTGGGGCTCAGCGAGAATCGACGACGCCGTGAAGCGCCTGGAGGCCGGTGGACTGGCCGTTTGGACCGGGAGAAGCGGCCCTGCCGGGGTGTCGGCGGTGCACCAATCGGCGAACGGGTTACCGTTGCGCGTCGGCTTGTGCGCGGGCGCGTTCGGTCCCCGTTTCGATGCTGTATTTCCTGGCCACGACGCCGCTGACGCTGGTGCAGGTGGGCGCGGCACTGACGACGGCCGGGCTGCTGGCGCTCCCGGCGGGCCCTCTGGTCGGAGGACTGGTCGACCGGTACGGCGCCAAGCCGGTACTGCAGGTGGCAAACCTGGCCCAGGCGCTCGGCTTCGCCGGATATCTCGTCGTGGGCGCCGACCACCCCGACACGCTGGCCAGCCACGCCGAACTCGCCCAGGCTCGGGCCGCCGTCGGCGGCCAGAGGTCGGTCAGATGATGTCCAGCAGCACGGACAAGCGTTCCCGAGTGGTTCGCAGCTGCTCGATGATCGTGACGATCGCCTCTCGTGCCGTGCGGCTGGCGCCGATGAGGGTGGCCGAGGCGGGGCCGGTCCAGTCGCCGTAGCCGAGCAGGTGCAGACGTGGCTCGCCTACGGCTCGGGTGCCTTCGGTCGCGATGAGCCCGTCATGGCCGCGCAGCCGCAGCGGCGCCAGATGGCCCAGGCCAGGGCGAAAGCCGGTGCACCAGATGATGGCGTCGGCATCCAGCGTGGTGCCGTCGCTCCAGGCGACCCCTGTGGGTGTGAGGCGGGCGAACATCGGTTCGGCCTTGAGCGCTCCCCGGTCGCGAGCCTCACGTACGGGTGGGACGGCGACGATGTCGCCCCGGTCACCGATGCCGGGTTCGGCTTCACCGGTCTTGGTTGCTCTGTGACGGCGGGTGGCCAGGTCGAACAAGGCGCGGCCGTCAACCTCGTCAGGCAGCAGGCGGGGCGGGCGCCGGGTGGTCCAGGTGGTGTGCGCGACGGTGGAAAGATCGGCGAGGATCTGGGCGGCGGAGTTGCCGCCGCCCACCACGACCACTCGCTGACCACGGAAGGTCTCCGGGCCTCGGTAGCCGGCGGTGTGGAACTGTCGGCCGCGGAAGTCGCCGATGCCCGGATAGTAGGGGATATAGGGCCGCCACCAGATTCCCGTCGCGCTGATGACGACCTTTGCCTGCCAGACGTCCCTGTCGGTCTCCACGACGAGATGCCCGTCGCCGCGCCGTACGGCATGCGCCGTCGTGGGACGGATGATCGGGAGCTGATAGCGCTGCTCGTAGTCGGTCAGGTAGGAGACGGTGTCCTCGGCGCTCGGGTAGCCGCCGCCGGGAGGCGAGGGCATCATACGGCCGGGCAGCGAGCTGTACTGGGCGGGCGAGAACAGCCGCAGCGAGGGCCAGGCGTACCGCCATGCTCCGCCCGGCTCGCCCTGGGCGTCGAGGATGACGAAGTCCGCCTTGGCGCGGCGCAGGTAGTAGCCGGCGGCTAAGCCCGCCTGGCCACCGCCGATGACCAGGACATCGACCGCGCGGGGTGCGTCGGTCATACGGGGGTGAGCTCCAGCTCACCGGGCCTGCTGGGCGCGGGCTCGGTGAGCGGCGCGAACAGGGCGCCCAGCTTGTTCACCGCTTCGGGGATGATCCGGTAGTAGACCCAGGTGCCGCGCCGCTCGCCGTCGATCAAGCCCGCTGTACGCAGGACCTTGAGGTGGTGCGAGATGGTGGGTGCCGTCAGGTCGAAGGCGTCGGTGAGGTCGCACACGCAGGCCTCGCCTCCGGCGTGGGAGCCGATCATCGACAGCAGGCGCAGCCGTACCGGATCGGCGACGGCCTTGAGCATGACCGCCGCCTCGGCGGCGTCGGTCTCCGACAGCGGCTCTCGCGCGATCGGCGCGCAGCACTGGATCGTGACGGCGGTCATCCGGCACCCCTTACTTCGAAATCTATCGAAATTATACGCGATGGTAGGCGACCAAGGCGAACGCGGCGATCACGCAGGCGGCGGCGACCGCGCCCATCACCCAGACGTAGCCCACCGCTTGGGCGAGCGCGACCGCTCCCAGCGGAGCGAGGGCCTTGTCAGCGACGGAGAAGGCGGCGATGCGGCCGGACAACGAGGCGTAAGCGGCGGTGCCGTACCGGCCGACCAGCAGGTGCGGCAGGGTGATGGAGGCGATGCCGAAGCCCAGCCCGAATCCCAGGACGCAGCCGATGGCGCCCGGCACCGTGTGCCCGACCAGCGGCAGTAGCAGGGCGGAGGCGCCCTGCAGGGCGAAGATCGCAGCGGCGATGAGTGCGGCGGGCAGGCGGCGTTGCAGGCCGGTGGTGAGCAGGCGTCCGGTCACCGACAGCACCCCCAGGAGTCCGGCCAGCGTCGCGGCCAGAACGGGTGAGTGCCCGAGGTGGATGAGGTAGGTGATGAGCAGCACCGCCATTACCGCCGCCGCGCCGCCGTTGGCGGTGAAGGCGAGCACCAGCAGCCAGAACGGCTGCCGACGGGTGGCGGCCTTGACGATGCCGGCCCGCTCTTCCGCGGTGGCGGGCTGGTGCTTGGCGTGGGTGTGGCGGCGCAGGACGAGTGCGTGCAGGGGAATCGCGGCCAGGCCGTAGATCAGCGCCAGGACGACCAGGGCCTGGCGCCAGCCGTACCACTCCACCAGCAGCCCGGTGAGCGGCAGGAAGATCGAGGAGGCGAAGCCGGCCACGACAGTGAGCGCGAGCAGGGCGCCTGCCCGGCCGCCTTCCCGGGCAGGGCCGTCGAACCAGCTGACGATGACGGCGAAGGCCGACTCATACAGCACCATGGCGCAGGCGATGCCCATCGCGGCGAACACCGCGTACAGCTGCCACAGGCTCTCCACTCGTGACCAGGCCAGCACGGCTGTCGTGCCGAGAATCGATCCGGCGGTCATGAGGCCACGGCCGCCGCGGGCATCCAGCCGGCGGCCGACCAGTGGCGCGCACAGCGCGGCGATCAGGATCGACAGGGTGAGCGCCGCGGCGATCTGGGCGTTGGTGGCGTGCAGGTCGCGGGCCATCGGCGCGAGGAAGACGGAGAAGGCGTAGTAGAGCACGCCGTACCCGATGGTCTGGGTGACGGCCAGCGCGGCGACGATCCGCCGGCCGTGGCCGGAACGCGGCCGACCGCCGCCCCTGGTTCCTGGGGCGGCGGTCTCGGTGCTGGAGCTCACTCCGGCCCGCTGGAGCACGAGATCAGGCGGCGGCCGTCCGCGGTCGTCGTCCACTCGTCTCCCGTTTCGGCGATGAAGCCCTGGACCTCCAGCCGCCAGGCCAGGGTGCCGGCCATGCGGGCGATGGCCGGCGCGAAGCCCGGGTTGGTGCTGGATCGCCGGGCGCTGACCAAATGGCGGCCCAGCTCTCGCGTGTGCAACCGGCCGTGGTCACAGATGAGGCGCAAGGCCTCCTTCTGGGCGGCGGTGGGGTATCCGTCTGACATGTCGATCCCTGCTTTCAGCCGCAGCAGCCGCCGCCGTCGTTGGAGGCGCCGACGGTGGCCAGAGGCAACGGAGTGGCCAGCAGGCCACCACTGATACCGGTGGCCAGGCCGACACGCTGCTCCTGCGCTTCGGCGAGGTTGGAGGAGCACACGCCGGTCTCCGGCAGGTCGAGCTGCACGTCGCGGGCCGCCTCCCAGTCGCCGACGATGGCCGCGACGACCGAGCGGACCTGTTCGTAGCCGGTGGCCATCAGGAACGTCGGGGCGCGGCCGTAGCTCTTGACGCCGACGGCGTAGTAGCCCGGTTCGGGGTGGGCCAGCTCATCGACGCCGTGCGCGGGCACGGTGCCACAGGAGTGCTGGTTGGGGTCGATCAGCGGGGCCAGCTGCCGGGTGGAGCCGAGGATCGGGTCCAGGTCCAGACGCAGCTCGGAGGCGATCGAGTGGTCCGGTCGGTAGCCCGTCGCCGCCACGATGCGGTCCACCGTGACCGACTGCTCGACACCGGACGGGTCACGGCTGACCACGCTCACCTGGTCGCCGCGCCGGGTGACGGAGTGGGCGAAGAAGCCGGTCAGCAGCTGAATGCGGCCCGAATCCACGTGCGCGCGCAGGCGAGTGCCGAGCGCGCCACGGGCAGGCAGCGCATCGGCCGCGCCGCCGCCATAAGTACGGCTGGCGCTGCCCGCACGGATCGCCCAGGTGATCTGAGTGTCGTCGAGCTGTGCGAGGGCGAGCAGGGTGGTGGCGGCCGAGTGACCGGCGCCCACGACCAGCGTGTGCCTGCCCTCGTAGGTTTCACGGTCAGCGCCGAGCACGTCGGGCAGGGCATGGTCGACCAGCTCGCCCGCCTCCGCCTCGCCGTAGGCGGGCAGGCCGCCGGCACCCAAGACGTTCGGCGTGAAGTAGGTGCCGGAGGCGTCGATGATCGCGCGGGCCTGCAACTCCTCGCCGCCGTCGAGACGGATCAGGAACGGGACGTCTTCGCGGCCGTTGGTCCGGACCCGGTCATAGCCGAGGCGGCTGATCGCCGTCACCTTGGCGCTGAGCCGTACCTTGTCCCCGAACAGCTTGGCCAGCGGAGCGAGATAGTCGGAGATCAGCTCGGCGCCGGTGGGCAGCCACTCAGGATCCGGCTCGCTCCAGCCGTCGGCCTCCAACAGGCGCTTGGCGGCGGCATCGATGTTGAACCTCCACGGGCTGAACACCCGGACGTGCCCCCACTGCGCGACCGAGGCGGCAACCTGCTCGCCGGCCTCCAAGACCAGGAATTCCAGGCCGCGCTCGGCCAGGTGCGCGGCGGCGGCCAGACCGACCGGGCCCGCGCCGATGACCACGACCGGCAACGCGCTGGGCGCGGCGCGTGCCACGATCTCCTCGATCTCGACGGCGGTGGTGCCGCAGCATCCGTCACTCATGATTGCCTCTCGTGAATTCGTCGGGTCTCAGCGGAAGAGCAGGGAATTGGTGCGGGCGCGGTCCACCAAGGCGCTCGCGTGGCAGCCGGCGTCACAGACCTCACCGCGGGCCTCGTCGAAGGTGACGTCCGCGGCGACATCGGCGGTGGAGCGGAACCGGCGGAGCAGAGCGCGCATCACGCACCTCCTGTTTAGAAGCTTGTCGAAGTAGTTGATAGATTGCCCCATTGATTCGAGGTATGTCAAATTAGATGAGCACCTAACTTGTGAGGTGCATCCATGCCGGCCCGGCCGCGTCTACCCGAATGAATCGTCCGAACCGACATGGAGGCACCCGATGACCAGCCCGTGCTGCACGCCCACCGCACAGGAAACCTGCTGCGCCCCCGAAGCCAAGGCCGCGTGCTGCGGCACCACCGAAAGCGCCGCGCCCGCCGAAGCACCCAGCCGCTGCGGCTGCCAGTAACCACCCGACAGGAATCTCACCCATGACCCAGGCCGACCCCGCCGCCCTCTGGCAGCAAATGCGCGAGCGCCTCGTCGCCTTCGTGGCCCACCGCATCGACCAGCCCGCCGACGCCGAGGACATCGTTCAGGAGGTCTTGCCGGAGCCGTATCGCGAGGCGATCGTCCTCACCGAGTACGAGGGCCTGACCCAGGCCGAGGCCGCTCAGCGGGCCCGCATCTCCGTGCCCGGCATGAAGTCGCGGGTGCAACGCGCGCGCAGGCAACTGGGCGATCTCCTGACCGCGTGCTGCCAGGTCGAGCTCGACGCGCGCAAGGCGGTCCGCTCCGTCGAGAACCGCGGACCCTGCCCCTGCTGAACCTCAGCCACAGCCGCCGCTCGGCCCGCAGTCAGCCGGCGGGCAGCACGCCTGCAGGCTGGCCTGCAGATCGCTCAGCGCCCTGCCGATCCTGGTGGGGTCGGCGCGGTAGTAGACCGTCTTCCACTCCCGCCGCGAGGTCAGCACGCCACCGGCGCGCAGGGTCGCCAGATGGGTGGAGGCGGCCGACTGCGCCAGCGACATGCGCTCGGCCACCTCGTTGACGGTCAGCTCGATCCCACCGGAGAACAGCATGAGGATCTGCTGGCGGGTATCGCTGGCCATGGCTTTGAGGAAGCCGCGCGCCGCGTCGGTCAACTCGATGTCGCTCGCCATCTCCATAGGATGATCCTACTCCATCATATTGTCATTTATAGATTTGACGATACGATGCGCCGCATGGACACCATCGTCATCGGCGGCGGCCAGTCAGGCCTGGCCGCCGCCCGAGCTGTGCTGGACGCCGGCCTGACTCCTGTGCTGCTGGAAGCAACCGATCAGGCCACCGGCTCGTGGCCGCGCTACTACGACAGCCTCACCCTGTTCTCCCCGGCCCGCTACAGCTGTCTGCCCGGTATGGCCTTTCCGGGTGATCCGGACCGCTATCCGCACCGCGACGAGGTCGTGGCCTACCTGGCCCGCTACGCCCGCGACCTCGGCCGCCTGGGCGTGGAAATCCGTACCGGCGCCCGCGTGGTCGCCGTGGAGGCCCATGGGCAGGCCGGTGGGGAGGGCTTCACGGTACGGCTCGCTGACGGCACCACGCTGAGTGCCCCGAGTGCGATCGCCGCTACCGGCTCGTTTGCCAACCCCATCCTGCCCCGGTTGCAAGGTCTGGCGGACTTCACTGGGCAGGTCCTGCACTCCGCCGCCTACACCAGCCCCGAGCCGTACGCGGGCAAGAGGATCATCGTGGTCGGTGCCGGTAACTCCGCCGTGCAGATCGCCTACGAGCTGGCCGAGGTCGCCACGGTGACGTTGGCCAGCCGGGAGCCGGTCCGCTTCCTCGACCAGCGCCCGCTGGGCAAGGATGTGCACTTCTGGTTCAACGTCACCGGCTTCGACCGGCTGCCCGCCCGGCTGGTCAGCACCCCGCCCGCCGGCCCGGTCCTGGACGAGGGCATCTACCGGCAGGCGCTGCGGGACGGCCGCTTCGATCGGCGCCCGATGTTCAGCCGTTTCGACGGCGGCGCGGTGGTGTGGGCCGACGGCAGCCGCGAACCCGTCGATGTGGTGCTGCTGGCCACGGGATACCGGCCGCACCTGGACTACCTGGACGGGCTCGGCGCCCTGGATGACAGCGGCTATCCGCGCCATGACCGGGGGTTGTCCACCACCCATCCGGGACTGGGCTTCCTCGGGTTGGAATGGCAGCGCACCCCCGCCTCCAACAGCCTGCGCGGGGTGGGCCGCGACGCCCGCTACCTGGTCGGCAAACTGAAGAGCCGCCTGGGCGCGCGCCGCCTTCGGGCGGGCGTGTAGCGGTGGACGGTTCACCCGTGGTGACGCTTGGCCTGGTCGTGCTGCTGGTGGCGACGATGCTCACCATCGGCACCGCGCTCACCGCAGAGGGATTCACTGCCTACCACGCCCGCGGCGATCTGGCCCTCGGAGTGAGCTTGCAGGGCGCGCTCGCCGTCCTCGGCCTGCTCGCCGTGCCCACCTGGAGCCTGGCCGCCGGTCAGCCATCTGGGGCGGCTGGCCGGCGCCGATCCCGGGAGTAGCGATCTTGCTGCCTCGCGGCTTCTGAGGGCTGGCCGGGGACGGGGGGTTAGGCCGACCCGATCGCATCGGACAGCCAGACGAAGCCCACGAACAACGCGAACAGTGCCATGGTCGGCACCACCCAGGCCAGCCACTTCGGCGGGTCGAACAGATACGACTCCATGGGGTCGGCTGGATTGTAGTGAACGTGCGGCTGATCGGGCAGCCGGTCGACGAACGCTTGGATCGAGTTCTGCGGACCGTAGGACAAGCCGATCCGTCCGATCTTGTCGTTGGTGTGCTCGACACCGTCGACCGTGTAGGAATATGCCACCAGAGCCCGGAAACGTCTGCCTTCTCCGGTAATCGATTTATGGATGATGCGTCCGGTTATGGTCGGCCAGTCGCGCGTACGCCGATGTGAGGCGGACATGCGGCGAACCTGCCAGAACGCGGTGCCGCTGATCGCGAATGCCAGCAGAGCTAACAGAAGGCTCCCCATCGCTGTGACCCCGTTCCCTTCCTCGACGTACGCCCAAGGAATGATCCTGCTCCTTCACGAAGGGCGAGGGACCGCGATGGGCCCTAGGGCTTAGTGTCCCGGGTATAGCGCGGAGGCCGTCAACGACCTGTGGCTCCTCGTCTGGCGGTAGGAAGCGCGCCCGCTAGATGGACATCTCGCTGGCTGGCCGTGCGCCGCGCTCCCGTGTGCCGACGGTCCTCCGGGCGTCCGTCGGAAGGGAAGCAATGGCCTGGTCACGCGCTCGATCCCGTCTATCCTTGCCAGGGGTTAGAGGTGCGGTGCCCGGGCGCGGGCCAGCCGTCGAGGCTGAAGGGAGGATGGACGCATGCCGGAGCCGACCGATCCGATCAACCACGGATAGAGCGCCACCTCCGCCGGCTCGCCCCCTGACTCCTGCCCCGCCAGGCCCCGCGCCCGTGCTGCTGGCATCATCAGGGTGAACTGGCGCCAGGCCGCAGAGGCGGCCATTCGTCTCATCCGCGAGGCCCAAGCCTCTGGCCTGCAGGGCGACGACATTCGCGACTACGCGGAGGGCCGTCTTGACGACGAGGGTCTCGGCCGCCCGAAGAGCAGGCCATTGTCGCGCTGGCTGTCACCGAAGGGCATCCAGCCCACTGACAGGGTCTGGTCCGACCGCGGCTGGCGTTACCAGGAGGAGCAACACGGTGTGGCGGCCCAGCTCGATCAGGAGGGCGCGGCAGACCGTCGTGCCCCGGTGGGAACTGCTCGACACTGCCTAGGTGGCTCCGGTGCGTACCAGGCCGCTCTCGTAGGCGAAGACCACGGCCTGGACACGGTCACGCAAGCCGAGTTTGGCCAGCACGCGGCTGACGTGGGTTTTGACGGTGCCCTCGGACAGGAAGAGGCACTCGGCGATCTCGGTGTTGGACAGGCCGCGGGCGATGAGGCTCAGCACCTCGCGTTCGCGTTCTGTCAGGACGTCGAGCCCGGCGGCAGGTACGGCCTGGGCGGCGCCGATGCCGACGTATCGTTCGAGGAGTCGGCGGGTCACGCTGGGCGCAACGACCGCATCGCCGCGTGCGACCACGCGGATGGCCGAGAGCAGGTCGGGCGCGAGGGTGTCCTTGAGGAGGAATCCGCTGGCGCCGGCGTGGAGGGCGGCGTAGACGTACTCGTCGAGGTCGAAGGTCGTCAGGATCAGCACCCGAACCTGGCCGGTGCCGGTGCAGATGCGGCGGGTCGCCTCGACGCCGTCGACCTCAGGCATCCGGACGTCCATGAGCACGATGTCGGGCTGGAGTTCGAGGGCCATCTCCGCGGCCTGCGCACCGTCGCCTGCCTCGCCGACGACCTGCATGTCGTGGGCGTTGTCGAGGATCATGCGGAAGCCGGTACGGACGAGGGCCTGGTCGTCGACGAGCAGTACGTGGATCACGTGGTGTGCCCCTGAATCGGGAGCGCTGCCCGTACGGCGAACCCACCTCTGGGCCCTGGGCCTGCGGCGAACGTGCCACCGAGCAGTTTGACGCGCTCGCGCATACCTCGCAGCCCGTTACCTGAGCCGACGTTACCGGTGCCCGTGTCCCCGGTCCGGCCGCGGCCGTTGTCGCTGATCTCGATGCCGATCTCCGCCTCGTGGTAGGTGAGGACGACGCTGGCCGCGACGCCCGTTCCAGCGTGTTTCATGGTGTTGGTCAAGGCTTCCTGCACGATGCGGTAGGCCGACAGATCCATGGTCGCGGGCAGGGTCACGGGTGAGCCCTCGACGCGCAGCCGTACCGGCGTGCCTGCTTTGTTCACCTGCACGAGTAGGGCGGGCAGATGCGCGAGGCCGGGCTGTGGATGCCAGGCGTCGTCCACCTCGCCGACCGCGGCGAGCACGCGTCGCATGTCGGCGAGGGAGTCGCGGCCGGTGGTGACGATCGTTTCCAGCGCGGTCCGGGTGCCGGCCGGGTTGTTGTCGAGTGCGGCGGCGCCGCCTTGGGCCTGGATCACCATGAGGGACAGGCCGTGAGCCACGACGTCGTGCAGTTCCCGGCTGATTCGAGCGCGCTCAGCGGCCACCGCGAGCGCGGCCTGCTGGTCGCGCTCGCGTTCGAGGTCCTGGGCGTGCGCGTGGAGCTCGTCGAGATAGGCGCGGCGGCTGCGGGCGCCGGAGCCGATGGCCCAGGAGGTGAGCAAGACCGAGCCAAATACGGACAGGCCACTCCAGGCATCGGCCGAGGCCTGGCGATGGACCCTCATGACCTCCTTCGGGCCGGATGGGGTGCCCGGGCCGGGGCCCGTGGAGAGCACATCGGATGGGCCAGGTATCGGGCGCTCGCCGTACAGGCTCCATCCGGCGGCCAGAAGTAACAGGCAGGTCAGGGCCGCGAGCGAGACGACCCGCGCATAGCGGGTGGCCACGGTGTAGAGCAGGACCAGCACGCTCAAGTCGATGATCATGAGGGGTGCGGCCTGCGCCACGTGCACCGCGGCGGAGAGCACGCAGACGGCGAGCATTGGCAGCGGCCAGCGCCTGCGGAGCGCGACGCCGGCGGCGGCGAGCGCCGTCGCCGCCCACCACAGGGCGAGCTGCTCGTCCTGTCCCGCGACGGGGGTGCCCGCCGTATTGCCCACGACCGCATTCGGGGCGTTGACCAGCACGCAGATCGCGAGCAGCACCGCGGCCGACGCCGCGTCCTGCAGCATCGGCGAGCGTGACCACGCGCGAAGAGCCGTCATAATCCTGTGAGCTTATGGCCAGGACCGATGCGCCCGCGTCTGCCGCAAGTCTGATCCGGCGGCGCCCGGATACATCTGGCGACAGATGCCCGCGTGTGGCTGAGGGTGGACGCGTGTGCACGACCGCTGCCAGCAAGGTTGGCCGCATGACTCAACGTGGATTTCTGACCGGCCGCGCGGTTGTCGCCGTAGCCGCGAGTGCCGTCACCTTGACCGGGCTGATCGCGGGCTCGCCCGTCGCGGCGGCTGCGAGCGGGCAAGCCCTGGCCTCGGTCACGTGGCGGTCGTGTCCCGCCTACTCCGACGACGTGATCCGTACCCTCGCCGTCACGGACGAGCAACGGCGGAAATTCCGTGCGCTGCTTGGCCGGATGGAGTGCGGAACCGTCAGCGTTCCGCTGGACTACCGCAAACCACGCGGACGGCAGATCACCATCGCGATCACCCGGGTCAGGGCCGTCGACCGCAAGCACCGGCTGGGCAGCCTGGCGCTCAACCCGGGCGGGCCAGGCGCCGCCGGATACCTGTTCCCGCTCCAGATCGCCTCGATGAGCCAGGCGAACGCCAAACTCAACGACCGCTACGACCTGATCGGCTTCGATCCCCGCGGGGTCGGCTACAGCACCAAGGTCGACTGCCCGTCCCCCCAGGGCAAAGGCGGGCCGCCCGAGCCGGGACCGCTGACCAAGGAGACGGCCAAGCTCATCCACGACAGCGGAGTCGCGGCGAACAAGGCGTGCGGTGATTCGAATCCCGCCTTCCTCGGTCAGCTCACCACCCTGAACTCGGCCCGCGACCTGGATCGGGTGCGGATCGCGCTGGGCGAGCGCAAGCTCAGCTTCCTGGGCATCTCCTGGGGCACCTGGCTGGGCGCGGTCTACCGCAGCACGTTCCCGGGCAGCGTCGGACGCATGTTCCTGGACAGCGTGGCGCCGGTGAACTTCCGGCTCGACGACTTCGAGGACGGCCACGCCGCGGGCACCGAGCGCCACTTCGAGCGGATGGCGGCCTGGATCGCCGAGCGCAACGACACCTACGGCCTCGGCACCACTGCGAAGCGGGTGCGGACCGCGGTACTGGCGCTCGGCCGCGCCTACGACGAGACCCCGAGGCATTACAGCGACTGGGAGATGGTCGCCGACGGTGCCACGGTCGCCATGCTGGCCATCCAGAGCACACCGGACTGGCCGCAGGTCGCCCAGGCATTCAAGGAAATGCGGGACGAGAGCGACACCGCGCCGCCTGCCCTGAAGAAACTCCTCGGGCAGGGTGCTCTGCAGCGCCCTGCTGCCGGCGCCCCGGAGCGGTTCAACGCGACCGCCGGCCAGGCGGTCTTCTGCAACGAGGACCCCAGCCGGCTCGGCTTCTCCGACGCCTGGACCACCTACCAGCGACGACTCGCGCGCAACCCGGTCACAGGGCGTGCCGGCAGCTTCTCCGCCCAGTGCGCGGGCTGGCCGCTGCCGGTGCAGAAGATCAAGGTGCAGCGCGGCGGCGGGTCACTGGTGCTGGCCGGACACCGCTACGAAGCGGTCTCGCTGTATGAGTGGACCAAGCAGATGCACGCCGCCATCGGCGGCACCGTCTTCACCGTCGCCGACGACGTGCACGGGTCCGTCCTGCGCGTGCCGGACTGCGCCACCGAGCTCGTGTCGTACTTCACCACGGGCCGCATCGACCGCGGCTGCGACGGCACTGCCGTACCCGGGAAATAGCCGACGCGGTCCCGCCCGGTCGCCGGGTCGGCCACCACACGTGCCGCCTTGGCGACCGGGCCACCTCCAACCTGCACACGATGGAGATCGACATGGAGAATGACATGGACAGCCCCCTCGGCCGGAGCGTGGCCAGGCGGAAGCGCTCACACAGGAGCACCGCGCGGGCCGTCGCTCTGGCTCTCGCACTGGCCGCCGTCGCGCTGGCTGGCGCGGCCTGCGGGAACAGCCAGGAACCCGGCAGGACTGTGGCGTCCATGGCGCCGCAGGCCGGTTCGGCGTCCGCCGCCGCCCCGCAGGGCGGTTCCAAGGCCGATCCGGTGGCCTTCGCCCAGTGCGTGCGAGAGAACGGCGTGCCGAACTTCAAGGACCCGGAGCCGGGCAAGGGCATGGGAGAGGGGATCGACCTCAACTCCCCGGCGTTCAAGAAGGCCGCCGAGGCCTGCGCGGAGTTCATGCCCGCCCCGCCCCCGCAGACCGACCCCAACGCGACGTGGTCCACGGCGGACAAGCTCAAGTACGCCGCGTGCATGCGTGACAACGGCGTGCCGTCGTTCCCCGACCCTGACGCGGGTGGCGGTTTCAAACTCAACGACGACCCGAACACGCCGCAGTTCAAGAAGGCCGAGGAAGCCTGCAAGCAATACCAGCCGCAGAGCATCCGGAACATGACCCCCGACAAGACCGGCGGCGGCAGTTGAGTGCGATGCGCTGGGTGGCCGCGCTGGTGGCGGCCGGCGCGCTGGTGGCCGTTGGTGTCAGGTTCCTGGGCGCCGACCCGTTCGCCGCTCCCGCTGCGAGCACCACCGCCCAGAGCGCAGCCAGGACCGGCGTGGCACAGGTGACCAAGGGCACGCTGTCGGCCCGTACCCTGCAGAACGGCACGCTCGGCTACGCGGGCAACTACCAGATCGTCAACAAGGCCGGTGGCACGGTGACCAAGCTGCCCGCCGTGGGCCAGGTCGTTACCGCGGGCAAAGTGCTCTACCGGGTGGACGGCAAGCCCGTGATGCTGCTCTACGGTGCGGTTCCCATCTACCGATCGCTGTCGTGGGGCACCGACGGCGTGGACGTCCGGCAGCTGAACGCCGCGCTAGTGGCGCTCGGCTACGCCACCAAGGATGAGCTCGACCCTGAATCCGACTACTTCGGCGGGGTCACCTACAACGCGCTTCGGGAACTGCAGGACAAGGTCGGGCTGGAAGAGTCGGGGAACCTTTCGCTCGGCCAGGCGGTGTTCGTGCCGGCCAAGACGATTCGGGTGCTGAAGGTGAATGCGGTCAGCGGCGCGCTGACGGCGGCCGGGACCGTGGTGCTGCAGGCCTCGTCGACGGCCCGGCAGGTCACCGTTGAGTTGAATGCCGGCCAACAGAGCCAGGTGGCCGTCGGCGACAAGGTGATCATCACGCTGCCCGACGGCAAGACCGTGCCGGGCGTGGTCTCCGAGGTCGGCAAGGTCGCCACCACCTCCGACAACGGGACCACCATCGAGGTGAAGATCCGGCCGACCAGGCCGAAGCAGACCGGCAGCCTGGACAAGGCGCCGGTACAGGTCTCGATTGTCACCGGCACCGCCGAGGACGTGCTGTCCGTGCCGGTGAATTCGCTGCTCGCGCTGGCCGGTGGCGGCTACGCGGTCGAGGTCGTGGGCACCGGTGGCGAGCATCGGCTGGTGGGTGTGACGACGGGGCTGTTCGACGACAGCGAGGGCAGGGTCGAGGTCACCGGCGACGGCCTGGCCGAAGGGCAGAGCATCGTGGTGCCGGCGTCATGACGAATGTTCTGGAACTGGACAGGGTGGCCAAGTTCTACCCTGGCGCGACACCGGTCGTGGCGCTGCAAGAGGCCAGCTTCACCGTCGAGGCCGGCGAACTGGTCGCCATCGTGGGGCCGTCCGGGTCGGGCAAATCGACGCTGCTGCAAGTCATGGGTACCCTGGATCGGCCCACCTCGGGCACGGTCCACATCGTCGGCGACGACGTCGCGAGCATGTCCGACCGCGCCCTGGCCAAGCTGCGGGCGATGCGGATCGGATTCGTCTTCCAGCAGTTCTTCCTGGCCCAGCACGCCACTGCTTTGGAGAACGTGGCCGACGGCATGCTGTATACGGGCGTTAAACATCGCGCCAGACTGCAGGCAGCGTCCGAGGCGTTGGAGCGGGTCGGGCTGGGGCATCGCCTGGACCACCGCCCCCCGCAGTTGTCGGGCGGTGAGCGGCAGCGGGTCGCGATCGCCCGGGCGCTGGTCGGCAACCCGGCGATCGTGCTGGCCGACGAGCCCACCGGCAACCTCGACAGCGTCTCCGGAGCCGCGATCTTCACACTGCTGAAGGAGCTCAACGACGAAGGCGCCACCATCATCATGATCACGCACGACCGGGAGTTGGCCGCGAGGCTGCCCCGCCGCATCGAGGTGCTGGACGGGCATATCGTCGCCGATAGGCGGGAGTCATGATGTATCTGGCCGACCTGGCGCGGGTGGCCAGTCTGGGACTGCGGACCCGGCGGATGCGAGCGGCCCTGTCGGCGCTCGGCATTGCCATCGGCGTCGCCGCGATGGTGGCCGTGCTGGGCTTGTCGGCCTCCTCCCAGGCCGGGTTGCTGGCCGAGATCGACAAGCTGGGCACCAACCTGCTCACCGTCACCCCCGGCCAGACCATGGGCGGCGACCATGCGAAGCTGCCCAACGACGCGCCGGGAATGATCTCCAGGATCGGCCCGGTCGAGCAGATCGAACACACCGGCAAAACCAAGGCCAACGCCTTCCGCAACCCCTACATCCCCACCTTCAACACCAACTCGCTGACCGTCAACGCGACCAGCCTGGATCTGCCCGGCGCGGTGCGCACCAGCCTGGCTCAAGGCGCCTACCTCAACGCCGCCACCGCCCGGCAACCGGTCGCCGTCCTCGGCGCCGACGCCGCCCGGCGTCTCGGCATCGCGAAGATCCACCAGGGGATACGCATCTGGGTCGGCGGGCAGTGGTTCTACATCGCCGGAATCCTCAACCCGGCGAAGCTGACACCGGAGATCGACTCCGCGGTACTGGTCGGCTATCCGGCCGCCGAAAAATACCTGCACTTCGACGGCCATCCGACCACGCTCTACGTGCGAGCGACCACCGAACAAGTGACCGACGTGCATAAGGTGCTGGCCGCCACCACCAACCCGCGCAACCCCGGCGAGGTCACCGTCAGCCAGCCCTCCTCCGCCCTGGTCGCCCGCGCGGCCGCCCAATCCGCGCTCAACGGCCTGTTCCTGGGCCTAGGCGCGGTGGCACTGCTCGTCGGCGGCATCGGCGTCGCCAACACCATGGTCATCTCGGTCCTGGAACGCCGCTCCGAGATCGGCCTACGCCGCTCCCTCGGAGCGACCAGAGCAGACATCCGCCTGCAGTTCCTGTCGGAGGCGATCCTGCTGGCCGCGCTCGGCGGCCTCGCCGGCGTGGCCCTCGGCGCCCTGGCCACCACCATCTACACCCACCTCAACAACTGGGCCACCGTGGTACCCCCGCTGGCCTGGGCCGGCGGGTTGGGCGCGGCCGTCGCCATCGGCGCCATCGCCGGGCTGCTCCCCGCCATCCGCGCCGCCCGCATGCAACCCACCGAGGCACTGCGAACCGTCTGACATGCCCGGTACGACGGGCAAACCCGTCGCGCCGGGCTTCAGCATGCCGGGGTGAAGGTGCGTTTCAGCACTCGACCTCATCCATCAGCGCTGTCTGCGTCTAGGGCAGCATGGCGCAGGTCGTTCCAGTGATATCCGCAGTTCTCAGGGGGAAGGCCCTCGAACGTGTGAAGAGGATCGATTTTCAGGTCGCACAATCGCTGCTCTTGCGAAAGTGCGTGGTAGGCCAGGGCCTTGTTCATGGCGCTGGTCACGTCAGGCGCCTCCACGACCCAGGTGTAGGGCGCCTCGCCGTCGAATCGCTCGGTGCCGGCGATGGTGACGGTGAAGGTCGTCATTTCCCTTCTCATCGCGCCTCGCCCTGGAGGATCTGATCGAAGGTGTGCCTGGCGGTCGCGATCAGCGTCCAGGCGGTTTCACGGACGGTGCCCTTCTCCCGGTTTGTACGGCGGACGTAGCCCTGGCCGGCGGCGGTGCACAGTTCGTACGTCGTTACCTTGCATTCGCATGTGTGCGAGATCACGCGGATGCGCTGTGCTCGGTTGGCCGGTTCGTACCAGGGGAGGATGACGTGGCCCGGCTTGGGCGGCTCGACGTGCGGGCCGTGGAAGTCGGGGATCTCGTCTCGCCAGGTCACCAGGTCCTCCCTTCGAAGACCTCGACGAGGTTCTTGAGAGCGATATCGACGCGAGCCATGACGAGCTCGTGGACATGATCGCCCTCGGATGGCACCCGGTAGCCGTGTCTCTCCAGGACGGCCTGGACCTCCGCGGTCAGCAGCGGCGTGAATCGTACGTCTGTGATTGAGTTGCCCATGGGTCGGACCTCCCGTGTCCGATCTGTAAGGGCCCGTCTCAGCGCTTGTCCCGCTGGGCGGGCCCGTAGTTCTCATTCAGGACGGTTGCTGCTCAGCTGGCTCTCGCTTTCGATGCCTTGCCTGGCGCTCAAGCTCATCCCTTCGCCAAGGCAGCACGGCACAGCTCGTTGTCCAGTCCTTAGGGAACGTGGTCAAGGCTGTGCGGCCGCTGCTGGGCGTTGCCTGCATAGTCCGAGACTACGACGACCTACCCAGTCATGCCTAGGGGATCCCCTAGGTACCTCGAGGAAGGAACGGGAGCCTTTGGGTTCCTATCGTTACCTATATGGACTTCAGGCCCGATGAGCTCCGCTGGCAGGCTGTGGCAAACGAGATCCGGCGCAGAATCGCCGAAGGGGTGTACCAACCTGGCATGCCTGTCCCCGGCGAGCCTCGGTTGGCGGACGAGCTGGGTGTATCCAAGGGAACCGCCCGCAAGGCGCTAAACGCCCTGCTCGCCGACGGTACGCTCTATTCGGTCCTGGGTAAGGGCACCTTCGTTAGCCGGCCTAACAATTCCGACACGCCTGAAGATCAAACGCGTCGCGACTGACTTTGACGTTGTTAAGGCAGGCCGCGGCATTAGCGCGGGAGATCAGATCTAACCGAAACGATCAGCTCCGGTCGATTGGTGCTGGCCAACGGTTTACAGTCCCGCCACCAACGTTCTGACGTGCGCATACGCAAACAGGGCGCTCTACCTGGAAACATCGGGAACGACCAAGCGCTGAGACCTATCACTCCTGGGAGCGAACCCGGGGAGCGTGTTTCCCGTACATCCTGGCGACGGCAGATCGCCTAAGCCAGGAATGACCATGCTATTGCGTTATGAGCCCCCGTCGAGGCGTACAGGGATCGGAGATAATGCGGCTATTCGCGTGCCGTTCCGTGCTGGAGACCCGTTATGAGTCACCCAGTACCCGACCCCTCCCCTCCCCGCCGCCGCTGGCCAAGACCGACCAGCCCACCGGGGGCTTCGCCGAGCCAACCCCCACCCCGTTACCCACGCCGGACCGCCTCCCTGACCAACCCACACCGCCACCAGCCAAGACCGTTGATCCGGACCCAGCAAGACCGTCGCTGACCCCCAACCCTCCGAACTGGAACTACTCCGGCATCACGCCCTCGGAAATGGACCGCTTCGAGCGCGCCCTCGGGAGGGTCGAAACCACGCTCGGCGCCAACGAGCCACGCATCCGCCAGGCCCTGAGCCAGCTCCAGCTCGACACCTCCGCCCTGACGGCTCTTCGCGAGATGGGCAACTGGATCAGCTCCAAACGCCCGGAACTGCGCCAGCGCAACGCGACCATCCAGTCGCTGACTACCAAGTGGGGTGCCGATACCGCCGACATGGTCCCCTTCGACGAGGCCCTCTACAACCGGGCCTCCAGTAACCCCGACGTCTACGCCGCCGCAGCCCGGCTGGCCGAAACCGCGAAAACCGGCGAGATCGACGACAAGACCCTTGCCGAGTTGGAGAAACGCATCGGAGATCCGGCCTTCGCCACGATGCTCATGCACGCACTGGGCGCTACCACGTACCGGAAGGTCATGGCCAAGACGGTGCATGGTGACAAGGCGCACCAGCGTCTGCAGGTGGCGCTCAGCAAGGCCCTCGGCACCGCCAGCCCTCGGTTGGACGCCAACTGGCGTAAGGAGTTCACCTCCGGCCTCACAGGGCGGGATCACCAGGCGCTTGCGAAGGCGATCAGACATGGCTCGTTCGACTCGGCCTTTCTCCTGCAGGTGGCCAGGGCCATCGATGCCCACGACGGCAAACTCCCGGCTCAAGGCGGGACGGCCTTCCGCGATCCTCACCAGGACCCGATCGTGGACATGATGACGGCACTGGCCCGCAATCCCGCGGCCGCTCAGGACTTCTTCGCCAAAGATCCCACTGCGCTCAAACGCTTCTTGATCGAACGCCGGACGGCGAACGGCAAGGAGGCGGTGGGCAATGCCGTGGAGGCAGCCACCACAGTCTTCAGGGACCACGACGGCACAGAACAGAATCCGTCCCGCGGTTTCCTGTCCGCCCAACTGGCCTCGGAGTTCGTCAAGTTGCAGGCCGAACGAGCCCTCAAGGGCGCCGAATCCGCCGTCCCGGCCAGCACGACGGCGCTCATCCTCGCCGCCTACATCCCTGACGTCGACCACGCTGCGGCGCGGTCGGGACTCAGCTCGGCCGACGTCCGCAGTACCAGCGGCGCACACTTGCCACCGAACGAGCCCTGGGGTGCGCAGTTCCGCACCGAGGACGTACGCGAGGTCATGAAGGAGGCGTTCGACGAGGATCCCAAGACCGTCTCGACGCTGATGGCAGCACAAACCGTGTGGTCAAGAAGACTGCTCGACCACAATGCCGCAAGCGGTGACCGCGACCACTTCATCGCCGCCGCGAAGGAGACGGGAGCGGGGTTCGGCATGATCACCGATGCGACCGGGCTCGCCAGTATCGCCCAGGGCGAGAAATTGGATGAGGCCCAAGAGCGCAAGGCGAAGGCACTTATGGCGGTGGTCAACACCGGGCTGGCGATTCCGCAACAGGGTGGCTGGCCCATCACGGCCGGCGTCGTGGGCGCCTGGACCGGTTTGATCGAGGACGGTGCCAAGACTGAGATCAACAAGAACAAGGCCACGTACGAAGCCAACATGGCGAAGGCCAGGTCGGAGTTTCTGGCGACTCAGCTCGTGGCCCAGGCCATGTTCGACCACGGGCTCTTCGGCCAGGCCGATCGCCGCTCCTTGAGCTTCCTTAAACCTGACGGGTCCCTGATGACGCTGGGTGAGATGACACCCGAGAACGCTGTCCAGCATCCACACTTCGACGCCTACGAGGATTGGGCGGAGGACGACCACAAGGGCACGATATGGAGGAGAACGAAAAAGGAGCTGCACGATACCTACGAGGGCGCCTTCAGCGAGCACAAATGATGAAAATTACCATCGCTCTCGGCATGGCTCTGGTTCTGGTCGGTTGCACAAGCCCTCAGAAGCCTCCCGTTGACAGGACACCGCTGCCGACGGTCGCCGCGCCGCCCTACATCTGCGACCACATTCCCCTTCGCGCTGTGGAGCTGATGACGGGTGTGCGTAACCCGTCCGCTCTCGGAGACTTCGACCTGAGCTTCGGCGATGGGGTAGGCGTGGGGGGATGCCACATCTACCAGCCGACGGGGGAGAAGAAGAAACTGCTCGACATCGACCTGACACCCAAGGGAGGAGAGGACTGGGTCAAGGACCAGATCGCAGCCGGTGACAAGCCGCTGCCCGAGATCGTCCCTGGCGGAATCGGGTTCTACACGCAAGGTGGAAGGACCGAAAAGACGCAGGCCGGTGCGGTGCTGGTAAGAGGAAAGGCCCAGCTGTTCATCGGGATCTCAAAGGGTGTCGAAGGGCGGAACAACGCGGCCGATGTGATCGCGTTGATGAAGCTGATCGCACCCAAGCTGATCACTGACGCCACCGCTCCCGGCAAGAAGAAGGACTGACAATGGCGGCGATGGTGTCCAATCCGCTACACGAGGCCCTGCGAAACACTCTGCGCATAGTCGGCCCGATGGTTGAGGAGATCGACAGCGGTATCGAGACGCCCTTCCGGCAGTTCCAGAGCGGAACCGTATGGACGGGGCCGACGGCGAAACTGTTCGGAGACCAGTTTGCCCAGTTCCGGTCTCAGGCGCGGGCGTCGGGGGAGAGGATCGTCGGCGAGTTGCGGACGGCGCTGGGTCGCACGCCGGTCGAGGTGACCGAGGAAGAGGCGGTAGCGATCAAGAGGAGATACGGGCTGCCCTGAGGGGGCTGGGAGCGCCGCGCCGGTGGGCGGCGTGTCGGTCAGCGATACGGACGTGGCTGCGCCCGGGCCCTTGTTGACGGTCTTGACTATGTACGTGAGCACATTGCCGGGGGAGCGCCCTCCCTACCGGCCCTCGACCTGGCCATGAACGCCTCGGCCTTCTCAACCGTCTCCTCGGCGGCCACCTGGGGTGCCTGGGCGTTCTGCCAGATTCAGCTGCTCAAGTCAGATCGTCAAACTCTCCGTCCTTGACGCCACCAAAGAATGCTTGAAGTTCAGAACGAGTAAAAGCCAAGACAGGCCCGGTTGGGTTCTCGCTGTCGCGGAAGAGCACCAAGGGCCCTCGATCGGCCTTGTGGGGTGCATCCGCTGGGGCGCCGTCGGAAAGCGCGACCTCTACACAGCCGTTGCCGCCGTCGCTCCGCCGACTCTTCCGCCAGATGAGAGTGGTGGGATCGATTGGACTCGTGTGCATGTCTGGCAGATCCTCTTTCATCTATAGACGGCCAACCACTTCTGAGATCAGCTCTACCGATTCGTGTGGGCTAAGCGCCATTGCGCGCATTTGGTCAAAGGCGAGGCTATAGCGGTGAACCTCCCTATCGTCCTCAATCCAGAGGCTGCTCGTCATGCTCTCGATGTAGACCACGTCAGGGTCGTACACCTCGGGAAACGACAGGATGGAGAACGGGGTGTTGGCCCCGGGATGAGCGCCGACGGAGCTGGCCAGGATCTGGATCGTCACGTTGGGCAGTTCCGACAGTTGGATCAGAGACTCACACTGGGCTCTCATGATGTCCGCACCGCCGATCAGGCGATGAAGGGCGGCTTCATCCAGGACCATCCAAATGCTGAGGGGGCTGTCCAGATGGAGGATCCTCTGCCGCGTCATACGGATCTCGACGCGACGATCAACCTCAGAAGCGGACGTGAACGGGACCAGGGCCGCCTTGATGACCGCCCGTGCATAGTCCTCGGTTTGTAGGAGGCCGTGGATGAGAGTTTGAGAGAAGCACCGGATGGCGGTGGCCTCAGATTCCAGGCTGATGTAGTTCGCGTAGTCAGTTGAGATCGTCTCGTACGTATCCCACCAGCCGCGCTGCATAGCGGTTCGCGCGAGATCCGTGAGAGCGTCGCGCCTGGAGCCCGATACGCCGTAGAGGTCGAGAAGCGCCGTAAGATCGCCGGTCCGTACCCCAACCTGCGCTGTCTCGATGCGGCTGACCTTGCTGACGGACCACCCAAGCCGTTCTCCAGCCTGCTCGCCCGTGAGTCCAGAACGTTCCCGCAAGACGCGGAGCTCTGCTGCGAGCCTGCGGCGCCGGAGCGTGGGACCTCGCCCACCAGCCATTGTCAACCTCCTCTCAGCGTGTGGCCCACCAGTCTTCCGTACGTCGCAGACCTGTGCATCGCATGCAGGCAAGAGAATCGAGTAGCAAATTTGCAGTTCTGCTTGCATTAGCTGTCTGAGTGAGTCAAGCTTCGATTACACGCCGTGACTGCTGTGTCACACCGGGATGTAACCAGGCAATCCACGCCGTTCGATCAACGCGTGGATGCGAATGACCTGTGTGCGACCGGATGATTCTGAGGAGGTGGCGCGATGCGCGAAGTGTTCCTGGCCGAGTTGGTGTTCCCTGGGGTTTCGCGTTCTGTGTCGACAGCCCGGCATTGTGTCGGGCACGTCCTGACGATGGCGGGGCATCTCGACGTGAGCGGTGCTCAGCTAGTGGTCAGCGAGTTGGTCGGGAATGCTGTAATCCATACCATCTCGGGCTTGCCCGGTGGGCTCGTCGCAGTGGACATCACGGCAATCGGTGACGACCTGGCCCGGATCGATGTAATCGACGGCGGCTCGGCTACGGTTCCTCGGATGCGTGAGCCGACCGAGACGGATCCTCGGGGGCGGGGCTTGCGGATTGTCGAAGAGATGGCGGTCAGGTGGGGCGTGCGTGGCGACGCATGCGGAGGGACCGCGGTGTGGGCGGAGGTGCTCACAGTCGAAAGCACACCAGCCGGCGCGGCTGACCTGTCCGTCTGCAATATGGCGTCGTAAGGGTGAGTAGCAAGAACTCAGCCAGCGGTGGCCTTGGCATAGTGGAACACATCTGGTGGGAGCGGGTGGTTCAAGCGCCAAACGAATCGGATCGGCCGCTCACCGGCGTGGCTGACGTAACGCATAGGACCTGCATAGGTGTACGGCGGAGCCCCTAGTCCCTCGTCTCGCTTGGACTCTCGGATCAGCAGGTGAACCGTGGACTCGCCAGTCAGGTATCGACGAGCAGTAGGAGTAGAGGAACGGAGAGTACTCTGCGATTCCCACTGGAACAGCTCTTCGGTTATTGCCCGGTCGTGGTAAAGCGTCGTGGGAGAGTAGTGGTCCTCCGACTTGTCGATCGTGACGAAGAACAGGTCTGCTTGGTGCTCTTCGACGTACTTGACGCCTTCGCGCATGTAGGCCGGCCTGTCGATGCCGAAGGCGGCCAGCACCTCGTTCTTGCTGTAGCGGGCATGGATACGCAGGGGCACGATCGGGTCCAGCGTCGGGGCGACATGGCGGATTCCCGAGTGCAGCACTGCCGCCAGCTCGCGAAGCTCCGCGGCGCGGGCGCCCGTGAGTTGCGCAAGTCGGGCTTCCATGCCGGAGACAGGCTGGGTGCCACCCCACAACATCGCATCCAACATGGCTAGGAGACGTAGCTCACGAGATGACTGCGGAGTTCGCCCATTCAGCACCTCGGTCATGAAGGCGAGGCGCTCGACATCATCGATGTGCAGCATCCGACCGAAAGCACGCCCGAGCCCTTCGTCGGGAGGTGTTGCTTCGATACCCGCGGTGTGTCGCAGGTACGCCCACCCCTGCCGCCGTCGATAAAGGTCCTCCACGTCCAGCCCAGTCTCCTCCAGGAACTTGGACAAACTGACGTCGCCGAGTTCGCGAAGCTCGCCCGCCAGATCTTTCCAATTCAGGTTGAGCGCCTGTCGTACATTCTCAAGCACCAGCCGGCGCACATCACGGTCAAGGTCGATCACGCAGCCGGCGGGCAGAGTCGGAAAGCCTTGCTCGATCTCGCGGGCAATTCCGGTACGACTGGCACCGGTGAGCGCTCGATAACGTCGATCGAACCGGAACTGCTTGTGTTGATGGCCAACGAAGTCCAGCACGGTCAGGCACGGCTTGTCGTCGGCCAACCGCAGGCCCCGGCCGAGCTGTTGCAGGAAAACGGTGGCACTGTCGGTGGGGCGCAGGAAGAGGACGGTATCGATCTCAGGAACGTCGACGCCTTCGTTGAAGAGATCAACGGTGAACACCGCGTTGATCCGGCGTTCTCTCAGATCGCGCAATGCTCGGGAGCGCTCCTCCGACGAGCTGTGCGCGGTGACGGCGATCGAGGGTAGCCCGGCCTGGGTGAAGCGGTCGGCCATGAAGCGAGCGTGGTCAATACTCACGCAGAAGCCGATGGCCCGCATTTTCCCGATGTCGCCAATCTTGCGCTCCAGCGTCTCTAACACAACGGCAACGCGGCGGTCGTTGCCTGTGTAGACGCGGGCCAACTGGTTCGTGTCATAGCCCTGGCCTCGGCGCCAGCCAACCTCGCGCAGGTCGGTGCCATCGTGGACGCCGAAATACTGGAACGGGGCCAGTAGCCCACGCTCCAGCGCCTCCCACAATCGCAGTTCGGCGGCGATGCGACCGCCGAACCAGTGCTTGATGTCTTGTCCATCGGCGCGTTCGGGGGTCGCTGTGAGCCCGAGCAGCACTTTCGGGCGCACAGCGGACAGCAGCCGACGGTACGTCGAAGCTTCAGCGTGGTGGAACTCGTCCACGATCACCATGTCGAACGCGTCAGGCTCTGGCAGCGAGTTGGCGTGGAGCGATTGGATCGAGGCGAACACGTGCCGCCATTGCTCCGGATGGGAACCGCCAACGTACAGCTCGCCGAACGTCTCATCACGCATTACCTGCCGGAAGGTGAGCAGGCTCTGCCGCAAGATCTCCTCACGATGGGCAACGAACAAAAGTGAGTCGGTCTGCCCAGCAGCACGCAGCCGCCGATAGTCCAGGGCGGCGACCATGGTCTTGCCTGTACCCGTGGCCATGACGACCAGGTTCTGCTGTCGATTGTGGATATGGCGTTCGGCAGCAAGCTCGTCGAGTATCTCCCGCTGGTATGAGTATGGGCGGATGTCGACATGGGCGAAGTCGATAACGACGGATCGGTCGCCGGACCGCTCGGCAGACAGCGCGCGATCGAGCCGTTCGGCATCCTGTGCCGGATCATACGGTTCGAAAGATGGATCGGCCCAATAGTCGTCGAATGTGGCGGTGAACGTGTCGATCAGGTGTGGTTGCTCGGCTTGGGCGAGCCGTACGTTCCACTCGAGTCCATGGCTGAGGGCCGTCTTGGACAGATTCGAGGAGCCGACATAGGCCGTGGACAAGCCGCTGGCACGATGGAACAGCCACGCCTTGGCATGCAGCCGGGTCATACGCGTGTCATAGGAGACACGGATCTCGGCGCCCATGGAGGCAAGCCGGTCCAACGCGAGACGGTCCGTGGCGCCAATGTACGTGGTGGTCACCACCCTGAGCCGTCCGCCGTGCGCCAGAAATTCCTCGATCGCCTCCGCCAATACCCGGACACCGTTCCACTTCACGAACGCGCAGAGCAGGTCCACTCGATCGGCAGAAGCCAGTTCGCGCTTGAGTTCATGCCCGATCTCCGGCTGTCCCCGGCCGTTGACCAGCAATGCGCTACCCACAAGCGGGATCACTGGACGTGGAGGGAACCGCACCTGACCAGTCGCGTCCTTACTCCTGGCGATCCCGAGCAGCTCTTCAGCGGCCTCCACGAGATCTTCGGGCGCCGCCGCCTCAGGCACCAGATCACCGATCAAATCTGCGACACGGTTAACGATCTCAACCTGCCGGGCCAGTCGCAGGACATCACTCTCACCCCGTACGGCTCGCAAGGCCCGGCGTGTCAACGCTGCCAGATGCCGGGCCAGCGTTTCGTGGGAGTCGGCGGCATTCAACGAGCGCCGGTCGATCAGCTCGTGGTCGGACACGGTTCGCAGCAGGGCACCCATTTCGCGGGTGATCAGATGCTCGTAGATGCCCGGCTCAAGATTGCTCACGATCGCGACTATAGGGCGCCAAGCGCCGCACCGATGCAAGAACATCGGCGGCCGTCGGCCTTCGTGGCGATAGCGAACGAGCACACAAGCCGCTCCTACTTCCAAGAAATGTGATGTTGCCCCTGCCCGCATAGTCGCGATATGTCGCGAGTGGTGAGCAACTCTAAGGAAACGTGGCGCCCAGCGAACCCCTTGACGCGAAGGTCGGGTCTCGGCTATTAATCAACTCGCCCGCGATACCGCTGGGCCCATCCATGCCAAGGCTGTCAGTTCCAACTGGGCCGTACGACGGCCAGGTTTCCTGCCTTTTCGATAGCGTTCGCCTCCGGCGACTCTCGAATGGTGGCACACATGGATTCGCAGCCGTAGGAGCATTTCTCCACGTCACTGACCAGATCCTACTCATGGAGACGGCGTACGTGGCGGATGTCTTCTTGCTGACAACCTGAGGGCGGCAGCGGGCTGAGGATGGCGAAGTTCGGGGCGATGCCTGACGACAGGCGCCACCCACAGTTCTAGTTCCTCCTCCGGACGAGGACGATGAGGCGCCCATGCTGGCTTCCGCACGCCCAGCAGGGCCGCCCCCGGCCCACTCGCTCTGCTGTGTCCATGGGGCTCCGAGCCCTTGAGGTGAGCACCTCACGGCTGTTTGCTCGTGGCGATGGATCATTGGTCGGATTTCGTCGCTTTCACGGCATCTAGGAGTGTTGTCGATGTACTCTAGTTGCGTTGCACGTGATCAAGAGGACAGAAGTACGGGGTAGCCTTTGAGCATCAACATCCGGATCGCTGGTGACCATGCTGAGCAGGAGTTGAGGTCGTTATATGACTGGTTGCGCGATGAGCCGAACGTTCGCCAGCATGCGGAAATCCGTCTAGTTTCGAAAGAACTCAACTCTGATGAGATGGGCGATACGCTCGATCTCATCAGCCTAATAGTCACCAGCAGCTTGCAGGTGCCTACTCTTGTCGACGTTATATCTGGGTGGATAGGGACGCGGCGAGGGCGACCGAAAGTCACGATCGAGCGAGGTGAGATGCGGGTAGAGGTTTCCGGCACAAGCGCAGAGGAAGTTGTGAAGATTCTGAATGCCATGGAGCCTGACGATTGACTCTGCCTGATATAACCAAGTCGCGTGCAGTGCTCATCGGCACGAGCAAATATATGCACATGCACGAGCTATCAGCCGTTGAGAATAATCTGCAAGCACTACAAGAGTTATTTCAACATAAGACGCTCTGGGGTCTCCCTCCGGAGAATTGCACAGTCATATCGAATCCGCAGTCACCTGCTGAAATGCTCGATCCCGTGCGGGATGCGGTCGCTTCGGCAACGGAGACATTGCTGATCTATTTCGCCGGTCATGGATTGCTTGATTCGACAGGAAATGAACTGTATTTGACGCTGTCCACGTCAGACAAAGATCGACTCTACACTGCGGTACGTTATGAACACCTAAAGAATGAACTACTCGATAGCCAGGCCCGTCATAAAGTCGTCATATTAGACTGCTGTCATAGTGGTCGCGCACTCAGCATTATGAGTGGAGAAGATGATACCGGGCTCGTAGCAGACAGTGCCGCAACTAGTGGCACATACGTAATGGCTGCGGCTATGAAGAATGCCAAAGTAACGGGTATGTATAGCGCGTTTAGTGGTGAGCTGATTGACCTGATTCAGAAGGGTGACCGCGATAAGCCGGAATACCTTACCGTCGACATGCTTTTTACGCATGCGCGAGACATATTAAGAGAAAAAGGCTTGCCGATCCCTCAGAGGCGTGACAGAGATTTCGGCGCTAATCTGAAGATTTTCTATAATATAGAATACAGCAAGCCGCCAGAGCCAACAGAGCCGCATTATGGTCCTATTAATAGCCCAAGACCTCTTCGTATATTTGCGAGCCGTCGTGAGTTGCATGATGCTGGAATTCATAGGCCGCTGCAGGCCGGCATCTGCGGTACCGCGGAGCGTGGCGGTGCCGAGTCTATAGTGGTCTCAGGTGGTTATAAGGATGATCGTGACTACGGGGATGTGATCATTTATACAGGTCACGGTGGACGCGATTCTAATAGCGGTAAGCAGATTGAAGACCAATCGCCTAAACACTTTGGTAACGCTGCCTTAATTAAGAATATCATAACGGGGTTGCCTGTACGCGTTGTTCGGGGCGCTGCTGGCAACCCTGAATATTCGCCAGACTTTGGCTATAGCTATGATGGCCTCTTTAAGGTAACCGACTACTGGACAAAGCGGAGTGTAGACGGCCCACTTGTTCTGCAGTATCGACTTGAAAAGATCTCTGATTGCGTAGATTGGGAAAAAAATAGCACGGCTACCCATGTGCCAGATCTTAATCGCTGGGAGATAATTTCCGCAGGTGTCTATGTCGACATGGCCCTATCCGACAAGCTAAAGCGGCTATACAATTACTCTTGTCAAATTTGCGACGTCGTTCTGGAAGCGCCAGGCGAGCTACGTCTTGCGTACACTGTCCATATTAAAGGACTAGGACTGCCTCACAATGGTCCGGACGCAATGGACAACATGTTGTGCCTGTGTGCCAACCACCGCGATCTTTTCAAGTATGGTGCGATTGTTATCGATGGCGATTACCAAGTCGTGAATCAGGGTGACGAGGAGCCGCTTGGTGTATTGACTGTGAGGCATGAAATCAATAGGGAATATATACGTTACCATCGTGAGCATCACGTGAATCTATATCCCCGCGATAGATAAGGTTGCTGTTCCCCCGGTACGGCAGTTGCGGTTCGCGTTTGAGGATGGGTTGTTCCGTTGCTGATGTGGGGTGGTGGGGTACGGCGGTGTGTCGCCGGGGCGTGGGAACGGCAACCCGGCGAGGATCGCGGATGTGAAACTCGATAACCCTCGGCCCGTGCTCGCCGTACAGGCGAGCCTAGCGGCTGGCGGCGATGTTGACCCGCAGGCGTGGCACATCGGTTTCAAAGAGGCGATTGCCCAGGTTGCCCACTGCTTGTCTCGGAAAGATCTGCGCAGGAATGCTGGGGACTACTGCTGTACTAGACGTCGAAGCTGGCGATCCATTCGTTGATGAACTTCGATGCCTTGACGGCGAGAACGACGTCCTTCCTCGGCGCGGGTCCGAGGCTTTCGACAACCAATTCAGGTGATACGGGTTCCCCTGCAATGACGAGGTAGCACCCTAGGCCGTCACTCATTTGACGTGCCATCGAGGAGACAAACGCGTTGCGGCGGAATCTGTTACAGAGCAACAGTAGGTTCTGCTGTTCTAGTTCTGCTCTTAGCTGTCTCAATGCGTCTTCGAAGTCGATCAACGAATCGACTACGATAGGCGAAGCGTTCGCCCGATTCAGCCGTAGCTCGTACCCATCGCCATCAGTATGTGTTGTCACCTGGCATGGCAGAAGGGATTCGTCGGCGAGATTGACCAATTCGAGATTATGCACTGCTCACCTCGGCACGTAGTTGGGGTTCGGAATCCAGACGTCGTCCGCACTCCCGTAATTGCCTGGCTTCCAGCCTCCTCTGATCTGCGATGGATCGATCCGTTTGAACACCACCTCCTGCTCGTGGAATGGGCCCGGCGGTTCCTGCGCCTCACTCTCAACATTGTGACGAAGCTGCCGGGCCAGACCGGGTTCAAAGTGCTAGCCCGCAGGTGGATCGTCGAAAGGTCGATCGGGTGGATGATGAACGCCCGGCGCAACATGATCGACTACGAGCGACTGCCGCAGCATAGCGAAGCCCACCTGACCTGGGCCGCGATCACCCGAGTTGGCTCAATTTAGTGCGCACCTTCCCGGCCGTGGATCTGGTTGAGCGCGTCGCGTAGGTCGGCGGGCAGGGGGTCGGCGGCGGTGAGGCGGTGGCGGCCGGCTCGGATGTGGACGGTGCGGTAGCGGCGTGCAGTGCGGACGAACTTCTTGATGGACCAGCCGGTTCGGTGTTCGATCCATCGGCTGACGGCCAGGGCGGCGAACACGATGGTCAGGTGGGCGTCGATGGATTCGCGTTTGTGGTGGTAGATCGGCCGGGCCTTGAGGTCGTGCTTACTCATCCTGAAAGACTTTTCGATCTCGAAGAGCCGGTGGTATGCCTCGATCACGAACGCGGGTGTGACGCCGGGCAGGTTGGTGATGTAGCCCTTGAGCCCGGCTAACTCCCGCGCTTTGGCCTCCAGGTCCCGGTTGACGCTCTTGGCCGCTCCGGTGAGTTTGATGAACCTGTTGCGTTTGACCGGCGCTTGGCCGTCGACGGCGCGTTCGGCCTTGGCGACCTGCTCGTCGATCCCGCGCAGGGTGCGCCGGGCCCGGTCGGCCCGGTACTGGTAGTAGATCATCTGGTCCCGGCGGGACTGCGTAGCTGCGGCGGGCCAGGGCTGGATGAAGATGTGCCCGTCGGGAATCTGGGTGTCCGGGTGTTCACGCCGCCACTGCTTGACCACGTAGGGGACCTCGGGGATCTTCATGCCGAGGATGAATGACAGGCCGGCTTCCTCGATCGCCTGCTTGTTCGCCTCGGAGATCATCCCCGCGTCGGCCACGATGGTGACATCGGCGAGCCGGTGGGCGGTCATAAACGCACCGATCACCGGGAGCATGGTGTGCGTCTCAGTCTTGTTGCCCTCGAAGGCCTGCACCATCAGCGGGAACCCGG
Organism: Nonomuraea sp. NBC_00507; assembly: GCF_036013525.1. Taxonomy (NCBI): domain Bacteria; kingdom Bacillati; phylum Actinomycetota; class Actinomycetes; order Streptosporangiales; family Streptosporangiaceae; genus Nonomuraea; species Nonomuraea sp. NBC_00507. The sequence goes on from NZ_CP107853.1 coordinate 2,655,240, forward strand.
AGGCATCGGTCAGCAACCCGATCGTGATCTGCGGGTCCAGCCGCCGCTCCTTGGAGAAGCCCGGCTCACGGAACCCGTCCCCGGCGTCGGTCTCGAAATACAGGGTGGAGACGTCGTAGAGCACCAGCGAGGCCGGTCCCAGCCGGGCGTGCGCCGCGCACGCCTCGGCCAGGGCCGTGCGCCAGCGGTCTGCCGCATACAGCGGAAGCCGGCGTTTCACCGTCGCATACGACACCGAGGTGATGCCCGCTTCGTCCAGCACGCGCAGGCTGTCCTGCTTGCTGGTCGGTTCGATCACCCGGGCCAGCACCAGCTGCCGGAACACCTCATCACCCGCGGACGCGGCGTCGAACCCGAGCGCGGCATAGGCGCGGGACAGGGCATCCCACAGGTGCTCCATCCGGGAACTGGCAATCTCCAGCGGACCGCCCGCGGCCGGGCCGTCGTCCAGCCCGAGATCCAGCTCTTCCTGCCCGGCGGCCAGCCGCTGACGCGCGATGGCCTTGAGCATCTCCAGCTCGGCGTCGTCGTGCGCGGATCCGATGTGCTCGATCTCCCGCGACCCGCGGCGCGAGGAGTACACGATCTGCACCGCCCGCGCCCCTGAGGCCGTCTTCACCGTCCGCACGTACGGAGACACGGCCTACAGCGTAGAGACGCCCCCGATTTAGTGCGCACTTTTCGCCATCCTCGACGGCGGATCCCAAGGTCAGCGACCTACGACTCGGATTCGATCTTGAACGTGAGCCAAGTCAGGTCGTGGAATGGGCCCGGCGGTTCCTGCGCCTCACTCTCAACATTGTGACGAAGCTGCCGGGCCAGACCGGGTTCAAAGTGCTAGCCCGCAGGTGGATCGTCGAAAGGTCGATCGGGTGGATGATGAACGCCCGGCGCAACATGATCGACTACGAGCGACTGCCGCAGCATAGCGAAGCCCACCTGACCTGGGCCGCGATCACGCTCATGGCCAGGCGTCTGACCATGAAGAACGCGGCGTCTTGTAGTCAGGTCTGCGAGGTGTCGCCGCAAGCCGCGTGACGGTTCGGCAAAGCTCTGGTGACATCAGTTATCTGACCGCGTGGGTCCTCGGCGACGGCTGATGGGTCTGCCATCAAGGACGCCCTCGCCGAGGGCCTGGCTCACCGGGCGTCTGCACCGTTCGCCCGAGGCGATCTCGGAGCCATCACCAGGGCAGCGGGCCGTCCTCGCTGAAGAACCCGGCGGTGGGCCCATCCGCGCCGACCGTGGCCAGGCGCACCAGGACCGCGGCGCCCTGCGCGGGGGTCAGGTGCCCGGTGTGGTTGTTGCTGTCGGTGTCGACGTAGCCGGGCGCGACGGCGTTGACCAGCACACCGTCCTTGCGCAGTTCGTTGGCGTACTGCACGGTCAGCGCGCTGAGCGCTGACTTGGAGGGGTTGTAGGCGGCCGAGGGCAGCAGGGCGGTGAAGGGCCCGTCCGGGTCGCTGGTGAGGGTCAGCGACGCGGCATGGCTGTTGACGTTGACGACGCGCGGCGCCGGTGACCGCCGCAGCAGCGGCAGCATGGCGTTGGTCACCGTGATCACCCCGAAGACGTTGGTCTCGAAAACCGCTCGGACCATGTCCAGGTCGACGGTGCTGGGGATCTGATCGGTAGCGTCCGCAGGCGAGACCTGCCCGGAGCCGGTAATGCCGGCGTTGTTGATCAGGATGTCGAGGTAGCCGAAGCTCGCCTCGATCTGCTTGGCGGCGGCCCTGACACTGACCTGGTCGGTGACGTCCAGGGGAATCGCGTGCGCGTCGGCGCCGGCCGCGCGCAGCGCTGCAGCGGCCTCCTCACCACGCTGCGGGTCCCGGGCCCCGATCAGGACCATCATGCCCATCGCCGCGAGTTGCTCAGCGGCCGCACGGCCGATCCCCTTGTTCGCTCCGGTGACCAGCGCAATCTTCTGGTGGGTGGTCTGGTTGCTCACAGCTGCTCCATGTAGTGGAAGGTAGGTTCTTTCGAAAACGTGTCTTCGATGCTCGAGCGGAGACGGCTCGGGCGCCTGTGGCCTGGAAGTGGGAAGAGCGGAAAAAGATCGTCTGGTGGCGCCGCCCGGGACACACCCGAGACAGGTTGGTTCACGGTGGGAGGCGACCGAGACGCCGGATGTTTCCGGCGGGAGTCAGCGCACGCTGACCGTGACTTCGCCGCTGTAGGTCTCGCGTGTGTTGACAATCGGTGGCGGCAGTTGCCCGGCCGCTTCTCGCATCCCGCTCATGCCGTCAAGGAAGGCTCGATGCGAGGTCCAGTGCTGGGTCACGACGACTGTTTCCTGGTCTGGGGCCATCACGTCGAACGAGATGAAGCCGCTCTGGTGGCGCAGCATCGCGCCGGTGGCCTCGCCGCGCCGCACCTCCTCGGCGACGTTGGCCGGGGCCAGCTTGAAGATCGCCACTACCTGATAGGCCATCCCATACTCCTTTGGGTAACCGATATGTACGGTAAGCCGAACTATACGGTGAGGCTATCATTCTGTCCATGACCGAGATCCGCCTGCTGCCCGGCCTGCCGCTGATGCATACGCCGGCCGATCCGGCCGAGGAAGCGTGGCTGCTGATCGCCGAGGTGTCGGCACTGCGCACCGGCCGGTGGATGACGACGGCCGCGGAACTCGGCTTGACCGCGGTTCAGGCGCGGGCGCTGGTCGCGGTGGATCCCCATACTCCTGCCCCGATGGGTGTTCTCGGGTCGGCGCTGTGCATCGATCGAGCGTCGTTGACCGAGCTGGTCGATCATCTTGAGCATCGCGGCTACCTGGAGCGGCGAGCATCGCCGCAGGATCGGCGGGTAAAGGTGCTCGCCGTCACTTCGGCGGGCGCAACTGCCCGCGAACGCTTGATCGGGGCGCTCACCACACCTGATGCCACACTAGGCCGTCTGTCCGCCGAACAACTCGACACCATCGCGACGGCACTGCGCCGGGTACTGGCTGAAAGCGTTCCGATGACCGAGAGTTAGTCCTGGCCTGGGGATGTTGCGAAGACTCGTTGCGCCTGGTGAACGCGACTGAGTTGGCCTAGCTCAGGGTGCCCCCATTAAAGGTGAGGTGGTGGCTGACAACATGTTCGAGGTTGGCAGAACAAGATCAATACGGGATTGAAAACACCTTCTAGGGCCTGGTAGCCAGGAACAGAAAAATCCCAGCAGCAGCAAACAGCCCCACTGCCACAACGACCCAATGACGCGCCCGAGACCAGCCGGGCCCACCAGTGCGACCAGGTCAACGCCCGGCCGCGAACTCGCGCAGCACCGGCACCACCGCTTGGGTGGTGAGTGTGTGGTTGCGGCGATCTGCTCCCGCTTCCCTGACGGAAGGCTGCGGCGAGGTTCTCTAGAGCGGGTGGATCATCGTACAGGCGGACCCGCGCTCACCCCGCAGGCGGACGACGGGCGCCACGGTGACGGCGATCATAGATTCCGCTCACTGCAGGCTCTCGTCTAAGGACATGGACATGCTTAAGAAGTCTCTGCTGGCCGCGCTGGCGGCGTCGGCCGTCGCCGCCCTCACCTTGGTCCCCGCCGGCCCCGCCGCGGCCGCCACGATCGAGATCCGTCCCGGGCAGGTCTCGACCCTGAAACAGTCGAACAGCAAGTTCAGCTGCCCGACGAACGAAGTGTTGATCGGCCGCGGGCACCGCGGCGACGAGAACGGCGACACCACGTTCCACTGCGGCCGCATCTACATCGACAACGTCCAGGTCACGGTGCTCAAGTTAGACTTCTGGGGCACCCTGACGGATGAGAACAACCACGATTACCACACTCCGGCGAACCAGGCCATCACCGGGATTCGGCACGACGGGGACGAGAACGGCGACACCATCTACTACAGCGGCGCGCTGTTCTGGCAGGGCAAGGCGGTGCAGATCACCCCGAGGCAACTGGAAGGCTGGGTCAGGGAGAACAACCACGCCTCGATGGGCGGCACCAACCAGGTGATGACCGGCCGTAGGCACACCGGGGACGAGAACGGCTGGACTCAATACGAGTACGGCTGGATCTCGTACAGCGGCTGATCCCGGGAGCCGGGTGGCGAGCCATCCCGCAGGGACGCCGCCGCCCAGCACCTCCACCCGCTCGAACTCCGCCGCCGCGCCCACCTCGCACCCCATCGCCCGCAGCGCGCCCAGCGCGATCGCCGTCGTGGCCCGCGGGCTGCCGTCGATGACCTTCACCGCCGCCGCGTGCCTGGACTCCAGCGCCGCAACCAGCACGCCCTCGGCGCCGCCCTTGACCACGGCGCGGAGGGTGGCACTTGTCTGACGTGCCTTGCGCGCCCTCGAGAACCCCAGATATCAACGTCAGCGGCAGATGTTCCTCGCCGTGAACGAGTACGCCGAAGTGATTCTTTACCACGCGGTCGGTTCGACCATCTTCACCAACGCAGGCGATTCCCGGTTCGAGCTGGTCTGGTGTTCGGCCTAATACCCCTGCGGCGGGTAGGGCGGGTGCTGGATGTGCTGCACCGGCAGATGGCGGGTCAGGGTGTGGCACCACGGGTCATCTTGCGCCCATACAAGGCCGGGGACAGCCGGAGCGTACTTCTGATGGTTGTTGCCGGCCTGGCGGTAGCCGAGTTCCGCGACGCGACCTTGCCAGTCCGCGGCTGTCTGCCGGAGGTCTATGTGGTGTGTGCTTGTCCTCGTCGCGACAGCAGCGACTGCCCCACCACGAGGGCACCGAGGACGAGCACGGTGACGCCGATCACCCGGAGTCCGAGGTCCGCGCCCGAGACGAACGCCGTTACGACGTCGCGGGCGCTGCCGGTTGTGGTGGCGGCGAGTGCCTGGGCCACGGTGTGCGGATCATGATCGGCGCGGATGCCTGGCGGTAGGGCGGCGGCGAACCGGGCGTTGAACACCGTGCCGATGACGGCGACGCCGAGCGCGCTGCCGAACTCGCGGGTGGTGGCCTGCAACCCGGTCCCGACCCCGGCCTGGGTGGGCGGCAGCGACCCCGCGATGACGCCCGACAGCGTCGGCAGTGCCAGCGTCACGCCGACTCCGGTCACCACGAGCCATGCCGCGTAGCCGGCGTACGGCGTCTGCGCGCCGCTGGTGGACAGGCCAAGCAGCCCACCGCCGACGAACACGAACGCCAGCGCGATGGTGGCGTCCACGCCGATGCGCTGCGACAGACGTCCGACATGCCGTCCGCCGAGGATGACCGGGACGGTCAGCGGGATGACCCCGAGACCGGTCCACAGCACGCTGAAGCCCATGGCGTACTGCAGGAAAGACGCGTTGAGGTAGAACAGCGCGAACATGCCGAAGAAGACCGATGCCATGCCGAGGCAGGCGCTGCGCAGGCCCGGGACTCGGAAGACCCGAGGATCCAGCAGCGGGTACTCGACCTTCAGCTCGACGAGCGTCCAAGCCGCGAACAGCACGCCAGCGCCGACGAATCCGGCCACGACGACCGGGCTGCCCCAACCCGCCTCCGGACCCTGGACGATGCCGAGCAGCAGAGCCACCGACGCGCCGACGAGCAACATGGCGCCGAGCAGGTCCAACCGGCGGTCATGGCGCGGCGACACCGGCGCGATGCGTCCCACGAGCGCAGCGAGGATCAGCGAGATCGGTACGGCTGCGGCGAACAGCCAGCGCCATGATCCGCCGGACAGGGTGGCCCCACCGCCGACGTTGCCGACGACTCCGCCGATACCCGTCATCGACGCCCAGATCGCGATCGTCGCGCTCTTGCGTTCGACAGGTACGGCGTGCAGCAGGACGGCGAGCGTGTTGGGCAGCACAGCGGCGGCGCCGACACCGGTGATCGCCCGGCCAGCCAGCAGCAGGGCCACGTCCGGTGCCGTGGCCGACAGCAGCCCGCCCACCGCGAACAGCAGCAGTCCGGCCAGCAGGACACCCTTGCGCCCGAAACGATCGCCCGCGGCTCCCCCGGGGATCACCAGACAGGCGAAGACGATCACATAGATGTCGACGATCCAGACCAGCGCCGACGCCGACGGGTGCAGCGCACTGGCCGCGAGCATCGGAACGGCCAGGTTGACCGCGGCCACCATGCCGACGACGAGCACGACGCAGGCGCACATGACCGATAGCAGGCCGCGTCGGTTCAGCGAGGGTGCGGCGCGATCGCGGCCCAAGATGTTGAGTGCCATGGCCATCACGGTAGGAACGCCGCTATTCTCGCGCCACGCAACTTTCACAATAGCTTTTTACGTACTATGCAACTATGCAGGACCAGCTCGACCTCAATCTGCTGCGGGTGTTCGACGCGCTGCTCCAGGACGGCAGCGTCACGGGCGCGGCCGAGCGCCTTCACCTGTCCATCCCCGCCACCAGCCGGGCGCTCGGCCGGTTGCGGCGGGCGATGGGAGACCCGATCCTGGTACGCGCCGGTCGTGGGATGGTGCCCACCCCGTTCGCGCTGCGGACCGCGCCGCGGGTGCGGTCGCTGCTTGAAGAGGCCTCGGCGCTGATCAGCGCCGACCGCGACGTCACGATCGCCGACCTCAAGCGCACCTTCACGATCCGCATCAACGACGGCGTGGCTGCGACCCTGGCGTCAGCGGCGGTCGAAGCCGCCGCCGCGGTCGCCCCAGGTGTGACTCTGCGGTTCGTCACGGAGGGTAGTGAGAGCATTGAGGCTCTGCGCGATGGATCGGTCGATCTGGACATCGGCGCCGGCGATGTCGCCGCTCCCGACATCCGGACCACCGTGCTTTACCACGAACACGTGGTCGCCATCGTCCGCGCCGACAGCCCACTGGGCCGTCACCGTCGGCCGACGTTGGCGCAGTTGTGCCAGTATCCCCACGTCTCGGCCTCGCGCCGCGGCCTTGCCCGCGGGCCACTCGACGACGCGCTGGAGGCCGCGGGCCTCCAGCGCCACGTCGCAGCCGTCGTCCCCACCTTCGCCGTCGCCTTACTCGTAGTCGCATCCAGCCACTACGTCGGGCTCGTCCCTCAACGCCTCGCCGAGCAGTACGGCCAAGCCCTTGGCATCCGCTGGGTTCCCATCCCCACGGACCTGCCGGAAATCGACGTACGACTGCTCTGGCACGCACGGCTCGACGTCGATCCGGCACAGCGCTGGCTCCGCGACACGATCCGCGACACTTTCTGCTCCCCGTCCTGACGAGCACCCCAGCATCCCTTGGCGCGACCTGGATGAATCCGTGTGGCAGCGTGCTTTGGACGTCAACGTCACCAGCCATTACCGGTGCGCACGCGCGTTCACCGAGACGATGGTTGCGCACCAATATGGCCGCATCATCATCAACATCGGCAGCATCACCGCGCGCTGGCCGCCCCAGTCTGGTCGCATAGGCTGCGGCCTAGGCGGGGCTGCATGGTCTGACTCGATCGTTGGCTCGCGAACTCGGAGCGTACGGCATCTGCGTCAACACCGTCGTGCCCGGCCCGATCGAAGTTGAACGAGAACGTCACCTTCCGCCTGATCAGCGCACGCCCGTCGCTGCACAACTCACCCGGCAATGAGTGCCCCGCTGAGGCCAACCCGCCGACGTGGTCGCTGCGGTAACGTTCCTGGCAGGGCTTGCTGCTGCGTTTATCACGGGGCAGTTCCTGCACGTCGACGGCGGATGGCTGCTGCATTGAAAGGACGTAGCGCGTGAGCGACCGTGTCCGGGCCGTCCTGATCACGCCGGACGACAAGATGCTCACCATCGGGCGAATCCGGCCAGGACATGCGTCCTACTCCGTCCTGCCCGGCGGCGGTGTCGAAGACAGCGACCGCAGCCTCGAGGCGGCGCTACAACGCGAGATCGAGGAAGAACTCGGCGGCCAGGCCGTCATTCACTCCCTCATCCACATCGATGACAGTGTGCCTGGGCAGCGGCAGTACATTTTCCTGGCGCGCATCGACGCCTGGGATATCAGGGCGCGTTCCGGCCCTGAGTTCAACGATCCCGCCCGCGGCCAATACCTGCTGCAGGCCACACCGCTTACGCGCGAGGCCGTCGTTGGCTTGAACCTGCTGCCTGACGTGGTCGCTGTCCTTCTTGCCGATCATGTCCGCGTGCTGTTTGCCATGGCGGATCTTCGTGGGGCGTGTCAAGGGCAGCCAGGTGCAGTTCGGTGTGGGGAACGCCGAGACACGAGCCCTTGATCATCCGCGAGTGCGACAAGGTCAGCGCCCAGCCGCGAACTCGCGCAGTACCGGCACCACCGCTTCGGTGGTGAGTGTGTGGTTGCGGCGATCTGCTCCCACTTGGCCGTTGACAACAAGTTCTTCCAGGCAGGCGGCCATGTCGCTCCTGGTACATGGACATGAAGACATCCAGGCGGACAGTCACCACACGTCCGGTTGGGCGGACACTCGGTTGTCGTCAAGTGATCTCCGCAGTGCTCTGGCGAAGGCCATAACGACTGCGGACCTCGGCGCCCGTCGTACGTGGCTCGAGCTCTCGACGAGCAACTGCCTGGCGATAGCGTGCGGCGCTCCCGTAGGCCTGTGCCTCGCGCCAAGGCGTGCGTGGTGATCCCTCAGCAAGCAGTCCGTACCATCAGCGGCCTCGCCATACCGCTGACGGAGAGCAAGTGGGGCGTCCCCACTACACATGGGGGATGCTCGTTGAGGAACGAGTACACCCGATTTTCCCTCAACTGGTCCGTCCGCGACGGGGGCGAGGCACTGGGCCTCGCCCAGGAGAACTTCGGCAGACGTCGATTGGCCGACCTGCCGGCCGACCTCGGGAAGGGGTTGGTCGCTTACACCGGAGGCGAACCCAGAACGAGTCCCTACGTGGGACCGTGCCACGCGAGGCGTTCGTACTCGACGGCGTCGACCTGACCACCGCCTACGCCGACGACGTGGTCAAGACCAAGTGGGACCCGCACGGCAGGACGGTCAGCTCGATCTCGGCCCCGTGGCTTTCCCTGTCAACTCCGATCGTGTTGCGGAGTCCTCGACGGAGTAACTGTGCGCCGCCGGTCGCCGGGATCACAACGGCGTCGAGTGTCGGCGTACAGGCCCGAGTTGGCTGAACCGCGCACATCGGCCGGGGGTACCGGTGAACCGGTGGCGCGATTCGACCCTCACGCTGAGTCATCGTTCAATTTCTGGCTTCAGGACATAAGCCGTCCTTAGGCTCGGTCCGCTGTCCGGAGGCCATCCAGCGCCCTTGCGGGATCGGTCGCAGACGGGTTGGGGCGGGGTTGGTCATCGGCAACGACCGTCGAGGAAGTGCCCATACGTTCCATGAGTTCCGGCGTCGGAGAGCACTGCGGCTTGTTGGCTCCGTGAAGGCCAGCATCGCTCCAGCATCAGTGCGCGTTGGTCGGACTGGTACGCCACGGGACTCGCGGCGTTCATCCTCTTGACACGTCGGTAACGCGAATGAGACGGTCTGTACTCACAGTTTGAGCGCTCAAACCTAAGTCAGCTGCTCAAGATTTGAGCGCTCAAACTGATGTTGCGGCAGCTCGCAGCCCTTTGGAGGAGATGTGCATCCGCCCACCGTTGAGGATGTCGCCCGGGTTGCTGGGGTGTCGCGGCAGACCGTGTCGAACGTGCTCAACGCGCCGCAGCGGGTGCGTCCGGAGACCCGGGAGCGGGTCGAGGCGGCGATCGCGAAGCTGGGTTATCGGCCGAACCGGATGGCGCAGTCGTTGCAGGCTGCCACGTCCCGCATGATCGGTTACCGGATCAAGCCGGCGGATCCTCATGGGCTCAGCAGTATCCATGACCGGCTTCTGCATGCGATGTCCGAGGCGGGCCGGGCTGCTGATCACCACATGTTGTTGTTCACCGCCAATGACGAGGACGAGGTCGCGAACGTTCAGGCGTTGCACCGTGCCGGGGCGATCGACGGGGTGGTGCTGTACGGCATCGGGATTGACGATCCGCGGCCGCCGGCGCTGCGGCGGCTTCGTATCCCGTTCGCCGCGTTCGGCCGTACCGGGGTCGATTCGGACCACCCGTGGGTGGATATCGACAACGCTGCGGGTACTGCTGCGGCGGTGGAGCATCTGGTGGAGCTCGGTCACCGACGGATCGCGTTCGTGAGCGGCACCGTGGGCGCCGCTGTCGCGGACCGGTGTGCCGAGGGCTGGCGTACCGCGCTGGACAAGCACGGTCTGCTGGACGGCTCCCACGGTCTGAACCTTCGTGGTGAGGACACTATTGCCACGGGTGAGCGGTTCGGGGACGCGTTGCTCGACCACGCCGATCCGCCGACTGCCGTTGTGGGGGCCAACGACACGCTGGCCATTGGCGTGCTGCGGGCCGCACGTCGCCGAGGGGCGCGGTTGGCCGTGGTGGGTTTCGATGACACCCCGGCCGCCGTCGCGATGGACCTGTCGAGCGTCCGGCAGCCCATCGAGGCCGTAGGCCACGCCATCATCCGCGCTCTGCTCAACGAGGGAGGCCCGACCGGTCTCTTGCTCAACCCGGAGCTGGTCGTCCGGGCATCGAGCGCCTTGCCCTGACGGTTTCGACACTGGGAGCGAACCTCATGACCCGAAGATCCTTGCTTGCCCACAGCGGATGCGTTCCCTGAAAGGGCAATCGACGAATGTGGACACCACCGAAACACCATTGAGTCGACGACGTCGCCAACATTTTGGCGCGCTGACCGGGCGAAATACGCCCCGACATGTTTCCTGGTGACGACACCAGGATGGCTGGACTGCAGCGATTTCGCCGAATCCGCGCAGATTGAGTGGTGAGGTCGACCCGGCTGGGCGACTTCCGTGACCCCTTCAAGCATTCGCCTCACGTGGTGAGGACGGTTAATCCTGGGCGCCGATCGGGATCGGCGTCTCTGGGAAGTATGCGATCCCCAGTTCATCACCCATGCCTTGTCGCGCTCGCATGTCCTCGAGAGAGCACGGACTACGCGGGCAAGTCAACTGCACCACCCAAGAGCGCCGGCGTTTGTCGGGCGTAGAGAGGAACGCTGCGATGAAGAAGAGAATCGTTGCCACCGCCATTTTGGGGTCAGTCGCGCTGCTGCTTTCCGCGTGCAGCTCCGCCGAAGGGGAAAAAGCTGGAGGAACGACCACCATTTCGTTCTCGCACTGGGGTAACAACGAGGAGGCCGCCACGCTCAAAAGCATGGTTGCGGCTTTCAAGAAGGGAAACCCCGACGTCGACGTTCAAATCAACTGGGTCCAGAGCGACTACGAGCAGAAGCTGCAGACCACCATCGCCGGTGGTAAGCAGCCCACAGTTGCTCAGATCTCGAACAACACCCTCCCCGGCTTCGCCGCCGCCTTCGCCAAGCAGGATGTTGACTCGTCGGCCTACTACACGGACACGTTCGTGAAGAGCATGACGGTCGCCGGAGAGGTGAAAGCAACCCCGTTCGTCGCGAAGCCCAAGGTCATGGCTGTCAACGCGGCGCTGTTCAAGGCCGCAGGGGTGGACCTGCCGTCCGCCGACACCCCGATGTCGGTCGTCGACTTCATCGCCCTCGCCAAGAAGCTCACCTCGGGCACCGGCAAGAGCAAGAAATTCGGATCTGGCCCGCTGTACTATCCGAACTGGCTCATTACCAACGGCGGCGGCGTCTACAACGCGGCGGGTGACAAGTGCACGCTCGACTCGCCGATCGCGGCGACGGCCGCCGACACCATGATCGCCGCGCGGGCCGCCGACGGTTTCACCCCGACGCCGGCAGATGCCGACGGTCAGGACATGTTCGAGTGGCTGGCAACCGGTCGACTTGCCATGCAGCCCGACTTCGGCCCGTGGGACATCCCCAAGCTGGTCGCCCTGAAAGACCCTGACATCAAGCTCGTTCGCGTGCCCGGTGCCGGTCAGCCGATGGAGGTCACCGGCCTCGGAATCTCCTCCAAGGCCACCGGGGCCGAGAAGACCGCAGCCACCGCTTTCGTCAAGTTCATGAGCACGTCCACTGACGCCCAGAGCCTCCTGACGACAGCGAAAGCGTCCCTCGGCGTTCCCGTGATCAACGGTGCGCTGGACAGCTTCAAGCAGGTCGCGCCTGACCTCAACCTCGCGGCGTTCACTGAAGCGGTCAAGGTAGGCGTGGTCGAGCCGGGCACAGTCAAGGACCCGCAGATTCGAACCGCGATGCTCGAAGCACTCAACAACGACACGGCACTCGGCGCGGGCAAACAAGACCCGGCCAAGGTGCTCGCGGCGTTCAACCAGACCTGCCAGAGCATGCTCGGACAAGGCTGACGGCCCGGCGATGATCTAGCTGGTCGGCGGGATGTCAGGATCGGGGCCGTCGAGTACTCGGCGATGAGCGACGGCCCTGGCTGTGAACCTCGCCGTGTGTGACCGCGCCTGAATGAGCGGCAGTGGCTGCTGCTCGGTGCAGCGCTGCGGCGATCGGGCGCGACGTTGCCGCGTCGGACACGTTCATCTCGATGAACTGGCGGGGGTCGACCGTCGACCGACGATCAGTTCGTCATCGAGACGATCGCCGCGACCACGACCGACACGGGACTGCCCGTTGCCGCGGTTGCGGATACCAGCACCTATTCCACCGGTCCGTGTCGGTGACGCACAGATCAGAGCTGTACCTCCGCGGCGGCACGCGTTTCACGGTGCGTGGAACTACGTCATTCCTCCTGGATATCCATCTCGGAAGACCCTGCAAAACCAGAGAGCCAGTCTCCAACCGGCCAGGTGATTCATCGTCGGCATTAAGGAGTAACAACAGTGGACACCGTCGTCACGACGCTAGAGAGCATGTTCGCCGCGCTGGGACTCGCCAAGGACCTCCGCCCACTCGCCGCGTTCGGGGTCATGGCGGCGGTGGCCTACCTGTTGTTCCTCATCCCCATCTACATCGCCGTCCTGCGCCACCGCATGACCCGCACGGCCGCAGCCTTCTGGATCTTCGTCTCTCCCTGGGTCTTCGGGTTCCTCGTATTCACCGCTGGCCCCATGGTGTATTCCCTCGCCCTGTCGCTTTTCGACTGGGATCTCGTCAACCCTGCGAAGTTCATCGGCATCGACAACTACTCGAGGGCAGCCACCGACCCGAAAGTCGCCAAAGCGATCCAAGTCACTCTGACCTATGCCGTCATCAGCGTCCCGCTGCAGGTCGCTCTTTCCCTGGCCGTTTCGCTCTTGCTCAACATGAAGGTCAAGGGCATCAACGTCTTCCGTACCATCTGGTACCTGCCCAGCCTCGTGACGGGAGTTGCCCAGGTCATCCTCTTCCTGTGGGTCTTCAACCCCAACTACGGACTCCTGAACGGGTTCCTCGGGGTGTTCGGCATCGAAGGCCCCACCTGGTTCCGTGATCCTCACTGGGCACTGCCCGCGGTGATCATCATGAGCCTCTGGACCGTCGGCGGAAACATGGTGATCTACCTCGCCGGGCTTCAGGACGTACCCACGGAGCTTTACGAAGCCGCTGCACTCGACGGAGCCGGACCGCTACGGAAGTTCTGGAACATCACCATTCCCCAGATCAGCCCCGTGATCTTCTTCAACGCGGTCACTGGGCTGATCGGCTCGATGCAGATCTTCACTCAGGGTTTCGTCGTGACGCAGAACGGAGGAGGCCCTCGGGACTCGCTGTTGTTCTTCGTCCTCTACATGTACAACAACGCATTCAAGTTGTTTGAGATGGGATACGCCTCGGCCCTGGCCTGGATTCTGCTCGTCATAATCCTCCTCCTCACCCTGCTGGTGTTCCGGGGAAGCGCGTTCTGGGTCTATTACGAGTCGATGCCGACGAAGGCGAAGAAGAAGGGAAAGAAGAATGTTCGCACCGCCTGAACCCGCTGTCCGCACAACAGCAGCCCCGTCGTCGCGCGAGAAGGAACGACGTCGGCGAGTTTCGCCGACCGAGCCGAGTCGCATCAGCCGACTCATCGCACTTGTCGCCCTGATCATCGGATCGACAGTGTTCGCCTACCCGTTCATTTGGATGATCGCGACCGCTCTCCGCACGAACGAGGGAATCGCCGCCGGCGGGATCAGCATCTGGCCCATCCAGTGGCAGTGGTCGAACTTCTCCGACGGCCTCGGGTCGTTCCCGTTCTGGCTCTACCTCGGCAACAGCGTCATATCAACATTCGTGCCTGTCGTGTTCACTGTGCTGGTTTCGTCCCTCGTGGGTTTCGCCTTCGCAAGGATTCCCGCCCGTGGTTCCGGCGCGCTGTTCGCTGTCGTCTTGGGCACCATGCTGCTGCCCGGCGAAGTGACCCTCGTTCCTCAGTTCATCCTTTTCCGCGCGCTCGACATGATCGACACTCTCTACCCGGTCATTCTTCCGGCAGTGTTCGGATCACCGTTCTACATCTTCCTGTTCCGGCAATTCTATCTCCGCCTGCCACAGTCCCTGACCGAAGCAGCAATCATCGACGGTGCCGGTTGGTTCAGAATTTGGCGCACCATCTATCTGCCCCTGTCGCAGCCGATTATCGTCGCCGCCGCTGTGCTCCAGTTCATGGCATCGTGGAACAACTTCATCGGCCCGGCGATCTACGTGACGACGGAACGATGGAAAACGCTGCCGCTCGCACTCGCCGGCTTCAGCTCGACCAACAGCACGAACACCAGCCTGCTCATGGCAACGGCCATCGTCGTCATCGCCCCGTGCATCGCCATCTTCTTCCTCGCACAGAGGCACATCGTCGGAGGGCTCTCCTTCACCGGAAGCAAATAGGGCGCGCCGCACCGACACGGAGAACTACCGTCTCGCCACGCCGGACCCGACCCCCAGCACAACCAACCCCATCCGACATCTGCGGATCACTCCAACAGACCAGGAGGTCACGTGAGTTTCGACAAGATGAAAGAGCACTTCCGACTCGACACCCGGCCCGTCGCGAACCCGGCGAACATCGTGCAGGGCGACTGCTACCGGATCACGGTCCTGGATGCGGGCCTGGTGCGGCTGGAGTACAGCCAGACCGGCGAGTTCGAGGACCGCGCCTCCCAGACGGTCGTCAATCGCGCCTTCGCGCCGTGCAAGTTCACGGTGTCCGAGGGCGGTGACCGGGACGGCGTCCTGGAGATCAACACTGAGCGGCTGCAACTGACCTATGACGGCGGTGAGTTCACCACGCACGGACTGTCCGTCCAGGCCAAGGGGGGCTTTCACGGCAATGTGTGGCGCTTCGCCATGCCGGTCTCCAACCTCGGGGGCACGGCACGCACCCTCGACGACGTCGACGGCGCGATTGCCCTGGAGGACGGAGTGCTGGCGCGCGGCGGAATCGCCATGATCGACGACTCCGCCACGGTCCTGCTGACCGACGACGGCTGGATCGCACCGCGTCGACCCGGCAACCTCGACCTCTACGTCTTCGCCTACGGCCACGACTACCGGCGCGCCCTGGAGGTGTTCTACCAGCTCACCGGTCCCACGCCGCTGCTGCCGCGCTACGCCCTGGGTAACTGGTGGAGCCGCTACCACCCGTACTCGGCCGAGACGTACCTGGCGCTCATGGACCGATTCGACGACGAGGGCATCCCGTTCTCCGTCGCGGTCATCGACATGGACTGGCACCTGGTCGACATCGACCCGAAGCACGGCAGCGGCTGGACCGGCTACACCTGGAACACCGAGCTGTTTCCCGATCCCGCCGGCTTCCTGCGGGAGTTGCACGCCCGCGGGCTGGCCACCTCGCTGAACCTGCACCCGGCCGACGGTGTGCGCGCCCACGAGGCGGCATACCCGGCCCTGGCCCAGCGCATGGGCATCGACCCGCACTCCGGTGCCCCCGTACAGTTCAACCCCACCGACCCCGGCTTCCTGCAGGCCTACTTCGAGGAACTGCACCACCCGCTCGAAGCCGAGGGGGTCGACTTCTGGTGGTTGGACTGGCAACAAGGCGGGATCACCCGGATGCCCGGGCTGGACCCCCTGTGGCTGCTCAACCACCTCCACTTCCTCGACTCGGGACGCGACGGGCGGCGCCCGCTGACGTTCTCCCGCTACGCCGGGCTCGGCAGCCACCGTTACCCGATCGGATTCTCCGGCGACACCTGCATCACCTGGGAGTCGCTGGACTTCCAGCCGTACTTCACCGCCACTGCCTCGAACGCCGGCTACGGCTGGTGGAGCCACGACATCGGCGGACACTTCAAGGGCTACAAGGACAACGAACTCGCCACCCGGTGGGTGCAACTCGGAGTCTTCTCACCGATCAACCGGCTGCACGCCAACGAGAACCCGTTCAACTCCAAAGAGCCCTGGCAGTTCGGACCTCACGCCCAGCGGGTCATGACCGAGTTCCTCCGCCTGCGCCACCAACTGCTGCCCTACCTCGCCACGATGAACCTCCGCGCCCACCAAGGACAACCCATCGTCGAACCGATGTACTACGAGTACCCCGACGAGCCGGCCGCCTATGCCGTGCCCAACCAGTTCATGTTCGGCACCGAACTGCTCGTCGCACCCATCACCTCGCCCGCCGACCGGCAGACCGGGTTGGGGCGGGTGAAGGCATGGCTCCCCGAGGGCACTTGGGTCGACCTGTTCACCGGAACGCGATACCGAGGCGGCCGCACGCTGTATCTGCACCGCTCCCTCGACTCCATCCCGGTGCTGGCCCGGGCGGGAGCCATCGTGCCGATGGTGCCCGCAGACGACATCGGTGGCGGCACGGACCCCACGAGCCGGATCGAACTACGCGTATTCGCCGGCAGCGATGGCGAGTTCATCCTGGTCGAGGACCGCGACGACCAACGGTGGGCCCGCACCCGGATCACCTACGACGACAGCTCCGGTCAGGTGACGGTGCACGACGTGCAGGGCGAGGCCTCCACCCTGCCGGGCGACCGCACCTACCACCCGGTGATCATCGGCGGCCCCGGCGACAATGGTCCGGACATACTGGACGCGGTGTTCCGCATCCTCGACCGGGCACAGATGGGCTTCGAACTCAAAAACGCGGCGTTCGAGGCGGTACGCACCAGTGCCTCACCCGCCGACGCCGTCATGGCCCTGCAGGCCCTCGACGTGACACCGAGCCTGCTCGGAGCCGTCGCCGAACTCCTCCTAGCCCACTGAACCCAGCCTCCCCAGCCCACCGCCGGCACGCCGCTCCGCCAAGGCACCGAGCGCATCGACGACGGCAAGGCGTACACGGCCCCACTCGACGCGATCTGCGCCATCGACCCGGGCGCGGCCAGGACGGGTGCGCCATGCCGAGTGGAGGGCCACGCGCACGATCGGCGGCGAGCTGATGCCCGGTTCGCCGTCGACCGCCGCAACCGGCGGGACGGTGCTCGCCAATCCCGCCACCTGCCTCCCGCACGTGGCCGAACGCGCTGGCACGAACAGACGCGAGCCACATCTGCTCGTGCCGCCTGCCCCTGCCGAACGAAGGAGAACTGCAATGCATGATGGTCCTGACTACCTGAATCCCGTTCTGCCCGTGGCCGCACGCGTTGCCGACCTTCTCGCACGGATGACCCTGCCCGAGAAGGTCGGACAGATCATGCAGCTCAACGCCCAGGACGACCTGGACGCCCACATCCTCACCAAGCACGTGGGCTCCATCTTGCACACCTCCCCGCAGCGGGTCCGGCGCGCGCACCAGCTGAACGCCAAGACCCGCTTGCGGATCCCGTTGCTGGTGGGCGAGGACTGCATCCACGGTCACTCCTTCAGCTACGGCGCGACGATCTTCCCGACCCAGCTGGGGATGGCGGCCACCTGGGATCCCGGGCTCGTGGAACGGGCTGCCCGGGTGACAGCGGTAGAGGCCGCAGCCACCGGCGTGCACTGGACCTTCTCACCCGTGCTGTGCATCGCGCGCGACCTGCGGTGGGGACGGATCAACGAGACCTTCGGCGAGGATCCCTTCCTCATCGGCGAGCTGGGATCAGCGATGGTGCGCGGCTACCAGGGCAACGGGCTCGCTGATCCGACCGCCATCCTCGCCACCGCCAAACACTTCGCCGGATACTCCGAAACCGTGGGCGGACGCGACGCCACCGAGGCCGACATCTCGCGCCGCAAGTTGCGATCATGGTTCCTGCCCCCGTTCGAGCGCGTCACTCGCGAGGGCGCCGCCACGTTCATGCTGGGCTACCAGACCACCGACGGTGTGCCGATCACCGTCAACGACTGGCTGCTGAACGACGTCCTGCGAGGTGAGTGGGGCTACGCCGGGATGCTGGTCACCGACTGGGACAACGTCGGACGCATGGTATGGGAGCAGCACCTCATGCCCGACCACACCCACGCGGCCGCCGCCGCGATCAAGGCCGGCAACGACATGATCATGACCACTTCCGAATTCTTCGCCGGCGCCCAAGAGGCCGTTGCCCAGGGGCTCCTCGCCGAGAACGACATCGACCGCGCGGTCAGCAGAGTCCTGCGCCTGAAGTTCGAACTCGGCCTGTTCGAGGACCCACGGCACCCCAACGACGAACGTCGACGTGCCGTGCTGGGCGCCCCCGAGCACACCGACCTGAACCTGGAGATCGCCCGCCGGTCAGCAGTGCTGCTACGCAACGACGGGCTACTGCCGCTGGCTGCGACACCCGCCAGACGGATCGCCGTCGTCGGACCCCTGGCCGACGACGCCCAAACCCAACTCGGCGACTGGGCCGGAAGCTCCGGCCAAGCCGACTGGCTGCCCGACGGGCATCCCCGGAAGATGATCACCACCGTGCTGGACGGCCTACGCAACCAATCCGGCGACAGCTCGCAGGTCACCTACGCCCGCGGGGCCGACATCCTGAGCCTTGCCCCCGATCCGCGCGGAGGGTTCCTCCCGGACGGCCAGCCGCGCCCCCAGATCGTCGTCCCGGCCGAACCCGACGAGGCGCTCATCGCGGAGGCGGTCACAGCCGCTCGTGAGGCCGACTACGCCGTCGCGGTCGTCGGTGACCGGATCGAGCTGGTCGGCGAGGGCCGATCGACAGCCACCCTGGACCTGATCGGCGGCCAGAACGCCCTGCTGGAAGCCCTCGCGGGCACCGGCACGCCACTGATCGTGGTACTGATGGCCTCCAAACCCCTCGTGCTGCCCCCCGCCGCGCTCAACGCCTCAGCCCTCGTCTGGGTGGCAAACCCCGGAATGGCGGGCGGGCAGGCGATCGCGGAAATTCTGTTCGGCCACATCGAGCCCAGTGGTCGGCTGCCCATCTCCTTCGCCCGCCACGTCGGCCAGCAGCCCACGTACTACAACCAGATCCGCGGACAACACGGCGACCGGTACGCAGACCTCACCCAGGAACCGGCCTTCACCTTCGGGGAAGGGCTGAGCTACACCACCGTCGAATACGGCGACCTCCGGCTGGAGAAAGACCGACTCGACCGAAGCGACGTTGCCAGGGCCTACATCCGACTGACCAACACCGGACAGCGGCCGGCCAGAGAGACAGTGCAGGCCTACGTGCGCGATGTCATCACCTCCGCCAGCTGGGCCGACAAGGAACTCAAGGCCTACCGCCAGGTTGATCTCGCTCCGGGACAGACACAACAGGTCACCCTGGAGGTGCCGGTGGCTGACTGCACGATCGTTGACGCCCGAGGCGAACGCGTCGTCGAGCCCGGCGCCTTCGACCTGCTGATCGGCCGTTCGTCACGCGATGCCGATCTCCTCAGCGTCCGCTTCGACGTGGCCTGAGCATGTGCGCGGCGGCTGTGCCACACCACTGCATCCGGGGAGCCCACTGCCGGTCGTCCACAGCACCGCCCCGCACCCTCTTCCCAGGTCTTGGCGGTGGGCGTGGTCTCCTTGGTCCTCCGGTCGTAGGTAACGGCTGAGCGGGGTCGGCCGGGTGCGGGGATCGCCGTGATCCGGGTGAACGCGGCGGCGAGTTCGGTGGCCCCGGGCCAGGTGGCCGGGATGCGTAGCCGGCGGCGGCGTTGGCCTTGGGTCAGGCGGGCGGCGGTGTGCAGGATTCGGTAGCGCAGCCGTTTGGGTTCGGCTGCCGCGACGTCGCCGTCGAGGGCGTGTAGTTGGAGCCAGCAGATCAGGGCGCAGGCGATCGCGGCGGCGACGCACCAGGGCCAGGCGACGTGAATTGGTCTGCGCAACGATGTCCCGGTAACCCGGACGGCCGCGGAACCGGCGTCCACGTTGAGAGCGCATCAGGACCTCATGGTTGACGGGATGCCATCAACTCCGATGGGTGTGGATCCTCTTTCTCAGTGAGCGCCTGAGCTGGGCTTTTGTGGTCGTGACTGTTTAGTCCAGGAACCGCCTTCTACTGTGAGTGCAGACGGTGAGGCGGTGGTGACGGTGGGCTCGTTGCTGGAGGAACTGGCACGGCGTGAGGCTGTGGCCCGGCAGCAGATCGCGGAGATCCGCGAGCAGATCGCCGCCTTGGAGTCACGGCTGGAGGATGAGCACGATCGGTTGTCACGGCTGGTGATCACGCGGGAGACGGTGGAGGAGATTCTGGGCGAGGCGGCCGACAACTCGATCTGATCACGGCGGAGGCCGCCCGCCGCGGCATCGGCGTCCACATCGTCATCGACTTCGTTCACGTGCTGGAGAGATTATGGGCTGCCGCCTGGAGTCTGCATCCTCCCGCGGCGCCGGCCGCCGAGGACTGGGTCGCCGTCCACGCTCTGGCCCTGCTGGCCGGGCACACCGGCCACGTCATCACCACGCTGTCCGGCCAGGCCGCCACCACGGCCGCCCACCGCCGCGACGGCATCGACGCGTGCATCCGCTACCTCACCAACAACCTCGAGTATCTGCGCTACGACCAGGCGCTGGAGGCGGGATGGCCGATCGCGACCGGCGTGATCGAAGGCGCCTGCCGCCATCTGATCGCCGACAGATTCGACCTCGCCGGAGCACGCTGGGGCCTGGCCGGAGCCGAAGCCGTCCTGAAACTCCGCGCCCTGATCGCCAACGGTGACCTCGACGAATACTGGCGTTTCCACCGCGCCAGGCAACACGAACGTGTCCACCAGAACGACTACCAGGACGGATACTCCCTCACGGCTTGATCGCTCCAGTCACTGAGGAAGAGCCACACCCGTCTCC
Source organism: Nonomuraea sp. NBC_00507 (assembly GCF_036013525.1). NCBI lineage: Bacteria > Bacillati > Actinomycetota > Actinomycetes > Streptosporangiales > Streptosporangiaceae > Nonomuraea > Nonomuraea sp. NBC_00507. Next base: position 2,676,149 of record NZ_CP107853.1, read on the forward strand.
ATTCGTGCGCCACAGGGCGATGCCGATCTTGCCGTCGTCCTCGGCGATGTATCCGGCGCCCGCCGCAGCGGGCAAGATCTTTGATCGTTACCGCCCTGGACCATCACGGATCATGCGGCCTCCCACCCGTAAGGCATCATCGATATGTGCGCGCGGACCCACACAGTCATATGGATATGCGGAGGCGGGATCTCATGAACGAGCCTGAGTGCGTGCCCTTGGCCGACTACATCCGAGCACTGCGCGACCAGTTGGAAACGGCACAGCAAGAAGGGCGTGCCCGCGGGGTCAAGTTCGCCGTCGGGGCTGTGGAGTTGGAGTTCGAAGTCGCCGTGACCAAGGAAGCGGACGGCAGCGGCGGGCTGAAGCTGTGGGTGTTCGAACTAGGCGCCGCTGGCAAGAGGAGCGGTGCCCAGACCCAGAGGGTCCGGATGACTCTCACGCCCACCGATGAGGAGGGCCGTCCGCTCTCGGTGACCGACCGGCTGTCCGAACTCCCACGCTGAAACGGTGCCTCGGGTGGCCGGCTCGCTCGTCAGACGGTGCGTCGAAGTTCTGGTCCAGCGCGAGGGCGAGACGGGGTACGGCTCAGGCCTGCGGCTCGCGACGTCTTTGGTGGTGACAGCCGGGCATGTCGCCGACGGCGGGAGCCTGATCAAGGTCCGGCTGTTCGGAGGGGCGTCCGACGAGATCACCGTGGATGGGCACACCATATGGAGGGGCGACCACGTAGACATCGCGTTCATCGAACTCAGCCCGGACATCGACCTTGACGAGGTCGCCCCACTGGCCATCGGTGTCGTTTCGGAAGAGGCCGACGGGCGGCTCCCGTTCACCGCGATCGGATATCCACGCCACCAGACCTGGCGGGACACCGACACGGCGACGTGGCGCGACAGCGACCAGATCGACGGCGTGATCCCGTTGGGGTCGAGCGTGAAGCGGGGGCGCTTGGTCCTGCATCGTGCGGATGGGCGCGTTCTCGAGGCACGTGACTGGAGCGGTTTCTCCGGCGCCGCGGTCGTCTGCGGGGGCGCGGCCGTCGGCGTCGTCGTGGAGTCTGCGCACTCCGGCGGGCTGGAGGCCGTACGACTGGCCTCCGCTGTCGGCACGTACGAGCCGCGTGCGGAAGGCGAACGAGAGCCCGATTCGAGCACGGCCGCCGCACGCGCGCTCCTGGCCGGCTTCGGCGTCACACCGAGACCGATCACCGTCCACTCCCCTGAGGAGCGGCGACGTCCGGACTACGACGCCCTGCTGCGCCAGTACGCGGCACGCTGTCCGGAACTGATCGGTCGCGAGCAGGAGCTTGCCGATCTCATGGCGTTCGCGACCGGGCAGGAGCCGTACCTGTTGCTCGTCGCTCCTCCCTGGGCTGGGAAGACATCGCTGGCCACGCACTTCGCCACGGGTTCTCACCCGGAGGTGGACGTGGTGTCGTTCGTCATCTCCCGGCGCGACGGGCAGATGCGTGTACAGCAGTTTCACCGTGCGGTGTGCGAGCAACTGGCGGCCTTGCTCGGCGAGTTTCCGCCCGCCGAACCGGACGCGGCCGTCTTCCTCAGTCTCTGGGAACGCGCGGTGACCGACCACGAGCGGCGCGGACGTTCCCTGGTGTTGATGGTGGACGGTCTGGACGAGAACGACTTCAGGGAACTGGCCGAGCCCAGCATCGCCTCGCAACTGCCGACGGACCTGGGAGCCACCGCGCACGTCCTGGTGACCAGCCGCCACCCAGGCGTGCCCCTGGACGTGGATGAGAGCCACCCTCTGCGTGTCTGTCGCCGTCATGTGCTGGCGCCCTTTCCCGCGGCAAGGAGCCTGCTCCTGCGCGCCCGCCAAGAACTGGACCACGTTCTCACCGAGCCGCTGCAGCGCCGGATCCTGACCACGATGGCGGTGGCCCACGGCGCACTGAGCACCAGGGACATCACCTCCATCACCCACGATGACCACCTGGTCGTCCGCCGGACAGTGGAACGGAGTCTCTCCCGCGTGGTCGAGCTGCGGCCCGGCTCGGTGACCCGGTACACGCTGGCGCACGACACCTTGGCCGCCACCGTACGGGAGGATCTGGAGCAGGAGGAGGTGGCACACATCCGCACCTCCATCGACAAGTGGGCCCTCGGGTTCGCCGAGGCCGGATGGCCTGACGAGACCCCGGACTACCTGACCGAGGCCTATCCGACCCTCCTGCTCACCGAGGGCGCCGGCCGGACGCTGGCCGCGCTGGCCTCCCCCGAACGGCGCGCCCTGCTCCGCCGCCGGTCCGGCGGCGATTTCGCCGCGCTGTCCGAACTATCCAACACGGCCAAGCTGCTCGCGGCGACCCCGGACTGCGACCTCACGACGCTGGCCCGGGTCTCCCTACTGAGGGAGCGCGTCCAAGACGAGACGCGCAATGTGCCCTCTTCATATCCACTGCTTCTGGTACGGCTCGGCCGCCCTGAGGAAGGCGTGCAACTGGCCCGCACGCTCCAGAACTCCTATTCGCGCGCCGACGCCCTGCTGGCGATCGCGGACTGCCTGTTCGACTCCCGACAGATCGAAGCTCGGAACCTCGTCTTCGAGGCGATGGCCGTGCCGGGAAGGCTGGACATGGAGCGGGTGGATCACACGGTGCGAGCGGCCCTCGTACTGGCGCGACGCGGGGAGCCCGATGCCGCTGATATCGCACGTACCACCATCGCCGACCACTTGCAGGGCCTGTACGGGTATCACCGAGTCTGGTCAATCATCACCGTCGTCGACCCATTGGCCGAGATCGACCCGGCACTGGCACGGACCCTGATGGAGGAGGCCATGGAACAAGCCGATGACGAGGACCGCCCCGCCGTGTACGGCAGCCTCGCGCGGGTATGCGGCTTCCTCGGCAAGACCGACCGCCTTCTCCACCACATCGCGAACCTGGACAGAGACGGCAGAAGGGTAGCCCTGCTCCAGGCCTGTGAAGATGATTTCACCAACGGTGGGCGGCGAACCGTGCCGAAGATGCTGATCGCCGAGTTGAACCGTGAATTCTCCGAAGCGGAGCTTGTGGAATCGGCTGCCTACCAGGACGAGGATCGGGCTCTCCGAATGCTGGCGATGCTGTCCCCCGATGATGCTCCCCATCTCTTCTACAACTCGGACACGCTCGTCTACACCGCCCTCGCGGCCCACGGTCGTGACCCGCGGCAGGACGAAGCTCCGTCGGACGAAGACTTCGACGACCTTCTTGCCGCTGCCGCGGAGTCGGCGCAGAACAACGGGCACCTACCTCTGGCGGTCTCCCTGGGACGGGATATCACCAGACCCGCCACCCGAGCGGACACCCTTACGGGGATTTCGCTGACGATCCTCGACACCGGCACCCCACAGGATGCCGATCCCTTGGTGAGAGAAATAGGCGCGGCCCTCAACGAGACCCCGAGCCGGTGGCGCGCCGGCGTACTGGCCGAATTGGCGCTTGCCGCCAGCACCGCCGGACGAGGGGAACTGGCCGAGGCCGCCCTTGAAGCGGCCGTGCGCACAGCGCTGGAAAGCGTGGACGACTTCGAGGCCCAGCAGCAGGCGATGCCCGTGGCGGGCGTGGCGGCACGCCTTGGCCAGGTGGAACACACGCTCGCGATCGCCGCCGCATTCCAGGACGAGATGTACCAGCTCGACACCCTCCTGCACGCCGCCAGGGCCATCAAGACGGACGATCATCGATCATCCGCTCTGAGCATGCTTATCGACCTGCTGATCGAAGGCATAGAGATCTCGGAATACCCGTCCGAGCAAGGATGGCTGTCCCGGGTCATACGCGAACTCATCGAGCTTCTCCTGGATACGGGGCACGTCGACAAGGCGATGCGCCTGACGACGTACCTGGACGAGACCGACCTGCCGGCTCGTGCCCTCATCGTGCGTGCTCAACTGATGTCGAACGACATCTCCCGAACGACCTCGCTGATTCGCGAAACAGCACGTCATGCGCCCGCACGCTCCCCGTCCGAGGTCGTACGTTGGCAGGAACAGGCGGCCGCGATGATCGTCCAGATATGCGATGCCGGTTACCAGGCGCCGGCCCGCGAACTCACGACAGAGCTGCTCAGAACCGCGGACATGAGCCTCACCTCGAACGATGACCGGTGGTCCCGTCCCTGGCTCGCCGCAGCGTGTCAGGCCACGGGCCTGAGCGATGAGTACACCGAGCTGCTGGACACGGCCCAGCACGCCCCTCTTGTGACGGGAGGCTTCTCGGTTACGTCCACCGTGCCGATGGAGGCCGTCATACGGCTGCGCCTGTGGGATCGCTACCGTGACGAAGCCCGCCGGATGAACGAAGTGCTGGCCGAGGGCGCACTCACTGACCTGGTCACGGCGATGCTCACGGCAGACCTCCTGGATGAGGCGGTCCCTCTCATCGATGACCTCACCGAGGACGCGGCCTATTGTTCGGCACTCGCCGCGAACTCCGCCTTGGCGGCCGCCGACCATCAGCTGGCCCGAGACCTGGTCAAACGGTCACTTGCTCATGGCTTCGACGGCGAAGTGATCGCACCGTTGACCGAGCTGGAACCTCGGTGCCTGGACGAGATCGCAACACAGCTTGGGATCAGCGCCTCACCCACGACCATCTCAACTTGAGCGCATGTCACCCGGCTCAACGCGATCAATGACCAGCAGGCTCCACCCGGGACCTGGCGGCGTTCCCGGGCGTTTGGGCGCGGGGCTCGGGGAGGTCAAGATTTCCGGCGTCGAGCTGTCGATTTCCTGGCTCGTCGTTCGTCTTTCTGCGTGACCATCCGGTGGGTTGCTCATGGGTATGAGCGCCCAATCACATGAGGAGTACACAATGAAGTTTGTAGAAGCCGCCGGGGCCGCCGACGAAACGACGATGCAGTCGATGCTGGCCGCCGATCCCGGGCTGCGCGATCGGCACGCGGATCTGGTTACGCGGATGTCCGAGGCGCGCAACTGGTCAGCGGTCCGGCTGCTGGTCGATCTTGGTTTCGGCGTCAATGGCGTCACCTCCGACGGTGCTACTGCCTTGCACCATGCGGCGGCCGCCGGCGAGCTGTCGATCGTGCGCCTGCTGGTCGAGCACGGTGCCGACCACACCGCCCGCGAACCCCAGTTCAACGCGCAGCCGGCGGGCTGGGCGCAATACTTCAAGAAGCGGGAAATCCAGAAATATCTCGAATCCCTGGCCTGATACCGCACTGCCCGGTCACGCGGCATCAGGCCCCCAGCTCGTTGAAATCTTTCCACAGGCGGTGCTGGAACGCGCCCGCAAACGAGGCCGGTCGATGGGATCGCTGGCCAGGGCGTTGGAGGGCTCTTCACCGACCACGGTTTGCCGCTGCTGGCCGACCAGAGCGAGCGGTTGGCCGCCGGTCGACGGCAGCGCCGCATCGACGTGGTCCCCGACGTGTTCGCCTCCTACGAGTACGACCTGGTGTTCAACGACTTCTTGTCAGCATGGTGGCCAGCGCGGCAAACACGCAGGTAGGCTCCGCCCTGACCTGGCGGCGTTCCCGGGCGTTTGGGCGCGCGGCTCGGGGAGGTCAAGATTTCCGTCGTTGAGCTGTCGATTTCCTGGCTCGTCGTTCGTCTTAGTGCGCGACCGTTCGGCGGCAAGGAGGATGCGATGAAGTACGTCATGCTGATCTATCAGGTTGACGCGCAGGAGCGACAGGCTGCGCTGTCCGAGGAGGAGCAGAAGCAGGTTTACGCCGACTACCAAGGGATCAATGAGACGCCGGGCGTCACCTCCGTGCCGCCGATGGGCCATCCCGAGAACGCGACAACGGTCCGCGTCGAGGGAGGCAAGACTCTGACGACCGATGGCCCGTTCGTCGGGATGAAGGAGGCCGTGGGCAGCGTGTTCGTCCTGGAGGCCGACGACCTCGACGCGGCCATCGAGGTTGCCGCCCGCGTCCCAGCGGCACGCTATGGCGGCGCCGTCGAGATCCGCCCCTCTGAGGTGTATTGCTAGCGCTCGAACAGGTCTTCCGTGAGGAGTGGGGCCGCATCCTGGCCACCCTGATCGGCTTCCTCGGCGACTTCGATCTCGCCGAGGAAGCCGCACAGGAGGCCTTTGCGATCGCCGCCGACCGGTGGCCACGCGAGGGCGTCCCCAGCAACCCGCGCGCCTGGCTGATGACGACAGCTCGCAACCGGGCCACGGACCGCATCCGCCGCGATCGGGCCTTCGCGGCCAAGTTCGGCCTGCTCGTTGCTAGCGATCGTGTCGAGGTGCCGATGAACACCAAGTTTCCCGATGAGCGCCTGGAGCTCATCTTCACCTGCTGTCACCCGGCGCTCGCAGTCGAGGCGCAGGTTGCGCTCATCCTGCGCACCCTGGGCGGGCTCACCACCGACGAGATCGCCCGTGCCTTCCTGGTACCGGAGCGCACGATGGCGCAGCGGCTGGTGCGGGCCAAGCGCAAGATCAAAGCCGCGGGGATCCCGTTTCGGGTGCCACCGGATCACCTGCTCCGCGAGCGACTCGACGCTGTTCTCGCCGTCGTCTATCTGATCTTCAACGAGGGCTACGGCGGGCGCGACGAGCTCGCTGCTGAGGCAATCTGGTTGGGACGCGCGCTCGCTGAACTACTACCGGACGACCCCGAAGTTCGCGGGCTGCTGGCGATGATGCTCTTGCACGACTCCCGTCGCGAGGCGCGGTTCCGCGACGGCGAACTCGTGCTACTCGCCGATCAGGACCGGTCACGCTGGAACACCGAGCAGATCGCGGATGGACGCGCCGAACTCGACCGAGCACTCGCCCTCGGCGGCCGCGGGCCGTACGTCCTGCAGGCCGCCATCGCGTCGCTGCACGCCGAGGTGCCATGCGACTGGGCACAGATCGCGGCGCTGTACGGCCAACTCGCCCGCCTGACTGGCTCGCCCGTCGTGGAGCTCAACCGCGCCATCGCCATCGCCGAGACTGAAGGCCCCGAAGCCGGGCTGCGTATCGTCGACCAACTCGGTCTCGATGACTTCCGCTACCTACACTCGACCAGGGCCGAACTCTTGCGGCGCCTCGGGCGCATCGACGAGGCGCGTGACGAATATCGACGTGCCAGACAACTCACCGACGACGGCGCCGAACGGCGCTTCCTCGAACGCCGGCTAACGGAACTGGCAGGTATGACAGGCTCGGGTTAGTTGGGTCATCCTGACGGTCTCTGAGATGAAGCGGCTAGGCGGGTGGATCACCGTACAGGCGGACCCGCGCTCACCCCGCAGGCGGACGACGGGCGCCACGGTGACGGCGATCATAGATTCCGCTCACTGCAGGCTCTCGTCTAAGGACATGGACATGCTTAAGAAGTCTCTGCTGGCCGCGCTGGCGGCGTCGGCCGTCGCCGCCCTCACCTTGGTCCCCGCCGGCCCCGCCGCGGCCGCCACGATCGAGATCCGTCCCGGGCAGGTCTCGACCCTGAAACAGTCGAACAGCAAGTTCAGCTGCCCGACGAACGAAGTGCTGATCGGCCGCGGGCACCGCGGCGACGAGAACGGCGACACCACGTTCCACTGCGGCCGCATCTACATCGACAACGTCCAGGTCACGGTGCTCAAGTTAGACTTCTGGGGCACCCTGACGGATGAGAACAACCACGATTACCACACTCCGGCGAACCAGGCCATCACCGGGATTCGGCACGACGGGGACGAGAACGGCGACACCATCTACTACAGCGGGGCGTTGTTCTGGCAGGGCAAGGCGGTGCAGATCACCCCGAGGCAACTGGAAGGCTGGGTCAGGGAGAACAACCACGCCTCGATGGGCGGCACCAACCAGGTGATGACCGGCCGTAGGCACACCGGGGACGAGAACGGCTGGACTCAATACGAGTACGGCTGGATCTCGTACAGCGGCTGATCCCGGGAGCCGGGTGGCGAGCCATCCCGCAGGGACGCCGCCGCCCAGCACCTCCACCCGCTCGAACTCCGCCGCCGCGCCCACCTCGCACCCCATCGCCCGCAGCGCGCCCAGCGCGATCGCCGTCGTGGCCCGCGGGCTGCCGTCGATGACCTTCACCGCCGCCGCGTGCCTGGACTCCAGCGCCGCAACCAGCACGCCCTCGGCGCCGCCCTTGGCCACGGCGCGGAGGGCAGCACTTGTCTGACGTGCCTTGCACGCCCTCGAGAACCCCAGATATCAACGTCAGCGGCAGATGTTCCTCGCCGTGAACGAGTACGCCGAAGTGATCCTTTACCACGCGATCGGTTCGACCATCTTCACCAACGCAGGCGATTCCCGGTTCGAGCTGGTCTGGTGTTCGGCCTAATACCCCTGCGGCGGGTAGGGCGGATGCTGGACGTGCTGCACCGGCAGATGGCGGGTCACCCTCCAACCGATGAACGACACCGGGATGGCCACGATCAGCCACAGCCCGATGGTGAACAGCGCCAGCCACCAGTGCAGGAACACCCACAGACAGCCATGAATGATCATGGCGATCGGGTTGAAGCCCCACTCCTTCACCGTCGTGTACTGCACTGGCCCGTACTGAGGCCCGCTCGGCACCGGCCCGAACGGCTGGCTGTAGGGCTGCGGCTGGTACGGCTGCGGGTACTGCGGGCCTGACTGGGCACCGGACTGCTGGCCGTACGGGTCGTGCGGCTGGGGCGGGTAACCCATAGAGCGGCTCCAGAGGTAGGGGAACACGACGCTGTGGGACGTTCCAAGCATCCTCCAAGTCGACGAAGATCACGTGTCCAGATCCGGACGCCTCGGAGCACGATCCGAGCGCTGCATGGCAAGGCGTAGGCGAGAGGCGCCGGCGGCAGATGCCAGCGGAAGGCCGGGGTAGCAGCGCGGCGAAGACGTTCTCGTCCAGGCGGTGGCAGCAGCGCTCGGCGTCGTCCCTGTCAGACCTCTCCTGTCGCGGGGTTCGGCCATCGGACGATCACGGTTGGTCGCGAACTCGAAGACAATTTTGTCGCCGTATTCCAGCGCCCAGGCGTTTACTGTCGTCTGCCAGTAATAGGGATCAGCAAACCACATCCACTCGACTCGGAAGCGCTTAAAGGCTTCGTGCACGCGAGCGTCAACCGCAATCGCGTCCACTTCCCAGCCTGGCCGGCTGTCGTCTTCCCAGAGGCCCAGGAGGAACAACTTGCCGTCTCTCAAGCGGCTGGCTACCAAGGCTGTGGCGTCATTTCTGACGCTGCCGTCGAAGCCAAGGGCAATCTGTTCCCGCGGCAGTAGCGGATCATCCTCTTCCGCCAGGCCGTCCCAGACGGCTCGCTCAATCCAGGTATCCGCCGTTTCGCGAATCTGATTCAGATAGAACCGGGCGGCTACGGCCTCGCTCGTGCGAGGGTCCTGAATGGCCACCAGGAGGCCGTGAAGGTCAACCCAATGGCTGTCCCCGTACGCCTCGGTGAGCGCCGCCATGACGGCGTCTGGGTCCTTGAGATCGACATAGCCAACTGCCTCAACACAGTCGTAGAGGAGGCTCGCAGTGCCAGCTAGCGCGGCCTCGTGGGTGCGCTGGGCAATGGACTGCTCGGCAGGGTTGTAGGCGTTGGTCGTCTCAACCAAGCGGCTACCGGCGCCAGAGGTCTTCCGGACGTTACGGTCCAGGACTTCCCAGACGTGAATGCCCTGGTTGGACTCAACCCAGTGGTGGACCTCGTCAGCGATGACGAACGTCGGCCGCGCGCCCTCCAGGCCTCGGGAACTGGCCGTTACGGGCTCGATGCGCCCTGGCCTACCGTCGCGGAATTGGATCAGGCCCTTGCCGATCTCGATCCCGTAGTGCTCTTCAGCGGGGCTCTCCGCGAGCATCCCGCGCACCATGTCGCGCGTGTTCTGGGTCTGGTCGATCGACGTCGCGGCGATCTGAATCAGCGGGAGCGGTACGCGCTTCCCAACCGGCATGCCGTTCTTGTCGAAGTGGCTGAACCGCGCCGGCCCGATGAACTCGATGATCGCAAGGGCCGCTAGAAGCGGTGTCTTGCCCCAGCCCTTCGCCCTTCTCAGGGCGGCTGTGCTGTAGAGCCAGCGTCCCTCGTCGTCGATGGCGTAGAGCCACAACAGGAATCGCTGTTGCTCACGTGTGAAGCGCCACGGCTCGCCAGCGTCGGGGCCGTCAGGCTGGACGATGTAGGTCTCAGCCCATCTCAAGATCCCGTAACCGAGGGATCGTGAGGGGTGAGGGACTCCTGAGGGGAGATTGCCTGTCTGCAACAGGCATCACCCCTTCAGTTATGAATTTGAGCTTGATTCCGACTAGCGCGGTGGGATACGTAAAGCTTGGTTACGATCAGTACCGAGGCTCGACTATTGAGTCGATCGCCAGTCGGCTAACCGGGGGCACATCATGATCGATGAAAACCCTCCACCGGAGGACAGCGAAGAGGACCAGCCAGGGGCCGAAGAGGAATCTGAACCAGCGCCCACCAGAGAAGAGCGCCAGACTCCGAGCGGCTTGCAGCGACTCGGCGTGGGCTTGATCCTAATAACAGTCCTGGGAATTACTGCCGACCTCATGGGGATAGCAAGCTTCGATATCAGCGATGTTTGGTTTCTAAAGGGAGCGCCGTCTCCAGGAAACGCAGAAGGGGGGAGCCCGGCTAGCATTGGCGAATGGTTGCCTAATCTTTGGGCGGGTCTTCTTCAGATACGAGCAGAGGCGCCCGGATGGTTTGTTGGGCTAGCTCTGTCATTCGCCGTACTAACAGCCTTAGGCCCGAGAAGCGTATGGAGAATTCTTCGGGCGCTCGCTCCGCTGGGTGTCCTGCTCAGCCTGGGATGGCTACTTCTGCCCTGGATTGAACGCTGGCCCATTTGGAGCTGGTGGTCAGCCAACTGGCCCAACCTTGAAGGTATAGTCGCATTTGGCGCGCTGCTTTTTGTGGCGCTGCTAGCATTTGCGGCTTTCGGTGCGTCTGTTGGTGCAGACGAGGAAGGCAGCCTTCCCCTTTACCTTGGTGGCGTCGTCCTATGGATTAGTGCCTTTTTGGGCGCCCTCGCCATGGTTGCTTGGTGGGATGGGCTTCCCTGGTATCTGAAAGGTATGCAAGTGGTCGAATGCATTGTGATTGCGATTTTGGGGTACGCATCCATTCGGGGGATTCTAGGAGGAGGGCTTTAATCAAGCTCCTCCCAGCTTGTGATATAGCTCTATGTCGACCACGTTCTCTGGGAGCTGTTCGTCCTCATCGGCCTCGTTCTTGATCTTGTCGAGCTTCATGCGGAGCGACTGACGGTCTCTGATAGTCGCGCCAAGCCTCTCTTCGTTGAGCCTGATCTCTGCCAAGAGCTTGAGATCGCCCTGCCAGTAGCTTTCGACCATCGGAGCGAGCATCTGTAGCCGCTCCCAGTCGGTGTCAAGGAACGCCTCGGCCTGGGGACTGTTCGCCCACGTGTCCCACCACCGTTGGGTGGCTGTGGAGTACTTCGCCCGTTTGAAGAGGGGCGGCGCCTCTGCACCGCGGCCGGATAGCTCTTCGCTGGGCTGCTTGTTGCGGCGAACCGCGTTCGTTTTCGGGGCTGGGCCTCTTCCTGCCACGCTCTCACCTCTCTTCCGTGGGGGAGTACACGAACTTGGCGCGATTAGGCGTCGCCGTTCTCGTGCTGTTCTCCTACGTCGGGTACGTTCTCCGTCGTCGGTGACTGCCAAGTGGTCTAGACCACAGATAATAGATATGTGGCATCTAGACAAAGCGTGCCGGAGACGAGTAGCACGCGTATGGTCACGTTTACCAACGGATGGCGTCAGGTGGCTATCTGTGCTCTCCTGCTTGTTCCCTTGGTGCTCATCATCGTCTTAATGAGCCCGGCTTTCCTCGTACTTCCGTTCCTTGAAAAGGGACGCGAGTTCATTCCCGGCATAGTAGACAAGGGCACAGAATGGGTGCGAATTGTCGTGTCGAAGATTGAGACCAAGTAGCGGGATGGAGGGACTCGAACCCTCACTTCCAGCCTGTTCGGCGGGGGACTACTCCCGCTTAGAGGCTAGAGTGCGCACCTACACCGCATCCCTAGGCGCACCCAACCAGCTAGTCAGGCCAGCGAATGCAACCAGTACCGCCCCGAGGAATCGAACCTCGAACCCTCCGCTTGTAAGGCGGATGCTCTCCCGTTGAGCTAGGGCGGCGTGGCGAGGACTGGATTTGTACAGCAGGCACGAGAACGGGGCCGGAACCGCGCAAAGAGCAAGCCCCCAGTTGGTTATGACGCGATTATGACGGCGATTTGCATACTTGGAGCACGCTAGTCCCTGACAGGGAGAGCCAAGCGAAAGAGACTCCAGAGGGAAGGAATTCGCGTGCGAACACACAGGCTTCGGCAACCTCAGCAAGAAAGCTTAAAGCCAGCGCGACTCGCCTCGCTTCGTCGAGGAGCGCTGATCCGTATCGCTAGCGTTGGTGTGGCGGCAACGGTCGCGACTGCAGGCGCTCTTACCTTCGCTCAGCCAGCTCACGCATGGCCTAACCAGTGCCGGGTACAGAAGATCACAATTAATGGCAAGCTTACAGGCGCCATCAGTAGATGCCGCTCAGGCACAGGCAAGCATCAGGCATGGGCCTTGTGTGCGGATAACAAATTCATCTGGGGGCCGTTGAAGAGTACCGGCACGCACTACTGGAATGAATCGTGGGTTGAATGCTCACATTTCGGGTTCTTTCGCGCGGCGAAAGCGGTCGGACAGTCAGTCACTAGCCGCTAAGACGCGAACTTGCCACACCATGTGAGCCACTCTGGGTCAGGCGGGGGCTGGTGCCAGCCCCCGCCTGCCGTTGGCGCACCAGGGATCGAACCTGGAACCCGCGGGGTAAAAGCCCGCTGCTCTGCCACTTGAGCTACACGCCATGGCGACGGCATCGAGCCGTCTGAGTCTTACGAGAGCCGCCGGGCAGAGACCTCACAGGCCGTGTCGCTCCCGATGAAGGTCTGAGACCCGCTGTCCCGGATCGCCCAGACGCGAACAGAAGAGCACCAGGACTGATTGCCGCTGCGGTTCGTGGCAGACGTGGTCACGTCACACGCTCGGCTCCAGCATCGGGCGACGCCCTGATCCACGGACGACCCATCCATGGTCAGGTCCATCTCGATATAGAGGGACTCGTCACTCGCGACGGAGCTGCACGACACCAGGCCCGCCCCGTACACGGTGGGGCTGCTGTACGTCGGCATGTAAGCCGTGACGGAACAACCGGACGCGGCGTGAGCCGGCGTGGCGACGGTGGCGGCCAGGCCGAGCATGAGGGCAGCGGCGGTAGCAAGCTTCTTCAGCAGGGGGACTCCATTAGTTCGTTAGGGGGCGCCGATCCGCGGCGCTCTTGATCTCGTGGCAGCTCTTGCAGATGGCTGCCAGGTTGCTCATGTCGTGTGTGCCACCACGAGCTACAGGCACGATGTGGTCAACCTCGCCAGCTCCGAGCTGGTGGCAGACGTAGCAGCGGTGACCATCACGGCTAAGGACAAGATGCCTGCGGCGACGCCAGTTACTAGGTCGTGTTCGGTTCCGGGCCGAAACACGGCTCCAAGGCTTCGGCCGATGTCTTGAGCATCGGCCTCCATGAGGAGCTATCTCATGGCAACCAGTCTGGTTGCATATGCGATTGGCCAGACGATCACATCCAAAATTATTTGAAGGTGCTGCGGTACCCACCTACGCGACAGCATCAGCTAGACCCCAAGACACTCGGCTAAAGGGGCGATTGAGCTGGTCTAGCTTCCCGTGACATAAAGAGAGCCGCCTTGAAGGGCGGCTCTTAGTAAGTATCTTTAGTTAGTTGATCATCCAAGGAGACCAGAGCCCCCCTACCCCCCAAGAGGTAGGGAAGCTCTGATACTTGGTATCCAAGTATGACCGTCGCCCCGCCCGTAGGCATCTATAGCTATAGAGGGGTAAGGGACTGGGGGCGACACCGAGGTTGGTAACGATCAGGTTACGGTCAGTTCGAGGCCCTGAGCGAGTCTCTCGATGCGGTCCATGTCTCCCCATTCAATCCTGTAGTCCGGGAAGCCTTTCGTAACGTCGTAGAAGACGCGGACGCCCATCTTGATAAGCAACAGGTTCTTGTTCTCGGTAGAGAGGCTGGCCCAGTGCTCGGCGACCGTTCGACCCGTTGGCCGGAACTCGTACCCGCTCGGCCTGGACGGCAGTTCCAAGAGTGCCGTCCGTCGTTCGACGAGCACCTTGATCCGCTCTAGGTAGCTCTCTTCGTCTCCGTGGAACAGGCCAAGGTCCTTTTCGGTGCGGGCCGTCTTGATGGCGTCCTCGATCTGCCTAAGTTCGTCCGAGTGGTCTTCGCCCGGCACAAAGACTTTCTCCAGCCAAGGCTTGTCGACCCCAGTCGTGAGGTCGCTCGCCTGAGATCGTGGAGATTAGTTCCGCCGGTAGGGTGCCGGTCATGCTGCATGAGTCAGAGAACAATAAGGGTGTCGCGGTGCAGCGGGCGCTGGTGGTTGGCGGGGCAGGAAGCGGTAAGACGACCTTGGCGCGCGCCCTCGCGACTGCGCTTGAGATGCCTCATCATGATCTCGATCGTGTGGCCTATGCCCCGCCGACTGATGGGTTTGCTGTTTCAGTGCACGGAACCTCGTTGGTCGGCACTGTCAATGCCCGGCGAGCTTCTCGGATGGCTGCAACACACAAAACTCGTTATCGTCGGGATCGGTGAGCACATACCAAGCCCAGCCGTCTTCCTCGACGGGGCTGTCGGTGATGCGCCGCCCGCCCAAGGCCACCAGCCTGGCCACCTCCGCCTCCAGGTCAGGCACGCGCAGATCTAAATGCACCCGGTTCTTGGTCACCTTCGGCTCCGGAACCCGCTGCAACAGCAGCTCAACGCCGTTCCCTCCCACCGGTAGCAGGCGCCGATAACGCCCAGTTGAGCTTGACTCGGCGCTGTAACCAAGTGCACCGCACCAGAACGCCGCGGCCCGGTCCAGATCGGCGCAGTCCAGGACTACCACCAGGACAACATCATCTCGCCCGCCAAAGCGAGCCGGCCCCCCAGTCATAGCAGCACGCTACGCCGAACCCGCGACAGCGCCGAGCCTGGACGATCGACGCCTCCAATATGAGACGGCACGCCGGATACCTCAGATCAGTGGGACGGTTGGACGGACACTAGGTTGTCGTCAAGTGATCTCCGGAGTGCTCTGGCGAAGGCCATAGCGATCGCGGACTTCGGCGCCCGTCGTACGTGGCTGGGGCGCTCGATGCCGCAAGGCCCTCCTCGTCGGGCCTCCCGGCATCGAGCAACTGCCTGGCCATAGCGTGCGGCGCTCCCGTAGGCCTGTGCCTCGCGCCAAGGCGTGCCTGGTGGTCAACGCCCGGCCGCGTCTCGGCATCGACGCGGTGGGACCGATACCCGCAGTACCTGAGAGCTACATCCGGAAGTGGGCTCCACAGCGGGACGCTGATTACCTGCGCCTCTTCGTAACTTCCTGACCAGGTCAAAACCTCTGGAAAGGAAGGTACGACATGTGGATCCCAGGCTGCGGTACCCGGCTCTGGCGGGGTGCGCTGGCCGGGCTGGTGATCGCCGCGCTGTCCGCACTGGTTTCGGCCGCGGCCCGGGCGGGCGTCCCGGCCCCCGACCCGGCGATGCTGCCCGTCCTGTCGACCGGCACCCTCGAGACCCGGTACGCGGCCAACCGGGCCAACATCATCCAGGCCGCGCGCATGGCCGAGAAGGGCGGGGACCACCGGCGGGCAGAGGCCTTGCGGGCCATGGCCCGCTCCGCCCGGACGTTCCTGTCCTTCGACGCCCGCGGCGAGGGCCGGGCCGTCGAGGTCCTGGGTGACCTGGCGACCGCCCGGCGGATATCGGTCTTGGTGCCCGGTTCGGACACCACCTTAGACACCTACGACGCCCGTACCCCGAAGCCGCACGCCAGGCTCGGCTGGGCGGCCCGCTCGCTGGAGGAGCAGATCCGCCGCCTGGACCCGGCCGCCAAGGTCGCCGTCGTGGCCTGGCTCGGCTACACACCACCCCGGCTGATCAGCACCGACGCGGTCACGACGGGCCGCGCAGAAGACGGCGCGCGTGCGCTGCGTGCGTTCGTCGTCTCCGTGCGCCGGGCGAACCCGGCCGCGCAGGTCTCGCTGCTGTGCCACTCCTACGGCTCGGTGGTGTGCGGCCGCGCCGCCGCCGACCTGGCCGTCGCCGACATCGCCATGTTCGGCAGCCCCGGCACCGGTGCGGACACGGCGGCGGGATTGGGCACCGCCGCGCGGGTGTGGGCGGGACGGGGAGCGCGGGACTGGATCGGCGGCGTGCCGCACCTGAGCCTGCCCGTTTTCGGCACGGCCATCGGCTTCGGCGCCGATCCGGTCTCGGGCGGCTTCGGCGCCCGGCTGTTCGCCGCAGGCGACGGCGGCCACGGCGACTATTTCGCTCCCGGCTCGGCATCGGTGGCGAACCTGGCGCGTATCGCCCTGGGGCGCGACCGGGAGGTGACCCGGTGACCGCCCAGTCGTATCGTCCCGTCCGAGCCGGTCGCCACCCGATGCCGGGGTTGCGGGGACTGGCGCGGCGCGTCGACGCCCGGACCCCACCTGATCGCGACCGGGCCGTCGATGCTCTGCGAGCCCTGGCGATCCTCGGCGTGATATTCGGCCACTGGCTGGTCAGCGCCGTGGTCGAGGCCGGTCGGGGTTCGCTGCAGGGGGCGAGCCCGCTGCAGTACATGCCCTGGCTCGCCCCGCTCTCCTGGATCTTCCAGACCCTCGCCGTGTTCTTCCTGGTCGGCGGGCACGTCGCCGCTAAGGGCTACCAGGCCGCCCGTCGGCGCGGGGTCGGGTACGGCCGGTGGCTCGGCGGGCGGCTGGCCCGGTTGTTCCGGCCTGTCGTCGTGATCCTCGGTGTGTGGGCGGTGACGGCCGTCGTCATGCTCTTGTCCGGCACACCCCTTGAGACGGTGCGCACGCTGCTGACCCTGGTCCTGTCGCCCCTGTGGTTCCTGCTGGTGTTCGCGCTGCTCACGGCTTTGACCCCGATGGTCTTACGGGTCGGCCCGCTGTGGTCGCTCGCCGTGGTGGCCGCTGTTGACCTGGTCCGCTTCGGTCTTGGGGGTCCGGCCTGGCTCGGCTGGGTGAACGTGGTGGCCGGCTGGCTGGTGCCGTACGCGCTGGGCGCGGCGTGGGCGCGGGGCCGGTTCGAGACCCGCCGCTCGGGTCCGCTGCTGATCATCGGCGGGGTCGCCGCCGCAGGCCTCGTCATCTGGGACGGATACCCGGCGTCCATGGTCGGGGTGCCCGGCGCGCCGGTCTCCAATCTCAACCCGCCCACCCTGGCGGCCGTCGCCTTCGGCCTGGCCCAATGCGGACTGGCTCTGCTGCTGCGCGAGCCGTTGCGCCGGATGATGATCCGGCCGACGGTCTGGGCGGCGGTGGCCGCGGCCAACCTCTCCGCCATGACGATCTTCCTCTGGCACCAGACGGCGATGCTCGCGGTCACCGCCATGGGGCTGTTGTCCGGCCCGCTGCCGGGCCTGCATACCAGGCCGGACGATCTCGGCTGGGTCCTGGCCCGGCTCGGCTGGCTGCCGGTCTTCGCGATCGCGCTGGCCGTATGCCAGGCCGCGTTCGGCGCGGTCGAGCGCGGCCGGGCCGGCCGTCCGTCGAAGGGCGGAGCGCGAAACGCATGGGAAGAGCCGCCCCGTGTCTAGGATCGTCCACGTGGACAGGGCCGACGCGATGGGTGCCGTGCTGCGGGGCGTACGAGCGGATCTGCTCACATCGGCCCCGCAGCCGCTGCCGCCCATGGCCGGGCCGCGGCCGCTGAAATGGCTGCCACACGTTCTGATCGTGCTGGCCGCCGTCCTCCTCGCCGCGACGGCCGAGGGCAGCGCGGCCGCGCCGTTCGCGATCGCCCACGCGCTGATCCTGGTGTCGGCACTGCGCTGGCCGGTGCCGGCGTGGTGGCTGTCGATGGCGTTCCTGGCCGTCACCGCCGCGACGCCCTACTCGCCTACATTCATCGGCGAGCCGTGGCCATGGTTCGTCCATGCCGGGGTGCTGTTCCTGGTGGCGCTGCGCAACCGGCCCCGGGTCGCCGTCGAGACGCTGCTGCTCAGCGGCTTGCTGGCCGGTGGCATGCAATGGCCGGGCGGAGACCTGCTCTGGGAAAACCCGCTGACTCCCGCGATGAATTTCGCGGTCGCCGTGTTCCTCGGCACCTCGGCACGCAGCCTCCGGGAGACACGGCAGCGGCTCCAGGAGCAGCAGGCGGCCACCATCGCGGAGAGGGGGCGCCGGGCCTTACTGGAGGAGCGTGCCCGGATCGCGCGCGAACTGCATGATGTGGTCGCCCACCACATGTCCGTCATCTCCATCCAGGCCGACGCCGCGCCCTACCGCGTCGAGGATCCGCCCGAAGAACTGGTCAACGCCTTCGCCGTCATCCGCCAGAACGCCCTCGAAGCCCTCACCGAGCTGCGCCATGTCCTGGGGGTCCTGCGCGCGGAGACCACCGATGACTCCCCGGCGCCCGGCGGCCCCCAGCCCACCCTGGACCAGCTCGGCAGCGTCGTCGCCAACGTGCGCTCCGCCGGCCTGCGCGTTGAGCTGGACGTCTCGGGTACGGCCCGCCCGCTGCCACCGGGTGTGGAACTGTCGGCCTTCCGCATCGTCCAGGAAGCTCTGAGCAATGCGCTGCGCCACGCGCCCGGCTCCACGGTCCGCGTCGAGATCGTCTACGCGCTCTCCACGCTGCGGCTGCGGGTGCTCAACGGCCCCTCGCGTGACACGACCAAGCCCTCGCCCGGCGCCGGTCACGGCATCATGGGCATGCGTGAACGTGCCGCGATGCTCGGTGGCGAACTGGCCGCCGGTCCCACGCCCGGCGATGGCTATGAGGTCTCCGTCCTGCTCCCGGTGCCCGTGGACACCGCCACGACCGCGAAGGAAGGCCACACGTGACGATCCGCGTGCTCATCGCCGATGACCAGGCCATGGTCCGCGAGGGTTTCTCCGTCCTTCTCAACGCCCAGCCCGGCATCCAGGTCGTGGGCCTGGCCGAGGACGGCGCCGACGCCGTCGCCAAGGCCGCCGACCTGCACCCCGACGTGATCGTGATGGACATCCGGATGCCCGGGCTGAACGGCATCGAGGCCGCTCGCCGCATCACCGCGGATCCCGGCCTCGCCACCAAGGTCCTCATCCTGACGACCTTCGACCTCGACGAATACGTGTACGAGGCGCTGCGGGCGGGCGCCAGCGGATTCCTGCTCAAGGACGCCTCGGGTGTCCAGCTCGCCGAGGCCGTACGCGTCGTGGCCGCGGGCGAGGCCCTGCTCTCCCCGAACATCACCAGGCGACTCATCGCGGAGTTCTCCCGGCTGGGCGGCACCCCGCGGCCCCCGGCCCAGGCCCGCGCCGGGGACCTCACCGAACGCGAGACCGAGGTGGTCGCTCTCATCGCCCACGGCCTGTCGAACGCGGAGATCGCGGGCCGGCTCGTCCTCGCGGAACAGACCGTCAAGACTCACGTGGGCCGCATCCTGAACAAGCTCCAGCTGCGCGACCGCACCCAAGTCGCCGTCTTCGCCTACGAGACGGGCCTGGTCAGACCGGGACACGCAAACGCGTGATCCCAGAGCCGCGTGCGTCGGCGGCATGGAAGAAGCCCGGCCCGCCCGGCCGGGCAGGCCGAGTGCTACAGAGGTTGAAAGGTCAAGGTTCATAGCCTGGCTCCCGGTCACGTTCAGGCCGGTGTGAGTAACGAAGGCGTCCAGCAGGCTGGATCGGTACTGCATCCTTGAGCGCGTCCTGGTCCCGCGCCGTTGCTCCACGGCCGGCCAGGTCTCCTTGATCCAGGTGGCCACCGCATCCTCGTCGCGCTCGGCGAAACCCGTCCGGCCACGGCACGTCGTCAGCGACGCGGCCGGTGCCGGAGACACCGGAAACGTCGTGGTCGCGTTGCGGACAGAAGCGGCGAACATACGTGCCGCTCAAGAGAGTGTGTCGCTTTCGTGCTCACCGGTCAGACCGGCAAGGTTGAGCCATTCGGCCCCGGTCAGCCCGTACGCCGAGGCGGGGATGTGGATGGCCAGGACGGCGGGCACGAGCAGCGCACCGTCCTTGCCCGGGAAGTACGAACAAGACACATCCATCGGCAGGTATCGCAATAAAAGCGGACTTAGTTGGACCAGAATATCAATAACTCTACAAGAAGAGACCAAAGGCGGGAACCTCTCGTTTGCGACATGACTCATTCGGAAACCAAGAAGCATGGGGAGGAAATAGGGATATAAGGATATTTCCCTATTATGCCACAGAATAGCCAACCGGCTCGGGAAACCGAATTTCATCAAGGAGTACGCGTAATGCCCACACCGAAAGGGATTCTCGCTGGCCTGATGCTAGGAAGCGCAATCACCGGTGGCACTCTTGCTTTGTGTGCCACTGCCGCCAGCGCCGACGTTCCGAATAACAACGGCCACGTGCTCTCACGGGCCGTAGAGCAGTCCGCCGCGAACTTCGGCTTGCAAGACGCGGAAGAGACAGCGGAGGTAATCGAACAGCAGGTAAAGCAGGTCGCCGCGAACCTCGGCTTGCTAGACGCGGAGGTAATCGAACAGCGGGTAGAGCAGGTCGCCGCGAACTTCGGCTTGCAAGACGCGGAATAGACAGCGGAGGCAGTCGAACAGCAGGTAGGGGAGTTCGCCGCGAACCTCGGCGTCGACTGACTAGGCGGGCTTCACGGAAACCAGAACCCCCGACCGTCAGGAGGGAACGGCCGGGGGTTCTTAATGTCCTTAGGGCGTCTACAGAGGTTGAAAGGTTGAGGTCTCGCGGCGGGAGCTCGCAAGTATTTGATCGACTTGCGGATGCTCTGCAACGAGGTCAGGTCCTTCTCGCGCAGGTAGGCGATGGACCGGAGTGCGACTACGTCCCTGTAGGAGTACAGGACCGCAAGAGCCGCGCAGATCGCGGCAATCCTGAAGCAGGCTGCCGGGACCGGAGATGACCCAAGTGCCGGGGATATCTGCCTGCCCTGTCAGCTAGAGCCGCTCCAAGCCGCTGGAACGAGGGTCCAGATGATGTCGGCTGAGGTGGAACCCGTGTTGCGCCAATTGTGTGGTTCGCGACCCGAGAAGGTCAGAGTGTCGCCGGCGGCCATGACGACCGTGCGATTCGTGAAGAGTACTTCGAGCTCACCGGCCAGCACGTGCAGCACCTCCACGTCGCAGTTGATCGTGTAGAGGTCGTCGCCTCCGCTGGCGCCGACGTCGAGGAAGGAGCGCAGCACCTGCACGCGCGATTGGCTGCGCGGCGTAAGCATCCGCTCGACGAGGCCACGACCACCCAAGTTGATGCGCGGAGCATCCTCCATGTGCACGACCTCGGTGTCCGGCTCCTCGAACAACGAACCTATCGGCACCGACAGCACCTGGCACAGAGTGACGAGGGTGGCCACGCTGGGGGAGGTCTCGTCTCGCTCGACGCGACTGAGGAATCCCTTGGTCAGGTTGGTCGCCGCCGCCACCTGCTCGATCGTCAGGCCCTGCACCTGGCGGCTCGCCCGCAGACGAGCACCCACGCGCACCGGGGAGCCGGATGGTGTCGGATGCATGGCCCTCATGAAGTCCTCACAGCTCGATGATCGACGCGACAAGCCAGCGCGTTTTCGTCTGGACAGGAAACCGATCAGTGCAAGCAGTTTACCGCAAGCTGTTGCCTTATATGCATCAAAGGGTGCCTAATGGTAATCACGGCGAGCCGCGAAC
The DNA here is from genome assembly GCF_036013525.1 of Nonomuraea sp. NBC_00507. Lineage (NCBI taxonomy): Bacteria > Bacillati > Actinomycetota > Actinomycetes > Streptosporangiales > Streptosporangiaceae > Nonomuraea > Nonomuraea sp. NBC_00507. The sequence continues at coordinate 2,697,828 of NZ_CP107853.1, forward strand.
TGCTCGCCATGATCCGTGCACCGCGCTCGGTCGACCTGGTCGGCGCCGACCTCGTCGAAGTCCCACCTGCTCCGTCCACGCTCAGGTAACGGCGATGGCCGCATCCCACGTGGCGTACGTGCTCCTCTCGGCCATGAACGCCGGTCCCACCCGCTGAACCCGAAACTCCGGAAGGAACGATGATGTCCGCCACCGCAGAGGCCACCAGCCGCGACCGTGTGATCGAGCAGCACTCGATCGACTATGCCTCCCACGCCGAACGCCGCTGGGCGGAGCCTCGGGCCACGAGCGACATGACTCCGCAGGTCCTGGCGGGAAACGGCATTCCGTCGTTGACGCCCGGCATGATGAAGGCCATCGAGGAGGAGGAATTACTCCAGGAGTGGGAGAGGCTCCTGGACGTCCAGACCTGGGCGCTGGGGGAGAGTGAAGTCGCCTGGCTCCGGAGCGGGGAATTCGGCGCCGGCCGCGGGGTCCTCGAGGTCGGCAGCGCGGCGGGCGGCTACGGGTGTTTCCTCGCCCGCAACTTTTCCGGCACCCGCATCTTCGGGGTGGAGGCGAACCCGCATCTCGCGGCAAGATTTCGCAGGGGCGAAGCGGCGCCGCCGAACTACAGCATCGAGGTGTCCAAGATCGGCGAGGACCCGATCCCGGAGGCCGTGCGCGGGCGGTTCGACAGGTGCATCCTGCGCTTCGTGCTGCAGCACGTCTCCGATCCCGCACGCGTCTTGAGGGCCGTCCATGACGCGCTTCCGGTGGGCGGCCGGATCTATGTGATCGAGGAAGACCTGTCCTTCCTGACCGCGCGGCCCGACTGGGAACCGTTCCAGGTGACGAGGGATGCCTGGCTGAGGGTCACGGCGGCCGGCGGCACCGACGGCATGATCGGCAGCAAGCTGCCCAGGCTCGCCGAGGAGGCGGGCTTCGCGGTCGATGATCTCAACATTGTGCTGCGGAACAACGTGGAGATGGGTGCCGCGTTCGGTGACTACCTGACGAGCGTCATCACGCTGTTCCAGAAGAACAGCCCGGATCTGGTCACCGAGGACGAGGTCAGAACGGTCGCCGATGGGTTCGAAGCCTCGCGCGATGACCACGCCGGCCATTTCGTCGCCACGTATCCGCAGTTCCTGATGATGGCGACAAAGGTCGCTGACCGCACCCATCGACACCCGCGGCGCCTCGGTCGTGGGGTCGGTGTTCACTGAACCGCCCGGAACCGGGTCATGCGCGTACCAGGACTTCCCGGACACCCGATCCGTTCGGCACGACCGCATACAACGGCGTGGGGGCGTGGGTGGATCTTCATCCGCGCCTCATCCCACCCGGCGTTCGTGGTCCTCTCGGCCATGAACGCCGTCCTATCCGCTGAACCCGAAACTCCGGAAGGAATGATGATGTCCACCACAGCAGAAGCCACCAATCGCGACCCTGTGATCGAGCAGCACTCGATCAACTATGTCCCCAACGCCGAACGCCGCGGAAAGGTCTGGCACCAGGGTCCGTTCTGGTTCGCCGGCAACTTCGTGCTGCCCACGCTCACGACCGGATTCGTCGGCCCCGCGATGGGACTGAACGTCTGGTTCAGCGTGTTCGCCGTGCTGCTCGGCGCGTGCTTCGGCACGTTCTTCATGGCCTTCCACGCCAACCAGGGGCCACGCATGGGGCTGCCACAGATGATCCAGTCGCGCGCTCAGTTCGGCAGCCGCGGCGCTCTCGTGCCATTCGCCGCCACGGTTTTCATCTACGTCGGCTTCCTGGTGTTCGACACGATCCTGGCCACGCAGGGCATCGGCATGTTCGCGGACGTGAAGCTGTTCTGGTATCCGGTGCTCATCGCACTCTCCATTACCATCGCGGTGGTCGGGCATGACCTGTTACACCTGGTGCAGCGCTGGCTGACATACATACTCATCGCGGTGTTCGCCATTGTCACGGTCGTCGCGATCGTGCACTTCTCGACGACACCAGTGGTGCCCGACGCCGCCGCCGCTCAGGCGGGCTGGGACACGACGGCCTTCCTCGTGCAGTTCTCGCTGGCTGCGGGCTACAACATCAGCTACGCCGTTTACGTTTCCGACTACACGCGCTACCTGCCGGCGAAAGTCTCGGCCCCCGGGCTCATCTCCTCGGTGTACGCGGGGGCGGCGGTCTCGGCGGTCTGGCTCATGTCGCTCGGCGCGATCCTGGCCAGCTACATCCCGAACGCGGACCCGATCAGCGCCCTGCGCGAGGTCGGCGACCTGCTGTTCCCCGGCTTCGGCACCATCACCGTGATCGTGTCGGTACTCGCACTCATATCGGTCATGGGCGTCAACGCATACGGCGCCATGCTGACCGGAACGAGCGCCGTCGACGCTTTCAGGCAGGTGAAACCGACGGTGCGCCTGCGAGTGATCGGCCTCGTGATCGTGGGAGTGGCATCCCTCATCATCGCGCTGTTCATCCCCGACAACTATCTCAACAGCTTCACCAGCTTCGTGCTGCTCATGCTGTACTTCCTCGTACCGTGGACGGCCGTGAACCTTGTCGACTTCTACTTGGTACGGCGCGGCAGGTACGCGATCGCCGAGATCCTGAAGCCGAACGGACTGTACGGCCGCTGGCAGTGGCGCGGTGTCGTCGCGTACGTGATCGGAATTCTCGTCATGATCCCGTTCGTCTCGATCAGCTTCTTCGTGGGACCCATCGCCGAGCGCATGGGCGGCGCCGACTTCTCATTCGCAGTCGGACTCGTCGTTTCCGGCGGCCTGTACCTGCTGTTCTCGCGGAACCTCGACATGACCGCCGAAGCAGCGGTGCGAGAGACGAACGAGGTGGAGCTGGAGGGATCACTACAGTGAGCAGCGCCTCGCTCGCTCAACCGCCCCGGCATGTCACCGTCGCATGCTGCCAGCTCGAACCAGTACTCGGCGCCGCGGATCAGACGCGGCGGCGAATCCGCACCGCCGTGCTCGAGGCCGCCGCCCGCGGCGCGCAGATCGTCGTGCTGCCCGAGCTGGCGAACTCCGGCTACATGTTTCACGACCTCGACCAGCTGCGGAGCGCGGCCGAGCCGCTGGACGGCGCGACGATCCGTGAGTTGAGGGCGCTCGCATCCGCGCACGGGCTGGTCGTGGTCAGCGGATTCGCCGAGCTCGACGGCGTGGACGCGTACAACACTGCCCTGCTCATCGACGAGACCGGCCTGCGCGCCACATACCGCAAGGCGCACCTGTGGAATGGCGAGAAGAGCTGCGGTTTCACGCCCGGCTCCGACCGCCCGCCCGTGATCGACACGCCGCACGGGCGTATCGGCATGATGATCTGCTACGACCTCGAGTTCCCGGAGTGGGTGCGGCTCGTCGCACTCGCCGGCGCCGAAATACTGTGCGGGCCGGTCAACTGGCCCCTGTACCCGCGGCCGCAAGGCGAGCGGCCGGGCGAGATCGTACGTGTGCAGGCGAATGCCGCCATCAACCGCATGTTCGTCGCGGTCGCAGACCGCGCGGGCACCGAGCGCGGGCAGAAGTGGCTCGGCGGCAGCGTCATCGTCGACGCGGACGGCTACCCCGTGACGCAGCTGCACCTCGGTGAGGAGGCTCTCATCACGGCGACCGTCGACCTCGCGCAGGCGCGCGACAAATCAATCAGCATGCTCAACGACGTACACGCGGACCGGCGCCCCGAACTGTACGTCGAATCGGAGAAATCAGGACGCAGACCACCGTCGGTGCACCGGACCGTCAGGGAAGGTGCCGCGTCGGGCCACCAGCAGGTAGGGATCGTCGAGTAATTGCCACAGCCAGTCGTTTCTGTCTCTCAAGCGCGACGGGTGCCCTTCGTGATCTGCTGAAGTATGGATGTGTAGTTCTGGAAGGCGTGCCCTCACCCTCGCGTCGCGGTGTGTGATTAGGGGACGGTTGTGCCCAGTGGGGGTATCCATCGACTCGCGGCAGATCCGTGCACGACCGATGAGATCGGCGCCGCGGGCCGGTCGTACCCAACGACGACCCAGCGCGAAGGGAACTGCGACCATGAAACTGACGACCGTCACGAACGTCTCCGTCGACGGAGTGACGCAGGGACATCGACGGATTGACGCAGGGACCCGGCGCGAAGCCGGCGCGCCGGACGAGGATGGCAGCGGCGGATTCGAGCGCTTCGGATGGGCTCCGCCGCTGCTCGACGATGAGGCCTCGACGTTCATCAGCCAGGCCTTCCAGCGAGCCGACGCGTTCCTGTTCGGGCGGCGGACCTACGAGATCTTCGCCGGCTCTTGGGGAGCAGGCATGGATCCGGGAAACCCCGTCGGAGAGGCGTTGAACACGCGGCCCAAGTACGTCGCCTCGACCACGCTCACCGACCCGCAATGGCCGGACACGACGGTCCTGTCCGGCGACATCGCGGGCGCCATCGGCGAGCTGAGAGCCAAGCCGGGCGGTGAGTTGCAAGTGTGGGGCAGCGGCACCCTGATCCGCTGGCTGCTCAACCATCGGCTGGTCGACCAGGTCGTACTGCTCACCTATCCCGTGGTCGTCGGCCAGGGCACGCGGCTCTTCCCTGCCACCGGCCCGGACATAGGACTCGAGCTGGTCGACTTGCAGTCCACCCCGAAGGGGCTGACGATCCAGACCTACCGCACCACCGGTCGCCCGCAGTACGAGAGCGCCACGACCTGAACGAGGGGAGAACCCGGGCGTCCGGACTATCCCCGCACCAGCAGATAGGCCCAGGTCCTGGCGTTGGAGAGACCAAGGGACGGAATCCGACAACCTGTTCATGACGGCCGGTCACTGCGTGGAGCCGAACGGCCTGTCCTTCGGCGACGTCGTCTGGACAAGCTGGAGAGCGGGGGTGGGCACGATGTTCTTCGGCCCGGCGAACACGAGCGTGAAGCACTGGGTCGTCGGTCGTGACCCTGTCCGATCCAAGGTGGGAGACCCGTACTGCGTCGGCGGAGCGACGACGGGGGATTCCTGCTCGTGGAGAGTGGTCCGTGGCGGCTGCAGCAACGTTCCTGGCAGGGGTCTCGCGGCTCACGCGGTCCCGAGCAGCGCGGTGATTCGCCGCAGGGCCGTCTTGCCGACCGGGACCTGCATGACCAGCAGGAGGTCGGGCCGCTCGGCCGGGTGCAGCTGGAAGAGCTCCAGGTCGAGCCGTCCCGCCTCAGGGTGGTCGATCCCGATGATAGCGGGCCGGAAGGAGCGGACGGGATATTCGGTCCACCACTCACGGAACTCCGCGCTCGTCTCGGACAGGGCCCGCGTGATGCTCGCGAAGCGTGGGTCGCCGGGGTGCCGGCCGGCGGCTGCGCGGAACTGGCTGAGCACGGAGCGCGCGGCCGGCTCCCACCGGATCAGACGAGTACGGATTTCCGCGTCGGTGAACATCATCCACAGCAGGTTGCGCCGTTCCCGCGGATACCTGCCCGGGTCGTGGCGGATCAGCGCATAGGGCTTGTTCCAGGCCAGGTAGTCGAAGTTGACGTCGTAGACGGAGGCGACGTTCGGCGCCGCCGCGTCGACCAGCCGCCGTAGCCGAGCCTGCGCGTGGTCGTCGGAGGGCTTGCGCTCCGGAGCGGGCAGGCCCGCCAGGTCGCGCAGGTAGCGGTGCTGGTCGTCGTCGAGCGACAAGGCGCGGGCCAACGCGTCGATCACTTGGGCCGACGTCGAGATGTTCCTGCCCTGCTCCAGCCAGGTGTACCAGGTGACGCTGATGCCGGCCAGCTCGGCGATCTCTTCCCGCCGCAGCCCGGGGGTCCTGCGGCGTGCGGGGGCGGCGCCCTCCGGCAGCCCCACGTCCGAGGGCCGTAACCCGGCCCGCTGCGCGCGCAGGAACGCGGCCAACTCGGCCTGCCTGCCCCGCTGCCTGCCACCGTTCTCCACAGTGCATCGGCTCCCGCCTGAGGGTGACCCCTTGCCCGCAAGCTAGCAGTATCCCTACCAGGATCAGCCGGGCTTTCCGCCCTAACATGATCAATGTCATGGGGTGGCCGCGACCGCCTGGAAGCCCTGACCTGAACCAGCTCGTGAGGAGACGAAGATGACCGATGGACTGCTGTTGCCGCCCGGCGCCGGGCGCGACATCCCGGGCGTCGACATGACGCTCAAGGTGGGCGCGGAACGGTCGAGGCAATGGTCGGTGTTCGAGGCCCGGGTGGCGCCGGGCTTCGATGTCGGGGCGCACCTGCACCACCATGCCGAGGAGATGTTCTACATCCTGGAGGGGGAGTTGGACCTCCTTGCCTTTCACCCGCGTGACGAGGCAGAAGGCGACTGGCGCGCCTGGGAGTCCGATTCGGGCGCGTCGGTGTTCAGGGGCGGTCCGGGGAGCTTCATGCACGTGCCCACGGGCTGCCCGCACGCCTTCTTCAACCCCGGACCCATGCCCGCGCGGATGCTCTTCGTGGTGGCCCCGAGCGGCCACGAGGACTACATGCGGGAAATGGCCGAACTGGTGACGGCCGGCGGCGGGCCGCCCGACCAGGCGGCGATCGCGGCGCTGCGGGCCCGCCACGACATCCACCAGCTCACCTCGTTCGGCCGCCGTCCCTTGCCCGGCTGAGCCGCGTCCCCGTGCGGCTCCACTTCTGGCTCACCGTGAGGTGTACGACGTACACCTTGACGGTTTACTGTGTACACCATGAGTGCTCCGAACACAGCGGAGAGGATCGCCGGGGCGGCGCAGGCCATTCTGGTGAGCGAGGGTGCTGCGGCCGTGACCATGCGGCGGGTGGCCGACATGGTCGGCGTGTCCCCGATGGCCGCCTACAAGCACTATCCGAGTCGCCAGGCGCTGTTTGAGGCGGTGGCCGACCGGACATCATGACCGATCGCCGGGAGCGGGCTCGGCGCTTCCCCGACGACTTCCAAGGCGGAGGGTCGCCGTCGTTCAGCATGCTCGTCGTGCTGGTCGAGGAGGCCATGCGCGAAGGGCTGCTACGCGAGGACGATCCGCTGGAAGTGACGCTGGCGCTGACGTCGTCCATCCAGGGGCTCGTACAGCTCTATCTCGGTGGCCGCATCGGCCTGGAGGAAGACGGGTTCCGCGGGTTGTGCGAGCGCACGGTCAGGAGGGTTTTCGATGGGATCCGGACGTAAGCGGCGACCCCGCCGGCGGTGGATGGCGTGGGATGCGGGTGCGGCGGTCCTCATCATCCTGGTCGCGGCGACGGGGGCCGGGGCCTGGTTCGGCAGCGATCAGGCAATCAAGGTCGTGCGCTACGGCACGAACAACACCAAGGTGCTCGCCGTGCAGGGTGACCTGGTGACGTTGGAGCAGACGCCGCAGACCGGCAAGCCGGGCACGTACTGGCTGGAGTGCAGCGCGGAACCTCGCTGCCCGCCGTAGCGAACAGGACGAGCGCGAAGCCGAGATACAGCCGGAACCAGGACGTGTCCCGGCGCAGGATCAGCGCCGCAGCCGTGGCGCCGGCGACCGTCACGATGACACCGGGCAGGGCCACCATGGCGGCCCATGACTCGGCGGGCACACCCCAGCCGTCGGGCACCAGGCGGCCCTGCGAGGTGGACCACGGGGCGAACGCGATCTCCGGCAGCCGCGCGGCGTCGATGATCCAGATCGCCAGGCCGATGACATACAACGCGAGCACGAGCAGGCGAGGGTGACAACGACGACGCGGCCGGCGCGTAACGCGTCGGCCGCCAGGCGTCTGTCGTGCACCGGTGCAGCCCCTTATTACTTGGCGCGGCCACGCCAGGTGAACCAGGCGAGCGCCACAAGTGATGTCATGAAGACCGCGTGGAGTGCATCGTAGATGATTCCCGAGCCGCCGGCGATCATCGCGACCAGGCTCAGCGGCACCGCGGCGGCGAGCCATCGGGGGACCGCCCGCGAGCGCCACAACGCCGTCCCGAGCACGGCGAAGCCCAGCACCGACAGAAGGAATCCGATCGCCTGGATGCCGAAGACCTGCCCGGAGTTGTCCTGGAAGTAGGAGAAGAGCGCCTGCCCGCCCGCGGCGTCGGCCGTCAGATACCAGTCGACGGCGCCGATGGCGAAGAAGCCGGCGCAATACAGCACTCCTGCCATGCCGGTCAGCACGGCGCCGATCGTCGCGAGGACCGCGCCCTTGTGCCTGATGAGCAAGCAGGCCGACAGCCCCGCGGCGAGGTAGGCGACGGCCGTGCCGATCCCGCCGAGCAGGCCGAACAGCCAGACCGCGTCGCGCTCGGCCCGTAGCGCCGCGTAGGAGCCGAAATCGAGGGCCGGGACGGGCCGCAGCAGCAGGTTCGCCGCGGCCAGGACGGCGCCCATGGTCAAAAGCGCGGACACGACCGCGATCCTGCTCGAGGAGATGGTTCGCGTGGGGGCGAGGGGGTTCACAGGTTCCCCTTTCTCAACGGAACATCAGCGTCCTGCGCCCAGCGTCACCGCCACCAGAGGCGGCAGGTCCCACCCGGCTCTGGGACTTCAGGTCCCATCCGGGACGACTGGCACCCGGTTCGACGAGGACATGGCGCCTCTGGGATCGAGGACGCCGGGAGCGCGAGCCTGAAGGCACCCGCCAGAAGGCAGCCCCTCGTTGCAAAGGAGACCCCTATGGCAGATCAGCCAGGCCGACGGACATCCGCCCATCGGCGGTCGCTGTTGAAGTGGGCCACGCGCAGTACGTCGGCCCGCCGGGCCTCGGTGGTCATGATCGAAATGATCGCCCCTGCCCTCCAGGTGCGGCAACCAGGCCTACCAGGAGCCCGAATTCCGGGAAAACCCGGACCCGATCAGCGGGCCACCACCCGTGAACGACCACCCCCGGCGCGGCCATCGTGGTGGCCATGAGCACACACCACCCGATCCCCGCCACCAGCGCCTCATCCCCCAAGGAACTACTCGACGTGAGCCTCGGTTATCTGGCTTTCACCTCGATGGTCTACCTCGCGGGCTTTGGACTGGTGACGCTCGGCCAGTGAGTGCTCTCCCTGACAGAAGTCCCGTGCTAGCTCGGATGTCCCGCACCCGGTTGTCCGGCCACGATCGATACCACCGACAACCGCCACCCACCTACTGTTCCATCGGTTCACGAAAGAGGTCCTCATGACCAACCCTTCCGTACGACGCATCCTTGTCCTGGCTGCCGCCGCCACCGCGATCCTCATTTCCGGCACCTCGACAGCTGGAGCGGCAGCTGACGATCCGGAGGAGACGGGCACGGCCGAGGGGCCGGGGCTCACCACGTACACCTACGACCAGTTCCAGAACAAGCGCAGCGGCAAATGCCTCCAGGTCGACAACCGCAGCAGGAACGCGGGCGCCTGGGTCGTGCAGCGCACCTGCACCACCGGCGAAAGTAAGCGGTGGCAGCAGTGGCGGATCATTGATCTGGAGAACGGCTACGTGCTCCTGCAGGCCCGTCACAGCGACGACATGTGCCTGGAGGTCAACCAGGCCGGCGGATCCAACGGCAAGAGCAACAACGCCAGGCTCTTGCAGTGGAACTGCCACCGGGGCGCCCAGCAGCAGTGGGACAAGACCGAGCTGGACGCCGGGTTCCTCAAGAACAGGCGCAGCAACAGGTGCGTCGAGCCCGACCAGCGCGCCGGCAAGGGCCGGGCTGAGGGCGGCCCGGTCCTGCAGTGGACGTGCCACCGCGGGCCCCACCAGCGGTGGGAAGAGCGCTGACCCTCAGGAGGATCCTCCATGTCGACCCGAGGCGTCGCCATCGCCGCGGCTGTGATCGCCGCCGGTGCGACGATCACAGCCGCGTTGATCACGTCCGGACAGGTGAACATCAGCCGCGAGGCGGGCGGCCCGGAGATGAAAAGCGGCGAGGTAACCCAGCCTCGACCGGACGGGCCCAGCAAAGGCCCCGGTATCGCGGTGACGCCGAAAGGCCTGGATCTGTGCGCCGGCCAGGACTGTGGGCAAGACGTGCTCATCCTCAGCACGGGCACCACCACGTTGAAGATCGGCGACATCGAGCTGAAAGGCGAGTCGCCTGCGAGCTTTCAGCATGACGGCGCCTGTGAGAACCAAGACCTCGACGTGGATGACGAGTGCGCGCTCAGGGTGTGGTTCGAGCCGGCGACCGCCGGAACGGACGGCTCAGCCGTACTGGTCATCCACCAGAACCTCAAGGGCGACCCCACCTTCGTCAGACTTCGAGGGCGCGCCCCCGAGCAGCCCACGACCGAACCGACCGCGTGAAGCAGCTGAGCGCCGCCTGTCATAGGCGAGAGCCCCGAAGGTAAGGATCATGGGGCCCTCGCCTATGGCTGTCGGAAGTGGGATCGGCGGGGGTCTACACTCCCTCCCCTCCTCGTCCACGCCGCCGTCGGAAGGGGCGGGGCTGTCGGGGACCTCGCGGAGCTGTCCATGTGGAGGCCGTGTTGGACGTTGCAGACGTATGCCCTTGGTCCCCCACGTGAAGACGTGTCGGCCCGGGGTGTCAGCTGTGGGGCAGTGTCCGGCCGTCGGGTAGGGTTCGGCCGCTCAGGAGTGCCACCAGAGAGCCGCTGTCGGCGCGAACGAGCTGGCCGTTTCCCCAGTTCCAGTCGGTGTCGGTGGCCTCGAGCCGGACACCGGTCAGGTCGATGCCGAACCAGGTGCCGTGTGCGGCGGTGAGCTGGTCGAGGACGGCGGTCACAGCCTCTGCCGGTGCGATCGCGGGCCGGTCGAGTGCGATCGTCACATCCAGGGAGTGAATGACGGCATGGCTCAGTGCGCCGGCTGCACCGCCGCCCGGCGGCTGCCACGCGTGCAGTCTGGGCGATCGGAGCTGGGCGAGGAGGTCGGCGACGGGCAGCGCAGCGTCCCGCGTGGCTACGGTGTCGGAAAGTACGGTGAAGTCGCCGCCGGCCGCCGCCATCTCGGCCCCGAACTGCTCTGGGGTCAGCCGCGCCGGCATCGTCACGTGCGCGATCACATGGCGCACCAGCCACTTCTCGCACAGCGACGAGGCGTCCCATGTCTCGACGGTCGCGGCGGCGAGGGAATCGGCGAGCCCTCTGTAGGTCGGCGCCACCCAGGACTGCAGGTCGGTCATGATCGGTTCCCTTGTATGAGGTGAGCGAGGTGTTTCTCGAGCTTGTCGAGGGAGGTGAGAAAGCCGGTGCGGGACTCGGGCGTACGCATTGTCTCGGGCACGTTGCGCTGGTGGATGACGACCGCGGTTCTGCCATCGCCGAGGTCTTCCAGCGTGCTGGTGGTGTGCATCCCGGTCGCCGGCTCGACCCAGGCAAGCCGCTCGGGCGGGACGATCTCGGTAAAGGTGGCAACCATCCGGTGGCTGCCGTACTCGCCGAGCATCAGGGTCTCGAACCGGCCACCGGGGTGAAGTTCGACGACGATGCTGTCGATCGGCGTGGTCATGCCGCTCGGGCCCCAGAAGCGCGCGAGCTCGGCGGGCTCGGTGAGGCACCGCCACACCAGCTCGCGCGGCGCGCGGAAGACCCGCCGGTAGACGAGTTCGTCGGCGTTCACTGGTTCTCACCCTCCTGCAAGCGGGTGAGGTGCGTCTCTAGCCGGTCCATCCGGTCTGACCATGCCCGCCGGCTCTCCTCGATCCATGAGAGCGCGGCCTCGAGCGCCGCAGGTTCGAGCCGACATGGCCGGGTTTGCCGGTGCCGTCCCTGGCTGATCAGCCCGGACCGCTCGAGCACCCGAATGTGATGCGACACGGCCTGCATGCTCATGGCGTACGGCTCCGCCAGCTCCTTGACCGTCGCCTCGCCCGTGCTCAGCCGGGCCACGATGTCTCGCCTGGTGCGGTCGCTGAGCGCCGTGAACAGGGCATCGAGCTGCTCATCCTCGACCATGGTTCCCATGCAGTTACTAAAGCATCTGCTTTATTAAGCGTCAACTTGAGTACTCGCATCAAGCTGCGGTTGGGGCTACGGCGGCTCGGCGTCACAACCGTCCAGGGCACGAAGGGGGAGCGCCGGGACCCCGCGAGCGCTTCCGCCCGTACTCACGGGGGACCGACGGACCGGCGCGGCTGTCACCCGGTCAGGGCGCGCCGGCGTCTGCCGGGCTAAGGTGCCCGTGGTCGGCGTGACCGTCGTAAGGGGTCAGACCTTGCCCCGGCCGGCGCCTTGCTCGCGGCGTTCTGCTGGACTGCTGCCGAGCTGAACGTTGGCAAAGGCAAGTGCGCGAGTCACGTGGAGCTTGCCCTCCGCAGGCTCAACAGAAGGCCATCGCGTCGGTCGAACTCTGGTGGCTTGACCTGATCAGACGAACTCATTCTTGTAGAAGACGGTGGCCTGCCGTACTCCACCGGTGTTCGAATGGAACCCGAAGGCCAGTCGCGGGCCGGTGGAGTGCATCCAGATGGCCATGCCCTGCGGCTCCCGGCCCGGAAGAGATGCACCTGCCGTGGTCTCCCACTTGTTGACCACGGTCGACTGGCCGGTGTCGTTGAGGTCGACGACGGTGATGTACGACGGCCCGTTTGCCCTGCCCTCCAGCAGGTACGCGTAGCGGCCGTAGGCCGTGTAACCCTGGAACGGGTTGCTCTCTCCCCAGGATCCACGCGAGGGTAGAGCACGTTCGACCAGGCGGTTACCGGTGCCAAGCCGGCCCGCGCGGGCGTCGCCGAGGTTGAAGGCAACGATGCGCGGCAGGTCGGCGCCGGTTTTGTAGCGCACCAACAACCGGCCGGTCGAGGGGTCGATCGCTGGTTGAGGATTGATCATGATGTCGCCGATGGAGGGCGTGCGGTCTTGGATTGCGCTGCTGGTCTTCTCCAGAACCCCGCCGTCGACGAACTTGAATCGCCCGATCCTGGTGCCGAATCCGCTGGTGCTCGCCTGCCACTCGGTCCACAGGTATACGGCTCCGTCGTACGGCTCCGCCGCGATCGCCACGCCGTGGCCGAAGCCGTGGAGCTTCATTGAGCCCAGAATCGTCCCCTCCGTATCCGTCTTGGTGATCCAGAGATCGCCTGTCTTCGAACCCGACTCCACCTGGGCGAAGTAGATGTGCTGGTGCGCGTTGTCGTACGCGAAGGACTGCAGCACCCAGTTGTGGCCGAGTGACTTCTTCAGGATCGGATTGCCGCCGGCCCCCGGCAGATCGAAGCGGGCGGAGTCCGGAACGTCTGCATGCGCCGGGCGGGTTCCGAGGAGTGCCCCCGCCGTGATCCCGCAGCCCGCAACCAAGAGGCTCCGGCGGTTGAGGAAAGGTGGTTTGCGCATCGGTTCTCTCCCGTGTGTGGTGGTGGAGATCTGGACCGAAACGTTCTAGCAAGCCCTGCTATGTTCTGGGTATGTTCGCCCTCAGCCAATAGGGCCCAGCGCGGTGCCGTGAGCGTCTTTGACGTAGCAGAGGTATTCGTCGACCGACGGACGTGATCATCGGTGTGGTGGCGGTCTTCTTCGCCGGGATGGGCGTGTACGGCCTGGTTGCGCCGGGGACGCTGGTGGCCCCCTTCGGCATCCGGGTGCCCTCGGCGGGCGGCCGGAATGAGGTGCGGGCGGTGTATGGGGGGTTTGGCTCGCCACGGCGGCGGCGCTGGCACTGGCCGCCTTCGGCATGGGCGCACTGCGTGACGGCGTGCTGGTGGCGGTGGCGCTGGGGATCGTGTCATAGGCCGCCAAACCTCGAAGATCCCTCCGCGGGTGTTGTGCTTCAGCCGGCGTGGTGCCGGTAACTGCCGGGCGGTGACCCGTACTGGCGTTTGAAGGCATGGGTGAAGGTGTACTGCGAGCTGTAGCCGACCTGCTGGGCGATCGTGTTGACGGGGGCGTCGGAGGCGCGCAGGAGCCGGGCGGCGGTAGTCATCCGCCACCATGTCAGGTAGGTGAGCGGTGGCTGGCCGACCAGATGGGTGAACCGCCGGGCGAAGGCGGCGCGCGACAGGCGTGCCTGCGCGCCCAACTCCTCGACGGTCCATGGCCGGCTGGGGTCTCCGTGGATGGCGCGGAGTGCGGCGGCGACGGCGGGGTCGTGCAGGGCCGCGGCCCAGCCGGTGGCGGAGTGGCCGGAGACGCGTTGTTCTTCGAACCACGCGCGCAGGATGTAGAGCAGGAGAAGATCCAGCAGGGTGAGCAGGATGGTGTCGGAGCCTGGGCGGGCGTCGCTGTCCAGTTCCACGCCGAGGAGCTCGACCGCGGCGCGGAGTTCCCTGTGGCGCCCTACCCGCGTCGGTAGGTGGATGACCTCGGGCAGGTCGTTCAGGAGCGGATGTGGCCCGGATCTGTCCAGGAGGTAGGCGCCGCAGAGCATGACCACCGTCGGCGGCCGGTCGGCTGACGTTTCGTCTTTGCGGCCATCATGGACTCCGGTGAGCGTTGTGGGCGGCTCGCTTACCGGGGTGGACGGTTCGTCGGCCAGACCGTGTGCGGATCCGCGCGGCAGGAACGCCACGTCGCCCGGCCCGAGCGCGATCGGCTCACCCTGCGACGGGAGAAGCCAGCACGTTCCCTGGAGAACGATGTGGAACCCAGCGGACGGCACCGGCGGAAACTGCTGGGCGAAGGGAGCGGACCTGGTCACCCGGCCCGAGTGGGGCCGACCGGTACGCGCCGCACTCACCACATCAGACAGGACATCCACGCAGCCAGTATAACCAACGACGATCTCGGCGAAGACGATGACGCAAACTCTAGAGCGGATCACGCATTCAATCGTCTTGTGTCAGCGACTTACTGTGCTGGTGGGGCTGAGCAACCGCGCAGCTCCCACCGTGAGGAGATGACATGAAGATCGCCGTTTATGGCGCGAGTGGATACCAGGGAAAGCTCGTGCTCACCGAACTGGCACGACGCGACATCGAGATGGTCCTGGCCGGACGGGATCTCACGCGCCTGGAGGAGGCCGCCTCGGCGGTCGGCCTCCCCGACGCGGAACGACGCGTGGCCGACACCAGCGACCATGAGGCGCTTGTGAGCGCGTTCCGCGGCTGCGACGGCGTCATCAACTGCGCCGGACCCTTCACCTCGTCAGGTGAGGCCGTGGTCCGCGCCGCGATCGCCGCCGGCTGCCACTACGTCGACACCTCAGGCGAGCAGCTCTACGTCAAGAAGATCTTCGACACCTTCACCACGGAGGCGGAGAACGCCGGCGTCACTGTCGTACCCGCCGCCAACGACGGCTGCGTCCCGGTAGACCTCATGGCCCACATCCTGGCCGACCGCCTTGAACCGGTCGAAGAGATCGTCACCACCCACGTGGTCGTCGGGGGCGGCGGCATGTCGCGCGGCTCGCTGCGTTCGGTGGTCGAAACGATCGACGCCATCAAGGCGGGAGGCATGGCCTACCACGACGGCGACTGGCGTCCCGGCATGCCCGCCCGCCACACCGCGATCAGACTGCCCGGACAGTCGGAGGCGACCCCGGTGATGGCCTTCCCTGTGTCGGAGGTGGTGACCATTCCCCGTCACATCCGCGTCCGGCATGTCGAGGGCCTGACCGAGGCGGCGTTGGGCGACCGGCTGAACACCCCCCTCACACCGCAGATCATCGAAAGCCTGCCTGAAGGACCCGATGAGGACAGCCGCCGCACCCAGCACTTCACCTACGTGGTCGACGCCACCAGTACCGACGGCCGCCGCGCCCGCGGCATCGTCCAGGGCCCTGACACCTACGGCACGACCGCGGTGATCGCCGTCGAAAGCGCCCGCCGTCTCATCGCCGACCCTGCCAAGCCGGGAGTACTCGCACCCGCCCAGGCCTACCACCCGACCGCTTTCCTCGACTTTCTCATCCCGCATGGGATCCAGTGGATCATCGAGGACGCGCCGGCAACCTGACAATGAGCCTTCTCCGGTAACGATCAGCCACGGTGTGTGATTGTCTGAACGGCTCGCTGGATTGGGTCCCAGAACGCTGCGAAGCCCCTGCTAGAAGTGGTCTTGCCTAGAGATCAACTTCATAGAGCAGGGACTTCGCTATCCTCATGCCAAGCGGCCAGACCGCCTGGACACGCCACCTGCCGTCGCCCGATCCCTTGTCGGCTGCTCAACGACAGAGCCACCCACCCCACATTGGCGAGAGCTCTGGCAGCCATTAGGAGCTGGTACCAAAAGTCGTTCGTGAAACCAAGAGGGGACAGCGCCAGGCGATAGAGGAACCGTCTGGATGTCGTGTGTGGCCACCCCGACGTACTGTCCGCCCAACGCCGCGAACGCGCCCGCGTCCGACGCGAGAAGGCATCCGCTGGGGCGGCCGACTACTCAGCCTTGCAGCCTGACGACCACCAACCAGGGATCTTCTCCGATCACAGCCCTAGGCTGGGCGAACGAACCGCTCCAGAGGTATCACGGCGATCGGTACGAGCTCTACCAGGAACTCCGGCAGGACCAGTCCGGGTACCTGGATCAACACGCTGGCGGGGGCGGAGCCAGGTGAGAAATGCCGGGACCGTACTTGCTGGATCGTCGACAGATCCTCACGGCGCAGAAAGTAGATCGTCATCGAGACGATGTCGTCCAGCCGACCGCCGACGGCGGCGAGGATGCGGCGGATGTTGTCAATGCTCTTCTCCATCTGCGCCTCGATGTCACCAGCGCCGATCACCTCGCCGTGCTCGTCCCAGGCGACCTGTCCGGTGACGTGGACAACCTCTCCCGCGCCCTGGATGACGCCCTGTGAGAACGCCCGCCCGTTCGGCGCCCAGATTCCCGAAGGGTTGAAGCCGTCTGCCATGTGACTCCTCGTACTGATGGGACGCATGCCCGACCAGCCCTACTCAATCATGAGCCGCACTTCAGAGAGCGAAATATGAGTAGGGGCTACTCATGTCCCGGCGGTGGGTCGCGGGACAGGATGCGATCGCGGGGGCCGGGTGTGCCCGTCCGCGTTCCGTCCTTTGCTCTCTTCCGGAGGAACAATATGCTCACACGTTCCGGCAGGTTCGCGGCGGTGACAGTATCGGGGTGCCTGGCGTGGTCGCTGCTCGGGGTTACGGGAGCGGGCGCGGAGACCGCGTTCGCCCCCGACACCTGCGCCAGTGGGTACGTCTGGCGTGGCGCGCGGGCCAGCGACCACGTATGTGTGGAGCCGTCCGTACGTGACCGGACGCGGTCGGAGAACGCGTCAGGGGTCTGGCATGCGTGCACGACCGGGTTCGTCTGGCGGGAGGCGTACCCCGGCGACTTCCGGTGTGTGGTCCCCGGCTCCCGCACGCAGGCGCGGCGCGACAACGACAGCGCGGCCCGCAGGCTCGCCTGGGTCATCATGGTGAAGCGCAACCATGCCGGCAACGGGCCTTCCTGTGACGGCGAAACGTGCTCCACCACCAATGAGGGGCCGTATCAGACGGTGGCCGTCCGCGGCTACTATCTGACGCCTGGCACGCAGGTCACCGTCCAGGTCAAGCGTTCCTCGGATGGCCGGGTGCTGTGGCAGGGCCGTGCTGCCGCGCAGTCGGGCGGCAATGGACCGGCGGGCAGCTTCTCGGTCGATACGGGGCGGGTCCTGTGCGGCGGGAGCTCGTTCAAGGCGCCGCTTACCGCGTACGTGGTCGTACGCGGTGACGGCGGACAGTGGTCGCCGCGCGTGCCGATCGCCTGGCGGTCCTGCTCACTGCTGTGATCACGGGCACAGGCCGTCGAGCGTCAGCGTGAGTGCGGGGCCCACCAGAGCTGAGGCGCTGTGCCTACACCTCCGCCGTCTCGAACCCGTATGAAGATCATGTTCATGGCGCCTCGTGCAGGAACGTGCCGAGCATCCACACGGAGCAGTTCCAGTCGATCACACGTGGCTTTCAAGCGCCGGCGCACACAGGGGACAGCATGAGCCGTGTGAGGAAGGCCATGGCCCAGCACCCTCTGGGGGTCGCGGCCAACCGGTCCTCGACGAAGACTTCGGTCCGTAAGAAGGCTCCGGGTCGTATTCCAGCCGTAGCCCCTCCCCAACGTCGTTGGCGTCGGCCGAGTTCGAAGCTAGATCCTCCGAGAATAAGGTCTTCGCTGACCACGTACAACGGCCGGCTCAGCACTTCCGAGAACAGCGGCCAAGTGAGCAGCGAGCGGGACGGTTCGGCCAGACATGCTCTGGCTGCGGCTGGATGCCGAGACCGATGATCCGCATCTCTGGGCCATGACCAGAGGGCTATTCGACCTCAACCCGAGTATTGCGGCGGAGTGGGCTGCGCCCGGTGCGTGAGCAGTACGCGCACGCGGGCGGCCCGGATGAGTACGTCCGGAGTCGAGCGCAACCCCCACGACAAGCTGGTTCCTGGTTTCGGTCAGCGGAGCGTCACGGTCCGGGGCATGGTTCGCGGGCGTGCGCGGTCCTAAGGTGCTACCAGGTCCGTCGCTGGCGGCGGAACTACGTTCAGCGAGGAGTTCGCGCATGAGCGAGTCCCAGCATCCCGTTGCGTCTGCGTCTGCGTCTGCGTCTGCGGGCGGCCCGGTCGGGCCCCTGGGCGTGGTGAGCGCCGCTTACGTGCGCGCCGGCCTGCGCATGGGCGCCCACGCGATCTTGTGGAGCGTGCTGGCGACCCTCGCCGTGGTGGGCTGCCTGTACGCGGTCGCCGACGGCGAAGTCTGGGTGGCCGTCCTGTGGGCCGTGCCGGCCGCGCCCGTGGCGTTCGTCTCGGTCAAGCTGTTCCGCCAGGTAGTCCCACACCTGCTTCCGCACCGGTCGAGGCTGGTACGCGAGCTGGCGGCGGGCGGCGGGCCTGAGATGCGCTTCACGCGGCAGCAGCACTTCGAGGGTGGATTCACCAACGACTATACGGTGACCTTCGCAGATGGCGGAGCCGACAGGATCCGAGCCGGTCTCGGCCAGGCCGACGCGCTCGAACAAGCGCTTCGGGCCCTCGGCGCCCGCCCCTAGATGGTGCCGCGTTGGGGCGGTGGGCATGTCGCGTTGCGTTGTCTTCACGCCGTCCAGCCGGGTGCACTGGCATTTGATCACGGCGTGGCCGCCGTGGTGGCGGCGTACGTGCAGGGGCAGGGTGGCGTAGTGACCACCATCGGTGCGCAGCGCATCAGCGCGGATGTCGGCGGCGCTGACGCGGACGAACAGGATCTCGGCCGGGCGAGCTCGCGTTCGATCCAATCGACGTTGTCGCAGACCGCGGCGGGCTCCCACCCGGTGTCGACGAAGACCATGAGGTCCGAGCGAGAGATCTCGCCGAGGGCGGCCAGCACCGCCAAGGTGGTGGACTGAACGCCAACGCCAACGCCAACGCCGACGTTGAACGCCGTCAAGGTGCAGCGGGCGGAGATGTCGCGCAGCCGCTCGAGCACCCGCAGCGGTGGCAGCCAGCCCGGCCGTCGTCGCCGTCGAGGAGGAACCAGGCCGGGGTCATGTGGGGGCTGCCGTTGGCGCGGACGGCAGAGGCTGGCGTCCTTGGCGTGACCGCGTCCGCACCGCCGGGCGGGGGCGCATGTCAGACGGTGACGTCGGCCTCGGGATCCGGCACCGCCATGGCCCAGGTCCCCATGGCCTCCAGGACGTCGCGCAGCCCCTCGCCGAGAGGGGTGAGCTTGTACACAACGCGCGGCGGGATCTCCGCGTAGGTGGTGCGCGTCACGATGCCGTGCCGCTCGAACTGGCGCAGCCTGCTGGTCAGGGTGTGGGGGCTGATGCCGGGCAGTGCGTCGCGCAGTTCGGTGAAGCGGTGGGGGCCATGCAGCAGTTCGCGCACGATCAAGGTGGCCCACGGGCCGTTGAGCAGGGTGAGGAATCGGGCGACACCGCACTCGGGAAGACAGGGATCAGTCACATTTCTGACCGTATCCCATTAGTGCAGTTGATGTAACTGATGCATTGTATGCACTAATGACGTCATGACCTACGTGATTCACGGCGCCACCGGCGCCCAAGGTGCCCCCGTCGTCGCCGCTCTCGCCGCCGCGGGCAAGTCCGTGACCGCTCTGACCCGCAACCCGGACGCCGTCGTGGACGGCGCGCGTGTCGTGGCCGCCGGATACTCCTCCACGGAGGAACTGACCGAGGCGTACCGGAGTGCCGACGGGGTGTTCGTCCACCTGCCGGTGGTCTCCGAAGAAGACCGCCAGACCTACGCGCGCAACATTGTCGCTGCCGTCCGCGAGGCCCGCCCGGCCCGCGTGGTGTTCTCCACCAGCGGTTACCCGATCGACCCCACCGGCGACGACGCGGTCTCGGCGCTGGTCAGGGACCTGGCTGACAGCGGGGCGTCCCATGCGGTGATCGCGGCCGAGCTGTACCTGGAGAACCTGCTCATGCCGTACGTCATCGACACGGTCCGTGAGCAGGGCGCGCTGCCCTACCCGATCCGGGCGGACTTCCCCGTCTCCTGGGCGTCGCACCTGGACATCGCCGACGTCGCGGTCGCCTTGTTCGAGCGCCCGGACGTCACCGGCGTAGTCTCCGTCGGACAGGACCCGGCGATCACCGGACCGGACCTGGCCGAGGCGTTCGGCGCCCACTTCGGCAAGAACGTGGTCTTCGAGCAGATCACCACCGAGCAGTTCCGCACCTCCGTCGCCCCCCTGATCGGCGAGGGCCCCGCCGCCGACGTGGCCGGGGCTTACGCGGCCATGAGCACGCTCCCGGACCGCTCGATCACGCCTGAGAACTCCGCCCAGAAGCTGCTCGGCGTCACCCCCCGCACCACCGGGCAGTGGCTGATCGACATCGGCCTCTGACCGCAACCACTGTCGGCTACGGCCGAGTTAGGCAGGCAGGACTTGGCAGGCCGCCGTACTCGGTGGGTGGCCTGCCAAGTCCTCGAGAACCGCCGATCGCCCACACCAAGGCCCGCCCGCCCACTTCACCACGCTGAACTTGACAGGGAACCCAGATGGAAGGCCTACGCGCGAGTGGACGGCAGCGACACCACCCTCCTGAAGCCACCGGGTGATCATGTCATCGTGCAGTCGCTGGCCTGGGCCGACGACACGCATCTGATCGCCTGGGCTCAGGACCGCACGACCGGGGACAGCAGCAAGTCCCGCTACCGCCTGGTGCTGGTCGAGGTGACGGGCAAGCAGGAGGTCATCCCGCTCACCGGCTGGACCGGCGCGCTCAGCCGTCCCAACTGGAGGCCCGTCCTCACCACCACACCGTGATCTGTGGCGGCCGGCGGCCGAGCCCCAACGCAGGTCGCCACCGGCGCTGCCGTCGACGGTCACAACGCGGGCGACGGCGAACTCCCGCCGTCCTCGGTCCAACGGTGCAGTTCCGCGGCAATGTCCAGCACGGGGGGCTCCCGTGTCTGCTTGCACGTAGCTGGTCGCCTTTGAGGATGAAATGCCGGCTGCCGAGAGGGGACAGCGCCAGGCGATAGAGGAACCGTTCCAGCACGGGTGAGGTCGTCCGGCAGCGCACACCTGCCCTGCCCCGCCTGGTCGAGGTCGGGGCATGTTCGGTGTTCGTCGCCGCGGTCGGGCGAGTGCTGCCGACGCTGCGGGGGCATGCCTTCACCGCCGAGGAGAAGGCCGCTGTGAAACAGGGCCTGGCCCGGGTAGGAGCGACCGCCGATTGGAGGGAGGAGGAATCCGTGACGCGATCTGGTCGCGAGCATGCCGGCACTCGGCGAAGCTCTGCGGGCAGGCAAGCGCATGCTCGATCAGCTCCTTGGCCGCCTGTGCCTGTGAGATGCGCTGCTCAAGCTCTTCGACGTGGCGGCGCAGCAGGTCCCGGTGGTCCATCGGGCTGGGGGTGGACAGCAGTGCACGCAGCTCTCCCAGCGTGAAACCGGCTTCCTTGCCCATCAGGATCAGCGCCACGTGCTCCAGATCCGCCGATCCGTATGAGCGCTGACCATCGGCACGCCGCGCGGGCTTCAGCAGCCCCATGCTCTCCCAGTGCCGCAGCACGTGCGTGGCCAAGCCGAACCGTTGTGCCAGCTCGCCGATGGCCAGCCCCTCGCTTGACTTCATGTGTACATTAACCGGCACGCTGACGGCATGATCAAGTCATCGATCGCGGTCACCCGCGTGGTCAACTCCTGCGTGCTGCTGGAGCTGGACGGCCGCGCCGTACTCACCGACCCGTGGTTCACCGAACGGTGGTGGCTGCGCCGTGGAGAGCCACTGGGCCTAGGGATCTGCGACCTGCCCCCGCTCGCCGCCATCGTCGTCACCAACCTGGCCACCAACCACTGGGACCTGCGCGGGTTGTGCGCCCTGCCCGCCAAGGACACCACACCCTTGTATGTGCCCACCGCCGGCATGGCGCGCCGCGCGCGGGCACTCGGCTTCCTGCGGGCAGAGCGCCTGAGTTGGGGACAGACCCGCGACATCGCCCCCGGTGTGTCCATGCGGGTGGTGCCCGCGGGACGGACTCTGATGTGGCCCAACAACGCCTATGCGTTCGACACCGCAGGTGGCCGGGTGTTCTTCGGCGGTGAGATCGCCGACGTCGCGCTCTTGGAGCGGTACCGCGCCGAGCAGCCACCGGTAGACCTCGCTCTGCTGCCGGTCAATGGGTTGCGCCCGCTGTTCGGCCCGCGCCTGGTGATGGGTCCGGCACAGGCCGTTGCCGGGTCGTCGATACTTGGCACACGGGTGCTGGTCCCCGTGCACGACGCCCACGGGCGCGACCCGCTCTCGCGGCTGTTCCGCACCAACGGCACCGCCTCGGACGCGGCGCGGCTGGCCGGCCCGGACCTGCTCGTGGCCGACCTGCCGACCGGTGAACGCTGGGAGCTGCCGTGCTGAACGTGTTCCGGCACGGGACTGTGACGCGCATAGAACCGCTGCGATGGGGTGCAGGGCGTGACGGCCTGCCCTGTCACGCTAGAGGAGCCGCGATATCTCGGTCGCGGCGCTGAGCACCAGTGGGACGATCGTGCTCTCATCCCGCACACCGATGGTGACCACGCCCACGCTGGCGTCGGCCGGTCGCCCGGGCGTGGTGATCGGGACGGCGACACCCCACGCCCCGGGCTGCAGCTCACCCGCGGTGACCGAGTAGCCGGTGACGCGGGCCTCGGCTATCGCCGGGCGCTCGCCCGGGCAGGGCGGGCGGCCGGCCAGGATGGCGATCCCCGAGGCGCCGCGGTTCGCGGGATGCCGGGTGCCGGCGCGATAGCTGACGTGGATCTGTGAGGCGCGCGGCTCGGCCACTGCGAGCACGACCGCCTGGCTCTCGTCGATGTCGAGCACCGTGATGAAAGCGGTGGCGTTGCAGGTGTCGGCCAGCACCTGGAGCGCGGAGGCGGCCGCACTGCGGAGCCTGTGCTGCACGGCGGCGTTGAGCTCGACGATGCCCAGGCCGAGGGTGTAGCGAGTGCCGATCCGTGCGACCAGCCGGTGGTTGCCGAGGGCGGCCAGATGGCGCGAGACGGCGTTGCGATGTATCCCGGCCAGCTGCGCGAGTTCGTTGATCGTCAAACCGTCCGTATGGTCCCGGAGGATCTCCAGGAGCCGCAGTCCGGTGTCGATCGTCTTCGAGCCCGCCATGGAGGCGGCCGTCCTGTGTTGCTCCCCGGTCATTGGACGCCAAGGCGAGGCACTGGGGTGTAGCACATGGGCAGGTGCTTGATGCCGCCGATGAAGTTCGACACCAGCCGGACCGGTGGTCCGGCGAGTTCGACGTCGGGCAGCCGCCACAGCAGTTCCCGGTAGAACACGCGGAGTTGCAGCCGGGCGAAACGGGAGCCGAGGCACACGTGCGGGCCGTCCCCGAACGAGATGTGGTCATTGGGTCGGCGTGCGATGTCGAAACGCATCGGGTCAGGGAACTGCCGCTCGTCGAAGTTGGCGGCACCGTGAAAGACGACGACCTTGTCGCCCGCGGCGATGCGCCGCCCGGCCAGGACTGTGTCGCGTACAGCGGTACGCCGGAAGCTGAGGACGGGGGGATGCCAGCGCAGCATCTCCTCGATGGCCGAGTCGAGGAGCTCAGGCTGATCGAGCAGCCGACGATGCTGGTCGGGATGGTCGAGCAAGGCGAGCATCCCGCCGGGCAGGGCCGAACGCACAGTGTCGTTGCCCGCGATGACCAGGACAAAGAAGAACATCGACAGTTCGGGATCGGTGAGACGCTGCCCGTCCACCTCCGCCGTGGCGAGCGCGGTCATGACGTCGCTTGCCGGATTCCGGCGCTTGTAGGCGGCGAGGGTGTGAGCGTACTCGAACATGTCGGTGAGCATGGCCGGGGATCGCGGGTTGGCCGGCTTGCCGTCCGGGCCGTGAACGACTGTCGCGTGCTCAGGGTCCTGGTAGCCGATCACGCGGTTGGTCCACTCCAGGATCTGGCCGCGGTCGGCGGAGGGGATGCCGAGGAGATCCGCGAGGTTGTGGATCGGGTAGTCGTCGGTCACGTCCACCGGCAGGTCGCACTCGCCTCGCTCAGCGATCTCGTCGACGAGCAGACGCGCCCGTGCCGCGATGCCGGTCGTGAGACGCTCGATGCGCCCGGCGGTGAACACGCCGGAGACGATCCGCCGGAGCCGGCCGTGGTCCGGCGGATCGAGGTTGAGCATCGTGCGCCGGATGAACGACAGGTCGGCGGGGTCCGGGTCACGGATCTGGGTGGCGCCGAGCCAGGAGCTGTACTCGGCCGGCGTGCGTAGCACGCGTACGACGTCCGCATGGCGGGCCACCGCCCAGAACCCGGGGCCTGCCGGCCAGTCACCGACCTCGTGCTCCTCCTGCCAGTGCACGGGGTCGTGGTCGCGCAGCCAGCGGTACGTCTCATGCGGGATGCCTTGTGTGTAGATGCGCGGGTCGAACACGTTGACCGTCGTCTTTGTGTCGGTCATGGACATCCCATCTGGAGATCGTCAGGCGGACAGGAAACGTTCGATGGCCGACACCAGGGCCAACGGTGTCTCATCCATCGCGTAGTGGCCGGCGTCTGCGAATGTCAGCAGCTCGGCGTTCGGGTACCACTGCAGCCACGTACCCCGCATGACGTCGGCGGAAAGCGCGGGGTCGCGCTCACCGGCGATGACGAGCACAGGCGTGGCGGCGCCGGCCACCTCGGTGTGGAAGTCGGTGCGCGCCCAGGCGTCCAGGTAGGCCCGGTAGGCGGTCACCGTGGAGTTTCGCAGTGAGTTGTCCACCATCTCATCGAGCCATGTGCCCGGAAGCCGGTTGCCGGTGGTGAGATCGATGATCGCACGACGGTTGGCGGGCTCCTCGGCGGAGCCGGAGAACAGCGCCCACCCGTCGTCGTCGAACGGCACGCCGGAGGCCGGCACCGGAGAGATGCCGACGAGCTTGCGGACCCGGCCGGGCGCGTCCAGCATCACCCGCTGCATCGCCGTGCCGCCCATGGAGTGACCGACCAGGGAGAAGGTCTCCCAGCCCAGCTTGTCGGCGAGTGCTGTCACGTCGGCGGCGATCTCGGCGAGGGTGTACTCGCCGGTGAGGTCGCGGGCCTCGCCGTACCCCCGGTAGTCGGGGAAGGCGTAGGTGAAGGCGTCGCCGTCCAGGTAGGGCTGGATCTTCCTGAAGGAACCGCGGTCTCCGAACCAGCCGTGCAACGCAATGACGCGGTGCGGCCCGGAGCCGTGGACGTCGTGGGGAAGAACGACGGGGGACATGGGGATTCTCCTTCGTGTTCGTGGCGCCGGATGGGGAACGCTCAGCGAATGTCCTGCCAGGCGGGCACCTCGCCCGCCCGTCGGGCGTCGCCGAGGCACTCCAGGCTGAACCAGACGTACTTGCCGGCTTCGTGCGGGACGGCGCCCCACTGGTCGGCCTGCGCCTCCACCAGGAACAGTCCACGCCCGCTTTCGGCGAGGAAGTCAGGGGCTCGCTGCGTGGGGAGGGTCGGATCGGAGTCGCAGACCGCCAGCCAGACCGTGGTGTTCCCCGCCCGCACGTTGATCCTTATGTCGGAGGATCCCCGAGCGGGAGGGGTCGCGTGCTGGACCGCGTTCGTGACCAACTCACTGGTCAGCTCCATGATCGTCGCGTCGGTGGCGGCGCAGAGAGGCAGATCCCAGGAGGCGAGCATCGCCGACACCCAGCGGCGAGCGATTGATGACGCGATCGGGGAGCAGGGCAGATCGCACCAGCCGGAGAGGCGCCTGCTCGTGAGGTCGGTGACGACGGTCATCGCGCGCTCGCTCCGATTGGCGGTGCAGGGCAGGGTGGCGTGCCGTTACGGCACCGCGCGACGCCTCTCTCCTTGGTGGCTCCCGGGCCCGCGTCACTCTCCATGAGGCGCCTTGATAAGGCGGCGGCAGGTCCGACCTCGGGTTTCAGGCAATGCATCGCGAACACGGCGTGAACTTCTCCCCGGGATGCCCAAATATTGGGCATGATGGTCAAAAGATGGGCGCGCAGCGAAGAAAAGCATCGATCGGAATAAGGCTGCTGTCAACGCGAATGGCACAAAATGTGGATCATTCGTGTTGAGGCCGGTATGCCGGAGACATCGCTGTCAGCGTTGGTCCGTGAGGGCGGCAGCGAAACGCGAAGCGAGCGTCGCGACTGCCATGGCGGCCAGACGAGCCGCACTCCAGAGAGCGAAATATGAGTAGGGGCTACTCATGTCCAGGTGGTGGGCCGCGGGACAGGATGCGATCGCCGGGGGCCGGGTGTGCCTGCCCGCGTTCGGTTCTTTGCTCTCTCCCGGAGGAAGAACATGCTCACACGTTCCGGCAGGTTCGCGGCGATGACAGTATCGGGGTGCCTGGTGTGGTCGCTGCTCGGGGTCACGGGAGCCGGAGCCGAGACCGCGTTCGCTCCCGATACCTGCGCCAGTGGGTACGTCTGGCGTGGCGCGCGGGCCAGCGACCATGTATGTGTGGAGCCGTCCGTACGTGACCGGACGCGGTCGGAGAACGCGTCCGGGGTCTGGCATGCGTGCACGACCGGGTTCGTCTGGCGAGAGGCGTACCCCGGCGACTTCCGGTGTGTGGTCCCCGGCTCCCGCACGCAGGCGCGGCGCGACAACGACAGCGCGGCCCGCCGGCTCGCGTGGGTCATCATGGTGAAGCGCAACCATGCCGGCAACGGGCCTTCCTGTGACGGCGGAACGTGCTCCACCACCAATGAGGGGCCGTATCAGACGGTGGCCGTCCGCGGCTACTATCTGACGCCTGGCACTCAGGTCACCGTCCAGGTCAAGCGTTCCTCGGATGGCCGGGTGCTGTGGCAGGGCCGTGCCGCCGCGCAGTCGGGCGGCAATGGACCGGCGGGCAGCTTCTCGGTCGACACGGGGCGGGTCCTGTGCGGCGGGAGCTCGTTCAAAGCGCCGCTTACGGCGTATGTGGTCGTACGCGGTGACGGCGGACAGTGGTCGCCACGCGTGCCGATCGCCTGGCGGTCCTGCTCACTGCTGTAATCATGGGTCGGGGAGTGCCGGTAGAGCGGCGACCCGAAGCTAACACCTGCTATAACACCCTGGAGCTTGACCGCGCCGCCGGTTCAGGGGGCGGTGCGCCCGGGGGACGAGGGGACGGGGGGATACTCAGGCGGGTGGCCGGTTCAGGAGAGCCGTAAGGGCGGCGCTTCGCCGCCAGGGCGAAGCCCTTTGGCACAGAAAAAAGCCACGCTAAAGATCACGCCCAGTGGGCAACCGCCCTCGTTCTCGGACACGTTGAGCCACTGGAACGGGGATAAGGGATCGGTCGTCGTCATGCGGGCCATGGTGGCAAGCCGTCGCCGGGCTCCGCCGCGTTGATCCGCATGTTCAGGAACGCCTTGGCGTACTGCACGGTGATCATGTTGACCGCGGTCTTGGACGCCGGGCAGGCGACGCCCGGGTAGGCGTACGCCGGGGTGTCCGGCGTGGTGACCCGGGTCAGCGAGGCCAGGCTGCTGCTGACGTTGACCACGACGGGGCGGCGGAACGCTGCAGCAGCGGGAGAAGCGCGTGGAGGACGCACACCGTGCCGAAGACGTTTCGTCTCGAACGTGCGCCGCATCAGGTCGGCGGTCACGTCCGCGGCGCCGATCATGGCCTCGAAGCCGAGAGCGCCTGACCTGCCGGTTGAACGACGTCCTGGCGGGCTTCCTCAAGCGCTGACCCCACGCTGGACCGACCTCGAATCTCACGGATCGCTGCTGCCGCTGTCCTGGCGACGCAAGACGCACTGCCTCATCGCCGAACCAGAGTTGCACGAAGCTTGGCGTCGTTGGCACCGTCGTCGCATGACTGCGATCTGGGTACGATTGATGACGGAGCGTCAAAGAACTCTCTGATGCGACGCATAGATGGGTGATATGTTTCGTCTATGCGTAGTGAGTCTCCTCCTTTGTTGCCGATCTTCCGGTCGCGGCATCAGGCGGATCTGCTTACCGTGCTCTATCTGCGACCCGACCGCGAGTTCACGCTGACCGAGCTTGCACAGCGTGTCGGAGTGCCACTGACGACGATGCAACGGGAAGTGGGGCGTCTGCTGGAGGCCGGCTTGTTGAGCGGTCGCAGGGTTGGCAGGGCCCATCTGATCCGGGCGGCTGTGTCCGGCCGCTATGCCCGGCCGCTCACCGAACTCCTGACCTTGGCATTCGGGCCGCATGTTCTCATCGAACAGGAGTTTGTCGCGCTGCGGGACGTGGAGGCGGTGGCAATCTTCGGCTCCTGGGCGAGCCGCTATCTCGGTGAGTCCGGTCCACCTCCGAACGATATTGATGTCATGGTCATAGGCCATCCGTCTCGAACCGATGTGTACGAGGCCGCCGAGCGAGTGGAGCGGACGCTGGGCATCCCCGTCAATCCCGTTCTCGTTACTCGTGGCCGCTGGACACAGGCAGTGGATCGCCTTGTCGAACAAATCCGGTCGTCGCCGCTCGTCTGGGTTAAGGGTCCCCCCGAGGAGGGCGTGTGATGCGCTGGGGTCGAGGCGAGGCAGAGGTGAATCGCCTGCTGGCGGAGGGGCGGCTACAGAAGGTCGTTGGCTCGGCTGCGGATGGCATCGAATGGCTGGAGCGCGCTCAACGCACCTTGCGGACCGCCCGGGCGATCGCGGATGATCCCGACAGCGCTTTCATCCTCGCCTATGACGCCGCTAGGCACGCTTGTACTGCAGTGCTGGCGCACCAAGGCATTCGACCCACCACCGCGGGCGGGCACTATGTCGTCGAGGAAGTGCTGCGAGCCCAGTTCGGTGATGTCTTCAGAGACTTCGGCGCGCTACGCCGCCGCCGTAACGAGATCGAATATCCGACACGTCCCGGTGACGACGTCGAACAGAATGAGGCTGCGATGGCAATCGCAGTAACCGAACGGCTGATCGACGCAGCGCGCAAGCTCGTGCCCAACCTGTCTCTCTTCTGAGCTCCTCGCTCCATGTTCGTGGTGGTGTGGTTCAAACCATGTTCGTTCCCAGCGTTCCAGACTCGGTGGGCGGCCGTGCCGGTGAGGAGGGGGGTCCCCTCCGCTTCTTGCAGTGAGGACGTGAAGGGTCTTGGACGCTGCTGATCGTGGGGATGTTCCGGCGCGGCGCTGGGCGAATAGGTCGAGGTCGAAACGTGAACCATGACCTCCGGGCGGACGGCGCTGGGTGTGGCCTGCGTCCCCTTCACGCGGGCCCACCCCTCCGGAAGGTCCTGCGGTCCAGGGGCGCGCCCGGGGAGCATCGCAGACCGTGGCCGTCCGCGGCTACTACCTGACGCCCGGCACGCAGGTCACCGTCCAGGTCAAGCGTTCCTCGGATGGCCGGGTGCTGTGGCAGGGCCGTGCCGCCGCGCAGTCGGGCGGCAATGGACCGGCGGGCAGCTACTCGGTCGACACGGGGCGGGTCCTGTGCGGCGGGAGCTCGTTCAAAGCGCCGCTCGCCGCGTATGTGGTCGTACGCGGCGACGGCGGACAGTGGTCGCCACGCGTGCCGATCGCCTGGCGGTCCTGCTCACTGCTGTGATCACGGGCACAGGCCACCGGTCGACCACCGGCTCCGCTGCGTCGTAGGCACAGCCTTTGCAGTCAGTTCCAACCCAGGTCCCAGTGATGATCGTTATCACCGTGAGATGAGACATCTCCGCAAGTTCCTGGGCACGTTACTCGTCGCCGGAACGCTGACCGGGCTCCCGGCCCCCGCGAACGCGAGCGGTGAGGCGACAACGGTCGACAGCGTACGGCTCGACACGCCGGAATCGATTCGCGCCTACTGGACCCCGGAACGCATGGCCCAAGCCAAGCCGAAGGACATCGTCCACGGCGGTGCGGACCAGGTCGCGCCCGGCCGGCCGGTCGAGGCGATCGGGCGCGAGGAGACCGTGGCCGGCGCCGTGCCCGCCCGGCTTCCGGCGTCTTCTTCGATCGGCTCGCTGGCGTTCTTCGCGACCCCGACGGTCGGCAAGATCTTCGGCATCGACTCGGCAGGCGTCCTTTTCAGCTGCTCGGCCGGCGCGGTGCCGGGTCCGGCGCGCAATGTCATCGCCACCGCCGGCCACTGCCTCCACGACGGCCCCGGCACCGGCTGGGCCCAGCAGGTGATCTACATGCCCTACTACAACCAACAGCCCGACCCGTGGTACGGCTCGTGGACGGTCGCCTGGATGCACGTCTACAAGGGCTGGAGTCAGGAAGGCAAGGACGGCTACGACTACGCCTTCGCCAGCGTCTGGCCGCGCGGCGACGGCGCCGTGCTCGGTGACGTCACGGGGTTCAACGGCATGTCGTTCAACCGCACCTTCAGCTACCCGGGTTCTCTGTGGGGCTATCCGGGCATCCCGCCGAGTGAGGGCGGCTGGCAGTACAACTGCAGCGACACCGTCGTGGTTGCCTTCGGTCTCAGCCACTACGCGAACGACTGCCCGCAGATCGCGCAGCACGGCGCGAGCGGCGGACCATGGATGTACGACTACCGGAACGACCGCATGTGGGGCTACGTCACGACGGTGACCAGCGAAGGCCGTATCGGTGGAACGGTTTTCGGTCCTTTCTTCGGTGACAACGCCAAACGGCTGTGGGAGACCGCTGGCGAGCGTGGGGCCAACCAGAGCTGAGGCGCTGTGCCTTTCAAGTGCCGGCGCACACAGGCGCCCGCCAAGCCGCCCGAACCTTTCGGAGCCGGGATGACCGTCGGGGTGGTGCTGTGTCTGATCGTTCCGGCGGGCCTGTTCATCTGGCTGATGGCCGGGCTCGTCGAGGTCGTCACGCCGGAGTTGAGGACGGCGTTCGGCCACGCAGGCACACCCGGCACCGCGACGGTCGTGTCCTGCGAGCCCTACACCGTAGGAAGCTGGCGCTCGAGGCAGACTCGGTATGACTGTGAGGCGCGGTTCGTGTTCGACGACCGGTCGAAGCAGCCGATCGTGGTGCACACCGTCCCGGAGGTGAAGGTGGGTGAGGTTTTCCCCGCGGTGCTTACTCCCGAGAGGGACCGGGTACTGCCCGCGGGGGAACGTGGCGTGTGGCGGGCAGCCCTGGTGCCGAGCGGCATCGCATTCGGGCTGGCAGTCATGGCGTTCTTCTGTGCTCTCTTGACGGGTTCGAGGAAGATGATCATCTGGTCGGGCGCGTTGGGGAGTCTCCTTCTCATCGTGATGATCGTCGCTATCGTCGTCGGAACGTGACTGCCCGGGCAGCAAGGAGGACAGTTCAGAGGCCCGATGGCCGGGTGGGCAACGGTTCGATCAGGTCCTCCATGGTGCAGTCCAGGATGTCCAGCAGCGCCATCAACGTACGGAGGCTCAGCCGCTCCGGCCTCTCCGTGACCAGCCGGTACACCTGGCTCGGCGACAGCTCGATGCCACGCTCGGCCAGCAGCGGACGCAAGCCGGTGGTGGAGAACATGCCGCGACCGGCCATGACCTCCCGCAGATGCCACCGGTAGTCCAGCTTGCAGGTCATCTCGTGGGCCTCCCCCGCCGCCGCCCTGTCACCGGTCATGCGATGCCTTGGAGCTGGCTACGAGAGGTGATGCCCAGCTTGGCGAAGACCTTGCCAAGGTGGTATTCGACGGTGCGGGGGCTGACATACATGCGACTGGCGATCTCCTTGTTCGTCAGGCCCTCGCGGGCCAGCCTCACGATCTGCGTTTCCTGCGGCGTGAGCTGGCCGGCGGATTCGACCGTACGCCTGCGGACGGTCTCTCCGGTCGCCGCCAACTCGCGCTCCGCCCGGCCGGCGAATCCCTCCATGCCCATGGCCACGAACAGCTCGTGGGCGGTGCACAACTGCTCGCGGGCGTCGAGCCGGCGCCGCTCGCGGCGCAGCCATTCGCCGTAGACCAAGTGGGAGCGGGCGAGGTCGACGCGCATGCGGGTCCGGCCAAGCCGGTCGATCGCCTCGCGATAGTGGCCGTCGGCCTCCTCGCCTTGGCTGAGCAGCGCCCGCGACCGGGCCTCGACCCCGAGAGCCCAGTCGGTCCCGCTCGCCTGAGTCGTCAGGACGAGGTGCTCGAGCGCACGGGCGGCGAGCTCGCGCTCGCCGCTGTAGACCGCCGCCTCGACGAGCTCGGCCGGCGCCCAATGTGCCGCGGCACCCGGCGAAGGGTGGTACGCGCAGGCGCGTTCGGCGGACACCCGGGCTTCCTCGTACTGGCCGAGGCTGTTGTGGAGTACGGCTCGCAGCCACTGGCTGACCGACACGGTGGATCCCTCGCCGCGGGATGCCGCCTCGCTCATCAGGGCATTGGCCAGTTGTTCCGTCTCGGCCTGCCGTCCCCGCCACGCTGCCAGAGCAAGGGCGCCGCCCACCGGTCCCTGGTAGCCGAAGCCGGCCCGGACACCGGCCGCGGCGACGAGCCTCTGTATCTCCTCGTTCACCGACGCCGCCTCGTCCAGTTCCCCCTCGAAGATGAGCGGTACGAGACGCGTGCTCCACGCCAGGGGCAGCACGGCGAGCGCGCCGGTGTCACGGACCAGACGGACGTGGCGATCCGCCAGTGCGCGAACCGACCTGTCATCCCACAGGGCCACGGCGATGGTCTGGGCGGCCCATAGCCAGCGGGACTCCTCTGCGGCGGAGATGTCCTCGCCCAAGAAGGAGGCCAGGGCCCGCCGCATGGCCGGAGCCGCGCTCCGCGCGTCCTGCGTGAAGTGCCGGGCCAGGGCGTCGAGGAGGCGGTCGGCGACCCGGAGGGTGGCGGGCGCGGGTGGCGCCGCGCGGGTGGCCGCCGCGACTTCTACGAGGCTGCGGCCCTTGTCCGGGACGGCGCCGATCGCGGCGGACAACGCTTGCAGATACGTGTCGCGGGCCAGTCCGGTGTCCAGGGGCTCGACGCGTCTGGCGGCTTCGAGCAGCATCGGCGCGGCGGATCTGCCGTGATTCGAGGTGCTCGCGATCTCTGCGCGCAGGAGTTCCGCATGGGCGAGTCGCAGCTCGTCCAGCGGCCCGGCCTGGGCCGAGGCCAGCAGCGCCAGGGCCGGCTCGGGAGCGCCGGCCAGGTGCTTGGCCCGTGCGGCGGCCAGCGCGCGCTCTGCCCGGCGCCGGGGGTCGGGCGTGAGCTCGGCTGCCCGCGCCAAGAAGGAGCCGACGGCCGCCAGGCCACCGCGCGCCTGCGCACGTCCGGCCGAGCGTTCGAGTTCAGCGGCGACCTCCTCATCCGGCTCGGCGGTGCTGTGCGCACGGTGCCAGGCGCGCCGATCCGGATCGGCGTCGACATCGGTCGCCTCCGCCAGCGCCCGATGCACCCTCCGGCGTTCCTCAGGCAAGGCCGCCCGGTACACCGCCGAACGCATCAGCGGATGCCGGAACCGCACGCGGACACCGATGACGATCATGTCGGTCACGGCGCCGGCCACCGCCATGCCGAGGCCGAGCCGCGCGGCCGCACGCCACAGCAGCGCCGCGTCGCCGAGCGGGTCGGCGGCCGCCAGCAGCAACAGTCGCCGGGTGTGCGCGGGCATGCCTCCCAGTTGTCGCTGGAAGCCGCCCTCGATACGGCCCGAAAGCGTCTGCGCGGCCGGCGGCCCGAACCCGCCCGCCAGTTCGGGGCGGGTGAACTCACCTACCAGCTCCAGCAGCGCCAGCGGGTTGCCACGGGCCTCGGCGACCAGCCGATCCTGTATCTGTTCGTCCAGGGGGCCGGGAACCACCGAGCGCAGCAGAGCCCGGGCATCGCCGGCGGACAGGCCTGGGACGTCCATCACCGGCAGCCCGGACAGCTCGCTGGGGTCGCGTACCGCGAACACGCAGGCCACCGACTCCGCGAAAAGCCGTCGGGCGACGAAGGCGAGCACCTGCGCGGAAGCATGGTCCAGCCACTGGGCATCGTCGATCACGCACACCAGCGGACGCTCGTCGGCCGCCGCCGCGAGCAGGCCGAGGACGGCCAAGCCGAGGAGCAAGCGGTCCGGCGCCGGCCCGGCGCGTAGCCCGAACGCCGCGTCGAGCGCGTCGCGCTGTGGTTCCGGCAGGCCGTCCACCAGGTCCAACATCGGCGCGCAGAGCGAGTACAGCGCCGCGAACGCGACCTCCATCTCCGACTGAACACCCGCGGCGCACACCACCCGGCAACCGGAAGCCCGCTCGGTCAGGTGCTCCAACAGCGCCGACTTTCCCACCCCCGCCTCACCGCGCAGCACCAGCGCCCGGCTCTGGCCGACCCGAACCGCGGCGAGCAACCGATCGAGCGCCTCACACTCGGCCCGCCGGCCCAGCAGGCCGGCGTTTGCACTGGGACGGTGAAACCTGCCGGGCAGGCCGTCGACGCTGCCCCACGTCGAGAGTCCCCTGCCGTGACCGCCCACGTTCCC
Source organism: Nonomuraea sp. NBC_00507 (assembly GCF_036013525.1). NCBI lineage: Bacteria > Bacillati > Actinomycetota > Actinomycetes > Streptosporangiales > Streptosporangiaceae > Nonomuraea > Nonomuraea sp. NBC_00507. Next base: position 2,732,252 of record NZ_CP107853.1, read on the forward strand.
GTGAAGATCGAGGCTCGACTTGCCAACCACCCCGGAATCACCCCCCCGCCACATCTCTTGAATGTTCAAGAACGTACGGGTGGTTGATGGGGGTCTGCGTACGTAGGAGTACGTAAAGGTGCGAGAGCGTGCCCGGACGCCGTTCCGGCACCGCCGCGGCCTGCCTTCGTCAGAACGGCCGTTCGGCCATCATCGCAGCCAGTTCGCTGCGCGACTTGACCCCGACCTTCGGGTAGATCCGATAGAGGTGGGTGGTGACCGTGCGCGGAGACAAGAACAGCCGTTCGGCGATCTCCCGGTTACTCAGCCCGTCGGCCGCGAGCCGCGCGATCTGCTGCTCCTGCGGGGTCAGCGCGTCGAGGGCGTCCATCGGCTTGCGCCGGGATTCGCCTGTGGCCCGCAGCTCGGCCCGTGCCCGTTCCGCCCACGGCGCCGCCCCGAGCGCGTCGAACGCGGCGGCGGCGGCACGCAGCAGCGGCCGTGACTCCGCCGCCTGTCGCTGCCTGCGCAACCATCCGCCGTACGTGAGCTGCAGGCGGGCCCGCTCGAACGGCCAGTCACGCAGGTCCGCGGCGATCGCGGCCTCGTACGTCGCCGCGTCGTCGGCCAGCACGGCTTCGGCGTGACGCAGTCCCATGATGAGGACGGGCGAGCGGCTCCGCTCGGCGATCGGGGTCAGCTCGGCCACCACGGCGCGGACCTCGTCGAGCGCGCCACAGTGCGCCGCCGCCTCGGTGAGGTGCCCGATGAGGGTGAACCGCAGGTAGGGGTGGTAGGCGACGTCGCCCGGGTCGAACACCCGGTGCAGATGCCCGAACGCCTCCTCGAACCGGCCGGCGGCGATCGCGTTGATGCCGCGGATGCGTTGCGTCAGCGACAGCATCGCATGCATGCCGGCCGTGAACAGCGTCTTCTCGATGACATCCGCGATCTCGGCGGCGATCTCGCCGTTGCCGCGCAGCGCCTCGGCCATGCCGAGTTGCAGCCGGGCCTGCAGCGCCCAGACCGGCTGCCTGGTCTCGGTGGCCAGCGCCACGCACTCCGTCGCGGCGGACACGGCCGTCCGCGCGTCGCCGGCGGTGGCCGCGTTGTAGGCCAGGCTCGTCAGGGCCTGTGTCAGCAGGCCGATCCGCCCCTGCTTCCGCAGCGCGTCCGCGCTGGCCGCCAGGAGCGTGTTCGACAGGGTGTACGCGCCCAGCGCGGACGCCGCGAAGCCGAGGTCATAGCGCTGCCGCGGGGTCAGATCCAGCCGGTGTTGTGCCGCCGTCAGCGCTTCGAGGCAGGCCGCCCCGCGCTCGACGGGCGCGACCTCGGCCAGCGCGCAGACCACTCGGGTGTCGCCCTCCGGTGCGTCGATCAGCTCCGCGACGTCCACGAACCGGAGCCTGGTGGCGTCGTCGGGGTTGGACCAGTAGAACCGCAGGCCGATGCCGGCGAGCGACTCCAGCGTGAGCTCGATGTCGCCGGTGCTCCGCATGGTGTTGATGAGCTCGAGGTAGACGCCCAGCCGCGAGCTGCCGGTCCAGCCGGTGCCGAGCAGCGCCTCCCGGTACCACGACAGCCGCGCCAGGTCCGCCGGGCGCAGCTGGGACTCGTCCACCAGCTCGAGCAGGCGGCGTACGGCTGCGTCGTCGCCCTGCTCGTCCGCCGTCAGCGCGGCCCACAGCAGCCGGCTTCCGCGCTCCTGCGGGTCCTCGCTGAGCTGCGCCGCCCGCTCCATCGCGGCCAGCGCGGTCGCCACGGCCTGGGCGTGGCGGGCTCGCGTGGCCACGGCGGCCAGGTCCGCGGCGAGGGTCTCGTCGGGGCCGGTCGCCGCGGCCGCGCGGTGCCACACCCGCCGATTGTCGCCGGCCACGACCGCCGCGAGGCAGGCATGCGCCCGCCGCCGCTGCGCCGCGCTCGCCGACTGCTGCAAGGCCGAGCGCAACAGCGGGTGCCGGAACCGCAACCGGTATTGCTCGTCCACGCTGACCAGCCGGCTGACCACGGCCGGCTCCATGTCGTCGGCCGTGACCGGCCGGTCTTCGAGCTTGGATGCCGCCGCGAGCATCTCATCGAGGTCGTCGCCATCGTCCAACGCCGCCACGAGCAGCAGCGCACGCGTCGCCGCAGGCAGCTCGCCGACCAGGCCGGCGAACGTCCGCTCCACCCGGGTGCTCAGCGGAAGGCGTGACGGCAGCAGCGCGGCGCCGCCGGAGCGGGCGGCCAGTCCGCCGAGCTCGACCACTCCGAGGGGGTTGCCCGCCGACACGCCGAGCACACGTTCGCGCAGGGCAGGCGAGAGCCCGGGCGCGACCTGGTCGAGCAAGGTCCCTGCATGGTCCGCTTCCAGCGGCTCGAGCCGCAGCTCCGGCAGCGCCGCGGCGGTGAGGAGCCGGTCGACGTCCTCTCCGTCGCGCGCCGTCAGCACGAGCGCGACCGGGTCGGACTCCAGCCGCCGGGCAACGAAGGCCAGCACCTCCCAGCTCGCCCGGTCCAGCCAGTGGGCGTCCTCCACGGCCAGCAGGACCGGCTTGTCCAGGCCGCCGAGCAGGTCGAGCACCTCGACGCCGACCCGGAACGGGGACTCGCCCTCGACCGCGCCGAACTCCGGGCGCAGCCGGCGGAACAGATGCCCGACCCCGGCGTACGGCAGTTGCACCTCGGCCTGCACGCCCACGGTGGTCAGCACTCGCATCCCGCGGACCTCGGCCAGCGCACAGGCTTCGCCCCACAGCGCGGACTTGCCGATCCCGGCCTCTCCCCGCACCACGAGGGCGCTACCACGGTGCTGCGTGGCCTCATCCAGCACGGCGGTCAGCGCCTGGATCTGCGCCGCCCGTCCGACGATCACCCGGGGCCCCCGCCCGGCGCGCGGCGGACCCGTCCCGACGGCCCTTCGACCCCTCTGGCCACGCACGCACCCCTTCCATCTGACGCGAGAATCATTCATCAGATGCAAGGAGCGGTGCAACACGAGCACCCGGCCGACCGCCGTTGCCACGTCGTCACCCGCCATCGACTGGAACCGCACCGGCGCCATGGGCACCTTGCCATCGCCCGCGATGGCGCGGATGACGGATGGTCACGCCGTTGCCTGCAGGCGGTGGGCGCGTAGCCGGCGGCGTTCTGCGGGGGTGGTGCCGCCCCACACGCCGTCCGGCTCGCCGGTGCGCAGGGCCCAGTCGAGGCAGGCCGGCGATCGTGGGTCGCGGTGCCGGTGAGTCTGGTAGAGGGTCATGATCGCCACCTGGTGAACGTTCATGTCCGGAACGGGAAGGAGCCGTTCTCCAGCTCCGTGATCGCGGCCAGAATGCCGCGCAGCCCCACTCGCTCGCGCTCGATGTCGGTCGGATCGAGCAGCCACTCGGTGACCGGCAGATCGTGGGCGTTCTGCGAGTGACTCAGCTCGGCCATGGTCAGTGCGACCGTGACCACGTTTTTGAGCTCGTACAGGAAGGTGTTCTCACCGGTCGGACCGCTCATCTTTCCTCCGAACGTGCTTGCGTGGATGGATCTGCCTCATCGAGTGACCGGGAATGGGATCAAAGGCTCAGGGAGCCGACAGGTGGGCCATCGGCCACGACTTCGTGGCCGCGGCGACCGCGAGAGGCCAGGCGGACGAGCCACGTGCTTGCCGGGTTGGGTCTCCCCGCCCGGTTGCCAGAACGTCTGCCCGGCCCTTAAGACCAGGGAGCCGGTCCTGTTGTGACGCCCTCAGGGCGATCATGGGAAAGCAGCGGCCGATCTGGCGACCTCGGCCGGCGGCGCCGTCTTGTCCACTCCCGCCTCACCGCGCAGCACCAGCGCGCGGCTCTCGCCCCTTCGGACAGCATCTTGCAGCCGGCGAAGGCTGGCGACACCTCGACCCGGCTCCGGTCAGTCGACACGACCCACTGAAGGGACCTGTCACAACGCGCACGGTTGTCCCGGTCTTAGGAGGTGAGCCGACCTTCGCATCCCCCTTCTTCAGGCGCAGCCAACGGAGGACTGACCACATGATGGAACCGGATCAGACGCCGTGGCACGCGCTGCCGGTCGGCGACGTCGCCGTCATGCTCCAAGCGGCGGCCCCGGACCAGGGCTTGTCAACCGGTGAGGCGGCGCGACGACTCGAGCGCTACGGCCCCAACCAACTGCGGGAGGCGGCCCGCGAACCGCGCTGGCGAGTGTTCCTGCGTCAGTTCCAGGACTTGATGATCGTGATCTTGCTGATCGCGGCCGTGGTCAGCCTGCTGATCTCGCGCGAGTGGGAGACCCCGCTCGCGATCTCCGTGGTCGTGCTGCTGAACGCCGCCATCGGCTTCGTTCAGGAATCCCGCGCCGAAGCCTCGCTGGAGGCGCTGCGCAAGATGACCTCCACTGTTGCGACCGTCCGGCGCGACGGCCGGCTCGCCCGCCTGGACGCCAAGGAGCTGGTTCCGGGTGACGTGGTGGTCGTCGAGGCCGGAGACCGAGTGCCGGCGGATGGGCGGCTGCTGTCCGCGGCCTCTCTGGAGGTGCGGGAGGCGGAGCTGACCGGAGAGGCGCAGCCGGTCGCCAAGTCCGCGATCGGCCGCGTCGAGGAGGGGGCGCCGCTGGCCGACCGTACGAATGCGTTGTTCATGAACACCTCGGTCACCCGCGGCCGGGGCGACATGCTCGTCACAGCCACCGGCATGGCGACCGAGACCGGCCGGATCGCCGGCCTGCTCGCCGTGGCCGAACCCGCCCCGACCCCGCTGCAACGGCAGATCAGCTCACTCAGCCGAACCCTGGCGCTCATCTCCGCCGTCGTGGTGGTCATCGTGGTCGTGCTCGGACTGGTACGCGGGCAGGAGTTCGGGGTGCTGTTCGTCACCGCGGTCTCGCTGGCCGTGGCCGCCATCCCCGAGGGGCTGCCGGCGGTGGTGGCGTTCACCCTGGCCATGGGCACCGACCGGCTCGCCCGCCGCGGCGCCATCGTCAAGCGGCTGTCCTCGGTGGAGACCCTCGGCAGCACCTCGCAGATCTGCACCGACAAGACCGGCACGCTGACCCTGAACCAGATGACCGCCCGGGAGCTCATCCTCGCGGGGCGGCGCTTCACCGTCTCCGGTCATGGCTACGCCATCGACGGACGGATCCGCTCCACCGACGGCCGCCCGCCACCGGACACCCTGGACCAGGCGTTGATCGCGATGGCGCTGTGCACCGACGCCGTGCTCCGCGAGGACGAGGAGGTGGTCGGCGACCCCACCGAGGCCGCCCTGGTCGTGCTCGCCGAAAAGGGCGGCGTCGACGTCGCGGCACTGCGCCAACAGCGCCCGCGTCTGGCCGAGATCCCGTTCGACGCGGACTACAAGTTCATGGCCACCTTCCACCACTGGACCGGCGATGACGGCCGGCCGATCGTGCGCTGCTTCATCAAGGGCGCGCCGGACGTCCTGGCCGCACGCGCCACCCACTACCTCGGCCCGGACGGCATTACCGACATCGACCCGCAGGCCCGGCGACGCTACGACGAAGCCAATGCGACCCTGGCCGAACAGGGCCGCCGGGTGCTGGCCATGGCTCGCCAAGACTTCCCCGCCGACGGCTTCGACGCCGGCGGCGATGCGATGAAGCTGCTGGACCGCATCGTCCTCATCGCCCTGGTCGGCATCGTCGACCCGCCGAGGCCGCAGGCACGCCAGGCCATCCAGCAGTGCCATGACGCGGGCATCCGCGTCCGCATGATCACCGGTGATCACGCGGTGACGGCCGCGGCCATCGCCCGCGACCTCGCCATCCCCGGCCAAGCCGTCACCGGCGCCGAACTCGACCAGATCCCCGACGACGCCGAGCTGGCCCGCCGCCTGGACGACATCGGAGTCATCGCCCGGGTCTCACCCGAGCACAAGCTCCGCATCGTCGGCGCCCTGCAGGCCCGCGGCGACGTGGTCGCGATGACCGGCGACGGTGTCAACGACGCCCCCGCGCTACGCAAGGCGGACATGGGCGTCGCCATGGGCCTGACCGGAACGGAGGTGACCAAGGAAGCGGCGACCATGGTGCTCACCGACGACAACTTCGCCACCATCGTGGGAGCCGTACGCGAAGGGCGCGGCGTCTACGACAACATCGTCAAGTTCACCCGCTTCCAGGTCTCCACCGCGCTCGGCTTCGTGCTGACGTTCCTGATCACCTCACTGACCGGCATCGCCGAGGGCGCCCCGTTCACCGCCCTGCAGATCCTCTTCGTCAACCTCGTCATGGACGGCCCGCCGGCGATGTCGCTCGGCGTCGACCCGGTCAGCCCGGACGCGATGAGCCGGCCACCCCGCCCTGCACGCGAACCCATCCTCACCAGGGAGCGCCTCATTCGCATCCTGCTGACCAGTGCCGTCATGGCGACGGGCACCGCCGCCATCCTCGCCTGGGCACCTGGGCCCGCGCCTGCCGTGGGTCAGGCCGGCGTCGCGGGCACGATGGCGCTCGTCACCTTCGTCTTCTTCCAGGCGTTCAACCTGCTCACCGTCCGCCACCCCACCCGCAGCCTGTTCCACCGCGAAACCCTGCACAACGCCAACCCACTGATCGCCGCCCTCGCGGTCGTCTCCCTGCTGCTGCTCATCGTCGAACTGGACGCCCTGCACGGCTTCTTCACCACCACCGATCTCACCTTTGGCCAGTGGCTGATCTGCCTGGCCGTCGGCTCGGTCATCCTGTGGGTCGGCGAACTCGTCAAAGCCCTGCTCCGCGCCCGCGACCGCCGTCAAAGCGCCCACGGCGCGTGAGCCCTCCGACCAGCCTCCGGGTGGCCCTCGCCGCGACGCTGCCTCGGCTGGGCCACCGATCAGGGAGCGTCAGGTCGTAGTCGCGGGGCCGATCTCCGAGTTCGTCAGCTCGCGCCGGGCACGTTCCGCGAACCCTTCGGCCCTCATCTGGCTGAGCATCTCGTACGCGATAGTTGCTCCCGGGCGTCGATGCGGCGGTTCTCCCGGCGCAGCCACTCGCCGTAGAGCAGCCGGGTGCGGGCGAGCGCCATCCGGACTTCGGTGCGGCTGAGCCGCTCGATCGCCTCACAGTACAGAGTCTCGGCGGCCGGTCCGATGCTCACCTGGGCACGCGCGCCCGCCGAGGTGCCGAGGGCCCAGTCGGTGCCACTGGCCTGTGCCATCTCGTCGAGTTGCTGGGCCGCGCTGTGGCCGCCCCCGAGGCCGCCGTGGGTGCCCAGGTACCCGGCTGCCGACCCGTACTGCGGACCGGAACGCCTTGAGTACCCGGCAGCTGGTTGGGCTTCACCCATCCTGTCAGCGGCTGCTCCAGGAGCGGTGGAGCGCCGCTCGGATCCGGTGTTTGGCCGGCGGCGGGACGTCCCCGTTGCTCACGGGCGGCAACGCGGGCGGGCTCTCGGGGGCGGGCGGCGCGAGCTTCGCCTTCGCTTCCTCGGTCGCCGGCCGTTCGACCTCGGTGAAGCCGCCGCCGGGGCCGCGTACGATCATGCCGGTCTCCACGCCGTGCACGACCATGTGTCGGTCCCGCGCTTGCAGCCCCAGGCAGATCCACCGGGTGACCACGTACGCCAGCACCGGCCCTGCCAGGATCGCCACCCGGAAGATCCACGTCGTCGCGTTCAGGGAGATGTGGAAGGTCGAGGCGATCAGGTCGTTGCCCCCGGACATCCACAGCACCCCGTAGTACACGATCCCCGCGACCCCGATCCCGGTCCGCGTCGGTACGTCGCGCGGCCGGTCGAGCAGATTGTGCACGGCCCGGTCACCGGTGACCCACCGCTCCACGAACGGATACAGCGCCAGCCCCGCGAACAGCAGCCCCGGCGCCGCCAGTGCGGGGATCAGCACACTCATGGTCACGGTGTGGCCGAACACGGTGAACTCCCATGGCGGCATGAGCCGCAGCGCGCCCTCCAGGAACCCCATGTACCAGTCGGGCTGGGAGCCCGCGCTGACCGTGCTGGGCACGTACGGCCCGTACAGCCAGATCGGGTTGATCTGGAACACCGTGGCCAGCAGCGCGATCACCCCGGTCACCCACAGGAGGAACGCCGTCGTCTTCGCCAGGAACGCGGGGTAGAACGGGTCCCCGCGCACCAAGTTCTCGTTCAGCCCTTTCGCCCGGAACTGCGTGTGCATCTGCCGCCACGTCAGCACCACCGCGTGCAGCGGCACCAGCACCAGCAGCAGGCCCGGGATGAGCAGCACGTGGAGGCTGTAGAGGCGGGAGATGATGTCATCGCCGGGGAACTCGCCGCCGAACAGGAACGTCGCCAGATACGTGCCCACCAGCGGCACCGACAGCGTGACCCCGTGCAGGATGCGCAGCCCGGCCCCGGACAGCAGGTCGTCGGGCAGCGAGTAGCCGAGCAGCCCGTTGAGCATCACCAGCCCGAACAGGGCCATGCCGATCAGCCAGTTCAGCTCGCGCGGCTTGCGGAAGGCGCCGGTGAAGAAGTTGCGCAGCAGGTGCGCCACGATCCCGCCGATGAAGATCAGCGTGCCCCAGTGGTGCATCTGCCGGACCAGCAGGCCGCCTCGCACGTCGAAGCTGATCTCCAAGGAGGACGCGTACGCCTGGCTCATCGTGACGCCGCGCAGCGGCACATAGGCGCCGTCGTAGACGACCTCCTCCATGGACGGCTTGAAGAAGAACGTGAGGAAGACGCCAGTGACCAGGACGACCACGAAGGCGTACAGGGCGATCTCGCCCAGCAGGAATGTCCAGTGGTTGGCGAAGGCCTTGCGCATCGCCCTGTTCAGGAAACCGGCGCCGCCGACACGATCGTCAAGCGTCTTGGCCAGTGAGCCGACCTTCATCGTCACCCCGCACCCGGCTCGGTTGCATTGTCACAGCCAACGACCGGATGGCCCGGCGATATGTGACACGCGGTGCCAGACATATCCCTGTCACAGCTTGCCGAGCTGTCCTGTCAGAGGGTGGTAACCACCACCATCGGCAAGGAGTGCCTCATGGATGCCCGCTTGAACGGCTCAGGTGAAAGTTGAGATCGCCTGATGCAGGCCTTCCTCCACACGGCGGGAGCATCGGTCGGCTGCGTCCTGGCCCTCGCCCCGGCCCTGCTGCCCTCCGCCCGTCCCACCAGAAGGTGGCCGCACGTCGTCATGGCGCTCGGCATGGCGGCCGGGCATCTGGGGGGTTTGTTCCTCTCCATCGCGGTGCTCGTGCTGCTGACCGCCGGCTGGCTCTGCGGCTCCTCCTCCCGCCGCGCCGAGATCGGGCATCACATCCAGGACTTCGTGGTCATGTCCCTGCTTTTGGTGCTGACGGCGTTCAGCGGGCCGCCTCTGACCGGTGCTTCGTCCGGGCACCTGCATGGGGGCGGTTCGCTCGCCACGGTGGCCCTGGTCATCGGGCTGGGCTGGACCTGCGCTCGGCTCATCCGTGTTCTGCCCGAGCCGAGCGCCGATCGAAGAGTGCTCAGCCAGGATGTGTGCTCGGCCGGAATGGCGGCCAGCATGGCCTTCATGGCCGCATTGGCCCTCTGATGTCGTTTGATGAAGTTTTCCTGCAGGCGAAATGTTCGGGGCGTTGTCACACGTCAGGGGTGCTGTCTTGTCTGAGCTGGTGCACGGCCGGATCGAGCCGGCCACTTCCCGGAAGGAAGCCTGATGAGCACCGATCACGCTCACGCTCACCACCTTGAGAACCCCGACAAGAGCGGGCCGCCGCCGAAGATCGACGTGGTTGCCACCGTGCCGGGGGCGCCGCCTGCGCCGGAGGGGGCCGAGGCGATGACGCTCCTGGTCACGTTGCCGCCGAACAGCCCTGGTGCGCCGCCGCACCGGCACTCCGGGCCGGCGTACGGGTTCGTGGTCAAGGGGGCCATCAACTTCGAGCTCGAAGGCGACCCCGTACGGGTTGTCCGGGCCGGTGAGGCGTTCTGGGAGCCCGGTGGGGACGTGATCCACTACCAGGACGGCAACCACCTCGCTGATGAGGAGTCGGCGTTCGTGGTGACGATGTTCTGCGCGCCTGGGCAGCCGATGTTGATCCCGGTCAGCCCGGAGGAGTTGGAGGCTCGGCGAGACCGTCGCGCGCCGCAGTCATGACCAAGGTCTCGTTGACTGCACTCGTTCGCGATCTGCTGACGCACCTCCTGCACGAGCACCAACGGCCATGGGCGCCAGATGAGCGTTGTCACCGTTCCGAGTCACTGCTTCGCCAGACACGCCTGGGGCGTGCGGTGTCACGAATCTGATGGCCGCCCGGTCCAAGTGGGCGAACCAATCCGATCAGTGGTGAGAGAGGTGGATCATGAGGGCTGCTTGTCACCGGAGACCGGCCTCAGGCGCCGGCATTCCCATGAGGAGCTCGTGATGAGCCATGACATCGGAGCGCCGCGGCAGACGGTCAGCGGCTCGCCGCCTCCGGACGCCAGCCGTCCTTCAGTCTCGGCCGGGCCGCCGACCGGGCGTGAGCCGGGTGAGCGCCGCTTCGGGCTCGGTACGGCGTCGGCGCTGGTGGTCGGCTCGGTCATCGGGACCGGAGTGTTCGCTCTGCCCTCCGCTTTGGCGGTGTTCGGTCCGATCTCGCTGGTGGCGTTCGGGCTCGTCACGATCGGTGCGATCGCGCTGGCGCTGACATTCCGCGATCTCGCGGTGCGCCTGCCCGGCGCGGGTGGCCCCTATGTCTACGCCCGCGACGCGTTCGGCGAGTTCGCCGGATTCCTCATCGCCTGGAGTTACTGGATCACTGCGTGGGCCGGGAACGCCGCGATCGTCGTGGCGTGGGTCGGCTATGTCGAGGTGTTCTGGAACACCGGGCACGAGATCGGGTGGTCGATCGTCATCGCGCTGGTCGGGCTGCTCCTGCCGGCGCTGGTCAACCTGATGGGCTTGCGCAGCTTCGCCGCGTTCCAGGTCGTCACGACTGTTCTGAAGTTCATCCCGCTGTTGTTCATGGCCACCATCGGCCTGCTGTTCATCAACACGGCGAACTTCGGCACATTCAATGCCAGTGGGACCTCCTGGCTCGGCGCGATCAGCGCCGCAGGAGCCATCGCCCTGTTCAGCTACCTGGGCATCGAGACCGCATCGGTCGCCGCGGCCCGGGTCCGGGACCCGAAGCGGAACGTCGGCCGAGCCACCGTGCTGGGCACCCTGGCCTGCGCCGCGGTCTACATCCTCGGCACCGTCACCGTTTTCGGCACCGTGGCGCACGACGACCTCGTCAGCTCCACCGCGCCCTTCACCGACGCGGCCAACGCCATCTTCGGTGGTCAGTGGGCGGGGGCCACGGTCGCCGCGGCAGCCGTCGTGTCCGGCTTCGGGGCGCTGGTCGGCTGGACCCTGATCGTGGCCGAGATGCCGCGGGCAGCGGCGCAGGACGGGTTGTTCCCGACCGCCTTCGCCAGGCAGAACCGTGCCGGCGTTCCCGTGTTCGGGATCGTCATCTCGACCCTGTTGGCCGCGGGACTCACCGTCGTCAGCTACACCAGCTTCGAGCAGGTGTTCACCACCGTGGTGCTCCTGTCGGTCCTCACCTCGGTCGTCCCGTACTTGCTGTCCGCCGCAGCACAGCTGTATTGGCTGCGCACCGGCGGCAAGCGGCTGCGGGTCAGGCATCTGGCTCGCGACGTCGTCGTCTCCGCGCTCGCCCTGGCGTTCGGGTTCTGGGCGCTCGCGGGGAGCGGCTACGCGGCCGTCTACTACGGGACGTTCTGCCTGCTGCTCGGCGTGCCGGTGTACGTGTGGGTCAAGGCCCGCCGCGGCGTGTACGGCGAGACCCCGGCGGTGACGCGATGACCACGAGCCAGGACATCGCGCTGAAGGTCGGCATCCATTCCGAGATCGGCCGGCTGCGGGAGGTCATCGTGCACCGGCCCGGACGGGAACTGGACCGGCTGACCCCGGACAACGCCGCCGGCCTGCTGTTCGACGACGTGCTCTGGGCAGACCGCGCGCGCCGCGAACACGACGAGTTCGTCGAGGTGATGAGAAGCCACGGCGTACGGGTGCACCTGTTCGCCGATCTGCTGGCACAGGCGCTCGCGACGGACGCCGGTCGGCACTTCGCCGTGAATCGCGTGTGCACCGACCAGCAGTTCGGGCCGGCTCTGGCTGCAGAGTTGCGGGCGCTGTTGTTGGACACCGACCCGGTCTCGCTGGCCGACTACCTGATCGGCGGGGTCCTGAAGTCGGACATCGACGTGCCCGGCAGGGCCAGCGTGGCGTGGCAAAGCCTCGGTACCGACGACTTCGTGCTCACCCCGCTGCCCAACACGCTGTTCCAACGCGACAACTCGGCGTGGATCGGACGGAGCGTCGCGGTCAACCCCATGGCCAAGTCGGCTCGGAGCCGTGAGTCGATCAACACCCGCACCGTCTACCGGCACCATCCGCTGTTCACCGACGCCGACTTCGTGACCGTCTACGGCGACGACGACCTCGCTCACGCCCCGGCCACGCTGGAGGGCGGCGACATCCACGTCATCGCCCGGGGCGTCGTCATGGTCGGAATGGGCGAGCGCACCACGCCGATGGGCATGGAGATGCTCGCCCGGCGGCTCTTCTCGGATGGCCACGCCCGCCGCGTCCTGGCCGTCGAGCTGCCCAAAGCCCGCTCGACGATGCACCTGGACACCGTGCTCACGATGGTCGACGTCGCCACCTTCGTGGCCTACCCCTACTTCGACCAGGCCGCGGCCCGGGTCTGGCTGCTCACCCCCGCCCCTGTCGGGAAGGGCGTGAACGTCCAGCACCTGATAGGGCTGACCGCCGGACTGCGCGAGGCGATCGAGGACGACGACGTCCGCGTCCTCACCGCCGTGGGGGACCGACGCGAGGCCGAGCGGGAGCAGTGGAACGACGCCGACAACTTCCTGGCGATCTCTCCCGGAGTGGTACTCGGATACGAGCGCAACACCGCGACCAACGCCATGCTGCGCGACCACGGCCTCGAGGTCATTCCTCTGGCCGGCAGCGAACTCGGCCGCGGACGCGGCGGCGCACGGTGCATGACCTGCCCCATCCTGCGCGACCCCGTACCCCTCTCCTCGAAGGAAACGCCATGACCCGCTCCGCGGCATCCCGCTCGTTGCTCACCGTGACCGACCTCGGCCGCGAGGGTTTCCTCGAGATGCTCGACCGCGCCGCGACGCTCAAGGAAGCCAAGAGGGCCGGACGCGAACGACCCGCATTGACCGGCCGCAACATCGCGCTGGTATTCCAGAAGGACTCCACCCGCACCCGATGCGCGTTCGAGGTGGCCGCGTACGACCAGGGCGCCCACGTCACCTACCTCGGACCGTCCGGGTCACACCTCGGCCGGGAGGAAAGCGTCGCGGACACCGCGCGGGTGCTGGGTGCGCTGTTCGACGGGATCGAGTTCCGGGGGTTCGCCCAGGAGACCGTCGAGGAGCTGGACCGGCACGCCGGCGTGCCGGTCTGGAACGGGCTCACCGACGAGTGGCACCCGACCCAGATGCTCGCCGACGTCCTCACCATGCGCGAACACCAGCCCGGCGGGATCGAGACGATCAGCTACTGCTTCACCGGCGACGGGCGCGGCAACATCGCCCGGTCGCTGCTCGTCACCGGGGCCATGCTCGGCATGGACGTACGGATCGCCGCACCCGACGAGCTGCGCCCTCCGGAACCACTGGTGAAGGAGGCCGAGCGCATGGCGCTGGCCAGCGGCGCCCGGGTGACCGTCACCGACGACCTGGCGACGGCGCTCGACGGCGCCGCCTTCGTCTACACCGACGTGTGGGTCAGCATGGGCGAGGCCGAAGCCGAGTGGGACCGGCGCGTTCCGCTGCTCACGCCCTACCGGGTCACGGCGGAGGTGATGGCCGCCACGGGCCGTCCCGACACGCGGTTCCTCCATTGCCTCCCGGCCGTGCACGACACCACCACCGAGCTCGGCCTGCGGATCCACCAGCGCTACGGACTCGTCGGGGCCGAGGTCACCGACGAGGTGTTCACCTCCGCCGCCTCCGTGGTCTTCCAGCAGGCGGAGAACCGGCTGCACACCATCAAGGCTCTGCTCGTCGCGGCGCTGGGAGAGTGACATGCTGCTTGTCGTCGCGTTGGGCGGGAACGCCCTGCTCGAGCGAGGCGAACGCCCCGATGCGGCGGTGCAACGGCAGCACGTGCGGTCCGCCGCCCGTGCGCTGGCGCCGCTCGCCGCCGAGCACACGCTCGTGCTCTGCCACGGCAACGGGCCGCAGATCGGGATGCTGGCCGTCGAGAGCGAGAACGACCCTGCCCTGGCCCACCCGTTCCCCCTCGACACGCTCGGTGCCCAGACGCAGGGCATGATCGGATACTGGCTGTCGCAGGAACTCGGCAACGCGGGCATGGCCCGGCCAGTTGTCACGATCGTCACGCAGACCGAGGTCGACGCGGATGATCCGGCGTTCCGCACCCCGACGAAGTTCGTCGGTCAAGGTTACCCAGAGCCGGTAGCCCGCAGATTCGCGCTGGAGCATGGGTGGACGGTTGCCCGGGATGGCCGGGCCTGGCGTCGGGTCGTCGCGTCCCCGTCACCCCGCCGGATCGTCGAACTTCCCACCATCCGGCAACTGGTCGCCGGCGGCACGACCGTGATCTGCGGCGGTGGGGGCGGAGTGCCTGTCCTCGCCAGGGACGGCGGGCGATTCGAGGGCGCGCAGGCCGTCGTCGACAAGGACCTCACGGCGGCGCTGCTGGCGATCGAACTGGGAGCCGACCGTCTCGTGGTGCTCACCGACGTCGACGCCGTCCGGCGTGACTTCGGCACCCCTCAGGAGCAACCGCTCTCGACGGTGGACGTCGGCGAGCTACGCGCCATGCGCTTCCCAGCCGGATCGATGGCACCGAAGATCGACGCCTGCATCCGGTTCGTCACCGCGACCGGACGGCCGGCGGCGATCGGAGCGCTGCGGGACGCGTCCGCGGTGCTGGCCGCCACGGCCGGAACCACCATCACGGCATCGACCGGCTCAGCGGGGACTCCGCACGCCGTCTCATCCGGTACGGCCCTGACGACCTGACCGTCGACGAAGCCGCTCGCAGTGGTACGGCGGGCCGGCCCGTGGGTTCCAGACGGCACCTATCGCGCGAAAGGGTCAATGGCTCTAACCTCGTTTCAGGGTGGTGGGGCCATGACAAGTGGTGCGGGGACGCATAAGCTCCGCGATCGGCGTGTGGAGTGCGCGGTCCTGGACCGGCTGCTCGCTGACGTACGCTCCGGTCCAGGGCGAGCCTTGCTGATCCGTGGTGAGGCAGGCGTCGGGAAATCGGCTTTGCTCGATTACCTCGTGGGGCGTTCGACTGAATACAGGGTTGCGCGTGCGGCAGGTGTCGAATCGGAAATGGAGGTGCCCTTCGCGGGTTTGCATCAATTGTGCGCGCCGATGCTGGATCTTCGCGATCGCATACCGGCTCCGCAGAGCGATGCGTTGGCCATCGCGTTCGGCTACAGCGTCGGAAGCCCGCCGGACAGGTTTCTGCTCGGAGTGGCCGTCTTGAGTCTGCTGGCGGTGGTGTCGGAGGACAGGCCGCTCCTCTGCGTCATCGACGATGGACAGTGGCTGGACCAGGCTTCGGTGCAGACATTGACGTTCGTCTCGCGACGGCTGTTCGCCGAGCGAATCGGTGTGGTGTTCTCGGTCCGGGAGCCGGCGGCCGGGCCTGAGTGGCGAGGCTTGCCGGAGTTGACAGTCGGCGGCTTGCCCGAAGACGACGCCCGCGCACTGCTGGACTCGGCCGTTCCCGGGCGGCTCGACGAACGGGTACGGGATCGGATCGTGGCGGAGACGCGGGGCAATCCGCTGGCCCTGCTGGAGTTGCCGCGGGGATTGACGGCGGCGGAGTTGGCCGGTGGGTTCGGGCGGCCGGACGTTCAGCCGTTGGCGAGCCAGATCGAGCACAGCTTCGCCCGGCGGGTGCGGTCGCTGCCGGCGCCGACGCAGAAGATGCTGCTGACGGCGGCGGCCGAGCCGCTCGGTGACATGACGTTGTTGCTCCGCGCGACTCAGCTGCTGGACCTCCCGATGAGCGCGGGGGCGTCGGCGGAGGCAGCCGGGCTGATCGAGCTGGGTTCCCGGGTGCGGTTCCGGCATCCGCTGGTGCGGACGGCGATCTACCGGGCGGCGACGCCTGCCGACCGCCGCACCGTGCATCGAGCTCTCGCCGAGGCGATTGACCCGGCTGTTGACCCCGACCGGCGCGCCTGGCACCGTGCACACGCGGCCGCCGATGCCGACGAAGAGGTCGCCGCCGAACTGGTCAGCTCTGCCGACCGGGCCCAGCGTCGCGGTGGTGTCGCGGCCGTGGCCGAGTTCCTGCGGCGCGCGACCGAGCTGACCCCCGACGCGGCGACGCGCGCGATCCGCGCCTTGTCCGCCGCCGAGGCCGCCCTGCGTTGCGGCGCCTTCGACGTCGCGCTGGCGCTGCTGCTCACGGCAGACGAGGGTCCGGCCGACGAGTTCCACCGGGCACTGGTGAATCTGATGCGGGCACAGATCGCCTTCGCCTCCGGTCACGACATGGCCGCGCCGCGTCTGCTCCTCGAAGCAGGCCGTCGGCTCGAGCCGCTGGACAGTGAGCTCGCCCGGGACACCTACCGCGACGCGATGGGGGCGGCCCTGCTCGCC
Source organism: Nonomuraea sp. NBC_00507 (assembly GCF_036013525.1). Classification (NCBI taxonomy): domain Bacteria; kingdom Bacillati; phylum Actinomycetota; class Actinomycetes; order Streptosporangiales; family Streptosporangiaceae; genus Nonomuraea; species Nonomuraea sp. NBC_00507. The sequence continues at coordinate 2,748,792 of NZ_CP107853.1, forward strand.
GATGGTTCCGGTGTACTGGCGGTGGCGCGGGCGGTGCAAGCGGCGCCGAAACCGACGCGGCACCGGCCAGGCGATCTCCTGCTGGACAGCCTCGCCACGCTGTTCACCGACGGATACCCGGCCGCCGTACCGCTGGCGAAGAAGGCTCTGCGGGCGTTCCGCACCGAGGACACGTCCGGCGCGAAGGACCAGCCCTGGTTGTGGCTGGCGGGGGTCACCGCCGCCGACATGTGGGACGACGAGAGCTGGGCGATCCTGACCGAGCGGCACGTACGCGTCGCCCGTGACGTCGGCGATCTCAGCGCTCTTCCCTTCACCCTCAACTCGCTCGTGGTCGTGCGCCTCTTCTCCGGTGATCGCGCGGCGGCCGTCTCGCTGGTCGCGGAGATCCAGGCGATCGGGGAGGCGACCGGGGTCGCGCTGGCGCCGTACGGCGCATTGACGCTGGCAGCCTGGCATGGCGACGAGGCTGCCGCCGCCCCGCTCATCGAGGCGGGCCTGGCCGATGTGGTGGCCCGCGGCGAAGACAGCGGAGTCATGGTCACCCACTGGGCGCAGGCGCTGCTTCTGAACGGACTCGGCCGTTACCAGGACGCCGTCCCGGCGGCCCACGCCGCGACCGAGCATCCGGTGGAATCCGCCGTCGTCTACTGGGCACTGTCGGAGCTGATCGAATCAGCCGTTCGCAGCGGCGAGCCTGAGCTTGCGGCCTCCGCTTACGAGCGCCTCGCCGCGACGGCGCGAGCCAGCGGGACCGAGTGGGCGCTCGGTGTGCTGGCCCGAGCCGGGGCCCTGCTGGCGACCGACCGTACGGCGGAGGCCCTGTACCAGCAGGCGATCGACCACCTCGGCCGGACCCGGATCCGGATGGAGCTGGCCCGCGGCCACCTGCTGTACGGCGAGTGGCTGCGGCGGGAAAACCGGCGCGTGGAGGCCCGCCGCCCGCTCCGCACCGCCTACGACATGTTCACCGCGGCCGGCGCCAACGCGTTCGCGGACCGCGCCCGCTACGAGCTCGCCGCCGTCGGCGAGTCGCTCGCCAAGCGCGCCGCCCGCGCGAGCGACACCCTGACCCCGCAGGAGGCACACATCGCCGGGCTCGCCGCCAGTGGGCTGACCAACGCCGCGATCGGCGCACAGCTGTTCCTCAGCCCGCACACCGTCGAGTGGCACCTGCGCAAGGTCTTCGTCAAGCTGGGCATCACGTCACGCAGGCAGCTTCGCCCGTCGGACGTCGGTACCGGCCGGAAGAGCGCGGGCTAGGCACCGCGCTGCTAGTGAACGCTCGCCCTTGCGGCCCGCTCGATTCCTTTGGTGACGGTCCGCCAGGCGGGGGTTCCGGACGGCTCGTTGAGTGCGCCGATCGTGGCCGGTCGCTGGGAGGCCGCCACGATTGCCTTGTCTTGTGCGCTCAGGCCGGTCGCGAACGAGGCGAAGAAGGTCGGCTTCTTGAGGTAAAGGTCGGTGGCCGGGGTGAGGCGAGAGCGTGATGATCATCTCGCGTACGCGGCGTCGCCGGACAATGATCGCAGGGGATTGGCGACCGCGGCGACTGCGTACCCGTCGTAGTGAAGCCTCGCGACGACTTTGCTCCAGCTCGAGGCGTCTGCCCAGTCTCCGTGCACGAGCACGACCGTGGGGTTCGATGTCCCTGACCGGCTTTCCTGAGCGAGGGCGCTCTGCGCCGGGCTGAGGCTCATCAGGGCGAGGGCGACTGCGGCGAGGCGGATCGCCGCGGCGGCGGGTCGTCTCCCGGTGTGGAGGCTGCGTAAGGGCGGGGAGTCGTCATGATTCTTTCCTGTTCCGTGGGATGGGCCGGTTCCGACGGCCCGCAGGCCCGAAACGGTTCGGGTGGAGGACATGCCCCGTCCACGCGGTAGCCGAGGTCGGAGTCGGAGTCGAGCGCGTGATGGCCGACTCATGTGTAAGACCGGACATCGACCCGCCATGTGACACCCACCGCGGACCGGTGCCGGACATGCGGCGGGGCCGAGCTCCCGGCAGCGCCGTTTCCGCACCATGTGGGCGCACCCCTAGGTGCCGGCGACTGCGGATCAGGGTATCGACCACGGTCTACCCGGGGCGCGATAGAGGGGACCGCAAAGCGACCGTTGTCGCAGTGGCATCACAGGATGCCGTGTGCGAACGGAGCCGAGACCGTGACCATGAACCTCTTGGAGTCGCACAGAGACGACGCCGCGCAGACCAGTCCGACAATCTCCGCACACGATGACCGATTGATCAGCGAGTTGGACGCGGCCGCTTCGGTGTTCGTCACCACACGGCCGCGGCTCTTCGCGATCGCGCTCCGCATCCTCGAAGACGTGGGCGAGGCCGAGGACGTGGTGCAGGAGGCATGGCTCCGGTGGGAACGCGCCGACCGCTCGGTCGTCATCAGTCCGCCCGCGTTTCTTGCGCTGACCACCTCCAGGCTCGCCATCAATGTCACCCAGTCCGCCCGGAGGCGTCGCGAGACGTCCGGGGGCCCATGGCTCCCCGAGACGGTGGATCACAGCGTCAGCCCGGAGACAGCCGCAGAACGACATGAGGCGGTCGATGCGGCGGTCCGGCTGCTGGTGGAGAAGCTGACGCCCACCGAGTGGGCGGCATATCTCCTGCGCAAAGCATTCGACTACCCCTACCGGCGCATCTCCGAGGTTCTTCACCTGAGGGAAGACCAGACGCGGCAACTCGTGCGGCGCGCCCACGAACGCATCGCCACCGGGCAACGCCAGCCGGTGAACGCCGCCGCGCATCGGCGCCTTCTGCGGACGTTCCTCGCTGCGGCGCAGGCCGGGGACGTCGCCGAATTGGAAGAGCTTCTCGCTGCTGACGTTGCCCGCTACAGGTCCGACGACTGCGACTCGAGGGTGAGATCTGCCGCGAGCTGCCAGCGTCGGACCGCTGACCGGTCACATCGCCGGCGGATTCCCCACGGAGCCCATGAGAGCTGAGCGAGCTGGGGCCCCGACGCCGCCCGTCAGTGCTGGGCTTCGGCTCGCTCTCGGATCCCCCGTCCATTCACGGTGTGCATTCGAGTGATCAACCGGGTCTGCCCGCCGTTCAGCGGCATCAGGCGCCAGGCCCAGGTGCGGTTCGGTGAGCGCCACAGGAGCCATGACGGCTGAGTGAAGCCGTCGACGACGAACGCTGTGCGCTCGGAGGAATTCGGGCCCCACGGCAGCCACTGACCGATGCGGAGATCCTGAAGCTCCGGGACGATCTCCCGGATGCTGGGGCGAGCGAAGTCGTCCAGAAGGTCGTCGGCGTCCCAGCCGGCACGGCCGTACCCGACCTGGACCAGCCATGGCCACACGTGCTCCGACGACGCGTCGATGGTGATCGCGCGGGTGCAGCGGTACTGGGCTCGGGGCAGCAGGCCGTCGCCGGGCCTCGGCGCGGTCACTTCCGCAGGGGTGGCCCCCAGGTCAGGTGTCGACGTCGCAGGAACGGAGCGACGAGGAAGCGGGGCAGGTCATCGAGGACATCCCGGACTTGACCGGCCAGATCGGCCAGGGTCGCGCGAGGGCTCTCGGCAGAACCGAAACAGTTCGTCAACGCGAGACTGATCCGCCATAGATTTTGGGCTGGCAGCGCCTGAAAGATGACCCCACGGAGGTGAGAGGTCGGTCATCGGCCTTTTCCAGCGCCGTCTGGGGCTGCGCGAGCACAGGCACGTACAGCAATGTGATCAGGATAACGTGTTGAAAACTGATCCCGGCACCAGGAGTTCGCGGCCCTCATCGCGGATGGTGTTGGTCGCCAAAATTCGCACGACAAGCGTGGAGTTCCGCCTGGACGAGTTCAGCAGTGACCCAGGCATTGTAATTCGCCGGCAGCGGTTCCAGGTATTGATGGACATCGAGACGAATCAACAGATTGCCGCTTCCTGCCCCGCCGAATGTCACGGCCGTTTTAGCGGACACCTTCGGGCCGATGGGTGATCCGATAGAGCACGGCTATCGAAAGATCGGGGACCACTCATACGAAATCAAGGAAGGGCTCGGTGTCTTTCGTCTTAACTTTCCGGGCGATCTCGACCGGCGCACTTTCGAGGCCATCGACTCCGTTGACGAGCAGGTAAAGAGCCGCATCAGCGCCATCCTCATCGGTGGCAGCCCGGTGATCACGCCGGACATCCTGGAAATGATGGTTTCGGTCCCCACCGATGCGCGTACCAAATTCCTCCGTCCTGGAGGCAGCTGAAGAACGCAGGCCCCAAATCAAAACAACGAGCTCATCGATGGAGGGAGCACCGGCACGTGTCTCTGCATCAGCTCGATTTGGCAAGCGGGGCACCATCCCTCCCGGCCTACGCCTGCCAGCACGCTCAGCCCTGTCGTCATGAGGAGCCCGATCACTAACCATTGGTGTCCAACAGCGCACGACCGAGTTCGGTCAGGTGATGCAGTGTCCGGTTGTGGTCGCGATGGCTGGAGATCAAACCGGATTGTCGCAGGACGGTGGTGTGCTCGCTGGCCGTGGCCATGGAGATCCCCAGGTGGCGGGCCAGCGTAGTCGTGCTCGCCCCCTCGCGCGTGCCGATGACATCCAGCACCGCAGCCCGTGTCGATCCGATCAGCGCTCCGAGCGCGGTTGGCATCGTCGAGGCGCGCGACGGCAAGGCGTCCGGCCCGCGCACGACAGGGTAAATCAACACCGGCGGCAGGTCCGGATCGAACATCGTCAGTGGTCCGCTGACGCAGAAGTACGACGGGATGAGCAGTAATCCTCGGCCGTGAAGGTGAAGCTCCTGGTGACGGTGTCCGGGGATGCGAAGTTCGCCGGCTGACCAGGTCATCATCGGGCGCAGGCTGGCCAGCAGTCCTTCCACACCGCCATTGGCCAGGGCGAAGGTACGGATCCGGCGGTCTTTCCCCAGGGCGGCGTCGATGCTGCGTCGGTAGGGCATGACAGTCAGGTCGTAGCAGGCACGCATGGCCTCGGTCAGGTCGGTGAGTACGGCGGGTTCGCCGTCGGCCAGGCGTCGCGCGCTTTCGGGCAGCCGGTGCGTCGCAGCCAGGCGGCGGACGTCCCGCTTGAGCATCGGGATGGGGGTTGTGCGAAGCGCCTCAAGACCGTGATCCAGGCCATGTATCGCCTCGATGGGGTTGAGAAAGTCCGGGAAGTAGCCCACGTTCGGGGTCAAGGCCAGCAGCAGGCCCAGCACCTCTCCGAGCCTTGCGTGCCGTACCGCCTTGCATGACTCGTGGCGCCATGTGGTGAACAGCAGATCGCCTCGCTGTGGCCTGAGCATCTGCAGGCTCAGGACCAGCTCCCACAGCGGGTCCGGCCCGGGGGCGATCCTGGTGCGTGCGATGTCGTCGCTCGTGAAGTAGATCCTGAGCATGACCGGGCCCTCCGCAGTAGGGGGTGCCGAACTCTCTTACTGTTTCGTGTGAAAGTTGCTGTTCATTAGCATTTCTTGATGAAGTTCGCCGTTCAGGCCGCCAGCATCTCTTTTGTGTCCCAGGCCAGCTTTGCAGCGCTGTCGCGCTGGAGCGTTCCTGGCCCTGACCTGCCCTGAGCTGGGTGTTTCGGCCACAACCGAATGACATCGACAAGGGCGTGGCCCCCCGCGGACGATCCCAGAAAGCAACCGGGGGTTCACGATCGATGAGGGGATGACAATGCGTTCGATCATTCGGCTCGTGTTAGCGGCGTGCGTCGCGTTTCCTGTCTTGGGAAGCAGCCCGGCCACCGCATCCAGCGCCGCCGACTCCTGGCACCGGGATCCAATCCCGTACACGCTTCACGCAGGCTACGTGAATGGCGTGTGGCGGAACGTCGCCCGCCTTGGCGAAGGCGAATTGTACTGGACCGACTACGGGGCGAGGGTCACGGTCTCGTTCTGGCTCAAGGACTTCGCCACAGACGGGTACTGCGCGGCAGGCTGGGTCGACGAGTTCAGCTACGAGCCTGTGCAGACGCACACGCGTTTGGAGTGCAACGGCGTGGACAAGTGGGTTTCGGTAAGCCTCCCGTCCACCGGGCAGCGCATCTGTCAGATCACCGTTCGAGTGGGGCGTCAAAAGAGCAGTGGAGCTCTCCCACCCGGAAGCGCCGGACCCGGGTACACGGTAGTGGGTAGCTGGAGCAACCGCGACGGGTGCTGAACACCGATCGGGTGCGACACAATTAAAAAGGCCCGGTCATCTTCCACGCGAAGATGGCCGGGCCTTTTCGTCGTGCTCGGGGTTACGAGCGGATGAATCCGTTCACGATCAGCGGCAGCGACGCGTCCAGGCCCGCCACGTTCAGCACACCCGCGTCGGCAGGGTCGCCGATCGAGTAGCCCGCCGCCGTCATCGCCGCCACGACGACGCGGGCATCTGCGGCCACCGTGCGCCGGTAGGCGTCGAGCTCCTGCGACGGGTGAGACCGCCCGGCCCACGTCTCGTTGTCGGTGAACACCACGAAGCCGTCCACGGCCATCCGCTGGTCGCGCGCCCACCGGAACGGCAGCGACAAGTCGGTGCCGCCGCCGGACGGCCGCCAGCTCTTGATCTCGCGGAGGTTGGTACGCGGCGTCACCTTCGAAGCGTGGACACTGGTGTCCACATCGATGACATGCACGTTCCCCTTCTCGATGCGGGCGAGCATGACGGCCAGAGCGCAGCCGACCTCGTACGGCGAACCGATCGACGAACCGCCGACCACGACGCCGCGGCTGCCGAGCCAGTTACCCGACATCGACCCGGACGAGTCCACCGCGACCAGCAGTCGCCGGCCCGAAGGCTCGACGCTGCCGAACGACAGCTCGTACGTCTCCTCCAATGCGTCGAGGATCGCCGGGACCGGCGTCCACGTCTGCACGTCGGCGCGCGTGTTCGGCTGGGACCGGCCCGAGCCGTAGACGCGCAGCGCGAGGAAGGCGTCCATCGGGTGGATGCGCGCCCGAAGGAGCGCCCCCTGGTCGGTGAGCCGGGCGACCACGCGCCGGGTCGCGTCGTTCATCGGGCGCAGGGTGCCGATGCGGGTCATGCGGGACAGGTTGCGGATGAGCGCGGTCAGGCCGACCGTGTCGATCAGCGCCTCCCACACGCTCGGCTCGCGCAGCATGGCGTCGGGCAGGAACTCCCACGGCACCTTCCGCTCGGTCACGACGCGGATCGCGTCGCGCGGCGTGGTGACGGCCTTGGCGACCAGGAACCGGTCCACCGACTCCAGCACGTCACGCGCTTCGGCATCGGAGACGTTCCCGGCGATCCAGCCGAACAGCCGCGCCCGCTCCGGGCTGTCCGCCTTCGGGTGCGCGATGCGTAGCACGTCGCGCAGGTCGAACGCCTCGCCCTGCGGGATCTTCCGCTGGCGGGCCTTGCACACCTTGAACGCGACGGTGTCCGCGCGGTCCGACAGGAACCAGGAGGCGAGGGCGGTACGCAGCGACCGGCCGACGACCGGCGCGGTGCCGCGAGCGGTCGGCTTGCCGCCCAGGTTCTTGTAGTAGCCGAAGAACTGAGCGAGGTGGTCGGTGGTGCGCGCCACCTCCCGCAGCGCCGGCTTGGCCGCCTGGCGGGTGGCCGCGTCGCCGTTGGCGTAAGCGGCGGCCAGCGCGAACAGCGCCGGGCGCTGCTTCGGGGCGCGCGGCGGGCGGGCGGTCGAGATCTCCGTCAGCAGCTCGACGACGCGCGGGCCGTCCTCGGCGATCGCCTCGAACAACACGCCGGCGTTCTCGGCCGTCAGCTGATCCTGCGACACGTAGTAGGTGCCGCCCGTGGTGCCGAGGATCAGGAAGTCCTCCAGCTTGCGCCACAGGTCCTTGGCGAACACGTAGCCGCCCGCCGCGTTCTTCACCTGGTCGGTGCGTCCGGGCAGAGGCTGGGTCTGCGGGGTGGTGAATGCGGAAACGCTTGCGAGAGGGTCACGGTTGCGGGCCATGAAGGATCTCCAAGGTGTTCGACCCGCCAGGCGGCGGATGTGGGGGAGGACTTCGACCCTCCTCCCATGATTGTCAGCTTTGCCGGTGGCACGGATGTGGGGCTCCTGCCGGGTGCCCAGCCGACCTGGGCATGCCGGCCCATGAGTGGGCCAGAAAGGAGTCGAACCTTTACCCGTGTGGTAACCGACAGAATTCGACCCGTGCTCCCGGTAGGGCTGACGAGTGGATCGGTGTGGTTCGGAGAAGACACGGATGTGGGATGTTCACCGGCGTTTGGTGCTCTGCCATCTGAGCTACCGGAGCGTTGGCCCCGGGCAGGACTCGAACCTGCGACCTCCCCATTAAAAGTGGTAACCGACGAACTTCGACCCGTGCCCTCACCGAACCGCACCGAAGACCGTCGAGCCGGGAGCGGATACGGATATGAGAAGCGGCACCGGATGCGATCTTTTTTCGAGAAAGAGATAACCGACGCCATTCGACCCGTACCCGCTCCGAGCCCGACGGGATAGTGGATTTCGGAGGGGCTTAACTGATCGAAACCGTAGCATGGGAGGCCGATGAGAGCGCAAGTTCTTTTGCTTGCGCGGTCGCGCGGTAAGGCGTAAATACGCAGGTAGCGTCGTTGGTGATTAGTCTGGAGAACGATATCGGCGGGACGCGTTATCCGTAGATGAGGTGGCATGACGCTGGTGGCACGGCATCCTGATCATCGCGACGGGCACGCGGTCCAGACGGTGAGCGGGAACGCGTCGGGGCCGCCGAGGTCGGTAGATAGGCATCAGGCTGTGTACTGATAGGCCGGGTAGGTCAGGTAGCCGGTGTCGCCGCCTTGGTAGTACGTGGCCTCGTCGACGGGTGCGATCGGGAGTCCGTTGCGCAGTCGTTCAACCAGGTCGGGGTTGGCGAGGAAAGCGCGTCCGAAGCTGATGAGGTCAGCCCCCAGCCCGAGCCAGTGGTCGGCGTCGTCCCGTCCGGTCTGCTTGGGTGACATCGGAACCGACGGGTTCATGATGAGGGTGCCGGGCCACGCGCGGCGCAGGCCGACCAGAGTCTCCTCGTCGGTGGTCGCTTCGAGATGGACGTAGGCCAGGCCGAGGCGGGCGAGCTCGGTCAGCAGCGCGGTGTAGAGAGCGGGAGTGTCGGTCTCCCGCAAACCCCCGAACGTCGCGCCAGGGGACAGACGGATGCCGGTCCGGTGCGCGCCGACGGCCTCAACGGTCGCGGCAGTCGCCTCGACGGCGAACCGGATCCGATTGGCCACCGAACCTCCGTAGCGGTCCGTGCGCAGGTTGCCGTTGGAGGAGAGGAACTGCGAGATCAGGTAACCGTTGGCGCCGTGCAGCTCGACGCCGTCGAAGCCGGCGTCGATGGCGCGGCGCGCGGCCTTCGCGTATGCCTGGGCGTGCTCAGGCACTTCGGCCGTCTCCAGAGCACGCGGCGTCGGGGCGGGCTGGGGCCCGGTTGGAGTGAACACATCGCCGGCGGCGGGGATGGCCGAAGGCGCGACCGGGTGCATACCGGTGGTGTCGGGATGCGAGACGCGTCCGCCGTGCATGATCTGGGCGAAGAACCGGCCGCCGTTGGCGTGCACGGCGTCGGTCACCTGGTGCCACGCGGCGGCCTGCTCATCGGTATGCAGGCCCGGCGTACCCGGATTGGACTGCCCGACCAAGCTCGGCTGCACCCCCTCGCTCACGATCAGCCCGGCCGTCGCCCGCTGGGCGTAGTACGCCGCCATCGACGGCGTCGCCAGACCGCCGGCGGCCGCCCGGATCCGCGTCATCGGGGCCATCACCACCCGGTTGGGCAGCGTCAGGTCGCCGAGCTGGTAGCTGTTGAAAAGGGTCATCACAAGGACTCCTCGTTCAGTGGTGCCCAGGTCTCGGGCACGACGGTTACGCTAGAACCTCACATCCATGTCAGAGGCAAGATGTCGTGCCGCAGATCACAGCCGGGAGGCGATGTGCGCATCGGGGAGCTCGCGTCTCGGACCGGAGTCAGCGTCCGGTCCCTGCGCTATTACGAAGAGCAGGGGCTGCTCACCAGCACCCGCAGCCCCAGCGGGCAGCGGCATTACACGGACCACGAGGTTGAGCGGGTCACGTTCATCCAACGGCTGTATGCCGCAGGTCTGTCCAGTCGCACCATCGCCGAACTGCTGCCTTGCGTCGTATCGCCCAGCATGGAGAATTCCGACGCCGCGATGGAGCGGATGGCGCAGGAGCGCGACCGGCTCTCCGAGCACATCACCGACCTCATACGCACGCGCGACGCACTCGATGGGCTGATGGCCGCGAATCGAGCACATCGAGAGAGTCTGCGGACACCAGTGGCCAGCTGAACGAGCCCGGGTCGGTGACGCTTGCGGTCCCCAGACTTGTCTTACGCCACCGAGCGTCCGCCCGTGCCGTTGATCTTCGAGCACCAGGTACGGCTGTCCGCCGCGTGGGTCGTGGCCGCCACGGCGGTTTCTCGTCGTGCTCGCGGAGCATGCGCAGGACAGTCGCAGGTGAGGGATGCCTTGCCTTTGGTACGCGCCGATTGCTGCGAGGTCCCATCGCCTCCTACCGGGCATCCCAGTCCCAGGTGAGACGGCCACCACCACAAAAACAGTCACACCGTGAAAACAACAGTCTTCGCGGCATTGGGGAGCCCCCGACGTCATAGGAATCTCCTATGGCGTCCGCTGACATTTCGTCTTTGCCTCTCGTTCTTTTCCCGACGTACCGTGAATCCGCTCGACGAGGTGCACACCGCAATTTTTCGAAAGATTCACATCGGTCGTGTTACGTCGAGCGAATGAGCACGCAATCGAGAGGAATGGTTGGCATGACCACGTTCGAGGACGGATCTGAGACGCGAGAGCTCAAGGGAAAGCGAGCCCTGGTCACAGGTGGTTCCCGCGGAATCGGAGCGGCCGTCGTGCGCCAGCTGTTGGACGCGGGCGCCGAGGTGTTGGCCACCGCCAGGTCGACCACGTACACGGCGCCGGAGGGGGCCGCCTTCGTGACAGCCGACATCCGGACACAGGCTGGGACGCAGGCGCTGGCCGCGGCCGCGCAGGAGACGCTCGGCGGGGTGGACATCCTGGTCCACAACGCGGGTGGAGCGCGGGCCAACGAGGGCGCCAGCGCCATGACGATCCCTGCCGAGGACTGGCAGGACACGCTGGAGCTGAACCTCCTGGCGGCGGTGCGGCTGAACTCGATGCTGGCACCGGGGATGCGGGAACGGGGATCGGGGGCGATCGTGCACATCTCCACGGCCGCGCTCCTGCCGCCGCTGCCGGCGTTCGCGCACTACCAGGCGGCGAAGGCCGGGCTGGAGAGCTACAGCCGGGCGCTGGCCGCGGAGCTGGCCCCGTTCGGAGTCCGGGTCAACGCCCTGGGCCCCGGCAGGACCTCCACACCCGGCGGCGAGGAGACGCGGAAGCGGTGGGCGAGCGACGACGAGGAATCGGTCGCGACCGCCACACCCCCGCTCGGGCGCGACGGCCAGCCTGACGACATCGCCAACGCGGTGCTGTTCCTCGTGTCCGACCGGGCGAGCTGGCTCACCGGGACCTACTTCTCCGTGGACGGCGGCGAATTCCCCAGGAACTGACGCCGACGGCATTCAGCACTCCGAATTCGACACCAGGAATTCGGCGGCCCGTATTCGGAGCGAGAACCGGGCGCGCCGCCGAGCTGTCACATCAAAGAACGAAGGAATTCTGACGTGGAAAAATACAGCGACAAGAATGTCGTGGTCACCGGTGGCAGCAGCGGCATTGGGCTCGCGATCGCGAAGTTGCTGGCGGACGGCGGAGCCCGCGTGGCGATCACCGGCCGTTCTCAGGCCCCGCTCGACGCGGCGCGCGAGCGGCTCGGCGAGAACGTGGTGGCCTTCCGTGGCGACGTGTCCTCGCTGTCCGACCTGGACGCCCTGGCAGACCGTGTGAAGGCCGAGCTCGGCACGATCGATGCCCTGTTTGTCAACGCGGGCATCACCGTCCTCACGCCTTTCGAGTCGACGACCGAGGAGATGTACGACGAGCTGTTCGCGATCAACGTCAAGGGCGCCTTCTTCACCGTGCAGAAGCTCGCCCCTCTGCTGAGCGGGGGCGCCGGCGTCGTCCTCACCACCTCGGTCGCCGGCACCGTCGGCATGCTGGACACCAGTGTCTACGCGGCCGGCAAGGCGGCGCTGCGCTCCATGGCCCGTAGCTTCTCCCGCGAGCTGCTTCCGCGCACGATTCGCGTCAACGCGATCAGCCCCGGTCCCATCGACACAGGGATTCTGGAGCGCTCAATGACCAAGGAGGCCGCCGAGCAGTTCAAGGCAGAGCGCGTCGCGGACAATCCCATGCGGCGTTTCGGCACCCTCGACGAGATCGCCACTGCGGCCGCGTTCCTCGCCTTCGACGCGACGTACACCGCAGGCATCGAGCTCGCCGTGGACGGCGGAGTCACCCAGCTCTGACTGGCCCGTGAAGCTCACCGGCCCCAGCGCCTGACCGACGAAAGGAGGCGGAGCTGTCCCAGGTCTCCTGACGCAGGAGCTCGAGCAGAGCCGTCGCCGCCGGGCCCGCCTCGGACGGGACCACGGTGATGACAGGCTGGGACACGGCCGGGAACACCGGACGCGCGAGGTGCTCATAACCGCGGGGCACCGCGGAGGCCGGGACGAGCGTCACGCCCAGGCCGTGGGCGGCCCACCGCACAGCTGTCGCCGTCTGGGACACGCGGGCGACCGTGGCCGGGGTCAGCCCGTTGTCCCGCGACACCTCCAGCAGTACGCCGTCGAGTGCGCTGTCGCGGTCGAACCTCACCCACGGCTCCCCCTCCAGCTCGCGCAGCTCGACCCGGTCCGTGGCGAGCTGCCGGTGCCCGGCGTCCAGCACCACGACGAACTCCTCCTCGCCGAGGTGGTGGGCGTCCGCAGGGCTCCGCTGGCACGCCGCCATCAGGGCGAGGTCCACCGCACCCCTGCGGCACAGCCGCTCCAGCTCAGCGGAGCTCGACTCCTCGAAAACGGTGACCTCCAGCCGCGGGAAGCGGCGCCGCAGCACGCTCAGCGCACCCGGCAGCTGCCGCGTGCCGAAGCCCAGCTGCGCCGAGACGACCAGCTCGCCCACCAGGTCATCCGCACCGGCCCGCGCCGTTGCCCTCGCCCGCCGCGCCGCACTCACCGCGACCTGCGCCTCTCGCAGGAACGCCCGGCCGACCGCGGTGGGCACCAGTCCGGCCGGCGTTCGGGCGAACAGCGTCACGCCGAGGTCGCGCTCCAGGTTGCGGATCTGCTGGGACATCGACGGCTGGGCGACGTGCAGCAACTCCGCCGCCGCCGTCACCGAGCCCTCCGCCGCAACCGCCAGGGCGTACTCGAACTGGCGCAGGCTCATCGGCACCCGTTCCCTCCTGGGGTGGAGCGCGGTCCACCCGGTCGTCATCGTGTCCCGGAGTACTCACGTCAGCCGGATTCCACAACCGGAGGTGAACGTTCTTCAGCCCACCCCAATGCCCTCGCCTCAACGCACTCTCATCCCGAACCCTTCCCGGAGGGAGCACCGGCCAGTGACCGCTGCCCCCGAAGACGTCCGGGCAGGGGACGGCGGGGCCCCAGATCGGCCAACGCCGCCGACCATGGGCGAGGTTCTCCCCAGGTTCGCCGCGCTCCCGCCGTCGCATTCGGGGATTCGGCCGTCGGGGCCGATGCGATCGACGGCATCCGGGCCGCGCTTGAGTCCCGGCCGGCCGAGCTGGAGAAGTCAGCTCAGGGCGGCCGCCTTGCGCAGCAGCACTGAGCGTTCGCGCTGGTTGGCGCACAGCCGGGCCGCCAGCTCCAGCTCGGCGCGCGCTTCCGGTCGCCGGCCGAGGCGGGCCAGCAGCTCACCGCGTACGGTCGGAACCACATGCGAACCGGGGAGCCGGTCCAAGGCGATCAGCTCGTCCACGATGGCCAGGGCTTGCGCCGGGCCCGAGGCCATGGCAACGGCGACGGCCCGGTTGAGCTCCACCACCGGCGAGGGTGCGACCCGGCCGAGTGCCTCGTAGAGCACCACGATCCGGTCCCAGTCGGTCGCCTCGACCGAGGGTGCCGATGCGTGGGTGGCGGCGATCGCGGCCTGCAGGCCGTAGGGGCCGAGGCCGCGAGTCGATGCCTTGGCCAGCGCGGCCAGCCCACGGCGGATCGCCGAGAAGTCCCACAGCCGCCGGTCCTGCTCGTCGAGCAGGACCGGCGAACCGTCCGGGCCGGTCCGGGCCGGGAAACGCGCGGCCGTCAGCTCGCACAACGCCAGCAGGCCGTGCACCTCCGGCTCGTCCGGCTGCAGCGCGGCCAGCGTGCGGGCCAGCCGGATCGCCTCGTACGCGACGTCGGGGCGCAGCAGCCGGTCGCCCGACGTGGCCGTCGACCCCTCGGTGAAGATCACGTAGAGGACGCTGAGCACGCCGCCCAGCCGCTCCCGGCGCTCGGCGGCCGGCGGCAGCTCGAACGGCACCCGGGCCGCCGCGATCGTCTTCTTGGCCCGGGTGATGCGGGCCTGCACGGTCGGCACGGGTACGAGGAACGCGCGGGCGATCTCCTCGCTGGACAGGCCGCCGACCACGCGCAGCGTCAGCGCCACCCGGGCCTCGGGGGAGAGCACCGGGTGGCAGCTGACGAACATCAGCGCCAGCACGTCGTCATCGATCTTGTCGGGATCGATTACTTCGTCAACCGCCAAGTCGACCGCCGAGGCGGCCGCCAGCAGGGCGTATCGGTCCTGGAGGGCGGCCCGGCGGCGGATCGCGTCGATCGCCCGCCGCCGCGCCGTGGCCATCAGCCAGCCGGCCGGACTGGCCGGAGGGGCGAGCGGCCACGACACCAGCGCCTCGGCCACCGCCTCCTGGGCCGCGTCCTCGGCCAGCCCGAAATCGCCGGTGAACCGGGTCAGCGCGGCGACGATCCGCGCCGACTCGATCCGCCAGACGGCCTCGACATCGGCCGTACCCATCAGATCCGGCCGTTGCTCTCGCGCCCGGCCCAGTCCTTGAGGATCATTCGCCGACCTGCGGGACCTCGTCGCTCCCGGGCACCCGGCGGACCTCAATCTTGGACCCGGGGGCCGCCGGGACCCGCTTGGCCCACTCGACCGCCTCCTGCTTCGAGGCGACGTCGAGCAGGAAGAAGCCCCCGAACAGTTCCTTGGTCTCGCCGTACGGCCCGTCCGTGACCACCGGGGCCTCGCCGCTGAAGTCGACCACGACGCCCTTGCGCGGATCGTCCAGCCCTTCCGCCGCGAGGAGAACGCCGGCCTTGACCATCTCCTCGATGAAATGGCGGGTCGTGGCCATCATCTCGTCAATGTTGGCCATCATGGCCGCGTTCGACTCGTCGGTGCCCCGCATGATCAGCAGGTATTTCGACATCGCGTTCTCCTCGTCCGGCGGGGCCGCCTCTCGGCCCTCGCACCCACAGGTCGAACGAGCGGCCCGAGGATCGACACGGCCCCGGAGAATCTTTCGCCGCGACGCAGCCGATCCGTCCGACCCGCGTTTCGCCCGTCAGAGCGGCTCCTGAGCGCTGGCTGACGCGGATGCCCCGCTGATCAGAAAGCCTATCGTCGCATCTTTGGAATGCAGCGACGCTCACACGGATCTGGGGGAAAAGCATTCGGGACGCGCCAAGTGACCGCTCCTAGACGACCGGTCTACTCGGATGCTATGGTCGCTGACATGCCGGTCAACACGCGCAGCACCGACACCCGCAGGAGCATCCTCGACGCTGCCCAGCGGATCATGGCCCACAAGGGTTACTCCGCGGTCGGCCTCAGCGAGGTGCTCGCGGAGGCCGGTGTGCCGAAGGGCTCCTTCTACCACTTCTTCTCCTCGAAGGACGCCTTCGGGGAGGCGATGCTGAAGAGCTACTTCGCGGACTACATCGCCGACATGGACCGCATCCTCGCGCGGTCCGACGAGCCGGCCGCCGAACGGTTGATGGCCTACTGGCAGCAGTGGCGGCAGACGCAGAGCGTGGATGAGTGTCAGGGCAAGTGCCTCGCCGTGAAACTCGGCGCCGAGGTGGCCGACCTGTCGGAGTCGATGCGACAGGCTCTGAAGGAGGGCACGGACGCGGTCGTCGACCGCATCGAGCGGACGATCGCCGCCGGCCTTGAGGACGGCTCGCTCTCGATCGACGGTGACCCCCCTGCCGTGGCCCGGGTCCTGTATGAGATGTGGCTCGGCGCGAGCGTCATGGTCAAGATCCACCGCAACCTCGCGCCCATGGACACCACCATGGCGGCGACCCGCCGACTCCTGCACCTGCAGGGTTCCTGAATTTCACGCCCGGCCGGGGGCGTGGAGCACTCTTCTGCCCATCACTAGACGACCGGTCTACTCATCGAAGGAAAGTCATGAAGGTTCTCATCGTTCTCACCTCGCACGACAAGCTGGGGGACACCGGCCGTAGGACCGGATTCTGGCTGGAGGAGCTGGCGGCGCCGTACTACCGCTTCAAGGAGGCCGGCTGGGAGATCGTGCTCGCCTCGCCCCAGGGCGGCCGGCCGCCGCTGGACCCGAAAAGCAACGAACCCGGCTTCCAGACCGACCAGACCCGGCGCTTCGAGGCCGACCCGGAGGCCACCGCGGCGCTGGCGGACACCGTGCGTCTGGACTCGGTCTCGGCCGACGACTTCGACACGGTCTTCTATCCCGGCGGCCACGGCCCGCTCTGGGATCTGGCCGAGGACACCGACTCCGCGCGCCTGATCGAGACGACCCTGCGCTCGGGCAAGCCGCTCGCTCTGGTGTGCCACGCCCCCGGCGTCCTGCGCCACACGGTCAACGAGGACGGCACGCCGCTGGTGCGGGGCAAGCAGGTCACCGGGTTCGCCAACTCCGAGGAGGAAGCGGTCCAGCTCACCGAGGTCGTCCCCTTCCTGGTCGAGGATGAGCTCAAAGACCTGGGAGGCGTCTATTCCAAGGTCGGCGACTGGAACCCCTACGTCGTGCAGGACGGTCTGTTGATCACCGGGCAGAATCCGGCCTCCTCGGCCCCGGCGGCCGACGCCCTCATCAAGCTGGTCACCACGGCCGGCGCGTAAGCGCATACGTGGTCATTCTCCGTGAGCGCCTGATCGCCCCGGCGAGTCGCCTGTGCGGCCCAGGTGGGCCGCCCGGTGACACCGGTTGTCGGATGCCAGGTGATCGAGCCCTGAAAGACGCGGCCTCTGCTGGGCACCGGCTACTCAGCACCATTGCTGCTGGGAGGCGTGATCGTGGCGGCCGCAACTCTGGCCGCGGTAGCGCTCAGAGTCCGATTCCCGCACCAGGTGGGCAACATGACCGAGCCATCCCGCCTGACGCGGGACGCGCCATAGGTCCACGCCCTGCTCTCCGACTGCCTGGACAGTCGCTCATCAGCCGCTGGTATGTCCGGTCGTTCAAGGTCGGCAGCAGAACGCGGCTGACCGGCGCTCCAGGGCTACGCAGTGCCGCCAGATCCTCACCAAGCGCGGGATACAGCTTCAACCTTCCGGCGGATCGGTAGTCAACTCATGCTCATGCCGAGCGACGGGTAACACCAAATCCGATAGGGCCGAGATCGTATGTTCTCGATCTCCGGTTGTATCAGGAGACGATCCCGAGGACCTCGAGGATGCGGTAGACGTCGGTTGAGGGGTCGCGTAGGAGGACGTCGCAGTTGGGAGCGTGGCCAGAAGCACCGGGTTCTGGTGCGGGAGCGCAGCGTCCGCTTGGGCAGTCGGCCACGAGGTGCTGGGCCAGTTTGACGGCTGTCGCCTGCCGACCATCCTTGATCAGCTCCTCGAAATGATGGGGCTCGACGAGTTTTACGAAGTCCGCGAATTCCTTGATCCTTCGAAGCTTCGCCGGGATCACCGTACGGTCCCTGCCGAGTCGGCCAGGTGGGCCTGATGCGAGGTGGAGCCAGAGCCAGAGCTCGAAGTGCGGGTGGGAGAAGGCGACGTTGATCCCGTTCTGGCGGGCAAGGCGAAACGCCTCGTAGATGTCCTCGTTCTCGTCACGGTCGAAGACCGCCCAGAAGACCGTGTTCTTGATCCCTTTCGTGGAATTCTTGAGCCGTATTGCCTCTCGTACCGCTGGGACGGGCTTGTAGCCGTTGAACTGCTGCCCCTCGGTGACTTTGCGTGGTGTGAGCTGGATCTGGAAGTTGTGCTCCGCTCCATAGCGGTGGTTGAGGTGGTGGAAGTAGCTCCGCTCGGTCTGCCCTTCGCAGACTATGAACAGGACTTTGTTCTTTCTGGGGCTGCCCGCACCTGGACGCGGAGGCGTGGCTCCACCGGGTGCCCCGCGCTTGGCCATCAGGCGTGTACCTCCGTTGACGGCTCCGCGAGTGGGCCGGCGAGCGTCTCTGCGATCTCGCCGACGGTCAGCCTGGGCACGCCGCCGTACGCGCCGGCCAGGTAGTTGCGGTCGAGGGCCTCGGTCTTGCGAGGACGGGCGTCGGTCAGCGGATAGATCTCGGAGACGCCGTCCCGGTTCTTGACGGTGATGCGGACCTGGTCTCGTTCCAACGGCTGGAAGAGGTGCGTGCGGCCCAGCAGGGTCGCGTCGTGGACCGTGCACACCAGTTGCGCGTTGTTGGGGTTGGCCGCCGGGTCTTGGAAGAGCCGGAGGACTTCGGCGGCGAAGAGGGGATGCAGGCTGGTGTCGAGTTCGTCGACGAGGAGAGCCGCCCCGTGGTCCAGGGTGGTGAGGAGAGGGCCGAGGAAGGCGAACCAGGATCGGGTGCCCATGGATTCCTGCCGGTCATAGCTCAGCGCGACAGGGCCGTGGGGCCCTTGGTGCACGAGCCGGAGTTCGCCGGTCAGGCTGTCGATCTCGGTTCCCACGACGCCGAGGTCGGCGACTTTGAGAAGTCCGATGATGCGATCCCGCTGCTGCGGGTCATCGAGCATTTTGCGGGTGAAGCTCTGGCGGTCTTCGAAGTCGCGGCCTGGGCTGATCCACCAGAGGTTGTGCCGGAACCAGTCGTGGATCGGCTTGAGATGGGGCTGGTTGAAGGCTGCGGCGACGGTCAGGAACAGCGCGTTGGGACGGGTCTGGGAGACCAGGCTTTCCTTGGGACCCTTCAGCCCTTCACCGGGAAAGGAGAAGGGCTCGGCGGTGTCGGCGTCGCGTTCGAACCAGACCTGCCGACGGCCCTGACCGCCTGGATATGCATGCAGCCATTCGGTCTCGACCTGCTCGTCGGAGACCTCGAAGCCATAGACATACCGGTCACCGCCGAGAACGATGTCGACCTCGAAAAGGGAAGTGTCCGTGCGGGCGGTCGGGTCCAGTTCGTACGGCTCGCGGGGGATGCCGTCAAGGGCAGACCAGCCGTGGACGGAGTTGAGGACGGCCTGCCGCATCCAGCGGATGGCATGCAGGACGTTCGACTTGCCGGACGCGTTCGAGCCGTAGATCGCGGTCGCCGGCAGGTAGGTCAAGTCGGGATCTTCGGCGAGACCGGCAGGGCGCCTTGCCCCTTGGTTGAACTTGCTCGCCGCCAGCCAGACCTCGAACTCGTCGCGAAACGATCTATGGTTCGCCCCTCTGAACCTAAGCAGCATCACATGTCCTCTAATCCATATCCCACATCCATTCTAGATTGATGTGTGCAGATTATCTACGCAAACGCTTGACGAGAAGCGCTGAGGAGTCAGTTAATCGGGAGGGATCGCGCACGTACCGGCCGCCGAGTACCTTGAGAGGTGGCGACCGTCCGCGCCCAACCTCCGGCGACCCGCCCCAGCCGGGTCACCCGACGGAGGCAAAGGGAGACCCATCTCTCGGCCGGGGCGTCATTCGTCGATCGTGCGCCCGCCGCAGCGATCGCTGGGGGATCCGCGGACGGGACGCGGGAGACGATCATGACCAAGCAGGCGGGTTTCAAGCGGCGTGTGCGCGCCCGGATGGCCAAGACCGGCGAATCGTACGCGACCGCCCGCAGCAGGCTCCTCGCTGAGCACCCGGGCACGACGCCGGACGACTCCCCGCTCGACTGGATGCCCGACGCGCTCCACATCAGCAACGGCGACTCCACCAACGTGCCGGGCACCGGGCTCGCACGGCGCGTGGTCTACTGGCGCGACATCCTGCACGAGGGACCGGTGCCCGAGGTCGCGCCGGCTGAGTTGCGCCGGATCAGGGTCGACTACCTCACCGCCTACGAGAGCGCCGAGCGCGCCGAGGTGACGCGCCAGTTCACCGAGCGGGACGAGGCCCTGGAGGCCAACCGCGGTGGGGAATACGTGCTGTGGTTCGAGGCGGACCTGTACGACCAGCTGCAGATCGCTGAGATCCTCGCCCGCCTGGCCGATCTGGGAGTTCCCGCCGAGCGCATCACCTTGATCTGCATAGGCGAACACGCGGGCATCGCCCGCTTCGGCGGCCTCGGGGAGCTGACCGCCGAGCAGTTGCGGGAGCTGCCGCACACGAACGCATGCGCGCGGCTGACCCCGGCGGCGCTCGAGCTGGCCACCCGCGCGTGGGCGGTCTTCCGCGCGCCCACCCCCGAGGGTCTGGGCGCCATCGCCGCCGCGCGGCTGGGCGAGCTGCGGTTCCTGGGCGAGGCGTTCGACCGGCTCAGCCGGGAGTATCCGGCGACACGGGACGGCCTGTCGCTGACCGAGCGGCGGGTGCTGGCCGCCGTCGCCGATGGCGCACCCGACGCCGGGACGGCCTTCGTGCGGGCCGGGGCACGGGAGACGCGGCCGTACATGGGGGACAGCACGTGCTTCGGTCGAATGGAACGGATGGCGGAGGGGCCGCACCCGCTGCTCCGCCTCAACCCACCCGGCCGCCCCGTCGAGGGGACGACGGGCGTGCGCCTGACCGACACCGGGGCACGGGTGCTGGCCGGCAAGGCCGACCAGATCGCCCTCAACGGCATCGACCGGTGGATCGGCGGCGTGCATCTGCAGGGCCACCACGTGCCGTGGCGCTGGGACGACGGGACCGAAACCATCGTCCACCTCCCGGGCAAGACATAGAAGCCCAAGTCTCGCGGCACTGCCCTGAAAGTCTCCGAGTGCCGTGAACGCCTGATCGAAGAGTGCTGCCGCCGCCAGATCGTGGACGCCATCTGCTACGTGGGCAACGGCGGCAAGTGGCGCGACCTGCGCCGCTCGTCCGTCGACTCGGCCGGGGTGCTGAGCTGCGTATGGGCGGTTGATCGGCTACGTCGCCGGTATTCGGTGGGTGTCAGTCCGACCAGTGTCCGGAAGCGGCGGGCGAAGTAGGTCGGGTCGTCCCAGCCGACCGCGGCGCCGACCCTGGCAGCCGGCAGGGTCGAGTGTGCCAGTAACGTGGCGGCGCGCTCGGCCCGCAGCCGGGCCAGGAAGCCCAGCGGCGTCAGCCCGACGTACCGTGCGAACAGCCGGCCGAGGTATGCGGCGTCGAGGTTGACCGCCCGGGCGAGATCATCCAGCCGCCACGGATCCGCAGGCGCTGCCTCGAGCCGGGCGATGGTGGCGGCGACAGCGGGGTGGATGGCGGACTCGGGCGTCTCCCGTTCGGAGTCACGGCCGTCGGCCAGGATGCCGAGCACGGTGATCAGCCGGCCCAGCACGCGGCCCGGCCGGCGCTGGCCGGCTCCGAGGTCCCGTTCGAGCAGGCTGATCTCCGTGATGGCCTCCTCTGCGGCGGCCGGATCGACGGTCGTGACCGCCACGCCGTGTGTGCCGGATGCCACCGGGTCGGTCCACAGTGTCCGGCGCAGCATCGGGATGTCGTACAGTGCCGCCAGTTCGGCTCGCAGGGCATGGGCGGACAGGCAGCAGTTGGCGACGGTCAGGTCAGCGCAGTCCAGGAAGCCGTGCCAGGCGCCGGGGCGGAGCACGATGACCTGCCCGCGCCGCAGGGGGTGCTCGCCCTGGCTGGTCACGTGCCGTCCGTCACCGCTTCCGATGACGGCGATCTCGAGGAAGTCGTGCGCGTGCGGCTCGAGGTCGAGATCCACGTGGTGGACACCTGCCAAGACCGGGCTCCCGGCGAACAGCGCGTGTTCGTGCAGCGTGGCAGGCATGTCGGGATCGTACGACTGTTCGCCGGGATCGGCCTAGCCCTTGACGGCGCGTCTCGTCGACGCTGGGTGTATCCCAGCCGCGAGAACCTTGGAGGTCAGTGATGACGATGACGACGGCCGGGCAGTCCGGCAGCGACGTGGGCACCGACGGCCGGGTGCCGGAGGAGCTTGTGGCGGCCTACCGCGAATACGGTTTCGTCCGAGTGCGGGGCGTTCTCGAGCCGGGTCAGGTCGAGCGCTTCCGGGCCGCCGCCGAGGCGTTCCTGGAGGCGCATCGCGCGGAGAGTCTGGAGAAGCAAGGCATCTTCAGCCAGCTGGTCAACGTCTGGCAACGCGACCGGACGCTGCGTGAGCTCACGTTCGATCCGCGGCTCGGCCGGATCGCCGAACAGCTCGCCGGGTTCCCGCTGCGGCTCTGGCACGACCAGATGCTGGTCAAGGAGCCGCACAACAACGCCGCCACGGAGTTCCACCAGGATCGTCCGTACTGGCCGCATGCGGGCGACCGGCTGCCGCTGTCGGCGTGGATCGCGCTGGTCGACGTGCCGCCGGAGCGGGGGTGCATGACCTTCCTGCCCGGCACCCAGGATCGTACCGGCCTGCGCCCGCAAGACCTCCACCACGAGGAAGACCTGTTCGCGATGGACCCGTCCCTGCGCTGGATCCCCCGGGTCACCGTGCCGCTGCGGGCCGGCGACTGCACCTTCCACAGCGGCTACACCGGCCACATGGCGCTGCCCAACCGCACCGGCCAGGCCCGGCTCGCGCACGTCACCATCTATATGGACGAGGCGACCGCCTACAGCGGGAGCGAACACATCGTGACCGATCCTCTCGGACTCGCCGTGGGCGACCGGTTGGACGGCGACACCTTCCCCCGCCCCTGGGCATAGCGGTGTTTTCGGGATCGATTCGCAGGTGACCTGAACAACATACCGCGGACATACCGGGCATCACTAAAGTTCACTTCATCACTAAGTCCTCGATCCAAGGGGCTTATCGTATTTCTCGTAACGAAAGAGTGGTTCTGTGGTCCGGAGCATTCCTGCGCGTCTGCCCAGGCCGGAACCGTCAGTGCGGCGAAGTGCATACTGTTCCCCGGCAAGGCGAAGAAGGACGGCTACCGGGATGTCGTCGGCGCGGGCTCTGTGTCGAGCGACTGCAAGGGCCGAGTCGAGCTGCGCCTTCAGCGCCAGCGGTCCGACAGTGCGGGCGCCGCCACCGCTGGAAACACGAAGATCAGCTGCTGATTCGCCGTCTGAGGGTCAGAGCATGTTCTTGATCGGCCGGGGTGTTTCGGGCACCGCCTGGGCGAGGATCTCGGTCGCCTCCCCGGGCGTGAGCAGGCGGGCGTCGCGCAGGAGGCGGACGGACTCCTCCCACTGTTCCCGTGCTTCGCCGTGCCGTCCCAGGTCGTGCAGGGTGGTGCCGAGCCACCAGCGTGACATGACTTCCCCGAGGCGGTATCCCGACTCGCGGAGTAGCCGCACGGCCGTCGTGTAGCTCTCCACCGCCTCGGTCAGCCGGCCGGCGCTGCGGTAGACGTCGCCCAGCGAATCGTGTGCCGTGCCCGCACCGGCGAGCGGGTCCGTCTTCGGCCAGACCTCCACCAACTGGCGTGCTTCCGCGAGCGCCTCATCGAAGCGCCCCTGGCGGAAGTAGACGTGCACCCGGTTGTTGCGGATCGCGGCCGCTGCCCCGGGGCGTTCGGTGTCGTCATTGAGCGTTTGAGCGGACTCCAGGTAGCCGAGCGCGTCGTCGAGACGGCCCATGATCGTGTTGATGACACCGAGGTGGCTGAGGGCTCCCACCTTCCTTCGGGGCAGTCCCGCGCGGTCCCAGTCGGTGAGAGCTGTCTTCAGTTCCGCGATCGCGGTGTCGTAGCGGCCCTGGTCTCGGTAAACCCAGCCGAGGAAGTTGCGGAGCTGGGCCTTGTCCTCCCACGCCGCGATGCGATCAGCCACGTCGATGGCCTTCGCGTAGACGTCGGCCAGTTCAGTGTGCCAGGCCTGGTAGCAGAAGGGCCAGTGGAGCCCGATGACCAGGCCGATGGCGGTCGCCGGGTCGGGGCCGTTCAACGCCTGCTGCGCGGTGGCGAGCAGGTTGTCCCGCTCGTCCTGGACCCATCGTCCCGCCTCCGCCCGATCCTTGAAGGCGATGTCGGGCAACTCGACAGGGCATCGCAGTACGGGATCGCTGTTGACCATGGAGCCCGCCATCCAGAGGGTGGTCAGGTAGTGGTGGAGGGCGCGTCGTACGGCGGTGGTGCGTTCCTCCTCGGACAGGGCCTGGTGCGCCCGTTCGCGGGCATAAAGGCCGACCAGGTCGTGGAACTGGTAGCGGTCGGCTCCGGCGGGTTCGAGGAGGCGGGCGTCCTCTAGGCGTTCCAGGGCGGCTTCGGCGCGGTGGAGGGGCCAGCCGGCCAGGGCGGCGGTGGCCGCGGGCGTGTGGGTGGGCAGGTCGAGCAGGCCGAGCAGGGGCAGCAGGTGGGCGGCGTCGCGGCCGGTGGGTTCTTCGTTGAGGTGGTGGTGGCTCACCGCGATGCTGGCGCGGATGGCCAGGTCGGCGTACTCCAGCACGTCCAGGCGGCGGGTGGCGTTGGCCAGCCGTGTTTCCAGGTCGGACAGGGTCCAGTCGGGGCGGGCGGCCAGTCGGGCGCCGACGATCCGCAGGGCGAGGGGGAAGCCACCGCACAGGTGGACGATCCGCTGGGCCGCCTGCGGTTCGGCGCGTACCCGGTCGGGTCCGGCCAGGCGCGACAGGAGCGCGGCGGCGTCGGCGGCATCCAGGGTGCCCAGGTGAAGGTGGCGGGCGTTGTCCAGGGTGGCCAGCGGGTCCCGGCTGGTGATCAGCACCCGGCAGCCTGGGCCGGCGGGGATGAGCGGGCGGATCTGGCGGACGTCGCGGGCGTTGTCCAGGATGACCAGCAGGTTGCCGGTCGCGGTCAGGGAGCGGTAGCGGGCGGCGGCCTCGCCCGCGTCGGCGGGGACGGCCGCGCCGTCCAGGCCGAGGGAACGCAGCAGGTGGCGCAGAGCCTGGGCCGGGGTCAGCGGGTCGAGGCCGGGGGTGGATCCGTGCAGGTTGAGGTAGATGACGCCGTCGGTGTACCGGGCGGCCACGGCGTGGGCGACGTGGACGGTCAGGGCGGATTTGCCGATGCCGCCGGGTCCGTCGATCACGGTGATGGCAGGCCCGTGGGCGGATCCGTCGCCGAGCGCGGTACGCAGGTCCTGGATCTCGGTGGCGCGGGCGGTGAAGGCGCGGGTGTCGGCGGGCAGTTCGGCCGGGATGTACGGCTCGCTGAGCGTGACCTGTTGGGCCGGGACGGTCAGGTCAAGGACGGGGTCCTTGAGCAGGACGGCCTGGTGCAGGCGGCGTAGCTGGGCGCCGGGTTCGATGCCGAGTTCGGAGACCATGATCCGGCGGGTGTCCCGGTAGACGGCGAGCGCCTCGGATGGGCGGCCGGCGCGGTGCAGGGCGAGCATGAGCTGGGCGGCGGGGCGTTCGCGCAGAGGGTGCGCCCGCACGTGTGCGGCCAGGTGGGCGGCTACCGCGTGGTGGTCGCCGGCGGCGAGGCGGAGATCGGCGTGGTCTTCCAGGACGGTGAGGTGTTCTTCTCCCAGGCGGGTGGCTTCGATTCGTGCCCAGGGGGCGGTCAGCTCCGCCAGTGGTTCGCCTCGCCACAGCTGCAGGGCTGTGCGGAACAGGGCGTCCGCGGTGTCCCTGGCTCCCTGCGCTTGGGCGGTGCGGGCGCGTTTGGCCAGGCGGGTGAACCGGTGGGCATCGATGTACTCGGGTTCGAGCGCGAGCTGGTAGCCGCCGGGCATGGTCTGGATGATCTCTTCGGTGGTGTGGGGTCCAAGGGTTTCGCGGAGTTTGGAGATCACGATGTGGAGTTGTTTGGCCATGGTCGCCGTGGAGCTTTCTCCCCATATGTCGGTGAGGATCCGCTCGGTGTGTACGCCCTGCCCGGCGTCAAGGGCGAGTCTGGCGAGCACGCCGATTCGGCGTTGCCCGGCGAGCCGGACCGGTTCGTCACCGGCCAGCACCTGCCACGGGCCGAGGTACCTGATCTCCAGTGCCATAGGGAGCGTGTTTCCCTCCTTCAACGGGGTCCGCATTGTAACGAGATGGCCGGGCTCATTCGCGGCGATGACGGCTGGAACGCCGTCTTCGTGCGGATTTCCGGCGTCTCGGGTCACATGTGCATGTCTAGACGTGCGGGCTTACATGTGACTTGCAGGCTACCGATCATTCAGGAGAGACCAACGGCAGGACTGCCCTATGGCATCCGTACCGTAGTAACGCAGCCGCAGATCGTGGTCAGCGCTTCGTAGTCGCGTGGCCGGCATCACCCCCGGCCAGGTCGCGGGTCACCGGCGCCGGGGGGCGTCGTGTTCCGGATCGGCGTCGGCGTCGCGCGTGCCGGGGTTGGCCCACTCGGTGTCCGTCATCCGGATCATGCGCACTCCGATGGCGCCCGATCCGGCCAGGTACAGCAGCCCTCCGGCCACCGTGCCGACCCAGAAGATGGGCGCGGTGAACATGCCGGCCAGCATGGCGAAGGGGGCCCACCACGGCGCCTGCCGGCCGTAGGCCAAGGCCAGGCCGAGCAGGAACAGCCCGGCCAGTCCTGCGAAGCCTGGGATCTGGAAGCCGAACACGGCACCGGGATCGGCCAAAGCCTGATCGCCCAGGGCGGCGCCGGTGGCGGGGGGCAGCTCACGTTCCAGCCGGGCGTAGAAGAAGTCGCCCAGCATGAGGGCGGAGAAGTTCACCACGCCCAGCAGCGCGAGAGCGCCCGCGATGTGCCCGAGCAGCACCGCGCGCCGCCGTACGAGATGGATCATGCCGATCACGCCCGGCACGAGCAGCACCCAGCTCCAGTGCAGGATCGCCGCGCTCAGCGAAACCTGCTCCAGATGCCGCCCGTAGACGCCGACCGTATCGACGTCACTGCCCAGCCGCAGCGCAGGGTCGGCGAGGACCCCCGCGACGTACATGACCGGCGCGGCGATGAGACACGTTCCGGCGGCCAGACGGCGGAAACGGATCGGATCTGACAGCGGTGACATGGGCATCCTCCTTCATCGGTGGCAAACCTTCGGGGAAGGACGCTATGGCGGGCTGCGCGCGGTGGTCGTCCACCTGCCGGGCGACCTCGTCTCCGCCATGGTGCGAGGCTCAGCCGAGCGGAAGCCTCGCCTGTACCCGATAGCCGCGCCCACTGGGGGCGGGCCCCGCGGTCAGTTCGCCGCCGTACAGGGCCACTCGCTCACGCATCCCGATCAGGCCATGCCCGCCACCCTGGCCGCCGCCGTCGCCGGTGCCGTCATCGAGGACCTCCAGGATCAGCACGCCGGGCGCGTGGGTGACCGTGACGTCGATGCGGCTCGCGCGGGCGTGCTTGAGCGCGTTGGTCAGCGCCTCCTGGACCACCCGGTACGCCGACAGGTTGAGCCCCGGCGGCAGCGGCTGCGGCCGGCCCTCCACAGCTACGCCGACCGCCACGCCCGTGTCCTTGACTTGGGCGACCAGCGTGTCCAGGTGGTCCAGCCCGGCCGGTGATGGCTGGACGCCCGTCCCGCCGGGATCGCGCAGCATGCCGAGCATGAGCCGCAGTTCTTCCACGGCTTCGCGGCCCGCCCGTTCGACGCCGAGCAGCAGGTCGCGCTCGCGCTGCGCCTCCTTGCCCAGCATCGTCCGCACCCCGCCGGCCTGCAGGGTCATCAGGCTTACGTTGTGCGAGACGATGTCGTGCAACTCGCGGGCGATCCTGGTCCGTTCATCGGCCACGGCACGCCTGGCCTGCTCCTCGCGCTCGGCCTCCAGCCGGGCGGTCTGCCTCGCCAGGCGCATCGTCTGGTCGATCTGGCGGCGAAGCAGGATGCCGCTGACGTACGCGACACCGATGAAGATGGCGCTGATCAGCACCTCGGCCAGATCGACGAACTGGAGGGTCTCCAGAAAAAGGTAGGCGAGCAGCACACAGGCGAGGCCGGCCGCCCCGCGTCGGCTGCGCAGCTCCGCCGCGCTGGCTACGGTGTGCACGAGGATGAGCGTGGAGTAGAAATGCCAGGCGGGGTAGTACAAGCCGTCGGTAACCGCCCGTACACCTATGCCGGCGACCACCAGCATCAGCAGTGCGCCCGCCGGGAATCTGCGGCGCACGAGCAGGAGCGCCCCGGCGGCGAGGGCGCCTGCAGCGAGCGGGACGGGGTTGCGGACCTGGCCCGGCTCCAGCCCCTGCCGCCCGAACGACTCGACCTGCCCGGCCACCGCCACGGCGAGAGCGAGCAGCAGGTCCATCCGGCTCGGCCGCCATCCGCCGGGTAGGCCGAACCCGGCCAGAGGGCGTCGACGGCCTCGGCTCCGGGGCATCATGTCGCGCCAGGTCGTACGATGCCGGACTCGTAGGCCAGGACCACCGCCTGCACGCGATCGCGCAGGTCCAGCTTGTGCAGGATCTGGCTCACATGGCTGCGGACCGTGGCCACCCCGACACCGGTCTCGCCGGCGATCTCCCGATTGGACAGCCCACGTGCCAGGAGGAGCAGCACATCGCGCTCGCGCTCGGTGAGCGTGTCCAGCTCCGACGGCGGCGCCAGCACCGGACGCGCGGCGAAGGAAGAGATCACCCGCATGGTCACCGCGGGATCGATGAGGCCGTCGCCGGCCGCCGCGACCCGTATCGCCTCAACGAGATGCTCGGGCGGCGAGCTCTTCAGGAGGAACCCGTTGACGCCAGTACGGAGCGCCTGGTGCAGGTTCTCGTCGCTGCCGAACGTCGTCAGCATCACAATCCTGGGCGGCGCGGGGTCGGCGAGCAACGTGCGGGCGGACTCCAGGCCGTCGACGACCGGCATCGCGAGGTCCAGCAGCAGCACGTCGGGACGCTCGCGCCGGACGACAGCGATGGCCTCTTTCCCATCGGACGCCTCGCCGACCACCTCGATGCCGTCCGCGTTCTCCGCGACCAGCCGCAAGCCCGCTCTGATCATGGTGTGGTCGTCGGCGATGACCAACCTGATGGTCATCGGGGAGTCCGCGTGTTTGCGAGCACGGCCCGACCCTATCCGCCCAGGAAACGCGGCCACCACGGCTGAAACGCGGACTCACCCGCGCCCGGTCTCCGCCGTTCGGCGGAGCCCTCCTCCACCGAGCGGCGGGCGCCGCTGTCGCGGGTGGGGTTGAGTATCAGGCGAGGGTCCTCCGCCTGTGCGGCCAGGTCAGCGCCCAGCCACGAACTCGCGCAGCACCGGCACCACCGCGTCGGCCGTGAGGGTGTGGTCGGCGGTGGGAACCTGTCGCAGCTCGCCCTTGGGCAGCACATCGGCGATCGCGGCCGCAGCCGGTGGCAGGGACGGGAAGGTCTGCTCGCCGACGAGCACGAGCACCGGCGTCGTGACGTCGGCGTAGCGCTGGAGGGCGGCCGGGTCGCCGGCCATCAGCCCTTCCATGATCCGCCCGTCGTAGCGCAGAGTAGGCGCGACCTGGATCGCGGGCTCCCAGGTCGGCATGGCGGTCATGCCACCGAGCCACTCTTCAGGGATGCCGACGGCCTCGACAGTGAACAGCTTCAGCGCCTCCTCTTGGCGGCCCTCGGCGATGAGCGCGTCCAGCCGCGGGAGGTAGTCGGCCGGCACCGGTGGCCGCTGGTCGTCGACGACGAACGGTGGCTCGAACATCACCACGCCGTCGACAGGCAGCCCGGCGCGGGCGGCCTCGAGGGCCAGCACGGCACCCGAAGACTCCCCGAGCAAGGTGGCGCGGCCGCCGGCGTGGGCGATGAGCGCCGCGATGTCCTCGATCTCACGCTGCACGGCGTACGGTTCGGTGTCGCCGCTCTCGCCACGTCCCCGCCGGTCGAAGACGATCACTCGGAGGTCACCGCCGGCGACGTCGGCGATCGCGGCCGGAGAGGGTTGTACTGCGCGGTGTGCGGTGGCGCCGTAAACGTGGACGATCGCCGGCGCGTCGGCCGGGCCGTACTCGTCGAATGCGATCATGGTGCCGTCCTGCGAGCGGACTGTTCCCATCGTGGTTCTCCTCTTCAGCTCACGTCCTGGTGGAACCAGGTCGTGTTCGTTTCGATGGCTCAACTGTGGCGGAGCGCGCTTATGGTTTCCTTCCGCTGGCCTTTACACGGGGGGTGAATGAGGTCGACGGCGATCCAACTAGCGCAGGTTAGGCGGTTGCTGCTTCCTGGCAGTGAGACGGGTACGTGCTAACGACTTCCTCGACTCGGCTTGTGTTCGCCGTGCTGCTTCGTCGGCCACATCGGGGAGGATGCACCGCACCCGCGGCCGCAGCGAGAGATTTCACACCGCCGTTGCTGGCCTCCACGAACACCACATGTGTCAACGGACAACATGCCTGCCGGACCGCTGGATCGCCTTGCAGATCCGAGTCGTAGAGCTGCCCTGGGTGGCACAACCCCCTGCTCCGCCCAGGCAGCCTGATCGGTACGTGCATCTCACGCATCCAACACGCTTTGATTGGTCCGTATCGCATTCCAAAGGTTCCCTTGACATCCGTTCATTGTTGACCAAAGATTCCAAGCATGTCTTTGGAATCCTGGAGGAGGCGGCCACGACGGGTGCTCGACGACCCGGCCGCCATGCGGGCATTTGCCCATCCCGTGCGCCTGGCACTGCACGAGCTGCTGATGCGGGCCGGAGCCACGACCGCCGCGGACGCCGCCCGCGAGGTCGGCATCAGCCAGGCACTGGCCTCCTACCACCTGCGGCAACTCGCCAGGTACGGCTTCGTGGAGCAGGCCGAGGCGCGTGACGAGCGGGAACGGCCATGGAAAGCGACATCACTCACCCAGGAGTGGTCCGACGCCGAGTCGACCCCCGAGGCCTCGGCCGCGCGCGGCCTGCTGGAACAGGTCATCGCCGAACAGGCGCTGTCGCGGCTGGCCGAATGGCAGGAGCGCCGCACGGACGAACCGGACGCGTGGCGGACGGTCGGTGGGATCGGCAACTCCTATCTCTACGTCACACCCGACGAACTCGCCTCCTTCGACGCCGCGTTCACTCGGCTGCTGGAGCCGCTGATGGCGCGGATCGCCGACCCGTCCGAGCGGCCGGAGGGGGCCCGGCCCGTCCTGCTGACCACCCTCCTGGTTCCGCTCCCGACCACCGGCACCGGTGACTGACGCCAGAGACGCCACCCTGCCGGGAGAGGAAGCGGCGGGGGAGGCCACGAGCGCTCCGGCGAAGTCGACAGGTGAGGCGCTGGGCGGGATCCGGGGCCTGGTCGGGGGGAACCGGAACTACCGGCGGCTGCTCTCGGCCGGGCTGATCTCGCAGACCGGTGACTGGGTCATCAGCACCGGCCTTGCGTATCACGTCTACGTACTGACCGGGTCCACACTGTCCAGCGCCGCCATGCTGCTGGCGGGCCGCCTACCGGATGTCCTGCTCGGCTCTCTGGCGGGGGTGCTCGCCGACCGATGGGACCGCCGCAGGCTGCTGGTGATTACGGACGTGCTGCTCGCGATGGGGTTGCTGCCTCTGCTGGCGGTACGCGAGCCGGGTCAGGTGTGGATCGTCTACGCCGTCGCCTTGTGGACGGGCGTGCTCAGCACAGTCCTGTTCCCCGCCCAGAAAGCCCTCGTGCCACAGATCGTGGCCGCCTCGCAGCTAGTCAGGGCCAACGCGTTGCACGGGCAGAGCGGCCAGGCCGCCAGGCTGCTGGGCGCGCTCGCGGGCGGGGTCGCGGTCGGCGCGGGCGGGCTGGCCGCCGTCGTCGGGATCGGCGTGGCCGGCTTCCTGATCTCCGCGCTCCTGCTGGCCCGCCTGGGGACGCCCGCCCGCGCCGCGGTCGCGACGACAATGGGCGGGCAGACGGTGGGCGGGCAGTGGGTCTCTGGGCTACAGCTGGTCAGAACGAACCGCGGCGTGCGCCTGCTGGTGGCGTACATGGTGATCATAGGGCTGGGCGAGGGCATCTTCGGGACGCTCGCCGCACCGTTCGTGGCCGATGTGCTCGGCGGGCATGGGGACGCGTACGGGCTGTTCCTGTCGGCGCAGGCGGTCGGCGGGATCGCCGGCGGCCTGGCGCTCGCCGCCCGCCCGGGAAAGGCCACGCCATGGGTGCTGTTGGGGTGGGGGACGGTCGTTTTCGGCTTGGCCGACCTGGCGCTGTTCACCTATCCGCTCCTGACGCGTGAACTGTGGCCGGCCATCGCGCTGATCGGCCTGGCCGGGATACCGGCCGCGGCAGCGATGGCGGGGCTGACCACATTCGCCCAGACGGTCACCAGCGATGACCGGTTGGGCGCCGTCTTCGGGCTGCTCATCAGCGCCCAGGCCGCCACGTCGCTGCTCGGGATGGCGCTGGCGGGCGTGCTCGGCGAACGGCTCGGCATTGTCCCGACGCTCTGCCTGCACGCCTGTGGGGCGGTCACGGCGGGTCTGCTCGTCGTGGTGAAATCGTGGCCACCGCCGCCAGTGACCAGGCGGCAGTGACCAGGTAGTCGATTCGGGCGCCGGCCGCGGCGGCGATGACGACGCGCGAGCGCCGGCGTCCGGGCGCCTTCACAGCGCGCGGCCAAGGCCCACGCTCGGGCGTTGCTCTGTGGTTGGCCTTCGGCCCGTGTCGTGTTCGGCGGCGCGCCAATCGTCTTATACATGAGGGCAGATAGCCCCAGACTGCAAAGGAGGCGGAGGGCGCCGTGCCGGAAGAAGACAAGAAGCGAGCAGCGCACCGAGCCCTGGTGGATCGCGTCCTGAACAGGGAGGGCCGGGCATCTGCGGAGCAGCGAGCGCGTGCCTTCGGCAACGACGGCCTCACCCCGCCGTTGGACGCGCTGATCGGCAAGGTCGCCGACAGGCCGGCGCAGGTCACTGCGGAGGACTTTGCCGCGGTGAAGGTGTCGGGCTGCACCGAGGACCAGGTTTTCGAGTTGGTGGTATGCGCCGCGGTGGGTCAGTCCGCCCGGCTGTATGAAGCGGGACTGGCCGCCCTGGCCGAAGCGACCGCCAACGGAAGGCCGGATCATGCGCCTTGACATCCTCAACCACGGTTACGGCCCCGGAACCAAGCTGCTCTTCGCGCTCATCCGGCTGTTCTCCGGGCACCCGGTGCCGGACGCCGCCAAGCTGGTCTTCTACCGGCCCGATTTCTACGGCGCCCGGGCCAAGGAGCTCACCCACGAGGCGATGCGCGGGCCGTCCGCCTGGTCGGTAGGCGACCGGGAGTTGATGGCGGCCTACGTGTCCAAGGTGAACGAGTGCGCGTTCTGCGTCGGCGCGCACACCGCGACCGCAAGGCAGGCGTCCCAGGATGGGCCACGGGTCGCGGCGGTGCTGGCCGACCTGGAATCGGCCCCCGTCGAGGAGCCGCTGCGGGCAACGCTGCGGATGCTCGGCAAGCTGACCCGGGAGGGAAAGGTCGGCGCCGAGGACATGCGGGAAGTGCTGGCCGCCGGTGTCTCACCCCAGCAGGTCAAGGACGCGCTGGCGGTCTGTGCCGCCTTCAACACGACCAACCGGCTCGCCGACGCCTTCGGGTTCGAGCTGCTCAGCCCCGAGGGCTTCGAGGCCGGAGCCAAATACCTGCTCAAGCGGGGATACCGGTAGCCGGCGCAGCGCGAGCGGTGCGCACCTCGGCGTACGCGGTCAATGACCGGGGCAGATCGTCGGCGCCTACAGCACCGCCGAGGACGGCCTGGACCAGCACGGGTTCCTACTGGCCCGCGGCGTCGGTGGGCCCTTTACCCGCATCGACTTCCCGCGGGCGCCGGCCACGGTCGCCATGGGTATCAACGACAAGGGCCAGATCGTCGGCGTGTAGGGGGACCCCGCCGCGAGGGCTTCGTCCGGCATGCTCACTTTGACGGTCTGTGTCCTGTGACATCGGACCTTGAGCTCGTGCCATCGTGGTTTGAGGCAAGCACAACGTGGGCTTCCGTACCGTGGAGAAGCCTTTCCCGGACCGGTGGCTCTGCTCGATGAAACCTCCGCCGGCGCCCCGGCCCGCCTCTTATCGGATCTGCGGGCGAAGCTTGGCGACGTAGTCGCGGACTATCCCGTACGACACCTCCACCGCGCTGCGCTGGCGTCGGTGTGGTCCGCGGCGCACAAGTCGTTGTCGCCCCGGCCGTCGCAACTGGATCCGTTCATGGCGTTGATCGATCAGATGCTGCGAACCGACCTGGACGAGGCCTAGACAAGGGTGGATGGGTGGAGGGCGCTGTCGAGGGCCGATAGGGCCTGGTTGGTGAGCAGGCGGCGATGCGAGTCCGGGTAGCCGGCCTTCGACCAGGCAAGGCAGGCGGCGTCCAGGAAGCCTAGATATCCGTGCAGCGCGTAGTCCACCCCTTCCGCGTCGTCCAACTCGAGCACTTCATGAAGGAGGCGGACATACGTCTGCCGGATGCGGAGGCGGATGGCGGCGGCCTCGGCGGGCTCGCCGCTCGGCGCCAGGAACGGGCCGCGCCAGCCGGCACCCCATTCCTTGACCGTGTCCAAATAGACCCGGATGCTCGCCGCGAGCCGGTCCCGGGCCGGCGCGCGGGGACCGAGGGCGGCGTCGGCGGCACGCTGCCGGTCGAGCAGCCGGGCGACCGCGGCCTCGACTACGGCCAGGTAGAGGCTGCTCTTGCTGCCGAAGTAGCGATGCACCAGGGCTTGGGACGCTCCGGCCGCCTCGGCCACCTGGTCCACCGACACCTGGTCGTACCCGGCGCGAGAGAACGCTTCCCCCGCGGCGCGCAGGATGGCCTGCCTGCGTGCATCCTCGCCGAGCCGCTGGCGGGGCCGCCGATCCGTTCGTGGCATGCGTCGACCTTACACCCGCTACTGAGATACGCTCACTAGCGTGACGTCGTGGATCGAGCACGCCATTTGGTGGCATGTCTACCCGCTGGGCTTCGCCGGCGCCGAGCCTGCGGCCCTGCCGCCTGGCGCCCAGGTGCGCCACCGCCTGCTGCGGCTGGAGCCGTGGCTGGATTACGCCATCGAGCTGGGCTGCTCAGGCCTGCTGCTGGGCCCGATCTTCGCGTCCGAGACGCACGGATACGACACGTTGGACCACTTCAGCATCGATGCCCGGCTGGGCGACAACGAGGACTTCGACCGCCTGGTACGCGCCGCCCGCGACCGCGGCCTGCGGATCGTCTTGGACGGTGTGTTCAACCACGTGGGCCGGGGGCACCCGAAGTTCGGCGATCCGCGCTTCGCGCACTGGTTCGTGCCCGAGGGGTCCGGCCACCGCACGTTCGAAGGACACCACGGGCTCGTGACACTCAATCACGACCACCCGGACGTGCTGGACTATGTCGTACGGGTCATGGACCACTGGCTGAGCCGCGGCGCGTCGGGGTGGCGGTTGGACGCCGCGTACGCGATGCCCGCTGTCTTCTGGCGCAAGGCACTGGCGCAACTGCGCCCACTCCACCCCGGCGCCTGGATCGCCGGCGAGATGATCCACGGCGACTACGCAGACTATGTCGCCGAGAGCGGGCTGGACACCGTCACCCAGTACGAGCTGTGGAAGGCGATCTGGAGCTCGCTGAACGATCGCAACTTCTTCGAGCTCGCCTGGGCCCTGGACCGGCACAACGCCTTGCTCGCCTCCTTCGTGCCGCTCACGTTCACCGGCAACCACGACGTGACCAGGCTGGCCACCCGGCTCGACGACGAGCGACATCTCGGTCATGCGCTCGCCGTACTGTTCACCGTGGGTGGGCTGCCCAGCGTCTACTACGGCGACGAGCAGGCCTTCCAAGGGGTGAAGGAGGAGCGGCTGGGTGGCGACGACGAGATCCGGCCCGCCTTCCCGCCCGGTCCCGGCGAGCTGGACCCTGCGGGGTGGCCGGCGTATCGGCTGCACCAGCGCCTGATCGGGCTGCGGCGCCGCCACCCGTGGCTGGTACGGGCCCGCACCACCGTGCGTCATCTGACCAACACGGCCGTCGCGCTCGAAGCCGATGGCGGCGACGGCAGGTTCGTCACGCTGCTCAATGTGGGTACGGAGCCGTACCGATTCCCAGTAGATCCGGCCGGGCTTGCCATCGCCGAAACGTCGGGAGGCGGGCAGCCAGAAGACCCCTGTCTAGTGCCCGCCCACGGATGGACGATTCTCACCGGCGCCTGACTTCCCGGCGCGTGGCTGTTATGAATCGCGCCCCATCAATACAAGTTGTACGGAGGCATAGGGTTGGCGGCATGGCGACGCGGCTCGTTCAGATTGCGATGGATGCTCGGGATGACTCCGCAGTGGGTCGGTTCTGGGCGGAGGCGCTCGGCTGGAGTGTTTCCAGCGAGGGGCCCGGCGTGACCAACGTCGAGCCGGTGGGCCTCGTCTATCCGGACCCCGTCGCCGTCTACATCGACGTCGTTGCCGTTCCGGAACCTAAAACGGTGAAGAACCGCGTGCACCTCGATTTCGCGACCACGTCTGCGGCCCATCAGGCGGACCTGGTCAGCCGCCTGCGGGATCTCGGGGCGACGCCCGCCGACGTGGGTCAGGGCGACGTCCCGTGGACGGTCCTCGCCGACCCGGAGGGCAACGAGTTCTGCGTGCTGGAGCCTCGATCGAAGTATCAGGACACCGGGCCGATTGCTGCGGTGGTGGTCGACTGCGTGGATCCGCGGGCCATGGCAGGGTTCTGGGGCGAGGCGATGGACTGGACTCTGCACGAGGTGACCGACGATCATGCGGTGCTGCGCTCCGCCAAGGGGGTAGGGCCGTATCTGGAGTTCCTCCGGACACCCGGCGTGAAGACGGTGAAGAACCGTATCCATCTCGACCTCCGGCCGTACCTCGGTGACGATCAAGCGGCGGAGGTAGCCCGGCTGCGGGCTCTCGGCGCCACCGACGTCGACCTCGGTCAGGGCGACGTGCCGTGGACGGTCCTCGCCGACCCGGAGGGCAACGAGTTCTGCGTTCTCACCCCGCGCTGATACCTCTTCTCCGTGCGCGGTACCAGGATTCCCGGGCAACCACTTCTCGCCCGTGAAATCACCCGGTCGCCCGCATGTTTCATGTGACTCTCATCCCATCACCATGTGGCTCAAAGGATGCTCCACGACTCTGGTCCCATAGGGGAAAGAGGGGGTGTCATGACCGCGGTGTCGGAATTGGTCAGGAAGCCGTCGCACGTCACGGGCCGCACGTTGCGGGAGTCGGTGGAGGCGTTCGTGGCCGGCTGGAGCAAGCACACGGCGATCCCGGTCGAGGTGTGGGCGCTGCCCAAGCGTGTCGTGCCCGACGAGGTGGCCGGCCTCGCGTTCTCGGTGCTCGTCGACGCGCTCTCCGCCGTGGAGCGGGCCACGTACGTGTCGGTGGCGCTGACCGCCGGGGACACGTTGAGGCTGACCGTGTGCGAGGACGGGTTGGGGCTCGGCTCGCGGGAGGTTCTCGACCGCGGCGAGCTGCGCGCCCGCGCCGCAGCATGGGGAGGGCGGTACGACCTCGCCTCATCAACCGGCGACGGGACGACCATCACGCTGGAGCTGCCGCTGTGAGCCCAGGCCGCATCCCGGCAGCCGGTGCACGAGCTCCGGGGCCTTGAGGCACGCGGTGTACTCGGCGAGCACACCGCAGGAGGGGAGGCGGACACCGCCCGCCGACACGGGAGGTCGGCGGAGGTGTCCCAAGGGTGCCCGATTCAGTCGATGACGGCGGTGGCTTCGACCTCGACCAGCAGATCGGGTTCGCCCAGCGCCGCGACTCCCAGGAGCGTGATCGGCTTGACCGGATCGACCCCCAGCTTCGCGGCTGCCCGCGCGACACCCTCTCCCAGCAGCGGCATCTTGTCGGGTGCCCAGTCGACGACGTAGATGGTCAGCTTGGCCACGTCGTCGAAGGATCCGCCGACCCCGGCCAGCGCGGTGCCGATATTGAGGTAGGCCTGCTCGACCTGAGCGGCCAGATCTCCTTCGCCGACTCGCCGGCCCTCGGCATCGCGGGCCACCTGGCCCGCCAGGAACACCAGTTTGGACCCGGTGGCGATCGACAGTTGGCGATAGACGTCGGGTTTCGGTAGTCCGTCGGGGTTGACCAGCGTCACGGCCATGTCCGCTCCTTGAATCAGCACAGATGGTTGGGCGTTCCCCAAAACATAGCAATGCTATGTATTATGGTGCCATGGTGAGGGTGAAGGACCCGGCTGTGCGCTCCCTGCTGATCGACCGGGCCGCGCAGATGCTCGCCGTCCGGGAGCCGGTCACGCTCCGCTCGCTGGTGGCCGGAACCGGCGTCTCGTCCATGGCCGTTTACACCTATTTCGGCGGCATGGACGGCCTGTGGAAAGCCGTGCGGCAGGAGGGATTCACTCGCCTGGCGGCCCGGCTCGCCGCAGTCTCGCCGTCGGAGGATCCCGTGCGGGATCTGGCCGCCCTCGGCGCCGCGTACCTGTCCAACGCCCTGACCAGTCCCGATCTCTACCGGGTCATGTTCGACGCCGGATTCGAGCTCGAGGACGCCGTGGCCGCAGATGACACGCTGCACTGTCTGGTTCGCGGCGTCGAAAGGGCGACGGCCGCCGGTCGCTTTCGTGACGACATCGACCCGCTGGAGCTGGCTACGCAGAGCTGGACCATCGGTCATGGACTTGCATCGCTGGTCGCGACCGGCCCATTGCCGGGTCAAGCGCTCGCCCACGGCGTGCCGCTGCTGACTGCCCTGTTCACCAGCGCAGGCGACAACCCCGAGCAATGCCACCGGTCAGTCGAACGTGGTTGGCGCCCTCTGACCACCGATCACTGCGCCGAGTTCTCCGACACGGTGCCGGCAGCGATCCCGCCCCAATGATGACAACTCTCAGGATGACACCCCGTAGCGGGTGGCGATCGCGGTTGCGCGGTTGCGCAGGGAGTCGCGCAGCCACTGCGGGGCCAGGGCTTCCGCGTTCGTGCTGAGCTGCCACAGCGCCCATTCGGCGTGTCTCGGATCTTGGAAGGTCACCTCCAGCCGCAGCCAGCCGTCTGAGTCGGCTTCTTCGGCGAGGACGGCCAGAGCGGTGCCCACCAGATCCTCCCGCCGCGCCGGGTTCACCCGTACCAGCACGGTGACCTGGTCGCCGCCGGTCCGAAACCGCGTGCTGCGTTCCTGCCAGGCCCGGTCCAGATCGACCCGGTTCGGTCGCTGTGCGGGTTCGGCGAGTTCCTTGGCGGCCAAGACCCGGGACAGCCGGTAGGTACGGTCCGCGCCGGACCTCGTGGCCAGCAAGTAGCCCCGGTCGCGTACGGTGACCAGGCCGATCGGGTCCACCGTGCGCCACTCCGGGGCCTGGTCCACAGCCGCGTAGTGGATGCGCAGCTTGTGTCCGGCGAACACCGCGCGCAGGACCTCGGCCGCTATGGCGTCAGGCACCTCCTCATCGACCAGCCGACGCGAGAGGAGGTCGGTCTCCGGGTCGATGAGCAATCGCTCGGCCGCGCCGGCCGCGGTGTCCCGATAGCTTTCGGGCAGCGCGTCAACCACCTTGAGCATCGCCGAAGCGAGCGCCGAGCCGAGGCCGAATGCCTGCGCGCCGCGCCGCGATCCGGCGACCAGCAGGGCAAGGGCCTCGTCGTGGTTCAGTCCGGTGAGCTCGGTCCGGAAACCGGGCAACAACGCGAAACCGCCGTGCCGGCCGCGTTCGGCGTAGACCGGGACGCCGGCTGCGGACAGCGCCTCGATGTCGCGCAGCACGGTGCGGGTGGACACCTCCAGCTCGCGGGCCAGCGCGGCCGCGGACAGCCGGCCGTGCCGGCGCAGCAGCAGCACCAGCGAGACCAACCGGTCGGCGCGCATACGAAGAACATTATCGAAATACACGACACAGGATGTCGTGATTTGTTGGGAGGCTCATCAACCGACGGACCTGCGTAAATGTCGACGAATCGAATGGAGCTGACGCGGCAATGGAGCGAACGACGGTCAACCCGTGGGCGTGGTCGGTGGAGCTCGGGTACAACCAGGGTGAGATCGTCTCCGGGCACACCCGGACCCTGTACTGCGCCGGGCAGACCGCGATGAGCGGCGACGGCAAGCCCCAGCATGCCGATGACATGGCGGCGCAGTTGGCGCTGAGCCTCGACAACCTGGAGGCCCTGCTCGGCGAGGCCGGCATGTCCCTGGCGAACCTCGTCCGGCTCAACGTCTACACCACCGACGTCGATCGGCTCTTCGAGCACTACGGCGTGCTGGCGTCGCGGTTGGGCGCCGCCGGGGTGGCACCGTCCACCACGATGCTCGGGGTGACACGGCTGGCGATCCCCGACCTGATGGTCGAGCTTGAGGGGACCGCCGTCGCGTGATGCGACCTCGCCGCCTCCGGCAGTGCTGCCGGAGGCGGGCGGCACGAGCAGGAGGCAGGTGGGTGATTTCCGGTGCTCAGGATGGTGACCATCGGCGTCTATGGTTTCGGCGGCGAGTCCTTCCTGCAACGACTGCGGCACGCGGACGTTCGTCTGCTGATCGACGTACGCCAGCGCCGCGGTGTCCGCGGACCCGAGTACGCCTGGGCGAACTCACGCCGGCTGCAGGCGGCCCTCGCCCATGCTCGGATCGCCTACGAGCACCACCTCGAGCTCGCCCCGACCACCGAGTTACGCCGGCTCCAGTACGCCGAGGATGACCGCCAAGGGGTCGGCAAGCGCTCGCGCCGCGAGCTCGCTGCCGAGTACGCCCGCCGCTACACCACCGAGATCCTCGACCAGGCCGACCTCACGCCGATGGTGTCGGCGCTGCCGAGCAGCGGGACCGCAGCGCTGCTCTGTGTCGAGCGCGACCCCGAGGCCTGCCACCGCTCGTTGATCGCCCAGCGGCTGACCGAGCAGCACCGCGTCACGATCGAGCACCTGCGCCCGTTGTGACGCGTGAATTCCCATGACTTCGGCTGATTTCGGCGCCCTGCTGGGCGGTCTGGATGCCGGTGTTCGCGTTCAGGTCAGGCCATCTCGAGGGTGAGGGATTCGATGGAAGTCATAGCCGGCACGCCAGGTGCGGCTCGATGATCGGCGCTTCTACGATTCCTGACCGGTCGGGTCACCTGTTTCGCCACGCATGACGGCATCCCCGACGCAGCGCCCGCCGCGCGGTGCCGGTAGGCGCTGGGCGGCATGCCGACCAGCTCGGTGAAGCGCGTGCTGAAGGTGCCCAGTGACGAGCAGCCGACCGCGAAACAGACGTCGGTGACGCTGAGGTCGCCACGCCGCAGCAGAGCCATCGCGCGTTCGATGCGCCGCGTCATCAGATAGGAGTACGGCGACTCGCCGTAGGCGAGCCGGAACTGGCGGCTGAGGTGCCCGGCCGATATGTTCACGCCCCGGGCGAGCGCCTCCACGTCCAGCGGCTGCGCGTACTCCCGGTCGATCCGATCGCGGACGCGACGCAGTCGCGCAAGGTCGCTCAGGCGATGTGCCGCGGTAAGTGCGGGTCCCCATGAGGGATGACACATGAGAGAACACCTTTCATCGATGTCCGCGAGCACCTGGGCTGCATGGCGAGGTGCTCGCCGGTGAGGGTGGAGCAGACGGCGGGTGTGCCCTCGAAGACGCCCCGGCCGCCGTCCTGGCCGATGCCAGGACCGAGGTCGATGATCCGGTCCGCGTGAGCCATCACCGCCCCCGCTGAACGGCTCAGCGAACCTCCTGGATGCGGACCAGGTTGCCCGCGGGATCGCGGAAGGCGCAGTCGCGAACCCCGTACGGCTGCTCCGTCGGCTCCTGGACGACCTCGGCGTCGCGGGCCTGCAGCTTCTCGAAGGTGTCGTCGAGGTCCCGGGTGGCCAGCAGGATCCAGCCGTAGGTGCCCTTGGCCATCATCTCGGCGATGGTGCGGCGCTCGTCGTCGGTGATGCCGGGGTCGGCGGCGGGCGGCGCCAGGAGGATGGACGTGCCGGGCTGGCCGACGGGGCCGACGGTGATCCAGCGCATCTTGCCGTGTCCGACATCGGTGCGAACCTCGAAGCCGAGGGTGTCGCGGTAGAAGGCCAGGGAGGCGTCCGGGTCGTCGTGCGGGAGGACGGTCGTGTGAATGGTGATGTCCATGCCGTCACGTTAGCTGCGGCTCGGTGACCGGTGCTTCTCGAAACCTGATCGGTCCGGCCACCAGTTCACCAGGATCT
This sequence comes from Nonomuraea sp. NBC_00507, assembly GCF_036013525.1. NCBI lineage: Bacteria > Bacillati > Actinomycetota > Actinomycetes > Streptosporangiales > Streptosporangiaceae > Nonomuraea > Nonomuraea sp. NBC_00507. The sequence continues at coordinate 2,790,764 of NZ_CP107853.1, forward strand.
TCTACCTGCGGATCAGTGCCGGGCGGCGGACCATATCTCTCGACACGGAATAGGGCTTTACGCTTGCGTGCATGAAGATCCGCCTCAGAAACCACGAGGACAGGAAAGCATGCGTTGAAGCACTCGCCCAGGTCCAGGCCGCTGACCGCTATCCCGTGGACTGGCCGGACGATCCTTGGGGTTGGCTGACGCCGGCCGACCTGGCATCGGCCTGGATAGCGGTCGAGCGAGGCACCGTACTTGGTCACGTGGGTCTTACCCGAGACGCCGAGATCGTCCGCCTGTTCGTGACCCCGGCAGCACGCGGGCGCGGTCTGGCCGGTCAACTCCTCGACTCCGTCCGCGCCGCTGTGCGGGGGCCGCTGAAGCTGGAGGTTTCCTCTGAGGGCACGGCGGCCATCGCCTTCTACGAACAGTCCGGCTGGCGCCGAGTTCGCAGCAGCCGCGCTGACTGGGTCAACGCAGCCGGTGAGCCCGCCCTGCTCCACCACTACGTGACCCCGTAGCGTCGGCGATCCTGGCCATCAGCTCGTCCAGCATCGCGCGCCCCACTGCTCAGGCGCTACGCTGCCACCGTTCGATCTTCGTTCGTCCCACCAGCACGTGGTGGCCGCGCCCGTGTCACGTGAGACGCCATCGATCCTCTGACCACATGGAGACCGTCTTTGCATGACGTCGCCCAGTTCGAAGCGCTGCTCATCGGAGGTCGTGCCGGGGTCGGCAAGAGCACGGTCGGATGGGAGATCTCCGCGCAACTGCAGGCTGCTCACATCGCCCACTGCCTCATCGAGGGCGACAACCTGGACCAGGCGTTCCCTGCCCCGCCCGGCGACCCGCACCGCACCCACATGACCGAGGCCAACCTCGCCGCCCTCTGGCGCAACTACGCCGCGCTGGGATACCGCAGACTGATCTACACCAACACCGTTTCCGTCCTGGAGTCCGACCTCATCGCCCGCGCCATGGGCGGCACGACCCGCATCACCTCGATACTCCTGACCGCTGACGACGCAACCGCCCGACACCGCCTCGGTGCCCGCGAGATCGGCAGCCAACTGGACGCGCACCTGACCCGCAGCGCCCGTATGGCCCGGCACCTGGAGAGCAACGCGCCCTCGTGGGTCGTGCGGATCCCCACCGACGGCCGCTCCGTTGCCGACATCGCACGCGACGTCATCGCTGCCACCAACTGGTCAACCGAGCAGACAGGCCTAGCGTCATCGTGATGAACCGCCGTAGGGCCATGTCCGGAAGCGGTAGTTCGTTCCACGAATTTGTTACTCTGGGGCAGTGAGCAAGCATGTTGACGGCCAGATGGGGACGGTGGCCGCGCTGGTACGGTCAACGTTCCTGGTGAATGCCGTGTACGCAGATTCCGCCCGCGAGTACGGCCTCACCCAGCAGCAGGGCCAGTTGTTGTGCGTCTTGATGGCCCAGCCGTACGGCATGAGCGAGCTGGGTGCGATGCTCGGCCTGGCCAAGTCGAGCCTGACCGGCATGGTGGACCGCAGCGAGCGCAACGGCCTGGTCCAACGCAAACCCGACCCGCAAGACTCCCGCGCGGTGAGGGTGGCGCTCACCAAGCAGGGCGCCAAGCTCGCCGACGCGTTCTACACCGAGACCTGCCGCCGCATCGATGAACTGACCTCAGGGTTCGCGCCGGCGGAGCGCGACACGCTCGCCGCCCTGCTCGGCCGCGTCGTGACGGACAACAAGGTTCCCTCCGTCTTCATGGAGCCGGATTCCATACGCTGAACCAAGAAGGAGTTGCGGTTCGTACTACGAACTAATATGGTTCGTGACACGAACTGCAGCCCTTTATGTGTTGGAGCGTAAATCATGAGTCGTACAGTCGTGGTCATCGGCGGAGGTTACGGTGGTTCTGCGGTCGCCCAGGCGCTGGACGCCGAGGCCGACGTCGTCCTCATCGACCCCCGTGACGCGTTCATCAACTCGGCCGGCTCCCTGCGGGCGCTGACCCAGCCCGACTGGGCGCACAACATGTTCTTCCCCTACGACCAGTGGCTCAGGCGTGGCACGGTGGTCCGCGACCGCGCGGTCTCGGTGGACCCCGGCGGCGTCACCCTGGCCTCGGGCCGACGGGTCGAGGCCGACTACCTGGTCCTGGCCACCGGCTCCAGCTACGCCTACCCCGCCAAGCCGTCCGCCGACTCCACAGACGAGGTCCTGGACGACCTGCTCCGGACCCACAAGGAGCTGGCCGGCGCCGAGCGGGTGCTGATCCTCGGCGCCGGGCCGGTCGGTCTGGAACTGGCCGGCGAGATCAAGGAAGTCTGGCCGCACAAGCACGTGACCATCATCGACCCCGCCGAGCAGCTGCTGGCCGCCTTCCCCGCGGAGATGCGCGAGGAGCTGCGCCGCCAGCTCAAGGAGCAGGACATCAACCTGCGGCTGGGCACCGGCCTGACCGCGCCTCCGGCGACCGAGCCCGGCCAGGCGGCGACCTTCACCGTCACCACGACCGGCGAGGAGGAGATCACCGCCGACATCTGGTTCCGCGCGCACGGCGTGCACGTCAACAGCGACTACCTCGCCGACGGCCGGCTGACGACACGTACGCCGCAGGGGCAGGTTCCCGTCACCGAAACCCTCAACGTCCACGGGCACGACGCCGTTCACGAGCGCGTCTACGCCATCGGCGACATCACCGACGTCGCCGAGGCCAAGATGGCCGGGTACGCGATGCAGCACGCCGAGGTCGTGGCCCAGAACATCATCGCCCAGCTGCGCGGCGAGCAGCCGGGGGCCACCTACCAGCCGCTGCCCCACCCGATGATCCTGCTGCCCCTCGGCCCGCGCGGGGGTGTCGGCCAGTTGCCGACCCCCGACGGACCCGCCGTCGTCCCGGCCGAGACCGTCTCGGCGTACAAGGGGGCGGACCTGTTCACCGGCCGCTTCACCGAGCAGTTCGGCGCCGCGTGACATGGATGACACGCGGCTGGGCCGCAGCGGCCGCTCCGCGTCCCGGCTCGTCCTGGGCACGATGAACGTCGGGACGGCAACCTTCGAACAGGGCAGCCACGCCATCATGGACCGTGCGCACGAGCACGGAAGCGTACGCCTGGTGAACATCTCCATTTGCACGGAAAGGCAGAACATTGTCCGCACATAACGTCGTCTTCGGTTTTGGCGCGCATTCCGGCATTGATGACATACCCGAGCTGTTGCGCATGACCCAGCAGGCCGACCGGGACGGGCTGGACATCTTCACCTTGTCAGACCATCCCTACATCGGTGAGCGCCTGGACGCCTACGCCGCACTCGGCTTCATCCTGGGGCGTACGCAGCACATCGCCGGTTTCGCCAACGTCACCAACCTGCCGACCCGGCCCGCGCCCATGCTGGCACGAACGGTGACGTCGCTGTCGGCGCTGTCGGACGGCCGGATCGTGCTCGGCATGGGTGCGGGCGGGTTGTGGGATCGCATCGCCGACATGGGAGTGCCCCGGCTGACGCCAGGCGACGCCGTGGACGCCTTCGAGGAGGCGATCGTCCTGGTCAAGCTGCTGTCGGGCGGCGGCCCTCCGGTCACCTACCAGGGCAACCACTACCAGGTCCACCAGATCGAGCCCGCTCCCGTCGCCGCGCCTCCCGTGTGGACCGGATCGGTTGGCCCGAAATCCCTGGCCGCCACCGGCCGGGTGGCCGACGGCTGGATCCCCGGCCACGCGGCCGACTGGCTCAGCGAGCGCTACCGTACCTCGCGGCCGATCATCGACGAGGCGGCGGCGTCGGTCGGCCGCGACCCGAGCGAGATCCGTACGATCTTCAACTTCCCCGGACGCATCACCGACCGGCCGCTGCCCGCCACCCGCGACCGCGACGGCCGCTGGCTCGGCGGCTCCGTCGACCAGTGGGTCGAGGAGCTGACCGGCGCCGTGCTGGAGCACGGCGCCTCGGGCTTCACCCTCTTCTCCGCCGGCCACGGCGCCCCTGACCTCACCCTGCTGGCCCGCTGGGCCCAGGAGGTCGTCCCGTCCGTCCGCGAGGCGATCGCGAAGTAGCGCGACACCGGCGCATGCTGCTCCCGGGCGGCGAGCTCGTGAAGAAAGCGGTGAGCTGACAACTCCGCGGTGCGCGCACGGCAGGGCACGCGAGCCGGATCAACGGCCGGTCTGGCCGTCGATCTGCTCGCGGATGATGTCGGCGTGCCCGGCATGGCGGGCGGTCTCCTCGATCACCGCGAGCAGCACCCACCGAAGATCGCGCGTCTTCCCGTTGCGGGTCACCGGCGCGTCCGCGTCGCCGACCGCGGCGATGATCTCGTTGCTGGCCTCACAGGCGGATCGGTACTCGGCGCGCAGGGTACGCAGCGAGACCGAGGGGTCGACCCGCATCGACCGGTCGCCCCTGGTGGCCTTTCCGCCGGCGACGATCTCCTCGAACCACATCGACTCGACGAAGGTGAGGTGCTGCACCAGCCCGGCCAGGTTGGTGCCCGAATCGACCGTGCTGCGTCGGGCGTCCTCATCGCCGAGTCCGGCCAGCTTCTTGAGAACGCCGACCCGCAGCCCGTCGAGCACCGCGCGAAGTTGTTCGACTTCGGGAGCCATGCCGAGAGCATAACCGCGGCTCCGGCACAATCGACGGGCCACCAGCTGGCGCGCCACGGGATCGAGGTCAGTGGGCGGACGGGAGACAGGGCTCGGACCGGCGGCATCCAGCCGATGGTCAGGCCAGACCGACAGCCATGTGCTGTCAACCCAGCTTTTTCAGCTCGACAGCCTGCTTGAGGAAGACGATGCCGTCGATCATGTCGAGCTGGGCCGGGTCCAGCGGGAAATAGGCGAAATCGTGGGAGATGCGCGGGGCGGGCTTCGTGATGGCCCCGGCCAGGCGGCGGGCGTCGATGAGCGAGCGGTCCCACGGGAGCGTGGACAGGATGCCCTCGACGGTGTCCGGGGGCGGGGTGTTGTCGCCGACCGTGCCGAGGGCTGAGGCCAGGAAGGCGTACCGGTCGCCCAGGTGCGTCGCGGTGATCGCGCCCGCGCTCCACCACTCCAGCAGCTGGTCGCCGAACGGCATCAAGCTCTTGTTCCGCTGCAGGTGGAGGTTGCTGGAGAAGACCAGGGCCGGGCCGTGCTCGGCGACGGCACACAGGTTGGCGGCCATCATCGCGTCCCGCAGGGCCGACAGCCGCGTCCACCGTCCCGGGGACGCGTCGGCCATCCAGTAGTGGTAGCGGAGCAGGCCGGTGGCGGCGCGCCCGTACAGTGCCGCCCGTTTCCTGTCCTCCGCGCTCAGCCGCGGCGCCTGCGTGTCGAGCAGCGCCACCAGGTCGTCGGCGATCAGTCGCAGCCGCTGGGCCTCGGCCGACTGGCCGATCGACTGGGACGGATCCATGGCCGTGGCCTCGTTCGACCACCGGTCGTCCGGGCCCAGCAGCGTGTCGAGGGTTTCCCTGGTCCAGGGGAGCGGGCCGTCGAGGAGGTCGTAGAGGGCGATGAGCGACTGGCGCGGGCTCGCCGCCCAATACTCCAGAGGGCCGTCGAACCCGAAGAACCGGAGCTTTTCGTCATGCTCCTCGTTGTACGCCCGCATCCAGCGTACGAGCTCGCGGTTGGCCCGCGACGCGCCGAAGCCGTGGCTGAAGCCGCGTTCCATGACGTCATCGAGCGTGCCCGCGCCCGTCGTGACGTAGTCGTCCACCACGAGGCCCATGAGACAGTCGCTCTCGATGGCGAACGACCGGTAGCCCTCGTGCTCGACCAGATGCCGGAAGATCTCGTTGCGCACCTCGCCCAGTTCCCCCACGAAGTGCCTGGCCTCGCCCAGGCCGAGCAGCAGGGGCTGGGCGGGCAGCGACCGGAGGAACGCCGAGACGCCCGCGCCGTCGAGCGGATGGGCTGTGTCCTTGATGTCCATAGCCTTAACAGTATCGTTGAACTTCCGGTGTAAACTTTGCCCTCTGCATACCTGCTTTTACCACGATGGACCTTCAATCGGGGATAGATCCATGAGGCCGGTGGGCCTTGATCCGAAAGTAAAGGCGAAGCCGCGTGGGCTCGTAGCGGCAGTCTTGAGGAAGGCGACTCGGGCAGCGATAGCCTCTCGGCCATGACGGCCTTCGAGGTGATTCAGGACTTCCCGGCGGCAATGGCTGACCGAGCCGGAGCGTGGAACTTCATCCGTGGGTTCGCGGCGACATGGAGGTCTCCGCTGGCCGACGGCGATGGCTGGTCCGAAGCGGACTTGGATGCCGCCGAGGCGCGACTCGGCGTGCGCCTTCCCGCAGCGCTGCGGGAGGCCTACCAGCTCTTCGGACGCCGCACCGACCTGACCAGCCTCCAAGATGTGCTGCTCAGCCCGGCGGATCTCGAAGTCAAAGATCAAGCGCTGGTGTTCCGCGTCGAGAACCAGGCTGTTGTCTTCTGGGGCATCCCGATCGCTGAGCTGGACCAGCCCGACCCTCCCGTGGTCCTCCGGATGGACCTGGCGGACAAGGGTGCCGAGAGCTGGGATAGCTGGCTGGACCGGTTCTCGCACGCCTGCCTGGAGCTCGTGTTGTCGGAGTCGCTCTTTTCCTCCGAAGACCTCGGGGACAACCGAGCGCTCGCTGAGGGCGAAGCCAGTGTGCTGGCTCAGCGCTTCACGCGGCTGCCGCTGCCCGACTACCCCACATCCCAGATGGCGGTTCCGGCCGTCCACTGGTTTGCCGACCCGGACCTCATCATCCGGGATGACCAGCGCACCTGGATCTGGGTCCGGGCCCGAACCGCTGAAGCACTCGCTCAGATCCGCACCGAGCTGCCCGGTGACTGGATGATTGACTACTCCTACTGAGCTTGCGAACTCAAGCCCTGCGAGTCTCCGGCATCCGACCCGGAGCTCCCGGCACGGCCACCAGCAGGCGGTGTGAAACTTTCACATCGATCCCGCTGCCGATTGTCGCTTGACCTGCGACAGTGAGGATTTCTTTCTCGCCGCTGTTTCCTCGGGTCGGATGCGGACTTACGGTGACTCCACTTCCCGTTGAACCGGTCTCGGTCGTGTAGGGATTTCGTCGAAGCGCTTCGACACCGGATTCGACAAAGAGGTGCCTGCCATCGGCGCACAACAGCGGAAAGGGAAATCATGCTCAGGATGCTCCGCCTCTTCGTCTCGGCATCCATGCTCGTCGTGCTCATCGGGGTGCTCGCTCAGCCGGTCCAGGCCGCCGTCTGGTATTCGTCGGACCGGTGGGGCACCTGGACCAACGGCGGCTACACCCTTTACAACAACATCTGGGGCAGCGGTGCCGGCCCACAGACGATCTGGGCCAATTCGTACAGTAACTGGGGTGTCTGGGCGAACCACCCCAACACTGGTGGCATCAAGTCCTACCCCAACGCCACGAGGAACGTGAACCGGCGGCTGAGTGCTCTCGGCAGCGTGACCAGCAGCTTCAACGTCACCGTGCCGAACGGTGGTGCTTACACGAGCGCGTACGACATCTGGTGCGATGGCCACACCTACGAGATCATGCTGTGGATGAACAAGTACGGCCCGGTGGGCCCGCTCGGGTCGCGGCAGACCAGCGCCTCGGTGGGCGGCCACAGCTGGGACGTCTACCGCGGCTCCAACGGGTCCAACCAGGTGTTCTCCTTCGTGCGGCAGGGCAATGTCAACTCCGGGACCGTGGACATCAAGGCGATCTTGAATTGGCTCCGGTCCAGGAACTGGTTCGGTGATGTGACGCTCGGCGACGTCCAGTTCGGCTACGAGATCACGTCGTCCAGTGGCGGGATGGACTTCCGTACCAACAGCTTCTCGGTCTCGGCAAGCTGACGTCGGCCGGAGGCGACCGATATACGGTGGGCGGCCGAGTCGATCTCCCCACTCGGCCGCCAGCGTACGTAGCGGATTGTGGTCGATGGGCTGGTGACGTCGAGACCATCACGTGCTCTTCGACGTTCGTGCCAGCCCTGTGGCCTGCGCGGCGATCGCGATGACCAAGAGGACGACGAGGGCGGTCGGGTGCCATGCAGGGCTCTGGTCGAGGTAGCCGGTCTGGTCGTCGTAGTTCATCTCGTTCGACAGCGGCTGGAGCCAGGTGAACAATCCCAGGAACGCCAGATACGGCACGCTGAGCATGTACGTGGGCACCATCATCGCCGGCGTGACCCCCCGTCGCAGCATGCGCCAGCCCAGCCATGAGAGGGGCAGCGCGGTCACCGTCAGCGGGAGCAGCCATCGTCCCAAGAGGCCCGTAGTCTCCTCGGCCCGGCGAACCAGCGAGTCGCGCGAGCTTTCGGTCCACGGCGAGCCGAAGAGGTCCGTAGGAGTCCTCGGCTCAGTCGCCAGTTGGATCGCCAACAGATTGATCATCGCATAGGCGGTGACGGCCAGAAGCGGGCCGAGCAGCAGGAGCGAGCCCCGGCCGGCGAGCCGCCAGTCGCTGGAACGTATAGCCAGAACCAGCGCGACCAACTGGGTGACCGCGGCAGCCAACAGGACGAGGCTCAGTGCGGGGTCATACCAGGGCGGATCGAGCCGCACGAACGGCGGGCTGGAGAATGCCCGGATCGGGAAAGCGGCGATCGGGTTGAACCAGTGAATGCACAGCAGGCCGATCTCGTATAACCCCGTCACCAGGCCGGTGAGCGCCATCACTCCCGGCGAACGCCGGCGTGCGGCCCATGAGAGGTAGATGGCGAAAGTCAGCTGGATCGCGGCGATGGTCAAGGAGCGCTGCAGGCCGAACTCCTCGAGCGCCACAATCGGACCGCCGGGATGGTCGACCTGGACACCGTCGAGGTTGTCGCGGGACTCGGCCACGGCGGCGAGGTTGAGCGCGAGCACGATGATCGCATACGGTCCCGCCGCACGCATAAGAGCCGGCGAGAGGTCCATATGCCTTGGACCTCGCCAGATCGGAAAAGGTTGCAATCGGCGCGAGACCACTGAGCTCGCGTAGTCCGGCGCGTGCCCGAGCTTCGACGACTGGGGGTGGCTCCGGCCCTACGGCTGGCCGTTCCTCATCTGTGGACTGATCATGATCATCGGGTTGATCGCGTCGTTGTTACCGCCGACTCCCCGAAGGAGCCGCCGTCTCATCGTGCTGCCGGCGCACCATTTCGTTGATCCAGATGGGCGCGAACGGAGATGTGCAGCCCGGGGAAGTCGGATAGTCCTTGAGCACCTCCAGGCGCTCACCGATGTCAATGGCACGGGCGCGGTGCTCGGCGTGGTCGATCCCGATCTGAGCCAGGCAATGGTTCATCGCCCACTGCGGGCGATCCGGGGCGCCTTTCATCTGCGCCTCGATGACGTCGAGCAGTCCTGCGAGGTCGAGGCCCTCGGGCTTCTTGGTCACGCGTTCGGTGGTCAGTGCCCAGCCGGCGCTCGCGACCACTGGATCCGGATCGGCGGACCAGGCCAGGCGCAGCTCTTCGGAGTGCGGGCTCTTCTTCACCACGTAGTTCACGAGCCAGTCGTGCACCTTGGGCGTGCGCGCCTCGCGCACCATGACGTCCACCTCGTCACGCTTGAACGCCTTCGGGCGGCAGATCAGCATCGCGAGCAGTCTCGCCGCGGTGTCATTCGTTGCCCAGAGCCGGGACGCGAGCTCCTGCTGCGTCTTCAGGCGCTTCGCGAGCGCGCGCAGCTTGCTGAGGTTCACGCCGTGATCGTCACCGTGTTTCTCGTTCACCGCGCGGATCTTCGGGTCCTCGAGCTCGGCCAGCTCGGCCATCACCTCGGCCACCGTCGTCGCGGTCAGCGTCGTATCGGCCACCTCGGCCTCCTGTCCGTCACCTGCGAGAGGCAGCCTACGACGGACGTCGGCCTCCTGTCGTACACGCCGGCTCGGCGGCAGTCACCGACAGGAATCCCGCGTCTTCGCAAATTGCAGCAGTTCTCGGTACTGACCCGCGCCTTCGCTGCGAGCAGGCGCGTACGGGCCCGGGATCAGCTTGATCTTGCCGTCTTCTGGGGCACGATCACGTCCAGTGGGGTGCCCTCTCCCGCGATGATCAGGGCCGGGCTGCGGGTGATGATCGAGACCAGCCGGACCTGTCCGTGCTCGGCGAGGCGTCCGACGGGGAGCGGGCGGTGGAGCTGGCCCGGAGCCGCCGCCCCGACGTCGTGCTGCTGGATATCGCGATGCCCCGGCTGGACGGCCTGGAGGCGGCCCGCCGCATCCTGCGCCGTCGCCGTCGCCGCCGTCGGGGCTGACGGCGCGGGAGGAGCAGGTGCTGCGCCTGGTGGCCGGCGGCCTGCCCAACTCTGAGATCGCCGACGCCCTGTCCATCACCGAGGCGACCGTGAGCACACACCTCAACCGCCTGCTGGCCAAGCTCTCCCTGTGCGATCGGGCCCAGGTCGTGCGGTACGCGTACGAGTCGGGGATCGTCCGCCCCGGCGACCCGCCCCCGTCCCGGCCCGCGCGCTCATCGTTCCCGGCTGTCAGGGTCTGAGGTTGCGGTGGAGAAAGTCGGCGGTTGCCTGGGCGGCTTGGGATACGTGCGGTTCCACGTCATAGAGGTCGATGTGCTGGTCGGCGTCCAGCCAGAGGATCTCCTTGTCGCCGGGCTTGCGTTCGTAGAACTCCCGAGCCAGCGTCGGCGAGCAGTAGGCGTCAGTCTTTCCGTGGACGATCAGTAGCGGGGTGGCCGCCAGGAGGTCCGCCGCGCCGAGGACGTCGAAGGTCATCAGGGTGTGGAGCGATCCTGTGGTGACCCCGTTGCGCCAGTACGGGGAGGTGGACCGGGCGGTGCCGTAGTAGGCGTACGGCTCATCGCCTGTCATCGCGGCCTCGCCGCCGTCGGGCGCCACGGCGGGTACGTACTCGTCGTACCGGTCCAGGAAGCCGCCGAGTGCGGAACGGTAGGCGTCGATGCCCATGGTCTGGGCGATCCGAGCAGGGCTGTTGTAGGCGCCCGCGATTCCTGCCACCGCCTTCACCCGGGAGTCCGTGGCTGCGGCCCGTACCGCGTAGCCGCCGCCGAGGCAGACGCCAACCACTCCGATCCGGGCCCGGTTCACCTCGGGTCGGCCGGCCAGCACGCCGACTGCGGCCCTCAGGTCGGCAAGTTTTCCCTGACTGTCCTCATGTTGGCGGCGTCCGCCGCTTTCCCCGAGGCCCCGGTGGTCGAAGGCGAGCGTAACGAGTCCAGCCTGAGCGAGTAGCTCGGCGTAGGTACCGAGGACTTGCTCTTTCACCCCGGTGAACGGGCCGGTGAGCGCGATGGCGGGTTGCGGGCCGTCCGCGTCTGGAAGCCGGAGCTCGCCTACTAGCTGGATGCCTTCGCTGCCGAAGGAGATTCGCTCAGCTTTGACAGTGGTCATGAGCCCTCCCTTGCATCGATTGGTGATGAGGTCGCGAGCTCGGCGGCAACGGCGTCCGCGCCCAGGCCAACCAGCCAGTTCAGAGGCGCCCCCGGCAGGAAACGGGTCAGGGTCTGCGTCAACTCCAGCTTCTGCGCTTCGCTCAGACTCGGCGCACCGGCCGCCAAACGTCCCACTGCCTGTCGGTACATGAGCAGGTACTGCCGCTGCCGGATCAGCAGGCCGGTGCCGCCGGGCGCGCCGTGGCCCGGATAAAGCGGCACCCCGGCCAACTCGTCCACCAGTCGATCGAGCGCATCCAGCCACGCACCCGAATGCCCATCCGCCGTATAGGAGTGCACGCCGTCGAAGGCCAGGTCACCGATGAAGGCATTCCGCTTCTCGCCGGCCTCGACGAGGAGGTAGGAGTCAGCGTGACTTTCAGCGGCTCCGAGGTCGTGCACCTGGATGCGCAGCCCGGCGACGTCCAGGGTGCCGCCACCGTCCAGCGGCCGGTCCGGCACCCGGAACCGGTCCGGCCATTCCTCGCCGTAGGTGGGCTGCCACTGCTCCCGCTTGGCGGCCGCGGTCTGTTCGATCGTCTTGGCGACCAGTGCCGTCGCATAGACCGGCACGTCGTCGCCGACCACGTACGGCAGCCCGTTGTAGTGATCCGGGTGTGCATGTGTCACGAACGCCGCCACCAGTGGCTTACGCAACGCCGCGAGCCGTGCGGCCAGCGCCCGCGCGTCGGACACCAGCAGTCCGGCATCGACAAGCACCACGCCGTCCACCGTCTCCAGCAGGTAACTGTTGACGAAGATCCCAGGCTCTGCCGCCGTGTACGAGTGGACCCTAAACTCTGTCATGGCCGAGACACTAGGCGCCCTGATCTTGAACCGGCCAGAAGGCACTTTGAGGTGCCCCTCCACACGGGAGACCCCATGGCACTGGTGATACCCGACGTCCTGGAAGAAAGCTGCGCGACCCGGCAGGCGCTGGAGCGGCTGGCCGCCAAGTGGCGGGTCCTGCTGATCTACGCGCTGCTCGCCGGACCGCAGCGGCACGCCGAGCTGCGCCGCAGGCTCCCCGGTATCACCCAAAAGGTACTGACCGAGACCCTGCGGAGCATGGAAAGTGACGGGCTGGTCGAACGACGGGTGCTCAAGGACACCGCCCCACAGCATGTCGAGTACTCCCTGACCACACTCGGCCAAACCCTGCGGGAGCCGCTGTCCGCCATCTGCGCCTGGGCACTGGAGCACCCCTAGCGGTGGCCGCAACAGCGACGTCCGCTCAGGCGGTCCCTGGTCGCCTTGGCGCCCTCGGCGCGGGAGATGATCAGCGCGGCCTGGGACCTGCCGGGCAAGGCTTTCACCGAGGTGCTGGAGAGGTACGGGGACGCGGAGCTGGATGTGATCGCCGATTACCTGCATCGAGCTGCCGAAGTGGGCGGCGCCCAGGCCGATCGCCTCACCAAGGAAAGCCGAAGGAGCGGCGCTGCCATCGTCGCTGAGAGAGACTGAACTTGGCTACTAAGGTCGGTCCTCATCTCCGTACTGCGTCTGCCGGTTTTCGACACGTTGGAATGACAGGGAGGCCGGCCGTGACGATGGCGGCGTTGTGTAGCCCGAACCCCGGGACGCCACCGCTCGGGCGGCGAACCGCCGGTGAGGCTCCGGCCGGGCGTTCGGCCGGAGCGCCCGGTAGTGTTCCGGACATGCCATGAGTGGGGACCGGTCGTGAGCCGACCCCCACTTCTTACTTGCGTTTGATGATTGCCGAAGAAGGCTCCCTTGCCGGCTATCCATCAGCGATGTCATCGCGGTGTGCGCGCCGGGCCACCGAAGGTGATCGTGCCGAGCGCCTGCTCGCGCGGCGACCCCAAGGCCGGTACATCCCGAGGAGTGCGGTGGCGACCAGCGCCACCAGGATGACCAGCGATCCGGTCACGAGCACGAGGATGGCGTACGCGCCGCCGAGCCAGCTCACCGTGACCAGGACGTGGACGGCGACCAGGAGCCGCCTGGCCCTCACCGAACTCCCCGTGCGGGCTGGCATGAGCGTCATGCCACTGGCTCCGTTCCCGGCGATGGTGTGCGGGTCATGCCACCGGCTCCCTTTCCGGCGTCGGAACGCGTCGTCCTTGTCGGCGAGCGCCCCCGCCACCGGTGCCGCCGCCACCCTGGCCGGAGCCCGCGGCTTCCTGCTGCGAAACGGCGTCGACGGCCCTGTGGCCCCCATCAGCTTCCCGGGCGCGCCCAGGACCCTGGCCATCGGCATCAACGACCGCGGCCAAATCGTCGATGCCTACGAGAACCCCAACGCCGCGCCCAGCTCGATGCCAGTGGCGTCAGCGTTTCATGGTGGCGGTCGCTGTTGGGGTCCCCGGGCACGACCCGCGCTGACGAAGGGGGAACCACCTTCGGAGACTGCCCTGCTCTCCAGTGCTGGTCATTGAGGGGTGGGAGGTGGCTGGCGGTAGCCGGTGACGGTGGCGAGGACCGCGTCGCGCCAGCGGGCCTCCGCCTGGTCGGAGGGGCCGAGGTGGCCTTGGAGCTCGAGGGTGGCCAGCCCGTGCACCAGGCCCCACAGTTGCTGGCCGACCAGCCGCGGGTCGCGGCCGGGCAGCTCCCCGGCGTCGGCGAAGCGCTGGAGTGCCTGCACGACGCGAGCGAGGCTGCGACGGGCCAGCCGCGCGTCGTCCCCGACGGGACGGAAACCGGGCACGCTGCCGCTCATGAACAGGCCGTAGAGGTTGGGCTCTTCCCGGGCGGCGGTCCGGTAGGCGAGCGCCAGTGCGGTGATCTCCACGAGCGGGTCGTCGTGCTCGGGGACGGCCTCGTGGTGGCGGCGCATGGTTTCGGCGGCCTGCTGGTAGAGCGCGCGGAGCAGGCCTTCCTTGTCACCGAACAGGCTGTAGACCGCCCGCGTGGTGGTCTGCGCCTCCTGTGACACCCGCCGGACGCTCACCCCGGCCGATCCCTCGCTCGCCAGCAGGTCGCCGGCCACCGCCAGCAGTGCGCGGCGGGTCTGCTCGTCGTGCTCGCGTGGACGTCCCATGCTGGACAGCCTATCGCGACACTGTTACGTTACGCCGTAACGGAACAGTGTGACGAAACGAGGGAGAGCGTCATGGACTACGACGTCGTCATCGTGGGAGCCAGCGTCAGCGGCTGCACCGCCGCGATCCTGTACGGCCGGGCCGGCTTACGCGTCGCGCTGCTGGAAAAGCACCGCAGCATCGACACCCCCAAGCGGCTGTGCGGCCACTTCCTGCTCGGCCGCGCCCAGACCCCGTTACGGCGGCTCGGCTTATGGGACGACCTGCTGGCCACCGGCGCGGGCACCGGCGACGTCTCGATCCGGACCGCGTACGGCTGGACCGACCGCTCCCGCGGCGGCGTCCCGCCGTTCCTCAGCGTCAGGCGTACCACCCTCGACCCGATCCTGCGCGGCAGCGCCGCCGCCACCGGAGGGGTGGACCTGCTCCTCGGCCGTACGGTCACGGGCCTGCTCACCGAAGGGCACCGGGTGACCGGCGTCCGCGCCCGGCTGCTCGACGGCACCGAGGAAACCCACGCCGGCCGCCTGATCGTGGGTGCCGACGGCTACCGGTCCAAGGTCGCCTCGCTGGCCGGCGTCCCCGAGCGGTTCACGCCCAACGGCCGCGCGTTCTTCTACACCTATTACCGGAATGTACGGCATACGCTGCCCACCCCCGCCGCCCTGTGGTGGCACGAGCGGGACTGGGTGGTGCTCGCCCCCACCGACGGTGGGCTGACCCAGGTGGCGGTCATGCCCGCCAAGGACACCCTGCCCCCGGACCTGACCGACCACGCCGGCTACATCGAGCGCTACGTCGCCTCGCTGCCCGACGCCCCCGACCTGACCCGCGCCGAACGAGCTGCCAAGGTCGTCATCGCCCCCGACTACCCGCTCATCCGCCGTCACCCCACCCCCGTGCCAGGCCTGGCCCTGATCGGTGACGCGGCCCTGACCGCCGACCCGACACCGGCCCCCGGCTGCACCTGGGCGCTGCTGTCGGGTCAGTGGCTCGCCGACGCCACGGCGCCGGCCCTGCTCGCCGGCGACGACCCCGCGTCGGCACTGCGCCGCTACCGGCGGGTCCACCGCGCCCTCGAGCGCGAACACGCCTTCATGCGGGGCGGCGCCGAAGTCGCCCCGCCCAACCCGGTGCAACGCCTGCTCCACGAGGCCGCGGTGCACGACCCGGAGGTGGCCCGTCGCCTGGCGCTGGTCGGGATGCAGGTCGCCCCGACCATGTCCCTGCTCAACCCGGCCCTGGCCGCCCGTGCCCTGCTCGTACGCCACCGCGGCAGACGACGCTCCGCCGGACGCGCAGGCCAGGCGCATGCCGTATGACCCCTTGGCCCGAGCGGACGTGGAGGCTGACGGCGCCCGGTGGACCTGGCTGGTCAATGTCCGCGGTCAAGTAGTCAACGTCGCCACCTGGATGGTCATCGACAGGCCCCGTACGCAGGAGTCGCTGGAAACGTCCGGATGTGGTTCGGCGCTCCCGCGGCTCTCGCTCACGGGTGCCGCTCTCGCCGGAGCACATCCACGCGAGAGGAGAGTCACAGGTGAGATCACCTTCCAAGCTGCGTCGTACGGTGGCCGGGCTGGCAGTGGGCAGCGCCGTCGCCACTGGCGTGTTCGCCATCGATACGACCAGCGCCAGTGCCAGCGCCCCTGACCCGTTCGACGGGTTCGGCTCCAGCGGGTTCTTCGGGTCCGGCGGTTCGAGTGACCCGGGCGGGTTCAACCTGCCCGACTCATTCGGCGGCGGCGGTAACCCCCTCGACGACACCTTCAACGGTCTCGTCGACGACTTCTTCGGCAGCTCCGGGCTGACCGCCCCGCGCACCGGCAGCACGTCGCCGAGCACGTCCGGTGGCGGCTTCGACTTCCCCACCTTCGCCAAGAACACGCTGCAGAAGCTCGGCAGCGAGGCACTGAAGCGGCTGTACGAGAAGAGCACCAAGTCCAAGAACACCTCCCGCAACGGCGGTTCGTTCGCAACGAACGACTGGTACGGCCGGATCCGGCCGGGCCTGCAGGGGCAGAGGTGCCGCCCGCCCGCCTACGTCCGCCTGTACGGGACCACGGTCCGCAGCGGCAGGTTCACCTCCCAGGCCTTCATCGGCGGCAGGAACCTCGGCAAGACGCTGATCGTCGGCCGCAACGCCTTCCTGGCCCCCTTCGGCGACAAGCTCAAGCCGCGGAGCACCGCCAGCTACTTCTTCCTGTCCCGGCGAAACGCCGAGTCCTTCAGCCCGCAGCCCAGGGTCGCCAAGAACACCGTTCTGGAAGACCGCACCCGTTACTCGGCGAACTTCCTGGACCGGGGCGTCACCTACACCGTGCTCGTCAAGTACGTCAACACCTGCAACGAGCAGGTCGTCGACGTGCTGGGCCGCGTCCGGCGCCGCTGACCTGCCGCAAAGGCGTGACCCGCAGCAGTCGCCCGGCGGGAGCCGACACGCTCCCGCCCGGCTCAGCCCCCAAGCCAAGACAGCCCCAAGCCGAGACAGAGCCGAGCCGAGTCGACGCCCGGCCTGTCACCCGACCCATCTGACGAGGTAAACCCATGAATCTGAAGTCCCGATCAACTCGTATACGCCTCGTGGCCGTGGCCGGCGCGCTCGCCGTCCTGGCCGGCGGAGGGCAGCTGGCGATGAGCCACGCCACCGCGGATCCTGACCCGTGCAGCGCGGACGCGAGCGTGGAGTGCACCGACGCGTCCCTGGCCGCGGCGGCCATGTCCGACGACGCGACCGACGCGACCGACGCGACCGACGCGACCGACCCGACCGACGAGACCGACACGGCCGACGCGACCGACCCGACCGACGTGACCGACCCGGCCGACGGCACGACCGAGGAGTCGGCCGGCACCGCCGACGCGCCCATTACCGACGAGACCGAGGACCCCGTCTCCGAGGAGATCACCGTCAAGACGGAGAACTGGGATGCCGTGTCCGAGGCGACTCTGGAGGACGAGACGTCCGCAACGGACGAGGCCACTGACAGCACGCCTACGGAAGAGGAGGAGAGCGGGACCACCGACTCCGACTCCACCGAGGCCGTCCCCGGCTCTCCGCACGAAGGGACGTTCCCCACGGTGCGACCTGGCGGCGCGGCATGCAGCCAGACCCTGGGTGTCAGGACACCCGACCTGGAGCGCAAGAGCTATGTGGTGACCTGGAAGGGCAACTCCTCGGGCGGAGTCCCCGCCTGGCGCCTGGAGTTCTACCACGGGTCGTATCCCATCAACACCAAGATCAACACCGAGAATTGGACGCGGGTGGACGGCAGCGGCGACAGGAACCCCGTCGAGAAATATGCCATCCGTTCCGCCGACCTGGGGCGCGAAGGCCGGCTCAACTGGCGCATGTGCGTCCGTAACCTGGGCGCGAACGATCTGACCGGAGGCTGGCAACTGGACACGACGATCACCGACAAGTAGTGAGACCACCGCCCGGCCCCGGCGATCTCTCTTCACGAGATTTCCCGGGGCCGTGTCGATTCCGGCAGCACGCGATCGACGCGTTGGCAAAAGGACAGGCGAGGCCAAGCCCTCGAAGCACCTGGGAGATGTGATGAGCAAAGTGGTGATGCACAACGTCGTGTCGGTGGACGGCTTCATCGCCGACCCGCAGGATCAGGTCGGCCCTCTGTTCGACTGGTACTCCAACGGCGACGTCGCGCTCGACGAAGCGGGCAGGGCGAAGGTCTCGCGGGTCTCGGCCGAGTACGTCAAGCCGATGTGGGCGGGCATCGGGTCGATGGTGATCGGGCGGCACCTGTTCGACATGACCAATGGCTGGGAAGGGAAGCCGCCGGCGGGGGAGCACGTGGTCGTGGTGTCACGCCGGCCCAAGCCCGACGGGTGGCACCCGGAGGCGTCGTACCACTTCGTGGACGATGTGGCAGAGGCGATCGCGAAGGCGAAGGACCTCGCAGGCGAGCGCACCGTCGCCGTGGCGGCCGGTGCCGCCGGGGGCCAGGCCTTCGCTCTCGGTCTGGTGGACGAGGTGGCGATGGACGTCGTGCCGGTGGTCCTCGGCTCGGGCAAGCGGTACTTCGGGTCGGTGGACGCCCAGCATCTGCTCGAGGACCCGCACGTGGTGGTCCAGGGCGACCGGGTGCTGCACCTGCTCTATCGGGTCCGCCGCTAGGGGGTGCCCGTGCGCTCGATCGGGGCAGTCTTGAAGGGGGTACGGCCCGCCGTACCCCCTTCAAGCGAGCGTCAGCCCACGATCACCTTCTCGCAGCGGTACATGGTGTCCCCCGCGTCGGCCCTGATCTCGTCGGGCCTTTCGAAGACGCCGCGCGCGCCGCAGTCGACGGAGTCGGACTGGCCGTCGCGCACGTCGGCGGTGTCGGCGTTGAGTCCCAGGAGGACCGTGTCGCGCCCGCCGTTGGGCACGACGGAGTCGTTGCCGGAGCCGCTGTCGATCGTGTCGTTGCCGCGGCCCGTGGAGATGGTGTCGTCGCCGATGCCGCCATCGACGACCATCGGGATGGACAGCGTGACGCTGCCCACCATCCGGTCGGCGCCACCGCCCAGCGTGACCTTCAGGCGGCTCACCAGGGCCAGGTCGCAGTGGACCAGGTGGCCGTTGTTGGTCGTGACGCAGTGCGCGAGGCTTTCGGTGAGCAGCGCGGCCTGGTCGGAGAAGGCGATCCTCTCCTGGCCGTTGACGAGGGTCGTCCCGATGGACAGGTTGTTGTCCACGCCGCTGCCGGCGGTGAAGACCAGTGTGGTGTTGTCGGCGGTGATGACGCCGGGGTTGGGAGTGGCTGCGGAAGCGGGGGTGGCCATCGCGAGTGCGGCAAGTGCCGCGGTCGCGAGGGCCACGAACGGTGAGCGGAACTTCATGATCTAACCCCTCCTGGGTGCTGACCCGGGCCCCCTAGACGCATAAGGATGGGTACGTTCCGCCGCCTCGACTGCGGACAACGCCATAGTCAGGGTGTGTCGCCGCATATAGACAGAGGCCGCCCCGTCGCGTGCCAGGCGACTGGCCCAGTGCTCAGCATGTGTGGTCATCCGGCGTCGCGCGTCGGGGTGGTGGCTGACCGCAGGAGGTACGGAGGCAGGCGTCTGCGCTGGTGGGTTCGCCGGGCTCGACGTGCACCTGACCGCCTGCGGTGTGGACGGTCCACGCGCGGGTCGTCGAGTTCGATGCGAGAGCGCCGCCGTCATTGTCTGCCACGTCTTAGCCGATCTTAGGCCCTCTCAGCAAGGGCGTCTGGGCAGGTAGAGCGATTGTCGTAGGTGTCGCGGGCGGCGGCGACTTGTTCGATATGTGTCTCGGCCCAGTCCTTGATGGCCTGCATCACGGGCAGCAGGCTGATGCCTAGTGGGGTGAGAGCGTAATCGACCCGTACCGGGACGGAGGGCGTGACGGAGCGAGAGATCAGGCCGTCGCGTTCCAGGGTGCGCAGAGTCTGGGTGAGCATCTTCTGACTGACGCCGGCGATGGTTCGCGACAGACTGCTATAGCGCTGAGGGCCGCCGGCGAGCGCGGTGAGCAGGAGACTCACCCATTTGTCGCTGATCCGGTCGAGAAGTTGACGCGCTGGGCAGGTCGCGAGGTAGGCGTCATAGGCGATGCGCGCCTGCTCACGCTGCTGAGCGGTGGTGCGGGTGGTCATCGCGCTCCTGTCCGTACGATACGCACTCTGAGGTGCGTACTTCCCACCGGAGAGTAGCTCTCCATACGGTTGTTCTCAAGTCCTGAAACCTTGTGAAACGACGAGGAGACCTCATGCGTGCAGTTGTTGTCCGTTCTTTCGGTGGGCCCGAGGTTCTGCAGATCGCGGACGTGCCGATGCCGGTTGCGGCAGAAGGGCAAGTCCGCATTCGGGTCGAGGCGGCATCGGTCAACCCGGTCGATCTGGCCACTCGGTCCGGTGCGCTCACCGAAGCGGGCCTGCTGCCGGCGCGGGACGTGATCGGCCTTGGGTGGGATGTCGCGGGAACCGTCGAACAAGTGGGCCCAGGGGTCACCGGTATCGTGCGCGGGGACCGGGTGATCGGCCTGTCCGACCGGCTGGACGTGCCGCTCGGCACTCAGGCCGAACACGTCGTACTCGACGCGGATGCGGTCACAGCCGCGCCTGCGGGCGTCTCGCCTGCCCAAGCCGCCACGTTGCCCCTGAACGGTCTCACCGCCACGCAAGCGCTCGACAGCCTCGACCTGAACCACGGGCAGACGCTGCTGGTGACCGGGGCGGCCGGTGCCGTCGGCGGCTTCGCGATCCAACTGGCCGTCGCGCGCGGCCTCCGGGTGGTCGCGGTCGCCGGAGCCGACGATGAACCGCTCGTCCGCGGGCTCGGAGCCGAACTATTCGTACCACGCACGGCACGGCTGGGCGAGGCGGTCCGTTCCCTCGTTCCTGGCGGTGTGCACGCAGCACTGGACACCGCCGTGACCGGAGCGGCCGCCCTCGACGCGGTCCGGTCGAAGGGAGCCTTCGCCGCGCTGGTGGCGGGAGGAGCACCGATGCCGCTGCGCGGCATCCGGGTCTTCAACCACTGGATCCGCGCTGACGGCGCCCTCCTCTCCAAGCTTGCCGCCCTGGTCGAAGCAGGCTCCCTCACCCTGCGCGTAGCCGAGACCATGCCCCTCGACCACGTCGCCGCCGCCCACCGGCGCCTCGCCAAAGGCGGTCTCCGCGGTCGTCTCGTCCTCACTCCTTAAAGATCATTCTGTTAGCCCTCCGTCTGAGCTGCCCCGTTCGCGGTCGTGCGCGCACGCGAGGCCGGAGTGGCGTAGCCGAGGGCTGCGCTGGATGCCACCAGGCGCAGGTATGCCGTTTGGCGAGTTATGCGGGGATTATCCGAGCAGAGGGAACTCGGCCCATCGACGCCAGCGGTCGCCATCGCTGACGAAAAGGCCGACCGACGCGACGTTCGCAGTCACCGGCAGCTGCGCGGTCAGCTCTTCTTCTACCTCGTCGAACACGTGGGTCTGCTGGCCATGGGCGACGGTCAGGTGGGGGATGACCTCGGCGTACAGGCCGCCGTAGGGAGGCGTCTGCGGCCATCGCGCCGCCACGGCCTCGGTCAGCGCGCGAAACGGCTGGTCGGGTGTCGGCGCGAGATAGAGAACGCCAGGGAAGCGCCGGCACCTGTCAAACCGGATGGTGAAGGGGCTGTGCTCGCCGACCACCACTTTGAGATCGTCCACCACTGCATGGTCCAGGTGATCGATATCCAGGAAGGGAAAGAGCACCGTCACATGCGCGGGAACACCGGCCGACGCAGAGGCATCGAAACGCCGCCGCCAGTGCCCGACCAGCGGCTCAACCTCTTCCACAGCGGCCAGCAAAGCTGTCTGGCCTGCTCGATAGCGTCCTGAAGCACCGTTCGACATGGTTGGACGATCTCGAAAGTCCGAGCCGGTTCGCCACCTGTTTTGTGTCGCCGGCTGCGACCCTTCGACGAACAGGCCGCCGGGGCACAAGCTCCGACGGCGTCCGGACGCAGAACGTCCGGAATGGAGTCTACGGTCGCGACATGACCAGCAGCGATTACCGCCGCCCGGACCACACGCTGAGTGGTCGAACTGTCGGTCCGTCGCGTTACGGTTGCGCCATGGCTGACTTCATCGGTGATGAGCTCAGGGGGTCGCGCTTCGAGCGCGTTGATCTCAGCGGCGCGGAATTCCGCGCCAGCGACCTGTCCGGCGCCAGGTTCCGCGGCGTGGGGATGAGCGGTGTCGTGATGCGCGGAGTCGAGCTGGTCAACGTCGACATCCACGGCGAGATCACGAACGTGACGATCAACGGTGTGGACATCGGACCGCTGATCAACGCCGAGCTCGACCGGCGGCACCCCGGCCGGGTCAAGATGCGCCCGACCACGCCCGCCGGCTTCCGAGACGCATGGGACATCGTTGAGCGGCTCTGGGAGGGCACCGTCCAACGGGCTCACCGCCTGGATCCCGCGCTGCTGCACGAGTCCGTCGACGGCGAGTGGTCCTTCGTCGAAACCTTGCGTCACCTCGTGTTCGCCACTGACGCATGGGTCAGAAGGGCCGTTCTCGGCGATCCGGCTCCGTGGGATCCGCTGGATCTGCCGTGGGACGAGATGCCGGACACACCGGGGATACCCCGCGACCGCAAGGTCCGACCGTCGCTGGACACGGTGCTCGAGCTCCGCCGTGACCGGATGTCCACCGTGCGCGAGGTCCTCGACGGCCTCACCGACGAGTCACTGGACGGCCATACCCAACCGATCGAGGTGCCGGGATGGCCACCACCATCGCGGAGCTACCCGGTGCGTGAATGCCTGCTGTGCATTCTCAACGAGGAATGGGAGCATCGGCTCTACGCCGAACGGGATCTTGCCGCTTTGGAGGCGCGCAACCCATAGTGCTTGCTGCACAGGGTGTGCGGGTCTCAATGCGCTCGGCTCGAAAGCGGCGAAGTGGTCTCCCGTTAATGATCGGAAGTGGCTATCGAAACCGGGCCCCGCTGCGCGCCTAATGTCAAGCCATGACGAGTGTTTCCCCGGACTACACGCATGTGCGCAAGCGGCTTTCGGCGGGCGAAGGCATCGGGCTGCCCGGCGTTCGCTTCAAGTGGTACGACCTGCACCGGGAGGACCGCGAGATCGGCGACGACGTACGGAAGGAGGCACGCGAGTTCCTCCGGGCAGAGATCGGCGGGATCAGTCCCAAGGGCGAGCTCGGCTTCGTCATCCTGCACCGCGTCGGGGACGCTTATCTTCTGCTCGTATGCACGTGGCTGAACGACAACGAACTGTGGGAGACGGCCTACCTCAAGGATGCGGCGGGGTTCGAGCTCATCCCGTTCGGGGAGACGGCCAAGGGGACCTACTGCGTGTGGGAGATGGGCGCCATCCTGCATGAGCAGCAGGCCTGGATCCGCTACCTGTTCTCCCCTCGCGACGCCGAGGCCGCCCACGCCTACCTCGCCGATCGGCACCCCGGCGGCCTGATCTGACGTTCGTCGTTGATGCGACTTGATCCGTGCCGCTCTCTGGACGGCTGAGACGCTATCGCAGTCTGTGCCGGAGCTGGGCGGACAGTCCGGCTGAGGCGTCGCGGAGTGCTTCGGTGAAGGTCCGCCGGAGGTGTTCGTCGGGGGCGTCGGAGCGTTGTGCGATCGCTGTGGGTCGCACTGCGGCGGGGTGATCGATGCGTACGAGGGCGATGTTCAGGGGAAGCGCCGGTGCGGCGAGTCCGGGGACCACGGTGACGCCGAGCCCGGCGGCGACGAGACCGAGCTTGGCGACCCAGTCGCGCGCGACGAAGGCGATGTCGGGCTGCCAGGAGGCGTCGCTCCACGTACCCAGGAGTGTTGTGCCGGGCTCGGTGCTTGCGGTGATCCACCGTTCGTCGCGGAGCATCGCGGTTGTGACGCTTGCCCGGCCGGCGAGGGCATGGTCGGGCGGGACCGCGAGGAGCAGGGGGTCGTCCATGAGGGGGATCACCTCGACGTCCTCCGGTGCGTCCTGGGGCCGGGTCACCACCGCCAGGTCCAGGCGTCCGCGCGCGACAGCGGTCAGCAGGCGAGGACTCAGCCCCTCGCGCAACGGCAGCTGTGCGTGGGGTTCCTGCACGGCGAGAGCAGCGATCGCTCGGGGGACCAAGGCCGCCATGGCGGTGGAGAAGGCTCCGACGCGCAATCGGCCGGGCGGCCGCGCGTCGAGGTCGTGGAGCTCCTGGCGGGCGGCGTCGAGTTCGCCGAGGACCGTTTCGGCATGTCGGAGGACGACTCGGCCGGCTGCGGTCGGCTGCACGCCGCGCGCATGGCGTTCGAACAGGGCCCGGCCGGCTGCCTGTTCCATGAGCGCGATCTGGCGGGAGACGGCGGACTGCGTGTAGCCCAGACGCTCGGCCGCCGTCGAGAACGAGCCGTGGCGGGCCGCTTCGCGGACCACGCGCAGGCCGACGATCGTGAACTCACTCATGCGAAATATTCATATCAGACATGCGAGACTCTCGTTTGTCGCATGACTGGTGTCCTGGTTAGCCTCATTCGCATGGGTGCCGCAGAGAACAAGAGGCTTCTTCAGGACGTCTTCGACCAGATGGCGCAGGGAAACACGCGTGCGATGAGCGAGGTGATGGCCGATGATTTTCGGTGGGTGTTTCCGGGGCGCTGGTCATGGTCGGGAAGCTGGGGACCGAGGCAGGTGGCCCTGAACGGGTTGCTGCGACCGCTCATGGCGCAGCTCACCGATTATCGCAGCGAGGCGGACCTCATTCTCGCCGAAGGCGACCGCGTCGTGGTCCAAGCCCGCGGATATGCCACCACCAAGCGTGGGGAGCCGTACCACCAGACTTACTGCTACATCTTTCGAGTCGTCGACGGGCAAATCACCGAAGTGGTCGAGCACTGCGACACGGCCCTGGTCGAACGGGTCCTCGACCGGCCAAACCGATAAGTGACTCAATCCATGTCCAGATACGGTCATGCACGGTGGACATGAGTGATCCGTCGTGGGTGCGTTGCCGCGGAATCGCCAGTGGAGCGGGCGTCGAACGCAACCGGGGCGACGGGGAGATCCAGACGGCCTGGCCGCGGCCTAGTTGACCGCCGGGTTGACCTCGTTGAAGGATTTGCCCACGGCGATGTTGTCGTGGAAGATCGTACGGCTGTCGACGTCGGTCGGTCCGTTGTTCCACGCAGGCTTGTAGAGGCCCCATTTCAGGTAGCCGCTGGTGGACTCGTCGTCGTTGAACGTGTTGGGGCCGGTGGTGCTCAAGACCTTGTGCCACCCAGGATTCTTGTGGGTCTGATACCAGGCGTCGATTTGGCCTTGGCTGCCGTAGCTCCATTCGTACCTGAAGACGAAGTCGTGCCACTGGCCCGGTTTCACATCGGCGAGGTCGAAGCTGGTCTTGCGGACGGAATCCGGCGTGGAGCAGGCCGTGCTGTCGGAGTTGACGCGCAACCGCCACTTTCCTGTGGGCTGCACGCTGAGGAACGCGCTGGGAAACTTGTCGGATTCGCACTTGTCGCGCCAGGCTTTCCACTGGAACACGATGTCTTCTCTTGAATCGCGCTGCCAGGTGCTCGCCAGATAGATGCTGAACCCATAGTAGACGGTGTCGCCAGATCTGAAATGGCTGGCATCGATGTCCATCGTGTGGCTTTCCGCCCTGGTGCCGCCGGCAACCATATGATCGCCGTACTTCAGATAGGAGCGGACCGCGTACTTCCCGGTCCTCGGCAGATCATCGACCTGGATCGAGGGACGGCTGCAACATTCGTTGAATCCCAGTTCCGGGTTGCCGGAGGACCTCGACCCGTCCTCATAGCCGAACCGAAGAACGGCGGCGAATTTACCCCCCGCGGCTGCTGAGACATTCGCGGGGGTCGACGCTGAGGCATCCGCGGTCGCGAGGCTGGTGACGGGGAGGGCAAGCAATGCAGCAGCGAGGACTTTGCGGAAGTCCGGGAAGGTCGAGTTGGCGACGGAAGTCATCACCGCAGAGATCTTTCCATCAACGGGAGAAAGGACCAACTGATTGCCGCGGTGAGGAGCGTCAAACATACCCGCTCTATACCGACGCTCCCTAGAGTCATGCTCTGGGCCGCTCCGCGCCTTCGACGGCGCACGGTTGATTCGGCAACCAGCACGTCGGGCTGGGCCAGCACCCGTGAGGTCGGTTTCGGGTATCTACGCCGCCACCGAATGACTACGTGCACGCGCTTGAGGTCCGTGGCGCCGGACGGTTGCTGTTCGTCGCTGGGACGATGGGCCTGGACCCCGAGGGGAATCCCGCGGCAACCTTGATGAGCAGCTCGAACTCATCTGGGCGAACCTCCGTACGATTCTTGCCTCCGCGGGTATGACGGTCGACAACATTATGAGGCTCACGAGTTACCTGCGAGATGCCGCCTACGCCGAGGCGAACGCGAAGGCTCGCGTAGCGGCTCACGCGTGCACGCCGGCGTCGCCGATCAGCTCGCCACTGTGCCCCCATGCCTCCGCGCCGTAGGGCAGCGGATATTCCTGAAGGCCGAGCCCGTAGCCGAAGCCCGCATCGGTCGCCTGGACCGTGCGCATGGCGGCAAGCGAGGAACTGCTCAGGATTCGCCCGCCGGCCAGCGCGGCCAGGAAACGGTTGAGGTCGCGGCCGGTCGAGATCATCTCACCCGCCGCCCAGTCGAGTGAGGGGTTCATGCGGGTGGCGGCCGACGCAGGCAGGATCGGCAGGTCACCGCTACCGCCGGCGGGATTCACGCAGGCTGGGGGGAGGGCCCGCCCAGGTGGTCAGTGCGGCTTGGAGCGCGGCCTCGGCGTCCGGCTTGTCTGTTGCCCAGCAGAAGTAGCCGTCGGGGCGGACGAGGGCGGTGGTGCGGCGGTCGCCGGTCCAGTGGGCGCGTACGACCTGGTCGGGAATGGGCGCGTCCGCGTGCTGCCCGGCGGGAGTGATCAGCACGAACCTGCCGCCGCGCTGCAGCTCGTTCAGCCGTCCTTCCGCCAGCCGCAGGTCGGGGGCGCGTCGTCCGGTGAGCTTGTGCGTGCCGCGCGGGGCTTTGTAGGCGATGCCGATGCCGGAGATCATGGAGGCTGCCTTGTCGGCGAGCGGGCGGACGTTGCTGAGGATGGTTCCGGCGGTGGCGCGGAGCAGCCGGGCGGCATACCCGTGCAGCAGTGCTGCGCGTACCAGCATTCCGCTCATCCGTAGCACGATCTTGCCGATGGCGTGCCGTTCGGTTTGGTAGGTGTCCAGGAGGTGGTCGTCTGCTCCGTCGCGGAGCACGGCCACGAGTTTCCAGCTGAGGTTGGCGGCGTCTTGCAGGCCGGTGTTCATGCCCATGGCGCCTGCCGGGGAATGCACGTGCGCGGCGTCGCCGGCCAGGAAGACCCGGCCGACGCGGTAGGCGGGCGCCTGCCGTTCGTCGCTGTGGAAGCGAGACTTCCAGCGGACTTCGGTGATGCGGTAGTCGGTGCCGAAGTTGAGCCTCAGCAGTTCCTTGATCTCTTCGACGTCCAGTGGCGCGTCGTCGGGCAGCTGGTGGTGCCGGTTCCATCCGGTGAGCCGGTGGAAGCCGTCGCCCATTTCGGTGAGCAACGCGAACCCGTCGGGGACGGCGTTCACCGTGAACGGCCGATCCGGCGCCTGCTCGAGCTTGAGGTCGGCCAGGATCAGCGAGCTCAGAATGGACTTGCCGGGGAAGGGCAGACCGATCGCCTGCCGGATGGAGCTGTGCACGCCGTCCGTCCCGACGAGGTAGGAGGCGTGGTAGGTGGTGGACGGGCCGTTCGGATCCGCGTCCTTGCCGGGGACCGCGCGGGCCGTGACACCGTTCGGGTCCTGCTCCAAGCCGACGACCTTGGTGTCGTAGGCGAAGGTGACGCCGGCCGCGCGGGCTCGCCGTTCCAGCACCCGCTCGACCTCGTACTGCGGGATGAACAGGACGAACGGGTAGCGGCTGGGGAGGCGGGAGGGGTCGAGCTGACCCCGCTCGAACAGCTGCAGCCGGTTGATGGGGTGCCCGAGCTTGACGACCTCGTCCGCGATCCCGCGGACGTCGAACTGCTCCAGCACGCGGGCGTGGACGACCAAGGCCCGGGACAGGTTGCTGATCTTGTGGGAGCGGGCCTCGAGGAGGGTGACGGACAGGCCTGCTTCGGCGAGGTCGCCGGCGAGCAGCAGCCCGGTCGGGCCTGCGCCCACGACCAGCACATCGGTGGTGTTTTCGGCGAACATATGGGGCCCCTTGTCTCAGTAGTAGTCGCGCATCAACTCGGTCGCCCAAGCCGGCTGCACGACCTCGCCCTGCGGGCCGAACTCGGCCATGTACGGCTTGAGGTCGAGGACCGGGCTGCCGTCGATGGCGTCCAGGCCGCGTACGCGCACGTCGAGGCCGTCGACGGCGAGCAACTGGCAGCGGGAGACGCCCAGCCTGTTCGGGCGGTTCTTGGCTCGCTGCGCGAAGATTCCCACCCGCGGCCACTCCGGATTGCCCCTGGGGCGCCGGGCCGAGGTGTGCACCGAAGCCGGCTCCACGAGGTGAAAGAGGAACACCACCTCCAGGTGCGAGAACGCGGCGAGCCCGGCGAGGGCGTCAGGCTTGAAGCGGGTCTCGTCGAGCCGGATCAACGCCTCGACGGTGTTCCAGTCGTCGTCGAACGCCTCGCTCCGCCCGCCGACGACGGTTCCCACCGGCTGTGTCTCCACGATCTCCATACGACCGACCGTACGAGAGGGCAGCCGCTGCCGAATAGGTCACGATGACTGAAGTCGCACGCAGACCTGGGGAGCCGGTTAGGTAAGGTCGGGGCATCATGATCGGCCGGAATGCGGAGATCGCCTTTCTTCAGAGGATGATCGCTGAGGCCGGCAGCGGCCGGGGCGGTGCTGTTGTCGTGCGGGGAGAGGCGGGCATCGGCAAATCGGCGCTGCTGGAGGAGGCCGCGCGTACGGCCGGAGATGATCTGCTGGTGCTGCGGATCACCGGCGTCGAGGCCGAGGCGGAGCTGCCCTTCGCAGCCCTGCATCTGCTCCTGAGAGCGGTGCGGCACCTCGTCCCGGCACTTCCCGCAGCGCAAAGGGAAGCGCTGCGCGGTGCGTTCGGCGAAGGTGAGGGTGAGGGCGAGGGCGAGGGCGGCGGGCCTGATCGTTTCCTGGTCGGTCTCGCGGTCCTGACCCTGCTCGCCGACCTCGCCGCCGACCGTCCGCTGCTGTGTCTCGTCGACGACGCGCAGTGGGTGGACCGTGCGTCGGTGGACGCGCTGGCGTTCGCGGCGCGCAGGCTGGGGGCCGAGCGGATTGCCATGATCTTGGCCGCTCGGGAGTCCTCCGTTCCCGGCATCCCCGAGCTGGAGCTCGCCGGGCTGGACCGGGAGGACTGCGAGGCGCTCCTCGCAGACGCGGCGGCCGATCTGGTGCCGGAGGTCCGGGACCGCCTGATCGAGGAGGCCGAGGGGAATCCCCTGGCTCTCCTGGAGTTCGCCGGGTCGCTCACGCCTGGGCAGCGTGCGGGGCAGCTCAGCCCGCTGCCTTTGGAACCGCCGCGGCTTCCCCTGGCCGGGCGGCTCGAGCAGTCCTTTCGCGCCGCGATCCGCCGGCTGCCCGAGCCCGCCCAGCTCCTGCTCCTGATCGCCGCAGCCGAGGACTCCGGCAGCCTGGAGCTCGTGTTGAAGGCGGCGGAGGGCTTCGGCGTCGGGCTGCCTGACCTGGAACCGGGCGAACGCGCTCAGCTGGTGCAGGTCTCCGAGGGCCGGCTGCGGTTCCGCCACCCCTTGGTCAAGGCGGCCGCGTACCACGAGGCGCCCGTCGCTCGGCGGGTGGCCGCGCATCGTGCGCTGGCCGGCGCGCTCGACGGTGACGAGCACGCCGACCGCCGGGCCTGGCATCTGTCCGCGGCCACGGTCGGACCCGATGAGGAGACCTCAACCGTGCTGGCGGCCGCCGGGGAGCGCGCCAGGCGGCGCGGCAGCCATGCCTCGGCCGCCACCGCGTACGAGCGCGCGGCGCAGCTCACCGTCGATCCGCGGCAACGGGCTCGCCGGCTGATGGCCGCCGCCGAGGCGGCTCTCGGGGCCGGCCAGCTCGCCCGGGCCGGCGCCGCAGCCGATCGCGGGCGGCGGCTGACCGGCGATGCCGCGGTGCTGGCGCGGCTGGCCGCCGTACGGGCCGCGGTCGACGCGGAACATGGCGCTCCGGCCGCGTCCACGCTGATCGAGGCCGCCTCCGGCATCGCCCGTACTGCGCCGGACGAGGCGGCGTCCCTGCTCGCGACCGCCGCGGGCGACGCCTGGTTCGCCGGCGACCACGACGCCCTCCGGCAGACCGCGGAGCTGCTGGAATCCCTCCGGCCGGGCATCGACCCCCGCCTCGCACCGGTGGCCGCGGCAGTGCGTGGCATGGAACGGGTGGCCGCCGGCGATCCGGCCGCGGGACTACCGCTCCTGCGCGCCGCCATTCCACCGGGCCGCGTCACCGATCCGGTCGTCGGTACGTACGCGGTGTTCAGCGCGCTGATGACCGGCGACGACGACGCGGCTTGTGAGCTGGCCGCCGCGCGCGTCGGCACCTGCCGGGACCAGGGCCTGATCGGTGCACTACCGCACGCTCTGCAGCTCCTCACCCAGGCGCGGATCCTGCGCGGACGGCATGCCGAGGCGGCCGAATCAGGCGCGGAGGCGTGGCAGATCGCGCACGACACCGGGCAGGCGGGACGGCTACGGCACCTGCATGGCATCCTCGCGCGGCTCGCCGCGATCCAAGGCGAGGACGACCGGTGCCTGCGGCTCGCCCAGCAGGCCGAAGGCGCCGCCCAGGAACGCCACGGATCAGGCTGGGGTGGCTGTGCGCTGACCCTGCTCGACCTCGTGCGAGCCCGATACGAGGCGGTGGCCGAGCGGATGGCGCGGGTGCTGGCAGGCCCACTGGGCCACACCGTGATCGTCACCTTCGCCCTACCGGACCATGTCGAGGCCTGTGCCCGCCTGGGCGTCCCGGAGCGGGCGGTTGAGGCGTTCATCCGGTTCGACGCCTGGGCTGCGGCCAGCGGTCGGCCGTGGGCGACCGCGGTCGCGTACCGGTGCCGCGCGCTGCTCGCCTCGCGCGAGGAGGCCGAGGCGCAGTACAAGGCGGCGCTCGACTGGCACGCCCGCGGTGGGCGGGTGTTCGAACAGGCCAGGACGGAGTTGTTGTACGGCGAATGGCTGCGCCGGGCGCGGCGGCGCTCCGACGCCGGGGTGCAGTTGCGTTCCGCGATGAGCCGCTTCGCGGCGATGAGCGCCGTGCCCTGGGCCGAGCGGGCCCGTGCGGAGCTGGCCGCGGCCGGCGCCCGCGCCGACCTGCCGGAGCTCGGCGTCGCGCCGAACCCGCTCGCCACACTCACTCCTCAGGAACTCCAGGTCGTACGGCTTGCCGCGACCGGCGCCACCAACCGGCAGATCGGCGCCCAATTGTTCCTGAGTCCACGGACGGTCGGATCCCACCTTTACAAGGCGTTCCCGAAGCTGGGCGTCTCCTCGCGCGCCGACCTGTCGGGCATCGATTTCGGCAGTGCCCAACCTTAGGAGCGCCGTGGACCGGGGCATCGCGCATCGCGGCCGCGTTGATCTACCCTTGCGGTCGGGTTCGTTGCGGCACGGAGGTTCGTATGATCTTGGTGGCAGGTGCGACAGGGAACGTGGGTTCCGAGCTGGTCGGCGTGCTGACCTCGGCCGGCCGGCAGGTCCGGGCGCTCGTCCGTGACCCGCACGGCCACGCGCTGCCACCCGGCGCCGAGCCCGTGACCGGCGACTTGAACCGGCCCGAAAGCCTGGTCGAAGCGCTCGACGGCGTCGACGGGCTGTTCCTCCTGTCGGGCTACGCGGACATGCCTGGCCTGCTCGCCCGAGCACGTAAGGCCGGGGTGCGCCACGTCGTCCTCCTGAGCGGCGGCTCGGCCGCGCTGGAGGACCTCGGCAACGCCGTCTCCCGTTACATGACGCTCTCGGAGCGGGCCGTGCGGGAGTCGGGTCTGTCCTGGACCATGCTGCGGCCCAGGTCGTTCATGTCGAACGCGCTGCGCTGGCTGCCGCAGCTCGCGGCCGGCGACGTGGTGCGGGTGCCGTTCGCCGAGGTGCCGGTCGCGGTCGTCGACCCGTACGACATCGCGGCCGTCGCGGCCCATGCGCTGATGAGCGACGGCGACGAGGACCGGATCTACGAGCTGACCGGTCCACGCGCGTTGCTGCCCGCCGACCAGGTCGCGGTCCTCGGCCGGGTGCTCGGCCGGGACCTGCGGTGCGAAGGGCTGACGAACAGCGAGGCGCGGGCGGAGATGGAGGCGGGCATGCCGGTCGAGTACGTCGACGCGTTCTTCCAGTTCTTCGTGGACGGCACGCTCGACGAGTCCGAGGTGCACCCGACGGTGCAGGACGTGCTCGGACGGCCACCGCGGACGTTCGAGCAATGGGCGCACGCACACGCCGACGCCTTCCGCACGGCAGGTTGACCTTCATATCGGTGTGAAGCTTTAGCGTCGTCCCATGACATATGTGGTGCACCGCAACGGCCGCGCGGCGACGGCCGAGGAGTTGGGGCCGCTCGCCTTCGCGGGCTACGCGCATTTCACCGCCATGCAGGTGCGTGGAGGCCAGGTGCGGGGCCTGGACCTCCACCTGGAGCGGTTGCGATCCGCTTCCGTCGAGTTGTTCGGCCGGGCGTTGCCGGATGAGCGGGTGCGGGCCTGTCTCCGGGCGGCACTGCAGGCCGGCCCGGCCGACGTGTCGCTGAGGGCCACCGCGTACTCCCCGGCCGGCGAGTTCACCTCGGCAGGGGCTGAGGTGGAGCCCGAGCTGCTGGTTCGTACGGGGCCGGCCGCGTCAGGCCCGCGAGGGCCGCTCGCGCTGGCGGCAGTCGAGCACGAACGGTTCCTCCCGGCTGTGAAGCATGTCGGCGAGGGGGCCAAGACGTACTTTCTCCGGCAGGCCGTCCGCGAGGGGTTCGACGACGCCGCCTTCGTCGACCGCCGGGGCCGGCTCAGCGAGGGCTCGATTTGGAACCTGGCCTTCTGGGACGGCACCGCGGTCGTCTGGCCGGAGGCCGAGATGCTGGGCGGCACCACGATGGCCATCGTGCGCCGGCAGCTCGATCGCCTCGGTGTGCCCCAGCGCGCCCAGCACGTCACGCTGGCCGGCCTGCCCGCGCTGGCCGGGGCTGTGGTCATGAACTCATGGACACCGGGAGTGGCGGTCCATCGGATCGGATCCGTGTCCTTGCCTGAAGCGCCGGCGTTCGTGCAGCTGCTGCACCGGGCCTATCAGGCCGAACCGCTCACCGCGCCGTAACGGCGCTGGTCCCCCTGAGACCCGGGGAAAACCGTTGGGAAACTGTCGGTGGCCGGTGATAGAAAGCGGGGTCGAAGTTTCGCCGAACCGCATCGGGGGCGGTGCCCGTGACCACCAGCACGTCAGAGTTCTCCGTTTCCGGGCCACGATATAGCCGGCGTGGTCCGGTGCGCTGGCTCTGGTCCCATCTGCGGCGTCATCCGCTCTACCTCGTCGGGTTCCTCGGCGGGTCGGTGGTCATGACGGTGCTCAACGCCATGGTGCCGCAGCTCACCGGCGACGCCTTCGACGCCGTGCTGGGGGAGCGGGGCCGGCCGATGGACGCGCTCGGGCTCATCGCGCTGGCATTGCTGGCGATCGTGATCGCCCGAGGGGTGTTCGACCTCGTCGCGCGGATGTCCAGCGAGGTCCTGGCCAAGCGGCTGGAGCGGGACGCACGCGACGAGCTCTACGTGAGCCTGCTGGGCAAGAGCCAGACCTTCCACAACAGGCAGCGGGTCGGGGACCTGATGGCCCGGGCCGCCAACGACATCCGGCAACTGTCCATCATGATCACGCCAGGCGTCGATCTGATCGTGGACTCGGGTCTCACCGGGATCGTGCCGCTGTTCTTCATCGCCGCCATCGACCCGAGGCTGCTGCTGGCGCCGGGCGTCTTCGCGGTCGTCTTCGCGGCCGCGCTCTGGCACTACATGAGGCAGCTCAACCCCGTGGCGACCCGGATGCGGGAGGAGTTCGGAGATCTCAACGCCGGGCTCAACCAGGCGGTGCGGGGCATCGAGGTGATCAAGGTGACCGCGCAGGAAGGGCAGGAGCGGCGGCGCTTCCGTGCCAACGCGCGGCGCTATCGGGACTCGTTCGTACGAAACGGGCTCGTGCAGGCCCGCTACCTGCCCACCTTGCTGTTCTCCTTCGCGATGGCCGGGGCGTTGTGGCACGGGCTCTACCTCCAGGGCATCGGGGCGATCACCCTCGGGGAGCTCGTCGCGTTCATGGGGCTCATGGGGATGCTCGGGTTCCCCACGCAGATGTCGCTCTTCACGTTCTCGTTGATCCAGATCGGGATCGTGTCCTCGCGCAGGATCCTCAGCATCGTCACCGGGGAGAGTGAGATCGAGCAGCGGGTGGACGGACATGCCGCGCCGATCACCGGGGAGATCGTCTTCGAGGACGTCACCTTCGGCTACCAGGAGGACGGCGAGCCCGTGCTGCGTGGGCTCACCTTCACCGTGCGGCCGGGGGAGACGGTGGCGATCGTCGGGGAGACCGGGTCGGGGAAGAGCACGCTGACGAAGCTGGTCCCGCGGATCTACGACGTCACGGGCGGCCGGATTCTGGTCGACGGTGTCGACGTGCGGGACTGGGATCTGGATTCGCTGCGGTCGCAGATCTCCACGATCGAGCAGGACATCGTGCTGTTCTCGCGGTCCGTGTCCGAGAACATCGCCTTCAGCTTGGGGCAGCGGGCCGATCATGACGCGGTGGTCAGGGCGGCGGAGGACGCCCAGGCGGCCGAGTTCATCGGCGAGCTCGACGAGGGATACGACACCGTGATCGGGGAGCGGGGGGTCACCCTGTCGGGTGGGCAGCGTCAGCGGCTGGCCATCGCGCGGGCCCTGCTGACCGATCCGGCGATTCTGGTGCTGGACGACTCCACCAGCGCCATCGACTCGGCGACGGAAGACAAGATTCAGCAGGCCATCGGCCGCATCCTCGAAGGCCGGACGACGCTGCTGATCACTCATCGGCTCTCGCAGATTCGGTGGGCGGACAAGGTGTTGTTGCTCAGGCGGGGCCAGGTCGTCGACTTCGGCACGCATGACGAGCTGATCGCGCGAAGCCGCCTCTACCGGCGGGTCTTCGCCCATTACGACGAGGTCGAGATGGGTGATGAGGTTGCGGAGGCCGAGCCGTCCATGGCCGGCGAGCAGGGAGGGGTGCGCTGATGGGCTTCCTCATGGACGGCCTGGACGCCGAGGACTACGACCGGAAATACAACGACCGTGATCTGCTGCGGCGCATCTTGTCCTACTTCCGGCCGAAGCTGGGGGCGATGGTCCTCGTCGCCACGATGATCGTGCTGATGTCGGCCAGTCAGGCGGCCATACCGGCGTTGGGCAGCCTGGCGGTCGACGCGATCGCGAATGGCACGATCGGCCAGGTGGGATGGATGCTCACGGCGGGGATCCTCGGCACCGGCGCGCTCTCCTGGGTGGTCAACTTCGTGCGGCAGAAATACAGCGCGCAGGTCACCGGGGATGTCGTGCTGCGCCTGCGGGAGGACGCGTTCGACGCGGTGCTGGAGCGGGACCTGTCGTTTTACGACGAGACGCCGTCGGGGAAGATCGTCAGCCGGGTGACGTCCGACACCGACGACTTCGCCGCCGTGTCCACGCTGACGATGGACCTGATCAGCCAGGTGCTGATGGTGGGGTTCGTCACGGTGCTGCTGTTCGTGCGGAGCGTGGAGCTGGCTCTGCTGACGTTGCTGGTGGTGCCGATCGTGGTGGCACTGGCGCTGGTGTTCCGGCGGATGGCCAGGGCCAGCACCCGCAGGGCGCAGCGGTCCCTGAGCCGGGTCAATGCGAACCTCCAGGAGACCATGGGCGGGATCGCAGTGGCCAAGAACTTCCGGCAGGAGCGGCAGGTCTACGAGGAGTTCCGGCCCATCAACCGGCAGAGCTATCAGGTGACGCTCCGGCAGGGGTTCGTCTTCTCCACCATCTTCCCCGTCCTGTTCACAGTGGCTGGGCTCGCGACGGTCGTCCTCGTTCAGCTGGGCGGGGAAAGGGCGCTGGCGGGTGGGTTGTCCGCTGGTGATTGGTACCTGTTCCTGCAGGGGGTCGCGCTCTTCTGGTTCCCGTTGACGTCCATTGCCGCGTTCTGGTCGCAGTTCCAGCAGGGGTTGTCGGCGTCCGAGCGGGTCTTCGCGCTGATCGACGCGCCGCCCAGGGTGGTGCAGAACGATCCGCGGCCGGCCGAGAAGCTGGCGGGGCACATCGAGTTCAAGGGCGTCACGTTCGGCTACGATCCCGGCAATCCCGTGCTGCGTGACTTCGACCTGGTCATCGAGGCCGGGGAGACGGTGGCGCTCGTGGGGCACACCGGAGCGGGCAAGTCGACGCTCAGCAAGCTGATCACGCGCTTCTACGAGTTCCAGGAAGGGCGGCTGCTGATCGACGAGCAGGACATCCGCGGCCTGGAGCTGGGGAGCTATCGCCGGCAGATCGGTGCGGTGCCGCAGGCTCCGTTCCTGTTCAGCGGCACCGTCGCCGACAACATCCGCTATCCGCGGCCGGAGGCCACCGATGAGGAGGTGCGTGCGGCGGCGGCCGCCGTGGGCGGTGGCGACTGGATCGATGCCCTGCCCCATGGGCTGGAGACCGATGTGGGGGAGCACGGGCGGGCTCTGTCCATGGGGCAGCGGCAGCTCGTCGCGCTGGCCCGGCTGCTCATCCAGGACCCGGCGATCGTGGTGCTGGACGAGGCCACCGCCAGTGTGGATCCGCTGACCGAGGCGCAGATCCAGGAAGGGCTGGATCTGGTGCTGGCCGGGCGGACCTCGATCGTCATCGCGCATCGGCTGTCCACGATCGAGCACGTCGACCGGATCATCGTGCTCGATCACGGGCGGATCGTGGAGGAAGGTGATCACGGGACGTTGCTGGCGCGTGGAGGGCGCTACTGCGAGGTCTACAACACCTACTTCCGGCATCAGTCGCCGAACTACCGGGCCGGGACGGGGTTCGTGTCGGTCGGCGGCGACTGAGACGGCGCAGGTCCTGCCGCTCGCCCGCGGGGCTGCGCCTCAGCAGGCGGGCCCGCGCTTCAGCAGGCGGGCCCGCGGCTCAGCAGGCGGGGCTGCGTCGTTCCACGAGGACGACGTCGCGCCAGCGGCCGTGGTGGCGGCCGATGCGCTCGCGGGTGCCCACGACGCGAAAGCCCAGCGCCCGGTGCAACGCGAGGCTGGCCGTGTTCTCCGGGAAGATGCCCGACTGGATGGTCCACACGCCGGCGTCCTCGCAGGCCACGATGAACGTCGTCAGCAACGCTGTGCCGATGCCGTGCGCCTGGCAACCGGGATGCACGTAGACGCTGTGCTCGACCACGCCCGCGTACACCGGCCGCGCCGACACCGCCGAGCCGGCCACCCACCCCACGACCTGGCCGGTTCCGGTGTCGGCCGCCACATACCGCAGGTGCGGCAGCCGCGCCGCGGTGAACCCCTCCCAGCTCGGCGCCGTCGTCTCGAAACTGGCCTGCCCGGTGTCCAGCCCGGCCTGATAGATGGCCAGCACCTGGGCGGCGTCCGCCTCGCGCATGGGCCGGATCTCCAGCCCGGGACCGGCGGCGGCCCGTCCGGCCAGGCTCGAGGAGCGATCGATGATCTCGTCGTGCGCCATCACGGTCCCCTTCACTCGCAGGTGGGCGCGCCCGGCACCGGGTTGCCCATGACCACGTCGGCGGCGGTCGGGAAGCAGCTCACGCAGGCCTCGTTGATCCGGTACAGGCTGGAGGTGCCCTGTCGTTCGACGAGCACGAACCGCACCTCGGCCAGGATCTTCAGGTGATGCGACACCGTGGACTGCCCCACCCCGGAGGCGGCCACGATCTCACCCACGCTCATCGGCGTCCGCCGCCGCGCCAGCAGCGACACGATCTGGATCCGCGTCGCATCCGCCAGCGCCTTGAACCAGCCGGCGTACTCCTCGGCCTCGGCCCGCGCCAAAGGCCCCTCTTGACTATCCATCGATAATCGACGATAGACGATTAAGGGTCGATCCGGAAGGCCGGTCAGAAAACCCGCAGGGACGGGACTCCCGCGTCGACGTCGGAGTCGACGGCGCCGATGGAGGCGAGGAGCTCGCCCAGCCGGGCACGCGCCGCGGCGGCCGCCGTCTCGCAGCCCCGTTCGCTGTGCGCCACGGCCGCCTGGCGCAGGGCGCGGGCCTGCCACAGGGGCGAGTCGATGGACTGCGCCAGCCGCTCGGCCCGCTCGAACCCGTGCAGCGCCGCCTCGTAGTCGCCGCGCGACCTGCTGGCCGCGCCGAGCGCCAGCCACGCCTTGGCCTCGATCAGCGGCGCGTCCACCGCACTCGCCAGCTCGATGGCCTGATGGAGGTAATCCTCGCCCGCGGCGTACCGGCGCCGCTCGAGATGCACATAGCCGAGGCCGTAGCGGGCGAAGGCCTCGCATCGCAGATCCTCGAGCTCGGTGACGGTGGACAGCAGGTCGGTGAACGCCTGCTCCGCCTCGCGCAGCCGCCCCGAGGTGAGGAGCAGCTCGCCGATTCGGTAGCCGACCTCCGGATGGGTGAGCTGGCCGGCGACGACGGTCTCGTCCAGGAACGGGCGGGCGTGGCCGACGTCCAGCAGGAGCTGGCCGAGCAGGCGCAGCACGAGAACCTCCGCGCCCGTGTCAGCGGCCTGGCGGATTGCGTCGAGCGCCTGACCGCACCGTTCGACCGCCTCGGCGTACCGGCCGCGCATGCCTGCCATGAACCCGGCCACCGTGCTCGCCAACCCCCAGCCGTGCCGGTCGCCGCACCGTTCGAAGAGCTCCAGAGCCTCCTCGATGGCCGCGCCGGCCGGCCGGTAGCGATGCCGGTACGCCTCCCGCAGGGCGGTCCCGGTGAGCAGGGCCGCTGAGCCGCGGGTGTTGTCCGCCGCGCGGGTGGCGCTGAGCGCGACCCGGTGCGTCTCCTGCCAGTCGTCGTAGTGCCCTCGGGTCTGGAACAACGACACCGCGCTCAGGGCCAGGTCCCAGCACAGCTCGTCGAGGCCCAGTGCGGCGGCCTGGCGGACGGCGGCGACGATGTTCGGGCGCTCGGTGTCGTACCAGGTCAGGGGATCGCTTTCGACGACGTCCACGCCTGGGGGCTGCCAGCGGGCGGCCGTGCCGTGCAGGGCCGCGTGGTCGCCGTACGCCGTCCGGTGCGCCCGCTCGACCAGCGCCAGCCAGCCGCCGAGCACGCGAGGGACGGACTCGGCCCCGCCGAGCTCGCGGGCGTGGGCCCGGACCAGGTCGTGCAGGCGGTAACGCTGGGGCCCGGCCACGTGCAGGAGCTGGGCGTCGACCAGGCTGTCCACCAGGTCCGGTGTACCGTCCGCAGCCAGGGCGGTCCAGGCGGGGATCTCCGGGGTGTCGGTGTGGGCCAGCGCGGACAGCAGCCGGAGCGCGGCCGGGTCGAGCCCATCGGCGGCCAGCGCGATGGCGCCGCGCACTGCCAGGTCGCCGAGCTCCTCGAGCCGTTGCCGTTCGTCCCTGAGCCGCTTCACCAGGTGGCCGACCTGCCAGTGGGGGTGGCCGGCCAGCGTGGCGCCGGTGATCCTGAGCGCCAGCGGGAGGTTCTCGCACAGCCCGACCAGCTCGTGCGCGGCCTGCGGCTCGGCCGACAGCCGCTGCGCGCCGGCGAGCCTGGCGAGGAAGCGCATGGCCTGGATCGGCTCCAGCTCCTCCAGCTCCAGGCGGCCGGTGCTGGGCAGGATGGCCAGCTTGGATCTGCTGGTAACCAGTACGGCGCACTCCGCGCCGCCCGGGAGGAGGGGACGCACCTGCGCCTCGTTGACCGCGTCGTCCAGCACGATGAGGACCCGCCGGCTCGTCAGGCACTCCCTGAACCTGGCCGCGCGTTCGTTCACGCCGTCGGGGAGGTCGTGGGACGGCTCGCCGAGGGCCCGCAGGAAATGAGCGAGCACCTCACCGGCCGGCACGGGGCGATCGTGAATGGTACGCAGCCGGGCGAACAGCCGGCCGTCGGGGAAACGTTCTCGCAGGCGGTGGGCGACGTGGACGGCAAGGGTGGTCTTGCCCACCCCGGCCCTGCCCGCCACGACGATGACGGGCGTGGCGTGCCCGGGGTCGGGCCGCAGGACCGCTTCCAGCGCGGACCGGGCCTCTTCGCACCCGGCGAAGTCGGGCACGTCCACAGGCAGCTGGTCCGGGCGCATGTCGAAGTCGAGCGCCGGGTCATCGGCGAGTATGGCCTGCTCCAGCCGCTGCAGCCGGCGCCCTGGCTCGAGGCCGAGGTCTTCGATGAAGATCGCCCTGGCGTTCTCGTAGAGCGCCAGCGCCTCCGACTTGGCGCCGCACCGGTAGAGGGCGAGCATCCGCAGCTCCCAGAACCGCTCGAGCAGCGGATGCTCCTTGGTGAGCGCGGCCAGCTCGGGAAGCAGCTCACGGTGCCGGCCGAGCCGCAACTCCAGCTCCAGGCACTCCTCGTGGACGGCCATGCGAGCCTCGCGCATGCGGGCCTTCTCCGCTTCCAGCCCCACGGCGTTGACGTCGGCCAGGAAGGGGCCCCGCCACAGCGCCAGCCCACGGCGCAGCGACATGACGGCCCGCCGATCCATGCCGTAGGCGGCCGCGTGGCGGCCTTCCTTGACGTGCTCGACGTACTCCAGCAGGTCGAGCATGTCCGGTCCGGCTTCGAGGAGGTAGCCGCCCGGCTTGGTCCTGATCACGTCGGGGCAGCCGGCCGCGGTCAGCGTTCGGCGGAGGCGCCCCACGGTGTTCTGGATCAGCCGGCGTGCCGACTCGGGCGCCGGATCCGGGAAGACGGCCTCGACCAGTTGCTCCACGGTGACCGTGTCGTTGGCGCGGAGCAGCATGAGCGCGAGCACCTCCCGCTGCCGGCTCCCCAGGCCGACCACGTGCCCGTCCGCGGTGATCTCCACTTCGCCGAGCACCCGGAACCGTGCGGCCATCTGGTCGCCCCTCACGCCTTCTCAACAGTTTGCCGATAATCGTGTCGCGTCTGTGACAGTGC
The DNA here is from genome assembly GCF_036013525.1 of Nonomuraea sp. NBC_00507. Classification (NCBI taxonomy): domain Bacteria; kingdom Bacillati; phylum Actinomycetota; class Actinomycetes; order Streptosporangiales; family Streptosporangiaceae; genus Nonomuraea; species Nonomuraea sp. NBC_00507. Next base: position 2,831,612 of record NZ_CP107853.1, read on the forward strand.
GTCCACTCTCTGAGACCAAAGCTTAAGAGCTCAGCATGAGGCGACAGAGATGTTGCGTTCACTTCACGAGCGATGATCTCGTCCGGACTCGAATCGTCCCGGCGGCCGACCCGCTGTGGGAGGTCGCGTTGAGCATGCGCCGGTTGGCGGGGCGCAAGGGCCCGACTTCCTCACCCCCGCTGAGGCGGCGCTCGGACTGGACGCCGGAGTGGACGCCGTGCTGAGTACGCTCCGGCCGTTCCTCCGGCAGGAACTCGACAAGCTGGCGGCCTGGCGAGGACGCCGTCATGGGCCTGGGGGCTGGCCGACGGGCGCAAGGACGCCTTCCCGCGAGCTGCGGCACGGCCTGTATGCGTACTTCGAGGCCGCTGTCCGCCCGCACTGGTCGAACATTCAGGGCATGGTGGACGCCGATCGGGCCATGCGCGGGCGCGCCTACCTGGACGGCGGGGTCGAGGCCATGCTGGAGAGCTTCCGGCCGGCCATGCGATGGGAGTCGCCCGTGCTGACGGTGGTGGATCACCGGCGGGATCACCTGCTGGGCGTGCCGAAGGATCCCTCCGGCGACCCGGGCACCCCCGTCGGGCGGTTGCTCGGCTCCACTCGGGCCGGGATCCTGCGCGCCACCGTGAACGGGGCGACGACCGGTGAACTCGCGCGGCTCCACGAGATCTCCGCCTCCGCGGCCAGCCAGCACGCGCAGGTGCTGCGGGAGGCCGGGCTGATCGTCAGCCGGCGAATGGGCCCCAACGTGATCCACACCGCCACGCCGCTGGGCCGGGCCTTGCTGATGGGCGGCTCCCAGGTTCACCAGCGTTTCGGAGGGCGGCGCCCGCGTTCGTGATTTCCGGCGGGACGATGTCGACTCCCGGCCCCAGGCTCCGACCACTGGTCAAAGGCACTACGAACGTGAAGGAACCCACGTGCGTTACCTGCTGATGATCTACACCGCCGCTCAGAACTGTGGCCACCCCGCCGTCCTGCGTACGCTCTCTATGCCGGCAGAAGGGCGAGCCGAACTGACCGCGCAGGTCGAGGCCCTGATCCAGGAGATCGTCGAGTCCGGCGAGCTGATCGGCGGCGAAGCCCTGGCCGACCCGGTGACCAGCAAGACCATCCGGGTACGCGGCGGCGCGCCCGTGGCCACGGACGGCCCGTTCGTCGCGGCCGGAGAGCACCTTGCCGGCTACGTCGTCGTCGACTGCGAGAGCACCGAACGGGCGATGGAGATCGCGGCCCGCTTCCCCGACGCCCGTTTCGCGGCCGTGGAAGTCCGGCCCGTCATGAGCTCCTCCGGGGAGGAAATGTGAGCCCGTGACAGCACGTTCCGCCGGGGACGGTACGGCGGAACGTGCAGTCGGATGTCCTCAGGTGCCGTCGATCAGGCGGATGGCGATGGCCGGGCTGAACTGGCCGGCGGGCGTGTTCGGGGCGATGCCGCAGTTGCCGTCGGAGTCCCCGGGCACCTTCACCCACAACAGCATCTCGGTGCCGCCGCCGCCACCCAGCTGCGTGGGGACGCCGAGCTTGCGTCCGGCCGGGTTGCACCACTCGCCGTTGGAGCCGTTGCCGTTGCGGCTGGTGTCGATCACCCACTTCGCGCCGCCGCCGAGCGAGGAGTTGATCGAGGAGGCGTAGGTGGCCGACTGGGCGGTCGGATAGTAGTTGGAGACGTTCACCGCGAAGCCGCGGATGTTGCCGACGCCCGCGTTCTTCAGCCGCGTCGCCATCGTCCCTGCCGCGACCCAGCCGGCGTTGCCGGCGTCGAGGTAGGCCCAGGTGTTGGGAGCCTTGTCGCGGAACTGCTGGGTGGCGTACGTCAGCATGCGGTTGCGCTCTTGGATGGCGGTGTCGTTCATACAGCCGAAGTCGCCGAGCGAGTCGGGCTCGATGATGACGACCGCCGGACGGTTGCCGATGCCGGACGCGAACGCGGAGATCCACGTCTTGTACGCAGACTCGCTGCCCGCCCCGCCGCCGGAGTGCCCGCCGCAGGCGTCGCGGCCCGGGATGTTGTACGCCACCAGGACCGGGAGCTTGTCGGCGGAGTTCGCCGCCGCTACGTACGTGGACACAGCGGCGCGCACGTCCCCGCTCCAGCCGCCGAACCAGCGGGCCATCGGCTTGGCCGAGATGGACGACTTGATGCGTGCCGCCCTTGCGTCACCGCTGTTGTTCCGTACCCAGATCGCCGGGTTGGAGTCGGGGTCGACGTAGAAGCCGCTGGTCATGGCGAGGGGCCCGGATCCCGGCTTCGGGGAGGTGGTAGCGGTCGGCGTGGGCGACGGCGTGGTCTCGGTCAAGGAGACGTTGTCCACGTGGAAGGTGAAGCCGGCGTTCTTGCCGAGCTGGAACGACACCTGCCCGGTGGACGTGCCCAGGCTGGAGGTGAAGGGAAAGCTGAAGCGCTTGCTCGTCGTGCCGAGCGAGATCGTCTTGGTGAGGGTCCGGGTGTACGGGGAGTCCGCGAGCTGCACGGTGGTGACCGCGCTGACCTGGGCGGAGGCCGCGGCGTCGAACGAGAGCGTGTACGCCGTGCCCTTGGCCAGCGCGATGCCGTTCTGGCCGATCATGGCGTCCCACGGGTTGGCGGTGCCGCCCGTCACGTTGACGCGCAGCCGCCCGGCATCCACGGCCATCGACGTGTTCGCCGACTTCCACCAAGGTGCGGTGCCGGCGGCGAAGGTGCCGTTCACCACCAGCTGGGGCGCCGCGACGGCAGGCACCGCAGCGGCTAGCGATAACGCCGTCACCGCTGAGGCCGTGATCGCCATCACGCGGGTTAACGATCGCACGTTATGCGTCCCTTCTGGGCTTCCGAAACCATCAGGGTGATCCAATATCACAGAGATTCGCGGCTTTCGTGACTATTTACGGAAACCCGGGTGGATGGTCGGGTGCGATCATGACGGCTGACCCAATGGTGTGTTCGGCGGTCTCTTCACTTCTGTGAGGTCTCGGCACGAGCAAGTGGCAGAAGGTCCTCATCGGGTTGGCCGCCACCGCAGCCCTGTGTGTGTGGCGATGGTCGTGCTCCTCCAGATCCCCATGGTTCTCGGCCGTTTCGCCCATGCCGCTCCAGGCTGGGACTGGGCGTTCTTGAGCGACGTCGGCGAGGCGTTCGCCCCCGTGGGTTCGCTGCTCACGGCCCTGTCGCTGCTCGGCGTGGCCTTCTCGCTGTTCACGCAGGGCCGGGCGGTGCGCGTCGCCAACGAGCAGGCTGCGAAGGCGCTGCACTACGAGATTATGCGGCAGGGCATGGATGAGCCGCGGCTCCTACGGGCCTTGGGGACGATTCGCGCGGTTCGCACGACGATCCGTGCATCCGGCACGGCATTTACGTCAACAAGCACTTCGCGTTCTGGCGTTCGATGTTCGAGCTGGGTCAAGGCCTGTGCAGTGGGTGGTGGTCGCCGTCGGCATCGGCATCCTCCTTCGCCGCTGGACTAACGGCTGATCGTCCGCCTTGACATGGAGGTCTGCCGCCAGTGCTCGGCTGCCTGGATCATGTGGCGCCCCACGTGATCGAAGAACTCGCTGACGTCCTTCAGTCGGGCGCCGGCGGGCGTCGTGGCGCCGACGATTTCGGCCCCTTTACGGGCGAGGTCGGCCATCGTGACGTTCCGGCGGGCGCTGACGATCCAGCCTTGGACCCAGGCGTCCGCGTCGATGACGTACCGGTCGCGGCGGCGGCGCGGGTCGCGGTCACGCCGGATCAGCCCCTGCTGCTCGAGCTCGCCGACGGCCTTGGAGATGGACGCCGGGCTGACCTGAAGGTGCTGCACGAGCTCGGCGGCGGTGAGGCTGCCACTGTCGGCGGTGTACATGCAGGTGAGCACCCGAGCGGTCATGCGTGACAACCCGGCCTCGGTCATCGCGCCGGTGAACTGCTCCTCCAGGTCGCGGACCGCGTGCGGGTCACGGCCGGGTGCGTCGGTGGCCGGTGGGCCGGACGACGAGATGGGTCGGCGGCGGCGGGCGCGGCCCGCCGTTGCCTGCTGCGCCTGGTCGGCCCGGTAGCCGCCCGCTCCGCCGTTGCGGGCGACCTCGCGGGTGATGGTCGAGATCGGCCGTTGCAGGCTTCTGGCGATCTCGGTGTACGTGAGCCCCTCGGCCAGGCCCCTGGCGATGTGCCGGCGGTCCTGGTGGGTCAGCCTGCCTCCCGGCATCGGTGGTCGCCTCCCGCCACTCGTCATCCCTGGGAGGGCAGTATTGCGTTCGTGAGCATGTCATTGCAAGTGGTCGTGATTCACCTTGCATTTGTCGACATACTCATTGCAAAATTTTCAGGCGATTCACCTGCGATAACTCGCCATACTGATCGGCGATACTTTGACGAAACAGTGAAGGCAAAGTAGCGTTTTCCCTGCCATGAACACGTACTATCGCGACTTGGTCGCCTGTGGAACTGGAAGGAATCGGCATGACGCTGACAACCCCCACCAGCGTGACCGCGAGATCGCTCGCACCGGATTTAGCACGTGGTGTCATGCTCCTGTTGATCGCCTTGGCGCACGCGCCCGCGTTCGCCGGCGACTGGAACGCCGGGCCGGCCGTGCTCAACACCGCCGCCAAGTTCATCAAGTCCCTCCTGGCGGACAACCAGGCGCGCGACATGTTCGCGTTCCTGTTCGGCTACGGGCTCGGCCAACTGGCCCACCGTCAGGAGGCCCGGGGCAGCGACTGGGTCTCGATCAGGAAGCTGATGCGGCGGCGGGCCTGGTGGCTGATCGCCATCGGCTTCGCGCACACGGTGCTGCTCGTGCCACTCGACATCATCGCGGTCTACGGCATGACGCTGCTGGTGCTCGTCCAGCTCGTCCGAGCGCGGGACTCGGTGCTGCTGTGGGCGGGCGTCCTGTCGCTCATCCCCGCGACGCTGCTGCTGGCCTGGCAGAGCGTGCAGGCTCAGGCGAGGCCGGTCACCATGGCGGAGTTCATGGAGCCCACCTTCGGCGCCCACGTCGTGGCCAACATCCCGACCTGGCCGGTGGAGACGGCCATTTCCATCATCATGGTCGTGCCGGGCATGCTGCTGGGGATCTGGGCCGCCCGGCGCAGGATCCTGGATGAGCCAGAGCGACACGCATCGCTGCTGGCCCGGGTTACCGTGATCTTCATGGCCGTGGCCGTCATCGGCAGGCTCCCCGCCGCCCTGCTGGCGGCCGGCACGTGGACGAGCACCTCGGCCGCCGTCGGCTGGACCGTCGCGATCGCCCACGACCTGACCGGGTACGCCGGCGGCATCGGCCTGGCCGCCGCCATCGGGCTCGTCGCAATCAGGGTCCGGGGTGGCCGGGTCACCACGGCACTCGCCGCGCTGGGACAGCGTTCGATGACCTTCTACCTGTTCCAGTCGGTGGTGTGGGTGACGTTGTTCTACCCGTTCACCCTGGACCTGAGCGACGCCATGAGCGTCACCGCCACCTTCGCGCTGGCCATCGGCGTCTGGTTGTCGTCGATCCTGCTGGCCGAGGTGATGCGGGTGGCGGGCTACCGCGGCCCGGCCGAGGTGCTGCTCCGCAGGCTCTCCTATCGGTCCGGCGCGGTCAGAGAAATGCGCTGACCTCGGCGGCGAACTCTTCCGGGCTCACGATCCGCACCCCCAGCGTCTCCGCCTTGGCCCGCTTCGAGCCCGCTTTCTCGCCGGCCACCAGCAGCGACGTCTTGGCCGACACGCTGGAGGACGCCTTGCCGCCCGCCCGTTCGATCAGCTCGTTGACCTCGTTGCGGGACAACGTCGCCAGCGGGCCGGTCATCGCGCCGGTGACCACTACCGACATCGAGGCCAGCGGCAGCCCGGCCGGCGCCGGCTCCCCCTCGGCGGGTGGTGGGGCGCCTGGCTCGGTCATGTTGACCCCGGCCTGGGCCAGCTTGTCGATGAGCGGGGCGAGCTCGACCAACTCGGCCACCACGACCGGCGCCTTCTCCGGGCCGATGCCTTCGACCTGCTGGATCGCCTCGGCGTCGGCCACGCGGATGGCGTCCATCGTGGCGAAGTGGCGGGCGATGCGGCGGCTCATCGAGCGGCCGGTGCCGCGGACGCCGAGCGCCGCGAACACCCGGCTAAGCGGCCGCGTCTTGGCCTGCTCGAGGGCCGCCAGCAGGTTGTCGGTGCTGGTCTCGCCCATGCGCTCCAGGCCGAGCAGCTGCTCCCGGGTCAGGAAGAACAGGTCGGCGAAGTCACCGATCAAACCGGCGTCGAGCATTTGCTTGATGCGGTTTTCCGCCAAGCCCTCGATGTCGAGCTGGTCGCGGCCGGCCGCGTAGATGATGGACGCGATCGCCTGGCAGTCGCGGCCGCGTACGCACCGCCAGCGCTCCTGCGACCTGTCGATCGCATCCCCGCACACCGGGCAGACCTGCGGGATGTCGATCGGCTGCTCGTCGCCGGTGCGCAGGTGCACGACCGGCGCCTCGACGCGGGGGATCACGTCGCCCGCCTTGTAGACGGTCACGCTGTCGCCGAGCATCAGACCGCGGCGGGTGATGTCGGCGACGTTGTGCAAGGTGGCGTAGGTGACGATGCTGCCGTCCAGCTCGACCGGCTTCAGCACGGCGCGCGGGGCGATGACGCCGGTGCGGCCGGTGTTCCACTCCACGCCGAGCAGCTTGGTGATCTTCTCGGTGGCGGGCAGCTTGTAGGCGATCGCCCAGCGCGGCGCCCGCGAGCTGAACCCGGCCTCCGCCTGGTCGGCCGCCAGATCGCACTTGATCACGATGCCGTCGATGCCGAACGGCAGCTCGGGACGGGCGGCGGCGATCTCCCCGATGCGCTCCTGCACCCGCTCCAGCGTCTCGGCCACGATCCCCGCCACGGGCGTGGCGGCCGTGGTCTGCACCCCCTGACCGGCGACCCAGTCCATGATCTGGCTGTGTGGCCACTCGCGCAGGCCCACGGCCACGTCGGAGTGGTCGTCCGGCGGCGGCACGACGCCGTAGCCGAAGAACGTCAGCTCGCACACGTAGGGCCGCTCCCGCGTGCGCAGCGTGCCCGCGGCCGCGCTGCGCGGGTTGGCGAACGTGGTGCCGTCGTGCGCCTGCCGCTTGGCGCAGGCCTCCTCGAACTGCGAGGCGGTCATCATGACCTCGCCGCGCAGCTCCACCGTGACCGCGTCGGCCAGCCGGTCCGGCAGGCCGACGATGGTGCCGATGGCGTGCGAGACGTCCTCGCCCGCGCTGCCGTCGCCACGCGTGACCAGCTGGGCCAGCCGGCCGTTGCGGTAGCGGGCCGAGATCGCCAGCCCGTCCAGCTTGGGCTCCACACTCCACACCGTGACCGCCCGGCCGAGCCTGCGCTCGAGCGCGGCCGCCCAGTCCGCCAGCTTCTCGGCGCTGAACACGTTGTCCAGGCTGAGCATCGGCACCGTGTGCGGCACGTCGCCCACGACGGCTCCGCCGGCCACCTTGCCCGTGGGCGAGGACGGCAGGACCGACTCGGGGTGCTCCTCCTCGTAGGCCTGGATGCCGCGGACCAGCCGGTCGTAGGCGTCGTCGTCGAGCGTGGAGGTGCCGTCGCCGTAGTAGGCCGCGGCGGAGTCCACGGCCAGCTGCACGGCCTCGGCGTAGGCCGTGTCGTCGGCCAGGACGGTGATGGGGGGCGTCTCGGTCATGACCCCATCATGCCGGGAGCCACCGACATTTCCAGGTCCGGCAAACCGTCCCCTGAACTGCGGCTGGCACCGATTTTTCCGCCCCGCAATCCGTCCCTGAACTGCGGCCGGCACCGACATTTCCGCCCCGCATGTCAGCGTGCGGAGTCCTCTGCGCGGGTGTTCGAAGTCCTCTACACGGGGGTGGCAGTCACCAGCAGCGCTGCGAGCACAATGGGAGCTGCTGTCTGGTATCCGATCCACACCTCACCCCCGGCGCTGCTGCCCCGCCATGCCGTCAGCAGGCCGGCAAGCGCCGCCAACACCCATCCACCGTCGTAGGCAACCATGAGCCGCGTGTAGGTGGGCAGCGGGCGGCTGCGCACATATCTGATCTCGATCCCGCCACCGATCAGCAGGGCCACGCCTGAGATGACCATCAGCCAGGCGGACACGCCGAGCAGATGACCGAGCCGGGCAGCGCCGATGATGAAGGCGGCAGCAAGCAACATCTTGACGACGCCGTCGGCGATGATCCCCGCCACTCGGACTGTCTCTGTCGATGTCACGGCCTGGGTCTGGGTCACTATCTTTCTCGCAGTCACCATTACGGTGCTTGGTGAAGGGACTCGGCGGGGGCCGGGTGACGGTCTGTGTGGGTCGCCGCAACTGCGCCGCACCCTTGTGGCGGCCAGTCGGGGGCGGGGTCCTCGGCGAGCAGCGGCCGGAGGGCGCCGAGAACCGCGCCGATGCAGACGTCGCGCAGCTGGGTGCGGGTACAGGTCTCGTGGGTGAGCCAGTCGACGCAGAGGACCTGGACGAAGACCAGCCAGCTCTTCAGGACGCCAGACATGGCCTCGCGGGCGCTCTCGTCCGCGAGTGGGAGGATGGCCAGCAGTCGCGCACGGAGCGCGTCCAGCTCGTTCGTCATGATCGTCTGGATCACCGGGTCGCCCGCGAGGTCCCGGTTCGCGGCGAGGACGGCGTTGCGGTTCGCCACGAAGTAGTCGAGATGGACGTCCATGCCCTGGATGAGCTGCTTCACCAGGGTGTCGGCGGGGTCGAGCCGCGTCTCGGTGAGCAGCTGGTCCGCCGCCCGCTGGTAGACGGCTGCGAAGAGGGCGTGCTTGCTGGGGAAGTGACGGTAGAGCAGGGCCCGGGAGACACCGGCCTGTTCGGCGACCTCCTCCATCAATACATCGGCGTAGGGGTGTGCGGCGAAGAGCCTTGCGCCGACGGCGAGGAGTTGGGCGCGGCGCTCGGCGGGGGTGAGCCGCTGGCGGGGAGGCATAAATGAAGTTTAGTTGACATGCGTCTACTAGTGCGTCCAATGTAGTAGACGCATGTCAACTAAGCTCCGCCAAGACGGCTTGGAGGGATTATGGCCAGGGTTCTGCGCATACTCACACAACTGATGGGCTGGGCCTGCGTGACGATCGGCCTGTTCCACGTGGCACTCGGCAACGATGCGATCCCCGGCGCCGGTTCCGCCGGCGCGACGGTCGACAGCTGGGGCCGGTTCATGGGGGCCAGCTTCGTCGGCTACGGGCTGGCCTGGCTCTGGGCCGCGCGGCAGCGTCCGATCCCGGCTCGGGCGGTGCGGTGGCTGGCTGGTGTTTTCCTGCTGGGCGGCGTGGGGCGGCTGCTCTCGCTCGCCGTGCACGGCTGGCCGCAGTGGTTCCAGATCGCACTGGCGGTGATCGAGCTCAGTCTGCCGCCGGTCTTGTTCTGGCTGGCCGACGCAGAGGAGCGGGCCCTGCGCAGCGATGTGGGGGCCGTGCCCGCCGGGCGATGAAATCGCCAGAGCTCACGGCGCTGATGGTGAGGCCCACTGACGGAACGGGCGTGACGGTGGGTATGACAGGGCCCCCGGGAGAGGTGGCGGCGAGCGGGGTCCCGCAGGGAGGCCGACTCAGGCAGACGGCGTGGCGGGCGGTGCGGGCCGGTCGGCCGACGCGCACACCCCTGCCAGGCAATGTTCGCCTGGCCCGTCACCAGACAGCCCGCAGGGTCGTTCAGGGCCTGCGGCCGTGAAAGGTGCGACGCAGGTCGCTCACCCAGGCGTCGGGGTTCTCCCAGGGGATGAAGTGGCCGCCATGGTCGTGGGCGTTGACGTTGACGTGGTTGAACCAATCGGCTTGCGGGCCGGTCTTGAATGCCCGGACGCGCTCGTTGGCGGTGTGGATGCCGGGCGGGTTCTCGTACGTGACTAAGGTGAGGCCGACCGGGGCCTGCACGACCGGGGTGCGGTCGTGGGCGGGGGTCCAGGGGTAGCGGTTGGCATTAGCGTAGTAACGCATCGACGTGGCGATGGAGTTGTTCACCCAGTAGATCGTGGCGTGGGTGAGCAAGTCGTCCTTGGTGAAGACGGATTCGACGTCGCCGCCGTTGTCGCTCCAGGCGTTCCAGCGCTCCAGCAGCCAGGCGAGCAGTCCAGCGGGTGAGTCGCTCAGTCCGTGGGCCAGGGTGGCGCCGTCGAGCATGTGCACGGCGAGGTGGCACGCCGAGCGGTGGTCCAGCTCGATGATCCGGGCGCGGATATCGGCGGGCTGGTCGTCGGTGAGGGGCCGATTCCGCGCGAAGTCCCAAGCCCGGGGGCCGGTGAAGAAGTCGAGCGGCAGCCCGGAGCCGATGTGGATGCCGTACAGCTCGTCGGCGTACTTGTGGCCGAGTTGGCTGGAGACGATCCCGCCGATGTCGCAGCCCCCGGCGGCGTACTTCTCGTATCCCAGGGTCTCGGTCATCAGGGTGTGCCAGAGGTCGGAGACCTTCCAGAAGTTGACGTCCGGAAAGCCAGTGAGCGGGCCGGGGAAACCGAAGCCGGGCAGAGACGGCACGATGACGTCGAAGGCGTCGGCGGGGTCACCGCCGAACGCGGCCGGGTCGGCGAGCGGGTCGATCACCTTCGACCAGTGCCAGAACGTCCACGGCCAGCCATGGGTGAGGATCAACGGGATCGGGCGAGGGCCGCAGCCGGGCTTGCGCATGAAGTGCACTGGGACACCGGTGACGCTCACCTGGTAGTGCTCGTAGGCGTTGATGGCGGCCTCGGCCTTGCGCCAGTCGTAGGCGTCCCGCCAGTAGGCGACCAGCTCACGGAGATAGCTGTCCGGGACGCCGTAGGACCAGTCCCCGTTCCCCTCGTCAAGCGGCGGCCGGGTCAATGTGAGACGGGCGCGCAGGTCATCGAGGACCTTGTCGGGCACATGGATCGGGGTGGGCTCCAGGGGGAAGGCGTGCGGGGTGGTCATGGCGTGGTTCCTTACTGGGTCGGGGAAGCGGTGTCGTCGGCCTGTTGGGTGATTGGCGCCGACACCGCGCCATTTCAAGACGTGCGGGCGGCGACGCGGCGAGTGCCTGCCGGTGGTGCGGGTCGGGCTAGCCAACCAGGCGGCCGGGCGACCGATGCGCTCCTTTCGCCGCGACTCGACTACCTTGGCACCGGCGCGGACACTCAACGGCTCTAACGATAGGACGTTTCCACGTCCGCCCCGGGGCGGCGTTGCATAGGTGATCATTATCTTGAGCCGCTGATCTTTGCGGGGCCTCTGACCTGGACGGCCTCGTTGGCGACGGTGTCCGCAACGAGGCCGTGGGTTGTCTGGAAAGCACCGGTCAGCGGGGGCCGATCGTTACCGAAGAGCGGCTGCAGAAGCCGGGGCGGAGGCGGACTTGTCCGGCTCGCGCAGCGGCGAACCACCGGTCGTGACGGGACCGGGTGACGGCATACCGGCCGTATCCCGGTGAAAGAGCCGCTGGTTTGACCTTGACGCTGCGTCAACTCCTAGCATCGGGGCCATGTCGATCACTGTTCTTGACACCTACTCCGCCATGAGGCGGATCCTGCTGGCCCCGGCCGCGGACCGCGTTGACCTGCTGCATTCGATGCTGGAGCCCACCAGGGGCATGTACCGCTACTACCCCGGCGAGGTCGACCTGGTGGCCATGCACCTCGAAGCATCCGGATTCCCCATCGACCGCGACGAGGAGCGTTGCCTCGACGCGCTCGAAACCCTGGCGGCGGCCGGAGCCTGGGAGCGGATGCAACGCGCCCTCGACGACGCTCTCACCGTACAGCTGGAGGCGACGCCGGGGCTGGAGGTCCCGGACATCACCGTGCTGTTCGTCCTCGGCGATCCGGCTGACAAGCACTTCATGGGTCCCTGCCTAGGAGTGACCGGGTTCGGCGGCATCTCGGGCAACATCGCCATCACGTTCTGGCCCTTCCCCGAGAACGTGGAGCGGCTGGAGGCCACCGCCGTGCACGAACTGCACCACAACCTGCGGTGGGGCCCGGGCGGGATCGTGTGGGACCCGATGACCGTCACGGTCGGCGAGCACATCGTCGGCGAGGGCCTGGCCGACGCCTTCGCCCGCCAGCTCTACGGTGACGAGCTCGGCCCCGCCCGCATCGGCGTGCCGCACCTCCACGACGACGAGGTCTTCAGCAAGGTGCTCACCGGGCTCGACGTGACAGGCATGCAGAACTTCACTGCCTGGGTGCACGGTGACCCCGGCGCCGAGCGTTTCGGCCTCACCCCGGTGGGACTGCCGATGGGCGCCGGGTACGCCGCAGGCAACCGGCTGGTCGACGCCTACCTGACGGCGACCGGGCAGACGGCGGCGCAGGCCCTGCACGCCGACAGCTCGGAGATCATCACAACTACGCTCCGCCGCGGGTAACACTGGAACGATGGAGTGGACGATCCAGGAACTCGCGGCGAGGGCCGGCATCACCAGCCGCACCCTGCGTCACTACGACCGCGTCGGGCTCTTGACCCCGTCCCGGGTCGGCGCGACCGGGTACCGCTACTACAACCCCACCGCGGTCGCCCGGCTCCAGCGGATCCTGCTCATGCGCCGGCTCGGCATGGGCTTGCCGGCCATCGCCGAGGTCCTGGCGAACGAGGTGGACACGTGCGACGGGCTCCGCGCCCACATCGCCGCACTGGCGGAGGAACGGGACCGCATCGAACGGCAGATCCGCTCTGTGCGTCACACGCTCGAGGCGCTCCAGGCGGGGGCGGAACCGCGGATGGACGTCATGTTGGCGGGGTTCAACGACCGCTACAAGGACGAGGTGATCTCACGCTGGGGCGAGCGCGCGTTCCAGGTGAGCAATGACTGGTGGCACGGCAAGACCCTTGACCAGCAGCTGGCCTGGAAGCAGGACGTGGAGGACCTCGTCGCCGCATGGGTCGCCGCGGCGAAGGCCGGGGTTTCTCCGACGTCGGAACACGCTCAGTCACTGGCTGCCCGGCACGTCCAGTGGCTGAGCCAGATCCCGGGTACGCCCACGGCCGAGGGCGACCGGGAGTGCTCGATCGAGATGGTGAAAGGCCTGGGGGACATGTACGTCGACGACCCCCGCTTCGCGGGCATGTACGACGACGCCGCGGGGGCGACGTTCGTCCGCGACGCACTGCAAGCGTACGCGCGGACCCGCATGTAGCTCGTGCGGTTCGGAGAAATGGTCATTATCTTGAGCTGCTGATCATTGGAGGGGCTCTGACCTGGGGGCCTCGTTGAAGACGAGTGTCCGCGACGAGGCCGTGGGCAGTTCGGGAACGCTGGTCAACAAGGGCCGATCGTTACCGAAGAGCGGCTCGCAGGAGCCGGGGTCGGAGGCAGCATGCTCCGAGTCGCGTGTGTCGGCCAGCCGACGGTGTCCGAGCGCCGCGCTATGGTTCGAAGCCGCTCGATCTCAGCTCGGACGTCGGGCTGGGTGTAGAGCCAGGAACGGGAGACCGAAGCCCTCTGTGCGACGGTCTGGAAGGTGACCGCCGGTCGCACGCGTCCAGGATCGTCTGCACTTCGACGACTGTGAGCACCCGCGGGAACTTGCGCGGCGCCTTGAGGCTGATCGTTCTGCGCGGCTGGAGCCCGCGAGTACGGAACAAGATGGCGGCACCGTCATTTCCGCTCCCGCAATCCGGGGGCCTGAGCTGCGTCCCGTCCGGCGCGTCACGGTCGGCGCAGGCGGCCCTCGATGGCCTCGATGATGCGTGGGCGCAGTTCGGCGGCCCGGATGACGGCGTCCACGGAGCCGACCTCGACCGCGCGCTGGATGTTGTGCACGCGATCGAACTCCATCGCCACCTCACCGAGCTTCTCCGCGCGAACCGACGAGCGAAGCTCGTCGAGCTCCGCGGTCAACGCGGCGCGGTCGGCGCCGGAGGCGGCCGCGACGCGGGCCTCCATGTCCACCACCCGCGAGTCCGCCGCCGTGCGGGCGTTGACGTCGCCGGCGAACACCACCGCGGCGGCGGGAGCGCCACCGAGCACCGAGGCGAACGAGCCTTCCAGCGCGAGCACGGTCATGTTCGGGTTCAGCGCCTTCGAGAACACCACGAACGCTCCGCCGTGGTAGCGCGAGATGACGCAGAACACGATGGGCCCGCGGAAGTTCACGATCGCGCGGCCGATCTCGGCGCCGTACTCCAGCTGCAGCTTCCGCATCGACTCCGGCGAGCCGTCGAAGCCCGACAGGTTCGCCAGCACCACCAGCGGCCGGTTGCCGCTGGCCGCGTTGATCGCCCGCGCGGCCTTCTTCGACGAGCGCGGGAAGAACGTGCCCGCGGTGTAGGTGTCCGGGCCGTCGGTGGGCGGGAAGCCGCGCCGCGGCACCGCCCGTGACTCGATGCCGAGCAGGCACACCGGCATGCCGCCGAGATGCACGTCCTGCACCACTGCGGTCTCCGCGTCGGCCATGCCCCTCCAGCGTTCCAGCACCGGATGGTCCTGGTCGGACAGAGCCCGCATCACGGTCCGGATGTCGAACGGCTTCTTGCGGTCCGGGTTGGCCGTCGCGGAGAAGATCTCGCCGACGGTGGTGAAGTCGCTGTCCGCCATCGCATGCGGGAAGTCGGAGATGTCGCGGTCGACGGGGTCGCTCGTCGTCGCCCGCCGCGGCCCTTCCTCGCCCGGTGCGACGTACGTGTGGTCGTAGTACGACATCAGCAGGTCGCGCGCGGCGGTCAGGTTCGGCGCCCAGTATTGTGCCTGGCCGTTCGGGCCCATCACCCGGTCGTAGCCGCCGATGCCGAAGTTGTCCTCGGCCGACACGCCGCCGGAGAAGTCGAGCGACTGCTTGCCGGTGAGCACCATCGCCGAGTCGGGCGTCATCACCAGGATGCCCTTGGTATGCATGAGCATCGTGGCCTCGGCGTTCCAGTAAGGCTGCGCGCCGACGTTGATGCCCGCGACCACGATGTTGATCTCGCCGCCGTCCTGGGTGAACTCGACGATCCGCTTGAGCGCCGCGGCCACCCAGTCCATGTTCTCCGTGCCCGACGTCATGGAGATCCGTGCGCCGGCGGACAGCGCGTACCACTCCAGCGGCACTTGCATACGCTCGGCCAGGTCCAGCGCGGCGATCACGCGACGGCATTCGGGCTCCGACAGCGCGCCGAGCGACTTCGTCGGGTCGCCGAGCAGCACGACCCTGGTGAGGCCCTGCGGGTGCCGCCGGGTCCGCGTGGTGACCACGCCCGCGACGAGCGCCGCGGTGTTGTGCCCCTTCGGCCGGTCGACCGGCACCAGCGTGTGGTCGTCGTCGAGGTCGTGCTCGACGAAGTAGCCGAGCAGGCTGGTCAGCTCGTAGGGGTAGACCGTGTTGCGGCTGCTCGCCCGCAGCACCTTCTGCCGGTAGTCGTCGAGCGGCTCGACCGGCTCGTCCGACGGCTCGCCGATGGTCAGCTCGGCTCCGCCGGTGGCGTCGAAGGCGATCCGCACCGCGATCTTGGTGAGCTCGCCGGTCGTCCTGTCGCGCTGCCGCGCGATGAACAGGATCTCCTCCAGGCCGGCGCCCGCGGTCGTCGGCCGCACGCGCCTGGCGATCATCTCCATCTCCGCGCGGGTGAGGTCGCTCGGCGGCCAGACGTAGACCACGATCCGGTTGGTGTTGAAGCGTTTGTTCGCCGGCCGCCGCGACTGCGCGCGGCGGATCGAGTCGAGGCAGGTGGCGATGGTGTCCTCGGCCGCCGGCAGGGCGACCAGCCTGCCGTCGTGCTCGCGCAGCTCCGTCAGGTCGCGCAACTGCGCGAACGCGACCAGGCGGTCGTCCGACGGGTTGTCCCGCGCCACGCACTGGAAGAGGTAGACCTCCTCGTCCGACGACGGCAGCCGGGTGAGGTCGAACTTGTTGAGCCGCTCCAGCTGCATCCGCTGCGCGATGTACGGGTGCAGGCCGCGGATCAGCCGCTCCTCGGTCATCCCGGTGGCCGACGGGCGGAAGGTGAAGTGGTGGTGCATGACCGCGCCGCCGCTGCCCGCGATGGTGGCGGTGAGCCTGCGAATCTGGGGCGGCAGCGGGTGCGCGCTGATGACCTCGTGCAGCGCGGCCGCCATCGCATCGGAGTCCTCCGGCTGGTGCTCCCAGGCGAGATAGATGTCGGCGTCGATGGCGTCCTTGCCGTCGGCCAGGCCCGCGAGCCCGCGCAGCGCGCCGCCGAGCGCTTCGAAGCTCACCGCGGACGAGACCACGCAGGAGCCCGCGCGCTCGGCGACCACGAACCTGCAGCCCGCGACCTCGCTGGTGCGGACGCCGGTGAGACCCTTGTTGCCGTAGTAGCGCCGGGTCAGCACCTCCAGCATGACCGCGTTGTCCAGGTCGTCGCGGGTGAGCCGCTGGCCGAGCAGCCGCACCAGCGGCTCGGTGGTGCGTACCATCTCGGCGATGCGCTCGGCGCGGTCCGGCGCGTCCGGGTGCGCGTCCAGGTGGCGCAGGTGCTTGCGGACGCGGGCGTAGACGCGGGCGCGGTTGCGGCGCAGCAGCGGCTGCGCGAACCAGGCGTACACCACGCCGCGCGCGAGGTCGGAGACCACGGGGAAACGGACCTGCGTCGCGGACAGCAGCCGCTCCAGCGCCAGACCGGCGGGCTCGCGCAGCGTCTCGTCCGGCGGCGGCTCCCGCAGCCACGCGCGCAGCAACGTCGCGATGACCGCGGCGTCGGCGGAGGCGCGTTGCTGGGCGAGGAAGATCCGGAACACCGCGGCCTCGAGCTCGGGGGAGCGCTCCAGCTCGGTGACGCCGTAGTGGCCGAGCGCCTTGGCGAGCTTGGCCTGGAACGACTCCGGCAGCCCGGCCCGCTCGACGTCGAGGCTCTGCAGGTAGGTGTGGAAGTATTCGCGGGCGCTGTGGACGTGCTCGTCACCGCCGCCGTCGCCGCCGCCGTCTGGGCCCGCCGGCCGGTTGCGGCTCAGCTCGGCCAGGTCGGCGAACGCGTCGATGAGCGCGAGCTCCTCGGCCAGCGGCCGGTGACCGTCCTTGCCGGCCTCCTTGCGCGCGGTGAGGTAGTCGTCGAGCACCCGGCGGTCGTCGTGCGGGTCGACGTCGAAGCCCAGCAGCAGGCTGCGCAGGTCCTCGTGGCCGCGCGCGGTGCGCTCGCGCGCCGAGATCCTTCCGGGCGCGGCGGGCAGGTCGAGCTCGACGGACCCGGCGGCCGTGGTGTCCTCGGCTTCGGCGTCGTCGGCGAGCGGCTCCAGCCGCAGCAGCGGTGCGCCGGTCTCCACCTGGGTGCCCACGGACACGGCACATTCCTTCAGCCGTGCCCTGAACGGGGCCCGCAGCACCGTCTCCATCTTCATGCTCTCCAGCACCAGCACCGGTGCGCCCGCCTCGACCTCGGCGCCCACCCCCAGCGGCATGGCGACGACCAGCGCGGGCGCGGGCGAGCGGACGACGCCGCCCTCGTCGCGGCTGACCCGGTGCGTCACGCCGTCCACCTCGACCAGGTGGATCGGCCCGTGCGTGCCGGTGAGCAGGCGGTAACGGGTGCCGTTGACGCTGATCTGCCCGGTGTGCCGGTCGAAGCGGTCGAGCTCGACGTCGGCGGTGCGGACGTCGCCGCCCGCTTCGATGCCGACGCGGAAGCGGTGCGCGCCGACGCGGGCGACGCGCACGCGGTAGCCGGCGCCCCGCAGCTTCAGGTCCAGCGGCCGGCCGCTCTTGTGCTGCACCTGCGGGCGTCCGCCGAACGCCGTGGACAGCAGTCGCTGCCGCTCGACGCGTTCTTCCTCCTCGTACGCCTCGATGGCGGCGGCCGCCAGCGCGACGGCGGAGTGCCGGTGCGAGATGAGCCTGCCCTGGCCGCGGACGCGGTCGATCCAGCCGGTGTCCGCGCTGGCGTCGATCACCTCGGGCTGGTCGAGCAGGTCGAGCACGAAGCTCTTGTTCGTCGCGCCGCCTTCGATGATCACTGTGGTCTGTGCCATCGCCCGGCGCAGCCGGCCGAGAGCCTCGTCGCGGTCGCGGCCGTAGGCGATGATCTTCGCGATCATCGAATCGAAGTCGGCGGGGATGGTGTCGCCCTCGCTGACGCCGGTGTCCACGCGGATGCCCGGCCCGGCAGGCAGGTCCAGCCGCGCGATGCGGCCCGGGGACGGCGCGAAATCGCGGTCGGGGTCTTCGGCGTTGAGCCGGGCCTCGATGGCGTGCCCGCGCTCCACCGGCGGCTCCCCTTCGAGCCTGCTGCCGGATGCCACCCGCAGTTGCGCCTTGACCAGGTCGAACCCGGTGGTGATCTCGGTGATCGGGTGCTCGACCTGCAGGCGGGTGTTGACCTCGAGGAACGCGAACAGCTTGTCGTCGGGGTGGTAGAGGAACTCGACGGTCGCCGCGCCGCGGTAACCGACGGCGACGGCCAGTCGCTCGGCCGACGCCTTGAGCTCGGCCGTCTGCACGGGGCTGAGCACCGGCGACGCCGACTCCTCGATGACCTTCTGGTTGCGCCGCTGCACCGAGCAGTCGCGGACGCCGAGTGCCCACGCGGTGCCCTCGCCGTCGGCGATCACCTGGACCTCGACGTGCCGGGCGCCGGTGACCAGGCGCTCCAGGAACACGATGCCGCTGCCGAACGCCCGTGCGGCCTCCTGGCTGGTGCGCTCATAGGCGTCGGCGAGCTCGGCGTCGTTCGTGATCACCCGGATGCCGCGCCCGCCGCCGCCCGCGGTCGCCTTCAGCATCAGCGGGTAGCCGATCTCGCCCGCCGCCGCCAGGGCGGCGTCCAGGGTCTCGACCGCGCCGCGGCTCCACGGCGCGACCGGCACGCCGACTTCCTCGGCGATCAGCTTCGCGCCGATCTTGTCGCCGAGCTTGCGCATGGCCTCCGGGCTCGGTCCGACGAAGGTGACTCCGATCTTCTCGCACAGCTCCGCGAACGCCGGGTCCTCCGCGACGAAGCCCCAGCCGACCCATGCGGCGTCGGCCCCGGTCTCCACCAGGGCGCGCTCCAGCACCTTCAGGTCGAGGTAGGGGCGCGCGGAGGCGGGACCGAGATCGTAGGACAGGTCCGCTTCCCGGACGAAGGTCGCGGTGCGGTCGACGTCGGTGTGCAGGGCGACGGTCTCGATTCGTGTCCCGGTCTCCGCGGCGAGGTCTCGTACGGCATGGATGAGCCGCATGGCGGCCTCACCACGGTTGACGATGGCGACACGACTGAACACTCGACCGAGCCCTCCTGTAGACAACATGTGCACGCCGCGAGACGGCGCCCCCCTTAGTCTCCACCTTTCCCTCTGCAAGGCCGACGGCGCCATGTCGCAACCGTGAACGCTACGCGGCTCCAATTGTGGGAATACCACCAAAACCCGTTCGGCGTATGCTGGGTTACGTGCGCCCAGGGCGCCACCGGTCCGCGGGAAGGGCGAAGCCCACCTGATGCTCGTCGCACTACCTCGGCCCGACCTCTTTTCCGGCCTGATCATGCGGACGCCAGGCCAGACGGAAAGGAGGCCATTGTGCCTATCCATCGCCTGCCCGACAACCCCAGCATCGAACGGCTCCGCAAGCAGGCCAAAACACTTCTCCAGTACGTGAAGGCGGGAGTTCCCGAGGCGCTCGGACTCGTCGCCGAGTTCCACCCCCGGCCGCCGGAGACGCCCAAGTTGTCCGACGCGCAGCTCGTCACCGCCCGCATGTACGGCTTCACGAGCTGGCCCAGGCTGAAGGAGCACCTCGGCACCGTCGACCGCTACTCCCGATCGCCGCACCGGGTTCCGCCGAGCGAGGAGCTGCCGGAGGAGTTCCTGCGGCTCGCCTGCCTCACCTACGGCTCGGACTACCCGGGCCGGACCGGGGAGGCCGACCTCCTACTGGCCCGGCATGCGCAGCTGCCCACCGCCAACGTCTTCACGATGGCGGCCACCGGCTCGGCCGACGCACTGGCCGATGCGCTGGCCGGCGATCCCGGCCTCGCCCGGGCGCAGGGCGGCCCCTTCGGGTGGGAGCCGCTGCTGTACCTGACCTACGCGCGCCTCCAGACCCCAGGCCGGTCCGTGGCGGCGGCCCGGCTCCTCCTCGAGAGCGGCGCCGATCCGAACGCCGGATTCCTGTGGGACGGGCTGACCTTGCCGTTCACCGCGCTCACCGGCGCGTTCGGCGGAGGAGAGGGCGACCAGCCACCGCATCCGCAGGGACTGGCGCTGGCCAGACTGCTGCTGGAGGCAGGCGCGGACCCCAACGACGCCCAGACCCTGTACAACCGCGGACTCGGCGGCTCGTTCTCCGACGACACCACGCACCTTGAGCTGCTGCTGGAGTTCGGCCTGGGCCGCGGCGAAGGCGGGCCGTGGCATGCCCGGCTGGGCCCGACCGTGCAGTCCCCGCAGCAGCTGATGCGGGAAGAACTCGCCACCGCCGCCCTGCGGGGCGGCCCGCGACGGGCCCGGCTGCTCCTCGCGCACGGCGCGCAGGTGGACGGCCTCGGCGATCATCCGGCGTACGGCGGACGCACCCCGTACGAGCTTGCCCTGCTGAACGGGCACACCGAGGTCGCGGAGCTCCTCGCCGCGGCAGGCGCCTCGACGGTGCTGGATGTGAGGGACGCGTTCACCGCCGCCTGCATGCGTGCCGACGCGGACGCGGTGGCCGCCCTCGGCCCGGAGCCGGCGGCGCGAGCGCTTGCCCGATTCCCGGAGCTGATCAACACCGCGGCCGGGCAGCGCAAGCCCGCGGCGGTGCGGCTGCTCGCCGGTCTCGGCTTCGACGTGAACCACCGGCGCCGCAGCACTCCGCTGCACGAGGCGGCCTGGAACGACGACGTCGAGACGGCCAGGACGCTGATCGAGCTCGGCGCCGACCCGACGATCAAGGACGCCGAGCACGACGCCACCCCGCTCGGCTGGGCCGAGTACGGCGGCAAGCACCGCGTGGCGGCCTACCTGCGAAGCCTGCGACGCGAGTGATGACCAACTTCGACGGTGGTTCCGCACCGGCGGTGATGGTCGGGCAGCGTCGTCCCCCGGCTGAGCGGGAGGACCGAAATATAGGTCGTTGTCGGCCGAAACCAGTCACATCTGATTCTTGTCCGTGAGAGCATGACCGCAATTGGCGATCATGCCAACCTGCTGTCATGACCGCGGTCAGGCTCCCCGGCCGGCCGCTTTGAGAAGGATGAACGCATGCGCAAGTCAGCGAAGGTCCTTGCCGCGGCCACCCTGTTCGCCGCCGGCACGGTCCTCGCCCACCCCGCCCCCGCCATGGCCGCCGCTCCCTACACCCCCGAACGCGCGTGCGCCAAGGAATCCGGGCGTGGTGGATGGACGCACGTGAAGGACAACAAGAGGGCGCTGAAGAACGGGCGATCCACCTGGGGGTACGTCTACCTGATGTGGAACCGTGGCCTGCAGAAGAACTGCGTCACGGTGATCAAGACCACCTACGCCGGGACGCCGACGTACACGCAGGCGATTCTCCACGTGGAGGGCGGCGGCGCCTATCGGGACCCGGGCACCCTCACCAAGAGGAAGTACGGCCACTACGCCGCCGCCATCGGTTACGGCAAGGGTTACTGCGTGGACTTCGAGGGCCACACCACCGACACCCGCAGGGACTTCGGGATCGCCTCGGCCAGGCGGGGCAAGTTCATGAACTGCGGCTGACCCGACGATCGTGCACCCCGGATCGAGCCGCCCGGCGGGTGGCTCGATCCGGGCGGCCCGCTCGTTCGGCTCAGGTCGTGCGCTCGGCTATGAACACGAACTCGCGACCCGGGCGATCAGGCGCTTCGCGCACGTCGAGCGTTCGGTAGCCGTGGTCGCCCAGGCTGGACTCCACCTCGTCGCGGCTCCGGAACCGGAGCGTCGAGTCGGAGGTCACCACCGCGCCGTCCGCCACGAACCTGTAGGTGGAGCGGAAGTAGACGAGCGGAAGACGCACCTCGACGACCTCAAGACGCCGCTCCACCGGCCCGATCCCAGGGACATCAAGGACGAAGGGAGCGGTGTCGGCAGCCCATTCCTCCCAGGCCCGGTACTCCGGGCGCCTGGTCTCGAACACCAGATGCCCCCGGGGGCGAAGAGCGGCGTGGATGCCCCGGAGGGTCGCCGACCACTCGTCGTCGGTGAGGAACACCTGCGCCACATTTCCGGTCATCACCGCCAGATCGGCATGGAGCGTCGGGACTGTCGTGGCGTCGCCATGGATCCAGGTGACCGCCGCGGCCTCGTCCTTCGACCCCGCGACCTGCAGCGAGGCCTCCGCCGGGTCGACACCCACGACGGTGCGGCCGGTCCCGGCGAGCAGGACCGCCAGGGATCCGGTGCCGCAGCCGACATCCAGCACCCGGTCCGCGCCCAACTCATCGGCGATGGCGAGATAGGCCGGCAGGTCGTCGCGCTCTCCGTCGAAGGCGTCGTAAACGGGTGCGAGGCGGGGGTGCGCAAAGATCGCATCGGGCACCCGAGTGACCGTATCCCTGTTCCAACGCTCCGGCGACCGATTTTCCGGGGGGAGTATGCCCCGCTTTGGCTAGCCTCGGCCGGAGATGCGACGATCGGACCCGATGACTCATGAGCGATCGATGGGCGACAGCATGACAGACGACAGGGGCCGCAAGGCTCTCGTGGTGCGGGGCGGCTGGGAAGGGCACGCCCCGGTGGAGGCCACCGACCTCTTCGTCCCCTTCCTCGAAAAGCACGGGTACGACGTGCATCTGGCCGACTCGCCGGCACCGTACGCGGACTCCGCGTTCATGTCCGGCGTCGACCTCATCGTGCAGTGCTACACCATGGGCACGATCAAGCCGGAGGAGCTGCGCGGGCTGGAGGCGGCGATCCGGGCCGGCACGGGAATGGCGGGCTGGCACGGCGGCATCGCCGACTCCTACCGCAACTCTTCGGACTATCTGCACCTCATCGGCGGCCAGTTCGCCTGTCATCCGGGCAAGGACCCGGCCGAGCGGGACGGCTCGCAGGCCGACAACTTCGTGCCGTACACCGTGAACATGCTCCCCGAGGCGAGCGAGCATCCCATCACCGCGGGCATCGAGGACTTCGACCTGGTCACCGAGCAATACTGGGTGCTGACGGACGACTACATCGACGTGCTGGCGACGACGACGCAGAAGATCCGCCCCTGGGACCCCTGGCACCGGGAGGTCACCTCGCCGGCGATCTGGACCCGGCGCTGGGGCAGCGGGCGGATCTTCGTCACCACTCCGGGGCACAGCCTCGACGTCCTGCGGGACGACAGCGTACGCACGATCATCGAGAGGGGAATGTTGTGGGCCAGCCGATGAACGTGGGCGTCGTCGGATGCGGGGCCATCTCGGCCCAATACTTCCCGACCATCGACCGGTTGCCGCAGCTGCGGCTGGTGGCCGTGGCCGATCTGGACCCCGACCGGGCGCGGGAGGCGGTGCGGCCCTACGCGGGCGTCGACGTGCTGAGCGTGGCGGAGCTGATGGCGGACCCGCGGGTGGACGTCGTACTGAACCTCACCGTTCCCGCCGCCCATGCCGAGATCGCGCTGGCCGCGATCGCCGCGGGCAAGCATGTCTACTGCGAGAAGCCCCTCGCCGCGACGGCCGCGGAGGCCGGGCGGATCCTGCAGGCGGCCGACGCCGCCCAGGTACGGGTCGGCTGCGCCCCGGACACGGTGTTAGGGACGGGCACGCAGACGGCGCGCAAGGCCATCGACGACGGCCTGATCGGCAGACCGGTCGCGGCGACCGCGATGATGGTGACGCCCGGACACGAGCGCTGGCACCCGAACCCCGACTTCTACTACGTCCCCGGCGGCGGCCCCCTCCTCGACATGGGCCCCTACTACATCACGAGCCTGGTGACCATGCTCGGACCGGTGACGACGGTCATCGGCGCCGCAAGCCGCACCCGCGCCAAGCGCACGATCGGCTCGGGCCCCCGTCGCGGCGAGGAGATCCCGGTCACCGTCGACACCCACGTCACCGGAGTGCTCGTCCACGCCTCGGGAGCGCTGTCCACCCTGGTGATGAGCTTCGACGCGGCGACGACCAAGGCGCCCCACATCGAAGTGCACGGCGAGAAGGGCTCGCTCGTCGTCCCCAACCCGAACCACTTCGACGGCCTCGTCCAGGTGTTGAGCATCGGCGATGACGGCTGGCGCGACCTGCCCGTGGCGGCCGGCTACCTCGAGGCCGGGCGCGGCGTGGGCCTGGCCGACTTCGCCGCGACCCCGGTGGGCGAGGAGCCGCGTGCGGGCGGGACGCTCGCCTTCCACGTGCTCGACGTCATGGAGTCGCTGCTGGCTTCGGCGCACTCCGGGGCGGCGGTGACCATCACGAGCACGTGTGCGCGGCCGCGGCCGGTGGCCTCGCCAGGAGTCACCCTTTGGTGAGGCACGCCTGGAGGCGCTCGGTGACCAGCTGATCGACGTGCACGAGCCGGTCGAGATCACCTCTGTTGTCCTGACTGTGGTAGTAAAGACGCCTGTTGAGGTTGTTGTGACCATAGGGGGCAAAGTGGCGATGCTCAGCCGGCGACGGCTTCTCCAGGTAAGTGCGGGCGCCGTGCCGGCGATCGCGCTCGGCGCGGGTCCCGTACAGGCCGACTCTGGCGAGCCGCTGACCACGGGCGTTGTGCCGAGCGCGCTGGCCGGTTTCGACAAGGCGATGAAGACGTTCATCACTGAGCGGGACATTTCCTGCGCCCAGCTCGCGGTCGCCAAGAACGGCAAGATCCTGCTCGCGCGCGGCTACGGGCACTACTCCAAGCCCGGCGCCCCCATCGTGCGGGTGCAGCCCACGTCCCTGTTCCGGATCGCGAGCCTGAGCAAGAGCCTCACCGCGGCCGCGATCGTCCGGCTGGTCCAGGACGGCAAGGTGACTCTGGGGACGAAGGTCGCGTCCTTGCTGGGACTGTCGACCGCGGCCGACCCCCGGCTGGCGAACGTCACCCTGTCGCGACTGCTCCAGCACACCGCCGGCTGGGACAGGAGCGTGTCGAAGGACCCGCTGTGGATCGACCACACGATCTCCGCGTCGCTGGACGTGCCCCTGCCGATCGACCACGCCGACATCATGAAGTACGTCACCGCGCGGAAGCTCGACTTCGACCCCGGCACGAAGTACGTCTACAGCAACTACGGCTACATGCTGGCCGGCCGGGTCATCGAGAAGGTCTCGGGCATGAGCTACGAGTCGTACGTGCGGCAGAAGCTGCTCGCCCCCGTCGGGATCACCCGGCCGCGGCTCGGCCGCAGCCTCCGATCCGGGGCCTTCTCCACCGAGGTCGCCTACGAGTCGCAGTACACCAACAAGAGCGTCGTGGACCAATCGGGCACCGTCGTGCCGTTCCCGTACGGCGGTTTCAACATGCCCAACCAGGACGCCAACGGCGGCTGGCTCGCGTCGGCCGTCGACATGGTCAAGTGGGGTTTCGTCTTCAACGGTGCCGGTCCCGTGCTCAACGCCACGTCGATCTCCCGGACATTCGCCAAGCCCGAGACCGGGGTGACCGCCGGCGGCTCGTGGTACGGCCTCGGCTGGAACGTGCGCAACAACAACGCCGGAGGGCTGAACACCTGGCACAACGGCAGCATGCCCGGCACGTTCAGCTTCCTCGCCCGGGTGCAGAACGGTGTCAGCTACTGCGCGATCTTCAACCGCAGGGAGGAGGAAGGGGCGCCCGACTTCGATGCGATCGACCCCATCCTCGGCCAGGCGATCGGCACCGTGAGGACCTGGCCCACCACGGACCTCACCCCGAGGTACTTCTGACGGGGAGCGGGTCCGAGCCGCCGGTCATCTCGATCTCGGGCTCTCCGATTGATCTCCCGGCCGCGGGCTACGGCCGCTGACCGAGGGTGTCCAGGAAGGCGTGGATTTCATCGGCTTCCGGGACGCCGAGGTCGGTGTACAGGTCCAGGGCCTGCTGGGCGTGTGCGCGGGACTCGCCGTGCTCTCCCAGGTCGTGGTGGGCGCGGGCGAGACCATCGTGGGCGCGGGCCTGCTCGTGGTGAACTCCCACCTCCAGGGCGACGGCGAGAGCGGCATCGTGGTCGTCCACGGCCTGGACGAGATCGCCCATGGACCGCGCCGTCTCACCCAGACTGTTGAGGGATTCGGCTTCGTTGGTCCGATAGCCGAGCTCCCGGCACAGGTCCAGGGCGCGCAGAAGCTGCTCGCGGGACTGCTCGTAGCGGCCCAGCCGCTCGTGGACGCTGCCGAGGTTGCCCAGCGCGACGGCTTCGCCGCCCCGGTCGCCGAGTTCGCGATGCAGGTCCAGGGCCTGCTGGTAGTGGTCGCGGGCTTGCTCGTAGCGGTGCAGTCCCTCATAGGCGAGCCCCAGATTGGACAGCGCGACGGCTTCGTTGGCCCGCTCGCCGAGGTCGCGGCACAGCTCCAGGGCTTGCCGGTAGCGGTCGAGCGCCTGGTCGTGGGATCCCTGCCGCCAGCACACGTTGCCGAGGTTGTTCAGCGCCCGTCCTTCGCCAAGCCGGTCGCCGAGCTCAAGGTAGAGGTCCAGGGCCTGCCGGGAGTGCTCGTGCGCCTGCTCGTAGCGGCCTCGCCGGAAATATACGATGCCCAAGTCGATGAGCGCCCGGGCCTGGCAGGCCTTGTCGCCGCCGCGCCGTCCGGCGTCCAGCGCCTTGCCATGCAGGAGAAAGGCGTCGTCGTAATGGGCGTGGTCGTAGAGATACTGGTAAAGGGTCACCGCGAGTCGGCTGACGTAGCCGGGCTGGTCGTCGTCGGCGGTGCAGGCGCCGATGTCGATGAGGTTGGCACGTTCCGTGTCCAGCCACTCGGTCGCCTGTGTCGTGCCGCCAAACCGCACGACCGGCGTGCCCGGCTGGGGAATCCGCGGCCTGTGGTGTTTCCTGTTGGGGAAGACGAGATCGATCGCCTTACTGGCGGTGTACAGGTAGTGGTCGAACAGCCGGGTCAACGCCTCGCGCCGCGACTCAGTGGGTTCGTCGGCTTCCGCGGCGGCGTGGGCATATTGGCGTAGCAGGTCGTGGAGGGTGTAGCGGCCGGGTTGGTGCTGGAGGAGCATGTGGGCGTCGAGGAGGTCTTCTAGGATGGCCTCGGCTTCGTCCAAGGGCAGGTCGGCCAGCGCGGCGGCGGAGTGGGCGTCGAGATCGGCACCCGGGTGCAGGCCCAGGAGGCGGAACAGGCGCTGTTGGCCGAGGTCGAGCTGTTGGTAGGACAGGGCGAAGGCGGCGGCCACTCCGCGTTCGGGGGTGGCAAGCTCGGTCAGGCGGCGGCGCTCGTCGCGCAGGCGGTCGGCCAGGTAGCGGACGGTCCAGCGGGGGCGGTGGCGCAGCCGCGCGGCCGCGATGCGGAAGGCCAGCGGTAGGAAGCCGCACAGCTGTAGCACGTCCAGGACGGCGACCGGTTCAGCCAGGGCGCGGTCGCCGACAATGGTGGTGAACAGCTCGGTGGCCTCCTGGGCGGCGGGCAGGTCCATGGACAGGGCCTGGGCGCCGTCAAGGTCGGTGAGCCGGCGGCGGCTGGTGATCAGCATGAGGCTGGCGGTGGCGCCGGGAAGCAACGGGCGCACCTGGTCGGTACCGGCGACGTTGTCCAGGACGATGAGCGCTTGGCGGCCGGTCAGCTCGGTCCGCCACAGCGCGGCCCGGTCGGTGACCTCGGCGGGGATCTGTTCGGCCGGGAGGCCGAGCTGGCGCAGCAGGGTCTCCAGGGCGGCGGCGGGTTCGACGGGGCTCTGGCCGGGGGTGTGGGCGTGCAGGTCGACGAAGAGTCGCCCGTCGGGGAAGCGGTCGGCCAGCAGGTGAGCGGCGTGGATGACCAGGGTGGTCTTGCCGATGCCGGCCATACCATCGATGGCGGAGATCCCCACGACGCCGCTGTCGGCCGACCATGACCGGATGAGCGTGTCCACTTCGTCCGCACGTCCGGTGAAGTCGGCGATGTCGTAGGGCAGATGGGAGACGCGCTGCGGCTGGTGTCGCTGGGCGGCCTGCTTCGGCTGCTGCTGGGCTGGTTGAGTCAGGTGCGGGTCATCGCGCAAGATGGACTGTTCCAGGGCGGCGAAGGTGCGGCTGGGATCCAGTCCCTGCTGCTCGACCAGGGCGGTGCGGAAGGTCCTGGCGGTCGTCAGCGCTTCGGCTTGGCGCCCGGCCCGGTGCAGGGCAAGCATGAGCTGGCCGACCAGCCGCTCGCGCAGCGGATGCGCCGCGACCTGTGTGGCGAGTTCGTCGACGATCTCGGTGTGGCGTCCCAGGTCCAGCTCCAAGTCCGCCAGGCGTTCCACCGCGCGCATCCGCCGCTCCTCCAGGCGCTGGCGGGCCTCTGGCACGTAGTCGGCTCGGATGCCCGCCAGCGGCTCTCCCGCCCACAGCGCCAGCGCCCCGCGGACTTGCTGGGCTTCGTCGGAGGCGGCCCGCTCGGTGAACTCCTCCAGGTCCAGCTGCCCGGCCTGGACGTAGATCACATAACCGGCGGTGCGGGATTGGAGCGCCTGCTCGGCTCCGGCCTGGCGAAGCGCCCGCCGCACCGTCGCGACCAACGTGTGGATCTGTGATCTGGCCGTGTCCGGCGGGGTCACTCCCCAGATGGCACCGATCAACCGGTCAGTGCTGACCACGGTCCCGGCATGCAGCAGCAAGTACGCCAGAAGGGCGCGGTGCCGTGGCTCCCAGCGGGGCACGTACCCGTCCTGGCCGCGTACCTCTACCGGTCCGAGCAGCGTGAACCGTACGCCCATCCGCGTGTCCCCCCGAGCTCTATCGAGCCTGGTGGGCCCGATGGAAAAAGCATGGGGAATCTATCAACACGGCCTCGCATCATGACCTCAGCCCCGAAACAACAAGGCAACCACCCCAAGAAATCCGAGGTCACACCATGTCCAGACTTCCATTGATCCAGCCGGAATCGGCCACCGGAGCCGCGGCCGAACTGCTGGCCGCCGTGCAGAAGGCGCTGGGGGTGACCCCGAACATGACCAAGGCGATGGCCAACAGCCCGGCCGTGCTCAGTGCCTACCTGGAGTTCTCCGGCGCGCTGGCCGGCGGCAGTCTGCCCGCCGCGGTCCGCGAGCAGATCGCCATCCTGGTGGCCCAGGAGAACGAGTGCGACTACTGCCTCTCGGCCCACTCCTACATCGCCACCAACCTGGCGGGACTGGACGCCGCCGAGGCCGACCATGCCCGGCACGCGCGGGCCACCGACCCCAAGAGCCAGGCGACCCTGGCCTTCGCCGCCACCGTGGTGCGCACCCGGGGCGACATCGCCGACGCCGACCTGAAGTCCGCCCGTGAGGCGGGTCTGTCCGACGGCGAGATCGCCGAGGTCGTCGGCCACGTCGCGCTCAACGTCTTCACCAACTACTTCAACAAGACCGCCGAGACCGACATCGACTGGCCCGTCGTCCGTCACTGACGCACGGCTCGCCCAC
This sequence comes from Nonomuraea sp. NBC_00507, assembly GCF_036013525.1. NCBI lineage: Bacteria > Bacillati > Actinomycetota > Actinomycetes > Streptosporangiales > Streptosporangiaceae > Nonomuraea > Nonomuraea sp. NBC_00507. Next base: position 2,860,822 of record NZ_CP107853.1, read on the forward strand.
GAAACCTCGAACGGAGTGCGAAGTAATGATCATCGACGTGCTGCCCGCGGTCCTGTCGTTCCGCTACCAGGGCCGTCACCGCCGCCAAGAAGTAAGGACCGTCCTGCGCTCGGACAGCGGAGACAGCCGTCCGAGCCGCCCGCTGCGACCCCTCACCGCCGCTCAAAAGTGAGGTGGTGGTGCGGGAGGTCGCCCGCCCCACCCAGGAGGTCACCGCCGGACGGCACACCTTCACGATGGACGAGCCAGTCGCGGCCTGCTGGAGATCGCCGGGAAGTGCCCGGTGCACCGCACCCTCCGCTCCGAAGTAGCCATCAAAAGATCTTGAACTTCCCGGGCAAGCCGGGAATCGCGGTGCTCGTCGACTTCTGGGCCGACTGGTGCCACCCCTGCCACATGCTCGCCCCAGTCCTGGAGCAGCTCGCCGACGAAAAGGCCGGCCAACTCGTCGTCGCCAAGGTCGACGTCGAGGCCTAGGCCAACAGCCCCGCCGTGCTCAAGGCCTACCTCGACTTCTCCGGCGCCCTGTCCGGCGGCGCGCTACCCGCGGCGGTGCGTGAGCGGATCGCCTTGGCGGTCGCGCAGGAGAACGCATGCGACTACTGCCTGTCGGCCCACACTTACATCGGCACCAACCTGGCCGGGCTCTCGGCCGAGGAAGCCGACGCCGCCCGCTACGGCAAGGCCTCCGACGCCAAGGCGCAGGCCGCGCTGACCCTGGCCGTCACGCTGGTCCGCACCCGCGGCGACGTCGAGGACGCCGACCTGCAGGCCGCCCGGGAGGCCGGGCTGTCCGACGGTGAGATCGCCGAGGTCGTCGGCCATGTCGCGCTCAACGTCTTCACCAACTACCTCAACAAGACCGCCCAGACCGACATCGACTGGCCGCTCGTCCAGCACTGACTCCATAGGACTCTGGTGCGGCTCACGCGCCCACAGCCGCGGCGCGAGCCGTGCCGGCACCACTCGCGGGTGCTCGCCGGTGCATACGGGCCGCCCATCCGGGAGGCCAGCTTCGTCATCGACAGCGCCTGCGCCGCGCTGGTCACTCACGAGGAGGAGGCAGTGCCTGGTGGCCTTCACATGAAGGCGGAACGGATCATTCCCTTCTGATAGAATGTTTCTGTTGGCACGTCCCTTTAGGAGTTCTCATGTATCTGGTCACCGGTGCCACCGCCCACTTCGGCCGCCAGGCCGTCGAAGCCCTGCACGCCGCGGGCCACCCGGTCCGGGCGCTGACCCGCAACCCCGAGCAGGCCGGACTGCCGCAGGGTGTCGAGCTGGCCCAGGCCGACCTGACCAAACCCGAGACCCTCCCGGCCGCACTCGAAGGCGTGAGCGCGATCCTGCTGGTCCTGCAGTACGGCATGGACCCGGCGACGCTCCTGACCGCGGCCCGCGAGGCCGGTGTCGCCCGGATCGTCTTCCTGTCCTCGGGCGCGGTGGTGGACGGCGCCGACGCGCAGCCGGACGTGATCGCCCAGTACCACGGTGACGTGGAGCGGGCCGTCCGCGACTCCGGGCTGGAGTGGACGGTGCTGCGGCTGCTGTTCCCGGCGATCAACTCGCTGACGTTCGCCATGCAGCTGGCCGGCGGCGACGTCATCCGCGCGCCGTACATCGATGCCGCCTTCAGCGCCATCCACGAGCTGGACGTCGCTGACGTCGCGGTCGCGACCCTGACCGGCCCCGGCCACATCGGCCAGACCTACAGCCTGACCGGGCCCGAGTCGCTCACCCAGGCCGACCAGGTCCGCATCCTCGGCCAGGCGCTCTGCCGCCCGCTCACCGTCGAGGACCTCGACCCGAAGCCGGTGCTCGAGCAGATGAGCGCCTTCATGGACCAGGCCTTCCTGGGCGCGCTGTTCGCCCTGATGGCGGCTACCGTCGGCAAGCCCGCCGAAGTCAACGACACCGTGGAGCGGATCACCGGCCACCCGGCCCGGACCTACGCGCAGTGGGCCGCCGACCACGCCGCCGACTTCTGAAGCCACCACTTAAGGATCTCCCTCATGTCTTTCGCCAAGTCCTTCTTCGTGCTGGCCACCACCGCCGCGATCATGTTGCCTGCCGTCCCGTCCCAGGCTCTTGCCGGGACAGGCGGTCCCCGCTGGACCGGCGGCTGGTCGACCGCGGTGCAGCGACCCTCACCCGGCGGGTTGCCTGGGTCGTCCAACTGGTCAGAGGCGGGCTTCGAGCGCCAGTCGGTGCGCCAGGTGGTCCGGGTCACCGGAGCCGGCGCCGCCATCCGCATCAAGATCTCCAACCTGTACGGCACAGCGCCCCTCACCGTAAGCGGGGCGACAGTGGCCAAAGCCGCCACGGGAGCCGCAGTCCGTGCTGCCACACTGCGCCCGGTGACGTTCGCGCTGCGGCTGGACGCGGTGGTCCAGGCGGGCCAGGAGCTGGTCAGCGACCCGATCGCGCTGCCGGTCGCGGCGCTGGACCGGCTGGCTGTCACCCTGTACTTCCCGGGGGCGACCGGGCCCGCCACCTTCCATGACATCTCCTCGGCCACCAGCTTCCGCGCCTCCGGCGACCACCGGTTCGACCCGCGCGCGACGGCCTTCACCGAAAAGTCGCAGTCGTGGTACTTCCTGAGCGGGGTGGACGTGCTGGGCCGCACCTCGCGTGGGGCGGTGGTGACCTTCGGTGACTCGGTCACCGACGGCACCGGCTCCACCCTGGACGCCGACAACCGCTACCCCGACCAGCTCGCCGAGCGACTCGTCGCGGCCGGCAAGCCGCTGACTGTGCTCAACAGCGGCATCTCCGGCAACCGGGTGCTCAACGACCACCCGCTCTTCGGCGAACGGGCCCTGGCCCGCTTCCAGCAGGACGTGCTGGACAAGCCGGGGGTGCGGACGGTAATCGTGATGGAAGGCATCAACGACATCACCTACCCCGACCCGGTGGTCACCGCTGGACAGATCATCGCGGGGCACCGTGAGCTCATCCGGCTCGCTCACACCCGAGGGATCCGAGCCGTAGGCGGCACGATCATGCCGTTCAAGGGCAACCCCTGGCTCTACCCCGACGGGACCGCCGAGCCGTTCGCACTAGAGCAGATCCGTGACCAGGTGAACACCTGGATCCGGACCAGCGGGGAATATGACGCGGTGGCCGACTTCGAACGAGCTCTGCTCTCCCCGGCCGACCCGGATCGGCTGCGGCCCGAGTTCAACGACCGCGACGGCCAGGAGGGTGACTGGCTCCATCCCAACGACGCGGGCCTGAATGCCATGGCCGAGGCAATCGACCTGAACACCTTGTAGGACGACGCCTTTCCCGGCAGGGCCGGCAGAGGACTCCCGGACCCGAAGATCACCATCGCTGTGCGTCACCCACCAGGCCACCCGCCGCCAAGTCGTGATCACAGGCGAGCTGCGCCGGTACCGGAACGTACGCTAACGACCCTGCACGGGCCCCGTCCGGTACCCGTTGCGACCTGCGGGAAGGCGCTTACCGGACGAAACGGTTCCGTTGCGAAAGCTCCGGTACGGCTCGCGCCCACAGTCGCGGCGCGGGTGGGTTTCCTGCACTACAACACCGCCGAAGAGGTCGACCGGCTGCTGCGACACCTGGACGAGCTCTGATCATCCGCGACAGCTCCTCCATGATTCGGCCGCCAAAATCTGCGCACAACCGCCCAACGACGGGAAATCCATGTACGTCACCACGAACCACGCCCTGGACGACCATCACCTTGACACGATCGCCGACCGTATCGAGGTGATCGACGCGCTCTACCGCTTCGGCCTGGGCCAGGACCTGAAGCCACGTTCACCGGACGCGTCGACACCACCCACGTCGTCACCACCCCCCGAGTCCAACTCGACGGCGACACCGCCCAGCTCACCGCGATCGTGGAGGCCCAGCACCTGCTGTCAGCCGACCATCGCACCCACGCCCTGCTGAAGAACCTCTACGAGGTCGACCTCGTCAGAGACACCCGGCGTTGGGTCATGCGGCACGTCCGCATCGACAACCTCTGGTACACGGCGACCCGGCCGCCATCTTCTCCTGACCAACCCCGGCGCCACCATCCATCTCCCCATTAGGGAACGTTCCATGACGATCTTGATCACCGGTGCGAACGGCGCCGTCTCCAGTGCTCTGCTCAACTCCCTCAAGGGCGAAAAGGTGCGGGCCATGGTCCGCAACCCGGCCAAGGCGCCGCAAGGCCTCGACGTCGTGGTTGGCGACCTGGACGAGCCGTCCACCCTGGAGCAGGCCTTCGCCGGGGTCGACACCCTGTGGCTGCTCACTGCCCTGGGCCCGCAGGCTCCGCATGCCAGCATGAACGCCGTCCACGCCGCCAAGCAGGCCGGCATCAAGCACGTCGTGCGCATGTCGGCCATCGGCGCCGCACACGACGCGCCCACCCGCAACGGCCGCCTGCACGCCCTGTCCGACCACGAACTGCGATCCTCCGGCCTGGACTGGACGATCATCAAGCCCGGTTTCTTCATGCAGAACCTGCTTGGTTCGATCAACGGCGGCACCCTGTACGCGGGGCTCGGCGACGGCCGTCTGGGCATGATCGACGTGCGGGACATCGCCGACTTCGCGGCAGCCGTGCTGACCGACCCCGCCCCGCACGCAGGCCGCACCTACACCATCACTGGCCCGGCCAGCATCTCCCTGGACGAGGCCGCCGCCGCCGCGGGCGCCACCTACCAGCCCGTCACCGACGAGCAGGCCTACGCGGCGATGGTCGGCTACGGCCTGTCCGACTGGGTCTCCGCGGTCCTGCTGGAGTACTTCAGGGCATACGCGGCCGGCTGGGGCGACTACACCACCCCCGACTTCGCCCAGGTCGTCGGCCGCCCAGCCCGGTCCTTCGCCGACTTCGCCCGCGATCACGATCTCGGCTCATGACGGCTTTCGCCGTCCTGTGCGGCGCTCTGTTGGTCTTTAGGGCGCTCGGGATGCTCGGTGTCGCCCGCTTGGCCGCCTGGCGGAGTGCCGCCGCGCACGCCATGGCGATCATGCTGGTGGTCACCGCCAGCGCTCACTTCGTCCCCGAAACCGTGACAGTCATGCCCAACCACGCCGACCTGGTGCGGATCGTCCCACCGTTCGTGCCCATGCCCGACGCCATGGTCTACCTCACCGGCGTGCTGGAACTGCTCGGCGCGGCGGGCCTGGTTCTGACCGCCACCCGGCGCGCCGCCGGGCTCTGCCTGGCCGCGCTCTACGTGGCGCTGCTTCCCGCAAACGTCTACGCCGTCCTGGCTGACGTGCCCTACAACGGCGGCGAGGCGAGCCCGCTGTGGTTGCGCATCCCGCTGCAGGCGATCTACATCACCGTCGCCCTGTGGAGCTCGAAGTCCCGATGAAAGAACGGCACCGATCACCCCCTCTCTGAAAGGGATCATCATCATGCTCGCGCTTCCCCTCCGCCAGGGCACGGCTCCCCAGGTCATGGGCCCCGCCCCGCACGGCCAGCGCTCCCAGATCTCCTCCGTCATGCTCCAGGAAGAGCTGTGGCAGCGGATGCGCGCGCTGCCCAGCCTGTACATGGCGCCAACTCTGGTCTCGGTCTCCCACGCCCGCTCGCTGTTCCTGCCCGAGGGCATCGGCTCCGGCCCTGCTGAGGCGTTCCAGAAGAATCGCGAGTGGGCGCACATCCACCCGCACCACGACGGTTCCTTCCACTTGACGCTGCCCGAAGCGGTGAAGGCCGAGGTCGAGACCGCCGGATGGGGCGTGCGCCATCCGCAGCACCACTCGATCCTCGTGTACGGCCCGCGTAACCAGGAGGAGCTCGAGGTGGTCTGGCGGATCATCCAGGCGTCCTACCGATACGCGCTGGGTGAGCTGCAGTGAGCGGCTGGCTCCCCATTCTCGGCCAGGCGATCGGCACCGTGAAGACCTAGCCCACCACCGACCTCACTCCGAGGTACTTCTGACGTGGAACGGATCCGAGCCGCCGTCGGCCGAGGTGACTTTCAGGAACGTCGGGGTGATGCGCCGGCGTCCGACCAGGAAGTCGCGGATGCGCTGCAGGATGCCGTAACGGCGGAGGAATGCCGCATGGACCGCAGCAGGGACCTTTTGGCCGACGTCCTCGGCCAGCGCCGGGAGATCGGCCCCCCGGGGAGTGCCGCGCGAGGTGGAGGGAGCGATGGTGACCCGGGGGTTGCGCTGGACCCGTCTGACCTTGCCGGTGTGGGCGCCGGTCTTGATGTAGAGGGCGCCGTCGTGGCAGACGAACCAGACGGGGGTCGGCACCGCCTCGCCTGAGGCGCGGTATGTGGTCAGGCGGAGGTGGCGGTGGGGGCGTAGGTCGTCGAAGGGGTGTGACATGCGGGCCCGCCTCGCCATGAGCTGAGCTTGACAGTGACAAGCTCAGCATAGGCATATCAGATTGACAGTGACAAGCTCGCGCGTCATGCTGCGGAAATGCGTAACCCGACCTACTTCGAGGGCGATCTGAGGGCCACCTTGCTGGAGGTGGCCGAAGAGGAGGTGGCCGGTCAGGGGTTCGCGCAGGTGAGCCTGCGGTCGATCGCCAAGCGGGCCGGGGTGAGCCATGCGGCCCCGGCCTACCACTTCCAGGACAAGCGGGGGCTGTTCACCGCCTTGGCGGTGGAGGGGTTCGCGGAGCTGGGGACGCGGATGCGGGGCGCGCTGTCGCGCCTGGGCGTGGCGCCTGCCGCCGAGCGGATCCAGGAGCTGGGGATGGTGTACATCGGGTTCGCGCGGGAGCGGCCGGGCCTGTTCGAGGTGATGTGGCGGCCCGAGTTGCACCACCGCGACGACCCGGCGCTGAAGGCCGGAGCCCAGGCCACCAAGGACACGATGACCGAGCTGATCGTCCAAGCTCAGCAGGAAGGGTGGAGCGCCCGGCCGGACACGCTGCACCTGGTCGTGCTGGGCTGGGCGGCAGTGCACGGGCTCGCGGTGCTCTGGCGTGATGGCCCGCTGGCCGATCAGAACGAGGGCGCGGACCCGTACGAGCTGAGCCGGGCGGTGCTGGGCACACTCGCGGCAGCGCTGCATGCCCGACCCTCGTGAAGGCGTGTGTGCGAGCGACTGCCTCATGTGCTGACGCCAGAGGCTCCACACGGGGGCTCGGCCGGACCGGAACTCCTGTAGAGGTGCTTCCTACTCGACTAGGAAGACCCTTTCTAATCCGGTATCCTCGCTGTTGTGACCGAGGACCTCCCCCACATATGCGCCAGCTCGCCGAGGTCGCAGCGATAGTGGCAGCTGTAGGTTGCGACTGCTGACTGGCTGTACCACCTCAAGGGCGACATGTGTGCGGTGCGCGTGATCAAAGATGGCATCATCTTCGGTTCCCGTCATGATCCCTGCCAACCCGGACCGCGACCCCGAACTATTTCGTGAAGCACTCAAACGCCTCGAGGCGGTCACCGAAAGGATGGGCCGATGAGCAAGACGATCACCTATGTCATCACCTATGAGAACGGGCGCTGGGTGTCTCGTTGCCCAACAGGGGAGACCGAGGGCGTCGGCGTGGCGAGCTCCTTGTCGCAGATGGAGCGTGATCTGGCGGAGATCCACGCCTGGGCTTGGCCTGAAGCCCCTCCCGGCGTGGACTTTGTGTTCGACCTACCCGGAGACGTAGCCGGTTTGGTAGCCGAATACCACCATGAGAAGGAGCTGGCCGAGGCTCACGCCAGGCGTGCCGCGGAGCTGGCCGTCACGGCCGCAAAGGCACTCACGAGCCACTGGTCGGAGCCCGACACTGCACGTGTCATGGGGCTGTCCAAGCAGCGCGTCCATCAGTTGAAGGTCAGCGCCTGATGAATCCCCCACAGCGGGGGCAGTTGTACATGATCTGATCCGGCCGCGCATCATCTGCTGCCGGACGCCCGGTATTCACCGGCAGGTGCCCTTCCAGCACGACGCGCGAGCGGGCGTCGGCGCCGTCCCGATATGATCGACGATCATGCAACGTTTGAGCGGAATGCTGGTGGGTGCCGTGTTCGGGATGGTCTTTGTGGCCATCAATGCCCACGCACCCCTCCCATCTGCGATGGGAACGATCTTTCGTTCGGTTGCCGGCCTCGTGCTCGCGGGTGTGATCGTCATGTGGTTCCTGGCGGGACGGCGGATCCGCGCCACTGCTTCCGCCGATACGCAGGAGAAGCACGCCAGCGGTGCCCGCATGTTCAACCGCAAATACGTGGTGATCGTCGCGCTGGAGGCCGTGGCTCTGTTCGGCGGCATTCAGGTGTTGCGTGCCCTGGAATGGGCACCGCAAGCGGGCGTGGCTTGGACCGCGCTCATCGTTGGGGTGCATTTCATCGCACTCTGGCCGGTATGGCGAGCGGTGAGCATTCTGATCCCTGGTCTCGGACTCACGGTGCTCGGTCTGGTTGGGCTGATCATGGTGTGGACACCGGCCGTTGAGTGGGTGCCGTTCGTGAGCGGCGTGCTGTCAGGGCTGCTTCTCCTGACCGGGTCCGCCTTCTATGCGCAAAGGAGCTTCGCGTCCTGATTTCTTAGGAGCGTGACTGATCCGCTCGACGCCCGCTGGAAAAGCATTTTCGGATCCTGGCCACGGGCTTCTAGTGTGGGCCGGTGACTCAGGTGATCGTTCTGAATGGCGGCTCCAGCTCGGGAAAGTCGGGAATCGCCCGCTGTCTCCAGGCCGTCCTGCCGGATCCATGGCTTGCCTTCGGCGTCGACGCACTGATCGACGCGATGCCCGCCTCCATGCAGGCATCAGCTGCCGGGATCGAGTTCGCGCCGGACGGCGGGGTGAATGTCGGTCCGGAGTTCATGGCGCTGCAAGCGGCGTGGATGGAGGGCATCGCCGCAACGGCCCGGGCGGGCGCGCGGGTGATCGTGGATGACGTCTTCCTCGGTGGAGCAGGGTCCCAGCAACGATGGCAGAAGGTTTTTGCCGGACTGGACGTGCTGTGGGTCGGCGTACGGTGCGAGAGCTCGGTCGCAGAGGGCCGCGAGGTCGCCCGGGGGGACCGGGTCCAGGGAATGGCGGTGTCGCAGGCGGAGCTGGTCCACCAGGGTGTGGTCTATGACGTGGAGGTGGACACCACACATACCGAGGCCCTGGTGTGTGCGCAGAGGATCGCCGCCCACATGCGGTGCCAGGCATAGATTCCTCCGCCCTGCCCGGCTCGTCGGCGCGCCGCAGCGGGGCGACGGTTCAGGCGGCCGGCCAAGCACAGGTCAGACGCCTGGCCTGGCGTGATCGGATTCGCCGCGCAGGACGCAGAACTCATTGCCTTCAGGATCGGTGAGGATGACCCAGCCCAACCCGTCCGGGCCGCGATGGTCGGCGACGAAGCCGGCGCCCAGACCGAGCAACCGCTCGACCTCCTCCTCCCGCGAGGTTTCAGGGCGGAGGCAGAGATGGAGGCGATTCTTGACCGTTTTGGGCTCCGGCACCTGGTTGAAGAACAGCAACGGACCGTGCGGCAGCATCACCTGGGTCTCCTTGTCGCCCGGCCGGTCTTCGGGATGAAGCGGATAGCCTGTCACCTCGCTCCAGAACCGAGCCAGCTCGTAGGCGTCAGCACAGTCGATCGCCACGTTCTGCAGTTGCGAAACCATGGCCACGATCTTGCCTGAACCCGAGCCGGCTCGCCATAGAGGGCCGACCGGCCGGCAGGAGATGAGCGGTCAAGGCGCTAGTTAGATGTCCCCTGTGACCAGGGCGACGGTGCCGACGCCTACCTCGACCTGACTGTCGTGCCCTTCATGCGCGCGCTGGAGCGGCTTGACGACGCCTGCACGCGCCGCCATGAGCAGCCGGCCCTTGCTGTCCCAATCGGCCCAGGCCGCCGCCTCGGGCAGCGGCGTGAGGCTGCCGTCATCCTCTTCGCGCAGGTAATCGACCTGTACGCCCTCGATTCCGTGCCGCTGGAAATCGGTCCCGGTGTGGGCCAGCACCAGTGCGCGGTCGCCGCCCGGCTGGACGCGTCCGATGAGCACGGCTTCGCGTAACCCGGGCGGCATCCGCTTTGCCGCTCCCTCGAGGGGACGCCAACCGCGTTTGTTGTCCCATTGCCGCAGGTGCCACCAGCCGGCAGGCCCGCGGCGCATGATCAGAGCCACGGGTGCGGCGGTGGCGACGAGTACGTGAAGACGGCAGGGCGGAGCAGAGTTGGTCATCAGCCGACTCCCTTAAGATCATGACCGGCGTTCGTCGCCCGGCGTCACCAGCCCGGACTCGTAGGCGTGGACGAGGGAGGTGGGTCTCAGGAGGCGGCGCAGAGCGTGTCGCCCAGCTGGGATCGTTCATAGAAGACCTCGCGACCGCTGCGGCGTCGCGTGATCAGGCCGCTCCGTCGCAGCACCGCCAGGTGCTGGCTGACCGCGCCGGGCGCCATCGCCAGCCGCCGCGCCAGGATGGTCGTTGTGGCCGCGTCGCTGAGAGTGACGAGGATCCGGGCGCGGGTCTTTCCGATGAGGGCGTCCAGCGCATCGGGGGTGGGCACGGCCCCTTGCGACCAGATCGTGCCGACGCCGGGCACGGGATAGACCAGGTTCGGCTGGTACGGCTCGGCCATCACGGTCGTGTCCGGCCAGTGGAAGACGCTCGGGATCAGGATCATGCCGTCGCCGCTGATCGGCCCGCTGCGCCGCCAAGCACGGGTCCGCACGCGAAGGCGGCCCTCGCTCCAGGTGATGTTCTCGTGGAGGTCGTTGAACATCGAACCGGCGCCGTCACGTGCCAGCTGCCGGGAACGGCGCAGCACCTCCGACTCGAACAGCCCGCGGATCTGCGGCCAGAATCTGTCCATCGCCGCGTCCCAGTACAGGCGCAGCTCGGCGACCGCCCGCGCGACACCGGCCGCCGGGTCGTCGAGGAACTCCCGCACGACCGGGCTGTCGGCGCCGTGAAGCCGCCGGGCCTCGGAGGCGGCCTCGTCCAGGTCGGCCGCGCCGACCAGCTCCAGTTCGGCGGCGATGTCCGGCAACGGGGTGGCGGGCGGGGGCGTCAGGAAGTCGGCGAAGTACGGGCCGAGCGGGACCAGCGCGAACAGCAGCCGCAGATCCAGCCCGGCGAGCCGGGGACGGACCGCCCGGATCCACGGCAGGTGCATCGCCTGCCGGCTGGGGTCCTGCAACACGCGCAGGCTCGCGACGGCCTCAGACACCGGCGAGAAGGCGAACCTCACCCTGGCCAGGTCGACAGAGGTGAAGTCGAACTCGGCGAACGAGGATGACGAGGATTCAGCCACGGATTAAACATTTAGGGGTTCCAGGTCCCCGGGTCAACCATGAACGCCATGGCAGTCCTCACCTCGCGGACGTCCCCGGCACCCCCGGGTCCGCTGTCGTTACCGCGCCCGTTCTGGATGCTCTGGCTCGGCACCGTCATCAACCGCACCGGCGCGATCGTGCAGCCGTTCCTGTCGGTGTACCTGGTCCAAGTCCAGGGCTTCACGTTCACGCAGGCCGGGGCCGTCATGACGGCCTTCGGCGCCGGCTCGCTGCTGTCCCATGTGCTCGCCGGCTGGCTGGCCGACCGGTTCGGCCGCCGGATCACGCTCACCGGAGGCATGCTCGCCGCCTCCGCCGCGATGGTCGGGCTCGGCGCCGCGAGCGGGGTCCCCGTCGTGGCGGCGACCGCGTTCCTGCTCGGGCTGACCATCGAGTCGTACCGTCCTGCCTCGCAGGCGATGGTGGCCGACCTCGTCCCGTACGCGCTCCGCCCGAGGGCGTACGGGCTGCTCTTCTGGGCGGTGAACCTCGGCTATTCCGTCGCGATGGTCGTGGGCGGCCGGCTCGCCGATCAGGGCACGCATGCGATCTTCGGTGTGAACGCGGCCGTCGCGGTGGCCTTCGCCGCCGTGGTGTGGCGTACCGTGCCCGAGTCCCGCCCCAGCGCGGGACCCACACCGGCCGCGGGCCTGCGAGCGGTACGGCGGGACCGGCTGATGCTCGCCGTCTGCGCCGTCACCACGGCCTACGGCGTGCTGTACGCCCAGGCGTTCACCACCCTTCCGCTGGCCATGGCCGGGCAGGGCGTCAGCCGTACGCACTTCGGCCTGGCCATGGCGCTCAACGGCATCCTGATCATCGCCGTTCAGCCGCTGACCGGAGCGTGGCTGGCGCGGCGGGATCCCTGCCGCGTCCTGGCCACCGGCACCGCACTCGTGGCGGCGGGTTTCGCACTCACCGCGCTCGTGCACGACGTGCGCGGGCTCGCGCTCACGGTGGCGGTCTGGACCGCCGGGGAGATCGTCATCGCAGGCACCCTCCCCACAATCGTGGCGGCACTCGCACCTCCGGAACAGCAGGGCACCTACGCCGGCGTCTCCGGCATGAGCTGGGCGGCGGGCGCGGTCGTCGCGCCGTTGCTCGGCACCGCGCTGCTCCCGCTGGGGCCGCAGATGTTGTGGAACGTCATCGGCCTCGTCGGCGCGCTCTCGGCCTTGGGCGCGCTCCTCATCGCGGGCCCGATCCGCAGGCGCACCATGTCCGGCACCGGTCAGCTTATTTCCGCACCTCAAGACTTGGAGAAGCCATGTCAGCCTGTCCTCGGTCGCGCTTGCCCAGTCCTCGGCCTCGGCTGGCGCAAAGTCCAGTCACTCTGACGAGAGCACGTCGAGAAGCGCGCGTGGCAAGATCGGGATGACGTGGCGCCCATTGGAGGAGATCGACAATGTCGATGGACCCAGGCGCCACCTTCAACCATCGCGCTGGCGTGGAAACGTTCAGCGAGGAGGAGGAGCGTGACGGTGGCACGAGTACTAGTGGTTGGTCTCGATCCCGCCAAGATCCAGGGCTGGGACCCGGAGCCGGTCCAGGCGGCGATGGCACGCGGTCAGGCCCGTTTCGACGATCACGGTATCGAGGCCGACTGGTGCCTGGTGGCACCCGACGAGAACCCCGAAGGAGCGATCGTGGAGGCGCTGACCCGCAAAGACTACGTCTGCGTGGTGATCGGGGGCGGCATCCGCAAGCACGAGCCGTTGCTCGGACTCTTCGAGAAGGCGGTCAACCTGGTCCGGCAGCACGCGCCCGACGCAGCCATCGCCTTCAACAGCAGCCCGGAGGACTGCGCCGACGCAGCTCTGCGGTGGCTGCGCTAGAAGGCCATAACCGAACGTTGGCCACGCGGCGAGATCAGCAGGGCGCACACGCGTGAGCTCGTTCTAGCTCGGGCAAGTCCCCGCGCGCCACCGGGCTCAGCGGTGGGGCGGTGTACCAGCCGCTCCCTCGCCTATGAAAGGTACAGGACAAGCCCGCCATTGCGCGGCGCGGGTGATCGGTTCAGCCTCGCCGGATGATTCTGGGACCCTGTGTCGCATGCTTCCAGACGCTGTGGCGCGCGCGGTTTCCCGCTACCTGTCGGTGGCCGATCGGCTCCTGCCGGAGCGGATCGGCGATTTCTACGTCGTCGGCTCGGTCGCACTGGGCGCCTGGCGGGAGGGGCGCAGCGATATCGACTTCGTCGCGGTGGTGGACGGCGACCTCGGTGAGCGGGACATGCGCCGACTGGCGCTCCTGCACAAGGTGGGCAACGTTCCGGCGGCCTGGCAGGCCATGGTCCGGGCCCGGCCGAACATCCCGGGCACGTTGAACGGCGTTTTCGTTGCGACGGGGGACCTGGGCAAGCCGGTCACGCAGATTCGTCCGCTCGCTTCGCACAGCGGGCCGCGGTTTCGGCGAGGCCAGGGGTTCGATACGAATCCGGTGGTGTGGAAGGTTCTGCTGGAAAAGGGCGTCACGGTACGGGGTCCGGCTCCCGACGAGCTGGGCTTGGACCCGGAGCCGGGCAGGCTGCGCGAATGGAACCTGCGGCAACTGCACGGGTACTGGGCCACCTGGGCCGACAACGCGCTGTCGGGTAAGCCTCGGCGCAAGCCGCTGCTCCCGGCCCACCGGGTGGCGATAGCCGCCGTGTTGTCTCCTCCCCGGCTGCACCACACGATCGTGACGGGTGAGGTGATCTCGAAGGAGGCCGCGGCCGAGTACGCGCTGGATACCTTCGAGGCACGCTGGCATCCTCTGATCCGTCTGGCGCTGGCCCGCCGTCTCGGGGTGCCGGCGTCCGTCGATGCTTCTGTGAGCGACCCGCGCCGGTTGCCTCGCCTGGTGGGTGAGTTCATCCGCGACGTGATCGCGAGCGCGGACCGGCAGTGATCACCCTTGCTGGTCGGCGGTGCGAGGGCGATCGTCAGGGGCGGACAGGCGTCACTTGGTGGGACAGGTGGTCTCCTCGGCTGGGCGGATGCCGTAGGCGAGGAAGGCGGTGACGGCCCGGTCGCCGCAGGAGTTGCCGTTGGCGAGGTAGACGCCGTGGCCGCCGGAATCGACGGCGACCATCCGGGCGCGATCGCCGAGCGCGCGGCGCAGCTCGAGCGCGCCGTTGTACGGGGTGGAGGGATCGCGCAGGTTCTGGATGAGGAGGATGTTCGACGGGCCCTGCGAGGTGACGCGCGTGGCCGGCTCGGCCGGCTGGTAGTGCCAGAAGGAGCAGGGGCCCATGTCGACGGGCATGCCCGCGGTGAGGGGGTAGGCGGCGCGGTTGCGGCGTACGTCGCGGCGGTGGTGCTCGATCGACCGCGACCAGGTCACATCGTTGCAGATGGTGGCGCCCGCCACGGCGGCGGCGTTCTGGATTACGGCGTCGCCTGGCTGGGGCAGGACGGGCAGCGGCTGCCGGTCCTCGACGACTACCGCGTAGTTCGCCAGCCAGGCGCGTGCCACCCGCCGCGGGTCGGGGTCGTCGTTGCTGTCCAGCACGATGTCGCGGCCAGCGCGGCGGGAACCATGCGGTGGTCGGGCGTCTTGCCGGTACGGACAGCCCCACCACGAGTGGTGAAACAGGTGACCAGACCGATCAGGAATCGAGAAGCGCTGGTCAGCGGGCCGCAGCTAACGTGACGGCCATGGACATCACCATTCACACGACCGTCCTCCCGCACGACGACCCGGACGCCTCCCTGGCCTTCTACCGCGACATCCTCGGCTTCGAGGTACGCACCGATGTCGGACACGGCAAGATGCGCTGGATCACCGTGGGCCCTGTCGGCCAGCCCGGCACGTCCATCCTCCTGGCGCCCCCGGCCGCCGACCCCGGCATCACCGACGACGAGCGCCGCACCATCGCCGAGATGATGGCCAAGGGCACCTACGGCTGGATCCTGCTGGCCACCCGAGACCTCGACGACACCTTCGAGAAGCTGCAGGCCACCGACGCCGACGTCGTTCAGGAGCCGACGGAGCAGCCGTGGGGCGTGCGCGACTGCGCCTTCCGTGATCCCGCGGGCAACCAGGTACGCATCCAGGAGCTTCGCTGACCCGCCCGGCGAGTGCCGATCAGCGCTCACACGTCTCAGCCTCGATCGCGACACCGAGCATCGGCTCACCCACGACAAAGGTCTGGGTGCTGCCGTCGACCATCACCAACGTCTACAACCGGCTGAACGTCCCCACCCGGTAGGTCACTGGGGCCTGGGGTCGCGCGCCTTCAAAGGAGGTTCTCAATGAACGGGAACAAGTGGGTTCGGCAGATACACCGCTGGCTGGCCATTGCCTTTACGGTGACCGTCATCGTCACCACCGTCGCCTTGGTACAGGAGGAGCCCGTCGTCTGGGTGTCCTACGTGCCGCTGCTCCCGCTCGCCCTGCTCCTGTTCACCGGTCTGTACTTGTTCGTGCTGCCGCATGCCGCCAAGTGGCGCAGCAGGCGCGACACCGCTCGCGGGAAATGATCCGGGTGTGCTCGCCAGAAGGCCGCTGTTGATGCCGACGCCGAGGATGGCGTGGCTAAAGTGGCCCGATGCGTGAAACGCCAGAAGAACTCAACGAGCTCCAGGCCCTGCTCGACGCATCCCTGTCCCGCTCCACCACCCACCTCCGCTCGATCATCACCGAGCGCACCCTGACCGCGGATCAGCTCACCCAGATCCTGACCGGCATGTGCACCCTCGCCCTATCCACCGTGACAGCGAAGGGCGAGCCGCGGATCAGCGGCGTGGACGGGCACTTCCTGCACGGCAAGTGGTACTTCGGCACGGCGCGCAGCGCGGCCAAGGCCCGCCACCTCGCCGCCCGCCCCGCCGCCAGCGTCGCGCACATGCGCGGTGAGGACCTGGGCGTGTTCACGCACGGAACGGTGGAGATCCTCAATCCCGAGGATGGCGAGCCGGCCGAGGACTGGCCGGACCTGCTCGCGTACTTCAAGGACTTCTACGGCGAGGATGCCTTCGACTGGGACAACGACGTGGTCTACTACCGGCTGCGCCCGCACTGGATGACCGTCTACGCCTCCGACGTCGCGAAGCTCGCCGCCAAGTGACCGCAGCCTCATGAAACAGGCCTGAATCCCAGCCGTCCCGGCCGGTCGGGTACCGGCCGGGACGGCCTGAAGCTCTAACGCGCTCAGACTTCTTCCACGCTGCTCGGCTCGCGCCGGGACAGATCGATGCCGAGCTCCTCCGCGGCGCGGAAGACGTCCTCGTCGGTGTCGCGCATCTCGATGGACATGCCGTCGCTGGAGAGCACCTCGACGTTCAGGCACAGCGACTGCATTTCCTTGATGAGCACCTTGAAGGACTCCGGAATACCGGGCTCCGGGATGTTCTCGCCCTTGACGATGGCCTCGTAGACCTTCACGCGGCCATGGACGTCGTCGGACTTGATGGTCAGCTGCTCCTGCAGGGCGTAGGCGGCGCCGTACGCCTCCAGCGCCCACACCTCCATCTCACCGAAGCGCTGGCCACCGAACTGGGCCTTACCGCCGAGCGGCTGCTGGGTGATCATGGAGTAGGGGCCGGTCGACCGAGCGTGAATCTTGTCGTCGACCAGGTGCAGCAGCTTGAGGATGTAGATGTAGCCGACCGCGATGGGATAGGGGAACGGCTCGCCGGAGCGGCCGTCGAACAGTTGGGCCTTGCCACTGCGCTGCACCAGCCGATCCCCGTCACGGTTGGGGACAGTGCTGTCGAGCAGCCCGATGATCTCTTCTTCATTGGCGCCGTCGAAGACCGGGGTGGCGACGTTGGTGCGCGGGGCGACCTTCTCGAAGCCCTTGTCACGCAGCCGCTCGGCCCAGGCCTCCTGGATGCCCGAGATGTCCCAGCCGCGGGCGGCGATCCACCCCAGATGGGTCTCCAGCACCTGACCGACGTTCATCCGGCCGGGCACGCCCAGCGGGTTGAGGATGATGTCGACCGGGGTGCCGTCCTCCAGGAATGGCATGTCCTCGACCGGCAGGATCTTGGAGATGACGCCCTTGTTGCCGTGCCGGCCGGCCAGCTTGTCACCGTCGGTGATCTTACGCTTCTGCGCCACATACACGCGCACCAGCTCGTTCACACCCGGAGGCAGCTCGTCGCCCTCCTCACGGGAGAACACCCGCACCCCGATGACCTTGCCCTGCTCGCCGTGCGGCACCTTCAGCGAGGTGTCGCGCACCTCACGCGCCTTCTCACCGAAGATCGCACGCAGCAGCCGCTCCTCCGGCGTCAGCTCGGTCTCACCCTTCGGGGTGACCTTGCCGACCAGGATGTCACCCGGCACGACCTCGGCGCCGATCCGGATGATGCCGCGCTCGTCGAGGTCGGCCAGGACCTCCTCCGACACGTTCGGGATGTCCCGGGTGATCTCTTCGGGGCCGAGCTTGGTGTCCCGGGCGTCGACCTCGTGCTCCTCGATGTGGATCGAGGACAGCACGTCGTCCTGGACCAGCCGCTGAGACAAGATGATGGCGTCTTCGTAGTTGTGGCCCTCCCACGGCATGAACGCCACCAGCAGGTTCTTACCCAGCGCCATCTCGCCCTTGTCGGTGCACGGGCCGTCGGCGATGACCTGGTTGACCTCCACCCGGTCACCCTCGGCGACGATGGGCTTCTGGTTGAAGCTCGTGCCCTGGTTGGAGCGCTTGAACTTGGCCACCCGGTAGGTGGTGCGGGTGCCATCGTCGTTCATCACGGTGATGTAGTCGGCCGAGACCTCCTCCACCACGCCCGCCTTCTCGGCGCTGATGACGTCACCGGCGTCGGTCGCGGCACGGTATTCCATGCCGGTGCCGACCAGCGGCGCCTCGCTCTTGAGCAGCGGCACCGACTGCCGCTGCATGTTCGCGCCCATCAACGCCCGGTTGGCGTCGTCATGCTCGAGGAACGGGATCATCGCCGTGGCCACCGACACCATCTGGCGCGGCGACACGTCCATGTAGTGCACGTCGCCCGAGCGGATGTGCTCGAACTCGCCACCCTTGCGCCGTACGAGCACCCGGTTTTCAGCGAAGCTGCCGTCCTCCGTCAGCGCGGAGTTCGCCTGGGCGATGATATAGCGGTCCTCCTCATCAGCGGTGAGGTAGTCGACCTGGGAGGTCACCTTGCCGTCGACGACCTTGCGGTAAGGCGTCTCGACGAAGCCGAAGGGGTTGAGGCGCCCGAAGCACGCGAGGTAGCCGATGAGGCCGATGTTCGGGCCTTCGGGGGTCTCGATCGGGCACATCCGGCCGTAGTGGGACGGGTGCACGTCACGGACCTCCATGCCCGCCCGCTCACGGGACAGACCACCGGGGCCGAGCGCGTTCAGACGCCTCTTGTGGGTCAGGCCGGCCAGCGGGTTGGTCTGGTCCATGAACTGCGACAGCTGCGAGGTGCCGAAGAACTCCTTCATTGACGCCACGACCGGGCGAATGTTGATCAGGGTCTGCGGCGTGATCGCCTCGACGTCCTGCGTGGTCATGCGCTCACGCACGACGCGCTCCATGCGGGCCAGGCCCAGGCGGACCTGGTTCTGGATCAGCTCGCCGACACTGCGGATGCGGCGGTTGCCGAAGTGGTCGATGTCGTCGATCTCCACGACGACCTCACCCATCGAAGCCTCGCCGGCGTGCAGCCGGACGATGTATTCGATCATCGAGACGATGTCGTCTTCGGTCAGCGTGCCGTGCGTGATCTCCGAGTCGACACCGAGCTTCTTGTTGATCTTGTAGCGGCCCACCTTGGCCAGGTCGTACCGCTTGGGGTTGAAGTAGAGATTCTCCAGCAGAGTCTGCGCCGACTCCTTGGTCGGCGGCTCACCCGGCCGCAGCTTGCGGTAGATGTCCAGCAGCGCGTCATCCTGGCCGGCCGTGTGGTCCTTCTCCAGGGTGGCCCGCATCGACTCGTACTGGCCGAACCGCTCGAGGATCTTGTCGCTGGTCCATCCCAGTGCCTTGAGAAGCACGGTGACGGCCTGCTTGCGCTTACGGTCGATGCGCACACCGACACTGTCACGCTTGTCGATCTCGAACTCGAGCCAGGCACCACGCGACGGGATGACCTTGCAGCCGTACAGATCCTTGTCCGACGTCTTGTCGACATTACGTTCGAAGTAGACGCCGGGCGAACGGACCAGCTGCGAGACCACGACACGCTCGGTGCCGTTGATGATGAACGTGCCCTTCGGCGTCATGAGCGGGAAATCACCCATGAACACCGTCTGGCTCTTGATCTCACCAGTGGTGTTATTGATGAACTCCGCCGTCACGAACATCGGGGCGGAGAAGGTCATGTCCTTGTCTTTGCACTCATCGACTGAGTACTTCGGCGGCTCGAACCGGTGGTCGCGGAACGACAAGGACATGGTCCCCGAGAAGTCCTCGATGGGACTGATCTCTTCGAAGATCTCTTCGAGGCCCGACTGGGTCGGGACGTCCTTGCGCCCGGCCTGACGAGCCGCCTCTACCCGGGCCTTCCACTTCTCGTTTCCGAGCAGCCAATCAAACGACTCGGTCTGCAGAGCGAGAAGGTCAGGAACTTCGAGAGGCTCCTGGATGCGCGCGAAAGAGACGAGACGGGGACCAGCGGGTACGGCGGAGGCGTTGCGCGAGGCTGCCAACAGATGTCCTTCCGAGGGCTCGCGGCGGACTGACTACACGCACGCCAGACAACCTCGCAACGTGAGCAAGCATCGCGGGTCGTCAAAAAAGGGAGCGTGGAAGCCCGAGCGTACTCGCTCTAATAGAATTTGTCCACGCTCACGCAGACCAATCTTCCCGGTCGCATTTTCATAATGGCGTATGCCGCTCCGCTTGTCAATCCCCAATGCCGCTCGTCGGTAGTTCCTCCTGATAGTCGGGATAACGTCGCCGGCCCGGGTAAAGGCGGCGAGAAACTACTTTCGAGGAGTGGAGCGTCGGCGAAGCCAGCCGGCCGCACGATGCGCGACCGGGCCGAGCAGGCTGACCTCTCTGGTGGCCTTCTTCAGCGCCTGAACGGCATTCTGCGACTCCGCCGTGACCTCTTTCAGCTTCGCCGTCGTGCGCCGCAACTCGGTGGTGAGCCGGTCCAGGTCGCTCTCCGGCGACGCGGGCTTCGGCTTCTTGCGCTGGTTGACGCGTACGAGCTCCCGATCCCCGAGGGCATCCGTCGTGTGCCACAGATCGGTACGGGACTTGAGCCATTCGAGCAGGCGCCGCTGGACGGGCAACGGATCGCCCCACGTGGCGTACAGCTTCTGCGTGCTGATGCAGACCGGCGCCAGCCCGAGGCCGGCGACCGCCTCCCAGACCGCGAGCGCGACGCCCGGCGTGTGCTCGCTGCGGTAGTCGTCGAAGACGACGATCCCATCCTCCTTGAGCACGGTCCGCGCCGCCAGGACGTCACCCTTGACGTGTGCGTACAGGTGCGACGCGTCGACGTGAACGAACCTGCAGGTGTCCGCCTTCACATGATCGAGGATGATCGACGTCGGCCCGTGCACGATCTCGGGCAGGGTGTCGTGGACGCTCAGATAGTTCTGCTCGAACTGGTGGCGGGTGAGCGTCGAGTACGACCCCGTGGTCTCGGCGTTGTTGTGCGCGTCCGGCGCGTCCGACTCGAACAGGTCGCAAACGGTGAAGGTCTCTCCCTGCCGCATATGCCCGCCGATCAGGACGGCGCTCTTGCCGAGGTACGTCCCGAGTTCGAGGACGTCGCCCGAGGCGCCACCCGACAGGAACCACTCGAACAGGCGCTGGTCGGTCGGCCAGAACCAGCCGGGAATGCGCTCGAGCGCGGCGGTGAGATCCGGTGTCGACATGCCCGGACGCTAGCAGCCCCGGTTTCCGAGGCAGAAGAGAGTTTGCCGCATGGTCATGGAGAGGTCGCTGGGAGTTCCAACAGCCGGGCGAGCGGATGGCTGAAACGGATTCGGGCACGTATCGATCGCCGCCACCGGCGCGTTACGAGTGATGGTCGCCGCGAGGGGAACCGGAACGCCTGCGGGCTCCTCGCCCGCGGCACACCGCCGGATGTACGCGTTGCGGGCGGCAGGGCCGCCTGTGGCGGGGTTCGGCACCTCGCACACGTTGGTGACCAGCCAGTTGACGAGGGTCATCATCGCCCGACGGACCTCCCGGAACCAGGGCATCGGCATACACCCGGCCCTGAGGATGAGGTCACCTCACTGGCGCCATGCGCAACCGGCCATGCCGCCCGACGGATGACCCCGTGCCCGCCGGACTGCCGCACCACGGCGGCCCGGCCAAGGAGCCAACCGCTGCCGCTGCCCGCGTGGAGGCTGCCCGCGCCCGCGGGAAGAGAGTCTTCAGGTGGTGAGTTCCAGGCCGCCGTCGATGGTGAGGACCTGGCCGGTGATCCAGGTGGCACCGGGGTCGGCGAGGTGCACGATCCAGGCAGCCACTTCCTCGGGAGTGCCGCGGCGACCGAGCGGGATGCGGGCGGTCTCGTCTTGCTTGATCTGCTCGACCACGGTGTCGGGCAGGCCGGCCGCGGTCAGGGCCTCGCTTTCTGTGGGGCCGGGGGCAAGGGCGTTGACGCGGATGCCGTCGGCGGCCAGCTCCAGCGCCCAGCTGCGGGTCAGCTGCTCCAGGGCGGCCTTGGTGGCGGCGTAGTGGGCGGCGCCGGGCAGGGGGCAGTGGCCGTAGGTGCTGGAGATGTTGATGATCGTGCCGCGGTTGGCGCGCAGGTGCGGCAGCGCGGCGTGGGCGAGCAGGCTCGGCGCGGTGACGTTGAGGGACAGGAGGTCGGCGATGCGTGCGGCGTCGGTCTCGGCCAGAGTCATGACGGCGGTGGCGCCGGCGTTGTTGACCAGGACGTCCAGGCGCCCCCAGCGGTCGACGGCCGCCTCGATGATCGCGGGTGGCGCGCCGGCGGAGGTGATGTCGGCGGCCAGGGTGGTGATGTTCGGATGGTGGGCGGCGGTCTGATGCAGGGCTTCGGCGCGGCGTCCGACGCCGAGCACGTGCGCTCCGGCGCGGGCGAGGGCGATCGCGGTGGCGCGGCCGATCCCGGATCCGGCTCCGGTGACGATCGCGACATGGTTTTGCAGGTGCCTGGCGGGTGGGACGGTCATGTCGCCCTCCTTTGTTCGTTGTTCGTGAAACATCGAACAAGCTATCATGGTGGAATGAAGCAGGTGCACCACCCCGAAGTGGGCGAGATCGGGCTGACCGCGGTGATGGCCGCCCTCAGTGATCCCATCCGGGTCGGTCTGGTGCGGGTGCTGGCGGACGGTCGTGAGCGCGGGTGGGGCGAATTGCGGGCGCCGGTGGCCAAGTCGACGCTCAGCCACCATCTGCGAGTCCTGCGTGATGCCGGGCTGACCCGCACCCGTCAGGAGGGCACCCGCTGCTTCGTGGCCTTACGCACACAGGATCTGCAGGCCCGCTTCCCCGGGCTCCTCCAGGTGGTGCTGGCCGCGGCCGAGGATGAGGAAATCGGTCACCAGGTGAGTCTGAAGGACGATCGGCAGCCTGCCTGAAGGCGCTGACGATCGCTCGAGTCCTCAACGTGCTGGGTGCCGCGCTGTCACAATTCGGCATGCTGTCCGGTCTTTCAGACCGACCAGGTGTTGCGGACCGACAGGAGCGAGAGCTTGCCACCAGCCAGCACCACCATCCGGATCCGGGTTCGGATGAGCGCGCGTGCCATCGATGAGCCGCACCGCGCTTCGAGCCAGCTCGAGCTGCTGTTCGATCTCACCTTCGTGGTCGCGGTCGCGGCCGTCACCGCCCAGTTCGCGCACAGCATCGCCGACGGTCATGCCCTCACCGGTCTGGTCCCGTTCCTGCAGGTGTTCTTCGCGATCTGGTGGGCGTGGATGAACTTCACGTGGTTCGCCTCGGCCTACGACACCGACGATGTCGCCTACCGGCTGCTGACCATGGTGCAGATGGCCGGTGTGCTGGTCCTCGCCGCCGGTGTGCCCGCCGCGGCCGAGCACTCCGACTACAGGATCGTCACACTGGGCTACCTCGTCATGAGGATCGGTCTCGTCGCCCAATGGCTGCGAGCCGGCCTCGAAGACCCGGCCGGCCGTCGCACCGCGCTGCGCTACGCCGCCGGCCTCAGCATCCTGCAGCTGGGATGGATTCTTCGCTTCCTCCTCGCGGAAGCGGGTGGCCTGCCCGCATTCGCCGATCTGCCGTCCTACGTCGGCCTGGCCATCCTCGAGCTCGCTGTACCCCGGTGGGCGGGAGGGGCCAGGGCCACCAACTGGCACCCGCACCACATCGCCGAGCGCTACGGCCTGTTCACGATCATTCTGCTCGGTGAGAGCGTCCTGGCCGCGAGCAGGGGAGTGGAAAGAGCGCTCGAAGCGGACGAGATCAGCAGCCCTTTCATCGTCATCGCCGTCTGCGGCCTCGTCCTGTTGTTCGCTCTTTGGTGGCTCTACTTCCTCATAGAGTCGGGGGAAGGTCTCCATGACCGCCGTCATCGGTCATGGCTGTGGGGATACGGCCACTACGGCATCTTCGCGGCCCTGGCGGCCCTCGGCGCCGGGCTCGAAGTGGCGGTGGAGCAGAGCGGGCACGACATCGCGGCGTCACCGCTGGCACTCGGCTACGCCGTCGCCATCCCGGTCGCCGTGTATCTCGCTGCGTTGTGGGCGGTGCACGCCCTCGTCGCAGAGCCCGTCATCCGTCCCGCCGCAGTTGTGGTCTGCGTCACCGGCATCCTGCTGCTGCCGCTCGCCTCACGCCCGATCGGAGTGGCCGGCGTGGTCGCGGCGATCACCG
The DNA here is from genome assembly GCF_036013525.1 of Nonomuraea sp. NBC_00507. NCBI lineage: Bacteria > Bacillati > Actinomycetota > Actinomycetes > Streptosporangiales > Streptosporangiaceae > Nonomuraea > Nonomuraea sp. NBC_00507. The sequence goes on from NZ_CP107853.1 coordinate 2,884,742, forward strand.
CCGGCTGCGTTCTGCTGGTCGCCGTCACGATCGCGACCACGGCGGTTCGGGCTCGCGCCGGAGTGCGTCGCCCTGAGCCGGAGCCCTCCAGCTCTGGCGTGTCGTGAAGGAGACCACAAGGATCACGCTTGCGCCGGGTCGGAGCCGGTGGACACTGCGGTGAGCTTGGCCGGGTTCACCATCCACAGGACCTGGTCGATGCCCTGCTCCGAGGCGTTGACCGTGATGACCCCGAACACCCGCCCGTCGCGGCTCAGCAGCGCGGAGGGCTGCCCGTTCGTGCTCCCCCAGGCCACCTCTACCCCGGCCCAGAAGCGGGGCGAGAACGCCCTGACGACCTTCGCCAGCCGCGACGCCCCCACCACAGGAAAGCGGGTGGCGCCGCGCACGACGCCGCCGCTGTCGGTGTAGCTGATCACGTCGGCGGCGAAGAGCTCTTCCAGCGCGGTCAGGTCGCCGGCGCGGGCTGCGGCGACGAAGGCCTTCAGCAGCCTGCGTTGTTCGTCCCTGGTCACGGGCGTGCGTCGTTCGACGAGCACGCGCTTGCGGGCTCTGCTGACGAGCTGGCGTACGGCCGGCTCGTTGAGCTGGATGATGTCGGCGATCTGCCGGTAGGGGTACTCGAACGCCTCCCGCAGCACGTACGCCGCCCGTTCCGTGGGTGAGAGCCTCTCCAGCAGAAGCAGGACCGCGAACTCCAGAGCCTCACCCCGCTCCGCGCCGAGGTGTGGATCCGCGCTGGTGTCGACGGGCTCGGGCAGCCACGGGCCGATGTAGGTCTCACGGCGGGAGCGGGCGGACTGAGCGGCGTTGATGGCCAGCCGCGTGATCGTCTTGGCCAGGAACGCGGGCGGGTTGTCCACCGTGGAGCGGTCATAGCGCTGCCAGCGCAGCCAGACCTCCTGCACCAGATCCTCGGCCTCGGTGACGCTGGACAGCATCCGGTACGCGATCCCGAACAGGCGCGGCCGGACACCGGCGAACACCGCCGCAGCCTGTTCGAGATCTTCCGGTTCGCCGGATTCACTCGCCGGCACGGTATCCGCCACAGTCATCACCCCTGCTCCGGCGTCCCCTTTCGCCGGTAGTCCGGGACCTTCCTGGACCGTTATCTGCCGCCCTACCCCTTGAGCGACGGGGCCAGGCCGATGGCGAGTAACAGTCCAGGAAGATCTCTCGGTCACGCCATGCTACGCGGCGATCATCGCCGCCCTGCTAGCAGGTGCGCACCGGGGTCAGACTCCGAACGCCGCCGGGTAGCGGATGGTGCCGGTCGGCACGGGCCGGGTGGGGTCGAAGACCAGCGCCATCATGTATTTGTCCTCGACGTCGAAGGGCGGCCGGATGGAGTATCCGGAGGCCGGTGTGAAGCCGAAACGCGGGTAGTACTCGGCGTGGCCGAGCACGAGCACGAGGTTCTCGCCCTGCTCGCGGGCGGCTCGCAGGGCGGCGTGGATGGCGGCCGAACCGGCACCGCGCCGCTGGTGCTCAGGTTTGACGGCGCACGGGCCCAGGGTGAGCGCTGGAGAGCCGTCGACGAGGCAGCGGGTGAGCAGCGCGAACCCGGCGATGCCGCCGTCGGGAGCCTGGGCGACCCAGGACAGGCCGGGGATCCATGCCTGCGGGTCGGCACGCAGAGCCTCGACGAGGTCGGCCTCGTGAGAGGTGGGGAAGGCGGCGAGGTTGACCTCGCGGATCTGGCCATGGTCGGCGGCGGTTTCGGGGCGGGTGATCCACGAGGTGGTCATAAGAGGTATGAGTCCTTTTCCAACGCCGAACGATCGGCAGCCTAGCAAGAGGAGGAGCCTGCCCGGTCCCCATGCCAGGACCGCCACAGCGCCGCGTACGTCCCCCCGGCGGCCACCAGCTCCTCATGCCCGCCGAGTTCCACCACCCGCCCCTCCTCCATGACGGCAACCCGATCCGCATCACGAGCCGTCTGCAGGCGATGCGCGATGGCGATCACCGTCCGCCCCTCCAGAACGGCGGCCATCGCCCGCTCCGTGTGCCGCGCCGTCCGCGGGTCCAGCAGCGCCGTCGCCTCGTCCAGCACCAAGGTGTGCGGATCGGCCAGCACCACCCGAGCCAGGGCAAGCTGCTGAGCCTGCGCCCCGTCCACCCGGTAAGTCACGGCCCCCACCTCCGTGTCGAGTCCGTCCGGCAACTCGTCGACCCACTCCAAGGCCCCCACGGCGGCGAGGGCCGCCCGCAGGGCGTCGTCGTCGGCCGAGGGGGCCGCGATCAGCAGGTTGTCGCGCAGCGTGCCGAGGAACACATGATGCTCCTGGCTGACGAGGACGATGCGCCGCCGCAGCTCCGAGGGGTCCACGTCACTGATCGGTACGCGGCCCACCGTCACCGATCCGGTCCGCGGCCTGTCGATGCCTGCCAGCAGCCGGCCCAGCGTCGTCTTCCCGGCGCCCGAAGCCCCGACGATCGCGAGCCGTTCCCCGGGCCGCACCACCAGGTCGACCCCGTGCAGCACATCACCGCCACCGCCCTCGTAGGCGTATCGCACCCCGGACACCTCGATCAGATCGCCGTCAGGCTCCCGGCGATCTCCCGGCGAGTCCGCTGACGGCACCGATGCGAGCCCTTCGACCCGGGCGAAGGAGGCGCCGCTGCTCTGTAGCTGGTCGATGCGCAGCAGGATGGTGTCCAGCGGTTGGGAGAGTTGCCGCAGGTACAGCGCCGCGGCGACCACCGCGCCCAGGCTCATCAGCCCGTGCTCGTGCAGCACCGCCCCGACCAGCAGCACGCCCACCACGGGGATGCTGTAGGAGACGTCCACGATCGGAAAGAGCACACTCCGCAGGAACAACGTCCGCAGGCGGGTGCGCCGGCACGTGGCGATCGCGTCCTGGCAGACCGCGATCCGCCGCTCCTGTAGCCCCAGCGCCTCCATCGTGCGAGCCCCCGCGGCGGTGGCCGCCAGCTGCTCCGCGAGCGCCGAGTTGGCCTCCCCTTCAGCCAGGTACGCGGGCAGCGCCCGCCGCAGATACCACCGGACCGCGAACCAGATCCCCAGCAGCCCCACCACCCCGACCCCGCCGAGCAGCGGGTCGAGCACGAAGACCGCCCCCATGATGAACAGCGCCTGCACCCCGGCGATCAGCACGTCGGGCCCGGCATCGCGCACAGTGGTGCCGACCATCGCCACGTCGGTGGTGCCGCGGGTGGTCAGGTCGCCCGTGCCGGCCCGCTCGATCACCGAGGCCGGTACGGCGAGCGCCCGGTCGGCGACCTCCTCCCGAACGCGCGCCAGCGTCCGCTCCCCGAACCGATGCCCGACATAGCTGGCATACCGCGCGAGCAGGAGCTGAATCAGCGCGAAGACCAGGATCCCGAACGCCAGCCGATCCACCGCACCGACCCCGCCACCGGCCTTGACCACATCGATGATGCGGCCCAGCAGCCACGGCCCGACGAGCCCGGCCCCGGCGGCCAGCGCGTTGAGGGTGATCATGGCGGCGAAGGCCCGGCCGTCCCGCCGGATCAGCCGCAGCATGGCGCGGCGCACCTGGGACGGCTCGGCCACCGGCAGGGCCCTCATGAGGCCGCCATCCCGCGCGACACCAGGAGCCGGTAGCCGAGCTGCTCGGCCAGGAGGTCCTGATGGCTGCCGGTCGCCGCGACGACCCCGTCCTCCAGGTAGTAGACCGTGTCCGCCTGGTCGAGCACGAGCGGCGACGTGCTGGTGACGACCGTGGTACGCCCCGAGCGCGCGGCTCGCAGCCGGCCCGCGATCGCCGCCTCCGTGTGCGCGTCCACCGCCGACGTGGGCTCGACGGCCAGCAGCGTTTCCGGATCGGCCAGCAGCGCCCGCGCCAGGCGTACGCGCTGCCGCTGGCCGCCCGACAGGTTGCGGCCCTGCGGATCGATGGCCGAGTCGAGCCCGTCCGGCAGCCCGCGCACGATGTCCTGGGCCACGGCCGCGTGCAGGGCCCGCTCGATGGCCTCGTCGTCCGGATCGCCCCTTCCGGAGACGACGTCGCGCAGCGGGCCGGCGAACAGCTCGGCCTCGTTGTCGGCGACCAGGATCCGCTCGCGTACCCGCGTCAGGTCGATCTCGTCGAGGCGGGTCCCGTCCCATAGCGCGGCCGGCTCGGCGAACCGGCCGAGGCGGTCGATCACCGCCGCCGATTCCGCCGGCCGGGCGCTGACGAGCGCGGTCAGCCTCCCGGGCGTGATCTCGACCCCGGATTCCTGATCACGCAGCACCGCCGCTCCCGGGGGTGCACCGGCGTCCCCGCGGGGGACCGGTGTCAGGGCGAGGAACCGGACGACGCGGCGGGCGGCGACGAGTCCGCGGCTGAGGTCGTACCCGCCCTCGATGAAGAACGAGACCGGCACCACCAGCACGGCGGTGTACCCGTAAACCGCCACCAGCTCGCCGGCCGTGAGGTCGCCCTGGACCGCCATCCGCGCCGCCAGCCAGGTCACGGCCCCGATGAACAGGGTGGGCAGGCCGACGCCGAGCGCCTGGATCCAGCTCGTCACCGCCCCGACCCGATAGCCCTCCGCCTGGAGGTCCTGGGAGCCGCGCCGGTAGCGCTCGGCGTACACCTCCTTGCCGCCGAGGCCGCTGAGCACGCGCAGCCCTCCGGCGATGTCCACGAAGCGAGCGGCGAGCGCGCCCTGCCGCGTCCGGTACGTCGTCTCGGCCGTGCGAAGCCGCCCCATCAGCGGCCCGGCCAGCCCCACGAGCAGCGGTATGCCGGCCAGCACCACCACGGCGAGCAGCGGCGAGACGGTCAGCAGGAGCACGGCCACGACGATGTACGCCAGCACGGCGCCGACGCCCGGGCCGGTGATGGTCAGCGTCTGGGCGATCACCGTGACGTCGGTGAACCCGATCGTGACGACCTCTCCGGCCGAGACCTTGCGCGACAGCGCCGCGCCGAGCCGGGTCGCCTGTGACACCACGGCCTCGACGGTGGCGAAGGCGGCGTGCATGCGCACCCTGGTCATCGTGCGATGCCGCATGATGCCCAGCCAGGCGTTCACCACCCCGACGCCTAACAGCGCGGCCGCCCATCCCGCCAGCGTGGGCCAGCGCCCGGGCGTCAGCCCATCGTCGATGGCGCGTGACAGGAGATACGGCGGCAACGTCAGTCCCACCATCCACGTGCTCCCCAACACCGCCCCGGCGACGCAGCGGCCACGCTGGGTCCGGACCAGCCACCAGAGATACCGTCCTGCGCTACGAAAGTCCGGTTTGCCCGCTTCCATGATCCGCAGTCTAGTGATGGCTCCTCGGCCTCTCGCGGACAGGGAGGCGTCCCCCAACTGGGGAATTGACACCCGTTCGCTACCATGAGATAGGGGCAGATGTCGCGACGCACGGGGGGCGAAGGGATGGCGATAGACGACGCCTTCGCTGCCGCGTCGGAAGAGGAACGCCTGCGGATCCTCGCCGCCGCGTGCGCCGGGCTCAGCGACATTGAAGTCCTGCAGTACGCGCTGGACCAGGCGGTCGCCGACCTGCACGCGCTGAGCGGCATGGTGCATTGGCGCGGCCCCACCGGCAGTCACGAGCTGCGCCTGGTGGTCGCCTCCGGACTGCCTCCGACGGACCTGTCGGCCCGCGGGGACATCCGCCACGCGATCTCCCGCGCGCTGGACGACGGCGTGCTGACGTTCATGCCCGTCACCCTCGACGCCGGCACAGACCACTCCGTGATGCTGACGGCGGTCCCGCTGGACGGCGCCTCCGGCGCCTGGGTAGGCGTCCTGTCCGTGCTGACCGATGGGCCGGCCGCACCGCCGAGCGAGCGGCGGGCGTTCCTCCAAGCACTGGCCTCCTGGCTGGCCGAGCGATGCGGCACCCCGAAACCGGGCAACGGCCCGGCCCGCCTGTGGCAGTCCGACTCCCACCTCCAGCGGGCTTTGGAGGCGGCCAAGGCCGGATCCTGGGAGTGGAACATCCGCACCGGCGAGGTCCACTGGGACGAACCCGCGCAGACGATATTGGGCGTCGACCCCGGCATCGACCAGTACGACATCGACACCTGGGTGAACGTCGTGCACCCCCAGGACCTGCCCAGGGTGATGGCCGCGAAAGACAAGGCCGTCCGCACCAGGAGCCTGTACGAGATCGAATACCGCGTCTGCCGCGCCGACGGCACCACCGGCTGGATGCACGCGCGTGGCCGCCTGGTCCTGGACGAGCAGGGCGAGCCGGTACGCATGATCGGCACGGTCTGGGACACCACCGAGAGCCGCATCGCCAGGGAGTCGGCCGGCCGCGCGCTGCAGTACATGAGCGACGCCTTCCTCGCGGTGGACGGCGACTGGCGGATCGTTTTCGCCAACCTCGACGGCGAACGCCTCCTCGGATCCACCGACCTCCACGGCCGCCTGTTGTGGGACCTGACCGCGGGCGACCTGCCCGACCTCCGGGCCCGGTGCCTCCAAGCCGCCGACGACCGCACGCCCGCCAGCTTCGACATGCAGTGGCCGAGCGACCAGCGGTGGTACCACGTACGGCTGGTCCCGGTGCCGGACGGCCTGACGTTCTACTTCGCCGACGTCACCGAGAAACGCCTGCGCGACGCGGAACGTGCGGCCGCCGAGCGTGCCACCGCCGAGCGGGCCGCCTGGACTCAGGAGATGACCCGTGCGCTCAGCGAGGCAGTGAGCGCCCAGGACGTGGTGCGGATCATCACCGAGCGGGTCCTGCCGACCTTCGCCGCCGCCGGACTGCTGATCGTCACGGTCGATGACGATCGTCTGCGCATTGTCGGAACCGTCGGCCATTCTCCCGATTTTCTCCGCCGGATCGAGCAGCACACGGTCACTGACCGTTCCGTCCTCACCGACGTGATCCAGACCGGTGTGCCGGCCTTCATCGAAAGTCGTGACCAGTGCATGGAGACCGACCTCCTCGAGGCCGACTCGGGCATGAACGCCTGGGCGCTGCTCCCGCTCTTGGTTCCCGGGCACCCCGGCGGCTGCAGCGTGATCTCCTTCGAACGCCCCCGGCGGTTCACCGGGGAGGAACGCCCGCTGGTCACCGCGCTGAGCGGGCTGGTCGGCCAGGCCCTGGCACGGGCCCGCATGTACGACATGGAGCATGCGCGCGCCGAGGAACTGCAGCGTCTGCTCGTCCCCCGCGAGCTGCCGTCGCTACCGGGCGTCACCGCGGCGGTCCGCTACCTGGCGGCGGACGGCGCCCCGGAGCTCGGCGGAGCCTGGTACGACGTCATCCCCCTGTCCTCGGAGCGGGTGGCCCTCGTCATGGGCGACGTCAGAGGGCACGGCGTGCCCCAAGCCGCCACCATAGGCCGCCTGCGCACGGCCGCGCGTACCCTCGCGGACCTCGAGCTGCCGCCCGACGATCTCCTGGTCCACCTCAACGACCTGGTCAAGGAGCTCGGCGAACACGTCCACGTCACGTGCCTGTACGCCGTGTACGACCCCACCAACGGTGAGTGCACCCTGGTCAGCGCCGGGCATCCGCCGCCCGCCGTCGTCCACCCCGACGGCACGGTCCAGGTCCTGGACACCTCACCTGACCTGCGGCTCGGCGCCGCGGAGCCGCCCTTCAACCCGGCCGAGCTGCGCCTGCCCGCAGGCGCGCTCCTCGTGCTCTACACCGACGATCTGATCGAGTCCGCGCACCGGGACATGGACGACGGCATGGCCGAGCTCACCCGGCTCCTGACCGGTGCTCTACCCCGATCCCGCAGCGACCTGGATCGTCTAGCCGACGCCGTCACCCACGGCATGCGCCCCGTACGGCAACAGCCCAGCGACGGCGCCGCCCTGCTCATCGCCCGCACCCTCCGGCTGGCACCCGAGGACGTCGGCTCCTGGTCCTTGCCCGAGAACCCGATCGCGGCCGGCGAGGCCCGCGAGCACGTGCGGGAGCAGCTCGCCGGCTGGCGCCTGGACGACCTGGTGCCGACCACCGAACTGGTGGCCAGCGAACTGGTCGCCAACGTCATCCGCCACGCCAGGGGCCCGATCCGGCTTCGCCTGCTGCGTGGCCGCACCCTCGTGTGCGAGGTCTCCGACGGCAGCCAGACCACACCCAGGATCCGCCGCGCCGCGGACACCGACGAAGGTGGTCGCGGGCTGCAACTCGTCGCCGCCGTCTCCCAGCGCTGGGGGACCCGCTTCACCGCCGACGGCAAATGCATCTGGGCCGAACAGCTCCTGCCCGCCTAGCTACGAGCCGGTGACGCTGACGCTGGTGAACCACTCAGCGGGGACCCGGACCAGACCTGGTGATTTCGGCACGACGGCAAGGTAGATCGCGGCGGTCTTGTGGACCGCCTTGCGTGCAAAGCGCTCGCCGTGGCTCAGCGCAGCGATGTGGCGGGTGGAGAAGCTCATCGTCGTATCGGTGCCGGGACGTGCGACGAAGGTTTCTTGCTGCCTCATGCCGTACCAGATGAGCGCGCCGCCGGAGGACGTCCTGAGCGCGTAGATCTCCGGGGCCGGCTGTGGGCGGATCGTCATGGTCCATTGACCCTGCAACGCCTTGCGATCGGTCACTCTGGCTTTGGCGTTCTGCCTGGTACGGGAATTGGCCGTGAATATCCGCCGGGCACGCTGGTCCTCGCCGAAAGTGCTCTGCAGGCGGGCGTGGGCCTGGACGATCTGCCGCGGCGAGGCGATGAGGCCGTTGCCGTCGTCCGGCGCCACCACCGTGGCAAGGCCGTTCTTGTCGCGGGCGGGGGTGGGCGGCCGGGACTTGGACGTGGTGGCGGAATAGGCGACCGCGCGCCAGCCGGCCGACGTCTTCTTGAAGACCGCCTGCCACCAGCCGGAGACGCCCTTGTAGCTGTACTCGGCCATGAACCACGGCGCGCCGGCGACCTTCCCCGGGATGGCGAACCGCGTTTTGACAATAGGTTTCCTGGACGACGACACGCTCTCGCCGATCATCTTGCGGACCTTGCTCTGGGCCTTGCTGATCTCTGCGGCCAGCTCGGCCTCCGCGGCCGTCCAGTCTGTTCCACCCTGCAGGGCGGCATTCTTGATCGCCTTCTCCCACTGGCCGAAGATGGATTCGGCCTCCGCGACGGTGACGACGCCGCGGGGCGCGGCCGGTGCGGCCGCGCCGGTCGAGGCCGAGCGGCCGAACGCGGCCTGCCCGCCGGGACTGCAGGCGGTGGCCGGCAGGGCCAGGACGGTGAGCATGACAAGTAACGGACGGATGGTCATGACAGGTCTCCGGGGGTGTGATTGCCCCGAAGTACGCGCCCGCCGTTCGCCTGGGTTCAGCCCTCGGCCCGACGATAACGAGAAGGTTGGCCCTGCGTAGTCAGACCTGCCGCAACGCCTCCACGCCGGTCTCCTCGAGGCGTACCGCCTCCGTCACGAGCTCGGCAAGCTCAGGGAACGACGTGCGGGCCGATGCGACGCGCGACCACTGCCTGCCCGCCTCCCGGTAGACGGCCGCCGCCTCGGCGTGCCCGGTCTCGGTCAGGAAGTCGGCGTAGAGCGGCCGGGTGGCGCCGGTCGTGGTGTACTCGACCTCCAGGCAGTCCCGCAGCCGGTCGAGCACCGGCCCGCGATCGTCCCCGAACCGGCGGGTCCAGCCCTGCTTGCCGGTGGTGTCGGCGAGCTGCGCGGCCAGCTTGCGCATGCCCGGCAGCCCGAAGTTGACGTCGAAGCTGTTGCCCAGCACCGGACCGGTCAGCTTGGCGATGGTGTCCTTGATCGCGCCGGTCACGTCGGGCGCCCCGGTCGCGGGCCCGGTGACCTCGATGAGGTGGTGCTTCGACTTTTTGATCGCCGACCAGGCCGCCATGAAGTCGGCCAGCGGCAGCTCGCCGGGCTCGTCGTCGTGCACGTGCACGGTGTCGCCACTGATGCCGGTCACCACGACGTCGACCGGGTCGGGGAACGGCAGGTCCGGCCGCCACGGCAGCTGGTAGCGGCCCACCCGGCAGATCGGCTGCCGGCCGGCGTCGAGCGCGGCCCGCAGGTGCCGTTCGGCGACCTTGGGGGAGCCGGTCTGGCGGCTCTCGTACGGGATGCCGGCCCGGTCCAGGGCCCGCGGGATCATCGGCTCGGGATGTGCCTGGGCCACGATCGTGAGCATCGGGGCGTGGCCGGCGTACTCGAAGACGAAGTACATGAACCCGATGCCGCCGCCGAGCCCCAGCAGCATGGCCTCGGAGTAGCCGCCACCCAGCACGCGCAGCAGCAGCGCCGACTCGTGGTGGTGGCGCTCGGCGCGGGCGGTGACGTGGCGGTGGGCGGTGGTGTAGGACTCGCCGGTCTTGGCCATGCGCTCGCGTACGCGGTGCTTGAGGTGCTTGTGATCGGTCATGATCGCTCCCGAGGCGGTCCCGCGCGAAGGACCCACGCTCCGGCTGCGCGACCCGCCGTCCAAGGAGAACCGACACGATCGAAGGTCTCGCCCCGAGGACATCGATCCCCTCTGCCTTCGCGTGCGCCGCGTGGCGTGGGCACGCGGTCAGAAGGTCCGGCGCAGGACGGCGCCGCGTTCACGCTACCGCACGGGCAGGCCCGACGGCAGGTGTAACTTTCACTCCCCTTCGGCGGCCCCGCACAGCTCACACAGGTGATCATTGACGGGCGGCGCGTCCGAGCCTTGACATCCTCTGTCGCCGTCCCGACACTCGGAGCCGCCCCAATATGTGACATATCTCTAGGCGTTGGCGCCCTGATGTTAGCGCTAACCATGCGCCTGGCCTTCCACAGTCCCGGAGGTTCCGCAGTGAGACGATTGCGGGCGGCGACGATCGCCCTTGTCATGCTCCTCGGCACGTTATTCCTCGCCCCGCCACCGGCGTCGGCGACCAGCGCGCTCCTGGCCAAGACGGTCTACATCCCGTCCCGCTGGCAGAGCACCGGCGAGGTGCCGTGGGTGCAGGCGCGTACGAAGGAGTCGGCCAACTTCATCCTCCTGTGGGGCGACCAGTCGGGCACGGACCCGCGGAACGCGCCCACCCAATACCGCTTCGACCCCGACAACATCCTCGGCCAGCTGGAAAGCCTCTACGGCTTCTATGTGAACACCATGAAGTTCACGCCGGAGACCGGCCTCCTGGCCCAGCACAAGATCATCGTCATCATCACGAGGACCTGGTCGAACGCGCCCCTGGACGCGTGGGCGACCGGTGGCTCGACCGACGGCAGGGTCGGCGTCATCAACATCGCCCCCGGAGCCGCCCAGCCCGGATCCTGGGGCCTGGCCCACGAGCTGGCGCACGTGTTCCAGAACTACACCTTCCTCGGCCGCTCCGGATACGGGTTCACGCACCCGAGCGCGGGGACGTTCTGGGAGGCGAGCGCCGAGTTCATGGCGATGCAGGTCTACCCGAAGACGGCCGCGGGCGACCTCACCAGGTTCATCCGCACGGAGAACCTCGCCTACAGCAGCAGTCGCCACCACTACGGCGCCTGGATGCTCGCGCAGTACATCAAGGACCGCGACGGCCTGGCCATGTTCAACCGCATGTGGAACGAGGCCAGGAACACCGAGCACCCGCTGGAGACCTACCGCCGCATCGGCGGCATCGACCAGGCCGAGCTCAACCGGCGCCTCGGCGAGTACGCCCAGCGCAACGTCACCTGGGACTACTCCAACCGGGCCGACTTCATGCCGTTCATCAACAGCCTCTATCCGTTCGTCACCGCCTACAACGGCGTCAACGTGGAGGCGGTCAACGCCTCAGCCGGGCACTTCCGCATCTCCGACGCCCTCGCGCCCTCCGACTACGGCTACAACAAGATCCGCCTCGTGCCGAGCAGCGACGGCGCCCTCATCCGGATGCGCTTCCGCGGCCACGTCAACGCCGGCGCGCAGTCGGGCTGGTCGTACGGGTTCGTCGCAGTCAGGAACGGCGTCCCGCGCTACGGCCCCATCCACAGCTCCTCCAACGGCGAGGTGACCTTCCAGACCCAGCCGGGTGAGCGGGATGTCTACCTCGTGGTGCTCGGCGCCCCGGCGACCGTGCACAAGTACGCCTTCCTCGACGGCTACCCGAAGAACTACCGCTACCCGTACCAGTTCCGCCTGCAGGGCGCCACGCCGTGGGGCTTCGAGCCTGGCCACGTGAAGCCGCCGGCGCCGGGCAACGGGCACTGGCACTCCAACGGCGGCGGCTGGGTGGACAACCGGGCCAACGTGGCCGCCACCGCCTACGTCGGCCCCCGAGCCGCCGTGTACGGCAACAGCACCGTCAGCGGCAACGCCCGCATCGAGGACCTGGCCTGGGTGAACAGCGGCGCCACGGTCAGCGGCAGCGCCGTGGTCAAGAACAGCGCCCTGGTCCAGGGCGGGGCCAACCTCAGCGGCAGCGTGGTCATCGGCGGCGACGCCGAGCCCGCCACGGCCTGCGGCTCGGGGACGTACCTGATGTTCAACCCCGACCGCCGCTGCGACGGCGGCGCCGGCGAGACGGACGTGAACCCGCCGCACCCGATCTTCAGCGACAACGACCTGGCCTTCGGCACCGGCGGGGGCGACCCCACGCCGACGCCGGTCAACCTGGCGGCGAACGCGACGCCCTCGGCCTCGTACACCTCACCGTGGGAGACCGTCGCGGCGATCAACGACGGCGACGTGCCCAGCCCGCGGTGGGGCACCTGGCCCGAGACCGGGACCCAATGGGCCGAGCTGACCTGGTCCTCCACGCAGACGATCAAGTCGGCGGAGGTCTACTTCTTCGACGATGGGGGCGGGGTGCGGGTGCCCGCGTCGTGGAAGCTGCAGTACTGGAACGGCAGCGCGTACGTGGACGTGGCCAGCCCGAGCGGATACCCGGTCGCGGTCGGGACGTACAACCCGGTCACGTTCACCGCGGTCAGCACCACCCGCCTGCGGGTCGTGCTGCAGAGCGGCCAGGCCTCGGTGGGGCTGCTCGAGGTACGCGCGTTCGGCTAGGCGACCCGGAGGCCGGCGGGGCTCATGATTGCGGCGGCGAGGCTCTGGACGAAACGCATGATCAGAGCTTCGAGGAGCATCAGGGCGGCCTTGGCGAGCAGCGAGGCCAGGAACTCGGACAACTCTCTACCTCACGGGGGTGTGAAACTTCTACTTAAGACATATTTCGGTAGAAAGGTGTACATATGGGTATGATCAACATATCTATTCGGTGAACAGACGGTGACCATTTCGCGCCCGGGGTCGTGGAGAACTGATCACGGCGCGGGCGCGTCCCATGTACGCGCGGCCGTGTGGCGTGCCCCGTCAGCTCTTGCTCGCGGCGGCACGCGAAGCCGACGCGGTCCTGCTCGCGGCGGGCTTGCGCCCACCGGTGGTGCCGCCCCTGCGCCCGCTGGTGGTGCCGGCCTTGCTCGCGCGGGTCGTCGTCTTGCTTGCGCCAGTCGTGGTCGTCTTGCTTGCGCCGGTCGTGGTCGTCTTGCGCGCACCGGTCGGGGCGGTCTTGCTGGTCGTGGCCGTCTTCCGTCCGCCGGTGGTGGCGGTCTTGCTGGTCGTGGTGGTCTTCCGTCCGCCGGTGGTGGCGGTCTTGCCTCCGCCCGTGGTGGTGGCCTTGCCCCGTGTGGTCGTCGTCCCTCGCGTGGAGGTCGTGGCCCGCGTGCTCGGAGCCGGCTTGGCGGCCGTTGTGGTGCTCGGGCGCGGCCGGGCGGACGGCTCCTGGCCCCGCCGCCGCTGCGCGATGATCGTTCCAGCCCCGATGGCGGCCGCGACTGGCCACTCGACGACCCCGAGGGCCGCCATCGCGCCGAGCGCCCCGTAGTAGGCGATCTTCTCAGGCGCCGGAAGGAATGTCCGGGCGATATCGACGTAGTGGCCGAGTTCCTTCCTGCTGATGTGCGGCATCGGCACGTGCGGCATCTCCATGCGTGGCATCGCCGGCACCTCGATGTGCGGCATCCGGAGCTCGGGTTGGCGGACCTCGACGCTGAGCATCGGCAGGTCCAGCGTGAGCAGCCGATGCGCCTTACCGTCGGCACGTGCTCGCGTCTGGGTGGCGTTCATGATTCCTCCTGCACGATGTAGACCTTCCTGTCCTCCTATCCGTCGACTGTCCCCTTATTCCGGATTAGAGAGATTTGGTGATTTCTGTACTCTTGCCAGCCGCGCAGGTCACAGCAGTGGTCAGCCTCCGATGCCGGTCAGGCCGATCAGCAGGGGCAGGAGCACAATGATCAGGATGGCGCCGAGGATGTCGAAGCTGATGCCCGAGCGGATCATCGTGGTGATCGGCACCACGCCCGACCCGTAGGCGATGGCGTTCTGCGGCGTCGAGACCGGCAACATGAACCCGAACGACGCCGCGAACGTCGCCGCCAGCGCGGGCACGAACGGGTTCACCCCGGCGGCGATCGCGATCGGGATGATGATCGGCACCACGACGGCCGCGGAGGCCGTGTTGCTGGTGGTCTCCGAGACCACCACAGCGAGCACCACGGCGAACGCGGTGATACCGAACACGCTGGCCAGCCCCAGCGCCGAGGCCGCGGAGGAGCCGATGGTCTTGGCCAGGCCGGTGTCCTCGAGCAGGGACCCGAAGATGATGCCGGTGCCGAACAACACGATCGTGCCCCAGTCGATGCGGGCGGCGTCGCTCCAGTTGAGCGTGAACTCGCGTTTGCCCCAGTCGGTCGGCAACACGAACAGCAGGGCCGCGCCGAGCACCGCCACGATGCCCTCGTTGAGCCGGCCGCTGATCGTCGTGTAGAGGGCCGACTCCGTGCCGGCGAACAACGCGATCACACCCGGGAAGATCCACAGAAACACGGTGATGCCGAAGGCCACGAGCGTGTTCTTCTCGGCGCGCGACAGCTTGCCCAGGCCGGCCCGCTCGGCGTGCACGTACTCCTCGACGCCCTCGATCCTGCGGATCTCCGGCCGGTTGAGCAGCAGCAGCACGGCCGCGAGCGCGACGAACATGAGCGCGCAGATCGGCAGCGCGGTGATCATCCACTGGGCGAAGGAGATGCGCTGCCCGGTGGCCTCCTCGATGAGGCCGCGGCCGATCAGGTTGGGCGGGGTGCCGACCGGGGTGAGCAGGCCGCCGACGCTGGCCCCGTACGCGAGCATCAGGACGAGCGCGGCGCCGACCCGCAGCCGCAGCGGGTTGAAGTCGGCAGCCACCAGCCCGCGGTCCTGCAGCAGCTTGGCGATGACCGCGAGCATGCCGAGCGCGGTGGGCAGCAACATCGCCACGGTGGCGGTGTTGGAGACGAACGCGGACAGCAGGCATGTGATGACACCGAAGGCGACGACCAGGCGGAACGTCGAGCGGCCCACCCCGGCCATCGACAGGATGCGGAAGGCGAAGCGGCGCGCGAGGCCCTGCTTGAGCATCGCCTGCGCCAGGATGAACGCCCCGATGAACGTGAAGATGGTGGGGGAGCCGAAGGGCGCCAGCGCGTCCGCCGCGGACACCACCCCGAGCAGCACGATCGCGCCGACGCCGATGAGACCGCCGACCGGGATGGGCACCGGCTCGGTGATCCATAACACGATGACGCCGAGCAGGACGGCCGCCAGCGTCTGCTGCTTACCGTCCATGCCGAGGGGCAGCAGCAGGAACACCACCGTGATCAACGGCGCGAGCCACATGCCTGTAGTGCGTCTGGCTTTCTCGAATCTCTCCTCAGGCGCCGACAGTTTCTGCTCGCCGAGGCTGCGGTAGGTGGCGTGGCCCAGCAGGGCCTGGTCGACGTCGGTGCGGGGGCCGCCGGAGTCCATCTCTGCTCCTAACGTTTCCGCCGTCATTGAAGATCTAGGTGGCGCAGAGGTCCAAGACGCGTTAGCTACTAGTGCTATAGGCCTCTCCTATAGGAGCGTTCGATGGACGTCCGGCAGCTCGAGTATTTTCTGGCCGTCGTCGATCACGGCGGCTTCAACAAGGGGGCCAGGGCGCTGTTCATGGCGCAGCCCTCCCTCTCGCAGGCGATCAGGACGCTGGAGAAGGACCTCGGCAGCCAGCTCTTCCACCGCATCGGCCGGCGCGTGGTGCTCACGGACGCGGGCCGGGCCCTCATCGAGCCGGCCAGGCAGGTCGTCCGCAGCCTCGAGGCCGCCCGCGCGAGCGTGGATTCCGTGGAGGGTGTGGTACGCGGCCGGGTCGTGATCGCCTCGATGCCGTCGCCCGCGGTGGAGCCGCTCAGCAGCATGATCAGCCGGTTCTGCGCCCGGCACCCGGGCGTGGAGGTGGTGATCAAGGGCGCGCCGGTGCCCCAGGCGGTGATCGAGCTGGTCCGTACGGGGGTGACGGAGCTGGGCCTGCTGTCGGCCTGGGAGCCGCCCACGGTCGCCGACGTGACGCTGCACCCCGTGGAGGAGCAGCGATTCGTGCTCGTCGCCCCGCCGGACGGCCCGTTCGCGCCGGCGCGGTCGCTGCCGCGTACCCGGCTGGCCGGGCAACGCCTGATCGTGGGTGAGCACGGCACGGGGTTACGCAGGCTGGTGGAGGAGATCCGGGCCTCCGGCGTCGACCTGTCGATCGCGGTCGAGTCGGAGCACAGGGAAGTGGTCCTGCCGCTGGTGCTGAAGGGTGTCGGGATCGGCGTGCTGGCCGAGGCGTGGCGCCCGCTGGCCGAGCGGGCGGGGGCGCTGGTGTTCGAGCTGGATCCGCCCGCGTCGCTGCACCTGGCGCTGGTCAGCAGGAAGGGCTGGCTCACCCCGGCGGCCACCGAGTTCCTGGACCTCGCGCTCTCGTATTGAATCGACAGCATGACGACGCATCACATCGCGGTCATTCCGGGCGACGGCATCGGCCTCGAGGTCACCCCGGCGGCCCTGGAAGTGGCGCAGGCGGTGGGCCGGCGTCACGGCTTCGGCTTCCGGTTCACCGAGTACGACTGGTCGTGCGAACGCCATCGGCGCGAGGGCACCATGATGCCCCCCGACGGCCTGCGACAGCTGCGCGGCCACGACGCCATCTTCCTCGGCGCGGTCGGCGCCCCCGGCGTGCCCGACCACGTCTCGCTCTGGGGTCTGCTCATCCCGATCCGCCGCGCTTTCCGCCAATACGTGAACCTCAGGCCGGTCCGCCTCTTCCAGGGCCTCGACAGCCCCGTGCGCGCGGCGGTCGACCTGGTGATCGTCAGGGAGAACACCGAAGGCGAATACAGCGAGATCGGCGGCCGGATGAACCGCGGCTTCCCCGAGGAGATGGCGGTCCAGGAAGCCGTGTTCACCCGCGCGGGCGTGACCCGCGTGCTGGACTACGCCTTCACCCTCGCCGGCCGCCGCAAGGGCTACCTAACCTCCGCCACCAAGTCCAACGGCATCGTGCACACGATGCCGTTCTGGGACGAGTTGGTCAGGGAACGCGCGGCCGGCCATCCGGACGTGCGCTGGGACCAGGAGCACATCGACGCGCTCTGCGCCAAGCTGGTCCTGGAGCCGGCGCGGTTCGACGTGATCGTCGGCTCGAACCTGTTCGGCGACATCCTCAGCGATCTGGCCGCCGCGGTCGCGGGCAGCATCGGGATCGCCCCGTCCGCCAACGTCAACCCCGAGCGGGACTTCCCGTCGATGTTCGAGCCCGTGCACGGCTCGGCGCCGGACATCGCCGGCCGTGGCGTGGCCAACCCGATCGGCGCCATCTGGTCGGCCGCCATGATGCTGGAGCACCTCGGGCATCCCGAGGCGGCCGAGGAGGTGGTGACGGCCATCGCGGCAGTCCTGGCCAAGGGCGAGGTCCGTACGCGCGACCTCGGTGGCACGGCGAGCACCGAGGAGTTCACCCGCGCGGTGCTGGAGCTCTGCTGAGCCGAACGCTAGAGGCCGCCTGCCAGGCCGATTCCGACCAGGACGAGGCTGATGAAGGACGCCACGGCCCGCAGCGTGTTCCAGGCCGTCCACCGCCGCGAGTAGTCCTTCCACGCCATCGTGCCGGCGTTGACGGCGTTGTTCATCGGCACGTTGATCGCCACCGTGACCAGGAACGAGCCGACGAAGCCCACCGCGGCGGCCGCGAAGAACCACACCGCGGCCGGAGCGCCCGCGAGGAGCCCGGCCGCCAGCGCCGCGAGCGGCGAGCCGAGGAACGGGATGTAGAGCCACGGGTTGAGGATTTTCCGATTGATGCTCCGCATCGCCTCCTCGGCCTGGGCGGGTGCGATGGCGTTCAGGCCCGGCATCACGGACATCGAGAAGGTGTAGAAGAGTCCGGCGAGGGCGCCGTGTAAGACGAGGGTGACCAGAGCGAGTATCAACATGCTCATATGGTGATGCCCAGTGGGTGAGACGGTCCATGCCCAGCCCGCTCACCCGCATACGCAAGCGTCTACTCAGTCCTGGGACACCAGACGCGCCGGGAAACCGCCGGTCGCGATCGGGCCCCAGCGGTCGATGTGGATGCGGATCAGCGACTTGTCCTGGCGCCGCATGGCCTCGCGGTATTCATCCCAGTCCGGGTGCTCGCCGGCGATGCAGCGGTAGTACTCGACGAGCCCGTCAAGGGCCTCGGGCATGTCGAGCACCTCAGCGTGCCCGTCCACCTGGACGTACGGGCCGTTCCAGTCGTCGGACAACACGCAGATCGACACCCGGTCGTCCCGGCGGGCGTTGCGTGCCTTGGCACGGTCGGGATAGGTGGAGACCACGATCCGGCCGCCGTCGTCGACTCCGCAGGAGACCGGCGACAACTGCGGCCGCCCATCCGTGCGGGTGGTCGACAGCAGGCCATGGTGCCTGAGGCGGAGGAACTCGAGGAGTTCGGGCAGTTCGACGCGGCGCGCGGTCGCGATGTTCGGAGCCATCTGGGTGTGCCTCTCGATCAAATCAGGTCAGCTCACGACCCTATCGAGCGAGCCACCGACCAGAGGATCCGGCGGCGCGGCCGGCATCCCAGGGGCGCTAGAGCAGCTGGTCGCGGCGAGCCGCCGCGGCCTGCCGGACGTCGGCGATGAACGCTTCGGTGTGGCGATGTTGCGGCGGATCAACGTCCGCCTCTCTGCCGCTGAAGGTGTCCGCATATTGCGTGTAGAGCACCCAGCAACTGCGGATCCCCGACAGCAGGTTCTCCAGCAGGTCGAGGGCCGGGCGGGCGGGATTGATCGGGCTGATCGACAGATAGACCGAATCGAGGCTGAGGCCGAGCTCGGGGTGGTTGTCGTGGGCCCTGACGATGAGGTCTTCGGCTGCGGAAATGCGCTGCTTGGCCTCGGCCACGCCACGAAAGTGCCCTTCGGCCACGTGCAGGGCGCTGCGGATCATCGGCATGACCACCTGCCAGGGAGAGGAGCCCGCGTTCATCGCGCCGACGATTTCGGCGAGGCTGTCATGCGCGAGGGCCTTGACGCGATCGACCTCCGTGATGATCTGCGCAGGGTGGAGGCGGGTCTGGCCGGCGGTGGTGACGGTCGCGGCGTGGAGCCAGTGAGCGGCGGCGATGGCGGCCGCTGTGGGCTCGACCTGCGTGAACAGCTCCTCGGCGCCGAAGGGATGCCGCTGGAGGACGGTATCGGCATGGGCGACGTGGAGCGGTGAGGCGTCCTCGCGGCTGAGGACAACGGCCTGCTGGGCCCGTGACCTCAGGTTGCCGAGTTCGGCTTGTTCGATGGCGGCCAGCTCGGCGGTGACCTCGGTGGTGATGCGCGCCGTCAGACGGGGCGCGTTGAGCGCCTGCAGACTGCGGCCGGCGCGGTGGGCGATCTCTTCGACCCGGGTGGCCGAGGGGGCGCCGTTGACCGGCCGCTGAGGCCTGGTCAGAGCTGGTACGACAGCGGTGAAGGCATCGCGCTCTTGCTGGCGGTGCCAGCCGATGCTATTGGGTCCATGCTGGTCGGCGGCACTGGCCGGGTGGGTGTAGGAGCGCCAGCAGGCCTGCGACAGCTCGGTCAGGCAGGTGGCGAGGCGGAGCGCGTCCGGTCCTGGGGGAAGCTCGGCCACGGTGGTGGCGACGTCGCCGATGCCGGTGCTCCAGGAGGCGATGAGCGCGTTGCGGACTTGGTCGACGGCGTACCGGGTCACGCGGGCTCCTTATGAAGAGATGGGGGAGCGTGATGCCCATGCTCAGGATGCTTGATCCGCCGTAATTCCGGAGGGTGTTTGACGGTCCTGCGGGTCGCTGATCAGCGGGTTTGTCGGGAAATGTGCAAAACTTTTTACATGCGGAGCGACGCGAGCCGCCGACTGGGCAACCCGAGACGGTCTGGCGCCACCCAACGGCAGGCTCTCCGACATAGTCGTTAGCCTGGAAAGGTGAGCATTACCGCTGGTAGCTACACGTTGGGACCCGACTCCGGCCGGCTCCTCGTCAAGACGACCCGTACCGGGCTGGGCGCGAAGGCAGGCCACGACCTCACTCTCGAGGTCACCCGCTGGCGCGCCGACGCCACGATCGACACCACCGCCCCGGTCCACTCGTCGGTGGCTGTCGAGGTCGACGCCGGCTCGATCGAAGTCCGTGAAGGAACCGGCGGCCTCAAGCCGCTGACGAGCTCCGATCGCAGCGAGATCGAGAGAATCATCCGGGAGAAGATCCTGCACACCGATCGCCACCCGGCGATCACCTTCCGGTCGACGCGGGTCGAGGGAACCGAGGAGTCGTTCCGCCTCGAGGGCGATCTCACCCTCGTCGGCGTCACCCGGCCCGTGATCGTGCAGGGGTCGGTGACCGGGGGGCGCGTACACGGCTCGGCGGTCATCGAGCAGTCCCGATGGGGGATCAAGCCGTACTCGGCGTTGCTCGGCGCACTCAAGCTCAGTGACGACGTCCAGGTGGAGTTCGACCTCGGCCTCGTCGCGAAGCAGTGACGGTACGCTGGGCATACCCCTGTGACCTGCGCAAATGCCTAACTCGGTGCGCAGCGCGCTGGGCGTCCCCGCCGATCCCCGAAGGAAGCCCCCATGAGCGATCACATCCACGTCCGCGTCAACAACGGCCTGGCGGTCACCGAAGCCGGTGAGCTGGTCGAGGAATACCACTGCCGGTGCGGCGCCACCTGGACCCGCGTCCACCGCGCCGACGAGGGCCCAGAAGGGTGAAGCAGGGCGCCGGTTGGGCGGCTCAGTCCGGCTTCGGCGAGCTGAGTGAGACCCTTCGCCCGCATGCCGGCGACGACGACCTGGGCCTGCTCCCCGAGGTCTACTGGCGTGGCCTGCACGGACTGGTCACGCTCATGCGCGGCGGCAGGCTCCCTAGCGCGGCCCACGACCGCCGCTATCGGGCTACGTGCCCGATCAGGCCAGTACGGCGCGCGCCAGGGCGGTGCCCTCGCCCGGCTCGACCGGCGCGGTCAGGAACACCGGCCCCTGGGCCATGAAACGCGGCCGCGTTCCGCGGTGCTCGTCGGCCGCATGCACGGTCAGCGGGTGCACGAGGTAGATGTCACCCGGCTGCCCGGTCGCGTACGCGACCGGCCGGTCCTTGGAGGCCGCATCCAGCAGCGGCCCGGCCTCGAACGGGTCGAGCACCCGCTCGCCCAGCGCCCGCTCGGCGTCACGATGTGAGCCCACCCGGATGCGGGTCGGCGCGTCGTCGTCACCCACGTCCGACAGCAACGTGAGCAACAACATCGTCTCCGGCCGCCCCGACACGGCCCATGAGCCGTCGGGCCTGGCCACGGAGGCGTCGATGTGCCAGCCCCGATCGTCGGCCGGCGCCACGCGGGGGAAGCGGATCGGCATGTTGCCGATCGACCCGCGCGGCACCCACCCGCCGGGCCCGGCCACCTCATCCAGCGCCTGATGCAGTCGCGGGCTGCGGACGAGCTCCCCGAAGGGGCCCTGGCCGGTCAGGTCGGAGGCCCACACGACGGGCTGCTGCCAGCCGGAGGGCTCGTCGGGCGACAGGCCGATCTGCTGCCACACCAGCGCCCTCGCCGCGTCCCCGACCTCACGGGGCACGGCGGCCTCCAGCTTGACGAACCCTTCGGCAACAAACCGATCAATGTCCACGACACCCATACGAGCCACCGTATCGACGCGGTCCACCGGTTTTCCGTACGCCGGGGAAAGGCCGATCCCTGCGGAAGCTTGCGATTATCCACCGCCGCCATCGGATAGGGGACCCCTTGAGGCACCTTCTGCACATCGGAGCGGCGTGATGGCAGGATGCCTCCCATGCGCCGGAATACGACGCCCTTAGGGCGGGCGGTCTCAGGCATGGCGGCGGCCCTCTTGGCGGCCGGATGCTCGCTCGTGACCGGTTCCGGCGCAGCGCACCCGACGCCGAGGCCGCAGGCGAAAGCGTCCCCCGGCTCGGGGAAGACCTCGCCGGGACGCCGCTGCCACCTCGATCCGAGCTCCACTCTGCCGCCCACCCCGCCGCCGCTTCCATCCGGGGAAGGGGTGCGCCTCGTGCACTACAACACCTACCCTTACCGCGACCGCTTCCTCGGCGTGGCCGCACTGCGCGATGGCACGGTCTACGCCGTGGGGGACCGCCAATTCCCCAGGCAGGACAACAACCCTTGCGGTCCGATCAGCCAGCTGTCGTACGCGCTTCGGTGGGACGGCGAGCGCTGGCAGGAGCTGCCGGAACTCGACCAGGTGGTGGAACCGCAGCAGGTCGCAGCCTCCAGCGACGGGGGCCTGTGGGTGTTCGGCCACTGCCCCGCGACCGTGGCGAGCAGCGACCCCGCCGGCTGCGCGGCCCGCTGGGACGGCACGTCGTGGACGCTGTCCGTGCTCGACAACGCCCAGGTGTCGGGGGCCGCGGTGTTCGGCCGTGACGATGTCTGGGCGACCACGTACGACGCGCTGCACCACTGGAACGGCGAGCGCTGGCGGGCCCAGCGGCCACCTTTCGGCGTCCGCGCCCACGCCCTGGCGGGGACCGCGTCGGGTCAGGTGTGGATCGCGGGAGACAAGGACGGGCGGGTGGCGCTGGCCCGCTGGAGCGATCGCCGCTGGAGCCTGCTCCCTCGCCCGCAGATCCCTCGCCTCTACGGGGCCAAGCAGGGGGAGACGAGGGTGCTCGACCTCGCGGTGGGCGAGCAGGGCGAGGTGTGGGTGCTGGGCTCGATGCACTGGGTGTGCGGGGTAGAGACCATGTGCACCCGGCCGGTGCTGATGAGGTGGGGCGGGGGCCGGTGGCTGCTCAAGGTCATGCCCGAACGCTTCACCGTCGGCGGGAGCATCGTCTTCGACGGCGCGGGCGGCCTGTGGATCACCGTCTCCGGCGGCCTGGGCCGCTTCACGGGCGGGAAGTGGAAGACGTACCCGATCACCCGCGGACCGTTCGGCGGCCGTTCGGTGGCGGGCCTCGCCCGGCGTCCCGGGTCGGCGTCGGTGTGGGCGGTCGGTGAGGACCACACCGAGGCTGAGGAAATGCCGTTCACCAACGGCATGATCTGGCGCCTGGACGTCAAACCGGAGTAGCCGGCGACGTCGTCACGCCCAAGCAGACGCCGGGCAACCTGACCGGAAGATCACGCGCGCTCGGGGTAGCGCTGCCGTACGGGCGTGGCCAGCGCGATCAGAGCCAGCAGCAGGCAGGACGCTCCGGCGAAGAAGAAAACCGCGGTCGCGCCGTAGCGCGCGGCGGCCCAGCCGAGTGCGGCCGCGCCCACCGGCCCGAGTGAGAAGTGGATCGTCCAGAAGGCCGACGTCACCCGGCCCAGCAGATGAGCGGGTGTCACCTGCTGGCGCAGCGACATGGAGCAGATCCCCGCCAAGCTGACGCACGCGAGGTAGAGGGCCATGATGGCGGCCACACCCCACACCGAGCCGGCGAGCCCGAGGCCGAGAATGGCCAGCCCCGACACGATCCCCGCCCCGATCCACAGCGGTCCGAACCCGAGGATCCGCCGCATCCGGGCCACCAGCATCGAGCCGACCATCGTGCCGGCCGCCCCGACGCCCAGCACGATACCCACCACGGAGTCCGCCTGGCCGAGGTCGTGCTTGAGCCGGTAGATCACGATGTCCGTCAGCCCGAGCGTCATGAAGATGAAGAACGTCAGCAAAATGGTCATGGTCCGCAGCACCGGCTGCCGGAACAGGAACTCCGCGCCGGCCAGCAGCTCCCGCCATGGCCGTCCCTTGGGAGCGGGCTCGACGGCGTACCGGGAGGAGCGGGTCAGCAGGACGCCGAACGCGGACAGCCCGAAGCTGGCCGCGTTGATGGCGATCGCGGCGGTCGGGCCGAGGTGGCCGCTCACCACCCCGGCGAGGGTGGGGCCGAGGATGCCCGCCGCGGCGGCGGTGGCGTACAGCATGCCGTTGGCCTCGGTGACCCGTTGCTCGCCGGCCAGGCCGCGCACCGCAGACACGTACGTGACCTGGAAGACCATGCCCACGGCCGCGGCCATCGGCAGCACTGTGTACAGGAGCCAGATGTGCTGACCGAACAGCCAGACCACCGGGATCGTCACGTACAGGACGAGCCGGACGAGGTCGCAGGCGATGAGCAGCCGACGCCGGTCGAACCGGTCGGCGAGCACCCCCGCGAACACCCCGGCCGCCACCGACGCCGCCCCGGAGACGCCGGTGAGCAGACCCATCTGGGCGACGGAGCCGGTGACGTTGAGGATGAGGAGGGGCACCGCGATGAGCGCGAACGAGTCGCCCGCCACCGACAGCGTCTGCGCGCACCAGAAGATCAGGAAGTCACGGTCCCGCCACAACGAGCGGGCCGCCGGCCGCGTGTCAGTCTCCATCGGTCACGGCCCGCACGGCGCGGGGCGGTCCGGCCTGGGATGATCGGTGCGCGCCGATACGGGAGAGCTCACGCAGGGAAGGTTATCTTTCCCTATCCGCCCGACGCCGCTCATTTTTCCGCCGCCGCGCCCCCGGCAGGCGACCGCTCGACCGCGCTGCCGCCCTTCAACCGTACTGCCGCCCTGCGAGGCCTGGGCGGGCAAAAGTAGATCATGTAGGGTAAGCGCGGCCCACCCTCGCAACGGCCTGGAGCCCGTCGTGCCGCACATGTCTCGTCGCCAGGTTCTCTCCCTGCTCCCCGCCGCCGGCCTGCTCGCCGTAGCCTCTCCTTCCCGCGCCGCGGCCGGGATCGACCATGCGCGGCTGCTCGCCAACACCGTGGCGATCTTCGCGGGAACCCCGGACGTCAATGCCCGCCCCGAGGTCGCCGGCAAGCTGGCGGCGATCGCCAGGACGGCCAGGCAGCGGCTGACCGCCATGGACCAGGCGGGCGACGGCGAGCTGTTCGCCGGCCTGAAGCTC
Organism: Nonomuraea sp. NBC_00507; assembly: GCF_036013525.1. NCBI lineage: Bacteria > Bacillati > Actinomycetota > Actinomycetes > Streptosporangiales > Streptosporangiaceae > Nonomuraea > Nonomuraea sp. NBC_00507. The sequence goes on from NZ_CP107853.1 coordinate 2,909,784, forward strand.
GGCACCGACGACGTCAACCTGCGACTGGCGTACCAATATCTGTACGAGATCGCGCTGGCGACCCGCACCCCGGGCGGGGAGCTCAACGACGACACCACTGCCCAGCGGCGGGTCGTCGACGGCCTGCAGTGGTTGCACGAGCGCTACTTCGGCGACCAGTCGAAGGGCTACTACGGCAACTGGCACAACTGGGAGATCGCCATCCCCGCCCACGTGAGCAGGACGCTGGCCCTGCTGGCCGAACGGGTGCGGGAGGAACGCCCCGACCTGGTGGCGACGTACATCACCTCGATGGACGCCTACCTGCGCAACGGCAAGGACGGCGACGTCAACCTCGACTCACGCTTCCACACCGGGGCGAACCTGGCCGACATCACCGGCAACCGGATCCTCCAGGGCGCGCTCACCGGCGACGACGCCCGCGTCGGCAAGGCCATCACCGACCAGGCCACCGTGTTCGCCACGATCGACCCGTACAACCTCCAGCACGGCGTCACCGACGGCTACTACCGCGACGGCTCCTTCATCCAGCACCACTCGGTCGCCTACACCGGCTCCTACGGCCGCGCCCTGCTGACCCGCGTCGTGCAGACCCTCAAGACGCTCGAGGGCGCGACGGGCGGCGGCGCCTCCGACGACCTGCCCGGCGTCGTGCACCGCTGGATCACCGACGGCTTCGCCCCGCTCATCTTCGAGGGCTGGATGATGGAGATCGTCAAGGGGCGGGCGGTCTCCCGCACCACCACCGGCTACGCCGACGTCGGAGTGATCGTGGAGGCCATCGCCGACCTGGCCGACCACGTCGAGGACGGGGCCGCCCTCGCCCTGAGGAAGTACGTCAAGTTCCTGCCGGCCGCCGACCCGGCCGCCTTCGTCTCCCCGGTCAGCATCGCCCGTTATGCGGCCATCCGCACCGACTCCGCGATCCCGGCCGCCGACCTCAATCCGCCCGAGCGCTGCCTGGCGTACAACGCCATGGACCGAACCGTCCACCGCCGCCCCGGCTACGCCTTCGCCCTGGCACGGAGCTCGGACCGCATCAGCAAGTACGAGTACATGAACGGCGAGAACCTCATGCCCTGGTTCCAGGGCGACGGCGCCTACTACCTCTACCTCGCCGGGGAGGACCAGCGCGAGGTGTTCGGCGTCGACTACTACACGACCGTCTCGCCGTACCGGCTGGCCGGGATCACCGCGCCCGTGGAGGAACGACGGACGGTGCCCGACCTCTACGGCCGGTTCTGGTACGAGAACCCAGGTCACCCGCTCAACTTCACCTCTTCCTCGGAGTCCCAGAACACTTACGTGTACTTCCCCCGCGCCGGGAACGCCTTCTCCGGCGGCGCGACGCTCGGCGCGTACGGCGCGGCCGGCATGGTCCAGTCGGACGACGCCGCCTACACCGCCAAGCAGGCGGGCACCCTGCCCGACGACTTCGTCGCCTACCAGAACGCCCGCGCCACCAAGTCCTGGTTCATGCTCGACGACGAGATCGTGGTGCTGGCCGCCGGCATCTCGGGACAGAGCGGCCGTGAGGCCGTGACCACCGTGGACAGTCGCATCGCCGCCCCCGGGGACACGATCGAGCTCACCGGCGCGGGCTGGGACGGCGGGCCCTGGCAGGCAGGCGACACCACGCCGCCGCGCTGGCTCCGCTACGCGAACGGCACCCGCCGCACCGCCATCGGCTACGCCTTCCTCACCCGCCAGCCCGTCACGGCCGGGCTGGAGACGGTGACCCGCAGCCGCAGAGTCGTCCGCACCTCCAACCCCGACACCAGCGTGACCAAGAACGTCTTCACCGCCTCGATCACCCACCCCGCCACCGGCGACGTACCCGCCCTCGCCTACGCCCTGGTCCCGAACGCGACCGACACCCGCCTGCGCGGCTACGCGAACGGCCCGCTGACGGTCCTGGCCAACAACCGGCACGTCCAAGCCATCCAGCACAAGACCCTCGGCATCATCGCCGCCAACGTCTTCACCGACGGCCCCCGCCACGCCGACCGCCTGCTCATCGACGGCCCCGCCTCGGTCATCGTCCAGTCGTCCGGCGGTCGTACGGTCGTCGCCCTGTCCGATCCCACGATGAAACGCGACCGCGTCACGGTCGTCCTGCACGGCGCGTCCCTCCGCCTCGACCAGGCCGACGAGGGGGTGACGGTACGGCGCGTGCCCGGAGGCACCCTGATCCAGGCGACGACCCGCCACGCCCACGGCCGCACCTTCACCGCCACCCTCCGCTGAACCGCCCCTGGGGCGTGTGCCCGACCGTATGGCGGGAGTCCTGCCGGGGCGCTCTTCACGCGAGGGGCGTACGTCGTTATGGTCGGAATCCATATGGACGGGGTGCAAGCGTTAACGGAGGCGGATCCCGCGCACCTGGGCGAGTACGCGCTCGTCGGCGTGCTGGGCCGGGGGAGCCAGTCGGTCGTCTACCTGGGCCACTCGGCGAGCGGTCATGTGGCGATCAAGCTGCTGCCCGCGGGTGATGCCGACACGCAGCGCGCGGTGGCCGCGGCGCAGCAGGTCACGGAGCCGACCAGTGCGCGGGTGCTGACGACCGGGATGTACGGTGACCGGCTCTACGTGGTCAGCGAATACGTGCAGGGCGTATCCCTGGCGGAGTGGATCCGCAGGGAAGGCCCACGCGACGCGGGCCAGCTGCACTGGCTGGCGACCAGCACGATGGCCGCGCTGGCGGCGATTCACCGGGCGGGCATCGCCCACCTGGACTTCAAGCCCGCCAGCGTGCTGCTCGGCCCCGAAGGGCCGAAAGTGATCGATGTCGGAATCGCGCGGTGGCCGGATCCGGCGGTCGTGCCGGCCTACCTGTCGCCGGAGCAGGTGGCAGGTCATCCGGCCGGGCAGGCGTCCGACCTGTTCTCCTGGGCCGTGACGATGATCTACGCCGCGACCGGGGTGCCCGCGTTCGGTGAGGACGGCGTTCCGGCCGTGTCCCATCGGGTGCTGTACAACCCGGCGGACCTGTCGCGGCTGCCCCCGCCGCTCCAGCCCATCCTGGACCGGTGCCTGGCCAAGCGGCCTGAATACCGGCCGACCGCGCAGGAGGTGCTGGCGTCCCTGCACGGAGCCGGGCAGGGCGGGCCGGCCTCATCGAAGAGCTCGACCGGCCTGGTGATCGGGCTGTCCGCCGGAATCGTGATCTTGCTCGCGGCGATCGGCGCCGCTGCGGTGTTCCTGGTCAAGTGGCCGCAACAGGACCCGGTCGCGGTCGCCACCCCCAGCGCCGTCGTCACGACTCCGGCACCCGAGCGCGCCTCGGTGGCCGGCCGGTGGACCGGCAGCTACGTGTGCAACCAAGGCAAGACCGCGCTGGAGCTCACCATCAAACAGACGTCGCCGGGCGAGATCGAGGCCGTTTTCGCCTTCGAGGCCGACCCGAGCAATCCCGGCGTACCGTCCGGTTCCTTCGCCATGAGGGGCCGGCTGACCGAGCGGGCCTTGGAGTTGAACGGCGAGCGCTGGATCGACCGGCCGGGCAAGTACGTCATGGTCGACCTCCGCGCGACCCTCACCGAGGACCGCCCCTCTGCCATCAAGGGGACCATCGTGGGCGGAGGCTGCAGCACCTTTACGGTCGAGCGGTCGTGACGTGGAGTCCGGCCTCCGGAAAAATCGTTGGTCAGGATGGTGATCCTGCAGGAACACTGCAGGCGTGGCCGTACTGGAGACCGCGCGGGCGCCGGGCCGGGCCTGGGCGACCGCGCTGAGCCTGAGCTCGTGGGTGCTGTTCGCGAGTTCAGGCCCCCTGGCCAAGGCGGTGATGACGGCGGGCTGGTCCCCGGCCGCGGTGACCTCGGTGCGGATCTCGCTGGCCGCCGTACTGCTGGCGCCGGTGGTCGCGGTGCTGCGGCCGCAGGCACTGCGGTTCCGCCGCGCCGACCTGTGGCTGCTCCTCAGCTACGGCCTGCTCGGCGTCGCCGGGGTGCAGCTGTTCTTCTTCCTGGCCGTGGCCAGGGTTCCGGTCGGGGTGGCGATGGTGCTGGTCAACCTGGCGCCCGCGCTGGTCGCACTGTGGGTGCGGGTGGTCCGGCGCACCCGGCTGCCCGGGCGGGTGTGGCTGGGCATCGGGCTCGCCGTGGCCGGACTGGCCCTGGTCGCGGAGATCTGGCAGGACGCCCGGCTGGACCTGCTCGGCGTCGCCGCCGGACTGGCCGCGGCGATCTGCTCAGCCGGATACTTCCTGCTCGGCGAGCACGGCGCGAGCAGGCACGATTCGTTCGGGCTGACCGCGGCCGGGCTGGCGATCGGCGCGGTGGTGGTGGCGGCGGTCAGCCCGCCGTGGACGCTGCCCGCCGGCCTGCTCACCGCCCCCTCGGCACTCGGCGGCCTGCGGGCCCCGGCGTGGTTGGTGCTGCTGGTGCTGGCCGTGGTCGGCACCGTGCTGCCCTACCTGGCCGGGCTGCGGGCACTGCGTGATCTGCCTTCGGCACTGGCCAGCGTACTGGCGTTGGTGGAGCCGCTGGTCGCCGCCGTGCTGGCCTGGCTGCTCCTCGGCCAGGCGCTCGGCCTGACGCAGCTGGCCGGGGCGGTGATGTTGCTCACTGGCGCGGTGCTGGTGCAACTGGCCGGCCCGAAACCGCTCCCGGACGGCCCCCGCCAGGATCGCCGGTGACCACTCTCGTTACCGCCTTGCTCGGCATGCCCCGTGCCCAGGTGATGTGGCACTGCAGTGGGTATTCACTGCGGCTCTGGGTCGAGGCAGCTTCCGGTCTCATGTACCTGGTCCTTCGGCGGGGGCGCGATGGACACGTCGCTTCCCCAGCCGGTGAAGTCGATCTCGGCCTCGGCTGTCCTGGGTACGCCTTCCTCGGCCAGAGGATCGGCCGTGATGAGACGGACCCGGCGGGGAAGCTGGTCCGGCCCGACCCACAACTGCCACGAGACCTGTGCCGAGCGGGACTGCTTCAGCAGCTGTGCTGCCATAACGGGGTCGTCGCCTGGGGCCAGGATGCTGAATTCCGCCTGCGCGGCACTCCCGGAATGTACGACGGTGGCGACCGCGTCGATGATCCCGCCGGAGGAGGGAGCAGGGGCCGCAAGCTTCTGCAGCACCTTGGGTGACAGGACTGCACGTGCGTCGAGTGCCCCGAGGAGGCGCGCCGCCATCCCGCATTTGGGCCCGCTGTGGTGAAGCCAGGTCTTGCCGGCGGGAACGTCCCTCCGGTCGGCTCGCTGCTCGTAGGTGCCGGAGTCGCCGATCGAGATCGCCCTGGTCGTCATAGAGGACAGATCATCCGGGATGACGTCCTTCAGATCTTCGGGGATGTTGGTTCGGTAATAGGTCGTGGTCAGATCGGAGGCAGCCGCACCGAGCCGCAGGATTCCGGTGGTCCGGCTCTCGCTGTATTCGCCGATGTTGACCAGTACGATGTCGTCGTCGTCCGCCGGAGGGGTGGGTATCGCTTTGCCGTAGTCCAGACGGACGAGCTTGGTGACCTTCACTCCGGTCGAGCCCTTCGCCTGCTGGGCCACCGCCTCAGCGGGCGTCCGCGCCGCCATCGCGCTCTGTCCGCCGCACCCGGCCGTCAGGGTGATCAGGAGCACGGTCGGCGCGATCCTCGATAAATGCACCCGGTGATCATAAGGGCGATGGGGCGCAGTTCACTCTGGCGCCAGCCGGTTGAGCCGCGGAGGCCTGCCCCGGCTCCGTGCGCGCGGCGTCCCGGCAACTCGAAGACCCCGGCAACTTCACGGTTGCCGGGGTCTTCGTGCTTTCACACGGCTTCATCCTGAATGACGCCTGCATCGCCGTTTTGGATGTCCGCGGCGACGTGCACGAGCTCCCGACAGGCCACCACCATCCACTCTTGCGTACGCCATTCATCTCTGAGTACAGTGTTCGCATCGCAAGAACGACGTTCACAAGGAGTTGCCCCCATGGACGCGAGACACCCTCGCCGCTGGCTGATCCTCATCGTGTTGTGCCTCAGCACGCTGGTGCTGGTCGTCGACAACATGGCGCTGACGGTCGCGGTGCCGCCGCTGGCCGCCGACCTGGGCGCGAGCGCGCAGGACATCCAGTGGATCCTGGAGTCCTACATGCTGGTCTTCGCCGGCCTGCTGCTGACCGCCGGCTCGCTGTCCGACCGGTACGGCCGCCGCCGAGTGATGATCATCGGTTTGCTGCTGTTCGGGGCCGCGTCCCTGGCGGCGACCATGGCCACCAGCGCCGGCCTGTTGATCGCGGCCCGGGTGGCGATGGGCGTCGGTGGCGCGCTGGTGATGCCCAGCACCCTGTCGATCCTCATCACCGTCTTCACCGACGAGGGCGAGCGGCGCAAGGCGATGGCCGGCTGGGGTGCGGTCGCCATGCTCGGCCTGGTCGGCGGCCCGGTGCTGGGCGGCGCGCTGATCGCCTCGTTCGGCTGGGAGTCGGTCTTCTGGATCAACGTGCCGATCGCGGCGCTGGCCATCCTCGCCGCCCTGGTGCTGATGCCCGAGTCCAAAGGCCCCTGGGCCAAGCCCGACCCGCTGGGTGCGATCCTGTCGATGATCGGCATGTCCGCGCTGGTGTGGACGATCAACGAGCTCGCCCACGGCATCTCCTGGACCTCGCTGATCATCGCGGTCGTCGCGCTGACCGCGTTCCTGATCTGGGAGCTGCGCACGGCGCACCCGATGGTCCCGCTCAAGCTTTTCCGGGACCGCGACTTCGCCGGCGGCAGCCTCTCCCTCACCCTGGTCCAGGTCGGCAACGGCGGTCTGCTGCTGGTGCTCACCCAGTACCTGCAGTTCGTGCTCGGCTACACGCCCACCGAGGCCGGGCTGGCGTTCATCCCGATGGCCATCGCCTCCCTGCTCTTCAACGGCATCGGCGCCGGACTCGGCGCCAAGCTCGGCAACCGCGCCACCGCCGTGCTCGGCATGGTGGTGATGGCAGCCGGGTTCGGCGTCCTGGCCGTCTCGTCCGACAGCTTCGTGACGCTGGCCATCGCCCAGTTCGTCCTCGGCGCCGGCGGCGGCCTGGCCATGCCCACCGCGATCGCCGCGCTCATGGGAGCCATCCCCACCGAGCAGGCCGGCGTCGGCTCCGCACTCAACGACACCATTCAGCAGGCCGGCGCCGCCCTCGGCGTGGCCCTCCTGGGCAGCATCGCCACCAGCAGCTACACCGCGGCCATGCCTGCCGGCGCACCCGAGGCGGCGCGCCGCTCCATCGCCGTCGCCGTGACCGACCCGGCCTTGGCCGCGGCCGCCCGGGAGGCGTACAACGCGGCGATGTCGGCCACCTTCGTCGGCGCTGCCGCAGGCGTGCTCGGCGCCGCCGTCCTGGCCCTGCTCCTGCTGCGCGGACGCAAGCCCGCCCCTGCCGCGGAAACTGCCGCGGAAACTGCCGCGGAAACTGCCGCGGAAACTGCCGCGGAAACCGATCAGCCCCTCGTCACCGCCGGCCACTGAACACCATCCGGCACCCCATAACCACGCGTACCCAAGATCGCCGACCGGGCTTCATCGCCGCGTCGGTGATCTTGTTGTTGGGCCTCCAGCCGCCGTTGCGCGACCGCGGGCTAGGGTCGCGGCGTGAGAGAAGAGATCGCTCAGGTGCTCGGCGCCTCTGACGCCACAGTGGAATCGTTGACGCACAATGCGATGAACGGCGTGACCGCAGGGATATGGCGGGTTCAAACGCAGGACCGCTCGGCCATCCTCAAGGTGCTGACCAGGCGGAAGAACGCTCACGACGGGTGGGAATCCTCCTCAGACCCGCTGCACTGGAACTATTGGCGCAGGGAAGCCGATGTCTACGCTGACGACCTGCCGGCGCTGTGGTCCGGCACCGGCGTGCGCGCCCCCCGGCTGCTGAAGCTGATCGAACGGGAGGACGGCGACCTGGCGCTGTGGCTCGAGGACGTGACCGGACAACCGGCCACGTCATGGGAGATTGATCGACACGGCCATCTCGGCTACCAAGTGGGCATGGCCCAGGGCAGCGCCGGGCCAGCGGATCGGCCCTGGACGAGCCGGTCGTTCCTGCGGGACTACATCGACTCCAAGCGCGTGCCGTACGAACTGCTGGAGGACGACGACGCTTGGCGGCATCCCCTGATCCGCGAGAACTTCCCGCCCAGCCTGCGCGCCGAGTTGCTGCGGCTGCACCGCGACCGGGAGTGGTTCCTGACGGTCATGGAATCGCTTCCCCGCGCACTGTGCCACCTCGACTTGTGGCCCAGCAACGCGATCGACGCGGACGGCCAGAGCGTGCTCCTCGACTGGGCGTTCGCCGGTGACGGCGCGCTGGGCGAGGACATCGGCAATTACATTCCCGACAGCGTCTTCGACCTCTACCTGCCGGCTGCGCGGCTGCCTGACCTGGACGCGGCCGTGTTCGGCGGCTACCTCCGCGGGCTGCGCGAGGCCGGCTGGCGTGGAGACGAGCGCCAGGTCCGGCTCGCCGTCTGCGCCTCGGCGGTCAAGTACGACTGGCTGGTCCCATGGATGCTGCAGCGCGTCGACCGGCAGCCCCGGGCGTACGGTGGCCAGGCGTCCGTCGACGCGGCCCGTCTCTTCCGGGAACGCGGCACCGCCATGATGTTCCTCGCCGCGTGGGCCGATGAGGCCCGCCGGTTGTCGGACAGGTGAGCTGATCCGAGCCCGATGGTGTGGCACCTGGCCGAGAACTCGAATCCCGGCTTTTGGTGAAAGGGGATACCACACCGAGGAACGGAGCACAGGCTTGATAGCGACTGACCGATAGGACCAATTTGGTCAGTTCGTTGGCTAGAGTGGTCGCGACACGACAGGGAGGGAGCCGTCATGAAGGACGCAGTCAGGCATGGCCGTGCGCTGGTGGTCGGGCTTGGGATCGCGGGCATCGCCACCGCGCTACGGCTACGGCAGGTCGGCTGGGAGCCGGTGCTGGTGGAGAGAGCAGCCGCACGCCGCTCAAGCGGCTACTTCATCATGCTGTTCGGCACCGGCATCGCCTCCGCACGACGGCTGGGCGTGCTGGAGGCGATCCCCGACCGCAGCAGCCCGCAGCTCGCCGCCTTCGAGGTGAACCGGGCCGGGCGCCGCAGCCCCGGCATGAGCCCGGCCAACCTTCCCGGCAAACCCCGGCTGGTGCTGCGCGGCGACATCGAGCAGGCACTGTTCTCCGCCCTCCCGGACGATGTGGAGATCCGCTACTCCACCGTGCCCACCCACATCACCCAGGACGACTCCGCAGCCGAGGTCACCCTGCACGACACCGCCTCCGGCGCCACCGTCACCGAGCGCTTCGACCTGGTGGTGGGCGCCGACGGGATGCGCTCCACCGTGCGCCGGCTGGCCTTCGGCCCCGAGGATCATCTGCATCCGCTGAACTACATGATCGGCGCCACCGTCCTGGACAAGCCGATCGAGGGCTTTCGCCAGGATCAGGGCCTGGTCATGGCCGAGCCGGGACGCTCGGCATGGATCTTCCCCTTCTCCGACCACACTCCGGGCCTGCTGTTCTCCTACCGCACCGACGACATCGACGCCGAGTTCACCCGCCCGCCGATCGAGTCCATCCGCGCCGCCTTCGGCCCGCAGCCGCCCGGAGCCCTGCTGGAGAACCTGTTCACGGCGTTCGAGCAGGCGCCGGACCACCTGTTCGACTCCGTACACCAGGTCAAGATGCCGCGCTGGCACCGCGGCCGGGTCGTCCTGGTCGGCGACGCCGCCTGGTGCGTCACCCTGTACGCGGGCATGGGCGCCTCGAGCGGCATGGCCGGCGGCGAGCTGCTGGGCACCATGCTGCAGCGCCACCCTGGCGACCTGCCCGGTGCGCTACGGTCCTGGGAGGCCCGGATGCGGCCGTTCATCCACACCGAGCAGGACAGCGCACTGTTCATGCGCAGGCTCTTCACGCCCCACGACCGCAAGGAGCAGATCATGCGCAGCGCAATGCTCCGCCTCATGCACGCACCGGTCATCGGAAAGACCATGGGCAGGATGATGAACGGCGCGGACATGAAGAACAAAACCTTCGACGTCGCCGCCGTGTGACCCGACGGTGTGACCCGGCCCCAGCACGAAAGAAGAGGACAGCCCAGGTGAGCCAGCTGATCGAGCGCCACTCGCGCAAAGCCGCCCGCATCCTGGACAGCGCACGCGAGCTGGTGCTCGACCACGGCGTGCGCAAGGTCACCGTCAGCGAGATCGCCCGCGCGGCGGGGGTCGGCAAGGGCACCGTCTACCTTTACTGGCCCGCCAAGGAGGATCTCATCCTCGGGCTGTTCGCCCGCGAACTGCTCACCTTCCTGGATGAGATCATCACCCGCCTCACCGCCGACCCCGCCACCGTGCTGCCGCACCGCCTGGCCCCGCTGCTGATCCGCACCGGGCAGCACCTCCCTCTCGCACGCCGCGCGCAAAGCGGCGACACCGACCTGCTGCGACTGCTCACCCAGCAGACCGGCGACCGCGAGCTGTTCGCCCGCACCACACCCAGCGCGCTGTGCGAGACGGGCCTGCCGATCCTGCACCGCCACGGCCTGATCCGCCATGACCGTCCCCTGCCCGACCTGATCTACACCGTGCACGCCGTGCTCACCGGGTTCGGCGCCGCCCTGTCCGACCCGGCCGCCGCGGCCCTCGGCGTCGACGACCCTGACCAGGTCCTCGCCGACACCGTGGCCCAGCTCCTCGAACCCCCCGTCGCCCCCAGCGAGCCGGCGATCGCCGCAGCCGCCGAGGAGACCCTCGTCGTCCTGCGCGAGATCCAGGAGGCGATGCTGGACCTCATCGACCGCAGCCAGGTCGCCCCCCAATAAGCGATCACAGAATCCGGCCACTGGGTCTCCGCCTGAGTTCTGGTGATGGTGCTCGGCACGGGCCTTCTTGACCAGGCCTCTCGTCAGCCTGGTCCGTCGATCGGGTTGGTGCCGAATCGATCGGAGAGCGTGACGACTCGTTCGAGATGGGCGAAGGCCCCTTCCGGGTGCCGGCGGGCCTCCTCGAGGAAGCGGCTGCGCATGCTCGAGACGAAGTCGAGACGCGGGTAGGCCTTCAAAATGCCGGCGAGATCGTCCGGCACGAGCTCTTCGTAGTCGAGTCCGGCGACGTCCACGGCGGCTCCCGCTTGGATCAGCCGGTACACGGGCACCTCCTCGGCGACGAGGTTGGTGTGCCGCAGGATCGCCTCTTCGACCAGGTGGATGCGGTCCAGATCCCATCCCCGCGAGTCAAGGAAGCGGCACGCGAGGTCGGCCCCGGAGCGCGCGAAGTCGCTCTCGCCCTGGTAGGCGTCGGTGAGACCGAGATCGTGGATCATCGCCGCGACGAAGGCCACCTCCTCGTCGACCTCGGGCTCGGCAACGATGCACCGGCCGAAGAGGTAGGTGCGGTAGCTGTGGTTGAGCAGGTACGCGGGAGCGGCCTCGGCGGCGAGGTCCGCGGCCGCCTGGGCCGTGAGCGACGAGGGAATTGAGGGGATCATCGGATGCTCCATGTGTCACAGGAAGCGGACGAAGACCATCGTTGGCCCGGATGACGAATGTCGGCAAGGACCTAGATATGTCAGATCCGGCCATCGCCTCAGTGCCGGACAAGTCCGGATGTGACATGTGCGTGTCATTGCGGACACCCCAGTGATCCTGCAGAGTTGGTGGCATGACTGCTCACCTCGTCGTGATCGCCGTGTACGACGGCGTCGAGCTGCTCGACGTCGCCGGACCGCTCGAGGTGTTCTCCACCGCCGACCGCCTCGTCAGCAAAGACATGCCTGGCTACGAGACACTGGTCGCCGGTCCGGCGCCCGGCCTCATCCGCTGCGCCGGGGGCACTGTCATCGCCGCCGATGTCTCCTGGGCAGAGCTGGCTCGCGAGATCGGGACACTGATCGTGCCCGGCGGTCTAGAGCTCAGTGCGACTGAAGCGAAGGCGCTACAGGCCCCGTCCCTGGTCGAATGGCTCGCGACCCCCGCCGCTCGCGATACGCCCCGGATCGCGTCGGTCTGCGCCGGGGCTCACATGCTGGCCGCCGCGGGCTTGCTTGACGGGCGACGAGCGACGACCCACTGGGCGACGGCACGACAGCTCGCCGCCGATCATCCCGAGGTGATCGTCGAGCCAGACGCCATCTTCGTACGCGACGAGCACATCTGGACGTCGGCGGGCGTGTCCACGGGCATAGATCTGGCCCTTGCCCTGGTCGCCGACGACCACCATGCCGAGCTGGCCCGCAGAGTCGCCCGGTGGCTCGTCATGTATATGCGACGGCCGGGTGGTCAGAGCCAGTTCAGCGAGCTCCTCGCACCCTCCACGGCCGCCGACGCCGGGATCGCGCGCCTGCAGGCGTGGATCCCGGACCACCTCACCGAGGATCTTTCCAACGAAGCGCTCGCGCGCCGCACCAGCCTCAGCGTTCGTCACTTCTCCCGACTCTTCCGCCAGCAGCTCGGAGTGACACCTGCGCAGTACGTCGAGTCGGTCCGTGTCAACGCGGCGGCCCGGCAGCTCCTCCACACCGGCAACGGGCTCAAGACCATCGCGAACTCGGTCGGTCTCGGTTCGGTCGAGACGCTCCACCGGGTGTTCAGGCAACACTTCGGCGTCACTCCGGCGGCCTATCGGCAGCGTTTCACCACGCCCGCTGTCCCGTGACAGCGAACCTTGAGTTGTGACAACGAAGTTTGAGCGGTCAGCTGTTGGTGGGAGCCTGGCGCCGAGGACGATCGGGTGAGGCCAGCTCCGTTCTCATGCCCGCAAGTTGAGAGTTGGCGGCCTCCAGAGGGTGAGGTCGCTGGTAGCAACGGCGAGGGTGAGGCCTGAAGGCGAGAATCCGGCGGCGCGGAAGGTGGAGTAGTTGGCGTGGAAGATGTGCCACCAGCCTTCTCCCGGCGGATCCTTGCAGATGTCGCAATCCGCAGAAAGCAAGCAGAAAAGCAAAAAAGCGGTCGTTGGGCCATTCGGGGCTGACGACGTCGAGGCCCCAGCCGTCCGGGGTGGTGCAGTGCAGGCCGCCGCCGAAGAGGCCGGCAATGTGCACCCGGGTGCCCGCGATAGGCCCAAGACCGGGGCAGCTTAGGTCCGGGGAGGCATCGGGGGTGCTGGTGTCGGGTCGGGCTGTCATGAGCGTGAGCTCATGACCTCTGCGGGATCAGGTATTGGAACTCATGCCGCCGTCCCCGCATAGTGGGCGCATGAAGCCTTCCTTGAAGGTCGCGGTCATCGGCGACTACGACAAGGCATACACCCCGCACGTGGCCACTGACGATGCGCTGCGCCACGCCGCCGACCACCTCAGGGTCGAGATCGAGGTCCGCTGGCTGGCCACCGAGCCGCTCGAAGCGGACCTGTCCGCCGTGCACGCCGCGGACGTGCTGTGGTGCGCCCCGGGAAGCCCGTACCGCAGCCTGCGCGGCGCGCTGGCCGCGCTTCGGCACGGCCGCGAGCACGGCGTCCCCACCCTGGGGACGTGCGGCGGCTGCCAGCACATCATCATCGAGTACGCCCGCCACGTACTCCGGTTCGAGGACGCGCAGCACGCCGAGTACGACCCCTACGCCTCCAGCCTGTTCGTCACCGAGCTCGCCTGCTCGCTCGCCGGCCGGACCATGCCCGTCACGCTCACGCCCGGCTCCCTAGTGGCCGACGTGTACGGGCGCGACGAGGCCAAGGAGCAGTACTACTGCAACTTCGGCCTCAATCCCGCTTACCAGAGTGCCCTGCACGAGGGCGGGCTGCGGGTGACGGGCGTGGACGACACCGGTGAGGCCCGAGTGCTGGAGATCCCCGACCACCCGTACTACCTAGCCACACTGTTTGTGCCACAGACGAGCTCGTGGCCCGGGCGCCCGCACCCGCTGGCCGTGGGGCTGCTGCGCGCGGCGCTATGACGTTCACGCAGCTCAGGATCCTGCAAGCGGTTGCGCGTACCGGCAACATGACCCGCGCGGCCGAGGAGCTGAACACCACGCAGTCCGCGGTCAGCCATGCGCTGCGCGGCCTGGAGAGCGAACTCGGCCTGGCCCTGCTCGTCAGGGGCAGCCACGGGGTGAGCCTGACCGCCGCCGGGCGAGCCGTCTGCCGCCGCGCCACGCTCATCCTCACCCAGCTCGAAGCCCTGGAGCAGGAGGTGGCCGCGGCGCGCGGGCACGACCGCGGCAGCCTGCGCGTCGGCGCCATCCCCAGCGCCAACGCCCGCCTGCTGCCGCGGATCCTGCGGACGTTCGGCGAGGCGCATCCACACGTGCGGCTCACCGTGATCGAGGGGTCAGACGAGGAGGTACTCGACTGGCTGCAGACCGGGGCCGCCGACATCGGCACCCTGACGGCCGGAGCCGTCTCCGCCAGCGTGCCCGATCTGGTCATGCGCCCGCTGGCCACCGACCAGATGCTGGCCGCCCTACCCAGCGGTCACGACCTGGCCGTACGCCACTCGGTGCCGGTCGCGGACCTGGCCCGGCAGCCGTTCATCATGTCGACCGGCGGATGCGAGCCGCTCATCACGGCGCTCGCGCGGGAAGCAGGCGCGAGCCTGCGCTGCCACTATCGAGTCCGCGACACCAACAGCATCCTCGCCATGGTCGCCGAAGGGCTCGGCGTGAGCATCCTGCCCGAGCTCTCCCTACCCGCTCACCACGCTGGCGTTCACGCCATCCCCCTCGAACCGGCCTCCGTGCGCACCATCCTGCTGGCCCTCCCGGCCGACCCGCTCCCTGCGGCCACCGCGCTCCTCGAGCATGCGCTCGAAAGGGTCTGAAGCACGCCGGCGCTCTGACCGCAAGCCCCCCAGCGCTGTCGCTTCTCAGCGACATCGTCTTCCACCGGAAACGATCGCTATCCGCAAGAGATGTCCTGTGACATCGGACCTCGAGCTCGTGCCATCGTGGTTTGAGCGGATCAGGGGGCTGGTGGTGGGGAGTCCAAGAGTGCGGCCTGCGCCCAAGCCGCCAGCGCCGCAGCCGCTGGCCCTTATGCGAATCTGTCCCACTATCGTCGTACTAGATCGACAACAAAAGCGCCAAGGATACGACCGTGGGGGATGGCCGATGGCGCGCCGTACAGACAAGGAGCCGTATGACCACCACCGCGCTCATCGTCGGTGACCTGCAGGCGGGCATCGTGGACAACTACCCCTTCGCCGCCGACGTGCTCCCCGTCGTGGAAAAGGTTCTCCCCGCGGCCAGAGCCTCCGGAATCCCGGTGATCTTCATCCGTTTCGGGCTCCGGGCCTCAGGCCTTGATGTGGCAGCGGGAAACCAGTTGATCAGCGGCCTGGTCGGGGCGGGGACGCTGTTTCACGAAGAATCGCCCGAGACGCTCGTGCACCCGCGCATCGCGCCGTTGCCGGGCGAGGCCGTCGTCCTGAAGCGCCGCGCCAGCGCCTTCGCGGCGACCGACCTCGATCGGCTCCTGCGCGCCCAGCACATCGACTCGATCGTGCTGACCGGTGTCGCGACCGGGGCGATGATCGCCGCTACCCTCTACGACGCCTCCGACCGCGACTACCACGTGACCGTGCTCGGCGACGCCTGCGCCGACGGGGAACCGGACGTGCACGACTTCCTGATCAACCGCGTCTTCCCGGCCAGGGGCGCTGACGTTCTTACAGGCCACGAGTGGACCGCCCGCCTGTGACCAGCCGTCAGCATTGAAGATCTGAGCCATGCCCGCGATGAGACGGCGCACTTGACCGCTCAGCCTTCGATGACAAGAGCTCAAGGTCCGATGTCCCGGGACACCCGCGGACATGACCGAACCGGGCCGATGCAGTCATGAAATGTCGGTGAGAAATAGCAGCGCTGAAGGCTCTAGATCTGTTGGATCGCTCAGGCGGCGCAGACGGCGGCTGCCATGACGTGTGGCCAGGCGGCAGCGCCAAGCGCCGCACTCGCCTCCGGGGTCCCGCCGTGGTCGAACTTGGTGGATGGAGCCGGAGCCACCTCTCCTGGGAAGACGACCCGATGCCCTGCGTCGGCCTCGGTGATGAGCACTGCCTCCCTCCCGGCTGTTGAGCGCCGGGCCGCGAGTTCGTCGGCGAAGCGCAGGGACGGCCACATCCGGTCGGCGCCGCCCGCTATCAGGACCAGATCGGCGCTGGCCTTCTCCACCGGAATGGCAGCGGCGGGCAACCGGTCCGCATGTATCGCGAGGCTGCGCTCGTACCAACTGAGCACAGAGACCGGTGTGCCTTCCTGCTCCTTCGGCCTCCAGGACTCGTCATAGGGGACAAAGGGCAGCGGCCGCCCCTGCCAGGTCCAGCTGGAGCGGTACGGGTGGTGCCGACCGTCACGACCCGGCCCAACATTGGCCCAGGTGACAGACGTCGGGGCAAGCGCGATCACGGCGTCGGCGCAGTTCGTGAGGGTGGACACGAGCAGGGCTGCCTCAGCGCTCTTGGAGTTACCGAGGATGCTGATGCGCCTGGCGCCACGCTCACGCAGCAGCCCAGTTGCAGCAACGAAGGTCTCCAGCGGGACCTCGCAGATACCAGGCACCTGCCCAGGCCCGCCGAACCACCGAACCGACACCGCGGTCACGCCGGCGCGAGCGAAGAGCCGACACCGTTCGCGCTCGATCCGACCGCTCGATCCGGAAAGCACAAGGACACCCGCGCCGCTGCTGCCCGCAGCCGGTGCGGAGAGAAAGCCCTCCCAGGGCCCGGTCAGCTCATGCTCGACGATCATGGCGTCCATGCCGCCAACCTACTGGAGGCAACTCACTACCTCCGATACGGGACGGGCAGGCAGGTGAATGTCAGCCTGGCGCCGCGCTGAGCTGAGGCTCGGTGAATGTCTTAGTCCGTCCGAAAGGCCTCGTTTGAGGCGGCGGTCATCGGTGCACGGAGCCTTCGACATTGGCGCCTCGGGGGTTGAAGACGGCTCGTACGGCAGCATCATCGCCATCGATCTCGACGAGCCCAAGGGTGTCGTCGAGGGTGAGCACACCCGCTGCCAGCCCGAGCACGATCGAGGCGTCAGCGCGCACGACGGCATCGAGATCGCGACCATCGTGCAGGCTGACCTCTATGCCCGAGGGCGTCGCCTGCACGTGGAGCAGTTGACCGTCGACCGCGATCCCCACCGTCGATGACCGGCGTGCAGCCGGCTTGTCACGGAGCAGGGCGGGGAGGGCGACGACGAGCCATTCGGGGCGGAAGTGGTCGCCGCCTGGTCCGCGGGCCATGAGTGGCGTGGACCAGCGGATGAGGCTCTCGATCGGCTCCCGCAGCTCGGCGCCCCACGGGGTGAGGGCGTACACGATGACGTTGCCCTCCTCGGCCAGCCGCCGCTCGACCACTCCGGCGGTCTCGAGGTCGCGGAGGCGGTCGGCGAGCAGGTTGGTGGCCACGCCAGGGAGACCGTCGAGCAGCTCGCGGTAGCGGGCGGGAGCCATGAGGAGTTGGCGGACGATGAGCAGATTCCACCGGTCGCCCACGACATCGAGTGCCCGGGCGAGACCGCAGTGCTGGCCGTAGCTTCGACTCAATTCCCACCCACACACTTGACAACCTCAAGCCGACTTGACTATCTATACCACAGTCGCCGAAACGAGGGTGGTGCTGACATGGTCCCGGCTGCGACGCACAGTGGTGCGTCCGACACCATGGCCCAGGCTCGTGCGGCATTGCGGGACGTTGTCCCCCGCCTCGTCACCCTTGCGCGGAGCGTCCCTGACGCCAACTCCGCTTCGGTCGGTACGTGGACGGTCGGCGAGGTCGCGGCTCACCTATCTCATGTATTTCGCGTCGACACCGACGCCGTCGCCGGAAGACCGCTCCCGGAAGCCATAGTGACAACGGCGGGAATGGCCGAGGTCAACGCGAAGATGCTGGCCGAGGACGGCGAACGGGACCCAGCCGTACTCGCAGATCGCATCGGCAAGCTGGCAGACGAGTTCGACGACGTCGCGTCGCGTTCACGAGCCGCCGCCGTCGATTGGCTGCAAGGTGTCCGCCTGCCGCCGTCGGCGGTGGCCTGTCACCTGCTCGAGGAATGCCTGGTGCACGGCCATGACATCGCCAGAGCCGCTGGGCGCCCGTGGCCGATCCAGCGTCACCACGCTCTGCTCGCGATCGAGGGCGGCGCGCTTCCGCTTATCGCGGCTCTGTCGCCCACTGCTTTCGTGAACCAGGAGAAGGCCGGATTCTTCCGAGCTCGCTTCGACGTGCGCCTGCGTGGAGGTGGACGCACGTTGCTCGTCTTCGACGGCGGTTCGTTGACGCTCGACGCGGCGGGCGCACGTGACGTTGACGCCCACGTCTCTGCCGACCCCGCGGCTCTCATGCTGATGTTCATCGGCCGACAAGGAATGTGGAAACCGCTTTTGGGAGGAAAACTCGCCGCTTGGGGTCGTCGGCCATGGAAGCTCGCCCGCATGCTCACCGTCATGAGCCCCCCGTAGCCAGTTCGCCGGACGATCGGCCGGCATTGTGCGGCCCCGACCGGCACCTTGATCCCGACCTGCGTTGACCACGGCCGGTCCGCCCGCACGATGATGTGAGCGCCCCGTGAACCTGAACGGTCTCTCGCCCGACTGTGCAAGGTGACGGAAGGGATGAGATGACCGATGAGCTGCTGGTGGTCCGCGCCCAGTTGGGCGATCGGTCTGCCTGGGCCGAGCTGGTGACCCGATGGCGAGTGCCGGTGTGGACCTATGTGCGGCGGATGCTGGATGCCGAGCGGGCCGACGAGGTGACCCAGGAGATCTGGCTGGCTGTGGTCCGTGGCCTGCCCCGGCTGCGGGAACCCGGCCGGTTCGCACCCTGGCTGTTCACGATCGCCCGCCGCTCGGTGACCGACCGCCTGCGCAGTGAGTACGCCAGGGAGAAGGAGAGCTTCACCGCCGACGAGGCGATGGTTGAGGATCCCGTCGAGGCCATGGCGGATCGTGCCGAGCTCGTCGCCGCGTTGGCGGGGCTGCCGGTCTTGGAGCGGGAGATTCTCGTCCTGTTTTACCTGGAGGATCTGTCGGTCGAGGAGTGCGCGCAGGTCTGCGCAGTCCCTACCGGCACGGTCAAGTCCAGGCTCAATCGGGCTCGCCGGCTGCTGCGGGAGCGTCTGGAGGAAAGGGGATACCGGCCGTGATCGAGGAGGAGCCGCGTCTGTCGGCGCAGGAGATGATCGAGCGGCTTGAGCCGTCGCTT
Source organism: Nonomuraea sp. NBC_00507 (assembly GCF_036013525.1). Classification (NCBI taxonomy): domain Bacteria; kingdom Bacillati; phylum Actinomycetota; class Actinomycetes; order Streptosporangiales; family Streptosporangiaceae; genus Nonomuraea; species Nonomuraea sp. NBC_00507. The sequence goes on from NZ_CP107853.1 coordinate 2,928,865, forward strand.
TCACCGTGGCGACGGGTTCGCGCCGTGGTGGCGCTGCTGGCCGGGCTGGGCGGCACGGTGTTCGTGGCCGCGCTGTGGTGGAGTGAGCCGGGTCCGCTGCCCGGCCGCACTCACGGGGCGTTCGCGCTGTTCACCGTATTCTGCTTGGCCTGGGCGGGCTACGGCTGCTGGCTGCTGACCCGCAGGGTGCCGTTGTTCGCCACCGACCGAGTGATCGCTGCCTGGATCGCCCTGGTCGCCTCGCTGGTCACGACCGTGGGTGTGGTAGGCATCACCGTGCAGCGCGGTCTCGGCCTGGGTGCCGCGTCGGCAGTGGGGGGCGTGTTCGTCGCGGCGGCATTGGTGCTGCTGGTGCGGGCGCACGCTCGCCGGGCCGAACTGCTGCGCCTCAAGCGCGAGCTGACCGGCGGGGAGCAGGCGTGAACGCGCTGGAGGCCGGCACGCTGGGCAAGCGCTACCGCAACCGCTGGGCGCTCCGGGAGCGCCACCTTCGAGCTGGCCGCCGTGGCTCGGTGCGAGCTGGTCGGGCCGAACGGGGCGGGCAAGACCACGCTGCTCAACCTGGTGACCGGGCTGCTGATAATCACTATCGGCCGGGTGCGCGTCTTCGGCAGGCCGCTGGAGGTGTCCAGGGTGGCGTTCGTGGCGCAGGACAAGCCGCTGTATCGGCGCTGGAGCGTGGTCGACCTCCTGCGCTTCGGCGCCGCCACCAACCCCCGCTGGGACCAGCACACCGCCACCTCGTTCCTGCTCGCGCACGACATCCCCGTCCAGCAGCGGGCAGATCGCCTGTCCGGCGGGGCCGAACTCGACCGCCCATCGCAGCCTGTGTTGCTGCACTTCGACGGCAGGAATTGGACCTTGGAGCGGATGTACGAGGGCCGGCTGGAGGCCCTTGCGGCGATCCCCGGCGGGAAGGACATCTGGGCGGTGGGGCGTCCCGCGGAGTACACCGACTACGGCAGGGAGACCATTCTCAGGCGTGATGGTCAGATCTCGGCCGACCATGCGCGGCCTTGAGTACTACGCGAGACACTGCCGTACCGGCCTGGATCAGCGCGATGGCCTCCTGCACGTCGCGTGGTGGAAGCGGTCGTCGGCCGAGCACATCCGCTCCAAGCTGAAGCGTCTGATCAGCAAGGGCATCCTCGTCGAAACCGAGCCGGGATTGTTCGCTCAGCCGCGTCCGTAGCCCAGAAGTGAGCCCCCTGATCGGCCCGCCTCACCCAACCCCAACGACGAAAGGAACATCAACTCTCGAACCGCCCGGTGAAACCGAATCGGTGATGCCAGAGGAATCACAGCGAGATGTTCCGGAGAGCGAGAGCCGCTCCGCCTGCCGCCTCAGTACTGTGACGTCGCATGACCGACACCGAGATCGAGATCACCGCAGACCTGGTCCGCGACCTGCTGCAGGAGCAACATCCAGACCTTGCAGGGCTGGCCATCCGCGAGGTGGCGGGCGGCTGGGGCAACCAAATGTGGCGCCTCGGGGACGAGTTGGCCGTGCGCATGCAGCGCATGGACCCTACTCCGGAGCTCCAGCTCAAGGAGCGGCGGTGGCTACCTGTGTTGGCTCCGCGCCTGCCGCTCCCGGTGCCGACCCCGGTGCGGTTCGGCGAACCGTCCGAGCGCTTCCCCAGGCACTGGACCGTGATGACGTGGGTTCCCGGCGAGCCGCTGGACCACGGCTCGATCAGCCGCGACGCCCACGCGGCCGACACGCTGGCGGGCTTCCTCAGGGCGCTCCATGTGGAGGCGCCCGCCGAGGCCCCGGCCAGTTCGGACTTCGGCGCTCATCCCAAGAGGTGCACGGGCGGCTTCGAGCAGTTCTTGCAGGCCATTGACCCCGACGCCGTCGGCGATGTCCGCGCCGTCCGGGCCGTCTGGGCCGATGCCGTCGCGGCCCCCGAGTGGGAGGGCCCGCCGGTGTGGGTGCACGGTGACCTCCATCCCGCGAATGTCGTCGTCTCGGACGGGACGCTCTCGGGCGTGATCGATTTCGGTGCCTTGTTCGCCGGCGATCCCGCGTGGGACCTCGGCGCCGCGTGGGTGCTGCTCCCCGCGGGCGCGGCCGCACGGTTCTTCGACGCGTACGCCCACGCGGACGAGGCAACGATCAGGCGCGCCCGCGGGCTGGCCGCTATGAAGAGCCTCTTCCTGATGCTCATGGGGCAGAACGGAGATCGGGGCCTTCCCGGCGGGAAGCCGAACTGGGGACCTGCAGGCCGGGCGGCACTTGATCGTGTTCTGAAGGGCGTTTGATGCACGCTTCTTTGAACTTGTTCTCGATCTTGGTTGAGGGCCATGTGGCAGCCCACCTTCGCGGGTTCATCGATCACCACGCGTGGTGGGGATGCCAAGGTCCACGGCCGTATGCTGCCCGTGGCCTCGATCGAGCTGGATGAGCTTGTCTTGGGCGCCGGCCAGGCTGACGCGGAGCCCTTCTGCCTCGCCGAGCCGGCCTTCGCGTTCGGCTTCGGCGATGCGGGCGATGAGGTTGTCGCGGATCTCCTCCAGCCGGCTGCGTTATGCGGGGTCTGGCCGGAGGAGCGAACATCTGACACATGCTTAACCGAACTGATCTTGGTGGCGAACCCTGAGCCCCCTGCGACCAGCTCGACTCTCTGTAGCCATATTCAGTTCTGAGAAGGAGGCTGTTCGGCGTGTCGCGGTGATGGCCGGGGCTTTCGGTTAGTGGCAGCGCATGTCGGACCCGGCCTCGTGGCCTCCGTCGAAAAATTCCACGATGACGCCCTTGAACCCGTCCCGCCTTGATCCGCTCGGGTTGACATAGACGGTGCCGGAGAGCTCACCGCCCTCGACGCCCTCGACCGTGACGGACTCGTAGTAGCGTGCGATCTCGGCGTCGGGCAGCTTCGTGACCAGGGCCAGATGCACCAGATAGTCGCAATGATTGCCGTTGCCCGACAGAAGGCCCACCACGCTGGCCTCGGCACGCAGATCATGCTCGGTGTCGGGTGGGAGGGAGAGCATGCTCACCCGCTCCTGCAGCCGGGCCAGCTGCTCGTCGTTTCGCCACTGGGGAAGGTCGAACACCAGGGTGTAGGCGACGATCGAAGCAAGGAGCGTGAGACACACGAAGAACGGCCACCTGCTCCGCTGCTTCGGTAACGCCTTCCGGACCGTTTCGGTCAGCACCATGCCATTCTCCAGAACCTCGCCGGATGATCACCATTCAAAAACACGGACCGCCAGGCCGAAGCTCCAGTCGCCTTGATCACGAACGACGTTTGGATACCACACTGTCGATGAGCTGGGCTGCGTCAGCCTGCCAGTCGGGCGAGGGCCAGTTTGTGTGCCTGGTCGAGGGACTCGGCAGCAGCGCAAGGGACGTCGGGCTGGACACCGGTGCCCTCCCAGTTCGCGCCGGAGACGGGGTTGATGGCGCGGCCGGTGGGGACGGTGGCTTCCAAGTGGGGGTGCACAGTCCAGCCCTTGCACGGATGTGCGCCGCCGCGGGTGGGCTCGCCGACGACAACGGCGCGGCCGAGCTGTTGCAGGTCGTAGGCCAGTTCCTCAGCGGCGGAGAAGGTGCTGTCACTGGACAACACGTACAACGGTTTGCTGCCACCAAAACGCGCGCCGGGAACGTGCGGAAGGCTCCAGGACTGCTCGCTGCGCTCGCCGCGGCGCCAGTACATGGTGTTGAGGTGAGTGCGCTCGTCCAGGAGGTAACTGCAGACGAAGGCGACGGTGTCTGGGTCGCCACCCCGGTTGTTGCGAAGGTCCACGATCAGCGCCTGGGCGCGGGAGGCCAGGGTGAGCGCGGCGCTCAGCGGTTCGGCGGCCCACTCCAGCGGGAACAGCATCGGCGCCAGTTCCACCACGGCGACCTCCCCGTCGAGCAACTCCACCCGGGGCGCACCGCCCAGCGAGGTGTCGAAGTCCAGGCGGATGGAGTCCAGAGTGGCCGCGCCTTGCTCGGGGGACACCGGGTCGGCGTGGTGTTTCAGTCTCAGGTGTTTGTCGTTGTTGACGGACTGCAGGTCCGCGGTGACCAGACGGGCGAGCTCTTCGGTACCGTCGACGTCATAGGCGCCCTCGGCGAGGCGTCGTTGGAGCAGGCCGGCGAGTTGCTCGGCTATCTCAGGGAAAACGTAGTGCTCGGTCAGTAGTCGGGCTGTCTCGTCGATGACAGGGGCAGGCTGAAGCGTCGTCACAGGAGTCATGGCAGGGAGTAGAGCACTGCCCTTACGAAAACGTCAAAGACGTTTAGGCACATTCGTTATGCGTGATCAGCCTTCCCACTTGCCACGTCCATGAGATGTTCTGGAGATCGGCGCGCCTGTGCGGTTCGCGGCGCTCGCCCACCCGTCGCGTCAGCGGTTCCTCTTCGCCCTAGGCCACCAGTGACACAGCCCGACCGCCCCGAAACCCCGCCCCCACCTCACCGGCCTTCGGGGCGACGGCCGCTGGGTGGGGGGCGCCAGATCTTGCTGGTGATCAAGATTTGATCGCCGCCGACGGGTGGAGCCAGAATGCGGGATGAGTCCAGGCGTATCTCGCGCTCGGGACTCGGATCTCGGTGGGGAGGTGTGGCCGGGGCGCCTGACCCGACGTGCATACCGCGGCATGCTTGCCTCATGGCGGAAACGACACGGATCACAGTGATGCTGCCGAGTGACCAGGTCGCCGAACTCAGGAAACTCACCGACAACGTCTCCGGCTATGTCGCCGAGGCGGTGGGACGCCAGCTGCGCCACCACCTTCTCGGCGCCGACCTGCTGCGTCACCAGGAGGAGCACGGGGAGTTCACCGAGGAGGAGCTGGCTCAGGCTCATTCCAGGATCTTCGGGGCGGCGGATCCCGGCGGTCCGGCGAGCGCAGCGTGATCGAGCAGGTCGAAACCGTCGTCCTGGCCTCCCAGGGCTCTCCGCCTGGATCGCGCAATACCGCAAGATTCTCGCGATGTTCCAGGTGTTCCATACCGTGGGCGCCGATTTCGCCACCGGGGCCAACACCATCGTGGAAGTCAGCCACACGCGGATGAACATGCCTCGGCTGCAGTGGGTGCTCTCCCACGTCAAGGTCGAGCCGGTGTCCCAGGCAGCGGCGAAGGTGTCTGCGGAACTGCTCAAGGCGGCAGGTCTGCACGGGCACAAGTACGCGATCGACGCGACGGTCGCAGAGGTGGCACTGCGCCAGCCGGGTCCTGTGGTCATGCTGACCTCCGATGTCGACGACATGGCCCGGCGGTGCGGCGATGATCCCTACGCGCTGGTCAGGGCGTCTGTTCGGGGAGGATACGCCCCTCGGCGCCGGGTAGGTCCGACCACCAGCGGTCGTAGCGACGGTAGACCCCGGGCTCGCGGTCGGCCAGCAGCGCCGCGAGCGCTTGCGCCTCGTCGGCCAGTTGGTCCCACGTTTCGCGGGGCAGCGGGTGGAACGCGGTGGCCTCGATCCCTTCCTCGACCGGCCGCCACACGCCGGCGACATGACCGTCGACCAGCAGCGTCGGCAGGACGTCGCCGTTGGACCGGGTCACGAGCTTGCGATAGTCCGGTGGGATGACACGGCTGCGGTCGGCGTAGGCCAGCAGGATGTTGTCCCACATGGGCAGCAGCCGTGGCGGGGCCGGTGTGTCGGCTGCCGGGCGTGGTGCGTCGGGCAGGTCGAACAATTCCGTGCCGTCGGGCCCGGTCAACCGTTCGAGCACTCCGGCCTGGGCGCCCATCGCGCTGCGGACCCTGGACCGGGATACCAGGGCGAACTGTGCGACGTCGGCGACAGATGCCGGGCCGAACCCCTCCAGATAGCGCAGAACCAGCCTCTGCAGGGCCTGGTCGGCCGCTTTCCCCAACGTCGGCGCTATCCCCGCCGCGATGTAGGCCGGCCGCGCGCCGAACGACCAGGGCCCGCCGGTAACGGCGTGCAGCAGCGGCGCGTAGGACCGAAGCGCCCACCACACGCCCTTCGGCGGGACGCCGAGCCGCGCCTCGATCCAGGGCTGAATCTCGGCCGCGGTCCGGGGTTGAGCCGCGAAGGCCAGGAGCTCGCCGATCAGCGCGTCAGCGTCTGCCGCGGTGATGCCGCTGCTGGTGAAGCGCGGATCGCCGAGCCGGGGCGCGCGCAACGAGGGCTGCATCGCCTCGTGAAAGGGCGGGTAGTCCTCGGCGTGGACCGCGTGCAGCGTGATCCGCAGGAGCGTCGCCTTGACGACCTTGCCCTCAGCGAACGCCGCGTCCAGGTCCGCCGGGTCGAACCCGGCGAGCCGGTTCCACAGGGCCAGGTACGGTGAGGCGGCGTGTTGCGCCTGCAGGGCGACCAGGCGGCGCACGGCCTCGACGACATCCAGGGCCTGCCGTCCCAGGAGCAGTTGGCGGGTGAGCGTGGCCCGGTTGAGCTCCCGCGCGGTAAGCCGCATGCGTCAGTCCTTGTCGGCCGGCAGGGTCGGGTAGTCGCTCATGGGATACAGGCCCACGGCGAATCCGTAGGTCGTCTCACCGGAACGGGGCACCTGATCGAACTCCTGCACCAGGTCCTTGATCCGGTGCCAGAACTCCGTGGCCCGCTCCGGCGAGATCCGAGCGTGCCGGATGAACGCCCACAATTGGTGAGCCTGATAGGCCGCGGCGGACTCCCTGGCCGCGACCTCGAAGTCGTTGAAGTCCAGCGGGAGTGGGCCGCCGCCGGGAGATCGGCCGACGCCGACGTAGAACATTCGGGCCGTGCGGCCGTAGTAGCGCTCATCGATCGCCCGCACCCGCCGGGTCCGCACCACGCGCAGCAGCCCGGCCTCGGCCAGGACATTGACGTGGTGCGCGACCGTGCCTTTGGGGCGCGCGACCGCAGCAGCCAGCTCCGTCACGGTGGCAGCGCGCTCGTGCAGCAGACCGAGGATCGTGGTCCGCAGCGGATCGCCGATGGCCCGTACCTGCTCGGGGGTGCTGAGCTCGATCACCTCGGCGAGGTCGTAGTCCGGAACCGAAGGATTGGTCGACATGATTCGATTAGTCTAACATCATCAATCATTCGAGATTTCTCGTTCGTTCAGGAGCGCACGCACGGAAGGGGCCGCCGCATGACCGAGGTCTTGTTGTTCCACCACGCTCAGGGGCAGACAGCCGGATTCCTCGGCTTCGCCGAGACGCTACGCCAGGCCGGGCACACCGTGCACACACCGGACCTCTTCGACGGGCACACGTTCGCCAGCCTGAACGACGGCCAGACCTATGCGGGCAAAGCCGGCTTCGACAACCTCCTGGAGCGTGGTGTGCGCGCCGCCGACGCACTGCCCAGCGAGCTGGTGTACGCCGGCTTCTCACTCGGTGTCATGCCGGCCCAGAAGCTGGCGCAGACCCGGCCAGGCGCGCGTGGCGCGCTGCTCTTCGAGTCCTGCCTGCCTGTCTCGGAGTTCGGGATCTCCTGGCCGGAGAACCTGCCGGTCCAGGTCCACGGCATGGACGCCGACCCGATCTTCGCCGGCGAAGGAGACCTCGACGCCGCCCGCGCCCTCGTCGCCTCGGCGAAACACGCCGAGTTGTTCCTCTACCCCGGCAACCGGCACCTCTTCGCCGACAGCAGCCTGCCGTCGTATGACGCCGACGCCGCCGCACTGCTCACCCGCCGCACCCTCGACTTCCTCGCCACCATCGGCTGAATAGCGAAAGAAGCATCGGCTTCCCAAACTCGGTCACGTTGCCCGCCGTTCACCCCGGTTCGGGTACGGCACGCCGCACCACCACGCTGCAGCATGCAGTCAACCGCGGCGATACCCCGCCAGCCTGCAGCACCGACCTACGTGGTGCGCTCACGCAGACCCGCCGCCCCAAAGGCCCGCTCCAGGACGACCACGGGGATCTGCCTGCGACTCCTGGCCTCGTAGGTCCGGTAGACCGGCGCGAGCTCGGTCATCATGCGCCAGAGCCGCTCTCGCTCCGGCCCCTCGGCGGTACGCGCGCGGGCGGTGAACCGCTCGCCGAGGATCTGCACGCCGACCTCCGGGTTGGCCACCACGTTGAGGTACCACGCGGGGTGCGTATGGGTGATGGCCGAGCCGGACGCCACCAGCACGTAGCGGCCGTCGTCCTCGCCGAAGAACAGTCCCGTGCGCAGCCACCGGCCCGACTTCCTGCCCTTGACGGTGAGGACGAGGTTGGTCACCCCTCCTTCCAGGTAGCCGTCGCGGCCGTCCGTGGCGAGGTAGCGGCGGACGTGCTCGGCGACCGAAGGGTCGGGGCTGTCGGCGGCGTCGTCCCACATCAGTGGTCTCCCGCGGTGATGCCTTGGGCGGACCTGGCATTGACCGCGAGCTCACGCGTGGCCATGCTGCCGACATATCTGCTCCTCAGGACGAGCACGCCAGCCGTGACGTGGGCGGCGGCGGCCTGGGCGATACGACCTGTGAGTGCGCCGACGCCTGTTGAGCTGTCAGGTGCAGCTGTACCTGATGCATTGGGTTCGAAGCGCCAAGCCGCGTGCCACGGAGCGGTGGAGGGTCGAGAAGTCATGTGTGAGTGCCTTTCCGTTGCACAGCTTGAAATCTTCACTGATGACAAGATCCGGCCGCCGCCCCGCACATGGGCCGGGCGGCGGCTGGAAGCGGGGCGTGCCTCAGTGCGCGCTGCTGAGGCCCTGGGCGAACCCGCCGTCGACCGGGAATTCGACGTTGGTGGTGAAGGTCGCTTCGGCGGCCAGGAAGAGCGCGGCTGCGGCGACCTCCTCGACGGTGCCGTTGCGCTTGAGCGGAGTGGTCTCGCTGCCCTGCCGCTCGAACTCGCGGCGTTCTTCCTCGGTCAGCCCGGCGACGCCCATGGTCGGGGTCTTGATGTAGCCGGGGGCGACGGAGTTGACGCGGATCTTGCGAGGTAGGAGCTCGGCTGCGAGGACGTGGGAGATCGCACGCACCGCTTCCTTGGAGCCGGAGTAGGCGCTCAGGCCGGGGAAGATCAGGTCGTTGGCGACGGTGGTGAAGACGATCGCCCCGCCGTCGTTGATCAGCGGTGACAGGCTCTGCACGGTGAAGAAGGCGCCCTTGGCGTTGACGGCGAAGTGCCGGTCCCAGGAGTCCTCGGTGACCTCCTCCAGCGTCTGCACCTCGGCGATGCCGTGGTTGACGAAGAGGTAGTCAATGCGGCCGAGCTTGTCCCGCACGGTGGCGGCGAGGGCACGGATGTCGGCCATGCTCGCCGCGTCGGAGCGTACGACGTGCGCGGAGTCCGGCTTCAGCTCGGTGCGCGCCTGCTCGATCGTCGTCTCGTTGCGGCCCGTGAGGACGACCTCGGCCCCGCCGTTCAGGAGCGCCTTGACCATGGCCAGGCCCATTCCGTGGGTACCCCCTGTGACGACGGCCTTCTTGCCTGCGAACTTGCTCATCATTGACTCCTTGCTCAGACAGCATGCGAGGTACGTGTGGTGCGCCGGTTCCGACCGGCACACAGAGAGTGGGGGCCAGGACTCGCGGTCTTCTGTCGGTCCGCTTGCGGCGCGCTGACACGCCAGGCAAGGACCGCGTGGCCGTACGGTGATTCCATGCGGTTCGGGGTGTTGGGTCCGCTTGCGGTCTGGTCGGCGGACGGTGAGCTCGTGGTGGTGCCGGAGTCGAAGGTGCGCTCACTGCTCGCGGCCTTGCTGACGGCTCCGAGGCAGGTGGTCTCCGCCGACCGGCTCGTGGACGAAGTGTGGGGCGACACGCCGCCGGCGAACCCCACGGGCGCCCTGCAGACCCTGGTGTCGCGGCTGCGGCGGGTGCTCGCCCGGGCCGGGGGGCAGGGCCTGGTGGCGCACCGGGCCCTCGGCTACGTCCTCGACGTGGCGGACGAGGCCGTGGACGCAGGCCGGTTCACCGCGCTCACCACGCGAGCCCGTACCACCGCCGACCCGCGCGAACGTGCCGGCCTGCTCACTGAGGCGCTGGCGTTGTGGCGCGGCCCGGCCTTCGCCGACTTCATCGACGAGGACTTCGCGCGTGCGGCCATCACGCGCTTGGAGGAGCAGCGCCTGCTGGCCATCGAGGAGCAGGCCGAGGCCCGCCTCGAGTTGGGCGAGCACCGCCTTCTCGCCGCGGAGCTCGGCGACCTCACGGACCGGCACCCGCTCCGGGAGCGGCTGCGCGCGGCCCATATGCGGGCCCTGTACGGCGCGGGCCGGGCGAGCGAGGCCCTGGACAGCTATCAGGATCTACGCCGCCGCCTGGACCAGGAGCTGGGCCTTGAGCCGGGTCCCGAACTGGCCGCCCTGCAACAGGAGATCCTGCGGCAGGACCCGGCCCTGCGGGCCGTCCCGGCACCCGCGTCCGCCCCACGCCGCCACACCAACCTGCCCATCCCGCCGACCGCCCTGATCGGGCGGTCGGACGCGTTGGAGCAGGTTCGCGCCCTGATCGCGGCGGGCCGCCTGGTGACGTTGACGGGGCCCGGCGGGGTCGGCAAGACACGCCTGGCAGTGGAGGTGGCGTCCGGCCTGACCGGTTCCTACGCGGACGGCGTATGGCTGGTGGAGCTGGCCGCCCAGGCCTTCTCCACCGAGTCCGGCGCCGCCACCACGGGCGACGAACTGGCCGAGGTGGTGGCCGCCACGCTGGGCATCCGGGACGACGCCAATCCTGGCCCGCTGCCCGACAGGCGGTCGCACACACTGCTCGACCGCCTGTCCGACGCGCTCCGCACCCAGCGCCTGCTCCTGGTCCTGGACAACTGCGAGCACGTCATCGAGGCCGCCGCGAGCCTGGCGGAGACGCTGCTGCGGTACGCCCCTGGCGTACGGATCCTCGCCACCAGCCAGGAACCGCTGAGCATCCCGGGCGAGCAGGTATGGCCGGTGCCCCCGCTCGATCTGCCCCCGCTCGATCTGCCTGGGGGCTCGGCCGACCAGGCGGTGCTGCGCACGTCGAGCGCGGTGCAACTGTTCCTCGAACGGGCTGCGGCAGCCTCGCCCGGCTTCGCCCTCTCCGACGACGACGCCCGCGCGGTCGCCTCCATCTGCCGCCGGCTCGACGGCATCCCGCTGGCCCTGGAGCTGGCCTCGACCCGGGCACGGGTGCTTGGCGTGCGTGAGCTGGCCAGCCGTCTGGACGACCGGTTCCGGCTGCTCACCGGCGGCCACCGGGGTGCCCCGGCGCGGCAGCAGACCCTGCGCGCGATGATCGACTGGAGCTGGGAACTGCTCACCGCAGCCGAACAGGCGGTGCTGCGCCGGCTCGCCGTCCACTCCGACGGCTGCACCCTGGAGGCCGCCGAGGCCGTCTGCGCCGGTGCCGGCGTGAAGCCCGCCGAGGTCCTGGACCTGCTGACCCGGCTGGTCGACCGTTCCCTCGTGCTGGTCGCCCACGAGGCCGACGGCACCCGGTACCGGCTGCTCGAGTCGGTCTCGGCGTACCTCCTGGAGCGGCTGAGGGAAACCGAGCACGAGCGAGTACGGCGCGCCCACGCGCACTACTACGCGGCGTTCGCCGAGCGGGCGGACCCCCTTCTTCGCGGCGCCGATCAGCAGCACTGGCTGCGACGCCTGGACGCCGAGACCGCCAACATCCGCAGCGCCCTCGACAGCGCCGCCGCCGACGGCGACGCTAGCCAGATGCGCCGGCTTGTTCACGCGATGGCCTGGTACTGGTTCCTGCGCGGCCGCCTCACCGAGGCCAACCGCTACCTCACTCTGGCCCTCGCCCAGCCGCAGGATCCTCCCGGACGCGGTGAGGGCGCGGCGGACTCAGCGGTGGGTTCCACGGCCGATCGGGTGCCGGACCGGTCGGGGACCGTGGCCTGGCAGACCGGGATGAGCCTGCTATCAGGCGCCCCGGACGGACTGGCGCGCCACAGCCGCGCCATCCTCGGGGTATACGAGGGCATCCGCGACCCGCACGAGCGGACCAGGGCGGGCTGGCTACTCGGCTACGCGGTCACCCGGTTCGGTGACTTCGCGGTAGGCGAGGAGTTGCTGAACCGGGTGCTGACGGAGTCCCGTGCGTTCGGCGACCGCTGGGCACTCGCCGCGGGGCTCAGCACCAGGGGCATGCAGACGTACGTGTGCGGCGATCTCAAGGCTTCCCGGCGCGACGGCACGGAGAGTCTCGAACTCTTCCACGAGGCCGGTGACCGATGGGGGCAGCTGCAGGCCACGGCCGTGCTCGGACGGCTCGCGGAGATCGAGGGCGACTATCCACAGGCCGCTCACCTGCACCGGGAGGGGCTGCGGATGGCCGAGGATCTGGGGCTGTGGACCGACGCCTCGATGCGCTGGTCCGAGCTCGGCAGGATCACCCTGTTGACGGGCGACTACGCCAGGGCCGAGGAGTTCCACGAGCAGGGCCGACGCCTTGCCGTCGAGCAGGGAGATCAGCCGGCCGAGGAGTTCGCCGAGATCGGGCTCGCCCTGGGGGCGCGCCGGCAGGGTCGGTTCGACCGAGCGGAGTCGTATCTGCGCCGGTGGCTGGAGTGGAACCGGCAGTTCGACGCGGAGTACGGGACGGCGCTGATCCTGGCCGAGCTCGGCTTCCTCGCGGAGCTGCGCGGGAACGCGGAGACGGCATTGGCGCTGCACCTGGAAGGGCTGGCCGCGGCCCGGGACACCGGCGATCCACGGGCGATCGCCCTGGCCTTGGAGGGGCTCGCCGGGGCGTGGGCCCTCGCCGGACACCCTGCGCGGGCCGCGCGCCTGCTCGGTGCGGCGTCCGCGGCCCGCGCCTCGGCAGGCGCCCCGCTGCCGGCGGCCGAGCGCGGTGACGTGGACCGGATCACCGCGGCGCTGCAGGCGGCGCTGGGAGAAGCAGGCTTCGAAGCCGAATTCGAACAGGGCGCAGCCCTGGGCTCAGACGCCGACGCGGAGTGGCTCGACGCGTGATGGAGACGCCGGGACACGTACCCGGAAGTCCCTGGTGCAGGGACGGCTGGACGTGAGCACGGCACTGGAGACCGCATGGCGGTTGTCGCGTGCGCCGCCCGGCTGCGAGCTGATCACTCTGGACGACGCCGGCCACGGCCCGGGGAAGGCGGACCCGCTCGTGGCCGTGTGTTCGGCCGGGCCCACAGCTGTCGGCGCATCAGGGACTCGCGCCCGTCAGCGCCGACGATGAGGTCAGCCTCGTAAGTGCTGCCATCGGTGAAGGCGGCCTCGACGTGCTCGCCGCGGTCTGCAACCCCGCTGCACTCATTGCCGAAGGTCACCGTGCCGGCGGGTAGAGCGTCGAGCAGACGCTTGACCAGCCGCCGCCGTGGGGCGCAGATGGTCGGTGTCTCGAAGCGCCGCCCCACAGCGGCTGTGTCCATCCGCATCAGACGGCGGCCGTCGTGGGTAACTCGACTTTGGCCATCTGCGCGATCTTGAAGCGCGCGGTGGTGGCGGGTTGGGGTCGCGCTCACGAGCTCCGGGTGGCGCTGCAGCTGACTGCGCTGATGGTCAAGACGTGATCATGTTGGACCGGATGCCCTTGGTAGTGCTCTGACATGCGGAAACATCGGCGGTCCTAGAGCCTGTTGTTGCGAAGTGGGCAGGGAGAACGTCGGGGTTTCAGGGCGTGATGTGGTGCTCGGTGAACTGGCCGCAGGAGCGGAAGCCCAGGCGTCGGTAGACGGGTTCGCCGTCCGCGGACGCCTGCAGGACCGCGACGCGGTAGTGCTCACGGCGGGCGAGGTGGAGGGCGGCGAGTGTCATGGCGCCTCCGTAGCCGCGTCGGCGGTGGGTGGCCAGGGTGCAGATGTTGTAGATACCGGCCACGTGTGCGTGGAGGAAGACTTCGGCCGAGCAGACCGGGCGGCCCCCCACATAGCCGACCAGATAGAGGGCCGGGCAGTCGGCGGCCAGCGCCTGGGGGACGGCCCGGTCGAAGAAGCGGCGCACGGTTGCGGCGGGCGGATCCCAGTTCGCGGCGACAACCGTGGCGTAGTCAGAGAGCTGTTCAGGTGTGGTCACCGGGCAGACGTCCAGTCCATCCACAAATGGCTGGGGCACGGGGCCCTCCAGGTCGGCCCACATGGCCGTCTCGTGTTCGGCGGCCAGCAGGCCGACCGCCGACAGGCGGGCGGTCAAGTCCTCCGGGATGGAGGCAGGTCCCACCCACCAGGAGAAGGGGCGACCGGTGGCAGCCAGCGTCCGGATCGTCTCGGTGATCCGTGCCTGGGCGGTGCCGGGGGTGAAGCGGGCCGCAGCAACGATGTTGAACGTGTCGTCGGCGAGACCGCTGTCGGCAACCAGGAGATCGTCGGTCTCCACGACGATCGCGCCTCTCATGCGTCGGTGCAGGTGACAGGCATGTTCGGCCAGGTTCTGCTCCATCCTGGCCAGCAGCTCACTTTCATCACGGGCGGGGCTCTTCATCAGGTTCATGATGATTGATCACAGCATGCCTGTGGGCAACTCGGCTCGTGGTTCTGGACTCGCCTAGTCACACCGTCTCCGGCTGGTGCTGGCCCGACTGATCCCGGTCGCGCTGTCGTCGATCGCCACCACCAGCGGCGCGTCCGGCTCGGCCAGCGTCGCGACGGGGACCACCGACCCGGTGACTCGAGCCGTCCAGAGAGACCTTGTAGCAGCTACCACTCGGACTGCTCGACGATCCGTCTGGTGGCGCTGGAGGCGTACATAGCCAGGACACGGTCGGCTTGCGGCTGTTGCCGGGATAGATGCCGTTGTGCCCGCGTCGGCGCCGACACCGGCAATAACCAGATGCTGGCCACGCCGGCCTGGATGTGGAGCCGGCCCGGGGACCAGAAGGAGGCCGAACAGCTGGCCCGCGACGCCGTCGACACGGCGGTTATCTTGGGTTGTTGAGTATTCAGGCTGGTCAGCGAGTTGATGCTCAGTAAGGCATGTTAGGCGCGTAGGTCATCCTGCGGTCAGCTCGGTGAGCAGGCTGGTGATGTGCTGCCTAACTGCTGCGGGCCGATCTTGTCGATGCCGGAGATTTCGTGATGCACTTGTTGGCGGCCCGAGGACATTCCGTCGAAGAGGCCCTCGACGAGTGGCTATGCGGGGCGTAGAAGCTCCTCGCGCCTGGTCAGCAGTTGGGCGCGCTCGGCCAGCAACTGGGCGTGGCGCGCCTTCAGGTACGCCCCGGTGTCGCGCACCCACTGCGCCAGCTTCTTCACCTCGGCCCTGGTCTTCTCGATGCGCTGATGCTTGAGCACATCGCTGATGATGTTGTCGAAGAAGGCGTCCACAAACCACCGGGTGTCCACCTTGGGCATCACCGGCCGGGCCGCGATCCCGGTGTCGGCCAGCTCGCGGGCGAAGACGTCCAGAGCCCGCTGGGCGTGCCAGGCGGCCTTGTCGGCACTGGTCAGCTTGTCGTGTTCGTAGGCGTCGGCGAGCGGACCGCCGCCGAACACGTCGAAGGTGGAGGCGTTCCTGGCGGAGTCGAGGAAGCGCAGCACGACGCCGAGCGCCTCGTGCGCGCCCTGCCCCGCCTGGCGGGCCTCCTCACACTCGCGCACATCGGCGCTCAACCGGTCGAGCGCGGCGCCGAGGTCGGCCAGCTCACGCGCGCGCGGATCTCCGTTCCGGATGAGCTGCTGCTCCTTCTGGGCCAGCAACTGGGCGTACTCCCGGGACGCGGGGTCGAGCACGGCCAGCTCGGCGGCGGCCGCCGCCGCATCGGCTTCGAGCTGCGCCAGCCGGGCGCGGTGACCGTCCACGCGTTCCCTGGCCACCACCGCCTCGGCGCGCTCGCGCTCCAGCCGCTCCTCGCGGTTGCCCAGCATGCGGGCCAGGACGGCGGACAGACCGCCTTCCAGCCGGGCGACGTCACGCTCCTCCTCGGCCAGCTCGAACTCCAGATCCTCCAGGGTGCTACGGACAACCTCGATCTGTTGCGCGGTGATCTTACGCAGGTGCCGAACGTGCTCGGCGCGGTGCATTCTGGCGGCCGCCTCGCGCAGCCGTTCGTCAAGCCCGGGGGAGAGGGTCACGCAATGACGACGAACGGGCCGGACCGGACGTTCCGCACAGCTCGCCGAGCTTACACAGCGACCGCCGGGCCAACGTGCCTTACGACCCCGAATGAGCGGCGGGCCTCAACGAGCAGGCCGTTCAGCGGCCGCCGTTGTCCAGTTGGCGATCACTGGCCATGGGATCAGCGGCGGCGTGCGGCCGGGTCGCGGCTCTGCCGGGGAGCAGATCAGCGTGCCCGTGATGGGGCACCGACAAGCGATTCATCTTCATGGACTCCGTTTTCGAGCGTTCCAGAGCACTATTGCACGCGATCCAATTGAGTGGTTAGCTCTTTCACGCACAGGAGGTGAACGCCATGGACGACATCGACCGGGCCATCCTGCGGGAACTGCAGGTGGACGGGCGGATCCCGTACAGCGATCTGGGGCCGAAAGTCGGGCTGTCGCCGTCGGCAGCCCGCCAGCGGCTGCAGCGACTGATCGACACGAAGGTGGTGCAGGTCGTCGGGGTCACGGACCCGATGGCCATGGGCGGGCAGACCATGGCCATGCTCGGTCTGCGCGTGGACGGCGATCCCCGCACGGTGGCCGACGAACTCTCACGCCACGACGAGGTCGTTTACGCCGTCCTCGTCTCGGGCACCTTCGACCTCTTCGTGGAGGTCGTCTGCCGTCGCCCGTACGCCCTCCTGGATTTCGTCAACGTCGTCGTGCGTCCCATCGAGGGCGTCGCGGCGGTGGAGAGCTTCCCGTACTTCGGGATCCACACCCACCGCTTTCTGTGGGACGTCGACTGAGCGCTCCTGCCTCACCACCACCGAGGTGGCTGCCGACGCTTTACCCACCGCCCCCTGCCGGTCAGCATCCACCCATCCCTCCACCGAACCGCTCCGAGGTACCCGGCATGACGCACGACCAGCCCCTCACCATCGACTTCTTCACGCACCAGGGCCTGCCGGCCCCACGGCTGACCACCGAAGAGGCCCGCCGGACCGCCGCGGAGCACTTCGGGCTCGCGGTCCGCGCCGAGGCGCTGGGCAGTCAGCAGGACGCCAACTTCCTGCTGACCCACGACGACGGATCGCCCGTGGCCGTCCTCAAAATCGCCAACCCGGCGTTCACCGCGACCGAGATCGACGCGCAGGACACCGCCGCAGACCTGCTCGCCGACGCACAGCCCGGTCTGCGTGTCGCGACCGTCGTGCGCGATGTCGATGGTGTCCGCAGGACTGCCACCATCCCCACCGACAACGGTCCGGTCATCGCCCGCCTGCTGCGGCATCTGCGCGGTGGGACGCTCTCCGGCTCACGTCATCTGGCGCCCCGGACGGTCGCGGCCATGGGGCGTATCGTCGGCCAGGTCAGCACGACCCTGCGGTCCTTCCGTCATCCGGGACTGGAACGGGTCCTGCAGTGGGATCCCCGCCACGCTGACCGCGTGGTCACGCGACTTTCGGACCACGTCGTCGAGGCGGAGCGCAGATCCGCCGTGCTGGCCGCGACCACGGAGGCCTGGGCCGTTCTCCTGGGGGTCGCCGACCGGCTACCGCGCCAGGCCGTGCATCTGGACCTGACCGACGACAATCTCGTCATCTCGCCCGACAGCCCCGTGCCACTGCCCGACGGGATCATCGACTTCGGCGACCTGACGGACAGTTGGGCGGTGTGCGAGCTCGCCGTGACACTGTCCTCGATCCTCCATCACGACGGCATGGAACCGCACCACGTCCTGCCCGCCGTCCGCGCGTTCCACGAGATCAGGCCGCTGTCCAGGGACGAGGCGACGGCTCTGTGGCCCCTGGTGGTGCTCCGGGCGGCCACCTTGGTGGTCAGCGGACGGCACCAGGCTGCCATCGACGGCGACAACGCCTACGTGAACGCCGCGCTCGAGCGCGAGTGGCGCATCTTCGAGCAGGCCCGCGCCGTGCCGACTGCGGTGATGACCGAACTGATCGTCGAGACATTCGGCCTGACCCGCCAACGGGCCACCGCCGCGGTGCCCGCGGTGCCCGTGCTGGCCGGACCGGACCCCGCAGGCATCGCTGTGCTGGACCTGGCCGTCGGGTCCGACACCATGGACCACGGCACCTGGCTGGAGGACGCAGCCATGGACCGTCTCGCGGCCGGCCTGCTCACCGCCGGCGCCACCATCGTCACCACCCGCTACGGTCAGGCGCAACTCACCGCTGCCCCCGCTCTGTCCACCACCTCGCCCGCCACCATCGCCACGGGCGACGACCTGTGGCTCGACGGGCCCGCCGTCCTGCAGGCGCCGGGCGACGGCGAGGTACTGGCAGCGGGGCCCGGCCACGCGGCCGTCACCTTCGGGCCCCACGTGCTGCATCTGTCCTTCCCCGACGCCGCCCACCCGATCCCGCCCACTGGCAGACCCGTGCACGCAGGCGACCAACTGGTCGCCCTGCCCGCCGGCGCTCGCGTCCACGTCTCGCTCCGGCGGCCCGAGGCACCCACGATCCCGGCACTGGTGCGGCCCGAGTACGCCGCCGGCTGGCTCGCGCTCACCGCCGATCCCGCCCCGCTGCTCGGGCTGCCCGCTGTCGGCGGTGCCACCCCGGGGGACGACCTGCTCGCCCGGCGCGACGCGGTATTCGCCCCGGTCCAAGAGCACTACTACGAAAACCCGCCCCGCATCGAACGCGGTTGGCGCCACCACATGGTGTCCGCCGAGGGCCGCTCCTATCTGGACATGGTCAACAACGTCACCCCGCTCGGCCACGCCCATCCTCGCGTCGAGCAGGCGATCTCGCGGCAGCTGCGCAGGCTCAACACCAACTCCCGGTTCCACTACGCCGCCGTCGTGCAGTTCACCGAACGCCTCGCCGCTCTGCTGCCGGCCCCCCTGGACACCGTCTTCCTGGTCAACTCCGGCTCCGAGGCCGTCGACCTGGCGATCCGGCTCGCTATCGGCGCCACCGGACAGCACGACGTCGTCGCCCTGCGCGAGGCATACCACGGCTGGACCTATGCGTCCGACGCCGTGTCCACCTCTCTCCAGGACAACCCCAACGCACTGGCCACCCGCCCCAGCTGGGTCCACACGGTCGACTCACCCAACTCCTACCGGGGGCGTTGGCGCGGCGAACAGGCCGACAACTACGCCCTTGAAGCCGTCCAGGTGATCGATGAGCTGGCCGCCTCCGGCCGCCCGGCGGGCGCCTTCCTCAGCGAGTCGTACTACGGCAACGCCGGCGGCGTCGCTCTGCCCGACGGCTACCTCCAGCAGGTGTACGCGGCGGTGCGTCGGCACGGCGGTCTGGCCATCGCCGACGAGATCCAGGTCGGCTACGGCCGCCTGGGCACCTGGTTCTGGGGCTTCGAGCAGCAGCAGGCCGTCCCTGACATCGTCTGTGTCGCCAAGGCCATGGGCAACGGCCATCCACTCGGCGCCGTCATCACCACCCGGGCCGTCGCCGACCTCTACCGCGACCAGGGCTACTTCTTCTCCTCCACCGGCGGCAGCCCCGTCTCCAGCGTCGCCGGCCTCACCGTCCTCGACACCCTGCGCGACGAGGACCTGCAAGGCAACGCCGTGCGCACCGGCGCCCACCTCAAGGCAAAGCTCCAGGCCCTCGCCGAGCACCATCCCCTCATCGGCGCCGTCCACGGCTCCGGCCTCTACCTCGGCCTCGAACTGGTGCGCGACCGCCACACTCTGGAGCCCGCCACCGAGGAGACGGCCGAACTCTGCGAGCGTATGCTCGACCTCGGCGTCATCGTCCAGCCCACCGGCGACCACCTCAACATCCTCAAGATCAAGCCACCGCTGTGCATCGACCCCGCCGGCGCCGACTTCTTCGCCGACACCCTCGACCGCGCTCTCACCGAACTCGGCCACCGCGGCACGGGCGAACACACCCGCTGAGCGACAACGGCGCTCCTGCTCACAACGTCGATCGGCAGCCCGACTCAGGCCACGCCCTTTGCTCCTCGACATGACGACAGATGCCACCAGCGCCACGTAGCCCGGAAAGCCGCCGCCACTTACCGCTTCGGACATCGACAGACGGGTTTCGGTACGATCGTTCCTGCGGCAAGGCGATTACGGCGCGGCCGCCGCCGCCAACCGTCCCGCAAACGACCGATCCGAGCAGGCGCGATCGCAGGTAACGCGTTCGTCACTATGGGTCCCGCTCGTGCTGGTTCGGTAGCACACTCTGGAGGCATGTCGAAGACGACGCCGGGGGTGGGACGTATGCCGGGTTCGCGGCTGTGGCGGGGTGTGGTGATCGCCGCGGTCGTGGTGCTGGCAGCCTCATTAGGGGCGGGGCTTGTCTGGTTCTTCGCCGATCCGCTGCACCTACCGGAGGACGTGCTGCAGGTGCTGGACCAGCGGGCCAGCGTGGTCGGCATGTTCACCGGCATGCTGGTCGGCGTGGCCGGGCTGGTAGTCGCCGTGGTGGCGTTGCGGGCGCAGGTCCGCGCCGATCGCTGGTCGGCTGCAGGCACCGCGCCTGGCACGCCGGCTGCCGAGCCAGGTGCGCCGCCACGGGCGTCGGCCTCTGGGGAGCGGTCGGTCGCCATCGGCGGCGACAATTCCGGCATCGTCTCCACCGGTGAGGGCGCGCGGAATGTGCAGATGCGGGTGGAGGCTTCGGGGGAGGGCCGGGTGTATCAGGCCGGCGGCGACCAGATCATCACTGAGCGATGACCACGCCTCCAGCGGCTAATTCCCCACAGCGGCAGCCGCTTGTCCAGATGGACGCCACCGCCTCAGGGCAGGGCCGCGTGTATCAGGCGGCCGGTAACCAGATTATCAACCACCACTACCCGCCCCGGCCGGAACCAGGCCAGATCGTCGAGGGCGATATCCCGCAATGCCCGCCCGGCTTCCAGCCGCGTCCGCAGCTCCTGCAGCGGCTGGCCGACCTGCTGGGCGAGCCCGTGCAGGACGGGCAGGGAAGTGCTGGCGGCGGAGCGGTGGTGATCTGCGCGCTGGCCGGCACGCCCGGGGTGGGCAAGACCATGCTGGCCGCCTCCTACGCCTGGGCCTGCCAGGCCGCCCGCTGGCCGGTGGTGGCCTGGATCGCCGCCGAGACCACCGACCAGATCCTGACCGGCCTGGCCGCCCTGGCCGAGCGACTGGGCGAACGCCGCTCCGACGAGGACGCCGCCGCGGCCGCCCGCCGCGCCAAGGCGTGGCTGGCCGCTACCGCGCAGCCGGCGCTGCTGGTCTTCGACAACGCCACCGACGTGGCGGCCATTCGCCGCTGGTGCCCGGCCACCGGCGCGGCCCGGGTGGTCATCACCACCCGCAACCGAGCCTTCGCCCGCGCCTACGCGCCGCTTGAGGTGGAGGTGTTCACCCCCGGGCAGGCCGAGGCCTTCCTGCGGCGGCGCACCGGCCTGACCGACCCCGACGGCGCCGCTGAGCTCGCTCACGAGCTGGGACATCTGCCGCTGGCGCTGGCCCAGGCCGCCGCGGTGATCGTCCGCCTGCGGTTGAGCTGTGCCGGCTACCTGGAGCTGCTGCGCGACTTCCCCGTCGGCGACCAGCTGACCGCCCAGCACGGGGATGCCTACCCGGCCGGCACCGCCGAGGCCATCATGCTGTCGGTCACCCAGGCCGAGTCCGCCCTGCCCTTCGCCCATGACCTGCTGTCGATCCTGGCCGTGCTGTCGCCCTCCGGCGTCCCGCTGCAGGTCCTGTCCGCCCTGAGCGATGCGGGGAGCGGGGGGAGCATCGAGCCGGTACGCCTGCGAGAGATGCTCGCCGACCTGACCGATACCTCGCTGATCACCTTCAGCGAGGATGGGACCACGGTCTTGATGCACCGCCTCATCCAGCGCGTCCTGTGCGACCGGGCCGCCCACCACGGCGACCTCGACGCCGTCCTGGACCAGGCCATCGCCCTGCTCCAGGACTACACCGACACCCTGCCGGACGGCGCCCAGACCTGGGCGGCCCGCGCCGCGGTCGAGATGCTCATCGACCAGAGCGACGCCCTCTACCGGCGAGTCCCCGCCGACGAGCTCCCAGATGATCTCCTGGCACTCCGCATCTGGTGTGGCAGATCTCTGCACGACCTGGCCGAGCTCGCCCGCGCCGTACAGCTGCTCGAGGCCACACTCGCCGACTGCGAGCGGGTGCTCGGCCCCGACCACCCCCATACCCTGATCTCCCGCACCTACCTCGCCTTCGCCTACCGGGAGGCGGGGGACCTGGGCCGGGCCATCCCCTTGTATGAGGCGACGCTCGCCGACTGTGAGCGGGTGCTGGGCGCCGACCACCCCGACACCCTGATGAGCCGTAACAACCTGTCCGGCGCCTACCACGCGGCGGGGGACTGGCGGCGGGCCATCGCGCTGCTCGAGGCCACCCTCGCCGACCTGGAGCGGGTGCTCGGCCTCGACCATCCCGAGACTCTGACCTCCCGCCACAACCTCGCCGTCGCCTACCAGGAGGCGGGGGACCTGAGCCGGGCCATCCGACTGTTCAAAGCCGCCCTCATCGGTCGCGAACACGTGCTCGGCCCTGATCACCCCTCGACCCTGACCACCCGCAACAACCTGGCCAGCGCCCACCAGGCAGCGGGGGACCTGAAGCGGGCCATCCGACTGTTCGAGGCCACCGTCAGCGACTATGAGCGGGTGCTGAGCCCCGACCACCCCGACACCCTGACCTGCCGCACCAACCTGGCCAACGCCTACCAGGCGGCGGGGGACCTGGACCAGGCCATCCCGCTGTATGAGCAGACGCTGGCCGAGCGCGAGCGCGTGCTCGGCTCCGACCACCCCGACACCCTGACGTCCCACATCTACCTCGCCAACGCCTATCAGATGGCGGGGGACCTGGATCGGGCCATCCTGTTGCTCAAGGCCAGCGTCAGCGGCCATGAGCGGGTGCTGGGCGCCGACCATCCCGACACCCTGACCTCCCACACCTACCTCGCCAACGCCTACCGGGCGGCGGGTGATCTGAAGCGGGCCATCCTGTTGCTCAAGGCCAGCGTCAGTGACCATGAGCGGGTGCTGGGCGCCGACCACCCCTCAACCCTGGCCTGCCGCAACAACCTGGCCGACGCCTACGAGGCGGCGGGGAACCTGGGCCGGGCCATCCCGCTGTACGAGGCCACCCTCACCGACCGCGAACGCGTCCTCGGACCCGACCACCCCGAAACCCTGGCCTCCCGCGGCAACCTCGCCGGCGCCTACCGGGCGGCGGGGGGCCTGGGCCCGGCCATCGCGCTGTACACGACCACCCTCACCGATTGTGAGCGAGTGCTGGGGAGTGATCATCCCATGACCCGTGTCGTCAGGGGGAATCTGGTGGTTCTCGCCTCCGAGGCTGCTCTTCGAAAGGCTCGTGGGCGGAGGTAGTTGTTCCGTGAGTTTAGAGACACACCACTTTTGATCTTGTACCTACGACCGACGCGTTGTCTTCATTTAACGATCGTTTTTTGAAGATCTTGAAACCGTGGCTCCTGTGTGACTTTCGGTGGTAAGTGGCGGGGGGCTTTCCGGGCTACGTGGCGCTGATGGCATCTGTGGTCATGTCGGGTGGTTCGGGGAGAGCGGTAAGAGGAGCGAAGGTGGCGTTGATGTGGCTGTCGGTCGTGACTGCGTAGACGTAGCGCGGAGGATCGATGCTTCCGGGGCCGGCAATCCACAGGTAGGAGGGTGAGAGATCAAGGACATACTCGATCTCTTTCGCTGCCGTGTGCGGCAGGTTCATCAGCTTGCCGTGCTTTTCGATCTGTCCAGCCAGGCGTGCGGTCTGTTCAGCGCTCGCCTTGGCTTCGATCTGGAGGTGGACTGCGCCTGATCTGGTGTAGAACTCGGCATCCGTTTCGTAGCTTCCGCCCTGCTTCTTTGAGATCAGGTCTCGGGAGAAGGTCCGGTACAGGGAGAAGGAACTGCGGGCCTTGGTGTAGCCGTAGCGTTCGATGGCCAGCGTGTAGGCCGCGAGGTGCGGGATGTACTCGCGGTTGAGCCAGGCGGTCTCCCCTGTGGGTTTGGAGAACAGATGGCGTGGCGCTCCCGT
The DNA here is from genome assembly GCF_036013525.1 of Nonomuraea sp. NBC_00507. Classification (NCBI taxonomy): domain Bacteria; kingdom Bacillati; phylum Actinomycetota; class Actinomycetes; order Streptosporangiales; family Streptosporangiaceae; genus Nonomuraea; species Nonomuraea sp. NBC_00507. The sequence continues at coordinate 2,952,712 of NZ_CP107853.1, forward strand.
CGGCGTATCAAAGTGATCAGGTCCTGCCTCGCCCCACTTCCTGCGGCGAAAACAGTCTGGTGGGCACTCGCGGAAACTGATGATTCCTAGGGCGATGGCCTGGAGAAACCACGTGCACTCATCACGGACAAGCGGGGTCCGAATGGGTACGGGTCGATGACCCGGCGCGAGGGATGTGATGATCTGCGTGGCCTCTGATACTGGGTTGTCCATGCGTTCAAGTCCTTCTTCCTCGGCGATTCGCCCCTGCCCAAGATGTCTTGGGGCTATGCGGTGCCGATGACCAGGGGGCTGCGGGCTGCTTGGACGTCGTCGGTGATGGTGGTCAGTTCGTTGATGGCCGTGATCCATTGGATCTGGGCGAACAGCCGCGCAGGAGGCGCATCCAGCCGGTGCCAGCCCTCGCCCAGTCGGCTGGTCACCAGCACCTGCCCGGTCAGGGTCCGCTCCAGCAGCGGTCGCACACCAGCCACGTCGACGACGTTGTCGAGCACCAGCAGCCACCCCACATGAGCAGCCAGCCACGCTGTGGCCCGCTCGACCAGGGCCTTCATCGGCAACACCGTGGCCAGCTCCGGCTGCAATGCCAGCGCCAGACCCGCCAGGCCCGCCTGCACCGCATCGTCGGAATCGGCAGTGATCCACCACACCGGATTCAACCCACCGGCGGCGTCACTCCCTGCTGTACGACGTCCTGTGGCCTGCGCCAGCGCGTATTGCGCGGCCAGCGTGGACTTGCCGACCCCGCCCAGGCCGTGCACCGCGGCCACCACCACCTCACCCCCGCCATGCAGCGCCTCCTCCAACGTGGCCAGCTCATCGCTGCGCCCGACGAACGTGCGCGTGTGCCGGGGCAGATACACCAGCCGCGGCGACGCCGTCACCTCGATGACGCGCCGCAGCGCCGCCTCCGGCAGCACCGTCTCGTTGATGACCTGATCACGCCCGGCCTGATTGATCCGACTGTTTCCAGAGGCCGTAGCCTCCATCTGGCCTGCGGCTGCTGGTGCCCAGAGTCGTCGGCCGACGACGGCGGACCGCTCATCGCTCGTTGATGGTCTGGTCGCGTCCTGCCTGATAGACGCGGCCTGACCCCGAAGCCTCCGCCCGCATCTGCACGTTCGTCGCATGATCGCCACTGGAGGCGATCCCGCTGTTGTCACCGCCGATCGAGATCGAGCGCTCCCCGGAGGCAGAGGCTGACGTGCCGAACGTCGCCACCAGCACCCGCAATTCGGCTTCCGCGGCGGGATCGTCCTCCAGCAGATCGCTCAACCGCAGCCGCCAGGCCGCCTCCTGCTCGACGCGGGCCCGCTCCACCTCAGCGCCGGTCCTGCCGACCAGTTCCTGCCGCGAGCGCTCCAGCCGCTGCACGGCGATCTCCTGCCGCTCGGGTTTGCCCCGCCCCAGCAGCCGGGCGAAGCCTTGCTTGGCCAACGTCCACGCATCGGTGGTCATCGCCTCCACCAGCGCCGTGCCCCCGGACGCCGCTAACGCCTCATTCATCATCTTCGGCCCCTCCCTTGGCCCTTGTGTCCGGCTATCGCCACGAGCACGTTCCGCATTACTGCGATAACCGACGGATCATGACCTGAGGTTCCGAATCTGCTGTCACTGAGCGGCTGTCTATGTTCGGCCGCGAGCTCGACCGCCTTGCCTCCGGCGGATGGCGCGAACGTTATCGCGAGCCGGTCTGCCCGCGTGTCGGGTCCCACCAGGAGCCTTTATCAACGATAGCGAAGACTTGATACCAGCGGTTATTCCAGTGATAACTTAGAAGCGGAATCGCTGGAAGCGTACACGAGGAGACCTCATGATCGTTGTCACCACTCCCACCGGCCAGATCGGCGCCCAGGTCCTGGACAAGGTCCTCACCAGTGACGAGCACATTCGCGTGATCGTGCGCGACCCGTCCCGTGTCGCGGCCAAGGCCCGCGAGCGCGTCGAGGTGGTCCACGGGTCACACGACGACCCCGACGTCGTCACCAAGGCATTCGCCGGTGCCGACACCGTGTTCTGGGCTGTGCCGCCGAACATGCGGGTCCAAAACGTCGTGGACTACTACGAAGACTTCAGCCGCCCGGCGAGCGAGGCGATCAAGGCTCAGGGTGTCAAGCGCGTGGTGGCCGTCTCCAGCCTCGGTCGTGAGTCCGGCGAGGTGGCCAAGCGCGCCGGGCACCTGACGGCGGCGTTCGCGATGGACGACTTGCTCGAGGCCACGGGCGTGAGCTACCGGGCGCTTCGCATGCCGTTCTTCAAGGAGAACCTGCTCGGGCAGGTCAGGGTCATCAAGAGTCAGGGCACGTTCTTCCTGGCCAACACCGCTGACCGTCCGCTCGCGACCTGCGCGACATCGGACGTCGCCGCCGCGGCCACCGCACTGCTGCTCGACGACTCCTGGAGCGGCCAGGGCAGCGTCCCGGTCGCCGGTCCCGACGACCTGTCACCGAACCAGATGGCGCAGGTCATGTCCGAGGCGCTGCAGCGCACGGTCCGTTTCCAGGAGATCAGTACCGACGCCTACCGGACGAGGATGTCGCAGTACGGGATTACCGAGGGGGCGGCGCAGGGCATGGCCGACATGGTGACCGCACAGAACGACGGCATCTACGACCATGAGACCCGGACTCCACCGTTCGCCATCCCCGGCACCAGCTTCCGCCAGTGGTGCCAGGACGTCCTCAAGCCCGCGGTCCTAAGCTGACCACTGCGCGGGTACTCCGTCCAGTTGGCCTCCAAGTGCTGACTACGCGAACTCGCTGGGTTGTGCGAAGAGCGCGGTCAGGAGCGTGAAGAGGGTACGTCGTTCGGTTGACGACAGGGGTCCGAACATCTCGTCTTCCAGCATCGAGATGGTCTGTTCGGTCTTCTCCATCCATGCCGCGCCCTCGACGGTCACACATGGACCATGTCTCTTGGCAGTCTGTGGCCATTGCGCCGCCGCCCCTGGCATTCTCGGGACATGCAGAGCGTGTACGAGGCCGCAGGTGGCAGCACAGGCCTGCTCCGCCTGGCCGAAGCGTGGCATTCCAGGGTGATGGCCGACGACGTGGTCAGCCACCCGTTCAGCCATGGATTCCATCCTCAGCACAGCGAGCGACTGGCGGCGTACTGGGCCGAGGCCCTCGGTGGACCCGCCACCTACTCCGAAACCCATGGAGACGAGACATCGGTCGTGCGGATCCACAGCGGCAACGGCCCGCACGAGGAAATGGACCGCCGGGCGATCGCCTGTTTCGACCAGGCCCTGGAGGATGTGGGGCTGACCGCGGCCGAGCCGCTTCGGCAGGTGCTGCACGACTACTTCGTCTGGGCCACCACGACGACGATGGCGCGTTACCCGACGTCTGCCGACGACGTCCCGGAGGGCCTGACGATTCCGCGATGGTCATGGGACGGACTGCAGCGCTGAGCCGAGTTAGCCCGGAACTCCAAGGCGGCGCGGGTCAGCTCGGTGCGCAGCCGCGAGCGTTCGCAGGCGATCCAGTCGTCGGGCGAGGTGGAGAAGCGGTAGTCGTCGCCTGGGGGTTCAGCTCGTTCTGAGGTACAGCCGACCTCGTGCCGACGACGCGTGAATACTGACGCGCCGTTGACAGGGACCGATTGTCGGCCTCAACGAGGCCAGAATGATGGGATGAGTGCGGCGATGGCGTCGAGGATGCGATCGAGTCCATGCCGGAAGCGTTCCTCGGGGGCGAGGTGGGCGGTGCGGGAGTCGAGAACCGATCGGTTGAACAGGGGGAAGGCGCCGGATTCGACGACCTGGCGGACGTACGGCCCCATGTAGTCCCGCTTCCAGCGCTCGGGGTCCAGGCCGGTGCGGCGGGCCTCCTCCAGCCAGCCGATCTCGCGGCGGATCGCGCTGTGTACGTAGTCGTTCAGCATGCCGACGAAGCCGGTGATGTCGTCGATGTCGAGCCCGAGCCCGTCGAAGGCGCCGAGTGCGAACTCGTGCACGCGCAGCAGGTTGGGGCCTAGCGTGGGCCGGCTGGTGAGCAGCGCGATCAGCCAGGGATGGCGTAGGCCGGCGGCGCGGATCTGCCGGGCCAGCAGGGTCAGGTCGCCGCGCCAGTCACCGGACGGGCCGTCGGGAAGCTCGATCTCGCTCATCGCCAGGTCGATCATGAGGTCGAACAGGTCGTCGCGCCGGGGTACGTAGCGGTAAAGCGACATGGCGCCGGTGCCCAGCTCGCCCGCGATCCGCCGCATGGTCGCGGCCTCCACTCCTTCGGCGTCGGCATGGTGGTCGCAGCCACCTTCCTGCCCCAGTACATGCAGCTGGTCCACAGCGCCTCGCCGATCGCCAGCGGCCTGCTGATCCTGCCCGCGATGCTGGGCATGGTCGCCGTGCTGATCGCCACCGGCCGGCTCATCAGCCGCAACGGCCGCTACCGGATCTACCCGATCCTCGGCGGCGCCATCGTGACGGCCGGCATGCTCGCGCTCCTCATGCTGCGGCCTGGCATCAACCTGGCGCTCGCCTCCGGTCTCACGCTGATCGGCGGCCTTGGTGTGGGCCTGCTGATGCAGTCCACCACGATCATCACCATCAACAGCGCCGAGCCGCGCGACATGGGGGCGGCCAGCGGCTCAGTCACCCTCTGGCACACCATGGGCGCCTCACTGGGCGTGGCCGCCCTGGGCGCCCTGTACACCGCCCGGCTGCAGGACACCCTCATCGACCACCTCGGCGCGGAGACCGCCACCCGGATCGCCTTGACGCCCGAGGCGCTCATCCAGGCCACGCCTGCCGCGCGGGAGGCGGTTCGCCTCGCCATCTCCGACGGCATCCACGCCATGGCCCTCGGCGCGGCCGTGCTGGGCGCCCTCGCCTTCGTGCTGGCCTGGTTCGTCCGCGAGGTCCCCTTGCGTGATGGCGCCCCGTCGGCCGAGCCCGCCACCGCGGCCGCGTAAGGCAGGAACCCATGCCACAGAGTGTGAAAGTCCAGCTCGTGATGGACGTCATCTGCGCGCATTCCTACCTCGGCTACACCCGCTTCGCCCGCGCCGCGAACCGGCTCAGGACCGAGGGCGCGCAGGTAACGGTGGAGTTCCTGCCCTTCGAGCTCGCCCCGGGCGCCCCGGCAGGCGGGCAGCCGCTCCTGGCGGTCCTGGAACAGACCTTCGGCCCGCAAGCAGCCGCGGGCGCGCTCGCCTTCGCCGAACGCGCGGCCCGCGAAGGCCTCCGGTTCGAGTACGCCAAGGCGATCGCCACCGGCACCTTCGACGCCCACCGCCTCATCGCCGACGCCGCGCAGCAGGACAAGGCCGAGCCCATGGCAGAGCGACTCTTTCGCGCCCACTTCACCGACGGGCTGCACATCGGCGACCCCGCCACGCTCGCCCGACTGGCCGCCGAGGTCGGTGTCACCACCGGCCACGTGCCTTCCCGGGAAGTGCGCGCCCGGCTCGACCGCGTGCGCCGCCTCGGCATCACCGGCGTGCCGGTCTTCCTCATCGAGAACCTGCCCCCGCTCACCGGATCCCAGACCGAGACCACACTGCTGGCGGCCCTACGACAGGCCGCGATCACGAAGGGAGAACACCGTGACCACTGACCCGCTCCGGCTGGCCGTCATTGTCGGCAGCGTCCGCGACGGCCGCCTCGGTCCGACCGTGGCCACCTGGTTCGCCGGCCAGGCCACAGCACGCCCGGACCTCGACGTCGACATGATCGACCTGGTCGACGTGCCGATCGGCGGGGCGGCCCCGTCGATGTCCGCGCCTACGCCGGTGCTGCAGGCCCTGAGCGAGCTGACCCCGCGGCTGGCGTCCGCCGACGCGTTCGTGGTGGTGACCCCCGAGTACAACCACAGCTACCCGGCCGGCCTGAAGAACGCCATCAACTGGCACAACCAGCAGTTCCACGCCAAGCCAGTGGCGTTCGTCTCCTACGGCGGCATCTCCGGAGGCCTGCGCGCGGTGGAGCACCTGCGTGCCGTCTTCGCCGAACTGCACGCCGTCACCACTCGCGACACCGTCAGCTTCCACGGCGCCTGGGAGTGCTTCGACGGCAACGGACAGCCGAAGGACCCGACCGGCCCGGCCGCGGCCGCCAAGACCCTGCTGGACCAAGTGACCTGGTGGGCGCGCATCCTGCGCGACGCCAAGACCACTACCCCCTACACCGCATAAAGCAGAAAGGCATGATCATGACGACATTGACCGGCAAGACGGCGCTGGTGACCGGCGCCAGCCGGGGCATCGGCCGCGCGATCGCCACCCGGCTGGCCCGCGAAGGCGCCCGCGTCGCCGTCCACTACGGCGGCAACTACGCCGCCGCCAAGGACACCGTCGCCACCATCGAAGCGTCCGGCGGGCAGGCCTTCGCCGTCCAGGCCGAGCTGGGCGCGCCCGGCGACGCCGAAGCCCTGTGGACCGCCTTCGACGCGCACGCCGACGGGCTGGACGTCCTGGTCAACAACGCGGGCATCCTCGGCGGTCAGACCGAGATCGACGGCGTCACCCGGGAGGGCCTTGAGCGCCTGTTCGCGGTCAACACCACCGCCCCGTTCTTCATCACCCAGCAAGCCCTGCCACGGCTGCCCGACGGCGGGCGGATCATCACTGTGGGCACCATGCTGACCCGCGGGGCGGCCATGCCCAGGGCGATCGACTACGCCATGTCCAAGGCCGCACTCGACGTCATGACCGTCGCGCTGGCCAAGCAGCTCGGACCGCGCGGCATCACCGTCAACCTCGTGCCCCCGGCGTCATCGACACCGACATGCACCAAGGACGCCTGGTCGGCGAGGCCCTGGCCTGGCTGTCGTCACAGACGCCCCTCGGCCGGCTGGGCACGCCGCAGGACGTGGCCGACACCGTCGCCTTCCTGGCCTGCGACGACAGCCGCTACGTCACCGGACACCGGCTCGACGTCTCAGGCGGGACGACCATGTAACCCACGCTACCGGGCGGCCCAACGCTCGCCTGCTCGCTCCGACTCGGCGAGCAGACGAGCGCCTGTCGTGCTGAGCTTGAATAACCGGCACCTGAACGTCGGAGTCCTCTCATCGCCATCGGCACCCAACCCTGATCGCTCCGACCTGAGTGGTGGGCCTCAGAGGTGCTAGCCGGGACTGTACGGTTTTCTGGACAGGCCCTCACCGCGGCGTCGTCGGCGCGATCAACCACGAGTCGGTATGAAGCCGCAGGCCGATGTGTGCCATTCTCGCGACATGACCGAGTTTGAGACGACCACCAGCCGGGACGGACTCGCCCTGAACCGCGCGTTGTGGGATGTGCGAGCCCGCGTGCATGGTTCGACCGCTGCTGACCGGTTCTACGATGTCGACACTTTCCTGGCCGGACGGCAGACGCTGTGTGCACTGGAACGGGAGCTGATCGGCGAAGTGGCAGGGAAGGACCTCCTGCACCTACAGTGCCACTTCGGCCTGGACACGCTCAGCTGGGCACGGCTGGGCGCTCGCGTCACCGGCGTGGACTTCTCTCCGGTAGCGATCGCCCGGGCACGGGAGCTGGCCGAGCGCGCTGGTCTCACGGCCACCTTCGTCGAGGCCGACACCCAGCGGTTGCCCGCTACCTTGGTCGGCAGGTTCGAGGTGGTGGTGGCCACCTACGGGGTGCTGTGCTGGATCGCCGAGCTCGATGCCTGGATGCGTGGGGCGTCCATGGCGCTGCGGCCCGGCGGGAGCCTGATCCTGGTGGACATGCATCCGGCGTACCAGATCCTGGCCACGATCGATCCACTGGTCGCCGACTGGCCGTACGGCGGCGGCGAACCCCGGGTGGAGACGGTCACTGGCACGTACGCCGATGCCGGGTTGCGCCTGCCGGTTCAGCAGACGGTCCAGTACCCGTACTCGCTGGGCGAGATCGTGACCGCCGCCGCGCAGGCTGGGCTTGTCGTGACGCACCTGGGCGAGCACATCGCGACAGACATCGATCCCCGCAACCTCCTGCATCCGGATGAGGACAACCTGTATCGGCTGCGCTTCGGGGACTCTCACCTGCCCATCCTGTACTCGCTGCGCGCGATGTTGCCTCATGTCTGAACTGCGTATCCGCACAGGCAGGGGTGCCCCTTAGAAGGAGCCACACCCGTCGCCTGGGGTCCAGATCAGCGGGCGTGAGGTGCGCCATCAGACCCGGATGAGCGCTGCAGCCAGCTCAGCATTGCGCTGGGCGAACTCGGCCCATTCAGGCGGCGTGACGGCGCTCGCCCGGGCGGCGTCCGAGCGACCACACTCGCGCTGGTCCCATCCATTGAGGCGCCCGCCGCGGATGGTGAACGTGACGGCGAGGCCGTCTGCCCACCCGCATACGTCCTGGTCGCCGCCGCCGTCGACGGTGACGCGCTGCACGCTCGTCACCCATTCGAGCGCAGCGAGCTCGCTGTGGATCCGAGCGGCCAGCTCGAAGTTGAGCGCCGCCGCCGCACGATCGCGCGCCGCTGTCAGCACCTCACGCGCGATCCCGGCGTCCGTCCCATCGAGCGCGGAGATGACGGCCGCGGCCAGCCGCTTTCTGGACTGCGGGCCGATGCCGCGCCGTGTGGCAATGTCGCGTTCGGCGGCTGTCAGCCGGTCACGCGTGTACGACAGCGAGAACGCCCGGTGCAGCCCCGAGACCGCCTGCCGTGTCCTCATTCCGCCGAGGTAGGGACCGAAGCCGACGACCCCATCGAACCGTGCCACGTAGCTCGTCCGCACCCCGGCGGTGTGCGGACGCGTGTCGACCACGATGTAGATCGACGTCTCCTCACCGGCGGTGCGATTCCAGGGCGGCATGTGGGTTTCCAGCAAGTTGCGTTCGAGCCATGCGGCCTCGTGCACCGAGCCGCACGCCACCGCCTCGACTCGGGCGACTTGGGCCACCATCTTCGCCAGGTGCCGGCGATCGCGCAGGTCACCCCAGTAAGACTGCACCCGGCTCCGAAGATCGGTGGCGCGCCCCAGATAAAGGATCCGGCCGTGCCGGTCGCGGAAACGATAGACGCCAGCCTGGTGAGGCAGCCGCGCTGCCGAGGACCTAGCGGACACCAGGCCGAGTCAAACATCGGCCGCCAAGGGGTGTCAATGATCGCAAACGCTGTATCGCCTGCCGCCAGCCACGCGACCATGGGCGAGGTCCGCCCGCCTCATTCAGCCGGCAGGTCGAAACGGCCCAGCGCTCTCCTGCCGTCGGTCACGATGATCTCGACGCTGTTGTCGCCGCCGACGAAGGCGAGCTCGTCGTCCCCGTCGCCGTCGTAATCCCCCGCCGCCAGCGGCTCGGCCCGGCTCACCCCGTCGACCGCGCCGCCGGCACGCAGCCCATCCGGGCCGCCCCACCAGATCCGGACCGGATCGTAGAAGCGGTTCCCCCCGCCGAAGGCGAGGTCGTCGCGGCCGTCCCCGTTGAAGTCGCCGGAGATCGCCGGACCTTGGGTTCCCTTGAATGTCGCGGTACGGCCATCCCCGTAGTAGACGGTCAAGGTCTCGTGTACCGAGGGCGCCTCCGTCTCGTAGCCGGGCTCGTCGTTGCGACTGCCGTCATCGCCGACAGCCACGTCCCTGACGCCGTCGCCGTCGAAGTCGCCGAACGCGGCCGACATTCCCTTGTTGAGCTCGCGCCCAACCTTCGACAGGCCACCGGGCCCGGTGGTGAGCAGCCAGCCGGAGGTCTGCTCGCCGTCGTCGCCCTCGTACACGAGCAGCCCGGTCGCACGCCGTCCGTCGATCCTGTCCGCGGCCATCCGCCAGAACTCCCTGCCGGTCGGCGACGGCTGGACGCTCACGCGGCTCGCAACCCCCTCGCGGCTGAACGGCCCGTACAGGATCGCCAGATCCGTGGCGCTCTGGCCGCCGGCGGGCATGCTGGGCATCGCCACGTCGGCGGCGCCGTCCCCGTTGAAATCACCAGGGACAGCCCGGTACGACCAATCACCGCTCTCCACAGGCCGCAGCACCGGAGTCGGGGGTGTCCTGGCCTGGATGCCGCGAGGGCTGCCCCAGAAGATGTGCGGCCGCGTCGGCTGGTCGTCACCCGGCCGGCCGTATACCAGGATGTCACCGAAGCCGTCGCCATCGAGGTCGGCCCTGATGCCGATGCTGTCGATCAACGACGAATAGAACGCCTCTGACGGGACGATTGTCCGCTTCCGCTGGTCGAGGCCCCGGGACGAGCTGTACACGACCGCCAGGTAGTGCAAGTTCTTGCGGGGCAGGTCGACCTCGACGACCAGGTCGGCGCGGCCGTCACCGTCGACGTCATCGGCGCGCCTCTTGCCCTCGGCCACGCGAGGCGTGGACGTCGGTAGCGCAGCGGATGTGGAGGGCGCCGGCGATCGCGAAGCCGTCTGCGGCTCGGGCCGGGGCTGGGGCCGGGGGTCACCGCCGCATGCCGCGAGCAGGAGAGCCAACGCCACCCAGATCGTCACCCTTCGCGACACAGACACAGAGCCTAGTGCGCCGACCCTTGCGCTGTCTGTGGCGAGCGGCCCGGGCTGCCCATCGAGCGAACGCGGCGCTAAAAGCGCTCTCGGACGCGTACCCCAGCTCGACCGCCAGCGACCCGACGCGGACATCGCCGTCACGAAGAGCGCGCGCTGCGCCAGCAGCATGCGCCAGCGGTTGAGATAGGTCAGCGGTGGTACGCCCGCCACGGTCCGGAAGCGTTCGGCGAACGACGTCCGCGACATCCGGGGGACCTGGCGCCTGCACCAGCGTCGTGATCCGGTCGACGTGGTCGCGCAGGGTCGGGTCGAACAGCGCAACGCAAACGAGCTGGTGGCTGTACTGATCCAACTCAAACGTGGTGTCGGTGACCTGACCCCGCGCACCGACCCCCAAGCGGCCGCCCTCCGGGTCGCGGAAGAACATCGACATGCGGAACACCACGTACGGGTTCGGCGGGTGCCACTCCCACCGCATCGCCTCCAGCCACACCCGCTGCGACCACGTGCTGTATTCGTACTCGCCGACCTTGAGGAAGACGGCTGGCTTCACCCCACGCGCCTGCCTGGGACGGGCGCGGCGCTGTCAGTGGGGCGTTCGGCCCCCGCGGCACGCGCCGAACTCACCGCCGGAGACTGAGCCGCACCATCGCCCCGTTCAAGAGTGCCCGATGATCTGGTGTGGCCGGTAGGGGGCCTCTAGGCGGGCCGTCTCCTCTTCGCTCAGGGACACCTCCACCGCCGCGATCGCGTCGTTCAGATGACCCACCTTGCTCGCCCCGACGATCGGTGCGGTCACCCCAGGCCTGCCGAGAAGCCACGCGAGCGCGAGCTGCGCCGGCGGCAGGCCTCGTTCGCCGACGACCGCACGCACCACGTCGACGACGTCGAAGTCTGCGTCCTCGTACATGCTGTCGGCCAGCCGGTCGCTGCCGGATCGGACCGTGCGCGGCCGGCTGTCGCGGTGGCGGCTCCCGGTGAGCAGTCCGCGTGCCAGTGGGCTCCACGGGATGACGCCCACCCCCTGGTCCAGGCAGAGCGGGATCATCTCTCGTTCCTCCTCCCGGTACACGAGGTTGTAGTGGTTCTGCATCGACACGAACCTGGTCCAGCCGGCCGTCTGAGCAGTGTGCTGCGCTTTGGCGAACTGCCAGGCGTACATGCTGGAGGCCCCGATGTAGCGTGCCTTGCCGGCCCGCACCACGTCGTGCAGGGCCTCCATGGTCTCCTCGATCGGCGTCTCGTGGTCCCAACGGTGGATCTGGTACAGATCGACATAGTCGGTTCCAAGCCTGGTCAGCGAGGCGTCGATGGCGGCCAGCACGTGTTTGCGGGACAGCCCTCGGTCGTTCGGGCCCGGCCCCGTCGGGAAGTAGACCTTCGTGGCGAGAACGTAGTCGTCGCGGCGCGCGAAGAGCTTGCTGAGCAGCCGGCCGGTGATCTCCTCGCTCGTGCCGCCGGAGTACATGTCGGCGGTGTCGAAGAACGTCACGCCGGCCTCGACCGCGCGCCGTACGATCGGCTCGGCCGCGTCCTCGCGCAGCAGCCACTCCCAGGAACTGGGATCGCCGTACGTCATCATGCCCAGGCAGATCCGGGAGACCTGCAGTCCCGACGAGCCCAGCTTCAGGTATCGCATTTCGTCTTATCTTCCTGTGAGAGCGTGGTCTTCACCGCGGCTAGAGGAGGCCGAAGTTCCCGATGGAGCGCGACTGAGAGCACCACGAGCCCGACTCCGGCGAGCTCGGCCAGTGAGGGGAGTTGCCAGAGCACCACGATGCCGATCACCGTTGCCGCGGCCGGAAGCAGCGCCACCAGCAACGCGTACGTGGACCGAGCCATGCGTGCCATGGCGAGTTGATCGCACACGTACGGGATCACCGACGAACAGATCCCCACCCCGATCCCTGCGGCGAGTGTGACGGGGTCGATCACCGCGGGAGCGGCCTGCCAAACACCCACCGGCGCGACGAACACGCAGGCGATGAGCATGGCGGCGGCCAGCCCCTCGATGCCGCTGACGCCGCGCAGCCGCCGAGCCGTACGGTGGGCCAGGACGATATAGGCGGCGAACAGAACCGCGTTGGCGAAGGCGAACACCAACCCCAGCGGCTCCCCGGCCAGCCGGATGCCGGTCAGCACGTAGACACCGCCGACCGCTGCCACGAGTGCCACGAGGTTACGCACCGTACGGGCACCGAGCGCGGCCAGGACGATGACCGGCAGAAACTCGATCGCGGCGACGGTCCCCAGCGGAACGCGGGCGATCGCCAGGTAGAAACAGATGTTCATGGCCGCGAGCACCGCGCCCCAGGCGATGATCGTACGACGCCCCTCGACGTCGAGCCGGGCGAGGGTCCGCCAGGGGCGACGCCAGAGTGCGAAAACAAGTGCGGCGCTCCAGATCCTCAGTGCCGCCACCCCGAGCGGGGCGAGCCTGGCGAACAAGAGCACGGCGAAGGCCGGGCCGAGGTAGTGGAAGACGGCGCTCCCGATGAAGTATGTCCAGGGAGGCGCCGCGGACGGGACAGCGCGAGGGCCGGTGGGCGGCATGACCCCCATCGTCGGCCAACCCGTAATTTAGGAGAATGGCGAATCGAAAGATCAGACCCGAGCGGGCCTACGAACCTAAGGGAATCGACGCCCTCGACCTTCGTATTCTGGCCGAGCTGCAGGTCGACGCCAGAGTGAGCTTCGCCGAGCTGGGCCGCCGGGTCGCCCTGTCGGCCCCGGCGGTGGCCGACAGGGTGCAGCGGCTGGAGGAGACCGGAGTGATCACCGGCTATCGCGCCGAGGTCGACCCGCGGGCCCTGGGCTTTCCGGTCACCGTGATGGTTCGTATCCGCCCGGCGATCCGGGAACTGCACCGTATCTCCAAGATCGCCCAGGAAGTTCCCCAGATCGTCGAGTGCTACAGAATGACCGGCGACGACTGCTTCTACTTCACGATGCACCTGCGGGCGGTCGACGAGCTCGAACCGATCCTCGACCTGTTCACCCCGTACGGTCACACGACCACGTCTCTCATCCACACAGCGCCCGTGCCGCGCCGCCCCCTGCTCCTGGAGTGAGACTCGGGCCCGCCTAACGGACTATCGGCGCGGTCTCCGGTGTGCCGACGGGCGAGACCAGCTCCAGGGATGCGACCGGGCCACGCTCAGCCGCGGCGTCGCCGGGCCGACGAGTCCGGTTTCGTAGGTGATGCAGGCGTCGCCTTTGATCATTGTGCGTGAGAACCCGTTGAGACGACCATGTTGTGAGCACGGCGGCGGGCATTGATCACGAAGCATCGCGGGCGAGGAGGGCGCGACCGAGTGCATATGCCTCGGCCAGATCGTTGCCGCGATAGCTGACGGTCGCCAGTTCAGAAAGGTGATGATCGGCGTTCACCGCGACCGTCTTGGTCAGCCACCGGAACAGCGGAGCATCCGACATCGAATCCCCGTAGGCCACGCACCGTGAGCGCACGAGATCGTACTGCTCGCACATCTCCTCCACAATGCGGACCTTGTCGCGTGGAGTGAGGATTTTGGCCGGATCGAGCGGCTCCAGGAGGGGAAGCGCCGGGAACTGGGAAGCCACCACAGCATCGAAGCCCAGCTCAAGAAGATGCCGTGCGAAGAAGTCAGGCGACATGGTGATCACCACGCATCGCTCACCGCGCTCACGGATGTCCGTGCAGACCTCTCGAATACCGGTCAGCCACGGACTGGCGGCGAACGCCTCGGCGACAGCCGACGGCGTCAAATCTCGCCACAGCTCATGGATAGCGGCCGCGAACCCTCGAGTGTCGATCTCACCGGCCGCGAACCGCGTTTCCAGCTCGACCAACTTCTCCGTAGATCCGAGATGCCGGGCGATCTGCAGGCTGGCCGTCGATCCCTCGAGCAGCGTTCCGTCCATGTCGAAGACGTGCAGAGTCATCACAGCAGGTAAGTGTGGGCGATCGACCGCGTACGACACCAACGGATAATCGTGCGCTCCAAGGCCCAAGTCCCTCCTCACATCGACAAAGGCCCGACGCGGGCAGACCGTTCCATCGCGTACCCGGAATCGGTAGCGCAGCGGTGACTCACCCACCTCCCGTTTGAACGCGGTGCTGAAAGCGCTCTCGGACGCGTACCCCAGCTCGACCGCCAGCGACCCGACGCGGACATCGCCGCGGCCCGCGCCAGCTCCTCCAACCCCCAAGACTTCCCGGGTTCGGCATGCATGATGGTGAGCGCCGGGCGCAACCATTCGTCGGTCAGCAGTCGCAGCTGTCCCTTCCGGATGAAGTTGGCGGCCGGGACGGTTCTGGCCAGCGGCACGACACCTTGGTCCGGACGGTTTCGAGCGGAGTTGTTCAGGCCGGCGGAGTCGAGCTGAGCATCTTCGAGCTGGACGGCGCGGCCATCCCCACAACGGTCGGACCCGTACTGGCCGGATCCTGATCGGTCTCCGTCGGAGGAAGCGGCCAGGGGTGTCGCGCCGCGGGGTTCGGGGTTCCCTGCGACATGTCCAGGAACGGGACAGCTGTTGCGCCTGACGATGAGTCGGGGTGTGGCCGGGGTGCGGCCAGGGGCCGTACCCGATGCTGCGCATGACGGTGGCGGCTGACGCTGTTTTCCATGACTCGCATATGGAGATCCCGCGGCGTCCGGAGGACGGTGTCGATCCTCCTCGCCGCCCTGCTGGCGCTCTGCTCCACCGTCGGGCTCGGGCCGGCCGCGCTCGCCGCGCCGGCCCGCGCGCACGTCGTCGACGAGCAGCGGGTACGGCCCCGCGTCGTCGACCTGACCATCGACTCGCCCGCCCTCGGCAAGACCGCGAAGGTACGGCTTCTCACCCCGGACGGCTGGGAGCGGCGCGGCCCCCGTGACCGCTGGCCGGTGCTCTACCTGCTGCACGGCCTGGGCGACTCGCACGAGACCTGGACCCGTGACAGCGACGTCGAACGGCTCGCCGAGCTGCGCGACGTCCTGGTCGTGATGCCGGAGGCCGGGTTCGCCGGCTACTACACGAACTGGTGGAACGACGGGGCGTACGGGCCACCGGCATGGGAGACGTTCCATCTGACCGAGATGCGCCGCATCCTCGAACGCGACTACGGCGCAGGCAAGCGGCGGGTCGTCGCGGGCCTGTCCATGGGCGGCTACGGGGCTTTGGTCTACGCCGCTCGGCATCCCGGGCTGTTCCGGGCGGTGGCCAGCTACAGCGGGCCCGTCCACCTGCTGCATCCCGAGCACGTGCGCAGGTGGCGGGAGGCGTTCAAGGAGGCGCCGGAGTACCGCGGGCTCTGGGGCGATCCCGTCGCCCAGCGCGCGATCTGGAAACGCCACGACCCGTACGCGCTGGCTCGGCGGCTGCGGCCCGTTCCGGTGTTCCTGAGCTGTGGTGACGGGCGTCCCGGCCCGCTGGACGAGGCCGGAGCGAAGGCCGACGAGATCGAGGCGTTCGACAACGTGCTGAACCGCTCACTGGCCAGGCGGCTGGAGCAGGTCGGGGTGCGCGTGACCACCGACTTCTACGGGCGGGGCACGCATTCGCCGGCGTACTGGGAGCGGGAGCTCCATCGGTCGCTGCCCATGCTGCTGAGCGCGTTGCGGTCGGCGAGATAGCTCAAGAGGGCCGGGGAATCCCATCGATCACGGTCGGGCCCGACAACTCAGCCTGAACACCGACACGAGCGCTGGCCGTACTGACGGATCGCGAACGCCGAACCCATCCGATTGCCCGTCACCTCGTCGAACAGCCGGTCAAGACTGCCGCGCAGGTTGGTCGCCGCAGCAGCCGACGCCCGGACGTGCCCCAGCGGCACACCCGCGCGGTGCGGGGCCTCACCGCCCCGGCTCGGGAGCGAGGGGCGGGCCATCGGGGAGCCCGCCCGAGTCGCGCCAGGTGGCGAGGAACCCCTCCGCCACGGCGCACGAGCCCGCGAACGGGCCGCCGGGGTGCTCCAGCGACGTGGCGGTAAGCCGGCCAACCCGCTGCCCCACCAGGGCCCGCGCCGAGGCGGCGTCGGAGACCTGGCCGGCCCGTTCGGCGAGGTAGCCGATCGTGGCGCCGGCCCCGCAGACGAAGTCCGCCAGCGTCACCACGCCACGCTCCAGCAGCGTACGCAGCCCGGCCGCGGTGTAGGGCACGTTCGCCGCCGGGGCGACCACGCGGGCGCGTACCCGGGCGGCGCGCTCGGCCGTCAGGGCGCCGGTACGCGCGCCGGGCACCAGCACGTCCGCGGCCGCCTCGTACAGTGCCCTGGCCGGGTGCACGGGCAGACCGAGCCGGCCTACACAGGCGTCGCCGTGCTCCGCGCGCAGCCCTTCCAGGGCGGTGACGTCCAGCCCGGAGGGGTCGGCCACGCAACCGTGCAGGGTCGAGAGGGCGACGATGCGCGCGCCCCGCCGCGCGGCCTCCCGCACCACGGCGCCACCCACCTTGCCGAACCCCTCCACCGCGAGCGTTCGCCCGGCCAGACCGCCGAGCGCGGTCTCCGCGGCAACGACCACGCCCAAGCCGGTCACGATGGTGTCCACCAGCTCGCCGCCGACCTCTTGGTGCATCACCGAGTCGGTACGGTAGCCAGGCAGCGGGGCGAAGTCCTGCGTACGCGTGCCCAGATCCGAGGCCGTGAGGAAAACGCCCTTCTCGACCAGCGGGGTGATCTCCTGGCAATAGCGGGCCACCGTGGCCGCCCGGTCCTCGGCCTTGGCCCGCAGCACCGCCTTGGCACCGCCGATCCGCTCGCCGAGCACGGCCAGCTTGTACGTCATCGCCCGCGCCAGCAGCCCGGCTTCGCCGCGGGTGACGTCCGGGGCGAGCCGCGTGCCGCCTGCGCTCGTCGGGCAGTCCAGGTCAAAGGCGATGTACCCGTCCACCGAGGTGAGTTCCATGATCCTCATGCGCGCTCCTCATGTCGTCCGATCGGCGCCTGCCAGCGCGATGACCACGCCTGCCGACCAATCTCGACGCGAACCGGTGCCATGTCCATGGCCGGGAGCGGGGCGCGCCGTACAAACTTGCCGTCTGGGGCGATCCGCCTGGAGGGCTAGGATTCCGCGCATGCAGCGTCCCCTCGCTCACGAGCTGGCCGTCGGTCTGCTCGCCATCCTCTGGCTCGGTCTCATCGGCGGCATCGTGCTCGTCTGGCGGAACGACGCCGCCCCCTTCGAGATCTTCGCGGGGGTGTTCTGGAGCTCGGTCTGGTATTTCTGGCTTGCCCGGGTCTGGCGGGGCGGGCCGATGGCGATCGGGCTGATGCGCAAGGCGCTCTTCGCGATCTGCCCCATCATGATCGGCGGCGCCGCCATAGCCATCGGGATCAGCGGTGGCAAGGTGTACCCGTCGCAGCTGATCGGGATTGCGGCCGCGCTGTGCGGCATCGTCGGCGGGGTGCTGCTCGGTCGCGAGGATGTCAAGCGGTGGAGCCAGTCCACTGTAGAGGCGAAGGTGCTCCGCCAGCCGCCCGACGGAACCGCCTTCGACCTGCGGGCCGCCGCGCTCAGGCAGAACAGGGGGATGTTCGGCTGCCTGATGATCGTCATCGCCGCTGTCGTACTGATCGTGGTCGGCGTCATCGGCGGGATGTTGCCCGAGGACCGGGGGGTGAACGCCCTGGACTACATCGCCTTCATGGTCGGCGTGGTGCTGGTGGCGGCCATCGGCATCGCCGGATATATCCGAATAAATCTGCAGGCCAAGGCCATGGGCGTACTGACCGTCACCGAGCGGGGCATCAACGACCACCCGTGGTCCAGGCTCCGCTCGGCCGCCCTGTCATACGTGGGCGAAGCGGGGATCGTGGCCGGGGTCCGCAGGTACCCGGGCGCGCGGCTCGACCTGTCCCTCTACGACGAGCCGGACGAGCACCACCTCGCCCTGCCCAACGACGCCAACCTGCACGGCGCGATCGCGGCAGCGCTGGCGACGCACTGCCCCGACGGTGTGTTCCTCGGCTGGGTCCAACGGGCGGAAGGACGCCGTCATCGTGTGCATGGCCGATCCCTGCCAGGTCAGCCTTCGTGATTGAGCAGCTCCGCTGCGGCCGTCGGGTCCATGACCGTCGACCAGACCTGTTCGCCGGGGAGGAGCGTACGCGTGGGCAGGGCCATCTCCAAGAACCATCCATCCGGGTCACACCCGGGCATGTTACGCAGGACCACCGCGGTGAGATTGGGAGGCACCGAACCGGTGATGTGAACAGCCGCGTAGGTCCCGTGCCCCTGATCGGCACGCACCAGGATGCCTAGGGTGAAGGTGTCGAACTCGATGACATGCTCATGACCGTCGTTCAGCGACGCACGAACCAGCGAAGAGAGGCCGAATCCGTTGAGGGCGCGGCCGTCTATCTGGGCGAATGCGGCGGGTCGATGATGCTGTTCGAACTCGGCGGATTCAGTTACGCCCGGCAAAACGCCCTCCTCCCCGGAGCTTCGATGACCACCGCATTGACGTGGCCGCGCCGCACCCTGCTCGGCGCTGCGGGACTGGGCCTGCGCGGCACTGCCGCCGAACTCGCACACCGCCGCCTCCGTCCGCTCTCAGGACATGGCCGCCAGTCACCTGCGCGCTTATTTCGCCCAGCCGGTGGAGCGATCTACCGCTGAAGAGATAGGCCAGGAATCATCTCCGGGAAACGAGATGCACCGTGCACCAACCCCGCCCCTGGGGCGAAGAATCAAAGCAGCCATATCAGTTTTTTGCCAATAAGGTAGCATTTCTCGATCGACCATAACCTTATAAGACAATCTTTTGGTGACTTGCCCAGGGCTTTGTTCGATTTCGTTCCTCCCCAGGAATGATTGGGGTTGTCGGCGAAGCAAACTGGACAACA
The DNA here is from genome assembly GCF_036013525.1 of Nonomuraea sp. NBC_00507. Classification (NCBI taxonomy): domain Bacteria; kingdom Bacillati; phylum Actinomycetota; class Actinomycetes; order Streptosporangiales; family Streptosporangiaceae; genus Nonomuraea; species Nonomuraea sp. NBC_00507. The sequence continues at coordinate 2,971,920 of NZ_CP107853.1, forward strand.
GGCGCTGGCCAGGCCGTATCGGCGATCCAGCACCGCCCCCATGTTCGAGACCGGACCTCTCCTTGCGTTTGTGTACCGGGCCGCACGGTCACGGCTTTCCGCAAGAATGTGAATGTGTGGTTAAGCAGAGGGCCACATTATTGCCAGCACCGGTGAGTTGCGCAATCACGGGAAGAGATTCCTGTGCCGTACCCGAACGCCCTCACAAAATGACGAGGGGCAAGCACCGGAGAGTCGAATGCACGAGATCAAGCGGCACATGCGCCCTGTCGCCGAAGCTCCGCCGGCACCCAAGGCAACCAGGGCCGAGCAGTACGAGCGTTATGTCGGGGGTACTCCCGAAGCCGAGCGGGCGATCTTCGAGAGGCTGGCCCACGACCTCATGCGGGTCCAGTTGAAGCTCAAGAAGCGCAGCGGTGCCGCCGACATCGACCGAACCTTCCACGCAAAGGCGATCCTCGGCGTCGAGAACGCCCGGCTACGGTTCCACCCCGACCTCCCCGAGGACCTGCGTACCGGCTTCGTCCGCCCCGGTGCCGAATATCCGGTCATCGTCCGGCTGTCCAACGCGAGCGGCGTCCGTCAGGCGGATTTCGCACCGGATCTGCGCGGTGCCGCGCTGAGGATTCAGGTGGGGCCCGAGCGGGCTCACGACCTCCTCATGACGAATTTTCCGGTCTCCCATGCGCGGCACGCACGCGAGTTCGTCGCGTTCGCACAGGCCATGGCAGGGGCGAATTCGACGCTGCGCAAGGGGTTCGCGCTGTTCGTCAAGCTGCCGATCGCAGTGGGTTGGTCCGCTTCAGCGCGTATGCGGAGGAACGTGACCTCGGGAACCCGGCGCAAGGTACGCAGCCTCGCGCTGGAGACGTACTGGAGCAGAGGGGCGATCATGTGGGGGAACGCCGGCCCGGTGCGCTACCGGCTCCGTCCCGCCGCGGGCGCACCGATCGCCCCGTCCCCCTCAGAGACCGATCCCGATTACCTGAGGCACGAACTCACCGAACGGCTGGCTCGGTCGGATGCCGTCTTCGAGCTGTGCGTCCAGCGCTACGTGGACCCCAGGCACACCCCCGTCGAAAACGGTGCGGCCGACTGGAAGGACGAAGACGCGCCTGTCGTATCGGTGGCGACGCTGACGATCCCGCGGCAGGATCTCGACACCGCCGAAGCACGTGCCAGCGCGCTGCGCGTCGATCAGCTCGCCTTCGATCCATGGAACACCACGGAGGAGTTCCGGCCTCTCGGCAACCTCAACCGCGCCCGCAGAGCCGCCTATGAGGCCAGCAGCGCCCACCGCCGGGGGTACCGCTTCATCACGCCGCGGCCGAAGCGCAACGTCGTCATCGGTGGGCTGCTGGGCGCCGGCTTCCGAGCCCTGAACCGGTTCGTCCCTTGGCATCGGTTGCCAACCCTGCTCGGTCTCCTCAATCTCGAAACCTTCCGGCAGGTCCTGCGCCGGGACAACCTCATCGACACCGAGATCCGTGAGGCGTTGCCACAGCCGCATCCGGTGCCCCCGCCCGTCGACGAGCAGGTGCGGATCAGACGCAGCTACGACGGCACCTACAACGACCTGTCGGCGCCGAAAATGGGCGCTCTCGGCTCGGCCTTCGGCCGCAACCTCCCACCCGACTACCGTCCCGACCTCTTCGACACGCCCAATCCCGTGGTCGTCAGCAGGGAACTGCTGCACCGCGACACCTTCATTCCAGCGCGGTCGCTGAACGTCATCGCCGCCGCATGGATCCAGTTCCAGGTGCACGACTGGGTCAACCACAAGCGCTACCCGACCGGGACCAAGAGCGTCGAGGTGCCGCTGCCGGCCGATATGACCTGGATCAACAGGCCTGGGGGAGAACCCGAGCGGGTGATGCGGTTCGCCGAGAACGAGGGCGTGCCCACGGCCGGCGGCGCGGGACCGCCGATCCTGTTCGCCAACACCGCGTCCCACTGGTGGGACGGGTCTGAGGTCTACGGCGGGGACGAAACCGTTGCTAAGTTCCTGCGGGAGCCGGACGGCGGCGCGGCGTTGCGCTTGGAGGATGGCCACCTGCCGTCCAGCCCGAACGGCATCCCGCTCACCGGTTTCAACGAGAACTGGTGGCTTGGCCTCAGCATCATGCACACCCTCTTCGCCCGTGAGCACAACAGCGTGTGCGAGGCGCTACGCAGAGCGTACCCGCGGATGGACGAGGAGAGTGTGTATCACACGGCGAGACTCATCGTCTCAGCCCTCATCGCCAAGATCCACACAGTGGAGTGGACGCCCGCGATCCTCGCGACGGAGCTGATCGACGTCGCGTTGCACGCCAACTGGGAGGGGCCGCCGAAGAACTGGTTGACCCAGCTGGGGCTGTGGCTGGTCGACGAGCACGCGCTCAGAGGAATCCCCAAGACGCTGCCCGACCACCACGCCGCGCCCTACTCGCTCACAGAGGACTTCGTCACCGTCTACCGGATGCACCCGCTGATCCCGGACGACTTCGAGATCATCGACCACCGGTCCGGCCAGGCATTGGACACGCTGGGTTTCAACGAGGTACAGGGGGCCGCCACAGAGCCGCTCGTCCGCAAAGTCGGCCTCGCGAATGCGCTGTACTCGCTCGGCGTCGCCCATCCGGGTGCGATCACCCTGTACAACTACCCGCGCGCGCTCCAGGCGTTCGAGCGAGACGGGGAGCTGATCGACCTGTCCGTGGTCGACATCGTACGCACCCGCCGCCGTGGCGTCCCGCGCTACAACGATTTCCGCGCCGGTCTGCACCAGCCGCGCATCCGGCGGTTCGAAGACCTCAGCTCCGATCCGGAGACGGTGGCACGGCTCAAGGACGTCTACCGTACGGTCGACGACATCGACACGATGGTCGGGCTCTACGCGGAGAACCCGCCCGAGGGCTTCGGCTTCAGCGACACCGCCTTCCGCATCTTCATCCTCATGGCCAGCCGGCGGCTGCAGAGCGACAGATTCCTCACGGTCGACTACAGGCCCGAGATCTACACCCCTCTGGGGATCGACTGGATCGAGGGCAACGGCATGAAAAGCATCATCCTGCGGCACTGCCCGGAGCTGGCCGGCTTCCTGCCAAGAACCGCCAGCGCGTTCGCGCCGTGGCGCCTGACCATGCCCGACCAACAGGTTCCCGGCGCTGAGCGCGACTGAGAGCGAGGCTGACATGTCCGTGAAGCCTGAGGTCAGGCAGGAAGGCCTGGAAGATCTCCTGTCCCGGCCACTGCTGGAGACGATCTGGAGGCGGCGCACTCACCGGGTCAGCCGCGGGGCGTCCGTTTCGGCCGGTTCGATGAGCTACCGGTCCCCGCACCAGCCGATGCCGCTGGATGAACTCGAAGAGGCGGTGCTCATCGCTCTCACGGGCTGCTCCGGCCTGACCATGCCGGACCGGCCGTTCGAGGACCCACGCGACGGTAAGCCCATCATGGCCAAGCCGAACCTCAACACCGCCGGACGGACGGCGGGGAGCCCCGACAACGCACAGGGCACCCACTTCTTCATGATCGACGACACGGGGACCTATTACCTGAGAAAACTGCCGCCCGCCCCCGACCTGCCCTTCAGTGCCGACACGCTCATCGAACGGGCGCGCCGGTCCAAGGTGAAGGTGCTGGACCACCGTCTCGACGTCCCCGCGGGAATGCGGGATTTCCCGGCCTACCTGGACTCCAACCGCTTTCTGTCCAACCTCCCAGGCACGACGATCTTCCTGCCTGTGGTCGACCTGTCCCACCAGTACATCAACGCGCTGATGTACCTGCTCACCCAGCCGGAGGGGGCCAGGCCGACACTCGTCGACGACCGCGCCTTCTACCGCCCGGCAGGCGTGCGGAAATGGGTGAAGAGCGGGTTCCTGAACGCCGATATCAAGCTGCCGCTCGGGGCCCTCGGGCCGATGCGCACCCAGGTCGAGGCCGACCTGCTGCTGCAGAACATGATGCTGGTCGCGGACGCCATGGGGCTCGGCGCCTGGATCCACGCCACGATCCACCCGCAGATCATGCTGGGCGACCCGAAATTCTCCCGCGCGTACGGTCGGATGCTGGGCTTCGACTTCGTCACGCCGCGCTTCCGACTCGCCGACGTCCTGCGCTGGCACGTACCGTTGCCGAGGTACGCGGCTCTGCGTTCCCATCCGGTCGGGCTCCGGGTCGGCGGACAGCACCTCATCAAAGCCGCCTGCCCGCCCAACTACCCCTCGATGGAGAAGGCCGTGGACTCCGTCGTGCAGGCGAAGTTCGGGCCTGACGGCATCTACACCGACGTGGAGACCTTCGCCCGCATCTACAAGGGTGACTACGGTCGGCGCTATCTGGCCGAGGCGCACGAGTACGACCAGCGCGTGATCGACTGTGTGCGGGACGTGTGTGTGTACATTCACTCGACGCACGGACGGTTCCCGGCACATGCCGAGGCCATTCACGTACCCGGCATATGGCTGCAGACGCACCATGTCGAGTCGGAGTACTACGAGCGGTTCTTCGCGAAGGGAACGACCGACGCGCACGCGCGGCATGACGCGCAGTGGCACGCGTAGCCGTACCCGGCCTCCAAGGCCTCGGCGTCGGGTCCGCGGGTGCCGCGAGCGTCCGCGAGAAGGAGGCGTCCCACGGCATGACACGCAGGCACGTCCATCACCTCCGGCTCTGCCCGGATGATCGAGGAGAGGACCATGCAGGTCTACGAAGCTCTCGTCAAAGGGCTCGAAAGCGCAGGAGTCGACACCGCGTTCGGCGGTAACGGCGAGAACATCGCCAGTTTGGCGCTGGCGCTCAAGCACTCGCGGAAGATTCGGCCGATCATGACGCGGCACGAGCAGGCCGCGTCGTTCATGGCGTGCGGCTACGCGATGTACACGGACCGGCTGGGTGTCTGCTTCGCGACCGTAGGCCCCGGAGCGTTCAACCTCTTCTCCGGCCTTGCGGTCGCCCTGTCGGACTCCTATCCGGTGCTGGCCATCACCGGCTATGTCTCACTCGATTGGCGCGGACGCGGCGCGGTGAACGACACATCCGGGTTCAACCGCACACCCGACTCGCAGGCGATGTTCGCCGCCACGACCAAGAAGTCATACCTGCTCACCGATGTCGCCGACACGTGCGACGTGCTCGAGGAGGCCGTGAACCTCGCGTTCGAAGGGCGGCCCGGCCCGGTGCACATCCATGTGCCACAGAACCTCACCGACCGCGGGGTGAGCGTGGACAACTACCACGACGTCACCATCGACGTGGAGCCGGTGCGGCCCGACCCACGGGAAGTCGAGGTGATCGCGGACGTGCTGGCCGACGCACTGCGAAACGGGCGCCGGATCGTCGTCCTCGCCGGCTTCGGCGCGATCCGTAGTCACGCGGAAGCGGCCGTGCTGCGCTTCGTCGACCGATTCCAGGTCCCGCTGGTGACCACCCTGGACGGTAAAGGCGTCATAGCCGAAACTCACCCGCTGGCGCTTGGGGTGTCCTCGGAGAGCGGTCACGCGAGCGCCTGGAAGGCGTTCCGCGAGGCCGATGTGGTCGTGGCCGTCGGCAACTCCTTCAACCAGCATGCGACCTTCGGCCTGCGCAAGGACCTGTTCGACGGCAAGGTCCTCATCCAGGTCAACATCGCGGAGAGCGAGATCGGCAAGACCTATGTACCCGAGCACCGGCTCGTCTCCGACGCTCGCCTGGCGATCGAGGCGATAACCGACGCCTTGGAGAAGCGGGTCGGCCCGGTCGAGCCCGCGCACGTCGTCGGCAAGGACTACGAGACGCGACACATCCTGCCTCTTCCCGGCGAGATCCATCCGGGGCAGCTTGCACAGACGATCGGCCGGATGCTGCCGGAGCGCGGCGTCCTCCTCGCCGACGCCGGCGCGCATCTGGCGTGGCTGGGCTACTACGTGGATCTCGAACGCGGCCAGAACTTCCGCAAGACCGGCACCTTCGGGCCGATGGCCGGGCACGTCAACGGCGCGATCGGGGTGAAGCTTGCCCAGCCTGACCGGACGGTGGTCGTCGGCTGCGGCGACGGCTGCTACTCGATGGCCGGATTCGAGCTCATGACCGCCGTGGAGAACGACGTGCCGGTGATCTGGGTGATCTTCAACGACGACGAGTACAAGATCGTGAAGCTCTACCAGCTCGCGACCTACGGCGAAGCGGGCCTGGTCGACGTCAAGAACCCGGACTTCGCCGCCTACGCGCGTGCGTGCGGCGCGGACGGCTACCAGGTGCGGACGATCGAGGAATTCGAGGACGCGTTCCGCGCGGCATTGGGTTCAGGCCGGCCCACGGTGATCGACGCCAAGATAACCCGGTGGGCCCTTCCGCACTACAGCACTTCCCCCCAGGGCGTGATCCACGGCATCTGGGAGACGCTCGAGGAGCGGCTCCGTCACGAGTGACGAAGTCGGCGATTTCTTCACAGGGGGAGGAAACATGAAAGTATACGAGGCCATCGTCAAAGGGCTGGAAGACATCGGGGTGGAGGCGGCTTTCGGCGGTGCCGGGGAGAACGCCGCCAGCCTGATGCTGGCGCTGAAGCATTCGCGACAGATCCGGCCGATCATCACCCGGCACGAGCAGGCCGCGTCCTTCATGGCCTGCGGGTACGCGATGTACACGAACAAACTGGGCTTCTGCTTCGCCACCGCGGGTCCTGGGGCGTTCAACCTGTTCTCCGGGCTGGCCGTGGCGATGTCCGACTCCTACCCAGTCCTCGCCGTCTCGGGATACGCGTCCAGGAAATGGCAGGGGTGGGGTTCGCTCAACGAGACCTCAGGCCTGAACCGGACACCCGACTCGCAGGTCATGTTCGCGGCCACGACGAAGAAGTCCTTTCTGCTCACCGACGCGGCGGAGACGTGCGACGTGCTCGAGGAAGCGGTCAACCTCGCGTTCGAGGGGCGGCCGGGACCGGTCCACATCCACGTTCCCGAGGACCTGACCGAGCGCGGCGTCGAGGTCAGGAATGTCCGACCCATCCGACTTGACGTCTCGCCGGTCCTGCCCGATCCGACACGCGTGGTGGAGATCGCTTCGGTGCTGGCGAACGCCATCGCGAAGGGGAAGCGCATCGTGACACTCGTGGGCTTCGGCGCCATCCGGAGCGGAGCGGGACCGGAGATCAAACGGTTGATCGAGCGGTTCCAATTCCCGCTGCTGACCACACTCGACGGCAAAGGCATCGTGTCCGAGGGACATCCGCTCTCGGTGGGCGTCTTCGCCGACAGCGGCCACACGAGTGCCTGGAAGGCATTCCGCGAGGCCGACGTCGTGCTGTGTATCGGAAACTCCCTCAACCAACACGCCACGTTCAACTACCGCGAAGACCTGTTCAACGGCAAGCTGCTCATTCATGTCAACATCTCCGAGACCGAGTTCCGCAAGGCCTACAAGCCCGACTACGCGCTCCTGTCCGACGCACGCCCGGCGGTGACGGCCCTCATCGACGAGCTGGAGAAGAAGGTCGGCGAGGTCCCGGCCGTCGAGGTCGCCGGCCGGGACTACGAGGCCCGGCACATCGTCCAGCTGACCCGGGAGATCCACCCGGGAAAGCTCGCGCAGACGATCGGCCGGCTGCTGCCGGAGGGCGGCGTCGTCCTCGCCGATGCCGGCGCGCATCTGGCGTGGCTGGGGTACTACGTGGAGTTGGCGGAAGGCCAGAACTTCCGCAAGGCCGGTTCGTTCGGACCGATGGCTGGACACGTCAACGGCGCCATCGGGTTGAAGGTCGCACAACCGTGGCGGACGGTCGTCGTCGGCTGCGGCGACGGATGCTACTCGCTGTCCGGCTTTGAGCTGATGACCGCCGTCGAGCACGACATCCCCATCATCTGGGTCATCTTCGACGACCGGGAATTCAAATTGATCAAGCTCTACCAGTTGGCGACCTATGGGGAGACCGGGCTCGTCGAGTTCCAGAACCCGGACTTTGCCGCCTATGCGCGTGCGTGCGGCGCGGACGGCTATCGAGTGGAGACCCTCGAGGAGTTCGAAGACGCGTTCCGTAATGCTCTGGCCTCCGGTCGTCCCACGGTCATCGACGCCGTCATCACTCGGTGGGCCGTCCCTCACTACAGCCCCTCGCCCGACGGTGTGATCGCTGGTCTGGTCGAGACCATCGAGGCCCGCTTCCGCGGCCGATGACCGGTCTGCCGGTCCTCACTCCTGCCGGGCTTCGCGACGTCGTACTCGGCTGGCACTGGCAGATGCCGCGCGGCGAGCCGCAGAAGGGGCAGACGGCCGCCGAGAGGCTGCGCCTGCGACCTCATCCGCAGATACGGTTCGCCGCTGACCGCTTTCACGCCCGGACGGTGTGGGGACCGTTTCCTGCTGCTCCCGCTCAGCCATCCTGGTCACGGTCAGTTGCACGCTGCCCTGGTTGTTCGCATAGAAGCCCCAGGCGTCATTGGCGAAGGCGTAGAGGTATCCGCCCTGGGTCACCCAGCAGGACGTGCCGGTGCCGATGGCGATGCGCTCATGGTCCTTGTACTCGTTATCGAGCGATACCGCGTCGTTGGCCACGACGCCGACAAGAGACATCCAGGGCAGATCGGCTTCTCTGGGCGCACCGATGAGGTCCGCGACCTTGTTCCGCGTCACGAACCGGAACAGCTTCTCGCCCTGGCCCAGCAGCGTGCCCAGCAGGCGATATCCCTCGGTCAGGGGATTGAAGCGGCGCACACCGGTGGTGCCGTCGGGACCCGATACGATCGTGAGGTCCCGCCACGTACCCTCTGCGGTGAAGCTGTAGTAGCCGGGCTCGAGGTAGAGCCCCGTCTCGTTCCACGGGTTGTGGGCGTACACCTCGATCCCCGTCTTCGTCTGCCCCGGTGCGAGCACCTCGGTGGGCCGGTACAGCCCGCTGGTGACGAGTGGGCTCTCGTATCGGTCATATACCGACTGGTGGAGGCGGCGGGGGTCTCGTGCGTCCGGGGCGATCCGGGGCACGGCGCGCGGCCGCGGCTGCTGGAATATCTCGAGCCAGGGCTTGAGCATTGGGTCGATCAAGGGTTCGAGCACGCCGACCACGCCCCGGTCGTCGTCGTGGATGACGTCGAGCGGATTGGGCGTGATCTGGTCCTCCACGGTCTTGTGGAAGCCGAGACCGATTGTCGTGCCCGCTTCGTCGATCATCCACTGCAACGCGCAGTCGCTCAGGCCTCGCTGAAGATGGCCGCCGCCAACGTCCTTGTGGCTGCCGGGGAACCACACCTGCTTGACCTGATCCTCCGCGTAGGTCCCGGACCACAGTGTGGGCGTGTACGGCCTGCGGCGTTCGTCCATGGCTATGGCGTGGCGACCGTACTTGATGTACGGGTTGAGCCGCAGATCGTGGAAGTCGTGGAGGCGGGCCGGATCTAGGAGATTCAGCCAGCCCATGTAGTTCGGGACGCCGAGCGCACCGACGGTGTCCCATACGCCGATGAAGTCGACCGGGATCCGCTCACAATCATCCGAATCCCATAGGAAACCCAGACCGTCCCGCCATCCTCGGCACTCGGCACGTTCACGTGATCCATGAGGCTCGCGACAGACGGGATTTTGCCGTGTTCGTCGGTAGCCCTGGTTGTACAGGTCTTTGATGTGGGACCAGACCGTTGCCTTGTCCATCTTGCTAGTGTCGATCAGCCCGCACGCCGAGATCATCCCAGCGAGGCTGCGCGCGGTGTAGGCGCCGCGGCTGAAGCCAAACAGGGCGATCCGGTCCCCCGGCTCATATCGCGTGGTGAGCCAGAGGTAGGCGTCCATCACGTTACGAGACAGGCCCAGCCCGAAAGCGCCACCCAGGAGCCTGGTCCGCACGGCGCCCACGCCAGGCTGGTAGTAACGCCATTGGCAGTTGCCGAAGTTGTCCTTCGACGCGAGCGCGTTGTACAGCCGGCACACGTTGGTGACCGACTCGTTCTCCGGAGTGTTCCAGGTTCCGTCGCAGCACACGATGAGACGATTCATGATCCCCCCTACGATCCCGCCCACCCCCTCCTGGAGGGCGCGGCCTGGTGGTGCCCGAGCCCTCCCCAGGGCAAAACTCCGAAACGGTCAATATTGGCGTTTTTTCCGATCGCGAAGGACGCGCCTCCCTGTCAAACACTTTAATATGCAAAATATATGCTCAAATAGTAGCCGGCCCGCTTTATATAAGTTTGCCGTGATGGCGCTATGATGGGGATGAGAATGACGGGGAGATTTGTCATGGGCAATATCGTGGATTACATTACGCCGCCGCCCGAGTTGCTGGAAAGGAGAGCTCAGCACCTGACGCCAGCCGAGCTGGACCGGCTGCACGAATTGCTCTCTGCGCTGATCGAGGATGGCGAGCGGTAAGCCGCATAGGGATCCGGGAATGCTCCCACGGCAGGAGCGCCCGCGTTCTCACCCTCGCCTGGAAGCGCCACACGACGCGGAAGACGCCGACCGCGTGTTCTGTGGAGTGGAGCGGGCGGTTCCGTTGGGTGAGGCCAGGAGACGGGCGGCAGTGGCTCTGGCTGCCCTAGGCGTGCGGGGAGAGTTCGTGGACGCGGGCAAAGGCCGGGATCCGACCGCTTGGTGGTGTGAGCTGCTCGGCGAGGGGAGCGTTTCGCCGCTCGCGTGCGGTATGGGAAAGGGGCGCCCGGAGGAGGCCCGTGTGGGCGCGCTGTTCGAGGCGCTCGAACACTACCTCACCGGTCCGGCCGGGTTCGACCCCGCCACTGTGGAGCCGGCCGCGCCCGCCGGTGTCGCGGCAGGAGTCCTGCGTGAGGACGCCTGCGCGCCGTTGCTGGGCTCGATGCCCGGACGGCGGATGGCGTGCCTGCGCTACCGTGCTCTTGGCGAGGGCCAGGAGACACTGGTGCCGCTGTTCCTGTCCGCCCCCTGGTACGTCGAGACCGGCGCCGCACGCCTGCGCGAACTGGCCAGGGATGACTGCGACTACGTCCACCTGATGCGCTACAGCTGTAACAGCGGCTCGGCCGTCGGCGTCACCGCTGCCGAAGCACTGCTGCACGCGCTTAATGAGGTGATCGAGCGTGACGCCCTGTCCCTGCTCCTCGTACGGGCCTTTCTTGGGCGGGGCAGCTTCCAGCCGAGGCAGATTGACCCGGACACGCTGCTGCCTGGCCTCGCGCGGGCGTACGCGACTGCAGGAGAGCTGACCGGATCATCGGTGTACCTGCTCGATATCACGAGTGACGTCGGGGTGCCGACCATGCTGGCGTACACGGCCCCTACCTCCCGCCATCCGCACCGGCGCGGCGCCGGAACCTCGCTGAGCCCCGCCTACGCCGCCTGGCGCGCCCTCACCGAGCTCATCCAAACCACCCTGGGCGAGAACCTGTCGCGCTCTGGAGCGCTGGCGCGCGATGATCTGTCCGGGCTGGCGGCGCACCCAGCGCTGTACGCATGCGGGCGGTTCGACCTCACCGGCCCGCTGCGCAAGGCGCGTGTGGTTCCCTTCCCTCAGGCCACCGAGGTGGCCGGGGCTCCGGGCGGTCAACTGCGGACAGTGGTCACAAAGCTGGCCGCGCAGGGCCACCAGCCCTTCTGCCGCACGGTACGCGCCCTCCCCGGTGGGGTCATCGCCGTGCACGTGATGGTGCCGGCCTTCGAGCGGTTCATGCTCGTCACGGATGGCAACCTGGTCATCCCCGGTCGCAGGGGGCAGGCCGTAGCGACCGGTCGAGCGGACGCATTCTTCCCGCCGGGAAGAGTTTCCGAGCCGATGCCAGCTGATTGGCGGGCGCATCAATGAGGTGGTGGATTTTTCCGGTTTACCGACCTTGCGATGAAGTTGTCATACTTATTCTCATATGCAATATGAGGATAATAGGTATATGCGCGGACGATATTGGGAGAATCGCAAGGCCAGAGCCTCGGCAGTGCTCGGAGTTTTGCTCCTGACTCTGGCCATCGTGCTCCTGAGCGTTTCGACAAAATTGCAGGGGACCTCGGGGATAGCGGCTGGAGTGGCCCAGATCGTGGCAGCGACGTCGAGCGTCATAGCGGTGGGCAACGGCCTGCTGCAGTTCTTTTCCTGGTGGCACAGGCGTGCCGCGCCCGCAGCCGCACCGACGTCCAACGACATCAACACCGCCAAGGACATCCTCGCCGGCCTGGTGGCCCAGCAGTGGCGTAACGAGACGGTCCTGCGCTCGCTATGCGATCCTCAGCCCATGCCGCTGCCCTGGCGCTCGACGGAGCGTCGCGAGCTCGCCGACCATCCAGAGATCATCGCCAAGGGCACGGTGGCCTTCCCCGGCTTGGCCGTGCACATCGCAGACATGGCGCGCAACTTCCGCGCCCTGCGGTGCCGCCGGCTGGTCATCCTGGGCGGTCCAGGCACCGGGAAGACGACCCTGGCCGTGCAGTTGGCGCTCGAGCTCCTGCGTACGCGGCAGCCGGAGGAGCCCGTACCAGTGCTGCTATCGGCTGCGCGCTGGAATGACCGCGTACACCCGCGACTGCAGGACTGGCTGGCCGCGAGTCTGGCGATGGACTACCCGGCGTTGCGCGCGGAAGGACTCGGCCCTGACATCCCAGAAACGCTGGTGGCCCGCGGACAGGTGCTGCCGGTCATCGACGGGCTGGACGAACTCTCCGGCAGCGCCCGCGCGGACATGCTGACCGCGTTGAACCGTTCGATGTGCGAGACTGACGAGCTCATCCTCACCTGCCGCACGGAGCAGTTCGCCGAGTCCGTCGAGAACATGGGGGACGTCCTCACAGCGACGGCGGTCATCGAGCCGCAACCCATGAGCCCGGCCGCGGCGGCCGACTACCTGCAAGCTTGCCTTCCTCCCGTGCATCACCCCGCCTGGCCCCAGATCCTGCAGGCGCTGCGCGCAGGCGCCGCCCCCGCGCTGTCCGAGGTGACCTCGACGTCTCTGGGGCTCTGGCTGGTCCGCGCCACCTACATCGCGCCCCGGGTGGATCCGACACCGCTGCTGGAGCTCGGGCGCGGCAGCGCGGCGCAGTTGCAGGACCATCTATGCGACCAGCTCATTCCCGCTCTGGTGGGCACGCGCCAACCCACCGACGGCCCGGTCCAGCCGTTCCGGCCGCAGCACACGTGGACCCCGGAACAGGTCGACCGGTGGCTCAGCTATCTGTCCCGCCAGCTGGCGCGTAGCGCGGAGGACCCGCGCGACATGGCGTGGTGGCACCTGGCCCGCTACACGCCCAGTCATCCGGTCCGGGTGTGGGCGGCCCTCGCAATCGGGGTCGTCGTCGGGCTGGCCTTTATCCTGCTGACAGGGATGCCTCTCGTCAGCGCGTTGATCGGCCTGCTGTGCGCGCTCGCGGTCGCAATCATGACTGGATCGTGGTTCACCGAGCCGCCGGGCCACGCCGACTTCCGGTTGCGTGGCAGGCTCTCCGAGCTCCTTCCCGTCCTCAGAGACGGACTGATCATAGGACTCCTAGGGGCTCTTGTTGGCTGGCTCATGGGCAATTCGGTAGGCGGCCCGAAGGCCGGCCTGGAAGGTGCGCGGATCATCGGCCTCCTGTCGGGCATCGGGTTCGTCGTCGTGCTCGGCCTGATCCGCTGGGTCGAACATCCCACCACCGCCGCGACCGCGAGATCCCCGCGGTCGACCTGGCAGGCCGACAGGAACCTGACCGTCATCCGGGTCATCAGCGGGCTCGTGGTCGGACTCATGGCCGGCACCATCGCGTGGCAAGCAAGGCTCAACCCGGACGTGGCGATCGTAGGTGGATTGTTGCTGGGTCTGCTGTTCGGGACCATGCTAGGTCGGCACCATGCCTGGCTCGCCTACAAGCTGACGGTCCCCCGCCTGGCCAGCCAAGGGAGACTGCCCCTGCGAGCCATGGCCTTCCTCGATGACGCGCACCGCCTGGGCCTGCTCCGCACAGAGGGGCCGTACTACCAGTTCCGGCATATCGAACTGCAGCAGCATCTGGCGCGCGAACGATAGATGATGCCCGAGGAGGAAGAACAGCGAAGGATGCGGAGCCCACCAATCATCGGACGAATCGCTTGCGGAGTGCTCCATGGATGTGGGCCCGGCTCACGAAACGGGAACGCGGACCTTAACGCCTGTCCTCATCGGGGCCGATCGTGACCACTGTGTCGGCGTACTTCTCGATGAGGGGAAGGTCGTGGGAGGCGAACACCACGGCTACGCCTCGGTCGCGGCATAGCCGGGCCAGTAGCTCCATCACCGCCACCGCCGTGTCGCCGTCCAGGGCGGAGGTTATCTCGTCGCAGATCAGCACGTCGGGCTCGGCAGCCAAGGCGCGGGCAATCGAGACCCGCTGCCGCTGGCCGCCCGACAGCTCGCGTGGGTACCGGCTCGCGTGCGCCGACAGCCGGATGTCGTTGACCCCAGGCCCCATGGCGCCGTACACCTTCGTGGCCAGCACGATCTCGTCCCGGCGGGAGGGCGTCGCGGCCAGCCACCTGCCGATGATCTCCTCGGTCCGGCCCTTGTCCGGTTCGAGGCCGTAGACCTGCTTGTTGGCGTCGGCTCCGTACACGTCGGCGGTGTCGACGAGGTTGACGCCGCCGTCCACCGCGAGATCCAGGATCCGGCGCGCGCCCTCCTCATCCGTGATCGGGCCGAAGTTCATCGTGCCGAGCGCCAGCCGGCTGACCCGCAGCCCCGACCTGCCCAGCTGTGCGTACTTCGTCGCGCGTCCTCGAAACGGTTGGGAGCGAATTTTCCGATGGCGAATTCGGTACGGCCGTCGAGCGCGAGCTGCGCGCAGATGAGGCCGACCGCCGGCGAGTGCTTGAACCCGTGGCCGGAGAAGCCCCCGGCGAACACCACGCGGCCGCTGCCGCCCACGTGGCCGATGATGAAATCGCCGTCGGGCGTCTTGGAGTTCATGCAGGCCGTGGCATGGGCGACGCGGGGGTCGAGCCCGGGGAAGGCGATGCGGCAGAAGTCCTCCGTGGGCTTCCGGTCCTGCGCCGACGGTGGCTCCCAGTTGTCCTCGGGTCGGTCCAGCCACCTCTTCTGTACGGTGCCGCCGACCCCGACCTTCACCCCTTGACCGTCGACGTCCGGGATCCCCCAACCGTCGAGGTCTCTGCTCTCCCTGACGAACACGGGGAAGCTCTCCGGCCGGTAGTCGCCCTGGTCCTGCCGGGCCTTGAACCAGGCCAGGCACGACCGTTGCGTCCGCAGCGGCAGCTCCACTCCGGGCAGCAGGTCCAGTCCCCACGCTCCGGAGGCGAGCACCACCGTCTTCGCTCTGAGCGTCTCGTCGCCGGTGGCCACCTCGACGTACGCGTCACCGGGGCGCAGGGCCAGGACGGGAGTCTCGACGCGGATCTGCGCGCCTGCTCGGGCCGCCGCTTCGGCCGCCGCCGTGATGCATGCCTCGGGACGCAGAGCCCCGGCGCCCGGCTCGTACACCGCCACGTCGTCGTCGAAGGCCGCGTGCTGCGGGAAGCGGGCCCGTAGCTCGTCCGGTTCGAGCTGCTCGAACTCCACCCCGCCCGCGACCGCGCTGGCGAGCGCGTCCTCGATCAGCGGCCCGCCATGCGTGCCGATCACCAGCCCGCCGGAGCGGGCGAACAACGACGCGCCGCTCTCCCGCTCGAGCTCCCTGACCAGGTCGAGGGAGCGGCGGGCCAGCGGCACGTACTCCTTGCCTTCGAACAGGATCTGCCGGTAGATGCGCGACCCCCCGTGCGAGGACCCGCGCGCGTGGGCCAGCGGGAACCGCTCAATCCCTACGACCGAGGCCCCCCGCGAGGCCGCCTGACACGCCGTCATCGAACCCATGGCGCCGAGCCCGATCACGATCACATCAAGCAACTCGTTGCTCCATCTCTTGAGGTCACAACACCTTAGACAGGAACGCCTGGGTTCTCTGGTGCTGAGGGTTGGCCAGAACATCACGCGGGTGCCCAGACTCGACTATCACGCCGTCGTCCATGAACACGAGCGAGTCCCCGACCTCCCGCGCGAAACCCATCTCGTGCGTGACGACGATCATGGTCATCCCGTCGCCGGCAAGCCGCCGCATCACGTCGAGCACCTCGCCGACCAGCTCGGGGTCCAGCGCCGACGTCGGCTCGTCGAACAACATCAGCTTCGGCCGCATGGCCAGTGGCGCCCGGCCGGTACCGCCGCCAGGTCGCGGTGGGCTAGGACTCGTAGGGCTTGTGGGCCAGGAAGAAGGCTTGCCGGCCCGACCGGGGCTTCTCGCTCTCGTCAGGCTCGCGGATCAGCTGAGCATCCAGGACAAGGCCGGCATTGCTCAGGAGTTCGGCGATGTGCTCAGGGGGCATCCAGTAGATATCGAGCGACAGCTTGTGGCCATAGCCTTGGCTCGCGTGGCGACGCTCATCACCGACCTTGAACGCAATCAGCAGATGACCGCCCGGGGCCAGCACCCGATGAATCTCGGTGAATACCGTTGGCAATACCTCTGGCGGGGTGTGGACGGTCGAGTACCAGGCGACGGCACCACCAACAGCCTCGTCCGCCAGGTTCAAGGCGGTCATCGATCCCTCTTCGAACCGCAGATCCGGATGGTCTCGGCGGGCGACTGCGACCATCTCCGGCGACAGGTCGATGCCGAAAGCGTTCACCCCGAGAGACTGCAGATGGGCAGTGATGCGGCCGGGGCCGCAGCCGAGGTCCGCGACTTCCTTGGCACCGGATGCCTGCACGACTTCGGCGAACGCGGCCAGCATGGCGCGATCGAGCGGCTTGCTCACCAGCTCGTCGCGGAGGAGCTCGGCATAGTCGGCAGCGACGGTGTCGTAGGCCACTTGGGTGGCATGCAGGTAGGTCGACTCAGTCATGGCCAAGGACGATGGGTGTAGCTCTTCCGCAGGGGCCTGCTGAGCTGGGGTTTTGCGGGCTGGTTGTTTGATCGTGAAACCGGCTTCTACCGTGGGTGCAGGCGTGTGAGGCGGTGGTGGCGATGGCTTCGTTGCTGGAGGAGCTGGCGCGGCGGCAGGCGGAGTCCCGGCAGCGGATCGAGGAGCTTGGTGAGCAACTCGCCGAGGTGCGGGCACGGCTGGAGGCCGAGGAGGACCGGCTGTCGCGGTTGAGGATCGCGCAGGAGGTGGTGGAGGAGATCCTGGGCGAGGCGGGCCGACTGGTCGCGGACTCGGTCCTGGAGGGTGAGGATGCCGATGTCGCCGATACGCCACAGGAGGTCGAGGTGGTGCGGCGGGGCGTGGTGACGGTGCCGCCCTGGAGTCAGGACCTGGGGCCTTCTGTGTTGCCCCGGGCGTATCGGGATGTGCTGGAGGTGCTGGCCGATGCCGGGCGGGCGATGCGGGCGGGGAAGATCTCATCAGCGTTGGGGCGGAGTGAGTCGGCCGCGGCGGTGGAGAGCCTGCGGGGCAAGCTGAAGCGGCTGGTGGAGCGGGGTTGGCTGACCCAGGACGAGCCCGGGATGTTCGCCCTGACCGAGCAGGTCCACCAGCAGATCGCCCGATAGCACACCGGCTGGTAGTGCAAGGGGGCAACGGGCAGCGGCTCGTCACCGTGGTGGTGGTTGGCGGTGGCTCTTGCTTGCCGGAGGTTCGAAGGTGCGACCCAATCGAATCGACCGGCAAGGAAGAGCCGATGACACCGTACGACACCACGGTCGGAGCTGACTGCTTTGCAAGCTCGAGAACGTTGTTCGAGCTGTTCGTCGCCGAGCTGGCCGATCCGGTCACGGGCGAGCTGTCCCATGCCGAGTTGGAAGCGCTGTGCGAGGGGCGGGGACGCCAGGTGGTCCGCCAGCTGCTGCAGGATCATCTGGATCTGCGCGCGGCCCGGGAGGAGGCCCACCTGGCGGCCGAGCATCCGCCGGGGCGGCTGGAGAAGGGGCACCACCGGCTGCTGGCCACGGTGGTGGGCACGGTGACGGTGCGCCGCTGCGCGTTGCGTGCCCCGGGCCGGCGCAACCGGTATCCGGCCGATGACCTGCTGGCGTTACCCGCGGGCCGGCACAGCCACGGGCTGGCGCGGCTGGCGGTCATCGAGGCGGTGCGCGGCTCCTTCGACGCCGCCCGCGCCGCGATCATCGACCGGTGCGGGAACGTGATCGGCAAACGGCAGATCGAGGAGGCGGTGGTCGCCGCCGCGGCCGATGTCGACGCCTTCTACGGCGCCCGCGTCCCGCTGCCACGCACCGCCGGGGAGTTGCTGGTGCTCAGCACCGACGGCAAGGGCGTGGTGATGCGGCCCCAAGCGCTGCGCCCGGCCACCCGCAAGGCCGCCGCCCGCCACCGCGGACGGTTCCACACCCGCCTGGCTTCCGGAGAGAAGCCCTACCGAAAACGCATGGCCACCCTGGTGGTGGTCTACGACGCGGTGCCCGCGCCCCGCCGCCCCCACGACGTGGTCAGCCTCGGCGAACGCAGCGGCGACCGGCCGGTGCGCAACGGGCCGGCCGCCACCGGCAAGTGGATCTACGGATCGGTCATCGACTCGGCCGAGCAGGTGATCGCGGTGATGTTCGACCAGGCCGAGGCCCGCGACAGCATCCACGCGCGCACCTGGGTAGTGCTGGCCGACGGCGACCACCACCAGATCCAGCTGCTGCAATCCGAGGCCGAGCGCCGCCGCGTGCCGATCCATATCGTCTGCGATCTGATCCACGTGCTGGAATACCTCTGGCGTGGGGCCCGCTGCCTGCACGCCGCCGATGATCCGGCCGCCGAGCAACGCGTCGCCGGCTGGGCGCTCGGGCTGCTGGCCGGCCGCATCAACGACGTGATCGCCGATCTGAAGGCTCAGGCCGCCTGCCTGCCCGCCGACCGGGCGCGACGGCCTCAAGGCCGCTGTTCGCTACCTGACCAGCCACCGCGACTTCCTCCGCTATGACCAGGCGTTGGAGCAGGGCTGGCCGATCGCCACCGGTGTCGTGGAGGGGACCGCCCGCTATCTGGTCGGCGACCGCCTGGAGATCACCGGAGCCAGGTGGGGACTGGCCGGAGCCGAGGCCATCTTGAAGCTTCGCGCCGTGATCGCCAACAGCGATCTCGATCAGTACTGGGCTTTCCACGTCGGCCGCGAGAACCAGCGCGTTCGCCGCAGCCGTCACCAGGACGGATACACCCTCACAGCCTGATTTGACCAGTCACTGCGGAAGGGCTGCACCCATGGCGGATCGTTGACCCGTCAGCTGGCCCTTGGGGTCTGCCTCTCCACTGCAGCGCGGAGCGCCGCACCGAACTGGTCTGGTGCTTCCAGCCATGGATGGTGTCCCGCGTTCGGGACGATGATGACCTCGCAGTTGAGGCGTGTTCCGAGACGTCGCAGGGCATCAGCGGGGCGGCTATCGCCGGCTCCGCCGATGATCATTGCGCCGGGCGGCAGGTGCTCGCGAAGTTCGTCCACGTGTGATTCGAGCGGGTCGGCCTTCTTCGCTGCGTTGAGCTGGGTGTTCATCGCGTAGTTGATGGGCCGCAGCGTGCGGGCTGATGCCAGCGCCCAATCCCATGCCCGAGCTCGGTCGGCGTGGTCGGTAAGCCACGACAGCGTGAGGTACTCGATCTCCTCGGCGTCTGTGCGCGATTCGATCGCATCGAGTTCATCGAGCCTGGCCTGCTGCTCGTCAGTGCGTCGTGCTCGCTGTGCTGCTCGGTCGGCTTCCCGCCATGGATCCACGAAGGGCCCGGCGATCTGAATCAGTCCGGCCACGCGCTCGGGATGGGCCAGCAAGAAGTAGCTGGCCATATTGGTTCCGAACGAATGCCCCACCAGAACAACCCGGTCGTGTCCCCACGCATCGAGCAACAACGCCAAGTCGTGAACGTGGCGGACGATCGTGTGCTCTCCCTCCCAGGACGACCCGCCGGTGCCGCGCTGGTCGTAGCGGTGGACCAGGCACAGGTCGTCGATGATGCCGGCAACCGGGGCAAGATAGTCGGGGACTCCTGGACCGCCGTGCACCATAACCACGGGAAATCTCTGCGGAGTCACCGAGCCCGCGGTCCAAGTACGTAGCTGTGCACCGTCATCCAACTCGATCATGGCCGCAGTCATGGACGTGAGCGTAATGCGGTCGGGCCCGATAGACGCATCCCTCAACGGACACTCGCCGGGCTGAGTTGCGGCCGTGGACCAGCACGCAAGCCGTCTCAATTAGCCCGGATGGTGATCGTCTCTTGGACGCGGCGAGAGAACGCTTTTAGGACGGGCCCAGCTCAGCAGGTCCCTGCGGAAGAGCTACACCCAAGGACGATAGCCCCGTCGGCAGCAGTCAGTCAGCTGGCGTGGGCTGGTCCACCTGGGCGCGGCCTTGGGCTCACCGAACCCTGAACCTGATACCGGGACTGCAGGCTTTTCGGCATGCGATCGCCATGGCGACCAGGGGCTTGAGCAAGCCCGTGTCGCGATAAATCGGACTATAAGCTTGCGCTGTGGGACTCTCCGATCTTCGTCGTGAAATGATCCTCGCCGCCATGGCGGAGTACGACCGGATGGGCCGGGATGCGTTCCTGGAGACGTACGGGTACGGTCCGGCACGCGGATACTTCCTCGTTCATGAGGGTCGTCGCTACGACTCGAAGGCCATCGCGGGAGTCGCCCACCGCGGAGTCACCGGGCGACCGCTCCTGCCTGAGGAATTCTCCGGCGGTAGGGAGACCGTGGCACGCCAGCTCATCCGCCTGGGATTCGACGTCTCCGCCCCCGGCCTGGCACTCGGCGAGCACACGATCGAGACCTTGCTCCTGAAGATCGATTCGCTTCGCACCGACAGGTCCAAGCTGACCGACCAACCCCGCCGGCATCAACCGCTGACGCTGTTATGGGCGTTAGGCCGAGCCGCACAGACCGAGCCGCCCCTGGAGACCTGGGCGCGGACCAGTGCTGAGATCTCCTCGCTCATCGAAAAGTTCGGCCATGCCGACGACCGGCCGAACCCCGAATTCCCTGTGCTCAGGCTGTTCCACGACGGTCTTTGGGAACTGGACGAGTCCGACGTCCCACCGGCCAGCACGAGCTCTGGCCAGCGATGGATGCGCGACCACGCACCGATGGGCGGCTTGCGACCATGGATCCACACTATCGTGACCAAGCAGCCGGACGTACGCGCCCAGATCGTGCTCCTCCTCCTGACGAAGTACTTCCAGGGCGTCAACCACGACGCGCTGCTCACCACAGTGGGGCTGTCGACCGTTCCGGACGCTGAGGTGCCCTTGAACGAGAGCACCCCGATCCCGCAGCGCCGACCGTCCACCACAATGCGAGTGATCCGCGATTCCGCCCTTGCGCAGCAGATCAAGGACTTACACGGACACCACTGCCAAATCTGCGGTCTACAGCTTCGGCTCCCGAACGGGTCGTACGCCGAGGGCGCCCACATCCGCCCTGTCGGCAAGCCGCACAACGGCCCCGACGAGCCCGGCAACATCCTGTGTCTTTGCCCGAACGATCACGTCCTCTTCGACCGGGGTGGCCTCACCCTCACGGACGATCTGCTTGTTTACGACGAAGTCGCCGACCAGAGGCAGTCTCCGCCTCGCTCCGCAGCACACGATCAAAATCGTGCACGTCGCCTACCACCGCCAGGTAGCCCGCCAGTCCACGGGGCGAACTTCGACTGTGCCGCGCAATGACCGTCCCTGATCACTGGCCAGCAGCTCCAAGCTGTTCTGGCCAGGGCGGCGCTCTGGCACCTCCTTAGGACCTGACTTGGCTCACGATCATGGGCTTCGGCGGCACTCAGGCCGGTGACCAGCGGGTTCTGCTGCTTGTGGTGAGATTGTTGCGCACTAATCCGGGGCCATAGGGTAGCCCGGTGTGGCCTGAGTCATCCCTGGAGGAACGGTGTCGTGATGAAAGGATCGAGATGCAAGTGCTTACGCTGGGTCCCACGAGCCATGAGCGAGTTGTGCTCTTCGCCGCCGGAGCAGGCGGCGATCCGGAGCGTTATCGGCCCTTCCTGGATCATCTAGCAGCCCATGATTGCCAGGTTATCGCGCCCTACTTCGAGCGCCTTGTCGCGCGGGAGGCGACCACGGCTGAGCTGCTCACGCGTCCGGTCGGGCTGGTCGAGGCGCTCCACCGATGGGCTTCTCCGGACGCAGCGGTTGTGGTGGTCGGCCACTCGATCGGCGGTTGGGCTGCCCTCTGCCTCGCCGGTGCGACACCCTGGGGGAGGGACGGCAAGCCGCTGGATGTGCCACGAGAGCCACGCGTCAGCCGTCTCGTCCTGTACGCGCCCGCTGCCGGCTGGTTCGCCGCCCCGGACGCCTTGGATGCGGTCACGGTGCCGATGCTCGTCTATGCGGGTGAACTGGACACCGTCACGCCCGTCGAGCAGGCCATCCACTTGAAGAGCGCACCAGCCAAAGTCGACCTCCGCATCGTGCCGAAAGCCGGTCACTTCAGCTTCATGAATACGCCTCCGCCAGGCACGGCCGACGACGACGCCTTCGACCGTGACCGGTTCCTCACCGACCTCGCACAGACGACCATGGAGTTCACCATCGCGCTCTGATGCGACCGGCGAGGCAGTCGTTCGCACCCGTCACAGCCAGACACCCCTCCTCCCGGGATCCCCCAAACCCCAGCGTCAAGCTGTCAGGGCGACGAGCAGACCAGCGGCCAACTGCGCACTAACTTGAGCCAAGTCGGGAGGTAGCCCGCCAGTCCACGGGGCGAACTTCGACTGTGCCGCGCAATGACTGTCAATCCCCTCAAACCGTGGAGACGGTTCTATGCCACAGCGGCCCTCAGCAGGCCCGTTGACGCTTGCCGCTTCTCGATCATCTGATGCTCGAATGTGACAGGCGGCAGCCCGTCGTTGGCACTGTGCCTGCGCTTGACGTTGTAGAAGTCTGCGATCCAGGTCGCAATCTTCAGCCGGGCCTCCGCCCGGGTGCGGAAGCGGTGCCGGTATACGAACTCGACCTTCAGCGTGCTGTTGAGCGACTCGGCGGCTCCGTTGTCGAGCGCGCACCCGACCCGGCCCATGGACTGCACCACTCTGTGCTTCCGGCATTCGGCCTGGTAGCGGGCAGCGGTGTACTCCGATCCACGATCCGAGTGGAAGATCACCCCGTCCACGTCACCACCGCGCGTGACCACGGCCATCTGCAGTGAGGCGACCGTCAGCGCCGCGTCATGGTGCTCGGACATGGCGTAGCCGAGCAGCCGGCGGGAGAACAGGTCCTCAACCGAGGCCAAGTACAGCGGCCCCTCATCGGTGCGGATCATCGTGACGTCGCCGACCCACAGCACGTCCGCAGCGACCGCGGTGAACTTCCGCCGCACCAGATCCGGCGCGGCCGGCCGCTTGCCCTGACGGGTCAGCGAGCGCGGCTTCTTCGGCCTCCGCCCGGCCAAGCCGAGTTCGGCCATCCGCTTGGCCACGGTGTTCTCCGACAGCTTCCAGCCCTCGGACCTCAGGTCCTGGGTGATGCGCGGCGACCCGTAGGTGCCACCGGAGGCGGCGAAGTGCCGGTTGATCTCCTCGTCCAGATGGACGCGCCGCTCTTCCCGAGCTGTTGGCCTCCGGTTCTTCCATTTGTAGAACCACGAGGGCGATACTCCCAGCGCACGGAAACAGATCGTGTGGGGGACACCAAACTCGGCCCTTTGGGACTCGATGAACTCCACCACAGTTATCGGTTCAGCGAGTCCTTGACCCATAGGACCACGGATCGTTTGAGGACATCACGCTCGTCCTCCAACTCGGCGCGCTCCCTCTCCCAGGCGGCCTTGTCCTTGGCGTGCTGCTTGACCAGCTCGGCTTTCTCCCGCCGCAGTCGCGCCAGTTCCTCCTGCTCGGACTCCTTCAGCTTGCCGCCTCCATTGCCGTCGCGCCCGACCTGCCCTGTTGAGTGCCGGTCCATCTGCACCCAGTTGTACAGCGTGTACTCGTTGATACCCAGATCCCGCGCTATGTGCGCGACGGGTTTGCCGGTCTCCTTGACGATCCTCACCGCCCCAGCCCGGAACTCCGGATCAAAGCGACGCCTCGTGGTTCCTGCCACGACCAAACCTCTCTTGGTTCGGTCTCCACGCTACGAGGGGAAGCCCAGACCGTCCCTGATCACTGGCCAGCAGCTTCAAGCTGTTCTGGCCAGGGCGGCGCTCTGGCACCTCCTTAGGAGAGTGGGGGCTATGCGGCTTGTTCATGCGCCGTGAGCTGCAGGAATGCATCGCGCAGCCCCATAGCTATCAAGATCATCCCGTGTATGCCCCGTACTGCCGAGTTTGATCATCACGTCACTCGATGGCAGCCAGGCCCGAACCGCAGGCCGACCCCAAAGGCCGAGTGCAGGAAGCGGCTTTACAAATTGCGGAGGCTTAATTCGTAATGTGGGCTGCTCCTGCGGACGGGGGCGGCTTGCGTACAAAGATCGTCGGTCAGCTGTCCCGACTCGATCGCCGCCCGAGAGCTCCGCGCGCACGTCTGCGGACCGTGCCTGTCCGGATTTAAACGAACCACAGGCTTGCCGCCGGTACGACGCTGGATAGGTCCATGACGTCGAGGCCAGGCGGCTGGCGGTCGACCGTGAGCGAGAAGGTGCACAAATGGCTGGCGCCGTGCGAGCTCAGGAACGAGTCCCAGCGCAATCGGGTCTCCTCACGCGGCGTTCCGGAGTCGATTGCCCCGTTAACCGACTAATTCGCGATTCCTCCCGAAATGCCTGACCCGAATAGCGGGTCTCGTGCGTACATGTATGACGAGCCATGTACCCGTACTTCTGGTAGTAGTCGCCGGATGGGTGCCGTCGGCACGCGTGGAGCAGAAGCGGAGGGAGGGGGCGGCGCTTTGTTTAGTCAGCAGCCGCGTGTTCCTCGACGTGAACGCGCTGCTGGTGTGGTGCTGGGACAACTTGCGTGTGGCCCCTGGCTGGCCAGCTCGCCGAGTACGCCGCCTGGCTGCGCATCGTCCAGTTACCCACCTACGCGCTCGAGTTGAGTCCCCGTCGAGTGGTGTCTGCCCCTGCCCCGGCGCGACCTACGACTTCAACCTGTGTGTATCTGCCACTTTCAGGTGGAGCTTTGGGGCGAATGTCTGCATGTGCCTGGTGTGCCATACTTTCTGCGGAGTTCAGGGAACTTGTTGGGGAACTGTTCGACATACAGCTCCGTTCACATTTCGTTCCTTCTTGTAAACCATGCGACTCTCCGGAGGACGTGCGTGCCCGACATCGGCTCGATCTTGGATGGCTCGCTGGCCATACCGTTCGGTCTGGGCCATATCCCCACATGGTTGCTTGCGGTGTTGGATCTTCTTGGCCTGGCTGTGATCATCAAGATCGTTTCAGCTTTGGTGCGAGGGTCAAGGGGACGTCACGGCAAGCCGGACCACAACGAACGGGCCGCTCTCGGCAGCATACTCGGTGGCGTCGGTCAAGTTGTGGGCACTGTGGTCGCCATATGTACGCTCATCACGACCGTATGGATCTGGCGAGACCAGGTCGAGCGAGAGGAAAGGAAGCGTCTTGAAGAGATCCAGAGGCAGGCGGAGCAAAGTCAGGAGAGTGCAAGGCTGCGTCTTGAAGAGATCCAGAGGCAGGCCCAGCAAAGTCACGAGAGTGAAAGGCGGGAGCATGCGGCCTTCGCTGCTCGTGTCTCGGTGCTTTCATACGGTGATCCTGCTGGCATGAAGATCGTCATACGCAACGCCAACTCGGCCGGTGTCAGTGTCCTGGTGTTGTCCCTAGTCGGCAAACGAAAGGACCGGCAGAACGTTGAGATCTTCGTGCCTCCATGCAATCAGGCAAGCTTCCTAATTGTGACGCCGACCTCGTGGACGGCTACAGTCCGCAAGGGCGGACAGGATTGGCTTCCCGGTGCCGATCCAGTCCTTATCGCGCGAGAGTGGCTCTTTAACACGTACGGCGCTACAGACGGGAAGATCTATACGGGGCGTGTTCCGGCTACTTTCGAACCTATCGGTATGTGTTGAGCCACCCACGGCATCTGGGCGGCGGACCCACCGCCCGAGCGTCGAGCTGCCGGACGCCGGTTGGACGATGCTGGTCTCGAAGCCTTGGCGATCATGGCGTGTGCTGAAAACCCGGTGACCCCGAATTAGTGCCTGGCTTGGGGAAGCGCCTCTAAGATCATCCCCTATATGTCCCCTGATTATGGTCTTCTGGCTGCATATGAGGGCCCTCAGCGGCCTACCAAGGTCCACCAAGCAAAAGACCTACGGCCAAGAAACCACAGGTCAGAGGCCGAAATGCCGGTGGAGAAGAGTGCCCCCGGCAGGGTTTGAACCTGCGGCACCCGCTTCGGAGAGCTCGAGCCGTACAGAGTCCAGTATGCCCACTAATAGGCGATATACGGCTGTCGTTCGACGTCCATCGCGTCCTCCGCAATAGCCTCTCGTCACCCATCACTTGACTGCTGTATGGCCTGGTCGGAGCGACCTCCGTAGCGAGAGCCTCGCAGGGCGTTCCTGCACTACGGATGCGGGTGTCTTCATGGAATTGGCGTTGCTACAGTCGGCTCGGCCTGGGCGGCCTCCGTTTTAGCCCTAACCAGTCGCCGGCCAAGCCGACGTGGATGCCCCCTCAAGAGTGAGAAGCGGCTTTACCTTATCCGCGCCCCATGCCTTGCCTAGGAAGCCGGCCGGTTGCCATACGTACTTCTCAGTGGCGGCCACGGCCCGTGCCCTTCGCGAGAGAGCAGGACGTTTCGGCGTTTTTGCCCCGCTTGTACATGTCGTTGACTGTCCGTCCAGGCACGCCGGTGATGGGTCCGCAATTGCCGTGCCGGATAACGCGGTCAGGCCGAGCGCCGTGCCGTGAGAAGTCAGATGATCATTGCGCCAATCTATGGGACGGGAACCCTGTCTGTGTTGCCCTCGCCGCTGCGGCCGGTCACTACCTCGATCAGGCGTAGGAGCAGCTCACCCCCGAGCTGGCGGACCATTTCGGGTTCGGACCGCATGAGCTCGTCTCTGATTTGTACCGAAGTCGAGAACTTGTCCGCGATTTCCAGGATGGCCACCCGCTCGCGCTCCAGGATTCGACCGCATGTCTCGGTCGGATGCAACGGCGTAAAGGTGTTCGGGTCGTCGGTGAAGATCATGTAGAACGGTGAGGAGTCACCCCTGTCCATGAAAACCTCCTGGCGTGGTTGGCTTTGACGCTAGGAAGAGTCCGCACCGCAGGTCCATGAACGTTCCCTGGCGGGAACCTGACGGCAGACCGCGGGAACCTGCCCGATCCGCCCTGCGATCCTGGGCACCTGACGATCTCGATATCTAGGCTGGAGCCCGTTTGCATCGGCTGCCCGCTGGTTGCCGCTGTAGTCGTGGAGAAGGGACATCCTGCCACCGGTGGCCGTCCATGTCGTGGTTGTCGACCCTCTGCCCATGTATCGCCAGGGGGTCGCAGCCGTCCTGTCCACGGCGGGCCATGTGGTCGAGTCCCCGGCCGACGTGCTGGCGTGGGTGCGCCAGGAGCAGCGTGGCGTGGTGTTGCTGACCCTCGTACGCGAGCAGGACTGGGAACTGCTCGGGCGGCTACACGACGCGGGCGGCGGGCACGGCGTGATCGCGCTGATCGCGGAGGAGTCCATCGTGCTCGGGACGCGGGCGGTGAGGGCCGGCGCCCGCTCCGTACTGCCGCGCGAGGTGACGGCGGCCGTGCTGCGGCGCACGGTGGAGGCTACGTTCGATGGGCAGGCGGTCCTGCCGGCGGGTGTGCTCACCGCGCTCGCCACCGGGGCGCACCGAGCCGATGTCGGCCCGCAGACGCTCAGCCCGCAACAGCTCTCGTGGCTGAGACAACTCGCCGAAGGCATGACGGTGGCCGAACTGGCTGACCGGGCCGGCTACTCCGAGCGCGCGATGTTCCGGCTGCTCCAGGCGCTCTACCGGGAGATGGGCGTCTCCACGCGCATCCAGGCGATCGTGCGCGCGCAGGAACGGGGCTGGCTCGCAGCCGTGACTGACCTGCTCGAGGACGCGGAGCAGGGGCTCAGGGGCACCCGCCGCTGAGACCGCCCGCCGCCGTGCTCACGATCCGCTGGTACGCACCTGCGCCGCGGCGAGAACGTCGATGACCGGCCGCAGCAGCCCCGGTGGCCGGGCGCAGGCGTCCAGCCGCTCGAGCAGGAAGATCCACTGATCGACCAGGCCGGGCGTCGGCTCCCTGGGCCTAAGGGGGTCCCGGGTCGTGGCGCGGGCCGTCTTGAAGGCCGCGATGGCGTCCCTGAGCTCGCCCTCGCCGTCCAGGAACCGGCCGCAGCCGGCGAACCCCTTGAAGTCCCAGGCCATGACGTCGTGCCGGTCCTGCTTGATGTGGGCTTCGGCCTCGGCCAGCAGGAGCCGGAACAGCTCGCCCGCCCGGCCGCCACGAGTGTCACCACCGAGAGCCGCCGCGACCAGCGCGTGGAGTGCCGGCGCCAGGAGCGAAGCGCCGCGGTGGTGGTATGGCATGGCGGCCTCGATCTGCCGTGCGGCCCTGTCGAGGTCGTTGTCCTTGAGATGGGCCAGGCAGAGGGTGGTGCGCGCCCGCAGCAGGATGGCGGGATCGGTGAATCTTCGCGCGAGTTCCACCGCCCGCCGCGCCGTCCGGATCGCCTCCTTGGGATCGCGCTCGAGCAGCAGGTAGGCGTGCCCGTTGTGGTAGAGGCTCTGCAGCCAGTCCTGGCCGCGCCCGTCCAGCTCCCCCCGGACGATCTCGTCCATTTGGTCGGCGGCCCCCCATTGGCCGAGCTCGGCATGCCATCGGGCCAGCTTCATGCCGATGTCGACGCTCCTGCGCGCGGTGAAGTCCCGCATCTCCGGCTTGTCGGGGTATCCCTCCGACTCCGGTACGGCACGAGCCTTCCTGGCACATCGGATCGCCTCGGTGTACTCGCCCCAGTGCCGATGGCAGTCCGCCAGCCCTCCGAAGATGTTCATCCGCAGCGGCAGCAGGCGGCGGTAGGCCTCCGGGTCGCTCTTGAGCAGCTTGTCGTGGTCGTCGCGGGCCAGCTTGTAGTAGTCGTACGCGGTCTCGACCTCGTAGCACTGCCAGTACGCCCTGGCCCAATTGGCGCGGATCTCCGCCCGGATGGGCAGGTCCCGCAGGGCGTTTGCGTATTCGAGTGCCTTGCCGTACGCGTGGTTGGCCTTGGCGAAGTCGCCCATGGACATGTACAGGACACCGAGCGCGTTGTGGTTGGTCATCTCGCTCATCTCGCTGCGGAGCCTTCCGCGCAGCTTCTCGCGCGCTTCGAGCAGGAGGGGGGCGCGGTTCCGCTTGCGCAGCTCCGGGTCGAGTTCGTCCTGGATCCGGCGGTGGGCGCGATCCCACAGATCGCCCGTCCGCATCAGCGCCCTGAGCTCGGCGAGATGGAGGCGCAGGTCCGCGAGGGTGTGTGGCGAGGTGACTCGCCGGTCGTGGAGCTCGTAACCGGCACGGCGCAGCAGGTGGTACCACTTGCTGTCCACGGGCCCGTCCTCGTCCGGCAGGCCGGCCCACTTCCGTTCGGCCTCCGACAGGGACAGGCGGTATTCGCCGTGGGCCGTCTCCACGGCTACGCGCCTTTCCACCAGCCTTGTCAGCGCGTCCCGCACCTCGTCGGCCGGATGCGGTTCGTGGTGCTCCGCGACGACGAGGGCGCACACCGCGTCGAGGCGGACGGAGGTCCCGTAGGCGTCGAGGGCCTCGAGCGCGCGGCGCTCCAGGGGATTGAGGCCGGCGATGACGTGCTGGATGAGGAAGCCCAGTATGTCATCCTCGCTCTCGAGGCGTCTGAGTTCGGCAGCTAGCCTGGCGGGTGTCTCTCGGGCGGAGCGGAAGGCGGCGCAGGCGAGTTCGCCGCGGCGGGGGTTGCCCCGCAGCTGGCCGTGCAGCCTGGCCACCGCCTTGATCACGGGCCTGTCGTCGCCGGCCACCCGCTGAAGGTACTTGAAGAAGTCTCCGGGCTCGAGCCCCTCGACGG
This sequence comes from Nonomuraea sp. NBC_00507, assembly GCF_036013525.1. NCBI lineage: Bacteria > Bacillati > Actinomycetota > Actinomycetes > Streptosporangiales > Streptosporangiaceae > Nonomuraea > Nonomuraea sp. NBC_00507. Next base: position 3,001,724 of record NZ_CP107853.1, read on the forward strand.
TGATCTGGTCCTGGCGCTCTGGCCAGGTGCCCCGCCCGAGGGCCTTCGGCGGGTGCCGCGTCATCAGGATCAGGGTGACCTGGTGCTGGGTGTCTTTCGCGAGGATCTCGAACGCCTCGTCCAACTCGGGGTCCCGCAACTGTCGCGTGACGGGGTCGAGCAGGTTCTCCACGTGCCTGACGGCGATCACCACGGGGGTGTCCCGGTGGCTGTCCAGGGCGGCCGCTAGCTGGTCGATGGGAGGATTATGGAGGCCGATCGCCTCCCGTAACGCCACGTCGTCCTCGGACAGGTTCTCGATGTCGGCGATCAGTCTGCCGACGTCGATGCCCGCGCCCGGATCCAGGTCCGGGGCGACCTCGCGGCGGACGACCCGTGGCCGGGACCGGCCGGACGGACCGGGAAGCGCGTTCTCCAGCTCCCACAGCGCCTCTTCCACAAGCTCCGTCTTCCCGATCCCTGGGGGACCGGTGACGATGACGATGCCCGACGCGCCGCCGGTCAGTCGCTGCCGCAGAACGGAAAGCTCCTTGGTGCGGTCGATGATGCCCGGGTTCCGGCGCGGAGTGGTCGCGGGCGGGGAGACGGCCTCGTGAGGCCGCTCGCGCTGCGGCTGTTCTTCCGCCCCTGGGGTCTGGACGATCGTCTTCTTGGCGAGCCGGATTTGGTATAGCCCGATGAAGACACTGGTCAAAAGGCTAAGGATGCCAGCGATCTGATTGAGGATTCCCACGTACTTATGGTTCGGATCCTTTGAGTCGACTAGGACGTTCCACCAGTTCAGGGCATTGCCCCAGGCGATCACTGCCACCATAAGCGTGATGCCACCCAGCCACCATAATTTCCGCCTGCTCCCCACCACGTCATCATTGCGCCAGGCTCACGGACGAAAAAGCCAGGTTCATGCCACCGTGCGCGCGCATCCCCTACCTGGCCTGGGCCGACACACGCTCGGCCTCCTCGAAGGGCTGCTCGAAGGCGTGCCTGCTGAGCTCGCCAAGGGCGACATCGACCGCTGGCTGGGCCGCCGGACGCCCGGCGAAGCCAGTGCCGAGCTGCTTCGCCGCCGCCTCCGGCGCACCCGCCGTGGCGAGGCATCGCACTCAGCGTCGCCGACCGGCTCGGACCCCGAGGCGCAGCCCCACATCGCGTTGCCGCCTCCGTCCTGGTGGCTTCCCTCCAACCGTGGGCAACCATTCTGGTTGATCCGAAATATTGCGCCTATTCAGCCTCAAAAGGGTGCAATATCTTGGTCACAGTCACACCGGCAAGTCTTCCTCTCGAACCAAACGGCGGATTAGCTGGAAGCTTAGTTCAATAGTCATTTGGCGTCGAAGGCAAGAGGGGGACAGTATCTAAAGTTCCTTGGGCTATTTTTGGCAGTCGTCATCCGCAAAGCCATCTCATGTCAGCATCAGCGCTCGTTCCCTGTCGTCCGAGCCTATGAAGCCGGCGGATTTCCACATGGATGACATGGAGATAGTGCGCCAGTTCCGGCAGCTGGCGCAGTTGCATTCCGACGGGTCACTTACGGACGAGGAGAAGGCCACGGTCGGCGTGCGAGACGACGCGCCGGCCAATTCCAAAGCGCGTTTCGAGGTCTACGGCGACGGCAACCGGCTCCTCCGAAAGGATCTCTCCTTCGACTAAGCAGATAAGATCGACGTCGATGTGACCCGCGTGCTCCGACTGAGACTCGTGAACACCTGGTTGACCGGGGACTCCGCGTACTCGGTCGTGAGGAGACACCGTCCTGGAGAAATGAGCGGGCTAGTCTAGGACGAGCGATGCCGCATCCGCTTGGCCTCGCGGGTGCGGTAACGCCCGAGCGCACCCAGTCTCGTGCGCATGATCAACAGCACACACGCCGTGCTGAGCGGTTGCAAGGGCTTCGTAGATCTCAGTGTGTCAGCGCATACTTTGCTCTTGGCCTGGGCTTCCCGGTGCTGAGGGCGTCCAACATCGTTGGACGCCATGATCGTTCGTCGCGCGGCCCGAGAACTTCACAGATTCACCATATCCACGTCAGATTCGAACAGGTGGTCTTGCTTTAGGCCTACGCCTGCTGGTTAGCGTTGTAGAAGGAGCGACGGGCGGACCATCTGACGCTGTTATCCGAGGCCTATGGCCTGGAGTTCCAATGGGTGATATCGATATAGTGAGTCAGCTCAGACGGTTGGCGCAGCTGCACTCCGACGGTTGCCTCACAGACGAAGAATTTGCTCTCGCCAAGGAGCGGCTTCTGTCGCGAGCCGCCGACTTTGCCGATTCGGCCAAGGCCGCCGAGAGTTTCGATACCCAGACCACCAGACCCCTATCGCATGGTGGCCACCTCCAAGAACCGAGGGCCAACACACTAAGTTCGAGGACAGGCAAAGGCCTGGCTGCCGTCTCATTTCTCGTCGCAGGAATGTTGACGCTGCTCTTCTTCTTTACGCTACCCATGGGTACTCTGCCCATTCTAGGTTCGTTTACTGCCTCGGATCTGGCTAACATGCCCTCTGAGGAGGCCACACAGAAAGTTCTTTGGCTGGTTCCAGCAGCCGGCGTTGCTATAGCCGGTGCAGGGTTGCGGCTTTGTGGATCGAACGTAACCTCCCACACCCGCAATAATGTATCTACCGTCGTGCTAGCCCTCACGATTCTGGTCGTGCTTATCTATGTCATCGCCCTCGGCTACGCCCTGTACCTCCTCGACCAATCCGGAATATCGGCGCTGGGATACAGCGCTACGGATCTCATCGGAACCGGATTCTGGCTCGTTCTCGGTGCCATGGTCATTGCCGGAGGAGTCGCGGTGGCAGAGCTGATTCAGTCCGCTCTTGGGGCTCGGAAGGATGCCCTAGGCTCTAAGGGGACGACCGACGCGAATACCGGACCAATAACAGCTCGCCAGGTGGGAGCGGAATTGCTTGCGCTGGTCCGCCGTCGCTTCCCGCCCATCAGGCCGCAAGACTTCATCCCGGCTGTACCGCACGACGACACCGACTCGGACGAGCGGTCCCCCGCAAAAAGGCAAACGCATGGATCACAGAGGCGGTTGTCGAATATCTTCGTCTTGAGCGCGACGCTCCTTATCCTATTCACACTGACAGGCATCGTCGTCCTCGTAAATATTAATAGTGATGAACCCACGGACGAAGGCGGGACAGAAACGACTCAAGCTCCGATTGGCAGTCCCGACGCAACATCACAGGCGAATTTCTCATTCGAAGAAACGCGTCTAGTCCCGGCCAATCAGTACTGGATTGATTCGGGCATCAATGTTGAGAGCGGGCGGCTTGAGTTTGTCTCTGACGGAATGGTAAAAACGTCAGAGGCGCTCGATCCAAATATCGATATCTACTCTCCGCAAGGTCAATCTTCTACGATAGCGCCATACGGTCGGAACTTTCCTGGGCCAGGACTTCACCCTTACTCGCTCATTGGCAAGGTCGGCGATGGCGAGGTGTTCGAGGTAGGCCGCGAAGCTTCCGTTCAGATAGCCGAGCCCGGACGACTCTATCTAGGCATAAATGACGATTTCGTTGAGGATAATTCTGGGGAGTGGAGCGTGACGATCAAGTTCAACGGAACCACGGAGACCAAGGCTGCCGAGAGCCTGCTCTCCCTCGCCCGTCCCGCCACGTCGTCGTCGATCGAGAAGGCGGCGCTGGGGCCGGAAAAGGCGTTCGACGGCGACTTCACCACCCGATGGGGATCCCTCGAGTTCACGGACCTCCAGTGGCTCCAGATCGATCTCGGATCGCCCAAGACCATCTCCCGCGTGAGACTTTTCTGGGAGACGGCGTACGGGAAGACCTACCAGATCCAGGTGTCGAACGACGCCGCCGTCTGGACGACCGTCTATGAAACCGCGGCCGGCGATGGCAACGAGGACGATCTGACTGGTCTTTCCGGCACGGGCAGATACGTTCGCATGTACGGGACGGAACGGGGCACCAGGTTCGGGTATTCGCTCTATGAGATGCAGGTCTACGGTAGATGACCGGCCGTCGCTCACGACGTGCGCCGTTCAGCTGGTTGATCATGATCCTGGCGCTGATCGTCGGCTTCGGTGTCGCAGGCACCGGCGGTGTCGTCACCGTCAGCTCCTCCGAACTGACCCGAGGCTGGTCACTCCGATCAGCGGAGGACGTCACCGACACCGGAGCCGCCATCTCCCAGGTCGGCTACGACACCGCGGGATGGCACCCGATCACCCTTCCCTCCACTGTCCTGGCAGGCCTGGTAGCAAACGGCGTCCACCAAAACATCTTCTTCGGGACGAACCTCCAGAAAGTCCCCGACCTAACCCAGCAAGAGTGGTGGTTCCGAGGCGAGTTCCCCGCTGTCCGCACCTCAGCGGGACAGGTGTACTGGCTCCGGTTCAAAGGGATCAGCTACCGCGCGCAGATCTGGCTGAACGGACGGCGACTCGATCCCGACGCCGTCGGCACCATGGTGACCCGCGAGTACAACGTCACCCGGCGCATCCGTCCCGGCACAACCAATGCGCTGGCCATCCGCGTCACCCCACCGGCGCGTGACTGCCACGACCTCTCCTTCTGCACCGTCGACTGGAACCCTGAGGCCCCCGACATGAACGCCGGTCTCTGGGGCAAGACGCTTCTCGACACGACCGGCGCTGTCGCGCTGAGGGATCCGTATGTCAAGACGACCCTCCCCCTGCCCGAGACGGACGCGGCAGACCTGACCGTGTACGTCGACGCGATCAACGCGGCAGACACCCCGGTGACCGCGACCATCAGCGGATCCATCACCAAGGCCGGCCGGCCCACGATCTCCTTCAGCAAGGAGGTGACGCTCGCCCCCGGCCAACGCAGGAATGTCACCTTCGACACGAAGGCCCACTCACAGCTCCACGTCGCCAATCCCGCTCTGTGGTGGCCTCACCAGTTCGGCGAGCCGGAGCTCTACAGTCTTTCCATGACCGCCGCGGTCTCGGGATCGACGTCCGACCGCAAGTCGATCGACTTCGGCGTCCGGCAGTTCACCGGCTACCGCACCACGGTCAACGGGACGTCCTTTGCCGGCTACAAGGTCAACGGCCGTCCCATCCTGTTCCGGGGTGGGGGATACGTCTGGGACCTGCTCCAGCGCTGGGACACCAGAACCAACCAGGCTCACATTGACTACACCAAGAACATGGGCCTCAACACCATCCGTCTGGAGGGCACTCTCGGCAACGAGGAACTCTACGACCTGGCCGACAGGGCCGGGATCATGCTCATGTCCGGCTTCGTCTGCTGCAGCGCCTGGGAGAACGACAGGAGCTGGTCTCCGGAGCAAGAACGAGTGGCCTACGCCTCATTGGACAGCCAGATGAGGGCGCTGCGTCATCACGCCAGCAGCTTCCTGTGGACGTACGGGAGCGACCGGCCCCCCACTGAGGCACGACTGGACGGTTACAAGCGCATCGCCCGCATGCTGCACTGGCAGAATCCCACCTTGGACAGCGTCGCCACCTGGGCAGATCCCAACGCCGGCATGAAGATGGACGGGCCCTACGTATGGGAGCCACCCGTGCTGTGGTGGGACCCCAGCCGATCGGGCAGTGCGTTCGGCACCACCGCCGAGCAAGGCGCACAAGCCCCTCCACCACTGGAAAGCCTGGAACGGTTCATCCCCCCGGACGACCGGTGGCCGATCGGCACAGTCTGGAACTACCACGCGGGCAAGCCGGGCACCCCATTCGACCACATCACCCCGTACACCGACGGAGTCGACAAGAGATACGGCAAAGCCAACGGCGCCGACGACTTTTCCCGGAAATCCGAGCTGCAGAACTACGAGACCACTCGATCGTTCTTCGAAGCCTGGAGCGCACGTCAACACACCCAGACGTTCGGCACCATCTTCTGGATGCTGAACAACGCGTGGCCGTCGCTCCACTGGAACCTCTATGACTACTACTTCAAGCCAGGCGGCGGATATTTCGGCGCCAAGAAGGCCACCGAGCCGATCCACGCAAGCTATGACTACCTCACACGGAACGTGCACGTGGTCAACTCGACCCTCGCAGCTCGCACGGCACTGACCGCGACGGCGAGTGTCTATGACATCCCGTCTCTGACCCGGAAGTACACGGCCACCGCTCAGGTCTCCTCCCCGGCCAATGCCTCGGTGCGGGTGCTGAAAATTCCTCCATTGACCGGCCTGTCGAGGACGTTTTTCCTGCGGCTTCAGCTCCGGGACGCCAACGGCTCGAGTGTCAGCGACAACCTCTACTGGTACTCCACGCGTCCTGACGCGCTCGGCAACGCCGATAACCACTACCAGACGGAGATCGACGGTTTCGCGGACCTGAGCGGCCTCAACAGGCTGGCTCCCAACCGGCACCTTGAGGCCGCGGCAAGCCGTTCCCTGTCCGGCGGCCGAGAGACCGTCACCATCACCCTCACCAATGCCAGCCCAACCAATCTCGCCTTCTTCGTACGGCCCGAAATCACGGCAGGCGACAACGGCAGGGAAGTCCTGCCGGTCATTTACAGCGACAACTACCTCTCGCTCTGGCCCGGCGAATCCACCAGCATCACCGCGACCTACGAGACGGCCGCGCTGCACGGGCAGTTGCCTTACCTGAGGGTACGGGGCTACAACGTATCTACCACGTCGACTCCGGTGCACCGTTAGGTGCTCACTACAGTGCCTTTTCGCCTCGTGCTCCTTATGACCGTCTGCTCTGAGCTCGCTAACCTCGTGGTCCTGAGTGAGCGTGAGGTGCCCGGAGACGAGCAGGGCCGAGGGCGGAAGCACGCGGCGGCCATAACGCCCGCTGTAGGAGACCGGGGGCTAGTCCGGGTGTTCTGGTGGCTTGAGCTGGATAAATCTTCTAAGCAATACGTGAGCTTTTCAAGATCATCCCGCTCATATCCCCGGTGTATGGCGTTGTCGGACGGGCTGTCGGCGGTGACGACCACGTCAGGGATGATGCCGAGCGCGTGTGCGACAACGCCTCCATTGCCGCCGACAACCTTCTTTCCAGCGGCGGTGTCTCGGCTGGTCAGGGGCCCACGTTGACACGTCAGGGTCATCCATCCCACTTCAAGCAGTCTGGATGGCCTGGGCTACGTGATCTCACGTCTAGTGCTGTAGCGAGCTGAATCCGGAAGCCACGCTTCAGGTGCGTATAGAACCTGCGTGGTGCGGCGTTGCACCGCACCACGTGGCCATCCGCTGGCGGTGAACCTGTAGGTCATGGAGGACAGCCGTGATCCGGCGTGGCCGGGGAGATCGCCGATCTCCACCCGGCATGACGCGCCCGAATTATGAGCATCGGCTAATCCATAACGACATCCACCCAGTACACGGTTCTTCGGCAAGCAGCCGCCATTCAGTTGGAAACGGGAAACAAGAAGACCGGCCTTGTCCACCCAGCACCGCTGGCGCACTCTTACAGGCAGTGACTCTCGGTTCCGTGACTGTGCGGGAGGTCCAAGGTGGTCCAAGAGCACGCCTGCTTCGGCCGAGAATTACGTAGGCGACGCCTCGCCGCCAGCCTTACCCTCACTGGCCTGTCCAAGCTCGTCCACTACAGCAAGGCCCAGTTGAGCAAGGTCGAGAGGGGTTTGAAAGCACCCAGCCAGGAGTTGGCCCGCCTGTGTGACACCGCGCTCGGCGCCGCAGGCGATCTCGCTGCCTTGGTCCCCATCCGGCCCACCGCCACGGGCGTCACCGAAGCGAGAAGCAGCGAGGAGGAGGTGTGGCTGATGCAATTGTCCGGCAACGGGCAGAGCTGGTTTCAGCCGTTGAGCCGGCGACAGGTGATGGCCATGGGCGTCGCGTCGGTTGCCAGCATGAGCATCGGTCGCCAGGACATCGCCTTCCCTGCCGAGGACACGACTCTGCTGGGGATGTCCCGTGCCCTGTTCGACCACTACCGTCAGCTTGGTCAGGTGGCCGGCCCGGAGCTGTTGCTACCCGCGCTCATCGCCCAGATCCACTCGCTTCAGGAGCTGTCCTCTCGTACGGGGCCAAGCACCGGGGTCGGGCTCTTGCGGCTCGCCTCGCGGTACGCCGAGTACGCCGGGTGGATGATGCAGGAGATCGGCAACGATCAGGCGGCCTTGTGGTGGACCCGGCGGGCGATCGACCTCGCGGCCGCAGGTGGCGATCGCGACTTGGCCGCGTACGGGCACGTCCGCCACGCACTGGTCACGCTGTATCGCGACGATCCGCCACAGACGATCGAGCTGGCGAAGCGGGCGCAGAGCACCGGGCTGCCGCCCCGCATCCGTGGCTTGGCCGCGCAGCGCGAGGCACAGGGGCACGCCCTCGCGGGTGACTACGACTCGTGCATGCGTAGTCTCGACCAGGCCCGCGCCCTACTGGATCAGCACGTGCCCAACCCGAAGTCACCCGTTATCGGCACGACCAATCTGTCCGACCCGGTCGGCATGATCACGGGCTGGTGCTTACATGATCTAGGCCGACCGCAGGAAGCGGCCGAGGTCATCGGCAGGCAGCTGGCGTTCGTGCCGCCGCAGGCGCTGCGGACCCGCGCTCGCTACGGCATGCGTCATGCTCTCGCCCACGCCATGGCGGGCGAGATCGAGCACGCCTGTCACCTTGCCAGCCAACTGCTTGGCAACGCCATCACCGTGAGCTCGGCCACCATCGCACAGGACATGCGCGCTCTCTCTCGGACGCTCGCTCGTCATCCGAAAAATCCGGCGGCATGCGAGCTGGCGCCGGAACTCGCCTCGGTCTTGCAAGCGGTCAACCCGCACATCCAGAGAAGGAGCATCTAGTGACGTACGAGGTGTTCATCAACTACCGCACAGGGGACGCCGAGAAGATCGCGGCTCTGATCGAGCGGGATCTCTCGCACCGTTTCGGAAATGAGCACGTCTTCCGCGCTTCCAAGTCCATCCCGCCCGGGGCCGCGTATCCTCGCGAGCTGATCAACGCGGTACGCCGCAGCTCCGTCGTGCTCGTCGTCGTGGGCGAGAACTGGTCGAGGCGTCCCGAACTGCACGATGAGAACGACTGGGTACGCAGGGAAATCCTCGAGGCGTTCACCTGCGGCATCGAAGTGATCCCCGTCCTGGACGGCAGGAAGACCGAGCGCCTGAATCCCGCCGATCTGCCCGAGGCGCTGAAGCGGCTCGCCGACGTGCAATCGGTGCGGCTGGACCTCCATGACCTGCAGTCAGGTCTCACTCGCATCGGTGACCTGCTGGCCGCGAAACTGCCCCGGCTCAAGGCCGTGGATCGATCCATCCGCCAGGAACCGAAGGACGGCAGCGTGAGCAACTCGGTCGGCGAAGTCCAAGGGACCGCCATCCAGAGCCGCGATATCACCGGCGACGTCGGCACGGTCATCAAGGGCAATCAAGGACCGGTCCACACCGGCAAGGGTGACCTCTACCACCATTCCCCCCACGTCTCCGGGACCGGCGCGACGTACATCGCTGGCGGCAACCAGGGCGGCATCCGGCATGACTTCGGCGGAGCCCGCCGGAAAGAGGAGGACGAAAGTTGACCGAGGTCTCGGACGTCCACGGGCCTGTGCACACGGGAACTGGAGATCTCTACTACATGGAGGCGGCGCGGGGCCGAGGCCCCCGATTGACCTTCATCGAGGAGCTGGACTGGCTTTGGCGGCGTTTCGTCAACCCGCCCGGCCATGGCCGGGCGAGCGACATCCTCGAGACCTGCCGGACGCTACTCCTGGACGGCGCACCCGGTAGCGGCAGGATCGCCACCGCGAAGGTACTGCTGCGCGAGCTGTCCTCCGGCACCGAACGGTTCCACGAGTTGGCGTGGGAGGAAGAGAACGGGCGATACCGGCTGGAACCGGCCTCCGTTGGCGATGACGACCGCGTGTGGCTGGACCTGTCACGAGCCGACGAGCGGGCCTGGCGCTGTTTCCAGGAGGAATTGTCCTCGTTGCGCAAGATGGTCGTCGATCACACCGCCCTCCTGGTGATCGTCCTGCCGGACAAAGGACGCGAAGGACTCTGGCCCGAGTTCGGCCGGTTCCACTCGAGGATCGGCCGTCCTCCAGCCCAAGAGGTGCTTCGCCGCTACTTGCGGCTGGCAGGCGTACCGGGGGCTGTGAGCATCCCTCCACCCGAGTTCCTGAGGGCCGAGCGGCCCGTCAGGGAGATCGCCAAGTTCGCTGATCTCGTTGTCTCGGCATACAAGAACGCATCTGAAGCCTCATGCTCTGCTTGGTACGAATCCGCGGAAGGCGCCTACGCGGGCCATGGAACGGGGCTGGCTGAGGCCATCAAGGAGCTGCGTCACGGCCCGCAGCGGGCATTGCTCCTGGCCACGGCCATGCTGCACAACGCCCATGTCGACCACATCCATAACGCGGCCGTAGGGCTGCTCGACGTCGTTGGCTATGCCGACGAACGACATTCTTTGGAACGTGCCGATCTTGTCACAAGCCTCGGCGAAATCGATGCAGTCCTAGACGACAACGGTCACGTACGGTTCAAGGAACTCGGGTACGACGCCGCCGTCCGCGCACTCTTCTGGCACCACATGCCGGGGTTACGGGACGGAATTCAGCGATGGGTCGGAAAGATGATCGACGATCCGAGCCTGCCTGACAACGATCGCTACCAGTTGGCGGCGCGCTTCGCGGACCAGTGCCTGCACCCGAGGTACCGGCAGGCCCTGGTCGAGTCAGTTGCCGAGTGGACCAAAGGGCCGATGACCTACCGCAGGCAGATGGCGGCCGACCGAGCGCTGCGCCGCGCGCTCACAGCGGAGGAACACGGCATGTTCTTCCGCAAGCAGATCTACAACTGGGCGCGCGACGCCCACCTCTCCGAGTCGCTGGCTCAAGTGATCATCAGGATGTGCACCGAGGTCATCGCCGTCACCCACCCTGACCAGGCCGTAGTGCGCCTCCACCACCGGGCCCGGCGCGAGAGCCGCAGCACGAATGCCCGTACGGCGCTGCTGGAAATGGTTGCGGGCGACCCATGGCTCCGCCGGCTGCTGCTTGTCCGGCTCACCCGCCTCCCCATGAACGGCAGGGAGTGGCCGATCGACGTCGAACTCCTCATCGACCTCGCCGATCCCGCCACGTTCACCGCCCCTGGCAGCCGCGATCGGCCGCTTGTCGCCGAAGCCGAGGTACGAGCCATGTTGACCGAGGGGTGGAGACGCGTCTTCTGCGAGTGCGCCGAGGCGGCCTGGCAAGGAAGGCTGCGGCAGTGGCTCATCACGGCCCTTCACGATGATCGCCATCGCGACCTGCTCGTCGACATCCTCATCGACGGGAGCGAGCAGCGCGGCGAGGTCCTAGGCCGTCTGTACACCGAGGCTCGCAGCCTGTCCCGCTCCACGGCGGATGACCGGGAACGCTCCGCCACCTTTCTCAACGTCGTCCTACGGAAGATCTGCACCGCCCAAGGTATCCAGGTCAGCTGATCAATCACTGTGGAGGGCACCATGAGTTCGGGCCGCAACACGGTCATGATCTACCTCTACGTCGTCGGCGGGCTCCTACTGGCGGGCCTCATCACCTTCGCTCCCCGCCAGATATGGCTGCCGGCGCTCGCGGCGGCGCTCGTTGCCGGGGCGGCTCCGCCGATCAGAGCCATGATTCGACGCCGGGCAAGTACCCCGACAGAACCGACAACTCTCTACGTGCCCCCACCCCCGCCTCCAGTAGAGCCTCGCCAGCACCGGGTAGAGAACGTACCGTTGCCGAGCGAGGAGGACGATTACGACTTCCTGTTCTCCGCCACCATCCTGTGGTCACCGCTCCAGCGGACATGGGACGACCGACGCGTCAATCCGGAGGCGCTGGCCGTGAATGCCATCCTCAAACGCGCCCAGAAGATCACCGAGCACCGTGAACCGAGCCGGGCCTCGCTCGTCGCGCACGAACTGGGCGGATTCCTGGGCTCGATGGAGCCGGACCCCACCGACTGCGTCCAGGCGATGGCCGAATCCATCCAGGTCACTCTCTCCGCGGAGGACCAGGAGCGCCTGAACAAGCTGGCCGCCGTACGGAAGGACAAGGTGGTCTGGGAACACGGTCGCAAATATGAGCAGAGCAAGCGCGAGTACCTCGGTGAGGACGTGCTCAAAGACACCGGCAGCGCGGTGGTGTGGTGGCTGGTCAAGAACGACGACCATGTGGAGAGGACGGTGAATGACCTCGGCCTGCTTGCCAGGCTCACCTCGGCGGCCAACAACAGAGAGCTGCCTGAGTCGAACGGCTACGCGAGCATGCCTTTCGAGCCGTTCGGCGAGACACCGTCTCCGAATGGGAGCTCGCCGGTGGACCACCTGGCCGCCTTCTTGCGGACCATAGATCTACGGGAGCGGGACCTGTTCACGCACCAGGTAGCTCTGCTGGTCGGCAACTATGGCCAGCCAGATGTAGCCGATGAGCTCCTCCGCAGGTTCGGGCTGTCCGACTCAGAGCCTCCTCGCGATGCGGAGGTTCCGCAGGACGACGACGGCCCGAACGGCCCGGACGGTTCCCAGCCGAACGGGTGGGACGAGGAGATCTGAGGAGATCATGGAAGCAGAGCTCGTGGCGCTGGCAACCTCTGGCGCGACCACGCTGATCACGTTGATGATCTCCGACGCGTGGGCGCAGGCGAAAGAGGGGCTCGCAGGCATGCTTGGCCGGGCGGGAAATGACGATGACGTGCTGCGGGAGTTGGAAACCTCCCGTGCCGACCTGGTGGACGCCCTCACGCGCGGCGACGGTGCGCGCGCGGCCGCGATCGAGGCTGAGTGGCGGACCCGCCTGCTGAGGCTGCTCCAAGAGGTCCCGGACTCGGCCGATGCCCTACGGAGCCTTCCGGCTTCGCCGACGGGCACGGTTTACAACCACATCAGCGGGGTGGTGCGGTCCGGCGTGGTCGTTCAGGCCGGACGGATCGACGGGTCCACTTTCTACGCTCCGCCGGATACGACCTAAGGCAGATCTTGTCAGGTGGAGGAGGGCTGTGTACGGAGCCGGAGTCCATGCAGCCTTTGCTGCGACAAATCGGCCCATAAGCTTTCGCTGTGGGACTCTCCGATCTTCGTCGTGAAATGATCCTCGCCGCCATGGCGGAGTACGACCGGATGGGCCGGGATGCGTTCCTGGAGACGTACGGGTACGGGCCGGCCCGACGACCTGCTCGTTTACGACGAAGTCGCCAGCCGGATCAGAGGCAGTCTCCGCCTCGCTCCGCAACACACGATCAAAATCGCGCATGTCGCCTACCACCGCCAGGTAGCCGGCCAAGCCACAGGGAGAACTTCGGCCGTGCCGCGCAATGACGGTCCCTGATCACTGGCCAGCAGCTCCAAGCACTTCTGTCCTGGGCGGTACTCTGGCACCTTTCTTAGGGGAGTGGAGGTTATTCCTCCTGATTGATCCGCTTGAGCTGGGCAAATGGCCTAACACGGCGCGTGCGCCGAGTAAGATCATCCCGTGCATGTCCCCGATTCCAGCCGCGAGAGCAACCACGTCATCCGGTGGCCGACCCGGAGCGCAGGTTGCCCGGCTCGAGCACCGGAATCGTAGCGGCTCAACGGCCATAACCCGGAGGTACCGGGCAACGTTACGGGTGAGGACGCGTTCGGGCAGCGCCAGGAGCGGTAGTTGAAGCGAGAGGAAGGGCGCCGGCCTCGTCAACGGCGTGATCGATGCCGAAGTTGAGCGCGCTGTGCAGGATAAGACGGTGTCAACAGGTGCCGTCAGATGTAGGGCTATGCCGTGTGACTTTCGAGACGGTCCTGGGTCAGCGATCTGCTGACTTTCACAGACTCCGGCTTCCCAGCGGAGGGGGCAAGTGTCCGCGGTCTGCTGAGGACGATGGAAACGGCCCTCGGTGGCACCTGCCGGGGGCCGTTTGCATGTCCGGTCGAGGTCAGCAGATCTTGTAGTCGTCCCGCGTCGAGTTGTACGAGCAGGAGTCCACCAGCGTGCCAGACGGGTTCCGCAGGTACGCGGTGTCCCTGGCCTGGTTCCAGATGTAGGCGAAGGTCCCCCCGCTCCTGCCCCAGTAGCGCGTGGTGGTGGTGTTCTTACCTTTGCCGGTCCGCACGGTGACCGTCTTCCCGGCTCCGAGGGTGAATGCGCCGAATGTGTAGACGTGATCCGACCGGTTCGTCTTGTCGCGGAGGGTCCACCCCTTGAGGCTGACGGCCTTCTTGGTCGTGTTCTTGATCTGTGCGTACTCGCCGTTCAGGCTGCTGTTCGCGCCGAAGTCTGGCGAGCCGGGCGAGTCGTAGTAGATCTTGGTGATTTGAATGGCCGGGCCCGCCGCGTAGGCGGGCTGGGAGACGACGACCACGCCAGCGGCCAGCATGGCGGCCGTCAGCAGAGATCGGGTACGCACAGGGATGCTCCTGGGGTGGGGGAAATGATCCAAATCAATCATATTGATGGGATTAAGATATCGATGGAACGTTCCTGCATCGGTTTGGTATCCGATAGAGCTTTTGCGTACCGGTCGTTCATGGGGGGATCGGCCTGGTTTGTGCCGCTCGTAGCGGACACGATGTCGGAAAGACCGTCAAACGGGACCATACCGTGACAGTGCAAAACTGCGCAGTTTAAAGATCACGTCCAGAGCTGCGTCTTCCGGAGGCCTGGGAGGAGAGAACGATGAGGGCCGATCTCATTGAGAAATCGGCCCCTGACTAGCATGAGCTCTTCCAATTAAAGCTGCCGCTGCTATTCGAACTACGCAGACGGAGCGCAGATCGCGAAGGCGAGCGCACCGGTTTGGATGGTTTCTCCCTCAGGAATCTTGATTCGGACAGTCCAATCCCTTGTGCTGGGCGTTCCATCGCTCCGTACTGGTTCGTTAACTGTGGTGATAGTGCCAGGAGACGGATGCCACCAGATATGCTGACCACCGCCGATAACTACCTCGCCATCGGCACACTGAAGGGTTGCACCGTAGAACCCTCCGCAGTGGTTCTGGAACTCTGCCCTGATTATGCGCGTGGACCTGATGCCGGGAGCGCCGTCCTTGCCGTCTTTCCCGTCTGCGCCCTTGAGTGAGGCAAGGAATTCAGCTTCGGTTCCGGTGAAGCCGTTTTCTAGGGCGATCTCGTAGGCGCTCTTGCCGTCGTTTCCGGTGGCACCCGCAGGCCCAGTCGAGCCTCGCGGTCCAGGTTCGCCCCTGAGTGAGGAGAGGAACTCGGCCTCGGTTCCGGTGAACCCCTGCTCGACAGCGATCGCGTAAGCGCTTTCGCCGTCAGCGTCATCGGCGCCGTTCGTGCCAGCCGGGCCCTGGGGCCCTTGGATGCCTGTTGGGCGTCACTGGCTATGAGCGCAGAACGTCACTGCCGATGAGTATGAACACGGCGATACGTCCTGACCGATAATTTCCGGCCATGCTCGTGCTGACGCCGTGATGCTCGTCATGGCGGCCAGCGTCTGGAGGAGTCGCGCCCCGTCGTCGGCATCACACTCCTCGCGGCAAGTGCCGGGCAGGAAGTTCTCGAGATGCAGCCGCGACCAGCGAACCTTCCGCGGGGGCCTTGACGAAACTGCCCTGACGCGGCTGGTTTCTCAATCTGCGCAGCGCGTGGCAGCCGCATCGTGTAGGCAAGCTGTTCAGGGAAGGTCGGGGATGCGTTCGCCACGCTTCGCAGGGCGCTGGGTTGGCGATGAAGCCGGCCACGCAACGTCGTCGATCGCAAGCCACGGCGCGACGGCCAGGGCCGTGGGCGTGAGCCCGGCAAACGTCGTGACCTCGCGGTGGAGGTGGGACTGGTCGACGTAGCCGCTCTCGGTGGCAACCCGGACGGCGGCGTGACCCGCCGCGAGAAGGTGGGCGGCGTGGTCGAAGCGCACCAGTCGGGCGGCGCGTTTGGGTGTGATGCCGAGCTGGGACCGGAAGCGGGACCACAGGCGCTTGCGGCTCCAGCCGACCTCGTCCGCCAGGCCGTCGACCCGCACCCGCCCCCGGCTGGTGAGCGTCCGCCGCCAGGTGTAGGCGACCTGCGGATCGACCGGTGGGTGGGCGCCCAGCCGTCGGCCGAGGATGTCCACCGCGGTCGTGAACCGTTCGTCCCACGACGCGGCGGCGCGCAGCCTGCCCTCGGCTTGCCCAGCGTCGTGGCCCCAGACATCCTCAAGGGCTACCACCGTCCCGCTGAGCTCGGTCGATGCGCCGAACAACGCAGCCGCCGCGACCGGCTCCAGCCGGATCTGGAGGCACTCGCCGACTCCCCAGCCAGTTGCCCGAAGATCGCCGGGGAGGAGCCCGACGACGACACTGCCGCGCTCGTGCCGGCCATGGGTTTCGTAGACGACGCCTTCTCCCTCGCTCAGATCGACGAGCAGGGTGACGGACGGGTACGCGACCATGGAGATTTCCACAAAGGCCGGGGCACGATGGCGGAACCCGGCCATGCTGACCCCGGGCAGCCGAACCGACGGGCGTGGGACTGCGACGTCCACCCACGCCCGGTCAGGTGGCGTCCCGGTCGACAACACGTGACCAGTCTAGGCCTCAGGGATCATGGGGGGCTGTCAGCGGCCCGTTGCCGTGAAGCCCAGCAGCAGTTTGCTGGTCGTCTCGGGCGCTTCCAACATGGGTAGGTGCCCGACGCCGGGCAGCAGCTCGACCCGCGCGTTCGGCACCGCGTCGTACTTGTGCGCCGACGATGGCTGCCAACGGGGGTCGGCAGCGCCGAAGATCACCAGCACTGGGACCTCGAGGGCGGCGAGACGCTCGGGCACGCTCCGCTCGGCGATGTACGCGGTGTTCCGGCGCAGCACCGTCCTCATCACGCGGTAGGTGATGCCCCGTACGTCGGCGACCACGTCTTCCGGGAGGTCCACCGGGTGAGCGGCCGTCGCGCTGATCCCCCTGCGGATCATCGCATCCGAACGCCTCGACCACAGGAGCGGGCCCAAAGGCGGGGCCAACAGGACCCGAAGGATGAACGGCTGCTGAAGGAGCGCATCCAGACTTGGGCCGCTACTGATCAGTGCAAGCGAACTCACGAGGTCGGGACGTTGTTCGGCAAGCGCGGTGGCGACGTAGCCGCCGCTGGAGTGCCCGACCGCGGCGACGTGACGAAGGCCGAGGTCGTCCAGCAGCGCCGCCACCTGACCAGCCTGTGCAGGCACGTCGTACGACGGCGCGGGCGGGGACTGGCCGCAGCCCGGGAGGTCGACCCGGATGACGTGATGGTGGCCGGCCAGTGCCGGGACCACCGTGCTCCAGAAGCCGCCCGAGGCCCCGATCCGTGGATGAGCAACAACGGGGGCGCCTGCCGCGGGCCGTCATGGACCACGTGGATCCCATGCGAGTGCTCAATGTCGTACTCACTCATGCGGAGACTATGCACGGGCGGTCGACTATCAGTCTTGGACAAATGTTCCCGCGCAGTTGACGACCGACGGCCCGCCACCATCGTCGCAGTCCCCGGAGGCGGCGCTGTCATGGGCAGATGAGGACGACATCGCCCTTCCAGCACGGGGCACGCTCGATCAGTCAGCACTGCGTGCCCGCGGGCAGGCGAGGGCCACGATGCCGAACACCTCGTCATACTCACGATCGTGTCGCCTATCCCCACAGGGTTTCGGTCCCCAACGTGCTCGATCCCGGCGACGTTTCATGCTCATGCCGAGCGACGGGTAACAGGATGCCCTGAGGGCCAGGTTCGCCCTGCGGGCCCTCTTGCTGCCAGGAGACCCGATTTTTCGAACGCCGGAGCCCCGAGAGACTGCAAGTGGGCAGTGATGCGGCCGGGGCCGCCCCATCCCCAGACAGTCAGCTGGCTTCGGCATGCGCTTGCAGTTCACGGATCTTCCACTCCACCCCAGCGATCCGCCGCGCATCGGAGGCTCTCGATCGGCTGATCGGGACTGGATTTAGTGAAGATCCCGGTAATCTCAGGACGTATCGGTGATGCGGCCCGACGGGCTTCCGCTCTGATGGCGGACACGCCCCCATACCGCACGAGTCTTTCGTGCTGCCTGGGGGTAGATCCGTGGCCGTTTTCCGGCATTCGGCGGAAAGTCTGGTCCAGCTGGTGTCCGAGTCGGTGCCCGAACGCGTCCTCAGCGATGTGATCGCGGACAACCTGCGCGCCACCCAAGGGATCAATCCAGGTAAGGGTGAACGCAAGTCCTGGGACCGAAGCATCCCGATCCTGGCCAGGGATCTGGTCGAAGCCGGACTTGGCGGCGTCGAGATGCTCATCGAGTACCAACTCCCATTAACCAGCAAGCGGGCCGACGTCATCCTCGCCGGGCGCGACCGGCGGACGGGAGCCGACTCCTACCTGATCGTCGAGCTCAAGCAGTGGAGCCAGGCCGAGTTGTACGAGGACGACGCCGATCTTGTCCTGGTGTCGGGCATGGGCGATCGGCCCAAGCTTCACCCGGTCGTGCAGGTACGGGGCTACTGCGAATACCTGGCCGATTTCGTCGGGGCCCTCGATCAGCACAGGAACGCGGTGCGCGGGGTTGCTTACCTGCACAACGCCAGCGATCCGGACATCCACGATCTCTATGACCACGTCGAGGACGAGCGGACCCGGCTCTTCAGCAAGACACGTAGGGGCCAGTTCGTCGACTACCTCAAGTCTCAGTTCGCGCCCGAGTCCGGGGCTGCGTCGGCCGATCGCCTGCTGTCCAGCGCCATCCGGCCCTCCAAGCAGCTGCTGAAGGTCGCCGCGGGCGAGATCAAGAACCGCGACCAGTTCGTCCTGCTGGCCGAGCAGCGTCTGGCCTACGAGATGGTGCTGCACGCGGTGGAGAAGGCACGGGCGGACAACTCGAAGCAGGTAGTGATCATCACGGGAGGACCCGGCTCCGGCAAGAGCGTCATCGCGCTGTCCCTGCTGGGCGAGGTCTCAGATCGCGGCTACTCGGCTCTGCATGCCACCGGTTCGCGCTCCTTCACCGAGACGATGAGGCGCGTTGTCGCCAAGGGGTCGAACCGGATGAAGGCGATGTTCAAGTACTTCAACAACTTCATGACCGCCAAGCCCAACGACCTGGATGTGCTGATCTGCGACGAGGCCCACCGCATTCGCGAGACCTCGGCCAACCGGTTTACCAGGTCGGCCGAGCGGACGGGCCGGCCACAGCTGGACGAGCTGATCGCGGCCGCGCGGGTGCCGGTGTTCCTGCTGGATGAGCATCAGGTGGTACGGCCGGGGGAGATGGGGCGGGTCGCTGACATCACGGCCTACGCCCAGTCTCTCGGCCTTGCCGTACACGAGGTCGATCTGGACGCGCAGTTCCGCTGCGGTGGGAGCCGCAAGTACGAGGAGTGGGTGCTGCGGCTGCTGGGCCTGGACGGCGGCGCTCCGGAGGCGTGGACGGGTGACGATCACTTCACCGTTTCCCTCGCCGAGTCGCCATACGAGTTAGAGGCACTGTTGAGGAGCAGGCTGAAAGCAGGGTATTCGGCGCGGATGACGGCGGGATTCTGCTGGCCCTGGAGTGCTCCGAACGGGGATGACAGCCTGGTCGCGGACGTACGGGTCGGTGACTGGGCGCGACCGTGGAACGTCAAGGGTGACAGGGCTGTGGGGAACGCTCCGGCCAGTGCCTTGTGGGCCTCAGCGCCCGGTGGCTTCGAGCAGGTGGGGTGCGTCTACACCGCGCAGGGCTTCGAGTACGACTGGAATGGCGTGATCTTCGGTCCGGACCTCGTCTATCGCGACGGCAAGCTTGTCACTGTGCGCAGCGCCAGCAAGGACCCAGCGCTGGTGCGCAGGGGAGTCAGCGACGAACAGGCGGACCGGCTGATCCGCAACACCTACAAGGTGCTGCTGACTCGCGGCATGATGGGCACCACGGTGTACTCGGTCGATCCAGCGACGCAGGAGTTCCTCGCGGGGCTGCTGGAGCCTCGTGTATGAGGGGTCGCCTGGCCTTGGCGATACGCGCGAGCATCGCCTCGTCCATGCCGGCCAGAGTACGGTGGTGGTGAAGTCCGACGGCGCCGCCTGATGGGCTCGCAGCCGCTCGGCCTCCAGCACTTTGCGCGTCCCACAGACGATCCCCCTGGCCAGGCTGAGGCCAGGCGCAAGTGACCCCCTCCGCGAGCTGACCATCGACCTCACCCGGACTACCAACCCCAAGGCAAGCCCCAAAACGACGAAACTCGCGACCCTGTAGGTTCGCGGGTTTCCGATGTCCTGAGACATCACAGAGTGCCCCCGGCAGAATTCGAGCCGGCGGCATCTGCTTTAGGAGAGCGAGGGCAGTATTGCGTTCCCACGGGGCGTGACCTGCGAAAACGTCCGGCGCCATGGCGGCGATTCGTATGATCATCCCGCACATGTCTCCCACCCTCTGAAACGCGGCCACTTGTCTCGGTGGCAAGCGGCTGGGGGAGGGCGGTTTGCGTCCGTCTGGCATGCCCCGGCAGCATTCGATGCACGATATGAGATGTGAGCGCCTGCACATGGTGAGCGCTCTGCTGAGACCGGACTTCACCCTCAATGATCAGCTTGCTCGGATATATGCCAGGCTCGTCGGAAGGGCGCGAAGCTGTGTGTACCAGGGCGCAACCTGCCCCTTGGCCTGATATAGCCGCTTAACCACCCAGTTGTCCTGTATAGGGGCCTTGGTTGCAGTGCGCGAATATGAAGGCCCTGAGGCTTACGGTGCGATAATGGCCGCATCCAACCTACCCCTAGGAGTAACATGTCCTCGGAACCGGGCACCGTGATCGTTCCTGTGCGGACCAAAACGGGTGATTTGGTTCATATCTCCGCCACACCCGTCACTGCTTCCATTGACGGCGAGATCGAACTGTCCTCACGTGCCTACAAGCTCAAGGATGCCCTGTCAGAGCTCACTGGATTCGCAGCCGACGTGGTGGAGACCCTTCGTAAATTAGAAACAAACAAGCTGACCGTAGAATTTGGCTGTGAGTTCGCTGTGGAGAGCGGCAAGCTGCTGGCCGTCGTAGGGAAAGGCACCGGCAAGTCGGCTGTCAAGGTGACGATGGAGTGGACACGCCCGGACAACTGACATGGCTCTTACAGACCCTCTGCCTCTCGCTCTCAAGTCGGCCACGGTCTCCCTTTCTTCTCAGGCGGGCGACGGTACTGGCTTCTTCGTCGCGCCCAGAGTGGTGCTGACGTGCGCTCACGTGGTGGATGGTGAGGAGGGAGTGGTGCGCGGCCAGTGGCAGGGCTCCCAGGTGGAGTTTCGGCTCGATAACAGCTATCGCGGCGACGATCCTCCCGATCTGGCGGCGCTGCATCTGGAAACGCCCCTTGATCATCCCTTCGTGGCTCTGGCACCATCCGTCTTACCTGGTGACTACCTGTGGTCCTGGGGATACCCCAGGGGATCGTACTCATCGGGTGACTCGGTCGCGTTGAAGTATGACGGTCCCTCAGAGCGGCATGATGGGGAGCTGATCCGCGCCAGTGGTGCGCGCCCCCGCCCCGGGTTCAGCGGCGCCCCAGTGCTCAACCGACGCACTGGGGGCGTGTGCGGAGTCGTCAGGCTGGGAGATCAAAACGATTCCGTCACCCGCCTCGTCTCGGCTGACAAGATCCTCGAGACGTATCCGGAACTGTCACGCTATCAACGCCCTCCTCACACCAACATCGAGTGGCTGGACCTCCTCACGGACGAACAGTTGCACGCAGGCGCATGGCGGTATCCAAGCCGTCAACTGCTGGCCTATCTGGAGGCAGTGCGTGGTTTTGTGCGGTCCCACCCGTATGCCATCTCGCTGCCCAACACGCCACCACTGTCTACGGTTTACCTTCGCCAGCATGGCGTGAGCTTGCAGCGCGTGACGGAAGAAGATTCGCTCATCAACCTACCGGGACCGGAATCGGTTGGCCGTGAGGTCAGCGGCAAGCAGCAACTGTTCACTAGACACCGGAACACGCTCATCATCGGCCGGCCCGGAGCGGGCAAGTCCAGCCTACTCAGATACGTTGCCGAGATCGCGAGCCGTGACTGGATCTTCGCTAAGGACGGAGCGTTTGTCCCGGCGTACGTACCCGCCAGAGCACTGAGCAGTCGTAACAGCTTCAACGCCGCTCTGGCTGCCACTGTCAACCGGGAGCTGGGAACGTGGCTCGATACAAGCTTGCCTGACGACTGGTTCAGCAGACAGCCCATACCCGGAGTGCCCTGGCTTCTCCTCGTGGACGGCATCGACGAGATCTTCACGGCCGATGGCAGGCGGGAGGTGCTCAACTCGATCATCCACCGGCGCGGTACTGAGAATTATCGATTTCTCATCGCCAGCCGACCTCTACCGTATCTGGAGATCGATCAGCTATTGAGGGCCGGAACGGGAGCGTACGAAATCCTGCCGTTCTCTCCCGATCAGCTGCTGATACTGGCGGAGTTGTGGTTCAAGGCACTAAGTTTCAACCAGCCGCGTGCTCTCGCTGAGCGGTTTCGAGCGGAGCTCGAGCGCAGCAGGACTGCACATCTCGCTCGTGTGCCTCTTCTCGCCACGATGCTTTGTGTCGTCTTTGCTGGAAATCCCGCGCAGGGCATACCCCGCAGCCGCGCCGAACTCTACGAGCGCTTCATCACTTTGCTGATGTCCAAGCAGTACCAGCATGTTGACATCTATGAGCGGCTGGATCGACGAGCCAGGCCGTATGGGCCTGCTGCACGCCAGTCTGTTCGAATTCTGTTGGGTAGAGCCCGGCACTTGATCGAGCGCCTTGCGGCGGCGCGCCATCGCGGTGATCAGCGCCCATTCATCGATCTGGCGCAGATCTGGACCGTGTCGTTGCGGCCGCCGTGTATGCCAGAAGATGAATGGGGCCAGATTCTTCAGGACTTGCTACGGCAGAGTGGTGTCATGACACAGCGAAGGGGGGAGTTTGCTTTCGTCCATATGACCGTGGAGGAGTACCTTGCTGCCCGCTATACCGCATACAACCTCACTCCGGAGGTAGCTAATTACCTGGTTTTCCTCCAGGGTAGGGAGCAGTCGTATCGCCAATTCCTCGCGCACGTATGTGTCAAATCCGGCGTTTCCTTCGAGGTGGGGGCATTACATAGTCTCAGCACTGGCACGCCGGAAGATGTGATGTTTATCGCGTCGTTACTGCGCGATGGTTTAGAACTGGGTGATGTGGTGCGGGCTGCCGCAGTGAGCCGGCTAGGCCGGATGGCGGCCTCCTCCGAACCGGGTGACATCAGTGCCGAGTTGCGTATCGCGGCGGCCTATGAACTCGTCTATCTCTCGCCAGAGAAAGGGCTGGCCCCTCTCAGAGGTATCGCCGAGAATCCACGTATGTCGCGCTTCGACCGGATCCAAGCAGCCAGGCAGCTGGTGGAACTCGACTTTAGGCTCGGTGTTGGGCTGTTAACGGATCTGATTGACGCTTTTACGTCAACCGGTTCGGGAGACTGTCTACGGGCCGCGCGTTATCTCCTCGAATTAGATGTTTCGCTTGGTTTAGAAGCGCTGAAGCGCATCGCCCAAAACCCGTATCTGGACGGTTGGACTTGTTTGGAGGCCGCGGTCGAGATCGAAAGATGGGATAAGAACCTGTCTCGCACCGTACTGAAGGATATCGCTAGAGATTCTCAGGTCGGGCTGCTCTGCCGGTTGGATGCAATTGAACTGCTGGGTGCTGACGCGGACCCAGGATTGGCAGCCTCTCTTTATGATCAGCGGCTGCCATGATTGCGTGGCTAGAAAGATCGTCTGCAGTGAGGCTCAGCCCGAATCCACCGATCGAGATTCGACGGTCGTCACGTGCAAAGCTCATGTCAGCACTGACCATCGTGCACCTTCGGCCAATACCTGCCGGGCACCATCGAGATCGGCAAGGCGGGCAGAGAGGGTGGTGACTGCCAGCCGTTCGGGAAGTGCGGCGCTGAATTTGAGACCATTTACCGCCTTAGGATCCACGTCGGGCATGCAGAGTCGCTCAGCCGCTCCATTTAACGTCTCTCGCCACGTTCGCGCGGTGATCTCGGTACGGAGCCGTACGGAGTCCTCTTCAATCCGCTGACCAGGGATCGCGATCTCCGACAAGGTCGCGGCTAGCGTCGCATTGACCCGTGAGCCGGCCCAGGTCCACCAGCGAACATCCCCGCTCGCATCCCGCGTGATGATGGTTCCGCCGGGATGAACGATCTCCAGACTGTCGGTCCGGACTGTGGCGAGTCGTTCTTGTGCGCGGCGGCTCAGGATGACGGGCGGCTCCTCGCCGAGGAGTACCGAGCGCATGGCCCGGCAGAGAGCGAAGGAAAGAGTGCCCAGGCCGCGCCCGTGCCAGCGTGCCTTACCCTGGCCGTCGGAAGGTTCGGCGAAGCAGCGTCGCCGTCGCCAGTCGACAGATACAACGCGCCAGGTGCGCCCCGCGAGCAAAAGCAGGCGCGGCCCCTCTATCTGCTCGGTGAGCAGCGCCGGATCAGTTCGCCCGATCTCTTTGCGGCCATGCAACACCGTGAACTCGGGCGCCGCCGTGAAGACGGAGGTCATCTCCATGAAATGGCGAAAGCCGAAGCGTCGCTCGGCTTCTGGGCCGATGAACAGCATCCCAGAATCCTCGTCTACGTAGCCGTTCTCCAGCAGATGCCGCACGATCGGCTTCGAACCGCCGTTGAATGGCCAGAGCCCGTTCCACCACTCAGCCCAGATATGATCGCCGACTTGATGTTCCTGCAAGCAGAGCGCCAATACTTGCTGCGCGACGATATGGCGCGGCTCGGGGGGTGGAGTGACCGGCTCCACCCATCCCCGACTCCAGAGCAGCAGCAACGCCGCGGCACGCAGGAGGGATCCCTCGTCGAGCGCGAGGAACAGGCAGTTGCGGACGCTTCCAGGTCGACGACCGGTTCGCCCGATCCGCTGGAGGAAGGACGCGACGGTGAACGGCGCGTTGATCTGGATCACTCGGTCCAAGTCCCCGACGTCGATACCGAGTTCAAGGGTCGAGGTCGCGATGATGACGCAGTCCCGAGCCTGTGCGAAGGCCTCCTCGGATCGTCGGCGTTCGTCCACGGACAGTGAGGCGTGGGAGAGGAATACGGTGACGCCCCGAGTGGCCAGCGCGTGCCCTAGCTCTTCGACCAGCTGTTTGGAATCGCAGAAGACCAGCCTTTTCTCGCCACGATGCAGTGCCGCGATGACCTTCGCCGCATTAGAGACCGAGCCCACGTAATCAAGCTGGACTTCTCCAGATGGCGAGTTCGCTGCCTGACGGGGGACATCTGGTGAGACGATCGACGCCGGATGGGATCCCGCTCCGGAGCCTTGCAACCATCTCAGCAGCTCGGCAGGGTTGCCGACGGTTGCGGACAACCCGATCCGCTGCAGGCGGTGGCCGAGAAGGTAGGTGAGGCGCTCCAGCACGGCAAGTAGGTGCCAGCCGCGGTCGTCGCCGGCGAATGCGTGCACCTCGTCGATCACGACCGCCCGAAGGCCGGATAAGAACTCACGATGGTCAACATTGGCACTGACCAGCATCGCCTCTAGCGACTCGGGTGTGGTCAGCAGCACGTCGGGCTGCTCCCGGAGGGTCTGCTTACGGCGGCTGGAGGTCACATCGCCGTGCCAGAGTGTGGCCCGTCGGCCGAGCCACCCCGTGTAGCTCTCCAACCGTGGCAGCAGGTTGTTCAGTAGCGCCTTCATCGGGCACAGATAGAGCACCGAGGTCCCGTGCCAGCGCTCGGTCACCATCCGTGACAGGAGCGGAAACACCGCGGCCTCGGTCTTTCCGCCCGCAGTGGGTGCCAGCAAGAGTGCGTCCGAGCCCGCCAGTACTGGAGCGATGGCTTCTTCCTGAAGGGGGCGCAGCCCAGGCCAGCCGAGCGTGTTGACGATGTGATGGAGCACGACCGGGTGGAGTTCCGCCGGGCTCACGACAGATCCAGCGGAACGTCGTCCACCGACAATGCGTTCCGTTCCACCTCGGACAGCTCATTCGTGCTCATCGTAAGCCGATAGTGGGCACGGGGATCGAAGTCAGGGAATTGGTCCACTCGATCCAGCACGTCGCCCACTAGTTTCTTTAGGAAGAGCCTGGGCGCGACGCCGGTCTTGCCGCCGAGCGAACCAGCTACCGCGCGGGCCAGGTCAGCGACATAGGCATCGTCCACGACAGCGGGTACCCGGGATGAAGCCCCGGCAGCGTACACGTCGCGGACCCGGGTGCCGAGTTCGAGTAGACCCTCCTGGGTGAATCCGGGAAGCCGGATCTGCACGGCACGCGGATTGTCGAACCGGGCGTCGGTGTCGAAGTCGGTGGCAAGCCTCGCCGCTAGCGGCGCCAACCGCTGTACTCCTTGGGAACCTTCGGAGAAGAAGGCGGGTGTACCGGTGATGAGCACATACAACCCAGGGAACCGGCCGGAGTCGATCTCGTCCACGAGTTGGCGGAGCGAGTTGAGTGCCTTGTCCCGCACGTCGGATCTGATCCGCTGCAAGGTCTCGACCTCGTCAAGGACCAAGAGTAGGCCCGGATGTCCGGAGTCGCGCAGCACGATCAGCAATCCTTGCAGGAAGCCAAGCGCCCCGAAATGGTCGAGATCGCCGCGCACTCCCGCAGCGCGTTTCGCGGTGGCCGCGACGTGTGGCTGCCCGCCCAGCCAGGCCAGAATGGCCTCGGCTGTCGCCGAGTCAGATGCGGCCAACGCCGCACGGTACCCGCGCAGTGCGGCGGCGAAAGCGGGTGCCGACCGGCTCACCTCAGCGAGCCGCTTCTCCAGCAGTGCGGATACAGCCGGATCCAGCTCATCTTCGGGCACCCCGATGGCGAGTGAATCCTCCTCCAGAGTGAACATCCAGGTATCGATGACCGAGCGGAGCGCGCTCGGCACGAACTGAGCAGTTTCGAGGTTCTCACAGAGCCGCCGGTAGACGGTCTCCAGCCGATGCAGTGGTGTCTCGGTTTCGGAGATCTGCACCTCGGCGACGGCCATGCCCGCCTGCTTTGCCCGCTCGGCGAGCCAGCGGGCGAAGAATGTCTTCCCCGAGCCATACTCGCCACGTACCGCCTTGAAGACCGAGCCGCCGCGGGCAGCAGTGGCTAACTCGTCGTCGAGCGCGGCCGCGAACCGGCCGAGCCCGACTGCCAGCAGGTCGAGCCCAGTGGACGGGACGACACCCCGCCGCAAGGCATCGATGACCTCGCGGCGGCGGCGTTCGCTGATATTACCTATCGCCATGTCACCCCGAACTGCTCGGCAAGAATGTTCATATCCAGGATGATGGTGACGCCGTCGCTGTCATAGCTGATCGGGTCATATCCATCCACGCTGAGGACTCGCCGGACGGCGGCAAGCACGCTTCGCAACCGCGCTGCCGGAATTTCCGCGACAGCCGACAGCGTCGTCTCGTGCAGACGGCCACCATTGTCCATCAGGGCTGCGAGCACGCCGCGGAGCCTGGCGTCGTCTGGGGCCGAACGTCCGGCACGTTCCTGCTGTTCAGCGTAGAGCGCCGTGCCGAGCAGTGCGTCGAGGAACTTCTCATGCGTACGTGGCGGCACCGCAGCAGGCTTGGGGGTCGTAGCCGTCGACGGCAGCTCGTCGAAGGAGAGTGTCTCCTGCTCTTCTGGCTGCTTTGGTGGCCTGGATCCCTTTTTGGTCGCCGGGAGCGGGGCGGTCAAAGTGAGCGGCGTGTGCCACCAGGTCGGCTCTTGGGCCGGGGCTGGACGCCATCCGGCGATCTCGTCGACGGGCGCGGCGGTGAAGACTGCGAACGGTATGGCGACCTCGGCCGCGGAGACACCCCCATGATAGCCGGCGCGTTTTCCCGTATACCGCAGTTGCTCCAGCCAAGGTGTGACGATCGTTCCGCCGCCGAGCAGCACTCGGCGGCCTTCAAGGAGAATCTCTCCCTCCCCAGCGGGTGTGCTCGCTGGACGCCAGCGCGCAGAATCGCCACCCTTCACCAAGGTGCTGTCGCGTTCGATCACATGCCCGTGGTCGCTGGTGAGGATCAGTGTGCGCCCAGTGGCCTTTGCGGCTTCGCTGAGCGCGATCAGATGCGTGATCTGGGCTCGGGTCCAGGTGATGCCGCCGGGATCCATCTTGTCCAAAGCGTCGTCAATGGTGTTGAGCACCACGCCGACAATCCGGGC
Source organism: Nonomuraea sp. NBC_00507 (assembly GCF_036013525.1). Lineage (NCBI taxonomy): Bacteria > Bacillati > Actinomycetota > Actinomycetes > Streptosporangiales > Streptosporangiaceae > Nonomuraea > Nonomuraea sp. NBC_00507. The sequence continues at coordinate 3,029,717 of NZ_CP107853.1, forward strand.
CTGGCCCTCCACTGCAGCCCGGATGTCTGGATCGAGACTGTGACCGCCGGGAGTGCGTAGGTCATCCTTGTGGAAGAGTCGGGCGGCCGGGTCGCCGGTCGCACTGGCGAATGCAGATTTCTCGTCATGTTGCCCGCCGGTTCGCAGCGTTCCCGTGAGGAGGCTTGTGCGGCATACCTCGGTAACGGTGGGGAACGCGGGCAACAGAACCCGGCGGTGCCCAAGGGTCGAGTCGACCAATTCGGTCCAGCGGCTGCCAGCAAGCTCGGCCGCGAGTTCAGCAAGGACACCGGCGGACATTCCGTCCAGCACGATCAGAAGCGCCCGGCCGAGGGGCCGGACCAGAGTGGCGAGCGCAGACTCAATCGGAACAAGCGTGCCAGGCGGTGTATCGGCGGCGGTGGCAGTCGCGAGGTGCCCGGCGAGCACTCGGTCCCGCCCGTCCCGCCGGGCCGCCGCGGCCTCCAACAGTGCCCGGTACGCCTTGCCAACCTGTTGGTCGGGGTCGCCGCCCCAGACGTCGGCGAACGCCCATTCAACATATGCGCCGATTGTTATCTGCTCGTGCAAGGCGTCGGCGAGAGTGGGCGCCGGCCGATCCGGCAGCGCTAGGTGGCGCAGCAGCCGCAACGCCATCTGTGCTACCTCGGCCCGGCGCTCCCTCCCGTTCCCGGCGTGAGCCAACTCGTGCGCGGCCAGCTGCCTGTAAGCCTGTTCGGCCTGGTTCAACGCGGGCCCGTCCGGAGCAGACAGGGCGTCGCGCACGGTTTTCGCGAACTCCCGCAGTCGGATGTCGTACGCCCCAGGAAGCAGGGACGATCGGGCGATCAACGATTCGGCGTTAAACTCGCGTAGCAATTCCTCGGTCCGCTGCAGCAGCGTGTCCGGCTGGGGGAGCTGGGCGATGGCCGCCACCGCGGCCCGCGCCCACGTCTGCGCTTGACCTGTCGGAAGGTCCGCGCCACCAAGGCGGGCACGGAGCAGACCACGCGCCTCACCTACGGATTGGCCAGATGACCTGCTCTCGGGCCAGAGCAGCCCGGCGGCCAAGGCCAGCGGAAGGGCGTCACCGCCGTGCCCGGCCGCGGCAGCGCAGAGCGTCCACTCGCCCGCCGGTCCGGTGACCGTGTTCAGCCACCTGGTGATCCCGGAACGGACGTCAGCGGGAAGCTCGGCGAACCGGCTCATCGCCACCGGGTCGAGCGACCAGCGCAGCAGCCCGGTGGCATCCGGATGCGCGGGGATGAGGTAGGGCTCGCCGTCCTCCGGCCGGGTGCCGAACAGCACCGAGGCAAGATGCCCGAGCGCGTGATCGCGCGTGAGCGCCCCTCCCGGGGCAGGCGGCCAGCCGGAGTCGGCGGGTGTCCACCGGGCCAGTGCGGCGGCGGCCCAATCTTCCGCCAGGAGCAGTGGGTCGATCGTCCGTGCGGCGAACGACTGCTTGAGCAGCTCCCACGGTTTGAGCGAGATGAGCATGCCCCGGGCTAGGTGAGTCAGCAGCCCGAGCCCAAGGTCCGCCTCGTCTACGTCAGTGAGGATGACCAGGTAACCGGGCTTCCCCCGGTGGGTCAGCAGTTCTTCCCGGACAGCTAGTGCTGACGGGCAAGCCCGGACCTCGACGATGATCTCGCCCGCAGGCCCCTCCAGCGGAAACGACGGCTCGCCCGTCCATACGGGCCGGGCGCGCACGCCGATGACTTGTCTCGACAGACTGGATGTGACGATCCGGCTGACAATGCCGCGGATCGCGGAGAGCGTCGCCGTGCCGAGCGGGGCCCCGATTGCGGACGCGTCACTCAAGACTGTCGTTTCCCTTCGAGATCTGCCAGGTGATGACAATCTGCGCTTCGGGGTGCGCGGCGGCGAAGGCTATAACGGACTCCAGAGCACTATTGATCGAAGCCGCGCCTACGACAACCGACCCAGACTCCTCCTGAGGCCTCGGCGCCGGCCCTGGCTGGGGCGGCGGAGGGGGCGGTGGAACGACGAGCGAGGCCAGGAGCTGCTGCGCCTGCCGTCTCGCTTCGGTGAGGGCCGGGCCGAGCGGAGACTGCGTCTCCTGATATCCGGCCACATGCTGGAGATCCGCGACGATGCGCGCTGCCGCCGGATCGTACGGCGAACGGGTCACCATGGCCTGGAACAGGTCCCAGTCCATCTGCTCCAGCGCGGACACGGTCGCCTTGGCCGTCTTCAGCGAGCGGGCCAGCGTCTCGGGCGCCGCTTCGAGCGCGGCGGTCGCAAGCCCAGTCGCGAGGTCATATGCCTCGGATTCGGCGGCGAGCATGGTGACCAGTCTGGCAGCGTTCCTAGCCACTCCGAGTCGGTCGGCGGTTCCGTCAGCCTGGCCCTGTCCCGTGACGGCGAGCTCTTCCCGGTGCGCATCCAGGAGTGAGGCCAGCCGCTGGGCGGACTCCTGCAGCTCTCGAGCCTGCTGACGGGCGGCCGCGGCGAGACGGTTGACCGTGGCGGCGGTCTTCATTCCAGCCGCTGTGATGCCGAAGAGCCGCGCCGCGCGATCGGCGGCCCCTCGCCAGTCGGCATCGTCCGGTAGCTTTGGCAGCCGCAGATTGTACCCTCCGTCGATCTTGTCGACGGGGGGACGAGGGACGGGTCCCTCCTCGCCGCGGAACCACTCTCGGTCCTGAGCGAGCGCAAACGCCGCGATGACCAGTCCTCGACTGGAAGCGTCCAGCCCGCGCGGATGCGGGAGATCAAGCCATGCAATCAGCCTCTGCACGCTGATGATCTTGCTCTGCCTGTCTTGCGCGGCGAGCTGAGCGAAGTGCCTTCGCCACGGGAAAGTGTCGCCGTCGAGCAGGAACGCATTTTCCAAGGCCTGCCCAACCTTCAGCGGGTTGGCCACTTTCCGGAGCACCTCGCGATCCTTGGCGGGGACAGGCACACGTCCCCGTTCGTCGGCCGCGGCAGCCTCCACGTATTCCAGCACGGTCGAGATGTCGCTCCGCCGCACCTCGGACGGGAAGTGCGGATGCGCGGGATACTGCGCCGACAGCATCTGATCCAGCAGATGCGTTAGGCAGTCGGCGAGCCGGGCGCCCACCGGCGCCCCGAGTTCCAGCTGCGGGTTGAGCGACTTGTAAAACGACAGATGCCCGCGGGCGGAGTCGATGTCAGACTCCTCTCGGGGAGCTGCGCCGTACGCCTGCTGGATGACCCGGGCGAGGGTGGCCTCCAAGGTGGTCTTCCGGTTGGTCAGCAGTGCCTTTGCCGCCGGGCGGTCCTGCGGAGACAGATGGTTGGCGTTCTGCTCGAACCGGTCGTCCGAAGCAAGCAGATAGCGTAGGCAGACGAGTTCCCCCAGATCGTCTTCACGTTCCCTGGTGAAGAATGCGGGGATCCAGGCCACAGTGTCGCTGCGCACGCCGCGGCTTTCCAGCTTCTCGATCCTAGCCAGGTCGTCGTTTGGACCGTGGTTCTGCTCGTCAAAGGGGAAATCGATAACGAGCTTCCACCGGCCGCCCTCGGCCATGAGCGCTGGGTCGGGCAGCTCCTCCGTGTTCCGCACATTGCCGTAGACAATGTCCACGGTCCGCCGGCTGCCCCGCCAGACGAACGAGTGCATGTGCGCGCCGCCAATCGTGTCGGCGAGGTTCGGCACTCCGAGGGACTCGAAGATTAGCCGGCGCAGGAGCTGTCGGCGCTCACCTGCGGTGTCCTGGTTGCGGACCCGGTCCAGCACGCTCTCGTAGTCGACCCCGGCGAGCTGGATCGTGATAAGGGGGTTCCGCGGATCGTCGGAGAGGTGGATCTCACTCACCCCCGACTGGCGCAGGGCGCTGAAGAGGGCGAGCACCTTCTCGGTCTCTCCATCGGCCAGCCGGGTCTTGATGGTGCCGTGGTTCAGCGCAGCCAGCTTCTGTGCGGTCAGCGTGCTCAGCGCGGGCACGTTAGGCGCGATGGCGGCCAGTAGGGCAGACTTCACCAGCCGGGCGTCGCTCACGAACGCATGTGTCCGGGGCAGATCGGCCGCCCGCTCCGCCGTGAGGCGGTGCCGCTCCAGCAGCCGGGGCAGCAGTTTCTCCTCGTAAAGCGTTCGCGCGTTGGCAAAGTGCTGAGCGATGTCGTCAGTGAGCGGCACCATGCCTGCGCTCATCAGAACGTCATAGACGTCACCGACCGGGATCAGATCGTCCACGGTCAGTTCATCTCGGCCGCGCCGCAGCAACTCGGCCATGGTTCGGAGGCCAGTACGCTCGCGCTGCAGCAGACTGGACAGGGCGACCATGGTGGAGACCAAGGCCGGAGAGAACGGATACGTGCGACGGAACGATACCTGGTCGGACGAGTCGTCGAGCCCCTCAAGCAGAACGTTCCAAACCTTGGGCTCCCTCGTCACGTGCGCGAATGCCGCGTCCAGTACCGCTCGGCCGCCCGGCTTGGGATTGAGCAGACGGCGTTCCACGATCTTTGGGAGGTTGCCGTCAGTAAGGACGATCTTGTTGAAGCGGTCCTCCCACCAACGGAACGTCTCCCCGGTGGCGTACTTCTCCGCACCGGTGAAGTTGGCGCCCAGGAAGTCCTTGATGTCACGCTGCCGCGCGACGAATGACATCAGCGGCACGGCTCGGCGAGTAGAGGCCGACTCCACCAGCTTGGACAGCTTTGGCCCCTCCCGGTTCACGAACGTGGTGTCGTTGCTGCGCGAGGCGAGCCAGAGGACAAGTTCGTCGATGAACAGCACCACACCCTGGTAGCCGAGGCGGTGCGCGTGGCCGGAGAGCACCTGCAGCCCCTCGTCGAGAGGGATGTATTCGGCGCCCCGGGTGAAGCTGCTGAAGTAAGAGTCAACCAGTGCTGTCACCAGTTTGCTGCGGGACTCGTCACCGATCGGCGCGTTCCTAGCCTGCTCGAAGGACGTGGCATCCCATGGGGTGGCCAGGGTTCCCCAGCCGCTGGATCCGCCACGACGACCGCTGAGCGAGGCGAAGAAGACGTCGTCTCCCTGCCGGGACCGCATCAGGTCAGCGTCGGCGAACAGCCGGTCCGTGGTGTGCACCTCGGGCAGCGCTGCATCTGGGTGGACCTCGGCGATTTGCGCGACATACCCCCCGAGGATCGCCTCCTCGACCGTTGAAGCTCCCATCAGGTGATAGTTCAGGCAGAGAAGTTTCTTGCCTGCCAGCCAGGAATTGTGCCTTTCGAGTACTTCCTCTAAGTCGCGGAGGCCAAGGGCATCGGGGTTGTGTTGAAGGATTGCGTTGAGCACTGCCATGAAATGGCTCTTGCCAGAGCCGAACGAACCGTGCAAAAAGACGGCGTCGCTGACTTGCTTGTCCAGGGTGCCGCGGATGTACCCCAGCGCCTGGTTGAAGCTCTCGGCGAGCTGCGGCGTGACGACGTAGGAATTCAAGGTCGTCTTGATGTGAGAGACGCCGTCGCTCAGCTTGAGCACGAAGTCGTTTGCGCTCAGCGACTCAGGGATTTCGATGACGTCCTTGAGAAGTGTGGATCCGTGCAGATGGGCCGTCATCTGGTCAGTTCCTCATCTCGGTATTCTTGAGGGCGGATGTCTTCTTGCTGGTCTTCTTCGCGCCGCGGGTGGCTGTGGTGGGACGCCAAGCGGCGAGCTGTGCCCGGGTCAGACCGTGCTCAGTGAGTCTGGCCCGTAGCCAGTCGGAGAAGTACTCCGCAGGCACGTCACCGTTGTTCGGGTCATATTCGCCGTGCCATTGGTGCAGCCACGGCTCCAGCTCGGCGAGGCCGGCCAGCAGCGGGACTACCCGTTCGTCGCCGAAGCCGCGGGTGGTGATGATGTTCGCTAGCGCTGTCGCCTGCTGCAGGTGGTCCCAGCCGGCCCACCCGTAGACCGCACTCGTGTCCCCGTCGCGCTCCGCGCCCGGGTACGCGATGAACCGCTCCTTGGGCACGTCGACCTTGCCCCGGTGCCGCCAGAACCCGGCCTTGAAGTCTCCGGAACCGTACTTGGGTGGGATCGGGATCGGCGCAGGCCGTTCGGCGTCCGAGCCCGGCCCTGACCTCGGAATCGGAACTTGCTCCTTCAACCAGCGCTCCTGGTGCGCGGCGTGGGCGGCGAGCCAGGCGTCCTCCTCCCGCTGCAGCGTCCATATGTGCTCCCACTCGGCCCGTTTACGGAGCCCGCTGTCCGTGTACCGGTACGCGGCGAGGAACGGCACTGCATCGGTGGCGAGTAACGCGTCGAGCGGGCCGACAAGGTCGTGATCGGGCGTGCCGACGTACAGGTCGAGGACCTGCCGGAAGTCGTCGTCCAGGCGAAGCAGGTCGGCGAGTTGCGCCACGCTCAGCGCACGGGGGGACCCATCGCGGTGCAACCAGAGGTGTGAAGCTTCGAGCCGGTCTAAAAGCCAGCCGCGCAGCGCATCTGCCCTCACCTTCTCGTACGGCTCCGCCGCCCAGCGCCGCTTGCACTCCGGCCGTTCCACCAGATGGAGTAGTGGCTTGTTCGCGATGAAGTCGATCCGCCGACAGACAAGATCCTTATACGTCTGCGGCCACTCCGCAGGCAAGTCGGTGCGCATGATCGAGCCGTGCCGGTCAAACCAGGTCCTCTCTGCCTCCCCGTCCTCGACCTGTCGGGCTAGCAGGATCTCAAAGGCGCGCTCCCCGAGCGCCAGCCCTGGAAGATCGTCCCCGTCGTAGGTGAGGTCCTCGTCCAAGATTCCGTAGAGCTTGTAGACCTGCCAGTCCAGCTCCTCTTGTACCGAGACCATCTGCGCATGGGCTGCCTCGTAAAGGTCCCGTGCCGCGTTCAACGCCTGCCTACTCGGTATTCCCCCCGCGCATACCGCTTCTGGAGTGACCGTGGCGAGTCTGCGGGCGATCCTGTCGAGCGTCTTCGCGGCCTCGTAGAGGAGGCTGAACTCACGGGGGATGGGGTAATCGCGGACCTTGGTCGAATTGAACTGGTAGAAGTTCTCCCAGGCGATCGTCGTCTGACGGGCTCCCTGGCGATCCACCGAACTACCTTTGTTGTGACATACTTCCTTCAGCCAGAAGCAGGCGGTTGAGGAGTTGAGCAGGCCCAGCAGGGGCAGGTGGTCGTCCTCAGACGCCTCTGCCTTCAGCTTGATTACCGGTGCGGTTTGCTTGAAGACCTTCCCGCCGCGATCCAGCACAAAGTGGTTGTGTGTCGCCACCTCTGCGAAAGTGATCGTCAACGGGGTTGACAGCTTTCCTGTGTACAGCTCCTGCCACTCCCACCAGGTCAGGCCCCGCTGCAGCATGGGTGTGCCGAAGCGTTTTCGGTGCGAGATTGCGGTTCGATAGGTGCGAAGAATCTTGCCAGTGCTGGCGAGGTCGTTGATACCGATGACACCAAACGCCTCGTCGTAAGTCCAGATCGCAGTGATGGAATCGGTGATGGCGAAATCGCGGACAGCGTCACCTTCGACGAGGGGCATGGTGTTGTCGATTCCAAGCCGCCGGGCGGCTCCGGCATTAGGGAGCAGATAGAGCTCATCCTCGCCTGTCACGGCAGTGATACCCACTGCGGCAACTACGTCAATCAGCCGGGACTGCGTGTTCTTGAGCAGCAACTCCATCAGGTCGGGAGCTCCGCCGCCAGACAAAGACCAGGGGTGCTTGGCGAAGTGGGCGCGTTTGAGATCGACCACGGTGACGTAGGGCGTGTCGAAAGGGAGGTCGTTTGGGCCGAGGTCGATGGCCTCGAGGATGCTCCGCCACACCTTGCCCTGGCTGGCGTCGACCGGCTTGCTGGGTTCGCCACGTACCCCGAGGACAGCGCGCACATCAGAGCGCCGGTTCCGGTCGCGGTTCCTCCCCAGCAGAATCACCGTCGGCGTGCCATGATGTGGAATGTACGCCCCGGAGGTGTCGATGACGTGGGTGAGGTCGACCTTGGGGGCAAGGAACTCCTCAATGAGCTTCTTCCCGAACTCGCGCTTCATGAAGTTGTTCGCGGTGATCAAGCCCACGTAACCCGGGTAGGCGGCATCCATGATGGCCAGTCGAAAGAAGAGCTCCATGAAGGGCACCGATAGGGCGTACCGGCCGGAGCAGTAGTCATAGAAGTCGCGATACGCCCTGTTGAGAGTCTTGTTTTTCACCTGAACGTATGGGGGATTGCCTACTACGACGTGGTAGCGGTCGTAGTCGAGGATGCCGGGGATGCTATCGAGGTTCTCCCAGGCGTACTGGTGGTAGCGGAGGGCATCGTCCTCCTCCAGCTCTTTCGAGGACTTCACGGTGTCGATGTTGAGTTCGGTCTGGCGGCCTCGTCTACCTCCATAGAGCAGGGAATCACCAGTTGCGACACTGATCTTAAGAGCGGGGGTGTTCGGGTCGTCCAGGCGATATGTCTTGCAAGCTTCGAGAGAGGCGACCATCAGACGGAATTTGGTGATCGCGGCAGCGGCGGGGTTGAGATCGACACCGAAGATGCTGTCGAGCGCCTTCTGCACCCGGATACGGGGGTCGCTGCCTGGTTCCACGCGTCGCCACTCCTCGAGGAGCCTGGCAAACGCACCAAGTAGGAAGTGCCCGGACCCGCAGGTCGGGTCGATCAGCTTCAGCTCTGTGAGGTTGAACTGCTCCATTGCGGGGGTGAGCGTCTTGTCGAGAATCAGCTCCTCGACGAATACCGGAGTCTGGAAGAGCGCGTACTTATCCCGAATAAAGGCGGAAAGATCCTGATAGAGGTCGCCGAGGAACCGGGTGTCCAGGTCTGCGCTGTAGAAGTAGTCGTGCACAAGACGCTCGCCGTGCTCATCACGGCGGCGGAATGCCTCGAGTAGTGCGTCGGCACGGTCGGCGGAGATGTCCCACCACCAGACGAAGTCCGTGTCAGGGAGTAGGTCTCGTCCGGCCCGGGTGCCGCGGAGCCAGCGGAACGCCTCGCGGAGCCACTCGCGGGCGTTGAGCCGAGGGTTGGTTGTGATCCACGCTTCCTGAGCGTCGGCAGCTTCGCTTGTCGCCCGGCCGCTCGTGTCACGCGAGGCGATCCATCGGCGTGGCCCGGATAGCCCATTATCTTCGCAGAAGCGGATGAAAGCGCAGGCGATTAGCCAGGAACTGGAGGCTCGTTCGCACTGGTCGTCCAGCCAGCTGATCGGGCCGTCCCCAGTCCGCTTTGCAGCTCGGGCCGCGGCGTACATCTCATTGAGCCGTGCCTTGAGCTCTGGAAGGTGCGCGGCCTGGGTGCGCAGGTCATCGACCATAAGCTGAGCCTGGCGCTGGAGATCGCTCTTCAGATCCTCGGAGACGACCGACACCCGACACCCCTCAATGTCTAATTTTGCGGCGCTAGATCATCCCAATATTGTCGGAAAAGTGACAATATGAAATCTATTTCAGTTGCATAACGCTGTATGTTGTCATGCTTGGTTCTCCAATATCTGTTCGCATATATCTTGCCCCGCATCATTGTGACTACTCACAATATGAACCTATTGTGCGCAGCATGCAACGCTTCGCATACAGACAGGTGTGACTCAGCGGGGCCGCGCCGTCTTCCCGTCAGGAGGCGGCGCGCTGCTGGGCGGTGATCCAGGTGGTCGAGAGATGGATCGCAGACAGCGCCCCCGGCGCGGGATGGTTGTCCAGGTGTGCCCGGCCGACCTGATTCGCCGGGAGCAGCAGCCACCGGGCCGCCGGCCGGGCTGAGGTCTGATCGGCTAGATGTTCCAGCACCACGAGCCTGTCGTATCGGGCCAATGGTGCGGCCTCGACGATCAGTAGCGGCTCCCGCGCGTGGCGGAGCTTCTCCTCCAGCTTGACAGCGGCGAGCGCGACGAGCTGGCGAAGGTTGGCTGCGTCCTGCGGTGCAGCGTCCGGTCGGTCCGAGCGGAGGACCAGAGTCCAGTCCACGCCGTGAGTCTGGGCGGTGGCGTGCATGGCGGTGAGAAGCTCGGCGGTGATGTCGATGACCTCGATGGCGAAGCTCTTCTGCAGTGCCTCGATTGCCTGCGGATACCAAGCTTGGTCCACATTGAGCGTGACGAATCCGCATTCGACAAGCGAGACCCTCATCCGGCGTTCGAAGTCGGCTGCGTTCCGGTTGCGGCTGCTGGCGGGACTCCGGGTACCGGGCTGATAACTGGTCGGCGGCAGGAGTGTGCTGGCACTGCCCTGCGGCTGGTACAGGGCACCGGTCCGCACCAGCGGCACCTTTGCCAGCCTGAGCAATGCATCGAGCTCGTCATGGCTCTCCGGAAGCGGCCCGACTGCCGGATAACGGGCAAGGATACGAGCCTTGAGTTGAGCCGCGGTCACACTGTGCCGGATTACGCCCAGCGAGGAAGCGAGAAGCTTCAGCGCCCGGCTTGCTTCCATCCGCCTCGGATAGATCTCGCCGAGGCTGTTGGCTGCTGCCCGATCCGATACCGAGGCCGCTAGGGTGGCCAGCTTCTCCGCGGGAAGCGCTGCCATACCGGGTGCGGTTCTCACCGCTCTCAGAGCGGTCTCCACCTGTGCCGGGGAAAGAAGCGGGTCCGCGTCGGCGAGTCGGTCAGCGGCCTTGCCCAGCCGGGCGGCGTAGTCCAGCAGATCTATCCCCTCGACAGCCTCGGGGTCGGTCGGGTCCTCCACCGCGATCATCGCACCGCCACTGACGCGGCGGTGCAGCAGTCGCGCGGATCCCCTCCGTTCTGACTCGACTTCGACAATGGCGCGGACCAGGCCGAGGGCCCGCTGGCGCCGTGCCGCGCCGGTCGTCGCCGAACCACGAGAGGTAAGCAGAGCCTCAGCGAGCAGGACGGCGGAGTTCACTCCGCCCGAATCCTCGGTCAAGGCAATCAGCTCGTTCCTGACCTGCGAGAGTTTCCTCGTCCATCCCTTACGGGCGTCCGGCACCACCTGGCCAACTCGTCCTGCGCTCACCCCGGCAGCCTTGCCGAGTTCAGCGTTTGAGGCCCAAGGGGTGTCGAGTGGGTCGAGGCCGAGGTAGAGCCGGAGAATCCGGAGCTCCGCGGTGGTCTCCTGCGGGGCCGTCTTGGTGCGCTTCGGCAGTAGCGACTCCAGCAGGGCATCGATGCTGCGTCGGGTATCGCCGTCCACGACGGCGGGTTGATCCTGCTGGAGGCGGGCCCGCCACTGTTTAGCACGCCGCCGGATCTCCTTCTTGGTGAGGTCGGCGATGCCGGATAGGCGGGACAATTCGAAGGCGTTTCGGGCAAGTAGATCCGCGACGGTCCTTACGTCGATCCGGTGGAGCGCGTCGACGGCCCGCGCGGTGAGGCCGGCGGCGGCGATGGTCGTCTCCAGGGTGGCCTCTGCGGCCAAGGCATCGAGTTCCTCGCCCGTGACCGGATTAACGCTGCCCTTGCCGGGGAGCGGCTCAGGCGCGGGGACCGCCGCGATGATCCGCTGCCACGCGGTCCGCATGCTCTCGAGGGAGTCGTGCCGGGACTTCACATCCCGTGCGAGAGCCGTACGGAAGAAGGAGATGAGTCCGTTCCTAGCCGGGCCTGGCTCGAAGACGGACTCATCGATGGTGACATCAGCGTCCACCGTCGCCGGGTGACTGGACCCGGTCCCATAGATGGGGGTCTGCCCGGTCGCCATCTCGTACATTGTGACCGCTGCGGCATAGCGCTCAGCCGCCGAGTCGTACTGGGGACGGTAGCGAGGGTGGAAGAAGGGGTCCAGATATGGTGGAGTTCCGACCTTGGTCTGCTCCAGTGGAGCTTTGGCCAGGGAGAAGTCGAAGAGTGTGAGATGGACTTCGTCGTTCTTGCCGAGCGGCCGGAAGGCTAGATTGTCCGGCTTGATGTCGCGGTGAGTGACTCCGGCGAGTTCTAGGGAGTGCAGGATCTCCAGCAGGTCGGTGCCCCAGCGGAGCAGGAAATCGAGCGACAGTCGGCCGCCACGGCGGATCATGGCGGCGAGGCTCTCTCGTCCCGCGTCCTCGAGCAGGATCGCGGTCCGATTTCCTACTTCTAGTGGCTCAGTGAGGATGCGGGCGATGCGGGCGTCGCGGGCGCTGGGGAGTACGGCGGCCTCGTCGAGCAGACGCTGGCGGGCGGCGTCCTCGTCAAGGGCGATCTTCAGCACGGCTTCGTCGTGAAATGAGTCCTTGACGAGAAGGGCGACGGCAGTTGACCCCTGTCCGAGGCGCTGCAACACCTCGAATCTGGTCGGCTCGTCCTTGGTGCCGAGGATGGCGCCCTGGCTGGCGACCAGTGGGTCGACCTTCGGGGTCACCTCACGCAATTCCGAGATGAGTTCCTCGACCGCCTGGGCGAACTGGTCCACGGACTCAGTACGCAGATCGGCGTCGCCGAGGGTCGCCTCGCGTACCAGATTCACCATCGTCTGCGAGGCTCCCGGCAGCTCCGCCGAGATGTCGAGGCCGCTCTCCCTGGCGATCCGCTGCAGGAGATCCTCGCTGGTTTCCGCAGGGGACTTCCCTGTGAAGATCAAGAAAGTCAAGGCCCCGAGGCCAAACACGTCTGCCGCTACGGCGTCGGAGTCGGAGCTGTGCAGGGTCTCCGGCGCCAGATACCCGTGTGCTGCCCTGTCGGTCAGTGCCTCCAATGTACGGGTCCCGGCTGTAGGCCCAGCCTGACCGGGAAGTATACGGCTCGCCGTATGCCAGTCACGCACACGCGCCCCGTACTTGTTCGGCGCGAGGGTCCGTACGTACACGGATAACGGGCTGAGTCGCCGGTGGACCAGACGCCTGGCATGGGCGTAGCGGAGCGTTCCAGCGAGAGTACGCACCAGTTCGATGCGCTGGTCCATCGAGAGGCGGTCAGCCTGCTGCCGCAGGAAATGATCGAGACGTACCTCGGTCGGGTCGTGCTTGAAGACAACCGCGGGGCCACGTTCATGTTCGTAGAACTCGATTGCCCGTGCGATGCCCGGATACGCAGCGTTCTCAAGGACTGAGTATTCCCGCTTGGCCGCGCGGAGAATCGCAGCCCGCTCCTCCTCTGTAGCGGCCTGATTGACCAGGTAGAAGCGGACTCGGCGGGCTTCTCCCAGAGAAGGGTGGTCGGCCAGGTGATCCTGCCAGCCCGGGCCCTCCGCTATAGGGTCCTCGGATACAAGGAGATTGCCGACCTGGCGGTACTTGATGCTCTTGCGCACTCCCGCCCGGTTGATCAGCCGGGCTAGCTCTGCCGAGCGCCTCCCGTCGATCAAGTCCCTGGTGCTCTGCGGTGCCTTAGCGAGCACGTCCTTGATGAGCTCGTCGAGACCGGCGGGACCCTGACCATCAATCCGGTACACGCCGGCTCGGCCTCGTGTGTCGAGCTGAACCGTGGTCTGGGGGTTGTGTAGCACGACCCCGGCATGGACGAAGGGCAGATTACGACCGCCTGCGTCGGCCAAGAGTTGCTTGAAATGCTTAGCCTTGGAGTCGGCGAGCAATCGCGGATTGTCCGTGGGACGGCGGTTGTGAAACCAGGTCTGGTAGTCCCCGGTGATTCGGCCCGACCAGTGTTTGAGTTCCAAGAGGTAGATGCCGCCACGACCGATAACCAGGAGGTCAACCTCGTACTGACGGTTGGTCTTCGTGGTGAAGGTGAAGTTGCTCCATGCCCTGTACGGATCGCTCTCGCTGAGCAACTCGCGGATCGCGGCCAGCCCGGCCCGTTCGTGGTCATGCTCCGAGGGCGTAACCTCAACCCAGCGTGTGCTTCCGGGTTCCACCGATCCCCCTTGATCTTCAGGTGTCGTCAAGTCTAGGCATGATCGGCGTTCCGTCATAGACGTACCTATGCGACACGGATGGCCCCAGTGAGACTGTCACCGCTGCTGTCCGGCTTCGATGGGGAGCATGAGTTGCCCGGACGGCACACGCCCACGGGATGGCAGCTAACCTCAAGTATTCAGCCGAGGCGGTAGCTGTGTTCTAGATCATGAGAAAAGGTGCCCCTGACCTGCAAGGATTTGGGTGTCGACGCCATATCCGCTGCAGAAGCAGGTGCACCTTTCTGGTGAGTGAGCGTACCGGGTGGACCGGCGGTTGTCTGTCACCGCTGATGGGAAAGGGTGCTGTTGCACAAGATCGCCGACCAGGTCGGGCTGACGGAGGCGCTCGGCGGGCTATGGTCGGGCGGGCAGAGCGCAACCTGGCGAGATCGCGCGCACGTGCTCCTCAGCCTGGCCACGGCGATCGTGTGCGGCGCGCGGAGCGTGCTGGAAGCCGAGCGGCTGCAAGCCCATCAGGCGGCGCTGTTCGGGGTCGTGCCGTCGGACTCCACTACCCGCCGCACGCTGGCCGGCCTGGATGAGGCGATGCTCACGCGCATCGCCAAGGCCAGGGCGAGGGTACGACGACACGTCTGGCAACTGCTGCACCTGCGCCCGAGCGGCTTCCCCTGGCTGACGGTCGCGGGTAAACGGCTGAGGGGATGGATCGTCATCGACATCGACGCCACCATCATCACCTCGGCCTCGGACAAGAGCGGGGCGGCGGTCACGTTCAAGAAGACCTATGGTTTTCACCCGCTGGCCTGCTGGTGCGCCAACACCCAGGAATCGCTGGCGATGCTGCTGCGGGCCGGGAACGCGGGCAGCAACACCGTCGCCGACCACCTGCGCGTACTCACCGACGCACTCGCCCAGATCCCGAACTCCTGCCAGGCCAAGATCCTCGTCCGCGTCGACGGCGCGGGCGCCACCCACGACCTGCTGACCCACCTAGAAGGGCTGAACACCACCCGCCGCACGGTGCGGTATCTGGTCGGCTGGACCATCACCGACGCCGATGAGCAGGCCATCGCCCGCCTGCCCGCCACCGCCTGGCAAGACTCACTCGATCAGGACGGCGACCTGCAGCAGGGCTATCACGTGGCGGAGCTGACCGGCCTGAACCGGCGCGCCGCTTGGCCGGACGGCATGCGACTGCTGGTCCGCCGGGTCCGCCCCTCGGCCCGCCATCGCAAGAACCTCACCGCCTTCGAGATGCGGACCGGCTGGAAGTACTCCATCATCGCCACCAACATCGGCCGCATGTGGGGCATCGCCGGCTCCCACCACCCCCAATGGCTGGACGCGCTGGCCCGCGCACACGCGGTGGTCGAGGACCGGGTCCGCGCCGGCAAGGCGATGGGCCTGCGCAACCTGCCCAGCCAGGACTGGACCGTCAACTCCGGGTGGATACTGGCCGCCAACCTCGGCCACGACCTGGACTGCTGGATCCGCCTGCTGACCCTGCACGACCAGGCCGGCCTGGAACGCGCCGAGCCGGACACCATGCGCTACCGGTTCTACCACCTGCCCGCCCGCCTGGCCGCCCACGCCCGGCACCGTCACCTGCGGATTGAACGCAGCTGGCCCTGGGCCCAGGCATTCGTTCTGGCCTGGCAGCGCCTCACCCAGCTACCGGCCCTCGCCTGAGCGCCGGACCCTCACCTCAACGACCAGGAAGGAGCCCAGCCCCGGGCCCGTGGAACCCGGCGCCCCCGCAGCGACATGCGACGGCCCGCCCCAACCGCGCAGGGGACATAACGGGCAAGACCGCGAACTCGATGAACGTCAACAAGCCCCTGACGAATCGAGGTTAACTTGCCTCTGCCCACCATCGTGTGCTGCCGAACTACGAAGTCGCCCGAGGATGAAGGCCTACTCAACTGCTCCCTTTCATAACTTCTCACTTTCGGTCCGGCCCATCTGATGATCAGGTACCGGGCATCATGATTAGATGGCGGCGATCAGGGAATCTGACCAAGAGGTCGGCTCCACAATACTATTAGAGTCTAACTTCGATACCCTAAAGAATAAGGTGCCTCGTGTTGACTACACTTGCCTTGGCGGGTAGTGCATCTCTCAAAGACTTGATAGTCACCGGATTGGTGACTGGCATTATATCCGTCGCAACCACTCTCATCCTCGCACGGCTTACATTTAAGTTCGTGAAAAAGCCAGAACTGCAGGTAACACTCAACAATAAGTTGAAGGAGTTGGAGCATGCTCACGAATTGAAAAAGGACGAAATTAGTGCAAGCGTAAGAGCTGAGCTGGAAGCGGAGCAAGAGCGACGCAAGGAAGATCGGAGCGAACAGGTGCGGCGACAAGTGGTGGCATTGGCGGGCCCCATGCTTGGATCGGTCCGGGACTTGATTGCTCGGCTTGACAATATTCTCGAACACTCCGGCCACGGCCCCCTTCACCAGGACTGGGATGAGAGGAAGCCGTCCGCGTGGTCTAATACACACGACTATTTTATGAGTTCGACACTGTACGTATTCGGTCGATACTTTGCTTGGGTTCAAGTCCTAAGAGCCCGTCTAGGGCCAGACGAATATGTGCCCCAGCCGGACAAAGACGCTTTGCTTGACTGTGTGCAGAGTGCCGCCAATGCACTTTCGAGTTTTCCGGCTCCATACAATAAGAGCGGCTGTCTCGATAGAGATACTCAGGTGTTCTCCTGGCAACAAGCTGCGATGGGTGAGGTGCTGATTAGGCAAGGTCCGGATCAGGCATCGGTTTGCGGATATTCCAACTTTCTGGATGAAAGGGATAGGATTAGCGTTCACTTCGAACCACTACGGGCATTGCTGCTTGATCTAGGACCGCACCCAGACGGAAACTGCCGTTGGCTCAGGCTAGTCTCAGCAAGAGATGGGCTAATTACAGTACGCGACGAATGTAAACGAATCCTGGAAGTATAGCTTGCTTGCTTCCGGCACCCCAAATGAATCATTTTCCTGAATACAGGGGAACGATCTACGCGTTGGTGGTTCCTCTTCCCATAGTACGCCCGATCATTTCAATAGATATTTCTAGCGGAACACGCTGTAGCTCTGGTAGCCCTTCCACCGCCGTGGTCAGGGTCCGATGCATAAGGTGGGACCCCACTCTGTATGCCGACAGGATGGCGATTGCAGCAATGTCTAGATCGGCGACGTCGACAGGAGATGCAGCGTTGGCCCACAGTCGCCTGTTTGCCATCGCCAGTTCCATTGCACGTGCATAATTGGCCGCCATGGTTGTGAGATGTTGAGTAACAGACGCCGCGGTACCTTGTTGGTCATCGCGCGATAGGAGATTTCGGGCAATCTCCCAGTATGCGCGAATGGGAGTGCCGAGTGCACCCACTGGCACTACACCAACTCGGTTAGGAGATCGCTCGGAGATGGTCCAAAGTGTCTCGACATACCGAGTGCCCCGCTCTCTTGTTGTTGCGGCAGCAGTTAGTAGGAGATAGGCCTGCTGCTGCGGGTTCAGAATAGATTGCGATGGCCTTTCTGATTGGGTATCAGATGACGGCTCTATCCCATTGAATCGCCCGAGTTCATCAATCGATCTGGCCAACTGACTTCGATCCATCTGTTCGGGGGCCAAAGCTGCCAATAGGAACGTCCCGTAGCTATATCCGAGGCCTTGCCAAATGCTCCCTGCTTTCAGAAGAAGCGACAAAGCACGGTTGTAATCGAAAAAGAGAGCCCACTGGCCCGCAAGACGTAGAGAGGAGGCGATGTCGGTCAAGTTAGCGGCGTATAGATCAGGTTCTTGTGATTGATTGCTGTGGTGTTCTTCCACATGAGAGGCGTACGACTCAAAGAAATCAACGGCAACGCGTGCATGCTCTGCGTCAATCTGTAGCCATTCCAGGTGGCGTGCCACCATTTAGATCAACTCCCGAATATTGCTCAGACTTTCTGGTGGCGTGAAGCGCGGATTGAGGTATTGCCACTCCTTTATCAGGTCACGATCAGCGCGATTCCACGTCCATTTCTGGCAATCGCGAATATGATTAGCGGGAAGGTTAATCTTGGCGACTACTTCGCCTTCGGTTTGATAGTCTGAATATCTGCGATATACATTGAGATCGCGGACTTCCTCGCCAACGCTCTCAACCTCGACCGCTGGTCGCGGTGCTACTACTAGCCAGCAGGTGAATAGGTAAGCGGTATCCCTGCTTCCGAACTCCGTTCCGAACCACAACGCTGTGCGGCGAGCCGAATGCATATAATTAGTTTTGGCGATCGCATCCCGCTCTACTGCGCCAGAGGTTAGAGAGATAAAAGGTGTTTCTTCGCAGAAGGGCAGCCCGGTGGTGGGGTCTGGAGCGTCAAAGTGATTGACATGAAAGTCGAGATTGATATCGGTAAGCTTGTTGCATATTTCATTTGGTCGGATAGTACCAACCTTGCGCCACCAATTGCATATCAGGCCATCTCGTGAATCAATGATACGTCGAGCATGTGCGTCGCTCGGTAGCCACATTCCCTTAATGCACCATTGTATGATCACGCAAATACTCCCAAGTCGATTAAGTCGCCCACAACTTAGAAGCCACAATACTCACTTGAGGTAATCGGGTACCTCGAGTCGGAGAAGACCGTATTGATGTTTTGTTAATTTGAGTCACTTAGGGCAAGTAAGTTAGGGCTTTGTTAGCTCTGTCTGGAGCAGGTTTGGGACGACCCATCCCGATCCTATGCAAGTACAAGCGTCTCCGCACGCAGAGTACACAGGTTGAATTCGTAGGGTCGGTCATGGGTTTGCCAGGTTGTCGAGGGTGAGCCCGGTCTGGGTCAGGCAGCCGGTGAGCAGATGGGGCCGGTACTGGATCTTCTTCAGCTTGCGTTTCACGATCCGGACGAGTCCAGGCATGTCCGCGACGACGAAGTTGGCCAGGGCCCGCCGGAGAAGAGACCAGACGCCCACAACGGGATTCAGCTCGGGGCGCGTAAGCAGGCAACTGGACGATACGCGGCCAGTCGGCGTGCTCGGTGGCGACGTGCGCGAGCTGGCCGGCCAGATGCACGTTCAAGTTGTCCCAGCACCACACCAGCGGCGCGCCCAAGTGCTGGTGGGTGGCCACGATCAGGTCCCGGTAGTCGATCCAGGAGAAGGACTTGGGTTCGCCTTTGCGGCCTCGGTAGATGTGCAGGCGGTAGAACAGATGCGGCCGCTCGCCGTCCCGGTAGGCCACGACGCCGGCCATGTTCACCCGGCCCGAGCCCTTGCCGCGTACTGTCACCACTGGCCGGGCACCGACCGGCGCCCAGGTGCGTCCCTTCGGCGGCATCAGCCCCTGCCCGGCCTCGTCTTCGAAGCAGATATAGGCGCCCAGGTCCGCCGCGGTGCTTTACTGCCGGCCACACCTCAGTCTTCCAAGCCGCGATGGCCTCTCGTCCCGTTCCAGGGCCCGCCGGATCGGTACCTGCACCGACCAGCCGTGCCGGTGCAGCAGCTTGCCCACGCCCTCGATGGTGTTACCGATGCGGAACAACCGCCCGATCAAGCCAGGCTTTGCGTGTTCGTCCGCCAGCCGCTGTCCCTCGATCATAGGTTGTCCTGCGGTCACAGCCGGGTTGATACGGAAGAGCCGGTCTGGTGGGCTTGCCTGGGTCGATGACGTGCGAGGTGATCAGGTTCCACCCCAGCCGCTCCACAAGCCCGATCCGTGCGAGGTGATCACCTCGGGCCGGAGATCCCCGCCAGAGACAGGTTCTAACCGTCGCCGGCTGTGGCG
Organism: Nonomuraea sp. NBC_00507; assembly: GCF_036013525.1. Classification (NCBI taxonomy): domain Bacteria; kingdom Bacillati; phylum Actinomycetota; class Actinomycetes; order Streptosporangiales; family Streptosporangiaceae; genus Nonomuraea; species Nonomuraea sp. NBC_00507. Next base: position 3,049,110 of record NZ_CP107853.1, read on the forward strand.
AGTTCGGCTCCTGCGTGGAATTTGCCCTGTGATGAGCTTCGATCGTTAGGGCTGTTCTGCATGGCGGCTCAGCGCGTAGGCGGCGCGGGCCGCGACCGGCCGGAGAGCCGCAGCGCGGCCCGCTGGCCGCCCGGACGCGCGGCGGGCCGCAGGCGGCACGCCTTTAAAAACCGTGGAGAAAAGTCTCATCGAGTCGATCTAGCGCATCGATCGAACGTGATCGAACGCGCGATCGAACACCGATCTATCGTGTCTCTGAGCTGCCAAGTGCGCGCTGGCTCGGGCCCGGTGCTTACCGCGAGAGTGCCGCGTCGCACCTGCGCGTGCCGCGGATCCCGTCAGTGGGAGATGCCTTTCGCCCCGTAGGCCTGGTCTGGGCTAGTCGCTGGAAGGATTGTCGCTCGTGGTGCTGGATTCGGTGCGCTGGCCGACGAAGCTGCCCAGATTGGGGATCGTGTAGATGAGCTTTTCGGCGCGCAGTTGCTGCATGGCCTTGCGGAGGGTGCCGCGGGCCACGCCGAACTCCTGCATCAGCCGCACCTCGGACAGTAGGTGTTTGGGCGGGTAGGTGCCGTCGCTGATCCGCTGGCGTAGTGCGTCGGCGATCTGCTCCCACCTGAAGCGATCGGGCTCGAACTCCATCACTCTCTAACCATAGAAATACCTGCACATACGACTCGTTCCAACCCATGTCTTGTCATGGCATGGACAGGGATGGACAGGCTGGCTACAGTGGCGGTATGGCGATACCCAGCTATGACTTGGACGTGCTTCGTGCAGCCTTCCCTGCCTGGTCGCTCTTCCGCAGTGACGCGGGTGTGTTCTACGGGACCCGGCGTGGTGTCCGCCTCCGGGATGCCGACATCGACAAGGGGCTACGGCAGACGGTAAGCGCAGACGACGTCGACACCTTCGTGTCCCTGCTCGTGGATCAAGGCCGAAAGGTGGTGAGCTCGTGAGTTGTCCGCCTTCGCACTTCGAGTATCACAGTCTGCACGTGGCGACCCCTCAGGCACAGCCCGTGCGGGTGAAGTGGTCGCCGAGTGTACCCCGCGCCGATCGGCTACGGATCCGCGAGCACACGTGCGCCTGCACGTATCCGATGTTCGAGCTTTCTACGGCGGCCGGCCTGTGGTTCGTCCGACGCATCTCGGACGAGAACTCCGCGGTCATCGTCGAGAGCCCCTGGATGTCAGCCAGCGCTGCTCGGGACCTGTGGCTGCAGATCGTCACAGGCCAGGCGGAATGAGACGGGGTACGGGCGGACGCGGTTTCCACGGTCGTTCGCCGTCAGCCAACCGCTGTATGGACGTACTCCGGGGGCGACGAGGGAGCGTCGGCATGTTGGCAGCAGTGCTGCTCGCGGTCCTTGCGCGGAGTCCTGCTCTACTCGCCGGACTTCTCGCGGAACCGTTCCATGATCCGCTCCGCTTCGGCTTCGCTGATCTCGACCAGTTCCTCGCTGGACTCGCCGTGTCGCCATTCCCAGATCACATCGCTGTCATGCCATTGCAAGTCCCGCTGGAAGGCCTCATCCACGATCCCGCCCTCTGGAAGGAAGCGCCGCCGGGCCAAGCCGCTGGGGTTCTCGCGGGTATGGCCCCAAAGCAGCAACGCGTAATACGTCACCCGCTCTTTCAACGGAATCATCTGCCCTTCTTCACATAGGGGATCTCGGCAGCTCCTGGCGGCACCGGGACGGACTCGAAGACCTGTTTCTCGTACTTCTCCAGGCGTTCCCGGTCCTTGGGGCCCAGGTTCTGCCTGTACTCGTATACCTCGTGGGTCACCTCCTTCGCCCAGAGGCTCGACGGCGTGTGGATCTGTAACTCGAACAGTTGCCCGTCGGGGCCGCGCCATCGTGTGTTGACACCTTTGTAGCCTGACGGATCGCTCCATGCTGGCTTCTGTAGGACCAGCTCGAATCTCTGCCGTTTCAGGGCGGCCATGGTGTCAGCGACGCCCTTGGCGTACCGATCGTCGCTGAAGGTGAACGTGTAGCGGATCGCATCGTGCATGTCATCGCGAATGATGGTCTCGGGGGCTTTCCCCGGCTCTGCCTTAGCGATCAGCTTCGCAAGTTTCTCCTTGTAGCGGTCCGGGCTCTTGAGGACGTGTTCTGGGAAACCTGCCATGTCCGCGCCAAGCTCTCGAGCTGCCGCCTGAACGCCCGGCGATATTCGCCGCTCTGCCTTCCGCGCCTGGTCCAGGGCCTGATCTGCCAGTGAGTTTGCGTCCGGCCCCAGGGTTTGCCCCTTCCACTCCCATGTCCCTTCAGGAGTGATGCGGGAGGGAGCGGCCTGCGGCCCTGCCCTTGCCTTGGCTACCTTGATCAGGTCTGAGATTTTGCTGACGGCGGTCGCGGCCTTGCTCGCCCCAGACGCCGCGCTGCTTCCGCCCGCCGTGGCGGCGGCCAACAGGATGTCCGGGGTGAGGCGGCCGAAGGCACGCTCGGGGTTGGTGGTCCAGGTGTCCCAGTCCGTGATGGCCTTGAGGAGCTCGGTCGGGTGCCGGATCCCGTAGATCAGGCCGTGCGCGCTGTCCTCGACCTGTCGCTGCCAGCCATCCGGGTCAAGGGTCTTGCGTACCTCGGAGAACTCCCACAGCATCCCCGCGAGCCCGGCCGTGCCCTCGAAGGCGCCCTTGGCCACCTCAGCCGCGGGGTTGCCAGAGTTCTGGTCCAGGTCGAAAAGGGCCTGCGCCTGTTGGGCGAGGCGGTCCCAGAAACCGCCGACCGTGGGGAGCGTTTGCCGGGGGCGAACAGCTCCGAATTGACGAACACCGGCTGGCCCGCCTGTACGGCCGGATCATGCGCCACCAGGCGTTCCAGCAGCACCACGCGCCGGTGGATGTCTGGGATCTGCTGCTCGGCCCAGCCGGCGATTCTCCGTATCGTGTCGGCATGCGTGGTGGCCAGGCCGGCGTGACGCAGCAGGCTCCAGAGCTCGTTCCCGGCGGACTCCAGCGTGGAGTTGGCTCTGCGGAGTTCGTCCTCCAGCGCCCTTACGCCGTCGGGCACCATGCCGTCGATGTCCACCGGGGCTACTCCGGGGTGCGGGCGAGCAAGGTGCGCAGGTCGTCGACCGCCGACGTACACGCACTGATCAAGGCTTGTCTCTGTGCCGCCAGCTCGCTGCCGAAACGGTCGGCTGCCGGGCCTGTCCAGATGCGCTGGCCCATCAGCCCCACCGACCGGTCCAGGCCGGCCCTCGCCTGGCCGGTCAGTTCCTCTGCCCGCCGCAGCGCCTGCGCGATCTGCTCTCGCGTCATGGGACCCGCTCCCTGGCTTATCGGACGCTCCGCTCGTTCTGAACGTGATGCAAGCGCCATTCCAGAGGCATCCCGGAGGGGGCGACAAGCCGGTTCGCAAACTCGGTCTCGTTCCTTGGCCACCCTCGCTACGAAGGTCGGCGGGTCAGAGCGCTGACCCGCTTCGTCAGGGGTGCATGGCGTCGCGGACCTTGGCGGTGTCGACGAACTGCTCGAAGCGCACGATCAGCCCGCCGCGCACCGTGAAGTGGTGGGCCACGCGGACGTCGAGCGGCTTGCCGGTGGCCTTGTTGGTGGCGGTGTAGCGGGCGAGGACGACGACGTCTTCGCCGTCGACGACGTAGGTGTCGTCGTGGACGATCCAATCGGACCACTCGGTGGCGAGCTTCTCCATCACGTTCGAGGTCACACCCTCCGGCGTGCGATAGGTGCCCGCGAGGGGGAAGCCGGCCATCTCCGTCCACTCCACGTCCGGGGCGAGTGCGGCACGCAGGGCCTCGAGGTCACCGGCCGCGGAGGCCAGATACTGGCGGCGTACCACGTCAGCGGGGGCGGCGAGGCCGGTGGTGTGCTCCGTCATGTCGCCTCAGCCCCAGGTCATCTCGCCCGTGGCGACCTTGGCGCCGATCTGCGCCGCGATCAGCATGCCGTGGGCGGGGTGGCGGGCCACCAGCGCCTCGGTCAGCGCGGCGCCGTCCGCGGCCTTGGCCAGCTCCTCCTCGAAGGCGACCAGGTACTCGCGCGTGCCGGCGATGGCACTGGCGTCGGCGGGGGCCGTGGGCAGCCGGTGTCCGGGCACGACGAGCTGTGGCTCGAGCGCGGCCATGTCGTCCAGCAGGGCGATCCAAGCGGCACGCTGCTCGGCCTTCGGGGTGTCGGCGACCCATACGTGCTCCCCGGCGAAGAGCAGCACGCCGCCGAGGATGGCGCGGTGCTCGGCCTGCCACAGGTAGTGGCGGTCCGGCAGTTCGGCGACGCCGCCCTTGAGCTCGAATCGGTGGTCTTCGAAGGTGATGTCGCCGGTCAGCGGGGTGAGGCCGACCAGCCGGGTGGGCAGGTTCGCGCCGGCGGCCGCCCAGGCCTTCAGCTTGCCTTCGTACGAGTGCTGGATGTGTTCGATGACGTGCTCGGTGGCGATGAACTCGGCGCCGGGGAAGGCGTCGGCGATGACTTCGGCGCCGAAGTAGAAGTCCGGGTCGCCGTGGCTGATGAAGACGGTGGTGAGCTGCTTGCCGGAGTCCAGGATTTCGGCGGCCAGCCGGTGGCCGTCGGCCCGGGTGAAGCCGGCGTCGACGAGCAGGGCCTCGTTCTCGCCGATGACCAGGGTGGCCGTCTTGTTCTTGCTGCCGACGGGGAAGTCCAGGTCGAAGATCTTGAATTCGAGCGTGCTCATGGAGTCCTTCTTCAAGGGTGGGGGAGAGGGAGGGTCAGGATGCGTCGCGGGTGGCCAGGGCGGACAGACGCCGGTCCACCTCGTCGGTGGTGGCGTGTCCGCTCGCCAGGACGACGGCGCGGTCGCCGTCAACGGCCAGCAGGGTAGGGAATGCGTCGACGCCGAGCTCGGCCGTGCGGCGGAAGTCGGCCTCGGCGGCAGCCTGCGCCGCCGGGGAGTGGAAGGCGGCGACGACGGCGCCGGCATCGAGCCGGGCCTCCTCGGCGACCTGCCGGTAGGTCGCCGGCTCGGACAGGCTCTGACCATCGACATAGAAGGCGTGCTGGAGGGCCATGGCCAATTCCGCCGCGCGCTCGGGGGCGTTCTGGCGCAGGGCGGCCATGCCGCGGGCGGCGGCCTCGGAGTCCATCACGAAGGAGCCGTCGGCGATCAGCCGCTCATACCCCTCGCCGAACTCCGCGCCGGTCAGCTCGTTGATCTTGGCGTTGGCGCCCTTCACGTAGCCGAACTCCCGGATCGGTATCCGGCGGGCGCCGGTGAACAGGCCACCGGAGAGGACCTCCACCGGCAGGTCCGGATGCTTGGCGGCGACCTCCCGCAGCGTGCGGGAGAACCCGTGCGACCAGCCGCAGTACGCATCGAAGACGTAGACGAGCTTCATGGGGAACCTCTGATTGTCCTTGCGGTGCCCGCACTGCGCGGGCGAACTATCTGAGGAAACAGTATCTGACTCGTCAGGTATTTCGGCGGGCTCACGTGGCTTGTGTCACACAGAAGGACATCGCGCCGGATTCAGCGCATCCGTGGCAGCATGTCTCGCGCCGTATGGCTGAGGATCCGTAGATCCTCGGCGAAGCGCTCGCGATGGGCGGGGGGAAGCGGCTCCAGGAAGTACCGCTTGATGTTCTCCACGTGTACCTGCGCGACCCGGACCGCCGCCTCCTCTCCCCGCGGCGTGAGCCGCACCAGCCGCCCTCGCCGGTCATGGGGATCGTCGGCCCGCTCCACCAGGCCGGCCGCCTCCATCCGGTCCACGAGCCGCGTCGCACCCCCCGTGGTGAGCACTTGTTCCTGTCCGATGGCACTCATCGACAGTCCCGGCGCACCGGCCCGGCCGAGGATCAGCAGCACCTCGAACATCAGATGGCTGATCCCGAACTCCTCCTCGATCGCTCGCCCCAGGATGTACTCCAGCCGGTTGGCCGCCCCCTGCAGCCGTCCGAAGGCCAGAATCAGCTCGTCGTCCGCTGCCTCCTTCGCCGTCGAGATCTCCGCCTCGGCACCCACCGCACCGCCACCCCTTCTGCTTCGTACGAGAAATACGCTCCATCGATCATGGTGACCCGAAGGACGGAAGCGTCTCGTAACAGTGAACCGGCTGCGGCATGTCGCGGTTGCATCGAGGGTGACTTACGGACCCGCGGGGCTTCGCCGCCACCCCCGGGGGCGCCACTTCGATCGCATCGCCCGGCCGGGGCCGCAGGCGCAAGCTCCCGGCTCACGAAGGTCACTTGATCTTTCTGCCCGGTACTTCGGCGTCTTTGAGCTCAGAGAGTTCCAGCGCCTTGTGGTTCTCGCTCGCCTTGAATGGACAAGTAGCCGGAGGTATGGCTGATGTTGAATTCTGTTGGGTCAGGGTGCGGTATCGAGAATCCTCGCTGCGTGTTCGCCGGTCATCCGGCGTTGCTGCCTAATTGCTGGTTGGCGACAGATGTCGCTTATTGCAGGCAACAGTGATAAACCTCCGCTGGTCGTCTGCGATCATCCCGCTGAAGGTCATGTAGGCCCTGAAACGGTCCCGAAACTCAAGAGTTCTGACCAAGATCATTATTGTCTGTCAGTTTCCGAAGTCGAGTGCACGGATGTGCGGAGTGGTCTGCGCGCCCGCGGCGGATGTGCAGACCACTCGGTGGGATGTGTGGCTTAGCGGTGGGTGATCCACCAGAACAGCAGGCCGATGAGGCCGGTGCCGGTGGCATGGGCGGCGCCACGGGCGAAGGCGATACCGATGGTGCGGCGGAAACGGCGGACGCTGGCCGAGCGGCGTCGCGGCGAGGGCGGGATCCTGTAGGGCGCCGGGGTGTTGGTGTGGGTCATGGCTGCATGACATCCAAGATGCCGACGGGGTTGAAGGTATGCCGGATGGGTCCGGATCTGTGGGGCTACGCTGCCGGTGAGCGGGGATCCGGACCGGTCCGTCCCGGATCCGGATAGCGGTCCCTGGCAGGTGAGGAGGCGGGGCGGCGTGGCGGAGTTCCGGCCGGAGGGGTCGACCTCCCAGGTTCTGGCGGAGCTGGCCCGGCTGTGGGACCAGGCCTGCGTCCACAGCCCGGGCCGGGTGAAGCAGAAGGAGCTCGCGAAGGTCTCGGGTGTGCCGCATTCGACGGTGAACGGGTGGGCGACGGGTGCCGCGGAGCCCCGTGATCTGGATCAGCTGGTCCAGGTCGGCGCGGCCTTGGCCAAGTGGGCGAACGAGCCTGCTCTATCGGCGCGTGAGTGGGGTCGGCTGATGGCCGCCGACCGGGCCCGCCCGGCTCCTGCGGCCTCGGCCGATGCCGGCCGGTCCGAGCAGGCCGCCGTGGTCGAGCGGGTCAGGGTGGGGGTGATCCCGCAGCCGGCCGATTGCTTCCAGGATCGCCAGGTCGCCGAACGTGTGCAGGCGGCAGCCGGTACCGGCGAGACGGTGGTGCTGACCCAGGTGCTGGCGGGGATGGGCGGGGTCGGCAAGACCCAGTTGGCCGCCGCCTACGCTCGCCGCGCCTGGCAGCAGGGGGTGCAGGTGCTGGTGTGGGTGAACGCCGCCACCCGCGACGGCATCGTGTCCGCCTACGCCGACACAGCGGCGCGCCTGGGCCTGCCGTCGGCCGATCGCGATGACCCCGAGCAAGCGGTGCAGGAGTTCCTGATCTGGGCCGAGTCCACCGGCCGGTCCTGGCTGGTGGTCTTGGACGATGTGCAACGTCCCAAGGATCTGAGTGGGCTGTGGCCGCCGGCGGCGACGTCGGCGGCGGGCGGCCGGGTGCTGGTCACCACCCGGCTGCGAGAAGCGGCCCTGGCCGGGGCGGACCGGCGCACGGTCGACATCGACACCTTCACCGAAGCCGAGGCCCGTTCCTATCTGACGGCCAAGCTCGCCGGCCAGGACGCGGTCGCCGGTCTGGATGGTCTGGCCGCCGATCTGGGGTTGCTGCCGTTGGCGCTGGCCCAGGCGGCGGCCTACATCATCAACGCCGCGATCTCCTGCGCCACCTACCGGCAGCGGCTGGCCACCCGGCTGCTAGCCCACGCCGTACCGGGCGAGGACTACCTGCCCGACGGCCATCAGCGGATCGTCACCGCCACTTGGGAGCTGTCCATCGACCACGCCGACCAGGTCGCACCCGCCGGGCTCGCCCGCCCGGTGCTGTATCTGGCCAGCGTCCTGGACCCGGCGGGCATCCCGCAAGCGGTGCTGACCAGCCCGCCCGCCCGGGAGTACCTGGCCAGCTACCTGCCCGACCCCGCAGCCGACTCCTCAATCGGGGAGGCGGCAGGGGTCGATGAGGCCATGGTGGACGAGGTGCTGCGGGTGCTGCACCGGCACAGCCTCGTGGACCACGACCGCACCGCCCGCCACCGTGAGATCCGCATCCATCAGCTCATCCAGCGCGCCGCCCGGGAAAATCTCACCGCCCGGCCCGACCTCGGCCCGCACCTGTTCGCCGAAGTCGCCTGCACTGCCGCGGACGCTCTGCTGCACCTGTGGCCGCCGATCGAGCGCGACCATCTCGGTCAGATCCTGCGCGCCAACACCTCCGTTTTACGCCATGCCACCGGGGCTGCTCTCTTCAGCCATCCCGGGATCGGTGTGCATCCTGTGTTGCCTTACGCCGTCGTCAGCCTCGGTAACGCTGGGCAGGTCACCGCCGCCATCGCCGCGAGCAGCGATCTGTACACCGCCTGCCTGCAGCATCTCGGCCCCGACCACCCCGGCACCTTGGCCACCTGCCACAACGTGGCGTACTGGCGGGGCCAGGCGGGGGACGCGGCCGGGGCTGTCGTCGCAGGTGAGGAGCTGCTGGCCGACCAGGAGCGGGTGCTGGGCCCTGATCACTCCGACACCTTGACCACCCGCCACAATCTGGCGCGGTGGCGGGGCCAGGCGGGGGACGCGGCCGGGGCTGTCGCCGCGTTGGAGAAGCTGCTGACCGACCACTTGCGGGTGCTGGGCCCCGACCACCCCAACACCTTGGCCACCCGCGGCAATCTGGCGGACTGGCGGGGTGAGGCGGGGGATGTGACAGGTGCGGTCGCCGCGTTTGAGGAGCTGCTGGCCGACCGCTTGCGGGTGCTGGGCCCGGACCACCCCGACATCCTCACCGCCCGCCATAATCTGGCGCGGTGGCGGGGTGAGGCTGGGGATGTGACAGGTGCGGTCGCCGCGTATGAGGAGCTGCTGGCCGACCGCTTGCGGGTGCTGGGCCCGGACCACCCCCACATCCTGGCTACCCGCCACAATCTGGCGGGGCTGCGGGGCCGGGCAGGAGATGTGACAGGTGCGGTCGCCGCGTTTGAAGAGCTGCTGGCCGACTACGAGCGGGTGCTGAGCCCTGATCACCCCGACACCCTGGCCACCCGCCAAAATCTCGTGCGGTGGCGGGGGGAGGCGGGGGACGCGGCCGGGGCTGTCGCCGCGTATGAGGAGCTGCTGGCCGACTACGAGCGGGTGCTGAGCCCTGATCACCCCGACACCCTGGCCACCCGCCAAAATCTCGTGCGGTGGCGGGGGGAGGCGGGGGACGCGGCCGGGGCTGTCGCCGCGTATGAGGAGCTGCTGGCCGACTACGAGCGGGTGCTGAGCCCTGATCACCCCGAAACCCTGACCATGCGCGGCAATCTGGCGTATTGGCGGGGCCGGGCGGGGGACACGTCGGGTGCGGTCGCCGCGTTTGAGGAGTTGCTGGCCGACCGCTTGCGGGTGCTGGGTCCCGATCACCCCGGCCTCCTGGCCACCCGCCACAATCTGGTGCGGTGGCGGAGTGAGGCTGGGGACGTGGCCGGGGCTGTTGCCGCAGGTGAAGAGCTGCTGAGCGACCAGGAGCGGGTGCTGGGCCCTGAGCACCCCGACACCCTGACCACCCGCCACGATCTGGCGTACTTGCGCGAATGGGCGGCCGGTCAGGAATAGAGCGTTGCTCGTTCTCGGAAATGCGCGAGTACCAGAGACGATCCGCCAGACGGCGTCGGCGTGCCTCGTCTTGGTGTTTCATAGGCGACCACTCGTGCAGGAACGCCAGCAGGTCATCGAGCATCCGCCCCCGCCGGCGCCAGTCCGCGCTGGGGGAGATGTCGTGCTCGTCCTTCGTCCACCCGAGTCCCACGCCGACCTCGAGACGGCCGTCGCTGAGCACGTCGAGTGGCTATGTAGGTGAGGGCGGGTACCAGATGTCGGTCAGGTGAGGCTCCACCCATCTGAGCCGGAAAATGGTGTCGGTGAATTTTGGTACCACGAATGTCCGGCTGCTGAGACGATCGGGGTGCTCCGCATAGCGAGGGGGCACCGATGGCCAACAAGGGGAAGGCCGAACTGTTCGCGGCGATCCGTCGGGACGCCCGGCTGGAAGGCATGTCGGCGCGGGCGCTGGCCCGCAAGTACGGCGTGCATCGGCGCACGGTGGCTCAGGCGCTGGCCTCGCCCTGGCCGCCGGAGCGGAAGAAGCCGCCACCGCGCCGGTCGCGGCTGGATCCCTACAAGCCGGTCATCGATGCGATGCTGCGGGCTGATCTGGACGCGCCGCGCAAGCAGCGGCACACCGTGGTCCGCATCTGGAATCGGCTGGTGGAGGAGCACCAGGCGGTGGAGGTCTCCTACCCGATGGTCCGCGATTACGTGCGGCAGCGGCGGGCGGAGATCCGGATGGAGGAAGGCCGCGGACCGGTGCCCGGCTTCATCGAGCAGTCCCACCGTCCGGGAGCTGAGGCCGAGGTGGATTTCGGCGATGTGTGGATCCGGCTGGCCGGCACGCTGACCCGCTGCTACCTGTTCTCCTTCCGCCTGTCGTGGTCGGGCAAGGCTGTGCATCGGATGTTCCTGACCTGCTCGCAGGAGGCGTTCTTCGAGGGCCACGTCCACGCTCTCACCCTGCTGGGTGGCGTGCCGTACGGCAAGGTGCGCTATGACAACCTGCGGCCCGCGGTGGCCAAGGTGCTCGGCTTCAACCGCTCGCGGGTGGAGAACGAACGCTGGGTCATCTTCCGCTCCTTCTACGGGATCGAGCCGTTCTACTGCCGCCGAGGCAAGGAGGGCGCGCACGAAAAGGGCGGCGTGGAGGGTCAGATTGGCTACTTCCGTCGCAACCATCTGGTGCCCGTCCCTGGTGTGGCCACCATCGATGAGCTCAACGCCATGATCGACCGGTGGGACGTGGAGGACGAGACGCGGCGGATCCGCTCCCGGCCCCAGAGCATCGGTGAGCGGTTCGCGATCGAAGCCCCGTTGCTGCGGCCGCTGCCGACCGAACGGTTCGAGACGGGACGGCTGTTCACCCCGCGGGTGGACCGCTACAGCGTGATCGTGGTGCGCACCAACCGCTACTCGGTGCCCGCCCGGCTGATCGGGCAAGCGGTGCGGGTGATGCTGCACGCCTCACACCTGGTGGTCTACCACAAGGGGCAGGAGGTGGCCCGGCACGAACGGCTGATCGCCAAGGGCGGCTCGCGGCTGGAGCTGGACCACTACCTGGAGATCCTGCTGAAGAAGCCCGGCGCCCTGCCCGGCTCCACCGTGTTGGAGCAGGCGCGCCGCTCGGGCAAGTTCACCCGTGAGCACGAGGCGTGGTGGGCCGCTGCCCGCCGGGCGCACGGCGAGGCCGAGGGCACCCGCGCGCTGATCGAGGTGCTGCTGTTGCACCGCCACATGGCTCACGAGCATGTGGCGGCGGGGATCGCCGCGGCGCTGCGGGTGGGCGCGTGGACCGCGGACGCCGTCGCTTTGGAGACCCGTAAAGTCGCCCAGCTCGACTCCGAGCCCGGCTCGCCGCCGCCCGCACGCTCGCCGGCGCTGGCCTGGCTGGATGAACCGGGGGTGGTGTCGTTGACCGAACGCCGCATGTCCGCGCTGCCACCCGACACCCGGCCGCTGCCCTCGGTGGCCATCTACGACCAGCTGCTGCGCCGACCCGCGGCAGGCAGCCCTTCGCCCCCCGGTGAGGAAGGAAGGCCCTGACCATGACCGTTCCCCGTCATCGCGGTCTGACCGAGCAGGCCGCCGACGCCGCCGTGGACCAGGCCTGCAAGATGCTGCGCCTGCCCACCATCCGGCAGAGCTACGCCGAGACTGCCCAGCGGGCCACCCGCGAGCAGATGTCCTACCTGGGTTTCCTGGCCGACCTGCTGCTGGCCGAATGCGACGACCGCGCCCGCCGTCGCTCCGAACGCCGCATCAAGGCCGCGGGCTTTCCGAGGCAGAAATCGCTGCGCGAGTTCGACTTCGAGGCCAACCCCAATATCGACCCCGCGATGATCCATAGCCTGGCCACCAGCGACTGGGTCCGCAAGGGCCTTCCGCTGTGTCTGATCGGCGACTCGGGCACCGGCAAGTCGCACCTGCTCATCGCGCTGGGCACCGAAGCGGCCATGGCCGGGCACCGGGTCAAGTACACCCTGGCCGCCAAGCTGGTCAACGAGCTGGTCGAGGCCGCCGATGAGAAGATGCTCACCAAGACCATCGCCCGCTACAGCCGGGTCGAGCTGCTCTGCCTTGACGAACTGGGCTACATGGAGTTGGACCGGCGGGGTGCCGAACTGCTCTTCCAAGTGATCACCGAACGGGACGAGCGGGCTTCCATCGCGATCGCCTCAAATGAGTCGTTTTCGGGATGGACCAAGACATTTACCGACCCGCGGTTGTGCGCGGCGATCGTCGATCGGCTCACCTACGGCGGCAACATCATCGAGACCGGAACCGTGTCCTACCGCTATACCCAGACCCAGGCCGTCAAGTCTGCCCAGCAGGCTCCCAGCTGACCTCCGGCGCGCTCTTCCCGATAGCCGCCAAATCCGTCGGCCGCAGGAGCAGGTCAAGGTGGAGCGCCCGCAGCGCAGCGAGGACGACCGACCTTGACCTGCGACGAGGACCGACCATCATTCCGGCGGCGGGAAGCACGCACGGCCAAAGGCCCCGAGCTCCGGGGCTATCTGCCGGGATCTCCAGCGCTGTATGACCGTGGGACGGCCGTGTTGATCGGCTCGGATTGTCAGGCTGAACTCCAAGGGCCCAGCAGACATGCGTCAAGAAACTCGGATGCGGACTCTATTCTGACGCTATTCGCCTGCGGCGTTGGATGCGGGTTGGGGTCTACCCTTGCCGGACAGGCCACGAGCGAGGGGCATTTGCAGGGCGGCGGCCGATGACGCTGTCTGGGCTGGCGGGGGCTGCTTGATCGGCACCGAGGCCTCCGACCACTTCCCCATCGCGGCCGACCTCGAACTCTCCCACCCCTCGCCCTGACCGCTCGGCGCCCGCCGTCTCTCGCGACAGCGGGCGCCGAGCGGTCCGGATCAGATGACGCCGCTCTGCCCGACGCAGCTCGTGACACCCGTCTTACCGGCCAGCTTCACGAAGACCCGATGCGCCATAGGCCGCGTCGCCGGGATGTCCTTGTGGCCGGTATTGCCGGTGATCACGACCGACTTGAACGCGACGTCCGGAAGGCCGCCCCGGTCCTGGACGAGGCTGACCTTGACGTTGGTGGGGCCGCCAGAGGCCGTCCAGAAGACCTTGCGGAAGCGGTGCGCACCCAACCCGTTGACATAGGTGACGGTCACCTTCAGCTTGTAGGACCCCTTCGAACAGGTCGCGACGAGGGCCAAGTCTGCCGACGTGGTCACCGACGCCGCCGGCGCGGACGCCGAGGCCGACGCAGGCGCGCCCATCATGGCCACGGCCCCCATGGCCCCGACGACGACCGCGTTACGCATGATCTTCATATGGTTCCCTCCGTTGATTTCCCGTCGAGGTGAGACCATACGGAGACGCGGTATAGCGGAGGTATGTCCCAATCAGACCACTCGGAGCGCGCTAGTGGGACGCTAGGTTTTCCACGACCAAGCAGCCGACGACCAAAGTCCGCACGGCTGCTGGCCGAACCGCACTGTGTCCAAGGGATCTGTCGCCCTGACTCAACCCTTGATCCATGCTCCTTCTCGGCGGGCACCAGAACCCGCCCGACAGAAGGAGCATCATGAAGAAGCTGCTCAAGACCGCGGTGCGATCATGTGGGCGATGGAGATCGCCTCGTCACCGGTGTTCACCTGGCCGATGTGCTCGTTGATGATCTTGCCGCCCGGCACCGGGATGCGGGTCGGGGCCTCGATCTTTCTCACCACGGAGCTCAGTCTGCCATGTGGCCCTCCTACGTGGCTGCCCTGACCGCGCCGTAGAACGCCGCCGCGGCCACCCGGCAGGACGCCTTCTTCGTGCCGGAGAACTTCACACACACGTTGCCCATGTCGAAGAGGAACGCGTCGTCGACGGGCTTCTTGTAGGTGTTACGCCACTTGCTGGAGCTCACCAGCGCCTTGACGTTGCGGTAGCCGAAGTCGTGACGATCGCAGGGAATCTTGAAGACGCCCTTCCAGTATTCAGAGTTTCCGATCTTCTTGGGCACCGAGCAGCCGTCGGTGTTCCAGTTGAACTTGTACTCCTTGACCTGCGGGGTGTCCTTGTTGATTTTGAACCGGGCCCACGCGTTGTAGCTGGCCTTGGTGTTCTTCGTCAGGGTCAGCGCCATCGCCAGGCGCTGCGCCTTGGTCTTGTCGAGCGCGGTCGCCTGTGCGGGAGCGGCCAGCATGGCACCCGCCGCCAGGACGGCGGCGGACAGGGCCAGTGCCCTTTTCATGGTGACTCTTTTCTCTGGGGAGGAACAGCAGGAAAAGAGTCGCAGCACCGCGTCGGGGGCGCACCAAAACATACCGCCGCGGACCCGGGAACATACCCCGGGCATACCCGGGGCGTGTCACATCGGGCGGGTCTGGCCCGTCCACCTTGTCCCCCGCTTGGCGGGGACGTGAACGGTCTTGAACGCACCGTCTCCCTGCGCGCCACCGCAGATCGCAGTCATGGACCCGTTGACCAGCTCAGGGGGGAGATTCGTTTCCCGTCCGACAACCCTGCTGCTGCTCGCGCCAGCACGAACCCGGCCAACCAGACTGGTACCAAAACTCGCCTTCAGATCATGGGCGGTCGATCACCAAGTGGAGCCAAAAGAGGCCGACGCTTGGTCCCCGAACTCACCGACGAAATCAACGTCGAGCGTGGTCAGCATCCGGGCCAGGTGCGGCGGCTCGTAGTAGAAGGTGCTGAGCGTGCTGGCATTCAGCCGCACCCGGCTGGTCGCCGTCGCGGCGACGGTCCACAGCAGCACCGGGTCGAGGTGACGCTTCATCAGCGGCGGGTACGGCTGCTCCTCGATCCCGCGGCAGAACGCGCTCAGGCCAGCGGCGCTGCTGGTAACCCGACTATGGGAAGTGTGAAACCAAGCTTCATTGGCGAGTCCTTTCGGTGATCCGTCAACCGTTTGCTCAGACGGGAAGTTCGGTGATGCTGAGGGCGAAGTCCAAGTTCCCCACCCCGTGGTTGGCGAGGCCCACCGTGACCACGCCCGCTCCTTCCAGCCAGTGCGCCATTTTCAGGCCGCCGACGTCCAGCGGGCGTAGCCCGAGGCTCTCGATGAACGCCTCCACACTTGCCTTGGCCTGCGCATTATCGCCAGCGATGAAGACGTCGGGCCGGCCCTTCTCCAGGACATGGCGGAAGATGGTGTTGAACGCCTTCACCACGCTGGCGCCGGCCGGGGCCGCCTTGGCGACTTCCTGCGCGATCGAGGTCTCCTCGCGGTGGGCAAGCCCGTCGAACGTGGAGTTGAAGGGATTGCTGATGTCGACGATGACCTTGCCCGCGAGAGCGTCTCCGTACTGGGCGACGACCGGCACGACGCCGTCGTACAACAGGGCCACGATGACGATGTCCCCGGCCGGGGCGGTACCCCATTCTCCCGTCGTGGCGCCGCCGCCGAGAGCCTTGGCCAGGTCAGCGGCCTTGGACTGATCGCGGCCCATGACCTCGACGGTGTTGCCGCCCGCTATCGCCCGCGCTCCGATGGTGCGGGCCATGTTCCCGGTGCCGATGATGCTGATGTTGCTCATGAGATGTCCTGCCCTGGTTGAGTGTTGTTCGGTTTAGATGGCGGTGGTGCCGCCGTCGGCGACGAGTTCCATGCCGTTGACGTAGCTGGAGTCGTCGGAGGCGAGGAAGAGGGCGGCGGTGGCGATTTCGTCGGGGCGGCCCATCTGGCCGCGGGGGATGAGGGACTCGAACTGGCGCTTGGTGGCCTCGTCGAAGAGTTCTTCCTGCTTGGCGGTGGCGACCTGGCCGGGGGTCAGGACGTTGACGCGGATGCGGCGGTCCTTGAGCTCGTTGAGCCAGACGCGGGCCCAGGCCTGCTGGACGGCCTTGCTGCCGGCGTAGACGCTCCAGCCGGGGAAGGCGCCGAGGGAGGCGTTGGAGCCGGTCATGAGGATGGAGCCGCCGTCGTTGAAGAACGGGAGGGCCTTCTGGACGGTGAACAGGGTGCCGCGGGCATTGAGCCCGAACCAGGTGTCGAACTGGGCCTCGGTGATCTCGCCGAGCGGGGCGGGCTCGCCCCCGCCTGCGCTGGCCCACAGCACGTCGAGGCTGCCCTTCTCCCGCTTGACGGTGTCGTACAGGCGGTCCAGGTCGTTCAGGTCGGCGGCGTCGCCCTGGACGCCGGTGACGTTGCGGCCGATCTGCTTCACGGCCTCGTCCAGGGCGTCCTGGCGGCGGCCGGTGATGAAGACGTGCGCTCCCTCGTCGACGAACAGCTTCGCGCCGGCCAGCGCCATGCCGGTGGTGCCGCCGGTGATGACCGCTACCTTGCCGTCAAGCTTTCCCATGTTGCTCCTTTAGGCCGGTGGTGCCGTGCGCACCTGGGATGACGGCGTTATGTACACCGCTCTGTGTGCTTACGGTACGGGGCGCGCGGCCGGGGCGCAAACTATGTACACCGATCGTTACCCAGCTCGGGTACCATGGACCCGTGACGGAGTTGGAGAAGGGCCCCCAGGGCCGCCGCCGCGGCCGGGGCGCCCGCGAGCGCATCCTCAGCGCGTCCCAGCAACTGTTTCGCGAGCAGGGCATCAACCGCACCGGCATGGACCAGCTTTGCGCGGCGGCCCAGGTGTCCAAACGCACGGCCTACCAGCACTTCACCGGCAAGGACGAACTCGTCGCCGAGTACCTGCGCCGGTTCGACCCCTCCGTTCTGTCCGGCGTGTTCGACCGCACCGACCTCACGCCCCGCGAACGGCTCCTCGCCGCCTTCGACATCCCCCCCACCACCCCCCTGTGCCCCTACATCGCCGCCGCCGTCGAACTCCACGACCCCCAGCACCCCGCATCCCAGTACGCACGCGACTACAAGAAAGCCGTCGCCGCGCGGCTCGCCGACACCGCCCGCGAAGCCGGCGCCGCCGACCCTGAACAACTCGGCGAGCAGCTCGCGCTGCTCATCGACGGCGCCGCGGCCCGCACCCGGGTCCTCAACGCCGACGCCTTCCCCGCCGCCGCCGCCATCGCCGCTGTCCTCATCGACAACGCCATCCCCGCGTCATCTCCTCGGCAGCCCAGCGATGACCGCGGAACTACCGGGTCTGCTCCCGTTCCGGTGGGAGGCCAATGACGGCCCGATCACGCCTCGTCGGCCGGAAGACGACGTGGAGTTCGGCGCGGCCGGAGCGGTAGATCACGCCGTACAAGGGCAAGCACAAACCCGACTCGCAGAAGGACGCCAACCGGGCTCATGCCCGGCTTCGCGGGCCCAGCGAACGCGCCAACGCCCAGCTCAAGTACCGGCGCATCCTGCACAAAGTCCGCGTCAGCCCACGCGGGGTCGGTCGACTCGCCAAAGCCATCCACGTGCTACAGAACTACGAAGCAACCGTAGGATGAAAAAGGTTCTTTCATTACTGCAGAGGCTGCCGCGCGGCGATGTCGATTCTCGCTGTACGCGAACGTAGCCTCCGCCGCCGCACTTTAATGCCTTCGCCTTTGCTGTGGCGCCCTCTGTTGGCTCTGATGTTGTCGGTCGAACTGATCAACCGTGTTGTGAAGCGGCACCGCTTGCCAGCTTCCACATTTCATCGTTCCCGCATTCTGCGGTGATCTCGGCCGTCGCGTGAGCTGCGGCGAGGAAGTCGTCGACCACCGGTGAGGTGCGCGATGCCGCCACCGCGAGGCACACCTGGTCGGGCGCCAGATCTGTGACGGGCACATAGCTGACTTCCGGGTGTGAGTAGAACACGGCTGTCGAACGGGCCAGGAACGAGATGCCCCGGCCGGCCGCGACATGTTCGAGCGTCTCGTCCACCCCGCGCACCAGGTATCCGGCGTTGGGGTGCGGGCGCTTGGTGGGCTGTGTGCTTGTGTCGGGATGCCAGAGCAGCGGCTCGCCGGCCAGGTCGGCCTCGGTGATCTGTTCCTTGCTGGCGAATCGGTGGCCGGAGGGCAGCACCGCCACCCGCGGCTCGGTGTACAGCGGGGTGACGCGCAGGCCGGTCTCGTCGATGGGCAGCCGCACATAGCCGACGTCGATGCGGCCGTCGAGCAGCATCGCGGCCTGGTCGTCGGACTCGATCCGCTGCACGTCCACGATCACGTCCGGGTGCCGGATGGCGAACTCCCGCACCGCCGCGGTGGCCGTGATGCCCGCGCGGAAGCCGACCATCAGCCGCTGGCTGCCGCGCGCGGCCACGGTCACCCGGCGGCGGACCGCGTCTGCGGAGGCCAGCAGCGGGCCGGCGTCGGTCAGCAACTGCCTGCCGGCGTCGGTCAGCGCCACGCCGTGGCTGTCCCTGATCAGCAGCGGGGTGCCAAGATCCTGTTCCAGCGCGCGGATCTGCCGGCTGAGCACCGGCTGTGCGATGTGCAGGTCATCGGCGGCGCGGCCGAAGTGCAGCCGGTCGGCGACGGCGACGAAGTAGCGCAACTTGCGCAGGTCCAGATCCATGGAGCCTCCCGGTACGGCGATGCCTTCAGGGTATCGCAATCGCTGAAATAGGTCTTGGACACCCGCTCAGACTAATGAAATCCTCAATAGGTACCCAGTGGGCCGGAGCGAATCCGGAACAAGAATTCGACATCGGGACTTGATAGTAGGTCCCCAGAACTTGAATTAGCACGTCCTGAATTGGTCCAGGCCCGTCGTGTCATTCGATGGTCTCGACGACACAACCGTTAACAACAACGGGGTGGGCGTGGCGTTCTGTCCAGATATTCCACTCCAGAAAGCAGGCACTCCATGAGCAGCATCAGCATTATCGGCCTGGGGGGTATGGGCCGCGCCATTGGCGCCCGCGCGGTCGAGGGCGGCCACGCCGTCGAGGTCGTCGGTCGCGACGCGGCCAAGGCCAAGGACCTGGCCGCCGCGCTCGGCGGCGGCGCCACGGCCGGGACATTCGGCACCGCCCCAGCCGGCGACATCGTCATCCTCGCCGTGCCGAACGCCAGCGCCGTGCCGGTCGTCGCCCAGTACGGGGACGCGCTGGCCGGCAAGGTCATCATCGACATCACCAACCCCATGAAAGCCGACGCCACCGGGCTGACCACCCCTGACGGCACTTCCGCCGCGCAGGAGATCGCCAAGGCCGCCCCGGCGAGCGCGCACGTCGTGAAGGCGTTCAACACCGTCTTCGGCCACGTCCTGGCCCCGGGGCGCCCATTGGACGTGCTCTTCGCCGGCGACGACGCGCGGGCCAAGGCAAGCGTATCGGCGTTCATCGAGAGCCTCGGGTTGCGCCCCCTGGATGCCGGAGGCCTGGAGATGGCGCACTGGCTGGAAGGGACGGGCCTGCTGATGATCAACCTGGCCCGCCACGGCGTGGGCGACTTCAACTTCGCCCTCGGCGTCAGCAATCTCAGCTGAGCACACCCGCACCACCAATTCTCGCGCCACCTCACTCATAAGGAACAGCAGAATGCGCGTTTTCGTCACTGGCGGGACCGGCCATTCCGGTTCGTACATCGTTCCCGAGCTCATCGCCGCCGGGCACGAGGTCACCGGCCTGGCCCGGTCGGACACTGCCGCGGCGGCGCTGTCCGCGCTCGGCGCGAAGGTGCGTCGCGGCGACCTCGGGGATCTCGACGGGCTCAAGGAAGCGGCTGCGGACTCCGACGGCGTCATCCACGTCGCGCACCGGCAAGACCTGCTTTTCTCCGGCGGGATCCACGCCGTGGCCGCCGCCGAGCTCCCGATCATGCTCGCCTACGGCGAGGCACTGGCGGGAACCGGAAAGCCGCTGGTCGCGGCGGGGAGCATCGGCTCGCCCGGGCAGGGATTCCTGGGCCGGACGGCCACCGAGGAGGACCCGGCCCTTCCCAGTGGCGATGAGCACAAGGGCACCCTGCGGGCTCGTAACGTCGTGGAAACCACCGTAATCGGCCTCGCCGAGCAGGGCGTGCGGTCTTCGGTCGTGCGGATCGCCAACATCGCGCACAGCACGACCGATCGTGCCGGCTTCCTCCCGACGCTGATCGCGCTCGCGAAGGAGAAGGGCTTCATCGGCTACCCCGGAGACGGCGCGAACCTGTGGAACGCCGTGCACATCCGCGATGTTGCCTCCTTGTTCCGCCTGGCGCTGGAGAAGGGCCCGGCCGGCAAATACTGGCACGCGGTCGACGACGGGGGCATCCCGGTCCGCGAGATCGCCGAGGCCATCGGCAGCCGTCTGGGCCTGCCCGCCGTGAGCGTTCCCGTGGACGAACTGGTGCTGCCGGGATACTTCGGGTTCCTCGCGAACATCGTCACGCAGAGCTACCCGGCGTCCAACCTCGTCACCCGCCGGACCCTCGGCTGGGAACCCGCTCAGCCCCGCCTGCTCGCCGATCTGGACAACGGCCACTACTTCCCCGCCAGCTGACGGCAAGGACCCGAGTCGCAACGAGTCCGGCACATGACAAGGAGGGCGGCTCAGAATATGACGACTGTGGGATTCATCGGCAGCGGCGCCATCGGCAGCACCATCGCGCGGCTCGCCGTTGAGGCCGGGCATCAGGTCGTGCTCAGCAACTCACGCGGTCCCGAAACGCTCGCGGACATGGCCGCGGAACTGGGGCCGCGGGCGTCCGCGGCGAGCCGCGGCAGCCGGTGACATCGTCGTGATCACGGTGCCGGTCAAGGCCTTCCCCCACGTGCCCGCCGCGCCACTGGCCGGGAAGACGGTCATCGACACGTGCAACTACGGCCCCGAGCGTGACGCCCATCCCCGAGCTCGAGAGCAAGTCGCTCACCTCAAGCGAGCTGCTGCTGCAGGCGGGCTTCTGCGATGCTCGACGCGCGAGTGGTGTTGAGGTGTGTCATCAGTTCTCGATTGGTCGCGCGAGCTGCGTCGAGATCGTCGGTGAGGTCAGAGATCTGACTGCGCAGGCTTTGGACGAGTTCTTCGAGTTCGGCGACCCGGCTGCGGAGGACATGCAGATCCTCGTTCGGCGGAAGCCCGACTTCCTGGGCCACCGCCTGTCCGAAGGTCTTGGAGAGGCGGCTTTCCGAGCACGATCACTTCACTCTCACCCGCAACGGGCGACCTCACGCCGTCATTGTTTCCGTGGCCAAGTGGGAGTCCCCGCAGGAGACCCTGGAGATCCTCGCCGACCCGGAGATACGTGGCGACCTGGTCGAGGCCGCCGCTGGCGTGGAGAGCGTCGACGTGACCACAGAGGAGGAGATGGCCGCCATCATGGCGGCTCGCCTTGGTAAGGCGAGCGCGTGAGTGACCGCTACACGATCCTCCTGGCCCCGCCCGCTCGGCGTGCGCTCACCTCGGGCTTGCCCGAGACTGTGGCGGCCGAGGGCGCCGCCGCTTCGACCACAAGACCGCGCCATCGTCACGATCCACACCGTCGCCGGCCTGTCACCGGACGGATCACCCACGCCCAGATCGCCGCGCTGATACGCGGCCACTGAAACACAGACCCCGGCGGCCTTCAGCTACTCGGTATTACTACATGAGAACGCTTCGGCCCTGACCTCTGCTCTGATCTGGGAAAGACTCTCCGGGAGCCGATCGCCATCGACGCCGAACTGTGTCACCTTGGCCGTGGCTGGCCGGGGCCGACGACCACCGGCCGGACGAGCACGGCGAGGAGCTGCCCGAGCCGGGCGACGCCGACGAGGACGTCCGCACCGAGGTATGGGGCATCGTCGTCACCTGCGACAACGAAGAGGAGTAGACCCGCCTACTCGAGCACCTGGCCGATGAGAGATGGCAGGTCCGCGCGCGCTCATGTGACCCGGGCCCATCGAGCGGCTCCACCCAGGCCCAACTCAATCGTCATCACTAGTGATCTCGCTAGAACGCACCGTCCGGACCAGGACACTCCCGAAAAAGGTATAGGCGAGGACCCGGACCACCGGAGGCGAGTCAGCTGGCTCACCGTCATATACATCGACCTTCCTTCGGCCGAACACGGTGAACCCGGTCAGCTCGACACTGACCCCCTCAGGAACGATGACTTCAATCCCCCCAAAGAGGGAAGCGACCTTGATCTGCTCCGCATCAGCAGGCACGATCGCTTCGCTTACGTCAACCTCCATGCCGAATAGCGGTGAAACGAGGAGCCCTCCTTCGGCACGCTGCAACCCCGCTCCCGCCCATGTGGTGTAGAACCTTCTGGACCGCTTGTCCTGAACCTGCGTGACACTCGACGACCGCTCGGGGAGATCGGCGATCACCTCGGCCAGCTCACCCGGTGTCTGGGAGGCGTAGGCCGCCTCGGTGCGTGTGTTGAGCTCCTCCGGAGTAAGCAACCCCTCAGCCGAAGCCGCCCGCAGACGCTCCACAACCGCGTCCCGGTCGATCTCAGACGCTCGGGTGATCTCTGGGTCGCTCACACCCGTGAGGCTACGTTGAAGCTGTGACCCCATCAATGGGGCTGTGGTCCGTTAGGTGTCCGGGCGGGGCCGGAGCGGGGGCAAGCCGGTTACCAAACTTGGTCTCGCTCGTGGGTTAGCCAGTGGTGGTGGACGAGAGGGCATGGTCCACGTGACACATCGAGCGCATCGCCCGGCTGGGGCCGCAGGCGCGAGCCCTCGGCTCACGAAGGTCACTCGGACTCTCTGCCCGGTTCCTTCGGCGTCTTCGAGCTCAGCGAGTTCCAGCGCCTCGTGGTTCCCGCTCGCCTTGAATGGACGAGTAGCCGGAGCTATGGCCGATATTCAAGCTAGCGAGATATCATCGTCGTATGGAGCTCATTCCCATCAGTGAAGCGAAGGACCGGCTGACCGAGCTGGCCGATCGGGCTGCCCGGGAGCACGATCACTTCACTCTCACCCGCAACGGACGACCCCACGCCGTCATTGTTTCCATGGCCGAGTGGGAGTCCCTGCAGGAGACCCTGGAGATCCTCGCCGACCCGGAGACACGCGCCGACCTGGTCGAGGCCGCCGCCGAGGAGAGCGGCGACGTGACCACAGAGGAGGAGATGGCCGCCATCATGGCGGCGCGCTTTGGTAAGGCGAGCGCGTGAGTGACCGCTACACGATCCTCCTAGCCCCGCCCGCTCGGCGCGCGCTCACCTCGGGCTTGCCCGAGACTGTGGCGGCCGCGGCCTGGGAGTTGATCAGCGGCGCGATCGCGCGTGAGCCGTGGCGCGTCGGCAAACCCCTGCAAGAGCCGTACGAAGGACTACACGTCGCCCGGCGTGGGACTTATCTGGTCGTCTACCGCATCGACGAGGATAAGCACACTGTCACGATTCAGACGATCAAACATCGTCGAGACGCCTACCGCCCGTAACGAGCGGGAAGGCCGGTCGTCGACGGGAGTGGAGCCGAGAACGCGGACGTAGAAGTCTGCGAAGGCGTCGAGGTCTTCGGCGAACACTTCCGTCCGGGGCGCTGCTGGCAAGGGCCCCACACCGCCCAGGCGATCCAGATCAAACGCCGCCACATCGACCACAAGACCGGCAAGACTGCCATCGTCACGATCTACGCCGTCGCCGGCCTCTCACCCGGACGGGTCATCCGCCCAGATCGCCGCACTGATCCGCGGCCACTGGACCACAGATCCCGGCGGCCTTCAGCTACTCGGTCTTACTACATGAGATCGCTTCGGCCCTGACCTCTGCTCTGATCGGGGAAAGACTCTCCAGGAGCCGATCGCCATCGACGCCGAACTGAGTCACCTTGCCCGGGGCCGCGAGGACTGCATATTGGAGAGCCGTAACAGTGTCTACCGCAGCCAGATGTAGCGCCAGAAACACCCCGGCCAGGATCTCACCGGCGTGAGTAGTGTCGACCGCGGCCACCCGGCATGTGGCAACAGGACAAACCTGGCCGTCCTCAACGTACGAGGCTCCCCGGGGCCCATGCTTGACAACGATCGGAACGTCGGGAATTCGTACAGGCTCTAGATCCGGTCACGCCTTCGGGTCGAGATACCAGATCTGCGTGCCGGCGTTCGAGCACGGGGTGACCCGTGCCTCGGCGCCGTCCGCCGTGGAGCCGTTGGCGACGTCCAGGCACAGTGCCTGGTTGTTGCGGGGTTTGAGCACATAAGCGGATCTGCCGACCGCGACCGGCAGCCATTGCTGCGCGCCGGTGCCGTTGCACGTCCACAGGTGCGCCTTGTCGCCGGGATCCACCGAGATGTTGCCGTTGGGCACGTCCAGGCACTTGCCCGATTTCGGGTTGACGAAGGAGAACACGCCGGCGGCCCGGCGCACCGGGCGCCACTGCTGGGCGAGCGCGCCGTTGCAGGTCCACTGCTGGATGCGGGTGCCGTTCTCCGTCGCTCCCGCGTCGACGTCCAGGCAGCGGCGGCTGGCCAGGTTGACGGCTCGGTAGACGGCCGTGGTGGACACGCCGGTGGCGTCGCCGGTGCCGTGCGCCAGACCGGTGGCGACGTACGCCTTGCAGGTGCCGTCGGTCACGTCGGTGGCGATCTCCAGGACCTGGGTGCGGTCCTGGGAGGGCAGCAGCGGTGAGCTGTAGTTTTGGCAAGGCAGGTACAGGTTGGGGTTCGGCGGGGTGAGGTCGACGTCGACCTTGACCGGGGCGTCGATCTCGTACCAGGCGCCCATGCCGCCCGCGGTGTTGACGAGGATGGTCCGGCCGCTCTCCGGGAGGACGGTGGCGTCTCCGCGGTCGCCGCCGGTGCGCACCAGCTTGGCGACCACCAGGATCCGCCCGTCGGGGCCGCCGCCGGGGGCCCAGGCCAGGGTGGGCGCGTGGGCGAGGTGCTTGCCGTCTGCCGTTCGGATGATGGTGCCGCGATCCTCCGGGTTCCCCCAGTTCCAGCCGTCGGGAGAGGTACGCAGGTACACCCGGCAGCCGTGGCCGTTGGCGACCGGCCGGATGTCGCAGTACTCGTACACCATGAGGTAGCTCCCGTTCGGGAGCCGCCTGACCACCGGCATGCCGGGGCTGTCCTCGGCGTTCACGTCGGCGGCGGCGTCCACGGCGACCGTGTTGACCTTGGTGCTCCACGTCCGTCCGCCGTCGTCGGAACGCACGCGCGCCAGCGTCTGACCGTAGCGGGGCTGCTGGGTCTTGTCCGAGAAGTGCATGACGAGCTGTCCCGACGCCTCGGAGAACTCGGGCTCCCACAGACCGTGGCCGGTGGAGCCGGTCACGATGGGGCCGGGGAGTGGCGTCCAGGTGTATCCATGGTCGGTGCTCGTCCAACCGACGATCCGCGCGTTCGGATCAGGTTGATCCTCGCCGCCGCCGACGGCGTTGATCGACGTGGCCCAGATGAGGGTGCCCGCCGCGCCGGCGCCGAGCTGACGAGGGAACTCGAACAGCGCCGAGCAGCACGCGAACTCGCCGGCGGCGAGGTCGGGGCGGATCTCGCTGATGGGACGGAAGGTCAGCCCTCCGTCGGTGCTCTCGTGGATCGTCCCGCCGGCGCCGGTATTGGTGGAGGCGAGAACGCGGCCGTTGTGGGCGGTGTCCGCGTGCTGGAGCCGGATGACCCGCGGATACCAGGCCTGCCCGGGGCTGAGCAACGGCGTACCCTGCTCCACGCTCGCCTCGGCGGGGGCGGCGACGCCTATCCCTGTCCCCAGCAGCAGTGCGAGCAGAACCCGTCTGAGGCGAGTCACACCGGCCGAACGCATCGAACCTCCACCCGTGAACCGTTGCGTCGATGGCAGCCAGGACGTGTGATGCGTCTCTCCCCGCGGCGCACGGCCTCTGCCAGGTGGCCGATGCTAAGAGGGTCCGCAGGCGGAGGCGTCAGCCTGCCGCCGTATTCGCCGTCAACCTTCGCGGTAGCATGCGCTCCCGCGAGCATGCCCTGGCCACTGTCCCGTCGCGGCAACGATCACCCGGGGCAAGGATCACTCGGGGGCCGCTGGTGACGGGGACCCCGATGCCGGGTTTACCACGGCTGGTTGACGTCAGACGTGCGCTACTGCGGTTGGTGGAAGCGATAGTCCACTCAGCGGTTGACGACCGCCAAGTGGCTGACAGATACCTTCGCGTCTGGGCCGAAGATCGGCCTCCCAGGGCGGAAGGGGCTGTCGAGATGGTCTCCTGGCGGAGGCGGGTCAGGGCTGCGGCTCGGTCGGTCGGGGTTGTGGTGGCAGGCGTGTTGCTGGCGTCGGCCCTGTCGGTTCCGGCCGCTGTAGCGGAACCGGGGGACGGGGCGACGTCTCCGTTCGCCCCGCTGCCGGGTTCGGAGGCTGCGGCGGCGCTTGAGGCCCGCAAGAGCGGTGAGCCGGTTGAGGCGACTGCGTTACGGACGGAGACGTCGACGACGTGGGTGAAGCCTGATGGGACGTCCCGGCTTGAGATAACGGCGTTGCCGCAGCGGGTGCGGAAGCCGGACGGTTCGTGGACGGAGATCGACCTGGACCTGGTGAAGCGTGCCGACGGCAAGCTGGCGCCGAAGGCGGGTCCGGCGAACGTGGCGTTTTCCGGAGGTGGAGACACCGCTCTGGCGGCCTACGTCTCCAAGGACACGCGCAGCACGCTGCGCCTGGGTTGGCAGGACAAGCTGCCGACGCCCATGGTCAGCGGTGACACTGCCACCTATCCGTCGGTGTTCCCCGGCGTGGATTTGCAGGTCACTGCCGAGTTGTTCGGCTTCAGCGAGGTGCTGGTCGTCAAGACGGCCGAGGCCGCGAAGAATCCGGCGTTGTCGAAGATCAAATTCACCACTCGCACCGAGGGCGTGACGTTGCGCTCAGACGGCCAGAACGGTGCCGACGCGCTCGACCCGGCGGGGCGGACGGTCTTCCGGGCGAACTCGCCGAAGATGTGGGACTCCAGCGGGAGCCGAGACGAGCAACCCGTCACTGCTTCGGGTCGCGCGCCGGCTGCGGCCCAGGAGGAGCCGCTCCGGCAGGTGGAGATGCCTATGGAGGTCGGCTCGGGCACACTGACGATCACTCCCGACCAGACGATTCTGCAGGACCCGGCGACGCAGTTTCCTGTCTTCATCGATCCCACGATCACCGATGGCCGTACGCACTGGGGCTACATCGACCAAGCCCATCCCAGCCAAGCGTGCTGGGACAACTCCTGCAAGGACGGCGACGGAGACCCTTATCCGCCGCGTGCGGGACGGTACGGCGGCGCAGGCGCGATCCGGTCGATGTTCGCCATGGACACCAGTCAACTGCCGAAGGGTTCCTACGTCGGCGCCGCCCAGTTCAGTATCACCGGCACCTGGACGCCCAATTGGTCGTGCAGCGTGAAGGTGGGCGTGGAGTTGAGGCTCACCTCCGGCATCAATGGCAATGAGACCTGGAACAACTTCAGCGGCAGTGGCCACTGGTCCACGGTTCAGGACACTCAGTCGGCGTCCCTGGGCCATGACGGCTGTGGGGCCAGGAAGCTTGAGTTCAACGTGCTCGACGGCGCGCGGAAGGCCGCTGCGGCGGGGTGGCGGTCTGCGACGTTCGGCCTGAAGGCACTGTCGGGACACGAAGGTGACTCCGATTGGTGGATGCGCTTCAAGCTCGACCCGATGTGGACCATCCACTACAACCAGCGGCCGCGCCAGCCTTCGCAGCTGAAGGTCGGCGGTAAGACCTGTTCTACGACCACCTGGCCGTTGATCGGCAAGATGTCGGGTCGGCAGGCCCCCGTGGTGTCGGCGACGGCAACTGATCCCGATGCCAACAAGGGGCAGAAGATCACCGGTGTCGAGTTCGAGTGGGGCACCTACGATCCGGTGACCAAGACGATGACGCCCAAGGGGAACCCCAGGGACACGCACGACGATGTCTCCGGCAGGACCTGGCAGACCGAGATCCCCCAGAACACCGCCGCCTCGCTGGCCGACGGCACGTACTACGTGAAGGCCCGTGCTTATGACACGTGGAAGGTCAACGAACAAGGCGTCAGCTACTGGAGCAACCCTTGTTACTTCAAGGTCGACGCCACGGTGCCGGACGAGAAGCTCACGATCACTCCGGTGGCGGGTGCGGGGGAGTCGGCGCCGGTCTATTCACCCGACGTCTGGGGCGGTGGGCTCAACAAGGCCGGAACATTCGAGATCAAGGCCCCTACGGTCGGTGCCAGCAACGACATCGCCTTCTACCGCTGGTCGTTCGGCACCAGCGCGCCGACCAACCAGGTGACGGCGGGAACCGACCCCGATCGAACCGCACGTATCACGGCGACGCCGTCGCAGTTCGGTCCGGCCGTGCTCTACGTTCGGGGGTTCGATGCCGCTGGTAACACCGACAGCAATCATTCCTTGTTCTCCATCACCATCCTGGTGAACCCGCCCGACTGTGGTGCCGGCGCCTACCGTCCGTGTCCGGCGATGAGTGCCGGGTTCTGGAGCATGGGCGAAGGCAGTGGGTCGGTGAGCCAGGACCTGTCCGGCAAGAACCACACGTTGATGTTCGGTTCGCCGGCGTATTGGGCAGACGGGCGACCTGGCCTGGGGAAGGCGATCGGCTTCGACGGCGTCAGGGCGTGCGGGAACACCAGCACCACGGTGACAGCCTGCCCGGACAACCCAGGCGCCAAGGTGCCGATCATCCGCACCGACCAGAGCTTCACGGTCTCGGCTTGGGTCAAGCTGCGGAGCTTGCCGAACCGCAACATGGCGGTCGTCACCCAGTCCGGCACCCACGTCGCCGGGTTCTCCCTCTACTACAAGACCGTCAGCGACACCGAGAAGCGGTGGACGTTCCTGATGACCCAAAACGACGTCGCCACATCGGCTCCCAACTACATTGCGCGTCGGTCGATCTCGACGAGTGACTATCCGGCCGAGTTGGACGTGTGGACGCATCTCGTCGGAGTTTACGACTCGGTGAATGGGACGCTCAGCCTCTATGTGAACGGCAACGACGTCGGCGAGACCGACGTGGTCGACACCAACGGGTTCCGTCCCGCCTTCAACTCCACCGGCAGCTTGCAGGTGGGCCGAGCCTGGTTCAACGACAAGTACCTCGATTACCTGGACGGCTCCGTCCAGGACGTGCACATCTACCCGGGCGCGATCGACAAGCAGATGATCCTCGGCGAGTCCAATCCCTACATTCGGCTGCCGGGACCGGCTGCTCCCTGATTCTTCGCAAGCCGCTGATGGTGCGGGCTGTCTGGACGCGCAGCCCACACCGTGGCCGACTGCGTCCTCATCACGTTCTTTGGCGCGAGGGTCCGGTTCGGAGGAAGCGTGCGCGGCTGGTTGAATAACGCCCGGTGGTCGGGCCGGCGGGTGCTGTGGCTCGTGGTGCCCGTGGCGCTCACTTTGATAGCGCAGTTGCTCGCGCCGACCCCGGCGTCGACCGTTGCCAAGCCGCGTGGCGCGGATCGTCCCACGACGCAGCGGCAGCCGTCGGTGAAGACCAGCAAGGTGGCCTTCAGGCCGGGTCACATGAAGGCTTCGGCCGGTGCGCAGCCGAAGCTGGAGGGCAGTTGGCCTGAGCCCGGTGTCGCCGTCGCGGACGTGGGCACGGCCACCGGA
Source organism: Nonomuraea sp. NBC_00507 (assembly GCF_036013525.1). NCBI lineage: Bacteria > Bacillati > Actinomycetota > Actinomycetes > Streptosporangiales > Streptosporangiaceae > Nonomuraea > Nonomuraea sp. NBC_00507. The sequence goes on from NZ_CP107853.1 coordinate 3,078,757, forward strand.
CAGGTCGCCCAGGGCTCTGCGCCGGCGGCCCAGGCGGGGACGCTGCCGGTGTCGGTCAGAGCGGCGAGCGCAGGCACCGGCGCACCCGCGGACAAGCCGAGTGAGCAGCGGGTTCCCGGCAAGGTCAGGGTGGAACTCCTTGACCAGAAGGCTTCTGCCCAGGCGGGCGTGTACGGCGTCCTGCTCAAGGTAGGTGCGGCGGAGGTGGTTTCGACACCTGGTGCCGTTGCGCCGCCCGCCGGTGGTAAGGCATCGGTGACCTTGGACTATTCGGCGTTCCGCGGCATGGGCGGCGCGGGATGGGCTCAGCGGCTCCGGCTGGTCAGGTTACCGGACTGTGCGCTGACCCGGCCCGGCAGTCCTGACTGCCAGCCGCAGTCTCTCGCCACAAGCCGCAACGACGCGTCGGCCCACACGCTCAGCGCGGACGTCGACCTTCCTCCTGCCGGTGCTCCGCTCATGCTGGCTGCGGTGGCGGGGGCGTCCGGCCCCGCGGGCGATTTCGCGGCGACCTCGCTGTCGCCGTCGGCGACGTGGCAGGTGTCCAACCAGTCGGGCGCGTTCTCCTGGAGCTATCCCGTTCGGACGCCGCCTGCGGTTTCGGGACCGTCGCCGAAGATCGGGCTGTCGTACTCCTCGGGGAGTGTGGACGGGCGCACGTCGTCCACCAACAACCAGACTTCCTGGCTGGGCGAGGGGTTCGACTATTGGCCGGGCTACATCGAGCGCAAGTTCAAGTCGTGTTCTGACGACGGGCAGACCGGTAATCCGCCGCCCGGTGACCAGTGCTGGGGCGGCGAGAACGCGACCATGTCGCTGAACGGCTCGGCGACCGAGCTGGTTCGCGATGACAAGACCGGGGTGTGGCGTCCCAAGGACGACGACGGCTCCACGATCGAGAAGTTGTCCGGTGTCGCCAACGGTGACCAGGGCGACAATGAGAACCTGGGTGAATACTGGCGGGTCACCACCGCTGACGGCACTCAGTACTACTTCGGGATGAACCGGCTGCCCAACTGGGTGTCCGGCAAGCCGGAGACCAAGTCCACGTGGACCGTCCCGGTCGCCGGCAACGACTCCGGTGAGCCGTGCCACAAGTCCACCGGTTTCGGGGACACGTTCTGCAACCAGGCGTGGCGCTGGAACCTGGACTACGTCGTCGACCCCCGCGGTAACGCGATGTCGCTGTGGTACGACACCGAGACCAACTACTACGCCAAGAACAAGGTCGCCAAGCCCGCGACGCCGTACATCCGCGGCGGCTACCTGACCCGCATCGACTACGGCCAGACCAAGAACACCATCTACTCGGCGAAGGCCCCCTACCAGGTCGTGTTCGACGTACGGGAACGGTGCTTCAAGAGCGCCGCGGACTGCGCCGACAACAAGTTCACCGAGGCCAACCGCGCCAACTGGCCCGACATCCCGGTCGATCAGAATTGCAGCAAGGACGCGACCTGCGGCAACAAGTTCTCCCCGACGTTCTGGACGCGCAAGCGGCTGGCCGGGATCACCACCCAGGTCCTCAACGGCACTGCGTACAAGCCGGTCGATTCCTGGGCCTTCGGCCAGACCATCGTCGCGGCCGGTGACACCTCCGACCCGTCACTGCGGCTGAACGGGATCACCCACACCGGCAAGGCCACCGGCTCCAACGTGGTCGGCGGGGATGTGTCGCTGCCGAGCGTCACCTTCGGCTACTCACAGATGCCCAACCGGGTGGACGGCATCGGCGACGGCATGCCCGCGTTCATCAAGTGGCGCCTCACCGGTATCCAGAACGAACACGGCGGCGGCACCAACATCACCTACTCACCCATCGACTGCACCAAATCCTCCCTCCCGTCGCCTGAGAGCAACACCAGGTACTGCTTCCCGCAGCGGGTCGGGCGGCCCGGCGCGACCGATCCCCACGACCTGATCACGGACTGGCTGCACAAGTACGTGGTCACCGAGGTGAACGAGGCCGACTATGTCGGTGACGCCCCCGCCCAGATCACCCAGTACAAGTACCTGGACAAGCCGGCCTGGCGCTTCGCCGACGACGACGCTCTCGTGCCGGCCCGGCTCAAGACCTGGTCGCAGTGGCGCGGACACTCCAAGGTCCAGGTCCTGCACGGCGCTCCGCACGCCCAGCAGACCCGTACCGACTACCTGTACTTCCGTGGCATGGACGGCGACCGTGCCAAGGCCGACGGGTCGCAGCTCAAGCCCCCGGTGAAACTCGTCGACTCCGACGACAACCCGTACGCCGACCACGACCACCGGCAAGGCATGTTGCTCGAGTCGATCCAGTACAACGACAAGACCGGCGACAAGGAGCTGTCCGCCACGATCAACACGCCGTGGGAGTACGGCCCGACCGCTACCCACGGCAGCGTCAAGGCATACAAGACCGATGTCGGTCGCACCCGTACCCGCACCGCGCTGTCGAACGGCTTCAGGCGTACTGAGGTCCTCAAGGAGTTCAACAACGACGGGACGATCAAGCAGCAGTGGGACAAAGGCGACACCGGCTCGGGTGTCGGCGACAGCGACGACCTGTGCACCCAGTACACCTACACCGGCAACGCCACGGCGGGCATCTGGGGGCTGAACAACCGGACGTGGACGGTCTCCAAACCCTGTGGCCAGAGCCCGACCTTGCCCGCCGACGCGGTCTCCGATGTGAAAACCACCTTCGACCTGACCTACGGCGAGCCGACCAAGACCGAGGAAGCCGACGGCTACACCGGCGGCAACCCGACCTATGTCACCACCTCTCGCACGGTTTATGACGGCCTGGGCCGCATCAGTGAGACCTACGACGGGTTGGGCAACAAGACCACCACCGGCTACACCGCTCCGGGCGGCGTCGTCACCGCGAGAACGACCACCAATGCGCTGAACCAAGCCTCCACGCAGACCATGGAGCCGGCGTGGGGGCTGCCGACGGTGACCACCGACACCAACGGCAACACCTCCACCTTGCACTACGACGCGCTGGGGCGGCTGATCAAGGCCTGGGGACCGGGGCGCGCCACCGACAAGGCGCCGACGGGTGAGTTCGCCTATCTGGTCAGCAAGACCGCGGCCACCGCGATCACCAGCAAAGAACTGATGCCCAACGGGCAGCAGCGGGCCACGTACCAGCTGTTCGACGGGCTGCTGCGGCCGCGCCAGGCCCAGGGGCCGAGCAGCGGCACCGGCCGCGTGCTCACCGACGTCTACTACGACGACCGCGGCCTGGCCTGGAAGACCAACCACCCTTACCTGGACACCACCGGGCAGCCCGGTACCACCCTGCTCAAGCCGGTCCAGGACAACTCGGTACCCAGCCAGACCCTGACCACGTACGACGGTGCCGGACGGCCTACCGTCAGCACCCTCTACAGCTTCGCCACCAGGCAGTGGGAGTCCTCCACCAGCTATGGCGGTGACCGCACCACCACCACGCCCCCGCGCGGTGGGGTTCTGGCCACCACCATCACCAACGCCCGCGGCAAGCCCGTCGAGCTGCGCCAGTACAAGAACGGCACCGTCAGCGACGACCCCGCGGACTACGACGCCACCAAGTACACCTACACATCCGCAGGAGAGCTGTCCACGGTCACCGACGCGGTCGGCAATCAGTGGAAGTACACCTACGACCTGCGCGGCAACAAGAAGACCGTCGAGCACCCCGACCGGGGCCTCACCACGATCGACTACAACGCCGCGGGCGGTGTCGCCAAGACCACCGACGCCGAGAACCGGACCCTGAAGTTCAGCTACGACCCGCTCGGCCGCAAGACCTTCGAACACCAGGTCGCCGCCGACGGCACCGAGACCAAGCTGGCCGAGTGGACCTACGACACCGTCGCAGGCGGCAAGGGCATGCCTGCCAAGTCGATCCGCTGGTCCGGTGGCCAGGCCTACACCCAGGAGATCACCAAGTACGACGCGGCCTACCGGCCCCTGGAAAGCCAGGTCACCATCCCCACCACCGAGGGCAACCTCGGCAAGACGTACCAGACGAAGCTCACGTACAAGGCCGACGGGAGCCCCGCGACTTTAGCGATGCCGGCCGCCGGAGACCTCGGCCTCGAAACGGTCAGCTTCGGCTACAACGCTCTTGGTCAGGCCACCACGGTGGCGGGCCTGGACGCCTACGCTCAGGGCGCCTCCTACACCGACTTCGGAGAGCTGTCGCAGCTCTCGCTCGCGACCTTCACCTCCAAATATGTCTTCCTGACCAACTACTACGACGGCGCCACACGCCGCCTCACCCGCTCGCGTACCGACCGTGAAACGATCAACTCCGCTGACGGCGACGTCAACTACACCTACGACCCCGCCGGCAACATCACCAAGATCGCCGACACCCCCAAGGGCGGCATCGCCGACGTCCAATGCTTCAGCCAGGACAAGCTCCAGCGCCTGACCCAGGCCTGGACCGCTACCGACGACTGCGCCCAGGCGCCCACCAAGGACAACGCCGGCCAGGTCATCGGCGGCCCGCAGCCGTACTGGCAGTCCTTCGGCTACGACGCCACCGGCAACCGCACCAAGAGCGTCGACCACGACGTCACCGGTGTCACCACCAAAGACCGCACCAGCACCTACGCCTACGACGGCGACAGGAAGGGCCAGCCGCACACCCTGACCTCCCTCACCACTACGTGGGGCGGTGAGGGCGTCCCGGAAAGCGGCACAGCCACCAGCACCTACACCTACGACAAGACCGGCAACACCACCACCCGCAAGGTCGGCGGCGACGACCAAACCCTCGTCTGGGACGCCGAGGGCCAGCTCAGCCAAGTCACCGAACCCGACGGCAACGGCGGCACCAAGACCAGCACCTACCTGTACGACGCCAACGGCAACCTGCTCATCCGCCGTGACTCCGACGGCACCCGCACCCTCTTCCTCGACGGGCAAGAACTCAAGCTCAACGCCACCGGAACGGTGACGGGGACCAGGTACTACAGCCACAACGGCAACGTCATCGCCGTACGCACCGCCAAGGGCCTGTCCTGGCTCATCCCCAACCGCCAGGGAAGCGCCCAGCTCGCGATCGATGCCAAGACCCAGCAGGTCACCCGGCGCCGCTACATGCCCTTCGGCCGGCTCCGCACCAACCCCGTCGACTGGCCCGGCACCAAGTCCTTCATCGGCGGCACACCCGACCCCAACACGTCGATGATCCATCTGGGCGCCCGCGAATACGACCCGGAAACCGGCCGGTTCGCCTCCGCCGACCCGATCGTCGATCACGGCAGCCCGCAACAGATGAACGGGTACGCCTACGCCAACAACAACCCCGTCACTCTCTCCGACCCCACCGGCCTGTCCCCCTGCCACCGCGACGGCAGCCAGTGCGAAGAACCCGGCAGCCCCGGAAACGGCACAGGCGCGGGCAAGGGCGTCGGCAAGGACCGTCACTCGCTCCGACAAGGCGACTACGACCACGAGTACGGAAACTCCTTCGACACCGGCCGTGGCGGCTCCAGCGACGCCGAAGCCGCCGCGGCCAGGCGTCAGCGTCTGGAGGCCGCAGCCAGGGCCATGCGCGAACGCGTCGCCAAAGCCCAATCCCGCATCGCCAACGCCGCCGCGACCCTGGCCAAGATCGCAGCAGACGAACTCGGCATCACTGCCGGCCTCGACTGCCTCACCAAGGGAGACATAGGCGCCTGCGGCGAAACCGTCGTCAACGTCCTCAGCTCGGCGGTCGGGGGACTGGCTGGCAAGCTCCTCAGCAAATACGCCCTCAGATGGGGCAAGGCCGCCAGCCTCATCAAGAGACTCTGGAGCGCCGTCAAAGACATCGCGGGCGGCATCAAGGACTGGTTCGCCGCTCGCCGCGGCCTGAAAGCCGCCGAAGCGGCCGCACGCTCGGCACGCGCAGCCGAAGCAGCAGCATCGGGGTGCAACAGCTTCACACCAGGCACCAAAGTCCGCCTCGCCAACGGCAAGACCAAACCCATCGAAAAGGTCAAACCCGGCGACAGAGTCCTCGCAACCGATCCCAAGACCGGCAAGACCCAAGCCAAAGCGGTCGTGGCAGCCTTCTCCGGCACCCGCTACAACAACATCGTCGGAATCACCGTCGACACCGACGGTGAGCGTGGTCAGCGGACCGGCGTCATCTACGCCACCGAACACCATCTCTTCTGGAACGCAGGGGCCGGCTCATGGATCAGAGCTGATCAGCTACGCACTGGCACGCTGCTTCGCTCTCCGAACGGAACCACCTCGCCGGTCGTGGGTGTGGCCGACTACGCGGCCGGACGAACCGTTCACGACATCACCGTGGCAGACACGCACACCTTCTATGTTCATGCCGGAGCCGTCGCCGTCCTGGTGCACAACGAGGGACCGTTCTGCGGGCGGCCGATCGGAGGAAGGGTCGGCGACGAACTCGGCGACCAGAACTTCCACGGCTCGGACTACACGCTGAATGAGTTCGTGGAGTTCGTCGCCTCACATGCTGGAGATGACAACCCGGTCATGGGTCGACCTACGCGAGGAGAGGCCGAAGAAGTTCTGCGATTCGCTGGCCCCGTTCGCAAAGGTGACCAGAATGCCTCGGACTTCAAATTCAACGGCATGCGAGCCATTATCAATTGGTCGATGCCGTGGAGGAGTACGATCTACTACATGGGCAGGAGGTGAAAACAGAAGTGCAGAAAGAGCATCGCGAGTGGCCGGTCGGCAACTTGGCGGAGGAGTCCGTGAACCGGCTCCGATCCGTTCAGGTTCAGGTCTCCCAGCACAGAACGCTCGATGTCGTTCATCTCATGAGGGCGTGGCGTGCTCACGTGGAAAAACTGGGACGCGACATGTTGCTTCCTGATACGGACATGTCGGTTTGGGGTGCCTACGATCTCATCGCGGCATACATCATCAGAGATTTCCTGGATTCCGCCCTGGAGAAGCTGCCCGTCGATGAGCGGACGAAAATGAAAGCACTTCTGGCTGAAGTCGACGGAAAATTTATTCGGGAGACGGAGAACGATGGCAACGGTCGCGCCGCCCGTCTGGACGAGCGGAATCTGGCGCGTTGCGGCTGGTGGTGGGCAAGAATACCAATCAGGGGCCCGGTCCGCGACGACCTCATCACGCTCACAGGCGGTCTGGGATCCGCGACCTGAGGGTAGTACGAGATCGTTGTCGGCCTCGCCGCCTACACCCAGGACGCCCCCATCAGCGGCATCCTCGTCGCGGGTAACACGGCCCCCTCCTTCACCTACAACAATCGGCAGTGGATGACCTTCCGCCAGCCGCCGTAGACGAGTTGACCGATCCGTGGATCGGCCGCTGCTGGTCGGCTGGTCCTACGGCGCGCCGCCCAGATGGGCCGGCCAGAGGAATTGGTCGGAGACGCGCTGGGGATGCAGCCGGTCTCCATCGGGTTGCGTGAAGATGAACCCGCTGACTTCCACGCCTCGCCCTAGGCAAGCCTGTGGAGTATGCCCCCGCACGGTAGGCGTCACACCCACGGCAGGGTCACCTCGACCCTGAACCCGCCCTCTGGCAACGGTTCCCCGCGCGCTGTGCCGCCGAGTGCCTCGGCGCGCTCGTGGATGCCGATCAGACCGTGCCCGCCGGCGCCGGCCCGCCCGCGCTCCGTGCCCCCCACGCCGTCGTCGGTGACCTGGATGTGCAGCCCGTCCGCCGTATAGCGCAGCAACACCTCGGCATCGGCGTCCTTCCCGGCGTGCTTGAGCGTGTTGGTCAACGCCTCTTGCACGATCCGGTACGCGGCCAGGCCCATGTCAGGCGGCACCTGACGAGCTGGACCCTCGACGCGTAATCGTACGTCGATGGGCAGCCACTCGGTCATCTCCCGGATCGCCTCGATCCCCGGTTGCGGCAGCGTCGGGCCCTCCCGCAGCACGCCGAGCAGCAGCCGCAACTCCGCCAGAGCGGTACGGCCCACGTGCCCGATCGCCTCGACGGCAGCGCTCATCCCGGCCTTGTCGTCGTTCAGCAGCGCGACGCCCGCGCTCGACGACTGGATCACCATGGCGCTCACGTTGTGCGCCACGATGTCGTGGAGTTCGCGGGCGATGCGGATGCGTTCCTCGGCCAGCGCGGCCTGGGCCTTGCTCTCTTCGGCGCGGGCCGCGGCGCGCGCCACCGCCTCGGCCTCCGATCGCCGCAGCCTGCCCAGCCCCCATGCCGCCGCGCAGGTCACGAACGACACCGCGAACAGGTCGTCCGGAGGCTCCGGGAACACCGGCCCTGCCCACATCCGCGCCACCGTCACGACCGTCGGCAGCAGCGTGCCCGCAAGGAAGACAACCGGCCACCGCGAGGACGTCCACCGGCCTGCGGTGTAGAGCACGAGCATGAGCGCGGTCGGCGTGCTCAACTCCGACCACGAGGCGTTCCACTCCGCCCAGATGTCCCACCGGCCACCGACGAACCACAGCGTCCACACCAGCGCCAGCACCTGCACCGGGTACCTGCGCCGCAGGGCGAGGCTCGCATAGGCCAACAGGTCGCCCCAGAACGTCACGGGCAGGCTGCCAGGACTGGCGATGGAGTGATCGCTGTAGGGCACCTCCACCAGGAGGAACGTACAGGCTGCCACAGCCAGCAGCGCATCGGCGAGCTGAGGATGCTCGCTCCACCAGTCCAGGGCCCGCCGAATCATGATCAAACGCTACGGGTCGGTACGTCACGCGCGCCAGCGTCTTACGCCCATTGCATGTCAGCCGACCGGCTTGTCCCGATCGCTCACGTGGTAGGTGCCCTGTGACTCGCACCGTACGCGCGACACCCCACCGTCAGGTGGGTGACGAGCTTTCCCGGCCAGGGGTGATGAGGCCGGATTCGTACGCCAGTGCCACCACCTGGGCGCGGCTGGTGAGGTTGAGTTTCGTCATGGTGCGGTTGAGGTGGGTTTTGACCGTGGCTTCGCTGACGCAGAGCCGGGTGGCGATCTCGGCGTTGGACAGCGCCCGCCCGACCAGTTTGAGCACCTCGACCTCGCGGGCGGTGAGGAGGTGCAGCGCGGGCGAGAGCACGGCGGGGGACGGGTCCGTCTGACTGGTGTAGGCCTCGATCAGACGCCGGGTGACGCTGGGTGCGAAGAGCATGTCACCCGATGCGACAGTGTGGATGGCGGCGATGAGTCGTTCCGGCGGGGTGTCCTTGAGGAGGAACCCCGAGGCACCGATGCGGAGGGCGTCGTAGACGTACTTGTCCAGGTCGAAGGTGGTCAGAATGAGCACCTGGGGCCGATGGTCGCTATCCGTGGACAGGATGCGCTCGGTCGCCGCTACGCCGTTCATGCCCGGCATTCTGATGTCCATGAGGATGACGTCGGGCCGGGTGGAGGCCGCCTGGTCGATGGCCTCCTCGCCGGTCGCCGCCTCTCCGACGACGTCGAGGTCGGGGGCCGCGCGGAGCAGCGCCGCCAGGCCTGCGCGGACGAGGATCTGATCATCGACGACAAGTACCTTGATCATGTATTCGGCTTACCGTGTGACTGAGGAGGTTGGTCGTCCTGGTGCGAGGACGACAGGGGCAGGGTGACCACGACCTCGAATCCGCCTGACGGCTTCGATCCGGCTGCGACCGTTCCCTTGTAGAGCTTGACGCGTTCGCGCATGACGATCAAGCCGTGGCCGTTCTCCTGCGGGGTGGCGGCCGCCCCACGCCCGTCATCGGTGACGCGCAGTTCCAGCTCGGCGCCGTAATGGAGCGAAACCCACGCCGTGGCCGGGCCCGCGTGTTTCAGCGCATTGGTGAGGGATTCTTGAACGACGCGGTACGCGCACAGGTCGATACCGGGTGCCAGCGGTTGTACCGGGCCGGTGATCGACACCTCGACCGGCAGACCCGCCGAGCGCAGCCGTTCCACCAGTTGGTCGAGCCGTTGCAGGCCGGGTGCGGGGTCATAGCCGTCCGCGTCGTCGTCGTCCATGTCGATGCGCAGGACGGACAGCAGGCGTCTCATCTCCCCCATGGCCTCGCTGCCGGTGTCGGCGATGGTGGTGAGCGCGCTGCGTGCGGTGGCGAGATCGGAGCCGAGGACGTACCGAGCTAGCCCTGCCTGGATCACGATGACCGACATGTGGTGGGCGACCAGGTCATGCAGCTCGCGGGCGATGCGCACCCGTTCCTCGGTCACGGCGCGCCGCGCCTTGTCCTCCTGCTCATGGCGCAGCCGTTCGCTGAGGTGGGCGAGCCGCCTGTTGCGCTCGACCAGCATCCGGGTGCTGTTGCCGAACGTCCATGCGACGGCGACCATGATGCTCGTCTGCGCGAGGTTCGGCCAGGTGAACTCGTCCGGGCCGAGGAACGCCGCGTACCACAAGGAGACGGCCGGGGGCAGAACGCACGGGACGGACACGGCAGGCGATCGCCGGCCGGCCACGGTGTAGAGCGCCAGAAGCGGTGCCACCCCGTTGAGCCTGGCATCGTAACCGGCCGCGTGGAAGACGATCGAGGCGGCGCAGGAGACCATCAGCACAGTGACCGGGGCACGCCGGCGCCAGGTCAGCGCGAGGTTGGCCACAAGAGTCAACGCCACGCCGGCAATCTCCAGCGAGCGCCGCGCATAGCCCGGATCGACCGAGCCGTTGGACGAGACGAGGCCGAACGTCAGGGTGACGCCGGCGACCACGACGCCGAACAGCAGATCGGTGAGGAAGGGGTTCATCATGGCGAGCCGTCTGAGGGACGACAGCACCTTTGCGCGCATCAGCGCATGGTAACCGCGACCGGCCGCGTCACTCATCACTCATGCGGCTGACCGCCGCTACAACCTGGGCGGTATGCGCGCGGCACCGTACCGCAGCCGGTTGACCACTCGAGCGGAGCCGATACGCCGGACGTTTCGGTGGTCTCCGCAGCGCATACCGCCTGCTGTCGTCGGCTTTGGACGGAGGGCCCGGCCCGCAGGACCGAAGGGTTCTCATGTTGTGAGACCGAGCCCGCTGGGCGCGCCTCAGCTCACTGCCTGCTTCACCAGCGCGCTGATCCGCGCCTCCACCTCGGCCGTCACCTCGGCCAGGGCGAAACCGGCAGCCCACATCGTGCCGTCGTCCAGGTTCGCCTGGTCGCTGAACCCGAGCGTCGCGTAGCGCGTCTTGAACTTCGTCGCGGGCTGGAAGTGGCAGACGAGCTTGCCATCCAGCGCGTAGGCGGGCATCCCGTACCAGAGCTTCGGTGCGAGGACCGGGGCGCTGGCGGTGATGACGGCATGGACGCGCTCGGCCATGATCCGGTCCGATTCCTGCATCTCGGCGATCTTCGCGAGTACGTCCCGCAGGTCCTGCGCCGTCTTGTCCGCACGTGAGGCACGGCGCGCTGCCTTCTTCTGGTCCTGGGCGTGGTCCTTCATCGCGGCCCGCTCCTCGGCCGTGAAACCCTCGTACGTGCTGCTTGCGGTGCTGCTCATGGTGATCTCCTTGAGGATCTTGATTTTCGGAATCTTGAGAAGGGACGGCTCGTCGAGGGCGCCCCGCTGCGGGTCTCAGGCGGACGCGGTCTCCCAGACGAACCCGTCCAGGTCGGTGAAGGGTCCGGCGTCGCCGCCGAACACGATCCGGTGCGAGCCGGTGCCCTCCTCGGAGACGCCGGTGTCCTTGGCGAGGGCGCGGCGCGGGTAGAGCGCCAGCGTGACGGCCGACGACGGGGTGTCGAACTCGACGTACTTGCCGCCGAAGCTCTTCCCCACGGCCAGGCCGCGGTCGGCGTAGAAGCGCTTGCTCGCCTTGACGTCCGCCACTCCCAGCAGGAGCGCGACCTGGTCGAGGTGCAGGGCGGCAGGGCCGGTGTCCTTCTTCTTCGAGGTCGCGATCTTGCAGATCGTCCCGTCCGGGGCGCGTACGACGCCGCCGTAGCCCCAGAAGCTCTTCGTGGCCGGCTTCAGCGTCGTGGCGCCGGCGTCGAGGGCGGCGGCGATGAAGGCGTCGACGTTGCCCGGCTGGGACACCACGAGTGATAGGGCGAATCCACGGAAGCCGGTCGTCGGCGCATCCGAGGCGCGTACGTTCACGAAGGCCTCAAGGCCGAAGGCTTTGTAGAAGGCGTCCGCGGCGGTGGGGTCGGGAACTTCCAGGGTGATGGATGCGAAGGAGGTCATGGCAGGTCCTTTGGGTGAAGGGGGGTTTGTCGTCTTGTCGGTGGCCGGTGCGCGGCGGATATGGCAGGGGAGGCCGGCGCTTACCGGTCCTGGATGAGCCCGAGGACGTTGCCATCGGGGTCGGTGACGGTGGCCACCAGACGGCCGCCGCCGACCTCGTGCGCGGCCTCCTTCACGGTGGCGCCCGCGGCGGTCAGCTCGGCCAGCTTCGCCTCGATGTCCAGGACGTGCCAGTAGGCCACCGGCGAGGTCATGCCCTGCGGTCCACCGCCCGGCACCAGGCCGATGTGCTGGCCCTCGGCCTCGAAGCCCACGTAGTAGGGCGAGTCGTGCTGCGGCGCGACACCGAGCAGGGCCGCGTACACTGCCTTGGCCTTCTCCAGGTCGGACACGGGGTGCAGCACGGTCTTGATTCCCTGGGTGGACGAGCCGGTCACGGTCACTCCTGTCGGTCGTGGGTCTCATCGACCCGCTGTCTGCGTACTCACAGCTTTGCTTCCGGACCCACCGACCCACATCCGTGGTGACCACGGAACGGACCACGGATCGATGACACGGATCGCGCACGGTGGCCACTGCGGATGGCGGTGCGGAGGAAATGCGGCAAACTGGGACAGTGTTGGCAGCAGTGGAGATCTCGCCTCGGGAAGCCGAGGTACTGGAACTGGTCGGGGCCCATCTCAGCAACGCTGAGATCGCGGCGCGGCTGTTCATCTCGGTGCGTACCGTGGAGAGTCACGTCTCCTCGCTGCTGCGCAAGCTGGAGCTGCCGGATCGGCGGGCGCTCGCCCAGCGTGCGCCCGAGCCCGTCGGCGCCGGCCCGTCTCAACCGGCACCGGTTCTGCCGGCGCCGCTGACCTCGTTCATCGGGCGGGTGAGCGAGCGGGCCGAGCTGATCGAGATGATCAAGGCGCAGCGCCAGGTGACCGCGATCGGTCCCGGAGGAGTGGGCAAGACCCGGCTCGCGTTGGCAGTGGCCGCGGACGCGGCCGGCTACTACTCCGACGGGGTGTGGTTCGTCGACCTGGTCCCGGTCACCGATCCGGGCATGATCGCGACCGCGGTCGCCGGGGCGCTCGGCCTCGGTGAGCAGCCTGGGCGCGACATGACCGAGTCCGTGATCGCCGCGCTGGCCGACCGTCATGCGCTGCTGGTGCTGGACAACTGCGAGCAAGTGGTGGACGGGGTGGCGCTGTTTCTCGAGCGGGTGCTGGGGACGTGCCCTCGAGTGACGGTGCTGGCGACCAGCCGCGCACGGCTGATGGTGCCGTTCGAACGGGTGTATCCGGTCCCGCCGCTGTCGCTGGCCGTCGATGGGCAGTCGGACGCGGTCGCGTTGTTCATGGATCGGGCGGCGGCGGTCGGCCGCGCGATGGATCCTCCCCTGCGCGACCAGATCGCCTCGATCTGTGCGCGGCTGGATGGGATGGCGCTGGCGATCGAGCTGGCCGCCGCCCGGTATCCCACGCTCGGGCTGGACGGCATCACCGCCGCCCTGTCCCACCCGCTGCGGATGCTCACCGGCGGCTCCCGCGCCGATGAGCGGCATCGTTCGGTACGGGGGGCGCTGGACTGGAGCCATGCTTTGCTGGAGCCGGCCGACCGGGCGCTGCTGCGCCGGGTGTCGGTGTTCGTGGCGTCGTTCACCGCTGCCGCGGCGGCGGAGGCGGCCGGGGACGAGGAAGGCCTGGTCGCCGACGGCCTGGCCCGGCTGGCCGAACAGAGCCTGCTGGTGGTGACGGCGTCCCCGAGCGGGACCAAGTATCGGGCGCTGGAGACCATCCGCCAGTACGGGATGGAGCGGCTGTCCGAGGCCGGTGAGCTGGTCGACACTCGATCGCGCCACGTTCGCTGGTGCTTGGCCAGGGCCGCCGAGCTGGCGGTGGCACGGGCGGACTGGCGGGCCCGGTTCGACGTGGTGGCGGACGACCTGCGCGCCGCCCTGGCGTGGGCGGCCGACCAGCCGGAACAGCGTACGGACGCGTACCGTCTCGCCCGGTGCCTGGCGGAGCTGACCTTCACCCGTCGCCTGATCGGCGAGTCTCAGGGGCGCTTTGAGCAGGCCGCCGCGCTTGCCGACGACCCCGCCGCCTCCGCGTCGATGCTCCGGCAGGCCGCGGCCGTGGCCGGCTGCCGGATGCGTGGTGATGACATGGACCGGTTGCACCGCGCGGCCGCGGACGCCGCCCGCCGGTCAGGCGACGCCGCCGGCGCTGCCTGGCACCTGGCGACCGCCGCCAGCAACGCCTACCGGTTCTCCGGCAAGTTCGTACGGAAGCTGCCGCCGGAAGAGGCGATCGCGCTCATCACCCAGGCGCGGGAACTGGCCGGCGCCGACCCGGCCGCCCAGGCGGCGGTGGCGCTGGCCGAGGCCGGGCGGGCGCTCACCGACGCGTTCGGTGCCGCACAGGGCCGGGACGACGACGCGGTCCCGGTGACGGTCGCGCGCGCCGAACGAGCGGTCGAGCTCGCTCACCGCACGGGTGACCCGCTCGCCGAGTCCGCCGCGCTCGATACGCTCGCCGGCGCCCTGAGCTGGGCCGGTGACACGTTCGCCGTCGCCGCCACGGCCCGGCGCCGGGTCACGCTGCTCTCCACCACACCGGATACACCGGCGGGTACCCACGAGCTGATCGAGGCGCTGGGTGAGGCCACCGAGGCGAGCCTCGGCGTGGGGGACCTGCCGGGTGCCCGCCGGTGGGCACGGCAACTCGCGGATCATCCGTTGCTGGCGGAGGTCGGCCATCGTGCCACGGGCTGGCTCCTTGTGGCCGACACGTTGGCGGGCAACGTCGACGAGGTGCTCACCGGCAGCGTTCGGTTCCTCGACGCGTGGCAGCGGGCCGGGAGCCCTGCCAGGTCCATTCTCGGTCCGCCGACAGCTGCGGTGGCGACGATCCACGGCCTGCGTGATGACCAGGATGCCCGGCGCGAATGGAGCGCGGTGCTGGGTCAGCTCGATTCCTCACCGGGGAATACGTACGGCTACGGGGCGGTCTTCGACGCGATGCTTCTGCTCCACCGTGGGCAGGCGCCGGAGGCGCTGGAGCGGATGGCGCCTGAGCCCGGCGAGGTGTGGCAATGGGTCACCTGGATCTGGCTTCACTGGTATGTGGCGCTGCGCGCCGAGGCCGCCGTGCTCGCCAGGGGTTCCGACGCCGGCGACCGTCTGGCCGAGGCTCGGACCGTCGTGGCCGGTAACCCGGTCGCCGGTGCCCTTGTGGAGCGGACGCAAGCGCTGCTCGACCATGACCAGGAGCGGTTGCTCGCCACGGTATCTGCGTTTGACGCCGCCGGCTGTCGCTATCAGTCGGCGCGGACGCTGGTGCTCGCCGGTGGCGACCATGCCGTCCGCGGCGCGGCCGCGCTGGCCGATCTTGGCTTCGCCCCGATGGCCCTGCCCCGGCACCCATGATGATCTCAGAGACGTCGTGAAGACCGTCAGGGTACGCGGCCGACGCCGCAGATGATGTCGGCGCCGGTCGGACCGGCAAGGGACGGGTCCAGCGCGACGTTCGGGCGCCAATCGCTCGTCGAGACCAGACCCGGCTCCAGCATCTCCAGGCCCTCGAAGAAGCCGGCGATCTGTTCGCGCGTGCGCGGGGTCACGTTGCCCGCGCTGGTCTTGCGGTACACGTCGCGGCCCTCGCCCACCACGTCGCTGTCGAGCTCGCCCACGACCACGTGGGAGATGATCAGGTGGCTTCCGGACGGCAGGGACTCGCGAACGGTGCGGACGATGGTCTGGGCCAGGTCGTCGTCGGGGATGAAGTGCAGCACCGCGACCATGATCACGGCCAGCGGCTGCCCGAAGTCGAGGTGGCGGGCGATGTCCGGGTGGCCGAGGATGGCCTTGGGGTCGCGCATGTCGCCCTCGACCACGATGGTGTCAGCAGTCTCCGCCAGCAGGGCGCGGGCGTGCACCAGGACGATCGGGTCGTTGTCGACGTAGACCACCCGGGACCCGGGGGAGACCCGCCCGGCCACCTGATGCACGTTCTCCTGGGTCGGCAGGCCGGTGCCGATGTCGAGGAACTGGCGGATCCCGTTTTCGGCGACCGCGGCCACGGCTCGCCCCAGGAACGCCCGGTTGGCCCGCGCGACCTCTCTCGCATTGGGGGAGAGCCGGATGATATGAGCGGCGGCCTCACGATCGGCGGGGAAGTTGTCCTTGCCGCCGAGCAGGTAGTCGTACATGCGAGCGACGCTCGGCACCGTGACGTCCACCCCGGCCGGCGCCTGCTCGTGATCCGTCATGCCGTCTCCTCACTTCCGGTTCAGCCAAAAAGATCTTAGTTCATCCGTTTAGCTCCCGGGATGTCTTTCAGGCACCGGCGCCGCCGTCCACCGGCACGATCGCGCCGGTCACCATCGAGGCCCGGTCGCTGAGCAGCCACGCGGCCACCTCGGCGACCTCACGAGGCTCGGCCATCCGACCGAGCGGGATCGCTGCCTTGATGTGCTCGACGACGCCGGGGGTCGCCGCCTCCCACATGTCGATCATCTCCGTGGCGGTGCCGCCGGGGGTGATGCCGTTCACCCGGATGCCGTCATGGGCCCAGCTCACGGCGGCGGTCTCGGTGATGCTGTTGAGTGCGCGCTTCATGGCGCCGTACGCGGGGAGGGCGGGGTTCGCGCGGCGGCTGCCGATGCTCGAGGTGTTGACGATCGCCCCGCCACCGTTGCGTCGCATGAGCGCGGCCTCGGCGGTCATGGCGGTCCAGTGCGAGCGGAAGTTCACTGCGAACTGCTCTTCGACGTCCTCATCGCTCGTCGTGTTGAGCGGGCCGGGCTGCTGGCCCACCCCGCCGTTGTTGAACGCGCCGTCGAGCCGTCCGTGCAGCTCCTCGACGCGGTCGACCGCGGCGCGGATGCTCGTACGGTCGGCGAGGTCCAGGGTGACGGCGTCGGCGACGCCGCCGACGGCGCGGATCTCGGTGACGATCCGCTGGAGGGCGTCGGTGCCGCGGGCGGCGAGCACGACGGCGGCGCCCTCGGAGGCGAAGAGCCGGGCCGCTGCCTCCCCGATGCCGCGGCTGGCGCCGGTGATGAACACCACCTTGCCGGTGAGCAGGCCGATGGGTGCGATGCCAATGTTGTGCGTCATGACGCCAGTGTCAGGCCGGCCTCCAGACCGGATGCAGGCACAAGCTGTACCAGGATCCGTCGCCGCGCAGCGTGCAGACTCGGGGTATGAACAAGCAGGAACTTGGGGCGTTCCTCCGTAGCCGTCGCGAGCGGCTCCGGCCGGAGGACGTCGGCCTTCCCTCAGGCCCGCGACGCCGGACACCGGGCCTGCGCCGCGAGGAGGTGGCGGTTCTCGCGCACATCTCCACGGAGTACTACGTCCGGCTCGAGCAGGGCAGGGCGCCGCGGCCGTCGGGCGAGGTTCTCGCCGGGATCGCAGGCGCGCTGCGGCTCACGGACACCGAGTCCGATCACCTCCACGTCCTGGCGGGCACGGCGCCGAGCCGTACCCGGCTGCATCGACGTGACGTACGCCCGAGCATCCTCGCGCTCCTCGAGCGGCTACCGCAGACGGCAGCTTTCGTGACGTCCGCCGCGTTCGAGGTGCTCGCGTGGAACAACCTCGCGGCCGCGCTCATGGAGGACTTCGCCGAGCTCGCCCCGGAGGACCGCAATCTCGCGCGCCGGGCATTCCTCGGGTCGGCGCGCGCCGATGCGACCATGTACGGGATCTCCGACGCCGCGGAGTTCCGGCTGAACGTCGTCATGGAGCTGCGCTCCACCCTTGCCCGATACCCATCCGACCCCACGGTGACCGGACTCGTCGACGAGCTCCGCAACGGCAGCCCCGACTTCGCCCGGCTCTGGGAGCGGCACGACGTGCAGGCCGCGCCGATGCTCACGAAGACGTTCCGTCACCCGGTTGTCGGGGAGATCACCGTCGACTGCGACGCGCTCACGCTCACGGACCGCGACCAGCGCCTTGTGCTTTACAGCGCGCCGCCAGGATCCTCTGGCGCCGAGGCTCTGGCTCTTCTGAACGTCCTTGGACCCGAGGGCGTCAAGGCGAGCAGGTCGCTCTGAGCCGACACGGCCCTTGCTATGGCGATCATTCTCGTGACCGTCCTGCTCTAGTGCCGCCTCGCAGCAGGCGCACCGCCAGCACGGCGAGCCACGCCCACCCGACGATCACCGCGGTGCGCTGCAGGAGCCCGCCGTAGGCGACCAGCGCGGGATTCTGCGCGAACGCGGCCGAGGCCAGCACCATGGCCACCACGAACGCCACCCCGCTGGCCACCGAGTAAACAGCCCACCCGGCTCCCCCTCTCCGCGCGAGCACCACGCACGCCAAGACGAGTGCGACGAACCCCAGCAGTGAGAAGAGATCGTGGAGTGCGGCCTCCAGACTGCTGTGCTCCGGCAACATCGCGGGGGTGCCCGGCGGATACCCGCTCACCGGATCGCTGGTGAACACTCCGGCGCCGATGAATCCGACCGCCCAGATCCCCACCAGGATCGGACCCCAGAGCGCGCCCCCGAGCGCCCGGCGCAGCCCGAAGGCGAAGGCCAGCGACAGCACGCCGGCGAGGATGAAGTTGGCCGCCTGGACCCAGCCGTACTCGCCGAGCGTGAGCGAGCTGCCCGGGTGGCGCAGCGGGTCGTAGTCGGCGCGGACTGCGCCCTGGAGGAGCAGCGCGAGGACGAACAGCGGCCCGGCGACCGCCCCGCACAGCAGTAAGCGTCTGGTGATCCTGTCATGGGGGTCCGCCTGTGGCGCGTCGTGGCCTGGCGCGGGCGGTGTGATGGTTCGCATATCTGTCAGGCTAGATTGACAGGCATAGTGCCGTCAATCCAGCCTGACAAAATACGCCCTTCCCCGATGAGCCTCGTGCCGACGGGTTCAGCTCGAGGTCTGGCCGCGGCCCGCGCCGCGGTGCTCATGCCGGCCGCCGCGCCGGTGCGAGACCGGGCGCGGAAATGTACCGGTCAGCCGCTCGTGACGTGGGGCGGCATGGGTTCTCTACTCGGCGTGCTCGGCTGCGGCTTTCGGGAGTGCGAGCATCACGAGCGCCGTGATCAGGTAGAGCGCGGCGGAGGCGATCAGGACGATGCTGAGCGCGTGACTGTAGTCGGGCAGCACCGGTGTTCCGGTGGCTGAACCGGTGACGGCGGTGAAGAAGACCGTGCCGAGAACGGCGATGCCGACGGCGCCGCCGATCTGGTTGACGGTGGAGAGCACCCCGCCCGCGGCGCCTGCGTTGCGTCCGGGGACGCCGGCGAGGACGACGTTGACGAGGATGGGTGCGGCGAGACCGAGCCCGAGGCCACCGATGAAGAGTGCGAGGGCAAGGAGCCAGTAGCCGGGATCGCTGCCGTCCTTGACGATGGACCACAGGACGAGCTGGGATGCCGCGATGGTGAGCGAGCCGGTGATCAGGAGCGTTCTGCCCGCCTTGGCGGCCAGAGCGACGCCGAGGCCGGAGGTGATGATCGAGCCGAGCGCGTACGGGAGGATCACCAGGCCGGTCTCCCACGCGGTTCGTCCGGTTCCGTTCTGGAGGTAGACCGAGAGGGTGAGGAAGTACGACCCGATGCCGCCGAAGAAGAGCACCGAAGCGCCCAGGCCGACCGTGAAGGCGCGGATTCTCAGCAGTGCCGGGTCGAAGACGGGTTCGTCTCCGCGTCCGGTGAGGCGGCGCTCGTGGGCGAGGAAGATCGCGAGCACGATGATTCCGGCTGCGAGGAGGGCGTAGCCGGCCCAGGTCCATCCCCATGTCTCGGTCTGGATGATCGGCAGCAGCAGGAGAAGGATGCCCGTGGCCGCGAGGAGCGCGCCGGGCAGGTCCAGTCGCGCGGTCGAGGCGGAGCGGGACTCCGGCAGGACCTTCGCGCCGAGGACGAGCGCCAGGATCGAGACGGGCACGTTGATCCAGAAGATCGTGCGCCAGCCCAGGCCGAACAGGCCGGCGTCGACGAGCAGCCCGCCCAGCAGCGGGCCGGCGACCGAGGCGACGCCCTGAACCGCTCCATAGGCGCCGAACGCCTTGGCGCGCTCACCCGGGGCGAATGACGCCCGGATGATCCCGAACACCTGCGGGACCATGATCCCGGCGGTCAGTCCCTGCCCGGCCCGCATGCCGATGAGCATCCCCGGACCGGCGGCCAGCGCGCACAGCGCCGAGGTGACCATGAACCCGGCCAGCCCGATCATGAACAGCCGCTTGCGGCCGTACTGGTCACCGAGCCGTCCGCCGGTGATCAGGCCCGCTCCCAGGGCGAGGACGTAGGCGGCGATCGTCCACTGGATCTGAGCGTCACCGGCACCCAGGTCCCGGGCTATCGCCGGGGCCGCGACGGTGACGATCGTCGCGTCGAGAAGATCCATGAAGGAACCGAAGAGCACCACCAACATCGCCGCGGTCGCGCCGGCGCCGGCGATGGGTGCGGGTGAAGCCCCAGCTGTGCGGATGCCCTCTCGGGGGCTCGGTGAAGCGGTCATGCCGGCCACCATCACCGGCATAGTTGCCATCGAGTGACCGCTATCGGCGAGAGAATCGGAGAATCATGGCTGCTACTTCCGCACGGACGCTCAAACTGCTGTCGATCTTCGGGATCGGTGCGACCCTGACCGCCGAGGAACTCGCCACCCGCCTCGGAGCGTCGGTGAGAACCGTACGTCGCGATATCGACACGCTCCGGGACCTCGGGTACGAGATCGAGGCCGTCCGCGGAGCGGGCGGAGGGTATCGGCTCGGTCGCGCCAGCCGCCTGCCGCCGGTCGTCTTCGACGAGGACCAGGCCGTCGCCACGGCCGTCGCGCTCCAGACCGTGCCGACGGTCCTGTCCGGCATCCGCGAGAACGCGGCCCGTGCTCTCGCCACGCTGCACCAGGCGATGCCCGCCCGCAGCCGCCTGCACGCCGAAGCGTTCACCATCTCTCCCGCCCGCAACTACTGGGAGTTCCCCGCGTCACCGATCGACGCCGAGATGGTCCGCGCCGTCGGCACCGCGATCAACCGCCGGCACCTCGTTCGTGTGGACTACACCGGCGATGCCGAAACCATCACGCTCACGCTGGAACCACACGACCTCGTGGTCTGGGCCGCACGCTGGTACCTGGTCGCCTTCGACCCTGACGCCGGCCGATGGCGCGCGATGCGCATGGACCGCATCGAACCACACCCGCCCACGCACATCCCCTTCGACCGCCGTGACATCCCGCACGGCGATCCCGTCACCTTCGTCATGACCGCACACGACCGCGGAGACACCGCCGCCGAATGGCCATGCCGCGGCTCAGCCATCCTGGCCCTGCCCGCCTCCACCGTCGCCCGGTTCGCCCCCGGCGGATCAACAGTCCGGTACGGCACCGAAACCACGTGCCGGCTCACACTCGGCGCATGGTCATGGCCAGGACTGGCAGGACTGCTGCTCACGTTCGACGCCGACATCACAGACATCGAACCGGGTGAACTCAGGCAAGCCCTGCATTCCTTGCGCACCCGGATCAGCAAGGGACTCGGCGCGCACCTCTTACGAGACGACTCGTGAGGGGGTACAGGTGTCAACGCGGTGGCGACCGTGCGATACCCGGCGCCGTGCTTGCGTTGTAGCGCACGGTTCGACAGACCCGACCGGGCATCGTCAGCGGCGGTTCTCGGCTGCCCAAAGTGAGGCCTTCACCGTGTCGATTCTCCCCTCGGCGAGGGTGATGGTGGTGGCGAGCAATGCCAGGACGGCGGCGGGAACGCCGAGCACGGTGACCGACAGCCAGTCTTGAGCCAGACCGCCAAGTCCACCGCCCATCGCAACTCCGAGGTAGATCGCGGAGGAGTTGAGGCCAAGGAGAACTGGTGCCGAGGCGGGTGCAAGGATCACCAGCCGGTGTTGCTGCACGACGGAGACCATCCCGTCGGTGGCCCCCCATATCGCGGCCCAGGCGCACGCAACAACCAGGTGGCTGACGGTGAGTGGGCTGATCGCGAGCAGCACCGTGCCGCCGGCGAGTGCCACGACCGCGATCCCGCGTCCCGGAAGGTTGTCGACGAGATGGCCGGCGAGGAAGTTGCCGACCAGGACCCCGACGCCCCAGACGAACAGAATCATGGTGATGGCCTGGGGAAAGGACCCGGTCGTGGCGCCCGCGGTCACGGCTCCGATGTAGGTGTAGACGGTATAGTGCCCGGCCATCACCAGCAGCGTCACGACCAGAATGGTGAGCACCTTGGGCTGGCGCAACGGTGCCAAGCGGGCCGTCAGGCTTGTCGCCGGGAGCGTAACCTTGGGCAACGCTACCGAGATGCCGATCGCGGCAACGACGCCCAGGACCGCGACGGCCCAGAGCGTGAGGCGCCAGTCGACGCCGCCGATCAAGTTGCCCAGAGGCATGCCTAGCGCGGTTGACAAGGTCAGCCCACCGATGACCAGCGCCATGGCACGTCCCCGCCGTTCGGCAGGCATGATCGCGACAGCCGCGCTCGACGCGGTGGCCGTGATGGTGGCCGCCCCGACTGCGGTGAGGATCCGGGCCAGCCACGCCAGCAGGTAGGTCGGGCTGAGTGCGGTCACGACGTTGCCGACGACGAACACGATCAGCGCCAGCTGCAAAGCCTTGCGACGATCCAGTGGGCTCAACAGCCAACTCAGAACCGGCGCAGCGACAGCCAGCGTAAACGCGAACACGGTCACCAGCTGGCCAGCGGCCGGTAGACCTACCTCAAGGTCGGCGGCAATGGCCGGCAGGAGACCGGCTATCACGAACGCGTCGGTGCCGACCGCGAAGGTGGCCAGCGCCAGCGGAAGTAGCGGTCTGAGGAGGTGACCGGACCCCTTCGGTCCTGACCCGGTGGTCTCGGTGCGATTCAATCGTGGTTACCTGCCTGTTGGGACAGGCTGAACTCCACGCCCTGGTCATCGGTGCAGTGGGCGTAGGCACCAGACGGGATATTGACCGGATCTTCTGCTGTGCCTCCGAGTTCGCGTACCCGAGCGACAGCGGCGGTGATGTCGTCGACGGCGAAGAAGATGCGCGGGTGCCGTGACGAATCATCGTGCGGCGATCCGCCCATGGGCTCGGGTCCCTGGATCATCGAGTAACCCGGGAAGTTGCCCTCATAGAACGTCCAGCCGAACAGCGAGCCCCAGAACCGCTGGGTCGCTTCGATGTCCCCGCTCGGCAGCTCAAAGTAGGTGACCTGCCCACTCATGGCCTCTCCCATCTGCATGTCAGTCCTTCTGACATACAAGCTATGTCATACTACTGACATGACGCAAGACGAGGCCGTTGGGGACCTTGACCAGTCGGTGGGCTACGTCCTCAAGCAGGTGCAAGCGTCACTGCACACCGCGATGGATGAGGTGCTGCGTCCACTGGGTCTCACCGTTGCCCAATACGCATGCCTCGAACTGCTCGGCCAGCATCCGGGACTGTCCAACTCCGAACTCGCCCGCCGAGCCTTCGTCACGCGCCAGTCGATGAACGTCGTCCTTCGCCGGCTACAAGAGCGGGGCCTGCTCACCCGGCCTGCTCACGCCGCTCATGGGCGTGCACTGCCAACCGAGCTCACCGGAGCCGGACAATCGACGCTGCACGAGGCCAGTGTCGCCGTGCGCGCCGTCGAACGGCAGATCTTCGCGCCGTTGTCGCAGGAGCGGCAGCGCCGGCTACGCGAGGACCTTGCCTCCTGCGCAGCCTCTGCGGTCGCGAACCAGCCCGTCACACAGCCCTGAGAACCAGAACGTCACGCGGCCTGCCGTCGCGCAGCCGTCTCGGCCAGGGTTTCCCGGCCGAGCGTCTTTCTCGGTCTGGAGTTCAATTCAGCAGCGACGCGTCGAGCTCAACGCGGGTGTGCTGCGCGCAGAGCGCTGTCGGTACCTGAAGGCGCCCGACGCCGCGCCGATCGGCACCGTCGCCGACCGCTTAATGACGGGGCCGGGGTCCGGAAGCTGCGCTAGGTGTGGCGGCCCTGCCGCACCGATTCAGGATTTTCATCGTGTAGGGCACAGCCGTACACGATGACCTGAACCACGCTCTGGACGACGTCCCTGCTGACGCTCCCTGGTGGCGCGGTGACCAGGGTGAACAGCGCACCCCCGTAGAGCGCGATCAGCGCGGGAATCTTCTCGCGTGGGATGGCGAGGCCGAGTTTGTCGTGGTGCCCGGCGGTGATCTGCACCGACATGTCCTGCAGGCCCGCGAGCGCCGAGGCGAGCAGCGGCCGGCGCACGGCCTCCAGTTGAAGTTCGAAGATTGCCAGATAGCGGTTGCGCAGTGTGGTCGCCGCTGTGAGCAGCGATTCCGTCAGCAGGTGGACCAGCGTCGCGGGCTGCCCGGTGGCCCGGTCGGTGTCGGCGTGATGCAGCTCGGCGATGCGCTCCGCGGCGGCCACCAGCAGCGCTTCCCGGCTGCGGAAGTAGTTCGAGGCCGTTCCCGGCGGGAGATCTGCTTCCTTCTCCACCGCGCGGTGGGTCAGTCCATGCACGCCCGACGACGCCAGTAGCTCGATGGCGGCATCGGTTAGGGCTCGGCGACGGGCCGGGTTGGTGGGCGGCATGCGACCATGCTACCAATAGCCGTACTAGTACGATCGTAGTGAATAGGCGAGGAGGTCTCATGAGGATCGTGGTGGTCGGTGCCGGGCTCGGAGGAGTGACGGCCGCGGTGGGGCTGCATCGCCTGGGCCACGAGGTGACACTCTTCGAACGGGGCGCCGAACTCCGGGAAGCGGGCACCGGGATCGTGGTCATGCCCAACGGGCTCCGCGCGCTGGACGCGCTGGGGCTGGCTGAAGACGTTCGCGGGCACATCATGCCTGCCGCCCGCGCGGGATTGCGGGACTGGCGCGGACGCCCGCTGCTGATCACCGATGCGGTCCAGGCGCAGCAGAAGGTCGGGACGCCCGCCATCATCGACCGGGCTGAACTGCACCGGGCGCTACGCGCCCCGCTGCCCGCCGACCTGGTGCGAACCGCGACCCCGGTCGAGCGCCTGGAGCCCGACCCCACCGGGGTAACCGTGATCAGCGACGGCGACCCCGTCGCAAGAGCGGACGCCGTGATCGCGGCCGACGGCATCGGCAGCAAGCTGCGCGAACAGCTCTTTCCCGGCCACCCCGGGCTACGGCGGACCGGCCGGATGGACCTGCGCGGCATGCTGCCCCGCCCTCCCGGCCCGGTAACAGACCTGCTCGCCAGCCAGTTGGTCGACCGCCGCAGCGGGGCGATGTTCGGCCTGTTCCCCGTCGGCGAGCACCGCCTGTACTGGTTCACCGACTCCGTCCTGCACGGCACGCCGCCCGGCGCGGAGGAGGCACGCCGGCAGATGCTGTCCCTGATGGCCGACTGGCACCCCCTCGTCACGGCACTGATCGAGGCCACCCCGCCCGCCGACATCTACGTCGACCCGATCGCTCGCCTGGCCGAACCCCTGCCCTCGTTCACGGTCGGCAGGGTCGCGCTCCTCGGCGACGCCGCGCACGCCATGCCACCCGACCTCGGCCAGGGCGCCAGCCAGGCCTTCGAAGACGCGGCCGCACTAACCCGCCACCTGAGCGGCGCAGAGCCGTCAGACGTCGCCCAGCGGCTCCTGCGCTACGACGCCGAGCGCAGGCCCAGCGCCAACCGCATGATGCGGGCGGCGTCCCGGCAATCGCGGCTGACCTCCCAGACCGGCGTCGCCGCGTGGCTTCGCGACGCGTTGCTGCGCGCGATACCATCCCGGCTGGCCACCCGGCAGCTTGCCGCCCTCTGGCACGCCTAATCAGTGGTCGTAGGCAATCAGCGATCGGGTGATGGGCCGGCCGGTGTGGCGGTTGTGCCAGATGGCGGCGGTCAGGGCCAGGGTTCCCCGCCACACCTCCTCGATCCGGTCGTCGAGATGGCACCGGGTGTGGCGGGACGACGACATCAGGCGTTCACGGGGACGGGCTCGGCGGTCGTACGCGCCGATGCCACGCCCACGGCCAGCAGCCCGAGACCGGCCACAACCGTTGCCGGGATGATCACCAGCCCTTCCACCACGGGCAGGCCCGGACCGACGACCAGCACCAGAGCGGCGACCAGCAGTGCCGCGCCCGCCAGCCGCACCGACCGCCGCGCTCCGCGCCACGCGAGCCCCGCCCCGAACGCCACCAGCGACGCCATCCACATCATCCCGGCCACTGCGTTGACCGCGCCGCCGCCACCGGCCTCCACCTGTTCGGCGACGCCGTGCAGGGGCGCGACGTACGCCTCGAACCAGGCGCCCGGAGCGAGGGCCGCGAATGCGATCGCCAGCATGACCCCGCCGATCGAGGCCAGTTTGGACGGCCGGAGCGCCTGGCTCACGGCGATCAGCAGGGGGAGCCCGGCGGTGATCAGCAGGCCGCCCAGAGCGAAGATGAGGTGTGCCGCCTCCCAGGTCGGGGCGGAGTGGGCGGCTTCGCTGTGCTCCAGGGGGTGCAGGACGTTTCCGAGGGCGAACAGGATGCCGCCGCTGCCCACCAGGCTGCCGGCCAGGATTCGCATGTTCATGGTCTTCTTCTCTCCTTCGGGTTCCGCCGGGCGGTGGGTCCGCTCCGGTGCCGGAGCGGCACGGCGACGACCCCGTCCGGTGACTCGGCGTGTGACCGGGGGCGATGTCGTGTGCATGACCAGCAGTCCACCCGCCCACCGGTCCCACCCGCCTGAGCGGCGGGTCCCCATCGGGTCCCGGTTTGGGGAAGGGCCTCCTCCGGCCTACTGGTGGGGCCCGCGAGGTCCCGGGCGGGGCGGGACTCTGGTCCCATTGCCCTGGATGGGACATGACTGGACGATGCTCCTGTGCGTGTTTCCACCTGGCAGCCCTGGGCGATTCCCGGTGCGGCCGCAGCGGCCGTCCTGATCGGCACCGTTCTCACGGTCAACGTCCCGGTCCAGGACGCCACGTACCTTCTGCTGGACGCCGTCGTAGGGCTGACCTATCCGCTGGTGGGGGCGTTGATCGTGGCGCGGCAACCCCGTAATCCCATCGGGTGGCTGTTCTGCCTGGGCGGCACAGGGCTGGCGTTGCAGGCGCTGGCGGGCGGGTACAGCGTGTACGGCCAAGCCCACGGATGGCCAGGCACCGAGTTCAGCTCCTGGGTGGTCAACTGGGTGTTCTTCACCGGGTTCGGGCCGTTGTTCCTGCTGCCGGCGTTCCTGCCCGACGGGCGGTTGCCGTCGCGGAGGTGGCGGCCGGTCATGGGGGCGCTCATCGCGGCGCTGGCCATCCTGCAGGTCGTGCTCATGTTCAGGGACATGGTGTGGGTCTGGGGGAGTGAGCGGCCCAGCCCGGTGGGGTTCGTGCCGACCGAGATCATCGCAGCCTGTTTCGGGGTGGTGGTGAGCGTGGCGGCCGTCGTGGGGGCGGTCGCGCTGGTCGTGCGGGTGCGGCGGGCTCAGGATCGGCGTCAGCTCATGCCGGTGCTCCCGGCCGCCGTCGCCATCGCGCTGGCGGCGCTCGTCGACTCCGCCCATTCCGGCGGTACGTGGTCCGTCGGGATCTGGCTGCTGGCGCTGACCTTGCCTGCCCTGCCGCTGGCCACCGCCGTGTCGATCTTCCGATACCGGCTGTTCGACATCGAGGTGCTGATCCGGCGTACCGTCGTGTACGTCCTGGTCGCGGCGCTGCTGCTGGGCGCCTACATGGCCACCGTCACCACCCTGAACGGGCTGTTCAGGCAGCAAGGCGGTGTTCTGGAGTCGTTGCTGGCCACCGGCGTCGTGGCGGTGGCGTTCGCGCCGGCGCGCGATGCCGTGCAGCGGGCCGTGAGCCGCCTGCTGTTCGGCAACCGGGGGGAGCCCGCCGCGGCCCTGTCCCATCTCGGGCAGCGGCTGGAGGCGACGGCCGCGCCGACCGAGCTGCTCGACGGCGCGGCCGAGACCGTGGCGCGAACGTTGCGGGTGCCGGCCGTCGCCGTGCTCACCGCCGCCGGGGTTCCCGTCTCGGTCTTCGGTGGCGTTCCCGAGGATGGCGTACGCATCCCGCTGCTGAGCGGTGGGCGGACGGAGGGGGAGCTCCGGGCGGCGCCCCGCTCTCCAGGGGAGCCGCTGAGCAGGGCGGATCGGGCGGTGCTCGACGATCTGGCGCCCCACTTGGCGGTGGCCCTGGCGGCGGTGCGGCTGGCCACGGAGGTCAGGGACTCGCGCGAGCGCCTGGTCAAGGCGCGCGAGGAGGAGCGCCGCCGCCTGCGCCGCGACCTGCACGACGGCCTCGGCGCGGACCTGGCCACGATCGGGGTGAGGTTGTACGTGATCGAGGCCACGGCGCCACCAGAGCTGCGCGAGCAGGTCACCGGCGTCAGGGAGCTGGCCCAGGCGATCGTCGGAGACGTCCGGAGGATTGTCCACGACCTGCGCCCACCGGCCTTGGACGAGCTGGGCCTCTCCGGAGCCCTGGAGGACCTCGCGCTGGACGCCCAGCTGGGCCCGAACGTCGCCGTCACCATCCCCGAACCGCTGCCCGCCCTCCCCGCCGCCGTGGAGGTCGCCGCGTACCGGATCACGCAGGAGGCCCTGTCCAACGCGCTCAAGCACGCCGACGCCGCCAACGTGGAGATCACCGCAACGGCCGTGCCCGACCGGCTGGTGCTGCGGATCCGCGATGACGGGCGCGGCCTGCCGGAGCCGCTGCGCGAGGGCGTAGGATCCGGCAGCATGCGAGAACGCGCCGCCGAAGTGGGCGGTGACCTGCGACGTTCGTCCGAGCCCGGGCGCGGGACTCTCGTGGAGGCGGTGCTTCCCCTATGAACGACCCCATTCGCGTGCTGCTGGTGGACGACCACCCGCTGCTCCGCCACGGCCTCAAGGCGCTGCTTGAACAGATCGGCGGCGCCGAGGTCGTCGGCGAGGCCGGCGACGGCGAGGAGGCCATCGAGCTCGCGCTCTCCCTCGAACCCGACGTCGTCGTGATGGACCTCGTCATGCCCGGCATGTCCGGCACCGAGGCGACCCGGCAGCTCATCGACCGCCGCCCCGACCTCGGCGTGCTCGTGCTCACCATGAGCGAGGACGACGCGTCCGTGTTCGCCGCGCTGCGGGCGGGCGCGCGCGGCTACGTGCTCAAGGGCACCGCCGGTCCCGACTTCCTCGCCGCCGTGTCCGCCGTCGCCAGGGGAGAGGCGGTGTACGGGCCGGGCGTGGCGCGCAGGATCCGCCGCTTCCTGACCAGCGGGCCCGACAGCGGCCCGTTCCCCGAGCTCACCCAGCGGGAGCGGGAGATCCTCGACCTGCTCGCCTCCGGCAAGTCCAACGCGGAGATCGCGCGGGTCCTGTTCCTCAGCCAGAAGACCGTCAAGAACCACCTCACGTCCATCTTCGCCAAGCTCCAGGTGGCCGACCGCGCCCAGGCAGTGGTCCGCGCCCGCCGCGCGGGCTTGGGCGAATGACACGGCTTCCCCTGGCGCGATGAGTTCCGGCCGGGTCGCGGGTCTGTTCTGGTGACCGTCGTAGGGCGTCGTACTACGACGCCCGGCGCCAGACACCACGGGAGGACACCATGACGACCACGCCGAGTGACCCGACCACCGCGCTGCCCGGCCGGCCGCCCATCGTCGACCTGGCCACCTGGCAGGCCGCCCGTGATGAGCTTCTGGTCCGCGAGAAGGCCCACACCCGCGAGGGCGACGCCATCGCCGCGGCCCGCCGCCGGCTACCGATGGTGGAGCTCGACGGGACGGTCGAGGTCGTCGGACCCGATGGTCCGGTCCCGTTCCTGGACCTGTTCCAGGGCCGGGACGAGCTCGTGGTTTACAAGCACATGTGGTACGACGGCGCGCCGCACCAGGGGCAGTGCGAGGGCTGCACGACCACGGCTTGGCACCTGAAGGACGCCGTCTACCTCAACGCCCGCGGCGTCTCGTTCGCCATCCTGACCACGGGCCCGTGGGACGAGGTGGCCTCCTTCGCCGAGTTCATGGGCTACACCCAGCCCTGGTACTCGGTGCGCGACGTGGACGCGCCGATCGGCGGAGAAATGGGTTACCTCACCTGCTTCCTGCGCGACGGCGACCGCGTGTTCCTCACCTACTCCACCACGGGCCGTGGCAACGAGCGGGTCAACGGGTCCCTCGGCCTGCTCGACATGACGCCCTACGGCCGCGGCGAGACGTGGGAGGACAACCCCCAGGGCTGGCCCAACAAGGGGCGCGGCCCGTCCTGGTCCTGGCGCTCGGACGCGGACGGGAACGCCACCTGGGGCCCGACCGGCCGCCCCGTGCCGCAGTGGACCCGCCCCGGCGCGACCCCCGTGGAGACCCTCGGCCGGCGCGGCCACCACCACTGACAGACCTTCGTCGACGGCGCCAGGACGCGATCTTCTACTTGGTCCGCGGTGGGATCGCCTGGGCGCGGGAGCAGCCGCCACGGGTGTACGGCTTGCAGAAGCCGAGGACAGCGCCCGGTCAGCTGATCTCGATGTAGTCCAGCTCGGCCCAGCGCGTCTGGTGTTGGAACCGCAGGGTGTTCCAGCCGGCGGTCAGCGTGAGCTGGGCGGGCACCTGCGTCCAGTTGTCCCAGCCGCGGTTGGGGTAGCTCAGCGCCAACTGCGTCGACCCGTTCACCGTCACCAGGTGCTGCGCGTCGCCGTACCCGGCGGCGTAGGCCACGTACGCGGTGTAGGCCCCGGCGACCGGCGCGAACACCCGGACGTCGACCCAGCTGTCCGCGTAGTCGATCTTGGCGACCACGGCGCCCTGGGACGCGCCCGCCGCGCCGGTGCGGACCTCGGCATGGTTGAGCGTGCCCCGCTCGGCCTCGTAGCGGACCCGGCTGCCGCGGACCACCGGGTAGTCGTCGGCCCAGCCCAGCTCCGCGGTGTACATGTGGCGTGCGTTGCTCACCCAGCCGTGGAAGAACACGCGGTTGCCGAGCACGTCGGTCCCGCCGGGGCCTTGGACGGCCCCGTCGAAGGTGGCGGTCGTCATCAGCGGCCGGTACGCCTTGGTGTAGGGCCCGGTGAGCGACGGGGACACGGCGTAGCTGGTGAAGTAGCCGTTGCCTGTGTAGGAGCCGGCCGAGTAGAAGAGCACGTAGTGGGAGGGCCGCTTGACGAGCACGGGAGCCTCGATCACCCCGGCCTCCTCGGGCCGGTCGTTGCGGATGAGCTCAGTGCGGCCGCCGACGAAGGTGACGCCGTCCGCGCCGACCTGTTGCAGCCACAGGATGGTGGGCCGGCCGACGGCGTTGCCGTCGTTCTTGTAGACCAGGTACCTCTTGCCATCGGTGTCGACGAAGCTCGACGGGTCGATGTCGCCGCCCTCGCTCGCGTTGCAGACGAGCGGTCCGTTACCGGCGGGCTGGAAGGGGCCGAGCGGGTTCGCCGAGGTCGCGGCGCCGATGCACATGCGCCCGGTCGCGGTGCTGGGGGCGGTGAAGTACATCAGGTAGCGGCCGTCGGGGAGACGGGAGACGTCGGGCGCCCAGAAGCCGCCGCTGCCCGCCCAGGACGGCTTGGCGGGCAGCGCGTCCCCGCGTACGGTCCACGGGCCGGTGGCGGACGGCGCGCTCGCGACCGGTATGCGCCCGGCCGAACTGCTGGCGGAGTAGGCGTAGAAGGTGGAGCCGACCTGGATGACGTCCGGATCGGGGAAGTCGGCGCGGATGACGGCCGTCGGGGCCACGGCGGCCCCCGCGGGTCCGGCCGACGCCGCCCCGGCTGCCGGCAACCAGGCCGCGGCGGCGCTGCACACCAGGAAGAGACAGCCGAGCAGCCGCATGGGGGACCTCCGATCATCCGTAATCTCGGGTATAGGCGATTACGGCGCCGCAGGGAAGGGGCTCGCCTGACGGGCGGATCCTGTTCATGCTCGGCGACACGTTCGAGGAGCCCGCGTCGGGGGCGGATGGTGGCGCTCGCCGGTGACTCGCTGCACCTGTCGGTGAGCCATCCGCACTAGGCATCCTTGATGCTGCCCGAGAGACTGCGGCACATCTTGTCGGAGCTGGCCAGCCAGATGACCCTGAACTGGTAGCCCTGGGCCTCCCGGAGCACGGTGTCGGCGCAGAACGTGGCTGTCGGGGGACCCTCCGCCCGCACGCCAAAGCCAGGAATGAATTCCACCTGCTTGGCCAGCAGGCAGACCGCATCCTCCGCCAACGCCTCCACGTCGCCTCGCACCACGGCCACGACGCCCAGCGACCAGCTGTACTCGGGATCCTGGTAGACCGAGATCGCCAGATGGTCGTTCTCGTACGCGCAGTCCACGGCATCCGCCACCAGGACGACCTGCTTGGCGAAGCTCGTCAGCCCCGTGCGGAACCTGCGCAATTCCCTCTTTGCATCCATCTCCTCTTGCGGGATGGCGTCGAGCACGAGGCCGAGGAAGCCGTTCACCCCGAGGCAGGGGTTCGTGGCGATCCGCTCGACGCCCTCGAGCGAGGGCAGCAGCGAGCGGGTGATCGGCCCGGCCTTGGGGCAGAAGCCCTTCTTGGCCGGCGGTGGGTTCTTGGGCTGCGCCTGGGGCGGCTGATCGGCGCCGGCCTGATCGCCCTGGTGCTCGCACCCGGTGAGGAAGCTGAGGGACAGGATCGCGATCAACAGCCCGCTGACGGCGAAGCGACGATTCATGGGATCAAGCGTGTGATCCCGATCGCCGGGTCGTCTTGAGTAGCCCCCTACTCAAACGCGCGCAGTGACGCGGATCACCGTCACCGGCGGCGCATCGCTGTCACAAACCCCCGGCCTGATTGCGTCTTGTGAGTAGGCAAGGTTAGGGGGTTCCAATGCTTTCGTTGTTGGCCAAGCGCCGCTCGTTTCAGTTCTCCCACTGGTCGTTCATGTTCGCGGAAATCGCCGTCTGGTCGTTCGTCGTTCTGGCGGTGACCGGGGCGGTGCTGATGGTGTTCTACGAGCCCAGCATGTCCCAGGTGACCTATGACGGCTCGTACGGCCCGCTGCGCGGTCTCTTCGTCAGCGAGGCCTTCGACTCGACCATGCATCTGAGCCTGGAGGTGCGCGGCGGCCTGCTCATCCGCCAGGCCCACCACTGGGCGGCGCTCATCTTCGTGGCGGCCGTCGTGCTGCAGCTGCTGCGGATGTTCCTCACCGGCGCGTTCCGCCGCCCGCGCACCGGGCAGTGGCTGATCTGGGTGACGCTGCTGGCGCTGGGCATGGCCGCGGGCGAGACCGGCAACGCCCTGCCTGACGACATGCTGTCGGGCGGGAGCCTGTGGCTGATCATGTCGGTCGTGCAGTCCATCCCCGTGGTGGGAACCTGGGCGATGTCGCTGCTGTTCGGCCCGGACTTCCCCGGCGACAGGGTCATTCCGGTCATGTACGGGGGGCACCTGCTGGTCGCGGTCGTCATGGCCGCGCTGCTGATCGCCCGTGAGCTGCTGGTGCGGCGGCACGGCCACTCCCGGTTCATCGCCTCGCTGCCGGCTCGGCGCAACGCACGCCCGATGATGGCGCTCGCCACGATCGGCATGCTGATCATCCTCGGGTTCGGATTCCAGATCGCCCCGATCTGGCTGTACGGCCCCGCCAAGCCGACGCAGATCTCGGCAGGCTCGGTTCCCGACTGGTACATGGGGTTCCTCGACGGCGCCCTCCGGATCATGCCCGCGTGGGAACTCACCCTCGGGGACTACACGCTCAGCCTCGCCGTCCTCGTCCCCACCCTGGTCGTCCCCGGGGTCTTCTTCACCGCCCTGGCCGCGTACCCGATGGTCGAGCGCTTCCTCCGCTCGCGACGCAGCCGCCGTGACGCGCTGGGCCGGCCCAAGACCACGAGCCGCATGGCCCGCGAGAGGCCCGCGCATGACCTGCTCGATCGGCCACGCGAGACGCCGGTGAAGACGGCCATCGCGGCCGCCGGCGTCACGTTCTACGGCCTGCTGTGGGCGGCCGCGGCCAATGACCAGATCGCCCACCAGTTCCACCTCACCGTCGACGCTGTGACGATCTTCTTCAGGTTCGCCGTGGTCATCGGTCCTGTCCTCGCCTTCGTCATCACCCGGTCGATCTGCCTCGCACTTCAGCAGACGGATCACCATGTGGCCGAGCACGGTGTGGAGACCGGGATCATCACGCGGTCCCCGGACGGCGGATTCCACGAGCGGCTGGCGCCGGCGCAGCAAGAGCGCCGCGAGCCGGCGATCACCTCGGGGAGATGACCGTGGCATCGACCAGGCCACAGGTGGTGATCGTCGGAGCCGGGGTCGCCGGATATCAGGCGGCGCGCACCCTGTCGCGCAAGGTGGGAGACGGCGCGGAGATCGTGCTGGTCAACCCGACCGGCGCCGCCCTGCATCCGGAGCTGCTCCCGCAGGTGATGACGGGCGTCCTCAGCCCGGATCGGGTGAGCGTGCCGCTGGCCGAGACGCTGCCGGGCGTGCGGGTGGTGCTCGGCACGGTCACCCACATCGACGCCCACGCCCGCCGCGTGCTTTACGACGGCGGCGTGCTGGACTACGACCGGCTGATCGTCGCGGCGGGAGGCGTGAGCGAAGTCGCCCAGGTCTCCGCGGTCTCGGCGCACAGCGTCGGCTTCCACAACGTCGGCCAGGCCCTCCAGCTGCGCGATCACATCCACCGGCAGCTTTCCCTGGCCGCCGCGAGCACCGATCCCTTCGAACGCGCGGCGCACTGCACGTTCGTCGTGCTCGGCGCGGGATACGCGGGCACGGCGGCGGCCTCGGCCGGGCAGTCGCTGTCCCAGTCGATCGCCTGCCGCGACCCGCGGTTGCGCGAGCAGCCGATCCGCTGGATCCTGGCCGATCCCGCCGAGTGGCTGCTGCCTGACATGCGGCACCGCCTGTCCAGGGCCACGGCACGGATGCTGCGGTCGCGGGGTGTGGAGGTCCGTACGCAGACCTCGCTCGGCCAGGTCACCTCCCGGGGGCTGCGGCTCACCGACGGCGAGTTCATCCCCACCCGCACGATCGTGTGGACCTTCGGGGTACGCCCGGATCCGCTCGTGACCAACCTCGGACTGGCGGCCGAGCAAGGCAGGATCAGGGTGGACGAGCACCTCGCCGTGCCCGGCCATCCCGAGATCCACGTCTGCGGCGACGTGGCCGCCGTCCCCGACCTCACCAGGCCCGGCAAGATCACCCCGATGAGCGGGCAGCATGCCCTGCGCCAAGGCCGGCTGGCGGGCGGCAACGTCGCGGCCTCCATCGGGTACGGCTCGCGCCGACCGTACCAGCACAGGATCCACGACTCCATCGTGGATCTGGTCCGGACGTGGGAGCAGCCGCTGCGGGTGGCATGAATCGTGGTAGCGGAAGTAACAACAATCTAATAGCAGCTTGACCACATCGCCTTTACTCAATACGGTGGTATCACCGCTACCGCGATGTGGGGAGCAGTCCCTGATGCCTGAGCGTCATCGGTACCGAGCATCGTGGTCTGGCTCCGAAAGGTTGCAACCATGGATAGTTCAGACGACGCCGACTTCGTCCACGACGACGGGGAACACGACCCCGAAACCGAGAAACTCCTGCACAGCCGCCGCACGGTCCTCAAATCCATCGCGGTGGCCGCGGCGGGAGCGGCAGCGGCCGGGACGGGCGCGGGGGCAGCGCCGGCCGCCGCCGAAACAGTGCGCACCGCGGCCGGATCGGCGTACGCCGTCGCCGCCGGGGCGTCGGTGGAGGTCGCCTTATCGGTCAACGGGCAGCTGCGCAAGCTCGTCCTGGAGCCGAGAGTGACCCTCCTCGACGCGCTGCGTGAGCGACTCGGCCTGACCGGCACCAAGAAGGGCTGCGACCGGGGTGAGTGCGGGGCGTGCACGGTGCTGGTCGATGGTGAGCGGGTCAAGTCCTGCCTGACCTTGGCGGTGATGCGGGGTGGGGCCGAGGTCACCACAGTGGAGGGGCTGGCGCGGGGCGAGGAGCTGCACCCGGTGCAGGAGGCGTTCATCCGGCACGACGCGTTCCAGTGCGGTGCCTGCACTCCTGGTCAGATCATGTCCGCCGTGGCCTGCATCAACGAGGGGCACACGGGGTCGGAGGCGGAGATCCGCGAGTGGATGAGCGGGAACCTGTGCCGGTGCGCGGCGTACCAGAACATCGTCGCCGCTGTCGCCGACGCCGCGAAGGAGGTGCGGCGGTGAGGGCCTTCGGTTACACGGTCGCCAGCAGCCCGGCCGAGGCGGTACGGATCGCCGCCGGGACACCGAACTCGACGTTCGTGGCGGGCGGCACCGACCTGCTGAACCTGATGCGGGACGGCGCGGAGACCCACGACCACCTCGTTGACGTCAACCGCCTCGGCATCGACGGTGTCGCCTTCGACTCCAGAAGGCTTCGCGTCGGAGCGCTGGCCAGAATGCGGAATGTCGCCGAGCACTCCAGGGTGCGGCGGGAATTCCCCGTGCTGTCGGAGGCACTGCTGGCCTCGGCGTCCCCGCAGGTCCGCAACATGGCCTCGATCGGCGGGAACCTGTTGCAGCGCACCAGGTGCGGGTACTTCCGGGACTCGGCCTCGGCGTGCAACAAGCGGGTCCCGGGCAGCGGTTGCCCGGCGATCACCGGGCACAACCGGGGACACGCGATCCTGGGCGGCAGTGACCACTGCATCGCGACGCACCCCTCGGATCTGGCGGTGGCGCTGATCGCACTGGACGCGACCGTGCACCTGATCGGCCCCGGCGGCGATCGGGCCGTGCCCATCGCTGACTTCTACCTCCTTCCCGGGTCCACACCGGACCGGGAGACCCCGATGCGACCGGGAGAGCTGATCACCTGGGTGGACGTGCCGCGCACCTCCCTGGCCGCGCATACGCGTTACTTGAAGCTGCGTGATCGGGCCACGTTCGAGTTCGCGGTGGTGTCGGTGGCGGCGGCGCTGCGGACCAGCGGCCGCGTGGTGCGGGACGTGCGGCTGGCGTTCGGCGGCGTGGGCACTCGCCCGTGGCGGGACACGCGCGTCGAGGCGGCGCTGCGGGGCCGGCCGCTGACCGCGCAGGCGATCGCCGAGGCGGGCCGGCTTCTGGTCAGGGAAGCCGAGCCGTACGAGGGGAACAGGTTCAAGGTCGAGCTCGTCCAGCGGGCGCTGGTGAGCATCCTCAGCGATCTGGGAGGGCTTCGATGAGCGGGCTGGTGGGGCAGGGCGTGGCGCGGGTGGACGGCCGGGCGAAGGTCACCGGCGCCGCCCGCTACGCCGCGGACAACGAGGTGACCGGCGTGCTGCACGGTTTCCTGGTGATGAGCACGATCGCCCGCGGCGAGGTCGTGGAGATCGACACCAGGGCGGCACTGGCGCATCCCGGCGTCGTCGCGGTCTACACCCACGCCGACATGCCGAGGCTGAATCTGCCGGATTTCCCGTTCAACAGGCGTTTCATCCCCATGCAGGACACGCGGGTGCACCACCACGGGCAGCCGGTCGCGTACGTCCTGGCCCAGACGCTGGAGCAGGCGCAGGAGGCGGCGAACCTGGTGAAGGTGCGCTATCGGGCGGAGGATCCGGTCGCGCGGATGGCGGACGTGCTCGACGAGGCGTTCCTGCCGGAGAAGTTCCGCAACAGGCCCAACGAGTCGGCCCGCGGCGACGCCGCCGCGGCGCTCGAGCAGGCCGAGGTGCGCATCGACCAGACCTACAGCAGCCCGATGCAGCACCACAACCCGATCGAGCCGCACACCACCACCGCCGTCTGGGAGGGCGGCACGCTCACCCTGTACGAGAGCACCCAGGGTGTGGTCTTCGCCCGTAACGCCGTGGCGTTCGCGTTCGGCAAGGAGGATCCCGAGAGCGTTAGAGTCATCTCGCCCTACCTGGGCGGTGGCTTCGGCGCCAAGGGCCCCACCTATCCGCACACGCTGCTCACCGCGGCGGCGGCGCAGCTCGCCGGCCGGCCGGTGAAGCTGGTGCTGTCGCGCGCGCAGATGTACACCTCCAACGGTCACCGCGCCGAATACCGCCACCACCTCCGGCTCGGCGCCACCCGGCAGGGCAACCTGACCGCCATCGTCGACACCTCGACGGCGCAGGTGACCCGCACGGACGAGGGCATCTACAACGGCAGCGACTCCACGCTCCGCCTGTACGCCTGCCCGAACGTCCACGTGCGGCAGCTGGGCGTGCGGCTGGACCTGCCGACGTCAAGCTACATGCGCTCACCGGAGACGACCGCGCACTTCGGCCTCGAGACCGCCATGGACGAGCTGAGCTACGAGCTCGGCATCGACCCGGTAGAACTCCGGATCCGTAACCACACCGAGGTCGACCAGCAGAGCGAGAGCCTCCAGCCCTACGCAGGCAAGCAACTGCTGGAGTGCTACCGGGCCGCGGCCGAGGCGTTCGGCTGGGCCGGGCGCAACCCCAGGCCGGGCACGACCAGGGACGGCGACGAGTACGTCGGCTGGGGCATGGCCACCGAGACCCACACCTACGGCTTCATCCCGTCCCAGGCCCACCTCGCGATCAGCCCTGATGGGCGGGCGACCCTGCGTGCCGCCACCCAGGAGATCGGCACCGGCACGTACACCGTGCTCAGCCAGGTCGTCGCCGAAGGGCTCGGCATGCCGCTCGGCCACGTCACGACGCTGCTCGGCGACACCACGTACCCGCCCGCGTCCTTGTCGGCGGGGTCGTCCACGATGCCCAGCGTGGCCGGCTCGGCGGCCGACGCGGCGCAGCGCGCGCGGAACGCCGTGATCGCGTTCGCCGTCGCCGACCCGCGCTCCCCGCTGCACGGCGTGCCCGCCGAGGAGGTCGTGACCGAGGACGGGCGCCTGTTCGCCCGGGGCGACCGCGACCGCAGGGACACCTACCGCGACGTCGTGACCCGCCACGGCAGCGCCGTCGAGGTGACCGGAAGCCAGGACAACACGCCCGGGCACTCGTTCGGCGCGGTGTTCCTGGAGGTACGGATCCAGCCGAGGCTGGGCAGGTTGCGCGTGACCCGGGTCGTGACCGCGCACGACCTGGGACGCGTGCTCAACCGCCGGACCGCGCGCGGGCAGGTCATCGGCGGCGTGACGTGGGGGATCGGCTTCGCCCTGATGGAGCACACGATGGTGGACCCGAACACGGCGCGGGTCGTCAACCCCAACCTGTCCACCTACCTGGTTCCGGTCTGCGCGGACACGCCGTCGGTGGAGGCGTTGTTCGTGGATCGGTCGGAGCCGGACCCGGACGGCAAGCTGCGCGGGGTCCGCGGCTTCGGCGAGACGCCGGGAACCGGCGTGCCCGCGGCCATCGGCAACGCGATCTACCACGCCATCGGCCGCCGCCTCCGGGACGTTCCCTTCACCCGGGACAAGCTGCTCTGATCAGCGCGGGGGCACCCGGCCCCCGCGCTCCTAGGCCAGGGGCCGATCGACGCGAGCCTGGGTGCGGCACGCCCAGGAGAACCGCGGC
The DNA here is from genome assembly GCF_036013525.1 of Nonomuraea sp. NBC_00507. NCBI lineage: Bacteria > Bacillati > Actinomycetota > Actinomycetes > Streptosporangiales > Streptosporangiaceae > Nonomuraea > Nonomuraea sp. NBC_00507. The sequence goes on from NZ_CP107853.1 coordinate 3,118,092, forward strand.
CTTCTTCCGCGCCACGATCCCGCCGAGGGTAGGACGCATGAGAGACGCGCCCAAGGTGCTCACCGCCGCACGGACGTCCGGCCGCCGCCTCCTGCCGCCCGTGTTGGCCGTCGTGTTCACCGTCGTCCTCGCGATCCATGCGGTACGTCCGCACCCGGCCCCGACCGGCGATCCCGCGGTCGGCACGGTCTCACGAGGAGCACAGCCGATGCCAGGAAGCGATGCCTCCGATGCCCTGGTGGTCCTCGACGCCACCATCCATGGCACACCGTCACAGACCGTACGCGGAGACCTGTGGGCCGAGGACGGAAGGATCACGCATGTCGGTCCGCGCGAGAAGGAGTCCCCTCCGTCCGAGGCCCGCGTGATCCAGGCGGATGGCGCGTTCGTCGTTCCGCTGCTCGTGGACAGCGCGGTGCACGCCCGTCCCGAGTGCCGGCGCGGCGTCTACGACCTGACCCCCGGCAACCCGGCGACCTTCGCCGTCACCCGAGAGCGTGTGAGCGAGTCCCGGATCGGGCAGATCCTGATCATCCAGCCGCCCGACCTGCTCGCCGTCGTCGTGTCAGGACACCTCGAGGCGTGGCAGGGCGAACCCACCCGTCCGGCCGGGACCGCCGTCCCCGGTGACGAGCTCCGGGGATGGCACGGTGTCTGGGTTGACGAGTCAAGGGCGCTCGAGCAGCACCTGCTCCCCGACGGCCGGTACACCGAGACGCGCAACGGCCGGGCTGATGCTTACACAGGCAGATACTGGGTCCACGACGACCGCATCACCTACCTCGACGACACCGGGTTCTGGGCCTTCGGAGAACTGCTCGACGGAGTGCTTCATCACGCCGGGTTCGTTATGCGCAAGCGACCGATCGCCGGCTGACGGGGCTCTTTCAGGGGGGCGGGGGCGATCTGGTTGTTGCGGATGTGTTCGTAGACGATGGAGGTGCGGACGTCGGCGACTTCGGGGCGTTCGGTGAGCTTGTCGATGACGAAGGCGTACAGGCTGGCGTTGTCGGGGACGGCGACGTGCACGATGAAGTCCTCGGACCCGGTGGTCACGTAGAGGCCGAGTGTGTCGGGCAGCCGGCTGACCCAGTTGCGGAAGCCTTCGATGGTGCGTCGCGACGGCGGGCGTACCCGGATGGCGATGAGGGCCTGGACCGGGCGTCTACTTTCGGCCGCGGGTTGCCAGCCGCACGATGAGGAACACCACGCCGCCGACAACCCCGACGAAGATGAGCAGCATCACAAGCAGCTGGATGAGTTCCGGAAGGCCTAAGTTCATGGTTGTCCTTGTGTCGAGAGGTGACATGAAGGAAACGCGCGAGGCTCAAGCGAGGTTCCTGGGGCTCTACACGTTGTCCAGCTGATGCGTATCGTCGGAGGCAGGCTCCAAGGTAGCCCTTGCTTGGGGCGTCCGCAGGGCTCCGGCGCTGGTGGATCGGGGTCACTGTTTCGTGGCCGACATGCCCGCCGCGGCCCAACACACCCGCGTCTACGCCGACTATCTCGCCACCGTGAAAGAGACCCGAGCCGAGGACATCGACTACTACCCCGTCAGCATCGTCGGACCCCGCAACCGCGTCGACAAGATCGTGGGTCGGCTGCCCCTGATGCCCTGATCGCGGTAGCGCAAGTAACACTGCTCTGATAGCAGCTTGACCACATCGCCTTTACCCAATACATTGGTATCGGCGCTACCGTGATGTGAGGGAGCAGCACTGATGTCTGTCGTCCTCATGACCGGAGCCGCCACCGTGCGCCGAGCTGCTCACCCCGGCGCATTCCTGACCTACTGAAACCAGAGAAGGAGAACACGGTGCCCTCCAACCAGAACCGGGTTGCCGTCGTGACCGGAGGATCCCGCGGGATCGGCCGCGCCGTCGCGCTGAGGCTCGCCGCCGACGGCCAGGACGTGGTCGTCGCCTACGCCGGTAACGAGACGGAGGCGAAATCCACGGTCGCGGCGATCGAGGAGGCCGGCGGCCGGGCCGTAGCCGTCCAGGCGGACGTGGCCGACGAGAACGCGGTCAGGACCCTGTTCGACACCGCCGAGCAGTCGTTCGGCGGCGTGGACGTTGTCGTGAACGCCGCGGGCATCATGATCCTCAAGCCGGTCGCCCAGCTGGACCTCGACGAGTTCGACCGCATGCACCGCACCAACGTCCGCGGCACCTTCGTCGTCGCCCGCGAAGCGGTCGGCCGGCTGCGTGAAGGCGGCGCGATCATCAACTTTTCCACCTCGATCACCCGGCTCAATCTGCCCAGCTACGCCGCGTACGCCGCGAGCAAGGCGGCTGTGGAGGCCCTCGGCCCGATCCTGGCCAAGGAGCTGCGCGGCCGGGATATCACCGTCAACGCCGTAGCTCCTGGACCCACGGCGACGGCGTTGTTCCTCGAGGGCAAGAGCGACGACCTCATCCAGAGCATCGCCAAGCAGAACCCGATGGAACGGCTCGGCCACCCGGACGACATCGCCCAAGTGGTGTCCCTGCTCGCCGGCGACGGCCGGTGGATCAACGGGCAGACCATCTTCGTCAACGGCGGCGCCGCGTGACGAACCGCAGGTCGGACGACAAGGACCTTGTCGAAGGAGGCGGAGCCATGTCACATCGACCCTTTCGACGCGCCGCGACGGGCGTGAGCCTGATCGCCGCGCTCGGCCTGACAGCCTGCTCGACCTTTCAAGAGCCGATCATCAACGCCGGCAACGTGCAGCCGGGCGCCACGCGCAGTGGCGGCCAAGTCGCGACTCTCGGCGTACCCACCGAGATCGTCAACGGCCTCAAGGCGCCGTGGGGGCTGACGTTCCTCCCCGACGGGTCCGCGCTGGTGTCGCAGCGGATCAGCGGTGACATCCTCCGAGTCCCGGCCGGCGGCGGCACACCGCAGACAGTCGGTGCGGTGCCCGGTGTGGTGGCCAGCTCCGAGGGCGGCCTGCTCGGCATCGTCGCCTCACGCGACTTCGCCACCGATCGCACGGTCTACGCCTATGTGTCCGGGGCGCAGGAAAACGCCATCGTCGCCCTGCGCATCGCCGACGATTTCCGATCGCTGCGGCAGGACCGCGTGCTGCTCGACGGCATCCAGACCGCCGACCGCCACCACGGCGGACGCATCGTGATCGGCCCGGACGGCAACCTGTGGATCGGCACCGGCGACGCGTTCGAGCCGCAGAACGCCGCCGACGACGCCGCGCTCAACGGCAAGATCCTGCGGATCCGCCCGGACGGCTCCATCCCGCGAGACAACCCCTCGCCCGACTCGCCGATCTACTCCTCCGGGCATCGCAACGTCCAAGGGATCGCCTTCGGGCCCCGACAGCACGGCGTACGCCTCCGAACTGGGCCACCGCACTTGGGACGAGGTCAATGTGCTCCGGCCCGGCCAGGACTACGGCTGGCCGGAAACCGAGGGCGTGCAAGGCGGCACCGGAGTGCCGCCGATCTTCACCGTGCACCCCGACGACGCCTCACCCTCGGGTGTCGCCTACGCCGCCGGATCACTCTGGATCGGCGCGCTCGGCGGTCAACGTCTGTGGCAACTACCGGTCGCCGGCAACGCCGCGGACGGGGACGCCGTCGAGCATTTCGAGGGCGACTACGGACGTATCCGTACCGTCGAGGTCGCCCCCGACGGGGCGCTGTGGCTGATCACCTCCAACACCGACCGCGCCACCTGGGGCGGAACCGACGCGCGTCCCGGTGACGACCGCATCCTGCGCGTCGACGTGCAACCACGTTGAGCGCGCACAGCCGGTGGTGCCGGTGATGAATCATCCTCACCTGTACGACACACCACGAATCTCGGCGACGGTCCGTGGTTCGCCGACATGAGGAGGACGCGGCCGATGTACATTACGGCTATGCCCGCCAAGGCCCCCCGCGAACGCATCATCGAGGCCACGGCGACGCTCCTCTCCGAAGGCGGCCGCGACGCCGTCTCGACGCGCACCGTCTGCGCAGCGGCCCGAGTGCAAGCACCAGCGATCTACCGGCTGTTCGGCGACATGCAAGGCCTGCTCGACGCCGCCGGCAGTTTCGGCCTCGCCACTTACCTGGCCCAAAAGGCCGCGCTCGAGGACACCGACGACCCCGTCGAGGATCTGCGCGTTGGATGGGACCTCCACGTCGAGTTCGGCCTCGCGCAGCCGGCTTTCTACACCCTCATCTTCGGCGACGTGCGCCCCGGCCACGAATCCCCGGCAGCAGAACAATCCGCCGCCATCCTCGCGCACAAGGTCAACCGTGTCGCCCAGGCCGGCCGGCTTCGCGTCACCGAAGAACGCGCCGCTCAGCTCATCCACTCCACCGGCAAAGGTGTGACGCTCACGCTCATCGCCACACCACCGGAGAAGCGCGACATGACTCTGTCGACGATGGCCCGTGAGTCGATCCTGGCCACCATCACCACCGACCCCGTCACCGCGGCCACCTCCACCGGTCTGCTCAACGCCGCGGTCTCGCTCCAAGCTCACCTCGACGAGGCCACCATCCTCACGGACGGGGAACGCACGTTGCTCGGCGAATGGCTGAGCCGCATCGGCAAGAACTGAGGCGATGCTGTCATTCGACAGCGGCATCGGCTGTTTCTTGGCCGGGTCGAGGAGCGCCCTGGCGGTGTTCATGGACGCACAGGCAGAGCGGTCAGGGAGCGCATCAGGCCGGGCTTCCAGACGATCTGCTCGGCGGGCACCGCCAGCCGCAGCCCGGGCAGCCGAAGGAGCAACGTATGGAGAGCGATCTGGGCCTCGGCGCGAGCGAGTGCGGCGCCCAGACAGTAGTGGATGCCGTGCCCGAAGCCCAGGTGGGCGTTGTCGCCGCGGTCGAGCCGCAGGCTACCGGGGTCGCCGAAGCGACGCGGGTCGCGGTTGGCCAGGGCGTTGACCACCTGAACGGCTTCCCCGGCGGGGATGGTGACGTCACCGACGCGGGTGGGCTCGAGGGTGAAGCGCAGCGGGGCGATCTCGGCCGGGCCGCTGTGGCGCAGCAGTTCCTCGACCGCGACGGCCATCGCGTCCGCGTCGCCGCGCAGCCGGTCGGCCTGGTCGGGATGGGTGAGCAGGAGAAGAGCGCCATGGCTGATCAGGCTGACGGTGGTCTCGTGCCCGGCCATGAGGATGCTGATCGCGACCGAGGTCAGCTCATGTGTACTGAGCCGGTCGCCGTCGTCCTCCTGCGTGCGGACCAGCGCGGACAGCAGGTCGTCGCCGCCGTCGCCGCGCTTGGCCTCGATCAGCTCGGACATGTACGCCACCAGGGCCCTGGCGCCTGCCGCCATCGCCTCCAGGTCGCCGCCGGTCATGGCCTCGCTCCAGACGCGCCAGGTGCCGCGGTCGGCCTGGGGCACGCCGAGAAGCTCGCAGATGACCTGGACGGGCAGCGGGTAGGCGAAACGTTCGATCAAGTCGATCTCGTCGTGCCCGCTGAAGTCGTGCTCGGTGAAGTCGTGCCTGGTGAAGCCGTCGATGAGCTCGTCGACGATCTGCTGGATGCGCGGCCGGAGCCGCTCCACCCGGCGGGAGGTGAACTCGCGCGAAACGAGCCTGCGCAGCCGCGTGTGGTCCGGCGGGTCGTAGGCACCCATGGTGCGCGTCAGGTACGGCCGCACGTCCTCGGGTATCCCGGCGACGGCCGCCACGTTCAGCTTGGTCTGGCGGGCCATGTCGCTGCTGAGCCGGGGGTCGGTCAGCACGGCGAGGCTCTCGTCGTATCCGGTGACCAGCCAGATCGGCGTGCCGTCCAGGTAGCGGCCCCGGGTGACGGGGCCGTGCTCGGCGAGGCCGGCCAGGAAGGCGTCGCGGTCGGGGGCGGTGAACAGTTCGGCGAGGTCGGCGTTCACGTGGTCGGTGGTCATGCGAGGGTCTCCAGGATTCTGACGGCAGTGTGGACGCCGTTCTCGGCGCGGATCCGTGCACCGAGGTTGTCGGCGCGTTCGGCCATGCCCTGGTCGGTGGCGGCGACCGTGATGGCGGCGGCCAGGCTGTGCGGGGTGAGCCCGCGTTGCGGCTGGGGTGTCGGGGCGATGCCCGCCGCGTGCATCCGCGAGGCCCAGAACGGCTGGTCGGCGACGAACGGGCAGATCACCTGCGGGCGTCCGGAGGCCAGGGCGGCGCCGGTGGTGCCGCTGCCGCCGTGGTGCACGATCGCGGCCATGCGCGGGAACAGCCAGTCATGGGGCGCCTGGTTCAGCAGGAGCATGGCGTCGGGCAGGTCGTCGAGGTGGATACCGCCCCAGCCGGAGACCAGGACCGCGCGGACCTCGGCCAGCTTGACGGCCTCGGCGACGATCCGGCCGACGCGGCGCGGGTCGGTGCCCGCCATGCTGCCGAAGCCGATGTAGACCGGCGGCTCTCCGGCCTGAAGGAAGGCGCTCAACTCCGCCGGCGGCGTCCACCCCGGGGCGGCGGGCAGGTACCAGAACCCGGTGGTGTGCACCCAGGACGGATAGTCGAGCCGTGGCGGCAGCACGTGCGTACTGAAGGCCTGCAGCACGGTGACCGGGCTGCCGTCAGGGGCGCGCAGCACGTCGTGCCGTCCCCGCCGCCGGGGCAGGTGCAAGGTATCGCGCCGGAACCGGTCGGCGACGCCGGCGATGGAGGTCCGCAACAGCAGCCTGGTGGGCAGGTACGAGGCCCGGTTCAGCGCCCGGGGTACCGTGACGCCGGCCAGCATCGGGTTGGGGAACGTGCCGGTCGGCACCCACACCGGCTGCATCGCGGCCGGCACGGCGGGCACGCCCAGGCGCTCGGCGATGTGGTGGCAGGGAAAGCCGGGCGGGTGCACGATCACATCCGCGCCGCCGTCGGCTGCGGCGGCCATGTCGGCCAGCACTTGGGCCAGCAGCGGCTTGGTGCGTTTGATGACGGTGAGCGCGGCCTTCTTGCCGCGCAGGCCCCGGTAGTTGGTCTCGATCGCCTCCCGAATGTCCGGGTCGTCGATGAGCCGGTTCGGGCCGTCGTCCAGCGCCGCGAACGGCAGGCTGTACGGTTCGGCCAGGGACGCGGAAGCGGCCGGGGCACCCAGCACCGCCTCGTGTCCGGCCTGGCGCAGGGCGTGGGCAAGCGCGGCGTAGGGTTGCACGTCGCCGCGGGTGCCGTGGGTGAGGATGAGGACCTTCATCGGCGTTTCCTGTCTGCAGGCGGGCCGGCGGCCGCACCTGCTCATCGACGTCACGTGGATCTTGCTCGCCGACCAGGCTTCCCGGCACACCGTCGACCCGCCACAGGGCCGATTCCTCCAACATATCGAAATTTCGGAAATTTCTGAAGACTCACAGCCATTCGCTATCCTGCTGCATGGAGGTGGCGTGTGAGCGACAAGCAGGAGCAGTGGCTGGCGGCCGAACGGCTGGCCCTGGCTCTGACCGAGGGCGGGATGCAGCGCATGTCCGCGCGGACGCTCGCGGTGTTCCTGTTCACCGACACCGAGACGGTCACCATGGGCCAGATCGCCGAGCGGCTCGGCGCGAGCGCGGGCTCGGTCTCCGGCGCGGTCAAGACGCTGCTGTCGGTCGGGCTGATTGAACGCCTGCCCGCTCCCGGCAGCCGGCGTGAGCATTATCGGCTGCGCGACGACGCCTGGCCTCGGCTGTTTTCCACGCAGAACACCGTCGTCCAGGTCATGTTGCAAGCCGCGGACACTGGTATCGCGACCACCGAGCCGGGCGATCCGGCCCACCAGCGGCTGGCGCGGATGCGGGACTTCTACCAGTTCCTGCTGGGCGAGCTGCCATCGCTGCTGCAGCGCTGGCAGCAGCGACAACTGCCGCGTCCCTGATCGAACGCGGCGTGCCGGGGATGGGCTGCTCCACCGGCTGAGGGCGTCGCCGCCCTCGTCTCCGTGCTGCGCGCGTCGTTCTGCGTAAGACCGGTTCTCATGGAGTTCTTAGACGGACTTTATGGCAGTTTTCGCTGAGGTTTATGACGATGGGGCGATGGAGCGCGTGCCGCAGGAGGCTGGTGCGGCCGAGGCTCAGGGAGCCGTGGCCGGGAGGGCTCGGCGGTTCGTCGTCGGGGGTGGCGCACTTGTCGTCGTGGCGGTGCTGGCGTACTGGCTGGGAAGCAGCGGTGGGAACAGCGAAGGGGCCGCGCCCCGTCCGAGCGCGACGCCCACACCCAGTGCGACGCTCGCGGTGTCCGAGGTCTTCAAGAGGGTCGGGCCGTCGGTGGCGGTCATCCAGGCCGGGAAGTCGCTCGGCACCGGGGTGATCGCGGCCGAAGACGGGACGATTCTGACGGCGCACCACGTCGTCAAGGGCACCAAGGACCTCACCGTGACGTTCGCTGACGGCACCAAGACGAAGGCCGTGGTCGTGTCGTCGAACCCCAAGCGTGACGTCGCGACCCTCAAGCCCGCGGAGCTGCCGGAGATCGTCGTCCCGGCGACGCTCGGCGGCGCGGTGGCCGTGGGTGCGCCCGTGGTGGCGATCGGCAATCCGCTGGGCCTGACCTACAGCGTCTCCACCGGTGTCGTGTCGGGGCTGAACCGCAGCGCCGAGGACGGCGACCTGAGCGGGCTCATCCAGTTCGACGCCTCCGTCAACCCGGGCAGCTCCGGCGGTCCCCTCTTGGACGCTCGCGGCCTGGTCATCGGGATCGTCGTCTCGATCGCCGACCCGGGAGGCGACGAGGCGTTCGCCGGCATCGCGTTCGCGGTGCCTATCGGCGTGGCCCTGGGTGGTGGCGATGGCGACGGCCCGCCGGGGGACGGGCCCCTGATTTGACCGACGAGAAGGAACACCATATGACCTCGACCAAGTCCCCCGAGTCGGCTCATCCGCTCGAACATGTGCTGTTCGAGGTCAAACGTACGATCGTCGGGCAGGACGTCCTGCTGGAGCGCATGGCCGTCGCGCTGATCGCCGACGGCCACCTGCTCGTCGAGGGCGTGCCGGGCCTGGCCAAGACGCTCGCGGTGCGGTCGCTGGCCGCCGCGATCGCCGGGAGTTTCCAGCGCGTCCAGTTCACCCCCGACCTGGTGCCCGCCGACCTCGTGGGCACGCGGGTCTACCACCAGCACTCCGGCGAGTTCAAAACCGAGCTCGGCCCGGTGTTCGCGAACCTGCTGCTGGCCGACGAGATCAACCGCGCCCCCGCCAAGGTGCAGAGCGCCCTGCTTGAAGTGATGCAGGAGCATCAGGTGACGATCGGCCGTGAGACGTTCCGGGTGCCCGAGCCGTTCCTTGTCATGGCGACGGAGAACCCGATCGAGTCGGAGGGCACCTACCCGCTGCCGGAAGCGCAGGTCGACCGTTTCATGATGAAGGTGGTCGTCGACTATCCGACGCAGGCCGAAGAGCAGGCGATCGTCGACCGGGCGCTGCGTCCGCCGGAGCCGCCGCAGCCGATGGTGACGGCCGCGGAGCTGATCGCGATGCGGGCCCGCGCTCAGGAGGTGTACGTCGATCCGGCCATCGTCGACTACGCGGTGCGGCTGGTCGCCGTGACGCGTTCCCCCGCGACGGCCGGGCTCGGCGAGCTGGAACGGTACGTCACCTACGGGGCGAGCCCGCGGGCGTCCATCGCGCTCGTCACCGGCGCCCGGGCGCTGGCGTTCCTGCGCGGCCGCGACTACGTCCTGCCGCACGACCTGTCCGAGCTCGCGCTCGACGTGCTGCGCCACCGCCTCGTGCTGTCGTACGAGGCCCTCGCGGACGACGTCGACGCCGACACGATCATCACCAGGGTGCTCGGCGCTGTCCGGGCGCCCGACGTCGTCCTGCAGAACCGCTGAGCCCATGGCCACCGCCCCCGAGAGGCTCCTGCTCCGCCTGGAGTGGAAGGTCGTCCGCAGGCTCGACGGCCGGCTCCAGGGCGCCCACCGCACCGCGCACCGCGGCTCCGGGATCGACTTCACCGGGTTGCGCGCCTACGTCGACGGCGACGACGCCCGGCACATCGACTGGAACGTGACCGCACGGCTGGACGAGCCGCACCTGCGTGTGTTCACCGAGGACCGCGAGCTGACGGTGTGGCTCGTGCTCGACCGGTCGGCGTCGATGGCGGCCGGCCGGCCGGGGCGCGGCAAGCAGGACGTGCTCGCCGAGCTCGCGCTCGTCCTCGCCCGGCTGTTCGGCCGGGGCGGCAACCGCGTCGGCGCCCTGCTGTTCGACACCGGGATGCTGCGCGTCGTGCCGCCCGGCACCTCCCGGCGGCACGCGCTGCGGATCGGCGCCGAGCTGGAACGCAGCTCCGAGGTGCGCGGTGGCGCTACCACCGACCTGGCGGAGATGCTCGATGCGGCCGGACGGCTGGCGCGCCGCCGCGCGCTCATCGTCGTGCTGTCGGACTTCATCGGCGACGGCGACTGGGAGCGCTCGCTTCAGCGCCTGGCCCGACGGCACGAGGTCGTCGTCCTGCGGATCGTGGACACCGCCGACGACGTGTTGCCCGAAGCCGGGCTGATCGTGGTCGAGGACGCCGAGACCGGCGAGCAGCTCGTCGTCGACTCCGCCGACCCGCTGTTGCGGGTCCGCTTCCGCGAGGCCGTCGACGCCCGCGACGCCCGGCTCACGGCGGGCATGCGCCGGGCCGGGGTGCCCGTCCACCGCATCGACACCGACCGCGACCTGGCTGAGGCGCTCGTCGAGGTCGTCGCCCGAACCCGGGACCGGACGCCGTGAGCGAGCTCATCTCATGGGAGGTCTCATGACCCTGTCCTCCCCACTGCTGCTGGCCGTCGCACTGCTCGTCACGGCGGCGCTCGCCTGGGCGGCCGTCGTCTCGGCGCGCCGCCGGACGGCAGCGCTCGCCGCGGCCGGCGTCATGGTGCCGGGCGGGCGCCGGGCGTACCTCGGAGTCGGACTGACGATCGCCGGCGTCGGGATACTCGGGATCGCCACCGCCGGACCGACGGCCATGGTGCCGGTCCCGCGGACGGAGGGCACGGTCATCCTCGCCATCGACGTCTCCAACAGCATGGGCGCCGACGACGTAGCGCCCACCCGGCTGGCGGCCGCGCAGCGGGCCGCCCGCGCGTTCGTGGAGGCGCAGCCTGACAGCGTCGACATCGGAGTCGTCGCGTTCGAACGCGGCGCGCTCACCATCGCACGGCCCGACGCCGACCACTCCATCGCACTCAAGGCCATCGACCGGCTGAAGATCGCCGGCGGCACCTCGCTGGAAACGGCCATCACGGGCTCGCTGTCGGCGATCACCGGCAAGCAGGTGGCCATCGGCCGCGACGGCGCCGCGCCCGACCTCGGCTACTGGCCGTCGGCGACGATCGTGCTGTTCTCCGACGGGCAGAACCGGGGCCCCGACGTCGAACGTGCAGCCACCGTGGCCCAGCAGGCAGGCGTCCACATCCACACCGTCGGCGTCGGCACCACGGCCGGGGCGACGGTGCAGGTCGACGGCTTCCACCTGCAGACCTCGCTCGAGGAGGACACCCTCACCGTGATCGCGGAGACCACCGGCGGCGCGTACCACCCCGCCTCCGACGCCGCGCGGCTCAACGGGATCGCCGACACGATCGACCTGCGGCTCACCGTCTCCGACGAGCCGCTGCCCCTCGCCGGCGGGCTGATCTGGCTCGCCCTCGCGCTGCTCACCGGGGGAGCGGCGCTCACCGTGCTTCGGTCTGGACGGGTGATCTGAATGTCGTTCTCATGGCCGTGGGCGCTGCTGACCGTCCTGATCATCCCGCTGATCTTCGCCATGCGCTGGTGGGCGCGACGCCGCCGCCGGCGGGCCGCCGTGCGCGTCACCTCGATCGCGCTCGTACGCAGCGCCCTGCCCGGCCGTACGCGCTGGACGCGGAAGATCCCCGCGGCGCTGTTCGTAGCCGGGCTCGCGCTGCTCGCGGTCGGCGCCGCGCGGCCACAGGCGTCAGTACCGGTGCCGCAGACGTCGGCGACGATCCTGCTCGCGCTCGACACCTCCGGCTCCATGTGCTCCACGGACGTCGACCCCAACCGCATCACCGCCGCGACGAAGGCCGCCGCGGACTTCATCGAGTCGCAGCGCGGCGGGCCGCGCATCGGCCTGGTCACCTTCGCGGGCAACGCAGGCCTGCTCGTCCCTCCCACCGACGACACCGACGCGTTGATCGCGGCGCTGGACAACCTCACCACGTACCGCGGCACCGCGATCGGGCAGGCCATACTCACCTCGATCGACGCGATCGCGGACGTCGACCCGTCGGTCGCCCCCACCGGCGCGAAACCCACCAGCAGTGGCGAAGGGTACGCCGGTGCCGCGATCGTCGTGCTCACCGACGGCGCCAACACCCAGGGCGTCGACCCCCAGACCGCCGCCCAGGAGGCGGCCCTGCGCCGCGTGCGCGTCTTTCCCATCGGCTTCGGCACCACGAGCCCGGCCCCGATGGTCTGCGGCAACTCCCAGTTCGACGGCGGCTTCGGCGGCTGGGGTGGCGGCCGCGGCGGATTCGACAGGGGCGGCCGCAATATCCGCATGATCGACGAGCCCGCCCTCAAGCAGATCGCCCAGACCACCGGCGGCTCCTACCACCGCGCTGAAAACGCCGGCCAGCTCCAAAGCGCCCTCGACGCCCTCCCCGGCAGCTTCACCGTCATCCGTCAACGGGTCGACACAGCCGCCGCCTTCGCCGCCGGCGGCGCCATCCTCATCACCGCGGCCCTGTCCCTCTCCCTCTGGTGGAACCGCCCCCGAACCCCGGCCCGCTGACGGTACGCCGATGTTCGCCTGCGCGAGGCATCCGTCACGAGAGCGGCCACTCGGCATCACAGGGTGGACGTCAGCCCTTCCGCGATCTTCTTCAGCTCGGCCGTAACGGCCTCGATGCCAGAGAACTCCTTGACATACATGGGGCTGACCATGATCTCGGCCCACTGCCTGTCGCCCATTCTGAGGAAGAGGGTCGGGGTGCCCTTCATGCCGTCCTCACCGACGTCCTGCACGACCAGGTATCCGCTCCGGTCGCCGATGGCCACCTCCTCGCCCTCCCCCTCCTCGCGATATCCCTGGATCCGGTCGTCGACCTCCTGGACGGCCGCCTCCTCGTACATGTAGATCTGGACTCGATAGGAGCCTGTGTCGTCGCCCTCGTAGTTGTACGCCGTCGAGTACCTGTCGCCGAAGTCCACCGACCATTGGGACCACTGGAGCCGCTCAGGCAGATATCCCACCTTGACGTGCCCGAACTCCTTCCCGTCGCCCAGGTTCCCGAGGTCCGGCGGTTCGGACCGCACGGGCGGGGTGTCGTCGATGGCAGGCGGTTCCGGTACTGCGGAGATCGTGGCCTGCTCACCGGTCGTGGCGACTGAACCGGCGGTCAGGTAGGCGACGGGCGCGACGACGACGGCCACGGACGCGGCCACCGCCGCGGCCTTGGCCCTTCTCCTCCTGTTCCGGTGGGAGTGCATCACCCGTGTCAGCAGGTCGGGTGCGGCCTGCAGCCTCGCGGTCTCGTCCGCCATGAGCCGGCGGATCTCGTCCTCAAGCGTGGGCATTCTTGATCACTCCTTCCACTGTTTCCCTGCCGAGCGCCGAGCGGAGCTTGGCCAGGGCTTTCGACGCCTGGCTCTTGACCGTGCCGAGCGCGCATCCGAGCACCTCGGCGGTCTGCGTCTCGCTCAGGTCCTCCCAGTACCGCAGGACGATCACCGCGCGCTGCCGGGGCGGCAGGGCGCGCAGCGCGTCCATGAGCACATGGACCAGGTCGGGGTCGCCGGCGCGGGCCGACGTCTCTGGCGGGCTGTGCATGGGAATGATGCTGAGGATCGCCCGGCGGCGGGCGCGGCTGATGGCGGCGTTGATGATGACGCGGCGCACGTAGGGCTCCGGGCTGTCGTGGCGGACCCGGTCCCAGTTCCTGTAGGTACGTTCGAGCGCCGTCTGCAGCAGGTCCTCGGCCTCCGTCTCGTCGCCACAGGCGAGATAGGCGACCCGCAGGAGGCTCGTGGCACGTGCGGCCACAAAGGCGCCGAAGTCATGCTCCGCGCCGCTCACGGCTGTCTGTCCGATGTCACGCCTCCTAATACGCCTCGGCCTCCCGCGACGGTTGCCCGCTGACGCGAACCCTTTCGCGGGCAACCGTTAGGGCAGACCCAGGCGTATGGATAGGCGTGACTTCGAATCCATGGAGCAAACTGATGAGGTTCGCGACCGGGCCGGCCCGGCGGCTGATCGCTCTCGGCGTCGGCCTGGCCGTGGGCGCCACCGTCCTGAGCGCACCCGCGGCTGCCGCTCCCCCTGAGGGCGCCTACTGGCACACCAGGGCACTGATGACCTCCACCCACCCCTGGCGGTTCGGCACCAAGTCGGACCAGTATTCGCTGGTCCAGCAGCGGATCTCGGAATCGTGGAGCGCCCCCGACGGCAGGAAGTGGTTCGGATACCGGGAACTGGGGACGCAGCCGGCGACCGCGGCGGACAAGAAGGCGTGGCAGCGTGACGGCTCCCCCTCCAAGTGGAGCGAATCGATCGACGGCAAGACCGTGAAGTTGTCCACCGAGCCCTCCAAAGGTCGCATGGTCCCCGTGCGGGAACGGAACCAGTTCCTGCTCGCCGGGCAGTGGCTGACGTACGACGAGGTTCAGCGCCTGCCCGCCGACCCGAACCGTCTGAAGGACTGGCTCACGAAGGCGGGCCAGGTGAGCCGGCTCCAGGACATTTCCATCCCCGGGTGGCTCACGTCGACCCTGCCTCAGCTCCTGCACGCCCTTCCCGCTCCGAAGGAGGTCCGCGCCGCGGCCTACCAGGCTCTGCTGACAATGCCGGGCGTCCGCGCCGACGGCAATGCGAAGGACAACCTGGGCCGATCTGGCGCCGCCGTCGTGATCGACAGATCGAACGGGACGGGAGAGAAGGCGACCTCCGTCCAACTGAGGCTGATCGTCGACACCGGCAGGATGGTGTTGCTGTCACAGGACCAGACGGTCACGCTCAACGGCAAGGCGTTCGCGCAGAAGTCGTTCAACGAGACGCTGGTCGAGGTCGGCTGGACCAACTCCCAGCCTGCCGTGCCGGCTCTACCCTGAGGCGTGTCCGCGCTCACGGGCCCAAATCTGCACCTGCCCCCGTGCCGGTCTGGCCCCGCCGAGCACGGCGCGGACGGCCTGCCCCATCGGGCGCAGGCCGTACCGCACCCTGCCATCTACGCGTCAGCCCGCGTGGACGCGTAGCCCTCCAGCCGCTGTAATGCCTGCCGGGCCGCACTGACCACGAGGATGCTCACCAGCAGGACCGTGAACATCACGAAGTACACCGTGTGTTCCTGAAGCTCGGCCCTGTCCGCGGCCCAGACATCGAGGACCGCGAAGCCTATGAACCAGGCCATCCAACCGAGGACCGAGGTAGCCAGCAGACCGACGTGCCGTCTGGTCAGCGCGATGACGGCGATGACGCCGAGCGCGAGCTCGACGGTCTTGGCCGTCCACAGGGCCGCGGGCACCCACTCGGCCCCCAGGCCGACGGTGGCCTCCAGATAGCGGGTGATCTGGGGGACACGATCTTTCCAGCCGAGCGGCAGTTCGGCGAAGTTGCACACGCCGAACGCCGCGAGGAACACCCCGATGGGAACGAAGATCCGAGGCCAGCCGGCCTCCCTGACGTTGAGCAGTCTTTCGACCATGAGAATTCACCCCGTTTGTGTTGCTTGGACCCCCACTTCCTTGGACGCCCGCCAGGCAACGCCGTCTTCTCGGAGTTGATCTCGAATATCTAACAAATAGCCACATTTGCCACTTCTGCCGCAGGCGTGGCGGCCATCGGCTGCTGAAGCCGACAGGATGTCGTCGCGTCCCCGTCAGGCGCGGCTCGGTGCCGGCTCCGGTTCGGCGAGGGGCGGGGCGGCGCGGCAGGGGAGCAGCAGCGGGGTCGCCAGCAGGAGCACGCCGGCCAGGCCGATGGCCGTACGCGGGCCGAGCAGGCCGCCCAGCACGCCCCAGACGGCCGTCAGGAGCGCGGTCGAGACCTTGGTCGTCACCGCCCAGGCGGACAGCATGCGGGCGACCCGGTCGGTCGCGGTGCGCTCGAGGCGGTAAGTCGCGCAGACGGGGTTGAAGACCCCGCAGCAGAAGATGAGCCCGAGTTCGACGCCCATCACCAGCAGCAGCCCTCCGGTGCCCGGCCCCAGGAAGGCCAGGCCGACGGACCAGAGCGCGCGCAGCGCCCCGGCCACGATGAGGACCTGGTGCTGCCCGAACCAAGTGACAAGCGGTCGGGCCAGCCGCGCACCGATCAGCCCACCGACCGCGGGCGCGGCAAAGGCGAGGCCATACTGCCACGGTGCGAACCCAAGTTGGCCGAGCATCAGGACGGCCAGCAGCGGCCCGGTGGCCATCACCAGGCCGTTAAAGACGGCGGTGTTGAACAACAGCCGACGCAGCGTCGCGTCGGCGAGGATGTACCGCCAGCCGTCGAGCAGGTCCCCGGCCCGCATGCGCGCGGCCTCCCGGCGCTGGGGCTGCGGCTCGCGCCCGCCCATCGCGCCGATGCCCAAGGCCGAGAGCAGGTAACTGACCGCGTCGGCCACCACCGTCGCCACCGGACCGAGGAGCCCGATCGCCGCGCCGCCCAGCGGCGGTCCGATGATCGTGGTCGTCCAGGCCGTGGACTCGAATCGGGCGTTGGCGACCAGCAGGTCCTCGGCCTGCAGCAACGTCTTCAGGTACGCGCCGGAGGCGGCGCGGAAGGTGATGTCGGCCGCCGCGACGACGACCGAGACCAGCAGGAGCTGGAGGAAGGTGAGCACGCCGAGCGCGAACGCGATGGGGATCGTCAGCAGCGCCGCGAACCGCACCAGGTCCATCGCGATCAGCACCGGCCGCTTGCGGCGGAACTCCACCCACGGGCCGAGCGGCACCGCCACGGCCGCGCCCACCACAGCCCCCACGCAGGAGAGCGCGGCGACCTCGGCCGGTCCGGCGTGCAACACCTGGATGGCGATCAGCGGGAACGCGCCGAAGGCCAGCCACGTACCGAGCGCGCTGGTCCCGTACGCTCCCCAGAGCCATCCGAACTGCCGCCCCAGCCGGTGCCCGCTCCCCATGCCCGACGCCCCTCACTGTCCACCCGCACAACCGATCCGCGATCGGAAGCATCAAAGCGCGCGCCATTCCAGGGGATCAAACAACTGCAAGGCTATGGGCCACAACGAACGGTTGTATCCATAAGGTGTGGGCATGGACCTCGACACCGTCCGGACCTTCGTCGCCGCCGCCGACGCGGGGCAGTTTCAGGAGGCCGCCGCCGAGCTGGCGATCACCCAGCAGGCCGTCTCCAAGCGCATCGCCGTGCTGGAGCGCAACCTCGGCGTGCGGCTGTTCACCCGCACCGCGCGCGGCGCGGAGCTCACCATCGATGGGCAGGCGTTCCTGCCCCACGCCCGCGAGCTGCTGCGCGTCGCCGAGCGCGCGGTCGCGTCCGTGCGCGCCGGCAGCCGTCCGCTGCGCGTCGACGTGATCGCCTCGCGCAGCGCGGCGTCGGGCCTGATGCGCGGCTTCCACGGCGCGTACCCCGAGATCGAGCTCGACGTGGTGATGTTGTTCGATATCGAGAAGGCCGTCGCCGCTATTCGGTCCGGTGTGATCGACGCATCCTTCCGCGCCGTCGCCGTGCCCGGCCGGCCCCTTCCTGACGACATCGAGTCCGTCCGCGTGCTCGACGAGCCGCTCCAACTCCTCACCGGCCCCGCCCACGCGCTGTCGTCCGCCCGGTCGGTGACCCTGACCCAGCTCGCCGGGCACCGGATCTGGATGCCCGGCATCGTCCCCGGCACCGAGTGGGCCGCCTACTACGACGACCTTGTCGCCGAGTTCGGCCTCACCATCGAGGCGACCGGCCCCAACTTCGGCTCCGACGCGCTCCTCGACACCATCGCCGACACCCCGGCCCTGGCCACTTTCATGGGCGAGCAGACCCGCCTCGTCTGGCCCGCCGGCCACGGCCTGCGCCGCATCCCGGTCACCGACCCCACGCCCGTCTACCCGCACTCGCTCTTGTGGCACCGCGACAACCCCCACCCGGCGCTGGCCACCCTCCGCGCCCACCTCGCCGCCACATCCCCCGGCCACGAGGCCGCCGGGGCCTGGGCGCCGGGCTGGGTGATTCCGCGCTGAACGCCGCCGCGCCTGCGCATCAGCACATGGTTGCCAAG
The DNA here is from genome assembly GCF_036013525.1 of Nonomuraea sp. NBC_00507. NCBI lineage: Bacteria > Bacillati > Actinomycetota > Actinomycetes > Streptosporangiales > Streptosporangiaceae > Nonomuraea > Nonomuraea sp. NBC_00507. Next base: position 3,136,172 of record NZ_CP107853.1, read on the forward strand.
GAAGTAGCGGCGCTTATCCGGCGGAACCGACGACAGGATGTATCTCGCCGCGCTGCAGGAGCTACTCGGCCTGACTTCGATCACGCGTTTGTGATCCCGCCTGTCGGACGAGACGGCACGATGTGGGCATGACGTTGTCGACGGTGTTCACGGAGATGCTCGGCGTGCGGTACCCGATCGCGTTGGCGCCGATGGGTGGGTCAGCCGGTGGCGCGCTGGCCGCAGCCGTCTCTCGTGGTGGCGGGTTCGGGATTCTGGGCGGCGCGTACGGGGACCCGGAGTGGCTGGCGCGTGAGGTCCCGATCGTCGCGGGCGCCGGAGGGCCGTGGGGTGTCGGATTCCTGACCTGGGGCATCGATCTCGCTGCGGTGGAGTTGGCGCTGAGCTACGGCCCCAGCGCTGTGATGCTGTCCTTCGGCGATCCGAGCCCATACGCGGAGCATGTCCGCCGGGCAGGGGCCCTCTTGATCCTCCAGGTCACCGATCTGGATGAGGCCAAGCGGGCCGTGGACCTGGGCGCCGATGTGATCGTGGCTCAGGGAACCGAGAGCGGCGGGCACGGAGCCGCGCGCGGGCGGTCCACCCTGCCATTCGTGCCCGCGGTGGTGGATCTCGTAGCTCCGGTGCCGGTGCTGGCAGCGGGCGGGATCGCCGATGGGCGCGGTGTGGCGGCGGCTCTCGTGCTGGGTGCTGCCGGAGCGCTCATCGGCACCCGCTTCCAGGCGACCACCGAGGCCCTGGTCCATCCCTCGATCACCAAGGCGATCCTCGAGGGGCGGGGTCAGGACACCGAGCGGAGCACCGTGCTGGACATCGCACGAGGCTCGAAGTGGCCGTCGAAGTACCCCGCCCGCACGCTCGGCCACCCCTACCTCGACCGCTGGCGCGGCCGGGAGGCCGAGCTCGCCGCCGATCCTCAAGCCCTTCAGGACTACCAGGAGGACGTGGCCCGCGGCGCGATCCCCCCGCTGCCGGTTTGGGCGGGCGAGGCCGTCGACCTCATCACCGACCTGCCCTCGGCGGAGGACCTGGTCACCGCGATGGCCACCCAGGCCGAGGACGCACTGAACCGAGCGGGACGCCGCTGATCCACCAATCGTCGGCACCGTTCCGGCTCGTTCGTCACGTGCCGCGATGAAACACCGAGCCAGAGCGGTCACTCGGGCTGTTGAGCCCGTCTATGGTCGTTTGCTGTGCTGCTGCCCCTGACGGCGATACGGGCGCGCCTCCAGGGCCGGGCGTGGCTGAAGTTTGCCCGACGACCATCGACCCAAAGGTAAAAATTTCGGTCTGTCGCTATGCCATGACCCATATGGACCGTTAACGTTGCCGAAACTTTGGACGCCCCTATGACCGAAGTGGGGAGGGATGGGCGAACGCCCTGTCACGATGTTGAATGTCCTGTCGTTGTCCTCAGCGACATCTGCTTTCACCCCCATCACCCGTCTTGGTGCCGACGTGCTCCGGACAGGGACGCAGGTCGTCGGGAAGGTCTGCGACTGGGCGGGCGGGCTGCCGGCTGCGGTGCTGGCGATGCCCGCTGCGGTGCTGGCGATGCCCGCACCGCTGGTCAACCGTGGCAGGACCATTCCGCCTGCGGTTCTCTCCGCTACGGGGTCTCGTGTGGAAGTACGCCCGCCGGGTGTGGCCCCGATGACCGTGGCGTACGAGCGGCGCGGAACCGGTGAGCCGGTGGTCTTGCTGCACGGCCTCGGGTCGAACCGGCAGGCGTGGGACGCGGTGATGCCGTTGCTCACGGTCGAGCGCGACGTGATCACGATAGATCTGCCGGGCTTTGGTGAGTCCCCCGATCTGCCCGACGATCAGCCCCACGACCTGCCCACCGTGGTGGCTGGGCTGGACGTGGTGTTCACTGCGCTCGGGCTGGAGCGGCCGCATGTGGTCGGGCATTCCCTGGGTGGGCTGATCGCGTTGCGGCTAGGCCAGGCAGGTCTCGCCCGCAGTGTGACCGCGGTGGCCCCGGCCGGATTCTGGAGCCACACCGAGCGGTGGTACGCCTTTGCCGTATTGAACGCGGCCCGTCAGATCGCGCGCCTGCCGGAGCCGATCACGGCTTGGCTCTCGCAGACGATCCTGGGGCAGGCGGCCTTGACCGGCACCCTGTACATGCGCGCTGACCAGTCCGCGCCGGAGGCAGTGGCGGCGGCGCTGCGTGCGCTACGCCAGGCGGTCGCGTTCCAGGCCACCATGCGTGCCGGGCGCGCGCGGGACCTGTTCGTCGGGGACATCCCCAACCTCCCGGTGACCATTGCCTGGGGCACAGCCGACCGTGTCCTGCCGGCGCGCCAGGCGGCACGTGCGGCAGCCATGATCCCCATGATGCGGATGGTGTGGCTGCCCGGATGCAGCCATATGCCGATGAACGACGCGCCTCAGCTGGTCGCGCAGGTCATCTTGCAGGCCACCGCCCCGAGTTCCACGGCCGAGCGGAGTGTCGCGGAATCCAGGCCTGAGATTGCCATCCCTCGCCAGTCGACGGGCATTTCCTCATCGGAGCGCCACGTACATTTCGTGTTCGATGGCTGGACAGGGTCATGAATCTGTGGCACTACCTGCGAAAACGTTGAGCTGGAGCGCGGCCGATCGCTCGTTCGGCTCGCGACGCTTCAGGATGCCGAGGGCATGTCGCGTTCTTTGACGCCGGCAACCTCGCGCTATCGGTGCCGGTCAGGGCCGGTTCGTCCGGCTCGCGAACGAACGAGTTCACAGAGCTCACACTGTTGTTGTCGCTGGTTCAGCCGATGTGAGGGCTCTGTGTTGGTTGTCCGTTGCAGTTGAAGCTGTCGGTGCTCGTGTCGGTGTTCAGGTTCTAGTTGTTGGATCACGCCTTCGATGCCGATCTTGGTGGTACGGAATCATCTGGAGAGGAAACTCCGTAGCCGGCCCGTTCCATGCAACCCGCGTCCGGGCTGGCGGCATCTCCTCTGGTGAAGCCATCTATCTGGGAGCCCATGAGCCTTGATGAGGAGTACACCGCCTATGTGACGGGCCGGCTGTCCTGGTTGCGGAAGATCGCTTACCCCTTGTGCCAGGACTGGCGCCGCGCGGACGACCTGGTACAGACAGCGATAGCACGGCTCTACGTCAAATGGCGCCAGGCGCGGGCGGCCGACGACCTCGACGCCTACGTACGGGTGATGCTGATCCGGGTCTTCCTCGCCGAACAGCGAAGAGGCTGGTTTTTGCGGGTCCGGCTGACGTCCGCGATATCCCACCAGCCGCTCGAAAGCGGCGACCGGGACATGGCCATGGACATCCACCGGGCCCTCACCGCCGTCCCTCCGCGCCAGCGCGCCACCCTCGTACTGCGCTTTCATTGCGATCTGAGCGTGGAGCAGACCGCCCACGTGCTGGGCTGCTCCACCGGAACCGTCAAGAGCCAGACCGCCCGCGGCCTCGCCACTCTGCGCGCGATGCTCGGCGAGCCGGAATCCCGTCTAGCACGTGCGGAGGAATGCTGATGGATGTCAAGCAGGTGTTCGACTCGCTGGCTCGCGAGGAGCAGCCGCCTACCGCGGTGGACGTGAACCATGCCATTGCGGCAGGACGCGCCATGCGCAGACGTCATCGTGCGACCGTCGCCGGGATCACGGCGACGGTGACGGTCGCGGCCGTCGTTGCGGCCTGGGGGGTTCGCCCGTGGCCGGGGGCAGCGGGACGGCGTCGCCGTCGCTGTGCCCGCCGCGCCGTCCGCCACAGCCACGCCACGGCCCACCTACAAGGGATTCGCAGAACTGAAGAAGAATTATCCCCCCAAGGGAAAGATCGCCTCCGTGCCACCGCTTGTCGTGTGGGTGAGCGACGCGCCCCGCAAGAACGAGCTCTTCCTTTGCGAGAGCGGACCGAACGGTAGCTCCTGCTCCGGATTTCCTCCACTCGCCGCCAACGAGTTCGCCCGCACGCAGGGCAAGCTTCGCGGTGTAGGCGTCTGGTTCGGTGTGGCCAAGGACCACGTTCACGGGGTGACGGCTGTCACAAAGGATGGGGGGAAGCTTCCAGGGAACCTCACACGAAGTGTCGGAGCAGGGCTCGGGCTATGGGCCGTGGAGTATCCCCCGGGAGCCGACGTGCGGAGGCTCGTCGTCATCGGCGCGAGAGGGGAGATCCTGCAGCGGATCCCAGCCCAGTGACGAGCCTGACGGTCCACCATGGCCCGCCCGGTCATTTCGCGGCTGCCGCGCCCCTGGATCGGGTCTCGATGGTCTACCGACCATCGTGTCCCTCCCGACAACTTCCTCCGGAAGGGACATTGGTCGGCCGCTGATGGCCCAGGCGGTGAGGACCCAACGAGGGGCTTTGACGCGCGTCCGCTAAGGGTTTCCATGCCCTCCAACACCTCGGCGTTGCGCTGCAATGAGTACCCCGCCTCGGTCAGCAGCCGCCGTATGGTGTCGTCACTGGCCGGATGCCCTGGCGGGTGAACTCGGTGGCGAGGGTGTTCATCGACCACGTCGTCCAGCGCGGCGGTGACTCCGGATCGCCCGGAGTGGCCGGCTTCACCAGCGCATCCAGCGCATCCAGGGCCGCGGGCGGCCGGGGGTCGACCTGCTCGGCGCGTTTGCGGCCCGGTCCGGAGTGAGGCATCCGGCCCTCGGCCGGCGGACGGCGCCCTTCGTTTCGGGTGGTCTTACATCGAGTAGGCGCCGGAGGCGAGGGCGATGACGCCGACCACGGTCATCAGCAGCGCCGAGCCGGGGTGCATGGCGATGGAGATGCGGATGTCCTGCTTCTTCCAGGCGAGCCAGACGCCCGGGTAGAGGAAGACGAGCTTCGACAGGACAGTCCAAGGGGCCCAGAAGTGGTACACCGAGAAGAAGAAGGTGTTGAAGAACGGGGCCCACTTGCCGAGCTGCGGGAGGCGGGGCAGCAGGAAGCCGCGGAAGTAGTACTCCTCGAGCAGGGGCAGGGTGAAGCCGGTGAACGGCGCGCAGATGAGCAGCGTGGTGAGCACGAGTTCCTGCGGGTAGCCCTGGAGGTAGGCGGTGCCGTCGGGGCCGGCGCCCTGGTAGTCCACCCAGGTGAAGAACCAGTCGTAGACGATGTTGTCCAGCGGGGTCAGCGAGAGCGAGACCACGCTCATCCACACGAGGCACGCGGCCCCGAGCCAGAAGGCCTTGCCGCGCGCGAGTGGCTTGTCGCGGTAGTGGACGACGCCCTTCATGGTGAAGCGGCCGGTCTGCTTTTTGCCCAGCCACAGCAGGAAGAGCTGGAGCGGGAAGAGCACCACGGCGAGGGCGATGGCCCAGGCCAGGAAGATCGGGAAGTTGATCGCCCGGACCAGGGGGGCGGCGATGAACGCGTACACGGCGACGATGGCCGCGCCGGGCACCAGGTGCAGTGCGATGGACAACGGGACGGAGTGACGGTCGGCGAGGAGCTTGGCGACGAAGCCTTTCGGCTGGGCGCCTTGGGTGTCGGCCGGGGGCCGCGGTGCTGTATCCATGCCGAGAATCGTGGCCCCGCGACCCGACACGGAGCTGACATCGCTCTGATACGGCTTCGAGTCGCCGTGAAAGGCGCAGGTTACGGTGGGTGCGGACCGGGCGGGAGCTATCGGGTCGCTCCCGCGTCGCGGGTTCGACGGGGATCGGAATGATCTCCAGGAGCTGCTGTAGTGCGACGCCGTCCCGGACGCGGCGTGGCGGGCGAAGACTGGAGGGAGACTAGGGCTGCTGGTAGAGGTCGGGGATCCCGTCGTGGTCGGAGTCGGCGGTCTCGGTCTGATGGATCCTCCGGTAGAGGCGGGCACGCAGCCGAAGGATCACTGTGGCCAGCAAGGCCGCGGCCAGGGAGCCGGCCAGGACCGCGATCTTGACCCGCGCGTCGGTCTCGCCCGTACCGAATGCCAGCTCTCCGATCAGCAACGACACGGTGAACCCGATGCCGGCCAGAACGGCCAGCCCGGCCATGTCGATCCAGGCAAGCCCTTCGTCCAGGGTGGCGCGGGTGAAGCGGGCCACCAGCCAGGTGGCGGCGAGGATGCCGACCGGCTTGCCGACCAGCAGCCCTGCGACGATCCCCATCGCCACGGGGTCACTCAGCGTGCCGGCCAGACCGTCGAGGCCGCCGAGGCCGACTCCGGCGGAGAAGAACGCGAAGACGGGTACGGCCACACCGGCGGAGATCGGCCGGAACCGGTGCTCGAAGTGCTCGGCCAGCCCCGGACCGTCCGCGGTGCCATTCCCGGTCGGTGGTGTCCGGGACAGTACGGGGACGGCCAGCGCCAGCAGCACCCCGGCCACAGTGGCGTGCACCCCCGAGGCGTGCACCAGCGCCCAGCAGGCGAATGCCAGCGGCAGCAGCAGCCACCACGCCCGCACCCCGCGCCGCACCAGCACAGCGAAGACCGCCAGCGGCACCATCGCTGCCAGCAGCGGGAGCATCAACAGGTGCGAGGTGTAGAAGGTGGCGATGATGACGATGGCGATCAGGTCGTCCACCACCGCCAGGGTCAGCAGGAAGGTGCGCAGCGCGTCCGGCAGGGAGCGGCCGATCACCGCGAGCACCGCCAGGGCGAAGGCGATGTCGGTGGCTGTCGGGATCGCCCATCCCCTGGCCCCCGCTCCGCCGGCGACCGTCAGGTACACCAGCGCGGGCATCACCACACCGCCGACCGCCGCGGCCACCGGCACCGCGGCCCGGCGCAGGTCACGCAGGTCGCCGGCGACGAATTCCCGTTTGAGCTCCAGGCCGGCCACGAAGAAGAAGATGGCCAGCAGTCCGTCCGCGGCCCAGGTGGCCAGGTCGAGGTTCAGGTGCAGCGCGGCGGGCCCGGCCTCGATCGTCCGCAGGTCCTGGTAGGTCTGCGCCCACGGCGAGTTGGCCCAGATCAGTGCGGCGAGCGCGGCGGCCAGCAGCAGCGCCCCGCCGATGGTCTCCTTGCGCAGGATGTCGGCGATGCGTCGCGCTTCTGGCCACGTACTCCGGTTGAACAGGCGGGCAGTGCGTGTGGCGGTGGTGCCGGGCATGAAACTCCGCTCTGGGGGAGGGGTCGGGTCGCTCACTTGCCGACCAGGCTTCCCGGCACACCCGTCAACAACGTATCAGGACACGCAAAGAGTCACATAACGGGCCGTTCAGCTCCGCATGACTCGCTCACTTGCCGTCGGCAGGTTGCCGGGCGATCTTCTTGTCGGCATCGCCAGGACCATCCCGAGATCCCAGAGCCGCCGATGCCAGGGCTGCCAGGATTCGAGAAGCTCTCCGACGCGGGCGCGAACTAGTGCGTCGGCATCAGAGGGGACGGCGATCGCCACGGACTTCCTCCATAGGTATGTCAGGCTGATGCGTTTGTTTGCGGATAGAGCCGAACGGGGACTATCCTCAGTGCGACTTAGGCAGGGGAGTCGCCCTTAGGGCCGCTCCCCATCGCCTTTTCTTGGGTCCCATTAGGGCATCAGTTTGGCCGATCGAGGTCACCGCTTACCCGTGAATCAGGCAAGTCGCGCCGCCAGTTCATGGACATCGGCGGGCAATTCTGGCCATGTTCTAGCCCGGGCACGGCGGAAGGTTATGGCGGTCCTATGTGCCGTCTTTGTCCAGCAAGCGATCGAGTTTGAGCCGTAGGTGGTTCAAGTGGAGGATCTCCGCCTCTATGTTCAGGCGCCCCTGCCTTTGCGGTCGCCGGGTCCCACTGTCTGCGGGCACATGGTGGCCGTCGCGGTAGCAACGCGAAGGTCAGCGGCCGGGGGCCCGCTTCTTGACCTCCTGGAGCACCCAGCCATTGCCGTCCGGGTCGCTGAAGGTGGCGTAGGAGCCGTAGTCGGCGCGGGCGGGGTGCGGGCCGGCCGCCCGCCCCTGGCCGCCGGTCTGGTGGGTGATCTCTCCGGCATCGTGGCCGTGGTAGAAGAGCCCTCCTGCGTCGTGGAAGATCTCGCTCACCTCGATGCCGCGGCCGACGAGCTCCACGCGGGCCTCCTCGAGGTCGGAGACGACGAGGTAGAGGCCCTGGACCGAGCCAGGCACAGCGGAGGTGATCCCCTTGCCGAATATGATCGAGCACTCGGAGCCGGGCGGCGTGAAGTGCACCGCGCGCCAATCCTCACTGACGGCTTTGTCGAGATCCAGACGGAATCCCGCCGCCTCGTAGAAGGCCTTGGCCCGGTCGACGTCGGACACGGGCAGCGCGATGAGTTCGAGTTTCAGATCCATCTGGGTTCATCTTTCTTGACGTCGGTGAATCGCACGCCGTGCGTCACCGGTTCAGCGGTTGGTTTCCGTCGGCGGCGCGGCACATGCCGCCCGCCGAGCAGGTTTCTCTCTTGATCCACAGCCGTACCGTGTGCACGGCTGTCTGCGTCACGGCGGCCACTCGGCTTCCGCTCCGCTGGTCGACAATCAATAACTTGGATATTTTTTATCCAGGTTCTCCTCCGGAAAGATCGCGCGGTCATGCCGCGCGGGGAAAAGGATCAGTCGCGCCCGAGTGTCTGGCGAACCTGCGCCGCCACGGTGGGAGCATGTGCGTCGGCCGCGGCCTGCACGTCAGCGAGGCTCTGCTCGGCCAGCGCCTGTCGCCAGGCCGCTTCGGCCCGCCCCATGGCGATCTTGACCGCGCACGGCTCGGAGAAGCTGGAATCGGGGCATCGCTCCCCGATGGTGCCGCACTGACGGATCTCGGTACAGCGGAAGAGCGGCGCATCCCCCTCAATGGCAAGGACCACGTCCAGCACCGACACCGCCACCAGGGGGCGGGCCAGGCGAAAGCCACCCCGCGCACCCGGGACGGACTCGAGCAGGCCGGCTTTGACCAGCTGCTGCAGCAGCTTGTTCAGGTAGGACACCGACAGGTCGTGACCGGCGGCCAGCTGCGCGGTGGCCACCGGCTCGCCGCCCCCCGACCATGCCAGATTGAGCAGCGTATGCATCGCCCACTCGACGCCCTTGCCCGTTCGCACAACCTGGACATTAGTTATCCAGGTTCTGTCTGTCAAAAAATGCCTGCTCATCGGCCACGGTACGCCGCCCGGGCGGTGTGGATGGCCTCGAGATGGTGGCGGACTCGGTGGGACGCTGATGGTGGTGGGACCGGAGGACTCGCCGCAGTGAGGTGGAACGGACCAAACCCCCCAACGGGCGGGTACGTTCGTCCTGCTCGATATCTTTCACCACCGGCGAGGACCTGTCATGCAAGCCATCACCGTCCGAGACCGCTCCGCCGGCCTGGCTGGGCTTTCCCTGACGGAGGAGCCATACCCCCACGCCGCCGAGAACGACGTCATCGTATGGGTGCACGCTGCCGGGTTCACCCGCGGAGAGCTCGACTGGCCGGCAACGTGGACTGATCGCGCGGGCCGCGACCGGACGCCAAGTGTGCTCGGGCATGAGGTGTCGGGTGTCGTCGCCGAGTTGGGGTACGGAACCACCGGTCTGTCCATCGGCCAGCGGGTGTTCGGGCTGACCGACTGGGCCCGCAACGGATCGCTGGCTGAGTACGTGGCGGTCGAGGCCCGCAACCTCGCCCCCCTACCGGCCGGCGTCGAACACGCCGTGGCCGCTGCGCTGCCGATCTCAGGGCTGACGGCATGGCAGGGCCTGTTCGACCACGGCCGCCTCGCTGCCGGCCAGACCGTCCTGATCCACGGCGCCGCGGGCGGTGTCGGTTCCATCGCTGTGCAGCTCGCGCACGAGGCAGGAGCCCGGGTGATCGGCACCGGCAGGGGCGCCGCCAGAGACACGGCACTCGGGCTCGGCGTGGACGCCTTCCTGGACCTGCAGGCGGATTGCCTGGAAGATGCCGACCAGGTCGACGTGGTGTTCGACGTGATCGGTGGCGACATCCTGGACCGATCGGCTGCGTTGGTGCGCCCCGGCGGCACGCTCGTCACCATCGTCTCGCCGCCCATGGTCCGGCCTCGAGACGGGCAGGCGATCTTCTTCGTCGTCGAACCCGATCGCGACCGGCTCGCGGATCTGGCCCGGCGGCTGCGGGACGGACGGCTCCGCGTGATCGTCGGGGACGTGCGGACGCTCGCCGAGGCGCCCTCCGCGTTCGCCCAGCGCACTCTCGGCAAGACGATCATCCGGGTCGCGGAAGGCGATTAGCCTGTTGGCACCGCGGCGGTCGCCGCGTAGTCCGCATCGCTCACATGACCGTCCGAGACCCGCGCGATCGCCTCAGCCAGGCGCAGGGCCGCGCGCTCGAACTCGGAGAAGGAGCCGGTCTCCGCCCACGCGGGGAGCACCGCGAGGCGGTCCGTGCTCTCGCCCTTCTCGAGCGCGTCGCGGGTGTGCATGCGCAGACAGAACGCGCAGCCGTTGATCTGGGACGTGCGGATCTTCACCGGCTCGACCAGGAGCGGGCCGAGACCTGCCGCCGCGGCGCTCTCCTCCGCTGCGGTCGACAAGGCGATGAGAGCTTTGTACTCGCTGTTTGGGTGGGGTCGACCTGTGTCTGAGCAGACCATCACCAAGGCTTGAATGCGCCCATGGCAGGTCTTCCACCTGCCGGGGCAGCGTACTCGAGCAACTCCACTCCGCCTGACCGGGACGCCTTGTGGCGGTCCTACGGCTCAAGGGTCCAAGCAGGATGGGAGAGTCATCATGATCCGAGTACGGTGTCCCGGTGGTTTTCTGGCTGCCGGTCTGGTGGCTGCGGCCGCTGCCTGCGCTCCCTCGGCAGAGCGTGCGACGGGCATGGTGCCGGTCGCTGTCACGGTTTCGCAGCCACCGTCCGAGACGCTGTCGCCTCTGTTGGAACAGGCGCTTCCGAATGTCGAGGGCAAGACGTTCACCTCGGCGATCGCCGACTTCCCGCCCGGTGCACGCGCGGTGCCGCATCGGCACGGCAAGGCCTTCGTGTACGCCTACGTGCTCGAGGGCACTCTGCGCAGCCAGATCAGTGGCGAGCCAGTCCGCACTTACCGCCAAGGCGAGAACTGGGTCGAGCCGCCGGGCGCCCACCATGTGCTCACGGAAAACACCAGCCGGACAAAACCGGCGAAACTGCTGGTCATCTTCATCTCCAACACAGGAGACGAGATCAAAGTCGATGATCGGCCAAGGTAGCAACCGCAAAGGACTAAGGAACCCATGAGCACCGATCATTCGCACCACCTCGAGAACCCCAATGCGACCACGCCGCCGCCGAAGATCGAACTCATCTCATCGGTGCCATCGCCGCCACCGATGCCCGACAACGCTGAGGCGATGACAATCCGGGTCATCCTGCCGCCCGGCAGTGAGGGCAACCCGCCGCACCGCCACACCGGTCCCGCGTACGGATACATGATCAGAGGCGAGATGCTCTTTGAGCTGGAAGGTGAACCGGAACGGGTGGTCAAGCCCGGAGAGACGTTCTGGGAGCCGGGCGGCGACCTCATCCACTACCAGGACGCCAATAACCTCGCAGACGCCGAAACCGAATTCGTCGTCACGATGTTCGGTGTGGCCGGGCAGCCGATGCTCATCCCGGTGAGCGCGGAAGAACTCGAAGAGCGGCGAGATCGCCGGGCGCCTCGCCCGTGACGCGCTCGGGCATGTTGAAGACACCGCCCCTCTGACCGGACGGTAAGTCAGGCGGACACTTATGGCCAGCGCATGTTCTGTGGTGGAATATGCCGGATGGGGCGGGCGAGGCAGCTGGTCGGCGAGATGTGCGCGGCGGCCTGTTCGTCCGGCACCTGCACCACAGCTCCTCGGTCCTGCTCGTGCTGGGCTCCGTCGTGTGGGCTCTGCTCGGCCGTTTCCGGTACGCGCCCGCGCTGCTAGGTCTGGGCCTGGTCCTGGTCAGCGGCCTGGCCGGCTACGGCTCCGCCGACGACCTGCTGTCCGGCACCGTCCTGGGCAAGCTCCCCATCGTCCTCTGGTACGGCCTCCATGTGCTGACCGCGCTGGCCCTGGCCGCCACGCTGGTGATCTCTTCGCACCGGGAGGCCGCCCGTCAGCCCAGAACGCCGGCTTTCGTGGCGCTGAGCCTCGCCCTCACCGCGCTGGTGTTCTTCTGGCGCTGACGATCGATGCTGCGGGTCGAACTCGCGAACGGTGGCTCGTCAGCGTTCCAGGCGAGCGCGCAGGCGCCCCAGATCGGCCGCGATGCTCGCGTGGACCTGGCGGGCCAGCAGCGGCGTGGCCCAGCGGAAGAACCGCCCCGGCTCGCCCGAGGCGTGGATCGTGACCAGAGTGCCGTCCGGGTGGTCGGCCAGCTCGTAGCGGATCGTCATCGGGAAAGGCCGCTCCACCGCCAACTCCACCATGCGATCGGGGTCGAGGGCGGTGACGACATAGCCGTAGGTGAAGCTCCGGCCCAGGAACCTGGCGGTCCGCTCCACCTGAGCGCCCGTCCGCAGCGGACCGGGCTGGGCAGGGCGGCTGGCGGTGATGCCGCCGGTCCACTCCAGATCGTGGGCCGGGTCGAACATGTACGCGGCCACCTCGGCTCGCGTCCGCCGCACCACGACGTGCGGGCTCACCTCGACGGGCATGCGTCCATTCTCGTACGCCGATGAGCCGGCGCGCCACGGGTCGCCGGTCAGCCGCGTGTGTCGACCGGGACGTGCAGCGAGAGGTGCGAGGACAGCGCGCGGAGGAAGTCCGGGGCGTCGAAGACCGCGCCCGCGGAGACGACGCCGGTGGTCCTGGTCCGGCCGGTGAGGATGCGGTCGACGGCCTCCACCGCGAGCGGCGCGCTGATGGCGTAGATGTCCTGACCGGCGGCGGACACGCGGCGTTCCGCGCCGCCCGAGCGGACGAGGACGTCGACGACGAAGGTCTGCGCGGAGCGGCCACGCTCGTCGACGGCGGCCGGCGCGAGGGGGTCAGGAGAGGACAGGTCCGCGGCCGCCTTGGCGGTCATGTAGGTGCGCACCTCCGGGACGGCCAGGTGGCTGGGAACCGTGACGACGTCGGCCATGGTGAACTCGCCGATGACGCTCTGGGGGCCGAGCGGAGCGGGGAAGGACCACTCCAGGGTCGGCAGCGCGTCGTCGTGGTACTCCAGCCGTCCGCCGGTGTAGCGGACCCGGCGGCCACCCCGCCGCTGCCCCGAGACCACGCCCGAAGCGAGCGTTCCGGTGGTGGGGTGCCAGCTGCTCAGGCCGTAGGCGATGTGCGCCTCGTCCGCCGCCGTCCAGTCGCCCATCGCGGTGGTGACCAACAGGTCGCCGAGGCCGCCGTAGAAGGCCATCGCCGGGAGCACCACGGTACCCGCGGCGCGGGCGCGCTCCGTGAAGTGCGCGAACGTGTCAACGTTCGCCTCGATCTCGGCCGCCACGTCGACATACGGGATGCCGGCGCGCAGCGCCGCCTCGACCAGCGGGGCGGCGGTCGTGGCGAAGGGCCCGGCGCAGTTGATCACAGCGGCCGCGCCGGTCAGCGCGCGGTCGAGCGAGGCCGGGTCGTCGACCGACGACTGCCGCGCCTCGAGCCCCGGTTGGGCCTGCGCCATCGCCAGCAGCTTGTCCTGGTCACGGCCGAGGAGCAACGGGACGTATCCGCGCTCGTGCAACTCCGCGACCACGAACCGCCCGGTGTGCCCGTAGGCGCCGAACACCGCCACGTTCTGACCCGATCCCATGCCTGCTCCCGCGTGCTTGAAGTGATTCAGTGCGTCAATCCTGTCCCGTTGGCCCATCGGTGCCCAGCGTCCGGAACGACATGACCCGTACAATTTCCGACATGAGTTCTTTCCCGCGCTCCGTCGCGGTCGCCGCCACCGACGGGATGCTGCACTTCGAGCTGGCCTTGGCCGCCGAGGTCTTCGGCTCCGCCCCGGACGCCGTGCCAGGCCCCTGGTACGACGTCAGGGTGTGCGGCACGCACGCCGTCCGGGTCGGGCGGTTCCTGCTGGAGCCGGACTGCGGGCTCGACTGGCTGGCGCACGCCGACACCGTGATCGTTCCCGCCCTGGCGGACGTCGACGAGGACCCGCCGGCCGACCTGGTGGAGGCGGTGCGCGCGGCCCACGAGTCGGGAGCGCGGGTGGTGTCCCTGTGCACGGGCGCGTTCGTACTCGCCGCCGCCGGCCTGCTGGACGGGCTGCGCGCGACCACGCACTGGGCCCACACCGAGGAGCTGGCCGCGCGCTACCCCCGGGTGGAGGTCGACCCGGACGTGCTCTACGTCGACAACGGCAGCGTGCTCACCTCCGCGGGCAAGGCCGCGGCCATGGACCTGTGCCTGCATCTGGTCCGCCGCGACCACGGCTCGGCGATCGCCAACGTGGTCGCCCGCCGCCTGGTCGTGCCGCCCCACCGGGCCGGCGGCCAGGCCCAGTTCGTGTCCACACCGGTGCCCGCCCAGGACGGTCATCCCCTGGCCGAGCTGCTCACCTGGGTGATGCGGCGGCTGGACCAGCCGCTCACCGTGGAGGACCTGGCCCGCCAGGCGAACATGAGCTCGCGCCACCTGGCCCGCCACTTCCGCTCGGCAACCGGCACCACCCCGCTGCAGTGGCTGCTGACGCAGCGGATCCGCCGCGCGCAGGAGCTGCTGGAGACCACGGACGACAGCGTCGACACCATCGCCTCGGCCGCGGGCATGGGCACCGCGACGACACTGCGCCGCCACTTCCACCGCACGATCGGCGTACCGCCGGACGCCTACCGCCGCACGTTCCGGGCGTGAGGCGGGGGTCCTCGGCTGGCGCATCGGGTGGACCTCACGTGGCTGCACCTCGCCGACCGGTCCGTGCTGGCCGTACATCCGCGTGATGATCTGCGGAACCCGCTGACCGGTGTCTTCAGTACGCGTTCCTCCGACCGGCCCAATCCCATCGGTCTGCATCGAGTTCGGGTGCTCGCGATCGATGGGCTTCGGGTGCGGGTAACCGATCTCGAGGCCATCGACGGCACCCCGATCGTTGACGTGAAACCGGTCCTGGATGCAACGCGCTAGACGACGACCACCTCGTACATCACGCGCCTCCTCTGTCGATGACATACATGCCGAGTTCCTCCGGACCGGTGCGGGACGCCACGAGGCCGTGCTCGCTCAGCTCCTCCTTGAGCCGCTGCCCGTCCAGCACCCACCAGGCGTAGTCCACCTGCAGCTCGCCGACGAGCCGGTCGTCGTGGTAGGTCCGGTACGTCATGTGCCAGGTGAGCCGGTCCGGTCCGGCGGGCTCGGCGCGGCCCCATCCTTCGTATCTGCGCCGTCCGAGGCGGACGTCGGTGAATCTCGAGTCCGGCACCGCCATGGCCTGCGTGGGCGGCAGGAGGTTCAGCACCGCCTGGCCGCCGGGGAGCAGCCGCTCGGCGAGGAGCGCCCAGATCTGCCGTCGGCCGGCCGGGTCGAAGTGGCCGATGACGCTCATGGCGACGACGGCGCCGAGCCGGTCCGGCAGTTCGGCCTCCAGCAGCCCCTCCGGCAGCACGGTCACCCGGTCGCGCAGCTCCGCGGACTCGCTCACCCGGGCCAGCAGGACCGATCGCAACCCCGGTGACGGCTCGACGGCCAGGATCTCGGCATCGGCCACCGCCGCGGCGATCACCCGCGTGCCGTGCCCTCCTCCGGCGCCCACGTCCACGATCGGGCCTGACACGCCGCGGAGCGCCTCAGCGAGCGCCGGACTCGTCCCTTCCCAGGACGGCGCGATCATCACGTCGATGAACTCCGCTGATTGTTCGTATTCGTCCGCCACTCGCACCCCTCATGTCGACAAATCGATAATCATTACTATTTTGCGATATGTGGCCTGATCGTCAAGGGCGAAGGGCGCAGGGCCGCCGGTTCATGCGCTGGGACGGGAGGAGCAGGGGAGCAGGGCCATCTCGCGAGCGGTCTTGATGGCCTTGGCGATCCGGCGTTGCTGCTGCACGGTGACACCGGTGACGCGGCGGCTGCGGATCTTGCCCCGGTCGGAGACGAACTTGCGCAGCAGGTTGGTGTCCTTGTAGTCGATGCGGTCGGCGGGCAGGAGCGGGTTGGGTTTGCGGCGCGGGGCGTGGGGCTTCTTCACGCGTTCTCCCTGAGGGTGAGGATGGCGGCGAACGGGTCGTCGTAACCGGTCCAGGCCTCGGGGCCGACGCTCTCCTCCGCCTCGGTGAGCAGGCAGGAGTCGAGCAGTGCGTGGAAGCGGCCGACGTCGAGGTCGGGGCCGGTGAAGACCAGGTGCTGGACGCGGTCACCGCGCACGGGGTCCCAATCGAGGGTCGCGGCCAGCCGGCGGGCGGGGGAGACCAGGTCCCAGGCGGCCTCCGGCAGCGCGGCGAGCCAGGGGCCGGCGTTCTCGGCCGAGACGATCCCGGCCACGGCGTCCCAGGCCAGCAGGTGGTCCGGCTGGGTGGCCAGCCAGAAACGGCCGCGTGAGCGTACCGACTCGACCACCAGCTCGTCCACGGCCTCGAAGAAGCGGCCGGGGTGCAGCGGGCGGCGGCTGCGCCACACCGTGGTGACGATCTCGTCCGTCTGGGCGTCGCAGGGCAGCTGCGCGGTGGCGGGATCGACTCGTTCGGCCAGTTCCGCGGTGCACACGGCGGCACCGGTCACCAGCGGCAGGGTGTGGAGCGTGTGGATCGGGCTGACGGGGGCGAGGTGGGCGAGCACCCGGCGCGACAGGTCTTGGTCGTCTTCGTCGCCGCCATGCAGCACCAGGCCGGTGGCGTACTCCAGCTGCCTGGCCAGGACCTCGGCCAGGTAACGCTGGTCCCCGGCGGCCGCGGGCTTGCCCGCTTCGCTGAGAGGTTCGCCGCGGGTGATGTCGCCGGGCATGGCCGCGGCGTCCAGTGCGGTCAGAACGGCGGTGAGCCGCAGCAGGTCATGGGCTTCGTAGCAGTCGACGGCCTCGGCCACTGAGCGCGGTTCCACTGAATCCCACAGGTCCACGATCAGCAGGCTCGAGCGGGGCGCCAGGGCGACGAGCCGGGGGAGCAGGTCCTCGCGGACGGTGCAGGTGATGCAGCCGTGGGCGAGACGAACCTCGGCGGTTTCCAGCGGACCTGTGGCGTCGCGGACGCTGCGGTGGACGCGGTCCTGGACGATCTCGCGCAGATCGTGGTGGATGGCGATGGATCCCGGATGGTCGGCCAGCAGCCGCTCGACCGCGGCGGTACGGGCCGCGCCGTGCAGTCCCGACACCAGGACGACGGGGGTGGGCACTGAGCCTCCAGTTGCGGTGATGAAAATCGTTGTCGTTATCATGGCACATCGCCGCAAGCAGAAAGGAACCGCTGTGGCCAGAAACGAGCTCCGCCCTGTGATCAAACTCCGATCCACGGCAGGCACCGGCTACACCTACGTGACCAGAAAGAACCGCAGAAACGACCCCGACAGGCTCACCCTGCGCAAGTACGACCCGACCATCCGCCGGCACGTGCTCTTCCGGGAAGAGCGATGAAGATGGGCGGAAGGATCTGATGTCCGCACACTGCCAGCTCACCGGCGTCAAACCGGTCTTCGGCAACAACGTCTCCCACTCCCACCGCCGCACCCGGCGGCGCTGGAACCCCAACATCCAGCGCCGCCGCTACTGGCTGCCCAGCGAGGACCGCTTCGTGCAGCTCACGGTCAGCGCCCGCGCGATCAAGACCATCGACAAGATCGGCATCGAGCAGGCCGTCGCCCGGATCCGGGCCCGAGGAGAGAAGGTCTGATGGCCAAGAAGAGCAAGATCGCCGCCAACGAGCGGCGCAAGGCCGTGGTCCAGCGCTACGCGGAACGGCGGGCCGCGCTGAAGGAGATCATCCGGGCCGGCACCCCGCAGGAACGGGACCAGGCCATGCGCGAGCTCGCCCGCCAGCCCCGCGACGCCAGCGCCACCCGCGTCCGCAACCGCGACTCCGTCGACGGCCGCCCTCGCGGGCACCTCACCAAGTTCGGCCTGTCCCGCGTGCGCTTCCGCGAGATGGCCCATCGCGGGGAACTGCCCGGCATCACGAAGGCGAGCTGGTAGCCGTGGCCGTACCCAAGCGCAAGACGTCGCGCAGCAACACCCGGCACCGCCGCAGCCAGTGGAAGGCCACCGCGCCCGACCTGGTGCCGATCATCGTGAACGGCCGGGAACTACGCGTGCCCCGGCCGCTCGTCCGCGCCTACCAGCGGGGATTGATCAGCGTCGATTGAGATGATTCGGTCACCGGGTGCCGGCAACTCCGGGCTGGTCTTGTCCAGCCCGGAGTTGCGCGATGCCCATGCGCTTGAACACACAGCGTTAACAGGCGGGTTTGGTGAGTAGCGACTCCGGGGCATGCCGACGTGTGAGAACGCCGGTCCTTCGCCGAATCGAGGCGGTGATATGTCTTCCGAACTCCCGGACTCACGTGTTCCGTCCGAGGTGGAGCCCGCGTCGAGGTGGTCTCGGCGTACGTTCATCGCGACGGCGACGGCGACGGCGGCGACTCTCGGCGGTGTGGCCGTGGCGTGCGATCTGGTGCCGGGGCTGTCTCCGCTCGGAACCGAGCCGGCCGAGGCGCCGCCCAGCGGTCGCGTCTCGCTGGTGGTCAACGGTGAAAGGCACAGCGCGACGATCGACAACCGCACCTCGCTGCTGGATCTGCTGCGCGAGCAGCTCGGGCTGACGGGCACCAAGAAGGGCTGCGACGCCGGCGCCTGCGGGGCGTGCACGGTGCTGGTCGACGGCCTGCGGGTCAACGCCTGCCTGACGCTGGCGGTGCGGCTGGAGGGCGCGGCGGTCACCACCGTCGAGGGCCTGGCCGACGGCGGCCGGCTGCACCCTCTGCAGCAGGCGTTCATCGACGAGGACGCCTTCCAGTGCGGCTACTGCACCCCCGGCCAGATCATGTCCGGCATCGGCTGCATCCGAGAGGGCCACACCGGCTCCCCCGAAGAGATCCGGGAGTGGATGAGCGGCAACATCTGCCGCTGCGGCTGCTACGTGAAGATCGTCAGAGCGGTTGAGCAGGCGGCCAGGAGGGCCTGATGCATCCCTTCTCCTACGTCAAGGTCTCCGACGTCGCCGGCGCGCTCGCCGCCGGGCGCCGTGGCGGCCGCTACCTCGCGGGCGGCACCACGCTGGTCGACCTGATGCGCGAGGGTGTCGAGCGTCCCTCCACGCTGGTCGACATCAGCGCCCTTCCCCTGCGCGAGGTCTCCGCCACCGCGCGCGGGGGCCTGCGCATCGGCGCACTCGTACGGATGGCCGAGGCCGCCGCCCACCCCAAAGTGCGCGCCACCTTCCCCGTCATCTCGCAGGCACTGGAGCTGAGCGCCTCCGCCCAGCTGCGCAACATGGCCACCGTCGGCGGCAACCTCATGCAGCGCACCCGGTGCACGTACTTCCGCGACGTGACGGCGGCCTGCAACAAGCGGGAGCCGGGCTCGGGGTGTGCGGCGCTGGGCGGATTCAACCGTACGCACGCGATCCTCGGTGCCTCCGATCACTGCGTGGCCACCCACCCCTCGGACGTCGCCGTGGCGTTCGCGGCGCTGGAGGCGAGCGTCCACCTGCAGGGCCCGGACGGGCAGCGCAGCGTCGCCCTCGCCGACTTCCTGCTGCCGCCGGACGGCACACCCCAGCGGGAACAGGCCGTGCGGCCAGGCGAGTTGGTCACCGCTGTCGAGATTCCGGCCCTTCCACGCCCGCTCGGCTCCGGCTACTTGAAGGTGGCCGACCGGCAGTCGTATCAGTTCGCGCTGACCTCGGCGGCGGTCGCCCTGCACGTGCGCGGCGGTGTCATCCGGGAGGCGAAAGTGGCCGCCGGAGGCGTCGGCACCGTGCCGTGGAAGCTGCCCGCCGTTGAACGTCGCCTCATCGGCGAACGGCCGTCGGAGGCGCTGTGGGCCGAAGCGGCCGAGCAGGCGGCCGACGGAGCTCGCCCGCTCAAACACAACACGTTCAAAATCGAGCTGCTCAAGCGCACCGTCGAACGCCAGCTGCGCATCGTGGGAAACGCCCCATGAGCCGGCATGCCGTCGGGGCGCCGCTGTCCCGGGTGGACGGGCGCCTGAAAGTGACCGGACAAGCGAAGTACGCCGCCGACCACCCCACCGAAGGGGTCGTACACGCCGCCATCGTCGGCAGCACCGTCGGCCGCGGACGCATGACCGGCATCGACACCCGCGCCGCCCTCGCCCACCCCGGCATCCTGACGGTGATCAGCCACCTCAACGCGCCCAAGCTGGCCTACAGGCCCAATCCGAGTTCGAACAACCCGGAAGGCGGCGAGCGGCTGCACGTCTTCCAAGACGACAAGGTCCTCTTCCACGGGCAGCCGGTCGCGGTCGTGGTGGCCACGACGCCGCAGGCGGCTCAGCACGGCGCGAGCCTGGTCGAGGTCCGCTACGACGCCGAGAAGCCGGCAACGGACCTGACCGGCGCCCACGCGCACGAGCCCGTGACCTACGCGCGCGGCGACGCCGACCAGGCCGTGGAGTCCGCCGCGGTGCGGCTGGAAATGACGTACCGCACCGCCCGCAACCACCACAACGCGGTGGAGCCGCACGCGACCATCGCCCGCTGGGACGGCGACCGGCTCACGGTGTGGGACAAGACCCAGTGGGTCGTCGGCACGCAGAGGGAACTCGCCGCCGTGTTCGGCATCGAGCAGGACGCGGTGCGGGTCATCTCGCCGTTCGTGGGCGCGGCGTTCGGCAGCGGCCTGCGGGCCTGGCCGCACGTCACCATCGCGGCCCTCGCCGCGCGCGAGGCAGGCCGTCCGGTCAAGCTCGTCCTCACCCGCAAGCAGTTGTACGCCGGAACGGGTCACCGGCCCGCGTACCAGTATCACCTGCGCCTGGGCAGCGACCGGCGCGGTCGGCTGACCGCGATGGTCCACGACATCACGGCGGAGACCTCGTCGTACGAGAACTTCCGGGAGAACGTCCTGGCGGCGGGGCAGGCGCTCTACACCATGCCCCACGTCCGCCAGTCCTACCGGACCGTGCCGCTGGATGTGAACACTCCGCTGTACATGCGCGGCCCGGGTCACGCCACAGCGGCCTACGTCATCGAGTCGGCGTTGGACGAACTCGCCCACGAGCTCGGCATCGACCCGATCGAGCTGCGCCGGCGCAACGAACCCGCCAAGGACGAGTCGAACGGGATGCCTTTCTCCACCCGGCGGCTGCGCGAGTGCTACACCGTCGGCGCCCGCGCGTTCGGATGGGACCGGCGCGCCCCCAAACCCCGCTCCACCCGCGACGGCGACTGGCTGATCGGCATGGGCATGGCCGCCGCCGCCCACGGCACCCTGCGCAACCCAGCCCAGGCCCGGGTCCTGCTCGACGCACGTGGCGTTGCGCGGGTCGAGGCGGCGACCAGCGACATGGGCCCCGGCACGTACACCTCCATGACCCAGGTCGCCGCCGACGCCCTCGGACTGCCCGCCAGCGCCGTGGATGTCCGGCTCGGCGACTCCACCATGCCGACGACCCCGGCGCACGGCGGCTCGCAGACCACGGCGAGCGTCGGCTCCGCCGTCCAGGACGGCTGCGACAAGCTGCGGCGCCAGGCGATCGAGCTGGCCGTCGGCGACGAGCGATCGCCGCTGCACGGCGTCGACGCCGGCGACATCGCGGTCGGCGACGGGCGGCTGCACGTCAAGAACGACCCGGCGCGCGGGGAGACGTACCAGCAGCTCCTGGCCCGCAACAACCGCACCCGCCTCGAAACGCTCGGCGCCTTCACCCCCGGGGAGCCCCGGTTTTCCACGTACGCCTACGGCGCCACGTTCGCCGAGGTCGCCGTGGACCACCGCCTCGGCCTGGTCCGCGTCCGGCGGATGCTCGGCGTCTACGACGTGGGGCGGATCATCAGCCCCAAGCTCGCCGACAGCCAGGCGCACGGTGGCATGGTGGGCGGCATCGGCATGGCCCTGCTGGAGCACACCGTCACCGACCACCGCGACGGCAGGATCGTCAACAACAACCTCGCCGACTACCTCGTCCCGGTCAACGCCGACGTCTCCGACCTGCGGGCGATCTTTCTCGACGGCGAGGACCGCGAGGCCGACCCCCTCGGCGTCAAGGGCCTCGGCGAGGTGGTGCATATCGGGGTGGCGCCCGCCATCGCCAACGCCGTCTTCCACGCCACCGGCCGCCGGGTCCGTGAGCTCCCCATCACCGCTGAGGCTCTGCTGTGAACACCGGGATACAACGCACCGGGGCGAAAGGCACACACCCGCTCGCCGGGCGATACCGCGGCAAGGAGGAGTTCACCGCTGCGACGTTAGTGCACCGTTCGACAAAGGCCCGGCACCACATTCCGGATCAGAGGCGAATGTGGGCGGCGATCGGTAGGTGGTCGCTGCCCGTCCTGGGGAGCGATCGGAGCTCGGTCACCGTCATCGCGCGGGTCAGGATCTGGTCGATGCGTGCCAGCGGGGCCCGGGCCGGCCAGCTGAAGGCGAAATCGCGAGGTGGGGCGGCCATCAGCGAGAGGACCGGGCGCAACCCACGGTCGTCGGCGGTGCTGTTGAGGTCGCAGAGCAGAAGCATGCGATCAACGGGCTCGGCGGCCAGCAACGCGCCCAGCCGGCGGGCGCTCTCGTCCCGGCGTACGGAGTCGAATCCGTCCAGACCGATGCGCACCGAGGGCAGGTGAGCTACGTAGATCGCGATGTCGCCGTGCGGCGTGCGGGCGACCGCCCGCAGCCCGCGGTTCCAGTCAGGGCCGACGTCCTGCGGACGGATGTCCACCGGGGCCGCCTCGGCGAGGGGGTGGCGGGACCAGAGGCCGACCGTGCCCTGCACGGTCCGATATGGGTAGTCGGCGCGCAGTGCGGCGTCCCAGGTGGGCAGGGTTGCGGGTACGAGCTCCTCCAGGCCGATCAGGTCCGGCCGGGTCGCGACGAGCTTGCGTGCTGTGCCGGCGGGGTCGGTGTTCTCGTCACTGACGTTGTGCTGCACCGCGGCCAGGTGATGGGGCTGCTCCTCTTGAGGCAGCACGTACCCGCCGAACTGGGCAAGCCACGCGATGGCCGGCAGCAGTGCGGCCAGCGCGCTCACCGCGGAGCGCCGCCACCAGGCCAGGGCGAGCAGCACGGGAACGATCAGCACGAGCCACGGCAGGAACGTCTCGACCAGGCTGCCGAGGTGGCCGATCCCATTCGGAACGACCCGGGGGAAGGCCAGGACGGTGGCGGCCAGCGCCGCGAGTGCGAGCAGGACGACACGGAAGATCGGCACAGCGCGATCTTCGCAGGCTTCCGCCCGCCCGGCATCACCGATCACTCGATGCCGGTGCGAGCCAGGCGTTCGGTGTGGGCCGAGTGTGCAGCCGGCCAGCCCGCCGCGGGGGACGTTTCCTGGGCCAGGCCGTTGAGCGCGGAGCGGACCACGCGCTCAGTCTGAAGATCAACCGCTCGGGAGCCCTCGATGTGGACCAGGCCGTCGGCGAGCAGCACGGCCAGTCCGTGGATCGCCGCCCAAAGCACGAACTCGGCTCCCGGGCGCGCGGAGGCGGGCAGGGCGCCGGCCTCCGCGAGCCGGTCGAGCTCCGCGGTGAGCACGTCGTGCGGGTGGGTGGAGATGGACGCATGCGGGCCGGTGGCGCGGCCGCGCAGGACGAGCCGGGCGACGGCCGGGTCTTCGAGAGCCCAGCTCACATAGCCGCGACCCAGGGCGATCAGGCGCTGCTGCGGGTCGTTCCGCTGGTCCGGCGCCTGCTCGCACTCCTGTCTCAGATGTTCCCCGAGCCAGGCGAGCGTCCGCTCGGACAGGGCGCGGACCAGCGCGTCGCGTGAGGCGAAGTGGTGGTAGGCGGCGCTGGGGCTGACGCCGACCTGCGCCGAGGCCTCCCGCAGGGACCAGCCATCGGTCCCGCGCTCGCGTACGAGTGCCTCGGCGGCGTCCAGCAGCGCGCTGTGCAGGTCGCCGTGGTGATATCGCCCTTTAGCCACCACTCGATCTTAACACCGCTCAGATCCCTGCTACGCTCAAAGGGATCTCAACACTGTTCAGATTGGAGCCGGCTTATGTGCCCCACCGATTCGCCGCTGACCCCGGACGCCCCGTTGACCGGCCAGAGTGACGTCCCCGACGTACGGATGAGCCCGCCGCCGATCGTGCGAGGCGAGCCCGTCGAGGTGTCCGACGGCGTGTACGTCATCTCCGACAAGCGGGTCGAGCTCGTCCCGAATGTCGGCATCGTCGTGGGTGAGCACGCCGCGCTGGTCATCGACACCGGCATCGGCCCCCGCAACGGCGCGTACGTCCTGGAGCAGGCCCGGCGCCTGGCCGGCGAGCGGCACCTGTACTTGACCGTCACGCACTTCCACCCCGAGCACGGGTTCGGGGCGCAGGCGTTCAAGGGCGCCGCGACGATCGTCTACAACGCCTCCCAGCGCGCGGAGCTGCACCGCAAGGGCGCCGCCTACATCGACCTGTTCAAGGACCTGAGCCCCGCCGTCGCGGCCGAACTCCAGGACGTCGAACTCGTCGATCCCGACCTGGTCTACGAGGGCGAGGCCGAGATCGACCTGGGTGGACGCAGGGCGGCACTGCGTGCCGTCGGGCCGGCGCACACGGGCTCCGACCAGGTCATCCTGATCGACGACCAGGTGCTGTTCGGCGGCGACCTGTTCGAGACGCGTATCTTCCCGATCGCGCCGTACTTCCCGCCCTACGACGTGGACGTGGACGGCGGGCGCTGGATCGGCGTGCTCGACGAGCTGATCGCCCTCGACGCCGAGATCGTCGTGCCCGGCCACGGCGAAGTGGCCGGCACCTCGCTGATCCGCGACGTTCGCGACTACCTCGACCACGTGCGCGGGGAGGCCGCGCGGCTGCGGGCGGCCGGCGCCTCCGCCGACGAGACGGCGGCGACGATCGACAAGGAGGCCCGTGTCCGCTGGGCCACCTGGGAGCGGCCCGAGTGGATCGGCTTCGCCGCCCGCGCCTTCTACGACAGCGCCGGGGGCGGCTGGGCCGCGAGCACGGGCTCGGCGGCGACGCCCGCACCGCACTCATGACGTGCCATCGGATAGCCTCAAGCGTCGCAACCAGAACCGGAGAACACATGAGCAGCCCCGACCCGGTGATCGCCGCGGTGCGCAGCGAGCACGACCGCCTGGCCGCACTGGTACGCACGTTCGACGAGGCCGCGCTGGCCCGGCCGTCAGGCGCGGCCGAATGGGACATCTCGCAGGTGCTCAGCCACCTGGGCAGCGGAGCCGAGATCACGCGGGCCACCGTCCTGGCCGCCCTCGGCGACGGGCCGAGGCCCGGCCGCGACGAGATGGAGAGCATCTGGCAGACCTGGAACGGCATGACGCGCAGGCAGCGCGCCGACGGGTTCCTCCGGGCCGACGAGGCCCTGGCCGCGCTCTATGAGTCGCTGGACGCGTCCGCCCGCGAGAACCTGCGCATCGACATGGGCTTCCTTCCCGCACCGGCAGACCTGGCGACCGCGGTCCGGCTGCGGCTCAGCGAGCTGGCGCTGCACTCGTGGGACGTACGCGCCGGCTTCGATGAGCGCGCGACGCTGACCGCCGGCACCGCCGAGCAGCTCCTGCACGGAGAACCCGACCTGATCGGCTGGATCGGCAAGCCGTCTGGGGATGCGCACGCAGTGGTCGTGGTCACCACGACCGAGCCCGCGTCGGTCTTCGCGCTCCGCCTGCAGGATCGGATCAGCGTGGACTTCGACGTCCCTGACGCACCCGACGGCACGCTCACGCTGCCCGCCGAGGCGTGGCTGCGGCTCGTGGCGGGGCGGCTCGGGCCGTCGCACACCCCTGAGGGCGTCGTCGCCACGGGCGCCGCCGACCTCGACCTGTTGCGGAAGGTCTTCCCCGGCTACTGATCCGACAGTCAGGCTTCCGCGACCTGCTCTCTGGCGGGCGCGGTGCTCTGCCGCTCGACGAGCACGCCGGGAAGCAGCCGCTGGGCCGGTTGGGCGTTGGGGGCGGCCAGATGGTCGATGAGCGCCTCGACGGCGGCGCTGGCGATCTCCGTCGCGGGTGGGGTCGCCGTCGTCAGCTCCGGGTCGGTCGACTCAGGCTCGCCGTTGGAGCACATGATGAAGGACAGCCGTTCGGGGATCGGCCGGTCGAGGTCGCGTGCCTCGTGCATCGCGCCGAGAGTGGCCTCCCAGTTGTAGCCGATGACGGCCGTCATGTGCGGCGCGTCGTCCAGGAGTTCGCGGAGCGCCGCCCGGCCTGCGCCGACCGTGTGCTCGCTGGTGATGACGGTGCAGTCGACCGCGAGGTCGGCGCAGGATCGCCGGACGGCGTCGGCGAAGCGCACGGCTGCTCCGATCCCTCGTACGCCCTCCTCGTACGGGGCATTGAGCAGGCCGATGGTCCGGTGTCCGAGACCGGCGAGATGCTCGACCGCGACGCGCGCGATCTGATCGAAGTCGGCGTCGACGTAGGGGATGTGGCCGGGCTCGCTGGTGCGGCCGATCAGCCCGACGGGGATGCCGGCCTGTTTGAGGAAATCCACGCGTTTGTCGGTGAGGGTGACCTGCATCAGCAGAAACCCCTGGATGAGCCCGGCTCGAGCCAGCTGGCGCAGCTCGTCCATGTCGTCCTGCCCGGTCGTCCAGAGGACGACGTGGAAGCCCCGCGCGCGAGCGGCGTCGGTGGCGGCCAGGACGTATTCCAGGTCGGAGCCGACGATCGTCCGCGGCTGGGAGGGGAAGACGATCGCGATGATGCGGCTGCGCCCTCCGGCCAGGGCGCTCGCCATGGCGTTGGGGGTGTAGCCGAGCTGCTCCATGGCGTCGAGCACCTTGCGGCGGGTCTCCGGGCGGATCGACCGCGCCCCGGTGAGCACATGCGAGACGGTGCCGGTCGAGACACCGGCGAGGCGAGCGACATCAGCTCTGGTGACCATGCGTGAAGTGTCCTGGGGGTCGGGGGACAGGAACCATGGGTTACCACATGTTACGTAAATGTTACCGGCTGACCAGTTCAGCGTTCCAGGGAATCATACCTATCTTTGACTCGCGTCAATTTCTCGTTGGCGGGCCTGTCTCCCTGCTGTCAGGCTCCTCCACCGGGGAACGCCGGGGCGCCTGCCGGCCCCCGCGCGAATTTCAAGGGAGTCACAGATGCGACGGACCAAACTGATCCAAACGCTCGCGCCGTTGACCGCTCTCGCGCTGCTGTCGAGCGGCTGCCTGAGCGACGGAGGCTCGAAGGCGACCAGCGGAGCCGGCACGGGGAACACCAGCAAGACCGTGGAAATCATGACCGGCATGACGGGCGACGGCCTGAACGCGCTGAAGATGTCGCTGGATCCGTACGCAAAAGAGCAGGGCATCACGATCAAGTGGTCCCCGTCGGACAACTTCAACCAGCTCATCGTCACCCGCGTCCAGGGCAACAACCTGCCGGACATCGCGCTGTTCCCGCAGCCCGGCATCATGAAGGACCTCGCGGCCAAGGGCCGGCTCGCCCCGCTCGACGACGTCCTCGACATGCCGACGCTGAAGAGCAGCATGACGCCCGGGACGCTGGAGGCCGGCAGCAAGGACGGCAAGCTCTACGGGCTCATGGCCAGCATGAACGTCAAGAGCCTGGTCTTCTATCCCAAGCAGGCCTTCGAGTCCGCCGGGTACGAGATTCCGACGTCCATCCCCGAGCTGCTGGCGCTCACCGACAAGATCCGCGCGGAGGGCAAGACCCCCTGGTGCCTCGGCATCGAGTCCGGGCCCGCCACCGGCTGGCCGGCGACGGACTGGATGGAGGAGCTGGTGCTGAAGTACGGCGGCACCGCCAAGTACGACGACTGGATCAACCACAAGATCAAGTTCGACTCGCCGCTGGTCCGCCAGGCCGCCGGCACCTTCGAGAAGATCGCCTTCACCGAGGGCAACGTCCTGGGCGGCCGCAAGTCCATCGCCAGCAACAACTTCGGCACGGCCGGCAACCCCATGTTCCGCAACCCGCCCGGCTGCTTCATGTACAAGCAGGGCAACTTCGTCGCCGCCAAGGGCTTCTTCCCCGACGACGTGGTGACTGACATCGACAACCGCGTCGGCGTCTTCGGCTTCCCGCCCGCCACCGCCGGCGGCGACAACCCCGTCGAAGGCGGCGGCGACCTGGCCGGCCTGTTCAGCAAGGACAACGAGTCCGCCAAGAAGCTCCTGCAGTACATGAGCACCAAGGACTTCGGCGCGGCCGGCGCCAAGACCGGCGCGTGGCTGTCACCCCACAAGGACTTCGACGTCGCCAGCTATCCCACCCAGACGATCCAGAACATCGCGAAGATCGCCTACCAGTCGACCGGCATCGCCTTCGACGGCTCCGACGCGATGCCCGGAGCCGTCGGCTCCGGCAGCTTCTGGAAGGGCATGACGGGGTGGATCAGCAACCAGCAGAGCCTCGACCAGGCACTCAAGGCGATCGACGACAGCTGGCCGGCGAGCTGACGGCATGACGGACCCCCGCGGTGCGCGCGGCGGACGCAGCCGCGCGCACCGTCCCTCAGGCGCAACGGGTACGCCCGGGAAAGGAGCAGCGTCATGCTGATCAAGACGATCAATGCCGTCCTCGCCGTCCTCGCCGGAGTGGGTGGCGCCCTGGTCCTGTTCTGGGTGCTCAACCGGCTGGTGGGGCTGCTGCCCGGCAAGTGGGAGGACCGCCTCAAGCCGTACGTCTACATCGGCCCGGCCTTCCTCGCGATCAGCCTCTACCTGATCTACCCGGCGATCCAGACGATCCACTTCAGCTTCGCCAACGCCGACAGCACCGCCTACGTCGGGCTCGACAACTACACCTCGCTGCTCGGGTCGGCCGGCTTCCGCTCCACCCTGGTCAACACGCTCCTGTGGATCGTCATCGTGCCCGCCGTGACCATCGCGCTGGGGCTCGGCATCGCCGTCTTGTCCGACCGGCTCAGGCCGCGCGCGGAGAAGCTGGCCAAGACGGCCATCTTCATGCCCATGGCGATCTCCGCGGTCGGCGCCGGGACCATCTGGCGCTTCGTCTACGCGACGAACCCGCCCGGAGAGCCGCAGATCGGCGTGCAGAACGCGATCGTCACCGCCCTCGGGTTCGACCCGGTCAACTGGCTGCAGATCACCGACTTCAAGTTCAACAGCCTCGAGCTCATGGTGATGCTGCTGTGGGCCCAGGTCGGCTTCTCCATGGTCCTGCTCTCGGCCGCCATCAAGGGCGTGCCGGCCGACACGCTGGAGGCGGCCAGGATCGACGGGGCGAGGGAACGCCAGATCTTCTTCAAGGTGATCGTTCCGCAGATCCGCGGGACCATCATCACGGTCTTCGTCACGGTGACGATCGGCGTCATGAAGCTGTTCGACATCGTCTACGTCATGACGAACGGCGACTTCGACACCAACGTCATCGGCGTGCAGTTCTTCAACGAGCTCTTCACGAACTTCAACAACGGCCACGCGGCCGCGATCGTGGTCATGCTGATGATCGCCATCATCCCGATCATGATCTACCAGGTGCGCCAGTTCCGTACCGAGGAGGCCGGGCGATGAGCATCACCGAACGACCCGAGACCCGTTCCGCGGGCTCGTCCCCCGCCCACCGGCAGACCGCCCCGCGCCGCCGGACGCGCCACCAGGGAGAAGCCACCCCGGTGGCCAAGGCCACCGTGATCTTCGTCTGCACCCTGTGGGTGATCCCGACGCTGGGGCTGCTGATCACGTCGTTCCGCACCAAGGACGACGCCAACGCGCTCGGCTGGTGGACGATCTTCACCGACCCCGCGTCACTGGGCCGCCTCACGACCCAGGCTTACAGCGAGGTCATCGCGCAGGCGAACCTCGACCAGGCGTTCGTGAACAGCTTCGCGATCGCGCTGCCGGCGACGTTCATCCCGCTGCTCATCGCGGCGTTCGCGGCGTACGCGTTCGCGTTCATGAGGTTCCCCGGGCGCAACACGCTCTTCATCGTGATCGTCAGCCTGCTCGTCGTGCCGAACTACGTGGCGCTGGTGCCGGTCCTGCAGCTCTACGGAGACTTCGGCATCAACGGGACGTTCCCGGCCGCGTGGCTGGCGCACATCGGCTTCGGCATGTCACTGGCGATCTACATCCTGCGCAACTACATGGCGACGCTGCCGCAGGCGGTGCTCGAATCGGCCAGGATCGACGGCGCCAGCCACTTCACCATGTTCTGGCGGCTCATCATGCCCATGTGCGTGCCGGCGCTCGCGTCGTTCGCGATCTTCCAGTTCCTGTGGGTCTGGAACGACCTGCTCATCGCCCTCGTCTTCATCGGGCCGGGCGAGAACGAGCCGATCACGATCGCGGTCAAATCGCTCATGGGTCAGCAGGGCCAGGGCTGGCAACTGGTCACCGCCGGCGGCTTCATCTCGATGGTGGTGCCCATCCTGTTCTTCCTCGCCCTGCAGCGCTTCTTCGTCCGCGGCCTCACCGCCGGGTCCGTCAAAGGCTGACATTCCGCCGTACCCGCAGCTCCTTCCCGCGACCTGAGAGAAAGATCCTTATGCCCACACCACCCGCTGCCCGGCCGCACGAGGAGCCCTGGTGGACCTCGGCCGTCGTCTACCAGGTCTATGTGCGCAGCTTCGCCGACTCCGACGGTGACGGAATCGGCGACCTGCGAGGCTTGCTGAGTAAGGTGGACTACCTGAGCCATCTGGGCATCGACGTCGTCTGGCTGTCCCCGATCTACCCCTCCCCCCAGGACGACGGCGGCTACGACGTCAGCGACTACCAGGGCATCGACCCGCTCTTCGGAACGCTCGCGGACTTCGACGAACTGCTCGCCGCGCTGCACGCCAGAGGCATCAAGCTGATCATCGACCTCGTCGTCAACCACACCTCTGACGAGCACCCGTGGTTCAAAGCCTCCCGATCGGACACCTCCAGCCCCTACCGCGACTGGTACTGGTGGCGTCCGGCACTGCCCGGGAAGGTCCCCGGCAAGCCCGGCTCCGAACCGAACAACTGGCGGTCGGCCTTCTCCGGTTCGGCCTGGGAGTTCGACGAGGACACGCAGGAGTACTACCTGCACCTCTTCTCGCGCCGCCAGCCCGATCTCAACTGGGAGAACCCCCAGGTCCGCCAGGCCGTCCACCAGATGATGCGCTGGTGGCTCGACCGCGGTGTCGACGGCTTCCGGATGGACGTCATCAACATGATCTCCAAGGACGTCCAGCTGCCCGACGGCCCGCCGATCCCGGGCGAGGACTTCGGCGACGGCGGCCCGTTCTACCTCTGCGGTCCGCGCCTGGACGAGTTCCTCCAGGAGATGCGCCAGGAGGTGTTCGCCGGCCGCGGCGATCACGTGCTGACCGTCGGCGAGATGCCGAACATCACGCTGGAGCAGGCCCGCGCGATCACCGATCGCCACTCGCCGCGCCTCGACATGGTCTTCCAGTTCGAACATGTCCAGGTGGACCAGGGGCCGGGAGGGAAGTTCGACCTGCTCCCGCTGCGCCCGGCGGACCTCAAGGCATCCCTCAGCCGGTGGCAGGAGGGGCTGGCCGGCACCGGGTGGAACACCCTCTATCTCGGCAACCACGACCAGCCGCGGCTGGTGTCGAGGTTCGGTGCTGCGGATGAGCTGCGCGTCCCCTCGGCCAAGGCGCTCGCCACGATGCTGCACCTGCACCGCGGCACGCCCTTCATCTTCCAGGGGGACGAGCTCGGCATGACGAACTACCCCTGGCGCGAGGCGAGCGAGTTCCGCGACATCGAGTCGCTCAACCACTACCGCGATCGGGTGGAACGCGGCGAGGATCCCGAGACGGTTCTGCAGACCTTGCGCCGGATGAGCCGGGACAACGCCCGCACGCCGATGCAATGGGACGCCTCGCCGAACGCCGGGTTCAGCACCGGCACCCTATGGCTGAGCGTTCACCCCGATCACGCCGAGGTGAACGTCGCACGGCAGCAGGACGACCCGGATTCCGTGCTGTCCCACTACCGCGGGCTCATCGCGCTGCGGCACGAGGAGCCGGCCGTCTCCAGGGGAGATTTCACCCTGTTGCTGCCGTCGCACGAGCAGGTTTACGCCTTCCTGCGCCGCCATGAGGGGACCGAGGTGCTGGTCGTGACGAACCTCACCGGTGCGGAGGCCAACGCCGGATCGCTGCCCGGCGCTCTCGCCTGGCTGGAGGCCGAGCTCCTGCTCATGAACTATCCGGGCGTGCCCACCTCATGGCGGCTGCGCCCGTACGAGTCCCGGGTCTACCGCCGGTGTTGACGACGTTCATGTCGCGTTATCCGTGCCAGAGCCCCGCTGAGGAAGCAGGGCCTCCGCGGCGGTCCAAGCCCGGGCGAGCCCGAACTCGGCCAGGCCGCGGATGAGGTCGCGGAACGTTTCCTCGGTGGCCCCGTCCGCCTGCGCCAAGGCGGCGTGCAGGCGCATCGACTGGCCCAGCGTCTGGTAGAAGACGTCCACGGTCAGGCAGGCGATGGCTCGCTCGCGGATGCTGAGGTGCGGGCGGGCCCAGCGTTGGGCCAGCTGGTCCTCGGTGAAGGCGGCCAGCCCCGGGTCCACGGCCTCGAGACCGTGGATGGCGCGGGCCAGCGCTCCGGTCAGCGGCACCGGCTTGATCGGGTCGGTGTCCTGCGCCGGGGGCAGGCCGAGTTCGGTCAGGCGCTGGAAGGCTGGGACGAGGATGGGATAGCCCACGTAGGGGGCCAGGTGGCGGTAGAGCTCCCTGATGGCCTCGGGGTCGACGCCGTTGGACAGGGCCATCTGGACGTGCATGGCCAGGGGCAGATCCAGATGCGGGTGGCACAGGTCGGCGGTCAGGCAGACGAAGGCCTTCTCGCGCATGGTCAGGTGGGTCAGGCCCCACAGGTTGTGGCCCGCGCCGACCGCGAGCTGGGCGAAGACGGGGTCGAGCGCGACGAGGGCGTCGGCTCCGGCGAGCTGGGTCATGGGGTGCTCCGTTCAGGACAGGTCGAGGGTCAGGACAGGCCCAGTGCGCGCAGCCGCAGGGCGTCGAGGGTGTATTGGGGGAGGATGCGGCCGAGCGTGCTCATCAGCCGTGATTTCTTGCCGACCGGGTAGCGGGAACGCGGCTTGCGGGCGGTCAGGGCGTGCAGGACGGCGCGGGCGACCACGTCGGGGCTGGAGCCGGAGCGTTCCTCCTTCAGGCCGCTGGTGACCATGGTCTGGTAGGCGGCGCCGTACAGGCGTCTGCCTTCCTCGCCGATGGCGGCCAGGCGGGGTTCGACCTCGCCTTCGAGCTTGTCGACGGCGGCGGTGTGGATGGAGCCGGGTTCGATGAGGACCGCGCGGATGCCCCAGGGCTTGACCTCCATGCGCAGCGCGTCGTTGAGGGAGCGGATGGCGTGTTTGGAGGAGCACAGCGGGCCGCCGAAGGGCAGGGTGATCCAGCTGCCGACCGAGCCGACGGTGACGACGCGGCCTTTCGAGGCGCGCAGCTTCGGCAGCATGGCCTGGGTGACGGCCATCTGGCCGAAGACGTTGACCTCGTACTGCAGGCGCAGCGCGTCCAGGGAGACGAATTCCAGGGGGCCGGTGACGCCGATGCCGGCGTTGTTGACCAGGGCGTCCAGGCGGCCGATCGTCCTGACCGCCTCGGCGATCTGGCCGGGGTCGGTGACGTCCAGCGTGATCGGGGTGACGGTCGGGCCGAGGGCCTGGCCGTCGGCCTCCTTGCGGACTCCGGCGTAGACGGTGAAGCCCTCGCGGGCCAGCAGCAGGGCGGTGGCCCGCCCGATTCCAGTGGAAGCACCGGTCACCAGGACGGTTTTCGACATGAGTGGTCCTTCCGGGTCCAGGTCAGTAGGAGGCGCGCATCAGCTCGGTCGCCCATTCCGGTGGGCGTCCAGACTGATCACGATCGTACGGCCCGCCGGTTCCGGCCGAATCAGTCATGGTGGCTGAAGTCTTGCGAGGCTCCCACCGGCTGGTTAGGTGACGTGCTCCTGCCCATGAATGGGGAGGATCCTCATGGCCGCTACGCCGCCACCCCGTGCGGGGTGGTGCGGGTGGGCCCGCCATGAGGTGCTTGACGCTTCACCAGCCCCAATACGGCAGGGCCTCCACGTCCGGTGACCGCCCGTCCGGCGGCTGAGTGGTACCGATACAACTGGGTGCGGGCGGCGTTGACGTCGGCGTTGCCGATCCACCCGCATGCGGTGTTGTTGCACACGAACCGGGACTGACTCTGGCGGGAGCCTTCGGTGATCGTGTGGCAGGCGTGGCATTCCTGGCTGGTGCCCGGCGCCGGGATGTAGACGACCTTGCCACCCTTGTCGGTGGCCTTGTAGGTGAGGAACTCGGCGGTGCGTCCCCACGCCTGCTCGGCGATGGCCCGGTTCAGGCCGCGTTTTTGGGCGACGTTCCTGCCCGGCTGTTCGGGGGTGCCGGAGGCGCTCGCCATCATGTTCGTGACCTTGAGGTCGTCGAGCACGATGACGCCGAACCGGTCGGTGAGCTTAGCGGTGGTCTGGTGCTGCCAGTCGATGGCCCGGCGCTTGGCTTTGGCGCGCAGGCGGGCGATCTGGCCGTAGGTGTGCTTCAGCCGGTTACTGGCAGGCTGTCCGGGTTTCGCCGCTCGTTTCTGGCGGGCGGCTTTGCGTTCCAGACGGAGCAGCCGCTCCTGCTCCCCGCCGGTCAGCCACTGGTCACGGTGGAAGATCTTCTCCCCGGTGGCCAGCGCGAGCGGTACGGCGATGCCCCGGTCGATCGCGGTGTGCGGCCCCTGGTGCGGGGCCTGGGGTGCCTGCATGGTCTGGGTGCGGAACACGATGTGCCACCCGCCTGCCTCCTTCACTAATCGCGCCCCGGTGATCTTGCCGTCCGGGCCGCCCTTCGTGACCCCGGGCAGGTCTTTGGTCCACCGGAAGCGGACCCGGCCGAGTTTGGGGATGGTGACCGCGCCCCACCGCCGGTTGATCCGGGTGATGTTCAGGTCCCGCGCCTGGGGGACGTCCACGGCCATCCGGGAGCGCAATCGGCTCTTGAACGTAGATGGCGATCACTTTCCTGGACTTCACCGGGCGGGTGTAGCTGAAGGCGATCCACCCGCTCCAGCCCAGCACGCTGGCGACCACGAGGATGATGGCACCTTGGATGGGGAGGGTCAGCAGTGCCCAGGTGCAGAAGGCGGCGGCTAGGATCGCCATCACGGTCGCCGAGTAGGGCTCAGGTCGTTTGGTCATGGCCGAAACCCTAGGAAGATGGTTCTATCGGTCGCCTCTGTCGGATGACTGATCGAGGCCCGGGGCACATCAGTCACCTTGACGGAGGCGATGCCGCACGGGCTCTGTTCGGGAACGACGATGGCCATGACCCGCTCCGCGATCTGGAGGGGTGGTACGCGGGTAGTCGCACCGTGACGCGGAGCCCGCCGGCGGGGCGGGGAGTGAGGGTGAGGGTTCCGTCGTGTGCTTGGGCGATGCTTTTGACGATTGCCAGGCCGAGTCCGACACCGGCGTGGTCGGTGCGTATGCGTTTGGTGCCGCGCTGAAACGGCTCGACAAGCGTGGAAACCAATTGTGGGGCGAGCTTCTCGCCGGTGTTCTCGACAGTGAGCACCACCGCCTTGGGTTGAACGCTGGTCGTGACCCACACGGTGCCCTGTTCAGGCAGGTTGTGAACGATCGCGTTGTGCACGAGGTTCGTCGTCATCTGCAGCAGGAGCTCGTGTGAGCCGATGGTGGGGGTCACGTCGCCGGAGGTCTCGATGGTGAGGCCGCGTTTTTCCGCGAGGGGGAGGAGCGTTTCGGTGGCTTCTTCCGCGATGAGGGACAGGTCGACGTGTAGTCGGGTGAAGGACCGTTTGTCGGCGCGGCTGAGCAGGAGCAATGCTTCAGTGAGGTTGATCGCTCGGGTGTTGACGGTGTGGAGGCGGTCGAGGAGTTCGCCGGTGTCGCGGTTCAGATCGTTGCGGGCCACGTCGAGAAGTGTCTGCGAGATCGCCAGTGGGGTGCGCAGTTCGTGGGAGGCGTTGGCTGCGAATCTCTGCTGTTCGGTGACGTGAGCTTCGAGCCGCATGAGCATGGTGTCGAAGGCGTCGGCGAGTTCGCGGAACTCATCTCTGGGGCCCTGTAGCCGGATTCGGTGGGAGAGTGATCCGTTCGCGGCCATGCGTGTGGCCTGTGTGATGTGAGTCAGAGGGGTGAGCATGCGGCCGGCGAGAATCCACCCTCCCACGAGACCGAACACCAGCAGGAACGCCCAAACTGCGGCTGCCCGCGGAGCGAAAGCGCTCAGGAGGTCGGATTGGTTGGGAACAAAAGGACCGAGGGCCCGGATCGGACCGTCGGGCACATAACGCAGAAGGAACAACCACACCGTCGCGAGCAGCAAGGCTCCTGCAAGCATGACGAACCCGGCATAGCTGAGAGTAAGTTTGAGGCGAACGCTCAAACCAGGCGTCCTATCCACGGCTCACTCCCTCACGTCCGGTGCCGGGTGCTGTGTCGATGCGGTAGCCGACGCCGGCCACGGTGGCGATGATCCCGGGTTCGCCGAGCCGTTTGCGCAGTGCCGAGACAGTGATGCGCACGGCGTTGGTGAAGGGGTCGGCGTTCTCGTCCCACGCTCGCTCCAAGAGTTCTTCGGCGCTGATCACACCGCCTTCGGCGGCGACGAGGACTTCGAGCACGGCGAACTGTTTGCGGGTGAGCGCGACGTAGCGGCCCTCGCGGTAGACCTCGCGGCGGAACGGATCCAGACGCAGGCCTGCGATCTCTCGCACGGGTGGTCTGTTGTGGGCGCGCCTGCGGTCGAGTGCTCTGAGACGGAGCACGAGCTCCCGGAGTGCGAAGGGCTTGGTGAGGTAGTCGTCGGCGCCGAGTTCGAACCCGGAGGCCTTGTCGTCGAGCCGGTCGGCAGCGGTGAGCATGAGGATGGGCATGCCGCTGCCGGAGGCGACGATGCGTTTGGCGATCTCGTCGCCGGAGGGGCCGGGGATATCGCGGTCGAGGACGGCGATGTCGTAGGCGTTGATGCTCAGCAGTTCCAGAGCGGTGTCACCGTCACCGGCGAGGTCGGCGGCGATCGCTTCCAGCCGTAGGCCATCGCGGATGGCTTCTGCCAAATAGGGCTCGTCCTCGACGACCAACACACGCATACTCTCGAGGTTACGAGCCGGAGCATATCGTCGGCATATCGAAAACCTCATACGTGCTGACAACGCCGCGCTGCCTTGACTGCAGGCATGACCTGCAGGGAACCAGCACGAAGAGCAGCCCGCCGTACGCGATCGACCATCCTCGCTGCCCTTGTAGTCATCAGCGCGGCGCTTATCGGGGTCCTCGCTTACCGGACCCTGGCCTCCTCGGCGGCATCACCCATCGACATTCTTCAGGGCGACCGCCAGGGTGCACTTGGCGAGGCAGATGGCGCCGTGCCCGACGGCGTGACGGTCTTCGACGACGAATTTCCGGCCGTGGCCAACCTCGACCACGAGCTGCTCGCCGCCCTGCGCCAAGCTGCGACTGATGCCGCGCACGACGGGGTCGAGTTCTTCGTCAATAGTGGCTGGCGTTCCCCGGCGTACCAGGAACAACTACGCCATGAGGCGGTTTCGGAGTACGGCTCAGAAGAGGAAGCCGCCCGATGGGTGGCCACCGCGGACAAGTCTCTTCACGTGTCGGGGGACGCGGTCGACATCGGGCCCTCCGATGCCACGGCATGGCTGTCCAAGCACGGCGCCGAGTACGGGCTGTGCCAGATCTACCGCAACGAACCCTGGCACTACGAACTGCGCCCCGAAGCCATCGATGACGGCTGCCCGCCCATGTACGCCGACCCCACGCACGATCCAAGGATGCAGCAGTGATCAGCACGCTCGGCATGACGCGTCACCGGCGCGGCGCCGGCCGGTACGGCAGCGTCCACCGGCCGTCACGGCGCACCGAGCCGTGCCGCCTGCGTTAACAAGCCTCCTCTTTGACAGCCTAGGAGTCCTAGGATAAACCTAGGGATCCTAGGAGTGTAGGGAGGATGCATGGCGCGGGCCAGGCTGACAGCGGAGCAGGTGACGATCGCGGGCGCCGAGCTGGCGGACGAGGTGGGGCTCGACCAGGTGACGATCGCGGAGGTGGCGCGGCGGCTCGGTGTGAAGGACGCCAGCCTCTACACCCACGTCCGCAGTCTGGAGGACCTGCGCGGACGGATCGCGCTGCTGGCGGCGGACGAAAAGACCGTCCAGATAGCGGATGCCACCGCGGGCCGGGCGGGCAAGGATGCGCTGGTCGCGTTCGCGAATGCCTGGCGGGAGTACGCCCGTGAGCATCCGGGTCGCTACATGGCGACGCAGACTCCGATCCAGATCGACCCGGAGCTGGCCGCAAAGGCGCCCGGGCCGCGGCGTGCGGTCGAGCTGACCTACAGCATGCTGCGTGCCTACGGACTGGAAGAGCCGGACCTGACCGACGCGGTCCGGGTGCTGCGCAGCACGTTCCACGGGTTTGTCGCCCTGGAGGCGGCGGGCGGGTTCGGGCATGAGCGCTCGCCGCAGGACTCGTGGGTCCGCGCACTCGACGCCCTGCACGTCCTCCTGGAGCACTGGCCCCCGTCCCGTGAAGGAGACCCGAAATGACCGACCCGACCAGCGGCAGCCTGCGCGTGAACGGCGCGACCCTGCACTACGAGGTGCGCGGCGAGGGCCCGCTCCTGCTTCTGATTCCCGGCGGGGCGGGCGATGCGGCCTCCTTCGACGGCGTCGCCGGCGACCTGGCCGCCGAGTACACAGTCGTGACCTACGACCCGCGTGGCATGTCCCGCAGCCCGCTGGACGATCCCGAGGCCGAGCAGCGGGTCGAGAAGCACGCCGACGACGCGTTCCGGATATTGGAGCTGCTGTCGCCCGACGAGCCCGCCCGCGTTTTCGGTGCCAGCTCGGGCGCGATCATCTCTCTGCACCTGCTCACCGCCCATCCCGAGCGCGTCGGACGCGTCGTGGCGCACGAGCCGCCGGTGGTGGAGGTGCTGCCGGATGCCGCCGAACATCGCGCGCTCATCGCGCGGGTGCGGGAGACATTCCGGACCGATGGGCTCATGCCGGCGATGGCCGTGTTCATGGCAGGTCTGAGGAAGGGCGGCGACACCACCGAACCCCCGGCCGAGATCAAGCTTCCGCCCCAGGCGGCGGCGAGGGCGGAGCGGACGATGGCCAACATGCCGTACTTCGTCGGGCGCATCGTGCCGAGCTTCATGTCGTATGCCCCGGACCTCGACCGGCTGGCGGCGCTGTCGGACCGGCTCGTGCTCGCGTGCGGCGAGGACTCGCGCGGCGAGCTCCCCTACCGCCCGGCCGCTTTCCTGGCCGAGCGTTACGGCGTGGAGCTCGTGCACTTCCCGGGCGGGCACACCGGCCTGACCACGCACCCCGCCGAGTTCGGCGAGCTCCTTCGCAAGGTCTTCCGCTCCTAGCCCCGAAGTCGTCACCGCCGCAGCCGGCCGGGCGGACCGAGGCGCGTCACCGCCGCGCCGACACCGGCGGCGGCCCATCGCACCCACCCGAGCAGATTTCACAGAGAACCGGGCTGTCACCGTCCCCGAAAAAGTGATATCAATTTGATAGCAAGATGAAGTCACGGAGAAGGGACGGACGATGGCGAACACATCGGGCGGGGCTGCACTTGAGGCCGCCGTCGTGGACATGCCCGCACCGCGCACGAGCGAGCACCCGGTGCGGGCGGCCAACGGGTTCGTGATGCTGGGGGTGGCGACGGCGCTGGAGCTGGCCGGGATCGCGCTGCTCGTCGTGGGAATCGTCATGCTCGCCTCGGGGGCCGGGCAGGGCGGCATGTGGGTGGTCATCGTGAGCATCCTGATGATCCTGCTCGGGTTCTTCATGTACTTCGGCCTCACCGCGGTGGCGCCGGGCGAGGCCAGGGTGGTGCAGCTGCTCGGCCGGT
Organism: Nonomuraea sp. NBC_00507; assembly: GCF_036013525.1. NCBI lineage: Bacteria > Bacillati > Actinomycetota > Actinomycetes > Streptosporangiales > Streptosporangiaceae > Nonomuraea > Nonomuraea sp. NBC_00507. The sequence continues at coordinate 3,175,827 of NZ_CP107853.1, forward strand.
ACGTCGGCACCCTGCGCACCCCCGGCTTCCAGTGGGTCAACCCGATCACGGTGCGCCGGCGGGTGTCCACGAGGATCCGCAACCACGAGACGGACGTGACGAAGGTCAACGACGCGGACGGCAACCCGATTCAGATCGCGACCGTGGTGGTCTGGCAGGTGCAGGACACCGCACAGGCGGTCTTCGAGGTGGACGACTTCGTGGAGTTCGTGGCCATCCAGGCGGAGACGGCCGTGCGGCACATCGCGGGCAGCTATCCGTACGACGCGCACGGCGACCCCAGGCTGTCCCTGCGGGACAACGCCGACGAGATCAACGAGCGGCTGTCCGCGGAGCTCGCGGCCAGGGTGGCCTCCGCCGGGGTGAAGGTCATCGAGTCCCGCATCATCCACCTGGCGTACGCGCCCGAGATCGCCCACGCCATGCTGCGCCGCCAGCAGGCGGGCGCAGTGGTGGCGGCCCGGCAGCGGATCGTCGACGGGGCGGTCGGCATGGTGGAGATGGCCCTGGCCAAGCTCGCCGAGCACAACGTGGTCGAGCTGGACGAGGAGCGCAAGGCGGCCATGGTGAGCAACCTGCTCGTGGTGCTGGTCGGTGACCGCGACACCCAGCCCGTGGTCAACACGGGCACGCTCTACCAGTAATCACCGTGGAGCGGAAGAAGATCCTGCTGCGCCTCGACCCGGTGGTTCACGACGCGCTGGCCAGGTGGGCGTCCGACGAGCTGCGCAGCACGAACTCCCAGATCGAGTTCCTGCTGCGCAGGGCTCTCTCCGAGGCCGGACGCCTGCCCGATGGGGTGGGGCGGATGCGCCCACGCGGACGGCCGAGGAAGGCGCCGGAGGATGACTCAGGGGACGACACAGATCAGGCGGAAGAAGAGGAGCGGGCGGATGGAGACGCAAGTGAAGCAGGGTGAGTCACTGACCCGATCGGCCTTCTTATTGGCCTTTGACCTGCGGAAGGAGAAGCTGACCCAGCGGGGCGAGCTGGGCTACCTGCTGCGCGCGGCCACCCTCGCCGAGCTGCTGCTGGCGGGCAACCTGGCGGACGAGTCGGGCAAGGCGCGAGCTCTCACCGCCCCGGCCGCCGAGCCGGGTTCCCTGCGGGCCGTGGTCTGGGAGCAGATCTCGAACTCGCCGCCCCGCTCGTGGCGGCGGTGGGTGCAGAAGGACAACGGCAAGGCGGTCCGCGTGGTAAGCGACGAGCTGGCGGCCGCCCGGATCATCAGGGTGGAGCGGCGCCGGATCCTGCTGTTCCCGGTTCAGCGGATCACGCTGCGCAAGGCGTACCTGTCGCGCAGGCTGGCCGAGCGCGTGGGCCGGGCCATCCGTGGCGGCCAGCCGGTCGGGCACCTGGACGAGGACGTCCGCGTCCTGGCGGCGCTGGCCACGGCGGCCCGGCTCAAGACGGTGGTTCCCTCCTGGTGGGAGACGCGTCTGCGCCGGGACCGGATCCAGCAGTTGTCCGCGCCCGTCGAGCCGATCGCGACCGCATTGCGCAAGAGCATCGAGGCGGCCAGGGCGGCGAGCGAAGCCGGCTGACACGACGAATCACGGCGGCTCCCACCGCCGGCTCTCGGAGCTCCAGCATCCGGAACGGGTCGGCTCCCCCTCCGGCTAATGTTGCTCCGCATGACGCACACCGAGATCGAGATCACCGCGGAGTTGGTGCGGGATCTGCTGCGTGACCAGCACCCCGACCTGGCCGATCTCCCTGTGAGGCTCGGCGCGCGGGGCTGGGACAACCAGCTGTGGCGGCTCGGCGACGACCTCGCCGTCCGGTTGCCCTGGGCGACGGAGTCCGCAGACGAGCTGCTGCTCAAGGAGCACACCTGGCTACCCACCCTCGCCCCGCGCCTTCCGCTGCCGGTTCCTTTCCCGCAACGCCTCGGCGAGCCCTCCGCGCGGTTTCCGCGACCCTGGATCGTCACCACCTGGGTGCCGGGCGAGCCCGCCGACCGCGCCCCCGTCACGCGCGGCGCCGAGGCGGCCGACGCCTTGGCCGCCTTCCTGACGGCACTGCACCAACCCGCCCCCGAACAGGCACCCGCCGGCCGGGACCGCGGAGGGCCGCTGGCCGATTACTCCGAGGGGTTCGTCAAGGGGCTCGCCTCGGCCACCGAGATGGGGTTGATCCCCGACCCGGACGCCGTCCGCGCGGTCTGGGACGACGCCGTCGCCGCGCCTGACTGGACAGGCCCGGCGCTATGGCTCCACGGTGACCTGCATCCGGCCAACGTCCTCACCACGGACGGCACCATCTGCGGCGTGATCGACTTCGGCGACCTCTTCGCGGGCGATCCGGCCGGCGACCTCGCCGCCGCTTGGAGCCTGCTGCCGGACGGCGCCGCCGACCGCTTTTATGACGCCTATCAGCCGGCCCCGGACGCCGCGACCCTGCGCCGCGCCCGCGGATGGGCGGTACGCCGCGCCCTCGGCGGCATCCATATCGGAGAAGCCGGCGTTCGCGGCCGCCCAGGCGGCAAGCCCACCTGGGGCCCACCCGCCCACGCCGCACTGCGACGCCTCATCGCCCCCGCGCCCGAGCAGGCCCAGGTCCCGTTCCCCAGTCCGCGACAACCGCGATGACGTACGACAGCGTGCGTGAGCTCGTCTTCCTGCGCAGCGGTCGCCTCGCCTGGCGCGAACGTCCGGCACCCCGCCTGGCCGAGCCCGGCGACGCCATCGCCCGCCCGTTCCTCGCCGGCCGCTGCGACGGCGACACCCTCCCGATCCACCGGCCGGTCTCACGAGCGCTCCAAGCCGGGATGGCGCTCGGCCTCGTCGACCCGATCGTCGGCACCATCTGCGGGAAGATCCCCTTCCAGGGGCCTTTCCCGATCGGCCACGAATGCGTCGCCGAAGTCGTCGCCGTCGGCTCCGGCGTGCGACAGATCCGGACCGGGCAGACCGTCGTCGTCCCTTGGGCGGTCTCCTGCGGCACCTGCCCCCGCTGCCTGACCGGCCTCACCTCCAAATGCGCCACCACCACCCGCGCCAGCCTCGCCGCCTACGGCTTCGGTCCCGCCAGCGGCCCGTGGGGCGGCATGGTCACCGACCAGATCCGCGTCCCCCACGCCGACCACATGCTCGTCCCCGTCCCCGACGGCGTTCTGCCGCTGCGCGTCGCCGCGGCCAGCGACAACCTCGCCGACGCCTGGCGAACCGTCGTCCCCCCGCTCACCCGCCGCGAAGGCGCAACGGTGCTCATCCTCGGCGGCGGCGCCAAGAGCATCGGCCTGTACGCCGCCGGCCTGGCCGCGGCCCACGGCGCCGCAACCGTCGACTACCTCGACGACGACCCCGGGCGACGCCAGATCGCCGAATCCCTCGGCGCCCAAGCCCGGCGGCTCACCACCACCACCACCATCGGCGGCGGCTACGACATCGTCGTCGAAGCCACCTCACGCGCGCCAGGCCTGCGCCGAGCGCTCAGCGCAACGGCTCCCGGCGGCGTGTGCACCGCGGTCGGCTACTACCTCGCCACCGGCACCCGCATCCCGCTCATGCACATGTACGCCACCGACATCACCCTCCGGGTAGGCGTCTCCCACGCCCGCGCCACTCTCCCCGACCTCCTGGAGTTCGTCCACCGCACCGGCTTTCCCGCCGAACGCGTCACCACCCTGCTCGCAGACTGGGACGACGCCCCCAGCGCCTACACCGCCAAGACGACCAAAGTGGTCCTCCAACGGGACCGGCTCACCGAGCAGGAGTAGGTCCCGGCACCGCTTCCAGCGCCCATCTGAGTACCGCGCCGTCGCCGCGCACCGGGAGGCCGCTGCGCGAGCATCGAACGAGCCCGGGCACGGCGTTCTCCACCCCGAAGTCGCGCTGACCGTTGGGGGCCGATGGCCTCACCTGCCGGCCCCGACCGGCTCGGCATCGGGACTGGCGGCTGGTGGGGCGGCGCTGCGCAGCGGGACCTGGCGGATGAAGAAGGCCACGACGATGCCGACTGCGGTCACGGCTGCACCCCAGGTGAACAGGGCGGTGATGCCGTCGGTGACGGCCTGCTGGAACAGGTGCCGCGCTGCTTCGGGCAGGGCACGCAGCGCTTGCGGGGTCATCGAGGCGGCGGAGGCGGCCACGCTCTGCGCGGCCGGCCCGGCACCGGCTAGGGAGTCGGCCAGCTGGCTGGTGTAGACGGCGCCGAGCAGGGAGACGCCGAGTGAGCTGCCCATGCTGCGCAGGAAGGTCGACACCCCGGTGCCCGCGCCCATGTCGCGCAGGTCGAGGCTGTTTTGGGCGATGAGGGTGCTCGTCTGCATCAGCGCGCCCATGCCGGCGCCCAGGACCACCATGTACAGGGCCGTCATCGTGGTGGTGGTGCCGAGGTCCATGGTGGCGAACAGCGCCAGGCCGGCGGTGACGAGGATGGTGCCGATGATGGGCCACGATTTGTAGTGCCCCGTCCGGCCGATCAGCGCGCCGCCGGCCAGGCTGACGATCATCGCGGCGATCATCATCGGCATGAGCAGCAGGCCGCTGTTGGTGGCCGAGGCGCCCTGGACGAACTGCTGGAACTGCGGCAGGAAGCCGATGGCGCCGAACATGGCGAAACCCGAGATGAAGGCTACGGCCCCGGCCAGGGAGAAGTTGCGGCTCTTGAAGACTCGCAGCGGCATGATGGGCTCGGCTGTCCGCCGCTGGACGATCACGAAGGCGACGAACCCGGCCACTGCCAGCGCCGCCAGGCCGAGGATCTGCGGCGAGCTCCAGTCGTACTGGGTGCCGCCCCAGCTGGTGATGAGCACCAGCGCGGTGATCCACACCGTCAGCAGCGCGGTGCCCCACCAGTCGATCACGGCCTTGCCGGTGCCCTTGGGCAGCTTGGCCAGGGTGATCCAGCACAGGACTAGGGTGATGACGCCGAGCGGCAGGTTGACGTAGAAGGCCCAGCGCCAGCTGAGGTTGTCGGTGATGAAGCCGCCGACGAGCGGGCCGCCGATCATCGCCACCGGCATGGCGGCCATCATCACGCCCTGGTATTTGCTGCGATCCCGCGGCGGGATCATCTCCCCGATGATCGACAGGACGCCGACCATCAGGCCGCCCGCTCCGAGGCCTTGCAGGGCGCGGAAGCCGATCAGCTGCGCCATGTCCTGCGACATCCCGCACAGGACCGAGCCGACCAGGAAGAGCGCCACGGCGGTGACGAAGGTGATGCGCCGGCCGTACAGGTCGCCGAGCTTGCCCCAGATCGGCGTGGCCACGGTGGAGGCCAGGACATAGCCGGTGGTCACCCAGGCCAGGTGGTTCAGGCCGCCCAGCTCGCCGACGATGGTCGGCAGCGCCGGAGCGACGATCATGTTGTCGAGCATCGCCAGCAGCATGGCGATGACCAGACCGCTCATCGTCACAAGGATCTGGCGATGACTGAACCCCAGTCCGCCTTGCTGCCCCGGCGTCGGGGGACTTGGTGCGTCCTTCGTGCTCTCTTCTGCCATCACGTGTGCTCCAGTCATTCGGATAGAGATACCGGCCGGTCGGTGAGCGTACTTGCTAGTCGACCGGTAAGTGATGGGGGAAAGGGTCTGGCCACGATCACGAGCGTTGTCGCGGCCGCATTGGCCTACCGGTCGGTTAGTAAGATACTTGCTAACCGACCGGTAAGCAACCGGGTGTAGACTTCGGGAGAGCTGAGCTTGGGAGCAAGGAAGAGCGATGACCGAGACGGAACAGGGGACGGCTCCGCGGCGCAAGGGCAGCCAGACGCGGGCCGACATCCAGCAGGCCGCGCTGACGCTGTTCACCGAGCGTGGCTACGACGCCACCTCGATGCGCGAGATCGCCGAGCAGATCGGCATCACCAAGGCAGCGCTCTACTACCATTTCGACAGCAAAGAGGCGATCGTCCTCAGCCTCTTCCAAGAGAACATGCGCGCGCTCGACGACCTGCTGGACTGGGCCGCAGGCCAGCCGCTGACTCCCGAGCTGTCCGCCGAGTTCCTGGGCCGCTGGATCGTCCAGGGCGCCCGGGAGGGACTGCGGACCATGCGGTTCGTCGCCGCCAACCATGCCGCGCTGCGCACGGTGATGCCGCTGCGGCAGGGCGGCCCGCTGGACCGGGTCGACAGGGCGGCACGGCTCCTCCTCGGCCCCGACGCGCCGCTGGATGAGCGCCTGCGCATCCGCATGGCCCTGCTCAGCGTGCACAACGCCGTGATGGCGTCCCGGGGCACCGAGGCCACGGACGACGACATCCTCGCCATCGCCATGCACGCGGCGACTTTGCTGGTCGGCGACCTGTTCCCGGCGCCGCGTTTCCCCGTTTCCGAGTAAGCGCCGCTTGCGACGGCCCGAGCTCCTGCTCGACCACCCGCCTGCCGGCCTGGGTGAGCGGTGCTCAGTCGGGACGTCTGGCTGCCCGGGTGTGCAGGTCCCGCATCTCCTTGTCGAGGGGTGGCACCGGCCCTATGACAGGGATGTCGGGTGCGATCTCAGTGATCGGCAGGCTTCGCACGGGTGAGGCGGGGCGCCCGAGCGCTGTGCGCCACTCGGCGAGCTGTGCGGCGGAGTGGATGTAGATGATCCGGCCCAGCCCGACCCAGGCATGAGCCGCCGAGCACATCGGGCAGTGCTCGCCCGACGTGTATACCGTGGCAGTTGATCGCTGCCGTGGCGTGAGGTTCGCTGCCGCCCACCGGGATAGGGCGATCTCGGGGTGGGCGGTCGGGTCATTGGTGGTGGCCTCGCGGTTGCGGTCCTCAGCCAAGACGGCTCCATCGGCGTCCGTGAGAACGGATCCGAACGGGTCGTCGCCCGCATCGAGGGCTTCGGTGGCGAGCTCGATGCAACGGCGTAGATGCGTGAGGTCAGTGGATGTGAGATTGTCGACGGTCATCGTGGTCCTCCCCGGTTTCATGCAAGCCTGAGTTCTCCGCGACCCGTGACGATCCCGGACCCCGAGATCCGTACCCGGTCGCCGTTGACCTCGACCTGGATCCGGCTGGGCCGCCCGAGCTCATGGCCTTGCTCGATGACGACCAGACCCCCATCGACCCGCTGTGTCCGAGTGAGCAGGGCGGCGAGCGGGCCCGCAGCCGTGCCGGTGGCCGGATCCTCGACGATGCCCACGGTGGGATTGAAGAACCGGCTGTAGGCGTCCGCCTTGGGCTCCCCGGGTGCGATGGTGTAGACGTAGCAGCCTTCGGCGCCCGCCTCGGCCAGGATCGCAGCCAAGGCCCGAGGCTCGACAGCGGTGCCGTCGACAGCCGGGCGATCGACCAGCGGGACGAGCAAGTGGGCCACTCCCGTGGAGCCGACCTGCGCCGGCTGATCAGGTGAAAGGTTCTCGGGCCTGAGTCCGAGTGCGGCAGCGAGGCGACGTGCGTCCTCGACCACGGGCCCGAACACGGGTGCGGACTGCTCCATCACAATCCGGACACCTCCCCCGGGCTGGCGGACGACCTCCACCGGCAGTACGTCCCCGCCGATCTCCTGCATCAGTGTCCGTGATGGTTCATCTCCGGTCAGTCCCTGATCGACGAGCCACAGCCAGGCGCCGAGTGCGTTGTGGCCGGCACCGTCGACTTCGGCGCCGATGGGAGTGAACGACCGCAGCCGCCACGCGGCAGCCGGTTGGGTGGGCTGGAGCAGGAAGGTGGTCTCGGATTGGTTGAACTCGCGGGCGATGGCGCGCATCTGGTCCACGGTCAATCCGTCCGCGTCCGGCACCAGCGCCAGCGGGTTACCGGTCAGCGGGCGCTCAGCGAAGACATCAATGAAGAAGAACGGTGTCCATGTCGTCATGAGGTCAAGGTTAGGGATCTCGAATGGGTGTCACACCCCAAATCACCAGTCGGCAGTCTGCTGGACGACGTGGACCGTGCCCTGATCGCCGCCATCCAGACCGACGGCCGCGCGACCCTGGCCAGCAAGTGCGGGATGTACGTGCGCGTGGCTCAGCGGCGCAGTGACACGATTGAGCGTCCACGGTTCAACGTCGTCATCCGTGGCTACCCGGGCACGGTCGTCGTCTGCTCGGCGGCCGGTGGTCGACTCAGCCATTGGTGAAGTATCGGTCGAAGCAATAGGATTGGTCGCCGCCCTGGACGTAGATGCAGATATGGAACCTCGCTGGGCCGTCCAGCAAACTGACGTTCCAGCTGCGTGATGTCCCGTCATTGACGTAACGGGAGTTCCGAACCGTCCACGTTCCATCCGCCCGCCGGCTCGAGGTCGTTATCAGCACCCCATAGCCGTCACGGTTATCGTGGACAAACACTTCGTTGTTGTCCGTTCCGCCAGAACTCTGGTACCGATCCACGAAGCCCGCGGTTCCGCCATAGGTGCCGCCCGCGGCGGCGGGCTTGTCGTAGTACAGGGTGAAGGTTGAGGCTTGTGCGGGAGTTGCCAAGGCCAGGAGCGTGGCCAAGGCCGCGGCCGATACGGCAAGGATTTGCCGTGTACTCTTCCAATGAGCCTTCTGTTGCGCCTTCGACATCTTTACGGTCCTTTCCGAGCTCGACTAGTACACGTCGCTGGATAACACGTGCTGAGCGAATCACACCTCAGGCGTCACGGACTCCTGGGTGATGACGAGCGCTTCCGTGGCGAGCGCCACGCTCAGCAATTTGCTTCGCGTCCTGGAACCCCTTTCGATGTGGTGGGCCGAATTTACGCGAGCGTAATGGAGGTCGGAATATTTCTGGAATATGGCCGGCCATCCGGCGAGCAGGTGGGGCCGGTATTGGATCTTCTTGAGCTGGCCGCCTCCAAAGCCCGCTCGACCGTGTGACCTTCCTCGACCCCGACGTGGCTGGTGACAAGTCGGTCACCGCCGCGGTCCAGCGGGTGATCGAGCGGTTCGGGCGGATTGACGTGCTGGTCAATGCTGAGCAGAGACGAGGCGCTGAGGGGCTGCCCTTTCGGATTTAGGAGAGGCGAGCCGGTCTCCGGCTGGGATACCTCACGTGTACCGAAGATGTTCTGTGCATATTCCGCCCTACGGCATTGTGGCGGACGGTCACTCGGTTGACCGTGCTGGGCTCCACAGGATGCGACGACACCGGGGATGGGAATGTTCATGCGCAAAGGACAACGGCTCGCGTGGTTCATGGCGTCGGCGATGCTCGCTTTGGGGATAGTGGTCGGAGGCGGCGGGATGTCGACCGCCAGCGCCGACGAGATCAGGCCCTACCTCTACTGGTCGGAGACCAGGGGTCAATGTGGTGGTGTGTGGACGAACTACCTCGGGACGCGGACCTACGACCCGAACACGCACAGCGTCAAGCGGCTGAAGAGGACTGAGACGACGTCGAGCAGCATGACGAAGATCTACAACCAGAACGGCGTACGTCAGGCCAAGGTGTACGACGTTTGCACGCACGGACGCATCATCCGCAAGTTCAATCCGTCGGCTTATAGGCACCGGTCGATCAAGGTGAGCTACGTCTGTTACTCCGGTCGCTGCCGAGTCACCAGCGCCCTCTACGGCAGCTGGCTGAGCGGGACTGGCACCCCGCTGTAGCGAATCATCCGCCCTCTCGCCTCCGCGGGTCAGCGGACGGTGCGGGGGCGGATGGCGCCGGCTTCCTCCCCTCGCCTTAGTGGGCGTTTGATTTGAGTAGATTGCGGCTTATGTTCTATGTATAGGCGGACGTGTTCTCCTGATTTACTACGCGGGCCATGGCATCGTGATCGGCGGCCAGTCCCCATGGCCGGAGTTTGAGCGTTCGTGATCTTGTCTTTGCTGGTCATGTGACTCGTGGTCGGGTCGTTCGGGGGACCGGCGGGTGCGGGGATGGTGCTGCGGGCCACGCGGTAGGTGGTCCTGGGGTTTCACGCGGGGAATGGCACCGCCGACCGTCAGTTGGCGGTCGTCAACGGCGACGTGTCGCCGAAGAGCCAGGCTGCCCTTCACGCGCGAGCCGGTCGTCCAGCGTTCTCGCGTCGTTCTCGTGCGAGATCCCGCGGAACAGTTCGCGGGCTTCGTTCCAAATGTTTGTGGCCGTCTGATGGTCGCCGGCGGCGTCGTGGGCGTCGCCGAGGGCGCAGAGCGTCCGCGCCAGGTAGGGGATCGAGCCGCGGGTCCGCCACATCCGGACCGAGCGTTCGAGGGTGGCGATGGCGGCGGGCAGGTCTCCTTCGGCCAGGTCCAACTGCCCGAGAACGCTGAGCGCGTCGGCGAGATAATGGCCGAAGTTGCCGTCCTCGCTGTAAGCCAGCGTCAGTTCGGCGGTCGCCCTGGCCCGCTCGTCCCCGACCGTGGCGAACAGCTTCGAGAGGTAGAGCAGCGAGAACGTCTCCAGATAGCGGTAGTTCAACCGCCGTGCCATTTCCAGGGACCTCTCCAGCAGTTCCTGGCCGCCCGCGATGTCACCGCAGAACGATTTCGCCGCGCCGAGGAACTGGGTGATCGTCGTGGTGTAGTGAGGGTTGCCGAGCGCCTCGGCGACCTTCGTGGCCTCCTCCAGGACCGAGAGCGCCCCTTGAGGGTCGTCCTCGCCGTGGATGATCGCCATCACGTGATAGGCCCGCGCCTGGCCGCCGAGGTAGTCCGCGTCGGCGGCCGTCCGCAGAGCGCGCTCCGCCAGGGCGAGCGCTTGTGCACCACCGTTCCCGTCGGCCGTCATGCTCCAGGCGAGGGTCGCCAAGGCGTCGGCCATCCCGATCGGATCGTTCAGCATGGTGAACAGGCCGAGGAGCTGCGAAGCGCCGGCCCGCATCCGTGTCATTGCCGGTCCGGGGCCCGGCGGTGAGTTCCAGGTGGTGACCTCCAGGAGGCCGCGCATCAGCACGGCCTCGCCGCGCTTGTCGCCGGTCTCACGGCAGAGCGCGAGCGCCTGCTCGTGCATGCGCTGCCAGCCGTCGTACACGCCGCGCACGTTGAGGTACGTCTCGGTGGACCCCGCGAGGTCCCATGCGAGTTGGGTCAGGCGCGCCTCGCACGCTTGGGCGACCCCGGCCATCAGCGCGGCGTGCTCCGCGCCGAACCAGGCCATCGGGTCGGCCAGCAGCGGGCCGGAGACCGCCGCGGGCAGCCGCCATCGCGGAGCACGGCTGTGCATGCGTGCGTAGCAGGGGCCCGGTACGTGCTCCACCGCGACCTCCGCCAGCGCCAGCCACGCACCCAGGGCCCGCTGGAGCGCGGCCTGGCGCTCGGGTTCCGAATCCTCGCGCTGCGCCCGCTCACGCGCGTACAACCGGATCAGGTCGTGGAACCGATACCTGAGCCTGCCCGTCTCGTCCGTCCCGGTGAGGTTCAGCAGATGAGCGTCGACCAGGGTCTCGATCTCGTGTTCCGCCTGCCGTACCGGCACGTCCAGGAGGGCCGCCACCGCCCAGGAGGCGAAATCGGGCGCGTCGAGCAGTCCGGCCAGCCGGAAGGCCCGCTGCGCGCCCGCGGGAAGCGTCCGGTAGCTCATCTCGAAACCCGCGCGGATGTCGAGGTCGCCCGCCACGAGTTCGTCCAGCCGGTGCCGTTCCTCCCCGAGGACGCCGGCGAGGTGGGACAGACTCCATTGCCTTCTGCCGAGGAGCCTGGCCGCCGAGATGCGGACCGCCAGCGGTACCCGGCCGCACAATCGGGTGATCTCCAGAGCGGCGTCCGGGTCGTCCTGGACGCGTTCGTCGCCGATGATCCTTCTCAGCAGGCCCATGGCCTGGGCCGACGGCAGGACGTCGAGTTCCAGCAGGCGCGCGCCCTCGAGACCGACCAGCCGGACACGTCCGGTGAGGAGCACGGCCGTGCCGGGAGCTCCGGGCAGGAGCGGCCGCACCTGCTCCTCCCCGGCGACATTGTCGAGCAGGATGAGAATTCTGCGTCCGGCCAGGCAGCTCCGGTAGAAGGCCACGCGTTCTTCGAGGGAGCCGGGTATGCCGGTGGTGCTGATGCCCAGTGCGAACAGGAACCGGCTGAGCACGTCCTCTGGGCGGGCAGGGTCGGCGGAGGCGCCGCGCAGGTCCGCGTAGAGCTGGCCGTCGGGAAAGTGACCCGCGATCCGGTGCGCGACGTGCACGGCGAGCGTGGTTTTGCCCAGGCCTCCCAGACCCGCGATGCTGGCCATGGCGACGGTGCCCGGCCGCGGTTTGGTGAGGGCCTCGGTGAGGTCCGCCACCTCGTCGTCTCTGCCCGTGAAATCCGCGATGTCCGGCGGCAACTCGGCGGGGGTGAGGGCCGCCTGAGGGTCAGGCATCGGGGCCGTGGCATGGACGGGACTGTCGGCGGGCAGGGCACGCATGTGGGCGTGCTGTACGTTCTCGCTCGGCTCGATGCCCAGATCATCCGGCACACGCGCGGCAAGGTCACGGTGGGCCCGTGTGGCCTCCGCCGGGGAGCCCGTGATCGTTGCCATGACGCGAGGAACGAGGTCGAGTGAGGGGTCCTGAGTGAGGATTCTCTGATGCATGTCGTGCAACTCTTCGGCCGGGTCCAGACCGGTCTCCTCGACCAGGATCTTGCGGGCACGCGTGTATTCGGCGAGCGCGTCCGCCCGCCGGCCACAGCGGTACAGCGCCAGCATCAGCTGCGCGCGCAGCCGCTCCCGCAGTGGGTACTGCCTGGTGAGCGCGGTCAGCTCGCCTAACAGCCCGGCGTGGCGTCCCAGCCTCAGGTCCACGGCGATCCGCGACTGCAGGACCGACAGGCGGACCTCGTCCAGCCGCGCGGCCTCCGCGGCCAGCATCGGGACATCGGTCATGCCGACGAACGCGGGCCCGCGCCAGAGACTCAGCGCCTCGTGCAGGCGGCGGGTCGCCTCCTCCGGCTCGCCGGTGGCCTCCACCGCCTGCCCTGAGCCGGCCAAGTTCTCGAACCTCGCCGCATCCAGCTCGTCCCGGGCCACCCGTACCAGATAGCCGGGGCCCTGCCGCACGACGCGAGCCCGGTCGCCCAGGTGCCGCCGGAGCCGGTGGACGTAGGTCTGCACATTCTTGGTGGCGCTCTTCGGAGGGGTGTTCCCCCACAGTGCCACGGCCAGTTGATCTTCCGACACCGGGTTACCCGCTTGGCACAGCAGAACCGCTAACAGCACCCGCGCCTTAGGCGTGCCGAGATCGAGCTGCTCACCCTCTCGCCACACCGCCAGCGGACCTAGTATCCCAAACTTCATCGTGCCCCCTCGGCTGGGACGCACTGTAAACCTGGACGGCCTGTTATGTCGGTCCCATGGGTCAAGAAACCATTGCGAACTCTTCCCGCCCGGCCCTCGATCCGCCGACGGCAGCTGCGTCTCAACGGGCTCATCCGCCGGCTCGCCCGCTCCAACCGGTACGTGCTGACCCAGGACGGCGTCCGCATCGCGGTCTTCTCCACCGAGGTCTACAACCGGCTGCTCGTCCCACTCACCGCTGCCAACCAGCCCCAGGCACCGCCCGAACTCCGCGCCGCACTAAGGCCCTCACCCGCCACGTCGATGACTACGCCGCCCGCGCCCGGCTTCCCCGGGAGTCCTGAAACCTTGACACCAACGTCCAGAAGCTCAAGACCGAAGATCGTTAGGCCCCTCGGAAGACCGGAAAAGCCCGGTGACCACGGGATATTCCCGGCGTATTCCAAGCTGCCACCGGCGTACGCAAGGATCCAGCCAGGAGTTGTAAGCAACGGCCGCACGAGCGCCTGTTGTCGCGACGGCCGACATTGCCACTCAAAACTCACAAATCGGCTTAGGTCGATCCTCCAGCAAAAATGATCTGGTTCGGAAGGGACAGAAAGCCCATGAACAAGCTGGCCAAATTCGCCGCGGTAGGCCTTGGCGCCGTGACTGCGAGCGTCGTTCTCGCGCAGCCCGCGTCCGCGGCGGACTACCGCTGGAATGTCGGCGACGGGGTCATCACCTACACCGACAGCTCCAACACGCTCTGTGTGCACGCCTACGACACCGAGGGTCCCCGTCAGGTGACCACGAACCTATTTTGGGACGACAAAAACTACTACTACGGTGACCGCGGCGCCAGTTGCGGGATCGTGGGGGGCCGCGAGGTCCCTGAGGGCACGAGGATCGTCATATACGTCAGGTCCTATTGGGGCGAGCGTGGCACCTGGGTGTCCAGGGGCTCCAAGGCCTTCTACCGCTAATCGCTTTCTTACATGGCCGGGTTTCCCGTGCACCGGGCGGCGTACGAGGAACCTTTCTCTTTCCGGATGAGGCTCAATGAAAAACCTGATCAAAGCGGTCACCATCGGCATTGGCGTTGTGGCGGCGAGCGTTGTTCTCGCACAACCGGCCCTCGCTGTGAATTTCATCCGAGACATCGGCGACGGGACCGTCCGCTACACCGACGACACCAATCAGATGTGCCTCCAGGCGGACAACACCTTTGGGACGGCCTGGGTGGAAGTGGCCGTGTCCCGCCAGGGCGGGAGCGGATTACCCATCGTCATCAGGGACGACAACGTCGGTCATCCGGGCGCCACCTGCAGAGTCCTCAACGTTCCCGAGAACGTCACCTTCCAGGCCGAATACCGGAGCTACTGGGAAGGGCGGGGCACCCCAATACGTGGGGTATTCCACTTCACTACCTGACCGTCCCGGCAAGGCGGACTCCCCGTCCACCACCCGCACGGCATACGGGGAGTCCGCATCCGGCAAGGCACGTCGGCCGGGTCGTGGCCGGGGCGACCAGTTCACCGACCTCGGTCCCGGAGGAGATGAACGCGGGCAGGTGGTCCGCCGCAGTCTGCCTTTGGGACATCAGCGACATGTGCGCGATCGCGCCCTTCGACGTCGCCGTGTCGGCCTGCGCCGTGGCGACGAGGGAAAGGCCGATCGCGGTAGCGGCGACACCAGCGGCAGCCGCCAGGATCAACGGTTTTCTCATGACGAAATCCTCTCTCTGCTGCTGCCGCGACTAGGAGGCAATGCGTGATTGGCAGTTCAGGGGCCTGCTGCCAGTTGAGCCCGCGAGAACCCACTTGCAGCCGCTGCGGCCATAGTCGTAGCGCGGGTGACTGAGAACGACGATTCCGCTCGCGCTGTTGGAGGTGGCGTACAAGCCACCGTCCGCACCGTTGTAGGTGTTCGCATACAGACGGGCGACGCCGCGGTCGAGGCTGGTTCGGCCGCCCTTTCTGGGACCCATCGCCGCGTGGAGGTAGAGGGTTCCTGCCCTGGCCGAACTGTTCTTGTATGTCGTGTAGTGATCGGCGTACGCCGCACCGGGAGTGACGGCTATCGTTGCACCGCTCTGCCGCGTCCTGATTATGAATCTGACTGGCATACTGGCGGCACATTTCTGGTACATGATCTGAGTATTCCAGCCGTGTACCGCCGGGTGCTTAGATCTCCCGCAGGAACCTCGACAAAGTGGAGTCAAATAATGATGGTCATCCGTCGGCCCGGTTTGCGCCGCACCGGAGTGATCGCTCTCGCGGCCGCAACGGCGGCGATCGGTGCGGTTACCTTGGCCGGCCCCGCGCACGCGGACTTTTTCGTCGGAATGTTCAAGACAAAGGCCGCCTGTGAACGGGAGCGACCCAAGTACAAGTCGTCGTGGACCACGCCGAGGCCGTGCTACTACTACACGGCCAACCCTCCGGCTTCCGGGTCCTGGGGATTCTCTGTGGATGAGCGGTACTGACCCACGCTCTTCGGGCACGGGCCTGGACGCGTGCTGCCGAGCCACACCGGCATGCGCCCCGGTAACCGGTCTGGCGGACCGGACCTGTTACCTTCTCCCGTCGGCACTCGTCATAGGTGCGACGACCGAATACGAACGGTCGCCGCACCAACGAGTGAATCGAGAACAGGATGCTGACCAACGTCATGTACGTGACGCTCTACGTCACCGATCAGGACCGCGCGCTGGAGTTCTACACCCAGGGACTCGGCCTGGAAAAGCGGATCGACTTCTCAGGGCCCGACGGCCGGTTCCTCACCGTCGGCGTTCCCGATAGCCCGGTGCAGATCCTCCTGTGGTCGCATGCGGCAGCCGCGGGTCAGCCGGGCGACGTGGGCCAGGATGGCGCGCCCGGTCCGCTGATCCTCGAATCCGATGATTTGCGAAAGGACTTCGAGATCCTGCGCCGGCGCGGCGTCACCTTCGAAGAGTGGGAACCCGTGGACTATCCGTTCGGGGTCCGCATCGAGGCGGTGGACCCGGACGGCAACCGGGTCTCGCTCCGTCAGCAGCGAAAGCCGCGAAAGCCGTGACCACCCACTCGTCCGGCCTCGTGACCGAGGTGTTCGAAGCCCAGCGCGATCGGCTGCGCGCCCTCGCGTACCGCGTGCTGGGCTCGCACGCCGACGCCGAGGACGTGGTCCAGGAAGCGTGGATGCGTCTCGTCCGCCAGGACGAGGCGACCATCGGCAACCTGGCGGGTTGGCTGACCACGGTGGTCGGCCGAATCAGCCTGGACCTCCTGAGATCCCGTCAAGCCCACCCCGAGACCGCCTACGGGCACGAGTTTGCGGACCTCGTGGTGACGCCCGCCGACGACCCCGCGCCGGACGAGCAGGTGGCGCTGGCCGATTCGGTCGGCCTCGCCCTGCTCGTCGTGCTCGACTCGCTCACCCCGAGCGAGCGCCTGGCGTTCGTTCTGCACGACATGTTCGCGGTCCCGTTCCGCGAAATCGGTCAGATCCTGGGCAAATCCGCCGACGCCACCAAGATGATCGCCAGCCGCGCCCGCCGCAAGGTCCAAGCCACGGACCGGCCGGCGGGCCCCGGCCGCGAGCACCAAGAGGTCGTCCAGGCATTCCGCGCCGCCGCGCTCAGCGGCGACTTCGAAGCGCTCCTGCGTGTCCTCGACCCGAACGTGAAGCTGACCGTCGACACCCCGGACGGTATGGTCGTCACCCTCGGCGCCACCGAGGTCGCCGCCGGCGCCCGCATGTTCTCCGGCGAGGTCGCTCGCCAACGACCCGTGCTGGTCAACGGCATCCCCGGCCACATGTCCTGGCGCCCCGACGGAACGCCTCTCTCCGTCATCGCCTTCACGGTCACCGAAGGCCGGATCGCCGGCATCCACATCGTCATCGACCCGGCCAAACTCGCCTCGATCCAGCTGCCCGCCCCGGCCTGAGCCGGTGTCGTCAGGGTCGGCCCGTGCAGGGTGCGACATCCCGGGGCGACCGACCGATGTTGCGCGACCACGGCGAACCCGCAGCGGTATCGACCTTGGACTTCGGCTGCACCAGTGCCCCTCACCCTGAGGGGCACACTCATCGTCTCAGCGCAGGTCGTCTGGACTGGAGTTTGTCAAGGGCGTCGCAGGCGAGCGGGATCTGCCCCGAGAGCGAGCTTTCACACGCAGCAGAGTCGCCGCGTGTCCCGGATGGTTGCGCCGCATGGCCGGCCAGGCCAACCCGCTGGCGGGCCGTTCCATCGCCACGACGTAACGCAGCTCCCAGATGGCCTGGGGTGGAGGGTCAAATCGTGGCCGACCGGCGGTACATTGTTACCATGGTAACAGTCGAACGCACGCAGACAGGCCTGCGGCTCGAGAAGAACGTGCTCAAGGTGCTTAAGGGACTGGCCGAATACCTCGACATCTCGCTCGGCGACCTGGTGGAGGGAATCGCGCTGCACTCCTTCGATGGCAAGGCGCCCTTCACGCCCGTAACCCTGGCCAAGATCGAACAACTCAAGGCTGTGTACGGCTTGACCCTGACATCCGCCGATGCGCACCGGCTGACAGAGCGATGAGCGGCGCGCAGTACACGCTCACCGGACGGCTGGCGGTCGCGCTGCCGCCTGAGGAAGCATTCATGCTGTTCACGCCGCGCGGCGAGGAGCAGTGGGTGGCCGGGTGGCGGCCCCGTTTCCCAGTGAAGACCAGTGACGACTCCGTCCCCGGCACGGTCTTCGAGACCGGCGCGCACGGCGAGCGGACCATCTGGGTGGTGGTCGAGCGCGAGCCTGGACGGCGCGTCTCGTACGCCAGGGTAACGCCCGACTCCCGGGCCGGGACCGTCACTGTCGAGGTGGACGCGGACGGGCAGGGCGGCAGCACGGTACGGGTCACGTACGGCCTGACCGCACTCACGCCAGAGGCCCAGGTGCCTCTGCGCGAGTTTGCCGAGCGCTACCCGGACTTCCTGAGGTCGTGGGAGGAGGAGATCGCCCGCCATCTCGGGTCCCGGCCGCCGAACACGGCCGCCCAGTCGTAAAAGGGCGACCGGCCACGGGCCAGGTGACGGGCGGCCTTGGCGACCAGCAACGGGCCGGCCAGCCGACGGAGGTCGCCGTCGGCTCATCCGTGGGTCTTCGGTGAGCAGCCGCCGTGCCGCGCCGGTCATGCGACGTTGAGCCGGGTGCCGATGTTGACCTTGATGATCCCGGCGTACCACCGCGGCGAGCTTGGCGTCGTCAAGCCTGGAGAACCCGTGCAGCACGAGGGGCACCGGCGCCGCGGCCCGCAGCGCCGCCGCCAGTGACAGGTGGGCCGCGGCATCGCGAGAGGTCATCGCGTGCGATGTGCCGAGCGCCAGGGCGTGATTCCAGGGGATTGACACTGATGATGAGACGCACGTCACAGCGAGCTTCCTGTCACGCATAGCCCGGGCTACCCGGTCAACCGTGTGTATAGCTCTCGCCCAGGCACGGCCTAAGACAGACCGAGCCATTCCGCAGTCAGGGCGATCCAGCGTGCCGTGATGCCCCTTTCCTCCGCTTCGCTGTTGCGACCCTAAGGAGAAGACACATGTCCCAACCTCTCCCGTTCGTCATCGATCCCACGGGCGCCGACCGGCTTGCTGAATACCAGGCTCTGCGGGCTCGCGGTCCGGCCACGCCCGTGGACATCCTCGGTCTGCGCGCCTGGGCAGTCACCGACCCTGCCCTGCTCAAGACTCTGCTCACCAGCCCTGACGTCTCCAAGAACGGCCGTGCTCACTACCCGGCCTTTCAGCAGACGATCAGAACGTGGCCGCTCGCCCTGTGGATCGAGGTGCAGAGCATGCTCACCGCATACGGCGCCGACCACCGCAGGTTACGGCGGATGGTCGCCCCCGCCTTCAGTGCACGCCGCATCGCGGAGCTGAAGCCGACCATCCAATCCCTGGTCACCGAGTTGATCGACGATCTTGCCACGGTGCCCCCCGGCCAGGTGGTGAACCTGCGCGAGCGACTGGCCTTCCCGCTGCCCATCGCCGTGATCGGCCACCTGATGGGCGTACCAGAAGACCAGCGGGACGATTTCCGGCAGATCGTCGACAACGTCTTCGACAGCACGCTCACGCCTGAGCAGGCCCAGGCCAACACCGCACGTCTTTTCGAGGCCACCGACCAGTTGATCGCCACCAAGCGTGGCAACCCCGGCGACGACATGACCTCCCTTCTCATCGCGGCACGCGACGAGGAGTCGGACGGCACCGGCTTCACCGATGTCGAACTGCGCGACACAATGATTCTGATGATCAACGCCGGGTACGAAACGACTGTCAACGTCATCGACCAGGCCGTCTTCGCGCTGCTGACGTCCCCCGACCAGCTCCGCCTCGTCCGCACTGGCCAGGCCACCTGGGAAGACGTGGTGGAAGAAACCCTTCGCGCCGAGCCCGCCATCAAGTACTTGCCGCTGCGCTTCGCCGTCACCGACATCAAGCTGCCCGACGGACAGGTCATCGCCGCGGGAGACCCCATCCTTGCCGCGTATGGGGCCGCCAACCGTCACCCGGACTGGCACGGGCCGGACGCCGACGCCTTCGACGTCACCCGCAAGGTGAAGGACCACCTGGCGTTCGGCTACGGCGTTCACTTCTGCCTCGGCGCTCCGCTGGCCCGCCTCGAAGTCGCAGAAGCCCTGCGTCAGCTCTTCGAGCGTTTCCCCGCCATGTCACTCGCAGTACCGGCCGACGCGTTGCGGCCGGTGCCCACTCTCATCAGCAACGGTCACCAGGAACTCCCGGTGTACCTGCGCGTCGTCGAGTAGCACGGCCCGGCCTCCGGTGTCGGGCGCACTGTTCAGGGCGTTGTCACAGATCGGGGCGCTGCCCGGTCCTAGCTGGTGCACGGCCGGATCCGAGCCGGCCACTGTTTCGCGAAGGAAGCCTGATGAGCACCGATCACGCTCACGCTCACCACCTGGAGAACCCCGACAAGAGCGGGCCGCCGCCGAAGATCGACGTGGTCGCCACCGTGCCGGGGGCGCCGCCTGCGCCGGAGGGGGCCGAGGCGATGACGCTCCTGGTCACGCTGCCGCCGAACAGCCCCGGCGCGCCGCCCCACCGGCACTCCGGGCCCGCGTACGGGTACGTGGTCAAGGGCGCCATCAACTTCGAGCTCGAAGGCGAACCCGTACGGGTTGTCCGGGCCGGTGAGGCGTTCTGGGAGCCTGGCGGGGACGTGATCCACTACCAGGACGGCAACCACCTCGCCGACGAGGAGTCGGCGTTCGTCGTGACGATGTTCTGCGCGCCCGGGCAGCCGATGTTGATCCCGGTCAGCCCGGAGGAGTTGGAGGCTCGACGAGACCGCCGGGTGCAGTCGTGACCAAGGTTTCGTTGACTGCGCAGGTTCGCAATCTTCTCGCGCTTGCCCGTGAGGCGGGCAGTGGTCGCAGTGCCACCACTGTCCACGGCGGACACGATCGTTCGTTGCGGCAGACCGTGATGGCGATGCGGCAGGGCGAGCACATCCACGAACACGAGCATCCTGGCGAGGTCACGGTGCACGTGCTGCACGGGCGGGTGCGGCTGGTCGCCGGGCCTGACACGTGGGACGGGCTGCCGGGTGATCTGCTGGTCATGCCCGAACGCCGCCACCGTGTGGAGGCCGTGGAGGACTGCGCGTTCCTGTTCACCACCGCACGTTAAAAGCAAAGAAGGCGGGAACCGGGTTCGGTTTCCGCCTTCTGCTTTGCCCGAAGGGCATTCGACCGGCTTGCCGCCGGCGGAGACGTCCTCCAGCCAATGTCTCAGATAGGATCTGGCCGCCAAACGCATATATATCGGTAAACCCCAGCGAAGGTGGCCCCGTGACAGAGACCGCGCCACTGCGGGGACGGCAGCGAGAGTTGGCGGAGCTGGACGCGCTGGTGAACCGGGCCGGCGTCGGTCGTAGCGGCGCGCTGGTCGTCTCCGGCGAGGCCGGCATCGGCAAGACCGCGCTCTTGGACCGCATGGAGGCGCACGCCGCGACGGACGTCCGGGTCGAGCGCATCGTCGCGTCGGAGTCCGAGATGGAGCTGGCCTACGCCGGCCTGCAGCAGTTGTGCGGGCACATGATGAGCTCGGCCGGGCGCCTGCCCGCGCCACAGCGTGAGGCGATCGAGGCGGCGTTCGGCCTGCGCCAGGGCTCCGCCCCCAGCCCGTTCCTCGTCGGGCTCGCACTGCTCGGGCTGCTCACCGAGGCCGCGGGCGACCGGGCGCTGCTGTGCATCGTCGACGACGCACAGTGGCTCGACGAGGCATCGGCGCGCGCTGTCGCGTTCGCCGCCCGGCGTCTCGACGCCGAGGGGATCGCCATCGTGCTCGCCATGCGCACGGTCGACGAGGTGTTCGCCGGGCTTCGGCGACTGGTCGTCGAAGGGGTGGGCGACGACGACGCGCGCGAGCTCCTGCGCCTGTCGGCCCCCGGCGGCCTCGACCTGCGGGTACGCGACCAGCTGATCGAGGAGGCGCGCGGCAACCCGCTGGCGCTGCGGGAGCTGCCCCGGTCGCTGAGCCCGGCCGAGATCGCCGGCGGGTTCGCTCTCATCGGCGCGATGCCGCTGGAGAGCCGCATCGAGCAGAGCCTGGTCGCGCAGCTCGAGCCGCTGCCCGAGTCGGCGCGCCTGCTGTTGCTGCTGGCGGCCGCGGACCCGACCGGCGATCCCGGGCTGCTGTGGCGTGCGAGCGCGGCACTGGGACTGAGCCTGAAGGACTTCGACGCTGCCAAGGACGCCCACGCGCTCGTCGTCGGCACGCGCGTCGGCTTTCGCCATCCGCTCGTGCGCTCGGCGGTCTACCGGTCTGCCTCGCCGCAGGACCGGCGGCGCGTCCACGCCGCGCTGGCCGACGTCACCAGCGTCGATCACGACCCGGATCGCCGGGCATGGCATCGCGCCAGCGCGACGCTGCACCCGGACGAGGAGGTCGCCGCCGACCTCGATCGGTCCGCGGTGCGTGCGCGGACCCGCGGCGGCGCGGCCGCCGCTGGTGCGTTTCTGGAGCGGGCGGCGGAGCTGACGCCTGAGCCGGTCCGCCGCGGGCAGCGGCTGATCGCGGCCGCGGAGGCCAAGCACGAGGCGGGCGCGCCCGCAGCCGCCCTGCGCCTGCTCGACGCCGCCCGCGACCACCCCCTCACCGCATTGCAAGAGGCGCTCGTCGCCCGGCTGCGCGCTCGCGCCGGATACGCACTGCGGCGCGACAGCAGCGGTGCGCGGCTCCTCCTCGCCGCGGCGCAGGGTCTCGAAGGGCTCGACCCGGTGCTCGCCCGCGACACCTACATCGAGGCGCTGTCGGCCGCGATCTACGGCGGTCGGCTCGGTGACGCCGAGCAGGTGGCCGCGGTCTCGAACGCGATCCTGGAGGCGACCGCCGATGAGGAGTCCGACCGTGCGCGGGACCTGATCCTGCGCGGCCAAGCGCTGCTCGCCGCCAAAGGGCAGGAGGCCGCGCTCGAGACCCTGCGCCGGGCGCAGCGCGCTTTCCTCGAGCAGGCCCCGGACTCTCTTGAGCTGCACTGGATGTGGTTCGCCTCCCGCGCCGCGCAGGACCTCTGGGACGCCCGCGGGCTCCGTGCGCTCGCCGATCGGCAGGTCGAGCTCGCCCGCGCCGAAGGCGTCGTGACGGTGCTGCCGATCGCCCTGAGCCTGCTGATGGTGGCGCAGACGGTCGACGGCGAGCTGGACGCGGCCGAAGCCTCCTGCGACGAGATCGACGCCATCAAGGACGTCACCGGCCACCCGCTGCCGCAGTACGGGCGGTTCTTCCTCGCGGCATACCGAGGGCAGGCCGACGAGGCGGAGCGCCTGGCGGAGCAGATCCGGCCCGACGCGCAGGCGCGGGGCGAGGGGTACGGGCTGAGTGCGATCAATTTCGGGGAGGCCATCCTCTACAACGGCCTGGGCCGCTTCGCCGAGGCGGTGACCTCCGGTCGCCGTGAGCTGCCGTACACACACGAGCTGAGCCACGCGATGCGCACGCTGCTCGAGCTCGTGGAGGCGGCCACGCACACCGGCGAGCGCACGCTCGCCGAGGAGGCATTCGAGAAACTGGCGAGCGTCACGCGGCCGGTGGGGACCAACTGGGCGTTGGCCGTGCTGACGATGGCAGAAGCGCAGCTGCGTGAAGGCGACGAAGCTGAGGCCCTGTACCGGGATGCGATCGAGCGCTTCGAGTACGAACGGATTCCCATCATGGTGGGGCGCTGTCGCCTGCTGTACGGGGAGGAGCTGAGCCGCCAGGGCCGGCACGCCGATGCGCGCGAGCAGCTCCGGGCCGCGTACGAGCTGTTGTCGGGCATTGGCTTGAACGGCTTCGCCGAGCGCGCCGCACGCGAGCTGAGCGCGAGCGGCGAGACCTTGCGCGTTCGCACGCATGGGTCGGCGGCGCAGCTCACCGACCAGGAGCTCAATGTGGCGCGCCTGGCGCGCGAAGGACTCACGAACCGGGACATCGGCGCGCGGCTGTTCATCAGCGCGCGCACCGCCGAGTACCACCTGCGCAAGGTCTTCATGAAGCTCGGCATCAGGGGGCGCGCCGAGCTGAAGACCGCGCTCGCGGAGCTCGACCACGCGGCGCCGGGCACCGGATAGCCCATGGGCATGGGGTTCACCGAGGCGGCCCAACGGACTCCATCGGTTGTGCGGGGGATTCGATGATGACAGGGCGTAGGCGTACCGAGATCGCGAAGGCGGCGGCGACGGCTGCCATGCCGATGCCGGCCCACAGGTTGGCGTTCACGTCGCCGGTCTTGGCCCGGTTCGCGGCCGAGTCCATGACGAGCCCCATGATGATCAGCACGGTGCCGTAGAAGCCGATCAGTCCGGCGATGACGACGCGGATGTCGAAGGGGCCGGCCTTGCGGGGGCCGGCGTTTTCACTTGCGGCGCCGTGCCGGCTCGTGGCGGGCTGGTCGACGGTCATGTACCGACTCCTTTCCGGGGCAGAAGGATGGTCATCGGAAGATCACGTTGAGGGCGGTGACGAGCACCAGGGAGATGCCCGCGAGCTTCGCCGGCGCCTGGTACCAGGGCAGGCGGCTCGCCGCCGGATCGGTGCGCACCGCCTTGGGCGTCTCGGAGAAGACGAGCCCGCTGAGCTCCCTCGCCGGCTTGGGCGAGGTCATCAGGCTGACCAGGACGCTCACCGCGATGTCCACGACGAACGCCACTCCCGCGGACACGAAGGCCGCTCCCTGTCCGGGCAGGTCGATGACGCCCAGCTCGTTGAGCAACCATACGGTGACCGCGCCCAGCGTCCCGGACACCAGTCCCACCCATCCCGCGGTCGCGGTCATCCGCTTCCAGAGGATGCCGAGGATGAACGTGGCGAACAACGGAGCGTTGAAGAAGCCGAACAGGGTCTGGAGGTAGGTCATCAGGTTGCCGTAGCCGGCGGCGATGAACGCGGTGCCGATGGCCAGGAGCGTCGCGCCGACCGTGGCCCACCGGCCGACCTTCAGGTAGTAGCCGTCGGAGCGGCCCTTCTTCACGTACTGCTGCCACAGGTCGTAGCTGAAGACGGTGTTGAAGGCCGAGATGTTGGCGGCCATGCCGGCCATGAACGCGGCGAGCAGGCCCGTCAGGGCGATGCCTAGCAGCCCGGTGGGGAGCACGTCGCGCATGAGCAGCAGGATCGAGTCGTTGTACGTGATGCCCGCGCTTTGATCGCCGGCCTTGAGCCGCACCACCTCGGGCACCAGCACCCCCGCGATCATCCCGGGGATCACCACGATGAACGGGATGAACATCTTCGGGAACGAGGCGATGATCGGCGTGCTGCGCGCGGCCGACATCGAGCTGGTGGCCATCGCGCGCTGGACCTCGACGAAGTTCGTCGTCCAGTAGCCGAAGGAGAGCACGAAGCCCAGGCCGAAGACGATGCCGATGACGGACAGGACCGAGTTGCCGAACCCGGCCAGTTCGTTGCCCGGCCACGAGTTGAGCTGCTCGGCGCCGCCCCCCACGGCCGTCCGCACCCTGTCGACCAGGCCGCTGACACCCCCGACGCGGTGCAGCCCGATGAGGGTGAGCGGCAGCAGCGCGGCGACGATGACGAAGAACTGCAGGACCTCGTTGTAGATCGCCGCGGACAGCCCGCCGATGGTGATGTAACTGAGGACAATCGCGGCGGCGAGGAGCAGTGCCACCCACAGCGGCCAGCCGAGCAGGCCGTTGACCACCGTGGCCAGCAGGAACAGGTTGATCCCCGCGATGAGCACCTGGGCGAGGGCGAAGGTGATCGCGTTCACCAGGTGTGCGCCCGGACCGAAGCGGCGGCGCATGAACTCGGGGACGCTGCGCACCTTGGACCCGTAGTAGAAGGGCATCATCACGATGCCGAGGAACAGCATGGCCGGGACCGCGCCGATCCAGTAGTAGTGCATGGTCGGCATGCCGTACTCGGCGCCGTTGGCCGACATTCCGATGACCTCGACGGCGCCGAGGTTCGCCGAGATGAAGGCCAGCCCGGTGATCCAGGCCGGCAGCGACCGCCCCGACAGAAAGAAGTCGAGACTGCTGGAGATCCTCCGGCGCGCGGCCACTCCGACCAGCAGGACGACGGCGAAGTAGACGAAGATCAGCACATAGTCGACGAGTTCGGCGCCGATCCTCAGAGGGTTGTCCACGTCGCGCAGGGAGAAGGCGGTGAGCTCGAGGCTCATGAGCGCTGCTCGGGTGGCACGTAGTCGAAAGTGGGGCCGGCCATGGTGCCGTCCTCATCGGGCATCAGCATCAGGGTGTTGGCCTGCCCCTTGAGCGTGTACATGGTGCCGACAGCGGACCCGAGCACTTTCGGGTCGCCGTTGAAGGCCTGCTCCAGCTGGTTCAACAGGGTGCAGTAGGTGCGGTTGAACTCTTCCTGCGCGGTACGGATCGCGCTGCCCGGGGCGTGATCGGACAGCCGCGGGTTGGGCCGCATCGGGCGCACGGCGGCCAGGTTCGTCGAAAGCGGCTCGCCGGTAGGCCCGGACTGCGGGCTGTCGCCGCGCCGGTAGCGCCGGCCGAGTTTGAGCTCCTGAAAGCGGTAGTAGTGGGCGACCTCGTCCCGATCAGGGTGGAAAATGTCCTGGTCGCCGTCCCAGACCTCGCCCCGGGCCGTGCCCTCGCCCTGTTCGACGATCTCCTCCAGCGCCCCCAGCGCCGACTCCAGATCCTCCACCGCGAACAGCGACCCCGCGGTGTGCCGGAAATGGCTGCCGCTCACTTGGCGGGCGGGGTCGCCGCCGAAGACCTCCCGCTCGCCGAGTTCCTTGCACAGGTGGCGCAGCCCTTGTTCGATCGCGTCATAGAACTGCCCGATCGTCTCGTAGCCGTCGCCTTCCGCCGGGGCGCCGGGCGGCGCAGGCTGCTCCAGGCGCAGGAACATCTCCAGGGCCTCCGGGCCGAACGGGAGCAGCGACAGTTCCAAATCGCTGTGGGGCAGCGGCCGGGGATAGGGCGGCAACATCCCCGGCATGTCGAGGCGCGGCCGCCCGCCGACGGCGTTGAGCAGGTTCGCGGCCAGGGCCAGGTGCAGCATCTCCTCGGCGAAGACGCTGCCCACCACCTCCATTGCCTCGGGGTTGCGCTCGGGGTCCAGGGAGTACAACGCGCACAAGTACGGCGGCAAGGTCGCGTGTTCCAGCTCGACCGCCCACTGCAGGTGCTCACGCAGGCTCTCGAGCGTGTCGATGCGTGCTGACCCGGGAACAGCGACAGTCCCCTGCGGTTCCAGATTCTTCATCAGAGTCCTATCTCCATTGTCTGCCTGCTAAGACCGGACAGCCCTCCGCACGCGTGACAGCTGCCGGGAATTTCCTTGACATCCATGAGTTCCGTATCGGCCACCGTCAGGCCGTGGCCAGCCGTTGGCGGGCGCGTATCCGGCGGCGCTCCTCCGGAGTGGTGCCGCCCCACATACCGTCCGCCTCGCCGGTGCGCACGGCCCAATCGAGGCAGGCCGCTCGTACGGGGCAGGTCTGGCAGATGTGCCGTGCCTGCTCCTCGCGTTGACCGGGATGGTCGCCCCACGTGATCGGGAAGAAGAGGCCGGGCTCCGCATCCTGGCAGGCTGCGCTGTCCATCCAGCGCAGAGGGGATCGAGGCTCTCGGTGCTGATGAATCCGATGGACGGTCATGATCTCCACCTCATGAGCGATGGTCGGTGTGGTCATTTCAGATGTGCGCTTGTCTTCGGTGGCGGGCCGGAACAGGGAGCCGTTCACACTCATTCGCCTCACCGGGCGAATGAGTGTGAAGCGCGTGGGGCCGGCAGGCGAGCCCGGGGCCGGATGGGTCTCATCGGCCCGGCTGCCGGCCCAAGGGGGGCGCCGGATCAGGCGCCGGCCCAGGAGAGCCGCCGGATCAGGCGGCTTGGTGGCGCTGCCAGTGCTCTTCGAGGATGGCGGCGACCTGCGCCGGCCGCTGCAGCACCGGCCAGTGGTTGCAGTCGAGCTTGATCACACGTTCCGCCCGGATGGCCCGGCCGAGTTCGTCGGCGAACTCGACCTGACAGGCGGGATCGCGTGCCCCCCAGAACACGAGGCCGGGCGCGGTCATCTTCGCCAGCTCGGGTTCCCACTCGCTGCCCATCCGCACCGCGGAGCGGTAGAGCTTGAGAATGCTGTCCTTCATCGGTGCGTCCACGTGCCGCACCATCTCCTGGGCCAGGTCATCGGGCACCTCGAAGCCGGTGATCAGGTCGTCGGCGAAGCCCTGCGGCGTCAGTTCGGCCATGAAGCGGTCCCCTTCGACCGGGTCCTGCCAGACCTTGGCCAGCGGATGCCAGACGTATCGGGCGCTGATGGGGCCGTTGCCGCCGGCCCAGGTGCGTACCAGGTCGGGGCGCAAGGACGCGACCCGGGCGGTGAGGATGCATCCCCAGTCGTGGCCGACCAGGTCGACCGGCTCGCCGATCCTCTCCAGACGGCCGATCAGCCACTCGGCGTACTCCTCCTTGGTGCTGCCGAAGCCGTCCGGGCGTGGAGCGCCGAAGCCCGGCAGGTCCCAGGCTTCCACGTCCGTGCGCGTCAGGTGCCGGCGGACGCCTGCCCAGACGCGGTGGGTGTCGGGGACGCCGTGAATGAGGATCGCGGGCATGGGGGTGTCACTCCTGCGCGTGGTGGACGGCGTCGAGAATGGCGGCGGTCACGGCGTCGGGCTCGGAGGCGGCGAGCGCGTGTGAGGCGCCGGCGACCTCACGGGTGCCTCGGGAGCCGGCGCGTTCGGCCATGAAGCGCAGAGCCGCGGCCGGGATGTTGAGGTCGCGCTCGCCGTGGACGAACCAGGACGGTGTGGTGCGCCAGGCGGGCTCGTCCGCCGTCAGGGCGTCGGTCAGCGCCTGCTCGGTGACCGGCCGCTGAGTCGCGGCCATCAGCGCGGCCTCGCCGGCCTCGAGGTCGGCGCAGAACTGGTGGTGGAATTTGTCCGCGGCGATGCGGAACTCGTTGCCGCCGGAGGCGACCGGGTAGGCCTCCAGCGCGCCGCCCAGGGTGCTGCCCTCGAACTTGCCGGACAGCAGGAACGCGCTCTCGCCTGGCTCGGGGGCGAAGGCGGCGACGTAGACCAGGGCGCGCACCGCCGGGTTGCCCGCCGCGGCCTGGGTGATCACCAAGCCGCCGTAGGAGTGGCCGACCAGCACGACCGGGCGGCCGATGCCGGAGATCACGTCCCGCACGTACGCGGCATCGCCCTCCACACTGCGCAACGGGTTCGCCACGGCGACAGCGGTGAGCTGGTTGGTGTGCAGGCGCTGGATGACGCGGTTCCAGCTTGCGGACTCGGCGAAGGCGCCGTGGACCAGGACGATGACGGGCTGCTCGCTCACGAGGTGGCCTTTCCGGTGTTCAGGGCGGTCTTGAGGAATTCGATGGCCTGGGCGGTGGCACCGCGGGAGGCCTGGGTGTCGCGCAGCGGGTTGAGCATCATGAAGTCGTGCAGGGTGCCGTTGTAGCGGACGCTGGTGGTGAGGACGCCGGCCGCGGTGAGCTTGCGGGCGTAGGCCTCGCCCTCGTCACGCAGCACGTCGTTCTCGTCGACGATGACGAACGCGGGTGGCAGTCCCGCCAGCTCTTCCAGGCTGGCACGCAGCGGTGAGGCGGTGATCTCCGCCCGCTGGGCGGGGTCGGTGGTGTAGGCGTCCCAGAACCAGGCCATCGCCCCGGCGGTCAGGTACGGGCCGTCGGCGAACTCGCGGTAGCTGTCGGTGTCCTGGGCGGCGTCGGTGACCGGGTAGTACAACGACTGGTGCACGAAGCTCACGTCGCCGCGGCGCTTGGCCAGGATGGTCAGCGCGGCGGTCATGTTGCCGCCGACCGAGTCACCGGCGATCGCCAGCCGGGAGGCGTCCAGGCCCTCTTCGGCGCCGCGCTTCGTGATCCATTGGGCGGTGGCGTAGGCCTGCTCGATCGCGACCGGGTAGCGGGCTTCGGGCGAGCGGTCGTATTCGACGAAGACCACCGCGGCGCCGGCCCCGACGGCGAGCTCGCGTACGAGCCGGTCGTGGGTGCCGGCGTTGCCGAGGACCCACCCGCCGCCGTGCACGTACAGGACGGCGGGCAGCACACCTGTCGTTCCGGCGGGCTTGACGATGCGTACGCGCACGTCGCCGACCTCGGCCGGGACGATGATCCACTTCTCGTCCACCTCGAGCTTGTCGATCGGGGCGGCCTGCAGGTCATCGAGCACCTTGCGGGCGCCGTCGGTCCCCAGCTCGTATAGGAAGGGAGGCTTGGAGGTCGCGTCGGCGAGCTCCTGCGCCGCCGGCTCCAGGACGTAGTCATTCATGCGGAGTTCTCCGTTCCATCTCACTCACCAGAGTTGGGAGTGATTCGCCCACTTAGACAGGGCAGCCCCCTGAATCCGTGACAGCGGGGAATCGAGAAAGATGGAATGGATCGCTCTGGTCGGCGCAGAGCCTCAGGCCATGGCCGCCGTGCCTTCGATCTGCGAAGTGCGGATCTGTTTGCGGGACACGATGCCGAGCTTCGCGAAGACCTTGCGCAAGTGCCATTCGACGGTGTG
Source organism: Nonomuraea sp. NBC_00507 (assembly GCF_036013525.1). Classification (NCBI taxonomy): domain Bacteria; kingdom Bacillati; phylum Actinomycetota; class Actinomycetes; order Streptosporangiales; family Streptosporangiaceae; genus Nonomuraea; species Nonomuraea sp. NBC_00507. The sequence goes on from NZ_CP107853.1 coordinate 3,205,866, forward strand.
CGGGCTGATGAAGAGCTGAGCGCCGATCTCGGGGTTCGTCAGCCCGTCACCGGCCAGGCGCGCTATCTGCGCTTCCTGGGCGGTGAGAGTGACGCGCTCGTCTGCGGTGCGCTTGCGTACCGTCTCGCCGGTGGCTTGAAGCTCGCGCCGGGCGCGTTCCCCGAATGCCTCGGCCCCCATCTGGCTGAACATCTCGTAGGCGATGCCCAGTTGCTCGCGTGCGTCGACGCGGCGGTTCTCCCGGCGCAGCCACTCGCCGTAGAGCAGCCGGCTGCGGGCCAGCGTCACCCTGACCTCGGTGCGGCTGAGCCGCTCGATCGCCTCTCGGTAGAGAGTCTCGGCCGCCGGGCCCTCGCTGACCTGGGCACGCACGCACGCCGAGGTGCCGAGGGCCCAGTCGGTGCCACTGGCCTGTGCCATCTCGTCGAGTCGCTGGGCGGCTTCGGCGGCGCGGGCCGGCCTTCCGCTCCGGGCTGCGGCCTCGACGAGCTCGATCAAGGACCTGATGAACGGGCCTCCGAGCTCCTGCGGGTGCTCGGAGCCTCGCTCGGCCGCGGCGTACGCCTCCTCGTAGCGACCAAGGCCGTTGTAGAGCACCGAGCTCGCCCATTGGGTGCCGGTCACCACCTTGCCTTCCCCTTGCAGGGCCGCCTCTCGTGTGAGCGCTTCGATCGCCTGACGTGTCGCGGTTTCCCGGCCCCTCCATGGCTCGAGCACCAGGGCTGCGTATTGGGCAAGGAAGCGGCTGCCCGTCACCTCGCCAATCGTCACCGCCTCAGCGAGCAGCGCATCGGCGGCGGCAAGCTCGCCGGCGAGTGCCCGATTCGACACGAGCATGTGGAGAGCCAACGGCAGCACCGACAGAGCCCCCGTCTCGCGTGCCAGGTCGACCAGCCTCGCCGAGAGCACCGACCAGTTGTCGAAGTCCCAGACGTTATGGGCCATGCGGCACGCGAACGAGAGCCAGCCAAGGCCCTCTTCCTTGGAGACCCCTTCGGCGCGGAAGGCGTTCAGGGCCTGCAGCACCATCGGCACGCCCGCCGCGTAACCCTCAGTGGCCACCACGGCCACGCCTTTCAGGAACAGATCGTTGCGCTCCGGTGGCGGCCCCGGCGGTGCGGCGAGCGTCGCCTTGGCGACGTCCACCAATTGTGCGCCGCTCGGCAGCCGGCCGGCCGTCATCGCCGCGTTCAGTGCGTCACGGTAGGTCTCGCGCGCCAGCCCGGGGTCCAGCGGCTCGAGTTGCTTGCCGGCTCTGAGCAACAGCGGCAAGGCGGCGCCGGCACTCGTGGAGGCGAACACGATCTGACCGCGCAGCAGCTTGGACTGGGCGAGTCCGCGTTCGCCCAGGGGGCTGAGTTCCGCCGCGTCCAGCAGCTGGAGCGCGGCGTCGTACCCGCCGGCCTGATACTTGGCCCGTGCCGCCGCCAACGCTCTGGCTCCGCGGCGTGCGGGATCGGGGGTCAGCTGGGCCGCCCGCTCGAGGAACGCGGCCGCTGCCGCGACTCCGCCGCGTGCCTGCGCCCGATCGGCGGAGCGCTCCAGCTCGGCGGCCACCGTCTCGTCCGGGCCGGCCGTCGCGCCGGCCAGATGCCACGCCCGGCGGTCGGGATCCGACTGGGGATCGGTCGCGTCGGCCAGCGCGCGGTGCACGCTCAGCCGATCCTGTGAGGCCGCCACGCGATAGGCCGCCGAGCGCACGAGGGGATGACGGAAACGCACCCGGGTCCCCATGGTGATCAGCCCCGCCGCTTCAGCAGGCGATGCCGCGGCCACGTCGATTCCCATCAGCTCTGCCGCTCGCGTCAGCACGGTCACATCGCCCACCGGCTCGGCCGCCGCGATCAGCAGCAGCTGCTGCGTCTCGGCCGGTAGCGATTGGATCCGTCGCAGGAAGCTCTGCTCGATCTGGCTGGCCAGCGGCCGCGCGTCGGGCCGCCCGAACCCACCCGCCAGCTCCGCCGGCGTCAATCCCCGGGGCAGCTCGAGCAGGGCCAGCGGGTTTCCCCGCGTCTCGGCGACGATCCGGTCCCGGACCCGCTCGTCGAGTCGTCCAGGAATCACGGAGTCCAGCAGGGCGCGGGCGTCGCTGTCGCTCAACCGTCCCACCTCGAGCCGCGGCAATCCCGTCAACTCGGGTTCGAGGCAGGGCTCGCGCACCGCGAGCACCAGCCCGATCCGCTCCGCGAGCAGGCGTCGGGCGACGAAGGCGAGGGTCTGCGCGGAGACTTTGTCCAGCCACTGGGCGTCATCGACGAGGCAGATCAGCGGCTCCTTCTCGGCCGCGTCGGCGAGCAGGCTGAGCACCGCGAGCCCGACCAGGAAGCGGTCCGGGGGAGTCCCCGCGCTCAGGCCGAACGCCGTCTCCAGCGCGTGGCGCTGCGGCTCCGGCAGGTGATCAAGATGATCCAGAAACGGGGCACACAGCTGATGCAGGCCGCCGAAGGCCAGCTCCATCTCGGACTCGATGCCCGCCGCCCTCGTGATCCGGCAGCCGGACGCGCTGCTCCGCGTGTATTCCAGCAGCGCCGTCTTGCCGATGCCGGCCTCGCCGCGCAGGACGAGGACCGAGCTATGGCCGGCCTGCACCGTCGCCACTAGTTGGTCCAGCGTTTCGCACTCGAGCTGCCGCCCACGAAGCTGCAACCCGGGATCCCTGCTTGCCATGGGCACCGCCCCCCGCCCACCGTCTGCCCGTTAATCGATGACTGCCGAACATAGGAGGCTACCGGCGCCACGTCTTGGATCGACGGGCAGCCTACCGTTCTGATGTTAAGCCGGGCAATTTGCCCTTGACACCGGCCGTGGACGGTACGCACCACGGGACCCCAGTCTCCGGACCAGGGTACCCACCAGGCTCTCCCCAGGGCGCGATAGAGGGGCCAGGGAAACGACCGTGGTCCCAGTTGCATCGCCGGATGCTGGGGGCCGAACGGAGCCGATCGTGACCATGAACGTGTTGGAGTCGTACAGAGACCACGTGGAGCAGACCGATGACCGGTCGATCAGAAGACGCGACGGAGCCACTTCGGTGTTCGTCAGCGCAGCGCCCCGGCTCTTCGCGATCGGTCTGCGCGTCCTGCAGGACGTGGGCGAGGCCGAGGACGTGGTGCAGGAGACGTGGCTGCGATGGGTCCGCGCCGACCGCTCGGTCGTCGTCAGCCCGCCCGCGTTCCTCGCGCTGACCACCACGAGGCTCGCCATCAATGTCGCCCAGTCCGCCCGCTGGCGCCGCGAGACCTCCGCCGGCCCCTGGCTTCCCGAGACGACGGACCGCGCTGTCAGCCCCGAGACGGCAGCCGAACGACGCGAGGCGGTCGACACCGTGATCCGGCTGCTGCTGGAGAGACTGACCCCCGCCGAACGAGCGGTCTATCTCCTACGCATAGCCTTCGAGTACCCGTACCGCCGGATCTCCGAGATCCTCGACCTGGGCGAAGACCACGCGCGGCAGCTCGTGCGACGCGCCCGCGATCACCTCGCCAACGAGCGACGCCACCAGGTGAGCACCGCCGCGCATCGGCGCCTCGTACGGGCGTTCCTCGCCGCCGCGCAGAACGGCGACCTCGCCGACCTGGAAGAACTGCTCGCCGCCGACGCCACCCGCTAGGTTTGCAGGCAGCGAGGAGGATGGATGGTCAACTCGTTCGGCCCGCTCCTGCGGAGCCTGCGCCAGGCCGCGCAATGGACGATCGAAGAGCTTTCCCACGCCTCCGGCGTGAGCGTGCGAGCCATCGGAGACATGGAACGCGGCATCAGCCGCGGCCCACAACGGCGAACAGTGCAGGCGCTGGCCGAAGCGTTGCGGCTCGATGACGAGCAGCGGGCGGAGCTGGCCGAGGCCGCCAGGGCGGGCCGGCCGCGGGCCGGTGGCCCGGGGGCGGAGCGGTCGGAGAACCAGGTGGGGCGGCCGGGGCTGTATGAGCTGCCGCGCGGGCTCGGCGACTTCGTCGGCCGGGTGGCGGAGCTGGAGCTGCTGTGCGAGCAAGGGCGGGCGGCGTCCGCGGACGGCCCCACGCCGGTCGTGGTGGTGCACGGCCAGGCGGGACTGGGCAAGACGGCGTGCGTGGTGCGGGCGGCCGAGTTGTTGCGGGAGGTGTTCCCGGACGGGCAGTTCTACGTGGACTTGCGGGGCATCGACGCGGAGCCGATGCCGGCGGCGGAGGCGCTGCGTCGGCTGCTGCGGGCGCTGGGCCTGGACCCGCGCGCGATCGCCGAGGAGGAGCAGGAGCGGGCCAGCCAGTTGCGGGCGATCCTGGCGGAGCGGCGGTGCCTGCTGGTGCTGGACAACGCCGCCGACGAGGCCCAGGTGCGGCCCCTGCTGCCGGGCCCTGGAGCGGGGATGGTGGTCGTGACCAGCCGCCGCACGCTGGGCGGGTTGGAAGGGGTGACGCGGATCGCGCTCGCGCCGTTCTCGCCGAAGGAGTCGGCGGAGCTGTTGCAGGCCATCGTGCTGGAGGCCGCCGATCGCGCGGCAGCGGAGACGGCGCAGGTGGCGCGGTTGTGCGGACACCTGCCGCTGGCGTTGCGGATCGCCGGCACCCGGCTGGCATCCCGGCCCGGATGGACGATGCGACTCCTGGCGGAGCGGCTGTCGGATGAGGATCGCCGGCTGGCGAACCTGGCGGTGGGCGATCTGGGAGTGGAGGCGGCGTTCGCGTTGTCGTACGCGGTGCTGTCGCCGTGGGCGAAGGTGACCTTCCGGCGGCTGGCGCTTGTTCCTGCTGTGGATTTCGCCGCGCCGATCGCCGCGGTGCTCACCCAGACCGAGTTGTTCGCCGCCGAGGATCAGCTCGATCGGCTGGTCGAGCTGGGCCTGCTGCAGCACGAAGGCGCCGACCGCTACCGCTTCCACGACCTGATCCGGCTGTATGCGAGCCACCGGCTGCGCGACGAGGAACCCGCCGAGGCCAATGCGGCGGCCGAGCAGCGCATGGCCGACTGGCTGCTGGAGACCGCGACCGTGGCCGGGCGATGGTTCGAACCCGACTACGGAGCACCACCGTCCGACTACAAGGGCCTGGTTGTGCTCGCCACGTCGGAGGAGGCTCGGGCCTGGCTTGAGGTCGAAAGGGACACCTGGCTGGCCGCGCTGCGGATGGCGGCCGCCGCCGACCGGCACGAGCAGGTGGCCTCACTTGGTGAGGCTATGCGCTGGTTTGCGGCCCACACGCCGCACTGGTTGAGCGACTGGCTGGAGGTGTTCGGGATGACGCGTGCCGCCGCCGCCCGGCTGTCCGACCGCCGCCGGGAGCTATGGCACATGAACCGCCACGTATGGGCGTTCCTCGTCGCTTACGGACCCCGCGGAGACGCGGCGTTCAGGGAGTGCGTCGAGCGGGCGATGGAGGTCTACCGGCTCGCCGAAAGCCTCGGCGCCGTCAGAGAGCAGGCCGACGCGGTGTGCAACGCGGCCGAGGCCTGGCGGGTCCTCCACGACTTCGATCAGGCGCTGTGGGCGTATACCCGGGGGCGAGAGCTGGCCGAAGCCGCCGGTTACCACCACACCTACTACTGGGCCAGCGGCGGAGCGGCGATCGCGCTCGCCCGTCTCGGCAGGCTGGACGAGGCCATTGAGGCGTACCGCAGCTTGCTGAGGAACATTGACGAACAGCCGGTCGCCTCCGCTGCGGCACAGCACTCACGAATGTTTGCCCTGCAGGGCCTGGCCAGAGCTCTGCTCGCAGCGCAGCGCTGGCAGGAGGCCATCGAGGTGGCGGAGCCGGCCTTGGCCGAGAGCATCGAGCAGGGCAGCATCTGGACCATGAACATGCGCTGGGCGCTGGGCCGGGCATATGCCGGGCTCGGTGTGACCGGCGAAGCCCGCAAGCAGCTGACCCGGGCGATCGAGCTGGCGGATACGTACAGAGTTTGGGGGGCCAGCTCGCTTGATGAGGTGAAAACGGCGCTGGCGGCCCTCGGAATTGATCACAACACGTGACGATTGGCGGCCGCGCGGTGCGGCCGCCCAGTCGTCCCTTCATGTTCGGGAACGATGAATGCGCGTGGGTGGAGTCAGCGGTGCCCTTGGCCCACACACGAGAAGTTCTTGGCCTGGCTGACGTCACCATGGCCTTTGTACTTCGGCCACAGCGGGTATTCGCACAACGGGCGGGTGCGGTTCTTTGTGGCGGGGTTGGCGTCGGTCGCCACTGGGTTGGCCGGAGGGTTGTTTCGGCTCGTCCAGTCGTCCAGAGCTGTGAGAGAGTCCCAGGCCAGGTCGAAGCGTCCGGTCCCGTGGGCGTAGCCTCCCACCACGTAGTAGCGCACGAAGCGGCGGATCGATGGACCGTAGCGTTCGGCCATCCGTTCGTAGTAGGCGTTGGTCAAGGCTTCTGGGACCGCCATGTCGGTGGTGCCCTGGACGATGATGAGCTTGCCCCCGTGGTGTGCGAAACGGTCGATGTCGGGGTTCGTCGCGTTGAGGAGCCCGGACAGTTCCTTGACGCGCTTCTCGTACTGGCGATAGTCGAAATTCACCAAGGAGCCGTCGGCGTTCTGCTGAACGAAGTAACGGATCACCGGAGCGAAGAGCGTGTGGTAGCCGGTGGCTTCACCATTTCCCGCGCTGTCGAGCATCAGGGGGGCGAGATCGGCGCCCCGCAAGACGGGATAGGGGCCTATCCCGGTGACTCCGTTCGCCAGCGAGAACGCGAGGCTGTAGCGGGAGGCCGCTGTCTGCAGGGTTTGGATCTGAGTCTCGGACAGGCAGGTGTCTGAGCTGTCGGTTCCGCCTGGGCAGCGGAGCGACTCGACGGAGAAGGCATCGTCGCAACCCCGGACATTGGCGATCACTCCGTCGACGGCACCGTCGAGTTTGTCGCACGTGCCGTACACGGCGTCGGTGACCAATTGCTGCTTTGCGGGGTTGAGATAGCCGCCGGGACGGCTGTATGCCTGTTGCCATATGTGGTACCAGCTGAGCACCATCGCCTGGTTCTCAATGGCCGGGTAGTAGGCGATGATCCCGTCGTAATCGTCACCGTATCGCTGGGCGGCGATGAGTGCCTCGTGTCCTCCCTTGGAGGCTCCCACGTAGTACTGCTTGCCGGGGTGTTTGCCGTAGTACCTGTTCACGATGGTGATGACGGCATCACGGGTGCGTTTGACGCTCTGTCCGGACCAATTGGCGAGCGCCTCCTTGTTCAAAGCAAAGGACCCCGTGGGGCTGGTGCCCACGGCGGTTCCTCCGTCGCTCCCGAACGTGACGTAGCCACGGTTGATCGGCGGCTGTCCCTGTGCCGGGTCGTTATTGACGAAGCCGGGGGCCACGCCGAGCCCGGTGACGACGACGCCGTTGAAGCCGCTGCCGCCGAACTGCACCGACTTCCTGTTCCAAGAGGTCGGCAGGTTGACCTGGAAGGTGATGTCGGGAGCCGTGGTATCGAAGCTGTGCACCCTGCCCCGGGCCAGGCAGAACTCGGGCCGGCCGGCGGCCGGGTCGGCGCTGTTGAGCGTCGCGGAGTCGACCTCGCCGCCGCGGGTGGGCAGGCCTATGTCCGCAGTGTCCACGCGTAATCCCGTGAGCGACGCGCACCTGGTCACAGCGTCGGTCACGATCGTCCGCGCCGGGTCTGCGGCCGGGGCGGCGGCGGCCGGGGAAGGACCTTGAAGCATTCCGAGACATGCTGCGGTCAGCGCGGTGATGGCGGTTGCGAAGATGTGTCTTTTCATATGTCTTCCGGGGAGTAGGACTTCGCTTCTTCCTGCTGGTGGTCGTGAGCATCCAAACGTATGCGTGTCCTCCCGCGCTCGCTGGGGCCACGGTAGGCAGCATGGCCGAACGCGGCCCGCGGTCAGTCACCGCTGATCTGGCCGAACTCGAGGCATATTTCGTAGTCCGGAAATTTGGCCTGGCGTGTGTCTGGGGTGTATGCAGAGTCATGTAATTGGGGCCAAAAAAGCGGGGGACCGTGGACCAACGTAAGTGGGGCGCCGGGCACGGTGAGAACGTCGGGCTGCTCGGCCGGGGGTCGGAGTGTGCTCTCCTCGATCAGCTGATCGCGGCCGTCCGCATGGGGGAGAGTCGCGTGCTCGTGGTGCACGGCGCGCCGGGAGTCGGAAAGTCAGCGCTGCTGGAGTACGCGGAGAACGCGGCGGCCGGCATGCGGGTGCTGCGTGCGGTCGGTGTCGAGTCCGAGATGGAATTGGCTTTCGCCACATTGCATCAGTTATGTGCGCCGCTGCTGGATCGGCTGGAGAACCTTCCCACGCCGCAGCGCCATGCGCTCGAGACGGTGTTCGGGATGCGAGGGGGGTCGCCGCCCGAACGCTTCCTGGTCGGGCTGGCCGTACTGAGTCTGCTGTCGGACGCCTCGGAGGGGGGTCCCCTGCTCTGTGTGGTCGACGACGCGCAGTGGATGGACCGGGCCTCGGCGCAGGTCCTCGGCTTCGTCGCCCGGCGGCTGCTGGCGGAGTCGGTCGCCCTCGTCTTCGGCTCTCGGCAGCGGTCCAAGGATTTGCTCGGCCTACCAGAGCTGGAGGTCACCGGGCTGAAGGCCGCAGACGCACACGCTCTGCTGAGCTCGGTGACGAGCGTCCGGATCGATCAGCAGATCCGCGATCGGTTCGTGGCCGAGACCAAGGGCAACCCGCTTGCCTTGCTGGAGCTACCGCGTGAGCTGGCCATGGCCCGGATGGCGGGCGGATTCGGCCTCCTGGGCACCGACACGCTGCCGGGCCGGATCGAGCAGAGCTTCCTGGCCCGGATCGAAGGCTTGCCGGAGCAGACCCGGTTGCTCCTGCTGATCGCCGCCGCCGAGCCGGTCGGCGACCCCTCGCTGGTGTGGCGTGCAGCCGAACGGCTCGGCGTCACGCCGGCGACGGCCCTGGCGGGCGGGACGGACGGGCTGCTGGAGTTCAACGTACGGGTGATCTTCCGTCACCCGCTCGTGCGGTCGGCCGTGTACGGGTCTGCGACGGCAGCGAATCGCCGGGCGGTGCATCTGGCGCTGGCGGAGGTCACCGACGCGAGCACCGACCCGGATCGCCGTGCCTGGCACCTCGCGTCCGCCGCGCCCGGACCCGATGAGGCCATCGCCGCCGAACTTGAACGGTCCGCCGACCGGGCGCAGGCGCGCGGTGGGCTGGCCGCCGCGGCGGCGTTCCTGCAGCGATCCGTGGCACTGACCAACGACACCTCGCGGAGCGTTGACCGCGCGCTGGCGGCTGCGGACGCGAGCCTTCAAGCCGGCGACCTCGACGCCGCGCGGCGATTCGCCGACATCGCGGACGGCGGCGCGCAGAGCGAGTACCAGCGCGCTCGATCACATCTGGCACGAAGTATGATCACGTTCGCGGCCGGCCTCAACAAGGAGGCGCCGCCGATGTTGCTGACGGCCGCGCAGCGGCTCGAACCCTTCGACATGGACCTCGCGCGGGAGACCTACCTGACCGCGTGGTGTACGGCGGCATTGGCCACCGCGGATCCGGACAGCGTCACGGCGATCTCCCGGGCGATGCGCGAACTTTCCCCTCCGCACGGTGGTCCGCGTGCCCTCGATCTCGTGATCGAGGGCTACGCGCTGCTCATCACCGACGACCGGAGCGCCGCGCTCCCCCCGTTGCAAAAGGCGATGACCGCGCTCAAGAACCATCCCGTGCAGGACTTCCTGAAGTGGGGCTGGGCGGCCTGCAGCGCGAGCCCGATCCTCTGGGACGACCGGGGCATGCGCGAGCTATTCCTCAGGGTGGTCGCGGAGGTGCGCACGGCCGGCGCCCTGACCGAGCTTCCCCTCTATCTCTCCGGGTTGGGGACCATGACCGTGCTGAACGGCGAATTCGCCGCCGCGGCCGCGATCGTCGCCGAATCCGAAGCCGTCGACGCCGAGACGGGCGTGCCCATGGCGCAGTACACCAAGCTCTTTTTGGCGGCGATGCAGGGAAAGGAGGCCGAGGCCTCGGCGCTGATCGCCGCCGCGATCGAACAGGCAGGCGCGGACGGCCAGTTGAATGCCGTCGCGGGCGCTCAGTGGGCGGCCGCGGTCCTCTACAACGGTCTCGCCCGATATGAGCAAGCGTTGCCGGCGGCCCAGGCCGGCGCCGGGACCGCCAACCTGATTCTCTCCCAGTGGATGCTGCCCGAACTCGTCGAGGCGGCAGCGCGCCTCGGAGACCACACGGCCGCACAGGGTGCGCTCGACGGTATAGCGGACGCGGCAGAGCCGTGCGACACCGACTGGGCACAGGGTTTGCTGGCTCGCTGCCGGGCGCTGCTGAGCGACGCCGCCGCCGCGGACGGCCTCTACCGCGAAGCGATCGAGCGGTTGGAACGGACGCTGCTGCGTCCAGACTTGGCGCGCGCTCACCTGCTGTACGGCGAGTGGTTGCGCAGGAACCGTCAGCGGGCCGAGGCGCGGGCTCACCTGCGTACCGCGTACGAGATGTTCGTGTCGATCGGGATGGAGGCGTTCGCCGAGCGTGCCCGCCGCGAGCTGCTCGCCACGGGCGAGACCGTCCGCAAGCGCAAGAACGGGGCCTCGACGAGTGACGAGTTGACGGCGCAGGAGAAACAGATCGCCCTGCTCGTGCGGGACGGCCTGTCCAACCCGGAGATCGGGGCTCGTCTCTTCCTGAGCCCGCGTACGGTCGAGTGGCACCTCCGCAAGGTCTTCGCCAAGCTCGGGATCAGCTCCAGAAGGGAGCTCGGCGACGCCCTGTCCCGTGGACAGTAGCGATGACGCAGTCCCTGGTCCTGGTTGACCAGTGACACTCCCTGGTGCGATCCGGCAGCCGACTACGCGATTCTCGCGTGTCGGCATTTTCGCCCGAACGCAGGAGGAGCGGTCATGGACATGAAGCTTGAAGTCGTCGTGGTGCCGGTCTCGGACGTCGACCGAGCCAAGAACTTCTACACGGCGCTGGGCTGGCGGCTCGATGTCGACATCACCACCGGCGAGGACTTCCGGGTGGTGCAGGTGACCCCGCCCGGCTCGTCGGCGTCGATCACCTTCGGCACGTCGGTCACGTCTCAGACGCCGGGCACGGCTCAGGGATTGCACCTCGTCGTCAACGACATCCACGCCGCGTACGACGAGCTCAAGCGGCTCGGCGCCGACCCGAGCGAGGTGTTCCACGATGCCGGCGGCGTCTTCCATCACGCCGGGACCGACGCCCGGGTGCCCGGCCCGGCTCCGCAGCGCAGAAGCTATGGCTCGTTCCTGTCGTTCAGCGACCCGGACGGCAACGGCTGGGTGCTGCAGGAGGTGACCACCCGGCGCCCGGGACGGCTGGACCCGTCGGTCACCACGTTCGCCTCGACGTCGGACCTCGCGGCCGCGCTGCGCCGTGCCGCGGCCGCGCACGGCGAGCACGAGAGGCGCACCGGTGCGGAGGACCCGAACTGGCCGGACTGGTACGCCGGCTACATGGCGAGCGAACAGGCCGGAACCGAACTGCCGTCGTGAGCGCGTCCGCCTACTCAGCAAATGATCCGCGCGGCGGCGCCCAGTCCGCGTCGTCCTCGACCCAAGGGAATGAGGCAGACATGTACGATCGGCCGCTGGACGGAGCCGTCGCGCTCGTCACCGGCGCCAGCAGCGGAATCGGCGCCGCGACCGCGCGACGCCTCGCCCGTGAGGGCTCGGCGGTAGCTCTGGTCGCCCGTCGCCGCGACCGCCTGGACCAGGTGGTGTGCGACATCGCGAAGCTGGGCGGAGAGGCGGTCGCGTTGGAGGCCGACATCACCGAGCCCGAACGCGCCGACGACATGGTGCAGGACACGCTGGATCGGTTCGGGCGCCTGGACATCCTGGTCAACAACGCCGGGATCATGCTGCTCAACTCGGCGCTCCACACCACCATCGAGGAGTGGGATCGGATGATCTCGCTCAACGTGGCGGCGTTGTTGCGCGTCACGCACGCCGCCATCCCGCACCTGATCTACGCGGCGTCGACCTCCCCGCGGCAGGTGGCGGATCTGGTGAACGTCAGCTCGACGGCCGGGCGAGTCGCCCGGCCGGGGAGCAGCGTCTATGGCCTCACCAAGTTCGGCCTGAACGCGTTCTCCGAATCGCTTCGCCAGGAACTGCTCAGCGAACGCGTCCGGGTCAGCGTGGTGGAGCCTGGCACCGTGGACACCGAACTGGTGAACCACCTCAGCGACACCACCCAGGACGCGGCCCGCCGCCAGCTCGACGGAATCGAAGCGCTGCGGCCGGAGGACATCGCGGACGCAATCAGCTACATCGTCACGCGAGAGCGGCGGGTCGCCGTCAACGAGATGCTGGTCCGTGCCGGCGACCAAACATGGTAGCCGCGCCTGGCCGGCGTTTCCGCTGACCAGAGGCTCGCATCGGCATGGTTGTCACAAATCACGCTGCTACCCGGTCTTGTTTCCGGAATCGCTTTCTTCGATGTGGCCAAAGGAGCACCATGCACCCGCCAGAGAAACGGATCGCCACGTCGGTCCTGGTCATCGGTACGGGAGGAGCCGGGCTGCGGGCCGCCATCGAACTCGCCGAGCGCGGTGTCGGCGTCCTGGCGGTCGGCAAACGGCCGAAGGCGGACGCGCACACCTCGCTCGCGGCAGGCGGCATCAATGCGGCACTCGCCACGATGGACCCCGAGGACACCTGGCAACAACACGCGGCGGACACTCTCAAGGAGAGCTACTTCCTGGCCAACCCGCAGACCGTGCAAATCGTCACCGAGGGGGCCGCACGGGGCATCGAAGACCTCCAGCGCTGGGGCATGCCGTTCGCCCGCGAGCAGGATGGGCGCATCTCACAGCGCTTCTTCGGCGCCCACACCTATCGGCGCACCGCCTACGCCGGCGACTACACCGGACTCGAGATCCAGCGCACCCTGATCAACCGCGCGGCGCAGCTCGATGTCCCGGTCCTCGACACCGTTTACATCACGCGCATCCTCGTCCGCGACAACGCGGTCTTCGGAGCCTACGGGTTCGACCTGACCGACGGCAGCCGCTATGTCATCCATGCCGACGCCGTGATCCTGGCCGCCGGCGGCCACACCCGGATCTGGCGGCGCACCTCCTCCCGCAGGGACGAGAACACCGGCGACTCCTTCCGCCTCGCCGTCCTGGCCGGCTGCCGCATCCGCGACGCCGAGCTGGTGCAGTTCCACCCGTCCGGGCTCATCGCACCCGAGAACGCGGCCGGCACTCTGGTGTCCGAAGCGGCCCGGGGCGAGGGCGGAATCCTGCGTAACCAGCTCGGCGAGCGGTTCATGTCCCGGTACGACCCCGAGCGCATGGAGTTGTCCACGCGCGACCGCGTCTCGCTGGCCGCGTACACAGAAATCAAACAAGGCCGCGGGACCCCGAACGGCGGCGTCTGGCTGGATGTGTCGCAGCTGCCGCGCGAGACGATCATGACGCGGTTGCCGCGCGTCTACCAGACGCTCTTGGAACTGCAGATGCTCGACATCACCAAGCATCCGATCGAGATCGCACCGACCGCGCACTACTCCATGGGCGGAGTGTGGGTGCGCCCCGAGGACCACGGCACGGGCGTCGACGGCCTGTACGCGATCGGCGAGGCCGCCAGCGGCCTGCACGGCGCCAACCGCCTCGGCGGCAACTCCCTCATCGAACTCCTCGTCTTCGGCCGCATCGTCGGACAGGCGGCGGCCGAGTATTCCGCGGGCCTCGACGCCCAGCGCCGCTCGGCCGAGGCGCTCGACGCGGCACGGGCGGAGGTGGACGAGCTCCTGGCCGCCGACGGCCCCGAGAACGTGCGCTCACTGCAGCGAGCCCTCCGCGACATCATGACCGAGCATGCCGGCGTGGTGCGCGACGAGGGTGGCCTGCGGAAAGGCCTCGCCGAACTCGCCGGGGTAGAGGCGCGCATCGCCGACGTCGGTGTGCATCCGGACCTCGCCGGCTTCCAGGACCTGGCGCATGCCTTCGACCTGAAGTCCGCGGCGCTCGCCGCACGCGCGACGATCGAGACCGCACTCGAGCGTCGCGAGACCCGCGGCTGCCACAACCGCTCCGACTACCCGGACCTCGACCCCGCGCTGCAGGTCAACCTCGTGTGGTCCGGTCCCGGATCGGTGGAGCGGGAGGCCATCCCGCCGATTCCCGGCGAGATCGCGGCGCTCATGCGCGAGGTATCCACCGTCGGAAAGCTCGTCGAGTAGCCGGCAACCAGCAACGGACGCGGCCTCTTCTCGAAAGGACGACACTGATGAGCGCTGTAGTCGTAGGCGTGGACGACTCCGAGAACAGCCTGCGGGCTGTGGAGTGGGCCGCCGGCGAGGCCGGACGCCGCCGGCAGCCGCTGCAGATCCTCCACGCCTTCATCTGGCCCCTCCTCGGAGTCCCCCTCGGACGGGCGCCAGGAGCGCCACCCGAAGGCGGCCTCCGGCACGCCGCCGAACGCATCCTGGCCACCGCACTGGCGCGTGCGCACGCGGTTGCGCCCGACGTCGAGGTGACCACCAGCCTGCCGGAGGGCGAACCCGTCACCGCACTGCTGCACCGTTCCCACCAAGCGGGGCTTCTCGTCGTGGGCAGCCGCGGGCTCGGCGAAGTCGGCGGTCTGCTGCTGGGCTCGGTGGGCGCCCGGCTCGGGGCAGAGGCGGTCTGCCCGGTCGTGGTCGTGCGCGGGCCCGTCACGCCACGCGGACCTGTCGTGGTGGGCATCGACGACCGCGGCGAGAGCGAGGCGGTGCTCGCCTTCGCCTTCGCGCATGCCGCCCGGACCACGAATGCCCTGATAGTGGCGCATGCCGGCGCCGAAGGATCAGCCAGTGGGAGTCGCCCGCCCCTGCCCGAGCACGACCTGGCCCGATGGCAGGAGCGCTTCCCCACGGTCACGATCGACCAGGAAACTCTCACCGGCCGGCCGGACAAGGCACTGATGCACGCCGCGTCCCAGGCATCCCTGCTCGTCGTCGGCTCTCACCACCGCCACGAGCTCAGCGCACTCATGCACGGCTCGGTCAGCCAGGCCGTCCTGCATCACGCCACCTGCCCGGTGGCGATCATCCAGGTCCACCCATAGGGACACAGATCGCCCGTGCGGCTGATCCACGCAGTCAGCCGGCCTGCCGGACATCCACTCAAACCACGTATGGAGGAAACATGAGCGTCCCAAGCGGCGAGAACGAGTTCCTGATCGAGCTCGAGGCCGAGGTCGAGGTCGAACTGACCGAGGTCGAGGCAAGGCAGCCGGAGGAAGGACTGCCGGTCACCGACTGGCTGTTCGATCCGACGGACGCCGAGCGCGAGGAGATCGGCCTGCGGGGTCTGCGCGACGCGATCGAGGTGCTGGAGGACGATGCCCGGCCTGGCGGCGACGTTGCTTGAGACGCGGATCGCCACGCTGGACAGTCTGCGTGAGCACCTGCAGTGGGCGGTCGAACTGGAGCACGCGACCTTGCCGCCGTACTTGTGCGCGCTGTACTCGCTGGACCCCGAGCGCAACCCGGAAGCCGTCCAGGTGGTGGGCAGCGTCTTCGCCGAGGAGATGCTGCACCTTGCCCTGGCCGCGAATCTGCTCAACGCCGTCGGCGGCCGGCCGCGCCTGGATACTCCGCGGATGCTGCCGGAGCATCCCCGGACCCTGCCGCACGGCGACCGCTCCCTGGAATTGTCCCTGGTTCCCTTCGGCGCGGAAGCGCTCGAGATGTTCCTGCGGATCGAACAACCCGCGCCGCCCAGCGCTCCGGCGGAGGGCGACGCATACGAGACGATCGGGCAGTTCTACGCCGCGATCGAACAGGGACTGCGCCACCTGTGCGACCGCCTCGGCGAACAGGCGGTCTTCTGCGGTGATCCGGCCCGCCAGGTGAGCACCGCCCATTTCCGGCGCACCGCCGGCCGGCTGATCGCCGTCGACGGTCTGGCCTCCGCGCTGGCAGCGCTGGAGGAGATCGTCGAGCAGGGTGAGGGGACCGCCCGCGGCGAGGTCTGGGACGGGGACCAGGACGTCTTCCACCCCGAACGGGACGAGGTCGCGCACTACTACCGCTTCCAGGAGCTCAAGCTCGGCCGGCGTTATCGGCGTGGCGACACCCCGCAGTCCGGACCCACCGGGGAAAAGATCGCCATGGATCTGGCCGGCGTCCTTCCGATGAGGCGCAACCCGCGACCCGCAGACCCGGGCAGTGCGATCGGCGCAGCGCAGGAGGAGTTCAACCACACCTACTGCGCCATCCTGCACCTGCTGGAGCAGGCATTCAACGGCAACCCTAAGCTGCTCGCGGTCGCCACCGGCACCATGTACGCGCTCAAAGCCCAAGCCCAGGCCTTGATGCGGATGCCCGACGGCGAGGGCACCACGGCCGGCCCCACCTTCGAATACGTCGCACCCGAACGGCGCCGGTGGAGCGTCGGCGACCACCAGCGGATCGTCGTGCTCCGCGACGGCCCCTACGTCGTGTACGGCGGCGTCCCTCTCCGGCGCAAACGCAAGATCGTCTCTGCCGAGAACAACGCGCTGACCTGGAAGACCGGCGAGCCGCTGGAGACCGAGGACACCTACGCGCTGTGTCGCTGCGGCCATTCGGGGTCCAAGCCGTTCTGCGACGGAACCCACGCCGTGATCGGCTTCGACGGCACGGAGAGCACGGAAATGCGGCCGTACAAGGAGCTGCAGCATGTGCACGACGGGGTGGGCATCTCGGCCCAGCGGGTGGGCGAGCTGTGCATCCACGCCGCCTTCTGCCTCGGACGCACGAGGCCGATCGCCGCGATGCTCGCCGACACCGCCGACAGCGACGTGCGCTCCACCATCATGGGCCGCATCGACCACTGCCCGTCCGGTTCCTACAGCTACGCCCTCGAACGCGGCGGCGAGACGATCGAGCCCGACCTTCCCTTGGCCATCTCGGTCCTGGAGGAGGAGGACGGACTGGCCAGCGCGCTGTGGGTCACCGGTGGAGTGCCGGTCCTGCGAGCGGACGGGCGGCCGCTGGAGACCCGCAACCGGATGACGCTGTGCCGCTGCGGCCACTCCGGCAACAAACCGCTGTGCGACGGCACCCATCGGGAGATCGGCTTCCGGGAGGAAGCCCCAGGCCACGAACAAAGAAGGCCATGACCGGACGCCTGGCACGGATTGGCCAGCCCTCGTCGAACGGGGGCTGGCCATGGAGAAATGATCAGTCGGTTGCGCGGGCGGCGGTCTCAATGAGACGGGTTACCGCGCCGGGATCGATGATCAGTGCGGCGTGCGAGGCCGGCACCTCGACCGTGTGGGACTTGGCGCGGGCGGTCATGAAGCGCTGCGCCTGCACTGGGATGGCTTGGTCGTCGCGGGAGATCAGCGCCCAGGACGGGACGGTCTTCCAGGCGGGCGTGCCGGAGGGATCGTTCAGCGCGCTGAAGGTGATCGGCCGCTGGGTGACGGCGAGGAGCGCGCTGGTGGAGCGGGGCAGGTCGGCGGAGAAGATGTCGGCGAAGTTGTCGGTCTTGAGGTAGACGTCGGCGTCGCCGGAGGCCAAGGGCACGGTCTTGATCGTGTCGTTGTTGATCTTGCTGCCCTCGTACCTGCCGGCCAGGCCGAAGACGCTCTCACCCTGGTCGGGGATGATGGCTGAGACGTACACGAGGGCCTTGACGTCGGGGTCGGCGTTGGCGGCGTTGGTCACGACCGAGCCGCCGTACGAGTGGCCGACTAGGACGAGGGGCCCGTCCACGGTGGCGAGCAGGCTGTTGAGGTACGCGACGTCGGAGGCCAGGCCGCGCAGCGGGTTGGCCGGGGCGATCACCGGATAGCCATCGCGCCTGAGCTGGGAGACGACTCCGTTCCAGCCCGAGGCGTCGGCCCAGGCGCCGTGAACGAGGACGACAGTGGGCTTGGCGCCGGTCGCGTCCGCCGGCTGCGCCACCAGGGCGCCGCTCAGGGCGACCAGTAAGGCGGCGAAGGTGGTCTTCTGGCGTCGGGACATTGTGGGAGTCCTTCTCTTCGTCGTGGCGGGGGTGAGGGTGGCGCCGTCCCCCTCCGAACGGCGCCACGAAGGGGGCCAGGTATCGCATGAATGCCTGAGATGGATTTCGCCGTCACGCCTGGGCGCTCGTCGGGTGTGGTGCGCCCAGGTGAGCGGGACCGGCACGCCCATGGCGACAGGCGGGCCGGTCCTGCTTCCGGGGTGTCAGCGCGTACGGCGGTCGGCCTCGACGACGGTGTCGACGATGGCGACCGGGTGGCTGACCGAGATGGCGTGCGAGGACTTCACCTCGATGACGTGAGCCTTGGCGCGCCTGGCCATCCACCGCTGCCCGGCAGGCGAGATGGCCTTGTCTTGGGTGCTGATGACGGCCCAGGCCGGGATCTTCTTCCATGCCGGGGCGCCCGAAGGGCCGGAGTAGGCGGCCACGGCGAAGGGACGCTGGGCGGCGGCCATGCGGCGGGCCTTGGCGATGGGCAGGTCGGCGGCGAACACCTTGGGGAAGCTCGACTGCTTGATGTACAGGTCCACGCCCTTGCCCGCCGTGTCGGTGTACGGGCGCTGCTCCAGGGTGGCCGGGCCGAGCAGGCTGCCCGGGTACTTCTTCGGGTCCAGTACGGTCTGGGTGCTCTCGCCCTTGTCCGGCAGGAACGCCGCCACGTACACCAGGGCCTTGACGTTGGTGGCGTGGCGGGCGGCATTGGTGATCACGGTGCCACCGTAGGAATGGCCGACCAGGACCACCTTGCCGCGGATGCCCTTGACGACGCTCGCGATGTAGGCGGCGTCTCCCGACAGGCTGCGCAGCGGATTGGCGGGGGCGATCACCGGGTAGCCGCGCCGCTGCAACTGGGCGATGACCCCGTCCCAGCTGCTGGCGTCGGCGAAGGCGCCGTGGACCAGCACCACTGTGGGCAGGGTGCGCGCGGTGGTGCCGGCCATGGCGGGGGTGGTGGACATCGTGATGGCGCCCAGACCAAGTGCGACGGCGGCGCCCCGCCAAGCGGATGGCAAGTGAAGCATGACAAAGCCCTTCGGTTCGGGAGGAAGCGGAGCCCGGTGGGGAGCCGCCTGCGGCTGCCTCAACCGGTGCGTGCTCCACCGTTCCAGCGGCGACGGCAGAGGACATCACACGAAGACTTGAGATCACAGCGCCGGCTCGCGGCTCGGACCGGACCCGGTCGGCCCGGCGGTCTGCTCGCCGACTACCGGCTGACCTGCCATGTCCCCGCCGGGGATGTCACGTATCCGTGCGATGTCGGCCGATTCCATCTCGCGTTGGCTGGGTTCATCGACCGCGCTGATCACTCATCTGGAGGCGACGATGATTCCCGTCCGCCATCTCACCGGGGACGTCAACGGCCTGACCGTCGTCCACCGCGACGCGCCCGTGATTGTGCTGTCGCACGGCCGCGGCCCTCGATCGTCTTCCCGACGCTCATCTTCACGGGACACCACCGCCGCCTGGGCAGCCACAACCGTGGACCCCGGTACCGATCCCGCGACGCGGACCAGCCCGACGGTCTCCGCAGCTGATGACCAGTTGATCAGCGAGTTGGACGCGGCCGCTACGGTGTTCACCGCCACACGGCCCCGGCTCTACGCGATCGCGCGTAGTGTCCTCGGAGACGTGGGCGAGGCCGAGGACGTGGTGCAGGAGGCGTGGCTCCGGTGGGAACGCGCCGACCGCTCGGTCGTCATCAGCCCGCCCGCGTTCCTAGCGATGACCACCACCAGGCTCGCCATCAACGTCGTCCAGTCCGCCCGGAGGCGTCGAGAGACGTCCGTCAATCCTTGGCTCGTCGAAACGGTGGATCGCAGCGTCGGCCTTGAGACCGCGGCTGAACGGCACGAGGCTGTCGACGTGGCGGTCCGGCTGCTGTTGGAGAAACTGTCGCCCGCCGAACGGGCGGTATATCTCCTCCGCACAGCATTCGACTACCCCTACCGGCGCATCTCCGAAGTCCTTCATCTGGGCGCAGACCATGCGCGGCAGCTCATGCGGCGCGCCCACGAACACATCGCCACCGAGCGACGTCAACCGGTGGACGCCGCGGCACATCGGCGTCTCGTGCGGGTCTTCCTCGCTGCGGCGCAGAACGGCGATCTCGCCGAATTGGAGGAACTTCTCGCCGCTGACGTGTCCGCGAGGCTCGGCGACTCGAGGGTGAAGCCTGCTTCGAGCCGCCCGTCGTCGGACCGCTGACAGGTAACGTCGTCAACGGATTTCCACGGAGCCGCATTAGTCGTCTGGATGTGCCGGCTCCACGGTCGGTGCGATCTGCAGTGGTGTCGCGGCCCCGCCGGCGATCTCGCGCCCTTGATTCAGCGTGTAGTCAAGCTGCCTGGCCAGGTTTGGGAGGGTCGCCGGAGGTAGATACGCATCAGCGCCGGCGTCAAGTAGTCGTCGGACCGGGCCGTGGTGCTGAACGCCGAGTTCGTGGTCCTCGATTTCGGTGACGATGACGCGAGCTTTCGGCTGGAGATCGTCGCGATCGACGCGCCGTCACGCGTGAGGACCACGTTCTCACCAGGCTCGAGGGCGTCGATGAGCGCCCTTGGCCAGACTGCGCCTATCAGGCGTTCGCCAGGAATGGGAGCAGAGTGCGGTTGAACCGCAAGGGGTGTGTGGCGTGGCAGCCGTGCGGCGCGCCCTGGATGACCTCCACGGCGCTGCCCTTGATCTGCTCGCCCGTGGCAGGGAACGGCGTGATGTCGTCGTGTTCCCCATGAATGACCAGCGTCGGCAGAGGAATCGCGATTTCGCTGCGCAGATCGCTGCGCGCCAAAGTGGTCAGACCGGCGTTGAGCGCCTGCGGCGACGCGGCCACGCCCTGGTCACGGTAGTGGTCACGGTGCAGGTCACTCAGCAGCACGCGCCCGTCGACCTGGAACATCCGGGTGGCGTACGTGTCGAGCATGGCGAATCTGTCCGTGTTCAGCCGCGCCTCGAGGTGGTCGAACTGCTCGGGGGTCCAAGAGCCCTGCGGGTTGTCGTAGGAGCGGTACAGGTACGGCAACGCCGCGGCCACCAGGACGACTCTCCTGACCGCGGTGGTCCCGTACCGGGTGAGATAACGTACGATTTCCGCCGCGCCCATCCCGGCTCCCACCAGGGTCACTTCGCTCAGCGTCAACTGCTCGATCACCGTGTGCAGGTCGGTCGCCAGGCTGTCGTAGTCGTAGCCGTCCCACGGACGGGAGGAGCCGCCGAAACCGCGGCGATCGTAGGCGATGACGCGGTAACCGGCCTCCACCAGCGCGGGAAGCTGAGCCTCCCACATACGACTGGACAGGGGCCAGTCATGGAGCAGGACAACAGGACGACCGTGACCGTAGTCCTCGTAGTAGAGCTCGACCGGGGTACGGCCGTGGTCGACGCCGACTGGCAGGTAGGCCATGTAGCCGTCGCTTCCTTTCCGATGAATCTGATCAGCCGTCGTGCTCGACGACCAGGCGCGTCAGCTCGACCCTCGAGTTGACGTCCAGCTTGGTGTAGGCATGGCGCAGGTGAGTGTTGACGGTGTGCGGCGACAGGAACAGCCGCTCGGCCACCTGCCGGTTCGTGGCGCCTTGGGCCACCAGCCGAACCACCTGCAACTCCGAGGCGGTCAGCCCGTCCCAGCCATGAGTGGCGCCGGAAGCCGAGCTCCGGCGGCCACGGCGCCGTATCCCGGCATCGCGCAAGCGCCGCCGCACCCGCGCCGCGTCCCTCAACGCGCCGGCCTGCACGTACAGCTCCAGCGCTGTGTCCAGATGGTCGACCGCCGCCTTCCGGTCGGTCGCCGTCAAGGTGCGGCCTGCGTCCTCCAACGCCGACGCGCGTACGATCGGCCGGGAGAAGTCCGCGAGCTGCTCGGCAGCCCGTACGAGCAACGCCGGGTCGTCGTCCAGCAACCCGCGGGCGTGCGCCGCGATGGCGGCCAGGAACGGAAAGCCCGGGTTGCGCTCGGCGCGGTCCTCGACCACCTGCACCATGTCCGCGGCGACTCCTCGTTCGCCGGCACGCAAGGCCATGCGGACGAACACCACGTCATCGGCCGGGTCCAACGGCGTGGCCGCGGGGCGGCCGCCGGGGCCGGCCGCGACCGCCGCCGCCGCGTACTTCATGGTGTGTGCCGGATCGTTCTCGCCGTCGGCTGCCAGGGCGAGCATCCAGGCGCCCGTCCTGGCGACGAAGCGCGCCTCGTCGCGCATCATCCAACGGCCGTCGGCGACGAAGCGTGCGATGCCCTGCCGGTCACCTGAGTACAACGCCGCTCGGCCGAGTGTGGAGAGGGCGGTCACGTCGGCGGCGCTCCCCGCTCCCCGGTCCTCGACCATGGCGAGCACCGCCTCGGCCTGGGCGTGGGCGTCGGCCAGCCGGCCGGCGTCGAGCAGGATGCGGGCGCGGTGCATCGACCACACGTCCACGGCGTTCGCTTGTCCGCGCGATCGCGCCTCGCGGAGTCCGGCGTCGACTTCTTCGAGTCCGCGCAGCGACTCGCCGGCGGAGCTCCACAGAGAGCTCTTCCAGCAGGATTCGGGAACCCACAGTGAGTGAAGGATGCCCGCGTCGGTCGCCAGCCGCACCGCTTCGTCCTGCCGGTCGATGGCACGCTGCCAGTCCATGCGGTGGAAGGCGACGGTGGCCTCCACCGCGATCGCCGTGGCCTCGATGGCGCGATTGCCGCACGAGGCTGCGGCTCGCAACGCGGACTCGACCGCGCGACCGGTCTCCTCCACGTCGTCGGTCATGACCATTGCGAGGGCCTGCAGGGTGAGCAGCTTCGCCCGGGTCGCCGGTGACAGCCCCGGCAGGGCCAGCGCCAGGCGGCACTGCCGGACTGCCTCGGTGGAGGAACGCTGGCTCGACATCCGGGCCAGGCTGTAGCGCACCTGCGCTTCGGCTTCCGGCTCCAGCAGACCGGCCAGGGCGTTGTCGGCCATCGTCCGCGCTTCGACGTCGTGTCCGTTCAACCACAGCAGGATGATGGTCTCGGCGACCAATGCCGGGCGGTCGGCGTGGTCCGCCGGAGCCAGTTCCAGGGCGCGGCTGTTCAGGGCGACCGCGGTGGCCGGGGAGGTGGGCGCGAAGTCGGTGGCAGCCCGGCGCAGCAGCGAGACGGCCTCGTGGTCACCCGGCTGGGCGACCTCCGCCAGATCGGCGGCCACCTCCATGACGGCCGCGCCACGCCGCAGACGTACATCGACGGCCTGGCGGCGTACGAGGTTCTTGACAGCCGCCGGCACGCCCACCTGGACGGCCTCGCGGATCAAGTCATGACGAAGAGTGAGTCGTCCGTCGGCGTCGGTCAGCAGGTCAGCGTGGAGCGCCTCCTGCAAGGGGGCCATGAGTTCGACGGGCGAGCATCGCAGCAGTTCGGCGAGCACCTCGACGTCGATGTCGCGGCCGAGCATGGCCGCGAAGCGCACGCTGTCGCGGGCCAGTGGAGAGAGCTGGTCGAGCCGGTGCCGGACGGAGGAACGAAAACGCATCGGGATGCGCCCGGCGGCTCTCAGGTGCGCCATTCCTTTCTTGATGGTGATGGCGCCTTCCTCGCGCATCCCGTTGAGCAGTTCGACCAGGAACAGCGGGCGGCCGTCGGCCTTGCCGGCGAGTTCCAGCAGCGCGGGCTCGGCCACGGCCTGCAGGACGTCCTGGGCCAAGAGCGCGACGGCAGCTGTGGACAGAGGCCGCAGGACGATTTTGTCCATCGGCCATGCGCGCGCCCGACCGGTATGGGGGTGCTCGCGGGTGGCCATCACCCACAGGATGGGCCGGCCGGACAGGCGGGTCTGCAGCGTACGCAGCGCGCTGTGGGTGGCTTCGTCGCACCACTGCAGGTCGTCCATGACGATCACTACAGGAGCGGCTGACGCGGCTTGCTCCAGCTCGTGCTGGAGCTCCTGCAACAGCCAGAAACGCTGATCCGCCGCTTCGCTCAAGGTCAGGAGCCGATCGCGGGCCATGAGCGGGGCGGAGCCGGACAGCAACGCGTCCAGCAGAGGGGCGAAGGGGACGGCGTGGCCGCCCGGCACGCCCGCACCCGCATGGACGCGTAGACCGGCGGCCATGGCGAGGGTGGAAACCTCTGCGAGCAGCCGCGACTTGCCCGCTCCCGGCGGTCCTTCGATCAGGACAGCCCCGCCCTGCCCTTGTGTCAGGGTGCGTAGCCGGTCACGCAGGAGCAGCATCTCGGCTTCCCGGCCGCGCAGCGGCAGTGTGGGCGCGGCGTCTGTGGTCCGGTGCCGCATGTACGCGGAAGGCGCGGAGAAGGCCGTCGCGGCCGTTCCGTTGCAGCTCATGTGCTCATCCCTTCCGTGGATTGCCGCTCGGCGGATGACAGGGAAGACGTCATGGCTTCCTGATCCGCTTGGGTGCACAGGACAATGGAAGCAAGCGTGGTGGCGCTGGGGCGAGGCAGAACAACAGGCAGAAGTAGCCGGCAGATTCCGCCTCTCGCCGGGATGAGGAGGACAAGGGGTTGAGCGACGAAGCGTCCTTCGGAGCGCTGCTGAGAGCCCACCGGCAGGCGGCGGACCTGACGATCGAGGAGCTTTCGCATGCCTCCGGGGTGAGCGTGCGGGCGATCGGCGACATGGAGCGAGGCGTCAGCCGCGGCCCGCAACGCCGTACCGTCGCCGCGCTGGCCGAGGTGTTGCGTCTGCCACCGCATGACCACGACGCCCTCATCGCCGCCGCCCGGGCCGGACGGCCGCGCCCTGCCCCCTCCACCGCCGGGGTCTGTGAGCTGCCCCGGGGCATCGGCGACTTCACCGGCCGCGAGCATGAGCTCGGCCTGTTGCGCGAGCTGGCCGCCCGGCACACCGGTGACGACGGTCCAGCCGTCACCGCGACCCTCTGGGGGACGGCGGGGATGGGCAAGACCGCGCTGGCCGTACACGCCGCCGGCCGGCTGGCCGACCTGTTCCCCGACGGCCGGTTCTTCCTCGACCTGCGCGGCATGGACGCCACACCACTGGAGAGCGGGAACGGTCTGGCACGGCTGCTGAAGGCGCTGGGCGTGCCCGAGCCGAGCATCCCCGCCGACGAGCAGGAACGCGCCGGGCACTACCGGGCCCTGCTGAATGAGCGGCGCTGCCTCATCGTGCTCGACAATGCGGCCAGCGAAAGCCAGGTACGCCCCCTGCTGCCAGGCGGCGGACCCAGCATGACCTTGATCACCAGCCGTCGCCCGCTGGCCGGGCTGGAGGGCGTTCACCAGGTCCCGCTCGCCCAGCTCGCCGACGTGGAGGCCGCCGATCTGTTGCGGGCCATCGTGGACGACGCCCGCTCGGTGGTCGAGCCAGACGCGGTCGATGAACTCGCCCGGTTGTGCGGCCATCTGCCGCTGGCCATGCGCATCGCCGGCAACCGGCTGCAGAGCCGGCCGGGCTGGACGATCAAGCAGCTCGCCGGACGGCTCAGCGACGAGGAGCGCCGCCTGGACAACCTGGCCGCCGGGGACCTGCACGTCGCCGCCGCGTTCGCGCTGTCGTACGACCAGCTCACCCCGACCGCCCGGCAGACCTTCCGCTGGCTCGCGCTGTCCGCCGCGCCGGACTTCGGTGCGCCCTTGGCCGCGGTGCTCACCCAGCTCGACCTGGACGACGCCGAGGACGCGCTGGAGGAACTGGTCGAGCTCGGCCTGCTCCAGTCCCCGTACCCTGCGCGCTATCGCTTCCACGACCTGGTCCGGCTGTATGCGCGCGCCCAGCTGTCGAAGGAGGAGCCGGTCGAGGCGCAGCACGGGGCACGCCGGCGAATGGAGGCCTGGCTGCTGGAGGTGGCGATTGTCGCCGGGCGCTGGTTCGAGCCGGGCTATGGCGCACCCCCGCCGGAGTGGCGTTCCCTGGTCACGCTCGACAGTCAGCAGGAAGCCGGCGAGTGGCTGCAGGCGGAGGGCACGGCGTGGCTGGAGGCGCTGCGCTCAGCGGCCCAGCGCGGAGAGCACGCGACCGTGGTCGAGGTGGCCGAGTCCATGAACTGGTTTTCTGATCAGTGGATCCGGTGGGGGCACTGGCGCGAGGTGTTCGATCTGTCCTCCAGCGCGGCGCGGGCCATGGGCGACCGGCTCCAGGAGGCGGCGCATCTCAACCACCTGTCCTGGGCGCTGTCTCAGTGTGAAGGCCGTATGGAGGAGGGCGAGGCGACCGCGTTGCGGGCACTGGAGCTGGCCCGCGAGGTCGGCGACATACGCCAGCAGGGATGGGCGCTGGTTTCTGCCAGCTGGACCATCCGGGGCGATCCGGCGAACCTGGAGCGCGAGCTGGACTACACCCGGCGAGCCGCTGATCTCCTCCTGCAGGCCCGGGACCGGGAGTTCTATCCCGCGGCCGTGTCGGCCTACATCTACGGCCTGCGGCGCGCGGGCCGAATAGAGGAGGCATTGGAGCACAGCCTGGCGCTGGTGGCCACGCTGCGTGACCCCTCCTACGGCGGCTCCCCGACCCTCGTCGGCTACGGTCTCGGGAGCGCCCTGGGCCATCTCGGCACCGCCTACCTCGCCCTCGAACGCTGGGATGAGGCGGTGGACGCCTACCAGAAGGCGCTGGCCGAGCTGCGCGCCCGCCCGATCGCCTTGGCCTTGGGACTTACCCACCGCAGGCTGGGCACCGCGCTGCGGCGCTTAGGCCGGGTCGAGGAGGCTCGCCACGCGTTGACGGAGGCGGTACGGCTGTTCGAGGCATCCGGTGACACCGAGCCGGCCGCCGAGGCGCGCCGGGAGCTTGAGGCACTGACGAGCTGACGACGCGAGCCGCTGACGAAACATCGCAGATTCGTGCGATGTGGTCTGTCGCGCCCGCTGACACCGTGTCCTCACCGTCTCCCAGCAGGGGAGGCCGACATCGGGGCGGGTATGCATGGCTGTCTGGTTCGTCACGGGCGCGGCACGAGGCATCGGGCACCGTGTCGCCCGTGAAGCGCTGCGGCGAGGACACCGGGTGGTCGCCACCGGCCGCGACCTGGCCGCGGTCACGGACGCCTTCGCCGGGGTCGGCGGCGAAGTGCTGCCCTTGGAGCTGGATCTGCTGGTGCCGGAGGCGCCGGCGGCGGCGGTCGAGCAGGCGATGCGCCGCTTCGGCCGGATCGACGTGCTGGTCCACGCCGCGGTCAGGACCGTCCGCGGCCCCCTTCGGGAGGCGACCCACGCGCAGGCGCGGGCGCTGTTCGACGTCAACGTCCTCGGGATGCTCGAGGTAACCCGCGCGGTGCTGCCGGTACTGACCGCGCAGCAGGCCGGGCGGGTCATCGCCGTCGGCTCGGCCGCCGGCTTCTCTGCCCCGGCCGGTTCGGGTCTGTACGGCGCGTCCATGGCGGCCGTCGAGGCCCTGTGCGAGACGCTCCGCGCTGAACTGGACGAGATCGGCGTCTGCGTGACCGTCGTCGAGCTCGGCCGCTTCGCCACCTTGCCGACAGCCTTCGATCGCGGCCCCTTCCTGCCAGGGGATCCTGGCAAGGCAGCCGCCGCGATCCTCGACCTCCTGGCCGTCGACGATCCTCCGCTGCGGTTGCAGCTCGGCGCCGACGCCGTCGCCCATGTCGAAGCCAACCTCGAGCACGTGGCCCAGGAGCTCGACCTGTGGCGGCCGGTCTCGCTCAGCACCGCCTCCGACCACGACCTGCCAGGGCAGAACGGTCACCGGCCGCCAGGCGGCACGTGATTCCGGGTCCCGGGCAGGTCCGGCTGGCATCGCGTGCCGGGGCCGCGACGACCACGGTCATCGCGTGGGCTACTTCCCGGCGTTCTGGGCGGCCCAGTCGCGGTAGCGGATCGTGCCGAGGGCGGCGCCGTCATTCGGCACGAGCGACCGCTCCAGCAGCTCTTGCCCGAAGTAGAGCGCGCGCGGGTCGGTGACCACTTCGCGCGGATCGCCCCAGGAGGCCAGCGTGTCGCGGAAGAACTCGTCCATCCGGAACTGCTCGGGTCCGCCGACCTCGATGCGGCCGTTCAACGGCGTGCCCACCGAGACCCGGCCGACCGCCTGCGCCACGTCGTCGCCCGCCATGGGCTGGAACAGCACGGGCGCCATCCGCACCTTGTCGCCTTCGGTGGCCTCGTCGGCGATGCGCCGGACGAACTCGAAGAACTGGGTGGCGTGCACAAGGGAGAACGGGATCGACGAGTTCTCGATCAGCTTCTCCTGGGCGATCTTCGCGCGGAAGTAGGGGTTGCCGGGCGGGCGCTCCGTACCCACCACCGACAGCGCGACGTGGTGACCGACACCGGCCGCGGCTTCGGCGGCGAGCAGGTTGCGGGTGGAGGTCTCGAAGAACTCCAGCACGGCCTTCTCCTCGAAGGACGGGGAGTTCGACACGTCGATCACCACCGACGCGCCTTTCAGCACATCGGCCAGTCCTTCACCGGTGAGGGTGTTCACGCCGGTGTCAGGCGCCGCCGCCACCGCCTCGTGACCGTGCTCGCCCAGCTTCGTCACCAGCTTCGAACCGATCAGCCCGGTCCCGCCGACTACCACAATCCTCATGGCCAACCCTCTCTGTCCACCGGGGCACGTGCTGCTACCCGGACGTAGCTAAGACAAGACAGCCCTCCAGACTCGTGACAGCTACCGCGAAATTCTTTTGAGACCACCCAGGCAGCGGTCGGCAGGCACAGAACTCACGCCTTCGTGCGATGTGCGCGGCGATGCGGCAAGAGAGCGTTTCATCCGCAGGGCCGAACTTCGTGGAAAGGCGCAACATGATCATGGAGCTCCCAGGTTCGTGTCCCCATGTGCAGGGGACACGTCCGCCCGTTCCGGCCGGTCATGCCGACGGCTGTGAGGAGTGCCTGCAGACGGGGGGCCAATGGGTGGAACTGCGTGAATGCCTGACCTGCGGCCATGTCGGCTGTTGCGATACCTCGCCCGGCCGACACGCCGCCGCGCACTGGGCGACCACCGCCCATCCGGCAACCGCTTCCTTGGAGCCCGGCGACCTGTGGGGATGGTGTTATGCCGACCTGCGCTATCTCGGGTCCGTTCGGCAGGGCAGGGCACCGCGGCGGAGAAGAACCCGGATCGCAGGGGCTTCCGGCAGTTCCCGATCTTAGGCACAGCCGGCAGCGGTCCGATCACTGCATGGCCGCGTCGTGTTCGAGGACGAGCCGGGTCAGCTCGACGCGTGAGCTGATCCCGAGCTTGGTGAAGGCATGCCACAGATGTGTGCTGACCGTGTGAGGGGACAGAAAGAGCTGGTCGGCGACCTGCTTGTTGGTCGCTCCGCCGGCGACCAGCCTGACGATCTGCAGCTCAGAGGCGGTGAGACTGCCCCAGCCCTCGGTCGGCCTGCTGGAAACGGCGCGTGATCGGCGCTCACCCATGCCTTTGAGACGATCGCGTACGCGGACCGCGTCGCGTTCGGCCTCTGACTGCTCGTACAACCGCAGTGCCGTGTCCAGATGGGGGATCGTGCCAGTGTCCTCCAGGGCTCCCGCCAGAGCCAGTGGCCGGGGGATGTCCTGATACAGCTCAACGGCGCGAGCCAGCAGGCCGGCGTCGCCGTCCACCAGGGCACGTGCGTGCAAGGCCGTGGCCGCGTAGATCGGGATGTCGGGGTTGTGGTGGTGACGCGTCTCGGCGAACTCAGTGACCAGGGTGGCGCGGGCGCGGTCTCCGGCCCGCAACGCCATCCGGACGAGGACAGGCTCGTCGGCTGGGTCGGCAGGGTGGGACAGTGCCGAGGTGGGCCGATAGTAGGAACGGCCGCCCTCGGCGGTCAGCTCCATGGCCCGGGCGTGGTCGCCGTCGGCGGCGGCGGCCTGGGCGGCCAGCCACGCTCCTGCTCGCCGGGTCTGCCCGGCTTCGACCCGCATGAGGGCGTCGGCGAATTCACGGCCGCGCGCCAGTTCCCGCGGGTCGCCGGTGTGCAGGGCGACGCGGCCGAGCACGTATCGGACCGTTGCGTCGTCGAACGAACGGGGACCGAGTTCGTCGGACATGGCCATAACCGCTTCGGCCTCGGCTCGGGCGTCGGCCAGCCGGCCGGCGTCCAGATACACCCGGCAGCGCGCGATGCCCCACAGCCGCAGCAGGTTGGCCTGGCCGTGATGCTGGGCCTTACGTACGCCGTCATCCGCCTCGGCCAGCGCCTCCTCCACGCGCCCCAGCATGCTGAGCAAGCCGGCCTTCCAGACGCCGGGCATCCAGAGCACGTCGGTGTGGGGGACGTCGCGCAACGCGGCGCCCGCCTGGTCGGCGAGGTCGAGCGCACGGCGGACGTCGAGCCGATGGTTGGCGATGATCGAGCCCACACTCAGCAGAGTGGCACGCGAAGCCTGGTCGTCTGCCTGATCAGCGGTGGCCAGCGCGGCCGGGAGCAGGGTTTCGGCCTCGACGATCTCCTCAGCGCCGACGAGGGCGAGGTTGAAGGCCAGCATGGCCATCAACTGAGCGCGGATGCGGAGCGGCAGGCCGGGCAGTGCGACTCCGGCGCGGCTCTGCCGTATGGCCTCGGTGAGGGAATACTGGTTGGCCGCGAGCGTCAGCCCCAGCCTGATGCCTGCCTCGACATCGACCGGCAGCGGCCGGCGCAGTGCGGTCTCGGCCAGTGCAAGGCCTTCGCCGGCGCGGCCCGTCTGGCTGAACAGAGGCAGGGCCTCGGCGATGAAGCCGGCTTGCCGCAGCGGGTCAAGGGCGGCAAGTTCGATCGCGCGGCGGCTCATCTCCACGGCGGCCGACGGCGCGGTGACCGCCAGGTCGCGGGCGGCCTGGCGAAGCAGTGCGATGGCCGTGTCGTCGCCGGGCTCGGCGGTCTCCGCGAGGTCGGCGGCGATCTGCGTGACCGGGATGCCGTGCGCCAGCCGCAGGTCCACGGCCTGGCGGCGGAGCGCCTTGCGGAGCGTCGCCGGCAAAGCCGCCTGGATGGCCTCGCGGATCAGGTCGTGGCTGAACAGCAGCGTGCCGTCGCGCTCGGTCAGGAGGTCGGCCGACAGCAGTTCCTCCAGCGGCTCGAGCAGCGTGACAGCGGACTCTCCGGTGAGCTCGGCGAGCTGCTCGAGGGAGACGGTCCGGCCCAGAACCGACGCGATCTGCGCGGCCTTCTTGGCCAGCGGGGAGATCTGTTCCAGGCGGTGCTGGACGGAGACATGGAAACGCAGGGGCAGACGCCGCTGAGTCAACCGCGCGACGCCGTCGGAGATGGTGACCACCCCCGCATCGAGCATGCCGTTGATGAGTTCGGTGAGCAGGAGCGGGCGTCCCTCTGCTCGCTGCGCCAGGTGGAGGATGCCGGGCTCCGGGGTGGCCGCCAGCAGGTCGCCGGTCATCGCCTCGACCGCCTTGTCCGATAAGGGGGCCAAGGTGAGCAGGTGACCGCCCGGCAGACTCAGTGCGGAGATCGTGGTGCGTACGTCCGGGGTGAGCGGGCCCGTTCGTGCGGCGAGAATCCAGGTGATGGGATGCAGGGACAGGCGCTGCGGCAGGGTTCGCAGTGCCAGGAGGGTGCCCTCGTCGCACCATTGGAGATCGTCGATGGCGATCACCAGCGGTGCGGTCAGGGCAGCGCGTTCCAGGTGCTCGTGGAGTTCCTGCAGCAACCAGTAGCGTTTTGCGGTCGCCTGCGTGGCCTGGACCTCGTCGGCCGGGAGAATCGGGTCGAGGTTAGAGTGCAGGGCCCCGAGCAGCGCGCCGAAGGGGATCATCTGCCCGTCCGGGTCACCTCCGCCGTACATCACGCGGAGTCCTGTCTCCTCGGCCATGTGGCGCGCCTCGGTGAGCATGCGGGTCTTGCCGATGCCGGGACTGCCCTGGATGAGCACCGTCGCGCCCCTGCCAGAGGACAGCGCGGCCAAGTGGGTCCGCAGAGTGGCGACCTCGGGCTGTCGTCCGCGCAGCCTGTAACGGCCGAACGCGGCGGCGGCGTCGACCTCCGTTTCCCGCGCGTTCATGCCGCCCTCCGATCCTCGGCCTCAATCGCTTCTCCGAGGACGCGGTACGCGTTACCGCCAAGAGCTGGGGCCGTGGTGACGAGCACCGAAGCGGCCATGTCAAACTCGCTGATCAATGGGTCAACGGCTGCGGAGACCGTCGGACTGGTCTGCGCCGCGTCGTCTCTGTGCGGCTCCAACACCTTCGTGGTCACTCGCGACTCCATGCGCACACGGCATCCCGGCTGATGCCACTGCGATCACAGTCGCTTTCTAGGCCTGTCCATCGCGCCCTGGGGAGACCCTAGTCCGTACCCTGGTCCCCGGTTGCGGCTGCCCACGATCTTGGGGGGTGGGGCCCAGCACGCAGGAGCCGAACCCGACGCGGGCGCTTGATCCAGCTGATCAGCGCCCCCCACCGGGCTCTGGGTTCGCGAGAGGCAGGCGGTGTGGCGGAGGATGCGGAAGGCTTCGCCCCGTTGAGGTGGTGATGCCGTCGAGGATCAGCTCCAGGTAGCGGCGCCACGCCTGCGGCTCGGTGGTCAGCAGCGGCGCCGCCGTGTGCTGGATGCCGGCCAGCAGGAGGGCGACATCGGTGCCGGTGAGGTCAGGGCGCACGACACCCTGCTGGCGGGCGCGATCGGTGAGCGCTTCCGCGGCCTCGCACAGGCGATCGATCGCGTCACGTACCTGTACGTTCTGCAGGGACGGGCGCCCGATGACCTCGCAGAACGCCCGATCTCTGACGAAGGTCTCCACGCCGGCGGTCATGAACTCACGCAGCGCCAGGCCGGGATCGTCGGCCGTGAGCAGCGCGGTTGCGGTGTCCACAAGCTCGTCGAGCATACCGAGCATGATCGCCGCCAGTAGATCCTCCTTGGAGGAGAAGTGGCGGAAGACCGTCCCCTTCCCCACCCCGGCACGTTGCGCGATCTCCCCGATGGACACCTCGGCTCCGCACTCGGCGAACGCTTCGGCCGCGGCGTCCAGCAGCAGCCGACGATTGCGCACCGCGTCACTGCGCGACGGGACAGCGGACGTCGTTCCAGTCATGCCTCTCCCTCCCATCCATCCAGTGTACTTCCTAACATGACCAGCCGGTCCGGTTTGGTGCTAAGCTAAAGGTGACCGGCTGGTCCGCTTAGCGGGCTGCGGAGCCGGTGAGCTTCTTCGGAAAGGAAGAACATGAACACCACGTTGGCCGGAAAGGTCGCCCTCGTCACTGGAGCGTCGTCGGGCATCGGCGAGGCCACTGCGCTGGCCCTCTCAGCGGAAGGGGCCCTAGTCGCAGTCGGGGCCCGGCGTGCCGACCGGCTGGAGACCCTGGTGCACAAGGCGGTCGGCGAGATGCTGGCCCTCGAACTCGACGTGACCGACCAGGAATCGGTGCGGGCCGCGGTCGCGAAGACCGTCGAGCGCTTCGGCGCCCTGGACGTCCTGGTGAACAACGCCGGGGTGATGCTCGCCGGCTCGATCGCGGGAGCGGACACCACGGAATGGACGCGCATGGTCGAGACCAACCTGCTCGGGTCGATGTACACGGTCCACGCGGCATTGCCGCACCTGCTGGAGCGCAAGGGCGCCGTCGTGCAGGTCTCCTCGACCTCGGGCCGGATCGCGTCGGCCGCCAGTGGCGTCTACGCGGCGACGAAGTTCGGCATCACCGCCTTCTCCGAGGCGCTGCGACAGGAGGTCACCGCCCAGGGCGTGCGCGTCGTGGTCGTCGAGCCCGGCTTCGTCGCCACCGAACTGGCCGACCACATCACCGACCCCACGATGCGGGCCGCCGCGCAGCAGATGGCCACCTCTATGCGCACCCTGCAGCCCGAGGACATCGCCAATGCTGTCGTGTACGCGGTCACCCAGTCGCAGCACGTCGCGGTCAACGAGATCCTCATCCGCCCCACCGACCAGACCCGGTAGGCGCTGTCGAGGAGAATGGATGGCCGGCTCGTTCGGCCTGCTCCTGCGGAGTTTGCGGCGCGGTTATGCGGGAGCGGCGGCTGTGGTGCCGCGGATGATGAGATGCGGCGCGATGACGATCTCCTTCTCGGCCACCGGCTTGCCCTCCAGCCGTGCGATGGCTCGCTCCACCGCCAGGCGCGCCAGGCGCGGGATGTCCTGCCCGACGGTGGTGAGGCCGATGTGGGCCAGGCGGGCCAGGTGGCTGTTGTCGAAGCCCACGACCGAGATCTCGCCAGGAACGGCCAGGCCGGCGCGCAG
Organism: Nonomuraea sp. NBC_00507; assembly: GCF_036013525.1. NCBI lineage: Bacteria > Bacillati > Actinomycetota > Actinomycetes > Streptosporangiales > Streptosporangiaceae > Nonomuraea > Nonomuraea sp. NBC_00507. Next base: position 3,239,798 of record NZ_CP107853.1, read on the forward strand.
GAACGTGTCCAGGACGCCAGTGGCGCAGCGGTCGTTGAAGACCAGGATGGCGGTCGGCCGGGGATCGCCGCTGAGGAGGACGCGCGCGGCCGCCGCCCCATCGTCCTCGGTCAGCCCACCGGGCACGATCCGGATATAGCGGTTCAAACCGTGCCGGCTCATGGCGGTGCGATAGCCCCGGCGCCGGTCCGCGGCGCCCGGCGCCCGGCCGCCGTCGATGTGGGCGATGTCGCGATGGCCGGCCGCCACCAGGTGGTCGACGGCCTGGCGGGCGCCTTCGTCGTCGGCGGTCCGTACGACGTCCACCCCGGCCGTCGTCCCGCGCAGCCGGCGGGCCACGGAGACGACCGGCAACTGGGTCGCGAGCTCGGCCAGCTGGGCGGCCGGGGCCTGCGGGCCGAGCAGGATCAGGGCCTCGCACCGATCGGCGAGCAGGGTCTCGACGGCGTGCCGCTCGCTGCGGCCGGCCGTGACGGCGCTGAGGGCGACCTGGTAGCCGGCCGGCTCGGCCGCGGTGTAGATGCCCTCCACCAGATCGGTGTGGAAGGGATGCTGGAGCCCGAACTGCACCCCGAGTAGCCGTGAGCGGCTGCTGCGCAGCAGGCGCGCCCGAGCGTCCGGCCGGTAGCCGATCTCCTTCGCGGCCTGCTGCACCCGCTCACGTGTGTCGGCACTGGCGCCCTTGGCCCCTCGCATGACGATGGAGACCAGCGCCGTGGACACGCCCGCCCGTGCCGCGACGTCGGCCAGGGTCGGTCGTCTCCCCTCCGAGCCCGCGGGGGTTCGTGGCACTTGCTGCCCTCCTCGATGGAACCGTCCTGTGAAGACGCTGCTCCACCATACTGCAACGTTCTAGTCACTGGCACTGCGAACCCTTGACAAGGCCGTCCGCCTGCTGGCCTACTGCTAAAAGACTAGAACGTTATAGACAGATGGGTGACGATGTACACGTTGGCGGTCTGCGCCGAGATGGTCTTCACGGACGTGTCGATCCAGGAGCGGGCGCGGCGCATCCATGACGCCGGGTTCCAGGTCGAGATCTGGGACTGGAGCCGGCACGACCTGGCCGCGCTGGCGCGCACGGGGGCCGTCTTCTCCTCGATGACCGGCTACCTGCGCGGCAGTCTTACCGATGAGGAGGGGGCGGCGGAGCTGTTGCGCACCGCCGAGGAGTCGGTCAAGGCCGCTGAGCAGTTGGGCTGCCCCCGGCTCAACCTGCACGGCACCGGCCTCGACGACAAAGGCCTGCCGGTGACGCCGGTGACCGGCGAGGCCACCGGACCGATGTGGATGGCCGCCCACCGCACGCTCACCCGCCTCGCCGAGCTGGGCGAACGGGCCGGTGTGATCTTCACCCTGGAAAACCTCAACACCGCCGTCGACCACCCCGGCGTGCCGTTCGCCACGGCCGCCGACACCCTGGCCCTGGTCGCCGCCGTGGACAGGCCAAGCCTGCGGATGAACCTCGACCTCTACCACGCGCAGATCGGCGAGGGAAACCTGATCGAGCTGGTCCGCCGGGCCCATGCCGCGGGCCTGATCGGTGAGATCCAGGTGGCCGACGTACCCGGCCGCCACGAGCCGGGGACGGGGGAGATCAACTACCCGGCCGTCGCCCGTGCTCTGGCCGACCTCGGCTATGACGGCACGGTCGCGATGGAGGCGTGGGCCTCCCGCGACAGCGCCCTGGCCCTGGAGCGTTTCCGCTCCGCTTTCACCCTCTGAAACCCGACATACGGAGACCGCGCATGACCACCCAGCAGCCCCTCGCCGTCGGCCTTGCCGGAGCCGGACGGATGGGCGCCCTCCATGCCGAGACCCTGGCCCGCCGCCTTCCCGGTGTCCGGCTCGCCGCGCTGGCCGACCCGGTCCCCGGCGCCGCGCAGCGCCTGGCCGATCGGCTCGGCTGCCCCAAGGTGACGACCGACGTCGGCGAGTTGCTCGACGATCCGGACATCGACGCCGTGGTGATCGTCACCCCGGCGCGCACCCACGCCGACCTCGTCGAAGCGGCCGCCCAAGCGGGCAAGGCCGTCTATTGCGAGAAGCCCATGGCCGTCACGCTCGCCGAGGCCGACCGCGCCATCACCGCCGCCGCCAAAGCGGGCGTGCCTCTCCAGGTGGGCTTCAACCGGCGGTACGACACCGGCTTCCGCGCCGCCCACGACAAGATCGCCGCCGGCGCCATCGGCACACCCCAACTCCTGCGCTCCCTCACCCGCGACCCGAAACTGGCCGACCCGGCTCGCGTGCCGCCGTGGACGATTTTCCTGGAGACCCTCATCCACGACTTCGACACCCTGCGTTACCTCAACCCCGGCGCCGAAGCCGTCGAGGTCTTCGCCATGGCCGACGCCCTGGTCCGCCCCGACTTCAAAGCCGGCGGCCTGCTCGACACCGCTGTGGTCACCGTCCGCTTCGACAACGGCGCCATCGCCACGGCCGAGGCCAGCTTCCAGGCCGTCTACGGCTACGACGTACGCGGCGAGGTCTTCGGCTCGGCCGGCATGCTCACCATGGGCGACCTCCGCAGGACCCACCTCACCGCGTACGGCCCGGACGGCGTCGCCGCCGAGTGCGTCACCTACGACCAGGACCTCTTCCACGACGCCTACGTGGCCGAGCTGGCCGACTTCGCCGACTGCGTCCGCACCGGCCGCACTCCCGCGGTCACCGGCGAGGACGCCCGCGCCGCCCTGACCATCGCCCTCGCAGCCATCGAGTCGATCACCACCGGCGGCCCCGTCCGCGTCGGCGATCGCGAACACCTGTGACCTCACCGCGGCAGCCGATCACCCACGGTCTCCCACTGACGATCCCGCACTGGGGGTGCGAGCAGGCCTACCGCCAGGCGTTCCCGGACGCCTCAGCCGAGCCGCTGGCGGTGTCTTCGGCGCCTGCCACAGCCTGGACCTGCCCTTGCTGTTCGGCACCCCTCACCCGATGCTGCTGGGCCCCGAGCCCTCGCCCGAAGCCCAGACGCTGTCGGCCCGCTTCCGCACGGTCTGGACCGCCTTCGCCGCCACCGGCGACCCCGGCTGGCCTCCGTACGATCCCCAGCGGGGTGTTGTCCCTGGGAACGCTGCGTAATGTCGATACTTGCCCCCAGTGGTCGATGTGTCCGCCTTCGGATCACCGCTCCGATACGTTGGGCATATGGCGACCGCCCACCTTCAAGCCCCCCAAACCGTGCAGGCGGCGCCTTCCAGGCTCGCGTGGCTGGATGCGCTGCGCGGCATCGGTGCGCTCGCGGTCGTCGGCGAACACCTGACGACCTGGGCCATGCCCTGGCTGCGGCCCACCGCGTTCAACCTGGGCATGTACGGCGTGCTGGTGTTCTTCCTGGTCAGCGGATACATCATCCCGACCTCGCTGGAACGACACGGCGACGTGCGGGCCTTCTGGGTCGGCCGCCTTTTTCGCCTCTACCCGCTCTACCTCACGGTCATCGGCTTGGTTCTGGCCCTGGCGTGGTGGATCCCGATCCGTCCGGAGGTGGCCCGCGACGCTTCTTCGGTGGCCGCGCACGCCACGATGCTGATGGACGCGGTAGGAGCGGCCGGTGTGCTGAACACCATGTGGACGCTGTCGTACGAGATGCTCTTCTATCTGCTGGTCGTCGCGCTGTTCGTGACCGGCTGGCGCGACAGACGCGGTGCGCTCCCGGTTCTGTTCGCCTTGATCGCTCTCATCGCAGGCCTCGTGCTATCCGGGCCGCCACTGTCGGGCACCTGGCTGGCCTGGCTGTCGATGGCCACGTTTGTCATCGGCGTGACCTGTGTGATCTCGGGGCGCGCGGGTACCGCCGGAGCCTGTGTCCTGGGCGTCATGGCGCTGACATTGATCCTGAGCAGTCGCGTGCCATGGTTCGCCGCGGCGATGCTCGCCATCATGTTCACCGGCACCGCGATCCGCCGGTGGGAGCATGGCCAGGGCCGGCTGTGGCCGGTGGCCATCGCCGCCTTACTCGTGACGTCGACGCCTGTCTGGGCGACCAACGCCGGCTGGTGGTGGGTCCAGCCGGACGTGTGGGGCCTGACCATCGTCCTGGCCGGCACCACCTTCGCCGGCGCGATGGCCTGGCGGGGCCGCCGCGTTCCCGCCTTCCTCGCCTGGCTCGGCACTATCAGCTACTCCCTCTACCTGGTACACCTGCCGATCCTCCTCATCGTCATGCAGCTGACGGGAGAGATGCGCTGGTCACCCATGCCCCTGCAGATCGGCATCAGCGTCGCCTTCCTCAGCGTGCTCCTGCCGAGCAGTTGGCTGACCCATCGATTGGTCGAGAAGCCCTTGCAGCGCGTCGGCCGCCGCCTGGCCGACCGGCGCGCCGGCGCCGCCCGCGCGACGGCATGACAAACGCCATCTAGTGCCGGACGACGGGCGCGGTGTGCTGGTCCAGCTCACCCCCCGCCGGAAGGAACGCCGCCGAGCAACTGGCCAAGGCCAGAGCGGCGCGTATCCCGCTGCCGCTCTTCTCGGCGAGTTGGGCCTCGTCATGAGCTTTCCTGGGCCGATGTGGTGTGCGCGAGTGAGGCGATCGGCATAGCAAGGATCATGGTGAGCCCGCCTCCGGGAGTTTCGTCGGGGGTCAGAGTGCCGCCCATGGCTTCGGCCAGGCCGCGGGACAGGGCCAGGCCGAGACCGACCCCGTTGTGTGTGTTCCGATCGCCGAGGCGCTGGAAGGGCTGAAAGACGCGGTCGTGGGCCTCGCGAGGGATGCCGGGGCCGCGGTCGATGATGCGGATCTCGACGTGTTCGCCGTGCCAGCTCGCGGTGATGAGGACCTTTTCCTGGGGCGGGCTGTAGCGGATGGCGTTGGAAGTGAGGTTGACCAGGATGCGCTCGAGCAGGGCGCCGTCGGCCATGATCTCGGGGAGCTCGATGTTGATGTCGGCGGCGATGCGGTGGCGAAGGGGGCCGAGGTCGTTCAGCGCGCGAGGGATGATCTCTTCCAGGGCGATGGGGTGGAGGGAGAGGCCGAGCACGCCGGCTTGCAGGCGGCTCATGTCGAGGAGGTTGTCCACCAGGCGAGACAGTTTGGCCAGGGATTCGTCGGCGGTGGCCAGCAGCTCGTCGCGGTCCTCGTCCGACCAGTCGAGGTCGGTGGTGCGCAGGCTTTCCACGGCGGCCTTGGCGGAGGCGAGCGGGGTACGCAGATCGTGGCTGACGGCGGCCAGCAGCGCGGTGCGCATCTTGTCGGCCTCGGCCAGGGGTTTGGCGCGTTCGGCCTGCTCGCGCAGACGTTCCTGGCGTAACGCGACGGCGGCCTCGGCGGCGAAGGCCTCCAGCACGCGCCGGTCGGCCGCATCCAGGAGGCGGCCGCAGGTGGCAAGGCTCAGCTGTTCGTCGATCACCACCATGGTGTCGGCCGCATCTGGGCTGGTGCAGGGCACCCCTCCGGCGGTGGCCACGATCCGCCAAACGTCAGGTTGGGACTGGTCGTCGGGGCCGGGTGCGCGGCTGAGCTCCAGAAGGGTGACGGAGGTCAGCCCGTACGTCTCTCGCAGGCGCGCCAGCAGGGAGGACAGGGCGGCCTCGCCGCGCAGGACGTGTCCGGCCAGGGTGGACAGCACTTCGGCGTCCGTGCCGGCGCGGGAGGCCTCCCTGGTACGCCGGGCGGCCAGGTCGACGATCGCGCTGACGGCGAGTGCGACGAGGACGAAGACCACCAGCGCGAGTAGCACCTCCGGGTCGGAGATGATCAGAGTGCGGTAGGGGCGGGTGAAGAAGTAGTTGAGCAGCAGGAACCCGGCGATGGCTGCGGTGATCGCGGGCCACAGGCCGCCGAGCAGCGCGGCGCAGATCACGCAGACGAGGAAGAGCAGGATCTGGGAGGGCAGGGTCAGCACGTCGCGCAGGCTGTACAGGATCGCGGTCAGGGACGGTAATCCGGCCAGGGTGAGGGACCATCCGGCCAGGCGGCGGCTGCGGGTCAGCGCGGCGGGGGAGCCGGTGCGGTGGCGCGGCGGGCGGGCCCGTTCGTGGGTGACCAGGTGCACATCGATAGGTCCGGACAATGCGGTGGTCTCCACGCCCACGCCCCGGGAGAACAGCTGCGCGAAGCGGCCGCGCCGGGAGGCGCCGAGGACGAGCTGGGTGGCGTTGACGCTGCGGGCGAAGTCGAGCAGCGCCCGGGGGATGTCATCGCCGACGACCTGGTGGTAGCTGCCACCGAGGTCCTCCACCAGGCTGCGGTGGCGGGCCAGGCCGGCCGGGTCGGCGCCGCGTAACCCGTCGGTCGTGGTGACGTGTACAGCCAGTAGGTCGGCGCCCTTGGTCCGGGCCGCGATGTGGGCGGCCCGGCGGATGAGAGTGTCGCCCTCCGGGCCGCCGGTCAGGGCGACCACGACGCGTTCGCGGGCTTCCCACGTGCCCGCGATGTGGTGGTCGGCGCGGTAGCGGTCGAGCTGCTGGTCGACCTTGCCGGCCACCCACAGCAGGGCCAGTTCGCGCAGGGCGGTGAGGTTGCCGACGCGGAAGTAGTTGGCCAGGGCCGCGTCCACTTTCTCCGGGGCGTAGATGTTGCCGTGGGCCATGCGGCGGCGCAGTGCCTCGGGGGACATGTCGACGAGCTCGATCTGGTCGGCGCGGCGGACGACCTCGTCGGGGACGGTCTCGCGCTGGGGTGCGCCGGTGATCTGCTGGACGACGTCGTTGACCGACTCCAGGTGCTGGATGTTGACGGTGGAGATCACGGTGATGCCGGCGTCCAGGATCTCCTCGATGTCCTGCCAGCGCTTGACGTTCTTCGAGCCTGGCACGTTGGTGTGGGCCAGTTCGTCGATGAGCACGATCTTGGGGTTGCGGGCCAGGACGGCGTCCACGTCGAGTTCGGTGAAGGTCGCGCCCCGGTAGGTCATCGTCTTGCGAGGGATGACCTCCATGCCGTCGAGCAGGGCGGCGGTGCGGGGGCGGTCGTGGGTTGCGACGTAGCCGACGACCACGTCCCGGCCGCGTTCGAGCCCACGGCGGCCCTCGCCGAGCATCGCGTAGGTCTTGCCCACCCCGGGCGCCGCGCCCAGGTAGACCCGCAGCCGACCACGCGTTGTCTTCATCGGTCACTCCAGCAGACGGTACGTTTTCACAAGTCTGACTATGACCGGTGATACCCAATGCCTGGCCTTCCAGGACCCACGATGGAACCGCGTGTCGCCTTGGGACGACACCACGGCTAGGGCGATCGAGGCGACCGGGCTGGAGCGCTCGTCCTGCTGGGCTGGCCGCACGGCGCCACCCTGGCGGTCCGCTACGCCACCGAGCACCCGGACCGCGTCGCCGGGCTGGTGCTCATCGACGGCGCCTTCCCGATCAGCATGTTCGCCAGGCCGGGCAGGAGGCCGTCCGCGCCCAGTTCCGCAAGCTGGGCTGGATCATGTGGCTGCTGGCGCGCTTCGGCCTGTCGGCCCGGATGAGCCCGGGGCAATGCGCCGAGGTCGTGATCGAGATGGACGCCGCCAACGCCGAGCTCGACTTCGCGGCTCTGACGGTGCCGACGATGTTCGTCGTGGGCACCGGCGCCCACCCCGGTGCCGGCGAGGAGGAGGTCCGCACCATGCGGGCGGCCACCTCCGTCGCCATCGCGCGCAACGAGCTGGTCTCCGTCTTCGCGACCTCACCGGCCAACCATGTCCGTCTCCTGGCCAAGGACACCGACACCGTGGTGGCGGCCATCGAAGCCGTCACCACGGCCTGCCGCGCTCGGACGTGATCAGTACGGGCCGGCCCCAGCATCCAAGATCCTTCCCGCCGAACCATCACGTTCGGCCGGTCAGACCGAGATCAGATTCACCGGAGATCAGACACTTCCAGCCGAGCAGGACAAACAATCGAGGCTAGCTTTTCATGAGTTGGGCGAGGCGGTCCCAAGCTGGGGATGAGGCTCCGGGCTGGGATTGCGCGGCCAACCGGGCGATGGCCGGGTTGTGGACGGGCCGGGTCTCGGCTCGGCTCTGGTGGTTGGTGAACCAGTTCCGGGTACGCTCCGCGAGGGCTGGGAGGCGGGGATCGTCCGGCGACCAGTCGTAGGCGGCGTCGTGATCGAGGTAGAGAGCGCGGAACTCGGGATCGGTTATGAGCTCGCGTTTTTCAGCGATCCACAGGGAGGCGTCCTCAGGTGAGGCTGTCTGCATGAGGATCCAGCCGTCGCGTTCCAGGTGGATCGCGCGCTCGCTGACGCCGAGTTCGCGCAGGTCGTCGAGATAGTCGGCGACCTCGGGGGAGACGAAGAGCCGGTCGCCGCCGCGCAGCTGGGCGAGCTGGTCGCGGGTTCGCTGCAGCTGCGCGATGCGGTCCTCAAGGTCGTGATCGATCTCGGCGATGGCCGCCGTGAGCGTGTCCGGGTCGGCGTCGAGAAGGTCCCTGATGCGGGCCAGTGGCACGCCCGCATGGGCCAGGGTTCTGATCTTGACGAGGGTGATGGCGTCTTCGGCGGTGTAGCGCCGGTAGCCGGAGGAGTCGCGGTCGGGCTCGGCGAGCAGACCGCGCTCGTGATAGTGGCGGATGGCCTTGATGGTCACTCCGGCGTAGTCCGCGAGCTGGCCAATCGTGAGCATGCCGGACATCCTCCCACTCCGGTGATCAGGCTCGCCGGGTCAGGCGGCCGCCGCCGTTGCGGAAGCGCGCTTGGCCGTCGCGGACGTCGTGGTAGGAGACGAGCAGCAGGCGGAGATATCCGTCGAACGTCTCCAGCGGGTATCCGGCGGGCGCGAAGAGGCCGGGCCGGATCGGCACGTAGCGCTGCGGCGGGGCGGAGGTCATGCCGCCGGCGAACGCGGTGAAGATCCGCTCCTGTGATTCGTCCGCCGGTTCGTAGGTCATCCGCTCCTCGAGCTGGCCGTCGACGATGCTGACGTCGATGCGGAGCTGGTTGGAGCGGTAGGTGCCCACGTAGGGGGTGAGGTCGACGTCCTGCTCCATCTCGGTGACCAGCTTGGGGATCTGGACGCCGAGGTGCTCGCTCAGGAGCCACTGCAGGATCTGGTCCTGCAGCATGATGGCCCCCGGGTTGTTGCCGAAGGCGGTGAAGACCAGGTCGTGGTCGGGGACGACGCACAGGATGGACACGCCGCCGGGCGAGGCGCCCGACATGGCCAGCACGGTCGTGTCGCCGAACGGGTACAGCACCCAGCCCAGGCCGATCGGCGGGGTGTTGGGGCTCTCCATGTCGTGCGAGACCTGCTGCATCAGCGCGGTCGACTCGGCCGACAGGACGCGCGTGCCGGAAGGGGACACGCCCTCCGCGAGGTGGGTGCGTCCGAAGGCGAGCAGGTCGGCGACGGTGCCGATCGGCGTGCCGCCGGCCGGCCCCCAGGTGTCGGGGAGCGTGAACATGCTGGTGGGTTTGGCCGCCATGGTCTCGGGGTCCAGGAAGTGGCCGATGGCCGTGCTGCGCAGGATGGCCTGCTCGGCTGAGGTGCAGGAGTCGGGCATGCCGACCGGGGCGTAGATCTCGCGCGCCAGCAGGTCGGGGAAGGGCAGGCCGGTCACCACTTCCAGCAGGCGGCCCGCGACGATCATGCCGCCGTTGGAGTAGCTGAGCTGCTCGCCGGGTTCGAACAGCGCGCCGCAGCTGCTCGCCAGGCCCTTGACGTAGGCCTTCAGGGCGTCGCGACCCTTGTCATCGGGGAAGTACAGGTCCGCGTCGATGCCATTGGTGTGCCCGATCAGGTGCCGGACCAGGATCTTGTCCGCGGCGCCCGGCACGGCCAGCGCGAAGTCGGGAAGGTACTTCACGACCGGCGAGTCGAGGTCCAGCAGCCCGCGGTCGACCTGCTGGAGGACCAGGGTGGTGGTCAGGACCTTGGTGACGGAACCGAAGAGGAATCCGGTGTCCTGCAGCATCGGGGCGCCGGTGGCGACGTTCGCGGTGCCGTGGGCGACGATGATCTGCTCGCCGGCGTGGTAGACGCCGGCGACGAACCCGGGGACGTTGTTGGACTCGCAGTAGGCGGCGGCCTGCTCGCGGATCTGTGCTTCGACGGTGTGCAGTGCGTTGTTGTTCATGCAGAGCATCGTCGAGCCTTGACCTAGGGGCAAGGTCAAGCCGGGAAGACGGAAATCGGTGAGCTTTTTGCCCCAGCCGCGTCATGCTGGAAGTGGACGGCGTGAAAGGGTTGCGCGTCCGGGGTCGTACGCTCATTGGCCGATCACCTCCATCGGGTTGCGGTGGCGGATGCGACGGACCTGGAGACGTTGCGGCGACTTGGGATCGGCGAGGTCGAGCAGACGGTGGTGGCCATCGGCCAGGACGTCGTGGCCAGTACCCTGACCACCTCCCTGCTTGCCGAGCTCGACGTCCAGGAGATCTGGGCGAGGGCGGTGACCTACCGTCACGCGCGAATCCTTGAACGGATGGGTGCTCACCGCGTGGTCCTGCCACAGCAGGACATGGGGAAAATGCTGGCCGGATTGCTCAGCTCCGGCGGTCCGGCGGCATGACGCCGCCCTGCATCAAGAACGCGTATGAATTACGGCCGAACCCGTCAGAATTGCGTAGAAATGGCGCTCATCTGGAGTCGCGCGCTTGATAGTGGAGGTGCGCTCTCAGGAGGAGTCATGGCAGCGGACACCGGCGATCTCATCGATTCGTCAGATACCGAGCGATATCTCATCGGCGGCATGGAGCAATTCCATCATCCGCGACGGGTGCGCGCCGCCCGCAGGGACGGGTCGGTGCCCACTCCGCAGCGGCGGCAGCTCATGGCAGGTCTGAGCGGGCGCGTTCTGGAGTTCGGGGCGGGCGACGGGGTGAAGCTCAGCTGCTACCCGGCGAGCGTGGCGGAAATCCTCCTGGTGGAGCGGGACCTGTTCCTGCGGGCGGCAGCCAAGGGCGTCGCCGCGCGCCTCCCGACTCCCGTCCAGATCCTCGACGGGGACTTACGAAGTCTGCCGGTCGCCGACGGCTCCTGCGAGGCCGTGGTGTGCTCGCTGGTGCTGTGCTGCGCTGGGCGGGTGCAGGAGACGCTGCGGGAGGTGCGACGGGTCCTGGCCCCCTGCGGCGAATTGCGCTTTTACGAGCACCAGCGCTCTGGCAATCCGGTGGTGACGTTGGCGGAGAGCCTGGCGACTCCACTCTGGTCGCGCATGTCCGGGGGATGCCACCCTGCGCGGGACACCGTGGCTGCTATCCGGCAGGCGGGATTCGTCATCGAGAGCCTGGACCGGTTCGCCTTCCGCCACTTCAATCATGTTCTCGGTGTCGCCAGACCCAGCGCCGGATAGAACCAAAGGCGGTCGGCCGCACCTTCCGCGCGCCACCAGCGCGGTCGTGGTTGCCGCCGATCTTGACGGGGATCAGCCCGATAGACCCCGTAGGCCACAGTTCTCCTGACGTGCGTTGACGCGAACACATCGCCCGTTCACTGACGGGCTCGCCATCTGCCGTAGCAGGTTCCGGCGACTGCGGCGGTCACGAGCAGGGCCACGACGAACACCCGGGCCTCGGCCGTCTCGGCCAGGACGGTCGAGACGCCGCAGCTCACCGCGGACACGACGAGGCCGACACCGAGCCGCTGCCCAAGCGTCATGGGGTGTAGCGGTAGCCCATGCCGGGTTCGGTGATGAGGTGGACTGGGCGGGCGGGGTCGCGTTCGAGTTTCTTGCGGAGCTGGGCCATGTACTGGCGCAGGTAGTGGGTTTCCTTGGCATGTTTGCTGCCCCACACCTCGGTCAGCAGGTAGCGCTGGGGGATGAGTTTGCCGGGGTTGCGGAGCAGGATCTCCAGGATGTGCCATTCGGTCGGGGTGAGCCGCAGGCCTCCGGATATGGTCTTGCGGGTCAGGTCCACGGTGTGGTCGCCGAGCTGGATGCGGGCGAGCTCGGCTTCCTGGATCGCGGAGCGCCGGGAGACGGCGCGGATGCGGGCGAGGAACTCCTCGATGCTGAAGGGTTTGGTGACGTAGTCGTCGGCGCCGGCATCCAGGGCGTCGATCTTGTCCTGGTTCCCGGCCCGGCCGGACAGCACGACGATGGGGATCCGGGTCCAGCCGCGCAGGCCGTGGATGACGTCCACTCCGTCGATGTCGGGCAGCCCGAGATCCAGCACGACCAGGTCAGGGTGCCATTCGGCGGCTTCGCGCAGGGCGGAGGCCCCGTCGGCGGCGACGGCGACCTCGTACTGGCGGGCGGCGAGGTTGATGCGGAGGGCGCGGAGGATCTGCGGTTCGTCGTCGACGACGAGGATCTTGGTCATGATGCCACCGCCCGGGAGTGAATCGGCATGCTGATGATCATGGTGAGGCCTCCTCCTGGTGTCTCCTCCGGGATGAGCGTGCCGCCCATGGCTTCGGTCAGCCCGCGCGAGAGCGCGAGTCCCAGGCCGACGCCAGTGCCGTTGCCGCGGTCGCCGAGCCGCTGGAAGGGCAGGAACACCCGCTCCTGCGCTTCGCGCGGGATGCCGGGGCCACGGTCGATGACACGGATCTCGACCTGGTCGTCGTGCCAGCTCGCGGTGACCAGCACCATCTGATCAGCAGGACTGTGCCGGACGGCGTTGGCCATCAGGTTGACCAGCACGCGTTCCAGCAGTGCCGGGTCGGCGACGATCTCCGGCAGATCGAAGGAGATGTCGCCTTCGACGCGGTCGCGCAGCGGCCCAAGGTCATCGATGGCGTGAGGGACAACCTCTTCCAGAGCAACGGGCTGGAGTGTGAGGCCAAGCACGCCGGCCTGCAGGCGGCTCATGTCGAGCAGGTTCTCCACGAGCCGGTCGAGCCGGTCAAGGGATTCGTCGGCGGTTTCCAGGAGTTCTTCGCGGTCCTCGGCGGTCCAGGTGACGTCGTGGCTGCGCAGGCTCTGGACGGCGGCTTTGGCGGCCGATAGCGGGGTGCGCAGGTCATGGCTGACGGCCGCGAGTAGCGCGGTGCGCATCTTGTCGGCCTCGGCCAGAGGTTTGGCCTGTTCGGCCGCCTCTTGGAGGCGTTCTTGGCGGAGGGCGACGGCGGCTTCGGCGGCGAAGGCCTCCAGCACCCGCCGGTCGCTGGCGTCCAGCAGCCGGCCGCGGGCGGCGAGCACCAGCTCATCACTGATCTGCACGTCGGTATCGGCTACGGCGGGCGCGGTGCAAGGCGCGCTGCCGGAGGTGGCGATGATCCGCCAGGCGGTGGGTTCGGCCTGGTCGTCGGGGGTGGGCTCGCCGATGCGTTCGAGGAGTGTGACCGAGTCGAGTCCGAACGTCTCGCGCAGGCGGCCGAGCAGCGTGGGCAGTGCGGCCTCGCCCCGGAGCACGTGCCCGGCCAGCGTGGACAGGGCCTCGGCGTCGGCGCGGGCGCGGGCGGCCTCCCTGGTGCGGCGGGCGGCCACATCGACGATCGTGCTGACCGCGGCGGCGACCAGCACGAACACGATCAACGCCAGCAGGTTCTCCGGGTCGGCGATGGTGAGCTGCCCGACGGGCGGGGTGAAGAACCAGTTGAGCAGCAGCGAGCCGCCCACAGCCGCGACGATCGCCGGCCACATCCCGCCGATGAGGGCTACGCCGATGACCAGGCACAGGAACAGCAGGATCTCGCTGGGCAGCGAGATCACGTCCCGGAACGGCGCCAGCGCCGCCGTCAGCAGCGGCATGCCCGCCGCCGCGACGGCCCAGCCGATCAGCCTGCGCTTCCTGGTGAGCGCGGCCCGGGAGCGTTCGGGCCTGCGGCGGCCCTGCTTGGCCTCCTCGTGGGTGACCAGGTGGACGTCGATGGGGCCGGACAGGGCGGTTGTCTCCACCCCGACGCCGCGGGAGAGGACCTGCGCGAAGCGGCCGCGCCGGGAGGCTCCGAGGACGAGCTGGGTGGCGTTGACGCCGCGGGCGAAGTCGAGCAGCGCCCGCGGAACGTCGTCGCCGACCACCTGGTGATAGCTGCCGCCCATGCTCTCCACGAGCGAGCGCTGGCGGGCCAGATTGGCCGGGTCGCCGCCGGACAGGCCGTCGGCGCTGGTGACGTGGACGGCCAGCAGGTCGGCGCCCTTGCTGCGGGCGGCGATGCGAGCGGCCCGGCGTACCAGCGTGTCGCCTTCCGGGCCGCCGGTCAGCGCCACCACCACCCGCTCGCGGGCCTCCCACGTGCCGGCGATGCCGTGGTCGGCGCGGTAGCGGTCGAGCTGCTCGTCGACCTTGCCCGCGACCCACAGCAGCGCCAGTTCCCGCAGCGCGGTGAGGTTGCCGACCCGGAAGTAGTTCGACAGCGCCGCGTCGACCTTCTCGGGGCCGTAGACGTTGCCGTGCGCCATGCGGCGGCGCAGCGCCTCGGGGGACATGTCGACCAGCTCGATCTGGTTGGCCCGCCGCACCACCTCGTCGGGGACGGTCTCGCGCTGCGGGATGCCGGTGATCTGCTGGACGACGTCGTTGACCGACTCCAGGTGCTGGATGTTGACGGTGGAGACGACGTCGATGCCGGCGTCGAGAATCTCGTCGATGTCCTGCCAGCGCTTGACGTTCTTCGAGCCGGGCACGTTGGTGTGCGCCAGCTCGTCGACCAGCGCCACCTTCGGCTTGCGCGCGATGACCGCCTCGACGTCCAGCTCGGTGAAGGTGGCCCCCCGGTAGGTCAGCGTCTTGCGGGGGATGATCTCCATGCCGTCCAGCAGAGCGGCGGTACGGGGACGGCCGTGGGTCTCGACGAACCCCACGACCACGTCCCGGCCCCGCTCGCAACCCCGGCGGCCCTCGCCGAGCATCGCGTACGTCTTGCCCACTCCAGGCGCCGCGCCCAGGTAGACCCGCAGCCGCCCCCGCATCTCAGGCTCCGTCGAGCGCGAGGTTGAGCTCGAGCACATTCACCGCCGGCTCACCCATGAAACCTAGCGCCCGGCCGCTCGTGTGCTCGTCGATCAGGGCTTTCACCTGCTCCAGTGACAGCCCCCGCTCCTTGGCCACGCGCGGCGCCTGGAGCTCGGCGTAGGCCACGGAGACGTGCGGGTCCAGGCCGGAGCCGCTGGCCGTCACCGCGTCCGCCGGCACCTGCACCGTGGTCACGTTTCCGCGGATCGGCACGGTCTTGCCGGCCGCGTAGTCCTGCCCGGGCTGGGCGCACCCGACCTTCAGCCCTTCGTAGGTGGCGATGAACGGGGTGGCCGGGCAGGCCTGGTTGACGCTGACGGCCCGGTCGGGGAAGACCTTCAGCACCGCGCCGACCCCGTCCGTGGTGCAGTACGGGCGGGCGCCGCTGACGCCCTCCAGCTCGCCGACCGCTTTGGAGCGGGCGCAGACCTGGGTGAGCAGCGACTGCTTGCCTTCCTTGGCGGCCTCATCGGCGCCGCCGGGGTTCGGCAGCGTGTCGATGACGTCCTCGGGGCCGAGGTTGCTGGCCGCGGTGGAGGTCGGGTCGTAGCCGTCGCCGGCGGCCGACGGGCGGGACTGGAAGTACGTCCTGACCGGGTTGCCGTCGGCGTCAGTGAAGGACTGGCCGATGAGCGCGCTGCCGACGGTCTTGCCGTCCTTCTGGACGAGCGAACCGTTGGCGTTGTCGTTGAACAGCGCCTGGGCCACTCCGGTGGCCAACAGCGGATAGATGATGCCGGTGATCACCGTGAGCACGAGCAGCGCCCGTAGCGCGGCGAGGTGCTGGCGGACCCAGCTGGGCATGCGGTCCATTTATGACATCCCCGGAAGGAACTGGATGAGCAGATCGATGAGCTTGATGCCGATGAACGGGACGATGATCCCGCCGAGGCCGTAGACGTACAGGTTGCGCGAGAGCAGCTTGGAGGCGCTGGAGGGGCGATACCGCACACCCCGCAGGGCGAGCGGGATCAGCGCGATGATCACCAGTGCGTTGAAGATCACCGCCGACAGGACCGCGGACTGCGGGCTGGCCAGGCGCATGATGTTGAGCGCGTCCAGGCCTGGATAGACCACCGCGAACATCGCCGGGATGATCGCGAAGTATTTGGCGATGTCGTTGGCGATGGAGAACGTCGTCAGCGCGCCCCGCGTGATGAGCAGCTGTTTGCCGATCTCGACGATCTCGATGAGCTTGGTCGGGTTGGAGTCCAGGTCGACCATGTTCCCGGCTTCCTTGGCGGCGCTGGTGCCGGTGTTCATGGCCACGCCGACGTCGGATTGGGCCAGGGCGGGCGCGTCGTTGGTGCCGTCGCCGGTCATCGCCACCAGGCGGCCGCCCTCCTGCTCCTTCTTGATGAGCGCGAGCTTGTCCTCGGGCGTGGCCTCGGCCAGGAAGTCGTCCACGCCGGCCTCGTCGGCGATGGCCTTGGCGGTCAGCGGGTTGTCGCCGGTGATCATGACGGTGCGGATGCCCATGCGGCGCATCTCGTCGAAGCGTTCCCGCATGCCCTCCTTGACCACGTCCTTGAGATGGATCACGCCCAGCACGCGGCTCTTCTCGGCCACCACCAGCGGGGTGCCGCCGCTGCCGGAGATTCCGTCCACGATGTGCCCGACCTGGTCGGTGGGGTGGCCGCCGTGATCGCGTACCCACTTCATCACCGCTGTCGCGGCGCCCTTGCGCACCTCGCGGCCGTCCAGGTTCACCCCCGACATGCGGGTCTGGGCGGTGAACGGCACCCATTCGGCGTGGGCCAGCTCGCCGGGCTGACGCTCGCGCAGGCCGTACGCCCGCTTGGCGTACACCACGATGGAGCGCCCCTCCGGGGTCTCGTCGGCCAGGCTTGACAGCTGCGCGGCCGCGGCCAGCTCGGCCTCGCTCACTCCCTCGACCGGGACGAACTCCGACGCCTGCCGGTTGCCCAGGGTGATCGTGCCAGTCTTGTCCAGCAGCAGCGTGGACACGTCCCCGGCGGCCTCGACCGCGCGGCCGGACATGGCCAGGACGTTGCGCTGGACGAGCCGGTCCATGCCGGCGATGCCGATGGCCGACAGCAGCGCCCCGATGGTGGTCGGGATCAGGCAGACGATCAGCGACACCAGCACGATCCCCGACACGCCGTCGGCGTTCAGCGCGAGCGAGTCTGGCACGCCGGGGTTGATGGACTTGGAGTAGATCGCCAGCGGCTGCATGGTCGCGGTGGCCACCAGGAAGATGATGGTCAGCGCGGCGAGCAGGATGTTGAGCGCGACCTCGTTCGGGGTCTTCTGCCGGTTGGCGCCCTCCACCAGGGCGATCATCCGGTCGATGAAGCTCTCGCCGGGCTTCTGGGTGATCTGCACGATGATCTTGTCGGAGAGCACCTTGGTGCCGCCGGTCACCGCCGAGCGGTCGCCGCCGGACTCGCGGATCACGGGGGCGGACTCGCCGGTGATGGCCGACTCGTCCACCGAGGCGATGCCGTCGATGACGTCGCCGTCACCGGGGATGATCTCGCCGGCTTCAACGATGACGTAGTCACCCTGCCGCAGTTCGGTCGCGCCGATCACGTCCCACTGGGTGTGGTCGTCGCGGTTCTTGAGCCGGCGGGCGGTGGTGTCGCGCTTGGCCGCGCGCAGCGTGGCGGCCTGGGCCTTGCCGCGGCCCTCGGCCACCGCCTCGGCGAGGTTGGCGAACACGACGGTCAGCCACAGCCACACCACGATCGCCCAGGCGAACCAGGACGGGTCGAGGATCGCCAGCACGGTGGTGAAGACCGCGCCGATCTCGACGATGAACATCACCGGGTTGCGCCACAGGGTCGCCGGGTTGAGCTTCTTCAGCGCGTCCGGCAACGACTTGATCATCTGCTTGGGATCGAGCAGGCCGCCGCCGACCCGGCTGTTCTTGTTCTTCGGTGTCGGCGCTTTGCCCGGCGATTCGAGCACATGCGTTGACATGGTCAGAGAAGTCCTTCTGCGAGAGGTCCGAGCGCCAGTGCCGGGAGGAACGTGAGCGCCACCAGGATGATCGTCACGCCGACCACCATGCCGACGAACTGCGGCCGGTGGGTGGGCAGGGTGCCGGCGGAGGCGGGCACCGGGGCCTGCTGGGCCAGCGACCCGGCCAGCGCCAGGGCCAGGACGATCGGCAGGAACCGGCCGAAGGCCATGCACAGGCCGAGCGTGGTGTTGTGGAAGGTGGTGTTGACGCTGACCCCGGCGAACGCCGAGCCGTTGTTGTTGGAGGCGCTGGTGTAGGCGTACAGAATCTCCGACAGGCCGTGCGGGCCGCTGTTCAGCATCGCCGAGCGGCCGACCTCGGTGGCCATCGCCACCGCCGTGCCGATCAGCACCAGCATCGGAGTGACCAGGAAGTACAGCGACGCGAGCTTGATCTCTCGGGCGCCGATCTTCTTGCCCAGGTACTCGGGGGTGCGGCCGACCATCAGGCCGGCCACGAAGACCGTGATCACGGCCAGGATCAGGATGCCGTACAGACCGGCGCCGACGCCTCCGGGCGCGACCTCGCCGAGCAGCATGTTGAAGATCAGCATGCCGCCGCCAAGCGCGGTGTAGGAGTCGTGGAAGGAGTTCACCGAACCGGTGCTCGTCAGCGTGGTGGAGCTGGCGAACATGGCCGAGTTCGAGGTGCCGAAGCGCGTCTCGCGGCCTTCCATTGCCGCTGCGATGGCCTGCGGCACGGTGCCGCCTGCGGACAGCTCGGCCCACTGGGTCGCGCCGATGCTGATGATGGCGATGATGGCCATCACGCTCACGATCGCGTAGCCCTGCCGGTTGTCGCCCACCATGCGGCCGAACGTGCGCGGCAGGCTGAACGCGATGACCAGGAGCAGGAAGATCTCCACCCAGTTCGTCCACGACGTGGGGTTCTCGAACGGGTGGGCCGAGTTGACGTTGAAGATGCCGCCGCCGTTCGTGCCCAGGTCCTTGATCGCCTCCTGCGAGGCGACCGCGCCCGGTGTGAACGTCTGCTCGCCGCCGGTCAGCGTCGACCACACATGGTGGTCACCGAGGGTCTGGATCGCTCCACCGGCCACCAGCACCAGCGCCGCCACGAAGGAGATCGGCAACAGGATGCGGACAGTGCCGCGGACCAGGTCGACCCAGAAGTTGCCCAGCGTGTCGGTCTTGCTGCGGGCGAACCCGCGGACCAGGGCGATGGCCACCGCCATGCCGACGGCGGCGGAGACGAAGTTCTGTACGGCCAGACCCGCGGTCTGCACCACGTGCCCCATCGTCGACTCGCCCGAATAGGCCTGCCAGTTGGTGTTGGTGACGAAGCTGACCGCGGTGTTCCAGGCCAGCGCCGGCTCCACCGGCTCCATGCCCAGGGACAGGAACAGATGGCTCTGCAGCCGCTGCAGGCCGTACAGGAACAGGATCGAGATCACCGAGAACGCCAGCACGCTGCGGGCGTAGACGCCCCAGCGCTGCTCGCTGCCGGGCTGCACGCCGACCAGGCGGTAGATCACCCGTTCGACGGCGTTGTGCCTGGTGGCGGTGTAGACGCGGTACATGTAGTCGCCCAGCGGCTTGTAGCACAGCGCGAGCGCGAGCAGCAGAGACGCGATGAACAGGATCCCGGCCAGAGTCGGGGACATCAGAATCGCTCCGGAAACAGTAGGGCCGCGACCATGAAGATCACCAGGCCGGCGACCACGACCAGACCGGCAGCGTTAACGGCGCTCATAGGACCGACTCCGTCGGTCCTATGAGCGCCAGGCAGCTGTGTCCGATGGTTCGCTCGCTGCGCTCGCTCACAGCCGCTCCACCGCCTTCACGACCAGCCCCATGATCACAAAGATCGCGATCGTCAGGGCGACGAAGATGACGTCCGTCATCCCCACTCCTCAACTCGGTGATTAGGTGTTGCAGTCGCCGTTATCCGGACGTCTGCAAGGCCAGCAAACCCTGAGAATTGGGGGGTTTTGTCGTTCTTGACGGGTTCCATACGGCTCCACCCGGAATATTGACGCTATTTCTACGCTCTGGCTTCGTGGCCTTCCTGCGGGGTGCCCGATCTGAGATCCGCCGCCACCCTTCCCGTACGCCGTTGGCCCGGTGCGCCGGGAAGTCTGGTCGGCAGACCCCGATCGGCGAGATCGGCGGCCGGCATCTGGCCGACATGATGCTGGGTGTTCGTACCGAAGTGACCGTCGCCATGGCGGTCGAAACATCAGGACCTGCCGTTCTACCAGGGGATCGAGTTCTATCCCCCGCGCATCTCGCCGGCGCCATCCACGAGGTCGAGCCGGCTTTCGTCCTGGCTCATCACGCCGTGGAAGCAATCGCGGGCACGAGCAAAGCTAGTGCGATCACGGATGCGCCCTGCCAAGAGTCGCCTCGGCTGGCTACGGATACATACGTTTTCTTGACGCCCTCTCCTCATCAATCACTCTTCTGACCTGGGTAGAGTGCGGTGCGACTTTGCGCCGTTTGATGAAGGGTGACCGAAATGGTGCTGGCGAAACGGCCAGCTGCCACGGAAGGGACGCTGCGCTCCTGGCTGCTCCAGGGCCTGCAGACCGACCGTAAGCAGATCGAACACGGTCCCCACGTCAAGCACCCGTGGTGGCGGGTGATGTGCCTGACCGGCGTGGACTACTTCTCCACGCTGGGCTACCAGCCGGGCATCGCCGCGTTGGCGGCCGGGCTGCTCTCGCCGCTGGCCACGCTGTTCCTGGTGGCGCTGACGCTGCTGGGCGCGCTGCCGGTCTACCGGCGGGTCGCGGCCGAGAGCCCGTACGGGCAGGGCTCGATCGCGATGCTGGAGAAGCTGGCCCCGCAGTGGTGGGGCAAGCTGTTCGTGCTGGCGCTGCTCGGCTTCGCGGCCACCGACTTCGTGATCACGATGACGTTGTCGGCGGCCGACGCGACCGCGCACATCCTGGAGAACCCGTTCTGGCCCGAGGCCCTGGCCGGGCAGCGGGTGATCGTCACGCTCGTGCTGCTGGCCCTGCTCGGCGGGGTGTTCCTGCTGGGCTTCAGCGAGGCGATCGGCATCGCCGTGCTGCTGGTGTTCGTCTACCTGGCGCTGAACGCGGTCGTGGTGGCGGTCTCGATCGTGCAGGTGCTCCAGGCGCCGCAGGTCGTGGTGGACTGGCAGCGGGCGCTGAGCCTGGACTTCTCCAGTCCGCTGGCCATGATCGGGTTGTCGTTGCTGGTGATGCCGAAGCTGGCGCTGGGCATGTCCGGGTTCGAGACCGGCGTGGCGGTGATGCCGGTGGTCAAGGGCGACATCCCGGCGCGGATCGCGGGCACCCGGCGGCTGCTCACGGTCGCGGCGCTGATCATGAGCGTGTTCCTGATCTTCTCCAGCTTCGTCACCACGGTGCTCATCCCGCACCAGGAGTTCGAGGAGGGCGGCAAGGCCAACGGGCGGGCGCTGGCCTACCTGGCGCACAATTTCCTGGGCGACTGGTTCGGCACCGCCTACGACGTCTCCACGATCGCGATCCTGTGGTTCGCCGGCGCCTCGGCGATGGCCGGGCTGATCAACCTGGTGCCGCGGTATCTGCCGCGCTACGGCATGGCGCCGGAGTGGACCGGCGCGGTGCGGCCGCTGGTGATCGTGTTCTCGCTGATCGCGTTCGCCATCACGATCATCTTCGACGCCGACGTGGACGCCCAGGGCGGCGCGTACGCCACCGGCGTGCTGGTGCTGATGCTCTCGGCCGCCGTCGCGGTGACGCTGTCGGCCCGCAGGAAACGCCAGCACAAGGCGGCGGCCGCGTACGCGGCGATCACGGCGGTGCTGGCGTACACGCTGGTGGACAACGTGATCGAGCGGCCGGACGGCGTCAAGATCGCCTCGTTCTTCATCGCCGCCATCATCGTCACCTCGCTGATTTCCCGCGCCACCCGCTCCACCGAGCTGCGGGTCACCGAGGTGCACCTGGACGCGCTGGCCGAACAGTTCGTCAACGACGCCTGCGGCGAGGTGCACGTGATCGCCAACGAGCCGCACACCCGCGACCAGACCGAGTACACCGACAAGCTGCGCGAGACCTGGCTGAACCACCGGCTGCGCAGCTCCGAGCCGACGCTGTTCGTCGAGGTGACGGTGCCGGACGCCTCGGAGTTCGAGACCGAGCTGCACGTCAAGGGCGAGGAACGGTACGGCCACAAGATCCTCACCATCGAAAGCTCGGCCGTCCCCAACACGCTGGCCGCGCTCCTGCTGTTCCTGCGTGATCGCACCGGCTCGGTGCCGCACATCTACTTCCACTGGACCGAGGGCAACCCGGTCGTGGCGATGCTGCGTTACCTGGTCTTCGGCGGCGGCGACGTGCCGCCGCTGACCCGGGAGGTGCTCCGCCAGGCCGAGCCGGACCTGGAACGCCGGCCACACGTCCACGTCGGCTGACAGTTCACCCAACATAGGGCCGGCGGCTGCCGCGGCCGCTGACCTCGAGGCGCTGGAACAGCTGAACTCGCATGACCGTCTCCCGGTTGGTCGGGGCCCTCCAAATCGGCTGAGCGAGGCAGCCGTCATTTTCTTGTAGTTATTTGCGCTGTCGGCATCAGGAATGCGTAGGGAAGGGCAGAGGCGGGCTCGCAGTAGGGGCAGTATGTGGACGAATCCCTCATTCAGGAGCATTCTCCATGTCCCTTGTGAAATCTCCCGCCACGTCCAAGGAGCCTCCGGATAGCGTCGGTGAGCGGCACCGGCTGACCGTCGTCGGCGGGCTGGCCGCGCTCTCGCTGGATGCGATGGCGTCGGTGGCGTACGGCCCCGAAGCGATCGTCATCGTGCTCGCTGTCGCGGGCGGTGCGGGGCTCGGGTTCACCATCCCGGTCACGCTCACCATCGCCGCCCTGCTGGGGGTGCTGACCTTCTCCTACCGGCAGGTCATCGCGGCCTTCCCGGAGGGCGGCGGCGCGTATGGGGTGGCCAAGACCTATCTCGGGCGGCGGGCCAGCCTGGTCGCCGGGGCGTCGCTGGTCGTCGACTACGTGCTCAACGTGGCGGTCTCGGTGGCCGCCGGCGTGGCCGCGCTGACGTCCGCGTTCCCGGAGCTGCTGCCGTATACGGTGTGGCTGTGCCTGGCGGTGCTGGCGCTGGTGACCGCGATCAACCTGCGGGGCATCGCGCACAGCGCCCGCGCCTTCATCGCCCCCACCGTGGTCTATGTCGGTGCGATCCTGCTCGTCATCGTGGCCGGGCTGATCAGGAGTGAGCCCGCGGTCACGGTCGGGCACCAGGTGAGCAGCCTGGAGACGGTCGGGGTGCTGCTGTTGTTGAAGGCGTTCGCCAACGGCTGCGCGTCCCTGACGGGCGTGGAGGCGATCGCCAACGCCGTCCCAAGCTTCAAGAAGCCCCGGGTACGGCGCTACATGGCGAGCTTGGCCTCGTGGCTGTCGGCGCGGCAACTCATCGGACAGCGGGCTGCCGGCAGACCATCGCGCGCCAGGTAATCGCAGCGCGTTCTCGTCCCGAGCGGAAGTACAGGACCGCAGTGCCGGCTCGGCCGTTCGGCGCCGGCCGCCTCATCTGATGCGTAGTGCGTCCAACAGCTGAGCCAGGGCGGCCTGCGTGGCCGGCAAATCGGCGGGGTCGTCAGACTCGGCGAGCCACAGCGCCGCCTCGTTCATCGCGCCCGACAGCAGGTGGGTCAGTGGTGCGACCGGCTGGGGCGCGATCGTCCCCTGTTTGATCAGGACGGTGAGCACGTCGGCCAGGTGGCGGGCCGAGGCGGCCTCGTCCATCGCGCGCCATTCGTTCCAGCCGAGTACGGCGGGGCCGTCAATGAGCATGATCCGCTGAATGCCGGGGGCGGTACTGGCGGTCAGGAACGCCTGGCAGCCGGCGGTCAGACGCGTCCAGAGGTCGTCGTGGACGTCGGCGGTCTGCGCCACAGTCTGGGCCACCTCTTGCTGCACCTGCTCCAGGACTGCACGGAACAACGCGGCCTTGCTGTCGAAGAGATGGTAAAGCGCGCCCTTGGTCACCCCGGCCTCGGCGACGATCTCTGACAGGCTCACCGCGCCATACCCCCGGGCTGCGAAAAGGCGCCTGCTTTCCCGCAGGAGGGCCTGCCTGGTCTGCTCCCGCTGCTGTGCTCTGACGCCGCGCGTCTCCATGCTTCCCTCCCTTGACATACCGATGGTACGTCAAATACATATTGGCGTACCGATGGTACGCGAAAGGGGTTCATGTGGAACTGACCAGCTTCTATCCGGTGATCTGCACCACCCGGATCGAGGAGTCCCGCGACTTCTACACCGGGCTGCTGGGGTTCGAGACGACATTCGAAGCCGACTGGTACGTCAGCCTGCGGCGTCCGGGGACACCGCCCTATGAGCTCGCGCTGCTCGACCACGCCCACCCGACGCTGCCCGAGGCGTATCGCCTCCCTGTGCGCGGGCTGCTGCTGAACTTCGAGGTGGAGGATGTGGACGCCGAATGGGAGCGGCTCGTCGTCGGCGCGGGACTGACCGCCGAACTCGAACTGCGCAGCGAGGACTTCGGACAGCGGCACTTCATCGTGGCCGATCCCAACGGGGTCCTGATCGACGTCATCACCCCCATCGCACCGTCGGCGGAGTACGCCGACCAGTACGTCGATTCCCGTCGATGAATCGTGCTCTCGTGACGGACTTTGACCCATCCGGCTCGAAGAAGCTCTGCCCCGGCGCCTCACGCGCCGGGCTTACCCGTGCTCGCTCGTCTTTGGGGTGGCGTAGACCTGGCGCCAGTGCTCGGCCGAGCGGACCAGGTCCTCGCCCACGCTGGTGAGGAACTGGCTCATGTTCTCCAGCCGGACGCCGGCGGGGGTGGTCGGGCCGAGGGTGCGGGCGCTTTGCCGGGCGGTGTCGGCGAGCAGAGCATTGGCGCGGGCACTGGCCAACATGGCCTGGTACCAGACGTCGTCGTCGATGACGTACCGCTCGGCCCGGCTGCGGGGGTCGCGTTCGCGGCGGATGAGCTCCTGTGCTTCGAGGTAGCCGATGGCTTTGGAGATCGAGGCGGGGCTGACCTGCAGGCGCTGGACGAGTTCGGCGGAGGTGAGGCTGCCGCTGTCGATGGTGTACAACGCCCCTAGCACTTTGGCCATCATCTGCGGAATACCTCCCTGCACCAGCAGGTCGGTGAGCTGGTCGGCCACCTCGCGCACGGTTTGCAGGTCGCGCTCGCCTGCGTTGGCATCGCCGCGTGCGGCCGCGGGGGTGGTGGTCCTGCGGCGGTGGACGCGCCGGTCTGCGGCGCGCTGGGCTTGGTCGGGGCGGTAGGCGCCGGGGCCGCCGTTGCGCATCACCTCGCGCGTGACGGTCGAGGTGGGCCGTTTGAGGCGGCGGGCGATCTCGGCGTAGGTGAGACCGCCGGCCAGCCCGTCGGCGATCTGACGGCGGTCCTGCTGGGTGAGCCTGTCTCCGGGCACGGCGTCCGCCTCCTGCTCGCTCGACCGCCCGCGCGCGGCCGAGGGGATCTCGGTTGACGCACAGTGTGCATCCGACG
Organism: Nonomuraea sp. NBC_00507; assembly: GCF_036013525.1. NCBI lineage: Bacteria > Bacillati > Actinomycetota > Actinomycetes > Streptosporangiales > Streptosporangiaceae > Nonomuraea > Nonomuraea sp. NBC_00507. Next base: position 3,265,033 of record NZ_CP107853.1, read on the forward strand.
GCGACGACATGCAACTCGCGATGACCCACATTGCATTAATCGGCAATCGTCATGCAACGATTGTGGGCAGTTGAGCTGCTAAAACTCTGTTGCTTCGCGTATTCGTGATTAACGATCTCTCGTATGCAACGTAGGTTTTCCTTCGTCGCGAAGATCGACGATCGAACGGGGGGTCAGCCCGACCAGCCCCCACAAGCCCGAAGGAGACCCCATGAACAGCCAGGCCACCACCCCCGCGAACCGGATCGTCCCCGGCCAGGCCGAGGTTGAGCGCCTGCTGGACGCCGCCGTGACCGAACAGGGCTACCCCGGCATGATCACTGAGATCCGCAACGGCACACAGCAGTGGTTCGGTTCAGCGGGCGTGGCCGACACCGCCACCGGCCGCCCGCGCACGCCGCAGGAGCAGTTCCGCGTCGGCAGCATCACCAAGACCTTCACCGCCACCCTGGTCCTGCAACTGGCCGCCGAATACCGGCTGAGCCTGGACGACACCGTGGAGCAGTGGCTGCCCGGCCTCGTCCAGGGCAACGGCCACGACGGCAGCAAGATCACCATCCGGCAGCTGCTCAACCACACCAGCGGCATCTTCGCCTACACCCTGGATGAGGGCATGCTCGAGAGCTACTGGACGCCCAAGCTGATGGAGCACCGCTTCGACAAGCTGACCCCCGAGGACCTGGTGAAGATCGCCGTATCCCACCCGGCCGACTTCGAGCCGGGCCAGGACTGGGGCTACTCCAACACCAACTTCGTCCTCGCCGCCATGATCATCGAAAAGGCGGCCGGCATGTCGTACGCCGACGCCGTCGCCTACCGCATCGCCCGCCCGCTCAAGCTGACCGGCACCTACGCTCCCGGCAGCGAGACCGGCTTCCGCGGCCCGCACACCAGCAGCTACTCCAAGCTCATGCTGCCTGAGGCCGACGCGCCGGCCCATGACGTCACCGAACTGAGCCCGTCATACGCCTTCGGGGTCGGCGAGATCATCTCCACCGCCGCCGACCTGGGCACCTTCCTGGGCGCGCTCCTGAAGGGTTGGCTGCTCCCGCCCGCCCAGCAGACCGAGATGTTCACCATGACCCCGGTCCCCGACGGCAAATGGCTGGACGGCTACAGCTACGGCCTGGGCATCTCCTCGGTCACCCTGCCCTGCGGCACCACCGTGTACGGTCACGGCGGCATGATCACCGGCACCTGGTCGTACCTGTACGGCACGCGCGACGGCAAGCGCATCGTCACCCAGAACGTCAACGGCGACTGGGGCATGCCGCCCATGGACCTGTTCATCGACGTCCTCGATGCCGTCTTCCGCCCCGCCGCCTGACCCTCCCTTGACACCCCTTTCGATCAGCAGGAGTTTCTGATGCCCTCTTTGATGACCTTGCGAACGCTCGTGGCCGCGGTGACGGTGGTGGGAGCCACCACCGTGGCGGCCGCCCCGGCGAGCGCCGTGACCCGTCCGGCGGTCCAGGCCGTGCTCGAGCAGACGGTGGCCGCCGGGATTCCGGGCATGGTCGCCGAGGTGCGCAACAGCGGCAGGCGTACGTTCGCCGCGGCGGGAGTGGCCGACACCGCCACCGGTCGCCGGCGCATGCCGGCCGAACGTTTCCGCGTCGGCAGCATCACCAAGGCGTTCACCGCCACGTTGGTGCTGCAACTGGCGGCCGAGCGCAAGCTGAGCCTGGACGACACGGTGGACGATTGGCTGCCCGGCCTGGTCACGGGCAACGGCAACGACGGCAGCAAGATCACCATCCGGCAGCTGCTCAACCAGACCAGCGGGCTCTACAACATGTATCTGGACAAGAAGATGCTCTACAAGTACTCCGGGCCAGGCTTCCTTGAGCATCGCTTCGACAAGGTCAAGCCGGAAGAGTTGATCGAGATCGCGATGGCGTACCCGCCCTACTTCGAGCCCGGCACCGCCTTCCGCTACTCCAACGCCAACTACGACCTCGCGGGAATGATCATCGAGAAGGCAACCGGCCAAACCTACGCCGAGCAGCTCGCCCGGCGGATCGCCCGCCCGCTCGGCCTATCCGGGACGTACCTGCCGGGCAAGGAGACCAGGATCCGCGGACCGCACCCGCGGCACTACTCCAAGCTGTGGTCAGCCGACCCCGACGCCAAGACCTACGACGTCACCGAGCAGAACGCCTCCTACGCCTGGGCGGCCGGCGGCGTCGTCTCCACCACCGGGGACCTGAGCCGCTTCCTGACCGCGCTGCACGACGGCACGCTGCTGCCACCGGCCCAGCAGAAGGAGATCTGGAACACCAGCATCTCGACCGAGGGGTCGGGCTGGATCCCCGGCACCCGGTACGGCATGGGCACCTGGCAGCAGCAACTGTCCTGCGGTGAAACCGTCTGGGGCATGGGCGGCGCCATCAACGGCTCCTACACCTACGCCATGGGCAACCGCGGCGGCAAGCACACTATCGTCACCAACATGAACGGCGACTGGAACAACCCGATCGCCGCCCTCACCAAGGCGGTCGAGGCCGAATTCTGCAAGTCCACAACCCGCTGACACCGCTGACGCCACACAACGACCCCAACCGAAGCCCCGGCCGAACAACTTCGGCCGGGCAAAACGATGCGTCGCCTCGCCCTCACACCGGCAAGCGACGATCACCGTTTCGCCGGACTCGATAGTGAAAACGCAGGTGCAAACGGGTGATGCCGTCGCTGCCGTCGAGACTGATCTCGTCACACAACTGGCGCATCAGCCAGAACGCCACTCCCCGGCCGGCGAGCGGATCCGGATCGGGATCGACGGTCAGATACGCCATGGTCAACACGCCGGTCGCGTCCACGATCTCCAAGCTCACCCCGCCGGGGTCACTCCAGGCGATCAAAAAGCCATGTCCGCCGTGTTCCAGCACCTTGGCGGCGGCCTCACTCGCCGCGATCACCAGATCCGTCAGCCGCCGGTCGGCCAGACCGGCACCAGTGCCGAACGCCCGCACAGCCGCTCGCAACGTGACGAGGTCCTCCGTGATCGGCCATTCCAACCGGAATCCCGAGGCCACGTCGATCGCCACCTTTCGCCGCCAGCGCGCCGTCGTTGGGAATAGCCCTGCCCCGCTGGCGAACCTGGTACACATGCGCAGCACGTGACCCGTGGCATAAGCCGCAATCTACTCGAATCAAACAACCCCCTCAGATACCGTCGAACAGCAGGTCCCCATAGACCAGGTTGGTCACCACATGAATCAGGATGGGAATCCAGATGTTGCGGTAGCGGGCCCAGACGTAGCCGGTCATGAGGCCGAACACGCCTTGGACGGCGACGATCGAGGCGAGCCCGGGGACGGGATCGGTGAGGTGACTCGGCCGGCGTGCATGGCGGCGAACAACAGCGCCGAGAAGGTTATCGCCGGCCACCGGCCGTGGAGGACTTCCAGCCGGGTCTGGAGCCAGCCGCCGTAGAAGATCTCCTCGAGGACGCTCGCCGTCAGCAGGGTCGCCAGGGAGGTGATGGCGAGGGTCCCCGGATCGGGCAGCGCCTGGGTCAGGGGCGGGTCGAACGGCCCGATCTCGGTGAGCGCGAACCACGCCGCCACGGCGGACGGTTCGACTCCCACCCAGGCGACGGCCAAGGTCTTCGCCTTCGACGTCGCCTCGGGCAGCAAGCTGTGGGAGGCGGAGCCGATTCCCGGCGAGCGGGCCATCAGCGGGCTCACCGTGGACGCCGAGGGGCATCTGTGGGGCATCACCGCCGGCAAGCTCTTCGAACTCGACCCAGCGACGCGGGAAACGGTGCGGACGCACGAAATCGCCCCGTTCGACTGGTCGAGCGTCAGCGAATGGAACCCGCTGGCGACGAAGGTCCGCTTCGACGCGAGCGACGGGCAGTTGTACGTGACGGCGCGAGGGCGCTTCCACCGGCTCGACCCCCAGGCCTTCACGGACACCGCCCCGCCGGGTACCGCGGGCGCGCAGCTCGTCTCGCACCCCAACGGGGACAAGTACTGGATCAGCGGGCAGCGCCTGTACCGGTCCCGCTGGTACTGACCGCCTCATGAGAAACGTGGCCGCCAATGAGCTGGTCTGCGGCCAGTGGCAGCGGACCAGGGCTGAAGCGTTCTCGTATGGGCTCGTGGTTCGTCCGACGCGATGCGCCACGATGATCCCTAACGGGTCGCCATTCCGGAAGTAAAACGTCCGAAACTGGCTGTACCGTGTCCCCGCGACCAACATCGACGCTTACGTGGGAAGGTGCACCGGTGCGATCTCGAACGGGGGGCATGTGGTGGGGAACCGCTATCGAGGCGCCCGATCCCGGCGCTTTGGCGAGGTTCTACTCTGAGCTGCTCGGGTGGCCCATTGGCCATGAGGAGCCAGGAACGACGATTCTCGCGGCTCCTGAGGGATCCATCTATGTCGTGTTCCAGCAGGCGACCGGTTACCAAGCACCCGTCTGGCCGCCTGTCGATGGGCAGCAACGTCCGATGATGCACTTCGACTTCCAGGTCGGAGACCTGGACTCCGCGGTCGCCGAGGCTGTGGCCCTCGGAGCTTCGGTCGCCGCGGAACAGCCGCGAGACAATGTCCGGGTGCTCTTCGACCCGGCTGGTCACCCCTTCTGCTTGTGTCGCGACGACGACTGATCGTGCGACCGTTCATCGGCAGAAGCGGACATGCCAGCCGGTGGATGTGATCTGATCGTCGCGACGGCACGCACTGGTGTCGTGGACTTGCCGCGTTCGCTCGTAAGCGGTTGGGGCGTCGGATTTGTTTGCGCTCATCGCATCGTCTGCCAGCAGGACGCTGTGCGCGTTCCGTTGTATGCGGCTTTGCACCCTGCGCTGTGCGTGCTCCGTGCTGAAATGACAAACGCGGCCCCCGATGATCGTCGGTGTCTAGCCGGTCGATCAAGAACAGGGGCCGCATTCGCGTGCCATCATCCCCGATCGACGTGCTCGCCCGCCACCTGGAGCACGTCGATGCCTCCGACCTGCTGATAGACCCGGACGACCTGCCTGCGCTGGCCGAGGTCCTGGATACCGTACCCGACCCACGCAGCCGCCGCGGACGCCGCTACCGGATCGGCTCGTTGCTGGCCTTAACCCTGCTCGCCGTGCTCGGCGGGGCGACTTCCCTGGCGAAGATCACCCGGTTCATCACCGGATGCGATCCCGAACTGCGTGTCCGATTGGGCCTGCCCGGCGCGGCACGGCTGGCTGCCAGCACCCTGGGGCGCCTGCTGGCCCGCCTGGATGGCGACGCCTTCGGCTCAGCTGTCAATGAATTCGTGCCGTGGAGGGGGCCGGATATACCCGCCGCATACCGCACACTCGCCGAGCACGAAATGCAGCAGGTCAAGTGAAAGAAGCTGCCTCAACGCCGCCCGAACACCGCTCGGCCGAGAGTGAGACGGCTCCGCAGGAGGCTTCTGTTGTGTAGTCTCGCCCGGGACTTGATCACCTTAAGGGCAAAGGGCGCCGATGTTCCGTCTCCTGGCCATACTGGCGGCTGCGGCACCAGCGGTCTTATCGGTCCTGATCCCCGGCGAGAGTTGTGGTTACTTCGGTTACCGGCTCCCGGAGCCCGGCTTGCTGGAGACGGTGGTCTGGCAGAGCGCCTCCTGGGGCATGACACTCCTGCCCGTGGCGCTGGCGCTGCTGGCCCTGTGGGTGCCGAGGCGGTTTCCGGTGCTCGGCGCATTCGTCGCGATCGCGGTGTTCGTGCTCACCGCGCTGACCATCGCTGTTCCGTACACCAGCATCTGTGGCCAGCGGCGGGGCGATGGGCTGCTGTCGGCCTGCATGGCGGTCGTGGTGATTGCCCTCTTGCTCGCCCGCAGAGAGAGGCCCCTGTCGGTGCCCCGAGTGAGCGCGGCCGTGTGGACCGTCGTCCTACTCATCGTCCTGGGCCGCATGCTGATAGCCACCATGCCGGTCTCCTCGAGCGACGACCCGTTCTGCGGAGCGCATCTGCGGGAGACGTGGGCGCTGGCGCAGATGCACCTCTACACGGGCGAGGCTGTCGGGATATGGGTTGCCGTAGCGGCGATCGGTGCTGTGCTCGGCGGAAGCGGGGCTGCACTGGCCGCCGGTCTGGTGCTGCTCATTCCTGCGGTCTTCGAGCCCGTGGCGTGGTTCGTGTCGTCCGCGCCACACGACTGTTCCGGCATCCTGGAACTGATCACCTGGCCGTATCTCGTCGCCGCAGTCTTGGGAGTGACCGCCGAGGTCGTTTCCCGGCGTGGGGAGTCACGCAAGAGCGGTCCATGAACGTGCCAGTGACCTGGGGAAATGCCCTCAAGCCCATCCCTCGGATGTCCCCAGATCATGGTCCTGCACCAGCATATGGCCGACCGGCCCGGTCGGCGAGGGAGCTTGTCACCTGAAGAGTGATACCTCCTCGAGCACCGGCAGAAGGTGAGCTGGGCGAGCTTGGTGCACCTTGCCGAGCAGCTTCGCCAGGACGCCAAGGCTCGCGAGCGTTTCCCTCCCGGGTCAGACCCGGGCGGCGCCGAGTTCGGTGAGCAGGGCGTCGAGTACGTGCATGGCGCGCCATGCCTTGGTCATGCCGAACTGCGCGGAGAACCGTACGACGGCACGGGCCTCCTCCGGTGTGGCACCGGTGCCAAGGGCACGCGTCAGGTGGGCGCGGAAGCTCTCCTGCAGGGTCTGGAAGAGCACGTCGACGGTCATCGTGATGAACGCGCGCTCACGGACCGACAGCAGTCGCATGTCGGCGCGCATCCGGGACTGCAGGTCCATGTAGATGCCGAACGGTGCGTCGAGGGCTGCCACGGTCTGCCGCATCGGCTCGGGGATCGGACTGCCTGTGCCGTTGGCGTTCACCTCGTGGCCCTGGCCGGTGGGAGCGGGGAGGGAGTGCTCCCGTTCCAGGCCGGTCAGGCGGGCGAGCGCCGCCAGAGCGGCGGGGTAGCCGCTGTCGTAGGCGACGAAGCGGAGCAGCTCGCGCAGGTCGTCGGCCGACAAGCCGCAGTCGGCCGCCATCGTCACGTGCTGTTGGAAGGGCAGGCCGAGGGTCTGCTGGCAGACGTCGGCGGTGAGGCACAGCAGGACCTTCTCGCGCGTGGTGAGCTCCGGAATCTCTTCCCAGAGCCGGCGGTCGGTGGCGGCGCTCATCTCGGCGAACACCGAGTCCAGCGCCTTCACGTGGTTCTCCATGGGCACTCCTCTTTATGTGAACGGCTGTAGTGCTACGACTGTAGTGCAACGGTCGTTCGCCTACAATGGGCCACCATGGACAAGACCTCCTCCGCCCCGGCCCGCCCTCGCGGCGACAGGCGGGGCCGCAACCCGCGCGGCCAGGGCGAGCGGCTACGCGAGGACATCGTGGACACCGCCCTGCGGCTGCTGGACGAACTCGGCGACGACCAGGCCCTGTCCATGCGCGCGGTGGCCCGGGAGGTCGGCGTCGCGGCGACCTCGATGTACATCCACTTCGCCGACCGGGACGCGCTCGTACTGGCCGCCCTGGAGAGGTTCCATCGCGAACTTGTGGAGGCCGTCGATCAGGCCGAGAACGGTGCCGCCGATCCGGCGGGGAAGTTGCGTGCCCGCGTCCTGCTCCTGGGCAGATGGGTCCAAGAGCACCCCGGCCTGTACAAAGTCCTGCACGAGAGCACGCTCAACCAGCGGGTGGCCATGTCGTTCAAGCAGGAGCTGGCCGAGCGCACCACTACCGCGGTGCAGCGGTGCATCGACGCCGGGCTCGCCCCGGCCGACGACGCCGCAAAGGTCTCACTGGACCTGAGGGCGGCGGTTCACGGGGCCGTGTCGATGCGGATCAATCAGCCCGACTTGCCATGGCCGCCACTGGAGGAGCAGGTCGATCGGTTCCTGACCAAGCTCGTCGGCCTCACACCTGCCGTCGGCCGCTGACCGAAACGACCACGACCGAACCTAGAACGTCGAGCAGGGGCTGCTCGGCGGGCGTTCGCCGCCGTCTCCTCCGCCATGGGATGCTGGCGGACGTCCACCTAGCCGGCGATCACGCATGAGTCGTAGGACAGCCGAACGAACAGGTCAAAGACCGGCCATTGCCCACAGATGCCGTGCATACCCATCCAAAGAACTCGCGTGAGCAGGAGGCTCGGTGGTAGCAAGAGAACAATGAAGGTGTGGCGAGCCAGCGATCAGCCTCAAGCTGCCCGGCTGGAGTACTTCCGGCACGCACTCGCCGACTCGATCGTGCCAGTCGATCTGCTCCCTGAGGACAAAACCCGCTTCTGGTGGGAGATCCGCACAGCGGAGCTGGGCGCGCTGCGGGTTGTCGACTTCACCGCCCCGACGGGCCAGGTGGTGCGCGGGACGAAGTTGATCCGCAAGTCGGATCCGGAGCTTTGCGTCATCCGGCTGCAGCTGAGCGGGCACCCGGTGGTCGAGCAGAACGACCGTCAGGTCCTGGCGCGCCCCGGCGAACTCGTCCTAGTCGACCTGTCGCAGCCCGTCCGCGTCGCCGGGGTGGCCCACCATCAAGTCTCCGTGGCGGTCCCGCGTGCGCTGCTGCCGCCGACCCGCCGGGATACCCGGGATCTGGCCGCAGTTTCCCTGTCCGGGCGGCACGGCGCGCTTGTGGCCGGGCTGGTCCGTCAGATAGCCGCCGACCTCGACGGATACGCCGGGGTGGGCGCGTCTCGCATCGGCGACGCCATCCTGGACCTGACCGCCGCCGCCCTGGCCGACCGGGCGGGCCGCGAGGCGTTGACATCCGAGCAACGCGAGCGCGTTCTCATGCTGCGGGTCGAGTCCTTCGTCGAGCAGCGGCTCGGCGACCCCGATCTGACGCCCGCCGCCGTCGCCGCGGCTCACCACATTCGGCACGATCGCGATCGCCGAACGTGCTGCCGATCTCATTCGGGCAACGGCCGGCCCTCCACGATGCTGAAGGTGCCGCGGTCACCGTGGACGCCGGTCAGGTGCAGGCCCGCCCGCTCGAACAGCAGCGTGTACTCGCTCGCCGTACGCTGCCGTGCACCCCTGGCCATCACCAGCATCTCCAGGTCGATCAGCGTGGTGGGGGATGGCTCGCGGGGCGCGTCGGGGATGACGGATTCGCACAACAGCACCCGTCCGGTGTCCTTCATGGCGGCCCGGCAGTTGGCGAGGATGCGCACCGCGTCGTCGTCACCCCAGTCGTGAATGATGTTCGACAGCAGGTAGGCATCACCCCCGGACGGCACCGACTCGAAGAAGTCCCCGCCCACGAGCTCACACCGGTCCTTCACCCTGGCCATCGCGAGTGGCTCTCCGGCGCCCTGGATGACGTGGGGCAGGTCGAAGAGCACTCCCCTGCTCTTGGGGTGTTCGGACAGGACCGCCGCCAGGAGCGCGCCGTGTCCCCCGCCCACGTCCACGATTGTCTGGAATGGGCTGAAGTCGTAGGCCAACACCGAAGGCGCCACGAGGGCACCGGAGACCGCGGTCATGCCCTCGTTGAGTATCCGCCCGTCGTCCGGGTGGTCGCGGAAATGGTCGAAGCCGAAGCCGAACAGCCGCTCGAAGGCCGATTCTCCGGTGCGCACGCTCTCGACCAGGTCGGTCCACGCGCGGCGGTGGAAGGGCGCGCCGATCAGCTTGGCCATCCCGGCCAGGGAGCCGGGCCGGTCGGTACGCAGCAGCTCGCCCACCTCCGTCAGCGCGAACCGTTGATCGTCGAGCTCTTGGAAGAGGCCGAGATCGGTGAGTGCACGCAGCAGCCGGTACAGGGCATCGGCGTCCGCGCCCACCGCCTGGGCGAGCTCCTCCACCTGGTGGGGTCCCCGGGCCAGTTCGTCGGCCACCCCGAGCGTGGCCGCAACGCTGATCGCCTGCGAGACCCATGCGCCGGTGATGTACTGCATCATCTGAACGGTCGGATCTGGTCGCATGCCCGCATCCTGGCGAGAGGCCGGTGGCTGCGTCATTGGCGGCCAGAGCACGCCCATTGACTACCCGTGCACGAAGGGATCCATCGCTGGGGCTGCTTTGGGGTCGAGGTATGAAGTGAGCGCTGATGCTGGGCGGGACGTGGTTCCTGGGTCGCCGAGCGCGCTGGTCTCACGGCCGCCTTCGTCGAGGCCGACACCCAGCGGTTGCCCGCTACCTTGGCCGGCAGGTTCGAGGTGGTGGCCACCTACGGGGTGCTGTGCTGGATCGCCGAGCTCGATGCCTGGATGCGTGGGGTGTCCATGGCGCTGCGGCCCGGTGGGAGCTTGATCCTGGTGGACATGCATCCGGCGTAGCAGATCCTGGCCGCGATGCTCCGCGAGCACATCTCCACGTACGGCACCGCCAAGGACGGCAGGATCTTCAGCACGGGCACCGGTGGCTCCTACTCCCGCTCGGCTGTGCTCCTACGTTTGGCAGGAGGCCCGTAAACTCGCGCTCACGCCGGAGCAAGCGTCCTCGTTGCTGGCCGCCTTGGGTGCATAGCTTACGCTTGTCCACCTTCGGCCTCGGATCTACCGGGCCGATTCACTTCGCACCACTCGTCACGCCGCGTCGTTCCCGCCAAACGCCGCCACGCTGCGCCACCCTGGCATGCACGCGCAGCGAGAGAGGAGGAGCATGGACGAAGACCACGACCACCCCGACCCGCCACAGCGATCGGGATCGCCTAACTAGTGTCCTGAGTCAGTAATTCGCGCCAGAACTCAGGATCGCTGGGCTACTTCGTCGGCGGCACCTTGCCGGTCGCCGTACTTCTCGGCGAGTCCGCGGTAGCGCCAGATGGCGGCGGCGGAGAGCCAGGAGGCCGCGAAGACGGCGACGACGACGTAGCCGAGCAGTTCGAATTGGTCGGCCAGGGAAGCGTAGGCGGTGAGGAGTCCCCCGGCTCCGGTGGCGTCGGCGACGAGCCCCGCGACGTAGACACTGGCGATGAACGCGGCGACGGCCACGGTCATGCCGGTCATGGCGATGTTGTAGTAGAGCCTGCGGGCGGGGCTGCGGTACGCCCACGAGTACAGGCGTGTCATCAGCATGCTGTCGGCGGTGTCGAAGGCACTCATTCCCGCGGCGAAGAGCAGCGGGAGGGAGAGGACAGCGAGGGTGGGCAGGCCGGACCCGTGGACGGCGGTGCTGGCGGACAGGGTGAGCAGGGTGATCTCACTGGCGGTCTCCAGGCCGAGGCCGAAGAGGATGCCGACCGGGTACATGTGCCATGAGGAACGGATCAGCGAGCGGGCGCGGCGGCCGAGGAGGCGGTTCATCAGGCCTCGGTTGAGCAGGTGCCGCTCGAGCTCGTCCTGGTCCAGCCGGCCCTGCGTCATACGCCGCCACAGGCTGACGATGCCGGTCAGCACCATGAGGTTGAGCACGGCGACGAGCAGCAGGAACAGTACGGCCACGATCTGCGAGACCAGGCCGCCCACCTGGCGGAAGGAGCCTATGCCCGAGCCGGCGTGACCCGCGGCGAGCGCGACGACGAAGGCGAGGGCGAGGACCACGGTGGAGTGGCCCATGGCGAAGAAGAAGCCCACGCCGACGGGTCTGCGTCCGCGTTGCATCATCAGTCTGGTGGTGTCGTCGATGGCGGCGATGTGGTCGGCGTCGAAGGCGTGCCGCATCCCGAGTGTGTAGGCAAGGGTTCCGGCTCCGGCGAAGGCCCCGGCGCCGGCCGGGCCGCTGGCGTAGAAGAGGTACAGGCTCCATCCGATGACGTGCAGGGCGGCGATGACGCCGACGATGCCCGTAATGCGCAGCCGTTCGGCGCGGGTCCATCGGCCGGCGGTGATGGTCGTTGTGGTCACACATACATCCTTGGCAGGGGGCACCGCGCGGTGCCGTCGTCAGCATCGAGAGGGGGCGGGCCGCACCCGCTGGTGGGGGAGCCACTCGCGGGTGCGGCGGCCCTGGCGGACGGGCCGGAACGGACGTCCTGGTGATCCGGGCCTTGGAACGGGTTACGCCCCGAGCAGGGCACCCATCTCGTTCTCTCCAACCAGACCGTGATCGACCAGTACGTGTTCGAGCGCCGCGAGCCAGTGCTCGTAGTACTGCCAGCTGCCCTGCTCGGCCGCGGGGGCGGACTCCCATGCGCCGATGGCGGCGATGAGCCGCTGCTGGAATGCGTCCCAGGGGTAGTGGCCGAACTCCGACAGGGCGACGGCGACGCCGAACGCCCGGCGCTGCCAGTCGGCGTCGAAGGTGGGCGCGTTCATGTCGGTGACGCAGGTTTCGTGCAGGGGCGCGGTGGTGGCGGTGGCCTCCATGGATTCCCTTTCTCTGGTGTCCGGGTGCTGCTCAGGCAGCGGGTGAAGGAACCTCGGCGATGCCGATCATCGATTCGGTGGTGACCAGGGCGGCGAGTTCCTCCTCGGTCATGCCGTCGGTTCCGGCGGGCCGCTGCGGAACGACGAACCAGCGAGAATGACCGCTGCTGTCCCACACCCGCAGTTCGACGGACGGGTCGAGGTCCAGGCCGATCTCCTTGAGCACCACACGGGGCTCCCGGGCCGCGCGGGCGCGGAAGGTCGGGTCCTTGTACCAGTACGGCGGAAGTCCGAGCACAGGCCAGGGGAAGCAGGAGCACAAGGTGCAGATGACCAGGTTGTGCACGCCGGGGGTGTTGGCCACGGCTTGCAGGTGCTCGCCTTCGGCGCCGTCCATGCCGACGGGGAGGTCCAGTTCCGCGACGGCGGCCGGCGTGTCCTTGACGAGCCGTTCGCCGAACTCCGGGTCGGTCCAGGCACGGGCGACGATCTTGGCTCCGTTGAGCGGCGTCATGTCGGCCTCGAAGTAGCCGAGCACCTTGTCGACGGTCGCGCCGGTGATCACGCCCTTCTCGATGAGCAGGGCCTCCAGCGCCCGGACGCGGGCGGCGCTGCGGGCTTCGCGGTCTTCGGGGTAGCCGAACTGTACGGTCACTGCTGTTCCTCCGTGGCGGGGGTGAGGTAGGCCTGGTAGAGCTCGCCGTAGAGCACGGCACCGGGTTCGGCGAGCTCTCCCCAGATGTCGGTGGGTTCGAAGCGGACGGCGTAGACGGGCATGGGCTCTCCGATGCCGTCGGGGCCGGTGGAGCAGAAGTAGCCGTAGTTGCCCTCGAAGACGCGCTCCACGGTGCCGGTACGGCCGCGCAGATTGCCTGGCAGCCGGGTGTGTTCGGTGGGCGGCACGTCCTTGACGGTCACCCGGTCGCCGACGGTGAAGGCCGGGGACCCAGCCGGACCCTGGCGGGGGGAGTCGCCCTCGCGCAGGTAGCGGATGACCTGGTCGTCGATGCGTTCGTCTCCGCCCTCAGGCAGTGCCGGTCCCAGATCCTGGAGGTACTCCGCGGCCTTCGCCTCCAGCTCCTCCGCGGTGATGTAGCCCTGGGAGACGAAGAACCCGCTGATGCCGCCGAGCCACTTCTCGTAGTAGCGGTACTGGAAGTAGGCGAAAGGGTGCATCGCCTCGGCGCCCTTGCGCAGGTCCGCCCAGGTCCAGACGGAGGAGAAGGCAGTGGGCACGTCTTCCATCGGGTACTGGGGCACGGCGTCGCCAAGGTGGGCGCTCAGGCCCATCATCGCGACGTGGATGCCGAAGATGCGCTGCTCCCAGTCCTCGACGAAGACGCGCGGTTCGTAATTGACGGGGCCGAGGTTTTCCAGGCCTCCCAGGTGGTGCTGTAGTTTCATGACTGTCCTTCCGGGATCGGCTCGGCGGCCGGGCGTGCGGTCATCGCGGCTCCCCAGTACTCCGAGGCGATGCCGAACACCGCGCCGAGGACCATGGACAACGCCGCGACGAGCGCCGGGTTGCTGATGGATGCGGTGGTGATGCCGTGGCCGGTGGCGGCCACCGTGCCCACCGTGGAGGCGAAGCCCCACACGATGGCCGGGATCTTCGAGAGCAGGGGGATCTTCGACGCCTGCACCATGGCGGCGCTGCCGACACCCACGGCGACGGCGGCGATGGCGATGCCACCGCCCAGCGCATGGATGACCAGCAGTGTCAGCGAGGCGATGACGATGCCGGTCAGGTTCGAGGCGATCGACCTCACCATGCCGTCGGTGCCGGCTCCGAGGATGAAGAAGGAGGCCCAGGCGATGAAGATGACCCAGACCGGAACGGTCAGGACGGTTGCGGTCATCAGCGTGGCGACTCCTCCGAGTACGCCGATGCTGATCGACAAAGCATCTAGCTGGCGCATGACCAAACACTCCTCTGACGCCGAGTTCTGACGGCTCGGCGGAATTCGTGCCCGAACACGGGCAGGCGACAATTGGCATGCTGAGGCGCGGAAGAGAATTGGGTGCCCTGTCGTGAAAGGCTTTCTAAAGGCTCGATCGGCGATGTCGAATCCGGTAGTTCGAGTGCTTCGATCGAACGCGGATTTTCACGCTTATTCGGCTCCTGCCGCCGCGTGGATCCCGGTGGGGAACGTGGCCGCAGCTGCCTTCGGTGCCGATCGTGTTGGCTCTGAGGTGGGAAGACACCAATAGGTTCCAGCTACTTTGTTTCATGTGAGTTAAAGATGCTTGAACAAGCGATTTCCGGTATTGACTTCCGCTGTCTTGTGACATAAGGGCAGGAAAAGCCGCCCAAGCCTGCCGGTGAGGCTATGGGCGGCTGCGAGGTCGATATGGGCACTGGACCGATCAGGTCTTCATGCGGTTAATATTCCTCCCCAGAGGGTCGCCGGAAGTGCGGCGCTTTTACTGAGAGCTCGAAGCGATCGGTACCATCTATTCCAGGAACTCGGATCCCGGATTCCCCGGGCGGATTACGGCTTCCACGTTCCCTCCTGGAGGGACAGGAGCCAAGAGCTGCAACCGACACACGAGCCACGATTTCGGACACGAGGGGTAGCCCGCACTCCCCCGAGAGGAGGCCGGAACCATGAACCGGAGCATCGAGGCCGCGGACAGCGGCACCGAACGGACGATGGTCTTCGTGCTGTACGACAAGGTGACGCTGCAGGACGTGGCCGCGCCGCTGGAGATCTTCGCCCGGGCCAACGACTTCGGGGCCCGCTACCGAGTGCTGCTGGTCTCGCCCACGGGGCAGCCGGTCGGAACGACCGCGTTCACCCGGCTGAGCGCGGACATTCCCGTGGCCGACGCCCCCGACTCCATCGACACCCTCCTGGTGCCGGGAGGTGTGCCGGCCGACTTCACCTTCGCCCCGGGCACGCACGACATACCGGAGGAGCTGACCCCGGACACGGTCCCCGAGGCGCTCGCGGCGGTCCGCGAACTGGCGCCCCGGGCGTCGCGGATCGCCTCCGTCTGCACCGGCGCCTTCGTGCTGGCCGCCCTCGGGATGCTGGACGGACGCCGAGCGACGACCCACTGGGCACACTGCGCGCGGCTCGCCCTGGAGTACCCCCGCGTCATGGTGGATCCGGACGCCCTCTTCGTCCAGGACGGCCGCTTCGTCACTGGCGCCGGGATCAGCGCGGGCACCGACCTGGCCCTGGCCATCGTCGAGGACGATTACGGCACCGACGTCGCCCGCAGGGTCGCCAGGTGGATGGTCGTCTTCCTCCAACGTCCGGGCGGCCAGGCGCAGTTCAGCGTCTGGTCCAAGGCGGGCGTCCCCACCACGCGCGGCCTGCGCCAGGTCCTGGACGCTGTGGTCCTCGAACCCGCCGCGGACCACTCGACTGCCGCGATGGCCGCCCGCGCCGCGGTGAGCGAGCGCCACCTGGCGCGGATGTTCCGTGACGAGGTGGGCATGACACCGGCCCGCTATGTGGAGCAGACCCGGCTGGAGGCGGCCAAGCTTCTCCTGGTGACCGGCGACGAAAGCCAGGAGTCCGTCGCACGGCGTGCCGGCTTCGGCTCCCCGGAGACGATGAGACGGATCTTCCGCCGCAACCTCGGAGTCTCGCCGGGCAGCTACCGCATCCGGTTCCGTACCACCGGCATCGACCCGGGACCCGGAGTCCAGTCGGCATGACTGAGCCGGCGCTCACGGTGCAAGAGCTGGTTCGGGGTGGTGGTGCTGGTGCTCGTGCAAATCCTGGCCAGCCCTTCGGCCGAGAAACGGGAGCTACATCTGTCCACTTTGTGCACCGAGTCACATGCGGGCGCAGCCGGCGGTGGTCCGTGGCCGCGAGGACACCCTCCTGGACGCGGTCCATGATCTGTCCCAGCGACGTATCTTCGGCCCCAGCCGGCATGCGCTCCTGGCCACCGAGCTGCCGCAGAGTGACAAGCAGGCGGAGGAGGAATGGGAAGCCCGCCGCCGACGAGTTCACCCGCCGGCTGCGTACACGGTTCTCGGAGTGGGAGGCGGAACGTCTCACCATGGTCCAGGAACTAGCCGAGACCGGGCCACCCACCCGCCCGAGACCACCAGACCGACCTGCTCCACAAGATCCCCATGTCGCAGACGCGAATCGCTGAGCTGCCAGAAGATCTCCAACGCAAGCTCTTTGGGGTCTTCCACCTGGAGATCCGTTACAACGACAGCGTGGGAGTCGCGCTGATCAGGGTCACGCTTGACCACGACACCATAGAAGGCGGTGTGCACCGGGGCGGCTGGGCGCGGCTCCTGGACCGCCCGGACATCGGACAGCAAGAGCGCGGGGCCGTCCACGGGCAGCACCACGGCCGCGTGCCCCTGCGCCCGCCACCGCCCGGGGGCGTCAGGGACGAACGGCTGGTGCTGGTAGAAGCCCGTGAGTTGACCTGCACCTCGCCCTGAAGGGACGAGGATTCCCGTGCCGCCTTCGGCGGCAACCCACGGCGTTGGACGCCATGGGTTATGGAACGGGGTGCTTGACGCTTCGCAGACCGGGCAACCCCGAAGTCTCCACGTCCTGAGACGACCAGCCCGGCCGCCTTGTTCCATAAAAGCGATCTCCCGTGTGGCTTGATTATCGCTCACTCGTTCGACCATCAGCGACTGTAGACCCGGCCACGTCACTACTGCAAGTGATTTCGTCAAGGTTCTGGGGTCCGCGCTGTGCGCTCCGGTCTGCCCCGCCTTCGGCGGGCCATCCCCTGGCGGGGACGCATTCATCCACGGCCTGAAGGCCGATGGCTTTCTGCGGCTCTTGGTAATAGACGTCGGCGTAATGGTCCTGCGCCGATCCGCCTCTCGACCAGGCCACGACCCCTTGGAACCCGGCTCGCGCGGCCAGGCGCCGCATCGCGATTTGCCGCTGCTCGTACTCTTCGCCACCGACCCCCAGCACACTGGATCCTTGCCCAGCAGCGCGGCACCGTCACGCGGACCAGCACCCTAGTGGCCCTCGCCCTGCGGCAGCAGGACGGCGACCACCGGGTGGTCCTTGTCGATCTTCCCGCTTCGCGGCTGGCCGCGCTCAACCGCTCAACGAACACAGGGGTTATTTCCGACCTAGCCGTCGCGATCACGGCTCGCGAAGTGGCTCGCCTGCGCGGGGACGTGCGGGTCCGCGATCCACGTGCAGCCGCTGTCCGGGCTTCCGGAGAAGGCGATGACCGCGTCCAGGCGGTCACGGGTACGGGTCAACGCGGCAATCTGGGCGTCGATGCGATCGCGCTCGGCGGCCAGCCGGGCCCGTGACTCCGGAGTGCTGACCTTGGCCTCGACGCAGGGCAACAGCTCGGCGATGGTCCGGCTGGACAGCCCGGCCGCGTAAAGCATCTGGATCAGCTGAACCCGGTCGACCGCCGATTCGGGGTAGTGGCTGCCCGGAGTCGCTCCGGTTCGCCTCCAGCAGTCCTTGCTCCTCGTAGTAGCGCAAGGCCCGCACGCTGACGCCCGACCGCGCCGCCAATTCGCCGATACGCACCGTGACCTCCATCACAAGACTTGCCTCTGACGTCAACGTCAGGTTTTAGCCTATCCGCATGCAGATCAACGGAGCTCACGTGCTGGTCACCGGCGCCAACCGCGGCCTGGGCCGGCAGTTTGTCCTTTCCCTTCTCGATCGCGGTGCCGGCAGGGTGTACGCCACCGCCCGCCGCCCCGACCTCATCGACGTGCCCGGGGTCGTCCCGCTGCGCCTCGACATCACCGATCCGGCATCGATCGCCGCCGCTGCGGCAGCGGCACCCGATGTCAAGATTGTCATCAACAATGCGGGAATCTCGACCGGGGCGAACCTGGTCACCGGGGACCTGGACACGATTCGCCGCGAGATGGACACCCACTTCTATGGCACCCTCAACGTGATCCGCGCCTTTGCGCCCCAGTTGGACGACGGCGCGATCCTCAACGTGCTGTCGGCGATCTCGTGGCTCGCCTACGACGGCGCCGGCGCCTACCACGCGGCCAAGGCCGCCGAGTGGGCGCTGACCAACAACGTACGCTTGGAGCTGGCCCACCAGCGCACTCTGGTGACGGGCCTGCACCTGGGCGCTGCGGACACCGACATGATGGCCTGGTACGACGGCGACAAGACCGCCCCCGAGGTGATCGTCGCGGCGGCCCTGGACGGCATCGAGGCGCACCAGCCCGAAGTGCTCGCCGACGCCTGGAGCCGCCAGGTGAAGGCATGGCTGGCGGAGGACCCGAGCGTCATCTACCGGGAAGCGGCGGCCGCCCTCACCGCCTGACCTGCTGATCCTGAAAAGTCACGGCACCCGCGGCCGTGACTTCGGGCCGCAGTTTCGCCAGTTGCAGCTCGCCGTGGATCAGGGCCTTGACACGCTGCTCTGAACGACACGCTGCTCTGAACCACTCCGGCTTTGTTGGAGGCCTAGGTGTGCCCTGACGAGCTCCGCGAGCGCGCGCCCCCTGGGCCGCTGCTCCGAGCCGGTCGTCCGGTGCGGAGCAGCGACCTCACCGGTGAGCTCGGCGCGACACCGCAGTTAACAGATTCCCGCACCGGGATCGCGCCGCGACCACCGTTCCCTCCCGCACCGGTTCGGGCGGTTCAACGGGCCGCTCAGGAGAGGCGCCGTACAGAGTCGGTGACCTTGCCGTCCTTCATCTCGGCGGTGGAACTCATTCACGCTTTGACGCGATCTTCCGCGCGGGAGTTCTCTGTGCGGCGGGGTTCTCCTGCCTGCTCTTTCCTGACGACATGTTCCTCATCCAGCGGCTCCTGACCAAGGCGGGCCTGTGGATTGTCTGCCGGCCCTGGCATTCTCGGTGCATGGAGACCGTGTATACGGCCGTGGGCGGCAGCAAGGGCCTGCTCCGCCTTGCCGAAGCGTGGCATGCTCGCGTGATGGCGGACGAGGTGGTCGGTCATGCCTTCAGCCAGGGCTTCCACCCTCAGCACACCGAGCGGCTGGCCGCGTACTGGGCCGAGGCACTTGGTGGACCGACCCTCTACTCCGATGAGTACGGCGACGAGACGTCCGTCGTGCGCATGCACAGCGGCAACGGCCCGCACGAGGAGATGGATCGCCGCGCGATCGCCTGCTTCGACCAGGCTCTCGAGGACGTGGGGCTGACCACGCGGGAGCCGCTCCGGCAGGTGTTGCACGACTACTTCGCCTGGGCCACTACCACGGCCATGGCCCGCTATCCGGAGTCCGCGAACGACGTACCGGAGGGCCAGAGCATCCCCCGGTGGTCATGGGACGGCCTGCAACGCTGAGTCGCCTGCGTTCTCACACCGGATCGGGGTACATCCGCCGGTTGGGCCGGGAGACCGACCGTCGCGGCATTTCCTCACGGGCCTGCACTTACGCAAGGGCCGCGACTCACCGCCGTCGCCGGCGCGTCGGCACCTGTGAAGTCTGGTCCTGTTCCGGTGCCTCGGGGCGTTCGACGCGGGTGGGGTTGCCGCGTACGAGCTCGTCATGGATGCCCCGGCGGGCGGCGGTGACGGCGCGCTCCGCCACCTCGTCGCCGTGTTCGATGCGCTCTCGCAGCAGCCGCAGGGCGATGCGGCGGTTGAGGTTGAACTGCCGTTCGGTGTCGACCACGACGACGATCCCGGTGGGCCGGTGGGTCGCCCGTACCGCCGTGCTGGCCTTGTTGCGATGCTGACCGCCGGGGCCGCCGGTGCGGCAGCCGACGATGTCGACGTCCGCTTCCGTGAACGTCGTGCGCGGGATGTCGACCTGGCACGGCTGGGCGATGACGTACCAGTTCTTTCGGCCGGTGCCGGCCCGGTAGGGGCTGGGGGCCTGCCAGCACAGGGTTCCGGTCCACGAGGCGGCGAACGCCTCGGCGGCGTCTCCTGCGATTCGGATGAGGACCGATCGGTAGGTGCCGGGCCGGTCACCGGGAACAGTGTGGGCCCGGTGGGTCTCCAGGTCCTGCCGGGTGGCGTCGGCTTCCAGGCGGCGCAGCAGCCGGGCCAGGGCCCAGGCGCACTCCTGCGGGCCGCGCCCGGCGGACAGGAGCAGGTGGACGCTCACGACCGCCCCCGCTTACGGCGATGCTCCCGGTGGTCTCTCTGGTCAGCCGTCTTGTACGTGACCAGCGGGATCGTGGTGGCCACGGGCGTGGCCAGGTCGTGGTGGACGAGGTCGTCGATCACCTGCTCGATGCGCTTGTACGCCGACGGCGCCTCCTCGAACAGCAACTGCCGGTCGCCACACACCACCAGCGACCCCATGGGCGTGCGGCGCAGCTCTTCAACCGTGTGCTTGGCCTTCCCCCGGCGCAGCGCGTCCGCACGGGACATCTTGCGGCCCGCGCCGTGGGCCACGGAATGGCCGGCGTCCGGCCCGGCGCGGCCTGCCACGAGATAGGAAGGGGTGCCTCGCGTACCGGCGATGAGCACGTCACGGCCGTCACCCGGCGCCGCCCCCTTGCGGTGCAGGTAGATGCCGTCGCGGACCTCGACCAGGTTGTGGCACTGGTCGACGATCGGCTCGGTGGGCTCGGCCCCCAGGGCATGGGCGACCCGGGCGGCCAGCAGCCGCCGGTTGAGCGACCCCCAGCGTACGGCCTCGTCATGCATCGCCAAGTAGGCACCGGGATCAGGAGCGGGGCCCGCGCCGTGGACCTCGGTGTGCGCCCGCAGGATCCGCTCGCCCAGCCCTCGGGAACCGCTGTGGACGATGAGCACCAGGTCGCCGGTGGCGAGTCCGAGCCGGCTCGCGTGCTCCGGCTCGAAGATGCTCCCGATCCGCGCCAGCTCCACGAAGTGGTTGCCCCGGCCTACCGTCCCGAGACCCTCGACGTGACCTGCGGGGATGTCGCCTTTCACCACGGCCCAGGCGGGATCGTCAGCATCCTGCTCAGGGTCGAGCGCGCGATCGAGGTCGGGGAACCGCGCGGCGAGCTTCTCGGGTACGGCGCGCTTGAGCTTGATGGGGAAAACGGCGATGCCGCAACCGATGTCGGAGCCCACCAGGAACGGGTACAGGACAGTCGACGTCATGGCGGCGCCGATGGGGGCGCCCTTGCCGGGGTGCAGGTCGGGCATGGCGGCGACGTGCATCATGCCGTCGAGGGCGGCCACCTGACGGCACTGCGCGACGGCATCGGACTCGATCCAGCTCGTGGGGGAGGCGAACACGGTGACCGTGGCCGCAGCGGCCGGAGGCAGGGAGTGTTGCTGAGACAAAGACGCTCTCTTCGCTGAACAGGATGTGGGCATGCGGCATCACGGCGGCGAGTGAGCGCCGTGGCATCTCGAAATGGCGGTGCTGTCCGTCAGAGCCTCATGGACACCACATTCCCCGAGCCCACCACGCGAGGCAAACGATTTTCGGCCGGACCCCGATCGCAGAGCCGAACACCGACCGCGTGAATGGGCCGTCCTGTCAGGATCGTGCGCACGCCGTCGTGTCACAGGGGTTCGAAGCGGACCCCTGTGACACGAGGCTGACATCGCATCAGGCGGCGTCGAGGGCTGCGGTGATCTTGCGGGCCATCTCGGCCATGGTGGGGCTGGGCTCGCTCTTCTGGCCGTGGCCGGCGGCCTCGATGGTGACGAGAACGGTGCGGCGGAAGTTGTCGGCCTCGGCGGCGTCCAGCTGCTGGAGCAGGGTCATGGACGCGGTCAGGGCGGGCAGCACCTTGTCAGCGAGGGCGGCGGTGGTCTTGCTGCTGTACAGGCCCTTGGGCGCCTTGGTGAGCACGTGCCCGACGACGCCGGTGGCGGAGGTCAGGGCGATGGAGGCCTGGGTGGCGGCCTTGTGCGGGGAGCCGGCGGCGCCGGCGGCGGTGATCAGGGAGACGGCGCCCCAGGCGGCGATGCGGAGGGTGTGCTGGTCCTGCTCGGAGAGGGTGATGGCCATGATGGTGTGTTCCTTTGTGAGAGGTGGGTTCTTGCTGGTGCCCGGTGGCCCCGGCCTGGTGGCCGTGACCGCCGCGCCGTTCATGGCCTTTACGATCGCCGACCCCTCTGATAGCGGGCCGTCGCCGTGCTGACGCGGCCGCTGACACGGCACGTATGGCCGGCGCTGGAAACCCACCGTGCCGACGTCAGACCTGGCCGCCGCCGTGGATTTCTGGACCCGCGGGCTCGGTTTCATCGACCTGTTCACGGTCCCCGGCCAGGTCACGCGCCTTCGACGGTGGGCGTTCCAGGACGCCAGGCTCGTTCCCGGCCGGTCTCGCCAGCGGTGAGCATCGAAGCAATCCCCGAAGAGGCTTAGGGCGCACAATCTGGGACGTTGTCCCGCAAACCCAGACGGCTCTCGTAGACGGCCACCTTGTGGGTGATCAGCTTGAGGCACTCGTTGAGTTCATGCATCTGGGAGAGCACCCGTTCCCGATGTTCGCGCAACACCTCCAGCCGTTCCACCTCGTTGCCTTGGCCCGCCCTGACGAGCTCGGTGTAGCGTCGGATGTCGGTCAGGGGCATGCCGGAGGCCCGCAGCCGGATGCACACGCCCAGCCAGTCGACGTCATCCTCGCTGTAGACCCGGTGCCCTGCGGCTCCCCGCCGTACCGGCTGGGCCAGCAGCCCCTCCCGCTCGTAGAACCGGAGTGTGTGCACGCTGAGCCCGGT
This sequence comes from Nonomuraea sp. NBC_00507, assembly GCF_036013525.1. Classification (NCBI taxonomy): domain Bacteria; kingdom Bacillati; phylum Actinomycetota; class Actinomycetes; order Streptosporangiales; family Streptosporangiaceae; genus Nonomuraea; species Nonomuraea sp. NBC_00507. The sequence continues at coordinate 3,287,785 of NZ_CP107853.1, forward strand.
GCGCTCGGCGACCTGGCCGATGCTCAAAGCCGACATGCGGCCCAGTTTGACCTAGAGTCGGCTCTAGATTCTACGGTTCAGAAGCATGAGATATCGCATCCTCGGCGGCACTGGTATCGAGGTCAGCACCCACTGCCTCGGCACCATGATGTTCGGCTCGGCCGGCAACCCCGACCACGATGACAGCATCCGCATCATCCACACCGCCCTCGACCACGGGATCAACTTCGTCGACACCGCTGACATGTACTCGGCGGGCGAATCCGAGGAGATCGTGGGCAAGGCGCTGCAGGGCCGGCGAGACGAGGTGGTGCTGGCGACGAAGGTGCACTTCCAGATGGGGGAGGGGCCCAACCGCAGCGGGAACTCGCGGCGTTGGATCATGCGCGAGGTCGAGGCGAGTCTCAAGCGGCTGCGCACCGACTGGATCGACCTCTACCAGATCCACCGCCCCGACCACCGGACCGACATCGAGGAGACCCTCTCGGCACTGACCGATCTGGTCCGGCAGGGCAAAATCCGGGCCTTCGGCAGCTCGGCGTTCCCGGCGCACGAGACGGTCGAGGCCTACCACGTGGCCCGGCAGCGCGGCTTGTACCGGTTCCGCACCGAGCAGCCGCCGTACAACATCCTGGCCCGCGGCATCGAGGGCGACGTCCTTCCCACGGCGCAGCGGCTCGGTATGGGCGTGCTCACCTACAGCCCGCTGGGCTGGGGGTTCCTGACCGGTCGTTACCGCAAGGGGCAGCAGGTCGACCTGTCGCGGGGCCGCGCCGCGCTCGCGCCAGAACGGTTCGACCCGTCTACCTCGGTCAACGCAGCCAAGCTGGAGGTCGTCGAGGAACTGGTGAAACTGGCGGACGAGCTCGGCTGCACCCTGCCGGCGCTGGCCGTCGGCTTCGTTGCGTCACACCCGGCGGTCACCTCGGTCATCCTCGGCCCGCGCACGATGGAGCAGCTGGATGGCTTGCTGAAGGGCGCCTCGCTGGTGCTCGACGACACCGTGCTCGACCGGATCGACGAGCTCGTGCCGCCCGGCACCAACGTCTACCACCCTGTCGGCCTCTGGAGCCCCGCGCCCCTGACCGACCCCGCCTTGCGCCGCCGCCCGCTCGGCGACCGCGCCGCGAGCTGACCCAGAAGTCAACTACCACCGGCCGAAGCCGGTGGCTTGCTCTCACGGTCCCGTCTGGCTGAAGGGAGGCCGGTAGCGTGCGGCTGGTTGACAGCAGCCCAGCCCGCATCACCGCGTACGGCGACGTTGCGGGCCGCGACGTGGTCGGCGTGCCCAGCGAGGCCACAGCCGGTGCAGAGGAACCGGCCCCGGGCGGGCCGGTTCGCTCTGGAGACGCACCCGCAGTCGGGCAGGCCTGGGAGGTGTAGGCGGGGTCGACCAGCATGAAGGCGATCCCGGCCCGCGCGGCCTTGTAGCGGGTGAAGTCGATCAGCTGGGCGAAGGCCCAGCCGTGCAGGGTGCGCCGCTGGAGCCGGTGAGCCCTTGCCCGGCCGCGGATGCCCCGGAGGTCCTCCAGGGCGATGCCGCGGCCGGTGCGTTCGGCTTCGCGCACCACGTGTTTGCTGATTTGGTGGTTGATGTCGGTCATCATCCGGTGCTCGCGCCCGGACAGGCGGCGCAGCACCCGCCGCGCCGCAGGAGTGCCCTTCTTCTGCAAACGCCGGCGCTGCCCGATGCCTGCGCTCCCGCAGGCCGCGCACATGTCCGTTGCCGTGGATCGGCCCGGGCAGCGCCGGGCCGAGCAGCACCGCGCCGTCGTTGGTGACGGCCAGGTTCGCCAGCCCTTGGTCCACCCCGAGGACGCCGTTGACCGGCTCGCGCACCGCCGGTTTGGGCAGGGTGACGGCGACCTGCAGCAGCCACACCCCGCGCCCCAACCCCGACCCCGACCCGGAGGAGCAGGAGGAAGGGGACGATGGCGGCTGGTCGCTGCCGTCGCTGGCGGTGTTCGCGGAGCAGATCGGCGCTCGCGGCGGGTGGGTGATCCCGGCGACGGTGGAGATCACGCGGTTGTTGGGTCGGGCGGCGCGGTGCTGACCTTGCGCTCAGTCCGTTTCCCCTGGTCCACGCCTCAGCCGCCGAAGTCATGGGTGAGGTAGGTCCAGCCGGTTGTGGCGTTGTAGTAGACACCTACGCCGTGGTTGGTGAGGGCACAGTTGTTCAGGTTGGCGAGGTGGGTGGGGCTGGTGCTCCAGAACTGCCAGGCGGGGCCGATGGCATCGGCGGGTTTGCCCTGGTACCAGTAAGCGTTCTCAGCCTGGGTGTTGAAGCCGAGCGCCTTCTTGATTCTGCCGTCCTGGCCCCATGGCAAGGTATCGTCTGAGCCGATGTGGCCTCGGCGGTTGTCGTTCTCGCCGTACTTGTCGATCGGCGCGGCGTGGTGCTCCGCCAGGTCCCTACTGTGCGCTCGTGCCAGGTCGCGAAGGCCGGTGTTCGCCTGCTGCGTCGAACAGTGCCGCCCCAAGCGGTGGTTCAGGTAGTGAATCCCCACCGCCGTCTCCTGCGTTTCGTAGTACCCCGATGACGGCCCGGATGGTCCCGGCGCCGGATCGCAGCTCTCCGCCGAGCTACCGACAACTGCCAGCACCACCAGCGACGCGGTCATTCGCCTGCCCATATCCGGTCCCCTCTGCCGATGCCTCCGACAGCCAGGGTTCATCGCCCGACGACAGACCGCATGAGTAGCCCCTACTCATACGCAGTGTTCGTGGGTTGTGACAGGCGTCGCTGACGTGGCTGGCCGGCTTCCTGCGGGGTCCATGCGTCCGCTAGGGGGACGGATTGATCGCCGCGGGTGTGTGGAGCACCGGTCAGAGCAGACCAGTGCGCGCATGTACGTCTACCGGGCGGCGGAGGAGGTGGCCACCGGCGGGTTGTTCGCCCTGATCGGCCCTACCGGCGTCGTGTCGAAGGCGTGGATGTTCCCGGGTGGCGTCATCGACATCTACACCGGGTCCGCAGGGTGCACGTCGTGGGCAGTTCGCTGGTCGTCCCGGTCGGGCAGTGGGCGCGCGTCGAGTGGCGGTACACGATCAACGGGGCCGGTAACGGCACCGTCGAAATGTGGATCTACCTGTCCGCCGACTCCGCCGTTCATGACGACTACGTGATCTCTTCCACCGTCGCGTGGCCGGGTGGTAAGCCTCGGGACGCCGAGTTCCACATCCATTGTGACTCCGCCAGCCAGCGGTACATCGACGACATCGCCGTATCCGACGTCAAGCTCGGGTCGGCGCTGTCGCAGATCGTCGCGCCTGTCGGCAGGGTCACCGAGTCCGATGTGGCGCGGCCCGTCACGGCTCGCAAGGTCAGGCTGGTCGGCCCGGCCGCCAGCACGGATGCGGCGCTGCCGATCCGGGCGGTCAAGGTGCTGCCGGTCGGCCAGGTCGTCGAAGCCGACGCTGCGAGCTTGGTTGCGAGGCGGAAGGTCCGGACGGTGGGCCGGGCCGGCGAAACGGGCTCGGCCGCTCAGGTCAGGCCCGCGCACCGCCGGATCATCGGGCAGGTGACGGAGGCCGACACTGCGGCAGCGGTCACAGGCGACGCCGGTGCCGCGCTCGGCCGCGTCGTCGAGACTGATCTCGCGCTGCCGATCCGGCCCGTCAAGCTGCGGCTCCTCGGGCAGGCGCTCGACGTGAGTGCGGCAGTCGCGGTCCGGCCCGCCCACGCCCGCACGATCGGCCAGGCCAGCGAGTCCGGCCTGGCGCATGCGGTCGGCCGCCGCAAGATCCGCCTCGTCGGGCGGAGCGTCGAAACCGATCAGGCCCGGCCGCTCAGGCAGCTCGGCCGCGACATCACCAGCGTGGACGGGCCGCGCCGCATGTGGAGCGCCACCCCGACGCGGCGGCAGTGGAGCGCTGACCCGCCTCGCCGTACCTGGTCCGCCTCCCGCGCGTAAAAACATGGTTTTGGACGCTGAGTCGATCATTTTTTATCTTGCGGTCGCAGCCACTCCACCGGGACGTCGGCTGCCTACAGCGGCCTGTCGTGGTCGTGAGTGAGTGGAGTAGGTGGATCCACTAGCGGCTCCGGAGCGCGGAACTCAGCAGCTCTTCACTTTGTCCAGCCACCACCCGTTATAGTCGATGATCTTCCATCCGTAGGCGGGTACGGTCACGCATTTGTCCGGCCCCACCTTGATGACGAGCTTGACCCTGGCCGGACGTGAGCAGTAGATGTTGTCGAGGTGGATGTCCTTGAGTAGCCGATCGTCTCTTATATATAGGCATCCGTAGTAGCCTCCGTCCTCCCATCCCGCCTGCCGCGTGGGCCCGAGGCTGTTGGCCCCGCTGCGGTCGGCTTGAGCCGACGCCGTCGTCATGCACAGGAGGGTGGCGGTCGCGGCGACAGTCGCGGTGCCCGCCCGCACCAAGCCGCGCATGCGATGCGTTCCTTTGTCGTTCATCTGTCCTCCGAAATCTGCAGGGATCGAATAGCAGATCGCACTAAGCCCTACCTGCACGCAGAGCAGAGGTTGAGGCTCAGGGCGCTCAGCAGAAAGCGGGTCCTTGTCCGAGACCGCTTGCCCGCCGTGCCTATGCCGCCAGGATCGTGGCGGCGAGATTGTTTGGCAGCCCTCATCGGGCAGGCAAACAATGTGTTTCTTGGAGAACCGGCCCTCCATGTCTCACCAACCCGGTGGCCGCGCGGCATGGACGCCTCGACAGGTGATGGTGACCGTTGGGCGCGGCAGGGCGTGGTCGTCGTTGACCATGGTCCGGCATGGCGTTGAGGTTGGAACAGCGGGGCGTGGGGCGGTGTAGTCGACCAGCAACTGCTCGCAGCTGGTGGGAAGCGAGGTGTGACGGGCACCGTGTCGCTTCGGCTGTATACCTTCCGCGTCCGCCTGGGTGTTCTCAGAAGTTATCTCGGGGGTCCTGATCCGGCCTGGATGTGACTCTTGGCGGCAAACCGCCGCGGCATCGTTGTTGCTTAAGGAGTCCCAGTGGAGACGATCTCGTCGCTATCGCTGGAGTGGCTGCCGTTCTGGGTGCACGGCGCGGCCGGAACGGAGCAGGTGGAGGTCGCGTTCACCGTGCCCGGCGTCGAACCGGTGCCCGGCGACTGGAAGCCGGCCGAGTGGAAGCCGGACTCGGCCAGCGCGCGGGGCGCGGTCGCGCAGATCCTGTTTGGCCCTGGCGGCACCGTTGCCAAGCCGGACGGCACCTGGCAGGCGTGGGTGCGCGTGACCGCGCCGCCTCAGCTTCCGGTGCTGCCAGCTGGGCTGATCGACGTCATCTGACCCCCGCGCGCTTCCGGCCGCCGCCGACACACGTTGCGACCCTTCGAGAACAGAGTGAGGGCGATCATGCCGCTGCCTGACCATGACCAGGAGTGGCCGCCGCCGCACATCCGGCGCGAGATGCGGCTGTATGAGGAGTGGGGAGCCTGGTACGCGGGCGACCCTGACCAGCTCGCGCAGGTGTACGGCGCGTCCGGGATGATGCACGGCATCGGCCTGGACCCCAAGGGCTGGGACCGGCCAAGTAAGGGCTTCACCGGCTGGATCCAGCGTGCGGCCCGCTATTTCTGGGGCACTCCGGTGCCGCTCGGGCAGGTCCGCTCGACGAAGCTGCATGTGCCGATCGCGGGCGACCGCGGCCGGTCGTGGCGGTGGCTGCGCGGCCGGATCGCGGGGCTGCTGGAGCGAGCGCCGCCACCAGGCCGATCGCGCCCTGCGCGGTAGTCGCCCGCTTCCTTCCGCGCATCCCGGACCTTGCAGTGGGCGCCGGATGTGCTGCTGGCCGCGCTCCTGGGGGTGCGGCACCGGCTCATGAGCCTCCGCTACCAGGCAGGGAGCATCGTCCGCGTCGCCGACGTGACCGTCATCGCCGCCTCCGAGCCTGAGCTGTGGGTCGGCGCCGCCCGCGCCCGCCTGACCGTCGTCGTCGAAGTCCCCGCGGTGTACTGGCGGGACGAGACGGTCACCACCTGGGAAGGCTCGGCGAACGCCAACGGCCAGACGATCACCACCCTGGCCGGGAGCACCGCGCCCATCACCGACTCGCTGATCCGCGTCACCGGCCAGGCCACCAGCATCACCATCCGGGACGTGGCCAAACAGGGCGCGGTCGGCCTGCTCACCGGCGGCTCCAACAGCATCACCGCGTCCGAGCGGCTGCTGATCGACGCCGCCGCGATGCGCGCCGCCGTCGTCACCACCGACACCTGGGACCTCGCGACAGGCACCGACCGGACCGGCGTCATCTCCGTGTTCGGACCCGGCAGCGCGTCACGGTGGATCCACCTCACCCCCGCCGTCGCGGTCGGCGACCCGTTCTCCCGCGCCGTGCTCATCAACTGCACCGCCTCCGGCACGACCGCCGCATCCCGGCTGGAGGTCCGGGCGCGGCGCGCGTACCTGTGATTGAGGCCGTCGTTTGTCCTCCCGGACTGCGACATTGCCCTCCAGTCAGCGTCCACCGAGTGCCGCAACCTGTGTGCAAACGGCGTGCATACTGGAGCACGACTTAAGGGCGGGAATCAGAGGGTGACGCAGGGCAACCCTCTGCTCTGCACCCCTCCGGGCACGTGGGCCCATCCTTCGGCGCAGACCTTGCCAGGACTGAAGGTGACATACCTGGTCCACTGCCAGCAGTAGTGGATGAGCTCGCTGTTAACGCTCTTGCCCCCCGGTCCCCAGATACGGAAGTGATACGGTGCGCTCTCGCAGACGTTGGGTCCACCGGGGCGTTTCGTTGCCCGGGCGTAGACCACGTTGGCCACAGTACGGAACGCCTCGATACAGGTGTAGAGACTGCAGCCACTCTCCGAGGCAACGACGGCCGACCCCGCCACGCTGCCCGTCGTTACCGCTGCTGCGCCCGAAGGCGCTGCGGCGGTCAGTCCTGCGACGAGCGTGGCTCCGGCCATTGCTGTGAGCAACTTGTTCCGGATCAAAGTAGAACTCCTTTCTCTTACCAAGAGACGATCGATCACGAGGAGGAACAAAACCAGGCCAGCAACCGGGCATTGACCGGACATAAACGTCCAGCTTGGCCACGCCCGCACGTCGGAGAACAGGCGCTACTCCCGTCGTAGCGCTGCAATCTGGGGAGGGGCGGTGCCGTTCGACATCCGCCTCGTCGCTTACGCCCCCAACGGCGCACGACTCGGCATCCTCCCGCACCCCCTGGACATCCAGGTCGCCTGGCCTCTCAACGACGTGCCGAGCTTGAAGTTCGCCTACAGCGCGCACGCAGTCGGAGCCGAACTCGTCGCCGCACCGTGCGAAATAGGCGTCAAGTGGTCAGCGGACGGCAACGTCTGGACAGAGAAGGGCGACGGCCGGTTCCTCCGCGCCCGCCGCGAAGGCGACCAGCTCGACCTGTCCGGCGTGTGGCGCTTCGACTGCCCCAGCTACCTGTGGGTGCTGAAGAAGGCCGTCACGTACGCGCACGCCTCCATCGCCCCCGTCAACGGCCAGCGCATGTACGGCTCGCCGACCCCCAACGCCACCGCCGGGTTCATCATGAACTCGCTGCCGACCGAAGCGCAGGCGCGCGGCGCACTGTCGGGGTTCGCGTGGACGTTCACCGGGTCGCTGGACTCGGCGTCGCTGACGTGGAACCAGACGTTCGGCCTGGGCATCCCGCTCGGCACCGACGTGCTCGCGGTCCTGCTCACGCTCGTGGACGCCGGGCTCATCGACATCCGCATGACCAGCCCTCGCATTCTGTCAGCGTGGCGGCCCAGCACCGCGATCTTCCGCGACCTCACCACCGGAGCCACCCCGGTGGCGCTCGCCGGCGGCAGGGACATCCGCGCCGCGCCCGACGTCGGCACGCTGGAGGACATGGCCAGCGCGGCGTACGTCGTCGGCGACAGCTCATTCCGCGTCGAGCGGGTCAACGTCGGTACGCCGCTGCCGTGGGGGCGGTGGGAGGTCGGCGTCCGCCAGGTTGGCGTGACCGAGGCGACGCCGCGAACCTCGTCGGCGACTCGCTGCTCGTGCGCGGCGCGGTCGAGCGGGTACAGCGCACCCGCGAGCTGCTGTTCGCGAACAACACGCGCTGGCTTCCCTTGCGGGACTACGTGCCCGGCGACCGCATCTACGCGCCCGGCGAGGCGGGGCAGCGTGTCGCGCTGCGGGTACGGCAGATCACGCTCACCCGCACCGACCGCGGGGTCGTCGGCGGGAACCTCGTCCTCGATGACCGGCTCGCCGACCAGGAGATCCGGCTGCGACGACGGATCGCTGGCATGTCGATCAGACCCTAGGCGCCCAGATGCGATCAGAATTTCGTGGTCTCATCAACCCGGGTCTCTTTCCGTATTTCGTCCACTGTGACTCCCCGTACATGCCTCAGGTCCGCGCCGCGCAGGTCCGCGCCAACCAGGTACGTGCCGCCCAGGTCCACGCCGGCCAGGTCGGCGCCGCGCAGGTCCGCGTAGGCAAGGTCCACGTCAACCAGGTTCGTGCCGCGCAGCTTCGCGCCAGCCAGGTTCGCGCCCGTCAGGTCCGCGTTAAGCAGCTTCGCGCCCGTCAGATTCGCACCGTTCAAGTTCGCGCTGCGCAGGTCCGCGGCAGCAAGGTCCGTGTCATAAAGGTCCGCGCCGGCCAGATTCAATTGGCGCAGGTCCGCCCTAGCAATACGGGACTGGACCAGGTTGGGTCCACGCGTATCTAGGGTGACGTCTCGACGGCCGATGACGGTCAATGCGGCTTGCGCGTCAGTGGCGAGTGCCCCCGGCACACGGACGCCGGGCTTGAGCTTGTGGTCGTGCTCGCGAACGAACGCGGCCAGCACCTCGTACACGGTCTGGTGGTCGCGCGGGGAGTCTTTCGCGAGCCGTTCCAGGGCGTAGATGCCGCCCAGGCGAACGTCCATCTTGGTGGAGCCGAGTTGTTCCACGGCCTTGATGTACCGGTCGGTGATCTGCCCCTGCTCGGCGGTCCGCTGGGCCTGGCGGGAGGCGTCGAGGGACTGCGCGGTGTACCACAAGCCCTGCGCGGTGAAGACGACACCGCCGATGACGACCAGCCCGGTGGCGGCCTGGATCAGGGTGTGGCGGGCAGCGTTGACGGCCTCCACACGTTCTGTGGCGGTCATCTGCTGGCGCTCGGCCTGAGTTAAGGGGTGCTGTTCTCCGGCCAGGCGGCGAGCGGCTGGCCCGATGAGTGCGGCAATGCCGAGTGTGGAGATCCCGGCCAGGGCGGTACCGGCCAGGATCCAGCGGCCCCAGTCCGGGATGCCCTCGATGGTCGCTGCCACTCCGGCCCCCACGATCCCCGCCAGCAGAGGTAAGAGCCAGAGCAATCGCCGTAACCATCGTCGTCTCGCCTGAGCTGGCACCGGTGCTGGGGATGGCGGGATCAGAGTTGCGGCATTGGCCATGCGACGGGCTTTGGCCGTGGTCGCGGCGGCGATGATCTGCCGGGCTGAGGGCGTCGGCTCGCGGGCTCGCATGGCTCTATTGGATCACGCCGACGATCACAACCGTTCCTGGAGGACTCGTGCAGGTCATCATCCCCGGCACGCCCGAGCCGTACGCGTTGCGCCTGGTCGCGCACGCCCCCAACGACGCCAGGTTGGGGACGCTGCCGCATCACCTCGGGTTCGAGGCTGGCCTGCCGCTCAACGACGTTCCCAGCCTGAAGGTCACGTATCCGGCGGCTGGGGCGGGCGCGGACTGACAGCCGTCTGGCTACCCGGCCGGGATCGTGCGCAGGGCGCCGACACGACCTTCACCTACCTGATCCGCGCCAACGCGCCGTCGGCGATCACCTCCAGGAAGCTGCTGCCGACCGGCACCAACAAGTACCTGACCTCGGTGACCCTTTTCGACGGCCTGCTCCGCGAGCGGCAGAACCAGACCCAGGCGGTCGGCGGCGGGCGGCTGATCACCGACACCGTTCGCGACTCCCGGGGCCTGGTCGCCTGGACCTCGGCTCCGTACTACCACGACGGCAGCGCGCCGGTCACCACGCTGGTCACTCCGACGACGGCGATCCCGTCGGTGACCGAGAACCATTACGACGGGTCCGGGCGGATCATGGAGACCGTGCTCAAGGCCAACGGCGTCCCCCGATGGAAAACTGTCACCACCCACGGCGGCGACCGCACCACCGTGGTGCCCCCGGCCGGGGGCACCAAGACCGAAAGCCTCCTCGACGCCCGTGGGCGCACAACACAACTGCGGCAGTACCGGACGGGAACGGCCTTCGACGCCACCGACTACACCTACACCGACGGCGGCGCCCTCGCCTCCGTGACCGACGCCGCCGGCAACGTCTGGCGCTACACCTACGACCAGCGCGGCCGGAAGATCAAGACCGCGGACCCGGACAAGGGCGTCTCCGAGTCCACCTACGACGCCGCTGGTCAGCTCGTCACCGTCACGGACGCCAGGAAAATCACCCTCGCGTACACCTATGACGCGCTGGGCCGCAAAACCTCCCTGCGTGACGCGGCCGGCAACCCACTCGCGGAATGGATCTACGACACCGCCGCCAACGGCGTGGGCAAACCGGCCAAATCCATCCGCCACGACGGGGCCAACCTCTATATCTCCGAGGTCACCGCCTACGACCCGGGCGGTCGCCCCACCGACACGAAGATCACAATCCCGGCGGCCGAGGGGGCGCTGGCCGGGTCGTACGCCTTCAGAACCACCTACAACCAGGACGGCCAAATCGACTCCACCACCTCACCCGCCGCCGGCGGCTTGCCCGCCGAGACGCTCACCTTCGGCTACAACGCCGTCGGCGCGCCGACCTACCTGAGCGCCGGATCGCAAATCTACGTCAACGACGTGATCTACAATCAGCGTGGTCAGGCGATCCAGCGCATCCTCGGCCAGGACGGCAAGCGCGTCTGGCAGACCAGCACCATCGATGAGCCGACCGGCCGCACCACGAACTTCTCGGTGGTCCCAGAATTCAAGAGCGAAGTCGTCGACTTCGGCTACGCCCACGACGACGCCGGCAACGTGACCCGCATCGCGGACACCCCCAACGGCGGCCAGCCCGCCGACTACCAGTGCTACACCACTGACTACCTCCGCCGCCTCGTCGAAGCCTGGACACCGTCCACCGGTGACTGCGCCGCCGCGCGATCGCTGACCGGTCTGGGTGGCCCGGCGAGCTACTGGCACTCTTACAGCTACAGCCTCACCGGCGGGCGCGACGTCGAGACCTGGCATGCCGCCACGAACACGGTCCGGGACTACGCGCAGCCTCCCCAGGGCGGCGCCGCCGGCAGCAAACCGCACGCCGTCACCCGTATCGACAAGTCCGGCGCGGCGACCGGCTCGGACACCTTCGCCTACGATGCGGCGGGGAACACCACCAGTCGCACGGTCGGCGGCGTCACCACCACCCTGGCATGGGACAAGGAAGGCCATCTCGCGAGCTCCACCCAGGGCGGCCTGACCACCACCAACCTCTACGACGTCGACGGCACCCGGATGCTGCGCCGCGACCCCGGCGGCGCCACCCTCTATCTGCCCGGCGGTCTCGAATTACGCCGGACCGGCAGCACGGTGACCGGCACCCGCCACTACTCCCATCTGGGTACGGCCATCGCGGTCCGCACCCCGAGCGCCCTGTCATGGACCGCCCAAGACCACCACAACACTACCGAGGCCCTCATCAAGGCCACCGACCTGAGCGTTTCCCGCCGCCGTACCCTTCCCTTCGGCGGAGTTCGCGGTACGGCTCCCGCCGCGTGGGCCGGCGACAAGGGCTTCGTCGACGGGACGAACGATCCGAACGGCCTCACCCACATCGGGGCGCGCGAATACGACCCCGCGCTCGGTGCCTTCATCAGCGTCGATCCCATCATCGACGTCAACGATCCCCAGCAGATGCATGGCTACGCGTACAGCAACAACAACCCCGTCACCATGACCGATCCGACCGGTCTGCGAGCGTGCGCCGACGACGTGTGCGGGTCCGGCGGTGCCGCCCCGGTGCCGGTCACGCAGGGTTCGGCGGACCGGTACGCCGACAAGGCGGGCCTGAACTGGTGAGACTCCGCATGTGCGCGCAAGCGGATAGAGACGTCCCGGGCCGCGGACGCCCAGCGGCACCAGCAGTACACCCGGTACTTCGACGCCTGCTCACCGTCCGGGCTGGTCTCTGGCTGCTACCCGCCTTATGAGGGGGTCGAGCACACCGGCCAATGGAGCGAAGTCGGGGTCGACCAGGGCATCGCGATCAATCCGATCTCCATCACGGAGAACACCACCGCAATCGCGATAAACACGAATGTCAGCGAGGCGACCGCGAAGTCGGTGCGGAACTCCATCGAGCTTCGCGGCAAGCTCGAGAAGTTCGACATCGCGTATGTCCGTACGTGGGGCGAGGACACGACGACAACCGAAGGGGTTGCGGCCATCCAGACCGAAGAGGTGGAACCCGGCGCGAGGGTCGCCTATCTGGCCCCCGTGATCGCGGTTCGCTGGGTGCAGACCGACTACTACGCTCGCACCTATGACCCCAACAACGGAAACTACAAACGCGGCGAGTTCGTGAATTCGTCGTTCCGGATGGAGGTCAGCGTCATCCGCTACCGCCCGGTGCAGGCCAACCAGCAACCGCTGGGGGACGATCGGGACATCATCTCGAGGACCAGCGGCCCGCAGTGGTAGATCCGCTCGCCTAGCGCGGATTTCCGCAGCCGCGCCTCGTCCCCGACCACCGGGCCGAGGCAAGCGGACCCTCCTCCGGACCGGTCAGCTCGACTACGGGTCCGGTCGAGTCCCTGGCGGCGCACCCTCACGTGAAACCGCCCAGCTCTCGCTGGGCGGTTTCGCTACAGGCGGCGCGCTCTCTCGGCAGGGAAATTGTGGTGTCGTTCCGGCACATGCGCGAGTTGGCCTTGGCGCAGGGTGAGGATGAGCTGGCTGCTGCGCTCATCCCGCTGGCGGTGGATGGCACGATCGTGGCGGCGTCGATGACGCTGCTGCGGGCCAGCCGCTATGGGGCGCGTGGGGGTGTGCTGCCCTGGGGTTTGTTGATCATCAGTAGCCTCGCCAGCATCGGAGCCAACGTGGTGGTGGCGGAGCCGACAGGTATCGCCCGCATGCCGGAGAAGTCGCGGTCACAACATCCGCAGGGAGAGCAGGAACCCTTGGGTCCTGACTAGCTAAATTTGGCTAGTGGGGGAGGCGGCGGTATTCTTCTTGATCGAGCTAGGCAAATTTGGCTAGCGCAGGCCGAGAGGAGCTCGATGAAGTCCGTACGGCTGCTGGTGCTGGGAGCGCTGCGCAGACGCGGACGCGCACACGGCTACCAGGTCCGCGTTGATCTGGAGTCGTGGGGCGCGCACGAGTGGTCCACCGCCACGTCGGGCTCGGTGTACCACGCGCTCAAGAGCATGGCCGCCCAGGGCCTGCTGGTGACGCACGAGACAGTCCCCTCCGAAGCCGGGGGCCCGCCGCGGATCGAGTACGAGCTGACCGACAAAGGCGAACAGGAATACTTCACCCTCCTCAGCCGCGCCCTCGCCGACCGCGAGCCGAGCCTGGACGTACTGGGCGCCGCCGTCGGCCTGATCGAGGACCTTCCCCGGGAGCGTGCCCTGCAGATGCTGCGCGAGCGAGCCCGCGCGATGCACGAGTGGCGTACAAGCATCACCTCGCACCTGCCCGCGGACACCGATCTGGACGCCTGGGGGCCGGTAGGCGAGGTCCTGTCCCTGTGGCTGACCACCGCCGACACCGGCGCCCAATGGACCCACCGGCTGATCCGCCGCCTGGAAGAGGGCGCGTTCACCATGGCCGGCGAGGCACCCGCAGCCGCGCAGCAAGCCGAATAGCAGTCCCGCCCTACCGCGTCCGGGACCCGCCGACCACAGCAGTACCCGTCATCGGAACGGAGACACCCATGGCCCACGAGATCGCTATACCGCTGCTTCCCTGCCGGGACATCGACGAGATCGTCGAGTTCTACACCATGCTGGGCTTCACCCGGACCTACTACCAGGTCCGCCCGAACCCGTACGTGTCGCTCAAACGCGAAGACCTCCAGCTCGGCTTCTTTGGCATGCCGGAGGGCTTCAAGCCCGAGGACTCCTACGGGACCTGCGTGGTCATCGTGCCCGACACCGCAGAGCTCTTCGAGGCGTTCGCCGCCGGCATGCGCCAGGCCCACGGCAAACTCCTGGTCTCCGGGATCCCCCGGATGACCCGGCCCCGCAAGCGCAAGAACGCCGAGAACCATTCCGGATTCGCCGTCATCGACCCCGGCGGGAACTGGATCAGGATCACGGCCGCCAAACCCGTGCCTGAGGAGAAGGAGGCGGTCTCCGGCAAGCTCACCACGACTTTGCACAGGGCGGTCGTGATGGGCGACTCCCACGGCAAGCACGTACGGGCGGCCCAGATCCTGGACACGGCCCTTGAGCGGGACAAGGACACCGCGACGGCGGCCGAGCTGCTCGAAGCGCTGGCCTACCGCGCCGAACTCGCACTCCGCGCCGAGGACCCCGTCGCCGCCGGCGACGCCCTCGCCCGGGCCCGCGCGCTCACCCTCTCCGAAGCCGAGCGCGACAAGCTTGCCGAGACCCTGGCCGCACTCGACGACATGGAGGCCGTTCTCCGGCCCGCACAGCAGGCCTGACCCACACCCGGCACCGGACCGCCACGGGCAAGAGGCAGGACCCCGGCGCTGATCACAACCGTGATCTGTGCCTGGACAACATGCCATGACGCGCACAAGCTCGGGAAGATCGACAAGGACCACCCGCTGGTGGCCGCCCTGCCGCCGCACGGCGCCGGGAGTTCTCGCGCCGAAGTTGACCAGAACCAAGTCCTTCGCCTTGCGCGGCCCATCGGCGGACAACCGCCCGAGCATCAGTGTGATCTTTCGTCTGGCAGGCTGGGGCCAGTCCACCGGCACGCGGAGCACTTCATGCCGAGACCGCCATCGGCACCCGGGCACGGGCTCCAGTCGAGGGCGCCGTGAGTTGACGCGAGGGCCTGCTGGGGCGCCAGCGTGGCGAGCAGGCAGAGAGCCATGACCGGCATCGCCGTACGACGTTATGCCGGGGGCGGACTCATCGGCGAGGGCGGGGTCGCACGTCGACTCGCGTCATGAGGTCTGCGGATTGGTGTAGACGCGGCGGGGAGCGATGAGGACGGCGGCTCGTCGCTCTTCGGCCATGACCCGGTCGTAGGTGTCGTAGTCGTCGTGCGTGCCACCGGCGGCTTTGAAGATGTCCCGTAGCAACAGCCGCAGTGCTTCGCTGTTGACGTCGGGGTGCGGGTCGTCGGGGCCGATGATCTCGGCGTCTCCCTCGACGGTTACCCATCGCCAGCCGGCGCGGGCGACGATCGTGGCGCGGGGGTCGGCACGCAGATGGTGCAGCTTGCGGGAGCCGCCGGTGGCGACGAGCCCGACGACCGGCTCTCCCCGGAGTGGATGTTCCAGCACTCCGGCGTTGACCACAGAGGACTGGACACTGCCATCGCGGCGCAGCGTGTTGAGCACGCACAAGCCGTGATCGAGAGGTGTCAGTTCGGCGAAGGCGGTTAGATCGGTCACGCTGGGGTCAGCCTTTCTCTCCAATGTGTCTTCCGGTCGGGTCTGTTGATGTTGCCAGCGTGTCGATCCATCGTTTGAGCCGTCGTGCCTGGCGGGCCATCAGTTCAGGTTGTCCGAGCGCGTTGCTGAGCACGGCGCTGCCCTGGTAGGAGGCAACCAGTTCGACTGCCAGGTCATGCGCGTCGCGTCGTCCCATGGCACGGAACTGCTGCTCGGCCCAGTCGAGCGGGATCCGCATCAGCAGGGCGGCGAGTGGATCTGGTCCTTCGGCTCGTTTGGCCAGCTCCGAGCCCAGCGTCCCGTACCGGCAGCCATAGTGGGCGATCGACTCCCGCCGCTCGGCGAGCACACCCACGAGCGCCTTCAGGCGGGCCTTGGGGCTGCGATGCCGGCCCTCCAGCTCGGTGAGGGCTGAGGTGAGCTGGTGTGCGTGCGTGTCCACGATGGCGGCGACGATGTCGTCTTTCGTCTTGAAGTAGTAGTACAGGTTGCCTACCAGCATGTCCGCAGCCTGGGCGATGTCCGCCAGCGTGGTATGCGCCACGCCTTGGCGATGCACCAGCTCGCACGCTGCGGCAACCAGCCGCTCGCGCTTGCCCGGCTGCGGGACCGAGGCTGCCTCGCCAAGTGTCGTTGAGTCAGTCACCACACTCCCAGCATAGACACCACGTAACCGGGCGCGTAGGTTGGTTAACCAACCAAATCCGGCAACCCAAGGGATCGACCTGCGTGGCGTCGGACGGGATCTACCGCCTGGCCGCGGAGCCGACCGACGTGACATACAGGGAGAAGGCCGCGGCTGGTTTGCCGGCGATCTGGGCGAACCCTGTGGATTGTGACACCAATCGGGTGCTGGTCTACTTCCACGGCGGCGGAATCGTCAGCGGCTCGAAGACAGCCACCGGAAAGTCGCCGCGCATCTTGCCAAGGCAGCCGGCTGTCGCGCTCTGATCCCGGACTACCGATTGGCTCCCGAGCAGTCGCCGATCAACTCGGCCCGATCTCGTGGGGGTCGCGCGCTTGGTCGTGGCTAACTGTCGGGACCCAACACTGCGGCTCAGGCGACATCCGGCGCGTTCGGGTGCCTATGGCACAGTTTCACTGTGCCGTTTGACGATCTGCCGGACTGGCTACCGGCGTGGTGCCTGGACCATCTCGGGGACCAACCCGCCGACGTGCTGTTCCGACAACAATCGATGTCGACGGTGTTCGGTCTCCGGTTGGCCGGCGGTACGGACGTCGTGGTCAAGGCCCGCGACGACGACGGCCGGGCGGGGTCATGTGTTACAGCACAGGCCCGGCTGGCCGAGAACGGGTTCCCTTGCGCCCGCCCACTCACGCCGGTCGTCGGTGTCGGTCCCCTGGCCGTGCACGCGGAGGAATTCCGCCCTGGAGGAGAGGTGTTGCGCGGAGACGCGCCGGACATCGCTGTGCGCTACGCAGAGGTCTTCACCCGGCTGATGACCGCACTGATGGACCTCGCCGTCACGCCGCCGCTGCCGAATCCGCGCTGGGTGCGGTGGGATCACACGGATCCCGGGCTGTGGCCGTCGATCGAGTCACTCGACGAAAAGGACCAGAGTCTCGTACCCACCTACGTCGTGGACACAGCCGACAGGGCCCGTCGGCGACTGCTGGCCGCTGACCTGCCCTGCGTGCTGGGCCACGCCGACTTCGAGGCACATAACCTCCGGTGGCACGACCAACAGGTGTGGACGGTGCACGACTGGGACAGCCTGGCATGGCAACCGGAAGCTGCCCTGGTGGGGGCCGCGAGTGCAGTCTTCCCCAAGATGGGACCGGCCACCCTGCCGCCGATCGAAAGTACCGAGGCGTTCCTGGCCGCCTATCAGGACTCTCGGGCCCGCTTGTTCACCGCCGAAGAGCAGCAGATCGCGTGGGCGGCTAGCCTGTGGCCGGCAGCCCACGACATCCGATGGGAAGCACTCCACGGCTACACCGCAGTCTCCGGCAAAGCGTTCTGGACACAAGCAGCCGAACGTCTCCGCCGAGCGAACGCCTGAAACCATCACCCAACCCTGCGCCACCGCCCGGGCTACCGGTGTTTGCGATTTACCGTGCCTGCGGAACGGTGTCGTTACGCAGGCCGGGACCGCCGCGCAGCGCCCGGACGGGTCCGCGCCGCGCTCCGCCAGACGATCTGGGAGGCAGCGCATGCCCTGGCGCAGGTCGCCGCCTGCCCGTCGCCGGTGGCACCATCAGCTGCGCTGCTGGTCCGCCGTCCCGCAGAACACCTTGACGGCCATGCCCATAACCTCCTCGGTGGACGGGTTGCGGGTCGAGGGGTTGATCGACAGGGTCATCGACTTGCCGGAGTCCGAGCGGAACGCGAACGTCAGATAGCCGATCAGCTCCCCGCTGTGCCCCCACACGGTCCCGCACGGCAGCCTGTAGGCCTGCAGCCCTAGCCCGTAGCCGAACCCGGCCCCCGTCTCGACCGTCGTACGCATCGCCTGCAATGACTTCTTGCTGATCAGCTTGCCGCCGAGCAGCGCCGACATGAACCGCTCCAGGTCGGCCGTCGTTGAGATCATTTCGCCCGCGGCCCAGTCCAGCGAGGGGTTCATGCGCGTGGCGTCCACCAGCTCGGGCAGCGGCTCGTATCCCTTGGCGTGCGGGGACGGCAGCCCTGCCCGGTTGCCCGGCACCAGCGTGTGGCGCAGCTTCAGCGGGTGCAGGATGCGGCGCTCGACCTCCTCACCGTAGGGGTTGCCGGTCAGCTTCTCCACTAGCAGCCCGAGCACCACGTAGTTGGTGTTGGAGTAGTGCCATGTGCCGTCGTCGGGCAGCTTCTTGGTGAAGGCCACCTTGAGCAGCTCGCGCGGCTGGTAAGAGCGGAACCGGGCGTCGCCGCGCCAGCGGTTGGTCGAGTATCCGGGCTCGCTCATGTAGTCGTACAGGTGGCTGATGTGGTTGAGGAGCTGACGGACCGTGATCTGCTCGCCGCCCGGCACCAGGCCGGGTAGGTGCGCCTCGATGGGGTCGTCGAGCCGCACCTTGCCCTCGTCCACGAGTTGGAGCACCACGGTCGCGACGAAGGTCTTGGTGACGCTGCCGATCCGGAAGTAGCCGTGGGGCGAAGGCCGTCCCCCGCGCTCGATGTCGCGTACGCCCGCAGCGCCCGTCCAGGTGCGCTCGCCGTCGGAGACCCTCGCCAGAGCCGCCGTCGCTCCGCCGCCCGCCACGATCTTCTCCAGGTCGCCACGCACGTCCACGCCCTGACCGCCCGCCGCCACGGCCGCCGCTACCAGCACGTTCATCATCGTCTGCATCATGGGCTCAACGCTACGGAGATCGACTTCGCCGCAGAATGAGGTGCGCCACCGACCCCACCTGCGGAAAACCGCAGCAGCTCAGGAGCCGAGGTAGCGCAGCACCGCCAGGACGCGGCGGCTGTAGCCGGTGGTGTGCGACAGCGCGAGCTTGTCGAACAGGGCGTTGACGTGCTTTTCCACCGCGCTCTGCGACACGTGCAGGGATTGGGCTATCGAGGCGTTGGTCAGGCCCTGGGCCATGAGCTCCAGCACCTGGCGCTCGCGTGCGGTGAGCTGGGCCAGCGGGTCGGCGTGGCTGGTGCGCGCGAGCAACTGGCGCACCACCTCGGGGTCGAACGCCGTCCCGCCCGCGCCCACCCGCTCCAGCGCGTCCAGGAAGTCGCCGACCTGGGCCACCCGGTCCTTGAGCAGGTAGCCGACGCCGTCGATGCTGCCGCTCATCAGCTCGGTGGCGTACTTCTTCTCGACGTACTGCGACAGCACCAGCACCTTGACCTCCGGCCAGCGCCGCCGGATCTCCAGGGCGGCGCGCAGGCCCTCGTCGGTGTGGGTGGGCGGCATCCGTACGTCGACCACCACCGCGTCGGGTCTCTCGCCGGTCACCGCCTCCAGGAGCGCGTCGGCGTCGCCCACTGCGGCCAGGACGTCGTGGCCTTCCTCCTTCAGCAGCCGCACCAAGCCCTCCCGCAACAGGGCCGAGTCCTCGGCCAGCATCACGCGCACGGCAACCCCGCTTCGACCACGGTCGGCCCTCCGGACGGGCTGGTCAGGGTGAGCCGGCCGTCCAACGCGGCCACCCGCTGCGCCAGCCCGGTCAGCCCGCCGCCGGTGGCGTCGGCTCCGCCCGTTCCGTCATCTTCCACTCGCACGATCACCATGGTGCCTTCCTGACGTACCTCGATGGTGACCAGGGTGGCCCCCGAGTGTTTCGCGGCGTTCGTCACCGCCTCGCTGGCCACGAAGTAGGCGGCGGTCTCCACCGCCGCCGGAAGCCGCTCCGGCAACTCGCATGTCACCTTGACCGCGACCGAGGCCCGCTCGGCCACCCCGGCCAGCGCCTCCGCCAGCCCGTGCGCGTCCAGCCCCGACGGGTAGACTCGCCAGGCCACCTCACGCAGCTCCCCCAGCGTCTGCTGGGCCTGCTCGTGCAGCTGTTCGAGCAGCTCGGGACGGCCCCGGCGGGCGCGTCCTGCGAGCATGGACAGCGCCACCAGCCGCTGCTGCACCCCGTCGTGGAGGTCACGCTCGATGCGGCGCCGTTCGGCGTCGACGGCCGCGACAACTCCGGCGCGGCTCACGGTCAGCTCGTCGATCCGCCGCCGGAGCGCCTCAGTCGGATCGGGAGCGAGCAGCCGTACGGCCAGCCTCCGCTCCAGCGCCTCCACCCCCACCAGACCGCACACCTCCAAAAACAGCAGAACGGAGCCCGCCAGCAACGCGTAGGCCAGCAGCGGCGGGGTGGGCAGCATGCCGTCCATCGCTTCCCCGCGCCCCCACGACCACGCCAGCATGATCGCCGCGCCAAGGCCGACCACGAGCAGCAGCATCACCATGCCGCCCAGCAGGCCCACGAGCGTCCGGGCGGCCAGGTAACGCAGCTCGCCGTCCTCGTTTCTGCCGGGAAGGTCCAGGCGCAGCCGGCGCAGCTCGAGCCGGGTCAGCCAGCCGACCGCCGTCCGTACGGCGGGACGGTCGGCGAACGGCGCCGCCAGCAGGACGAACAGCAACCCCACGAGGGCGGTTACCGCGCCGGCCGCCACCGCCCCGACGAGCCTCAGTCCTCTAGCCGCCAAGCGCATGCCGCCCCTTGCGCCGATCAACCAGCCGCACGCCCACGAAGACCAGCACCGCCAGCGCCACCGTGGCGATGACCGTGTTGGTGCCCACGCCGACGTAGGCCTCCACCAGCGACCAGTTCTCGCCCAACGTCCAGCCTGCCAGCACGAAGACGGTGTTCCAGAGCAGGCTCCCGGCCGTGGTCAGGAGCGTGAAGACGCCCAGTGGCATGCGCTCCACCCCGGCGGGGACGGAGATGAGGCTGCGGAAGATTGGGATCATCCGCCCGAAGAACACCGTCTTGCGCCCGTGCTTGAGGAACCACGCCTCGGTCTTGGCGATGTCGGAGGCCTTCAGCAGCGGGATCCGGGCGGCGAGGGCCAGCGTGCGCTCGCGGCCGAGCAGTGCGCCCACCCAGTACAGCGCCAGCGCCCCGATCACCGAACCGGCGGTGGTCCACAGCAGTACGGCGAGCAGGTTCATCTCTCCCTGGGAGGCGGTGAAACCGGCCAGCGGCAGGATCACCTCGCTGGGCAGGGGCGGGAAGAGGTTCTCCAGCGCGATCGCGATGCCGGCTCCCGGCGCGCCGAGCATTTCCATCAGGTCAATCAGCCAATCCGTCATGCGTCTGAGGCTACGAATGATCAGGGTATGGCCACCATGAGGCAGATGGCCGTTCAAGGGTGCGGGAAACCACAGTTGCCGAGGCCCACCTGGCTGAGCCTCACCTTGGGCCGCCTTGTCTTGCGGGCACGGGCGATGAGGTCCGGGCTGTGGCCGAAGTCTGCCGGGGACACCCCGAGCGGGCACAGCGGCGGCGCGACATGCAGGCGCACCGACTTGGCAACTGCGGTGACGTTGGCGGGCAGGCGCTGTTGCAGGATCACCGTCGGGCCGGTAGATCTGGTGTCTGCTAGACCTACCGGCGGTGTGCGGGTATCAGAAGCTGATCGTGGGGCCGGCCTTCAGGGAGCTCCACTTCAGCCATTGTTTCCAGTTCTCCTGCCAGTGGCCCCAGCCGTTTGTGGGCTCGAGCTTGCGCGGCGAGCCGGTGATGATGATCGGGTCGCCGATCAATGTGTTCTTGATGAACCAGACGGCATTGTCGGGGCTGATGTTGACGCATCCGTGGCTGACGTTCGAGTTGCCCTGCGAGCCGACCGACCAGGGCGCGCTGTGCACGTACTCGCCGCTGTTGGAGATGCGCACGGTGTTGTAGACCGTCAGCTGGTAGTAGCCGGGCTGGCCGGGCCCGATCCCGGGCGAGGTCATGACGGTGACGGGCTCGCGCGACATCGCCAGGTGGATGCCCGAGGTCGTGTAGTACTTCCACTGCCCGCCCTGGCCGGCGCTCATCGGCATGGTGCGGACCTTCTTGCCGTCGCGGCGGACCGTGAGCACGTGCTCGTCGGTGCTCCCCTTGGTGATCTGCGATCGGCCGATCTTGAAGTTGAGCGTGACGTCACGTTTGCCGTACATGCCGGGCCCGCCGCGGACGCCCGCGAGCCGCGCCTCCACCCGCACCTTCGTATGCGCGGGCCAGTACTTCTGCGGCCGGAAGTCGACGTGCTGGTCGTCGAACCAGTGCCAGGCCCCCTCCACCGGCTTGGAGCTGCGGACGATGAGGTTGCGTTCGACCGATACCCGGTCGGTGACCGGCTTGTCGAAGGCGATCATGATGGGCATGCCGACGCCCACGGTCAACCCCGTGTCGTCCTTGTTCGGGGTGATCGTCTCGATGTCGAACGTCTCCTTGCCCTTGACCGTTGTGAACGTGCTGGTGCTCGTGCTCTGCTTGCCCGCGGCGTCCTCGGTGACGGCGGTGACCGTGTAGGCGGTGCCGGGGCGGGCGGTGCCGATGCTGCGCCAGCGGGTGCCGTCACCGCTCAGCACGCCCTTGAGGGAGGCGGACTTGCCGCCGTCCACCCGTACGCTCGTGAGCCTGCCCCCGTGGACGGCCACGACCATGGGCTGTTCGGTGGGCACATTGGATGTCTTGTCCTGCGGCGAGAACGACACGGAGGCCCCGCGGGCCCCTCCACCGGCCATGGCGACCCCGTCCCTGCCGCTCCCGGCAGGGACGTCCGAGCATGCCGTCAGCAGCGCCAAGGCCAGCAGGCCGGCCGATCCATACGGTATCCGCTCCACGAGCGACTCCCTTCGTCCGAGGGTGACCGCTTTGTCGCTTTTATTGCCCTTAGTGGTGAATGGTCACATTCGGGAGCTGGCAAAGATCGTCAAAAGTGGCTGTCCCGAGCGGGGTGCCGACTTCGAGGTGGCGCCATCAACGCGAGACCTGGAGAGCTCGGCACGCTTGCGGCGAACTTCTTCACCCGAGATGCGCCCCGTGAGCGGCTCCGGCGACGTGTGGATGTGGCCCATGTCGTCTGGCTCTCAGCCTGACCGGCGAATCGCGAGCCCGACTGACCAACCATCCGTGGCCGACCTCGCCCAGCGGTACCACATCTGCGGCCACCGGCCCCGTATGCGTGGCATCTCTTGGGAATACATGCGGATGCCAGCCCTCGAAGAGCGCCTGACCATGGTGTACGTCGAACCTATCGGCACCGCGAATGGCGCCTTCATCGCCGCTTACCACGCCATATACCGCGTTCACCCCGAAGCACGCCCACCACCCAGGGCTGCCCGGTGTACTGGCCGCGTTCGGGGAGATGCCCGGCATCTGCAACGACGAGCAGACCGGGACGATAGCCAAGGGCGTACTGACAGCGAGGTCCGAGATCTGATCTGGGCTGCCTTTCAGCACTTCGACAGGATGCCGACCAATCAAGGAGGTCACAGCACATGATCGATCCGAACTGGCGCACCAGCTCGTACACGAAGACCGACAACTGCGTCGAGGTGGCCGACAACGACCCCGCGGCCGTTTTGGTACGGGACTCCAAGAACAGGGGTGGAGCGGTCCTACGGTTCGAGCCGGAGCAGTGGGCCTACTTTCTGGAGGAGATCAAACGCTGAGCGCTTGGGATACGCAGGTCGCGGCCCACGGCCGTCGACGGCGTCCGGGAGGGTCGCAGCCAGGTCTTCGTCGTCTGTAGGGTGCGGAAATGACAAGAAGCGAGCGGCTCGCGGAGCAGCTGGACCGGCACTGGCGCAAGAACCTCCGGCCGCGGCTGGACGGTCTTACCGATGAGGAGTACTTCTGGGAGCCGGTGCGCGGCTGCTGGAGCATCCGGCCACGTGGCACGTCGGCCGCACCGATGTCGGCAGGTTCGGGGGAGTGGACGATGGACTTCGCGTCCCCTGACCCGGTGCCGGCGCCGGTGACCACGATTGCCTGGCGGCTGGCGCACATCATCGTCTCGTGCCTGGGCTATCGGGTCGAATGGCACTTCGGCGGCCAGGACGTCGACTTCCAGACGTTCGCCTACGCGGGGACCGCTGACGAGGCGCTAAAACAGCTCGATGAGATGTATGGGAGATGGAACGCGGGGGTCCGCGAGCTCTCGGACGCTGACCTGGACAATCCGCCCACGGTGGGGCCCGAGCGGTTTCCCATGGAGGGCATCGTCCTGCACGTCAACAGGGAGCTGATCCATCACGGTGCCGAGATTTCTCTGCTGCGCGACCTCTACCGCTGGCAGGACGGAGCCGTACCGCGCCGAATATGACTTTTCGGTAACCGGCGATCGAGCTTCGGAAACTTACTGGACTCCGTGACGCTCCATGGCTGCTGCCGCCGCGAGGCTTCACGATCTTTAACCGCCCTTCTACTTGCATGTTCGAAGTTGGCGAAGCTTCAGCATGGCCTTGTGGGTGAAGTAGCTGAGGCGGACCCGGCCGCCGTGGTCGGGGCGATCAGCGACTGCAAGGCAACCGCGCCCCGACCGAGCGTGAGCAGCGGCGCCAGCGGCTGGCGGAGGAGATCGAGAAGATCTACCGCCGGTCCGGCGGCACCTATGGCTCGCCGCGCATCTTCATCGAGCTCGTCCGCGCGGGCTGGCGGATCTCGGTGAACACCGTCGCGCAGCTGATGGTCGAGCTGGGCCTGGTCGCCCGGGTGGTGCGGCGATATCACCGAGATCAACACGGGTGAGGGCAAGCTGTATCTGGCCCAGGTGCTGGATCTGTTCTCGCGCCGTGTGCTGGGCTATGCGATGGGCGCCCACCATGACGCGTCGCTGGTGGTGGCCGCGCTGCACATGGCCGCGGCGACCCGCGGCGGCGACCTGGCCGGGGTCATCATGCACAGCGGCTACACAGCGTGTGCGACTTCAAGAGCCCGATCGACTACGAACACGAATGCGGGGCAAGCTCGGCGTTCTCACGGCTCCCGGTCAGGGCAGGCTCTGAGCCTGGCCGGCTGGAGTTCGCCCGCGATCAGCTTCCCGCAACTGCCGGATGGCGAACTGCGGAAGCCCGGAGTGCCGTCGGGATCATGCGAGGAGAGGTACGAGAAGACGGCGCTGGACCTGAAACGCTCTCGAAAGTGTTCAGTCCAGAACTGGGTCCTTCGTCGTGGAGAGACCGGGAAGGCGAACGCGACGCGAAAACCGTCCTCGTCCGCCAGTCATCCGTGTGATCAGTTGTCGCTCCTGAAGATCGTCAATACCTGCAGTACCTCCAGGTAGAGCCACACCAGCGTCGTGGTGAGACCGAACGCGGCAAGCCAGGCCGCCTTCTACGGAGCACCGTTGGCGATGGCATCCTCGACCTGCGCTCTTCCTGGGGACGAGGGTGCTCGGTTTCAAGGATGCACCGGACCCTGCCACCACGGCGACCAGGCACGCTCGCCCGTGCCGGGGTCGCCGGCTGCGGCTACGCCGCCCTGATCGGTTGGCTCCCGTTCGTGGGGATCGGCCCGCTGATCGAACAGCGACCGCGAGTTGTCCCGGCGCTACACCGTCAGCGCCGTCCGCGCGCTGAACCGGGCCGCGTCCTCCGACGATGCGGTCCTGCGCACGATGGCCAACGCCGGCTTCATCTGGCTGAATCGGGGCCGGATCGACGGGGCGAGGGACACGACAGGGCGCATCCTGCACTACTGCACTCTCACGCTGGCGGAGGGGCAAGCCAACCCGGCATAGAACCGGCGTGCGGTGACGACACGACGCGACCCCACACTCCGGCACTGCCACGACACATACTCGAAGTGGAGGGGCAAAGTGGCTCTGCAGACCGGGGCGCCCGGCTCGATGCACTGTGGTCTGGCCTTGACGACGTCCGGGAGTTGCTCGGGCCGTACAACAGATCGGTGGGCTGTACGCCGACGTCCAGCCCACCGAATTGCGCGTGTCAGCCGATGGCGGTGACGGTCCAGCCGACCCCGATCTGGGAGCGGCTGCCGAAGCGACCGCTGCCATTGCCGGGATAGACCCACAGATTGCCACTGCCGTCGAGGGCGACCAGGTCAGTCTTGCCGTCACCGCTCAGATCCATGGCCGCGACCTTGAAATTGCTCCAGCCGGTCCCGGATTGGGTACGGCCGGCAAGAGTGACACCGTTCTGGCTCGTGTTGGCATAGAACCAGAGCTCGCCCGAGGGGTCGATCGCCATGACATCGGCGCGGTTGTCGCCGCTGAAATCGGCGGGGAAGATGCGGAAGTCGGTCCAGCCGCTGGTGCCGATCTGGGTCTTGCCACCCCCGTCGGGGTAGTAATACAGCGCGCCGTTGCTCTTGTTGATGCCGAACAGGTCGGCGTGCGGAGTGCTGTTGGCGTTGCCTGCGGCGTGGACGTAGTTGGCCCAGCCGGTGCCGATCTGCTTCTTGCCGCTGGAGGACAGAGATCCGCCCTGGTTGGGATACATCCACAGAACGCCGTCGGAGCCTGACATGACGACGTCGGCAAGGCCGTCGGCGTCCCAGTCAGTGACGACCCATCTCAGGGAACCCCACCCGCTGCCGATCTTTACCCTGTTGCTGACGCTGACGGTGGTCAGTCCCGAGCCGCCCTGGTTCGGATACATCCACAGGTCACCGGCTCCGTCGGTGATGATGACATCGTTACGACCGTCCCCGTCGAAGTCGTGCTTGTTCAGCGCGGGCGTGAGTGAAAGCCGGTTCCAGGTCTGGAGAGTGGACAGGACGCCCTTGAAGTGGCCGCCGAGGCTTGCGGCGCCGGTCTTGTGCGCGCCTGCGCGCAGTGCGCCGGCGGCTTTCCACTTCACCGTGTGCCTCACGCTGGCGACGTTCCGTCCGTTGACCCAGAGGATCGCGACGCCGGTGGCGGCCTTGTAGGTCACGGCGACCTGTGACCAGACACCTGCCGGAGCACTGCCCGCGGGTGCGATGGCGGTGTCCCAGACGGGACTGGCCACGTCGGATCGGCTCATGGCGAAGCGCCAGGATCCGTTCTCAGCCCAGAGTTTGAAGCCGGCGGTGTTGACGCCGTCCTGGGACAGAACGGTGCCACCGGCGGCGGGTTTGGCCCAGGCGCTGAGGCTGAAGTCGGCGTCGGTGACGACGGCGGGCCCCCTGGCTGAAAGGGTTCCGGTGGTGCCGTTGAGTTCGACGGCCGGGCTGAAGGTGTCGCCGGTCTTCCAGGTCGCGCCGGCGGTGGCGGTCAGCGGGAGGCCGGTTCCGGTGAAGGCGCTGTCGGCGCTGGCGCTGACGGCGGTGCCCGGAGTGGCTGTGGCGGGCAGGTCGGCCAGGGTCCAGGTGTGGTCGGCCACGGCGGTGGTGATGGCGTTGACCCAGGTCGCGAGATCGTCAGTGCGGGCGGCGGTGAGGGCGCTGTCGCTCCCGGCGGTGTCAGGGCATCCGGCCTGGCCCGCCTGACTGAGAACGGCTGCGATCTTGCCGCCGTTGAGGACAGGGGCACCGGCCATCCCACTGCACACCAGCGGTCCGGCCGCGGTGGATAGTGTCGTGGCGGTGGCGCCGGTGAAGGTGACCTGCGCGCTGCGCTGTTGGTCGGTCGTCCAGTCTGTGGCCGTCATGCCGGCGCGGCTGTAGCCGACGGTGGACAGCTCGACACCGGTGGGAGCGGCGGTGGCCACCGGGATCGGGGTGATCCCTTCGACCGGGGTGGTCAGCCGGGCCAGGACCACGTCGCGGCCGGCACGCGGGCTCAGCCAGTCGACCTTGACACCGGCCTTTCCGGGGAACGCGACATAGGTAGCGCTGGCCGGCGCGCCTTCGGTGAGCTGGGGCTGGTTCGGATCGGTGGCCAGGCAGCTTGCGGCGCCGAGCGCCCAGCGTGGTGCGACCAGCGTCGCGGTGCACTCGCGGCCGACGGTGGCGAGCTTGCCGACCGCCGTGTGCTCGCCGGTGCCCGGCGCGGGGCCGGTGCCGGCACGTAGGTGCAGCAGCATGGTCGGCGACGCATCCGGGTCTGCGCCCAGACCCACTTGAGTGCTGCCGTCCGGATCCACGTCGACGGTGAGCTGTTCGCCGTCGT
Organism: Nonomuraea sp. NBC_00507; assembly: GCF_036013525.1. Taxonomy (NCBI): domain Bacteria; kingdom Bacillati; phylum Actinomycetota; class Actinomycetes; order Streptosporangiales; family Streptosporangiaceae; genus Nonomuraea; species Nonomuraea sp. NBC_00507. The sequence continues at coordinate 3,315,724 of NZ_CP107853.1, forward strand.
CGCTGCGCAGCTTCGCGGTCACCTGGTGACCGGTGCCTTCACGCTGGCCGTCGCCGCGGATCTCGAACACGCCCGGAACTTCGAGGTTCAGTACGCCGGAGGATGCGGTCACCTTGAAGCAGACCCGGCCGATTCCGTCAGCGCCGATGGCCTCGTCAGTGGTCCAGACCTTCAGCAGGCCGATGTCGCCCTGTGCCGGCGTGGCGCAGTCGGCTAACAGGATGTGGCCGTCGCCGGAGATCAGCCTGACGTTCTGCGCCGCCAGGATCTCCGCCGCCCCAGGGTAGGGGTAGATGCCGTTGTCCACCAGCGATGGAGGCGAGATCGCAGATGCGCTGGCTGGCGCTGGGCCGACAGCTACCGATAAGCACGCTGTCATCGCCGCGGCGACGCCCAGCGTCACCCAGCGCGGTGATAAACCCATGATCAAAACCTCCGGTGATGAGCTGTCGCGGAAGCTTCCGATAGGCCGCTGAGGCCGACCGTGACGGTTGAAGGGGTTCACGACCCGTTCACCTTGCTTGCGCCTCTGCGGGTACGAAATGAGGCTAGTGAAGCCCGGTATGTTCCTGGTATATCCGCCGATGTCTGGTATTGCCTGGCATCTGAGCATCGTGTGACACTCCGCAGAGCTGAACGGACGGTGACCAGACTCGCTCCTTCAGCGCTCCCAGTGTGCGAGTTCGAGCGGTGACGGAGGCTGCAGTGCAGCTGAATGTGCGTGCGCGGATGTCGATACGTCGGCAGGCGGTGATCGCGGCAATCGTGGTCCTGGCTTTGCTGGCCAACCTGCTGCAGGTGATGCCGGCATATGCGGAGGTGTCGGTCGCGGCCAATCGCTCCCTCGTGGTGTCGGCCTGGCAAGAGGGCGGCCCGCAGGTTCGATTAGCGGCCGAGGCGGCGCTGCTGGGCACGGACGCTCAGGTCAGCGCGTTCCTGGCCGAGGGATGGAACCATGCCCAGCGCCTCGACCAGCGGGACAGCCTTGCGAGCATCATCAGTGACGGTGGTCCGGCGTTGCGCGCGAAGGCTCGGGCCGCCTCGGACGCGGACGCTGCGGGCGACCAGAACGCGATCCCCACCTTCCTGAACAGCGGATGGCAGGGCCCGTCGGACATCGATACGCGGGTGTCGGTGAACCAGTTGATGGCCGCCGGCGGCGATCAGGTCAAGCAGGCGGCTCAGGCCGTACTGGACTCCGGGACCACCCAGGAGCTGCAGGAGTTCCTGGCGTCCGGCTGGCAGGCGCAGTGGAACACCGACCAGCGGCTGCGGATCAACCAGGCCATGGCCACCGGTGGCCCGCAGGTCCGCGCCGCGGCCCAGAAGGCGCTCGACGCGGGCACGCCAGAAGCACAGGAGGCATTCCTCACCTACGGCTGGGCGGTGGCATCGGCGCGGGACGACGAGATCGCGACGCTGCAAGACCTGCTCGGCCAAGCGCAGGCGGCCGGCGCGCTGGCGGCGCAGGAGACCGCCAACGCCGTTGCCGAGGGTGGCCGCGCCAAGGACGCCGCAGCAGCGGCGCGCCGGTCCGCGGAGGAGGCCGCTGCCGCGACCGAGGCTGCGCGCAACAACATGGCTGAAGCGAAGGCGCAGGCCAAGCGGGCGGCGACTGCAGCGCAGAAGGCGGCTGACGCTGCTCAGGTGGCCGTTGAGGCTGCTGCGGCGGCGGTCCGGGCGGCGCGAGCAGCCGCCCATGCAGCGGCGCTGGCTGCGCAGATGGCAACGAAGGCCAATCAGTATGCCACCGCAGCTTTTCTCAAGGCTAATGAGGCGGTCCTAGATGCCTCGAAGGCGGAAGACGCACGACATGCGGCGCAGGCAGCCACCGCGATCGCGAAGGACACGAAGAGCTTCGTAGCAGTAGCAGAACAGGCAGCCAAGGCGTTCGAGGCCATGTACGGTGCTGTCGCATCCGCTACGAGCGCGGCCGAGAATGCCATGGCGGCAGCGTCCGCCAATGAGCAGGCGGTCCGGTTCGCCAACGCGGCGGGCTGGGCTGCCGAGGAGGCTGTCGAGGCGGCGGCGAGAGCGCGAGCCAACGCCGAGCGGGCCGTCCGGGCGGCACGGGCGGCGGAGAACTATCTCAGGGTAGCCGTCGATGCCGCGTACAAGGCGCGAGATGCCGCCAACCGGGCAGCAGCCAACGCCGAGGCCGCGGCAGCCGCGGCTCTTGATGCCGCGGAGCACGCCGGTGAGGCCGCAGAGGCGGCGAAACGGGCCACCGACTATGCCAACGCCGCCACCGCGGCAGCGCAACAAGCACTGGACACCGCAGCCGAGGCGGCCGCGCTGTTCGATGCGGCGCGGACCGCCGACGCCGAGCGCTTGGCGGTGGCCCGTGATGAGGGATTGGAGAACGCCCGGGCAGCCAACGTCGCGTATGAGGCGCACCGGCGCGTCGCCGACTGGGACATCGACCAAGCCGCCAAACGCGACGCCGAAACCAACAGTCTCATGGCCGTGGCGATCAACCCGACGACCGAGCGCGGCGCCGCGGTGGCGGCGGCCCGCAAGGTTGCGCTCAACTTGGCCAGCGGCCAGGGCGCCTGGACCAAGCAGGCGGCGCTTGCCGCGCTGGGCGGGGCTGACGATCTCGTGCTGGAGTTCGTCCGCACTGGCATCGCCGGTGCCGCGGCACAGGACAACCGCCTCGCGGTGATGAACCTGGCGGTGAACGAGAACGCCGCTTTGGCAGCAGCGGCCAATACGGCGCTGGCCGGCAGCGACCAGACGGTCGCGACCTTCCTGCGTACGCAGAACTATCCCGGCCGCTACAGCGCGGACCGGACGAAGGTCAACCAGATCCTGACCGCGGCCAAGGCGGCCGGTGACGTCGTGCTGGCGCAGCGGGCCCAGCAAGCCCTCGACGTCGACACGCTGCAGGCGTTGCGTGACTTCCTCGACACCGGCCAGTACACCGCGGCGACCATCGGTGAACGGGTGCTGGTCAACCAGATCCTGGCCAACCCGGACAGCGGGCCGGAATTGAAGGCGGCCGCGCAGATCGCCTTGGAGGGACCGGCCCCAGGCCTGCGGCAGTTCCTCAGCACCGGCCGGTTCACCGCAGCCGAGCGGGACTACGAAAGCGCGACTCACCTTGCTGTGGTCGCAGGTCTGCACCAAAAGATCAGTCAGGTCGCCGAGACGGCAGCGCAGGATGCTCTGAAAGCGCAGAGCGTAGCCGCCCGAGCCCGCAACGATGCCGCTCAGGCTGCGTCCTACGCTCAGCAGGCGCTCGACTCGGCGAGCCGGGCTGCCGGCTACGCGCAGAAGGCAAGCACTTATGCCAGCCAAGCTGCGGCCTCGGTGGACAAGGCCGCAGCCGCGGTCAAGACCGCCCGCGCGGCGGCCACCCGGGCCACGACCTCAGCTCGCAGCGCCATCCGGTCGGCCACTTGGGCGATCCACTCCTACCAGGTCGCCGTCAACGCCGCCAATGCGGCCTTCAAAGCGGCCAGCGTCGCCTACGAGGCAGCCCGTCGAGCCGGCGGGGATGCCGCCGGTGCCATCTCGGCGGGCAAGGAGGCTTACTCCGCCTATGAGGACGCCTATGGCGCGGCCATCTTCCAATGCGAAGTCGATTACGGTGGCGAAGAACTCGCTGGGTGGGAGGACTTGCTCGACCCCGAGGGCGAGTGGCACGAAACCTGTATCCGCAACATTATTGCGGACCCGGAAGAGCTGATCCCGCGGGCATACCTCAACTCCGGCTTCTGCGAGCTGTTGTATGCGCCAACCACCCAACTTTACGAGAACTGCATTCAGTCCGTCCTGGATCCCGCGTTCCGAGGAATGCAAAATCTCACTTATGCCGCTGAGCTGAGCGGGGCATTGATGGAATCCTGGGGATTTATACAGGGCGCGGCCCTCGCTATGTATACCTGGAGGATTCCGAATTCAAAATTCGGGAACGGCCTGAGGGACGTTCTCAAAATCGGGCTCGGAGTTTACCATCTCATCAACGGTGATAGATCGCTGGCCGAGGTGCTGTCTGACATTAGCCCGATTCCTTTCTCCCGCGAGATGATCGATCAGCTCAGCGTCGGCTCCCAGGCGCTCAAGACGGCTTACGCGGCTGCTGGAATGGGCGCGGGGGCGGTCTACCAAGTCCAAATAACGCTGAGCCGAGTCAAGGCGGTTGCCGCCGTTCCGACTGCTCAGGCGATGCTCGCCGGTGACTACTCCACCGCCATGAACACTGCTTTCTTCTGGTCGGGCCGCACCGCGACATCGTCTGGCGGGTACGTGGCGGCAGGACCTGATGCTGCCGCTGAGATAGCGCGAGGCATGGGCGGCACTACGCTCGAAGCTCTCATGGGCAGCCGCGGAATTCCGCAGGCGGAGCGGGGCTCCATTCACCCCTTGCTGGTCGAGGTATGGCAGAAGGTGATCGCCGCCTATGCCCGAGGTGTCTCAGGAGAGGTCAGAGTGGTTCTTGGAGAAGACCTGGGTCCGGGCAGCGTCTGGAAGAACATCGAGTGTCCCGCGCTCATGTCCAATCCCAACGTCACCAAGGTGACCGCGATCGACCTGACCACACGGGCGACGAGGGTGATCTCGAACTGTGATTGATTCTTAAGCGGAGTCGATCCAAAAGTCCGCACCGGCATCCTGGTCGGGGTGCCGGTGCGGAGCCGGGCGCACCCATAGTGAGCCGCCGGGACCATTCACCCCATCCTCGCGCGCTTCGAGAACATCGACCCCAGCCAGCCCGGGCGGCGCGCGATCGGCCGTTCCTTCGCCCGGCGGCTCGCCGCGGGCACCGGCCCGGGACCACGCTCCAGACCCGTTCTGCCCTTCGCCTGAGACGTCAGGAGAGGGCCGGGTCAGTCGAAGCCGTTAGGGCAGAGGAAGGTTTTGATCTTGCCCGGCGCGCTCGCGAGGAGCGTCGGCTGGTTCTCCCGCGAGCAGAAGTAACTGCCGATCGCACCGTCCACGAATCGGGTCGCGTTCCGCTTCGCGATCAGGTCGATTCCGCCGACGCTTGGGGAGTCGAGCTCGGCCGCGACCCAGTTGCCCGAGCACATCTTGCGCGCGACCACGGCGTCGTCCGGCAGGCTGCCGCCGTTCAGCGCGGCGGCCTGCCGGAGTATCGAGTCGTTGGATGCGCACGGTACGCCGGTGGCCGAGCGGGGTGCGCTTGGGCTGGCGCTCGTCTTCTTCGGTGTGGTGGGCGTCTCCTCGGCCGTCGCCCTCGCGCTGGGCGTCTCCTCGGGGGTCTCGCCCGCTGTCGTCGCCTCGTCCGGGTTCTCGCTCGTGTCCGGCTCCAGGCTCTCGGCAGGCGAGGACGAGGGAGGGGCGCTCGGGCTCTGAAGTGCTTGCGGCGAGTCACCCCGGTTCACCGCGAACACCGCGCCGACGGCCACGACCGCCGCCATGACGGCGACGGCCGGCAACAGCGGCACCATCAGGCGCTTGTCGCGTGCCGGCATCTGCATGGGGGTTGTGCCTGCCTTGAGCGCGGTGACCCGGGCAAGCAACTCGTGCGCGGCGGGCCGGGCCGCCCGATTCTTGGCGAGCGCGCTTCGTACGAGGTCGCGGACCTGGGCGGGGACCCCGGACAGGTCGGGGTCGACGCTCATGACGCGGTAGGCGAGGACGTCGGGGGCGCCGATGCCGAACGGCGGGCGCCCCGTCGCGGCGTACGCCATCAGCGCGCCCCAGGCGAAGACGTCGGCGGCTGCGTCCGCCTGGTCGCCCCGATACTGCTCGGGACTGATCCAGCCGGGCGTCCCGATCAACGCGCCAGTGCCCGTGAGGCCGCTCTCGTCGAAGGCCCGGGCGATGCCGAAGTCCAGTACCTTCGCGCCGGAGGTGGAGAGGATCACGTTCCCGGGTTTGAGGTCGCGGTGCACGATGCCGGCCCCGTGGATGTCGGTCAGCGCCTCGGCGATGTCCACACCGAACGAGAGCAGCTCATGCGGCCGCAGCGGCGCGTTGTCCTGCACGTACGTGCTGAGCGTCGGGCCGGGGACGAACTCCGTCGCCAGCCAGGGAGGAATCGCGGCGGTGTCGGAGGCCAGCACCGAGACCGTGCAACGTCCACGCACCCGCGACAGCAGATCGACCTCACGGACGAAGCGGGCGCGGAAGTGCGGGTCGGCTGATAATCCCGGATGGATCTCCTTGACCGCGACCCGCGTGCCGTCGGCCGCGATTCCCGCGTAGACCACCCCCATACCGCCGGCCCCCATCCGGCCCACGATCCGGTAGGGACCGATCGTCTCGCGCTCGTCCACCGTCAGCGGGCCGAAGCCGCCGGGGTCGCTCATCGGGGCTCCCGATCGCCGGATCATCACAACAGCAACGATCTTATTGACCGGTCCTTCAACGCGCTCGCCCTCGAGACACGGGACGGCCTGCTCGCCATCAATGCCCGGCCCATCGACGGTCGGCCGGCAATCGGCATCCGACGGCCTGGCCACGTTCCGCTTCACCACCGAAGACCACGGCGAAACGGTGTTGCAGCGGCGCATTCTCGGCGACGCCTAAGGCCCCCAGGTGTCCATCCTGACCGACACAAAGCTCACAGCAAGGAAGCTGACGACCAGCCGGCAGCGATCGATGCCGCGAAATCCCGAACCCACGTCATCCTGCTGGTCAACGACCTGCACGTCCGCGTCGTCAACGCCGTGACCAGAGAACTCTTGCGCGAGCTGACCATCGATCCCACCCGGGACTACCAACCCCAGACAAACCAGGCGAGCAGGTGGAGGGTGGCGGTGGTGATGACCGCGACGACCACGCTGATCGATCCAATCAGAGCCCACCGCAGATCACGCTTGCCGTGTTGTCACAGCAACCCTTGGATCTGATGGTGCGTGCCGAATGTAGACCTTCGGCCGAACTGTTTCGGGGCCCCGCGACCGAGCCGCGGGGCTGCCGGAAGCGGCCCGCGCGGCTCGGGTGGGCGGGTCAGCCGAGCTTGAGCAGCAGTTCGGTGAGTTCGGCCGGCATGGTGATCATGCAGTCGTGGCCCGTCTCCAGTTCCCACACCTGTGCCGGGTTGCCGTTGGGCTGTATCGGTGGGACGGGCCGCCGCTTGATGCCCTCCGGTACGCCGGCGACGCAGTGAATGTGCGTCCGCGGAATCGTGAGCACGGCCGGGTTGTCCAGCCGGACCGGTTGCCGAAGGCAGAGCACCGGCTGATCCGACAACATCGTCCTCAGCCACGCCACGTCCGCCGGGTCGGTGACCCCGAACAGGCCCAGGGGCGGCGGCAACTCCGGCATCGGCGGGATCCTCCAGCCGACCTCGGACTCCGCGGCGCGGTCGATGAGGGCTTGGGTCATGGGCTGCACGTCCACCGCGCTCTCGCCGTCCTCCGGGACCATCGCGTCGAGATAGACCAGATGGGCGATCCGATCCGGGATCCGGTTGGCGGCGGACGAGATGACCAGCCCGGCGTAGCTATGGCCCACCAGGATCACGTCGGCGAGGTCCTCCTCGCTGATCAGCCTGACGATGTCGTCGACGTGCGTGTCCAGCCCTACCTCGGGGCCGAGCAGATGCGCCTTGTCGCCGTAGCCGGTCAGCGACGGGGCGGCGACCCGATGCCCGGCCGATGCCAGCAACGGGACCACCCGCTCCCAGCATTGCCCGCTGTGCCAGGCCCCGTGTACCAACAAATATGTTGACATGGTGTAGCTCCTTGCTCACGAGGGACCATCGGCCGATTTCGCCGGCGTTCGTCCCGAAAGCGAGGTTTCCGCTCACGCGCTGACGGAGCCAGAGCCCCCGCGATCCTGGGGGTGACAGGACCCAGGCACGCACGAAGGTGCCCGAATTACAGTGGGGACATGAGCGACGAATTCAACCTTCTGGGCGATTACGTACGCGCCCGCCGGGAGCTCGTCACTCCTCAACAGGCCGGCATCCCCTCCGTGGGCGTACGGCGCGTGCCAGGCCTGCGCCGGGAGGAGGTCGCGATGCTCGCCGGCATCAGCGCCGACTACTACCTGCGCCTGGAGCAGGGCCGCGACCGCAATCCCTCCGAGCAGGTCCTGGAGTCCCTCGCCCGCGTGCTGCTGCTCGACGACGACGCCACGGCGTACCTGCTACGCCTCGGGGCGGGAAAACCCCGGCGACGAAGGCGGCGGCCCCGGAAGGAGACCGTCCCTCCGGGCGTCGCCAAGCTCATCGTCACGCTGCCGCTCCCCGCGTACGTGGAGGGCCGCTACTTCGACGTCCTCGCCGCCAACGCGCTGGCGACCGCTCTGTCGCCGCGACTCGTGGCGGGCGGCAACCGCCTGCGGGACGTGTTCCTCGACCCCGCCGAGCAGGCCCTCTACCCGGACTGGGAGGACGCCGCCCAGGGCATGGTCGCCGGCTTCCGCGAGTCCGTCGGCACCGACACGGACGACCCCCGATTCATCGAACTCGTTGGCGAGCTCTCCCTCGCCAGCCCCCGCTTCAGCAGGCTCTGGGCCCGCCACGACGTGAACACGTGCGAAGGCACACCCAAGCACATCGACCACCCCCAGGTCGGTGGCCTGTGGCTGAACCGGGAGAGACTGGGCGTCAGCGGCGCGACAGGCCAGACGCTCGTCGTCCTCCACCCGGACCCCGGCACCGACAGTGCCGACAAGCTGGCGCTCCTCGCGTCCGTCATGCGGACATGACCCCGCCCATGTTCAGCCACTCGGCCGGGTGCCCAGCCCGAGGAGATCGCAGAGGTGCTCTGCTTCCTGCGTTATCAACGCCGCGGCTGCGACCATCGCGAGGTGGTGTTGTCGCTTGTCCACCGCCGCCGGCTGGCGGAGGAGTCCCTGGTCACCCTGGCGACCGATGAGCGGCGTCCCAGGCGGAACGAGTGCCTACGCGGCCCGGCTTACGAGCGGTACGCCGCGCTACCGCGTACTCGTTCTTGATCGTTGGCCGGTTCGACCCGGTGCGCTGCTGCAGGGGCGGCTGGGTCAGCGGCCGGTCGAGCCGTCGATCAGTTCACGGAGAATGTCGGCGTGCCCGGCGTGGCGGCCGGTCTCCTCGATCATGTGGGCCAGCGTCCAGCGCATCGAGGGTGGGCGGCCGGCGGGGGAGGGGCGGGCCACCGGCGCCGTCAGGTCGGTACAGGCGTCGATGACCGCGTTCGCCCGGTCGACGGCATCGCGGTAGTCGGCCAGGACAGAGGTGACGGTCTCCTCGGGTCGCGGCTGGAATGTGCCCGGCCAGTCGGCCACCTCCTCGCCGAGGAAGTAATACCGCTCGACGTGCGCGAGATGGCGGACCAGTCCCAGCAGCGACGTGCCCGAGGGGACACCAGGGGTACGGACCTGCGGTTCCGGGATGTCCTGGGCCTTGGCGGCCACCGCGGTGCGCAGGTGGTCGAGGAAGCCGCGCAGTACGTCCTTCTCGCCGGGGCCGGTGCGCGGGGGTGGGGTGTCTCGTCGGCGGCGGGTGCGTGGGGAGGTCATGGTGGTCCTTTGATGGGTGGTGGGGTCAGCCGGTCCGGCGGATCAGCAGGACGTGATCGACGACCTCGGCGGTGCGCCCACCAGGTCCGGTGGTCACCCGGCGGGGCGCGTCCGCACGCTCGACGCTCCAGCGTTCGGGGTCGAGGTCGAGGCCCGCCGCGATCTCCATCGGGGGCGGAAAGCGGGTGTCCGGGTCCTGGTTCCATGACCAGGGTGCAACGGAGCCGTGGTCGACGACCAGCAGTCGCCCGCCGGGAGACAGCGCGTGTGCGGCGGTCCGCAGGACGCGCTCGCGCGGCAGGTCGAAGGAAGTGTGCAGGTAGTGCGCGGACACGAGGTCGAACCGGCCGGCGGGAAAGCTCTGCGCCAGGTCGTGGCGCTCCGCGGTGATGTGCGCGTCGAGCCCGAGGGAGTGTGCGCGGTCGGCCAGCCGGGCGATCGCGACGGCGGAGATGTCGATGGCCGTGACCCGCCACCCGCGGCGGGCGAGCCACAGGGCATCACCGCCGGCCCCGCAGCCCAGGTCGAGAGCCTCGCCCGGGGTCAGGTCGGCGGTGATCTCCGCAAGCCGGGTGTTCGCCTGGGGGTCGATGGGCGGAGTGTGTCGCCGGTAATGGTCATCCCAGAAGTGGGCGGATTCGTCGCGACGGTCGGTGGTGGACATGGATTCGGGGTGCTCCTCGTGATGTGCCGGGTAGGGCCAGCGTTGCCCCAATCGCGGGAACTGGCATCCTTTCCTGCGGTTCCGGCAAGATGACGGGGTGAGCGATGACCTCGAGGACGTGCTGCACGCGGTCGGGCCTCGGCTACGGGCCCTGCGCCGGAACCGCGGAATGACGCTGGCCGACCTCGCTGTGACGACCGGGGTGTCGGAGAGCACGCTGTCCCGGCTGGAGAGCGGGCAGCGGCGGGCCAGCCTGGAGTTGCTGCTGCCGCTGGCCCGCGCATACGACGTCCCGCTGGACGATCTCGTCGGCGCTCCCCGCACCGGCGATCCGCGGATCCATCTGGCTCCGATCCACCGGTTCGGCATGACGTTTGTGCCGCTGTCTCGACGGGCGGGTGGTGTGCAGGCCTACAAGATGATCATTCCGGGCAGGGAAGGGCACGTCGAGCCGGACCGGAAGACCCACGATGGCTTCGAATGGCTCTACGTTCTTAATGGACATCTGCGGTTGGTGCTCGGGGAGCGCGACCTCGTGCTCCCGCCAGGCGAGGCGGCCGAATTCGACACCACGCTCCCGCACTGGCTCGGCAGCGCCGACGGCCGCGCCGTCGAACTGCTCATCCTGTTCGGGCAGCAGGGACAGCGATCACACCTTCGGGTTCGAACGAGCTGATCGGCCGCCGTACCGTCAAATCCACCGACATCGGCTCGCCCCGGACCCGAGCCGACCACCGACCTTCACTGCCGCAGGAGGGCAGACCTCGGCCTGACAACCGGATAGGCGGGAAGGCGGACGCTCAAGGACGCAGCGCAGCGACGGTCGAGCTGCTCGTGCACCGCGATGCCGGTTTTCCCTCACTCGAATGATCCGCGGCTCGGCTCGTCAAAGTCTGCGGACCCTTCACCCCGCCTGCCGTCAGGGCAATCGAACGCGCTTTTCCGGCAAGGTCATGAATGTGGCGAGGGCCAGGTGGATTGTACGGTGGGTGGCCGGTGTCGCCGGCCCGCGGCGACGACGCGTCACTGGAGAATGAGAGATGCCGGGATTCGAGGTCAATGCACATTCCGCTGCAAGGGCTCACGTCGTTTTCACGCTGCTCGCCACGGGCGCGACCTGGCCGACCTGGTCACCGATCGACACGGCCGAAATTCTGAATGATGAGGGAGACGCTGAAGGTTGAGACCGGTCACCGACAGCGCACGCTCTGGCTGTCGGTGATGCGGAGTGTTGCGGTGCTGATCTGCACTGTTAAAGCCAATACACACATCTCCAGACCAGGCGCGCGGTCGGAGGGAAGTCATGTCCTCGCCTGGTCATATTGGCGCCGTGCCGTTGCAGGAGCAAGCGCCGGACCGCCGACAAGCATGCCAGCGGCCAGGCTTGCCAGGTCAGCGGCAGGAGAGTGTAGTCCGGGGCTATGTGTCGCGGGATGGGAAGGCCGGCGCGGCCAGGCCGCCGCCTCCGTTTGGCAGTCGGCGGTACCCCTGATGCACCTTTACTCGGCTGGCGCTCGAGCGTCCGGTTCGTACCATTGCCTGGCGCCCGTCCAAAGCCTCCACCAGGGCGTGGGGCGATTCAGGGCTGTGCCAGGCACGTGGCGCCGGCGATTCCCACGGAGAGTTCCTTGCCGGATCTGCTCTGCACGCTGATGGAGTTGGTGTCGCCGGAGTAGGCCACCTCGGCTGCTGCGTCGCAGATCTTCTTGGCGGTGTTTGACTCCTCGTCGCCAAGGGTGGTCTCGATCGAGACCAGCGTGCACTGGCCCTGCATGGTGACCGAGCGGATGTCGGGCTGCTGCGCGTGCTGCTTGACCTTGTCGGCGGTGTCGCCGCAGGAGTCCTGGGCGGGTGCCGAGGTTGCGCTCTGGCCGTCCCCGGGTGGTGGGCTCGGCGAGGACGGGCCGGCTCCGGCCTGGCCGCAGCCGGAGGAGATGAGCAGAGCGATGGCCAGCAGGGCGGTCCTGGAGATCATGGCCATCAGGCGGTCACCGAGAGGGTCCAGCCCTGTTTGCAGCTGGAGCTGAAGGTTCCGTTGTCGCAGCCTTCGACGATGAAGCGGTAGCCGCTGGTGGTCATCACGCGGACCCGCATCCGGCCGCTGGTGCCTCCGCCGATGTCTCGCTGTGTTCCGGCTCTGTCCGCGGCGCTGGTCCAGCGGACGAGGAAGCGGTCGTAGGAGCGGGGGGCGGTCGTGCGCCAGTCGACGTAGGCGTATCCGCCGATCGACCAGGCCGACACCACCAGCTTGGGCCCTTGCCGGGGTGACCAGACCATCTGCCCGCGCAGGAAGTTCTGTCGGCGTCCGGCCCAGACGCCGTCCAGGTAGACGTCCACCTCGGAGGTGCGCGGGCAGCCCAGCGCGCTGTTCTCGCCGCCGAGTTCGCTCCACCGCGCGCCGATCAGGCCATAGGGCTGGATGCGGCAGGCGCTTGTGGCGGCCGCCCGGGCGGTCGCCGTTGCGGTCGCCTTTGCGGTGCCGGCATGGGCCGGGAGCCCGGCGCCCAGCGTCGCGGCCAGCGCGAGAGAGGTGCCGACCGAAAGCGCGCGACATAAGGCCATTGCTGTGGAGGTACGGCTGCTGCCAACACTTGCCATGATGCGATCGTCTCGATTCTGGTGGTGTGGTGAGGTCTCTTCAGGGCGCGCCGAGCGCGCGGCACCTCGTGACCGTCCGCCGGAGCGCGCTGTCCGGCCGTCCGCGATCATGGTGCGGCCACGGCGGTGACCAGCCAAACCCCGGCAGGGAACCGGTAGCCGACGCCGGCCTCGCGGAACCGTTCGAACAGCCGGGCGGCCCCCGCGCGTGCCGCGGCCCGGCCCGGTGGCGCGCTGGCGCGGTAGGCCGCGCCAGCCGGGCCCATCTCGATGAGCCACTCCGCCACCACTTCGCCTTCGTCGGGGGCGTTCAGGGTGACGTCGTGTGGCTGGACCGTGATGGCGTCGAAGCCGGCGGCGGTCAGGATGCGCTTCACCCTGTCCGGATCGGCGAACGCGAACGGGCCCGGCTCATCGCCCATCGGCAGCGGCGGCAGCGGCCCGACATGAGGCGCGGCGCCGAGCGTGGCCGCGGCCAGCCACGAATTGGCTCCCCCGTCACGGAACACGGTCGCGGCCAGGCGGCCTCCCCGGCGTAGCGAACGCCGAATCGTCGTGCACCCCGCAACCGGGTCGGCCAGCAACATCAGCGCCATGCGCGAGAACACCGCGTCGAACGGCGCGCCCGTCACGGCCTCGACCGTCTCGATGTCCGCCGTGACGAACCGCAGGCCGGGATGACGTTCGCGCGGGAACCGCTGCCTGGCGGCGGCCAGCATCGGCTCGGCCAGATCCACCCCGACCGCTCCACCGCCCGGCCCGGCCGCCGCCGCCAACTCTGCCGTGGTGCCGCCACAGCCGCAGCCCACGTCGAGGATCCGCTCGCCGGGCTTCGGCCGCAGCCAGTCCATTGCCGCCGCGCCCAAGGGCCGGCCGGACTCGTCCTGTCGGTCGGCATGACGGATCCAACCGGGCGCGGCCTGTGTCCAGAACGCGTGGTTGCGGGCCCGCAGGGTGTCGGTGTCGGGCATCAGAACGGCATCTCGGTGCCGTCGACGGTCACCGAACGGAACCCAGCGGCCTTGCCGGGATCGAAGCCCTCGTCCTGGGCGGCCAGGCCGGCCGCGCGGATCAGCCGCTCCGACTGGAACCGGCGGAACGCCTCCTCGCTCTCCCAGATATTGATGATCCGCCAACCGCCCTCGGCCGGACCGGCCACGTGGGCGAGCAGACCGGGGGGACGATCCGGGCCCAGGTGCTTCTCCACCTGCCGGTACTCCTCCTCGCTGACGTCGGGCATCTCCTGGAGCACTCCGAACGGCACCGTACCCACCCCCTTTTGATAGAGTGAAACTCTATCTAATAGAGCACTACACTCAGGGTATGGCTGTCAAGAGGCGATATCAGTCGGCACGCAGGCAGGATCAGGCCCGCCAGACCCGCCAGGCCATCCTGGAGGCCGCGGGCAAGCTGTTCGTCGACCCCGGCTACGCCGCCACACCGCTGACCGCTGTCGCCGCCGAAGCCGGGGTCGCGATCCAAACGGTGTATGCGGTGTTCGGCAGCAAGCGCCAGCTACTGTCCGAGCTGATCGACGTCACCATCGCGGGCGACGACGACCCGCGCAGCCTGCCCGACCGGTCCTTCGTCGCCGAGATCCGCGCCCTGGCCGACCCCCGCGACAAGCTCGCCCGCTACGCCCGCCACCTCACCGAGACCCACACCCGCCAAGTAGAGGTGATGCTCGCACTGGCCGGCGCCGCGACCGCCGACCCCGACGCCGCCGCCATCTGGCACAAAAACCTTCAAGACCGTCGGCGCGGCATGGAAATGCTCGCCGCCGACCTCGCCGCCACCGGCCGCCTACGGTCCGACCACGACATCGACAGCGCCGCCGACGTCCTCTGGCTGGCCATGGACGTCCACAACTACGACTGGCTCGTACGGCAACGCGGTTGGCCGCCAGAGCGATACCAACGCTGGTATGTCGACACCGTGGCCGCCGCGATCCTCGACAGCTCAACCTGAGTGGGCGTCAGGAGAATCACGCGGCTCCCAACGGCTGACGTTGCTCGAAGAGGGCTGAGCTGCCGAGCTGGGCACCCTCAGTCGAGGACTTCGAGTCTTCCAGTCAAGCGCCGTCCACTGAGAGGGCGTTTGATTTGAGTAGTTTGCGGCTTATGTTCTAGTAGGTGCCTCGCCAGGTTGGGGTGGTCTCGTCCGTTATGCGCTTGGTGAGGTTGTTGATTGAAGCGATGTGGATCATGGGCATCGGATATGTCGCTGGGGTACGGCTTCCGCTTGCTCATGGCGGGACTTTTACCCGAAGCATGTGATCGGTAGTGGCCTCTCGACTGGTCAGGAGTTGCTGCTACGTTTCCAGACCAGACGCAATTTGAGTATCATTGGATAATCAAACGGGCGCGCTCATCGGCGATGAGGACGACTCGAATCTACACCTATAAGGCGAAGGGCCCAAAAGTCTGCGACCGCAGAGTGGGCATCTGCTCACCAACCATACCTAAACGCCCACTCAGTTCACGCAGTCCTGGTTCTTGAGGGCGAGGCCGAGTTGCTCGACCCTGTCCCGTCGGTTGACACCGAAGTAGTAGTACGCCTTGTGGTTGCCGGGCACGGTGACGTAGTAGCCGCTCGGCTCCTCTTTGACGCCGGGATAGGCCTTCTTGACCTGGCGGAGGGTGGAGCCTGCGCCGATGCCCTTGGGGGTGCGCACCCCTGCCGGCGCGAAGATGACGGCGACGCCGCGCTTTTTGGAGATGTAGAGCCCTACCTCGTTGCGAGCGTTGCGGTGGGCCTTGTAGTCCCAGCCGGAGCAGTAGTCGCGCCACTTGAGCACGATCTTGCCGGTGGCCTTGGCCTGCTTGGCGGTCATCCCCAGCTTGATGCCGCCGTAGCCGTACGGGCCGAAGGAGCCCGGCGCGGCGGCGACGGCGCCTGCCGGGCTCGCGATCACCAGCGTCGCGCTGGCGACCGCCAGCGCCGCTACCAGTCGAGTCATGTTCATCCCCATCGCCCCGTTTCTCCAGCAGTTTGTTGATATGCCCCTCTCTGTGACGCCGCCCACCGGTGGTTAGTTCGCTGCCAGCCGACCTCGGCGGCTGAGCAGGTCCCACATCCCCTTGGTGATCACGGCGAATGGGCCCTGGCCACGGCCCTGCGCTCGCTGGTGGCCCGCGAAGCCGTGGAAATCCGCACTATCGAGGAACTGGACGCCGTTTTGCAGGGAGCATCAGAGGCGCAGGCCGACATGCACCTTCGGATGGAGATCGATCTCGCTCTGACCCTCCGTCGTACCGCGGATCGTGCGCTCGCCGTCAAACAGCAGAGCGCCGCTGGCTCAGCCTTCGGCTATGTGCACGTCCACGCCACTGACCTTCTGCTCGTGGAGCGCATCACCGCAGGAGGCATGCACCTGTTCACACTGGCAGGCAAGGTGCAGGACGCGGTGACTCTCGTTCAGCCGCCTCTGTGCGATCCACCCGGACCCATGATGACGACGTACGCCACGGACGGTGCGGTGTGGTTGCAGGTACCGGACCACGCTGCCGTGCCGTTGCGTCACTGCGTCTTCCGCCGTTACATGCCCGCATCATCTCGCACAGAGCACAGCTTACGCAGCGGATCATTGACAGTCGTGTGCTCACACTTTCGCACTCGGCAAGTTATCCACAGCCCCACCGACCAGCACCAACACCAACACCAGACGATCAAGCTTCATTGCCCATGAACTGCGGAACTCGAGATCATCAAAATCCGTCGTGGGCATCCCCACCGACGTGGAAGTCGCCGAAACCCTCAAAACACTTCTTAGAAGGTGTGTTCAATCACCGACTGGTGATCTTGGTGTAAGGCACACGAGTGGGTTTCCGTGCCTTCGAGACGACTCGCTCACCCCCGCTGACGATCAGTTCCGTGCGGAGGCGGTTGCTCGGCAGGGAACAAGATCGCACTGAGGAGGTACGGTGTGCGGCCTGGTGTGGGAGTGTTGGCCAGCCGGTCGCGCAGTACCGCGAGGAGGTCGGCCGTCATTGCGGTGAGCTCGTCTGGGCTGAGCCACAGGGTGCCCTGCCGATAGGAGACCGAGTCGGCTGCCGGGTTGGCGCCGTCGCGGTTCAGGTAAGCGTTGAACTCGGCGATCAGGACGGCCATGGCCGCGGCGAATCCCCGGCGGTGGTCGTCGAGCGACATCGCGGCGGCCGCGCCGGCGTCGATCGTGGGCCGGTCTTGCCGCAGTCGGTAGCGGCGCTCGATGGCGCCGCGTACCCGCTGCTCGCCGTCCACGTCCAGGAACCCTCCCTCGGTCAGCTGTGCGACCTGGCGGTACATCGTGATCTTCGGTACCTCGGGCATGCGGGCGCACATCTGCGCGATCGTCAGCGTGCCTGCTGCGGACAGGGCGTGCACGATGCGCAGCCGCACCGGGTGCAACAGCTGCTCGACAGGGTCCATAGCCCAACGATTTCATATGCGATACCGTTATCCAAAATGAAAACGTAGCGGCTGTAGGAGGCGGCATGCGGGAGGTGTCGGGGCGGGTCGTGCCGGTGAACGGCCGGTATGTCTATGTCGAGGAGTCCGGCCAGGGGCAGGTCTGGGTGGTCTTCGAGGCGGGCGGAGGCTGCGGCCGGACCTGCTGGGACCCGGTGCTGCCGCCGCTGGCCGACAAGGCGCGGCTGGTGGCCTACGACCGCGCCGGACGCGCGCTCAGCAGCGGCATCACCCGGCAGCTCGGCGTCGATGACATGGCCGCCGACCTGGTCGCGATGACCGAGGCCGTCGTTCCGGGCGCGTTCGTGCTCGTCGCGCACAGCATGGGCGGGCTGGTCGCCCGCCGCGCCGCTGAGCGCCTGGGATCCCGGCTGCGAGGCCTGCTGCTGGTCGACCCCCTACCGGAGACCTCACCGGTGTACGACACCTGGGACCAGACCACCAAGAAGATCGACCGCATGCTGGCCGTGACGCAAACGCTCAGCCGTATCCCTCCCCTGGCGCGGCTGTTCAGCGGCAACGTCCGACGCTTGTTCTCCGCCGACACCTACCAGACCATGCTCGCCGAGGACTTCACCCCCGCCGGGATCTCCCAGACCCGCAAGGAGATGCAGACGGTGGCCGCCGCCATCCCACAGTTCCGCGCCCGGCCGCCCCAGCTCCCGAAATGCCCGACGATCGTGCTGTCCGCGGCCCACGCTGCCAAAGGTCGGGAGCGCCAGAACGCCGCCACCCGCGAGCACCAGCGCCGCTACGCCCAGATCCTGCCCGACGGGCGCCACGAGGACGTCGCCTCGGGGCACTTCATCCAGGCCGAGCAACCACATCTTGTCGCCGACCGGATACACCAGCTCCTCAGCCTCAACTCCTGATCACCAGGCCGCCACATGGGACAACTCACCTGGTCGCCACACACGTTGGCCGCCAGGCCCCGTGACCTCGGGGGCATGGGTCTTACTCGCCTTGCAGCAGCCGGGCCAAGCCCTCGTCGATGCTGACCTCACCGGACTCCACGGCCGATTCGATCCAGTCGGCCGTCGCCCGCACCCGGGCGACGTTGCGCGCCACCGCGGCGCGCTCGTCGGTGGTGAACTGGTGGCCGTGGAGACCGGGGACGACGCGGCCGATGGCGGAGACGAAGGCCGCGCAGGCGCCGATCAGCTCCAGGAAGTCGCGGCTGTGCTCGATGCAGGGCAGGGCCGGGGTGCGCTGTCGCGCCACGTGGCCGGCCTGGTGGGCGTGGTCGACCTGGGCGCGGTTGACCATGTGCTTGGCCGTGTCATCGAGCATCGTCCGCGAGGCCACCTGGGGTCGGCGCAGCAGGTCGGTGGCGACCCGGACGGCGACCGCCTCATCGCGGGCCAGGTCGTGGATGCGCTCGATCTTCTTTGCACTGAGGCGGTGTTGACGAGCTTCTGGTCCGCGGCCTGCTTGGCGGCGGTGTCGGTCCATCGGTGGGTTCCGGTGCGGTTATCCAGCGGGGGCTTGGCGATGCGCGCCCACCGCTCCTCACCGTCGCGTATGGAGGCCAGCGTCTTGTGAATGTAGTACGGGACCCCGGCCTTACGGCGCTGGGCCACCCAGCGGTAGGTCTCCAGCGTCTTTACCGGGATGGCCATGTCGTCGGCGGACAGCTGCAGCGATTCCAAGACGCCGAACAGCGCCTCGCCCGGGTTCGGGTGCGCACCGCCGTGCGGCTGCATCGGTTCGATCTCCAGCGCCAGATCGCCTAGCTCGAACTGGGAACGGGTCTGGAGCTCGACCAGCTCCCGGCCGCGGGTGACGATCTGGTCGTAACGCTCCTGGGTGACGTGCCCGATCATGGTCGGCATGGTCCGCTCTCCCCTCGCACGAGACGTACGGGACAACGGCGGGATGCGGACTACCAACACATAGCATGCGCTTGATCACGAGACGTGACAATCCCTGGCAGGCAAGGTCTTTTCGCCTCGCTCGGAGCACGATCCAAGATCACATACGAGGATCGAAAACACCCTCATAGGGTTTGGCGGCGGGGATGCTCGCCGTGACCGTGAAGCCCCCGTCCCCGTCCCCGCCCCAGCTAAAGACGCCGCCGAGCAGGCTGACCCGGCGGCCGAGGCCGATCAGGCCCATTCCGGAGCCGGCGCTCGTCAGGGTGGGGTCGGCGGTGCGCGGGGGCGGCGCGTTGCGCACCTCGACGTCCACCCGGTCGCCGGGATAGGCGATCGTGATGGTTACCGGTGCGCCTGGGGCGTGTTTGCGGGCGTTGGTCAGCGACTCCTGCACCACCCGATAGACCGTACGCGCGACGACCGCGGGCACCGTGCCGGGATCACCCGTGACCTCCAGCGTGGCCCGGTCGGCCGACGCCAATTCGGCGAGGTCGCCGCCGGTGTCGTCGTCGGGGCGCTCGGCGGGCGTTGTCCGGATCCCGTTGGTGACCACGCGCATGAGGTCGCGCAGCTCGGTGAGGGTGCGCGTGCCAGCGTGCCTGATCTGCTCCGCCGCCGCGCGGGCGTCATCGTCACGTGTGGTGACCCGCAGGGCGTCGGCATGCAGCACGATCTCGGTGACGTGGTGGGTGACGATGTCGTGCAGCTCGGCGGCGAGGCGTTGCCGTTCGGCGCTCTCGGCCCGCTCGGCGAGCAGGCGGCGCTCGGCGTCGGCAAGTTCGGCCCTCCGGCGCAGCGATCGCAGCAGCTCGCCGCGTACTTTGAGGTAGAGCGCCACCAGCGCGGGCAGCGCGGTGGCCGACAGGGCCATGTACAGCGCCGTCCAAGTTGGAGCCCAGATCGGGATCGCCAGCAGCGCCAGAGCCGCGGCGAAGGCGAACGCCTGCCGCCAGGGCAGCAGGTAGACCAGGAAGGACACCACCAGTGGAGCCGCGAGCGGTGTCACGGCCAGGTCGCCGGGGGAGCCCCACGTCAGCATGCCCGGGGCCAGGCTCATGCCCACCGCGAACACCGCCGTAACCAGGATCGCCAGTGCCCCTACCGTCCGCGGGAGTCTGACCACCGCCGGCAGGGCCAGATCGACGAGCAGGTTCAGGGCCAGCTCGACGACCGGGCCGCTGCCGCCGGTCGTGCTCGCCCTCGCGGCGAACAGGGCGACCTGCGCGACGGCGCACAGGGCGGCCGTGCCGGTGGCGATCGCGAAGACCGTTCGGCGCGCGGTGGGAGAGCCGGAGGTCGCGGGTGGCCGGTCGTCGCGGGTCACGCTCAGCCGGGTTCGTCGATCAGGCCGGCCTGGTGGGCGAGCAGGGCGGCCTGGGTGCGGTGGGTGAGGTCGAGTTTGGCCATGAGCCGCGAGACGTAGCTCCTGACGGTCGTCTCCGACAGGAACAGCCTCTGCGCGATCTCCGGGTTGGTGAGTCCTTCGCCGAGGCAGGCGAGCACCTCGCGCTCACGCTCGGACAGCTGCGCAACCCGGGCCCGCGCGGTCTCGCGTCTTACGTCGCCTCTCGTGGACTGGGCGACCAGCCTGTGCGCGGCTTCTGGTGACATCACCACATGCCCATCCGCCGCCACTTTGAGCAGGTTGACCAGGTCTTCGACGGGGGTCGTCTTCAGCAGGAAGCCTCCGGCCCCGGCCTCCAGGGCGCTGAGCACATGCGCGTCGGAGTCGAACGTCGTCAGCGCGATCACCGCAGGTGGCGACGCCATCGTGGTGATCTCCTTCGTCGCGGTGACCCCGTCCACGCCCGGCATCCTGAGATCCATCAGCACCACGTCGGGCTGGTTGCGCAGGACCTCCTCGACCGCCTCGGCCCCGTCGCGGGCCTCGCCCACGACTTCGACCTCGGCGCTGGAGCCGAGAATGGTCCGAAGATGGCGGCGGACCATAGGATCGTCGTCGACGAGCAGAATCCTGATCACACCTTCCGAGTCTGTCACATGGCGCTCGTCCATCACGCTGGAGCGGATCACTGATCAGCTGGAGAGCCTGCTCCAGAAGGCGCAACGGTGCTCGCTGCTGTAGTCGGCGGGACCGATGCCGCCCTGATCGGCAGGTTTGAGGCTGAGGACGGTGCCGCGGGACTTGGTGAAAGCGGGCCAGGCGGGCGCGCCGGCGACCTTGGGGGTGCCGGTGTGGGCGAAGGCGGTCCAGTAGCCGACCATCTGCCCGGCCAGGCGCCACTGCTCGGGCGTGAGGCTCCACCACGGACGGCCGCCCAGGTCGAACAGGTAGGGCAGCTCGCTGGCGTGCTGCGCGCCAGGGGGGAAGTCCGCGGGGATGTTGCTGATGTTCGGGGCCTTCTCGTCGGCGAACTCGTACGCGTACACCCTGGTACGGGCGGCCATCGCCTTGTCGCCGGCCAGGGTCGGGCAGGCCCACGCGCGGTCGCTGCCCACCCTCGCCCACGCCAGGCCCGGCGACGCGTAGTCCGACAGCGGATATTCCTTCATCACCGCGTCGGCGTCCGCGCCGAAAGCGCCTTCCATCAGCTTCGGGTAGCTCTCGGCGGTCACCGGGAAGCCGGCCTGGGCGGCGCCGGAGATGAACCCGTTGCTCTCGTCCTTGGTGCCGCCGGACATCACCGGCACCCGCAGGAACCTGCCCTCGCGCAGCGCCTGGGACGGGTTGAGGGGCAACAGCGGCGTGCCGTACGCGAGATTGCTGGCGAAGCTGTCGTTGACTTTCATCAACTCGGAGACCGGCTTGGCCCGGAGGCATTCCAGCTCGTTGCCCGCAGCGCAGCCCAGGGTCTCGGCCGCGTCGTGGCCGGTGGCCTGGCTCGCCTGCAACGAGCTGTACGGCGTGAACGACGGCATGCCCGGGATCGGGAGGTACGTGCCGCTCACCCAATCCAGCATGCAGGACCCCGACTGGATAATGGCCTTGTCGATCAGCCCGCGCGCGGCCGGGGAGGTCAGCAGCGCGCAGGTGCTCATCCCGCCGGCCGACTGACCGAACAGCGTCACGTTCCGCGGGTCGCCTCCGAAGGCAGCGGCGTTGCGCTGGACCCACCTCAGCGCTTCGAGCTGGTCGGCCAGCCCGAAGGTGCCAGAGCCGGCCAACCCTTTCAACGCGAGGTAGCCGAACGCTCCGAGCCGGTAGTTGGGCGTGACCACCACCACGTCGCCCTCGTCGGCCAGCCGCCGGGCGTCGTAGGCGCTGCCCGCGCCTGTGGTGTAACCGCCCCCGTACAGCCACACCATCACCGGCAACGCCGTGCGCGTCGGCTTGGCCGGCGCGTTGACGTCGAGGAAAAGGCAGTCCTCCCCGCCGATCTGCTTGCCCGCCTCCATCTGTGTGCACTGCCGGGCGGGCTTCGTGGCGTCCGCCACTCCCTTCCACGGCTTGGCCGCGACCGGATCCTTCCACCGCAGCTCGCCCACCGGCGGCTGCGCGAAGCGAATCCCTGAGTACGTCCTGACCGTGCCGTCGTCCTGACCCCGGATCCGGCCCGAATCGAGGCGTACGATCGACGGCCGCGGCGTGGCCGCAGACTGCGCCCCCTCCGCTGCCTGGACCTGGGCCGCCCCCGCCTGCGCGACACAGGCGGTCACGGACAGGAAGCCCGCGGCCATCAAGGTGGACAACCGGCGAAACGACAACCCCATGAGAACTCCTTCTCCCCTGACGGGGCGATGGCCTGGTGGAACTCGGTCTTGCCGAGTACGTGGCCAGCTTTGCGCGAGCCCTGGACGCAGCGGGTCCGGCAAACGTTGCGGACCTGCGACCGGTTGTTGCGAACCTCAGGATTTCGGCGGCGCGGTGTGGTCGCTCTTGACCATGGCGTATAGCCACTGATGTCTTTGGAGGATTCTTTTGAGCCTGACCAGTGTCGGTGTGACCGTGTTTGAGGAGGAGGAGGAGGAGGAGTATCGAGCGCTGCTGCGTGGGTGTGTGGTGGATGGTGACCCGGACGTGGTGCGGGTGGCGATCGTACGGCTGGTGGCGTTTGATCAGGCGCCGAATGCGGGAGGCGAACGAGAGTTGCGTCGAATCTGCGCTGCGTGGGAGGCACTGCAGACGCGGCGCCCTCGGCCGAGGGACCTGAACGCGACACGTTGACAGGGCCCTGGGACTCCCCGGGGCCCTTTGTCATGTGCGCCTTGTGGAGTGCGCGTCGGCGGCGACCACCGTCAACCTGATGGCCGACGGCGGCGCCACACCCGCCGAGCGCCGCTTCACGGACTCACGCTTCACGGACTCAACGGCCCACATCGGAGTCGGCGGCCTCACGGATGATCGTGTTGGCATCCGCGGGCAGCAGGAAGCCCGCATCCCGCACTGTTGCCGCCGCCGCGGAGACCTGGTCCACGTAGTGGCCGTGGTTACCGTAGCGCTGCCGTAGTTCCTCCTGCTCGTAGGGACGATGATGTCCCGCCAGCGTGCAGAAGCCAGGGCACGCGCAGCGAGAGGACTCCCGCCGTCGAGGCATGCCTCCGCTCGGCGGACTCAGCGGCACGTCAGATTCGCGGCAAGGGCGGCCACCGCCAGGCAGAAGAAGAGGCTCCAGGGGGCGAAGTGGCGGTCGCCAACCCGTAGGTGCGCTGTGAAGGCGCCGAGGAAGTACAGTACGAGGCCGCTGGCGGCGAGCGTGCCCAGGACCGGTACGGCGATCCCGGCCAGGAGCCCCAGCGCCCCGGCGGCCAGCAGCGCCCCCAACGGGCGCATCCAGGACCGGGGCACGCCCAACTTGTCCGCCTGGCTCTTGGGATAGTCGTGGCCGATGAAGTTGGCGATGGCTGCCATGCCGTTGAGGGTCGCAGCGAGGAGCGTGATCGTGAGATAAACGGCGAACATCGAGGTTCCCCTTTTCCATGAGAACGATCGGCTGGTTGATCGCCACACGGACGAGACGGCTGCCCCAGAAGTGACAGACCATCTTGTGATCTGTCTCACAGGACGACGCCGGTCAGCTTCTCGGGATTGCTGACCACATGGATCGCCTCGATCGTCCCCTTCACCAGGTGGAAGGTGACCGCCAGCACCGGCGTGCGCCCCGAGTGGACGATGATTCCCGGGCCGCCGTTGACCTGGAATACCCGCGTCCGCGATCCGTGCGGCCGGCGTGTCGACAGGATGACCACAGCGCGGGCCACACGCTCGCGACCGCGGATCGCGATGCGAGGGGCGCCGGTGAATCCGCCACCATCGCTCACCATCGTCACATCCGGCGCCAATACTTCCATCAGGGCCTCCAGATCGCCGCCGAGACAGGCCGCCAGAAACCGCTCGGTGACCTGTCGCCTGGTCTCCTGATCGGTGTCATAGCGGCGGTGCCGCGTCTCCACCGCCTTCCTGGCGCGGAGCGCTATCTGGCGCACCGTCGCATGTTTGCGCCCGACGAAGTGCGCTATCTCGTGGTGGCCGTACCCGAATGCCTCGCTGAGCACGAATACTGCTCGTTCCACCGGAGAGAGCGTCTCCAGCACCAGCAGCATCGCAGTCGACACCGACTCCTTGAGCAGCACGTTCTGCGCGGCATCCGAATCGGTCAGAATCGGCTCGGGCAGCCACGATCCCACATAGGACTCCCGCCGCACGCGTGCACTGCGCAGCCGGTCGATCGCCAGCCGGGTGGCCACCCGGATCAGATAGCCCTCGGCGTCCGCGACGGTCGCCACATCGACTCGGCTCCAGCGCAACCAAGCGTCCTGCACCACGTCTTCGGCTTCGGTGACGCTGCCGAGGACCCGGTAGGCCACAGCGTGCAGCAGCGCGCGGTGCTCGGCGAACGCCCGCTCGATTGCCGGCTGGCCCACCCCTGGACGGCCATGCATCTCACTCCTTCCTTCGCCGCCTTCCCCTGGAGGTCTCGGAGCCGGCCATCGGCGGAGCGCCCCGCGTGAGTGGCGTAGGCGGTGCACGCCCGGCTGCCGACTGCGGCCGATACGGCTCTGCCGTCAGGGCGGACCTCGATCTGCTTGGCGGCAGTCCAAGCGGCCCACCGCCGAGGCCGACACCGCCCAGGGTCAACGATACAGCCGATCCTGAATCAACTGTTGGCTTGATTCAGGATCGGCTGTATCGTTGGAGGCATGGAGAGCCCTAACCCTCATGCCCTCGCCGTGGCCGTCAACGCCGAGGCCCTGGCCCGCGTCGGCACCGCGCTGGCGGATGAGAATCGGCGCCGGTTGCTGCTGGAGCTGCTGAACGAGCCCGCCTACCCCGCCGACCTGGCCGAACGGTTGGGCATGACCCGCGGGAACGTGTCGAACCACCTGGCCTGCCTACGCGGCTGCGGGCTGGTGCGCACCGTGCCGGTGGGGCGCCGGGTCCGCTACGAGCTGGCCGACGCCAAGCTCGCGCACGCCTTGGCCGAGCTGGCCTCCCTAGTGCTGCTCGTCGACCAGGGCGAGACCGCCCCCGCCGACGAGGCTTGCACGCCCGGCGACTACGCCTGGACCACCCAGGACGTCCGCGAGGAGACGGATCATGTCTGACGCGTGCTGCGCCCCCGACGCCGCCGGCGACACGCATCAGGACGCGCCCGCTACGGCGCCTTCGGCGATCTGGCAGGTGCGCGAACTGCAGGCGGCCACGGCCTCTGGGGCGCTGCTGCTGGCCTCCCTCCTGGCGCCGGGCATCTGGGGGACGGTGCTGGAGCTGGCGGCGCTGGTGATCGGTGCGGCCACCTTCGTCCCCGGCGCGCTACGCGCCCTGCTGCGCGGCCGGCTCGGCGTCGGCCTGCTGATGACCATCGCCGCCGCTGGCGCGGTGGCCCTGGGCGAGTACGGCGAGGCCGCCACGCTGGCGTTCCTGTTCGCCATCGCCGAAGGACTCGAAGGCTACGCCGTAGCCCGCACCCAGCACGGGCTGCGCGCCCTGCTGGACCTGGTGCCCCCGACCGCGCGCGTGCTACGGCCCGGCGGCACCGAGTCCGAGGTCGGGGTCGCCGACCTGCGCGTCGGCGACGTCCTGCTCGTACGGCCGGGCGAGAAGATCGCCACCGACGGCGTCGTCACCTCCGGCCGCAGCGCGCTCGACACCTCGGTCGTCACCGGCGAATCGGTGCCCGTCGAGGTCGGCCCCGGCGCGGAGGTCTTCGCCGGGACGGTCAACGGCGCCGGAGCGCTGGAGATCACCGTCACCGCCACCGCACGCGACAACTCACTCGCCCGGCTGGTCCACATCGTCCAGGAGGCCCAGGAGCGCAAGGGCGCCAGCCAGCGCCTGGCCGAGCGTTTCGCCCGCCCGCTGGTGCCCGGCGTGCTGGTGCTGGCCGCGCTGGTCGCCGTCGCCGGCAGCCTGCTGGGCGATCCCAGCGTGTGGATCGAGCGCGCCCTGGTGGTGCTGGTGGCCGCTGCGCCGTGTGCGTTCGCCCTGTCCGTGCCGGTCGCCGTGGTCGCCGCGATCGGCGCTGCATCCAAGGCAGGCGTGCTCATCAAGGGCGGAGCCGCGGTCGAGGCGCTGGGCAAGGTCACGATCGTGGCGCTGGACAAGACCGGCACCCTGACCCGCAACGAGCCCGCCGTCATCGACGTCGTGTCCGCACCCGGCACCGACCGCGACCACGTCCTGACCGTGGCCGCCGCGCTGGAGGCGCGCAGCGAGCACCCGCTCGCCGCCGCGATCCTGGCCGCCCGGCCCGACCCCGAACCGGCCGGCGAAGTGGAGGCCGTACCCGGCAGCGGGCTGCGCGGCACCATCGGCGGGCGTCCCGCCCGGCTGGGCAAGCCCGGTTTCATCGCCCCCGGCTCGCTCGCCACAGAGGTGACCGGGCTGCAGGACGCGGGCGCCACTGTGGTCCTCGTCGAGCACGACGGCACCCTGCTCGGCGCGATCGCCGTCCGCGACGAGGTCCGCCCCGAGGCCGCCGAGGCCGTCGCCCAGCTCAAGCGGCAGGGTATCGAGGTGGTCATGCTCACCGGCGACAACGCCCGCACCGCCGCCGCGATCGCCGCCGACGCCGGCATCACCGACGTACGCGCCGAGCTGCTGCCCGCCGACAAGGCGCGTATCGTCACCGAGCTGAAGGCCCGCGGACCGGTGGCCATGGTCGGCGACGGCATCAACGACGCCCCGGCGCTGGCCACGGCCGAGGCCGGCATCGCCATGGGCGCCATGGGCAGCGACGTGGCCATCGAGGCAGCCGACATCGCCCTCATGGGCGAGGACCTGCGCCGACTGCCCGACGCAATCGCCCACACCCGCGCCGCCCGCGCCATCTTCACCCAGAACCTGCTATTGTCCGGCAGCATCCTCATCACCCTCGTCCCTCTGGCCGCCACCGGCGTGCTCGGCCTGGCCACCGTGGTCGCGACCCACGAACTGGCCGAGGTCCTGGTCATCGCCAACGGCATCCGCGCCGGCCGCCGCACCCGCCTACCCCACCACGCCGCGCTCCGCGCCGCCGCCCGGGCCCACACCGCCCGCACAGTCCCACAACCGGCCGGCAGGAGGACACTCCTGCCCATCGCGACCGGCGCCAACGGGCCTGGCAGCGACCAGACCGGCGCGTGCACCGACGGCCGCTGCCCGCCTAAACGTGCTGGCGAGCCCTCCTCGCACCTTCACCAACCGCACGCAGGCGCAATGCCTAGATACTGACGGCTATGGTCATCGTCGAAGTCGTCCTGGAGACCTGCGATGCGGTGGACTTCACGGCCTGGCCGATCGCGGAGCCGTCGAGCGACCGCCTTCTCGCCCTCTCCGGCCGGATGTTTCCCGCCGACGTCGGGACGGCCATGGCAGTCATCTTCAGCTACAACGGCATCCCCGTCACCCACGCCGCCGACCTGACCAAGGCGCATCTGGAACAGCATCTCGCCGAAGCTGAAGGACTGATCGCTCCGGGCGGGCTGCGCTTCCGCGACACCACCACCAACGTCAGCGTCTCGCCCGGTTGCTGCTTCGGCTTGGAGAACTGGCGGGACTGGTGGAACGTGGCTCGCGGGCAAGGAGCTTGGCTCGGCCATGACCCCACGCCACACATCACACATGTGGGTCACGTCATCCAGCTCCGGCAGCACGATGAGGACTCTCCGTCCATCGAGATCTCTCGCGACGAGCTCTCCAGCCTGCTCACCACAGCCCAACAGCACTTCTCCGGGTTCCTCCACGTCGCCGGACGATGGGCGGCGATCACTACCCCGGGGCTGGCCGACCGGCTCATCTCAGCCCTCGACCAATACTTCATGATCAGTGAAACCCCAGGTCAGGTGCTCCGCCTCGACCGCGTGGTCCTGCCCAAGGCCAACCTCGCCTCCGCCCGGCTCCGCGATGTGGATCTCCACTTCAGCGATCTGACCGAAGCCTCCTTCGTCGGAGCTGACCTGACTCGTGCGGACCTCACCGGAGTGCGGCTAGCGGGGGCGATCCTTGCTGACGCGATCCTCTACCAAGCCGACCTACGTGACGCCGTCCTGACCGGAGCCATCGCCGAGGGCATGGACCTCCGGGGCACCGATCTGAGCAAGGCTGATCTGCGAAACACCAACCTGCGCGGCGCTCGCCTGGACTACAGCGATCTCCGCGGCGCCACGCTGAGCGGCGCCGTATTGACCGGTGCCTCGCTGAAACGGGTGGTCTTCGACGAGACCACCGCATGGCCTGACGGCTTCGATACCTCCCTGATCAAACCAGCACGGCCGCGATCGCTCCCACCCATCCGTCCCAGGACCTACGACGAGTTCGCCGTCACGGCGACGACCACGGAGAACACCTCGCCGGCAGAAGTTGAGTTGCACACTGATCGACATTGAGGCCGCCTACTTAGGCAGGATGGTCCTGTGGGGGCGAAGAGAGTCAGAGCCGGTATGAATCCTTCCTGGAGGGCCGTCTCGGCGGCCAGAGTGACGCATGAACCTACGCGTGACCTGGGGAAACGGCCTAAGATCATCCCGCGTATATCACGTGATCATGGTCCTACGACCGCCTACGGGCAGCAGCGTGCCCAGGGCGGGGGAATCCCGGAGCCCGTGGAGGGAGTAAGCCGCATCGCTTCGC
Organism: Nonomuraea sp. NBC_00507; assembly: GCF_036013525.1. NCBI lineage: Bacteria > Bacillati > Actinomycetota > Actinomycetes > Streptosporangiales > Streptosporangiaceae > Nonomuraea > Nonomuraea sp. NBC_00507. Next base: position 3,344,738 of record NZ_CP107853.1, read on the forward strand.
GCGTAGCGGGTTAGGGTCCGGCGTGTGGGTGTTTACCTCAGCGAAGTCACGTTCGAGAGGTGGAACAGCGAGCGGTTCCTCAAGCTCGGATCAGCGCTGGACTTCGCGCTCGCCGATCGCGGCCTGGCGCCGTTCATGCCCGAGCCGCGCACCGCTGAGCGGACGTTCGAAGAGAAGCTGATCTGGTCCATGGACGGCTTCGGAGAACTGTGTGAGCGTGAGCTGAGCCAGGAGGACATCAATGCGGTGCTCGACTGGAACATCCTCATTCCCGTCGAGTTCGACGGTCCTATCACCCTGCCCGTGCCATCGATGTACAGCGACACCACGACCGTCCGCAGTGCACATCGTGCCCAGGAGGTGATGCGGCTCTTGGCTGCGAGGGTCGATCTTCCGCCCAGTGTGCCCATCGATTCCACCGGTCTTGCTCTCACCGCCTGGTTCGATCCAGCCCAATCCCTCGACAGCCACCGACGGGACGATCCCACTGTCGTCTTCTACACGGCCTTGTTTCTTCGCGCCGCCGAGTACAGCCTCCGGCACACCTGCGCTATCAGCGAAGCTTGATTGTGATCTCAGGCTGTATGGCACATCTGATAGCGACGGCTTTGGCGATGTCGAGCTGTCGGAGGCCGGCGCGATGGCTCTGGTCCCGCGGTTCGGGCGGTTGTGGGGGATTGCTGGAGACCCAGATGGCCCGAATCAGTTCCTGACCTGAGGAAACGTCATCAAGATCATCCCGCATATCCCGTGATCATGGTCCTACGGGTGTGCTCGGTGACCTATCAAGGGTCTGGAAAGCAAAAGACCTGCGGCCGAGAAACCGCAGGATGTCAGTGGCCGAATGCACGCTCTATCTGCGCCTTTTTGCGCGTTCGCTCGCGCGGCCGGGGCGCGCGCAGGCCCTAGCGAAGATCAATTTACTGATGGTTCGGGTTCAATGACACTTTCTGGCAGCAGTTCCAGGAGATGCGAAGTGGACTGTCGCCAGCTCGCCATCCCAGAACCCGCCGGCAGGGTCTTGCTCGCCAGATCGACGGTCTGCCACCCTCTCCAGCATGATGAGACACGGTGATCAAGGCGGCTGGGCCGCGGGCGACACGGGCGGTTGGGCACCTCGGAGCGTGGGCGGCGGCGTCCGCCACATGGGCGGCATGCGGCACTTGGGCGACTGGTAGCCCGGTAGATGTGGTGAAGGGCTCAAACCTTGGCCTTTTCGATCGGACGGCGCCGACCTCGCACGGCCGGGCGAGGTGATGATCCTGCACTACGACGGTGCGTGGACGCGCGAGTACGTGCGCGCCGGTGACTCCTGCGGATTGGAGCTGGCCGTGGTGGACGGCGTGCCGTGGATCGCGGGCGGCGTACAGCGGTCCTTCGTGATGAGGAGAAGCCGGTGAGGGCGCGGCCGCTGGTCGTCCTGATCTGCCTGATGACGCTGGGCTGCACCGCGGAGCCAACGCCGGCCCCCACGTCGGTGACCGCCTCGTCGGCGAGCACGCCCGTGGTCACGATCAGCCCTGGGCCACCGCTGGAGGAGATCCCCCTGTCCACGAAGTGGCAGCGCGTCCCCGGGCTGCCCCACGACGACCGGTGGGAAAGAGGACTGCACGACGTCGCCGCCGCGGGCCCTGGCGCGGCCTGGGCCGTGGGCTACCACGGCTGGGAGGACAACGTGAAGGGGACGCTGCGCGGGTGGGACGGTTCCCGCTGGCGCAACGTCGTCCCCGAACGGCTGGGCAGCCTGCATGGAGTGGACGCCGACGGCCCCCGCAACGTCTGGGCGGTGGGAAGCTCCGCGTACGATCCCCTCGCCCTGCAGTGGGATGGGCGTGCCTGGCGCCGTCACAAGCCGCCCCAGGCAGGGCGGGACGTCGCGGTGGACGGGAGCCGGGCGGTCATCATCTCCTACTCGGGCGCCATCCTGTGGGACGGCGCCCGCTTCACCAAGGTGCTCGACCTGGACGAGCAGACTACCGAGTTGACGGCGGTCGACGGGGGCTCCGGCCACACGTGGATCGCCGGGCGGCGGAACGAGCGGCTGATGATCTGGCACGGCAGGAACGGCCGGTTCCAGGAGGCGAAGGTGCCCGCCGTACCCGAAAGCACGCTCAACGCGATCTGGCAGAACAGCCCTTCCGACGTGTGGGCGGTGGGCAAGGCCGGCGCGAACCCCCTCGTGCTGCGCTGGGATGGCGGCTCCTGGCAGCGCGTCACCCTCCCGGCGGGTTTTGGCGGGGAGCTGCACAGCGTGACCGCGTTCGGCCCCGACGACGTGTGGATCGCCGGCTGGGACGAGGTCCGCCGGCCCAGCTACGTCGCGATCCTGCACTGGAACGGCCGTACCTGGAGGAGCGAGCTGCCTCCCTCGCCCGGCGTGGTGACCCGTGCCGAGATCGAGCGCATCCCGGGTACGTCACAGATCTGGCTGATGACGTCGGTCGTGAACGGCGACTCCGAGTCGATCGTGACCTTCCGCCGCCAGGGCTGAACGGCGCTCCGCAGGGCAGCATCACCGTTGTTCTCGGTCAACGCCTCCTGAGCAGCGGCACATCCTCGACCTTTGGGAAGTACCCCAGCCGCTGGTAGGACTTCAACCACACCACCAGGGCCAGTAGATGCTGCTGATCCTGCGTCTTGTCCGCGCCCACTCCACCTCGGCATCCGTCGGCGTGAACGCCTCGGACAGCTCCCGCCTCGATGGCCAGCAAGAGCACATCAACGGCAAGATCAATAACGCTCTGGATCCATAGCTCACGCGCCGCCCGTCGACCGGATAGCGGCACAGGCGCCCACCGGCCGCGTCTCAGCCCCCCGTCCCGCGCTGGTGGCTCCGGCCTCCTCCCTCACCGGCATGCTGCCCCGCCCGAGCGCCCTCATCGACCTGACTTTCTCCTCCGGCGCTTAATCTTCGACGTCCCTTCGATGATCTGCCGGCTGTGGTGACACCCGCTGGCCGAGCTGCACACGGGGGCTTCGACGCCCCTGAGCACCGGCTCGCGCGCACGGGGGGACCTGCTGGCTCGGGCCCACGCCGTGTGACGCTCGGCTACAGCAACCAGCGAACCAGCCGCATCGTCTCTGACGCCGGAAGCCCATGGAGCCGCTTCGCTCTAGATGATCAATTCCAAGGGGTGCCTGCGGAGGGTGTGGGGGTGGGCGGTCAGGCGTCGGGGTCGACTTGGGGGTGCGTGAACCGTACGGGCTTGCCCAGCGACCGGGCGTAGGCGATTTCGGCTCGGGTGCTGTCTCCGATGTAGTCGCCGACTACGAGCACCTCATCAGCGAGCCGGATCTTCGCTCGGTGCAGATCGTCGAGTCGAACCTTCAGCGTCTCGGCCTCGACAGGATCGGACCAAAGTTCGTGCGGCGACTTCATGTCGCAACCCGGCTTGACGACAATCTTTCCGGCTTTGGTCTCCCGCAGATCGGCCTCGGTCATCTCGGTCATGAAACGGGTGGAGCCGCAGATCACGACGATACGCGGGAGGCTCAGCTGCTTCTTCGCGTCGGCGAGTTTCTCCTCGGGGGTGAGCTGTTGCGGGTATGACACTGGTTCCTCCTGATGGTGTGGTCCAAGGGGTGCCTGCGGAGACGAGAACGAGGGTGTCCAAGATCGTCTTATGGCGAACGACGTGGACACCCTCGCGACCGCACTCTATGCGAGGCTGGGCCGAATACGGCTACTGCGCCAGCCACAGGCGCTTCTTCTGGGGCCTGCGCCTGCACCTGGTCTGCACCCTTCAGGGCCTGCCCATCGCCTTCGCCCTGACCGGGGCCAAGGCCAACGAACGCGAGACCCTCCCCGACCTCCTGGCCGCCGAATGCGAGCTCCTGCGAGAGCGCCACGGACAGACTCTCATCGGCGACAAGAACTACTTCGGCCGTGGTTTGGGTCTTGCCCCAAGGCCAGGTAGTTAAGAGGATTTGGTTCTTGTCAATCGGCTGAGACGGGTAACGGGACTCCTGTAGATCAGATGTTCGGCGAAGATCATCTGAAGAGTGGAGTCCCGTTGCGGGATCAGTCTGTCATTTCCCGGGTGGTGCGGGTGGCCGCGGGGGTGTTCGCACCGGGGCATCTGGGAGAGCTCACGCAGGTTGTGCCGTTCGAGTTGGTGGATGCGGTGCTGGCGGAAACGGGCCGGGTGCAGCGCCGGATCCGAGAGCTTCCCTCGCGGGTCGGCGTGTATTTCCTGCTGGCGATGTGCCTGTTTCCGGAGGTCGGCTACCTGCTTGTCTGGGACAAGATGACCGGCGCTCTGGCCGGACTGCCCACTGTTGTCTCACCGACCGCAAAGCGTTACGCGACCTGCGCCGCCGGGTGGGCGGAGCGCCGATGCAGGTGCTGTTCGAGGTTTTGTGCGGCCCGCTGGCACGGCCGACGACGCCCGGGGTGCGGTTCGGCCGCTACCGGACGGTCTCCTTCGACGGCTGCAGCTCCCTCAAGGTCCCCGATACCAGCCGCAACCGGGCCTGGCTCGATCGGCTGGCCCATGGCGGTTATCCCCAGCTGGAGCTGATGACCCTGGTGGAGACCGGCACCCGGGCGATGATCGGCGCGGTCTTCGGGCCAACCGCCACGGGCGAGACCGCATACGCCAAGCGGCTGCTGCACCTGCTGAGGCCGGACATGCTCGTGCTGTGGGACAAGGGATTCGATGGCAACGACTTCCTCGCCGCGGTGACGGGCACCGGAGCTCAGGTCGTCGGCCGCCTGCGCAGCAACCGCCGCGTCCCGGTCCTGTCCCGCCTGGCAGACGGCTCCTACCTGTCGGTGATCGGCTCGGTCCTGGTGCGGATCGTCGACGCCCAGATCACCGTGACCTGCACTGACGGCACCGTCTTCGACGCCTCCTACCGGCTGGTCACCACGCTGACCAACGCCCGCCGCCACCCGGCCGGCGCCCTGGTCTCCTTGTATCACCAGCGCTGGGAACACGAATCGGCTTACTACGCGCTCCGGCACACGATCCTGCGCGGCCGCGTGCTGAGGTCGGGCGACCCGGTCGGCGTCGAGCAGGAGATGTGGGCGCTGCTCACGCTCTACCAACTGCTGCGCACCGTCATGGTCGACGCAGCGCAGTCCCGCCCTGGAACCGATCCCGATCGATGCGGGTTCACCATCGCCTTCCACGCTGCCCGTGACCTGGTGATCCAAGCCGAAGGCGTCTTGCCGGAAGCTCCCGACCCCATCGGAACGATCGGACGCCGGGTGCTGGCCAGGCTGCTCCCGCCACGACGCCCACGAATCAGCACCCGCAAGGTCAAATCACCGATCTCCCGCTACGGCGAACGGCTGGACGACGGCCGCCCCGACACCAGCCGCGCCATCACCCGCCTCGACATCACCCTCCTGCCGCCCCCGCCCGCACTGCCTACCGCATCCCGAGACGAGCGACCCATCGCCTCGGCCGACCGCCGCAGAAAACAACGGGTCCTGGCCCTCCTCCACCAAGACCCCGACCGCCCCTGGCCGGCCCGCGACATCGCTCGCCACCTCGGCGACATCACCCTGAACACCATGTATCGGCAACTGTCCCGATGGTCCGCAACCGGACTCATCCGCAAGATCAGCCCGGGCCTCTACACCGCCGTGCCCACCCTGCCACCTCCTTGACAGGCACCCGAAAACGCTAACTACCTGGCCTTGGGGCAACTCCAGTTTCGAACGCGAACTGTCCGAGCGTGGAGTCCAGTTGCTGCGGTCGGCCCGTAAAGGTGAACGGGAACGGCCTGGTGCAGCCCTGTTCAAGCCGCTGCGGCAGGTCATCGAATCGATCAACGAGACCTTCAAGGGACAGCTTGACCTCGAACGGCACCGAGGGCGCACACCCGGAGGGGTCATAGCCCGCGTCATGCAACGCATCCTCGCGCTGACCGCCGCGATCTGGCACAACGACGCCACCGGACAAACCGTCCTACGTTCACTGATCGCCTACGCTCACTAACCCCTTGGGATAGATCATCTAGGCGACCACCACATCCGGTGACGCTCATACGGCAGGCGCCAATGATGCGTCTCACCCTGGCGAGGACAAGAATGATCGCCATGCCGACATCCTCCGGGCAACGCTCCTCGACCGAGATCCGCACCTACCTCATAGAGCAGCTCAACCAGGCACTTCGCCGTCCTGGCATGTTCGGTGGCGAGATGGCCCTGCGCCTGCTACTCGATCACCTGGCCTACGCGGAAGGCGAGGATGAGGCATGGGCGGAGGAACTGCGAACGCTGCAATCCCGGGGCGCCGCCAACTCGCTCGGTGTCACCGGAGCGTTCCGGACTGTCGTGCCTGGTAACAACTACGAATACGGCGTCGCCTCGATCTATGCGGAGTTCGCCCGCAATCTCGGCTGGTTGGACGTCGACAGAACGCTGACGGCCGAGGACTATGCATCCATGCGTCAGGAACTACCCGCCTGGGCCGCTCAAGATCGCACGCTCACCGACGTACGTGAGACCTTCGGCCCGCCCTCCGTACTCTTCGGCGGCAGCAATCCCTACTACGGCAAGACCCTTGCCTACGTGTCCGAACGGCTGACGGAACCGATGATCTCCTTCCATCTCTGGAACGAGATCTCCCGAGAGAGCGGGTGGACCTTGTCGTCGATCTACAGTGAGCCCATCCTCCTGGCCGTCCGCTGCGGAACGGCGTCCTTCAGGGAAACGTTTCGCTTCACACCGGAAGGAAGCGTGCGCCGTCCCGACACGGCGTGACCCACCACATCCTCTGTCACAGATTACATACCGTGACAATGGCAGGCTCACGCTATGGATCCGACCTGGGTCGAGTTCCTGGGTGTGGTGTAACCGTTGAGCTTGCGAGTCGACTTGGCTGGTGCTGTGTTCAGTTGACGTTTGCCCTGTAGTCGGTGGCGCGTTGGCCGGAATCGCTGCGCCGTAGGCGTGACCGCGGCTAGCGGCGGAAGTGGGCATGGCACTGGCGGCGGACCGTGCGTCGGCGTGGCGCCGGTGGTGTCAGGAGCTGCTCGCGGTGCGAGGGCTACCCAGGTGCCGGGCGAAGAATCGGATCGAGCTGTCGATTTCGAAGGACGGGACTCGAAAGTGGCTGCCGGGGTTGGCGTGCAGGGTCTTCTCGGCGGAGCCGAGTGCGTCGAACAGTTTCATGACTGAGTCCCGCGGATTGCCTTCGTCGTCCCACTGCAGCACGAACTCGACCGGGATCGTGATCCGCGCCGCGGTGTCGGTGAGCCAGTCGCTTCCGATGAGGCCGAGGACGGCAGCTGTGATCCGAGGTTCGGCCGCGATGAGGCGGATGCCCATCTCACCGGCCTGGGACAGGCCGTAGTACCCGACGGGCTGGCTGTCGCCGACGGAGTCCAGTTTCTGGAGCGCGTCGAGGGTGGTCTGCCAGTCGGGTATGAGCTGCGCCGCCACGGTTTCGTTGAGGGCGGGCCACGCCGGGCCGAAGGGCTCGCCCGCGGCCTCTCGTTCCTGGATGAGCGCGACGAGCCGCCGGATTTCCGGGTGCTCCGGCCTGTCGCCGGTACCTGGGGCGTCGATCGCGGCGACCGCGAAGCCGCAGGAGGTGACGTAGGGGAAGGCCCGGGAGACGACCTCCCATCCCTTCTTGTGCTGGCCGCCGCCGTGCCCGATCAAGACCAGCGGACGGGGACCGGAGCCCTCGGCGGGCGTCCAGAGCACCCCGGGGATGTCTCCGATAGTGAAGAGCTGTTCGCGGATGCCGTCAGCGAACGTTTCTGAGGTGATGCGCATGGCGGGATTACATCGGCATTCCCGCTGACGCGGCGAGTCAATTATCCGGACGGCCGGGCCGGCGACGGTGATGCCCGCCGCCGGTTGATCTCCCGCCGCCCGGCCACGATCGGCCATGCCGCCAGGCTGTCCATGGTCACGCCTGCGGCGCACCGATTCCGGCGACGCTCCAGCGCCGACATCCCCCTGGTGGTCTCGGTCCGGCGAGCCTTGTAGAGAGTGACGAAGGGGACCAATGATCGCGGCTGACGAGTTTGAAGGGCCTTCGAGATCATCCGCATAAGTTCGTAATGGTCCTACGGGCGCGTATGTCTGCGATGGAGCCTGCGCCTGCATCCGGCTCAGTGGGGGAGCTCTTCCAGCGAAATCATGCAGGACTCATAATCTGACCATGCCGAGATGGTGGCCTTGGGTAGTCGTGATGCTCTGCAGCCTCGCTCTGGCAGTGGCGGTCACAGTGGCCTTGGTGCTGCGGGGGCTGGAGTACACGGCGTGGCTGACCGGCGTCCTCGCTCTGCTGCCTTTCGCCCCCGCACTGGTGGGGTGGGCCAAGCGACGCACCCAGGCAGCCGATATGGACCGGCTCGGCTACACGTTCGTAGGCCCCAACGATCGGCTGCCGCGCGTTCGCGACGTAGAACGGGTGGCGCCGCTGGACCACCGGGACGGTCGCGCCGAAGGCCCAGCCGACGAGGTCCCCTTTATCCGGCGTGATGCCAGCCGGGACATCGAGCAGGCTCTGAGTGCAGGTGGATTCGTGCTCGTCATCGGAGACTCCACAGCCGGCAAGACGAGGGCCGCCTTCGAGGCGATGCGCGCGTCCCTACCTGACCACTTCCTGATCGCGCCGTACCTGTCCGAGAACATCCACCAGGCGGTCGCCCTCGCCCGTCGGCACCGCCCGAGCGTCCTGTGGCTTGACGATGTCGAACGCTATTTGGGCAGCGCGCGGCTGACCGTCGGCATGGTTGACGACCTGCTCCAACAGCAAGCGGTCGTTATCTTGGGCACGATCGGTACGGGCCAGCTGGAGAAGTTCGGTTCGCGGGCCGACGAGGCGGGCGGCGACGAGCGGGAGACCGAGTACCGCCGGATGGGCCGTCAGGTGCTGGGGCGGGCCAAGCGGATTTCCCTTCCTCTCCACTGGAGCGAGCGGGAGGTGGCCAGAGCGAGAAAGGCAGAGGGCAACAGCAAAATCGCCGACGCGCTGGCGCACGCGGACGAGTTCGGCGTAGCGGAATACATCGCCGCGGGCCCTCAACTCCTGAAAGACTGGGATGCCGCGCGATCCCTATCGAGCGCCCATATACGCGGCGCGGCCCTGGTCGCCGCAGCGGTCGACGTGCGACGCGCCGGCTACACCGAAGGCGTGACACGGGACTTTCTCCGCTCTCTTCACGAGCACTATCTGCGGGCGGCACCGGGCGGCGTGGTGCTGCGGCCCGAGCCGTGGGAGAACGCCCTGGAGTGGGCCGTACATAGCTCATACGCCACGACCAGCATGCTCATACCGCAAGGGGACGGCCTGTATCGGGCCTTTGACTACCTCGTCGACGCCGCGGACCGCGCCACGGAGCCCGAGGCGCCGCGGCCGGAGGTATGGGACGCTCTCGCCGATTACCTCGGCGATGAAGACCTCGCAGCCTTGTCGGACGTGGGCAGCACCGCCTATGACTACGGCCAGTTCGGCGCAGCCGAGCGCGCGCTGCGCCGGGTGGTTGAGAAGGGCGGGGACGAGCTGAGCGCGTCGGCAAGGGCCACGCTCGGGCTGGTCCTCGAATCCCTGGCGGACGCGGGCGAGCTCCCTTATGCGGCAGCGCGCGGAGAGTACGAGCTGGCCGCCGCGTCGGGCTGGCCGGAGGCCGTTGCGCACGCACAGATGCGGCTGGGAGTCCTACTGGCCAAACTGGACGAGCGGGAGGAGTCGGTGGTCTGGTTCAAGCGGGCCAGGGATTCCGGCCATCCCTGGTACGGGGGCAGGGCCAGCCGTCATTTGGGCTACTGGCTGGAGTCATGGGGGGACGTTGAGCAGGCGCGCGAGGCGTTCCAGCACACCATCGGCCACGGCCATCCGCGGCAGGCCATCAAGGCGATGATCGCGATGGGCGACCTACTCTCCGACCACGACCCCGAATCCGCTGCCGATGCCTACCGCCAGGCTATGGATGCCGGGGACCCGGAGCTCGCCACAGCCGCCGCCCTCTGTCTCGGTGTCCACCTGGACAAGACCGGCGACCGGCAGGGGGCGTATGAAGCGATGGGACGGGCGACAACGTGGAGTGACGAGAACGGCGAGCCATGGCTCATTGCGTCCTTCGAGTTCCGGCTGGACGATTATGCGAGCGCAGGCACGATGGCGCGGCTGGGCGTACGGGCGGCCAAATCGTTACAGCACCTGGAGCGGATCACCGCCGTTGGCCATCCGGAGGTGACACCCCTTGCCCTCGTCTATCTCGGATACCTCCGCCGCGAGGAAGGGGACGAGGCTGGCGCCCGCGAAGCCTGGATGCGAGCGCGGTCGCGCGGTCATCAGCTTGCGCGTGAGCTGGCTGATGAACTGCTCGCGGACCTCAACGAGGTCGAGAACGACTGAATAGTGGCCCCTCGCCGGTTGACGGCCAGGACCGGGACGCGGACGCCTACGTGCTGGCGCGTTACTGCCTGTGAGCTGGCAAGAACCGTTCGTGTAGGAAGCCTCGGTGGACGCACCTTCGCAGAATGTCAGCCATGACTTGGTCGTCGATCTCGATGGCCACGCGATCCTCATGCCGTAATCGACGCCAACGAGGGTGGTTCCTCGTGTAGGTGCGGCTCCACGATAGAGATCGCTTGGGCGTCAGCTCCCCTAATCTTCTGGGCTAGCTCGTCCGACCTGATCGTCGGCTTCCGCATCTGGTGGCGAATCTGATCTCCGCCTGGTGCTCCCGGCCTGGGGTATCTGAAGTGTGGTTGGCATGGACGATCTCATCTGGACGGTTGTGGCGGCCCAGGCGAGCCCGAGATGCACCCCTTCGGCCAAGGTCTTCCCGTTGCTGACCTCCCAAAGCAGGCCTGCGGCGAAGGCATCACCCGCACCGGTCGCGTCCACTACATCTACTGAGATGGCTGGGTAATGATCGCTTTTGCCTGACGAGTAGACGGTTAGGCCGTTGGCGCCTTCCGTCACGACACTGGTGGTTTTCGTGGGGACAGGGGCGAAGTCGTTGCGGGATCCGATCAGATACTGCATGGCGGGGATCGTGCCTGGCGGAACACTCGTGACCAGCGCTCCTGCGGCGGCCATGGCTTGGGCTGCGGCGGTGAAAGCGTCGTACCAGGCTGCGAAGTAGACGATATCTCCCGACGCTACGGCTTGTGCGGGGATCGTGATGGTGTGCAGCAGGTCGTCCCGGGATCGGCCAGGGACAGCGCGCCAAATATCGATGAAGGGTCTTTAGATGTGGCTTGAGGGAGTCCGGGGGAGGAAGCAAGACGCCCAGGAAATGAGGCGAAAATAGGCACAGCGCGCGATCTGATGAGAGCTGTCAGCGAGTCTGTGAGCGAGGACGACACAGTCCTCGACGCCGCTCGCAAGCTTCGGAATGTCCACATGGAGGCGCTTCCGGTGGCCCGGAGGGACGGTCCGCTTGAGGGTGTCCTTACCTACCGTGACGCGGCTCGGTCCGAGCTCATCGACCGCGGGGCCGATGTGGGGGGCTCTGGGCCTGCTCGCCGACCGCGACCACCAGGTGCTCGTCGGCGCCTGGGCCTTCGCCCCGCAGGTCGGGGAGTGGATCCACCAGGCGGCTCTGGCCATCCGCGCCCGCATCCCGCCAACGCCACCTCAGCAACGTCAAGAACGCAAGGACACCACATGGACCTCAAACTCGAATTCATCGTGCTGCCCGTCTCCGACGTCGATCGGGCCAAGAGTTTCTACGAGGCTGCGGGATTCCGGTTGGACGTCGACCAAACTTTCAGTGAGGACTTCCGGCTCGTGCACTTCACGCCACCCGGCTCAGAGTGCTCGATCATGTTCGGCAAGGGCCTCACCTCCGCCGCGCCCGGCTCCGCCCAGGGCCTGTACCTCGTCGTCGACGACATCGAAAAAGCCCGTGCAGAGCTCGTCGGCCGCGGCGTCGAGGTGAGCGAGATCTTCCACGACGGCGGAGGGCTCCTCCACCACGGCCATGACGCCGACGGGGTCGTCCACCGTGGCCAGGGCCAGGAGCGGCTGGCCGGCCCACACCCCGACCGTGCCTCCTACGCCTCCTACGTCACCTTCCGTGACCCGGACGGGAACGGCTGGGGACTCCAGGAGGTGAAGCAGCGGGCCCCCGGACGGTGACAGCACGTTGATCACACCTCCACTCAGCTACTCAGCTACTCAGGAGAGTGACCGATGGTTGCCAGCAACCTTGTTCTCATCGCTGGCGCCGGTGGCACGGGCCGCACGGTGCTCGACCAACTGCGCGCGCAGAACGTGCCGGTGCGCGCGATGGTCCGCCGCGACGACGAGCGTGCGGCCGAGTTGCGTGCCCTCGGCGCGGAGGTCGTCGTCGGCGACCTGACCCGGCCGGAGAGTGTGGCGGCGGCGTTGGAGGGTGTGGGGCGGATGTACTTCACGATGCCCGTGTCGCCGGACCATCTGCTGGCGACGACCGTGGTGGCCACCGTGGCGCGGGAACGCGGGGAGCTGGACGCTCTGGTGGGCATGTCACAGATGGCGGTGTCGGAGATGACCTCCACCAGCACTGGCACTGCGGAGTCGCACCAGCACCGGCTGCACTGGCTGGCGGAGCAGGTACTCGACTGGTCAGGCCTGCCAGTGGTACACATCCGGCCGACAGTCTTCCTGGAAAATCCGCTGTTCACCACACTGGCGGCCCGGTCGATCCGGGAGAACGGCACGATCGCGCTGCCGTTCGGCACCGGGCGCACGGCGCCGGTCGCCGTGGACGACGTCGCCCGGGTGGTCGCCACCGTGCTCCGCGACCCGGCTCCGCACGTCGGGCACGCCTACGAGCTGGCCGGGCCACGCATGGTCGACATGACCGAGATGGCCGAGGAGTTCTCACGGGCATTGGATCGTCCGGTGTCCTATGTGGACGTGCCGCTGGACCGGTGGCGGGCCGAGGTGCTCGCCAAAGCGGGCCTGCCGCCGCACGTTGAACAGCACCTCGCCACCATCTTGATCCGACTGCACCAAGAGAACCGCTACGACGCCGCGTCCGACGCCGTGGAACGCGTGACGGGCGTACCTGCGCAAACGATCGAGGCGTTCGTGGCCGCTCGCAGGGACTTCTACCTGGGCTGAGCCGGGTGTGAGACACGTCGGCCACGCAATGGAGGATTTCGATGCACGTACCCGATCGGCAGCTGCACCATCGGCGTCCTCCTGTTCCGGAGAGCGGACAGGGCCCCGCCGGCACCGCGCAGTGTAAGGCCCGGGCCGGAGGGCGAGCGCCGGAGGCCGGGTCGGGCGGCCCGGGGGCGGCGTGAGGGCGGGGCGGCGTGGGGTCGGGCGGCGGGGTCTGGGGCCGGGTGGGGTCGGGGGTTTCCGGGTGGGGTTCCGGGGTGGCCAGCTGTCGGGTGACCGCCACCCGATGACGACCAACCGCCGGTGACCGCCACCCGATGACGGCCAGCGGGGCGGCGGCCAGCGGGTGACGGTCAGCGGGTGGCTGGTGTCGAGGTGGCTGGTGTCGAGGTGGCGGCTAGCGGACTGCTGCGATGATCCGCCCCGCCTCCCGAGCCGTGATCAGCCCAGAAGCCGCCAGCTCCGCACTCTTCCTGGCCACATGGGTAACCAGCTGCCCACCGGAATACTTCTCGTCCTCGATGAGATCCTCGACCGTGCACCCATCGGCCCGGTACCGGTTGGCGACCCCGCTGTCCCGATCCTTGATCGTGACCGTCGGCGACAAGTCCGAACGCGGACAGGCATCGACAGGCGGCGTGTAACGCAGCAGCCGAGCACCACCCTGGATGACACCGTCGGCGTCCTTCGTGCCACTGCGGAACCAGACGTTACCGGCCCCGTCCTGCGCACTCCGGTGAACGCCCGACTCCACCGCCACCGTGACCTCCTTCGACAGCGGGTCGATCCGCAGCAGCTTCCCGTCCAGCGCGGCGTAGACGTGCTCGTCCGCGTTGAGGTGCAGCTCGTCGGGCACGCTGCCCGAGCCGGTGCTCAGCTTCACCCGTCGTACCACCTCACCGGTGGCCGGGTCGGCGAGGAAGAGCGTGCCGTCGGCCAGGCCCCACAGCAGGCCGTCCGGCCCCTCGATCAGCGAGGTGATCGTCCGCGCGCCCGGGACGGGGGTGTACTCAGAGCGCTTGGCGCCGGTGGCCAGATCGTAGGTGAACAGCTTAGCCTCGGTCGCCCTCGGTGTGGTGCCGCCGCCGCCGTTGATCGACGTGCCGCCCCACAGCGTGCCGCCCAGGACGACCAGGGACGTGACGCCCTGGTCGGTGACGGGCGCGCGCAGGACGGTGTGGGTGCGGGTGGTCTCGTCGTAGACGGTGAGCGCGCCGCCCCACAGGCCGTAGTCGGGGGTGCTGCCGATGTAGACCTTGCTGCCGGAGGAGGCGAACGCCACGGGGCGGTTCTGGCCGTCGCCGATCAGGCGGAACAGCTCGCGCGGGTTCGTGCCCGACACGAAGGGCTGCGCCGGGTCGTAGTGCATGATCGAGCCGTTGGGGTAGACGCCGAGGTAGAGCTTGCCGTCCTTCCAGAACCACCCGTCGGTCTGCCCGGTCCGGCCGAGCTGGGTGACCGTGCCGGTGGCTGGATCCAGGACGGCGAGGTTGCCGTTGATGAACAGGTTGGTGTAGATCCTGCCGTCCGGCCCCGCCGTGATGTTGGCGATGTCGATGGGCTGGTGCGGGAAGGGCAGCTTGAAGCGCTCGGCGGCGCCGGTGGCCGGGTCGTAGGAGAAGGCGTCGCCGCCATAGTTGCCGATCGCGGCGTAGAGCTTGCCGTCGACGAAGCCCCAGCCGACCGCGGGGCCGCCCGCGTTCACCGGGCCGGGCACCGGCTCGGGCCGGTCGGCGGCCAGGTCGTAACGCCACAGCGCGCCGCTGGAGGTGAAGTAGACGTAGCCGCCGGCGGCGGTCTTGGTGGTGCCGCGCGAGTTCATGGTGAACCCGTCGGCCAGCACGGCCCCGGTGTCCGGGTCGAGCACGAGCGCCTGGTTCTTGCTGCGTTTGACGAAGAGCTTGCCGGCCACGAGGTTGATGTCGTAGGGGTAGCTGGCGTCGCCGCGCAGGGCCTCGGGCCAGATGTCGCGCTTCTCGCCGGTGGCCAGGTCCAGCCTGATCAGGTGGCCAGCCGAGCCGATGGCCGCCCACAGCAGGTGCCGGTCGGTGTCGACGGCGACGTCCACGGTGTACTGCTGGCCGGGGAACATCGCGCCCAGGTCGCGGAAGCCGGCCGACGGCGAGTAGGAGAAGGCGTGCGCCCCGGGGTAGGTGCCGCCGTAGACGGTGCCGTCCGCCCCGGCCTGCAGGCCGTAGGCGTACGTCTCGCCGGGCACCACCTGGCCGAGGTCGGTCGCGACGTCGGCGCCGGGCTTGAAGGAGTAGAGGTGGCCGTTGGGATAGGTGCCAGCGTAGACGGTGCCGTCGGCGGTCTGGGTGATGCCCCAGCCGCCCGACGAGCCGGGCAGGGGCACGGTGTCACGCAGCTCGCGGGTCACCGGGTCCACCTCGGCCACGACGCCGGGGGTGCCCAT
The DNA here is from genome assembly GCF_036013525.1 of Nonomuraea sp. NBC_00507. Classification (NCBI taxonomy): domain Bacteria; kingdom Bacillati; phylum Actinomycetota; class Actinomycetes; order Streptosporangiales; family Streptosporangiaceae; genus Nonomuraea; species Nonomuraea sp. NBC_00507. Next base: position 3,360,188 of record NZ_CP107853.1, read on the forward strand.
CTGGATGGCGAAGACCGCGGGCCGGCCGTCCTGGCCGGTGCCGAAGTGGCCCTCGTGGACGGTGAGCGCGGCGGACTGGACGCCGAAGTCGGTGACGGTCCCCTGGACCGGCGAGGCGGCTAAGAAGGTGGACAGCACGACGGAGAGGATGCGCATAGCTAGGGCATAACGGGCCGGACCGTAATTGTCAACGGTCCGGCCCGCCGTTCTACGAAATGCTCCTCCCCTCCACCGCGTCCAGCAGCAGCGGCGCGGGCCCGGCGTCGCCGCGTACGCCGAAGCCGTACCGGTAACCGGCGCGCACGTCTGGGTCGGTGAGGTCGGGCAGGTGCTGCAGCGTGGCGGCGGTGACGAGCCGCCACCCCGAGCCGGCGTCGGCGTACATCGCGGCCCGGTTGCCCACCAGCGACAGCGCGAAGCGGCCGCCGTCGGGGATGCTCACGCCCTGCTTGACGCCGAACACCGCCAGCCCGCCCGGCACCTGCGGCCCGCGCACCTCGAACCCGGCGAACTTCTGGGTGTTGACGTAGAAGGCCACGACGTCGGTCGGCATCAAGCCCATCATCGCCCGGCGTGGCACCCCACACGGCTCCGGCCTGGGCGTTCATCGGTGGGTGGTCGAGAGGACGATCGCGCTCCTGCACTGGTTCCGCCGCCTGCGCATCCGCTGGGAGATCCGCGACGACATCCACGAAGCCTTCATGACTCTCGCCGCAGCGATCATCTGCCGGCGACGCCTCGTCCGCTGATCTTTCTGTTAGGACCTCTTGGGGGCATTGACGTACTTTCGGTCCATACCGATATTCTCATGAGTGCCACAGATCTCCTGCCAGCGGGCCTTTCGGTCCCGGCCGAAGATGGAGGACCCCGCTATGCTCACCCGCCGCAGCCTGTTAGCCGCCGCGATCCTGGCGCCGGGCGCCGCCCTCATCCCGACCCCGGCACGCGCCGTGTCCGTCACGCCGCTCGGCTCCCCGCTCAAGGACGTCACGCTGGTCGGCGGCGCCATGGCGCCCGGCCCGCACGGCAAAAAGGTCCTGTGGTCGGTCGCCACCGGCGAACCGGCCAAGCTCAACGCCGTGGACCCCGCCACCGCCAAGACGGTGCTCACCCAGCCGCTGACCGGGTCGCCGGGCGCGTACGCGGTCGTCGCCACCCGCGACGGCACCCTCTACGTCGGCACCTACGACACCGGCTCCCTCTACCGCCGCAAGCCGGGTCCGGACAGCACGCCGGAGAACCTCGGCCGCCCGCTCCCCTCCGAGCACTACATCTGGCGCCTGGCCATCGACGATGAGGACTGCCTTTACGGCGGCACCTATCCCGGCGGCCGCGTCTTCCGCTACGACCACCGCACCGGCCGGGTCCGTGACTACGGCCAGCTCCTGCCCGGCCTCCAGTACGTCCGCAGCATCGCCGTCTGGGGGTCCTACATCTACGCCGGGACCCTCCCGGACGCCCACGTCATCGCCATCCACAAGGACACCGGCGCCAAGCGCGAGCTCCCCCTCCCCGAGGGGCTCGGCGACGGGACCGGGCAACTCGTCAACGACCTCAACGCCTACGCCGGAAAGCTCTACGCCCGCTTCGGCACCGCGATCAACGGCAAGCTCGGCGTCTACGACATCTCGGCCGGCAAGTGGATCGACCTCATCGACGGCGTCGCCGGCCTCGACGTCTCCTCGCCCGGCCGGCACGGCGAGGTCTACTTCACCCGGAACAACCGCCTCACCCGCTACCAGCCGCGTACCGGGAAACTCACCGCGGTCGGCCCCGACATCATGGGCCGGGTCGCCAACAACCGCGGCATCGGATGGGCCGACCTCGGCACGCGCGACTGGCCCGGCGAGACGGTCACCGGGCTCCTGTGGCGCGGCGCGCTCTTCCGGCACAACCCGATCACCGGCCGCGGCGAGCTCGTCCAGACCGACGTGCCCGGCGATCCGGTCCTCATCCTCACGCTGCACGCCGGTCAGAGCGGGACCGTGTACGCCGGCGGGTTCCTCAGCGGCTTCGCCGAGATCGATCCCGGCACCGGACAGGCGGACTATCACAGCTTCGGGCAGATCGAGAGCATCCGCGAGATCGGCGGCGCCGTCTGGATCGGCGGGTACCCGGACTCCCGGCTGTACCGCTACGACCCGTCCCTGCCCTGGTCGAGCCCCGAGTACGCGCCCGGCCCGCCGGGGACGGCCGACAACCCGGTGAAGATCACCGATCTGAAGGCGCAGCACCAGGTACGCATCCGCGCGATGACCGACGCGGGCACCGACCTGGCCTACGGCACCATGCCGGACGGGACCACGCTGAACGGCGCCCTCGTCATCGTCGACAAGACCACCCTGGCGGCAGCCGTCCACCTGCCGGTAGTCACCGACCAGTCCATCGTCAGCCTGGCCTACCAGGACGGCACGATCGTCGGCGGGACGTCGATTCACGGCGGCTACTCGACGCCCACGCCGACCCAGCCCGAGGCCCGCCTGTTCGGCTGGACCGTCTCGGCCGGCAAGACCTTCGAGATGACGCCGGTCCCCGGAGCCCCGGCCATCCCGGCGCTCCTCCAGGACTCCACCGGCCTGTTGTGGGGACTCGCCGACGGGCAGCTCTTCGCCTTCGACGTGGCCTCCCGGCAGGTGGTGCACCGCCTGCAGCTGGCCCCGGACACGGGTTCGACCGCGGGCGAGCTCGCCCGTCCGGCCGCGGACGGCCGGATCTACGCCCTGGTCCAGCGGCACCTGCTGTTCGAGATCGACCTGGCCGGCCGTACCGGCAAGCTGCTGCTCGACCGGCCGGCGCAGAACCTGGCGGTCCACCCCGACGGGCGGATCTTCCTGGCCGAGGACACCATCCTGACGCGCGTCGAGTGACCACCACGATGTCGATCATGGACAAGCTGGACCCCCGGCGTACCGCGCTCATCCTCATCGACCTGATGACGCGCATCGTCGAGCAGCCCACGGCGCCGCATGCCGGTCCCGCCGTGGTGGCCCGCTCCCTCGACCTGGCCGAGGCGGTGCGCCTTCCACGACACCGGGCTGGAGGAGGCGCGGGCCCACGAGTTCGCCTTCGACTACATCTTCCCGCGCATCGCCACCGTCTCCACGACCGCGGAGGTGGTGGCGGCTGACTCAGTCGTAGAAGCCCAGCCGCCGCAGTTGCTTCGGGTCGCGTTGCCAATCCTTGGCCACGCTGATGCGCAGGTCCAGGTATACCCGTGTCCCCAGCAGCGCCTCGATCTGCTTGCGGGCCCGCGAGCCCACGTCGCGCAGCCGTTCCCCCTGGTGGCAGGATCGCGGCGGACGACTTCGACGTCGATGCCAGGGGCGGCGCCGCCCCTCCTGCGAACGATCGCGAGGTGATCGCCGTACCGAGCCGCACCGGGCCGCACCGGGAGCGGCCCTGGTGACGGTCATGGTCGCCGGCCCCTTTCTCAGCCGGGGTCGCTGCGGCCTTCGAGGCGGCCGATCGCCTGGGGGCCGGCGTTGCCGCGCAGGCCCACGGCGTAGTGCCAGCCATCCAGCGCGCCGGGCCTGGTGAAGTCGATGCGGCCCTGGGTCGTGCCCGTCATGGTCTGGGACCAGCCCCAGCCACCCCCGCGGTCGACCCAGGTGCTGATCGAGTTGCCGTCGAGGACGAACGCCCAGCGGTCGCCGGGCTCCAGCACCCCCGTGGCGCCGGAGGCGGCGGTGAGCCTGCCGTCGATCCTGATGTCGATGCCGTGCTGGCCCTTGATCCCGGTCCAAGCCATGACGTAGTTGCGCTCGTCCTTGACCAGGCCGTTGAACAGAGCGTCCTGCCCCTTCCCGGTGCCGGCCCACCGGTCATGGTCGACGATCACGACAGCCCGGGAGCTCTTCGGCCCGGAGCCGTGGGAGACCAGGCCGTAGTAAGCGCCCGGTCCCTGCGCCTGCAGCGTTCCCGTGCCGAAGGTCAGCTGCGGCAACGCCTCGGTCGCCGACGGCTTGTGGACCGTGTAGGCGGCGCTGGAATCGGTGTCGAAGGTGTCGTCCACGCCGACCTCGGGGTAGGCCTCGGGGGCGAAGGTCACCGTCGTTCTGCTGATCGCTTGGATCGCGTGCCCGTCCCAGCTCGCGGTGGCGGTGAAGTCCGCGGTCTGGCCGGTCAACACGGTCGATTCCGCCCGTACGGTGAACGCGACGTGACGGGCCTCGCCGGGCTTCAGCGAGCTGATCACGTCCGGCTCGGCGGCGGTCGCGGTCCAGCCCTTGGGGGCCGACAGCCGTACGCGAACGTTCCGCGCCGTCTTGGCGGTGTCGTTGACGACCGAGACAATCCCCGTCCCGGCGCCGGTCGCGGTGGAGATCGCGGCCGGCGCCTGGTACACCGAGAGCCGGGAGTCGACCGCCCGGAAGCGGGGACGCTCCTCGGGCACGGAGACCCGGCCGCTGACCAGCGTGGGCGGTGCGCCGTGGCGGCCCGAGCGGACGCCGAAGACGGACAGCCCGCCGCCGTTGGAGGCGAAGCGCAGTGTGACGGTGTCCCCGTCGCCGAGTTGGCGTGCGGTGATCGGGACGGCGATTCGGTAGCCGTAGCGGTTGCCGAAGTCGGCCACGAGGGAGCCCCGTGATCGACCGGCCAGCGCCGTCGGACCGTGGGGATCGTCGGGCAGCTCGATCAGCGGCAGCGCGGTGCCGTTGACCGACACGGTGAGGCGGGCGGGGTAGCGGCGCGCGGTGGTCACGTTGTTGGGGTCGTACCAGCCGCGGGGCTGGGCGGCCGCGATCTCCGCGATCAGGGTGGCTCCGCGCGCCCGGCCCGTGCGGACCTCCTCGGGCAACTGGACCTCGTACTCGAAGTGGCCGCGGCCGTAACCGGTGACCCAGTCGGACCCGCCGGTGGTCCTGGCCTGGGCTCCGCCGGTCCATTCCTGCGCGGTCACTGCGCCGGGGGAGAAGCCGCCGTCGGGGGCGGGGGTGTCGAAGGTCAGGTAGTTCTCGGCGACGGTCCGGCCGCCGGTGTCGAGCCAGATCCACACGTACCCGTTGCGCAACTTGGCCGGCGCGGTGACCGACACGGTGCCGGCGTCGGTCACGGTGTAGCGTTCCGGGGTGAACGGCCGCGAACCGCCGCCGCCCGCGTCGGCGACCCAGCGGCCTTCGTCGTCGTAGCCGCCGATCTTCCACCGGAGCGTGGCCCGGGACAGGTCGGTGTCACCGAAGTGGCTGACCTTGACCGGCACCTCGATGGCGCCGCCGCGTTCGACGGTCCGCGCCGACGTGCCCATCAGCGAGATCGCGTCGTCACCCTGGAACAGGTCGATGCCGCGCGGTCTGCCGTGATGGTCCACGAACTCCGGCTGGTTCGGCTGCCGGTCGAACGTGACCGGGCTCTGCACCTCCTGCTCGGTCTCGGCGAGCTGGACGCCGACGTACCCGTTGAGCTTGGGATAGGCGCGGAACAGGCCGAACGTGTGCGGCGCCTGCCCGGACCTGATGGCGAACTCGGAGTTCAGCCACGGCTGCCCGCTCTGGGCGCCGTCGTTGAAGTTCCAGGTGGAACCCGGCTTGACCTGGGCGTCGAACCCGTCCAGCAGCTTCTTCCACTCGTCGTAGCCGGCCAGGTAGTAGTGGAAGTCGTTGAGGTCGGTGTCGAGGTGGCCGTTCCGGCAGCAGGCGGAGTTGTCCACGATCAGCCGCGACGGGTCGGTGTCGCGGGCGACCTCGACCATCCTGCGGACGTACGGGAACGCCTCCGCCGGGATCGGCTGCTGCCACGGCTCCTTGCCGAGCCCCCACGCCTCGTTGAAGATCGTCCAGATCACGATCGACGGATGGTTGTGGTCCCGCTTGAGCGTGGCGCGCAGCAGCCCCTCGAACAGCCGCTCGGCCTCCGCGCCCAGGGAGTGCCAGCCCGCGTTGGGCATGTCGTACCAGATCATCAGCCCGAGCCGGTCCGCCCAGTGGTAGTAGGCGGGTTCGTTGACCTTGAGGTGGTTCCTGACCACGTTGAAGCCGAGCTTCTTGGCGTTCTTCAGGTCGAGCAGGATCGAGCCGCGGCCCGGCTCGTTCTCGGTCCCGGTACGCAGGTCGGGCCCGGCGGTGACCCCGGTGTAGGTGTACAGGCCCCACGGGTTGTAGCCCTGGTCGAGCACGCCCCTCAGGTAGACCGGCCGGTTGTTGAGGTACACGTACTGGTACTCGTTCTGGTGTCCGGGCGCCCATTTCCGCTCGATCGTCCGCAGACCGAACGTCGTCCGGACGCCGTCGTCGTTCCCGAGACGGAAGTCGGCGGTGTACAGGGCCGGATCGTCCGGCTCCCACAGGCGCGGCCGCGCGATCGGGATCCGCGCCGTCCCGCGCCCGTCCTCGAGCGGTACGTCCGCGCTGCCGACCACCTTGCCATCGGGGCCCCTCACCTCCACGGTGGCGCGCTGCCCGCCGTCGGCCGCGACGTCGATCCGCGCGGCCGCCACGGACGGCGTGCGCGCGTCCCCTTCGAAGGTCAGCTCGGGTGTCACCCGCGTGTCGGTGAGCCGCGCGCCCGCGTAGGGCTCTATCCACACCGACTGCCAGATCCCGCCGACGTCGCTGAACCAGCCGGTGTCCGCCCCGTTGGGCTCGCCCGTCTGCTTGCCCATCGGGTACGGAGACTCGGGCGTCGTCGGCGGCGCCACCACCCGGATCGTCACCGTGTGCGTCGAACCGGGAGCCAGCGCGCCCAGCCCGGCGCTGATCTCGGTGAACCCGTCCCCGGTGTACGGCAGCACCGGCTCACCGTCGAGCCAAACCGCCGCGCCCCAGTCGGCGGCCCCGACGCGCAGCCGTACCTGCTGCTTGGGGAAGTCCCTGGGCACGGTGAACGACCGCTGGTACCAGACCGTCCCCCGGTAACCGGCGAAGGCGCTGCGGAAGATCTCCTTGGTCGCCAGCTCCTCCTCGCCCCACGCGGCCAGCGACTGGTACGCGAACGGCACCCGGATCGCCTTGCCGAACGCGTGCCCAGGGGCGTACCAGCGTTCGCGCTCCCCGACATTCCCGGGATCGAAGTCGAACGACCAGGTCCCGTTCAGCGACAGCCACGTGTCGCCGGTGAACGGGCGCCGGTCGGCGTCCGGGCGCGGGTAGTCCTGCCGCGCCGGATCGGTGTCCCTGGCCAGTTCGAGGGTGACCGAACCGGCCGCGGTCGTGGACGCGAACGCGTACCCCTCCTTGCCGGCCACCACGAGCGCGCTGCTCTCCGGCACGCCGGCCAGCACGAACGTGCCGTTCTCGGCGGTCGTGGCGAACACGTCGCTCCGCGAGGCGTGCACGCTGGCCCCCTCGATCGGCGCGCCGCTGCCGGCGTCCACCACCCGGCCGCTGACCTCAATCGTGCGCCCCTCTGCGGGGGTCGCGGGCGGCGGCGGCACCGCGAGGGCGGGCGCCGTCGCCGCCAGCAGCGCCCCCGCGGTGAGCACCGCGACGGCGAAGGTCCGTCGTAACGTCATCGCCCATTCTCCGATCCGGCCCGCTCGATCGCCGCCGGGCGCAGTTGCGCCGCGCGGATCCGCGCGACGTCCAGCTTGCTCGACCGGTCGAAACGGTAGACGCCGTTCTGCTCCTGGTAGACGTCGGTGAGCTGCGTGTAGCAGTAGCCGAACATCCGGGGATCGTCCAGCAGCACTCCGACCAGCCCGGCGAAGCGCCGCTGCAGCTCCTCCTCACTGGCGGGCCGCTCGCCGTAACCCCAGGACTGCTCCTCGGGAGGCGCGTCCGGGTTCCACCAGATGCCCCCGAACTCGCTGCAGAAGTACGGCTGCCCCTGGTACGGCACCGACCACGCGGTCCCGTCGGGGCCGGCGTTGACGTACGGCTCCCCGTCCGCCAGCCCGGCCATCAGCTTGCCGAACACCTCGGGATCCTGCTCGTAGCAGTGGGAGTCGTACACGTCGGCCCCCGGCACTCGGTGGGCGTACCCGGACGCGTCGATCACCGGCCGGGTCGGGTCGGCCGCCTTTGTGGCCAGGTACATGCCCCACGTGACGTCGTCGAGCACGGTGATCCGGTCGTGCAGCTTCTGGAAGGTCTCGTTGAGCGGGCACCAGCCGACGATGGACGGATGGGAGTAGTCGCGTTCGACCGCCTCCAGCCACTGCGTCACAAAGGAGGCGGTCGGCCGCTGGTTGTCCCACGACGCGCCGCCGCCGGTGTTGGCGCCCCAGTCCCCGAACTCGCCCCACACCAGGAACCCCATCCGGTCCGCGTGGTACAGGTACCGCTCCTCGAACACCTTCTGGTGCAACCGGGCGCCGTTGAAACCGGCGGCCACGGCCAGCTCGATGTCGTGGCGCAGGGCCTCGTCCGAGGGCGCGGTCATCAGGCCGCCGGGGTAGTAGCCCTGGTCGAGCACGAGCCGCTGGAAGCGCACCTCGCCGTTGAGCAGCACGGCATGGCCGTCGATGGAGACCGAGCGCAGCCCGGCGTAGCTGGCGGCGGTGTCGATCACGGTGCCGTCGCCGTCGAGCAGGTCGATGCGGACGTCGTACAGGTGGGGGTCCTCGGGGGACCAGAGCCGGACGCGGTCCTGCGGCAGCGGCAGCCACACCTCGGGGGCGAGGTCGAGGTCGGCGCGCGCCCGCGCTCGCGCGACCTCGCCGTCCTGGTCCGACACTGTCACCTGCACCTGGTGCCCGGCGCGGGCGGCCGACACCGGCACGGTGATCCGGAACGCGGACGCGGCGACGTTGGGCGTGATCCGCGGCCGGCCGAGGTGCTGGGCGGGCACGGGCTCGCACCACACCGTCTGCCAGATGCCGGTGGTGCGCCCGTAGTGCGCGCCGTGCCCCTCGTACGTGGTCGCCTGCTTGCCCCGTGCCTGCGGACCACTCCGCGGGTCGCGGGCCCGTACGACCACCGTGTACGTGTGCCCCGGATCGGCCGAACCGGCCAAGTCGCAGCTGAACGGCGTGAACCCGCCCCGGTGCCGCCCGGCCTCCACGCCGTCCACCCACACGGTGGCGTCGTGGTCCACCGCCTGGAAGTGCAGCAGCACCCGCTGCCCGGCCCAGCTCCGCGGCACCCGCACGGTACGGCGGTACCAGACGGCCTCGTGGAAGTCCGGGTCGCCGATACCGGACAGCGGCGCCTCCGGGCAGAACGGCACGACGATCTCGCCGCTCAGCTCCCGGCCGAGCAGCCCTCGCTCCAGCCCGGAGTCGCCGGCGTCCCGCTCGAACTGCCACGTCCCGTTCAGGCACTGCCATTCGTCGCGGACGAACTGCGGCCGCGGATACTCGGGACGGGGGATCATGGAATTGTCAGGCACAATGCTCACTTTCGATAGATCAGGATTTGACGGCACCGGCGATGCCCTCGATGAAGTACCGCTGCAGCACGATGAACAGCACGACGACCGGCAGCAGCGAGATCGTCGCCGCAGCGGCCATGCCCGACCAGTCCGTGGCGTTCTCACCGACGAACGCCAGCATGCCGACGCTGACGGTGCGCAGGTCGGGCCGCGAGAACGTGAAGACCAGCGGCAGGAAGAACGCGTTCCAGGTGGACAGGAAAGTCAGCACGGTGACCGTGGCGGTCACCGGCTTGGCCAGTGGCAGCATGACGCGGAAGAAGATGGTGGCGAAGCCGGCGCCGTCGATGAGCGCGGCCTCGGTCAGTTCCTTGGGGATGCCGCGGAAGTAGCCGAAATAGAGCAGGATGGCCGCCACGTTCGCGGCGCCCGACATCGCCAGGATGATGCCGGTCAGCGAGTTGAGCAGGCCGAGCTTTTGGGACAGGTCGACCAGCGGGATGATGGTGTACCCGGCCGGGACGAACAGCGTGGCCACCAGGACGCCCATGATGATCTTGCGGCCGCGGAACTCGTGGCGCGCGAGGACGTATCCGGTCATGGCGCACCTGACCACCACGACCACCACCGTGCACACAGTGACGATCACGGTGTTGAGCAGGTATTTGCCGAACTCCGCCTCGACCCACGCGCGCTCGTAGTTGGCCCACTCCGGTGCGTCCGGCAGCAGGTCGAGCCCCTTGGTGAACACCTCGGCCGACGTCTTGAACGACGCCGAGACCATCCACAGGAACGGGTAGATCCAGATCAGGCAGCCGATGGCGAGCGCGGCGGCGGCCAGCCACCAGGGCAGCCGGCGCATGACCTTGGCCGCGTTCACGCCATCCCCCTGGTCCGGCGGGTGGCGCGCATCGCGAGCAGTTGCAACATGCCGACGATGCACACGAACAGGCCGAACAGCACGGCGGCCGCGGACGCGTACCCGAGTCGGGGGACCGTCGCGGCGAAGGCCCACCGGTAGATGTACACCTCGATCACCTCGGTCGAGTAGAACGGGCCGCCGTTGGTCATGGTCAGGACGAGGTCGAAGACCTGCAGCGACGCCTCGATCGAGAGCAGGGTGATGATCACCAGGAAGGGCTTGAGCAGCGGCATGGTGATGTGGCGGAGCGTGGCCAGGGCGCCGGCGCCGTCGAGCCGGGCCGCCTCGTACACCTCGTTCGGCACGGTCTGCAGCGCGGCCAGCCAGTAGACCAGCGTGATGCCGAACCACTTCCAGACGTACACGCCGATCGTCGTGCCGAGCGCCGTCGAGGACTGCCCGAGGAAGTCGATGCCGTCCGGCGCCAGCCCGGCCTCGCGCAGCGCGAGGTTCACGGGGCCGCTGGCCGGGTCGAAGACGAACTGCATGACGACGCCGACGATCGCCGTGGTGGTGACCACCGGCAGGAACAGGGCGGTCCTGAACAACTTGCGCAGCGGCATGCGCGGCGAGTTGAGCACGATCGCGATCAGCAGGGTGGCCAGCACCTGGATCGGCACCGCGACGAGCATGAACGTCAGCGTCAGCCGAAACGAGCTCCAGAACATCGGGTCGGCCAGGACCTCTTGGTAGTTGGCCAGGCCGATGAACGACGGGCTCGCGTCGAACCCGTTCCAGTCGGTGAGGGAGTACACGTAGCTGCCGACGATCGGGTAGACCGTGAACGCGCCGTACAGGAGCACGGTCGGGGTCAGGAACAGCCAGACGTACAGGGTGGTGCGGTCGCGGAGCCGACGCGCCGCGGAGGGGAGTGCGACCGTCATCCGCGCGCGCCCGTGGTGCTCTCGTCGACCATCAGCCGCCACGGCGCCTCGAGATGTACGGGGGCGCTGTCGTCGCCCTCGACGCGCTCCAGCAGGCGCCGCACGGCCAGCTCGGCGATCTTCTTCTTGTCGGGCACGATGGTGGTCAGCGGCGGGGTGGCGAACCGGCCCTCCTCGATGCCGTCGAACCCGGCCACGGCGATGTCCTGCGGCACCCGCAGACCTCGCGCCAGGATCGCCCGCATCGCGCCGAGCGCCAGCAGGTCGTTGTAGCAGAACACCGCGTCCGGCGGTTCCGGCAGGTCGAGCAGCCGCTCCATCGCGAGCCGGCCGTCCTGGCGCTGGTAGCGCAGCACCGGCACGGTGAGCTCGGCACGCAGGGGCAGCCCCGCCTCGTCCAGCGCCTGCCGGTATCCGGCCGACCGATGCGCCGCGGTGTTGCCCACCGGCCGGTCCACCAGGCCGATGGCGGCGATCCGCGTCCGGCCCAGGGAGGCCAGATGCGCGGTGGCGCTCCTGGCGGCGGCGGTGTCGTCGATGGCGACGTGGTCCACACCCTTTACCTGCACCTCGCCCAGCGTCACCGCCGGGCACTTGCCCGCCCAGTCACGCAGCTCGTCGGGGGTCAGGCCGAGCGGGCTGAAGATGAACCCGTCGAAGAGGGCCGAGCGGTCGCGCCGCATGACGATCTGCCGCTCCCGTTCCGCCACCCCCTCGGTGCGGTCGATCAGCACCGTGTAGCCGCGCTCCTCCGCCTGGTCCACCACGTGGGCGGCCAGCTCGGTGAAGTAGGGCACGTCCAGCGGTAGCACGAGGGCCAGCAGGTTGGAGCGCCCCAGGTTGAGGCTGCGTGCCGCGACGTTGGGCCGGTAGCCGAGCTCGTCCAGGGCCTGCTGGACCTGGGCGCGGGTCTCCTCGGACACGTACGCGAAGTTGTTGACGACGTTGGACACGGTCCGTACGGAGACTCCCGCCAGCCGCGCCACGTCTCTTTGGGTCACCAAGGTCGTTCACCTTTCGGTCGGAAGCCGGCGACATTTCCGTAGTGAAGAGTCTTGCCGCGCGGCATGCCGCGTGGCAAGAATGAATTTGCCACGCGGCAACATTTTTTACGACACGTTCACGGGCCGCGCGGTGAAAGGCAGGACCGATGACCGCGATGACTCGGCGAGGGTTCCTCGCCGCTGCGGGTGCCCTGACGGCCGTGGCCGCGACCAGTGCATGCGGCGGGAGTGGTGGTGGTGCTGGTGGTGGCGGTGCCGGTGGCAACTCGCTGACCTGGTGGGACCACCAGAACCAGCTCCAGTCGGCGAAGAAGGAGATCTTCGCCCAGTTCGCCAAGAGCCCCGGCGGCGCCCCCGTCCAGTACACGTACTACAACCCCGCGAAGCTGGGCCAGGCGCTGCAACTGGCCAAACAGAGCAACCAGCTCCCCGACCTGCGCAGCAACGCCGGGCTCACGCTGCCCGCCGCGGCGCTCGTCGCCGCCGGATGGTCGCAGCCGCTGGAGCTCAGCGCCGAGGCGAAGGCCCGGGTCCAGGACTCGCTTATCGAGGGCCTGCACATGTTCGACGGCAAGATCTACGCCTTCCCCATCTTCAGCCACCAGACCTACTCCGCGGTGACGTGGTTCAACAAGGAGCTGGTCGCGCGTGCCGGGCTGGATCCGGAGGCGCCGCCGAAGACGTACGACGAGTTCCGGGCCGCGGCGCGCGCGGTGCAGAGCAAGGGCGGCGGCCAGACGTACGGCTGGGTGTGGAACATCGGCATGCCGATGCGGTTGGCCGAGCAGGTCAACGACCTGGCGCAGGCGGCCGGGTTCGCCGGGGCCGGCGGCGTCCGCTACGACAACGGCGAGTTCGCCTTCCACTCCGACGAATACCTCAACGTGATCGAGTTCCTGGTCACGCTGAGCCGGGACAAGGTGCTGGTGCCCGGGGCGAACTCCTGGCTGGACGACGTGGCCCGGGCCCGGTGGACGGCCGGGATCGCGGCGTACTACTTCGACGGCCCCTGGTGCCCCGGCGTGGCGCTGAAGGCGACGCCCGGCTTCGCGGACAAGCTCGGCGTGGGACCGATCCTGACGCCGGAGGCCGGCACCGAAGTGGCCACCTACCATGTGCCGCAGCCCGGGGACTACTGGTTGTCCTCGACGAGCAAGAACGCCGCGCTGGCGAGCAAGCTGCTGAGCGAGCACTTCACCACGGAGGAGTACTCGCGCCGGGTCGCCGACACCATGTCGCAGCCGCCGCGCGACATCTCCGTCGTCGACCAGTCCCAGGCGCACCCCGCCTACAAGAAGCTGATTGGCTGGTTCAAGGAGAGCGTCTTCCTGGCCCCCGAGCCGATCGCCGGCAACAAGGACCTCCAGCAGGTGCAGATCGCCACCAAACCGGTCACCCCCACCCTCGGGGACATCATCCAGGGCGCGCTCACCGGCGACGTCACCGACGTGCGCGCGGCGCTGACCAAGCTGTCCAGCGACAGCGCCAGGCAGCGCGACGCGGCGATCGCGGCGGCCAAGGCCAAGGGCGCGCAGGTCAGCCTGGACGACTACACCTTCCCCAACTGGAAGCCGCGGACGGACTACACCAAGCCGATGTACGCCGAGCGCTGACGGAGCACCGTGAACCGACCCAACATCGTGCTGATCATGACCGATCAGCAGCGGGCCGACTGGACGGCCGCGAGCGGCTTCCCCCTGGACACCATGCCCTTCCTCGATGGGCTGATGGGCGGCGGGACGCGGTTCCGGCGGGCGTACACCACCTCGCCGCTGTGCGTGCCCGCCCGGATCAGCCTGCTCACCGGGCGCTACCCGTCCGCGCACCGCGTCCGCCAGAACCGCGCCGCCCGGCACGTGCTGCGCGGGGCCGACCTGGTGGACGTGCTCCGCGACGCCGGTTACGCGCTGCACCTGGCGGGCAAGACGCACTTCCACCGCGAGCGGGCCGACTTCGACACGTTCGCGGCGCCGTACTGGCATGATCGCGGCCCGGACGGCGCGGCGACGCCCGAGCAGGCCCGTTTCGAGCGGTGGCTGACCGAGCTGGACCACTCGGTCGGGCACGAGCCGACGCCGTTCCCGGTGGAGTGCCAGTTCCCGTACCGGATCGTGGACGGCGCGATCGACGCCATCGATCGGACCCCCGCCGACCGGCCGTTCTTCACCTGGTTGTCGTTTCCCGAGCCGCACAACCCGTACCAGGTGCCGGAGCCGTACTTCAGTCTGTTCGACCCCGACGAGATGCCGGAACGGCTCGCAGGCCCCGAAGGCGCCGCGCGCAAGGGCGGCATGTACGCCTGGCTGCGCGAGCTGATCGAGGAGAAACGGCCCGGCTACGACGCCGAGTGGCGGCGCTACCGCGCCAACTACTGCGGCATGCTGCGGCTCATCGACGACCAGCTCCGCCGGTTCTTCACCCACCTGCGTGAGACCGGGCGGGACACGGACACGCTGGTGTTCTTCGTCGCCGACCACGGCGACTACGTCGGCGACTACGGCCTGCAGCGCAAGGGCGCAGGCATGCCCGAGTGCCTGATGTGCATCCCGTTCGCCGTGGCCGGGCCGGGCATGCGGCCTTCGGTCAACCGCACCGACTTCGTCTCGCTCGCCGATCTGTTACCGACGATCTGCGACGCCCTCGACGCCGAGATCCCGCCCGGCGTCCAGGGCCGCAGCCTGTGGCCCCTGCTCACCGGCGCTCAGTACCCGGCCGAGGAGTTCGCCACCGGGTACGGCGAACGCGGGTTCGGCGGGCTGTCCTACGGCGTCGACGACCGCCCTCCGCTGCACTTCCCGTACGAAGGCCGCACCTTCGACGAGCTCAACACCGTCACCCAGGCCGGCACGACGGTGATGCTCCGGCGCGAGCGCTGGAAGCTGCTCCTGGACGAGCGCGGCGCCGGCGAGCTCTACGACCTGGAGGCCGACCCGGCGGAGCTGGACAACCGGTACGACGATCCGGCGCTCGCCGAGACCCGCGCCGCCCTCACGACCGACCTCGCCCGCTGGATGATCCGCGTCCGGGACGATCTGCCGGAGGCGGCGTACTCCCTCAAACGCGCACCACACAACTGGCACGCCCCGGAAGGGAGGTAGCCCCCGGGCCGCGCAGGCCAGCCAGTCCTCGATCTCGCGGTGCTGTCTCAGCCCCACCTGGTCGAACTCGTGCCAGCCGCAGCTCGACTCCACGCCCAGCGTGCGCCCGCCGGCCATGCCGCAGCGGCGGCTGGACGAGCCGGCCCGCTACGGTAAAACCTCGTTCTGACCTGCGGCCTGACGTTCTAGAGACCCATGCGAACGCCCCTGGAACAAGCTCCAAGGACGCTCGACGAGATGGCCCGGGCACCGCTGCCGCAGCAGCGACTGCCCCGCGTTTCGTACCGGGAGTCGACGGCGCTGACGCGGACGGACGTAGGCGTGGGACCGGGCCGCGCGGCCGGGACCGAGACGGTCGAGGCCGCGTTCACCGACGGCGTCGAACCCGGGCCCACCGACGGGAACCCCGCCGTCTGGGACTCCACGTTCCTCGACTGGCTATGTCGGTCTCACCCGACACCGGATGTCAGTCTCGTTCGACACCAGTATGGATGAGGGGTATCGGAGGTCGATGGGCGTCGACACCACGGGTGTTCCGCCGGGGATCGGGCCCCAGCCTCGATGGCTTCTACTGCCGCAGAGGTGACGAGGGGGTTGCCTACCTTGGTGATGCCGCTAGAGAGATCGGCAAAGGGCGACCCGCGAGATGAGGCGTATGCCAAGTGGCCGATCGCCGCTGAGACGGTGGGTGCTATCCAGCACGTTGACCGAGTCGCCGTTGAATGGCGTCCGGGTGGCCACAAGGTCGAAGTGCGCGCACTCGCCGACGAGTGAACAACGCGGGAATCCCAATCCGCCCGGGTGCGGGATCCCTCGCGGAGCCACGCCGTAGCGCGTTCGATGGTCCAGCGGGGGCGGCCCCTGACGCCACGAACGCAAGGCAGTCTTCCTCCTTCGTCAGCATCCTCCGCACTCATCTGCTACCGCAGAATCCGCGAACGAAGACGAACTCTTAAGCCGAACGTGGCGTCAGGATACCTGGATTGACTTATATAAGTGGAAACCGGTATTCTTCCTGTTCGTGCACGCGTTCGACATCCTCAGCGACCCGGTGCGCCGGCGCATTCTGGAGCTGCTCGCTGACGGTGAGCGGACCTCTGGCGCGATCACGGACGTGATCCGGGCCGAGTTCGGACTCTCCCAGCCGGCTGTCTCACAGCATCTGCGCGTGCTGCGTGACAGCGGGTTCACGTCGGTGCGGGCTGAGGGCGCTCGCCGGTTCTACGCCGTCGAGCCCGCGCCGCTGAGCGAGGTTGACGCGTGGTTGGACCGGTTTCGCCGGTTCTGGGAACAACGCCTCGACGCCCTGGAAACCGAGCTGGCCCGGGGCAGGCGTGCAACTCGGAGTCCGGCTGGTGGGGAGCCCACACGACCGGCCGAGCCCGGCACCGATGCGGACAAGACCGATCCATCAGCGAAGGGACCCTGACATGAAAGACATATTGGATGAACTGGCCACCGCGCGCCGAGCGATGGGCAAGGGCAGCGTGCCCGCCGGCGACGCGTACACCATCGAGGTGCGGCGTCGATACGAAGCGCAGATCGACGATGTCTGGGACGCCCTGACCAGCCCCGAGCGGCTGCATCGCTGGTTGAAACCGGTCACCGGGGATCTGCGGCTTGGCGGGAAGTTCGAGCTGGACGGTGGTGAGCACGGCGAGATCCTCCGGTGCGAGCCGCCGCGTCTACTAAAGGTGTCCTGGCTCTACGGGCCGGACGCTGACGCTTGGCCCGGCACGAGCGAGGTGGAAGTGCGCCTGGTCCCAGGCCCGACCGGCGACACCGAATTCGAACTGATCCACGCAGCGGTCGTCGAGGAGCCCCTCTTCCCGACCTACGGCCCCGGTGCCGGCGGCGTTGGCTGGGACCTGCATCTCCTCGCCCTGGCCCAGCTGTTGGCCGGTGGCGAGACCGCCGACCACGAGGCGGTCGAGAAGTCTCCCGAAGGGCGCGAGTTCATCCGGCGCAGCGCTGCGGCCTGGGGCGAGGCTCACGTGGCCGCCGGTGGCGAACCGGAGCACGTCGCGGCCGCAGTCGAGGCCACCACCAAGTTCTACGCACCCGACCCGACCTGACATCCCCGCTGCGGTGGGCTTACCAGCATTCCTGGGGCCTGCACCGCCGATGAATTGTCAATCGCGAGACGGATGTCAGGCCCCTCCGTCGAGGAGCAGGACGAGCAGCACAACAGCATGTTGTCCCACGCCTAGAAAGAATGCGCGATGAAGTACACCAACTCGATCGAGATCGCCCTGCCGCGGGAGCGGGTGGCCCAGCTGCTCGCCGACCCGGCACACCTACCGAAGTGGCTGCGGGGCTTGGTGCTGCACGAGCCGCTGAGTGGGATTCACGGGCAGCTCGGTACCAAGTCGCGGGTCGTGATGCAGTCAGGGCAACGGAAGATCGAGTGCACCGAAACGATCACACGGCGGGAGCCGGCAGACCTGCACGGGATCCCCAAAGGGATCGTCGTTCACTTCGACCGCGAGATCGTCGGCGCGGGCATGCGGAGCGTCGTGCGCGATCGGCTGACCGAGGCCAATCCGGAGACGACGCTCTGGGAGAGCGAGAGCGAATACCGGTTCAGCGGCCTGCTGATGCGGCTGGTGGGGCTCCTCATGCCCGGTGCCTTCCACAAGCAGTCGCAGCAGCACATGCAGGATTTCAAGGCGTTCGCCGAACAGGGGAAGGATGTCCGCGAAGGGAGGAACTGATCTGCCGCAATCAGCAACGAGAATCGCCGACGGCGATCGGCCGCTGCTTGGCGCGCCGGTCACGGGATCTTGGGGCGTGATCACGTCGGGCACTTGCGTTCCCACGTTCGGGTTCCTGGTGAGCGATCCCATCCGGGCGGGACGCGTCTGGAATGCCTGCCGCCGAGGAGGTTCTGACGTCATGGCTCGCGATGCACGTACGTCCCGTGTCGACCTGTACGCGGCGATCCGGCGCGACGCGAAGGCCGGTCTGTCGAACCGGGCACTGCAGCGCAAACACCGGGTCGGCTACCGCACCGTCGCGGCCGCGCTGGCCTCAGCGTGGCCGAAACAGCCGAGGCGGCCACCTAGGGCCTGTACGGAGTTGAGATCAGGGCATTCGTCTGCGTCTTGGTCCGGGATCCTGGTAGGCCATCGCCATGGCGCGTGGAGACCTCACCGATGGGGAATGGTCCTTGATCGAGCCTCACCTGCCCTTGGGTGAGCGGGGCCCGATCCCGGGCCTGCGGCAGCAGTTCAATGCCGTGATGTGGCGGTTTCGTACGGGCAGTCCGTGGCGGGATCTGCCCGCTGAATACGGGCCGTGGTCCACCACCTATGACAGGTTCCGGTCGTGGGCAAGGGCGGGCGTCTTTGAGCAGCTGATGCAGGCGTTGATCGCTGAGGCCGCTGCCCGGGGACAAGGTCGACCTTGACCTGATCAGTGTGGACTCCACCATGGCCCGTGCCCACCACCACGCCGCCGGGATGGTCTTGGACGGTGCGTTGGTGCAGGCGTTGGAGGAGGCCGCCGAGCAGGAAAGGGGGCTGCACCGAAGGGGCAAAACCCCCAAGTCGGCGGGCCCGGCAAAGACGAGGACGGGGATGGGGGCGGACGCCGGCGGTTACGACTGCGGCGCAGGATCCGGCTGAAGGCGGCGAAGTTGGGCCGCTCGCGGGGTGGGCTGACCAGCAAGGTCCATCTGTCCGCCGACCGGAGATGCCGTCCGCTGTCCTTTGTCTTGACCGCGGGCCAAGCTGGAGACAGCCCGCAGTTTCGCGCGGTGCTGGAGCGCATCAAGGTGCGCCTGCCCGTCGGCCGCCCGCGCACCCGCCCGGGCGCGGTGGCCGCCGATAAGGCCTATTCCTCCCGCGGCAACCGCGCCTACCTGCGCCGACGCCGCATCAAGGCGGTCATCCCCGAGAAGACCGATCAGGCGGCCCACCGCAAGAAACGTGGCTCTCGTGGCGGCCGCCCGGTCAGCCATGATCCAGATCTCTACAAAGAGCGCAACACGGTGGAACGCTGCATTAATCGGATCAAGGAGTGGCGTGGGCTGGCCTTCCGCTTCGACAAAACTCCCGACAGCTACCTCGCCGGCCTTCATCTACGCGGAGCAATCTTGTGGGTCCGAAGCCTTCGACCCATCTGAAGACCTCAAGTCCGTACAGACCCTAGGGCGCAGCCAAGGTAAGCCCAAAACCCGCCACGAGTGGATCTTGAATGAGGTCTCTCGTCTCGGTGTCAATGGTCTCACGTGGTGTCAGTGCCGAGCGCTGGTATCGACATCGGCTAGGTAGCGGTGCAGCGAGGTCTTTGGGAACCCGTTCTGCTGACGGCCTACCCCATCTTGCGGATCATGGCGGTGACCGCGTCCGGGTCGACGAGTTGGTGCAGGTGCAGACCTCGCAGGTGTTCGACCCGCCAGCCCCGCTCGCGCGCGTCCGCCGCCTTGTCGTCGTCGCCCTGCGCCTCGTCGCTGTCCGCCCCAAACATCAGATAGCCGCACGGCCGGTTGTCCCAGCCGGTCGGCACCGGGATGTGCTGCTCGAAGAAGGAGAGCGGCAGCCGCGGCTGCTCGTCGCAGATCGCCCGCCTGGTCTCCT
Source organism: Nonomuraea sp. NBC_00507 (assembly GCF_036013525.1). Lineage (NCBI taxonomy): Bacteria > Bacillati > Actinomycetota > Actinomycetes > Streptosporangiales > Streptosporangiaceae > Nonomuraea > Nonomuraea sp. NBC_00507. The sequence goes on from NZ_CP107853.1 coordinate 3,379,922, forward strand.
CGTCCGGAAAGAGCGGGGCGACGTCGGCCTCCTCCCACCACTGCGACCAGGGCGGCAGCCGTCCGGCCTCCGCCTTGCGGCGGACGGTCTCGAGCAACGCGGGCGCGACGGCGTCGGTCAGTCCTTCACGGACCGGCAGGGCGGCATCGACGAAAATGCAGCTTTTCACCGTACGGTCAATCGCGTCCACAACGACCGGCATGAACCGGCCCGCGTTGCTGTGGGCGACCAGCACCACCTCCGTCTCGGGCGGCAGCGGGGCGACAGCGGCGGCCACGGTCTCGGCGACCAGCGGCCAGAATGGCGGCTCCGCGTCGGCAAAGATGCAGGAACGACGGCACCACCGCGCTCGGCAGGCGCTGAGCCACCAGCGCCCAGGTCGACGGTCCCACCAGCGGACTGTGCATCAGAACATAGGCGATCGTCACCGGCGTCATTCTGTCAGCGCGTGCCGCAGGGAGTGAGGCTGGAGACCACGGGGTGCCGGTTGTTCTTACGTGTCACCAGATCCAAACAGGCTGATCTTGCCTGGTCAGTTGTTCGGCGGAGGGACGTCCTCTGATCCCAACTCCGTACAAGCCCTAGCTCGACTCGGCCCGCAAGCACGGCCTGAACGCCCTGGACGCGATCCGCCGCGCCTTCACCGGCCCACCTCTGGATGCCCCCAATCGTCCTGACCGACTGACCAGCGAGCATCACACAACGCCACCGAGTTGATGAATGTTTTACCCTGGCGCTAACGTGATCACGATGTTCCGCCTGCCCGCCCCCTGCCCAGCTGTCCTGACTGTTGCGGGCCGCGTCGATGTTGAGCGTGCACACGTTGTTCGACGGCCCCGTGTCGAAGTACGCGAGCGACATCCTCCGCACCGTGCTGATCTGCACGCTCACGGCACGGATCCTCGCCAGAATGAGCTCCTGTGTGGCGGCGTGCCAGCGGCCGAGCCGAGCTGGGTGATCGGGTTCGCCCAGCTCGGGGAGATCCCGGCCGCGCTGCGGCCGTTGCCGGGCAGCACGTTCAACCCGCCTCACCCCTTCTGGTATGCGGCGGCCCGGGCCGAGCACCCGCGCTGGTTACGGAGAGTCGGATGACGGCGTGGCGGATCCTGCTGGTCACGGCGGCCGTCGCAGGCCTGGTGTGCCTGGCGACGTCGATCGGCCGCCCGTGGGCATACTTCACGGTGCAGAGCAACGTCATGCTCGCGCCCTACTACGGCTGGCGGCTGGTCAACGACCGCAGGAAACCAGCCTCCGCCGACGTCAAAGGCGCGGTGACCCTGTACCTGCTGGTCACATGCCTGGTCAACTACGTCTCGCGGGACCTGGCCAACCCGCTGACACTGCTGGCCGGCGGCGGGATACGCGGGCTGGGCAACTTCCTGCTGCATTACGTGACGCCCGTCATGGCGCTGGTCGACTGGACCGCTTTCGACCGGTCGCGCCGAGTCCGATGGGCGGCGCCGTTCGCCTGGCTGGGCTACCCGCTTCTGTACGGCGCCTTCGTGCTTCTTGTCAGCCCCAATCTGCCCCGCCGCTACGTCTACCCGTTCCTGAACGTGGAACGACTGGGCTGGCCGGCCGTCGCGTCGGCGTCGCTCGCAGCGCTGGCCGCCTTCGTGGTGCTCGGCTACGCCCTGCTCGGCATCCACCGGCTCAGGGCCGAACCCGCGGACCCCTGAACCCGCGCTGGATCCGTGCACAACACACGCACCGTGGACGGGCGCACCCAGCCGGACTGCAGCACCGCCCGGGACGGGACGAAGGCAATCCTCACGACCTACTCGATCTTGAGCCCTGTTGAATGCTTACCCTCGGGGAGGGTCCATGGGGGAGTTCGTCGGGATCGATCCCCTCGGCGCAGAGAAGGGCTACCATGCGAGACCCGCTGGTCAAGGTCGATCACCTGCCCGCCTCGACGGACCTGCTCAAGGTCACCGTGGGACGGCTGGAGAACGGCACGCCCTGGACCATCGACTTCCGCACGGTGCCGCATTGGCTGAACGCGGGCGCGACTCAGTCCGGCAAGTCGGACCTCGCCAACGCCCTGATCGTCGAGCTGGCTCCGCAATCCGTGGCCTTGGTCGGCTTCGACCTCAAAGGCGGGGTCGAGTTCACGCCCTGCAGTCCGCGCCTGTCCGCGCTGGCCACCTCGCGCGCCGAGACGGTCACACTGCTGGATGACCTCGTCGGCCTGATGGTCGATCGGATGGGGCTCTGCCGTCAGGGAGGTGCCCGCAACATCTGGCAGCTCCCGCCCGGCATCCGCCCAACGCCGATCGTCGTCCTGGTTGATGAGGTGGCCGGGCTGTACCTGATGGCCGACAAGAGCGAGAAGGACGAGATCGCCAAGACCTCGACCGCGCTGCTACGGGTGGCCCAGCTCGGGCGGGCGTTCGGCATCTACCTGTTCTGCTGCGGCCAGCGGATCGGCTCCGACCTCGGCCCCGGTGTCACCGCGCTCCGAGCTCAGTGCTCGGGCCGGATCTGCCACCGGGTCAACGACCTCATCAACGAGTCGGCCTATGCGTGTCCCAAAGAATTGCTGGCTGATGGTGGCAGCCTGGGTTCGTGACGCGCTCTGCTGAGTTGAGTGACGGGGGCAGCAGAGGGACCCCGCACCTCGCGATCCTTGCCGGCGATCTCCACTGACAAGATCACAGCCCCACTCGTCCGCGCGGCTACAGCGTGGCGAGCCTGCCGCCAACCTGGCGAACTTCGCCCTGTTCGCGGTGCTGTACGGGATGTTCTTTTTCTTCGCACAGTTCTTCCAGACCGCTCAGGGCGTCGGGCCGCTGGAGGCGCGGCTGCTGCCCGCCACCGGCGCGCTGATGATCGTGGCACCGGTGGCGGGGGCGCTCGCCGACAAGGTAGGCGAGCGCGTGTTCACGGTCACCGGGCTCGGTCTGTGGGGGATCTCTTTGGGGTGGCTCGCGCTCGTGGCCGATCCTGGCTGCCGTACTTGCAGATTCTGCCGTTGCTGGTCGTTCCGCTTCCTCGGCGGTGTCTTCGGGGTCGCCGTTGCCGGCATGCTCTTCACGAGCACCGGCGGGTACGGCTCACCGCACGCGTTCAGCGCCGGGTTCGCCGCGGCGATGGGCGGCGTGGGCATGATCGCGCTGCTCGGCGCGGTGGCCGCGCTGGGCATGCCGGGCCGGCGACGCGTTCCGACGCCGGAAAGGGAGCCGGTGGCATGACCCGCACACCATCGCCGGGAACGGAGCCAGTGGCATGACGCTCATGCCAGCCCGCACGGGGAGTTCGGTGAGGGCCAGGCGGCTCCTGGTCGCCGTCCACGTCCTGGTCACGCTGAGCTGGCTCGGCGGCGCGTACGCCACCCTCGTGCTCGCCGTCTCCGCCACATCAGCTTCCTACGCGCTCATCCAGCTCTATGACCTGGCCATCGTCGTCCCCTTGGGCCTGGCCGCGCTGGTGAGCGGGGTCGTGCTGGCGGGCTGGGCGGGACTGTTCGCCCAGCCCTGGGTGGTGGCCAAGCTGGTGCTGACAGTTCTGGCCCTGGCGGGTCGCTGCTCCTCCGTGCCGGGTTCGTGGTCGACGCGGCCGCGGGCGACGCGCGGGCCGCCTCCCGGGTGGTGACCGGATCGGTGGTCATCCTGGTGGCGCTGGTCGCCACCGCACTCCTCGGGATGTACCGGCCTTGGGGTCGCCGCGCAAGCAGGCGCTGAAACTCGGATGGCGGCCGAGTGCTTCGGGGCTCCGACAGATCACCATCAACGCACTCCCGTCACGTTCGCCCGTTGGTCGGATTCGGCGGTCAGGCTATTCGTGGGCGCTGGTGGCTTTCATCGCTCGGCGGCGGACCCCCGGTCACGGCATGATCGCGAGTCCGGTGTTCGGCTGATGATGCAGTGAAGCCCTGGTAGACGGGTTGATCACCACAATCTTCGCCGTCCCACCAGGCGCTTCGGTGCTGTCCTATCGCGCTGCCGTCGATTTGTCGTGTTCAACGCTGAACCACGTGGCCAGGCTGATCCGCCGGCATCGGCGCGCGAGCGGGTCGACCTGGCGGCTGCTCAACCCCGGACAGCAAGCCCTGCTGGTGCTGGTCTACCCCCAAGGGCGGGATGTTCACCGAGCTCGGAGGCCGTGACCTGGATGGCGAGCCTTGCAACTCACGGCCTCCCTGACGCAAAGGTGTTGCACGGATGCCAGATCAGATAAGGGAGCCGAAGACGGCGCGGTCTGGGTCGAGGTCGGCTGGGAGGGGCAGGGATTCGAGGGCGCCGGTTCGGGCGTCGAGGGAGAAGTAGCCGTAGTGGACGTTCTTCGATCCGGCGATGTGGATGAGGAGATGATTGCTGTCCACCCAGCCGAGCAGGTCGGTGAAGGTCTTCCCCCATGGCATCTTCGGCGCTATGCATGCGGCTCCAGCCCATACGGCGAGCCGGTCGGCTGATCAGCCGACCGGCTCGCCGATGGTGCCCAGGTCAGCTCCGGTAGCGGCGAAGACGAGCAGCTTGACGACGTGCTGGATGATGACGGTGCTCCTTGCAATGGCGGGAGCCGCGCGTTGCAGCGGGCGGCGTGGCAGTGGGCGCTGGAGCATCGTGGACCCGATGGTGATCTCCCCAGTGGGTCCCCAAATGCAAGCAACATGATCGTCTCCAGCATGAAAGCCTCCATGACGTCCAACGCGGGAAGCGATCGTTTCCTGGGTTTTCAGGCTTTCTTGAGAGGATGCCTGACGAACCGGCGACGGACGGCACGGTTTCGGCGTATGACAATCAAGGACCAGACGAGGTGGACGGTGGCACGCGAGGGGAGTTCTCGCCGGGCTCGAATGTATGGATCACGTGGTCGGGACTCAGTCGCGTGCCGTGCTCGAACGCGGCCGTGAACGACGCATCCCCGAGAGTCTCGCGCAGGGCCGCGGTGATGCGGTCTACGTCCCCTCGTTCGGCCGGTGGCAGCGGTGCGCCGACCGACTCGCGCAGCGCCGCGGCGACGCCCAGCAGGCGTGCGGCGCGTGGTGCGTTCACAGCGGTGAGTGCCCCCGCCAGTCCCTCGAAGGCCAGGGCCACGGCCCGGGGGTCGCCGATCTTGCGGGCGGAGGCGAGGCCGTCGAGGTGCAGACTCACCGCGGCTTCGGCGTCGCCGCGCTGTTCGGCGGCGAATCCCAGCTCGGCCAGGGCCAGGGCCAGGCCGGGCTCCCCTGACACGCCGCGTAGCCAGTCCACCCATTTGGCCAGGTGGGATTCGACCAGCTCCGGTTTGCCCTGGCGGCGAGCACTCAGGGCCAGCCCCATCTCGGCGAAGTGCTCGGCGACCTTGTTGGACTGCTCGGCGGCCAGGCGCATCGCCTGCTCGTGGTACGCGTCGGCGGCCGCGAGGTCGCCCGTCAGAAGGGCGATCCTGCCGAGCCCGGACAGCCGGAATGACGCCTCGCCCCAGAGGGAGAGCTCCTCGGCTATGCGCAGGCCCTCGCGGTGCAGCCGGGCCGCCTCGCGATAGTCGCCCGCGATCTCGGCGAGTTCAGCGAGAGTGTTGGTGGCCTTCACCCGGCCCCACCGGTCGCCGAGTTCCTTGAAGAGCTCGTCGCTGTTCAGAGCGTCGCGGTGGGCGGCGGCGAGGTCGCCCCGGGCCCGGGCGATCGTGGCCCGCACACTCAGCGCGGCGGCCACCCCCCAGCGGTCGTCCAGCTCGCCGAAGCCGTCAAGGGCCTGCTCAAGCAGGGCTGAGGTGACGGTCAGGTCGGTGAAGCCGCGGTGCGCGTAGCTCAGGAACCACTGAGCCCGTGCCCGCGCGCCCATGTCGGCGATGTTCTCGTAGGAGCTGGTCGACGCGCGGGCATCCGCATCGGTGCCGTCGCTCATCAGGAGGCGCACGCCGGTCCGCCAGGCGACCACGCGGGCGTCGTCGCATACGTTCAGCGCCAGGTCGAGCGCGCGCCGGGCCTCGGCCAGGCGTCCGCGCAGGAGCCAGTACCAGCCGAGCGCGTTGACGAGGCGGGCTGCGGCGTCGCCGTCGGCCAGCCGTACGGTCGTGTCGAGGGCGGCGCGCAGGTTGGCCCATTCGCGATCGAGGCGTTCCAGCCAGGGCCGCTGGCCGGGGCCGCGGAGGTGCAGCGCGGCGCGTTCGGCCAGCCCGGTGTAGTGGCGCAGGTGGCGGCGGTGGATCTCGTCGTATTCGCCGGCCTCCCGCAGGCGGTCGAGGCAGTATTCCCGTACCGACTCCAGGAGATGGTAGCGGGGGCCGACCGGACCGTCCGCCATGACGACGAGCGACCGATCCACCAGTCGCGCCAGCACGTCTATCCCGTCCACCCCGTCCAGCGAGCCGACCTCCTCTGCCGCGGTCAGCGTGCACCCGTCGGCGTGAACGCCGAGCCTGCGCAGGGCCACGCGTTCGGGCTCGGACAGCAGCTCCCAGCTCCAGTCGATCATCGCGCGGAGCGTACGCTGCCTAGCTGGGGCGCCGCGCCTGCCCGCCACCAGCACACCGAACCGGTCGTCGAGCCGGGCGGCCAGCTCGTGCACCCCAAGCGCGCGCACGCGAGCGGCGGCCAGCTCCAACGCGAGCGGGATCCCGTCCAGGCGCTGGCAGATCGCGGCCACGGCCGCGGCATTGCCGGGGCCGAGCCCGAAGCCCGGTGCAGCGGCGGCGGCACGGGTCACGAACAGCTCCACGGCGGCGAAGCGGCGTAGTTCCTCGGGCTCTGCGGCGGGGTCCGGCAAGTCCAGCGGGGGCACGGCCCACAGCCGTTCGCCGGGGAGACCCAGGGACTCCTGGCTGGTGGCGAGGATGCGCAGGCCGGGCGCCGTCCGCAGCAGCACCTCGGCCACCACGGCGACGGACTCGATCACATGCTCGCAGTTGTCCAGTACGAGCAGGAGGCTCCTCGTACGGAGCGCGTCGGCCAGCCGGCCCAGCAGGTCACCGGCGGCCTCTGCCTGGTCACGGATCCTGAGAGCGTCGTCGCGGACGCCGAGGGCCGAGGCGGCGACTCCGGCCACCGACGCCGGGGAGTCGCCGGAGGCCCGATCGAGGCCGGCCAGCTCCACCAGCCACGCGCCATCGGGGATGCCGCCCTCCAGTTCGCGGGCGACCTTGAGCGCGAGCTGGGTCTTGCCCACCCCGGCCGCGCCGGTGAGCGTGACCAGTCGTTCCGACTCCAGTAGCGTGCGTAGGTGGCTCACCGCTTGCTCCCGGCCGATGAGTTCGGCCAGGGCTGCGGGCAGATTGGTACGCTGCCGCACCGCGACGGCGGTCCCCTCCAGCGCTGGGTCCTGCCTGAGTATCGCCTCGTGCAGGGCCACCAGCTCAGGGCCGGGGTCCAGGCCGAGTTCGTCGGCCAGCCGCTCGCGCAGGTCGGCGTAGCTCGCCAGTGCCTCGCTCTGCCGTCCAGCCCGGGAGAGGACACGCATGTGCAGGGAGCGTAGGCGCTCGCGCAGCGGATGCCGGGTCACCAGATCGCCCAGCTCGCCGGCCAGCCAGCCGTGCTCGCCGAGTGCCAGACGCGCCTCCGCGTGCTCCTCCAGCGCGGCCAGGCGCTCTTCTTCCAGCCGGGCCGCCACCGGCCTGGCGAAGTCCTCGTCTACGAAGTCGGCGTACGCCGGTCCCCGCCACAACGCCAGCGCGTCGGCCAGCAGCTTCGCCCGCTCCCGTACGTCGACCGCCGCCTTGGCCCGGGTGACCAGCGACGCGAACCGGCCGGCATCCACGGCCTCGGGTTCCAGCCGCAGCAGGTAGCCCGGAGGCTGCGACACCACCAGGTCGCGACCGCCCGGCTCGGCGCTCTCCAGGACCCGGCGCAGCTGGGACACCCTGGAGTGCAGGGTGCCGGTGGGATTGCGCGGCAGCCGCTCGCCCCACAAGTCGTCGATCAGCAGATCGGACGACACAGGACGCCCCTCGTACACGAGTAGATCGGCCAGCAGCGCCCTCACCTTCGCCTCGGGAATGCGTACGGGCCTGCCGTCAGCCGTCCAGACGGCCAGCGGACCGAGCACCCCGAAACGCACAACCGCCAGGTTAGACGAGTTCGGACGGGCCCAAAGACGCCCCGCAGAAAACCCGAAGGGGCCCGGATCAGGATGAAGCCATCAACCGATCTTTCAAAGGATGAATGAACGATGAGGGTCAATCGCGAGATCCGGCTTGCCTCCCGCCCGGTCGGTGAGCCGGGACCGGACAACTTCGAGCTGGTCGAGGTCGAGCTGCCGGAGCCGGGCGAGGGTCAGATCCTGGTCCGTAACACGTGGATGTCGGTCGACCCGTACATGAGGGGCCGAATGAACGACGCCGAGTCGTACATCCCGCCGTTCCAGCTCGGCGTCGCGCTGGAGGGCGGCGCGGTCGGCGAAGTGATCGCCTCCCACGCCGAGGAGATCCCGGTCGGGGCGACGGTGTCCCATTTCCTGGGCTGGCGCGAGTACGCCGTGCTGGATGCCACCGCAGCGGCCGTCGTGGACACCGGCCTCGCCCGCCCGCAGGACTATCTGGGCGCACTCGGGCCGACCGGCCTGACCGCGTACCTCGCCGTCACCGAGATCGCACCGGTCAAGAAGGGCGACGTGGTCTTCGTCTCCGGCGCCGCCGGCGCCGTCGGCGGCGTGGCCGGGCAGCTCGCCCGCAAGCTGGGCGCCGCCAAGGTGATCGGCTCAGCCGGGGGACCCGAGAAGGTCAAGAAGGTTGTCGAGGACTTCGGCTTCGACGCCGCCATCGACTACCGAACCGGCTCGCTGCCCCAACGGCTCGCCGAACTCGCGCCCGAGGGCGTCGACATCTACGTCGACAACGTTGGCGGCGACCACCTGCAGGCCGCCATCGGCGCGCTGAAGGTGCACGGTAAGGCCGCCCTCGTGGGCATGATCAGCCAATACAACGCGACCACCCCCGTTCCCGGCCCGAGCAACATCTACGACGTGGTCACCAAGCGGCTGACCCTGCGCGGTGTGCTGGTGACCGACCATCTTCACCGCTTCCCCGAGTACATCTCCCAGGCCGCAGCCTGGCTGACCGACGGCGGCCTGCGCACGGAAGAGACTGTGGTCGAGGGCCTCGAGCAGGCTCCGGACGCCTTCCTCGGTGTGCTGCATGGCGCCAACACCGGCAAGATGCTCGTCCGCCTGGCGCGAGGATGACGACATGTCCACTCGCATGACGATCGAGGAACGCGAGACGTTCCTGGCCGGCACCCACATCGGCGTGCTCAGCGTCCCTGAAGGTCGCGCCTCGCAGCTGATCCCGATCTGGTACGCCTACGCGCCCGGCGGCGAGATCAGAATCAGCACGCCGTCCGGCAACCGCAAGCTGGGCCTGATCCAGGAAGCCGGTTACGTAGGTTTCGCCGTCCAGCAGGAGGAGATGCCGTACAAGTTCGTCTCCGTCGACGGCCCGGTCGTCGCCTACGAGCCGGCCGACCCGACGGAGTACCGTCGATGGGCGATCCGGTATCTCGGCCCTTCTGATGGGAAGCGGTTCTTCGAGTCGATCGAGGACGGTCTGCCGGATTGGGTCACCATCCGGATCCGGCCGGAGCGGTGGCGCACGTTCGACTTCGGCAAGGAGTTCAGCTGATCGGTGCTTGGACCGCGCGGGTCAGTGCAGCGTACGTGCCCATCCATCGGAAGATTCCGAACGCAAGTCGATACCATGCCGCAGTGCCCTCAGAAACATTGATCGTGACGGTCGCCCAGATTCCCCCCGAACCAGGGGATGTGAGAGCGAATGCCCGTTCAGCGGCGGCTCTGATGATCGAAACCGCGGATGCCGGTGCGAAACTGCTCGTGTTCCCCCAGCTGTCACTTGTCAGCTACGACCTGGAGCTCTTCACCGACCCGTCGGCTTGGGTGACCGAGGACGACCCGCGGCTCGACGTCGTCCGCCAAGCCAGCGCGGAGTGCGGCGTGACCGCTGTGGTCGGCGCCGCGTACCGCGGGCCGGACAACACGGCCTGGATCGCCTCGCTGGCGATCCGCCCCAATGGCGAGATCCAGGTTTACGGCAAGCAGAACCTGCACGGCGTGGAGCGCGACCTGTTCCAGCCCGGCGACAAGATCCAGATCCTGGACATCGACGGCTGGCGCGTCGCCCTCGCCATCTGCTACGACGCCGCGGTACCGGGGCACGCAGCGGAAGCGGCCGGCCTGGGCGCCGAGGTATATGCTGTGTCCGCCCTGTACACGCAGGAGGAGGTGCGGCGCATTGACGTCCACTCCGCGGCCCGGGCCATGGACCACCGCATGTACGCGGTCGTCGCGAACCTCGCCGGCCGGGGACCGGGGTGGGAATCGTGCGGCGGCAGCGGCACCTGGCACCCGGACGGCACGCGGCTGAGCCAGGCCGGGACCGACCCGGGTGTGTTCACCATGGCGTTGTCGCGCAGTGAGCTGCAGGCGTTGCGCGACAAGGACGCCCTGGCCGGAAACCCGCGGACCGCGCTCGTCGCAGACACGTGGACGTGACGGCACCAGGCCCGGCTGAGCCACACGGCGGCTCTCTCACGGGACAGGTACTGATCTTCGACGCCGATGACACGCTGTGGGAGAACAACGTCCTCTTCGAACGCGCCGTGGACGACTTCCTGCTCTGGCTGGACCACCCGACCCTCGACGGGGCCGAGATCCGCGCCATCCTCAACAGCATCCAGGCGGCGAACGCGGTCACCCACGGATACGGCGGCAAGATGTTCTTGCACAGCCTGAAGGAGTGCCTGAAGCGACTCCGCGAGCGGCCGGCGAGCGCTGCGGAACTGCGCTATGTCGACGGGTTGGCCGCGGCCGTCCTGGAAGGACGCGTGGAGCTGGTCCCGGATGTCGCCGAGACACTCACAGTTCTCGGCGGCCGGCATGAGTTGCTCCTGCTCACCAAGGGCGATACCGAGGAGCAGCAGCGCAAACTGGATCTCTCGGGGCTCGTGCACCACTTTCGCGGCATCCATATCGTGGCCGAGAAGGACGTCGACACCTACCGGCGGCTCACTCGCGACCTCGACCTGGCGCCGGCTGCGACCTGGATGATCGGCAACTCGCCGAAGTCGGACATCCTTCCCGCCCGGCAGGCGGGCATGAACGCTGTCTTCATCCCGAACGACAACACCTGGGTGCTGGAGCACAGCGAGCTCGATGACGACGATGAAGGAGTGCTGCGGCTGCGGACGTTCTCCGAGCTACTGCATCACTTCTGAAAGCGAAAGGAACCTGCTGTTGAGCAACGATCCGACTGCAAACGTTCTCGCCGGGCCGTCCCAGCCGGGCGCCGATCAGGTGCGCAGGACGCCCAGTGTCTCGTGCGTGTTCATCTGCCACGACGGAGACGGCCGGGTGCTGCTGGCCCGGCGCGGCGCCGGTGCGCGTGACGAGCCCGGAGCCTGGGACTGTGGTGCCGGAGCGCTGGAGTACGGGGAGTCGTTCGAGACGGCTGTCGCCCGGGAGGTCGGCGAGGAATACACGACCCGTCCGCTGACGATCGAGACCATCGGCGTTCGCAACGTCCTGCGAGAGGAGCCGCCCTCTCACTGGGTCGCGGTGATCTTCGCGGTCGGGATCGATCCCACCGAAGCCGCTATCGGCGAGTCTCACAAGTTCGACGAGCTGGGCTGGTTCTCTCTGGACTCGCTGCCGTCGCCGATGCACTCGCAGCTCGCCGAGAGCATCAGGCTGTTCCGCGCATGGCAAGGGGTATAGCGCGGACACCACGGCTTCCACGCTACGGTCGGCGACGGTCAGGCGTTCGACTGGCGCCCGAGCCGTGCCTGCGCGCGAGGAAAGAGCAGGAATCATGATCCAAGTCTTCGGCGAGGGCACAGCGCTGCACCCGCGGTTGGGTGGAACGGAATCCGCACAAACCCGTGTTGGGACGCGCCGACCGACACAGCTGCCGGGGGGCGGGCTGCCGGGCGGGTGAGGCCCGGGCGTAAGCAGGGCAGCCTGGTCAGCGACGCACGATCAGCCAGGTGGCGATGGCGGTGACGGGGTGATTGCCGATGATGTGCTGCCGACTGCACGGAAAAGTGATCGAGTCACCCTTGGACAACGTGACGAGCTCCGACTCGAACTCGATGGTCAGCTCCCCGCCGTGACGGTGCCCACCTCGTACCCCTCGTGCTTGAGGAACTGTCCGTGAGCCGTGGAGACGGCGTTCGGCGGGTAGGTGGACTCGAAGAACTCCACGTTCGGCGCTGGCACCGGTGACAGCCGTCGGCAGGTCACTCCTCCGCTGAGCTGGATCGGCGCGACCTCCCAGGCCCTCCTGATCGCGAAGCCGGGCACGGAGGCGTCGGCACGGGGCCCCTCCTGTGTGTCGAAGACGGGGCCGGCGGCACCCCGATGGCCTACACGTATGCGATCAGGCGGCTCACCGAGGGCTGCATCGGCACACGCTCGATCTGTGACACCGCCCTTGCCGAGATGTCCAGCTCACAGGAGTGGCGGAAGGCTGCGCGGCCGTAGACGATAAGTAGATAATCTATTTCAGAACTATCTGCTAATGTCCTTCTTGTCGTAGCGGCTTCCACCAGAGGAGATCTCGATGTTCACGCGTGCCCTCATCGTCGACCCGTCCGCCCCCGCAGGCATCGGCTTCGGGGAGATCGCCGACCCCGTCGCCGGTCCCGGACAGGTGCTCATCGATGTGCAGTACGCCTCGCTCAACTACGCCGACATCAATGACGCAACCTCTGGACGCGTTCCGGTCGGCGCAGCGCTGGGCCTCGACGCGGCCGGGTCCGTCCTGCAGGCGGCGACGGACGGCTCCGGCCCTGCCGTCGGAACCCGTGTCGTGCTCTTCGCGCAGGGGGCGTTCGCGGAGCGGGTGGCCGTCGATGTGTCGGCGGTGGCCCAAGTCCCGGACGGTGTTGGGCTGGCCGAGGCGGCCGCACTGCCGACGGCGGGCCTGGCCGCGCTCCGCTCGCTGCGGGCCGCCGCGGCCGGACCCGGCAAGCGCGTGCTGGTGACCGGCGCCTCGGGCGGTGTGGGACGGTACGCCGTGCGTCTCGCCTCCCACGCCGGGGCGTACGTCATCGCTTCGGTCGGCTCTCCCGCGCGAGGGGACGGCCTTGCCAAGGCGGGCGCGGATGAGGTGGTCGTGGGCCTGGACGACGTCAAAGAGCCCGTCGACATCGTCGTGGAGACGGTCGGCGGACCCCATCTGGTCGCGGCCTGGGGACTCCTTGCTCCCGGCGGGACCCTCCAGTCCGTCGGGTGGACCTCGGGAGAGCCTGCTGTCTTCTCGCCGTATGCCACTGTCGGCCCGACCAGGACGCTCGCTTCCTATGTCAACGAGTTCGGAGCCGCCGCCGACCTGGCCGAGCTGGTACGGCTCGCGGCTGAAGGCGTCCTGGTGCCCGAGATCGGCTGGCGCGACTCCTGGGAAAGCTTCGCCGAGGCGGCCGACGCGCTGCGCGGCCGGCGCGTGGCAGGAAAGGCGGTATTCGACCTCAAGTCCCGCGATTGACACCCTTCCGTCCGAAATGCGGCCTGGCGTGGGTCAGCGGGCTACGTCCATGCGCTGTGTGCCGATGACCGACAGCAGCCGGTCGGCGCGATGCTCGGTCCAGTCGGCCAGCGCGGCCGTGGTGGCGGGCGTGTGCCTGGGCAGATCCAGCAGCCCGAGCAGGGAGAGCAGCCGCGCCGCGTCCTGTCCGGCTGGCTCCACGCGCAACTGCTGGTGGCTGACCGCGATGCTGGTGCGTACGGTCAGGTCAGCGTAGTCCAGAGATCGAGCCGCCGGGTCGCGTCGGCCAGCCGTACCGGGAGGTCGGAGAGCGACCCGTCGGGACGGGCGGTCAGGCGGACTCCCGCGATGCGCAGGGCGAGCGGGAAGCCGCCGCAGAGCTGTACGATCTCCTCCGCCGACTGCGGCTCGGCATCCACGCGGTCGGATCCGGCGACCCGGGCGAGCAGCGTGGCCGCGTCGGTGTCGTCGAGCCTGGCGAGGTGCAGGTGCCGAGCGTTTTCCAGGGTGGCCAGCGGATCGCGGTTGGTGATCAGGACGCGGCAGGCCAGCGCGGCCGGGATGGCGCACCTGACGCACGTCCCGTGCGTTGTCGAGGATCACCAGCAGATGGCCTGTGGCGGTGAGCGAGCGGTAGCGGGCGGCGGCCTCCTCGATGTCCGTGCGTAGGGCAGCGCCGTCCAGCCCCAGGGAGCGCAGCAGGCGGCGGAGCGCTTCGATGGGTGCCAGCGGAGCGAGTCCGGCGGTGGAACCGTGCAGGTTGACGTAGATGACGCCGTCGGTGAAACGCCCGAGCGGCACCAGGCGCCTCACCGCGTAGGCGCAGCCCGCCACCTCGGCCACGGTCAGGGCCGTCGGGGTGGAAGTTGGGGTCGAGCAGCACTTTCTCGCGCCACCATCGGGTGGTGACGGGGTCGGCAGGCATGCTTCTGTTCCATGCCTCTACGAAGGCCTCCGCGTCACCCGGGAGAAAGGTTCGCATCCGTCCAGTATGTTGCTCAGGTGAAGCGGCGTGCCTTGCGCTCGATCAGGTCGCCGGGCAAGTCCCATGGCCGGTCCGATCTCAAGCGCCTGGTCAGCCTGGGCATTCTCATGGAGATCGAGCCGGGATTGTTCGCTCAGTCGCGTCCATGGCCGGGCAACGAGCCCGTGACCAGCCCTCCCCGTGCAGCGCAAGCGATCAAAGGGACATCAACTCGCGAACCGCCCTCTGAGTGGGCGTTTAGGTATGGCCGGTTAGCATATGCCCGCTCTGCGGTCGCAGACTTTTGAGCTCTTCGCCCTAAAGGAGTAGATTTGAGTAGTCCTCATCGCCGATGAGAGCACTCGCTTGATTATCAAATGACGCTCAAATTCCGTCTAGTCTAGAAACGTGGCAGAAACTCCCTACCAGTCGAAGACCACTACCGATCACATGTTTCTGGTAAAAGTTCCGCCATGAGCAACCGGAAGCCGTACCCCAGTGACATATCCGACGCCCGCTGGGCCTTAATCGAACCCACCTTAACCGCCTGGCGGCAAGCCCGACTCGACCGCCGGCCCACCGGTCAACCAGCCTCAGTCGAACTACGGGACGTCTTCAACGCGATCCTATATGTCAACCGCACGGGAATCGCCTGGAAATACCTACCGCACGACTTCCCCTCGTACAACACCGTCTACGCCTACTACGCAGCCTGGCGCGACGAAGGAATTTTCGCACAACTCAACTACGAGCTGACCGGCCTGGCCCGCGTCAAGGAAGGCCGCACGGCCGAACCGACCGCGTGCATCATGGACACCCAGAGCGTGAAGACCTCCACCAACGTGCCCCTCACCAGCCAAGGAACCGACGCCGCAAAGAAAATCGTCGGCCGCAAGCGAGGCATCGTCACCGACACGCTCGGCCTCATCCTCGCCGTGGCCGTCGCCGCCGCAGGCCTGTCCGACAACCTGATCGGCAAAGGACTTCTCGACCAAACCAAAAGCGCCTACCCGACGATATCCAAAACCTGGGTCGACACCGGCTTCAAGAACGCCGCAATCGAACACGGCGCCAGATTAGGCATCGACGTCGAAGTCGTCTCCAGAAAATCCGAGACCCGTGGATTCCACGTCGTCAAACGCCGCTGGATCGTCGAACGCAGCCTGGGCTGGCTCATGCTGTACCGCCGTTTAACCCGCGATTATGAAACCCTGCCCGCCAGTTCCCAAGCCGTGATCCACATCGCTTCAATCAACAACCTGACCAAGCGCATAACGGACGAGAATACTCCAACCTGGCGAGGCACCTACTAGAACATAAGCCGCAAACTACTCAAATCAAACGCCCTCTGAGAGCGGCCTCAGGGCAACGCGCGATTATCCCAACCCCCGATGCAGAATGCCTCACTACGAGAGAATGAGACCTTCCACAGGAGTCCACGCCAGACTCGCCTCCACGATCGAGGGGGCGTATAGCCCGGTGCATGACTACTCGGTCAGGCTCATCGACGTGAAGGACAACTGCTCGTCCGGATCCCGCCTGGGCGTGTGGTACCAGCGCAGTCGGATCAGAGAAAGATCGCCCTTCTGGGTCGACATCAAGCTGGCCGAGCAATCCAGACCCGTGAGCGGAGCACCCGGGGTCGTGGTGACCAACCCGTTCCCGGACGAGGTGCTGGACTTCAACGGCTGCACCGTGGACGGCATCGGACCGAACATCGTGGGCCCGCCGGGACCAGGAAACTGATCAGATGATGGGTGGGGCGGCGACACACCGCCCCCTACCGGAAGACTGAAGCAGAACGACGATGAGCCAGCATTTCGACGCCTACACGGACGCGCACTCCTACCTCCCCGAACAGGCGTGCCTCACCTGGATCAGGACCTACGACCTGGAACAGGTCATCCACGCGTTGGGTGCCGATCCGGCCGAGGCGTCGGAGGAAACCTGGACCGACCTGATCGACGAGGGATCCGGCGAGGACGTGCTCGCCGCGCGGTACGGCGGCTGGACGCTCCTCCTGGAGCCGTTCACCTGTCACGGCATGAGTGAGCCGGTCCTGAGCGCGGGCCAGGAGGTCTACAGCCTCCGGTGGACCGTAAACCACGATGTCGTCGTCTCTTACGCGCGCGCGGGTGAGATCGTCAGCGTCTTCGATCCTCTGGATCTCGAAGGCGCGGAACGGGCGTGGGCCAACCGGGTGAGCGAGGACGAATGGCGGCGGGACTGGCTGGCCGCTGCGCTGGCCCAGGGGGAGGAGCTGTCAGGTCTCCGCCTGGACCGTGCCTGGCTGGCCCGCCCGCATCTTGCCTTCATGCCCGCACCCGTCCAGAGGCGGCCGCCGCTCCGGCTGGACGCGGACATGAGGGCTGCCGTCGCCGGGGACGCGCGGCTCGCGGCCATCGTTGCCGATCCCGCCGAGGACATCCTGCCAGAGCTCATTGCCTGATGCCGCTGAGCTCGCGGTCGCCACAACCGGCCTCCACGGGCCCCTCGTCGAGGAGGCCCTGCGTCTGATCTCCGAGCGCGAGTGGAACTCCGAACGCGCCCGGGCAGCGGGCCGTGAACTGGACACGCTCAGCCGGAGTCTCCAGGAGCAGGCCCGGGCCCTCTTTGACGGGACGGGCGGCATGTATCCCGGCCACGCAGCACGGCCGGCTGCTCCTGCAAGACAAGGCTGCCCAGACCCTGATGTGCCCCCTGGGAACGAGCCGCCCCCTCCCAACCGTGGCCAGGGAAACTGCCCGGCTGGCGGGACTGACCCATCTGGACGAGGACGACGACGAGTGCCAGCGCGTTCTGTACGCGGTCGCGTACTACGTGGACATGGACGACAACTGGCTATAGCCACAGGCTGGTCACGACCAACTCCGCGCACGCCCGCCATCGGGAGGCAAGGGCACGGTCAGGTAACCGTCTCGGTCGCCGAAGTGGTCGCGCGCGGACATGAGGCGGCGGCCGTGGTGCGCGATCCCGGTGGGGATGCCGGGACCTGCCATCCGCACGTCAGGCGCCGTTGGCGGTGGAGACACCGAGAGCGGGTGACGGCCGCGCCGAAGGATCCGTCACTGAACGGCGCGGCCCCTGCCATCCACCACCGGACTCCGGCAGGAGGAGGCCGCCCGGGGAGTCATTCTGAAAACCGCGCCCACCCCTGTCATGCCCGGGAAGCGAATCGGTTCGATACGATCGAAAATCGTCCGGTCGATGTTCAAGGAGTTTCGGGCCCGTTGGAAGCAGTGCAGCCAGGGGTTGGGGAAGGTTGGATCGCAACCTCATGGCTTTCTGGGAGCCTCGGCGTCGGCCAGGTGTAGCACGCTTGTTGCCCTGAAACTTTCAGTATGTTTCCGGGGGAACGATTCGATACGTGCCAGCAAGACGGGCATGGGTCGCCGCTCGTCCGGACAGAGGAGCGGGCCACGCCTTGACGGGACCTGCACGCCTCGTATTTGCTCCGTCGCACCACCACCCATCGGCGGAGGGTAGGCGCGGCGAAGCGATGTTAACGATCACACGATTCTTCCGTCACGCCCTTCAACCGCCACCAGGTCTGCACGGATGAGAGGACTGATCAAACCTCATGTTAACGCTAACCGAGGCCCTTGCACTGCCCCTCTCGGCGGTGCCACAGGCAGGTGAGTGATGTTGCGGCGTAAATCCCTCTTCGCCGCTGTCATGGTCGCGGCGCTTCTCGTGGTGGCCACCGGTGGTACGGCGCTGAGCAGCAGCGAAACCACGTCACGCGCGGCGAGCGCCGCCGCGGCGACGGCAGGATGCGGCAAGACTCCAACGCTCAGAAGTGGCACGCAGACGATTCAGAGCGGCGGCGGGACTCGCTCGTTCATCTTGAGAATTCCCGACAACTACAACAACAACAACCCCTACCGGTTGATCTTCGGGTTCCACTGGAACGGCGGCACCGCCAACGACGTCGACTCGGGCGGGAGCAGCGGATTCACCTGGTCTTACTACGGGCTCAGGCAACTGGCGAACAACACCGCGATCTTCGTCGCCCCCCAGGGCCTGAACAACGGCTGGGCCAATTCCGGCGGCCAAGACCTGACCTTCGTCGACGACATGATCAGGCTGATCGAAGCAGACCTGTGTGTCGACACCACGCAGCTGTTCGCCGGAGGTTTCAGCTACGGCGGCGGCATGAGTTACGCCCTGGCCTGCGCCCGGGCGACGGTCTTCCGCGCGGTCGCGGTCTACGCCGGCGCACAGCTCAGCGGATGCAGCGGCGGCACCCAGCCCATCGCCTACATCGGGCTACACGGCCTCAGGGACAACGTACTTAACATCTCGCTGGGCCGGTCGCTGCGCGACAGGTTCGTCAGGAACAACGGTTGCACTTCCCAAAACCCCCCCGAGCCGGCACAGGGCAGCCTGACGCACATTGTCACCGCCTACTCGGGATGCCGATCCGGATACCCGGTCGTATGGGCGGCGTTCGACGGGGGCCACACCCCCGGTCCAGTGGATGGGTCCACCGCCGACGACGGCGCACGGACCTGGACCAAGGGAGTGGTGTGGAACTTCTTCAACCAGTTCCAGAGCACGAACGACACCACTCCGCCGACCACGCCGGGCACTCCCGCCGTCTCCAACGTGACCGCTACCAGCGCCACCCTGACCTGGACGGCATCCACCGACCAGGGCGGCTCCGGCCTGGCGGGTTACAACGTCTACCGCGTAACGGGCGCCCCCACCGACCCGCTACTCGGCCAGTCCACCACCAACTCGATCACCCTGACCGGGCTGACCGCCAACGCCCAATACCAGGTCTACGTACGAGCACGGGACGGCGCGGGCAACCTGTCGGCCAACTCCGCGTTCGTCACGTTCACCACGGCCTCCACCGGCGGCGACACCACACCACCGACCGCCCCGGCCGGGCTGGCGGCCTCCGGCACCACCGCCGGCAGCACCAACCTGTCCTGGACCGCGTCCACTGACGACGTCGGGGTGACCGGCTACGACATCCTGCGCGCACCCGGAGCCACCGGCGGCACCTTCGCCCAGGTCGGCACCTCGGCCACGACCTCGTTCAGCGACACGGGCCTGACCCCGAGCACCACCTACCGTTACCAGGTCCGCGCGCGGGATGCCGCCGGCAACCTCTCGCCGGTGTCCGACACGGTCCAGGTCACCACCAGCGGCGGCACCACCGAAACCTGCACGGCCACGCCGACCGTGCAGACCCAGTGGGGCACCGGCTATGTGATCCAGCCGCTGACCATCACCAATACCAGCACCTCGACGATCACCAGTTGGACGGTCACCTTCACGCTCCCGGCCGGGCACGCGCTGACCGGCTCGTGGAACGCCACCGTCACCACCAGCGGGCAGACCGTCACGGCCAAGAGCGTGAGCTTCAACGGCACGGTGGCCCCCGGAGCCAGCACCAGCTTCGGCTTCCAGGTCAGCCGTCCCGACGGCAACACGGCCCTGCCATCCGGATACACCTGCACCAGCGCGTAACCGACATTCGAGGCCGCCCACACCGGCACCCGCCGGTGTGGGCGGCCCCATCGCGAGCAGCGCGGCGTTGCCTCTGAAGCGCGGGGACGATGGACAGTGCGACCGGGAGGATACGAGCGCCGGTCGACAGTGGGCCCAACTCGCGGACTACCTGGAAGTACTGGGTGATCAGGAAGATGAACCCCGACAGCGCGAAGAAGGCGACCGTGACCGCTCCGCTGGCGGCGCTGAACCGACGGTCCGTGAACAGCCGGACGTCGAGCATCGGGTGCTCGGCCGTGCGCTCCACCGCGACGAAGGCCACAGTCAGCACCAGTGCGATCGCGAACCCGATCAGGGTGTTCCCACTGCCCCAGCCGCGCTCGGGTGCCTCGATCACCGTATGGACGAGGGCGCCGAGCAACGCAATAGAGGTAGCCAAGCCACGCAGGTCAAGCGCGGGTACGGCCGGATCGCGTGACTCGGGCACCAGCAGGAAGCCGAGGACAGCGGCCACCAGCGCAACCGGAACCAGCGCCCAGAACACGCTGCCCCAGTAGAAGTGTTCGAGGAGCAGTCCGCCGGTGACGGGCCCCGGACGCGACGCCGACTTCGACGACGGCGCCCTACCCACCGAGGGCGACCGCGTGCCGGCGCCGGTCCGAGAAGGTGTTCGTGATAATCGACAGGGTCGTGGGGAAGATCAGCGCGACGAACACGCACATGCCGAAGCGGGCTGCGATAAGCGCGCCCCCGCCTTGCGACTCACGACGGATTCTCGGGGGAGGCCGTGCTGGCTTCAGTCGCCAGATCTGCCCACCAAGTCTCGATGGCTTCGCTGAACTCGTCGGGTGCGTCAGACTGCAGGAAGTGGCCGACTCCGTGGAGCACCGTCGTTGTGGCGTTGGGGAAGGTCGCTTCCAATCGCTTCCGGTACCTGTCGGTGAAGATCGGATCCGTGTCAGCCCACACGATCAGGGTAGGCAACTTCTCGAGTGCGCCGAGTTGGTCTGCGAGATTGGTGAAGAACTCCCTAGCGCCGACGAGTTCACCGGGGAGGACGGCGCCGGCGTGGCGACGCTCTGGCGTGCGCGTTGCCTCGCGATAGTGGGCCATTTCGGCCTCGGACAGCTTCCGGCGCTTGTGCGCGGCTGGGATGAAGTAGTCGACGAGCAGGTTGAACCGCTTGACCAGCGCCCGTCCGACCGGGTTCCCCATGCCGCGGGAGAACACTTCGCTGCTCAGGTCGCCGTTCAACGGCCACGCCCAGGTGTTGGTCAGGATGAGGCGTTCGAACTTGTCCGGTCGTTGCTGTGCGGCGTACAGGCCGAACGGGCCGCCCCAGTTGTGGCCGACCAGGGTCAATTCTGAGACGTCGAGCCGATCGAGAAAGGAGACGAGCAGCTCAGCGTGGTCCTCTGCCAGGTACCGGTAGCCGGGGGCGGCGGTGGACAGGCCGAACCCCGGAAAGTCCAGGGCGATGCACCGAAACTGCTCCCGTAGGGCGGCGATCACTTCGCGGTACACGAAGGACCAGACTGGATTGCCGTGCAGCATCAGCAGGATCGGCCCCGAGCCCTCGTCGACGTAGTGCACGACATTCCCGTCGATCTCCACGAAGCGGCTTTCGAATGGAAACAGTTCGTCGCCGACCCACTCAGGCCGTTCTCCAGCAGCCATGGCCACATTCCTCTCCGTCGAGTATGCTTGAGATTTTCAAGTCCTCTTGAGAAAGTCAAGCAAACTATGAGTCGAAGCTACGGCCAGTACTGCGGCCTCGCCCGAGCCCTCGACGTCATTGGTGACCGCTGGAACCTCCTCATCGTCCGCCAACTCCTCATTGCTCCCGCCCGCTACCGCGAACTCCTCGACGGTCTCCCGGGCGTGGCGACCAACCTGCTCTCAGACAGGCTCCGCGATCTCGAGGCGGCAGGAGTGGTCGAACGGCGCCCAGCCGCGAAGGGCAACGCCGTTGTGTACGCTCTCACCCCATGGGGCGCCGAGCTGCGAGAGCCGATCGAAGGCCTCATTCGCTGGTCTACGCCCCTCATGGTGAACGGGCCGGGCGGCGATCGCTTCCGCCAGGAGTGGCTTGCCGTAGCGCTTCCGGCACTCATAGACGGTGGGACGGCGGATGAATCATCGACGGTCGGAGTCGCGGTCGATGAGCAACTGTTTCAGGTGCGGGTGACCGACGCAGGCCTAGAGGTCACTCGGCATGACGGACGACCTCTCGATGCGGTCATACGCGCTGACGCAGCGATCATTCTTGGCCTGGCGGCGGGCATGCTCGCCCTCGAGGACATCCGCGGGGTTGTTGATCTCGAAGGTGATGAAAGTGCTCTGCGAGGCATCTTCGCTCCCTGACGCAGTAAGGAACGGCGGTTCGCGCTCAAGACGATCGAGGCTGATCGCGTGCGGCAGCGATGTATTGGGCGTACGTCGCCGCTGAGCCAGTTGCGTGACGCTCGATCGTCGACGGGTGGTAGGCCAGCGCGTCAGCGATGATCGGCACCGGACCGAGCTTGGTCAGCTCGTGCAGGGTCCAAGCCGTGCCGCCCGCGTGCGCGGGGAGCACTAGACCGAACCGAGTCGTCCACCGTAAGGCAGGGGACCATCCCCGCGTGCGCGGGGAGCACTCTCGTTGACCTGCGTATTTAGCGGCTGCCGAGGCCGTTTTGAAGCACTTTCGTGGAATCGAGCATCGCGGACTCTCGTACGGGCCGGGTGA
The DNA here is from genome assembly GCF_036013525.1 of Nonomuraea sp. NBC_00507. NCBI lineage: Bacteria > Bacillati > Actinomycetota > Actinomycetes > Streptosporangiales > Streptosporangiaceae > Nonomuraea > Nonomuraea sp. NBC_00507. The sequence continues at coordinate 3,402,490 of NZ_CP107853.1, forward strand.
ACGGAGGCAGTACATCCCATCAGGTCGCTGGAGGACTTAGCGAGAGTCTTGCATGCCGACAGTTGTGCGCACGTATTTGGCACGATCACCCGCCAACGATCAGCCACATCCGTACATCACCGGACACATCAAGAAGCCCTTGACTGGCGTTTCCACTGGTCAAGGGCGCTTTGCTGCTGGTCGGACCTGGTGCATCGGACCTGGTGCCCCCGGCAGGATTCGAACCTGCGGCACCGCTTTAGGAGAGTGGAGGCCGTCTGGCTGGTTCGCGCGCTCTGACCTGCGGAGATACCTCCCGGCGCCCGCGCCATCTGCTAGATCATCCCGCGCATGTCCCCGCATTCGTCGAGGCTGACCGCCACGTCACTCTGAGGCAAGCGAACGGGTACTCGTCACCCTTCTTCGGCACTGGATCGTATTTGACGCCGCTGATCCACGACTGCGAGATCTCGTTTCGGCATACCGCCCCCGGCAAACCCCGTTGCGCAGCGTTGATGTCGTAGGGCGGCTCGCTCACGACACGGTGGATCGGTCCCTCCGGAGGTCCTCCGGACATGTCCTTTTTCGCCCTGCTGACTGGAAACATTGGGCCGGGCGACTGAAGATGGATGGGGCTGGGCGTTTGGGTCGGTCAGCGTCTTCTTGACTTATCCCGCATTCTGGGGGAAACCAGGAGTCCGGCCGCCCAGACGTACGCCCTGATCCCGGATTCTTCAGCGTGGGGTTCGGGAATCAAGGCAACTGCCTCTTGGTAATCTGGCTGAGGGCGCGGCCGGGATGGACAACCGGCCAGAACTGAAACCGCCACTCCTCCAACCCCTCCGGTAGCATATCGACTTGATAATGGGGATTCTCGCCGGGGCGGGCGCTAGCCCGGACCCACCACTCTTGATGTTCTAGGCGTAGGTCTAGGAACGTGTAATCTACTCGACCTCCTACTTCATCGACGCAGGCAAAGCCTGAGCTTGAGTAGAATTTGACGGTTCGGCTCCGATCCCACTGTTCCCCATCGTCGGGGGCTTCAGTATCCCAAAGCTCTATTGAGGTTTTCGCCTTATGGAAGCCCACACCGCTGATGACAATCGCCTGGTTCGCCGTCGCGACAAACCAGTTATCCTTGCTGGCTTGCCGAGCTGTATCGTCCCATGACGGCCACCCCGGCGGGTCCGTGTAGCCGCCCATCCAAGAGGCCAGCAGGAATTGGGAGTAGGCGACATCGATGATGTCGAGAACTGTTTCGATTGGCTGAAGCATGCCTGCACTCCGGTGAAGGGGTCAATATCCGGTTCCAATACCCTATAGTCGAGCATTGGAACCGGATACCAAGTATGACTCGTGGCTATTCGGGAGTGGCATCCGGGTTCATGCGATTACCTTCGGCATCGTAGAAGGCGGATGAAGAATGCGTCTTCTGTGAGGATTCGATAGGCAGTTTCCTGGGATCACCTTGCTGGTGTTGGCGAATGCCTTTTTGATGTGACGAGCGACCTCTCCATGGGTGGTGCTGCTTTCGTAATAGGTGAGGAACCTGTTGGCCTTGGTCCCACCACCGCTGGAACGTATGCATGGAGCGATGGCTGCCTAGACGTCTGTGTTCGCCATTCATTGTCCAACATCACTGTCGGATGGACGGCAGAAGTAGCGTCTGTGCTCGCGGTTCAACCAGTCCACTGTCAGGCGAACGCCGGTGAGCCGTTCCGTGAGGATGAGGGCGTGCGTCTTCCAGGCGGCAAACGACGGCAGCTCTGCTATCTCGTCCAACGACGGTAGCCCTGACGTGAGGGACAGTCCTGAGAGAAGGGGCTCAAGAGACGAAGCGTCGCCATCTGGTTGGGCTCCCCAGCGGAAGCGGCACACTTGGCGGCCATCACGCGAATAGTGCAGATGGTAGTGCCTGAGTGTGTCACCGATCACCAAAGACACGGCTTCGCCGGCTCCAGAGAGCCGCGGCAGCGCGTCGACGGCTATCCAGCCTGCAGGCTCCAGCACGACCAGCCAAGGGCCGAGTTCGCCGATGACCAGGGTCCTGCCATGGCCGGACCTTGAGATTTCAGGTTGCGCTTCTTCGTCGGCACTGAAAAGCGAGCGAGGGGCGGCGCTCTGCAGCTCTCCTCCTAGCGAAACGGCCAGCTCATCGACACTCGATGCTCTACACCAGGTGATGCTGCCATCCGGCAGCGATTCAGTCAGGTAAGCCGTGACAGCTTGGTAGTGGGATTCGAGGTCAATCGACACGTTTCTCCCTTCTCGTTCTCGAAAGCCGCTTGCTGGGGCTCCCTTATGAGAGAGAGCCCCAGCAAGTCACCTTCTCATCTCTGGTCAGTTTGGCGTCTTCACGAAGAAGCTCTCATACGGGTGCCACCTATCGACACCGTTTAGGGGGTCGGAGCCGAAAACGCGGTAGAGCTGCCAGAACGATTTCATTTTGCTTCCGACTGATCGGTTATGATCATGGGCGATGAAGTCGACCGCGACATTCCGGTTGGTGGTTTGCCCTGCGGATCCCTCGTGCGTGGCGGCGAACGGGTATTCGTCGCAGTCCTTGTACTGCGGGGATGGCTCGCCTGGCTTGAGGAGTTGTGCGCAGTACTTCACCGACTGGGCGCGGTTAATACGGTCCCGATCTTCACTGCTGGTGCGGTGGAGAGGTCCGACGCTGGGCGCTCCCGGAATCACCTTCGGTTCGTCGGTCTTCTTGGGATCGGTCTTCTCTGGCTCCTCAAGCGCTCGCCTGATCAGGTCGGTCGACTCATTCATAATGGTCTCGTCGCCGTCCCAGCCGTAGATGAGCGGAGTCTCGAACGTAGGCGTGAATTCGGTGTAAACGCACCCGCCATAGTACGTTTTCAGCTCTTCTGACGTGTCGCACCGCACAGGCATGTCGACCATCTTCGTGTTGATTAACGGGTTGGCGAAGCCAGCCTGCCAGCCCAACACGAGAATGGGCGTGAACGTGCACAAACTCAGCTGGTGAGGTCCAGTACTGCCGTTTTTATTGGAGACGAACTCAAAATACTGCTGCTTGTTCGCATCGAGTCGCTACTCGCCGATGGTGGACGTGTGGGCGCCGCCTCCTGAAGCTGCGCAGTGCATGCCGCCTGGCGCACTCCCCCCGATGTTCACGGTCAAGTCTGTGCTCTCCGGGAAGATGAGAGAGGCTGCTCGACCGGTCACCTTAATGGTGTCCACGCGCGCCCACATCCGGGTTGTGCGGCTGTTGATGTTGCCGTTGTTCTGGTCAATCTCGGCGTATTGGCCACCCTCTTTGCCGCCTGCGAAGGTGTGACCCGCCACGCTGAAGAGGAATTCTAGCTTCGCCTTCACCTTGATCTCTGTCTTCCACCCGATGCAGGGGCCACACCAGATTCTCTTCTTCTCGGTCCGGGCCTTGCCTACGGTGCGAACAGAGCACCAATTGTAGGAATCCCGAACCCAGCCATGCGGATAGGCTCTCTTGTTGTTTGCTTTGTTGCTGTTGGCCCAGCAGTCCTCGAGCCTGATTCGGTTGGCCGGCCAAAGTCTCCGGCGGTCCCGGAGTATCCGCAACTGTAGCGGTTTCGTTGTTGGGCGATGGAGTCGCGGTATTCGGCGACGCCTTCAGGCGAAGCACGTTCCAAGCGCTCCAAGCGCCGGTGATACCTGGGGTGGTGGCTCGGGCACGCCATCGCACCTCCCAGCCATGCTCCAGCCGGTCCTTGGGAAGCCGCAGCGTCACGTGCGAGTCGCCGGGCTTGGCGGTGGCCTGGCCTGACCAGATCAGACGCTTGTCTTTGGCTGTCTTGTCCGCCTTGGCAGGTTTGTGTGCGATTTCCACTTCCACCTTTGTCTCACTGCCGCGCCCGGCGGAAAGCCAGGTCGTGAGGCGGGGGGTGAGGGTGGAGGCGACGGTCACGCCATCCACGGTAGTACCGCCGTTCACCGACAGTCGTGGCCGGTGGTCAACCCGGCCCAAGCGCGGCGGCTCCTCGACGCCATCCCCCAGGTGGGCCGCAAGCGCGGTGTCCGGCTCAAGGCCCTGTTCGCCTGCATCTACTACGCCGCCCTCCGGCCGGAGGAGGCAGCCGACCTGCGGTTGAGGAACTGCACGTTGCCGGAGACAGGCTGGGGCCTGATCGTCCTGGAGAAGGCGCGCCCCCAGGGGACGAAGCGCTGGACCAACTCCGGTGAGACCCACGAGTCACGCTGCCTGAAGCACCGCGCGGACAAGGAGACACGAGAGATCCCGATCCCGCCCGTCCTGGTCGCCATGTTGCGCGAGCACATCGCCACGTACGGCGCCGCCAAGGACGGCAGGATCTTCCGCACCGGTACCGGTGGCTCCTACTCCAGCTCGGCGTACTCCTACGTCTGGCAGGAAGCCCGCAAACTCGCCCTCACCCCGGAACAGATCGCGTCGTCGCTGGCCGCCAGGCCGTACGACCTCCGCCACGCGGCGGTCTCGCTGTGGCTGGACGTGGGCGTCCCGGCCGTAGAGGTCGCCAAACGCGCCGGTCACAGCGTTGACGTCCTGCTGCGCGTCTACGCCAAGTGCATCGACGGTCAGCAAGAGCAGATCAACGGCAAGATCAACGATGCCTTGAACGAATAGCGCACCCGAGTTGGCTCAATTTAGTGCGCACCTTCCCGGCCGTGGATCTGGTTGAGCGCGTCGCGTAGGTCGGCGGGCAGGGGGTCGGCGGCGGTGAGGCGGTGGCGGCCGGCTCGGATGTGGACGGTGCGGTAGCGGCGTGCAGTGCGGACGAACTTCTTGATGGACCAGCCGGTTCGGTGTTCGATCCATCGGCTGACGGCCAGGGCGGCGAACACGATGGTCAGGTGGGCGTCGATGGATTCGCGTTTGTGGTGGTAGATCGGCCGGGCCTTGAGGTCGTGCTTACTCATCCTGAAAGACTTTTCGATCTCGAACAGCCGGTGGTAGGCCTCGATCACGAACGCGGGTGTGACGCCGGGCAGGTTGGTGATGTAGCCCTTGAGCCCGGCTAACTCCCGCGCTTTGGCCTCCAGGTCCCGGTTGACGCTCTTGGCCGCTCCGGTGAGTTTGATGAACCTGTTGCGTTTGACCGGCGCTTGGCCGTCGACGGCGCGTTCGGCCTTGGCGACCTGCTCGTCGATGCCGCGCAGGGTGCGCCGGGCCCGGTCGGCCCGGTACTGGTAGTAGATCATCTGGTCCCGGCGGGACTGCGTAGCTGCGGCGGGCCAGGGCTGGATGAAGATGTGCCCGTCGGGAATCTGGGTGTCCGGGTGTTCACGCCGCCACTGCTTGACCACGTAGGGGACCTCAGGAATGCGCATGCCGAGGATGAACGACAGACCTGCCTCCTCGATCGCCCGCTTGTTCGCCTCGGAGATCATCCCCGCGTCGGCCACGATGGTGACATCGGAGAGCCGGTGGGCGGTCATAAACGCACCGATCACCGGGAGCATGGTGTGCGTCTCAGCCTTGTTGCCCTCGAAGGCCTGCACCATCAGCGGGAACCCGGAGGCATCGGTCAGCAACCCGATCGTGATCTGCGGGTCCAGCCGCCGCTCCTTGGAGAAGCCCGGCTCACGGAACCCGTCCCCGGCGTCGGTCTCGAAATACAGGGTGGAGACGTCGTAGAGCACCAGCGAGGCCGGTCCCAGCCGGGCGTGCGCCGCGCACGCCTCGGCCAGGGCCGTGCGCCAGCGGTCTGCCGCATACAGCGGAAGCCGGCGTTTCACCGTCGCATACGACACCGAGGTGATGCCCGCTTCGTCCAGCACGCGCAGGCTGTCCTGCTTGCTGGTCGGCTCGATCACCCGGGCCAGCACCAGCTGCCGGAACACCTCATCACCCGCGGACGCGGCGTCGAACCCGAGCGCGGCATAGGCGCGGGACAGGGCATCCCACAGGTGCTCCATCCGGGAACTGGCAATCTCCAGCGGACCGCCCGCGGCCGGGCCGTCGTCCAGCCCGAGATCCAGCTCTTCCTGCCCGGCGGCCAGCCGCTGACGCGCGATGGCCTTGAGCATCTCCAGCTCGGCGTCGTCGTGCGCGGATCCGATGTGCTCGATCTCCCGCGACCCGCGGCGCGAGGAGTACACGATCTGCACCGCCCGCGCCCCTGAGGCCGTCTTCACCGTCCGCACGTACGGAGACACGGCCTACAGCGTAGAGACGCCCCCGATTTAGTGCGCACTTTTCGCCATCCTCGACGGCGGATCCCAAGGTCAGCGACCTACGACTCGGATTCGATCTTGAACGTGAGCCAAGTCAGGTCACAGCGTTGACGTCCTGCTGCGCGTCTACGCCAAGTGCATCGACGGTCAGCAAGAGCAGATCAACGGCAAGATCAACGATGCCTTGAACGAATAGCGCAGGTTACCGCCTTCGGCCCCGGGCGACCGGGGCCATGCCACTCAATGCCGCTCGTCATGCCGCGTCGCTCCCGCCAGGGGCCGCTACCTTGCGTCACTCTTGCATGCACGGGCAGAGAGAGGAGGACCATGAACAGTGATCAGAACCGCTCCGCCGTCCCTCCCGGAGAATCGCGTCCAGTGAGGCGCCCGCCGAACGGCCTACCGCTTCGGGACCGGCCCCGGCTCCTCGCCACATCCGACTCGCTCTGCTGGAGAAGGTACTCGACCCCGGTCCCACCAGAACGATCCCCTCTTCGAAGCTGGGATCGCCCAGCACGACTGGCGCTCGTTGCTGGCTTCCTGGTGTGCGTAGGCGTCGGCATATGGTCGTCGAGTTCATGGGGCGCCAACGGTTCCTCACCCCAAACGACGGTCGCCTCAAGGTCGACGCCTCGCCCAATCGTTTCCGAGCGGCCCGTGGTGCTCGCCTTGCCATCGACGTCCACGTCCGCACCTCGAACGCCGCCACCCGCGGCGAGGACCAGACCAAGCCCCAAGGTGTCGAAGAACAAGGAGCGATATCGTCGGGGAACCGTCATCGACCAGCGACTTCCACCGTGGCGCGTCCGCCTCAGCGTTGTGAGAACATCCAGGTCCTGCGCAGGAACTCAACGAGTCGCACTGATCGTGCGGAAGCGCCCAGGCGCATTGATAGCGAAGATGAGGACAAGAAGCGACAGGGATCGCTGATCGGCGCGAAGTGCGACGAACTGTTTCCGCCTTCCCGTCCTGCATTCCGCATCCGCAACCGCGCATGCCACCTGATTCTTGAATCGCGCCACGTTAGTGGGGCACTCAGGAGCCAAAGCGCCGAGTAATCAGCGATCCCCTATGGGTGTCGCACCACTGAGGACGAGCTAAACCCATTCCGTATCACTAAGCTCAGGAGGTCGGCTCTTCGGTCGAGGGCTGCTCGGTCTCGGTGCCGTCCGGCGCCACGGCGACCTGACCGGAGCCGGTGAGATCCCAGATCATGTCACCCTTGCCGTCGTTGTTGATGTTGTAGATGATCCTTCCGTCGGCGGTCCACCCACCGTTGAGGGATGAGTTGTAGTAGGCGTAGCAGTCCCACATCCTGCCCTCGGAGTCGGAGATGCTGTTGAGGTCGCTCTTCCAGTTGCATTGCTCGTTCCCATAAATGATGTCGTAGCGCTCGACGCGTACTTCCGCGATGAACTTGTCGAACCGCGTACCGCCCAGGAAAGACCCCTGCCAGTTAATACTGAGTATGGCTTGCTTCTGATTGTTGCCCGTACCCCTGGTATAGACGCATAGCTCGGCCCCCACCCACACGTCAGGCTTTCCGGGCAAAGAGAAGGTCTTCTCCTGCGGCGGGGAGCAATCGGCCTCCGCCCACGCAGCGGTCGTGGGCGTGACGGTGAAGCCGGCGATGAAGAGCGAGGCGATAGCGGCAAGCCGCAGGACCGTCCGTACCATGGAGTCCTACCCTTTCCGAAGCGTCGCACGTCAGGCGACAACGTTGATCGTTTGCCCGGAAGGTAGATCACAAAGAAAGCCTGCGCCAGACCCAATTACCATTTGGAACGAACCATATTTTCATAGAACGGTGCAGGAACTCCGAACGGTCCTCGCTTCGATGCTGCCCGCGGTTCCGCATGGGTGGCCCGCAGTGCGCGAAGGCCGTAAATGCCCACCTCAGACACTCACTGAGGAGGAGCTACACTCATCCCCTATTACGTGAGCCTGCCGTCCCGGGCTGAGGCACTCACGTCGTCTTTGGCATAGATGACTTCACCTGGACATTAGTAGCGGCCCAGGCGAGACCGAGATGCACGCCTTCGGCCAGAGGTCTTGCATTGCCAATCTCCCAGAGGAAGCCCGCAGCGAAGGCGTCGCCTGCTCCGGTGGCGTCTACTGCATCTGTTGGGATGGCCGGGTAGTGGTCGCTCTTGCCCGATGAGTAGACGGTGACGCCTTTAGCGCCTTCGGTCACGATGACAGTGGCTTCCTCCGGGATCACGGAGAAGTCGTTACGGGATCCGATCAGGTATCGCATGGCGGGGGTGGTGCCCGGTGGGACGCTCAGCGCTCCTGCGGCTGCCATGGCTTGGGCTGCGGCGGTGAAGGAGTCGTGCCAGGCGGCGAAGTAAACGATGTCTCCTGCCGCCACGGCCTCGACCGGGATCGTGATGGTGTGCAGCAGGTCGGCGTGGATGCCGATGATGGTACGTTCGCCATTTGGTTCGATGAGCAGAACCACCGAGGACGTGTGTCCCGGCAGGACCTGCACATGATCGACGTCGACCCCGGCAGCACTGAGCGTCTTCGTCATGTTCTGGCCGGCGGTATCGGCCCCCACATAGCCAACCATGTGGACACGGCTCCCGACCTGGCTCAGTGCGACCGCGACATTCGCGCCGGTTCCGCCTGGACGCTCGACACTTTCCCTGGCTTGGACGAAGTGACCGCTCGCGGGGATGCGGTCAACGTATAGGGCGAGGTCCCAGGCGATGGGGCCGATGATCCAGAAGTCACGCATACGCCGCCCGTCGCATGGCCCACAGCCCTTCGGCAAGCGTGTCCAGCCCTGCCGGGAGAGCGACTTGTGGTGCCCAGGGGATGTCCGCCGTGTCTTGGCGGCAGCTCGGGATGCCTCCGATGATTGCAGCCACGGTGTCAGTGTCCCGCCAAGGCTGACCGCATACCGCATGGCTTCAACCGGTTCGTTGTGAAGGTGGAGTACGTGCAGGATCGCGCCCAATGTGTCCATGACATCCAGCGACACTCCGCTCGGATCGGGCTCCCATCGTGCGGTGATGGGGACGTTGAAGTGGTCGAGTTCTTCTCGGGCGACGGAGATCAGGTCCTGGGCGGTGCAGGCCTCGAACGCCCAAGATCCCATGGCGGCCACAGCGCTGGCGGTGGCGATGGCCTTCGGGTCGGCATGGGTGGTTTTCGTCATTCGTATGGCCAGCTCACGGCGGCGTTCGGCTTCGGTGGCGGGTAGGGCCCAGCCGATGGGCAGCACGCGCATCATGGCACCGTTGGTCGCTCCGCCATCGGCTACCAGTTCTCCGGTTGCCTCAAACCGCGCCACCGCTCTCCGAGTGGTGGGGCCAGCTCCCCGTATGGTCGGCAGTGCCGCAGCGAGGGTGGTGAGAAAGACAGCCCCTGAGCCGCCCGTGTCGATCAGATTCCGGGCGAGCATGATGAGCTGTTCCGTGTCGTCTGACGTGCTGCCGAGCGGCCATCCCTCTCGTGTCGTGAGTGTGTCGGAGAGATGGATGTCCTGGGGCGGCTTGCCCTCCCAGGGGACGCCGAGCGCGTCGCCGCAGCAGAAGCCGGCAAGACCGTTGAGGATGCGTACCGCAGGCGGGATCGCCTGGTCAGGGAACAACTGGGCGAGGACACCGAACCCACCCCGTTCGATGGCGCGCCGTCCGCGGTCGGCGTACCGGACGCGTTCGCGGCCTTGCGCCAGGCGGGCCAGTGAAAGGCAGGCGGAGGCCACGTCGTAGGGGGTGCCGTGGTGCTCGAACTCTTTCAGGGCCTGGACGGTCAGTTGCCACGCGCCGACATGGTCGCCGTTGGCCTGGCGTACGTCGGCTTCGCTGTGGGTGACCTTCGCCGCGAGTAGGCCGTCGCCGAGATCTCGAGCTGCGCGACCGGCCTCGGCGAGAGTCTGAGCGGCTTCTCGCACCAGGCCGAGACCGCATTGGGCCTTGCCCAGCCCGTGGAGGGACTGAGCGATTCCGCGGGCGTCTTCTGACGCTTTACGGATGTCGAGGGCCTTGTTCTGGCTGTCCAACGCGATCTGCCAAGCGCCGGTGGCCTCGGCGACCAACGCTGCGTCCTGCAGCAGGCCAGCGAACAGGGCCTGGTCGCGCAGGTGGGTGGAACGGGCAGCCACGTCCTGTAGTGCCTGGTTGATGAGTGTGTCGGCACGATCGACGTTGCCGGAGAAGTATTCGATCTCGCCGAGAAGCTTGAGCCAGGGCGCCTGATCGGTCGTGGCGTTCATGCCCTCGGTGGCGTGCTCGCGTCCCTCTGGGAAACGCCCTCGATACAGCTCGATCTCGGCCAACCGGAACAGGAAGCCTTCCCGGGCGTCGGCTTCCGTGAGCGCCAACGCCGCCTGGGCGAGATGGTCGGCCCTTTCGAAGTCGCCTCTGCAGAAGGCCACCTCGGCGCGGAGCAGCTCAGCGTGTGCTGACCGGTGAGGTAGCCCGTCCAGCAGGGCTTCGGCCTGGCTCCAGCGGCCTAGTCCGAGGTAGGCGCGGGCCACGCGGTACAGGCAGCGGCCTTTGTCCTCGTCGCGGTCGATGCGCAGGTCGCTGAGCAGGCTCGCGAGAGCGCGGCATCGGTCGAAGCGGCCGGTGGCCAGGCTGCGATCCATGAGCGTGGCCCAGGCGGCTACGCCTTGGGCGGCGTTGAGATGGCTCAGGTGGTAGGCCGCCTCCAACTCGGCGGTGAACTCCTGACGCCCGCTGTAGTGCCGAGCCAGCACCTCATGGGACCTGCGCACCTCCGCCGGCCGGACGTGTTGGAGGGAGCGGCGCAGGATGTTGTGCATGGTGTACGCGCCGGATCCGCTGGCCGTACCGCCCCGTAGCGGCGAGATGAAGGAAAAGGCCGTCAGTTTGCTGAAGGCGCTGCGATCGCAGGGGAAGTCCAGCTCCTGGCCGAGGTGGTGGAAAGTCTCGGCGGTGAAGGCGCGGCAGGCGCTCACGGCCAGGATGCCGTACTCGGCTTCGGCAGGCGTCCACTGGAGCAGCCGGCGAGCCAGGTCGCGTTCCTTATCCACCAGTGTGGAGAAGTCGGCAGGATCCAGGCGGGAGCCGGCGGCCAGCGCTACGTCGGCGCACAGGCCCAGGAAGTAGGGGTGCACCTCATCGGGAGCGGTGGAGGCATAGTTCACCAGCGCTGCTTGCATGGCTGGATCGGTGATGCCGGCCAGGGTGAGGTACTGCGTCGCATCGGCGGTGGTCAGGTGGCCGACCAGCCGATGATCGATATAGCGCTCCGGGATGGGGAAGACGGGCGCGGACGGCCACGGGGGACGGGTGCGGCCTGCCACGATGGCGATGATCCCGGCTCCCAGATCGAGGTGGCCGAGCAGGCAGCGCAGCCACTCGTCGCGCATTAGCTTGTCAGCGTGGATCAAGCTGTCGGCATCCCCGATGGCCTCGCCGAAGAACGCCTCGTGGGTGTCGAAGAGCAACACGATCCGCGCGTGGTCGCCGGCAGCGTCGTTGAGATCCTTGGCGAACAGGCGCGGCAGCTCATGCAGCAGGTCCGGCTCAGGCACCAGAGTCAGGATGTCTTCCGCGTCCTGCTGGGAGAGTCGGCGCTGCATCCGTCGGCGGGTGAAGGCCTTGTCCATGCGGGCGTTGAGCATCTGGAACAGTTGCTGCCCCACGCGCAGAACCGGCAGCGCCAGCACGGCATCGGCGATGTCCAACGCGATGTTGACCTCGCCGCGGGGGAACAGCTCGGGCACCCGGTGGGCGATGTCGAACCCGAGTTTGTGGAGGTAGGTGATGGCGGCGAAGTCGAAGCGGGGCGTGGCGATCCCGTGCTGGGCGAGCTGGCGTTTGAGCATGAACAACGCCGAGAACGCCTCCTGCGGGCGATTCTCGCCTGCCGGCCGTGCGCCGAAGTCGATCCTGGCCATCGGCACCTGCTGACCATGCTCGGCCAGTCGCTCCAGCAGTTCGGGGTCAGAGGCGTCGCGAACCTCCTCCCATCTGTCGGTACGGAGGCAGCCACGCTTCTCCAGATGGCGCAGCAGCAGCGACTTGCCGTTGCCACCCAGCCCGTGCAGGTACAGGATCCGCTCTGGAGGCGGGTCCTCGTTGATGAGCGTGACGACATGCCGGGTCAGCTCGAAGCGGTTGGCGAATAGATCCAGCGACCGATCGCGCGTTGCTATGCAGCGGGTCTGGCCCTCGTCGAAGATCGGCACAATCAGCTCGCCACAGGTGCAAATCGCATGTGGTTCTCCCGGGAAGAGAAATGTCGATACGGCCCATTTACGATCTATGTCAACGCCGCGGAGTGACCTGGGCCAAGCCGTCGCAGTCGGTTGTACACCGAGGTGTTGCCCGCTTCCACCTTGTCCGCGAAGCACGCACAGAACCACGAGCCATTTCAGGCAGCGATCGACGGGCGCTGGACGAACACAGACGTAACTTCGGGCGCAGAAGGGAGTGGCTCGGCCCTATATCAAATTTTCTGTATAGGGGTGACGTCCCTCGACGTACCGGACGCGGGGAACATAACGTCAATCCATGCCAGATTTGCACCCGGCGCTGGCCCAGCAAGGGCGCCAGATCATCGAACACGGACTGGACGCTCCGCACGATGCTGATCTGCTGCCCTTGTCCTGTGACATCGTCGATGGCGACATTGCGGCGGTGCTGTTCTCTCACGTGGGTGCTCTGGAATGGGTCGTGTACGAGTACGACACCGATTGGTCGTCACTGGGTATGACCGCGATCCGCATCGCGGACACCCCCCTGCGCGGGCAGGAGGCGCGAGTCGACATACGACACGACACTTGGGAACGTAGCCGCACCAGACGCTGGAGCCCGAAAGGCCGTCACCTTGTCCACGCGCGCATCCTGCGTACGCACCGGATCGCCCAGCTGCGCGTGGCCACACGAACTGTCGCGACGCCGCACGGCTGGGCGATCATGGTTTGGCGAGGCCGTCGCCTGCCCGCCATCTCGGTGGCCGACGCTTAGCAGATGGCCCGCAGGTAGACCAACGAGTAGGCGTGCGCTCTGGCTCGTGGGACGCCTTGGGCGAACCCGTCGACGACCCAGCGGTACTCCTCGCTACCGGAACCGGTGCACTCCCAGGGGTATTGCATCTCCGCGTAATGGCCGCGGGACCAGGCGATGGTCGTGCGGTGCACATTTCGCCAGACCCCGAGGCCTAGGTAGCGCTGCAGGGTCAGCCGCGGCCCTTGCGGGATGTAGCCGGCCCCGGTGCACCATTGGCGGCCGATGCCTTTGATGTGCCAGCGGCCGTTGTGTCTCCAGAACTGCGGATCGCTGACGTAGAGGTGGCAGCGCCACGCCGGCGCGGCGGCGCGTTGGTCTTCGGCTGCCGGAGAGCGGACCTCATACGTTGTGCTGCCTTGGGGGCCCGGAGTATCCCAGGCTGGCACGAGTTCCGCTCGCGGCTTGGGCGTGGGGTCAGCGTGAACGGCGGGAGCGATGAGCCCCGCGGCGGTCAAACCTAACACTGCCAGTAAGGCGATCTTGCCTTGGATGCGCATGGTGCCTCCATGGTTGATGGGGCTACGCATGACCCGGGCGGCTAGTGGGCCTGCAGAAGCAGATTCCTCCTTCAGATGACAACCGATTGGAGGGACGGGTATCAAGACAAGTGGAGAACTCTGTATAGCACCTGGTCACAGCCGCTTCCCAGGTGTCACCGAAAACGCCCTACTCGGTCGTGACGACGGCTTCCGCTTGTGTGCTGACCCACAGATCGGCGGTTGAACCGGGAGTGCACCGGCTCGCGTACTCCTGGTTGAAGCCGCGGTCGCCATATCGGTAGCGCAGGAATCCTTAGACAAATGTCAGGCTGAGGTTAGGCTGATTGGCGATCCGGACGTATTCCCCCGAAGATGCCGGAAATCACTCATGACTCAGCCCGCCGATCTACCGTCGAAGCCGTTCGACGACAAGTTCTCCGGAATCAACCCATCGTGGATGGGCCCGTTCGAGAAAGCACTCGGTCGCGCCGGAGAGCTGTTCCGCAGGAACGAGCCGCTGGTCCGGCGTGTCATGGAGAAACTCGAGCTGGACGTCTCGGGACTGAGCGCCATGCGGGAGGCGGAAGGCTGGATCCGTGCTAAGACGCCCGAGCTCCGGCGGCGGAACGACGCTATCCAGGCGATGGACGAAACTTGGGGACCCAAGGGGTCGGGTGGACTGATCGGGTTCGACGAGGAGCTCCACAAGAAGGTCTCCTACGACGCCGACGCCTATGCGGCGGCGGCTCACCTCAACCAGGCTGCGGACGGCGAGGAAGTCGACGACAAGACGCTCGCCCAGCTGGAGAAGCATGCGGGCGATGCCGGCTTCGCGCTCAAGCTGATGAACGCGATGGGCCCGGAGCGGGTCCGGCGACTGCTCGCCAAGACCGACGGGCAGGACAAGAAATCCCAACGTCTGCAAGCGGCTCTTGGCAAGGCGCTCGGCAGCGCCAGCGGCCAGTTAAGCACGCGGTGGCGCAACGACCTGACGGCCAATCTCTCACGCAGCACCCAGGCAGGGATCGCCGCCGCGCTGAAACACGGAACCTTCAACAGCTCTTTCCTGCTGGAGGTAGCCAAGGCGCTGGATGCCACCGAGCGGAAGCAAGCGACGCACCACGTGGTCGGACGACATCCGATGGCGGACGTGATGAACGCCCTGAGCAAGCACCCGGACGCCGCCCAGGGATTCTTCGCCAGCGGCGACAGGCTCAAGTACTACACGACCAAGCTCCCGCTGTGGGATAGCGGTAAGGCGGTGGGCGAAGCGCTGGAAGCGGCCACGATGACCTACCGAGACCGCGCGGGCTCAGCCGCGCAGCCGTCCTCCGGCTACCTGTCGGCCAAGCTGGCCGCTGAGCTCATGCATCTCGAATACGAGCAGATTCACGCGGGCAAGCGGCAGGAGGCGTTCGTAGCGCCCATCTCCATCGGGCGGATCCTGGCGGCGTACATTCCCGATGTCAATCGGGCCGCCATGGACGCTATGCAACAACCCGGAGTCTATGAACAAGACCATGCCGGCATACCTGGGCAGGAACCCTGGGGGGCGAAGTTCAACCAAGGTCAACTGCGTGAAGTGATGCAGAACGTCTTCGCCAAGGATGAGAAGGCCTTCGGGATAGTCATGGCTGCGCAAGCGGCATGGGGAAGCCAACTGTTCGATCACGGCGCCGCACAGCTCGCCGCGAAACAGGGCAAGAACGCGATGAACACCGCCGTGCAAGAGGCTGGGGCGGGTTTCGGGATGATCGCCCACGCGGCCGGCATCGCGAAGATCGAGACAGGGCGTGAACTGGACGAGGCCCAGAAGCGCAACATCAAGATCTTTATGGCCATCATCAACACCGGGCTGTCCTTCCCTCAGAAGGCGGCATGGCCGATCACTGCCAGCGTGGTGAGCTCTTGGGGAGGTGTGATCGAGGACAGCGTTAAAGGCACGAAGGAGAAAGAGGCCATCGCGTCCGCCAATTTCGCTTCCGAACAAACCAAAGAGCTCGTTGGCCAGCTCGCGGCTCAGGCCATGTTCAACCATAGACTGTTCGGCGCGGCCGAGCCGCCCGCGAAGTCCCATCCCTGGGCGTCGCTGACCGACATGAAACCCGGCACCGACCCCCGCAAAGCAATTAACAACTTCCTCAAGGATGATGGTAAGACGCTCATGACTATGGAAGAGATGATGAAGTCGGGCCAGCATCCCTACGATGCCTATAAGAGATGGCTACGCCGACCGAATGACAACCCCTGGGTGGACCTAGGAGTGCAGCAGACCGTGGACTCGGCCTTCAAAAATGGGTTCCCAGCCTTCTAGGCCGATGAAGGAATCCGCCGCCCGGGTAGCGAGCCTGCTCACCTGCATACTGGTATTGATCTCGGCATGCCAGCAGGACAAAACTCCCGTAGTTGATACGGCTCCTCTGCCGTCGGCACCCGCCCCTCCCTACCTCTGTGATCATATTCCGGAGGCTGCGGCCAAGCTGATGACAGGGGTAAGCAACCCCATTGTGGTTGGCTTTCTCACGGAACCTCGCACCGAGGCCGGCTACGGCACCTGTGCCACCTACCAGCCGACAGGAGAGCGGGCGCGGCTGCTGCGGGTCATCCTCGATGCCGGGGGCGTCCGCGGTCAAGTTGACGAATATCTCAAAGACGGCGGCAAACTGCTGCCCGAAATCGTGCCCGGTGGCTACGGAGCCTATATAAAAGACCCCGACGAGGAATCTCATGTGGGCGCGATACTCGTCAAGGGCAAAGCGCGCCTTTTGGTCGAGCTCGCGCGGGGAGTCAAAGGCCGGGACAACGCCGCCGACATGGTGGCGTTCATGAAACTGATAGCGCCGAGACTCCTCATCGGAACCGACACGCCGTCCCCCAGTCCGTCCCGGGGGAAGGGGAGCTGAACTGATGCCTGAAATGGTGCCCAATCCGTTGCGTGAGGCGCTGCGGGACGCGCTGAAGACGATAGAACCGCTGCTGCATGAGATGCAGGACGCACTCGACGCCCCCGCCAAGAACTTCCACACCGGCAGAATCTGGACGGGCCCGGTCGCCAAGACTTTCGACGTCGAACTCGATCGACAAAACAGGCGGGTCCAGCATGCGGGCGAAACCATACTGAACGATCTACGCTGGCAGATCACGCGCACCGCGGCGGAGGTCACCGAGCGGCAGGCGCTGGAGATCAGCCGCCGGTACGACCTTTAGTTGCTCCGGATGCCAGCGCCGCTGTACCGGTGTCCTCGTATGGCTCGCGGAGCGTGCATTGCAGAGCGGGCCGGTATCTTCTAATTAGCGGTGACTAGCTCCGAATTGCCTGTTTAAGACCTTCTGGTGCAACTTCTCGCGACGGATGTCGGCTAATTGAAATAGCTGATCTGTGAAGTAGTGGACGCCCAGTTTGCCAACGAGCTCATCCCCAATTCAATCTCGAGGTCCCATGGTTACTGATGCCGCTTGGCCATGCCGTGCAGTTCAAGGACCCGTCATCTCCGCTTGATCACTCCGGTGCCCACCCCCAGGCAGCAGCGACGCTCCCATCAAGTTCTCGTCCGTACCGGAACCGTTCTCCGTAGTTGCAATTCTCGATATATAGATCGAAAAAACCTGCGGCTGGAAGACGCTCGATCAGCTCAGCGATTTGCTCCTGCGCCCCTGCCTCCCGCAGGCTGTCCAGCAGCAGGTCCACTGGGTACGCGCTGTAGAGCGTGGCTTGGGTGGTGACACGTTTGGCCAGAATGGCGACCTTGTCGCGTGCCTCAACCTCCCGCATCTTCGCCATTAGCCGGGTCACGCCATACGCGTCGTATAGAGCGACCTGGGTGGCGGCACGTTCGGCCAGCGCAGAGGCCTGTTTTTGCGCTCCCACATGCCACAGTCGACTGAGCAATAGGGTCGCCGCTCGCGGGTCATCGAGGACAGTTTGGGCGGCGGGGTCATGAGCCAGTAGCTCAGCGACTAGCTCGTGCCCCCCAATTTCCCGCAGTCTGACCAGTAGTTCCGCCACGGCGCGTGCGTCATCGAGAGTGGCAGCACGTTTGACCAGGGTTGTGACCTGTTCTTGCGCCCCAACATGCCTTAGCTTGTCCAGCAGTTGGGCCACGGCGTCGGGCTTGTCGAGAGCGACTTGGGCGGCGGGATTACGGGCCAGCAACTGAGAGATCTGCTCATGCGCCCGGACCAGCCACAGCCTGCCCAACAACAGGGCAACCGCACCTGGATCGTCGAGAGCGACTTGGGCGGCGGGGTTACGGGCCAGCAACTCGGCGGTCTGCTCATGCGCTCTGACTCGTTCCTGCATTCCCAGCAACCGGGCAACCGCATACGGGTCCTTGAGAGCGACCTGGGTGGCGGCACGTTCGGCTAGGGCGGCGGCGTGCTCGTTCGCCCCAATCTCTCGGAGCCTGATGAAGAGTTCGGCCACTTCCCGTGGGTCGTCGAGGACAACTTGTGCGACGAGGTTATGAGCCAGCAGCTCAGCGATCAGCTCTTGTCCCCCAATCTCGTGCAGCCTGACCAGTAGTTGGGCCACGAAGTATGGGTCTTCGAGAGCGGCGACGCGTTCGATCAGGGCGTCAGCGTGTTCGTCTGCTCCAACCTCTCGGAGTTTGACGAGGAGTTCGGCCACTTCCTGCGGATTGTCGAGGACGACTTGGGTGGCGGCTCGTTCGGCTAGGGCGGTGACCTGCTCGTCGGCTCCCATTTCCTGCAGCTTGCTCAGTAGTTCGACCACCGCATGCAGGTTGTTGAGGGCGATTTGGGTGGCGGCGCGTTGGGCTAGGGCGGTGGCCTGTTCGTTCGCCC
Organism: Nonomuraea sp. NBC_00507; assembly: GCF_036013525.1. Taxonomy (NCBI): domain Bacteria; kingdom Bacillati; phylum Actinomycetota; class Actinomycetes; order Streptosporangiales; family Streptosporangiaceae; genus Nonomuraea; species Nonomuraea sp. NBC_00507. The sequence continues at coordinate 3,420,899 of NZ_CP107853.1, forward strand.
CAACCTCTCGGAGTTTGACGAGGAGTTCGGCCACTTCCTGCGGATTGTCGAGGACGACTTGGGTGGCGGCTCGTTCGGCTAGGGCGGTGACCTGCTCGCTGGCTCCAACCCGTCGCAGTGTGGCAAAAAGCCATGCCACTTCAGCTGCCTTGTTAAGAGTGGCTTGGGTGGTGACCCGTTCGGCTAGGGCGGTGACCTGCTGATCGGCTCCCATTTCCCGCAGCTTGCTCAGCAGTTCGGCCACCTCATACACGCTGTGAAGGGAGGCGTGGGTGGCGGCACGTTTGGCTAGGAGGGCGGCGTGTTCGTCTGCCCCAACCTCTCGGAGTTTGACGAGGAGTTCGGCCACTTCCCGCGGATTGTCGAGGACGACTTGGGTGGCGGCTCGTTCGGCTAGGGCAGTGACCTGCTCGTCGGCTCCCATTTCCTGCAGCTTGCTCAGTAGTTCGACCACCGCATGCAGGTTATTGAGGGCGATTTGGGTGGCGGCGCGTCGGGCTAGGGCGGTGGCCTGTTCGTTCGCCCCAACCTCTCGGAGCCTGACGAGGAGTTTCGCTACCCCCTGCGGATCATCGAGAGCGACTTGGGTGGCGGCTCGTTCGGCTAGGGCGGTGACCTGCTCGCTGGCTCCAATTTCCTGCATCATGCTCAGCAACTCGGCCACTGCACCAGGGTTGTGGAGGGAGACGTGAGAGGCTGCCCAGCGGGCAGGGCGGTGGTCGGTCGGGTGCAGGGCATGTAGGTGGTGTATGAGGATTCTGGCGGCACGCGGGTCGCCATTGGTAGTGGCGTGCCTGTAGAGGCGGACGGCATCGCGGTACAAACCGCGGTCCCAGGCGGCGTCCCCGAGCGCTCTTAGGTCGCCGGGATGGGCATGGGCGGTGGCGGTCCAAAAGGCGCGTGGCGGCATCTGGTCGGCGCGATGGCGGTGACCGTACTGGTCGAGGGAGTCGGCCAGTCGATAGCCGGCGACGCCGAAGCCCTCCTCGGGAGGCACGGGTTCTAAAGCCTGAAAAGCGCCCTTGAGGGTACGTGTGGCGTATTTCCAGGCTCGTTCTTGGCATGCGGCGAGTTCCTTGCCCACAAGGGCGCGGTGCCGGGGAGCCAGATAGCCAACGGCGGCCTGTTGCAGCAGTTTTTGCGTCAGCAGGTGGGTGTGGCCCAGGCGGACGGCGTCCATAGCTGCTTTGATTAAAGCCTGCCCGTAAGGGTCAGCGCCGGGTCCCTGATAGTGGTCCAGGAGGTCGGGGACCCCGGCCAAGAATTGGGTGAGGCGCCCCGCCGCCCCAGCACTCTCGGCGGTGGCGAGGGCCTCCTGCACTATCGCATCGCCGCGGCGGCGAGCCTCAGCGAGCTGTTCATCGGTGAATTGATCGGGCACGTCGATAACTCCGCCCCGAGTCACGTCCAAGCGCCGACGTGCTGTGCCACTCAGCTCCGGCAACGACCGGAGTAGGTCCCGAATGGCCAAGGACGGGTCGGCAGCGCCCGGCTCGTCGTGATGATCGGCGGTGTAGGTTGCCCAACTGTCCAGCCACAGTGTGGTGATGGCCACGATGTGGCTGGTGCCGCGCAGCAACTGTGCCAGCGCGGACAGCGGTTGCACACCATCCGGATCATCAGCGTAATGGCGCAGTTCGTTGAGCCACAGCACCGACCGACGAGGTATGCCTTCCTCCAACAGCCGGGACAGCGCGGTGGCTGTGGGCGGATAAAACAACGGCCAGTTTGGCAACCGTGCCACCACCGCCTGATATGCCGCCCGCGACTTGCCCGTGGAGGAATCCCCCCGCAATACCACCAGTCGGTTGGCAGCCACGGCCGGGTCCAGCGCCGAGTACAGCAGATCGTCATGCGAACGCCGGACATAGCTCGTCAGCGCCCCGCCTCCGACCGTTTTATGTACTCCCAGCGCCACTGGGCCCCACCGCCCCACGGGCTGTCCCAGCCGATCCGGTCGCTTTATAGCCGGGTCAGCAGCGTCGGTACCGGAGGTAAAGCGCCCTGCGCGACGCGAGTGACGGGTCTGCTTGGCTTCGGCGAGCAGATGGAGCCACCCTTCAGCATCACAAGGCAGCATTCCGAGATCCGCATCTCGCTTGGCGGCCAGATCCAAGCACAGCTCTACCACCGACAGCAGCGGCCCGGTGGGTTCAGGAAGGTGATCGCCCTTCATCCACTCATACAGCGTGGTTCGACCGACCCCCAGCCCCTTAGCCACCACCTTGCTCACGGTCAGACCCGCGACGGCTAATAGCTCAGTGAACGCCTCACCGAAATCCTCTGGCGTTCGACGTGATGCCATACATCCGCCTCGCAATCGTCGCCCTTGGCGGCCATCACTGCGGCAGCCAATTGGTGCGATGGTGTCCGACGCCTTCGGATATTGCCCTATCTGGACGCCTGCTGCCCAGCCTGCGGCTTGACAAGCATGCGTCCGAACTTGTCCGAACCCCGTGGCGGATCGGCAACTGCCCACGTCAATCTGCGGTCATGCCCGCTGCACCTTCCAACACTCGTCGCCGGTCTTCCGTGACTGCCAAGGGCGGCGCGGTCCTGACTGTGGCCGCTGTCCATACCGGAGTTTGGCTGAGCGCTCCCACCTTGGCCGTGGTTCTCACGCTGCTGGAAGCATCGCTGACCGTCATGATCATCGTGACCGCTCTGTATGCGCCCGACTCGATCAGCGATCGTGCCTTTCGCATGCTGCCCTGGACAACGAGCAAGACCGAGAAGTAGCGCTCTTGGAGACCACCGAGATGGGTCTGTTCCGACAGCCCGGGTGACCGGGGATGTTGGAACCCGAATGGCTCGGAAGTAGTGCTCACCTGGGAAAACGCTGTCAAGATCATCCCGCATATATCCCGTGATCATGGTCCTACGGCTGCATACGGGTGCCCTCGGCGACCTACGAGGGGCCTGGCAAGCAAAAGACCTGCGGTCAAGAAACCGCAGGTCAGATGCCGGAATGCCTGGTGGAGATGAGTGCCCCCGGCAGGATTCGAACCTGCGGCACCCGCTTTAGGAGAGGGATTGCGGTTTTGTGTTGATCACGGCTTTGAGCTGCGGGAATGGCGACCTGGGCATGTTCAACGGCGGTGATCATTCCGGAGATATTCCGTGGTGATCCGGTGCGTCCGCAGGGGGTTGACGAATTGTTGCGGTGGTGCTGGATCCATGGGGCAAGATCGCAAAAGAGGGGCATTACAATGATCAACTTAATGGGGAGGGGCAGCGCCCCTGCCCGCGAACTTTCCCCTCCCGCCCCTCTTTTGCGATCTTGGAGGGGTCCCCATGGATTCGGCTCCGAAACAATTCGGTGACCCCCGGAACCGGCCGTCTCGCCGTGCGGCTCTCTGTTCCTCGGATGCAAGCCTGCGAGTGTTCTCCGCCCTCTTTGTTGTCGCGGACGCGCATGGGCTGTGCGGTGGCCGCTGGCGGTTCCTTGCCTTGTGGTGGGAGAGCTGAGGAACGCGGAGCGGAGCATGCTCCATGCCGCCTATGTTCCGTCCCCTGCTCACGGTGTGCCGCTTGTCGGCACGCGCGCCGCCGCGGGCGGGACCGGCCGGAGAGCCGCAGCCCGCCCGCGAGCGGGCGCGCAGGGGCCAGCCTCCTGTCGCGTCTTCCCCGTGGTGGTGTGCGTGGTGGCAAGGGCAGGAGTAGAAGGGGCGGGGCTTGGGTGGCCGGCGCCTGCCTCCGTGAGGCTTCTCGGTATCCCGAGCTGGCGGGGCCGTGGTGGTTGCCGTGCTGTCCTGCTGTCTGCCCTGACGACTTCCCTACGACCTTCGGTGGAGCCTTATTGGAACGAGCGGCCGTATCCCGTGGATCTTGGCCGCTCGTTGGCGATCTTCAGGCTTCCCATGATCTCCGTCCTCACCGTTGCCCGCCTTCCGCCGCTCGGCGGCGGCTTGAAGACGTAAGCAAAGTTGTAACGGGTGGCGACGGGGCTTGAGATGCGCGGGTGAATTACCAGTAGGGTGGCAGCCGACGATCAAGGGTGCCACGAATATCCATGCCTGGCGTGATCCCGTAGGCTCGGAGAAGCTGGCATGCTCCCGTCAGGGCGTCTGCAAGCTTGCCCTCTGGGAAGTCCTTCACCTCAAGGCCGTTCTGGTTGAGCATGAACCCGACTTCTCGTATGAGCTGGTACGGGTCGTAGTACTGCTGCTGTTCACTCATGGCGCTTCTCTCTTACCAAGCCTTCCCGGTGATCCGCTCGTACGCCTCGATATAGCGAGCACGGGTGGCATCCACGATGTTCTGAGGGACTTCCGGCGCGGGAGGCTTCTTGTCCCATCCGGTACCGGCAGCCCAATCGCGGACGAACTGCTTGTCAAAGGCGAACTGAGGCCGCCCAGGACTCCAGTCCTCAAGAGGCCAGAAGCGTGATGAGTCCGAAGTCAGGACTTCGTCGCCCAATGTGAGCTTGCCGTCTTCGTCCCAACCGAACTCAAGCTTGGTGTCCGCGATGATGATGCCGCGTGCACGAGCGATCTCGGCTCCGCGCTTGTAGACGTCGAGGGTGATCCGGCGAAGCTCGTCGGCCACCTCTGCGCCTTCCTGGTTCACGACGTCATCGAAGGTGATGAACTCGTCATGCGTCCCGATCTGTGCCTTGGTGGTTGGCGTAAAGATGGGTTCAGGAAGTTGAGATCCTTCGGCGAGGCCAGCGGGCAGGGACACGCCGGACACGGCCCCGTCACGCTCGTACTCCTTGAGCCCGAGGCCAGCAAGGTAACCCCTGGCGATGCATTCCACCTGCACCATGTCGAGCTTGCGGCACCGCACGGCGCGCCCCTCGAACTCTGCCGGCACGTCTGTGGCAGAGATGATGTGGTTCGGCACGATGTCAGAGAGCTGGTCGAACCACCAGAGCGAAAGCTGAGTGAGGACCTTGCCCTTGTCGGGGATGGGCGTGGGCAGGATCACGTCATAGACGGATACTCGGTCCGACGCCACGAGGATGATGTCTCCCCGATCCTCGTACACGTCTCGGACCTTGCCGGAGTGGATGAGCTTCACTTTGCCCCCTGTTCGTCCGCGAGCTTGTAGTCATAGGTGGACCAGCGACCCGAGACGGTCACGTACTCGCCGTACTCAATGACGCTGCCTTCCTGGTCATACACCCAGTTCCGGCCCCGAAGGACTGGCGACCCGACCGGGACGCGCAGATCTTCCGCATCCTGCTCGGTAGCCACGTCGGCGCATTGCTGATCACGGCCGGACACCACGATCCGGCCGGTCTGCTCTTCGATGTAAGTTGGCGTGCCTTGGACCAGGCGCTCAGCCACAAGCAGCTTGGGCGCACTCTCGGCCAAGGCTCCGTCAAACCACGAGGTAGAAGCGGACACGGGCGTGTTGGTCTCAGTGTTCATGGTGACTCGGTGGCGACGGATGGCATTAGAGCCGGACTCCAGGCCAAGTGCGTCGGCAACCTGGTCTGGCGCGCTGACCAACTCGCATTCCTTGATCTGAGCGGCCTCGTTGGGCGGGTAAATGCGCCCGCTACGACGGATCGCCTGGAAGCGGTCGCGCGGCGAGGTGTACTGCTGGTTGAGCACTGTCACGACGGTTCCAATGCCGGGTACCGCCTTGACAAGACCTTCAGATCGCAGTGAAGCCAAGACCTTCGTGGCCGTGGCCAAGGAGATCTTCCAGTCGCGAGAGATCTGACGGGCAGACGGAATGGTGTCACCATCCCTGAGTTCGCCCGACTGGATCTGTCTGCGGATGTGGTTGGCGACCTGCATGTATGGCGGGTCCTGGCGTTCGATACTCGGAGTCAAGACGGACCTTCCTCTCAAACCGGTCAATGCGTACGTTCTAGTACACCGGCATCCGCCAGCCTAGCTCACCCCTCTGCTTGCACGAAAACTGGGGGCTAAGGCAGGAGATAGGGTTGACGGTGTACTAAGACACCTCTAGTATACAGAGTACTAGTACACGGTGGCCAATGAAGGTGTAGGAACCCACTAGAACAAGGAGCTCCCGACAGGAGGGTGCGACCTCCAGCCGGGAGCCAAACATCGATCGGTCTTAGGAGAACATCGATGCAACTTCAGGCTACGCCTGCTGCTGGGGAGTGCGGTAAATCGGCGGCGGTGCTCGAACTCGTCCACACGCACATGTCCAGCTCGAATCGGCGGGCGTACCTGCTTCGAGCTGCGGAAGCTCTGGCGGCTGGTGATCTGGCGAGCCTGCCTGTGATCGCCTCGGTGTGGCGCGTGCCCGTCGGCGACCTGTGCAAGGACTGCCACGGTACGGGGTTTCTGAGCTGGTCGGCTCGCAGCCGGGGCGGAGTCACGGTGTGTGCGTGCATGCCGGACGTACACCCGGGGTTCGATGTCCCGCGCTTCACGCGAGAAGAGGTCGGTAGCAGGCTGCGGTACGAGTACCCGGATGAGGGAGCTCGGCGCGTGTTCACGCTGTGCCGATCATGCTCGGTGGCTCCGGCAGACCTGGATGTCGAGGTGGGCGCGGTCGTCGTGCCGTGGGTGCCCGACTGCACTGTCTGCGGCGATACCGGCTGGGAGCGGGTGGACGACCGGCTGACCATGTCCCTGACGCGCCCTGAGCGGAAAGCACGGGTGCGCGTATGAAGGCGGCAAGGGCTGTTCGGGTCCGGGAAGAGGAAGCGCTCTTTCCTCGCAAGCGCGTTGTCATCGACACGATGTGGGCGTTCTACGCCCTGGCAGACGAGTGCATCGGTGAGCGGACGTGCGAAGTCTGCGGCGCCACTCCGGGACAGCCGTGCCGTCCCAAGCCGCACGGCTGGAACTGCGACGAAAACGGCTGGATCGAGAAGTAACGAGCTGACCGGATCGGCCGTGCTTGGCGGCGGGCCGCTCCGGGATTCCAACCACCAAGAGGAGAGGAGGTCGCTGACGTGACTGCTCAGACGGCCATCGAATGGACCGAGACGACATGGAATCCGGTGACCGGATGCGACCGAATCTCGCCGGGTTGTGACAACTGCTACGCCCTACGCCTGGCCGGTCGACTGAAGGCCATGGGGCAGGCTCGCTACGCGAACGACGGCGATCCCCGCACGAGCGGGCCTGGGTTCGCCGTGACATGCCATCCCGCCGCGCTGGCAGACCCTTACAGGTGGCGGCGTGCCCGCATGGTGTTCGTCAATTCCATGTCGGACCTCTTCCACGCCAAGGTGCCGGCCACCTTCGTAGCCGAGGTGTGGCGCGTGATGGCGAACACTCCGCAGCACGTCTACCAGGTACTTACCAAGCGCCCCGAGCGGATGGTGCGGACCGTGGCCAAGCTTGCAGGCACGTACGGTGTGCTGCCGAACGTGTGGCTGGGGACTTCGGTTGAGGCCGACGCCTACACCCGGCGAATTGAGTACCTTCGCCGTACGCCTGCTGCGGTGCGTTTCCTGTCGCTGGAACCGTTGCTCGAAGCGCTCCCGTCGCTGGATCTCACGGGGATCGGCTGGGTCATCGTCGGCGGGGAGAGCGGGCCTGGCCACCGTCCGATCCGGGCCGAATGGGTGACTCCGATTCGAGACGCCTGCGTTGCCGCCGAGATCCCGTTCTTCTTCAAGCAGTGGGGCGGGCGCACGCCAAAAGCAGGCGGCAGAGAGCTCGACGGCCGTGTCTGGAACCAGTTCCCCGACCATGCCCAGAGGAGACACACGTGATCAACCTGAACGTGATTGCGGACCTGTTGCCGGAAGAGATCGCGGTGGCGCTGTATGCGTCGGACATGCCGAGCGGCGCTGAGGCGAAGGATCTGTCTGTCACGCGCGTGCTGCGCTGGGTGGGACAAGGGCTGGACCGTCTGGGCGGCAATGAGTCGGTTCAGGCGCTGGCCGAGAAGCCTCAGCCGGTGGACGACCGGTCGGCGCAGGCGCTGCGGGCCGCGAACGCGGTGTGGGACCTGACCATAGACCTGCAACCCACGGTGGTGATCGCTACGCCGTGCGGGAGGCCGGTGTGGTGAGCGTCGTTGATACCGCGCCGCTGGTGTCCATCCCGCGCGGACTTCAGGACCGTTTTCGGGCGGTGGCTCGGCTCGGCGGCTGCTCTCAGCCGATCCGGGTCCGCGGCGATGTCCGGCACGTGCTTCCCGATGGACGGGTCCGGCTGGCCTACTCGACACGTCGCGAGCCGGGCTGCGTGATGCTGGTGCCGTGCGGCAACCGGCGCGCTTCACGCTGCCCGTCGTGCGCAGAGACCTACCGGGCCGACACGTTCCACCTGATCCGGGCAGGCTTGCTCGGCGGCGACAAGGGCGTGCCGGCAACTGTCCGGACCCATCCTCGCGTGCTGGCCACCTTCACCGCGCCTGGCTTCGGAGCGGTGCACGCCCATCGCCCGCGGAAGGACGAGCGGCGCGGACTGCGGTTGCCGTGCCACCCTCGCCGCAACGCTGCGACGTGCCCGCATGGGCGGCGGATGTCGTGCACGGACCGGCACGAGGCCGATGACGAGCTGGTGGGTCAACCGCTGTGCGCGGACTGCTACGACTACACCGGACACGTGCTGTGGAATGCCGAAGTTGGCCGACTGTGGCAGCGCTTCACGATGCGGCTGCGGCGCGAGCTGGCGCAGCTGGCGGGCCTGACCGAGGCGGCATTCAACCGGCAGGCACGCGTCTCGTTCGCCAAGGTGGCCGAGTTCCAAGCGCGCGGCATGGTCCACTTCCACGCGGTGATCCGGGTGGACGGCCGAGACTCGGACGGCGACTTGGCCGATGCCCCGGACTGGGCAACCGTGGAGCTGCTGGCGGACGCGATCCGGGCCGCGGCTGCTGGCGTTCACGTCAGCTCGCCCAACGATCCTGCCTCGGGCGGATCACGCCGCATCGTGTTCGGTCATGTCGATGTGGCGCCCATCGTCGCCGATGAGCTGACCGGCGCGGAGATGACCGAAGAGAAGGTAGCGGGCTACATCGCCAAGTACGCAACCAAGGGTGCCACCACCGAGGGCACGGTGGATCGCCGCATCAAAGAACGCGGCGACATCGACGGCCTGGCGCTGACACCCCATCAACGCCGTCTGATCGATACCTGCTGGCAGCTCGGGGACACTGACGCTCACCCGAAGCTTGCTGGCCTGCGACTGCGGCCGTGGGCACACATGCTCGGCTATCGCGGCCACTTCTCGACCAAGTCACGCCGCTACTCGACCACGCTCGGCGCGCTTCGCGAGGTGAGGTGTTCCTTTCGTCGCCAGCAAGCCCTCAAGCAGGGTGGGGACCGCTGGCAACCCGTGGACTCCTCCACTCTGGTGATCGCCACCTGGCACTTCGCCGGACAGGGCTACGTCGACGCCGCCGACACGTACATCGCCACGCTCGTACGCCAAGAACGCGAAGAACGTCGAAGATCACGTTGGCCGCAGACAAGACCGGTGAACCAACCACGGAACGTACCCAAGGAAGGGGTGGCAGCATGACCACACGACGCGATCAGCTATTGCCGCTTCCGGAGGTCCTGGAAGAGTTGGGCGGCGTCTCGCGGCGGACCTTCTACCGGTGGCGCGAGCTGGGCCGCGCGCCGGTGTGCGTCAAGCTACCCAACGGCGACCTGCGCATCTGGCGGAGCGATCTCACGGCATGGCTGGAATCGCTGAGGGAAACGGCATGAAGACGACCAGCTACGACGTCAAGTTCTGGGAGCTGCGGCCGAACCTGTCGAGTCCCAAACCAGGCAAACCGAGACGCGTCGTCTCGTACACCGCGCGTTGGACCGTGGCCGGCGCGCCCAAGTCCAAGACGCTGCGAACCAAGCAACAGGCCCAGAACTACCTGGCCGAACTGCGGCAAGCAGCCAAGGACGGGGAAGCCTTCGACATCGCCAGCGGTCTGCCGCTGTCGCATCTTGAATCCGAACCTGAACCTGTCGGACCGTCCGTCCTGGAGTTTGCGCAAGACTACGTGATCAGTCGATGGCCACACACGGCTGCCAGAACGCGCGAAACCGATGCTTACGCCCTGCTGTGTGTGATTCCCGCACTGGTGGCTGATCTACCCGACCGACCGACCGATGACGAGCTGCGGGAAGTCCTGCGCAACCACGTGCTACTGCCCGAGGGCAGACGGGCCGAGTTGACCAGGGAACAGACCGTGACCTTGCGATGGCTGGAGAAGGCATCACTGCCGCTGTCCGCGCTGGAAGAAGACGGTATCGCTCGGACCGCGCTGGCCGCCATCTCAGTGACGTTCGCGGGCAAGGCCGCTGCGCCCAACACGATCGCTCGCAAACGCGAGGTGCTCAACCATCTGCTTGAACTCGCCGTTCATGGGGAGAAGCTGACGAGCAACCCGCTGAAGAACCTCAAGGGGATCACGAGCCGCCGTCCCAAGACGGTCGTCGCGGTGGACCCTCGAATGGTGGTCAACCCTCGACAGGCCAAGGCGCTTCTCGAAGCCGTGCCAAAGGTCGGCCGGACGCGAGGTCAGCGATTGAAGGCCATGTTCGCCTGCATGTACTACGCCGCGCTCCGGCCAGAAGAGGCGGCCGACCTTCGCGCGGACAACCTGACTTTGCCTGAGAAGGGCTGGGGATTGATCATCCTGGAGAGGGCGCGACCTCAAGCCAACAAGAGGTGGACCACGTCGGGAGAGACGCACGACGCGCGGCATCTCAAGCATCGCGCCGAGAAGGAAACCCGAGAGATCCCCATTCCGCCCGTTCTTGTAGCGATCCTGCGGGACCACATCAAGACCTACGGAACGGCCGAGGACGGACGACTGTTCCGAACCTCACGCGGCAAGCCCTACTCGGCGTCGGCTTACACGACCGTTTGGCAGGAAACGCGCATGCTGGCCTTCACGCGAGCACAGGCGCGCTCGCCCTTGGCGGGCAGGCCGTACGACCTACGGCACGCGGCGGTGTCCTTGTGGCTGAACGCGGGTGTGCCGGCGGCCGAGGTGGCGAAGCGAGCGGGCACAAGCGTGGAGGTCCTGCACCGCGTATACGAGAAGTGCCTTGACGGGCAACGCCGAACTGTCAACGGGAAGATCAATAGAGCGCTGGGAGCGTAGCAAAACGGTCCGAGATCATTCCGAGCATATTCCGTGATCACTGACCTACGGCTGCATACGGTTGCTCTCGCTGACAGGATCATGCCGAGACGGAATCAAGGAAACCGCTGGTCAGAGCGGGAAATGCCTGGTCAATCAAGTGCCCCCGGCAGGATTCGAACCTGCGGCACCCGCTTTAGGAGAGCGGTGCTCTATCCCCTGAGCTACGGAGGCGGACTCTCGTAAGCCTAGCGAAAGTCTGGCACTGCGTGGGACGTAGGTCTGGGAAGAGTTTGGGGGGGTGGGTTATGGGTGCTCTGAGCTGCGGTAAAGGCATGACAAGTGATCAGATTCGTGAGCGTCCACCGTGGATAGCGTCTGCCTGTGACCAGGAGGCGGTGCAGGCAGGTGCGGCGGCGGCCCGTTGTGTTGTTCGGGGCGTTGCTGGCGCCGGCGATCCTTGCCGGCGGATTGCTGGTGGGCCAGGCGCGGGGGCTTGAGGATGGTGTCGTGTCCGCTGGTATGGCGGGTGGCGGCGGTGGGAGGGGGCTGGTGTTCGGGCCGAGGCTCGTGCCCGCGCCGGCTGGTCCTGATCGTATGTACGAAGCTGTTGTGCCGGCGCCGGTGAGGGTGGTGGCTAAGGAGCCCCGGGGCGGGGACGAGGATGTCGCTGCCGAGCCTGGTCCGCCGTCTGTTGGCGAGGAGCCCTATACGCCTGCTCCTGTGCAGCCCTGGGATGGGTGTCCGGCGGCGTGGGTGGACACCTGGTTGTGGGAGCTGTGCCGGGAGGAGGAGCAAGTAGGCACTCTGGGGTTTGCCGACAGCTCCATGCCCGGGCTTTGAGGTTGCTGGGTTAGCCCTCTTGGTCGGCTGCTGTGGTGGGTCCCGGGGTGGATGGCGGTGGGCAGGTGCACGCTTGGTACGGCGCACGGTCCGCGGGTTGCAGGGATGAGGGGGCCATTCTGGGGGGCGGGTGGGTGGTTGTGCCGGTCCGGAAGCGAGGGCTCCAGGTGATGGGCTGGGGTGGGGTTATGGCTGGTTGTGGGGGGTGGTTGTGGAAAGTGGGTCTTTTGTCTCATAACAGCTCTCCGGAGTTCGGTCCGGACACTCTGGGGGCTGTAGTAACGTGCGTGCCTGACCCAGGTAACGAGTTTGCATACGGAGGAGTCGAACGTGCCAGCCCCTCGATCAGTGGGTCTGATCGCGGTCGTCATGGCGGTGGTGGCTTCTCTTTTGGTGCCTGCTGCGGCGGGTCAGGCTCAAGCTCAGGTTCGGGGCTCGGCTGATCGGCAGGCACGTGCTCAGGAACTGCGGGATCCGAACGACCTTGGTGAGCTCAGGAAAGCGGCTGAGCGGTCGGCCAAGGAGCTCGAAGAGGCCACCAAGGCTCTAGAGAACCGGCGGAGCACGATCGCGGCCTCCGAGAAGGAGCTCAAGACCAAGCTGACCGCGCTGCAGGAGTTGGAGCGACGGCTCACGGTGATGCGGCAGCCCGTGTCGCAGATGGTCGAGTTGTTGTACGAGCAGCCGATCGCGGCAGGAGGGGTCCTGCCGTTTATGGCCGAGGGGGCGGATGAGGGGACCCTGCGGGCCTTGTCCGATGCCACCCAGATGGTCGCAGTGCGGCAGCAGGTTGTTGAGCAGACCAGTGCGCTCTACAAGGAGACCGAGCGGCTGGCGGCCGAGGCTCAGGAGCTCCGGGCCGGCAACCTGCTGGCGGAGGCGCAGTTGGCGGCCGAGGTCGATACGTTGCGGCAGCGGTCGGACAAGATCGTGAAGTCGTTGACCGCGGCCTTGGTGAAGCTGGGCATCAAGATCGACAAAGTGGGGCGGGCGGCGCTGGGGTGCGATCCGTTGCGGGCGGCGACGGCTGGGGACTTTCCCAACGGGCTCATCCCCAAGGGCATGCTCTGTCCGTTGCAGCAGAAGGGGTTCAGTCTGCGGGCTGACGCCACCATCGCGTTCGTGAGCTTGAACGAGGCCTATCGCAAGCGGTTCGGGAAGCCCATTTGCGTTACCGACGCCTACCGGAGCCTGGCTGCGCAGCAGTCCATTTACTATCGGCGGCCGGGGTTCGCCGCCGTGCCGGGGCGGAGTAACCACGGGCTGGGGCTGGCTGTGGACCTGTGTGGTGGGGTGGAGAGATCGGGCTCCAGCGAGTTCGTGTGGATGGAGCGGAACTCCAAGAAGTATGGGTGGTTCCATCCGTCGTGGGCCTACAGCAGCCCGTTCGAGCCGTGGCATTGGGAGTATGACCCCAAGATGGATTCGCTGCTCTAGCAATCGCTGGTAGCTCCGTCTCTCCAGCGTCCTCGAGCTCTTCGATTGCTGGTTGTCAGGGTGCCGTGATGATGGTGATCGAGAGGCGGGCGCTTGCTTGGGCGGCGGCCAGTTCTGCTGCTTGGGTCGGGGTGGTCGCCAGGACGACGAGGGCGCCGTGGCTGTCGTCTTCTTGCCGGTCTGCGGCTGTTATCACTCTTACGTCTTCTGCGATGGCGCGGGCCGGGTGGGTGTCCTCCCAGGCTGCCAGGACGTTGATCCTGGAGCCAGGGGAGAGGAGTTTCGCCGCTTCCGGGTCGGAGATGCGTACGGGAGTGGCGACCATGCCTGGTGAGAGGCGGTAGGAGTCCAGGAGGCGGGCGTCCGTCAAGGGCTCGCCTCTGCGCATGGGGGAGGTCAGGTAGCGGCCGACTGCGGCCGTTGTCGTGCGTACGGCGCCGTCTGGGACGTGGTTGATCGGGACCGGGTGGAGGTCTGACGGGGTCAGGGGGCCGGGGAGGAGGTCGCGGGTCGCCACCAGGACCGTGGTGGGCGGGGATGGGCGGGTGGCGAGATAGGCGGATATGACGGCTATGGCGGCGAGCGTTGCCGCCGCGAGGCGGCGGCGACGGCCGTAGCGGTTGAGCCAGGATTGGATCACGGTAGGTCGAAGGGGAGCTTGAGGCCGTCCAGGGTCGAGCCGCAGGGGCACGTGCGCTCTTCGGGCAGGGCTTGCACGGTCTCCGACACCAGCGTGCGCATGCGGGTGACGTTTTGGGCGAAGAACTCGAGGACCTCGTCATGTGTCACGCCCTGGCCCGCCTCCACCCCGGCGTCGTGGTCGGTCACCAGGCAGAGCGACGTGTAACACAGGGCCAGCTCGCGGGCCAGGACCGCTTCGGGGAAACCGGTCATGCCGACGATCGACCAGCCGTTGGCCGCGAACCACTGCGACTCTGCCCGGGTGGAGAAGCGCGGGCCCTCGATGACCACCAGCGTGCCGCCGTCGACGGTTTCCCAGTCGCCCGTGCGGGCTGCTCCTACGGCCACCGCTCGGCCCGACGGGCAGTAAGGGTCGGCGAACGCGACGTGGACGGCGCCGTCTATGTCGTAATAGGTCTGGACGCGGCCTGAGGTGCGATCTACCAATTGGTCGGGGATGACCATGGCGCCCGGGCCGTATTCGGCTTGCAGGGAGCCTACAGCGCTTGGCGCGAGCACTTGGCGAACGCCGAGCGAGCGCAGGGCCCAGAGGTTGGCGCGGTAGGGGATGCGGTGCGGCGGGAAACGGTGATCTCGGCCGTGGCGGGGGATGAAAGCGACGGAACGGGAGCCGATGCGTCCGACCGTGACGACGTCGCTGGGAGGGCCGTAGGGGGTGGCTAGCTCGATTTCCTCGGCATCGTCGAGGAGCGAGTAGAAGCCTGAGCCTCCGATGACGCCTATGTCTGCGCGAGTGACCATGGCGCTGAGAGTAGTCGGATGGGGGCTGGGTGTGGGGCGGCCGAGGGCTGTTCTGTGGATAACTCCGACCGCTCCGGGTCCCCAGTGCCACGTGCCCAGGCGATCGCAGCTGGCGGCCTACCCCGGGGCATCGCGGCTAGCGCCAGACGACGTCGTTGAGGAAGGTTTCGATGGCCGTCAGCACCTGGCCGAGAACCTCGCCGGATCCGCGTAGCGGCCCCGGCACCATCATGCCGTGGTCGGCGTCCGCGACCTCCAGGACGTGCGGCGTCAGCTCCCGCGCCAGCCCGCCGTCCCAGTAATCGTCCCCGGTGCCGCCGACCAGGAGGAACGGCTCCGTGGCCCGGCTCAGCGCCTCCGCGCACGCGGGCTTCGTCAGCAAGGGCGTCAGCCAGACGGCCGGAAGGGCGCGGACAGCGGCGACGCCGGCGCCGTACGAACCGAGTGACTTGCCGATCAACACAGGCGTGGGGGAGGAGGGCAGCTTCTCCACGACGGATGTCACCTGATCGTGGACCCAGAGCCAGTTGTCCACCATGGGGCGGTCTTCCGGCGGCGTCCACCAGATCAGTTCCAGCTTGGCGCCCCGCCGGGCGGCGACCGCGCTCGCGTAGGCCAGGAGGCCTGCGTACGGGCCGCCCCTGCCGCCAGGGATGATTACGGCTTGCTGGGCCGGCCCGCCCTCTACCATCCCGGAAAAGGGCCGCTCAGTTGGAGGCGGCGGCGGGAGCCGGGGTAGTGGTGGAGGAGCTGGAGGAGTCCGAGGAGGACTTGCTCTCCGACGACTTCGACGACCCGTTGGAGGACGACCCGTTGGAGGACGCGGTCGACGAGGGGGACGACGTGCGGTTGTCGGTCCGGTAGAAGCCCGAGCCCTTGAACACGATGCCCACCGCGGAGAACACCTTCCGCAGGTTGCCCTGGCAGGCCGGGCACACCGTCAACGCGTCGTCGCTGAACTTCTGAACGACCTCGAGCGGCTCACCGCAGTCGTTGCAGGCGTACTGGTAAGTCGGCACGCGGCTCCTCCTTCAGAGTCTGGCACTCCGGCGTTGCGACTGCTAATGGTAACCGATTAGGTCAAACGCCTATTCCAATCCCCGCTCTCCGTACCAGCCGGCCAGCTTGCCACTGCGGCTGACCGCCCGCAGGCGGCGTTCGACCTGGTCGCGGCACGAGGCGGTGGTGACGATGAGGAGCTGGTCGTTCACCCTGACCCGGGTGGTGCTGGCGGGCACGAACGATTTGGACTCGCGGACGATCAGCGTCACCTGGGCGCCGGCCGGCAGGCGCAGCTCGAAGATCTCCACGCCGTGCAGGCGCGAGCCGGGCGGCACGCGGACCTGCAGCAGGTCCGCCTTGAGCTCCTCCAGCGGCGCGGCCTCCACCGCGAGATCGTGTGCCTCGCCGGGGGCGGCCACCCTGAGCAGCCGGGCCGCGAACGGCAGCGTCGGCCCCTGGAGCAGGGTGAACACGATGACGATCACGAAGACCTGGTTGAAGATCTCCTTGGAGTAGTCGACGTCGGCCGCCCAGGGGATGGTCGCGAGCACGATCGGGATCGCGCCCCGCAGCCCGGCCCACGACAGGAACGCCTGCTCGCGCCAGCTCACCCAGCCCTGCCGCAACGCCCACGACAGCAGGGAGCTCACCAGTACGGAGAGCGGGCGGGCCAGGAGCACCAGGACGGTGCCGGTGATCAGGCCGGGTACGACGGCCGACGGCATCTCCTTGGGGCTGGCCAGCAGACCCAGCATGACGAACAGCCCGATTTGCGCCAGCCAGGCGGCGCCCTCCGCGAAACCCCTGGTCGCCGCCCGGTGCGGCAGCCGCGAATTGCCCAGGATCAGCGCCGACAGGTAGACGGCCAGGAAGCCGGAGCCGTGCAGCAGCACCGCGCCGCCGTACGAGACGAAGGTGAGCGCGAGGACGGCGATGGGGTAGAGGCCGGAGGCGGGGAGCGCGACGCGGCGCAGGGCGTACGCGCCCGCCGGGCCGACGGCGAGGCCGATCGCCGCGCCGATGATCAGCTCGACGGAGGTCTCCAGGAGGAACGTTCCCAACGTCGGCGACGAGTTCGACGCCCCGCTGAGCAGCACCACGGCGATCACGGTCGGGGCGTCGTTGAAGCCGGACTCCGCCTCCAGGGCGCCGGCCAGCCGGGGCGGGAGCGGCAACCGCCGCAGGACGGAGAAGACGGCCGCCGCGTCCGTGGAGGCCAGTACCGCGCCGAGGATCAGCGCCGCATTCGGGCCGAGGCCGAGCAGTCCCTGTGCGGCCAGCGCCACCACGACGATGCTGACCGTCACGCCCACGGTCGCCAGCACCAGGGCCAAGGGCACCGAACGCCGCACGTGGGACCAGTTCGTGGTGAGTCCGCCCTCGGCCAGGATCACGGCCAGCGCGGTCAGGCCGATTTGCTGCGCCACGTGCGGGTTGTCGAAAAGGATCCCGAACCCGGATTCCCCCAGGAGCAGACCGAAGCCCAGGTACACGAGCAGACTGGGCAGGCCCATGCGATGCGCGACACGTACGGACGCAATGGCCGCGATGACGATGACAGCACCGAGAAGGAGCCAGATCTCAAGCGTCATCTGGCCCCCTCTCGTACTTTCGTTCACATAAGACTAGTGAGTCCCGCTGGTGTCATGGCATAGCGGACTCGTCGATCGTGCGGCTCCGCGGGGATGCCGTCGATCAGCTCGCCGTCGTGCAGCAAAGCCACCGTTGGCACGTTCGGGCCGACCCTGGCCAGGGCACGATCGTACGAGCCGCCGCCGCGGCCGAGGCGCACCCCCGTACGTCGGTCGACCGCCAGCGCGGGCACGATCACCAGCGCGGCCGTGCGGATGGCGTCGACGCCGCGGCGTGCGTCGACCGGCTCCATGATCCCGAAGCGTCCCGGCGCCAGTGTGTCCGGCCCGTCGTACACTGCCCAATCCAGGTCATAGTCGTCACGCAGGACGGGAAGGATCACCGTGGCGCCGTGTTTCCACAGAGCGAACACGAGCCCGTGCGTATCCGGCTCCACCCCCGTCGACCAGTAGCAGGCCACCAGGCCGGCCATCTGGACCCACGGCTGCTCGAGCAGCGTTTCGCGGACCTTGATGGCGTTTGCCCGCAACTGCTCGGGGGAGAGTGAGCTACGCGCCGCGTTCAGCTCGCGGCGCAGGTTCAACTTGTCCACAGGTCCCTCCACTAGGGTCTACTCATGGCTGACTTTGACCCTGTGACGAAAGCCGTCGTGCCCGCCGCGGGTCTGGGCACCCGGTTCCTCCCGGCGACCAAGGCGACACCCAAAGAGATGTTGCCCATCGTCGACAAGCCCGCGATCCAGTATGTCGTCGAGGAGGCCGCCTCCGCCGGGCTGCTCGATGTGCTCATGGTCACCGGCAAGAACAAGCGCTCCATAGAGGACCACTTCGACCGCGCGTTCGAGCTCGAGGAGGCCTTGGAGGCGAAGGGCGACGAGCATCGGCTGTCCCAGGTCCGTGAGCCCGCCTCGCTGGCGACGCTCCACTATGTGCGGCAGGGCGAGCCGAAGGGGCTCGGCCACGCGGTGTTGTGCGCCAAGCAGCACGTCGGTGACCACCCGTTCGCCTGCCTGCTCGGCGACGACTTGATCGACTATCGCGACCCGCTGCTCAAACGCATGATAGAGGTGCGCGACACGTTCGGCGGCAGCGTGATCGCGCTGATGGAGGTGCCCAAGGAGCAGGTCTCGCTGTACGGCGTCGCGACCATCGAGGCCACCGCCGAGGACGACGTCGTGCGGGTGACCGATCTGGTGGAGAAGCCGCCGGTCGACGAGGCGCCGTCCAATTGGGCCATCATCGGGCGTTATGTGATCGATCCCGCGGTGTTCGAGGTGCTGGAGGACACTCCACCGGGGCGTGGGGGCGAGATCCAGCTCACCGACGCGCTGCGCACGCTCGCGGCGCGCGGCTCCCATGAGGGCGGCCCGGTGCACGGGGTGCTGTTCAGGGGACGGCGGTACGACACTGGAGACAAGCTGGATTACTTGCGGACCGTGGTGAAGTTCGCGGCGGATCGGGAGGATCTGGCCGGTGATTTCGTGCCGTGGTTGCGGGAGTTCCTCGATGAAATCGGTTGACGCGCATCTGGCCGAGATCCTGGCCACCGTGCGTCCTCTGGCGCCGCTGGAGCTCGAGTTGGAGCAGGCGCTGGGGGCGACGCTGGCCGAGGAGGTGTCGTCGCCGGTGCCGCTGCCGCCGTTCGACAACTCGGCCATGGATGGCTATGCCGTGCGATCGGCGGATATCACCGACCTTCCGGTGAGGTTGCCGGTGATCGACGACGTGGCGGCCGGGTCTCATGAGCTGCGGGCTGTGGGGCCGGGGCACGCCGTACGCATCATGACCGGGGCTCCCGTCCCGGCCGGCGCCGATGCCGTGGTGCCGGTGGAGTGGACGGACGGGGGGACGGTCTCGGTGACGATCGACCGCCCCGTACAGGAAGGCAACGCGATCCGCCGGGCGGGGGAGGACGTGCAGGCCGGCGAGGTCGTGCTCAAGACCGGCACAGTGATCGGGGCGGCGCAGCTGGGGATCATCGCCGGGGTGGGGCGGCGGCGGGTGCTGGCGCGGCCGCGGCCTCGGGTCGTCGTCATCTCCACCGGCGCCGAGCTGGTGGAGCCGGGCGGGCAGCTGGCGCCCGGGCAGATCTGGGATTCCAACAGCTTCACGTTGACGGCCGCGGTGCGGGAGACGGGCGCGGAGGGGTTCCGCGCGGGCTCCGTCGGGGACGATCCCGCCGTGCTGCTCGACCGGCTCGACACCCACCTGGTGCGGGCCGATGCGATCATCACCAGCGGTGGGGTGTCGATGGGGGCCTACGAGCCGGTCAAGGAGGCTCTGTCCCCGCTGGGCACCGTACGTTTCGAGAAGGTCGCCATGCAGCCGGGGATGCCGCAGGGGTTCGGCGTCCTGGGTGAGGACGAGGTGCCGATCTTCGCCCTGCCCGGCAATCCGGTGTCGTCTTATGTCTCTTTCATGCTGTTCGTACGTCCTGCGCTCGCCAAGATGCGCGGGCTGCCCGGCGGCCTGCCTGAAGCGGTGACCGCCTACGTCACCGGCCCGCTGCGCTCGCCCGCGGGGCGGCGGTCCTACCTGCGGGGCGTGCTCGCCTCCGACGGCACCGTGTCGCCGGTGCACGGGCAGGGCTCGCATCAGCTGGCGGCCCTGGCCTCGGCGAACGCGCTGATCGTGGTGCCCGAGGACGTGACCGAGGTGCCCGGTGGCAGCGAGGTGGAGGTGATCCGGCTGTGAGAGGGCGAAGCGGGCACAGCGGCCTCCTCGCCGGACCGGCGAGGAGGAGTCTATGAGCGAGCTGACGCACATCGACGAAACGGGCGCCGCGCGCATGGTGGACGTGTCCGCCAAGGACGTGTCGGCGCGTAGTGCCGTGGCCACCGGCCGGGTGCTGCTGTCGGCCGAGGTGGTCGCGTTGCTGCGGTCGGGGGAGGTGCCCAAGGGTGACGCGCTGGGGGTGGCGCGGATCGCGGGGATCATGGGGGCGAAGCGGACTCCTGATCTCATTCCGCTCTGTCATCCGATCGCGTTGCACGGGGTGAAGGTCACGCTGGACGTCGAGGACTGGGGCGTGGCGATCACGTGCCGGGTGAAGACGGCCGACCGCACCGGCGTGGAGATGGAGGCGCTGACGGCGGTCTCGGTCGCGGCGCTGGCCCTGATCGACATGGTCAAGGCGGTGGATCCGGGAGCGGTGATCACCGACGTGCGGGTGGAGGAGAAGCTGGGCGGGAAGACCGGCCGCTGGACGAGGGAGCCGGAGGGCTGATGCGGGCACTGGTGATCACCGTGTCGAACCGGGCGTCCGCCGGGATTTATGCCGATAAATCAGGACCGTTGCTGGTCGAGCTGCTCCGCGACGACGCCGGGTGCGAGGTCGTCGACGGCCCGCTGGTGGTGCCGGACGGTGACCCCGTCGAGGCGGCGCTGCGCAAGGGGCTGGCGGACGGCTACGACGTCATCGTGACCACCGGGGGGACCGGGCTGACGCCGATGGATCTGACGCCGGAGATCACCGCCCGGGTGATCTCCCGGGAGATTCCTGGCATCGCCGAGGCGATCAGGATGGCGAACCGCGACAAGGTCCCGACCTCCGTCCTGTCCCGTGGGCTGGCCGGTCAAGCAGGCAACACCTTGATCGTGAACCTGCCCGGATCGTCCGGTGGCGTACGCGATGGCGTGGCCGTACTCGCCCCGATCCTGCGGCACGCGGTCGACCAGATCGGGGGCGGCGATCACCCGCGCTGACCGTGATTCGGTGCGCACGTGGCGACATCATGCCCGATGGGGGGATGATGAGAGATGTGGATCGACTTCGTGGCTGGCCGGCGGCCCTCAACGAAGGCCCGGTAGGCCTCCGGCCGCTGCGGCTGAGCGACGTACGCGTGTGGCGCGAGACCAGGCTGCGCAATGCGGACTGGCTGCGTCCCTGGGAGCCGAGCAATCCTGAGACGCCCCTGTTCAGGACCGGGCTCGGCCCCTACATCTCCATGGTCGGCACCCTGCGGCGCGAGGCCAGGCAAGGGCTGGCGCTGCCGTGGGTGGTCACGTACGAGGGGCGCTTCGCGGGCCAGCTGACCGTGGGCGCGATCGTGTGGGGATCCGCCCGATCTGCCCAGGTCGGATACTGGATCGACGGCGCCCTGGCCGGCCGGGGGATCACCCCCACCGCCCTCGCCATGGCCGTCGACCATTGCTTCTTCACCACCGGATTGCATCGGCTAGAGGCGAACATCCGCCCCGAGAACCAAGCCAGCCGTAGGGTGGTTGAGAAGCTCGGATTCAGGGAAGAAGGCATTCGGCGTCGCCAACTCCACATTGACGGAGCCTGGCGCGACCACATTTGCTACGCGTTGACCGTCGAGGACGTGCCCGGCGGGCTGCTCGTGCAGTGGCGTCGCGCCCGCGAGTCGGCCGCTCGCGGGGGGTCTCCTGTCGAAGAGGTTTGACGATCTCGCGACACACCGCACCGAATGCTCGTCAATCAGAACACGCGGTCTTACGGTGCGTGACGTGAGCACATTGAAGACGCAACGAACCCACATGCGTTTTCGTGCTGCCCTCATACGGAGGTGGCCGTGAGCAGCGTCCTCCTCTACCTCGCCATTGTCGTCATGTGGCTGTGCGTCCTCATCCCGATGTGGCTGCGCAAGGACAAGACGAACCTCGCCGAGCTGGCCGAGCTCGAGGAGTACTACACCGGCGAGCACCAGCTGCCCGACCTCGACAACCTGGAGCCCTCGTCCATGGAGGGCTCCGATGAGGACGAGGGCGCGCCGCCGCCGCCGTCGTCGTCGGAGGCCGAGAAGGTCGACGTCCGCCGGTTCCGGCTGCGGCGCCGCGCCATCATCGTCGCCCGCCGGCGCCGGCTGCTGTTCTTCACCACGCTGCTGGTGCTGGCCTCGGTCGTCACGGCCGCGGTCCAGATGATCCCGTGGTGGGGGGTCGCGCCGTCCGTGGTCATCATGCTGGCGTACATGGGGTTCCTACGGGTCGCCGTACAGGTGGACAGTGAACGCCGGGTACGGGCTCGCCAGGCGCGCGCTGAGCGACTGCGGCGGGCCCGCGAGCGCCGCCAGGTCGTCGAAGAGCCGCCGGCCGAGGTGATCGATCTTACGTCGCTGCACCAGGACGTCCTGTTCGACCAGTACGCCGAGCCGCCCAGGCGGGCGGTGGGGGACTGAAACGGTGGCGCGAGGACCCTCAAAGGTTTGCTAATCTGGTCGAGTCCTTGGGGATGTAGCGCAGTCCGGTAGCGCACTTCGTTCGCATCGAAGGGGTCAGGGGTTCGAATCCCCTCATCTCCACCAGGAAGTTGCAGGTAACAAGGGGTTTCGGAGTTGATCCGGAGCCCCTTTTCCCTTGTCTGGGAGTCGATGGGAGCCAATCGGGGAGCCATCTCAGTCGGACTCTCTACCCGTGTCGGCTGTCGCCGAAGATGGTGTTCATGGTCTGGGCACCCTTGGTGATCATCGGTCGGGCAATCTCCCCTCAGGAGTCCCTCACCCCCAGGGCTTCGGCATAGTGGAGATTTGTTCGGTTCCTTGGTCATGTGAGGCCGAGGACTACGAGGGTGCGGGAAGGAACCACGACTCAACTCCGGCCGTTGGGTTCGTTAGATGATCGGCTGCTAGCGACAGGGGAACCCGGATGCGTTGGCGAACTGTCTGGTTGTTACTCGCTGCGTCCCTGACTGCGGGATTGCTCGGCCTCTTCGTCCTCACCGGAACACTCCAGCTTGTCGCACAGCTCATGATCCCGGTACTCCTCGGCTCCGCCGTGATCTGCGCCCGGATTCTCATGCGGCAAGACGATGAGCGCCGCAGCACTGGCGAGCGTACCGTCGGAGACGTGATCTCCGAACAGGGAGCCAAGATCACCCGAACCCAGCAAGAACCAGGCTCAGAGCCCTGAGATACCAGGGTCTCAGTTCGCGTTTGTACGGGAGGCGGCTTCGGATCCACATGACGGCTCCGCGGCGTGGTCTTCGTCACCCCGCCGTGGTGTCTGTGGTTACCTTCTTCTCTTCGCCCGAGGGCAGTTTGATGAAGGCCTGGGCGGTGACGGGGGTGTTCATGCCGAAGATCATGTCGGTGTACAGGGGCGGGATGGTGGTGTTGTAGCTGGTGCAGCCGGCCGGGTGGCAGAGCCTGGCCTCCCTGGAGAGGATCTCGAGCCTGGCCGACCAGGAGTCGGGCATCTTCAGCCTGGCCCAGTTCGTGCCGCACGTCTTGGAGTACCAGTTCTCCAGATAGGCCGTGCCGTACTTGGTGGTGATCTCCTTGAGGCTGCCGATGACGGCGGTGGCGGAGTCCCAGTAGCCCCACATGCGTGGCGATTTGCCGTGGCAGTCGTAGCCCAGGGTGGTGCCGCCGCAGGCCTGCGTTGGCATCGGGTCCCTGCCTGCGGGGTAGGTCGCAACGGGGTGGCCCCAGCGCTGGGGATGGCCACGGAGCGGGGCTGCAGCACCACCAGCGCCACATTGGACGCCAACGGTCACAGCCGGGCTTGCGGCGGAGGAGGTGGTCTGCTGGCGGAGGCAACCCGACCCGTTTGACCGACACCTCCGCCCCCACGAGTAACCGCTATCCGATGTGGTCGCCCGACGGCACCAAGATTGCCTTCGCCAGCACCAGGGACGGCGGCGACACCTTCGAGATCTACACGATGAACGCCGACGGCTCGGGGCTGACACGGCTCACCAACGACCCGGGAGACGATGTCCATCCGGCCTGGTCGCCCGACGGCACCAAGATTGCCTTCGCGAGCACCAGGGACGGCGGCAATTACAAGATCTTTGTCATGAACGCCGACGGCTCGGGGCCGACCAGGCTCACCAACCCCGCTCCTCCGCTGCACGACCAACATCCCACCTGGTCGCCCGACGGCACCAGGATCGAGTTTGATCGAGGCACTCTCAACAACGATGAAGACATCTGGGTGATGAACGCCGACGGCACCAACCAGAGCCAGGTGACCAGCCCCCCTTCAACGCCGATCCCTACTGGTCCCCGGACGGCGCCAAGGTCACCCTCGAGAGCGGCGCCAACGATCCCAACAACAACTTCTGGAACATCTTCGTGATGAACCCCGACGGCACCGGCCGGGTCAACCTCACCAACGACACCATGACCCAAAACCAGCACCCCGCCTGGTCTCCTGACGGCGCCAAGATCCTCTGGGACACCAACCGCGGTGGCGGCACCTTCCAGATCTGGGTGATGAACGCCAACGGCACTGGCCAGAGGCAGTTGACCAACGACCCTAACTCCAACTCCCGCGATCCCGACCAACAGAGATTGATAACGCCCTCGCTGACGATCAGCGAGCTTCCTGCAGAGGGCTTCACCCAGGGTCGCCACCGCCACCGCCAGCGCCAAGTCCAGCAAGACCGCCAGCATCAAGCCCAGCAAGACCGCCAGCACCAAGCCCAGCGCGACCGCCAGCACGACCGCCAGCACCAAGGCCAGAGCCAGAGCCAGAAGATGAGCCTGGCTTGATGCCCCTCTGACGCCGGAGGCAAAGGGAGAATTAACCTGCGGCCCTGATCCGCAGAATTAGTCGAACCAACAGTCCACCGCCGACGGGCGACGGTGGACTGTTGGCCGAGGATCAGCCGTTCACCACCTCGTTCCGCGCGCGCTGCCACACGTGCATGCTGGCGGCGCGAATCTCGGTCGCGTCGCGGAAGCAAGCGGGATAGAGCAGGTTTTCCGGGCCGTCGCCGTTAGGCACGCTGGGGTCAGGTATAGCCAGAGGTGGCACCTCGACGACTACCCGCCACTCGTCGGGACCGCACTGAGCCAGGACAGTGCCCGGCAGCCACGGCCACGAGTCGCGATCGTCGTTCTGGTCATCGCGTAGGGGATAACTGACGAGGACGGGGGTGTCCTCGGGGAAACGCCCGTCATTGTCGTCAGGAAGATACTCGATCATGGGATTCCTCTCCAGCCCCGGGGAGGAGCCACGGGAGGCGAACCCAGCGTGAGCCGTAGAACCGCTTCAGCTCATGGCCGACAGGCGGACAATCTGGCCAGTTCGCCTGCCACCGCTCACTCAGTTCAGGCTGCTCATCGAGCACGCAACGCCACGTCATGAGGCCAGCGTAGAGAGATCACCAACCTGGACGCGAAAGCATTTCGCGGGCCACCGGCCAAGCGGTCTGACGAGGGCCTACCTGGAAAGCGATCACCTCTTCTCCAGGAAACGATCTTCAACGCTGCCCCTCCGTCCCGGGTCGGGCCTATTCGTGAACACCTCTGGCCCTCACCTGGGAACTGCCGTACGGAGCAGGGTGAGCGACCAGCCCGGTCAGGAGAGCGTCGGAATCGGCGGCCGGGATGGGGGCGCGGACTGGGTGACTCAGATGGCCCCTGCGGGGGGTGGCCGTGCCGGAGGCGGGGTTCGACATCACATCGACGCGGGTGCCGCCGCGTGCGCCTGCGGCGCTTGGTCGAGGGCGTGACGGCGGACGCCGCGGGCCAGCAGGTAGATGATCATCCAGAACTCGCCCACGGTCGCGGGATACACAAGGGCGTCAGCGACAACTCTTGCCTCGGGAGCGAGGTACCCGAGGAACGCGCTGAGTACATAGCCGATGCCGCCGATGATGAGCACCCAGCCCAGTGGGCGCGGCATCCACCTGGAGCGGAGCACGCAGGAGCCCATGGGGATGAGCCACAGGCCGAAGAAGAGCGCGCCCACGCCCCATAGGTGGCCGCTGACCAGGTACAGGAGTTGGACGGTCGTTGCCGCGTCGCCGACCGGGTTGAGCGCGACCTCAACCGCCGCCGCAAGCAGCGCCGCGCTGCCGAGGACCGCGACCGCGTTGACGAGGCCGAAGGCGGCGATGCCGCTGGCGGCAAGGGAGTCTGCGGTGCGGAACAGGCGGTAGAACCATAGGGCGGTGAGCGCCTGAGTGAGGACGATGAGCAGCTCAAGAGCGACCCCGGCGCGCGCGAGCGACTCGTTCGCGACCAGGTGGGCCAGCGTTGCACCGGGATCGTCGGCCGCGAATAGTTGCGGCCGGATGGTCAGGAATCCGAGTGCGCCGGTGATGGCGAGGCCGAGGTAGAGCAACCCGGTCATGCGGGCAGTGCGGATCAGCGCGGGCATGGTGGCTCCTTCAGACGCTGTGCCGGCTCGTGCGATCGGCTGGTCGACCGAACGGGACTACCTTACAGCGTAAGACAACCATACCATGTAAGGTGCTGACAAGAGTTGGGAGTCGGGTGAGAGGGAAGGCATCTCGGGAGCCGCTGAGTCGCGAGCGCGTGCTGGTGGCGGCGGTCGCCTTGGTGGATGCGGAGGGGATCCAGGCGCTGACGATGCGTCGCCTCGCCGCCGATCTCGGCGTCGAGGCCATGTCGCTGTACTATCACCTGCCCGGCAAGGAGGCCCTGCTCGACGGTCTCGTTGAGAGCGTGATCGATCAGATCGATGCCGCGGTAAGCCACCTCGACGCGACTGCGATTGAGGGAGACTGGCGTACACGGTTGCGGCAGCGGTTCCTGGCGGCGCGTGAAGTCATGCTGCGTCATCCGTGGGCGCCCGGGCTGATCGTCTCGCGCCCGACCATCCCGGTCGGCGTGTACGCGTACTATGACGGGATCGTGGGCACGTTGGTCGGCACCGGATTCTCCTACAGAATCGCGCACCGGGCACTGCACGCGTTCGGCAGCCTGCCTTTCGGGTTCGCGCAGGAGATCTTCACTCCCGCGTCGGCGGGGGGGAGCCTTGAGGTCGACGTCGCGGAGGCAGAGTTCGCCGCGATGGCCGAGGCCCTGCCTCACCTGACCGCGATGGTGGCAAACGAGATCCACGACGTCGCCGACGCCACGCTGGGTTGGTGCGACAGTCAGGTCGAGTTCGAGTTCACTCTCGACCTGCTCTTGGACGGGCTCGAACGCCTTCGCGGTCAGGCGTGACCAGGCGTCGGCATGCGCCCGAGCGGCTGCTGCCCTCGGCGCTTTCCTCGGAGGCCGCGTCGTCGACTCCTTCTCGGTCTCCACCGTGATGATCTGCGGCGGGGCTGACCGCTCTGCTCATGGCGGTATCCCAATGGTCACTCACCAAATCCCGCTGAGCGGGCGCCCTGCATCCCCGCAGCCGACAGGAGCCGCAGCTAGGCCGTCCAAACAGCCTCGACCTCGGGAAACGATCAACCTGAGTCCGGGAAGCGATCTTCAGAGCCTTGCTTCCGTACCAGTTCAGGCTGACTCGTGAACACCCCACCAACCCAGGGCCATTCTTGAGACGGCTGGACTGAAGTTGACGGGATTTGATCATCGGGATCGGGCGGGATCTCGTCGTTTCAGGGGTTTCCGAACAGCCCTACCCACCTGCCGCATTCACGCCATGTAAACGGCCAAAGCACTGGCAGTCACTACGGGGCTTAAAGATCCTTCAGCCCACGCATCGTCCATGGGGGACAGCCGAAGGCCGGTGCGGGCGAGCGCGATCTGGCGCCCCGGTAGGCGTCGTGCACCTCCGCGGACCGGATCGAACCACCCGGCTCGGCGATGTAGCGGACGCCGTGGCGGTAGGCGTGGTCGACATTGTCGCGAAAGGGAGGCGGCCCACTCCCCGGCATTGGACTCAGCGCGGCGACGGCAGGACGGACAACTCGCAGGCGTAGGAGTCAGCCGGCGCGCTCAGCACCCAGACGATCATCGCCGCCAGCGTCTTCGGCCGGATGCAGAGCTGGGGATCGTACGGGCGCCCGAAGGCGCTCCTGACCTCCCCCAGCAGGTCGGTCGCCGTCGCTGTGGGATAGACCGTGATGACACGTATCCCATGGGCGGCCTCCTCCTCACGCAGAGAATCGGCCAACTCCCGCAGCGCCGCCTTGCTGCCGACGAACGCCGACCAGCGGGGCACACCGGTCATCCCGGGCGAGGCGTTGACAAAGATCACATGCCCCCTGGACCGCCGCAACGCGGGCAACGTCAGCCGCACCAGCTCGGCGGCGGAGGCCACGTTCACCGCCAGCGTCCGCCGCACGTCTCAGGGCCGGCCTCGGCGACGGCTTCGACGGGAGAGATTCCCGCGCAATGCACCAGCAGGAAGAGCGTCCTCGTCTACGACGGCGATGTAGCCGTAGCAGGGCGGGCCGTGCCGGTAGCCGTTGGCGGCATGCTGCCGCTGGCCGCGCATCGACTGCAGGAAGTACGGCTGGCGCGCGGCAATCAACGCGGTGGGCTCCCCGGACGGGGCCGCCAGGTTCAGGCTCTGAAACTGTAGGCGCGCTCGACGTGGGCGATCCGAACGTCGTAGTACTCGTACCAGCGCTCGCGTCCGAGCCGTTGCGCCTCCAGGTGCTCGACGTCGGCCTTCCAACTGGCGATCGACTCGGCGTCGGCGTAGTAGATCACCGTCAGTTCGTGGCCATCGGCTCTGGCGACGGACTCGCGGCCCAGGTAGCCCGGCCACTTGGTGCCAAGCTCGACCATCCGGGCCGCCATCTCGTCATATCCCTCTAGGCCCGTGTCCTTCAGCTTCTGAGTGATGATTACCGCATAGTAGGGGGGTGTAATAGGCGTCATGCACCTATGCTACTGACGGTTCGCCCTCGGCGATCGCGTCGCACTCGCTCCCGGCACGCTTTGCGTTCAGTCGAGACGTCCAGGGCGCCGCCGACTGGGGTCACTGGCACTGCTGAACTGAGCCTTGCGATCACCGACCGTGATCATCCCCATCAACTGCGCCATACCTCGGTATCTGGCCTGGTTCTTGTGGCGCTATTCGGCCCGCCGAACAGCTGGGAAACGATCAGTTGTGCTGAGGGAAGCGATCATCACCATCCCTGACTCGGTGCAGGATCGGGCGGGATCTCGTCGTTTCAGGGGTTCCGAGTCTGGTTCTGCCGGGGTTGGGCCCATGGATCGGGCGCGGTGAAGGGCTCGGGTGCTGTCTCGCGACTGTTGGAGCGCGGTGGACGAACCGGTGGGCATGGCGAAGCCCTCGGCTGGCGGCTCCGTCAACCGATCTGGGCGGAGCCCTTCGCGAGCACAACCCGCTGCCGAAGAAGCCAGGCGGTAGTACCGAGGGTCCTGGCCTGCCATAGGGGCCCGCATTACCCGACCGGCCGTTTCCGGCGGGGACTTGACCCTGACGCTGCGTCAGGGGTTGAGCATCGGACCCATGACGAATTCAACGACATCGATGACGACGGCAGGCGACGGATACGACCGATCGGTGCTGGAGGCCGACCTGAAGGCCATCCACGCGAAGGGAGTCTCCGGACTGCTCGCCGCCGTGCACACCGGCAGGGAACTGCTGACCGCTCGCGCCGGCGTGGCGGACCTCGCTTCCGATCGGCCGATCGCCTACGACAGTTACTTCCGGATGGGCAGCACGGCCAAGACGTTCACCGCCACCGTGGCACTCCAGCTTGTGGGCGAGGGACGGCTCTCGCTCGATGACACCGTCGACGACTGGCTCCCGGGCATGGTCCGCGGCAACGGCAACGACGGCACCAAGATCACCGTCAAGCAGCTACTCCAGCAGACCAGCGGGCTGGCCGAGTACATGTACGACGTTCCGATCTGGACGACGAAGGACTTCCTGGAACATCGGTACGACTCGTACACCTCGCAGCAGCTCGTGGCCATCGCCATGCGGCACGAGCCCAAATGGCTGCCCGGACCGGACGAGCGGCGCTGGAGCTACTCGAACACCAACTACGTCCTGGCCGGGATGATCATTGAGAAGGTCACCGGCAACGAGCGATCGCGGGAGGTGATGGACCGGATCATCCGTCCCCTTGGGCTGGATCACACCTTCTCCCCCGGGGACGATCCGCGGCTTCCGGATCCCCACCCGATGGGCTATACGGAGTTTCCCGGCAGCGCCGAGCCGGTGGAGACGACCGAGATGAACCCCACCCCGTTCGATGCCGCGGGCGATCTCATCACCACGGCGGCCGATCTCGTGCGGTTCTGGCAGGGACTGCTCGGGGGCGAGCTTCTCAAGCCCGCCCAGCTCGCGGCGATGAAGGAGACCGTTCCCGCTGCCGAATGGGATCCTGTCTTCCCCGGCGCAGGCTACGGCCTGGGCATCGGCCAGTTCCAGTCCTCCTGCGGCACGTACTGGGGTCACGCCGGCAACACTCCCGGGCACTGCACCCACAGCGGCTTCACCGAGGACGGCCGCCGTGGGATGGTCCTGCTCACGACGTTGTGGGTCTTCAACGAGAACGCGCTCCCCACCGAGAAACTCATCAACGACGCGATGGACCACCTGATGTGCGACACGAGATGATCTTTTCCGGGTACGGCCGCGCGGCCGTACCCGGACACATGGGTGATTGCCTGCTGGCAGTATCACAACGGACTACCCGCTCCAGGTGGCGGGAGCAAGGGGGGAAGTACGGGTGCTCACCATCGGCCAGCTCGCCGCGCATGCCGGCGTGACCGTACGCGCTGTGCGCCACTATCACCATGTCGGTCTGCTGGCCGAACCCGAGCGGGATGCCTCCGGTTACCGCCAGTACGGCGCCGCGGCGGTCGTGGACCTGATCCGGATCAAGACCCTGGCCGATGCCGGGGTCCCGCTCGCCCGCATCGACGAGCTTCTGCACGCAGGACCGGAGCAGTTCGCCGCGGCCATCACCGAGATCGACCGTTCGCTCGCCGAGAAGATGGACCAGTTGCGCGAGCACCGCGAGCGGATCTCCGAGCTCGCCGCCGGTGACCGGCTGTTTCTGCCGGACGACGTCGTGCATCTCCTCGATCGCGAACGCGCCCTGGGGGTCGCCGAGGGCCTGGTTCGCCTGGAACGCGACGTCTGGATCATGTTAGTGGCGCAGACGCCGCAGGCCATCCCCCAATGGGTCGCCGCGAAGAACGCCGCACTCGACGATCCAGCATTCGTCCAGCTCTACCGGGCCATCTCCCACGCACTGGACTTGCCCCCCACCGATCCGCGGCTGCCCGAACTCGCCGAACAGATCAAGGCCTGGCACACGCGCAACATCGATCGGCCCGGCCCCACCGTCGACACCCCGGTCGACATGATGTTCTCCCACGTTCTGCAGTCGTCACCGACGCTACGGCGGTTGCTGGCTCCCAGCGGCGCTGATTTTGCCAGCGAGTGGTAGCAGCGTGTGCCGTCAGTCAGCGTGGACAGCGCTCCCGAGCTGATCGGGCTTGGAACGTCGGTGAGATGTAGCAGCACTCAAAGACTCGATTGCTCACCCAGCGTGCTGCCAGGTCAGTCCCGTAATCCTTGATGGTGGGGCACCTGCAACACGCCGAAGAGTGCCGGACACTTACCAAGGTGTCCGGCACTCTTCGCAAGGAGACTTTGTGACACATCAAGGTGCTGGGAGGGGCCGGGCCGCCGTCGCGGATCGAACTGATCGGCGTTCGGGTCCCAGTACGCGGGATCGCAGGAGGCCGGCTGTCGGCCAGGCAGGCGTGCGTATCGTCGGGGTGAGGCGGTCGGGATCGAGCCCGAGGTGCTCGTGGGCGGTCGGGGACAGGGAGAAGGCGGCCAGTCGCCAGGCTTCGGCCAGGGTTGCTTTGCCACTGTGGTGGATCGAGAGCAGGAGACAGACGAGCACGGCCCGGATGGGCATTCCCGCCTTGCGAGGCGTCGTTGCTGATCGCAGGCAGGAAGTTGAGAAACCGCCTTCCGTTCTTGTCCTGAGATCACCTCGGCACGTGGAGCATCCCCTACGGCGTCTTCCCTTCAGCAGTTGAGGAGGGTTGCATGCGGGCGGCGTCTCCGCCTCGGGGCAGGATGCGCTGGATGGCCTTTCGGGACCCGGTGACCTGCATGCCTTGTTCCTCTGCGTCGGCGAGGGGGAGCCGGCCGCTGAAGAGGGCGAGGATGCGCGGTGGTGGGCCGGTGATAGTCGCATCGGCGTTCGGGTCGGCCCCCAGGCGGAGCGAGACCTGGCCGGCGTCGGCGTCGACCACCACCGTCTGATCCCCGGCGCAGATCTGGATCGAGGACGGGGACTGGTCGGGTTCGTGGTCGGCGAGGAACATCCGAACAGGCAGGCGCAGCCATTGGCCCCGAAAGGCATCGTCGGGCCGGTAGTCGCTCATCAGCGGCACGCCCCAGCGGCCGAGCTCGAAGATCACTGCCCCCAGATCGGCGCCGCGATCGGTGAGCCGGAACAAGGTGGTGGCGACCGGGGGCGGGGCGTCCTCGCGGTCCACGAGGCCGGCGGCCTCCATCTCGCGCAGACGGTCTGCGAGCAGGTTGGTGGCGATTCCCGGCAATCCGGAGCGCAGGTCGGTGTAGCGGGAGGGACCGCGGGCCAGGAGCTCGCGGACGATCAGCAGCGTCCATCGATCGCCGACGACATCGAGGGCTTTGGCCACGGAGCAGTACTGGCTGTAGGAGCGCATGAGATCAGTCTATCGCTTAGCTTGAAACTCTCATGCAATAACTTGATTTTCTTGTCTTATTACTTTAAAAGTTTGTCATGGCTAACATCGATGCGCAGGCATCCGCCCCAGCTGCGGATCCGTCTTCTGGCCCGCCGCCTTTCAGCCCGCCTCCGGGCACAGGTCAACCCCGTGCCGTTTTTGCCGTGCTGGCGCTGGCGGTGTTCATCTCCACCCTCGATGTGTTCATCGTCAACATCGCCGTCCCGGCCATCCAGACCGACTTCCAGCACTCCACTGTGGCCGACGTGTCCTGGGTTTTGAACGCCTATGCGATCGTCTTCGCCGCCCTGCTCGTGCCCGCAGGCAAGCTCGGCGACGTTATCGGCCGGCGACGGGTCTTCGCCGTTGGCCTGGCCGCGTTCGGCCTGGGTTCAGCCCTGTGCGCAGTCTCGCCGTCCCTTGGCTTCCTCATCGGCGCCCGCGTCCTGCAGGGAGTCGGAGCCGCCGCGGTCACCCCGACCTCGCTCGGCCTCTTGCTGCCCTCTATCCCACCGCAGCGCCGGGCCGCCGCGATAGGCGCCTGGTCCGCCCTAGGCGCGGTCGGCGCTGCCTCAGGCCCGTCGTTAGGCGGGCTGCTCACGCAGGTCAGCTGGCACTGGATCTTCATCATCAACGTTCCCCTCGCCGCGATCGCGCTCATCGGCACATACCGCGTGTTGCCCGAGATCCGCGACCCCGCCCGTCCGCCGCTGCCCGATGGCATCGGCACCCTCGTCCTGGTCGCCGCCGTCTCCCTCGCCGCGCTCGGCCTGGTCCAAGGCCACTCGTGGAACTGGGATGGGCGAGTCATCGGCTGCTTTGCCGGCACGGTTGTACTCGCCGCCGGGTTCGTCGCGCGCTCCCGGCGGCACCGCGCCCCGGTCCTGGAACTGGGCATCGTGCGCGTCCCGGCGTTCGCGCTGTCCAGCCTGTCAGCTGCCCTGTTCTATGCCGCGTTCTCGGCGATGCTGCTCGCCAATGTGCTGTTCCTCACCGGGACCTGGGGCTACTCGGTCCTGCAGGCCGGGTTGGCCCTGACTCCCGGACCCATCGCGGCCGCGATGTTCGCGCCGTTCGCCGGCAAGCTCGCGCAGCGCATCGGCCCAGGACTCGTCGGCGGTGCGGGCGCCTTGCTGTTCGGAAGCGGATCGGTGATGTGGGTCGCGCTCATAGGGCTCGAGCCCACCTACTGGTCCCGGTTCTTCCCCGCCATGCTCATCGCCGGTAGCGGAGTGGGCCTCGCGCTGCCCGCGTTCACGATCGCCGCAACCGCAACTCTGGCGCCGCAGAAGCTGGGCACCGGAATCGGCGCGCAAACCATGTTCCGCCAAATCGGTTCGTCCCTCGGTGTCGCCGCCTTCGTCGCCATCTTCGGTACCCCCACCGTGTCCACCGTGATCGGCGCCCACAACAACACCCGCTGGTTCATGATCGCTTCGGCGGCTGCCGCCGCCCTTGCCCTCGCCCTCATCCGACACCGACACCCCGGGTCCCCACCCACGCCAGGCAGCATGGCCGCCACGCCGAACTCGGCCGACGGCTGGACCAGCACCCAACGCGGTGAATAACGCAATCAGTCAGATTGGACGGAGAAGAGATATGAACATGGAGATCGCGGCGCTCTCCCAGGTGGCGACCTGGCCGAACGCCGACCGACGCACCAGAATCGTGCTGGCCAACCAGTTCATGACCACTGGGCTCGATAGGGAAGGGTTCGAGTTCTTCTCAGCCTTATCGGCCCGAGCGCAGGGCGACGGGCTCCTGCTGGCACTGGCCGGCACCTTCCAGTCCCGTCTCGAAGGCCAGGCCGAGGCGGCGATCGTCAAGCTCGATGCCGCCACCTCACTGGACCTGGGGCTGCCCCACTACTTCCGCGGAATCTCCCTGGCCCGCCTGCCCGAGTGCGCCGGCCGCGCGGAGACAGTGGTCGCGGATCTGGAGTTCGTCCTCATGGTCAAGGACCAGTTCCCGCCGGGTTTCATGCGGCCCGTCCACGCGGCGCTGTCACGTGCGTACGACCTGCTCGGCCGCACTGAGGCGGCTGCGCAGGCACGTGGCCGAGCCGGCCACCTGATCACCGACTATTGGGCGAATCCCGACGACGGGTTCCGCTTCGCCCACCAGCGCCTGGTCGAATTCGCGCCGGGCGTATACGTAGCGCAGGGCTATGACTTCTCTGATGTCGGCTTCGTCGTCACCGACAACGGGGTGGTCGCCATCGACGCCGCAAGCACACCCGAGCACGCAGCCGCGGCCCTCCGTGGACTACGCCAAATCACCGAGCTGCCTGTCACGCACGTGATCCTCACGCACACCCACTTGGACCACGTCGGGGGACTCGATGCCCTAACGGCCGACGGCGCCATGGTAATCGCGCAGGCGAACTTCCCCCACGAACTCGCGCTGCAGAACTTCGGCCCACCGCCGCTCGGATACTACCTTTCACGCGGGCAAAGCCGTCGTGCCCACGTCACACCCGACCACCTCGTGGACAACGAGGAGAAGCTGACAGTCGGCGGCGTGGACTTCACGCTCATCCCAATCTCTGGAGGAGAAAGCGATGACGGGCTGGTCATCCACATCCCGAACCTGGACGTGGCCTTCACCGGCGACATGAACATGCCCTATCTCGGCTCGCCGACCCTCGCAGAAGGCTCCGCTCAGGGTCTGTTCGAAGCCATGCAGATGGTCATAGACCTACGACCGCGGCAGCTCATCCACGGGCACACCGCGCTGACCGACAACTATACGATCGAGGCCTTCCCCGGGCTGCTGGCGGCCTTGCGCGACCTGGAACGGATCGTCGCAGCCGGGATCGCAGACGGGCTGACGCTCGTCGAGATCCTGCAGCTCAACCACCTGCCAGACGTTCTCAAGGACCATCCTGTCTCGGTCATGCCGTACCTGGTCACCCGCGACAACTTCATTCAACGTGTGCACCGCCAGCGGACCGGATACTGGCACCGAGGGGGCGAGGGCATTGAGCGCTTCGCGCCCGCGGAACTGGCGGCTGCGCTGAACCTGCTAGCCGGCGAGAGCCCTGCGGCCTTCAATACGGCAGGCCTCGAACTAGCGCGGCGCGGCGAGCACGCACTGGCACTGCATGTCGTCGACCTGGGGCTCCTTAGCCATCCCGACGATCCCGAACTCGTCGGCCTGCGGCAAAGCCTGCTGGATTCGCTGGTCGCGCAGAACCAGATGCTCAACCCATTCAAGTTCATGCACTACGCCGCACTTGCCGACCTCGAACTGGCGCCGCCCGACTGATCCTTGTCGCTCGGCCCTCCGGAACGCGGCCGCCATAGAAATCGAAGGCCGTCGGCCGACGTAGCTGGTCGGGCGAGATCGCCGAGCGGGGGCCTATCAGCGGTGCATCCGTTGGGGACCCAGGTCGCGGGTGGTGTGCGCGAGGGCACGGATCACGGCGTCTTCCGTCTCGGCACGCCCGACCAGGGCGTACGGGAGGGCGTCCATGTCACGGACCGGCAGGTAGACGACGTCCGGCCGGATCAAGTACGGGAACAGGCGGCGACGGTGATGGTCGCGTTCGTCGGTCACATCCGGCGCCCCTTGGGGCGGATCTTGATGTGGCGCATGTCGGTCACCGCGAGCTGCAAGATCTCATGCGGATGCCCGTGCGTCTCCAGCGCGGCCATCGCGCCAAGCGCCGCCTCGTCCTGGCCGTCGTCCGGACCTGCCGGCACCTGGCAGCGAAAGGTGAAAGCCGTCACGCTCTGATCGTGGGTGAACGTCCCGGACGCCATCAACGAGAAGGCCACGGGACTGCTCACCTCACGCAGTTACCGTTCTCCGTGTGATCAGTCAAGGCAGAATCTCGACGTACCCGTCGGTTCCGTGCACGCGGATCCGCTGCCCATCGCGGATCAGTCGGGTGGCGTCGACCACACCGACGACGGCCGGCAATCCGTACTCGCGTGCGATCACTGCCCCGTGAGTCATCAATCCTCCGACCTCCGTCACTAAGCCTGCGATGGCGACGAAGACGGGCGTCCAGCTGGGGTCCGTGTGGGCCGTGACGAGGATGTCGCCCGGTTCGAGGTCGGCCCGTGCCATGTCCAGGATGACGCGGGCCCGGCCTTCGACGGTCCCGGCGGAGACCGGTAGGCCGATCAGCGCGCCGGCCGGCGTATCGTCGCGTCGGTACGTCCCAGAGATGGCCTCGCCATCGGACGTGAGCACCCGGGGCGGCGTGAGTGCTTGATATGACCTGAACGCGTCCTTGCGCCGGCCGATGAGCTGGTCATCCACGCGGTTCGTGCGCACGACGTCGTGGAGCTCCTGGAACGTGAGGTAGAAGATGTCTTCCTTCTCACGAAGTACGTGGGCCTGCACGAGGCGCTCGGCTTCCTCCAACAAGGCCTGCTTGTACACGAAGTAGCGGCTGACCATGCCGTACTTCGGATACTCCCGGTATCCGATGAAGGTCCGGACTCGGTCGATCATCCGCTTCGTCTCTTCGGCCTTGCGCTGCCCGTCCGGCAGGGCACGCAAGCGCTCCAGCAGCTCCTGCTCCTTCTTCCATGCCTCCTGCCGCCCTTGCTCGAAGCGCCGCTCGCCGGCTCCCAGCTCGAAGTTCTTGATGTTGCCGAGGATCATGGGCACGAGCGTGGAGGGGCGTTCACTCCAACGCGGCCGCGTGATGTCGATCTCGCCGACGCAGCGCATGCCGTACTTGTCGAGCCAGGCCTCGATGGCGTCTCGCGCTTCCCGCCCGCCCGCGAGCTTGGGCAGCTCGTCCAGGAAACCCTCGTCCTCGATGTGCTGCAGAAACGCCACCACGTCCGGATACGGTCGGATCACGTCAGCGACGCCCAGGAGCGCCAGCCCCATTTCTGACGTGACGTTGTGGGGCACGGACTGCGTGAGCGTGTCCGCCGCGTTCTTCTCGCCCAGCCACGCCTCCAGCTGCTCGTTGAGCCACCACGTGGCCTCCATCGCCGACATGAACACCTGATGGCTCTGCGGATCGAACAAGATCCGCCTCAGCTCCTGAATGTCCGCCCGAATGAAGTCGAGCAGCGCCTCTCCTGACTTCGTCCGGATGTCGCGCTCCGACGCGGCGATGGATGCCTCGCTGCGCCCGATCAGCTCGGTGACGATGGCCGGATCGGTCTGGATAGGGGCGGCTGGCGCGCCGCCAACCAGTGGCCCGGGGGGACCCTCGTCAGGGAGCGGCCGGATGAAGCCGTCACGATCGAGGACGGTCTGCAGCGCGTCTGCGATCAGCGGATCGGATCTCCCCACGAGCTCCAGGAAGCCGGCGCGGCTTGTCGGCGAGGCCAGCCTCTGGGTGACGTCGACGAACAGGCGGCCGCCGGCCTCGGCTATGGGCGCGGGGGTCGTCATCTGCCAGAAGGAGAGCCCCAGGGGCTTCATCGCGTCGGTCATCATCTGCTGATGGCCGACGGAGATATAGACGTGGTTCTCCCGGTCGCTGGACTCGGGGATGGGGAACAGCGTGGTGATCGGCCGGCTCTGGACGATCTGGAAGCTGTCGTCGACCAGGCACCATTCGATGTCCTGGGGGCGGCCGAAGTGCGCTTCGATCCGCCGGCCGAGCTGCGCGAGCCGCACGACCTGCGCATCCGTCAGCGCCGGCTGCTCCTGCTGCTCCGGGTCGATCGCCTGTTTCTGCGTCCCGCCCGCCGGCGAGGCGTGGATGGCGAGTTGCTTGGCGCCGACCGCCTTGGCGACGACCTCGCCGTCGCGCACCTTGTAGACGTCCGCGTTCACCAGGCCGGAGACCAGGGCCTCGCCGAGGCCGAAGCCGGCTTCTATGGAGGCGACCCTTCGGTTGGACGTGACGGGGTCGGCTGTGAACAGGATGCCGGCCGCCTGCGGGAAGACCATCTGCTGCACGACCACGGCCATGTGGACCGTACGGTGGTCGATGCCGTTCCGCTGGCGGTAGGTCACGGCCCGCTCGGTGAACAGCGAGGCCCAGCATCGGCTGACGTACTGGAGGATCGCGGCCGGGCCCACGACGTTCAGGTACGTGTCCTGCTGGCCGGCGAAGGAGGCCGTCGGCAAGTCCTCTGCCGTCGCGCTGGATCGGACGGCGTAGGCGGCTTGCTCGCCGAGCTGGGCGAGAGCGCGGGTGATCGCCGCCGCGAGATCGCCCGGGATGGCGACCCCTTCGAGGGCCCGGCGGATCTCCGCGCTGAGCGTGCGGATCGCCTCCCGGTCGTCCGGGTTCAGGCGCGACAGCTGATCGAGCCGATCGTCGATCGACGGCGCTTCCGCCATGATCCGCCGGAAGGCATCCGTCGTCACGCAAAAGCCGGCCGGCACGCGGATGCCGTCGATCCGCGACAGCACGCCCAGGTGCGCGCCCTTTCCGCCAACGACCGCGACCTGCGTTTCGTCAACCTCTTGAAGACCCAACACGTACTGCTCGATCATCGCGATCCCTCCGAGGCAGCCGCGCTCCGTTGCCCTGCATCGGCCGGTCGAATCACCGGCGTCTCGAGAACAACGCACGCACGTCGTGCCCCCATGTCTTCGTCCGTTGTTGGTCCGGCCGACGATTCTGCAGCACGACCCGGGTCTTGCGGCAAGCCCCCCAGTCCGCTATACGGTAAAAATGGCAAGGAGTGAGATCTCCTGCCTTGCCATCCGGGTCGTCCGCTGCGGACTGACGCCCTTCTCGTGAAGCGGCGGCGCGCCGCGTACGGGGTACACGTCGTTGGCCCAAGAGGGTTCGCGACCACACGCTCCACAACAGGGTCTTCGTGTGGCGCGGGGGCGGCGGGCGCAGCTGAGAAGTTGATCAGGGGTGTGGTTGACCCTTACCGCGTGTATCTGCGGATGCGGTAGCACAGTCCGGACGTCGAGGACTGCCAGCCTCTGTCCTCGGCGACTTTCCACGTCGGGTCCGGTATCGGGGCGTAGGTGTCGCCGTCCACCGTCGTGTCGACTTCAGTCACCCAGAGCGTCGTGGCATAGGGCAGGGCCGCACGGTAAATTTCTCCGCCGCCGATCACCCATGCCGCAGCAGAGGCGGCCGGCTCCAACGGCTCGGTTGCGAGTTCCAGGGCTTTGGCGATGGACCCGGCACGTTCGGCGCCTTCGGCCGCCCAATGCGGATCGCGAGTCACCACGATGTTGCGCCTGCCGGATAGCGGGCGGAATCGTGAAGGCAGTGAATCCCACGTTTTGCGTCCCATCACCACTGGATGGCCGAGGGTGGTCGCCTTGAAATGCGCCATGTCCTCAGGCAGTCGCCACGGAATCGCGTTATCCGCGCCGATCACGCCATCGAGGGTCTGCGCCCAGATCAGCCCGACGTTCACACCGCCACCGGGGCTTTGATGGCCGGGTGGTGCTGGTAGCCGAGCACTTCCACATCGGAGTAGGCGTAGTCGAAAAGCGAGTCGGCTCGGCGCAGACGCAGCTCGGGGAACTCGAACGGCGTACGCGAGAGCTGCTCGGTCACCTGCTTGACGTGGTTGTCGTAGATGTGGCAGTCGCCGCCGGTCCAGATGAAGTCGCCCGGCTCGAGGTCGGCCTGCTGCGCCATCATGTGCGTGAGCAGGGCGTAGCTGGCGATGTTGAACGGCACGCCGAGGAATAGGTCCGCGCTGCGCTGGTACAGCTGGCAGGAGAGCTTCCCGTCGGCGACGTAGAACTGGAAGAAGGCGTGACAGGGCGCGAGTGCCATCTTGGGCAGCTCGGCGACGTTCCAGGCGGAGACGATCATCCGGCGGGAGTCCGGGTCGCGGCGCAGAGTGTCGAGAACATCGCTGATCTGGTCGATGTGCCTGCCGTCCGGGGTGGGCCAGGCGCGCCACTGCACGCCGTAGACCGGGCCGAGGTCGCCGTTCGCGTCGGCCCATTCGTCCCAGATGGTGACGCCGTGTTCATGCAGCCAGGCGACGTTCGAGTCGCCGCGCAGGAACCACAACAGCTCGTACACGATGGACCTGAGGTGCACCTTTTTGGTGGTGACCAGCGGGAACCCCTGTGAGAGGTCGTAGCGTAGTTGGTGCCCGAAGACACTTCGGGTGCCGGTGCCTGTCCGATCGGCTTTGGTCGTCCCAGAGGTGAGTACCAGCCGCAACAGATCTTCATACTGAGTGTCCACCACGGCCGTCGAGTCTAGTGGCCATCCACAAGCGGGTATGCGCCGACATCCACGTCCGTCGCGCTCAGCGTGCGAAGCCGATCGACCTCCGCGATGTGAACGTCCCCTGGGCAGGGGCGGAGGGCGAGATGTCGGTAGCCGCGCTCCAGAAGCGTTCCAGTTTTAGGGAATAGGGAAAGGCATCTGGGCTCTTCTCCGAGGGAATGGAAGGCTCAACTGGCCCGCGCAGGACGCCGAGACGCTGCCGGACGTTGACCGGCCGTCTATAGGAGCCCTATTCTCGCCCGACGTGAAGCTTCTTAAGATCGCGGCGTTCGCCTGCGCCCTCATCACTCCCTTAGCCGGAACGGCGTCCGCGAACGCCTCGGCATTTCCGGTGAAAAACCCCGTCCTCACCAAGAACGCGCTGTACGAGGCGGGCCCGCTGCCGCCGACGACATGCGACGAACTGCCGATTGAGCCGCACAACTCCGGGCAGGCCCGCGCCTACATTGACGAGGTCATCCGCTGTCTGGAGAACACGTGGGGGCCGTATCTGAAAAAGGCCGGCCTGCCGTATGAGCCGGTCAAGGTTCGGTACGTGAAGCGCCTGCCCAAGAACTACTGCGGTTCCGACGAGGAAGGCAGCCGGGATTCCGAGGTGTGGTATTGCGACTGGGACCGCACCCTGTCCTTCAAACTCGGCCATTCCTGGCTGGCGTCCCCGTCCGACCTCCTGCTCTTCAACAAGGCCGCGCTGATGTACGGCTACCACGTGCAGAAGCTGACCGGCCTTTACGACGCCGGCGAAGACCTCAGGGCCGGCAGCAAGGCCGAGCATCAGGAGCAGGACCGGCGCATGTACCTGCAGATCGAATGTCTGGGTGGCGCCTTCATCCAGAGCGTCTGGCCGATCAAGGGCAGGACCACCGAGGATTGGAACAAGGTCCTGGGATACGTCTGGGACGACAACGTCAAGCATTGGATCCGGGCCGGTTTCCGCACCGGCGACCCGGGATCCTGCAACACATGGGTGGCGTCCTCGTCGAAGGTGGCTTAGAGCTGCTTACGCACTGAGGTGAGGCGTCGCCGGCAGATGAGGGTGCGGGATCTTGTCGTTTCAGGAGTTTCCGAATCGGGTTCGTCCTGGGTTGGGGAGCCGCGGAGCAGGTGTCCGTCGAACACTACGTCCCGGCGTTGCACTATAGGAAGATTGTCGGTATATATCGATCGCATGAAGAACAGGTCGATGCAGGAGCCGACGTTCCTGATCCTCACGGCCCTGGCGGCCGGGCCGCAGCACGGCTACGGCATCATCACCGACGTCCTGAAGATCTCCGGTGAGCGGGTGCGGCTGCGCGCCGGCACCTTGTACGCCGCGCTCGACCGGCTCCAGGACGAGCAGTTGATTGAGACCGACCGCGAGGAGGTCGTGGGCGGCCGGGCCCGGCGTTACTACCGGCTCACCATCGAGGGCGCGGCCCGGCTGTCGGCCGAGGCCGAACGACTGCGCCGGAACGCCGACACCGCCACCGCGCGGCTGCGCCGCAGCCCGGCCGCTGCGCAGCCGTCCCTCGGCGGCGCCTCGTGACCGCGCTGGAACGGCGCTACCGCCGGTTGCTGACCTGGTACCCGAAGGACCACCGGGCGCGGCACGAGGAGGAGATGCTCGCCGTGCTGCTGGCGGCCTCGGCTCCAGGCCAAAGTCGCCCGTCCGGGCGGGACGCGTTCGATCTGGTGCGCGGCGGCCTGGCGATCCGGCTGCGCCGGGTCGCGCCGCCCGGGTCGCGCCGGCATTGGCGGGCGCCGTCGACCTGGCCGCCCTCCTCGCCCCTCTCGCGCTTTTCGGCGCCGGCCTGTCCCGCGCTGCCGCGCTCGCTGGCCGGTTAGCCTTCGACCAGGCCCTCCCGGTGCTCGTCTATGCGCTGCCGTCCGGGCTGGTCGTGCTTCTGGCGTGGCTGGGGCGGCGATGGGCGGCGATCGCCTGCGCGTGGGCCATAGCGGCGTTGCACGCGGGCGCGATGATGGCCCGGCTGCTGTCCCTGCCCGAAGGGACCATAGTGATGGGCGACGTGCTTCTCGTCTCGGGGCGGCCGTTGATCGCTGCCAATATGCTGCTGGCGGCCCTCCCGGCGTGCGTCTGCGCGGCGATGCTGACCCTCGCGCCGTCGCCTGGTCCCGGCCCTGTGGGGTCCCGGCGGCTGCTGGCCTGGGTGGGCGGGGTGCTGGCCGCGTACGTCGTGAGCCTCCTGCTGCTCGACGTCTACGAGTCCGTCCTGATGCTGGCCGCCATCGGTACGGTGGCGGTGCTGGCGCTGCGCTCTCCTGCGGGCCGGCGGACGGCTGCCATCCTGACGCCGTTCCTCCTCGTCACTGTCATGCGGTCGTGGTTCACCGATCTGGCGAGTCTGACGGCGGTCGCCGTCGCGACGGCGGCGCTGCTGAGCCTCACCGCGTGGCTGGCCCGCACCCGGGAACCCGCCTGACGCCCAACGCGCCCACGGTGCCGCCACCGCCGCAGATTCACCTGCACATCCACACCTTCCAGGCGACGAACGATCAATTGTTGGCTGCGCGCAGCATGGTGAGTGTCTTTCTCGGTCCACGGGCTCGCCGGGACGCCGTAGTAGACGGGCATGTCGGCGGCGATGGGCGCAGCCGGTGCGCAGCGCCCCGGGTCAGCTCGCGGCGCGCCGCGGCCTCGGACGTAGAGGGTCTCGTGGCCCACATGCATCTCCACCCGCTCGGAGAAGCTCTTGCGCTGGCTCAGACAGATCTGCTCCGGACTCCAGTGCTGGTGCAGATGATCTTGAATGCATGCCCGTAACTCGGGGTTCTGCCCGATCTTGCTGGGCTTGGGGCGAGGCGGGCGCACGTCGGCGCGGGCCTGGGCCGCGTGCGGCCGGTACTGGCCGTTGCCAGGGCGCCGGTTGCGGCGAATCTCCCGGCTAATGGTGAAGGGCGCGCGGCCAAGCTCTCGCGCGATCTCCGGGATCGGCGGGTTAGGGCAACACACCATAGATTCGCGGGCCCGCCTCCATCTATAAGGGTGAGACCGAGGAGAGCCCTTGAACCCCGACCAGCAGCGAGATTTCACCGAGTTCGTCGTCGGCCGCTCCGACAGCCTGATCAGGCTCGCCTACGTGCTGACCAACGACCAGCACGCCGCCGAGGACCTGCTGCAGACGGCGCTGGCCAAGACGGCCAGACACTGGCGGCGGATCCGTGACAATCCGGAGGCGTACGTGCGCCGGATCATGTACCACGAACAGGTCGGCCGCTGGCGAAGCCGGCGCTGGGATCGCGAGAGCGTGGTCCCAGCACCCCCTGACCGGGCCGCGGATGACCGGACCCGCGAGGTCGAGACCCGCATCACCCTGGCCCAGGCGCTGCGGATCCTGCCGGCCCGGAAAAGAGCGGTCTTGGTGCTGCGTTACTACGAGGACCTCTCGGAGTCCGAAGTCGCCAAGATCATGGGCTGCTCGGTAGGGACCGTGCGCAGCCAGACCCACCAAGCCGTCACCCGGCTACGCGAGCTCATTGGCGAGACCGTCACCCTGGAGGCATGAGATGACGATCGACGAACAGCAGATCGCCGAGGAACTGCGGCTGATGGCGGACGAGGCCAGGCCCGTTGACGTGCTCGGCTACGTCAGCCGGGCGCGGACCGTCTCGCTGCGACGCCGGCGTCTGTCCTGGTCGCTGGCCGGGCTCGCGGCGGCCGCTTCGGTCATCGCGACGGTGATCGTGGTTCCCCCCGGCGGCTCCGGCCCGGACACGGCGGCGAAGGTGATGAGACTGCCGGACAACACCCCTGAGCAGTTGCGACTCGTACGCGAATGCATGCCTCAAGGAGGTCCCGTCCACAACATGGACGGCAATCGGCGCATCCCGGAGCACGGGACGGTCAAGGACTTCCGGCTGCTGGTGGAGTACCAGGACAAGGGCGGGA
The DNA here is from genome assembly GCF_036013525.1 of Nonomuraea sp. NBC_00507. Taxonomy (NCBI): domain Bacteria; kingdom Bacillati; phylum Actinomycetota; class Actinomycetes; order Streptosporangiales; family Streptosporangiaceae; genus Nonomuraea; species Nonomuraea sp. NBC_00507. Next base: position 3,465,572 of record NZ_CP107853.1, read on the forward strand.
CGACCGCCCTGGTCGGGAGCCAGTCCGGCTTCGTGCTGTGCACGCCGACCGAGCAGACGGATTTCGCGGAGCGAGCGGTCTTCACTTACTGGGGGTTCAAGTCTCCGGGAAGTCTCACGGGCTTCTCAGGTGATGTCCAGGTGGACGCCTACACCTCGCACGCGCATTCGTACGCGGTGGGGCCGGAGCGAATTCAGAAAGACGACGTCTACCGGGTCGTCGTCGGCCGGGTCGGTGCCAGTGTGCGGCGGGTCGAAATCGACTGGGCGGACGGGCGGCGTACCGATGCGCGTGTGGCCGATGGGTTCTTCATCGCCCGGGTGCTGGGGAAGTTGGTCAGGGATCGCCAGGATGGCGACGACGAGCCGCCTACGATCTTGGATTCCCCGCCGGTCACGGTGACCGCGTACGGACCACAGGGTCAGGTTCTGGAGCAGGAAAAGAGCGTGGCTTTCGGCCCGTTGGGCCGGGGAAGCGGCTACTGACCTGGTGCCGAGCTCTGGGACAGCCTGGGTGGCCGTGGAGACCAACGTGATCGGTGTCATCCGTGTCACCAACGCGATGCTGCCGTTGCTGCGCCGCTCGGCGTCGCCGCGGATCGTGAACATGTCCAGCAGCGTCGGCTCGCTCACCCTGCAGACCACTCCGGGCGCCGAGACGGGTCCGATCAGCGTCGCGTACGCGCCGTCGAAGACGTTCCATCAACGCGGCCTGCCCCGGCTTCACCGCGACCGACCTCAACGGCTTCCGCGGCGTCCGTACCCCGGAGCACGGTGCGGCGATCGCGATCCGGCTCGCGACCTTGCCCGACGACGGACCGACCGGCAAGTTCTTCGACGACGCGGGGGTGGTGCCTTGATGACATGTTCAGGCGCGTAGCAGGAGGCGACCTGGGCAGGGTCTGCGACGGCCGGCTAATCGACGGCCGCTATCGCGTCCACCTCGATCAGGCAGCCCGGCGCGGCCAGCCCTCGATCTCGAGGACCAAGCAGCCTGAACATGATCCTGCCTGCGCGCCACCTTGTAGGCCCCCACGCCAGCGCCCGTCGAGGACTTCCCCGAGGTCACCGATCACTCGCGGGAGGCGTAGGCGTTCTCCGAGGCCCAATGAGGTCGGGTCGCCCGGGGGAAGTCGCCCCCCTGGCGACCCGGCCCGTGGTCCAGCGCCGCTTGCCAGGCCGCCCCTGGGGTCGGGACGGCCTGGCCAGCGTGCTCACCACCGTTCCCAGTGCAGGACCTCCTTGCGCGGGATGCGGGGAGCGGGCTTGAAGTCGGTGCCGAGGGTGAAGGCCAGCGGGATGAACGCGGCCAGCATGACCTCCTCGTACGGCACGCCGAGCACCTTGGCCAGTTCCCGTTCGAGCGGTCCCTGCGCGGTGGTCCACACGGTGCCCAGGCCTCGCGCCCGGGCGGCCAGCATGAAACTCCACACCGCCGGCAGGATCGATCCCCACGCCCCCGCCTGCACGGCCGCCGGGGCGCGGTCGGTGCGGCCCTCCACGCCCGGGATGACGAACGCGGGCACCTGATGGATGTTGTCGGCCAGGTGGCGCAGGCCGTCGAAGACCCGCTCGGTGGAGCCGGGGTGGTAGTTCATCCGCCGCACGTCGCGTTCGGTCAGCGGTTGCCCGGTGGCCAGCGGCAGAGCGCGCAGGAAGATGTCGGCCACGGCCTGCCGCTGCTCGGGCTCGGTCACGACCATGAAGTGCCAGCGCTGCCGGTTGCGTCCGGTCGGGGCTTGTACGGCCAGGTCCACGCACTGCTCGATCAGCTCGCGCGGCACCGGGCGGGTGAGGTCCAGGCGCTTGCGCACGGCGCGGGTCGTGCTCAGCAGCTCGTCGGGGGTGAGATCCAGCGTCACGATGTGTCTCCTTCAGGCGGTGGGGGCGGGAACAGGTGCGGAGCGGCGTGGGCGCAGGCCGAAGGCGGCGACGAGAGCGCCGATCAGGGAGAAACCGCCCGCGATCAGGAAGGCGATCCGGTATCCGGCCAGCGTGGAGCCGCCCAGCGTCATCATCGACGCCAGCACCGCCACGCCGATTCCGGCGCCGATCTGCACGGCGGAGGTGACCAGTCCCGAGGCTAGCCCCTGCCGCTCGTCCGGCAGGCCGGAGACGGCGGCGATGTTGAGACTCGGAAAGGACAGCCCGTTGCCGATGCCGTGCACGACCAGCGCGGGCACCAGCACGGTGACGTAGTCGCCGGTCGGCCCGGCCCGCAGGAACAACAGGATGCCCGCGCCCTGGACCAGCATCCCGGCGGCGGCCACCCGCCCCAGGCCCCACCGGCTGATCAGCCGGCCGGCCAGGTTGGCGGCGATGACGATGGCCAGGCCCATCGGGACGATCCCGAGCCCGGTGGCCAGCGCACTGTAGCCAAGTACGTGCTGCAGATACAGGACGGCGACGAACTGCCAGCCGATGGTCGCGCACGCCCAGGTAAGCGCCGCGAGATTGGCGGCGCCCACGGTGCCGGATCTGAACACCTCCAGCGGGACGAGCGGCGCGGACCGCCGGCGCTCGATGAGGACGAAGGCGCCCAGGAGCAGCACGGCCACGACACCGGCCGGCCAGTTCCGCTCCGTCAGCGCGAACACCCCCATCAGCACGCCGCCGGTGACCGCGATCGCGCCGGCGGCGTCGAACCCCTCGCGCGCCCCGGGCGGCCGAACGCCGCGTGGCAGCACCAGCGGCGCTGCGGCCAGCACGAGCAAGGCGATCGGGACCGGCAGGAAGAACACCAGCCGCCAGCTGATCTCGGTCAGCAGGCCGGAGGCGATCAGTCCGGCGGTGTAGCCAGTCGCCCCGGCGAGCGAGTACACGCCCAGCGCCCGGTTACGCTGCGGCCCCTCGGCGAAGGTCGTGGTGATGAGCGACAGCGCCGCCGGAGCGGTGAGCGCGGCCGCCACCCCCTTGATCACCCGGGTGGCCACCAGCGGCCATCCGGCCGACAGGAGCCCGCCGACCAGGCTCGCCGCCGCGAACACCGCCAGCGATAGCAGGAACACCCGGCGGCGGCCGAACAGGTCGGCGATGCGGCCGCCGAGCAGCAGGAAGCCGCCGTAGGCGACCGCATAGCCGGACATCAGCCACTGCAGGCTGCTCTCCGTCAGCGACAGATCACGCCCGATGGCGGGCAGGGCCACGCCCATCAACGACAGGTCCATCGAATCCAGGAACACCGCGGCGCACAGCAACGCCAGGGCCACCTGTTGGCGGCCGTCGGTTCGGGGCACGATCACTCTCCATCTGCATTGAAACAATTGGCGGACAGACGGTTCGGACCGTATGCCTGCAAATCATCTGCTGTCAAACAGTCTGTATGGAGATGGACTTGCGATAGACTGATGGCTGAACGCAAGAGGAGAGCGATGGCGATAACGACCAGAACGACAGACCGTGGGACGGCTTACTTTCCGCAACTCGCCGCCGAGCGGCTGGACATCGCCCTGTGCCGGGCCTCGGCCGCCGTGGCCCGGGCCGCCGACGCTCATGCCGCCGGGGAAGGGCTCGGAGTCGGGCAGCACCTCGTGCTCCAGATGCTCGACGCCGTCGGCCCCTGCTCTCAGCAGACGCTCAGCGAGGAACTCCGGATCGACCGCAGCATGATGGTCGGCATCTGTGACGATCTGGAGCAGGCGGGTCACGTACGCAGGGAACGCAACCCCCGCGACCGGCGCTCCTACGCCGTCACCATTACCGACTCAGGCCGCCGGCGGTTCGCCGAGGCTCAAGCCTTGATCCCGGCCTTCCTCGAGGACACCTTCCAAGTCCTCACCCCCGACGAGCGCGGCCAGTTGAGCGCGATCCTCGCCAAACTCCTGCAGGCCGGTGCCAGCAGCCCCCGCTGACCCCCCATGTCAGTGGCCCATGCGCATGATGTGGCGCCCCTCCTCCGCCCACCACCTAGGCCCAGCGCGGTGCGATCTTCAAGCAGGCCGCCCACAAGGCCACCGCAAAGCTCTTCCTGAGCTGGATCACCTCCCAGGCCGCCCAGAAGTCCGCCGTCGCCACCTCGTCCTGGTCGGTGCGCGAGGACGTCGGACCCCCGACCGGACTCAAGCCCCTGGCCGACTACACCGACCCCGACGCCTTCTCCCGCTTCATGTCCGATCGCGCCGCCGTGGAAGGCTTCCGCAGCCAGGTAATCGAGCCCACCTCCCGACACCTCGCCGCCGCACGTAAGGGGGACCGGGAGGCCGAGTTCGTCGCCGCCATCGGCGAGGAGACCCACCTGGCGAGCCAGGACCGTGCCCGAGACAGTGTGGCGCGACTCACGAGCATTTTTCTGTTATCCGCGCCCACCTGTTTCGTCACCTCCCACGAGAGCCTCCACACGGGAGGCGGCGACAGTAAGGCAGCAATGAGCGACAAGGGTTTCGGAAAACCCCCAGTCCGCCACCTGGCCCTCGCCGCGTTCGTGACGGCGGCCGCCGTCTACGGCGCGCAAGGGCCGGTGGCCGGGGCCGCCGTGCGCACCGGCACCTCGGCGGCGCTGCACGGCGGCACCGGCCTGGCAGCCGATCCGGCCAAGGATCCGGGAGTCGATCCCGTCTTCTCCTCTGACGGAGAACTGAACAGGAAGGAGACCTACACCTACCGGCCCTCGGAGCCGGGCGACCACGCCTTGCCGCCGGACACGTTCACCCTGCGCTACGACGTCTCCCAAGCCGCACAGCGTCCCCTGAAGGCGCAGCTCGTCAAAGCGCGGGCGGAGCTCGCGCGCAGCACCGGCATCGCGCTCTACCTCACCGGCGGGACCGCGCTGAACGACGCCGACCTGACGGCGGTGCAGACCGTGGGCAACGCCGAGAGCGCGGGCGGGCTCGGGCTGACCAAGCTGAACCGGCTGCACATCTACAACCTGCGATCCCTCCAGGGCGGGACCGAATGCACCCCCGACTCCGGCCTGGCCTGCGCCGGCCAGATCGCACGCGGCGGACGCTCGCCGTACCTGTGGCACAACGGCTGGTGGGGGTCGTGGGTCAGGCACCTGGTGCTGGACGATCTGCAGAACATCAAACCCGGCTCCTTCAGCAACCACAACTTCGCCTCGGTCAGCTTCAAGGCAGCCCGCACCGTCGGCGCGATGGCGTTCGGGCACGGGCCGTACGCCAAGCTCAGCGTGCTCTACCTGCCGAGCGTCACGGAGATCGGCGCGAACGCGTTCCGCCGCAACCAGTACCTGACGAAGGTCAACCTCCCGCGGGTGCGGACCATTGACGACTTCGCGTTCGACGACGCTTCCCGCCTGCGCTACTTCAACGCCCCCGAGCTGGAGTCGATCGGCAGGAACGGACTGAACGACAGCCACGTGCTGGAAGCGGTCAACCTTCCCGAGCTCCGCTACATGGGCATCAACTGCTTCGATCTCAACGGTGACGCCGCCGCCGGGACAGGGATCAAAGTGCTGCGGCTGCCGAGCCTGCTGACGCTGGACAAGAACGCCATCGTCCGCCTCGCCTCGCTCAAGGAGCTGTACGCGCCCGCGCTGACCACCGCCTGGCATGACTCGATCTCCGACAACGCGAGCCTCACCTCGGTCTATGCGCCGAGCCTGAGCAAGCTCGGTCCGCGCGTCTTCGCGCGTGATCCCCAGCTGCGGGCGCTGTACCTCGGCCAGAAGCCACCGGTCCAGGACAAAGCCGCCTTCACAGGAGCCGACCCCAAGCTGATCATCTACTACACCGGCGACACCTCCGCCTGGAAGAGCTTCGTGCCCGCGGGAAATCCCGCGATCAAGCTGGTCAAGCGGATCGCGGACGCGGCGCCCTCCGCCACCCCTGTGCCATCCCCCACCGCCACGCCCGGTCAAACAACCGCGGCGTCGCCATCACCGACGTACGCGCCGTCGGAGGCCGCCAGACTGCCCACGGGCGTGAGCCGGTCCTTCCGGTCGGTCGGCACTCCTGACGCGTTCATCCTGAACCTGCGCGGCCAAGCCCGGCTTGTCACCATCCGCGACACCGACCCGGCGGCATCCCGGCAGGGCACCGGTTTGCGCATCGTGCCGGGCCTTGCCGATCCCAAGGGATACTCCTTCATCGGCCCCGACGGCCGTTACCTGCGGCACAAGCACTTCCGGCTGCGTTTCGACCGCAGTGACGGCAGTTCCCTGTTCAAGAAGGACACGACCTTTTACGCCCGTCCGGGCTCGATCACCGGATCGGTGACGCTGGAGTCGCTGAACTATCCGGGCCGGGTCATCCTCCACCGCGACCGTCAGCTATGGCTCGCTGCCCGGCAAGGGACCGCCGCCTTCCGGACCGCAAGCTCCTTCCAGCCGGTCCTGCCTCTCGGATGACCCACGGCGTCCGGCCGTCACCCACGGCACGATCCGCAGCGCGGTCCTGGCCTTCGCCGCCGCGGCTGCCCTGACCTGGCGCCGGAGCGGTCCGGCCGCTTCGGCAACTGATCGCTGAAGATGGGCGTCGAAAATCGGGCTCGGCCCGCCGGTCACCCAAATCGGTCTCTCACTCAGTAGTACATCGTAAGGATTCCAACGGGCGGAGGTTCAGGATGGCGGATGGTTTCGCCAACTACGTCGGACAGCGGCACGAGCGGTTGTGCCGCACCGCGTACCTGCTGACCCGGGACTGGGCCATGGCCGAGGATGTGGTGCAGCATTCGCTCGTCAAGGCGTGGACTGTATGGCCGAAGATCGGCGACGACCCCGACCGGTACGTGTACCGCATCATCGTCAACTGCGCGGACCCGCAGGCGTGGGTGCTGGTGCGATCGGTGCACGATCCCGGCCAGTGGACCGATTTCGGGCGGTGCGGCGAGCGGAAGGGGAACATTCTCGACAGCCAGAATGATGCGCAGTCCGTCCCGCCCGGGTGGCTGGAGCGGCCGCAGGGCGTGGAGATCTGGGTCTTCCCCGCCGACGCGTCGATCGGCTCCAGCGCCGGCTGCGCCATCGAGGACAGGAAGAAGGGTGCCTGCAACGCGCCGTTCGACCACGAGACGCTGACACTCGCGCCGGAGCTGCTGGCGAACCAGATCGGCCCCCGGGAGGGCGCCCCGTGGTGGATCGGCGTCTACGACACTCGCCAATGATCGTCGCTGGCGCGGTGGGGCGTCAGTCGCCGCCATTGCGCCACGAACCCGTCACCCAACGACTCTACGATCTTAAACGTGACACCTTCAGTTTCGCGCCCCCCAGAAGCGGTACTGACAGCATTCGGCATCCGCGCTGATCCAGTGGTATTACCAGGCGGCAAGGGCGGCACCTGGCGAGCTGATCAGGTGGTCCTTAAGCCCGTGGAGTTCTTGGCGGAGACGCTCTGGCGAGCGGAGGTGCTTGCCGCCCTGCCCGACTCGGCCGAATTCAGAATTGCCCGCCCCGTTCGGACCTTGGACGGGACATGGGTGATCGACGGTTGGGAGGCGTCTCGGCTCATCGAGGGCGTCCCGGATGTCGGGCGTCAGGATGACGTGCTGCGCGCCGGCATCGCCTTTCACACAGCCATCGCGAGCCTGCCCCGTCCTGAATTCTTGGACCTCCGCGACGACCCCTGGTCCATCGGTGACCGTGTCGCATGGGAGGAATTGCCCATCCAGGCATGCCCGCTGGCCCTGAACCTGCTGGAGCCGCTGGTGCGCGCTCGCCGCCCGGTCAATCTCGCCTCGCAAGCGGTTCATGGGGATCTACCCGGCAACGTGCTGTTCGCGGACGGCCAGCCACCAGCGATCATCGATTGGCCCGTTTACTGGCGCCCCGCATCATGGGCGGCAGCGGTCGCGGTGGTCGATGCATTGTGCTGGTATGGCGCTTCACCCGAGTTGGCCGCCCGGTGGTCGCATCTGCCGGCCTGGGGCCAGATGCTGATCCGTGCTCTGATCTACCGGATTGCCACCCACGAAACGGCATTCGGCTCCTCCGGATGGACACCCGACCAGGTTGCGGCATACCTGCCCACCATCAATCTCGCTGTTGTCTATGCCGACCACGGTGTCGACCCCGCGCATCCCCGCAGTCCATGACCGACGCCCGATACGGCCGAAACGATAAGACTCCCCATCTCCTTCCAACACGCTGCGTGACGATGCCCCGAGCAGATTGAGAGGTGTGAATCGTGGGCTCAACAGGGTTGTGGGTGGTCGGTGCCATCCCTGATGAAGAGGCCCGGACACTACCGGATCGCTACATCCATCTCCTACAGTCAGGCGACCGGGACAGGCCGCCGGATTTTCGCGAGACGCTTGCGTGGTGGTCGAACGGCGGTGACCAAGAGCCCTTCTTCGAGCACCCCGCGGACCCTCACGGCCCTTTGATACCCACGCCGACCGCCCGGCGATTCGCGGACTTCATCGACGACGCCAACGCGCCTACCGAGGCGACGGAAGCCATGCGGGACGCGAGCATGACGCTCATGCCCGAGGCGGAGGGCGCCGGTCTGTTCGTCGCGACTGCCCGCAAGGCGAACCCGGCGGCAGCCCTGTGCTACGGCCTCGGCGCAGAACGATCAACGATGTTCCCTGGCTGGTTTGGCGACTTCCTCCTGTCCGCTGAGGACGTTCGGACCGCCTTGCCTCGAGCTGAGGAAGCCCTCTTCCTCTCCACCACACAGCGAAGCGAGGTCCTCAGCCGGATCACCGCCTGGATGACCGCCATGGGCGACGCCCCCGACTTCGATGCGGCGGAGCTCATTGACGCGCCGCTGCGGGTTCTTCAGTTCGCCGCGGAGACCGGATCCGGCGCCACCGCATTCAGCCGCTGGTACTGACTGCGGATCCCGTGACCGGCTCCCGAACGCACGAAGCGTGTCATCGCCCATCCCACGTGGGTGCGTAACGTCACAAGATCAGTGACGAGGACTACGACTGGCAAGCCGCCATGCTTGCGGGACGCAGCACGGTGAACCCCCGACCGCTCGGCTGGGAAACGATCTTCGCCAGGGCATCATCGTCGGTGCTCAACTACTCCCCGAATTCAGGGTCAGTTGTCGAAGTGATGTCGAGAACGCTCTGGCCGCTCCGACCTTCCTACCGAGGGAACCGCCGGTTCGCACAGCGGCGCCTCATGGACGACACCCGATTCGAAGGAGCAGGCATGTCACGGAACATCGAGACCGTCAACACTTACCTGGACGGTTTCCGCAAGAACGATCACGAGCAGATCCTGTCCTGCCTGACCGACGACATCGAGTGGACCGTCTTCGGCGCCTTCCACCTGACCGGCAAAGACGCCTACGACAGGGCCATCGACGGCCCGCCCGAACTCATCAACCCTCCCCACCTGGAGGTCGTGCGCATGGTCGAGCAGGGCGATGTCGTCATGGCGGAACTCACCGGGACGGTGAAGCGAGTCGCGGGCGGGGAGATGCGCATGTCCATGGCGGAGGTGTTCGTCATGCGCGACGGCAAGATCGCCGAGCGTCGTGCCTGGGTCATCGAGCTGAAGGAGAACGACTACCGCTGACGGAAGGAGCTCGATCACGGGCGGCCCGGCTCGGGGAAGGTCGTTGGCATTACCTCAGCCGGCTACGCGGCGGACGAAAGCGCCCGCTCGTTCCAGCGCGTCTGCGGCCTCCGGCAGGAACGACCAGAAGTAGTGGAAAACGTGGGCGGACACCGGATAGAGCTCGAGCCGCGCGTCGACGCCGTACGACCGGGCCCTTTCCGTGAGCCGGTGGGCGTCGCCGGCCAGCGGGTCGCCGGTGCCTGCCTGCAGGAGCATCGGCGGCAGGCCGGACAGGTCCGCGGTGAGCGGGCTGACCCGCGGGTCGCCGGGATCGTGACCGGCCAGGTACGCGGCCGCGAACCGGCGTAGCTGCCGAGGATCGATGCCCGGCTGTGGCTCCTGCTCATCGGGCGCTCGCACGTCGCCCGTCAGGTCCACCCACGGGCAGAGGAGCAGGACCCGGCCGGGCTGTGGCAGCTGCTGCTCTTTGAGGGTCATCAGCAGGGAGAGGACCAGCCCGGCGCCGGCGGAGTCACCTCCAACGGTGATCCCGGCCGCGGGAGTCCCGGTGTCCAGCATCCACGTGTACGCGCGTAACGCGTCGTCGACGGCCGCCGGGAACGGATGCTCCGGCGCCAGCCGGTAGTCAGGCACCAGTATGCCGACACCGGCCGCGAGCGAGAGCGCCCCGCCCAGCGGGCGGAACCCGAAGGCAGACCCGGCCACGTACGAGCCGCCGTGCAGGTGCAGCAGGGTCGGCGGGCAGTCCGCCACCTCGGCCACCGCCAGGGCCGGCACCCCGCCGGCGTTGACCGGCCGTACGCCGATCCCTTCCGGCAGCGTGAGTCCGGCGTGGAAGTCCTCCACCGCGGCGCGGAACTGCTGGATCCCGGCGCCGGCGCGGAACAGGTCGTCGAGCGGCCGCCAGGCCTTGGCGGCCCGTTCGGCCAGCTCACCGCCCACCGATCGGGTCGCCGAGATCGCGTCGTCGAGATCGCTCAGCAGGCGCCGCGCCCGGTCCAGCAAGGCGTCGCCGGCCAGCGTGAGCTCCACCCGGTGCGTCGAGCGGCGCAGCAGGTCGCTGCCGACCAGCCGCTCGAGCATACGGATCTGTCTGCTCAGCGCCGGCTGGGACAGGTAGAGGCGGGCGGCGGCCCGGCCGAAATTGAGCTCGTCGGCGACCGCCACGAAGGCCCGCAGGTGCCGCAGCTCGATCGCGTCGGGCGCGGCAGGCAGCGGCAGCACCCGCTCGGGCGGCTGGTCTTCCTCGTCCCGTTTCAGCCCGTCGACGGCCATGTCGGCATTATCCACCCGCCGCGGCCGCCGCCGGTGATGCTTGGTCGGCAAGACTGCCATGCACCATCGGTCTTTCCCCTGACGACCGTGCCGATGCGAGCCTCTACCCATGCCCGATCATCCAGCCGTACGGCTGGTCGCGGACACCCGGCTGCGGGGTGTCGCCGGGCCGCTGCCGGTCCGCACGTACTGGCCGGCGGCGACCCGGACCGCGCCGATGCTGGTGTTCCTGCCGGCCGACGGCATCGAACGCGCGGATGCGCTCTGCCGCGCCGTGTGCTCGAGTGCCGGGGTGGTGGTCTTGTGCGTGTCGTACCGGAAACCGCTCTGGCCGGACGGGCGGTGCGACGCCATCCTGGCCACCGAGTGGGCCGCCGACCACGCCCGCGAACTGGACGCCGACCCCGATCGCCTGCTGCTGGCCGGCGAAGGCGTCGGCGCCGAGCTGGCTGCGGCCGTCGCCTCGCACGCACGCGAGCGGGGATGGCCGCCGCTGGTCCACCTGGCGATCGACCCAAGCCAGCTGATCAACAGCGAAAGGAAAGACATGAGCAAGGTCATCAGCGCCCACGCCGTCTCGGTCGACGGCTACATCACCGGCCGCAACCCCGGCCCCGGACGCGGCCTCGGCGAGGCGAACATGCTGTTCGACTGGTACTTCAACGGCGACACACCCAGCCAGACGTTCGACGGATTCACACTCAGCGAGCCCAGCGCCCGCCTCTTCGACACTCTCGCCGGACGCGTGGGCGCGATCGTGGCCGGCCGCAACACCTACGACGACTCCGACCACTTCGGAGGCGGCAGCCCACACCCGACAGCCCGGCTGATCCTTCTCAGCCACCGACCGGCCCCAGAAATCACCGAACGGCAGACGCTGGTCACCACCGGCATCGAGGACGCGGTCGCGGCTGCCCGCCAGGCCGCCGACGGCAAGGACGTCGGCCTCATGGGCGGCGGCGTGCTGGCCTCCGCGATGGAAGCGGGCCTCGTCGATGAGGTGATCCTCCACCAGGTGCCCATCCTGCTCGGCGGCGGCCGCCCCTTCTTCCAGACGCTCCCGAAACACGTGCACCTGCGCCTGGTGGAGTCCATCCCGGCCCCCGGCGTGACCCACCTCCACTACGAGGTGGCCCGATGATCCTCATCACCGGCGGGCTGGGCATGATCGGCGCCCACACCGCCCGCGCGCTCGCCGACCTCGGACACCAGGTCGTCGTCACCACGCACCGCCGGACCCAGGTCCCGTCGTTCCTCGCCGGCCGGGTCACTGTGGAACCCCTCGACGTCACCGACCGGAACGCCTTCCTCTCCCTCGCCGACCGCCATGACATCAGCGACATCGTCCACCTCGCCGGCACCATCCCCGACCAGGACCCGGTCGGCTTCTTCCGTACGGACACGACCGGCCTGCTCAACGCGCTGGACGCCGCCCGCACCTGGGGCGTCCGCAGGTTCGCCGTTGCCGGCAGCCTCGGCGTGTACATCGGCCGGACCGAGACCCGCTGGCACGAGGAACTCGCACTGCCCACCGCGGACCTGCCGCACCTGATCGTCGCCTTCAAGAAGGCCGTCGAGCCACTGACCACGCACAGCCTCCAGGGCACCGGGGTCCAGCCGGTCGTCTTGCGGATCGGGAGCATCTGGGGACCGCTGATGGACCCGGAATCACCGTTCAACCCCATCCCGCCGTACATCAACGCCGTGCTCCGCGGTGAGCAGCCGCAGTCGCTGTACGCCGACGACGGCGGCGACAGCTGCTACGCACCCGACGCCGGGCGCGCGATCGCCCTGCTGATGACCGCGCCGACCCTGCGGCACACCACCTACAACGTCTCCAGCGGCCGGCCCTTCACCAACCGCGAGCTCGCCGACGCCCTGCAGGCGATCACCCCCGGCTCGCGGCTCGACCTCCTGCCCGGACGGCAGAGCGGCCCCGGCGCCAACCCCTACCTCGATATCACCCGGCTCACCCACGACACCGGCTTCACCCCGACCTTCGACATCGCCAAGGCGGTCGCCGACTACGTCGCCTGGCGCGCCGACAACCCCCGCTGACAACCCCGCTGAAGGAGCACCCCCATGCTTGACCCCGACGTGCGCCGCGTCCTCGACGGCACCTCGATCGCGCACCTGGCCACCGTCTTGCCGGACGGCTCGCCGCACACCACTCCCGTCTACGTCGGCACCCAGGGCGACCGAATCGTCTTCTTCACCGGCCCGGGTATGCGCAAAGCACGCAACCTGCGCCGTGACCCCCGGCTGGCGCTGTCCATCGCGCCCGTCGACAACCCGTTCGAGCCGGTTGTCGTCCGTGGAAAGGCCGTCGAATGGCTCGAGGGCGACGCGGCGTGGGAGATCATCGACCAGCTGGCCACGAAGTACACCGGTGCGCCCTACCCTCGAGGGCAAGAGCGCGTCGTGGTCGTGATCGAGCCCGAGCGGCAAACCGTCGGAGTTGGCTGAGCAGCCCCAGTCCGTCCCGAGGAGAGCGCGCCCGTCGCCGAGCCTGACGGGATCCCGTCCGATCGATTGATCGGACGGAATCTTGGTCGTTGTGAGCGCCGACTCGCTCAGTACCCGCTGCGGCGAGGGGCGGCGGTCGGGCGGCGGGAGGGATTGGTCCGGCCCGTGGGCTTGAGGTCGCGCGCCGGGTGTTCGTGCCGGTGCGGCGATCGGGCCTGGCGGTTGGTCTTGGCCTGGTCGTTCAAGGCTGAGAGTTTGATATGCATGCTTCCTCCTGCGGTTCTAAGCCCTGGTGAGCCAGGTGACCTGGGCGCCGTTGTCGAAGGACTCGCGCTGGGTGGGGGTGAACAGGGTGGGGCGGAACTGTCCGGAGAACATGGGGATGCCCGTGCCCGCCACCACGGGGTAGCTCTTGAGGATGATCTCGTCGATCTCCGGGAGCAGGGAGGCGGCGAGCCTGCCGCCGCCGCAGAGATAGATGTCCATGGCGGTGTCCTCGGCCTTCAGCCGCCGGATGAGCTCGATCGGGTCGCCCGTTTCCACCTGCACCGTGGGGTCGTCGATCGTCAGCGTGCTGGAGACGACGTACTGGCGCAGATGGGAGTACGGGCTGGTGGTGGGGACGTCCAGGGCCGGCTCATAGGTGCCGCGGCCCATCACCAGGGTGTCGAAAACTTTGTTGGGCACGCCGTCGAGGCCGACCAGCTTGCGGATGTGAGTGGGGAGCGTCTCGGGGTAGCGGGCGTTGATCCAGGCGGCCATCTGGTCCGACAGGGGGTAGAAGTCGATCTCGGCGTTGGGGCCCGCGATGTAGCCGTCGAGTGAGACGCCGACGTAGTAGACAAGCTTCCGCATACTGATCAACTCCTGATGTAGTACTCTGTTTGGAGTGGTTTGAACGTAGTACTACATCTGGAGTGGTGTCAAGTGCGGAGCAATCCCGAGCGGCGGCAGGCGCTGATCGACGCGGCCATCGAGGTGTTGGCCAGGGAGGGGGCGCGGGGGCTGACCTTCCGGGCCGTCGATGCGGAGGCGGCGGTGCCCCCGGGCACGGCTTCCAACTACTTCGCTAACCGCGACGACCTGTTCACCCAGGTCGGCGGACGCATCTATGAGCGGTTGCTGCCCGACGAGGCCACAATCGCCCGCAGCCGGGAGGGCGTGCAGGACCAAACCCGCTATTCCGAGCTCATGCATGAACTGGTGGATCGGGTCTCCGCCTTCAACTCCGGCTACCTGGCCCTGCTCGAGCTCCGGCTGGAGTCCACTCGGCGCCCCGAGCTGCGCGCCGTGCTGACCAAGCGCATCCGCGAGGACATCGACGCCAACATCGGCTACCACGCCGCCTCGGGTCTGCCCGGCGACTCGACCTCGGTGGTGCTCCTCTACCTCGCTCTGAACTGGCTCATCGTGGAGCGGCTGACGCTGCCCGACATCTTCAGTGAGCAGGAGATCCACGAGCTGGTGGACGCCGCCGTGCAAAGATCGCTGAATGCCTGACGTGTAAGGCCACCCGAGGGAACCCCACCAGGGCCGTTCTTGAAACGGCCGGGGAGCAGGTGCCCGGGCGATGTCAGGCCGCTGTCGGCGCTCGTGGCGAAGGTGAGCTCGCCGCCGGACTCGTAGCCGTACCAGATGGGCACCGCCGTTCCTCGACCCGTTGGATGGGCTGGGAAAGCGGCAGGTCAGGCGCCACGTGTCTCAGAGCCTCACCAGCATCTTGCCGACGTTGCCGCCGCGCATCATGTCCATAAAGGCAGAGGGCGCCCGCTCGATGCCCTCGGCCACGGTCACCTCGGTGTACAGGGAGCCGTCGGCCAGCCAACCGGCCGCCTTCGCGATCCATTCCGGGAACAGGTGGAAGTAGGAATTGATCAGCATGCCGCGCAGAGTGGCGTCCTTGGCGGCCAGGATGAACAGGTTGCCCGGGCCCGGCACCGGCTCGGTGGCGTTGTAGGAGCTGATCGCGCCCACCATCGCGATCCTGCCGCCGTGACGCAGTGCGTCGATGGCCGCCACCAGGTGGTCGCCGCCGACGTGGTCGATGTAGACGTCGATGCCGTCGGGGGCGGCCTCGGCGAGTTGCTCGGCGAGCGAACCGGCGCGGTAGTCGATCGCGGCATCGTAGCCGAAGTCCTGCACGAGCTTCTTGGCCTTCAGCGTCCCGCCTGCGGAACCGATCACGCGGGAGGCGCCGAGCTTGCGGGCGAGTTGCCCGGCGATGCTGCCCACCGCCCCGGCCGCCGCCGAGACGAGGACCACGTCGCCCTCCCGCACGGGGGCCACCTGGGTCAGGGCCGCGTAGGCGGTCAGCCCGGTGGTCCCTAGCGCGCCGAGCCACGCCTCGGCGGGAGCCAGGGCGAGGTCGGCGACGGTGACGGCCGCGGCGTCCACCGCGGCGTACTCGCGCCAGCCCAGGAAGTGCACGACGGTCGCGCCCACCGGGATGTCAGCCGAGCGTGAGGCCACGACCTCGCCGATCGCCGAGCCGTCCAGAGGTTCGCCGAGCTGGAACGGCGGCAGATAGGAATCGGCGTCGTGCATCCGCTCGCGCATGTAGGGATCGACCGACATCCAGGTGTTGCGAACCAGGACCTGGCCTTCGGCCAGTTCGGGCAGCGCGGTGGTGACCAGCTCGAAGTTCTCTGTGCCTGGCTCGCCGAAGGGGCGGGCGGCCAGGTGGATCTCACGGTTCACGGTCATGGGGGTGCTCCTCACTCGTGGTGCCTCTGTTTCGGGCCCCACTCTTGACGGGGGCGCGCACGATCGGCTGGGGGTTCGCTGCGGGTACCGTGACCGGGTGCGATTCGGTGTGCTTGGCCCCCTATGCGTATGGACAGACGACGGGCGGCATGTGCGGGTCCCCGAGGCGAAGGTCCGGGCACTGCTCGCCGACCTACTGGCCCACGAGGGACGTCCGGTGTCGGCGGACCGCTTGGCCGAGGACCTGTGGGGGGACAATCCTCCGGGCAACCCCGTCAACACGTTGCAGACCAAGGTGTCCCAGCTGCGCCGCGCCCTGGAGCAGGCGGAGCCGGGAGGTCGCGAGCTGGTGGCCTTCCAGGCGCGGGGCTACGTCCTGCGCGCCGACGACGTGGACGCCGCCCGTTTCGTCGCGCTGCTCGACCGCGCCCGCGCCGCCACCGATCTGCGGGCGAAGGCGGAGCTGCTGGCGGATGCGCTGGCCCTGTGGCGCGGTCCCGCCTACGCCGACTTCGGCGACGAGGAGTTCGCCCGTACCGCCGCCACCCGTCTGGAGGAGCAGCGCCTGACCGCGCTGGAGGAGTGGGCGGAGGTACGGCTGGAGCTGGGCGAGCACAGCCTGGTGACCGACGAGCTGGGCGAGTTGGTGGCCGCGCACCCGCTGCGTGAACGCCTGCGCGCCGCCCACCTGCGCGCGCTCTACCGGTCGGGACGTCAGGCAGAGGCGCTGGCCGGGTACGACGACCTGCGGCACCGGCTGGCCGACGAGCTGGGCCTCGACCCCGGACCCGAACTGGCCGCGCTCCACCAGGCGATCCTGCGCCAGGATCCCTCGCTCGCGCCCCCGCGCCCGCGCACGAACCTTCCCGCTCCCCTGACCGGACTGATCGGCCGCGAGCTGCCCGTGGCCGA
Organism: Nonomuraea sp. NBC_00507; assembly: GCF_036013525.1. Classification (NCBI taxonomy): domain Bacteria; kingdom Bacillati; phylum Actinomycetota; class Actinomycetes; order Streptosporangiales; family Streptosporangiaceae; genus Nonomuraea; species Nonomuraea sp. NBC_00507. The sequence goes on from NZ_CP107853.1 coordinate 3,482,354, forward strand.
GGTCGGTGCCCTGCTCGGCTCGGCGCGTCTGGTCACGCTGACCGGTCCGGGCGGTGTCGGCAAGACCAGACTCGCCCTGGCGGTCGCGGACCTCGCCGTCGACGCCTTTCCCGACGGGGTGTGGCTGGTCGAGCTGGCGGGCACTTCGGGCGAGACAGCGACCGTGGCCGAGGTGGTGGCCGCCGAGCTGGACGTCCGCGACGACACGGCGACCGGTTCGCGTCCCGGGGTGCGCCCGGCCGGCCTGGCGCACCGGCTCGCCGACGCCTTGCGCGGCCGCCGGCTGCTGCTCGTGCTGGACAACTGCGAGCACGTGGTCGAACCGGTCGCCGAGCTGGTGGACCTGCTCCTGCGGGCCGCCCCCGACCTGCGCGTGCTGACCACGAGCCAGGAGCCGCTGGCGCTCCCGGGGGAGACGCTGTACGTGGTGCCGCCGCTCGAGCTTCCGGCGCCCGGAGCCGATCCGGCGCTGGCCGCCTCCGTGCGGCTGTTCGTGGCCCGTGCTGCGGCCGCCGCGCCCGGGTTCGTGCTGGACGAGGTGAGCGCGCCCTCAGTGGCGGCGATCTGCAGGAGGCTGGACGGCCTGCCGCTGGCGCTGGAACTGGCCGCCGCCCGGGTACGCGCGCTGGGCGTGCGCGGGGTTGCCGACCGGCTGGACGACCGCTTCCACCTGCTCACCGTCTCGGGCCGGGGACGGCCTGCCCGCCAGCAGACCCTGCGCGCGGTGATCGACTGGAGCTGGGAGCAGCTCACCGAGCAACAGCGGCTGATCCTGCTACGGCTTGTCGTTCACCCGGGAGGCTGCACGCTGGAGGCAGCCGAGGCGGTGTGCGCCGGCCCCGGACTGGACCCTGGCCTAGACGTCGCAGACCTGCTGGACCAGCTGGTGGCCAGGTCGATGGTCGAGTCCTCCGACGGGAACCGCTACCGGCTGCTGGAGTCGATCTCCGCCTACTGTCTGGAACGGCTCGCCGACGGCGACCCCGTCTTCCAGCGCCGCGACCTCTACTACACCGAGCTGGCCGAGCAGGCGAGGCCCCACCTCTATGGTCCCGCCCAGCGCCCATGGCTGGACCGTCTGGACACCGAGGCGCCCAACCTGCGGGCCACCCTCGAGCACACCACCGACCACGTGCTGGCACTGCGCCTGGTCGACGCCCTGGCGTGGTACTGGTACCTGCGCGGCAGACACCGCGAGGGCCGCGCCTCCATCGCCACGGCCATGGCGCTGCCCGGCGCGGAGTGCTCCAGGACGGCGGCGTGGGAGGCCGGGTTCGCGATGCTGACCGGCGACGGCACCGACCTGCTGCTGCGCAGCCGTGCCGCAGCGCAGGCGCTGGACGCCCGCGACGCACGATCACGCTGGTTCCTGGCCTTCGCGCACCTGAGCTTCGGGGACGCCGCCACCGCCGAGGGCCTGCTGACGGAGGCGCTGGCCGGATTCCGCGCCGTCGGCGACCGCTGGGGCGAGGCGGCGGCGCTGGCGGGCCGCGCCAAGCAGGCGATGTTCCAGGGCGACCACGCCCTCGCCGAGCGGTCCGGCACCCAGAGCCTGGCGATCTTCGCTGAGCTGGGCGATGGCTGGGGACGGCTGCAGGCCTCTGACATGCTCGGCTACCTCGCCGAGATCACCGGCGACTATGAGCGGGCCGCCCGCCTGCACCGCGAGGGCCTGCGCATCGCCGAGGACCTGAGGCTGTGGACCGACGCGTCCTATCGGCTGTCCGGCCTCGGCCGGCTCGCCCTGCTGACCGGGGACATGGACGGATCCCGGGAGCTGCATGAGCGGGGAATGCGCCTGGCGGCCGAGCAGTCCAACAGCTTCGCCGAGGAGTTCGCCCGGGTGGGCCTCGGCCTCGTGGCCCGCCGCGCCGGCGACCTCGACACCGCGGAGCGGCTCTTCCAGCAATCAATGGCCTGGAATCGCCGCCTGGAAGCCGACTACGGCGTGCCCTTCTACGGGATGACGCTGCTGCTGGCCGAGCTCGGTTTCATCGCCGAACAGCGCGGCGACCTTGCCACGGCCAGGTCGCTGCACCTGGAGGGGCTCGCCACGGCCCGAGAGGTCGGCGATCCGCGGGGCATCGCCCTGGCCCGGGAGGGGCTGGCCGGGGTCGCGGCGGCCGAGGGTGCCTACGAGGAGGCCGCGGCCCTGCTGGGTGAGGCCACCGCGCTCAGGGAGTCGGTCGGCGCACCCCTGCCGCCCGCGGAACGCGGCGACGTCGACCGGATCACCGCCGCCGTCCGCGCAGCGCTGGGCGGGGAGGCGTCCGTGCGCTGACCCCCAGCCGATCGTGCGCGCGTTCCGTCAGGGTCGTGCCCGTCACCCACTGATGGAGGAGTAACGCGATGCGAGCCCTGACCTTCAAGCCGGACCTCTCCTTGGATGTCGTGCCCGACCCGGTGCCCACGCCCTCCCAGGCGCTCGTCCAGGTTGCGGCGTTCTCGCTCAACTTCGGCGAGATCGCCTACACAAGCGCGAACGTCCGGCCCGGGCACGTGCCGGGCTGGGATGCCGCCGGGGTGGTCGTCCAGGCCGCCGCCGACGGTTCGGGCCCTGCCGCCGGCACCCGCGTGGTCACTTTCGGCTGGTCGGGGGCCTGGGCGGAGCTGCGCGCCGTGGACACCGCCGAGCTGGCCGTCGTTCCCGCCGCCGTCGACCTGGGGCCGGCCAGCGCCCTGCCGGTCGCCGGAGTCACGGCGCTGCAGGCGGTCCGCCGGCTCGGGCCGGTGGCGGGCCGCCGCGTCCTGGTCACCGGGGCGTCCGGCGGCGTCGGCCGCTTCGCCGTACAGCTCGCCGCCCGTGCTGGAGCGCATGTCGTCGCCTCCGCCGGCAGCCCCGCCCGCGCGCGGGGCCTGCGTGAACTGGGCGCCGCGGAGATCGTCATCGGTCCGGAGAACCTGAAAGGCCGCGTGTACGGCGTGCTGGACAACGTAGGCGGGCGGCAGCTCGCGCAGGCGTTCTATCGGCTGGAGGACGACGGCGTGGTGATGGCCATCGGACGGGCGGCCCGCGAGGCCACGGTCATCGACTTCGAGCTCGCGGGCACGCGATCGGCGCGGGGGCGGATCGAGAACTTCAACGTGACCACGCCGTTCGGCCCCGACCTTGCTCACCTGGTCGGACTGCTGGCGGCCGGCGAGCTGGACGTGCAGGTCGGCTGGCGCGGGCCGTGGGACAAGGCGATGGAGGCCGCCGATGCCCTGATAGCCCGCCGCGTCGCCGGAAAAGCGGTCCTCGACGTATGACCACCGAGCCGTGCTGCGTACTGTGCTGTCGCCGGGCGCGACCTGGCTCCACCCGTTAACTCGATTGCGAGGCACCGCCGGCTCAGGGACCATGGTCGGTCGACGTGACGAAAGGCGATCATGACACGAGCGTTCCTGCAGCCGGACGATGTGCGCGACCTTGTGGCGGAACAGCTCGGCGCTGGTCGGCGACTGACTGCGCTGGACCGACTGACCGGCGGCAGCAAGAAGGGCGTCTACCGTCTCGGTCTGGACGACCAGACGACCGTGATCCTCTACGTATGGGCGGCCGGGGAGAACTACTGGCCGCCGTCGCCGGCCGTCCCTGATGACCCGTTCACCGACGCCTCTGGAGCGGAGCTGTTCGCCGTCAACCACGCGGCCCTGGCCGCCGCAGGTGTGCGAACCCCACGGCTGCTGATGCTCGACCGCGGCAGCCGCTACCTCGATGCCGACGTCGCACTGGTCGAGGACGTCGGTGCGGTGAAGCTCGAGGCGTTGATGGAAGACGATCCGGCTGCGGCTGCCATGCCGCTGTCCAGGCTCGGTGACGCCTTGCGCCGCATGCACACCACGCTCGGCCCGACGTATGGCAAGCTCGCCGCTATCAACCGCGGCGAGGCGTCCCAGGCCCGACGCACCGAGGACATCATCGTGGACCGGGCGCTCGGCCACCTCGACGCCGTGGCGACCCGCGACGCCCGGGTGGAGGAGGCGCATGACCAGATCGCCGGACATGTGCGTCACCTTCGTGGCGCGGTCACGGCACGCGAGACATATGGGCTGGTACACGGCGAACTGGGACCGGATCACGTGCTCATCACGCCCGCGGGCGAACCCGTCATGATTGATTTCGAGGGCCTGACCTACTTTGACGTCGAGTGGGAACACGCCTGGCTGCAGATGCGCTTCGGCGAGGCATATCCAGTGCTGCGTCCGGTCGATCTCGACCCCCACAGGTTGGAGCTCTACCGGTACGCGCACGTGCTGTCGCTGATCGAGGGCCCGCTACGGATCGCGGACACCGACTTCCCCGATCGGCAATGGATGCTGAACCTAGCCGAGTGGAACATCACCAAGGCGCTGGCCGCCGTCAACAGCTGACGGCGGCGGTGGTCTGGGCCGGTCCGTCGACGGAGCCGACCTCCTCTTCCACCGCAGCCCGACGGCGATCGGCAATTTGTGGAGGACTGCAGCCTCGCGGGCCTACCGGACGTCGTCGCGGCGACGGTTGCGTCCGAAACGTGCCAGTGCCCGCTGCTGCACCACTGATTGGCTGTGTTCGCAGTCCACTCGCACCTGCCTGAACGGGAACGATGTCTACCACCACGCTCGCCCGGCCCCGCTCGCCCTTCATCAGCTGGCTCGCGGTCTCCTCGCTCATGCTGGGCATCTTCTCCATCGTCACCAGCGAAATCCTGCCCATCGGCCTGCTGACCGCCATCGGCGCCGACTTCGGCATCTCCGACGGCGCCACAGGGCTGACCATGACACTGCCCGGCGTCGTCGCGGCGGTCGCCGCACCCACCGTCACACTGACCACCGCGCGCCTGGACCGCCGCGTGATGCTGTGCGTCCTCATGGCGGTGCTTGCCGCCGCCGACGTGCTGGCCGCAGTGGCGACCTCCTACTGGGTCATGCTGATTTCCAGAGTGCTCGTCGGCCTCACCATCGGCGGCTTCTGGTCCATCGGGTCAGGGCTGGCCGCCCGCCTGATGCCGCCGCACGCCGTCGGCACCGCCACCGCTGTGATCTTCTCTGCCGTGCCGCTGGGCTCCGTGCTCGGCGTACCGGCCGGCACCTTCATCGGCAACCTCGCCGGCTGGCGAACCGCCTTCCTGGTCCTGGCCGCGCTGGCCATCCTGGTCCTGGGCGCCCTGCTGACGCTGCTGCCGCCACTGCCCGCCCACCAGGTCACCAGCACTCGCGTCCTGCTCGACCTGCTGCGTACCCGAGGGGCCAAAACCGCCCTGCTGGCCACCTCTCTCATCGTCCTGGCCCATTTCGGCACCTATACCTACGTCACGCCCTTCCTCCAGGACGTCACCGGCCTGCATCCCGCAACCGTCGGCGCCGTCCTGCTGGCGTACGGCATCGCCGGAATCGCCGGCAACTTCCTGGCCGGCAAGGCCACCGCCACACGCCTGCGAGCCGCTTTCGCAACCTGCGGCTGCCTGATCGCGGCCACCACCCTGCTGCTGCCCTTGATCGGCGGCACAACCGTCGGCGCCGTGGTGTTGCTCCTGGTCTGGGGCCTGGCCTACGGAGGCGTGCCCGTCTGTTCGCAGGCATGGTTCATCACCGCCGCCCCTCACACGCCCGAAGCCGCCACGGTCATCTTCACCTCCTCCTTCCAGGCGACCTTCGCGCTCGGCGCGTTCCTCGGCGGACGCGTCGTCGACGCCTTCTCGGTCTCCACCGTGATGATCTGCGGCGGGCTGACCGCTCTGCTCATGGCGGTATCCCTATGGTCACTGCCCCAATCCCGCTAAGCCGGCGCCTCGCATCCCGCAGCCGACAGGAGCCCTTCCTTCATCCCAGCTCAATCACACCCGTGAACACCCCACCCAGCTCAAAGGCCGTTTCCGTGATCACAAAGGATTTGGTCGCCGAGGCCAGCGGCTGGGATGGTCCCGGGAGTGTCGTCTGCGAGTGAGTGTCCGCGGACAGGAACGGGCTCCTGACCAGAGCGGTGTTGTCAAAGCAGGAGGGCTCGCTCCGAAACTGTACCGGCCGACCGGTATAGTTTCCGGTATGTCACGACCAAGCTCGAAGGACCGTCTCCTCGACGCCGCCGCTGACGTGCTGCTGTCGCAGGGAGGTGAGTCGCTCACTCTCGAAGCCGTCGCCAAGCGGGCCGGGGTCTCCAAGGGCGGACTGTTCTACCACTTCCCCACAAAACATGCCCTGGTCGGAGCCATGGTCGACCGGCTGACCAAGGCCTTCGAGGACGCGCTCGCTCAGGCGGGCACCCACCCGGGCGACTTCTTGCGCGCCTATGTCGAGGCGACCATCCCCGAGCGGCACACCACCGCCACGGTGCCTACCGACCGCGTCACCGCTGCGCTGCTTGCCGTGATGCTCGTCGACCCGGCGGAGCTCGAGCCGTTGCGTGCGCGGTTCGCCGCCTGGCAGGCCAGGCTCGCCGACGACGGCATCGACCCCGCAGCGGCGACAGCCGTACGGCTGGCCGTGGACGGGTGGTGGGCGGCCAGGCTGCTTGGGCTCGGCCCTCCTGGACCTGACCTGCATGACGGGACCCGCCGCTACCTGATGGAGGCTATCGACCGTGCTGCGCGCGACTAAGGGCCTGATGCTGGTCACGGATGTCGGCTTCGTGGTCTATTTCGGCGTCACCGGTCTCGGGCTGATCCCGCTGGAATGGGCGTTCGCTGACTACGCCAACCCGCTGATGGTCGACTGGAACTGGTCATTCCTCTGGATCGACCTGCTGGCCAGCGTCACCGGGCTGACCAGCCTGTGGCTCCTGCGCCGCGGCAGGGCGAGCGGTTCGTCACTGATGCTGGTCTCGCTGGCGCTGACCATGGCCTCAGGGCTCATGGCGATCGCGTTCTGGACGTTGCGGGTAGACTTCTCACTCGCCTGGTGGATACCGAACCTCTACCTCATGCTCTTCCCCGTTCCCGGGATCATCTGTCTGACGAGCCAACCCGTTGGGAGTCGCGCATGATCTCTCAGGGCGTCGCGACGGTACGGTGTGCCGAGGGGCAAAGGGCACGACCTGAGCGACTAGCGGCCGTCAGCTGATGGCGATCCATTCGCGCGGGCCCTGTCCTTTGGGCGGTGGGAGTCGTGCGTCGGGCGCGCATCGGCGCCGTAACGCAGTCCGTCGATGAGGAGCGCGACCATGCGCTGGCTGTACGCGACTCCCTCGTCCTCCACGGGCAGGCACAGATGGGAGACGGCGTACAGGAGCTCCTTGGGGCTGATGTCGGCGCGGATCTCGCCGCCGGCGGCGGCTGCTTGGAGTAGCGACCCGAGGGCGGGTCCGAGGCGTTGCATGAAGTAGCCGGGCAGGGCGTCGAATGCCGGGTCGCCGGAGTGCAGGGCTGTGGCGAGTCCGCGTTTGGCCGCGAGGAACTCGGTGTAGCGGTGGAGCCACTTGGCCAGTGCCACCACCGGCTCGTGCGCTGCGGCCAGCGCCGGGGCGGCGTCGGCGCAGGCATCCACCTCGCGCTGGAACACCGCTTTGACCAGGTCCGAGCGCTGGGGGAAGTGCCGGTACAGCGTTCCGACGCCGACGCCGGCCAGATCGGCGATCTCTTTTGCGGGGGCGTCCACGCCCGAGGTGCCGAAGACGGTCTTGGCTGCGTCAAGCAAGGAGTCGATGTTGCGTTGCGCGTCGGCGCGCAGCCGGCGCGGCGCTCCTTCACGCGCGCCCGGACCCGCAGCGCCGGTCGAGTCGTCCCTGGCCGGGGTCGTGTTCTCGGTCACGTCACTCCTTCGCTTGCTAACCGGAATACTTTTCCGTATAGTTCCGGAATAGCTTTCCGCTTCGGTTCAGGGTACGGCACCGACAGAGTGCTCACCACACTTCGACCACAACTTCAGGAGACGCCGTAGGTGATGCCGCACCCTCGGCCGGACCGGCATCGAGGTCAGTCCCTACGCGCTCGGCGCCAATGATGCTCGGGGCGGTCGGCAACCCCGACCACGACGACTCGATCCGCGGGCGCATCGGCAGCGCCCGCCGTGCCCCGAGAACCCGGGATGGTCGTCAGAGATCAAAGCAACCTTATGAGAGGAGATGTGTTGTATGAGCACGCCGTTCAATGAAGCAGCCGGTATTCCCGTCAGCGATCCCACCCCCGTCGCGACCTTCAGCCCCGTGGTGCTGCCGGTCCCTGGCCGGATCGTGGATCTGCAGATCAAGGTCTCCGCGCCCGCAACGGGCAGCGATCTGCCCGTGATTCTCCTGTCACACGGCCACGGCCCTTCGAACTTCGTGTCATCCCTCCATGGCTACGGGCCCGTCGCGAATTTCTGGGCAGCTCACGGTTTCGTCGTGATCCAGCCCACTCACTTGGACTCGATGACACTGGGACTGCGTGAATCGGACGACCCAGAGGCGCCGCTGTATTGGCGGTCCCGAGCCGAGGACATGCGCTACATCCTCGATCACCTCGACCAGATCGAGGCTGCTGTTCCGGGGCTCAGCGGACGCCTGGACCTGAGCCGGATCTCCGCAGTTGGGCATTCAATGGGCGGGCATACGGTAGGCATGTTGTGTGGTCAGAGGGTCACCGATCCGGCCGACCGGACGGAAGTGGATCTGACCGACGCCCGGGTCAGGGTGGGTGTGCTGATGGCCCCGCCAGGCAACGGTGAGGACCTCGCCGCATTCGCAACCGAGCACTACCCGATCCTGGGGACCAGCAGCTTCGCCAAGATGACAACGCCGGCCCTCGTCATCGTTGGTGAGAACGACTGGCACCCCAACTTTTCCGAACGCAAGGACTGGCGCGCTGATGCGTACTTCCTGAGCCCCGCCCCCAAGAGCCTGCTGACGCTGTTCGGGGCGGAGCACGGCCTTGGCGGGGTGTCCATGTACGACGCGGCGGAGACGACCGACGAGAACCCCAAACGCGTGGCCGCGCTGCGGGCGCTCGTCTGGGCTTACCTCCGCACCGCGCTGTACCCCGGCGACTCCGCCTGGGCGGATGCGACTGCCGCGCTACTGAGCATGCCCGGCCCGTTGGGCAGGGTCGAATCGAAGTGAACCCCTGAGGCGCCCATCTCGTCCGCCAGGACCGGGGTGCACAACTGCCCGTGACGCACTCGTGCTCCACGATCAGGTCGCCCGACGGATGCTCGACCTTGAACACGGACTTGGCCGTGGAGTCCGTCGCCTCGAAGCCGACCATCTCGATGTGCCCGGTGCCGCTGCCCGGCAGGCCGGAGATGCCCCGCCCGGCGTGGGCCCAGGTCGAATACCTGCCCGGGCCGACCTCCCAGTGCACCTTCGCGGGCGGATCGAGGTAGGTCGGGCTGCGGCGGCCTTGCACAAGCGATCCAGGCGGTCTAAGCGCAGGTCTTCTGCTCGACGTCACACCGTTTGACCTCGGGGTAGCGTGTCGACGGCTCTTGAAGAAGCGGCTGCGGCCTGCCGCGAAGATGCTGGTCGAAGAAGGCCGCCACGTACGCGCGGGTGATCTCCAGCGAACGCACGGGGGGTAGGTCGGTGTTGCGGTAGATGCCGATCTGTTCGGCCAGCACGGAGATGTCGGTGAATGAGGCGTGCTCTGCCCCCGCCACCACGAGCCAGCGCTTCCATCCCGTCAGGTTCTGCCAGGCCTGCTCCCACGAGGCATCCCTGCCACCTGGGCTGTGTGTCGCCTGCGCACCCAGGAAGAGGAACGGCCGCGACAGTCCGCTCTCGGGTACGGGGACGATCGCGGTGCCGTCCATGTTCATCCCGGCGCGGAGCCTGGAGTCCTTGAGCATGGCCCCCACGGCGCTCGCGCCGCCTGCCGAGTGACCGGCCATCGCGATCCTGGAGGGGTTGATCAGCCTGGCGCCCTTCCAATGGGGCTGCGCGCGCGTGAGTTCGTCGAGGACGAAGGAGACGTCGGCCGCTCGGGTCGCGCCCACCTTGCCCCAGAATGCCGGGTCCTTCTTCTCGACCTCGCAGGCCACACAGGTGGTGACCCGTCCGTCGGGGAAGCTGGTGGCGATGTTCTCGTACGTGTGGCCGATGACGGTCACCACATAGCCTCGGCTCGCCAGGTCCTCGGCCAGTCCGGTGAGCGAGCTCCGGGGCTTGGTGAAGCCAGGGGAGAGCACCACGAGCGGCAGTCCGCGTCGGCGACCGGCGGGTTTGGCGTCGCTGATGGCGTTGGTCCGCGTCTTGCTGAGCAGGTCGAGCGGCAGGTCGGTGATCTCCCCGTCTTTCAGGGTGAGCTCTGATTCCTTGGGCGTCATGTACGGGGCCCGTTTCCCGCTGCGGGATTTCGCCGGGTACCACAGGGAGACCATGAGTTCCCTCGCCTTCACGCTGGGAACCCAGGGGTCGGCGCGAGAGGTGTCCTTGAGATACAGGGAGACGGTGCCGATTGGCTGGGATCCGGTCGGTTTGGGGATGTACGGCGTGCCGATCCGGGTGGACGGCGGATCGGCGGGTGCGGATGAGGTGGAGCCGGGCGACGGCCGGCGCGAGGGGGCGTCGGACACGGCCGGGCTGGACGCGGATGCCGAGGCGCAGGAGGTGGCGGCCACGAAGGCGAGCAGGGCCGCGACAGCGGTGGCGCCTCGGCCGATGCGGCGGGCCGGCGTCGATCTGCCGGCGCCGGTGCCCTGCCCTGAGGCCGGCGTTTCCCGTCCAATCACATGATCCATGAACTGTCCTTCGTGGTCGGGGCGGCCGCCTCGACGCGTTATCGCGGGCGGCGGCCGGTGGCGGCAACGACGCTAGGGCGCGGCGAGATCCGTCCGCGTCGGCTGTCACGCCGATATCCACGCCCTCTCAGGGAGGACTCCTCCGCCGTGTCATCCCTGCGATGTACTCCTGGGGGAGGTCGGACGCGGTCACCGGGGCTGACGCGGGACGTGCCGTGCAATCGGGACAATGCACCAGTGACAGTGAGCAAAGGACGTGGATGGTGGCAGTTGGGTCTGGATGCGCTGCGCCCCGCGCGGAAACCCACCCGGCCTTCGCACCGGTCGCTCCTTGTCGACCTGTTGCTCGCGATCGTCTTGACCGTTGTCGCAGTGGCCGCGACGGCGGGCACCGTAGACAGTCCCCATCGCGTCGACGAGCAGCCGCCCTCCCTGCTGGAGCCCTTGCAACTGCGGCCCCCTCCCCAGTCACGAAGCAGCGATGCGCCGCCCGACCGCCTGATACAGCCCGGCACCCCCGCCGACAACCAGGAGGGCCCCCTTCCGCTCCTGGTGGTCCTGACGGCGCTGCCGTTGGCGGTGCGGCGGCTGTACCCACTGATCACCTTCTGGGTGGTGCTGGCCGCCGCGTTGGCCACCCACGACGACGCGACGTGGATCACCGTGCTGACGTTCGCCATTGCCGCCTATGGCGCCGTGGCCCACAGCCGTCACCGGGTGCCGGCCATCGGCGGACTCGTCCTCGCCGCCGTCCTGGCAGGCACCGCCTTCCAGGACTCCGTCCCGGCGTTGCCGAGCTGGATGGGGCCGTTCGTGGTGCTGCTGAGTGCCGGAGTCGCCGCCGGTGTCGTCCGCTCCTGGCGGCAACAGCTCGACACCGGCCGCCGTCGGTTCGCTGAACTACAGCGCGCACAGGAGGAGGCCATGCGCCAGGCCGTCCAGGAGGAGCGCTCCCGGATCGCCGGTGAACTCCATGATGTCGTCACCCACAATGTGAACGTGATGGTGATCCAGGCAGGAGCGGCGCGCAAGGTGATGGACACGGCCCCGGACCGGTCGAAGCAGGCCATGCTGGCGGTCGAGGCCAGCGGCCGGGCCGCCATGGCCGAACTCCGCCACGTCATGGGCCTGCTCGCCGGCCATGAAAGCGAACGGGCGGCCGGCAGCGCCGACGGGCTCGAACCACAACCGGGGCTCGACCAACTCGACTCCTTGATCGAACGGGTTCGCGCAGCGGGTGTGCCGGTCAGCATCGAGATCTCCGCGCCGCCCGGCCCGCTGCCACCCGGGGTGGACCTGGCCGCTTACCGTGTCGTTCAGGAAGCGCTGACCAACACGATCAAGCACGCGGCCGGTGCGACGGCGTCCGTCACGATCGGCCATTGCGGCGACTGGCTGGAGATCGAGGTCACCGACACCGGCGGCAGACAGACGGCGCGCGCCGCAGACGGCCAGGGCCGAGGCCTGATCGGGCTGCGTGAGCGGCTCGCGCTCTACGGCGGCGCCCTGCAGGCCGGGCCGCAGAGCGGCGGCGGCTACCAGATCAAGGCACGGGTTCCGTGGACCACGTGAACAGGCCTCTGCGCGTGGTCATCGCCGACGACCAAGCGCTGGTACGCAGCGGGTTCGGCATGATCCTCGCCGCGGACGGCATCGAGGTGGCGGCTGAGGCGGCCAACGGAGTCGAAGCCGTCGCCGCCGTCCGGCGTACCCGGCCTGACGTCGTGCTCATGGACATCCGGATGCCGCAGATGGACGGACTCGAAGCCACTCGGCAGATCATGGCAGAAGGCGCGGACGAGACCCGCGTCCTCATTTTGACCACGTACGACCTCGACCACTACGTCTACGCCGCCCTCACCGCGGGGGCCAGTGGGTTCCTGCTCAAGGACGTCACGCCCGAACACCTGGTGGCCGCGGTGCGTCTGGTGCGCGCGGGTGACGCCCTGCTCGCGCCGACGATCACCCGCCGCCTGGTTGAACGGTTCGCCCCTCGTGATGAGGCCAAAGCAGCCGTACACCGGGATCTGTCGGAGTTGACACCCCGGGAGCTGGAGGTGTTGCGCCTGCTCGCCACCGGGCTGAGCAACGGCGAGCTCGCGGAGCGACTGAGCCTCAGCCCGACGACGGTGAAGACTCATGTCGCCCGCATCCTGTCCAAGCTCGGCCTCAGGGACCGGGTTCAGGCGGTCGTGCTCGCCTACGAGACCGGGTTGATCGCGCCTGGCTCGCCCGTCGACGGGCCCGCCAGGGAGTAGGCGTGGGCCGTGGTAGCTCGCGACCGCGTCGCCCCGCGCGCGACCAGCCTGCTCTCGCGCAACACGCCGAGGTGCTGTGACACCGCGCTGGGTGTGACGCCGAGCGCCACCATGGCCGTGTCAAGGCGCTGCACGACTCGGAAAACGATCACTTCCAGCCCTTCCTGGTCCAGGCTCGACAATCCACCGCGCCGAGAACCTCACCTCTCACCTCCTCTTCTCGCAGCCTTTCGGAGGAGCGGGCCGCTCCGCGGTCCAGCCCGACTCTGGAGCCGTGGCGGTGAAGGTCACGGGGTCGCCCTTGGTAGCCCAGACAGCCGTACGGGCCGCGTAGGAGACGGAAGCGAGCGTGGAGCCCGTGCCGGGGTCGAGGAGCGTTCTTGGATAGGTCGGCAGCTCTCCGCCCTGCTTGTGGTCGTAGACCAGTGTGTTGCCGGCCAAGCCGAAGTCCACGGACAGGGCCGGCCTGCCCAGCGGATCCGTCACGGTGCCCACGACCTTGGTGCTTGGCAGTCCGGCCAGGAAGCGGATGAGCGCGGCGCGCTGGTCGGGACGGAGCGGCAGGTCCAGGAGGTTCGTGGTTAAGGGCAGGAACTTCTCGATGGGCTCCTTGAAGCCGCGCTCGTGCCAGACGCTGTGGTACGCGCGGAGCTTCTCCTTCAGACGAGCCTGGTCGGTGGGAAACGCCGCCAGGTCCGCCATGGTCAGAGTGGCGACCGTGCGATCAGCCAGAGTCCCTCCGGCAGTGGCATCCCACTTCTGGGAGCACTGCCGTGGCTCGTCGGTGAACGACACGTAGGGGCAGCGCTTACCGGCCTCGCAGGGGGGCTTGATCCGGCGCGGGCTCCCGACGGCTCGCCAGGCACGCTCATCCGCGGCCGTGGCCGGACGGGCGATGGGTTCGGACCACGACAACGTGACCCTCGGGTCGTCCGGGTCACGTGACTGCCAGATCTCCTGGCGCGTGGACGCCACAAGGGTAAAGCCGCCCGTCTCCAGATAACTCCCGCGGATCAGCACCTGCCGCCAGTAGACACCGCTCTCCACGGGCAGTTTCTCGATCTTGTCCGCCAGGTCGAACAGCGCCTGGTTGGCCTTCGGCGTGAGCGCGACCGGCGCCGGCGTCAAATACGCCACCAGCGAGAACACCAGCGTCACGATCGCTGCCGTGGCCGAGGCGGCCGCCACGGTCCAGGTCCACGTACGCCGCCTCACCGGGCGGCGGACGGGCGGACGGCTCAGCCGGGCCCGGGCCCGGGCGACGATCTCGGGAGACGGGGGCCGCGCGTCGGGCAGGGCGCGGGCCAGCAGGTCCAGCTCATCCATCAGAGTCCTCCTTCAGCGGGTTGACGTCGCCGAGTGCCCGGCGCAGCTGCTTGCGTGCCCGATTCAGCCGGGACCCGACGGTGCCGGCGGGGATGCCGAGGGCCTGGCCCACCTCGGCATGGCTGAGCCCGCCCAGCGCGACCAGCAACACCACATCCCGGTCGCCCCGCTTCAGCCCAGCCAGGGCGCCGGCCAGCGGGCCGGTGAAGCGCGCCGCCGTCACCCGGTCGAGCACCTCGTCCTCGTGGCCGCTGCCGTCACGTTCGGCTGTCCGGCTGATCGCCTTCCACCGCCTGATCTCGGCACGTCGGTGTCGCGCGACGAGATTGGTGGCGATGCCGTACAGCCAGGGCCTGACCGCACCGATCGCCGGGTCGTAGCCGCCTTGCAGGGCCGCCACGAACACCTCGGCAGCGAGATCGTCGGCCACGTCCTCAGACAACCGCCGGGCGATGTAACGGTGGATCTCGGCGAAATGCGCGTCGAAGAGATCAGGAGGAAGCTCTAAACGCCGCCCTGTCCAGGTACGCGTGTTGTGCACTATCACGCCCGTTCTTGCCCGTTCGACGGAAATGCTTTCACGCCCCCGCCAGGGTTGAGGCGGCAACGATGGCGCGTCCTCAGGCGTCGCCCCGATCCCCGGGCATCGGTTCGCCGGTGCCGCTTCCGCGGTCGTCGAGCACCAGAGCGGCACGACCGTTGACGGTGTACCGCAGGTGCGTGACGGCAGGGGTGTGGACGACCCTGTTCGGCGTCAGTTCGATGGCCTCCTTGCCGGAGAGGTCGAGATCGGCGTCGAGGAGCCGCATCCCGGTGCCGAGCACGACCGGCACGACGTGCAGCTCCAGCTCGTCCAGCAGGCCGGCCTTGATCACTTGGCGGAGCAGACTGCCGCCCCCGGCGATGGCGACGTTCTTACCGTTCGCCGCCGCGCGGGCCTGCTCTATGGCGCCGGCTATGCCGTCGGTGACGTACGTGAAGCTAGTGCCGCCTCGGCGTACCAACGTCTGGCGGGGGCGGTGCGTCACGACGAACACCGGCGCGCGGAAGGGCGGCTCCTCCCCCCAGGGGATCTCGCCGCCGTCGGCCATACGCCGGCCCATGACGTACGCGCCGGCGGACTCGAATGACTCGGCGATGATGTCGGAGTTCGTGTCCTGCACGCCCCCGGCGAAGCCCTGCCGCTCGCGCCACGCCATCGCGTCGATCACCCAGCGCGTGATCCGGAAGAAGCCCGCGGCCTCTGCCGAGTCGATCCAGCTTCCGTCGCCGCTGTGCCGTGCGCCGGCGTAGAAGCCGTCCAGGGACACCGACATCTGTGCCGTCACCTTGGTCATCTCGCTTCGCCTCCTTCTCTGGCGGCGCCCCGTCCGGGCCCGCTCACCAGAGGGTCGAAGCCGGCGGCCTCTTCTCTACATCATCGCGAAAGGCGCTAGCGGTCATCGCCTCCGTGAGTACGTAGGCACCCCACCCGGCCGACCTTCGCTCGGTACGCCAGGCGCGTCGGTCGGCGCTGGGGCGCATGAGCTCGGGGCCCAGGTCCGGGAGGCACGATCTGGGACAAATATGCACATAGCGGCCCTTCCCGCTCTTGACTGCGCGTGTAAGGTTCTCAAAGTGCCTGACCAGCATTCGCGATGAAGGTGATGCGCATGTCATATCCCTCCCATGATCGCTATGATCACCGTCCACGATCGGCCAGGCCGTCGGTCAATCCGGCGCGGGTGTGGGGAGGCGGCGTGGCCGCCGCCGTCGTGGCCGCTCTGATCGTGGTGGTCGGAGTCATGATCAGCAAGAGGCTTCTGGGCATCCGCGTCCTCACCCCCGATGGGGCTTCCGCGTACGGCACCGCGGCGACCACGGGATATGCGATCTCGGCCGCGGCTGCCGCGCTCGTCGCCACGCTGCTGCTCTACGTCCTCATGCTGTCGACGCCGGAGCCGACCAGGTTCTTCGGCTGGATCGCCGGGCTCTTCACCGTCCTCATCACGATCCTGCCGTTCATGTACGACGCCGGTCTCATCGAGCAGATCGCCACGGCCGTGATCAACGTCGTCATCGGCATCGCCATCGTCTCGCTCCTGGCGTCGATCGGGCGCACGGCCCTCGAGGAAGCGCCGGATCCGGAGCCGTATCCGTACGAGCAGCCTCGGGGGTATGACCCCCGTGGGTATGAGCAGCAGCGGAGCTACGAACGACCCCGCGAGCGCCGAGACGTCGACCCGTACGACTGAGCCGGCCGGCCGATGTCCGCTCTGCGGGCGAGGCATGCCGACCGGCGCGGTTCACCAGCGCTCGTGCAGCCAGCGCAGCGAAGCCCGGGCGAGAGCGATCATCATGTCCAGCAGATGGCGATCCGCTGTCGGCCCCGCCGTGACGGCCGTCTTGAACAGGAACCCGGCATGCAGGACCAGCAGATCGTCGATCTGCCCGGGAGCCAGGTGACGCGTGAGCGGATGGGCATCGGTGAGCGGTTGCGGGTCCACACCGCTCAGGCGGGCGCTCGACAGCAGCGTGATCACGTCGCAGTACGGGGCTCCCACCCACGCATGCGGCCAGTCGATCACGACCACGCGGTCAGTGCTCACCAGGACATTGAACGGATATAGGTCCCCGTGGAGCAGGGTCTCCCCGGCGAACGGTGACACCGCGGCCTCCTCCGTCGCGATCAAGTCGTCGAGACGGTCCACCGCCCATGGCGCCAGCACCGCCAAGGCGTCGCGTTCGTCGCGGGCCGTCAACGCCTGCCACCCGCCGAGCCGCGGCCGGGCCAGCGACGCCTGATCGATCGGGGACGGCGTCAGCAGCGCTGCCAGCTTGCCTGCCGTCTCCAGGACTCGCTGCAGCTCGTCGGCACGCCATGGCTGGGCGGGGAGGCGGCCGTCGATCTCCTCGAAGGCCAGGGCGATCCAGTCCCCGTCATCGTACGTGCCCAGCATGCGCGGCACCGGCGCCCGCGCGGGAAGCCGTACGGAGATCGCCGCCTCCCGGCGGTGGAAGCTTGCCGCCGCAGGCGCACGCGCGGACTGCGCGGCCTTGACGAAGGCGCCCCTGCCGTCGGCCAGCCGGACGCGAGCGGCCAGCCCTTCGGAAAAGCCGCCGGGTTGAGTGATCGCGGCGGCCACCTTGGCGCCGAGCAGGCGCTCGATGCCCGCACGCGCCTCGGCGGGCAGGTCATCCCACGTCAACCGCCCGCCCCCGGTGGCACGTGGCATCCTCACGCCGAACTCGTCACGGTCTTTGGCAGGCACATCTCCGCAGTATCACGACACCGGTCTTGGCCGTGCACGCGTCACCCTGATCTGGCGCCAGATGGGGTAGCCGATGGCGGTGAGGGCGGCGAACAGCGGGGCGGGGTTCCCGAACACGACCTCGGCGAGCAGCAGATCCAGCAACGGCGCCAGCAGCGTGAGGGAGACGACCCACTTGGCCGGTGTGGGGACGTCGAGCCACGCCTTCGCCCAGGGGGTGCGTTTCCATGGTTTCGCCACCGACAGCCAGGCCTGGAAGGCGATGACGGAGGCCAAACCCCACCTGGTCATCGCCGACAACATGATCCCGGTCAGGATCGACGCGTTGGCCAGATGGAGCAGCACGTGGTTGTCGAGCAGGTGCGCCATCTCGTACCCGACGGGGTCGCCGGTGACGGTGCTGTGGAGGGTGAGGGCGAGCAGAGCCAGCGCTTGGCTCATCCAGTCGTGCGTCGTACAGGCGGGAATGGCAGCATGATCCGGTGATGACCACGTGGGACGAGGCGTTCGCGAACCGGTATGAGGAGTGGTCGGCCCACATGACGGCCGACGTCGCCTTCTACGTCGACCTCGCACGCGAGGCGGACGGGCCGCTGGTCGAGCTCGCCGTCGGCAACGGGCGAGTCGCGATCCCGGTCGCGCAGGCGACGGGCCGGCGTGTCATTGGCATCGACGCGTCACCGTCGATGCTGGCCCAAGCCCGGACCCGGGCGGCCTCGGCAGGAGTCGAGCTCGACCTGCGTGCGGCCGACATGCGGGACTTCGTCCTGGACGAGCCGGCGGCGCTGATCTCCTGCCCGTTCCGATCGCTGCAGCATCTGCCGACCTGGGCCGACCGCCGCCGCACCTTTGAACGTGTCGCCGCCTCGCTCCAGTTGGAGGGACGGTTCGCCTGGAACGCCATCGCCTTCGACCACCGCATCGCCGCGCGGCTCGACGGCGCGCACCAGGACGAGCCCGTGCCCCACACGATCCGCTACGCCGTCGGCGACAACCGCATCGACGTCGTCCTCGACGACGGCGCGACGAGCTCCTTCTGGTGGGCGACCAAGAACGAATGGCTCGGGCTGATCGACGTCGCGGGGCTCGAGCTGGAGGCGCTGTACGGGGGCTTCGCGCGCGAGCCGTTCACGGAGGAAAGCCGGGAGTACGTGTTCATCGCCCGCCGCCGGGAGCCGTGAATGCCGCACGCGCTACGCCTGGCCGGCTACCAGGCCGTCGCCACCCGGCTGTCGTTGCTCAGCGACCGCCAGATCATCGGCCTCGTGAACGCGGCCACGCCGCACGGCTCCGGCATCGGCGGCAGATCGGCGGAGCTGGACGTCGGCGGCAGGCAGGTCTTCGTCAAACGGGTGCCGCTGACGGACCTGGAAACCCGGCCGGAACACCTCCGCTCGACGGCCAACCTCTTCGACCTGCCCACCTTCTACCAGTACGGCATCGGCTCGGCCGGCTTCGGGGCCTGGCGCGAGTTGGCGACGCACATCATGACCACCAACTGGGTCCTCGGCGACACCTACGAAGGTTTCCCCCTGATGTACCACTGGCGGGTCATCCCCGACTCGCCTCCGGTGGGGTTCGCCGAGGAGTTCGGGGGCATCGACGGGGCGGTCAGGCACTGGGAAGGATCCCCGGCCGTGCGTGCGCGGCTGGAGGCCATCGGGCGGTCATCCCATAGCCTGGTGCTCTTTCTGGAGCACATCCCGCAGACGCTGGCCGCATGGCTGAGCGAGCACCACGACGGTGACGCCTTCGCCTGGGCAGAGCGGGGTCTCGCCCGCGGAACCGCCTTCATGAGCGCCAACGGGCTCGTCCACTTCGATGCCCATTTCCACAATGTCCTGACCGACGGCCGCCTCATCTATTTCGCGGACTTCGGGCTCGCGCTTTCTTCCCGGTTCGACCTTTCGGCGGCCGAGGCCGCGTTCCTGCGGGATCACCTCGCCTACGATCAGCACTACACCGCGACCCATCTGCTCCGATACCACCTTCCGGGCGGCGTGCGCGACGAGGCGTTCTTCCGCGACTGGATGGCGGGTGACACGAAGGCCGCCAACGTCCCCTCCGCTTTCGCCGGCATCGTCGACCGGCACGCCAGGACGGCGCTCGTTCTCATCTACTTCCACCGCCGCCTTCTCACCGAGACCAAGCGGACGCCGTATCCGGTCGAAGAACTCAAACAAGCCACGGGACAGTGACCCATGGTCCGACGGTGGCCGGCCGCAGGGATGAGAGCCGCCGGTGAGCCGCCATTCAGCCGGTGACCCAAGTGGTGACGTCGATGTCGCGCGGGTTGACGAGTTCGGAGAGCACGACCGAGGACGTGGTCTCGCCCAGCGTGCCCAGCTCCTCCAGCACCGTTTCGAGGTGGCGGGCGTCGCGGACGGCGATCGTGAGCTCGTAGCAGTTCTGGCCGGTCACATGGACGCAGGACAAGACGCACGCTGTTGTCAGCAGGCGTTCGCGGAGCCGATGCACGTCCTGCCTCGAACGGTAGTGGGGGCGCAGCGCGACACGAGCCTGGAGGCCGAGGCCGAGCCGGGCGAGATCAAGATGTGTGGTGTAGCCCTGGATCACGCCGCTCTCCTCGAGCCGGCGAAGCCTCTCGGCCACCGCGGACCGGCTCAGGGACACGCGGCGGCCCAGTTCGGCGAGGCTGGTCCGGGCGTCGAGGGTCAGCTCGCGGACGATGTCCATGTCGATGGAATCGAGGGCCGGCGTTTCGTCGGCGGGCACGGCTCAATGTCTCCAGAACGGTGGTCAAAGGGGCTGAATGGCGTCATTTTTGCATGTCATGCGGAAGGTTGGGCGTAATAGCGTTCCAGTCCATGAAAGCGACTGTTCTGCGGGGCGTGGGTGACATCGAGTTGGTCGAACTGCCTGATCCGGTGCTACGCGAGCCCACTGACGCGCTGGTGCGGGTGCGGCTGGCGGCTGTGTGCGGGTCCGATCTGTGGCCGTACCGGGGCCAGGAGTCCTTCACACCCGGCGATCGTATGGGGCACGAGTGGATCGGGACCGTGGAGGAGACCGGTCCGGAGGTCGTAGGCCTGCGGAAGGGTGATCTGGTGGTCGCGCCGTTCGCGTTCGCGGACGGCAGGTGCCCGGCGTGCCGGGAGGACGTGCCCACCTCCTGCCGGCGGGGCGGGTTCTGGGGCGGTGCCAACGATGGCGGGCAGGCCGAGGCGGTACGGGTGCCGTTCGCCGATGCGACCCTGGTCCCCGTCCGGGCCGACGTCGACGATGACCTGGCGCGGCGGCTGTTGCCGCTGACGGACGTCATGGCGACCGGTCACCACGCCACCGTCCTGGCCGGGGTCGTACGCGGCGGGACGGTCGTCGTGATCGGCGACGGCGCGGTGGGCCTGTGCGCGGTGCTGGCCGCCCGGCGGGCCGGGGCCGAACGGATCATCTCCGTCGGCCGTCACCCCGAACGCGCCTCGCTGGCCCGGCGCTTCGGCGCCACCGACACCTACCACGCCGACGATCCGCAGACCGCCCCACTGATCGTCGAGCGAACCGCAGGCGGCGCCGCGTCCGTGGCCGAGTGCGTCGGCGCCCAGTCCGCGCTTGACCTCGCGCTGGCCGTGGCCCGTCCCGGCGGCACCATCGGCTCCGTCGGGGTGCCCAACGGCATCACGGGGGTGAACCTCTACCGGTTCTTCCGGGCCAACGTCGGACTGCGCGCGGGGGTCGCCCCGGCACGGGTCTATCTCGACGCGCTCATCGCCGACGTGCTCGCCGATCGTCTCGATCCGTCACTCGTCTTCACCGCGGAGACGACCTTGGCCGACATCGCCGACGCTTACCGGGCCATGGACGAGCGTAAGGCGATCAAGGTCGTGGTCCGCCCATGAAGACGCGTCAGAAGTGCTCCTTGGCGATGACCCCGTGGACGCCCGTCGTGCGGTCCACCACCTGCGACACCTCGAAGTTGACCGCGGCCGACAGGTAGGCGTAGGCGACGGCGCGGTCCATGCCCTGGTCGTGTTCGAGGAAGTCCAGCGCGTTGACGACGGCCCGCCGCATGGCGATGTCGAGGTCGTTCACCTGCCCGCGCTGGGAGCCGTCGGGGTCGGACAGGCCTATCGGCACCCACGCCTCCGGAGTCTCGGCGAACGGGTAATGGAAGGCGACCGACGGAGCGTCGCTCGAGCCGGGCTTGCACACCGTGAGCCGGAACGTCGCACGCAGCGAGCCCTCCATCGCGGTCAGCGCGGCCTCGCCGCCGCCCATCGCATGGTGCGGGTCACCGGTGTAGAAGAGCGCCCCCTCGGCGAACACCGGCAAGTAGAAGGTCGCACCCACGCCGAGCAGGTTGATGTCGATGTTGCCGCCGCCGAGAGTAGGCGGGATCGAGTTGAGCGCCGGGTCCGTCTGCCGGTCCGCGGAGGCGAAGGCGACGCCCATCATGCCCATGAACGGGCGCAGGGGAAAGGTCACCTCGCCGGAGGTCCCGCGCTTCATGACGCCGCTTGCCACACCTTTCCGCCCGCGGCGGACCGGCGTGAACACCGACACGTTGCCGTAGCGGGTCGGATCACCCGTCGGCCGCCCGTCCGTCGCCACGGGCGGCATGACCTCGTCCACCGTGATCCCGTCCGGCGCCCCGCCGCCGGCCGTGCGGGCCAGCGCGCCCTTGCCGTGCCGGCTGGACACGACGCCGTACGGGACGCGGGGCAGGACCGAGAGCATCTCGATCTTGAGTACGTCGCCGCGCTCCGCGCCGTCCACATAGACCGGCCCCGTCACGACGTGCGGCCCGTCGACGTCGAAGTCGCGTGTCGTCCGTGAGTAGTCGCGGGCGATCGCGATCGCGTCCTGGAGCACGTTCGCCTGGGGTACGCCGTGCTTGCCGAAGTAGGCGACGGGGTCGCGGCCCTGGTCCTCGAGGATGCCCTCATGCGAGACCGAGTCGATGGTGACCGTCTCGCCCGATTTCATCCGGAGGACCGGCTTGCTGCCCACCGACGGCACGTACCCCCATCGGACCTGCTCCACCGCCGACGGAAGGTAGTGCTTGCCGTGGATCGGGCCTTTGCGGGGCTGGAGTATGTCCCGGGGCAGCGTGACGGGCGGTGTGGCGGAAGCGGCGCGCGCGCCGAGCAACGTTCCGCCCGTTCCGGTCACGATCGCGGCGGCGCGCAGGAAGTTCCTCCGTCCCAGCCTCGCGATCAGGGCGTCGCGCACGTCGGTCGGGTTCTTCGGCACTCTCATGCCCCAAGGGTGAAGTACGTCTGTTACATCCCCATTTGCACCAGATTTCGGAGGATGCGGAGACCGACTAGCGGACGTCCGGGGAGAGGCGGAAGACGCGGAGTTCGCGGCCGGAGCGGTCGGTGTAGCCCTGGTAGAGCGGCCAGAAGCGGATGAGGGTCTCCCATGCCTGCTCGCGTTCGGCGTCGGTCAGCAGGGCGGCCGTCACAGGGATCACGCGGCCCCGGAACCGTACCGTGGCCTGCGGGGTCTTGAGGAGGTTGCCGCTCCAGGCGGGGTGATGCTCCCTGCCGAAGTTGCTGCCGACGACGAGGAACGTGCCGCCGTCCTCGGGCAGGCAGGCCAACGGGGTCTCCCGGAGCTGCCCCGACTTGCTGCCGGTGGTGGTGAGCAGCAGGTGGGGGATCATCTGGTCGCCCATGAGCGCGCGGCCGCCGGTCATCCGGTTGACGAGGCGGTCCAGCGGGGGCACGATCTTGGGCGCGATCAGGGCGAAGCCCCTGGTGCCCGCCAGCCACTGGAAGAACGGGCGCAGCGCGGTGCTGACGCGTGCCTTGACCCCGCCGTTGGACTGCTGCTGCTCGATCACGGTGACCTCACGTCCCGATCCGGTGGGGGCTGGTGACGGGGCAAGGATAGTGCCCAAGCAAGCGATTGGTCTAGCGGCTCTTGCCGGCCTCCTGCGCCGTCTGCTCCAGGCGGCTCCAGTACGACTGCCACCACGCCTGATCCGCGGCCGGCAGGTTGCCGTTGTCCGCGCGTAGTCCGGCGGCGCCGTCGATCAGCTCTCTGACGATGTCGGCGTGGCCGGCGTGGCGGTTGGTCTCGGCGATCACGTGGATCAGGATCCGGTGCAGCGTGACCTCGCGGCGTTCGGCCGGCCACCAGGCGACTCGGCCGACCGCGTCCAGCCGCAGCTCATTGATCGTGGCGTCCGCGTGCGCCCAGGCCCGGTGGTACAGGGCGGTGATCTGCTCGCGGGACTCGTCGGCCGTCGCCCACATGTCCGCGTTGGGCTCCGCGTCGTCCTCGTGCCAGGGCAGTGGCTCGCCGGACGGGCGGCCGAAGGTGTCGCTGAAGTAGCCGAACTCGACGCTGGCCACGTGTTTGACCAGGCCGAGGAGGTTGGTGCCCGTCGGTGTCATGGGGCGGCGGATGTCGTACTCGGAGAGGCCGTCGAGTTTCCAGAGCAGGGCCTCGCGAGCGGTCTGCAGATAGCGGTGGAGGTCGGCTTTGGGGTCCGATACGGTCATGCCGATCATTGTGTCATTTCGGGGGGGTTGGGTTCGTGCGAACGCGATGGGGTGCCCGGGTCGTGCTGCTCGATCGCGATGAGCGGGTCCTGCTGGTTCAGCACAGGAACGACGGCGCCATCGTGGTGCCGGGCTCGCCCGTGCGGGATCTGTTCTGGATCCCGCCGGGTGGGGGTGTGGAGGACGGCGAGGACCTCCTCGACGCCGCGCGGCGGGAGTTGGCGGAGGAAACCGGGCTGACGGAGGTCGAGTGGGGCCCGTGCCTGTGGATTCGCGACGTTCACGTGACGTGGGACGGGCGGCCGGTGCATGCGCGGGAACAGTACTTCCTCGCCCGGTATCGGGGCGGGGAGGATGTCTGCCGCGCTCGTCTGGATCCCAGCGAGCAGGATGTGATCACTGAGCTTCGATGGTGGTCCCCGGGGGAGCTGACCGTCGCCGATGGTGAGACGTTGCGGCCTCCAGGACTGTCCGACCTCCTCGCCGAGGTGCTGGCCGGACGGTTGCCGGATGAACCTCGTGTGTTGAGTGCTTGAGCGTCGTGTTCCCAGGCGCTATCGGCGGGGCCACATCGCGTTGAGGCGGTCCGCCGTCGCCTGGTACGCATCCTCCACCGCCGGCGTGAGCACGACGTCGGCGCCAGGGCCCGCGGCGGCCAGGCGCTCGCGCAGCACGATGGACTCGGCCGTGTCGGCCAGGTCCAGCAGACCGCTGATGCCGGCCGCGGCGGCGACGATGTCCGTGCTCGAGCCGTTGGCGCCACCGGCCTCCAGAGCGTCACGCACTACGCCGGGGCTCACCACGCCCCTGCCCAGCGCGGCGGCGGCGGCCGACAGCGTCGCGACGTCGATCGGGTCGACGTCCACCAGGCGCAGCGGGACGTGCTCGGTCCGGCCGCCCGGCGCGTACAGCCGGCCCGCCAGCCTGGCGGCCGCTGCGCGCTGTCCCTGCGTGGGCGCGAGCGCTCGCCACAGCCTGCGCAGTGCGGTCAGCGCGGCGCCGTTCGCCAGAGGGCCGGGCAGGGTGGCGCCGTCGTCCTCGGCGGCCTTCAACGTCAGCAGCAGTCGCTCCAACTCCTCGATCGCGCGGGCCAGGTCCTCCCCCAGGTCGGGCACCAGAACCACCCGCGGGCCCAGGCCCGTCATACGTCGCTCCGGGCACGCGGAGGAGGGGCGTCGCCGGGCAACGGGGCGAGGGCAGGCAGGGCGTTGCCGGGTAAGGGCGCGAGGGCAGGCGGGGCCTTGCCGGGCGAGGGTTCGGGGGTAGGCGGGGCGTTGCCGGGCCGAGATGTGAGGGCAAGCCGGGTGTCGTTGGGCGGGGGAGCAGGGGTCGGCTGGGGGGCGCTGGGCGCGGGTGCGGCGAGTCCGGTGGCTAAGTGCGTGCGAGCCTCGACGGCAGCGCCGACCGGGGCGTGCGCCGGGGACAGCGGGTGCTGAAGGGGGGTCACATTCGCGAGGGTACGCCGAGCTTCGGGAGTTCGCCGGTTTCTGTGATGGTTTGTGCATATTGCTCGCTTTGGGGACCCGAGCGAAGCCGGCCGCGGCCCGGGTCAGGGGCCGTGCGCCTGATCCCGACCGGAATGCTCGGCGTCGTATGCCGCCACGGCGCGCTTGCCTGCCGTCATCCGCCACGCCTGCTCCAGCAGCGCTCCGATCTCCGCCCAGTCGGGCTCGACCTCGAGCAGCTCGACGCCGACCCACGACTTGACGTAGGCGGGGCGGAAGTAGCGTGCCGGGTCGGCGGCCATCAGCGTCTCCAGCTCGCCCGGCGGCGCCTTCACGGCGAGCGTCAGCCGACCGTCGCCGTGGTGGTCGATGAGCAACCACGCGATCCGCTTGCGCCCCACCATGAACCCGACGTGCCCGAAGGAATCCTCGTCGACCACCCCGGGCAGCCCACCGGCCAGCTCGGCCAGCCGTCCCCGCACCAGCTCGACGTCCGCATCCGTCCAACCGCCAGCCATACCAGGCACCCTAGAACCCGGCACCGACAGTTCGCGCCCCGGCGCCCAGAGCGATCGGCCAGACCACGAGCAGGTATGACTCGCCGGGCCGGTTCGACGGCCGCTCGCCCCGGCGCGAACGACCGTAAACGCGCAGGCCGTAGCGGCCGACGCCCTGGTAGGTCAGGTTAGGCGGCTCCTCTCCGTGGTCGTCCGACATGCCCTCGACCCGCATGATCCCGGTGGTCGTGACGAACTCGATCTCCTCGGTCTCCTCCCAGCTCGAGGGGGGCATGCGAGCCCCGGACTGGTCCCACCGCACGTGCACCCCCACCACGGACCGGTCCCTCAGGGTCCTGATGACGACCGCGTCGGGCGCGGCGGCGACCAGGCCCTCGGGCAACGCCGGCTCGGCGGCAGGAGGCTGGTAGGGGTTGGCGATGCGTAACCTATGTAACGATGCCCTTGCCACCCCTCGTACGGGAGCGGGCGGCAGGGGAGGCTGGATCTCCCGGGCGGGGCGTCCCGGCTGGTGCTCCGGCCGAGCGTGCTCCCTGGCCCAGTGCCGGATCTCGCTGCTCTTGTCCGGCAGGCCCAGCTCTTCGGCGACGCCCACGCCGAGCTTGGCGCAGGCCTCCGGCCCCACCTCGATGGGCCAGACCGTGACGAGGTAGAACTCGAACGGCACGTCCGGCACGGCGGCGGGATGGAGGTCGCGGCCACGGGCGTGCACGCGCATGCCGTAGCGACCCGGCCCCAGCGGGGTGAGGTTGGGGAGCGCCTCAGGCGCTTCCATCATCATGCCGGACACCCGCATCTCGCCGGTGAAGGTGATCAGCTCCACCTCCTCCACCTCGTCCCACCCCTCGTCCGTGACGGCAGGAGGCGCGTCGGTGAGCTGAACGGTGACGTCCACGGCACCGGTATGAATGCCGGTCAGGATCACGGCAGCACCGGGGGCCGACGCCGTCAGGCCGTTCGGGACGCCGGAGACGCCGGTGGGGTGGTCCGCGCCCGATCCGTCCGTCACGAGCATCTGGTGGTAGCTCACGTGGACGTCCGCCCGGGCGGACGTGGGAGATGGCGTGCTCATTCAGGGCCCTTCTCGCGGCGACCGCAGCGGAGCTCGGAAATTAGTGCTGGCACTCTTTATCACCACGACCCTATTCTCCGCATTGTGAAACTCCTGAAGAGTGCGGCGCTCGCGTGCGTCCTGACGGCGTCCATTGCGGTTACGGCCCCCACCGCGGCGACCGCGTATCCGGTGAAAGACCCCAAACTTACCAAAAACTCTCTCTATGACATGGGCGCGCTGCCCATGACCACGTGCGAGGAGCCGCCGATCAAGCGCAACAATCGCAAGCTCGCCCGCGCCTATCTGAACGCGGTCATCGCCTGTTTGGAAGACACGTGGGAGCAACACCTGTGGAACGCCGGCATGCGTTACGAGAAGGTCAAGGTCCGGCACATGGATCGGATTCCCAAGAACTACTGCGGCTTCGACGTGGGAAAAGAGGATTCCCAGGCGTGGTACTGCGGCCGTAATGGCACGCTGGTCTTCCAGCTCGGCAAGGGATGGCTCGACGACCCCTACGACCTGTGGCTGTTCGATACGGCGGCCTCCATGTACGGCTACCACGTCCAGAAGCAGGTCGGCATCGCCACCGCCATCGACAAATTACGCCACGGCAAGAAGGCGGAATACTACGAGCAGGAGCGCCGCGAGAGCCTGCAGACCGAATGCCTCGGCGGCGCCTTCATAAAGAGCGTGTGGCCGATCGGCAACAGGACGACGGACGACTGGGACGAATTGCTGGACCTCTTCGTGGGTGACGAGCCCGGCGACGAGCGGTGGTACGGCAAGGCGTCCACCATCAAGATGTGGATCAAGCGGGGGTTCGCCACGGGTGATCCTGCCGCCTGCAACACCTGGACCGCCTCGTCGTCCGAGGTCGCCTGACACCCTCAGCCGCCTCGCGGGAGGAGCCGACATGCGTGCACTGGTGGTGTGTGCCCTCGCCGTCCTCATGGCGGTCGCGGCCTGCGGCGACGATCCGCCGTCCAGTCCCACGTTACGCACCGAGTTGCTGCAGATGTTGAAGGTCGACCAGGAGGTCCGGACGCTCGAGGCGACCGAGGAGGACTGGAACCGGGTGGAGAAGGCCAACACCGACCGCATGCGCCAGATCCTCGACGCGCACGGCTGGCCGGGCCACTCGATGGTCGGCAAGGACGGCGCGCACGCCGCCTGGGCGCTGATCCAGCACGCCGACCGCGACCTCGACCTGCAACGCCGCGGCCTGGAGCTGATGCGCCAGGCCGTGGAGAAGGACGAGGCGGATCCCTCCGACCTGGCCTATCTCGTGGATCGGGTGCGGGTGGCGGAGAAGAAGCCGCAGGTGTACGGCACGCAGTGGGAGACCGATCCGCAGGGAAACTGGCGCCCCCGCACCCCGATCGAGAACGAGGCGGAGGTGGACGAGCGGCGTGCGGACGTCGG
This sequence comes from Nonomuraea sp. NBC_00507, assembly GCF_036013525.1. NCBI lineage: Bacteria > Bacillati > Actinomycetota > Actinomycetes > Streptosporangiales > Streptosporangiaceae > Nonomuraea > Nonomuraea sp. NBC_00507. The sequence continues at coordinate 3,510,706 of NZ_CP107853.1, forward strand.
GCTGAAGCCCATCAAGGAATACGTGGAGGAGCTCAAGTCGCTCGAGTGACGGCTAATATATAAGCACTGTTACATCGGTGAGAGGAGCCGTCCGCTTGTATCCCCCGATTGAGCCCTACGACCACGGCATGCTCGACGTCGGCGATGGCAACCTCGTCTATTGGGAGGTCTGCGGCAACCCCGAGGGCAAGCCCGCGCTCGTCGTGCACGGCGGGCCGGGCTCGGGCTGCTCGGTCGGCGTGCGGAAGACGTTCGACCCGGAGCGTTATCGGATCGTCCTGTTCGACCAGCGCAACTGCGGCCGCAGCCGGCCGCACGCCAGTGACCCGGCGACCGACCTGAGCGCCAACACCACGCACCACCTGATCGCCGACATGGAGGTGCTGCGTGAGCACCTCGGCATCGGCAAATGGCTGCTGTACGGCGGCTCGTGGGGCTCGACGCTGATCCTGGCCTACGCCGAGGCGCATCCCGAGCGTGTGTCGGAGATCGTCATCCCCGCTGTGACGACCACGCGCCGCTTCGAGATCGACTGGCTCTACCGAGGCGTCGGCAGGTTCTTCCCCGAGGAATGGGAGCGGTTCAGGCAGGGCGTGCCGGAGGCCGACCGCGACGGCGACACCTTCGCGTTGCTGGCGGCGTACTCGCGGCTCCTGGCCGACCCGGACCCCGCCGTCCGTGCGAAGGCCGCCCGCGACTGGGTCACCTGGGAGGACGCGGTGATCTCCCTGGAGACCAACGGCAAGCCGAACGCCTACAGCGACCGGCCCGACGAGGCCGTCATGGCCATGACGCGGATCTGCTCGCATTACTTCTCCAACGGCGCCTGGCTGGAGGAGGGCGTGTTGCTGCGCGAGGCCGGGCGGCTGGCCGGGATCCCCGGCGTGCTCATCCACGGCCGCCTGGACCTGGGCGGGCCGGTCGACACGGCGTGGCACCTGGCCCAGGCGTGGCCCGACGCCCGGCTGGTCGTGGTGGACGACTCCGGGCACACCGGCAGCGAGACGATGCGGAAAGAGATCTTCGCGGCGCTGGACGCCTTCGCTCCCCGGTGAAAGGCGGAACCCCGCGGCTCGCGATCATCTGAGGCGTACGGAAGGCCTGTGCCGATCAGTGTCTTGAAAATGTCGCATATTGCGTCTCGAAATTAAGACCCGGAAAGGTGCCGGTAGAGCGTCGCGCGGGACACGCCGAGCGTGCGGGCGATCTCGGCGGCAGTGTGCCGGCCGGAGGCGTGCATGCGCCGCGCCGTCTCGACCGCCTCCGGGCTCAGCGCCCCCGGCCGGCCACGCCGGCGTCCCACCGGCCGCGGTGCGGCGCGGCTCGGGGCCGGCTCTTCCAGTAGCCGTTCCACCCCTGACAGCACAGCGGGTCGCAGCAGGTCGGCGGGCAGGTCCGCGAACATCACGACGGGGTCGCTGAGCATGGCGAACGCCTGCACCGCCCGGATCCGCACCACGTGATCCGCGAGCGGCCCGGCGATGAGGTGCTCGGCCAGGACGGCGGCGTCTCGAAAACGCTCGAAGACAGGCTCTTCGGAGGCCAGCGCCAGGTCCCTCAGTTGCAGCCTGAGCAGGTAACGGTGGGCCAGCCACACATCCAGCAGGCCCTCGATGACGGCCCACCGCCGCCGGCGCTCGTCGCCGGCCGGCAGGCGGCCGGCCGCGTCCAGCGCCGCCTGCATGTCGGTCAGCATCGGCTCGGCCAGCGCCGCGATGATGGCGCCCTTGCTGGGGAAATGGTAGAGAACCGCGGTCTTGGTCAGCTCCAGGCGCTCGGCGATCTCGCGGATCGAGGTGGCGTGGTAGCCGCGCGCGGCGAACAGGTCGAGCGCCACCTGAAGGATGCGCGAGCGGGTGTCGTCCGTCACGCCGCCGATTCTACGCATTGCCTGACCCGGGGTCTGGAGCCTAGAGTAGGCCACTGACCGATGGTCAGGGAGGCCATGATGGGCGGGCGAATTCTGATCGCAGGGGCGAGCATCGCGGGGACGACGCTGGCGCACTGGCTGGCCAGGCACGGGCTGCGGCCCACCCTGGTCGAGCGAGCCCCTGGGCTGCGCGTGGGCGGGAACGGCGTCGACCTGCGGGACGAGGCGATGGCGGTGGCCGAGCGGATGGGGATCATGCCGCGGGTCCGGGAGGCGGCGGCGGATGTGCGGGGCATCCGGTTCGTCGACGCCGACGACCGGGCCGTGGCCCGCATCGACATGCGACGCCTGCAGAGCGGGGGCGGCGAGGTCGAGATCATGCGCGGCGACCTGGTGAGGCTGCTCCACGAGGCGGGGGGATCGGGTGTCGAGCACCTCTTCGGCACCGCTGTGCAGGGCATCGAGCAGGACGACGACGGGGTGACGGTGTCCTTCGACAGGGGCGTGAGCAGGCGGTTCGACCTGGTGGTAGGCGCGGATGGGCTGCACTCCACGGTGCGGCGGCTGGCCTTCGGGCCCGAGAGCGGGTTCGTCCGGCACATGGGGCACTACTTCGCCTTCGCCAAGACGGACGCGGCGCTGGGGGAGGACCGTCACGTGACGATGTACAACCTGCCGGGGAAGATGGCGGGCATCTACCGGTCGGGCAACCACGCGCAGGCCATGGCGTACTTCATGTTCCGGTCGGGGCCGCTGGCCTACGACCACCGCGACGTCGGGGAGCACAAGCGGCTGGTGCGGGAGGCGTTCGGGCACGAGACCTCGTGGCGGGTGCGCGAGCTGCTGGCCACGGCGCTCGACGATCCCGATTTCTACTTCGACGCGTTGAGCCAGGTACGCATGCCGTCGTGGTCGTCGGGCCGGGTGACGCTCGTCGGCGATGCCGCCCACTGCGCGGCGCCGGCCTCGGGAGCGGGAGCGGAGCTGGCGATCGTGGGGGCGTACCGGCTCGCGGAGGCGCTCGCGAACGCGCCCGATCACACGGCGGCCTTCCGGCACTACCAGGAAGGGCACAGAGGGCTGGTCAGGAGCAAGCAGCGGATCGGGCCCAACGTGCGGATGATGGTGCCGAAGAACCGCCTCGGGATGTGGACCAGAAACGTGCTGGTCCGCTCGCCGCTCGTCGGCGGAAGCACGTGACAGGCCCCCGTCAGAGCGGGGCCAGGCGGGCGGCGAGCAGGGCGGCGAAGACGATCAGGGACAGCCCGCAGGCCGCCTCCAGAAGGCGTACCGCCAGGGGTGGCAGCGCTCTGCGGAGCAGGGCGATGAGGCCCGCGGAGACGAAGCACCAGGCCAGAGAGGAGGTCATGAAACCGGTGAAGAAGACGGCGAGGCCGCTCACGCCCGCGTCCCGCCCCAGGACGGAGCTGACCGCGCCGGCCGCCCCTGACCAATAGACGACGTTCCAGGGGTTGCCGAGCGACATGGCCGCGCCGACCGAGAGCGCGCCCCGTCGTGACGGGGTGCGGGAGGTCGCCTCGGCAGGTGGGAAGGCGGCCTCCCGCAGGGCCGTCACCCCGAGCCAGCCCAGCAGCAGGCACCCGGACACCGTCAGCGGGACGCGCAGAGCAGGCACGGCGAACAGCGCCCCGACGCCGGCCAAACCGAGCAGCGCCCACACGGCGTCACCCGCCAGCGACCCGACCTGCACGGCGAACGCCGGACCGAAGCCGCCGCGCACGCCCCGCCGCAGCGACTCGCTGAAGACCGCGCCCGGTGCCGCGTTGAACAACAACCCCACCCAGAAGGCCAGCAGGAAGATCTCGGACATGACGTTCAATCTGGCGGTAACGGCCCCGGGGCGTCTTGTCAGATGTTGACGCGACGGTAGCGGCCGGGGGTGACGGCGTACGCGGCCGTGAAGTGCCGGTGGAAATGTGCCTGGTCGGCGAACCCCAAAGCGTGGGCCACGTCGGCGACCGGCTCGCCGTGCCGCAGCCGCCGGCGCCCCTCGGCCAGCCGCGCCTGCAGGTGCCACGCGTACGGTGGGCAGCCGGTGGCCCGGGTGAACGAGCGGATGAGGTGTTCGCGGGACATCCCGGCGTCCTCGGCGAGACCGGCCAGGGACGGCGGGTTGGACAGATCGCCGCGGAGCCGGTCGAGCACGGCGGCGATCCTGCCGTCGCCGGTCCCGGCGCCGGTGGGGCCGCTGGTGCCGTCCGGGCCGCGCCGGCGGGTGGCACTCGTTCCGGTGAGGTCCAGCAGGCGCAGCAGGAGCACCGTGAGGCGCTCCTCGATCAGCGCCGGGTCGCCGCCCGGCAGGTCCCTGGCCGCCCGCAGCAGCTCAGCACGCAGGGGGGCGGAGCGGACGAGCGGGCGCTCGAAGTCCACCGGCGCGCCGCCGGTCAGGGCGGTGAGGACGGCAGGCGGCACGTACCAGCTCACGCACGCGAACGCCGCCCCGTCCGGCGTCCGCGTCGTGCAGGACTGGACCTGGCCGGGGTTGTAGACGGTCACCTCGTCCAGGTCCACGTCGAACGAGGCCCGGTCCAGACGCACCGCCTCGCGGCCACACAGGTTGGTGCTGATGACGTACTCGTCGTGGCTGTGCCGTGGGAACCCGCCGGAGGCCGGCCTGACCACGGCCAGCTGCGTGCCGTTCACGTCCCTGACCTGCTGCATATCGGAAAGATTAGGTCATATGGGAGAAACCTCCGCCTGACTATCCTCACGCCGAGCCGCGTGCCGACCGGCGAGCGCGGCGACGCCGCCCAGGAGCAGCGCGGCGATCACCAGCAGCGCGCTGACCCACAGCGGCGACCGGTAGCCGAACCCGGCGCCGATGACGATGCCGCCGAGCCAGGGACCCGCCGTGGCGCCCACGTTGAGCGCGGCCGTGGCGGACGCCCCGCCCAGGGTGGGGGCGCCGGTCGCCGCGTACAGTGCCTGCGAGATCAGCGTGGAGCCGACGGCGAACGACAGCGTTCCCTGGACGAAGACGAGCACGAATGCGACTGCCGGGAACCCGGCGGTCAGCGCGAAAACGGCCCAGCCGAGCGACAGGGCCGGCCCGCCGATGGCCAGGAGCCGCACGGGCCGCACGTCGGCGATTCGGCCGCTGATGGTGACCCCGGCGAACGAACCCAGCCCGAACAGCGCCAGCATGGCGGGCATCCAGGCCGGCTGGAGACCGGTGACTCCGGTGAGCAATGGTGCGAGGTACGTGAACGTGCAGAAGGTCGCGCCGTTCACCAGGGCGCCGAGGACCAGCATCACCAGCAGCCGTGGCCGGCGCAGCGACCGCAACTCGGCGCGCACGATCGAACGGCGCACGCTCGAGCGGCGCACGCTCGGGCGGCGGGCCTCCCCAGGCGCTGCCGAAGCTCCGCCCGCCTCCGCGCCGGCCGGAGGGCCGCCGGCGGGCACCGATTTCAGCACCGCGACGATGGCCGGGATCAGGGCGAAGGACACCGCCCAGAACGCCGACCGCCACCCCCACACCTCCCCGAGCACCGCACCCCCGGGTACGCCGGCGACGCACGCCATCGTGACCCCGCCGAGCAGGACGGACGTGGCCCGGCCTTTGGCGTTCGGCGCGACCATGCCGAGAGCGGTCGCCATGGCCACGGCCAGGAACCCGGCGTTGGCCAGCGCCGCGACGACCCGCGTGACAAGCAGCACGCCGTAGCTGGTCGTGACCGCGCCGACGACGTGGGCGAGCAGGAAGGTGAGGAGGAACGCCAGCAACGCGTTCCGTCGCGGCCAGCGCAGGCCGAGCACCGCCATCAGCGGCGCCCCCACCACCATCCCGGCGGCGAACGCCGAGGTCAGCAGTCCCGCGGCCGGAATGGACACGTGCAGGTCCCGCGCGATCCCGGGCACCAGCCCGGACAACATGAACTCGGACGTCCCTTGGGCGAAGATCGCCAGCCCGAGCAGGTAAACAGCGAATGGCATGAGAAGACTCCGCGACCACATCGTGGATCGACGACAAGGAAGCGGGCAGGCCGGATGGACGTCGCCCTGCCGCGCTGGAAAGAACCCCGGAAAACGGTGATCCGAGTGGCGAGAGCGGTCGCGAAAGGCCCGGCCTCAAGGGCGGGCGAGCCTGCGGGGCGACAACGCGAGATCAGCCACCGGACGACCGGTGGCTAGCGTCTTGACGCCTCGGGGCTGGACATGCGGACACCGTAGCACCCGGACCGGCCCGATGCGGTCCTCCCATCACGCGGACGCGCTGCCCCCCAACGCCACCGTGGTGTCGTGTTCCCGCCAGGTGACTTGAACTCGCCACCCCTGCGGCAGCTCACGCCAGACCGGCCCGCGGACGGAAAAGCCGCAGCTAGCTGCGCCTTTTAAGGGCTTGCACGAGGAAGTGAGCCCGGCCGCCACGAATGTTAAATCTCGCTTCCCGCCCTTGCGACCGAACACATGATCCACTCACGATGCTGCCCGGTGGGTTCACAAGATCCCACACCTCCCGAGGGCACTGTTCAAGGAGATCGTGTGTCCATTCCCCGTCCTTGGCGAGCAGTCCTGATCGGGACCGCGCTCGCCGTGATGGCCATCCAGACCCCCGCGGTCGCACAGGCCCCACCGGAGTCCGACAAGATCGATCGGGTGGTCCAAGCCGATCTGGCCGCCGACGACAAGGCCACCTTCTGGGTACGGCTGAAGGACAAGGCCGACCTGCGATCGGCGCGTACCGCCAAGACCAAGGCAGACAAGGGCCGGCAGGTCTACCGGACGAAGACGGATACCGCCACCGCCTCCCAGGCCAACCTGCGCAAGCTGCTCAAGTCCGCGCGCGCCGAGTTCACCCCGTTCTGGATCGTCAACACGATCAAGGTGACCGGCGACGCCGCCCTGGCGGCCGAGATCGCCAAGCTTCCCGAGGTGGAAGAGATCGCCCCCGACCAGGTCGTCGAGTTACCCGAGCCGAAGGCAGGCGTCGCCCAGGCCGCGGCCGGCTCGGTCGAGTGGAACGTCGACCGGGTCAACGCCCCCAAGGTCTGGGACGAGCTGGGCGACCGCGGCGAGGGCATCGTCATCGCCGCCCTCGACAGCGGCGTGCAGTGGGACCACCCGGCCCTGATCGGCAGCTACCGCGGCACGCAGGCCGACGGCACGGTGGACCACAACTACAACTGGTACGACCCGACCGCCGTGTGCCCGAACCGCGTACCCTGCGACGACCGCACGCACGGCACCCACGTCACGGGCACCTTGGCCGGCGCCGACGGCATCGGCGTCGCCCCCGGCGCCAAATGGATCACGACCAAGGCGTGTGGCATCGGCGGTTGCCCGGGTTACGCGCTGCTGGCGGCCGGCGAGTGGATCCTCGCCCCCACCGACCTCAACCGCCAGAACCCGCGCCCCGACCTCGCGCCCGACATCGTCAACAACTCCTGGGGCAGCGCGGGCCTGGACCTCTGGTACAAGGAGATCGTCGAGGCGTGGGCGGCGGCGGGCATCTTCCCGGCCTTCTCCAACGGCAACAACGGCCCTGCGTGCACCACCACCGGCTCGCCCGGTGGCTACGCGGCCTCCTACAGCGCCGGGTCCTTCGACGTCAATGGCACGATCATGCCCGAATCCTCCCGCGGCCCCGGCGAGAACGGCGAGATCAAGCCGAACATCGCCGCACCCGGCGTGAACGTGCGCTCGGCCGTGCCCGGCAACGCGTACGGGATCAAGTCCGGCACCTCGATGGCCAGCCCGCACGTCGCGGCGACGGTGGCGCTGATGTGGTCGGCCTCGCCCACCCTGCGGGGCGACGTCGAGGCGACGCGGGCGCTGCTCGACGGCACCGCCTCCGACGTCGACGACGCACGGTGCGGCGGCACCGCCGGCGACAACCTCACCTGGGGCGAGGGCAGGCTGGACGCCTATGCCGCGGTCAAGGCCACCCCGGCCGGTGAGCTCGGCACGCTGACGGGCAAGGTCACCTCCGAGGGCTCCCCGGTGGCCGGGGCGAGCGTCAGCGTCTCCGGGCCGCTGAGCCGTACGGTGCCCACCGGGCAGGACGGGACGTACACGTTGCCCCGCCTGCTGAGCGGCGACTACCAGATCACCGTCAGGAAGTTCGGCTACGACGACGCCACCGGCACGGCCACCGTCGCCGACAACCAGACGGCCACCCAGGACCTGACGATGGTGGCCCAGCACATGAGCACGGTGTCGGGCACGGTCTCCAGCACCGGCGCGCCGGAGGCGGGCGCCACGGTCCAGGCGGCCGGCACCCCGGCGACGGCCGTCACCGACGCCACTGGTCATTACGAGCTCAAGCTGCCCCACAAGGACTACGTCCTCAACGTCGCGCCGGCCTCACGATGCTCGAACGAGAAGACCGTGCCGGTCACGGTGACCGGGGTGATGACCCTGGACATCGAGCTCCCCGCCAACGCCGACGCCTTCGGCTACACCTGCAGGAGCGGCAAGGACGCATACGTGGAGGCCACCACCAAGCAGCCGCTCATGTTCGACGACGAGGTCCAGTCGATCGACCTGCCGTTCGCCTTCCCGTTCTACGGCAGGACGTACAGCCGCGGCACTATCAGCACCAACGGGTTCCTGGCCTTCGGCGACCCCCTCTGGTATTCCTTCCCGAGCAACGACCCCCTGGCCGATGCGGACGCCCCCAACGCCGGCATCTACCCCTACTGGGACGACCTGGCCCTGGACGAGCGGGGCGGTCTCTACACCGCCACGCTCGGCACCGCACCGAACCGCACCTTCGTCATCGAGTGGCGCAACGCCCGCTTCTACGACGCCGACCAGTGGTTCTCGTTCGAGGCGCTGCTCGGTGAGAACGGCTCCATCGACTTCCGCTACCGAGGGATCTCCACCTCGCGCGCGGCGGGTGAGGGCGCCACGATCGGCATCGAGAACGGAGACGGCACCGACGCGCTGCAGTACTCCGCCGGCCTCGCCGCCATCTCCGACGGTCAGAGTCTCGGCTTCGCCGCCCGGCAGTACGGCCTGGTGAGCGGCACCGTCACCGACGCCAACGACGGCAAGCCGCTGGCGGGCGCGACGGTCAAGGTAGGCGGGGCCGCCTCGTTCACCACCGGGGCCGACGGCATGTTCCTAGGCCAGGCGCCCGCCGGTGACCACCTGCTGGAGGTCACGGCGGACAATTACGGCACCTTCACCAAGGACGTAACGGTCAAGGCGGGCGAGCGCAGCCTGCTCGACACCGCGCTGACCACCGGCCGGGTGAGCGCTTCCACCGGGCAGCTCACCCTGGTCATGCCGGCCTCGGCCGGCAGGAAGGGCGCCGTCGAGCTGACCAACACGGGCGCGGACACGACGTACACGATCGAGGTCGATCCCGGCCAGAGCGGCTGGCTGAGCGTCACCCCGGCGAGTGGGGAGATCGCGGCGGGCACGTCCGCGGCCCTGGAGGTCACCGCGTCCAGCGCGGGCATGGAGCCGGGGACCGTGCGCACCGGCGTGCTGGTGGTGCGCTCGGCCAGTGGGCGCAACCCGGCCTTCCCCGTGCTGGTGTCCGTGGTCGTGCCCAAGCATCAGGTGGCCGTGGACGCGGGCAGCGGCCGGAGCGTGACCGACGCGGCCGGCGATATCTGGGCGGCCGACCACAAGTACACCCCCGGCGGGCACGGCTACCTGGCCGCGTCCGACAAGTCGAGCACCAGCGGCAAGACGATCGAGGGCACGAACGAGCAGAAGTTGTTCGGCAGCGTGCGTGAGGGCATGCGCGAATACCGGTTCGACAACGTCCCCGACGGCGTCTACGTCGTCGAGCTGGGCTTCGCCGAGATCCGGCATCAGCTGCCCGGCAAGCGGGTCTTCGACGTCGCCATCGAGGGCATGCCGGTCATCCGGACGCTCGACCTGGTCCGCGAGGCCGGGCCGAACACCGCCGTCAGCCGGCAGCACACGGTGCGGGTCAGCGACGGCCGCCTCAACGTGACCTTCCACGAAAGGATCGGCAACCCTGTCCTGAGCTTCATCCGCATCACCGAACGTCCCGACAAGGCAGTCTCCTAGAAGCCGGTGGTCGGCCCGTCCCTCAGGACGGGCCGACCACCGCAACGCGCCGGATGCTATCTTGGACTAACCGTTCCAGGATGGGAAGTGCCGATGCCGGATGTGAAACATTTCGATCCCGATGCCGTGCTGGGGCAGGTGGAGCGCTTGTTCTGGCAGCGCGGCGCAGCCTCCACGGGGATCGCGGAGGTCGTGGCGGCCACCGGGCTCAGCCGCTCCAGCCTGTACGCCACCTTCGGCGGCAAGCAGCAGCTGTACGTGAAGGCGCTGCGCCGCTACGTCGAGCGGCGCTCGCAGCCTGTCTTCCAAGCCCTGGCCGACGACGGGCGCGGCCTGGAGGCCATCGAGGGCTTCTTCGACCGGCTGATCGAGGCCCGGTGCGCCGGCGAGCACGCCCGCTGGGGATGCATGGTGTCCAACGCCCACGCGGGCGCGGAAGGCGGCGACCCGGAGGTGCGTGACCTGCTGGACCAGCACCAGGACCGGCTGCGTACGGCGATGCGCGCCGCCATGGAGTCCGCGGATCTCCGCCCGGGCCTGGACCTGGACGCCACCGCCGAGATGCTCGCCCTGCTGGCTTACGGGGTCAACCTGCGCTCGCGGGCCGGCGCGGACGCGGCCGCCCTGCGGCGGGGCGTGTGCGCCGCACTCGACTCGCTGAGAGACCCCAAGGAGCAGAGATGACCAGACCGCAGGCCGTGATCTTCGACGTGAACGAGACGCTCACCGACATGGAGCCGCTGCGCGCCAGGTTCGAGGAGGTCGGGCTGCCCGGACACCTCATGGACACCTGGTTCGCGAGCGTGCTGCGCGACGGCTTCGCGCTGGCCGTGGCCGGCGGCTACGCCGAGTTCGCCGAGGTCGCCCGCGACGTGCTCAGGGGGATGGGCCTGGAGGACAAGGCGATCGGCCATGTGCTGAGCGGGTTCGCCGAGTTGCGGGTGCATCCCGACGTGCCGGAGGGGATGCGGATGTTGCGGGAGGGCGGCATCCGGCTGTTCACGATGACGAACGGGGCCGCGGCCATGACCGAGGGCATCCTGCGCCGCGAAGGGCTGCTGGACCTGGTGGAGGCCAGGCTGGACGTGAGCGGCCCGGGGGTGTGGAAGCCCGCCCGCGCCGCCTACGACTACGCCGTCGGCCGCGCGGGCGTGCGCCCAGAGCAGGCGGCCCTCGTCGCGGTGCACCCCTGGGACATCGACGGCGCCCAGCGCGCCGGGCTGGTGGGGGCGTACCTGGAGCGGCGTGGCACGCCGTACCCGAGCGTGATGGGCGCCCCGGCGGTGTCCGCCCCGGACCTGCGGGCACTGGCCGCACTCTGGAGCTGACCTTCACGGCCTGCCGGAGAAGAACTCCGCGCCCTGGACGTACTCCATCGCCTTGGTGAACTCCGGGTCGCTCATGCGGCGCTCCCACTCCTCCGGCCCGACGTCCTCGATGTGGGTCTGGATCCACCACAGGTTCCCGAACGGGTCCCGGACCCGGCCCACGAGGTCGCCGAAGGCGAGGTGCGTGACCTCCGTGACGGACGTGCCGCCCGCCTCGACAGCCCGGCGGTGGGTGGCGTGGGCGTCAGGGACGTACAGGCGCAGGAAGCCCAGCGTCGGCGGCCAGTCCGGCTTCGCGTCGAACAACATCACGATCGCGTTCCCGATCCGCACCTCCGCGTGGCCGATGCGGCCCTGTTCGTCGGTGACGCGGCCCAGTTCCTCGGCGTCGAAGGCGCTCTTGATCCAGTCGATGAGCCCGGCCGTGTCGTGCGAGATGAGCCATGGCGTCACGGTGGTGTAGCCCTCGGGGATCGGCTTGACAGTCATGATTCCTCCTGGAAAGTGCGTTGCCGCCACGCTAATTCCGAAGTAGGTCAGAACCTGTCCTATATGGCGCGGCATTCTGGTTCCATGAGCGAATCCCGCCTCCTCAGCCTCCTGTCGCTGCTCCAGACCCCGCGCGAGTGGTCCGGAGGCGAGCTGGCCGAGCGGCTCGGCGTCAGCCGGCGCACGATCCGGCGTGACATCGAGCGCCTGCGCGACCTCGGCTACCCGGTCGAGGCCACCATGGGCGCCGACGGCGGCTACCGGCTGGTCGCGGGCAAGGCCGTGCCGCCGCTGCTGCTGGACGACGAGGAGGCGGTGGCCATCGCCGTCGGCCTGGCCACCGCGGCCAGGCACCCGGTGCAGGGCATCGAGGAGGCGTCGGTACGGGCACTGGCCAAGCTGGAACAGGTGTTGCCGTCACGGCTGCGCTATCGGGTGAGATCTCTAGGCGGCGCCACCGTCCCGCTGCCTGCCGTCGAGACACCCGAGGTCGATCCCCAGCAGCTGACCATGCTGGCGACGGCCGTGGCGAACCGGGAGCGGGTGCGATTCGCGTATCGGGCCAACGACGGCGTCACCCGTACGCGCCTGGTCGATCCGCACCGGCTGGTCGCGGCCGGGCGGCGCTGGTATCTGCTCGGGCACGACCACGAGCGCGAGGACTGGCGGATCTACCGCATCGACCGCATCGCGGACCTGCGCGCGACCGGCGCCAGGATCGTGCCGCGCGAGCCGCCTGCCGAGGACGCCGCCGCGTACGTGCGGGACAAGCTCTACTCGACGGCCCCCACCTACGAGGCCGTCGTCACACTGCACGCGCCCGTCACGGAGGTGATCAGGGGAATGGGCGAGGTCACTCCGGTCGGCGAGCGGACCTGCCGGCTGCGCATGCCCGGCGACACCCTGGACTGGCTGGCGTTCCGGCTGCTCGCGCTGGGTTGCGAGTTCGAGGTGCACGAGCCGCCCGAACTCCTCCCGCACCTGCGCGCGCTGTCCGAGCGCCTCAGCCGAGCGGCTGGCCGGCCAGGAACTCCAGCACCATAGGGCTCGCGACCGCGCGAAACTCCTCGAAGTACGCGTGCCGCGCCCCCTCGATCCACCGCAGCCCCGCCCCGGGGATACGCCCGGCCAGCAGTGGCGCGTTGGCCGCCGGGTTGAACACGTCGTCGGTCCCGTGCGCCACCAGCGTGGGAGCGGTGATGGACGGCAGCACGTCCCAGCTGTCGTGCCCCGCGCTGGCGGCCAGGTGGCGGCGGCGGGCGTAGGCGGGCATGCCGGAATCGCCGGCCGTGTGGTACGGGCCGGGGTGTCCGGCCAGCCAGGCCGGGGTGTACATGAGCTCGAGCAGCGCCCGCTCGGCCGCCGCGCGGTCCGGCTGGGCCAGCGACCGGCGTACGTCGTTGCCGCGTTCCACCCCGTGCGCGCCGCCCGGCGAGCTGCAACCGAGCACCAGCGCCCCGACCCGCCCGGGATGGTCGGCGGCCAGCCACTGGGCCACCCGCCCGCCCATCGACGTCCCGTAGACGTGCGCCTGCCGCACGCCCAGCTCGTCCAGCACAGCGAGCACGTCGGCGGCGAAGCCCCGGGTCGTGTACGGCTCGTCGGGTTTGTCACTGCCACCCGTGCCGCGGTAATCGAAGGTGATCGTGCGATAGGCGGCGGCGAAGTCCTCGCGTACCGGGTCCCACCAGTGATGGTTGTTCGCCTGGCCCTGCAGCAGCACGAGCGGCGGCCCCTCGCCGCGGACCTGATAGGACAGCTTGACGCCGTCCGCCGTGGTTGCGTATGACACGCCTACGATCCTGCCAGGGACGAAAAAAGTTCCCGGCGAGAGGTCCGGTCCGCCGTCCCGGCTCCGACGTCCCCTGCGAAAGACACCGAAGAGAGGGCACCAACCATGAAGTACATGATCCTTTCCTACGCTTCGCAGCGGGACTACGACTCCATGTCGGGCAAGGACGCCGACGGCCTGCCCGCCTGGACCGAGGAGGACCTGACGGCCATGGGCGAGTTCATGACGACCGTCAACAAGGAGCTGGAGGAATCGGGCGAACTGGTCGAGACCCGTGGCCTGGCCGCGCCGGTCCACACGCGCAGGGTCGGCGCGCGGGACGGTCAGCCGTTCGTCACCGACGGGCCGTACGCCGAGACGCAGGAGGTGCTGGCCGGCTACTGGGTCGTGGAGTGCGAGAGCATCGACCGGGCCACTGAGATCGCCGCCCGCCTGGGGCAGTGCCCCTACCCGGGCGACGTCTACGACAACGCCTACGCCGACATCAGGCCCATCATGGAGTCGGCCGACGACATGGGGTTCTGATCGACGACACGCGGACCGAGGACCTGCTGCGCGAGCTGGCGCCGCAGGTCCTCGGCGCGCTCGTCAGGCGTTACGGGCACTTCCCCACCGCCGAGGACGCCGTGCAGGAGGCGCTGCTCGCCGCCGCCGCCCAGTGGCCGGAAGAGGGCAGGCCGGACGACCCGCGTGCCTGGCTGATCACGGTGGCCTCGCGCCGGCTGACCGACCTGCTCCGCAGCGAGCAGGCGCGCCGGCGGCGCGAGGACGCCGTGGCGGCGTGGACGTTGCCCGGCGACTGGCTCACCCCCGCCGCCGACCAGCCGGTCGATGCGACCGACGACACGCTCGTGCTGCTGTTCATGTGCTGCCACCCGTCGCTGACGCCGTCCTCCCAGATCGCGCTCACGCTCCGCGCGGTCGGCGGCCTCACGACCGCGGAGATCGCCCGGGCGTTCCTGGTGCCGGAGGGGACGATGACGCGCCGCATCACGCGGGCCAAGCAGCGCGTCAAGGACAGCGGCGTGCGCTTCCGCCTGCCCGGCGCGGCCGAGCGCGCCGAACGGCTCGCCGCGGTGCTGCACGTGCTCTATCTGATCTTCAACGAGGGGTACGCCAGCACGTCCGGTCCCGACCTCCAACGCGCCGAACTGGCCGCCGAGGCGATCCGGCTGGCCCGCGTCGTCCACCGGCTGCTGCCCGAGGACGCCGAGGTGGCCGGGCTGCTCGCGCTCATGTTGCTCACCGACGCCCGCCGCCCCGCCCGCACCGGCCCTGATGGCGCACTGATCCCGATGGCCGAGCAGGATCGCCGCCTGTGGAACGCCGCCCAGATCGAGGAGGGCGTCGCGCTCGTCACGGGGGCGCTCAGCCGGGGGACTCCGGGACCGTACCAGTTGCAGGCGGCCATCGCGGCGGTGCACGACGAGGCGCCGAGCGCGGAGGAGACCGACTGGCCGCAGATCACGGCTCTCTACGAGCTGCTGATGCGGCTGTCCGGCAACCCCATGGTGGCGCTCAACCACGCCGTCGCCGTGGCCATGTCCCAGGGTCCGGCCGCCGGGCTCGCCCGGCTCGAACGGCTCGCCTCCGACGAGCGCATCGCCGGCGACCATCGCATGTACGCGGTCCGGGCGCATCTGCTGGAGATGAGCGGGGACCACGCGGCGGCGCGGGAGGCGTACGAAGAGGCGGCCGGGCGCGCCATGAGCCTGCCGCAGCAGCGCTACCTTCACGCCAGGGCCGCCCGGCTGAAGGACTCAGGATGACCGCGCCGCGAACGCCGTCAGGCTCTTCAGCTCGTGCCGCTTCACCTCGTCGAACAGCTCCGACAGCCCTTCCTGGATCCGTGCCGGCTTGTCCTCGGGCAGGCGCAGACTGCGGGCGATTCTGGACGGGTCCCGGCCGCCGTGCCAGGCGACGACCACCCGGCCGCCGGGACGGGTGACGCGGTGCCCAGCCGCAGGTCGGCGCCGCCCGCCCGGCGAGCCGCCTGCTCACGCATCTCGGGAGAGGGGTAAGCGGTTCAAGTCGGCTTGAGGTCAAATGGTGACATGGACCTCATTCCCATTGGGGAGGCTGCCCGCCTCGTCGGCATGAATGCCTCCGCGCTGCGTTACTACGAGGAACGCGGCCTGGTCACCCCCGTCACCCGCACCGGGGGCCGCCGCATGTACGGGAGGCAAGAGCTGCGGTTTCTGGCCTTTCTGCGGACGATGCAGCAGCTCGGCATCTCGCTGGACACCGCCGGGGCCGTGCTGCACGCGCCGGGGGAGGAGTGGCGGAAGGCCGCGGCCGAGCAGATCGACGTGCTGGAGGAGCTCATCCACCGGGCCAAGGCGGCGCAGTGGGTGTTGCGGCACTCCATCGAGTGCCCGGCCGAGCACCCTGCCCGGGAGTGCCCAACCTGGATCGGCATGGTGGATCAGCTGCTCGAGGGCTACACGCTCGACCAGCTCGCGGCAGACCACGTGACGGAGTAAGCCCCGGAAAATTGTGCGGCGGGGCGGGGAATGTTCCGCCGCGGGGTGTGGTTACATAGATCGTGGCCGGTGTGTCCAGTGTCCCCGGGCCTCACCTATTGCCTTCGCGGACTACCGTTCGGCTGGAGCCGCGTTGTGCCTTTCGCCGAGAGGCGACCTGCACACCGGTACGCACTCGTTGAGCGCCCGCCCTCTCCGGAGGGCGGGCGCTCTCGTGCGTTCACGCCTTGGCGTGGTGCGGGTCCGTCACGCCTCCGGGGCAGGCCAACGCCTCCACGTCGAGGCCGGTCAGCCGGGCCCCCGCCTGGTAGGCGCTGTCCAGGAACTCCAGCACGCCGGTGACCGGATCCCCCATGGCTCGGACGTCGTCGTACCGCAGCACGGCCAGGTGGCTGCCGTGCGAGGCGATCCACTCGGCCTGCTCCGGCCGCAGCGGCTCCCGTTCCAGACCCTCGGGTTCCGGCGCGGTGTAGGAGTAGAACGCCGGCCACGGCCGCTCCCTGTCCCCGAACCAGAACCCCGAGCTGATCACCTCACAGCTGTACGCCTCCCGGCTCACCGGATCGACCTCCGGCGACACCCGCACGGCACGTCCGGTGAACCGCGTCACCGCGATGTCGAACGTGTGCCAGAAGTGGTGCACGGGACTGGTCTTGCCGGAGAAGTCCGCTGCGAATCGGTCGAGCAGCTGCGCCACCCCCGCCAGCGTGTCGAACAACCGCTGGTAGAACGACGCCACCGACTGCCCGATCAGGCTGAACTCCGCGCTGCGGCCGTCGAGCACGTCCACCACCAGGCGGTGCCGTACGAGGTCGAAGTCGATGCTGAACAGCGGCTGCTCGCCCAGCCCACCCATCGGCCGCGTCGTCAGCCCGCGCCCGGTCGGATGGAACGGCACCTGCCACCAGTGGTTACGTCGATTGCTCGACGCCAGCCGGATCTTGCCGACGATCTGCGCGAACCGGTGAAAGGTGTCCTTGACCTCGGCCCACTCCGCGAGCGGCATGGCGGGGAAGAGCTCCATGACGGCATGGTAACTACTCGTGGTAATCGGACAGCTCCCAGGGGTCGTGTGCGCAGAAGACGGCGACCCCGTGGTCGTGGGCGAGTGCGCGCAGGCGCTCCTGGCTGGACACCCGGCGCTCGGCGTCGACCTGCGAGTCGAGCTGCACGATGTCCATCAGCGGATGGGACTGCGGATCTTTGGAGATTTCGCCGTGGTGGAAGTACGCGTCGCCGGCGTGCAGCAGCCACCGGTCACCGTCGTGGACGGCCACTCCGGCGTGCCCTTCCGTGTGCCCTTCGAGCGGCACGAGCAGGAACTCCTCCGGCAGGCCCACGAGCGGCCGCACCCCCTCCACGCCCAGCCACTGTGTGCCGGTGCCGGGATAGGTGACCCAGCGCGGCCCGTGCGCCCAGTGGCCGGGCCGATAGCGACGGCTCGGCGCCTGCGTGAGCGCGGTCTTCAGCTCCGCCTCCATGACGTGCACCTGGGCGCCGGGGAAGTCCGGCAGGCCGCCGCTGTGGTCCACGTCCAGGTGGGTGAGCACGATGTGGCGCACGTCGGCGGGGTCGTGGCCGAGCTCGGCGACCTGCCGCACGGCGGTTTCGGCAGGCGACAGGACCGGCTCGACGAGCTCCGTCCATTCGTGTTCAAGCAGCTCACCCGGACGGGTCACGTCATCGGTGCCGAGCCCGGCCTCCACCAGCACCAGCCCGGAGGCCGGGGTCTCGATGAGCAGGGCGTGGCATACGGCCCGCGCGGCCGGGCCGCCGTCGAGCGCGTGGATCTCGCGCATGGAGCCGAGATTCAAATGGTGAATTCGCATGTGGCTAGACTGCGACTTGAAGCGCGGTTCAAGTCAAGGAGCCAGATGGACACGTTGCTCGACATCGGCGAGGTGGCCAGGCGCAGCGGGCTGGCCGCCTCCGCGTTGCGGTTCTACGAGCGCAAGGGCCTCATCGAGGCCGATGGGCGCAATGGGCTGCGGCGCGCGTACCGGCCGGAGACGCTGGAGCGCCTGGCGCTGATCACATGCGCCCGCGACGCCGGCTTCAGGCTCTCCGAGATCGCCGCGTTCCTGCGGGCCGGCCCGTCGGACACACGGCTGCGTGAGCACCTGGCGGCCAAGGAACGCGAGGTGGACGCGCGGGTCGCGCAGCTGACCAGGCTGCGTGACAGCCTGCGCCACGCGGCGGTCTGCGAGCACGACCCGCTGGTCGAATGCCCCGAGTTCAAGCAGGCGATACGAAGGGTTCCAGAAGGATGATCAGCCAGAGCCGACATCAGCGTGCCGTCGGCGAGCAACATGAGCGCGGCCGCCCTACCGCTGAGGGTCGGCGAAGAAGGTTTGGAGGTGGCGGTTGACCGGTTCTGGGCAGTCCAGTTGCGGGGCGTGGCCGCAGCCGTCCAGGATCACGAGCTGCTCGTTGGGGAGCAGTTGGGCGAAGCGGTGGGCGCGTTCGACGGGCTGGATGGTGTCCTGGCTGCCCCACAGCACCAGGGTCGGGGTCTTGGTGGCGGGCAGGGCGTGTTCGGTCTGTGCCCAGTTCAGGCGGCGTTCCAGCAGGTAGGTGGCGCGGATGTTGTCGTGGAAGGTCATTGGCGCCCACCACTCGTTCAGCAGTTGCTCGGTGAGGCGCTGTTTGTTGACCATCATGCCCTCGGCCAGGCTGTGGACGGTGGATTTGCCGGTGGACAGCTTGACGGCGAGTTCGCCGATGACGGGGATCTTGAGGGATTCCCACATCAGGGTGCCGGGCAGGTCCAGGCCGGTGGCGTCCAGCAGGGCGAGCTTGGTGACGCGGTCGGGGTGGCGCTGGGCGAAGGCCAGGGCCCAGCCGCCGCTCCAGGAGTTGCCCGCCAGGGCGGCCTGCCGTACGCCGAGGCCGTCCAGGAACGCTCCGACGGCGGAGACCATGGCGTCCAGGTCGAAGGCGAAGCCGGGGTCCTTCAGCTGGGTGTAGCCCTGGCCGGGCAGGTCGACCACGTACACGGTGTGGTCGCGGGCCAGCGCGTCGAGTTGATCCTTCCAGCCGATGACCGAGGTGCCGCCGGGGGAGAGCAGGATCACCGGCGTACCGGATCCGGCCTGGACGTAGTGGAAGCGGGCGATCGGGGTGTCGGCGTAGCGCGAGCCGACCTGGGCCAGGTACGGCGAGCGGAAAGCTCGGCCGTCCTCGGCCGGCTGCCAGCCGTACGCGCCGAACAGCATCCCGGCCACCAGCAGCGCCATCACAGCCGCCAACCAGCGAGGCCAGCGCCGCCTGCGCACCGATAGGGCTGCGTTGTCACGTCGAACCATGGTGATCCCTTGCCTTGGTCGGGAGGATGTTCACGAGCTCAGGACGGGACAGCGCGGGCCAGCGTGACAGGGGTGGTCAGTGATCGGGATTACATTCCGCGGGTGGCTGTCGTCCGCCCGCCTGTGCCCGGACATGCTGATCATGCCCAACAGCCGTAGACTTACCAAGCGGTAAGCGTCATAGCCGCAGATTGGACCCGTGGTAAGTACGATCTCCGCGGCGAACCAGGCCCACAGGAGTTCCATGAGCGCCCCAGACGCCGCCGAGACCACCCCGCGGCGGATCCTCGCAGCCGCCCGCGCGCAGTTCGCCGCCCGTGGCTACCGCGCGACGTCCATGCAGGCCATCGCCGAGCGGGTGGGCATCACCAAGGCCGCTCTCTACTACCACTTCGCCGCCAAGGACGAGATCCTGCACCGCCTCACCCTGCCCCTGCTCGACGAACTCGAGGAGGTGCTCGGCGAGGCGGAGTCGCACGGCGACCCCGAAACAGTGCGGTGGCGGGCGATCGAGGGCTACGTCGATGTGCACCTGCGTCACCGCGAGACGTTGAGCATGCTGGTCAGGGACATGTCGCTGCTGGTCGAGGCGCCGCTGGAGGGGCGGTTCCGGGCCGCGATCGCGCTGGCCAACGACCTCGTCTCCGGGCCGGGCGGCGACCTCGGGCAGCGCGTGCGCGCCTCGCAGGTGGTCGCGGGCCTGGCCGATCCCGTCGTGCTCTTCCGCGACGTGCCCGCAGACCGGCTCAGGCACCTCATCCTCGACGGCGCCAGGGCACTGCTCGGCGCCCCTCCTGCACAGGATGCGGACGGACGGGTGGCCGGCCTGCCTACACGTGGGCGCCCGCGCGGACGGGGCGGCGGGCGCCCTGCCGCGCTGAGCGAGGAGCAGACCGCCCAAGCGCGCCGCATGTACGACTCCGGTCAGGCCGTCGAGGAGATCGCCGCCGCCTTCGGGGTCTCCAGAGCGACGATCTACCGCAGTCTCAGAACCTGAGTTATGAGACGTTGATTTCGAAACAGCCAGTTTCAGAAGGGTGATTGATCAGCCAGAGCTCGTGCGCCGCCCCGAGCTGACGTACTTGCGCGGGCGCAGGGCATGGGCGCGCAGGGCCGCCAGGGCGGCGAGTTGCCCCGGCCGGTCCATCCGCACCACCAGCTCGTCGCTGAACGCCAGCCCCAGCGCGGTCAGCTGGGAGACCAGGTCCGCCACCGGCGCGGCGACCTCCCGCAGCCCCCTGGCCGGATGCCAGCCCTCGCCGCCGACCACCTCCGCGACCCGCTCGTGCAGCTTGGCCGGCGACATCAGCGTGCCGTCGGCGAGTAGCATGAGCGCGGCCTCCCTGGCCGACACCTCGAACTCGTGCTCGCCCTTGGCCAGCAGCAGCTTGGTGACCGCCGACCACATGGCCTCAGGCGAGGTCAGCAGCCGCTGGCCATAGTCGGTGATGACCAGCCTCGTGCCGTCCCGGCTGATGGCGCCCAGCTCCCGCTCGGCCAGCTCGCGCAGCCTGAGCGCCTCCGGAGACGGCGCCAGCCGCAGCGGCAGCGTGCCCTCCCTGGCCGCCAGGGACAGCAGCCCGTGCAGGGCGGGCAGGGGCTGCGGGCTCACGGGCGCGTGCAGGCGCACCTCGAACGGCTGAGCCAGCTCCCGCCTGGCCGGGCCGCGGCCCAGCACCCAGCGGTTGAGGCGCTCGCCGTGCACCCGGTTGAGCCAGCTGTCCCCGCCCAGCTCGGTGCGCGGCTCGGTGAGCCAGCGGCGGGTCAGCGCGGACCGGTCCACCGTCTCGCCGGAGACGATGGCCAGCTCCAGGGCCGCGGCGCAGGCGACGTGCGCGCCCAGCTCCTCCGGCCCCATGATCATGCTCCACTGGAGCTCCGGCACGTCGGGCGGCAGCACGCCCGTGGCCTCTAGCGCCTGCTGGTAGGCGCTCGTGCCCGCGTCCTCGCCCTCGCGGGCGTAGGTGCGCAGGATCTGCAGGGTCGTCGGGGACACGCACAAGGCCGCGTAACGCTCCATCCCACCCAGCTGGAGCAGCCGCCCGAGCGAGCGTGCCAGTCGCTCGTGGTCGCCGCCCACCTTCAGCGGCAACGTGTACCAGAGGAACTCGCAGACATCGAGCTGGGTCACCGTCTCCAGCGGTTCCCCACCCGTCAGCCAGCCGACGGCGGTCCTGGCGTCCTCGGCCAGCTCCGGGTGAGAGCGCTCCAACTCGGCGAGAAGGGCGGTGACATCCGGTGCACTCATGCCTGGAAGTTTGCCGTATCGACCCCTGGCCTGACGATGACCGAATCCGGTCCGTATTGGGTCTTGCACAGTGACTACCCTAAGAAAGCACTATACGACAGGCGGTAACCGGATCAGATCCATCGTTTTTCGAACAACATGCGGGCCTTCCATTCGGCGTACGGGATCAGCTCAGCGGTCAGGATCGGATGCAGCCACCAGAAGTTGATCAAGGCTAGCAGGGCGTAGGCGCCCACGATGGCCGCCCCCCACGTACGCCGCGCCGTCACGACACCTTCGGCCGTCCGCGTGGACGGTCCTATCAGCAGCCCGGCGCACAACGTGATGGCCAGCACCATGAACGGCACCATCGGGATGGCGTAGAACAGGAACATCGTGCGGTTGTCGGCGAGGGCGAAGTAGAACCACGGCAGCCAGCCCATGGCGTAGGCCAGCAATACGGCCCCGGCCCGCCAGTCCCGCGAGGAGACATACCAGGCGATCAACGCCACCAGCGCCGCCACCGCGCCGAACCAGATCACCGGCGTGCCGACGCCCAGCACCGCCTCCGAGCAGTCCTTGACGCCGCAGGCGTTCTGCTTGCCCTCGTAGTAGAAGGCGACCGGGCGCAGCAGCAGCGGCCACTGCCACGGCTCGGACATGTACGGATGCGTGGTCTCCAGGTCGCTGTGGAAGGAGAAGACCTGCCACTGGTATTGGATCCACGACCGCATCGAGTCGAAGAGGAAGAACAACGGATTGTCCGCCGTGGTGGCCCGCTCCCAGTTGCGCCCATAGCCGGTGTCCGTCGCGAACCAGCCGGTCCAGGTGGCCATGTACGCCACGAACGGCACGATTCCGAACGCCAGGACCCCCTGCGGCACGTCCTTGTTGAACGCGCCCGCGTACGGACGCCGCAACCCCACGGCCCGCCGTGCCCCGAAGTCCCACAGCAGCGACATGATCGTGAACGCCACCGCGAACGCCAGCCCCGACCACTTGACCGACATCGCGAAGGCCAGGCACACACCGGCGGCCAGGCGCCACGGCCTGGCCCCCAGCCACGGCCCCTGCGGCGAGACAGGCGAGTTCTCATACCAGGTGACCAGCCGCTCCCGCGCCTGGTCCCGGTCCACCACGAGGCACGCGAACGCGGCCAGCACCCAGAACATCAGGAAGATGTCCAGCAGCGCCGTCCGCGACAACACGAAGTGCAGGCCGTCCAGCGCCAGCAGCAGCCCGGCGAAGCAGCCCAGCAGCGTCGAGCGGGTCATCCTGCGCGCCACCCTGGCCAGGATGAGGATGGACAGCGTGCCGATCACCGCCGCGCTGACCCGCCAGCCGATCGGGTTGAGCCCGAACAACCACTCGCCGACGCCGATCATCCACTTGCC
The DNA here is from genome assembly GCF_036013525.1 of Nonomuraea sp. NBC_00507. NCBI lineage: Bacteria > Bacillati > Actinomycetota > Actinomycetes > Streptosporangiales > Streptosporangiaceae > Nonomuraea > Nonomuraea sp. NBC_00507. The sequence goes on from NZ_CP107853.1 coordinate 3,533,607, forward strand.
GAGCGGCGGGTGCACCACGTAGGAGGCGCACTTGTCGAGCGTCTCCTGGGTGCACGACTGCCAGATGTTGGTGTTGCCGGCCAGGATCGCCTTGTCCGCGTCCTTGATCGAGACCCGCTCCACACCCCACGTGATCAGCGAGAACGCGTCTTTCATGTAGTAGGTCTCGTCGAACACCACGGCCTTCGGATGGCCGAGGTTCATGAAACGCAGGATCCCGCCGAAGGCGGTGACCAGCAGCGGCCCGATCCACCCCCACAGCACGCTGCCGCGCATCGGAGGTATGACCCGATCGCGCACGGAGCGAGTCGGTGGCAGGCTCTCGCCGGCCTCCGATGTCTCGTAGGCCTGGTACGGGGAATCGGTCACCGCCATTCGGACATCGTACGGGGCTCAAGCCGATAGGTAAGTCGAAACACGGTCTAATGGGGATGCCCTGCCACAATGGGCAGGTGGCAGGAGACGGCAGGTTGGTGCTGGCAGGGGCCCCCATAGGCCAGGCGGGTGACGTCTCTCCGCGGTTGCGCGAGGTGCTCGGGAGCGCCGACGTCGTGGCCGCCGAGGACACCAGGCGGCTGCGCAGGCTCGCGGCCGAGCTGGGCGTCGAGATCGAGGGCCGGGTGGTGTCCTATTACGACCAGAACGAGGCCGCCCGGGCCCAGGAGCTCCTGGAGGTGCTCGAGCAGGGCCGCACGGTTGTGATCATCACGGACGCGGGCATGCCGGGCGTCTCGGACCCCGGCTACCGGCTGACCCGCCTCGCGGTCGAGGCGGGCATCACGGTCACCGCGCTGCCGGGGCCGAGCGCCGTCACCACCGCACTGGCTGTGTCAGGGCTGGCCAGCGACCGGTTCTGCTTCGAGGGCTTCCCGCCGCGCAAGGCCGGCGACCGGGCCCGCCGCCTGGCCGCACTGGCCGGCGAGGAGCGGACGATGGTCTTCTTCGAGGCCCCGCACCGGCTGGCGGACTCGCTCGCGGCCATGGCCGAGGCATTCGGGGCGGACCGCGAGGCCGCCGTGTGCCGCGAGCTGACCAAGACGTACGAGGAGGTCCGCCGGGGCGGGCTCGGCGAGCTGGCCGAGTGGGCGGCCGGGGGCGTCAAGGGCGAGATCACGATCGTGGTGGCCGGCCACGTGCCCGTGGCGGGCGAGCCGGACCCGGACGCGCTGGTCGCGGAGGTGGACCGCAGGGTGGCCGAGGGCGCGCACCGCAAGCTGGCCATCGCCGACGTGGCCAAAGAGGCCGGGATCCCCAAGCGAGAGCTGTATGACCTGGTTCACAAACGCCTATAGTGCGCATCGTGAGGAACAGGGGGGTTTCGCCACAGCGGCTCGTCCCGCCCTTTCAGGGGTCCGCGTTGCTGGGCTGGGTGGGGCCGCTCGTGGTCGCGTTGTTCGGCGGGATCCTGCGCTTCGTCAGGCTCGGCGAGCCCAAGGCCGTGGTCTTCGACGAGACCTACTACATCAAGGACGCGTACTCACTGCTCAGGTACGGCGTCGAGCGGGCCACCCTGGGTGACGCCAAGGATCCCATCGCCGACCGGCGCCTGATCGCCGGCAACCTGGACATCTTCAAGCAGTGCCCAGAGCCGGCCGACTGCGCCTCGTTTGTGGCGCACCCGCCGCTGGGCAAGTGGATGATCGGCGTCGGCGAGTGGTTGTTCGGCATGAACCCGTTCGGCTGGCGCTTCGCCGCAGCCCTCGTGGGCACGCTGTCCATCCTCGTCCTGGCCAGGGTGGCGCGCAGGATGACCCGCTCGACGCTGCTGGGCTGCCTGGCCGGGCTGCTGCTGGCGCTGGACGGCCTGCACTTCGTGTTGTCGCGGACGGCGCTGCTGGACATCTTCCTGATGTTCTGGGTGCTGGCCGGGTTCGCGTGCCTGGTGGCCGACCGGGACTGGGCGCGGCGGCGGCTGGTGGACTGGTACGAGAGCGCGCCCATCACCGAGCTCGGCCCGCGCCTCGGGGCTCGGCCGTGGCGGCTGGCCGCCGGGGCATGCCTGGGCGCGGCCTGCGCGGTCAAATGGTCGGGGATCTTCTTCCTCATCGCCTTCGCGGCGCTCAGCCTCATGTGGGACATGGGGGCCAGGCGGGCACTGGGACTGCGGCGGCCGCACCGGGGGGCGCTGACGTACGACGCGCCCGGCGGGCTGGCCGCGATGGCCCTCCTGCCGGCGGCGGTGTTCCTGGCGAGCTGGACGGGCTGGTTCGCCACCGCCGACGGCTGGGGCCGCAACTGGGACCGGGCCACCTCGGCGCGAAGTCCGATCTTCTTCGTCATCGACTCGATGCGGTCATGGTTGGACTACCAGAGCCAGGTGCTCGGCTTCCACAGCGGCCTGGACGACTACCACTCCTACATGTCGGAGCCGTGGTCCTGGCCGCTGTTGTTGCGGCCTGTCTCGTTCCACTACCCGGCGAACCTGCCGCCGTCGGCCTGCGGCGCCGACAAGTGCTCCGAGGCCGTGCTCGGCGTCGGCACCCCCGCCCTGTGGTACGGCGCCCTGCTCGCCCTGCTCGGCCTCATCGCCTGGTACGTGTCCTCACGCGACTGGCGGGCCGGAGCCGTGCTGCTGGCGTTCGGGGCCGGCTGGCTGCCGTGGTTCTACTACGCCATCGCCGACAACCGCACGATGTACCTCTTCTACATGATCCCCGTGGTGCCGTTCATGGTGCTGGCTATCGTGCTGGTGGCGGGGCTGATCCTGGGCAAGGAGAGCGCGCCCCCGGCCCGGCGGGCGGCGGGGGCCGCGGTGGTCGGCGCGTTCGCGCTCATCGTGCTGATCAACTTCTGGTGGCTCTACCCGGTGTTGACCGCCGAGACCATCACACAGGCAGAGTGGTGGGCTCGGATGCTGATGCGCTCTTGGGTGACCGCCGCCCCCAAGTGACCCCCTTGCGCAGCGTGATCGCCGCCGCGATGCAGGCCAGGGGGACGGCCGGAAGCACGTAGCGGTAGTCGAACTCGGCCGTCGCCGCCGGGGCCAGCAGCAGCCCGACCGCGCCCAGCCACGGCAGCACCACAGGGCCGCCGAACTTCCGCCAGCGCACGACGACGCCATACAGGCCGATCAGCAGGATGCCGCCGAGCATGATGCCGCGCAGGTAGAACACCTTCTGGTAGCCGCTCATGATGTCGGCCCACGGGTGCACGATCCGAGTCTCCGGAGGGCCCTGCTCGTAGCTGAAAGCGTCAGTGTCGGTGAACCCGCCCCCGTAGGAGGACCACTTCGGCAGCCGCTTGGGCCAGCCGTTCTCGTCGAGCGCCACGTACGGCTTGAACTCGTACATGTTGTACGTGTTCTCGTCCGGGAAGCGCGGCCGGGACCAGTGGAACGAGCGGAAGAAGTCACGCGCGACCACCTTCAGGTAGTCGCCGGGCTGCGACAGGATCGCCCGGGTGGCGAACTCGCTCGCCGCGTCGTTGGTGATCTCGCTCCACTTCTTGTTGACGCCCCACCGGTGCAGCACCTCGCCGGTGGCCTCGCCGTTGTGGCTGCCCTGGCCCCAGAGGTACCACTGCGCGTATTCCTTGCGCTGGTTGACCGGCTCGTTGATGCACAGCAGCAGCAGCTGGACCTCTTTGTACTTGTCGATGGTCATCTTGCCGCAGTCGGCGAAGATCGCCGTGCGCATGTAGAGGATGAGGCCGTCGCTGTTGGTCATCGCGAACTTGCCGTACTCCGTGGCGAACCAGCCCATGTAGGCCATCACCGGGATCGCGCAGGCCGTGATCAGCGCGGTGACCGGCCGCCAGCCCGTGCGCTTGACCAGCAGGTAGAGCACCACCAGGGCGAGCACGGGCAGGCCGATCGAGCGCGTCAGCCAGGTGAGCGCCAGCAGGAACCCGACGACCGCCCCCGCCTTCCACGTCAGCCGCCGCTTCCACAGCACCAGCGTGATCACGCCGACGACGAGCAGCATGAACAGGGTGTCCGACATCACCAGCTGCTCCAGCTGGATCTGGTAGGCGTCGAACAGCACCGGGGCCGCCGCCAGCGTGGCGCCCCACTTGGGCAGCCGGAACTTGATCCGCAGCAGCGCGTAGATCAAGCAGGCCGTGGCCAGGCCCATCAGGTGCTGCGTGAACGTCACCAGCGCGAAGCTGTGGAACGGCTTCAACATCATCAGCCAGAAGCTGTAGCCGTCCGGCCTGATCGGGTGCGGCCGCGGATGCAGGGCCACCGAGACGTACTCGTAGGAGTCGTTGAACCACATGGCCGGGCCGTATCCGAGCATGGTGATGAGCCGCAGCACGGCGCCCACGCCGAAGGCCGCGGCGAACACCCGATGCCGGCGCAGGAAGGACAGCCAACGAGCTGCCCGGCCAGGGGCGGAGTGGTCCACAGGGGTAATCTCCGCGACGCTCACCATGATGTAAAGAATGCCAGTCGTTTTTGGGTCTTGACCCGAGCGGGTTCGGGCACAGGGCATGATGGTGCACTGGAACAGCCTTAACTGAAGGGTAGACACGTGGAACTGACGGTGGTCATGCCCTGCCTCAATGAGGCGGAGACCGTGGAAGTCTGTGTGCGCAAGGCGCTGGCGTGCATGGAGGAGCACGGCATCGAGGGCGAGGTCCTGATCGCCGACAACGGCAGCACGGACGGCTCTCAACAGCTTGCCCGCGACGCCGGCGCCCGCGTGGTCCACGTCGAGGAGAAGGGCTACGGCAACGCCCTCATGGGCGGCATCAGGGCGGCGCGCGGCAAATTCATCATCATGGGCGACGCCGACGACTCCTACGATTTCACTTCGCTGCTGCCGTTCGTCGAGCAGCTGCGGGACGGCGCCGACCTGGTCATGGGCAACCGGTTCAAGGGCGGCATCGCGCCCGGGGCCATGCCCCCGCTCCACCGCTACCTGGGCAACCCGGTGTTGTCGTTCATCGGCCGGCTGTTCTTCCCGTCGGCGATCGGCGACTTCCACTGCGGCCTGCGCGGCTTCCGGCGCGACTCGATTCTGAAGCTGCAGCTGCAGACCGGCGGCATGGAGTTCGCCTCCGAGATGGTGGTCCGCTCCACGCTGTCGGGGCTCGACGTGCGCGAGGTTCCCACGACCCTCTCGCCCGACGGCCGCTCCCGCCCGCCGCACCTGCGCTCCTGGCGCGACGGCTGGCGCCACCTGCGTTTCCTGCTGCTCTACAGCCCGAAGTGGCTGTTCTTCTACCCCGGCGTGCTGATGATGATCATCGGCCTGGTGGCGGGGACCGCGCTGACCTTCGGCCCGGTGGAGATCGGTGAGCTCGCCTTCGACGTCGACACCCTGGTCGGGACGTCGGCGCTGGTGGTGATCGGCTTCCAGGCGGCGTTGTTCGCGCTGTTCACGAAGGTCTATGCGGCCGAGGAAGGGTTCCTGCCGGAGTCGCCACGGATCCGCAAAATCATCGACATCGTTACCTTGGAAAAGGGTCTCGTGGTCGGCGGGCTGCTGGCGCTGGCCGGCCTGGTCGGACTGGTGATGTCGCTGGTGCACTGGCAGGTGCGCAGCTTCGGCGAGCTGGACCCGCGTTTGTCGCTGCGTCTGGTGGTGCCGTCGGCGACGGCGCTGATCATGAGCTTCCAGACGATCTTCGCCACGCTCTTCGTCAGCATCCTCGGGATCCGGCGGTCCCGCGAAACCCCTATCGACCGCGCCGCGGCCGCCGCTGAGGAGGCCGCGGAGGCACTTACACGAGCAAAATCAAAAGCATAAGGATCTTTTACGCGCTGCCGTGGTCGGCCAGTCGCCGCCGCTGGCTCGCGTCTGTCCAGGGAAACGGCCTCTGACCGGTCAGTGGCGCACCACCGCAACGACGCGCTCAGTGGACCGAGTCCGTGGCTTACCACGCCGCTCCGGCAGCCGAAGTGCGGCGAGTAGCAGGCCACGGCACCGCGTAAACAATCGTGAAGTTAGAGTCCCTTAGGCTAAGACCATGTCGCAGCACATTTTGACCGCCGTAGCTTGGCCGTATGCGAACGGCCCTCGTCACATCGGGCACGTGTCAGGTTTCGGCGTGCCGTCTGACGTTTTCAGCCGCTACCAGCGGATGGCGGGCAACAAGGTGCTGATGGTCTCCGGCACCGACGAGCACGGCACGCCCATCCAGGTGCAGGCCGACAAGGAAGGCGTCAGCGCCAGGGAGCTGGCCGACCGCTACAACCGCGTCATCGCCGAGGACCTCACCGGCCTGGGGCTGTCCTACGACCTGTTCACCAGGACCACCACGAACAACCACTACGCCGTCACGCAGCAGATCTTCAAGGGTCTCTACGACAACGGCTACATCTTCCCGAAGACCACGATGGGCGCGATCTCGCCCTCGACCGGCCGCACGCTGCCCGACCGCTACATCGAGGGCACCTGCCCCATCTGCGGCTACGACGGCGCGCGCGGCGACCAGTGCGACAACTGCGGCAACCAGCTGGACCCGATCCAGCTGATCAACCCCAAGAGCCGCATCAACGGCGAGACCCCGGTCTTCGTCGAGACCGAGCACTTCATGCTCGACCTGCCCGCCTTCGCCGAGGTGCTCGGCTCCTACCTGCAGTCCAAGCAGGGCGAGTGGCGGCCCAACGTGCTGAAGTTCGCCCTCAACCTGCTCGGCGACCTGCAGCCGCGGGCGATCAGCCGCGACCTCGACTGGGGCGTGCCGATCCCGCTCGACGGCTGGCGTGACCAGCCCAACAAGCGGCTCTACGTGTGGTTCGACGCGGTCATCGGCTACCTGTCGGCCTCCATCGAGTGGGCCAGGCGCTCCGGCGACCCGGACGCCTGGCGCCAGTGGTGGCAAAACCCCGACGCCCGCGGCTACTACTTCATGGGCAAGGACAACATCGTCTTCCACGCCGAGATCTGGCCGGCGATGTTGTTCGGCTACAGCGGGCAGGGCGCCCGTGACGGCTCGCCGGGCTCGCTCGGCGCGCTCAATCTGCCGTCCGAGGTGGTCTCCAGCGAGTTCTTGACGATGGAGGGCAAGAAGTTCTCCTCCTCCCGCCAGGTCGTCATCTACGTCCGCGACTTCCTCGCGCGCTACGACGCCGACGCGCTGCGCTACTACATCTCGGTGGCCGGGCCGGAAAACCAGGACACCGACTTCACCTGGCAGGAGTTCGTCAACCGCAACAACGGCGAGCTCGTCGCGGCCTGGGGCAACCTGGTCAACCGGTCGATCTCGATGGCGGCGAAGAACTTCGGCGCCGTCCCCGAGGCGGGCGACCTGACCGACGCCGACCGGGCGCTGCTGGAGCGCTCGCGCAACGCGTTCGGCCCGGTGGGCGCGGAGCTCAACAGGTCCAGGTTCAAGAACGCGATCACCGAGGCGTTCGACGTGGTCCGCGAGGCCAACAAATACCTGGCCGAGCAGGAGCCGTGGAAGCTCAAGGAAGACCCGCAGCGGCAGAAGTCGATCCTGCACGTCGCGCTCCAGGTGGTCGACGACGCCAAGACGATGCTCACGCCGTTCCTGCCCAGCTCCTCCAACAAGGTCTTCGCCATGTTGGGCGGCGAGGGCGTCTGGTCGGGCATGCCGGAGATCCACGAGGTCGACGAGGACGGCGGCAAGCCATACCCGGTGATCACCGGTGACTACGACGGCGCGGCCCGCTGGGAGCACCGGCCGATCAAGCCGGGCACGCAGCTCGCGCCGCCGGTGCCGCTGTTCAAGAAGCTCGACCCGAAGGTCGTGGACGAGGAGCTGGCCCGGCTGGCCGAGTGACCCCCGTGAGCAAGATTCCCACCGCGCCGGAGCCGCTTTCCGCGCCCGTGTTCGACAGCCACTGCCACCTCGACATCATGGTGGGCAACCGGCAGGCGTCCTCCGGCGACCCGGTGGCGCAGGCGGCTCAGGCGTCCGTGGCCACCGTACGGAGCATTCTGGAGGACGCCAGGGCGGTCGGCGTGACCAGGCTCGTGACGATCGGCTACGACCTGAAATCCTCCCGGTGGAACGCGGAGACGGCGGCGGCGCAGGAAGGCGTGTACGCCGGGGTCGCGATCCATCCGAACGAGGCGCACGAGGCGACTGCTGAGGTGCTGGCCGAGATCGAGGCACTGGCGGGGCGGCCGGAGGTGCGGGCAGTGGGGGAGACCGGGCTCGACTACTACCGCGACTGGGCGAGCAAGGACGACCAGCACGCCAGTTTCCGCGCGCACATCGAGATCGCCAAGCGCACCGGCAAGGCCCTGGTCATCCATGACCGGGACGCGCACGACGACGTGCTGAAGGTGCTGGGCGCGGAGGGGGCGCCGGACAAGGTGGTGTTTCACAGCTTCTCGGGCGACGCCGAAATGGCGAAAAAGTGCGTTGAAGCTGGATATTTCATGTCGTTCTCCGGGCCGGTCACCTACAAGAACGCCGCCTCCCTCCGCGAGGCCGCCGCCGCGGCGCCCCTCGAGCTCATGCTGGTCGAGACCGACGCCCCCTACCTGCCGCCGGTCCCGCACCGCGGCAAGCCCAACGCCCCCTACCTCATCCCGCTCACCCTCCGCTGCCTCGCCGAGGTCAAAGAGATCCATCCTGACCGGTTGTGCGAGGCGATCAGCGGCAACGGAGTCACGGTCTTCGGCGAGTGGTGACCACGCTTTGGTGAGCCGGCCTACCCCGCCACCGACACTCCGAAGTCGGCCCCCTTGGGCGGCTGAAGCGGCTGCAGGCTCTCGGCGTTCCGCCCGGCCACCGCGACCTTCCCGTACGGCTGCGCGTCCGGCTGCCCCACGAACAGCTTGTTGCCGCTGAAGGCCACCGACCAGCCGAACAGTCCGTCGCCGGTCGGCAGCTTCCTGTCCTCGGAGGCGCTCTTCCACGACACGACGCGCACGCCGCCGCCGTAGGGGGCGCCGATGGCCAGCCGGCCGTCCGCCGAGGCGGCCAGCGAGAACCCGAACGCCTGCCTGCCGCCCTGCGTCACCGTCCTGATGGGCTTTCTGGCGGGGTCGAGCAGCTGCACCGAGCCGGGTCCGGGGGAGCTGATCGCGTAACCGGATCCCTCCGAGTACGCCACCGCGTAGCCGTACCTGTCTCCGGAGGCCTTGGTCGGCGAGTCCAGCTTCAGGCTCGTGATCTGGGCCGCGAACACGTCGTCGATGAACACGGCCGAGCCCGAGTCGATCTTTCCGGCCTCGATCTGGCGGCCCGCGCCGTCGTCGTTCTCGTACGGGACACCGACGAGCAGCGCGTTCCCCGGCCCGAACGCCATCGACCAGCCGAACTGGTCGCCCACCTCGCTGTTGCCGCGTACGTCGACGCTCTCCTGGCTGATCCTGCGGAGCTCGCCCGTGCCCTTGCGCACGTAGATCGCGCCCACGTCGAGGAGCTTTCCTTCGTCCTCGTACGGTGCCCCGATGGACACCTGGTCGCCCCGGGCCGCCAGCGACCAGCCGAAGTGGGCGAAGCGCTGCGGCTGCGCGGCCGTCAGGCGCTGCGGAGGCTTGGCGCCGCCGCCGTAGACCACGTACGCGGCCCCGGCGTCCTCGACGCCGTCCACATCCGCGTACGGGACGCCGACCACCACGTCGGCGCAGGCGTCGCCGTCGACCTTCGCCAGGCGCGTCACCCAGCCGAAGGCGTCACCCCTGACCAGGCCCGGCACCGAGACGGGGACGACCTTGTCGCCGGACAGCACGTGCACGGCGCCCTTCTGATCGTCCGCGAACGGGTCGCCCACCACCACGTCGTCCACGCCGTCACCGTCGAAGTCGGCTGCTCCCGCGCAGGCCGCGGCCGTTGCGGCCGGCGCCACCGCAGCCGTGCCGGTCGCGGTCGGCGCCACCACGGCCGAAGCGGCGGTGGCCGGCGCCACCGTCATGCCGGCCGCGGACAGCAGCGCGATGAGCGCCTCTCGGATCCTCACAGCGCCACCTCGATCTGCTTGCCGTTCTCGAGCATGGTCGCCGTCAACTTCACCGGTTTGCGGTAATTGGCCAGGTCGAACACGAAGGCGCTGTCCACGCGGGCGCCCGGCAGGATGGCCGGGGGCAGCGTGACGGGGGCGGGGTCGTGCTCGCCGCCGCGGTCGTCGACCATGGTGACCACGGGCTGGATCAGCACTTTGCGCTCACCGCCCGGGTTGAGCATCGTCCAGCGGATCACGCAGAGCTGACCCTGGGTCGCGGTCTTGCCCTCGTACTCCTTCAGCCCGCACTCCGGGGCGGCCGCCACGATGGCGACGGGGTCGTCGAAGTTGGCGCCCAGCGGGAACCTGCGGCCCACGTCGTTCGGGCCGGCCGTGGGGGCGGCCTGGGACTGGTTGCCGGCGGTGGAGGGCACCGTGTTCCGGCCGGACGTGACGATCAGGACGGCCACCGTGACGACGATGGCCAGCACGGCCGCCGCGGCGGCGATGAGCCACCGGGTGCCCTGGGTTCTGGTGCCACCTAAGGTATCGGGCTCGCTCGGGAGCAGCTCCGGGGTGATCCGGCTCGCCTGATCGCCCGGCTGGGTGTCGGCGGCCGTTTGCCGCGGTTGCGCCTCGGGCGCCACAGGAGGCGCTTGCCGCATTTGCTGTTGCGCCTGGGCGTCGGGCGCTCCAGGAGCCGCTTGCCGCATTTGCTGTTGCGCTCGGGTGTCCGGCGCTCCAGGAGCCGCTTGAGGCGCCTGCCGCTCCTTCTGCCGATCGCCTCGCCGGAACAGCCCGCCGGGCCGAGCCTGCTCCTGACCAGGCGCTCCACCCTGGGCCGCGGCGGGCCAGCGGGCCAGCTCCTCCTTGGCCGCCTGCTCCTCCCTGCGCGCCAGCTCTTCGAACGACGCCGGATTCGGCCGTGCCTCACCCGGTCCGCCAGGCGCCGCCGTACCGGACCCGCCAGGCGCGACCGCGCCGGGTCGGGCCGGCGGCGCCGTACCAGAGCCGCCAGGCAGACCGGGTCCGCCCGGCGCTGGCGCGCCGGAGCCGCCAGGCGCCCCAGAGGAGGCGCTGGGCCCGCTAGGCGCTCGGCCCATGGTGTCGCTCGGCGGCGGAGTTGTGAACGTCGCCGTGATGTCGGGTTTGTCCACCACGTTCTGCGGCGGCTGCCAGTCAGTGAGCATCTCGGTCGCGACCAAGGTCGGCGGATTGACCGACGGCGGCGGCGTATTGCCTCCCACCAGCGCGATCAGCAGATCCTGCGCCGTCGGACGCGACGCGGGATCCATCGAGGTGGCCTGCCGCGCCAGCTCATTCAGCGGCGCGGGCAGCGCGCCCAGCTCCGGTGGGGCGTTCAGCACGCGGTGGGCCATCGTGATGGGGTCGCCACGGCCGAACGGATGCCGCCCGTTGCCCGCGTACGCCACCAGGCAGCCCCAGGCGAAGATGTCGGCCGCCGGGCTGACCATCTCACCACGTACCTGCTCGGGCGCCCACCACCCCGGGCTGCCCAGCAACTCGCCGGAAAGGGTGAACCCGGTCTCCCTGTCGAGCGCCCTGGCGATCCCGAAGTCGATCACCCGTGGCCCGGACAGCGAAAGGATCACGTTGGCGGGCTTGAGATCCCTGTGCACCAGCCCCGCCACGTGGATCGCGGCCAACGCTGCCGCCACCCCCAGCGCGACGCCATGGAGCGGTCCCGGATCCAGGGCCCCATATTTTGTGATCTGATCGGACAGCGGGGTGCCCGCGATGTACTCGGTCACCATGTACGGCCGCCCGTCACCGGTGTTGCCGTTGTCCAGCACCTGAGCCGTGCAGAACGACGCCACGCGGCGAGCGTTGTCGACCTCCGCATGGAACCTGGCCGCGAACCCCTCCTGGTTGGCGAACTCCGCCTTCACCACCTTGAGCGCGACGAAACGCCCCGTCGGCGCACGTGCGAGGAAGACGGTCCCCATCCCGCCTTCGCCGAGCCTGCCCAGCAGGCGATATGGCCCGATCTCCCGCAAGTCCGTCGGGCGGAGCGGCGCGGCGCCCGTTGGCTCCATGAGGGACGTCCCTTCCTGTTCCACGCCATCCTCTCCTTTGGTCTCCCCATATGCCATTGCACGTTCTTCGATACGAGAGACTGGTTGGATGATGAGGCTGTTGGGCCCTGCAGAAATACGTATTTTGGCGGATAAGCTAGATCTTCGTCCCACAAAAAAGCTGGGCCAGAACTTCGTGATCGATGCCGGAACGGTCCGGCGCATCGTCCGCGTGGCCGACTTGTCGCCGGACGACGTGGTCATCGAGGTGGGACCTGGCCTCGGTTCGCTCACCCTGGCCCTGCTGCCGGCGGCCGCGCACGTGGTGGCCGTCGAGATCGACCCGGTCCTCGCCACCCAACTCCCCATCACGGTCGCCGACCGCGGCCCGTCCGACAAGCTCACGGTCGTCAACGCCGACGCCATGAAGATCACGCCTGACGACCTGGCAGGTCACGTTCCCACGGCGCTGGTCGCCAACCTCCCGTACAACGTGGCCGTCCCGGTGGTGCTCCACCTCCTGCAGGTGCTCCCGTCCCTGCGCAAGGGCCTGGTGATGGTGCAGTCCGAGGTGGCCGACCGCCTCGCCGCCGGACCGGGCTCGAAGGTGTACGGGGTGCCGTCGGTCAAGGCCGCCTGGTACGCGGACGTACGCCGGGCCGGCCCGGTCGGCCGTACCGTCTTCTGGCCCGTACCCAACGTCGACTCGGGCCTCGTCTCCCTCACCCGCCGCGAACCGCCCACCACGACCGCCTCCCGCGAGGAGGTCTTCGCCGTGATCGACGCCGCGTTCGCCCAGCGCCGCAAGACCCTGCGCGCGGCTTTGGCGTCATGGGCGGGCAGCCCGGCCGAGGCGGAGCACGTCCTCAGGGCGGCCGGCGTGGACCCGTCGGCCCGCGGCGAACAACTCGACATCACTGCCTTCACGCGCATCGCCGAGGTCCGCCACTGAGGTTGTCCACAGCGCCCATAGCCCCCACCCTCCCATCCACAGAACCACGTTCGGCCCCTCGACACTCAGCCTCCCCGCACGATGCTGGCCTTCCTCATCCACCCACCACGGACGGACCCCGGAAGGCCTCCCATGATGCACCCCTTCGCCCTCCTCTCGCTCACGTTCACGAGCGGCTTCTTCGCCACCTTCACCCCTCTCCCCGGCACAACGGCCCCCACCGCCGGCCCCGACACGGCAAGCCAGATCTCGCTCCCGCAGCAGCAGGAACCGAAGCAGAAAAGACAGAAGAAACCGAAGAGGGAAAGGAAGGGCAAGACCACCCTTGGCGCCATCGCGGCCGCCGCTGCCCTCGACCAACTAGGCGTCTCCTTCTCCTGGGGAGGAGGGTCAGCGAAAGGGCCCACCCTCGGCATAGGCCGAGGAGCGAACACCAGAGGCTTCGACTGCAGCGGTCTGACCCTCTACGCCTGGTCCAGAGCGGGGGTGACCCTGACCCACTACACGGGCGCCCAGTTCCGCCAGGGCCGCAGGATCGCACCCGGCGCGCGCCGGATAGGCGACCTGCTCTTCTTCGGCGGTGGCACAGGTGACCCCACCCACGTCGCCCTCTACCTGGGCGGAGGACGAATGATCCACGCCCCCAAGACCGGCGACGTGGTCAAGAAGACCGACTTCCTCAGATCGTCCTACTACCGCGCCACCTACCGAGGCGCCGTACGCCCAGGCTGAGCCCGCCGACCGGCACAGGCATTCACCAACCCGGCTACGAGTCCGGACAGCAACTCCCGATCTTCATGCCGGGCGGGCTCATACTCCATGAGTCCAAGCCCAACCACCTCGAACCGCTCGGCAATGGCGGTCACCAAGGACAGGAGCCGCTCAGGATGCAGCCCTCCTGGCGCAGGACTCCCCACACTTCGGAAGACCTCCGGATCGAGCACGTCGAAGTCGACATGCACATAGACGACGGCGTCACCGGGACCGGCGGAAGGGGACACGACAGCACCTTCTATCGCCTCCACGAGCGCGGCGGCTGCGGCATCGCCTCCGACCTTTGCTTCCGTGAGTGCGACGGCTGCGGCATCGCCTCCCGCCTCCGCATCCACCAGGGGAATGCCCAGGGCAGCAACGAAGTCCACCTCCGCAGGATCGAGATCCCGCACGCCCGCCAGCACGATCCGCCCCGGATCCAGGGGCGTGTCCGGCACCAGCCCCTGAGGCCCTTCCCCGGTCAACGCCCGCAGCACCATCCCGTGATAAGCGCCAGAAGGTGAGGACTTCGGCGTGTTCAAATCCGCATGCGCATCAAACCAGACCACGACCAGCCGATCCCCATACCGCTTCCTGGCCGCCGCCACTGGCTCGAGCTCAACCCCGCAGTCCCCACCGACAGCGACCACCAGCCCGCGCTCATCCGCAATCGCCGCTCGAACCCGGGAAGCCGTCACCACAAGGCTGTCATCGTCAACCTCGACCCGCACCCGCCGATCGGCCTCCACCATGTTGGCGACCAGCCGCGCCCCTTCCCGAAGTCGCTCCCTCGTCCGCGATCCGGACCCTGACGACTGAGCCACCTCGACAACCGTGACCTCGGACAATGCGCCCTCCAAGCACCAAACCCATCCATGTCACGCTCAAGCTTGCCGTACCGCACCGAACGGAACGAAGAAGCCCGGACTCCACCAAAGGCGGTGAGGCTACTCTTCGTCACCAGTCAGTCATGGGGCAAACACCCATCTACTGACTCTGTGTGTTGGCGAATGGGCCGTTCCCTGGGGCATATTGCGAGAACCGCATGTCAGGGCGGCGTGCCCCGATAGCATCTAGTGTCCTTGACCCCGGCAAGTGATGAGAGTGGCGCAAGATCGATGAGTTCGGTGACCGTGCGTGTGCCAGCCAAGGTCAACGTGCAGCTTTCTGTCGGCCCGCTCCGGGACGACGGCTACCACGACCTGGTCAACGTCTTCCACGCAGTGTCGATCTTCGATGAGGTGGTGGCGAAGGAGTCCGAGTCCATCTCGGTGTCGGTTACCGGGAAATGGTCCGATCAGGTGCCGGTCGACGACAGCAACCTGGCGATCCGGGCCGCCCGCGCGCTCGCCAAGCACGCGGGACGCACCTACGGCGCTGACCTGATCATCCACAAGTCCATCCCGGTCGCGGGCGGGATGGCCGGCGGCAGCGCGGACGCCGCCGGAGCTCTCGTCGCCTGCAACGAGCTCTGGGGGCTGGGCCTGCCCTTCGACGACCTCATGGAGATTGCCGGAGATCTTGGCAGCGACGTGCCGTTCTCCCTGCTCGGCGGCACCGCGGTCGGCACCGGCCGAGGCGAGCAGCTGAGCGAGCTCCCGACCGGCGGCACGTTCCACTGGGTGTTCGCCCTGGCCGACGGCGGCTTGTCCACGCCCAGTGTTTACGCCGAATGCGATCGGCTACGTGCCGCCGAGGCGGCCGAAGTGCCCTGGCCCCAACTGAACGACTCGCTCCTGGAGGCCCTGGGCACCGGCGACGCCTACGCTCTGGGCGCTCACCTGAGCAACGACCTCCAGCCCGCCGCACTCAACCTCCGCCCAGAGCTGGCGCCGACCTTGGACGCCGGCCGCCAGCACGGAGCCCTGGGCGCGATCGTCTCCGGCTCCGGCCCCACCTGCGCCTTCCTGGCCATCGACGCCCTCCACGCCCGGGACCTGGCCCTCAGCCTGACAACCACGGGCGCCACCCACACCGCCGTCTCCGCCCACGGCCCCGTCCGCGGCGCCACCCTCATCTGACCGGTGCTCCTCCAACCGTCCGGAAGAACGCACGAGCCCCACCGCACCACATCAACGCAGGACTTGCCCCACCGCCGCGATCCAGCGGGCCCCGGCCGGCTCCGCCATCCCAGGCGACGGATCAGCTCCTGAGGCGAGCAATCCGCCGTGGTTCGTGCGCACGTCGGCCCCGTCTGCTTGTCGGAGGGTGCCTGCCGCGCCAGGCTCTTGCCCGGGGGTGCCTGCCGCGCCAGACCTCCTGTCGGGGGGTGCCTGCTCCGCTAGACCCGTGTCGGGGGATGCCTGCTGGGCCAGACCGGCCTGGCTGACCCTTGCCGGCCATGCGGTGCCTCGGGGCTGTGTTGGGCCGCATCGAGGGCGGACGGGGTGTGGCCGGGGAGCCTATACCCTGGACAAGTCATGAATCTGGTCAATCTTGAGTCGGTTTCCCATGCCTACGGGCCCAAGCCGCTCCTCAGCGACGTGTCCCTCGGCGTTGAGGCCGGGGAGCGGATCGGCGTCGTCGGGCGCAACGGGGGCGGCAAGACGACCCTGATGTCCGTCATCGCGGGAGACGTGCGCCCCGACAGCGGTCGTGTCACGCACACCCGTGGACTGCGGGTCGGTTTCCTCTCCCAGCAGGACACCCTCGATCCGGCCGTCACCATACGAGAGACCGTCATGGGTGGGATGGCCGAGCACGAGTGGGCCGGGGATCAGCGGGTTCGGGAGATCCTGGCCAACCTCATCGGCGACCTCGATCTCGACGCCAAGACCGGCGACCTGTCGGGTGGCGAGCGCAGGCGTACGGCGCTGGCGAAGCTGCTCATCGACGAGCACGACCTGATCTTGCTGGACGAGCCCACCAACCACCTCGACATCGAGGCCATCGCGTGGCTGGCCGGGCATGTGGCGGCCATGAAGAGCGCGCTGCTCGTGGTGACGCACGACCGATGGTTCCTCGACGCCGTCTCCACCCGCACGTGGGAGGTCGTGGACGGGCGCGTCGAGCGCTACGAAGGAGGCTATGCCGCCTACGTGCTCGCCAAGGCCGAGCGGGCGCGCATCGCCCAGGCCGCCGAGGACCGCCGCCAAAACCTCATGCGCAAGGAGATCGCCTGGCTGCGCCGCGGCCCGCCCGCCCGCACATCCAAGCCGAAGTTCCGCATCGAGGCCGCGCAGGCGCTGATCGCGAACGAGCCGCCGCCGCGAGAGGCCGTCGAGCTGATGCGGTTCGCCGCGGCACGGCTGGGCAAGACCGTGTACGACCTCGAGGACATCACCCTGCACGCGGGCGGGCCGGGCGCCGGGCCGCTGGTGCTCGACCGCTGCACGTGGCAGTTCGGGCCTGGTGACCGCATCGGGCTGATCGGGGTCAACGGGTCAGGTAAGTCGTCGGTGTTGCGGCTGCTCGCCGACACGATCAAGCCCGACTCCGGCCGCCTGGTCAGGGGCAAGACCGTACGTCTCGCGCACCTGTCCCAGGAGCTGGCCGAGCTCGATCCGACGCGGCGGGTGCTGGAGTCGGTCGAGGAAGTGCGCAAATACCTCCAGCTCGGCAAGAGGGAATGGACCGCCTCCCAGCTCCTCGAACGCCTGGGCTTCCGGGGCGACGCGCAGTGGAAGGTCATCGGCGACCTGTCCGGTGGCGAACGCCGCCGGCTCCAACTGCTCAGACTGCTCATGGACGACCCCAACGTCCTGCTGCTCGACGAGCCGACCAACGACCTCGACATCGAGACGCTCAACGAGCTGGAAGACCTGCTGGACGGCTGGCCCGGCACGCTGATCCTGGTGAGCCACGACCGCTACTTCCTGGAGCGGGTGACCGACCGCTCCGTCGCGCTGCTGGGCGACGGCAAGCTGTCGCTGCTGCCCGGCGGGGTGGACGAATACCTGGAACGGCGCGCGGCGGGCAGCGCCATGACCGCCCGCCTGGCCTCCGCGGCCGCGACGGCCAGCGTGTCCGGTTCTGCCGATAGTGGGCCGGGGCCGACTGCAGGGCCGGCGTCCGGCCAGCTGCCGTCCGGGCTGTCGACCAAGGAGGAGCGGGAGCTCCGCAAGGAGCTCAACCGCCTGGAACGCCAGCTCGATAGGCTGACCGACCAGCAGGCCCGCCTCCACACCGCCATGGCCGAGGCGGCCAGCGACTACGCCAAGCTGGGCACCCTGGACGCCGAACTACGCGAGATCACGGCCCAGAAGGACATCATCGAATCGGAGTGGCTCGACCTGGCCGACCGCCTCGGCGACTGACCTCACTGGCGCCTCCTGGCGCGATCTCCCCCCAGGGTATGGACTGCTTGTCATATTCGCTAGGAAAGCCTAAGCGTCTGCAGTGATCTCGTGGTGGCGCTCTTCGGTTTGGAGGCGAGAGTCAGACCCCGCGCGTGATCATCCAGCCCGGCCGGTAGGCGTTGGTGATGTGCCCGCCGATCTGATCGTCTGGCGACGCCGCTGAGCTGAGCCCTTACGCCCGCGACGCGGCGGGCAGTGCCCGGTTCTGGCCAGTCAGGTGAGGGTGAGGTGGGCATGAAGTCGTTCACATGTTCTACCCGACAGGGCCAAATGTTGGTAGTCTTACGGTCACTGACGGTGACAGTCGGAGCGGGTTGGGGGTGCCGGGTATGCGGGCGTGCCGGTCGTCGAGCATGGCCGCACGCCGGCCGATCCCGGTGCGACTGGTCAGCTTCGGCCTGCCCGAGGCGGGGCCGGTGGGTGCATGAGCAGGCTCACCGCGACGGCGACCTGTACCGCCCATAGTGCGATCGTGGAGCAGACCGGTCAGGTCGTCTCGCAGGCGCTGCTGGCCGAGCGGGTGGCCTGGCTGACCGGCCTGGCGCGGGATTTGACCGCCGACCTGGTGGCCGGCCGGTGGAGTGCGGCGGGTCTGGACGTCCTGGCGTCTGGGGTGGGGTTGGACGGGCGGGTGTTGCCGGCCAAGGGCTGGATGGCCCTGCGGCGGCTGGGCTGGGGCGTGAGTCCGGCCCCGGGTGTGCACCTGTGTGATCGGGTGGCGCGGTGCGCCCAGGAGCAGGCGGCCCGTCTGTTGCGGCTGGCGCTGCACCGCCGCGAGCTGGTGGCGGCCATCGTGACCGCCTGGCCGCGTGACCCGAGCAAGCGCACCGACGCCGAATGGGCGGCGTTGCGGGCGGTGCTACCGGATGGGGCAGGCGCGGCGGAGATCCGCAACCGGACCCGGCAGATCCGCGCCTACCGCGACGCGCACGACGGCGTGCTGCCGGCGGATCTCACGCAGTTGGAGGGCCCGCCTGCATGTGCGGCGCAGATCGTGCTGGCCGCGGCCGACCGGCAACTGGCCACCCTGGAACGCACCGGCGAGCGCAGCGCCCGGCTGCGGGTGAAGCTGCCCCTGACCGCGTCCCCGGCCTCCGGAAGGGACTGGGCCTGGCACGTGCTGCCCATCGCCCTGCCGCCGACGGTGCCTGCGGAGGCGAAACTGTGCTCCCCCACCCTGCGCGTGAAAGGCGGCCGGGTACGCGTCGATCTGCCGTTCCAGATCCCGATCGGTTTTGCGCCGGCCGCCGGTCATGTGATCGGGTGCGGCTTCGACTGGGGCCTGAACACCCTGCTCACCGGCACCATCGGGCATCTGACGGCCGACGGCAGGGGGGTCACGGACGGGCGGCCGCTCGCCTACGACGCGAGCGGCGTGTCGGCCAAGCTGCACCGCCTGCGGGCCGAGCGCGAGCACCTGGCCGCCAAACGCAAACACCAGGAGCGGCTGCTGGCCGGCATCACGCCCGCCGACCCCCGCTTCCCCGCGTTGGCCTCAGCTCATGAGGTCATCGCGGTGGAGCACGAGCGGCTGTGCGCGCGCATCCGGCACCTGAACAAGGCGCTGGCCTGGTCGGCGGCCCGCTGGGCGGTCGACCAAGCGGTTGCCGCCGGGGCAACGGTCATCTACGTGGAGGACCTGGCCACCTTGGAAGCACGCGGGCGGCGGGGACGGGCGAACGCGCGGCTGTCGGGGCAGGTGCGCGGCCAGGTGGTGGAGGCGATCCGGCACCTGGCGGCCAAAAACAACATCGCCGTGGTCACCGTCCCCGCGCGAGGCACCTCCAAGTACTGTCCCCGCTGCGGTGACGGCACGTCGGTCCTGCGGCATTGCCCGGCCCCGGACCGGCTCGCCGAGCGGGGTTGGGCGTGGGCGTTCTGTCCGGCGTGCGGGCTGTCGTGTGATCGGGACTGGGCGGCGGCCGAACGCATCCTCGTCCGCGGCCTGCTCGGCCAGCAGGCCACCCGCACCGACCGCACTACCGGGACCCGCACCATCGCCGCGGTGGTGGAGGGCAACGTGGCCCGCGCCCGCCGCCCTCGCAAGGCGACCCGGGCCGCCCGCCGCGCCCGCCGCACCCGAACCGACCTGCACCCCCGACCAGCCGCCCGGGACAGAGCCAAGAACCGGCCCACCCCCAAACGCCCCACCCGCACCTCGAAGAACAGCTCGATGACCTCCAGCCGTGTGCCCGACCGGCGCACGGTGCCCGCCCCACCCCCCAACAGGGGTGGACAGCGTCCGGCGGGCCAAGCACCCCAGACGACCCGCCCAGCGGGACGCACAGGGCTTGCACGCGATCCTCACCACCGGACCGGCTTCCACCGTGTCGCGGCCACCCCCGTACTCCCCCTGGGACAGTACGCAGACGGCCCGCCACGGCCACGCCCGCCCGATTTGCCGGAAATGCTCAGGTAAACATAGAGAATCGCAGACGCTCGCCCATCTCTTCCTGTGACTGACGGTCGCGTCCCCTGCGTCCGTGCGGTCGCGTCCCCTGCGTCCGTGCGGTCGCGTCCCCTGTGTCCGTGCGCCCCTGGTTCCATGCGCCCCTGCGCCCGTGAGCCGTGCGTCCTCGTGAGCCGTGAGCCATGCGTCCGTGCGCCGTGCGTCGTGCTCCCCTACGGTCGCGCCAACGCTGGTTTCCGTATGGCGTGGCCAGTCGTGAAGGCTCACGGAGTCCTCGCCGTTACGAGCGCATCGTTGGCCGGGATAACGGCGCAGATCAGCGGGGAGAGTCGAAGGGGGCGAGGAGCGTGCGGAGGAGAGAGGCAAGGGCGCGCTGATCGCCCAGCTCCAGCCCGGACAGCAGATCATGCTCCCGCCGCAGCAGGTCGGCGAAGGCGGCGTCGACGCGGGCCAGCCCCGTGTCCGTCAAGGACACCAGCACGCCGCGTCGATCCTCGGGATCGGGTCGCCGGCGGACGAGCCCCGCCTGGGCGAGGCGGTCGATACGGTTGGTCATGGTCCCCGAGGTGACCAATGTGGCACGGAGCAGCGCCCCGGGGCTGAGCTCGTACGGCTTTCCGGCGCGCCGCAGCGCCGTCAGCACGTCGAACTCCCAGGGCTCCAGATCGTGCTCGGCGAACGCGGCACGGCGGGCCCTGTCGAGATGCTTGGCGAGTCGTGACACTCTAGAGAGCACCTGGAGCGGCTCGACATCGAGGTCGGGGCGTTCCGCTCGCCAAGCCGCCACGAGGCGGTCGACCTCGTCTCTCGCATCCTCGGTCATGACACAGAAGTGTACTGTCTTGACATCGAGATATATCTCTCGATATCAATTATCTTCATGTCAAGAGATATCTGGGACCCGGTAACCTACGCGGTCTACGCTGACGAGCGGTCGCGGCCGTTCATCGAGCTGATCTCCAGAGTGGGGGCGGTCGAGCCCGACTATGTCGTGGACGCCGGCTGCGGCAGCGGGGAGCTCACCGTCGAGCTGGGCAATCGCTGGCCCAACGCGACGATCGAGGGCTTCGACTCCTCGCCCGCCATGATCACCAAGGCGCGTCAGCTCGAGACCTCCGCCAGGTTCGCCGTCGCCGACGTGGCCACCTGGCGGCCGGACCGCCCGATGGACGTGATCGTCTCCAACGCCGTCCTGCAGTGGGTGCCCGCCCATCGCGACGTGCTGGAGCACTGGATGGAGGAGCTGGCTCCGGGCGGGTGGCTGGCCTTCCAGGTGCCGGGCAACTTCGACGCGCCGAGCCACGTCGCCATCCGCGAGCTGTGTGCCTCGCGGACCTGGTCCGACAAGCTCAGCGACGTCATCAGAGGCAACCCGGTCGACGACCCCGCCGAATACCTCGACCTGCTCAACCAGGGCGGCACCCAGGTGGACGCCTGGGAGACGACGTACGTGCACGTGCTCCAGGGTGAGAACCCGGTGCTGGACTGGGTCTCCGGCACCGCCCTGCGCCCGCTGCTCGACCGGCTGGACCCGGACGAGCAGCGGCGGTTCAAGGCCGATCTGGCCGGGCCGCTCGCGCAGGCGTATCCGGCCAGGCGCTACGGCACGCCCTTCCCCTTCAGGAGGATCTTCGTGGTGGCCCAGAAATGATCAGAGCACTGCATCACGTCCAGCTCGCCGCGCCCAAAGGCAGCGAGCCACTCCTCAGAGATTTCTACGTGGGCGTGCTCGGCCTGCGTGAGGTGTCAAAGCCGCCGAAACTCGCCGAACGCGGCGGCGCCTGGTTCAGGGGCGACGGCGTAGAGATCCACCTCGGCATCGAGGACGACTTCAGGCCTGCACGCAAGGCCCATCCGGCCTTCTTGGTGGACGACCTCGACGCGTACGTCGCCAAGCTTCCTGACGCGGTCCCCGATGACCTTTTCCCAGGTTATCGGCGGATCTATGTCTCCGATCCGGTCGGGAACAGAATCGAGCTCCTGCAATTAGTGTGATGTTTACCTAGTGGTGGCATCATTGTCCGAAATCGGACACTTGTGAGGCGTAGTGGGCATCGAGATCGAGGACAAGTTCGACGTTCCGCGGGATTATGTGATTCCGGACCTGAGCCGCCTGGCCGATGTCGTAGGCCCGAAGAGCTACCAGCTCGTGGCCCTTTACTATGACACGCCCGACCTGCGGCTGGCCGCCCGAGGCGTCACGCTCAGGCGGCGACGAGGTGGCAGCGACGCCGGCTGGCACCTGAAGCTGCCCAAGGCGAAGGGCGTGCGGCAGGAAATCACTCATCCGCTCACCCGCAGCACCAAGATCGTGCCTGCCGAGCTCGCCGAACTCGTCCGCGCCTACACCCGGGGCGCCGATCTCCAGGTGGTCGCCGAGCTGGACACCCGCAGAAGCGTCACGGTCCTGCATGACGGTGGGACCATGCTGGTCGAGATCGCGGACGACCGCGTCAAGGGCACCATCTACGCGCGCGATTCGGCCGAAGACAAAACCGCCGAACCAGCCGAGGATGGAGCAGCGGGAGACGAAGACGCCGGTGTCAAGGTCGTGCGGTGGCGCGAGGTCGAGGCGGAGCTGCTCGACGACACCAGGCAGGCGCTGCTGGCCAAGGTCGGCAAACGGCTCAGGAAGGCCGGCGCCACTCCCTCTGATGCCACCAGCAAACTCGCCAAGCTGCTCGAACCCGCCCCACCCGCCCGAGCCCGCACCGTACCAGGGTCGGCCGGCGAGACCGTCGTCGACTATCTGGCGAGCCAGGTGTCCGCCCTGCTCTCGCAGGATCCCCGCGTACGCCGGGCCGAGGACGACGCCGTGCACCAGATGCGCGTGGCGTGCCGCCGGCTGCGGAGCGCGCTGAAGGCGTTCAAGTCCGTGGTCGTTGACACCGGGCAGCTCCAGGAGGAGCTGCAGTGGCTCGGCAACGTGCTCGGCGAGGCCCGCGATCTGGAGGTGACCAGGGCCAGGTTCGCCAAGCTGCTCGCCCGTGTGGCCCCCGAGCTGATCATCGGCCCCATCCACACCAGGCTCGGCTCGGACCTCCTCAAACGCGAGGAGGAGTCGTACGTGCGGATCAAGGACGCGCTCAGCGGCGAGCGCTACTACGCGCTTCTCAACGCGCTCGACGAGCTCATCGCCGAGCCGAACCTGGGCAAGGCGGCGGCCAAGCCGGCACAGGAGCGGCTCAGCGCCATCGCCGCGGACGGCTGGAACAGGGTGACCAGAGCGTACGACTTCGCCCAGGCCATCGAGGACCCCGAACGCCGCGAGATCGCCATGCACGACGTGCGCAAAGCAGCCAAACGCGCCCGTTACACCGCCGAAGCGCTGCAACCCACTCTCGGCAGGAACATGGCCAAGCTGGCTAAGCTGTCCGAGGACATCCAGGAAGTACTGGGGACGCACCAGGACGGCGTGGTCGCACAGGAAACGTTGGCGAAGGAGGCGGAAAGCGCCCGTCAGGCAGGTGAGGACACCTTCACATACGGGCTGCTGGTCGGGATAGAACGCAACATCGCAGACCGGGCACACGCCGACTTCCCCAGGGTATGGGCGGAAACTGTCAAAGCAGTGGGGAAGCTTCTATGAGCGATCTTCCGGTCATTCCCTTCGAACGCAGCAACCTCCTCGAGGTGCCCCCGGCCTACCGGGAGCTTCGGGTCAAGGAGGGCATCGCCAAAGTACGCACCCGCATGGGGGACGAGGTCTGGCTCGTCAGCGGCTACGAGGACGCCCGCAAGCTGTTCAACGACAGCAGGCTGGGGCGCTCGCATCCGGAGCCGGACAAGGCCGCGCGGCTGTCGGCCTCGGCCCTGCTGGGTGGGCCGCAGGGCGACATCGCCACGGAGAAGGCCGAGCACGACCGCATGCGCAAGCTCTTCATGCCGTCGTTCTCGGCCCGCCGCATGAAGGCGCTCACCGAGCACGTGGGCGCACTGGTCGACGAGCGGCTCGACCACATCGCCAAGCTCACGCCGCCGGTGGACCTGCACGCCGAGCTGTCCTTCCCGCTGCCGGTGCTGGTGATCTGCCAGCTGCTCGGCGTGCCGTACGAGGACAGGGACTACTTCGGCGGCGTGTCGAGCCGCATGGGCGACATGCTGGACCCCGAGAAGAGCCAGGCCGCCCGCGAGGAGCTGGGCGCGTACATGGCGGGCCTGATCGAGCGCAAGCGGCATGAGCCGGGCGAGGACGTGCTGTCCGACCTGGCGGGTGAGCTGGACGACGACGGCAAGATCGCCGAGCTGGCCGGCGGGCTGCTGTTCGCCGGGCACGAGACCACGGTCAACCGCATCGACTTCGGCGTGCTGCTCCTGCTGTCCAACCCTGATCAGCTCGAGCTCCTCAAGGCCGATCCCGGGCTGGCGCCGGGGGCGGTCGAGGAGATCCTGCGCATGGTCGTGACGAGCCTGCACGGCCTGCCCAGGTACGCCCACGAGGAGGTCGAGGTCGACGGCCGGACCATCCGCAGGGGCGAGGCGGTGGTGATCCTTCCGGGCGTGGCCAACCGGGACGAGCGGGTCTATCCGGATCCTGACGTGTTCGACATCAGGCGTCCGCAAACGGACCCGCATCTGAGCTTCGGCTACGGGCCGCGCTTCTGCATCGGCGCCAGCCTGGCCAGGGTCGAGCTGATCGCCGTGTTCAGCAGGCTGTTCGAGCGCTTCCCTGAGCTGCGGCTGGCCGTCCCCGCCGAGGAGCTGCCGCGCACGGCGGGCAGGATCGCCGACGGGTTCGCGAAACTGCCCGTCACCTGGTGACTACTTGCCCCAGAGCTTCCGGTACGCCTCACGGTAGCCCTTCGGATCCCAGGAGGAGCCGGCGTCGCTGTTGGCGGCCGTGGTGATGTGGACAGGTGCGACGATGCCGCTGGCGGGCTCGCCGGAGAAGGCCCGGTTGAACTCGTCGATGATCTGCCAGCCCTGCGTGGCCAGCGGTTCCGGCACCGTGGCGGCCTGGAACGCCTTGCTGTTGATGCGCTGGAAGGCGGACGGGTCGCCGTCGCCCGCGCCGATGTTGAACGGAGCGTCCCCGCCCTGCTTGCCCGCGGCACGCAGGGCGGGGGCGGCGTCGGCGAAATAGAGGTCGTTGATGGCCACGGAGTGCGTCCACTTGTCGCCGAAGCGGGACAGCAGGGAGGAGACCTCCTGCGGGGTGCGGGTGCTGGCGTCGGGGATGGGAATGTTCGACTCCGAGAGGAGCTCGACGCCGGAGCAGGTCGCGAGCTCTTTCTTGATCAGGTCCGACTTTCCCTTGGCGAAGGGGATGGAGGCGTCGGTGAAGACGACCACGCCTGCCCGGCCGTTCGATTGACTGATGATCCAGTCCGCGCTGATCTTCGCGACGTCCTCGACCTTTGTGGTGATGTTGGTGAAGAGCTTGGGGTCCTTGCTGGGGCCGGGCATGGCGACGGCGTGCCAGCCGATGAGGGGGATGCCCGCGGCTTCGGCCTGCGCCACCTGCTGGGCGGTCGACTTGGGGTCGAAGCCGGACAGGACGATGCCGGCCGGTTTGACGGCGACGGCCTGGCTCAGCGCCGCCTGGATACCCGCAGGGGTGCCCTGCCCGTCGATGATCCGCACCTGCCAGCCGATGGCCTGCGCGGCTTCCTTGACGCCTTCGGCCGTGCCGGCGACGCCAGGGTTGGTCATGCTTTGGGCGACATAGACGATGCTCTTGCCCGCAACCGCTTTCGGGCCGCCGTCCGGGCCAACCCAGGGGGCGTTCACGTCTTCGGCCTGCTCGACCGCCGTCTTCGCGGTCGCGAGGACGGCGGGGCAGCCGGCTTGCGAGGACGGGGCGGCGGCGGTGGCGGCGGCGGTCTCCGACCCGCGGGTGCAGCCGGTGACGGACGTGGTGACCACGGCCAGGGCGGCCAGGGCTCGCAGGGTTTCCTGACGAGTGAGGTACGGCATGGGGAACTCCTTGACGGCATGCGGAACAGGGGGCCTGGGGTGAGGGCGCGGGCTACGTGAGGCTCTGCGTCGATTCAGCGGCCGATGACGGCGCACCCGCGGTGTCGTCCGCCCTGTCGGGCGCCGGCCGGCGGGTGGCGGTGGCGCCTGCGCGGAGCCTGCGACGGGCGGAGAGGCCGGCCAGGCCGACCGCCAGCAGCAGGGTGCTGCCGTTGAACAGTGGTGTCGCCCAGAAAGCGGCGCCGAACTGTCCGATGCCCGCCAGACCGATGGCCAGGATGGCGACGGCGACCACGGTGCCGGCGGCGTTGGCACGGCCCGGCTTGATCGCGGTGGAGCCCAGCAGGGCGCCCACGAACGCGGGCAGCAGGTAGTCCATGCCGACACTCGGGTTGCCGATCTGCTGCTGCGAGGCCAGCAGGACACCGGCGAAGCCGACCACCAACCCTGAGCCGGTGAAGGCGAGGATGCCGTAGCGGCGGGTGGGGATGCCGACGAGTTCGGCGGCGCGGGCATTGGAGCCGATGACGTACAGGTAGCGGCCGAGCGGCAGCCGCTCGAGCAGCAGCCAGAGCGCGGCGGCGAGGGCCAGCACGTAGAAGGCAGGCACGGGGAGGCCGAGAAGCTTGGAGTCGTACAGGTCCGTGAAGGCCGGAGGCAGGCCCTGCGGGCCCGGGACGATCCTGGCGCCGTCGGTGCTCCAGAGGGTGAGGGCGTACAGGACGCTGCCGGTGCCCAGGGTGGCGATGAAGGAGTCGATCTGGGCGAACTCCACGAGCAGGCCGTTGAGCACGCCGACGATCCCCCCGCCGAGGATGACGGCGGCGCAGGCCAGCGGCCAGGACCACCCGTTGCCCACGATGAGCTGCATCGTCATGACATGGGCGAGCCCCAGGCCGTAGCCGATCGACAGGTCGAACTTGCCGATGACGATGGGGATCATCGCGCCTAGCGCGAGGATGGCCGGGATCGACTGGTTGGACAGGATCGACGAGGCGTTGGCCAGGGTCGGGAAGGTGTCCGGCAGTGCCAGGGAGAACCCGATGAACAGCAGCACGGCCAGGACCAGCAGGCCGTACGTGCCGATCAGGTGACCACGCAGGCGGCCGGCCGCGGACCGTGCGGTGCCGGTCGCCATCATTCGCCCACCGTTCCGGTCAGGGCGGGCCCAGTCAAAGCGGGCCCAGCCAAAGCGGGCATGGCCGAGGCGGCGTGGGTGAGCTCGGTGACGGTGAGGTCGTCGCCGCTCAGCTCGGCGGTCACGGTGCCGCGTACGAACACCAGGGCGCGGTGGCACACGTTGGCTATCTCCTCGAAGTCGGTGGAAATGAGCAGGACGGCGAGTCCTTCTGCGAGTGCGCCGTCGAGCAGGCGATAGATCTCGGCCTTGGCGCCCACGTCCACACCGGCGGTCGGCTCTTCGAGGATCACCACGCGCCTGCTGATGCGCAGCCAGCGTCCGATCATGATCTTCTGTTGGTTCCCGCCCGACAGGGTGGCGATCGGCGCCTCGGAGTCGGCGGGCCGCACGCCGAACCGCTCGACCAGGGACGTCGCGTCTGCGCGCTCGCGCCGCGGGCTGATCCAGCGCAGCGCGGACAGGCCGCCGGCGCGGGGGTTGGCCAGGAAGTTCTCCCGCACGGTGAGTTCGAGCGCGCAACCCTCCTCATGGCGGTTGCTGGTGACGAATCCGATGCCCGCGTCGACGGCGGCGGCTACCGACCCGGGCCGGTACGGCCTGCCGTCGAGCAGCGCCTCACCGCCCAGGAGGGGCCGCGCTCCGGCGAGGGCCCGGCCGAGCTCCATGTGGCCCGCGCCGGTGAGGCCCACCATGCCGAGGACCTCCCCGGCACGCAGATCCAGATCGACCGGCCCGGCGCCGCGCGTGGTGACGCCGGTGAGCCGGAGTACGGTGGCGCCGGGGGCGCGAGAGGCGTGGGGCCGATGACTCTCCGGCTCGTGTCCCACGATGTCGCGCACGAGCCGGTCGGGACCATGGTCGGCGAGGTGGCCCTGGCTGATGAGGCGGCCGTCGCGCAGGACCGCGAAGCGGTCGGCCACCTGATAGACCTCGTCGAGCCGGTGGCTGACGTAGACGATGCCGTGCCCGCGGTCGCGCAGCGTGTGCAGGACGTCGAACAGCCGCGCGCAGTCCGTGGCGGGCAGGCTGGCCGTGGGCTCGTCGAGGACGATGAGACCGGCCCGGGTGGACAGTGCGCGGGCGATGGCGACGAGGGAGCGTTCAGCGCGCGTGAGGTCGGCCACCGGCGTGTCCGGATGCAGATGACCGGCGACGATCCCGAGGGCCTCGGCGCAGCGCTCGCGGACCCGCCGCCAGGAGACGAGCCCGGCGCTGCGCGGGTAGCCGGTGCCGAGGGCGATGTTCTCGGCCACCGTCATCCACTCCACCAGGCCGAGGTCCTGATGGATGAACGACATCTCGGCGGAGGCGACGCCCGTGCCGAGGGAGTGTCCCGCCACGGTGACCCGGCCCTCGTCGGCGCGGTAGACGCCGGCGAGGATCTTGATGAGCGTCGACTTCCCCGCGCCGTTGTGACCCAGGAGCGCGAGCACGCTGCCCTTGTGGATGTCGAGGTCGAGATCGGCCAGTGCCAGGGTGCCGCCGAACCGCTTGCGCAGGCCCCGGATGGTCACCAGCGGACTGGATGCCGCGTCGTCGGTAGCGTCATGCACGGATTTCTCCGAAGGGATCTTCCGGCCGATGACCATTCACCGGCACGAACAGAATCCTGTACATCGACCAGTATGTTGGTCAATAGTTGAGGCGGTATTTGTTGCCGCAAAGTTAAGGCGGCCGCACGGAGCGATGTCCGTACGGCCGCCGTAAGGGTCGGTGGCCCGCTCAGCCGCCGCCGTCGGCGCCTCCCTTGGGCAGCAGCGGGTTTTCCATGCCCGCCGCGATCGCGCGCAGGTCACCGAGCAGCGCCTCGCGGAACTCCTCGTCGAGACGGGCCTTGAGCACGGTGACGCTGATCGCGAACGGTGCCGAGTCCGTGCGGAACCCGCTGACCGGCACCGCGAGGCAGACAATGCCCGCGGTGGTCTCCTCGTCGTCGATCGCGTAGCCGCGCCTGCGGGTCGCCTCCAGGTCCGCCAGCAGCGCGGGCACGGAGGTGATCGACCGCTCGCTCAGCGCGACCAGGGGGCGAGTGCGAAGCCGGTCCTCGGCCACCGCCCGGTCCAGGGTCGACAGGATGGCCTTCCCCGTCGCCGTGCAGTTGGCGGGGAAGCGGTCGCCGATGTTGGCCGTCAGCCGCAGCGGCTGCGTGCCGTCATATCGGCCCAGGTAGAGCACGTCCATGCCGTCCAGCACGGCGACCCGCGCGGTCTCCCTGGAGATGTGCCCGCTGCGCCGGCACAGCTCGTAGAAGTCGCGCAACTGGTCGACGGTGGCGAGGTAGCGGCCGCCGAGCTCGACGAGTTTGCGCCCGAGGCCGAAACCTTGGCCGATGCGGGCGACCATGCCCGCCGCCTCCAGGGAGGCGCACAGGTTCGCCGTCGAGGATTTCGGCAGACCGAGAGCGCGGGCTATCTCGCTGACCGACAGCGGGCGCCCCTCCGCTTCGCCGAGCGTGTCGAGGATGGCCACGGCCCGCGTGATCGCGGGGACGAGGCTTCCCGGATCGCTTGCGCTCACCAGCAACTCCACCCATCATTCTGTTCATCGTTCAGCATGCTGTTATTGTCCGTCCTGCGTCCCTGAACGACAACGTCGTTGCATCCGCTTCGTCCGCCGGGACCCTCCGACCGTAGCGCCGATGCGGGCGTGCCGATCCCCACCCCCTCCGAGCCTTGGAGCGCTGAGCAACAGATGACCAGCCCGGAAGAATCCCCGCCGCCGACCCCCGGCAACGGGCCTACGGTCTCCCGCCAGGAGTTCGACGAACTGTTCGCGGCCGTACGCACCTGGGGCCGGTGGACCTGCGCCGACCGCGGCGCCTGGAACCGCGTCACCCCGGAGCACGTCCAGCGCGCCGCCGCACTCGTCCGCATCGGCGTCACCGTCCCGATGGCATTGCCGTGGAACACCGTGCCCGGCCCGGACAACGGCAAGCCCGCTCTGCACTACATGTCCGACCTCGGCGACGTGGAGGCCCCCGAGCCGGCCACGCACAAGGACTTCATCGCCGTCGACTACCACGGCAAGGGCGTCAGTCACCTCGACGCCCTCTCCCACATCGCCTACCGGGGGCAGCTCTACGACGGCCGCACCGCCCGCGAGGTGGTCGATGCCGGGGGAGCCCGGTTCGGCGCGGTCGCCCAGCTCGGGCCGCTCGTCACCAAGGGCGTACTCCTCGACCTGCCCGCCGTGCTCGGCATCAGCTGGCTGGAGCCCGGCCGGGCCGTGCACGCGGAAGACGTCCTCGCCGCCGAGAAGGCGCTCGGCGTGACCATCGGCGAAGGCGACGCGGTGCTGTTGCGCTCCGGGCACGTCCGCCGCCGCGCCGAGCTCGGCGCCTGGAACCCGGACAACGCCAGCGCCGGTTTCCACGTCGACGCGATACCGCTGCTGGCTGAACGCGGGATCGCCCTGCTCGGCGCCGACGGCGACAGCGACGTTCGCCCGTCCCCGGTCGAAGGGCTGCATTCCCCGGTGCACGCACTGGCCATCACCGCCATGGGTGTGCCGCTGCTCGACAACCTGGACCTGGAGCCGCTCTCCGCCGCCTGCGCCGACGCGGACCGCTACGAGTTCCTGCTCGCCGTGGCGCCGCTGAACATCCCCGGCGGTACGGGGTCGCCCGTGAACCCGGTAGCGGTCCTATGACGGCCGGTCCGCGGATCACGGTGGGCGTCAGCCGGGACTTCCTGGACGACCACGGCCGCAACGTGTGGGGCGACATCCGGCTCGGCGAGCTGGACGCCGCCGGGATCGCCTGGCATTACCTGCCGCGCGACACCGGCGAACTGCTCGCGGCGGACGTGGCCGGCCTGGACGCCGTCCTGTTCGCCGCGCCCGCCGTCACCGAGCGCACCTTCGCGGGCCTCGACCGCCCCCCGC
Organism: Nonomuraea sp. NBC_00507; assembly: GCF_036013525.1. NCBI lineage: Bacteria > Bacillati > Actinomycetota > Actinomycetes > Streptosporangiales > Streptosporangiaceae > Nonomuraea > Nonomuraea sp. NBC_00507. The sequence goes on from NZ_CP107853.1 coordinate 3,564,806, forward strand.
TGCTGTTCGCCCGCTTCGGTGTCGGCTACGACGCGGTGGACCTCGACGCCTGCACCCGGCACGACGCCCTGGTGACGATCACCCCGGACGGCGCGCGCCGGCCGGTGGCGACGGCCGCCCTCACCCTGCTGCTGGCCACTTTGCACAACGTCACCGCCAAGGACCGGCTGGTACGGGAGGGACGCTGGGCCGAGAAGGACCGGTGGATGGGCCGCGGGCTCACCGGCCGCCGCATCGGCCTGATCGGCCTCGGCAACACCGCCGGTGACCTGGTGGGGCTGCTGAGGCCGTTCGACGTCGAGGTCATCGCGTCCGATCCGTACTGCACGCAGGAGACCGCCCGCAGGCTCGGCGTACGCCTCGCGGACGTCGACACGGTGATGGCGGAGGCCGACGCGGTGATCGTCATGTGCGTGCTGACCGAGGAGACCCGCCACCTCATCGACGCGCGTCGACTGGCCCTGATGCGGCCCACGGCCGTGCTGCTCAACGTGGCCCGCGGCCCCATCGTCGATGAGGCTGCGCTCATCGAGGCGCTGCGGTCGGGTCGCATCCGCGCCGCAGGGCTGGACGTGTTCGAGACCGAGCCGCCCGAACCCGGCAATCCCCTCCTGCACCTGGACAACGTCGTGCTCAGCCCGCACGCGCTGGCCTGGACCGACGAGATGTCGGCGGGCAACGGCGGCAGCGCGGTCCAGGCCGTGCTCGACGTGGCGGCCGGCCGGGTTCCGCGTTTCGTGGTCAATCGCGACGTCGTCGGCCGGCCGGCCCTCGCGGACCGGCTAGGCGCGCTGGCGGCTCGCGCGGAGATCCGTACCGTTCTCGATACCGGGGCAGGCGAACCGGCGGCTCGGGCGGAGGGAGGCTCATGACGCCCGTGCAGGAGACCGTCGGTTTCATCGGGCTCGGCGCCATGGGCTTGCCGATGGCGGCGAACCTCGCCAAGAGCGGATACGACGTCCTGGCCTGGAACCGCGCCCGCCCGCCGCTGCAGGCCGCCGGATCGTCCGGCTGCCGCACCGCGGGACGTCCGGCTCAGGTGAGCGCCGCCGCACCCGTCGTCATCACCATGCTGCCCGACCTGCCCCAGGTCGCCGAGGTGCTGGACGGCCCGGACGGGCTGCTCTCCGGGGACCCGGTCATGGACATCCTGCTCGTGATGGGCACCGTCTCACCGACCGGCGTGCGTGTGCTGGCCGAGCGGCTGCGCCCGTACGGCATCACGGTCATCGACGCCCCCGTCAGCGGCGGAGTGACCGGCGCCCGCGCCGCCACGTTATCGATCATGGCGGGTGGGCCGGTGGACGCCGTCGAGCGCGTCCGCCCGTACCTGGAGTCAATGGGTTCGACCGTCCGCCGCATGGGGGACACCGGCGCCGGATCACTCGCGAAGGCCTGCAACCAGCTCGTCGTCGCAGGCACCCTGGTCGCCCTGGCCGAAGCCGTGCTCCTCGCCGAACGCGGCGGACTCGAACCGGCGGAGCTGCTCGACGTGCTGGCCGGTGGGCTGGCCGCCTCGGAAGTGCTCGCACAGAAGCGTCACCACCTGGCCACCGGGGACTTCACACCCTCTGGTCCGGCCCGCTACCTCCGCAAGGACCTGGGGTTCGTCCTGGAGAGCGCCGCCGGCGCGCGGACCGCGCTGCCGCTCTCCACGGCCGTCGCCCGGCTGTACGAGGCGGTCGACGCCGAAGGGCTCGGCCACCTCGACAACAGCGTCGTCCTGGACATTCTCCGCAACACTCCCGGTACGGACTGAGATCAATGCAGGCGGGAGTCGTCGGCCTCGGAGGCATGGGCGGGAACTCGCGCTTCAGCGACGACGCCGTGCCCGCGGCAGCCGGCGCTACCAGGGCATCTCGCGCAACACCCGGTACAACTGCTCGGTGAGGTGCCGCGTGGCGGCCATCCGCCGGGCGGCCACGGGGTCGGGCGTGACGGTGCGATGGGCACGGAAGCCGGCTTCGGACGTCGCGGAGGGCAGCGAGGGGAGGGCGCCGAGAGCACGCCAGCCCAGCAACGCGGCGCCGAAGCCGGAGCCGGCGGCGTCGTCCGTGATCTCCAGCGGCATGTCGAGCGCGGCGGCGAGCACCTCGGCCCACAGCGGTGAGCGCAGTGCGCCGCCGGTGGCCCGCACCGCGGTGATCGCCGACCCGGCCGCGAGCACTGAGTCGCGTACCAGTGCGAGCTGCTGCCCGACCCCCTCGATCATGGCCCTCGTCAGATGCGCCCTGCCGTGTCCGCGCCGTAGCCCGACCAGGGCGCCCCGAGCGTCCGGATCCCACCATGGGGCGCGTTCGCCGAGCAGGTGCGGCAGCCCGATCAGACCTTCAGCGCCGGGTTCCACCTGTGCCGCCTCCTTGAGGAGGTCGGCGAGGTCGGCGCCGCCGAACGACTCGGCCGCCCATTGGGCGACCACCCCGGCGTTGCTGACCGCGCCACCGAGCACCCACAGTCCGTCGGCGAGGTAATAGCAGAACACCCGGCCCTGCTCGTCCACACCCGGGCGGTCGCGTACGACCCGGAGGGCCCCGCTGGTGCCGAGGGACAGAGCCGCCATTCCCGGGACGGTGGCGCCAACGGCGAGGTTGGCCAGCGGGCCGTCCCCCGCGCCGGCGACCACGGGCAGTCCGGCAGGCAACCCCAATGCGCGGGCCGGCTCAGGAAGCAGTGTCAACACCTCGGTGGGCGGTACGAGCTCGGGCAGCCGATCGCCGGACACTCCGGCGACGTCCAGCGCGGGTCCGTGCCATCGGGAGTTCCGAAGGTCCATGAGCCCCATGCCCGACGCACAGGAGAGGTCGGTCACCAGCCGGCCGGTGAACCGGAGCAGGACGAGATCTTTCAGACCACACCAGCGGGTCGTACGCCGGACGAGCTCGGGCTCGTGAACGGAGAACCAGGCGAGCTTGGCCATCGGCGACATGGGATGCACAGGAGTGCCGGTCGCCCGATGCAGCTCGGTGCCGCCGCCGTCGGCGCGTAACCGCCGGGCGACATCGGCCGAACGGGTGTCCGCCCAGCTCAGTGCGGGGGTAAGCGGGTCGTCAGAGGGGCCGAGCGCGAGGAGCGTGTGCATGGCGGCGCTGAAGGACAGCCCACGCACCGCGAGGCCGCGCCGCGCGCAGACTTCGGCGCTCTCGCGCACCGCGCCGTACACTCCGGCGAGCACCTCTCCGGGGTCGTGCACGGCTTCGCCGTCGCGCCCGGTGCGCATCGGAGCTGGGCGCTCGACCGTCGAGACCAGCCGATGGGCTCGGTCCACCGCAACGACCTTGGTCATGGTGGAGCCCAGGTCGATGCCGAGCACGATCTCGCCCGCGACCTTCATCATCGTCTCCGTTCGGCTCAGAATTCGGGGGCGGGCGTTCACCGGCTAGCGGGCGTCGGCGAGGTCGGCGAGATCCCGGCCCCGGGTCTCCGGCGTGAAGAAGGTCGTCCCGAAGGTGATCAGCGAGAGGATCACAACGTACGCGGCCAGCGGCCACCACGAGTTGCTGAACGCCAGCAGCAGCGCCGCGCCGATCATGGGCGCCACTCCGCCGGCGATGATCGCGCTGAACTCCCGGCCGATCGCCACACCGGTGTAGCGGTGCCGGGCGCCGAACAACTCGGACAGCAGCGCGCACTGCGCGCCCAGCATGCCGTTGACCCCGACGCCGATACCAAGGGTGATGACCACGCAGATCAGAACCGTGTTTCCGGTGCTCAGCAGCGCGAACGCGGGAACGGCGAACAGCGCCTGGAAGAGCGCCGCCATGCGGTACAGCGGCACCCGGCCGATCCGGTCGGACAGCATGCCGAACAGGGGAATGGAGACCACGCCTGCGAGCGAGGCGCAGGCCACCGCCAGCGGGCCGACCGAAGCGGACACTCCGACGACGGCGGTCACGTAGCTGATGCTGAACGTGGAATACAGATAGGACGTGCCGTTCTCGGCCATCCGCAGCCCGAAGGTGATGAACAGGTTGCGGCGACTGTGCGCGAACAGGTCCCGCAGCGGACGCTTGCTCACGTCCCCGGACTCCGACAGCTGTTCGAAGGTGGGGCTCTCGTCCATCTGCCGCCGGATGTAGACCGCGAGCACGATGAGCACCGCGCTCAGCAGGAACGGCACCCGCCATACCCATCCGAACAGCAGGTCCTGCTCCAACGTGGCGAGCGGGATGAACAGGACGGTGGCGGCCAGCATGCCGACCTGGATGCCGACGAAGGGCAGTGCGGCGTAGTAGCCGCGCCGGGCCCGGGGGGCGTACTCGGCCATCAGCGTCGACGCGCCGGCCTGCTCGGCCCCGGCGCCGAAGCCCTGGAGCACCCGCAGGATCATCAGCAGGATCGGACTCCACACGCCCGCGGTCTCATAGGTGGGCAGCAGCCCGATGGCGAACGACGAGCCGCCCATCAGCGCGACCGTCACGACCAGCACCGTTTTCCGGCCATGCCGGTCGCCCAGTGACCCGAAGAACAGCCCGCCGAGCGGACGGGCGACGAAGCCGACCGCGTAGGTGGCGAAGATCGCCACGAGCCCGACCGCCGAGCCGAGCCCGGGGAAGAACAAGTGCCGGAACACCAGGGCCGAGGCGAGGCCGTAGATGGCGAAGTCGTAGTACTCGAGGGCGCTGCCCACCGAGCTGGTCAAGAGTGCGCGGCGCAGTCCGGGGGGCGTGGGGGTGCTGTCGCCGCCGGTGGTCTGGGTTGTCGAGGTTGGCACCTGCATGGGGGGATGCCGCCTTCCGTCTCGCGGAGGTAACACGCAGTTCATCTGCGGACGACTGAGACCGTAACAGGAAGCAGCACACAAGCCAATATTCTGAACACATCTTGTTACGCGGGACGAACCCGGGAAGCGCCGTCCATTTTTGGCTTTTACCTGGTAGATCGGGCCATTGGGGAGGTCTGGGCCGCGATCGGAGCTTGCCAGGCGCCATCAACGAGGGTTCAATATGCTGATAAGAGGACAGAATATGGGCCAGGAGGGCGCATGGAGGAGCAGATAGAGGTGGGGATCGCCGGGCTGGGCGTCATGGGCGCGGCCATCGCCCGCCGGCTGGTGAAGCAGGGGTGGCCGGTGCGGGTCTACGACATCCGGCCCGACGCCGTCGCCGAGCTCTCCTCAGAAGGGGCGCTCGCGGCGCGGTCGCCGGGGCATCTCGCCGAGTCGTCCGTGGTGCTCCTCTCCCTCAACACCGCCGACATCGTCGAGGACGTGGCCTTCGGGCCGGAGGGCGTGCTCGCCGGCGCGCCGGACGGCGTACTGGTGATCGACATGTCCAGCATCGACCCCGAGCGCACGCGCGAGTTCGCCCGGCGCGCCGCGAAGCTCGGCGCCGGCTGGGTGGACGCGCCGCTGTCCGGCGGGGCGCCGGGAGCCGCGCGTGGTGAGCTGACCCTGATGCTCGGCGGTGATGACGAGCACGTGGAGCGGGCCCTGCCCGTGCTGGAAGACCTGGCCTCCCGGCTGACCCACCTCGGCCCGGCGGGCTCCGGGCAACTGGCGAAGTCCATCAACCAGGTGCTGGTCGGTTGCGGGTTCGCCGCCCTCGCCGAGGCCGCCGCGCTGGTGCGGGCGGCCGGGCTGCCGGCGCGGCAGGTGCTCGCGGCGCTCTCCGGGGGTAGGGGGGACTCCGCGCTGTTGCAGGAGTTCTTCGTGAAGTTCGCCGAGTTCGATCTCTCGCCGACCGGGAGAGTCAGCAATATGGTCAAAGATCTGGAAGCCGCCCGCGACTACGCGCGCTCGGCCGGCGTGCCGCTGCCGGTCACCTCCGCCGTGGCCGAGCTGCACCGCTGGCTGGCCGCCGCCGGTCACGGCGAGGCCGACAACGCCGCACTGATGCACTACTACTGTCCGACGGAGGCCGGCTCATGAAGGGTTCCGCGTTGTTCGACCTGTCGGGGCGCCGCGCTCTGGTGACGGGGTCCAGCAAGGGCATCGGGGAGGCCCTGGCCACCGGACTGGCCGAGGCGGGCGCCGAGATCGTGCTCAACGGCCGCGACCCCGAGGTGCTGGAGCGCGCACGGGACAGGCTGGTGGAACGCACCGGGGCGAAGGCGCACGCGATGCCCTTCGACGTCACCGACCCGGCGGCCGTGCAGCGGGCGGTCCAGGAGATCGAGCACCGGGTCGGCGCGGTGGACATCCTGGTGAACAACACCGGGATCCAGCACCGTGAGCCGCTGCTCCAGGTGCCGGCGGAGACCTTCGACAGGGTCGTCCACACCAATCTGACCAGCGCTTTCCTCGTCGGACGCGCGGTCGCCGCAGGCATGATCGAGCGCGGTTACGGAAAGATCGTCAATATCTGCTCCGTGCAGACCTGGCTCGCCCGGCCCGGCATCGCGGCCTACTCCGCGTCCAAGGGAGGCCTGGCGATGCTGACCAAGGGCATGTGCGCGGAATGGGCGGGCTCCGGGGTGACGGTCAACGGGCTCGCCCCCGGATACGTGATCACCGAGCTGACCCGCCCGCTCGTCGACGATCCCCCCTTCGACGCCTGGATCCGGGGCCGCACCCCGGCCGGGCGCTGGGCGTCCGTCGAGGATCTCGTCGGAACGCTGGTGTGGCTCGCGGCACCGGCGTCGGATTTCGTCAACGGCCAGGTCATCGCCGTCGACGGCGGACTGACCGCGGTCGTCTGAGGAAGGGTGGGTCAAGACATGACGTCGACGACGACGCGGCCGGCCATGCGCGCGGTGGTGGCGCACGGCGCGGGAGACCTGCGCCTGGAAGAACGGCCCATTCCGGTGCCCGGACCGGGCGAGGTGGCGGTGGACATCAGGTACGGCGGCATCTGCGGCTCCGACCTGCATTACTGGCGGCACGGCGCGGTCGGCGAGTTCCGCTTGCGCGAGCCGCTGATCCTCGGCCACGAGATCGTGGGCCGGGTGCGTGCGGCCGGCCCCGGCGCGCGGCTGTCCCCAGGAACCCCGGTGGCCGTGCACCCGCTGGTGTCGTGCGGGAAATGCCGGCAGTGCCGCGCCGGGCGGCGCAACACGTGCCTGGACACCGGCTACCTCGGGAGCGCCGCCCGCTCCCCCCACGTGCAGGGCGGCTTCGCCGACGTCCTGGTGGCACCCGCCGAGCGGGTGCTGCCGCTCCCCGAGGGCCTGGATCTGAGGACGGCCGCCGTGGCCGAGCCGGCGGCGGTGGCCTGGCACGCCGTGCGGCAGGCGGGCGATGTGCGCGGCAAACGGGTGCTCGTGACCGGTGCGGGTCCCATCGGCTGCCTGGTGGTCGCGGCGCTGCGGGCGTCCGGCGCCGGCGAGATCGTCGTGACCGACGTGTTCGAGGAGCCGCTGACGGTCGCGAAGGCAGTGGGCGCCACCTCGGTGATCCGCGTCGGCGGGGCCTCGGACACCGGCGTGATCGAGGACCTGGCGGCGGATCTCGCCATCGAGTCCTCCGGCACCTCCGCGGGCCTGCGCAGCTGCGTGTACGGGGTGGACCGGGGCGCCACCGTGGTGGGCCTCGGCCTGCTTCCGCCAGGCGACACGCCGGTCCCCGCCAACACGATGATCACTCGGGAGCTTCGGTTCGTCGGCTCTTTCCGCTTCGACACCGAGCTCGGGGAGGTCCTCCAGGCACTGGAGGACGGCCGCCTCGCCGTCGATCCGGTGATCACCTCCGTGCTTCCGGCGGAACGCGCGAACGACGCGTTCGAGCTGGCCGCCGACCCGGCGCGCTCCTGCAAGGTCCTGCTCGGCTTCGCCGATCCCGGCGCGGCGTGACCATGCCGCCCGCCGGTCCGGGTACGCCTGGTGTAAGTCTGAAGATTTCCCTGAAACGGAGCACAACATGTCTGGCACGCCCGCATCTCGCCCGCGCGTCGCGGTTTCCCGCGCCGACCTCCCGGGAGACGCCGTCGCCCGCCTGGCCGAGCGCTACGACGTCACCGTGTGGGCGGGGACGGCGCCACCAGTCCCCGCCGAGCTCGCCGACCTGGCCCACGGGTGCGACGCCCTGCTCGCCGTTGGCAACGACCGCATCGGAGGCGAGTTCCTGGACGCGGCCGGGCCGCGGTTGCGCGTCGTGGCGCTGGCGTCGATGGGGTACGACAGCGTCGACGTGGCGGCGGCCGGCGAGCGCGGTGTCGTCGTCACACACACGCCGGACGTGCTGGCCGACACCACCGCCGATGTGGCGATGGCGCTGATCCTGATGGCGCGGCGCCGCCTGGTCGCCGGCATGGACGCCATGCGGCGCGGCGAGTGGGGCTCGGCCGCCGTGAACGAGTTCTTCGGCCTCGACGTCCACGGCGCGACCCTCGGGCTGATCGGCTACGGCCAGATCGCCCGCGCCCTGGCTCGCCGGGCGGCCGGGTTCGGCATGCGGGTGCAGCACCATCACCCGAGACGAAAGGAGGACGACGTGCTGTCTCGCTGGGTCCCCTTCGACGAGCTGCTGTCGACCAGCGACGTGGTCTCCATCCACACGCCTCTGACACCTGAGACCTCGGGCATGATCGGCCGCGAGGAGCTGGCCAGGATGAAGCCGACGGCGACTCTGGTCAACACCGCCCGGGGCGGGATCGTCGACGAGGATGCCCTGCTGGCGGCCCTGCGCCGAGGCGAGCTGCACTCGGCGGGACTCGATGTGATGACCGATGAGCCCCGTACGGATCCGGCCGATCCGCTGTTCGCCGAGCCGCGCCTGGTGGTGCTGCCGCACGTGGGCTCGGCGACCGGGGCGACGCGCGCGGCGATGACCGACCTCGCGGCCCGCAACATCGAGGCCGTCCTCGGTGGCGAGGCCGCGCCGACCCCGCTGCCCGGAACCCAGGACCGGCCGGGTCACTGACCTCGTCTGTCGCGCTGGCGGAACGTCGTTCCAAAAACTGTACAGAGGTACCGCGGTCTGGGTCATCGTTCGTAGTATGGGAGCACAGCGTAATGACAAGAGGAGCCCTCATGATCCAGGCCGTCGGCGCCTCTCTGGCGGAGCAGCCCGAGGAGCGTTCGCTGCGCTCGGTCGAAAGCCGCTCCCCTGCAGTGACCAGGGCGGTCGCGGTGCTGGAGATCCTCTCCAAGAGCAGGCGGCCGCTGTCCGTGACCGAGCTGGCGAGGGCGCTCGACCTGGCGAAGTCCACCGTCGCGAATCTCTGCGCGGCGCTGGAGGACAGCCACATGATCCGCCGCATCGACGGCCGCTGGGCGCTGGATTACAAGGTGCTCGAGCTCGGCCAGGGCTTCCTCGCCGGCACCGACATACTGGGCGAGTTCCGCACGGGCGCCGCCGCGCTTCCCGCGGCCTCGCAGGAGACGCTGCTGCTGGCCACGCTGGACGACCTCGAGGTCGTCTACCTCGCCCGGCACGACGGCAGCCAGCCCGTCCGGCTGGCCAGCGACATCGGGCGGCGCATGCCGGCCGTGGTGACCGCGCTCGGCAAGGCCATGCTCGCCTCTCTTCCCGCGGACGAGCTGGAGCGGCGCCTGGCCCGAGTGCACGAGCTGCCGGCGTTCACGCCCCGTTCCCACCGGAGCATGGACGCTCTGCGCCGTGATCTGGACAGCACTCGCGAGCGCGGCTATTCCGTCGACGACGAGGAAAACACCGAAGGCATCACCTGCGTGGGCGTCGCCGTGCCCGGCGACCGCCCCACTCCCGTGGCGGTCAGCGCGACCCTGCTCACCGTGCGGTTCACCACCCGGCTCCGCGAGTCCCTCGTCGAGGACCTCGGCTCGCTCGCGCAGCGCCTGGCCAGGGTCGCCCCCATCTCGTGAGGCCGGTCAGGCGGCGTAGCGCTCCACGCTGACGACCTGCCCGCCCGTCTTGTGCAGCACCGCGAACGCGCCCTTGCGCAGGTGCACGTTCTTGCCGCTCAGCGCCTGGATCAGCTCGGGCAGCACCTTGCCGTGACTGCACACGGCGGCGGGCACCGTGATGTCCCTGACCAGGGCCGGCGTCTTGTGCGGGTCCTGACTCTCCTCGCTGAGCAGCGGCTCGACCTTGATCTCGCCGTCATAGGCGTCATCGTAGGGTTCTAAGGTCTGCACGCAGCGGGCGCTGGGCGAGCTCATCAGGACCTCGGGCCGGTACGCGGGCAGCGCGGTGGCCAGGGTGGCCGCCTGGGAGCGGCCGACGGTGTCCAGCGGCCGCAGCGCGTCGTCGCCGGTCCACTCGCTCCTGGAGCCGGCCGAGCCGTGCCTGATGAGGACGAGGGGCACGGTCTCGAGCGGCGCGACCGACAGAGCCCGCAACAGCCCGGCGTCCCATTCGTACGTCAGCAGCGCCTTGGCCTCCTCCAGCGGAAGCCAGCGCAGCTCGTCCACTTCTTCGCCGGGCGCGAACCCGTCGTCGGCGACCGCGCGGGCCGTCCAGTAGTCGACCCGCTTGAGCCGGCCCCTGCTGATGTAGTGCACGGGCGGCAGGGCGCGGCCGAGCGCGACGGTCATGCCGGTCTCCTCGCGTACTTCGCGGAGGGCGGCGGCGATCACGTGTTCCCCGGTCTTCAGCTTGCCCTTGGGGAAGGTCCAGTCGTCGTAGGCGGGGCGGTGAATGACAGCGACCTGGGGGCTGCTCTCCGCGCCCCTCCAGACCACGGCTCCGGCTGCGCGGAGCAGGTCAGTCATCAACGGTCCTCCAGCGGCGCGTACTGATGAGATGGCTCTGCAGGTCCTCGCCGGGATGGCGGGCCCACGTGCCATCGGAGTTGAGCCACCACACGCTCGTGGTCTCGGCCATGGCCTTGTCCATCAGCTCGATGAGGTAGGCCTTGTGCTGCTGCGACGTCACCTTGACCAGGGCTTCGACGCGGCGATCGATGTTCCTGCGCATGAGGTCGGCGCTGCCGATCCAGACCTCGGGCCGCCGGCCCAGGCCGAACTCGTACACCCGGGAGTGCTCGAGGAAGCGCCCCAGAATTGACCTTACGCGGATATTTTCGGACAGGTCCGGGACGCCCGGCCTGAGGATGCAAATGCCACGCACCCACAGGTCCACCGGGACTCCCGCCCTGGACGCCCGGTAGAGCGCGTCGATGAGCTGCTCGTCCACCAGCGAGTTGGTCTTGATCCGGATCCTGGCGGGGCGGCCGGCCTGCTGGTGGGCGATCTCCCGCTCGATCCTGGCCAGCAGCCCGGTGCGCATGGAGTGCGGCGCGACCAGCAGCCTGCGGTAGGCGGAGTGGTTGGAGTAGCCGGTCAGGTGGATGAACAGGTCGGTGACGTCCTCGCCGACCAGCGGGTCCGCCGTGAGCAGGCCGAAGTCCTCGTAATGGCGGGCGGTCTTGGGGTTGTAGTTGCCGGTGCCGATGTGGCAGTAGCGGCGCAGCTCGCCCGAGGCCTCCTGGCGCACGACCAGGGCCAGCTTGCAGTGGGTCTTCAGGCCGACCACGCCGTAGACGACGTGGCAGCCGGCGCGCTCCAGCTTCCTGGCCCAGGAGATGTTGGCGTGCTCGTCGAAGCGGGCCTTGATCTCCACGACCACCACGACCTGCTTGCCGGCCTCGGCCGCGTCGATCAGGGCGTTGACGATGGGGGAGTCACCGCTGGTCCGATAGAGGGTCTGCTTGATCGCCAGCACCCTGGGGTCGTCCGCGGCCACCTCGATGAAGCGCTGCACGCTGGTGGCGAAGGAGTCGTACGGGTGGTGCAGCAGCACGTCGCGCTCGCGCAGGACCGCGAAGAGGTCGTCCTCGGCGTTGATCACCTCCGCCGGCACGAAGGGGCGGTAGCTGAGCTCGCCGCGCTCCAGATCGGCGATGGCGTGCAGGCCCGTCAGGTCGAGCGGCCCGGACAGGCGGTAGATCTCGTGCGGCGCCAGCTCCAGCTCCTCCACGAGCGGGGCCAGCACCTCAGGCGTGATCGTGTCCTCGACCTCCAGCCGCACCGGCGGGCCGAAGCGCCGCTTGAGCAGCTCCTTCTCCAGGGCCTGCATGAGGTTCTCGGTGACGTCCTCGTCGACGTCGAGGTCCTCGTTCCTGGTGACACGGAAGGCGTGGTGCTGGAGGATCTCCATGCCCTTGAAGAGCTGGCCCAGGTGGGCTGCGATCACGTCCTCAAGGGGGACGAACCGGTCCTTGGACGCCTGGACGAACCGCGGCAGCTGCGAGGGGACCTTGACCCGGGCGAAGACCGTGTGATCGGTCACCGGGTTGCGCACCAGAACCGCCAGGTTCAGGCTGAGCCCGGAAATATAGGGAAACGGGTGTGCGGGGTCCACGGCCAGCGGTGTCAGCACCGGCCTGATCCGCTCCCTGAACAGCTTGCGCAGCTCCGTGCGCTCCTCGCGGCCCAGATCGTCCCACCGGACGATCTCGATGCCCTCGCCCGCCAGCTCCGGGGAGATCTTGTCGTGGAAGACCGACGCATGCCGCCTGGCCAGCTCGTCCGCGATCGCCGCGATCCTGACCAGCTCCTCGCGCGGCTTCAGCCCGCTCTTGGTCCGCAGCAGCAGGCCCGTCGCCATACGCCGCTTGAGGCCCGCCACCCGTACACGGAAGAACTCGTCCAGGTTGCTCGCGAAGATCGCGAGAAACCGCACCCGCTCGAGCAGCGGAAGTGTGGGGTCTTCGGCCAGTTCCAGCACCCGCTCGTTGAACTGGAGCCAGCTCTCCTCACGGTTGAGGAACCGTTCCTGTGGCAGCGGCAGGTCGTTGGCAGATTGCAGCGGTTCGGCGGACATATGACCTATATTGCCCTTATTGGTTGAACAGAACGTTAACGGAGTAGCAACGACGCGCTCCGGCCGGTCATTCCCGATCGGCCATTCAGGTCATTGTGGCGGCGCGTGCGTGCAAAGCCGTCACTCCGGCTGATCAACCTGCTCAAGACGGGCGGCGCGCTCGGCCAGCCGCGCCTCCCGCTGGCGGATCTTCTCCTCGCGCTCGTGCGCTTTCTCCGCCTCTTTCAAGAGCCGCTCGCGCTCCTTCAGCTCGCGCACCCGGGCCTTTTCGGCCTCTTTGAGTTCGCGCTGGCGGATCTTCTCCGCCTCCTTGGCCTCCTTCTCGCGGGCCTTCTCGAACTCGCGCAGTTCCTTCTCGCCCGCGCGGGGCTTGGCCGGCGAGGGGAAGAGCTCGCGGCTGACCGCGGTGATGGTGGGGTTGGCGTTGAGCCCGGTCAGGCCGTTCCAGGCCAGGTTGACGAGGTGGGCGGCGACCTCCTCGCGGCCCGGTTTGCGTACGTCCAGCCACCACTGGCCGGTCAGTGCCACCATGCCCACCAGCATCTGCGCGTACATCGGCGCGAGCTTGGGATCGTAGCCGCGGGCCGCGAACTCGTCGGCCAGGACGTCCTCGACCTGGCTGGCGATCTCGCTGATCAGGCTCGCGAACGTGCCGGTGCCCGACGCGGCGTGCGAGTCGCGCACCAGGATGCGGAAGCCCTCGCTGCTCTCCTCGATGTACTGCAGCAACGCCAGTGCGGCGCGCTCCAGCTTGATGAGGGAGTGAGAGGCCGACAGGGCCTCGGTGATCATGGTGAGGAGTTTTTGCATCTCGCGGTCGACCACGACCGCGTAGACGCCCTCCTTGCCACCGAAATGCTCGTATACCACGGGTTTCGACACCTGTGCGGTAGCGGCGATTTCCTCGATAGAGGTCCCGTCGAACCCCTTCTCCGCGAAGAGCGTGCGACTGATGCGGATCAGCTGCTCTCGTCGCTCGCTGCCGGACATACGCCTGCGAGATCGGGGTTCGGTCACGGTTTCCATAATGACGGCCACGGATCCATGGCCGTTCATCGGATTATCGTCGTCAGGCAATGCGCTTCGCCGCCAGGCGCTCCGGCGTCGGCCAGCGGACGTCGTACACCCAGCCCAGCTTCTCGAAGATCCTGATCAGGCCGGCGCTCAGGTCGATCTGGCCCTTGAGCGCGCCGTGGCGGGCGCAGGTCGGGTCGGAGTGGTGCAGGTTGTGCCACGACTCGCCGAAGGACGGGATGGCCAGCCACCACACGTTGCGGGACTTGTCGCGCACCTGGAAGTCCTCTTCGCCGAAGACGTGGCAGATGGAGTTGATCGACCAGGTCACGTGGTGCAGCAGGCCGATGCGGACGAGCGTGCCCCAGAACAGCGCGGTCAGCGCGCCCTGCCAGGACCAGGTGATGAGCCCGCCCAGGACGCCGGGCAGCACCATCGAGGCAACGGCGAGCGGGCCGAACCACTTGTGCAGCTTGACCACGTCCTGGTCCTTGCACAGGTCCGGCGCGTACTTCTCCCTGTTGGTGCGCTCGCTCTCGAACAGCCAGCCCATGTGGGCGTAGAGCAGACCCTTGGCCATGTTCTTGAAACCAGGGCCGAAGCGCCACGGCGAGTGCGGGTCGCCCTCCTTGTCGGAGAATTTGTGGTGCTTGCGGTGCGTGGCCACCCAGTCGAGCACGGACATCTCCAGCGACAGGCTGCCGGCGATGCCGAGGGCGATCTTCAGCGGTCGCTTGGCCTTGAACGAGCCGTGCGTGAAGTAGCGGTGCAGCCCCACGGTGACGCCGAGTCCCGAGACCATGTAGAAGACGAACGCGATCGCGATGTCCGTCCAGCCGAGACCCCATCCCCATGCGAGCGGCACGGCAGCGGCGATCGCGACCAAGGGCAGTCCGACGACCAGACCGAAGATGATCAGTTCTGCGCGGGATTTCGGCTCGGGTTCGAAGTCGGGCTTTGGGGTGGGTGCGGAGCGCTCGGCGATAACGGTCATGGGCGACCTCCAACGACATGTATGAGGATGAATGTCCTGGCTACGCAACCGTAACCTACGCCATCGTAAGTAAGGAAGACCTAAGCAAGCATGTGGGGAATGTGACGGGTTGCCCGCGCAAGGTGAGCGGGTTCGTGCCTTGCTGCTTTAGGGACGGTCTGTTAAGGGGCGTTACCGCCGTCACCTGCGGAGTTCCGGCACGGAGGTAATTACGGGCGCGCGCCGGGGTCCGGGCTCTGTATCGTAGGGGGGTGTCGGACGTCACGTGTCCGATCTATCCCGGATCGTCTAATCGGCAGGACAAGTGGTTTTGGTCCACTTTGTAGGGGTTCGAGTCCTCTTCCGGGAGCCTTGAGGTCCTCCCCGAGAGAGAATGTTCCGGGTGCGGCCAGGTATCCTCACGGTGTCGGGAGGGTAGCGGTGCGGTAGCCGTACCAAATGCCCTGATCCGTCCAGTCACAGGGAGCCTCAGTCCGTGAGTGTGCCGCGCCCGGCAGCTGTCATCGTCCTCGCCGCGGGCGAGGGCACCCGGATGAAGAGCCGGACCCCGAAGGTCCTGCACGAGTTGTGCGGTCGCGCTCTGGTGGACCACATGCTCGCCGCCGCCCGCGACCTGGGGCCTGAGCGCCTCATCGTCGTCATCGGGCATGCGCTCGAGCAGGTCGGCGGCCACCTGGCCGCCACCAGCCCCGACGCGCGAGCCGTCGTCCAGCAGGAGCAGCGCGGCACCGGCCACGCGGTCCGCACCGTGCTCGAGGAGGTCGGCACGATCTCCGGCACGGTGCTGGTCACCTACGGCGACGTGCCGCTCCTGCGCACCGAGACCCTCGCCGCGCTGCTCGAACGGCACGCCGCCGAGGGCAATGCGGTCACCGTGCTGACCGCCGAGGTGCCCGATCCGACCGGCTACGGGCGGATCATCCGCGACGGGAACGGCGCCGTCCTGGAGATCGTCGAGGAGAAGGACGCCACGCCGGAGCAGCGTGCCATCAAGGAGATGAACTCCGGCATCTACGCCTTCGACGGCGAACTGCTCGCCGACGGCGTCAAGCGCGTGTCCACCGACAACGCTCAGGGCGAGGAATACCTCACCGACGTCCTGTCCATCCTGCGCGGCGACGGCCACCGGGTCGGCGCCTGCGTGGCCGGCGACCACGTCGAGGTCGAGGGCGTCAACGACCGCGTGCAGCTCGCCGCCGCCCGCAAGGTGCTCAACCAGCGCCTGCTGGAGGGCCACATGCGGGCCGGCGTCACGATCATCGACCCGGCCAGCACCTGGATCGACGTCGGCGTGCGGATCGCGTCCGACGCCGTCATCCATCCCGGCACGCAGCTGCACGGCGACACCGTCATCGAGACCGGCGCCGAGGTCGGCCCGGCCACCACGCTGACCGGCACCCGGGTGGGCGAGCGGGCCGTCGTGCGCAACGCCGTCTGCGACAGCGCCGAGATCGGCCCCGAGGCCAACGTCGGCCCCTACGCCTACCTGCGGCCCGGCACCGTGCTCGGGCGCAAGTCCAAGGCCGGCACGTTCGTCGAGATGAAGAACGCGAAGGTCGGCGACCGCTCGAAGGTGCCGCACCTGACCTACGCGGGCGACGCCACGATCGGCGAGGACGCCAACATCGGCGCCGCCACCGTCTTCGTCAACTACGACGGGGTCAACAAACACCACACCACCGTGGGCGACGGCGTATTCGTCGGCTGCGACACCATGCTCGTCGCCCCGGTGACCGTCAACGACGGCGCCTACACGGCGGCGGGCTCGGTGATCGTGGACGAGGTGCCCCCCGGCGCCATGGGAGTGGCGCGGGCACGGCAGCGCAACATCGAGAAATGGGTCTTGCGCAGGCGCGCGGGCACGAAGTCGGCCGCGGCCGCCGAGCGGGCGCTGGCGCGGCAAGAGCAGCAGGAGAAAGAACAGTGACCAGCATCAAGCAGCCTGGAGAGAAGAACCTCATGCTCTTCTCCGGGCGGGCCCACCCGGAGCTGGCGGAGGAGGTCGCCCGGCATGTCGGCGTCTCACTCACTCCGACCAAGCTGGTCGATTTCGCCAATGGCGAGATCTATGTCCGCTTCATGGAGTCCGTACGCGGCTGCGACGCCTTCGTGATCCAGAGCCACACCGGGCCCATCAACAAGTGGATCATGGAACAGCTCATCATGGTCGACGCGCTGAAGCGGGCCTCCGCCAAGCGCATCACCGTGGTCATGCCGTTCTTCGGCTACGCCCGCCAGGACAAGAAGGGCCGCGGACGCGAGCCCATCACGGCCCGGCTGATGGCCGACATGTTCAAGACTGCGGGGGCCGACCGGCTCATGTCGATCGACCTGCACACCTCGCAGATCCAGGGCTTCTTCGACGGGCCGGTGGACCACCTGTTCGCCATGCCGGTCCTGGAGCGCTACCTCAGGAACAAGCTGGACCTGGAGCGCACCACCGTCGTCTCGCCCGACACCGGCCGCGTCCGCCTGTCGGAGCGTTGGGCCGACACGCTCGGCACGCCGATGGCGTTCATCCACAAGCGCCGCGACCTCGACGTGGCCAACCAGGTGAAGGTCAACGAGGTGGTCGGAGACGTACGCGGGCGCACCTGCGTGGTGATCGACGACATGATCGACACCGCGGGGACGATCTGCAAGGCCGCCGACGCCCTCTACGAGCAGGGCGCCACCAATGTGATCACCGCCGCCACCCACGCGGTCTTCTCCGACCCGGCCGTGGACCGGCTGAAGAACTCCAGGATCTCCGAGGTCATCGTCACCAACACGCTGCCGTTGGCGCAGGCCAGCAGGTTCGACAAGCTGACGGTCCTGTCCATCGCGCCGCTCATCGCCCGGGCCATCACCGAGATCTTCAACGACGGCTCGGTGACGAGCTTGTTCGAGGGTGACACCTGACGCCTATAGAATGAGCAGGTTGCGCTCGTAACGCCTTCCGCTAGGGCGGGTGAGGGAGAGCGCACCACACCGATCCCCGATGCATCCCTAGGAGATGGCATGTCTGAAGTACGTATCGCCGCCGAGTCCCGCACCGTGTTCGGCAAGGGCGCCGCTCGCAAGATCCGCCGCGCCAACAAGGTGCCTGCCGTTCTCTACGGGCACGGCATCGACCCCAAGCACCTGAGCCTGCCCGGCCACGAGGTGCTGCTCGCGCTCCGCACGCCCAACGTGCTGATCCGCCTCGAGGGTGACGGCGTGGACGAGCTGGCCCTGCCCAAGGGCGTGCAGCGCGACCCGATCAAGGGCTTCGTCGAGCACGTCGACCTGCTCCTGGTCAAGCGCGGCGAGAAGGTCACCGTCGAGATCCCGGTCACCACCGTCGGCGACGTGCACTCCGACGGCCTGCTCGACCAGCAGCTCGTCCAGGTCGCCGTGGAGGCCGAGGCCACCCACATCCCGACCGGCGTCGAGGTCAACGTCGAGGGCCTGACAGTCGGCACCGCCATCACCGCCGCCCAGCTCCAGCTCCCGCAGGGCGCCACGCTGGTCGCCGGCCCCGAGACCGTCATCCTCCAGGTCATCGCCAAGCCGGTCGAGGCTGCGGAGGAGGCCGCCGAGGGCGAGGTCGCCGTGGCCGCCGCCGAGGGCGAGACCGCCGAGGCCTCGGCCGAATAAGCACCGTAAAACGGGGCGGCCGGCACACGGCCGCCCCGTTTTCGCGATTAAGGGAAGCGCATGGACCGCTGGCTGATCGCCGGACTGGGCAACCCGGGGCCCGAATACGCCGACAACCGGCACAACGCCGGATTCATGGTGCTCGACGAGCTGGCCGCCAGGGCGGGCGGGCGGTTCAAGGCGCACAAGAGCCGGGCCGAGGTGTGCGAGACCCGTGCCGCCATCCTGGCCAAGCCGCTGACGTACATGAACCTGTCCGGCGGGCCGGTCAAGGCGCTCGCCGACTTCTACAAGATCGGCCCGGACCGGCTGATCGTCGTGCACGACGAGCTTGACGTGCCCTACGGGGCGTTGCGCGCCAAGCTCGGCGGCGGCGACAACGGCCACAACGGTCTCAAGTCGATCACCAAGGTCCTGGGCACCCGCGACTACCTGCGGGTCCGGTTCGGCATCGGGCGCCCGCCCGGCCGCATGGACGCCGCCACCTTCGTGCTGAGGGACTTCGCCACCGCCGAACGCAAGGACCTGCCTTTTCTCGTCGACCGGGCGGCCGACGTCGTGGAATCGCTGATGGCCCGCGGCCTCGAAGCCACGCAGAACGAGTACCACCGGGCTGATCTGCACATTTCCGGCCCTCCTCGCTGATCACCGCATAGGTCCTTTCGCCGGTGCTCCGCTTGTCGTGTCGCTACGATCGGTGACTGTCCGCTCATGAATGGTCACAGTGGAGGCGTGCGTGCGCGGTGGGGGACTCATGACCGTCGGCCATGTGGTCTCATGGCGAGTCGGCCCCCGCGCGCCTGCCTGGATCCGCTCCTATCGCCTGTGCGCCGTCGCGGCCGACCTGTGCGGCGCCGGCATCGGGTCCGCCGTGGCCTTCTTCGTGCGCTTCGGCGGGCTCACCCCATACGCGCTTCCCTACCTACTGGTCAGCCTGGCGCTGCCGGTGGTGTGGACGTGCGCGGTGGCGCTCAACCGGGCCTATGAGCCGCGCTTGATCGGCGTCGGCTCCGAGGAGTTCCGCAGGATCCTGCAGTGCGGCGTGGCGCTCACCGCCGGCACCGCCATCGGGTCCTATCTGACCAAGACCGACGTCGCCCGCGGCTACGTCGTGCTCGCGCTGCCCCTGGTCACGCTGCTCACGCTGGTCTTCAGGCACGCGTTGCGCAGCGCGCTGCACCGGCGCAGGGCGGTCGGCGCCTGCATGCGCAAGGTCGTCGCGGCGGGCCACGCGGCCTCGATCGCCGAGCTGGTCGAGTTGTTCCGCAAGGAGCGTTACCACGGCATGGAGGTCGTGGCGGCTTGCGTGCCTGCGGCCGCGCCCGGGGAGTGGGTGGCCGGAGTGCCGGTGGTCGGCGACCTCAGCGACGTGCCGCTCGCGGTGGCACAGCTCGACGCCGACACCGTGGCCGTGCTGGCCTGCCCTGAGATGGACGGGCAGGCGCTGCGGCGACTGGCCTGGCGGCTGGAACGCACGCACACCGAGCTCGTGGTCGCTCCCGCGCTGATGGACGTGGCCGGGCCGCGCACCACGATCAGGCCCGCCGCCGGGCTGCCGCTCCTCCATGTGGAGCATCCCGAGCTGGCCGGGGCCAGGCAGCTGATCAAAAACGTCTTCGACCGGCTGGTCGCCGTCGCGCTGCTGGTGCTGCTCGCGCCGGTGCTGGCCGGGCTGGCGGCGGCCGTACGCGTGACGAGCCCCGGACCCGCGTTGTTCAGGCAGACCCGGGTGGGCAGGGACGGGAAACCGTTCACGATCCTGAAGTTCCGCACCATGCGGCGCGGCTCGGAGCAGCGGAAGATCACCTTGGTCAGCGACCGTGACGGGGTGCTGTTCAAGATCCGGAACGATCCACGCGTCACGCCGCTCGGCATGCGGATGCGCCGCCACTCGCTCGACGAGCTGCCCCAGCTCATCAACGTCGTGCTCGGCCACATGTCTCTGGTGGGGCCCAGGCCGCCGTTGCCGGAGGAGGTCGCGCGCTACGGTGACGACGTGCGCAGACGGCTCCTCGTACGTCCTGGGCTGACCGGACTGTGGCAGGTCAGTGGTAGATCTGACCTATCTTGGGAGGAATCCGTACGTCTCGACCTGCGTTACGTGGAGAACTGGTCCCTCACGCTGGACTTGCAGATCCTGTGGAAGACTTGGTCGGCTGTCGCCCGCGGGCAAGGAGCATATTGATGACGATTCGCGACGACCACGCGCTCGCCGCTGACTTGGCGAGCGAGGCGGGCGAGCGGCTGCTGCGGATAAGGGAGCGCCTGGGGTTCGGCGACGCGCCCGCGCTCAAGGCGGAAGGCGATCGGTCCTCCCACGTCTTTCTGATGGAGTCCCTGGCCCGGCTGCGGCCCTCCGACAGCGTGTTGTCGGAGGAGGCCACCCGCGAGGAGCGGCTCGACCCGCGCAGGCTCGCGGCGGACCGGGTGTGGATCGTGGATCCCCTCGACGGCACGCGCGAGTTTTCTGAGGAGGGCCGGGCTGACTGGGCCGTGCACGTGGCGTTGTGGGAGCGCGGGCAGCTGACCGCGGGCGCCGTGGCGCTGCCCGCCCAGGGCCGCACGCTGAGCACCGCCGAGCCGCCCAAGCCGCCCGCCTACGACGGAGGCCGCTTCCGCATCGCGGTCAGCCGCACCAGGCCGCCCGAGTTCGTCCAGAAATTGGCCTACCTTGCGGGCGCCGACCTCGTGCCGATCGGCTCGGCGGGGGCGAAGATCTCCGCGGTGCTCACCGGCGAGGTCGAGGCATACGTGCACGCCGGCGGCCAGTATGAGTGGGATTCCGCCGCGCCCGTCGCCGTCGCGCTGGCCGCCGGGGCCCACGCGAGCCGAATCGACGGCTCGCGGCTCACCTATAACCAAGCCGACCCGTCACTACCAGATATTCTGGTTTCCCTACCGGAGCTGGCGACATCTCTGCTCGCCGGCATTCGGGACCTGCACCGCTGAAACGCCGGAGGAAGCACCCATGCTCCAGCGCGACTACACCACGTCGCAGCTTGACGTGCTCGAAGCCGAGGCCATCCACATCATGCGAGAGGTGGCGGCCGAGTTCGAGCGTCCGTGTCTGCTCTTCTCCGGGGGCAAGGACTCGATCGTCATGCTCCGCATCGCGGAGAAGGCGTTCTGGCCCGCGCCGATTCCGTTCCCCCTGATGCATGTGGACACCAGCCACAACTTCGACGAGGTCATCGAGTTCCGCGACCGCCGATCGGCGGAGCTGGGCGCGCGCCTGATCGTGGCCAGTGTCCAGGACTCCATCGACCAGGGCCGGGTCGTGGAGGAGACGGGGCGGCGCGCCTCGCGTAACCGGCTGCAGACCACCACGCTGCTGGACGCGATCGAGGAGCACGAGTTCGACGCCGTGTTCGGCGGCGCGCGCCGCGACGAGGAGAAGGCCCGCGCCAAGGAGCGCGTGTTCTCCTTCCGCGACGACTTCGGTCAGTGGGACCCGAAGAACCAGCGCCCCGAGCTGTGGAACCTTTACAACGCGCGCATCCGCAAGGGCGAGCACATCCGCGTCTTCCCGCTGTCCAACTGGACCGAGCTCGACGTCTGGGACTACATCAGGCGCGAGGGCATCGAGATCCCCTCCATCTACTTCGCCCACACCCGCAAGGTGTTCGAGCGTGACGGCATGCTGCTGCCCGACTCCGACGTCGTGCAGCGCGGCGACGACGAGCCGCTGTTCGAGGCCGTCGTCCGTTACCGGACCGTGGGTGACATGACCTGCACCGGCGCCGTGCAGTCCACGGCCGCCACGGTCGAGGAGATCATCGAGGAGATCGCGGTCACCCGGATCACCGAGCGCGGGGCCACCAGGGCCGACGACCGCTCGTCCGAGGCCGCCATGGAAGACCGGAAACGAGAGGGCTACTTCTAATGCCAACCGTCCGTACCAGTTCCGGTTCACCCTGGAAGACCGGCTGTGTCTACTTCAAGGGCTACTTCTAATGCCGACCGTCCGTACCAGTTCCGGTTCACCCTGGAAGACCGGCTGTGTCTACTTCAAGGGCTACTTCTAATGCCGACCGTCCGTACCAGTTCCGGTTCACCCTGGAGGACCGGCTGTGTCTACTTCAAGGGCTACTTCTAAAATGGACATTCTTCGCTTTGCCACGGCGGGAAGCGTCGACGACGGCAAGTCCACCCTCATCGGACGGTTGCTCTACGACTCCAAGGCGATCTTCGAGGACCAGCTCGAAGCCGTCGAGCGGACCTCACGTGACCGCGGCACCGAATACACCGACCTGTCGCTGCTGACCGACGGGCTGCGGGCCGAGCGCGAGCAGGGCATCACGATCGACGTGGCATACCGTTATTTCGCGACGCCGCGCCGGAAGTTCATCATCGCGGACACGCCGGGGCACATTCAGTACACCCGCAACATGGTCACCGGCGCCTCCACGGCCGACCTGGCGATCATCCTCATCGACGCCCGCAAGGGCGTGCTGGAGCAGTCGCGCCGGCACGCGTTCCTGACGTCGCTGCTGCGGGTCCCGCACCTGGTGCTGGCCGTCAACAAGATGGACCTGGTGGACTACTCGCAGGAGCGGTTCGAGGAGATCAGGGAGGAGTTCACGGCGTTCGCCTCCAAGCTCAACGTCTCCGACCTGACGTTCATCCCGATCTCCGCGCTCAACGGCGACAACGTGGTCTCCCGCTCGGAGAACATGCCCTGGTATCTCGGCACGTCGCTGCTGCACCACCTGGAGAACGTGCACATCGCCTCCGACCGCAACCTGACCGACGTGCGCTTCCCCGTGCAATACGTCATCCGCCCGCAGCGCGCCACCGAGCACGCCTTCCATGACTACCGCGGCTACGCTGGGCAGGTGGCGGGCGGCGTGCTGAAGCCGGGTGACGAGGTGGTGCACCTGCCGTCGGGCCTGACCACGCGGATCGCCTCGATCGACACGTTCGACGGCCCGGTGGAGGAGGCGTTCCCGCCCATGTCGGTGACGTTGCGTTTCGAGGACGACCTCGACATCTCGCGCGGCGATATGATCGCCCGGCCCAACAACCAGCCGAACGTGGCGCAGGAGCTGGAGGCGATGGTCTGCTGGATGGGCGACGGGGTCAAGCTGACGCCGCGCTCCAAGCTGACGATCAAGCACACCACCCGTACGGCCCGCGCCCTCGTCCGCGACCTGCACTACCGGCTCGACGTCAACACCCTGCACCGGGACGAGGAGGCGACCTCGCTCGGCCTCAACGAGATCGGGCGGGTGTCGTTGCGCGTCACGCAGCCGCTGTTCGTGGACGACTACGGACGTAACCGGCTCACGGGCGGTTTCATCCTGGTGGACGAGGCCACGAACAGCACGGTCGGCGCCGGCATGATCATGGACGGCCGCTGAACGGTAGATCTTTTCGCTCTTCCCTTACCCACTGATTACTCTCCGCGTTAGGGTTCTCGCGTTCCGTATTCGCGACGCGAAAGCCCTCCTCCGTGACCGACCGCGCTATCACCACCCGGGTGATCTACTTGGGCGGTTTGGGCCGTAGTGGCACCACTCTGCTCGAGAGGCTCCTTGGCGAGCTGCCCGGCGTGGTCGCGCTTGGGGAGGTAGTGCACCTGTGGGAGCGGGGAGTCCTGGCGAAGGAACCCTGCGGGTGTGGCGAGCCCTTCCCCGCCTGCGCCTTCTGGTGCCAGGTCGGGGAGCGCGCGTTCGGTGGTTGGGCGAGCGTGACGGCCAACCGGGTCCTGATGCTCCGGCGCCGGGTCGACCGCACCCGCAGGATCGTCCGCATCGCCCATCGCGATCTGGCCGAATACGTGCAGGCCTACCGGCTGGTTTACGCCGCCACCGGCGCCCGCGTCGTGATCGACTCCAGCAAGCACGCCTCCCTCGCCTGGTGTCTGGTGACGAGCGGCGTGGACGTCCACGTGGTCCATGTGGTCAGGGATCCGCGTGCCGTCGCCTACTCCTGGGGCAGGACCGTGGCGCGGCCTGAAGACGGGCAGCCGATGACCCGCTGGGGGCCCGCCCGCACGGCGCTGCAGTGGAGCGCGCAGAATGCCGCGCTGGAGCTGCTCGCGCGGCGCGGGGCCCGCGTGACGACGGTCCGCTACGAGGATCTGCTCGCCGCCCCTGAGCGCACGCTCACGGGGCTGGTCCGCGAGCTCGGGCTGTCCGGCGTCCCCGAGCTCCCGTTCGTCGACGGCCACGCCGTCTGGCTGGGGCCGTCGCACACGGTGTCCGGCAATCCGATGCGGTTCCACGTGGGGCGGGTGGAGCTGCGGCGAGACGACTCCTGGGCGACGGGGCTGGGCAATGGTGACCGGCGGGTGGTCAACGCGCTGACGTGGCCGCTGAGGGCCAGATACGGGTACGGGAGGGCGGCGGGGTGACGCGGCTGCCATCCGTGGGTGTGGTGATCCCAACGCGCGGCGACCGTCCCGGGCCGTTGCGCGAGGCCGTTGCGGCCGTGCTGGCTCAGGACTATGAGGGGGAGCTGGCGCTGGTCGTCGTGGTGGACACCACAACGACGCCAGGTGTGGCGGCTGTGGACGCGGCTGCTCCTGGTGTGGTGTGTGCGGGCCCGGCGGGATCTTGTGTGGCGGCTGCGGACGCGGCGGACCTGGGCTTGGCGTGTGGCGATGCGGCGGTTGTCGTCCTGCCGAACACGCGCACCCCAGGGCTCCCAGGTGCCCGCAACACCGGCATCGCCGCCTGTGACACCGATCTCGTGGCCTTCTGCGACGACGACGACGTCTGGCTGCCGGGCAAGCTCGCGGCCCAAGTGCGCGCGCTACGGGACGCCGGTGGCGAGTTCGCCAGCTGCGGCATCGAGGTCGCCTACGGCCACCGCCGCGTGGCCCGGCTGGCCGGCGCCGAGTCCATCACCGCAGACGATCTTCTGCGGTCGCGCATGGTGATGGTCCACTCATCGACGTTCCTGTTCGTACGTGGCGCGCTGTGGGTCGACGAGAGCGCGCCCGCCGGACAGAACGAGGACTGGGACCTGGCGCTGCGAGCGGCCAAGCGGCGGCCGATCGCGCACGTCGACCGGCCGCTCGTCCAGGTGCGCTGGGGCGGGTCCCACTACGTCGCCCGCTGGGCGGACCGCATTGCCGGGCTCGACTGGATGCTCGCCCGGTACCCCGAACTGGCCGTGGACCCGCGCGGCGCGGCACGGGTCTACGGCCAGCTGGCCTTCAGCCACGCCGCCTTGGGACGCCGGCGCGAGGCCGCGCGCTGGGCCCTGCGCACGTTCGCGGCCCGGGCCGCCGAGCCACGGGCGCCGATCGCCCTGGCGGTGGCCGCCGGCCTCGTCTCGGCGCCGACCGTGCTGTCGATGTTGCACAACCGGGGACACGGGATTTGACCTCGCCGTACACAGGGATCGGGCCATCGACCCCAGCCCCTTCGCCGGCTTCGGGATCCGGCGCGGTGGCGCGCGAGGGTGCGCCCGGGTCCGGCACCATGCCGGCCGTGCCTGGGTCCGGCACCATGCCCGGCAAGCGCGCCGTCGGTGGGCGAGTGCGGGTGGGTGGGGTCGGGGTGGATGCGCTCACCGAGGAGCAGGTGGTGCAGCGGGTGGCCGGCGAGCTGGAGGCCGGCAGAGGCGGCCGGATCGTCACCCCCAACGTCGACATTTGCCGGATCGCCGCCGCCTGCCCCGAGCTGAAGGACCTGGTGTGCTCGGCCGAACTCGTGGTGCCCGACGGGATGCCGTTGGTGTGGGCGGCCCGGCTGCTGGGCACGCCGCTGCCCGAGCGCGTCACCGGAGCCGACCTCCTCTGGGCGCTCAGCGAGCTGGCCGCCCGCCGAGGCTGGCCCGTCTACGTGCTCGGCGGCGGCCCCCCAGACGTCCCGCAGCGAGCCGTCGGCGAGCTCATGAGCCGCTATCCACGGCTACGGGTCTGCGGCTCGCACGCGCCGCCCTACGGCTTCGACGCCACCCCGGAGGGACGCGAGCTCGTACGGCGCAGGCTCGTCGCCGCGCAGCCGCGGCTCGTCTTCGTCGGCCTCGGCTTCCCGCGGCAGGACCAACTCATCGTGGACCTGCGGAAAGAGCTGCCGGAGGCATGGTTCCTCGGATGCGGGGCGGCGATCGCCTTCGCGGCGGGCACGGTGCCGAGAGCGCCGGGATGGATGCGGCAGACCGGGCTGGAGTGGGCGTTCCGGCTGGCCGGCGAGCCGGGTCGGCTGGCACGCCGCTACCTGGTCGACGATCTGCCGTTCGCGGCGCGGCTGCTGGGCCGCTGTCTGGCGACGCGTCTCAGGAGAAGAGCCGATCCAGCCCGGACGTGAGGGCGCGGACGCGGGCCGCGTCTTCCTCGCCAAGGCCGCGGGCGGCCCCCTGGAGCGCGCGGCGCGAGTCCATGCGCCGGTACGCCGTGCGCGACAGGCCCGACCAGGCGAAGGCACCGGCGACCCGCCCGGAGCCTCCCATGCACGCCCTGGCGATGCGACGCGCGGCGGCAGGCGTCCAGGGCAGATCCGCGTAGGCGTACAGGCGCCGGAACCCGGCGATCGGGTCGGCGGCCAGCGACTCGTACGAGGTGACGAGGACGCCGGGCGTCCGGGTCAGGATCGTGTGGGCGACCCGCCACAGCGCGGCGGCCGTGGCGATGCGGTCGTCGGAGCCGGCGACGGCACGCAGCTCCACCACCTCCGGATGGTCGCGGACCAGCAGGGGCTGGTCCAGGAGCTCACGAACGTCGATCGTCCACCCCAGCCGCTGCCAGCTGGCCACGAACGACACCGGATCCCGCACCAGTGCGACCACCCGGCACCCCAGCCGCCGGGCGAACCACCCCGCGCTCAGCACCGCGAACGGGTCGTCGAGCAACGCGCGCCGCCCCGCCAGGCGGCCCAGCGCGAAAGCGGTCCCGTAGCGGAGCAGGCGGGCCAGGTCGTAGGGGGAGCGGTTCGCGCGCAGCTCGGCCAGCCAGTGGTAGCGCAGGGCGACCGTATCCCGGAAGGCAGGCAGCCAGGCGCCGGCGTTGTCGTCGCAGATGTACTGGAACCGGTGCGTCACCTCGGCCCTGAGCACTCCCGGGCAGCGGCCGGGCGGGTGTTGCGGGTTGAGCGGCTCGTTCACGTAGACGAGGTCGCCGCCGGCCGTGAGCATCTTGCCCGTCCAGCTGGTGCCGCTGCGCGGGAGCCCGGTGACGAGGACGGGGGCGCTCATGCCGCCGCCCAGGCACGCCACCGCAGCGCCCCAAGGGTGTGACGGCCGAACGGGTGCAGCCCGTAGCGGCGGTGGAGCTGCCACAGCGGGAGCAGGTTCTTGACGAGCACCCCGCCCGACCAGCCGGCGACCGCGCCGAGCGCCCCATGGGCGGGGATGAGCGCCAGGTCGAGCGCCAGCGTGCATGCGACGGCCGCCAGCAGGTTGAGGAGGCTCGTCCAGGTATGCCCGGCGGCGGTGAGCACGACGTCCACCATCCCGCAGGCCGTGGCCACCATCATCGTCCCGGCCAGCACCAGCGCCACCGGCGCCGCCGACCCGTACGAGGGGCCGAACAGCCGCAGCAGCCACGGCGCCAGCGCGGCGTAGCCGAGCCACACCGGCCACGTCAGCAGGACCAGCCAGATAGTCGCGGCCTGGTAGAGCTCCCGGGCCCGCGCAGGCTCCCCGCTCGCGAGCGCGCCGACCAGCCGAGCCTGTACGGCCTGCGCGAGCCCTTGGTTCGCCAGCTGCCCGACGACCTTGAACCGTGTGGCCGCCGTGTAGACGGCAGCCTGCGCAGGCCCCGCGAGCAGCGCGACGACCACGATGTCCACCCGCTGGAACACCGCCTGAACCGCCCCCGCCACCGACCGGGGAGCCGTGTGGCGCCACAGATCCCGCCCCGTCCCCGGCAGGTACGGGCTCCGCGGCGCCCGCCCCCGCACCGCGGCCGCGGCCAGGACCAGCACCGGCACGTAGGGCAGGGCCCAGGCCACCGGCAACCACTCGACCGCCCCGGCCACGGCTACCCCGGCGACCAGGACCAGCTGGGCGGCAGGCAGCACCATCCCGTCCAGGAGCACGGTCGGGCGCATGGCCCCGAAGCCGCGGGTGGCGGCCAGCAGCACATCACCCAGCACCACGACCGGCACGACCGCCGCCACCACCCCCACCTGGGGGTACAACACCACCGCCGCGGCGCCCGCCGCCACCGCACAGGGCACGAGCGCCGCCCTGATATATCCGGAAATGCCGAGATAGCCGTACGTCTCCGCGCGGGCGATGAAGTACACGAGCCCGTTGCCCGCATCCAGCTTGGCGATCCCCGCCGCCATGAGCACCACGGCGGTCGCCGCGAAGAAGCCCCCGGCCTCAGCGGCCGTGAACGCCCTGGTCACGACCACCACCAGCACGAACTGCGCCAAGGCGGAGAAGGCCGCCGCCGTGACCCCCGCGATCCCGGCCCGCCCCGGCCCCTCGACCTGCCCCTCGACTGGGCCCTGGGTCATCGCCGCCACGACGGCTCCTCGCCCAGCCACCGCACCAGCCGCGCGTCGTACGGCTCGAAGTGCTCCCGCAGCGCCCGCCCGAGCACATGGGGCACCGGCCGCGGCAAGGCCCGCCCGTTGTGCTGCTCAAACACCGGATACCCCAGATGCGGCACCCCCAGGAACTCCAGCACCCGGTCGTAGACCTGCTCGGGGTCCCGGAAGAACCGGTGGCTGTCCAGCACCAGCATCCGGTCCCGCCCGATCAGCGGCTCCAGCCGGTCGAGCTGATCGGCGTAGCGGCCCCGGGCCACGTACGCGTGGTGGCGGTGCGAGTGGTGCAGCGCGTACGGCGACCCGCGCAGCAGCGCCTCTGCCCCCGCCAGCCGTCCTTCCTCCAGCTCGATCGCGTACTCGAGGTGTGACTCCGTCTCGAACCCCCTGGCCAGCTCATGGGCGTGGGCCGAGCAGGCCCGCTCCACCGGATCGCGGACCAGGACGATCAGCTTCACGTCGGGAAGATCGGCCGCTATCCGCTCCCCGGCCAGCGGATGGAACAGGTAATAGGGGGACGACTCGAACGCCAGCGGCCGGCCGCCGTACCGGCGTCCGACCAGCGTCGCCCCCACCCGCAGCGGAAAGTGCGCCTGATACCAGGACAGCCCGTGCCAGTAGGCGACGTCGAAGTAATGCACCCCCTTGTGCAGCACCGGTTTGAGCAGCAGCGGATGTTGCGCCAGCGCCCGGTACAGGGACGTGGTGCCGCACCGCTGCGCCCCCGTGATCAGGAACGACGGCAGCACCCGCGCACTGGACGTGAGCCTGCCCGCGCCCCGCGACAGCGACAGCGCGGACCGCTTGGTGGTCCTCATGTCAGCAGCTCCTCGTGGTCGACGGCCGGATTGAGCCACGTCTGCGGCGGCCCGAGCGGTGTGTGCCCGTCCGCGGCGTGCCGGTCGGCCAGCGCGATGAGGTAGCGCAGCGCGGTCTGCCTGGCGGTGGCCGCCGACAGCCCCAGAGGGGCCAGCTCGCGTGCCGCCCGCGCCACGCACGCCCGGGCGGCGGTAGGCGGATCCATCCTGCGCAGCGCCCGCTGGAAGAAGTGGTGCACGGCGTCGAACCCGTAGGGCACGCCGAGCTCGTAGCGTTCCCAGTCCCATACGAGCAGCCGGCCGCCGGGCGCCGGGCATATGTTCCACGGCGCGAAATCCCCGTGCCAGGCCGGGCTGGGACCGCCGGTGCGTGCGATCTCCTCGATCGCGGCCAGCAGCAGCGGCCGGGGCACGCGGCGGCGCCGCACCGGCAGGGGCGACAGCGCCAGCACCGCCAGCCCGCGCCAGTCGCCGTGGTGGAGCACCGCGGGCGGGGTCACGGTCCTCAGCCCCAGCCCCGCCAGCCTGCGCAGCGCCGTGGCCTCGGAGGTGATCAGCTCGCGTGCGCGGGGGCTGTCGCCGATCTTCACGAACGCGAGCGGCCGGCCGCCGGAGCGGGCCTCCAGGATCGGCTTGCGGTTGGCCCGCAGCGCGGGACGTACGTGGAGGACGGTCTCCACCGGCCGGCCGAAGACCTCGCTCAGATGCGCCGTGATCGACCCCCCGCCCGGAACCACGACCTCGGACCACAGGTGCCACCACCGGCGCGGCGCCAGCCGCCGGGGCACGGCGGCGTGCGGCAGCAGGGTGTACGCCCGGGGCGAGCCGGGCCCCGGATAGAGCAGCCGGACGGTCTCCGAGAGGTAGCCCAGACGGGCGGTCGCATCACTCATGCGTTCCTCCAAAGAAGGGCGAAGGAGATGAGGTAGAGGCCGAGCGGGGTGACCAGGCCGTCGTAGACGAACATGTAGATCAGCACCAGCCCCATCACGAGGACCCCCGCGAGCCCGATGGGGCTGCGGTCGGACCAGTGGCGGCGGATCGCGCCGAGGAAGAACGCGACGTACAGTGCCGCCCCCGTGAAGCCCTGCGTGATGATCAGCAGCCAGAGTTGCCCGTCGCTGCCGAGCGGCGGGTGCCCGCAGGTCGTGCACCACTCGGTACGGCCCGTGGTGATCGTGCGGTGGTTGCCCGTCGCGTTGCGGGTGTTGCCGTAGCCGATCACCGGCGAGTGCTGGGCGGCCGCGAGGGTGGCGGTCACGGTGAAGGCCCTGATGTCGTTCGAGTGTGGTTTGTCCAGCCGCTGCGCCACGAGCGCCGCGAGCGGGCTGAGCGCGAAGGCCAGCGCGGCCGCCGCCACGGCCCCGCACAACGCCACCCTGATGCGTCCGCCGACCCGGACGATCAGGTAAACGACCGCCAGGCCGAGGCCGATCCACAGGCCGCGGTTGAGCGAGTAGACGATGGGGATCGCGGCCAGGGCGATCGCGGCGGCCACGAAGAGCTTGTGCCGCGGCCCGCCGTGGACCCACCAGCCGACCACGGCCCAGATCAGCAGCACCGACACGTTGCTGCCCCACGCGTTCGCCCATTCGAACGGGGCCTCCGGCCTGGGCATGGCGTAGCCGAGCACCTTCTGTGTCTGGGCGGCCGTGGGGTGGATCAGGTTCTGGACGAACGGGTTGTCGCCCAGCCACCGCGGCAGCAGCCACTCGACCGGCGAGGTGTAGGAGAACCCGGGCAGGAAGACGCCGAGCAGCCCGCCCGCTACCGTCGTGACGAACAACACGCCGAGCATGCGCACCAGGCGCAGTTGCGGCAGCTCGCGCTCGGTCAGGTTACCGAGGTAGAGCACCATGATCAGGACGGCCGCGTACAGCGCCAGCCGCATGGCGTAGCCGACGATCCGGCCGGGGCCGAGCTCGCCGTAGGTGCCCGGCGGCGTCTCGGCGAGCATGATCGCACTCACCAGGTAGCCGGCGATCAGCAACAACCACAGCCCGAACCCGGGCGGCACCCTGATCGGGCGGCGCCGCCACAACAGCACCGCCATCGGCACGGCCAGGACGACCACCGACAGGCCGCCGAACCCGAGCGCCCACCAGAGCGGGTAGCCGACCAGCAACGCCGCGATGGGCCAGGCGGGTCCCCTCACGTCGGCTGGCCGGGGCGGGGTGGGCGCAGCGCCTGCATGGGCGTGGTCTCCGCCGACACGCTCACCCCGAACTCGCCGGTGGCGACGAGCTTGCCCAGCGGCGTGTGCGGGCGCGGCTCCAGCAGCGGAACGAACGACGGCACCGCGTCTGCGGCCGTCACCACGCCGATGATCGGCACGTCGTGCCGGCTCAACCGGCTCGCGGCGGCCGTGACCTGCTGCGCGGTGACCCGGCCGAGCCCCACGAGCAGCAGGGCCGCGTCTGCCCTGGCCAGGTCGCGCACGTCGGAGCCGTCGAGCACCGACAGCGGCGCGCGGACCTCCAGCGGCTCGGCGGCGAACGAGGCGCCGAGGTCGGCAGGCAGCGTCTTGATCAGCAGCCGTTTGCCGGGGCACGCGGCGACCACGGCGCAGGCCAGATCGTGCGCCACACCGTGCTCGCGGGGGTCGGAGAGGTCGCCCAGCACGGGCAGGCCGGTCAGCCGCTCGACGTCGGCGGCCGTACGCAGCCGGGTGTCGAGGCGGTCGCGGGCGTATGCGGCGGCGGAGCCGGTCAGAAGCCCCGCCATCAGCCCGGTGCCGAGGTGGAGCGGCAGGCTGGGCGAGCTGGGCGCGGCCGGCGGCGCGGCCCGGCTGATGATCGCGCCGGGCGTCACCGCGACCGTGCGCAACGCGTCGTACTTGAGCGCGAGGCTGGCGGCCTGCCGGTTGAGCACGCCCTGCCGCTGCAGCGCGATCGCCCGCTCGGGGCTGCCCTTGGGCAGTTGGCCGAGATCCTTGATGCCCGCGTCGATGCCGGCGTTGACCTGCTTGAGCTTGGCCAGCACCGCCTGCTGCTGCGCGGCGAGCGCGTCCAGCGTGCTCTCGCGCCGGTGCGCGAGGTAGGCCTCGGCATACGCATGGGACTGGGCGGCGGAGACGCCGGGCTCGGGGGCGGTGACGGAGATCCACAGGACCGCCGAGTTCGGCGGCACCGAGACCACGGCGGGCTCGGCCTTCTCGATCCCCAGCGCCTGCGCGGCGCGGGTGGCGACGACGGCCGACTGCGCGACCTGAGCCTCGGTGTCGAGGTTGAGCGGCTCGCGCTGGCGGGCGGTCACCGGGTTGCCCGGCTCCTGCGGCCCGACCGGCATGACGTGCACCTGCGTGACGGCGGTGTAGGCGGGCGGGGTGAGGCGCATCAGCGCGAGCCCGGCCGTGCCGCCGAACACCACGCAGCCCACGAGCAGCAGCCACCGCCTGCGCAGCAGCGAGAGATGCTCGTCCAGGTCGGCGCCGGGGCGGCGGGCCTGGACGTCCGGCGACTGGCTCATGGGGGAGGTCTCCTGGAAGGTGTGCGCATTGTCGTCGGCCGACGACTCTGCGTCACATGTCGAGGCGTGCGCCCACTATAGGCCGGACGATCAGACCCCGGTCGAATACCCCAAGATTTTCTCCTGTACGGCAGGAAAGAAGGGACGCAATAAATCGAAATAGCCGGAAAATCCGGGCGCACTATTACCCAGCGTGAACTGCGAAGACTTCCCCGCGGGTGGCAATGACATGGCAAGGTTCAGGTGTGACAAGGCGGGGGTCCTTCGACAAGGGGGTTGAACGGCTTTGCTGCTACGGGGAATTACCACCAGAACAACCGGGCTCGTCGTGGTCGCGGCACTTGCCGCCTGCTCGGGCGCCGAGGGCTCCGACGCCCGGGCGCCTGCCACCGCGCCCGTCAAGGACAAGATCGCGGGCGCGCCGGCCTGCACGGCCACCGCCCGGCTCATCCCGTCGTGCGGCGCGTGGTGGGGCCTGGCGCCCGAGGTCTTCACCGGCGCACCGGTCGAGCAGGCGCTGCGCGGCGCCGAGACCCGCATGGGCGCCGCCGCGGACGTGCTGCACGTCTACCACCGGGGCAGCGAGTTGTTCCCCACCGAAGCCGAGGTCAGGCTGGCCCGCGATCCGGCGCGGCCGCGCCTGCTCATGATCAACTGGAAGCCGTCGTTCGACCACACCTGGGCCGAGATCGTCGACGGGGCGCTGGACGGCAGGATCGACCGGCTGGCCGGATATCTCAGGAGCACGTTCCCCGAGCGGTTCTTCCTCACCCTCCACCACGAGCCGGAGAACGACGTGGACGCCTCGTCCGGGTCGGGCATGCAGGCCGCCGACTATGCCGCGATGTACCGGCACATCGTGCTCAGGCTGCGCGAGCAAGGGGTTCGGAACGCCGTCATGGTCATGACGTACATGGGGGCGCCCAACTGGGCGGCCGAGCCCTGGTTCGAGGAGCTCTATCCGGGCGACGACGTGGTGGACTGGGTGGCCATGGATCCCTACGCCGACGACCGGGTCCAGAGCTTCGACGGGCTGGTCAACAAGACCCGCGAGGAATACGCGCAGTGGCCGGGCTTCTACCGGTGGATGCAGATGCGCTTCCCCGGCAAGCCGGTCATGGTGGCCGAGTGGGGGGTGTTCGAGCGGTCCAGGGACCCCGGGTTCAAGCGGAAGTTCTTCGAGTCGGTGCGGCGGCAGGTCAAGCGGTATCCCCAGATCAAGGCGCTGCTTTACTTCGACTCGCCGCGGGCGCCGCGCGGCGACACCAGCTTCGACTCCAACGGTGAAGCCGACCGGGCCTTCACCCGGCTCGCGCGTGATCGGTACTTCCGCTCGACTCCCGTGCCTCGCCCATAGCGGAGGAGCTCCGCCATCTCCAGCCCGCGAGGATGATCGCGCCGGCCACCACGAGTGCCCAGACAGTGAGCGTGTTGCTCGCGTCGAGCAGCTTGAGCGCCGAGGCGAGCAACACGATCGCCAGCAAGGCCCTGATCAGCCCGCCAGGGGCGCGTGAGGAGATCCTGGCGCCGAGGTAGACACCCGGGATCGAGCCGATGAGCAGCGACACCGTGAGGTCCATCTGGAAGTCACCGAACAGCAGGTGGCCGAGCGCGGCCGAGGTGACCAGCGGCACCGCCTGCACCAGGTCGGTGCCGACGAGCTGATTGGCCTTGAGCGCCGGGTAGAGCACGAGCAGGGCCACGATGATCAGCGATCCCGAGCCGACGGAGGAGACACCGACCACCAGCCCGCCTACCATACCGACCAGTAGGGTCGGAATCGGGCGCACGACGATGTCGTGGGCGCTCGACGTCCCGCCCCGCGTGCCGAGCCACGCCTTGATCGCCATCCCCGCGACGGCCAGCAAGAGCGCCACGCCCAGGGCGTACTTGACCGCGTCGCTGACCGCGAACGCCCGCGCCAGGAACACCCCGCAGAACGCGGCCGGCACCGACCCCGCGCACAGCCAGCCCACCAGACGCAGGTTGACCGTGCCGCGCCGCAGGTGCACGACGCTGCCCACCGGCTTCATCACGGCCGAGGCCACCAGGTCGCTGGAGACGGCGGCGAGCGGCGGCACGTTGAAGAACAACATCATCATCGGGGTCATCAGCGCCCCGCCGCCCATGCCGGTCAGCCCGACGACGATCGCGATGAGGAAGGACCCGGCGATCAGGGGGAAATCGATCAACGGACCCATCCTCCGGACCGCAGCGTCCCCAAGACCTGGGAGACGGCCGCGTCGATCGTCATGTGCGTGGTGTCGATCACCAGGTCGGCGTCGTCCGGCTCCTCGTAGGGGTCGGAGATGCCGGTGAACTCGGGGATGAGGCCGGCGCGGGCCTTGGCGTACAGGCCCTTGCGGTCGCGCCGCTCGCACTCCTCCAGCGGCGTCGCGACGTGCACGAGCAGGAAGTCGGCGCCGACCGACTCGACCATCTCGCGCACCTCGGCGCGGGTGGCCGCGTAGGGGGCGATGGGGGCGCAGATGGCCAGCCCGCCGTGCCGCGCGGCCTCGGCGGCCACGAAGCCGATGCGCCGGATGTTGAGGTCGCGGTCGCTCTTGGAGAACGTCAGGCCCTTGGACAGCAGCTGCCGGACCACGTCGCCGTCGAGGTAGGTCACCGTGCGGGTGCCGAGCTCCAGCAGCGCGTCGCGCAGGCCGCGGGCGATCGTGGACTTGCCCGAGCCCGACAGGCCGGTGAAGAAGACCACGAGCCCGCGCCGGTGCGGCGGCCCGGGGATGCTCACCGGCTCGGGCCCGGCGAGGTGCTCGGTCGCGCCGTAGGCGGTGGCGACGTGCTCGCGTAGCTCCAGGTCGATCTCGGGCTCGGCGCGCGGCGCCAGCGGCACGGAGACGACGATCGTGCCGACGGGGAGCTGGTCCTTGGCGCGGAGCGCGGCGCGGACGACCGCGGGGCCGGGCTCGCCGTACGAGAGGGGGAGAAGCATGATCACCGCGTCGAGTTCCTTGGCGGTGTCGACGATCTCGGAGAGGTCGTCGAGCGGGCCTCGCATGGTGACGGCGAGTGCGGGACGTCCGCCGAGCTCTTCCTTCACCTGCGCCGGGGTACGCCGCAGGCGCGCGAACGGCCCGTGCTCCGGCGCGCCGAGAGCCTTGACGGGCCCGCTGGTCAGTCCGTCGGGCTCCTGCGCGGTCACCGTGAGCACGGCGAGCGGCAGGCCCTCCGGGTCCAGCAGCGTGACCTCGTCGCCGGGGGAGACGTCGACCGGCAGATGAAGCGTGACGGGCGCGGGCCAGGGGGTGCCGTCGGCGAGCGTGCCGCTCTCATGGACCGCGTGGAGGTCGTCGTGGCCCAGGAACCCGGTCAGCGGGTCGAACGCCCCGGAAAGCAGCAGCTCGAGGTCGGCCAGCTCGTGCGGCTCGGGGGTCCACTCCACGGTTCCTGCATCCCAACTATTCCGATTGAATTGGTAGAGAATTGTAGGAAGCGAGTCTACCCACTGCCGCCGGTGTGTCGCTAGATGACCCGGGCGAAGTGGTGCTGCGGCTTCCTGATCACCATGGTGATCTCGTCGTGAGAGGCAGGGTAGCGGCCGCTGGTCAACTTCGAGACGGCTCTGACCGCCGCGCCGACGAACCGGCTCTCGCGGGCCGGGCCGCTGACGTTCCGCTCGTCGTCGGTGATCATAAGGCCGCGGCTGAGACAGAACGCGTACATGCCGTCGCTCGACACCAGCGGCTCGTACACCTTCGGCAGCGGCCCCGGCGTGCCCGGGGTGACGAGCGGGCGCCACAGCAGCCGACGCAGCCACGACGGGGTGATCCGGTCGAGAAGGCCGTAGGCCGACCTGCGGTCGCGCATGCGCAGCAGCACCAGCCCGCCCGGGCGCAGGGCCCGCAGGAGGCGGTCGAAGACGAGCTCGGCGTGCCTGACCCGCTCCAGCAGGAACGACAGCTGGATCACGTCGTAGGACCTGGGCGGCAGCGGCACGCCGCGCAGGTCGCCCAGCGACCACGTGACCAGGTCGGGTCGCTCGTCCAGCATGGCCCTGATCGCGGGGTGGTCCTCGTCGACGCCGGTGGCCCTGGTCTCGACCCGCTCCAGCCTCAGCGGCTCGTCGTGGGCGCAGCCGGCGACCAGCACGTCGAGTCGTCTGCAGAGCTGGCTGGTCCAGTGCTCGCGGAGCCGTTGCTCGAAGAGATCGCCCCGCTGGGCGACAGTTCGCACCTCAGACATGTCACCTACAGTAGTCACTCGATCGGTATCAGTAAGGCATTTCCCTGCTAGCGTCCTGGTCTGTGAGCGATCACATCTACGTGGGGAACGCGGGCTCGGACGCGGCCGGCGACCACGGATGGCTGCTCGGCCACTTCAAGCCGCCCGGCGATCCACGGCACAGCGACGAGGTCGAGATCAAGTGGGGCGTGCATCCGGCGGGTGACGAGCGGGTGCAGTGGGTCATGGGCGAGGAACGAACCGCTCTGCTTGTGCTCATCAGCGGCAAGTTCCGGGTCGAGCTGCCGGGCCGTAGCGTGCTGCTGGCCGAGCCGGGCGACTATGTGGTGTGGGGCAAGGGCGTCGACCATTCGTGGCGGGCGGAGGAGGCTTCCACGGTCCTGACCGTCCGCTGGCCCTCCGTACCTGGTTACAGAGTCGGCTGATGTCCGCGGCGAGTACCCTTGAAGAGGACCCCCGCGACCTGAGACGGCCGGGGGTAGTCGTGTTGCCGCTTTCTGGGGCTGTGGGCGTATCTGATGAGTCTTTCCGGACTGCTTGACCTTGTTCGTGCTGACCCGAAACTGACCGCCGCGCTCGAAGAGGGCGGCGACGTCTCTCTGATCGCGCCGTCCGCGCTGCGGCCGTTCGGCGTGGCCGCGCTGACCGCGCACGACCAGCGGACCGTGCTCGCGGTCACCGCGACCGGGCGTGAGGCCGAAGACCTCGCCGCGGCGCTGACCAGCCTGATCGAGCCCAACTCCGTGGCGGTGTTCCCGGCGTGGGAGACGCTGCCGCACGAGCGGCTCTCGCCGCGCAGCGACACCGTGGGGCAGCGCCTGGCCGTGCTCAGGAGGCTCGCCCACCCGGTCAAGGGCGACACCGCGGCCGGGCCGCTCAGCGTGATCGTGACGCCGGTCAGGGCGCTGCTGCAGCCGATCGTGAAGGGCCTGGGCGACCTGGAGCCGATCAGGTTGCGCGCGGGTGACGACGCCGACCTCGAAGACGTCGTGGACCGGCTGGTCACCAACGGTTACCACCGGGTGGACATGGTGGAGAAGCGCGGCGAGGTGGCCGTGCGCGGCGGGCTGCTCGACGTGTTCCCGCCGACCGAGGAGCATCCGCTGCGGCTGGAGTTCTGGGGCGACACGGTCGAGGAGATCCGCTGGTTCAAGGTGGCCGACCAGCGCTCGCTGGAGGCGGCCGAGGACGGGTTGTTCGCGCCGCCGTGCCGTGAGCTGCTGCTGACCGACGAGGTCAGGGCCAAGGCACGGGAGCTGGCCGAGGAGCACCCCGCGCTGGCCGAGGTGCTCGACCAGCTCGCCGACGGCACGCCCGTGGAGGGCATGGAGGCGTTCGCGCCCGTGCTGGCCGGGGAGATGGACCTGCTGCTCGACCACCTGCCGGTCAGGTCGGGCGTGTTCGTCTGCGATCCCGAGCGGATCAGGGGACGGGCCGAGGAGCTCGTACGCACCTCGCAGGAGTTCCTGGAGGCCTCCTGGATCAACGCGGCGGCCGGCGGCGAGGCGCCGATCGACCTCGGCGCGGCCGCGTTCCGCTCGCTGGAGGAGATCCGCGACCACGC
This sequence comes from Nonomuraea sp. NBC_00507, assembly GCF_036013525.1. Taxonomy (NCBI): domain Bacteria; kingdom Bacillati; phylum Actinomycetota; class Actinomycetes; order Streptosporangiales; family Streptosporangiaceae; genus Nonomuraea; species Nonomuraea sp. NBC_00507. The sequence goes on from NZ_CP107853.1 coordinate 3,603,552, forward strand.
CGACGCGCTCGGGCAGCCGTGGTGGACGATGGCGCCCTTCGGCGGCGGGGTGGAGCTGGACGCGCAGGACTGCGAGGCCTACCGCGGCGACACGGCCAAGGCACTGGCCGACATCAAGGGCTGGCTGGCTGACGAGAAGGCGGTCGTGCTGCTCAGCGAGGGCCACGGGCCCGCCGAGCGCATGGTGGAGCTGCTCAAGGGCGTGGACGTGCCGGCCAGGCTCCAGCAGTTCCTGGACAAGGCGCCCGAGCCCAAGGTCGTGCACGTGACGACCGGCCTGATCGAGCACGGGTTCGTCACGCCCAGCCTGGCCGTGCTCACCCACCTGGACCTGGTCGGGCAGAAGGCGTCCACCAAGGACATGCGGCGTCTGCCCTCGCGCCGCCGCAACATGGTCGATCCGCTCCAGCTCAAGGTCGGCGACCACGTGGTGCACGAGCAGCACGGCGTGGGCCGCTACGTCGAGATGGTGCAGCGCACGGTGCAGGGCGCCACCCGCGAATACCTGGTCATCGAATACGCCAAGGGCGACCGCCTCTACGTGCCCACCGACCAGCTCGACGAGGTCACCCGCTACGTCGGCGGCGAAGCGCCCACGCTCAACCGCATGGGCGGCACCGACTGGGCCAAGGCCAAGTCCCGGGCGAAGAAGGCGGTCAAGGAGATCGCCGGCGAGCTGATCAGGCTCTACTCGGCCCGCATGGCCTCGCCCGGCCACCCGTTCGCCGACGACTCGCCGTGGCAGCGGGAGATGGAGGACGCCTTCCCCTACGCCGAGACCGGCGACCAGCTCGCGGCCATCGACGAGGTCAAGCGCGACATGGAGCGCGGTGTGCCGATGGACCGGCTGATCTGCGGCGACGTGGGCTACGGCAAGACCGAGATCGCGGTGCGGGCGGCGTTCAAGGCCGTGCAGGACGGCAAGCAGGTCGCGGTGCTGGTGCCGACGACGCTGCTGGTGCAGCAGCACATGTCGACGTTCACCGAGCGGTTCTCCAGCTTCCCCGTCACCCTCAAGCCGGTCTCCCGCTTCCAGACCGACGGCGAGGTCAAGGGCACCCTGGAAGGGCTCAGGTCGGGCGCGGTGGACGTGGTGATCGGCACGCACCGGCTGCTCAGCCCCGAGGTCCGCTTCAAGGACCTGGGCCTGATCATCATCGACGAGGAGCAGCGGTTCGGCGTCGAGCACAAGGAGGCCATGAAGCACCTGCGCACACAGGTGGACGTGTTGGCCATGTCGGCCACGCCGATCCCGCGCACGCTGGAGATGGGCCTGACCGGCATCCGCGAGATGTCGACGATCCTCACGCCGCCGGAGGAGCGGCACCCGATCCTCACGTTCGTGGGGCCGTACGAGGAGAAGCAGATCGGCGCGGCGATCAGGCGCGAGTTGATGCGCGACGGCCAGATCTTCTTCGTGCACAACCGGGTGGCCTCGATCAACAGGGTCGCCGCGCGGCTGCGCGAGCTGGTCCCCGAGGCCCGCATCGCGGTCGCGCACGGGCAGATGAACGAGCACCAGCTCGAGAAGATCATGGTGGGCTTCTGGGAGCGGGAGTACGACCTGCTGGTCTCCACCACGATCGTCGAGTCCGGCCTCGACGTGCCCAACGCCAACACGTTGATCGTGGACCGGGCCGACAACTACGGCCTGTCGCAGCTGCACCAGCTCAGGGGCCGGGTCGGGCGCGGCAGGGAACGCGGCTACGCCTACTTCCTCTATCCGCCGGAGAAGCCGCTGACCGAGACCGCGCACGAGCGCCTCGCCACCATCTCGCAGCACACCGAGATGGGCGCGGGCATGTACGTCGCGATGAAGGACCTGGAGATCCGCGGCGCGGGCAACGTGCTCGGCGCCGAGCAGTCCGGTTTCATCGCGGGCGTCGGGTTCGACCTCTACGTGCGGCTGATGGCCGAGGCCGTGCAGGAGCAGAAGGCCAAGCTCGACGGCAGGGAAGTGCGCGAGGAGGTGCCGGACGTCAAGGTCGAGCTGCCGATCAACGCTCACATCCCGCACGACTACGTCACCTCCGAGCGGCTGCGGCTGGAGGCGTACAAGCGGATCGCGGCCATCGCCGGGGAGAGCGACATCGACGAGGTGCGCGAGGAGCTCATCGACCGCTACGGCAAGCCGCCGGTGGAGGTGGACAACCTGCTGGAGGTGGCCAAGTTCCGGATCAAGGCCCGCCGGGCCGGGCTCACGGACGTCACGCTGCAGGGACAGAACATCAAGTTCGGCCCGGCCAGGTTGAGGGAGTCGCAGCAGGTGCGCCTGGACCGGCTCTACAAGAAGGCCATCTACAAGCAGGCCGCAGAGACGTTGCTGGTGCCGATACCCAAGACCAAGCCGCTGGGCGGGCAGCCGTTGCGCGATCTCGATCTGCTCAAATGGTGCGGCGACCTGGTCGAGGCGATGTTCCTCGAGCCCGCACGGGTAAGCTAGCGGCGGTTTTTCGGTCGAAAGGGACACGTACGTGAAGTCGATACGAGTGGCTGTGGCCGCCGCGGCGGTGGGCATGACGCTGACCGCCTGCTCCTCGCCCATGCACGCCGGTGCCGCGGCCGTGGTCGGGAACGAGCGCATCTCCGCAAGCCAGGTGAACGAGAACACACAGGTCTACGTCACTGCGCTGAGGAACGCCAAGCTGGACGAGCAGACGAAGGCCGCCCTCGCCGGCACCACTCTGGAACAGGCCGCGCTGCAAGGCACGTCGGCCAGCCAGCTCGTGCTGCGCAACATGGTCGAAGTCAGCGCGTTCAGGCAGCTCATGGCGCGTTACAACGTGCAGGTGAGCCAGACGGAGATCGACAACGCGCTCAAGGATCCCGGCCAATACCCCTCTGCTGAGCTCAGACTGCTGTTCAGCGGCGTGGCGCCCCAAAACGCGCGCGAATACGGCCGGGTGGTGGTCGGCGTGGCGAAGTTGCAGCAGCAGTTCGGCGGCGAGAGCGGGCAGCAGCGGCTCCTCCAGGAGTTCAGCGCGTTCCAGCCGGTCTTCAGCCCGCGCTACGGCGCGCTCAACCCGCAGCGCTCGCAGGAGAACCCGGCGATGTTCGTCGACACCGGCAGATTCGGCAAGCTCACTCCGCCACAGCAGCAGCAACCGCAGCAGCAACCGCAGGGATAGCCGATGCCGCTGATCCTCGTCACCTCCTCGCCCAGGGTCGCGCCGGGCCTGCTGAGCCACCAGGCCTGGCAGGCGCTGCGCTCGGGCCCGGTGCTGACCGGCTCCGCCGCGCACCCTCAGCTGCCCTATCTGGCCGAGGCCGGGATCGAGGTCGAGGTCGTCGAGCCGGACCCGCGGGGGCTGGCGGCGCGGGCGGTCGCCGAGACCGTCGTGTGGCTGGCCGAGGACGACGAGGAGTTCATGCGTGCCGTGGGGCACGCCGCGGTCGCGCTCGAGGAGCCGCCGCTGATCGAGGTGGTGCCGGGCTCGTACGATCTGCCGGGCGCGCGGGTGCTGGACCTGGTTGCGGTGATGGACCGGCTGCGTACGGAATGCCCGTGGGATCGCAAGCAGACCCACGAGTCGCTGGTGCCGTACCTGCTCGAAGAGGCCTACGAGGTGCTGGAGACCATCGAGCAGGGCGACTATCCCGCGCTCCGCGAGGAGCTGGGCGACCTGCTGCTGCAGGTGGTCTTCCACGCCCGGGTGGCCGAGGGCTTCGACATGGACGACGTGGCGGCCGGGATCGTGGAGAAACTGGTGCGCCGCCATCCCCACGTCTTCGGCTCGGTGCGGGCCGAGAGCGCCGACGAGGTCAACGACAACTGGGAGGCGATCAAGGCGGCCGAGCGCGCGTCCAAGGGGCGCGAGTCGGCGCTCGACGGCGTTCCCATGGGGCAGCCGGCGCTGTCGCTGGCCGCGCAGCTGCTGCGCAGGGCCGGGCGGGCGGGCGCGCCCGAGGCGCTGTCCGCAGGGGTCGGCCAGGGCGTGGCGCGAGAGCTGTTCGACCTGGTGCGCCGCGCCAGCGACGCCGGAATCGACGCCGAGGCCGAGCTACGCGCCGCGGCGCGCGCGTACCGAGACCGCGTTCGTGCCTGGGAAAAGCACTAGTACGGCGGGCACCACCCGACGAAGTCCCCGCGATACGCGACCAGCGACATGCGTGGGAGACGGGGACCGATAGGCTCTGAAGGCATATTGCCTTTCGATTTAGGAGCGCATCCCGTGGCTACCATCGAGGTCGTTTACGCTCGCGAGATCCTCGACTCCCGCGGCAACCCGACCGTCGAGGTCGAAGTGGTCCTCGACGACGGCAGCAGCGGCCGCGCGGCCGTGCCCAGCGGGGCGTCCACCGGCCAGTTCGAGGCGGTCGAGCTGCGTGACGGCGGCAAACGTTACGGCGGCAAGGGCGTCGAGAAGGCCGTGCTCGCCGTGACCGACCAGATCTTCGAGGAGATCAACGGCATCGAGGCCGAGGACCAGCGCATCATCGACCAGATCATGATCGATCTGGACCGCACGCCCAACAAGGCCAACCTCGGCGCCAACGCCATCCTGGGCGTCTCGCTGGCGGTCGCGAAGGCCGCCGCGGACAGCGCCGAGCTGCCGCTCTTCCGCTACGTGGGCGGGCCCAACGCGCATGTGCTGCCGGTCCCGATGATGAACATCCTCAACGGCGGCGCCCACGCCGACACCAACGTCGACATCCAGGAGTTCATGATCGCGCCGATCGGGGCGGAGACGTTCCGCGAGGCCGTGCGCATGGGCACCGAGGTCTACCACGCGCTCAAGAGCGTGCTCAAGGAGAAGGGCTACGCCACGGGCCTGGGCGACGAGGGTGGCTTCGCGCCCAACCTGCCGTCCAACCGGGACGCGCTCGACCTGATCCTGGTCGCGATCGAGCGCGCCGGCTACGTGCCGGGCGAGGACATCGCGCTCGCGCTCGACGTGGCCGCCTCCGAGTTCCACAATGACGGCGTCTACACGATCGACGGCAAGGGTCTGTCGGCGGCCGAGCTCATCGCCTTCTACGAGGACCTGGTCGCCAACTACCCGCTGGTCTCCATCGAGGACCCGCTCAACGAGGAGGACTGGGAGGGCTGGAAGGCCATCACGGTCGCCCTCGGCGACAAGGTGCAACTGGTCGGCGACGACCTGTTCGTCACCAACCCCGAGCGGCTGGAGCGCGGCATCAAGGAGGGCGCGGCCAACGCCCTGCTGGTCAAGGTCAACCAGATCGGCACGTTGTCGGAGACGCTCGACGCCGTGGACCTGGCCCACCGCAGCGGCTACAAGTGCATGATGAGCCACCGCTCCGGCGAGACCGAGGACACGACGATCGCCGACCTCGCGGTGGCGGTCAACTGCGGCCAGATCAAGACCGGCGCGCCGGCCCGCTCGGACCGGGTGGCGAAGTACAACCAGTTGCTGCGCATCGAGGAGCTCCTCGACGACGCCGCCCGTTACGCGGGTCGCGCCGCTTTCCCGCGTTTCCGGCGCTAGTTTCGAATACGGCTCGCGGCAACCCGGGAACCCGCCGCGAGCCGTATCTCGAAGGGGGGTGTGCAAGTGGCGAAGAGACCGCAGCTGACCGGGCGGGCCGCCATCCTGGCCGTGGTGGTGTGCGCGATCGCGATGAGCCTGGCCTACCCTGTGCGGGAATACATCAGCCTGCGCCGCAGCATTTCCGAGCTGCAGGCGGAAAAGGCCAGGGTCGAGGCGGAGAAGCAGGCGCTGCTGGCCCGCGACCGGCAGAGCGACGACCCCAACTGGATCAAGAAGACGGCCAAGGAGCGGCTGCATTACTGCGGTCCCGGCGAGAAGTGCTTCGTGGTGATGGAGCCCGAGCAGGGCAAGCAGCAGGCGGCCGTCAAGCAGGCCGCGACGGTGCCGCCGTGGTACCAGACGCTCTGGGAGTCCGTGGAGGCCGCCGACAACGGCACCGGACGCAGGGCAGTCACCGGGAAGGACACTGTTGGAAAGTAAAGACGTCGAGGTCGTGCAGAAGCAGCTCGGGCGCCCGCCCCGAGGGCTGCGCGGGGTGGCGCACCGCTGCCCGTGCGGCAACCCCGACGTGGTGGAGACCGCGCCGCGGTTGCCCGACGGCTCACCCTTCCCGACCCTCTACTACCTGACCTGCCCCAAGGCGGCCTCGGCCATCGGCACCCTGGAGGGTTCCGGCCTGATGCGGGAGATGCAGGCCAGACTGGCCACCGAGCCCGATCTGGCCGCCGCCTACCAGGCCGCGCACGACGACTACGTGGCCAGACGTGACACGGCGGCGAAGGAAGAGGGCATGGCGCCGCTCCCGCGCGACATGCAGAGCACGGGCGGCATGCCGCAGCGGGTCAAGTGCCTGCACGCCCTGGTCGCGCACGAGCTGGCGGCCCCCGGGGTCAACCCGTTCGGCAGGGAGGCGCTCGACGCCCTCCCCGACTGGTGGAGTGACGGACCATGCGTGTAGCCGCCGTCGACTGCGGCACCAACTCCGTACGCCTGCTCATCGCCGACGTCGGCGACGAGCTGATCGACGACGTCGACCGGCGGATGGAGATCGTCCGCCTCGGCCAGGGCGTCGACCGGACCGGCAGGCTCGCCCCCGACGCCTTGGAGCGCACGTTCAAGGCCATGCGGACCTACCGCGAGCTGATCGAGCGGGAGGGCGCCGTCGCGACCCGGGTCGTGGCCACGAGCGCCACCAGGGACGCGGCCAACCGGCAGGAGTTCGTGGACGGGGTGCGGGAGATCTTCGGCGTGGAGCCGGAGGTCGTGTCGGGCGCCGAGGAAGCCGAGTTGTCCTTCGTCGGCGCGACCAAGGGCCTGCTCAGGCTGTCGCCGGAGACCGAGGTCCCGCAGGGGCCGCTGCCGCCCTACCTGGTGGTGGACATCGGCGGCGGGTCCACGGAGTTCGTGCTCGGCACCGAGCACGCAGAGGCGGCGCTGTCGGTGGACATCGGCTGCGTACGCCTGACCGAGCGGCATCTCAAGGACGCCGGCGACCCGCCGTCCGCGCCCGCGCTGGAGGCCGTGGTGGCCGACATCGAGGCGGCGCTCGACCAGGTCGAGGCGGAGGTGCCGGTCGAGCGGGCGCACACGCTCGTGGGCCTGGCCGGTTCGGTGACGACCGTCGCGGGCGTGGCGCTGGACCTGCCGGCCTACGACCCGGCGCGGATCCACCACTCCCGGATATCGGCCGGGCAGGTTCACGACGTGACGCGGCGGTTGCTTGCGATGACCCATGGTGAGCGCGCCGCCGTTTCGGTCATGCACCCGGGAAGAGTTGACGTGATTGGCGCCGGTGCGCTAATTCTTGACCGGATCGTGCGTCGTTTCGCGTTTTCGCAGGTCGTCGTGAGCGAACACGACATCCTTGACGGTATTGCCTGGTCACTGACGCGATAGATGCGGCCTAATCCGGACATTTCCGATCTACGTCGTGTGTTGAGTGTGCAATCATTATTGTGCTTAGGTAAAGGGGCATTACGGGGGCTTTGCCATATCGCTGTGCACGGATGGTGCCTGCGTGGCGACCGTTCCCGAGCGCGTCTTTTCCCTCACGGAATGGAGCACTCTCAGATGAAGTTCGCTGGGTTAGCAGCGCGCAAGGCGGCGGCGTTCGGTGCGTCGGTCGCCGCGCTGGCCGCCCTGACCGCGGGCCTGGCCGCCGGCCCCGCGCAGGCGGCGACCGCGGCCAAGGGCGGGCCGAAGGTCTCGGCCTCCGCGCCCAAGGCCACTCCGGGCAAGTACGAAGGTTCCTGCCCGGTCAAGGTCAACTTCTCGGCCAAGATCAAGGTGTCCGTCAAGGGCAAGACCGAGCTGGCCTACCGCTGGCTGCACGGTGACGGGTCCAAGAGCAAGGTCAAGGTGATCAAGCTCACGGGCAAGGGCACCAAGACGGTGACGGTCAAGCAGTCCATCACCTTCAAGGAAGACGTCAAGGGCTGGGAGGCCGTTCAGGTCCTCGGTCCGAAGAAGTACACGTCGAAGAAGGGCTACTTCGCCGTCTCCTGTGAGAAGCCGGCCGAAGAGCCCAAGGTCGACATCCACGTGCCGTCGGCCCCGTCGGTGTCGGCCCACGCCTGGGCCAACCCCGACACGTACGTCGGCGAGTGCACCCCGGGCGACAAGATCGACTTCACCGGCCTGATCAAGGTCGACGAGCCGAGCTGGGTCAAGTACCGCTGGGTGCTCAACGGTGACGTCGTCGACTACGGCAAGGTGAAGGTCTACCACGCCCGCAAGGTCGGCTTCGGCCTCTCCCCGCGTGACAGCCACCGCGGCTGGGCGCAGCTGGAGGTCCTCCGTCCCGACCACGTCTCCTCGAACCGGGCCTACTACAAGGTCTGGTGCAAGGACCCGGCCCCCGCTCCCGTCACGAAGGTGTCGGCCTCCTCTCTGGTGACCGCCACCAACCACGACGGCTGCAAGGTGGGCGCCCACGCCACGGTCAGCGCGACCGGTGCCGCGAAGGTCCAGTGGACCTGGTCGGTCAACGGCACGTCCGTGGCCAAGGGTGAGACCGTGTTCGGCGGCGCTGGGTCGCAGACCGTCACGCTCTCCGAACTCCCGCTGACCGGTGACGCCATCAAGGGCGGCGACGTCGCGCTGACGGTCACCGGGCCGAACAACGCCGAAACGATCACGCAGAAGTACTCTGCGTGCAACGTCCCGGCTCCCGCCTCCGACCCGTCCGCCACGACGAAGGCGTGAACGAGGGTTTGAGCGAATAACAAACCGGGTGGCGCCTCAGTGCGTCCACCCGGTTTTCTCGTTGCCACTGCCTGAGGAGACGCCCTCGGCGCCCAGGACCTGCCTGACGGCCACGCTCAACCCTGCCTGGAGCAGGTGACACCATCGATGTCATGAGCTTCGTACCTCCTGGCACCGGATGGCCCGGCGATCCCGCGACCGCTGACACCCCGGTCGCGCTCGACCCCGCGGACGTGCGCCGCCTCGCCGCCACCAGCAGTACACTCGCCGAGCTCACGGCCAGGCAGTCGGTCTGCCGCGCCTGTCCCCGTCTGGTGGAATGGCGGGAGAAGGTCGCCGAAGAAAAGCGGCGCGCGTTCACGACCGAGACCTACTGGGGCCGCCCAGTCCCCGGCTGGGGCGACGAGCACCCGCGGATCGTGATTGTCGGCCTCGCCCCGGCCGCGCACGGGGGCAACAGGACCGGGCGGATCTTCACGGGCGACCGCAGCGGCGACTGGTTGTTCGCCTCGCTCTATCGCAGCGGCCTGGCGGCGCAGGAGACCAGCACGCACGCCGGCGACGGGCAGAAGCTCTTCGGCGCGCGGGTGCTGGCCTCGGTGCGCTGCGCGCCGCCTGCCAACAAGCCCTCGCCTTCGGAGAAGAGCACCTGTTTCCCGTGGATGGCCCGGGAGCTGGCGCTGGTCGCGCCGACCGTGCGCGTGGTCGTGGCACTCGGCGCGTACGCCTGGCAGGCCATGTGGCCGGCGCTGAAGGACGCGGGCTACGAGCTGCCGCGCAGCCGGCCGCCCTTCGGCCACGGCGTCGAGGCCGAGGCCCGCTACGCCGGCGCCCCCGTCACGCTGATCGGCTGCTACCACCCCAGCCAGCAGAACACCTTCACCGGCCGCGTCACCGCCCAGATGCTGGACGACGTCTTCACCAGGGCCAGGTCACTGGCTGTGTGACGCGTTGCACCACACCCGGAGTGGATTCGTCGAGCGTGGTTGACGTAAGCTTGTGAATGCTTTCACAAGCATTCCACGAGGGATGGGGCCTCAGGATGAACAAGCACATATTGATCGTCGGTGGCGGATACGTCGGCCTGTACACGGCGCTCCGGCTGCAGCGCAAGCTCCATCGCGAGCTCCGCAGTGGCGAGGTGCGCGTCACGATCATCGACCCCCAGTCCTACATGACCTACCAGCCCTTCTTGCCTGAGGCGGCCGCGGGTAACCTGTCGCCCCGGCACCTGGTGGCCCCTCTGCGGCGGATCCTGCCGAAGGTGCGCATTCTCAACGGCATGGTCACCAAGGTCGACCACGCCGAGCGCGTCGCCACCTTCCAGCCGTCCGAGGGCGAGCCGCGTCAGATCGCCTACGACGTGATCGTGATGGCCGCCGGGTCGATCTCCCGTACGCTGCCCATCCCCGGCCTGACCGACATCGGCATCGGCTTCAAGACCGTGGGCGAGGCCATCGCGCTGCGCAACCGCGTGCTGCACCTGCTCGATGTGGCCGAGTCCACCGACGACCCCGAGGTGAAGCGCAGGGCGCTCACGTTCGTGGTGGTCGGCGCGGGCTTCGCGGGCGTGGAGGCGCTCGCCGAGCTCGAGGACATGGCCAAGGACTCGGTTCGTTACTACCGCAACATCGAGCCGTCCGACATCCGCTGGGTGCTCGTCGAGGCCACGAACCGGGTGCTGCCCGAGGTCGGCCCCGAGATGGGCAAGTGGACGCTGGAGCAGCTGCGCGAGCGCGGCATCGACGTCAAGCTCGAGACCCGGCTCGAGTCGTGCGAGGGCGGGCGCGTGGTGCTCTCCGACGGCTCGGAGTTCGACGCGGAAACCCTCGTGTGGACCGCGGGCGTCAAGCCCAGCCCGGTGGTCAAGGAAGGCGACCTGCCCCTCGACGAGCGCGGCCGCATCAAGACCACGACCATGCTCACCGTGGCGGGAACGCAGGACGCCTTCGCCGCCGGCGACGCGGCGGGGGTGCCCGACGTGACGAACCCGGGACAATACTGCGCGCCCAACGCCCAGCACGCGGTCCGGCAGGCCAAGGTGCTGGCCGACAACATCATCCGGCACCTGCGCGGACAGCAACTGGTCGAATACCGGCACAAGTATGTCGGATCGGTGGCCGGATTGGGTCTGCATCAGGGCGTCGCCAATGTCTATGGAGTCAAGCTTCGCGGATTCCCTGCGTGGTTCATGCACCGCACCTACCATCTGTCGCGGGTGCCGACGCTGAACCGCAAGGTCCGTGTCGTCGTCGACTGGACCCTGGCTCTGTTCTTCAAGCGAGAGACGATCTCGCTGGGTGAGATGGAGCACCCGCGTGAGGACTTCAGGGCCGCCGTCGAGACGATGCGCCGCTAGCCCTGGTACGGCAGCGCCCCGGTGATCGTCGCCGGGGCGTCTCGGCGCCCCTGCAGCAAGCGGAAGGGGTTGCACGGGTGGGGCTCTCAGCGGTGACGGTGCTCGGTGTGGACAGGCCCGGCGTGATCGCCGCAGTCACCGGTTCGCTCACCGACTGCGGGGCGAACATCCAGGACTCGACCATGACGCTGCTCGGCGGCCACGTGGCGATGATGCTCCTGGTCTCCGGCGACCTGGACTCCGCCGAGCTGCTCAAGCGGCTGCGGGCGCCCGATCTGGTGGTGACCGCCTCGGCCATCGAGGCCAGGCGCCACTTCTGCGAGGACGGGGGCGGGCTCGGCTACGTGCTGACCGTGCACGGCCCCGACCGGCCCGGGATCATCTCGGGCATCAGCGCCGTGCTGGCCGCGGACGGCGGGAACATCACCGGCATGAGCACTCGGCTCTCCGGGCGGCTATATGTGCTCATCGCCGACGTCGAGCTGCCGAAGGAGGTGGACGTGGCGGCGCTCATGCGCAGGCTGGCGGCCGTCGGCGCCAGCCTGGACTCGGAGATCACCTTCCGCCCCGTGGAACCGGACCTGATGTGAATAGACCCCGGGGGACGCCGCGCGAGGTGCTCAGCGCTCCCCACCCGATCCTGTCCGCCGTGGCCGAGCCGGTGGACCCGACGGACCCCGACGTTGTGGCGGCCGCCGCCGATCTGCTGGCCACCCTCCGCCACAAGCCGTCCACGACCGGCCTGGCGGGCCCTCAGATCGGCCTGAGGCTGCGTCTGATCGCCTTTGATACCCGGGCCCACCCTCGCGGCCGATCGTCGGCTGGAGAGCTCGTGGTGGCCAATCCACGTCTCGCCAGAGCGTCCCACTGGGATCGCGGACGGGAGGGGTGCGCCTCGATCGCGGGGCTCACGGCCGACGTCCTGCGAGCTACGCGTATCACCCTACGTGGGCATTTGCCAGGCGCGGGCGAGGCAGTCACCATCGAAGCTGATGCCCTCGAAGCCCGTTGCATTCAGCACCAACTGGACCATCTGGACGGTCTACTCTTCTTGGACAGAGTCCCCGGAGCCCTATCACTTCACCGCAGACTTCACAGTTGTGACGCCTGATGCGAAGTTGTGCTCCTCGGAAGCATGGTCCGTTTCGTATGATTGCGGCGCCCCCGTAGCCCAATGGCAGAGGCAAACCCCTTAAAAGGGTTGTAGTGCGGGTTCGAATCCCGCCGGGGGCACCTGCCCTCTACCATTGGAAATCCGTTTTCCATAGCCCACGTGACCTTGGGAACTCTCCGGTGGCCACGTTCGTTGTCAACGCTGCCGACGTCCCAAATGGACATCGATCTGAGCGCGAGTTGACCAAGGTGGCACCGAGCCCCTTAGGCTCGGTGACACAGGAGGCAGCGATGGAGAGCAAGAACCCCGTATTCAGCAGGTCACGTCAGCAGGCGGGGGGTTGGGCGGGACCCACCCCGTCTCCCGACCAGCTGCAGAACATGTACGACTCCCCGTCGTACGCACCACCGAGCCGGCCCGCATACCGGACCATGACCCTCGACGACGTCGTGGTGCGCGGGTTCATCACCCTCGGCACCCTCGTCGCTGCCGCCGCCGCGGCGTGGGTGCTGAATGTCCCGCCGGCGGTCGCGATCGGCGCCGCCATCGTCGCGATGATCCTCGGGTTGATCGCCTCGTTCACGCAGAGCACCAACCCGGTCCTCATCCTGGCGTACGCGGCGTTCGAGGGCGTGTTCCTCGGCACGATCAGCCGCCTCTTCGACAGCTTCTTCGGAGGCAGCGGCAGCATCGTGCTGCAGGCGGTCCTCGGCACGGCATTCGCCTTCGGCGCCGTGCTGACCGTTTACACCCTGCGCGTCATCCGCGTGACACCCAAGCTGGTGAAGTACGGCATCGCCGCGGCGATCGCCGCGGTCGGGCTGATCCTCGTCAACCTGCTCGTCGGCCTCTTCAACGGCGTCGGGCTCGGTCTGCGCACGGACAGCCCGCTCGGCTGGATCTTCAGCATCGCGATGATCCTCATCGGCTGCTTCTTCCTGCTGCTCGACTTCGACTCCATCGAGCAGGGGGTCAAGCAGGGCGCTCCGGAGAAGTTCGCCTGGCAGTGCGTGTTCGGGCTGACGCTCAGCCTGGTCTGGATCTACCTCGAGATCCTGCGCTTCGTCAGCTATTTCAGTAGCAGTGACTGATCGTTAACGCCAGCGTAACCACGGAGGGCCCCGCCGTTCAGGTGGGGCCCTCTCTTTGTGCGACCGAAAATCTACGTGACGTCACTAAATGATGCCTGGCTTGGGGCTTGCCATTCGGACGGACGTGTTGCACTGTCAAGCAAAGGACCTTTATCCGCGGAGGTGCCCATGTCCTTGAACCACTCACCGGAGATGCAGACGAAGCTCATCGCCAGAGTCCCGACCATCACGGGACGCGAACTCCCAGAGTGGTTTCAAGCACTTGACAACGGCCCGAGCTTCCTACGATGCGACGAGCGGGCCAACTGGCTTGCCGACGAGCACGGGCTGACCCACGGCTACGCCGCCGCGATCGTCCTCGAACACGAGCGGCAGCGCCGTAACCGCATGGGCTTCATCTAAGCCCATCCATCCCCGCGCCCGCGTCCCAAGCGCGGGCGCGTCATCATGAGGGGATGGATCTCGACAAGGCTCTCGCCTTTCTTCGCGCCAACCACAACGCCGTCCTGCTCACCCGGCATCACGATGGGCGCCCGCAGATGTCGCCGGTGACGGCCGGGGTTGAAGACGGCCGCATCGTCATCAGCACCAGGGAGACGGCGGTCAAGGTCCGCAACGCCCGCCGCGACCCGCACGTGTCGCTGTGCGTCTTCACGAACGCCTTCTACGGCGAGTGGATCCAAGTGGACGGCACGGCCGACATCATCTCGCTCCCCGAGGCCATGGACCACCTGGTTTCCTACTATCGCAACATCTCCGGCGAGCACCCGGACTGGGACGACTACCGCGCCGCCATGATCCGCGACCGCCGGGTCATCCTCCGCGTCACCCCGATCCACGCAGGCCCGGACCACCACGGGTAACGCGCCTTCCCGGTGGGTGCCGGCACGCCGACGCCCACCGGTGCCGGACCCGGGCGCGCCCTGCCGGACCCGGGCCGCGCCCCCGGTGCCGGGGGCGCGCATGCAATCTAAGAGAGACGCTCGAGGAGCATCGCCATTCCCTGGCCGCCGCCGACGCACATCGTCTCGAGCCCGATGCTCTTGTCGTGGTGCTGGAGGCTGTTGACCAGTGTGGACGTGATGCGCGCCCCGGTCATCCCGAACGGATGCCCCACGGCGATCGCCCCTCCGTTCACATTGAGCCGATCCAGGTCGATCCCCAGCTCCCGATACGACGGGATCACCTGAGCGGCGAAGGCCTCGTTGATCTCGACCAGGTCGACGTCCTCGATGGCCATGCCCGCCCGCGACAGCGCCTGCCGGCTGGCCTCCACCGGTCCCAGTCCCATGATCTCGGGCGACAGCGCGGACACCCCGGTGGACACGATCCGGGCGAGCGGCGTGATCCCCAGCTCGGCGGCCTTGACGTCGCTCATCACGATCACGGCGGCCGCCCCGTCGTTGAGCGGGCAGCAGTTGCCGGCCGTGACGGTGCCATCAGGCCGGAAGACCGGCTGCAGGGTGGCGACCTTCTCGTAGGTGGTGCCCGCCCGTGGCCCGTCGTCCTTGCTCACCACGGTCCCGTCAGGCATGGTCGCGGGCGTGATGTCCTTGGCCCAGAACCCGTCGGCCAGCGCCTTCTCGGCCAGGTTCTGGGACCGTACCCCGAACTCGTCCTGCTCCTGACGGCTGACGCCCTTGAGCTGCGCGAGGTTCTCGGCGGTCTGCCCCATCGCGATGTAGATATCCGGGATGGTCCCGTCCTCGCGCGGGTCATGCCAGGTCTGCCCGCCTTCGCCGAACTTCTTGGTACGGGTCAGCGCGTCCAGGAAGATCGGGTTGTGGGTGTCGGGCAGCGAGTCGGAATTGCCCTTGGTGAAGCGCGAGACGGTCTCCACCCCGGCGGACACGAACACGTCGCCCTCGCCCGCCTTGATCGCGTGGAAGGCCATCCGCGTGGTCTGCAGCGACGAGGAGCAGTAGCGCGTCACGGTGGTGCCGGGCACGTCGTCCAGGCCGAGCATGACGGACACCACCCGCGCCATGTTGAAGCCCTGCTCGCCGCCCGGCAGGCCGCACCCCAGCATGATGTCGTCGATCGTGTGGGGGTCGAGTTGGGGCACCTTGGCCAGCGCCGCCTTGATCATCTGCACGGTCAGATCGTCGGGCCTGATCTCCTTCAGCGATCCCTTGAAGGCTCGTCCGATGGGGGAACGCGCGGTTGCGATGATGACTGCCTCGGGCATGGCCCCTCCTTTGTCGGCGCTAATAGTAGAACTATATTCCAGTCCTACGGAAAAGCACTGTCAGGTGGTCAGCCGTACATGCCCGGCGCGGGCGCCGTCTGGTCGTTCACGGCATGCAGTGCCCCCTTCTCGTCTCGCCACAACCGCCACCCGTCCTGACTGCCGGTGAACCACGGCGGCGGCGCGCTCGCGGGCGAGATCCGCTTGCCGGTGCCGAGGTCGTACTCGCAGATGGCCGCGGTCGAGTAGAAGCCCGGAGGCTGACCACGCAGCGCCAGCGGCTTGGGGTCGGTGACGCAGAAGGACCAGCCGCGCTCCTTCTCCGCCGGCACGGCCTTGCCGGAGACCAGGTCGAAGGCCGTCCCCTTGGTGTTGTGCTGGAGGAAGCCCAGCTTGTCCATACGGTCGGGGAAGGCCAGCCACCAGCCCGAGCCCGGCACGTCGGAGGCCGTGATCTGCCCGAGCACCCGGCCGGACCCGGAGTCGAGGCGGGCGAAGCCGCCGTAGGCGCCCTGCCGGTCGACGGGACGCACGACCGGGGCGTAGCCGGGGTTGCCGCTGGGATAGACGCGGACGACCGAGGGCCGGATCCAGTTGATCCCCCCGTCGGCGATCTTGACGGAGAACAACCCGAAAGTGGAGATCTTCTTCGTCTGCGGGTTGGTGTAGGGGGCGACGTAGCCGACCAGGTTGTCACCCGCCGCGCCGAACGCCCAGCCCCCCGACAGGTCGACGCCGGGCCCGAGGGCCTGCTCGATCGGCTGCTGCCACCGCAGCTTGCCGGTCTTGAGCTCGTACGACTCGATCACGGGGTTGGCGGACAGCCTGAGCAGCAGCACCCGGGCCGGGTCGGACCATTCGACCTCGGAGATCCCGGGCAGTTTCCACAGCTGTTTCCCTGTGGCCGGGTCGAGCACCACCATGCGGGCCTTGGCCAGGGCCGTGTGCTCGGACAGGCAGATGTAGGGGCCGCAGCGCTGCGGCCCGAACGTCGAATGCACCGGCCTGGTCCACTTCTGCACCCCGGAGTGAGCGTCGCGGGCGATGAGGGTGGCGTTCCAAGGGGATTTCTTGCCTGGGTCGAGCGCGACGATCACGCCCTCGTCCGCGGCGGTCTCCACGATGGCGGGGGCGGAGACGCCCATGCCGGGCAGGCGGCCCGCCATCGTGGCGGGGTAGGCCCACAGACGTCTGCCGTCGCGCAGGCCGATCGCGACGGTCTCCAGCGTGCCGTCGGACTTCATGGAGGTCGTGGCGACGACCCCGCCGGCCACCGCCATGCGGCTGACCGCGTTGACTTGGGTGTTGTGCCAGGTCGGGAATGTGTCGGTGGTGGCCGCGTCGCTGCCGGAGCAGGCGGCGGCGGCCAGGGTCCCGGCGAGGGCGATGGACGGTTTCCAGAGGGGCCGGAGCACGGGCAATTCCCTCCAAAGGGACGTATAGCGACGACCCGGGCGCGGAGGGTGACCGTGGCCGGGCGTCGTCGACCGCTCGCCAAGCCTGAGCCGAGGTCGGGCCCGCCGAACCCTCTTGGGGGTCAGGACTCGTTGAGCCGCTCGCCTTGCCGTCGGCGGAACAACGACGCCCACTTCCCGTGCAGGCCCGTCGTCCGCCCGTCGACCTGGGTCGCGATGACCTCGGTGCCGGGCTCCTCCGCGGCCGTAGCCGCCGCAAGGTAGATCGGTTGCAGTGCCTCGCCGCGCGCGGGGCGCGGCTCAGGCCACAGTCCCAACGCAGCGCACACTGAAGGTAGCACCGCGTGAGCGGCCTGCGCGTAACCTCGGGCAGATGGATGGAAACGATCCGGTCCGAACATTTCTGTCGGATTTGTCGCGAACTCCGGGCCCAGGACGTCGGCGAACGCCACCGTACGCCCGCCCGCGTCCACCACCGCCACCGTCTGCGCCGCCGCCAGCTGACGGCTCCAGCGCCGCGCCACCCAGCGCAGCGGCTGCGAGATCGGCCGTACCGTCCCGAGGTCCGGGCAGGTGCCCACGACCACCTCGACCCCCGCGTCCCGAAGCCGCCGCACGGCCTTGGTCAGATGACGTACGGCGATCGCGGGCGGCGTCTGCGTGATGATGTCGTTGGCCCCCACAAAGATCACCGCCACGTCGGGCTCCATGGCCAGGGCCTGGTCCACCTGATCGCCCAGCTCGGCCGACGGCGTGCCCGACTTGGCGGCGACGAGCAGGCGCACCGGGCGCTCGGAGACCTGGGCCAGGCCGCCCGCGAGCAACACGCCGGGGGTGTCGGCCGGGTCGGTCATGCCGAGGCCGACGGCCGTGGAGTCGCCGAGCATGGCCAGCTTGAGCGGCTCTCCGGGAAAGTCGCCGTATTCGCCGTCCGAGGGCGGGCCGTCCAGCCCGTGTGGCTGACCGATGGCCTTGCGTGCGAGCAGTCCTTCGGCGATCAGCAGCGCGTACGCCGTGGCGCCGAGCGCCGTCAGCCCGCCTCCTCCAAGCGCCGCCGCAGTAGCGATCTTGCGTGCCGCGCGAGCCATCCCAGCTGGCCAGACCACCTGCGTGCCCTCCCCGGTCGAACTCAGCGGTAGCGTTTGCTTGAAAACTAGCCGAGGGCCTGCCACCCCCACTGGATCTCGGCCACAGGCAAGCTGATCAAGCTTTGGCAAAGAAGGTGAACACCTCGGTGCGCGTTTACGATTCCCTGGTCGATCTCATGGGCAACACCCCGCTGGTTCGGCTGCACAAGGTTTCCGCGGGACTGCCCGCCCAGGTGCTCGCCAAGGTCGAGTACTTCAATCCGGGGGGCTCGGTCAAGGACCGCATCGCCCTCCGCATGATCGAGGCCGCCGAGAAGTCGGGCGAGCTGCGCCCCGGCGGCGTCATCGTCGAGCCGACGTCCGGCAACACCGGCGTGGGCCTGGCCATCGTGGCCCAGCAGCGGGGTTACCGGTGCCTGTTCGTGGTGCCGGACAAGGTGGCCCAGGACAAGATCGCGGTGCTGCGTGCGTACGGGGCGGAGGTCGTGGTCTGCCCGACCGCCGTCTCGCCCGACCACCCTGACTCCTACTACTCGGTCTCCGACCGGCTGGCCCGCGAGGTGCCCAACGCCTGGAAGCCCAACCAATACACCAACGTCAACAACCCCGACTCCCACTACCACTCGACGGGTCCCGAGGTCTGGCAGGACACCGAGGGCCGGGTCACGCACTTCGTGGCGGGCATCGGCACCGGCGGCACGATCAGCGGCGCGGGCCGTTACCTCAAGGACGTCTCCGACGGCCGGGTGAAGATCATCGGCGCGGACCCCGTGGGCTCGGTCTACTCCGGCGGCTCGGGGCGGCCCTACCTGGTCGAGGGCGTCGGCGAGGACATCTGGCCGGACACGTACGACACCACGATCTGCGACGAGATCATCGCGGTGTCCGACAAGGACTCCTTCAACATGACCCGCCGGCTCGCCCGCGAGGAGGGGCTGCTGGTCGGCGGCTCGTGCGGGATGGCGGTCGTGGCGGCGCTGCAGGTGGCGGCCAAGGCGGGCAGGGACGACGTGGTGGTCGTGCTGCTGCCGGACGGCGGCCGCGGCTACCTGTCGAAGATCTTCAACGACGACTGGATGGCCGACTACGGCTTCCTGATCGAATCCTCCGAGGAGGGTCTGGTCGGCGACGTGCTGGCACGCAAGGGGCGGACGATGCCCGAGTTCGTGCACGCGCACCCACACGAGTCGGTGAGCACGGCCATCGCGATCATGCGTGAATACTCCGTGTCCCAGCTGCCGGTGATGAAGGAGGAGCCGCCGGTCATGGCGGCCGAGGTCGTCGGCTCCATCGTCGAGCGCGACCTGCTCGAGGCGCTCTACCACGGAAGGCTCTCCTCCGACGACCCGATCGCCGATCACATGTCCGCTCCGCTCCCCACGATCGGCAGTGGCGAGCCTGTGTCCCGTGCGGTCGAAGCGCTGGAGAAGGCCGATGCGGCCGTTGTGCTGGAAGAGGGCAAGCCCGCCGGGCTGATCACCCGGCAGGACCTGCTCGCCTTCCTGGCCAATCACTAGGGTTTGGGCTGCGAGGGCCCGGCTTGGGGGAGTGGGAACTCGGCGACCACCTCCCAAGCGCCCTCCGGGGACGGGCCGGCGTAGAGCCGGCCGCCCAGCGCCTCCACGCGCTCGGCCATGCCGACGAGACCGAACCCGCCACCAAGACGGGCAACCCGGGGATCTGACGCGGAGGACCCGAAGTTCCGCACCCGCAGGACCACGACCTTCTCATGCCTCCGTAAATCCGCCTCCACCCAGGCGGAGCGAGAGGCGTGCTTGCGGACGTTCGTGAGCGACTCCTGCAGCACCCGGTGCAGGGTGGTCATGACCTCGGGCGGCAGCGTGCGATCGTCCAGTCCCTGCCCGATCTCGAAGGCCACCTTGGGCCCGTCGGCCGAGAACCGCTCGGTCAGGAGGCGTAGATCGCCCAGCGTGGTGCCGGGCTTGCGGGCCGCGTCGTCCTCGGTACGCAGCACCGCCACCATGCGCCGCATCGAGGTCAGCGCCTCGGACCCGGCCGTGGCGATCGCGTCGAGCGCGGGCGCCACCGCGTCCGGCCGGGTCTCGGCCACCGTACGCGCGGCCTGGGCCTGGACCACGATGCCGGTGATGTAGTGGGCGACCAGGTCGTGCAGCTCCCTGGCCAGTTCCAGCCGCTCCGCCCGCCGTACCGAATGCACCGCCTCCATGCGGCGCTCCTGCTGGAAGCGGAGGTAGCCGCCGATGCCCGCGGCCATCGACCACCCCGCGAACAACACGAACGACAGCGCCAGCCCCGCGCTCTGGTAGTCGCGCGCGATCCCCTCGATCATCAGGACGACCAGCCCGACGCAGGCCAGCACGGCCGCCCGCCGTACCGGCTCCACGTGCCGCAGCACGCCGATGGTCAGGATGAGCAGCGACCCGGTCTCCGCCATGCCGGGCGAGCCGTCGAAGCCGCCGCCGCCGATCGTGAGGGAGACGCCGAACGACAGCGCCAGCATGATGCCGAACCCGTTCAGGCGATGCTTGCGCCGCAGCACCACGGCCACGATGCCGCACGCGCCGCAGATCGGGACGAGCCACTGGAAGCCCCCGATGACAGCGGCCAGCACGAGATCGAGCATGAGCATCATGCCCAGCCAGCCGAGCATCGCGATCTCGCTCAGCCTCCGGATCCAGTAAACGAGCCGCTTGGAATCACCCACGGCCCGAGCCTAGGCCGGAAGTCGGACACGTCGAATCAACCGTTCGGCCGAGTCGGCCGTCCGCAGACCCACCCTTCAGCGGAGGCGGCGGCCAGGGAGATCGCGGATGCTGGATATGTCGGAAGGGGACAGAGATGGTTGCCATGGGGTTAGCACTGCTGGGAGTCGGACTGGTCGTCGGGGTGCTGCTCGCGCTGGCCGACCCGGTCCTGCTCTCCCGCATCAACGGGGAGCCCGCGGAGGGCGGCCGCGGTCGGTTCGTCAAGGCCGATCCATATGAGTCGCTCGTACGGCTGGCGCCCAGGTCGAGCGGGGAAGAGCGGCACGAGCCCAAGGCCGCCTGAGGATCCGGCTCGCGCGGGCATGGTGCGCGAGCCTCGCGGGCGGTCGTTGGGGGACGGCGCCCGCACCCGCGGCCCGTGGTCCGTTGGGGAGCGGACCGCGGGCCGTACGGTGGGGACCGGAGCCCGGGTGGTCTTCCGTTAACGTTGCCTCTATGAGCAACGGTTTTGAGACCCTGGCCATCCACGCAGGTCAAGAGCCCGACCCGCTGACCGGTGCGGTCGTGCCGCCGATCTACGCCACGTCCACCTACAAGCAGGACGGCGTGGGCGGCCTGCGTTCGGGATATGAGTACAGTCGCTCGGCCAACCCCACCAGGACCGCGCTCGAGCAGGCGCTGGCCGCTGTGGAGGGGGGAGCGCGCGGGCTCGCGTTCGCCTCGGGGCTGGCCGCCGAGGACACCTTCCTGCGTACGGTGTGCAAGCCGCAGGACCACGTGATCATCCCGAACGACGCGTACGGCGGGACGTACCGGCTGTTCGCCAAGGTCCACGAGCGGTGGGACCTCCACTACGACCCGGTCCCGCTGCACAACCTCGACGCCGTGGCCACGGCCATGACGCAGAAGACCAAGGTGGTCTGGGTCGAGACCCCCACCAACCCGCTGCTCGGCATCGCCGACATCGCGGCGCTCGCCCAGATGGCCCACGACAACGGGGCGTTGCTGGTGGTGGACAACACGTTCGCGTCGCCGTATCTGCAGCAGCCCCTCGCGTTGGGGGCGGACGTCGTCGTGCACTCCACGACCAAATACGTGGGCGGGCACTCCGACGTGGTCGGCGGTGCGCTGATCGCGGCGGACGCCGCGCTCGGCGAGGATCTGGCCTACCACCAGAACGCGATGGGCGCGGTGGCCGGGCCGTTCGACGCCTGGCTGACGCTGCGCGGGCTCAAGACCCTGGGCGTGCGCATGGACCGCCACTGCGACAACGCCGAACGCGTCGTCGACCTGCTGCTGGCGCACCCTCGCGTGACCGAGGTGCTCTATCCGGGGCTGGCCGAGCACCCGGGGCACGAGGTGGCGGCCAAGCAGATGAAGCGGTTCGGGGGCATGGTGTCGTTCCGCGTCGCCGGTGGTGAAGCGGCGGCCGTGGAGGTGTGCAACCGGGCGAAGCTGTTCACGCTGGGCGAGTCGCTCGGCGGTGTCGAGTCGCTCATCGAGCACCCCGGCAGGATGACCCACGCGTCGGCGGCGGGGTCGCCGCTGGAGGTGCCCGCCGACCTGGTGCGGCTGTCGGTCGGCATCGAGACCGTCGACGACCTGCTCGCCGACCTCACCCAGGCGCTGGCCTGAGAGCGCTGGACCCCGGCCCCGTCACCCGGTGGGGCCGGGCACCAGCATCAGGAACAGGATCACCAGCCAGATCACGGACAGCAGCCCGCTGATGGCGGCGATCCGCCCGTTCTGGACCTTGGCGTCGTCAGCGGTGTCCTCGCTTCCCAGCACCCGTACGGCGGTGCGCAGGTCGCGGTCGATGATGACGAGCATCACGGCTGCCACGATGAACAACGTCATCGAGGCCGTCATGTACCACCGGCCCAGGACCCCGTTGCCGAGGACCGCGCCGAGCGCCAGCCCGAACACGAACACGCCGATCGAGCCGAGGCTGTAAACCCTCGTCATGCGCTGGATGGTCTGCAGCGCGGGCACGTTCTTGTTGCGGATGACGCGGGGCGCGGCCATCGTCGCGGCGGTGACCGGGCCGACGGTGAAGATGGCGAAGGCGATGTGGAGCCACAGAAGCAGGGACGACATGCCGGAGAGACTAGTCCCCGACGATCTCGGCCGGGGGCTCGACACTCTCTTTACGCTCGGCGGAGCACAGCATGCAGAGCTCCGTGGCCGCCACCGCGACGACCATCAGCACGATGAGGAGAATCGTGGCAATCATGGGCTCCCCTCCTTCCCCGTGCCGGACGTAAATATCGTCCTGAATGACTAGACGCCTGTGCAACGGAATAAGTTCGGTGCCGGTATGGTTGGTCACCGTCTCGTTTTTCTTACCGTTAGGGCACAAGGGGGTGCCGTCCGTGGCCATCAGGCACGTCGAGCCGTATACCGACGAGTGGCTGCAGCAGCCGATCAGCTACGTGCGCCAGGTCGTCGACCAGCTCGGAGCCGAGGTCGCGGACTGGTGGGAAGGCCCCTGCGACCCGCGTCACGCCACGCTCAAGCTGGCCGACGGGAGCGCGCTGGTGTGGGACGAGGAGAGCGGCTGGCGCCTGGGCGGATTCGTCTCGGGCGGCCGCGGCGACCACACCGAGCTGACCGGCGTCCGCTACCTGGGCCACGGCCTGCTCCCGAAACCGGAGCGCGTACCGTCGGCGCTGACGGACGCCCGCGCCGGGATCGGCGCCAGCTCGGCCTGGCGCCCCTGCTACCGCTCCCACCGCAACTGCCGCGACGGCTTCGACGTGGCCCTCACCTTCTACACCCGCCTCATCGGCGCCTAACCTGGAGCCCCAACCCAACGGCATGGGCCTCCGCCCGCTGCGCGCTCCGCGCGAATAGGGCTCCGGGCTCCTCTTACGGGGGAGCCGAGCTTCCCCGAGCCCCCTTGCCGGGGGTCTCCCGACCCCCGGACCCCCGAGAGTGGGCAAGATTCCGCCCATGAAGTGCTTACCTGTTGCCTTCGGTCGGCGTCGGCGCTTCCGGGCCGTGGAGCACCAACAGGACGTGTTCGTCGTCGCCGTGCCGCACCGTCCCTGAGCGCTGAAAACCGTGCCTTTCCAGGAGCCGGACCGACGCGGTGTTGCCATGGAAGGGGTCGGCGTAGAGGGGGCGGGTCTTCTCGGCGCGAAGGAAGAGGCCCAGGGCTCGGGTGCCGATGCCGCGGCCCCAGAACTCCTGGCCCATCCAGTAGCCGATGAAGCGCCGCTCCCCTTCCCACCAGGCCACGAGGTTGCCGGCCACCTCGTCGCCCACCAGGATCGCCTGCACGAAGACGGTGGGGTCGCCGAGGACCTGGGTCCGCCAGTGGGTCAGGAACCGCTCCCGCGGGCGCGCCGGGAACCTCGATCTCCGGACGGCTTCCGGGTCGTGCTCCTGCGCCAGGAACACCTCCAGGTCCGTCTCGACCACGTCTCGCAACCGTACGTCCTCGTCGCTCATGCCGAGTGAGTCTGGCAGGTCCCACCGACAATTCAGCGGGCGCGGCGCAGCCGGAGGAAGTCGCTGACGACGTACTCTCCCAGGCGTTCGGCGCTCGGGGAGAACACGCGGCCGCCGTTCCTGCGGGCCACCTCGTCCACGAACTCCTTCAGCCGGTCGTCCGCCGCCAGCATGAAGACGTTGATCGTGGCGCGCCGCCGGGTCATCTTGTCCACCTCGGCCAGCGTCAGCTCCAGCGTCTCGTGCGACGGCGGCCACTCGAACGCCGACCGGCCGCTGCGCATGAGGTGGGCGGTGGGCTCGCCGTCCGTGACCACCAGCACCACTGGCTCGAAGTCGGGGTGGCGGTCCAGGTGGCGGCCGGCGATCAGGAGGGCGTGGTGCAGGTTGGTGCCCTGGACCATGTCCCAGTCGAGGCCGGCCAGCTCGTCCGGCTGCAGGACCCGGGCGTAGTTGGAGAAGCCGATGATCTGCACCGCGTCCTGCGGGAACTTGGAGGCCACCAGGGCCTGCAGGGCCAGAGCCGTCTGCTTGGCGGCGGCCCAGGTGCCGCGCAAAGCCATCGAGTAGGACAAGTCGACCAGCAGGCAGACGGCCGCGGCGCTGCGGCGCTCGGTCTCGGCGACCTCGAAGTCGTCGACGGAGAGTCGCACCGCCGCTCCGTTTCCGGTGCGCTGTCCGGTCCGGGTGCCGCCTCCAGGCCGCACGCCGCCCCGGCGCACGCCGTTGACCAGAGTGCGGACCACGTCGATCGGCTGCTCGTCGCCGAAGCGCCATGCCCGGGACGAGCCGGTGAGCTCGCCGGCCGCACCGGCGTCGTGCTGATCGTGGTCGCCGCGCCGGCCCGCGTCCAGGGACGAGAACACCCGGCGCAGCGCCGTTTCGCCGAGGCGCCGCACCGCCTTGGGGGTCAGCTCCAGCTTGCCGCGGCGGCGCAGCAGGTAGCCCTGTTCCTCCAGCTCCCGCTCGATGCGCTTGAGCGCCTCCAGGTCGTCGACAGCGGAGCGGCCGAGCGCGCGGCGTACGGCAGCCTCGTCGACGTCGTCCAGCCTGGCGCCCGGGTAGTCCTGGCGGAGGGCGGTCTCCAGCTGGGTGAGGTCGGCCAGCTCCTCCAGGGCGGTGACCGCGTCGCCCATGCCCAGGGGTTCCTCGCCGGTGAGGCGTTCGGGGGCGTTCCAGGCCAGGTCGGGGCGGCGGGAGTAGAGCGCCTCGCCGAGCCTGCGCATCTGGTCGGAGAGCCCCGCCTGGTCGAGGGTCTGGTTGATGAGGTTGCTGAGCTCCTCGCGCTGGCGCGGGGTCATCGAGGCCAGCATGCGCTGCGTGGCGGCGGCGCGGCGGGCCAGGATGTCGACGAGCTCCTCCAGGTTGCGCGGCTTCTCGGGGAACAGGTCGCCGTATTTCTCCATGAAGGCGTCGAAGTCCGCCTGGGTGTGCTGGCCGCGGGCGTCCTTGTCCAGCATGTCGTTCAAATCCGACATCATCTGGCGGACGCGTTCCATGGCCTCGGGGTCGGGGTTCGCGAGCGCGTCGCGCAGGCCCCTGAACTGGCTGTCGAGGACCTCGCGGCGCAGCAGGTCGCGCAGCTCTTCGAAGGTCTGGCGGGCCGCGGCGGAGCGCCAGTCGTACGAGCTCAGCTCCTGGATGGCGCTGGCGGTGTCGTCGGGGAGCGCGTCGAGCGTGGTCTCCCGGAACCTCGCGTCGTCGGAGGGATCGGGGAACAGCTCCGCCCGTTCCTGGCCGATGGCCTTGTCGAGCAGTGCCCGGGCCTTCTCCAGCGTGCCGTCGAGCCGGCCGCGCTCGCGCAGGTCACGGCGGCGTCGACGGACCTCCCTGAGCATGTCGTCGAGGCCGCGGCGGTCCTGAGCGCCGGGGAGACCGCGCTTGAGGAGGTCGCGCAGGGCGTGGACCGGGGTCGAGCCCGACAAGATCGCATCGCCCATCTCGTCCAGCGCCGCCCGTACGTCGTAGGGCGGGGCTAGGGGGTCGGGGCCGTCGTGGTACTCGCCATAGCGGAAGGCCATCACGAGACCACGCTAACCCGGAATGTCCCTATGCGCGCCCCAGCAGGAAAGCCCAGGCCGAGTCCGGCGGAGCCGAGTGTGCCCGGCCGGGCCGAGTGTCCGGTTGAGCCGGAGGTGCCGCTGGGGCAGGTGTTCGGGCGTGTTACGCGTCCCCGTAGATCTCCCAGACCTCATCGATGCCGCCAACCTCGGGCGAGTAGCGCAGCTGCACCAGCACGGGGTGCTTCTGGGACTTCAGCACCCTGGTCAGGTCCGCGGCGCTGCAGGATTTCTTGCCGAGGCCGTTCCTGTCGGCGTTGACCGGATTGCCGGCCAGCCACCCGTCCCGGCAGCGGGCCGTGACCCGGTATAAGGCCGTGCTGTACGAGTAACCCAGCTTGAGGGTCCTTCCGCCGGTCGCGAACAGGACAGTGCTGTCGTTGACCCGCTTGATCGTCCCCCGGCCGGTCCGAGCGTTCGGCCAGTCGCTGACCAGGAACTCATTGATCTTGACGGCCTTGCCGCTCCGATATTCGATCCGCAGCGGCTTGACCCCACGCTGCAATTCGGCGGCCAGATGCCCGGGCTTGCAGGCCGTCCGCCCCAGCCCCTTCCCGTCCACGGCGATCCGCCCCTCGGTCTCCTTGAGATCGCACGCGACCGTGACCCGCCCGAAGGGCGCCTTGGTGTAGTCGATCCGCACCTCTTTGGCGCGGGAGACGGATGTGAGCCGGTAGCCCACGAAGCCGCCCTGCCCCTTCACGAACGTGGCCGACTTGGGCACGATCCGCAGGAGGCCCTTGCCGTCGGCCCACGCGTAGCCGTACACGACCTTGGTGCTGCTGGCCTCCGCGGGCAGGGCCACAGAGCCCAGGGCAAGAACGACGGCACCGGCCAGCAGGCGCATGGATGGTCTCCCCCATCAAAGTGATCGGCTAATCACTATGACGCGGAAGGAAGACCCAGAGTTCACGTGCGGTAGACGGTCACTCCGTCAAGGTCTTCTTTGGACAGGCGCCGCATGAGGTAAAGCCCCTCCAGCGCGAACTCCAAGGCCGCCGCGGCGTGGCCGGGCGACTCCTCGCCCGCGCCCATGCCCAGCCTGGACATGATCTTCGCCAGGCCGGGAACGGGACCCATCCGATGCAGCAGCTCCCCGGCCGGGATCAGCTCGCCGGACTCCACCTGGTTGCCCTCGGCGAACTTGTCGGTCACCGCGGACAGGTCCATGCCGCCCAACCGGTTCCTGAACGTCTCCGCCGTGGCCCGGCGCAGCAAGTGGGCCAGGATCTCGGTCTCCCTGCCCTCCTCGCTGACCTCGAACTCCACCTTGCCCCGCAGGCTGTGCACCACGGAGGCCAGGTCCACGACCCGCGTGACCGCCTGCTCCTCGCCCGCGAGGGCGGCCCGCCGCACGGCGGAGGCCGAGGCGGTCTCGGCGGCCGCGATCGAGAACCGGGCGGACACGCCGGACCGGGCGTCCACGGCGGTGGACTCGCGGACCAGCCGGGTGAACCGGGCGATCACCTCGACCAGGTGCTCGGGGAGGTCGGCGCCGATGTCCGGCATGGACTCCTGGCGGATGAGGGTGAGCTCGTCCTCGACCGTCTGCGGGTAGTGGGTGCGGATCTCGGCGCCGAAGCGGTCCTTCAGCGGCGTGATGATCCTGCCTCTGTTGGTGTAGTCCTCGGGGTTGGCGCTGGCGATGAGCAGGATGTCGAGGGGCAGGCGCAGGTTGTAGCCCCGCACCTGGATGTCGCGCTCCTCCAGGACGTTGAGCAGGGACACCTGGATGCGCTCGGCCAGGTCGGGCAGCTCGTTGACGGAGAAGACGCCCCGGTTGGTGCGCGGCACCAGCCCGTAGTGGACGGTCTCGGGGTCACCGAGCGTGCGCCCCTCCGCGATCTTGATCGGGTCGACGTCGCCGATCAGGTCTCCGACGGAGGTGTCGGGCGTGGCGAGCTTCTCGCCGTAGCGCTCGTCGCGGTGCTTCCACGCGACCGGGAGCTCGTCGCCCAGCTCGCGCGCCAGCGCCTGGCAGCGCGTGCAGGCCGGCGCGTACGGATGGTCGTTGATCTCGCAGCCCTCGACCACCGGCGTCCACTCGTCCAGCAACCCGGTGACGGTGCGGATGAGCCGGGTCTTGCCCTGGCCGCGCTCACCGAGGAGGACCAGGTCATGCCCGGCGAGGAGCGCCCGCTCCAGATGCGGCAGGACCGTGTCGTCGAACCCGACGATGCCGGGGAATCTCGGCTCGCCCGCCCGCAACTTGGCCAGCAGATTTGCCCTGACCTCGGCCTTGACGGTGCGGTGGACGTGGCCGCTGTCTCGCAGCTCGCGGAGAATTCGTGGCTGTGGCTGATGCACGGGATCGAGACTACGTCCCCTGCGTGGAATGTGGCAGAGAGTTTCGCATCTGGCGGAGATTTCGGATCTTGACTATTGCGTGATGGTTCGTGCGCGTGCTTGTCCCTTTAGTGGGGAGAATCGGGCCTAGGGACGTTCGACATGTCGAGGGGAGGCGAGACGCGTGGCCTTGATGACAAGCCGCTTCGCCGACGGCCTCGCCGTGGGTTCCGACCTGGTGGAGGCCGCGCGGAACGCCGTGGGCCAGGCCCTGTCGAGGCTCAGCGGCCAAGCCGACCTGGTCTGCTTCTTCATCTGCGGTGACGATCCCGACGACGTCGCGAGGGCCGGCCAAGCCGCGATGGAGCTCGCGCCCGGAGCACACGTGATCGGATGCAGCGCCACAGGAGTGATCGGCGACGGGCAGGGTGTGGAGCTGACGCCCGCCGTGAGCGCCTGGGCGGGCACGTTGGACGGGGCGAGGCTGACCACGTTCGCGCTGGAGACGCTCGCGGCCGAGGACAAGTTCGTCGTGGTCGGGCTGCCGGAGCGCAGCCAGGACGACCATGTGGCGATCCTGCTCGCGGACCCGTACACCTTCCCGACCGACGCCTTCGTCGAGCGCTCGGTCGATGTGCTCGGCGAGCTGCCGCTGATCGGCGGGCTGGCCAACGGGCTGCAGGGACGGGGTTCTGTACGGCTCTTCGCCGACGGCCGGATCTACACCGAGGGTGCGATCGGCGTGCTGCTCAGCGGTCCGTTGCAGGTCAGCACCGTGGTCAGCCAGGGTTGCCGGCCGATCGGCCCGAGCATGGTGGTGACGGCGTCGGAGGACAATCTGCTGCTGGAGCTGGCCGGCCAGCCGGCGCTGGCCAGGCTGGAGGACATCGTCAGCGAGCTGGACGAGGACGACCGCGAGCTGGTCGCCGCCGGGCTGCAGATCGGCGTGGCCATGGACGAGTACGCCGAGCGCCACGAACGCGGCGACTTCCTCATCCGCGGCGTCATCGGCATCGATCCCGAACGCGAGGCCGTCGCCATCGGGGACATCGTGGAGATCGGCAGGACCGTGCGCTTCCAGGTGCGTGACGCGGCCACCGCCGACGAGGACCTGTACGACCTGCTCGACGCCCACCGCGAGCAGTTCGGGAAGGTGGACGGGGCGCTGCTGTTCTCGTGCAACGGACGGGGCTCGGCCATGTTCGGCACGGCGGACCACGACCCGATCGCGTTGCGCGACACGCTGGGGCCGATCGGCGTGGCGGGTTTCTTCGCCGCCGGCGAGGTCGGTCCCGTGGCCGGGCACAATCACGTGCACGGCTTCACCGCTTCCGTGCTCG
Source organism: Nonomuraea sp. NBC_00507 (assembly GCF_036013525.1). NCBI lineage: Bacteria > Bacillati > Actinomycetota > Actinomycetes > Streptosporangiales > Streptosporangiaceae > Nonomuraea > Nonomuraea sp. NBC_00507. The sequence continues at coordinate 3,633,290 of NZ_CP107853.1, forward strand.
TTTTCTCCAGCGCGGCAAGTGCTCCATGAGGCGACCGTGATCCTCGCGATCGACGTCGGCGGCACCAAGATGGCCGCCGGCCTGGTGGCCGATGACGGGACGGTGGCGCTGTCCGCGCGGGTGCCCACGCCGCAGGGCGCGGACGCCTCGACCCTGTGGAAGACGCTTGCCGAGCTGATCGAGCCCTTCTCGGCGGGCGTCGAGGGCGTCGGGGTCGGCTGCGGCGGGCCCATGGCCTGGCCGGACGGGGAGGTCTCGCCGCTGAACATGCCAGGATGGCGCGGCTTTCCCCTGCGTGCCCGGCTGGCCGAGCGTTTCCCCGGTCTACCGGTACGCCTCCACAACGACGCCATCTGCCTGGCCGTGGCCGAGCACTGGAAGGGCGCGGGGCAGGGCAGCGCGGACATGCTGGGCATGGTGGTGTCCACAGGCGTGGGCGGCGGGCTGATCCTGAACGGGCGCCTGATCAACGGCGGCACCGGCAACGCCGGGCACATCGGGCACGTGGTGGTCGAGCCGGAGGGCGGGCCTCGGTGCGGCTGCGGCGGGCACGGCTGCTTGGAGGCCGTCGCCCGTGGCCCGGCCCTGACCGCCTGGGCTCAGGAGCAGGGCTGGGCGCCCCGGAGCCCCGAATCCGGAGCGTACGACGAGGACCGGGCGGTCACGGCGCGGGCGCTGGCCGCCGACGCGCGGGCCGGAGACCCGGTCGCGGTGCGGGCCATGCGCAGGGCCGGGCGGGCGCTCGGCATCGCCATCGCCTCCGCCACGCACCTGTGCGACCTGGACCTGGTCACGATCGGTGGCGGGTTGTCGCAGGCGGGGGAGCCGCTGTTCGGGCCGCTGGAGGAGGCGCTGCGTGAGCACGCCAGGGTGGAGTTCGCCCGCCGGGTCAAGGTCATGCCCGCCTCCCTGGGCCAGGAGGCCGGCCTGATCGGCGCCGCCGCCCTGCTCCTGGCGGGCGAGAGTTACTGGACGGAGAGACGCTGAAGGCCCGGCGGCCCTGCTGCTCGGGAGGGCCGCCGGGCCTGGCTCGGACCGGGTGCTACTCGGTTTCCTGGTTCAGGCTGGGACCTTCGTCCTTGCCCCCGGTCTCGACGTCGAAGCCGGGCCCGCCATCGTTCTTCGTGTCCACCTTGACGCCGCCCTCGCCGTCGGTGCCAGCGGGCGGGATGGGCATCGAGGTCGGCTCGCAGTCCGAGACGGCGCCCTTCACCACGGTCAGCGACATGCCCATCGGCGGCTTGTCGTCGCCGTCCTCGCTCTTGGACACCGCCAGGACGAGTGTCTCGCCCGCGGGCACCTTCCCCTTCTCGATCTTGAAGGAGACCCCGGCGCCCTCGGAGCCCATGCTCACCGAGAACGGCCCGCTGACGCTGCCCTGCTGCCCGCGGGGCTCCTTACAGGTCTGTCCCGCGGGCAGGTAGTCGACGACCGACTCGACGCCGGCCTCGGCCAGCTCGGCCTCCAGCCCCTCGGGGTCGGTCAACGAGCTGATGTGCACGTCGACAGAACCGTCCGTGCCCTTGGTGACCGCGTACGCCGGGCTACTTGCGACGCCCGTCAGGAGCACCACCGCGGTGGTGGCCGCCGCGACCCCCGCCACCGCGGCGGACAGCCCCGCGAAGCGCCGCCGCGAGCCGCGCTGAACACCTGTCACCGTCGTCGTCATCCTGTCCTCCGCCGTCCTCGTCGTGATCTCTTCCTTGAGTGCACTGAGAAGGCGCTCTTCGAAATTGCTCATGCCTGTCCCTCCACGTACACAGGTGCTGGCGAAGCGACGTCTTCCAGGGCTTTCCTGGCCCGGTGTAACCGGACTCGCACGGTCACCTGCCTGATGCCCAGGGCGCTGGCGACCTCGGCGACGGTGAGCTGATCGACCGCCACGAGCTCCAGCACGGCACGCTCACCCTCCGGCAGCTTGGCCATGGCTTCCAGAGCGCTGCGCATCTGGCGCTCGGCGTCGATCCGTTCCTCCATCCTGACGAGATCGTCGTCGTCCATCAGCCGGCGACCCGCGACCCGGCCGGTGGCCCGTGCCTCCCTGGCCGCTTGGCGATGCTGGGCCGATACGACGTTGCGCGCGACGCCGTACAGCCATGCGATCTCGCTTCCCCGGCCGGGCACGTAGGTGTGAGCCGAGTCCAGGGCCGCCAGGAAGATGTCCGCCGTCAGGTCCGCGGCGAGATGAGGATCACTCACCCGCCGGGCCACGAACCTCAGCACGGCATCCACGTGGCGGCGATAAAAGGCCTCAAAGGCCGCAGGGTCTTCGTTGAGGCGCATCGCCTGAAATCCCTTTCGTCGTTCGCCTTACATCCGGTACTTGGACCGAGCGACGAAAAGCGTTTCGGCGGTCATTGGGGTCGGCGTGGCTGGAAGAGCCAGGCGTCGAAGAGGGCGCTGAGCTCCTTGCCCGACATCTGCTCCGCGAGCCCGATGAACTGGTCCGTCGTGACATGACCGTAGCGGTGGTCGGCGGCCCACCTCTTCAGCAGCGCGAAGAACGTCTGGTCGCCGACGGCCCTGCGCAGGGCGTGCAGCGTCATCGCGCCCCGTGAATAGACCGCCTGGTTGAACAGGTCGTTGGGCCGGGCCCGCCCCGGCGGGTATTTCCAGATCGGATCGCCGGCCCGGCGGCGGTGGAACTCCTTGAACGTGGCCTCAGCGGTCTTGGTGCCCTTGTGCTCGGCCCACAGCCATTCCGCGTAGGTGGCGAAGCCCTCGTTGAGCCAGAGGTCCCTCCACCGCTTGATGCTCACGCTGTTGCCGAACCACTGGTGCGCCAGCTCGTGCGCGATGATGGTCTCGTCCGGGTGGAAGCCGCCGTAGAGCGGCTTGGTCTGGCTTTCCAGCGCGTAGCCGGCGGCATAGTCGTCGACCACGCCACCGGTCGAGCCGAACGGGTAGGGCCCGAAGACCGTGGCCCAGTGGTCGGTGATCGTGGCGGAGGTCGTGTAGAGGCGATCGATCGAGGTCGTGAACCTCGGGTCGGCGGCCGCCAGGTTGGGGATGCCGCCGGGCGTGCTGCCCTGGCGCAGCTCGAACTTGCCGAGCGTGGCCGTGGCGAGGTAGGTCACCATCGGGTGCCGCTCCCGCCAGCGGTAGGTGGTCCTGCCGCCCGCGGTTGTGGGCTGCCCGACCATCTCGCCGTTGGCCAGGGCCGTCACCCCGGCCGGCACGGTGATCGAGAAATCGAAGGGGGCCTTGTCGGCCGGGTGGTCGTTGGCGGGGAACCAGGTCTTGGCGCCGTTGGGCTCGGCGGCCACGAACGCGCCGTCCGGCGTCGGCATGAAGCCGTAGGTGCCCAGGTTGGAGCCGTCCCCGGCCGGCTTCGGGACCCCCGCGTAGGACACCTTCACGGTGAACGTGGCGTGGTTGTCGATCGGGCGGGCCGGCCGCACGGTCAGCTCGTCACCCTGGCGGCTGAAGGTGGCCGGCGCGTCGTTCACGGTGACACTTCGCACGGTGAACCCGCTCAAGTCCAGGTTGAAGCTGGACAGGCCGTGCGTCGCGCCGGCCGTGATGGTGGTCACGCCGACCAGCTGCTTGCTCGCGGGTGTGTAGTCGATGGCGACGGCGTAGTGGGTGACGTCGTAGCCGCCGTTGCCGTCCTTGGGAAAGTCCGTGTCGCCGATGCCGGGCGCGCCCGGCAGGTGGTCGTTCGCCGAGGACGGCTCGTTGGCGGGAGCACAGGCCAGCGCGCTGACCAGCGCCGCCACCAGTGCCATCCCGCGCCGGTTGACATGCATAGACGAACGAGCCCCCTTCGTCACGTCACGTGAATATTACTCTGCGTCAGGCATTGACGACGACCGTCCTGGCGGCCTTGTCGTGCAGCGCCTGCTTGCGGGGGTCGAAGAGGATCCAGGAGAGGTCGACCAGGAGGCCGACGCAGCACAACCATTCGAGCGCCGTCATCACGCCCTGCCTGACCGCCACCTGTCCCACGCCCAGCTTGCCGCCGGTGTCCGGGACCACTCTGATGGCGAACAGCCTCTTGCCCAGCGTCTGGCCGTGCCAGAACGAATGCAGCAGCCAGAAGTACAGGAAGGCGACGAGTCCGGCCAGGAAGGTGTGTTCCACGGGATAGCGATCCCAGACGCCTCTCGCGCCGTCCCAGACGTAGTTCCAGCTGGTCCAGCTGAAAGGGGCCGAGATGATGTTGACGATGAGCCAGTCGAGGACGCCGGCGAACAACCGTCGCCAGCGTCCCGCCAGCCCCGGTGGCGATCCCATGAGGTCCTGATCGCCCCCACTAAGTCGGGACAAACTAAAGGTTGCCCCTGCGTTCCTGTTCGCGCTCGATGGCCTCGAACAGCGCCTTGAAGTTGCCCTTGCCGAACCCGAGCGAGCCGTGCCGCTCGATCAGCTCGAAGAAGACCGTGGGCCGGTCCTGCACCGGCTTGGTGAAGATCTGCAGCAGATAGCCGTCCTCGTCCCGGTCGACGAGGATCTTCCGCTTCTTCAGCTCCTCGATCGGCGCCCGCACCTGCCCGATCCTCGCGCGCAGCTCGGGGTCGTCGTAGTACGAGTCCGGCGTGTCCAGGAACTGCACGCCGGCCGCCCGCATGTGGTCGACCGTGGTCAGGATGTCGTTGGTGGCCAGCGCGATGTGCTGCACACCCGGGCCGCGGTAGAACTCGAGGTATTCGTCGATCTGCGACTTCCGCTTGCTGACGGCCGGCTCGTTGAGCGGGAACTTGACCTTGCGCGTGCCGTCGGCCACGACCTTGGACATGAGCGCCGAATACTCCGTCGCGATGTCGTCGCCGATGAACTCGGCCATGTTGGTGAAGCCCATGACGTTGCGGTAGAACTCCGCCCACTCGTCCATCTTGCCCAGCTCGACGTTGCCGACGCAGTGGTCGATGGCCTGGAACAGCCGGCCGTTCTTGGTGGCGGGCGGCGCGACCAGCGGCTCGGCGGCGACGTACCCGGGCAGGTAGGGGCCGCCGTAGTTGGCCCTGTCGACCAGCGTGTGGCGGGTCTCGCCGTACGTGGCGATGGCCGCGAGCTGCACCTTGCCGTGCTCGTCCTCCATCGTGTACGGCTCCGCCAGCCCCTTCGCCCCCTGGGCGACCGCGTGCGCGTACGCCCCCTCCACGTCGGGCACCTGGATCGCCAGGTCGATCACCCCGTCACCGTGCTCGGCGACGTGCCGCGCCACCTCCGTGCCGGGCCGGATCGAGGCCCGGAACTCGAACGTGGCGCTGCCCGACGTCAGCACGTACGCGGCCAGGTCGCGGCTGCCCGTCTCGGGCCCCCGATAGGCCACCAGCCTCATGCCGAACGCGGTCGAGTAGTAGTGGGCCGCCTGCTTGGCGTTGCCCACGGCGAACACGACGGCATCCATCCCGTTAACTGGAAAGACATCACTCATACCACCAACTCTCGATTTTCATGGACGAGTTGCGCAAGAGTTACTTCAAAGAGTGGACAATCTGCCTAGCCATCCCACGAAATATCGGGTAGTTCTGTGCAGTATGACGATCGACGATCTCGACGCCCGCCTGCTCGCCCTGCTGACCGCCGAGCCGCGCCTGGGCGTGCTGGAATGCTCGCGGCGGCTCGGTGTGGCGCGCGGCACCGTCCAGGCCAGGCTGGACCGGCTGACCGCCCGAGGGGTGATCACGGGATTCGGTCCCGAGGTGTCGCCCGCGGCGCTCGGCTACGACGTCACCGCGTTCGTCAGCATGGAGATCAGGCAGGTCGCCGGCCACGACCCGGTCGCCCATCAGCTGGCCCGCATTCCCGAGGTGCTGGAGGTGCACACGATCACCGGCGACAGCGACCTGCTCTGCCGCGTGGTCGCCCGGACCAATGCCGATTTACAGCGGGTCATCGACCAGATCGTCGAAGTCCGGGGCGTGCTCAGGACTAATTCGATCATTGCGCTCGACACCCCGGTTCCCTACCGAGTTATGCCTTTGGTCGCCGATGTTCCGCGTCGGGAACGGCGATCGCCGTAGTATCGCTAGGGGACGGGCACCATCTTCGATCGTTTACCCTTGACATTCGCCCAGCTTGCGGGGGTGGGGCGAGGCTTGACGAGGGGGTCGAGGGTGCAAGGCGGTGGAGGAAACGGAATGCGAAAGCGGCGGATTCTCCGACTTCTACTGATCATATTCGGCACCGGAATCCTCCTCCTGCTCGGCCTTTTCGCGGTCGCGTGGGCCATGACCCCCATTCCCGACACCACGCAAAAGCAGGCCACCGCGCAGGGGTCGGTGATCTATTACCGCGACGGCAAGTCCGTGCTGGCCCGGCAGGGCATCGACCGCAAGGTGGTCGAGCTCGCCAAGGTGCCCCCGCACGTGCGTCAGGCCGTCATCGCGGCCGAGAACCGCTCGTTCTACGAGGACGCGGGCGTCTCGATCAAGGGCACCGGCCGGGCCATCTGGTCCACGGTCACGGGGCAGCAGCTCCAGGGCGGCTCGACGATCACCCAGCAGCTCGTCCGCAACTACTACAGCGGACTCAGCCAGGAGCGCTCCGTCACTCGCAAGTTCAAAGAGATCCTCATCGCGATGAAGGTCGACCAGTCCAAGTCGAAGGACTGGGTGCTGGAGCAATACCTCAACACGATCTACTTCGGCCGCGGCGCCAACGGCGTCCAGTCGGCCGCCCGCGCCTACTTCGGCAAGGACGTCAGCGAGCTGACCGTGTCAGAAGGGGCCTACCTGGCGGCGGTGATCCAGCAGCCGAGCCGCTTCGCCGATCCCCAGGGCGCCGACCTGGCCGCGGCCGAATCGCGCTGGCGGTCGGTGATCAACGCCATGGGGCAGACGGGGGCGTTGACGCCGCAGCAGGTGGCCGCGGAGAAGTTCCCGGCGCTGGCGGCGCCGAAGAAGCCGTTCCAGCTCAAGGGCCAGACCCGATACATGCTGAAGCAGGTGACCGACGAGCTCAACCGGCGTGGCTACAGCGACGAGGACATCAACGGCGGCGGGCTGAAGATCGTCAGTACGTTCGACAAGAAGCTCATGGCGGCGGCCGAGCGGGCGGTCAAGGACGTGCTGCCGGACAACACGCCGAAGAAGGTGCGCACCGGGCTCGCGGCCGTCGATCCCAAGACCGGCGAGGTGGTGGCCTTCTACGGCGGCGACCCCAAACGCTACGACTACGACAACGCCTTCTCCGCCGAGGTGATGGCCGGATCGACGTTCAAGCCGTACACGCTGGCCGCCGCGCTGAACAACGGCTTCGACCTGTCCACCAGGGTCAACGGCAACTCGCCGCTCCGCGTGGCCTCCGCGGACAAGCCGATCCCGAACGACAGCGGTCGCTCGTACGGCCAGATCGATCTCGTGCGCGCCACCCAGAACTCCGTCAACACGGCGTTCGTGGACCTCGGCCAGAAGGTCGGGCTGGACAAGGTGGCCGAGACCGCGGAGGCGGCCGGTATCCCCGCCGACCAGCTCGAGCAGCAGAAGGCGGCCGCCTCGTTCCCGCTCGGCGTGTCCTCCGTCAGCGCCGTCCAGAACGCCTCCGGCTTCTCCACCTTCGCCAACAAGGGCGTGCACATGGAGGCGCACGTGCTCAAGTCGGTCACCGACGGCACGGGGCACAAGGTGGTCGTCAATCCGGTCTCGAAGCAGGTGGTCAGCGAGCAGGCCGCGGCGGACACGACGTACGCGATGCAGCAGGTCGTCAAATACGGCACCGGCACCGCCGCCCGGCTCTACGACCGCCCGGTGGCCGGCAAGACGGGCACCACGGACGATTCGAAGTCGGTGTGGTTCAACGGGTTCACGCCTCAGCTGGCGGTGGCGGTCAACATGTTCCGCGACGACAACGAGACCGTGACGATCCCCGGGTACGGCACGCAGTTCGGCGGGTCGCTGCCCGCGCAGATCTGGCGGGCGTTCATGACCGAGGCCATGGCCGGCAAGCCGGTGGAGGAGTTCCCCGAGCCGTCCGACTACGGCTACTCCTACGACTACTCGGTTCCCGACCGGGACGTGCCCCAGCAGGAATTCACGCCGCCGGTGAACCCCGACGAGTCGAACCCGCCGGAGCCCGAGTTCAGCGAGGCGCCGGTGACCGACCCGCCGGCCACCGAGGTCCCGGACGACCGGCAGGACAACCAGCCGGAACAGACCGCCCCACCGGTCACACAGCAACCCGAGCAGCCTTCCACGGACGCCGACACCGGCACGGCCGACAACGGAAGCCGCCCGACGGGCTGACCTTCATCGGTGGGGCCGCCCGACGGACTGATTCTCATTCGGCGGTGAGCTCCGCCCGAAGGGCGTCGACTGTCGTCACCGGCATCCGGCAGGTGAACCCCCTGCACACGTAGGCCGCGGGGGCACCGCCGACCGTTCCGCGGCCTTCGAGCAGCGCAGGGAACACCTCGTCACCGTGGACGAGCGGATCGCCCGAAGCGCCCCTGGTGGCGGCGTCGCCGGGGCCGAGCGCGACCACCAGGCCCGGCACGTCCGCCAGCAGCGCCTCGCGATGCAGCGCCGCCGTGCGCGGGTCGTCGGGCGCGCCGACGACGGCCACCTCGACCGGCCCGTCCAGCGCCGCCAGCGCCACGGCCAGCCCCCAGCCCGCGAACCTGGCGTGCCCTCTGGCCAGCACGGACACGGTGCCGAGCGCGCGGTGGGCGGCCTCGCGGTGGCGGGCGGAGCCGGTCAGCGCGCCGTAGGAGAGCAGGGCGCCCGCGGCGGCGTACTGGCCTGAGGGGGTGGCGTTGTCGGTGGGGTCCTGCGGCCGCTGGAACAGCCGCTCGGCGTCGTCCGCCGTGTCGTAGAAGCCGCCCGCCCCGTCGGCGAACCTGTCGAGCACGACGTCGAGCAGCGATCCCGCCAGCCGCAGCCATCTGGCCTCGCCGCTCACGCTGTACAGCGCGATCAGGCCCTCCGCCAGGTTGGCGTAGTCCTCCAGCACGCCGGCGTTCGAGCCCGGCCGGCCGTCCCGTGACGTGCGCAGCAGCCTGCCGTCCACCAGGTGCGTGGCCGCCAGCAGCTCCGCCGCCGCCGAGGCCGCCGCCACGAGGTCGGGCCGCTCGAATACTGCGCCGGTCTCGGCCAGGGCCGCGATGGCCAGGCCGGTCCACGAGGCCACGACCTTGTCGTCGCGCCCGGGACGCACGCGCCGCTCCCTGGCCGCGAGCAGCCGCTCACGGACGCTCGCGTAGCGCTCGGGGTCCTCCGGGTCGCGCGGTAGCTGCAGCACGGACGTGCCGTGCTCGAACGTGCCGGTGACGTCGAACAGCCCAGCCGCCCACCGGCCGTCGTCCTCGCCGAGGACCTCGCGCAGCTGCTCGGGCGTCCAGACGTAGAACTTGCCCTCCACGCCCTCGCTGTCGGCGTCCAGCGCCGAGGCGAACCCGCCCTCGGGGGTGCGCATCTCGCGCAGCAGCCAGTCGGCCGTCTCCAGCGCCACCCGCCGCGCCAGCGCGCCGCCGTCCGCCTTCCACCAGTGGGTGTAGACCCGCAGCAGGAGCGCGTTGTCGTACAGCATCTTCTCGAAGTGCGGCACGACCCATTCCGCGTCCACGCTGTAGCGGGCGAAGCCGCCGCCGAGCTGGTCGTACATGCCGCCACGGGCCATCGACTCAAGCGTCTTGCCGCTCATCTCGCGCTCGCCGGAGCGCAGCAGGAACTCCAGCACCATGGAGGGCGGGAACTTGGGTGCGCGGCCGAATCCGCCGTTCACCGGATCGTACGACTCCCGCAGGTTCCGGGCCGCCAGCGCCAGCGTCTCCTCGCCCGGCACCACCCCGCTGGGCAGCGTGGTGTTCGTGTTGAGCGCCTCCACCACCTTCGCGCCCTGCGTCAAGACCGACTCCCTGTCGCCCCTCCACACGTTGTGGACCTCGTTGAGCAGGCGCCGGAAATGGGGGCGCGGAAAGTAGGTGCCGCAGTAGAACGGGTGGCCCTCCGGCGTCGCGAACACCGTCATCGGCCAGCCGCCCTGCTGCGTCATGGCCTGTGTGGCGCCCATATAGACGGCGTCCACGTCAGGGCGTTCCTCGCGGTCGACCTTGATGTTGACGAAGTGCTCGTTCATGAGGCGCGCGGTGTCGGCGTCCTCGAAGCTCTCGTGAGCCATGACGTGGCACCAGTGGCAGGCAGAGTAGCCCACGCTGATGAGCAGCGGCACGTCACGGCGCCGGGCCTCCGCGAACGCCTCCTCGCCCCAGGGGTGCCAGTCCACCGGATTGTCAGCGTGCTGCAGCAGGTAGGGGCTGGTGGCGTCTTTCAAGCGGTTCATCATGACCTCCTCGCCTCACCCTAAACTGCCCATCCATCCCGCCTCCTGACCAGCGCCCTGTCCCTGGCTCCGCACCCCTGCCGGCATCGCCGGAGATCCCGAACGCCTGAAGGCGAGGAAGGCGGCTGACTAGTCAGGGGGGAACGGCGTAGGTTACGGGGCGTGGATATGGACTTCGTGTGCGCCCACGCCGGCCGCCCGGCGACCGCCCTCACGCGCAGGGACGTCGCCAGGGCGCTGCTCGCCGTGCCCTCGGGCGTCGCACTGGTGGCGATGCCGGACCTGCGGCGCGCGATGATGTCGGCGGGCAACCCGCTCTCGCTCGCGTTCTGGGACTCGGCCAAGGCGACCCTCAGCTCCATCGAATCAGGCATCGCCACGGTCGGCGACGTGCAGCGCTGGATCGAGTCCACCGGCACCGAGCCGATCCTCATGACCCCCAGCTATTTCGTCTGGCCGGAGGAGGACGAGCGCGGGCCGGAGGCCGCGGAGATGTACGCCAAGCTCGTCGCGTACCTGGAGGAACGGGTCGAGTCGGGGGAGATCGACCCGGACGCGCTGGCGGCCGGCGATCAGGCGGCCCGCAGGGCGTACGAGGAGTTGCAGGAGCACTGGCTCAGCACCCCGCTGCCCGACGGACGGGTGCCCGGCCACGCGGTCAGCGACGAGCAGGACGAGGAGCTGTTCGCGGCGTGGGACGAGGAGGAGGCGTTCGCGCTGTCCGAGCTGCGGCGGATCGTCGGCGAGCTGCCCAAGAAGCCCGAGTTGCCCGCCGCCGACCTGGAGACGGCCGCGGCCCGGTTGCGCGCGCTGCTGGTGTTGCCCGGCTACCCCGGCAGCGTGCTGCGGGCCTGCGCCGGGTTCGACGAGCGGCCGATGCCGGACGATGACAAGGCATTGTGGCTGGCGGTGGCGGCAGGCATCGCGGGGCCGATCTCCGATCTGTCGGAGAACGGGAACGTGCTGGAGGAGTTCGCCGATCTCGACGGGGAGCTCAGCGACGAGGACGCGGCGCTGGCCAACCTGTGCGCGATCCAGCACGCCGACTGGCTGGCCGGGGTGGCCGCGCTGGCCAGGATGGGGCCCGGGGTGCTGGCCTCGCCCGAGCGGATCGCGCGGCTCATCGCCGAGTCCGAGGACATCGACATCGACATCCAGGACGACGACGATCTCGACGCCACGGAGGGGTTGTTCGAGTCGGTGGTGACGCTGTGGGGCTATCTCGGCATCGTGGACGAGGACGAGGTGCTCACGCCCTTGGGCTGGTGGGGGCTGCCGAAGGCGCTGGAGCTGGCCTGGTCGCCCACCCCCGACTGATCAGGTGCCGGCATCCACGAGGTCCTGGAACTCCGCGTGGCGTTCGATGTATTTGCGCACGTAAGGGCAGAGCGGCACGACGCGCAGGCCGGTGTCGGCGCTCGTCTGGAGCGCATGCCCGACGAGCTTGCCCGCCAGCCCCTGACCCTCGTAGTCGGGCAGGACCTCGGTGTGCGTGAAGATGATCTTAGTGGGCAGCAGCCGGTATTCGGCGAACCCGGCGACCTTGCCGTCCACGAGAACCTCGAAGCGGCTCTCCGTCGAGTTGTCGACTATTTCGATCGGCATCTACTCGGCCTTCTTGTCGTCCGCGTCGCCCTCATGCGGCACCTGGATCTTCGACATCTGCTTGTTCATCGACTTGATCAACATATACAGGGCCAGCCCAATGAGGGCAACGACGACGAAGCCGAGCAAACCCGGGCTCACATCACCAGCTGCTAGAACGGTCACAGTTCCAGTGTGCCACCGGGAGGCGGTGGTCCCGTCTGCGCGTCCCGTCAGTGGCAGGCGGGGGCGGCGTCCTCGGCGTGGATGCCCGCGAACAGGTCGTCCTCGGGCGGCTCGGTGTCCACCAGCGAGCGCGCCAGGTGGTAGTCCTCGGTCGGCCAGATCTCCTGCTGCAGCTCACGCGGGCACACGAACCACCAGCTGTCGGGATCGACCTGGGTGGCGTGCGCCTTCAGCGCCTCGTCGCGGATCTCGAAGTAGTCGCCGCACGGCACCCGCGTGGTCACCGGCCACTTGGCCGGGCGGTCCTCCCAGCGCGAGATCCAGTCCGCGTAGGGGGAGCCGAGGCCGCGCTCGGTCATGGCCTCGTGCAGCGCCTCGAAACGCTCCTTGGTGAAGCCCATCTGGTAGTAGAGCTTCAGAGGCTGCCACGGGTCGCCGGTGCCCGGGTAGCGGTCGGGGTCGCCGGCCGCCTCGAACGCCTCGACGGACACCCGGTTGGTCATGATGTGGTCGGGGTGCGGGTAGCCGCCGTCGTCGTCGTACGTGATGATGACGTGCGGCCGGAACTCGCGCACGGCCGCCACCAGGGGCCGGGAGGCGTCTTCCAGCTTCTGCAGGGCGAAGCAGCCCTCGGGCAGCTCCTCCTCCTCGCTCTCCGGCAGCCCGGAGTCGATGAAGCCCATGAAACGCTGCTCGACCCCGAGGATCTCGCGCGCCCGGTCCATCTCGGCCTTCCGCACCTCTGCGATGTTGGCCACAATCTCCGGCCGGTCCATCTTCGGGTTCAGCACGGAGCCGCGCTCGCCGCCCGTGAGCGTACAGACCAGCACCTCCACGCCTTCGCGTACATAACGCGCCATCGTGGCGGCACCCTTGCTCGACTCGTCGTCGGGGTGGGCGTGGACGGCCATCAGCCTCAGCGGTGCACTCACGGGCGCGATGTCTCCTCAGTCGGACCGATCACTTAGCTTGTCTGGGGGGCGGTTGTGAGGGTCAGGTCTTGTACCGGGCCCCCCGCGGGCGACAATTGTCTCGGATAACGCTGAGGGAGTGCAGGGAGATTCCGCCATGGTCACCAGAGATGTCGGGGACGGGCCCGTTCTCGGCACGCCCGACGACTTGCCCGATCGTCCCAGACGTAGCGGCAGGCTCGTCGTCCACGTCGTGATCGGCGTGCTGGTGGCCATCATCGCCGGCGGCTGGGGCTGGGTGATGTGGTCGATGACGGCCGGCGGTTCTGAGGCGCCGGCGCAGGTGGTGACGTTCAGCGTCGAGAGCCCGACACGGGCGGAGATCACCTTTGAGGTGTACAAGCCAGACGATAGGGTGGCCGTCTGCCGCATCAGGGCTCTGGACGTCAATCACGCGGAAGTGGGCAGCAAGGAAGTAAGAATCCCGGCTGGTGAGGGTAGTAAGCAGCTCAAGGAAAGCCTCGACACCAGTGGTCAGGCCACGTCCGTCCACGTCCAGTACTGCAATCTCGTATAGTGAGACATTTGGGGAAGCGTTCGAGCGGTTAAGTTGTTAGCCTTTCGCAATTCAACCGTTGGAAACCTCAAGTGATCTCAGGGCCCCCTAGGCAAGCAAGGAGAACCCGTGGCCGACTCTCGCGATGAGAACGTCACATGGCTGACGCAGGAGGCGTACGACCGCCTGAAGGCGGAGTACGAATATCTCTCTGGCCCCGGGCGCGTCGACATCGCCAAGAAGATCGAGGCCGCCCGTGAAGAGGGCGACCTTAAGGAGAACGGCGGATACCACGCCGCCAAGGACGAGCAGGGCAAGATGGAAGCCCGGATCTTCCACCTCCGGCAGATCCTCGACAACGCCCAGGTGGGAGAGGCCCCCAAGACCGAGGGCGTGGTGGGCCCCGGCATGACCGTGACCATCCGGTTCGTCGGCGACGACGACGAGGTCACCTTCCTGCTCGCCTCCCGTGAGGAGAGCGGAGCGCCGATCGACGTCTACTCGCCCAAGTCCCCCCTCGGGGCGGCGATCAACGGCAAGAAGATCGGGGAGAAGGCGACCTACTCCCTTCCCAACGGTCGCCAGAACACCGTCGAGATCCTCGAGGCCGTGCCGTACATCGGCAACTGAACCCCCCGGAGACCAACCGCCGGGCCCACGCCGGCCCGGCGGATTTTACGCATGGCTCCGGAATACGGCAGGATCTCGGCTTTCTGGTCAAATCGGGTACGCCGCGCAACACGTACAAACTTGTGCCGTTCATTGTGGTGGCGCTCGTCGCGGTGCTGACCGCGGACGTGCTGCTGCTCACCCAGTCGGGTGAGCGTACCGAGCCGGTGGCCGCACGCCAGCAGCCCGTGGCGAAGCAGCCGAAGCAGTCGCTGATGGCCGGCGGGAGGCCGCAGCAGCCGGCTCAGGCCGCGCAGCCCGTGGCGCCGTTGAAAAAGCTGCACAAGCCCAACCTGTTCGTGCTCACGCGTAAGCCGTTCACCAACGAGCTGTTACGCAAGGTGGCCAAGCTCCGTGGCGTGCGGGCGATGGAGCTGGCCGACGCGGCGTCGATCAGGCTCGACGACAAGCGGGTGCAGACGCTCGGGGTCGACCCGTCCACGTTCCGCGCCTACACGCCCAAGGTGACCGCCTCGTCCGACCCGCTGTGGCAGAACGTGGCGGCAGGCGACGTGGCGGTCTCGTTCGTGCTGGGCAACGACGGCGGGCTCTCGCTGCACCGTCAGGTGGCGGGGCCGGGCGGGCCGCTGCGGATCGGCGCGTACGCCACCACCGGCTTCGGCGCGGTGGACGCCGTCGTGTCCAAGGAGGTCGGGCGGAAGCTCGGCCTGCCGCATGACAACGCGCTCATCGTCAGCGCCCCCGATGTGAACTCGGCCACGCTCCGCACCAAGATCCTCAAAGAGCTGCCCAAGGGCACGCAGGTCGCCATGGTCAACCCGGTCCTGCCCCAGCCCCAGACCATCAGGCAAAACTGGCCCGCCGGCTCGTTCATGAGCGGCGACCAGATCACCGTCGCGCTGAAGGCGGCCGCCTCCAAGCTGGGCCGGCCGTACGTGTGGGGGGCCGAAGGGCCCGAGACCTTCGACTGCTCTGGGCTGGTCCAGTGGGCCTTCGCACAGGCCGGGGTGCGGATGCCGCGGGTGACGCACCAGCAGTGGGTGACCGGGCCGCAGGTTCCCCTGTCACAGGCGCAGCCGGGCGACCTCATCTTCTGGCGCCTCGACCCGACGAACCCGGGCTACATCTCGCATGTGGCGATTTATTGGGGTGACGGGAAGATGATCCAGGCTCCGCGTACTGGAGACGTGGTCAAGATCTCTCCCGTGCACACGCGCGGCTTCGCCGGCGTGGTCAGAGTCAGCCCCGTCGCCGCCTCCAGGGTTCGCTGACCTATTCCTTGACGCGACATCCTCCTTCCCTTCGGGTCTCTGTGCCTCGCAACGATGTAATGTTGATTACATGGCAACAGATGATGTAACGGCGCAGGTCCGTGGCTGGTTCACTGGGCGGCTCCCTGAGGGCTGGTTCACCGGTGCTCCCGAGATCGTCAGGGACCGTGAGGAGATCGCGGTGCTGGGCACGCTGCCCGACCCGCCCGAGGACGTGCCCGAGGCCGAACGATCCGCCCTGATCGAAGGGCTGGCCAGAAGGTTCAGGGAGGAGACGCGCGAGCGGCGCATCGAGATCGCCAGGGAGGCCGAGCGCAAGTTCCGGCAGAAGGTCTCCTGGGGCGTGGTCTGCGGAGGCGAGACCGTGATGTTCACCACACTCTCCGTGCCCGTGATGACCCGGCTGCGCCAGTCGGAGCGGCAGGTCCTCGACACGCTCGTAGCGGCCGGCGTGGCCAGGAGCCGCAGTGACGCGCTCGCCTGGTGCGTGCGCCTGGTCGGCAAGCACACCGACACGTGGCTCGCCGAGCTGCGCGACGCGCTCCAGCATGTCGACAGAGTTCGCTCCGCCGGGCCGGACGTCAATTCCTGAGACCACGCAGCGGAAACGGTCCGCGCAATGGACTAAACCACTCGGGAAATTGGTTTAGACCAGCTGAATTGGACTGGACCAGTGTGAGTTAATTCTCTTTTAAATCCGCTCCGGTTGGGTAGGCTCCCCCAATCGTCAGGGCCGCTGCCTGCGACGACGTCCACAGCAATAGGTCTATGCCAATTGGCTTTCCGGGCGCTTCGTCGTTAATGATGACTGGGCCCTGAGAGAGTGGAGGAGTCACCGTCGTGTCCGTTTCCGTGGAAGTGCCCGCACCGACGAGCAATAGCGAATTGGCCGCCTGGGTCAACGAGATCGCAGCCCTGACCCAGCCAGACCGGATCGAGTGGTGCGACGGGTCCGAGGAGGAGTGGACGCGCCTGACCAACCTCCTCGTCGAGCAAGGGACGTTCACGCGGCTGGCCGCCCGTCCCAACAGCTTCTACGCCAAGTCCGACCCCAGCGACGTGGCCCGGGTCGAGGACCGCACCTACATCTGCTCCGAGCGCGAGGAGGACGCGGGGCCGACGAACAACTGGATCCACCCGGCGGAGATGCGCCGGACGTTCGGGCAGCTGTTCAAGGGCTCCATGCGCGGCCGGACCATGTACGTCGTGCCGTTCTGCATGGGCCCGCTGGGCGGCGAGATCTCCCAGCTCGGCGTCGAGATCACCGACTCGCCGTACGTCGCCGTCTCCATGCGGATCATGACCCGCATGGGCGAGCGGGCGCTGCGCCTCATCGAAGAACGCGGCGACTTCGTCCGCTGCGTGCACTCCGTGGGCGCGCCGCTGGAGCACGGCCAGGTGGACGTGCCGTGGCCGTGTAGCTCCACCAAGTACATCAGCCACTTCCCCGAGACCCGCGAGATCTGGTCCTACGGCTCCGGGTACGGCGGCAACGCGCTGCTCGGCAAGAAGTGCTACGCGCTGCGCATCGCCAGCGTCATGGCCCGCGATGAGGGCTGGCTGGCGGAGCACATGCTGATTCTCAAGCTCACCCCGCCCACCGGCGAGACCCGCTACGTCGCCGCCGCCTTCCCGAGCGCCTGCGGCAAGACCAACCTCGCCATGCTCCAGCCCACGATTCCCGGCTGGAAGGTCGAGACGATCGGCGACGACATCGCCTGGATGCGCTTCGGCGAGGACGGCCGCCTCTACGCGATCAACCCGGAGGCCGGCTTCTTCGGCGTCGCGCCGGGCACCGGCCAGGTGACCAACGCCAACGCGATCAGGACGCTCTGGGGCAACAGCATCTTCACCAACGTCGCGCTCACCGACGACGGCGACGTGTGGTGGGAGGGCCTGACCGACGAGCCGCCTGCGCACCTGACCGACTGGAAGGGCCGTTCCTGGACGCCGGACAGCGACGAGCCCGCCGCCCACCCGAACGCCCGCTTCACCACCCCCGCCTCCCAGTGCCCCACCATCGCACCCGAATGGCAGGACCCCAAGGGTGTCCCCATCTCAGCCATCTTGTTCGGCGGTCGCCGCGCCACCGCCGTGCCTCTGGTAACAGAGTCGCTGAGCTGGGAGCACGGCGTCTTTCTCGGAGCCAACGTCGCCTCCGAGAAGACCGCCGCGGCCGAGGGCAAGGTCGGCGAGCTGCGCCACGACCCCTTCGCCATGTTGCCGTTCTGCGGCTACAACATGGGCGACTACTTCGGCCACTGGCTGAAGATCGGCCGTCGCGAGGGCGCCGTGCTCCCTCGGATCTACTACGTCAACTGGTTCCGCAAGAACGCCGACGGCCAGTTCATCTGGCCCGGCTACGGCGAGAACAGCCGCGTGCTCAAGTGGATCGTGGACCGGCTCAACGGTGAGGCCAAGGCCGTGCCGACCCCGATCGGGCTGCTGCCCGCCGAGCTCGACACCGAGGGCCTGGAGCTGTCCGACGATGATCTGCACACGCTGCTGTCGGTCGACCGCGAGGTCTGGCGCGAGGAGGCCGCGCTGATCCCGGCCCACTTCGAGAAGTTCGGCGACCACCTGCCGAAGGAGCTGTGGGAGGAGTACCAGGCCCTCCTCGACCGCCTCGGAGCGGCGCGATAGGCCGGAGAGAGAGTAGCCCCCTCTTGTGCAGTACGGCGGCTTGGTCTTTAACTGAGCGAGCCGCCGTAGCGCGAGAGAGGGGACCACTGTGGAGTTCGTGCTGCTCATGGCCGCGATCGGTGTGGCGTTATTGGTCAACGCCGCCGTGAAACGCGTCGAGACGGAGCGGCGGCGGGTCAGCGAGGCCACGCCCAGCGGTGTCGGGCACGCCCTGTCCCACTACGAGCTGGCGTACCTGACCGGTGGACCCCGCAGAGCCATCAACACGGCGCTGGCCGTCCTCGCGACGGCCGGCGCCGTCCGCGTGTCACGCGGATCGCAGGTCACCCCCGTCCATGGCGCACCGCCCTCGCTCGAGCCGATCGAACAGGCCGTGCTCGCCACGCTGGCCGCCAGGCCGGGCGGCTACCGGGCGAGCGAGCTGCGGCAGGCGCTGGCGGCACATCCGGCGCTGGCCGAGCTGGCGGCCGGGCTCGAACGGCGGGGGCTGATCGTGCCGAAGCAGGCGTTCGCCAGGGCGTGGCGGCGCAGGGACCACCTGCAGATCGTCATGATCGGAGCGGCCGGCTTCGCGGTGGGCGCGCTCGTGGTGTCCGCCTTCATCGACATGAGCCCGCTGACCTTCGTGATCTTGCTGATCTTCATCGGGATCGCCCTCTTCACCGGGGCCGCCGGGCTCGCCAGGCAGGGCCGCGGCCTGCGGAACGTCGTCACCCGGGCGGGTAGGGAGGTCCTGCGCTCAGCCCGCGACCACCACCCGCGCGGCGTACGCGACCAGAGCTCGCTGGCCTTGGCGGTGGGGGTGCCCGTCGCCCTGTACGGCCTGGCCGACGCCGGCGACCAGAGGCTCTGCGACGAGTTGTCGGCCGGCGCCCCTGGCGGCGACTGCGCGGGCTCCTGCGGCACCCACAGCGGCGGCGACGGAGCCACCTTCGGCAGCGACTCCTACGGCGGCAGCGACTTCGGCGGCGGCTCGTCGAGCTGCGGTAGTGGCTCGTCCAGCTGTGGCAGCTCGTCCGGCGGCGGGTCGAGCTGTGGGGGAGGCGGCGGCGGTGGCGGCTGCGGTGGCGGTGGCAGCTGACTGAGCGGGCCCAGAACTGTATCCGCGCAGACGGAACCTTTACCTCGGCTTTATACGTCTTCCCGTTACCCAGCCTGTCGGGCTGCACGGAGGGGAGGCCTGAATGGACCTGATCCTGCTGATCGTCTCGGTGGCGCTGGCGGCGCTCACCCTCACCATCGCCTCCACCATCAAACGTGAGCATGCCGCCGCCCGTGAGGCCGACACGGGCCTCCGTCTCCGCGAGCTCGGCCACTACGAGCTCGCCTACCTGGCGGGAGGCGCGTACCGGGTGGCGGACACCGCCGTCGCGCTGCTGGCGGAGGCGGGTGACCTGCGCGTGTCGCGCGGGGGCCGCGTCCACCAGGTGCACTCCAGCGTCGTCTCGCGCGAGCCCATCGAGGAAGCGGTGCTGGGCGTGGTCGCCTCCCGCTCGGGGCTGCCCGTGAGCGCACTGCGGATCGAGACCACGCGGACGCTGGCCATGGACGCGCTCGATCGCCACCTCGAGGGCCTGGGGCTGGTCCTGGCCGACGACGCCCTCGCCCGGGCCGGCCGGCTGAGCGTCCGGTTACAGGCCCTGTCGGGGGTGGCGTTCGCCGGCTTCGTGGTCGGCGCGGCGCTGATCCTGATCCAGGGCGCGAGCCTGCTGTCGTCGCTCGCGCTGACCCTCCTGGTCGTCACCGGGGTGATGGCGGCGATCTACGTCTGGAGGCACCGGCGCATCACCCGGGTCACGCTGACGCCGTCGGGACAGGAGATGCTCGAGGCGGCCAGGCGGGACAACCCCCGGGGCACCGCCGAGGGGGCCCTCGCGATCGCGCTGTACGGCCTCGGTGAGGTGCGTGATCCCGACCTTCAGGTGGAGCTCGCGGAGCGGCGCGATAGGCCGGAGAGAGCGAGGGACGAGCCAACGGAGGCCGCAGCAAGCGCGACCATAAGCACTGCGAGCACGGGCCGGCGGCGTCGCAGGGGCGGCGGTGCCTACGTGGCTGGGGGCGGGGCTTCATGGGGTGGAGGTGGCGGCGACAGCTCACCGTCGAGCGGGTCGAGCTGCGGAAGCGGATCGTCCGGCTGTGGTGGCGGAGGCTGCGGTGGTTGCGGCGGGGGCTGATGACACACGATTGGGAAAAGGGGGCGAGTTGACCACCAAGGGGATTGATATGACCGGGGCTGGTACGCGCGACGAAAGGGCTGTGATGTCGGGGGCTGGATCGCGCGACGAAGGGGTTGTCATGTCGGGGGCTGGGGCCCGCGACAAAGGAGCTGTGATGTCGGGGGCTGGAGCGCGTGGCGAGGGGGCCGGGATGGTGGAGCTGGGTGTGGGGATCGGCTGGCGGGCGGAGCTGGACCTGACGATCGAGCGTATGGACGGCGTCGACTTCGTCGAGGTGATCGCCGAGAACCTCAAACCCGGCCATCTGCCCGAGTCGCTGCTCGTGCTGCGGGCAAAGGACGTGCCGGTGATCCCGCACGGGGTGTCGCTAGGCATCGGCGCGGCCGAGCCGCCGTCTCCGGCCAGGCTCGCCCACCTGGCCGCCTGTGCGGAGGCGCTGGACGCGCCGCTGGTCAGCGAGCACCTGGCCTTCGTACGGGGCGGTGGTCTGGAGGCAGGCCATCTGCTGCCCGTGCCGCGTACCCGCGAGTCGCTGCGGGTCATCACGGAGAACGTGCGCCGGGCCCAGGACGCGTTGCCCGTCCCGCTGGCCCTGGAGAACGTCGCGGCGATCTTCGGGTGGCCCGACGACGAGCTGACCGAGGGCCAGTTCCTTGCCGAGTTAGTGGAACGCACCGGCGTCGGGCTGCTGATCGACGTGGCCAATCTCTACACCAACCAGTTCAACCTGGGCCTGTCGGCGGTGGACGCGCTCGACGCGCTCCCCCTGGAGCACCTCGCCTACGTCCACGTGGCCGGCGGGTACGAGCACCAGGGCATCTGGCACGACACGCACACCACCACCGCGCCCCAGCCGGTGCTCGACATCCTCACCGAGCTGTGTGCCCGGGCCACCCCGCCGGGCGTGCTGCTGGAGTGGGACGACGACTTCCCGAGCGATGCGGCACTGGGGGACGAGCTGTCCAAGATCAGGACCGCGATGTCCCTGGCGGGGGAGGCCAGGTGACGCCCGAGCCGGTCGAGACGCCGCCGAGCGCGGCCGCGGCTCAGGCGCGGCTGGCGGAGGTGCAGGCGCGGGTGGTCGCGGCCCTGGTCGCCGGAGGCGCCATTCCTGAGGGTTTCGACCGGGAGCGGATACGGGCGCAGGCGGCGAGCCTGATCGCCAAGCGGCGCGGCATCGTGGCCAGGATCCGCCCCGACACCGCCATCGCCGCGGGGCCCGACCTGGCGGCGGAGTTCGCCGCCTACGCGCGCTCCCGAACCGAGCCGCCGCCCAACTACCGCACCGACGCCGACGACTTCGCCGCCTGGTTGCGTGAGCGCGGCCGGATGCCGGAACCACCCCGTCGCAAGCCCCGTTGGTGGTCCCGCCTCCTGCCCTAGGTGCGATGTCCAACGGGGGGCGGCGCGTCCGGGTTTAGGTGACTTTTGGGGGGAAATCCTGGGGGGATGGGGGGACTGCGCTGCGTCGATGGATCTTATCTGAGCGTCACGCCCGTGGCATGCACGGACACTGTGGGGACGCCGTATGAGGTCACCCTGGAGCTGCACCGCGACGGCACTCCGTACGGTCGCGTGGGCGAGCGCTGCGGCTGGCTGCTCGCCCGCCTGGCGCGCGGCGTCGACGAGGCCCGCAGGGGCCGGGGCAAGGCCACGCGGTGGGCCGACCCTGACGACAGGTTCCCCGGCGAGGAGCCGGACGGCGAGCTCTTCTCCTTCCGCTACCGCAGCAGAACGAGCCTGGTCGGCGGCGGGGAGCTCAGCTGCCGGCTCCGCACGATCCCCCTCTGGGTGCCGAAGCAGGGCAGGCGCGGTGAGTGGCGGCTGACCAGAAGGGCATACGTGGAGGCGTGGGGCAGCACAGGCGTGGGCATGCGGGCGGTGCTGACGTCGGCCGAGCTGTCGGCGTTCGTCCGCGGCCTTGTAGAAGAGGCCGAAGGGTGTCTGGAAGGAAGAGATCTGGTAAGGAATCCAGTACGAGGACCGGGCACGGGCGAAACGCGGTGATAATTGCCTGTTAGGTCAATGGACCGAAGGCACAGCATCGCCAGGGAGGCACTTCGTGGGCCTGCGTGACCTGGTCTACCGGCTGTACGAGCGCCGGCTGGAGGCCAAGCTGTCGAAGGACAGCATCCCCCGGCACGTCGGGGTCATCATCGACGGCAACCGCCGCTGGGCGCGCGCCATGGGTATGCGGGACGTGGCCACCGGCCACCGCAAGGGCGCGGACAAGATATCTGAGCTGCTCAGCTGGTGCCGGGAGACCGGCGTCGAGGTCGTCACCGTCTGGATGCTCTCCAATGACAACCTCAACCGGCCGCGCGAGGAGCTGGAGCCGCTCCTGGGCATCATCGAGGACGTCACGCAGGAACTCGTGGACGAGGGCTGGCGGATCATCCCGGTCGGCGCGCTCGACTTGCTCCCCGACCGAACGGCGAATGTCCTAAAAAATGCAAAGGAAGTGTCATCACACCGTCCGGGCCTGATTGTGAACGTTGCAGTTGGGTATGGAGGAAGACGTGAGATTGCCGATGCGGTGCGCTCACTGCTCCAGGAGCAAGCGAGCAGGGGAGCGAGCATCGAGGACCTCGTCGAGGTGCTCGATGTCGAGCACATCGCGGAGCATCTTTACACTCGCGGCCAGCCCGACCCGGACCTCCTCATCCGGACGTCGGGCGAGCAGCGCTTGTCCGGCTTCATGTTGTGGCAGAGCGCTCATTCCGAGTTCTACTTCCACGAGGCTTACTGGCCGGACTTCCGCAGGGTCGATTTCCTGCGGGCGCTGCGCGACTACGCTGCGAGACACCGACGTTACGGTTCTTAGCACGACAATCGGGCATCAAGGACGTAACGTTAGAAGTGTCCGACCACAGGCCGGACACTCCGGAGAGGGCTCGCCTTTGCACCAACACTTGCCGAGGGGGCCGGAACCCGGCACCGACGGCATTTCGCGGTCGGGGGAGCGGGTCCGGTCCGATTCCCGCCTCGTCTGCAGGGTGCCCGCACGTATGGGCGCCCGGGGGAGAACGTGTGGCAGTGTCCTCGAGCAACCCTTCGACCAAGCCGACCAAGCGCACGTACGTGCTGGACACCTCGGTCCTGCTGGCCGACCCGGCGGCGATGACCCGCTTCGCCGAGCACGACGTCGTCCTTCCTATCGTGGTCATCACGGAGCTGGAAGGTAAGCGGCACCACCCGGAGCTCGGCTATTTCGCGAGGAAGGCTCTTCGCTACCTCGACGATCTGCGTGTGCAGTACGGCAGGCTCGACGAGCCGATGCCCACGGGGGACGGCACGATCAGGGTCGAGCTCAATCACAGCGATCCGTCCATCCTGCCCGTGGGGTTCCGCCTGGGCGACAACGACACCCGCATCCTGACCGTGGCGCGCTCGCTGGCCGCCGAGGGTTGCGACGTCGTCCTGGTCTCCAAGGACCTGCCCATGCGGGTCAAGGCGGCCTCGATCGGCATGGTGGCCGAGGAGTACCGGGCCGAGCTCGTACACGAGTCAGGCTGGACCGGCATGTCCGAGCTGCAGGTGACCACCGAGGACGTCGAGGCGCTCTTCGAGCACGGCACGGCGGACCTGGAGGAGGCCAGGGATCTGCCGACGCACACCGGGCTGCGGCTGCTGTCCGCCAAGGGCTCGGCCCTGGGCCGGGTGCTGCCGGACAAGTCGGTGCGCCTGGTCCGCGGCGACCGCGAGGTGTTCGGCCTGCACGGCCGCTCCGCCGAGCAGCGCATCGCGCTGGACCTGCTGATGGACCCTGAGATCGGCATCGTCTCGCTCGGCGGCCGGGCCGGCACGGGCAAGTCGGCGCTGGCGCTCTGCGCGGGCCTGGAGGCGGTCCTGGAGCGCCGCCAGCACCGCAAGGTCGTCGTCTTCCGCCCGCTCTACGCCGTGGGCGGCCAGGAGCTCGGCTACCTGCCCGGCACCGAGGGCGAGAAGATGGGTCCGTGGGCGCAGGCCGTCTACGACACGCTCGGCGCGGTCACCGCGCCCGAGGTGATCGAGGAGGTGCTCGACAGGGGCATGCTGGAGGTGCTCCCGCTGACGCACATCCGCGGCCGGTCGCTGCACGACGCGTTCGTGATCGTGGACGAGGCCCAGTCGCTCGAGCGCGGGGTGCTGCTGACCGTGCTGAGCCGGATCGGCGCCAACTCGCGGGTCGTGCTCACCCACGACATCGCCCAGCGCGACAACCTGCGGGTCGGCAGGCACGACGGCGTGGTCGCGGTGGTGGAGAAGCTGAAGGGGCATCCGCTGTTCGCGCACGTCACGCTGACCAGGTCCGAGCGCTCCCCGATCGCGGCGCTGGTGACGGAGATGCTCGAGGACATCACCATGTGATCATTTCAGATCGGGACACGTGTGCCGCCCCTCGTCCTGCGGGGGGCGGTTCTCGTTGTCCCGGATGATCCTGACCTCTTCGAAGGCCGCGTCCTGCTGTGCCGTGCAGACGATCTGCGCCATGCCGAGCCTGCTCAGCTTGCCCTCGCCCCGGATATAGACGGTCAGGGTCGACGTGCGCGGGAGGATCACCTCGTCGCGCCGTACGGGGTTGAGCGAGTCGTTGACCCTCAGGTACGTGAACCCGCGCAGCTCGGTGTCCCGGTCGCCCAGCGGCTGCGTGGAGGCCGCGAACAGCGCGCCGAGCAGGCTCTCGACGGTGTCGTTCGCCACGTCGGCCGGCTCCAGTGTGAGCTTGCCGTCCCTGATCAGGTAGATCGTCTTGGACGGCGGCGGGATCCGGGTGGTGGGCGCGTTGTCCCGGTCCAGGACGTCGGTGGGCGAGATGCCGCACGCGGCCACGACCATGAACGCCATGGCCGCTAACAGAGCACGGAGGTTCTTCATGCGTGCGGGAGCCAGACCGTGAAGAGGGTGCCGGGGTTCTGGGTGCGTACCGAGATCGTGCCGCCGTGCAGATGCACATTGGCCCTGGCGATGGCCAGGCCCAGGCCGCTGCCCTGGCTGCGGGAGCGGCCGGCGCCTGCCTTGAAGAAACGATCGAAGACGTGGGGCAGCGCCTCCAGCGGGATGCCCTTGCCGTGGTCGCGCACCTTCACCTCCAGGCCGTTCTCGGTGCTCCTGGCGTTGACCACCACCGGGGGCAGTCCGTGCTTGAGCGCGTTGCCGACGAGGTTGGCCACGATGACGTCGAACCTCCTCGGATCGAGGTTGTCGGTCAACCCCTGGGAGGCGTTCACCTTCACCTGGTCGGTCCACCCGCGCGTCTCCAGGCAGTCGGCGATGGCGTCGGCCACGTTGACGGGCTCGAGGTTGAGCGTGGCCGTGCCCGCGTCGAAGCGGCTGATCTCGATGAGGTGCTCGACCAGCTCGCGCAGGCGCTCGATCTCGCGGAGCACCAGTCGTACGGCCTGCGCCGGCGCCTCGGGGAGCCGGCCGGCCTCCTCCGAGAGCACGTCGGCCACGGCCGTCATGGCGGTCAGCGGCGTGCGCAGCTCGTGCGAGACGTCCGCCACGAACCGGCGTGACATGGCCTCGAGCGAGCGCAGCTCCGACACGCTGAGCTCCAATGCCGCCGCCGCGTCGTTGAACCTGGCGGTCAGCCCGGCCAGCTCGTCCTGTCCGTGCACGGGCAGCCGCGTGTCCAGCTTGCCCTCGCCGAGTGCCTGCGCGGCCGCGCTCAGCCGCCGGACGGGGAGCAGCACCTGCCGGGCGGACAGCAGCGACACGACCACGGCGATCAGCACGATGGCGATGCCGCCCTGGAACAGCCTGGCCCTGAGCGCGTTCAGCTGGTTGACGTCGGCGGTCATGGGGAAGAACACGAAAGCCCGCAGGTCGGTGGCCTCGGGGCGGCCGAAGTTGTCCCTGGCCACCCCGGCGCCGACGATGAACCACAGCTCGTTGCGGATCACCCTCCGCTGGGTGACGACGCTCTGCTTGGCCCGGCCGTACAGCTCGTTGGGCACGTCGCTCAGGGCCATGGGACCGTTGACCGAGACCAGGTCGCCATACTCGATGATGACGCCGCGGCCGGGCGCGCTCAGGGTCTGGGCCAGGCGGTCGAGCTCCTTGTTCGTCGGCGCGGCCTCGCCCGGCCGCAGCTTGCCCACGGCGAAGTCGATGCTGCTCAGCTCCCTGATCACCAGGTCGAGCGAGGTGGTCTCCGTCCTGTTCACCAGCGCCGTCTTGGCCAGCTCGAAGCCGATGGTGGCGACCAGCGTGGAGGCGGTGACGGCGACGAGCGTGAACGTGATGACCAGACGCGCTCGCAAGCCGGTCGGCAACGGGATCACGGGGGGCTGAACCGATAGCCGAACCCGCGCACCGTGTGGATGAACACGGGCTCGGCGGGCGTCGGCTCGATCTTCGCGCGGACGCGCTGCACGCAGGCGTCGACCAGTCGCGAGTCGGCGATGTGCGTGTGGTCCCAGACGGCCCGCAGCAGATAGCGGCGGTTGAGGACCTGGCCGGGGTGGCGGACGAGCTCCAGCAGCAGCCGCAGCTCGGTGGGCGTCAGGTGGATCTCCTTGCCGGCCAGCATGACCTTGAGCGCGCCGCGGTCGATCACGAGGTCGCCGAACGTGATGCGATCGGAGGCGGCCGACTCGGCCCTGCGCAGGATGGCGCGGATCCGCGCGTCGAGCACCCGCGGCTCGACCGGCTTGACCACGTAGTCGTCCGCGCCGGCCTCCAGGCCGACCACGATGTCGAGGTCGTCGCCCCTGGCCGTGAGCAGGATGACGGGCAGTTGGTCCAGCTTGCGCACCCGGCGGCACACTTCGATCCCGTCGATGCCCGGGAGCATGACGTCCAGGATCGCTATCTCGGGGCGACGGGCCCTGATGTGGTCGAGAGCCTCCTCGCCGGTCGCGTAGGACGTGACGGAGTGCCCCTGCCGGGTCAACGCCAGCTCGAGAGCCGTACGGACGGAGGGGTCGTCTTCAACCAGGAGGATGCCAGCCACGCGCACATTATTATTCCATGTCCCTAATGCCCGAACTAAGTCACCAAACTGTGACATGCCAACTACGGGATCCCGAAGAACGAAGGAAATCATGGATGCGGGCTTCCCTTCGGTTCACGGGGGCACGAAGGGGAGCCGATTTGCTGTGACGAAAATCACAGTAGTCCGAAATGCCACGCTAACGTGCTGCTTAGCCAAGGTAGCCCCAAGCGATTCCCGCGTTTCGGTTGCGGAGCACCCCCTAGGACAGGGCAAGCTCATGGATCGTGAGCCCCGGTCCGCGTTTGAGCGAGCGCCCCCCGAGAGAAGACGTTCCCTCGGCGCGGCGACCTTCGCGCTTCACGCCGAAGCGTGTCGCCATCACCGTCCTGGCCATCGCGATCGTCGGCGGCGGCGGTGGGTTCGTCGCCTACCGCGCCATCGAGAACGCCAACGCGCCGGCGACCGAGGGCTTCACCCTCGAGGACATGGGCAAGCTCGCCAGCGGCGACCTGTCCGCGCCCGACCCGGAGACCGACGCGCTCAAGGCCGCGGCCGAGCAGGCGTTCCGGGCGGACAAGCTGGAGAAGGGCCGGTCCGGGGCCGGCGACAACCCCGACGACATCGACTGGGTCGTGCCGAAGCAGGCGCCCCCCGGCGACGGGTTCCCCGCGGTGAACTTCCCGCCGGGCAGCGACCCCTCACCGGGCAGCAACAAGGCCACCGCCAAGGCCATGCTCGGCGAGTTCGGCTTCGGCGAGGATCAGTGGGGCTGCCTGGAGCGGCTGTGGCACAAGGAGAGTGGCTGGAACGAGCGGGCGATGAACCGCTACTCCGGCGCGTACGGCATCCCGCAGTCCCTGCCCGGCAGCAAGATGGCCAGCGCGGGCTCCGACTGGCAGACCAACGCCGCCACCCAGATCAAGTGGGGCCTGGGCTACATCAAGGGCCGCTACGGCACGCCGTGCGCCGCCTGGGGTCACTCGCAGCGGGTCGGCTGGTACTAGCCCTAGAGGAGCACAGCCAGAGGTCAACTTTCCTTCTGTAATCGGCAAGCCACCGCGCCCGAATCGTGGAGGCGGGCAGAGGCTGACCGCATGGGTGTGAAGGTCAGTGTGATCGTCAATGTCCACAATCCGGGTGACACCGCCGACGCGTGCCTCCGCTCCGCGCTGGAGCAGACGATGCCCGCGGCCGACTACGAAGTGATCCTCCTGGACGATGGGTCCACGGACGGGATCGCGGAGCGGCTGGACGCCATCGCGGCGGCCCGCGACAACGTACGCACGTTCCACCTCCCGCACACGGGCTCGCCGATGCGCGGCCGCAACGTCGGCCTGGCGGCCGCGACCGGCGACTACGTCTACTTCCTCGATCAGGGCGACCGGCTGGAACGTGACGCCATCGCCCGCATGCACGAGCGCGCCGTGGAGACCGACGCGGACGTGCTGATCGGCCGTCTGGTGCGCGACCACGGCTCACCGCTGATCGCCTTCGCGCGGAGCACGGCCCGCGCCGACATCCTGCGCGACCGCCTGCTCTGCCTGCTCGGCCCTCAGCAGCTCTACCGGCGCGCCTTCCTGGAGGAGAACGAGCTCGGCTTCAGCGTGCCCGGCGGGCGGCTGGCCGAGCAGGCGTTCGTGATGCGGGCGTACCTGCAGGCCAAGGTCATCGCCGTGCTGGCCGAGCAGGTCTGCTGCCACCTCGGCGAGCGGCCCAAGGCCGAGGAGGATCCGCGGGCGATGGTCAAGGAGCTCAGGGCGCTGCTGAACGACGTCGACACCTACGTCGGCGAGGGGCGGCAGCGTGATCGCATCTACGGATACTGGTTCCGCTACGCCGTCCTCCGCCCGCTGCTGACCAGCCGTTTCGCCGACTCCTCCGTCGACAGGGGCATGCACTTCCGCCTCGTCCAGGAGCTCATGTCCGAGCGCTTCCCCGAGCGGCTCGACCGCTACCTGCCCTGCCAACTGCGTGCCGTCGCCGCGTTCGTCAGAGAGGGCCGTCTCGACCAGATCGTGTTGCTCGCCGGCTCCTCCAAGCGGTCCGGGCTCCACACCGAGCTCACCGAGGTGCGCTGGGACGCCCACGTCCTGGTGCTCGAGCTCACCGTGGAGGTCAAGGGCGGCGACGGCCGGCTCGACCGATACCGTACGGACGGCGCGCGCATGCACTGGATCCCGCCGCGCGCCATCGACGCCAAGCTGCTCGGCGAGAGCGTCACCGACGTGAGCGAGGCCGTCGAGCGGGCCAGGATCGAGGTCTACGTGCGGCACGCCGAGACCGGCGTCGTGCACTTCCTGCCGCTGGCCCAGCGGGTGGAGGTGATCGAGGACGGCCGCCGCCGGGTCCGGGTGCAGATCAAGGGCGAGACCAGGATCGACGTGACCACCGCCGCATTCGGGGAGCCGCTCAGCCCTGGTCACTGGGAGGTGCACGTCCGCATGTTCGGCGGCGCCAACCAGGCCAGGAGCCGGGTGAGCCGCCCCGACGGCCCGCTCAACTGCCTGGGCGTGCTGGCCCAGCGGCCCAGGACGCGGCTGGTGGTGCCGTGCTGGACCGATCGGGGCGAGCTGGGCCTGGCCGTCGAGCCGCGCTCGTTCTCCGAGTCGATCGCGCTGGTGTCGCCCGCGGTGGAGGTCAAGCAGGTGGACGGGCACGCCTACGTCGTGCTGCCGGTGCCGTACGTGCCGCCGAGCGGCGGGCCGCCGCTGGAGCTGGTGCTGCGCAGCACCGGGCGCGGTGAACGCGAGGTGTGCGCCCCCGCGCTGGTCGAGGCCGGGGTGCCGGGCAAGATCGCCGGGCAGCTCGTGGCCAAGCTGCCGGTCAGCCGCCTGCCGAGCGCCGACCGCCTGGGCCCAGGCGGCTGGCTGACGTCGCTGCGCTCGCCGGACGATGAGGTCGGGCTGCGCTTCGCACTGGAGGTGCGCAGGGGCAGGGTCGAGGCACGTCCCGCCACCGCCATCGACCCCGAGCGCCGCTCACCGATGGGCAGGGGCACCCTGCTGCACCGGATCTGCCGGCGACTGCCCGGCGCGCGGCACATCATGCGCCTGGCGCGCGCGGGCGGGCACCGCTACCTCAGGTGACCCAGCCCTCGAGCTCCTCGAAGGCGTTCCTGAAGACCGGCAACATCGGCTTCAGCCGGTCGGGATAGACGTCCACCAGGCTGTCCAGATGGTTGCCGCCCTCGACCCGGTAGTACTTGAACGGCCGGTGCGGTCCGACCATCTCGGCGTAGACGTCGGAGTCGCGGGAGATCGGCAGCAGCGTGTCGAGCGTCCCGTGAATCGTGATCAGCGGCTTGGTGATCCGGCCGGTCAGCCCGATCTTCGCCACGGCGGCGTAGGGCTTGCGCGCGTCATAGTCGTAGTCGGCCGCCGCGCCCTGGTAGGACGGATCCAGCTCCTTCTGGTAGAGCTGCTGGGTGAGCTCCCAGTAATACTGCCGGTGGAACGGCCAGAGGAACTCCGAGCCCGCCGCGAACCCGGCCGCCCGCACCCCGGCCTCGTCCGGATACGCCTTCAACGCCGGCGGCAGGAAGTTCAGCAGGTTGTCGCCCTGGACGCGCCACAGCGTGCCTTCCCAGTCCACGCCGCCGTCGTAGAGCCAGCCGCGGTTCTCCAGCTGCCACCTGACGAGGTAGCCGCCGTTGGAGATGCCCGCGACGAACGTGCGCGCGGGCTGCTTGCCGTACCGCTGCCTGACCACGGCCTTGGCGGCCACGGTGAGCTGGGTGACGCGGTGGTTCCACTCGGCGATGGCGTCGCCGGGCCGGCGGCCGTCCTCGTGGAAGTTCACGCCGACGTTGCCCTTGTCGGTGGCGGCGAAGGCGTAGCCCTTGGACAGGACCCAGTCGGAGATCGTGTAGTCGTTGGCGTACTGCTCCCTGTTGCCCGGGGTGCCGCTGACGACCAGACCGCCGTTCCAGTGGTCGGGAAGCCTGATCACGAACTGGGAGTCGTGGTTCCAGCCGCGCGTGGCGTTGGTGGTGGAGGTGTCGGGGAAGTAGCCGTCGATCTGCGTGCCGGGCACGCCTGTCGGGTTGACCGTGGCGGCCGAGTGCAGCCCGGCCCAGTCGGCGGGGTCGGTGTGGCCGGTCTTCGCGGTGCCGGCCGTGGTCAGGTCGTCGAGCGTGGCGACGACCGCGCGTTCCGCGCCGGGCACCGTGAGCTGCTGGGGCGCCGTTAACAGGCTCGCGACCAGGGTGAGCGCGACGATCATCTAGGCCTCTCTCAGGTGGGCGGCCAGCAGGCGCCGGAACTCCGCTGGGTGCTCCAGGTGCGGGCTGTGGCCGCAGTCCTGGAGCACGGCCTCGCGGTACGGGCCGTACCGCTCCAGGACCTCCCTGGTCTGGGCCAGCATCGGCTGGGCGGACGTGCCGGGGGAGCCGGGCACCACGCCGAGCGCGCCCAGGTGGGCCAGGTCGAACAGGGACGTGTCGGAGACGATCATGTCGTCGGCGCCCCTGATCCACAGGATGGGAGGCTTGGGGTCGATCTCGTGGAGGTCGTCCAGGCGGAAGTGGGTGGGGGCGATGGCGTTGAGCACGCCGTGTTTGCCCGGCGCCACCCCCGGCCACGCGGCCGACGTGGCCCCGTCACCCGGGTAGTGCGTCTCGCCCACCCGGGTGGTGAGCATCGAGCGCAGGTAGAAGTCCTCGTCGGGGACCTCGCGGTTGTTGACGTACGCGGAGCGGAAGACGTTGCGTGGGGACGTGGGCGCCTCATCCGACAGGTCGCCCGCCTTCAGCCGGGCCACGAAGTCCGGATTCGCGGCCCCCGCTCCCGAGCCCGCGCCGTCGGCGTGGGTCAGCCGGCCGTCGGCGCCTTCCGTGCCGCCGAAGCCGTACGGGGAGATGGGGTTGACCAGGGTGACGCTCCTGACGGCGCCTGGGCGGTCCCGTAGGGCCTGCAGGACGACGCCGCCGCCCATGCTCCAGCCCACGAGGTGCACCCCGTCCAGGCCGAGCTCCTCGATCAGCTCCAGCACGTCGTCGGAGTAGTCGCGCAGGCCTCGCGTGGCGTCCACCGGCTCGGGATCGGTCTCGCCGAAGCCGCGCAGGTCGACCGCGAGCGGGCGGTAGCCCTCCGGCAGCGCTGCCATGCTGTCGCGCCAGAACGCGGCCGAGGAGACGTTGCCGTGCACGAACAACACCGGCTCGCCGGACTCCCTGCCGGCGACGGTGAGGACGTTCTGGGTGAGCCGCGGCGTGGTGACCTTCATTGCGCGTGGATCCTTTCGGCCAGGTCGCGGCCCTGGGTCTCGCGGGCGGTGTAGACCGCGATCAGGGTGAGCACCGCCGCCAGACCAAGGTAGAGCGAAATGGGCACGCTGCTCGAGTAGGTCTTCAGCAGCGCCACCGCGATGAGCGGGGCCAGCGCGCCCGCCACGATCGCCGACAGCTGTGCGCCGATCGACACGCCGGTGTAGCGCATCCTGGTGCCGAACAGCTCGGAGAAGAACGCCGCCTGCGGGCCGTACATCATGCCGTGGAAGAGCAGGCCGACGGTGACGGCGAGGGTGATCGCGAAGAAGTTGCCCGTGTCGATGAGCGGGAAGAACGCGAAGATCCACACCCCGATGCCGGCGGCGCCGGCCAGGTAGATCGGGCGGCGGCCGACGCGGTCGGACAGCGCGCCCCACATCGGGATCGTGACGAAGTGGATGGCCGAGGCGATCAGCACCGCGTTCAGCACGGTCGAGTTGGGGATGTTGTTGGATTTGGCGTAGGTGATGACGAAGACGGTCAGCAGGTAGAAGGAGATGTTCTCGGCCAGGCGGGCGCCGATGGCGGTGAGCACGTCCTTCCAGTGGTAGCGCAGCACGCCGACGATCGGCGCCCGCTCCTCGGGCGGGGCCTGCTGGAAGACCGGCGACTCGCTGATCGACAACCTGATCCACAGGCCGATCAGCACCAGCACGCCGGACAGCAGGAACGGCACCCGCCAGCCCCACGACAGGAACGCCTCGTCCGGCTGCCAGGCGGCCAGCGCCGCCAGCACGCCGGTGGCCAGCAGGTTGCCGCCGGGTGCGCCGGCCTGCGGCCAGGAGGCCCAGAAGCCGCGCCGTGCGTTGTCGCCGTGCTCGGAGACGATGAGCACCGCGCCGCCCCACTCGCCGCCCAGCGCGAAGCCCTGCACGAGCCTGAGGGCCGTCAGCAGCAGCGCCGCGGACGGGCCGAGGGTCTCGTACGTCGGCAGGCAGCCGATGAGGAACGTCGCGACGCCCATCATCAGCAGGCTGACGACCAGCAGCGTCTTGCGGCCCACCCGGTCGCCGAAGTGACCGAAGACCAGGCCGCCGAGCGGGCGGGCGACGAATCCGACGGCGTAGGTGAGGAACGACAGCAGCGTGCCGGTCAGCGGGTCGGACGTGGGGAAGAAGAGGGTGTTGAAGACGAGAGCGGCTGCCGAGCCGTACAGGAAGAAGTCGTACCACTCGATGGTGGTGCCGATCAGGCTCGCGGCGACGATCTTCTTGATGGAAGTGGCCATGCCGGTCACGGTAAAGAGTGACCGGCATCACTCATATGGAGTCCGGGCCCACAGTCTGTGGTGTGGATGTGTGGCCGAGCCGGTGCAAGCGCAGCGCCAGCTGGATCTCCAGCGCCCGCTCCGGCTCCAGCCAGCCGTCGCCGAGCAGCTTTCCGATCCGGTCGAGCCGCTGCGTGACGGTGTTGACGTGAATGTGCATGGCCTCGGCCGTACGGGACGGCGAGCCGCCCGTGCCGAAGTACGCGCTCAGCGTGTCGGCCAGCGCGGTGCCCCGGCGCGTGTCGTAGTCGATCACGGCGCCCAGCACCCGGTCCACGAACCCGTGCACGTCGCGGCCGTCACCGACGAGCAGCCCGACGAAGCCCAGCTCGGCCGCGCTCGCCCCGTCCCCGGCCCGGCCCAGCGCGATCAGCGCCTCGGCGCACCGCCGTGCCTCCAGGTATGCCGCGGCCACGTCCCCGGTGCCGCCCCGCAGGTCCGCTGTGCCCCCACGCAGCTGCCCGGCGCCGCCACGCACGCCGCAGGCGCCTGCCGTGGCCGGGCTGTGCAGCGACGCGCTCAGCTCGGCGGCCACCCGCTGTGCGACGGCGCCCGCGTGGTCGCCGGGGACCAGCAGCACCACCTCGTCCCCGCGCCCGGCGGCCAGCCCGTGCCGCAGCGTGGCCTGCGACGACGCCCAGAACGCGGCCCGTTCCCGCTGCCCGCCGTGCTTGACCACCACCACGACGTGCGGTGCCCCCAGATCGACCCCGAGCCTGCGTGCCCGGTCGGCCAGGCCAGGGGAGTCGGGCCGCGCGATCAGGTCGTCCAGCAGCTCGCCCCTGACCCGTCCCTCGGCCTCGGCCACGCTTCTCCTGAACAGCAGCAGCAGCGCGCACACCAGCGCCGCCCGCTCCAGGATGCGCTCATCGGCGTCGTCGCTGCGCAGGATGAGCGTGCACAACGGCTCCCCGCCGACGTCCACGGACGCGATCAGCAGATCGCCTCTGCGCACGGTGCGCCCCAGCGCCCTGGACGCCTGCGCCGCCTCGAACACCCCGGAGTCGAGCTCCCCGACGTCACCCGTGATCGCCCGCCCCAGGTCGTCCAGCACGGCGAGAGAGCCGCCGAGCACGTCGGTCACCACGGCGGCCACGTCCTCGATCCCGCCGCCGCGCAGCACCAGCGAGGTCATCCGGTCATGGGCCAGCGCCGCCCGCTCCACCGCCTCGCCGTGCTCCCTGGCCGTCCGGTGCGCCTGGGACAGCTCCTCCAGCGCGTTCCTGGTCTCCTGCAGCAGCCGGGCGTTGTCGATCGCGACGGCGGCGTGCGCGGCCAGGCTGGCCAGCAGCGACACCTCCTCCTGGTGGAACGGCCTGGCGCTGCGGTTGGCCGCCATCAGCACGCCGATCACCCGCTTGCCCAGCCGCAGCGGCACGCCCAGGATCGCGACCAGGCCCTCCTCCTTGACGGCCTCGTCGATGTGGTCCTTGTGCCGGAAGCGGGCGTCGGCGAAATAGTCGGCCGTGGAGTACGGTGTCGCCGTCTGCGCCACCAGCCCGCCCAGCCCCGCCCCCATGGCCAGCCGCAACGCACGGAACTTGGCCGAGATCGACCCGTCCGTGACCCGCATGTACGTGTCACCCTGCTCGGGGTCGTGCAGCGTCATGTAAGCGATATCCGTGGCCAGCAGCTGCCTGGCCCGGTGCACGATGGCCTCCAGCACGGCGTCCAGGTCACGCAGCGCCGCCAGGTCGCCGGCGGTGTCGTACAGGGCCGACAGCTCCGCCTCGCGCCTGGCCCGCCGCTTGAGCAGCGCCCGCACTTTCAGCGCGGCGACCTTGGCCTGCTCCAGCTCCTCGATCTCGGCCGGGTCCGCACCCCGCGCCCTGGCCTCGATGATCGGCCCCTCGAACTCGACCGCCGACGCCTCCCTGGCCAGGAGCTCGAGAAACCGGGTGCTCACTACCGCGCCGTCCAACCACCGTCCACCGGCAGCGACACGCCGGTGATGAACGCGCCGCTCGGCCCGCACAGATAGGCGACCAGTTCGGCCACCTCCTCCGGCTCGATCAGCCGCTTGATCGCGGCGGGCTGCAGCATGATGTCCTCGACGACCTCGTCAGGCTCGATGCCGTGCACCCTGGCCTGGTCGGCGATCTGCGCCTCGACCAGCCCGGTCCGCACGTACGCGGGGCACACGCAGGTCGAGGTCACCCCATGGGGCGCCCCTTCGAGCGCCACGACCTTGGAAAACCCTTCCAGCGCGTGTTTGGCCGTCGTGTACGCCGACTTGAACGGCGAGGCCCGCAACCCGTGCACCGACGAGATGTTCACGAACCTCCCCCAGTCTCTGGCGTACATGCCGGGCAACACCCGTCGCGCGATCAGGAACGGCGCCTCCACCATGACACGCAGCATCGTGGCGAACACCTCGGGCGGGAACTCCTCGATCGGCGCGACGTGCTGG
Source organism: Nonomuraea sp. NBC_00507 (assembly GCF_036013525.1). NCBI lineage: Bacteria > Bacillati > Actinomycetota > Actinomycetes > Streptosporangiales > Streptosporangiaceae > Nonomuraea > Nonomuraea sp. NBC_00507. The sequence continues at coordinate 3,669,334 of NZ_CP107853.1, forward strand.
AACCCGGCGTTGTTCACCACGATATCGATGGGCTCGTCCGGCAGCGCGGCCACGAACCCCGAATCGCTCAGATCGGCCACCACGGCCGTGCCGCCCACCTCGGCGGCCACCTTCTCGGCGGGCTCGGCCCGCAGGTCGAGGACCAGCACCCTGGCCCCGGCCGCGGCCAGCCGGCGGGCGCAGGCCGCCCCGATACCGCTCCCCGCCCCCGTCACCAGCGCGGTCCGCCCAGTCAGCTCCTTCGCCATACACCGCACCCTAGGTGCTCGCCGCGCCGTGACGCATGGGTGCCGACGACATAGATCGGTGCCCTGCTATGTGGATCAACGGGTCTGCTATCTTTGGACACATGATCGCGTATGCGCAGCAGTGGTGGCCCGCCTCCTAGGCGGACCTCGCAGCGCATACGCACACGGCCGCCTCGACGAGGCGGCCGTCGGCATCTCCACACGCGCCCCCGTCGAGCTCTGAAGAAAGGGGCGCTCCTCGTGACCAGCACCACCACTCCCACCACCACCTGGCCCGAACTGTTCGCCTTGCTCCTCGACGGCACGTCCCTCACCGCGCGCCAGGCCGCCTGGGCCATGGAGCAGATCATCTCGGGGGAGGCCACGAACGCCCAGATCGCCGCGTTCGTCATCGCCCTGCGTGCCAAGGGCGAGAGCGTGGAGGAGGTGTCCGGGCTGGCCGACGGCCTGCTATCCAGGTCGGCGGCGATCCGGATCCCCGGTGATCCCGTCGACCTCGTCGGCACCGGCGGCGACCGCGCCAACACCGTGAACATCTCCACCATGGCCGCCATCGTGGCCGCCGCCGCGGGCGTGAAAGTGGCCAAGCACGGCGGCCGGGCGGCCTCGTCCAAAGCCGGCGCCGCCGACGTGCTGGAGGAACTGGGCGTGGTCATCGATCTGCCGCCCGCCGCGGTGGTCGAGGTCGCCGACAAGGTCGGCATCACGTTCTGCTTCGCGCCCGCGTTCAACCCGGCGATGCGGCGCACCGCGGGGCCGCGCCGCGAGCTGGGCGTCCCCACGGTCTTCAACTTCCTGGCCCCGCTCACCAATCCCGCACTCCCGCCGGCGCAGGCGGTCGGCGTCTACCACCCGGCGATGGCTCCGGTCATCGCGGGCGTCCTGGCCCGGCGTGGCGGCTCGTCGCTCGTCTTCCGCGGCGACGACGGGCTCGACGAGCTGACCACCTGCGGACCCTCGACGATCTGGCTGGTACGTCGCGGCACCGTGACGCGGATCGCCTTCGACCCCGCCGAGCTGTCCATCCCGCGGGCCCACCCCGACGACCTGCGTGGCGACGACGCCAAGCACAACGCCACCGTGGCGCGGGCCGTCCTGATGGGCGAGCGGGGCCCGGTGCGGGACGTGGTCCTGCTGAACGCGGCCGCCGCCGTCGTGGCCGCCGAGGGCACGCCGCCCGCGGACGAGCTCACGCCCGCCCTGGCCGGCGCCTACAAGCGGGCCGCCGACGCCGTGGACTCCGGCGCCGCCCTGTCCCTGCTCACCCGCTGGGGCCACGCCACGCGGGCGCTCGCGTCAGCCTCTGATCATTAAGGTCCAGATCCTCAAGGTCTGGTCATCGACAGGACGTCGAGCGCGGCGTCGAGCTGGTCCTCGGTCAAGGTGCCGTCGGCCACGTGGCCGCGCTCGATGACGACCTCGCGGATGGTCTTGCGTTCCGCGAGCGCCTGCTTGGCGATCCTGGCGGCCTCCTCGTAGCCGACGTACTTGTTCAGCGGGGTGACGATCGAGGGGGACGACTCGGCATACTCGCGCAGGCGGTGCGTGTTCGCCGTGATGCCCGTGACGCAGCGGTCCGCGAGCAGGCGCGAGACGTTGGCCAGCAGCCTGATCGACTCCAGGATGTTGCGCGCGATGACCGGCAACTGCACGTTCAGCTCGAAGTTGCCGGACGCGCCGGCGAACGTGATCGCCGCGTCGTTGCCGATCACCTGGGCCGCGACCATGGTCGTGGCCTCGGGGATCACCGGGTTGACCTTGCCGGGCATGATCGAGGAGCCGGGCTGCAGGTCGGGCAGGTTGATCTCGCCCAGCCCGGCTCGCGGCCCCGAGCCCATCCAGCGGAGGTCGTTGGCGATCTTGGTGAGCGACACCGCCACCACCTTGAGCTGCCCCGACAACTCCACAATGGAGTCCTGCGCGCTCTGGGCCTCGAAATGGTCCCTGGCCTCGAGGAACGGAATGCTGGTCGCCTCCCGCAATTTGGCGATGGCCGCCTGGGCGAATCCGGGCGGGGTGTTGATACCGGTGCCCACGGCGGTGCCGCCCAGAGGCAGCTCCAGCACGCGCTCAAGGGCGGCCGACACCCGTGCGACGCCGTGGTCCATCTGTGTGGCGTAACCGCCGAACTCCTGGCCCAGGGTCACCGGGGTCGCGTCCATCAGGTGGGTGCGCCCCGACTTCACCACTCCGTCGAACTCGATCGCCTTCTGCCGCAGCGCCGTCGCCAGGTGCTGGAGCGAGGGCAGCAGGTGGTACGTCACCTCGGTCGCGGCCGCCACGTGGATCGAGGTCGGGAAGACGTCGTTGGACGACTGGGAGGCGTTCACATGGTCGTTCGGGTGCACGGGGCGGCCCAGCCGCTCCTCGGCCAACGACGCGATCACCTCGTTGGCGTTCATGTTGGACGAGGTGCCCGAGCCGGTCTGGAAGACGTCGATCGGGAAATGGTCGTCGTGCTCGTTCTCGGCGACGTCGGCGGCCGCCTGCGCGATCGCCTCGGCCAAGTCCTTGTCGATCACGCCCAGCTCGCCGTTGACCTCGGCGGCGACCGCCTTGATCAGGCCCAGCGCGGCGATGTGGGACGGCTCCAGGGGTCGTCCGGAAATCGGGAAATTCTCCACTGCCCGCTGGGTCTGGGCGCGCCACCTCGCACCTGCGGGCACGCGAACCTCGCCCATCGAGTCATGCTCGATCCTGAACTCGCTCATGCCTCCCAGTCTTACCCACGGCTCCCGACGGCTGCGGGGGCGCCGTGCTCAGGCGGAGAAGAGCGCGACAATGAGCACGGCGATCACCACGGCGGCCGCGGCGGCCACCGCCATGAGCACCAGCATGCCGTTACGGTTGCCCGCGGGCTGCTGCTCCTCCTGCCCGGCGATCGCGAACAGGTCCGTCCCCAGGCCCTTGCCCTGATGCGGTCCCTGCGGGCCCTGCTGGGGGCCCGCCTGCTGGGGGTTCTGCGGCCTCGCGGGCTGCTGGGGCCCGTGCTGCTGCTGCCCCGCCGGGGGCGCGGGCAGCGGGTAGACCTGCTGGCCAGGCGAACCGCTGTGCGGTGTCTGGATGCGCATGGTGGAGATGGCGCCCTCGTCGCCGGGCGGCTTCGGCGGCTGCCCCTGCTGCGGCGCCGTCGGGAACGTGCCCTTGGGACGCGCGATGCTCACCGTCCGCTCGGGATCGTACGCCGTCTCGGGGGACGACGCCTGAGGCCCACTGCCCGACGCCCCGGCCCCACGCGCCTCCGCCCCCGGGCTGCCGGCCTGTGCCCCTGGCCCTCCGGTCTGTGTCCCTGGGCCACCGCTCTGCGCCCTTGGCTCACCAGCCTGCGAGCCGGGACCCTGTGCTACCGGCTGCTGGCCGTGTGGGTGGCCGGTGCTCTGCGGCACGGTGGGCGCCTTCGAGCCGCGTATCGGTCCCTGGGGTCCCGACGTCGGCCCTCGCCCGCCCCCGGGCCCCTGAGGCCCGGACACAGGCTGCGGACCCGGCCCGCCAGGCCCACCGCCCACCGATCCAACGCCGCCCACGCGACCCGCGCCAGGCCGACCTGGGCCGCCCGCACCGGGCCCACCCGGGCCGCCCGCACCGGGTCCGCCTGCGCCGGGTCGGCCTGCGCCGGGTCCGCCCGCACTGGGTCGGCCTGCGCCGGGTCCGCCCGCACCGGGTCCGCCCGCACCGGGTCCGCCTGCGCCGGGTCCGCCTGCGCCGGGTCCGCCTGCGCCTGGCCCGCTTGCGCCTGGCCCGCCTGCCCCGGGTGCGCCTGCGCCGGGCCCGCTTGCGCCTGGCCTGTCCGGGCCTGCGGGGGCTGCGGGGCCGTGGCCGGGAGCGCCTGCGCCGGGCCCAACGGGCGCGCCACGACCGGGGCCATGCATGCCGGGGCCGATCGGCCCGGGTCCAGGACCGCCGACGCCGGTGCCGCCAGGTCCTTGGGCTCCTCGGCCTGCCGGGCGCCCCTGCACGCCAGGGCCACCCTGCGCGCCGGGGCCACCTTGCGCGCCAGGACCGCCCTGGGCGCCAGGGCCACCGTGGGCGCCCGGCCCGGCGGGGGCCTGGCCGGCAGGAGGCTTCGGGGCGGCGAACGGATCGGGCAAAGCAGCCTCCTGCGCCATGAGAGCCTCGGCCGTCAGCGCCGGCATCTCGCTCGTCGGGGTGTCGGCGACCATGCGCAGCAAGGTCTCCGCCTTGGCAGCGTGGAGCCGCTGCCGATAGTCCTTGTTGAGCAGCCCGTTCAGCACGGGCCGCAGCTGCCCCGCCTGCGTGGGCGGATCGGCGCTCTCGGTGAGCAGCGCCGCCAGCGTCTCCGCGATCGTGGACCGCTCGTACGCCGGCCGCCCCTCCACCGCGAAGTACAGCGTCGCGCCGAGCGACCAGATGTCCGACTCCGGCCCGGTGTATTCACCTCTGGCGCGTTCCGGGGCCGTGTAGCCGGGTGAACCGATCACCATGCCGGTCTTCGTCAGCCGTGAGTCGCCCTCGGCCTTGGCGATCCCGAAGTCGGTCAGCACCACACGGCCGCTCTCGGTGATGAGCACGTTGCCCGGCTTGACGTCGCGGTGCGTGATGCCCTGGGCGTGCGCGGCACGCAGCGCGCCGAGCAGGTCGACGCCGATCTCGGCCACGAGCCGGGGCGGCAGCGGCCCCTCCTCCTCGATGACCTGCTCCAGCGAGCGGGCCTCGATGAGCTCCATGATGATCCACGGGCTGTTGTCCTGGATCAGCACGTCGTGAATGGACGCGACGGAGGGGTGGTTGATCCGCGAGGCGATGCGGCCTTCGCGCACCATACGTTCGCGCAGCTCGGACCGCTGTTCCTCGGTGAGTCCCGGGTCCTGGCGGATTTCCTTGACCGCCACCTCGCGCCCGAGCGCGCGGTCGCGGGCTCGCCACACGGTGCCCATGGTTCCCCGACCGAGCGGGGCTATGAGCTCGTAGCGCTCCGCGAGCAGGCGTGTCTGCTGTTCCGGCATGAGAAGAAGATATCGATTCTCGCTTGGGAAGTGCTTTACCCTCGCTTGCGAAGTTCTCTTGGCCAGAACCGCCGAGGAAGGCACAACTTTATCACCGCCGCCTTGAAACGGGCATAAGCGGACGGTGTGGGCCGTGGTTCAACACGCTTCCTGTGCATGCCCTCGCCGGGCTTACGTTCCTGTCGCGGCACGGGAACGGTCATCGTCGTCATGACGTCGGCCCGGTGCAGCCCGCGATGCGCGGGCCTGCGTGTGAAAGACGGCGGTGTGATCCCAGGTCCAGAACGTGGGGGTTTGCGCGGCGTCAGCGGCTCCTCGGCCGAGCCGCCGGCGGCCACCCTGGCCAGCATGAGCGAAGCGCGTACGGAATCGAGCCTGGTCTGCGGGTCGATCCTGAGCAGCGCGTCAAGCACGGGAGCGAGCGGCCCCGCCTTGGTCATCGGGATGGGCTCACCACTGGTGAGCGCCGCGAGCGCGGCGGCGGCCGTGCGGCGGCCGTGCAGGCCCCTGCCCTCGACGGCGGTGTAGAGGGTCGCCCCGAGCGACCACAGATCGCCGGCCGGGCTGGCCTTCGAGCCGAGCACCCGCTCCGGGGCGATGTATCCCGCGGACCCCAGGACGATCCCCGCCTGGGTGATGGAAACGTCACCTTCGAGTGCGGCCAGGCCGAAGTCGGTGAGCACCGCCCGGTCCTCGGTCACCAGCACGTTGCTCGGCTTGACGTCGCGGTGCAGGATCCCCTTGGCGTGCACGGCCCGCAACGCGCCGAGGATCTGCCTGCCGATCTCGGCGACCCTGCGCGGCTCGAGCGCGCCCTCCTCCTGGATGAGCTGTTCCAGTGACTTGGCCCTGAGCAGCTCCATCACGATCCACGGACGGTCGTCCTCGGTGACCACGTCGAAGACGGTGATGACCGATGGGTGCGCGACCATCGCGGTCGCCCTGCCCTCGCGCTCGGTGCGAGCGCACAGCTCGGCACGCAGCTCCTCGTCGAGCACGGTGGGCAGCCGCACCTCCTTGACCGCCACATGGCGGTTGAGCAGCTCGTCGTGTGCCCGCCAAACGGTGCCCATGCCGCCGCGCCCGACAGGCTCCATGAGCCGATAGCGCGCCGCGAGTAGGTAACCGGAGGGCGCACGCATGCCAGGCAGCTTACCTATTTGTGTAAACCGACCAGTAGAGGCGCGGCCGATAATTTGTTGCGAACTTAAGTCAACCCGTCTGACTCGCCCCGTCAGCAATCGCACGGAGTGCGGCGCGATGTTCACTCCCCGCTGCGATCGTGATCGTGGACGGCGAGCGTGACGGCGGATCGGGCTTCCCGGCGGTCCCACGCAGGGAGCCGATCAGTTGCTGCGCGTTATCCCAGCTCACGGAGGGTGTGTCGAGCGGCACACACCGGTGGCACGCAAAGATGCATGATGCCTAGTAGGGGACTTTCATGTGCGGGAAGGCCCGCTGACAGGAACTCAAGAGAGCCGTCAGCGAGTTGTAAGGGTGTCGTAAGGGGGCGGGGGCATGGTTAAGCCAAGAGAGAAGGCGATCTCCCAGAGACGGCCGAAAGTGTCAGTGCCGATCGTCACACTGGGAGTGAATCCGGAGCTCGACAACTAACCGCAGACCGTTGAGGGACGTGATGAAGATGCGCCAGACACAGGTTCGCCGCCGGCCGAAGAAGCCGACTGGAGCCGCACTGGACCTTCGCACGCCGTCGGGGCGCAAGCTCCCCTTTTGAAGACCCGGAATCCGCAGCGCCAGCTGAGAGGTGCGCAATGTGCAGTCACTTCCCCCCTTGCCCCAGTGCCGAGGCGCCCGATCGTGAGGCGTCGCACGTGATCTCGGCCCACCCCGACCAGGGCTGGAGCCTGTTGTGCAACGGTGTCGTGCTGTTCGAGGACACTGGTCTGCTGCTGCCCGACGGCAGCGTCGTGGCACCGCACCGGGCGCCCCTGCAACTGGCCGCCTGACCACCCCCTGGCTCGCCAGACTCCCTAGCTCACCCCACCCCTAACTCACCCGACGCCGGTGCCGAGCGGCGCGAAACACCCGGCACCCTTCGGCGTCGGCAGGCACCCGCTCAGCGACGCCCGATCGTCAGGACAGGCCCCGTGCGATCGGTGAAGAAGTCTTCGCCCTTGTCGTCGACGACGATGAACGCCGGGAAGTCCACCACCTCGATCTTCCAGACCGCTTCCATGCCCAGTTCGGGATATTCGAGCACCTCCACCTTCTTGATGCAGTCCTGCGCCAGCCTGGCCGCCGGACCGCCGATGGAGCCCAGGTAGAACCCGCCGTACTTCTGGCAGGCCTCCGTGACCTGCTTGGACCTGTTGCCCTTGGCCAGCATCACCATCGAGCCGCCCGCCGCCTGGAAGCGCTCGACGTACGAGTCCATCCGGCCGGCAGTCGTGGGCCCGAACGAGCCGGAGGCGTAGCCCGACGGCGTCTTGGCCGGTCCCGCGTAGTAGACGGCGTGGTCCTTCAGGTATTGCGGCATCTCGCCGCCGTTGTCCAGCAGCTCCGCGATCTTCGCGTGGGCGATGTCGCGGGCGACCACGAGAGGGCCGGTCAGCGACAGCCGGGTCTTGACCGGATATTTCGTCAGCTCGGCGAGGATCTCCGGCATCGGCCGGTTGAGGTCAACCTGGACGACATCGTCGGACAGGTGCTCGTCGGTCGTCTCCGGCAGGAAGCGCGCCGGGTCGGTCTCCAGCTGCTCCAGGAACACGCCCTCCGGCGTGATCTTCGCCAGTGCCTGGCGGTCGGCCGAGCACGAGACGGCGATGGCCACCGGGCAGGACGCCCCGTGCCTGGGCAGGCGGATGACGCGGACGTCGTGGCAGAAGTATTTCCCGCCGAACTGCGCGCCGATGCCCAGCTTCTGCGTCAGCTCGAAGACCTTCGCCTCCATCTCCAGGTCGCGGAATCCGTGCCCGGACGGCGACCCTTCGGTGGGGATCGAGTCGAGGTAGCGGGCGCTGGCGTATTTGGCGGTCTTGAGCGCGTACTCGGCGGAGGTGCCGCCCACGACGACCGCCAGATGGTACGGCGGGCAGGCCGCGGTGCCGAGCGAGCGGATCTTCTCCTCCAGGAAGGCCATCATGCGCTTCTCGTTGAGCACGGCCTTGGTCTCCTGGTAAAGGAACGACTTGTTGGCCGAGCCGCCGCCCTTGGCCATGAACAGCAGCTTGTATTCGTCCGGATGGCCGTGCGGGTCCTCGGCGTAGAGCTCGATCTGGGCCGGCAGGTTGTTGCCGGTGTTCTTCTCCTCCCACATGGTGAGCGGGGCCATCTGGGAGTAGCGCAGGTTGAGCCGCGTGTAGGCGTCGTACACGCCGTGCGTGATGTGCTCGGCGTCGCGCCCGTCGGTCAGCACGTGGCGGCCGCGCTTGCCCATGACGATCGCGGTGCCGGTGTCCTGGCACATCGGCAGCACGCCGCCGGCCGAGATGGAGGCGTTCTTCAGCAGGTCGAGCGCGACGAAGCGGTCGTTGCCGCTGGACTCGGGGTCATCGACGATCTTCCTGAGCTGGGCGAGGTGGGAGGCCCGCAGGTAGTGGGAGATGTCGTGGACGGCCGTCTCGGTGAGCAGCCGCAACGCCTCCGGCTCGACCTCGAGGAACGTACGCCCAGCCGCCTCGACCTTCCGCACCCCCTCCGTCGTGATCAGCCGATATTCGGTCTCATCGGCTCCCAGCGGCAGCAGGTCGGTGTAGTCGAACTCGCCCATGTCCATCCTTTCGCGTTGCCTAGAGATTACGCGCTCGCTCTCTCCCTTCGTGCTGCGACCCAGCCGATCATTGGGCCCTTCGCTGGGGTTCGCGGTGGCGTCATGTGCCGTGGTAAAGCCGCCAGGCGTCGACCAGTTGGAGTGACGGGTCATGGGTGGCGCGGTGGCGCAGGTCATCGGTGAAGCCGTTGCCGCTGAAGCACACCAGGCGGGTGGCCTCGGTGGCTTTGCCCTGGGTGGTGAGCAAGGAGCGGATGTGTTCCAGGCGCTCGACATGGCCTGATCCCATGGTGTCGTTCCACTTCGCCTCGCCGATCGCGAGCAGACTTTCGCGGCCCTGCTCGTCCGTTCCGTGAACGGCCACGTCGACTTCGTGGCTGGTGCGGCCGGTCGGATCGCTCACCGTACCGGAGGCGACGCGACCGGGGTGGCCACCCAGCGTTTCGAAGGCGGCGTGCCAGCGCGTCCAGTCACGGCAGACCTGTTCGAAGTGAGGGCCGAGGACTTGACTGCGGAAGGTGCCTTGGGTGCGGCGCCAGACCGTCGGGGCGCGGCCAGGGCGTTCGAGGTCGCCCCAGTAGGGGCGCATGACGGAGTGGTAGAAGGTCACCAGTGGTTCGGAGATGCGATATTGGGAGCGGTTGCGGCGGAAGGCGTCGGTCTCGTGAGTGATCATGCCGACGTCCTGCAGAACGCTGAGCGGGTGGGCAAGGTCGGTCGACTTGCGGCCCAAGTAGTCGGCGATGCCGCCACGGGAGCTGTTGCCGTGGGCGATCGCGGCGAGCACCGAGTGATACAAAGCGGTGTCATGGAGCTCGGGCTCCTCGGCCAGGAGGTAGCGGCCCTCGCGGAAGAGCGGGCGGGCGGGGTTGAGCACGGCGCGGGCCACCCAGGCGTCGAAGTCGTCGAGGCCGGCGGGGACGTCGCCGTGGGTGAACTCCTGGCGGTAGGCAGGGGTGCCGCCGACGATCGCGTGGGTGAGCAGGGCGGTGCGCGGATCGGTGATCTCCCAGAATTCCGCGGCGAGCCGGAAATCCAGTGTGGGGACCGGCAGTTCGAGCCCGGCGCGTCCGCGCAGTGGTGCGCTGCCGGAGAGCAGGCGGCTCATGAAGGACACGGCGGAGCCGCACAGCAGGAGCCGCACCGGGGTGTTGGTGTGCTGTGCGGTGGGGTCCAGGGCGCGCTGGATGACGGAGGGGAGCGAGGGTGATGCCTTGGCGAGAAAGGGGAACTCGTCGATCACCGCGGTGACCGGCCTGCCCTGGTCTGCCAGGCGCATCAGCTCGGTGACCGCTTCGTTCCAGTCGGTGAAACGGAAAGGGGTGGGCTGGCCGCGGTGACGCGCCAGAGCCGCCCCGAACTCGTGGAGCGCGTCGGCTTGCGTGCTTTCCGTGGCGGTGAACATGAAACCGCCGGTAGCACGGGTGAGGGCATCGAGCAGGTACGTCTTGCCCTGGCGGCGTCGGCCGGTGACCACGCCCAGTGTGGCGCGCGGCCCCGGCAGAGTCGCGTAGCGGGTCAGCTCGGACCACTCGAAGTCCCGGTCGAACATTCCGGACGGCTTGTCCACGCCACCTCCCTTGAATAACTCCACCTATTATAGATGGAGTCATAGGAGCACGCTCGGCCACTCCGCCCGGCGACGCCGGCTATGGAACATCGGCTGCCGGAGCGTGATCTCGGTGGCTTTCGGCCGGCATGGCCGTATCCGTGCCGGCGGCCCCGGTATCCCCTCGATCCCGGCCGGCGGTGAGGCCCACGATGATGCCCGCGATCACCAGTCCTGCCCCGAGCAGGTCGTACGCGGACGGCGTGGCGATTCCCAGGACCACCCCTGTGGAGATCGCGCCCACCGGGATGAGCCCGGCGAACAGCCCGGCCAAGCCGGGACCGAGCTTGGGAAGCGCGGTGTACCAGAGGAAGAAGGCCAGCACCGTGATGACGACGGCCAGGTAGGCGAATCCGAGCGCCTCCGCCACCGTGGGCGTCCTGAACATCGCGGCGCCCTCGGCGAGCAGCCCGACCGCCACCAGCATGGGCACCGACAGCGCCGTCGAGTACGCCGACAGCCTGATCGCCCCCAGCTTCGGCAGCAGCGGGATGGCGAACACGGAGAAGCTCACCTCGCCCACGAGCGCGCCGAGCGCCCACAGCAGCCCGGGCAGGTTGCCCGTGCCGAGTCCTGTGGCCAGCGTTGCCCCGGCCACCACCACGCTGGCCCCGATCAGCAGCCGGGGTGCGGGACGCCCGCCGGCGAGCGCCAGCCACAGCGGGACGGTGCCGAGGATGGTCCCGACCAGCGCCGGGCCCGAAGAACGCGTGGACTCGATCACGCACACGTTGAAGAACACCAGGCCGAGCAGGGTGAGTCCGCCGAGGTAGAGGCTCTCCCTGAGCGTCAGCCGGACGAACCGGAGGCCGAGAGCTCCCGTTATGAGGAGCAGGATGACCGCTGCGACGAGATACCGGACGGCCTGTCCGCCGTATAGGGGGTATGCGCCGACGAGCCCTGACACCCCGGCCAGTGTCCCTACCAGGAACATGGCCGAGGCGGCGCCCAGTATGCCGTTTCTCATGTGAAGGATGCTAGGTAGACAATGGTTCGCACAAACAGTCCAATGTCCGGCCGAAAGTCAGGACCAATATGGCTGACCTCCATATCCAGATAAATCGCGATAAGGGGGGCATAGCTGGGCAGATCGCGTCCGAGCTGCGCGCCTCCATCCGCGGCGGCCGGCTGGCCCCGGGGACCCGGCTGCCCGCCACCCGCGACCTCGCCACCGACCTCCAGGTCTCCAGAGGCGTGGTGGTGGAGGCGTACGAGCAACTCGTCGCCGAGGGATTCCTGGTCTCCAGGGTGGGCGTCGGCACCCAGGTCACCCCCAAGAACTCCACGGTGACCACCCGCAGGCCGCCCCGGGCCGCGCCACTGCGGGCCAAGCCGGTGCGCCGCGCCACGGCCAGCCCTTTCTACGGACACCGCCCCACTTCTCCCGACCTCGGCCACTTCCCCAGGGAGCGCTGGCTGGCGGCGGTGCGGCACGTCCTGGCCACCGTCCCGTCCGACGCCCTCGACTACGGCGACCCAGGCGGCGTGCCCGAGTTGCGCGAGGAGCTGGCCGGCTACCTCCGGAGGGTCCGGGCGGCCGACGTGCGGCCGGAGAACCTCGTCGTCGTCGGCGGCGTGGCCCAGGGGCTCAGCCTGGTCCTGCACGTGCTGTCCCAGCACCGCGCGCCGCGCCTGGCCGTCGAGGACCCCACCAGTCACCGCCAGCGCCCGCTGCTCAGGCGGGCGGGCGCGCACCTGGTGCCGGTGCCGGTGGACGAGGAGGGCCTGGACGTGCGGCGGCTGAGCGGGGACGCGGTCCTGGTCACGCCGGCGCACCAGTATCCGACCGGCGTGGTCCTGTCCCCGGCGCGCCGCGCCGCCCTGATGGAGTGGGCGGCCGCGGGCAACCGGGTGATCCTGGAGGACGACTACGACGCCGAGTTCCGGTTCGACCGCGACCCCGTCGGCTGCCTGCAGGGCCTGGCCCCCGAACGGGTGGTCCTTTCCGGCAGCGTCAGCAAGGCACTCGCCCCCGGGCTGCGCATGGGCTGGGTAGCGGCCCCCGCCGAGCTGGCCGAGGCGATCCGGCGGGCGCGCGGGGAGCAGGACCTGGGCTCGCCGGTCATCGAGCAGTACGCGCTGGCCCACTTCCTGCGTACCGGCGGCTACGACAAGCATCTGAGGCGGATGCGCAGGGAATACCGTCGCCGCCGGGACGCCCTGGTCGCGGCGCTGGCGGATGACCTGCCCGAGGTGCAGGTCAAGGGCATCGAGGCGGGCCTGCACGCCTACTTGGAGCTGCCGGGCGGCTGGGACGAGCACCAGGTGGCGCGGATCGCGCAGGCCATCGGCGTGTCCGCCGAGCCGGTGGGGCCCATGCGGGAGTCGCCGGGGCCGCCGGCCGTCGTGGTCGGGTTCGCGCGGTTGCCGGCGCACAAGGCCGCCGAGGCCGTACGCGGCATCAAGGAGAAACTGCTGACCGAGGGAGAACGCCTCACTTAGCGCGAGGAGTCAGCGGCCTGCTTCGGCTGGAAGCCGGGCGCCAGCGCGATGATGGCGGCGGCCAGCACCAGCGGCGCGACGAACGCCACCCGCATGTCCGTGGCGTCCGCGATGCCGCCCACCAGCGCCGCGCCCACGATGAAGCCGACGTAGTTGAAGAGGTTCACCCGGGCGATGGCCACCCCGGTCCCTGCCGGGTCGAGCCTGCCCGCGGCCGAGAACGACTGCGGCGCGACCACCGCCAGCCCCATCCCCGTGAGGCCGAACGCGACGATGCCGAGCGGCTGGCTCGGGGCCAGCACGACACCCAGGAAGCCGAGCGTGGCGATCACACCGCCGATCCTGACGATGGCGGCGGGGCCGTACCTTCTGACCGCGACGTCGCCGCCGAGCCGGACGACCAGCGTCGTGGCCTGGTACGCCGCGTAGGCCAGCGGGATCACCTGCGGTCCCGCCGCCAGGATGTCCTTCATGAACAGGGTGTTGAAGTTGGAGACCGCGGCGTCTCCGATGTACAGGAAGGCCATGGCCAGGCAGAGCGGGAGAATCGGCCGCCACGGGAAGCGGCCCTCGGCCTGGACAGATGTGCTCTCGACCTTCTCCTCCTCGATCGTGCACAGGTTCGGCCCGGCGTAGAGCGAGCCGGCCAGGGCGACGACCATGGGGACCGCCATGACGAGCGGCAGCGGCAGGCCTGCGGCGACCGACGCCCACAGCGCCCCGGCCAGGCTGAACACGCTCCACATGCAGTGGAAGCCGTTCAGCACCTGCATGCCGTACCTGCGCTCGACCGCGACACCCTGCATGTTCATGCCGGCGTCCACAGCGCCCACCGCCACCCCGAACACCAGCAGCACCGGCACCAGCAGTGGCACGCTCGGCGCGAGCCCGGTCAACACCACGGCCGCGGCGACCACCGGCTGGGCGATGCGCAGCAGCAGCTTGCTGCCGAGCCGGGCGGCGAACGCGCCGGCCGCCACGCTGCCGACGCCCGCGAACACGGGCACGATCAGCAGCAGCAGCGTCAGCGTGCCCTCGTCGAGCCCGTGTTTGGCCTGCAGATTGGCGACCTGGATGAGCAGCGAGGCGAAGGACAGCCCTTGCACGGCGTAGACCACGTACGTGGCGAGGCGGGCCTGGCGATCACGCGGGGACGGCACGGCGGCCTCCTGATTGGGGGGAGATCAAACGTGAGGCGGGGTCAGGTTAGCGGCACGCCCAGCCGCCACGCCAGCACCAGATAAGGTGCCGGGGTGAAACGGGGAGAGGCGCGCAGGGACCGCATCCTGGCCGCCGCGCTCCTGGAGTTCGCCGAGAACGGCTATCGAGGGGCGTCGCTGGCCCGCATCGCCGAGCGGGTCGAGCTCTCCCAGGCCGGGCTGCTGCACCACTTCAAGAGCAAGGAACGGCTGCTCGTCGCGGTGCTGGACTACCGGGACGAGCTCGACCAACGCAAGGTCGACCTGGCCTCGGCCGGTGGGATCGACGCGCTGCGCGCCCTGGTCGGCGTGGTGGAGCACAATGCGCGGGCGCCCGGGCTGGTGCAGCTGTTCTCCGTGATCAGCGGCGAGGCCGTGACGCCGGACCACCCCGGCCACGAGTGGGCGAGGCGACGCTACCGCCGGCTGCGCGCCGACATGGCGGCGGCGCTGCGGCGGGGCGTGGAGCGCGGCGAGTTCCGCGCGGACCTCGACGCCGAGGCGCACGCCGACCGGCTGATCGCGATGATGGACGGCCTGCAGACGCAGTGGCTGATCGACCCGGACCGGGTGGACATGGCGGCCGTCTTCAGAAGCTACGTGGACGACCTCATCGCCTTGCTACGCCCGCCGATGTGACGACCGCCTCATCGCCCTGCCACGCCGTCGACGTGACGACCGCCTCATCGCCCTGCTACGCCTGCTCCGCCCACCGCCGTGACGACCTCGCCGGCTCTCTGGACGGCGTCGTCGCCGTCCCATCGCCGGGCGGCCCACACCCCCAGGGCGAGCAGCGCGGCGACCTCCGTGACCGCGAGACCGCGCTCCACCAGCCCGAGCGGCATGACCCGCCACCACGCCATCCCGGTCTCCGCGGCGATCAGGATCATCGCGCCGATGAACACGACCCACAACACCGAGCAGATCCCGAGCCCGAACGCCACGAGCGTGGCCTTAGACCGCTCCCGATGCCGCCACGGACGGGCGATGATCACTGCCGCGAGCGGCAGGCACACGAACGCGATGATGCTGCCCACGCGATGGATGCTGCCGCTCGTGCTCGGCCCGACCGACCAGTCGTGCTTCTCGAACCAGGCCGTCAGGAACAACCCCACGCTCCACCCCATGAGCGCCACGGTGCCGAAGACGCCGGCGAGCTTCTTGCGTGCCAGCGACACCCCGATGGCCACCGACCCGGCCGCCAGCAGGCCCACCGCGAGCCCGAAGATCCAGCCGTCAGGGCCGAGGCCGTGCTCGCTGATGGTCCTCCTGATCGGGTTCACCTCGTCGAGGCTCGTCAACTCCAGGCCCAGGATCACCGCGACGCCCGCGCCTGCCGCACCAAGTCCCCATCGTGCCGGTTGATACACGCACACCTCCCTTTGTCTGGATCAACAGGAAGAGTGTGTGCGGAGATTCCAAAAATTTCATGAGAGTGCGCGCAGGATGAGGTCGTCGCTCAGCTCGCGCAGCCGTTTCCTGGCCTCGAGATCGTACGCCTGCGCGTCCGCCCGGCTGCTCAACCGCCACGCCGAGGTGAACGACGACCTGGCGGAGGAGATCGCCGGGCTGGTGGCGCGAATCCGTTAGGAGTGAGCCCTTTCGGGACGAGCGAATCCTGCGGGCGCCAGATATCGTCATATGTGTGAACGAACGCGCGGGATCCTGGTTGCCGAAGCTGCAGGAAGTCGGAGAGCGGCTGGCCGAGGAGTTCGTCTCCGCCCGCCGCCTGCCCGCCTCGGGCGAGGTGCCGGCGCCGCACGAGCTACGTGCTTCCGACGCCGACCGTGAGCGCATCGCGCAAGTGCTCCAGGACGCGCACGCCGACGGCCGGCTCACCCTGGAGGAGCTGGAGGAGCGGCTCGGCGTGCTCTACTCCGCGCGCACGCTGGGTGAGCTGGCGCAGCTCACCGGCGACCTGCTGCCCGCCGACCAGCAGCCGCTCAACCTGGACGGCCGGCCCGTGTCGGCCATCTTCAAACAGGAGCAGCGCGGCGGACGCTGGGTCGTCCCCGCCGAGCTCACGGTGACGGCCATGTTCGGCACCACCAAGCTGGACCTGCGCGAGGCGATCCTGCAGAACCGGCGGGTCATCATCAACGCCACGCTCGTCTTCGGCGGGCTGGAGATCCACGTGCCCGAGGACCTCGAGGTGATCAGGGTCGCCAAGGGCAAGACCGTCCGGCTGAACAAACAGCCGACCGAGCCGGGCGCGCCCGTGGTCGAGGTCCGCACCACCAACTTCGCCGGTGACGTCAAGGTCAAGGAGCCGCCCCGCCGCAAGCGTCGCCGCTGACGCCGCCGCTGACGGGGCCGCTGACGGGGCCGCTGACGGGGCCGCTGACGGGGCCGCTCACCCGGGCCTCAGCCCGCCGTGTCGAAGTTGATCGCGCTGTACGCGCGCAGCTTCCAGAGCTGGTGCTCGCTCTCGATCTTGCGGATGGTGCCCGAACGGCCGCGCATCACCAGCGACTCCGTGACCGCGGAGCCGGCGCGGAACCGTACGCCCTGCATGAGCTCGCCGTGCGTGATGCCCGTCGCCGCGAAGAACACGTCGTCGGAGCTGACCAGGTCGTTGGTGGTGAGCACCTGGTTGAGATCGTGTCCCGCGTCGAGGGCCTTGCCGCGCTCGGCGTCGTCGCGTGGCCAGAGCTTGCCCTGGATCACCCCGCCGAGGCACTTGAGCGCGCACGCGGCCACGATGCCCTCGGGTGTGCCGCCGATGCCCAGCATCAGGTCGATGCCGGTGCCCGCGCGGGCCGCCATGATCGCGCCGGCCACGTCGCCGTCGGTGATGAACTTGATGCGCGCGCCGGTCTCCCTGATCTCCTTGACCAGCCGCTCGTGCCTGGGCCGGTCGAGCACGACCACCGTCACGTCGGACGGGGAGCAGTGCTTGGCCCTGGCGACTGCGGTGATGTTGGCGGACACGGGGGCCTCGATGTCGACAACGTCGGCCGCCTCGGGGCCGGTGACCAGCTTCTCCATGTAGAACACGGCCGAGGGGTCGTACATCGAGCCGCGCTCGCTCACCGCGATCACCGACACGGCGTCGGGCATGCCGAGCGCGGTCAGCCGGGTGCCGTCGATGGGATCCACGGCCACGTCGCAGTCCGGGCCGCTGCCGTCGCCCACGCGCTCGCCGTTGTACAACATCGGGGCGTGGTCCTTCTCGCCCTCGCCGATGACCACCACGCCGTTCATCGAGACCGTGCTGATCAGCTGGCGCATGGCGTTCACCGCCGCGCCGTCGGCGCCGTTCTTGTCACCGCGGCCGACCCACCGGGCCGCGGCCATCGCGGCCGCCTCGGTGACGCGGACGAGCTCCAGCGCCAGGTTGCGGTCAGGAGCGTGCTCGCTCGTGGCGAGCGCGGGCGGTACGGAATCGGACATCATTGGCCTCCTCGCAGACAACTCTCTCGATCGTAGTTGCCCTTCTCTTCCCGCCCAGAGGGGGATAACCTGCCGGGTCCGGCTTAGTCCTGTGCCTGCGGTAATCCGCAGAAGCATCGGTAAGCTCGACTTGCGAACGGATTTTGCGCCATACCCTGTGCGCGTCAGGGATCATGCCTTCACCATGGAGCATGGCGCCGCGCCGTGGAGGAGGGCGAATGAGCGATGTGGAACACGTGGTGGCTCAGCCGCGCACGTCCGAGCGAGGCGCGGCGACGCGCACCTCGCTGCTCGCCGCCGCGCGGGAGGTCTTCGTCTCGAAGGGCTTCGCCGAGGCAGGCGTGACCGACGTGGTGGCCAGGGCCGACGCCAGCGTGGGCAGCCTCTACCACCACTTCTCCGGCAAGGCCGACCTCTACCTGACGCTGTTCGAGGAGTGGCAGGCCAGGCAGACCCAGCGGACCAAGCAGGCGGCCAGAGCGGCCCGCGCCGGTGGCGAGAGCGACCCCATGGGGGTGTTCCTCAGCGCCGCCCGTGCCTACCTCGACGGCTGCATGGAGGAGCGCGAGCTGGCCGCGCTGTTCCTGCGCGGCGACGGCCCGCCCGGCTTCGAGGTGGTCATGCGCGACCGGCTGCGCATGTGGGCGCAGCGCAACGCGGCGCTGTTCGAGGACGAGCCCGCTCTGGTCGTGGTGGTCACCGGCGCGCTGGCCGCGGCCGTCTCCGAGGTGGTGCGCACAGGCGACCGCGGCTTGGCCGAGGAGGTCCTCGCCATCATCGGGCAGATCCGCCCGGCCGCGTCCGCGACCGCCCCCTCCAGCGGGTAACCTCGCCAACTGTGCGACGGTTCACCGAAGGTTTCTACGGCTACGCGGTAGCGCTTTTCGTCTGCCTCGCGGGGGCGGGGTTGTTCCTGCTGGCGGCCCCGCAGGGCCGGGAACCGCACATCCCGCGGCGCGACTACTCGATCACCGTCGCCAACTTCGGCCACTCGGTGCCCTATGCGGTGTGGGCGCCGCGGCAGGACCCGCAGGACTGGGTGCCCAACAGCAACAGGATCGCCAAGGGCGAGAACGGCGCCCAGGTTCTCTACCTCGGCTACGCCACCGCCAAGCGGGCGCACGCGATGTTCGTGCAGAGCAACGAGCAGCCCGCCGCCGGGTTCGCCGCCCGCATGGCCAACTCCGACAAGACCGTCGGCACGCAACAGGTCGGCGGGGTCGCGTGGGAGCAGCGCTATCGCGAGGACAAGAAGCAGCGCACGCTGGTCCGCTTCCTGCCCGACGTGACCCTGGTGATCACTGGCACGGCGGACTGGCCCGAGCTGGCCCAGCTGGCAGCCCTCCTGCAGCAGCGCCCCAAGGGTTAGCCCTCACGGCTCGCTCAGACGTTCCAAGGGGTAGCCCCCACGGCTCGCTCAGACGTTGAAGCGGAACTCCACCACGTCGCCGTCGCGCATCACGTAGTCCTTGCCCTCGACGCGGGCCTTGCCCGCGGCGCGGGCGTTGGCGATCGAGCCGACCTCGACCAGGTCGTCGAAGGAGACGATCTCGGCCTTGATGAAGCCGCGCTGGAAGTCGGTGTGGATCACGCCGGCCGCCTCGGGCGCGGTGGCGCCCTTGCGGATCGTCCAGGCCCGCGTCTCCTTCGGCCCGGCCGTCAGGTAGGTCTGCAGGCCGAGCGTCTCGAAGCCGACCCTGGCCAGCTGGCGCAGCCCGGACTCCTCCTGGCCGACCGACTGCAGCAGCTCGAGCGCCTCTTCCTCGTCGAGCTCGACCAGCTCGGACTCGATCTTGGCGTCGAGGAAGACCGCCTCGGCCGGGGCGACCAGCGCCGACAGCTGCTCCCTGAGCGCGGTGTCGGTCAGCTCGTCGGCGTCGAGGTTGAACACGTACAGGAACGGCTTGGCCGTCATCAGGTGCAGCTCGCGCAGCTCCTCGCGCTCCAGGCCGCTCTCGAAGATGGTCTTGCCGGTCTCCAGGACCGCCTTGGCGGCCTCGGCAGCCTCCAGCGCCGGCTTCTTGTCCTTGACGGTGCGCGCCTCCTTCTGCAGACGCGGGATGGCCTTCTCGACCGTCTGCAGGTCGGCCATGACCAGCTCGAAGTTGATGGTCTCGATGTCGCGCTTGGGGGAGATCTCGCCGTCCACGTGCGTCACGTCGGGATCGGTGAAGACCCGGATGACCTGGCAGATCGCGTCCGTGTCGCGGATGTTGGAGAGGAACTGGTTGCCCCTGCCCTGCCCCTCCGAAGCCCCCTTGACCAGGCCCGCGATGTCGACGAACTCGACCTTGGCGGGCAGGATGCGGGCCGAGCCGAAGATCTTGGCCAGCACGGGCAGGCGGTCGTCGGGCACGCCTACGATGCCCACGTTGGGCTCGATGGTGGCGAACGGGTAGTTGGCCGCCAGGGCGTTGCCGGTCTTGGTCAGCGCGTTGAACAGCGTGGACTTACCGACGTTGGGCAGGCCGACGATGCCTATGGAGAGACTCACGGATCCCAAGTTTACGTGCTGAGCGTAACGAGCGTGTCGGGCGGGGAACGGCGTGCCGAGTCCTGCAATCATCGATCGAGTGGACGTCGTCTCGCTTCTCATCGGGCTCGCCGTCGGGCTGCTCATCGGGTTCCTGGTCGCCAGGACGCGGGCGGCGGTGCGGGTGGCCGAGGCCGACGCGCGAGCCAAGAGCGCCGCGGAAAAGCTCGTCTACGTCGAGGAGCAGCTGGCCGAGCGGTTCCAGGCACTGTCCACGCGCGCGCTCGACGTCAACAACATCCGTTTCCTGGAGCTGGCCGAGACCAGGCTGGCGGCCAGCCGCGCCGAGGCCGCGGGCGAGTTGGAGCAGCGCAAGCAGGCGGTCGAGCACCTGGTCGAGCCGCTGAAGGACGCGCTGGCGCGGGTCGAGTCGCAGCTGCGCGACACCGAGTCCGGCCAGCGCGCGGCGCGGGCCGAGCTGGCCAAGGAGATGGAGTTCGTGCGCCAGAGCCACGAGCAGCTGCGCTCCCAGACCACCGCCCTGGTCCGGGCCCTGCAGCGGCCGGAGGCGCGCGGCCGGTGGGGAGAGCTGCAGCTGCGCAGAGTCGCCGAGATCGCCGGCATGCAGCGTCACTGCGACTTCGACGAGCAGGTCACGGAGGGCTCCATGCGGCCCGACATGGTCGTGCGGCTCGCGGGCGGCAAGAACATCGTGGTGGACTCCAAGGTCTCGCTGGCGGCCTATCTGGAGGCCGCTGAGGCGTCGGACGAGTCGCTGGCCACGGTCCGGCTCGACGCACACGCCAGGCACGTGCGCGAGCACATCGACCGGCTGGCCGCCAAGGCCTACTGGCAGGCGTTCAATCCGTCGCCGGAGTTCGTGGTGTTGTTCATCCCCGGCGAGGCGTTCCTGGCGCCGGCGCTCGAACGCGACCCCACACTGCTGGAGTACGCCATGGCGCGGCGCGTCCACATCGCCACGCCCACGACCCTGATCACCATGCTGCGCACCGCCCACTACGCCTGGCAGCAGGCCGCGCTGAGCGAAAACGCGCGAGCCGTCTTCGAACTGGGCAAGGAGCTGTACGAGCGGCTCTCGTCGCTGGGCAGGAACGTCGATGCGCTCGGCAAGGCGTTGACCCGGGCCGTGGAGGCCTACAACAAGTCGGTCGGATCGCTCGAAAGCCGCGTCCTGGTCACCGCGCGCAAGCTACACGATCTGGGCGTCGTGGACGGCGAGCTCGACTCTCCCGAGATGCTCGACGGGCTCCCGAGACCCCTGTCATCCCCCGAACTACTCGAAACGTCGCCTCTGCTTTCCAGCTCGAACGGTAAGTTGGCTCACGGGTCGCAGTAAACGGGGCCAAGGGAATGGGGGCGGTCCAGTGGGGGAGAAAGGCAGGCGTTCGGCTGTCAGGTTGACCGCTCGCGGCGCCATCGCGCTCGCCTTGGTCGCCACCCTGGCGGGCTACATCGTGGCGGCGCTGATCGATGTCCAGGAGGTGGTGGGCGCGGCCTTCGTCCTGGCCAGCCTGCTGGGGGTGCTCCTGGTCAACCGGCGTGAGCTGCTGTCGCTGGTGGTGACGCCGCCGCTCGTGTTCTTCTGCGCCACGCTGTTCGTGGAGCTGGGGCGGGCATTCGGCTCGGTGTCGATCGTGCAGTCGCTGGCCCTCGGCCTCTACACCTCGATGACGCGGGGCGCGCCGTGGTTGTTCGCCGGGTCGGCCATCGTGCTGGGCGTGGCCTGGCGGCGTGGGCTGCGGGACAACGTACGCGACCTGCGGGCGGAGCTGAAGGCGGGCGCGGAGGTGCCGCGCCCGCGCCAGCCGTTCGTGCCCGAGCCCGAGGGCTATTTCGAGCCCAAGGTCTACGGGACGCCACGCGGCGACGATTAGCGGCCGCGTGGCGTGGACGGCGTGGACTACGAGACGATCCTGAGGTCCTTGCGCAGCTCGTGAGGCAGGGCGAAGCGCATGCTCTCCTGCACCGGCTCGACCTCGGTCACGTCGCCGAACCCGTGCTCGGCCAGGTGCGCGAGCACCTCCTCGACCAGCTCTTCAGGGACCGAGGCGCCGCTGGTGACGCCGACCGTGGTGACGCCCTCCAGCCACTCGTCGCGGATGAACCTTGCGTTGTCGACCAGATAGGAGGCGTCGGCGCCGTAGTCCTTGGCCACCTCGACCAGGCGCTTGGAGTTGGAGGAGTTTTCCGAGCCGACCACGATCACCAGTTGCGCCTCGGCGGCGATCTCCTTGACCGCGATCTGCCGGTTCTGGGTGGCGTAGCAGATGTCGTCGCTCGGCGGGTCGAGGAGGTTGGGGAAACGTTGCTTGAGCTTGGAGACGGTCTCGGTGGTCTCGTCGACCGACAGCGTGGTCTGCGACAACCAGATCAGCTTGCTCGGGTCCTTCACCTGCACCCGGTCGACCGAGTCGAGGCCGTCGACGAGCTGGATGTGCTCGGGGGCCTCTCCGGCGGTGCCCTCGACCTCCTCGTGGCCCTCGTGCCCGATCAGCAGGATCTCGTAGTCCTGTCCCGCGAACCTCTTCGCCTCGTTGTGCACCTTGGTGACCAGCGGGCAGGTGGCGTCGATGGTGCGCAGGCCGCGCTGCTTCGCCTCGGCGTGCACGGCCGGCGAGACGCCGTGGGCGGAGAACACCACGATCGCGCCCTCGGGGACCTCCTCGGTCTCCTCGACGAAGATGGCGCCCCTGGCCTCGAGCGTCTTGACGACGTGGGTGTTGTGGACGATCTGCTTGCGTACGTAGATCGGAGCGCCGTACTGCTCCAGAGCCTTCTCGACCGCTACCACGGCTCGATCGACTCCGGCACAGTAGCCCCGTGGCTTGGCTACAAGGACTCGGCGGGAAGTGAGGGTCTGGGGCTCCATACTTTCTATGCTACGTGGAGCGGCCATCAGGCCCGCGCGTGCGTGGTCGCCCGCGGTTTGCCAGACTGGCCGTCCCATACAGACCTCCCAGGGAGACGTCATGTCCCTTAGCGACGTGATACGCAAGATCACCAAGACCGTCACTAACAAGGATGAGCTGAAGGAGAAGGCCAAGGACCTTCCGCTCATGGTCATCCAGTCCACGCTCAGCGCAGCAGGGCAAGCGCTGCTGCTGGTGGACCGGGTGAAAAACTCCATCAAGGGCCTTGGCGCCAAGGAGGAGCGCGAGGAGGAGCAAGTCTCCCGTCCTTCCGCCGCCGACCAGGTGGCCGCGCCCCCGGCGGAGGACAAGCCGGCCAGAAAGGAGCCGGTCATCTTCGCGCCGCGACCGGGCGCCGCCGAGCCGAACGGCGTCGCCAAGACCAAGCCGGACCCGGTCATCTTCGCGCCGGCGGGGAAGGAGGAGCCGGTCGCCACCGCCGAGCCTGAGGCCCCCGCCGCCGAGCCCGCCGCCAAGACGGAGGCGAGCCCCAAGCCCGCCGCCGAGACGAAGGTCGTGGACGAGCCCGCCCCTGCCGCGGAGCCGAAGGTCGCGCCCGCCGCGCCCAAAGCCGTCGCCGAGCCCGCGGTCGCGGAAGTGCCCGCTGCCGCGCCTGAGCAGGTCGCCAAGCCGGCCGAGCCGCTGCCCGGCTACGACGAGATGACCGTCGCCTCCCTGCGCGCCAGGATGCGCGGCAAGACCGCCGAGCAGATCAGCGACTTCCTGGCCTACGAACAGGCCACGCAGGGCCGGCCCGAGGTCGTGCGGATGTTCGAGAACCGCCTCGCCAAGCTGCAGGCCGGAGAGTAGTCAGAGCGAGCCCGTAGTCTTCCGCCATGACCGAGAAGACCTCGCCCGAGTCCCCGCTCCCCATCCGCACAGTCCTGCAGATGGTGGGCGGCTGGATCGCCAGGCTCGGCACGGTCTGGGTCGAGGGGCAGATCACCGATCTGAGCGCCCGCGGCGGCACGGTGTTCCTGACCCTGCGCGACCCGGTCGCCAACGTGTCCGCCAGGGTCACCGCTCCGCGTGGCGTCTACGAGGCGGCCGTGCCGCGACCGGCCGACGGCGCCAGGGTCGTCATGCAGGTGAAGCCGGACTTCTGGGTCAACAAGGGCTCGTTCGCCTTCACCGCGTTGGAGATCCGCCCGGTCGGCGTGGGCGAGCTGCTGGCCAGGCTGGAGCGGCTCAGGCAGTTGCTGGCCGCCGAAGGGCTCTTCGGCGCCGAGAGGAAGCGGCGGCTGCCGTTCCTGCCGGGCACGATCGGGCTCATCTGCGGCCGCGACTCCGCGGCCGAGCGCGACGTGCTGGAAAACTCCCGCCGGCGCTGGCCCGCCGTGCGGTTCAAGGTCGAGGAAGTGGCCGTCCAGGGACCCTACGCGGTGGGCGAGGTGACGGAGGCGCTCCGCAAGCTGGACGTGGACGCCGATGTCGACGTGATCGTCGTCGCCCGCGGCGGCGGCTCTCTGGAGGACCTCCTGCCGTTCTCCGACGAGACGCTCGTCCGCGCGGTGGCGGCCTGCCGCACGCCCGTCGTGAGCGCGATCGGGCACGAGCAGGACAGCCCGCTGCTCGACCTGGTGGCGGATGTGCGCGCGTCCACCCCCACCGACGCCGCCAAGAAGGTCGTGCCCGACGTCGGCGAGCAGCTGACGCTGGTGCGCCAGCTGCGCGACCGGGGCCGCAGGGTGGTGAGCGGCTGGCTCGACCGGGAGATGTCCTGGCTGACGTCCGTGCGCTCGCGGCCCTCGCTGGCCGACCCCGTACGCGAGCTCGAGCGCAGGGCCGAGCAGGTCGAGTCCCTGCGTGACCGGGCCAGGCGCTCGTTGTCCGGCTCGCTCGACCGGGCCGCCGACGACCTGGTCCATCTGCGGGCCCGCCTGGTCGCGCTGTCCCCGGCGGCCACGCTGGAGCGGGGATACGCCATCGTCCAGCACCCGTCGGGCGAGGTGGTGCGCCTGGCCAAGGACGTGGCGCCCGGCTCACCGCTGACGATCCGCCTGTCCGACGACAGACTGAGCGTTCGGGTGGAAAACGATGACACGTAGCGGCCTTGCCTCATGACCTGAGCACGCGCCCTGGGCGATGACCTGAGCAGGCGCCCTGGGCGATGACCTGAGCAGGCGCCCTGGGCGATGACCAGGGCGGGCGCCCCTAAGCGCGGGTGACGGCGGCGGCGAGTGCCGTCAGGCCGGACTTGATCTCGTCGATGCTCATGCCGCGCTCCTCGGTCTGCAGGGCGATCAGACGGGCGTTGATCGGCGCGAGCAGCGCGTCGGCCAGGAACGGCGCGTTGGCATGCGGACAGGCCTCGGTGAGCAGCGTCGCCAGGTGGATGTGGTGCACCCGGTAGGGCCCGCTGAACCCGCCACTCTTGCCGCCCTGCTCCAGCAGGAGGAACAGCTCCTGCTGCGCCACGATGCGCTCGACGAGCGCGTGCAGGAACGCCGTGATCCGCTCACCGGCCGGGGCGCCGGGCCCGAGCGGCGGCGGGCCGGCGAAGAAGGCCGACTGGAACCGTCGTTCCCGCTCGTCGAGCAGCGCGTAGACCAGCCCGCTCCGGTCGCCGAAGCGCCGGTAGACGGTGCCCACGCCGACACCGGCCACGCGGGCCACTTCGTCGAGCGACAGGTCGGCGGCGCCGCGTTCGGCGACCATCCGGGCCGCCACGTCGATGATCTTCTGACGGTTGCGCGCGGCGTCGGCCCGCTCCGGCTGGGGCTGCCCGACCAGGGGCAACGATCGACGTTCGCGCACGGGTGGAGCTTACCGCTTGTAACCGGAGAGTTCTCCGATTAGTCTCCGAACCGGAGATCTCTCCGATTTTTTTGAGGAGCTGAGGATGCCGAACGAGTTCAACCAGCAGATCATCGACGAGTTCCGGGCCAACGAAGGCCGCGTCGGCGGCATGTTCGAAGGCTCACCGCTCGTGCTGCTCACCACCACGGGAGCCAGGAGCGGCAAGCCGGTCACCACCCCGGTGATGTATCTCGAGGACGGCGATCGTTACGTCGTCATCGCGTCCAATGCCGGCGCGGACAACCACCCCGCCTGGTACCACAACCTGCGGGCCACGCCCTCGGCCGCCGTGGAGGTCGGAACGGAGACGTTCGAGGCCAAGGCCGTCTTCATCGAGGGGGAGGAGCGCGACCGGCTCTACGCCAGGATGGTGGCGCAGGCGCCGGGTTTCGCCGAGTATGAGGCCAAGACCAGCCGCCGCATCCCCGTAGTGGCCCTGCTGCCCCAGGCCGCCTGAACGTCCCTCGACGTCAGAGCCGCCCTCAGAAAGGCGTGTCGCCTGTCGCCGGGGTTGCGTCCCCGAGAGGCCGCGTCGTTGGGCGTGGCGCGCTCAGGAGGCCGCGTCGTTGGGCGTGGCGCACTCGGGAGGCCGCGTCGTGGGTGTGGCGTGATCAGAGGGCCAGGTCGTCGGGCGTGGGGCGATTGGCGGGCCAGGTCGTCGGCGTGGCGCTCAGAAAGGTGTGTCGTCGGCGCCCGAGGTGGGCTCCGAGCGGCGGGCCATGGCGGCGGCCAGCTTGACCCTGGCCCCCTGGAGCCACTCCTCACAGACCGCCGCGAGCTTCTCCCCCCGCTCCCAGAGCTCGATCGACTGCTCCAGCGTGAGCCCGCCCGTCTCCAGGCGGCGCACCACCTCGGTCAACTCCTCGCGGGCCTGCTCGTATGAGGGCGCCTTCTCGTCTGCTGCCACGGTCACCACCCTAGACGGGCCGGCCGACATCCGCCGCGCAGCGTTCAATCCACTCACTTTGAGTGTTCATTCGCTACGCTAAGTCGCCGTCGATGGATGGCGGCGATTGCCGGCTGCGGCGTCTGACTTCCAGGAGAGCGCGATGTCTGATCCCGGGACAAATGATGGCGTCAACCACTTTGGGCCCCTGCGCGTCGAATCGTCACGGCGTTCACGCTGACTCGGGAGGCCCTTCATGATCCGTCGCATCATCCGGAAACGACGTCCTGCGCCCACGCTGACGGGCATCAGCCTCGAGGAGGAGCTCGCCTTGATCAGGGTCGAGCTCATGTACGGCTTGCGCGTCAACCGGGAGGCCTACCTGCGCAGGAAGGTCGATGAGCGCAACGAGATGGCCGGCCGCATGCGCGAGAGCAACACCGCCGAGATGCTGGCCGACCTGCGCGGCTCACTCGAGCGGTCGGTACGCCCTACGGTGGTGGACCTCCAGAGCCGGACGACGGTCGTGGACCTGCAGAGCAGGCGGCAGGGACGGCCCACCCAGGACCCGGAGCCAGCCTGACGCCCCCTCCGCTCGCGTCCCATGCCGAATGCGCAAGGCGTGAGAGTCCATGCCTATTTTGGTCAGGAATCCATGGCTGCCTGGCTAGGCGATTTAGGCGTCTGGCCTGGTCGAAAGCCGATTCAACCGGGAAGTGACAGGAATCGGCACTGGAGCCTGTCATCCTGTCCCGGTTTGCCGTGAGGGCTGTCATGCCTGCAGCATGGGCGTGGCTTTCCTGGAAGAATGGCGGAGACCGGATAGGGTGACTACTTCACCGCGGATGATGGGGATCGGCAACGGACGACACCGCGCCAGCCGGGGGGATCGGCGCGAGCGGAGGCGTGATGGCTCGTAGGTCTACCGTCCAGCACGATCCTCGGATCGCTGACGGGCCCGGGCTTTCCGCAACCCTGGACACCGCTGACTTCGACGCGCCGCCACCCCGCCGGCCGCGCCGTGGCGGCTGGTCCGGTGGCGGCGGGCGGTGGCTGGTGTGGACCGGCCGCATCATTCTCTGGGCGCTTATCGTGGTTATCGTGGTGAATGGGATCCGTGCCCCATTTGAGCGGTTTACCCAGCAAGAAGCAACAACGTCCAATGGTGCCGTGGTGG
Source organism: Nonomuraea sp. NBC_00507 (assembly GCF_036013525.1). NCBI lineage: Bacteria > Bacillati > Actinomycetota > Actinomycetes > Streptosporangiales > Streptosporangiaceae > Nonomuraea > Nonomuraea sp. NBC_00507. Next base: position 3,697,184 of record NZ_CP107853.1, read on the forward strand.
CGAACAACGGATTCCCGGTGGACCGCGGCATGGCTTTCGCCGCCCAGTTCGCCGGGGTCTATCTCAATTTCAGCCCTGAAGACGACGCCAGCAGGTCACGCAAGCTGGCGGCGTTCCTGCCTGACGCCTCGGATCCGCGCATGGGCTGGGACGGCGTGGGCAAGCTGGCGGCCGTCGCCATCCAGCCGTACGACATCGAGACGGCCGACGCCCACAACGCGGTGGTCAGCGTGGCCTTCCAGTCCGGCGCGCGCAGGCTGATGTTGTCGGTCCCGATCTACTACTCCGGCGACGACGAGGCCAAGAGGTTCGTCGTCTCGGGCCGCCCGGCCATCCTGCCCGCCCCCGCTCCGGCCGAGCTGCCCCAGGTGGCGCCGCCGGAGACCGACGACGCGGCCGCCGCCGAGCTCAAACCGCAATTGGAGGGCTTCTTCAAGGACTACGCGTCCGGCGACGCCGCCGGGCTGCAGCGCTACGTGGCCGCCGGCAAGACCCTGCCGAGCTTCGGTGGCGCCTTCACGTTCGCAGAGCTCAAGAAAGTCGTGGTGCCTGTGGGGGGTGCCACTCGAGAGATCCAGGCGGTCGTCGTGTGGGTCGTGCCGAACGGCGAGGCCCAGGCCACCCCCAACACCACCGACCCCGCCGCGGTCGGCGCGCGCTTGGAGCAGGCCTACCGGCTTACCGTCGAGAAGCAGGGCGACAAGTGGTTCGTCGCCGACATCCGCGGCGCCGGCCGGGTCGTTGACTAGAGGCTCGGCCGCGCTGCCGATCGGTACCCCCCGGGAGGACGAGAAGTGACCTTGAAGACCGTAATGCTCACTTTGATCGAAATGTCGCCGACGCCCACGTCGACCGGCATCGACACCGGAGGGCTCGCCGACTTCCTGCGCGCGTTCTTCGCTCCGCTGTTCCTCGTCGTCGTCTCCGTGGTGGCGCTCTTCTTCCTCTTCACCCGCGAGATCACACGATTCGTGCAGTTCCTGATCCTGGCCGTGGCCATCGGAGTGATCTTCTACGTTCCCAACATCATCGAGGTGACGGCGAAGGCAATCGCGGGCGCACTGGGCATCAGATAAGGGGTTGAGACCGTCCGTCGGCGGTCATACACGAGCGGGTGAGAGGAGGACCGGGTGGACCTGCCCACGTATACGAACATCTGGCGGATAGAGAAGCGGCTCTACAAGCTGTACGACCTACGGCTGCCGATGCCGCTGCCTATCGTCTGGATCGGCGTCTTCGTCGGCGTGTTCATCCCGTGGTCCCTCCTGCTGATCCTGGTGGGCGTGCCGGTCGCGATGCCGTGGCACGTGCTGTTCCTGGTGCCGCCGGGGATCGTGACGTGGCTGTCGACCCGCCCTGTCATCGAGGGCAAGCGGCTCACCGAGCTCCTCGAGTCCCACCTCCGCTACCTGGGCGAGCCGAAGGCCTGGTGCCGCCTCGCGCCCATGGGCGAACCCGAGACGGTCACCTTCTCCGCGCGCGTGTGGCGCATCGCCCCCGCGCGGGCCAAGTCCAAGCGGCCGGGCAAGAGCCGTCAACCGCGGCGCAGACGCGAGGACCAGCGGATCGCCGGACCCCGCCAGGTGCGCCCCGCCGTCGCGGCCGCTGCCGCCGCGGCAGGTCAGGCTCCGGTCGCCGAGCCCGCTGCCGCAGGCACCGGCTGGGGCGCCCGCCGCGGTGCCGCCGCGCCCGCCCTCAAGGCTCAGGCACGCCAGCCGGCTCCCGGTACGGCACCGCCACCGCCCCGGCTCGAGCGCGAGCCCGCAGGCCAGAGAGACAACCGAAAGACGGACACCGGCCGGGATTTCGACCGGACGGACACCGGCCGGGATGCCGACCGGACGGACACCGGCAGAGACGGCGCCAGGACGGACACCGGCAGGGACCGCGCCAGGAAAGACGGCGGTCGCAGGGCCGGCGCGAAGGGGACGAGCGGCTGGCGCCTGTCCACCCGGGAGGGCGCGATCAGGGAAGCCGCGACCCAACAGGCCGCGCTCCGTGAGGCCGCGCTCCGTGAGGCCGCGCTCCGTGAGGCCGCGCTCCGTGAGGTGGCGACGCGTGAGGTGGCGACCTCCGAGGTGGCGACGCGTGACGCGGCGACCCGTGACGCGGCGTCGCGCGAGGCGGCGACCCGTGAGGCGGCGTCGCGCGAGGCGGCGACCCGTGAGGCGGCGTCGCGTGAGGTGGCGACCTCCGAGGTGGCGTCGCGAGAGGTGGCGTCGCGTGAGGTGGCGACCCGTGAGGCGGCGACGCGTGAGGTGGCGACCCGTGAGGCGGTGCGTGGTGAGATCGCCGGCGAGGAGACCTCCGGCCGCGAGAGCGTGGGCCGGGCGACCGGGGCTCCCGAGACCGCTGCTCATGCGGGCACGCCGGCTGCGGAGGATGCGGCCACGAGCTCTGTGGCCGAAGTCGGTGCGGTTACTGGTGCTGAGCCTGTAGACGATGTGGCCACGGCTCTTGAGACCGATGACCATGAGGTCGCGAGCAGCGGGATCCGTTCTCATGAGGACGCCGGGCGGGAAAGCGGGACGGCGCAGAGTGGCAAGCCCTCCGCCGGCAAGCCGATCGACACCGAAGCCCTGCGGCGGCTGAGGAGACTCGCGGCCAGCGCCGATGCGCCAGCCGATGCACCGGCCGACACGGCGCCCGACACGGCGGCCGGCCGTAGAAAGACGGCCGGTCGGGCCGAGGGCGGGCGGCGCGAGGAGCAGGTCGCCCGAGACCAGCACAGGAAGGGACAGCCGCCCAGGCTGGGACCGGCGCTGGTGCTGTCGGGCACCCAACGGGTCTGGCCGCCGCTCAACCCGAACGCCAAGCCCTTGCCTCGTCCCGGCGCCTCCGGCGCGCCGGCTGCCGCAGGCGACGCGCCGTCCGAGGGTGCCGAAACGCGCCGGCCAGGCGTGCCCGCCGACGAACCAGGCCGCCCGTCGGCATCGACCGGGGCAGGCGACCGGCCCAGGCTGACGCCGGTCCCGTCGGATAGCCGCGCCACGGCGGGGGAGACCGCGGCAGGCGATCGGACGGCGGACGAGGAGCAGGTAGCGCACGGGCAGCCCGCGTCGGCGGGCGAGGAGCGGACAGCGCACGAGCAGCCCGCGTGGGCGGGCGAGGAGCGGACAGCGCATGGGCAGCCCGCGTCGGCGGGCGAGCAGGCGGCGGTCACGCACGACCCGATCGGCGGCCGGGTCAGGGGTGGGGCCGGGGCGGTCGATGGGCTGGTGGGGCCGGTGCCCAGGCCCGGTGAGACGCGGGTGCGCAGGGTCGAGTCCGTGATCGGGCGCGACTCCGGCGGCTGGCGGCGGATCGCTCAAGTGGTCGTCGGCGGCAACAACGTACGGACCGACGGGTCCGAGATCGACGAGGCCAGGGCCAGGGCCGTGTTCAGCGGCAGCCGCAGGATCGTCGTCCTGGGCTGCACCGGCGGCGCCGGGCAGAGCACCACGGCCCTCATGCTCGGCCACACCTTCGCCACTTACCGCGACGACAGGGTCGTGGCCGTCGACGCCAACACCGGCGGCACCACCCTGACCAGCAGGATCCAACCGGAAACCCCAGAAACTCTCACTTCGCTGCTGTCCGGGCTGGACCGGGTCAGCGGTTATCTCACGATGCGCGGATACACCACGCGGACGGCCTCCGGGCTCGAAGTGATCAGCGCGGACACCGACGCGGGCGCCGAGCAGCGCCTCGCGGATCGGTCCTTCTTCTCCGACCACCGGCTGGGCGAGTCCATGCGCCTGCTGGAGCGCCACTACAAGCTGGCCGTGATCGATCCGGCCGCCGCGCTGGCGGCCCGGCTCCTGCCGTACGCGGACCAGCTCGTTCTGGTGGTCCCGGCGAGCGAGGAGGCGCCGGAGGCGGTGGGGATGACGTACGAGTGGCTCGACGGGCACGGCTGCGCGGAGCTGCGCAGGCGTGCGGTCATGGTGGTCAACGGCGTGAGCAGGCGTTCGATGGCCGACGTCGAGCAGGCGGAGTCGGTGGCCAGAGGCAGGTGCCGGGCCATCGTCAGGGTCCCCTGGGAGGACGATCTGGCGCCAGGCGGGGCCGAGATCGTCGATCCCGGGCAGTTGCGCGCGGCCGGGCGGCGGGCCTATCTCGCCCTCGCCGGTGTGGTGGTCGCGGGCTTCGCGGCACAGACCGTACGACCGAGCGAAGAGGAGTTGGCGAGTGACCCCCCGGGCACGAGAATCGGTGAGCGTTAAGTGAACAAGCGAGCAGGCCTGGCCCGTTCATGCGCTGAGGGGGCGGCATGAGCAGGGCGTCCCGAGCGCACCAGCGCCTCGCGGTCCGCTACTTCGACGACCGCATCCTGCTCACAGACACCTGCGCGTGGGCGTACTTCCGCCTCCCGACGGTCAGCTACGAGTTCGTCACGCCCGAGGAGCGTGAGGCGCTGGCCACCAACATCACGATCGCGCTGGCCGCGATCAGGATGCCCGACGCCGAGGTCCACCTGAGGGTCGCGCACCGCACGTACCCTGCGGCGGAGTGGGCCATGGCGCTCAACGCCACGTCCGACGAGGGGCCTGGCTGGCGCGACTACCTGGAGGAGATGTACCGGCACGTCTGGGCCAAGGACTTCTGGAGCAAGGAGGTCTATCTCGGCGTGCGGCTGGGCCCCCGGGGCAAGCAGCTCGGCAGCGGCGTGCTGGCCCAACTGCTCGGCTTCTACCAGAAGACCGAGAAGGCGCTCGGCATGGATGACGACCACGTACCCGACAGCGAGGTAGGGCGGTGGACCGAACAGGCCGAACGCCTGGGCCGAGCGCTCGCCTCGAGCGCTCTGTACGCCCGGCACGCCACCTCCGTCGAGGTGGCGTGGTTGTTCCAGCACGCCGCCGCGGGCGCGCTCGGCGACCCGCCGCCGTCGGCCAGCCCGCGGCGGCGCTGGGGCAAGGGCGAGATCGAGTCGCTGGTCGAGGGCGAGATCCACAACGGCAGGTCGCTGCTGCGGATCGTGCAGCCGCAGGGCGACTCGTACGTGGCCAATCTGTCGTTCGCGCGCTTCCCGGACCTGATGCCGTTCCCCGACGGCGAGCCGTGGCTGCACTTCGCCGACCAGCTGCCGTTTCCGGTGGAGGTCTCGTCGCGGATGCGGCTGATCCCGCCGGTCAAGGCGTCGAAGGACGTGGCGCGTAAGCTCGCGCACGCCCGCGACATGGACCACCACATCCGCGAGGCCGGCGCGGAGGCGCCGCTGGCGCTGGCCGAGCAGATCGACGCGGCCCGCATGCTGGAGCACGGCATCACGAAGGAGCGGCTGCCCTTCGTGTACGGCTGGCACCGCCTGATCGTGTCGGCCCCGACCGAGGAGATCTGCGTGCAGCGGGTCGAGGCGGTCGTCGAGCACTACCGCGACATGGGCATCGACGTGGTCAACTCGACCGGCGACCAGTTCTCGCTGTTCCGCGAGGCGCTGCCGGGCGAGAGAGTACGCGTCAACGCCTACGCCCAGCGCCAGCCGCTGCGGACGATCGCCGGCGGCATGGCCACAGCCACCGTGGACCTCGGCGACCGGCTGGATGAGGGCAACGAGGGCTGGCTCGGCCCGTACATCGGCGAGACCGTCGGCCGCGCCCGCAGCATCGTGCACTTCGACCCGCTGGTGGCGGCCACCCGCAACCGGCCGACGGCCATCGCGATCACCGGCGAGCCGGGCGGCGGCAAGACCACGCTTGCCCTGCTGATGATCTACCAGATGGCGCTGCGCGGCGTGACGGTCGCGGTGATCGACCCGAAGGGCGACGCCGAGTCCCTCGTGCGGCTGCTGGAGAAGCGGGGCCGCAAGGCCAGGATCATTCCGCTCGGCTCCGCGGCGCCCGGCCTGCTGGACCCGTTCTCGTTCGGCGACGACATCGCGGCGAAGAAGACCATGGCCACCGAGACGCTGCGGCTGCTGCTGCCGCGCATGTCGGAGGAGCGCGAGTCGGCGATGATCCAGGCGGTGGCCGCGGTCTCCAACGCGCCCGACCCGTCGCTCGGGAAGGTCGTGGACCACCTGGAGCGGGCCGAGGACCCGGCGTCGAAGAACCTGGGCGCGGTGCTCCGCTCGATGTCGGAGATGCACCTGGCCAGGCTCTGCTTCGACCCCTCGGGCGGCGACCAGATCGACAGCGAAGGGTGGACGACCGTGTTCACGCTGGGCGGGCTGACGCTGCCCGACGTGGCGACGACCAGGGAGGACTACTCCTACGAGCAGCGGTTGTCAGTGGCCCTGCTCTACCTGGTGTCCCAGTTCGCGCGCCGGCTCATGAACGGGCTCGACCGGCGCACCCCGAAGGCGATCTTCCTGGACGAGGCGTGGGCGATCACCTCGACGCCCGAGGGCGCCAAGCTGGTGCCCGAGGTGAGCCGGATGGGCCGCTCCCGCAACACCGCGCTGGTTCTCGTCTCCCAGAACGCGGGAGACCTGCTGAACGAGCAGGTGACCAACTGTCTGTCGTCCGTCTTCGCGTTCCGGTCCACCGAGCGGGTGGAGGTGGACCACGTGATGTCCCTGCTGGGGGTGGAGTCGTCGGAAGAGCACAAGGCCGTACTGCGCTCACTCGGCAACGGCGAATGCGTATTCCGCGATCTGGATGGCAGAGCGGGCCGGATCGGAGTAGACCTGATCTCCGAGGAACTTCTCCGCTGGCTCGACACGAACCCGACACACGACAAACCCGACGGCACCGGGCATGATGATCTTCAAGGGGGCGTGGGCAGGGCGCAGGAGGTACGGTCATGAAGATCCGGCTATCCCGACGAATCGCGCTGGCTCTCGCGCTGGTCACCGGCATCATCGTGGTGCCGCTGGTCATCGGAGGCATGTCCGCGCCGGCCGCGGCGGCGCCCTGTGACCTGTCGGGCCCGCTCACCCCTGAGGTGGTCGGCGGCGGCACCGACGGCCTGATCCAGCCGCCGATCCCGGCAACCGGGGCGCCCACCACCAACTACGGCCAGTTCGGAATGAGCGGCCAGTTCTGGCACACGCACGAGCTGGGCTGCTCCGAGTACGTCGCCGTGCTCGGCAACATGTGGGCCAACGGCATCTTCACCGCGGCCAAGGCCATCGACCGGCTGACGATCACGACGTATCAGGCGGCGGCGACCGAAGGACCGCTCCAGGCGATCAAGGACGTCGTCGACGACATCGTCACGAGGCTCGCCGACGCCATGTACTGGGACTTCCTCCAGCCGGTCGTGATCCTCGGCGCGATCTGGCTGGCCTGGTACGGACTGATCCGCAAGCGCGCCACCACGACCACCGAGGGCGTGATCTGGATGGTGCTGGCGGTCACCGTGGCGGTCTGGTTCTTCAGTCGTCCCGCCGACTTCACCGGCTTGGGCAAGGTCGTCACCGATAAGACCGGCGAGGTCGTCAACTCGGCCTTCTCCGGCCTGCCCGGTGCGGGCGGCGCCTCCTGCCTGCCCCCGCCCGGCACGGCCACGCCCGAGGTGAAGCCCGGCGGGTACGGCCAGATCGGCACGGCGGGGGTCGACCAGAACGCCGACGCGCTGTGGTCCACGCTGGTCTGCAAGCCGTGGCTGGTGGGCCTGTTCGGCACCGCCGACCCGCAGCAGCCCATCGTGCGCGACTGGGGCCGCAAGGTGCTGGAGATGCAGTCCATACCGCCGGCCGTGGCCGGCCAACCGGCCCCTGACGTGGGGGCCCGCCAGCAGGACTACGCCTCGCTGGCCGACAAGCTCAGGAACGACCCCCGCTACACGGTCTTCTCCGGCCGCGACTGGTCCAATCGGCTCGGCGTGGCGGTCGGCGCGTTCATCGCCGCCATCGTGGCCGGCCTGCTCATCTTCCTGGTGGCGGTCTCGCTGCTGGTGCTGAAGGTCGGCTTCCTCCTGCTGCTGATCCTGGGACCGATATTCCTGCTGATCGGCGTGCATCCGGGCAGCGGCCGCATCGTCGCCCTGCGCTGGGTGGAGATGCTCATCGGCACCCTGCTCAGGCAGGCCGTGCTGACGATCGTGCTGAGCGTGCTCGTGTACGGGTACGCCCTGATCATCTCCACGGCCATGCCATGGGGCATGCAGGTGTTGTTCATGGCCCTGCTGACGATCGCGGTGTTCTTCTACCGGCGCCCGTTCCAGCACCTGTTCGCCTCGATCAACGGGCACACGGTCGCCACCCGCATGCTGGGCGAGGCCGCGAGCTCGTCCGTGCTCGAACGGTCGGCGGGCGCGCTGCCGCCGGTCGCGTCGGCCAGGATCGGCCGGTGGGGGCTACGCAAGGCCGAGCCCCTCATTAGGGCGGCGACCGCGGCCAACCCGGCCGGAGCGGCGGCCGCGACCGCCGCGGCGACAGGACAGGCCCGGGTACGCGGCGAGGAAGGCGAAGGAGCCGCTTCGGGCACCAGGATCCCGGCCACGGCGGCCCCGCTCGACACCGACCAGCAGGGCGGCAAGGCAGGCAACCGGGCTGCTCCGGAGCCGCGCAGGGGCACCGCGCCGCCACTCAACCTGGGCGGCCGCACCGGCAGTCCGCCCGTCGGTGGGCCCCGGGCGGGCGGCACGGGCGGCCCACGGGTAGGTGGCACAGGCGGCCCACGGGTGGGCGGGACCGGTGGCCCGCGGCTGGGCGGCAGCGGCGGGGCTGCGTCGGGCGGCGGCTCATCGTTGGCGGGCGGATCCGCATCCGGCGGTGGCTCGTCATCGGGCGGCTGGTTCGGCAGCCGGTCGGGTGGCGGCTGGGCGTCACGCGGCGGCTCCACGGGCGGCTCTTCGGGGGGCTCCGCAGGCGGCTCGCGTACCGGCTCCACGCGCGGGTCGCGGTTCGGCGGCTCGGGAGGCTCGCGTTCGGGCGGCTCCCGGTCACGCGGATCGGGAGGCGGCGGCCTGTTCGGCGGCTCGGGCGGCGGCGGCTCCCGCTCCGGCGGGGCCAGGCCGAGCGGTGGCGGCTCCAACGGCACCCCCAGGGCGGGGGGACCCCGCATCTTCGGCGGCTCCGACGAGCCTGCCCCGCGCGCGTCCGAGGCGCCGCCGCTGTGGCTGCGCAGCAGCCGTAACGGTGGCTCCGACGATCCGTCCGTGCCCTTCTGGCTCAAACCGAACAAGGACTGAACATGGCGCAGCCAGGTGACAGGCGGGGGCTGGCCTTCGCCGCCATCGTCGTGGTCATCGCCGGCGTCGGCCTCTACCTCATGTGGGCGGACAGGGAGGACCCGGCCCAGCCCGTGCCGCAGGCCACCCGCGCCACCAGCATGGCCGTGGCCTCCAGCACGCCGCTCGCGACCGCGAGCTCGGCGCCGTTCGACGTCTACAACTATCTGCCGATGAAGAAGGAGCAACTGGCCGCGGCGGCGGACGTGGCCGAACGGTTCACCGCCGCGTACGGCACGTTCAGGTACGACGAGGACCCGGCCGCGTACGCTGACCGGATCAAGGCGTACACCACCCCCGAACTGGGCACCGCCCTGACCCGCACGATCACCTCGGCGGGCACCATCGAGCAGAACCGCACGGACGAGATCGTCTCCACGGCCACGGCCAGGCTCAAGGAGATCAGGCAGATCGAGAAGAATTCCATTGTCTTCGTCGTCGTCGGGACCAGGCAGGTCACCGCGAAGAGCGGCGGCAAGCAGCTCACCGAGGAGTACGCGGTCACGGTCAGCCAGTCCGGCGCAGACTGGCGGATCTTCGACATCATGCCGGCGGCCGAGGGCCAGTTCGGGGACCCGGAATGAACGTCTCGCGAACCCGCCTCGCCCTGCTGATCGGCCTGGCAGGGGGGCTGCTGCTGGCCCTGGTCGTGGTGTCGCCGATGGTGCTGATCTCGATGCCGTCGTTCCTCAGCGAGGGCCGCACCTCCATCGACTGCACGGACACCACGCAGGTGGAAGAGGCCTCCGACTCCGCCGCGGCCGACATCCCCGCCAAGTACCTGGAGCTGTACAAGGAGCACGGCGACAAGATCGGCGTCCAGTGGAACGTCCTGGCCGCCGTGGGCAAGCGCGAGACCGACCACGGCCGCTCCACGCTGCCCGGCGTCAAGAGCGGCACCAACTCCGCGGGCGCGGCCGGGCCGATGCAGTTCCTGATCTCCACGTGGGGCGGCAAGGCGAGGATCGCGATGTCGTCCACGTTCAACGGGTACGCCTCCGACGGTGACGGGGACGGCGTGGGCGACGTGTACAACCCGGCCGACGCGATCCTCGGCGCCGCGAAGATGCTCAAGCGCAACGGGGCGCCCGAGAACGTGCGGCAGGCGTTGTTCGTCTACAACCGCGCCTGGTGGTACGTCGACCAGGTCGAGGCGATCGCCAGGAATTACGCCAAGTCCGGGGACGTGAAGGTGCCGCCGCAGGCCGAGGACGAGTGCGACGACTCGCTGGTGGAGGCCGCGCCGAGCGACGTCGTGGCCAAGATCCTGCAGTATGCGCTGGCCCAGCGCGGCAAGCCGTACCTGTGGGGGGGCACCGGGCCGGACGCGTACGACTGCTCCGGCGTCATTTACGCCGCCTACCGGTCGGCGGGGCTGACGATCCCGCGCACGACGTTCCTGCAGTGGCCGTTCGGGGTGAAAGTGTTAGAGGGTGAGGAGCAGCCGGGCGACCTGGTGTTCTTCAACGCCGGTCCGGGCACGTCGGCCGACAACCCCGGACACGTCGGGCTGGTGGTGTCGAAGGGCAAGATGCTCGAGGCCAGGTGCCGGCTGTGCGGGCCGATCAAGGTCACCAGCTACGAGGTCCGCGGCAACCGCGTCGGATTCACCCGCCCCCTGCAGAACCCCGACGTGCTCGAACAGCTGAAGAAGCTGCAAAATCCTTCCCTATGAGGAATCGCAACGCATGAGCGAGGACGTGGTGGTGGTCGTGGCGGCGGTGATCGTCGCCGAGGGCGGCCGGGTGCTGGCCGCCCAGCGCGCGCAGCCTGCGGCGCTCGCCGGTGGCTGGGAGTTTCCCGGCGGCAAGGTGGATCCGGGCGAGGATGAGGTCCAGGCGCTGATCCGGGAATGCCGCGAGGAACTCGGCGTGGAAATCGCGGTGGGCGCGCGGGTGGGCGGTGACTGGCCGCTGTCCAAGGGGTACGTGCTGCGGGTCTGGCTGGCCGCGATCGCTTCCGGGACGCCGGAGCCCCGGGAGCATCTGGCGTTGCGGTGGCTGGGGCCGGGGGAGTATTTCGACGTGGAGTGGCTGGGGGCCGATCTGCCGATCATGAAGACCGTGGAGAGCCTGATCCCGCCGGACTGAGTATGTCACCCTCTGTGACATAGTGATTACTAGACGTGAGTAACGGGTCATGTGTCGCAGCGGGGGAGTGGGAGTGATGCGTCGTGGCTGGATTCTTGCCGGTGTGCTGATACTGGTGGCGGTGCCATCCGTGCCCATGGCCGCGACCGGGGTCTCGCTGGTGGTGGAGCGGGTGAGCCAGGGCGACGGCGGTGCGGGGAAGTGGGTCAGGACTGGGGACGTGCAGCGGTTCAGGGTGCGGCTGAACGGGATGGCCAAGGGGGCCAGGGTGGCGGTGGCCGCCAGTCCGGTGGAGGCGTTGTCGGAGGTGGCCTGCGTGTCACCGGCCGGTCAGCCTTCCCACCCGGCCCTCAGCTCGCCCCTCGCCGGCCCCCTGGGCTCGACGCCTGGCGGCTCGGCTCCCCTTGGCTCGGCGTCCGTCGGCGCCGCTCCCTTCGCTCCGGAGTACGGCGGTCCTCCGCTCCCCGGCCCGGCGTCCTCCGGCCCTGCTCCCCACGGTGCGGCGTCTGACGGACTTGCGACCGCAGGCTCGGCGCCCAGCGGTCTTACGGCCGCCGGCCCGCAGACCGACGTGCCGACGGTCAGCGGCGCCACGGGCGGCGGCGCCACGGGCGGTGGCGCCACGGGCGGTGGCGCCACGGGCGGTGGCGCCACGGGCGGTGGCGCCACGGGCGGTGGCGTTGCGGGCGGCGGCGCCACGGGCAGCGCCACGGCCAGCGGTGCGATGCCTGGCGGCGTGACGGGCGGTGGCGTGGCGGGCGGCGGCGCCACGGGCAGCGCCACGGCCAGCGGTGCGATGCCTGGCGGCGTGACGGGCGGTGGCCTGACGGGCGGTGGCGTGACGGGCGGCGGCGCCACGGCCAGCGGCGCCACGGCCAGCGGCGCCACGGCCAGCGGCGCGATGCCTGGCGGTGCGACGGGCGGCGGCGTGACGACGGGCGCGCCGATGACGCTCGAGTCGGGTGAGGACGGGCTGAGCGCGCCGACGGCCGCCGGCGGGCAAGGTCCCGTTCCGGGTTGGCCTCCCGCGACGGGCGCCGCGACAGCAGGAGCGTCCGCCGCCCCGGCGCTCCCCGCGCGGGTGCTGGCGACGCGGGCGCTGGCCGCCATGGGGACCCCGGCTCTCCCGTACGGGTCCCCGCTGGGGGCGCATGTGTGCAGGCTGGGGAAGGTCGACGGCGAACGATCCGTCGACGTGACGCTCACGACGCCCGAGGGCGCCAGGAAGGTGGTGCTGGCGGCGGTGGCCGAGATGCGGGCCGAGCCGGACGACGGTCGGACGACCATGCGCAGATCCGTCGCCATGCGGGTCATCGGCACCGCACCGCCGATCAGTGGCGACGCCACCAAGATCGCCGACCCGCAGGCGCGCCGGACGGCCGAAGCCGAGGTGCCCGACGTCGAGCTGACCCTGCGGCACGTCACACCGCAGCAGACGCTTCGCCACATGTCCGCACCAGCGTCTCCCCGCACGCCGGCCCAGGGCGTTCCGGCCGCGTCCGGGGAAGTTGTCGCGAGCTCGTCCATCGAGAGCGTTCCGGCCGCGTCCAGGAAGGCGGTCGCGAGCTCGTCCATCGAGAGCGTTCCCACCGCGTCCAGGAAGGCGGTCGCGAGCTCGTCCATCCAGGTCGTTCCCACCGCGTCCCCGAGAGCCGTCGCGAGCTCGTCCCCCCAGGGCGTCGCCCTCGATCAGGCGCTTCCGGACGTACTCCAACAGGGCCTTGCCGACGTGCCAACGGTCGGCGCATCGCCCGCGCCAGGCAGCACCCCGTCTCCCCAGATCGCCGCGCTCTCCGGGACGGAGGCCGCGCCCCTGCCGTGGGAAATGGCCGCTGCCACAAAGCGGGCCCGGCCGACCGGACAGGGCAATCCGCTGAAGGGTCCCATGGGGCATGCGATGGTCGTCGGCGGCATCGGGACGCTGCTGGGGGGTCTCTGGCTCATTGTCACGGTACAAAAGCACCGGAGGCGTAGAATGGTGTTGTAATCCGGTCTTTACTGTTACTTTGACCCGACTAGTATTCCCTTGACCATGGTTCCGGGATGACGGCGGAGGGCACCGGTGGCACGCAGGCGAGCGACGGCCGTGTCCGCGATCGTCCTGGCGCTGGGACTGGCCGGCGCCGGAGCGACGCCTTTCATCGTGCAGAGCGCGAGCGCGTCCGTGACGGCGTACGACCCTCCCGTCGAGCCTTGCGACGTCGCCGACCCGGACTGCCAGTCCGACCCCCAGACCACGGTCACGGTGACCACCACCTTAGGCACGCCGACGCCCGAGGGGGATCCGGAGACGACGGTCACCACGACCGTCACCGCGTCTCCGAAGAAGACCAAGACCCCGACGCCGACGAAGTCCAGCACGCCCCCGGCCACCCCGCCGCAGACCACCCCCACGCAGAACCTGGAGCCGGTGCCGTCGCAGAACGTCGAGCCCCCGCCGACCTCCACGTCGAGCACTCCTGACGCGACCGTCGAGATGCCGACGGTCGGCCCGACGACGACCGCCCCCGTGCTCCCCACGGAGACGCAGTCCGCCGCCTCCGAAGAGGTGCCGCTGGAGTTGCGTGGCGCGGCGCCGGAGTTCGACCAGCGGACGCTCACGCAGAAGCTCAGCATCCCGGCGCTGGTCCTGGTCCTGCTCGCGCTCTTCGCCGTGCTGATCTTCGAGGGCAGGCTGCGCCGCATGGCCCACGCGGCCGCCGTGCGCAAGGCGGGACCGCAGATGGGCGGGCGTCCGGACATGCCGCCCGGCGGTTACCCGGCCGGTCCGGGATACGCCGCGGCTGGATTCCCGCCCGCCGGCTACCCGGGTGGCACGGCGTACGCGCCGATCATCAGCTTCGTGCCGGTGCAGACGTACCCGAGCGGCCAGGTCTACCAGGACGTCGGGCACCCGTACCCGCCGCAGGGCTACGCGCAGGAGCCGCCGCCCGCGGCGCCTTCCGAACCGCCGCCCGTGGTGCTGCACCCGGATGAGTTCCACTCCTACAACCACGAGCCGCCCAAGCCCAAGGAATACCGCGACCCGTTCGAGCCGCTGGTTCCCCCGGCCGACATCCCGGCGGGCGGTGGCACCCCGTTCGAGGACGGCCACGAGCATCCGCTCGGCTCGGCCTCCGCGGCGGAGTCCGGTGACTCCGAGCCGTGGCAGCAGGGCACGTCCCTGTTCGAGCCGCCGCAGCGGCCCGGGCAGGAGTACGAGCCGCCGCCGTACCTGCCCGCCGACGAGGACGTGACGGCCGTGCAGCCGCTGCCGCAGCAGGAGCCGACCAAGGAGATGCCGGACTCCGAGCGCGAGCGTTTCCGCCGCTCCGAGTAGCCGCTGGACAACGATGAGGGGGCTGGACAACCGTCCAGCCCCCTCATTCGTATGATGGCCTACTTGGCTCGCTTGAAGATCTTGCTGCCCAGCCACACCAGCGGGTCGTACTTGCGGTCCACCACGCGCTCCTTCATCGGGATCAGCGCGTTGTCGGTGATCTTGATGTGCTCGGGGCAGACCTCGGTGCAGCACTTGGTGATGTTGCAGTAGCCCAGCCCGTGCTGCTCCTGGGCCGCCTCCTGCCGGTCCGCCACGTCATACGGGTGCATGTCCAGCTCGGCGATCCGCATGAGGAACCGGGGACCGGAGAAGTTGGTCTTGTTCTCCTCGTGGTCGCGGATCACGTGGCAGACGTTGTTACACATGAAGCATTCGATGCACTTGCGGAACTCCTGGGACCGCTCGACGTCGACCTGCTTCATCCGGTATTCGCCTGGCCGCACCTCGGCCGGCGGCGTGAAGGAGGGGACCTCCCTGGCCTTCTGGTAGTTGTACGAGACGTCGGTGACGAGGTCCTTGATGACGGGGAAGGTCCGCATCGGCGTGACCGTGATGGTCTCGCCCTCCTCGAAGGTGGACATCCGGGTCATGCAGCCCAGCCGCGGCTTGCCGTTGATCTCCATGCTGCACGAGCCGCACTTGCCCGCCTTGCAGTTCCAGCGCACCGCCAGATCGGGCGCCTGCGTGGCCTGCAGCCGGTGGATGATGTCGAGGACGACCTCGCCCTCGTTGACCTCCACGGTGAAGTCCTCGAGCTTGCCCTCGCCGCCCTCACCACGCCAGACCTTGAACTTTGCCTTGTAGCTCATGCCTTCGCTATCCCGTCGAACTCGGTCATCTCTTCGTCGGTGAGGTATTTGCTCAGCTCGCCGCGGTCGAACAAGGTGATCAGGTCGTCGCGCATACGCGGCTGGACCTTCTCCTCGACCGTGACCGTCGCGCCGTCCTCGGTGGAGCAGACGAGCAGCTTGCGGCGCCAGTCCGGGTTCATCCCCGGGAAGTCGTCGCGGGTGTGCCCACCGCGGCTCTCCTCGCGCAGCAACGCGGCCTTGGCCACGCACTCCGACACCAGCACCATGTTGCGCAGGTCGATCGCGAGGTGCCAGCCGGGGTTGTAGATGCGCGAGCCGGCCGCCCCGACCATGCGCACGCGTTCCTTGATCTTCTCCACGACCTGAAGGGCTTCGGAGACCTCCTCGGCCTTGCGGATGATGCCGACCAGGTCGTTCATCGTGCGCTGGAGCTCGTGGTGGACCTCGTAGGGGTTTTCGCCGTTGCGGCCCAGCGGCGCGATCGCCTCCCCGTGGGCCTCGTCGACCTGCTCGGGAGCGACCTTGGGCCGGCTCTTGAGCCCGTCCACGTACGCCGCCGCGCCCGCGCCCGCCCGGCGCCCGAACACCAGCAGGTCGGACAGCGAGTTGCCGCCGAGCCGGTTGGAGCCGTGCATGCCGCCGGACACCTCGCCGGCCGCGAACAGCCCCGGTACGGCCGCCGCGCCGGTGTCCGCCTCCACCTCGACGCCGCCCATGATGTAGTGGCAGGTCGGGCCCACCTGCATGGGCTCGGCGGTGATGTCGACGTCGGCCAGTTCCTTGAACTGGTGGTGCATCGACGGCAGCCGCTTCTTGATCTCCTCGGCCGGGAGCCGGGTGGAGACGTCGAGGAACACGCCGCCCTGCGGGGATCCGCGCCCGGCCTTCACCTCGGCGTTGATCGCGCGGGCCACCTCGTCACGCGGCAGCAGCTCCGGCGGGCGCCGGTTGTTGGCCTGGTCGGTGTACCAGCGGTCGCCCTCCTCCTCGGTGGTGGCGTACTTGTCCTTGAACACCTCGGGGATGTAGTCGAACATGAAGCGCTTGCCCTCGGAGTTGCGCAGCACGCCGCCGTCACCGCGGACGGACTCGGTGACGAGGATGCCGCGCACGGACGGCGGCCAGACCATCCCGGTGGGGTGGAACTGGATGAACTCCATGTTGATCAGCTTCGCGCCGGCCAGCAGGGCCAGGGCGTGGCCGTCACCGGTGTACTCCCAGGAGTTGGAGGTGACGACGTAGGACTTGCCGATGCCGCCGGTGGCCAGCACCACGGCCGGCGCGTCGAAGAGGATGAAGTTTCCGGTCTCGCGCCAGTAGCCGTAGGCGCCGGAGATCCGGTCGCCGTCCTTGAGCAGCCGGGTGACCGTGCACTCGGAGAAGACCTTGATGTAGGCCTCGTAGTCGCCGTGGTTCTCGTAGTCCTCCTGCTGGAGCGCGACGACGCGCTGCTGCAGGGTGCGGATCAGCTCCAGCCCGGTACGGTCGCCCACGTGTGCGAGCCGCGGGTATTCGTGCCCGCCGAAGTTCCGCTGGCTGATCTTGCCGTCCTTGGTGCGGTCGAACAGCGCGCCCCAGGCCTCCAGCTCCCACACCCGGTCGGGAGCTTCCTTGGCGTGCAGCTCGGCCATCCGCCAGTTGTTGAGGAACTTGCCGCCCCGCATGGTGTCGCGGAAGTGCACCATCCAGTTGTCGTCGGAGTTGACGTTGCCCATCGCGGCGGCCGCGCCGCCCTCGGCCATGACCGTGTGCGCCTTGCCGAACAGCGACTTGCAGACGATGGCCGTCCGCTTGCCCTGCTGGCGGGCCTCGATCGCGGCACGTAGTCCCGCGCCGCCCGCGCCGATGACGACGACGTCGTATTCGTGACGCTCTGTGTTAAGCGAGTTGTCCACTGAAAGCTGTCCTTACGCGTACGGGAAGGCGATGATGCCCTTGGCCACCAGGCGGACATAGAGGTCGGCGCCCATGACGGAGAACATCGAGGCCCACGCGAGGGGTTGGTGCTTGGCGTTGAGCTTGGAGACGAACGTCCAGGCCCGGTAACGCAGCGGGTGACGGGAGAAGTGGTTGAGCCGGCCCGCCGTGATGTGCCGGCAGGAGTGGCACGAAAGCGAGTACAGGTTGATCAGGACGGCGTTGGCGATCAGGATCCAGGTGCCCAGGCCGAGCGGCTTGTGGACGAGCGCCAGAACGGCGTCATAGGCCAGGATGAGGCCGATCACGATGGCCCCGTAGAAGAAGTACCTGTGCACGTTCTGCAGGATCAGCGGGAAGCGCCGCTCACCGGTGTACTTGCCGTGCGGCTCCTGCACCGCGCATGCGGGCGGCGACAACCAGAACGAGCGGTAGTACGACTTGCGGTAGTAATAGCACGTCAACCGGAATCCGCCCGGCAGGCCGAGAATGATCAGCCCCGGCGGAAGGACCCACCAGTCACCGATGGGCGCCCACCCGAACAGCCTCGCGCCGTCACAGACCTCCTGGGTCGTCAGACACGGCGAGGCGAACGGGGCGACATACGGCTCGACGAAGTTGCTCGTGTCGATGATCGCCCACACACCGTACACAAGGAACGAGCTCAGCCCGAGGAATGTGAGCAGCGGGACCAGCCACCATCTGTCGGTGCGCAGGGTGCGCACCTTGACTTGCGCACGCTGCCTTCGCAGTGGGGCTTCGGGCGTCGTCTGGGTCATCGCGGACCTCTCCACCTCCCGCGGACCCTTTCGCGCAGGGGGTCCGTGGTTCGTTTCGCTGGGCGCGCGTAGGGGCGGTATCCGCTCAAGCGCGCGTTGGTGGGGGATACGTTACGACGACCGCATCGACATTTGTGAGCGGGGTCACTCACTTTTTCGATGACCGGCTGTGATTCCTGTCACGTACGCCCGTCAGGGCGCTGCCCCTGCGTGGGCAACTTAACCACAGTCACGAAGAAATCATCGATCTGCCGGACAACCCGGATAAATTGCTCAAAGTCCACCGGTTTCGACACATAGGCGTTGGCGTGCAGCCGGTAACTGTGGAGGATGTCCTCCTCGGCTTCCGACGTCGTCAGGATCACCACGGGGATCGTCGCCAACTCGGTGTCGGCCTTGACCTCGCTCAGCACCTCCATGCCGCTCATCCGCGGCAGGTTGAGGTCCAGCAGGATGAGATCCGGGCGTGGCGCGTCGGCGTAGCCGTCCTCTTGACGCAGGTAAGCCATCGCCTGCTCGCCGTCGTTCACCACGTTGAGGCGGTTGCGCACCTTGTTGAAGTCGAAGGCCTCCTTGGTCAGCAAGATGTCCCCTTGGTCGTCCTCCACCAGGAGGACCTCGATCGGGCGCCACTCAGTCATCGTCGTCTCCAGCCGCGGGTAGCGTCCAGCGGAACGTCGCACCCTGGCCCTCCGCACTCTTGTCGAGCCACATTTGTCCGCCGTGGTATTCGACGATCTTGCGGCACAGTGCCAGGCCGATGCCAGTCCCTGGATACACGTCCCGGGGGTGGAGACGCTGGAAGATGAGGAAGATGCGGTCGGCGTACTTGGACTCGACCCCGATGCCGTTGTCCGAGCAGCTGAACTCCCACATGTCGCCGGACCGCTTCACCCCGATGTGGACGCGCGGGGGCGCCTCGGAGCGGAACTTGATCGCGTTCTCGATCAGATTCTGGAACAGCTGGGTCAGCTGCAGCCGGTTGCCCTTGACCTTGGGCAGGTCGTCCCTGGTGATCGTGGTCTCGGTGTCCTCCAGGGTGGCCGACAGGTTCTCCATCGCCTGGTTCAGCGCCTCGCCCGAGTCGGTCACGGTGCGCTCGCCGGTGGCCCGGCCGACTCTGGAGAAGTCCAGCAGGTCGTTGATCAGCAGCTGCATCCGTTTCGCGCCGTCCACCGCGTAGTGGATGTACTGCCTGGCCCGCTCGTCGAGCTCCTCGCTGTAACGCTGCTCCAGCATCTGGGTGAAGCTGGCCACCTTGCGCAGCGGCTCCTGCAGGTCGTGGCTGGCCACGTACGCGAACTGCTCCAGCTCGCCGTTGGATCTGCGGAGCTCCTCGGCCTGGTCGGAGGCCACCCGCCAGGCCGACACGACGCGGTCGCGCATGGCGTCGAGGTGGCTGGACAGCTCGGCCAGCTCCGCCGGACGGTCCACCTGCAAGGTGTGGTCGAAGTCGCCGGCGGCGACCTTACGCACCTGGTCGGTGAGCTGGTCGATGGGCTTCAGCACGGCGTAGCGCACGATGATCGCCAGTCCGACTCCGCAGCCGAGCAACACCGCGAACAGCACGATCAACGCCACGTTCAGCCGCCCGATCTGCGCGGCCACGTCCGCGTTCGGGTCCAGTGCCTGTGCCTGGGAGAGCATCAGCATGGTGACCACGACCCCGGCCGCGAAGGCCACGCCGGCCACCGCGCCGGTGAACATGAACCAGCGGGCGACCGGCAGCCTGCCCAGTCCCACCGGCTCCTTGGGTGGCGGCAGCGGATGGATGCTCATGCTCTCCTCCTGCTCACCAGGACCACGGCCAGGTCGTCGCTCAGTGTGCCCACATGCCTGATCAGCCGGTCGAGGTCGATCGCGCCGTGCTCGCGTACCAGGTCGATCAGGCCCTCCACGCCCAGCAGCTCGTTACGCTCGCCCACGGCCGCCTCGATCAGGCCGTCGGTGTAGAGCATCATCGACCACGTCTCGCCCAGCGGCACGTCGATCACCGGCCATTCCGCGTCCGGGAAGATCCCGAGCGGCGGGCCGGACGGGGCGCCTTCGACCACCTCGACGGCGCCGTCGCGCACGAGCACCGGCGGCGGGTGCCCGACCACGCGCATCCTGGCGTGCTGCAGGTCGGGGGTGATCGTCGCCATACAGAGTGTCGTGAAGATCTCCGGCGCCTTGCGCTCGGCCCGCAGCAGGGCGTCGAGCGTGCGCAGCAACGTGTCGTCGGTCTGCCCGGCCAATACCAACGTACGCCAGGCGATGCGCAGTGCCACGCCGAGCGCGGCCTCGTCGGGGCCGTGCCCGCACACGTCGCCCACCACGAGGTGCACCGCGCCGTCCGGCGTCTGCACCGCGTCCAGGAAGTCCCCGGCCAGCGTGCCGCCGCTGCCCGGCAGGTAACGCGTCGTGTGCTCGATCGCGTCGGTGCGCAGGAGCGCGACGGGGAGCAGGCCCCGCTGCATCCTGGCGTTCTCCTTGGCGATCAGCTCCGCCTGCACGAGCCTGAGCTGGGTCTGGTCGGCCCGCTTGCGCTCCATGGCGTACCTGATGGCCCTGGCCAGCAGCCGCGCGTCGATGTCCTGTTTGACCAGGTAGTCCTGCGCCCCCGCCTGCACGGCGGCGACGCCCACGTGAACGTCACGCAGCCCGGTGAGCACCAGCACGGCCGCGTGCGGCGCCAGCGCCAGCACCTCCTCCAGTGCCTCCAGCCGGGAGGCGTCGGGTAGCGAGAGGTCGACGAGCACACACTGGATCTTGGACGTCAGCTTGGTCTTGGCCTCCTGGAGGCTTCGCGCCCGGAAGATCTTCGGCGGCGCGACCGCCTGCTGGAGCAACTCCTCGACGAGGAACGCGTCGCCGTCATCATCCTCGAGGAGGAGCAGCGTCAGCGTTTCGGAGAGATTTGCTGTCACCAAATCGCCTCACCGGGATATTGGAGATGTTGCTGCTCATTCTGCGATGAGCTCTACCCCTTGTGGAAGCGTGCCTTCGTGTCCAGCTTCCACCACAAAGGTGAGCAGAGTCTCCCGGAACGCCTGCGCGGCCGTCGTCGGCTCGACATCCTTGCGGTGAGCCAGTGCGATCGTCCGGCTGAGCCCCGGCGGCGCGAGCGGCGTGCCGGAAAGCCCGGGCCGCCCGTCGAGCACCATGGAGGGCACCACGGCCACCCCCAGCCCCGCCTCCACGAACCGCAGCACCGCGTCCATCTCGCCGCCCTGCACCGCGAACCTCGGCTCGAACCCGGCCTGCCGGCACGCGGCCAGCGTCGCCTCCCGCAGGTCGTAGCCGCGCCGGAACATCACCATCGGCCGCCCGCGCAGGTCCTCGATCTCGATGTACGGGCGCCTTGATGCCTCATGGGAATGCGAAACCACCACGAGGTTCTCCCGCAGGATCTCCTCGGTCACCAGCGAAGGGTCGTCGCTCTGCAGCGGCATGATGATCAGCGACAGGTCGAGCTGCCCGCGCGCCAGCGCCCTGATCAGGTCCCGCGAGCCGCCCTCCTCGACCAGCAGCTCGATCCCCGGGTACGCGCGATGGAAACGGGCCAGCGCGTCCGCCAGCAGCCCCGCGCACAGCGACGGCGTGGCCCCGAGCCGCACTCTGCCCCTTCTGAGCCCCGCCAGCTGGGCCACCTCCTGCCGGGCGGTGTCGGCGTCGGCGAGGATGCGGCGCGCAAGCGGCAGCAGCGCCTCCCCGGCCGGGGTCAGCGTGACGTTGCCGCGCGCCCGGGAGAACAGGGCCGCCCCGAGGTCGCTCTCCAGCGCCTTGATCTGCTTGCTGAGCGACGGCTGCGCGACCCGCATGCGCTCGGCGGCCTGGGTGAAGTGCCTGGTCTCGGCCACGGCCACGAAGGAGGCCAGTTGCTGCAGCTGCATGTGATTTTCCTCGCATCGGCCCGCCTGATCGTCCGGAAAAGGCCGCACATACCAGCATCATAGCTTCTGGCTATGGAAACCAGGCCCATGATGACTTGGACGGATCATCGCTGCGTACTTAGCGTCTGAAGACGTGACTGCGACGATTGAGCGCGGTGCCGCGACCGCGCCGGTTCCCGCTCCCAAGAGCACTACAACGCGTAAGAAGGCCGGCGGGTTCCTCGGCTCGTCGAACGGCAAGAAAGCCGTGATGGCCGTCACGGGTGCCGTGATGGTGCTCTTCCTCCTCCTCCACATGCTCGGGAACCTCAAGATCTTTCTGGGCAAGGACTCCTTCAACGACTACGCGCACGCGCTGCGCACGCTGCTGGAGCCGCTGCTGCCGTACCGGACGCTGCTGACGATCCTGGAGGTCGTCCTCGTCGCGTCGGTCGTCCTGCACATGTGGGCCGCGATCTCCCTCTCCCGGCGGGCCGGCAAGGCCAGGCCGGTCAAGTACGTCGCCAAGAAGCCGCAGGCGAACGGCTACGCCACGCACATCATGCGGTGGGGCGGACTGACGATCGCGCTCTTCGTCGTCTGGCACCTGCTCGACCTGACCTTCGGCGTCGTCAACCCCAAGGGCTTCGACTCCGCCCCGGCCGACCGGATGGTCGCCGGCTTCGAGCCGTCCCGCTGGTGGGTGACGCTGATCTACTTCGTGGCCGTCGTCATGGTGGGCCTGCACCTGCGGCACGGCATCTGGAGCGCCGTGCAGACGCTCGGCTGGGCCAACCGCAACCGCTACCGGGTTCTGAAGGCTTCGGCCGCCCTGGTCTCCGCGGTGCTGGTGATCGGCTTCCTGGCGCCGCCTCTCGCGATCACGTTCGGAGTTGTGAAGTGAAGTACACCGAAGGTTCGGAGATCCACGACACCAAGGCTCCTGCCGGACCCATCGAGGAGCGATGGGAGAAGCGGAAGTTCTCCGCGAAGCTGGTCAACCCGGCCAACAAGCGCAAGCTCACCGTGATCGTGGTCGGCACCGGCCTCGCGGGCGGCTCGGCCGCGGCGACGCTGGGCGAACTGGGCTACAACGTCAAGTCGTTCTGCTACCAGGACACTCCGCGCCGCGCCCACTCCATCGCCGCGCAGGGCGGCATCAACGCCGCCAAGAACTACCGCGGCGACGGTGACAGCATCTACCGGCTCTTCTACGACACCGTGAAGGGCGGCGACTTCCGCGCCCGCGAGTCGAACGTCTACCGCCTGGCCCAGGTGTCGGTGAACATCATCGACCAGGCGGTCGCGCAGGGCGTGCCGTTCGCCCGCGAGTACGGCGGCCTGCTCGACACCCGCTCCTTCGGCGGCGCCCAGGTCTCCCGTACGTTCTACGCCCGCGGCCAGACGGGCCAGCAGCTGCTGCTGGGCGCCTACCAGGCGCTGGAGCGGCAGATCGCGGCCGGGACCGTGACCATGCACACGCGGCACGAGATGCTCGACGTGATCGTCGCCGACGGCCGGGCACGCGGGGTCATCGTGCGCGACATGGTGACCGGCGAGATCGAGCGGCACCTGGCCGACGCCGTGGTGCTCGCCACTGGCGGCTACGGCAACGTGTTCTTCCTGTCCACGAACGCCAAGGGCTGCAACACGACGGCGATCTGGCGGGCGCACGAGCGCGGGGCGTACTTCGCCAATCCCTGCTACACGCAGATCCACCCGACCTGCATCCCGGTGTCGGGCGAGTACCAGTCGAAGCTGACGCTGATGTCGGAGTCGCTGCGTAACGACGGGCGGGTGTGGGTGCCGCTGCGCAAGAACGACACCCGCGCCCCCGGGGACATCCCGGACGACGAGCGCGACTACTACCTGGAGCGGATTTATCCCGCCTTCGGGAACCTCGTCCCCCGTGACATCGCCTCCCGCGCCGCCAAGAACGTCTGCGACGAGGGCCGCGGCGTCGGCCCCGGTGGCCTGGGCGTCTATCTGGACTTCCGGGACGCCATCAACCGCCTCGGCCGCGACGCCGTCGAGAAGAAGTACGGCAACCTCTTCGAGATGTACGAGCGCATCACCGGCGAGAACCCGTACGACGTGCCGATGCGCATCTACCCGGCGGTCCACTACACCATGGGCGGCCTGTGGGTGGACTACGACCTGCAATCCACGATCCCCGGCCTGTTCGTCATCGGCGAGGCCAACTTCTCCGACCACGGCGCCAACCGCCTCGGCGCGTCCGCGCTGATGCAGGGCCTGGCCGACGGATATTTCGTCCTTCCGACCACCATCGGCGACTATCTGGCCGCCGGCCCGTTCGGCGACGTCGACGACGCGGCCATCGCCGAAGCCGAGGTCAAGGTCAGGAACAAGATCGACCGGCTGCTGTCCGTGAACGGCACCCGCACCCCCGACTCCTTCCACCGCGAGCTGGGCAAGCTCATGTGGGACTACTGCGGCATGGAGCGCACCGAGGAGTCGCTGCGCAAGGCCCTGGAGCGCATCCCTGAGCTGCGCGAGGAGTTCTGGCAGAACGTCAAGGTCACCGGCACCGCCGAGGAGCTGAACCAGGTGCTGGAGCGCGCCGGCCGCGTCGCCGACTTCTTCGACCTGGCCGAGCTCATGTGCCTGGACGCGTTGATCCGCACGGAGTCCTGCGGCGGCCACTTCCGCGCCGAGTCCCAGGACGCCGACGGCGAGGCCCTGCGTGACGACGAGCACTTCGCGCACGTCTCCGCCTGGGAGTTCTCCCCTTCCGGTGAGCCGGTGCTGCACAAGGAACCGCTCGAGTACGAGTACGTCAAGATGACCCAGCGGAGTTACAAGTGAACCTGACCCTGCGCGTTTGGCGTCAGAGCGGCCCTTCCGACGACGGCCGGATGGTGACGTACAAGGTGGAGGACGTGTCCCCGGACATGTCCTTCCTGGAGATGCTCGACGTCCTCAACGAGCGCCTCATCCTCGAGGGCGACGACCCGATCGCCTTCGACCACGACTGCCGCGAGGGCATCTGCGGCATGTGCGGCATGGTCATCAACGGCGTCGCCCACGGTGAGCAGCGCGCCACGACGACCTGCCAGCTCCACATGCGCCACTTCGAGGACGGCGCCACGATCACCATCGAGCCGTGGCGGGCGGCCCCGTTCCCGGTCGTCAAGGACCTGGTCGTGGACCGCAGCGCCTTCGACCGCATCATCCAGGCCGGCGGCTTCGTCTCGGTCCCCGCCGGCTCGGCCCCGGACGCGCACAGCGTCCCGGTGCGCAAGGAAGACGCCGACGCCGCCTTCGACGCGGCCACCTGCATCGGCTGCGGCGCCTGCGTGGCGGCCTGCCCGAACGGCTCGGCCTCCCTGTTCACCGCCGCCAAGATCACCCACCTGAGCCTGCTCCCGCAGGGCCAGCCGGAGCGCCTGTCGCGCGCCAAGGCGATGGTGGACCAGATGGACGCGGAGGGCTTCGGCGGCTGCACGAACACGGGCGAATGCACGGCCGTGTGCCCGAAGGGCATTCCGCTGGAGACGATCGCGCGTATGAACAGCGACTACCTGAAGGCGAACGCCAAGTAGGAGGCCGCCACCGGCCCGGGAGATCAGCCCGGGCCGGGCAGCCGGTTCAATGAGCGCCCACCAGGGTCTTGAGCGCAATGATGGCCAGTCCCAGCACGAGGTTGGCGGCCCCGGAAAGAACCATGGCTCGCGCGGAGTAGCGGGCCGTGGCGGCGGATGCGACCGCCCAGGCGACCTGGCTCGCCACCGCGACGACCAACGCCACCCAGGTGGCTCCCCTGTCGGACAGGCCCAGCGCCGAGGCGAAGGCGGCCCCTATGGCAGGCGGGAACGAGGCCTGGGCCACCGGCCAGTCCTGACGAGCGACTACGCGCAGGCGCCGCCAGGTCAGGGCGTAGGTTCCGTGGGACACCACCAAGGCGTAAACGTGGGTCAGCCAGAACACCACACCGGTGCAGATCAACACCACCACGAGGTCGCCCGCTGAGAGCGGCGTGCCGTCCACCGCGCTGCCGGCCACGACCGAAGCCGCCAGCAGCGAGCCGTACACAGCCCCCGCGAACTCGACCCGTTCCGGTCTTCCCTTGGTATCACGCACGTCCACATCGGGAGCCTTCCCGGCTCGAGGGGTTGGCGTGCGGGATGATGCCTAGTCTTGGGCTGTTCGGGGATCAGGAACACTCCCGCATGATGCGTGCCAGCTCATCAGGCGTCATGGGCGGCTCCGGCAGCGGATGAGCCGCCGAAGCACGGAACCCGTCCAGTATCAAAGCCAAATGCCGTCGCCACGCCTGCGGCCGCACCGCCCCCGTGGCCTCCACCGTGCGGGCGATCCCCCAGGTCACGAACGCCATGTCCTCCAGCGTGCAGTCCTCCCGCAGCACGCCGGCCTCTCGCGCTCGCCGCACGATCCGCTGCATCAGCTCGTAGCCCCGCGCATGGTTCTCTGAAGGGGGCGCGACCTGCGGGACCCGGCGCGAGACGAGGTCGTTGTAGCCGCGATCGGCGGCCTGCAGCTCGCACACCCGCTCCAGGAAGTGCACCAGTCCGGCCCATGGATCCGCCATCGACAGAGCGTGCTCGGCGATCCGCGCGACTGTGGCCGTCCGGTCGGCGAAGACGGCGTCGATGAGGTCGTTGCGGCTCGGGAAGTGGTTGTAGAGGGTTCCGTTGCTCACCCCGGCCGTGCGGGCGATCTCGTCCAGGGCCACGTCCAGGCCCCGTGTGGCGAACAGGTCGCGGGCGGCCGCCACCAGCAGGTCCCGGTTTCGCTGTGCGTCCCTGCGCAGGGGCTTGGCGTGCGTCGGCATGCTGCCATCGTACCGAACTTGAGAACAGTCCCAACTTATGGCTAGGCTCCAAGCGGGAGAAAGTTGGGACTGTCCCCAACTTTGCTGGATCGATTAAGGAAGGATTTGCCATGCCTAAAACGCTGGCCATCTTCGGCGCCGGTCCCGTCCTGGGCCTGTCCGTCGCCCGCCGCTTCGGGCGCGAGGGCTTCCGCGTCGCGCTCGTCGCCCGTACCAGGAAGAACCTCGACCACCTCGTCGCCGAGCTCGCCCGCGACGGCATCGAGGCGGCCGGCTTCATCGCCGACGTCTACGACCGCGGCCAGATCGCGAACGCCGTGACGGCGATCAAGGAGCGGTACGGGCGGATCGACGTCGCGGAGTTCAGTCCCGGCGGCGGGGATCTAGGGGACGGGATCGTGTCGACTCTCGACGTCGACGTCGACAACACGCAGCTCATCCTGGACCGCTTCCTGCTCTCCGCGGTCGCCCTGGTGCGCCAGACCCTCCCCGACATGGTCGAGCACGGCGACGGCGCCATCCTCTTCACGGCCGGACAGTCCGGCATCCACCCGGTCCCGTTCCTCGGAAACGCGGGCATGGCTCAGGCCGCGCTGCGCAACTACTTCCATACGCTCAACGCCGTCCTTGCCGGCAAGGGCGTCTATGTCGGGGCGGTCAACGTCGGCGCGCTGATCGAGGGGAGCGTGCCGCACCAGGCCATCGCGTCGTCCCAGGAGCCGCTCGGGTTCGAGCCGGAGGTCATCCATCCGGACGTTTTCGCCGAGGCCTTCTGGGACCTGCACTCCCAGCGCGATCGGGTGGAAGCTCTGGTGGGGAGCTTCGGCCGATAGTGAGGACGGAGAGGCGGCATGGCTCCGCTACACCAAGGTGAACATCTGGGAGGACCCTGGAGCGGCGGCCCTAGTGCGCTCGGTCGCCGACGGGAACGAGACCGTGCCGACCGTGACGGGTGGCGGGCAGAGCCATGGTCAATCCGTCGAAGCGGCAGGTGATGGAGGCGGTGGCGAAGTACCGAAGCCGACGTAGCGAGTGTTGCGCAAGCCGGAGGGTCTGTTCCGCCGCGACGCGGAGTTGAGGAACGGGCCGACTTTGATCGTGGAGTTCCCACTGCTCCGCCGGTCTCTGCACGCTTACCGATGCCCGGTCGGACAAGCAACCCAAACTGCTGCTGTTCCCACTCAGGGATTCGGCGACGACTTCGGCGAGGTGGCGCGTGGGCGCGGACGCGGAGCCCGTCCATCTGGGCAGGGCTGGCTCTCAGTCGGATCCCGCTTGACGGCTTGAGATGCACCGCGATGTTGGCTGATTAGTATGTTTCCTTGCATACTAATTAAGTGACGTCAATGGCGAAGCCTCCGCGAGTGCTGTCTCGTGATGCCGAGTGGGCGGCCCTGGCGCAGTTTGTACGGCATCCGGATCCCCGTCTCCGGCTGGGCGTCGTGTCGGGGCGGCGCCGGGTCGGGAAAAGTTTTCTGCTTCGTGCGCTTGCCGAGGCCACCGACGGCCTCTACGTCTCGGCTGTGGCGGAGGAGAGCGTTGTCGCGGCGCGGCGCCGATTGGCCGCGGAGATAGCACGCTATGCGGGTATCGGCCCAGAGTTGATAGCAGATGCGAGCTGGGAAGCTCTCCTGTCCACCGCGATCGAGCTGACGGCCCGCCGCCGCGCAGGAGTGTTCGTTATTGACGAGTTGCCTTACTGGATGGCGCATTCCCCGGAACTGCCTGGTCTGCTCCAGTTGTTGTACGACCAGTCTCAGGCCGGACAGGGTGTGACGGGTGGACGAGTGATCGTCTGTGGCTCGGCCATGTCGGTGATGAACAATCTGCTTTCCGGTACGAAGGCGCTGCGTGGGCGGGCGGCGATCGATCTTTGTCTCCACCCCTTCGACCTGGCCACCACGGCAAGACACTGGGGGATCGGCGACCCGGGGGCCGCTCTGCGGGTGCATGCCATCCTCGGCGGAGCCCCGGGTTATCGCAATCTTGCCAACGTGGACCCTCCCCAGTCGACCGATGAGTTGGACGACTGGGCCCCCGCCACCGTGCTGGACCCCCGGCAGGCGCTCTTCTCCGGTAGCGAAGCGGAGTACCTGTTGCGGGAGGATCCCAAGTTCACAGGGAGTGCCTTGCACTACGCGATCATCAATGCGGTCGCGAACGGCGCCACCAGTCCGGCGAAGATCGGCGGATTGCTGGAGCAGCCGCGCTCGTCGTTGACCCGGCCCATTGAAGCTCTGGTGAGCGCGGGGTACCTGTCGTACGACACCGATCCGCTGTGGGAAAGGCGGCCAGTGATCACGGTGGCTGATCCCATCGTGCGTTTCCACAATCTGATCACTGTGCCGCAGCGCGACCTCGTGGAGACGGGGCAGTCTACGGAGGCATGGCGGCGGTCGCGACCTACATTCGTCGCTCGCGTTCTGGGACCTCACTTCGAGAGCTGTGCCAGAGCGTGGCTCCGTGGGCAGGCAGACCCGGCTCTGCGAGGACACGCCAGCGTTGTGACGGGAACCGTCGTCAACGACCGGAAGGGACAGGCCAAGAACGAGATCGACGTCGTGGCACTGGACAAGCGGGCCGGAAGGGCGGAGATCCGGCTCATCGGAGAGGCGAAGGCACCGGTGACCCGGCGGAGTGCGGCCGATCTCGACCGTCTCGACAGGCTTAAAGAGTTGCTGGCCGAGCACGGGCATGACACCGGGTCGGCGGTCCTGGCCCTGTTCTCGATGGAGGGTTTCCAGCCGGACCTGGTCAGTACGGCACGGCGCAGAGGGGATGTTCTGCTGGTCGGCTTGCCCGCCCTCGTCGATGCCGGTGATCCTGTGGTCGTTCCTGGCGCTCGATGAATGGAGAAGCGGTGTAACAACGAGGGGGTTCGGACCACTTCCTGGTGTCAGAAGAACGCATCCGGAACGAAGGGGCTGGGCGGTGGCGGATGATGCGGACCGGTTCACCGGCATGTACGACGAATGCCGACAACGTGTGTGGGCCTACGTGGTCAGTCGCGCGGGGCGGCAGGTCGCGGACGAGGTGTTGAGCGAGACGTTCGCGATCGCCTGGCGGCGGCTCGACGACGTGCCGGAGCCTGCTCTGCCGTGGTTGCTCGGCGTGGCCAGGAACATCCTGCGCGACAACGTACGGGCGGAGGCGCGCAGGGAGGCGCTGGCCGCCGAGTTGCGGGCCTGGACCGAGGGTGACGTTGCCGAGCAGGTGACCGAGCGGATCGGGGTGTTGCGGGCGCTGGCCGCCTTGCCGGAGGACGATCGGGAGATTCTCCTCCTGGTCGCCTGGCACGGGCTGTCGCCGAAGGAGGCCGCCCGGGTCGTCGGGTGCTCGTTCGCGGCGTTCCGGGTCCGGTTGCATCGGGCTCGCAAACGGCTCAAGCAGGCGATGAACGAGGCCGTGGAGTCGGCCGCGGTCCACCTGCGCGCTCGCCCCCAGACGCACCCGTCCCTGCCTCACGTCCGGAGCTACAACGAGGAGTTGTCATGAATCCCATCGACGAACTCAGGGCCGCCAGGCCTGCTCATCTCGGTGACGGCCCGGTGGACGAGCGCACCAGGGCCGCCGAGCTGTCCTACGCCATGTCCCGGCCGAGGCAGGCGCGGCGGCGGCGCAAGGTCGTGCGGCCGGTCTGGGGACTGGGGCTGGCCGGGGCGGCGGCGGCCGCTACTGCGGTGGTCGTGGTGATGGCGGGGAACGGGGCGGCGCCGACCCCGCGGGCGCCGGACGGCGGCGGCCGGATCGCCACCGCCACGGATGCCCCGGACGGCACCGGCTCGACGGCGGACCCGGATGGCAGCGGCTCGACGGCGAGTCCGGACGGGACCGCCGCGCCGCGCGTCACGTTGTCGGCGCGGGACGTGCTGCTGGCCGCCGCCGCGAAGGCCGACCGGCAGACCGAGAGCATCGGCGACTACTGGCACACCGTGTCGGTGAGCCGGACGTTGTCCACCGTGGCGAAGGGCGGCTACGACATGGAGACGGAGAGCCGGGACGAGATGTGGACGCCCAGCGCAACCGGTGGCGAGCAGTGGAGCCGTAGCCAGATGCTCGGGACGCGACCGGCCACCGAGGAGGACAGAAAGGCGTGGGAGGCGGCCGGGTCGCCGGAGAAGGTCGAGGTGGCGGTGCCGGGCAAGGGCGGTTCGCTGGTCCTGGAGACGGGGACGGCGTCGGGCAAGGTGCGCACCAGTCACAGCCCGCTGGTGGACGGGGACAAGGTGTTCTGGCTGGGCCGGAACGTGACCATGAAGGATTTGCGCGGGCTGCCGAGCGACCCGGACGACCTCAAGAAGTGGCTGCTGCACTCGTACGAGGGGCATGACACGGAGTCCTCGAGCACGCCGATGGCCTCCGACGTCTGGCTGTTCAAGGTGAGCGCGGGCCTGATCACGGACATGCCGGTGACGCCGCAGGTACGGGGTGCGGCGTTCCGCATGCTGGCTGAACTCGACACCGTCAAGGTCATCGAGAACGTCACCGACGCCCAAGGCCGCCAGGGCACCGCGGTCTCGATCGAGGAGCGCATCAAGAGCGGCGCCGTCCTGGAGAACCGGCTGATCTTCGACGAGTCGACGGGCCGGGCCCTCGCCAACGAGAACGTCGTGGTGAAGCCCGGTGGGTTGCAGGCGGAGTTCGAGCCCGGGGAGGTGTTCAGCTCCACTGCGGTGCTGGAGGCCGGCTGGACCGACGACAAGCCGTGACGGCAGGGCCCAGCCGGCCGACTCGTGGCTGATTGGTTCGAGAAACGGTCCAATTTAGGGCTATTGGCTCTGGGAAGGGGCCGACGGCGGACGGTTCGATGGAGTCCTGGACTTTCGAGGAGGAACGTCATGAAGATCGAATCGCCTGCCGCGGTGTCGATTCCGCAGGTCATCCGTACGCTCCCGGGCCCCTTCCAGCAGCGGGAGCTGGCCCGCGCGAACGACGCCGTGGTGCGGGTGGCCCAGCTGCACGGCGAGTTCCCCTGGCACGATCACGACGAGGACGAGCTGTTCCTGTGCTGGGACGGCACGTTCAGGATCGAGATCGAGGGTCGCGACCCGGTCACCATGGTGGCGGGCGACGTCTTCGTCGTGCCCAAGGGACTGCGGCACCGGCCGGTCGCGGACGAGCCCGCGCACGTGCTGCTGGTGGAGCCGGCCGAGACCCGGCAATACGGCAGCTGACCTGCCGCCGGCGGCGCTACATGTGGTGGGCGGTTATCGTGCGGGGCACTTGGTTCTCAGTGCCCGGCTCCACGACCACGAACTGCCCCATCATGCCGGAGTCCTCGTGCCGCAGGATGTGGCAGTGGTACATGTACGGCGTCGCCGGATCGGTGAACCGGCCGAACTGGACGGCGAGCCGTACCGTGCTCTTCGGCGGCACGTAGACGGTGTCCTTGTGGCCGCTCGCGTACGCGGGAGGTTTCTCCCCGTCCACGGCGAGCACCTGAAATGCCACCTCGTGGATGTGGAAGTTGTGGGCGTAGACCGTGTTCTCGATCTCCCAGATTTCCGTGGCGCCGGCGGGGACCACCTCGTCGATTCGCGACAGGTCCATTTCCTTGCCGTTGATGGCGTCGTGGCCGTTGAGCCGGAACCGGCGGACCTTGGCGTTCCGGGGGACCACGATCGGAGTGGGGGTGGCCAGGCGGGCCGGCAGGCGAGGGGAGGCGGCGAGCCGCGGCGCCGCGACGATCTTCAGAAGGTCGAAGTCTCCCTCGTCGATGTCGTCGGACCCCGAGACCGTGCGCAGGAATACCTGCTCGCCGGCGACGAAGGTCACGACGACCTCCACGCGCTCGCCCGGGGTGAGGGAGACCTGGTCGACCTGGACCGGCGCCGGCAGCAGGCCGGCGTCGTTGCCGACGACGTGGAACGCGCGGCCGTCGGCGAACGTGAGGTGGTACATCCGGGCGTTAGATCCGTTGAGGACCCGAAAGCGCACCCGCTCGGTGCGGACGTTGACGAAAGGGGCGTACGTGCCGTTGACCAGGATGTGGTCGCCCAGGATGCCGAAAGTGCCTTTCAACGGGTCACCCGTCGGTGAGCCGTCCTCGGCGAGGCTCTTGTCCTGAAGGATGAGGGGGACGTCGTCGATCCCGTACGTGGCGGGGAGCGCGGCTGTGGTCCGGTCGTCGATGATGAACATGCCGGCGAGGCCGCGGTAGACCTGCGTGGCGGTCTTGCCATGTGGGTGCGGGTGATACCAGGACGTGGCGGCTGGCTGGTCGATGGTCCAGTGCGGACTCCACGTAGCGCCCGGTTCGATCATCTGGTGCGGCCCGCCGTCCATCTTCGCGGGCAGCCGCATTCCGTGCCAGTGCACGGTGCTCGCCTCGTCCAGCCGGTTGGTGACCGCCATCTGGACCCTGTCGCCGCGTGCCGCCCGGATCGTCGGCCCTAGGTGCGGGCCGTTGAACCCCCAGGTCTCGACCGGCTTTCCGGCCAGGATCTCGCTGCGGCCCCGCTGCATCGTCAGTGCGTATCTCCGCGTCCCGTCCTTGTCCACCTCGGGCTCGAGCAGCGGGGGCACGCGCAGCTCGGTGCGGAAGGCGGCCGGATCGCGCGGAGCACGGGCGCCTGCGGCGCCGGAGCCGCAGGCGGAGGCGAGGCCGGAGAGCGCGGCGGCCGCTAGGAACTGTCGACGATTCATGGTCCCCGGTTGATCTTTCGTGTCAGTGTGGCGGATCCACTGTGAGGTACCGGGCGCTCCCCGGCACAGTCGCCGGATTCACCTCGTAGGTGTGAGATCCTCATGATCGACTGGTGCACGGGCGAGGAGCTCGAAGCGGTCACCGATCCGGGTGGTGGTGAGCTCGCCGCCGATCGCCGCCAGGCGGGCACGCAGGCTTCGCAGCCCCGTGCCGGGCTCGTCGGAGTCGGGGGCGGCTCCGTCGTTGGCCACCCGCAGCCGTACGCGGCCGTCCTCGACGACGATCTCGATCAGGCACTCGCCCGGCGTGCTGTGCCTCAGCACGTTGGTGACCGCCTCGCGCAGCACCACCGCGAGCACGGGCTCGACCGGCCAGGGCACGGGAGCGACATCGATCCGCACGCCCGCTCCCGCCGACTCCAGCACCACTCTGGCGGAGTCGACCTCGTTGGCCAGCGACAGGCGCCGGTCCGGTGTGCTCAGCCGGGCGGTGTCGGCGAGCGCGGCCCGCGCCGCCTGCGTCACCCGCTCGAGTTGCCCCATCGCCCGGCTCGGGTCCGCCTCCAGCAGCCGCAGCGTGAGCTCCCCGTGCAGGACAATCGTGGTGAGCCCGCGGCCGAGCAGGTCGTGTACGTCCCTGCCCACCTTCAGCCGTTCGCGCAGGGCTGCCACCTCGACGAGCTCGGCCCTGGTCTGCTTGAGCTCGGTGACGAGAGCGACCAGCCGGGTCAGGCCGTAGACCGCCAGGGCGGTGGACAGGGTACTGAAGGATCGGTAGGCGGAAGCGATCGGGCCCCAGGCGTGCCAGGCCTCGACGGCGGGGAGACCGCAGATCACCACGCACAGCGGCCACGACACCGGCGCCTGCACGTAGAGCAGGACCACACCGGCGAAGAACCCCGATACGAGGAGCCCGGACGCTTCGCCTTGCACGAGCGGTGCGTAGATGGTGAGCGCCTGAGCGGTCATGGTCCAGGCCAGGCCCCTGGGCCGGGTGCGCGTGCGCAGGGCGGCCAGGTGCCAGAACTGCAGGCCGAAGGTCACGGGCAGCAGGGCCAAGTAGCCGACGTCCCCAGAACCGGGATCGAGCGTCTCGTCGGCGGCGAAGTTGAACAGCGACTGCCCGATGAACAGGACGTGCGTGACGACAAGGATCGGCGTGGCCAGTCGTAGGATCCGCGTGTCGTCATCGCGAGGCGGGACCGGGATCGCCGCTTCGGCGGGCGGCAGGGACCGTACCTGCTCCAGCGCCTCCCGCGCGACGGTGACGGCCCGGGAGATCGCTATTTGCGCCGCCTCCATGTCGCCTTGGCCCCGAGCGCGCCGCGCCAGCCGTTCGACGGCGGACACGCTGCTCACGACCAGGCGGTGTACGTGCCCCCACAGCCGTAGCCGTTCGACCTCGCCGGCCCTGGCGGCCAGCTCGGACCGCTCCCGCTGGACCCGGTCCAGCAGGTCGGCGAGCCGGCTGAGGCCGTACAGCATCAGGCCGACAGTGAGGGGGGCGACGACTGCGTAATAGACGTACACGGGAGCGAGGACCAGCGCGGACGCTATGGCGCCCTCGGCGACCGCGATCAGCCCGAAGATCAGCCAGGCGGAGGGACCGTGCACCACGAGGAGAGCCGAGGCGGCGACGAATCCCGACCCGCCCGCCCGCCAACTGTCGGCCTCGGCCAGCAAGGGCAGGTAGTTCAGTACGGCCTGCACCGGGAAGAGCACGGCGGACAGGCGCCGTCGGCCCGGCAGCGAGATCGGCAGCTGGAGGGTGGCGACCCCGATGATGCTCGCCACGGTCAACGGCCCGGCCGAGGCCTCGCCGAGGTGGAAGCTCACCCGTATCAGGCACGTCACGCAGATGAACACGGTGACCAGGCGGGCTGGGCTCAGAGCCAACCGGCCTCCTGGGCGATCCGGACGGCGTGCAGCCGGTTGCGGGCGTGCAGCTTGGCAACGATCCCGGTGAGGTAGTTGCGTACGGTGCCCGCGGACAGGAACAGCGCCTCGGCGATCTGCTCCACGTCCTCGCCGTCAGAGAACCTCCCGAGCACCGCCAGCTCACGCGGCTTGAGCGGGCTCTCGACCACCTCCAGCGCGGCCACGGCGAGCTGGGGATCGATCACCCGCTCACCTGCCGCGACCCTCCTGATCGCATCGGCAAGCTGATCCGGCGGGGCGTCCTTGACCACGAATCCGGAGGCCTGGGCGGCGAAGGCCTTGCGGACGCTTCCCGGGCGGCCGAAGCTCGTCACGATCAGCACCCGGCATCGCGGCAACCGCCTGCGCAGCTCGGCCGTGGCGGTGAGCCCGTCGATGTGGGGCAGCTCGACGTCGATCACCGCCACGTCCGGCGCGTGTTCCAGCGCCATGGGCACGATCTCGTCGCCGGTCGCCGCCTCCGCGACGACCTTGATGTCGGGTTCGAGCTCGAGCAGTGCGACCAGTGCCCCTCGGACCATGTGCATGTCCTCGGCGAGCAGAACCCGGATCATCCATCGCCCCTACCATCAGGACACACTTTCGACCCATTTCTACCATCTCGGGAGATCTTCATTGTGGATCATGAAGAATTCACTGTCGGCCTCACTGCTTGGGGGGTCGACAACTCGCGCTATTCGGTTGCCGTGGGTGCACGGGGTCGCCGTCATGCCCGACGTTCACCACGGCAAGGGCGCGACGGTGGGGTCGGTCATCGCGATGCGGGACGCCGTGTCGCCGGCCGCGGTGGGCGTGGACATCGGCTGCGGGATGACGGCCGTCAAGACGTCCTACAAGGTTTCGTAGCTGCCGGACAACCTGGCCTACCTGCGGGGGAAGCTGGAGCAG
The DNA here is from genome assembly GCF_036013525.1 of Nonomuraea sp. NBC_00507. Lineage (NCBI taxonomy): Bacteria > Bacillati > Actinomycetota > Actinomycetes > Streptosporangiales > Streptosporangiaceae > Nonomuraea > Nonomuraea sp. NBC_00507. The sequence goes on from NZ_CP107853.1 coordinate 3,733,341, forward strand.
GCGGTGCCGGTCGGGTTCCACCACCACAAACACGGTCGATCCCGTGAAGGTCTTCGGGATGAAGACGGCCGAGTGGGCGGAGTGCACTCTGTCGCTTGATTAGCTCTGTCCATCAGAATGGGGTTGTGACGAACAGCGTCAAGGCACCCCCGATGCCCGGCACTCTCAAAGCGGCTCAGTTCATCATCACGCTCGAAGTGGCTTTCGGCCTGGTGGGCCTGGCATTCACGCTGGCTGGCTTCTTCTCCACCTTCGATTGGGGCATCCTGCCTGCCCTCATTTATGCCGCAGGAAGCATCGCCCTTTTCGGATGGCTGTTGAGCCGATGGTCGAGCCGCCGAATGTACTTACGGTGGGCAATCATCGCCGTGCACCTGCTGGTTATCGGCGCCAGTATCCTCGACTTGGCCCGCTTCTCCACTGTGACTTGGAATGCGGTGTTCGGCTATCAGATACTCTCTTGGGCCGTCATCGTCCTGCTCCTCCTGCCCTCGGCTGGGCGATGGTTCAGCGAGTCCCGCGCCTGATGTAGCGGCAGGCTCAACGCCTGCTTCGTTCAGCCGCCGATCGAGCAAGCCTCGTCGCGTCATTCAGTTGATAATTGGCAGCGACAGAGCTGAGGCCGACACGATTCTCAATGGAGTTGTCAAGGTGTCGGCGTACTCCTTCGGGAGCGGAGCTGAGAACGGGCAAACGTGTAGATCCATGACTGGCTCGTCGTCGGGTGCCTGACATGCAAGGATGTCGTATGAGCAAGCTGACCGGGCAGCAGATCGCAGACGAAGGGCTGGACGGGTGGGCATACCTGCTCGGCGGCCTGCAGACCCGTATCCACACCAAGAACTTCGCGACCGGGCTCTCCGTCGTCAACGCCATCGGCGCGGCAGCCGAGGGGATGAACCATCATCCCGACCTCAACCTGCGCTACACCCACGTAGACGTTCGGTTGACCAGCCACGATGAGCGCGCGGTCACAGGCCGTGATATCCGGTTGGCCCGCATCATCTCCTCCATCGCGGCCGACGCCGGGGTGCAGTTGGAGTCCTCGAACGTCTCCCGGCTCGAGCTCGCCCTCGACACCCCGGCCGGAGAGTCGATTCTGCCGTTCTGGGCCGCGGTGCTGGCGATGGAGCATCTGTCCGGCCCCGACATCGGCGACGAACTCCGCGACCCAGCCGATGTTCTGCCGACCGTGTGGTTTCAGACGTCCGGCGGGGAGGAACCCCGCCAGCGCTGGCATCTGGACGTGTGGGTGGATCCCGCGCAGGTTCAGCCACGTATAGACGCGGCGCTCGCCGCCGGCGGCACGCTGGTCAGCGACGTGGAGGCGCCGAGCTTCTGGGTGCTCGCCGACCCCGAAGGCAACCGTGCCTGCCTGTGTACCTGGCAGGCCCGTGGCTGATAGCAGCCGGCACCTGCCCGCGGCCCGGCAGCAGAACAAGGGCGTCATCTGGTCGGTCGTAGCCGGCTCTGCACAGGAACCCGTACGCCGACGCAAGGTGAACCGCTATGCCGCTTGAGGACGTGGCGGGATTGCCTCGTAGCAGCGCCGGTCGCGGATGAGTGCCCACAGCACGTTGACCCGTCGCCTGGCCAGGGCCAGCACGGCCTGGGCGTGGAGCTTGTCTTCGGCACGTTTGCGCTCGTAGAAGGCTCGGGAGTTGAGGTGGCACCGGGTGCTCGCCGAACTATGAGAATGCGCTCATGCTTGCTGGTCGGTCCCGACGATGAGCGTGTAGTCAACGCCTGTGCGGAAGCCGCCAGAGGACCCGCGGATGATGAGTGTATGACGGCCGGGCTTCAGCGGTTGGAGGCGTACCCAGATACCGCAAGCATAGGATGTAGTCGTTCCTTCTTCGCCGGTCAGAGGATTGCCCGTTACACCCGTCACGGCGACGTTGTCGTCTTTCATCCGTTCCGGCGTGACCACCTTGCCGTCAAGGGTGGCCTTGCCTTTCGCCGTGGCCATGAACTCCCTGCATTGTGCCTCGGGGCCAACCTGATTCACCAGGGGGAAGACCACCTGCCGTCCCGCGGGGACTCTGCATGTCCGCTGCACGGTACCGCCAAAGGTCCCCGCGAGAAACCACACATCATCTGGCTGATTCCGGTCGCAGAACTCCCCGGTCGTGTCCGTCACAGGGTTCGTGCTCTCGTCCTCGGAGGCCGCCCACGTCCACCAACGTCCTTGGATGGTCTCCGCCGCCGCGGCCGCCGACTTCGAGGATACGACGCCGTACGGGCCGCTCTCTCGGGCTACCCCACAGCCAGCGAAGAGACCGAGGACCAGTAGAAGTGGTATAGCGAATCTAGGGGACATTCGAGAAGTATAGTCTCAATGAGCACAAAGTGATCAATGGTTCTATCGTGACGATCGTGTCTCGAATGGGGAGTAGGGGATTGCCCTTCAAAGCGAAGGCATGCCGAAGCGGGGGATATTTCCAGTTCGGTGGCTGTTCCGTCAGAGCGTCCAAGATAGGGCTCCGCGCACACCCAGATCTAGGGGATGCCTCGTGCCCAGCATTACTTTGCTGGCACTGGCGAGACATTCCCGTTCTCGGACATCATCCCTTGTAGTTGAAGATCTGGCGCAAGGTGTGCTGGACCTCGACCAAGTCCTTCTGATCGGCCATTACCTGATCGATCGGCTTGTATGCCTCAGGGTGTTCATCCACCAGGGCGGCGGCGCGATCTATATTCCAGGTTCGGCCGCTCATCGCCTCGGTCAAGGAGGTAGCTGACAGCTCACGCTTTGCCTTCGTGCGTGACATAGGGCGTCCCGCACCGTGGGAACAAGAGTTGTACGACTCCGGGTTTCCCCGGCCGCGCACGATGTACGAGCGTGTGCCCATCGAGCCCGGGATCACGCCTTCGTCGCCTTTGTCGGCCTTGATGGCGCCCTTGCGGGTGATCCACAGGGAATTGCCGTAGTGGGTCTCCTGCTGAGTGAAGTTATGATGACAATTCGACGTAAGGATGTTGTCCTCCAGCGCGAAGGCGTGGGTGCCGTCCACCACGGCGCAGAACACCTCCTCGACCCGGTCGGTCTCCTCGACAGCGGACACGGTCCCCTCGATGCGCGGCGGGAGGCGGCGGTCATGGTGTACGTGGGAGAGCCACCTCGCACGTCACCCCGCGTGCTCGTCCCGGTTGAGGGCGGGGCCGTCAAAGGCGGTCCGGCTCAGCGCTTACCAGCATCCCTGATCGTCGTAACGCAGGAGCAGGGATTCACGCTGACAGCAGTAGTTCGGCCTGGTCGTCCTCCGACAATCCGGCCTCGTGTAGTCGGGTTAGCAACTCTCGGTGCGCCTGCCACACCTCGGCCGGTATACCGGGAAGATCGTAGACATACTCGACGGTGACTGCCGTGTCCTGGGAGACGCCCAGGACGAAGTGTTTGACCGACTCGACCGCCACTCGCAGCTCCCCAAGCGTCTCGGCGGACACGCCGGAGCGCATGGGGAGGCCAACGGGGGCGGCGTACCAGACATCGGCGTCAAGATCGAGGGCGTGTTCCCGGGTCACTTGGAACGTCAGACGGTGAACGGAAGAGGTCACTGCAACCAGTCCTTCCCGAAGACATGCTCAAGATCCGCCTGCAGGTCGTCCAGGGCCCGAACGCTGATGCCCCTCACCGGCACAACCGTACGAGCCACCACAACCTGATGGTGGTCGTAGAGCAAGAGTAGGCGAACCAGTGGCGTCGTCTCGCCCCAATCGACCCGCAAGTCTCGCTCACGCGCCAGCTTGTAGATCCGATCCCAGATCTCTGGATAGGAGGTCAACACACAGTAACGGTACAACTACGTGAATGTCTGGCGTCGGTGGAGAGGAGGATTCGGTCGGCAAAGGGTTGGACGCGGTCCTGGCCCGACCTCTTTGACGACAGAGGATCGGCATGGCGGTCCTGTGTAGGCCGTGGCGACCCCCGCCACCCGTACTGAGATTGACCTTGAGCTGGTCTTCTGCAGTGTGCTCGTCCTTCGCCTTGTCCACGCTGGCGCGCTCGTAGCTCACCACCGAGATGAGATCCATGCGCCCGCCCCTCACTAGAACCGCATACCTGGTTACAATTTGTAGCACCACAACTACGTGGCGGAGGAGCGGTATGACGGCGTGGACGTCCTCGTCACGAGGAAGGGCGCCATCCGGGCCGGCTCCGGTGAGCTGGGGATCATCCCCGGCTCGATGGCCACCGGCACCTACATCGTCAAGGGCCTGGGCAACAGTCTGGCGTTCAACTCGGCCTCGCACGGGGCCGGACGGAAGATGAGCAGGACCAAGGCCAAGAAGACGTTCACGGTCAAGGACCTGCAGGAGCAGACGCTGGGCGTGGAGTGCCGCAAGGACCCGGGAGTGATCGACGAGATTCCGGTGGCGTACAAGGATCTGGAGTCCGTGATGGCCGCCCAGACCGACCTGGTGGAGGTCGTGGCCCACTTGCGGCAGCTCATCTGCATCAAGGGGTAGCCGGATCCATCGGTAGGTTGAGCGTATGGTGATCGGCGAGCTGCTGGGCTCGGGGCGCAGTGCGGACGTGTACGCGATCGACGGCGACCGGGTGCTGCGCCGATACCGTGCCCCGATCGACGTCCGGCGGGAGGCGGCCGTCATGGCGCACGTGGCGCGGCACGGGTTTCCGGTGCCGGATGTCTATCCCCGTTCCGGTGATGGGCGCGCCCACGATCTGGTGATGCGGCGGCTGTCGGGGCCGACGATGTTGCGGGCGCTGGCCGACGGGGAGATCTCGCCCGCGGAGGCGGGCCGGGTCACGGCGCAGCTGCTGCGGCGGTTGCACGCGATCCCGGCCCGGATCTCCGACGATCCACGCGATCGGGTGCTCCACATGGATCTGCATCCGGACAACGTGATGCTGACGCGGGCCGGCCCCTTCGTGATCGACTGGCCCAACAGCATGGAGGGGCCGCCCGGGGTGGACTGCGCCATGTCGGCGGTGATCGTCGCACAGGTCGTGGTGGACGAGGAGAGCGAGCTCGCGGTGCCGGCGCGCGAGATGCTCCTCGCGTTACTCGATGAGCTCGGCGCCGCGATGGACTACGGTGACGGGCTCGATCGGGCCAAGATCAGGCGAGCCGCGGATGAGGCGCTCTCCGCACGGGAGGTGGGGCTGATCGACGCGGCGGTGGGCCTGATCAGGGAACTCTAGGGATGCCAGGCGCCCTGGGCGGCGGCCTCCGTAGCGTAGGTCTCGAAGGGTTTGGGCGGGCGGCCCGTGACCTGGCGCACTGCTTCCGAGACCGGCTGGTCGCCGAGGTCGCGGAGTGCGGCGAATGCCTTGAGCTCGGCCATCGCCTGCTCCGAGAAGCCCGTCGCCGTCAGGTAGTCCTCGTCTTTTCCCCGGTAGTGGATCTCTCGGCCGGCCGCCCGGGCGATGATCTCCACCGCTTCCCCGAAGGTCAGCGAGCGCGGGCCGGTGAGCTCGTAGGTCCGCCCCGCGTGGCCGTCCTTCGTGAGGGCCGCGGCGGCGACGGCCGCGATGTCGCCGGCGTCGACGAACGCCTGCCGGACATCTCCCAGCGGCACCACCACCTCGCCTGACGCCATGATCGCGGGCTGGAAGAATCCTTCGTCGAAGTTCTGGTTGAACCAGCTCGGCCGCAGGATCGTCCACTCGGCACCCGAGTCGCGGACGGTGCGCTCGGCGGACATCAGGCGCTCGTCGCCCATGGGCTCGATGGCCGTGCTGGACAGCAGCACGATGCGCCGGACGCCCCGCTCGACGGCCAGGGACATGAACCGCGGATCGACCGGGATGCCGTCGGGCGCCATGAGGTAGACGGCGGAAGCGCCGGCCACCGTGGGCTCCCAGGTGCTCGGCTCGGACCAGTCGAAGGTGGTCTCGCCGCTCCTGGACGCCGCCCGCACGGCGTGGCCGGAGGCACGCAGCAGGCCGGTCACCCGCCGGCCGGTGGAGCCGGTCGCGCCGAGGACAAGGATCACATGCTGAGCCATGCCCCGAGTCAAGCAAAGGCGACCGACAGAAACGCAGCTGCTACTCAGTCCAGGAAGCCGTGGTGTCGAGGCGGCGGCGCCAGAGCTTCTCGGCGTCCCCGCCCGGCTCCCACCGGGCGCAGAAGTCGAGCAGGTCGCGGCAGCGGGCCACCATGGCCGCCTGCCGCTCCGGCCATCCCGGGACGGACCCGTCGTAGGCGGCGAAGAAGTGCGGGAGCAGCGGCACGTGCTCGGGGTGGTGGCTGCGGATGATCCACTCGCACCACGCGAGGTCCTCGACCGGCCGCCCGGGGTGGGCCCACTCCCAGTCCAGGATGGCGGTCGTCTCGAACGTGGCCGGGTCGAACAACATGTTCTGCGGGCCGAAGTCGCCGTGCACGATGCCCAGCCGATGGATGCCGCCCAAGATCCGGCCGCACTCCGTGAGGACCTCCACCGCGCGGCCCTCATCCAGGAGGTCCTGGCCGTGAGCGCCGGAGACGAAGCGGGTGGTGAGGCTCGTCTCGGTGACCTGGTGAAGGCGCGGGACCGGGAGGCGGCCGCGCAGCCGGCGCAGGTATCTGCTCTCCGTACGCAGCCTGAAAGCCGCCTCCGGACCCTGGTAGCACTTCACGACCAGGGCGCCGTCGCCGACTGTGCTGTTGGTGTACCCGTGCTTCACAAGGGTCGATTCTGGCGCACGGAAACCCCTCCTGGGACCCGTGGCGCGTTACCTCGGCCGCCTCCGATACACGATGTAAGGACGGAACAAATAGCCCAACGGGGCGGAAAGCGCATGCACCAAGCGGCTGAACGGGAAAAGTACGATCAGCGCCATCCCGATCAATGTGTGCACCTTGTAAAGGCCGCTCGCCTGTCCCATCGCCGTCACGTCGGGCTGGAAGATGAGCACACCGCGGAACCAGGGTCCGACCGTGGTCCGATAACTCACCTCGCTGGGCACGAACCCCGCCACGGTCGTCACCACTCCCGAGAAGATCGCCGCCGTCAGCACGGCGTACATGGTCTTGTCGTTGGCCGTGGTCGCCAGGAACACGGGACCGGTGGTGCGGCGGCGGTAGATCAGCAGGCCCACCGCCACGAGCGTGGCAAGGCCGGCGATCCCGCCCCAGGTGAGCGCGTTCACGTGGTAGGCGTGGTTGCTCACGCCGATGGCGTTGGTCCAGCTCGCCGGGATGAGCAGCCCGGTGATGTGGCCGATGATCACGAAGAGCAGCGCGTAGTGGAACAGCGGGCTGGCCACCCGCAGCAGCCGGCTCTCGTAGAGCTGGGAGGAGCGCGTGGTCCAGCCGAACTTGTCGTACCGGTAGCGCCAGAGCAGCCCGCCGACGAAGATCACGATCGTGACGTACGGCAGGACGATCCACATCACGCTCTCGCCCCAGCTCATGCGTGCCTCCCCACGGTCTCGGCAGGCGGCCCGCCCGTGGCCAGCCGGCTCGCCGCGGCCCGCTGGGCGGCGGTGAGCGGCGGGAGCGCGGCGCACACGGCGCCGATCACGTGCGCGTACGGCGACTCGCGTGCCGCCAGGGAGGCCAGCAGCAGCTCCAGCCCCACACGATGCTCGGCGAGCAGCGCGGGCCCGGAGGGGTCGAGCGCGGCGAACTCCAGCACGACCGGCAGGAAGTCCGGCAGCTCGTCCTCCATCAGCTCCCATCCCGCGGCGCGGTAGCGGCGTTTCAGCGCGGCCAGCGACTCGCCCCGGCGGCGGGTGTCGCCGTCGGTGTAGTAGGTCAGGTAGAGGCAGCAGCGCCGGTTCAGGTCGAACGTCTCCACGTAGTGCGCGGCCAGCTCGCCGGGACCCAGCTCGGCGGCCCGGCCGAGGAACTCGGCGAAGTACGGCTCGGCCGCCTCCCTGATCAGCGGCAGACGTCGCCAGAACCGTTCGTCGGGGTAGGCCAGCAGATGAGCGGCGGCCTGCCAGAGCACGCGCCCGGTCATGTCTTCTTCCTCCGCGGCGGGAACAGCCCGGCCGGAGTGCCCCGGCCGTCCCAGTTGAGGAGGTTCACCCGGTCGTGGGTGATCTCGTCGCTGGTCTGGCGCTCCTTCAGGCCGTGGAAGCTCTCGATCGAGACCGGCACGGGATGGCCCGACGTCTCGCCGAACGGGGGCTGCATGCCGGGCCCGCCGTCGTAGTCCAGGCTGCACGCGCCTTCCTCCCAGATCCCCGGCGGGTTGCCGTACGCGGTCGGGATCACATAACGCTCGTCGTACTTGGCGAGCGCCAGCAGCCGGTACATGGCGTTCAGCTCGTCCTCCTCCAGGCCCGCGTCGGGCGGAACCGGCTGCGGCACGCCCAGGTTGACCGCCCGCATGTACGAGCGCATCGCGGCCAGGCGGCGCAGCGCGGCGGTCACCGGCGCCGGGTCGCCCGCGGTGAACAGCTCGGCCAGGTAGCCGACGGGGATGCGCAGCGCCTCGATGGCGGCGAACAGGTTGACCGCGTCCTCGCCGTCGTGGCCGGTGCCGGCGAGCGCGTCCACGACGGGGGAGAGCGGCGGGACGTACCAGACCATGGGGAGGGTCCGGTACTCCGGGTGCAGGGGGAGCGCGATCCGGTATTTCTTGATCAGCTGGTAGACGGGCGATCTGCGCGCGGCTTCCACCCAGTCGGGAGGCAGGCCGGCGTCGGCGACGGCCGGGTCGTCGGGGTCGACGAAGATGTCCAGCTGGGCCTCGTACAGGTCGCGTTCGTCGGGGACCGAGGCGGCCGCCGAGACCCGGTCGGCGTCGTACAGCAGGACCCCGATGTAGCGGAGGCGGCCGACACACGTCTCCGAGCAGACGGTCGGCAGGCCGACCTCGACCCGCGGATAGCAGAACGTGCACTTCTCGGCCTTGCCGGTCTTGTGGTTGAAGTACATCTTCTTGTACGGGCAGCCGGTCACGCACATGCGCCAGCCGCGGCAGCGGTCCTGGTCCACCAGCACGATGCCGTCCTCCTCGCGCTTGTACAGCGCCCCCGACGGGCAGGAGGCCACGCACGACGGGTTGAGGCAGTGCTCGCAGATGCGCGGCAGGTAGAACATGAACGCTTCTTCGAACGACAGCTTGACCTGCTCCGACACCTGCTCCAGCACCGGGTCGGGCGTGGGGTCGCCGCCGAGGCTGTCGTCCCAGTTGGCGCTCCAGCGGATCTTTGTGGGCTCGCCGCTGATCAGCGACCTGGGCGGCGCGACGGGGATGTCCTCGGAGAGGGGCGCGTTCGTGAGGTTCTCGTAGTCGTAGGTCCAGGGCTCGTAGTAGTCCTGGATGGACGGCATGATCGGGTTGGCGAAGATGGTGAGCAGCTTGCGCAGGCGGCCGCCCGCCCGGAGCTGGAGTTTGCCCTTCCGGTCGAGGGTCCAGCCGCCGTGCCAGCGGTCCTGGTCCTCGTACCGTCTGGGGTAGCCCTGGCCGGGGCGGGTCTCGACGTTCTGCCACCAGACGTACTCGACGCCGGGCCGGTTGGTCCAGGTCTGTTTGCACGTGACCGAGCAGGTGTGGCACCCGATGCATTTGTCCAGGTTCATCACCATGGCGATCTGGGCCATGATCCGCATCAGTAACGTACCTCCTGGGATCTGCGACGAATGGTGGTCAGCTCGTCGCGCTGGTTGCCGGTGGGGCCGAGGTAGTTGAAGCCGTACGAGAGCTGGGCGTAACCGCCGATCATGTGCGTCGGCTTGATGAGGACCCTCGTCAGAGCGTTGTGGATGCCGCCGCGACGGCCGGTGGCCTCCGACTTCGGCACGTCGATCAGGCGGTCCTGGGCGTGGTGCATATAGACCGTGCCGACCGGCATGCGGTGGGAGACGATCGCCCGCGCCACGACCACGCCGTTGCGGTTGACCGCCTCGATCCAGTCGTTGTCGGCCACCCCGATCCTGGCGGCGTCCTCGACGGACATCCAGATCGTGGGGCCGCCGCGGGAGAGCGACAACATGAGCAGGTTGTCCTGATACTCGGAGTGGATCGACCACTTGCTGTGCGGGGTCAAGTACCGCAGCGTGCCGGTCTCGCCCAGCAGCGCGGCCAGGTCCAGCGGGGGGCGGAAGATCGGCAGGGCCTCGCCGTACTCGTGCATCCAGTCGTGGTCGAGGAAGAAATGCATGCGGCCGGTGAGGGTGTGCCAGGGTTTGCCGTTCTCGACGTTGATCGTGAAGGGGGAGTAGCGGCGGTTGTGCGCCTCCTTGCCGGACCATTCGGGGCTGGCGGCGACGTGCACCGGCCTGGCCTGGGTGTCGGCGAAGACGATGCGGTGACCCTCGTGGGCGAGGCCGTCGAGGTCGGTGCCGGTCCGTGCGGCGAGCTGGCGGAAACCCTGGACGGCCAGGCGGCCGTTGCTGACGCCCGACAGGGCGAGGATGGCCTCGCAGGCCTTGGAGTCGGTGTCCAGCTCCGGCCTGCCCTTGGCCACGCCGCGCGGGACGAGGCCGCAGCGCTGGCCCAGCCAGGCCACCTCCTCGTCGGGCAGGAAGGTCACGCCCTTGACCGGGAGGCCGAGCTTCTCCGTCAGCGGGCCGAGCGCGCCCAGTTTCTCGGCGATCGCGCCGTAGTCGCGCTCGACGAGCTTGAGGTCAGGGCCGGCGTCCCGGGCCAGCTCGCCTGGGGTGTCGTGCTGGTGCGCGGTCGCGACCACGTCGCGGCGCACGCCCAGGTGCTCTCTGGCGAGGTCGCTGAAGGCGCGGGCGATGAGGTGGAAGGCGGTGAAATCCGTCTTCGTCTGCCAGGGAGGGGTGATCGCCGGGTTGAACGCGTGCACGAACGGATGCATGTCCGTGGAGGACAGGTCGTGCTTCTCGTACCAGGTGGCGGCCGGGAGCACGATGTCGGAGAAGACCGTCGAGGACGTCATCCGGAAGTCGAGGGTGAGGAGGAGATCCAGCTTGCCCGTCGCCGCCTCCTCGTCGGGGTGCTCCAGGTTGGATGTCGCGCCCAGGAGGTGGTGCAGGAAGTACTCATCGCCCTTGGCCGAGGAGCCGAGGAGGTTGGAGCGCCAGAGGGTGAGTACGCGCGGCCAGTTGCGTGGGTCGTCCGGGTGCTCGACGGCGTACCCGAGCCGGCCGGCCCGCAGCTCGTCGCGGGTGTGAGCGATGGGGTCGTCCGCGTCGCCGAGGTCCAGCGGGTTGCGGTCGAACATCGGGGACATCGGCATCCAGCCGTTGCGCACGGCCTCCGTGATGAGGTCGGCGGTGTGCTTGCCGCGGAAGGCGCCGCGGGCCAGAGGCGAGGTCAGCTCGCCGGCGTCGAAGCGGTCGTAGCGCCACTGGTCGGTGTGCAGATACCAGAACGGCGTGCCCGGGGTCTGCCGGGGCGGCCGGGACCAGTCCGTGGCGCTCGCCAGCAGTGCCCATCCGGTCTGCGGGCGGCATTTCTCCTGGCCCACGTAGTGCGCCCAGCCGCCGCCGTTGCGGCCCTGGCAGCCGGTCAGCAGGAGCAGCGACAGGAACGCCCGGTAGATCGTGTCGCCGTGGAACCACTGCGTGGTGCCCGCCCCCAGGATGATCATGCAGCGGCCCTTGGACACCTCCGCCGTCCTGGCGAACTCCCTGGCGATCTTGGTGGCGCGCTCGGCCGGGACGCCCGTGATCGGCTCCTGCCAGGCCGGCGTGTACGGCTGCGCGGCGTCCTCGTAGCCGGTCGGCCAATCGCCGGGCAGCCCCTCCCGCTGGACGCCGTACTGGGCGAGCAGCAGGTCGAACACCGTGGTGACGAGATGGTCTCCGACCTTCACCACCGGCACGCCCCGGTGGGTCGCGGCGCCGCCGTCGAAGCGGGGCAGCAGCACCTCCTTGCTCTGCCCGCGCCCGAGGAGGGTGAGCTCGGGGTCCGTGTCGAGGTTCAGGTTCCAGCGGCCCTTGCCCGACTCCGTCCAGCGGAAGCCGATCGAGCCGTTCGGCACCACCGGCACGCCGTCCCGCGACATGAAGACGGTCTTCCACTCGGCCGCCTCCTCGTCCGAGCCCAGGTCCCGCGCCGTGAGGAACTTGCCGGGCAGCCAGGCGCCCTCGTGCTCCTCCAACCGCACGAGGAAGGGCAGATCGGTGAACCGCTTGATGTAGTCGGTGAAGAACGGCGTCTCGCGGTCGACGAAGAACTCCTTGAGCAGGACGTGCCCCATGGCCATGGCCAGCGCGCCGTCCGTGCCCGGACGCACGCTCAGGAACTCGTCGGCGAAGGTGGCGGCGTCGTTGTAGTCGGGGCTCACGACCACGACCTTCTGGCCGCGGTAGCGGGCCTCGGCCATCCAGTGGGTGTCGGGGGTGCGGGTGACGGGGACGTTCGCGCCCCACATCATCAGGTACGCGGCGTCCCACCAGTCCGCGGACTCCGGCACGTCGGTCTGGTCGCCGAACACCTGGGGGGAGGCCACCGGCAGGTCGGCGTACCAGTCGTAGAAGGACAACATGGTGCCGCCGATCAGGGACACGAACCTGGAGCCGATCGCGTGGGAGACCATCGACATGGCGGGGATGGGGGAGAAGCCGGCGATGCGGTCCGGGCCGTAGGCCTTGATGGTGTGGACGTGGGCGGCGGCGATCATCTCGGTGGCCAGGTCCCAGCTGACGCGGACGAGGCCGCCCCGGCCGCGGGCTTTTTGGTACTTTTCCCGCTTTTCCGGATTTGTCGTGATTTCGGCCCATGCGGCCACCGGGTCGCCGAGGCGTTGCCGAGCATCGGCGTACATCTCGAGCAGGACGCGCCGGGCGTACGGGTAGCGGATCCGCGTCGGCGAGTAGGTGTACCAGGAGAAGGCGGCCCCGCGCGGGCAGCCGCGCGGCTCATACTCGGGGCGGTCGGGGCCCACGCTCGGGTAGTCGGTCTGCTGGGCCTCCCACGTGATGATGCCGTCCTTGACGTAGACCTTCCACGAGCACGATCCCGTGCAGTTCACGCCGTGCGTGGAGCGGACCACCTTGTCGTGGCTCCATCGGTCCCGGTAGAAGGCGTCGCCCTCGACGCCGCCCGTCAGGTGGATGGCCCGCAGGTCAGGGCTCGTGGCCGACCTGCGTAGGAACCGGCCCATCTTCAGTAGGACGTCCTCCGCGCTCATACCCCCACTTCATCACAGAACGTAGTCCTCTGTTACACAGGGTATATGTCTGAGCTTCGTAAAGGTCAGGTGCGGAACCTGGCGCTGGCCACGATGGCGTTCGCGATCACGTTCTGGGCGTGGAACCTGATCGGGCCACTGGCGGGGAGCTACAGCAGGCGACTCGGATTGTCGCCGACGCAGACGTCGTTGCTGGTCGCGATCCCGGTGCTGGTCGGTGCTCTGGGGCGGATCCCAGTGGGGATGCTGGCCGACCGGCTCGGCGGGCGGCGCATGTTCGCCGCGGTCTGTTTCGTCTCGATCGTGCCCGTGCTGTCCGTCGGGTGGTCGGACTCGTACGGGTGGCTGCTGTTCTGGGGGTTTCTGCTCGGCATTCCCGGCACGTCGTTCGCGATCGGCATCCCCTTCGTGAACGCCTGGTACGAGCCCGCCCGCCGGGGCTTCGCGACCGGCGTGTTCGGGGCGGGCATGGGCGGGGCCGCGCTGTCGGCGTTCTGCACGCCGCGCCTGGTGGAGGCCTTCGGGCGCGGAGCTGCCCATGTGCTGATGGCGGCGCTGCTGGCGCTGACCGGCGTGATCATGCTGGGCGGCAGCCGCGACTCGCCCCGCTGGTCGCCCGCCACCGCCTCCGGGCCGGCCGCCCGGGAGGCGCTGCGCATCAAGGCGACCTGGCAGTGCGCGTTCCTGTACGCGGTCGCGTTCGGCGGGTTCGTGGCGTTCTCCACGTACCTGCCGACGTTGCTGGCGAACGTTTACCAGTTCGTTCAGACCGATGCCGGACTGCGTTCGGCCGGGTTCTCGATCGCGGCCGTGCTGTCCAGGCCGCTGGGCGGCACCGTCTCCGACCGGATCGGGGCCGTGCGGGTATTGCTGATCGCGTTCGCCGGGATCGCGGTCATGGCGCTCGTCTTGGCGTGGCGGCCGCCGCTCGAGGTGCCTGCCGGGGTGAGCTTCGTACTCATGGCCTTCTTCCTGGGGCTTGGGACGGGCGGTGTGTTCGCGTTGGTGGCCAAGGTCGTCGAGGCCTCCAAGGTGGGCACGGTGACCGGTCTCGTCGGCGCGGCCGGAGGGCTCGGCGGGTACTTTCCGCCGCTCGTGATGGGCGTCGTCTACAGCGCCGCAGGGGCGTACACGATCGGGTACGTCTTGCTGACGGTGACGGCGTTGGTCGCGCTGGCGTACACGTGGCGGGCCTTCCGTGCCGTCTGACCGCGGGCGCCCTTCGGTGGAGTTGTGGACGGGGCAGTCGCGGGGGCGACGTGCCCTGGAGGGGTGGACGGGACAGCCTCGGGGGCGACGAGCCCTGGAGGTGCGCACGGGACAGCCATGGGGGCGACGTGCCCTGGCGGCGTTTCGGATGCTCAGGCCAGGCCGCGCGGGAAAACCGTTTGCTGGACCGGGGAACATCTTGTCAATCTTGTCGAGCTATGCGCTCCCTTCCTGAGGCCGATCCCGGCGTGCCCGACATCCGCAGCCCGCTCCGCTTTCTGTGGTGGACCGCGCGGCGGCAGGCGCCATCCCTGCTCGCGGGCATCGGCTACGCGACCCTGTGGTGGCTGGTGCAGGCCTTGATGCCGGCCGTGCTCGGGCAGGGCATCGAGGCCGTGACCGCCAAGGACACGCGGGCGCTGCTGATCTGGTCGTCGATTCTGTTCGGGCTGGGGTTGCTGCAGGCGTTCGGCGGAGTCATGCGGCACCGGCTGGCCGTCTACAACTGGCTGGCCGCCGCCTACCGCACCGTGCAGCTCACGGCCAGGCAGGCCGCCAGGCTCGGCGCCACGCTCCCTAAACGGCTCTCGACCGGCGAGGTCATCAGCGTCGGCAACTCCGACATCGCCCACATCGGCAGCTCCATGGACATTCTGCTGCGCGGCGCCGGCTCCGTCGTGGCGATCATCACCGTCACCGTGATCCTCATCTCGACCTCGCTGCCGCTCGGGCTGCTCGTGCTGTTCGGCGTGCCGCTCATGGCCGTCGCGGTCGGGCCGCTGCTCAGGCCCCTGCACCGGCGGCAGGCCAGGCAACGCGAGCTGACCGGCGAGCTGTCCACCAGAGCCGCCGACATCGTGGCCGGGCTGCGGGTGCTGCGCGGCATCGGCGGCGAGCAGGTGTTCGCCGAGCGTTACCGGGAGGAGTCGCAGCGGGCGCGGCAGGCAGGCGTGCGGGTGGCCCGGGTCGAATCGGTGCTGGAAGGCGCCCAGATCCTGCTGCCCGGCCTGCTCATCGCGGTCGTCACCGGCGTCGGCGCCTCCTTCGCCGTGGCCGGGGAGATCCCCACCGGGCAACTTGTCGCGTTCTACCTGTACGCGGTGTTCCTCATCGGCCCCATGCGCACGCTCACCGAGATGGCGGACAAGCTCACCAAGGGGCATGTGGCGGCCGGACGGGTGATCCGCATCCTGTCCCTGGAGCCCGAGGTCAAGGGCGGTCAGGGGAGCAGCCCGGGTGGGGTGCTGCGGGACTCGTACAGCGGGGTCACGGTGCAGCCGGGCATGCTCACGGCGGTGGCCGCGAACGCGCCCGAGGATGCCATCGCCATCGCCGACCGGCTCGGCCGCTACACCGTCGGGGACGTCATGTTCGGGGCGGCCGACCTCGGCACGTTGCCGCTGGATGAAGTCCGCCGCCGCATCCTCGTCGCCGACAACGCCGCCCGCCTCTTCACCGGCCGCCTGCGGGACGAACTGACCATCCGCACCGACCCGGCCCTGGGCACCGACCCGGCCCTGGGCGCCGACCCGGCCCTGGGCGCCGACCCGGCCCTGGGCGCCGACCCGGCCCTCCGCACCGAGCCGGCCCTGGGTGTCGATCCGGCCCTGGATGTCGATCCGGCCCGCCGCGTCGACCCGGCCCTCGGCACCGACGCTGGTCCAAGGCCGGACGCCCGCGATGCGGCTCCCGGCCGGATGCGAGCGTTCGTCCGGGCCGACACCCCTGCGCGGCGCGGCGCCTGGCCAGACGGCGGCGGGCCAGACGGCGGCGGGCCAGACGACGGCGGGTTGGACGGCGCCATCAGCCTCATCGATGGGGCCGACGGAGAGCCGACCGACGGAGGGCTGGCCGACGGAGGGCTGGCCGACGGACGGCTGATCGGTGGAGGGTCGGCCGACGGGCGGCTGGTCGATGGGCGGCTGGTCGATGGGCGGCTGGTCGATGGCCGGTTGGTCGACGGCGGGTTGGTCGACGGCGGGTTGGTCGACGGCGGGTTGGTCGATGGCGGGTTGGCCGACGGAGGGTGGAAGGTGCGGGACGGCGAGGGCGCCGGCGGTGAGCGGATGCGCGAGGCGCTCTACACGGCCTGTGCGGACGACATCATCGAAGCCCTGCCCGACGGGCTCGACACGTGGGTGGCGGAGGCGGGCCGGGAGTTCTCCGGTGGACAGCAGCAGCGGCTGCGGCTGGTCAGGGCGCTGCTGGCCGATCCCGAAGTGCTCATCCTGGTCGAGCCCACCAGCGCCGTCGACGCCCACAGCGAGGCCCGCATCGCCGAGCGCCTGGCCGCGAGCCGCGCCGGCAAGACCACGCTGATCTGCACCACCAGCCCGCTGGTGCTCGACCGAACGGACCACGTGATCTACATCGAGAACGGCCGGGTGCTCGCCGAGGGCACGCACCGGCAGCTGCTGGACAGCTCGCCTGAATACGCGGCGACCGTCACTCGTGGAGAGGACTGACCCGTGGCCCGTGACATTCTGCCGATCGCCGACCGGAAGCAGGTGCGCGCATACGCCCGGCGGCTGACGCTCAAATATCCGCGCCAGCTCACCATTGCCCTTCTGCTGCACGGGCTGGCCGCAGTGGCCGGGCTGGTCGTGCCGTGGCAGCTGGGTGAGCTGGTCGAGGACGTCGAGCGCGGCGCCGAGGTCCACGTCACCCTGGTGGCCGCCGCCATCGGCGGGTTCCTGCTGCTGGAGGGCGTGCTCATGCGGTACGCCGTGCTGGCCTCCGCCCAACTCGGCGAGAAGGTCCTGGCCGAGCTGCGTGAGGAATTCGTGGACCAGGTGCTCGCCCTGCCGCTGTCCACGGTCGAGCGGGCCGGTTCCGGCGACCTGATCACCAGAACCTCCCGTGACGTGGACTCCCTGTCGCGCACGGTCCGGCACGCCGTGCCGGAGACGCTGATCGCGATGGTCACCTTCCTGATCACCATGGGCGCGCTGGTGCTGGTCAGTCCGCTGCTCATGCTTCCGATGCTGATCGCGGGGCCGGTCCTCTGGGTGGCCACCCGCTGGTATCTGAAGCGGGCGCGTGACGGCTACCTGCGCGAGAACGCCGCATACGCCGACATGACCGAAGGACTGGCCGAGACCGTCGAGGGTGCCAGGGCCGTGGAGGCGCTGGGCCTCCAGGAGCGCCGCCGGGCGCGTACCGACGGCGACATCCGGAGCTCGTACGCGGCCGAGCGGTATACGCTCGGGCTGCGCGTCAGGTGGTATCCCGCCGTCGAGCTGGGCTACATCATCCCGGTGGTGAGCGCGCTGCTGGTCGGCGGCCTGTTCTACACCAACGGCTGGGTGACGCTCGCCCAGGTGACCGCCGCCGCGCTCTATGCCCAGCAGTTGATCGACCCGCTCGACAGGTTCCTGATGTGGATCGACGAGCTGCAGGTGGGCGGCGCGGCCATGGCGCGCCTCCTCGGCGTGGCCAACGTGCCCGAGGACCGCGTGCCCTCCTCCACACAGCCCTCGGGGGAGCTGCTGGAGGCCTCCGACGTCAGGTACGCCTACCGCGAGGGCCGCGACGTGCTGCACGGCGTGTCGCTGACCGTGCAGCCCGGCGAACGGCTGGCCATGGTCGGGCCTTCCGGGGCGGGCAAGTCCACGCTGGGACGGTTGCTGGCGGGCATCCACGGGCCGCGCACCGGCTCGGTGAGCGTGGGCGGCGTGCCGCTCGTGGACCTGCCGCTGAACGACCTGCGGGGGCACGTCGCGCTGGTCACCCAGGAGCACCACGTGTTCAAGGGCACCGTGCGCGACAACCTCCTGATCGCCCGGCCTCACGCCGACGACGCGGCGGTGCGCAAGGCACTGGAGGCGGTGGACGCGCTCGACTGGGTGCAAGGGCTGCCTTCCGGGCTGGAGACGCAGGTCGGGTCCGGTGGGCTGGCCATCTCGCCTGCCCACGCCCAGCAGCTGGCACTGGCCAGGCTGGTGCTCGCCGACCCGCACACCCTGGTCCTGGACGAGGCCACCTCCCTCATCGACCCCCGGGCGGCCCGGCACCTGGAGCGTTCCCTGGCCGCCGTGCTGGACGGGCGTACGGTGATCGCGATCGCGCACCGCCTCTACACGGCGCATGATGCCGATCGGGTGGCGGTTGTGGAGGACGGGCGGATCAGCGAGCTGGGTTCGCATGATGAGCTGGTCGCCGAGGGCGGGTCCTATGCCGCGCTGTGGTCCAGCTGGCACGGGACATCGACGGTCGCCCGGTCCTGAGGACAGCTGGCCCGGAGGTGCGGGCACTGCCCGGTCCTGATGACAGCGGGCCCGTGAGGTGCGGGCACTGCCTGGTCCTGACGATAGCGGGCCCGTGAGGTGCGGGCACTGCCTGGTCCTGGACGATGACGATGGGTCGATGGTCAGCACTCTGCCGGGTGGGAGGGCAGGGTGCGGTCGGTGAAGTAGCGGTTGACGTGGGTGCGGGCGCACGCGTTGTTGCCGTAGAGCGTGTGGCCCGGCCCGTCATGGTAGATGGTGACGCTGCCCGGGACCTGGGACAGGACGCGGGCCACTGCGTCCGACTCGCCCCACGCGCCCGCGCCCAGCATGGGCGGCAGGCCCTTGGGGAGCGGGGCGGGCGGGTTGCTCACCGGCTGTGGCCAGCCGATGCAGCCCAGCGTCGCCGAGGCCATGGTGTTGGCGGTGCCGGTGCTGGGAGCGAGGCGCAGCAGACGGCGAGTCGTGGCGGCGGCTTCCTTGAGGTTGGCGAAACGGGGCCAGTCTGCACATTCCGTCACACCGGTGGCCTGGTCGGGGTAGCGGGAGCCGCGAGACGGGACGAAGCCTGAGGCATCGCCCTTGGCGGCCTTGCGGATGGCCTCGGCCAGTCCGGGCCAGGCCGTGGAGCCCTGGCGGGCGTGGGACAGGGCGAAGGACTGCAGGTCGCGGGCCTTGTAGGCCACGTTGGCGGTCGTGGTGGGAATGGGCGTGCGGTCGGCTCGGGCGATCAGCTCACGCCAGAGGCCGGGGACGTCATCACAGCCGTTCGCGGCGCACCAGGTGAAGAAGCGTCGCATGGCCTGCTCGTTGGACTTCGCCATTTCCTCCAGCTCGCCGGTCCAGTCGGCGGCGCTGTGGCTCCAGGTGCCGTCGAGGACCATCGTGCGGATCCGGCTGGGGAAGAGGCGGGCGTATGCCTGGCCGTAGAAGCCGGCGTAAGAAGCGCCGTAGTAGTTGAGCGGCTGGTCGCCCAGGGCCTTTCTGATCGCCTCCATGTCTCTGGCCTGGTCCGCTGAGCTCATGTTGGCGAACAGCTCGGGGTCCTTGAGCCGGCATGCCTCGGCGTAGCCGCGGTTGGTGTCGGACAGGCGGCCGAAGTCGGCGTCGTCCCGGGGGAGGTCGGGGAGGGGAATGCGGGTCCAGACACAGGGCAGGCCGGTGCTGAGACCCTGGAACTGCTCGCCGTAGCCGCGGGTGTCCCAGGTGACGATGTCCATGCGCTTGCGGAGATCGGTCCACCAAGTCGAGGCGGCTGACTGGGTGATGGCGATGCCCGGGCCGCCGGGGCCGCCGTAGGCCACCAGGACAGATCCTTCCGAGGTGCCCGAGGATCTGAGCCGCCCCAGTTTGAGGGTGATCGTGCGGCCGTCGGGCTTCTTCCAGTCGGCCGGGACTCGCAGGTCGGCACACTCCATGCCGATCTTGTCGTTGGGGCAGGGACTCCAGTCCTGGATGGTGGTCACCGTCTCGGCCGGTCTCACCGAGCGAGGTCCGGCCTGCGCCGCCGTCGCGGCCGGGACGCTCACAGTGAGCACGGAAAGGGTGATGAGGATGGGTTTCAGCATGGCGTTAACGATCGCGGACCGGCGGCCGCGGGCGCGTCAGACCAGGGTTTGGTTTTGCCGGGCGCCAAGTCCTACCACGGGTTGTCAGACCCAGACGGCGCCCGGCGATCGTGGCGGCGGCCGGTCAGGAGGTCACGCCCAGTGACTTCTTCAGGAAGTCGACCTGGAGCAGCAGCAGGTTTTCCGCCACGACCTCCTGGGGCGTCATGTGCGTGACGCCGGACAGCGGGAGCACGCTGTGCTGGCGACCGGCCGCGAGCAGGGCCGACGACAGGCGGAGCGTGTGCGCGGCCACGACGTTGTCGTCCGCCAAGCCGTGGATCAACAGCAGCGGCCGATCGAGCTTGTCGGCGTCCGCGAACAACGAGGACTTCTCGTACACCTCGGGCTGCTCGTCCGGATGGCCCAGGTATCGCTCGGTGTAGCAGGTGTCGTACAGCCGCCAGTCCGTCACCGGCGCCCCAGCCACGGCCGCGTGGAACACATCGGGGCGTCGCAGCACCGCGAGCGCGGCCAAGAAGCCGCCGAACGACCAGCCGCGAATGGCCACCTTCGTCAGGTCGAGGTCGTCGCCGTATTGCTCGGCCACGCCCTGCAGGGCGTCGATCTGGTCCTCGAGCGCCGGGGTCGCCAGGTCGCCCCGCACTGCCCGCTCGAAATCGGTGCCCCTGCCGGGGGTGCCGCGGCCGTCGGCTACGACGACGGCGAAGCCCTGCTCGGCGAACCACTGGCTCTCCAGGAACGCGCCCCTCCGGTTGAGCACCCGCTGCGCGTGCGGGCCGCCGTACGGGTCCATGAGCACCGGCAGCTTGCCCGAGCCCTGCTGGTGCCAGGAGGGCAGCACCACGGCGGTGGCCAGCTCCCTGCGGCCCGAGCGGCCGATCGAGACCCGCAGGTCGAGGCCGGGGCGCTCGGCGAAGGACGGGATCGGCACGGCCATGCCGTCGCGGCGCACCACCGTGGTCGACACGCCCTCGGTGTCGAGGCTCTGCTCGCTGAGCACGCCCACGCCACCCGCCATCCGCCCCGAGAACACCCCGGAACGGGTCGAGACCGGCAGCAGCGAGTGCCCGTCCCAGGTCCACAGCTGGATTTCGGTCGGGTCGCCGCTCGCGCTGAACAGCACGCTGTCGTGGTCGACGTCGAGCACGGCCCGCACCTGGAGCGTCGGCGGCGTGACGGCGCGCTCGCCCACGAAGAGGCGGTGGCCGCCGTCGGAGCCGGCCACCCAGACCAGCGAACCGTCGTCCAGGTGAGCGGGCACGCCGGTGACGATGTCGACCCAGGCGGGGTCGTTGTCCTGGCGGACGAGGGTGGAGGCGCCGGTCGCCGGGTCGACCGTGAACAGCCGCATCGTCTTCTGGTCGCGGGTCAGCGTCACGATCGACAGCGCGTGGGTGTCCCAGACGGCCGTCGTCAGGTATTCCTCCGCGTACGGCACCGTGACCCGCGATCCGTCGAGCCCCAGCACGTAGAGCTCGGTGATCGCGTTGGGCGTGCCGGCGGCAGGGTAGCGCTGAGCGGTCGCGGGCCGGTCGGGATTGGCCGGGTCGGCGATGTGCCAGGTGCGCACCGGAGCCTCGTCCACCCGCTCCACCAGCAGCGCGTCGCCCGACGGCGCCCACCAGTAGCCGCGCATCCTGTCCATCTCCTCAGCGGCGATGAACTCGGCCAGCCCGTACGTCACCGTCTCCGATTCCGGCGTGGCCAGCGCGCGGTCCTCGCCCGACACCAGGTCCTGGACGTGGAGCGCGCCTCCCGTCACGTAGGCGACACGTCGCCCGTCGGGGGACAGCCGGGGGTCGATGACCGCGCCCGGAGTGTCCAGCTTGCGGGCCCGGCCGGTGGCCAGGTCGACGACGTAGAGGCCGCCGGACAGGGCGAAGCAGGCGGTCGTCACGCCGGTGTCGGTGGCGTACGCGACCACGCCGCCCGCCGCCTCGCGGCTGCGCTCGCGCCTGGCCCGCTCCTCGGGCGGCAGGTCCTCGTCGTCGCCGTGGATCGCACGAGGGTCGACGACCAGGCGTTCGACGTGCGTTTCCGTGTCGAGCTCCCACAAGCACGTCACCGGGTCGGTGCCCGATCGCGTCCGCAGGAACACCACGCGGCCGCCGTCCGGCGAGATAGTGAAGCCCCTGGGCACCCCGAGGGTGAACCGGCGGGTCCTGGCAGACAGACGCGGAAAGCTCTCGCTCATGGCCCCAATCCTGCCACCGCCGGGCCCATGGCCGGGCCGGGGTCCGAGGAACAGGACCCTGGTCGGTACGCTCGTGGCCATGACTGATCGACGGCTCCTGCTCGTGCACGCCCACCCGGACGACGAGTCGATCGGCACCGGCGCGACCATGGCCAAATACGTCGCCGAGGGCGCCCACGTCACGCTCGTGACGTGCACACTGGGCGAGGAAGGGGAGATCATTCCCGGCGATCTCGCTCACCTGGCCGCAGACCAGGACGACGCGCTCGGCCCCTATCGGATCGGCGAGCTCGAGGCCGCCTGCCAGGCGCTCGGCGTCGAGGACCACCGCTTCCTCGGTGGTCCCGGACGCTGGCGGGACTCGGGGATGATGGGGGTGGCGTCCAATGACCATCCCCGGGCGTTCTGGCGCGCCGACCTCGACGAGGCCGCGGGCGAGCTGGTCAAGGTCATCCGCGAGATACGCCCGCAGGTGCTGGTCACGTACGACGACAACGGCTTCTACGGTCACCCCGACCACATCCAGGCCCACCGTGTTTCGCGCAGAGCGTTCGAGCTGGCCGCGAAGCCGGGCTTCGGCGAGGGCGAGCCATGGCAGATCGCGAAGTTCTACCACACGGCCCTGCCCAGGTCCGTCACGGGACGCACGGCGGAAGCGCTGCGCGAGGCCGATGTGGACTTCATCACCGAAAACGTCGATGACCTGCCGTTCGGCAACCGGGACGAGGACATCACCACCGAGATCGACGCGCGCCCGTGGATCGGCAACAAGATCGAGGCCATGCGCGCGCACGTCACCCAGATCAGCGTCCAGGACCCGTGGTTCGCCCTGTCCAACAAGATCGGCCAGGAGGTGCTGGGCGTCGAGCACTACATCCTGGCGGTCGGAGTGCCCGGCCGGCCGGTGCCCGGGCCGCCGGTCGAGGCAGGCGGCCTCGGTGAGCCGCACAACCGCGAGAACGATCTCTTCGCGGGCATCCACTAACCTCATTCGACATGGAGCATCGCAGCCAGGCCGAGTCGGCGCTGGGTGGGGCGGCCTACGGCATGCTGTTCGTGCTGGGGGTCGTCATGGGGGTCGTGGGCGGGTTCACGCATCCGGTGTGGCAGATCGGCCCGATTCCGGTCGCGGCCGTCGTCTGGATGCTGGCGTTGTTCGGGGTGTGCCTGGGGGCGGGCAAGCTGATGCGCGCGCGGCTCGGGGTCGTGACGACGGGAGGCGGGTGGCTACTGGTGACGATGCCGTTCGCGCTGGAGCTGGGATCCGGTGACCTCGTGATCGCGCACGGCGTTGCCGGCTACCTCTACCTGTACGGGGGGCTCGTGGCTCTCGTCGTGGCCTACTTGCTGTCGCCCTCGTCCGGCGGGGAATCGTGGCTTCTGCGGGGGTATTCTCCAAAGAATCCTATGTAGCGGCATACAGTGACTTCGTGCATTCGATAGAGCGGCCTGTGGACCCTGAGGCATATCGCAGGGTCGTCGGCCGCTTCGCCACCGGAGTCGCGATCGTCACGACCAGGCTCGGCGGCATCGATCACGCGATGACGGTGAATTCCTTCACCTCTGTTTCGCTCGAACCGCTGCTCGTGTTGTTCTGCGCCGAGAAGGTGGCCCGCTTCCACGACGTGGTGCTGGAGACGAGGGTGTGGGGGGTGTCCGTGCTGCCAGCCTCGATGGAGGACGCCTCACGGTTCTTCGCGCATCGGGGGCGGCCGTTGAACGGGCAGCTCACCAAGTGGGCGCACCATCGGGGGCATTCGGGGGTGGCGTTGTTCGACGAGGCGATCGCCACGCTGGAGTGCACGACGACGGATGTCCATGAGGGCGGAGACCATTCGATCGTGGTGGGCGAGGTGACCGCGATGGGCATGCCGTCCGAGGAGGCACCGCTCATGTACCACGAGGGGCGCTACAAGCGCCTCTAGCGCTGTCGGAGGCGGCCATCGGCCATCGCCGCATCGGCCCTGGCGCCGCGAGGGTGTTGCCGCCTGCTGTCGCCGCGCGGGTGCGTGGAGCGGGCGGTGTCCGGGCATGAGCCGGGCCAGGCACGGTGGCCTGGCCCGGTCAGACGGTCGGTCGTAACTCCGCTGTCACTGAGCGGGAGTGGTGGCCGTCTCCGTCGGTGTCGCGGTTGGTGTCTCCGTCGGGACGCCGGTCGGCGTCTCCGTGGGCGGCGGCGCCGTGTCCGTCGGGGGCTCCGAGGGCTGCTCCGGCGCCGGGCAGACGGGGATCTCCGTGGGAGTCACCGTCGGCGGCAGCGTGTCCGTCGGGGTCCCTGTCGGGGTTTCGGTAGGCGTGGCCGTCGGAGTGGTTGTCGCCGTCTCCGTCGGAGTCACGGTCGGGGTCGGGGTCGGCGTCTCGGTCGGTGGGGTCGTGGGCGTCTCTGTCGGGGTCACCGTCTCCGTCGGCGTGTCCGTGGGGACGTCGGTCGGCGTGGCGGTGTCCGTCGGTGCGGGCTGGCAGGTGACCGTCACCGTCGGACCCGGCTCGGTGACCGTGACCGTGGGGCCTGGCTCCGTGACCGTGACGGTCGGCAGAGGCGTCACGGCGACGGCGGGCTCACCACGCTTCTTGTACGAGCCCCAGCCCAGTCGCTTGATGGATTGTGCTGTTCCTTCGGTTACCGGGATGTCCGCGCTCGCGGTCTTGCACGACCTTCGCTTGCACACCTTCTGCTTGACGCTGAAGATGGCGGCCCCGGTGTACTCAATGGAGACGTCCAGGTAGGACGTGCCTCTCCTCTTGACCACCGCCGTCGTGACGACGTAGTCCTCGGTTGGTGGAGCCTCGGTGGGAGTGGGGGGCGGCGGCGTCTCAGTGGGAGTGGGGGGCGGAGTCTCGGTGGGAGTGGGGGGTGGCGGCGTCTCCGTGGGAGAAGCGGTCGGAGTCGCGGCGGCTAAAGCCACTCGCCCATCGGCAGACGTGTCAGAGAATCGTAGGGGATCGGACGTTGACGTCTGGGTGATCGCGACTCCGCCGGCTCCTGCCAGTGCGACGGTGCCGAGCAGCGCGCCCAGGAGAGAGAATCTCATAATCCTGCTCTTGTAGGAGATTTCAGGACCCTGGCCATTATTCCGACATGTCAAGATTGGTCAAGACTGAGACGCATGGACAGGCGCTTTCGGTTCCGGCGCGTGGCGAACTACATCAACCTCGCCACTCCGCTCGGTTTGCTGATCTCGATCATCGGTGGCGCCACCCGCCGACCCGGCCCTGACGGCCTCATCCTCGCCTTCGGCTATCGCTACCGCTTCCCCATCGCGGGGGCGTTCACCGTAGGGAACGTCGTCCTGACCAGGTGGGACTCGCTCAGTGACCGTCTCGTCCTGCACGAGGGGCGGCACGCCACCCAGTGGGCCTGGTGCCTCGGGCTGCCCATGTTGCCGCTCTACCTCCTGGCGATGTTGGTGTCGGTTCTGATGTGCGGGCACCAGGCGACGTACAACGTCTTCGAACGCCTGGCCGATCTGGAGGACGGCGGTTATCCCCGCGCGCAGCTGTGGTGGAGGAGGGGCGGCGGCAGCCCAGGTTGACAACCTTCAGTCAAGTTGATGCCCTGATCTGGGAGCTCGGCTGGAGGAGCCGCCCTTCCGGACCGTCAGGACGCTGTGGGGCTACGGTCAGCGTCCCCGGACTGCCATTGCTTGAGCCGGCCGAGCGCGAGGACGCCGACGGCCAGGCCGGAGATCGCGCCGGCGCAGAGCAACGACGCCGTCGACGGGCTCACGAGCGTGACACCGGCCAGGGCGAGGGCGGACACGGCGGCGGCAAACATGACGTACGTCCAGGTCGCCAGGCCCACCAGGCGCAGGCGCACATCTTCTGGGTGCGGTGTGCGGGCCAGCAGCCAGGCCAATGCGGGCAGGAGCAGGACTCCGTGCATGAACACGGCGTGGGCCGGTTTCAGCGTGACGGCCACCGTGTACGCGAGTTGCTGGTTGCCCGTCACCACCTCGACCACCCCGCGAGCGATCATGACAGCGCCGAAGACCATGGCCGCCAGTAAGGTGGCGAAGCCCGCCCGCACGGCCAGGCGCATGCTGGGCGCGAGGCCGGGGCCCGCGCGGAAGGCGGCGACCGTCATGGCGACAGCGACGGCGACGAGCACCCCGCCGCCCGCCGCCAGGGTCCTCGCGATGGCCGCGTCGGCGGCGGTCTCCATGTTGAAGTGCGACGGGACGCCGCGCCACGCCTGGAGGGTGATCAGGGCGACCTCCACCGTGGAGGCGATCGCGAAGGCGCCGACCCAGAACGGGCGGGCACGGAGCCGTACGAACTGGGAGACCCAGGTCAGGGTCAGGACGCTCAGGCCGAACGACACGCCGAACGTGAACGGCTTGCGCCACGAAACCGCGCCCTCCCAGGGCCCGCCGTCCACGACGAACACGCCCAGGTGGACGAGGCCTGCGAGCACGAGCAGGAGTCCAAGGAGATTCCAGAGGCGATTCATGTGCGCCATGCTGACAGCCGGGCCCCGCCGCGCGCGTCGGCCCACGGTTTGGATCGTGACTACGACCCCGGTCGTACGTTCAGGGCGTCAGCCTGAGGGTGTGCGCGGCGGCCTTCTTGACCGACTCCGGTGTGGAGCGCATCGGCAGCAGGTCGCCCCGGGCCCACACCTCCGCCTGGTCCCAGTAGTTGTCGTGGAAAGCGTGCCCGGACGCGCCCGTCAGGTTGATCCATTGGGAGGCGTCCAGGTCGGACAGGTCGACGATCATGCGCATCGACGGCACGGCGCTGACCGTGTAGTCCCTCTGAACGTTCCAACCCGTGGCGTTCAGCGCGTCCTTGCTCCCCGCCACGGCGAACGGGCCGCGGTTGAACAGCCACTCGACCGGCGCGATCCCCGAGGTTCCCAGCGAGCCGTTGACCAGCTCCAGCTGGTGCAGGTCGCCCCACCGCCACGCGCCTGCGTCCGCCCCGAGCCGTTCCGACAGCTCGTGGAAGGCCGACGCCATCGCCTGCCGCAGGATGTCGTCACGCCTCTCCGTATGGTTCTTCGTGGTCACGTCATCCCAGAAGGGGTCGTCCGGGAGTTGGAGCAGGCGCCTGATCACCTCGTACCAGCGGTCGCCTCCGGCCGGCCTGGCCCCCTCCGGCAGCTCGTCGTTGAACGTCAGCACGAGCAGCTGCCGCCAGACCGCGTTGAAGAACGCGGCGGGTGCGGAATCGGCGCTCTGCGTGCCGTCCCACGACTTCAGCAGCTCCCTGGCCCGGACGCTCGGGCCTCCCAGGTTCACCTCCATCAGCGCCGGCACCAGCGTGTCCGCGAAGCCATTGTGGGTGTCCTGCTGGATCCGGGACATGGCCGCCGCGTCGACCTTGCCCTTCTCGATGGCGTCCTTGACGAGGTCGCGGATGCGTTCGGAGCGGTAGCCGTGCGCCCAGTCCGCGGTCAGCAGCGGCCGGTAGCGCCTGGGGTCGATGACCGCGTTGTTCGCCGTCACGATGAAGCCGTCCGCCGGGTCCTCCACTGACGGCAGTTGGTCGTACGGGATGGGCGCCGCCCTCCAGTCGTACTCGCCCGTCCACCCGGGGACGGGCCAGGTGCCGTCGCCTTTCTGGCGTACAGGGATACGCCCGGGCGCCTGGTAGCCGATCTTGCCCGTGGTGTCGGCGTACACCAGGTTCTGTGCGGGCACGTCGAACAGCGCCGCCGCGGCCTTGAACTCCTGCCAGTCGGCGGCCTTGTCCAACGCGAAGATCGCGTCGGCGCTTTTGCCAGGGGTCAGCGCCGTCCACTGCAGCGCGACCGCGTTGGCCTCGTCGGTGGGCTTGGCGTCGCCGATCACCTCGTTGATCAGCGGGCCGTGCACGGTGCTCTTCACGGTGATCGTGACAGGGGAGCCGCCCGCCACCTTGATCTGCTCCTGCCTGGTTTCCAGCTTCAGCTGCTCGCCCTTGTGCAGGTACGTGTCGCCGTCCACCTTCTCCAGGAACAGGTCGGCCACGTCGGGACCCAGGTTCGTGAAACCCCACGCGATCTTGTCCGTGTGCCCGATGATCACGCCGGGAACGCCGGAGAAGGTGAACCCCGTGACGTCGAACGGGCACTCCTCGGAGACCTTCCTGCAGTGCAGCCCCGCCTGGTACCAGACGGACGGCATCTGCGGGGACAGGTGCGGGTCGTTGGCCAGCAGCGGCTTGCCACTCGCAGTGTGCGCGCCGGAGATCACCCACGAGTTCGACCCGACACCCTCGCGGTCCTCGGTGCCCATCGTGCTCGGCACGGCGTTCATCGTCTTGGCCGCCTGGGTCAGCGCGCCGACGCCGGCGCGCAGCCGCGGCTCGGCCCGCTGGTTGAAGCGGTCCTCATCGATGGTGCCCTCGGTGACGATCGGGGAGTGGCGGTCGTACGGGTAGCCGGGGTAGAGCTGCTCGACCCGCTCCCTGGGCAGCGTGGCGGCGATCAGCGCCCGGTCGATCTCGTCCTCCATGTTGGAGCGCAGGTCCCAGGCCATGGCCTTCAGCCAGGAGAGGGAGTCGACCGCGGTCCACGGCTCCGGCTGGTAGGCGCTGTTCTGGAGCTTCAGCACGGAGTATTCGAGGCTGCGATCGGAGGCGTTGGGGTTGGCGCTGAGCCAGGCGTTCACACCCTTGGCGTACGCGTTGAGGTAGTCCTGGGTCGGCTTGGCCAGCTCGGGCAGCTCCTGTTCGGCGACCCTGCGCCAGCCCATGGTCCTGAGCGCCTTGTCCGTGCCGAGGGTGGAGGCGCCGAAGAGCTCCGAGAGGCGGCCCGCGGTCATGTGGCGGCGGAAGTCCATCTCGTAGAAGCGGTCCTGGGCGTGGACGAACCCTTGGGCCATGAAGAGGTCGGCGGCGCTGCCGGCATAGATGTGGGGGACTCCCCATTTGTCGCGATAAATCTCTACATCGTCGGATAACCCGGGTAGTCGCAACGATCCATCCACCTGCGGGAACGACTTCCGCACGGTGTAGACGACGATCCCTGCCAGCACGAGGGCCAGGGCGAGAAGAACGGTCAACACCCGAGCGAACCACCGCAACGGCCGCGGCATCCACGCATAGGGCCTCACCGGCACCTCCATCTTGCCGAAACTGGCACTAAGTCTGGCAGCCCGCGATCACTCCTCCGGCCGACTTCACGGTCCTTCGCAGGCGACTTTGAGGTGGCGGTCACAGGAGGCTGCCGACGTCTCACCCGCCGTAGACGGTTGGGGTCATGAAACAGGTGAGAGCGACGTTCCGGCTCGGCACACCGGCGGGCGCACGGTGGTGCGGCGAGCGGCGGTAAGGGTGGGTCAGGTCCAGGTTTGGCCGTCGGGGGTGTCGGAGACGCGGACCCCCAGAGCGGACAGCTCGTCCCGTAGGCGATCAGCCTCCTTCCAGTCCATCGCCTCGCGCGCCCGGGCCCTCGCCTCCAGGAGTTCCCCCGCCCCCGGGGGCAGCACGCGCACCTTGCCGATGTCCGCGGACAGATCCAGCGCGAGCACCTGGTCCAGGTGCAGGAATGATTCGAACTTGGCCCCCGCGGCCACCGACTCGTCCCGCTCCAGCTCCCGCAGCACCCGCAAGGCCTCGGGCGTGTCCAGGTCGTCGGCGAAGGCGGCCTCCACCCGCTCCACGTACGTGGACGCCATGGGCGCGCTGGGCGACTCGGCCCACTCGGCCACGCGCGTCCGCCACCGCCGCACCGTGCGATCGGCCGCCCGCAGCGTGTCCCACGTCAGATTCATCTGCTGCCGGTAGCGGTGCTCCATGAACGCCATCCGCACGGCGAGCGGATCGAGCCCGGCCGCCACCACGTCGGACAGCAGCACCACGTTGCCCGTCGACTTCGCCATCTTGCGCCCGTCGAACAGCAGGTGCTCCCCGTGCACCCAGTGCCGCACGACCTCCTGCCCCGCCGCCGCATTGGACTGGGCCCGCTCGTCCTCGTGGTGGGGGAAGCGCAGATCGATCCCGCCGGTGTGGAGGTCGAAGGGCGCCCCGAGGTAGCGCAGCGACATGGCCGAGCACTCGACGTGCCACCCCGGGAACCCCTGGCCCCACGGAGCCTCCCAGGTCAGCTCGCCTTCGGCGGGTTTCCACAGGGCCCAGTCGGCGTGGAAGCGCTTGCGCGGGTCGACGGTGTCCATGCGGTGAGCCGGCTTCAGTGCATCCAGGCGATTTCCAGAAATTTCGCCGTAGGTGGGAAATGTCCGTACGTCAAAGAACACCGATCCGTCCGGCACCACATACGCGTGCTCCTTCTCGATCAGCTTGGCGATCAGCTCGATCATCAGCTCGATCGTCTCGCTCGCGCGCGGCGTGTGCTCCGGCGGACGGAGGTTGAGCGCGGCGGTGTCGGACCTGAAGGCGTCCTCGTAGAAGCGCGCCAGCTCCCGCACGGAGCGCCCTTCGGCCTGCGCCTGCTGCACGACCTTGTCGACCCCGGAGTCGGTCAGGTGGCCGACGTCGGTGATGTTCTGGCAGGCCAGCACGCGCGTCCGCCGCCGCTCGAGCACCCGCCTGATCAGGTCGGACAGCAGGTAGGTGCGCAGGTTGCCCACGTGCGCGTAGCGGTAGACCGTCGGCCCGCAGGTGTAGATCCGCGCCGCCCGCCCGAAGGCGAGCTCCTCGACCTGCCTGGTCCGCGTGTCGTAGATCCGCAACATCTCCCGAGCCTAACCGACCCCGGACTACGGCAGCTCACTCGCCCAGGAAGCCAAGGATGTCCCGGTCGCCGCGCTCGCGCAGCCTGCCCAGGATCTCCTCGCGGGTGGCCGTGTCGGGCAGCCCGATCCTGGCCCCGATCAGCCGCAGCCCCTCTATCTCCGAGCTGACCGGAGCGGTGTAGCCGAACAGGTAGAGCGCGCGGTTGATGGGCGGCATCCCGACGGGCGCGGCGGGCAGGTAGCGGGTCAGCAGCTCGCCGCCGTCCGACACGGTGAGGAAGACGTGGTCGCCCTCGCTCGCCTTGTACTCGGCCAGCACGTTCCTGATCGAGCCCATGGTCGGCTGGTTGTGCCAGCTGATCACCACGTCACCGGACGGTGCCGAGGCGGTCAGCTGCCCACCGGGCGCCATGCCGAGGTAGGCCGCGAACCCCGTGGGCAGCGGCGACCCCGACCCGCGCAGGTGCTCGGCGTTGATGTCCACCCGATGCCACCAGCGCCCGTCGCGGGAGCGGAAGCTGCGGCGGGTCTCCGACACGTCCTTGCGCGGCTGGTACGGCTCCGCCTCCCCGCTCGGCGAGGTGCCCGCCACGCGGATCCAGCCCCGCTGCGTGCGCTCGAACCCGGGACCGCCCGAGTACGCCCGCACCGAGCTCTCGCTGACGTCGTACCGGGTGGTCAGGTTCGTCACGATCGTGCTCACCGACGCCTCGCCGCCGGCCCGCTCGATCTCCCTGGCGATCATCTCCCTGATCCCCAGATACTCCTCACCGCCCCACCGGGTCAGCCCGTACTTGTTCCTGTCCACCCGCATGAACCGCTCGTCGGCGGTGAGCTGGTTGCGGATGCCGACCAGGCTGTAGTCCTCGCCGATGCGCTCTTGGATCTCCTCGGGCGACAGCGGCGCGCCCGCCACCGCCAGCACCGCCTCCGCCTTCTCGTTGATGCTGCGCGGCCACGGCACCACGTGCTGGCCGAGCACGCGGAGCTGCGGCACGGCCAGGATCCACCGCTCGGCCACGTCCTCGCGCACGCCGAGCTGGGACACCATGGACAGGGCCTCGCCGAGCGGGTGCGGCCCGTCGGCGAACAGCTGGCGCGTCTTCTCGCGCAGCTCGTCCGCCCCGCCCGCGACGAGCCAGCCGTCGGACTGCTCAAAGCCGGTGAGCAGCGTGCGCACGAACCGCCACGCGGGCATCCCGAGCGTACGCAGCTCGGTCCCGTGCCACGGAACGGCGGCCTGCAGGTCGTCGGCGGGGACGGCGGAGCCGAGCCGGGTACGCAGCCACGCCACGTGCGCCACCAGCGCCACCGCGTCGGGGCCGCTGAGCCAGGTCTCCACGTGGTCGCGCAGGTCGCGCTCGATCTGCCTGATCCGCTCCCGCGTCACCGAGAAGCGCTGCGCCAGCTCGTCGAGCGTGGCCCGCTGCGCCGCGTACAGCCGGTCGCGGGCGATGGCCCGCTGCCGCTCGTCCAGCGCCGCGAACAGCGCGTCGATCACTTCGGGCAGCGGCCTGTCCGGCCGGGAGGGCGCGGGCACCGCGTCGGGCACGGGCTCGAGCAGCCGCTCGAACACGCCGGTGAACAGCTTCTGCACGACGTCCTTGCCCAGCGACTCCGGCGTGCGCTCGGCCTCGGCGGGGTCGGAGAAGCGCACCAGCGGCAGGATGTCGCCGAGCATCAGGTGCGCCCAGCAGGCCACGGCCAGGTCGGCCAGGTGGCTCGCCACGGTCTGGGTGCCGACGATGGCGCACGCGCGGTCGAGGGGGATCGCCTGCCACCAGGCCTCGGGCAGCTGGGGCTCCTCCACGATCGGCGCGATTTGACCAGGGGAGGTCCAGCGCACGGGTGGCGCGAGGTCGCTCAGGCTGAGATTCATTGAGGTCCAACCGGCAATGGGAAGTATCCGCAGTTCAGACTATGTGATCAGAGGGGTATAAAGGGGCTGCCTCTTCCGGAATGGGAGATATAGAGCATCGCCCGCGCACGTGTGCAGGCGACGAACAGTATGCTCCGCTCGCGCTGCAGGGCTCGAGCCCTTGCGCCAGGTTCTTCCGGCGGCGGCTCGGGCACCACGCCCTCCGCCACGCCGATCAGCGCCACCCGCTCGAACTCCAGCCCCTTCAGATGCTGGAAGGTCGAGGCCCGCACGTCCAGGCCCGCCAGCGCCTTCCTGGCCTGCCGGACGAGCCGGGTGGTGCGGGCGCCGACGGCGATCTCGCCGGTGGGCACGCCGTCGGCCAGCCACGACTCGATCGTGGCCCGCAGCCCGGCCAGCTCCGACTCGGGCGAGTCGTACGCCCTGATCATCGGGTGTTCGCCGTTGTGCGTGGCGCGGTAGCCGTACATCTCGGTCGCGCCCTTGACCAGGCCGGGCGCCGGGCCGCCGCCGCGCAGCCGGACCACGAAGGACAGCAGCTCCTGCGGCAGCCGATAGGAGACCTTCAACGTGTGCTGCTGGGCGGGGATGCCGAGGGTGCCCAGAGCCACCCGCGTGTCGGTGACCCGCTGGTGCGGATCGCCCACGATGAACAGGTCGTCGTGCGCGCGCGGCACCGCCGCCCGCAGCAGCCGCCACTGCGCCGGGCTGATGTCCTGCGCCTCGTCCACCACGATGTGACGGTACGGCTTGCGCTCCGGCTCCACGTCGTCCAGCAGGTCGCCGGTCGTGAGCGACAACAGCCTGAGCGCCTCGTCCGTCAGCTGGGCCAGCGACCGCGCCCCCGGGCCGACCAGCGGCGGGCGGCGGCCCTCCGCGTCGGCCACGATGCGCATGGCCAGGCGCTCGGCATTGTCCACTTCGACCCGCTTGCGAATGATCTCGTCCTCGATCAGCACGTCCAGCCTGGCCGACAGCTCCTCGGCGAGGCCCTGCGAGAGCGTGATGAGCAGGACGGGACCGCTGCCGTTAGCGGCCAGGTGGGCGGCGCGGTGCAGGGCGATGACGGTCTTGCCGGTGCCCGCGCCGCCGACCACCAGCACCGGATGCTCGTAGCGGGCCGCCCTGGACAGCCGGTGCTGTGCCGGATGAGGGAACGTGCACCACTCCGGCGCCCCCAGGACCCGGTCGAGCGCCACCTTGTCGGCCGCGAACGCCGCCCGGTCCGGGCTGCGCCGCAGCGCCGCGTGCAGGTCCTCGGGGTCGATCGGCCCGGGGTCGGCGTCCGAGGCGCGCCAGGTGTCCAGCTCGCGCCAGGCCTCCGCCAGCGAGCCGCCGCGGGCCAGCACGGCGAGCGGCAGGTGCTGGGTGGGCGGCAACAGGGGTTCGAGCGCGGCCACGTCGGCCTCGGTCGTGATGAGCCGGAACAGCGGCAGGGCGTGCCCGTCCAGGCCGAGCGCCAGCAGGTCGCCGTCGCAGATCGGGGCGAACAGCCTCGACGAGCCGGCGGACCTGCGTAACGCGGGCTCCACCCGCTCCAGGGCCTCGGCGTCCCACTCCTCGACGACGCCGACCACGGGGTTCACGCCGTACCTGTGGCGTTGCGCGTACGACCAGGCCTCGGGGTCGGGCAGGACCGTACGCAGCCAATAGACGTCGCGCTGGCGTACCACCACCCCGCGATGCCCCTCGGCCAGCCGCAGCGTGGCGACCCGCGGATCCCTGGCGCCCCGCACCCGCTCGGGGTGCGGGGCGCCGGCCACGTTCAGCAGGAACCGGCGCAGCGCGACCACGGCGTCCCTGCGCACTGGCTGGGCCAGTGCGCTGAGCTCCCTGGGAAACTCAGGGCCGATCGCGAGCCGCGGCACAGGCTCAGTCCAAGAGGGCAAGCAGATCGCGGTCCCCGCGTTCGCGGAGCCTGACGAGCAGGTCCGGCAGGCTGACCGGACCCGTCATGCCGATCCTCGTGGCGATCACCCGAGCCGCCTGATCTTTGGTACCGCCCGGAGCCGTGTACCCGACCAGGCGCAGCGCCTTGGTGATCTTCTCGGCGCCCTGCGCGGCGACCGGCAGGTGCCTGGCCCGCAGCACGCCCTCGTCCGACAGCGTCAGGAACAGGTGCCCGCCCTCGCGGGCGCCGACGTCCACGAGGAGGCGTTCGATGGACTCCAGCACCGGCCTGCCGTGCCAGGTCATGGTCAGCTCGCCCGCGGCGCTCCTGACCGTCCTGCTCTCGCCCGGCGACAAGCCCAGGTAGGAAGCGAAGCCCGTCGGCAGCGCACACTCGCCGCCCGCCAGCTGCTCGGCGGTCACGTCGATGCGCAACCACCAGCGGCCGTCCGGCTGCCTGAAGCAGCGCCTGGTCTGGGAGACGTCCTTCAGCGGCTGGTACGGCTTCTGCTCGCCCTGCCCGCCGTTGGACTCGCCCGGCGGGGGCGCGGCCGGGGCGAACGCCTGGAACTGCGGCGGGCCGGGGGGCGGCGGCATCGGCACGTGGCCGAACGCCGACTGCGGCGGCAGCTCCATCGGCGGATGCGGCCGCGGCGGGGGCGGCAGGTCGATCTGGGGCTGCTGGGCCACGGGCTGGGCCTGGCCAGGCAGCGTGGCCAGCACGAACTGCCAGGCGGGCACCTCCAGCGCGCGGATCTCCACCCTGTGCCAGTCGGCCGCGCCGATCAGCTGCTCCTTGGGCGCCGCGGGGCCGAGCGTCCTGCGCAGCTCGTCCAGATGCGCCCGGTACGGGGCCGCCTCCTCACTGGCCAGCCAGCGGTTCAGGCGGTCGCGGAACTCATCCTCCGTGGCGGAGATCTCGGCCGGCGGGACGGCGAACAGCTTGGCCAGCTGGTCCACGGCCGAGGGCTCGTCCGTGAACACCCGGTTCTGCGCCACGGCCCAGCTCTTGTCATCCAGCCCGGCGAACGCGGACTCGATGAGCTGGGGGAGCTCCTGCTCGTGAGCTTCGGCCGCGGCCGACTCCTCTTCGTCGTCCGCCTGCCCTGCTTCGGCGCTCTCCTCCGGAGCGCCCTCCGCTCGGGGGCTCTCCTCCAGGGCTTCCTCGGCTTCCGCGCTTTCCTGCGGAGCGCCTTCGGCTTGGGGGCTCTCCTCCAGGGCGCCGACGGCTTCGGGGGTCTCTTCTGGGGCGCCGACGACTTCCGGGCTCTCCTCGAGTGCGCCGACGACTTCGGCGCCTTCCTGCGGTGCGCCTTCGGCTTGGGGGCTCTCCTCCAGGGCGCCGACGGCTTCGGGGGTCTCCTCCGGTGCGCCCTCGGCCTCGGGCGAGCGCCGGGGCGCTTCTGTCGCCATTGCGGCCGCTTCTTCGGCCGCCGGCTCGGGCGTGGGCTCCTCGGTCGCGTGCAGCACGGGCTCGGGCCCATCGCCCGCCTCCACGGCGGGCTCGGCGTCGGCGTCCAGCATCGGCGTGGCGCCTTCCTCCGGAGCGCCTGCGGCTTCGGCGGCCTGCTCCGGGGCGCCCTCGGTCTCGGGCGAGCTCGGTGGCGCTTCTTCCGCAAAAGCGGCCGCTTCTTCGGCCGCCGGCTCCGGCGTGGGCTCCTCGGCTGCGTGCAGCACGGGCTCGGGCCCATCGCCCGCCTCGACAGCGGGCTCGGCATCGGCGTCCAGCACCGGCGCGGGGCCTTCCGGCGCGTCTTGAGCCGCGCCCTGCTGAGCCGTGCCCTGCTGAGCCGCCGCCTCCTGGGGGAGCGCGCTCTCGGGGCCGTTCGCGCCTGCTGCGGCAGGCTCAAGGTTGCTCTCGGCCGGCGCGGCGACCTCATGCTCGCCCGGCGCCTGCGCGGCCTGCGCGGGCTCCTGGGTCGCGGGCACCGGCTGCGGCGTCTCAGCGACGGCCTCGGGCTCGTTCGCGGGCACTGGCGCGGGCTGCGGCAGGCCGTGCTGCTCGCCCCGCGGCGCGGGGATCGCCGCGGGAGCCGGGCCGGCCGCCGATGAGGCCACAGAGGCCGTCCGGGCGGCCTGCGGGGACGCAAGGCGGGCGAACACGGCCGCGAACAGCGTGTTGAGCACCGGGCGCGCCTGGATGAAGGGCTGGTCGACCAGCTCCCGGCTGGTCAGCCCCAGCAGCCCGGGCCACGACCCGGCCCGGTCGAGCGCGATCGCGACGGCGGGCTCGTCGGCGTCATCCGGGTCGAGCACGTGCAGCGCGGGCAGCACGTCACCCAGGGCCGCCGCCGGCCACTGCTCGAGGGCGATCTCCGTCAGCAACTCGCCCAGGGACTCCGGGCCGATGGCGGCGAGGACATGCGGCATGGGCAGACTGCGCCACCACGCATCCGGCAGGTCCGGCTGCCCGGTGAGTAGCGTGATCGTCGACGCGTCGCTCCACCTCAACGGTGGTACGAGGTCGCTCAGGCAGAAGTTCATCCCGTTCCGTTCACCAGCCCCTCACGCCGCCGCAGCGGTGCAGCCATAATCTCGCCGCCCACGGAACAGACCATAGTCCGGCAAAACAGCCCTACGCATCATGCACTACGCATCAGCGCCGAACAGCGGCAAAGCGCAAACGCACGTAGTCGGCCATCCAGCCAGTCTCCCTGCGAAGCGCGGGCGCTGCCAGCTCATTGACCCGACGAAGCAGGGGCTCCACGATGTCCGGCGCGAGCCCTTTGAGCGCCGAGGCGGCGAACATGCGTACCCAATCGGCCGCCCCGCCAGGGCATTCGTCAAGTGGGGTCGGCCGGTCGAAGTATTCGAGGAGCCTGACGACGAACCCCTCCTGCTCGAGCCGGCGGGCGTACTCGGCAGGCGTGGGAAAGTACCACGGCAGGTCGGGTTCCTGCAGGCCGTACTCGCGCCAGGCGGTCAGCATCGCGGCGGTCAGCTCGGCGCAGTTGCCCGCCCCGCCCATCTCGGCGACGAAGCGCCCGCCGGGCGTGAGCGCCTCGCGCACGTTGGCGATCACGACGGCGGGATCCCGGGTCATCCAGTGCAGCGCCGCGTTGGAGAAGACCGCGTCGTACGGGTCCACCACGGTGAAGTCGTGCCCGTCCCCGACGATGAAGTTGATGCCCGGGTACTGCGCCAGCGCCTTCTCGATCATGGCGGACGAGCCGTCGATGCCCAGGACGTCCGCGCCCCTGAAGGCGAGCTGCGCGGTGAGCACGCCCGTGCCGCACCCGAGGTCGAGCACGCGCTCGCCGGGCCGCGGATCCAGCAGGTCGACCAGCGGTGCGCCCTGCGTGGAGACGTAGCCGAAGCTGCTGTCGTAGGCGCGACTGTTCCACCGCTCCAAACTCGGTGTGTCGTATCGCAAGACGATCAGCTCACATTCGTCAGACATCGGGCCCCCGTGGCCGTGCTGTCTGTTCACTTTAGAGCCTGAACGTCCCTAGGACATATCAAGTCACATTGGACTCATCCCACGCTCTTCGCCCATTCCTTCTTCAAGTACGCCTTCGCCGCGTCTGCCTGGGGAATCGTCATGAGGACGGGCGGCCCGGGCGCCTTGGGCAGTTTGGCCGCCTGGGCCGTGTCGAGCGTGCCCTTCATGGTCATGGCCTCACCGCGGGCCGGCCGGGCCCAGCCCTTCTGCAGCAGGTTCTGGCCCTCGTCCGAGAACAGGAACTCCTGCCACAGGCGGGCCGCGGCCGGGTGCGGGGCGGCCTTGTTGATCGCCTGCACGTGGTAGCCGCCGAGCGCCGCGTCCCGCGGGATCGTCACCTGCCACGCGTCGGGCTGGCCGGCGCTGCGGGCGGCGTTCAGGTGATCCCAGGCGACGATCGTGTTGGCCTTGGCCAGGTCGGTGAGCCGGCCGCCCTGCTTGAGCTTGGCGAACAGCTCCACCCCTTGCTCGGGCCGCGGCACTCCGGCCCGCATGGAGGCCGCCATCACGCCGCCGAACGCCGACGCCGAGCGCAGCGGGTCCCCGTCGAGCGCCACCCGGTAGCCGGGCTGGAGCAGGTCGGCGAAGGAGGCAGGGGGCTTGACCGCGCGCGGGTCGTACCCGATGGACATGTAGCCGCCGTAGGCGGCGTACCAGGCGCCGGACGGATCCTTCACGTCGTCGGGCAGGTCCTGCCAGCCCAGCACCTTGTATGGCGCGAACCTGGCCGCCTCGCGCACCGCGACGTCCAGGGTCAGGTCGAACACGTCGGGCTTGAGCTGCGCGGCCGCGTCGATCTGGCGGCGGCTGCTCGCGCCGGGCTCGAGCTCGTTGACCTTGAGCCCGTACTTGTCGGCGAAGGTGTCGATGATCTCGCCGTAGTTGACCCAGTCGCGGGGCAGCGCGATCACGTTGAGCTCGCCCTCCCGCTTGGCGGCCTCGGCGAGGCGCTCCATGTTGGCGAAGCCGGACTTCAGCGAGCCCGCCTGCACGTTGACCGGCGGCAGGTTCTCAGCCGGTTGCGAGGATGGTGTGGACGCGCCGCATCCGGCGCTGGCGAGAAGGGCTGCTGCGGCGGCGCAGGTACGTACAGTCACACTTGGAATACTTACCGTTACATTCGCTCAGGTCGAGGAGGCGCGGCCGGGACGACCTTGGCCGCCACCAGCGTCTCCTCAAGAATTTCCACCAGCGTGCCGTCTTTTTTACGAAGTCGTAGCACGCCAGACTCCCAGGACTCGAGGATCCCTACCGCATCGCGATACCCTCCAGGTACGCGCCTGCGTGTGGTGATCCGTTTACCTGTGTCCTGACTTGTGATCGCGATGACGAGGCGTGCGGCCACGAGTTTGCCACCCTCCGTTTCGGCCAGCTGGCAAGCACGGCAATACTAGGGCGTAGCAAACCGCGGTCAGACTCATGCCATGGTGCGGAGAAGAAGGAGCTCGAGGTGACCTACGTCATCGCGCAGCCTTGCGTGGACGTCCTGGACAAGGCGTGCATCGAGGAATGCCCCGTCGATTGCATCTACGAGGGCGAGCGCATGCTTTACATCCACCCCGACGAGTGCGTGGACTGCGGCGCGTGCGAGCCTGTATGCCCCGTCGAGGCGATTTTCTATGAGGACGACCTTCCCGAGCAGTGGAAGGACTTCTACAAGGCGAACGTGGACTTCTTCGAGGACCTCGGCTCGCCTGGTGGCGCCTCCAAGGTCGGGAAGATCGACAAGGACCACCCGGTGGTGGCCGCCCTGCCGCCGCAGGGTGAGGACCACTAGCCGGTCCTGATACGCCTTGCGAGGGGGCATCCGGTCCGGATGCGCCCTCCTGGCGTGTGCTTTTCGTACGGCAACGCAACACCCTGGAGAACCGTGAACAACCTGCCCGACTTCCCCTGGGACCGGCTGGAGCCGTACAAGGAGCGCGCGCTCGCACATCCCGACGGGATCGTCGACCTCTCGGTCGGCACGCCCGTCGACTCCGTGCCCGAAGTCGTCAGGCACGCTCTCGTCCAGGCCGCCGACAGCCCCGGCTACCCGTTCACCCACGGCACCAAGGCGCTGCGCGAGGCCGCGGCCGGGTGGCTGCGGCGCAGGCACGGCGTCACCGTCGATCAGCAGGACGTGCTCCCGCTGATCGGCTCCAAGGAGTTCGTCGCCTGGCTGCCCACCTATCTCGGCGCCCGGCGCGTGGTCTTCCCCGAGCTGGCCTACCCCACCTATGACGTGGGCGCCCGCCTGGCCGGGGCCGTGGCCACGGCCTCCGACAGCACGCTCGCGCTCGGCCCCGAGCAGGTGGACCTGCTCTGGGTCAACTCGCCCGGCAACCCCACCGGCCGGGTGCTGCCCGCCGAGCATCTGCGCAAGGTCGTCTCCTGGGCCCGCGAGCGCGGCACGATCGTCGCCTCCGACGAGTGCTACATCGAGCTCGGCTGGGAAGAGGAGCCGGTCTCGATCCTCCATCCCGACGTCTGCGGCGGCTCCCACGAAGGGCTGCTCGCGGTTCACTCGCTCTCCAAGCGCTCCAACCTGGCCGGCTACCGCGCCGGGTTCGTGACGGGTGATCCCGTCCTGGTCAAGCGGCTGCTGGAGATCCGCAAGCACGCGGGCATGATGATGCCGGCCCCCGCACAGGCCGCGATGACGGCCGCGCTCGGGGACGACGCGCACGCCGACGCCCAGCGCGAACGCTACGCCGCGCGCCGCGCCCTGCTGCGGCCCGCGCTGGAGCAGGCAGGCTGGCAGATCGACCATTCGACGGCAGGGCTCTACTTCTGGGCATCGAACGGGCAGAACGCCTGGGACCAGGTAGGCAAGCTTTCCGAAATCGGTATTCTGGTCGCCCCCGGCGAGTTCTACGGAGCGGCAGGTGCGCGGCACATCCGCATCGCCGTCACCGCCACTGACGAACGCATCAGTGCGGCGGTGCGCCGCCTCCAGTAGGATCGCCCGTCAAAAGCAAGCCAACAAATCGATAAGGGCTTACGCCGAGGCAGGCCGCGAGTGGAGCGAG
This sequence comes from Nonomuraea sp. NBC_00507, assembly GCF_036013525.1. NCBI lineage: Bacteria > Bacillati > Actinomycetota > Actinomycetes > Streptosporangiales > Streptosporangiaceae > Nonomuraea > Nonomuraea sp. NBC_00507. Next base: position 3,774,390 of record NZ_CP107853.1, read on the forward strand.
CTGATCGATGAGCGTGACCTCCATGGTCGTACTCGGGCTGAGCATCGCCCTGGTCCTCCTGCTGCTGGGAGCCTTCGTGGCCACCTTGCGGCAAGACAGGAAGGGCCGCACGAGCACGCCGCCGCCGGTGGTCGAGGTCGCTCCCGTCGAGACCCCCATGCCGGCTCCGGTCAGCGTGCCGGGGCAGGCCGGCACCGATTACATCGACCCGCGCACGATCCAGGTGGGTGACCGGATCGAAGTGCTCGGGTCGTCCGCCCGTGTGCTGGGCGCCATGCACATTTCGTGGCAAGGGCAGCAGTGGACCGAATACCTGCTGCGGGATGCTTCCCGGCGCCTGCAGTGGCTCTCGGTTGAGGTGCGTGCCGGCGATCGGCCGCATTTGGAAGTGTTGCTCTGGAACGACGTGCCCACGCAGGGCATGATCCCGGCCAAGAGCATGCTGATCATGGAGGGCGTGGAGTTCTTCCCGATCGAGCGGGGCACGGCGGCGTTCCGGAGCGAGGGGGACACCGGTAACCCCGATCGGGGATTGCTCGATTTCGCCGACTACCGCGCCTCCGACGGACGGTTGCTGTCCTTCGAACGCATTCAGGGCAGCGGCTGGACGGCCAGCTACGCTCAGCCCTTGCCGCCTGGCTCCATCTCCATCGTCCGCCGCGCCTCGTAGCGCATCCAGCCCGGGGCGGGTCAGGAGAGCTCGACCTGGGCGGTGCCGGACGTGTCGCCGGCTTTCCAGCCTTCCAGCTCGACATCGTTGGACCACGTGGCGCCGCTGTAGCGGACCTGGCTCAGCGCGTACTTCTCGGCGTGGGCCACCGACCAGGCGGCGATCAGCCACCCGCGCTTCTTGCTGACGATCGCGGTGCTGCCCAGCGCCCGGGCGAGCTGCTTGCGCGCCTCGGTCGTCTTGGGCCGCGGCGCCGGGGTCTTGGCCGTCGGATACCAGCAGTGCACGGCCTGCGGCACCCGGCCGGTGAAGGCCGCGGCGAGGATCTTGGCCTCCCCCTCGTGCGGCGCGTACGCGTAGCCGCCCGCCGAGCGCTGCACCGCCTGGGCCGCCTCCGCCAGCGGGATCTTCCGGTAGTTCTTCACCTTCACCAGGGCGGCGAAGAACTTGTTCGTGGCGTAGACGGGGTCCATGAGCTGCTCCTTGCGGCCCCACCCCTGCGACTCGCGCTGCTGGAACACGCCCACCGAGTCACGGTCACCGTATTCCAGGTTCAGCAGCTTCGACTCCTGGATCGCGGTCGCGTAGGCGATGACCACGGCCCGCTCGGGCAGCTTCCTGCGTGCCGCCACGGCGGCGATCGTGGCGGAGATCTGCGCCTGCTCTGGTTGGAGCTCACGGACGCCGTCGGGGGTGCGCACGACGCAGTAGGGGTCTGGCACCGCCAGCGGCGTCGCCTTCTTCAGCAGGTGGTAGACGCCCACGGATATGCCCACGGCGAGCACGACCATGATGATCGCGATGGTGATGACTCCACGGGAGAACCGCATGCGCACCCTGAAAAACCTACCCGGCCTGGATAAGCTCCGTGGCCATGAGTGACGTGAGCACCTCCACACCGATATCCCCGGCCATAGACAAGCTGTGGGAGCGTCGCGCGGAGCTGTCGACCTCCGACGTCGACGCGCGCCACACGGTCGTCGGCGCGGTGGATCAGCTCGACAAGGGCGAGGCCAGGGCGGCCCGCCTGGTGGACGGCGAGGTCGTGGTGGACGAGCGCGCCAAAAGGGCGATCCTGCTCGCCTTCAAGGTGCTGGGCATGGCGCGGTCCCAGGTGGGCGACTTCCATCACCACGACAGGATCCCGTTGAAGAGCTCGTTCGACGGGGTGCGGGTGGTGCCGGGCGCGATCGCCCGCTGGGGCGCCTACCTGGCGCCCGGGGTGGTGCTGATGCCGTCGTTCACCAACATCGGCGCGTACGTGGACGCCGGGACGATGGTCGACACCTGGGCCACGGTAGGATCCTGCGCCCAGATCGGACAAAACGTGCATCTTTCCGGTGGCGTCGGCATCGGCGGCGTGCTGGAGCCGCCCAACGCCGTGCCGGTCGTCATCGAGGACGAGGCGCTCATCGGCAGCCGGGCGATGATCGTCGAGGGCGCCCGGGTGGGGCAGGGCGCGGTCGTCGGCGCCGGCACGATTCTGTCGGGCACGATCCCGGTGATCGACGTGGAGACGGGCGAGGAGCTGGCCCGCGGCCGGATCCCCGACTGGTGCGTGGCGGTCGGGGGCACCAGACAGAAGGAATACCCCGGAGGCACGTTCGGGCTGCCCTGCGTGCTGGTGATCAAGCGGCTGAAGCCGGGGCAGCGGCACGACAAGGCGGCGCTCAACGAGGTGCTGCGGGAACACGGAGTGAACACCTGATGCTGGACCTGACGCAGGACGTACGCGCGCTCACCGCCGCGATCGTGGACATCGAGTCGGTGAGCGGCGGCGAGCGGGCGCTGGCCGACGCGGTCGAGCGGGCCCTGTCCCCGCTGCCGCACCTGAAGGTGGAGCGGTCGGGGGAGACCGTCGTGGCCCGCACCCACCTGGGACGCGCCGAGCGCGTGCTGATCGCCGGGCACCTCGACACCGTCCCCGTGGCCGCCAACCTGCCCAGCCGGGTGGACGGCGACCTGCTCTACGGGTGCGGCACCTCCGACATGAAGGCCGGCGTGGCGGTCGCGCTCAAGCTGGCGGCCACCGTGCCGGCGCCCAACAAGGACGTGACCTACGTCTTCTACGACTGCGAGGAGGTCGAGGCCGAGCGCAACGGCCTCACCCGGGTGGCCAGGGACCACGCCGACTGGCTGCTGGCCGACTTCGCGGTGCTGATGGAGCCGACCGACGGCGTGATCGAGGGCGGCTGCCAGGGCACCTTGCGTGCCGATGTCACCGTGACGGGCAAGCGGGCGCACAGCGCCAGGTCGTGGTTCGGGGTCAACGCCATTCACGGGATCGAGCCGGTGCTGGCCCGGCTGAACGCCTACGAGCCGCGCCGGCCGGTCGTGGACGCGCTCGAATACCACGAGGGACTCAACGCGGTCGGCGTGCGGGGCGGCGTGGCCGGGAACGTCATCCCGGACGAGTGCGTGGTGACGGTCAACTACCGGTTCGCGCCCGACCTGTCGATCGAGCAGGCGCAGGAGCATGTACAGGAGGTGTTCGACGGGTTCGCGGTGAGCTTCGTGGACGCCGCGCCAGGGGCCAGGCCGGGGCTGACGCATCCGGTGGCGGCGGCGTTCACCGCGGCCGTCGGCGGCACGCCGCGGGCCAAGCTGGGCTGGACGGACGTCGCCCGCTTCTCCGCGCTGGGCGTGCCGGCCGTGAACTACGGGCCCGGCGATCCGAACCTCGCGCACCAGCAGGGCGAGTACGTGTCGCTGTCGAAGATCGTCGAGAGCGAGCGTGCGATGCTGGACTGGCTCACAAAATGAAAGTGGCCCTCCTCGCCGGCCATTTGGCGGGGAAGACCACTTTCAGTCCCGAGCAGCACCCTCGACGATTAGACGCGGGCTAGCCGAAATCCGGTTCCCTGGTTTCTTCAAGATTTTTTCTGCGGATGTTCTACCCCCCTTACCTGGGGTTTCGCCCGCAGGAGGCAGTCTGGGACGCCTGACGGGTAGGGGCGCAGGCCTGGACGCGGCCGTAGACGAGAGGGACTAGCGTGATCCACATGGAACAGATACGTCGAGAACGCCGCCAGGGCCAGGCCGTGGTCCGCGGCAACCTCGTCCCCACCTCCACCCATGACGAGCGGCTGCTCGCCCGCCAGGGACCCTCCGATTGGGTGCACATGGACCCGTGGCGAGTGCTGCGCATCCAGGCGGAGTTCGTCGAAGGATTCGGGCAGCTGGCCGAGCTGCCGCAGGCGGTCACGGTCTTCGGCTCGGCGCGCACCGGCCCCGACTCGCCCGACTACGAGCTGGGACGGGCACTCGGCCGGGCGCTGGCCGAGGCCGGCTACGCCGTGATCACGGGCGGCGGGCCCGGTGTCATGGAGTCGGCCAACCGGGGCGCGCGTGACGTGGAGGGCGCGATCTCGGTCGGGCTCGGCATCGAGCTGCCGTTCGAGCAGCGCATGAACGACTATGTGGACCTCGGCATCGAGTTCCGCTACTTCTTCGTGCGCAAGACGATGTTCGTGAAGTACTCGTGCGGTTTCATCGCCCTGCCCGGCGGCTTCGGCACGCTGGACGAGCTGTTCGAGGCTCTGACGCTGGTGCAGACCGCCAAGGTCACGTCCTTCCCCGTGGTGCTCATGGGCTCCGAGTTCTGGGGCGGGCTGCTGGAGTGGATCAAGGGCACCCTGCTCGGCACCGGCAAGATCGCCTCCCACGACCTCGACCTGATCACCGTCACCGACGACCCCGTCGAGGCCGTGCACATCATCGTGGAGGCCGACCTGGCCCGCTCCCAGCAGCGCGGAGAAGAACTGGAGGCCGCCGCCGCGCAGACCGCGGAGCCCCAATAGGCTTCCTCACCGTGAACATCTGCGTCTTCTGCGCCTCCAGCCTGCACATCGACGACAAATACCTCGAGCTGGCCGGGCAGGTGGGCACCGAACTCGCCAAGCGCGGGCACACCATCGTGAGCGGCGGCGCCACCGTCTCCTGCATGGGCGCCGTCACCTCGGCCGCCCGTGCCGCCGGCGGGCGTACGATCGGCGTGATCCCCCAGGTCCTGGTGGACATCGAGATCGCGGACGAGGAGTCGGACGAGCTGATCGTCACGACCGGCATGCGCGAGCGCAAGGGCCTCATGGACGCCCGCTCAGACGCGTTCCTCGTGCTGCCCGGCGGCATCGGCACGTTGGAGGAGCTGTTCGAGATCTGGACCGCGCGCACGATCGGCATCCACGACCGTCCCCTGGTGGTTCTCGACCCCTGGGGCCTGTTCGAGCCGCTCAGGCAGCTGATCAGCAACATGTACGACGAGGGCTTCACCCGGGCCGCCGTCTTCGACGCGATCTCCTGGACCACCACGGTCGAGGAGGCGATCAGCCGCCTGGAGGCCCGCCCCCGCCCGGTCCGGCCCAGCCTCACCGAGCTCGGCGAGTCCACCGGCTGACCAGCGCACTGTCCGCCCGGACAGGCACGGGCTGAGGCAAGTGCGCACCTCATGCCCCGATGGTATGAGTACGATGCCAATGTGCTGGTCATACTCGCCATCGCCGCCATCGCCATCCTGGCCTGCGTGGTTCTGGTCTCCCTCGGCAGGGGCGGAGAGCTGACCGAGTTCCCGCCCGACGTGCCGCCGCTCGACCTGCCCGAGCCGGGGCAGCTCACGGCGGTCGACTTCATGGCGCTCCAACTGCCGGTCAACCTTGTCGGCTACCACACGGCGAGCGTCGATGAGACCCTGCGCCGGGCCGCCAACGCGATCAGCGCCCGGGACACCAGGATCGCGGTGCTGGAGCAGCGGGTCTCCGAGTTGCTGTCGAGCCGACTGCACGCGCGCCAGGAGGTGTACGCGGCGCCGGGCGGCGCTCTGCGTACCGATCACTCGCCCGAGGCGCCGGCTGTCGCCAGGGAGCTGCCGGAGTCGGGCGATCCCATGTCGGCGAGCGGGACGACGCTGTCCTGGGACCAGGGCGCGAAGGCGGCGCACGCGCAGGGAAGCCCGGAGTGGCGACTGCAGGCGGGCAACGGCGCCGCCTCCTCCGCCGAGGAGCCGTCCGCGGGCGACGGCCCGGCTTTCTACAACGAGGAGCCGTCCGCCGACGGAGAGGCCGCCGACCGGCCCGATGACCTCGACGATCAGGCGCATGACCTCGACGATCAGGCGCATGACCTCGACGATCAGGCGCATGACCTCGATGATCAGGCGCACGATCTCGACCACGAGCCGCGCGAGACGGCCGACGAGGCGAAGGCCGGGGACGAAGCCGGCGCATCGGACGAGCCGGAGGGCGAGACCGGGGCCGCCGAGCAGCGCGTACGCGCCACGCTGGGCAAGGACGGGGACGAGCGTCCGTGACCGAGCCCATCCGCTGCAGCTGGACGGGCATGTCGGATCCGATCTACCTGGCCTACCACGACGAGGAGTGGGGCCGCCCGCTCAAAGGCGACGACGCGGTGTTCGAGCGGGTCGCGCTGGAGGCGTTCCAGTCGGGCCTGTCGTGGCTGACGATCCTGCGTAAGCGGGACAACTTCCGCGCCGCGTTCGACGGCTTCGCCATCCCCAAGGTGGCCGCCTATTCCGAGCGGGACGTGGAGCGGCTGCTCGCCGACGCGGGCATCGTCCGCAACCGCGCCAAGATCGAGGCGGCGGTCCACAACGCCAGGGCCGCGCTCGACCTCCCCGACGGCCTGTCGGAGCTGGTGTGGCGCTTCGCCGACCCCGGCGCGCCGGTGCCCAAGACGATGGCCGACGTGCCCGCCACCACTCCCGGCTCCAAGGCGCTGGCCAAGGAGCTGAAGAAGCACGGCTTCAAGTTCGTCGGGCCGACCACGGCCTACGCGCTCATGCAGGCCATCGGCCTGGTCAACGACCACCTCCAGGACTGCGTGGCGCGTACACGCTGAGCTCGGCCGTGTGGGTGCGCCCGAGCGACCCGCCGAGCGCGACGGTGACGGCCGGATGTCCTCCCGGCCGTACCGACACGGTGTCGTCGGCCCGGGCGACGCCGCGTGCCGGGCGGTCGAGCGTCACGGTCACGGCGTCCACGGTCCGGCTCGGATCGGCCACGGCCACGACGACCCGCCCGCCGGCCCGCCGCACGAGCAGCGTGCAGGGCGCGTCCACGCGGACGCCGTCGACCTCGCCCGCCGCCCAGAACGTGGCGGCCAGCAACCCGCGCATCCGCACGGCCTGGACCAGCGTCGTATTGGCCGCCACCCGGATGGGACGCGACCCGCGGAAGGCGCGCGTGCGCTCGCGCGAGGCGTTCGGCAGCAGCACGTAGGAGTAGGAGGCGTCCACGGGGTCGACGCCGTGGTCGAACCAGAAGGTCACGTAGCGCCGCGTGACGGGGCGGGAGGCGCCACGCGTGTCCTCGCCCGCGTTGATGTCGCGCCATCTGGCCGTGCGCGTCTCGACCAGGGAATGCGCCCCCTCCATCACGTAGCCGCCGACGCCCGCCAGGTGCGCCCAGCCGTCCCCCAGGTACGGCTCCGCGTCCGTGGCCCGGTTCTCCACCACGGTCTCCACGGAGTGTCCGCCGGAGCCGGTGATGCCGCTGCCCAGCGCCACCACGGCCGTGTCCAGGCAGAACCAGGACTTGCGCGCCCGCGGGCCCGCCCCGTCGCCGGTGAGCTCCATGGCGGCGGCGCCGTACCGGCCCTGGAGCACCGCGCCGCCGGCCCACGCGTTGTCCGGGCGGTCGGCGCGGAAGGACAGGTCCTCGCGCTCGCGGGTGTCCACCGTGGTGCCCGGCAGCCGGTACGGGTTCACCGTCGGCCAGAAGCCGTCGCCGAACTGGCCCAGGTCGCCCGTGTAGAGGTAGGTCATGCCGTCGCCGGTGTACCAGCCGTGCGGATTCTCCCCGTTGATCGCCTCGTAGGCCGCGACGCGCCGGGACGACAGGCTGATCGCGAACGACCAGCCGGGCCGCCGGTGCACCACCCGGTCCATCGACGGGAAGACGAAGTGCCCCACGGGCCCCGGGGCGGCCTCGATCGTCTTGTCGTCCAGCACCGCGACCGCCCGCCGGGTCTCCGGCACGTCCGCCCGCTCCAGATAGGAGTGGCGGCCGCCACGCTCGATCCAGCCCTTGGCCAGCTCCGCGAACCGGCCGCGGTACGGCTCCGGCGCGCAGCGCGCGAGCAGCAGCACGGCGCCGATCGCGGCGTGCCCGGCCACGCGGTCGGAGAACCTCTGGCGGGTGACCGCCCGACCCCTCACGGTGTCCATCAGCAGCCCGTCGTGCACGAACGGGGCGAAGGACCGCTCGACCGCGTCGAGCACCACCGCCCGCCCGGGATCGGTCACCTCCCAGGGCGACCTGTGGAGCAGGGCCAGCGTGCCGGCGACCGCGATGAGCAGGGACAGCCCGTACGAGCCCGTGTAGGCCACGTCCCCGTGCTGGATGAACGAGCCGTCGCGGTAGAAGCCGTCGCCGGACTCGACGTAGTGGAACACGCCGCCCCGCACGTCGGACAGCCCGTCGCGGGCCGCGGCCAGCTTGGCGGCGCTGCGCCCGGCCACGCCGCGCAACGCGACGATGTACGCCTTGTCCGCCAGGTTTGCCCCGGCCTCGCACGCCGCGGGGTTGCCGGCGCGGCGGCCGGCGTCCGGGCAGAACCGGTCGATCGCCCCCAGGTACGCCTCCAGCCTGCCGGCGTCGAGGCGGTCGCCGAGCAGCACGCAGGCGCGGCCCAGCTCGCCAGGCGTGCCGATCTCCCAGAACCACCAGTTGCCCGTCTCCGGGAGCCGCTCGTTGTAGTGGCGCTCGTAGAGCAGGTCGAGCGCCGCCACCACCCGTGCCGCGACGGCGTCGTCGCCGTGTTGCGCGGTGCCCGGCGTCGCCCACGCCGTGGCGATCCGCCGCAGCCGGCCGTAGCTGCCGCTCACGTTGCCCGGACTGTCGTCCAGCGGGAGGTCCGGCCAGGTCAAGCCGGGTGTCATCGCGGCCAGCCAGCCACCGGCCCGCTCGCTGAGCCGGGCCAGGGGGCCGGCGTAGACGGCGTCGGAGGTGTCGATGTCGCCGCCGGTGAGCAGGTCGAGCGCGGTCGCCCTGAGCGTGTCGAAGTCGTGCATCCGATGGCCGCGTCACTCGCCGTGGAACGTGGGGCGTTCCTTGGCGAGGAAGGCGCGGGTGGCGTTCACATGGTCCTGTGTGGCGGCGCAGGCGTCTTGGAGCTCGGCTTCCACGGCCAGCGAGTCGGGCAGCGAGTGCGTCGCCGCGTAGGCCAGCGCGCGCTTGGTGGCCGCGTACGCCAGGGTCGGGCCCTGCGCGAGGCGCGCCGCCAACTCCTGGGCGGTCTTCAGCACGTCGTCCGGGGGCACCACGCGTGTGACCAGTCCCAGCTCCAGAGCGCGGGGCGCGTCGAGCGGCTCGCCCAGCAGCATCAGCTCGGCGGCGCGGCCCCGCCCCACCAGGCGCTGCAGCGTCCACGACGCGCCCGAGTCCGGCGCCAGGCCGATCCCGGCGAACGCCAGCGCGAACTTGGCCTTCTCCGAAGCGATCCGCAGGTCGCAGGCGAACGCCAGGGACGCGCCCGCGCCGGCGGCCACACCGTTGACCGCGGCCACGACCGGCTTGGGCATGGTGGCGATCAGCTCCACGATGGGGTTGTAGTGCCGGTGGACGGTGCCGGCCAGGCCGCGGCCCGCCTCCAGGTTGTCGGCGTGCTCGCGCAGGTCCTGGCCCGCGCAGAAAGCCCGCCCCGCGCCGGTGAGCAGAACGGCCCTGGCCGAGGGATCGCCCGCGGCCCGGCGCACCGCGTCGAGCAGGGCGTCCTTGAGCTCGGTGGTCAGCGAGTTCATCGCGTCGGGACGGTCGAGCGTGATGGTGGCGACGGCGTCGGTCACGTCATAACGGATCAAGTCAACTCCCTGTCGACGAACGCGGCGGCTGCGGGCAGCAGCCGGGCGGCCTCCTGCTCGAAATAGGCTCTGGCCTTCTCACCGGGCCAGCCGGCGGGCAGCAGCTCGGGCGGCAGGCCGGGATCGCGGAACAGGAAGTTGCGCCATCCGTGCACGAGCCTGCTCCTTGCCGCGAACACCTGGTCGTCCGGGGCCGATTCGGGCAGCGTGCTGATCAGCGTGACAGCCTCGGCGTGCCACTGCTCGTACGCCTCGCCGATGGCCGTCAGATCCCACGCCCGCGCCACCAGCTCGCGCGGGTCGCCCTCCAGCGCCGCGTCGAATCTGTCGGCCCGCACGCCCTCGCCTTCCAGCAGGTTGTCCAGCTCGATCGACGAGCGTGGACCGATCCAGGTCGTCTCCGACAGCGCCGCGTAGCCGAGGAACGTCAGGTCGGCCCGTAACCGCTCCCTTTGCGGCCGCTCCTTGACCGGCTCCAGGACGATCATGTGCCAGCGGCCGTGCCAGGTGAGTGTCCCGGCTCGGTAAATTCTCAGGGCCGCCTCATCGAGGCGCCTGACGCATTTCGGCGTGAGCGCGTACCCGGCGCCTTGGGGGAGCCTGATCGGCCGCAGCCAGCCCTGCCGCACCATGCGCGAGACGGCCGTGCGAACGGCGGGAGCGGCTATTTCCAGGGGTTTCATGAGCCGGACGAGCGCAGCGACGGACGCCTGTCCACCGCGCGAGAGCAGGTGGTCTCCGTAGAGATCGAAGAGGGCGGCGCGAGCGTGCACGCAGTCCAGTTTGGACGTCCGCGCACTCCTCGACAACGCATTCTGGGAGGAGATCGTTACCCATGAGCGCTCTCGATGCGGGAGAATGGGACATCACAGAAGACGTGAATGCGCCGACCACCCCCTCGGGAGGTCGGAAATCGCGGGCCGCGGGAGCCCAAGGCAGGAAGGGATGCACGCATGGCGGCGATGAAGCCGCGGACCGGCGATGGTCCGCTCGAGGTCACCAAGGAAGGGCGCGGCATTGTCATGCGGGTCCCCTTGGAGGGTGGCGGCCGGCTCGTCGTGGAGATCTCCGCCGACGAGGCCAAGGCGCTCGGTGAGGCGTTGAAGAACGTCGTCGGCTGAGCGCTCCTCAGAGACAACCTGATCCCACGACCCTGGCGTAATCCGGCGCCAGGGTCGCTGACGTTCGAGGAGAGATCTTCCGTGCCCATTGAGACCACTGCTTCGGTGGTCGCCGAGGTTCCGGACGACGCCGAGCTGCTGGCCGTCCCCTACGCCTCCGACCTCGACCCCGCTCACGTGGTCGAGCTGCACCTGCCCGTACGCGACCTGCTGACCCACTACGAGGCCAAGGGGGAGGCCGGGGAGATCGTCGACGTGCCGGTCGCCCGGGCCGGCGGCGTGGGCAGGGTCCTGTTCTACGGCGTCGGCGACGGGTCGCCGCGCGCGCTGCGCAAGGCCGGGGCCGCGCTGGCCCGCAGGGTCAAGGGCAGGGACAGGCTGACCGTGGTGGTGCCGGAGGGCGACGTGGCGGCGTTCGCCGAGGCGGCGTTGCTGGCGGCGTACTCGTTCAAGATCGGCAACGGGGGCAAGAAGGCCGTGCGCACGCTCGCGTTCGCCGGGGCCGACGAGGTCGTGGTGGGGCGCGCGCAGGCCGTGGCCCAGGCGGTGGCGCTGGCTCGAGACCTGGCCAACATGCCGTCCTCGGTCAAGAACCCCGCCTGGCTCGCCGAGCGGGCCGCCGAGAGCGGGCTGCCGGTGCGGGTCTGGGACGAGGAGCAACTGCAGGCCGACGGGTTCGGCGGCATCGTGGCCGTCGGGCGGGGCTCGGCCAGCCCGCCCAGGTTCATCCAGATCTCCTACACGCCCGCCGAGCCCGTCGACCGGCACGTGGTGCTGGTGGGCAAGGGGATCACCTTCGACTCGGGCGGGTTGTCGCTCAAGCCCACCGACAACATGAAGACCCAGAAGACCGACATGGCGGGCGGGGCCGTCGTGATCGCCGTCCTCGGCGCGCTGGCGCGGCTGGGCGCGCCCGTACGGGTCACCGGGCTGGTCGCCGCCGCCGAGAACATGCCGTCGGGCACCGCCCAGCGGCCCAGCGACGTCATCAAGCATTACGGCGGCCGCACGGTCGAGGTGCTCAACACCGACGCCGAGGGGCGGCTCGTGCTGGCCGACGCGCTCGCCTACGCCGACGCCGTCCTCGACCCCGACGCGGTCGTGGACATCGCCACGCTCACCGGGGCGATCAGCGTGGCGCTCGGCCGCACCGTGGGCGCCGTCTACGCCTCCGACGACGTGCTGGCCAAGCAGCTCGTGGACGCCGGGCAGGCCAGTGACGACCTGCTGTGGCGGATGCCGCTGATCGAGGACTACACGCCCGCGCTGGAGTCGTCGATCGCCGACCTGGCCAATGTGGAGGCGGGGTCGAGGTTCGGGGCCGGGTCGATCACGGCGGCGTTGTTCCTGCGGGAGTTCGCCGGCCGGCGGCCGTGGGCGCACCTCGACATCGCCGGGGTCGGGCGCAGCACTGTGGACGAGGGCACGCTCAGCAAGGGCGCGACAGGCTTCGGCGTACGCGTCCTCCTGGAGTGGCTCACCCGCTCCTGAGGTCGCGGCGCTAGTCGGAGACCTTGACGGCGGCGAGCAGGCCGTCGCCCAGGGGCATGAGCACCGAGCGCAGGCGGTCGTCCGACTGCACCAGCTTGCCCACCTCGCGCAGCGTGACCGTGTCCGGGTCGCGCTGCGCGGGATCGGCCACCCGGTTGTGCCACAACATGTTGTCGAAGGCCACGATGCCGCCCACCCGCAGCAGCCGGACCGCCTCGGCGAGGTAGTCGGTGTATTCCTGCTTCGCGCCGTCGGCGAACACCATGTCATAACCGCCGTCCGACAGCCGCGGCAGCACGTCGAGCGCGCGCCCCGAGATGAGCCGCACTCGCCCGCCGGAGAACCCCGCCTCCGCGAACGCCTGCCGGGCCAGTCTCTGGTGCTCGGGTTCGACGTCGACGCTCGTCAGCGTGCCGTCGGCGCGCATGCCGCGCAGCAGCCACAGACCGGAGACGCCGCATCCCGTGCCGATCTCCACGACCGACTTGGCGTTGACGGCGGTGGCGAGGAAACACAATGCCGCCCCGCCGCCGGGGAGGATGGGTGTGGCCCCCATCTCCAGCCCGCGCTGCCGCGCCGCGTGGATGATCTCATCCTCGTGATGAAACTGCTCCGCATAGGCCAGAGTGGCCTCCACCTGATTGGTCATCGGCCGCCTCCCCCACTTTCGTGCGATTGGTCGCAAAGGGTCATACAGGTGATTGGCACCGATCGCAGCCTAGGGGAGACACGCCGGGACGGGAACTCAGGAGGGTCCTGAGGCGTTGCAGGTTTAAACGGGCTTTGCCGGTCCGGAGGGCAGGCAGTGCGCACGAAGGGACGAAACCAGGCACTATGGCGATAGCGGTGGTCCCAGAGAGAGGAGTTCTGGTGGACGAAAGCGACCACCAGACGGATGCTCCCGTGTCGTCTGACTGGACGCCTCCCACGTGGGAGGAAGTCGTGCGGACTCATTCCGCACGCGTGTATCGGCTCGCTTACCGGCTGACCGGCAACGTTCACGATGCCGAGGACCTCACCCAGGAGGTCTTCGTCCGGGTCTTCAGGTCGCTGTCGAGCTACACCCCCGGCACGTTCGAGGGGTGGCTGCACCGGATCACGACGAATCTTTTCCTCGACATGGCGCGGCGCAAGCAGCGCATCAGGTTCGAGGGGCTGGCCGACGACGCCGCCGAGCGGCTGCGCGGCCGAGAGCCGTCACCGGCGCAGGCGTTCGACGACGCCCACCTGGAGCCCGACATCCAGGCTGCCCTCGACGCACTCGCACCCGAGTTCAGGGCCGCGATCGTGCTGTGCGATATCGAGGGCTTGTCCTATGAGGAGATCGCGGCCACGCTCGGCGTCAAGCTGGGTACGGTCCGAAGCCGTATTCACCGTGGCCGGGCGCAGTTGCGGGAGGCGCTCGACCATCGGGCCCCGCGCAATTCTCAACTCCCCCCGACCGTTATCCGTGGGGAGGAAGTCTGACATGGCTCATCTTGGAGAACGTCTTTCCGCGCTCGTCGATGGGGAGCTCAACCACCACGAACGCGAGCGCGCGCTGGCCCACCTGACCTTCTGTGCTGACTGCCGGAGCGAGGTCGAGTCGATGCGGGCGCTGAAGTCGCGCCTGCGCTCGCTCGACACCCCGGCGATGCCCACCGACCTGACGATGTCCCTGCTCCGGATGGCGGAGCCGGGCGGTCCGCTCCCCCCGAGGGAGCGCCCTTTCCCCGCGCGTACGTTCGGGGGAGTGCCCATTCCTGGGCCGCACAGCATCGCTCCCCTGGACAACCGCCCGCGCAGGGACGCGAGTGGCGGGGCTTCGGGCCCTGGCCGCGCTGGTAGGCGGCGGACCGCCTACGTCGCGGTCAGTGTGGTCTCGGCCGCCGTGGCGCTCGGGACGTTCTTCGCCGTCTCCGGCGCGGGGCAGGATTCCACGACGCCGCCGGTCGAATTGTGGAGGGTGCAGCAGTCGCCGACCAACTCGCCGTCGGTCGCCACCCCGTGACGTCCGGATATGCCGGTGATGGCTCCTGTTGGCGTAGTCGCGCACTCTAAGGGCATACGATCTGGGTTCGGGATTTGTTACGTGTGGGCGGAACAATCTGCTTTATGACCCTCGTATACCGCAAGAGTGAGGATTGCGGTGGCCGAGCCAAGGAGTGGTGAGACTTAGATGACCGACGAGACGCGCCCCACCGAAGGACGCATGCCGTCGGACTACCCCGAACCACTGGGGCGGCCGGAGTTCCTCCCCGCGGAGCATCCGGCCGATCAGGCTGGCCAGCGGCCTGAGCCGCCCGCCTCGTTCGGAGCATCATGGGGTGACCCGTCGGGGCCTTCCTACGGCAGCCCATCCTTCTCCACCGGCAACCCGTACAGCGGGACGTCTCCCTACGACGCGGCCTCTTCCTATGGTGAGCCGGACAACGGCACACGGTCGTACGAGAGCCCGTCCTTCGGCGGATCTTCGGACGGCGGCACCCGGTCTTACGAGAGTCCTTCATTCGGCCCTCCCGACGGCGGCCCGTCATTCGGCGGTCCTTCGTTCGGCGGCTCGTCCTTCGACCGGTCGGACAGCGGCCCTTCGTTCGGCCGCCCGGACGGTGGTCCTTCTTACGGTGCGCCCGACAGCGGCCTTTCGTTCGGCCGTCCCGACGGTGGCCCTTCTTACGGTGCGCCGGACAGCGGTCCCTCGTACGGCAGGCCGGGCGGTGGTCCTTCGTACGGTGCGCCGGACAGCGGGGGACGGTCCTATGACAGCCCGCCGTTCGGTGGCGGCGGCGCTCCGCCGCCTCCGCCGCCGCGACCGCTCGGCATGGGCGCCGGCTGGGGGCCGCCGCCTCCGGGCGGGCAGGGACCGGGCGCGACGGGCCGGCGTGGTCCGGGCCTCGGCGCCCTGGTCGCGATCGCCGTGGCCATCGCCCTGGTGGCCTCCGTGCTCGGCAGCGTCGGCACGTACGTGCTCACCAAGCCGAGCAGCGGCAACGACCCCTCCTACAGCCTCGGCCCGCTGCCGACGGGCGCCACCAACCGGGCGCCGGACTCGGTGGCGGGCGTCGCCGCGCGGGTGCTGCCCAGCGTGGTCTCGCTCGAGGTCGGCAACGGCTCCAGCACCGAGGGCGCGTCCGGGTCCGGGTTCCTGATCAAGAACGGGTACGTGGTCACGAACAACCACGTGGTCTCCCTGGCCGCGCGGGGTGGCGAGATCCAGATCATGTTCAACAACCGGAAGACCACCACGGGCCGCATCGTCGGCCGTGACCCGGGCTCCGACCTGGCCGTGGTCAAGCCGGAGGAGACGTTCGGCACACCGGAGATCACCCTGGGCAACTCCGACCAGGTGGTGGTCGGCGACCCGGTGATCGCCATCGGCTCGCCGCTGGGCCTGACGGGCACGGTCACCACGGGCATCGTCAGCTCGCTGAACCGCCCGGTCATCGCCGGTGACGACACCGGTACCAGCAATGAGGAGCCCGCGTACATCAGCGCCATCCAGACCGACGCCGCCATCAACCCGGGTAACTCGGGTGGGCCGCTGGTCAACAGCCGGGGCGAGGTCGTCGGCGTGAACTCGGCCATCGCCACCCTCAGCCGGTCGGTGAACAGCCAGAGCGGCAGCATCGGGCTGGGCTTCGCGATCCCGGTCAACCAGACGCGGCGGGTGGCGGAGGAACTGATCAGCACCGGGCGGGCCAAGCGGCCCAAGATCGGCATCGTGCTGGACAAGGACTATCGGGGGCAGGGCGTGAAGATCGCGTCCGAGCCCGCCGCGGGACGGCAGCCGGTGGACGCCGGCGGGCCCGCCGACAAGGCCGGGCTCAAGGCCGGTGACATCATCATGGAGATCGACGGGCTGGCCTTGCAGGACGGGAATGAGCTGATCGCGCTGATCCGGAGCAAGGAGCCGGGATCCAAGATCACCATCAAGTATCAACGCGACGGCCAGGAACGCACCGCTTCGCTCGTCGTGGTTGCCGAGGACGAGCCCACGCCGTCGCCATCGTAAGGACATACGGCGATCATGGGGCGGGCGGCCGAGCCATGGCTGAGAGCCCTTAGTCTGTGGGTAGGCCGGGGTTCTCCTCGGATTGGACGGCTGTAGGAGCTCACGGTGTTCGGACTCGGGTGGGCGGAGATCGGGGCGCTGATCGTGCTGGCGCTGCTCGTCTTCGGTCCCGACAAACTGCCTCAGGCCGCCGCGCAGGCAGGCAAGACGCTGCGCAATCTGCGCCGGATGGCCAACAACGCCCGCGACGACCTGCGCACCGGCCTGGGCCCGGAGTTTCAGAACTTCGACCCGGCCGACCTCAACCCGCGCAACTTCGTCCGCAAGCATCTCCTCGACGACCTCGAGGAGGACTGGAACGACAAGCCGAAGGCACTGGAGCCCGCCACGACGGCCCCTTACGCGGACCCGGTCGTGGACGAGCTGGGTTACGGTGAGCTCCCGCCCTACGACTCGGAAGCGACCTGACGGCCAGGCCGCGAGTAGAGTTCTGAGATGTGAGCGACATCACCACGGCCATCGAGGAAGGCGCCAAGAAGTCCGGCATCCTCTGGCTCACCCTCGACCGGCCCCGCCTGGCCTGGCATGCCTGGCACGACGGGGCCATCTACCTGGTGACCGGCGGTGAGGAGCAGCGGCTGCCGGGGCTGGAGGCCCTCGAGCGGGTTCACGTGACGCTGCGGAGCAAGGACAACGGCGCCCGGCTGGTGGAGTTCGACGCGGCGGTGTCGGTGGTGGACCAGGCCGCGGCGGCCGACGCCGTGGCCGCGCTGGCCAAGGAGCGGCTCAACGCCCGCGACAGCGAGCATCTCACCGAGCGCTGGGCCGGCGAGTCCGTCGTCCTGCGCCTCACCCCCGAGACCGGCGCGACCACCGCGGTCTCGGAGCGTCAGGCCGGGACGGTCACGGGCTCCTCGGCCGCCGTGGCCGGGGACGGCTGAGGGGACGCGGAGGCGGTCTGAGCCAGGAGGGCGCCGGACAGGACGATCAGGCCGCCGACGATCTGGAAGACGCCGAGCGTCTCGCCGAGCAGCGCCCAGGCGACCAGCGCGCCGCCGATGACCTCCAGAGTCGCCACCGTCGCGCCCACCGCGGCCGACAACCGCCGCACGGCGTTCACCCCCAGGATGTACGCGATCACGGTGGCGATCAGCACCATCCACAGGTACGCGCCGAGCACCGGCAACGTCAGCCCGTCCTCAGACGGCGTGACCGAGGCGGTGAAGGCGTCCCACGGGATGTTCCAGGGCCGGGCGAACGGGATCAGCACCACCGCTGCCCCCATCATCCCCCAGGCGATCAGCCCGAGCGGATCCACGTCGTCGCCGAAGCTATCGTTCATGAGGAAATATCCGGCACAGCATGCCCCGGCGATCAGCCCCAGCAGCAGCCCCAGCGCATCCAGCCGCAACCCCTGCCACGCCTCGACGACGATCCCGAGGCCTACGAACGCGACGACCGCGCCCACGTAGGCGGCCCGCGCGAGCCGGATCTTGCGCACCAAGCGCACCCAGGCCACCACCATCACCGGAGCCATGAACTCCAGCAGCAGCGCCACCCCGACGGGCAGCCGCGTGATCGCGACGAAGTAGAGCGACTGGACCCCGGCCACCGCCATGACCGCGTACAGCCCGAAGAACGGCAGCCTGGACCGCGGGATCCGCAGCGCCTGCGGGCGGACCACGGCCAGCACGGCGAGCAGCAGCAGCCCCGCGCCCGCCATCCGCGTCCACACGGCCTCGATCGGCGCCAGCCCGGCGGTGATGAGGTATTTGGCCATGGGACCCGAGAACGCGAAACACCACGAAGACACGAACGCGAGCGCCAGCCCCGCATACCTCATCGCACACCACCAGCTAAGTAATGACCGTTAACTGTGTTTGATACTGACACGCCGGGCGTCCCGGGCGCAACGGGGCAGCGCTGTTAGCCTGGCCACGTGAAGATCTTCGTGGCCCGGCTGCCGGGGACCCCGGTCTTCGACCCGGCAGGGGATCAGATCGGCCGGGTCAGGGACGTCGTGGTCGGCCTGCGCATCGGCCGCCGGCCCACCGTGCACGGCCTGGTGGTGGAGGTGCAGCCGCGTCGCCGGGTGTTCCTGCCCATCACCCGCGTCCGCCGTATCGAGCCGGGCGCCGTGGTCTTCACCGGCCGCATCAACATGCGCAGGTTCGAGCAGCGCGGCACCGAGACGCTGGTGGTCGGGGAGATGCTGGACCTGGCCGTACACGTCGACAGCGAGCCCATGACCGTCTACGACCTGGCCATGGAGGAGATCAAGCCGTCCACCTGGGAGATCACCGAGGTCGCCGTCTACAAGGGCAGGCGGCGCGAGCCGCGCATCGTGGACTGGAGCGAGGTGTCGGGGTTCGACAAGCTCCAGAAGGACCAGGGGGCGGCGGGGCTGATCGCGGCGTTCGAGTCGATGCGCGCCGCCGACATGGCCAGCGCCCTGCATGAGCTGCCGAGCAAGCGCCGCGTCGAGATCGCCCGCGCGCTCAACGACGACCGGCTGGCCGACGTGCTGGAGGAGCTGCCGCCCGACGACCAGATCGGCATCCTCGGCACGCTGGAGCCGGAGCGGGCGGCCGACGTCCTGGAGGAGATGGGCCCCGACGACGCCGCCGACCTGCTGCACGACCTGCCCGACGAGCAGGCGGCCAGGCTGCTGGCGCTGATGGAGCCGGACGAGGCGGACCCGGTGCGGCGGCTGCTGACCTATCCGGAGGACAGCGCGGGCGGCGTGATGACCAGCGAGCCGGTGATCCTGCCGCCCACCGCCACGGTGGCCGAGGCGCTCGCGCACATCAGGCAGCAGGATCTCACGCCCGCGGTCGCAGCCCAGGTCTACGTGACCCGGCCGCCCACCGAGACGCCGACGGGGACATACCTGGGCGTCTCGCACTTCCAGCGGCTGCTGCGCGAGCCGCCGTCCACGTTGCTGGGCGCCGTGCTCGACCCGTCGATCGACCCGATCAGGCCGGCGTTCTCACTGATCGAGATCACCGCTTACCTGGCCAACTACAACCTCGTCGCGGCCCCGGTCGTGGACGAGCTCGGCAGGCTCGTCGGCGCGGTGACCGTGGACGACGTCCTGGACCACCTGCTACCCGAGGACTGGCGCGAGGAGGCCCCGTCATGACCGCCGAACGACTGGACCAGCCCCGTGCGCTGCGCCGCTCGCTGCGGCCGCACTACGACCCGGAGGTTTTCGGCCGCCTGTCGGAGCGGATCGCCCGCTTCCTCGGCACGGCCAGGTTCCTTGTCTACATGACCGTGTTCGTGATGGTCTGGGTGAGCTGGAACTTCCTTGCGCCCCCGGGCTTCACGTTCGACCCGTACCCGTTCATCTTCCTCACGCTCATGCTGTCGCTGCAGGCCAGCTACGCCGCGCCGCTGATCCTGCTGGCCCAGAACCGGCAGGCCGACCGGGACCGCATCCAGTACGAGCACGACCGCGAGGTCGCCGATCGCAACCAGGCCGAGATCGAATATCTGACCCGCGAGATCGCCGGGCTGCGCATGGCGATCAACGAGGTCGCCACCCGCGACTACCTGCGCGCGGAGCTCGGCCGGCTGCAGGAGGAGCTCAAGGAGCCCCGCCACTGATGTTCAGCTTGCCGAGCATGGCCCGGATCTGGGCGATCTCGCCGGCGCCGAGCATGTCGAGGAACTGGCTCCGGATGCCGCGCAGGTAGGTCGGGGTCGCCTCGGCCAGCCGGGCGGCGCCGGCGTCCGTCAGCACCGCGAACAGCCCGCGGGCGTCGTCCGCACACGCTTCGCGCGACACCAGCCCGTCCCGTTGCAGCCGGTCGATGAGCCTGGTCAGGCCGCTGCGGGAGAGCAGCACGCGGTCCGCGAGATCGTTCATGCGCAGCCGCCGCTCGGGCGCCTCGGCCAGCTGCATCAGCACCTCGTAGGAGGCCAGCGGCAGATCGTGGGCGACGAGCAGCTCCGCCTCCAGGTGGCGGGTCATGCGCACCTGGGCACGCTGCAGCAGCCGCCAGACCGTCAGCTCCTCGGCGGTCAGCCCGTCGTCGCGCAGGAGAGTCACGGAGTAACCTTAAGACGTTGTTGCACAGACATCTAACAGCACGGATTAACCCAGCGCCGCCTCCGGTTCATACCATTGAGGGGCATCCTCGCTGGCGTCCAGCGCCTGTCACACATATATCGACATAGCCGACTAAGGAGGTACGGCACTCCTTCGTGCCGAGACTTCGATGGCACCAACCCAGGAACTGGTGACGGCGGCCCTGTCCACCGTCATCGACCCCGAGATCCGTCGCCCGATCACGGACCTCGACATGGTCAAGAGCATCGAGATCGCTCCCGATGGGGCGGTGCGTGTGGGCGTCTACCTCACCGTGTCCGGATGTCCGATGAAAGACACCATCCGGCGCGACGTGACGAACGCCGTCTCCAAGGTCGAAGGCGTGACCGGCGTCCAGATCGAGCTCGACGTCATGAGCACCGAGCAGCGCAAGAAGCTGCAGACCATGCTGAGGGGCAACCGCGGGCCGGAGAAGGAGATCCCGTTCAATCAGCCGGGCTCGCTGACCCGCGTGTTCGCGGTGGCCAGCGGCAAGGGCGGGGTCGGCAAGTCGTCGGTGACGGTCAACCTGGCCGCCGCCATGGCCGCGAGCGGCCTCAAGGTCGGCATCGTGGACGCCGACATCTACGGCCACAGCGTTCCTCGCATGCTGGGTGCCGCCGAGAAGCCCACCAAGGTCGAGGACATGATCATGCCGCCGGTGGCGCATGACATCAAGGTCATCTCGGTCGGCATGTTCAAGCCCGAGGGCAACACGCCGGTGGTCTGGCGCGGGCCGATGCTGGACCGGGCGCTCCACCAGTTCCTCGCCGACGTCTACTGGGGCGACCTCGACATCCTCCTGCTCGACCTGCCCCCGGGCACCGGCGACATCGCCATCTCCGTCGCGCAGCGGCTGCCGGGTGCGGAGCTCCTGGTCGTGACGACGCCGCAGATGGCCGCCGCCGAGGTGGCCGAGCGGGCCGGATCCATCGCGGCCCAGACCCACCAGCAGATCGCCGGCGTCATCGAGAACATGGCGTGGCTGCCCTGCCCGCACTGCGACGAGCGCGTCGCTGTGTTCGGCGAGGGCGGCGGCCAGATCGTGGCCGACGCGCTGACCCGCACGCTGGGGGCCCGGGTGCCGCTGCTCGGCCAGGTGCCGATCGACCTGCGGCTGCGCGAGGGCGGCGACGAGGGCAAGCCCCTGGTCCTGACCGACCCCGACGCGCCGGCCGCGGCCGAGCTGCTCAAGATCGCCTCCGGGTTGAGCAAGCGTTCCTCCAGCCTGAAGGGACTCCAGCTGGGCCTGGCTCCCCGCGGCTGAGCCGTCTGGCCTCGCGTGCTCGCACCCCGTGCGGGCACGCACGGCCGGGGCAGCCCTCGCGCCGTGGCGACGACCTCGGGACAGTAGCGTGTGGCGCATGCGCTCACGTCGTTCGGTTCTCGCGGTGCCCGGCAGCAACCCGCGTTTCCTGGAGAAGGCCCAGACCCTGCCCGTCGACGAGGTCTTCCTCGACCTGGAGGACTCCGTCGCGCCCGCGGCCAAGGAGGAGGCGCGCCGCAACGTCGTGGCGGCGCTGCGCGAGGGCGACTGGACCGGCAAGACGCGGGTGGTCAGGGTCAACGACCTCGCGACGCAGTGGACGTACCGGGACGTGATCGAGACCGTCGAGGGCGCCGGGGAGTTCCTCGACTGCGTGATGCTGCCCAAGGTGCAGGACCCCACGGAGGTCGTCTGGCTGGACACGTTGCTCAGCCAGATCGAGAAGGCCATGGGCTACGAGGTCGGCCGCATCGGTATCGAGGCGCAGATCGAGAACGCCCGCGGCCTGGTGAACGCCGACGCCATCGCCGGGTCGTCCAGGCGACTGGAGACCCTGGTGTTCGGCCCCGCGGACTTCATGGCCTCGATCAACATGCGCACGCTCGTCGTCGGCGAGCAGCCGCCCGGCTACGACGAGGGCGACGCCTACCACTACATCCTCATGCGGCTGCTCATGGCGGCCAGGACGCATGACCTGCAGGTGATCGACGGGCCTTACCTGCAGATCAAGGATGTCGACGGCTTCAGGCGGGTGGCCAGGAGGTCTGCGGCGCTCGGCTACGACGGCAAGTGGGTGCTGCATCCCTCCCAGGTGGACGCGGCCAACGAGGTGTTCTCGCCGGCGCAGGAGGACTATGACCACGCCGAGCTCATCCTGGAGGCGTACGACTACTACACCACCGTGGAGAAGCGCGGCGCGGTCATGCTGGGCGACGAGATGATCGACGAGGCCTCGCGCAAGATGGCGCTCGTCGTGGCCGCCAAGGGGCGGGCGGCCGGGCTGGTCCGTACGAAGAGCTTCACACCTTGATGCCGATCGCGGTGAAGAACCAGAACGACGACGTCAGCCAGAGCCCCACCAGCGCGGTGAACGCCAGCCCGCCGAGCACCGGCAGCGTCCAGCCCGGTGTGTCCCGCTTGGGCAGGGCCAGCAGCTTCGTGGTGAACACACCGTAGAAGAAGCAGCCGAGCAGCGAGTGCGCGAGCACGCGGGGCACGTCGTACTGCAGGCCCAGGGCGTAGAGGCAGTGGAAGGCGACCGGGATCGTCAGCAGGAACGCCAGCCGTCCCGACCAGCGGTGCACGGCCGGCGGGATGGTGATCCCGAGCTTGCCCCACATCGACAGGGCCGAGACGACCTGCACGATCGCCAGCACGAACGCGCCGGTCGTCAGCCACACCTTCATGGGCAGCGCGGCGGAGAAGCCGGCCACGCCGACCGCGAACCCGGTGGGCGTGTGCACCCGGCCGTACACGCCGAGCGCGAGCACGACCAGGCCGCCGATCAGCAGCGGCACCAGTAACGGCGTCAGGCTGCGTGAGGGGCGATGGTGGATGGCGGTCATTGCATCTCCTCGATGAAGCCGTCGACGTCCTTCGGGTAGATCGTGGTGTCGCCGACCGTGAGCGGCGCGGTCGGCTGCTCGCCGTTCAGCTCGGGGACCGGGACCGGGCTTCCGGCCTCGGAGGCGGCGCCGACCGTGGTGTAGCCGCCGTTCGGGTTCTTCACCCTGATCCAGCCGGCCTTGAACTGGGCGCCCCGGACGATCGCGCTGGCCCGGTACAGGCCCGACGGCTTCTCCGCCGTGGGCGCCACGAAGCTCCACTTCTTGCCGCCGACGGAGACCCAGCCCTTGGCCCGGCCGCCGCCCAACGCGGCCGTGACCTTCCCGGCGCCGAGGCCCTTGAGGCTCACCCCGTCGGCGGACTGGGTGCCCTTGAACCAGGACTCGGTGGTGCCGTCGCAGAAGTAGCCGATGGCCTTGCCGTCTCTGATCGAGATCGCGATGAGGGCGCCGTTGCCCTTGACGCGTCCGGCGTAGTCCGCCTTTTCGATCCGCTTCTCCTCGGACTCGGCCGGCGACGGGGACGGCTGAGCGGTGTTCTCCTTCGCCGCGGACCCTTCCGCGGCGGGGTTGTCGTCTGTGGCGGTGGTCGTGGTGTCCGCCGCGGGTGTCGCGGTGATGCTGGCGACACCGAGCCCCGCGGCGAGCACAGCTCCCGCCGCGAGGGTGATGACAGGTCCCAGCCTTGACATGGACTGCTCCCAGGGTCGAAATGCCTACCTCGGCCGCGTCCAGCGGCCGACCGCAGGTGGCAGCTGACTGCCCCTACGGCTCAGAGCATCCGCCTAAAAGGCGGGCCCGTCTGTGAACTAATGCGCATCAGATGGACAGAATGGAGAGATGCAGGAGAATCCTGGGCCGCATCACCCATACGGCATGCAGTATCCGGCTCCGCCGCGGTCCTGGCTTATGCCGGCGCCCCGTGGGGCCCGGTACGACCACCTCGCCAGGAACGGGGTCGCCAGGCCGTGGCGGGCGATCGTCGGCACGATCGGGATCGCCGCCATATTCCTCCTTGTCGCGGCGGTGGTGTTGTCCGCCGGCGCGGTGGTGGCGACGCTGCTCGGCATCCCCGCACCGCTCGACGTCGAGCGCGGGCTGTTCGGCGACCCGGTGTTCGGGCTGACCGTGACGTTGTTGTCGATCGCCGCCGTGCTCCCTTTTGTGTTCGGCATGGCGGCGTTGCTGCAACGGCGCCGTCCGGGGACGCTGTCATCGGTGGCCGGGCGGCTGCGCTGGCGCTGGCTCATGGCCTGCGTCGGACTGGCGGTCCTGGCACTCGTGCTCGGGCAAGCCGTGCAGGTCCTCGCCCTGGCGATGAGCGGCGAGGAGTACTCCGACATGTTCGGCTGGGTCGGGTGGGAACGTTTCCTGCCCGCGCTCGTCGTGATCGTGCTGCTGGTGCCGTTCCAGTCGGCCGCCGAGGAGTACGTCTTCCGCGGCTGGTTCCTGCAGGCCGTCGGAGCGCACGTGCGCAATCCGGTCTGGGGCATCCTGATCGGGGCCGGCCTGTTCGCGTCGGTGCACGGATACACGTGGATGGGGCTGGCCGACGTGTTCGCCTTCGGCGCCGTCATGGGCTGGCTGGCGGTGCGGACCGGGGGACTGGAGGCCGGGATCGGGCTGCACGTCATGAACAACATGCTGGCGTTCGGGATGAGCGCGGCCGCGGGGACCCTCGAGGACGCCCTGATCCAGAGCAAGGTCGCGGTGCCGTGGCAGGCGATCGTGGGCGTGGCGGTGCAGCTTGGTGCGTACGCTTTTGGGGTTTTGTATCTGGCCAAAAAGCGGTCACTCAGCACTATTTCTGGATAAATCGGGTTGGCGGGTCGGGGAATCTCGCTAGAGAGGTCTCGCAATTCCGGCTCATTCATGCTGCTCTGGATCGTGTGGGGCGGCGAGGGACTCCCGGAGGTGATCGTTTCGGTCCGGCGGGGTAAGTGTGGGTGCGTGTGATACTTCGTCGGGTGAGGACAACACGTTCGAAATCATGTGGAACGGTCCCCGCGCAGTGACCGTTTTCGTCCGACTAGTTCGACTAGGAGGTACGACGCGTGGCCTCCGGCCCCAGCGAACCGCCTCGGCGACCGCCGGGTGACGACGACCCGCGTTCCGAGGGCACGTCGGAACCGCACTCTTCCCCAGAGCCCAGGATCAGCCATTCCCCGCCCGGTCCCACCGACGACCGGGCCAGGGGCTTACCTCTGACCTCCCCGTGGGGCATGCCGCCGTTCGCGGCACCGGTGCCGGACGAGGAGCCGCAGGAGCCGCCCAAGGGGCGCATGCCGTACAGCTCGCCGACAGCGGAACCCGAGGCCGAGCCGCGTCGCCGGGCGCGACGCGTCGTCAACCGGCCGGACAAGCTCGTGGCCGGCGGCCCCCCGAGCACACCCACCGACGCCGAACGGCCGACCGAGTCCGCCACGCACGAGTCCGCCGCGCGCGAGTCTGTTGGGCGGGAGTCTGCGGCGCGCGAGAATGTGGCGCGCGAGTCCGCCGCGCGCGAGTCCACCGCGGACGAGGCTGCTGGGCGGGAGTCTGCCGGGCGCGAGTCGGCCGGCCGCGAGTCCGCCGCGGGCGAGGCCGTGGGGCGTGACGCCGCGGCGTGGGAGTCCGCTGGCCGCGAGTCCGCCGCGCGCGAGTCCGCGGGGCGCGACGCCGCGGCGTGGGAGCCTGTGGCCGGCGAGTCTGCCACACGGGAGTTCGTGGAGCGGGAGCGCGCCGCGCGGGAGTTCGTGGAGCGGGAGCATGCCGCGCTGGAGTTCGTGGAGCGGGAGCGCGCCGCGCAGGAGCCGGAGGCGTCGCCTCGGCGGGACCCGCGTACGATCCCGTACCGCTTGGTAGTCCCCGCCAAAGAGCCCACCGAGCAGCCTGCCAGGGCGGAAGAGCCGGAGGGACGGCGGGAGGACGAGCCGGAGGTGCGGCGGGTCGGGCGGCCGCCGGCCGGGCGGCCGACGCGGCCCGACCTCCTGGTCGCCACGGGCCCCCCGCGCCCTCAGGGGTCGAGCGGCCGCCATCACCGAGGCCCGGCCCCGGCCGCCGTACGCAGGTCCAGTCCGGTACGCCGGGGCAACCGCACCGCCCCGATCGTCCTGACCTTGGCCGCGGCCGTCCTCGTGGCCGCCGGCGTGCTCGTGTGGCAGTGGACCGGCGAGGAGGCCCCCAGCCTGCGCCTGGAGGCGGGCACCGGCCGCTCGGGGGATGAGCTGTTCACCGTGCCCGCCTCGGGCGACGGCACCAATCAGAAGCTCAACGACATGACTTCGGTCGGCCGCGCGGTGGTGGCGGTCGGCAGTGACACGACCGGCCCGACCCCGCGCCCGCTGTTCCTGTTCTCCCCGGACGGTGGCAAGAACTGGCAGCTGGGTCAGGTGAGCGGCGTTTCCACCCCCACGGTCCAGCGGGTGGTCGGCGGGAACGGTCGCTGGCTGGCCAGCGGCGGCGACGGCCAGTCGGGCGAGCGTGGCCTATGGACCAGCACCGACGGGTTCAGCTGGCAGGCCGTGGAGGCGGCGGGGTCGCCCGCGTTCCGGGCCGGCGACCAGATCCACGACATCGCCATAACGGCGTCGGGATTCGTCGCAGTTGGGCGCGCGACGGGGGACGACGGCGCGATCGGGCCGGCGGTCTGGCGTTCCGGAGACGGCCGCACGTGGGAGCGGACCGACAGCACCGGGCTCGAGGTGAGGGAACTCAAGGCGGTGGTCGCCAGGGGCGACACCGTCGTGGCGATCGGGCACCCCGCGGAAGGCGAGGGTTCGCGGGTGGTCCGATCGGCCGACGGCGGGCGCACCTGGCAGGCCACCGGCTTCCAGCTGCCCGAGGCGGCCGATTCGCGGCCGGGGACGCTGGCGGTGCTGCCCAAGCGGTTCGTGCTGGTGCCGACGCGGCACCGTACGGTCACGGGAGACGTACGCGTCTACTGCTCCCCGACCGGGGCGGAATGGTCGCAGTGCGGCTCCATCGGCGGCCTGAGCGGCGAGAGCGTCGGCGTGGAGTCGCTGATCTCCTACTCTGGGGGCATCGCCGCGATCACACAGGCCGGCCTCGGCCGCTACACGGTGCTGACCACCGCGGACGGGCGCGCCTGGGCCAAGCGGACCGACCTCGGTAACCTGCAGGGCGCGACGTTGCGCGGGTTCACGATCTCCGCCGGCGGCACCCTGTTCGCCGGCGGCGACCAGGCGGTCACCGACGTCGACAACCAGCTGGTGCTCATGTCCGCGCCCCCGCGTGGGCAGGCCTCTCGGGTGGCGCTTGGCGATGTCGAGGGCCTGACGCGCATCGCTCGCGAGACCACCGGCATCACGAGCTTCGCCGGCCGGTACGTGGCCGTCGGCTCGGCCTCGGGCGACGCAGGCCTGTGGACGATCAAGAACTGGCAGAGCTGGAAGTCCATGAGCCTCGGCGGCCCCGGCAGGCAGCGGCTGGAGGACGTGGCGCACGGCGCCCGCGGCTGGCTGGCCGTCGGCGGCACGGAGACCACCGTGTCGATCACTGATCCCCTGCTGGTCACCTCGAGCGACGGCGAGAGCTGGAAGAAGGTGGACGTCTCAGGTGACCTGACCCGCCGCTCCGACCGTCCGTACCTGGGGACCCATGTGGTGACCGCGGGCAAGAAGGGCTACGTGCTGGCGGGGGAGGACCGCGATCAGGCGGGGACCGCGAGCGCGGCCATGTGGTTCACCACGGACCTGCGCAAGTACACCAGGTCGAAGAAGCTGCCGCAGGGCGGCTCCGGCGTGCGCATCCACGACGCGGTGGCCACCGCGGACGCCTTTGTGGCGGTGGGCGGCTCGGGGACGGCCGACGAGGAGCGCAGCGTGGTCTGGTACTCCGAGGACGGGGTCAACTGGAGTTCGCGCACCCGTGTCGCCCCGGCGGACGCCACGTCGGCCGGGCTCCGTCAGATCACCGCCTACCAGGGCAAGCTGGTGGCCATCGGCACCGCGCTGACGGGCGGCTCGCGGCGGGCCTTCGCCGCCGTCTCCGACGATGAGGGCGCGTCGTGGCAGACGGCCTGGCTGCCCGCGGACCAGGCGGCTGCGGTGCACGACCTGGCCGCGACGGAGGAGGGTCTGGTGGCGGTCGGCTGGCACGGCGTGCCGGGGGAGGGCGACAGCGCGGCCTGGACCTCGCAGGACGGCCTGTCGTGGAACCGCATGGCGCTGACCAGGGACCGGCTGGCGGGCCAAGGGATGCAGTGGCTGACGGCGGTGGCCGTGTCGGGGACGGAGGTCGTGGCGCTGGGGCGGTCGACGACGTACAACGCCGACCACCTCATCCTGTGGAGCTCGAACCTCACGTCAAGCAGGTAACACGCCCCAGTCGGTCAGCGCGTCGAGCAGGCCCGCGGACAGCGGCAGCCGGGCCAGCTCGTCCGCCGTGCACCAGCGCACGTCGGCGGCGTCGTCCCCGGCCGTGGGCACGCCGCCGGCCACGGTCGCCAGGTAGTCGCGGATCACGTACGTGACGCCGCCGGGGCCGGGGCGGTCCACCGAGCCGGCCAGGCGCCCGACCTCCACGTGCAGGCCGGTCTCCTCCAGGACCTCGCGCCGCACGCCGGCGGCGTCGCTCTCGCCGGGCTCCAGGCGGCCCCCGGGGATCGACCACAGGCCCATGCCCGGCGGGTGTCCCCGCTTGATCAGAAGGATACGGCCGGCGTCGTCGACGACGATCGCGCCGACACAATTTACGCGCACATGGCCAAGATTACGACGGGATAACGAGATGCGGCCTTGACGGGGGCGCACCGGAGAAAGCACCGTGGGTAGTTGTGAGAGCGGCTCCAACCTGCCCACGGTGTTTTGGCCCGCTTCACGGGCCGAGCGCGTGGTCTAGTGCGTATCGATGTGACACGCACGGTGACGTCCTGCCCTATCAGCCTCCGTGGCCGCCGACCAGCACGGCGCTCGAGGCGATGCGCAAGAGCTCCGTGGTGCCCGTGTGGCTGCCGTGGCCGTTGCCGGCCGGCTGGCTGGTGACCGGCTTCGCGGAGGTGGGTGATCAACGAACCGGGGCCCGTGCCAGCGTCGTGGCGCTGACCGGGCCGTCGTTGATGGAGGGGCCGGCCGACATGCTCGTGGTCGCCGAGGAGCCCGGCATCGGGCTCGGCGCGGCCTTCGCGGGGCTGGGCGGGCCCGACCCCGGCGAGGGATTCGACTCCGGCCCGCCGAACGCGAAGATCGAGGTGCTCGGGCACCCTTGCCCGCTGTGGTTCGTGGACAACGGCCAGAGCGACCGTGCCGTCTACGCGGGCGAGGCGCTGGGCAACTGGCTGTGGACGATCTGCTGGCCGGCCGATGCCGGCTGCATGATCGCGCTCGCCGAGCTCTCGCTGATCGACGCCCGGGATCACGACCTTGACGTACCCTTTGGCGCGTTCTCCCCCAGACTGGAGGATTAGCAGGTCGCGTTGTCAGGCAGACCGACTAGAGTTCGGAGACGTGACAGCGCGTATCGAGCGAGTGGTGACCGAGGGCGTCGTCGACATCGACGGCACCGAACACAAGGTCGAGAACAACACGTGGATCGTGGGCGACGATGACGAGGTGATCGTCATCGATCCCTCCCGCGACTCCGACAAGATCATGGAGCAGGTGGGCGAGCGTGAGGTGCTGGCCGTCATCTGCACGGCGGGCCTGCCCGACCACGTCGGGGCCGCCATCGAGGTGGCCAGCCGGGACGAGGCCGTGGTCGCCCTGCATCCCAAGGACAAGCCTCTGTGGCGGGAGACCTGGACGGAGACCTGGCCCGACATCGACATGGAGGACGACGGCATCTTCGAGGTGGCCGATGTCCAGCTCGACGTCATGGAGACGCCGGGCGTCACCTCTGGTGGCGTGTCGCTCTACTGCGAGGGGCTCGGGGCCGTCTTCACCGGCAAGGCCCTGCAGGCCGACGGCCCGGGCAAGCTGGGCGGCGAATATCCCGCCCTGGCCGACCAGCTGACCTCGATCGGCGGGCGGCTGTTCACGCTGCCCCACGGCACGCGGGTGCTGGCGGTCCATGGGGACGAGGTCACGATCGGCGACCTCGAGCCGCACTTCGACGACTGGGTCTCGGGTTCGCTGACCCGCGTCGAGACCGAGGGCGGTGACGAGGACCCGCTGCCCGACGGCACCAAGGCCTCCGGGATCAAACTCAACCCGAGCGACGACTAAGGCGAGGGAGTGCCGGCGCCCGCCTTACGGAGTGAGGCCACATGAACGCAGTGCAGCTTCCGCTGGAGGGCATGCCGCGGCGGCTCTACTCGTGCACGCCGTCGCGGTTGAACGCCTGGCTGGACTGCCGCCGCCGCTACAGGTTCACCTACCTGGACCGGCCGGCACCGTCCAAGGGACCCGCCTGGGCGCACAACAGCGTCGGGGCGAGCGTGCACAACGCGCTGGCGGGCTGGTGGCGGGAGCCGTACGAGCGAAGGACTCCGCTGACGGCGGCCATCCTGCTCACGAACGGGTGGATCACCGAGGGGTTCAGGGATGCCGAGCAGTCGGGGCGGTGGCTGGAGCGCGCCCGCGACCTCGTGTCCGGATATGTCGCGACATTGGATCCGTCTGATGATCCAGTCGGCGTCGAGCGCACCGTCGCCACCCGTACCAAGGTCATCGCTGTGTCCGGCCGCATCGACCGGCTCGACCGGCGCGGGGACGAGCTCGTCGTGGTCGACTACAAGACCGGACGCCGGCCGCTCACCCAGGACGACGCGCGCTCGTCGCTCGCCCTGGCCGTCTACGCCGTGGCGGCGTCCACGATGATGCGCACGCCCTGCCGGACCGTGGAGCTGCACCACCTGCCGACAGGCGAGATCGTCGAGTGGCGCCACACCGAGGAGTCCCTTGCCCGGCACCTGGGGCGGGCGGAGGATCTTGCCACGGAGGCCGCCGCGGCCGACGAGCGCTACCGGGAAGCGGTCGCCGCGCCACCGTCCCGCGGCCGCGCTTCCGGCGCGGCGCCGACCCGGCCCGTGACCGCTCCAGGCGGGAATAGGGCCGCAGGCGGCCGCTCCGCGACCACGCCAGGCGGGGCTGCTGCGGGAGGTGGCCGGTCCGCGACCGCCCCGGGCGGGGCTGCGGCGGAAGGCAGGCGGTCCTGGGGCGCAGGGGGCGGCGAGTGGCCGTCGGCCCCGGTCGAGCGGCCGGCCGTCGGACCCGCGGCGGTGCCCGCCGAGATCGACGAGCTCTTCGCTCCCAATCCGGGCCCGATCTGCTCATGGTGCGACTTCCGCCGCCATTGCCCCGAGGGCCAGGCGGCCGCTCCCGAGCGCCGCCCTTGGGATGCGCTGGCGGAGTAGCCGGGCGGGGAGCCACGCACCGCGTCAGGCGCGTAGAACGTTAAGTGACGCCGTTTGCTCACTGAAACAGTGGTTATGGAACTTCTGTGACACGCGTGGAGCGCTTACCCGCGGCGGTGGCCCTGGGCGCGTTGTTCAATCCGCTCAACTCTTCCATGATCGCCGTCGCGCTGGCCGACATCGAGGCCGAGTTCCACGTCGGGGTCGCCGCCGTGACGTGGCTGGCCGCCGGGTTCTACCTGACTGGCATCCTCGTGCCGCCCGTGATGGGCACGCTGGCCGACCGGCTCGGCCCGCGGCTGGTGTTCTGCGCCGGGCTGGTGACGATGGCGGTGACCGGCGTCCTGGCCGCGCTCGCGCCGACGTACCCGGTGCTGCTGGTGGTGCGGCTGCTGCAGGCGTTCGGCAGTTGCGCCACGATGCCGGCGGGGATGGCGATCGTGCAGGCGGCGATGGCCGGTGAGGACGGGCGGCCACCGCCGCGTGTGATCGCGACGATCTCCATGGTGCTGACCGCGAGCGCCGCCGCCGGACCCGTGCTCAGCGGTTTCCTGATCTCCTTATGGGGATGGCGAGCGATTTTCCTGGTCAACGTCCCGCTCGCGGCACTCGCGCTCACCGTGGCGCTGCGCTGGCTGCCCAAGGTACGCGTGGACGGCCCGCGCCGGGCCGTGCTGCCCCGCCCGAACCCGCGCCTGCTGGCGACCTGCGGCGAGTTCGCGCTGGTCAACGTGGTGTTCTACGCGGCGTTCTTCGCGGTGCCGCTGTGGGCGCAGCGCTCGGCCGGCGTGCCCGCGCACATCGCGGGGCTGCTGGTGCTCCCCATGGCCGCGCTGGCGATCGTCATGACGCCCGTGGCGGTGCTCCTGGCCGCCCGCGCGGGCATGCGTGCCGTGCTGGTGCTGAGCGCGGCCCTGCTGCTCGCCGGCTCCTGCGTCATCCCGGCCGTGGGCCCGATCGGCCTGGTCCTGGTGGCCGTGTCGCTGCTCGGCGTGGCCTCGGCCTTCAGCCAGTTCGGCCTCAACTCGCTGGTGTTCGTGCACGCAGGACCGCGCGACACGGGAGTCGCGGTGGGGCTGTTCCAGGCCTCCAGGTACGTCGGCGCGGCGACGGCGTCGTCCCTGCTCGGCGTGCTGTTCGAGCAGGCGGGCATGGCCGGCACCGGCTGGACGATGATCGCCGTGTCGGCGGTCGTGCTGGCGGGCGGCGTGCTCCTGCCCGTCAGGCAGCCAGCGCCTTCGGCCAGCGGCGAGGATCGGTCAGGCCCTTGAGCCCTTTGCTGACGTCGTACCCGGCCGCGCCCAGCCGCTCCCGTGCGGCCTGCAACATCTCCCGCGTGGCCGGCATGAACGCGTGGTCGTGCACGGGCTCCGGCAACGCGTTCATGCCCAGCCGGAATGCCTTCAGCCCGGCCGTGACCGTGGCCCGGGGCACCTCGGGCAGCGCGCCGTACATCCGCCTGGCCCAGTCCGGCAGCGTGAAGTAACACAGCGCGCCGAACGGAAAGTATGCGGGCTTGCCGGCCGACAGCAGCCTGAGCTCCTGCGGCAACCGCGGCCACAGCAGGAACCGCACGGTCGCGGCCGCCTCCTCCGTCACGCGCAGGCGGGGCCGCATCTGCTTGAAGTACGCCTCCATCTCCGCGCACGTGCCCGGCACGTCCTCGGGATGAAGGCCGACGTACGCGGCGCTCTTGCGCTGCTCGGACAGGTAGGCGTCGGCCTGGCGCTCGGTCAGCCCGAGCCCGCCCCGCCTGGCCACCTCCAGGTACGACGACACCTCCGCGCAGTGGACCCACAACAGCAACTCGGGGTCGTCCACCCGATGCGTGCGCCCCGTGTCGGGATCGTGGATGCGCAGCGCCTTGTGGATGCCGCGCACCCGCCGCCCGATCTCGTCGGCCTCCTCGGGACTGCCGAACGTCACCCGCCCCACGAAATCCGCGGTGCGCCGCAGCCGCCCGAACGGGTCCTCCTGGAAGCCGGAGTTCTGCCAGACGCCGCGCATGGCCAGCGGGTGCAGTGCCTGGAGCATGAGGCCGCGTACCCCTCCCACCCACATCGAGCGGTCGAGATGCACCTGCCAGGTCGCACTCTGCGGCGGCTGGACGACGATTTCCTGGATGCTCGCCATAGTAAGTGCATAATTACATGGCATTGGACCTTGTGTCCAAGAAGTGCTTTTCGGCGGTGTTCCAGAACGTGACCAGGGCCGTGGCAGTGGTCTCCGGCGCCTCGACGGCGGGGGAGTGCACCGCGCCCGGCACGACCACACACTCGGCTCCGAGCCTGGCGGCCATCTCCGACTGGGTCTCGGGAGTCCAGCCGTCGTCGTGCTCGCCGTAGAGCACCAGCGTCGGCACGTCGACCTGGCGCAGCTCGTCGGTGCGGTCCCCCATGCTCAGCACCTGCTCGGCCATGCACACCATCCCGGTCGGCGAGTTGCTCGTCAGGCGCCGGTGCAGGAATGCCAGGACCTCGTCGGGCACGTCGACGGCCAGCGCCTCCGGCTCGAACTTGTGATGCCACAAGTGCTCGATCCCCAGCACGGGCAGCTCTTCCACGATCTTCCTGCCGTTGACCGCCCGGAGGCCCTCGACGGCCGCGGGGCCCGAGCTCATCAGCGTGTAGGAGGCGAACCTCGTCCGCCCGTCGATCACGGCCTCGCGGGTCACCAGCCCGCCGAACGAGTGCCCCACCAGGTGCATGGGGTCGCCGCCACCGATCACCTGGCACAGCGCGTCGACGTCCGCGCCGAGCGCGGGGCAAGTGTAGGCCTCGGGGTCGTCGGGACCGGGGGTCTCATACTGGCCGCGGAGATCCACGGCCACCACCCGGCGGCCCGAATGGGCGAGCGTCATCAGGACCGCGATGAAATCCTCCTTGCTGCCGGTTAGGCCGGGCACGAGGAGCGCGGGCCAGCGCTCGATCACACCACTCACCGGAAGCGCCTCCAGGGCCGCGAACGTGCCCTGTGGCGTTTCGATCTTCTGTGGTGTGACGCCAGGAGGCAGGTCGAGGAATCGCGGCGTACTCACGTGAGGCAACAATACCCAGAGGTCAGCGCATCGACACCGGCAAGGCCCTTACGCAGGTGGGACCTCGGAGGCGACGCGACGGACGCCGACCGCGAGATCCCGGCCTGCGGGCGGCTCAGGCGCCTGTGGAGGGCTCTGCGCGCGCGCATGGTCCCAGGGCATGCCTCGACGGGGCGCAGGCGGTGTGGCGCCGCGTGAGGAGCACGTACGGCCGCTCGCCGGTCAGGCGGACTTGCGGGCCTTGCGCTTGGCAGGGGGCTTCTCTTCTTCCTTGGCCTTGCCCGAGGCGGCCTTCTTCGGCTTGGCCGGGGCGGCGCCTTCGCGTTCCCGCTTCGCGGCCTCCACGCTCGCCCGCAACGCCGCCATGAGATCCACGGCCGGGCCTGCCTCCTCCTCGACGGGCGGGGCTACGACCTCCTTGCCCGCCACCTTGGCCTCGAT
Source organism: Nonomuraea sp. NBC_00507 (assembly GCF_036013525.1). Lineage (NCBI taxonomy): Bacteria > Bacillati > Actinomycetota > Actinomycetes > Streptosporangiales > Streptosporangiaceae > Nonomuraea > Nonomuraea sp. NBC_00507. Next base: position 3,809,174 of record NZ_CP107853.1, read on the forward strand.
CACCGACTGCAGGGCCTCACGGTAGCTGTCGCGGTATTCGCTCGGGTCGAAGTCCGCCTCCATCGTGGTGATGAGGGACTCGGCCATCTTCAGCTCCTGGGCCCGCACCTCGATGTCCTCCTCCAGGAACTCGAAGTCGGGCCTGCGGATCTCGTCCGGCCAGAGCATGGTCTCCAGGACGAAGACGCCGTCCCTGACCCGCAGGGTGGCCAGCGACTCCCGCTGGCGCAGGGCCACCTTCACCACCGCCACCTGGCCGGAGCTCTCCAGCGCGTTGCGCAGCAGCACGTAGGACTTCGCTCCCTGCGCGTCGGGCTCCAGATAGTACGACTTGGCAAAGTAAATGGGGTCGATCTGTTCGGCGGGCGTGAACTGCAGGACGTCGATCCTGCGGGACGTGCTCAGCGGCAGGTCCTCGAAGTCCTCGTCGGTCAGCACGACAACCTCGCCCGAGGACAGCTCGTAGCCCTTGGCGATGTCGGCGTAAGGGATCTCCTCGCCGTCGATCGTGCACACGCGCTTGTAGCGGATGCGCCCGCCGTCCTCGCGATGCACCTGGTGGAAGGTCACGTCCTTCTGCTCGGTCGCCGAGTAGAGCTTGACGGGGATCGTGACCAGGCCGAAGGAGATCGCACCCTTCCAGATGCTGCGCATGGTCGTTCCTCCGCTCTCAACGGCTCGGCACTGGGCACATACCCGGCATGGGGCAACCAATGCCATACCCAATCGAACCAATGCTCGCCGTGGCTGGAGAACTACCCTCCGATCGCGAGCGGTATGGCCTCGAGGTGAAGTGGGACGGCATCCGCGCCATCATCCACCTCGACGGCGGGATGAGGGTGACCGGGCGGCACGGGGTCGAGTACACGCGCCGGTACCCGGAAATTTCGGGGTTCGGGCTTAAGAACGCGATCATCGACGGCGAGGTCGTGGCGCTCGACCGGCGCGGGCGGCCCAGCTTCATCCGGCTGCAGCACCGCATGCACCTGACCGACCCCGAGCCGGCCATGCTGGAGCTGTACCCGGTCACGTACATGCCGTTCGACCTGCTCTACCTCGACGGGATCCCGCTCTTCGACCTGCCGTACCGGGACCGGCGGGCACTCCTCGACGAGCTGGACATCGGCGCGCCGCCCTCCTTCCCCGGCGACTCCGACCTGCTCTCCGCCACGTACGAGCAGGGCCTGGAAGGCGTGGTCGCCAAGCGGCTCGACTCGCCCTACCGGCCGGGCACGCGCTCGCCGTGGTGGATCAAGGTGAAGAACCTCAGCACCAGGGAGGTCGTGATCGGCGGCTGGAAGCCGGGCAAGGGGCGCCGGGCCGGCGGGATCGGGTCGCTGATCATGGGCGTGTTCACGAGCGAGGGGCTGATGTACGTCGGCCACGTCGGCACCGGGTTCACCGACGCCGTGCTCGACGAGCTCTACCAGCTGCTGCGGCCGCTGGAGATCCCGAAGAGCCCGTTCAGCAACGAGGTCCCGTGGCGCAATCATTGGGTTAGGCCGGATCTGGTCGGGGAGGTGGCCTACACGATGTGGACCGACGATCAGCGGCTGCGGCACCCTGTGTGGCGAGGGCTTCGCCTTGACAAGCTCCCCGCGGACGTGTGGAGGTGACGCCATGGCCCAGAAGGTTCCCGTCAAGGTCGAAGGGCGCGAGCTGACCCTGAGCAACCTGGACAAGGTGCTCTACCCGGACTACGGCTTCACCAAGTCCGAGATCATCGACTACTACAGCCGCATCGCCCCCGTGCTCCTCCCGCACATCGAAGGCCGCCCCCTGACCGTCAAGCGCTACCCGAACGGCGTCACCGGCCAGTCCTTCTTCGAGAAGAACGCCCCCGAGCACACCCCCGACTGGGTCAGGCGCGTCACCCTGCCCGTCCCCGGCAGCACCAAGAACCGCGAGACGATCAACTTCGCCGTCATCGAGGACCTGCCCACGCTCGTCTACTACGCCAACCTCGCCGCGCTGGAGCTCCACGTACCCCAGTGGCGCGTCGACGACGACGGCGAGGCGCTGCCGCCCGACCTGCTCGTGTTCGACCTGGATCCGGGGCCGCCGGCGACGATCGTCGAGTGCTGCCAGGTGGCGCTCATGCTGCGTGACATGCTCAAAGCCGAAGGGCTCTCCGCCCGGCCGAAGACCAGCGGCCGCAAGGGCATGCAGCTGTACGCGGATTGGGACTGCCGCGAGGAGCCCTCCGCGTACGCCAAGAGGCTCGCCCAGGTCCTCGCCAAGGAGCACCCGCAGCAGGTCGTCAGTGTGATGACCAAGAAGGCCAGGCCGGGGAAGGTGTTCATCGACTGGAGCCAGAACAACCCGGCCAAGACCACCGTGGCGGCGTACTCGCTGCGGGCGGGGGACCAGCCGACCGTCTCCACGCCGCTGACCTGGAAGGAGGTCGAGGGATGCGAACGTCCGGAGGACCTGGTCTTCATGGCGCCGGACGTCCTCGCCAGAGTCGGCAAACGTGGCGACCTTTTCGGCCGGGCGTAGGCTGGTGCAGTCCGCACCGAAAGGGGGACCAGAAGATGTCGGAGATGGACATCCGCGGGGACGAAGGCCCTTACGACGAGGAAGAGACGGAGTTCTCGGTCGAGACGCCCGAGGCCGACGCGGCCGAGCAGGAGCGCGAGATACGCCAGAACGCCGACACGCTGCGCCATGAGCTGCCCATCGACGTCGACCCCGGCGACGCGACCGAGCAGGATCGCGTGGTCGACCTCGACGACGACGAATACCGGTGACCGATCCGGTTCTTGTGACGGGCCCGGGCTCCGGCGGCGGACTGCCGGTGCCGTCGGCTATCGGGTGCTATCCGGGTGGCGGACGTACACGTCATGGCCGTCACCAAGGTGCGGACACCCTCGCGCACGTAGGATGGCCGCACGACCCGCTGAGAGACCAATGGAGACCCGCGTGACCGCAACCCCGGACGCCAAGCCCCGGGGCACCCGGCTGCCCCGACTCGCCCGCCGCCGGCAGCTGCTGAGCGCCGCGCAGGAAGTGTTCGTGGAAAACGGCTATCACGCGGCCGCCATGGACGAGATCGCCGACCGGGCCGGGGTCAGCAAACCGGTGCTCTACCAGCACTTCCCCGGCAAGCTGGAGCTCTACCTGGCGCTGCTCGACCTGCACGTGGACGACATGGTCAACCGTGTCAGGGAGGCGCTGGCCTCCACCCACGAAAACAAGCTGCGCGTGCAGGCCACCTTCCAGGCGTTCTTCGACTTCGTCTCCAGCCAGGGCGAGGCCTTCAGGCTCGTCTTCGAGTCGGATCTGCGCAACGTGGCGCCGGTGCGGCAGCGGGTGGAGCGGTCGCTGCAGGAGTGCGCGGAGATGGTCAGCGCTCTCATCCAGGAGGACACCGGCTGCACCAGTGACGAGGCCCACCTGCTCGGCGTGGGCCTGGTCGGCATGGCCGAGGTGAGCGCCCGCTACTGGGTGACCACGCACGGCTCGATCCCGAAGGACGCGGCCGAGCAACTCCTGGCCCGGCTCGCCTGGCGCGGCATCAGCGGTTTTCCGCGTACGGCATAACCCGTTCGCTGGGCGCGATCATTTGCGTTTCCCGGGGTGTGAGCGGCCACGATGGAGGTGGGCAAGCCCCGTCGACTAGGGAGCCAGGATGGAAATCAAGATCGGCGTACGCTCCGTACACCGCGAACTCATTGTCGAGACCGACCTCACCGCCGAGCAGGTCGAGGAGGAGATCAGGAACGCGCTGTCGGTCGATCGCGGGATCTTCGCCATCACCGACGTGAAGGGCAGGCGCGTCGTCATACCGGTGTCCGCGCTCGGGTTCGTCGAGATCGGCGAGGACGAGTCCAGGCCGGTCGGCTTCGGCGGCACACTCTAAGGGCTCGGGACGGGGGTACGGGGCCCGCACCGGCGCCCCGTACCGCTCAACCCCGTGAGCGTCGCCCGAGCACGCATCCGCGAGGGGAGTGGCGACGGCGCGGCGGGTGGTCCCGGCTCGCCTCGGTGGCCGGACAGTCCGCGCTGCTTCTTCGCAGGACGGCACGTGAGGTCCAGCGGTTCGGCCCACATCTGGTCAAGGAACTGCCGTAGCGGCGCGAGGCCCTCATGCCAGGCACGCTACAACCCTTCGCGCGCTCGCGCCGCCCAATGAACAGACGATCAGAGGCCCATGGCAGCCATCCGCTTGCCGTGTTCCTCCGTCAATTTCGCGAAAAGTCGGGAAATATCGGCCTGCCCACCGCCGGCCTCCACCAGCAGCAGCGCCAGCTCCGGCCGCGCCGCCGCCACTTGCTGGGCCTGGCTCAACGCCTCACCCACGAGCCGCCGCGCCCACAGCGCCAGCCGCGCCCCCGCCGTCGGATCGGCCTCGATCCCGGCCCTGACCCGTTCCACCGCAAACTGCGACCGGCCCTCGTCCACCAGCACCTCGTCCACCAGGCCGGCGATCGAGGGATCGAGATGCCTGGCCGCCTCACGGTAGAAGTCGTGCGCGATGCCGTCCCCCACATAGGTCTTGACCAGCGCCTGCAGCCAGTTGGCCGGCCGGGTCTGCGCGTGCCAGGCCTCCAGCGGCGCCACGTACGGCGACATCGCCTTGTCGGGATCGGCGCCCAGCTCGACCAGGCGGTCCCGCAGCAGGCGGAAATGGGCGTACTCGGTGACGGCCAGCTCGCTCAAGGCCGCCCGGTCGGCCAGCGAGGGCGCCAGCGTGGCGGCGTCCTCGGTCATCCTGGCGTACGCGCTGAGCTCCGCGTAAGCTAGGACACCGAGTAGGTCGACGACTCCTGGAGACTCCTTCATGAAGGGCAGCGTACTTCGCGAAGCCCCGTGAATCTTCGGGAACATATGCGAGCTCGGCCAGCGTTGTGGTATCGAGTACACTGCTCTGAGAAAGTGCGACCGCACTGTGTTAATTCGGGGACTTCCCTCCGGATACCTCCGCTCCCCGGAGGTCTGCGGTCGCGATGACGCGAGAGGGCTGGCTCTACCGCGAGGACCCACACAACGGGGGCATTTTCCGCCCGTCGGTCCCGGCAGGCCCGCCTTCATTTGAGATTGAGGCAGGCCAAGCTGACGACTTTCCGAGACCTCGGAGTCACACCTGAGATCGCCGATGCCCTCGAGACCGAGGGCATCGTCACACCGTTCCCCATCCAAGAGATGGCGCTTCCGCTCGCGCTGAGCGGACAGGACCTGATCGGCCAGGCGCGCACGGGCACGGGCAAGACCTACGCGTTCGGCATCGCGATGCTGCAGAGCATCGGCAAGCCCCGCAAAAACCGCAAGAAGCCCCGCGGACTGGTCGTCGTGCCGACCCGCGAGCTGGCCGTGCAGGTCAGTGAGGACCTGGTCACCGCCGCGGGCAAGCTCGGGTCCAGGGTCCTGACCGTCTACGGCGGCAGGGCGTACGAGCCGCAGGTCGAAGCGCTCAAGGCCGGTGTCGACGTCATCGTCGGCACCCCGGGCCGCCTGCTCGACCTGGTCAAGCAGAAGCACCTCGACCTGAGCGCGGTCAACTCGCTCGTGCTCGACGAGGCCGACCGCATGCTCGACCTGGGCTTCCTGCCCGACATCGAGCGCATCTTCAAGCTGATCCCCGCAGAGCGGCAGACGATGTTGTTCTCGGCGACCATGCCGGGCGAGATCGTCGCGCTGTCGCGCAAATACCTCAACCGGCCGACGCACGTACGCGCCGAGCACGAGAGCGGCGAGGGCGAGGCCACGCCGCTGACGCGCCAGATCGTGTGGCGCGCGCACCGCATGGACAAGATCGAGATTGTCGCGCGGCTGCTCCAGGCCGAGGGCCGCGGGCTCACCATGGTCTTCTGCGAGACCAAGCGGGCCTGCGACATGGTCGCCGAGCAACTCGACACCCGCGGCTTCGCGGTCGCGGCCGTCCACGGCGACCTCGGCCAGGGCCAGCGCGAGCAGGCACTGCGCGCGTTCCGCAACGGCAAGATCGACGTGCTCGTGGCCACCGACGTGGCGGCCCGCGGCATCGACATCGACGACGTCACCCACGTGGTCAACTACGACTGCCCCACGGACGACAAGACCTACGTGCACCGCATCGGCCGCACCGGCCGGGCCGGCAAAACCGGCATCTCGGTCACGTTCGTGGAGTGGGAAGAGCTGACCCGCTGGAAAATGATCAACCAGATGCTCGGGCTCGACTTCGCCGAGCCTGAGGAGACCTACTCCACCTCGCCGCACATCTACACCGAGCTCAACATCCCCGAAGGCACCAAGGGCGTCCTGCCGCACGCGAGCCGCTCGCGTGTCGGGCTGTCCGCGGAGCACATCGAGGATCTCGGTGAGACCGGCAGGATTCGCGGGCGTGGCGGCCGCCGCCGCGAGGAGCGCGAGGAGCGGGAGCGCCCTGCCCGCACGCCGCGCCAGCGCCGCCGCACCCGCGGCGGCAGGGAGATGGCCGATCAGGTGGAGACCGCACCCGATCTGGTGGAGACCGCACCCGTCGAGACCTCGGAGGTCGAGCTCGTGGATGCCAAGGCGGAAGAGATTCCCGCGATCTTCTCAACGGACGAGATCAAGGCCGCGGCCACCGAGCCGAGGCGCACGCGTACGCGGAGGGGGGCGGCTACGTCAGCGATCGAGCAGGCGCTTGGCGAGGCCCCTGAGGCGCCCGTCAAGGCCACGCGCTCGCGCAAGGCCGCAGACGACGACGCCGTCGCCGTGGCGGAAGCTCCGGCGAAGAGCACCCGCTCCCGCCGGACGACCGCCGAGGCGCCGGCCGAGGGCACCCGCTCCCGCAAGGTGACTACGGAGGAGGTGCCGGCCAAGGTGACCACGGAGGCGCTGGCAAAGACGACTACGGAGGAGCCGGCGAAGGTGATCACTGAGGCGCCAGCCAGGGTGACCACGGAGGCGTCGGCGAAGGCGACCACGGAGGCGCCGGCCGAGAGCACGCGCTCCCGCCGCCGCGCCGCCGCCGAACCCGCGGCCGAGGTGCCCGCACCCTTCGTGGAGAAGCCTGAGAATGACCTGGGCTTCCTCGCCACGCCGCCGCCCCCGGCGCGGACGGAGCCGGAGCGGATCATCCCGCCGAGCCCGTTCTCGGTGATCTTCCAGTCGCCGGACCTGGCAACGGACGACGACGACATCGCGCCGTCCGCCGCCAGCGAGCGCAAGCAACAGCGCCGCCAGCCGTCCCGCGGCAACGGCGGCAACGGCGGCAACCGCCGCCGCGCAGGCTGAGGCTGCTGAGGCTCGTCAAGAGGCGCGCATCCCACCAGGGGTGCGCGCCTCCGCGATTTATGGGGAGAGCAATCCCATGCGGCGGGTTCAGCTGCCGTCCCTGTCGGAGTCGACGGAAAGGATGATGGCGCCCCAGTAGCCGTCGCCGTCTTCGACAACCGTCAGCTGCAGCCGATGATCGTAATAGAAATCACCGGTGTTGTACGTGTCTCGCCCTATGTGCTGGGCGTACGGGGCCTGGGACAGAACCTTCCAGTTGAGCGTCTCGTCGAACATCAGCTGTGTGGTCAGCATGCGTGAGCCGCCGATGAGCACCATGGCATGGATGTGCACCGTGCGGCCCGGATACCATCCCGGCCAGATTGTCGTGAACTCCACGACGCCGTCGCCGTCCGTGACTTGCGCGCCGCGCAGGTAGCGCTTGTCGTCGGTAGGGGTCATGTCGGGCCAGGCCCTGTCTTGGGTGATCTGGCGCGACTCAACGTGCTCGATCATGGACCCCCGCTCGCCTCCCGAGTAGAGCCCGGAGGCGTCGCACTGCCAGATATCCACCACCGAGCCCGGCAGCGGCTGGCACGTTTCGCTGTCTTGCACCTTGATGGCGAGGCGCAGGCGTACACCGGGCTTGTTGTCGCGGATGTCGCTGCGGATCATGTCTGCGTCGAGGTAGAAGGGCCCTTTGGACCGGGCAGGCGTGACCGTGCAGGTGCGAGCCTGGGAGAAGAGGTCGCTGTAGTCCGTGACCGCCGTCGCGCCGGCGCTGCGGGCGGTCAGGAGGCCGCCGAGCCCGAGCGAGCCGATGCCGATGTTGGTGATCAGCCGCCGTCGGCTGACCTGCAGCCCTTCATGATCTTGTCTCACTGGGATCGTTCTCCGGCAGATGAGGAGGAGCCCCCCGATGTCTCCTCCGCTCCAGCCGAACCTCTCATGAGATGTAGGGATTTCGCGGGAGGCGGGGCCCGATCAGCTGAAAAGCAGATCAAAAACCTTTGTCGGTGACATGGGGGCCTGCTTGGTGCCGGAGGCGGGCGGCCAGGCCATAGAGTAGGTGCGTGGCAAAGGAGACGGCTGGCCAGCGTCTTAGGCTCGCGCTAGAGATGTTCGAGTTCGGCGAGCGCATGCAACGTGCTCGCCTGCGCCGGATGCGTCCCACGGCCACCGACAAGGAAATCGACGACGCTATCCAGCGGTGGTTGCTTGACCGTCCCGGCGCTCCTCTAGGCGATGCTCCCGGCCGGCAGTCGCGTAGGTTCGCATGAATCGCCTTGAATCCATGCTGCGTCAGGCAGCAGAGGATCTGAATCGGCATGGTCACCCCTGGGCGCTTGTAGGGGGGTTCGCGATCTCTGCGCGGGCCACGCCGCGATTTACTCGTGATATCGATATCGCCGTTGCGGTTGCGGATGACGCCGGAGCGGAAGAGCTGGTACGTCGCCTGCTGGGGGAGGGTTACACCTTCTTCGCCTCAGTCGAGCACGACAACGGGCGGTTGGCCACGGTTCGACTCAAACATACTGCTGATGGCGTGGATGTCCTGGTCGATGTTCTCTTCGCCAGTTCAGGGATCGAGCCGGAGATAGCCGAGGCCGCCGAGTTCCTGGAGGTTGTGCCGGACTTGATCCTTCCCGTTGCGACAACAGGACATCTGGTCGCGCTCAAGCTGTTGGCCCGTGATGACCAATCTCGTCCGCAAGACCTCGCAGATCTCCGGGCTCTCCTGGAAACGGCAACGCCCGAAGACCTCGACATAGCGCGTAAGGCCGTCAGCCTGATCACCAACCGGGGATACAACCGTGATCGCGACCTGCTTATGTCGCTGGACGATCTCCTAACAGATCTCTGATAAGGCGCCGAACGCCGCCTCAGAGCGTGGCGACGTTGAGATGACGTTCAGTAGCGGCTCCCGCACACCGTCAGTGTCGCCATCCTGCCATGTCCAGTTCAGCGTGCCTGCGCTCTGCACGGTTGACTTCATCTGGGCAAGCCGGGCTCGTGATCTTGTAGAGTGCGGCGCCTCCTACCACGTGAGGCTGGCCATCGAGGTCCCGGAGATGATGGTGGGGCGTGCCGGGGGCGATGAGGTCGATGTCGGCGCCGAAGTTGGAGAGGTCGGCAATCGTGTCATCGACATAGCGCCGACAGGTGGGCCTGCCGCTGTCACCGGGAAAGCCGTCGAAGTCCGCGAGCGCGCCGACGGTGATGACTTCTCAGCGGCGGATCCAGGCCTCCTGAGCATCAGTGCGGGTTCACGCAGGAGCTCAAGGACGGCCGCTACGTACCTGAACTTCTCCAACGCATATGCCACATCCTGGATATAGCCATCCCAAATCTTTACTTAGCATCGGTTACGCCAATGATGTCTCCGAGCATCAATGAAAAGCGATGTAGTCGCTGCGAGCAGACAGGTGTGATATCGCCGCACCAGTCTATCCAACGGCGACATAAGGGAGAAATAGTGCAACCGTACGCACCGAAACAAACAAATTCGACTCATGCGAAACCGCAACAGTCTCTAGAGTCATCTGACAACCTCCGAGTAAGTGTCATTGGTTCCGGGTATCTTGGCGCAACTCACGCGATCGGCATGGCGCTTCTTGGCCATGATGTCGTGGCCATGGACATCGAGAAGGAGAAGATCTCCCTTCTGTCCTCGTGTGAGCTCCCCTTCTTCGAGCCTGGTCTTGGCGAGTTGCTCCGCAAGTGCATGGAATCGGGTCGACTCCGATTCACCACTTCATATGATGATACGGTCGAAGCGGACATCCATTTCGTATGCGTTGGAACACCCCAGCTCCCTGGCTCCCTCAATGCGGATCTTCGTTGGGTCGAGACAGCATTCACCGAGCTCGCGCGGCGGATTTGTAGCCCAGCGATCATAGTGGGGAAATCTACGGTCCCGACGGGAACCGCGCGACGCATGGCCGAAATCGTCCGTCGCCATTCCAGTGATCCCCGGGTGGAGGTGGCGTGGAATCCAGAGTTCCTGCGCGAAGGGCGCGCCGTCGAAGACACGCTCAAACCGAACAGGCTAATTTTCGGAGTGGAATCACCACATGCCGAGAAGCTACTCAGAGCCGTTTATCGGCCCATCATCGAGCGAGGCTGTCCCGTCGTAGTTACGGACTGTACTACCGCTGAGCTTACCAAGGTTTCGGCGAACGCATTCCTCGCTATGAAGATATCCTTTATTAACGCCATGGCGAAGATATGCGAGGCAACCGGTGCGGATGTACTACCGCTCACCGAAGCGCTCGGCTACGATGACCGCATCGGCCGACGCTTTCTCGGCCCCGGACTCGGCTTCGGCGGCGGCTGTCTCCCCAAAGACCTGCGGGCCCTGTGTGCGTGTGCGGCGGACCTCGGTCTAGACGATGTCGCCTTGCTCATCAGGCAGGTCGACTCCATCAATCTGAGCCGCAGGCACCGCGCGCTAGTACTCGGCCGGGAACTGTTGGGAGGTACGTACGTGGGGAAACGGGTTTGCGTCCTCGGCGCCGCGTTCAAGCCAAACACCGACGATGTCCGGGATTCCCCGGCGCTGGCCGTAGGAGTCGCTGCCCATGCGGAGAATGCGCATGTTGTCATACACGACCCGGTCGCCATGAACAACGCGAAGCGAGCACATCCCGAACTGGAGTACGCCGAGACGATTGTCGAAGCCGCGAGTGAAGCCGATCTGGTAATGCTGCTGACGGACTGGACAGAGTTTATCGACATGGATCCCGAGCTACTCAGCACGACGGTGCGGAGCCGGAATATCTTCGATGGGCGTAACGCTCTGACACCAGAACGCTGGCACGCGGCCGGGTGGAACTACCGCGCCTGATCTTTCTCAATCACGGGCCACCTAGCGCCGACCGCGTCAGTGCCTCCCCGATCACCGAGACATCGTCACGGCGGTGCCACAACAAATTGACCGGCGACAACAGATGCGTCCGCCCGCACGTCCGGCACCGCGACCGGCGCAGCCGAATCCGCCACCAGCCGATACCCCACACCGTCTGCGGCTCGACCCAGCCCCACGGACACAGATGGCAGGCACAGTCCGGGCAATGCAGCCCGCCTTTGCGTAACCGGCGCTCGACGCTGGCCTTGTCCTTGCCTGGGCAGGCGGCGTCAGGCTGCCGGTCCGGGTGATCGAGGGCTGGGTTACCATCACGCTGGCCGACGGCAGCCGCCGCCGAGAAGCGTGGCGGCTGATCACCAGACTGACCGACCACCATCGCTACCCCGCGCACTCGAGCATCTCCCTGTACCACGAGCGCCGCAGATCGAGACCACCTACTTTTCGATCAAAGCCACCCTGCTAGACGGCGGCATATGAACTGGGCGCGCGTGGCGGCGATATCCCGCAGGAAGGTCACCGCGTCATAGCCGGCGTCCAGCAGCACCAGCACCTGCCGCTTCACAGCGGCCAGTCCTGCACCCCTTGCCTTGCTGTGCATCCGAAGGAGCTCAACCTAACAAGGCATCATCGAGGGTCCACTTGTGTTCGCCCGTCCGGCCTTCCCCTCGCCTGTGGTCCCTGGGTGGAGCAGGAACCCTTGGGCTTGTCCCCGGAGCTTCGCATCCCGCAGTTGCCAGCGACGCACGTCCAGGTGGGGGCGGACCTTGAGCACGGGTCCGGGATCACGCCGCCAACATCATCGGTCGGCTCTCCTCTCGGCGTGTCCACTCATAGCGTGCGGCCTCGTGTCGCACCTCGGCCTGGTTGTTCGTTGGTGGGATCCGCAAGTCGCAGGCGAAGCGCCGGACTTCGCCGGCGCGGTCGCGCAGCACCTCCAGCAGCACCCGGCTGGGTGACGGTCTTGGCCGCCCCCAGCAGGCGCTTGACCTGCGACAGGCCGACGGCGACTCCGCCGCGGAACATCTTCGTGAACAGTGCCAGGGTGCCCGGTGCAATGGCGTCCGTGCCCTGCCGGCGGCGAGGTTGGCGGCGTGGATCAGGCCGCGCAGCGCTGTCTGGAGTTGCCGGGGCCAGCGTGCGTCGGGATAGGTCTCGGCGCAGTCCTCAAGATCGCGAAGCAGGTGTGTGCCGTGCACAGTTGAAGCTCGTGTGCTTCGAGGTCGGCGGCGTCGTAGTTCTGATAGCGGTCGTGCACCACCACGCCGGTCAGGTCGGCCAGCACGACCCGCTTGAAGGTGTCCAGGTCGCGTCCGCCGAGCATGTACCAGGTCAGCCAGCTTGTTGCAGGCCACCAGCAGGTACTTCTTGGCCTTCTTCGGCCCCACCCGGATCGGCGTCTCATCGCAGCACACCACATACGCCAGCGTGAGCAGCATCCGGATGCGCGCGTTAGCGGCTGCGATCGCTGCGGCGGCTCGGCCGATCAAGGAATGCACGAACCTGGGCGAGGACTCCGCGCCGGTCAGCGAGACCACCAGCTCGGCCACCCGGTGCACCGGAATCGCGTTGATGACCAGCAAGATACACGCACCAGGCCTGCAGGTTGACGCCCAGACTGACCGGCGTAGCGGGCACCCCCGCCGGTCGCGGCGCGGTGTGCACCCGCCCGCACCGGCAGGCCACCGTGTGCGGGTGGTGCTGGAAACGCCGGGCCACGACCAGCGGGATCTCGATCTGCTGGTGCCTGGCTGTCACGCCCAGATCCGCGGCTTGGCCGAGATCGGCCCCGCACCCACACGGGCTTTGCGGATAGTGCTCGATGAAGTCTCCGTCGCCGATCTCATTCGACCAGGCCAGCGCCTTGCCTTCGGCGCCGGGTTGCTTACCCGGCCGGCGCCGGCCACTGCCGGACCCGCGGTCCTTCGGCTGCTTGCGGCCGGGAAGGTCGTCAACTGAAGGCGCCATTCCGGAATTGCCGCTGTTGCGCGAGATCAACCGCTCCAGCTTGGCCACCCGCTCACGCAGCGCGGCGTTCTCAGCCCGAAGTTCGGCTACCTCCGCTCGGAGTACCGCGTTCTCGACCATGAGAGCTCGCGTCAGAGCGCTCAACTCCTCGCGGGACATCTCCTCCAGGCCGGACACTCGAAGCTCGAATCATCCTCGACAGGATCGATCAAACTCACGGACGGTTACACCAGCGGTTCCGTCGTCACCCAACCCTCACGAGGTGAATGCTTACCCCAATTCGCATAGAATTATCTTAATGGCATGTCTAGAGATAGTGTGAGACGGGGCTGTTTCGTCTATGTGGAGGCGAAAGGCGTCGGCAAATCCAAGGGCTGCAACAGTTTTTTGAACTCGAGATTCATAATCACGAACAGACTGATCGTAAGTTGAGCCCGCTCTTGTTGCGTCGTGCTGATCTGCGCCAAAGCAGCAATTATCGCGTCGATTAAGGATCTGAACTTGCTTACGGCCGCTTCCTGCGGAGCCTAGGATATAGAGATCCAAGTAGCCGGAAATTTTATAGAAATCGGAATATGTCTGCTCTCTATCGCCAGTGGCGGCCCCATTGCCTCGGAGATAGAGAGGGATTGATCCCGCAATGGGAAAACTCGATCTAATTCTCGAATCGATAGCGGAATAAACGGTGGTAGTCCAGCCGCCGCCAGACAGGCCGATCATGTCATACTCGCTGTATCGTGGGAAACCGTGGACAATATACTTGGATTTCAGGTAATTAAGGCAAACCGCCACCGGCTCCAGGAAATATTTCATGGGATCTCCGCGAGAGGGGCGGAGGTCAAACAAGCTATTGTGCGAACGTGCTCTACAAGTATTCACGTTGGAAAAGTATGCCATATAGGGCATGTAGAGTGACAAGACCGAGAAGCCGTGAGAAAGGAGCGCGTTAACGGTTCGCTGCATGCCTAGTCCTTCATCGGTATCTCCTGCGGTATCGTTAAGCGTACAGCTGTGGCCTTGGTGGAGTATTACTAGACGTTTTTGCTTTCTTGTGTGGGGGATAAAATGGTGAGCGTAGGAGGCAACACCTCGGTCCATTATGATTGTCAGTGTATCCACTCTTTCCAAATTGCTCAATCCGTCAACAGGGCTTTCAGCTCCACGTTGAACAGCTCTCGGTAGCTTTTCTTTTGGGAAGCCATCGCTGCCCCAGATGAATCTGATCAGCTGCGCCCGCTTGCTCTCAAGATCTGCAGGATCTCGTACGGTTATCCGCCGATCGTCCAGTACAACATCGACTGGTTTGATGTCGGAGTTCTCGCGACTGTGCGAGTCTCTCTGTCCCGGTACGCATGCTCCTGCGCTAACATTTACCATTACGAGCGTTAGCAGCAGTCGGGTGCAGAGAACTATCGCCTTGAGCATTTGACGGAATCACATCCTCCAGTACCGTTGCCCATTCTCTTAATTCGATGAGTATCCGGTATCCTCATCGGCAAATCTCGATCCAGGCAAAATTCCAGACCGGGAACGCGCCAGTGAGCTTCGGCATAGCGAGGGTCTTTTCCAACCCGGTCCCGGGAGTCTGGGCCCACCTGAAGCGGTCGGTGCCAAACTGGACAGAAGACGCTGAACGAACTTACCAGACTGATCAAGACCCGGCTGAAGTAAACGAGGCGAACGAAGCGGCCTCCCTGTCGCCTTCGCGAGCCCAGCACCCAGCGGTTGCAGGGCCGAAGCGTTCGCGTATTGTGAAACCGAGTTGCAGGCCGTCGGCGGCGTGGTTGCTGTAGCGGTCGGTGGCGGCGGCGATGTTGGTCCAACCGATCAGGGGGGTCAGGCCGATGGCCAGGTTGCGGAGGCTGGCGATGATCTGGGTTCGGTCTCTATGCGGATCTTTCCGGCTCGCGGAAGAGCTGGGCACTGCTGTCTGGCGGAAGGCTAAGGCCAGTGGAGGAACCGGCGGCGATTATGTGGAGGTTGCATAAGGGCGAGGCACAGCTGTCACCCGGAAGGACCTGCCCTAGTGTTCATCAAGACCGAGTGGATGCCTTCAAGGACGGCATGTCCAAGGGAGAGTTCCACTTCTAGCGCCTCACGAGAGGGTCTGCCATCGGCAGGCCCTTCATGCGTCCGTGGGCTCTACAAAGCACGTAGTAGGTAGCCGTACATACGTGCTAAACACCTGCACTGCCCCTGACGGGTGGTAAGCGGTGTAAGGTCCGCTGACGCGCTGTGGCTGAAGCTCAAGTTTCGTCACAGCCGTTCGACGTTGTGGCCTCGACAGCGGTTTCGTGTGTCGAAAATGAAGGGGCTTACCTGTTCGATGAGTTCATAGTCAAAGCAGTCGTGATCGGTGAGGATGACGACCGCATCTGCCTGTGCGAGCTCCTGGCATGTAGCCTCGATGATCTGGATGTTTAGTGTGAGCAGGAAGCGGTCGACGTGAGGGTCGGCCGCTCGTACATGGGCGCCGAGCTTGGAGAGGGACCTGGCAACCTCGATTGCGGGGGATTCGCGGCAGTCTCCTGCGTTCTTCTTGTAGGCGAGTCCGAGCAGGACTAGCTGGCTGCCCTTGATCGGCTTGGCGCGCTTATTCAGCGCCAGGGCGAGCCGGTGTACTACGTGGCTCGGCATACTCCTGTTGATGTCGTTGGCCAGTTCGACGAATCGGAAGTTGTGCCCGAGACCTCGCTTGACCGTCCATGACAGGTACGACGGGTCGATCGGCAGACAATGGCCGCCGACGCCGGGACCGGGCGTGAACCGCATGAACCCGAACGGCTTGGTGGAGGCGGCGTCGATGGCTTCCCAGACGTCGATCCCGAGCTGCTGCGCGAAGATGGACAGTTCGTTGACCAGAGCGATGTTGACGTGCCTGAAGGTGTTCTCCAGGAGCTTGCACAGCTCGGCCACCGGGGGAGAGGAGACAGGAACGACCTCCCGGACGATCTGCCGGTAGAACGCCTCGATCTTCTTCAGCGAATATTCATCGATGCCCGATACGACCTTCGGGGTGTTATACAGGCGCCATCGGGAGTTCCCCGGGTCGATCCGTTCCGGGCTGTAGCCGAGGAAGAAGTCCTCGGGTGCGCGCAGCCCGGAGCCCTTCTGCAGGATCGGGCGAAGATACTCCACGGTGGTGCCGGGATAGGTGGTGGATTCCAAGATCACTGTGGCTCCTGGCTGGATCAGCGGCGCGATGGAACGGCCGGCCGAGGCGATATGGCGCAGATCCGGAGCCTCCTCGTGCAGAGGGGTTGGTACGGTGATCAGGCAGATGTCGAAGTTCTTGGCCTCGGAGTAGTCGGTGCTGGCCACGTAGTGGCCGCCACGCAGCGCAGCCTTCACCTCGTCATCGCTGATGTCCTCGACGTAGGATCCGCCGGCATTCAACCGGTTGACGCGCCACTCGTCCACGTCGATCCCCACGACGTCGAACCCCGCCTCAACCCCGCGCATCGCCAGTGGCAGGCCGACGTACCCTTGGCCGACGACCACCAGTTTCTCTCTCATATCCAGACCCCCGTCACTTGAGATGAGACACGGCCTGCCGCGCGAGTGTGGCTCAAGCGGCGTGATGGCTGAACTATTTGATCCCGCGGATCACGTGAACCCCGCGATGGCGTTCTATCGACACCTCACGTAGACCCAACTCCTCCGTCCATCGCTGAAGGCGTTGGCGTGTCTGTGGTCTCTCGTATCGCGGCGCGAGCCAGTCGAAGGTATCGAGCACCGACCATTCACGTATGATCTTCTTATTCCGCAGGTTCAGATGCCGATGGTTGGCGACAGGAACAAGGCGCGCCAGGCACGGTCCCACCCCGGGAACGGCGGAAAGCGCCATCGAGAGAGGCAGGAGCTTCGGCGCTGTCTTCTCGACGATGGCGTAGAGCCGGGAAGGATCAATGCGTTTGGTCAGGGGGCGTAGGAGGTGCCGGGGGTGCAGGTAGGCGATCGGCGCTGCGTACACGTCGATGCAGAATGAGCCGCCGGGCCGCAAGTAACGGAACATGGTCTTGAAGGCGCCTTCGACATCAGGCGTGTGCTGGATCACGCCGAAACAGAACAGGAAGTCAAAGGACTCCTCGTCGAAGGGCAGGTCGTAGATACTGGCTTGCAGTAGCCGCAAGTTGGGAAAGCGGCCGTTCGACGCGGCGTTGGCGTGGACCGCGCTGGAGATGTCGAACGATGTCACCACAGCGCCGGTCTCACACAGCACCTCGGTGAAACGCCCGGCTCCGCTGCCGCATTCGAGCAGGTTCTTGCCGCGCAACTCCTCGGCTGTCCAGCCACTTGCCTTCATTACCCGCTCGTGGGAAACGGGCACACCTGAGAAGGAGTCCAGCTGAGTCAGCCGGTGTCGATTCCACTGGTAGCCGAACCCGTTACCGTAGTTGTCCTCGGGAACGAATCGCGCAATTCCCCTGTCGATGGGGTATGTAGCCGCGCAAACCTCGCATACGAGTTCTTCACGGACAACACGCAAGCCAGTACGGCAGCTGAGGCAGCGCAGTACCGAGTGCCAAGGAATCCGTGGATCGATGCCAAGAGGCGCTTGTTTCGACAGCGTCATGCAACACCCCCTTCACTAGCGATGAAGGATGACCGCGACTTGGCGGTCGATCCTCTGCGTGACAATGTTACGCAGAGTGACCATCCAGACGCGAACATGGCGGATGGCGTGTCACCAAGCATGTGGTGACACGCCTTGCTTTGACCTTGACTCCCACCACAGGCATGGGTCTCACACTGTATGCGAGCACTGTCTCTCGGTAATCGCGAGGGGTGTGCGGTTGTGGCAAGGGGTAGTGCGTCCTCCGGCGTGCCACCTTCTTGATCAATGATCTGGACGCGGGAGTCCTCTCTGTCGGGGTTTCGAGACAGATGCGACCAAGATCCATATGGGTGAAGAAGGTAGTCATCCTCGCGGTGCCGGCCGGCGATGCGGTACGCACGATCGTCGCGGAGGCCGACGCGGCCGGTAGGCGGTTCGCGTTCGCGATGTCGCCGTGGAGCCGGCGGTCACGGTCACCTCCGGGAGCCTGCTGGCGCCGGTCGTGACCACCCCACCGATCAACACAAACCACTCATTGTGACCAAGAGTCACCTCTGTCAGTTTTGTGGAATTCCGGTTAAAAGTACCTGGCGAGGAGGACAGAAGGTGACCCAAGCCGAAGACGAGGTCAAACGGCTGGCCGGTTACGCGTAGCAGATCGGCCTCGTCCGTTACCGGCTGATCCAGGAGATCGATCCGACGCTGTCGGCCCGCCAGCGCGGCAAGCGGGTGCGTGTGTACGCCGCCGCCGAGCACACCGATCCGTTCGGCACCAAGGTCCGCATCTCGCGCAACACCCTGGACCGGTGGGCGCCCTGGTTCTCGACGACCCCGCAAAACTGGCTCAGGTACACATTCCGTGAGTGGGCCCATCAGTCCGCCAGTAAGACGCGCTTGCGGAAGAAGCAGGTCGTGCTTGGCGCGGCCGTACATTTGCCTCTTGATCGTTTTGATGATGCGGTTGACGTGGCCTTCGACGGGGCCGGAGCTGTAGGGCAAGGTGAGGCCGGCGGTGACAGCGTCCTGGTCACGATGCAGGCCGGTGACGAAAGAGTGCAGCTCAGGGGGGTGGTTAGCGAGGACTGCGGTCATGCAGGCGTCGAGGTGTCGGCCACGGCGCTGCGTCATCATCTCGGCGAAGTGACGGACATGAGTGCGTAGGGCGGCCAGCTGCGGGCTGGCTGTGCACAGCGCGTCGAGCTGGCGTTGTTCGTCGGGGTCGAGGTTGACGGGGTTGCGGAGGAACCAGCCGGCGGCCTGCCGCACCGTGGGGGGCCGCTGCCGTGGCGGCTCGGTAGGAAGAGCGGTCCGCCACGGCCGCACGTACTGGCGGACCACCGTGCTGGCGCCGCGGTAGCCGCGGGCGCATAGTTCGCGGTAGAGCTGTTCGGCGTTGGTACAGCCGTCGGCCCAGCGCTGGCGCAGGTAGTCGTCGAAGACTGCCAGACTCTTGGCCTGCTGGCCGATGCCGGTGTGGACGAGCAGTTCTTCAGGGGCGGCGGCGTGGGCGAAGCGGCGGACGGTGTTGCGGCCGAGATCCAGTTGGCGGGCGATCTCCCGCAGGGACTTGCCTTGGGGAGCAACTCATGGATGGCGGCATGCCGCTCACAGGTGCGGACCGCGACTCGATCCTGCCTGCTCTCCGACGTGCGCGGCGGCTGGGCAGCAGGCGGAGGTGGCGCGGGCAGCGCCGAGGCAGAACCGGGCTGTGCCTGCGGGGCCGGGCTGATGGCCTGCAGGTGCCGGCGGTGCGTGGCGACTGTGCGTTCGACGGCTTGGCCGAGGTTGCTCCAGATGTGCCAGCGATCAGCAACTTGGATCGCCTCGGGTGCCCCGCGGTTGGCGCCGTCGGCGTAGGCGCCGGCGCGGTCGCGGCAGATGATCTCCACACCGGGGTGTTGTTGGAGCCAGGTGGCCAGGGTGTCGGCGGTGCGGTCGGGCAGGACGTCGATCGGTCGTCCCGTGCTGATGTCGATCAGGATGGTGCCGTAGATCCTGCGCTTACGCAGGTCGAAGTCGTTCACGCCCAGCACGGCCGGGCCGTTATGGAGGGCGGGCTCGGGCGGGGCGCGGATCAGTCTGATCAGCGTCATCCTACTGACCGCCAGGGCCAGGCGTGCGGCCAGGCGCGCACCGGCGCGGCCGCCCAGCGCCAGCGCGATCCCCCGCAGCGCCTGGCCGGCCCCGATGCTGCGGCGGCCATAGCGGATGGTCAGATGCGGCACCTGCTCGGCGAAGGTGACCCTGTCGCATGCGTCGTTGAGGCAGAAGAATCGGTGAACCCGCAGGTGGATCAGCACCTCCTGACCACCGGCCGCGGCGTCGAGGGGGCGCCGCTCATAGTGGCTGTGCTTGCGCCGCGACGGTGCACCGATCGCTGCCAGGTCCGTCAATCGACCTGAACTGCCTGAATTGCCCAACAAGATCACCAGGCGAAGCTACTTGGCGAGATCGCTATCTAAACGACATTGGGGCAACATAGCCTGCTGACGAATCGAGGCAAATCCGGTATAACTTTAACTCTTAAGGTTATCTAGACGGTTTACAGGTGTGGATTTCAGGAAACTGAAGCCGTCAGCCCCCGCCGGCTGTGGTACTTCAGAGTACAGAACAGGCTGCTCAAGCTTCGGCGATTTGGATCTAGACTGGTGCGCCAGAGATGTGACTCTTGATTTCCGTATTTTTAACGTGGGCATTGATTGGAATGGCTAATGGCGACGAACTTTGAGATGCATGATAAGCGGCGCTTCGCTTTTGGTAACAATTGGCTAAGCTATGTCAAGGTGGTGGATGAGAACCGTATTGAAGAGGCAAAGCGGTCGCTGACGCGAGCGCTTGGAGTCAGCGATTTGACCGGGCTGTCTTTCCTCGACGTCGGTTGCGGAAGTGGTATGTTCTCGCTTGCCGCTCACCGACTCGGTGCGCGGGTCCATGCCTTCGACTACGATGCCCAGTCGGTCGCTGCATCGGCGGAACTGCGCCGCAGGTTCGCGGCGGACGGCGATTGGACGGTGGAACAGGGTTCGATCCTGGACGAGGACTACGTCCGAGGGCTCGGCCGCCACGACATTGTGTACTCATGGGGCGTGTTGCACCACACTGGTGCTATGTGGCAGGCGATCAACACTACTGCCACCCTGGTCGCGCCGGACGGGCTGCTTTACATTTCCATCTACAACGATCAGGGCGCCGCCAGTCGGCTGTGGTGGCGGCTCAAGCGTCTGTATGTTCAGGGAGGTCCCTTGATGCGGAAATCCCTTGTCCTGGCCGGTGGCGTGTACTTCCGGAGCCGTAGCATGGCAGCGCAAGTGATACGGACTACGTGCGGAGTGTCCGCCTCGCGTGAGGCTAGGGGCCGCGGTATGTCTCGGAGGCACGATCTGATTGACTGGATGGGAGGTTTCCCCTTCGAAGTAGCAAAACCAGAGCAGGTGTTCTCGTTCCTCCGCGAGCGTCATTTCGAATTGCGGTATCTCACGACATGCGCAGGTAGCTTGGGATGCAACGAGTATGTTTTCGAGGCTCCCGCCTGCCGTTAGCCGCTTACAGTAGCTTTTTCTTTATTCTCCGGGTTGTTGTAGGGTTGCGAAGGTGCGGCCGCGCTTGACGGTTTTGTCGATGTCGTACCGGGATGCGGGCTGGCGGCTGGCGTCTAGGGCCGAGTTCGCCGCGTTTGCGTGCGCTGGCTGGCCGAGGCAGTGTGTGACGGAGGTTCCGAAAACCCCCGCCGAACCCGGGCTGGAGTGAAGTGGTCGGGTGGGGCGTTTCTCGAATGGATGACGCAGGTCCTCGACCAGGCGACGGCCCAGGCGCACTTGGATGTGTGAATCGCCCCGTGTTCGGTGAAGACTGAGTGCCGGCGCGTCGCTGCCTGAGGTCGGGCAGGTGCTGCGGCACCGCAGCCAGCTGTCCACGTCGCTGTATGCCAAGGTCGACCAGGACGCCCCTTGCGCCCGCTGGCGAGCCCGTGGCCGAGGGTCGGCCGGTGAGCGCGCTGCGGGCCAGGGCCGAGGAGTACCTGGCGATGCACCGCACGCTCGGATTCAGACTGACGACCCAGGGTCAGCACCTGATGAGCTTCGTCCGGTTCAGCGAGGAGCACTCCACCGGTCACGTGACAGCGGACCTGGCGATCGAGTGGGCGACCCGGACCAGCCGGGGCAGCGGCGACGAGGTCTACCAGGCGCGGCGGCTCGACGTCGTGCGGATCTTCGCCCGGCACCTGCAGGCGCTGGACCCGGCCACCGAGGTCCCGCCCCGAGGACGTGCTGTCACGCCGTTACCGGCGGATCCCGTCTTATCTCTACTCCCCAAAGGAGGTCGCCGCGCTCATGGGCGCGACCGGTGCGCGCCGGCGCTGCGGGCGGCGACCTGGCGGACGCTGATCGGGCTGCTGGCCGTGACCGGCATGCGCCAAGGCGAGGCGTGCCGCCTCGAACGCAACGACGTGGACTTGCAGGCCGGGACGCTCTTGATCGCCGACTCCAAGTTCGGCCCGGCTGGTGTTCCTGCACCCGACCGGGGTCGCCGCGCTGCGCGCCTATGAGCGGGCCCGCGACCGGCTGTTCCCGGAGCCGAAGGGGGGCACGTTCCTGCTCAACAGCCGCGGCGGGCCGCTAGACGGGCACAACATCTAGCGCACGTTCACCGTGCTGATCGCGGCGGCGGGCATCCAGGCGCCGCCCGGCCGGCGTGCTTCCGGCTGCATGACTTCAGGCATACCTTCACCGTCGCGACGATGCTGGACTGGTATCGCGACGGCGGGAACGTGCAGGCCCGGCTTCCGCTGCTGTCCACCTGGCTCGGCCATGTCGACCCGAAATCGACCTACTGGTATCTCCAGGCCGTTCCCGGGCTCCTCGCCCTGGCAGCTGGCAGGCTCGAGCAGGCCTACGGGCAGGTGGCCCGATGACCGACCTTGCCCCCATCCTGCAGGGGTTCTTCATCGACCGGCTGGCCCGGCAGAAGAAGCCCAGCCCGAATAGGTGTCGCGGCCTACCGCGCCACGTGCCGGCTCTTGCTGTCCTTTGTGCAGGCCAAGACCGGGAAGGCACCCAGCATGCTCAGCCTCGCAGACCTGGACGCCTCGATGATCCGCACGTTCCTGCAGCACTTGGAGGATGACCGAGGAAACGGCAGTGCCACCCGCAACGCCCGACTAGCCGCGATCCACTCGCTGTTCAGCTATGCGGCCCCGCGGGCACCCGAACATGCCGCTGTGATCAGCCAGGTCCTGGCCATCCCACCCCGCCGGCGCGAGCGCGCCATCGTCAGCTACCTCACCCCCGGGGAAACCGACGCCCTGCTCGCTGCCCCCGACCGTAAGACCTGGCACGGCCGCCGCGACCACGCTCTGCTCCTGCTCGCCGTCCAGACCGGCCTGCGGATATCGGAGCTCACCGCACTCACCTGCCAGGACGCGCACCTGGGCGTCGGCCCGCACGTCCGCTGCCACGGCAAGGGACGCAAAGACAGGGCGACCCCGCTGACCGCCAGGTTGTCAGGGTGCTGAAAATCTGGCTCGCCGAGCTCGGCCCCGCGCCCGGCATGCCGCTCTTTCCGACCCGGGCAGGCGGACGGCTCTCCCATGACGCCGTCGAGCGGCTCGTCACCAAGCACGCAACCGCAGCTGCGAACAGTTGCCCGTCGATCAAGGAGGAGAACGTCACCCCGCACACGCTCAGGCACACCGCCGCCATGTCACTCCTGCGGGCCGGAGCGATACCTCGGTCATCGCCCTCTGGCTCGGCCACGAGGACGCCGAGACCACCCAGGTCTATCTCCACGCCGACATGACCATCAGGGAACAGGCCCTCGCCCGCGTCCAGCAACCGGGCACTAGTCCCGGACGCTACCGCCCGCCCGACACCTTGCTCGCGTTCCTCGACACCCTCTAGCCATCGCCAGCAACAACCGGGTTATGCCGATCCAGGAACTGCGAACTGCCCGCTGACCAGGGAATCCGACAGCCTGGTCGGCATAACCCGGGCCTCGGTATAACAGGCGAGTTCGCGGAGTTGATCGATCGGCCCGGTGCGTGTCCACGTTGCGGGCAGGTGGCGCATCCGCGGAGTGTCCGGGACAGGGCTGAGGCGTTCTCGGTTGGTGGGACGCACAAGGGCCTGAGACGGCCGGGTGGTTGAGGGAACCCGGGCTGCAGATGACAAACGCGACCCCTCATGATCGTTGGGTGTCTACGCCAGTCGATCAAGAACAGGGGCGTGCGCGTGCCATCATCCCCGATCGACGTGCTCGCCCGCCACCTGGAGGACGTCACCGTTGCCAGCCCGCTGACCGACCTGCTCGATCTGCCGGCCCTGGCCGAGGTCCTGGACACGGTGCCCGACCCACGAAGCCGCCGAGGACGATGCTACCGGCTCGGCCCGCTGCTGGCGTTATCTCTGCTCACCGTGCTCGGTGGAGCAACCTCCTGGCGAAGATCGCCCGATTTATCGCCGGATACGACCCAGACCTGCGCGCCCGAGCCGGCTTGCCCGGCACGGTGCGGCTGGCCGCCAGCACCCTGGGACGGCTGCTTGCCGGCCTGGACGGCGACACCCTCTAGCCACCGCCACCTGCACCTATCTGGCCTCGCTCACTGACTGTGCCTCGCCCACCACCGCAGACGGCCGGGCCCCAGGCCGGACCCCGCTCGCCGGCCTGGCCGTGGACGGCAAGACCCTGCGCGGCAGCCGCATCCCAGACGGCACGGTCCACCTGCTGGCCCCCCGCAACGACACCCAGATCGTCGTGGCCCAGCGGCAGGTCGAGGCCAAGAGCAACGAGATCCCCACGTTCGCGCCCCTGCTGTCCGAACTGGGCCTGACCGGCCTGGTGATCAACGCCGACGCCTTATGCCGACTTCGGCATAAGGCGTCTTATGAGGACCTACGGGTTATGCCGACCTCCTGCTGGTTTTCCTGAGTGGCCAGCAGTATCCAGACGATGAGGTCGGCATAACAGGCTCTCGATCATGTTTCTGCCTCTCCTAACACGTGGAGAGGGGAGGAACATGAGAGATCCAGCACTGGTCCAGGTTCTGGGACCACTGGCGGCGTTCCGGGCAGGCTTCAGCGACGAGTTGGAGCTGGTCGGTTACTCACGGGAAGTCCGGGTCGTCCATCTTCGGCTGATGGCGGGTCTCAGCCGGTGGCTGGGAGAACGCGGCATGGACTGTTCGGCGGTGCGTACGCCGCTGCTGAAGGAGTTCGTCGCTGATCGCCGGGCCGGCGGGTGTCGCGATGGGCTGTCACTACGGGCGCTGCGACCGCTGACGGAGTATCTGCAGAAGATCGGGATCGCGCCGTTGCCCGGGCGGGAGCAGGCGCTCGGGCCGGTGGAGTCGTTCCTGGCCGAGTACGCGGTCTATCTCGCTCGAGAACGCGGACTGGTCTCAGCCACCATCCAGCGTGAAGCGGACTTGATCCGTCCGTTCCTGACCGGACGGATCCGCGACGGGCGCCTCAATCTGGAGACACTGACTGCCGTCGATGTGACTGCGTTCATCCTGGCCTGCGGGCAGAACGTCGCACCGGCGACGGTGCAACGCACGGCTACGGCGCTTCGATCGCTGCTGCGATTCCTGCATCTGCGCGGAGTGACTGGCTCCTCACTGGTGGGAGCCGTGCCTACGGCCGCCAACTGGAAGCTGTCCGGGCTTCCCAAGTACCTCACCAGTGAGCAGGTCACTCGGCTACTCGCCTCGTGCGACCTGACCACCCCGGTCGGGCGGCGCGATCGGGCGATGTTGTTGATGCTGACCAGGTTGGGGCTGCGGGCCGGTGAGGTGGCCACTCTGCGCCTGAACGACATCGACTGGCGGCGGGGCGAGATCGTGGTGCGCGGCAAGGGAAACCGGCACGACCGTCTGCCGCTCCCAGTCGATGTCGGAGAGGCGGTGGTGGCCTACCTGAGCGCAGGTCGCCCGGCTCCGGCGAAAACCCGGGCGGTATTCGTCGGGATTCGTGCCCCGCACCGGCCCTTGACTCGTGGCGCGGTCACGCAGGCGGTGGCTCGCGCTTCCCGCCGCTGCGGCATGGGGACCATCTTCGCGCACCGACTGCGTCACACCGCGGCGACCAGCATGCTCCATGCCGGGGCGTCGCTGGAAGAGATCGGCCAGGTACTGCGTCATCAGCACGCGATCACCACCGCGCAATACGCCAAGGTCGACTACGAGGGACTCCGTGCGCTGGCTCGTCCCTGGCCCGGGGAGAGCACGTGAGCGACCACGTGAGCCGATTGCATCAGCGACTGGAGGAGTACCTGGCCATCCGCCGGGCCATGGGGTTCAAGATGGAGCGGCACGCCAAGCTGCTACGGCAGTTCCTGGAGTATCTCGCGGCGAGCCAAGCCACGACCGTTACCGTCGACCATGCTCTGGCCTGGGCGGCCTTGCCGAGCTCAGCGCGCCCGCGCTGGTGGGCGATGCGCCTGTCGATGGTCCGCGGTTTCGCGGCCCACCTGCATGCGATCGATCCAGCACATCAGATACCGCCCCGCGGGTTAATCCCCAGCGGCCACCGACACGTCGTTCCTTACCTCTATACCGATCACGAGATCGCCGCTTTGGCGCGGGCAGCCGGACAGTTGCCCGTCCCGTTCCCCGCCGCGACCTATCAGACCTTGATCCGGCTGCTGGCCGTCACCGGCATGCGCATCGGAGAAGCCATCCGGCTCGACCGCGAGGACTTCGACGCCACGCTCGGCGTGTTGTCGGTGCGCGACACCAAGTTCGGGAAGACCCGGCAGCTGCCGCTTCACCCGACGACTACCGCTGGGCTGCGGGACTACCTGCGGCTATGTGACCAGGTCATACCCTGCCCGCGATCATCTGCCCTGTTGCTGTCCACCCGGGGCTGCCGGTTGCGTTACAACCGGGTCTGGGAGATCTTCCACGCGCTGGTGATCCGCGCCGGGTTGAGGTCGCGGTCATCGGGATGCACCCCGCGCATTCACGACCTGAGACACACGTTCGCGGTCACCACCCTGCTGGAGTGGTATCGGACCGGGGCCGATGTTCCGGCGATGCTGCCGCGCCTGTCGACCTATCTCGGCCATACCGATCCCAAGCACACCTACTGGTATCTGTCCGCCGCTCCGGAGTTGCTCGCTCTCGCGGCCGACCGCCTCGAGACGCACCAGGAAGATCCCCGATGAGTACTCTGGCATCCACCGTGCAGGCGTTCTTCACCGATTACCTGACCCGGCAGCGCAGCGCCAGCGCGCACACCATCGCCGCCTACCGGGACGCGCTCAAGCTCTTACTGGCCTTTGCCGCTGAGCAGACCGGCAAGCAGCCCTCCGATCTTGAGATCATCGATCTGGATGCGCCGATGGCCGGCGCGTTTCTTGAGCACCTTGAGCACGACCGCGGCAACGGTGTCCGGACCCGCAACGCCCGACTGGCCGCGATCCACGCCCTGTTCCGCTTCGCGGCCCTGCGCCACCTCGACCACGCGGCCGTAATCCAGCGAGTACTGGCGATCCCGCCCAAGCGCTTCGACCACCGGCTGGTCACCTACCTCACCGAGCCCGAGATCACCGCGCTGCTCGCCGCACCAGACACCACCACCTGGACCGGACGCCGTGATCACGCCATGCTCGTTTTGGCCCTGCAGACCGGGCTGCGAGTCTCCGAGCTCACCGCGCTCACCCGAGCCGACATCCGCCTGGGAACCGGCGCTCACGTCACCTGCCACGGCAAGGGACGAAAACAACGCATCACCCCGCTGACCTCCACCACCACAACCGTGCTCCGCGCCTGGCTCGCCGAACGCCCCCAAGCCCCCGCCGACCCGCTCTTCCCCAGTCGGCATGGCACCGCGATGAGCCGCGACGCGGTGGAACGTCGACTGGCCCAGTACGCCGGACTCGCCGGGCGCACGCAGCCGACCCTGAACCAGAAGAAGATCTCACCCCACGTGCTGCGGCACACCGCCGCCATGCGGCTGCTCGCGGCTGGCGTCGACAGCACCGTCATCGCCCTATGGCTGGGCCACGAGAGCGTCGCCACCACCCAGATCTACATCCACGCCGACCTCGCGCTCAAGGAAAAGGCACTCGCCCGCACAGCGCCGTTGGATACCGCTCCCGGCCGCTTCCGTCCCTCCGACACCGTCATGGCCTTCCTGGAAGGGTTGTGATTATGCCGATCTCGCCGTCCACGACAACGGTTCCAGGCACCTCCCCGGACAGCGAGGTCGGCATAACCCGCAGGTCCTCATAAGATGCCTTGCACACCCAGCATGCCCACGTCCAGCAGATCGTCGAGGCACAAGGCCACTACCTGTTCATCGTCAAGGGCAACCAGCCCACGCTCCTGAGCCGGCTCAAGGCCCTGCCCTGGCGCGAAGCGATGCTCAACGACCGCACCGACGAGCAAGGACACGGCCGCCGCGAGATCCGCCGCATGAAGATCTGCACTGTCCGCCCGGGACTGCCCTTCCCGCACGCCGCCCAGGCCATCCAGGTCAAACGCCGCCGCACTGACCGCCGCACCGGCAAGACCACCATCGTCACGATCTACGCCGTCACCAGCCTCCCGCCAGGACGGATCACCCACCCCGAGGTCGCCGCGCTGATCCGCCGCCACCGACCACTACCGCAGCCACGCCGCTCACGGCCTTCAGCTACTCGGTTTCACAACATGAGAATGCTTTTGGCCCTGGTGTCCGGGAGCAGCTGTGATGGAGAGGATCTCTGGGCCATGTACAGGTCGGGAACG
This sequence comes from Nonomuraea sp. NBC_00507, assembly GCF_036013525.1. Taxonomy (NCBI): domain Bacteria; kingdom Bacillati; phylum Actinomycetota; class Actinomycetes; order Streptosporangiales; family Streptosporangiaceae; genus Nonomuraea; species Nonomuraea sp. NBC_00507. The sequence goes on from NZ_CP107853.1 coordinate 3,837,470, forward strand.
AGGAAACATTTCGCCGGTATAGCGACGTGATGCGTGGCGCGGGACGAACGCCGGGTTAGCTTCTACAACGTGTTGACCAGGACAGTTGCTGAGGACCCAGCATGAAATCGGACAGCCCGATCCGTATCATGGAGATCATCGCCCGGTTGAACGTGGGGGGCCCCGCTACACAGGTAACGGGTTTGTGTGAACGTCTGAACCAGGCCGTGTTCGACCATCGGCTCTACACGGGGCATGTGGAGGCCGATGAGAGGGATCACCTCGACCTGAAGGCTTCGACGGTGCGGGTTCGGCGGGTGGCGGGTCTGGGCCGCGCGGTCAAGCCCTTGGATGACTACCGGGCCCTTAGCGAGTTGATGGCCGCCATGCGTGAGTTCCGTCCGCACGTTGTTCATACCCGGACGGCCAAGGCCGGCGCTCTCGGGCGACTGGCGTCGTTGCTGTCCGGTGTCGGCGCCGCCCGGGTACATGTGTTTCACGGGCACCTTCTCCACGGCTATTTCTCGCCAGTGAAGCGTGCGCTCTACGTGAGATCAGAACGGTTCCTCGCTTCCCGATCCGATCGGCTAGTGACCGTCGGATCGCGGGTTCGCGATGATCTGCTCGAGGCAGGGATCGGCCGCCCCGAGCAGTATGTGGTGATTAGACCGGGTGTTCGGCTCGGTCCCGTCCCCGACCGCGCGACAGCTCGTCTCGCTCTTGGTTTGCTACCAGACGCGCCGGTTGTTGCCTATGTGGGGAGGCTGACGCACATCAAGCGGCCTGACCGATTTGTCATGGCGGCCAGAGCTGTACTCCAACGGGTGCCTGACTGTCATTTCGTGATCTGTGGTGGTGGCGAGCTCCAGGAGCAGGTTGAACGTAGCGTCCAATCCATGCGGCAGTCCTTCCATCTGCTCGGCTGGCGAAAGGACGTGGAGACCGTCTATGCCGCCGCCGACGTGGTGTTGCTGACCTCCGACAACGAGGGCACGCCGCTCACCCTCATCGAGGCGGGAATGGTGGGTACGCCGAGCGTCTCCACAAGGGTGGGAAGCGTTGCGGAGATCGTCAAGGACGGCGAGACCGGCCTGTTGGCCTCGAATGACGTAGGCGAGCTGGCCGAAAAGACAGCGAGGCTGCTCACCGATCCCATGCTTGCCCGTCGACTGGGTGAGGCTGCCCGTGACTGGACGAATGCCTCCTTCTCGGTGGAACGCCTTGTCGCGGATACCGAAGCCCTTTATCGATCGCTGGTCCAGGAGCACGGGATTGAGTCGTCGCGACCTGAGCACGAAGGAATGAGCAAATGAGAGTGCTGGTAACCGGAGGCGCAGGCTTTATCGGCGCCAACCTGTGCCGCGCGCTTGCGGTGCGGCAGGGAGTTGAGAAGATCACCGTCCTGGACGACCTGAGCAGTGGAAATCTCGCCAACCTCGACGGCATCGAGGTGGATTTCGTGAGGGGCAGCATCCTGGAGGAGGGTCTCCTGACCGACCTCGTGGTTGACGCCGACGCGGTGGTCCACCTGGCCGCCCGGCCCTCGGTGCCTCGATCGCTGGCAGATCCCATGGCCTCGCACACAGTGAATGCCACAGGCACCCTCAACGTCCTCCAGGCATGCCGTAGGACCAAGCCTCACCTGGTCCTCGCATCGTCGTCCTCCGTCTACGGCAACTGCCAGGAGACGTACAAGCATGAAGATCTTCCTCCCCGGCCGCTCAGTCCCTATGGCGCGAGCAAGCTGGCGACCGAGGCTTATGCGCTGGCGTACGCGGAGAGCTTCCGCCTGCCTGTCCTGACCTTCAGGTTCTTCAACGTGTACGGTCCGCTGCAGCCAGCGGACCACGCCTACGCCGCCGTCGTGCCGACGTTCGTGTCGATGGCTCTGCGGGGGCGTCCCGTGCCCATTTACGGCGACGGAAACCAGGCGCGGGACTTCACCTATGTGGGGTCGGTCGCGCAGGTAGTCGTCGAGGCGATTATTCGTCAGGTCACCCACACCAAACCGGTGAACCTCGCATTCGGCACCCGTGTGACCATTCGGCACCTCAAGGAAATCCTGAGCGAGGTTCTCAGTCGGCCGATCGAAGCGGTCTTCCTGCCTCCCCGGATCGGCGACATCCGGGACTCACAGGCCTCGCCCCATCTGCAGCGTCGGCTGTTCCCGTCAGTACGCCCAGTGGAACTCGACGAAGGACTCCGCATGACGGTGGCCTGGTTTGAGAACGCCGCGCTGCCAAGCCCCAGTGCCCATGCCTGCTCGCCGCTTCCCCCCGAAATTAACATCTCTCCACATATGTGACCCAAGGGGAATCCTGTGAGCAAGGCAGCAAAGAATACCTACCTGATAACAGGCGGCAGCGGATTCGTCGGGTCGCATTTGGCCGATGCGTTGCTCGCCCGCGGTGACTCAGTCGTGGTGCTGGACAACCTGTCGACCGGGCGGCTAAACAACCTCCGGCCGCATCCCAACCTCGGCTTCGTGCACGGATCCGTCCTGGACGAGCTCATGGTCGATGAGCTCACCCGCCAGTGCGACGTCGTGGTCCATCTCGCGGCGGCGGTCGGTGTCAAGCTGATCGTCGAACAGCCGCTGCGGTGCCTGACGACCAATATCCGCGGGTCGGAGATCGTCATCGAGGCCGCGTATCGTCACCGGAAAAAGGTCCTGATCACTAGCACCAGCGAGATCTACGGCAAGAACTCCTCAGGACCGCTGCGGGAGGACGCGGACCGCATTCTCGGCAGCCCGTCCGTCGTGAGGTGGGCCTACAGTACAGCGAAGGCCGTTGACGAGATCCTGGCCAATGCCTACTACCGGGAGCGGGGCCTTCCGACGATCGTGGTGAGGCTGTTCAACACCGTGGGACCGCGGCAGAGCCCGGCCTACGGCATGGTCATCCCTCGCCTGGTACGGCAGGCGGTCAACGGCGAACCCCTCACCGTCTTCGGTGATGGGCGGCAGACCCGTTGCTTCGCGCACGTCACGGACGTCGTCGATGCGTTGCTCATGCTCCTGGACCGCGAGGCGGCAGTGGGGCAGACCTTCAACATCGGCTCGGACAAGGAGGTGAGCATCCTGGAACTGGCGAAGCTCATCATCCAGCACGCAGGGTCCACGTCCGAGATCGAACTCATCCCCTATCACGAGGCGTACACACAGGGCTTCGAGGACATGACGCGCCGGGTGCCCGACACCACCAAGCTTCGCGAGCTCACCGGCTGGGTTCCACGGCGCACTCTGGACGAGATCCTCATCGAGGTCGTCAAGGAGGCGCGCAAAGACTTTCTGGCGTCCGTCCGATGAACGCCACGACTGCCTGCGCCATAGGCGTGGCCGCGTTTCTGATCAGTTTGGTGGCCGTCGTGCCGCTGAAGCGCTTGGCGTTGCGCCGGGGCCTGACAGATCATCCCAGCGCGAACAAAGCACACGCTCGCCCGACCCCTTATCTCGGTGGTATCGCGATCAAGCTGGGCACGCTCGTCCCCGCGGTCACGGTCATCGGCTTCCCAGACCAGCGGATCACAGCCGTGCTATGGGCCGCTGCGGTGATGGCCTTGGTCGGCTTGATTGACGACGTCAGGCCGTTGCAGCCCTTCACCAAGCTGACCGCGGGGACCGTGGTGGCGAGTGGAATCGTCTCCTCTGAAATCCACGTCACCCTGTTCGGGGGATGGCTAGACGGTGTTCTCACGGTGCTGTGGATCGTCGTGGTCGCCAACTCCTTCAACCTGCTGGACAACATGGACGGTGCCCTGGGAGCCGTCGCCACTGTCACCGCGGCCTTCCTCGCGGTCACGGCCTTCGTGTCCGGTGAGCCGTCGCTGGCGGTCCTGCTGATCGCGCTCGCCGGCGCTAGCCTCGGCTTCCTGCCGCACAACTGGGCGCCCGCGAAGATATTCATGGGCGACTCCGGATCTCTGTTCATCGGATTCGTCCTCGCCTGCTCTTCTGTCCTTCTGGTGTCGGGGAAAGACCCTGACACGATGGTCGCCGGGCTCCTCCTCCCGACCTTCGTGGCGACCGTCGACACAGGCGTCGTGTTCTACTCGCGGCTGCGGGTGGGGCGCTCTCCTCTGGTGGGTGGCACCGACCACGTGTCGCACCGGTTGTACCGGATGGGGCTCCGCACCCGAGCGGTAGCTGTGGTGCTCGGCCTGACGGCGGCCGTGGCCGGTGCCTGTGGCCTGGCGATGGCTCTGGGATGGATATCGCCACCGGTCACGGCGATGGTCACGGCTGGAGCTGCCATCCTCCTTATCAATTTGCTACAGGGTGTAAGCGTGTACGCGCCACTTGAGCACCCCATGCCCGGAATCCCTGAAAGGCGGGGCTGATCCAATGGATCTGGTGTATTACTTTAGGCTCTTGTGTCGTAACTGGATGTTTATCCTCATCTCGCTGATCATCGGAGTGGCATCAACGGTCTTGGCTACTGTAAACACACCGCCGAAATATTCCGCAATGATCACTATGATGCCCAAGGGCACCAAGGCTGACTCTTCTGGTTTGTACCAGCCAATCTCGCTACAGCAGGTGAGGTCCTACGCCAACTTGCTGTCCAGTCGGCACCTGATCGGACAGATTGTAGACACGGAGGCGGAGATTGGCGCCCTTCAGCAGAACATAACAGCGCAAGTCCTACCGGATAGCCTGCTCGTACAGGCGACAATCAGCGATGGTGACCCCGCCCGCGCCAAGCACCTCGCCGATGTCCTTGGCGTCAGATTTGCAGAAATGGTTGAAGAAATGGAGCGACCAACCCCCAGTAGCCGTTCCAGCGTAACTGTACTGGTGGTTGATCGGCCAGGACTGCCCACTCAGCCGATCAGCCCCAGGCCGCTGGTGAATGTAGCGTTCGGAGCGCTGATCGCACTTTTCGTCAGCATTGGATCAGTTTTCCTGCGCGATCGCTTGGATACCACTATCAAGAGCTCCGATGTGCTCCAGCGGTTGTCTCAGAGGTACACGCTTGGAATCATCTGTTACGAGAAGGACGCGCAGCGTCGCCCTCTGATCGTCCGTGACATTGGCAGTTCGTTTAGGTCTGAAGCGTATCACTCGCTACGTGCGAATTTGCAGTTCATCGATATCGACCGGCCACCAAAGGCCCTTGTGGTCACCAGTTGTCTCTCGAGCGAGGGAAGGTCCTCGACCGCATCCAATCTTGCGATTGCCCTCGCGCAGGAGGGACGACGGGTAATCTTGGTCGATGCTGACCTTCGCCATAAGCGAGTCCCGGACTTCTTCGGCATCGAGGGCGCGGCGGGTCTAACGGATGTGCTCATTGGCATGGCGCAGCTAGGCGACGCGATACAACGGTGGGGGGAGGTCGACCTGCACATATTGCCGAGTGGCCAAATCCCGCCTAATCCGAGCGAACTACTTGGTTCACATGGCATGGGGCACGTGCTCAAGGAACTCATGAAGAGCTACGACATGGTGATCATTGACGCACCCCCACTGCTGAGCGTCACCGGCGCGGCAACGCTCTCGGCCGCCTGCGATGGCGCGGTCCTCGTCGTGCGGTATGGCAAGACGCGCCAGGAGCACGTCATCCGTGCCAAGGAACTGCTGTCATCAGTTGACGCCCGCATGGTAGGGACTGTCCTGAACGCCGTGCCGGTCAAAGCCTGTCGCCGCGACTACGGCTACGGTTATGGGGCGGAGCCCAGGCCCAAGACAGAGGTCACGGTGCCGGTGTCCGGGTGAGCAACCGGGATATCGGGCTTGTCCGCCGGGTGAATCGCCCTGAGCTTCCCCGTGTTTGGTGGAGACTGCTCTGGATCCGCGTCATGCATGCGATCTGATCACACGGCGTGAAAGTCCCTGACTTGGCTCACGTTCAAGATCAAATCCGAGGCGTAGGTCGCTGACCTTGGGATCCGCCGTCGAGGAGGGCGAAAAGTGCGCACTAAACCGGCCGCATCTCTACCCTGTAGGCCGTGTCCCCGTACGTGCGGACGGTGAAAACGGCCTCAAGTGCCCGGGCGGTGCAGATCGTGTACTCCTCGCGCCACGGGTCGCGGGAGATCGAGCACATCGGATCCGACCACGACGACGCCGAACTGGAGACGCTCAAGGCCATCGCGCGTCAGCGGCTGGCCGCCGGGCAGGAAGAGCTGGACCTCGGGCTGGACGACGGCCCGGCCGCAGGAGGTCCGCTGGAGATCGCCAGTTCCCGGATGGAGCACCTGTGGGAGGCCCTGTCCCGCGCTTACACCGCGCTCGGGTTCGACGCCGCGTCCAAGGGTGATGAGGTGTTCCGGCAGCTGGTGCTCGCCCGGGTGATCGAACCGACCAGCAAGCAGGACAGCCTGCGCGTGCTGGACGAACCGGGCATCACCTCGGTGTCGTATGCGACGGTGAAACGCCGGCTTCCGCTGTATGCGGCAGACCGCTGGCGCACGGCCCTGGCCGAGGCGTGCGCGGCGCACGCCCGTCTGGGACCGGCCTCGCTGGTGCTCTACGACGTCGCCACCCTGTATTTCGAGACCGACGCAGGCGACGGGTTCCGCGAACCCGGCTTCTCCAAGGAACGGCGCCTGGATCCGCAGATCACGATCGGGCTGCTGACCGACGCCTCCGGGTCCCCCTCATGGAGCAGTCCTTCGAGGGCAACAAGGCCGAGACCCACACCATGCTCCCGGTCATCCAGGCGTTCATGACCGCCCACCGGCTCGGCCCGCCGAGCTGCTGGTGGGCGGCGTCCAGCAGGCGAGCATAATCGGTCTCGGTGAACCCTTTGGGTTCGTTCTTGCGACGCCGGTAGATCATCATGCGGTAGATCAGCCGGGTCCGCTGCAATGCCGCGTAGTTAGGGCTTGCCGATCAATAACATGCTGGGCTGGTCTGGTCTGGTGTGAGCGCGCCGATGTCAGTTGCGTGCTGGATGAACTCGGTGGGGGTTGCGAGGCGGAGTCCGGTGGGTTGTGGCGTGTGGCCGATCACGGTAAGCAGGGGGCGGGTCAGCCGGATGATGTTGTGGGCGCTCTGCTGGGTGATGCCGAACAGCTTCGCCAGGGTGCGTTGGGGCACGGAGAAGCGCTGGTAGACGATAGTGAGCGCGGCGCGGTCAGTGAGGTCGAGGACCGCTTTGCGTCCGGTGCCCGGCGCGGCTTGCCGGATGCCGCCGCGACGGTGGTGTAACGCTGCTTCCCGTTGAGCGTGGCGGGCCACGTCCAACTTCGCGATCAGCTCATTCCAGTGGGTCTGGTCCAGGCCGGTCAGGGCGGCATGCTGCAGCCATGCCCGGTCCGGGTGGTCGAGCTGCCCAGCCTGATCATCAGGGCTGACGGGCTGGTCTGCGGCGATGGGATGCAGGGTGTAGTTCCAGTCGCCGTGCCAGTCGTGCCGTGTCAGGGGCAGGGCCTTCATCTGCTGGTCGCTGACCGTCGCGCCGGTCTCGTAGCCACTGGTGTCGAGCTCGGCACGAACCATCAGCCCGGTGACCGTGGTGGTCGCAGCGATGGCGTTGACGATGACTTCGTGGCTGGTCAGCGGCCGTCCCCGCCAGTTCATCGTGATGTGAGAGAAGAGCCGATGCTCGATCTTGTTCCATTTCGATGTACCCGGCGGAAAATGACAGACCGTGATCTCCAGTCCGGTCTCCACCGCGAGCGCGGCGAGTTCGCTCTTCCAGGCACGCGCGCGGTTGCCGTTGGAGCCGCCGCAGTCGGCAGTGATCAGCAGCCGCCGCGCCAGCGGATAGTCGCCTTGTCCGACGTTCTTCCACCAGCGGCGGATCGTCTCGACCGCGAACGCGGCGGTGTCGTGGTCGGTGCCCACGCTCACCCAGCCGGTGTCGGCGGCCAGGTCGTAGACACCGTAGGGGATGGCCTTGCCCAGCTCGGCGTCGGGGAAGTCGTGGGTGCGGACTCGCACGGGCTCGCCCTGCGGGCGCCACTCAGTCCCGCCGTTGGCGAACGGCCCGACCAACTCCTTCTTCTTGGTGTCGACCGACACGACCGGATCTTCGGCTTCCTGATACCGCTTGACCTGCTCGTTGATGTAGCGGAACTGGCCATCACGGTCCGGGTGCTGCTTGCCCTCGACGGTCTTGGCGTTGCCCTGAAGGCTGAACCCCTCGGCCCGCAGAATGCCGGCGACCGTGTCGGCGGAGACCTTGTGCCCATGCCGGGTCAGCTCGGCCGCCAGCTTGCGGGTCGACTTCGTCGTCCACCGCAGCGGCGACATCGGGTCGCCACGCTCGTCCGGCTCGACCAGTGCCAGTAACGCCGGCCGCAGTCCGGGATCGAGATCGATCAACCGCTTACGGCCCCCGCCTGGACGACGTACCCGCCCTAACGGCTCGTCACCGGCTTCCAGCTCGGTCACGCCCAGCGACACGGTCGCCTCCCGGACTCCAGCAGCCCGGGCGACCGCGCGGATCCCTCCATGACCCAGCGCCCGGGCCTCCGCACCCAGCAGCAGCCGACGCTGCCGCTCATCCAGATGCGGCAAGATCGCCTCGAACTTCGCCTCCAACATCCCCACAGTCTCCACCGACACGGCCATACCAGACCATCGGACGAAACAAGCAGATGCTACGGGTTATTGATCGGCAAGCCCTTAAGATCACGACTCGGTTTGTCAAGCTTGGATCGGATGTGCGCGTGTTGCTGGCGACATGAGAACGGGACCTCTGGTAGGGCAGAGATCGACCAAGATCTATCTGCCGTAAGAGGTCCCGTTGCATGACCAGTGTGTCATCACAGCCCACGATCAACCGGTTTCTGTCCCCGCCTCCGTCTTCGCGCCAGGACATCTGGGAGCGCTGACCCGGTTCCTTCCTGCCGAACTCGTCGACGCGATCCTGGAGGAGACCCGCACCCAGCAGAAACGACTGCGGCATCTGCCCTCCCGCGTCGGTGTGTACTTCATGCTCGCCTTGGCGCTGTTCCCGTCGCTGGGATACACAAGGGTCTGGGACAAGCTGGTAGCCGGCCTACGGCCGGCGCCGGTGTATCGGCCCAGCGAGAAGGCACTTCGCGACCTGCGGCGCCGGCTCGGGCCCGCGCCGCTGAAGGCATTGTTCGAGGTTTTGGCTGGTCCTCTTGCACAGCCCAAAACGCCTGGGGTGTGCTACCGACGCTGGCGGACGGTCGCCTTCGACGGTTGCACTTCGATCAAGGTGCCCGATCGGGAACGCAACCGCGGCTGGCTGGGCAAAGTGAGTAACCGGCTGGGATGGGTCGGTTACCCGACGGTGCTGTTGATGACCCTGTGCGAAACCGGCACCCGCGGCCTGCTGGGAGCGGTCTTCGGAGCCCGCCGTCACGACGAGACCTTCTATGCCCGCAAGCTGCTGCCGCTGCTGTCGCCGCAGATGCTCCTGCTGGCTGACCGAGCATTCGACACCAACGGATTCCTATCCGCCGTGGCCGACACCGGCGCCCAGTTCCTGGTTCGCCTCAACCCACGACGCCGTCCGGCCGTCATGGCTGTCCTGCCCGACGGTTCCTACCTGACCCGCCTCGGCACACTCCAGATCCGCATCATCGATGCCACCCTCACGGCGACCACCGCAGCTGACAACCGGATATGCGAACACTATCGGCTGGCCACCACACTGCTCGACCACCGCAGCGACCCCGCCGACGTGCTGGTACGGCTCTATCACGAACGATGGGAGGTCGAGTCGGCCTACCTGGCCCTGCGCCACACGCTCCAGAACGGTCGTGTCCTGCGCTCGAGCGACCCTGTCGGACTGGAACAAGAGCTCTGGGCCCAACTCGTCCTCTACCAGGCATTACGGGTCGCGATGGTAGAGGCGGTGGAGTCCATCCCCGGTACCGACCCGGACCGGGCCAGCTTCACCATCGCGCTGGAGACCGCTCGCGACTCCACGATCATCGCCCACACCAGCCGCGATGAGACTCCCGCCATGCCCGTGGGCGCCATCGGCCGAGCCGTCCTGGCCGAGCTCCTGCCCAAACGGCGAGCACGCACCAGCGTCCGCAAGGTCAAAGCACCCATGTCCCGCTACTCCTCCAGCCGGGACGACACACGACCACCGACCAGTCAGACCATCACCTCACTCACCATCGACATCCATGACGCCGCCAACACCCCGCCCATCACACCCGCCCACCAGGACCAACGCCGCGTCCGGCGCGGCGCAGGCCGCACCGGCGACGGACCTCGCAACCAGACCTTCCAGCTCATGCGCGCCGAACCGCAGCGGGTCTGGCAACTCCGTGAAATCGCCCAAGCGCTGGGCTACTCCAACATCAAGAGCTTCGCCACCCTGCTGGGCCTCTGGACCTCCGAAGGACTCCTGCGCAGAGTCAGCCGCGGCTTCTACACGCTCGCAACTGCTGACCCCGCCCAGACTTGACGAAACGCCCCGAGATCTTAACTACGCGGCATTGGGGTCCGCTGCCCCGGCTTGAGGCAGACGAGCCCGGCCAGGTTGACGCGCCCGGAGCCCTTGCCGGAGACGGTGACGGTGGGGGTGCATCCACGGCGAGACCAGGTGCGGGCCTTGGGCGGCCTCAGCGACTGGCCTGCTTCATCTTCGAAGCAGATCCACGCATCCTGATCCCGCGCCGTTGTTCCACGAGTGGCCAGGTCTCCTTCACCCAGGTGGCGATCGCCTCTTCGTCGCGCTCGGCGGCGCGCCGCTGGGGAACCTGCGGACTCCAGCCCAGCCGATGCAGCAGATAGGAGATCCCGCGCGGGGTGTAAGACACGTGGAACAACCTGCCGACCAGCACCGTGACCCGCGCCAGAGTCCACCGCTGATCCTCTGTCCACCCCCAAACGGCCGGACCGGCGTCCAACGCGGCCTCCAACCGCTCCACCTGCACATCGCTGAGTCGGCAGCGCTGCCCACCCGGCCCTTTTGACTCCAGCGCCTCAGCCCCAGCCGTGCGCCAGGCCTTATGCCAGACATAGGCCGACTTGCGTGAGACCCGTAACTTCTTGGCCACCTGAGGCGGCGACATGCCCGCGGCGAACAGCCCGGCAGCCTCCAAGCGGACCTGTTCACGCTTGGCTCGCGCCGCCGGGGTCAGGCCACCACCATCCGGATAACGCATCCCACCGGCATACTCCCGGGCCCCGCCGTAAGCACGCAACCACGCCGTGTTACGTCAGACTTTCAACCTCTGTAGGTAGCGGTAGACAGTTGTGCCGCCGATGCGATGATCGGCGCCAGCTGTCGGATGCCGACGGGAGTCCCGCTCACTTCGACATGAAGTCGCGCGTTCGATCCCCTACATAGAGGGCTGTTCCTACGGGGAGTCCAGCGAGTGCTAGCAATTTAGATCTAATGCTACGTACATCTGCAAGTTGTCTTCGTGGCCAGACTCCCAGGTGAAGACTCGAGCGGGAATACTGAGCAGCCCATCGCAAGAAGCGAATGGGAGCCAATGAGAAATAGTCTATATCCTCATTGAGTGTAGCCAAATAGAAAGGTCGACGGCCGCCCGCCAACTGCCTAAAAGGGCGCATGCTCAGGCCGTCAAATCCGTTAACTCGATAAAAGCGGATGGGCTCGTTGAGGTATCGCAACAGGTAACGCCTGCCTATCTCTCTGTGCAGAACTCCCTCAACAACGAAGCGCAGGTCCGGCGTCTCTGGAAAAGGGTAGCAGCGGAGAACGTCTCGTCGATAGAAAGGTGTGCGTTCCTCGGTGAAGCCATATTTATAAAAGCCGTCACGCCAGCTCACATCGAGACACGAGAGTCCATTGGGAATCGTTGCGCCAAGCGCACCGTCCTTGGTCATGCAGCGTCCCATAACCCCGGCAAAATTCTCGCATCTATTCGCAGGGATATCTTTCCAAGCATTCCAGACTAGATCCAGGGCGTTCGCAAGAACCGTGTCATCTGAATCCACGAGGCCCACGAGTTCGCCGATCGACTCCTGCACCGCTCTGTTGCGCGCAACATGCGGGCCCATGTTTGCCTGCTGCCTAAAATACTTAATTGGAAAATTGGCTTTCCTCTGCAGTCCCATAACGACTTCGACAGTTTCGTCTGTCGATCCGTCGTCAACGACGACCCATTCAAAGTCGCCATTTTGATGAGCAAGACTCTCATAGAGAAAGGGGAGTGTGTACGCTCGATTATAGGTCGGCGTTATTATACTTATTTTCATCGAAATATCATCCTTCTCGGGCAGTGAAATCATGTACAGCCATGTATTACTCCTAGCAGAGTGGGCCGTCCCTGGACCTGCATTGCAATATGTGCTGCACCACCGCTCGACGAAGCCAAGCGTGTCGCAAGCTGCCTTCGCCAGAAAACTCATGCGTGCCATCACTAAAGGGCTATCCCGGTGAAGGCCTACGACGGTGTACTGCATATGTTCCGCATTAACGATCGTCGTTTGGCGGCTGCCAGAAGACAGCCAAGCGCTTACTCTTCTGTGCAGGTCTTCTGCTGGTCACTGCGGCCTGCAGCAGGCGAATATAGATATCGGCATGCGCCTCGACCATGGCGTCGACACTCAGCCGGGTACGGCTCCACTCGCGTGCTGACCTGCCAAGCCGCTCGGCGAGCGCCCTGTCACCGAGGAGCAGTTCTACGGCGTTCGCCATTGCCTCCGCATTCCTAGGTGGAACAAGGAGACCACGGCCGTCTAGAAGCTCTCGATTGCCCCCGGCGTCGGGTGCGACGATCGGCTTACCCGCTGCCATGGCCTCCATGATGGCGTTACACAAGCCGTCCGCGAGACCAGGGTGGACCACCAGATCAGCCCGAGCCAGTAGGGCACCTACGTCCGTCCGGCACCCCAGGAAGCGGACATCGATCCCGAGGCGGTGTGCCCGACTCTCCAGTGCCGTCCGTTCGGGGCCTTCTCCCGCCAACGCCAGAACACACCTCAGTCCTCGATTCCAGAGTCTCGCCACCGCGTCCAGCAAATATTGATGCCCTTTGTAACGGTGGAGATTAGCGATGGCCAGCACCACGGGAGCGGTCCCCCCGATATCGGCTGGTGGTATTGCCTCGAAGGCGGACGATGGCAGCCCGTTATACACCACCGCGATCTTCTCAGGCCGTACCCGCTGGCGGAAGGCGACATCTCTTGCCACGCTCTCAGCATTTGTGATGATCAAACGCGTGACCCGATTGGAGAGGCGGATGAGAGGAAAGCTGATGCATTGAGAGAACCCGGTCACTGTGGTCAGGGCACGCTGCCCCGAGACAAATACGGGAACGCGCGCGAACCATGCGGCCCAGGCCCCTATCACATTTCCGCGCAGCAAATAACCGTTGAGCACGTCAGGTTGGGCACGGAGGAGCCATTTCACCAGGGACGAGAAGGCCGAAATGTTCTGCGGAAGAAACAGAGATCCCCTTCGGAACCTGAAGTTGATCACAGGTATCCGCTCTTCGCGAAGAAACTCCTGCCAGTGGCCGCCGTTGTACATGACGAGCACATGGACGTCGTGGCCTCGATCACGGAGCCCTTGCGCGAGCAGGGCGACCTGCTTCTCAGTACCTCCGCAGGCGAGTTGGCCGATCAGTAGAGCCGCTTTCATGGCAGGCCCACGAGCAAGAGGGAGAAGGACAACAGTGCCCGCGATTCGGATCGAACCATTAGTCTCCGCTCCATATATCAGTACGCTTGGCCTGGTCTCGCTACCGCAGAGATCAAGTTGGCCTATCGGCCAGCTTATTGGCCCGAGCCCACTCAAACTGCACCTTCAGCCCGCTACGCAAATCGACTGTTGGGAGGTATCCGATCTTTGCTCTGGCCAGAGAAACGTCAGCATGGGTGTCTCGAACGTCACCGGCTTGCCGTTGCCCGAATTTTAGGGGAACAGCCATCCCGGCGATATCACCGACGATTTCCGCCACTTCGAGGACCGGTGTCGTCACGCCGGTGCCGATATTTATCACCTCAGCTTCGACGTCGGCATGCATGGCCATCAGGTTGGCTCGCACGGCGTCCTCGACGAAAGTGAAGTCGCGACGCTGCCTACCATCACCGAGAATAGTGATCGGCTTCTTGGTCAACGCTGAGGTGATCAAACGGCTGATCAGCATGTCTTCGCGCTGGCGTGGCCCATAGACGGTGAAATAGCGAAGCGCAACCACCGTCATTTGGGATCCCGCACGCCGCGCATGAGCGAGCGCCAACTGCTCTGCGGCGAGCTTGGTTACGCCATAGGGTGACAGCGGGGCTGGCAAGTTTGTCTCGGTCACTGGCCCGCAAGATGCCCCTCCATAGATGCTGGAGGAAGACGATACGACGACACGGCGAACACCTGACCGGATAGCCGCATCCATTAGGAGATGAGTGGCCAGGATATTACTGCTAACGTAACGGGCGAAGTCCTTTCCCCATGACCCTCGGACACCAGGGCACGCGGCGAGATGAAATATGGTGTCGACACCTTGAAACCAAGGAATCAGGGAAACCTCCGTGAGGTCGCCACGCACCAGAGTGAAACTTTTGTCAATTTTATTCGGTGCTAGGTTTCTTTCAATTACAACTTGCGGGTGACCCGCCAAGTAATCGATTCCAAGCACGCGATAACCGAGGTTGAGCAATTCTCTCGCGAGGTGGGATCCGATGAAACCGGCAACTCCGGTCACAACCACCTGGCGATCTGGTTGAGCCATCAGACTGCCGTCATCCGGTTTGACTTGCATGCGATCCATGAAACTACGTTCCTCCGTACAGACTCGTTCGTCTTCGATACATGATATGAGCGTATACCCCAGTGTCGAGGATGACATCCGGCGTGTCGCCAAGGACGCATTCGAACCTTTAAGTCCAACCGCATCAGCAGTAGCCCAGTACTGGCTATAACACCACGCCGACACTCTCACCTTCCCGAAATATTGCAGTGCCTTTTCTGGAGTAAACGAGAGTTCCAGCACAGAAAGATTTGTCCCGCAGCGGCCCTCATTGAGCATCTATGCTTGCTGACAGGAGTGTTGCATCGCCCTCTGAAGCCAGGGAGTACACCGCTGCCCGATATCCGGCCGCTTGCCTGCGTCACGGAGTGGTGCGGTCGATGGGTCGCGTCGCAGCGCGCTCGATAACGGAGCCGGCGAGTAGGTGAACGGCACACTCAAGGTGGAGTACGTCTACCGGCTCCGCTTCTGCAGCAGGACCAGGCGCGACTGAAGATCGCGACTCGGATCACTGATTTCCACAACGCCAGAAGAAGGCAAAGTGCGTAACGACGGGCTGCCGCCAGTCACATTCGAGCGCCAGATGATCGAAAAGAGGCGAGTGTCAGCGGGCCTACTGAGGCCCGGCGGGGATGCTCAGCCCAGCCCGGCCTGGAGGAAGCCGTAGTCCTCCAGGCTCCAGGGCGCGGGCAGGCTGGCGAAGCGCAGGTTGTTGTCGGCCCTGCGGGCCGCGCTGGCACTGGCCTGCAGGCCCAGCAGCCGCTCCAGTGCTTCGAGTACGGACAGGTTCTCCTCACGGGCGGCATCCAGCAGCGCGGGCAGCGCGGTGGCCGCGGCGCTCAGTTTGAGGTCGGCCAGATGGCCGCGCAGCCGCTGATAGCAGGCCGCCTGCGCCGGTGTGGCCGGCGGAACGAGCGCGTGATCGGGCGCGTGAACGGGTGGGGCGGCGGTCGTGCTCATCGGTGGTGCTTCCCTTCATAGACGCGGCAGAGCTCACCGAGCGTGCCAACGGCCGCTCCGGTGGCGTGGTGGCTGTGCCGCAGGTAGCCGTGGCTGGTCAGCACTTGGAAGACCTCGAGGATGAGGCCCCAGGTGAAACGATCGTCCAGCACGTCGGGCTCGGTGACGTCGGGCTCGGTGACGTCGTTGTCCATCGCAGTAGTCCCCTCTAAAGACGGCGTGGTGGTTCAGGGGGGATCGGACCGGCGGGCGTCAGGGCCGGGCGTCGGGGGCCGGTGAACGAGGTGTCAGCGGGCGTGCGGCGGCGTAGGTGGCGAAGTCGGCCACCGGTGCCGCAGTGGCGCCGGTGCCGCGCAGCCGGTCGGCTTCGGCCTGCGCGGCGGGCGAGAGTGGCCGGCGGGTCTTGTGCGGGCAGGGCCCGCCCCCACCCAGCCGGGCGCGGGCGGCCAAGACCTTGGCCTCCAGCGCGGCGACGTGCCCGGCCGCTTCGATCACCACGCCGGCGTGATCGACGGCCCGGGCGTGCGCGGCCAGCACCGCCCCGCCCGCCGTAACCACCTCCAGCACGCCGGTGCCCAGCCGGTGCCGCACCAGCATCACCTCGCCCGCGTGCCCCGGCGGCACGGAGTAGAAGTTGCCGCGAAAACTCACCAGCGCCTGCGGCGAGACGAGGCGCTCGACCTCCAGCACCGCCGGGAACGCCTGCGCCGGCAGCGGCCTCAGCGGCTCACGGCGGGCCAGCTCGGCCACGCTCACCTTGCAGCCATCGATCTTCCGGATCCGGATGTCACCCCTGCGCCGGCACCACTCATCCAGCGTGCCCTGCGCCCGGCCGGGCGACAGCTCCTCGCCCACGGTGCGCCACCAGCGCTGCGCCGCGACATGGTTGGCCTTCTCCACGCTGCCCTTGCGCCAGCCCCGCCGCGACGGACAGATGCGCACGATCACCCCGTAATGCTTGGCCACCGCCGCAAACGACGCCGACACCTCGCCACTGCCGGGATCACAGACAGTGGCCATCCGATCAAAGCGCCACTCCGCGCTGACACCGCCGAGGCGCTCACCCACCCCGCGCAACGCCTCGATCAGATGCGGCTGATCTTCGGACTCGGTCAGCACACCCCGCCAGATGCCCGAGTACGGCAGCGTGCCGACCAGCAGATGCGCCCCCTTGTCCCAGCCCCATCGGGCTGGCGGATCGGGCAGCTCCAGCCGGTCCCACTGAGTCTCCACGCCGGGCGGGTGATCGATCCGGACATACTCGACCGGGCCACCCGCGTGCGCGCACCGCTCACAGACCGGCCGCAACCCCCGGGCCCGCAACGCCCGCGTGAAGGTCGAATAGCCACCGGCATACCCCAGGCCGACCAGCTCGTCGAACAACGTGGTGCCCCACACGTGCGGATCCCCGGTATCGGCATCCAGCCGCAGCCGGCAGTACTCGGCATACGGCTCGAACGGATCAGGCCCGCTTCGCCGCCGCTGTCCCGACACCCGCTCGCCGTTCAGATACGCCCGGATCGTCGGCCTGCTGCGGCCCAGATGCCGCGCGATCGCCGAGATCGACCAGCCACGTTTACGCAAAGCCTGCGCTTCCACGTCTTCCCCCTGTGTGAGCATCGAATACGGCTCCCCCGACTCGCTTCGAAACGTGATCATCCGAAGCGTCGAGGGAGCCCACCGAGACAAGAACGATCTCTCCCGGCGAGTCGCTCACCTGGCAAATTTCAGAGAGCAGGTCTGGTCAGATCCCCGGCTCTGGCGATCTTTATGTGGTGCCGTCACGGATCGTGAGCACTAATGGGCGCAGAGGATGATCTTCCTGAGAAGGTCGAAGTTGGCTCGACCGTAGCGGCTCCTCTTGAGCGCCTTGACTCTCGTCACATTGCCCTCCACCGCGCCTGAGCTGTGCGGCAGGGTGAGACCGTTGACGACGGCGTCCAGGTCGCGGCGGATGCCGTGGGTGAAGGAGTGCAGGGCGGGCAGGTCGTCGGCGTCGACGGCCGCTATCCACACCTGCAGGTTCTCGGCCGTGCCGCTCAGCGTGGTCATCAGCTGAGCGAAGGCAGCGACATGGCTAGCGGTGGCATCCAGGCGGGGACTGCGAGCGCGCAGGTCGGTGAGTCTAGCCTGCTCGTCAGAGGTGAGCCGGTCGGGGCGGCTGGTGATCCACCGGGCGACCTCGCGGATGGTCGGGGCCGAGGACGGGGCGTGGGCTGCGGTGGCTGAGGACCGCAGCGGGTGCAGATAGCGGCGGACGGTCTGTGGGCTGCCCTGGTACCCCTGAGCCTGGATCTCGCGAGTGAGGCGGGCAGCGTCGGTGCAGCCGTCGTTGAACCGCTGGACCAGATAGGGCAGATAGGGAGTGAGCAGGTCGGATCGTCCGGTCGCTTTGGTCAGCAGATCCTCCACCGACGCGGCGCGGGCGAACCTGCGGACGGTGGGCCGGGACAGCCGCAGCGCGCGGGCGATCGCCGAGATCGTCCAGTCCTTGGCGGCGAGTTCCTGCACCGCGGTGTAGCGTTCACGAGTCCGGACGATGAGCCGGCATTCCTCGTCCGATGGCTGATCCGGCATCGGCTCTGGCGGGAGCGCGTGGTCGAGCTGTTGGTCGCCGGATTGTTCGTGGGCGGGTTCAGCGGCATCGGCGTCGGGTTCACGCAGGTCGGCGCGGCATGCGATGACGGTCTTCTCGACCGCGTCGCAGAGGTTCTGCCAGAGATGGAAGCGATCAGCAATGTGAATCGCCTCGGGTGCCCCGGCTCTGGCCCCTGCCGCATAGGGTCCGGCCCGGTCTCTGCAGATCACCTGCACGCCTGGATGGTCGCGTAACCACTGCTCCAGGGCGTCGGCGGTCCGGTCGTCCAGCACGTCGATGGGCTGGTGGGTGTCCATGTCGATCAGCACGGTGGCGTAGGAGCGCCCGCGCTTCTTGGAGAAATCGTCAACCCCGAGCACGGTGACCTGGCCGATCTCGGGATCGGGCAGGGCACGGACCAGACCGATCAGCGTGTCCCGGCAGACGCGTACGCCGAGTCGCTCCAGTAGTCGGGAGGCGGCGCGCCCGGCCAGTGCCAGCGCCATCAACTCCAGCAGCCGGCGCAGCAGTTTCGTCCGGCGGGCGTAGCGCCGGGTGAGACTGGGCACCGGTTCGGCGAACGTCCGGACCGGGCACGCCGGATTCTGGCAGGTCAGGCGGCGGACCGTGAGCGCGATCAGGACCGGGCGGCCCGCAGCGGGCAGATCATGCAGCAGCCGGCGGTAGCGGCCATGCACTCGCGAGGAGGATGTGTCGCACGCCCGGCAAGCCGCCGGCCCGCCCTTGGTATGCGCCGTGACCAGCACGTAGTCCCCGTGATCGGTCACCTCCTCGATGACCAGTTCGGCCAGATGGGGGAAGAACATCCGCAGGCAGCAGGCATCGCCCGCCACCGCATGCTGCGCACAGGGCACAATGAACCTCGCGGCCGCTCAAATGATGATCACGTTCTTGGTCGAACAAGATCCTCACGGGGCGGCCGCGCCTACGCGCGGCCAGTTACACGATTGCGATCAGCCCCTGAATCGACGTCCCGGCCACCGTCTGTAACGGCACCACATAAAGATCGCCAGAGCCAGATCCCCAAAGCGCCATCACTGGCCGGCCGCTACGTCGAACTGGCCTTCGACCCCTTCGACTTGACCCGCATCGAAGTACGGCTGAACGGCAAACCAGTCGGGGCGGCCACAGCGTTCACGATCGGCCGGCACGCCCACCCCAAAGCCCGCTCCGAATTGCCCGGCGACACCACCACGTCACCACCGGCGCCGCTGACCAGCATCGACTACCTGCGTCTCGTCGACGCCGAACACCGCGCCGCCCAGCACCAGCCGATCAACTACAGCGCACTGCTGGAGGCCCACGTCCACGAAACCGAAGGAGAGCGGCGGTGATCGAGCGCTTGCGATCCCACTACGGCTTCACCCGCACCCCCTTCGGCCGCGACCTGGCCCCGGGCATGCTGTTCAAACACACCGCCCACGCCGAAGCCGCCGCCCGGCTCACCTGGTGCATCACCGAGAAGGCCATCGGCATGGTCACCGGCGAGGTCGGCGTCGGCAAGACCGTCGCCCTACGCGCCGCCCTCGGCACCCTGGATCCCGCCCGCTACAGCATCATCTACATCGCCGACCCCGAGATCGGCATGCGCGGCATCCTGACCCAGCTCGTGATCGGCCTGGACGGCGACCCCAAACCACACCTGGCCACCCTCATCCCGCAAGCCGCCGACATCCTGGCCGGTGAGCAAGCCGAACGCGGCCGCACCCCCGTCCTCATCCTGGACGAGGCGCACCTGCTCAACCACGCCCAGTTGGATGCCTTGAGGATGATGACCAACCATGAGCTCGACAGTCGCCAGCCCTTCGCGCTGCTCCTGCTCGGCCAGCCCACCCTCCGCCGTATGATCAAACTCGGCGTCCTGGCCGCTCTCGACCAGCGCATCTCCGTCCGCTACCCGATGGGCGGCATGACCAGCGAGGAGACCAGCGGATACATCCGCCACCACCTCCAACTCGCAGGCCGCCAAGATCCGCTCTTCTCCGACGATGCCACCACACTCATCCACGAGTCCGCCCGCGGCAAGCCCCGCACCGTCAACAACCTGGCCATCCAGGCCTTGCTGGCCAGCATCGCCGCGGGCAAGGCGATCGTCGACGAAAGCGCCGCCCGCTCCGCCGTCACCGAGGTGATCTCTCCAGAGTGAGCATCACCGCGACAGCGTGTCCCTGAAGGCCTCGCCCCTCACCGACCGGGCGAGGCCTTCGCACGTCCGCCAAGCCTCTCGTTGATGACGCTTCCATGGACACGACGAATGTCGCGCAACACCCGCCTACGCCCACGCGGCACGGCGATCCCTGCTCATCTCGGCCGCCGGGATGCGGCGGAAGGTCGGGTTCGGACAGCGGCCCAGAGGGAACGCAGGTCGGAAGCCTGAGGAAGGAGGTCCCGCGCACCAGCACGGACTACTCGAGCGTACCAGCGGATCTCAATTACGATCATCGCGATGTAGCTCACGCTCGATGCAAGTGATGCACCCGCGGCCCCCCACCAAGGAACCATGACGATGGACAGCGCCAGAGTCACGAACAGAGCGCTCACAGGGATGGCGGCCATGGTCATGGGACGGCCCAGCCGAACCAGATATTGCTCCACCGGCCGGTGCAGGGAAAAGGCGATTACGCCCGGAGCCATGCAGAGCAAAGGGCTCACGCTACCGGTGAACGCGACCCCGTAGACCAACGGGATCAAGGTGGGAGACACGATGACCACAGCGCAGACCACAACCGATGACAGGAGCAGGTTGAGTCGTATGGCACGAGCGGTGATGTGTCTTGCGCCATGCTCTTCTTCGCCAGCTTGGCGGGAAAGAATAACTTGCGCCACGACGTCAGCCGGTATGAGTGCAAGGGTCAGGACCGTCATGGCAACGATGTATAGGCCCACTTCTGCCGCGGACACGTGAGTGTTCAGCAGGAGAACATTTGCCATAATCAGAAGTTGGAGAGCCACAGGCCCAATGTGATAGCGACCAGACAACGCCAGCTGCCGGCAGGCGAGCGGGAGCTCAGCCCGCAGCTTGAGCGGGCCAAGAGCCTTAATCAGCAACGGGAACGGCGTGGCAGTGGAGATTGTCCAGCAAACGACCGCTGAGGCGGTGGTAAGAGATCCCACGAAAAAAAGCACAACGATCGGCACATGCAGGACGAGCGCAGAGACTACGACCGCACGATTGATTACCGCAGTACGAGACTGTAGGAGCAGGATCCCGTTGAGGTTGGTCGCCGCGACGCCGAGCGGCACAGCAATCAGAGCTATCACCAGCAGGTCTGGTGCTGGCAAGGGGACGAAGGCTGTGACGATTCCACATGTAACAAGAGCAGAGAAAACACCGAGTACTATGCCGAGGATGAGGGCGTTGCCCGTCACCGACGGGCGTCGTGCCGCGTCAGGCCAGAAAGCTATCTGGGACTTCGACAATGAGAGGTGACCCATGGCGATCGCGGTCAGGGCCGTTGTCGTGACCATAGCGTAAGTTCCCTGGCCTTGGGGCTGCAAACTGCGCGCGAGTATAATCCCGGTAACCGCGATCAACACCGACCGCAGCGCGGAACTGGCCATCGTCTGAATGGTGTCCGCGAAGATCTTATTCATGACGACAGGGATGGACACCCGGTCATACCTTGATTGTGAGAAGTTGCGTGAGCGCGGTACCAGAGCTCTAGCTGCAGGAGGGTCCAGAGACGGACACTGTGGTCGGCGCCCGCAATATGACGATGGAGCAGATTGCGCACTACGGCCGGACGGAACAGGCCCCTGTCGCGTGCAGTGGCATCGGTCAGCACATCGAAGGCCAAGTCGCGAAGCTCTCCGCGCAGCCACGAAGCGAGCGGCACACCGAACCCCTGCTTTGGATACTCCAGTATTTCTCTTGGCAACCACGGGCGGACGGCTCGTTTAAGCAGCAGTTTGGTCTCGTTATTGCGAACCTTCAGGCTGATGGGTAGACCGGCCGCCCACTCCAGGAGGTGATGATCAAGAAAAGGCGATCGGGCCTCTAGCGAGTTGGCCATCACGGTGATGTCCACTTTAACTAGCAAGTCACCGGGAAGATAGGTGGCGATGTCGACGTCGAGGACACGGCCGAGATCGGTCTCCGCCCGTGACCGCTGAAAGGCTTCCTCGAACAGCCGGTAGCTGTCCACCTCCCCCAGCAGGTACCGGAGATCGTCACTATAAATCTCGGCTTTCCACTTGGGCGTGAAGGAGGACATCAGGCGTGCATACCGCTGTGCTGGAGGTGCTGCAGCAAACTGCAGCAGGCGCCCGAGGCGGCGACAGAAAGATCCGCTCTCGCTCCGCTGCGCGATGAGGTCACCAATGGAGGCGGATGTCGCTGCGAGTCTTCGGGGTATGTCCGGAATCCACGCGGCCTTATCCATCAGTATGTAGCGCTGGTATCCACCGAAGCTCTCATCCCCGCCGTCACCGTTGAGCACGACTGTGACATGCTGCCGGCTCAGTTGCGCGACGTAGAAACTTGGAATGGCCGAGGAATCAGCGAACGGCTCATCGAAGTGCCACGCGATGCGCGGCAGGACATCCAGCAAGTCGGAGGTGACTACAAACTCGTGGTGATCTGTACCGTAGCGATCGGCGACTATCCGCGCTTTATGACGTTCGTCATACTGGCTCTCTTCAAAGCCTACGCAGAATGTCTTGACCGGTCGAGTGCTCTGCATGGCCATGGCAGCCACCACTGCAGACGAGTCGATGCCACCAGACAAGAATGCTCCGATGGGGCGCTCACTCGCCATGCGGATGCGGGTCGCCTCAAGGATTAGCTCGCGCAGCCGCTCCTCCTCTTCCACCTCATTCGTCACGTGCCGTGGGCTACTGTCCAATTCCCAGTATCGGCGTACAGTAATCTGGCCCCGCTCCCAGATCAGTAGGTGCCCGGGCGGAAGCTTGCAGACTCGCTTGTAAATGGACCAAGGTGCGGGAACGTACTGGTAAGTCAGGTAGTGGTGCAGCGCTATCGGATCGACATCCCGCTGCAGACCAGGATCCCGCTCCAAGGACTTGAGCTCCGAGCCGAACCATATTGAGCCGCCCTCCGAACGCCAGTAGAGAGGCTTCTTCCCGACGCGATCTCGCGCCAAGAGCAAGCGTCCATGCCTACGATCCCATATGGCGAAGGCAAACATTCCTCTGAGTTGGCGGACCATATCGGTACCGTACTCCTCGTAGAGGTGGACGAGGCATTCGGAGTCACCTGTGCCGCTCAGCCGGTGTCCTTGCGCGGCCAGAGCTTGCCGCAGGTCAGCAAAGTTATAAATTTCACCGTTGAAGATGGCGACGATCTGCTTGTCCTCGTTGTAGACAGGCTGGTCGCCAGTGGCCAGATCAATGATCGCCAGTCGGCGCATGCCGAGCGCCGCATGTTCGTCGAAATGGAAGCCCGCACCGTCAGGCCCCCGGTGCACGATCATCTCGCACATACGACGGACGAGATCCGAGTCGGGCCGCGAAGTCGAGACCATTCCGGCTATGCCGCACATTTGTCCTCCAGGACCATGTGAAACCGCTTCAGTAGTCCCTCGCTCATGAGTTCATGTCGAGGTCTTTGCAAGCACATGCGCCTGCGTTAGATTCGCAGCAAAATGGGAGTTCTGGATGGTCGAAGGATTGGAAAACCATGGCCGCGTTAGGATGCGCCGGAAGCATTCTCTGCTGCCACAACGGTGCCTTCCATTCGATTGCACACTACCAATATGGCGAGAAATATTTCGAAGATATGGTCGGTAGCTATCTCATGGCAGACATGCCATTGATCCGGATCATCAACTAGTCATCGACTTTGGCATGAAGCACCGACATGTGCGGTTCAGGCTCGCAGTTCATAGGTGTTTAACTCTATGTCTTTGCTAGTCTTTGACCTCGGGCCTTTCACGGGGTTTCCATAAATCCGATCCTAGACGATTACATTGCACTTTGATCGGCCGGCCAGGTACTGACTCGAAGATCGGTCGGTCAGTGGGAAGGCGGCAGCGAACCTCAACCTGATGATCACGGGTCGGGTTGGACGGGCGTTGCTGGTCAGGCGCTCTGGACCTTGCTCGTGGGCTCCACGGTCACCTTGTGTCCAAGGCGTTCGAGTTCACGGATGAGGTTGCGGGTCCGGCGCTGGGGGTCGGTGTGCAGGTCGTAGAAGTTAGGACCAAGATCGTCGAAGCGGGCATCCGGGTCGCTGAGCAGTTCCCAGATGATGGTCAGCAGGGTGCGCGAGACCGCGACGATGGCCCGGCGTTTACCGATCCGGCGAGATAAGCGTCGATAGCGCTCAGCGATCCTGGTGGGAGTTCGGGACGCTCCGATGACGGCTTCTCCGAGGACGGCGGCCAGGTAGGTGTTGCCCTTGCCGGTGGTGGCCCGCTTACTCTTGCCGGCCGACTCCCTGGTCATAGGCGCCAGCCGGGCCCAGGAGGCCAGGTGTGCCGCGGTGGGAAACGGCTCATATCAAGGCCGATCTCGGCGATGATGACCTGCGCCGCGCGGGGCCCGATGCCGGTGATCTCGTCAAGCCGCTCGACGGCGTCACCAGCGAACTCAGCGAGTTCCGCTTCGATGCGGGCGGTCAGTTGGTCGATCTGGTGGGTGATCCGGTCGATGTTCGACAACATGGTGTGGCATAGGTAGGCGTGGTGGTCGGTGAAGTTGCCGGTGAGCGCCTCAATCAGCTGGGGCATCTTGCCGCGAAGGCGGGCCTTGGCCAGGTCGGCCAGCACGTTCGGGTTGCGCTCGCCGGCGACCAGCGCCTCCAGCATCACCCGGCCCCGCGGGACGTCGGCCAGCAGAGCCCGCACCAGGCCACCGAACGTTGAGCGTGGCTCAGGCCGGGTGAACATCGGCCCCGCGATCCGCTCGGTCAACGCGCTCAGTTCCACATCCCAGGACCCAGGACACGACCAAATCGTGGGCGCGGGCCGTGGTGGAGTCCACGCTGACCAGTTCGAGGTCAGTCTGTCCACGGGCCGCGGACTCGGCGATCATCGCCTGCATCAACTGCTCGAAGACACCCGCCATCGCCCACGACCGGAACCGGTCGTAGACAGTGGACCACGGCCCGTACTCGGCGGGCAGATCCCGCCATGGACTGCCGGTCCGAAACCGCCACATCACCGTAACTGCTGTCGCAGGTCCGGGATCGGCCTCGCTCACCCAGGGGCACGTGAGGCTCAATCAAGGACCATTCCTCGTCGGTAAGGTCTCCACGCGCCATGACGATGGCCAACCAGGATCGGTCCCCAAAGGCAGGCGAATCCCTCTGATCTCAACTCCGTACAGGTCCTAGTTGGAGCGCCTGGAGTTGCGACCTCGGCGATGTTGCTGGCCTCTGGTCCGCGGCGGGCGATGATGGCGGTCATGATGCGGCCGATCGTCAACATACGGAGAACGATCAGCGAATATTCGGTAAGGAAGAGACGGGCGAAACGCACATCTACCGGCTGGCCGCATATAAAGGTTTCGAGTGAACACGCCGCCTACATTCCAGGCGAAATGCTCGGACAGCCGACAAAGCGTTATGGTAGGCCGAAATTGCACATGAGATCACGAGATCTCTTTTGCTCGCAACAGTGCTCGGGGGTGGAGTCGCATGGGGAACGATCGAGTCGGCGACGACCGCGTACGGCAAACCATGCCCGCCCTATCCGCCTACCCACCACAAGAGCAGGCGACCCAGTTCCAGCACAAGGACCCGGACACGGAGCAGACGCCGAGGCGGCAGCAGAGGAACGGCTCAGGGGAAGACGTCCACATCCGCCTTCGGCACGACGCTGACGAACACGAGCACGGCGTCCACAGGTCGTATGTGAAGCGGCCGCCGATAAACGGGGTCCCCACGGAGACCGCGACCGCGACAAGTGCGGGCCTGCTGCTCGCCGGAACCGCGGGCACAGCGATGGCCACGCGGCGTAGCGAAACCACCGGTGCGAAGTAGGAGCTGATCTACCAGTGAGAAATAGGAAGCGTCGCCTCGTCGTCATGGGCCTGCTCTGCCCTGCGGCAGGCCTCACGCTGGCCGTGGGTTGGACGGCGTACCTTGGCTTGAGCGTGCGGGGTCACCTTGAGGCGGCCGAGGACGCACTGGAGCGGCTACGCGCGAGCGACCGGGCAGGGGCATCCGGGGCGATCGCCGACGCGCAGCGCCATGCCGAAGAGGCACGCCGGATCACCAGCGGTCAGGACTGGTCGTGGATCGCTCGCATCCCACCGATGGAAGAAGGCGCGGCGACTGTCCGCGGGCTCGCCGTCGCCGCCGCTGATCTGACCGGCGTGCTGACGGACGTCCACCGTGTCGCGACAAAGCTGATCTCGGTGAATGGGCTTTCCCTCGACAACGTAGAAACGCTGCCGGCCAGCCTTGAAACGGCGACGCCGGTGCTGCGCGACGCCGCCGGCCGCATCGAGCAGATCCGGTCCGGCCTCGCCACCACCCCGGCCGACACCGGCCTGGACACGCTGAACCGGGCCCGCGCCACGGCGCTGAGCGAACTGGACAAACTACGAGGCTGGCTGGAGGTGGCCAACGACCCCATGGTGCGCAATACTGCCGCCCTGCTGCCAGAGATGCTGGGCTATCACGGGCCGCGCCGCTACTTCCTGGCGTTCCAGACCAACGCCGAGGCACGGGGAACCGGGGGGCTGGTCGGCGCGTTCGGCATCCTGAAAGCCGACCGTGGCCATCTCAACATCGAGCGGCTTTCTTCCAACAACGATCTGGAGTCGGGTTCCGTTCAGGTCACCCACTATGGTCGCGCATTCCGTGAGCGTTACGGTCGCAGTCCGATGGCGCTGCTGTCCAATTCCAATCTTTCCCCGCATTTCCCGTACGCCGCAAAGACTTGGGCAGCGCTGTGGAAACATCAGACCGGCGAGCGACTGGACGGCGCGATCGCGACCGATCCGGTCGCCCTCTCCTACCTGCTGAAGGTGATCGGACCCGTCACACTCGTCAACGGTGAGAAAGTGACCGCAGAGAACGTGGTCGACCTCACCGAGCGGGAAGCATACGCGCGGTACCAGAATCCCCTCGAGCGCAAGAGATTCCTCGTCACGATCGCCAGTGCCGTCAGCAAGGCGATCACCAACTCCCACCCGGACCCTCTGGCCCTAGTATCCGCTCTGTCCAAGATGGTGGAGGAGCGGAGAATGCAGATCTGGAGCCACAAGGGCTCTGAGCAGCGACGCTTGGCGGCGACCCCGCTCGGCGGCGTACTCCCCCAGAAACCGGGGCCGTTCGCCGGGCTTATGATCATCAATTCGGCCGGCACCAAGCTCGACTACTACCTGGATCGCTCGCTCGACTACGTGCTGGGTCCATGCCGTGGCGACGGGCAGCGTGCCACCAAGGTTCGGATCCGGCTCACCAACAACGTGCCGCCGCAGACCCTGCCCGCATACGTCACCGCCCGGCTCGACGTCCCCGACGATCAACGTGCTGGGAAGCCCAATGGGTCCAACCTGCTATGGGTGTCGTTCTATACCGGGGTCGGCGCAAAGCTGGATGCCATGCGAATCGACGGCAAACCGGCTCGAATCATCAGGCAGACCGAACGGTCCCACCCTGTATACAACAACCTGCTGGAGTTCGCTCCTAGGCAGTCGAGGACGCTGGAGTTTGACCTGCTCGAACCCTATTCGGCGGCGCCACCGGAGGTTCCCGTGCAACCGCTGGTCCGTCCCCAGCACACCCGCATCACGGAGGACCGCACGGGCTGCCCGGCGCAACCATCCAAAGGGGACGTGCAATGAGCTAATTCCATCCTGAAAATCCCAGGTGAAAGGCCTGACCTGAGTTCGGCTGGACGCGCTCGCCCCGGTCGTGGCGGCAGATCAGAGGGGTTGATCGTCTGTCAACGGGTGGTCTGGGTGGTGACCAGGACCATCAGGGCGCGCAGGATCTTGGTGGCGTCCGCGCCGTGCATACGGACCTTGGTCAGGATGCGCCAGTCTTCAGGTCGGCGAAGCCTGGCTCGACCAGCCCGCGTTCGCTGTTGATTAGCCGGTTGACCTGCTTGTCGGCCGGGGTCAGGGCCATTGCGGGCTGCTTTGCGGCCGGTGATGACGACCGGGTCGTCAGGGTTGTCCTCCAGGCCGGCGAAGCCGAGATAGGCGATCACGCCCAGGCCGGCTTCCCGTAACCGTGCGGTGAGTTTGTGGTGGCGGGCGGCGGTGATCTCGCTGGATCGTCCCGGCCCTTCCACCGAGATCCACACCAGGTTGCTGGCTGTATCCGTGATGGCCAGGTACAACAGCCCGTGCACGTAGTGTGTCCCAGCAGACGCGCGCCGAGTTGCTCAAGCAGCCGGGAGGGGAGGCGCCCGGCCAGTGCCACGCCAGCAACTCCAGCAGCTAGCGCAACAGCATTCCCCGGACTGCACTTCACCGATCCCGCGTTCGCACCCTGCTCAATGCGCCCTGACCCTGCTGCCCGCAGTCTTCAGCAACCGCATCCTGCGCCACCACCTCGCGGCCCTGCATGACCTGGCCCGAGCCATGACCAGCAGCCAAATCAGCTACGACTCGCCGGATTCGCGTCCACGTCATCACCATCTGCATCCCGCACAGCCGCGCCTCCTAAGTCACCTACACAAGGATCGCGCCAGGGCCCCGGCGAGGTGACGTTGACGGCCTGCGTGTCCGTTTCAAGGAGTGGCAGTCCACACAGACCGACGTGAACGGCAACACCAACGAGATCACCCGGTTCCAGCCCTTGCTCCAGCACCTCGATCTCCACGATTGCGTGATCACCGCCAACGCCCTGCACGCGCAGCGCGATCATGCCACCTTCCTAGTCGAGCAGAAGAGGGCGCATTACGTGCTCATCGTCAAGAAGAACCAGCCCACCCTGTACGCCCAGGTCAAGCGGCTGCTGTGGAAAACAGATCCCGATCCAGCGCCGTGAGCGTGACCGTGGGGCACGGCGGGAGGAACGCCGCACTCTCAAGGTCGTCACCGTCAAGGCGGGACTGCTATTCCCGCACGCCAGCCAGGCGATGCAGATCAAACGGCATGTCAGGAACAGCAAGACAGGCAAGTGGCGGACCGTCACTGTCTACGCGATCATCAGCCTGCCCGCCTGGCAGGCCGGCCCAATCCTCCAGCGAGCTCGCTTCTGCGCTCCGCCTCCCGCGCCTACCCGGCCGCCATCGATTCCCTCGCCCGAGACACCTAACTCCGACCATCACTCTGCGTTTACACCGCAGCCGCCACCCTCAGCCACACCCACCTCAACGTGCAGTCTCTCATGACGCAACAGACAAGTTGGAAGAGCAGCGATTCGATAGCCAAATACCAGACATCCGGCGCGCCATGTAGGTCTCAGCGGATCCGTGTCGTACTCTTCCCCTTAACCATGCCAGAGTGGGCAGCGGTAATGAGCGACTGGAAAGTTGAGCAAGTCTCGGACTTAACCTTAGGACTTGCCAATATTGCCCCATGGTTGGCTATATCAGCTATCACATTAATCCACAGACGACAATGGAGATCGCCTTGACGGCGGCAACAGACGATCGCGGAGCCGATTCAATGCAGTTATCAACATTCAGCCACTCGCGTTTTCCGACTGGCAAGCCGAAAGAATGTTTTGCTCAGTATGCCGACAGCAAGGCACTCATTCTTTCCTTTGGTGATTTTACTTCTGGCCTCGCATGACGAGGAGAATTGCCTTTAAGGCTGGGTAAATGCACCCCTACGAGATCGTTGACACGGGAGCTATCCGCTAGGCGGTCGCCCATAATAACCTTCCCTTTCCCTTGGGTGACAGATTCTAGTGCCACGTCATTATCATATATGGCGCTGACGTCAAGTGCTTTTACGTCGAGAACTGGGATCAATCGGCGCTAGTTCCAAAATACTAGAAGGAGATTCGATGGAAACCAAGATACAGTGCGCTCGCAGAGTGATCGATATGACACTGACGCATCCGAATAATCGGGGCCGACGAGCAAAGGCTATTAGTAGAATGGTTCTATGGCAGCTATGGAAACGCCTGATTGGACGCCCTTTTAATATAAGAGTATTCCGCGATATGACTTTTCGGGCACACCCGGACAGCACGGAAGTGGGACGTTTTGTTTACTTTGGATCCTTGTACGAGTACGAAGAGATGTGCTTTATGGAACGCTATTTGCGTCCCGGCGACGGCTTTATTGATGGCGGTGCTCACGAGGGATCGTTCACGCTCCTAGCCAGCAAATTGGTGGGCTCCACGGGACGAGTTGATGCGTTTGAGCCCTGTCCCAACTTCGTAGAGAGGCTGCGGGCGAACGTTCGATCCAATCACTTGACCAATGTCGTTGTACATGCTGAAGGAATCAGCGCAGAACCCGGCGTGCTGCCGTTTGTTATCAATGGATACGGTTCTCACTTGGTAACTAAAGGTTATGAAGCGAAGACTAGCAATGAAAGGGTGATTGACGTTCGCGTGGTTCGCCTTGCCGATGCCCTTCCCGATCGTCCTTGGGCATTGGGTAAGCTCGATATCGAAGGTGCAGAAATGAATGCGCTGATCGGTGCCGAGCAGCTTGTCGCGGGAGCTGATCCACCAGTCTGGATTATCGAGCTGATCGACGAGTGCCAAGAACGATTTGGCCTCTCCGTCGTACAGTTCCGGGAATGGCTTAATGATCACGGCTTTGACATACTCTTCTACGAGCCTGACTTCAATCTCCTACTTCCTGCGCCAAATCCACTTCCGTACCCAAGATATAATGTATTGGCTGTTTCACGGAAACACCGCACAGAAGTCGAGGCGCGACTCCTTGAAAAAGGAACGTAACAGCCGTACGGATTAGGCGTGTGGTATTGCCGTGCCGACCGCCAGCTCGGGGAAGTGATACACACACTCATAGCTACCCGGCTTGCTGGCACTACATTCGGCAGCGGCGGCTCCGCGGGTCGGGCACCATATCCAGCACCTCGGCCAGAGCGGGCAGATCGCGCAGGTCCCGTTGGCAACTCGGCGTCGGCGACGTGTTCCAGGTGGTGGCAGAGCACATCGATCGGGGATGATGGCACGCGAACGCGGCCCCTGTTCTTGATCGACTGGCTTAGACAACCGACGATCGTCGGGCGAATCCGCGTTCGCCGAGACAGCACAGGGCTCGCAGGAGCCGGTTGTAGGTGCGGTTGTCCGGGCTGAGTACCTGGTTTCCGTCGGGTTGTTTGATCGGCGTGTGGATGCCGATTCCGGCGCCCTCGTATCCGCTGTCGGCGAGGGTGGGCAGGCCGGCTGCGGCGGCGGCGTACAGCGCGCCGAGCACGTGCGGGCGGCGGACAGGTCGTGGACAGAGCCGGGCTCGACCTCGGCGATCCACAACGGCAGCCCGTCGGGCGCCGACAGCGCTTGGAGATTGCCGGCGTGCTGGTGGGCCTTGCCGGAGTACCACGCGTCGATGGACTCGCCCTTGACACTGACGGTCTGCTCGGCGCAGCGATCGATCGGGACCAGGGTGCCGTCCAGGATCACGTACGCCAGCCCTTCGGCGTGGGCGCGGTCGAAGCTTCGTGTGGATCAGGTGCTTGAGCTGCGAGAACTTCGACTCCCTCATGGATGTAGCAGTAGGCGGTGGCCCGGGAGACGCGGTGATCGTGGCCAGGCTTGGGGATGCGTGCAACGCTGAACTACCTCGCCGGGGTGCTGCGCCGGTACCGCAAGACGATCCGATCCCCCTGGCGGCATCATCTGGACGTCGGGGTCGCGACCCGGCAAGACGAACGACCTGACCGCGGCCCGGATCTGGGGCATCCAACGCGAGCTGGGGCAGGCCGGCATCCTCACCCTCGCCGACAAGGGCTATCAGGGAGCTGAAGGACCACTCATCACCCCGTACAAGGGCGACCCTGATGGCTAACTCGAGCTCAGGCGGTGAGAGCCTGGATCGAGGCGGGCGAGGTGGCTGGTACGGGTGCGGTTGAGAGGGTGGCCGTTCCACCAGGCATCGAGTCGGGTGAGGTTGAGGGCGGTGGCTGCGATGGCGTGTTCGAGGTGGACCTTGCGGAGTCCGCGGTAGCGGGCTCGGCGGATGCCGGTGATGGCGACGGCTTGCCGGATGGTGCCTTCCACCCCGGCTCGGATTTTGTACTTGTGCTGCCAGTCTTGGCTGATCTGCTGGGTGCGCGCGGCGTCGAGGGCCTGTTGCTGGGTTTGGGTGTGGCGCAGGGTGATCTGGCGGCGGCCGCTGTTACTGCTGGTGCATGCGGTCCTGGCAGGGCAGGGCGTGCAGGTCTTGGCGGAGAATCTGACCACGATGGTGTCCAGGCCGCGTTGGATGGTGGGGGTCCAGGAGATGCTGGTTTGTCCTTGGGGGCAGGTGGCCTGCTTGGCGGTCCAGTCGATGGTGAATGCCGCCCTGTCGTAGCCGGTGGCTGCGCGGGCCTGGGGCGAGGAGTCGAACCGCACCGGTGCGACCAGGGCCAGCCCGTAGAGGTCACGGGCTGCGACGATCAGTTCGGCCGAGGCGTATCCGGAATCCACATAGTGCTCGGCCGGGAGCAGATTCCGCCGCTGGAGTCCCTGATGGATCGAGGCCGTCATGGCCATGTCCGCGACGGTCGCGTCGGTCGTCGCCACGTTCGTGATCAGATTCGGCGGTGCGCTCGCCGTGCCGTCCCCGCTGGTGCCGCAGGTTTCGCTGATATGGACTTTGTAGCCGTTCCAGAACACGTCGGTCTTGGCCGACCAGCGGGTGTCTGGATCATAAGGGAGAGGCCAGCCGGTGTCTGCCGGGCGGCAGCCCCGCTCCGCCGTCGCGCAGGGGCCGCCGCCGTTCGACCACCTCCCGTCCGCGGGCATCGACGGTCCGGACGAAGTTCTGGATCAGCATCACCCGCAGGGTCTGCACCGCTGGCAAGTTCCCGCAGCCAGGAAGGGGAGAACGGCGCGTAGACCGCCGCGCAGAGCGCATATCCGTCAGCGCCGTAAGCACGCGCGAGTTGCTCCTGCTTGGTCTTGGAGGCCGGCAGCCGCCAGGAGTCGATTCGTGCCCGATACCGGTCCGCCCAGTCCGTCACCTCCAGAACTTGTTCCACCCAGCCGGGCGCGGCAGCCACGAGGGCTTCCAAGGCGGCCCGCACGCATTCGCCGGCCAGCTCGACCCGGTTCAGGTCCCGCACCACCGAGACCACATGCGTGGCATCGGTGCGCTGCTTGCCGCCCTCTTTCACCAGCCCCTTGTCCTTCAGTGCCTCCAGCAGCAGGTCCAGGACCCGCTCCTCCAACCCATGCGCGATCACCCGGGACCGGAACTCACTCAACACGCTCGCGTCGAACCCCGAGTCATCCAGCTCCAGCCCCAGCGCGTACTTCCACGACAAATCCGTCCGGACCGCTTCAGCAGCCCGCCGATCGGTTAAATCCTCCACCCGCTGCAACACCGTGATCAACGCTAGGCGGCCCGGAGACCAGCCCGGCCGGCCCTCCGTCCCGAACGCGGCTGCGAACTGCTCATCGGCGAACAACTCACCCAGCTCATCCCGCACCCGAACCGGCAACGGCACCTCCCGCCGTCCTCGATACATCACCCGGATCGCTTCAGCCACCTGCGGCGACGGCTCCGGCCACGGACACGCCTGCACAGACACCGAAACACTCCAACCGCAGCCGGGACGAGGGGAAAACGGCCGCCCTTCATGATCCACACCAACTACCGCCAAGTCACGGACCACACCCACGCGCCGCGAGTTAACCATCAGGGTCAAGGGCAAGAACAAGCCCGAGTCGCACAAGCAGGCCAACAGGTCACATGCCCGGCTGCGTGGCCCCGGCGAACGCGCGCCTCAAGAGCTGGAGGATTCTCCGCAAGCTTCGTTGTTGCCCGCTCAAGCCCGGACAACATCGGTCAGGTGAAGTCGCGCAGTCAGGGACGGAATAGCGAAAGGCGCGGTGGCACTCGTTCGAGGACTGGCTCACCCATCCCCCTTCAGCTCCTATACATGAGTCCTAATCGGCACCTTGCTCGCTCAGCGATCGGAAATATCCCCGAAGGGAAGCCATGGGGAGAGCGCCTCCAGGTGCTCTGCCCGGGATACCGCGAGCAGGTTGCTGAGGTAGGGCTTACTAGCGGCGTCCTCTTCGATCACGTCTATTACATCTTTAAATTGACACTCGATCAAGCGGCTGTCGAGAAGGTCCACGATGAAGATATGGTAGCCGTGAGCAGCAATCAGTTCGAGCAGCTCATGCGGTTCGAAGCCGCAATTACTGAGGGCGCTTGGGTTGAACTCAATGAAGATTGTCGGCCGATCTTTCCTGAGCGTAGCGACTGCCCCACGGAGTGCGAAACCGTCATAGCCTTCTATGTCGATCTTCATGAGATCCACCGGCGGCATGTCATGTGTCTTCAGATAGCTATCTAGATCAGTCATCGGTACTATTGTCGTGCCCGAGCATTCCTCAGTGTTTTCCGCAGACGCCGAATGCGTGCCGATCTGACGGTTGCTGAGATGCAGGACGAGCTCGCCCTCACGTTCACCAACCGCCTGCATCTCGGCGAGGACCCTTGCACTCACACCGTTAGTATTTACATTATCCAACAGAAAGTGGTAATTTTCCGGCACGGGCTCGAAAGCTAGGACCCTACTGTCAGGTGAAGCAGCTGCTGCGATGCAAGTGTAGAGCCCAATATTAGCCCCCACATCTACCACACCGCGGCTTTTCGCTGCAAGTTGACGAAATATGGCAACCTCGAACTCCTCGTAGTATCCGGCGACGAGAGCGGGCAGGATTGTATTATCCCACGCTGGTCCCCTGATCCGCATACCATGAACTTTGGCCTCTATCGTCGTAGCCTTCCTCGGCTGACCCATTAGGTACACGGCCCGGTACATGCGATTAATGAACGCGAATTGGCGGGCATGTGTCTTCCCGAGCACACGCCTGACCAGACTGGAACGGTGTGCCGCACGGGCGACTTTAATAATCTTAATTGAAAATTCAGTCTTCAGAGAAGACCTTAGACTTTCCGTCATTGTCGCCACCTTTTCCAAGTTGAGAACAAGATTTGAATCTCTGCGGAGATGTGACACGGCCGCTGCCCGTGCACATCTTCGAACGAGTCAGCCATAGCCTTTCCCCATGATGAGTGATGTCACACAATCGAATCGCAGGGAAGAGAGCAACTGTAGAGGGGGGGACTCAGATCCAATAATATGCTTTCTTATTGGACAATTGGGACTCGGTGGTGCAGAGTTCCATGTATCGCAACTTGCTTTGGGCTTGCGTGCTCATGGCATATACTTGTCCGTGGCAGTCCTGTTCGAGGAAGGCCACGACGCTGGAGAGTTGTGCACCACCGAAATCCCGGTGGTGCAGCTTAGATTCGGCAGGGGACTCAATTCGTGGGGGAAATGTGGCTGCCTTCCTACGCCTGGTCCGCCACTTGCGCAAGGTGAAGCCGACCATCATGCATGCACACCTTCCACCAGGCCAAGCGTTCTCACGTTGTGAAACCGAGTAGCTGAAGGCCGTCGGCAGGGTGGCTGCGGTAGTGGTCGGTGGCCGCGGCGATGTTGGTCCAACGAGGCGGGCTAGGCCGATGGCGAGGTTGCGGAGGCTGACCGTGATCCGGGGTGCGGTGCCGCTGCGGAGCTCGCAGGCGTCCTCGCGGTAGGTCACGTCGCGGATGTGGTGCTGGGCTCGATGCTCCAGTGGCCGCGGATCAGCGCGATCTGGGCGTGGGTGATCCGTCCGGTGGGAGGCTGGTGGCGGCGTAGATCGTGACGATGGTGTTCTTGGCGGTGCGGTGGTCGGTGCGGCAGCGTTGGACCCTGGATCGCCTGAGCGGTGTGCGGGAAGGGCAGCCCGAGGCGGATGGCGCAGATCTTCATAGGGCGGATCTCGCGGCGGCCGTGTCCGGTCTCGTCGGTGCGGTCGTTGAGGATCGCTTCGCGCCAGGGCAGGACCTTGAATCGGCTCAGGAGCGTCGGCTGGTTGCCCTTGACGATGAACAGGTAATAGCCGCCGGCGGCGACGATCTGCTGGCCGTGGGGAGTCCTGGGTGTATAGGGCATCTGCGATGATCATCACGCTGGACAGATCCAGCCCGGACAACCGGGGCGTGAACGCGAGGATCTCATAGCTATTGGCCCCTACCTGCCGCTGGGCCACGACGATCTGGGTGTCATGACGAGTGGCGGCCAGCGGGGTGAGTCACGCTTTCGCTGGTGCGGCCGCCGCGCCGCAGACGGCACGGTACAGATTACTTGACGAAATCAGGAAAGAAGCCTGTCGAAACACGTAATGGTATCAGTGAATCTTCCCATCGAGGAGCGCTAATGTTTAGTTCGTGTTCTCGTTGCGAAGAGCAAGAAACCTGGACAACGCCAATTTCCTAAGTAGTGGATTGGCTCACATCCCAATTCTGGCTACTCTACAACCCCCAATTTTCTCTATTGCAGCCTTGCTTGTGGTGTCATTGATATCTACTCTGCTTGCCGGAAAGGTGTCAGTATATTTGGTAATAGCAGCTCTTTTGCTGGTTTGGCTAATTGTGGTCATGGCGTGGTTTAGGGCTGCGACTCTCGCGATAATCCCAATCGTAATGTTCAGTCCGGCACCATTCGATAACGGCGTTCGGGACGCTGCGTCCATAACACAGATGACTGCCATTGTGATCGCGATAGTTGTGGCTATATTCGCAACTGGCGCCGTTCTCCGGATAACAAGCATTTCCTTCAATCTAAAGGAGCATTCATTCGTCCTCCTGCTCGGCCTGATAATTCTGATTGGTTATATTGCTCCGCCCAAGAAC
The DNA here is from genome assembly GCF_036013525.1 of Nonomuraea sp. NBC_00507. Lineage (NCBI taxonomy): Bacteria > Bacillati > Actinomycetota > Actinomycetes > Streptosporangiales > Streptosporangiaceae > Nonomuraea > Nonomuraea sp. NBC_00507. The sequence continues at coordinate 3,874,364 of NZ_CP107853.1, forward strand.
TTTACGAATTTTCAGGTTAACTATTTTGGAGCGGATCACTTTCCGGGACTTTTGGTTTGCCTAAGCCTTCTTGCTGCAACAATGATTGCTCAACCGTCGCCTAAGAACATCGTCCGCATACTTGTCATTGCTTCGACGATAATTGGAGTAATGGTTTTTCTTCGCGGTACGTACGGTGGAGATGATTTCCGTCTCCGGACCGAGGGATACGGGTCAAATACGCTGGCGATTCTGGTTGCGCCAGCCGTTGTTGCATCGTTGGGCCTGGCGGTGTATTGCAGGCAACGAATCTGGCTTGTTCCGGGAATCCTGTGCTTGGCATGTGTCATCGCTACAGGTTCTCGTGGAGGCATGCTCACTCTTTTGGCTGGCACGCTATTCGTGCTGGTGGCTGGGCGAACGAGAAAAGGAAAAATAGTCACAATAGGCATGGTTGGCCTATTGGTTGCCGGTACGATGGCGATTGGCGTATCACCATGGGAAATGCTCGCACCATTGCGTTCCGAAGCAAGTATTCAGTCCAGCACGGACGTCCGTTCCGCAATTCTACTGTTTACCGTTGAGCAAATTGGCGAAAACCCGCTTAGAGGACTTGGGTATGGAAATCTCGCACGTCAAGCTGCCCTCTCTCCTGAATTTGGTTACCACAGCGGTGTTCATAACGAATACTTGCGTGTTGCCGCCGAGGAGGGTATTCCGGGTATCATTCTCTATCTCTCTATTCTTTGGATGGCCTTGCGAGTTTCTCATACGGGTTATCTTGCCGTGTTGCGAGCCTCGACATTTTCCTGTTTGGCATGGCTAGGGACTGACGCGATCGGAGGACATCCTGCCCATTCTGGTCACTTTTGGGTAATGCTGGGGTGCCTTATCGCGCATCGTGGCCTGAGGCGGCATCAGCTCAGACCAGACTCGTACGAGAAAAAATACGTACAACCGCACCAGTCAAGTGTGCCGACGCACGTCCATTCCTCTATTCGAATCTCCTAAGTGTTACCGAGCCAATGCCGTTTAGATAGCGATCTTGCTGGTAGCTTCGCATGGTGATCATGTCGGAGAATGCGGGCCGTGCGGGGCGATTGACGGATCTGATCGCGGTCGGCGCGTTGACGTCGGTGATCCCCCGGCGGGTCCTGGATGCGGCCATCGCCGCACATGAATGTCGGGAGCGGAGTGTGCGTAAGCTCCCCGCTCATGTGGTCATCTATCTGCTGATCGCGCTGTGCCTGTACTACATTCGCAGATCTTGAGGTAGTGGGTCTCCGCGTCGGCGGTAGTGGCTGAGCCGGGCGCGGGCCTGGTGGGGGCGGCGGAATGCTGACCAGGCCAGGACGTGCTCGATGGCGTTGGCGGCGGGGATGAACAGCGGGGCCAGGACGCGCCGGATCTCCGCCAGTGAGGGCAGGGGCACGGGCTCGGGAGTTCTGCTCATGGTGGTTGTGGCGGTGGCTGGCGGTCTTTTCGCTGGTCGGCGGGGGTGTCGTGGGTGGTCGGGTAAGGCGGCCTGGGTGACGGCGAGGAAGGCTAGGGCGAGCGTGACGGTGGTGACGTGCCGGTGCCAGGGTGTCCACTTGCGGACCTGGTATTGGGTCAGGCCGAGCAGGTCCTTGCTCTGGGCCTTGTTCTCCTCGATCTTCCAGCGCCGCCCGGCGAGCTTGATCAGTTCGGTGACCGGGGTGCCGAGCGGGGCATGGGAGAGGAAGAATTCGATCTCGGCCGGGTCGGTTGCCGAGCGGCGGATGAGCACGGTGTGCGCGTGGCCGGGGGCGGGTTGCTGATCGGTCAGGCGCACGGGCACGGAGGTCCAGTCATACAGGCGGATGCCCTTGGTGCTCTGCCCGCAGGCGCGGCGTTCCCAGATGGCCGGGTTGCCGTGGGCCAGCAGGTGACCGACCCGCTCGCTTCCGCTGCGCACGGCGATCAGCGGTTAGGTCCACTGGGACGGCCAGCACGTAGCCGATCTGCCGGTCGTGGCAGAAGGCTCGCAGGTCGGGATCGCGCCCGTAGCCGGGGTCGCCGCACAGGTAGCGAAACGGAGTGCCGGCCGCGGTCTCCTCCTTCAGCATGTCGATCACCAGGTGCGGCTTGGTGGCGAAGACCACCTCGTCAGGAACCCCGGCCTGCCTGCGCCGTTCCCGATCCTCCGCCCACGCCTCGGCCAGGTACAGGCGACGGTTGACGAAGGCGTGCTCGGCCGCCGACGCGTACGTGAGCATGGGCATGACCTGGCAGTTTTCAACCTGTCCGGTCAGCCCGCAGTATTGACGGATCGCGTTCCAGTTGCCGCACCACCAGGTGGGTTTCCGGCTCGGCCAGCTGGTATTGGCGCCGCGCCCGGTCGGCGGCGTATACGGCGCGTTCCAGCCGCTGCTACCACAGCTTCTCCAGCCGGGCACGGTCGGCCTCGATCTGCTCGGCGGCGTGCAACGACACCTCCAAAGCCGCCGGAGCGATCATCTGAAGCAGCCGGTCGGCGACATGCGCGTCCACACATGGGCCCGCCAGCTGCTGACAGCGCGGCCCGCCGCGATCGGCGTACTCGCGCACGCACACATAGTTGTACAGCGAGTCGTCTCCTGCCGGTGATGCTGGATGATCATCCGGTTCGGGCGACGCCAGGCCAGCTCGCCCTGATCGACTCCCTCCCGCAGCCGGATGCCGAGCTGGATCCGGTGTTCGACCAGGTAGGCCAGGACGGCGTTGATCGTGCCGAGTTCATCGAACAGCTCGAAGATGAGCCTGATGACCGCCTGGACCTGCTCGTCGGGGTCTTTGACCACCTCTCCCGAGGGGCGCAGCACATAGCCGGTCGGCACCGAGAAGAACAGCTCGCCCCGCTGGGCCTTGGCCAGCCGTCCCGCCGCCATCCGCTGTTTGATCAGGTGGAGTTCCGCCTCCGACATGGTGCCCTTCAGCCCGAGCAGCAGCCGGTCGTTGTACTGAGCCGGATCATAGATCCCGTTACTGTCGCCGAGCAGCGTGCCCGCCAACGCGCACAGCTCCATCAACTGATACCAGTCCCGGCCCGAGCGGGCCAGCCGCGAGACCTCCACCCCAAGCACGATCCCCACATGCCCGAGCCCGACCTCGCTCACCAACTCGGCGAACCCCGGCCGTCCCTGCGCGCTGGCACCGGACATGCCCAGGTCGGCGTCGATCGCCTTGACCCGGCCGGCACCCCAGCCCAGCGCCACCGCCCGGTCCACCAGCGCGTACTGGACCCGGGCCGACTCGGTGATGCTGAAGCACTTGACGGCGGGTCGACTGACGCACATACACCCGCCATCCGGTCGGCGTGCTCGCGCCTCACCTTGGTCGGCGACCCTGGAGATGTGCTCGCCTGCCTGCTCATCAGGGCCGCCGATCAGACTTGCCGCCGGACGGGATAACCGTCGCTCCACCAGCAGCGCCAGCATCCGAATCGCCGCAATCCGACTCGCTTCCGGCAAATCGCCCCACCCGACGGGCGAGGAGGTCGTCGGCCGGGTCGTGGAGAGCCCGGCTCGCCCTCCGATCGCCGACTGACGGTGATGCCGCACCCCCTTCCCGCGGGGCGCTCTGCTCCTTGAGTCGCTGGACGACAGCCGCCAACTCCAGCAGACCCTCGATGCCAATCATCGCAGCTCCAGGCCCTAACAGCTCTATAAGTGCACTGTAGAAAGCTGCTTGAGCGGGGCTGGCGGGACATGACGCAGGTCATCGACCTGCGCCCGGTCTATCACCGGCTGGAGGAACGCATCCGCGCGCACGTCATCTTGTGCTGGCTGGCGCTGCTGCTGATCCGCATCATCGAGACCACCACCGGCACCACCTGGAACCGCATCCGCGATGAGTTCGACCTGCTCACCATGGCCACCGTCACCGGCCCGACCGGCACCTTCCGCCAGCGCGCCGAGCTGACCATGCCCCAGCGCGACATCCTGGCCAGACTCGACATCCCGACCCCGAAGAAGATCGTCGAGGCTACACCCGCCGCAGACACCTGACCAGGCACAACACCTGCGCCTAGTGACACACCGCATCAGCGTGCCCGCAAGCGTTTCCGCAGCTCACACCCCTCATTCATGTGTTTTTCTCGCTACACATCTGCGGAACGCAGGCCAGCCTTTCGTCCGCATGCCCGACAGTCTTCCAGGGACGCCCGCCAAAACGGACATTCGACCACGAAGTCCTATGCCTGACCGGCTTCGCTTCTTGAGGGATGAACGGCCATGCCGTACTAATAGGGCGATATTAGTCCGTGTAACGATATGTAGAACAGATTGGATAACCACATAGGCAAAGGCGGGTGCTGGCCGGATATCTTTTGTATCGCTATTCCGCTTCTTTGCCATCATTGCATGTTTGTCCATGCGTTCGAGTTTATGTGGTCAGGTATCTTCGCAGTGCATCGCCCGGCAACGCGGTGTCCCAGAAAGCCAATTCCGCAATGGAGGGAAATCAATTGGTTTCTCGTATGAGCAGCGCCGCCTCACGCGCGAGCGCCACCGGCCGCCTGCTGACGTGGGCCGTCGCCACAACGATGGCCTGCGGAGCTGTGGGACTCTCAAGTGCGACGACATCCGCCCACGCATCCACGGGATCGACGGAGGACGCTGCCCACGAGCAGGTGACTCGGGAGAGCACGCCATGGCTCGACTCCACGTTCGTGGAACTCCGGGGCACCACGGACACGTATCAGCGCCAGCTCTTCGCCGTCGCGGCCGAGCGCGGTGTCCCGTGGGTCTACGACTCGCGCCTGCCTGCCGGGCAGCGGTGGCAAAGCCTCAGGAGAGTGCCGGGAAGCAAGGGCAGTTACGTGTTCAACGTCTCCGTCGCGGGTGATCAAAAGAGCCTCGATGGTAACGGCGACGTCCAGCTGCTGATCAGGGCGCGGACCGCTAGCGGTATCTGGGAGACGCGTTGCGGTGTCCAGGCCAAGGGAAGTGCCCCAACCGCTCCTGAGGTGCCGGTGCTGTTCCCGACGGCCGGCCCTCTGACCAACTGCACTCCATGGGCGGCCATCTATCCATAAGATCACGATCAGGGCGGGCGGTTCTCGATATCGTCGATATCGAGAACCGCCCGCCCTGGCACATGATTAAGCCGAGGTGCCTGCGTTTTGTTTCGGCATCGCCGCGCCGGAGCGCGCGACCTGTCTGCCGACACAGGCACCTCGGCCGCAGTTCACGCCGACCGGGATCCGGTGGCATGACCTGCCCTGCGGTCGCTCAGCACTCTACTGCCGAGCGTTGCAGGATCAATTCACTCACTCATTGAAGAGGCCGTTGAACGGGAACTGGCCCTCGTTCTGCTCATGCTTCTGCTTCTGAGAATGGTGCTGCCTCTGGCTCTGCTGGTTGTTGTTGTGGATCCAGATGCGTACCTTCTGCCTGCCGTGATGGCGGTTATTGTCGCCCCAGCCGTGGCCCGTGACGAAGCCGTTGGCCACTGAGGTGACCGCGGAGCCCGTGGCGGCGTTGGCGGTCGAGGAGCCGGTCAGCGCGGCAATGGCGCCGGACACTGCGGTGACGACGGCGAGAGTCGCGGCGGTCTTGAGCTTGGGCATTTTTCCCCCAAAGGTTCTGTTGCCCCTGTTCTCCATATTTTCCGGACTACATGGAAAATATCGGTGGATGATGGCTAATGTGCCATCTGTCCAATTTGTTTCCCGGGCGGTCTGGGCTAAACGGGCCTCGCGGCAATTTACCGTTCTTCAACGCTCTCATCGCCTTCTTTGGGCGTTTCGCGGAGTTGGGTGACTGGTCCGTATCGCTTTCCCCTTGTGAAGTGAAACGGAGACCTGTAAACACACAAAAGCGCTCTCGACAGTGAAATGTCGAGAGCGCGGGTGTGTGATATGGCTGCTTGTGGAGAAGCGTCCTCGAGCTTCTCTCGCTGATCCCTCGCCAGGTCCTGGACGCGGCCATCGCCGCACACGGGTGCCGAGAGCGTCGGGTTCGCAAGTTGCCCGCGCACGTGGTCGTCTATCTCCTGATCGCGTTGTGCCTGTTTCCAGACGATGATTACGAGGAGGTCGCCGAGAAGCTGACCGGGATGCTCGCATTTGTGCCGGGCTCGCGGTGGGAGCCGCCGACGCGAGGTGCGGTGACTCAGGCCAGGCAGCGCTTGGGCGCTGAGCCGGTCAAGGAGGTGTTCGAGCGTGTGGCCCGCCCAGCCGTCTCCCCGACAACGACGGGTGCCTGGCTCGGCCGCTGGCGGCTGATGGCGATCGACGATTCGTGCTCGACCTGCCCGACACTCCGGCGAACCTCGAAGAGTTCCCCAAGGACAGCGTGGGCGGGTATGAGACCGCATTTGCACAGGCCCGGGTCGTGGCCATCAGCGAGTGCGCCAGTCACGCGATCGTCGCGGCGGATGTGTCGGGCTGCTGGGACGGTGAACAGACCCTGGCCTACTCCCTGTAGGAGCTGCTGGTGGAAGACATGCTGCTGCTCGCCGATCGCGGCTTCTACGGCTTCTATGCCTGGGGTCAGGCCCGCCGTAGCGGCGCCCAGCTGCTGTGGCGAGTGCAGGCCGGGCTCCGCCCGTACTGGCTGTGCGACCTTGACGACGGATCCCGGCTCGCGGTCATCACCAACCCCGTGGTCGGCTTGCACAGGTCGCAGAAGGACCGGTTGCGTGAAGACGCCCGCCAGGGCCGCTTGCTACCATGATCGCTGGGAAGCGGAAACCGGCATCGACCAGCTGAAGACGCACCTGCGCGGGCCGGGCCGGGCTCTACGGTCCCGCACTCCCGACCTGGCGCGCCAGGAGACCTGGGCCTACCTCCTCACCCACTGGGCCTTAGCCACCCTGATCTGCGTCGCGGCCACCACCGCAGGGGTCGTACCCCGACGGGATCAAGTTCCTGGCCACCCTGCGCATCGTGCGCCGCTCAGTCACCGACCGGGCGGTCTTTCCGCCTGCACCCCACGGCACCCTCTGGACGCGCACCGTCCACCAGGCCGGCCGGCCTCGCAATCGCAACCCCTCCCGCCGGCACCGCAGCTACCCCCTAGCCGTCAAAGGCACCCGGCGAAGCAGCTACAGAGAACGCCGGCCCCTCCGACAAGGGCATCCGACACGCAGGACCGCCCACCGTCGCGCTCTTGCCGCGGCAACCTCGGACCAGAGCATGATCGTTAACTAAACGGCATTGGACCCGGTCGAGCACTCATTATGGCGTGATTAGTTGAAGTAAGGCACAGCCATACGACTATCGACATTCCAGTGCCGGGGGGCGCAATAATTTCCCGCAGCCCTTGTCCATCATGACCCAGGAACAATCCAGACAATTCGTCCCATTTCACCTGCAAGCCTCGAGAAGGGGCAATAAAGCGCTAGGGTAGAGTAAACTACTACAAAGTTTGTTTACGTGACAATCGTCCTGGCAATAAACCGTACGGATGGTGCATTAGCCATCATGTGCGATGTTTTCCAACCAGTCCGGAAAATATCGAGAAACTGGAGCAACTGAACCCTGGGGGAAACTCAATGCCCACGTTCAAGAGTGTCATCGCGGCTCTCGCCGCTAGCACCGCTATGACCGGCGCCGTCGTTGCGCTGGCCGACTCCACTGCCCACGCCGCGCCCAGCAGCGGTTACACCATGGGCAAGAACCAGTTCCTGAACCAGTTCCCGAACCGGCCCCTGATCGAGCCACCGGAGAACGGAGGCGACGGCAACGCGGCCGCAGCCGCCGCCGCGTGCGGAGGTTCAGCCGCAGCCGCAGCCGCCGCGAGCTCCGCGTGCGAAGGCGACGACGACGGCGACGCGGCCGCGGCCGCCGCCGCGGGCAACGCGGCCGCAGCCGCCGCCGCGTGCGGAGATTCGGCCGCAGCCGCCGCCGCGTGCGGAGATTCGGACGCAGCCGCCGCCGCCGCCGCGGGCAGAGGTTCGGACGCAGCCGCCGCGAGCGGAGACGACGAGTAGCCCAGTCCATCCTGTCTGCGTCGATCCACCGCGGAGCGGCAGCGGGCCGGCGACGGAGGTGCAAGCCCGGCTTGATGTGTCCCTGCGCCTCGGCAGGCTCCACGATGATTGGACGCCGAGGGTCACAGCCGGGCTCTCCTGGATCGATGATCATCTGCACTTTGTATGCGTGCAGGACCGGAGAGAAAGACGGACGCCCATCCTGGAGAGATCCCGCACGCCGACCACGCAGAAAGGCCGCCCCTGGTGAGCGGGGCGGCCTTTCAAGATCTCTCATCACGGAGATGGGGGAGATGGTACCCCGGGCTCCTGAGGTTCCTTCGGCCGAGGGATTCCTAAGTCGTCGAAGTAGTCGTTCAGTGCATCCGAGATGAACGGCCGGCCGCCCAGGTCCTCCCGCAGGCATCCCTCGACGAGACGCGCTCGTGTGTTCCGAGTCAGCCGCACCATGGTCAGCTTGCCACCGCCCATGTTGTTCTTCTTCGGCGCGGGGATCTTCAGTTCGGCGTCCTCGGGCATCTCCTTCGGGATGCCGAGCTTGTCGCAGTAGGAGTTGATGGCGTCTTCCCGGATGTCCCTGACGCCCTTGCCGGTGCGGTCGTGTGCCTTCGTCATGCGGTTATCGGTGGCTTGATCCACGCGGGTGCCCGTGCGACGCGCCCCCGGACGGGAGTGGCGGTGCGTCGAGGCGTTGGCGGTTCCGCTGACGTTCCTTCGTCTGGCTCAGTGGAAGCGGCGTTGCGAGGGTCGGGCCTCTTGCGGGGCGGCATGATTGCGTGCTCCGTGGCGTGTGGCTGAATGGTGTTGACCCCAATGCCGTTTAGTTAACGATCATGCTCTGGTTCGAGGTTGCCGCGGCAAGAGCGTCCCAGCAGCCCGACACATCCGCCGCGACGATCGCGTGACGGCTCTGCACGCGGCGCGAAGTCGCTGGTGGCCGAGTCCATTCCCACCGCCCGGCAAGCAGGCTGCACCGGCACCCTGATCCTGCGCGGCGACTCGGCGTTCTACAGCGCTGAGGTCGCCGCCGCCTGCCGCGCCCAGGAGACGCGGTTCTCATGTCCAGAACGGAGGAACTTCCTCAGCAGCTCCTGCTTTGCCGGTGCTGTTCCGGATCAGCGGCCCCCTGACCAACTGCACTCCATGGGCGGCTGCCCAACCATGAGGCACTATCAGGGCGGGCGGTTCTCGTATCGTCGATATCGAGAACCGCCCGCCCTTGTTGAGCTGGATTCCCATCACGGGATCGTATGGTCGCCCACATCAGATAACCAGCTCGCATAATCAACGACGGCGCCGACCAGGTGCATGACCGGCCCTGGCGCATGATAAAGCCGAGGTACCTGTGTTTCGTTCCGGTATCGCCTCGCCGGAGCGTGTGGCATGTCTGCCGACACAGGCACCTCGGCCGCGGTTCATGCCGACCGGGATCCGGTGGCATGATCCGCCCTGCAGTCGCTCAGCACGCTACTGCTGAGCGTTGCTGGATTACTTCTCCACCTCAGTCATTGAAGAAGGAGTCGAGGAAGGACGACTGGCCTTCGCTCTGGTGGTGCTTCTGCTTCTGGTACGCGTGCTGCTTCTGGTTCTGCTGGTTGTTGTTGTGGATCCAGATGCGTACCTTCTGCCTGTTGTGGTGGCGGTTATGGTCGCCCCAGCCGTGGCCCGTGACGAAGCCGCCCGCCGCCGAGGTGACTGCGGAGCCCGTGGCGGCGTTGGCGGTCGAGGAGCCGGTCAGCGCGGCAATGGCGCCGGACACTGCGGTGACGACGGCGAGAGTCGCGGCGGTCTTGAACTTGGGCATTTTTTCCCCCCAAAGGTTCTGTTGCCCCTGTTCTCCGTATTTTCCGGACTACATGGAAAATATCGGTGGATGATGGCTAATGTGCCATCTGTCCAATTTGTTTCCCGGGCGGCCTGCGCTAAACGGACCTCGCGGCAATTTACCGTTCTTCAACGCTCTCATCGCCTTCTTTGGGCGTTTCGCGGAGTTGGATGACTGGTCCGTATCGCTTTCCCCTTGTGAAGTGAAACGGAGACCTGTAAACACACAAAAGCGCTCTCGACAGTGAAATGTCGAGAGCGCGGGTGTGTGATATGGCTGCTTGTGGAGAAGCGTCCTCTAGCGTCTAGGTGGCGGCGTAAAAAAGGAGTGCCTGCGTTCCACATCGGGTCATCGCTTCGGTGAAGCGGATGACGCCACTGCGGGACGCAGGCACTCTGGTGCGGCTCCGGCGGACCAGGATGCGGTCGCCTGACCGCCACTCGACGGTTCAATGCGCTCATGCAGGGCGCTTCTTGCTAGGGGATTATCGCGTCAGGCTTCCCCTCAGAGGCTACGGCGCCGGCGGGTAAGCTGCGGCTGCGGCCGCGGCCGCAGCGTCGGCGTCGGCGTCGGCCTTGTTCTTGGCCTTCTGCAGCTGGGCCTGGAGCTCAGCCTGCTTCTGGTCCTGCCTTTCGGCCTGGTTCTGGGTCTGGTGGTTGTTGTTATGGATCCAGATGCGGACCTTCTGCTTGTTCCTGTGGCGGTGCTTGCCGTGGCCGCCGCCCCAGCCCCAGCCCCCGCCGCCGGCGACGAAGCCCTCGCCCGGCGTGGCGTTGGCAGGTGAGGAGGTGGTCAGCGCGGCAGCGCCGGTCATGGCTGCGCTGGCTGCGAAAAGAGCCGCGATGGCAGTCTTGAACTTGGGCATTGAATTTCCCCCCAAAGGTTCTGTTGCCCCTGTTCTAAATATTTTCCGGACTGCGTGGAAAATATCGCGGATAGTGGCGATTGCACCATCCGTTGCATTTCATATTTCCCGGGCGACTGTCAGGTAAACGGGCTTCGTGGCGTTTTGCTCTACTCTGACGTTCTCATTGCTCTCATTAAGCATTTATGAAATGAGTTGATGCGATTTGTCCGAATTGCTCTTAATGTGGCGAAGCGATCTGCCGTTGATGCGGGTAAATGCGCTCTCGCTGGCCAATGCGGCGAGGGTGCGCCTCGCTGGGTCCCGCGATTGGTTGTATTGCTGGCAAGCTGGACTTATCGATCTTGGACTGCTGTTGCGGGTGCGTCCGGTTAGGGGTGGCTTGGCCGGAGTTGTTGCCGGCGGGCCCAGGCGTCCAGTCGTTTGATTGCTTCGTGATCGGGGCTGCCGTATGGGGCGGTGAGCAGCACGATGGCTTGTTCCTGATCGTCGATGCTGGTCAGGGCCTGCCAGTCCAGGCTGAACTCCCCGACGACGGGATGGCGGAGGAGGCTGCGGCCGGAGGTATGAACGGTCACCAGGTGGTCGGCCCACCAGGTGCGGAAGTCCTCGTCCCGTACCGACAGCTCGCCCACGAGTTCTTGCAGCCGGGGCTGATCGGGGTAGGCTCCCGCGGCCATGCGCAAGCTCGAGACCGCCTCTTGCGCGCGGGCGCGCCAATCGGCTTGCAGAGACCGGACGTGATCGTCGAGGAAGATCAGGCGCACGTAGTTGCGGTGGGCCGGATTCATGGCGGTCAGGTCGCCCAGCAGAGCGGTGCCCAGCAGGTTCCAGGCCAGGATGTCCAGGTAGCGGCCGAGTACGAGGGCGGGGGTGTCGACGAGGTTGGCCAGTAGCCGGGCCGTTTGCGGGGTGATGCGCTGCTCGGCCTCACCGGACTGCTCCTGCGCCTCGGGGTAGGCCAGCTGGAACAGATGCCGTTGTTGATCGTCGTTGAGACGCAGCGCGCGGCCGATGGCGTTCAGGACCGACCGGGAGGCGGTGCGTACCCGGCCCTGCTCGATGCGGGTGTAGTAGTCGGTGCTGATCCCGGCCAGTTGGGCCACCTCTTCCCGGCGCAGGCCTGGAACCCGTCGGGGGTATGGCGGTTCGGGTAGGCCATGCTCGGCTGCGGTGACGGCGGCGCGTCGGGCGGTGAGGAAATCGGCCAGCGGTCCCCTGGAGGAGGCAACCTCAATGCTGTCCATATCCATCGATGATTGCACCGGTGCGGAGAAATTTCCTTGGAAGAGTCTTCCTAGGAATAACCGATCCCTGCAGCTCAGCGGCGTGATATGTGAGGGTGGATTCTGGAGGGAAGAGTCGGCCTTGCGGTGCCGGAGGGGGGTTGTGAGGCCGCCTTCCCTCTCTTGCGCCTGGAGCCGGAGCGGCTGTGAACGGCGGTCGGCCTCGCAAGCGGCCCCAGGCTCTCGTCGAGAGCCTGGGGATCCGGATGACGGCGAATGTGTGCTGCCTGATCGCAGTAAGTGAAGCAGAGTGCCAACGTCGCTCATGGGTGACACGGGCACTCGGTTACGGGCTTCACGTCACTCGGGACACGGTCGCGAGAGCCCCGCTTGGACCGTTCGGCGCACTGTGCGCTCGCCTCAAGGGCTGCCGGTCGCCGTGTTGTCGGCCGTGCTGTCCGCGGTGCTGTCCGCAGTGTCGCTGGCCGTGCTGTCCGCCGTGTTGTCGGCTGTATTGTCCGCCGTGTTGTGCAGGGACTGATTCTGATTCTGGGTTTCGTCCTCGCGGGGCTTCTGGCTCTGGCTCTGCTGGTTCTTGTTGTGGATATGGATGTAGATCTTCAGCCGGTAGCGGCCGTGGCGAATCCATCCGCTCCATCCACAGCGCTTGCGGCAGCCGGCCAAATAGCCGGCCGCGGTGGTGGTGGCGGCGGAGGCGGTGATCGCGCCGGCAGAAGTGGTGGTGGTCAGCGCGTCCAGGCCTGCGACGGTGCCGGCCATGGCGGCGCTGAGGCCGAGGCCTGCGACGACACTCTTGAACTTGGGCATTGGAATCCCCCCAAAGGTTCGGTTGCCCTGTTCTTGACGTTTCCCGATTGATCGACAAACACCGTGGATGGCTGGCTAATGCGTCATCCGTGTTCATTCTTGTTTCCGGGTACTAATGTCGCGTAACGGGCCTCATGATGTTTTGCTCCTCACTAACGCTCTCGTTGCTATTATTCGGCAACTTTCGCGTAAATTGAGATGCTTTGTCCTTTTTGGTGCGATGGCCATCCGTTCGGCTCCGTGGAGCGCGGGAACGCATGAATGCGCCCTCGGCAGTGAATTGCCGAGGGCGCATGTGGTGCGATCCGGTGGCCTGAGCGTTCGGTGGGCCTCTTTCCTGGTCTGGCTCTTGAGTCAGTGCCGGTGCTCCGTGTCGGCTCGTCGCTTCGATGCTGCGCGATCACGCTTACGGACTTCGGTCACGGCTCACGTCGACCGGGATGCCTTCGCAGGGCCGCTTTCCGATCGCTCAGGACCTTCCCGTCGATCGCTCCAGGGTCACTGCCTGGAGCTGTCAGTCATCCTCGAGGAAGCTGAACGGGAACTGGTTCTGGCCCTGCTCGTGCTTCTGGGCCTGTCGCGAGCCCTGGTTCTGGCTCTGCTGGTTGTTGTTGTGGATGTGGATCTTGATCTTCTGCTTGTGGCGGTTGTGGTGGCGGCCCCATCCGCCGCCGCCCCATCCGCCGCCGCCCCAGCCCCAGCCGCAGCGCTTGCGGCAGCCGGCGAGGAAGCCGGTCGTGGTGGTGGCGCCGGAGGCGGCGGAGGCGGTCGTCGCGCTGGCGGCCGAGGCTGTGGTCACCGAGCCCATGCTGATGGCGCCGCCGGTCGCTGCTGTGCTGATCGCCAGCCCTGCGACGATTGTCTTGAACGTGGGCATTGAGTTCCCCCCCAAAGGATCGATTGCCCTGGTTCCCGACATTTTCTAGTTGATCGGAAAATGTCGTGGATGGCGACAATGCGTCATCTGTCCCTTTGATGTCCGATGCGAAGGTTCCACAAACGAGCATCGAACGGTTTTGCTATACACGAACACTCTCATTGCCCCCATTAAACTTAAATCAAATGAATTGAGATGATTTGTCCGACTTCCTCGACGGGCGGCGGCGATGCGGCACTCTCCATGCCCTAATAAATGGCGATAAGTACGAAATGTCCGATATTGGGCTGTCTGGTGCTGCGGCATGGTTATCGTGGGGGTTAACGACAAGCAGCGTGGGAGTGACGACGAGGAGGAGGCATGGCAACCAAGCCGATCCCGCACTGGCCAGGACGCATGCTGGGCTCAGTGCACGTCAGGTCCACCCCCGGGGGGCCCGCCGAGCAAGCGGTGTTCGTGCACGGATTGGCCGGCTCGGCCACCAACTGGACGGACCTCATGGACGAGCTCAAGGACACGGTCACCGGCCACGCGCTCGACCTGCCCGGCGCCGGATACTCGCCTGAGCCCGACGACGGCGACTACACAGTCGCCGGGCAGTCCAGGGCCGTGATCGGCCTCATGGAGGAGACCGGCCCCGCCCACCTGTTCGGCAACTCCATGGGCGGCGCGATCGCCGTCAGGGTCGCCGCCACCCGCCCCGACCTGGTCCGCTCGCTCACGCTCATCTCGCCGGCCCTCCCGGACCTGCTCCCCAGATACGGCCCCATCCGCGTGGCCGCCGCCGCGATCCCCATGCTGGGTGAGTGGGTGGCGGGCATGATGCGCATGGTCCCGGCCGAGCAGCGGGTCCACGCCACCGTGTCCATGGTCTGGGCCGACGCGAACGCCGTCCACCCGGTACGCCTGAGCGACGCGATCAACGAGCTCCGCAGGCGCGACGACGTCCCGTACGCCGGAGCGGCGATGATCGGCGCGGCCCGGGGCATCGTGGCCGAATACTTCCGCCGCGGTGAGGACAACCTCTGGCGCCAGGCGGCCAGGGTCCAGGCGCCGACCCTGATCATGCACGGCCGGCGCGACCGCCTCGTCCGCCCGGCCATGGCCGCGAAGGCGCTGCGTACGTTCGCGAGCGCCAGGATCGTGTTGCTGCCGACCGCGGGTCATGTGGCGATGATGGAGCTGCCGCAGGTCGTGGCGGCCGAAGCACGCCGTCTGATCGGTGAGACTCGATTGGGGAATGCCCCACTCGCCAGCTAGGTTTCAAGGTGAGGACAGGGATCCCCTGGATAACGGGAGCGTAGAAAGTGTCGTTGCCACCGCTGGTCGAGCCGGCCGCAGAGCTGACCGTCGACGAAGTGCGCCGCTACTCGCGTCACCTGATCATTCCCGACGTGGGCATGGCGGGGCAGAAGCGGCTGAAGAATGCCAAGGTGCTGTGTGTGGGCGCCGGGGGCCTGGGCTCGCCCGCGCTGATGT
This sequence comes from Nonomuraea sp. NBC_00507, assembly GCF_036013525.1. Lineage (NCBI taxonomy): Bacteria > Bacillati > Actinomycetota > Actinomycetes > Streptosporangiales > Streptosporangiaceae > Nonomuraea > Nonomuraea sp. NBC_00507. Next base: position 3,889,378 of record NZ_CP107853.1, read on the forward strand.
ACCTCGCGGCGGCGGGAGTCGGCACCCTCGGCGTCATCGACTTCGACGTGGTCGATGAGTCCAACCTGCAGCGGCAGATCATCCACGGCCAGTCCGACGTGGGCCGGCCGAAGGCCGAGAGCGCCGCGGCGTCGGTCCGCGAGATCAACCCGCTGGTCGACGTCGTCATTCACAACACGGCGCTGACCACGGAAAACGTCATGGAGATCTTCTCCGGCTACGACCTCATCGTCGACGGCACCGACAACTTCGCCACCCGCTACATGGTGAACGACGCCGCGGTGCTGCTCGGCAAGCCGTACGTCTGGGGCTCGATCTACCGCTTCGACGGCCAGGCCAGCGTGTTCTGGGCCGAGCACGGCCCCTGCTACCGCTGCCTCTACCCGGAGCCCCCGCCTCCCGGCATGGTGCCCTCGTGCGCCGAGGGCGGCGTGCTCGGAGTGCTCTGCGCGTCGATCGGCTCCATCCAGGTCAACGAGGCCATCAAGCTGCTGACCGGCATCGGCGACCCGCTGGTCGGGCGGCTGATGATCTACGACGCCCTGGAGATGAAGTACCGCGACGTCAAGGTCCGCAAGGACCCGGAGTGCGTCCTGTGCGGCAAGAACCCGACGGTCACCGAGCTGCTCGAGGACTACGAGGCCTTCTGCGGCGCGATCTCCGACGAGGCCGCCGAGGCCGCCAGCGGCTCCACGATCACCGCGCTGGAGCTCAAGGACATGCAGGAACGCGGCGACAACATCTTCCTCGTGGACGTGCGTGAGCCGAACGAGTACGAGATCGTCTCGATCCCCGGCGCCACGCTGATCCCCAAGGGCGAGTTCCTCAACGGCTCGGCCCTGGAGAAGCTGCCGCAGGACAAGCGCATCGTCCTGCACTGCAAGTCGGGCGCGCGCTCGGCGGAGGCCCTGGCGGTCGTGAAGAGCGCCGGGTTCTCCGACGCCGTCCACGTGGGCGGCGGCGTGCTCAGCTGGGTCAAGACCGTCGACCCCAGCCTGCCCAGCTATTAAGCATCTTCTGGCGGTGCCCTGCCGGACGCCCCGGTTAAGGTCGATGGCGTGAACCCAGCCCGCCCCTGGCCGACCCTGGTGGTGGCCTCCGCGCTGACCCTGGTCTGCGCGGTGGCCGCCGGGGTCGCGGGCAGCACGGCGGGCACCGAGCTCACCCGCGGCCCGAGCACCGCCGAGCTGCACGCGGCGGCCAAGCGGGAGGTCGCCGAGCGCTGGCGCACCTGGCCCGCGGGACGTATCTTCCCCGCCACATTGCCGTACTCCGCCGAGCAGGGCGGGCAGGAGCGGGCCAGCAGGGTCGGCATCTCCCCGCACACCGCGTGCGACTCCGTGGACGCCAAGGCGGCCAAGGCCCTGCGTAAGGCGGGTTGCCGCGGCCTGCTGCGCGCCACCTACATCGACGCGCTGCGCGGCGTGCTCGTCACCGTCGGCGTGGCGGCCCTGCGGGACGAGCTGGGTGCCGTGCGGGCCAAGTCCGCGTTCGCCGACAGCGGCAAACCCGTGCCCGGGCTGAGCCCGCTGGCCTTCGGCAACACGATCGCCCACCGCTTCACCCCTGCCGTGCGCCAGGCAGGGTCGGTCCGGCAGGCGGGACCCTACCTGGTGCTGACCACGGCCGGTGAGGTGGACGGCCGGCCGGGGAGCGCCGTCGGCGAGTCGCGCCCGGACATCTTCGCCTTCGCCACCGAGATCTCCGAGCATGTGCTGGCCGATCTCAGCACGCCCAGGATGCCCGATTGCACCGCAGAGGAATGGCAGTGCTGAGCCAGGGCACTCGAGCACCTGTGCTGAGACGGGTGGTGTCGGTGGCGGCGGCCGGGATGCTGCTGTTCGTGGCCCCGCCCGCGCGCGCCGACGATGTGCGCGGCGGGCAGCGGCAGGTGATCAAGACGCTGGAGCTGACCCAGGCATGGCGCGTCAGCAAGGGCGTCGGGGTCACCGTGGCGGTGCTCGACTCCGGCGTCGATCCACGCCATCGCGACCTCATCGGCTCGGTCCGGGTGGGCAGAGATTTCACCGCGGGCGCGAATCCGCCCGGGGTGGGTCCGCGCAGGTTGCACGGCACGTACATGGCCTCGCTGATCGCCGGGCACGGTCACGGCCGCCAAGGAAAGCTGGGGATCATCGGCGTCGCGCCCGAAGCGGACGTACTGTCAGTAAGGGTCATTCTCGAGGACGAGGAGCCGGGTTTCCGGGAGTTCAACTCGGCGGAGCGCTTCGAGAACGTCGTGGCCCGAGGCATCAGGTACGCGGTCGACGAGGGGGCGGACGTGATCAACATGTCGATCTCCAAGGAGCTGGCGACCCGGGAGGAGCGGGCGGCCATCCGCTACGCCATCTCCAGGGGCGTCGTGCTCGTCGCGGCCGCGGGCAACGACGGCGACCGGAAGATCGACCGCGATTTCGCGCCGTACTCCTACCCGGCGGCGTTCCCAGGGGTGGTCTCCGTGGGGGCGACGGACCGGCGGTTGCGGCGGGCCACGTTCTCCAACTGGAACTCCTCGGTGCAGGTGGCCGCGCCCGGCGTGGACATCATGGGCGCCGGACCAGGCGACGAGTATTGGGTCGGCAGGGGGACCTCGCAGGCGACGGCGCTCGTCTCCGGCGTCGCCGCCCTCATTAAGGCGAAATATCCGGATATGTCGCCGCCGCTCGTCGCGCAGGCCCTCACCGCCAGCGCCACCGACCGCCCGCCCGGCGGCTACGACACGGCCACCGGCTTCGGCGTCGTCAACGCCGCCCGCGCCCTGGCCGAGGCCGGCCGGCTGGCGGGGCACACCGAGACCGCGACAGGCGCCGGGGTGCAGGACCCCGCCAAGCCCGTGGCCGGCGGCGGGCAGACCGGCCCGATCAAGGTCATCGTCAGGGACGACGAGCGCGTCAGGGTCTACGCGGCCATCGCCGTCGCGGCGGCCGCAGGCGCGATCGCGTCGCTGACCGTCATATTCATCCTGGTCAGACGCGTACGCCGGGCGCACGGCTCGCAAGACGCATGATCTCTCCACTAAAGGGGACGAAATAGACAGGCCATGAACGCAGGAAGAGGCGGTGGTGAAGGCACGTAGGTCGATCTCAGGGCTGCCGCGCACCGGAGGCGAATCCGCCCCGGGACGCAGGAACCCACTCGGCGCCACCACCGGCCGCCGGTCACGCGTGCGTGCCTGGCCGGCCGCGAGCTCCCGCAGGAGCGTGGACGCCAAGCAGCGCGCCGAACTCGACGCGCTCCAGCAGGGCGTCCGCTACCGGCGCATCTTCGTGGCGCTGCTCGGCGTCATCATCACCATGTCGGCGGCCGTCGTGCTGCTCGGCACGATCGGGCTGCTCGACGAGACGCGGGCGCGCCCGCTGACCGCCTCGGAGCAAAACCAGTACAAGCAGGAGGAGATCGCCAGACGCTGGCAGGCGTGGCCGGCGACAGGCGTCTTCCCCGAAGAGGTGAAGTACCTCGGGCTCGACCGCGCCCAGCAGTACGCCAGGCGGGTCGGCATCGCCCCCGAGACCGAGTGCGGCAAGGGCGTGGACGCCTCCGTGGCCGGTGTGCTGGACAGCCACGGCTGCGTCACCATGCTGCGGGCCACCTACATCGACCAGACGGCGTCGTTCGTCTTCACGGTGGGCGTGGCCGTGCTCAAGGACGAGGCGTCCAGGGTCTCGGCCACCGAGGAGCTCACCCAGGACGACCGCGTCGGCGTGCTGCCCGTCGCCTTCCCCGGCACCGTGAGTGAGCGGTTCGGGCCCGACCAGCGGCAGCGTACGAGCTGGGTCGGCGCGGGACCGTACATCGTGTTCTCCACCGCGGGCTACGCGGACGGGCGGACCCGGGCCTCGATCCCGCCCGAGGAGATCCTGCACCCCGAGCTGTGGCCGGCGGCCAAGTCGATCGGTCACCAGATCGCCTACTTCCTCGCGGATCCCCCGAAGGTGCCGCCCTGCACGCAGGGGAACGTGTGCTGACCGCCATACGCGCGATCGCGGCCACCCTGCTGGTCTTCGCGGGACCGAGCGCCGACCCGGTCAGGGAGCAGCAGCAGTGGGTGCTCGACGCCCTCAACGTCCAGCAGGCGTGGACCGTCACCAAGGGGGCGGGCGTCACCGTCGCCGTCGTGGATAGCGGCGTGGACGCCGAGGTCAAGGAGCTGAAGGGACGTGTCAGCGCCGGCCCCGACATGACCTCGGGCTCGATCGTCCGCAACATCCCGCCCGGCAGGCACGGCACCGCCATGGCCGGCCTGATCGCCGGCTCCGGCGAGGACGACGGGCTGGTCGGCGTCGCGCCTGAGGCCCGCATCCTGTCGTTGCCCATGGTCACGGACGACGAACCGGATATGGAGTTCGGCGTCCCGCCCATGGAGGACCAGGAGATGGCCGCCGAGAGCCCGCTCGCCCGCGCCCTGCGGTACGCGGCCAACCACGGCGCCAAGGTCGTCAGCATGTCGATCGGGTCCTACGGGCCGAACAAGTCCGAGCGCGAGGCCGTCTCGTACGCGCTGAGCAAGGGCGTCGTGCTGGTCGCCGCCGTGGGCAACGACGGCCAGACCGGCTACGCCAGGGACAAGGGCACCTCCTACTGGAGTTTCCCGGCCGGCTACCCCGGCGTGATCGGCGTGGCGGCCACCGACAAGCAGGGCAGGAAGGCCACGTTCAGCAGCGACAATCTGTCGGTGCTCGTGGCCGCGCCCGGCGTGGAGGTGCCCGTGGTCAAGCGCAAGAGCGGCTACGAGCTGTCGGAGGGCACCAGCTCGGCCGCCGCGCTCGTGGCCGGGGTGGCCGCGCTCATCAAGTCCCGCTACCCGAGCCTGCCGCCCGAGCAGGTCGCCCAGGCGCTGTCCATGAGCGCGCGAGGCCGGCCCGCCGCCGGATACGACGACCAGACCGGGTTCGGCGTGGTCGACGCCGCCGCCGCGCTCAACGCCGCCGAGCGGCTGACCGGCGTGCAACGCAGCGCGGGGGAGTCCGGCAAGGAACACTTCGGCCAGGGCGAGGACTCGCCCGTGCCGACCCGGCCGGGACCCGACCCCTGGCACCTGTGGGTGTACGGGGGCGGGGTGCTGCTGGCGCTCATCACGTTCTGCGGCGCGATCATCGTGCTCAACCAGCGAAAGGAACCGTGAGAAGGGCCTGGACCAGGCACTACGGCGGGTTTCTCGTTGGCAAAGAGATCCGCTAGGGTCCCCCGTCATGGGATACGAGCTGCGAGTGGTGCGCGAGTCGCCGCTCGCCTTCGCGGAGTTGGCGAGGGCCATCGCGCCGGCCGGTTTCGAGCTGCGCGGGTCTGACGAGATCGTGATCGGCCACGCGGGCGGCAGGCACCCGGTGGCGCGCTGGGCGGGCCAGGTGGTCGGCGAGCCCGATTCCGACTGGCAGGTGGCACAACTCCTGAGGTTGTCGACCGCGCTCGGCGCCCGGCTCGTGGGCGAGGACGGCGAGGTCTACAAGCTCCGCGACGGTGTCATCGAGGTCGAGACGGGCGGCGGCGTCGTGGAGGTCGGCAAGCTCGAGCAGATCATCGACGCCGGCCCGGCGGCATGGAGCCCCTGACTCCCTTCGCCGAGCGGGTGCTCGACCTCGTCGAGCGCATCCCGCCCGGCAAGGTCATGGCGTACGGGGACATCGCCGAATATCTGGGTGAAGGCGGCCCGCGACAGGTCGGCAAGGTGATGTCCACGTGGGGTGGTGGCGTGCCCTGGTGGCGCGTCGTCCACGCCGACGGCAGCGGCGCCGCCCCTGACCACCTGCAACGCTGCCTGGCCCACTGGCGCGAGGAAGGCACTCCGCTGCGAGGCGAACGCGTCGACATGCGCCTGGCGCGCTGGGACGGGCGTTCAGGGGATTTTCAGTAAGCGCATTGACCTGCGGTTTTGCCGAACGGGCGATTCTGTGACATGTGACTCGCATTACCATGGGCAAAACACTGATGGCGGCCCGAAAGGCGGTGCCTCCCCAATGGCCACCGGCGTCACAGCCCAGAGCCAGGGCGGTAATTCGCTTGCCGACCGCCTGAAGGCTGTCCAGGATCTCTGCGATCGTGGCGAGCCTCTCGAAGCGGTCATGCGAGCGGTCGGCCCCGGCGGACGCGACGCGGCGTTCGACACCGAGGTGCTCAGCGGTCCCCTCGGGGGCCGCATCGACCTCGCGGTCAAACGCGGCGCCGCGCGGCGCCGCGAGATGCTCGCGCTCGTGCGCCCCTACCTCGCGGGCGTGGAGGCGGGGGTCAAACGTGACCTGCCGGTCGCCAGACGGGTCATCGTGCACCTGATCGAGCACCGCCCCGACGAGGAGCTCATCGACGGCGACACCCTCACCAAGGTTGTGACCGCGGCGGCCGAGCCGTCCAAGCGCATCCGCAAGGGCCTCAGCTGGTATGCCGATCTGCCCTTCCGTGACGAGCTGCCGCCCGGCCTCTACCGGCTGCGCAGGGCCGACATGGTGCCGGTGACCCACATCGACGACATCAACTGGGTCGACGGCAAGCTGCGCGTCACCGGCTTCGCCTACCTGGCCGGACTGTCGGTCCGCAGCCGCAGGTTCAACTGGGCGACCGTGGTGCTGCGCGGGCCGCGCTGGTTGCCGCCCATCCGCATGCGCACCCGCCGCGTGCTGGAGCCCGAGGCCACGCATGGGGCCCGCGAGCCCGGCTGCAACTACGACTGGTCCGGCTTCAGCGCGGAGCTGAGCCCGTGGCCGCTGCGCTGGCGCGGCGCCGTGCGCGCTGTGGTCTCCGCCGTGCGCCGCCGCATGCGGCACCGGCCGTCGGTGCCCGACACCACGACGTGGCGGGCCGAGATCGTGTTCTGGAGCCGTGGCGCGCGGGCCACCGGCCTGCTGCGCGGCTCCGCGCTCGGCCGGCCCGAGCGCCCCGCCGGGCTCAAGCTCAAGCCCGGCTGGTGGATCAGGCCGGTCTGGACGTCCGACCGGGCGCTGCAGGTCGTGCTCCAGCCCAACCGGGCCGAGCTGGCCGGGGTGTCCGTGGACGACGACCGCCTCGAGCTGAAGATCTCCCTGCCCGGCCGCACGGTCACCAAGGGCCACGCCAGGCTGGGCGGTCACCGCATCGCCGCCGACTTCACCCCGTCGGACGACGGCACGCAGGTGGTGGTCTCGCTGGCCGTGCCCTCCTTGCTGCAGGAGAAGGACGGGCGGCGGCTCTGGGTCGAGCCCAAGGGCGACCCGGCGGCCTCGGTCATGCTCGCCGACCTCGTCGAGACCCGCACGGTCGTGGGGGACCGCGAGATCACCGTGCTCGGCGACCGCCGCGACCGCGTCGTGGTCTCCGCCCACCGCGTCCGCCCCGTGATCACCTCCGCGGTCTGGGAAGACTCCGTGCTCGTGCTGCGCGGCCACTACCCGGACGCGTCCGGGCCCCGCACGCTCACGCTGCGGCACCGGTCCGGGTTGTCCTACCAGCTGCCCATGGAGCGCTCCGGCGAGGACTTCTCGGTCCGCGTCGAGCCTGCCGCCATGGACCGTTTCGGCGAGCCGGTGCCGCTGGCGTCGGGCACCTGGAACATGTCCGTACGCCATCCGTCCGGCGAGATCGTCCCGCTGCGCATGGACCACGCCGCCCTGGCGGGGCTCGATGAGAAACCGCGCACGGTCGGCGGGCGCACGTACCGGATGATCTCGACGCGCTTCGACGTGCCCGTCGTCGCCGTGGAGGAGGCCCGTCCGGCCGACGAGCGCGGCGTCGCGGGCACCCACGTGCTGCGGCGCGTCTTCTATCCCGCGCAGCGCACGGAGCCGCTGACGGAGGCGACCGTCTACGTCGTCAACGACGGGCGGCTCTATGCCGACAGCGTCCGCGCGATCTACGAGGAGCGGCTGCGGCGGGGCGACGACCGCGAGCACATCTGGATCGTCAAGGACGGGGCGTTCGTGCCGCCGGGCGGCGCGACCGTCGCGCGCGCCGGCAGCCGCGAGCACCACGCCGCTCTGGCCAGGTCCCGTCACATCGTGACCAACTCGTTCCTGCCCGCCTGGTTCCGCGCCCGCGAGGACCAGGTGGTGGTGCAGACCTGGCACGGCACCCCAGCCAAGATCATCGGTAACGACCAGCCCCACATGAACCGCGACCCCAAGCCGCCGATCTGGCATCGCCAGGCGGCGGAGGTGCGCGGCTGGGACCTGCTGCTGTCGCAGTCGCCGTGGGCGACGCCCGTGCTCCGCAAGGCCTTCGGCTACAAGGGCGAGATCCTGGAGAGCGGCCTGCCCCGCAACGACGTGCTCAACTCGCCGGACCGCGACGCCCTGGCGGCCGCGGTGCGCGAGCGGCTCGGGCTGGTGGAGGGCAAGCGGGTGGTCCTGTACGCGCCGACGTGGCGGGACTACGACCGCAAGAACGCCATGGTGAAGCTGGACCTGGCCAAGGCCCGCGAGGCGCTGGGCGCCGACCACGAGATCCTGGTCCGCGCCCATCCCATGCAGGCCATCCCGGCCGTCCCCGACATCGCCCATGACGTCACCACTTATCCGGACATGGCCGATCTGCTGCTGGTGGCCGACGTTCTGGTGACGGACTATTCGTCGGTGATGTTCGACTTCGCCTGCACCGGCCGCCCGATCGTGCTCTATGGCTACGACCTGGCGAAGTATTCGTCCAAGCGGGGTCTCTACCTCGACCTGGCCGAGCAGGCGCCCGGCCCGGTGCTGTCGACGTCGGCAGAGGTGATCGATGCCCTGCGGTCGATCGACTCGGTGGGGGCGTCGCACGCCGACCGCTATGACGCGTTCCGCGCGACGTTCGCTCCCCGCGACGACGGCAAAGCCACTGCTCGGGTGGTCGATCGTCTGTTTTCGTGATCTTCCGCGGTCGCCCAGCGTCACCGCGCGCCCTTAACAACCATCCTTTACGGTCGCCCAGCGTCACCGCGCGCCTTTGACAACCATCCTTTACGGTCGCCCAGCGTCACCGCACGCGCCGTAACTCCTTGCCGTCTGTCATGGCCGGTCGTGAAGGCTCACGGGTTGCTCGCCGTGACGGAGCGTCTAGTTGACCGGCTCCGTGGTCAGAGCTGGAGGCCCGGGATGTCGCGAAGGAGGATCTGGCGGGTGGGGTCGAACGTCGGCTCGCGGTCCCCGGGCAGGTGGTCGAGCAGGAGATAGAGCAGCGAGGACAACGTGGTGCCGCAGACGATGTCGCCGTTGTCGATCAGCTTGCGGATCCCCGGCAAGGGGAGCCAGTCGATGCGGCCGGCCTGCGAAGGATCCGCCGGCGGGCCGATGCGCGTGGCCGATTCGGCGCAGTAGACGTGATGCAGGGCGTCGATGAAGCCGTTGGCGGGTTGGACGGCGAGCAGCGGGCGCAGGAGGCCCGGACGCCAGCCGGTCTTCTGCTCGACCTCCCGCGCCGCGGCTGCCTGCGGCATCTCACCCTCGTCGACCTCCCCCAGCGGGATCTCCCACCCCCAGCTGTCGGTGATGAACCGGTGTCGCCAGATCAGCAGGACCCGGTCCTGCTCGTCGGTGACGACCGCTCCGGCCGCGGGTGCGGTGCGGACGAGATGGTGATCGAGATGCCGCCCGTCGGGCAGCTCCACGTCCGCGACCCGGACGTCCACCCGCGCGGCGGAGTAGAGCGTCTTCTCGGAGTGGACCTGCCAGACCATGACCCTACGTTACAAGGACGCACGCTCCGTGCGCACGTCACTTGCGCAGGTCCACCTCCAGGGCGAGTGGCGAGAGCCGGATCTCGTGGCTGGGGAAACCGCTCTGCCCGATGAACGCCTCGAACTCGCTCTTCGTGTAGGCGCGTCGGGGCAGGAGCGAGCGCAGGGTGAAGCGCGTGACCATCTTGGCGAGCCCGCCCACCCCCATGCGTGCCACGTCCTCGTCCACTGCCTCCTTGGATACGTCCCGCCGCAGGTCGATGATGAGGGCGGCGCCGCCGGGCCGCAGCACCCTGTGCATTTCCCGCAGGGCCCCGAGCGGATCGGAGAAGTTCTTGAAGGCGGCGCAGCAGACGGCGAAGTCGAAGCTCTCGTCCTCGAACGGCATCGAGGAGGCGTTGCCCAGCCGGAAGTCGACGGCGGCCCCGGCCTCGGCGGCCTTGGTGCGGGCGATCTCGACGAAGGTCTCGCTGACGTCGAGTCCGGTGACGGTGTAGTCGCCGGTCCTGGCCAGCGCGATCGACAGGTAGCCCGGTCCGGGAGCGACCTCCAATATCGAGCTCCCTTGGCCGGCCCGTTGTCGTACGGCCTCCACCTGCTGCTCGTAGCGCTCGGGCGACTTGCCGTTGGCGGTGGTGTACCAGCGAGCGATCGGGCCTTCCATGCCGATGCCCTTGTATCCCTTGTCGGTTCTGGTCATGACGCACACGATATATCGCGTCTGGTCCAAGTCAAGATATATCGCGCCATGTTCTGGAAAGGCAGGAGCGGCGTGTCGTCGGAAAAGCCGGGATTTGCCCCGGTACGGTGGGCGGATCGCGTGGGGAGACCGGGCAAGTCGGCACGATCTACCCCTGTGGTCTGGTGGAATTTAGAGCTGTGAGTGGTCAGACCTGGCGGTTGGTACGGCGCGGCAGCGGCAGCCCTGTTGTGTCCCCTGTGCTCGACGAGCACCAACGTGCCGTGGTCGAACACCAGAGCGGACCCCTTCTCGTCCTCGCCGGCCCGGGCACCGGCAAGACCACCACGATCGTGGAGAGCGTGGTGGACAGGATCGAGCGTCGCGGCCTGGACCCCGAGCGGGTGCTCATCCTCACCTTCAGCCGCAAGGCCGCCGAGGAGCTGCGCCAGCGCGTCACCGCACGCCTGCGCCGCACCACCCGCACCCCGCTCGCCCTGACCTTCCACTCCTACGCCTACGCGCTCCTGCGCCGCGAGTCGATCCTCGAGGGCAAGGCCCCGCCCCGCCTGCTGACCGGACCCGAGCAGCTGCTGGAGATCAGGCGGCTGCTGCACGGCGAGCTGGAGAGCGGCGGGCTCGACTGGCCGGTGTCGCTGCGCGAGCCGCTCAAGACCCGCGGGTTCGCCGAAGAGCTGCGGGACTTCCTGTCGCGGGCCAACGAACGCGGGCTCGACGGCGACCGGCTGATCGAGCTCGGCCGGCGGCACGGGAGGGGCGACTGGGTGGCGGCCGGCCGGTTCGCCGAGCGTTACCAGGACAGGTTCGACCTCGACCCGGAGGAGACCTACGACTACGCGGAGCTGATCGGCGCCGCCTCCGCGCTGCTGGCCAGGCCGGACGTGCGCGAGCGGGAGCGATCGGCGCACGACGTGGTGTTCGTGGACGAATACCAGGACACCGACCCGGCCCAAGAGCTGATGCTGGCCCAGCTCGCGGGCGACGGGCGCGACCTGGTGGCGGTGGGCGACCCCGACCAGTCGATCTACGGGTTCAGGGGCGCGGACGTCCAGGGGATCATGAAGTTCCCCGAGCGGTTCAGGACCCGCGACGGCCAGGACGCGCCGGTGCTGACGCTGCGCGTGTGCCGCAGGAGCGGGGCCGGTCTGCTGGAGGCCTCACGCAGGGTCGCCACCCGCCTTCCCGCCGGGCCGGGAGGCGGCCACCGCGATCTGGTCCCGCTGCCGGACACGCCGGACGGCGACGTCCGTGTGCTGCTGGCCGACAGCACCAGCCAGGAGGCCGCGATCGTCGCGGACACGCTGCGGCGGGCCCACCTGATCGACGGCGTGCCCTGGCACCGGATGGCGGTGCTGGTGCGCTCGGCCAGGCGGCAGGTGCCCCTGCTGCGCCGGGCGTTGACCAACGCCGGGGTGCCGACGATGATCGCGGGCGACGAGGTGCCGATCGCCCATGAGCCCGGAGTGCGCCCGCTGCTCACCCTGATGAAGGTGGTGCTCGACCCCGCCCATCTCGATGAGGGGGTGGCCGAGGAGCTGCTGACGGGCCCGCTCGGCGGCACCGACATGATCGGCGTGCGCCGCCTCCGCCGGGCACTCAAGATCGCCGAGAACGAGGCGTCCGACGCCGGTGAGGCACGTTCGTCCGGAGAGCTGCTCGTCGCGGCCGTGCAGGACGTCCGCGAGCTCACCAGGATCGAGCCCCACATCGCCGTCCCGGCCGAGCGGGTGGCCAAGCTGCTGGCGGTGGCCAGGGAGGCGGTAGGCGAGCAGGGCACGGCGGAGGACCTCCTGTGGGCCGTGTGGCACGCCAGCGGGCTGGCCCAGCGCTGGACCGAGCTGAGCATGTCCGGCGGCTCCAGGGGAGCGCAGGCGGACCGTGACCTGGACGCGGTCGTGGCGTTGTTCGACCATGCGGCCAGGTTCGTGGACCGGATGCCGAAGGCGGGTCCCGAGGTGTTCATCGACGACCTGGCCGCCCAGGAGATCCCCGGTGACACGCTGGCCGACCGGGCCCCCGACGGCGACGCCGTACGCGTGCTCACCGCCCACCGCTCCAAGGGCCTGGAATGGGACGTCGTGGTGGTCGCGGGCGTCCAGGAGGCGGTCTGGCCGGACCTGCGGCTCCGCGGCTCGATGCTGGGCGTCGAGGACCTCGTCGAGGTGCTCGAGGGGGCTCGGCCGAACGCCGCCTCGCTGGCCTCCAAGCTGCTCGCCGAGGAGCGCCGGCTGTTCTACGTGGCTGTCACCAGGGCCAGGCACAGGCTGGTGGTGACGGCCGTGGGCGGCGAGGACACCGACGAGCGCGCGTCCAGGTTCCTGTCGGAGCTGCTGCCGGGCGCGGTGGAGACGGCCACGATGGACGACCGGGCCCGCTGGCTGAACATGCCCGCCCTGGTGGCGGACCTCCGCAGTGCGGTGACCGACCCCACCAAACCCCGAAAACTCCGGCAGAAAGCGGCGCAGCAGCTCGCCCGCCTTGCCGCCGCCGGCGTCCAGGGCGCCCACCCCAACGACTGGTACGCCCTCACGCCCATCTCCGACGACCGCCCTCTGATCTGGCCTGACGGCATCGTGAGCATCTCGCCCTCGGCGGTCGAGAGCTTCACCAAGTGCGGCCTGCGCTGGCTCCTGGAGACCGCAGTCGGCGCCGCGGGCACCAGCACCGCGCAGGGCCTGGGCAACGTCATCCACGCCCTGGCCGTGCTGGCCAACACCGACCTGCCCAGCGAGGACCTCCTGGGCGAGCGGCTCGACCAGGTCTGGCACGAGCTCGACTTCGGCGGTACCTGGTACAACCGCAAGCAGCGCAAGGTCGCCGAGCAGATGATCGGCAAGTTCCTGCGCTGGCAGAAGGACAACCCGCGCGAGCTGAAGGCCATGGAGGAGTCGTTCACCGCCATGGTCTCGGAAGGCGTGCAGATCAAGGGGCGGGTGGACCGCGTGGAGAGCGACGACCACGGGCGTGCCGTGATCATCGACCTCAAGACCGGCGGCTCCAAACCGAAGGCCGGTGAGATCGACCGCCACCCGCAGCTCGGCGTCTACCAGCTGGCCGCGCTGCTGGGGGCGTTCGCCCGGCACGGCATGACCGAGCCGGGCGGCGCCGCGCTCGTCCAGCTGGGGAAGGCCGGCGGCAAGAACGATGCCCTGGAGCAGGGTCAGCAACCGCTGAGCGAGGACGACAACCCGGGCTGGGCCGGCGATCTGGTGGACACCGTGGCCACCGGCATGTCGGGGCCGTTCTTCCAGGCCAAGGTCAACGACGGCTGCCGCACCTGCGCGGCCAGGGCGAGCTGCCCGGTCAACGACAACGGGGGCCAGGTGTGCTGACCCCCGTCGAACTCGCCGGAAAGCTCGGCATTCTTCCCCCCACGAGCGAGCAGGCCGTGGTCATCGAGGCCCCGCTGGAGCCGATGGTGGTCATGGCCGGCGCGGGCTCGGGCAAGAGCGAGACCATGGCCGGGCGCGTGGTCTGGCTGGTGGCCAACGGCCTGGTCAAGCCGGAGAACGTGCTGGGCCTGACTTTCACCCGCAAGGCGGCCGCCGAGCTGGCCACTCGGGTCAGGGAACGCCTCACCGGACTGGCGGAGGCGGGCCTGGTCGAGCCGGGCGCGCTCGACAACGAGCCGACGGTCTCCACCTACCACGCCTACGCCGCCCGCCTGGTGACCGACCACGCCCTGCGCGAGGGTCTGGAGCCGACCATGCGGCTGGTCACGCCGGCCGTGTCCTGGCAGCTCGCCTCGCGGGTGGTGGCGATGTACGACGGGCCGATGGACAAGATCGAGCTGGGCCCGCCGTCGGTCACCGCCGCCGTGCTGGAGCTGGCCGGCGAGTTGTCGGAGCACCTGCGTACGCCGGCCGACGTCCGGCGGGTGGGGGAGTGGCTGCGCGAACGGCATGACGTGCTGCCGGGCAGGAAGACGCTCGCCCAGCGCAAGCCGGTGGACGTGCATGCCGCGCGGGAGCAGCTGCTGCCGCTGGTGGAGGCGTACGAGCGGCTGAAGCGAAGCCGGGAGGTCATCGACTACGGCGACCAGATGGCGCTGGCCGCCAGGATTGCCGCCAACCACAAAGAAGTGGGACAGATCGAGCGCGAGCGTTATGCGGTGGTCCTGCTGGATGAGTACCAGGACACCAGCCACGCCCAGCTCGTCCTGCTGCGCTCGCTGTTCAGTGGCGGCCACGCGGTGACGGCCGTCGGCGACCCCTGCCAGTCGATTTACGGCTGGCGCGGCGCCTCCGCAGGCAACCTTCGCCGTTTTTCCCGAGATTTCCGGACAAGTTCGGGGGACCCGGCCCCCGTCCGCCAGCTCAGCGTCAGCTTCCGCAACGGCGACCGCGTCCTGGACGTGGCCGCCCGCGTCCAGCTCCCGCTCCGCATGGAGGCCCGCGAGGTCCCCGTCCTCGTCCCCGGCCCCAACCGGGTCGACCGGGGCCGCGTGACCTGCGCTTTCCATGAGACCGCCGAGGACGAGGCCAGGTGGGTCGCCGACGGCATCGCCAAGATCCTCGGCCAGCAGGTCGCCCCCGACGGGCTGCCGTGGGGCGAGAAGGAACGCAAGAAGACCCTCGCCATCCAGCCCCAGGACGTCGCGATTCTGGCCAGGAAACGCTCGCAGTTCCCGGCGCTGCGCCGGGCCCTGGAGGAACGCGACATCCCGGTCGAGGTGGTCGGCCTCGGCGGCCTGCTGACCGTGCCCGAGGTGAGCGACATCGTCGCCACCCTCCGCGTCCTCTACGACGCGACCGCCGGTGACGCGCTGGCCAGGCTGATGGCCGGGCCGCGCTGGCGGATCGGGCCTGCTGACCTGCGGGTGCTGGGGGAGCACGCCAGGCAGCTGGCCCGCGAGCTGAGCGAGAGCAACCGGGCGGAGGACCCGCTCGACCAGGTGGTGGCCGACCTGGCCGAAGAGCGCGGGAGCCTGGTGGACGCCCTGGACGAGCTGCCGGACCGGGACGAGTGGCTGGAGGCGTTGTCGCCGCTGGCCCGTACCAGGCTCATCGCCCTCGCCCACGAGCTCCGGCAGCTCAGGGCGCACACCGCGCAGCCGCTGCCCGATCTGATCAGTGAGGTGGAGCGCAAGCTCGGCCTGGACGTCGAGGTGGCCGCGCGCAGCGGCACGGTGAGCGCGTTCGCCGCGCGGGCGGACCTGGACGCGTTCCTCGACGCGGCGTCCAGGTTCGCGGGCGACGCCGAGGATCCGACGCTCGGGGCGTTCCTGGCCTACCTGCAGGCGGCCGAGAGCGAGGAGTTCGGGCTGGAGGCCGGCCGGGTCGGGGAGAGCAACAGCGTCAAGCTGATGACCGTGCACGCCTCCAAGGGCCTGGAATGGCCGATCGTGGTCGTGCCGGGGCTGTCGCAGCTGGTCAGCTCGAAGGGAACGATCACGACGGGCAGCATCTTCCCCGCCACGCCCGTCATGAACAGCCGGTGGACGGAGAATCCCCGCAAGCTCCCCTACCCGCTGCGCGGCGACGCCGCCGACCTGCCCAGGCTGGGCGGGCTCAGCAAGGAGGAGTTGGCCGGCTTCGACGAGCAGGGTCGCGAGCGCGACCTGATGGAGGAACGCAGGCTGGCGTACGTGGCCGTGACCCGCGCCCACTACCACCTGATCGCCTCCGGTTACCGCTGGGGCACCGCCACCAAGCCGCTGGCGCCGTCGGACTTCCTGCTGGAGATCCGCGACACCGCCGATCGCGTCGCGTTCTGGGCCGGGGACGTGGCGGAGGGCGCGACGAACCCGCTGCTCGCCGAGCCCGCCGAGGCCGTCTGGCCGGTCACGCCCGAGGGCCTGCGGTACGAGTCCGTGCTCGACGGCGCCCGGCTGGTCGAGGACGCGCTGGCCGGCACGATGGCCGAGCCTGAGCCCGAAGACGACGAGCCGCTGCGGGCGTATGAGGAGGAGCGGCTGCGGGCCTGGGAACGCGACACGGAGCTGCTGCTGCGCGAGCGGGAGCTGCACGTGCGCCGGCCCGCCACGATCGTCGAGCTGCCGGCGAAGCTGACCGTGTCGTCGCTGGTCACGCTGGCCACCGATCCGCGCGAGCTGGCCCGCAGGATCCGCCGTCCTGTCCCGGTCAAGCCGGCGCCGCTGGCCCGGCGCGGCACGTCGTTCCACAAGTGGCTGGAGACGCGGTGGGATCAGCAGCGGCTGATCGACGACCTCGAGTTGTACGACGAGCTGGAGGAGGCGGACGTGCGCCTGGCCGAGCTGCAGGAGCGGTTCGAGCAGAGCGAATGGGCCGATCGGCGGCCGGTCGACATGGAGGTGCCGTTCGAGACCATGATCGGCGACCGGCTGGTGCGCGGGCGGATGGACGCCGTGTTCGAGCTGTCCGACGGGGGTTACGAGGTCGTGGACTGGAAGACCGGGCAGCCGCCCAGGGGCAAGGCGGCCAAGGGGGCGTCGGTGCAGCTGGCGGCGTACCGGCTGGCCTGGTCGCATCTGGCCGGGGTGCCGCTGGAGAAGGTGGCCGCGGCCTTCCACTATGTCCGCGCCAACCGCACCGTGCGGCCCGTGAACCTGCTCGACGAGGCCGGGCTGGTCGCGCTCATCGAGAGCGTCAAGCTCGTCGATGGTGAAAAGCCGGCTTCGGGTGCATGAGGAAGTCGTGGTGTGAGATGTTCCACGCATAGGCCCCGGCCATCTCGAACACCACCGTGTCCCCCACTCGTGCGGTAGTCACGATTTTTCGGGCAAAAACGTCCTTCGGGGTGCACAGCTGGCCGACGAACGTGATCGGCTCGTCGGCGACTCCCGGCCCCTTGCCCGTCCGCAGGATCGTGAAGGGCTGGTCGTGGCCCTTGGTCACCGGAGTGCGCAGGTGGTGGGTGCCGCCGAGGAGGATGGCGTACGCCTCGCCGCGCACACGTTTCACGTCCACGATCCTGGTCACGTAGTAGCCGCAGTACGCGGTCAGCGCCCGCCCCGGCTCGATCCGCAGCCGCCGCCCGCGGCCGAGCTCGGCCAGCCCGCTGCCGTAGGCGGCCCAGTCGAACCTGTCGTCCGGGGCCGCATAGGACACCGCCATGCCGCCGCCGAGGTTGACCTCTTCGTAGGAGTTGTCCAGCAGCGTCCGCGCCAGGTCCAGCAGCTGCGGCGCCTGGAGGCCGCTGGCAAGGTGGGTGTGCAGGCCGCGAAGCCGTACGCGCGGGCCGAACAGCGGCAGGCACTCCGCCACGCCGGCCTCGTCCATCCCGAACGGCCCGCTCATCGTGAGCGCCGCGCCCTCGACCGGCAGGTCGGGGTTGACCCGGAGCAGCACGTCGGCCTCCAGCCCGGTGGCGAGGAGACGGCGGAGCTCGTTCGGCGACTCCACGTGGATGCGGTGGTGCGGCAGGCCCAGCTCGGCGTCGGTCTTGCCGGGACCGCCGAGCGCCACCTTGGCGCCCGGGAAGAGGTTCGTGATGTGCGCGTGCTCGCCCGCCGACGACACCTCGAATCCGTCCACGTGTCCCGCCAGCACACGCAGCAGCTCGGCGTCCGGATTGGCCTTGACGGCGTAGTACAGCTCGATGCCTGGGAGCGCCTGCCGCACGGCCGCGACGTGCGCCTCCAGCGCCGGGAGGTCGTAGAGGTAGGCGGGGGCGTCGTCGAGGCTCAGGGCGGCGTCCTGGACGCGGGCGGGGATCATGCGAGCGGGTTCGCGATCGGGACGTAACCGGCGGTGCGGTCGGCCGCCCTGGCCCAGCGCACGCCCAGGTTGGCCTTGGCGGGCAGCGGGGCGCCGGCCAGCAGGTCCGACAGCGGCAGCGGCCAGCCGAGGTCGGCGGCGAGCTTGGCGAGCAGGTCACGGGCGATGCGCCACAACTCGCGCAGCACCCCGTCGTCGTGCCCGGCCACGGCGGCGGCGATCTCGGTGAGGTGGTTGACGAGCAGGCAGTAGACGACGCGGGCCCAGCCGCGCTCGGCGTCGTAGGTGAAGGCCCGGGCCACCTCGTGGTGCAGCCCGCCGAGGTCGTGGCGGCCGGCGACGAGCTTGGTGCCCTCCAGGTCGCGGAAGACGGCCTGCGCGGGCATCCCGGCCGCGTCCAGGCCGACCAGGACGTTCTGCAGATGGGGCTCCAGTACGACGCCGTGCGCGAAGTACAGCTCCACCACGGG
The DNA here is from genome assembly GCF_036013525.1 of Nonomuraea sp. NBC_00507. Classification (NCBI taxonomy): domain Bacteria; kingdom Bacillati; phylum Actinomycetota; class Actinomycetes; order Streptosporangiales; family Streptosporangiaceae; genus Nonomuraea; species Nonomuraea sp. NBC_00507. The sequence goes on from NZ_CP107853.1 coordinate 3,907,801, forward strand.
CAGCGCCACCGCGGACACGTACGCCGACCACCACGCGAGCGGCTCCCGCGCGGGGGCGTCCAGGGCGAGTGCGCCGGCCAGGATCGGGGTCACGCCGGGGTCGCAGGCGGCCCACGGGCTCTTCCGGATGATCACGCCCAGGCCCTCGTGGAGCCGGGTGCCGAGGGCGGCCGAGCGGTAGCCGGGCTCGGGGAGCCAGCGGGTGGCGGGGTGCTTGGCCGATATTTCGTCAAATATGGGCTTGAGTCGTGACGAGAGCTCCACGGCTCCGGCCAGCTCATACCAGGCGTTCTTGCGTACGCAGTTCGTGATCCGCACGTTCAGGGAGAACTTCAGGCAGACCTCCGCTTCCGGGGCGTACACGGTCCGCACCGACGAAGTAGGCGCCACGACCGGCCCGGGTCCCAGATCGATCAGCTCGGCTCCGAACGCGGGCCGAAGGAGGTCGAGCTGCCATGGATGCGCGGGAAGCAGCCGATAGCCGTCCGGCGCCCTGCCCATGCCGCCCATGCCCTCCAACGCCGACACGTCGCCCGCCTCGGCCAGCACGTCCTCGCGCACCCCGAGCAGCCGGACGGGGAACGCGGCGTGCGCCTCAGGCGCGTAGCGCAGCCAGCCGTCCCCGCCACGCGCCTTGGGGCTCGGGTGGAACGGGTGCCCGTACACCAGGGCCTGCTCCGAGGCCAGCCACGGATCGGCCGGTGGCTCGGACCCGGCCCTGGCCCGCAGGATCGCGGCGACCGCCTGCCTGCTGGCCGCCACCTGCCCGGCGAACTCGGCGTTGTGCCCCTGCAAATCGGCCTCGACCAGCCCGACCAGCTCGTCGGTCGACAGCGGCCGCCAGGCGCCGTTCTCCAGACGCTCGGGCCGGCCGTCGAAGCGCAGCGCGGCGCCGCCGTACGTGCGGGCCCGCAGCAGTGTGCCCGCCACCCGCAGCAGCAGGTACGGTGGCGCCGGCCACACCAGGCCGCGCGGCCCGGCCACCTCCCGCGCGCAGCAGCGCAGCAGGGCCGCCAGCGTCGCCTCCTCGGCCAGAGCGGAGGGCGCGTCGATGACCAGTCCGTCCGAGCTCGGCATTCAAGCTCTCCTCAGGTAGTTGGGGCCGCTGGTGCCGTAGTACTTGTTGATGTCGCGCGCGCCGGAACGTTCCTTGGCCATCAGCGTCCCGGCCGTGATCATGGACTTGCCGGTCAGCCGGGCCGCGTCGAGGGTCCTGGCGCGCAGGAGCCTGGCCATGGGGTCGTCGCCGTACTCGTCGAGGGCCTCGGCGAGCGTGTCACGCAGCAGCGCCGCGGCTCGCGCGTGCGGCAACGCCGCGAACGCCACGGCCGCGGCGGCCAGGTGCAGCGTGATGGTCACGAACACGTCGGCGAGCGCGTGCGGGTCGTCGTTCAGCATGCGCTCGTCGGCGAACGCCGGCGCCTCGACCCCCGCGGCCCGCAGCCTCGCCGGGGACGCCAGCAGCCCGTCGTTGTCCTTGACCAGCAGCTTCATGCGGTCTCCCTGGAAGACCAGGGCGAGGTTCTGCTGGTGGGCCTCCAGCGCGACGCCGTACCGCACGAAGAGCCGGACGTTCCAGCGCAGGAGGAGCCGCAGATATGCGGGGATGACGTCGCCGACCTCGGCGAGCACACCAGGCGCGCCGAGCGCCGCCACCGGCACGATCTTCCCCTCCGGCAGCCGCCTGACCATCCACGCGAGATACTCGTGACCCGTGTGCGCATAGGTCTGCTCGTCGGCCAGGAGCACATCGGGGCCGGTCAGCTCCCGCAGCAACAGCTCGGCCTTGGCCCCGTCGCCCAGCGTCGCCGGCTTGATCGAGCGCCGATTGCGCGCCCCGAGCGTGCTGATCGGCAGCGGCAGCTTGAGGTGCGTGCGGGGGCCGAGCTCCACGGTCCGCATCGAGAGCGTGGGCCGCACCGTGACCCGCGCCTCGTCCAGCACCCGTACCCCGTCGACCTTCCGCACCTCGCCGACGGTCAGCGGATGCACGGGAAAGAGCACCTCGTCAGGACCGACGTCCCACGAGGTCGCCGCGTCGGCGGGAAGGTGCGCGGCGGAGCCCGGCACGAGCGCACGGCGGGGTACGACCGCCCACCGCAGCTCGAACGAAGGCGCAAACTCCGGCGCGTAAGCCAGCAAATCACCCTCCGCCAACCCCGGCCGCGCCCGCGACGTCGGGTAAACCGGATGATCCACGAAAGCCGCCAGAGCCTCATAGGACGGCCCTCGCCGAAGGACCTCAATGGCATGCGCATCGTGCAGCTCAAGCGCCGACAACGCCGCCAGGCACTCCTCGAAGAAGGCCGCGACCCCTTCGGAGTCCGCCGGATCGGCGACCTCCACCAGCGTCTCCAAGACCTGCTCCAGCCCCAGCCGCTCGTCCCGCGCCACCACGAAGTCCTGGAACAGCACCCCCGGCTCCAGCCGCACCCACCGGCCGTCCGCCAGCAGCAACCCCACGCCGTCCTTGGTCCTGGTGACGCGCGAGGCCAGCCCGCCGTAGTCCTCGCGGAGCAGGGCATCCAGCACCCGGGCGGCCAAATAAGCCTCCCGATCGCTCATTCGACCACCCAAGGCCGCGCGACCCGGTAGTTCTCCACAGCCGCGTCCACCCGCGCCCGATCCGGCCCGACGGCCCGGATGACGCCCAGGTAGTCCCGGTTCGTGTGGGTGAGGCGGACAACGTCGCCCACCTCCCGCAACGGCCGATGCCACAGCCGCACGTCACGGCGCTCGACGACTTCGAGCTCCGGTGCGGATTTGATCGTCCCCGCCCGGTCGGCCACGACACTGACCGCACACCCGTGCCGGGCCGCGGAGGGCACGGCAGGCATGGTCGGCAACCGCTCGCCGAGATGCACGCGCAGGATCCACTCGAACAACGGCACCGCGAGCACGTCCCCCATCAGGAAGTCGCAGTGATCCCCGATCACCCGATAGTTCACTTCGATGACGCGGGGTCCGCCGGCGGTGAGCACGTACTCGGTGTGACACGCCCCGAATCCCACCCCCAGAGCCCGCAGTGCCGCCAGCACGTGCTCGTGCCCGTGGCCGGGCGGCGGCGCCCAGTCGAGCCGCTCCTCGATGAAGTACGGCAGCGGCCCCAGGGTCGTCTCGAATCCCCCGAGCACCCGCACCTCGTCTCCGTCACCGAGCGTTTCGAGCGTCCGCACCGGCCCTTCGAGGTATTCCTCCACGACCAGTGCCTCACCCGGCCGCCGCCTCCTGATCGCGGCCACAGCAGCGGCCAGGTCGCGTTCGACGAGCATGACGTCCTCGCTGGCCACACCCTCCCGGGGTTTCAGCACGACCGGGTAGGGCAGGCCGTCAGGCACCGGGTCGCCGGGCGTGAGCCGTACCGACCTGACCTGTTCGACCCCCGCCTCAAGGAGCTTGCGACGCATCAGGAATTTGTTCTTGGCGGCCACGCACGCCCGCCAGTCCTTGCCCGGCAGCCCGAAGTAGGCGGCCGCCAGCGCGGTCTCGGCCTGCAGGTGGTCGGAGTTCGAGAAGATCGCGTCCGGCCTGCCGAGCTGCTCGATCGTGTCGATCAGCGCACGTGGGTCGCGCACGTCGCACGCCACCGCGTCCGGATGCCGCTCCGGCCGATCCGTCAGGATCGTCACCTCGCAACCCAGCGCGCGGGCCGCGGGCAGGAAGCCGTCCGTCACGGAGTCGGTCGGCTTGAGCGCGGTCAGGTAGAGCCGCAACGCGAAGGCACCCCCGGGGATCAGGTAAGGCTAACCTAACTGCTCGATCTTAGCCGTAGGGAGATCGTTCCGGGGCCTGGATTCCCTAATCAGGGGCTAACCGCGAGGTCATAGGATGACATGGAATGTGAGAGGGGGCGGTCAGTGGAGACGACCGCGGAAGAGCAACTCATCGGGCCCTTGCTTCTGGCGCGCGGCACCATTGACCGCTCCTCGGCGTTGCGTGCCGACGAGCGGTGGCTGGAGCAGGCATGGGCCGACCCCACGACCAGGGTGCTGGTGATCGACGACGGTCACACGCTGGTGCGGCGGATCGGCGACGAGGTGGGCGCGGTGCTCTACGGTCCCGCTGACGCGCCGCCCGGGCAGCGTTATCTGCTGGGAGTCGAGGACGGCGTCGCCTATTTCGCGGTCGCCGCGCCGCTGCCCGGCGTGCCGAAGGGCGAGGTCAACGGCCGCGTGACGTTCGCGATGACGCTGGGCGACACCCCCGAGGGCCGGCCGGTGGCGGCCGGGCTGCGCCAGGTCGGCGGCCTGCTCGGCGACCGCGACGCGGGCCTGCTGGTCTACGCCGTGGCGCTGGAGGCCTGGCACGCGACCCACGAATACTGCCCGCGCTGCGGGACCCGCACCGACGTCCGGGCGGGCGGCCACATCCGCCTCTGCCCGCAGGACGGCAGCCAGCACTTCCCGCGCGTCGACCCCGCCGTGATCATGCTGGTCCGCGACGAGGCGGACCGCTGCCTGCTCGCCCGCGGTCCGCAATGGCCGAAGGGGCGGCTGTCGATCCTGGCGGGGTTCGTCGAGCCGGGGGAATCGCTGGAGCACGCCGTCGTACGCGAGGTCGCGGAGGAGGTCGGCATCACCGTCGTCAATCCCCGCTATCTCGGCAGCCAGCCCTGGCCGTTCCCGCGCAGCCTCATGCTCGGCTTCTTCGCCGAGGCCACCTCGACCACGCTCACGCCCGACGCGGAGGAGATCGCCGAGGCGGGCTGGTATTCGCGTGAGGAGCTCGTGGCGGCGCTGGAGTCAGGCGAGCTGCGGCTGCCGCCGCCCGTGTCGATCGCCCGCCGCCTCATCGAGACCTGGTATGGCGGCCCTCTGTCGGGTGACTGGTAGCAAGATTTCGCTTAGCGTGATTCCATGAACACGAGACGTTAGGGGGAGGGTAAAGTCATGCCCATGAATGAAACACACATGCGAGAGCTCGTGGAGCTCGAGCGCCAGAAGCTTGCCATCCAGTTCGCGGCCGTGGAGGTCGCGATCGATGACAAGATCCAGCTTCAGACGAAGAAGATCGTCGATGTGGTGAGCGGGGCGATCTCCGCGGCCGTGGGCCAGCTCAAAGAGGACAACCTCATGCGTGACATCGGGCTCAAGACACACCTCGGCGTCATGAAGGGAGAGCTCACAGCGGAGATCGGACACGTCCGGACAGAGCTCAAGGCGGACATCGCGGACGTTCGGACGGAGCTCAAGGCCGACATCGCAGACGTCAAGGGCGAGATCCAGCGGCTGGAGGAGAAGCTCGACAACCACAGCCACTGATACGAGGACCTGAGTGACCAAACCACCCAGGTCCTCACGGCCATGCTAGGTCACGAGCCCCCTGCCCTCCCGGCCGGGGGCTCGTGCCGTATCCAAGAACGTCAGGCCGCGCTCTCCAGGAGCAGCTTGACCTCCCTGGCCGACGGATTGGTCCGCACGACCCGCCCCTCCGCCGTCTCGATCACCACAGTCGGCACGGTCTGGTTGCCGTTGTTGACGCTCATCACGAATTCGGCCGCCGACGGGTCACGCTCGATGTCGACCTCGTTGAAGCTGATGCCCTCACGGGTCAGCTGGGCCTTGAGCCGCTTGCATGGGCCGCACCAGGTGGTGCTGTAGACGGTGAGCGCCATGTTGGGTGATCCCTCCAAGGGTCAGGAAAACAGACGCTCGGTGCAACAACGCGCAGTGCCCGGTTAATCCTGGAGCTAGCCGATGCGCTCAGTGATCCAGGCCTGCACCCGCTCGGCCACACCCGGCTCGCGGTAGAGGGGCGCGCTGTGGTTGGCCCCCGGCTGGGTGAGCACCGTCACCGGCACGCCCACCTGGCCGAGCATCTGCTTGAGCAGCATGCTCTGCACCGGCGGCACGAACTCGTCCTGCGCGTGCACGCTCAGCATCGGCGCGTCGTGGCGGCTGGCGTGCCAGGCCACCTCCATGCTGGCCCAGACCCGCGAGCACTTGCCCTTGGGCGCGCAGCCGCCGGCCAGGCGGATCGCGGACTCGCGGAGCTTGCGCTTGCTGGGGTCCGTGGTGTCCTCGCCGTCGGAGTAGGCCCGCAGCGGCGAGATGATCGGCGACAGGCCCACCACGCCCTTGAGACCGCCGATGCCGTCGCCGTACGTGCCGACGGCCGCGGCGATGTGGCCGCCCGCGGAGAAGCCGAAGAGCACGTAGTTGTTCGGGTCGAACGCCCACCGGTCGGCGTGCTTGCGTGCCGCGGCGATCGCGGCCAGCGCGTCGGTGCGCTGCGCCGGCCAGGGCGCGTCGCCGGACAGGCGGTAGTTGAGGTTGAAGACCGTGTAGCCGAGTTCGGCGTAGGTGCGGGTGACTTCCTTCATGTACCTCTTGTCGCCGCTCGACCACCAGCCGCCGTGGATGAGGAAGACGCCGGGCCGCTGCATGCCGTCAGGGGTCCACCAGACGTCCATCTGCTGGCGCCGGTGGCTGCCGTACGCAACCGTCTCCGTGCTCAGGCCGCCGATCCCGTCGGCGTTCACGGGGTTGCTCACGGTTGGGGCGGGTGTGGGCTCCTTTATCGTCGCGGTCGCGGCGACGGGTGTGAGCACAACGGCAGCGAGCGCGAGAGCGCCCACGTAAACCGCAGTTCGCACGGCCTTCCTTTCCCCCATGCTGATGGTCGGCCCCATTCTGGGGGAAGAGACCAGTTCTTTGCATCTCGTTGACCGAGAACATAACCCGGCCCGCATGTTGCCAGAATAAGGTCCTAGGCCGCCAGTACTGGGATGATGAACGGGTGACGAATGTGGACGACGTCCTGACGGGCCTGGATCCCGAGCAACGCGCGGTCGCCGAGGCCGTGCGCGGGCCCGTGTGCGTGCTCGCGGGTGCGGGCACGGGCAAGACCAGGGCGATCACCCACCGGATCGCGCACGCCGTACGCAGCGGGGTGGTCGACGCGCAGAGCGTGCTGGCTGTGACGTTCACCACGCGGGCGGCGGGGGAGTTGCGCCAGCGGCTGCGTGCGCTGGGGGCGCCCGGCGTGCAGGCTCGCACCTTCCACGCGGCCGCGCTGCGGCAGCTCACCTATTTCTGGCCGCGGGTGATCGGCGGCTCGGCGCCCTCGATCATCGAGTCGAAGCTGCCGGTGCTGGTGGAAGCCTGCCGCCAGATCCGGAAAAATCCCGACCGGTCCGAGTTGCGGGACATCGCCGCCGAGATCGAGTGGGCCAAGGTCACCCAGGTCGGCCCTGAGGACTACGTCGCCGCGGCAGCCAAATACCACCGCACGCCACCCGCGCCTGCCGAGGAGATCGCCCGGCTCTACGAGGCATACGAGCATCTCCGGCGCGAGCGCCATCTGGTGGACTTCGAGACCATCCTGGAGCTGACCGCGGCCGTGATGACCGAGCACCAGGAGGTGGCGGCGCAGATCCGCCAGCAATACCGCTATTTCGTGGTCGACGAATATCAGGACGTCAACCCGTTGCAGAAGCTCCTGCTCGACACCTGGCTCGGCGGGCGCGACGACATCTGCGTGGTCGGCGACCCCAACCAGACGATCTACTCTTTCACCGGCGCCAGCCCGCGCTATCTGACGGGGTTCGCGGTGGAGCACCCGCAGGCCGCCGTGATCAAGCTGGTCCGCGACTACCGCTCCACCCCCCAGGTGGTCGACCTGGCCAACCTGGTCATCGCCAAGAGCAAGTCGCCGCACCGCCTCGAGCTGCTCGCTCAGCGCCCGGACGGGCCCAAGCCGGTGTTCGCCGACTACGACGACGAGCCGGCCGAGGCCGCCGGGGTGGCCAGGTCCATCAGGAAACTGCTCGACAAGGGTGTGCCGGCGCGCGAGATCGCGGTCCTGTTCCGGGTCAACTCCCAGTCGGAGGCGTACGAGGAGGCTCTGGCCAAGGCCGAGATCCCGTACATGCTGCGTGGCGCCGAGCGCTTCTTCGAACGCCCCGAGGTCCGCCAGGCGGTCGTCCTGCTGCGCGGCGCCGCGCGCTCGGCCACCGGCGAGCCGCTGGCCTCCGAGGTGCACCACATCCTCGCCGGCGTCGGCCTGACCCCGTCACCGCCCGGCGGTGGGAAGGCCAGGGAGCGGTGGGAGTCGCTGAAGGCCCTGGCCGACCTGGCGGAGGACGTGGCCGCGGAGGGCGGCGACCTGCCCGCGTTCGTCGCCGAGCTGGAACGCCGCGCCTCCGAGCAGCACGCTCCGCCGGTGGAAGGCGTCACCCTAGCCTCGCTGCACTCCGCCAAAGGCCTGGAATGGGATGCCGTGTTCCTCGTCGGCCTCACCGACGGGATGCTCCCGATCATCTACGCCGAGACCCCGGAGCAGATCGAGGAAGAGCGCCGCCTCCTCTACGTCGGCATCACCAGGGCTCGCGAGCACCTGTCACTGTCGTGGGCGCTGGCCCGCGCTCCCGGCGGGCGTAAGAGCCGCCGCCCGTCCCGGTTCCTTGACGGCCTCACCGGCCGTACCTCCAGCCCGCCTCGCCTGGCACCGCCGAGCCGCGAGCGCCGTACGGTGGCCGCGCCCGTCAGCTGCCGGGTCTGCGCCAAGACGCTGGTGACGGCGGCCGAGCAGAAGCTGGGCCGGTGCACGACCTGCCCGGCGGACTACGACGAGGCGCTCCTGGAGCGGCTGAAGGCGTGGCGCACGGCCACGGCCAAGGAGTCCAAGGTCCCGCCCTTCGTCATCTTCACCGACGTGACGCTGCAGGCGATCGCGGAGCGGGCGCCGGCGACGGAGCAGGAGCTGCTGTCGATCGCCGGCATCGGCCGCGTCAAGGTCGAGCGGTATGGTGCGGCGGTCCTGTCCCTCTGCCGCTCGTAACGAACCCGAAATCCCAGCACGGAATCATCGGACACAGCTGGGCTGCATTTGGGAGGAAATGGGCGGCACGTCAGACTTGTCCAAGTATCGGAACGCATGAGGGGGACGGAGACGTGAACGAGGCGCTCAAGGAGCTGCTCGACCTGCTCGACCTGGAGCAGATCGAGCTGGACATCTTCCGGGGGAGGAGCCCCGAGGAGCGCATCCAACGCGTCTTCGGCGGCCAGGTGGCGGCGCAGGCCCTGGTCGCGGCCGGCCGCACGGTCACCGGCGACCGCAACGTGCATTCGCTCCACGCGTATTTCATCCGCCCTGGCGACCCGTCGATCCCGATCGTCTACAACGTGGATCGGGTGCGCGACGGGCGTTCGTTCAGCACCCGCAGGGTCGTCGCGGTCCAGCATGGCAAGGCGATCTTCACGATGTCGGCGTCGTTCCACGTCCTCGAGGAGGGCGTGGAGCACCAAGCGTCCGTGATGCCCGCCGTGCCAGGTCCCGAGACGCTGCCGACGTTCCAGGAGCGCATGTTCGAGCTGGTCGGAGACCACCCGGAATTCCGCGACTGGCTGTCGCGGCCCCGGCCGGTGGACTCCCGGCACGCCTCGCCGCTGACCTGGGAGGCCTACAACAAGCCCGAGTTGCGCAGCGCCCAGACCAATGTGTGGTTCCGCTACGACGCCGAGCTGCCCGACGATCCGCTCCTGCACGTGGTGCTGGCCGCGTACGCCTCCGACTTCACGCTGGTCGACACGATCCTGCTGGCGCACGGCATGGCCTGGGGCGTCTCGAACATCATGGGCGCTTCGCTGGATCACGCCATGTGGTTCCACCGCCCCTTCCGCGCCGACGACTGGCTGCTCTACGCCCAGGAGGCGCCGTGGTCGGCTGGCGCGAGGGGGCTGGCTCGTGGTGAGATGTTCACCGCGTCGGGCGATCTCGTGGTCTCCGTCGTCCAGGAGGCCATGATCAGGCCACTGAAATAGGGCGACGAAGTTACGAAATCGCAGGTCGAAAATATGTTGCCCCTTCCCGGGTTCCCGGTTTAGGGTCATGGTCAAGCGAGTCGGACACTCCTGTTCCGACGATCTCAGAGAGTGGAGGTGAGCCCCGGTGATCAGCATTCAGATGTCGGCCACGAAGTGGCTCGCTTCCGCATGCCGTGACGCGGTGAGGCTCGTCGATGGGCCGGCCAAGTTGCGGCACGAGAAGTCTGTCCGTAGCCAGGCCGCCGCCTTCTCCGCGCGCGCCCACGTCAGTGGGGCCGTGCAAGGCGCTCCCGTCTACGCAGGACGTATCGAACTGCCGGCCAACCAGCTCACCAAGGGTGGACTGTGCGGTCCGCAACCCTGGAGGGATACACCGGTCATAACCTGACCGGCGAAAGTAGCCCCCAGGCCGCGGATCCACAGACGGATCCGCGGCCTATTTGTTTGTCCGTGATCCCGACCCACCTACGAGGTGTCCCGACCAAGATCAAAAAAGATCGACAAAAGGAGAAGAAGATGGGGGCCAAGACGATCATGGACCTGATCGACGAAGCCAAGATCCCCTGTCGTACCGACCCTGACCTGTGGTTCGCCGAGTCGCCGGAGGACGTGGAGTTCGCGAAGGCGCTCTGCGGCGGCTGCCCGATCCAGAAGTCCTGCCTCGACCGCGCGCTCGAGCGCGAGGAGCCGTGGGGCGTCTGGGGCGGCGAGCTGATCCTCAGGGGGACCATCGTTCCCCGCAAGCGTCCGCGCGGGCGTCCCCGCAAGCACCCGGTCGCTGCCTGAACCACCGCGCACCTTCTAGCCAGAAAGAGAAAAACCAATGAGAGCTCAGCCGACGAGGAGCAGCGGAATGTCTTATCTCATCCATGACCTGGTCAATGACCGAATACAAACCCTCCACCGGGAGGCGGAGGAGCAACGCCTCGCCCTGCGCGTGAGTCGTGTGCAGCGGGCGCGGCGAGAGGTCAAGAAGGCCAACGACCGCCTCCGCAAGGCCCTGGACCGGGAGTTCTGACCGGGGAGATCCTGCCGCCGGCGCAGGATCTCCCCGTGAGACCCCAGATCAGTGAAGAGCCGGGCGCAACCCAGCGCCCGGCTCTTCCCCTTTCCACGACAGACGCCCTCACCGCGGGCGGCCGAGGGCGTCTGCCTCCTCGGTCTAGGCGGTGGGCCGTACCTCCCTCCGCACACTGCGGGCGGGTGCGACGGGCTCCTCCTGCGCGGACCAGAGTCGCGCCGCCATCCACGCCACCCCGATCGCCGCCAGCACCAGCCCGCCCAGATACACCGGCAGCGGCATCAAGTTCCGCAGCGACCCGGGAATCATCCCCACGGCGTACAGGCTCACGGCCACGACCGGCATCGCCCCGCTCCGGATCGCTGCCACGCCGAACGTCAGCACCCCCATCACCAGCACGACCGACGTGACCAGGAAGGCCCGCCCCGTGCCGCCCGCCAGCAGAGCGCTCACCGTGCCGCCGCCCAAGTACGGGAAGACGAAATGAAGGATGTACTCGATGGCGAACGCCCCAGCCAGCCCGGCTGAGTTGAGCACGTAGCCGACGAGCCCAAGACTGCCCGCCGTACCCCGAATGTGCAGATAGATCCCGGTGATCGCGAGTAAGCCGGTGAGCGCCGCGAACGGTGCGATGGCGTGCGTGAGCGCCGTCTCCGGCAGGAACCCCGCCCGCCTGGCGGAATTGATGACGAGCAGCAGGGCGCAGACGAACCCCGCCGCTCCGGTGACCCGATAGACCCGCATCTCGAAGTGCCCCTTCTCTCGGTGATAACGCTCGTTATGATGCTCGTTATCGCCAGATATGGTGAGGGTGTGCCGAGAGACGTAAGCATCCCGAAAGAACTCGGCGCCCTGCGCCAGGACCTGCTCGACGCGGCCATGCGCGTCCTTCGCGAACATGGCGCGCTCCACCTCACCCTCCGCCGCGTGGCAGACGCCGCCGGGACCTCCACCATGGGCATCTACACCTGCTTCGGCGGCCGCGCCGGCCTCCTGGAGGCGATCTACCGGTACGGTTTCAGCATCCTCCACGAGGCGATGACCAGGTCGCTGAACGGCTCCACGGACCCGATCGCCCGGATCATGGCGGTGGCGTACGGCTACAGGCGGTTCGCGCTGTCCGATCCCGCCCTCTACGCCCTGATGTTCGAGCGTCCGCTCCCCAACTTCGACCCCTCGCCCGAACAGCGCAACGACGCCCTCAGCCTGACCTTCTCCGTGCTCACCGAGGCCACCTCCGCCGCCGCCGAGGCCCATCTCATCCGCTCGATGGACCCCGTGCGCGCGGCGTACCTGGTGTGGACCACGATCCACGGCATCGTCAGCATCGAGCTCACGTGCTCGCTCCGCAGCCCGCTCCCCGGTTGGTTCCTGGATTCGCGCGAGGAAGGCGAGCGCGTCCTCACCGACGGCGTCAACGCCCTCCTCTCGGGCCTCGCCTAACGCATTCGCGCTCTATTGCGCGGCGTGCAGATGAGCACGTTGCCGGAGGTGCGCCACTGGCCGGATTGCAGCTGGGCGCAGGCGACGCCAGGGTCGCAGGTGAGCGCAGGGCACGCGAGGGTCGCAGGTGAGCGTAGGAGACGCGAGGGTCGCAGGTGAGCATAGGTGACGCGAGGGTCGCAGGCGGCCGCAAGCGACGGCCGGGGTTGTGAGGCGAGCACAGGCGATGGTCGGGGTTGCACGTGGGCGCAGGCGACGGCTGGGGTTGTAGGTGGGCAGGCGATGGCCGGGGTTGTAGGTGGGTGGGCGCAGGCGACGGCCGGGTTGAAGCCTGGCGCAGGCGGGGACGCCCGTTAGCCGATTGCCAAGGGCTGGTCGTCGGGGTCGTCGGCGAAGCCGGGGACCCAGCGGATCACCTCGTCGCGGAACCGGGCCGTGGTGCCCAGTTGGCAGAGCACGCCCACGCCTGCCGCATGCACCCGATGGATGAGCACGTACGACGTCGGCAGGTTGAGTTGGCGCACCACGTTGCCGGGGCGTAGGTCCGTGACGCCGGCCGCCTGAGCCTGGAGCCACTCCCGGCTGAACGAAAACTCCTCCACCGCCGTCGGCTCGACATACGGCGCGAGGAAGGCACGCAACGCGTCGGGGTCGATCTCGATGTCACTGCGGATGAAGCCCTCCTGGCGCAGCCCCATCACGACGGTTTCCATGTCGCCCTGGTTGAAGATGCGCATTAACTGCCCGAAGACCCTGGGGTAGCCATCAGGCATGCGGTTGACCGCGCCGAAGTCCAGGACACCGAGCTTGCCGTTGGCCAGCATGCGGAAATTGCCCGGGTGCGGGTCGGCGTGGAGCATCCCCACCCGAGCCGGCGAACAGAACAGGAAACGGACGAAGAGCAGGCCGGCGTGGTCGCGCTCTTCTTGGGTGCCCTCGGTGATGACGCGCGACAGCGGAGTGCCGTCCATCCACTCGGTGACCAGCACCATTTCGTTGGCTGCGATCACGTCAGGGACGTGGAAGTCGGGATCGCCGTCGAACTCGAGGGCGAAGGCATGTTGGGCCTCGGCCTCGCGGAGATAGTCGAGCTCCTCCGCGACCCGCTCACGCAGCTCCGACAGCACGGCCTTCATGTCGAGGCCAGGCAGTAAGACGCCGAACAGCTTGCCCAGCCGGGCCAGCTGGGCGAAGTCGCCGAGCAGGGCCTTGCCCGCCCCCGGGTACTGGATCTTGACAGCCACCTCCCGGCCGTCGCGCCACACGGCCTTGTGCACCTGGCCGATGGAGGCGGCGGCGGTCGGCTGGTCGTCGAACGAGCGGAAATGGTCCCGCCAGTCGTCGCCCAACTGCTCCGTGAGCACCTTGTGGACGGTGGAGACGGGGAGCGGGGGAGCGGCGTCCTGCAGCTTGGTCAAGGTGGCGCGGTAGGGGCCGACGATCTCCGGCGGAAGCGCCGCCTCGAAAATCGACAGCGCCTGGCCGAGCTTCATCGCACCGCCCTTGAGCTCGCCGAGCACCTTGAAGACCTGCTCGGCCGTACGCTGCTGGACTTCCTGCGCCACGATCTCAGCGGACTTGCCGCCGAGACGTTTGCCCAGTCCGAGGGCGGCGCGACCGGCGAATCCCAGGGGAAGCGTGGCCAGCTTGGCAGAACGCGTGACAGCACGGCGCGGAAGATCGCTCACACTGATGCGCGGAACCTCGGCAGAGATGCCGCTTCCCCCCTTCGTGGTCGTCCCCGGGAACAGGTCAGTCGCGTTTGGGCGACATGACCATTCTTAGCGAATAAGGATCGTTTCGCATACAACGACATTGCGGGTGTACGCGCCACGCCTGCCTTTTCCAGTGCCAATCAGGGGAGACGTCCATTGTGCCGTTCGTCACAGCGGGCTCCTGGCCGTCGAGATGAGCAAGCGCATGCCCGGTCGCCTGTGCCGCGACCAGGGTCGCGAGAGTCGTGTCGCAGGCGATCTCGCCGGGCGGATAACCGCCCAGCCGAGCGGTGACGATCGGCCAGGCCGGGTCGTGGTCGCGGCGGGTCAGGTCCAGACAGTGCAGGCATGCCGTCTCGCCGGGCAACACGAGCGGGCCGACCGTGCCGTGACCTTCGAAGGCGGATGCCAGCAGGTGGGGGATGCCGAGGCAGGTCAGCTCGTTGACCAGCACGCCGTCCAGCGGGCCGACGGGCGCGAGGATGACCAGGTCGGGACGGTCTGACCGGTCTCCCAGGTACGTTCCTCCGGCCAGCACCTCGACAGCCGGCCTGACGCGCTCCTGCCCGTCGATCCGCTGGTCCTTTCGCCTCCTGCGGGTGACCGGCTGAGCTCCATCTCCTCCCCGCCCGGTGCCCGCCTGTGCCTGAGTCCCCGGAGCCTGCGCTGTGGAAGCCTGCGTCCTTTGAGCCTGCCCCGTGGAAGCCCGCGCCCTGTGAGCCTGCACCATGGGAACCTGCGCCCTTTGAGCCGGTGTCCCCTGGGGCGGCGCGCTACGTCCCTGGCCGGCCTGCAACCCAGACGCCGACGAAGCCGAGCCGGGGGCGCCGGGCGGTGGGACGCGGGAGCCGGTGGCGCTGGACGGTGGGACGCGGGAGCCGGTGGCGCTGGACGGTGGGACGCGGGAGCCGGTGGCGCTGGACGGTGGGACGCGGGAGCCGGTGGTGCCGGGCGGTGGGACGCGGGAGGCGGTGGTGCCGCGCCAGCCCGAGATCAGCCTACGGGCCGCCGCCACCGCGCCCTCCTCCCGCGTCAGACCCAGCTCCGACCACGTCAGCCCGCCGGGCGTGATGTCGCTCGCCCGGACGGCGCCCGAGTCGATCACTCGGATGTGCCCCACACCGGCGGCCGCCAGCAGGACCACGATCTGAGCACCCACCCGCCCGGCCCCATAGACCCGCACCCGGGCGGTCCGCCGCCGCATCAGGAGCCCGATTCCGCCCTCGGGCGCGGTCGAGGCCAGGTCCAGGGCATCGAGGTCGGGTCTCAAACGGTCGCGCTCGGCCAGTGTGAGGTCGCGAAGGGGCGCGGGGCTGGTGGCGGCGTCGTGGAGCGCGCCTTGCGCGGTGAGCTGGTCAAGCAGGGAACGCGCGCCGCACTCGTCGAGCCCGGCGGCGTTGGCCGCGTCCAGCACGCGCGCCAGGTCACGGGTGCCGTCGAGGCCCTCGAGCCACTGCTGGACTGATCGGGCCAGACCGGACAGCTTGATGGCGCGCAGCGGGTGCACGCCGTATTGCAGGGTCTGCTCGTCGCGGACGATGCGCCGGAGGGCGGGCTTCACACGTGGCCTCATGGCGGGAAAGGTTCGCACGGCGCAGCAAGATCCCGAGTGGGTTCCGGCCCGCCTGTGGATAACTTCCGGCCCTCGTCTGCGTCCGGCCCGCGCGCGATGAGGTCCCGCCGGTTGCGAGGCGAAGGATAAAGATCCGGTAAATCAATCTTTCCTGAAGAATGACCTACGCTTCCCCGGCCGGTCATCGCCTCGAAGATCGCCCAGTAACCCGTATCGATTGCCGCAAGTCCGCCCAAAGCTGCCCAGAACCAAGACCATCAAGGCCCTGAAACCCGCGCTGTGCTGGGAATTCCTGTCCCGCCCCGCCACCAGGACCCCGTCAGGCCTGCTGGAGTGCCTGGCCGCGCATCGGGAAACGCGTCTGCCCAAATTCACCGGGTCTTAATCATCTGACCAGCAGAAACAACGTCCACCCTCTGTGGAATTTCGCCAGTCTCGGCTACCGTGCATATGTGCCCCCCGAGACAGTCGAGGTTCGTCGCAGTTCTCGTCGCCGGCGTACGGTTTCCGCCTACCGCGACGGCGACAAGACGATCGTGCTCCTGCCCGCCTGGCTGAGCGGTGAAGACGCGGATGAATGGGTGAGCCGGATGCTGGATCGGCTGGCCGCGAAGGAAAGCCGGCGGAGGCCGACCGAAGAGGGCCTGCTGGAGCGGGCCAGGGAGCTGTCGGCGAAATATCTCGACGGCAAGGCCGAGCCCGTGAGCGTGCGCTGGGTCGACAACCAGCAACACCGCTGGGGCTCCTGCACCCCGGAGAACGGAACGATCCGGATCTCCACCCGCCTCAAGGGCCTGCCCGAATGGGTCATCAACTACGTGATCATCCACGAGCTCGTGCACCTGCTCGTGCCCAGCCACGGCCCCCAGTTCTGGGCGCTGGTGGAACAGTATCCGAAAGCGGAGCGGGCGCGCGGGTTCTTGGAGGGGTTCTCCGCCGCGGCCCATACGGCGCCGGAGGAGTGTTGACGCGGCTCGCCGCGGTCCTCGTACGTCAGCACATGGCGCAGGCGGCGCCGCCGGGCGTCGACCCGCGAGAGTTCCTCGAGGCGATGGCCGAGGACACCTACGAGATGGTCGCGGGACTCGAGCTCGTCACCCCCGTCCTGATCACCAGTGTGCCCGGCCTGGAGGAGATCGTCTGGCCCGGCACCGAGATCGTCACGATAGCGGAGGACGAGCCGTTGCAGGCCGTGCTCGGCCGGCTCAAGGCCGATCAGGCCGCCGTGATCTGCGGTGACGCGCCAGACCTGCCGCCCCTGCTGGTCGGCAAACTGTTCAGGGAGCTCGGCAGGGCGGAGATCGCCGTCTGCCCGGCGGAGAACGGCGGCGCCGTGGCTCTGGCCTGCGCACTTCCCGCCCCCGCCTGGGCCGCCCCGGACCTGGACGACGAGAACGTGGTGGGCGCGCTGCGCGCCCAGGCCCCGGGACCCCGGAGGGTCGCCACCACCCCGGGCTGGCACCGCCTGCGCACACCGCAAGACGTCGAACGCCTGGACCCCGGCCTCGAGGGTTGGGACAACACCAGAGCGCTGATCAGCGCACGGTGAGCGACCCGGCTCAGGTCCACGGTGAGCGACCCGGCTCAGGTCCACGGTGAGCGACCCGGCTCAGGGCGCGAGGCGTGACCTGGCTCAGGGCACGGTGAGCGCGGCCAGCACGGCGCGATGGTCGGTTCCCGGGACGTCACGCACGCTGACTTCCCGTACGCCCACCCGCTGGTCCACCAGCACATGGTC
This sequence comes from Nonomuraea sp. NBC_00507, assembly GCF_036013525.1. Lineage (NCBI taxonomy): Bacteria > Bacillati > Actinomycetota > Actinomycetes > Streptosporangiales > Streptosporangiaceae > Nonomuraea > Nonomuraea sp. NBC_00507. Next base: position 3,925,058 of record NZ_CP107853.1, read on the forward strand.
GATCGTGATGATCGGCGGCACCCGCTTGTTGGCCGGCCACGTCGGGATCAACCCCGCCCCCACCTGAGCCGCAGCGTCCTTGTAACCCCTGGCCAGCAGCTTACGCAGGGCCGCGTGGTCGAGGGAGGCGTTGAAGTCGCCCGCCAGGATCCGCACCCGGTCGGGAGAGGTGGACGGCAGGGCGGCCAGCGCGTCGTTCCACTGGGTGACGTTCGGGCCGAGCGGCGGGTAGGGGTGCACGTCGACGAACTCGATCGGGTTCCCGCCAGGCAACGACACCAGCGCGGCGGGCATCTTGTGCCCCACCGGCGGCGCCACGTCGGGCAGCTGCTCCATGGCGTGCTTGGAGTAGAGCCCGCTGCCGCCGGCGCTCCACTCGTCCTCCAGCACGCGATGCGGCATCAGCTCTTTGAGCCCGGCCGCGTCCAAGTCGGCGACCGCCCCGGGCGTCAGCTCCTGCGTGCTGAGCACGTCAGGCTCGAACTCCCGGACCAGCTTCATGATCGCGTCGATGTCGGCCCTGCCGTACAGCATGTTGATCGTCATGACCTTGAGCGGCCGGCCGGCCGTCGCCTCGGCCGTGCCCAGTGCCCTGGGCAGCACGCTGAAACCGAGTGCGGTCGTGGTGAGTAACGCCACGGCGGTGGCCGCGCGTTTGCGCCCGACCGCGGCGATCAGGAGGGGAACCAGCGAGCCCGCCGCCGCGTACGGGGTCGCGGTCATGAGCTGCGTGGGCAACGACCCCCGCTCCAGCCCCGCCACCCTGGCGACCGCCCACGCCGCGAACGGGCTCACGGCCACCCACGTCAGCGCCGACCCGGTGAACCTCCGGCGTCTGCGAGCGGGCGTCACGATCGTGCCGCCGATGGGCGACTCAGCCGAAGTGCTCACCAAATCCCCCTCTGGAGAACGACGCAAAGGACTCTAGCCAAGTGCGCGCGAACCAGAGCCGAGCACGGCCTGTCCACGTTTGGCCAATCGCCGCGTCGCGTCGTCCGACGGGTCGGGGATCTCGTCGACGGGGAACCAGCGCAGGTCCAGCGACTCCTCGCTGATCACCGCCTCGGCGCCGGGCGGCGCCACGGCCGCGTACTCGACGTCGAGGTGCCAGCTGTTCGGCGGGTGGCACCACACGACGTGCTTGTCCACCGCCAGCGGGCCAGGAAGCAGCTCAAGTCCGGAAATGCCGGACTCCTCCCAGGCTTCCCGCAGCGCCGCGGCCGCGAGCGAGGTGTCGGAGACCTCGCAGTGCCCGCCCATCGGCAACCACATCCCGGCCTTCGGATGCAGCGTGAGCAGCACCTGCGTGCCGTCGTGCGACAGCACCGCCGTCGTCGCCGTCAAGTGCCCGGGCACACACGCGCGCGACATCGCGTCGTCGTGCGCCCGCAGGTGGTCGAGGAACTCCTTGCGCAGCGCCTCTTCCTCGGGCGTGGGCGCGGTCCAGGCGGACAGCACCGCCACCGCGTCGCGGTGCAGGCTCAACTCTTGTCGCCCTCGCCGTCGCCCGGCTCGCGCTGGTCGCCCTGCTCGCCTTCAGCCTCGGTGCCGCTCGGCTTGCCCTCGAACTGGGAGATGTCCCAGGCGGCCTCGCCGCGGACGAACGCGTCGGGGTCGTCGAGGTCGTCGGCCGTCGGCATGAGGTCCGGGTGGCCCCACAGCGCGTCGCGGCCGTCGATCCCGCGCTCGATCTCCAGAGCCCGCCACAGCGCCGCCGCCTCGCGCAGCCGCCGGGGCCGCAGCTCCAGCCCCACCAGCGTCCCGAACGTGACCTCGGCGGGACCGCCGGTGGCCCGGCGCCTGCGTACGGTCTCGGCCAGGGCGACGGCGGAGGGCAGCTTGCCTTCGGCGGCCCGGTCGACCACGGTGGCGACCCAGCCCTCGACCAGGGCGAGCATCGTCTCCAGCCGCGCCAGGGCGGCCTTCTGCCGCTCGGTCTCCTCAGGCTTGAGCAGCTTGCCGCCGCTCAGCGCCTCCTGGATCGCCTCGGGGTTGTTGATGTCGAGCCCGCGGATCTGCTCTTCGAGCGCGGAAGTGTCGAGCGTGATGCCCTTGGCGTATTCCTCGACCGCGCCCAGCAGGTGCGAGCGCAGCCACGGCACGTGCTGGAACAGCCGGTGGTGCGCGGCCTCGCGCAGCGCCAGATAGATCCTGATCTCCTCGGAGGGCATCTCCAGGCCCTCGCTGAAGGAGGCGATCCCGCCGGGCAGCAGCGCGGCCGTGTCGGACAGTGGCAGGCCGATGTCGGTCGTGCCGATCACCTCGCGGGCGAGCGAGCCGATGGCCTGGCCGATCTGCTGGCCGACCATCATGCCGCCCATTTGCTTGAGCATGCCCATGAGAGGGCCGGCCATCTGCTGGGCCTCGGGCGGCAGGCCCGAGCCGCCGAGAGCGCCGCCCATGGTCTCGACCATGCGCTCGGCGATCGGCTCGCAAAGTTTGCGCCAAATCGGGATGGTGTTTTCGATCCACTCGGACCGGCTCCAGGCCTGCGGGTTGGCCACGCCGCTGGGCAGCGCGGTCGCCTCGTTCAGCCACAGGTCGGCCAGGCTCAGCGCCTCCACGATCTGGCGGCGCTCGCCTTCCATGACGCTCGGATCGCCCTCGGCCACCACGGCATGCCGGGCGATGTTCTTCGCCATGTCCCAGTTGACAGGGCCTGAACCCTGAGGCGCCGACAACATATCGGCGAACTGGCGCATCGCCTGAGCCATCTGCTCAGGGTTGCCGAACATGGCGAACGGGTTTTCGTTAGGGTCGTTTTCGCGACCTGGCAGGTCAGTCACCGCTCTACCTCGTGCAGGATGGAGGAGTCCACATCCGCCACGTTAGTCGTCCTACGGCGGATCAGTGCAAAGTGAGGACCTGGTGCCTACCTCGAAACGCCCGCGCCATCCCGTCGTCGCCGTGACCGGCGCGGCCTCCGGCATCGGCCGCGAGCTGCTCGCAAGGCTCGTATCCTCCGCGGGTTTCCGCAGGGTGGTGGCCATCGACGAGCAGCGCGGTGACGTTCAGGAAGCCACGTGGAGAGTGATCGACGTACGGGATCCGCTCTTGGCGAACCGCATCGCTGACATCGACGTGCTGGTCCATCTGGCCGGCGACTACGCGGTGGACTCCGACCCGGTGGCCCGGCGGGCCTACAACCTGCGCGCCGCCCAGACGGTGCTGACGGCGTGCGCCGCGGCACGCGTGCGCCGTGTGGTGTTGGTCACGAGCGCGATGGTCTACGGCGCCGCGCCGGACAACGAGGTGCCCCTGCCCGAGGACGCCCCGGTGGCGGCCGAGCCCGACACCGGCGTCGTGGGCGACTACCTGGAGATCGAGTCCCTGGTGCGCAGATCGCTGCGCAGCCATCCCGGGCTCGAGGTGACCGTGCTGCGCCCGGCGGCGGTCGTCGGCCCGGGCGTCGACACCGTGATCACCCGGCACTTCGAGTCGCCCAGGCTCCTGACCGTCAAGGGCTGCACCCCGCACTGGCAGTTCTGTCACGTCGAGGACCTGATCTCGGCGCTGGAGCTGGCCGCCCGCGGAGTCGTCACCGGTGTGGTGGCGGTCGGCTCCGACGGGTGGCTGGAGCAGGAGCAGGTCGAGGAGCTGTCCGGCATCCGCAGGTTCGAGCTGCCCGCGGGGCTGACGTTCGGCACGGCGCAGCGGCTCCATAGGCTCGGCATCACCCCGGCGCCCGCGACCGACCTGCACTACGTGGTCTACCCGTGGGTCGTGGACTGCACGGCGCTGCGGGAGGCGGGCTGGAAGCCGTCGTGGACCAACGAGGCCGCGCTCGAGCAGCAGCTGGAGCTGCTGGAGAAGAGGACGACCGTGGTCGGCAGGCGGCTGCCCGTCAAGGAGGCCACGCTCACCGCGGCCGGCGCCACCGTGGCCGTCATCGGCACCGCCGCGATCGTCCGCCAGGTACGCAAAAAGAGGCGTCAGTAAAGGTTAGGCTCTTTCCCGTGGACGTCATCCGATTGCTTGGCATTCGCGACACCCCGCTGTCCGTGGACGAGGTGCTGGCCGCCGTGGGCGACCACGCCGCGGGCGGCACCACGATCTTCGTCGGCACCGTGCGGGAGCAGGACCACGGCAAGCCCGTGACCAGGCTCTCCTACTCCGCGCACCCCACGGCGGAAGCCGAGCTGCGCGCGGTGGCGGAGAAGGTCGCCGCCGACTTCCCCGTGACGGCGCTGGCCGCCGTGCACCGGGTGGGCGACCTGGAGCTGGGCGACGCGGCCGTCATCGTGGCGGTGGCCGCCCCGCACAGGGACGAGGCGTTCCAGGCCTCCCGCAGGCTGATCGACGACCTCAAGGCGCAGGTCCCCATCTGGAAACACCAGGTCTTCGCCGACGGCGAGACCGAGTGGGTCGGCGCCTGCGAATAAGCTCATCATCATGTCACGACGCGCCCTGACCCTGCTGCTCGCGGGATTCCTCGTGCTCGCGCTGGGGGTGGTGGGAGCGTTCCGCCCGGTCCCGTACGTCGTGCTGAGCCCCGGCCCGACCGAGAACACCATCGGCGAGGTCGACAAGAAGCCCGTGATCGCGATCAAGGGCCGGCAGACCTATCCCACCACCGGTGCGCTGAGCCTGGTGACGGTGGCCTACCAGGGCGGCCCGGCCGCGCAGATCGACCTGCTGACGGCGTTGCGCGGCTGGATCGACCCCACCGTGGCCGTGGTCCCGCAGGAGACCATCTTCGCTCCCGACCGCGACCCCAAGGACGTCGAGGAGGAGAACACGGTCGAGATGACCAACTCCCAAGACTCCGCCACCGCCGCCGCGCTCACCGAGCTCAAGATTCCCTTCAGCATGGTCGTGACCGTCCTGTCCACGGAAAAGGGCAAGCCCGCCGACGGCAAGTTGCAAAAGGGCGACGAGATCAACTCGGTCGACGGCAAGGCGGCCACGGACGTCGACGTGGTGAGCGACGGGGTCAAGGCACACAAGCCCGGCGAGAGCGTGACCTTCAACGTCACCCGGGGCAAGGAGAAACTCGACGTCACCGTGCAGACGGTGGACGCCAAGGGGCAGCCCCAAGTGGGCGTGGTCATGCAGGCGAAATACAAGTTCCCGTTCGACGTCGACATCAATGTGGGCGACGTCGGCGGGCCCAGTGCGGGGCTGATGTTCTCGCTCGGCATATTGGACAAGCTCACGCCCGGTGAGCTCACGGGCGGCAAGAAGATCGCCGGCACCGGCACCATCCAGCCGACGGGCGAGGTCGGCGCGATCGGCGGCATCCAGCAGAAAATGGTGGGCGCCAAGGAATCCGGCGCGACCATATTCCTGACCCCCGCCGACAACTGCGCCGAGGCCATGAAGGCGGTTCCCGGGGGCCTTCGGCTGGTCAGAGCGGATACCCTGCATGACACAGTGCTGGCGCTCGACGCGCTGCGCACGGGCAACGGAAACGTGCCCGCGTGCGAGGCCGGATGAAACTTCTGGCGACCGCCGTGCGTTAGCCGTATGGCTGGCCTAGCGGTGTAGGTTGCCAGAACATCGACCGTTTCTTCATCACGACGAGGGGTTGGCCTTGAGCTTCCGGACCCCAGGAGCCGGCAGGGCGATGCGCTTGCCCCGTCGGCCACGACTGCTTCTGCCTGTGGCGATCGCTCTCGTGGCGATCGTGGCATTGTTCTTCCTGTTTTCCGGTATCTATACCGACTATTTGTGGTTTGACGCTGTCGACTACTCGTCGGTGTTCACCGGCGTAGTGCTGACCCAGATCGCGCTTTTCGTGGTCGGGGCGCTGCTCATGGTCGCCATCGCCGGCGGCAACATGCTGCTGGCGTTCCGCACGCGGCCGATGTTCGGGCCCGCGATGTTCGGTGGCGCCAGCGGCGCCGATCGCTATCGCATGGCGCTCGATCCCCACCGTAAGCTGATCTTCATCGTCGGCATGGGACTGCTCGCGCTCTTCTCCGGCTCCTCGTTCGCGGGGCAGTGGGAGACGTGGCTGAAGTTCATCAACGGTGTGCCGGTCGGCAAGCAGGACAGGCTGCACGGGTGGGACATCTCGTTCTACATGTTCGACCTGCCGTTCATCCGGATGACGCTGAACTTCCTGTTCACCGCCGTGATCATCTCGGCCATCCTGGCGGCCATCACGCACTACCTCTACGGCGGGTTCCGCCTGCAGTCGCCGGGCGTGCACGCCTCCAGGGCGGCGCGGGTGCACCTGTCCGTGCTCCTCGGCATCTTCGTGCTGCTCAAGGCCGTCGCCTACTGGGTCGACCGCTACAGCCTGGTCTTCTCCGACCGCGGCTTCGTGCACGGCGCGTCCTACACCGACGTCAACGCCGTCCTGCCGGCCAAGACCATTCTCGCGATCATCGCGCTGATCTGCGCCGTGCTGTTCTTCGCCGGCGTGGTGCGGCCCGGCGGCATGCTGCCCGGGGTCTCCTTCGGCCTGCTGGTGCTCTCGGCCATCCTGATCGGCGGCGTCTATCCGGCGCTGGTCGAGCAGTTCCAGGTCAAGCCCAACCAGCAGGGCAAGGAGGCGGCCTACATCCAGCGCAACATCGAGGCCACGCGGGAGGCCTACAACGTCGACAAGACCGAGGTCGAGACCTACAACGCCCAGGCCGACCCGACCAAGGTCCAGCCTCGCGGCGACACCTCGGTCTCCGGTGTGCGACTGCTGGACCCGGCGCTGGTTTCGTCCACCTACGAGCAGACCCAGCGCATCCGCGGCTTCTACAACTTCGCCGAGCCGCTCGACGTCGACCGCTACCCCGACAGCACCGGCAAGATGATCGACCATATCGTCGGCGTCCGGGAGCTGACAGGTCCGGACGCGGGCCAGAACAACTGGATCAACCGGCACCTGGTCTACACCCACGGCTACGGCTTCGTCGCGGCGCCTGGCAACAAGGTCGACTCCCAGGGCCTGCCCGACTACGACGCCAAGGACATGCCGGTCACCGGCTCGCTCGTCGACAGCACCAAGCTCAAGGAGCCGCGGGTCTACTACGGCGAGGACCAGACCTCCGGCGACTACGTCATCGCCGGCGGCAACCCGAAGAACCCGCAGGAGCTCGACTACCCGAAGACGGGTGGCACGGGCCAGGAGAACACGACCTACACCGGCGGCGGCGTGCCCGTCGGATCGTTCTTCAACAGGCTTCTCTACGCCGCCAAGTACGGCGAGGCGAACATCCTGCTCTCGGGCGACGTCAACGACAACTCCAAGATCCTCTACGAGCGCAACCCGCGTGACAGGGTCCAGAAGGTCGCCCCGTTCCTCACGCTCGACGGCAACCCCTACCCGACGATCGTCGACGGGCGCATCGTCTGGATCGTCGACGGCTACACGACGTCCAACGACTACCCGTACTCGCAGAGCGAGAGCCTCGACGACATGACGCGCGACACGTCGACCGACCGCCGCGTGATCGCGCAGCAGCCGAGCGACAAGATCAACTACATGCGCAACTCGGTCAAGGCCACGGTCGACGCCTACGACGGCACGGTCAAGCTCTACGGCTGGGACACCAACGACCCGGTGCTCAAGACCTGGAGCGCGGCCTTCCCCGGCATCATCCGCCCGGCCTCGGAGATGAGCGCCGAGCTGCGCAGCCACGTGCGCTACCCGGAGGACCTGTTCAAGGTGCAGCGCTACACCCTGTCGCGCTACCACATCACCGACCCGGCCGCCTTCTACAGCGGCCAGGACTTCTGGAACGTCCCCGGCGACCCCACCCAGGGCGACAAGAACATCAAGCAGCCGCCCTACTACCTGACCACCACGATGCCGGGCGGCACGCCGGCGTTCTCGCTGACGACGACGTTCGTGCCGCGTCAGGGGCCCAACCTGGCGGCGTTCATGGCGGTCGACTCGTCGGCCGGCTCCGGCTACGGGCGCATCCGCATCCTGCGGATGCCGTCGAGCACCCCCATCCCCGGTCCTGGACAGGCGCAAAACTCCTTCCAGAGCCGGTTCGCGGGTGAGCTCAACCTGCTGGGCGTCGGCGCCTCGTCGGTCCGCTACGGCAACCTGCTGACGCTCCCGTACGCGGGCGGCCTGGTCTACATCGAACCGGTGTACATCCAGGTGGCCGCCGGCGGCGGGCAGGAGCCGTACCCGATCCTGCAGCGGGTGCTGGTGTCGTACGGCGCCAAGATCGGTGTGGGCCGCACGCTGGACGAGGCTCTGAAAGAGGTCTTCGGCGACCAGGAACAGCAACAGCAGCAGCCCCAGCAGCAGCAACAACAGCCCAGCCAGACCAGCACGGCGCTCAACACGGCGATCTCCAACGCCAGGAAGGCCTACGAGGACGCCCAGAAGGCGCTGCAGGCCAGCCCGCCGGACTGGGACGCCTATGGCGAGGCGCAGAAGCGGCTGGAGGAGGCGCTGAAGGCACTGCAGAGCGCCAACACGCAGCAGCCGGCGCCCACGGCCAGCCCGACGGCCTCGCCGACCGCCACGCCCACCACCTCGCCGACGGGATCGCCCTCGCCGACAGGATCACCACAGGCGCAGGGCACGTCTTAGCCGTTCGGTTTGCGCCATCCCCGCGTTGCCGTCTAGTCTTAAGGCACAACGCGACGCGGGGTGGAGCAGTTCGGTAGCTCGCTGGGCTCATAACCCAGAGGTCGCAGGTTCAAATCCTGCCCCCGCTACCATGTCGAAAGGCCCGGGAAACCGGGCCTTTCGTGCGTTCTGCGGCGGGTTTCCTTTAACTGGCGCGAGCACTCGCTCGGGGCTGTATAGTTATAGACGTAAGACAGCAACGCGGGGTGGAGCAGTTCGGTAGCTCGCTGGGCTCATAACCCAGAGGTCGTAGGTTCAAATCCTGCCCCCGCTACTAAACACAAAGTCCCCGGCCGAACGGCCGGGGACTTTGTCATTTCCAGCGGGTATAGTGCCCTTCTCGCCGCAGGCGGGCGTTGCTCCCCGACCGCGCGAGTGATTACATCATTACATGACTGATGAGACAGCGCCGACGCTGTACGAGTGGGCGGGTGGCACCGAGGCGTTCGAGCGGCTGACCGAGGCGTTCTACCGCACCGTGGTGAAGGATGACGTGATCGGGCCGTTGTTCGCGCACATGGACCCGGATCATCCCCAACACGTGGCCATGTGGTTGAGCGAGGTGTTCGGCGGCCCTGACCGCTACACCAAAGAACGCGGCGGCTACTCCAACATGCTCCGCCACCACCTCGGCAAGGCGATCACCGAGCAGCAGCGCCGCAGGTGGGTGAATCTCCTCATGGACGCCGCCGACGAGGTCGGGCTGCCCGACGACCCAGAGTTCAGGGCGGCATTCGCCGGCTACATCGAATGGGGCACCCGATTGGCCAAGCACAACTCCCAGCCCGGGGCGACGCCTCCGCCGCAGGCGCCGGTGCCGCACTGGGGTTGGGGGGTCGCTCCGCCGTACCAGCCTTAACCTGGAGGAATGGGAGGCACGGCCCGCGGGCGGTTGCGCGTCTACCTGGGCGCGGCGCCAGGGGTGGGCAAGACGTTCGCCATGCTGAGCGAGGCGCGCCGGGGCCGTGAACGCGGCAAGGACGTGGTCGTGGGTTTCGTCGAGACCTACGGCCGCGCCCGCACCGCCCGCCTGCTCGAGGGCCTGGAGATCCTCCCGAGGAAGACCATGGCCTACCGGGGCGCGACGTTCACCGAGCTCGACCCCGACGCCGTCATCGCCCGCGCTCCCACCGTGGCGCTGATCGACGAGCTCGCCCACACGAACGTCCCCGGCTCCCGCAACCCCAAGCGCTGGCAGGATGTCGAGGAGATCCTCGACGCCGGCATCGATGTCATCTCCACCGTCAACATCCAGCACCTCGAATCGCTGAACGACGTGGTCGAGCAGATCACCGGCGTGCGACAGCGCGAGACCGTGCCGGACGAGGTGGTGCGGCGGGCCGACCAGATCGAGCTGGTCGACATGGCGCCTGAGGCACTGCGCCGCCGCATGGCGCACGGCAACGTCTACGCCCCCGAGAAGCTGGACGCGGCGCTGGCCAACTACTTCCGCGTCGGCAACCTGACCGCTCTGCGTGAGCTGGCGCTGCTCTGGGTGGCGGGCAAGGTCGAGGAACAACTCGACCGCTACCGTACGGAACACTCCATCCACGGCACCTGGGAGACCCGCGAGCGCGTCGTCGTGGCGCTCACCGGCGGCCCCGAAGGGGACACGCTCGTCCGCCGGGCCGCGCGCATCGCGGCGCGCACCAAGGGCGCGGATCTGCTGGCCGTGCACGTCACCAGGGCCGACGGTCTGGCTTCCGGCGGCGACCCGGCGCACCTGGCCCGCCAGCGCACGCTGGTCGAGGACCTGGGCGGCACGTACCACCAGGTGATCGGTGACGACGTGCCCCGGACGCTGCTCGAGTTCGCGCGCGGCGTGAACGCCACCCAGCTCGTCCTCGGCGCGTCGAAGAGAGGGCGGCTGGCGCAGATCGTCTCGCGAGGGGTCGGGGTGACGACGACGGCCCTGTCAGGAACCATCGACGTGCACATGGTCACGCACGAGGCGACCAGGAAGGTGCGCGATCGGGCGCGGTCGAGGGCGGCGCTGACCCGCACCCGGCGTGCGTACGGCTGGGGGCTGACCTTGGTCGGGATGCCGCTGCTCACGGCCGCACTGCGGCCGCTGCACCTGTCGCTGCCCAGTGAGATCCTGCTCTTCTTGCTGCTCGTGGTGGGCGTGGCGCTGGTGGGCGGCATGTGGCCGGCGCTGGCGGCGGCGGTGCTCGGGTTCGGGCTGCTCAACTGGTTCTTCACACCGCCGCTGCACACGTTGACGATCGCCGAGCCGGAGAACGTGCTCGCGCTGGCCATCTTCGTGCTCGTCGCGGTCATGGTGAGCACGGTCGTCGACCTGGCGGCCAGACGGAGCAGAGAGGCGGCGCGATCGCGGGCCGACGCGGAGGTGCTCGCCACGCTGGCCGGCCATGTGCTGCGGGGCGAGGCGGCGCTGCCGTCGCTGCTGGCGAGGATGCGTGAGACGTTCGGCCTGACCTCGGTGACCCTGCTCGAACGCACGGACAATGCTCAGACCGGGCCGATCCCGGAGCGGATCAGCCACACCCGCCGGGACGACGGCTGGCGGATCGTCTCCACCTCAGGCGGTCCGCCCGCCACCTCGCCTGGGACGGCGGACATCGACATCATGATCGACGACCGGCTGGCGTTGGCCGCCCACGGGCGGCTGCTCGACGCCAGCGATCGGCGGGTGCTTGAGGCGTTCGCGGCCGAGGCGGCGGTCGCGCTGCGGCAGCAACGACTGCGGGAGGCGGCCGAACGGGCCCGGCCACTGGCCGAGGCCGACAAGATGCGCACCGCCCTGCTCGCCGCCGTCAGCCACGACCTCCGTACGCCCCTCGCCTCGGCCATGGCCGCGATCGAGAGCCTGCGCGTTTCCGAGATCATGTGGTCGGAGGAGGACCGCGCCGAGTTGCTCGCCACCGCGAATGAGTCGCTGATCAAGCTCAACCGCCTGATCTCGAACCTGCTCGACATGAGCCGGCTGCAAGCCGGCGCCCTCGGCGTGACCCTCCAGCCCGTGGCGATCGAGGACATCCTTCCGCGCGCACTCGACGACCTCGCCCCCGCGCCCGGCCTGATCAAGAGCGACATCCCAGCAGACCTCCCCGAGATCCTGGCCGATGCAGCGCTGCTGGAACGAATCCTCGTCAACCTCATGGCGAACGCCGCCCGCTACACCTCCGAGGGGGAGCACGTGCTCGTCACGGCGAGCCGGCTCGGCGAGAACGTCGAAATCCGCATCATCGACCGGGGCCCGGGCATTCCGCAGGAAGCGCATGAAAGGGTGTTCATGCCCTTCCAACGGCTCGGCGACCGCGACAACCACACGGGAGTAGGGCTGGGCCTGGCGCTCTCGCGCGGCCTCACCGAGGCGATGGGAGGCACGCTCGTCCTGGAGGACACACCCGGAGGGGGACTCACCATGGCCGTCTCGCTGCGGAGGGCCGCATGACCCGCGTGCTCGTCGTGGACGACGAACCGCAGATCCTGCGCGCCCTGCGGGTCAATCTCGCCGCCAGGCAGTACGAGGTCGCGGTCGCGCCCGACGGCGGCACGGCGCTGCGCCATGCCGCCGACTGGCATCCCGACCTGGTCATCCTCGACCTGGGACTGCCCGATCTCGACGGTGTCGAGGTCATCCAGGGGCTGCGGGGCTGGACGTCCGTGCCGATCATCGTCCTTTCCGGGCGGTCGGACAGCTCGGACAAGGTGGACGCGCTCGACGCGGGCGCCGACGACTACGTGACGAAGCCGTTCGGCATCGACGAACTGCTCGCCCGCATCCGCGCGGTGACCCGCCGTACGAGCCAGCAAGAGGAGGTCTCCTCGGTACAACTGGGCGACCACGTCATCGACCTGTCCAGCAAGACGATTTCGGGAGGGGTACGGCTGACGCCCACGGAATGGCACTTCCTGGAGATCCTGCTGCGGAACCCGGGCAAGCTCATCAGCCAGCGCCACCTCCTGACCGAGGTCTGGGGCGCCTCCTATCTCAAGGAGACGCACTACCTGCGCCAGTACATGGCGCAGCTGCGCCGCAAGCTCGAACGCGACCCGGCCCACCCGGCGCATCTGCTGACGGAGCCCGGTATGGGGTACCGGTTCCAGCCGTGACCTTCACGCCTTCCCGGCGATCATGGCGATGGCTTTCTGCACGGACCAGCCGAGCAGCAGCAGGGCGAAGGCGGCCTGCGCGATGCGCATCCATGGAGGAGAGAGCTCGTCCGCATAAATCACGACACCAACCCACATCAGGCTGAAAGTCCCGACCAGGATGATTGCCGCCCAGTTCAGCCCCCGCTGCCACATATGCGCAGTCTTGCAGTCGGGGGTGAAAGAGCCGGTATGTCCGGAGTCGTCATCCAGTCACCGGTGGGGCAACATGTGCCGGTGTTGGCTGGGTCTACTTGCGTAGGGTGCGGTGCACGCCGATGCAACGGCGCAGGCGCATGCCGCGGGGACGCTTCGGAGCGCTGTCCTCCATCGCGGTGGCCAGCGCGGCCCCCGCACGAGCATCGGACAGGATGCGCTGCATGGCCTCGCCGTCCTCGGGGAGCTGACCCTGCTCGGCCAGCTCGCGCCTGAGGAACATCAAGGGATCGGGCGCGTCCACGGCCCCGGCTGCCACCGAAGCCCGCGCGGCCGTGAGAAGGTGCAGGTGGTGGGACCGCAGTACGGCCTCACGCATGCGGGCGTGCTCCAGGTCGTCGACCAGTGTCCTGGCGATTCTCAGCAGGTCCCCGGCATGGGTGGTCTCGTCGGCGAGGAAGGCGCGGATGTCGTCAAACTCCGAGCGGGTCATGGCGGGCACCTCCAAGAGCGCAGTCTGCTCGTGAGTACTTCGTACCTGAGGGCGATTGCGGATGACTTGCTGACGGCTTGACCTGGCGTCTCCGGCGCGTCGACATGACAGAGGTTTGAGGGTCAGGTGGTGAGGGAAGGACCTCATGATTACCTAAGTTGCGCGAAGTGGGTGCCGCGGGCTGCTAGAGTTGCCTAGCGCAGGGCGGCCGAGGGGTTCACAGAGCTCCGGAGATGCCCCGGCAAACCTCACTTCCTCCTTGGCCATCCGGGACGATTCGCATCACTCCGGATGAGCTGGTAAGTTAGAGGGGTTGTCCCGGAAACGGGGCGCGACTTAATTCCCGCAGTTCTCGCGAGTCCGGTCAATTTGACAGGAATTCGAGGGGATGTAAGAATTAAGACATAACGCAAGACCGAAACGAAACGCTGGAAAACGCGTCCGTTTCTTGAGAACTCAACAGTGTGTTAAAAGCCAGTGCATGTGCATCACACATGTATGACCCCGTCATTTTTGACGGTTATTGCTTGGATGATTCATCCGAACATGATCATTGTTTGGAGAGTTTGATCCTGGCTCAGGACGAACGCTGGCGGCGTGCTTAACACATGCAAGTCGAGCGGAAAGGCCCTTCGGGGTACTCGAGCGGCGAACGGGTGAGTAACACGTGAGCAACCTGCCCCTGACTCTGGGATAAGCCCGGGAAACTGGGTCTAATACCGGATATGACCGCCTCCGGCATCGGGTGGTGGTGGAAAGTTTTTCGGTTGGGGATGGGCTCGCGGCCTATCAGCTTGTTGGTGGGGTAGTGGCCTACCAAGGCGACGACGGGTAGCCGGCCTGAGAGGGCGACCGGCCACACTGGGACTGAGACACGGCCCAGACTCCTACGGGAGGCAGCAGTGGGGAATATTGCGCAATGGGCGGAAGCCTGACGCAGCGACGCCGCGTGGGGGATGACGGCCTTCGGGTTGTAAACCTCTTTCAGCAGGGACGAAGTTGACGTGTACCTGCAGAAGAAGCGCCGGCTAACTACGTGCCAGCAGCCGCGGTAATACGTAGGGCGCAAGCGTTGTCCGGAATTATTGGGCGTAAAGAGCTCGTAGGTGGCTGGTCGCGTCTGCCGTGAAAGCCCGCAGCTTAACTGCGGGTCTGCGGTGGATACGGGCCGGCTAGAGGTAGGCAGGGGCAAGTGGAATTCCTGGTGTAGCGGTGAAATGCGCAGATATCAGGAGGAACACCGGTGGCGAAGGCGGCTTGCTGGGCCTTACCTGACGCTGAGGAGCGAAAGCGTGGGGAGCGAACAGGATTAGATACCCTGGTAGTCCACGCTGTAAACGTTGGGCGCTAGGTGTGGGGGTCTTCCACGATCTCCGTGCCGGAGCTAACGCATTAAGCGCCCCGCCTGGGGAGTACGGCCGCAAGGCTAAAACTCAAAGGAATTGACGGGGGCCCGCACAAGCGGCGGAGCATGTTGCTTAATTCGACGCAACGCGAAGAACCTTACCAAGGTTTGACATCACCCGGAAAGCTCCAGAGATGGGGCCCTCTTCGGACTGGGTGACAGGTGGTGCATGGCTGTCGTCAGCTCGTGTCGTGAGATGTTGGGTTAAGTCCCGCAACGAGCGCAACCCTTGCTCCATGTTGCCAGCACGCCTCTTCGGGGGTGGTGGGGACTCATGGGGGACTGCCGGGGTCAACTCGGAGGAAGGTGGGGATGACGTCAAGTCATCATGCCCCTTATGTCTTGGGCTGCAAACATGCTACAATGGCCGGTACAGAGGGTTGCGATACCGCGAGGTGGAGCGAATCCCTAAAAGCCGGTCTCAGTTCGGATTGGGGTCTGCAACTCGACCCCATGAAGTCGGAGTCGCTAGTAATCGCAGATCAGCAACGCTGCGGTGAATACGTTCCCGGGCCTTGTACACACCGCCCGTCACGTCACGAAAGTCGGCAACACCCGAAGCCCGTGGCCCAACCAGCTTGCTGGGGGGAGCGGTCGAAGGTGGGGCTGGCGATTGGGACGAAGTCGTAACAAGGTAGCCGTACCGGAAGGTGCGGCTGGATCACCTCCTTTCTAAGGAGCATCTTCACGCGGTCTCGGCGAACGCCCGGGACGCGTGACAGCTCACTAGTGGAGCACTGGCTAGTCAGCTAGGCCGGGTTGCCGGACTGCTAGTACCGCCCGCCCCCTCAAAGGGGTGGGAGTGGGAACGGAGTTACCGGGGGCTTGGACTGGGTCTGAAACACACTGTTGGGTCCTGAGGGAACGGGCATTGCTTCCGTTGAAGTCCTCAGTACAGGGCCACCGAAGAGTCGATGTTTGTCGGCTTGGAGGTGGTTGCTGTTTGTTGTTTGAGATTTGCATAGTGGACGCGAGCATCTTTGTGGCCAAGTTTTTTAGGGCACACGGTGGATGCCTTGGCATCAGGAGCCGATGAAGGACGTGGGAGGCTGCGTTAAGCCTCGGGGAGTCGCCAACCAGACGTTGATCCGGGGATGTCCGAATGGGGAAACCTAGCACCAGTCATGTGGTGTTGCCTCCGCCTGAATGTATAGGGCGGTTGGTGGTAACGCGGGGAAGTGAAACATCTCAGTACCCGTAGGAAGAGAAAACAAGAGTGATTCCGTGAGTAGTGGTGAGCGAAAGCGGATGAGGCTAAACCGGGCGTGTGTGATAGCCGGCAGGCGTTGCACGTCCGGGGTCGTGGGACCCTCTGGCAGTCTCTGCCGAGTCTGCAAGAAGTGATAAACCTTCGAGGTAGTTGAAAGCTCTGGGAAGGGCTGCCGTAGACCGTGAGAGCCGGGTAGGCGAAATCTTGAAGGCTTCTTGAGGGGATCCCAAGTAGCACGGGGCCCGAGAAATCCTGTGTGAATCTGCCAGGACCACCTGGTAAGCCTAAATACTCCCTGGTGACCGATAGTGCACGAGTACCGTGAGGGAAAGGTGAAAAGTGCCCCGGTGAGGGGTCGTGAAAGAGTACCTGAAACCGTGTGCCTACAAGCCGTAGGAGCTTACATGAGGTTCGCCTTGTGTGTGATGTGACTGCGTGCCTTTTGAAGAATGAGCCTGCGAGTTATGGTGTGTGGCGAGGTTAACCCGTGTGGGGGAGCCGTAGCGAAAGCGAGTCTGAAGAGGGCGTTTGAGTCGCATGCTGTAGACCCGAAGCGGAGTGATCTACGCATGGGCAGGTTGAAGCTCAGGTAAGACTGGGTGGAGGACCGAACCCACCAGGGTTGAAAACCTGGGGGATGATCTGTGTGTAGGGGTGAAAGGCCAATCAAACTCCGTGATAGCTGGTTCTCCCCGAAATGCATTTAGGTGCAGCGTCACGTGTTTCTTGCCGGAGGTAGAGCACTGGATGGCCGATGGGCCCGACAAGGTTACTGACGTCAGCCAAACTCCGAATGCCGGTAAGTGAGAGCGTGGCAGTGAGACTGCGGGCGATAAGGTTCGTAGTCGAGAGGGAAACAGCCCAGATCACCGACTAAGGCCCCTAAGCGTGTGCTAAGTGGGAAAGGATGTGGAGTCGCAGAGACAACCAGGAGGTTGGCTTAGAAGCAGCCACCCTTGAAAGAGTGCGTAATAGCTCACTGGTCAAGTGATTCTGCGCCGACAATGTAGCGGGGCTCAAGCACACCGCCGAAGTCGTGGCACTGACAGCTATGTGCTGTTGGTGGGTAGGGGAGCGTCGTGCAGCCGGTGAAGCAGCAGAGTGATCTAGTTGTGGAGGCTGTGCGAGTGAGAATGCAGGCATGAGTAGCGAATCGAGGGTGAGAAACCCTCGCGCCGGATGACCAAGGGTTCCTGGGGCAGGCTAATCCGCCCAGGGTAAGTCGGGACCTAAGGCGAGGCCGACAGGCGTAGTCGATGGACAACGGGTTGATATTCCCGTACCCGCTTCAATGCGCCCATATCGAACCCCTTGATACTAAGAGTCCTTAAGTCCCTGACGCTCTTCGGAGTGTGGGTGAGGCTGAACGCTCGACCTGATTGGGTAGTAGGTAAGCGATGGGGTGACGCAGGAAGGTAGTCCAGCCCAGGCGATGGTTGACCTGGGGTAAGCATGTAGGGAGTGAGGTAGGTAAATCCGCCTCGCATATATCCTGAGATGTGATGCCGAGCCGATTGTGGTGAAGTGGATGATCCTATGCTGCCGAGAAAAGCCTCTAGTGAGTGTTGTGGCGGCCCGTACCCTAAACCGACTCAGGTGGTCAGGTAGAGAATACTAAGGCGATCGGGTGAACTGTGGTTAAGGAACTCGGCAAATTGCCCCCGTAACTTCGGGAGAAGGGGGACCTCTGCTGGTGATCGGACTAGCTCTGTGAGCTGGTGGGGGTCGCAGTGGCCAGGGGGAAGCGACTGTTTACTAAAAACACAGGTCCGTGCGAAGTCGTAAGACGATGTATACGGACTGACGCCTGCCCGGTGCCGGAACGTTAAGGGGACCGCTTAGTCAGCGCAAGCTGGCGAAGGTGAGAACTTAAGCGCCGGTAAACGGCGGTGGTAACTATAACCATCCTAAGGTAGCGAAATTCCTTGTCGGGTAAGTTCCGACCTGCACGAATGGCGTAACGACTTCCCCGCTGTCTCAACCGCAGACCCGGCGAAATTGCACTACGAGTAAAGATGCTCGTTACGCGCAGCAGGACGGAAAGACCCCGGGACCTTCACTACAGCTTGACATTGGCGTTTGGAGCGTCTTGTGTAGGATAGGTGGGAGACTGGGAAGCTCGGACGCTAGTTCGGGTGGAGTCATTGGTGAAATACCACTCTGGTCGTTTTGAACGTCTAACCCTGGTCCGTGATCCGGATCGGGGACAGTGTCTGGTGGGTAGTTTAACTGGGGCGGTTGCCTCCTAAAGAGTAACGGAGGCGCCCAAAGGTTCCCTCAGCCTGGTTGGCAATCAGGTGTCGAGTGTAAGTGCACAAGGGAGCTTGACTGTGAGACTGACGGGTCGAGCAGGAGCGAAAGCTGGGACTAGTGATCCGGCATCGGCATGTGGAAGCGGTGTCGCTCAACGGCTAAAAGGTACCCCGGGGATAACAGGCTGATCTTCCCCAAGAGTCCATATCGACGGGATGGTTTGGCACCTCGATGTCGGCTCGTCGCATCCTGGGGCTGGAGTAGGTCCCAAGGGTTGGGCTGTTCGCCCATTAAAGCGGTACGCGAGCTGGGTTTAGAACGTCGCGAGACAGTTCGGTCCCTATCCGCTGCGCGCGCAGGAGACTTGAAAGGGGCTGTCCCTAGTACGAGAGGACCGGGACGGACGAACCTCTGGTGTGCCAGTTGTACCGCCAGGTGCACGGCTGGTTGGCTACGTTCGGAAGGGATAACCGCTGAAAGCATCTAAGCGGGAAGCTCGCCTTGAGATGAGGTCTCCCACCACGAGAGTGGGTAAGGCCCCCGGTAGACGACCGGGTTGATAGGCCGGAGGTGGAAGCGCGGTAACGCGTGGAGCTGACCGGTACTAATAGGCCGAGGACTTGACCACAAAGCAGACTTTTCTAGTCGTTGCTCGCGTCCACTACGCAATTCTGAGACAGCAAACAGGCTGTTTCTCAGGGTTACGGCGGTTATGGCGGGAAGGAAACACCCGGTTACATTCCGAACCCGGAAGTTAAGCTTCTCTGCGCCGATGGTACTGCACTCGGGAGGGTGTGGGAGAGTAGGTCACCGCCGGACAATCTTTGATTGGGGAAAGCCCCGACGCACAACGCGTCGGGGCTTTTCTTGTTTGGACGACTATCCGCGGAGGGCGGTTGGTAGTCCAATGGGGGCATGTCCGCGTCACCTGAGCCGTTAGGCACGATCAAGGTAGAGGTGCTGCCCGATCCCGGTTATCGGGGCACGCTCGGCCCGGCTGATCTACTGGAGAAGTTCGAGAGCCGGGCCGGCGAGCTCGGCGCTTCGATCGGAGCGGTGGCCGAGCGCGTGCGCGCGGCCCTGGAGGAACGCCTGGTCCGGCAGGATACCGAGGCGTGGGCGCTGTCCGAGGTCAGTCTGGCGCTTTCGATGAGTCTGGAAGCCGAGAGCGGCGTGGTGATCGCGAAGGCCAAGACCGGCGGCACGTTCCAGGTGTCGCTGAAATGGACCAGAGGCAAGACATGAGCCGCCCCGCGGTCGGGGCGGTGCTGACGCCAGAGCCGCGCGGCACGGCGTTCGCCGTCACCGACCGGTTGTTGCTGACTTGCTGGCACTGCCTGGCCGATCCTCGGGACCGTACCAAGCTGCGGAGCGAGCGGGTGGTGCTGCGGTTGGCGCCGGATGTGCTGGTGGAGGGCGTTTACTCCGACCACGACCCGCGGCTGGACGTGGCGTTGCTGGAACTCGATCCGGAGACGCCGCTGCCACCGGGCTGGCGGCCCGTTCCGCTGGGGAGGCACGCGCAGGCGGCGGGGGAGACGCGGGTGGTGGGGCTGGGGTGGCCGACCCACAATCCGTCCACCGTCGAGCCGCAGTCCCTGCCTGCCAGGGTCGCGGTGCGGCGGACGACGATCCATGACGGCATGCCGGTGATCCAGCTGTTCTCGGATGAGGTGGCGGCACGCATGCGGCCACGCGGGTTCAGCGGCGGGCCTGTGCTGGTGGACACCGTCACGGGGCAGGTGGCGGTAGGCGTGATCTGCTGGATGCAGGAGGACGACGAAGACGAGGGGCGTGCGGTCGGGGGCACGGTTTACGCCGTTCCCGTCGCGGAGATCATCCAGCGCTGGCCCGAGCTGGGGGCATCACTCGACGCCGTCGACGAGCTGGCCGGGGACGTCGACGCGCCCGGGCGCGGGCAGATTGCGAACTTCATCGACACCCACTTACGCGGCAGCCAGGGCACGTTGCCGTTCGCCGGACGGGCCGCTGAGCTGGACACGCTCGACGCTTGGCTCGCCGATCCGGACGCGCCGCCGTACCACCTCGTCTGCGGTGAGGCGGGGGCGGGCAAGAGCACGCTGCTGGTGCGGTGGGCGACGGCGGTGGCGGCGGGCCAGCCGTGGGTGCGGCCGGTGTTCGTGCCGGTCAGCTTGCGTTATGAGGCCACCGGGGCCGGCGAGGTGTTCACGAACCTGTTGCATCGTGTCGCTCGCGTGCACGGGGTCGGCTACGACTACAACGCCGGCGAAGCGCGGGCCAGGGACGCGCTGGCGGCGTTGTTATCCCGGCCGGCACCCGACGGGGGGACGTTGCTCGTGATCGTGGACGCACTGGACGAGGCCGGCTGGGAGCCGGGACCGGCGGACTTTCCCCGGCGTCCGGGGCCGGGCGTGCGGATTGTGTTGTCCGCGCGGCACACCGCTCGCCGACCCTCGGCCGAGGCATGGGCGGAGGCGCTCAACCTGCCGGACACCGCGGTCACGCGGCTCGGAGCACTGTGCGCTGATGACGTCGCCGAGCTGCTGCGGCAGGTACGGCCACAGGACCCGGTCGACGACATCGCCCCGGCGTTGTGGCGGCTCACCCGAGGAGATCCGGTGACGACCGGCCTCTACCTGCGTGATCTGGCGGATCGGCCGCTCGTCGATCTCGCGGCGCTGGAGCGGGCCGCTCCAGGGCTGGACGGATATTTCGCGATGTGGGAGGAGGAGCAGGAGCGGCAGTGGCGGGCCCGCGACGCCAAGCGGCTCAAGGACGGCAGACGGTTGCTCAACCTGCTCGCCGTGGCCGAAGGCCCGGTACGCCTGACAGAGCTCCGCAGCCTGGCTCCCCGCGTGGGCAAGGCGTTGGACGCCGACCGGCTCCGCCAGGCCGTCAGGCTGCTGGACCGGCTGGTGCTGCCCGGTCGCGAGCCCGACAGCTTCCTCATCGCGCACCCGCTCATCACCCGCATGTTGCGCAAACGGCTGGACGGCGACGGCGATCTCGCCGCGTACCGGGAGGCGTACGTCGCGTGGGGGCGCGAGGTCATGGACGCGCTGCTGGCCCGCGAGCTGTCGCCGACCGCCGTGCCCACGTATCTGGCGCGCCATCTCGCGGCGCACCTGGTGCCCGACGAGGCGGGGGCGGGCGTGCCGATGCGGGAGGCGTTCGCGTTGACGCACGGTCTGTGGCGGCGGGCCAGGGAGACCGGCTCGGACGAGCTGGACGGCTACCGCGCCGACGTACGGCGGGTGGCGGCCCGGGCGCGTGCCGCGAACCAGCGGGCCTTCGAGGCGGGCGAGCGGCTGCCGTACCTGCCCGAGCAGATCTTGTGCGCGGCGGCCTTGGCCGGCGAGCGGGCGGCGCTGGGCACGGAGATGAGCCACCACCTCGCGGCCCAGCTCGTGCGGTACGGGATCTGGCCGCCGGGCCGGGCGCTGTCCCTGCTGGCCAGTGAGGTCTTCGACAGCACCAGAGCGCATGGCCTGCGGAGCCTGGCGCCATACCTCGGCGAGGAACACCTGCCGGCGTTGCGGCAGATCCTGGAGAAGTCGGTGGACGCCTTCCCGGAGTATCTCGCCCCGGCGAGTGCCGCCTACGCGCGGCGGCTGCTGGAGCTGGGCCGGGTCGAGGACGCGCTGGCGGTCGCCGAATGGCTGCCCGACGACCACCGATATCGCGGGCTCGTGCACGTGTGGGTGGTGAGCGAGCTGGCGCCGCTGCTGCCCGCGCCGCTCGCCGAGCGGATCCTGATCGACGCGATGGACGCGGTCGGCGTCATGGACACCTTCGCGGCGTGCTGGCTGACCAAGCAGGTGCCGGTGGGGCTGGCCGAGTCCGCGGGGATCAGGGACAGGCTGGTCTCGGCGATGCAGTCACGCTTCGACCCAGGGTGGCGGATCGGCGCCGAGGCGTTCGTGGCGGCGGCGCGGTGGTTGTCCCGCGACGTGGTGGACGGCGTGTTCCAGGATGTCCTCTTCGGCCCGGTCACCCTCGACCAGCAGTACGAGCTCATGCCGAGCCTCCACCACGACGGGCTGTTCAGCGTCCTGCCGGCGGAGCACGCCGCGCACGCGGCCGCACGGGTGGTCGCCGAGCTGGACTACACCAAGCGGGTGGTCTGCCTGATGCAGCTGCTTCCGCTGCTCGAGGGGGACGAGCGGGAGCGGTACGCCGAGGTGGCCTTCGAGCAGCCGGAGCTGCTGAGGCACCTGCAGATGGTGGAGCTCGACGTGGTGTGCCCTGCCCTGGCCGCGGCCGGATACGCCGGCAGGGCGCTGCGGGCCGTCGGGGCCGAGGACAAGGATCGTCTCTGGACGTGGCTGATGGCCATGTGGCGGTACTTGACGCGGGAGGAGACCGAGCTGGCGTTGAGTATCACCGTGCACGATGCGGAGGATTCCGTACCGGACCGGCCTCCGCGCAAGTGGGCGCTGGCCAGGCTGGCGGCTTTCGGGCCGGAGGAGGCCGGGCGAGCGCTCGACCTGGTCTACGACCAGACGGACCGGCAAGGGCTGGCGCCGACGCTGGTGTGGCAGCTGGCCACGTATCTGCCCGAGGGGTCGCTCGAGCCCAACCAGCGGGCGTCGTACCGCGAGCCCTGGTGGGAGCGCTGCACCTATCCGGGGGCCTGGCGTTCGTGGGAGAGCGGCGTCAGGCGCTACCCCAATCAGGTGGGTCAGGTGCTCGGCGACGAGCCCCTGGACATGCTCTACGCGGCCGCCACCGACATGGACGAGGACGATGTCCCGCACCTGATGGCCCTGGCCGACGCCCAGCCCGATCCTTGGGTGCGCCTCACGGTGCTGGCGGCGGGCACCCATCCGCCGCACCCCACGGTGATGGAGGCCATCATGGCCGGGCTGCGGCGGCTGCGTGACGAGGTCGTCGATGAGTCCGCCTACGACGGCTATCCGGCGCAATGCCCGTGGCTGGTGCGCGGCATCGGCGACTGGACGCCGTTCTTCGTCCGGCTGCTGTCGCCGGCGGCGGCCGAGACCGTCAAGCCGCTGCTTTTCGAGGGAGGCTATCTCGATGGGGTGGCGCGCCTGCACCACTCTCCTTTCGGCAGCGACCACAAGCGGCTCGACGACTGGGCGCACGACGTTCTGGCGCTCATGCCGATCCTGTCGGTGGCCGAGATCGACGCCCTGCTGGAGCTCAGGGGAGGGGACCCCGGGATCAAGTCGGAGAGCACGCGCAAGGCGTTCGAGGCCGCCGCGGCGAGCGCCCTCGCGGGCCTGGGGGAGGTGGAGCGGGCCTACACGCTGGCGAGTTGGCTCGGGTGGCAGACGCAGCTGATCAGGTCGTCGGCCATGGCGGATATCCTTCCCCAACTTCCCACGGAAGGCCTGCTGGAGTGGGCAGCCGAGGTGCATCGATACTTCGACGACGCCAAGGACCGGGGGCAGCTGTGGGCGGTGTTCCACGATCGGTGGGCGGAGCTGGGGCGGGAGGAGATGTGGCGGGCGGTCGATCGGTGGACCACTGAGCTGCCGCTCGACAGCCGCGGCGGCGTCATCGCCGACATCCTCTTCTACCGGTCGGCCATCGCCCGGCTGGGTGGGCACGCTGAGGCGGTCCGCATTCTCGATCTGCTGGGAGTGGCGCGTTAACCCCGTTCGAGCAGGGGCTCGATGCGGTACGGGATCTGGGTGGACAGGGCGATCGTGGTGTCCGTACGCTGCACGGCGGGCGAGGCCAGGACGCGGGCGATGACCTCCTGCAGATGATCGGTGCTCCTGGCGACCACCCGGCAGAGCAGGTCGTGCTGGCCGCTCGTCCCGTGCACCTCCAGGATCTGCGGCACGGCACGCAGTGCCGCCACCGCCTCCTCCAGCCGGCCCTGAGCGATCTGCAGCCAGACGAACGCCAGGATCGGATGCCCGGCCGCGGCCGGCGACACCGTGGGCCCGAAGTCCTCGATCACCCCGCGTGCGGTCAGCTTCTCCACCCTGGCCTGCACCGTGCCCCTGGCGACGCCCAGGAGACGGGCGAGCTCCGTCAGGCCGACGCGCGGGTTGGCCCGCATGGTCACGAGCAACCTGGTGTCCAGCTCGTCCATGCCGGCCCCCTTCCAGGACTGTGCGATTCGACCAGAGTATGCGGCTTCGGGAGTGCGAAAGTAAGCGTATCGCGCAGCAAAACTACGCGCTCTTGCCAGGAAAAGCGGAACTTGCTGTTATCTGGGCATGTTTGAGGAAGCGCAATACTTCGCCCCGGTCGCGGCCCAGGCCGACGGGTCGGTGGTGGTCGAGCTCTCGGCGTCGCATCCCGGGTTCGCCGACCCGGTCTACCGGGCGCGGCGTAACGCGATCGCGAAGCTCGCGGTCGACTATCGTCCCGGCACGCCCATTCCCGCGGCCCAGTACACCGAGCAGGAGCATGAGGTGTGGGCGATGGTCAGCAGGGAGCTGGCGGTCAAGCACGCCACGTACGCCACGGCGGAGTACCTCGACGGCGTGGAGCGGCTGGGGCTGCCGGCCGAGCGCATCCCGCAGCTGGAGGAGGTCTCGCGGCTCCTGGAGCCGCTGACCGGGTTCCGGTATCTGCCGGCGGCGGGGCTGGTGCCGCTGCGGGACTTCTATGGGGTGCTCGCGGACGGGTTCTTCCACTCGACGCAGTACATCCGCCACCATTCCGTGCCCTTCTACACGCCGGAGCCGGACGTCGTCCACGAGGTGATCGGGCATGCCAACGCGCTCGCCAGCTCCCGCTATGCCGCCCTCTATCGCCTGGCCGGCCAGGCGGCGCGGCGGGTCGAGGGGGAGGAGGCGCTGGAGTTCGTGTCGAAGGTGTTCTGGTTCACGCTGGAGTTCGGGGTGATGGCGGAGCGGGGCGAGCTCCGGGCGTACGGGGCGGGGATTCTGTCGTCGTACGGGGAGATCGAGGAGTTCCGCGCCATGGACATCAGGCCGCTGGATCTGGCGGCCATGGGCACGACGCACTACGACATCACGAAATATCAGGACGTGCTGTTCCGGGCGGACTCCTTGGAACACCTGGAAGACGTCGTGGGTGGCTTCTGGGACACCTGTGACGACGACTCGATCGCGAAACTGCTCGCCGCCGCCGTCTAGCGGCGCATCGCGCTTCTTCGTGATAATGCCCGGGTGATCAGGGGCCGGCGGCAGGCGTCAGCACGGGTGGTGCTCGCGCTCGCCCTGGTCCTGTCACTGGTCACGGCACCCGTGGAGCCACGTTCCGAACGGCCCCGAGGTCCCCTGTGGGCGGTGCCCGTGGCCCGGGAGGCGACCCTGGCGTGGATCGAGAGCATCGCGGCCGAGGAGGCCGTGGGGCCGATCCCGGCCAAACAGATCACCAAACGGCTCGACCGCTATCTGGCCGGCCGCCCTGGGCCGGTCACCGCCATGGTCAAGGACCTGGCGACCGGGCGGCTCTACCGTTACCACCCGGGCGAGCGGCTGATCACCGCGAGCAGCGCCAAGGTCCAGATCCTCATGGCGTTGCTGCTCAAGACACCGTGGAAGAAGGTGCCCGAGGCGGTCAGGCGGGACGCCGAGCTGATGATCCGCTACAGCGACAACCACGCCGCCGACCGGCTCTGGTTACGCATCGGCGGGGCGCCGGGATTCACCAAGGCCGGGCGGCGGTTCGGGCTGAAACACACGCAGGGCGTCGCCGGTGACTGCCTCGACCTCTATTGCTGGGGCATCACCCGGACGTCGGTGGACGACCAGATCCGGCTCATGAGCGCCCTGGTGTCCGGCAAGAGCCCGCTCAAGGGCGCGGAGCGCGAGCGGGTACTCGGGCTCATGGGCAAGGTCGTCGACGGCCAGGACTGGGGCATCAGCGCCGCCGCGTGCCGGGGCGAGCGGGTGGCGTTGAAGAACGGCTGGCTCAAGCGCGTCTCGACCAAGCGCTGGGCCGTGATCAGCGTGGGCCTGATCAGGGGCGACGGCCACGACTACGCCGTGGCCGTGCTCACCGAGGGCAGCTCCGACGTCGGGTACGGGATCGCGACGGTCGAAGGCGTCGCCAAAAGGATCATGCAGGACTTCCGGTCATGCCCGGAGTGACCAGCCGGTAGCCCACGCCGCGCACGGTCTGGATGAGCTGGTCGTCCTCGTCGCCCAGCCGCGCCCGCAGCCGCTTGACGTGCACGGCGATCGTGTTCGTCGAGGTGGTGGCGGCGGTGTGCCACACGTTGCGCATGATCTGCTCGCGGGTGACCGTGCGGTCGGCGTTGCGCATGAGGTATTGCAGCAGCTCGAACTCCCGCAGCGGCAGGTGCACGGCCCGCCCGCCCACGCGTACCTGGTAGGCCTGCACGTCCAGCTCGACCCCGCCCACGATCAGCACCTTGCGCGACTCGGGCGAGGACGCCTGGATGAACGGCAGCAGCTCAAGCACCCGGTAAGGCCGGGCCACGCAGGCGGCCGCGCCGGCCGCGAGAGCGCGCACAGCCTGCTCGGCGTGCCCCTCGCCGACGCCGAGCAGCACCGGTACGGCTCGCGCGAGCCGTACCGCGCGCACGAACTCGACCGCGTCGATGACCGGGAGCGTGGCCGAGACGAGCACCACGTCCGGCTGCAGGGCTCCCGCCTGCAGCAGCCCCTGAGCGCCGTCAGGTGCGCCGGTGACGGCCACGCCCTCGCGTTCGAGGGCGGTGGCCAATGCCTCGACCACGGCGCTGTCGGGGTCGGCGATGAGCAGTACGGGCTTGGTCCTCGTGTCCCCGTGCATCGTGGATGCCGCCTGCTGCTGGGTCATCAGCCGAAGCGTCCCGTGATGTAGTCCTCGGTGCGCTTGTCGGATGGGTTGGTGAAGATACGGCTGGTCTCGTCGTACTCCACGAGGCGGCCGTGCCGCACGCCCTTGCCGTCGACCTCGGCGGTGAAGAACGCGGTGCGGTGGGAGACGCGAGCGGCCTGCTGCATGTTGTGCGTGACGATCACGATCGTGTAATCGCGCGCCAGCTCCTGCATCAGGTCTTCGATCTTGGTGGTGGCGATCGGGTCGAGGGCCGAGCACGGCTCGTCCATGAGGATGACCTCGGGGCTGACCGCGATGGCCCGCGCGATGCACAGGCGCTGCTGCTGACCGCCGGACAGGGACAGGGCGTTCTGCTTGAGCTTGTCCTTGACCTCGTCCCACAGGGCCGCCCGGGTGAGCGCCTGCTCGACCAGCTCGTCCATCTTGCCCTTCGTGCCGTTGACGCGGGGGCCGTAGGCGATGTTGTCGTAAATCGACTTGGGGAAGGGGTTGGGCTTCTGGAAGACCATGCCGATCCGGCGGCGTACCTCAATGGGGTCCACGTGGTCGCCGTAGAGGTCCTCACCGTGGTAGAGGATCTTGCCGGCCGGGCGGGCGCCGGGGATGAGGTCGTTCATCCGGTTGAAGCACCGCAGCACCGTGCTCTTGCCGCAACCGGAGGGGCCGATCATGGCGGTGATCTCGCGATTGCCGATCAGCATGTCGACCTCGCGCACGGCCTCGTAGTCGCCGTAGAAAACGCTGAGGTCGGAGACGGTGAAGACCGGATCCAGGGCCTCGAGATTACGGGGGGCCTCGGGACCACGGACGGTGACGTTCGCCATGGGGGTTCCTATCTCAGTCATATCTTCCTTCACCAGCGCCTCTGATAGCGGTTGCGGAGCCAGATCGCCACCGAGTTCATCAGCAGCAGGATCAGCAGCAGGATCACGATCGCGGCGGCGGCCAGGATGTGGAAACCTTCGCGCGACTGGGAGATCCAGTTGAAGATCTGGATCGGGAGGACGGTGTAGCTGGCGAAGATGCCGTCCGGGTTGAAGCGGATGAAGGACACCGCGCCCAGCATGATCAGGGGAGCGGCCTCGCCGATGGCCCGGGAGAGGGCCAGGATCGAGCCGGTCGCGATGCCGGGGATCGACGCGGGCAACACCTGACGGTAGATCGTCTGCCACTGCGTGGCGCCCAGTGCCAGCGATCCCTCCCGGATCGACGGCGGCACCGCCCGGATCGCCTCACGCGAGGCGATGATCACGATGGGGAGCACCAGCAGGCCGAGGGTGATCGACGCGGTGATCACGCTGAAGCCGAGGCCGATCGTACGGGCGATGATGCCCAGGCCGAGGATGCCGTAGACGATCGACGGGATACCGGCGAGGTTCTGGATGTTGAGCTCGATGATGCGGTTGTACCAGCGGGTCCGGTCCGCGTACTCCTCCAGGTAGATCGCCGCGGCGATGCCCGTCGGAATCGTCATGACCGCGGTCAGCGAGATGACCCAGAGCGTGCCCGTGATGGCAGACTGGGCGCCGGCGATCTCCGGATTGCGGATCGACGGCATGTTCTCCCAGAGCCGGGCGTCGATCCGCGGCCAGCCCTCCACCAGGACGAAGGCGAGGAGGGCGACCAGGAAGATGAGCGCCAGCGCCAGGCTGGCGAGCAGGAGTATCCGGAACAAGATTTCCTTGACCGGACGCCCCTGGCTCGCCAATTGCACGGCGGAGCGTGGCGTCGAGAGAACAGCCATTACTCGTACACCTCACGATATTTCCGCACCAGGCGGGCGCTGACGTAGTTCATGACGAACGTCATCACGAAGAGGAGAGCGCCGACCGCGAAGATGGTGTCGTAGTCGACCGTGCCCACCGGAACGTCGCCGGAACCTGCCGCGGCGATGAACGCGGCCATGGTCTGCATCGGCGCGCCCAGGTCGAGCGTGAAGTTGGGCTGACCGCCACCGGCGATGTAGACGATCATCGTCTCACCCGCGGCCCGCGAGATCGCCAGGATGACGGCCGCGACGATGCCGGAGAAGGCCGCGGGCAGCACCACGCGGAGCGAGGTGACCATCCTGGAGGCGCCAAGGGCGAAGGAGCCCTCGCGCAGGCTGTTCGGCACCGACGACATCGCGTCCTCCGACAACGATGCCACGATCGGAATGATCATGAAGCCGACCACGAGACCCGCGCTCAGGGCGTTGAAGATCTCGATCTCGAACCACAGGATGTCCCGCAGCAGCGGGGTGACGAAGCTCAGCGCGAAGAACCCGAAGACCACGGTCGGGATGCCCGCCAGCACCTCGAGCACTGGCTTGAAGATTTTCCTGACGCGAGGCTTGGCGTATTCGGACAGGTAGATCGCGGCGGCCAGGCCGAGTGGGACGGCGACGACGATCGCGATGCCGGTCGTGATGAGGGTCGCGCTGACCAGCGGCAGCACGCCGTAGCTCGGGGGTTCGAACAGCGGTCCCCAGTTGGTGGAGGTGAAGAACTCCACCACGCTGATTTCCCCGAAGAACCTGATCGTGGGCTCCAGGAGGGAGAACACGATGCCGACCGTGGTGGCGATGGAGACCAGGGAGGCCACCAGAAGGATCGCCTTGATGGTCATCTCGCCATAACGCGGGCGCGACCGCGCCAGGGACTGGGGAGTCCCCGGCACGGTCGCGGAGTCGCGAACCGCCATCAGCTGCTCTTCAGCGTCGACAGGTCGGCCTTGAGCTTGCTCTCCTGCTCCGTGTTGAGCGGGATGAACTTCGCGTCCGTCGCAATCTTGTTGATGTTGGCCACGTAGTAGTCGAGGAAGGCCGCGACCTCCGGCCGCTTGACCGCGGCGGTGGACGGGTAGATGAACAGCGGCCTGGCCAGCGGCTTGTAGGTGCCGTTCTGCGCCGTCTCGACGCTCGGCGCGACACAGCCATCGCCGCCGTCGACCTCAACGGCCTTCAGCTTGGCGGCGTTCTCCTCGAAGTAGGTGTAGCCGAAGTAGCCGAGGCCGCCCTTGCTGCCCTCGACGCCCTGGACGGTGACATTGTCGTCCTCGCTGGGGCTGTAGTCCTTGCGGCTCGCGCCCTCTTCGCCGTTGATCTCGTCGGTGAAGTAGTCGAAGGTGCCGGAGTCGGTGCCCGGGCCGAAGAGCTTCAGCGGCTCGTTCGGGAACTTGGGGTCGATCTGGTTCCAG
The DNA here is from genome assembly GCF_036013525.1 of Nonomuraea sp. NBC_00507. Taxonomy (NCBI): domain Bacteria; kingdom Bacillati; phylum Actinomycetota; class Actinomycetes; order Streptosporangiales; family Streptosporangiaceae; genus Nonomuraea; species Nonomuraea sp. NBC_00507. The sequence continues at coordinate 3,955,125 of NZ_CP107853.1, forward strand.
CTGGTGATCTTCTTCTCCGCGCCCGGCTCCCACATCTTCTTGAGCTGGTCGACGGTGAGGCAGGTGGCCCAGGTGTTTTCCTTGTTCACCACCACGGTCAGCGCGTCGGTCGCCACGGTGAGCTCGGTGTACTTGATGCTCTTGGCGTCGCAGGCGGCCTTCTCTTCGTCCTTGATCGGACGGGAGGCGTCGGAGATGTCGGTCTCGCCGTTGCAGAACTTCTCGAAGCCGCCACCGGTGCCGGAGGTGCCCACGGTCACGTTGACCTTGGCCTGCTCCTCGGCGAAGAACTCCGCGGCGGCGCTCGTCAGCGGGGCAACCGTGCTGGAGCCGTCAACCTTGACCTGCCCGGCCAGTTCGGCACCGGCGCCGGTGCTGGCGGAAGCTGTGCCCTCCCCGGCGGGCGTAGTGGTGTTGGTGCCGCCGCAAGCGGCGGAAAGGCCCACAACGATGGCGGCCGTCGCCACCGCGCTGAGGCGGCGCTGTCCACGGGTCACGGTATTTCCTCGTCCCTAGTGAGATCTGTAGTCGACGTCTCCGATAACACCGGGCGAAAGTGAACGGGAGTAGAACGACCCGTGACTGAGGTACAAAGAGGTGTCCTTGGTCGTATGAATAGCGCGTAAGGGTGATCCTGGAGAGATGAGCTATCGCGTATGTGTGGTGTGCATGGGGAATATCTGCAGGTCACCGATGGCGGAGGTGGTGCTGCGCAAGGCCCTCGCCGATCGGGGGCTGGCCGATCGCGTCGTCGTGGAGAGCGCGGGGACCGGCGGCTGGCACGAGGGAGACCCCATGGATGAGCGGGCGCTGCACATCCTGTCCGACCACGGGTACGACGGCTCCACGCACCGGGCCAGGAAGTTCACCAAGGACTGGTACGACAGGTATGACCTGGTCCTGGCCATGGATCTTGACAATCTTGCCAATCTGCGGCGAATGGCACCCGCCGGCGTGGAGGTGCGGCTGTTCCGCTCGTTCGACCCCGCGGCGCCGCCTGGTGCCGAGGTGCCCGACCCTTACTACGGGGGGCGAGAGGGGTTCGAGGAAGTCCTCGCGCTGGTCGAGTCGGCCGCCGAGGGCCTGGCGGAGCACATCGCCGATGAGATCGACTGAGGAGCTCGGCTCATCCCACGGGTGGCGCCTGCAGCGGGGCGTGCTCGACGACGGGCGGCAGGTGTTCGCGAAGACCGGCGTTGTTTCCGAAATGTTCACTTCGGAGGCGGCCGGGCTGAGGTGGCTCGGCGAGGCGATCGCGGTTCCCGAGGTGATCGAGGTCGGTCCCGACCGGCTCGTGTTGTCGTGGGTGGAGCAGGAACGCCCGACCACGGCGGCGGCCGAGCGGTTCGGGCGGGAGCTGGCCCGGCTGCATCGCTCGGGGGCGCCGGGCTTCGGGGCGCCGTGGCCGGGGTTCATCGCCGAGTTGCCGATGGACAACGCGCCGTGTGGCGACTGGCCGGCGTTCTATGCCGAGCGGCGGGTCCTGCCCTTCCTGCGTCAGGCGCACTTGTCCGCCTCGGCCGTGGCCGCCGTCGAGCGGGCCGTGGAGCGCTTCGCCGAGATCGCGGGGCCGGCCGAGCCGCCTTCGCGGATTCACGGGGATCTGTGGAGCGGGAACGTGCTGTGGTCCGGCGGGTCCGCTGTGCTGGTCGATCCGGCCGCGCATGGCGGGCATCGGGAGACGGACCTGGCCATGATGGCGTTGTTCGGGCTGCCGTACCTGGATCGGGTGCTGGGGGCTTACCAGGAGGAATGGCCTCCGGCGGACGGCTGGAGGGAGCGGGTACCGCTGCACCAGTTGCATCCGCTGCTCGTGCACGTGGTGCTGTTCGGCGGGTCTTACCGGGACAGCCTGATGGAGGCGGTACGGCGGGTGCTGGCTCTCTGACGATCAAGGATGAACGGCACCTGAACGCTTATCGCATGGTGCGGTTGAGGCGGTGGATGACCTCGTCGTGCAGGACGCCGTTGGTGCAGACCAGGCTGCCACCCTCGAGACCCCGCACCCCGGCGACGTCCGTCCAGACCCCGCCGGCCTCCTCGACGATCACCGTGAGCGCCGCCATGTCCCAGGGCGACAACTCGGGCTCCGCGGACAGGTCCACCGAGCCCTCGGCGACCATCATGTGCGACCAGAAGTCGCCGTACGCCCTGGTCCGCCAGCAGGCGCGGCCGAGGTCGAGGAAGTTGTCGAGCTTGCCGGTCTTCTCCCACCCCCCGAAGCTCGAGTACGAGAACGACGCGTCGTCCAGGTCGGACACCGAGGAGACCCGCATCCTGGACGCCTTCGTCAGGCTCTTGCCGGTCCACGCCCCGCCCTCGGCCGCCGCCCACCAGCGCCGCCCGAGCGCCGGAGCGGAGACCAGGCCGACCACGACCTTGCCGTACTCCATGAGCGCGATCAGCGTCGCCCACACGGGCACGCCGCGTACGTAGTTCTTGGTGCCGTCGATGGGGTCGATGATCCACGACCGGGCGCCCCACCCGGTCTTGCCGAACTCCTCGCCCACGACCGCGTCACGCGGCCTGGCCCGGCGCAGCGTGCCGCGGATCGCCTCCTCCACGGCGCGGTCGGCGTCGCTGACCGGCGTGAGATCCGGCTTGGTGTCGACCTTCAGGTCGACAGCCTTGAACCGCCGCATGGTCATGTCGTCGGCGGCGTCCGCCATGACATGCGCGAGGCGTAGATCATCGGAATAACCCTGCACGATCGCCCACGCTACCTTGTCGGGTATAGAGAACATCAGTCACAGACGGCGCTTTTCTGGTAACTCCTCTTTCTATTACTTGCCAGTAACATGTCCATCATGTCGCACGATGTCGGCGCTTTGCTGCTCCAGACCGTCCCTTTTGCCCGCACCTTGGGCATCACCTTCGACTCCGTGGGGGACGGCCAGGCTGTTTCCCGTCTGCCCGATCGTCCGGATTTGCACAATCACGTGGCGGGCCCGCATGCCGGGGCGCTGTTCACGCTGGCCGAGTCCGCGTCGGGAGCCGCGATGCTGTCCATGCTGGGTGATCAGCTGGAGCGGGCGGTGCCGCTGGCCACGTCGGCGACGATCGAGTACCGGAAGCTCGCCAAGGGCGAGGTCCATGCCGAGGCCCGGCTGCTGGCCACCAGGGATGAGGTGGTCGCCCAGTTGGACGCGGGGGAGCGGCCGGTGTTCGACGTGGCCGTCGACATCAAGAACGCCGACGGTGCCTTGGTGTCCACCCTCACCGTCACCTGGACCCTCCGCCCCAACACCTGAACCCTCGGCTCTCGCCTATCCGGGTCACGCGGTCACGGCACAAGCCGAGGCCGCGTAGCTCAGGTTCGGCGGTTCGTCGTCAGGGAGCATCTCGCCCCGTCAGTCGTCGATGCGACGCTTCCCGCGTCTCTCACACCGCCCAGCGAGCCCCGCAGGCCCGTGAGGTGCCGCCTCCTCCGGGCAGGGACTTGCGCGGAGGTGGAAGGAGCCGTGCGGCACTCCGCCCCTTTCGGGCCTCCTCCGGAGGGACGTGCGCGGAGGTGGAAGGGGCGGTGCGGCATCCCGCCCCTTTCGGGCCTCCTCCGGAGGGGCCTGAGCCGAAGTGAGGTGGGCGGGGGCGGGCGTCGTCGGGGTGGCGTGTGGAATGGAGGTCAAGTGCTTGGGGGCTCGTCCAGGGTGCCCTCACGGCTGGACAGGAGGCGGCGGAGGGACTCCAGGCGGGCGGGGTCGGCGTTGCCCGCGGCCGCCCAGGCGTCCAGCGCGCAGCCGTCGCCCAGGTGCGTGCACCCCTTGGGGCATTTGACCGTGCCCTCCACCAGGTCAGGGAACGCGGCCAGGACCGTTTCCACCGACACATGAGCCAGGCCGAAGCTGCGGACCCCGGGCGTGTCGATGATCCAGCCGCCGTCCGGCAGCTCCAGGGCCACGGCGGAGGTGGAGGTGTGGCGGCCGCGGCCGGTCACCGCGTTGACCTGGGAGACGGCCCGGTTGGCGTCCGGGACCAGGACGTTGACCAGGGTGGACTTGCCCACGCCCGAGTGGCCGACCATGACGCTGATGCGGCCCGTCAGGTGCTCGCGGAGCTCCTCCAGCGGGCCGCCCTTGTGGACGACGACGTGCTGCACGCCCAGCGGCTCGTAGAGGGCTATCAGCTCGTCCGGCGGGGCGAGGTCGGACTTGGTGAGGCAGAGCAGGGTGTCGATCTCCGCGTCGAACGCCGCCACCAGGATCCTGTCGATCATGCGCGGCCGAGGTGGCGGGTCGGCCAGGGCGGTCACGATGACGAGCTGGTCGGCGTTGGCCACGATCGGGCGTTCGATGCCGTCGGTGTCCTCGGTGTCGTCGGCCGAGCGGCGCAACATCGAGGTGCGCGGCTCCACGCGTACGACCCTGGCCAGGGTGTCGGGACGGCCGGACACGTCGCCGACCAGGGCGACCCTGTCGCCTACGACGATGCCCTTGCGGCCCAGCTCGCGGGCCTTCATGGCGACCACGAGCCGGTGTTGCTGCTGTTGCTTGCGTTTCTGGGCCGATCCCTTGGGGCGTTCGAGCTCGACCAGCGTCGTGTAGCGGCCGCGGTCGACCGCGACCACGAAACCTTCGACGGCGTCCTCATGCGCAGGACGAATCCGAGTCCGCGGCCGTGAGCCTTTGCCCGGCCTGACCCGTACGTCGTCCTCGTCGTACTCCCGCTTTCTCAGCGGTCTGCTCCCATACGCTTGCTTCCCTTCCACGGATGGGTCGATGGACGGCCGGCGCGGAGGTGACCGCAGGGGATGCGGCCCGCGCCGGTTTTCGGTTGCGGGCGCCGCCCGGGCGTGGCCGGGTGGCGTGGTGGGGGTGGATCCTCGCGTCGGAATGCGGGCAGCGTGCTAGCACGTGTCGCACATGTCCGACGTGCCCGGAGCATTGGTCGTGAAACCAGCCGGCCCTCGGGTCCGGTCATCGTGGGACCGGCTCCGGTTTCAGGCGTGGGGTCCTGGTCATCGTGCTTCCAGCATGGCCGTCCACATCTGGACGAACTCCGGGAGGGTCTTGGCGGTGGTCGCGATGTTCTCCACCTCCACGCCGGGCACCCGGAGGCCGATCACGGCGCCGGCCGTGGCCATGCGATGGTCGTCGTAGCTGTGGAAGGTGCCGCCGTGGAGCGGGCGGGGGCGGATGACGAGGCCGTCCTCGGTCTCCTCCGCGTCGCCGCCCAGGCGGTTGATCTCGGTGGCGAGCGCGGCGAGCCGGTCGGTCTCGTGGCCGCGCAGGTGGCCCACGCCGCGGATGCGGCTCGGCGTCGTCGCGAGCGCGGCCAGGGCGGCGATCGTCGGGGTCAGCTCGCCGACCTCGTGGAGGTCGGCGTCGATGCCGGAGATCTCACCCGTGCCCGAGACGACCAGGTCGGTGACGTCCGCGCCGGGGGACTCCGCCCTGGTGACCGTGCCGCCCATGGCGGTCAGCAGCCCGCGCAGCGCGTCGCCCGGCTGCGTCGTCCGCAGCGGCCAGGCCGGGATGGTGACCGTGCCGCCCGTGACGAGGGCTGCGGCCAGGAACGGAGCCGCGTTGGACAGGTCGGGCTCCACCGTCAGATCCCTGGCCGCGATCGGCCCGGGCTCGACCCGCCAGACGTCGTGCTCGCTGTCGTCGACCGTGACGCCGGCCGCCCTGAGCATCTGCACGGTCATCTCGATGTGCGGCTGCGAAGGCACCGGCGGGCCCACGTGGCGGATCGTGATGCCCTTCTCGAACCGCGCCGCCGTCAGCAGCAGACCCGAGACGAACTGCGACGATCCCGACGCGTCCAGCGTCACCTCGCCGCCCGCCAGCGGCCCGCTGATCGTGAACGGCAGCGCGTCGTTGTCCACCCGCGCCCCCAGCGCGCGCAGGCCGTCGAGGATGGGACCCATCGGGCGTTTGCGCGCGTGCGGGTCGCCGTCGAAGGAGACGGGGCCGTCGGCGAGGGCCGCCATCGGCGGGACGAACCGCATGACCGTGCCCGCCAGACCGGCGTCGATGGCGGCGCCGCCGCGGATCGGGCCGGGCGTCACGTGCCAGTCCACGCCCGCGGTGGTCTCCTCGCCGGCCGTCAGCGTGGCGCCCAGCGCGCGCAGCGCCGCCACCATGAGGTCCGCGTCGCGGCCGCGCAGCGCCTTGCGCACGACGCCAGGGGCCTCGGCAAGTGCGGCGAGGACGAGCGCCCGGTTGGTCACCGATTTGGAGCCGGGCAGCGAAACGGTGGCGGTGACAGGGGCGGTCGCGGCCGGCGCGGGCCAGTGCGAAGTGGACATGGTCAAAGGGTACTTGGGCGCGGCAGGGCTAGGTCACAGCCTGTGGATAACGACTACGCAGCGGAGGCAAACATGCGAGCGAAAGCCGTACGTGGCACTGTGGGGTCATGTGCGGTAGATACGCGTCGGCGCGCAAGAAGCACGAGCTGCTCGAGGAGTTCCAGGTCGAGCAGGACGCCGAGCCCGACAAGGAGCTCAACGCCGACTACAACGTCGCCCCCACCAAGAATGTCTACGCCGTGCTGAGCCGCGTCCCCAAGGACGCCGAGCGGGCGGTGCGGCAGCTCAGGGTCGTCAAGTGGGGCCTGGTGCCCGCGTGGGCGAAGGATCCGTCGATCGGGTCGCGGTTGATCAACGCCAGGATCGAGACGGTGGCCGAGAAGCCGTCCTTTCGTCAGGCCTTCGCCAAGCGCAGATGCCTGCTCCCGGCCGACGGCTACTTCGAATGGATGCCGGTCGAAGGCGAGAAAAAGAAGAAGCAGCCGTACTTCATCCATCCGGAGGACGGCGGGGTGCTGGCCATGGCGGGCCTGTACGAATTCTGGAAGGACCCGTCGCGGGACGACGACGACCCGCTGAAGTGGCTCGTCACCTGCACCGTCATCACCACTAACGCCGAGGACCACTTGGGCCGCATTCACGACAGGATGCCCATGATGATCGAGCGGGAGCGCTGGCAGGAGTGGCTCGACCCCAAGCTCACCGACACCGAGCAGGCCTCGCGGCTGCTGATTCCGGCCGAGCAGGGGCGGCTCACGGCGTACGCGGTCTCGACGGACGTCAACAACGTCAGAAACAACGGTCCCGACCTCATCAAACCGCTGCCTGATGGGGAGGAAACGGCGCTTTTCTAAAGGTGTAAGAAGCGCGGTAAGTGGGCATTCGGTGAGGAAAGCGATGCATCCGTTTACTCGGTGTCACCGCCACAAAGCCCCTAATTGCCACCGGGCGGGACATCCGGGGAGTCCTCGCTGCGGGTTGCCCTCTTTTTACCCGGAGGTGCGGATTCGTGGACGTCACGACCGCTCGAGAGCGGCTGGAAGAGATGCTCGCCGAGCTGGATCGCTCGATCGGGGTGCTCCAGGGAGATCCTGTCGCGGTACGCGAGTATTCGGCGGCCGACGCAGGCTCGGACCTGACTGATGCCGACCGTGCTCAGGCCATGCTGACCGTGGCCACCGCGCAGCGACGCGCCGTGATCGAGGCGATCAAGCGCATCGAGGAAGGCGTGTACGGCAGCTGCGTCGACTGCGGCAAGCCGGTGCCCGAGGGCCGCCTCGAGGCGCGGCCCGAGGCAGCGCGCTGCGTGCAGTGCCAGTCCAAGCAGGAGCGCCGCCACTAAGAGGCCGACGCCGGGAGCCGGCCGCCGGACACGAAGAACGGCGGATCAGCTCTTGCGGGCGCTGGCCACCAGGTGGATGCCGACCGTGTCGTCGTCGTCCGGGTGGGCTTCGAGCTCCGTGCGCACGAGCCAGGTCAGGGACCGCGCGTCGGAGCCGAGCACGTGGTCCACCGTGGACGGCGACAGCACCGTGCGCGGCCGCATCCACTCCACCTCGAGGCCGGCGCCGATCAGCAGCTCACGCAGCTGCGTGCTGCTGAAGCAGCGCGTGATGCTGCCGTCCGGCCAGGGCACGAGCATGACCTCGCCCGTCTGCCGCAGATGTTGCCACTGCTCCTGCTCGGCCAGGATCGCCATGCCCAGCACCAGCGAGTCGACGCACACCAGCGCCCGCCCGCCTGGCCGCAGCACCCTGGCCACGTCGTTCATCGCCGACTCCGCCATGAGCTCGATCGACATCACCCGCTCCTCGGCGAGCACCGCGTCCACGCTCGCGTCCGGCAGGAACGACAGATCGTCGGCGCGTATGTGGCGGACGCGGTCGGCGTCCCGCAACCGGGACTGCCCGTCGACGGTGCGGCGGAAGTCGAGCAACTCGATCACCCGATGTCCCGCCCTGGCCGCCTGGCCGGACCATCGCCCGCGGCCGCCGGACAGATCGAGGATCACGGAGGGGTCGGCGGGAAGCCATCGGTTGAGTTGTTCGGCGGCGACGGCGCGGTAGAACGTCCAGTACGGCCCGAGCGTCCCTGAGCCGTTGAGTTCCTCGGCCGGAATGGGCAGCACACGCGACTCCTGGGTTCCGGAAAAAGGGCTACCAGCCGGTACGTATGACGTTCCCCGCACCGGGTCCTTCGTACCTTCTATCTTGCGGGAACAGACAGCGGCGCGGGGGTGTTGCGACGAGCATGCTCACATTGGTCGACCCCCTACCTGATGCCCGGCCCGTACCGGAGCAACGGGTATCCTCCCCTGAGTACGGTGTCCTGCCACAGCCGGTCACCGGTGATCTTAGGGGGGTGGGTCCGGTGCCCGCGACAAACGCGGAGACGCTGGAGCAGCGAAGCGAGCGGTTCGAGCGAGACGTCATGCCCTATCTCGAGCAGCTCTACTCCGCCGCGCTCCGGATGACCCGGAATCCGTCGGACGCGGAGGATCTCCTGCAAGAGACCTTCGCCAAGGCGTTCGCCTCGTTCCATCAGTTCCAGCAGGGCACCAACCTCAAGGCGTGGCTCTACCGGATCTTGACGAACACGTTCATCAACAGCTATCGCAAGAAGCAGCGTGAGCCGAAGCAGTCCGGCACGGAGGAGATCGAGGACTGGCAGCTCGCCAGGGCCGAGTCGCACACCTCCAGCGGCCTGAAGTCGGCCGAGGTCGAGGCGCTCGAGCACCTGCCCGACGGGGACATCAAGCAGGCGCTGGCGGCGCTGCCCGAGGAGTTCAGGATCGCGGTCTATCTGGCCGACGTCGAAGGCTTCCCCTACAAGGAGATCGCCGACATCATGGGCACGCCGATCGGCACCGTGATGTCGAGGCTGCACAGGGGACGCAGGCAGCTGCGGGGCCTCCTTGAGGATTATGCTCGCGAGCGTGGCCTGGTCCCGGCGGAGGGATCGAAATGAGCTGTGGCAACCCGCACGACACCGACTGTCGCGAGGTGCTGGACAAGGTCTACGCCTATCTCGACGGCGAGCTGACGGACAGTGACGTCGTCGAGATCCGCGTGCACCTCGACGAATGCAGCCCGTGCCTGAAGGAATACGACCTGGACAAGGCGATCAAGCAGCTCGTGCATAAGCACTGCGGCTGCGACCCCGTCCCGGCTGACCTGCGTTCCAAGGTGCTGGCCCGTATCGCTCAAGTGAGGGCCGAGCTGGCCGACTAGGATCTACCCCATGCGTGTGTTGGTCACCGGGGGTGCCGGGTTCATCGGTTCGAATCTCGTCGATCGTCTGCTTACAGACGGTCATGAGGTCGTGGCGGTGGACGATCTATCGTCGGGGAGCATGGCCAACCTGGCCCAGGCGGTCACCAATGACCGGTTCCGGCTGCACGAGCTGGACGTGCGCGATCCGGCTCTGCCCGACCTGACGGCCGAGCTGCAGCCCGAGGTGATCTGCCACCTGGCGGCGCAGATCAGCGTCCGCAAGAGCGTCGCCGACCCGGGGCACGACGCCTCCGTCAACGTCGAAGGCACCGCGCGCGTGCTGGCCGCGGCCCACGTGGGACGGACGCGCAAGGTGCTGTTCGCCTCGTCCGTGGCCGTCTACGGCCGCCCGAGCACGATTCCGGTGCCCGGGGACGCGGCCACCGACCCGCGCTCGCCCTACGCCGCCTCGAAGCTGAGCGGCGAGATCTACCTCGCCATGTTCCGCGCCCTCTACGGCCTCGAATACACCACGCTCGTGCTCTCCAACGTCTACGGCCCGCGCCAGTCGCCGGAAGGCGAGGCCGGCGTCGTGTCGATCTTCACCGACGCCCTGCTCAACGGCACGCCCACCGTCGTCTACGGCGACGGCAGCCAGACCCGCGACTACATCTACGTCGATGACGTGGTCGACGGCTTCGTGCGGGCCTGCGGCCAGGCCGGCGATGGGCGCAGGTTCAACCTGGGCACCGGCATCCAGACCACCGACCGGCGCCTGCACGCGCTGATCGCCGACGCCGCAGGCGCCGCTGACAAGCCGGGCTTCGCGCCGCCGCGTCTGGGTGACCTGCCGGCCATGGCGGTCGACCCGGTGCCGGCTCACGAAGGGCTCGGCTGGCAACCACGCACCGACCTGGGCACAGGGATCAAAAACACCGTGGAGTGGGCCAGATCACATCGCCGGTCGTAGTGGCTTGATTACGCTTTGCTTGCGATTTCCCGCTCTGCCGGTGCGGCCACGTCGTCTTCTGTAGCGTGAACCCCAGAAAGTCGACCTGGAGGCATGTCGATGTTGAAGGTAATGGTCGCCCGGCTGCTCACCGCCATCGTGCTGATCACCCCGGTGGTGATGGCCATCGGCGGGGCGCTGCCTCCTGGAGTGTCCTGGACCTGATCAGACCGTAGGGGGGCCGCAATGCGTGACCTGCCATGGCCGGCGCGGGTCTATCTGGTCGCCGTGTTCGGCGTGGCGGCCGCTCTCGTCATACGCGGCGCGATCGCCTCCGGCGCTCCGGTGGCCCAGCAGGATCTCGACGTCCTGCTGGTGCTCGCCCTGCTCTTCCTGGTGTGCGAGTCGATGCCGACGCTGCTCAACGTGGAGCAGTTCGCGGTCTCGGTCAGCTTCTCCGCCTCGCTGGCCGCCGTCGTGCTGATCGGACCGGTGGGTGCGGCGCTGGTGGGGCTCACCGCCGTGGTGAGCGTGCGGCCCGGGCTGCCGCTGATCAAACGGCTGTTCAACGGCGCGCAGTTCGCCATCTGCGGCTATGTGGCCGGGCAGGTCTACGTGGCGCTCGACGGAAAGGTCGGCGTGCCGGAGGTCAACGCGTTCGACGACCTCATCGGCCCCTACGCGGCGGCCACCGCCGTGTTCGTGCCGCTCAACATCGCGCTGACGCTTACCATGGTCGCGCTCGCCACTAGGGTGCGGCCCGCCGAGGTGCCGCTGCGGGGCATGGTCCAGTTCGTGCTGTCCTACCTGGGTTACGGCACGTTCGGGCTGCTCGTGGCCGGGCTCTGGGCGACGGTGCAGTCGATCTCCGCGGTGCTGGTGCTGGTGCCGCTGTTCGTGGCGCGGTGGGCGTTCGGGCAATACCACGCGCAGCAGCGCTCCTACGACGCCACCATCGCCGCGCTCTGTCAGGCCGTGGAGACCAAGGACTATTACACGCGCGGCCACTGCACGCGCGTCTCGCTCGCCTCGTCCATGATCGCCCATGAGATCGGCATGGGCCTGGAACGTGTGCGGGCCATCCGGTACGCCGGCATGCTGCACGACGTGGGCAAGCTCGGCGTGCCCACCAAGGTGCTGCAGAAGGACGGGCCGCTCACCGAGGAGGAGTTCGCCGCGATCCAGCTGCACCCCATGCGCGGGCTGGAGATCGTCCGCGGCATCGGCTTCCTCGACGAAGCCTACGCCGGGATCATGCACCACCACGAGAAACACGACGGCACCGGTTACCCCATGGGGCTGGCCGGCGACGAGATCCCCGAGTTCGCCAAGGTCATCGCGGTCGCCGACGCGTTCGACTCGATGACCTCGGACCGTTCCTACCGCGGCGCCAGGCCCGTGCCCGAGGCCGTCGAGGAGCTGCGCAAGAGCGCCGGCACCCACTTCGATCCGGTGATGGTCGCGGCCTTCATCCGCGCGCTGGAGCGGGAGCCGTGGCAGCCGCCTCGCCGCGTCGAGCCGCCGCCCGACCCGGCGGAGGCCCCGATCAAGGACCATGACGATCCCACCATGCCGATCCAGGTCGTGACCGGGCCATGATCACCACGGAACGCGCCGGGCGCGCCGAACGAACCACTGTCCTGCGCAGGCTCGACTCGGGACAGCTCTTGCTCATCTGCGCCGCCGGCCTGGTGGCGGTCGCGGGTGTCGCGCACACGGCCGCGGTCGGGCTCGACCGGCCGGAGATCGCCGTCGGGTTCGGCGCGCTGATCGCGGTCGGCGAACTGGCCAGGCTCACCATGCCGGGCAACAGGGAGGTCGCGCCCATCGGCGCCGCGGCGGCGCTCGGCTACACGTTACTGCTCGACCTGAGCCAGCATCAGCTGGAGCACTCGGCCCTGCAGGTCGTGGCCGTGATCGCGGTCGGCATGCTGGCGGGCGCGCTGCCGCATCTGGCGGTGGGCCGTCCGCCGCGCATGGACGCGATGGCCCGCCGTCTGCTCACCGGCGCGTTGCTGGCCTTCGCCTTCCGCCCGCTGGCCGACCCGCTCTACGACCTGACCAAGCCGCCCACCAGCACCTGGTGGCCGGCGCTCGCCGTCATGGTCACGCTCTTCGTCGCCAGCCTGCTGATGGACGTGCTGATCGCGGCCTGGCTCAGGTCTGAGCAGGTACGCACCGCGTTCCGGGTGGCCGTGCGCGACGAGATCAACATGGCCCTGCCGCTCGGCGCCGCCGTGGGCTCGTCAGGGGTGTTGCTCGCGCTGGCCACGCACAGCATGGACCTGGTCGCGCTGCTGGTGTTCGCGGCGCCGCTGCTGGTCACGCAGGTGGCCTTCCGTAAATACGCCGGGATCCGCGCCACCTACCTGCAGACCGTGCGGGCGTTGTCCCGGGTCACCGAGGTCGGCGGCTATGTCGAGCCCGGTCACTCGCGCCGGGTGAGCCGCCTGGCCGTGGCGATCGGCAGGGAGCTGGGCATGGCCGAGCCCGAGCTGCTCGAGTTGGAGTACGCCGCGCTCATGCACGACATCGGTCAGCTGTCGCTGCGTGACCCCATCCCCGGCGGCGCCACCGTGCTCAGCGAGCCGGAGCAGGCGCGCCGCATCGCCGAGCTGGGCGCCGAGGTGATCAAGCAGACGGGCGTGCTGGACAGGGTGGCGGAGGTGGTCAGACGCCAGTGCGACCCGATCGCCGCCGACCCGCCGCTGTCGAGCCGCATCATCAAGGTCGCCAACGCCTACGATGACCTGGTGGGGCCCTCGACCGACCGCGACCGTGCGGGGGCCGCGCTGGAGCGGATCCGGTTCGCCCCCGGCGGCGCGTACGATCCGCACGCGCTGGAGGCGCTGGCCCGCGTGATCGACCGAGGTCGTCTGTAGGACCACAGCCGTAGATCGCGCCGGTGCCGCAGCGATGAGTCTGCCGGCGCCCACAGGTCTACCTCCCGACCGAGACGACCACCTCAGAGGAGTAGACATGGGCCTCATCCACATCGAGCTGTTCGCCACCCTCGACCTCGTCGGGCAGGCGCCCGGCGGCCCCGACGAGGACCCGGAGGGGTTCCCGTTCGGCGGCTGGCAGGCGCCCCTGTGGGACGAGGTCGCCGGGGCGCAGGTCGGTGCCGCGTACGAGGGCACGGACGCCCTCCTGCTCGGCCGGCGGACGTATGACATCTTCGCCGCCTTCTGGCCGCACCAGGAGGGCGGCCAGGACAACGAGATCGCCACGCTCTTCAACAGCGTCCCGAAGTATGTGGCCTCCCGCGGCAGGCCCGACCTCTCGTGGGCCGGCTCCACGCAGCTCGGCCCGGACCTGGCCGGAGCGGTGCGCGAGATCCGTGACCGGCACGAGCACGTGAAGGTCGTCGGGAGCCTGAACCTGGTGCAGACCCTCCTGCGCGAGAAGCTCTTCGACCGTCTCGACCTCTGGGTGCACCCGATCATGCTCGGCGTCGGGAAGAAGGTGTTCGACGGCGGCGCGGTGCCCACGAACGTCACACTCCTCGAACCGCCGGCAGCCGGTCCGAAGGGCACCGTGTACCTGCGCTACGGGCTCGCCGAGGGCACGCCCGGGACGGGGGACATGAGCGCCCGCTGAGCTGCGCGCCGCGATCTGATCGCCGTCATCGAGTGGCGCGGGCCAGGAACTTCGCGCGGTCGACCACGACGCGCTCGATCGTGCCCCGGCCCACGACGGTGCTCTTGTCATGGGCCTCGAAGGAGAAGACCAGACGCCGGCCGTCGACCTCGGTCAGCTCGACGCCGATCTGGACGTGCCTGCCCAGCGGGCTGGCGGCCAGGTGCTCGAGCTCGACCCGCGTGCCGACGGAGGTCTCGCCGGGCGCGAGGTGCTGCTCGATCGCGCGCAGGGTGGCCGCCTCGGCCAGCGCGAGCAGCCGGGGCGTGGCCAGCACGGGCACGTCGCCGCTGCCGGCCCGCTTCGCGGTGTCCTCCATCTCGACCATGATGAGCAGCTGGGAGCGGAGACCCGGAGCAAGCGTCATGGGATCAGCCTACGGGAGGCCGCACCAACCAAGAGGCCCCCTGACTTCCCGGAAACGCGGACAAGTACGGTCGTAAGGCCGCAGGATAGGCTTTGTACGGCTTAAGACATATGAGTGGCATGTGAGACTAGTGAGTCGTACACTCTCTGAGTTCCGTGACCGCTGTGTTACCTCACCGCGACAAAGGTTCGCTTTGTTGGACAACTGCGGGGTTGAAGAGGTTACCGAGGTAGGGGGGTAGCGGGGGGATCATGGTGGCCCAAGGGACGACACTGGCGGGGCGGTATCGGCTTGATACCCGCATCGGCGCCGGTGGCATGGGCGAGGTGTGGCGTGGCGAGGACATCGTCCTGGCGCGCACCGTCGCCGTGAAGGTGCTGCTTCCGGGCCGCATGGAAGATCCTGGCTTCGTCGCTCGCTTTCAGGGGGAAGCGCGGGCGATGGCCACGATCAACCACGCCGGCGTCGTCGACGTCTACGACTACGGCGTCAGCGGCGACACCGTCTACCTGGTGATGAAGTTCGTGGACGGCGAGCCGCTCGACCGGCTGCTGTCCAGGCTGGGCAGGATCCCGCCGCAGGCGGCCATGGAGCTGATCGCGCAGGCCGCGTCGGCGCTGCAGGCCGTGCACGACCAGGGCATCGTGCACCGCGACGTCAAGCCGGGCAACCTGCTCGTGCAGCGTGACGGCACGCTGGTGCTCACCGACTTCGGCATCGCCCGCTCCGACCTCGCCAACCGGCTCACCGACGCCGGCATGGTGCTCGGCACGGCCGCCTACTGCGCCCCGGAGCAGGCCGAGGGCGCGCCCGTCACGCCTGCGGTCGACATTTACGCGCTCGGCGTGGTCGCGTACGAGTGCCTCGTGGGGCAGCGGCCGTTCGACGGCGACAGCGCGGTCACGATCGCGCTCAAGCACATCCGCGAGGCCCCGCCGCCGCTGCCGCCCGGCATCCCGCCTGCCGTGCGCACGCTCGTTGAGATCGCCCTGTCGAAGGACCCGGCCAGGCGTTACCCGACGGCCAAGGCCATGAGCGAGGCGGCCCGCGCGATCGCCAGCGGCCAGGCCCCCGAACCCGTGCAGCCGCCGGTCACCGGGGCCACCATGGTGCCGCCGGCGGACTACCCGCCGCGTCAGACCGGACAATACGCCGCAAGCCCGCACCAGCCCGGTCAGTACGATGCGAGCTCGCACCAGACCGGTCAGTACGCCGCCGACCCGTACCAGACCGGCGTGCGCATGGCCGGCCCGGAGGAGACGACGGTGGCCGAGCGGCGCGGCCGCCGCGCCGCCAAGGCCCCGCGCAGGACCGGCCTGATCGCCGGCATCGCCGCGGTGGTCGTGCTCGGCGCGGGCGCCACCGCGGTCGCGCTGACCGGTATGACCACCGGTGACCCGACGCCGACGAACACCGCGGCTCCCGCCGCGGAGGAGAGCACGCCCAAGAACACGCCCAAGCCGTCCACCACGAAGCCCAAGCCCAAGACCACCCCGACACCGGATCCCAGGCCGACGACCACCCGGCCCAGGCCCACGAAGACCGAGGAAGAGGAGACCCCGACTCCCACGCCGTCGAAGACGCCTACCTCGACACCGTCGAAGACGCCGTCCGGCACGCCCACGCCGAGCGTCAAGAAGGTGCTCGTGCCCAAGGTGGTCGGGATGCCGTTCCTGAAGGGCCAGGAGATGGTGGAGGCAGCCGGCTTCGTCACGCGAGTGTTCGACTCCACCAGCACCACCGACGGCATGCGCTGCGGCAAGATCCAGAAGACCAATCCGGCCGGCGGCACAGCCTACGACGTGACCAAACCGGTCTCGCTGGTCGTCATCGACGGCGTCTGCTCGACGCCGTCGGCGACTCCCGGCACATCCGCCACGCCGAAGTAGGGGCTACACGCCGGTGGTGCTGCGGGGGTAGGCGACCTGCGGGTCGGTGGCGATGTTCACCATGTACGGGATGCCCGAGTCGAACGCCCTGCGCAGCGCCGGGCCGATCTCCGACGGCTTGGTGACCAGCTCGCCTCCGCCGCCCAGCGCGGTCACGACCTGGTCGTAGCGGCACTGCGGCTGCAGGTCGGCGGCCACGTCGTAGCCGTACAGCAGCTGCATGGGGTGCTTCTCCAGGCCCCACATGCCGTTGTTGCCGCAGATCATGACGACCGGCAGCTTGTGGCGGACGAGGGTGTCGACGTCCATCAGCGAGAAGCCGGCCGCGCCGTCGCCGAGCAGCAGCACCACCTGGGAGGACGGCCGGGCCAGGCGGGCGGCGATGGAGTAGCCGAGGCCGGTGCCCAGACAGCCGTACGGGCCCGGGTCGAGCCAGTTGCCCGGCTGCTTGGGCTCGACGTATTTGCCCGCGTAGGAGACGAAGTCGCCGCCGTCGCCGATCACCACGGCGTCCTCGGCCAGCACCTTGCCCAGCTCGCCGTAGATGCGCATGGGGTGGATCGGGTCGGAGTCCGAGGCCAGGAGCTCGGCGTCGCCCGCGATGGCCGCGGCCGCCGCGTCGGACAGCTTGGACACCCACGGGGCGTACGCGTCCGGCTTGACCCCCGCGTCCCCGCAGGCCGTGCCGAGACTCCAGAACACCACCGACAGGTCGCCGGCGGCGGACGCGGCCGGCTGCATGTGCGTGGCCAGCTGCGACGGCGCGTCCACGATGTGCACCACGCGGGCCAGCGGCGCGCCGTCCTTGCCACCGAACCACCCGTAGCCCAGGCGGAAGTCGAGCGGCGTGCCGACCACGATCACCAGGTCCGCCTGGGCGAAGGCCTGCCCGCGGGCCCGGGTGACCAGCAGCTCGTGCCCCGAGGGCAGGACACCCCGGCCCTGGCCGTTGGGGATGACCGGCAGCCGCCACGTCTCGGCGAAGTCACGCGCGGCCTCCTCGGCCCGGTCCATCCACACGTCCGAGCCGTAGACCAGCACCGGGCGCTCGGCCTCGGCCAGCAGTCGCGCGATCGCGGCCAGGTCGTCGGGGTCGGGCTCCAGCGGCGAGGGCGTCTGCGTCCGCACCTTGTGCACCGGCGAGGGGGAGAACAGGTGGTCCATGTAGAAGTCGACGAAGACCGGCCCGCGATGGGGGGCGACGGCCGTGCGGAAGGCCGACTCGACCTCCTGGCCGACCGACTCGGCGTCGCTCGCGGTGAACGACAGCTTGGTGATCGGGCCCAGCAGCGGCGGGTGGTCCATTTCCTGCAGCGCGCCGCTGCCCCAGCGCGACTGGGGCGCGCGCCCGCCCATGACGACCACCGGCGAGCCGTTGAAGTGGGCGGTCGCGATGCCGCTGACGCCGTTGGTGATGCCGGGGCCGGCGGTCAGCACGGCCAGTCCCGGCCTCCTGGTCAGCCTGGCCGTCGCCTCGGCGGCGAACACCGCGCTCTGCTCATGGCGTACGTCGAGGATGCGCATGTCCTCGTGCACGGCGCCGTCGTAGAGCGGGAAGACGTGCCCCCCGGACAAGGTGAACATGGTCTCGACGCCATAGGCCTTGGACACGGCGACGGCGGCGTCACCGGCGTGCTTCGCAGACTCCATGCCGGGGAACTTACCAACCAGTCACACGGGTAAACAGACCTTCAATGGTGGAACAAGGACACGGAGCCGTCTGTCGTCGTCGCGACGATCTTCCGCGGCGATTCCCTGTCCCGCTTGATGCCGATGCTGGAGTTGGTGGCATCCACGGCCACGTTGTAGGTGCCGTCGGGCACGCCCACGGTGATGTCGCCTCTGGTCCTGACCACAGCCCTGACGGACGTCGGAGGGCTCGTGAACGACAGGTGCACCCGGCCTGAGCCGGCCTCCACGTCGGCCGCGTCGCCGTCGAGCCCCTCCCCCTCGATGCTTCCGGTGCCGGTCCTGGCCCACAGGGAGCCCGCGACGTCGTGGAGGCGGATGTCGCCGGAGACGGAGGTCAGGCGCAGGCTCCCGAAGGCCTCGTTCACGGCGAGCACGCCCTTGGTGGTGCCGGCCACGAGGTCGGTCTCCGGCGGCACGGTGATCACGTACTCGGCCCGGCAGATGGGGCCGTCCGGCTGGTCAGCGCGCGGGCAGACCGCCTCCAGCCGCAGGGCCGAGTCGGCGGCGTTCCAGTCCTCGGTGACGGTCGGCCGGTCCCTGGACCACCGGAGCGTTCTCTGGATCAGCAGCTCGCCGGCCTGGCCGGGCACGATGAACAGGTCCACCTGCCCCGAGGCCGCCGCGATCCTCACCTTGTCCTTCGTGAACGGGATCGACCGCAGCGCGGTGTCCACCGGCGTCCTGGCCCTGGCGAAGCCGCGCCAGATCAGCACCGAGGAGATGAGCAGCGCGACCACCGTCACCACGGCGCCGGCGGTGAGCCAAGCGGCTCTCACGGCAGGCTCCTGATCTTCAGGAACTGCAGCACGGCGAGCACCCGCCGGTGGTCGCCCTCGGCCGGGGACAGGTCGAGCTTGGCGAAGATGTTGCCGATGTGCTTGCCCACCGCGCCCTCGCTGAGCACGAGCGCCTGGCCGATGCCGGCGTTGGAGCGGCCCTCCGCCATCAGCCTGAGCACCTCGTGCTCCCTCGGCGTCAGACGCTCCAGCGGGTCGCTGTTGCCGCGCAGCAGCAGCTGGGCCACCACCTCCGGGTCGAGCGCCGTGCCGCCGGAGGCCACCCTGCGCAGCGCGTCGATGAACTCGGTCACGTCCGCCACCCGGTCCTTCAGCAGGTAGCCGACGCCGCCGTTCGCGGCCGAGGCGAGCAACTGGGCGGCGTAGCGCTCCTCGACGTACTGGGAGAGCACGAGCACCGGCAGGCCGGGCTGCTGGCGGCGGAGCACGAGCGCGGCCCGCAGCCCTTCGTCGGTGTGCGTGGGCGGCATCCGGACGTCGGTGATGACCAGCTCAGGACGGTGCTCCTCGGCCGCCCGCAGCAGCCCCTCGGCCTCGTCCACGGCCGCCACGACCTCCATGCCCGAGGCATCGAGCAGCCGGATCAGCCCTTCGCGCAGGAGCACGGAATCCTCGGCGAGCACTACTCGCACGGCAGGTCCACCTCGATCGTCGTCGGGCCGCCGAGCGGGCTGGACAGCCGGAGCGTCCCGTCGACGGAGTCGATGCGCTGCGCCAGGCCGCGCAGCCCGGTGCCGCCGTCCAGCCGGGCTCCGCCGCAGCCGTCGTCGTACACGAGCATGTGCAGCCGGTCGTGCTCGCGCCGCACGCGGATCTGGGCCTTGGTGGCGGCGGCGTGCTTGGCGATGTTGGTCAGTGCTTCGGACACGATGAAGAAGGCCACCGCCTCAATGGTCGGGGAGGCACGCCGATCGATGTCGACGTGCAGCTTCACGGGGAAGGGGGCGCGGGCGGCGACGCCGGACAGCGCCGCGTCGAGGCCCTGGTCGTTGAGCACGGCCGGATGCAGGCCGCGGACGAAGTCGCGCAGCTCCTTGAGCGCCTGCTTGGCCTCCTCGTGCGCCTGCGCGATGGCCTCCTTGGCCGGATCGGGCAGGTCGGTCAGGGTGGCCCTGGCCAGTCCCAGGTTCATGGCCAGGGAGACCAGGCGCTGCTGAGCGCCGTCGTGGAGGTCCCGCTCGATCCTGCGGCGCTCGGCGTCGGCCGCGTCGATCACGCCCGCCCGGCTCTCGGTCAGCGTCTCGATCCGCTGCCCCAGCTCCGACCGGCTGGGGCCGAGCAGTGTACGGGCCACCGACAGGTCCAGCGCCGCCATGCCCCGCGCCAGGACCGGCGCGAGCAGCAGCAGCACCAGACCGACCGCCATGAAGATCATCACCACCCGGTTGTCCCTGAGGTCGATCACGAACTCCAGCGGCGGGCGCTGCAGCTTCGGCGGCAGGAACGACAACAGCCCCACGATCGCCCCGCCCCACGCCACCGCCACCAAGAACGCGGCGGCCATCCCCACGATCGGGGACAGCAGATGGTAGCCGATCTGCCGCCACGTGGCCGGGCTGCGCCACTGGCTCGGCGTGCGCACGGGCGGGATGCGCGCACCGAGGAACGCCTCGAACCGGGAGCGCTGCACCCGGGTGAACCACGGCAGCCCACGCCGCAGCAGGGGAGGCGCCACGATCAGGACGAGCGTCAGCCCACCGAGCACGATGGCGACCGGCAGGCCGACCATCAGGTGCGCCGTGTCGAGCCAGGCCCGTGCCGACCATGGACGGGGGACTTTCATGCCTCAACGGTATTGAGCAGTGGGGACGACGCGAAATAGGTCTGGTGTGCGGATGGATGGTGGGGCTAGCTCTACCTCTTGCTACAGCACCCGCTGCCGGAAGGCCACGGGATCGAAGACGCCACCCAGCATGGGGCCCAGCCCGCTGCGCGCCACCTCCGCGAAGGCCTCTCTCTCGAGGCCGCCCGCACCCTCCGGCAACGCGCCCGCCAACGGCCGCGCGGCCAGCATCTCCAGATCCGCCACGTTGCTCCGCTCCACGACCCCGGGATCGTCCGGCCACCGCCCGATGACGAGCCCGGCGAGATCGAGCCCTCGATGCGCGAGGGCCTCCAGCGTGAGCGCCGCCTGATTGACGCTCCCGCCCCCGGCCCTGACGACCACGAGCACCTGCGCCCCCAACGACCGTGCCAGGTCGGCGATGGTCGTGCCGTCCTCGTCATACCGCTCCAGCAGCCCTCCGGTGCCCTCCACGAGCACCAGTCGGTTGCTCTCACGCAGCTCCCGCACCAGCCGCACGGCATCAACCATCGACACGGGCGGCACCCCGGCGACCCGGGACGCCGCGGCAGGGGAGAGCGACTCGGCGAACCGGCACAACTCAAACGTCGTGGTCACTCCGGCCAGCCGGATGACCGCATCCAGATCCCCGGCTTCACCGGGAGCCACGCCCGTCTGAGCAGGCTTGACCACGGCCACGGAAGCCCCACGCCCCCTGGCCAGCGCGGCCACGGCCGCCGCCACGACGGTCTTGCCAACCCCGGTGCCGGTCCCCGCGACCACAAGGATGCTCATAACCCCAGCGTAGGCACAGCCCCGTGGCCCAGATGAAACCACTTGGCCGGCCCACAAGACGCTCGTAACGGCGAGAACCACGTGAGCGTTCACGACCGGCGCTTGAATGTCGCGCGCCAACGTCGGCGAGGCGGTCAAGCCGGCACCGCCGTAAAGAAAAAAGGGTTTTAGGGACGGCGAAGACAGGGGTCTCGAGGACGGCGAAGACAGGGGTCTTGAGGACGGCGAAGTCGAGGAGCCTTAGGGACGGCGAAGACGCGTGACGAACTTGTACCGGTCACCGCGATACAACGATTGAGCCCATTCAACGGGGTTGCCGTCGGCGTCGAAGGCGTGGCGGGTGAGAAGGAGCATGGGCAGGCCGACGTCCACACCGAGCGCCTTGGCGTCGTACGGCGTCGCCAGCACGGTCTCGATGATCTCCTCGGCGTCCGTGAGCCGCACGTTGTAGGCGTTGTGCAGCGTCTCGTACAGCGACGAGTGCACCTCCAGCTCTCGCCGCAGCCGCGGGAAGCGCCGCGCCGACAGGTGGGTGGTGTCGATGGACACGGGCTCACCGTTGGCCAGGCGGAGCCGGTGGATGCGCAGCACGCGCCCGCCCGGGTTGATGGCCAGCCGCCGCGCCAGGGCCTCGTCCGCGGTGATGTATCCCATCTCGAGGATCTTGGTATCCGGCTCCAGGCCGGCGGTGCGCAGGTCGCCGATGTAGGAGGTCAGCTGGAGCACCTGCGCGACCTTCGGCTGCGCCACGAACGTGCCCTTGCCCTGGATGCGCAGCAGCCGCCCCTCCACCACGAGCTCGGTGAGCGCCTGACGGACCGTGGTGCGCGAGGTCTCGAACCGCACGGCCAGCGTCCGCTCGGGCGGCAGCGCCGTGCCCGGCGGCAGGCTCTTGGTGAGCTCGAGCAGGCTGCGTTTGACGTCGTAGTACTTCGGTACGCGGGGGCTGTCGTCTGTCACGCGCTCACCTTCACTTCTGCCACGGCGGTGAGGCGTGTCTGATCACCGCGAGATCATCGGAACTCACATTGGCCCGAACGGTCAACCGCGGGCGACAGCGGCCGACCGGCACCGGGCGCGGACGGTGCCTGGCACGCGCGAATCCGGGCTGCTCAGGCCGATGGTGAAGGATATCCTCAGCGGCGCGCACGCCCGCAACCGAGGCCGTGATGAGCGCCGCGCCCAGCGGCCCGCCGCAGGTCTCCGCATGTGCGAAGCCGTACCACCTGCCCGTGGGAATCACCTCCGGCTTCCCCCGCACAACCCCGTCCCGGGATCGGAGCGACTTTGGCAGTGTGACTGTTCTCACAATATGAGATTTCACAAAATGGCCAGTCGCGTGAACGATGCCGTATCCGTGTTCACTGCGCGAGTAGGCGGGCGTGCGGCGGCCTACTAGGGAGTAATGCCCGCTCATCGGCGTCCTGACTCCCCGGGGCTCCACTGGGCCAGTTTGGCTCTGGGGGGAGAGAGCACGCATGATGCAATCGTGCCGACTCTCAGCGACCTCGTCGCCCGCCACACCACTCTCGACGCGGCGGACCTCGATTGGCTGCACTCGCTGGTCTCCGACTGGCAGTTGCTGGCCGACCTGTCGTTCGCCGACCTCATCCTGTGGGCGCCCCTGCTGGGGGAGAACGGCTGGATCGCGATCGCGCAGATGCGCCCCACGACGGGGCCCACCGTCTACCACGACGACATCGTCGGCAGCGTGGTGGCCAAAGGCGAGCGCCACCTCATCGACACGGCCTGGAACGAGCGCCGCATCTGCCGTGAGGGCGACCCCGACTGGTCCACGGGCGTTCCGGTCAGGGAGGAGACCATCCCGGTCCGGCGCGCGGTCGAGGGCGGCGAGGGCCGCTTCCTGGCGGTGATCCAGCGCTCCACGAACCTGTCCTCGGCCCGCACGCCTTCCCGCCTGGAGCTGACCTACCTGCAGAGCGCCTCCGACCTGGCGCAGATGGTGGCCGAGGGCCGCTTCCCGTTCTCCGGCGAGGAGCCGATCCTGGTGCGTTCGCCGCGCGTCGGCGACGGCCTGCTCAGGCTCGACCGCGCCGGGCGCGTCACGTACGCCTCTCCGAACGCTCTGTCCGCCTACCGCCGCCTCGGCCTGCACGCCGACCTGGTCGGCGCCGAGCTGGGCCGGGTCACCGCCACCTTGTGCTACTCCGACGAGCCGATCAACGAAGACCTCATGATCGTGGCCAGCGGGCGCGCGGCCAAGGAGACCGAGGTCGAGTCCGGCGGCACGATCGTGCAGCTCAGAGCCATCCCGCTGATCGTCGGCGGGGGGCGCATCGGCGCGCTGGTGCTCATCAGGGACGTCACCGAGCTGCGGCGCCGCGAGCGCGAGCTGATGACCAAGGACGCCACCATCCGCGAGATCCACCACCGGGTGAAGAACAACCTGCAGACCGTGGCCGCGCTGCTCCGCCTGCAGGCGCGCCGCCTGCAGGTCCCGGAGGGCCGTGAGGCGCTGGAGGAGGCCGTACGCCGGGTCGGGTCGATCGCCATCGTGCACGAGACGCTGTCGCACGCGCCCGAGGAGTTCGTGAACTTCGACGAGATCGCCGACCGGGTGATCGCGATGGCCGGGGAGGTGTCCTCGCCGGAGGTGGCGGTCATGCCACGACGCGTCGGCGGGTTCGGCGTGCTGCCGTCGTTGATCGCCACGCCGCTCGCCATGGCGCTGACCGAGCTGCTGCAGAACGCGTTGCAGCATGGGCGGCCCAAGCGGCTGGAGGTGGTGGTGGAGCCGGCGCTCGACCGGCTCAACGTCACCGTGTGGGACGACGGGAGAGGTCTGCCCGAGGCCTTCGACCTCGACAGCTCCACCAGCCTGGGCCTGCAGATCGTCCGTACGCTCGTCGAAGGGGAGCTGTCGGGCAGGATCTGCATCCAGCCGCGTCTCGAAGGCGGCACGGAGGCCGTGCTGTCGATCCCGCTCCCGACGGGCGTGAGCCCCTGAATCCAGTCAGGCGGTGGCGCGGGCGCGGGCCCGGGCGCTGCGGCGCTTGAGCGCGCGACGCTCGTCCTCGCTCAGACCGCCCCAGACGCCGGCGTCCTGTCCGGACTCCAGCGCCCACTTCAGGCACGCGTCGACGGCCGAGCATGACCGGCAGACCTGCTTGGCCTCTTCGATCTGCATGAGCGCAGGGCCGGTGTTTCCGATCGGGAAGAACAGCTCGGGGTCCACGTCACGGCAGGCAGCTCGGTGGCGCCAGTCCATGCGTCCACTCCTTAGTAGATGGAGCCTTCGGTCGGCTCCGTGCGGCCACTACTTTGTGAAGAGTTTCACTAACTCGCGCGAACAAGTACCCCAAATCCCGCTCGGGACCGGGGGTTGCCCGCTGACGCCTCGGTAGGACCCCTGGGGTTGTTAAAGGTCCTACGTTCCGACGTCAGTAGTGAGCTTTTCAGCCACGGAGAGTGCACGCAAGGGGGTTGGGGCGAAGTTTTGGCCGTTATGGATGTCGGATGCGTCACACAATGACCGAATGTAACCGTCTAGACCAGAACTTGTAACGCGTTCGGTGTAGACCGAAATGTCACGATTTCGCGTTCTCCCAGGTAGTCCCCGTCCAGCTGAAAGGCCACGGGGCGCTCCGCGGTGAGCGTGAACTCGGCCTCGTCATGCAGCTGTACGAGGTGCCGGCCGGACGGAAGGGCATCACTCTCCGTGAGGATGTGCCGGATCACCGGAGTGAGCGTCATCAACCCCAGGCGGCGCAGTCCCAGCAGGTCGAGCCCCGTCTCGAAACTCGCCCACGGGGTCGGCCGCACCGGCCTGCCACCGACATATGTCCACGGTGAGGTGTTGGAAACGATCGCCATGAACAAGCCCTTGGCGGTCGGGATCCCCGGACCGGTCAGCGTCATCGCCGGATGCCGCTTGTCCGTGGCCAGGTAGTGCCGTAGAGCCGTGTTCACATACCGGGTCGGGGTAGCTTTCCGGCCCGTCCCTCTCAGGCCCTCTACGGCCCGTACAACCTCGGCGTCGTACCCCATCCCCGAGCAGAACGTGAAGTATCTGCTCTGCCCCTCCCAGAGGGCCTGCCCCAGGCCCACGGTCCTGCGCCGGCCCTCCCTGAGCGCCTCCAGCACCGCGCCCGTGGACTCCACCGGGTCGTTGGGCAGGCCGAGCGCGCGGGCGAACACGTTCGCACTGCCGCCCGGGATGACGATCAGCGCCGGCCGGGCGGCGCTGGGATCCTCCGGCAGCGGGGCGTCCTCGCCGTTGATGGGATTGAGCAGGCCGTTGACGGTCTCGTTGATCGTCCCGTCGCCGCCCAGCACCGCCACCACGTCGTATCCCTTGGCCCGGGCGGTGGCGGCCAGCGCCGCCGCGTGCCCCCGGTAGCGGGTCTCCTCGACGGTGAGCTCCACGGCCGCGCCGAGCGCGCGGATCAGCACGTCCCGCGTGCGGGCGTTGGTCGTCGTGGCCTTGGGATTCACCAGCAACATCGCGCGCATGATGCCAGCGTATCCACCGATCCCGGTTTATCTGATCGACCGAATGTCCGATTCTCGATGGGTTGGTTCGTCGATTGATCGGAAGTCTGCACGAGGTCATCCACCAGAACGGCGACAGACCCTGCGATGGTCAGAGGATCCGCCAGGACACCCACGGCTTTCCGCGGCCATGATCCGTTTCACTTTTCGGCCTGTTCCTTGTCACGTGGAACAGCTTGTTCTGTGGAACGAGCCGTACGGAGGACGTTCCGTGAAGGCACGCGGCTGACCAGAGGAGGGGATGGATAAGGTTTGCGTGTGTCGAAGCGTCCATGGACCCTGATCGTCGCCGCCGCCGTCGTGGCCCTGGAGGGCCTCGTCGCCCTCGGGCTAGGCGTCTTCGCCGCGGTGGAGGCGCTGATCGGGAAGCCCGGCGACATGACCTCGGCCCTGGCCGTGGCGGCGTTCGCCGCGCTGGTCGGGGCCGGGCTGCTCTGGGTGGCCTGGGGTGGGCTGTTCAAGATGGAGCGGTGGGGACGCGCGCCCGGCGTGCTGGCCCAGATCTTCATCGCGCCCGTCGCCGTCACGCTCATCCGGTCGGACCAGCCGCAGCTCGGGATCCCGCTGATCGTGATCGCCCTGGCCGGGCTGGTGACGCTGCTGCTACCCCCCACCACCCGCGCGCTCGGTTACGGCGACGGTTAGTCTTCGGCCGTCAGTCCCTCGCGCAGCTGCGCCAGCGTGCGGGCCAGCAGGCGTGAGACGTGCATCTGCGAGATGCCCAGCTCGGTGGCGATCTGCGATTGCGTCATGTTGCCGAAGAAGCGCAGCAGCAGGATGCGCTTCTCCCGCGGCGGCAGCCGCTCGAGCAGGGGTTTGAGCGACTCGCGGTATTCGACGCCCTCGAGCGACTCATCCACGATGCCGAGCGAGTCGGACACCGCAGGGGCGTCGTCGTCGCCGGAGTCCGGCGCGTCGAGCGAGACGGTGGAGTAGGCGTTGGCCGACTCCAGGCCCTCGAGCACCTCCTCCTCGGTCATCTTCAGGTAGGAGGCCAGCTCGGCCACCGTCGGGGCGCGGCCCTCGCGCTGCGACAGATCGCTGATGGCCTTGGTCAGCGAGAGCTTGAGCTCCTGCAGGCGGCGCGGCACGCGGACCGCCCAGCCCTTGTCGCGGAAGTGCCGCTTGATCTCGCCGACGATGGTCGGCGTCGCGTAGGTGGAGAACTCCACGCCGCGGTTGAGGTCGAAGCGGTCGATGGACTTGATCAGACCGATCGTGGCGACCTGGGTGAGGTCGTCGAGCCACTCGCCCCTGTTGCGGAAGCGGCGCGCGAGGTATTCGACCAGGGGAAGGTGAAGCTCGACCAGCTCGTCCCTGATGCGCTGGCGGCGCGGCTCCTCGGGCGCCAGCTCGGCCAGCTCGGCGAACAGCTGGCGGGCGCGCACCCTGTCGGGCACGGCGTGTTCGCTGGTGGCCATGGCTCCAGTCCCTTCCGTCACGCCGACCTCGCCGCGCCTCGGCGCTTACGCAGGACGATCGCCATGCGATCGGGGGAGTCGGTCACCGCGTCGACATCATCGGCCAGGGCGGTCAGGACCATCCAGGCGAAGTCGTCGCGCTTGGGCGCGGAGCTTCCGACCGTCGCGACCTCGACGCTGACGTGCATCTCGTGCCCGGTCAGCTCGAATTCGGCGGTCAGGTCGGTGCCGGGCACCGCCTCGCTCAGCAGCATGGCGCACGCCTCGTCGACCGCGATCCGCAGATCCTCGATCTCATCCAGCGTGAAGTCCAGCCGCGCCGCCAGTCCGGCGGTGGCCGTACGCAACACAGACAGGTAGGCGCTCGCGGCGGGGAGCCTGATGCTCACCACGTCACGGATGCCGGCCACGCCTTCCGCGCGCGTCTCGGTTTCCTCGGTCACGTTCCTCCTCGCGAATCCGACGCCAACTGCAACTTACCGCCCCTGAGAGGTGCTTGGACGATTCAGACTCGCCATCGACGGAAAAGGCTCTGTGCGGCCTGTGACCACACAGAGCCTTATGTGCCGATTTAGGCGGCCTTGGTCTCCCAGAAGATCTTGGAGATTTCGTCGATCTTGCCCAGCAGGTCCTCGGCCTTGGAGACGTCGACCGTGCCCTTGGCGCCGGCGGCGCCCGCGAGCTTCGTGGCGTCCCAGAAAAGCTGGTGAAGCTGGGGGTACTGCTCGAGGTGCGGAGGCTTGAAGTAGTCGGTCCACAGCACCCACAGGTGGTGCTTGACGAGCTCGGCGCGCTCCTCCTTGATGGTCAGCGCGCGGGCACGGAAGACCGCGTCCTCGTTGGCCGCGTACTTTTCCATGATCGCCTTGACCGACTCGGCCTCGATACGGGCCTGAGCGGGGTCGTAGACCCCACAGGGCAGGTCGCAGTGTGCGGAAGCGACATGCTTGGGTCGTAGCAGTCGTGCGAGCATCAGAAAGTCCTTCCTGGATGCTGAATCAGCTTGGTCCACAACCGACCTTACCGAAGGTCCGCAGAAAGCCTCGTGCGGTCCCCCTCAGGGGGTGGCGGGCCGTCAGGCGGGGCATCCCGGAGCGCGGAACCCACAACCTGTCAGGCCGGACGGCGTTGCTGCTCAATGTAGGCCTTGATGATCGAGAGCGGCGGTCCGCCACAGGAGGCGGCGAGGTAGCTGGGGGACCAGAAGGGGCCGTCCGTGATGGCTCGGTCGAGGCGGCCGGTGAATTCCTTGCGCAGGTAGTGGGAGGAGACTCCCTTCAGGGAGTTGACCAGTTTGCTGATGGCGACTTTGGGCGGGTAGCAGACCAGCAGGTGGACGTGATCGTCTTCGCCATTGAACTCGCGGAGCTCGGCCTGAAAGTCGTCGCACACCTCGATCATGATGTCTTCGCAGCGGCGCAGCATCTCCTCATCGAAGACGTTTCTACGATATTTAGTGACAAAGACCAGATGGACGTGCAGCACTGAAACTACATGTCTACCGGGCCGATATTCGGCTTCCTGGGTCATAGACCAGATGATAATGTGTTCGAGTCCTGGGTGCTTGAGCACCAGCTGGGGCCAGGGAGGTGCCTGCGTATGCTGACCGGGCGTAAGTACCGGCTGGAACTCGACTTCGGGCAGCGGCTGTTCGCCGAGCGGGTGGCCGGGATCTGCCGGTCGGTGTGGAACACCGGGCTGGAGCAGCGTCGCGCCTACCGGCGCCGGGGTGCGTTCATCGGCTATGCCGAGCAGTGCGCGCAACTGGCCGACGCCAAGGGCGAGTTCCCCTGGCTGGCGAAGGCTCCCGCTCAGGTGCTCCAGCAGACGCTCAAAGACCTGGACGAGGCGTGCCGCCGGCACGGCACCTGGAAGGTGCATTGGAAGAGCAAGGCGAGGTGGACGCCGTCGTTCCGGTTCCCGACCGCCAAGCAGATCCCGGTCGAGACGATCGACCGCAAGTGGGGGCGGGTGTTCCTGCCCAAGTTCGGGTGGGTGAAATTCCGGCTGTCCCGCCCGCTGGGCGGGACGGTCAAGTCGGCGACCGTCTCCCGCGACGGCAAGCACTGGTTCATCAGCTTCCTCATCGACGACGGCCTGCAGACGCCGCTGGCGCACGCCTGCTCCGATGCGGTCGCCGGGGTGGACCGGGGTGTCGTCACCGCCGCCGTCACCAGCGATGGGGAGTTCTTCGACCGCCGCCACGCCACCCAGGCCGGCGTCTCCAGCATGTGCCCCCCGGCTGAGCAGGATGAGCGGGCCACCCGGGTCGCCTATCTGACGCCCGGCGAGGCCGAACGCTATCTCCGCCTGCAGCGGCAACTGGCACGCACTGGCAAGGGCAGCCGCCGGCGCGGGCGCGTGGTGCGGGCGATGGGCGCCGTCATGCGGCGGGCCCGCTACCGGCGCGCCGACTTCAACGCTCAGGCCGCGCACCGGCTCACCCGTGACTACGCCCACATCGTCCTGGAGGATCTGGACGTGTCGGCCATGACCGCCTCGGCGTCCGGCACGCTGCAGGAGCCGGGTTCGCGGGTCGCGCAAAAGTCCGGCCTCAACCGGGCGATCTTGGATAAAGGCTGGTACGGGCTGGAGGTCGCGTTGCGGTCCAAGAGCCGCTATACCGGCAGTGTCATCGAGAAGGTCCCTGCCGCGTACACGTCCCAGACGTGCTCGGCCCCAGCCTGCGGGAGGGTGGATGCGAAGAGCCGCGAGAACCAAGCCCTCTTCCGCTGCACCACCTGCGGGCATACCGAGCACGCCGACGTGAACGCGGCACAATGCATCAAAGCCAGAAGACAGGCGGCCGGGCCGGCCGTCTCAGGGCGTGGAGACTCAGGGGCTGCCCGGGTCGAAGAAGCGTCAAGCACCCCGTTCCAAAGCTTGCGGCGCGCCGCAAGCTGCCGCGTCAGCGGCACGGGAATCCCCGTCCCTTCAGCTTCAGGGCGGGGAGCAGGTCAATCGGGTCGCAATGCCTGCGGAGTGGGGGGTCAGCGCGTATGCGAGTGCGTGTCGAGGGGGATTCCATGCGCCCAGGGCTGGTTCCCGGTGACTGGCTCCTTGTACGCAGGAACGCCACCGTCCACCCGGGGGATCTCGTGGTGGCCAGGCTTCCCGGCGATCCCGATCAGCTGATCGTGAAACGGGCCCAGTGGCACGGGGCGGACGGGTGGTGGCTGGAGAGCGACAACCAGCGGGCCAGCGGGCGGCGGGACAGCTGGGACTTCGGGCCGGTTCACGACATCGTGGGGCGTGTCGTGCTGCGCTACTGGCCGCTGATGAGGAGGTGGCGACGCTAGGGGCCGTGGGCGCGGCCAGGGGCCCTCGGTTGCGGCCCAGGAGTCGTTCTTGCGGCCTGGGACGCTTAGGAGCCGCTCGTGGGGCCTGGGGCCATTGCTCGTGGGCCCTGGGGCCGTTGGGGCCGCTCGTGGGCTTCGGGCAGTTACCGCTCGTGGGGCCTCGGGCCGTTGGGGCCGCTCAGGAGTCGTTCTTGCGGCGGGCGCGGAAGGCGGCGACGTTGGCGCGACTGGCGCAGCGGGCCGAGCAGTAGCGGCGCGAGCGGTTGGACGAGGTGTCGAGGAAGGCCTGCCCGCAGTGGGGCTCACGGCAGCGGCCCAGCCGATCCACGCCCAGCTCCGCCACGACCGAGGCCAGTCCCATCACGGCGGTGGCGGCGGGGTCCTCGGCCAGGTGCAGGTGCCAGTCGTGGCCGTCGTGGTCCGACAGCTGCGGACGTACGGGATAACGCACGAGCAGGGCGTTGAGCAGCTCCGCCACGGCCCGCTCGTCACCGGCCGCGTCGAAGACCGCGGCCAACTCGTCCCGCAGCCGGATCAGGTCGGGCGGCGGCGCGGGGTCGTTGGCCAGGCGGACCGCCCACTCGGCGTAAGAGGTCAGGTCCATGCCGGAGTATTACATGAGCGGCGGGATGCCGGAGCACCCCGCCTGCTCGGTGTCACCCCGCGGGGTGGTCACCCCGCCCGGTGGTCAGCCCTCGGGGCGGTCAGCCCTCCGGGTGCAGGACGCGCCGCAGGAACGCGCGGGTGCGCTCGTGGCTGGGGTTGCCGATCACCTTGGCCGGCTCGCCCTCCTCGACGATCACGCCGCCGTCCATGAACACCACGCGGTCGGCCACCTCCCGCGCGAACCCCATCTCGTGGGTGACCACGAGCATGGTCATGCCCTCCTCCGCCAGCTTGCGCATGACGGTGAGCACGTCGCCGACCAGCTCCGGGTCCAGCGCCGAGGTCGGCTCGTCGAACAACATCAGATCCGGGTTCATGGCCAGCGCCCTGGCGATGGCCACCCGCTGCTGCTGCCCGCCGGAGAGCTGGCCGGGGTAGGCGTCGCTCTTTTCGGAGACCCCGACCTTGTTCAGGTTCTCCCTGGCGACGATCTCGGCCTCTTTCTTGCCCCTTCCCAGCACCCGCCGCTGCGCGACCATCACGTTCTGCAGCACGGTCAGGTGGGGGAACAGGTTGAACTGCTGGAACACCATGCCGACGTGGCGCCGTGCGGCGTCGATGTCGGCGTCGGGATCGGTCAGCTCGGCTCCGTTCACGAAGACCTGGCCCTTGGTGGGGGTCTCCAGCAGGTTCACGCACCGCAGCAGCGTGGACTTGCCCGAGCCCGAGGGCCCGATGACGCAGACGACCTGTCCGGGATCGACCGTGAAGTCGATGCCCTTGAGCACCTCGTTGTCGCCGAAGTACTTGTGCAGATCCCTGATCTCTACGGCGTGCGTCACCGCTTCCTCCCCTGGCGCGCTTCGAGGCGGCGGACCACGATGCCGAGCGGAATCGTGATGAGCAGGTAGGTAGCGCCCGCCACGATCAGCGGCGTGCTGTTGGCCTGCTCGATCGTCGTGTCGGAGCCGAACTTGGTCAGCTCGGTGGTCGCCGCCGTGACGCCCAGCGTGAAGACCAGCGAGGAGTCCTTGAACAGCAGGATCAGCTCGTTGGTCAGCGGCGGGATCACGATCCTGATGGCCTGCGGCAGGATGATCGACAGCATGGCCCGGCCCGGCTTCATGCCGAGCGACCTGGCCGCCTCCATCTGCCCCTTGGGCACCGCCTGGATGCCGGCGCGGAACGACTCGGCCATGTAGGCCGCGGCGACCAGGCCGAGGGCCAGGGCCACCGTCCCGTAGATGTCGCCGGGGAGTCTGAAGCCGGGGAACGCGATCGGCAGACCGAACCCGAGCAGCAGGAAGATGATCAGCGCGGGCAGGCCGCGGAAGATCTCGATGTAGACCAGCGCCACCACCCGGTACGGCACCACGGACGACAGCCGCATGAGCGCCAGCACCAGGCCGAGCACGAAACCGATCACATAGCCGGCGATGGTGAAGATCAGCGTGTTCTTCAGCGCCACCGTGAAGAGCGTGGGGAACATCCCCGCGGCAACGGAGCCGTTGAGGAAGTTCTCCGCGATCTTCGGCCAGTCGGCCAGCATGGCCACCGCCACCAGGACGGCGACGAAGACGGCGTACTGGACACCCAGGCTGATCTGTCGTCGTTTCCTGGGACTGAGCCCGCTGCGCGCGGGCTCAGTCGTGATGGGCGTGTCCGCCATGATCAGGAAGCAGGCGACGGGGTCGTGGCCGGAGCGGCGCCCATCCACTGCTCATAGAGCTTGGTCCAGGTGCCGTCCTTGATCGCCGTGGCCAGGGACTCGTCGACGGCCTTGAGCAGCTCGGCGTTGCCCTTCTTGACCGCGAAGCCGTACTGGGCCTGGGTCGGGACCTGGCCGGACAGCTCGTACGCCGAGGAGACGTTCGGCTTCTTCATCCACTCGACGACGACCGGCAGGTCCTGCACCACCAGGTCGACCTGGCCGGACTGGAGTGCGAGCAGGAGCTTGCCGGAGTCCTTGAACTCCTTAGCCTCGATGCCCTTGGACTTGGCCAGGTCGAGGGCCGTCGTGCCGGCCTGCACGCCGACGCTCACACCCTTGGCCTTGGCGTCCTCGAGCGTGGGGATGCCCGCGGCCTTCTTGGTGACGAGGCCGAGCACCTCGTCGAAGTACGGCGAAGAGAAGTCGAGGTTCTGCTTGCGCTCGTCGGTGATGGTCATGCCGGCGGCAGCGACGTCGCACTTGCCGGCGTTCAGAGCGGCGCCACCCTTGATGGAGTCGAAGTCGATGTCGACGATCTCCTGGGTCACACCGAGCTTCTTGGCCACCAAGTCGATCATGTCGACGTCGAAGCCCACTATCTTGCCGCTGGCGTCCTTCGACTGGAACGGCGGGTACGGCAGGTTCGTGCACGTGGTCAGCTTGCCGGGGGAGACCAGCTGGACGCCGCCCGCGGCCGTGGCGCCCGCGGTCGACGTCGCGCCGGACTGCGTGCTCGGTGACTCGCTCCCGCATGCGGACAGAGCGAAAACGGCGGTTAGCGCGAGCACGCCGGCGGCGTAGCCACGGCGGCCCTTAAGGGTCAGGGCCATGTACGGCCTCCTAGAAGTGAATCTGGGGTTTTGTGCAGTTTAAGTGGGTTTTTGCACCGCTCCGTCATCGGGGGTTTAACAATGCGTCAACGGAACGGCGACGGCGCCGACACCGAACCCCATCTCACCATGTGGCACTATGGGGTCACGGGTGACCCCCGAACCCCCTCACGACGATGATCGCCGAGGGGATCCTGGCAGCTACCGAAGCCAGACCGCTCGCGCTCGTCCGCCGAAGGTTTCTTCCGCTACCAACGATTACAGGGGTCGCTGTGGCTGCCACGCCCGCTTCCGCATCCGTCGAAACACTCGATCTCGATCCGGCTTTCGCACTGCATCGCGGCGGCAAGATCGAGGTTCGCTCCACTGTTCCCGTCCGCGACGCGGACGACCTGGCGCTCGCCTACACGCCCGGCGTCGCCCGGGTGTGCACCGCCATCGCCGAGACGCCCGCGCTGGTCCACGACTACACCTGGGTCTCCAGAGTGGTCGCCGTCGTCACCGACGGCACCGCCGTGCTCGGCCTGGGCGACATAGGCCCTTCGGCCGCCATGCCGGTCATGGAGGGCAAGGCACTGCTGTTCAAGGAGTTCGCGAACGTCGACGCCGTCCCCCTCTGCCTCGACTGCACCGACGTGGACGCCCTCGTGGAGACCGTCGTGCGGCTGGCGCCGTCCTTCGGCGGCATCAACCTCGAGGACATCAGCGCACCCCGCTGCTTCGAGATCGAGGCCCGCCTGCGCGACCTGCTCGACATCCCCGTCTTCCACGACGACCAGCACGGCACCGCCATCGTCGTGCTCGCCGCACTCCAGAACGCCGCCCGCCTGACCGGCCGCCCGCTCGGCGACCTGCGCGCGGTCGTGGCCGGCGCCGGCGCCTCCGGCGTCGCGGTCACCCGCATCCTCCTGGAGGCCGGCATCGGCGACATCGCGGTCTCCGACTCCAAGGGCATGATCTACGAAGGCAGGGAGGGCCTCAACCCGTTCAAGGAGGCGCTGGCCCGCGACACCAACAGGTCCGGCCACACCGGCTCCACTGAGGAGGCCCTGGCGGGCGCCGACGTGTTCGTGGGCCTGTCCGGGTCCACCGTGTCCGAGCAGGCCATCGCGTCGATGTCCGAGGACGCGATCGTGTTCGCGCTGTCCAACCCGACCCCCGAGGTCCACCCTGAGGCGGCCGCCAAGCACGCCGCGGTCGTCGCCACCGGCCGCTCCGACTTCCCCAACCAGATCAACAACGTGCTGGCCTTCCCCGGCGTGTTCAGGGGCGCGCTGGACGTGCGGGCCTCCACCATCACCGAAAACATGAAGGTGGCCGCGGCCGGCGCCCTGGCCGGCGTCGTCGGCGACGACGTCACGCCCGCGTACGTCATCCCGAGCCCCTTCGACGAGCGCGTCGCCCCCGCCGTCACCGCCGCGGTCGCCGCCCAGGCCCGCGCCGACGGCGTCGCCCGCATCTAAGCAGCTCAAGACCGCTTGACGATTGCTTGCCGTTCCCTTGGGTAAGTGAGGTCCTCGCCGAGACCGAGGCGCCGCCGGCGATCCGCAGCACACGCGGAGCCGGCGGCGCAAGCGAAACGAGCGGGGACATCCTTTGAGAACTGCCATAAATCCTTTACGCAAGGTGCTATAACTGTAGCTCGCTGTAATGATGTGGGCGGCGGCTCCTGCGACAAGGAGAGCAATGGTACGCGAGCCGAATCGACTGCTGCAGCAGCTCATCGCGGAGGCGGGTTTTTCTCACAAGGGACTGGCCAGGCGCCTCAACGATCTGGGCGCCGCACGCGGAACCCCCGGTCTGAAGTATGACCACAGCTCGGTATTGCGCTGGATCGGTGGCCAGCGCCCGAGAGATCCGGTGCCCTGCCTGCTCACGGAGCTGTTCGCGCTCCGGCTCGGCAGGCAGGTCACCTCGGAGGACCTCGGAATGCCGGCCATCATTACACCCCTCGATCTCGGGCAAGAGTTCATGCACACGTGGCAGGAGGGGGTCTCGACTGTGACCGCGCTGTGGCGGGCCGATGTTGAGAGACGGAGGTTTCTGATCGACTCGACGTTCGCTTTAGGAGCAGGCTCCATCGGAGCCATGCGCTGGCTGACGTCCCCATTAGAGGGACGCCTGGGCGGCACCGGAACGCGGCGCGTGGGCCGCGCCGAGATCGCCGCCATCCACGAGGTCACCCGATCTTTCGGTGAGCTCGACAACCGTTTCGGCAGCGGCCACGTCCGCACGTCCGTGGTCAAATACCTCGACGGCGCCGTCTCCCCCCTGCTCAAGGACGGCTCGTACAGCGACGCGACCGGCCGCCAGCTGGCCGCCGCGGCCGCCGAGCTGACCCGGCTGGCCGGCTGGATGGCGTACGACATGGAGCAGCACGGCCTGGCCCAGCGTTACCTCATCCAGGCCCTGCGCCTGGCCAGGGGCGCCGACGACCACACCCTCGGCGGCGAGATCCTGGCCGGCATGGCCCACCAGGCCATCTACGTGGGCCAGCCGGCTCACGCCTTGGACCTGGCGCGGGCCGCCCAGCTCGCGGCCCGTGGAGCAGGCGTGAACACCCTCCTGGCCTCCGCCTATGTCCTGGAGGCCCACGCCCACGCCGGCCGCGGCGACGCCCGCTCCTGCGGCGCCTCGCTCCACGCGGCCGAACGCGCCTTCGACGCCCGCAAACCCTCCGAAGAACCCCGGTGGCTGAGTTACTTCGACGAGGCGTACCTGTCCGCCAAGTTCGCCCATTGCTTCCGTGATCTGGGGGAGGGGGAGCGGGCGGTGCGGTACGCGCGTCGCTCGCTCGACATGGACTCCCGCTACGTGCGGGGGCGGATGTTCAACCTGTCCCTGCTGGCGGCGGGGCTGGTGCAGTGTGGGGAGCTTGAGGAGGCGTGCTCCACCGCCGGCAAGGCTATGGCGATGGCGGGGGAGTTGCAGTCGGTGCGGTCGCGGTCGTATGCGGAGGATCTGCGCAGGCGGCTGCAGCCTTATAAGAACGAGCGGGTGGTGAAGGTGCTGCGCGAGCGCACCCGGGAGCTCACCTCGGCATAGGCGAGGCCTGTTGGAACTCCGGATACTTTCGGTGACCTCCGGAAAGTATCCGGAGCCTCGGCGCATGCTGAGGTCATGAGCCCACTTCCAGCAGATCCGGTTCCCTCCGCGCCGGTGGGAATCGCGGAAGTCGGCAAAAGTCTGTCTCGGTTGATCGACCGTGTGGAGACGGGCGAGCAGATCACCATCACGCGTGGTGGGCGTCGCGTCGCGGTGCTGACGCCTGTCCCGAGACCGGTGATTCCGGACGCGCCGACCGGACACCTCCTCCTGCAATGGTTCGAGGAGTTCGGGCCGGACGAAGAATTCGCCGCCGACATCGACGAAGTCGTCCAAGAGCGGTGACGGGCAATCGAGCCATCGTGCTCGACACCCGCGTCGTGGCGGACATCGAGCGCGGCACCTTCGACCCACGCAGGCTTTTGGGCTACACGCCCGGGATTTCGGTCATCACTCTCGGGGAGCTCGTGACCGGGGTGGCCAAGGCAAAGGACCGTGTCCAGCGCAAGCGCCGGGCCGACAACCTCGCGGCCCTGATCAGCCGGCTCTTCGTCCTCGGGTTCACGACGCGCACGGTCGTCGCCTACTCCATTGGTTTGGCGAATGAGTTCGAGCGCCAAGTTCGCATGAGTTTCGGTGCCAGTTGACGATCTTCGGGGGGCTGTCGGCGAACGAGTTTTGGTACCATTCCCGCTGCTGGCAGGTGGCGCTTGCGTCAGTGGTTCTCGACTGTGGTGCTGTCAGTCGTCAGCTGCGATGATCAGAGTCAGGTTTCTGCTAGCCCGGTCCACGACGATGAGTTCATGGAATTCGGTGTGGACGCCACCCCAGTCGTGGAACTCAGACCGGCCAAGCCCTTTGAGGCGATATCGGCTCGTGGCCGCCCGGATGAGCGCATAGACCTCGTGGTTCAAGACCTCTTCCACCTGTCTGGGCAGACCTCCATACTGGCTGGCCCAGCTTCTCAGGACATCGATCGCGGTCATTTCGTCCACCGGTTCGTAGGCGTCGGTGGTGATATTGCTCAGCCAGTAGGGACCGTGTCGAGTGCCCAACGGGTCGACGCCGCCACCGGCGTAGTCATCTCGAAACTGGTCATGCTTGATCAAGGCGTCCAGGAGCAGCGTGTCGTCACAAGAGGGCGAGAGCAGCTCGAATCGCTTGAGATCGATCCACCGGTAGCCGTGAGTGCTGTGGTCGTTGAACGGATAGTGACGGAGGTTGATGAAAAGCTGATCACGGAAGTTGAGCGCCTGTTGCACGATCACTAACCGTAGACGCAGGCCGAGCCTGCTGACCAACGACCGGGATCCCGCCCGGCTTCAAGAGGTCAGCAGGCTCAGCGTCCTGTGTCCTGAGGATTTGTGGACTACTGGAGCATCTCGCCCTTCGGGCTGACGATCACCTTGGTCTCCGCGTAGTTGGCCTTGTTGTAGACATCGGCCACTTCGCCGTTGAAGTAGGTGGAGCTGATGAAGTCGACCCGGTCGTTGCCGTCCTGGTCGTGGAACATGCTCGTAATGCCGTTGACGTAGCCCGTGCGCTTGTTGTTGTCGTACTTCAGCATCCAGGGACCGCCGTCGGCGCCGCCGGTCATGGAGCACTTGAGCACCTGGTGCTCTTCGACCTTGAACGTATTGGCCTGGTAGAGCTTCTGGGCGGTCTTGCCCGCGCACCACTTGGGCGTGAGCCCGCTGTACGGCTTGTCGCCGTCGGGGTGCGGGTCGGCCGGGTAGCCGAAGGCGATCACGCGCTGGCCCCTCGGCTGGTTCCACGCCAGTCCCTGCCCGCCCACGTTGTCGCCAAGACGGCCCATGTCCTTGGCCTTGCCAGCGCCGGGGTAGATGAAGAAGGAGTCGTGGAAGTACTTGGTCGACTTGGTGACCTTGTACCACTGGATCAGGTAGAACTGCTTGAGCCAGTAGTCGCCTCGGTCGTCCTTGAAGACCTTGCCCTTGACCTTACCGATGGCCTTCTCGTCGAGCAGCTTCTTGTACTCGGCCTCGGTGAGCGGGGTCAGCTTGGTCGCGCCCTGGTCACCGTTCTTCCACAGCTTCGGGTCCTCGTTCGCCTTGGGAGCGTTGCTCCACTGCAACTCAGTGACCTCGACCTCATCCGTTGTCGGAACTGAGTCCACGAAGTTGCCGCCGGCCGGTTCCTTGGAGGTCACGTCCTCGGCGCGGAAGCCGCCGTTGGGGCCGTACTTGTCCAGCCCCTCCTTGTACTGCTGCTCAGCGGTCTTGCCGCCAGGAATGTCCTTCAGTTCTGTGGACTTGACGTCCTTCTTGCCCTCGAAGCTGTCGAACTCCGACTTCAGGACCTGCTTCTCGGCCACCTTATCGACGAGGGAGAAGCCGTTGTGGACGGCCACGAAGGCGAAGTCGCCGTCGTAGTCGTCGTAGGTGTCGAGGTCGTAGGCGGTGAAGGCGTACGCGCCGACGTAGACACCCCAGGGAGCTCTGCCCTTGTAGTAACCCGGCACGAAGATCCACTTGCTGAAGACGTCCTTGCCGCTCTCGTACACGCAGTGGCCGGCGGTGGCGACCAGGTTGCGGTGGCGGGACTGGATCGACGTGGCCGAGCACCAGCGGTAGCGGCCGGCCCGGTCGATGAAGAAGACCTTGCCGATGGTCTTGGGGAGGTTGACGTTCTTACTGGCGGTCGGCTTGGCGGTGGACCCTGTCGGGGCGGTCAAGCTTGGCTTGCCATCAGGGGCTCCCTGGCTTTGGGTGGCGACCAGCTTGGACACGTTTTTGGCGTCCCAGTGGTATTGGGTCGCCTTGTGCAGAGCCGCGCCGTTGGCGTCGAGCCAGAAATTGGCGACGCCATATGCGTCTGCGGGCTTGGGCATGAGGTTGTCAGAGGCCCAGTTGGGCTCGGCGCTGGCGGGTTGGACAAGGACGGCGGCGCTCAAGCCGGCGACGGCGAGGGGGATGAGCAGGCGCTTCAAGGGAGGCTCCACGGGCGGTTGTCAAGAAAGATGTAAAGACCCTATCGACCCATTAGTCACTCTGGTAAGGGTTCTTCTCAGATTTCTCACCAAACAGGCCGAAGGGCCCGGCAGAAGCCGAGCCCTTCGGGTAAAGCGGTTGGTCTGAGGTTTGGACCCCCAGCTCCAGGGATGTCCCAGAATTAGGACATCTTGCCGGACCACAGGTTGGCGGCAGCCTTGTACACCATGGCCGTCTCCCCGTCGAAGTACGACGAGTAGATGGTGTCGTTGCGGTTGTTGCTGTCGCTGTCGCCGAACACAGCGGTGGTGACACCGTTGACGTAGCCAAGACGCTTGGCGTTGCTGTACTTGAGCAGCCACGCCGAGCCGTTGTAGCCCGGGGTGACGGCGCACTTCAGGGCAACGAGCTCCTCAGCCTTGAGAGGCGCGTAGACGTTGACCTTGGACGACGTCTTGCCGTAGCACCACTTCGGCGTGACACCCGTGTAGGGCTTGCTGCCGTCGGGGTGCTCGCCACCCGGGTACCCGAAGGTACGGACGTACTTGCCGGTCGGCTGGTTCCACGCGAAGCCCTGGCCGCCGACGTTGTCGCCGAGGCGACCAGCGTCCTTGACGGTCAGGTCCCCACCCGTGTAGATGAAGAACGAGTCGTGGTAGTACTTGGTCGCCGAGGAGACCTTGTACCACTGGATCACGTAGAACTGACGGAGCCAGTAGTCGCCCAGGTCGTCGATGAAGACCTTGCCCTTGACCTTGCCGGCGGC
This sequence comes from Nonomuraea sp. NBC_00507, assembly GCF_036013525.1. Lineage (NCBI taxonomy): Bacteria > Bacillati > Actinomycetota > Actinomycetes > Streptosporangiales > Streptosporangiaceae > Nonomuraea > Nonomuraea sp. NBC_00507. Next base: position 3,995,636 of record NZ_CP107853.1, read on the forward strand.
CTTCTCGTCGAGCAGCTTCTTGTACTGGGCCTCGGTGAGCGGGGTGTCCTTGACGGCACCCTTGTCACCGTTCTTCCACCCCGACGGGCTCTCGCTCGGGGCCGGAGCGTTGTTGTACTGCAGCTCCGTGACCTCGACCTCGTCCACGGTGGGAACGGAGTCCTCGAAGTTGCCGCCAGCCGGCTCCTTGGAGGTCACGTTCTCGGAGCGGAAGCCGCCGTTGGGGCCGTACTGGTCCAGCCCCTCCTTGTACTGCTGCTCGGCGGTCTTGCCACCGGGGATGTCCTTGAGCTCGGTGCTCTTGACTTCCTTCTTGCCCTCGTAGGCGTCGTACTCCGACTTGAGGACCTGCTTGCCCTCAACCTTGCTGAAGTTGAGGTTGATGCCGTTGTAGACCGTGACGAACGCGTAGTCGCGGTCGTAGTCCTCGTAGTTGGCGAAGTCGTAGTGGGTGAAGGCCTGCTTACCCACGTAGATGCCCCAAGGAGCCCTGCCCTGGTAGTAACCGGGGACGAAGACCCACTTGTCGAGGACCGCCCCGTTCTGCTTCGTCTGGAAGACGCAGTGACCGGCGGTGGCAACCAGGTTGCGGTACTTCGCCTGGATGGAGGTGGCGGAGCACCAGTACAGCTTGCCGTCGACGCCCTCGAAGAACACCTTGCCGATGGTCTTCGGCAGGTTCACGTTCTGAACCTTGGCGGTGACCTTCTTCTCTTCACCGATGGGGGCGGTGGAGCCCGGCTTGGTGTCCGCGGTATAGCCACCCGCGGTCTTGAGCTTGTCGACTTCCTTGTAGTCGAAGCGGTAGTAGGACGCGGCCCGCAGGGCAGCGCCGTTCGCCTTGAACCAGAAGTCGACGGTCTCGGCGACCTTGTTGTTCGGCGTCAGCGGAGTGTCGATGATCTCGCCGGACGCGGAAGCCGTGCCGGCCAGACCAGCAGCCAGCAGACCGGTGGCCAGGATGGCACCACCGGCGGGGAGGAGGATGCGCTTCAAGGTAACTCCTTGCGCTGTCGTGGAACGCCTCTTGCGTCCCATGCGTCAGTAAAGGGATAGCCAGGAACATACAGTGTCGATCTTGAACTCGGGTAGTCGCTTTGAGAGGAAAAGATGCGACAAGCCGGGCGTGATCGTTCTGTGATGTTTAAGTGGCTGATGCGCAGGAGTTGAGAGAAGCTCTCCCTGTGGCCGTTTGCCCTGATCAACATAAGGAAGTTGTCAGTGTGGCCAGCGGGGCGAAGGTGTCGCGTTGATCCTCCTCCGCCCGGCGATGTGACGCAGATCACATTAGATTGATGGCACCGTATGGGCGCGCCATGCGTCCAAAAGCCTTCACTTTCGGGGGCTGAACGCGGAAGGGCTCGGCGGATGCCGAGCCCTTCGCTTGCGACGGTTTACGAACGGTTCATCGCCGTTCGCTCTGCGTCAACTTCACACAACCTTGCCGGACCACACGGTCGCGGCGGCCTTGTAGACGACGTTGGTCTCACCGTCGAAGTACGGCGAGGAGATGTAGTCCACGCGGCCGTTGCCGTCCTGGTCGTTGAAGGTGCTGGTGACACCGTTCACGTAGCCGAGACGCTTGGCGTTGCTGTACTTGTACAGCCACGGGCCACCGTCGGCGCCCTCGGTCATGGCGCACTTGAGGGCGACGTGCTCCTCGATCTTCTTGGCGGCAGAGCCGACCAGCTTGCCCGAAGTCTTGCCGTAGCACCACTTCGGCGTGATGCCGGTGTAGGCCTTGTTGCCGTCAGGGTGCGGCGCGGCCGGGTAGCCGAACACGCGGACGTACTTGCCGGTGGGCTGGTTCCAGGCGAAGCCCTGCCCGCCGACGTTGTCGCCCAGGCGGCCAGCGTCCTTAACCGTGATGTCCCCACCCGTGAAGATGAAGAAGGAGTCGTGGAAGTACTTGGTCGACTTGGTGACCTTGTACCACTGGATCAGGTAGAACTGCTTGAGCCAGTAGTCGCCTCGGTCGTCCTTGAAGACCTTGCCCTTGACCTTGCCAGCGGCCTTCTCGTCGAGCAGCTTCTTGTACTCGGCCTCGGTGAGCGGGGTCAGCTTGGTCGCGCCCTGGTCACCGTTCTTCCACTGCTTGGGGTCCTCGCTCGCCTTGGGAGCGTTGGTCCACTGCAGCTCGGTGACCTCGACCTCGTCCGTGGTCGCAACCGAGTCCTTGAAGTTGCCGCCGGCGGCCTCCTTCGTGGTCACGTTCTCGGCGCGGAAGCCACCGTTGGGGCCGTACTTGTCCAGCCCCTCCAGGTACTGCTGCTCCGCGGTCTTGCCGCCAGGGATGTCCTTGAGCTCGGTGCTCTTGACTTCCTTCTTGCCCTCGTAGGCGTCGTACTCCGACTTGAGGACCTGCTTGCTGTTCACACGGCTCGCGGTGATCGAGACACCGTTGTAAACGGTCACGAACGCGTAATCGCGGTCGTAGTCCTCGTAGACGTCGAAGTCGTAGTGGGTGAAGGCCTGCTTACCCACGTAGATGCCCCAAGGAGCCCTGCCCTGGTAGTAGCCGGGGACGAAGACCCACTTGGACATGACGTCCGAGTTCGCGGCGGTGTCGTACACGCAGTGGCCGGCAGTGGCGACCAGGTTGCGGTACTTGGACTGGATCGAAGTGGCGGAGCACCACTTCTTCTCGCCCTTGCTGTTGACGAAGAACACCTTGCCGATGGTCTTCGGCAGGTTCACGTTCTGAACCTTGGCGGTGGTCTTCTTCTCTTCGCCGATCGGAGCGGTCGAACCCGGCTTGGTGTCCGAGCTGTAACCGCCCTTGCTCTGCAGCTTGGCGACGTCGGCCTTGTCCCAGACGTTGGACTCGGTAGCGGCCTTGAGGGCAGCACCGTTGCTCTCCGCCCAGTAGTCGACGATCGCCTTGGCGTTGGCCGCACTCGTCGCCATCGGGTCCTTGGCGATGTCGCTGTCGGCCTGGGCCGTACCGGCCAGGCCGGCGGCCAGAAGGCCGGTAGCCATAAGGGCGCCACCGGCGGGGATGAGGATGCGCTTCAAGGGAACTGCTCCTTGCTCTGTCGTGGGTCGCAACATGCGTCCCATGCGTCAGTAAAGGGATAGCAAGGAACATAGCGTGGTGATCTCCGCAGGTGGAACCCGGTTTGGGGCATCTGGTAGGCGCCGTTTCCCGTGTGACCGTGCCGTTACCTGTCAGAGGCCTTTCCGTGTTGTTATGTGAAAGAGATGTTTTCGCAGGGTGTGCAGGGGATGTGGCGGATGGGACGAAAGTTCCGTTAGAGCGATGTTGCATAGAGTAGTCGCTTGATTGTGCCTTAGATCACAGGAACCAGATTCAGCCCTGCTCCGTCTAACATGGCCAGGTCCTCACAGGTGATCTTCAGGTATCGCCCGGAAATATCCGTATTCATGTCATATGCCCTGTTCTTGGCTGTGTCGGGAGCGCCTCGGCTGAGTCCGGAACGGAGACGAGCTGTGTCTGTCACCCGGGCGTATGTGGCGCGCTCCATATATAGGTGCGTTCCTCCTGGCGCCCACCTGTGATGTCGGCCGCGACAGTGGGACTGGTGAAGGTCCGCGCCAGCCCGATCAACGGCTGCGAGTGGGCGGCGCTGACATATACACCGAGACGCACCGCGTACAGCGGGGAGTCCGCGGTGCGTTTCAACTGGTGGCGACTTGACGGGAAGCTCTCGGTCCGCCGACGCCGAACGCGCTGCGCCACTGTTGTCGAATGCTTGGCTCGCTGGAAGGAGCCTGAGAATCTGGTGCAGGAGACGTTCCTGCGGACGTGGCGTCGACGCGCGACCTACCGGGGCGACTCCAGCTCAGGGCGTGGCTCTACCGCACCGCGACTAGGACTGGCCCGAGACGGCACCGGCTCGACCCCGCGCTCGGCCAGCTCCCAGCCCAGCGTGCGCGGCCCCCACCGCGGATGAGCTCGTCGCAGCTCACAGATCATCGCCTCGATGCTCGGGAGAATCTGCATCGGGTGGGCTTTGACCCGATGGGAGCGGTCGGCCAACGCGCCCAGCCCACCCTCGCGATACCGGCGCACCCAGGTATGCACCGACTGCCGCGACACCCCGTACCGGCCAGCCACGTCGGTGACCTTCGCCCCGATAACACCTCGATCACCGCGTGATAGCGCTGCTCCACGACGCTCAACGCCACCAATGTCACCTGAGCCTCCCCTGAAGCGTCGATAACGCCACGGGTAGGCACAGAAAGCGATCAAGGTGTCAAGCGTCAAGCGAGGCCAGAGTGTCAACCATCAAGCGAGACAGGACATCGGCCACGCCTCTTACCCGGCCGAATTGTTCTTGTAGAGATCAAGGCGGCGGGCCGTTCTCGCCCGCGCCCGCCACTCGGGCCGCGGGGAGGGACCCGCATGGCGCGCATACACCGACCGCAGCAGAGCTCGTCCGATCTACTTCCGCGTACTCACGATCGCCGACCAGATGACCATCGTGATCATTAGCACGAACATGACTCCGGTGGTGGCGTAAGCAGCCAGGTCAAGCGGACCGGCGGTATAGGGATCATCGCCCTCGGTCGCCGCGAACATGTAGACGATGGAGGAGAGAAGCGGAATCGTCACGGAGCCCATCGCCACCGCGCCCTGACGCTGACGTTGCCGAGGACCATCAACAGGCTCCCCTGGGATAGGCGCTGGATACTCGCCCCGCCGTGATCGTCGAATCCCCTCCAGCGCTGCTCTCGCCGCCAGGACGATCGCAATCACCTTGACCCCTAGAAGGAGCCAGAAGAACGGTCCACGTACATACGCGTCAGCGCCGCTCAGCCACCTCGCGAGATATAGCACTCCCAGCAGCCCACATACGCCTAGAACAACCTTGTACGATGCGGGCACTCTCGACAGCATTTCGGAATTGTGGCGGGAACAACCCTGTGGTGCAAGACCAGCCTCCGGCGGGGCCTCGGTCTCCAGGATGATCACCGGCGCAGGGCCGGGGTTCGTTGATGGCTGAGGTGGAAGTCCCCGCCACCGCCTGGCCCCCGGCCTACGACGACGAACGCCAGGTACGACCCGGCGCGTGGGTCGCCGAGATCACCGGCCTGCTCGACCTGACCCGCTGGCCCAAAGGGATGCGGGTCATCGTCCGCAAAGAACGTCCGCACCCCGGCGCCCAATTGCGCTTCACCGACATCGACGGACACCGCTTCACCTAATGAGAGCTATCGGCACCCCCGCCGGCCAGCTCGCCGACCTCGAATTACGCCACCGCCGTCGCGCCCGCGCAGAAGACCGCCTGCGCCTCCGCATCCCACAGCAATGGCCCTGGGCCAGGTAAATCGTCACCACCCTGACCCGGCTGCACGCCCTGCAGGAACCGACCTGACCATCACCAGCCCACCCCTACGAGCAGAAAGGCACCCCGCGGGCCCGTGGAACCCCGCCCACCCGGCGCGACAGCCGGGCAATCCCGCTGACCACAGCGAGGAAATCGACCTCCAGCCGGACCCATCAGCTGACCAGATCAACATCGAGAAAGATCGAGGCTAACCCCCACTTCCACGTACAGCATGTATGCCTGCTACGTACTGAAACGGCCGTCCCGCTGGACCGTCACCAGATGGGATCGTCGATGATGACGGCCGGCCTCGGTGCGTGCGGCCAGTTAATATCCATGCGTACGCCGCTGCCGATGTCGATCACGGCCATAAGCGCGGCAAGGCCGAAGCGGATGTTGGCTTCCCTGCAGACATCCAGGACGAACGAAAGATCTTCATCCACGGGGTCGTGCGCGATCGGCCGGTCGCCGTGTGGGATTGCCCTCCACTTCAATCGGATTTCGCCGTCTACGGCATATGTAAATTTATGCTTATAGAGTATGGAGGTAAGGCTCCATGCTCGTTCGTCTTTCTCACTGAGTTCCTGTAGAACGGCGGGCTCATCGACCCCGCAGTCCTGGTTTTGGAAGAGGAAATACCCCTCCTTTTGCCTGTCCACTGACACCGCCGATCTGGGAATGAAATGATCTGCGCCTGCCGCGACGTCGACCTCTTCCTCGACGCCGGCTTCGGCCGATCGTGACAGTCTCGCGCCGATCTCCTCAATGGATGGAGGCAGGGTACCGGTCCGAGCCACTGTCCAGTGGAATCCGTCCTGCATCCACGCGTGCTCGTCTAAGAGTCGCTCATAGTGGTTGATTACTTGGAGGGACATGACCATATCCTGGCATATTTTTGCGGTGGGTAGGAAACGATGCCGCCCGGTAGGACTGCCGTAAATGAATCGAGCGTGTCCTGGCCGGGCGGCATTGTGGCGTCAGCTAACTAGTTGGCCGCCGATGGGATACCACAGAGTTGCTCCCGCGTTGGGGGCAGATTGCCGGATGGGAGTACGAACCTGTTTGAGAACTTATCGCCGAACAGTACTCTGTCGGCATGGTAGTAGCGCTTTGGGAAATAATGTCAGATGCGATCGAGACGCCCAAACAGGGCTCATCGTGTGCGGCGGCAGCGGACTCAGGTCGGGGTACCACTTCGGCAAATGCGGCACAACCCTCGGTGGAGTGACGTTGACGGACAAACCCTTGGCACAGAAGGATCGCAAGTTCATCGAGCATGAGGCCGAGCACATGAGACAGTTTAACCACTATTACAAGTACACCGGGTTCTGGCTGGCGTTCCTCGTCTATTATCTCGCCGAGCCCTAGGCCCCATGCGAAAACACCTATGAACTACAAGCCGAGGCAAAGGATGAGACCTATTACTGCTGATGAGCAATCGATGGCTTCCCAATGGAAGCTTCGATGGCAATGCGTAGCTTGTTCGGCTGCGCTAATGACGCTGGTGGCAGCATGCAATGTGCCATTGAGTCATCCCTCCCCTAGGCCTATAGGGATCGGCCGTACTGCCGAGGGGCAACTCATGTTCATTATTCCTTTGTGCGATGGAGAGTCTTTGTCCACCTTCGATGTGCGGGAGCACCAGACGACACGCCCAGTGTGGAAGGTGTCACAACCGATCCAGCCAGAGACGCGAAGGGGAACCGTCGTCCTAGGAGAAGCGAAAGGATTCGCAAACGAACAAGTAGCCTTAAAGCTACCAATTCCATCCCATCTCAGCGTGTCGGCAGACCTGTCGAGCGGCACTTACGCTGGCCGTGGCTTTCTGTTGAGTGACGCGCCGAAATACTCCGCAGGTGCCACCACCCAGGTGCGCAATACCGAAGGAGAATTGGTCTCAGAGCACGACTTTCGTGAGCAAATAGTCGCCGAATTTTGCTAAGTAAATACTTCAACTCCTCAATGATCGTTTGATATCGCGTCGGGGCCCCGTGTTCCGGACGTGATCCGACTGCGGCAGAATCGCCACCATGAGACACATGATCACAGCATTGGCGGCTTGTAGTGCTTTACTAGTGGCCAGCGCTCCCTCGCAGGCCACAACCGAGGACCCCGTCCGGGCACTCAAGGCCGTCCTGGCCTCCGGGCAGGGGGTGCACTTCACCGAGACGGCCACCCTCCTGGATGGCACCGACGAGAGGGCAGAACGCCGACGCACGGGTGTCTTCGAAACTCGCGAGAAGGGCGGCGTCAAGGCCCTGGACGTCACCACCACCGGGAGCGAGCACGGCCGCGAGCGCGCCATCGGCTTCAACCATGACATCGGCGGTACCAGTTACCGATCCGGTGGCCTGGTCGGGAAATGGCTGCCGAAGGGCAAGACCTGGTGGAAGAACAGCCACCAGCTACATCTCTGGCACACTGAACTGCTCGGCAACGACGAGCAGCTCATCAATCCGACAGAGCTCGCGACCCTAGCCGCCCTGCTGGAGAACGGGCAGGTGAGCGGGGATGCCGTGACCGGCGCGATCACCTTCAAGGAACTCGAGAAAGTCTCTCCCTGGTTGGACCACTCGACCCACAGCAGCTGGGAGGACAACACAAAGCTCTCCTACACCCTCACTCTTACCCCGGCGGGCCTGGTCAGCAGGGTGCAGAGCACCTACACGGCTACCGACGGTCCCGGTGAGCTGGCGGGCAGGACCCTCCACGTCGACACCCGCTACACCCAATGGGGTGGCAAGGTCTCGATCAAGGTGCCGGACCCCCGCAAAACGACCACCGAGTTGTGCGCTCAGAAGATCTGCAAACTGCGCCTTCCAGGCTGACAACGCGAGGACGAGTGAGGATTGCTCGTGCGACCTGGGCGCGGCGTTCGCGTGCTGGTCATCGCGGAATCATGCCCGGTTGAAATCTGGCGCCGCTGACACCGGCAATGTCCGGGTTGAAATTGAGGATGATGCCCCGCCGAGGTCGACGCAAATGCAGGCCCAGGTATTGGGCCTCGCTGATCGGCACCTCGCTCATATCGCGAATTCTGCAACTCGGCTGATTGGCAGTTTGGGCTCCGGTCAGCGGGGCGTTGCCGTGTTCAGGCGCCTAGCTGCGGATGCTGCGGCTTCGACCGGCCGTACAGTTTCGCGATAGACCTCGGAGTACTGCACTGGGCCGCGGCGGTTGTGCAGATCACGTCAACCCGCGTAACGGAGAATTCGGCCGATCCGGGGACGCCGAAGAAGGACATCAAGGCGCCGAAGCAGGCGTTGCGGGAGGAAGAGGCTGCGGGTCTTGTCGCGGTCCAGCGGAACCAGCGAAGTACGGATCCTGTTCATCTCGATCCCCTCCGCAACGCGGTCCTGCTGATCGCGGGCGACAAGTCCGGGCAATGAAACCAGTGGTACCGACAAGCCATCCCGCTGGCCGAGCAGTGGTCTGAAGGAGTTGCCATGAGCACCGAGTTTCACTCCTATACGCGTGAGGAGTTCTCACCGAGTTCGTCCACCCCGACTGTCGACGACCGCCAGGCGTTGGAGGAGGCACGGGAGCGCCGGGTTGTCCAGGTGCGCGGGAGTTTCTGGCGGACATGCGTCAGCCTGGCTGGCGCCGAAGACAAGCTCGCTCAGCTCGACAAACGAGCTCGCCGCGCTACCACCATCAACTTCGGCATGCCCGCCTTCTCCGGCATCGCCGACCGCGCCGCTCCCCTTCCCGACGCTCGGCCAGGAGCCCTGTCCTAACCATGCTCGAACGGACGCTGACGTCTTCGCTTACGCGAACGAGATACCATTCGGCTACGTCATCCATCAGCAGAGAGTCCTACGTGAGACAAAACCGGAAGATAAAATTTGCGCTCTTAGCACTCAATGTCGTCGGCTTGGCCATGACGGTCGCTTCCATCGCCGTCTGGATATCCACTGGCACCAATTCCACTGCCCCGGGCCAGTTACTGCTCAATGGAGGGCTGCTCATTCTGTTACCGACTTCGGTGGTCACCCTTGTTCTGGTCATCCGGGACAACCAGAATTCGAGTCGTCGCTGATTTCAGCGAATCCTTCTTATGTCTTCGACAGCTGTAAGGATCGCGGAGCGGCCGCCCTCATGTCACATCGATCTTCCCTAACGGGCATCAAGATGACGAGTAGAGTCAAACCCGTATACCGTTCCCGTGGACGCTAACCGAAAAGGATGATCAAGGAGAAACTCCGCCACGCAGATTGCCCAGCTGACACGATCGCAGCGTAGATCATCGAGGTTAGCTCGCCGTAGGTTCCCGAAGGTACGCATCAGGTGTTCCACATAGAAGATCTATGTGGAACACCTGATGCCGTAATCACATGTGGCGGTCCCGATCCCGCTTGATGAGGCGGTCAATCTGATAGAGCACGATCGCTACCGTGCCTATCGCGATTCCCACGGAAGTGAAGATGCCGCCCAATAAGCTTACTTCCGGATTATCGCTTGTCTTTGCGATGAGCGAAATGGCGACGACGATGGTTGCAAAGCCGCCGAGGGCGAAGGATGCGTATTTCATTCCCTGCGAGTCCTCCCTATGCTGCCATTACCTTTTTCTTTTGGGTCCGCGTGAACTCGCATCTGTGGCTCCACGGGCTATTCCAGTAGTGTTAGCCGATGCCTACCCCGTTGCTTTTTGTTCGCATAGTCGATTTGTGATGGATAGTATTGTGCAGTCCCGGCCACCGCTCCACGGAACGTTGTGATGAACGGCGCTGCCGGGGTCGGCGGCAGCACACATAATGCCACCGAATGACAAATCATTTAAGGAATCGATCACATCGTCGACGTCTTCGCTGGCGATATGCCCGGTGCAGTCCCAGTCGTATCCTCAATAAGTGGACTTGCAAGTTTACCAGCTCTTACCGCCAACCGATTTAGGCGTCTTAAGCTTCTTTGCGGTTTTTGGGATTTTCTTCGAGGTTTACTTTGTGCCGTCAAGGTCTAGATTGTTGACGGGATCTTGGGAAGTCTACTCGTAGGGGTTGTCGCTGCCTCCCAAGACTGGCAGATGGCCGCTCCGTAGCCCGGTTCCACGTGCACCAGTCGCTACACAGCCGGACGTCCCCTTCGGCTGCGGGCCGCGCCTAGCGTGCAGGCGTGGGCGCTGGACCTGGCCGCGCAAGAGAAACCGGATGCACGCCATCGGCCTTCCAACATCACCCTTATGCTGTGCCCGGTCAACCACCCGCGTGACACGGCCGAGCGGAGCGAGGCAGACCAGGTGCGCGGCCTTGCCGCGGCCGTCCTACAAGTCCACACGACCTTCGAACAGGGACGACTACGCCTGCAACTCTCTCTCGGCGAGCGCCTGGGCCAGCCCGCTCTGTGCGGCCGCCAGCTCATATGGATCGTTGATCTTCTCCGCGATCTCCAGCGCCGCACCGAAGAACTCTCTGGCCTTCGAATGATTGCCGCACATCGCATAAGTACGCCCCAGGCCGTTGCGCACCCTGCACTCGGTCAGACGCCCGGGCACCTGCTGCGCAAGATCGAAAGCCTCCTCTTGAAGTCGAAGAGCCTCCGGGAAACGGCCCTGCTTCAACTCGACCTCGCCAAGATGGCACAACGCCTGCGCTTCTAGCGTGCGATCTTCGAGCTCGCGAGCGATCCGCAGAGCCAGCGCAAAGTTTTCGAGGGCTGATGTCAGGTGCCCCAAGCCGACGTTGGCCATACCGACGTAGAACAGGATGTCCGCCTCGTCGTGCCGCCTGCCGCGTTCCTGGCAATACGCCAGAGCAATATCCAAGTCCTCCAGCGCACGCTGCATCCTGCCCAGCTTGACGTTGATCTGCCCAGCCAGGTAGATAGCGGCTAGCTCGCCAGGCCAATCATCGATTTCGCGGTACAGGTCTCGCGCCTGCGCGTTCGCATCGAGGGCATCGCCGAGCCCACCGGTACGGAAGAGTCCGAAGGCCACGTAGTACTGGGCCTCGGCATGCATGCGCTTGTCCTTCGTGGCCACGGCCAACTCGACTGCCCTTCGCTGGCAGACCAGGAACTCGCCGTACAGGTCGACTTCTATGAGAGCGTGCCCCAGAGTGGTGAGGATCTTCGCCTCCCCGTTGAGGTCGCCCACCTGCCGTACGGCCTCCAGGGCCGCACGTTGCACGGTGATCCAGTCGTCGATGCGCCTGGTCAGATAGAAGTGGTACGCCGTGATGTAGGCGAGCTCCCAGGAGTGGATGGGCAACCCGTTGCTGGCGGCATGGGTGATCAGAGCGACCGTGTTATGGAATTCACTGTTCAACCATGCCTGAGCGCTCTCTTGGTCGGCGAATTCCTGCACCCCGCCCGCAGGTCCGGGAACGCTCGGATGCATTAACCGGCCGTCGGGGTCGACGTAGCTCATCGCGGCGCGCGCGGTGTGGGTGTGCCAGCCGAGCAAACGAGTCCACGCCTCCCGTCGCTCGCCCTCCGTGTCCGCGAGCTCCCGGGCGTATTCACGTATGAGGTCGTGCATAGTTACGCGCTGGTTCGAACTGTGAGCTAGGTGGGCACGTACGAGCATGTCCACGGCCTGGCGTGTGGTCTCCAGGCTCTCCCCCAACATGGCCGCAAGTGCGCCGAGGCTTACGTCGCGGCCCGGGTGGAGGCTCGCGATGCGGAACGCCGATCGTGCCAGCTCTGGCAGTGTTTGATAGGACAACGCGAATGCGGAGCGGACGCCTATGTGAGGGTCCTCGACAAGGTCGAGTGTTCTCAGACGGCTTCCTTCACGTAGCCGCGCCACCAAGTCGGCCGCCGGCTCTCGCTCACCGTGGACCTGCGCGGCGGCCAGGCGCAGAGCGAGGGGCAGGTAGCCGCACAAGGCGGCGAGCTCGCCGATCGACTCCTTGTCCTGCTCGTCGCTCAGAAGGGCGAACAGTAGCGCCTGTGCTTCTTCTGGTGAGAGGACGTCCAACTGGACGATGTCGACTTCATGAGTAACGGCAAGGCTCCGCAGCGAGTCTCTGCTGGTGATCAGGACCCTGCTTGCTGAGGAGCCCGGGAGCAACGGCCTGACTTGTTCGGCGGTGGCCGCGTTGTCCAGCACGATGAGCAGACGTTTGTCCGCGACGGCCGAACGGTACATTGCAGCTCGCTCGTCCGTCTCGTGAGGGATTTCCTCCAACGGAATGCCGAGTCCCCGCAGTAACTGCCGCAACGCCTGTGTCGCAGTGACCGGGGCGTTGCGAGAGTAGCCGTGGAGGTTCACATACAGCTGGCCGTCGGGGAATTGGTCGGCCCGAAGGTGCCCCCAGTGGGTCGCCAGGGCGGTTTTGCCGACGCCTCCTGCACCCGCGATGGCGGAGATCACCAGTGCCTTGGCAGGATTCGCGATCAAGAGGGCATTGAGCGTGTCGAGGTGCTCGTCTCGGCCGGTGAACCGGGCGACATCGGTTGGCAATTGCCGCGGAACCAACTTCGGCCGTGGTGGTCGCGCCTCGACTGGTCGTACGGGATCGTTCAGCCTGAAGAGGTCCGGGTCCGCGCTGAGAATCGCCTGATGTAGCCGCTGGAGCTCGTCGCTTGGCTCCAGCCCGAGCTCGTCGCGGAAGCATTGACGCGCCAGCCTGTACTGTTCGAGGGCGTCTGCGCGTCGCCCGTCACGATACAGCGCGACCATCAGCTGGCTGCGGAAGCGCTCGCGCAGGGGAGCGGTGGAAGTGAGCTGTCGGAGCTCGCCGATCAGCTCGGCATGACGGCCAAGCGCGAGATCCGCCTCGATGCGGTCGGTGAGCGCGGCGAATCGCAACTCCTCCAGTGCATGACCTTCGGTGGTCTGGAATTCCGGGCGCGTTCCTGTCAGCGCGGGCCCTCGCCACAGATCCAACGCGGCGTGCAGCCGTTCAGCGGCTCGCGGAAGATCGTTAGCGGCTCGGGCGGCGTTCGCGGCGGCGACCTCAGCGTGGAAAACGGCAAGGTCCGAAGCGGTTGCGGAGACCCTCAGCGAATACCCACCGGGGCTGGTGGAAATCTCACCCTCCTTGGTGAGGAGACGGCGCAGGGACCACAGATGGTTGTGCAGAGCGCGGCGCCCAGCAGCCGGCCGATCGTCGCCCCAGAGCGCCTCGAGCAGGTGGTCATGGGGCACCACATGGTTAGCCCGAAGGACGAGAAGCGCGATCAACGTCCGCTGCTTCTCGCCGACAATCGGCACTGCGCCTCCGTCGCGCCAGATCTCAACCGGCCCTAAGACGCGAAACTCCACCCGACCCCCTTGAGCGCGGTGATCTAGTCCCGAACTTCCCCGAGCCTCCATCGTGGTTCAGGTCTGTCTCGGGCACCACAACATGCGATAACAGATCAGCATGACAAGATCGTGACAATGTGGAGAGAACCTCCACAGCACCCTCGTCCATGCTCGTGGAGGTAGTCCCGGGTCGCATCGGTCGTCAGCATGTTCCGCGACCAGGGAGTCTCTGACTTAGATGGAGGAATGGGTGTCCCTCTTTCCCCGATCCCGGCTGTGACCACTTCTTACCGGGAGATCGCCTTCTGGCAATGCCGGGTCGGCCGGCGTACCCGCCAATTCCGAGAAGGCTGATTACCACTTTTCGGGCCGTAGCAGATTTATCGGCTCCCACAGGCGGGGCGTTACAGCCTTTCCTATGAGACTTGATGTGCCCTTTCTCATATTGCCGATTGATCTTGCCCAAGGTAAAGGTTATTTGCTATTCCAAACACACAGCAGATTGAGGGTGTTAGTGAACAAGTTAGTTAGCACGGCGAGGCGGAACTTGCCGCCTCGCCGTCACATCGCGACCGCGACGGTGCTTACGGTGGCAGCATCGCTGCTGGTAGCAGGTGTTTCAGGCGCGGCACAGGCGGATCCGGAGCCAAACCCGACGCCGCCCTCTCCTTCCGTAACCACCTTTCCGCGGCCGGAGGATCCCGACGCCCCGCTACGTGCGGCTATCGAGGAAGCCAAAAAGCAGAACAAAGCGGTGGCCGTCGAGGCGGCATTCACCGAGACGTCGCGGATCTGGGCTTATCCCGACGGACATCTGACCACGCACTCCTATGGGGGGCCTGCCCAGCTGAAACAGGCCGACGGCTCCTGGGTATGGCTGGACCCTACGCTCGTCGAGCAGGACGGGATTCTCAAGCCCAAGCTGGCCAAGGCGAACGTGCAGTTCTCGCTCGGCGGTGATAAGCCGTTCGTGTCCATGGAGCGCGCCAAGGGGCAGAAGTTCGCCCTGTCGTGGCCCACCGCTCTCCCGCGCCCGCAAATCAACGGCAACGTCGCCCGGTACGCCGACGTTGCGGGCAAGGGCGCCGACTTGGTCGTGACCGCCTTACCCACCGGATTCCAGCATGACGTGGTGCTGCGCGAGCGCCCTACGGGCCCGCTGGAGTTCCGTTTCCCGGTGCAGACCACGGGGATGGAGCTCGATGTGACCAAGTCTGGCGGGCTGTCGCTGGTCAGCCCGAAGGGCAAGACGGTGATGTCGGCTCCGACGCCGCGGATGTGGGACAGCGTCGATCCCGCTGTCAGTCTGCCTCGGCGCGAGGCCAAGGTGAAGACCGCAGTCGAGAGCGTAGGCGGCCAGAAGGTGCTGGTGCTCAAGCCGGACACCAAGTGGCTGGCCGATCCTGCGACCCAGTACCCGGTCACGATCGATCCCACCACCACGCTCGGCGTCACTCAGGAAGTGTCGATCGGATACCCCAACAGCCAGACAAGCCCTGGCTATGTATCGCGGTGGAACCCCCGGACCTGCCCCACCCCGACTACCTGCGGCTACACGAAAGAGCGGGCTACCCGGGCGCTGCTGGCCTTCGACACCGCACCGATCAACGGCCGACAGGTGGTCAAGGCCACCATGCAGCTGGCTCTCAGGGCCGAGGTCACCAGCTGCACCGCCTTCCAATCGATCATTGCGCACCGCATCACCCAACCCTGGGTCGCCGACAACACCTACTGGAGCAACCAGCCGGCCACCACGCCCGAGGAGCGCTCCTCCATCGACGCGTGTGCCCAGGTCCGCACCAATGGGGCAGTGTGGAGTTGGGACCTGACCGCAATGACCAGCCTGTGGGCCTCTGGCACCCCCAACCACGGGTTGATGCTGCGCCTGGGCTCGGAACTGCCGGTGCCCAAGGACGTTTCAGAGGACTTCACGTTCTGGGCGCAACTGTGGGGCACGAATGTCCCCAAGCTGAGCGTGGACTGGGTGCTCCCGCCGGAGATCCCCACGGTGACCGCCGAGTCGATCGACTCCATCAGCGGCAACGACGCCATCGCGCGCAGCACCAACGTCAAGGTGACTTACAAGTCCAGCGTTCCCGAGGCAAGGCCCCTGGACTATACAGTCACCGTCAACGACTCCACCATGCCCCCTCCACCGGTCCAGCTCCCCGCTGGCGAGGCCGCCTCGTGGAAGCTCGATGAAGAATCTGGCGCCACCGCAGCCGACTCTTCCGGCAATGGGAACACCGGCACTGTCACGGGAACCTACAACCGCGTCCCTGGCCAGCTCGGCGGGGCGGTCAACCTCGCCCCCGGCGCCTTGCTCAGCGCCGGTAAACCGCTAATCAACACCGACCAGACCTACACCGTGGCCACCTGGGTGCGCCTCAACAGCAGCACCAACGACCAGGCGGTGCTGTCCCAGATGGGCACCCACATGCCTGCTTTTACCCTGGGCTACAAGGTTTCCAGCGCGGCGGAATTCGACCGACGCTGGATGTTCTCCGTCATTACGCAGGACAACCCCGACCGCATCCAAGAGATCCTCATGCAGTCGGAGAAGCCCGCCAAGATCGGCCAATGGACCCACCTAGCCGTGCAACATGACCAGCCTGCACACAAGTTCCGGCTGTATGTGGACGGCGAACTGGCCGGCGAACGCGACTACACCATCGGCTGGAACGCCCAGGGCGACTTCCAGGTCGGCACCGGTAGAGTCCTCGGCAACCTGGCAAGCCTGAACGGCGCAGTGGACGACCTGCGCGTCTACCAGCGGGCACTCACCAGCCAGGAGATCCGCTCACTGGTGGTCTCGCCCAACACCACCACGCACAGCAACATGCCCTCCGGCCAGGTGATCGATAAGACCTTCGCGCTGGACAACCCGGCCAGCCTCAAATTCGTCGTCAAAGCCTGCCGCACCGGTGTCACTCCGCCCTCCTGCAACGAGAGCCCGGCCTACCGGATCACCTCCGACGCGCCGATGCTCCCGACCGACACCGAGACCGGCATGGCCGAACCCTCTCAGCCGATTCTGTCCGGCATGGTCAACCGCCCCTCCGGCGGCCCGGTGACCGCGAAGTACTACCTGTACGACAACAACGGGGCACCGGTCGGGGCTGTGCCGCTCGGCGTTCGCGGCGTCAACGGCGGCGAACGCGCTTCCTTCCAGATCCCCGCCAACACCGTGCAGCCCGGAACCACGTACAAGTGGCAGATGGTGGCGTGCGCCGTTGGCCAAGCCGGCGAGACCACGCCTCCGGACCCGACGCCAACTCCCACACCCACGCCGCTACCAGAGGGTCTCGTCGCGGCCTACGGCATGGACGAAGGCAGCGGAACCACCATCGCCGACACCACCGGCAAGGTCGGCCCAGGCACAACGACTGACACCAGCTGGGCTGCAGGTAAGCATGGCAAGGCACTGTCCTTCAACGGCAGCACGAGCACGGTCACGATCCCCCATAGCAGTGTGCTCCGGCTCACCACGGGGATGACCCTCTCGGCTTGGGTCAACCCCACCACCGTGTCCATCTGGCGAACCGTGGCGATGAAGGGCCACACCGCCGGATCCGCGTACGGGCTGTACGCCTCCAACGGCACCGTGCCATCGGCCTGGTTGCTCAAGCCCGACACCACCGGTCACCAGACGGTCAACGGCACCACCGCTCTGCCGGCGGCCGCCTGGAGCCACCTCGCCGTCACCTATGACGGCAGCGTCGCCAAGCTGTACGTCAACGGCACCCAAGCCGGACAACTCGCCATGACCGGCAGCCTGGTCGACGACGGCGGCGCGCTCCGTATCGGGAGCAACGCCAAATGGGGCGAATACTTCAGTGGCGCTATCGATGAAGTACGCGTCTACAACCGCGCACAAGCCGCAGCCGAGATCAAGGCCGACATGGAAACCCCGGTCAACGTCCCGGTCCCGACCGCGAGTCCCACACCCACACCCACACCCACACCCACACCCACACCCACACAGACAACCCCGCCCGCGAGCCCAAGCGCCATCGAAGAGATCTGCACCTCTAAGACGGCTGTTGTCGCCTTCACAACGCCCGGCACACCTCCGCCGCCCCCCACTGGGGACGTCCGGTACCTGACGCTGGGCAAGGACAGCTTCGTCATCAAGACCGCCAAGACCGACCCCACCGCCTGCGGTGGGTCACCATGTTCAGTGACTGATGACTCGGTGATACGGATCGGCGGCGGCGGTGCCGACAAGACCGCCGCGATGATCGGATTCAGGTTGGACGGACTTCCAGACGACGCCGTTCCGGTCGAGGCGCTGTTGGATCTCGGCACACCGACGTGTTCCGGCGGTTCGTGTCCTCAGGACACACCGATAACGATCACGCGCCTGGACTCGCCGGTCACCAGTGAGACCACGATCGGCACTGTCGTCGAAACCACGAACGATGCCTCAAGGTATTCCGTGGCCATCGCTCAGCCCAAGGTTGACATCATCGGAGATCAGTATTCGTGGCTGCTGGTGAAGACCGACAATCCGACAACGGTCACTTTTTCGGAGCCTACTGCTTCGACGCCACCTAGCTTGAAGATTGGCTACACGCCCGCTGGTCCGCCGAGTAATGTCCAAGATCTCTCCGGTCAGTCCGGTGACGGGGGTGTCATTGTCTCTTGGGCTATCCCGTCCAGCACTGGCTCTCTCGCGCTGCTGGAAGGCTACGATGTGGAGGCGGTCTCATCCGCGGGCGAGAGCGTGCGCTCCGTCCAGACCACGATGCCCTCGGCCACCATCACCGGCTTGACGAATGGTGAGACTTACACGATCAAAGTCGCTGCGAAGACGCGTTTCGGCAGAGGAGAGTGGGAAAGTATCTCGCTGACTCCACGGGCTCTGCCCGCTCCCCCCGCAGAATGCGAATCGGCGGTCAGCCAGGGGTCTCTCAAGATGACGGTGCAGGAATACTATCTGCGACAGAGCGGTGTCGTGGAAGGCACCTATCCGGATGTCTGGTCAAGCAGCGTGAGCACGGCGAACGCACAAAAACAGTTGGCCGACTTAGATCCGCGCAGCCCGGTCACAGCGAAGCTTTCGCTCACCAACCCGATTCTGCTCGCAGAGAGGGAAGGTCTGGAGAAGAGCAACATAGAGCGGACGGGCACGTCCGTTTCTCTCAGTAATACGCTTGCCTACACGTCGCCGGACGGAAGTCCCACGCTTCGGGCCACCGTCAGCCGGAGTTGGACCGACGTTACGACGGATAAAGACGGCAATCAAGTGTCGAAGCCGAGTGAGCTGACCGACACGTTCGACTATTCATTCACGGACTGTGGTGCCGTTAGGCTCATATCCGTGGTCGTCGACGTCGACGTTAGTGACATGGACATGATCCTCGAGGGTCCGGGACCGGACGGGTGCGGAAGCACTTCCGCTGTCGCACAAGGCATGGCTGCGGCAGCGTCGGCGCAGGAATGGTGCGGTAAGGGCAAGAACGGCGAGACTGTTTTCGGCTACACGCTCAACTGCGACTTCGGGCAGGACATCTGCCGCTTCGACACTTACGGCAAGCAAAACGTCATGTCTGGTATGAGCTTCGAGTCGGGCGGAGTCCTGCGCTGGTCGGGGGTGCACAATTACACGCTGGGTGGTCCGACGAGCGTGCGGGTCGAGGAACTTCAGGGCTGGAGCCGTGTCAAGATGACGTCGCGCTTCAAAGCCGCGAACAAGAATCTAGTGAAAAACATCAAAGTAAAACTCGCCACCACCGCAAAATTCTCGATGATGGTGGGAAGCATCAGCATCGACACGGGAGTGGGTGGAGTCGGATTCAGTAAGACAAGCGACTCCGTTTCGTACTCAGCAGACGGCGAAGCAGGAAACCTGTGGGTGCAAATACCAGTTCCCGGCAAGATCAGGCCGTTCACAGTGGACTGTGAGGGAATACTAGGTCTTTGCTGGTTCGAAAGCATCCGACACATCATGAATGTCACTGTTCAATTCCCGATGAAGGGTGGTCCGCTGGCTGCCGACCCGATGAACCTGCAGAGTTGCTGGTTCAGGGCATCAACGAAATACTTCTAAGGATGTAGGAGCCGCCGGTGGCCTCGCAGTCCACCGGCGGCTCTGCGATTGAGGGAGAGGCGTATCCAGTGAGACTCAATGATCGCACAGCACGGCTTGTCCGTGCTCTCATGCTGTTGCAGTCCGCCATCGCGCTGGCCGGTCTCACGGTCAAGATCGTCCTGATCGTCAATGGATATACCGTTGACTGGGAGATGGTCGCGCTGCCGCCTCTGTCGATCTTTGTTTTAGCGAGCGGATTTTTTCCGGCTGTGCTGAGCTTCGCGGTCGTGCGGCGAATCCGTTGGGGGAGAGGTGTTGCCATTGGCGTTGAGGTCGTCATATCGGCCTATTCCCTCCTTGCGAGCTTAAATAGGTTAAATATTTTCCTAATGGTGAATTTGGTCATAGCTGTACTTGTCGTGATCCTTTTGGCGCGCCACACTGAAGGCGATGCGACGCGGGCGCCTGTAGGCTGAAATGGAAGGACTAAAAACCGCCTGATGGCGGAAGGGTTCGCGGAACGCGTATCGATCGCTACATCGAAAACGGTGCAAGCGGCAGGAATCTACATGGAGGCCTTTGCTGGGCTGACACGTCTGCTTAGGGTCAGCAAGGAATTCTGTCCAAAGTCGAAGTAATTGCAATGGAGCGCAAAGTCAATTTGGCATTTCCAGCCGATTATGGAAGATGGATTGCTGCTTACGGGGAGGTGACTCGGCATCCCAAGCAGCAGGCCATCCCTGCCAGACCTGCGCCACGAAGATCGTTAGTTCAAAGCACCAGGAGGATTATCTCTGCGCAAATGAACTGCTCGTGATCCGTGAGGGCACCACATAAAGATCGCCAGAGCCGAAATCAAAGAGCGTCATCACCCAAATGGTCACATTGCGGCGGTCGCGTCGCCCATGCGGTAGGTGCTGTCATCAGACGTGGCGGTCAGCTCCAATCGCCCTCCGATGGCCTCGACGTAGCGGACAAGCACTTCTACCGAGGTCACATCGCCGTTCTCAATCTGGGATACGCGCATCTTTGTCACGCACATCTTCTCGGCCACGTCGGACTGCGTGAGCCCGGCGTTCTTTCGCCGTTCGGCCAGGTGCCAGGCATGTACATAAGCCTCGATCATGCCCCGGGTCTCGGCCAGCGCCTGCTCTCCTCCGGCGCGCTCGATATGCTCCTCACGGACATCGCTCCACTTCTTGAAACTTGTCATCGGCTCTCCTCCTCGGCCCGTTCAATCAGGTAGACCTGGTACAGCTCTTCGGTTTGTTGGATGGCCTTGTTTTACCAGCGGTCGGGGCTGGCGGGCTGCTCGTGGATCTTGTCTCCGGCGATTCGCAGGGTACAGCTCGGCTGATTGGCGGTCTCTGCTCCGGTTAGCGGGGCGTTGCCGTGTTCAGGCACCCAGTTGCGGAGGCTCTGGCTTCGACCGGCCGTACAGTTCGCGATAGACCTCGCGTAGTTCGACGGCTTCTGCCAGGCCGTGTTCCTCGACCCCCGCGATGACCTCTTTGGCCCGCCAGTAGTTCGAGGGCACGAGCAGGCCGCTCTCCACCGCTTGAAGGGCGACATGACCGGCCTCGCCCGGCTCATCAGTCTCGAGCAGCGCCAATGCCAGATCGAGGCGCGCCGAGGCGGCCCTGCGGGGGCGTGGCCCGCCGTCCTCGGTGGACTCCAGCCGCGCAAGTACCTGCCGCGCGTAGCCGACGGCAGCGGGATCATCCAGCCATGAGAGTGTCGTCGCGGTGTAGGCGTCGCTCTTGGCGGGGTCGTACCGGAAGTGGTGCTCTGGCCGGTCCGGCATGGGCAGCGGAGCGACCATCCGCTGAATGCGGGTGAGCGCCGCCCGCGTCTCTGCACCCTTGCCCATGCGGGCCCAGGCCCGGCCTTCCTGCCCGGTCGCCTGGATGTACGCCGAGCTCTTGCGGGGGGCGACGTCTTGCGCGGCTTGGGCGAGGATCATCGCGTGCTGGAACTCGCCCTCGGTGAGGGCCTGCCACGCCTCGGTCTCAAGGCACCACGCCCTGATCTCAGGGTGCTCGGCGTGGTCGGCCAACTGGCCGGCGGTCCGTAGCCGGGCCGCGGCGGCCGGGTGCTGCCGGAGGTCGATATGGCAGGTGGCCGCAAGCAGCGAGAGCCATCCGCCGGCCACGAGCAGACGGCGATGCTCGGTGAGGGTCTTCTTGCCGTCGAGGAGTCGCGCGACGTACTCCAGGTGCCGCCGTACCCTCCCGAGCAGCTCGCTCGGGGGTGTGCGGGGGTAGGCCGACGCGAGATCATCCACGGCGAGCTCAAGCCGTTCCAACGTCTCTTGGCCGACGTCGCTCGCTCCTGCGCGGCGGGCGAGTTCGATCGCGTCGATCTCGTTGCCGAGGTACGTCTCGTCGTCCTCGTCGTTGAAGAGGGCGTGTTCGCTCGACCCGTACAAGCGGCAGTACAGCTCGGCGTACTCATCGTCAGGCCGGTGCCTGCCGCACTCGTGGTCCCGGATCCGGCGCACCATGCTCTCGGCCTCGGGCATGGCCCTGTCGGCCACCTTGGACAACTGCACGGCGAGATCCCGTTGAGACCAGCCTCGCCTGGTCCGCTCGGCGCGTAGCCGACCTGCCCAGGCCGGAACCTTGCTCATCGCGTGCACACCTCCGGGGGACGGGCGGACACGGGCGGACGTCCGGGTGCGCCTCCAGTGTCCTCTCCCGCAGTCGTACCACGCGCGATTGTGATGGAACCGTGCACTGGGACACGGACGACCACGACGCCATGCAGCAGCAGGAGCTCGTGCGAGCCGCCGAACACAACGCTCGGCAGGCCATGGCACAGGCGGCCCTCCTTCAGGATGTGGCAGGCCGTCAGCTCTTGGTGCTCCGCAACACCTACCCGGCATGGGACATCGACTGCGAGCGGGACGCGACCGGGAACGTGTCGTGGACGGCCAGGCTCCATCCCGATCTAACTCCCGCCATGGTGGCGGCCGGTGTCCTGCAGACCGTGCGGCGGCTGGACGCCATCGCGCTCGCGTCCACCCTGGCCTGGCAGTCGGCGCTTCTCCATCACGGAGGACGATCCGGCACTGGGCCGATATGAGCAGCCTTGGCCCGCCGAGTGCCGGTGCCGCAGGCGGCGGGCTGAGGTCCAACCCCCCAGGTGCAACACCGCGCTTTGGGAAGTCGCCCCGATCCGGGGCCAGGCGAGAGGAGATCCCATGAGGGATCTATACGGCCAACCGCTCGGCGAGGTGCCGTTCACCAAGCTATGCGGCGGCAATCAGCGGGAGGAGGACATGGAGTCCTGTGTTCTGATCGCCCCGATTCCGGGCGTCGAGGATGCCTACGCGGTGCGTGACTCGAAGAACCCGGACGCCGGGACCCTCCGGTTCACCGGTGCGGAACTTCGCGCCGCTGGCGTGACCACCATCTAGCACGGCCGGAAGGGGCGGCCCCTGCCTGATCACAGCAAGCAGGGGCCGCCCTCAGCACTCTACGGGAGCATCCTGATCACGCACTGGCACGCCTACCACTGGACCGGCAACGGCGCCGACCGCGCCAACGAGGCCGAGCGCCGCACCAGCTCGCCCGACTTCGCCGCCTCAGCGTTGCCGCCCATGCGGACCGGTGACTGGCTGGCCAAACCGGCGTCCCGGGTCGCGGCCACATTCCATGACGTTGGCGAGGCGGCCGACTGGCTGGCGGCCGAGTACGGCAAGGTTCGTGGAGCGTTGCCCTTGCCGGAGCGCATCCTCTTGGGCGATCGGCTGGAGTACGCGTGTGACGCGCTGCTCCGAGGCGTGGACGTGCAATGGAGCGAGTGGCTCCAAGGCGGCCGATTCGCCACGATCGGCATGATCTGCTGCCCGAACCGGCACGTCTCCCATTCCTGCCCGATTGGGCGGCGCGCCGAGGTGGGCAGTTGATGAGCGGGCGGAAGTGATCCACATGCACCGATGGGAGCCCTTCATCCCGCGCGCCCCGCGACTGCGGATCTCTCGCACGTCCTGCTGTGGCGAGTATGAGCTGGCCGCCGAGGGCGGTCAGTACTTCGTCCTGCACCCGACCGGCGACGGCGGATACGAGGAGACCGCCAGAGGCGTGTACGCCCATGCCCTCGAGGCATGGGCGAGGCTCGCTTCCCTTCACCGCTGCAGTAGGAAAGCTTCGTGATCTCCTCCGCCGTCATACACGTCTGGGCAGTGATGGGGCCAATCGTCGATGTGTCTGGTCAGGTAGAAGTAATCAAGTGCACTGAAAGGCTTCGTGGGGCGGTGCAGACTGCGGGCGAGCTATGGACGCCCCGTTCTGATCAGGTACAACTGCTTACCAATGTGACCTTAGTCACAGGCATGAGGCATGTGCGCTCTGCAAGCTGCGCCTATATCAAGTCGCGTTTGTTCCGTTCCAGCCAGTAGGGATCGGCGTTCGCTACGGGATCTATGCGGCGATTGACTGCTCGGCTATACAAGAGGTGATCTTCTTTATGTCGATCTTACGGTGAGCATCGGAGCGCGTTCGCCTCTTCTTTCGGGTGCGCCCCTTCACAGCAGGAGCAGTGACGCATGACGTTTTGGCGTGCGCGAAATCGGTCGAGTGCCGTGATGGGGCGCAGTGGTTTTGGGCTGAAGCCGAAGGGCCGCCTGCGAGCCAGGATCACCGTGGTCTTGGCTGCCGCACTCATTCCGAGCCTGATCCAGTTACAGATAGAGCCTGCGGCGGCCGATCCGCTCCGTACGCGCCTCGATATTCCGCAGTCGCCTACCAACGGCGCGTCAAGCAGCGTTCCGGTCCAGCAGACGGGCACCGCCAAGAACCTGCCCCACCTGGTCGGCCCCGAGGCCACCCAGACCAGCATTGACACCGCCACCGTGAAAGGCGGCAAGCGGCCCAAGGGCGCGTTACTGCTGGACGAGCCGCACGAACTCGCCGATTCGTCCATCGAAGGCCTGAAGACCCCGCCACCCCTCCCTGAAGGGTCTGAGCCGGAGCCCGCCAGTCCTCCAACCGGGAATGCGCCAGCCGCTGTACCTCCCGCTCGGAACGCATCGGCCACCGCTCCGCTGCCCCGCCCGGCCGTGGTCCGGTCCGGTGTCAAAGAACGCGCCCGAGATGCACAAGTGGCGGTTACCTTGGCGGGGCCGACGGTGTCGAACCTGTCGTCGTCCGGGCAGTTGTCATCGGGGTTGTGGACGTTCTCGACGTTGACGCCGACGTTTTCGGCGTACGTGTCCGATGCCGAATGCCGAGAACTGCTGCTCAAAGTTGAGGTGGAGCATGACCCATCGGCTGCGGGTCAAGGCAGTGGGCTGATCTGGTCGGGGCAAAGCTCCTACAACACCGGAGCCTGCGGCATCACCCTCACCAGCTCAGCGGTGGCATCCGGGAAGCTTCAGGATGGGTGGCTCATTCGCTGGCGGGTTCGGGGGCAGGCGGGTGGCGTGGACGGTCCTTGGTCGGAATGGCAGGCTGGCAGGGTCGACACCACGAAGCCGACGGTGTCGAACCTGTCGTCGTCGGGGCAGTTGGCGTCGGGGTTGTGGACGTTCTCGACGTTGACGCCAACGTTTTCGGCATATGTAGACGACCCCGAGTGCCGGGAGTTCATGCTGAAGGTCGAAGTTGAGCACGACCCGTCGGCCGCTGGCCAGGGCAGTGGGTTGATCTGGACGGGGCAAAGCCCCTTTATGACCGGAGCCTGCGGCAGCACCCTCAGCAGTTCAGCGGTGCCAACCGGCACTCTTCAAGACGGGTGGCTCATCCGGTGGCGTGTCCGAGGGCAAGCCGGAAACGCCACAGGACCCTGGTCAGAGTGGCAGGCCGGGAGAATCGACACCACGAAGCCGACGGTGTCGAACCTGTCGTCGTCGGGGCAGTTGGCGTCGGGGTTGTGGACGTTCTCGACGTTGACGCCAACGTTTTCGGCATATGTAGACGACCCCGAGTGCCGGGAGTTCATGCTGAAGGTCGAAGTTGAGCACGACCCGTCGGCCGCTGGCCAGGGCAGTGGGTTGATCTGGACGGGGCAAAGCCCCTTTATGACCGGAGCCTGCGGCAGCACCCTCAGCAGTTCAGCGGTGCCAACCGGCACTCTTCAAGACGGGTGGCTCATCCGGTGGCGTGTCCGAGGGCAAGCCGGAAACGCCACAGGACCCTGGTCAGAGTGGCAGGCCGGGAGAATCGACACCACGAAGCCGACGGTGTCGAACCTGTCGTCGTCGGGGCAGTTGGCGTCGGGGTTGTGGACGTTCTCGACGTTGACGCCAACGTTTTCGGCATATGTAGACGACCCCGGATGCCGGGAGTTCATGCTGAAGGTCGAAGTTGAGCACGACCCGTCGGCCGGCGCTCAGGGCAGTGGGTTGATCTGGACGGGGCAAAGCCCGTACACCACCGGAGCCTGCGCTACCACTCTGACCAGCTCAGCAGTCGCATCCAGCACCCTCCAGGATGGATGGCTCATCCGCTGGCGCGTCCGAGGGCAAGCCGGAAACGCCACAGGACCCTGGTCAGAGTGGCAGGCCGGGAGAATCGACACCACGAAGCCGACGGTGTCGAACCTGTCGTCGTCGGGGCAGTTGGCGTCGGGGTTGTGGACGTTCTCGACGTTGACGCCGACGTTTTCGGCATATGTAGACGACCCCGGATGCCGTGAGCTCCTGCTGAAAGTCGAAGTTGAGCACGACCCGTCGGCCGGCGCTCAGGGCAGTGGGTTGATCTGGACGGGGCAAAGCCCGTACACCACCGGAGCCTGCGCTACCACTCTGACCAGCTCAGCAGTCGCATCCAGCACCCTCCAGGATGGATGGCTCATCCGCTGGCGCGTCCGAGGGCAAGCCGGAAACGCCACAGGACCCTGGTCAGAATGGCAAGCCGGGAAAGTGGAGGTGAACAAACCGGCAGGAAGCGGGCTCGGGGCCTTGCCCGCGACTCAAGGTTCGGGCACATGGGTTCTGTCCTCGTTAACGCCTTGGCTGTTTATGAAGGTGACCGATCCCGGCGGTTCCGCGTCGTACCTTGACGCGGAGATCGAGCATGATCCATTGTCGTCAGGGCAGGGTAGCGGGCTTATCTGGGCCGGTAGGGGACAAACCTCGTATGCGTCGGGCTCCAACGCCTGGCTGCAAGTGCCTGCTGGGAAACTCGCCGACGGGTGGTTGATCCGCTGGCGAGTGCGAGGGGTCACCACAACGGGCACCAGCGGCGTGTGGTCGGAGTGGCAATTGGCCACAGTTGACCTGAAGAAACCTTCGGTCGCCGGACTGGGAGTCACGCCAGGTACGCAGGGCTCAGGTTTATGGACGGTCCCATCACTGACGCCGTGGGTGTACGCGAAAGTGAGCGATCCCGAGTCGCGTGGGTCCTATCTGAGCATTGAGATCGAGCACGATCCCGCAGCGGCCAGTCAGGGCACAGGGCCAATCTGGGCGGGCAAGGGATCGAAGGCGTACGACTCGGGCTCGAATGCGTGGGTGCAGATTCCCGGTGGCAAATTGAGTGACGGCTGGCTGGTTCGATGGCGGGTCCGTGGCGAGACCACGTCTGGTGTCGCAGGGCCGTGGTCAGATTGGCAGTTGACCAGGGTTGACCTGAATAAGCCGTCGATCGAAGGGTTGGGGATGGACCCAGCTGTGCGTGGTACGGCGTCGTGGACGGCTGCCACCTTGACGCCGTGGCTGTACGCGAAGGTCACCGACCCGGAGAATCGCAGGTCCGTCCTCGATGTCGAGGTGGAACACGATCCGATCGTGGCGGAACAGGGATCGGGTGTGATCTGGGCAGGCTCGTCGGCGACCTCGTATGCGTCTGGCACGAACGCGTGGGCCGTGGTGCCCGCCGAAAAGTTGAAGGACGGCTGGCTGGTTCGCTGGCGGGTCCGGGCCACCACGATCTCGGGCATGAGCAGCCCGTGGTCAGACTGGCAATCGGCCAAGGTGAGCGCGTTGCCCTTCGAGACGTTCTCGCCTGCCAACAACTCCCAGGTCAGCACACTGACACCGGTGCTGTCGGCGAACGCTCGCCCGCTGAACGAGGCTCCGGTCAAGTATTGGTTCCAGGTGTGTGAGGGCACTGCCCCGAACTGGACCTGGTGCGAAAGCTCGCCCGAGTGGAGCACTACCGGCGCCTGGCAGGTGCCGGACAAGAAACTTGCTTGGGGCAAGACGTACTCGTGGATGGCCAAGGCCGCCACCACTTTCACGACGGTGACCTCCGCTTGGCGTACCCTCACCCCGGCGGTGGAGCAGGGCAACATCAACTCCCTGCTGGCGGGCGGCACGCAGGGCCGCGAATTCAACCATGTCTCGGGCAATTACGGCCACACCGCAACCGATGCCTCGGTGGCGGTCGTCGGTCCGCCGATGTCGGTGACCCGTACCTACAACAGCCTGGACCCGCGCACTGATGGCGCCTTTGGCGCGGGCTGGACCACCCGGTGGGACATGCGGATCGACGTGGAGCCTCAGGGAAGTCTCCTGGTGACGTACCCGGCGGGCGAGCAGATGCGGTTCGCACCCAAGGGGGACGGCACTTTCGCCGCCCCGTCTGGCACATTCGCCACGCTCGCCGCCGAGTCTGGGGGCGGCTGGCGGCTGATGGACAAGTCGGCCACCTCCTACTGGTTCGACGCAGCCGGCAAGCTCACCAAGATCACCGACCATCGGGGCCGGTCCCAGGAGCTCGCCCGCGGCACCGACGGCAAGCTGACGAAGGTGACCGCGACCGGAGGCCGGTCACTGACGTTCACCTGGACCAGCAACCACGTCACGAGCGTGTCCACTGACCCGGTCGACGGTAAGCCGTTGACCTGGACCTACGCCTACGACGGTGACCAGCTGGTGAAGGTGTGCCCGCCCACCTCGGCTACCGCGTGCACCGCCTACAGCTACACGGCTGCCTCCCGTTACAAGAGCGTGGTGCTGGACTCGGCCCCGGAGTACTACTACCGGCTGAACGAGACTGCCACCACGACCGGGACGAAAGTCGCTTCCTCGGCGGGTTGGAACATCACCGAGGAACAGGCCAAGCTCACCGGCACCACCCCGGCCGACCTTGGCGTGGGTGTGGCGGGTGCGTTAGGCGGATCGCCGGATACGGCGATGAGGTTCAAGGGCGCGGCCACCTCTACCTTCGTTCAGCTGCCCCGCTCGACGATCAGCGGGCAGGGCGGCGAGTTGGCGGTGGAGGCATGGTTCAAGACCACCGCCTCCGGCACGATCATCGGGATGCAGAATTCGGCCGATAACACCCCATCGGCGTTCACCCCCGTGGTGTATGTCGGCACTGACGGCAAGCTGCGCGGCCAGTTCTACACCGGCGCGCACACCCCGATCACCTCCACCGCGGCGGTGAACGACGGCACCTGGCATCACGTGGTGCTGTCAGGCCGCAAGGACACGCAGACTCTGTTCCTGGACGGCGCCCAGATCGGCACCCTGTCCGGCGAGATCAAGCACGGCGATCAGTGGGAGACCCGGATCGGGTCCGGCTACGGCAGTACGGCGTGGCCCTCCACGACCACCTCGACCAAGGTGTTCCCATTCAACGGCGACATCGACGAGGTCGCGGTATACGGCAAGCCGCTCGGTGCGCCGACGGTGCAGCGGCATTATGTAGCGCGTACCGCCCAGCCGCAACTGACCAAGGTCACGATGCCGTCGGGACGGGTAGACGCGGACAACACCTACGCCGCTGACGGCGGACGCCTGGTGACCCATGTCGATGCCAACGGTGGTAAGTGGACGTTGTCGGAGCCGGTATATGCCAAGCAGACGACCATCTCCACCTTCGCCACCGTGACGGTCACGGATCCGCACAATGGCGTCGTCACGTACGTCAGCGATGCACAGCGTGGTAACCGGCCGGTATCGGAGAGCGACCAGGTGGGGGCGACTACGAAGTGGGCCTATGACGTCGGCGGATACCCGGCCAAGGTGTTCGACGCCAATAACAACGTGGTCGAGGTCGCCTACGACGCGCGCGGGAACTTGCTGTCGAAGAAGACCTGTCGTACGGCTGGCGCCAGCTGTTCGACGGAGTACTACAGCTATTTCATCGACGCCGACAAGCCGTTCGACCCGCGTAACGATGTGAAGATTGCTGAGCGTGACGGACGGTCGGCTTCGGCGACGGACGAGACCTACAGGACCTCCTGGGCGCACAACGCTTTCGGCGAGGAGATCAAGGTCACCACCCCGGCGACAGAGGACTTCCCCGTCGGCCGTACCGCAACCAAGACCTACACCGACGGCACGGAAGCGGCGGTCGGTGGCGGCTCCATGCCCGCGGGCCTGGTGAAGTCGGCCAAGGATTACAAGGGGAACGAGACCACCTACGCCTACACCGCTGCCGGTGATCTCGCGACCGAGACCATACCGTCGGGGTTGGTGAAGAAGTACGCTCACGACACGATCGGCCGGGTGATCTCCACCACTGAGATCTCCACAGTGCACCCGGAGGGCGTCACCACCACCATCACCTATGACGGCCTGGGCAGGGTGCTGACCAAGACCGGGCCGGGCGTGAAGAACGAGGTCACCGGCAAGACGCATACGTTGCGCTGGTCGGCCACCTACGACGCCGACGGCCTGGTACTGACCGAGATCAACGAGGACCTGACCGGCGGGGATGCGGCTCGCACCACGACCTACACCCACGACACCTACGGGCGGCAGGAGACGGTCACCGACGCCGAAGGCGGGGTCACGAGGTTCGGCTACGACGCCAGGGGCCTGAAGGTCACGTCCACCGACGCGCGCGGTGCCACGCTGGCCTATACCTACACGCCGCGCGGAGAGCCGGCCACCACGGTGTTGAAGGGATGGACGGGCAGCCCGCTCGCCCCCCAGCTGGCCACCGATGTGGTGATGGAGTCCATCGCGTACGACCCCGCGGGCCGCGTCGCGTCCAAGACCGACGCGATGGGCCGCACCACCGCCTACACCTACTACGCTGACGGCCTACCATTCGAGCAGGTCGCCAAGGGCGCCAAGCTGAACGGCTCCGCCACCGGCCGCGACGTCGTGCTGGACTCGCGGGCGTACGACGCGGCAGGGCAGCTGACCCAGCAGATCATCGATGGCGGCACGCTGCGCATCGATGCCGCCTACGACGCCGCCGGGCGGATCACCACGCAGGTGGTCGACCCGGAGAAGCTGGCGCGCAAGACCAGCCTCACCTACGACGCGAACAACAACGTGACCAGGGCGACGCGCACCGGCGCGGGTGCCGGCCGGAGCGAGGTTTCCGAGTATCAGTACGACGTGCTCGACCAGCCGACCAAGCAGATCGTCCGCAACGACGGCGCCGACCTGATCACCACGCTCACCATGGATGATCGGGGACTGGTGACCGCGATGACCGACCCGCGCGGCAACGCCACAGGCGCCAACGCGGCCGACTTCACCACCAGCGTGACCTACAACGAGGCCGGGCGGCCGGTGCTGCTGCAGCTGCCCGCCGTGCAGGTGGAACGCAACGGTGGCACCGCCGTCGGCGAACGGCCTGCCTCCAAACTGGGCTACAACACCTTCGGCCAGCGTACTGAGCAGATCGACGCCGAAGGTCGTACCACCACGACGACCTACGACCGGGCCGGGCGCGTCACCAAGCAGACCTTCCCGCCCTACACTCCGCCCGGCGGGCAGCCGATCACCCCGACCACTACCACGGAATACGACGCCGCCGGCCAGGTGATCAAGGCCATCAACCAGCGCGGCCAGATCACCACCGCCCTCTATGACGCGCTGGGCCGCAAGGTGAAGGTCACCGACCCACCCGCCAACGGCGCCGCCGCCGGGACATGGACGTTCGGTTACGACCTGCTCGGTGAATCGCTGTGGACCGTAGACCCGAACGGAGCCCGCTCCGAGGCCACCTACGACGACCTCGGGCGGCAGATCACGCTCTCCACGATCGAGCGTAAGCCGACCCCCGGCATCTACGTCACCAAGGTGGACTACGACGACGCGGGCAGACTGACCAAGACCACCCGTCCCACCGGCGATGTCTCTACCCGCGCCTACGACGCGGCCGGTGCGATGGTCAAGCACACCGACGCGCTCGGGAACACGACCACGTTCGGTTACGACCTGGCCGGACGCGCGACCACGACCACGAACGCACTCGGGCTCACCTCCCAGGCCGTCTACGACCTGGCCGGCCGCATGACCGAGAGCCGCGAGCTGGATGCGAACGGGAAGGTGCTGCGTACCCGGAAGGTCGGCTACGACCTGGCCGGCAACCCGATCAGCAGCACCTCAGGTGAGGGTCACACCGTCACCCGCTCCTTCGACGCGGCCAACCGCATGACCCAGCTGGTCGAGCCGGTCTCCGCGTCCGAGCAGATCACCAGCACCTTCGGGTACGACGCCACCGGCGCGCAGACCCGCGCCACCAACGGGCGCGGTCACTCCACCTACACCACTTACAACAGCCTCGGCCTGGTGGAGACAGTGATCGAACCGCCCACCGCGCAGCACCCGGACCTGAAGGACCGCACCTGGACCGCCACCTACGACGCAGGCGGCAACCCGACCGTCACCCTGGCCCCCGGCGGGGTACGGGTCGAGCGTACGTTCGACGAGCTCAACCGGCTCATCAAGCAGACCGGCAGCGGCGCCGAGGCCGAGACCGAGGCCAAGACGTTCGGCTATGACCAGGCCGGACGACTGATCACTGCCAACGATCTGACCTTCACCCTCAACGACCGCGGCCAGTTGCTGAAGTCCAGCAGCGCCACGGCCGGCGACCTGAACGTCTACGCCTATGACGCCAACACGCGGCTCGTCCAGCGCACCGACGGGACCGGAACCTCCACCTTCTCGTGGGATGACGGCGACCGGCTCACCCAGGCGGTGGACCCCGTCTCGGCCACCACCATCGGGTACAGCTACGACAAGGCCAACCGGCTTACCGGCATGGCCTACGGCACGAACGGCGTTCGTCGCACCTACGCCTACGACGACCTGAATCGGCTCACCACGGACAGCCTCGCCACATCGTCGGCCGCGCCGATCGCGTCCATCGAGTACGGCTACGACCTGGACGACAACATGACGTTCAAGACCACTGCCGGTACGGCAGGCGCAGGGAAGAACACCTACACCTACGACTGGGCCAACCGGCTCATCTCCTGGACCGACCCTGGCGGGGTCAAGACCGACTACGGCTGGGACGCGGCAGGCAACCGCGTCAAGGCCGGGAGCAAGACCTACGCCTATGACGAACGCAACCGCCTCACCTCCGGCGACGGCCGGACCTACACCTACACCGCCCGCGGCACCCTCGCGGAAGAGGGCGGCGGCCTGGTCCGCATCGCCAAGTCCGACGCCTTCGACCACATGGTCAGCGACGACGGCGTGACTTACGACTACGACGCCCTCGACCGGGTCGAAACCCGCACCTACAGTGGGAAGACCACGCGGATGACCTACGACGGCCAGACCAACAACCTGATCGCCGCCACCGACACCTCCACCGGCGCCCAGGCGACGTTCGGCCGGGATCCGTCCGGTCACACGCTCAGCCTGTCTGATGGAGCCGGCGCGCAGTTCGCCTTCTGCGACCTTCGGGGGGACCTGATCGGTACGTTCACCAACGCAGGGACCGCGCTGGCGGACTCCATCGCCTACAACCCCTTCGGCGAGGTGACCTCCCGTAGCGGTGCCGCGCACATGCTCGGCTATCAGGGCGGTTACACCGATCCCGACACCGGCAAGGTCAACATGGCGGCGCGCTGGTACCAGCCGGCCACCGGCAGCTTCATCAGCCGCGACACTCTCCTCCAGAACCCGGATCCCAGTGTCCAGCTCAACCGCTACACCTACGCCAACGACAATCCTCTGACCAATACCGACCCCACCGGCCACGCCTCCTGCGCGAAGAAGCCCAACCAGAAGAAGTGCAAGACGGCCCTGGTGACACTCCAGGGCGAGAAGACCGGCTCGAAGAAGTGGAAGGCCGCCTGCTCGACGCTGGGAGTCACCACAACCGAATGCAAGGGCCTGGACAAGCAATACACGCACTGCGTCTATCCCAAGAAAACAACGTCTGCCTGTGTCGACATGGCGGGCGACTACATCACGTGCAGGAGGGATAACAGCACCACGGCGAAACAGTGCAACGAATCGGCGAGCAACTACATGGCCTGCCGGCACCAGAACATCGACAAGAAGACATGCTCTGGCGCCGAACGATCCTGGCGCGACTGCCTCAACGACTATGGGGCGAAAGACACCCGACAGTGCGGTGGTACCCGGGATCACTTCTACGGATGTATGAAGAAGCTCGGAAAAAACGGGGACAACTGGGACGGCAACGATTCGAAGTGCGCGAACTACGCGGAACTCGGGTATCGATGTGACGCGTCCAACTTGCTGAAGCCGGATGACTGCAGGACAACTCTGAGGGGATATATGTCGTGCCTGGATAACGCAAGTTCATCGATATACGCCTGCTCGTTCGGCAGTCTGCAGAGGATGTATTGCCTCAGGGATGTAAGGACCGGATGGTTCGAGGACGAAGACATATGCACGGCAGCCTGGAAGGGATCTCAGAAGTGTTCGAAGACGTGCTCGGGAGGGAAAGACTGGAGGAACCAGAGTTCGGCCATATGCGAGACAAAAAAGGATGGCAAGGATATTTTTGCGAGCACGCATACCAAGTGCAGTTACTATGTCAGCGCGAAAGACCTGGAGAATTACAAGACCGAAGGTTACAAGACGCCGAACCCGGTCGATGCCGGCCTCACAATGTGTACAGCAATATGGGGATTCCCGGAACTGGCTGGGTCCTGCGCTGTGATGCAAGGGCTCTCAAAGATGTTCGAAGGCGCCGGCGCGGACAAGATCAGGGAAAATTTGAGCGAGTTCGGAATTCTTATACACAGGAAGGGGTACCACAACCCCCTTACTCCGCCACCATACGAAACTCCGGATCTGTTCACGTATCTGCCGCTCTAGTTTTCGCTGCTCGCGCTGATCGAGGCTGCTGCCTCGGTTGGGAGGCATGGAGATGACTCTCCCTGCAGACCTGCGGGGGAACGCCACGTCGGACCGGAAGGCAAGGATCGCTTCGATCCTTGCGGTTGCTCTGCCAATGGCCGTGTTCAGCGCCATACTCACCGGGCAGGCGACCACGCATGTCTCTCCACGCGAAGGTGTTGCCTGGGACATGGGCGCAGCGGACGTGCGCATCTTTGACTCCGAGTCGACGGTGCCAGTCGAGCAGGACAGCAATGGTTATGAGCTCTACCCGCTGAGAGACCGCTCCGAGACGCGAAAGCCCTACACTCGTGCACAGATCGAGGCCGTGTTGCCCGAAGGCGGCAGGGCGATACCTTTCAGCGTCGATGACGGGCCCTGGCCGGGATGGCCCGGCGCAGTCGCGGAGCTGGATCTGAGAGATCCGATAACGCGCGGCATGTATCCGCTGGTACGCGGACGATACCCGCAGGCCAAAGGCGAGCTCCTGGTCACCGAGGGTAAATATGACGCCGTTCATGCGGCACTGGCCAACTTCAAGCCCGGGAGCAGATTCGCTGAAACGGTGAAGATAGTCGGGGTCGCCGTCGACATCCGGCGCGACCGGATTCCCCCCACTGTCTCCTTCCCCGGAACGGGGTTGGTGGAAAATGGAGGACTCTGGCGGGAGTGGTTGGTGGACACGTCTGGGCCCATTGGCTCGGAGCAGGTCAACGAGCTGAACAAGAAGGGGCTCTACGTCAGATCGCGGTCAGTCATCGATGGCCCTCCACTGCCGGATCAGCGATCTGACAGCTTGGACAGGGAACACCATCTGACGGAGCCGGATTTCTCGAACACTCTCGTCTGGTGCGTGGTGGTCTGTCTGGCGCTGGTGTACCCGTGTCTGGTTTTTCTCGTGCATCGCCGCGTGCGAGGCCGGCGGAAGCGCCTGGCAATCAGGCTGATACTGGCAATCCCGGTAAGCATCGGATTCGGGCTCATGTGCGCAGCGTGGCTGACGCCACACATTGCGGAATCGGCCACAGGCCCGTACGAAGTTCCTGTGGAGCCGATTCTGGCCGTAGCCGCTATGGGCGAAGGCGTCATCGCGTTCGCCCTCCCTAGGGCGCTCTACTTCCACGCGACA
The DNA here is from genome assembly GCF_036013525.1 of Nonomuraea sp. NBC_00507. Lineage (NCBI taxonomy): Bacteria > Bacillati > Actinomycetota > Actinomycetes > Streptosporangiales > Streptosporangiaceae > Nonomuraea > Nonomuraea sp. NBC_00507. Next base: position 4,031,243 of record NZ_CP107853.1, read on the forward strand.
ACCCGCAGTACCAGGGCTGGCTCGTCACCGGTCGGCGTCGATGACCCAGATGACGCAAGGGATGGTCGTCCCTCCTAATCGGCTTCGGCTGATGGAGGTTTGCGTGGGATCATCCCGTTCGCTGCGGGCGGACGGCATGGCGGTCTCCCGAGACGCTCGGGCGACGGTGATTCCACGAACCGCGATGGGAACCGTTCCGGGTTGTCGTGCATGCCGAGCAGGCGAGGGCCCGATGAGGCTTGTCTCTTCTCGATCATGTGACGTTCGAATATGGTGGGCGGCAGTCCGTCGTTGGCGCTGTGCTGCCGGGTGGTGACCAACCCCCTCACCGGTCAAATGTCGTCCGCGTGCTGCAGTTCCGCTAACACCCAAGTTGGCTCAGATTAGTGCGCACCTTGCCGGCGCGCGTAGGTCGGTGGCTCGAACCTCATGCCGGCGTCTAGCTTATTATCAGCTTGACCAGAGCATTGTCTACTAATCAGTGAAGCGGAGTCATTGATGCCTATTAAAAGATTCAAACGCTTGATTTGGTGGAAGGTGGCACTGCTTAGCCTAATTCTGCTCCCCCTTCGCATCGCGCTCTCCATTGCTGATGGAAAGAGAGGTGTGGATATACTTGCCCCGTCTGTCGCGATTATTGTGATTCTGGTGCTTGCGAGCGTTCTAGCAGTCCGCGAGTATCGCAAGAACCGCCATGGGGAATAGCTGAACTCGCGTGGTGCAGACAGGGGCTGGTGTTGCTTTCCTGTAATGGCATGGGGCATCTACACATACACAGATCACCGCCCAGAGCCCCGAAAACCAGAGCTCTCCGAGTGGAAGTTCCTCACTAGCGCGAGCGATCTCCTCGACTTTGCTCCTGGAGGGTCGCCGGAATCAGTGACGAGCCGTCGTCGCTGCACTCGCACACGATGAGTTCCTCCGGCTTGAGTCGATCGGCAAGAGCCGGCGAATGAGTGGCGATGATGAACTGCGTCTTCTCACCCGCCTCCCGCACGCGCTCGACCAGAAGTTCCAACGCTTGCGGGTGCAGCCCGTGATCGATCTCCTCGACGCAGGTCAATGCGGGCGGGTGCGGGTCGTGCAGCATGGCGAGCAGTCCCAATAGCCGGATGGTTCCGTAGGAAGCGTCCGGCAGCGGCGTCGGCTCGCGCATTCCCCGCTCCCGTAGCATCCCGAGAACCGTGGACCCGACGTGGTCGAATTCGATGGCCTCCAACTGGGGCAGCACTTCGGCGGCATCGTCCTGCAGTTGCTGCCACAGGTCCGGCTCGTTGGCGCTCAGCCAGAGGAGAAAGCTCGACAGGTTGGAGGCGTCACTCGCGATGCCCTCACCGAGCCTGACCGGCGCCCGAGTAGGTCTCGCCGCCGCGTGAACATCCACTTCGAAGATCCGAAAACTACCGAGCAGCCCGGAGACCTGAGCCGTGATCGGCCCGAACCTCTCGTCACTGAGTCGGGGCAGCGTGGACAGTCCGCTGCTCACTGCCTGGATGCCGATCCCAGCGCCCTCGGACTGTCCGGTGAGCGGCTCTGAAGTGTCGAAAGGATCCAAGGCACGGGTGGTCGCCGACTTGCCCCGCACCGTGATCGTCCGCAGCCGATGCCGTTCCGTGCTGGATCGAAAGATCTCTTCCCTGGCGAACGGGGTCCCGGTGATCCGCAGGTCGTATTCGTCCTGCCGGTCTCCCGGCTCGGCCGACCACGATCCCTTGATTCCGATGCGGATATACGCCGCCGGTACGGTGCCGCCGTGGAAGACAAGACGCTCGAATCCACCGCGCTCGTCCAACGCCGGGACGAGATCCGTACGCACGATGTCGGCCAGAAACCGGAACACTTCCAGCACATTCGTCTTGCCCGCGCCGTTCGGCCCAACGAGCACGTTGACGGGGCCGAGCGGAAGAGCGACCTGCCGCAGGCTGCGGAAGTTCTCCACCTCCAGAGAGAACAACCGATGATCCGCCACCGTGCTCACCTGCTCCGCATCGCGCTCGACTTCGCCGGCGGCAATAAAGCTACGCGCGATCATCGTCATTCGCTTCGTACTGCTCCTCTAAAACCGCAAGCTTGCAGGGTGTCGTCGAGCTGCTGTACATGTGCGTTACCCGCCCATGGCTCGAGACGGGCCCGTGCTCGAAGGAGCTGATCGGTCAGCCGAGCCGAACTGTGTTGTGACGCTATGCCAGCGGCCTCCGTAAGTCTGGCGGCGGCCTCAGGGATCTCCTTGGCGGGGGTCAATGCGCTGGCATACGAGACAAGCGCAAGCCCGCGATCCATCTTGAACTGCGGGTCGAGCCCGGCCAAGCATTGCTGGGCTGCCGTGACGGCGGGTCCTGTTTGTCGTAGCTGGATCAGCGCCCAGGCTGCCCCGCACTCCACCACCGAAGGCGAAATCCAGTACAGGAACGCCGGCTCGCTGTCCTTTGATGTATCGGCAAAGGACACCGCAGCGTGATGCACGCGGGCGCACTTCGCCGCTTCGCCTGCGGTGGCATGTGCCTTGGACAGCACCGAGTCGCTCATGGCCCGCAACAATCTGCTTGGAGAACGGGTGGTCCAGCTCTGCGCGGCGAAGGCATGGTCCAGAGCAGTGGCGGGTCGCCGTTGATAGACGGCCATAGCACCCAACCAGCAATGGAGGTAGCTGACCAGGGTGGGATCGCCTAGCTCGAGCGCCGCCCGCAGTCCATCGCGCATGGCGCGCTCGGCCGCCTTGTAGTCGAGCAGGTCGTAGGCAAGATATCCGGCCAGCTGTGACATCTGCGCATACGCGGCCAGCATCCGATCGTGCAGCGCTGGGGGCATGGACTCTCGGGAGAGGACCTGCGCGAGCGCTGTCCGCTGTCTGTTCACCACCGGCAGCAGCGCCGCCGGCCCATGCTCGTCATCGGCTTGGCGTGCGCGCAAAGTGAGCTTCTCGAACGTGCGCGCAGTCGCCTCATCCACTCGCCATGTGCTGCGCAGAACCCCGGCCAGGCGTTCTTCCTCATCCGGGGTCAGGACGCGCAAAAGGTCCAGCGCCCGGGCGCCGCCGAGCACCAGGGCCAGTTCGAAGAGCAGCTCGCGTCGCTTCACGTCGGTCTCCTCGGTGCCGATGGCGCGCAGCAGGTGCACACACGCCGGAGCGTCCGGGAGCGACCTGTCAGCGGGCGCGGCTGCTGCGCTCGCCTCTATGGTGACACGGCTTGCCGTCTTCAGGGATGGAGGCCGGTTGGCGTCCCGATCTCGGAAGTCTGCTCTGTCGATCAGCTCACGGTCGGCGCTGCGATACGACCCGAAGACCTCATCGCTGATCAAGCTCCGGGCAGCGGTCTGGTAAACCTCCGCCAGCATGACCAGGAGACGTGCAGGCGGCCGACGACCGGTCTCCGGCCAGGCCTCGAAATCGTAAAGCCGCGCCTCTCGCAAGGAGGCTGTGCCCGCAGGGTCGGCGTCGTTCACCATGGCCACCACATCGGAGGCAGTGCGGCCGTGCGCCAGCCGGCAAAGCCGTAACGGGCTGGCCGCATGAGTGAGCTCGAGAACAGTGGCGATCTGATCCCATGTGAAGCCCTTGGCACGCAACTGCTTGCTCCAGGAGCGAGCCCACAGCAGCACTCGGCGGCCCTCGCCCGACATCACGCACCCCCTGTCACCTGGGATTGCGTACGCATTGTATATCCGTCATGACGCTCTGATCACTCTGATCGCGGCTGTAGGGAGGTCAATGCGGGACAGAGGCAGATTCTCCCAGGTCAGCGCCTATAACGAGCGGGGCGATGATCGAACGCGAGATGGAGATCCACCCGGAAGGCGTTTCACGGCACCGTACATATGGCGGACCACCACAGGCCGCATCCCCGTTGTCACACGTCCACGGAGGAATCCCCATGCTCGACACCACCACGCCCGCCGTTGTGTGCGTCCCCAGACAGCGCGAACCTTGCTCCGTTCAGCGTGAACTCATCGACGCGATGATCGACCTGCACCCTGGCGGACTGATCTGGCGGCGCACGTTCGCCGGCATCCCTGACCAGATCCCCCATGCTCGCCACTTCGCCCGCTACCTCCTGGCCGACTCCCCCTGCCAGAACGACGCCGAGCTCATCGTCGCCGAGCTCGCCACCAACGCCCTGAAGCACACAAGCAGCGGCAGCCCAAACGGTACGTTCATCGTCGAACTCGCGCGTACGACCACCACCGTCACCGTCGCGGTCTACGACTGCGGCTGGGGAGGCGTTCCCCGCTTCGGCCTGTCCCGGCGGAACAGCGCCCGCCATGGCTGGGGACTCTCCATCGTCGCCGCGATCGCTGACCAGGTCGGGTACGAAGGCGACGACCAGGTGGGCCACAAGGTCTGGGCGGTGATCCACACCTTGCTGACGCCGCTGGCCGCAGTTCGCCAGGCGGATATTCGATAGATCCGCTTTCTTGGCCGCTTGTACCCTGAGGCGAATCAAGCGTTCGTCGGGGGAGCAGGGCCGCCCTATCAGCGTGGGCGGCCACACCCTGGAGTACATCGACCGCAGCCTGCTGACCAAGGTCTCCACACCGACCGGCCCCAGCATCAGCTTCGCCTACGACGCCGCGGAGGTGATCATGCGTGCTCATCGTCCCGGGCAGCCTTGAACCTGCCAGCGCCCATTGGAGGTACGGGATTGGGCAGAGTGGAGAACGGCCACGTGTCTACGTTCAGGACGACTATGATCTTCGGCCAAATGTCCACGATCATGGCGTCCAAGTGACCACGTTGGCTCCGGAAGTCGATGCCCCGGTGTGTGATCATGCGCATTGCCGAACCGTCCGGGGCCTCCCCGTTCGGCTTTTCGCCATTCTCGGGCACCAATCGCAGGGTTTCGTACACCTCCATCAGCGCGGCGAACTCGCTTTCGGTGAGGCTGTCCGCCTGCTTCTCAGCGATCTTGCTGCCGAGGATGATCGTGAAGGCCACTGCTCGGCGACCTCGTAACCACGTGCGCGTGCAACGTCGGCAAGGTTTCGTCCCGTGGCCGTTCGTCGTTACGCAGGCGTTCGACAGCCTCTAGGACGTGGTGTCAGTCATCAGGGTCGCGGTTGGCCACGATCGCTGTACGCCACCACCGGGCGAGGAGCTCATCCAGGGTAGCCGTGGGTACCACAGAAGTGCTGGTCAGCTCCGCGTACTCGGCATCGAATTCAGCGATGTCGTCAGGATGGAACAGGGGCTGTCCGCACGCCGGTGAAGGTTTTGTCCGGCACGTGCGGGGCGGGGGCGAGTGGCTGTGCGCTCATGCTGCGGTTCCCTTCGCGTTGAGACCCTTGCCCCGCCAGGTGCGGACGGTCATGCGGTCCACTCCAGCGCGACGGGCCAAGGTGGCCTCCTTGCAGCCGTTGGCCACCTCATCGATTCCTGTGCCGACACTATGTGTATTCGGTGTGTAACAATGAGCGACATGCCGTCCCCCCGTCATGACGCTCTCATCAACATGTTTAGCGCCCGCCCCCGACTGGCGGTGGAGATCCTGCGCGATCTCATGGGGGTGGATCTGCCCGACACGCCGCTGGTCCGGCAGGAGAGCACCACCTTCAGCACCCGGCCTTCCGACGATATCGAGGCCGACCTGGTCTTCACTCTGGGACCGCCGCAAGCCCCTGTGCACGCCATCATCGTGGAGATCCAGCAGGACACGTCCATGGAGCCGCGGCAACTCGCGCGCTATGCCGCCGCGCTGTGGCTGCTGCTGGGTTGCGACGTTTCGGTTCTGGTCGTCTGCCCCGACCGAGCAGTCGCCGAATACTACGCGCGGCCGATCGAGTCGGGGCTGACCGGCTACCGGTTGCGGGCTTGGGTGCTGGGACCTGACGGCGTTCCGGCCATCACCGATCGTCAGCAGGCCGCCGCTCACTTGGAACTGTCGGCCATGTCGGTGATGGTCCACGGCCGCAACCGCAAAGTGGTTGAGGCCTTCACCATGGCAGTGGCAGACACGCGCGATGAGCACGCTCCGAAGTACTATGAATACGCCTACAGCATGGCCGCGCCCGAGATTCGGCGCCTCTTGGAGGAGATAGAAGGCAGGACGGAAGAGGCTGCCAGGATAGTGCTGCTGGTGCTGACTGCCCGCGGTCTCGACGTCCCCGACGACAAACGCACCCAGATCACCACCTGCACCGATCTCGCCCAACTAGAAACCTGGGCCACCCGCGCAGCCACCGCTCAAGACCTCCGCGACCTGTTCAGTGAGAGCGGCGGACAGGCCCTCTAAGCTCACGGATTCCTCACCCTGGCCCGTAGGCAGCTGAATAGGCGATTCGCCACGACGCGGCCGTCTGATTATTCGATGGAACGACCCTCCAGGCCGCTCGTACAGTGATGCGACCAAGCGTTCGGCGGGGGAGGGATCATGCGCGTGCACTATCCGCGTACCCCTCACCTCCCCTGGTCGCCCGGCGCGACACCGGACGACGTACGAGCGGGTGACCTGTCCGGGCTGCGGGGGCGAGAGATCGTGGTCACCGAGAAGCTCGATGGGGAGAACACCACCCTGTACGCCGACGGCCTGCATGCGCGGTCGCTGGACTCCGGACACCATCCTTCCCGGACATGGGTCAAGCAGCTGCAGGGGCGGGTCGGGGCGAGGATCCCGGTGGGGTGGCGGGTGTGCGGGGAGAACCTGTTCGCGCGGCACTCCATCGCCTACGAGGAGTTGGACAGCTGGTTCTACGGGTTCTCCGTCTGGGAGGGGGATCGCTGTCTGGACTGGGACCGTACGGTGGCCTTCCTGCGGGGCCTCGGAGTTCCGGCACCGCCCGTGTTGTGGCGCGGCGTCTTCGATGAGCGGGTGCTGCGGGCGCTTCGGTTGGACACGGAGCGGCAGGAAGGGTACGTCGTTCGGACAGTTGAAGGGTTCGGGCGGGAGGAGTTCGGCGGGCGGGTGGCCAAGTGGGTGCGTCCGGCGCACGTGCGGACTGACACCCATTGGATGCACGCCGCCGTTGTGCCGAATGGCCTTCGGCCGGCCGCGGCACTGTGGGCGGTGCGATCGGGGGCGGATGCCGATGTCCCTGAGCTGCTGGCCGCGGTGGGTATCGCGGTCGACGGCCCGGGCGGAGGTGGGGCGGCGGGCATCCGTGTGGAAGATCCAGCCCACGCCGAGGTGGTGGGCAGGCTCGACCTGATCGGGCGGTACGGGGATGCGCGGCTCGCGGGTGTGCTGGCCACCGTGCTGCACTCCATGCCCCGTGCCTGGCTGGCGGCTCGGTTGGCCGGGCCGCTGGGCATGCCGCTGGCGCGGCGGGTCGCGGACCTGGTCGGGCTGCACGCCGGTCTGCACCGGCCCTATCCGGATGAGGATCGGCGTGCCGGGCTCGTACGGATGGCGTCCGCCGCCGATCTGGGAGTGCTGCATGCCGTCGCGGCGGCCGTGCTGGTGGGCCGTACGGACGATGCGGATGGTACGGAGGACCAGGCGCGCGAGCAGGTCGAATGGTCGGCGATGCACGCCGAGGACGCCGGGTTGCTCGAGCCGGAGCCGTTGGAGCCGTTGCGGGCAGGTCTGCGGGAGGCCCTCGATGGCCTCGGCGCGGAGGTGGTGGATCGGTGCTGGGCGGAGGCGCGTGATGCCTATGCGCGGGGGCGGATCGCCACGGTCGATGAGGCCGTGGCGGCGACCTGGCGGTGGCGCTCCGGGCGGTTCCCCCAACTGGTGCACCTGGTCGGGCCGTCGGGCAGCGGAAAGAGCACGTTCGCGGCGAGCCTGCCCGGCATCGACGTGCATCTGTCGCTGGACGACCTGCGTCAGGCCCGGGGCTCGCGGGCGGACCAGCGGGCCAACCAGCAGGTGCTGGGGGAGGGCCTGGACCGGCTCGACGCCGCGCTGTCCGTCGGCGGCACGGTGGTGTGGGATGCGACGTCGCTCAATCAGCACCAGCGTTCCCTGGTGCACGCCGTGGCGCGCCGCCGCGACGCGCTGACGACGCACGCCATCATGGTGGTGGAGGAGGACGAGCTGCACCGGCGCAACGCTCGCCGAGCGCACCCGGTGCCGCCGCAGGTGCTCACGGCGCAGGTGCGCCGGTTCGTCCCGCCGTACCCCGGCCAGGCCCACCGCACCTGGTACGTCGGGGCGTCCGGAACCATCGAGGATCGGGGCGGAGCGTGATGCGTACCAGCGAGGAGATCTATCACCGGGTCCGCTGGGACCCGCGGTTCGACCCCTCGCGCTTCGTCCTGGGGGTCGGCCAGCGGGGCGCTGCTCCCAAGCGTGTCCCGCTGCCCGCGTTCGTCCCCGGCGGCGAGATCCCCTGGCATCGGGTGCTGTTCGTGGAGGCGGACGGCGAGGTGGTGTGGGACCGGGCCAGCGGGCTGGACCGGGTCGACACCTGCGACGCCGGCCGGGTGCGGGAGCCGCGCCGCCTGCGAGCGCCGTTCTTCACGGCTCGGACGCCGCACGTCTGGGACGCCGGCTGGCGCCCCGGCTCCGGTGGCGCGGTGGCTGCTGCCAAGGCCGTACGGGTCCTGACATGGAACACGCTCTGGGACCGCTACGACAGCGAACGCATCGACACCGCCCGCCGCCGGCCCCTGCTGCTGGCGGCCCTGGAGGAGGCCGACGCGGACGTCATCGCGCTGCAAGAGGTCGAGCCCGCGCTGCTGTCCATGCTCCTGTCCGCCCCGTGGGTACGCGCCCGCTACGCCATCGGCACCGACCCTGACGGCGAGGACGTCGACGCCAGCGGGCTGTTGTTGCTCAGCCGGTTGCCCGTACGGGAGGCGGCCTGGCACGTGCTCGGGCCGTACAAGGCGCTGGCCGCTATCGTCGTGGACACCGCCGATGGTCCGCTCACGGTCGCCGTCACCCACCTGACCAGCGACCACGCCGACGACGGTGAGGACAGGCGGCAGGCGGAGATGGCGCAGCTCGCCGAGGGCTTGGCCGGCGTCGAAGGCGACCTGATCTTGGTGGGGGACTTCAACGACGGTACGGATGCGCCCGCGTCCGTGCTGGGGCTCCGGGACGCCTGGACGGAAGCCCACGGATCCGACCAGACCCCCACCTTCGACCCGCACGCCAACCCGCTGGCGGCACTCTCGTCCCTGTCCGGGAGGGCCACGCGGTTGGACCGCATCCTGCTACGCGGCCGACCACGGGTGATCTCGGCGACCCTGCGAGGCAACACACCGACCCCGGAAGGGCTGTACATCTCGGACCACTACGGGGTAGAGGCTGTCCTCGATCTCTCGCCGTCCGACCTCGCCGGGGTGCTCGACGTGCCGCCGACTGCGCGTACGGCCGTCGTCTGGGTGCCGCCGCAGGAGTTGTGGCCGCCGATTCAGCAGGTTCGACGGGAGCACGATCCGCAGTTCCACCGCTGGCCGCCGCATGTCAACCTCGTCTTCGGCTTCGTACCGGAGTCGGACTTCGAGTCGGCCGCGCCGCTGCTGGCTGCGGCGGCCGCCGAGAACGAGCCCTTCACCGTACGGCTGGAAGGGGTGCGTACCTTCCGGCATCGAGGCGACGTGACCGTCTGGCTCGACCCCGCCGCCGCAGGCCCGGCGCCCTGGACTCGCCTGCATCAAGCGCTGGAGCGGCGCTTTCCCCGCTGCAAGGGACGAGCGGAGGGTTTCACTCCGCACCTGACGCTGGGCCGAGCCAAAGATCGGCAAGGTCTGGCTGTCCGGCTCGACGGGATGACCGCACAGGTCGGTGACCTGGTGGTCCTGTCCCGCCGCGCGGACGAGCCCATGCGCCCACGTGCCCTGATCGCCCTGGGAACCGGGGAGGTCCGCTGGCTGGATGAGACCGCGAGCGAGGAGGCGAAGCGGGCGTTCGAGCCCGATACACCCGAACAGGCGCAGCGGGAAGCCTTGGCCGGACAGGTTGCGCGGCGCTTGGGGGAGGCACTGCGTCCAGGGGTCGTGCACCTTGCCGGATCCCGCGGCATGGGCTGCGAACTCCCGGCGGCGGACCTGGACCTGGTGGCCGCGCTGCCGGGTGAAACGGACATGGCGGACGTCGAGGCGCGGGTACGGGCGGCCCTGCCCGACGCCGCCCTGGTGCGGCAGGTGATCGGCGCCAGGGTGCCGGGCCCGCGACTACGCGTGGCCGACTTGGACGTCGACCTGGCCGTGGTCGCCACCGGACCTCTCCCCCCTTCACGGGCACTGGCCCGCCGGGCCGAGCTGGGCCAGGCGGCCGCGATCGCCCTGAGCGCGGTCAGCGATGCGGACGCTATACGCGCCGCCGTCGGCGCCGGGCACTCTCGTTTCGCCCGTCTGGCCAGGCAGGTGAAGGCATGGGCGAGGGCGCGCGGCCTGGACGCGGCCCCGTTCGGCGGACTGCCCGGCCTTGCCTGGACGGTGCTGGCGGCATGCACCGTCCGCGAGAGCGGCGACCTGCCCGCTGACCGTCTGCTGGGGCACTTCTTCAGTACGTGGGCCGCATGGAACTGGCGAGATCCGGTCACCCTCTCGCCCACCGTCGTCTCGGCGGACCCGGCCCCGATGACGGTGATGACACCCAGCGACCCTATGCGTAACTGCGCGCGCCAGGTCTCCGCCGGCGGCCTGGATCTGCTCACGCAGGAGCTTTACCGGGCATGGGAGCTCACGGAGAACGGCCGTTCCGGCGAACTGCTCGCGCCGCCTCCCCTCCACCGCCGGCACGCGGCGTGGGCCGTGGTGACAGTGCGTTCCGAACGGGCCGAGGAGTTCGATGCGGTGGCCGGTCGGGTGCGGGGCCGCATGCTGGAGCTGATCAGCGCCTTGGAAGAGGCGGGAGTGCCAGATGTGCAGGCCTGGCCACGTCCATTCGAGACGGGGCCGGGATCAGGCCGGTACGCCATCGGATTGGGGCGTACGCCGCTGGAGGCCGCCCGGCTCGCCGAGATCATCGGCAGGTGGGGAAGAGGGCTGTCCGGGGTCACGATCGAGCGGGCCGAAGGGGGCGCGGTACCCAGCCTCGCCTGACAGGGCCTCGAGATCTACCGGGGGACGGCTGGCCGCGGAACTCGGCGGTCACGCTCTGGACCAGCTGATTCATGTGCTCCAACTCGGCGTTGGTGGGCTCTCGGCGAAGCTTGACCTGGAGTGCAAAGTCGTCGTTCTCGATGGTCACGTCAAGTTCCTCAAGAAGATCACGTGGCAGGCTGCAGAGACGAACTCGCTTAACGCCACGACGAGCGGGCCTGGGAGCTCCTGCACCAGCCCGAGTCTGCAGCTGCTTCTCCGAGGGCTTCCATTGCCGCCGCGATCGCAGACCAGGTCGGTACGAGGTCGGCCGCTGTGGCCAGGATCCAGGAGGCCAGCGGACGGAGCCGCCTGTGACACCTTCGAGAAAATGTTGAGAACTTGGCCGACAAATTGTGGGATAGAGCTACATTTAAATGTCGAGGATCTGTCGGAGGATTTGTGGGGTAGCTTGATGGCGGACGGGCTGCGCGGTGTGATTCCCAGGCGCGCGCTGGAGCTCGCTGAGGAATCACTTTCGTCGTTCCGCGTCGTGGTCATGCACGGCGCTCGCCAAACAGGCAAGACCACCTTGGCCAGGCAACTGGCGGGGCGCCTCGGTGCCGGGTACGTCACGCTCGATCGCGGAGAGGACCGAGATGCCGCTCAGCGGGATCCCCGCACGTATCTCAGTGAACTGGGCACACCTCTAGCGATCGATGAGGTACAGCGAGTTGGCGAGCCCCTGGTCTTGGCAATCAAAGAGGTGGTGGACAACGACAACCGTCCCGGGCAGTTCCTCCTGACCGGGTCCAGTAACTTCCTCACCGTCCCGTCCATAGCTGAGACGCTGGCCGGCCGCGTCGACCTTCTCACGTTGTGGCCGCTCTCGATGGGGGAGCTGACTGGTGGTAGCGATGATTTCATTGATCGCGCCTTGAGTGACCCCGCGGCCCTGATCCACTACGACCGGCCCACCCTAGATCGCCAGACGTACTTCGAGTATCTGTGCGCGGGGGGATATCCCGAGGTGCAGCGCTTCGCGGGGAGGTCTCGCGGTCGTTGGTTCCGGCAATACGTTCGGACCGTTCTGCACCGAGAGGTCCAGGTAGCTGCCGACATACGCCGAGCCGATGAGTTGCTCAACATGGTCCATCTCTTCGCGGCGACCACCTCGCAGGAGCTCGTGATGAGCACGGTCGCGAATCGGCTGGGCCTGGATCGCGTAACCGCGTCCACTTACCAGCCATGGCTGGAAACCACGTTCCTGGTGCATCGCTTGCCGGCATGGAGCAGGAACCTGTCGGCCAGGGTGGTCAAGAGGCCCAAGCTCTACATGAGTGATACGGGAGTCGCGGCTGGGCTGTTGGGCAAGGATGCCACAGCGCTGCGCCGTCCTACAGATCCCGCAGCGGGTGCGATGTTCGAGACCTTCGTGGTCAACGAACTCGCCAAGCAGCTCACTTGGAGCAACACCCTGGCCAGGATGTTCCACTTCCGTGAGTCCGGTGGTATGGAAGTGGACATCGTGCTCGAAACTGCGGATGGTCGCGTGCTCGGCATCGAGGTGAAAGCGAGCTCCACCCCGCGCGAGGAGGACTTCCGTGGGCTCTCCTACTTGCGTGATCGTCTCGAGCGGTGTGGTGACTCGTTCGTGGGTGGGATCGTCCTGCATACCGGAGAGCGCCGTCTGTCGTTTGGCGACCGGCTATGGGCCCTGCCGGCCTCCGACATCTGGGGATGACGGTCCTTCTGGTTGCGCCGTCGAGCCTCGGCCACGGCCGCCTCGCCGCCGGACGTGTCCCCGACGATCAGCAAGATGGCCATGCGCCACAGATCGAACACGGACAAGATCCGGATCCAAAGCGCTGGCTGATCAGGTGGCTCAATCGGGGCAGTCGAATTTGCCTTTCTTCCGCCAGCAGGCGCGCGCCCTATCCCGTTCCCCTGGCTCGCCTCGATCGGCATGTACGAGCGAGCTCGCGCCGACTACTTCGTGCTTCCGCCCGTACGGAGGGTGGTCTCCCAGCCTAGGAAACGGCGGCGTAGCGCTTGGACATCCTGGTCGCTGAGCCCATGGCTCGATAGGGCCCGATCGGAGATACGTTCCAATGCGGACAGAGCAACCGCGAACATCCCTTCATCGAACCCGGGATCTGCCGCTGTGGCTAGCGTGATCAACTGGTCGGCGCTGTAACGGCCGCTGGCGAGGATGGCGAAGGTGTCGACGAAATCACGGACCTCGGCTCTGCTGTAGAGCGCAGCGATCTTGTTGCCGACCGCGTCGTCGGGGTGGAGTACGGGGCCGATCTCAAGCCGTACCGGTGAATGGGCGCGAATCGACGCCCATCTCGACTCTCACGGATCTCTCCTCGGCATCCGTGACCTGCAATCGAGCGAAGCCGGCCTTCTGGAGCTCGATCTCCACCTTCAAGCCGGCGTTGTGATAGGCCGCTTCGGCCGATGCAACCGCAGCCTCGAACTTGCCGCCTGCGGCGGTGAATAGATCGACGTCCTCCGATCGACGGGTCAGGAATCCATGGACCTGAACGGCGTAGCCACCGGCAAGAGCGAACCCGAATCGCTCTGTCGCTGCGAGACCGATCCGTGTGACAAGTTCATGCAAGGGCTCCATGGGACCTACGCCACCCGTCGTAGCGTTGGGAAGCTTGTTTCCCACGCCTGCCTCGCCTCAATAGGCAAATAAAGGCGAGGCCAGACCCGGATCAGTGTTTCGCGGTTCAGGTATGTTCGTAGGTCGTCAAAAATGGACCGCTTCGCGGGTCACGCGCTCGTACATCAGAACGCATGCCGTCGCGGTGTCCCGGCCCAAGGACGTGGCCGGCCTGATCCGCGAGGCGGTCACGGCCACCTCGGCCTGACCTTTCGCCCGCCCGGGCGGTTGCCCGATGACCGCTCCCCGCCGGTGCTCACACGCTGCGCAGGACCGAGACCACGATGCCCAGCACCACGGCGCCGTCGCCGTCGATGACGTCGTAGGCGGGGTTGCGCGGTTCGAGAAGGACGTGCCCGCCGCGCCGACGGAACACCTTGACCGTGGCCTCGCCGTCGATCATCGCGGCGACGATCTGGCCCGAGTGCGCCTCGGGCTGCTGCCGCACCACGACGATGTCGCCGTCGCAGATCGCGGCGTCGATCATCGAATCGCCCCGCACCCGCAGGCCGAACACGTTGCCGCGCCCGGTGAGGTCGCGGGGCAGGGTCAGCATGTCGTCCATGTGCTCGTCGGCCAGGATGGGAGTGCCCGCGGCGATGTCGCCGACCACGGGCACGCTCACCAGGTCGCCGGCCGGCTCCGGCGCCGAGGCCCGCAGGAACAGGCGTACGTCGATCGGCCGGGTCATGGTGGCGCCCCGGCGGAGGAACCCCTGCTCCTCCAGGCTCCTCAAGTGCTTCGACACCGACGAGGACGACCGCAGCCCGACCGCGTCGCCGATCTCGCGGGAGCTCGGTGGGTATCCGTGCCTGACCACCCAGTCCCGGATCATGGCCAGAATGCGCTGCTGGCGCTGCGGCAGGGACGAGACGTCCAGGTACTCGAACGGGTCAGCGTCGTCGTAGGTGGTCACCTGCGAAATGCTAAGGCCGTCTCGGCCGTTCAGTCGGCCACCTGGAGCACGATCTTGCCCTGGATGTGCCCATGCTCGGCCCGTTCGTGCGCCTTGGCCGCGTCGCGGAGCGGGAAGACGGAGTCGACGCCGGTCCGGAGGCGGCCCTCGTCCATCAGCCGGGCCAGCTCCGCCATCTGCCCCCCGTCGGAACGCACCTGGCGCCCGCGCTTCTCGATGCCCCGCCTGGCCATCTCCTCCTCGCCGTACTCCCCGAGGAAGATGGGGCTGTACACGCCGCCGTCCTTGATCGCCGGCAGCAGCCGGTACGCCTGGGGCCCGCCGACGCTGTCGAGCACGCAGTCCACGTCCCGCACCGCCTCCCCGGCCACCTTCTGTGTGTAGTCGACGAACTCGGCCACCCCCAGCTCCTTCAGGAACGCTTCATGGCGCCCGGAGGCGACGCCGATCACGTGGCAGCCGGCGTCCTTGGCAAGCTGCACGGCGAAGTGCCCCACGCCGCCGGCCGCCCCGTTCACGAGCACCCTGCTGCCCGGCTCCAGCTTGATGTGGTCGAACAGGAACTGGTACGCGGTGAGCCCGGCCATCGGCACGCCCGCCGCGTGCAGGTGATCGACGGACTCGGGCTTCCTGGCGAGGTCCCCGACGGGCGAGGTGGTGTACTCGGCGTACGCCCTGGCTCCCAGGCTCGGGAAACGGAGGAGGCCGAACACCTCGTCCCCCACCTGCCACTCGGTGACGCCGGGCCCGAGCGCGGCCACGACGCCCGACACGTCGGTGCCCGGCGTGAACGGCAGGGGCACCTGCGGCCGCATGCCCTCGGGGATGTTGGCGAAGCCCCTGCGGGCGTACCAGTCGGGCGGGTTCACCCCGGCGGCGTGGACGCGGAGCAGGACCTCTCCGGGCCCCGGCTCGGGCCGGGCGATCTCCTCGTACGCGAGCACCTCCGGTCCACCCAGGGTGTGGACGCGCACGGCATGCATGGTCGCGGGCATGATCTCTCCCATATCCGAATCGGCCCCGGCTATGATGCGGAGCAGTGCTCCGAATCGTAACCGGGGCACTGCTCCACTTGTCAATGGGAAGGATCGTGTATGCCGGGCAAACCACCGGATACCGCTGCGCCGAAACCGTCCCCCGAGTTGCGCGCCGACGCGCGGCGCAACCGGGAGCGCATCCTCGCCGTGGCGCGGGTCGTCGTCGAGGAGCAGGGGACCGAGGCGTCCCTGCGCGACATCGCCCGGCGCGCGCAGGTCGGGCTCGGGACGCTCTACCGGCACTTCCCCACCCGGGAGGCGCTGCTGGAGGCGCTGCTGCGGCAGAGCTTCGACCGGCTCGCCGCGCGGGCGGAGGACCTGGGCGAGAGCGCGACGCCGTACGAGGCGCTGGTGGAGTTCCTGGGGGAGCTGATCGGGGGCGCGGGCGTCTACCGGGGGCTGGCCGCGTCGATGATGGCCACGATCAGCGACGAGGGGTCCCCGCTGCACACGTCCTGCGCGGCGATGCGCTCGGCGGCCGGCCGCCTCCTGGAGCGCGCCCAGACGGCCGGCCGCATCAGGGCCGACGTCGACGGGACGGACGTGTTCGCGCTGGCCAACGCGCTCAGCTGGATCACCGACCAGGCGCCGTCGCTCGCCCCGCGCCGCGACCACCTCTTCGCGCTCGTCATGGCCGGCCTCGCCCCGCCCGCGGACCACCCCTCCCGGTCATGAGGCGACGTGGCCGACGCGGAAGAAGCCGTCCGGGTCGTAGGCTCGCTTGACCTCGCGCAGCCGCCGGTAGTCGTCGGTCGCGAACGCCGCCGTCGTCCTGGACGGATCAGCCAGGAAGTTCAGGAACGTCCCGCCGTTGGCGTACGGGCGCAGCTCCTCCGCTAGCCCCGGCACGACGGTGTCGACGATGACCGACAGCTTCGTGCCGCGGTGGCTGACCGGACCGGCGTCCTGGCCCGAGCGGCCCATGGCGCCGCCCCAGTGGCGGATCTCGATGGTCTGCGCGTGCTCGGCGGCCCGCACCAGCGTGCCGATCACCTCGTCGGGCACTGTCTCGAACATGTCCATGTGCCGGTTCGGCGTGCCGCCCATGGAGGTGACCGCGTACGTGTCCGGGCGCGTCTCGTCTAGCAGCGCCGGACCCGCCGCCCGCCACAGCGGCGCGAGTAGCCGATCATGACGGGCTACGTTCGCTGGAAGGATGTTCGCGCCGAATATGTCAGTCGCGCCGGCGGTGAGGAGGCCGTGGAGGCCGGCAAGCAGGAACTCCTGGCCAAGGTTCGGGGACACCGGCTCGCGGAAATCCGCCGTAGCCAGGGGCTGACCCAGCGGGATCTGACGGAGCGTATGGGAGTTACGAAGGGGCGCATTTCACAGATCGAGCAAGGCAAGATCTCAGGCCAAGATGTCTTGACGCGCTATGCCGTCGCCCTTGGCGGTCGTCTCCACCAGTCGATCTACTTCGATGACGGTGACATCGCCGCCATCGCCTGAGTCGTTGGCCTACCGCGTCGCGGCTCATGTGAAGCCCATTGTGCAGGGGAGCGCGAGGGGCTCTGCCCCTCGCCCCGGGCGAAGCCCGGTAAGAACAGTCCGAGCGAAGCGAGGTCCGCGCAACTGAGGGAAGCCAAAGGCGAGGGCCCGGCCTGTGCCGCCGGGCCCTCGCCTTTTCCCCTGGCAGGGCTTACTTGTACAGTTCGCCGTTCGGGCCGACGATCTTGCCGGACCACACGTTCTTGGCAGCGTTGTACACCGCCGCCGTGTCGCCGTCGAAGTACGGCGACGTGATGTAGTCCACGCGGTCGTTCCCGTCCTGGTCGGCGAAGGTGCTGGTCACGCCGTTGACGTAGCCCAGGCGCTTGCCGTTGCTGTAGTTCAGGAGCCACGAGCCGCCGTCGAAACCGGGGGTCACGGCGCACTTGAGGCCGATGTGCTCCTCGATCTTGAGCCAGGGGGCGCCGACCATCTTGGCGGTGGTCTTGCCGTAGCAGTGCTTCGGCGTCACGCCGCTGTACGGCTTGTCGCCGTCGGGCTGCGGGGCCGCCGGGTAGCCGAAGGCGCGGACTGCCTTGCCGGTGGGCTGGTTCCAGGCGAAGCCCTGGCCGCCGACGTTGTCGCCGAGGCGCCCTGCGTCCTTCGACAGCAGGATGTAGTAGTGGCCGCCCCAGCGGCGCTTGGGGCCGGTGAAGCGCTCGAAGTCCCTGCGGTCCACCTGCTTGACGCCGTTGAAGAGGATGCCGTTGTAGACGGTGACGAACGCGTAGTCGCGGTCGTAGTCCTCATAGACGTCGAAGTCGTAGTGGGTGAAGGCCTGCTTGCCCACGTAGATGCCCCACGGGGCCCTGCCCTTGTAGTAGCCGGGCACGAAGACCCAGTTGTCCAGGAGCGCCGTGTCCTTGTCCGTGTCGTACACGCAGTGGCCCGCGGTGGCGACCAGGTTGCGGTAGTTCGACTGGATGGAGGTGGCCGAGCACCAGCGGAACTTGCCGGAGGCGTCGACGAAGAAGACCTTGCCGATGCTCTTCGGCAGGTTGACGTTCTGGGCCCGAGCGGTGGACTTCGTCTCACCGGTCGGGGCCGTGGTGCCGGGCCGGCCGTCGGGGTCGGCGCTGCCCTTGGAGACGACCTTCCGCACCTCGTTCGAGTCCCAGGTGTACTGCGTCGCGGCGCGAAGAGCGGCGCCGTTCGACGCCAGCCAGAAGGAGGCGACGGAGGCGGCTTCGGACGTGTTGCGGGCCATGGGGTCATGGGCGACGTCAGGCTCGGCCTGCGCGGTGCCGGTCAGGCCGGCCGCGAGCAGACCGGTGACCAGAACGGCACCACCGGTGGGAAGAAGGATTCGCTTCAAGGTAACTCCAGGTTGCGCTGACCTGGGGCGTCTCATGCACCCCAAAACTCAGCAAAGCGTGAGCAAACAGTCAGCCGGGAACTTACTACCTTGACTCTGGTCATGTGAATTTCCGGTCGGGCGTGCCAACGTTCCAAACAGCCGTCGTGACCGTTCTGAGATCAAGGTCTGGGCTGATCACGTGCAGTGATCGAGCCGTTGCGTATGACTTAGGTCACATTTCCCGGAGTGGACTGTGCGGCGGCGCGTCGGTAGACCTCGCCCGTGGCGCTGTCGAAGTGCGGGGAGGATACCGCGTCGTACAGGCCCTTTGCGTCCCTGTTCCAGGTCAGGCTGTTGACGCCGTTCAGGCTGCCGATCCTGCGGTCCTTGTCGTAGCCGATCACCCATGGGCCGCCGCTCGCGCCAGGGCTGAAGTCGCAGGCTTGGAGCTGCACGCCCTTCTGCAGGTCGAGGCTGGGGGCCACGGTCCAGCGGGTCGGGCCCTCGCGGCACACGCGCAGCTTCGTGCCGTCGTAGGGGTGGGTGCCGTCGGGCTGGGCGCCGGCCGGATAGCCGAACGCGGCCACCGTGTACGTGGCCGGCTTCTTGTTCAGCTCGAGTCCCAGGCCGCCCACGTTGTCCTGGAGCCTGCCCACGTCCTCCATCACGTATTGGCCGTTCTTGGTCGCCCAGGTGAAGCCGCGGTGCACGGTCACGAACGCGTAGTCGTAGTCGTAGTCGCCCTTGCCCGCCCAGTCCTCGTGCATGTTGATCGACGAGCCCACGTAGATGCCGGCCGGCGTCTCGCCATTGGGGCCGGGGTTAGGGACGAAGATCCAGTATTCGGCCGGCTTGGCCTGCCGCGGGTCGTACGCGCAGTGCCCGGCGGTGGAGACCACGCTGCGGTTCTTGGCCGCGACCGCGCTGGCGGAGCACCAGTATTCCTTCTCAGCGAACTTGAAGTAGACCTTGCCCATGGTGCTGGCGACCTTGCTCTTGCGCGGCATCGCGGGCGCAGCGGCCTGTGCGGCGGAGGTGCGCTTGGCGGACGCGGCGAGCGGCGCGGCGGGGCCGGCAGCGGACGCGGCGGCGGAACTGGTCGGGGAGGCGGCGGCGCCCGGCGTGGCGGGGCTGTAGCTGTCGGCCTTCTTGAGCCTGTCCGGCTTCCAGTAGTCGGCGACCCTCTGGACGTCCGTCGCGGTCTTGGCCAGCGGGACGGAGAAGACGGCGGCGGTAGGCGCGGCCCCGGCAGACGCGGCGCCGGCAGATGCGGCCGCGGCAGACGTGGCGCCGGCAGATGCGGCCGCGGCAGACGTGGCGCCGGCGGACGCGGCGCCGGCGGGCCCCGCGTGGGCGACTCCCGTGAAGGCAGGCAGCGTCAGCAGCGCGCTGCTCAGCGCAGCCGCCACCAAGTGCCTTGCCCGGGAGATCATCGAATACCTTTCTTTGGGGCCGTAAGGGTGGATTTTTCCAGATGTACAGAGGGTATTGCAGCTCGGATAGAGATTCGTTACCTGATCTAGGGTCCCTTGTGAACTATAAGCACTCCGTCAGCGGACCACTCATGATACCCCCAAATGATCAGTAAAGACGGTCGTCGCCGCAGGTCAGTAGGGGTGAGAGCGGAGCTCGAATTGCTCATGGAATGGCCGGGGAACCGCGAAGGGGAAGGCCCCGGGATCCCGTACGGGACCCGGGGCCCAGGGTGCCAACTCGTCACGGCATGTTGCCGGTCCACCGGTTGGCGGCGGCCTTGTAGACCTTGTACGTGTCGCCGTTGAAGTAAGGCGACGAGATGTGGTCGTAGCGGTCGTTGCCGTCGGTGTCCCACGCGACGCTGTTCACGCCGACGAGGTAGCCGGTGCGCGACGCGCTCTTGTAGTTGTAGAGGAACGGTCCGCCGCTGGCGCCGGCGGTGAAGGAGCACTTGAACCCGATGTGCTCCTGCAGGTTGTACTTCCTGGCCTCGGGCATCGGCTTGGTCTTGCCGTAGCAGAACTTCATCGTGCGGCCGGTGTACGGCTTGTCGCCGTCGGGGTGCTCGCCCGCCGGGTAGCCGAACGAGAACACGTTCAGCTTCGTGCTCCGGTTCCAGGTGAAGCCCTGGCCGCCGACGTTGTCACCGAGCCGGCCGACGTTCTTGACCGTCCACTGCCACCGGCCGTTGACCTTCTCCCACTTGACCTTGATGCCGTTGTAGACGTTGACGAACGCGTAGTCGAAGTCGTAGTCCTCCTTCACCACGAAGTCGTCGTGCGCGTTGAACGTCTTGGCGGCGTAAATGCCGTAGGGCGCCTTGCCCTCCCAGACCTTGTCGCCGTCCCAGTACGACGGAATGAAGATCCAGTTGTCGTAGAAGGTGTTCTTGCTGGTGTCGTACACGCAGTGGCCGGACGTGGCCACGAGGTTGCGGTACTTGCTCTGCACCGAGCTGGCCGAGCAGTAACGCCAGTTCTTCGGGTTACGCGGGTCGGCCTTCGGCAGCGTGAAGAAAACGCGGCCGACGGTGTTCGGCAGGTTGACGTGCTTGCTCTTCTTGGCCTTCGTCTTCTCCTCGCCGATCGGCGGCACGGAGCCGGGAGGGCCGTCGGGGGTGTCGTTGCTGCCCCTGACGCCCTTCGAGGTCAGGTCCAGGCCGTCGTCGTGGTCGGTGGCCAGCTTGATGCGGTCCGGCGTCCAGAACTGGATCGCCTGCTCGGCGGGGGTGGCGGCGTTCTTGGAGATCACGTCGGAGGGTGCCGTCGCGCTCGCCGCGGCGCCGCTGAGGGGTCCCGCGGCCAGCCCGATGGCCACGAGGCCGGCCAGTGGGATCGCGATGCGCCTTGCTCGGGAAAACATGGAGCTCCTCTCAGTTCTCGGCGGCCCAGAGCGGGGTACTGCGCCCCGGTGGGCCAGGAAAACGATCGGAACGTTAATGAATGGCGTGAGCGGGCGGCCAGGAAACGACGTGAAAAAGCATGGCCCGGTTCCATTCCGTTATAGAAATAGCGAAATCGCATGTATGACGAGAAAGCATTTCCGCAGGTCGCGACGGGCGTGAAATCGCCCTGCGTAACAGTGGTAACGCTAATTATCAAAGGCCACTTCTTATCTACCGAATGTTGTTCTGGTTGAATGGAGTCATGGATCCACGCACCCCCTGTCTCATCGGCATCGCGCAACGCACCATTCGCGAGCAGCCCGGTCCTGAGCCGCTCGACCTGTGGGAGGCGGTCGCCCGCGATGCCGCCGCCGACGCCCGGCTTCCCGTGGAGCGGCTCGACTCGATCCAGATCGTTTACAGCGACTCCTGGCAGTACGACTCACCGGTAGGCCGCCTCGCCGGGCGCCTCGGCGCCGCGCCCCGCCACCGGGCGTACTCCAAGGTCAGCGGTACGGCCCCGCAGCTGCTCATCGGCGCGGCGGCGGCCGGGATCGCGGCGGGGGAGTTCGACTCGGCGCTCGTGGCGGGGGCCGAGGCGCTGGCCACGCGGCGGGCGTACCGGCTGGCGGGCGAGCACGTGCCGTGGAGCCATCCTGCCGACCCCAAGCCGCCGTACGGGTGGGAGCGCCCGCCGCATCCCGCCGAGCTGGCGCACGGGCTGTTTCTGCCGGTGCACACGTACGCGATCATGGAGACGGCGCGGCGGGCGGCGCTCGGGATCTCCATCGAGGAGGAGATGCGCGACCGGGGGCGGATGATGGCGCCGATGACCGAGGTGGCCGCCGCGAACCCGCACGCGTGGCGCCGGACCGTCCGCACACCGTCGGAGCTCGCGCGTGGCGATCGTTTCGTCGGCTGGCCCTACACCAGGAGCACCGTGGCCGTGCTGGAGGTGGACCAGGCGGCGGCGGTCGTCCTGGCCAGCACGCGACTGGCCGACCGGCTCGGGGTGCCCGCGGCGCAGCGGGTGTACCTGCGGGGGTGGGCGTACGGCGAGGACACGTGGGAGGTGGCGGCGCGGCCCGCGCTGGGCGCGTCCCAGGCCATCCCGCGGGTCGCGGAGGCCGCCTTCGAGCGGGCCGGACTGGGGCTCGGTGACATGGACGCGATCGACCTCTACAGCTGCTTCGCGATCGCGTTGCGGCAGGCGTGCGACGCGATCGGGCTCGATCCGCTGGAGCGGCGCGGGCTGACGGTGACCGGTGGGCTGCCGTACGCGGGCGGGCCGGCCAGTGACTACGTCCTGCACTCGACCGCCACGATGGCGGGGCTCCTGCGGGCGCAGTCGGGGCATGGGCTGGTGACCGGGGTGGGGATGCACCTGACCAAGCACACGTACGCGGTGTGGTCGAGCGAGCCGGGCGGGCGACTGGGGGACGCGGCGCCGGTGTTCGTGGCCAAGGGGGTGCCGATCGTGGGCGCCTACGAGGGGCCGGCCGTGGTCGCGGGGTACACGGTGGCGCACGGGCGGGACGGCGGTGCCGAGAGGGGGATCCTCGTGGTGGATCTTCCTGGTGGTGGCGGGCGGGCGCATGCGGTGGTGGAGGGGGCTGAGCTGCTGGCGGATGCCGAGGGCCGGGAACTGGTGGGGGAGGAGGTGCAGCTGACGACGGATGGGAAGGCCAATGTGGCTGCGTGGTGACGTAAAGTAGTCGTCAATCGAGTGACTGTTCGGCTACGCTCCGGGTTGACATTTTGATGTCACGCGCGGACGCTGGAGTCATGCGGAGGACAACGGTGCGCATCGACGAGCAGCTCCTCAACGAGGCGAAGGCGTACGCGGCGCGAAAAGGACGCAGTCTCAACTCAGTGATGGAGGACGCCTTGCGGCAACTCATTCACCGCTCCGCCGACGTCGCGGAACGGCCCCCGATCAAGCTCCCGCTCTCCGGGGACCCCCACGGTCCGAAGCTGATCTGGGCCGACATCAAGGAGCTTCTCTACCAGGACGACGTCGAGCATGTGCTGGGGGCCGGCCATGAGGATGCTTGACACGAACGTGTTCGTCAACGCGCAGCGGCGGGACGCCGAGCAGCACGAGCAGTGCCTTGCCGTGGTCACGGAGCTCCTGCAGGGCGATGAGGCCTATGCCGTCAGCGACTTCGCGCTCAACGGCTTCATCCGCGTGGCAACCGATCCGCGCATTCCCGGCTCCACCTCGTTCGACGAAGCGCGGGAGTTCGCCGACACCGTCCGGCGCCAGCCGCATGCCGTCGTGGTGCACGCCGGTCCGCGCCACTGGGAGATCTTCGTCAAGCTGTGCCGCAAGGCCGACGCGCGCGGCAAGCTCATCCCTGACGCCTACCTCGCCGCACTCGCCATCGAGCACGGTTGTGAATTCGTAACCTGCGACAGGGACTTCGCCAGGTTCGAGGGCTTGCGCTGGCGGTCGCCGCTCAACTGAACTGGAGACGAGGGGCGCAAGCCGCACTACTCGGCAAGGAACGCCGGTGGTTGACCAGTTCGACGTCATCGAGGCGGGCCCGAGTGGCCGCCGCCGGTGGATCGGGGTGGTCGTGGTGGTGGCGGTCCTGGCCGTCCCCGTCATCGGCCTGATCGCCAGCCGGGACCCCGAGCCGCTCCTCCCGACTCAACCCACCCCCGAGCCGATCAGGTCCCTGACCAGGATCGACAGTCCGCCGAACGTCCTGCAGGTCCCGCCCAGGGCGGCCAAGGGCGGCGACGAGGTCATCGAGGTGGTGTTCCCACACGGGGTCCGGGCCGAGGTGCGTTACCCGGCCGAGCTGGAGCTGGCCGAGATGGGGTCGCGGCCTTTCCAAGGTGTGTGGATCGATGGGAGCTACCGGCAGTTAGTGGCACCCTACGGTGGGGAGGTCGAGATCACCCGGGGCGGGCAGCCGATCAGGCACTACGCGTCCAACGTCACGCTCTGGCCGCGCCAGGCGGGCAGCGGCTCCTCCGGCCAGGTGCTGCTGTTCGCGTTCGAGAAGTGGCGGATGGCGATGTACGACCGAGCGCAGGGGCTGGCCTTCGAACAGCGGCTCGCGGTCGCGCGGCGCCTGAAAGGGACGGTGACCAAGGGCGGCTACCTGGTGTTGTCAGCCGACGGGACGGTGCGGCTGGCCGAACCGGGCGAGACCGCTCAGGGAGATCCGGTCGGGCCGCAGCTGTGGTTCGGCGGCGGGGCGAGCGAGATGATCGCGCTCGTGCCCACCCCCGAATGCGCGAAGAAGGCCAGGGTGCCCAACGTGATCGATGGGCGTGGGCGGCCGGCCGAGTCGGTTTGCCGGGGCGACGTGCTGGTCGCCGTCACAGGGCCGGGCCGGTTCAGGCAGATGGCGATCGAGGGGATTCGGGTCACGGTAAAGGGACGGGCCTCCCAGTAAGGCGCGGCCACGTTCGCTTAGTAAGGTGCGGCCATGTTCGCCGTAACCGCCACACAGACCGATCCCGACAACCCGCTCGCCGGACTCACGCTCGGGGAGCACCCGGAGCCCAAGGCGCCGGACGGATGGACGACCGTCTCCGTGCGGGCGGCCGCGCTCAACCACCACGACCTGTGGACGCTCAAAGGCGTCGGCATCAGGCAGGACCGGCTGCCGATCGTGCTCGGCTGCGACGCCGCCGGGGTGGACGAGGACGGCAACGAGGTCATCGTGCACTCCGTGATCGGCACGGGCGCGGACGAGACGCTCGATCCCAAGCGCACGCTGCTGTCGGAGGTGTATGACGGCACCTTCGCCGAGCGGGTGGCCGTGCCGCGCCGCAACCTCGTGCCCAAGCCGTCCGCGCTCAGCTTCGAGGAGGCCGCGTGCCTGCCGACGGCGTGGCTGACCGCGTACCGCATGTTGTTCGACAAGGCCGGCCTTGAGCCGGGCTCCACCGTGCTGGTGCAGGGCGCCGGCGGGGGCGTCGCCACCGCGCTGATCGCGCTCGGCCGGGCCGGCGGCTACCGGGTCTGGGCGACCAGCCGCTCCGAGGCCAAGCGTGATCGTGCGCTCCAGCTCGGCGCCGACCAGGCGTTCGAGACCGGCGCGCGGCTGCCCGAGCGGGTGGACGCGGTCATGGAGACCGTCGGCCAGGCCACCTGGGACCACTCGCTCAAGTCGCTCAAGCCCGGCGGGCGCATCGTCGTCAGCGGCGCCACCAGCGGCGCGGTCCCGTCCGCAGACCTCAACCGGGTCTTCTTCCTGCAGCTGTCGGTGGTCGGGTCCACGATGGGGACGCGTGACCAGCTCCAGCGCCTGGCCGTGTTCCTGGAGCAGACCGGGCTGCGGCCGCAGATCGACCGGACGCTGCCGCTCGCGCAGGCGCGGGACGGGTTCGCCGCGATGGAGGAAGGGGAGATCTTCGGAAAGATCGTTTTTGCGGTGTGAATAAGTGAAGGGTTACTTCTGGCCTCCTGGGTGATAGAAGGAAATGAGGTTGGATCAACCGGGAGGCCGCCATCATGGACGTTGAGCCCTTCGGCCCGGGTTCGATGCACTGGGACACCGCGGGCGAATATCGCAATCTGCTCGTCGCCGGAAGCGCGCTGGTGCTGCAGACGATGCATCCGGCGGTCGGCGCGGCCGTGGCCGAGCACTCCACCTACAAGGACGACCCGTGGGGGCGGCTCACCCGCACGCTGGAGTCCGTGCAGAAATGGGTGTACGGCGACGGGCCGGCCGAGGGCGAGCGGCTCCGGCGGATGCACAGCACGATCGGCGGCGTGGACGAGCAGGGTCGGCCCTACCACGCGCTGAACGGCGAGGCGTGGGCCTGGGTGCACCTGTCGTTGTTCGAGCGCTTCATCGCGCTCAACCGCTCTTTCGGCACGCCCCTCACCGTTGCGCAGGAACGCCGGTTCTACGCCGAGTCGCGGCAGCTCGGGGCCATCCTGAAGGTGCCCGAGCGGGAGATGCCGGCCGACCTGGACGCGTTCTGGCACTACTTCGACGACATGGTGGCCGACCGGCTGGAGGCCCACCCGACCGCGCTGGAGGTGTTGTCGGTCCTGCGCGGCACCCCGGCGCCTCCAGGGCTCCCCAGGCCGCTGCGCCGGCTGTGGACGCCCGTGGGGGTGGGGTCGGGGGAGTTCAACCACTTCGTGACCGTCGGCACCCTGCCGCCGGCCGTACGCGCGAAGCTGGGGCTGCGATGGACGGCCCGGGAGGAGCGGCGGCTGCGGCATCTCGGGCACGCGGTGGCGGTGCTGACGCCGCGCCTGCCCGAACGCCTGCGTTACATGCCGATCGCCTACCACGCGCGCAAGGCCGCACGGATCTCCCGCCGCCTCGAGCGCCAGCTCCGCTCCGCGTAGCGCGCGAGATCAGGTCAGGGCTCGAGGATGTCGCGGATGCGGCGGCCGGCGTCGTCGAGCGTCTGACGCAGCTCGGCCAGCATCTCCGGCGTCAGCCGGGCCTGCGAGGCCTCCTGCCGGGCCTGGGCGACGAAGTCGGCCAGCAGCTCGCCCAGCTCGGCATCGAGATCGGCGCGGCTGGGCGCCTCGCCGCCGAGCGTGGCCCAGACCTCCGTCCAGATCCTGCGCCACTCGCCGGCCAGCCGCTCACCCTGCCCCTGCCACTGGTAGGCGTGCTCCGTCCACTGCCGCTTCTGCTGCTCCCGCAGCCGCTTGAGGTCCTCCTTCTGCTGCTGCCTGAGCCGCCTGTCGTCCTCTTTGGCGCCGGTGCGCACGTCCTTGGCCATCCGCGTCAGCTCGTCGCGCAGGGACCTGACCGTGTCGCGGACGTCCTCCTTGACCTCGCGGGCGATGTCGCGAACCGAGGCGGAGATCTCCTGTTCCAGGTCGTCGAGCTCGTCGAGGCGGGCGTTCAGCTCGTCGCGGCCCTTGTCGGTGATCGAGAACACCTTCTTGCCCTCGACCACCTCATGCGTCACCAGGCCCTCCTCCTCCAGGCGGGCCAGGCGTGGGTAGATCGTGCCGGGGGAGGGCGAGTAGACGCCGAGGAAGCGGTCCTGGAGCAGCCTGATCACCTCGTAACCGTGGCGCGGGCTCTCCTCCAGCAGCTTGAGCAGGTACAGCCGGAGCCGGCCGTGACCGAATACAGGGCTCATTCCTTCTCTCCCTTGAGCAGCGTGACCTCACCGGAGACCGTGATCGCCGACACCGAGGCCATGCCGCCGCCCAGCCGCCCCGACATCGTTTTCGTGCCTGGGCTGCTCATGGTGGACAATTCCTCGAACGTGCTCACTAGCCTGCCGGACGTGGAACGCACCCTGACGTCCGCGTCCGCGTTCTCTGGCAGTCTGACCAGGATGTCACCGGAGACGCTGTTGAGCGTGACATGACCCGTGGGTTGCAGCGCGAGATCCGCGGTGATGCGGCCGGAGACGGTGTTCGCCCGCAGCCGGCGCGGCGTGCCGTCGGCCACGGTCAGATCTCCTGAGACGCTCTTGAACGCCAGATCGCCGGCCATCGCCCGGCTTTCGACCGCGCCCGAGACGGTCGTGGCGCTGACGTCGCCGCTGACCCCGTCCAGCACGATCTCCGCGCTCACGCTCCTCACCTGGGTCATCTTCTCGAACCCGGCCACCACGGCGGGCGCGGACACCACGCCTGCGTTGACGCTGCAGCCCTTCGGCACGGTGATCGTCAGGACCGTCCTGCGCCGGTCGCGCCGCAGCCAGCCGAGCAGGCCGTCCCAGGTGAGGTCCTTGTACGCGACGATGAGCTCCTTGGCGTCCTCGTCATAGGTCACCATCAGCGGCGAGGCCGACTCGAACTCGGCGACCTCGAGAGTGGGCGGGCCCTCGCTGGCCAGCACGTCCAGCCGCCCGGCGACGATCCGCACGTCGAGCGACTCCACTGGGCCGAACGTCAGCTGTTCCGGTGCCTCGATCGTCCACTGCTGCATGATCCCCGCCCTCCTGGCGACACATCCCTATGTAAGACACGATATGTCGCGTCTAGCCAAAACTCAAGATGTATCGCGTCTATCGCGGGGTTACTCGTCGTCCTCGTCGTCGAGCCGCGCCAGCCACGTGGCCAGGCGCTCGACCGGGATCTCGAACTCGGGGTTGAGGTCCACGAACTCGCGCAGCCGCTCACCCAGCCACAGCAGGCTGACCTCTTCCTCACCCCGCCGTTCGACGAGTTCCTCGATCCCCCGATCGGTGAAGTACATCATGCTCCCATTCAGTCCGTACGCAGCCGTGACGCCAGGTCGCCGACCGGTATCCAGGCATCGGCGCGCCCTCGTCTGACTTTAGTGAGTAGCCCGCGGTGCTCCAGCTCGCGCAGGTCGGTTCTGGCCGTCTGGAGCACGATTTGGTGGCCGGCGGCGTGGGAAGCCACGGTGTACTCGGCGCTGGGATGGTCCGCGGCATGCGCCAGAAGGGCGATCTGCCGGGCGTTGAAGGCCCCCTTGCGGGCACGGGCCAGATAGGCCTGGACCTCGCGGGTCTCGGCGATCTTTTTGTCGAGGTAGGCATGCAGGTCGTCGATGGCACGGCGTAGGACGTCGAGCTGGTGGATGACGAAGTAGGTGAGGTCGTTCTCGTCCTGCTCGACGTGCAGGAAGCTGCGGCCGTAGCGGGCGGGTGAGTTCTTCAGGATCCGGGAGATCGAGATGAACTCGGTGAGCCAATAGCCCTGATTGAGCATCGACCAGTAGAACAGCGCGCGTGCCGTCCTCCCGTTGCCGTCCTCGAACGGATGGTCGTAGGCCAGCATGAAATGCACTGCCACAGCCCTGATCACCGGAGGCACGTACGTGGTGTGCGAGTTGCCGTTGGCGAAGTCGCACAATCGTTGAATCCGCTCAGGCAGTTCCTCGGCGGGGGGAGGCTCGTGCAGGATCTCGCCGTAGGTGTCGGCGACCACGACGCGTTTCTCGCCCGGCAGCTGGAAGCGGCCCGCGGCGGCCGGGTTGTGCAGGGTGCCTTCGGTGACCATGCGCTGGATGTCGCAGATGAGAGCAGGCGTCAGGGGCTCGTTGCGCAGCTCGCCGATGCGGCGCATGACGAGGTAGTTGTTGCGGATCATGAGCTCGTCGACCGTCTGCGGCTTGCGGCCACTGCGCAGCATGTCCTTGGCCACCATGTACGTGGTCGCGGCACCTTCGAGCTGGCTGGACGTGATGGCCTCTTCGATCAGTGAGCTGATGAGATAGCGGTCGCGGGTCAGCGGGTTGGCAACGGGCTCCGGCGTGCCGATCCGGCCGCTCAGGTCGCGGTTGAGCGCCTCCAGGCCCCGTAGCACCTCATCCGGCAGTGCGTAGGTGAAGGGCGCGCCGGCCGAGTCCGCCAGAGGGAGATCCCGTCGCATGCCGAGCCGTGCCATCTTGAGGCCGAGCCACCACTGCTTGTGCGTCAGACCGGCCGGCGGCGTGCGACGGCGAACCTCGTCCCAGGGCAGGTAGCGCTCCATGGAATCGACTGCTGACAGCAGCCAGAGACTGTCGGCTTCAAGCCATAGCTCCCGCCACGGTGGCGGTTTCTGAGGTTGGCGCAACGGACCACCTACTAAAATTGGCAGTTGTTAGCTGCTAATTAGCTGCTAACAACTGCCAATTTAGCAGTTGGCTGGCTGGATCGTCAGCCGTAGACCTGGTGGAGGATCTCCTCCAGCTCGGTGTCGTGGCCGTGGTGCGAGCCCGTCGCCGGCGAGCTGTTGGGCGTGCGCGACACCCGCCGCACCGGCCGGCCGCCCAGCGTCTGCGGGTCCTCGGCCAGCTTCAGCGTCAGGTAGGGCCACGGCCCCATGTTGGCCGGCTCGTCCTGGGCCCAGATCAGCTCCACCTGCGCGCCATAGCGGCCCAGCTCGGCCTGCAGCTCCTCCGCCGGGAACGGGTAGAGCCGCTCCAGCCGGACGAGGGCGACGTCGTCGCGGCCCGTCTTGTCACGCTGCGCGGCCAGCTCGTAGTAGAGCTTGCCGGAGGTGAGGACGACCTTGGTCACCTTGGCCGGGTCGACGGTGGTGTCGCCGAGGACCGGCTGGAAGGTGCCCGAGGTGAAGTCGGACGCCTTGGAGGTGGCCGCCTTGTGGCGCAGCAGCCACTTCGGTGTGAAGACCACCAGCGGCTTGTGCCGGTTGGACTCCACCTGCCAGCGCAGCAGGTGGAAGTAGTTGGCCGGCGTGGTGGGCTGCGCGACCGTCATGTTGTCGAGCGCGCAGACCTGCAGGAACCGCTCGATGCGGGCCGAGGAGTGGTCGGGGCCCTGACCCTCGAAGCCGTGCGGCAACAGCAGCACGACCGAGGACTTCTGCCCCCACTTCTGCTCGCCCGACGAGATGAACTCGTCGATGATCGTCTGGGCGCCGTTGACGAAGTCGCCGAACTGCGCCTCCCAGAGGACCAGGGCGTCCGGGCGGACGACGCTGTAGCCGTATTCGAAGCCGAGCGCCGCGAACTCGCTGAGCAGCGAGTCGTAGACGTAGAGCTTCGTGGTGCCCTGGTTGAACGCCTTCAGCGGGGTGTGGTCGGCGCCGGTCATCCGGTCCACCAGCACCGCGTGGCGCTGGGTGAACGTGCCGCGCCGCGAGTCCTGGCCGACCAGCCGCACCGGGTGGCCGTCCATCAGCAGCGAGCCGAACGCCAGCGTCTCGCCCATCGCCCAGTCGATCGCGTCCTGCTCGACCATCTGGCCGCGGCGCTGCAGCACCGGCGCCAGGCGCGGGTGCGGCGTGAAGCCGTCGGGCAGGTTGAGCTGGGTGTCGACGATGCGCTTGAGCGTCTCGTCACTGATCGCGGTCGGCGTGTCGTCGTGCGACCACTTGACGACCTCGGTCGGCGGCACCCGCATCGCGGCCGCCTCCGCCGGCTTCTTGGCCGCCTCGCGGACCTCGGTGAACGCCTGCTCCAGCTTGGCCTGGTAGTCGCGCAGCGCGGACTCGGCCTCCTCGACCGTGATGTCGCCCCGGCCGATCAGCGCCTCGGTGTAGAGCTTGCGGGTCGAGCGCTTGGCGTCGATGAGGTCGTACATCAGCGGCTGGGTGAAGGCGGGGTTGTCGCCCTCGTTGTGGCCGCGGCGGCGGTAGCAGATCAGGTCGATGACCACGTCCTTGCGGAACGCCTGGCGGTATTCGTAGGCCAGCCGGCCCACGCGGACCACCTGCTCGGGGTCGTCGCCGTTGACGTGGAAGATCGGCGCCTGGATCATCCGCGCCACGTCGGTGGCGTAGACCGACGAGCGGGACGAGGCGGGCGAGGTCGTGAAGCCGACCTGGTTGTTGACCACCACGTGCACGGTGCCGCCGGTGCGGTAGCCGCGCAGCTGCGACAGGTTGAGCGTCTCGGCCACGACGCCCTGGCCGGCGAAGGCCGCGTCGCCGTGGATGAGCACGGGCAGGACGGTGAAGCCCTCCTCACCACGCTCGATGAGGTCCTGCTTGGCGCGGACGACGCCCTCGAGCACCGGGTCGACCGCCTCCAGGTGGGAGGGGTTGGCGACCACGGACGCGGAGATCGTGTTGCCGCTCGGCGAGGTGAACTCGCCGGTCGCGCCGAGGTGATACTTCACGTCACCGGAGCCGTGCGCGGTGCGCGGGTCGATGTTGCCCTCGAACTCGCCGAAGATCTGGGCGTAGGACTTGCCCACGATGTTGGCCAGCACGTTGAGGCGGCCGCGGTGGGCCATGCCCATGACGACCTCGTCGAGGCCCTCGTCGGCGGCGTCGCTGATCACCGAGTCGAGCAGCGGGATCAGGGACTCGCCGCCCTCCAGCGAGAAGCGCTTCTGACCGACGAACTTGGTCTGGAGGAACGTCTCGAACGCCTCGGCGGTGTTGAGCCGCGACAGGATGTTGAGCTGCTCGTCACGCTCGGGCGACTTGTGCGCCTTCTCCACCCGCGCCTGGATCCAGGCCCGCTCTTCCGGGTTCTGGATGTGCATGTACTCGATGCCGACCGTGCGGCAGTAGGAGTCACGCAGCACGCCCAGGATGTCACGCAGCTTCATCAGCGGCTTGCCGCCGAAGCCGCCGGTGGCGAACTCGCGCTCCAGGTCCCACAGCGTCAGGCCGTGCGACTGGATGTCGAGGTCGGGGTGCTTGCGCTGCTTGTATTCCAGCGGGTCGGTCTCGGCCATGAGGTGGCCGCGCACCCGGTAGGCGTGGATCAGCTCGATCACGCGGGCGGACTTGGCCACGTCGTCGTCGTGGGTGGCGGAGATGTCCTGGACCCAGCGGACCGGCTCGTAGGGGATCCGCAGCGCCTCGAAGATCTCGTCGTAGAAGCCGTCCTCGCCGAGCAGCAACCGGTGGATCTGGCGCAGGAAGTCGCCCGACTGGGCGCCCTGGATGATCCGGTGGTCGTAGGTGCTGGTCAGCGTCATGACCTTGGAGACGGCCAGCCGCGACAGCGTGTCGGGCGAGGCGCCCTGGTATTCGGCCGGGTATTCCATCGCGCCGACGCCGATGATCGTGCCCTGGCCCGGCATCAGACGCGGCACCGAGTGCACCGTGCCAATGGTGCCCGGGTTGGTCAGCGAGATCGTGGTGCCGGCGAAGTCGTCGACGCCCAGCTTGCCCGCGCGGGCCTTGCGGACGACGTCCTCGTAGGCCATCCAGAACTGCCGGAAGTCCATCTCCTCGGCGCCCTTGATCGAGGGCACGAGGAGCTGGCGCTCGCCGTTGCTCTTCTGCACGTCGATCGCCAGGCCGAAGCCCACGTGCGCGGGCTTGACCAGCGTCGGCTTGCCGTCGACCTCCGCGAAGGAGTAGTTCATCTCCGGCATGGCCTTCAGCGCCTTGACGATCGCGAAGCCGATCAGGTGCGTGAAGGAGACCTTGCCGCCACGACCCCGCTTGAGGTGATTGTTGATCACAATGCGGTTGTCGATGAGCAGCTTCGCCGGGATGGCTCGCACACTCGTCGCGGTCGGGACCGACAGCGACAGGTCCATGTTGGCCGCCGTGCGGGCCGCGGCGCCGCGCAGCTTGACCTCTTCGGCGTCCTTGGGGACCGGAGTGGCAGGCTGCTTCGGCTTCTCGGCCGCCGGTGGCGCCTTGGGGGGCGCCGGGGTGGGAGCGGGGGCGGTCACAGTGCCGTTCGCCGCTTCTTTGACCGGGGTACGGCCCGGTCCGTAATCAGGGTTGTAGTCAGCGAAGAAGTTCCACCAGGCCTTGTCGACCGACTCGGGGTCCTGGAGGTACTTCTGATAGAGCTCGTCGACAAGCCACTCGTTCTGTCCAAAGCTTGCCAGCGGGTTTGCCCGCGACGACTCAGACGACACGGCGGAAATCGCCCTCTTCCGCAGATCGGCGTTGATGTTAGAGAACCTGTCCAAGGCTACTCGCCCGGACTGGCAGCATGCGCCCGGGAGCCCGTGCCGCCTCGCACGATCCTCTCAAGACCGCGCAAAGAGGTCACGACCCCCTCGTCAATCCAGGTGGTGCCGCGTTTGTTGCTGTTTGGTATCAACACTAGGACATCGGGTTTATTTCCCACTGGACAGAAGTCTGCTAGCGATCCGCACCTCAGGGGACAACTGGGACAGAAGATCGGCGAGTTCCTCGCCGGCCTCCTTGAGCTCCTCCACCGACATCGGCTCCAGCCGCTCCAGCAGGAAGATCGCGTTCGTGGTCTCCTCGGTGAGGCGCGTGCGCACCACCTGACGCCAGTTCCAGCGGCGGCAGGTGACGCCGGCGTCGTCGCGCCAGATCACCTCGCCCGGCTCCGGCGTGCCGAGGGCCTCCTCCGACGCCTCGTCGCCGGCGGCCCTGACCAGTCGCGCCGGGCCGACGTAGCGGTCGAGGTCCTCGCCGCCGATCGGCAGCGCGTGCTTCACGCTGATCGAGTTGTACGCGTCCACGGCCCGGTTGATCTCCGGCAGCGGCATGCGCCGGGTGAGGGCGTCGACCGAGGGCCGGGTCCGCTGCGGCTTGGCCCCGAACGCGCGGTAGGCCTCCTTCCACGCCTCGATCTTCACGCTCTGCACCTCGCACTCGGAGGCCGCCGCCAGCCAGGCGCGGGAGCGGTCGTCGGTCGGCCCGTTGTGGAGCCCGTGCGCGGTCATGACCAGGACCGCGAAGTCGGGACGTAGTTCGAAGACGGCGTCGTCCACCCAGATGTCATCAAGCACGCCGCCCAGTTTATGAGCCCGGCAGTATCGCCAAATTCTCTTTGCAAAATTGTCTTTGCGGTTTAGGGTTGGCGTTGTGGAGGAGCAATACAAGATCAATGATCCGCAGGTGCTCAAGGTGGTCGCCCACCCGCTGCGGGTGCGCCTGCTCGGCCTGCTGCGCACCGACGGCCCGGCCACGGCCAGCGAGCTGGGCCGCAAGGTCGGCGAGAGCTCCGGCTCGACCAGCTACCACCTGCGCGAGCTGTTCAAATACGGCTTCATCGAGGAGGACGACGAGCAGCGCGACGGGCGCGAGCGGCGCTGGCGCTCCCGCCACCGCTACACCTCGTGGGATGCCGTCGAGATGTCCGGCACCGCCGAAGGGCGCGAGGCCGTCAGGATCATGCACCTGCGCCAGGTCGAGATGGTCGGGCGGGTGATGGAGGAGTTCGACCTCGCCGACTGGCCGCGCGAGTGGGTGGACGCCTCAGGAATGAGCGACCACATCCTCCAGATGTCGCCGGCCGCGTTGCGCGAGTTCCACGACAAGGCCGAGGCGCTGCTGCTCGACCTGGCCGCCCGATATGCCGACGACCTCGAGGCCAGGCTGGTCCACGTCTGGATGGGGTCCGTTCCGCGCACACGACAGGAGGACCCGTGACCGCTCCCCGCGTTAAATGGTCGCGCTCACTTGGCCCTCGCTGGTCACGCGGGCTACCGCTCTCGGGCCTGAACGTTCGCCGCTCCGCGTTACGCCGCTACCTGCTCGTCTGTTTCCTGACCTGGCTGCCCCTCGGGCTCATGATGGCCTCCATGGTGCTGCTGCTGGCCGGGAGAGGTCTCAGCCTGGCGCAGATCGGCCTGGTGGTGACCGTGTTCTCGATCGTCACCGTTGGCCTGGAGCTGCCGACCGGCGGGCTGGCCGACGTCGTGGGGCGGCGCGTGGTGCTGGCCGCCTCCGCCGCGTTCCTGGCCGCGGCTCTCGTGATCATGAGCGTGGCCACGACGTTCTGGATGTTCCTGGTGTGTGGCGTGCTCAAGGGCGTCGCCAGGGCGTTGTCCAGCGGGCCCGCCACCTCCTGGTATGTCGACACGCTGCACAGGATCGAAGGGCCCGGCGCCGACCTCAAGCCTGGGCTGGCCCGGGGCGGCGCGGTGGAGTCGGTGTCGCTGGCCGCCGGCGTGCTCGCCGGTGGCGCCCTGCCGCTCCTGGTGCCGCCTGAGCTGATGTTCCCGTTGGCGGCGCCGAGCCTGGTGGGCGCACTGGCCGCCGCTGTCCTGCTGGTCGTGGTGCTGCTCGCGCTGCCCGAGCCGGGGCGCGGGTCGCCTGGCGGCGCGCTGAGCGAGCCCGCGCGCGCCCGCGGATCGCTCGGGAACGTGCTGCGCGACGTGCCCGCCAGGGTCGCCTCCGGTGTGCGGCTGGCGGTCGGCGGCCCCGTCCTGCGGCGTCTGATGCTCGCGGCCGCGAGCTCCGGCGTGATGCTGATGTCCATCGAGCTGCTCACCCCGGGCCGCCTGGCCGAGCTGGCTGGCAGCGCGGAGCAGGGCAGCATGGCGTACGCCACGGTCGCCGCGCTCGGGTTCGCGGGCAGCGCCGCGGGCAGCGCACTCGCGCCCCGCGTGGCGCGGCTGGTCGGCGGCTCGGCCAAGGGCGCGATCGCGGGTGTCGTTCTGGCCGCACTATCGGTCGGCGCGCTGGCCGCGACGGCCGGGCTCGGCGGCGCGGCCGGGCTGCTGACGGCCGGGGTGGCCTACGTCGTGCTGTTCGTCGGGCACTCCGTGGCCGGACTGCTGTGCCTGGAGATGACGCACAACGCGGTCACCGCCGCCGAGCGCACCACCGTGTCCTCGACGGCCTCGCTGTCCCTGCAGTCCGGCGGGATCCTGGGCAACCTGACGCTCGGCGCCCTGGCCGCGCAGGCAGGCGTGGCCGCCTCCTGGGCCGTCGCCGCGACCGTGGTGCTGGCCTCGGCTCTGCTGTTCGTACGGATGCCTGCGCCTACGGTGTTGAATGGTCGCGCTCACTCGGCCCTCGCTGGTCACGCGAGCTACCGCTCTCGGGCCTGACCGTTCGCCGCTCCGGTCTCCAGTCCAGCTCCGGCCCTACCGGCACGATCCGGCTCGGGTTGATGTCGGTCTGGGTGATGTAGTAATGACGCTTGATCTGGTCGAAGTCGGTGGTCTCGCGGAAGGCCGGGATGGCATAGAGCCTGCGCGCGTACGCCCACAGCGCCGGATAGTCGATCAGCCGCCGGACCGAGCACTTGAAGTGCGCGTAGTAGACGCTGTCGAACCTGGCCAGCGTCGTGTAGAGGCGCACGTCGCTGTCGGTGAGGGTGTCGAAGAGGTAGTCGGACTCCGCCAGGCGCACCTCGAGGAAGTCGAGTGTGGTGAAGACCCGCGACACCGCCTCCTCGTACGCCTGCTGGTCACGGGCGAAGCCCGCCTCGTACACCGCGTTGTTGAGGCCGTGATAGAGGCGGTCGTTCATGATGTCGATGTCGGGGCGTAGGCGCTCGGGATAGAGGTTGGGGACGGTGCCCCATGACATCTCCAGATCGAGGGTGATCTGCGGGAAGTCGTTGGTGACGATGCGCTTGTCCCGGGTGTCCCAGATGCACGGGACGGTGTAGCGGCCCGTGTAGCCGGGGTCGGTCGCGTGATAGAGCTCCGACAGATACTCCGGGTCGCCGCCGGGGATGCGCCAGCCCTTCTCGTCCCTGATGGGGTCGACGATCGTGACGTCCAGCAGGTCCTCCAGGCCCAGCAGTTTCCGTACGATCAGCACGCGTTGCGCCCACGGGCAGGCGTAGGAGGCGTAGACCCGGTACCGGCCGGGTTCGGGAGGGCCGATCCGTTCCGTGAAGCGGTTCGGCTGCCGGACGAAGCGGCCATCGCCTGAAATCTCGCGGCTCAGCTTCATGGCTCCCAGTAGAACACGATTCGGATCCAGAACTATATTCGGGTATGTGTCGAAATTCGTGGTGACCCCTGCCAGCATGGCGCAGCGGGAAGCGTGGACCGGCGGGACGATCCCGGACGTCGAGCAAGTACGCCCGGGACTGTGGTCCATCCCGGTGCCGATCCCGGTCAACCCGCTGCGGTACGTGCTGGTCTACGCCCTGGAGTTGCCCCGCGGCGTGGCCGTCATCGACGCCGGGTGGAACACCGACGAGGCGTACGAGGCGCTCGTCGCCGGCCTGGGCGTGGCCGGGTACACCATCACCGACGTCCAGGCCGTGCTCGTCACCCACATCCACCCCGACCACTACGGCCTGGCCGGGCGCGTCCGCGAGGCGTCGGGCGCCTGGATCGGCCTGCACCCGGCCGACGCGCGCCTGGTCCGGGAACGCTACGACGACGCGGCCATCGACTCCCTGGTCCAGCGCGAGCGGGCGCTGCTGGCCCGCTGCGGGGTGCCGCCGCTGACGCTGGACGAGCTGGCCGGCGCGTCGATGATGATCAGGCACATGGTCTCCATGGCTACGCCCGACCGGCTGGTGGAGGACGGCGACGAGCTCGGCCTGCCCGGCTGGGACCTGCGGGCGGTCTGGACGCCCGGCCACTCGCCGGGGCATCTGTGCTTCGTCTCGCCCGAGCGCAGGCTGCTGTTCTCCGGCGACCATGTGCTGGCCAAGATCACGCCGATCGTGGCCGTGCACCCGCAGTCCGGGCCCAACCCGCTGGCCGACTACCTCGACGCGCTGGCCGCCGTGCGCAAACTGGACGTCGATGAGGTGCTGCCCGCGCACGAGTACCGGTTCCTGGAACTGGCCGAGCGGGTGGACCACGTGCTGGCGCACCACGACGGGCGGCTGGCCGAGATCGAGCGGGTCGTCGCCGGCGGCGACGGCGTGACATGCTGGGATGTGGCGACCCGGCTGAGCTGGTCGCGGCCGTGGGAGACGATCCCGCCGTTCATGCGGCGGGCGGCCAACAATGAGACCCTCGCCCACCTGGTCTGGCTGGCGGCCAAGGGGCGCGTGGTGCGGGTTCCCGGCGATCCGGAACTGTGGCGCCCCGCTGATCGGTAGGCCCGAGCCGAGTTATGGTACTCGTACTAGAACGTTGTTCTCCTGCTCTGGAGGTTCGATGCTTCGGTTCGATGACAGAGTCGCGATCGTCACAGGGGCCGGACACGGTCTCGGCAGGGCGCACGCGCTCCTCCTGGCCGAGCGGGGCGCCAAGGTCGTGGTCAACGACCTCGGGGGCGCGCTCGACGGCACGGGCGCCTCGACCGGGCCCGCCGCCGAGGTGGTGGCGCTCATCACGAAAAACGGCGGGCAGGCCGTCGCCAACGCCGACAACGTCGCCACGCCGGACGGCGCCAGGGCCGTCGTGCAGGCCGCGGTGGACGCGTTCGGTACGGTCGACATCGTCGTCAACAACGCGGGGATCCTGCGGGACAAGTCGTTCGGGAAGATGACGGTCGAGGAGTTCGACGCCGTCATGGCGGTGCACGTGCGCGGGTCCTACCTGGTCAGCCAGGCGGCCTATCCGATCATGAAGGCGGCCGGCTACGGGCGCGTGGTCAACACCTCGAGTCCGGCCGGGCTGTTCGGCAACTTCGGCCAGGCCAACTACTCCACGGCCAAGATGGGACTGGTCGGGCTGACCAAGACGCTCGGGATCGAGGGCGCGCGCAACGGCATCAAGGCCAACGCCATCGCGCCCGTGGCCTGGACCAGGATGACCGAGTCGCTGCTGCCGGCCGAGTTCGAGGCCAAGTTCACGCCGGAGCGGGTGAGCGCGCTCGTGGCGTACCTGGTGCACGAGTCGTGCGAGGTCAGCGGCGAGGTGTTCACCGTCGGCGGGGGCCGGGTGGCGCGGGTGTTCGTGGCCGAGGGGCCGGGCTGGAAGGACGACGACATCACGCCGGAGTCGGTCGCGGGCAACTGGGAGTCGATCATGGCCGAGCAGCCGTACGTGCTGACGGCCGCAGACTCGATGAAGGCGATGATCTGACGCCCTACGCCGTCGTGGTGCGGCCCGGTTGTGGTGCGGGCGCCGGTTCTCGCTGCAGGCGGGGGCCGGCGTTCGTGCGTGGGGCAGATCCGAAATATCCCTGCTGATCGGCCTTTGTTCGATCTGCGGCAGAAGTTGGCGGAGTTTGGTCGATCCTCACTCTTGAATTGCCGCATCTGTGATCATATTGTCGCGACATGACCCCTCTGCCGGGCTCCGCCGGAGATGTGCTGACACTGATCAGTGCCGGTTCGGCGACGACCCGTTCCGATCTTGCGAGGCTCACCGGTCTGGCCAGGTCCACGATCTCCCAGCGCGTGGACGCGCTGATCGAGCGAGGCCTGGTGGAGGAGACCGAGAGCGGCGAGTCCACCGGTGGCCGGCCGCCGCGGCAGCTGCGCCTGCACACCGAGGACCACGCGTTCGCGGGCGTCGACCTGGGCGCCACCCACTGCCGGGTGGCGCTGATGGACATCTCGGGCAATGTGCTCGCCGAGTGCGAGGACTCGCTGCTGATCGACGAGGGCCCCGAGAAGGTGCTCGCGCACGTGGACCAGCGGCTCGACCGGCTGCTCGGCCAGGCCGGGCGGCCGCGGGCGATGTTGCGCGCGGTCGGGATCGGGGTGCCCGGGCCGGTGGAGTTCGCCACCGGGCGGCCGAACAATCCGCCGATCATGCCGGGCTGGAACGACTACCCCGTCCCTGATTACTTCGACGGCGTGAACGTGCTCGTCGACAACGACGTCAACGTGATGGCGCTGGGCGAGCACCGCAACGCCTTCGCCGGCATCAACCACTTGCTGTTCGTCAAGGTCGGCACCGGCATCGGCTGCGGCATCGTGGCCGACGGCAAGCTGCACAGGGGCGCCCAGGGCTCGGCCGGCGACATCGGGCACATCAGGGTCAGCGGCCACGAGGACGCCGGCTGCCGGTGCGGCAACAGCGCGTGCCTGGAGGCCGTGGCCGGCGGCGCCGCGATCGCCCGGCGGCTGACCGAACTGGGCCTCGCGGCCGAGACCGGCGCCGACGTCGTGGCGCTCGTGCAGTCGGGCAACACGCAGGCGCTGCGCCTGGTCAGGGAGGCGGGCCGGCTCATCGGCGAGGTGCTGGCGAGCCTGGTCAACTTCTTCAACCCCGAGGTCATCGTCATCGGCGGCGCCCTGTCGCGGGTGCACGAGCATCTGCTGGCCGGCATCAGGGAGACGGTCTATCGGCGATCGCTCCCGCTGGCCACGCACCATCTGTCGATCACCCCGAGCCGTACGGGGATCAACGCGGCCGCGCTCGGGGCGGGGCTGCTCGCCATCGAGCAATACCTGTCTCCGGACAACATCAACCGCATCGTCAACGCTTAGAGGATTGGGACCTCCCGATGCTGGTCATGAAGGGCATCGTCAAGCAGTTCCCCGGCGTGCGCGCGCTGGACGGCGTCGATCTCGACGTGCGAGCGGGCGAGGTGCACTGCCTGCTCGGCCAGAACGGCGCCGGCAAGTCCACCCTGATCAAGGTCCTGGCCGGCGTGCACCAGCCGGACAAGGGCACCATCGTCTTCAACGGCGACCAGGTGCGGCCGAGCAGCCCCATCGACGCCATCAAGCTCGGCTTCGCCACCATCTACCAGGAGCTGGACCTGGTCGACGGGCTCAGCGTGGCGGAGAACATCTTCCTCGGCCACGAGCACGCCCGCTTCGGCTTCGTCAACCGGCCGTCGGCCAGGAAGGCCGCCCGCGAGGTGCTGGAACGGCTCGGCCACCCGGAGATCCGGCCGTCGACCGAGGTCGGGCGGTTATCACCGGCGGCCAAACAGGTCGTCTCGATGGCCAGGGCGCTCTCCCACGACGCCCGCCTGATCATCATGGACGAGCCGTCCGCCGCACTCGCCCACGACGAGGTCGCGAACCTCTTCCGCATCATCCGCGAGCTCACCGCCCAAGGCGTCGCCGTGGTCTACATCTCGCACCGCCTGGAGGAGATCCGCGAGATCGGCGACCGGGTCACCGTGCTGAAGGACGGCCGCACGGTGGCCGTCGGCCTGCCGGCCCGCGACACCCCCACCACCCAGATCGTCTCCCTCATGACCGGCAGGAACGTCGAATACGTCTTCCCGCCCCGAGGTGGCCGCACGCTGGGGGAGGAGGTGCTCCGTGTCGAGGGCCTGACCGCGCCGGGCGTCTTCCGCGACGTCTCGTTCTCCGTACGGGCGGGGGAGATCGTCGGGCTGGCCGGCCTGGTCGGCTCGGGCCGCTCGGAGATCCTGGAGGCGGTGTACGGGGCCCGCCCGGCCGCCGGCCGCGTCCTGCTCGAAGGGCGGCCGGTGCGCCGCGGCGTCGTCGGCACCGTCCGGCACGGCATGGGCCTGGCCCCCGAGGAACGCAAGGCCCAGGCTCTGATCCTCGACCAGAGTGTTACCGCCAACATCACGCTGGGCACCCTGCCGGGGTTCGCGAAGTTCGGCTGGATCGATCGCAAACGCGAGCGGAGCGAGGCCAAGCGGCTGTCAGAAATGCTGGACATCCGCCCGCCTGACACGGAACGCCCGATCAGGAATCTGTCGGGCGGCAACCAGCAGAAGGCCGTGCTCGCCCGCTGGCTGCTCGGCGGTCTCAAACTGCTCCTGCTCGACGAGCCCACCAGAGGCGTGGACGTGGGCGCCAGGGCCGAGCTGTACGCGGTCATCCACGAGCTGGCCGAGCGGGGCATCGGCGTGCTGCTGGTCTCCAGCGAGGTGCCGGAGGTGCTGGGCCTGGCCGACCGGGTGCTGGTGCTGCGCGAGGGGACGGTGATCCACCAGGGTGACGCGGCGGACCTGGACGAGCATCGCGTACTCGACATGATCATGAATGGGAGGGCGGCCTGATGAGCGAGCCCACAACGAAGGGGCCTGTCGCCGGATCGGCCGTAGCTTCGGTGAGCCGCTTCGGTCTCGGTGAGATGCGACATCTCGGCCTGCTGGCGGCGCTGGCGATCCTGGTGGTGGTCGGCCTGGTCACCAGGCCGGACAACTTCGCCACCGCGTCCAACCTGGTCAGCATCCTGTCGCTGGCCGCCACGATCGGCGTGATCACGGTCGGGGCCACGTTCGTGATCATCGGTGGTGGCATCGACCTGTCGGTGGGCGCCGTCATGGCGCTCGCCTCGGTCTGGGCCACCACCTTGGCCACGCAGTCGTACGGGCCCTGGGTCATGGCCGTGTGCGCGATCCTCGTCGGCACCGGCGCGGGGCTGGTCAACGGGTTGCTGATCTCGTACGGGCGATTGGTGCCGTTCATCGCCACGCTCGCCATGCTGGTGGCCGCCCGAGGGCTGGCGCAGCGCATGTCCGACCGCAAGACGCAGCTCATCCAGCCGGAGAACTCCGCCCTCGTGGACCTGTCGACCCAGCGGTTGCTCGGCGTCCCGCTGCTGGTCTACATCTTCGCCCTGGTCGTGGTGCTGGGATGGATCATGCTCAACCGCACGACGTTCGGGCGGCGGACGTACGCGGTCGGCGGCAACCCCGAGGCGGCCCGGCTGGCCGGCATCGACGTCCGCAGGCACACGATGCTGCTCTACGCCCTGTCCGGGTTGTGCTGTGGCATCGCCGCCATTCTGATCATGGCGAGGACCACGACAGGCTCGTCCACCCACGGCGACCTGTACGAACTCGACGCCATCGCCGCCGTGATCATCGGTGGCACGTTGCTCACCGGGGGGCGGGGGACGATCGTGGGCTCGATCCTGGGCCTGCTGATCTTCACCCTCATCACCAACCTGTTCATCCTCAACGGCCTCAACACCAGCGACCAGCTGATCGCCAAGGGCCTGATCATCGTCATCGCCGTCCTTCTCCAGCGGCGGAACTTGAAGGAGAGAGCACCATGAGTGAGAACGTCGCGCGCAGGGGATTCCTCGTCGGCGGGGCCGTGCTCCTGGCGGCCGGTTGCACCAGCAACGAGCCGGCGGCCGCGCCCACCTCCGCGGCCCCCGCCCCGGCCCCCGCGGCCAGCGGCAACGACCAGCCGGGGACGAAGGTCACCATCGGCTTCTCCGCGCCGGCCGCCGACCACGGATGGATCGCGGCGATCGCGAAGAACGCCGAGGCCACCGCGAAGCAGTATTCCGACATCGACTTCAAGCCCGTCGAGCCCACGAACGACATCAACCAGCAGATCTCGGCCGTCGAGTCGTTGATCGCGGCGAAGGTCAACGCGCTGGTCATCCTGCCGAACGACGGTCAGCAGCTGAACCAGGTCGCGCTTCAGGCCACGGAGGCGGGCATTCCGGTCATCAATCTCGACCGGATTTTCCCCGACAAATTGGCATATCGGACCTGGGTCGGCGGCGACAACTACGGCATGGGCGTCGCGGCCGGGCACTTCATCGGCAAGCAGCTCAAGGACAAGGGCGTGGCGAACCCCGTGATCGTCGAGATCCAGGGCATCGCCACCCTGCCGCTGACGCAGGACCGCAGCAAGGGCTTCGCCGACGCGCTGAAGACCTACGGATTCAGCGTCACGGCCAAGCAGGACGCCAAGTTCACGGTCGAGACCGGCAACCAGGTGGCCACGTCGCTGCTCCAGGCGCACAAGAAGATCGACGCGCTCTGGAACCACGACGACGACCAGGGTGTCGGCGTGCTCGCCGCGATCAGGGAGGCCAGCCGCGACGAGTTCATCATGGTCGGCGGGGCGGGCTCGCTCAACGCGATGAAGGAGATCCAGTCGGGCACGTCGGTGCTGCAGGCCACCGTGACCTACAGCCCGACCATGGCCTCCTCGGCGATCAAACTGGCCCGCTTGATCGCGCAGGGGAAGGGCATGAGTGATCTGGTGGAAAACCAGGTGCCACAGTCCATCACGCTCGCATCGGAGACCATCACCAAGGATAACGTCGAGAAGTACCTGGCACTTGGCTTCGAATCCTGATCGGGGGTTGCATGTCACACAAGACCACCATCGGCGTGGGAATGGTCGGCTACGCGTTCATGGGCCGCGTCCACTCACAGGCCTGGCGCAGCGTGGGGGCCTTCTTCGACCTGCCGCTCGCGCCGCGCATGGCGGCGCTGGCCGGCAGGTCGAAGGAACGCACCGAGGCGGCCGCCGCCCAGCTCGGCTGGGACGCCGTAGAGACGGACTGGAGAGAGCTGATCAAGCGCGACGACGTGCAGATCGTCGACATCTGCACGCCCGGCGACTCGCACGCCGAGATCGCCATCGCCGCGCTGGCCGCCGGCAAGCACGTGATCTGCGAGAAGCCGCTGGCCAACACCGTCGCCGAGGCCGAGGCCATGGTGCGCGCCGCCGCCGCGGCGCCGGCTTCGGTCAAGAGCATGGTGGCCTTCAACTACCGGCGGGTGCCCGCGGTCGCGCTCGCCCGCCGGTTCGTGGAGGAGGGCCGGCTCGGCGAGATCAGGCACGTGCGGGCGCAATA
Organism: Nonomuraea sp. NBC_00507; assembly: GCF_036013525.1. Classification (NCBI taxonomy): domain Bacteria; kingdom Bacillati; phylum Actinomycetota; class Actinomycetes; order Streptosporangiales; family Streptosporangiaceae; genus Nonomuraea; species Nonomuraea sp. NBC_00507. Next base: position 4,075,830 of record NZ_CP107853.1, read on the forward strand.
CCTGCAGGACTGGATCGTCGATCCGGAGTTCCCGCTGGTGTGGCGGCTGCAGAAGGACAAGGCCGGGGCCGGCGCGCTCGGCGACATCGGCTCGCACATCGTGGACGCGGCCGAGTTCGTCAGCGGGCAGCACATCGTGGGTGTGTCCGGGCTGATGGAGACCTTCATCAAGGAACGTCCGCTGGCGGGCGAGTCGGCCGGCCTGGGCGCCTCCCGTACGGACGCGATGGGCGAGGTCACCGTCGATGACGCCGCGTTGTTCTTCGGCCGGATGTCGGGCGGGGCGCTGGCCTCGTTCGAGGCCACGCGGTTCGCCACCGGCCGCAAGAACGCCATGCGCATCGAGATCAACGGTCAGCTCGGCAGCCTGGCCTTCGACTTCGAGGCCATGAACGAGCTGTGGTTCAGCTCCGGTGGCGGCGGCTTCGAGCGGATCCTGGTCACCGAGCCCGATCACCCGTACGTGGGCGCCTGGTGGCCGCCCGGGCACGGGCTCGGCTACGAGCACACCTTCACCCACGAGATCAAGGACTTCCTGGAGGCGATCGCCACCGGAGCCGACCCGTCGCCGTCGTTCGCGGACGGTCTGCGGGTGCAGCGGATCCTGGAGGCGGTCGAGCGGAGCGCGGCTGACGGCAGCCGCTACACGAACGTGGAGGATTGACTCATGCGACCAGTCACACTGTTCACGGGACAGTGGGCCGACCTGCCGTTCGAGGAGGTCTGCCGGCTGGCGGCCGAATGGGGCTACGACGGGCTCGAGATCGCCTGCTCCGGCGACCACTTCGACGTGGGCCATGCCATGGCGGACCCGTCGTACGTGGAGCAGAAGCACGCCCAGCTCGACAAGCACGGCCTCAAGGTGTGGACGATCTCCAACCACCTGGTCGGCCAGGCCGTCTGCGACCACCCCATCGACGAGCGGCACAAGGGCATCCTGCCCGCCCGCATCTGGGGCGACGGCGAGCCCGAGGGCGTGCGGCAGCGTGCCGCCGAGGAGATGAAGAACACCGCCAGGGCCGCGTCGCTGCTGGGCGTGGACACGGTCGTGGGCTTCACCGGCTCGTCCATCTGGCACACGGTCGCCATGTTCCCGCCCGTGCCCGCCTCGGCGATCGACGCGGGCTACCAGGACTTCGCCGACCGGTGGAACCCGATCCTCGACGTCTTCGACGAGGTCGGCGTACGTTTCGCGCACGAGGTCCACCCGAGCGAGATCGCCTACGACTACCACACGACCGTGCGCACCTTGGAGGCCATCGACCACCGGCTCGCGTTCGGGCTCAACTGGGACCCCTCGCACATGGTCTGGCAGGACCTGGACCCGGTGGGCTTCATCCTGGACTTCAAGGACCGCATCTACCACGTGGACTGCAAGGACACGCGCATGCGCGTCGGCGACGGCCGCCGCGGCCGCCTGTCCTCCCACCTGCCGTGGGCCGACATGCGCCGGGGCTGGGACTTCGTCTCGACCGGACGCGGCGACGTGCCGTGGGAGGACTGCTTCCGCGCCCTCAACTCGATCGGGTACGAAGGCCCGATCTCGATCGAGTGGGAGGACGCCGGCATGGACCGGCTGGACGGGGCGAAGGAGGCGCTGGGCTACATCCGCAAGCTCAACTCCATCACCCCGCCCGCCACGGCCTTCGACGCCGCTTTCTCCACGACGTAGGAGCCGCGAAGGGAAGGCGCCGGAACGCTTGGCGTTCCGGCGCCTTCCCTTGGCAGGTACGTCTCAGTCCATGAGGACGATCTGGCGTAGGACCTCCCCGGCCCGCAGGGCCGCCACCGCGTCGTTCAGGTCGGCGAGACGGATGCGGGCGCTGATCATCGACTCGAGGTCCAGCTGGCCGGCCTTGTGGAGCTTGGCGAAGTACGGGAAGTCGTGCCGCACGTCCGCCTCGCCGTACAGGCTGGACAGCAGGTTCTTGCCCTCGAACAGCAGGCTGAACGCCGAGATCGACACCATGTCGTCCATCGCGCCCGCGCCGACCACGATGACGTCGCCGCCCTGCCGGGTGATCTGCCACGCGCTCTGGATGGTGGCCGACTTGCCGACCACCTCGAAGCCGTAGTCGAAGCCCGAGCCGCCGGTGAGCTCGTTGAGCGCGTCAGGCACCTGCTCGGGCGTGACCGCGTGCGTCGCCCCGACCTTCCTGGCCAGCTCGTGCTTGGACTCCAGCGGGTCCACCGCGAGGATCACCCTGGCGCCGGAGACGCGGGCGCCCTGGATGACCGACAGGCCCACGCCGCCGCAGCCGATCACCGCGACCGTGGATCCCGGGCGTACCTTCGCGGTGTTGAGTGCGGCGCCCACGCCGGTCGTGATGCCGCAGCCGATCAGGGCCGCCGCCTCCCACGACACGTCCGGGTCGATCTTGATCGCGCCCTGCCAGGGCACGACGATCTCCTCGGCCCACGTGCCGCAGCCCGCCATCCCGAACGCCGTCGCCCCGTCGCCGCCGAAGCGGAAGTTGCCCTTGGTGAAGCCCTCGATCACGTACTTCATGCACAGGTAGGGCTGGCCGCCCAGGCACAGGTCGCACTCCTGGCAGGCCGGCCGCCAGTTGATCACCACGTGGTCGCCGGGCTGCAGGGAGGTGACGTGCTCGCCCACCTCGACCACCTCGCCCGACCCCTCGTGGCCGGGGACGAGCGGCACGGGCTGCGGCAGCATGCCCGACATGGCCGACAGGTCCGAGTGGCAGACGCCGGTGGCCTTGATCCGCACGCGGACGTCCGTCGGGCCTACCGGGGCCAGCGTGACGTCGTCGCGGATCTCGAGCTTGTCGTTGCCTGCGGCGTGCAGGATCGCGGCGCGCATGGGGGGTTCCTCCTCCGGCTCGAAGGCTGGGTCCTCGAGGGGTCCTCGAGGGGCTATTCCTCGATGGACAGAGCGGCTTTGGGACAGGACCTGACCGCGTGGCGGACGCGGTCCTGCAACTCAGGGGGTGGTTCTGGAAGAAGGATGTGCAGCTGGTCGTCGTCGTCCACGTCGAACACCTCCGGCGCGAGCCCCATGCACACGGCGTTGGCCTCGCAGACCAGCTCGTCGACCTTGACCTTCATGTCAGCCTCCTGTGGTCCCATGAGACCACTTTGGTGCGCTCGACGACGTACGCAACCCGCTTGCGCCCGGTCTGCTCCACGTACGGGCTCAGCAGCTCGTCCGGCACCCCAGGAGTCATCCTGCGGGCGACCATCATCCCGATGGCCATGACGCCGTCCGGGTCGGCGATCGGCTCGGCCTTGCCGTATACCAGGACGCCGCGCAGTTGGTCGTAGTCGTCACCGGTCTCGATCAAGCAGCTTACCCGCGGGTCGCGGGCCAGGTTGCGGGCCTTCTGCGCCTTCGCGTAGGTCCAGAAGGCGATCCGTCCGGCGTCGAGGCCGTAGAACATGGTGACCAGGTGCGGTGTGCCATCCGGGTTGATGGTGGCCAGTTGCAGCTTGCGTGAGCTCTCCAGGAAGGCGGCGACGTCGTCGTCCGACATCGCGATGCGAGCGCGCTGGTTCACGTGCCAAGTAGAACAGGTTCCAGAAGTGGGCTGCAAGAGTTCCCCGGAATGTTGTTCGGTTCGGCTAGGGTTCCGTCGTATGACGATGCCGGCAGCGCTGCTCTACGCAGCGAAGCATGCCAAGGGGTTCATGCCGGACAACGAGGGGCTGGCGCTGTTCGCGGCAGCCTGCCAGTACGGCAAGCTCGGGCCCATCTGCGAGATCGGCACCTACTGCGGCAAGTCCGCGATCTACCTTGGCGCGGCCGCCAAGGAGGCGCGCTCCGTGGTGGTCACCGTGGACCACCACCGTGGCTCCGAGGAGATCCAGCCGGGGTGGGCCCACCACGATCCGACGCTGATGGACATCCGGTTCGGGAAGATGGACTCGCTGCCGACTTTCCGCGCCACGATCGCCGCGGCGGGTCTCGAGGACGAGGTGATCGCCGTCGTCGGCAAGTCGGAACGGGTGGCCGGGCTGTGGAACACGCCGCTGGGCATGCTGTTCATCGACGGCGGACACTCCGAGGAGCCGGTCACCCGCGACTACGAGGGCTGGGCGCCGCACATCATGGCGGGTGGGGCGCTGATCTTCCACGACGTCTACCCCGACCCGGCCGAGGGCGGTCAGGCGCCTTTCCGGGTCTATCGGCGGGCGCTGGAGTCCGGGGCATTCAGTGAGGTGTCCTCCGAGGGCTCGCTCCGCGTGCTGGAACGCGTCGGTCCCGGCATCTAGCCGACCTACCGGCCGCTCCCTGTATTTCGCCCGTCCCCCGGGACTGGCCTGCGCTCCTTCCCCGCCCGCCGCACTCCGGTGGAGGTCCTTTGAGAGGAGAACCGAGGCCGGCGGAGGCCCCGTGGGTGGCCGGAGTGCCGGCGGAGGCCCTCGAGTGGGCGGAGTGCCGACGGAGGTTCCTTGGGTGGCCGGAGTGCCGACGAGGCCCCTTGGGTGGGCGGAGTGCCAGCGGAGGTCACTTGGGGAGGGGCACAGGGCCGGCGGCCGCCTGGACGGTGTGGCGGCGGGTCCAGGAGTGCCGGGTCTGGGACTGCCAGCGGCGGAAGTCCTCGTGCGTACGCGCCTGGTGCCCGAGTGCGATGAGCGCCCGGTCGGTCCACGCGGCCGCCTCCTCCGGCGCGGCCCCCGCCAGGATCGACGCGGCCTGCGCCGTGTGATCCGGCACCATCCCCGACCGCAGCCGGGCGGCCACGGCGAACGCGCACCCCTGCGCCAGATAGGCGCGGAACCCGTCGGCCCCGGCGTGCTCGGTCAGCCACCACAGCTCGTCGGCCTCGGCGCCGCCCGTGTACGCGGCCGCGAACCCGACCCCGCTCCACAGATCGGCCCGCCGCACCGCGGGAAAGCCTGCGATCCTGGCCGCGACGTCGTCGGGCGAGCCGCAGTCGTGGTACCAGAGCAGCCGCCCGAGTCCCTGGTCGAACACGGCGCAGTGGGCTCGGCTGAACAGGTCAGGCATGGTCCGCTCGCCGATCATGCGATCGGCCCTGGCCAGACTCCACTGGAAGCCGAACCCGTCCACCGCCAGCCACCGCAGCAGCGGATGGGCCTGCCGGGCGCCCCGCATGGGACGCAGGCGCACCATCGCGTACCCGCGGCCGGCGCCGAGGTGGGCGGCGTGCCGGTGGTGCTGGGCGGGGCCGGCTAGTAGCTCGTGAAGGCGCCGGCCCCGGGTCAAGGTGAGCAGGTCGAGTACGGTGCAGGCGGCCGCCGCCCCTTCGTAGCCGAAGGGCCGCTGCTCAGCCGGGATCTCCTCGACCTTCTCTACTTCTTTCGACATCATCGCGTTAAAACCGAAAACGAAGGATTTTTCGGCTTTCGCGAAGACCGTCCGACAAGCTCCGTGTCTGATCCGGAACCTGCGCCGGCTCAGATCGCACTCCAGCGGATCCTTGATCAGGAACCTCCGCAGCCCCGTCGCCGCGGTCAGCGTCGGCTCGGTCCCCGCCTGGTCCAAGAACGATGTTGTGCCCGTGTCGCCCACGCTTCCCCCGAAGACGCATCGTACGGCCACTACGAAGCTAGTGACCCCATTGCGCCCGTCATCGGCGACGCACCGGATTTCCCCGGCAAAGAACCGGCAAAAGGCCTTGCGGCGCCGGTCAGTGGACCGGCGGGGGCAGCAGCGGGGCCGAACAGCCGCACACATCGGGGTCGAACACCGACGTTCCCGCGATGTCGCGGAACAGCCCGGCTCCGGGGGACGACTCCATCAACGCGTCCGCCGCCAGGATCACGGCCGCGGCCGTGTAGCCGGAGCGCTCGTACGGAAAGTGCTTGCGGTTGGCGAACTGCCACCCCGTCCAGTACGAGCCGTCCTCGTGCCGCAGATGTTGCACGTCGGCGAACAGCCGGACTGCCCGCTCCCGATCCCCGAGCGCGTCCAGCGCCAGCACCAGCTCGCACGTCTCGGCCCCGGTCACCCACGGCTGGTCGGACACGCACCTGATGCCGAGCCCCGGCACCACGAACGTCGCCCACTCCCGCTCCAGCAGCTCGTACGCCTGCTGCCCGCGTACCGCGCCGCCGAGCACCGGGTAGTACCAGTCCATCGAGAACCGGCTCTTGTCGGCGAACGCCTCGGGATGCGCCGTCAGGACGTGCGCCAGCCGGTCGGCGGCCAGCTCCCAGTGCGGCTGCGGGTCGCCCAGGTGGTCGGCCAGCCGCACGCCGCACCGCAGGCCCTGGTGGATCGAGGAGCACCCGGTGAGCAGCGCGTAGGCGGCATCTCTGCCCTGCGCGTCCCGTTCCCAGACGATCTCGCCCCGCTCGGTCTGGAGCCCGGCCACGTAGTCGAGCGCGGCCTTGACCATGGGCCAGCTGTCCTCGGTGAAGCCCTGGTCGCCGGTGACGAGATGGTGGTGCCAGAGTCCGACGGCGATGTAAGCGGCGTGGTTGCTCTCCCCGCCCAGCTCCGTCGGGACGCCGTCGACCAGCTTCATCGGCCAGGAGCCGTCGGCGCGCTGGTGACGGGCCAGGTACGCGTACCCGCGCCGGACCGGCTCGTCGAGGCCCGCGACGGACATCGCCATCAGGCACTCGATGTGGTTCCACGCGTCGACGTGCCCCTCCGGCCACGGGACGCCGCCGTCCTCCTGCTGCATCGCCGCGATGCTCTCGGCCGTCCGCACGACCTCGGCGTGGGAGATCATGGCTTCCGGACGTACAGGACCACGCTCTTGCCGATGATCGGATTGAGCACGGCCTCGGCGATCCTGGTCGCGGCGGGGCGTTTCATGATGTCCCAGACCAGCAGCTCGTGGTACGCCTTCGCGAGCGGATGGTCGTCGTTGTTGACGCCGACCGCGCACTTGATCCACCAGTAGGGGGCGTGCAGCCCGTGAGCGTGGTGGTGCGGGCCGATCTCGAAGCCGGTGGACTTCAGCTTGGCCGACAGCTCCGCCAGCGTGTAGATCCGCACGTGCCCGCCGGGGGCGGTGTGGTAGTCCTCGTCCAGCGCCCAGCAGATCCGCTCCGGCAGGAAGCTCGGGACGGTGATCGCGGCCGTGCCGCCGGGCTTGAGCACGCGGAAGATCTCCCGCATGGCCGTCATGTCATCCGGGATGTGCTCCAGCACCTCGGCCGCGATGACCCGGTCGAAGGCGCCGTCCTCGAACGGCATGTCGAGCGCCGTGCCCTGGACGGTCTGGCCGGTGGCATCGGGCGGCACCTCGCCCGCCTTGTCCATCGCCGCGAACATGGCCGCCACGTTGTCCAGCTCCGACTGGTCCATGTCGAACGCGATCACGTCCGCCCCGCGGCGCAGCACCTCGAAGGCGTGCCGGCCGCCCCCGCAGCCCAGGTCCAGCACGCGCGTGCCGGGGCCGACGGGAAGCCGGGCGAAGTCGACAGTCAGCACTATTTCTCCTTGTGGGCCTGCATGGCCTCGCGGTACGCCTCGACGGTCTTCTTGGCCACGACGTGCCAGGTATAGCGCTCCATGACGCGGTCGTATCCCGCCTGGCCCACCCGCTCGCGCTCCTCGGGCGAGTCGTGCAGGCGGCGCAGCACCGCGGCCAGCTCCTCCGGGTCGCCCGGCGGCACCTGGACGGCCGCGTCGCCCACGACCTCGGGCAGCGCGCCCGTGCGGCTGGCCACGAGCGGCGTGCCGCAGGCCATGTGCTCGACGGCGGGCAGGGAGAAGCCCTCATATAGCGAGGGCACGACCGAGATCTCCGAGGTGGCGATCAGCTCGCCCAGCTCCTCGTCGGTGATGCCGTGCACGAACCGCACCCGGTCCTGCAGCGACAGCTCCTGCACGAGCTGCTCGGTGGGGCCGCCCGGGGTGGGCTTGCTGACCACGGTGAGATGCACGTCGCGCTCGGTGGCCAGCTTGGCCACGGCGCGCAGGAGCGTCGAGACGCCCTTCATAGGGGAGTCGGCGCTGGCCACCGCCACGATCGAGCCCTTGCGCCTGGGCTTGCCGGGGCGCGGGTGGAAGTAGCGGGTGTCCACGCCGAGGGGGATCAGCCGCATGTTGGCCTGCGGGACGTTGAAGTCGCGGTGGATGTCGGCCAGGGACGACTCGCTGACGGTCAGGATCGGGCTGAGCCGGGGCGCGACGCGCGACTGCATCTTCACGAACCCGTACCAGCGGCGCATGGTCAGCCGCTTCGCACCGGTGGCGGCCTCGAGCTCGATGCGCCGGTCCACGCTGATCGGGTGGTGGATGGTGCCGACCACGGGGAAGAGCTTCTGGATGCCGAGCAGGCCGTAGCCGAGGGTCTGGTTGTCCTGCACGACGTCGAAGTCGCCCACCCGCTTCTTCAGCTCGCGGTAGGCGCGCAGCGTGAACGTCAGGGGCTCCGGGAACCCGGCCGTCCACATCGTGCCGACCTCGAGCCAGTCGATCCAGTCGCGGTATTCGTGCAGCTTGGGCGTCCTGAACGGATCCTCGTCGCGGTAGAGGTCGAGGCTGGGCACCTCGCGCAGGATGACGCCCTCGTCCAGCTCGGGGTAGGGCTGGCCGGAGAACACCTCGACGTGGTGTCCGAGCGCGACCAGCTCGCGGCTCAAGTGGCGGAGATAGACACCCTGCCCACCACAGGTGGGCTTGCTGCGGTAGGACAGCAGCGCGATCCGTAGCCTTGGCTCCGGCACGGACACCCCTTTCACCGCTGATTAGATCATGAATGATGACCTTAGCCCGAGAAGGCTACCATTCGGTAGGTCGTCTGGAATTGTTCACAACGGCTTCCACAGGCCGTGCGAACTGCGACGTTACTGTAACCGAGCGTGGTTCGGTGGAACACGTTCTAGGGGGCTTGATGCTCTTTCCAGGCGCTTAGCTGTACATTCCCGTCACAAAGGGATGCGGTACCCGATCGTTGGAGGACCCTTGGCCAGGCGCGCTCTGATCACCGGCATCACCGGCCAGGATGGTTCCTACCTCGCGGAGCACCTGCTCGAGCAGGGGTATGAGGTCTGGGGGCTGGCCAGGGGGCAGGCGAACCCGCGGGTCTCGCGGATGCGCAAGCTGCTGTCCGACGTCCAAGTGGTGCGGGGTGATCTGCTGGACCAGGGGTCGCTGATCTCGGCTGTGGAACGGGTTCAGCCGGACGAGGTGTACAACCTGGGCGCGATTTCGTTCGTCCCCATGTCGTGGGAGCAGGCCGAGCTCACGGCCGAGGTGACCGGGATGGGCGTGCTGCGCATGCTCGAGGCGATCCGGGTGTGTTCGGGGGTGTCGCGGGGAGCTTCGGGTGGCCCGTACGGACAGATCTATTCTGGGCAGATCCGCTTTTATCAGGCTTCGTCCTCTGAGATGTTCGGCCAGGTCAGCGAGACCCCGCAGACCGAGCGCACCGCCTTCCACCCGCGTTCCCCGTACGGCGTGGCCAAGGCCTATGGGCATTTCCTCACCCAGAACTATCGCGAGTCGTACGGCATGTTCGCCGTGTCCGGAATCCTGTTCAACCACGAGTCGCCGCGCCGCGGCGCCGAGTTCGTGACCAGGAAGGTGTCGCTCGGGGTGGCCAGGATCAAGCTCGGCCTGGCCACGGAGCTGCGGCTGGGCAACCTGGAGGCGCGGCGGGACTGGGGGTTCGCGGGGGACTACGTGAAGGCCATGCAGCTCATGCTCCGGGCCGGCACCCCCGAGGACTACGTGATCGGCACCGGGCGGATGAAGTCGGTCAGGGAGCTGGTGGAGGCGGCGTTCAGCGCGGCGGGGCTGGATTGGGAACGCTACGTGGTGACCGACCAGACGCTGCACCGGCCGGCGGAGGTGGACCTGCTGTGCGCGGATCCGAAGAAGGCGCGGTCGCAGCTGGGGTGGGAACCGAGGGTGTCTTTTGATGAACTGGTCGCGATGATGGTCGAGTCGGATTTGCGGCTTCTGTCCGACGGTGGCGATCCCGACCAGGACAGTTCCTGGCCGTAACTGACGAGAGGGCTGAGCGGCACCACAGCACCCTGGATCGGGAGCGCACGCGCTCGCTGCGGAGTGGCCGGAACGCGTTCTGCAGGAGTGAGGGGAGCTCGGGGTTCGCCCGCGCGAGGTAGGGGGAACTCGTCGATCACCACCGGAATCGGGCGTTCGACGCGATAAGGTCTTGCCCTGACGACGTCGGCCGGACACCACGCCGAGGGCGGCACCTGGCTGCTCATCAGCGATGAACCGTGACAGTGCCGCCCACTCGTAGTCTCGATCGAACATTCCTGCGGGCTTGTCCACGGCGACCGTCCTGCAAGATCTAGGTGTGCAATTTATAGAAGTGCATCCCTAGATCTTGAAATCGAGGATGAAGGCTAGCGGGTTGCCTCCAGCGAGAGCGGGTTCTCCACAATGACTGACTGGTCCGGTCAGTGGTGCGCCGCCGTGACGGCGCGCACGGGCACCTACTCCGTGGTCACGGCTTGGCGGTAGGCGCCTGGGGTAAGGCCGAAGTAGCGGGTGAACCAGCGGGTCAAGTGGCTCTGGTCGGCGAAGCCCGTTGCGGTGGCCACCTCGCTGATCGGCGTTCCGGTCGCTATGAGGTCGCGGGCCCTTCTCAGGCGTAGCTGGCGCTGGTAGTCGCTCGGTGGGAGGCCGTACGCCGCCTGGAAGGCACGGTAGATCGCGTAGCGGCTGGCGCCGGTGGAGCTTGCCAGGTCGTCGATGGACAGGTCGTCCGTCATGCGGTCGTGGTGGAGCTGTCTGGCCTGTCGGGCGATGGCTGTCGACCTGCTGGGCTCGGCTGGGCTGGGGAGGGGCTTCGTCGCCGTCCGGTGGACTATGCGGGCGATCGTGGCCGTGAGGAGTTGGTCGGTCTCGGTCTCGTGGCTGTGGCGATGTTGACGTGCTCCTCCCCATGGATGAATGGGAAGGATTCTCATGGCCGCTACGCCGCCACCCCGTGCGGGGTGGTGCGGGTAGTCCCGCCATGAGGTGCTTGACGCTTCAGCGGCCCCAGTGGTGCAGGGCCTCCACGTCCAGTGACCGCCCGTCCGGCGGCTGAGTTGTACCGATGCAACTGGGTGCGGGCGGCGTTGACATCAGCGTTGCCGATCCACCCGCATGCTGGGTTCTTGCACACGAACCGGGACTGACTCTCGCGGGAGCCTTCGATGATCGTGTGGCAGGCGTGGCATTCCTGGCTGGTGCCCGGCGCCGGGATGTAGACGACCTTGCCGCCCTTGTCGGTGGCCTTGTAGGTGAGGAACTCGGCGGTGCGGCCCCACGCCTGTCCGGCGATGGCCCGGTTCAGGCCGCGTTTTTGGGCGACGTTCGTGCCCGGCTGTTCGCGGGTGCCGGAGGCGCTCGCCATCATGTTCGTGACCTTGAGGTCTTCCAGCACGATGACGCCGAACCGGTCGGTGAGTTCGGCGGTGGTCTGATGCTGCCAGTCGATGGCCCGGCGCTTGGCTTTCGCGCGCAGGCGGGCGATCTGGTCGTAGGTGTGCTTCAGCCGGTTACTGGCGGGCTGTCCGGGTTTCGCGGCTCGTTTCTGGCGGGCGGCTTTGCGCTCGAGGCGGAGCAGGCGCTCCTGCTCCCCGCCGGTCAGCCACTGGCTACGGTGGAAGATCTTCTCTCCGGTAGACAATGCCAACGGTACGGCGATGCCCCGGTCGATCGCGGTGTGCGGCCCCGGATGCGGGGCCGGCACCGGCTCCTCGCTCTGGATACGGAACACGATGTGCCACCCGCCTGCCTCCTTCACCAGCCGCGCCCCGGTGATCTTCCCGTCCGGGCCGCCCTTCGTGACCCCCGGCAGGTCCTTGGTCCACCGGAAGCGGACACGGCCGAGTTTGGGGATGCTGACCGCGCCCCACCGCCGGTTGATCCGGGTGATGTTCAGATCCCGCGCCTGGGGGACATCGACGGCCATCCGGGAGCGGAACCGGCTCTTGAACGTGGGGCGCCCGGCCGGGTGGTCGGGGTTGAAGTAGTTCGCCCACGCCTGCCGGTAGGTCTTCAGCACGGCCTGCGCCGCCTGCGCGGGCAGGTCGTTGAGCCAGTCGATCTCTTTGCGGGCGACCCGGATGGCCTCATCGCACTGGGCCAGGGAGGCGAACCGGCCCTGCCGGAAGGTGAAGAACTCGTGCAGCAGGTTCCACAGTAGGCGCGCGTTGTTCGCCTGGCCGTCCAACACGGCGCTCTGCCGCTGGTCCAACTCCAGGCGCGCGACATGAGCGCGGTTGCGTTTCTCCCGCTCCACAGGGCGCATTCTATCGTTTGGTGTATGTCACCGCGATGGGAACCGAACCCGGACATCAGAACCGGACGCCACTGCGTCCACGACCTGTCCGCGCATTTGGTGTTTGTCACGAAATATCGGCGGGACGCACTCACCAGCCCCATGCTGGAACGCTGCGAACAGATCATGAAAGAGGTGTGCGAGAAGTTCGACTGCGAACTGACCGAGTTCAACGGCGAGCACGACCACGTCCATCTCCTGGTCCGCTACCCGCCCAAGGTCGCTCTGTCCTCCCTCGTCAACTCCCTCAAAGGCGTCTCGGCCCGCTACCTCCGCCAGGAATACAGCGCCCACGTCCGCACACACCTGTGGAGCGGCCACTTCTGGTCCCGCTCCTACTACGCAGGATCGACCGGCGACGCGAACGAGGCCACCGTCCACACCTACATCCAGTCCCAGGACAGAAATGAGACAAGACCAGACGCGGCCACGACCGGCTCCAAAGCGCGGGTCAGGGCACGCTCAGGCCCTTGAGGGCCTTCCCGCGCGGGCCTACACCACCCGCCTGAAGGCGGAAGCACTGGCCCCTCGGTAGACGTGCCGCTCGAAGTGGGCGTGCATGGCCTCGATCGGCCGATCCGGCGATCGCCAGTATCTGGACCAGTCATGCGGCATCCCTCCATTCTCACGGGTGCCATTGACAAAGAGGATTTTTACGTAAAGGATTGTTTTTGCGATGAGAGATGTCCTGTACCTGGAAGAGATCGAGCAGGCCGAGGCGCTGCTCAAGCCGCAGCGCGTGGAGGTGCTGCGGCAGCTGGCCGAGCCGCGCACGTGCTCGGAGGTCGCCGAGCGGCTCGGGCAGACGCCGCAGCGGGTCTACTACCACGTGAAACGGCTGGTCGAGGCGGGGTTGGTGGACCTGGTGTCCGAGCGCAAGGTGCGCGGGATCTCCGAGGGCATCTACCAGGCCGGCGCCCGCTCGTACTGGCTGTCGCCGCGCCTGGTCGGCCGGATCGGCGGATTGCGCCAGGCGCGGGACGAGCTGAGCCTCGGCTACCTGCTGGACCTCATGGAGGAAGTGCAGGCCGACATCGCGGCGCTCGACAGGACCGCGCCCGAGCTGCCGTCCATCGGCCTGTCCGGGGAGATCCACGTGCGTCCGGAGAACCGTCAGGAGTTCCTGAGCGAGCTCCAGACAATGCTGCAGAACCTGTTCACGCGGTACGGCGGGGCCGAGGGCGACGCCTTCAAGCTCGCCGTCGCCTGCTATCCGAAGCAAGCCGACGACTCGTCAGAAGGAGACGACCATGACTGAGCCCATGATCCTGCACGCCCGCGTCCAGGCGCCGCTCAAGGAGGTGCGGCAGGCGCTCACCGATCCGGCCGCGATGCGGGTCTGGCTCGCCGAGCACGCCGAGGTGGAGCTGCCCGACCGGTTCGGGTTCTGGGGGCGTACGACGCCTGAGGGGGACGCGCCGCACCAGCGGCTGCTGCACGCCGACGAGCGGACGGTGCGCTTCGCGTGGGTGCTGGACGGGGAGGAGACGACCACTGAGTTCGCGCTGGCGGAGGAGAGTGAGGGCGTCACCGTCGTGACGCTGTCGCAGACGCACTGGGACTTCCAGGACGTGATCACGGGCAAGAGCATCCGGGGCGTGCTGCAGACGTACTGGTGCCAGGTCCTGGCCAACCTGGCCGAGCACTTCGAAGGGCGTGAGCTCACGCCCAAGGTGGACTTCACCAGTACGGAGATGCGAGTCGAGGTCACCATCGCCGCCTCGCCGTCCGACGTGTTCGCCTCGATCACGGACTCGGAGGCGGTGACGAAGTGGTTCGGGTTCCCGATCGAGATCGAGCCGTTCGTGGGCGGGCGGTTCGCGATGGGCGGACTCGCCAACGACCCCAGCCCGGCGAAGGTGCTGGAGCTCGAGCCCGGTCGCAAGTTCTCCCTCGACTGGGGCGGCCCCGGGGTCGGGACGTGGGAGCTGGAGGGGTCCGAGGGGAAGACCCGGCTGACGCTGGTGCAGAGCGGGTTCGACGCCCAGCAGCCGCCGTACGCGGCGTGGGGCGGCTTCCTGTCGGGCGTGTCCGAGCTGCGGCGCTATCACGAGGTGCCGGACTGGCGGCCGGTCATCACGGCATAGTCGACTTTTGCCCGCACGAGCGTTCAAGACTGGGCTGGGGCGGGGCGTGGAGACTTGCTGCCATGCGTTTCGACACCAAGATCGGCATCGTGGTCCGCGCGGATCTGGCCGCATGGCAGCAGCTCAACGTCACCGCCTTTCTGGCCAGTGCGGTCGCGGGCGGGGTTCCGGAAACCGTTGGGGAGCCGTACGAGGACGGGTCGGGCAACTCGTACCTGCCGATGTTCCGGCAGCCCGTGCTGGTTTACGTGGCGGGTCTGGAGGAATTGCGGGTCGTGCGGGAGAAAGCGGTGGGGCGGGGGATGGATGTGGCCGTGTACATCGAGGAGATGTTCAAGACGGGGCACGACGCGGACAACCGGGCGGCCGTGCGGGCTGTGGAGGCCGATGAGCTGGGGCTGGTGGGGGTAGCAGTCCATGGGCCCAGAAACGGCGTCGACAAGGTCCTGAAGGGCCTCACCCTGCATCCTTGAGTCCGAGCCACGGTTCTCCACAGAATCCCGTTCGGCCCCGCTGCGGCGGGCTCCGCCCCGGCATCCTTCTCGCCGTGAACCCACGCCCTCGCCCGACAGCCCCCTTGATCGACCGTGCCAGGCGGATAACCCGCGCGGTCCCGCAGGCCGTCGTCTGTCGTCAGACGGCCGCCTGGATCTGGGGCCTGAACATCTTGCCGGCACCCCCGGACGACTGGCCGATCGAGTTGACCGCCCCCAGCCACCTGGCGGTCCCCGACTGCGTCACCTGCATCGCGCCCTTGCCCGATGAGGACATCACCGAGCACAAGGGCGTCCGCATCACGACCATGGAACGCACCGCCCTCGACTGCGCCCGCTGGTTGCCCCGCATGGAGGGTGTGGCGATCCTCGACCAGTTCGCCAGGAAGGGAGTCGACCTCGGAGCGCTGTGGCACCGCCCGTTCAACTCCTGGCGCCTGCGCGACACCCTGAGCTTGGCCGACCCCGGAGCCGCCTCCCCCAGGGAGAGCTGGCTCCGCGTCATTCTCGTGGAGGGCGGCCTTCTCAGGCCCACCACCCAAATCAGAGTCGACTTGGACGATGACAGGCACGTCTACCTCGACCTGGGCTGGGAGGACTTCAAGGTCGCCGTCGAATACGACGGCCAGGAACACCACACCTCGACTCCCGACCAGCAACACGACGCCGACCGCCGCGAGGAGCTACGCCGGCGCGGCTGGCGGGTGATCGCCGTCCGGAGAGACATCATTCCCGGCCAGATCGCCGACCTCCTCCACCACGTGGCCGACGCCCTGATCGAGCGCGGCTGGCAACCGGGCCCGGAAGGCACCACCCGCATCCTCCGCGGCATCCGCGCAGCCCGCCGCCAGTCCCGCTTCAGGTCGGTCGCTCGGTGGTGACGGGTTGGTTGGTCAGCCGGTGGTGACGGGGTTGGTCGGTCAGTCGGCGTGATGGGTTGGTCGGTTAGCCGATGGTGACGGGTAGCTCCTTGATGCCGTTGATGAAGTTCGAGCGCAGGCGGCGGGCCGGGCCTGTTTGGCGCAGGCGGGGGCGGCGGCGGGCCAGTTGTTCGAACAGGACGCGGAGTTCCAGCTTGGCGAGGTGGTTACCCAGGCAGAAGTGGGCGCCGCCGCCGCCGAAGCCTATGTGCGGGTTCGGGTCGCGGCCGATGTCGAAGACCTCGGCGTCGGGGAAGACGGCGGTGTCGCGGTTAGCGGCGGCGTAGAAGACCACCACCTTGTCCTCGGCCTTGATCTGCTGCCCGCCCAGCTCCTGATCCTTCGTGGAGGTGCGGCGGAACAGGTTGACGGGAGAGATCCAGCGGACGATCTCGTCGGCGGCCGTCTTGGTCAGCGTGGGGTCGGCGACGAGGCGGTCCCACTGGTCCGGGTGCTCGAAGAGGGTGAGCATGCCGCCCGAGGCGGCGTTGCGGGTGGTCTCGTTGCCGGCGACCACCAGGAGGAGGATGAAGAGGTCGAATTCGTGCTCGTCGAGAGTTTCGCCGTTCTCGTCCGGCTGCAGGAGTTTGGTGACGATGTCGTTCTTGGGGTTGGCCCTGCGCTGTGCCGCCAGCTGGTTGGCCCAGGCGTAGACCTCCATGGCGGCGGCGGAGCCCTCCTGGGGGTTGGCGGCGTAGTCGGGGTCCTGCGCGCCGATCATCCGGTTGGACCAGGCGAACACCTTGTCGCGGTCGGATACGGGCGCGCCGAGCAACTCGCAGATCACGTAGAGGGGCAGGGGTGCCGCGATTTCGGTGACGAAGTCGATCTCGCCCGTGCACTTGTCGAGGAGGTCGTCGCAGATGTCGCGGATGTGTTGTTCGAGGGCTCCTATGGTCCGGGGGGTGAAGCCCCGGTTGACCAGGGAGCGGCGTCTGGTGTGCTCCGGTGGGTCCTGATTGAGCATCATGAGCCGCTGGAGGGCGATCTGCTCCTCCGTCAGCTCCTCGATCAGGGCGAGCTTGCGGTGCGAGGAAAACAGGTCGGAGTGGCGTGAGACGTGGACGACGTCCTCGTAGCGGGTGACGGCCCAGAAACCGGGCTCGCCTTCATGCCAGTGGACGGGAGAGTTCGCGCGCAGCCAGGCGAACTGGTCATGCGGTGGTCCAGCGGTCGCGTAGCGGTCCCTGTCGACGAGGTCGATATGCACCTGGGTCACCCTCTTGATCAAACGCTTGGTTACACCCGTACTGAAACGTGTTCTATTACGGTCCTGTACGGCCGTCAAGGAGAGTGAATGGTGGCCTCGCTGTTTCGCCTCGTGCCGTCGCCGCGCTGCGAGGCTCACCTGTGGCCTTGCTCGACCTCCGATGTCTCTTCCCGTGGACATTTCGGCAGCGTGGACGCGGTTCTCCGGACGGTAAACCCGGTTCACAGATCGGGCTTAGCTCTTTGCGAAGAATCTCCAGGTCACGGATCGGATGTTTCCCTCTTCTCACCCTTGACACATACCGGTAGCTCACACGAGCATCTGGAGACGAGACATCCGATGTATATGATGAAGGATGCGGTGTGAAGCTGCTGCGAGTAGGACCTGTCGGACAGGAGCGGCCGGCCGTGCTGGATGACGCCGGCAACCTGCGCGACATAGGAGAGCCTGAGATCGATGGCGCCTTTCTCGCCTCCGGGGGAGTGGCACGCGTCCGCGAGGCGCTCGAGCGCGGTGACCTGCCGGTCATCGACGTCGAGGGGCTGCGCGTCGGCGCGCCGATCGCGCGACCGGGCAAGATCGTCTGCATCGGCCTGAACTACAGCGACCACGCCGCGGAATCAGGCTTGGAGGCGCCGGCGGAGCCGGTCGTGTTCATGAAGGCTCCCAACACCGTGATCGGCCCGTACGACGAGGTGCTCGTGCCGCGGGGGAGCGTGAAGACCGACTGGGAGGTCGAGCTGGCCGTGATCATCGGCCAGAAGGCCCGTTATCTGAGCAGCAAAGAGGAAGCGCTGGGTGTGATCGCCGGCTATGCGGTCGCCAACGACGTGTCCGAGCGCGAATTCCAGCTCGAGCGCGGCGGGCAGTGGGACAAAGGCAAGTCGTGCGAGACGTTCAACCCCCTCGGCCCGTGGCTGGTGACGGCCGACGAGGTCGGCGACCCGCAGAGCCTGTCGCTGCGGCTCTGGGTCAACGGCGAGCGCCGCCAGGACGGCGACACCAAGAACATGATCTTCGATGTGGCGGAGATCGTGCGTTACCTCAGCCAGTTCATGGTGCTGGAGCCGGGCGACGTCATCAATACGGGCACGCCGGCCGGTGTGGCCATGGGGATGCCTGGGCAGCCGTACCTGAAGGCCGGCGACGTGATGGAGCTGGAGATCGAGGGGCTGGGGCGGCAGCGGCAGACGGTGGGGCAGGCATGACCGGAGCAGGGGCGACATACAAGATCGTCGGGATGGAGACGCACGATGTGCGGTTCCCGACGTCGCGGCAGCTGGACGGGTCGGATGCGATGAATCCGGACCCCGACTACTCCGCAGCTTATGTCGTGGTCAAGACCGATGACGGGTTCGAGGGGCACGGGTTCGCGTTCACCATCGGGCGTGGGAACGACATTCAGACGACCGCCATCAGCGCGCTCGAGCCGTACGTGCTGGGCAGGGACGTCGAGGATCTCGGCACCCTGTACAAGGACATGGTCAACGACTCGCAACTGCGCTGGCTGGGGCCGGAGAAGGGCGTCATGCACATGGCGATCTCCGCCGTGGTCAACGCCCTGTGGGATCTCAAGGCCAAACGGGCGGGCAAGCCGTTGTGGCGACTGCTGTCCGAGATGTCCCCTGAGGAGATCGTCGATCTCATCGACTTCCGCTACCTGAGCGACGCGCTGACTCCGGACGAAGCCCTCCAAATCCTGAGAAATGCGGAAGACGGTAAGGAAGAGCGGATAAATCAGCTCATCGAGGTTGGTTACCCCGCTTACACGACCTCGCCGGGGTGGCTCGGGTACGACGACGAGAAGTTGCGGCGGCTCTGCAAGGAGGCCCTGGAGCAGGGGTTCGGGCAGATCAAGCTCAAGGTCGGCGCGGACCTCGACGACGACCGGCGCCGTTTCCGGGTGGCCAGGGAGGTGTGCGGCCCCGATTTCCCGATCGCGATCGACGCCAACCAGCGCTGGGACGTCGGCTCGGGCATCGCGTGGATCAACGCGTTGCGTGAGTTCAACCCCCACTGGGTCGAGGAGCCGACCAGCCCCGACGACGTGCTCGGGCACGCCGCCATCGCCAAGGGCATCGAGCCCATCCCGGTGGCGACCGGCGAGCACGTGCAGAACCGCATTGTGTTCAAGCAACTGCTGCAGGCCAAGGCGATCTCCTACCTGCAGATCGACTCCGCCCGCGTCGGGGGGGTCAACGAGAACCTGGCGATCCTGCTGCTCGCGGCCAAGTTCGGGATCCCGGTGTGCCCGCACGCGGGCGGCGTCGGGCTGTGCGAGCTGGTGCAGCACCTGTCGATGTTCGACTACGTGGCGATCACCGGGACCATGGAAGGCCGCGTGATCGAATACGTCGACCACCTGCACGAGCACTTCGTCGACCCGGTCGTGATCCGTGACGGCCGCTACGTCGCCCCGGCCGCGCCGGGCTTCAGCGCGGAGATGCACCCCGAGTCGATCGCCGCGCACACCTTCCCCGGCGGCGAGGTCTGGAGGGACGTGTGACGCTGAAAGCGATCGTGACCGGCGGCGGGTCCGGGATCGGACTGGCGGCTGCCGCCTTGTTCGCCGAGCGCGGCATGAAGGTGGCCTGCCTGGACCTCACTCCGCCGGGCGAGCCGTTCATCGGGATCAAGGTGGACGTCACCGACGACGCCGCGGTGCGCGCCGCGGTGGCCGACGCCGCCGACCGGCTCGGCGGCGTCGACGTGCTCGTCAACAACGCCGGCATCGGCGCGCAGGGCACCATCGAGGACAACTCGGACAGTGAGTGGCATCGGGTGTTCGACGTCAACGTGCTCGGCATGGTCCGGGTGGCGCGGGCGGCGCTGCCGTACCTCAGGAAGTCCCCCCATGCCGCCATCGTCAACACCTGCTCGATCGCCGCGACGGCGGGCCTGCCTCAGCGGGCCCTCTACAGCGCGACGAAGGGCGCGGTGTTGTCGCTGACGCTGGCGATGGCCGCGGACCACCTCCGCGAGGGCATCCGGGTCAACTGCGTCAATCCCGGGACCGCGGACACCCCGTGGGTCAGCAGACTGCTCGGCTCGGCCCCCGATCCGGAGGCGGAGCGGGCGGCACTCAACGCCAGGCAGCCGATGGGCCGCCTGGTCACCGCGGAAGAGGTCGCCGCGGCCATCGTCTACCTGGCCAGCCCCGAGGCCGGTGCGACCACCGGGACCGCGCTCGCGGTCGACGGCGGCATGCAGGGGCTCCGGCTCCGGCCAATCGATTAAGGAAGGTACCCCCCCATGAAGTTCGGACGGGTGATCGCAGGTGCGGCCCTAGTAGCGGTCGTCACCGCTTGCGGCTCAGGGACGTCCACGACGGCAGCAGGAAGCGGCGGCGGCAAGGTCGGCATCGACCACCCCCGGGCCGACTCTGACTTCTGGAACTCCTACATCAAATACGTCCCCCAGAAGGCGGGCGAGCTCAAGGTGGACCTCATGCCCGCCACGAACTCGCAGAACGACGTGGCCAAGCTGGTCAACAACGTGCAGGCGTTGACCGGCCAGGGCGCCAAGGCGATCGTCATGGCCCCGCAGGACACCGGCGCCATCGCCAACACGCTGCAACAGCTCGAGAACAAGAAGATCCCCGTCGTGACCGTCGACACCCGGCCGGACAAGGGCAAGGTCTTCATGGTCGTACGCGCCGACAACCGCGCGTACGGGACCAAGGCCTGCGAGTTCCTCGGCGACAAGCTCGGCGGCAAGGGCAAGGTCGTCCAGCTCCAGGGCGCGCTCAGCTCGATCAACGGCCGTGACCGGTCCGAGGCGTTCCTGGAGTGCATGAAGACCAAGTTCCCCGGGATCACGGTGTTCAGCGAGCCGACCGAGTGGGAGGGCAGCAAGGCCGCGTCCATGCTCCAGACCCGCCTGGAGCAGAACCCCGACATCAAGGGCATCTATATGCACGCCGGCGGCGTCCACCTGGCGCCGACGCTGCAGACGCTCAAGCAGAAGGGGCTGCTCGTCCCGCCGGCCGACTCCAAGCACATCTTCGTGGTCTCCAACGACGGGATCCCGCAGGAGTACGAGGCGATCAGGAAGGGCGAGATCGACGCCACGGTGTCGCAGCCGGCCGACCTCTACGCCCAGTACGCGCTCTTCTACGCCAAGGCCGCGCTGGAGGGCAAGACGTTCAAGGCGGGCCCGACGGACCACGACAGCACGATCATCCAGCTTCCGAACGGCCTAGAGGACCAGCTCCCCGCGCCGCTTGTCACGAAGGACAACGTGGACGACAAGAGCCTCTGGGGTAACCAGGTCAAGTGATGAACATTCACGTTGAAGCCCGAAACGTCGTCAAGCGCTTCGGCCCCACCGTGGCGCTCAACGGCGCGAAGATCGCCATCGCCGAGGGCGAGACCCATGCGCTGGTCGGTCGCAACGGCGCGGGCAAGTCCACCCTGGTGTCGATCCTCACCGGGCTCCAGCAGGCTGACGAGGGCGAGGTGCTGTTCTCCGGACAGGCGGCGCCCGCCCTCGCGGACCGCGACGCCTGGCGGCAGCGTGTCGCCTGCGTCTACCAGAAGTCCACGATCATCCCGGCGCTGACGGTCGCGGAAAACCTCTTCCTCAACCGCCAGACGGACCGCCCCGGCCCGATCGCCTGGCGCGCGCTGCGAGCCAGGGCGCGCGAGCTGCTGGAAACGTATGAGGTGGACGTGGACGCGCAGGCGCTGGCCGGGGACCTGAGCGTGGAGCAGCGCCAGCTCGTGGAGATCGCTCGCGCGCTGTCGTTCGGCGCGAGGTTCATCATCCTCGACGAGCCCACCGCCCGGCTGGACGGGCCGGCCATCGAGCGGTTGTTCGCGCGCATGCGCTCGCTGCGCGAGCAGGGCGTCACGATGATGTACATCTCGCACCACCTCGACGAGGTGTACGAGATCTGCCAGAGCGTCACGGTCTTCCGTGACGCCCGGCACATCGTGACCAGGCCGGTCGCCGACCTGCCGCACGACGAGCTGGTCGCCGCGATGACGGGGGAGGTCACGGCCGCGTACGCGTCCCGCTCCCGCACCCCCGGCGACCGGGTGGTGCTGTCGGGCGAGGGCCTGTCGCTGGCCGGCCGCTACGCAGATATTGATATTTCGGTTAAATCCGGCGAGGTCGTCGGCCTCGCCGGCTCCGCGAGCAGCGGCAAGGTCGGCCTGGCCGAGACCCTGGTCGGGCTGCGCAAGGCCGACGCGGGCACGGTCACGGTCAACGGCGCCCGGGTCAAGCCGGGCGATGTGCCGGCGGCCATGAAGGCCGGGCTCGGATTCGTGCCCGAGGATCGGCACCACGAGGGCTTCATCCCGCTCCTGTCCGTGGGGGAGAACGCCACGTTCCCGATCGCCCGCAAGCTGGGCCGCTACGGCATCGTCTCGCCGATGCGCCGCCGCGCCAAGGCCGAGCAGATGATCGGGACCCTGGACATCAAGACCGAAGGCCCCGATCAACCCGTCGGCGACCTGTCCGGGGGGAACGCGCAGAAAGTGGTGTTCGCGAGGGCGCTCGTGGATGACCCGACGGTGCTGGTCGTGATCAACCCGACCGCCGGCGTCGACGTCAAGGCCAAACAGGCCCTGCTCGGCGCCGTCGAGGACGCGGTCGAGAGGGGCGCGGGGGCGGTTGTGGTCTCCGATGAGCTCGACGACCTGCGGATCTGCGATCGCGTGCTGGTGATGTTCCACGGCAAGGTCGTGAAGGACGTGCCGCGTGGGTGGACCGACCACGAGCTCGTGGCCGTGATGGAAGGCATAGAAGATTGACCACTTTGACCGCACCGATTCCCCGGGTACGCCTGGCCAGGTTCCGTGACCTGACGCTCGTACCAGTGATCGCGATCCTGCTCGTCGTCGGCGCGATCCTGGACCCGACCTTCCTGACCGCGGGCAACCTGACGAACGTGCTGCAGCAGCAGTCGGCGATCTCGCTCCTCGTCCTGGCCGAGGCCATGATCCTGATCGCCGGCAAGTTCGACCTGTCGCTGGAGTCGACAGTCGGCACCGCGCCCGCGATCGCGGTGATGCTGGTGATCCCGGTGTCGGCCGGGGGGTTCGGCATCGGGCTGCCCGGCGCGCTGGCGATTCCGCTCGCGCTGCTGATCGGCGCGGCCATCGGCGCCTTCAACGGGTTTCTGATCATCAGGTTCCAGCTGTCGGCGTTCATCGTCACGCTGGCCATGCTGATCATCGTGCACGGGCTCCTGCTGGGGCCGACCGAGGGCAAGACGCTGTTCGAGCTCCCCGACTCGATCATCTACCTGGGCGGCGCCACGTGGCTCGGACTGCCCGCGGCCATCTGGATCGCCGGGCTGCTGTTCGTGGCCGGGATCTTCGGCCTCGGCTACTTCCGGATCGGCCGCTCGCTGTACGCCATCGGCGGCAACATCGACGCCGCCCGCGCCGCCGGCATCCGCGTGGACCGGGTGCTGTACGGCGTGTTCATCGTCGGCGGGACGCTGGCCGCGCTCGCCGGCGTGCTGGAGACCGGGCGCCTCGGCGCGATCGGCAACAACATGGGCGTCGGCTGGATCTTCATGGTGTTCGCCGCGGCGGTCATCGGCGGCGTGAGCATGGACGGCGGCAAGGGCACGATCCTCGGCGCGCTCACCGGTGTGCTGGTGATCGGCCTGGTGCAGAACATCCTGACGCTCATCGGCGTCTCCGGGTTCTGGCAGCCGGTGATCTACGGCGGCATCATCCTGATCGCACTGATGATCAGCCGAATCGCGGGTGGAAAGGCACAAGATTGACGATCGAGCTGCCCAGATACGGGCTCGGCGGCGCGCCGCTCGGCAACCTCTTCCAGGAGGTGACGGACGAGCAGGCCCGCGCCACGGTGGACGCGGCATGGGACAGCGGCGTGCGCTTGTTCGACACCGCGCCGCACTACGGGCTGGGCCTGTCAGAGCGGCGTCTGGGCACCGCGCTGGCCGGCCGCTCGGACTACGTCCTGTCGACCAAGGTCGGCCGCCTGCTCGTCCCTTCTTCCGGCCCCGGTCGTGACCAAGAAGGCTTCGACGTGCCGGCCCAGCTGGAGCGGGTGTGGGACTTCTCACGCGACGGCGTACGCCGGTCGCTGGAGGAGTCCCTGGAACGGCTGGGCCTGCCCGCCGTCCACGTCGCGCTGATCCACGACCCGGACGATCACCTGGACCAGGCGATCGCCGAGGCGTACCCGGCACTGGCCGAGTTGCGGGCCGACGGTGGGGTGCAGGCGATCGGCGTCGGCATGAACCAGTGGCAGGCGCCACTGCGCTTCGTCCAGGAGACCGACATCGACGTCGTCATGCTCGCCGGCCGCTACACGTTGCTCGACCAGTCCGGCCTCCCGTTGCTGGAGGAGTGCGTGAAACGCGGTGTCAGGGTGCTGGCGGCCGGCGTCTTCAACAGCGGCATCCTGGCCACGGACAGGCCGGCGGGCACGTACAACTACCAGCCGGCGCCGGCGGCGCTGGTGGAGCGGGCCACCAGGATCGCCGGGGTCTGCGAACGCCACGGCGTCTCGCTGCCCCAGGCCGCCATGGCCTTCCCTCTCCGCCACCCGGCCGTCGCGACCATCGTCCTGGGTGCCCGCACGCCGGACGAGGTCACCGCGAACGCCGCCCTGTGGTCCCGGCCGGTGCCTGAGGAGCTGTGGGAGGAGCTGGAGTCGAAGGGGCTTCTGTCCCAGGAGCGCTAGGCCTGCTCAGGCGTTTGCATTGGGGTTGGATGCTCGGTCCTGGTGCGTTGTTGGAGCGACCGATAACGCCCGCGGGTGTGCCTGGCGTGAAAATGGGTACGCGGGTGGATTCTCGCTGGAACACAAAGCAGGGCAACCAGGTACGG
This sequence comes from Nonomuraea sp. NBC_00507, assembly GCF_036013525.1. Taxonomy (NCBI): domain Bacteria; kingdom Bacillati; phylum Actinomycetota; class Actinomycetes; order Streptosporangiales; family Streptosporangiaceae; genus Nonomuraea; species Nonomuraea sp. NBC_00507. The sequence continues at coordinate 4,100,552 of NZ_CP107853.1, forward strand.
GGGCGTCATGCCTGGAAAGATGCATTTGGCTCTAGCCGTCATGCTGGGCACGGGAACGGCAGGTCTCGCGGTCGCCGGGACAGCGGAGGTAAAGCTGGCGCAACCGGCGGCCGAGGCTGTCATCAAGGATGTCGATGGCAAGAGTGTCGGCTCACTGCGTGTGGACAGCGGGGATTCCGGCACGTCCAAAATCACCGTTGCCGTCAGCGGCCTCCCCGCCGGGTATCACGGCTTTCACGTTCACACCAAGGGAGTCTGCGATCCCAGATCGACCGACCCCTCCACCGGCAGCCCGTTCTTCAGCGCGGGCGGTCACTTCGACCTCGGCTCCGGGAGCCACCCGGACCACTCCGGCGACCTGCCCGCCCTCCTCGTGAGCGCGGACGGCGCAGGCAGCGCGACCACTGCCACCGACCGATTCCGAGTTGAGCAGCTTTTCGACGGCGACGGCAGCGCCATCATCATCCACGCCGGACGGGACAACCAGGCCAATATCCCGGACCGCTACCGCCAGACGAATGGCAAGGCCGGCCCCGATGACGAGACCCTCAAGACGGGGGACTCCGGCGGCCGCATCGCCTGCGGCGTGATCAAAGAACGCTAACGCCTCAGGTAGGCGGCCGAGGTGAGGTGGGACTGCATTGCCAGGGTGGCACCCTTCAGGGTCTTCGCTGACGGCATGGCCATTACTTGATGGCCGTACTGGCGTCAGACAGCCCTTAGGGGGTCCGAGGCGGATGCAGCGGGCGGCCCGAGCACGCGTGGCAGCCGCGCAGGTGTGGGGGCTCGTGCACGCGTGGGCCGCCTGTGCACGCTTGGGCCCGCGCACGACGTGGGCCCGCGCACGACGTGGGCCTGTGCACGGTGGGTCGCCTGCGCACGTGCGAGGGGGTGCCTTCGCGTGTCTGCAGGAGGTGCCTTTCTGCAGGCATGTGCGGGCACGCTGGTGGGTCCCATGGGCCCGGGCGTTGGCGGCTTGCGTGGGTTGAGCGGTTGTTGGGTTGCGGGTTCAGGTCGGGACGAGGGCGTAGTTGGCGATCCATAGGCCGGGGATCACCTCGACCTCTCCGGCCAGTACGAACCCGAGCCCCTCGTACAACCTTCGCGCGGGCGCGTTGTCCCGCCCGGTGGACACCACGACCCGCCGCACCCCTGCCCGTACCAGGACCTCCTTGACCAATGCCCGCCCGATGCCGCGCCGCAGCGCGCTGGGATGCACGATCAACCGGTTGACGTCCACCTCGTCATCGGTCTCCTCCCACGCCACGGCCCCGGCCAGCCGCCCGTCCTCGTCCACGGCTCCGAGCCACCGCAACGGCTGCGCCCGCAGGTCGGCCAGGCTCTCGTGCAGCGGTGGGATGCGATCATCCTTGATGATTGCGGCCTCGACGGCGTATGCGGCCTTCTGCAGGGCGAGCAACTCGCCTCCGAGTGGCTCGCCGGCGGGCGAGATTTCGGCAATGAGCACCGGACGAGTATCCCCTATCCGACCTCCCATATCGCGCTCACGGGCATGGCCGACATCCGGTCGCCGAAGGGAAGCGATTGCGGGCCAGTGTGGAGGACAACCCTGCGATGAAGTCATCGCCGAGTCGATCGGCGAGGTATCGCAGACCCTTGAAGTCCGTGGTCAGATAGTCGCCATGATCGTGGTGAAATCGTCGCAAGACTGATGGTGACATGGTCGCAATGATCGTGCTGACATGGCCGTACCAGCCATGATGAATCTGTCGCGCTATGAAGGGATGAACAGCCAGGACTTGGACGGGCCCGGCTCGTACGGTGAGTCCAGGCGTTTCGCCACCACCCCCGGCAACCCCTGCTCGCGAGCCGCCTGCCGCACCGGCCCCGCCTCCCCGGGCCAGGACGGCGCGGTCTGCCAGTGGGCGCTCGACAACCCGAGGGCCTCCAGGGCCGCTCTCCGGGCCTCATACGGCTCCGCGACCAAGGAACGCCCGTCGTCGTACAGGAGGTCGTAGAAGACCAGGATCTCCGCGCCGCCGAGCGTGGCGAGCTCGCCGTCCAGCACCGCCGTGTGGCTGCCGAACGACTCCGCCAGCCCTCGCAGCCACGGATGCTCGCGGGCCGCGTCCGTGCGGCCGCCTTCGATGGGGACCAGGAGGCGGCGCCCGCCCCACGCGAACTCGAACGCGTAGGCGGAGGCGTTCTTTGGCGGTTTCGCCCGCTCGGTCGGGAGCATGGGCTCCAGCGGCGGGAAGGGGTCGCGGATGGGGCCGTCCATGCGGTGGATCATCCAGTTCTTGCCCCGCGTCTGGAACAGCACGAACCGGCCGGAGGCCCGCTTGCCGTGCAGGACGACCTTGACCTCGCGGTCCGACCACTTCTCAGTCTCGTAGGTGCCGGTGTCCCAGACGGTCATGGTGCCGCCGCCGTACTCGCCTTTGGGGATCTCGCCGTGGAAGGTGAGGTATTCCATCGGGTGGTCCTCGGTCTGCACGGCGAGATGGTTGGTCTTCGGGTCGGCGGGCAGCCCTTTCGGGACGGCCCAGGAGACGAGGACGCCGTCGCGTTCCAGCCGCAGATCCCAGTGCAGCGACCGGGCGTGGTGCTCCTGGATGACGAACGCGTTGTCGTCCCCGGTGGGCGGGGCCTCGGCGGGGATGGGCTCAGGGGTGCGGGTGGGGTCGCGCTTGCTCCGGTATCGCTCAAGTTTGTCCGCCACGCCCTGGGTTCTACCCGCCGACACTCTCCCTCACCACGAGGGGAACGCGATGATCAATCCAGCTCCAGCGCCTTGCGCAGCCACGACTCCACGCCTGCCACGTGCACGGTCGCCCAGGAGCGGGCGACGTCGGCCTGGCGGGCCGCGATGGCCTCGTAGATCGCGGTGTGCTGCTCACGCGTCTTGTCCATCGCGCCCTCCTGGGTGAGCCCCCGCCAGATCCTGGCCCGAGTGGTCGGACCTGACAGGCTCTCGATGAACGAGCAAAGCACGCTGTTACCGGATCCCAGCGCGATCCGCTGGTGGAAACGCAGGTCGTTGGCCACGAGCTCCTCGATCGTGGGCTCGGCGGGCAGCGCCTCCAGGATCACCCGCAGCTCGTCGATCTCCTCCTCGCTCATCAGCTTGGTCGCCATCGCCGTCGCGGCCGGCTCCAGGATGCGGCGGACCTCGAAGAACTGCAGCACCGTGTCGTCGCGGTGCAGGTCGAGCACGAACGACATGGTGTCGAGGAGCAGCCGCGGCTCCAGGCTGGTGACGTAGGTGCCGTCGCCCTGGCGCACGTCCAGCACGTTGATCAGGGACAGCGCGCGCACGGCCTCGCGCAGCGAATTACGCGAAAGGCCGAGCCGCTCGGCCAGGTCGGCCTCCTTCGGCAGCCGGTCGCCCGGGGCCAGCTCCCCGGAGACGATCATCTGCTTGATCTTGTCGATGGCTGCGTCGGTGACCGCCACACTCTTCTCCCTAGACATCGGATGTCTATGAGTCTAGAGCCTGGAAACGGACTGGATCGACCCCATCGACCCCCGAGCTCCGCGGGATCCGCCGTACTCCGCCCCTGGCCTCCAGGGTGCGCAGGTGGGCCGCGGCCTCGCCGGCCGCCATGCCTCGCAGCATGGGGGACAACTCGCCCCACGGTCTGTTCCACGTCATCATCGCGGCGACCTCCCAAATGGTCAGCGGCTCCGGCCGCTGGACCAGGAGGGCGCGCAGCCGTGCGAGCTTCTCCTCGTGATGGTGGCGGATCTCGGCCGCGCGTGCGGCCACATCCTGAAATATCCACTCATGGGCGGGCAATGCGTCGAGCGGGCCCAGCTCGCCGACCCGGTCCAAGGACTCCAGGAAATCACCCAAAGGATCGACATCATCACGGTCATAGGGATAAATGCCGACGTGGGGGGTGATGTCGGGGAGGACGTGGTCACCGGTGAACAGCCGGTCGGCGTCCTCCAGGTGCAGGCAGATGTGCCCGGGGGTGTGGCCAGGGGTGTGCACGGCCCGTAGCTTGCGCCCCGGCAGGTCGACCAGGTCACCGTCACGGAGCTCGCGGTCGGGCAGGGCAGGGGGCGTCGGCCGGCTCACCGCCTCCTGGATCTCGCCCGGGTCGGCGCCCGCCCGCCTGAGCATGTCGGACTGGAAGCTCGCGTGCTCGCTCGCGGCCAGCTCGTGCATGAGCCTGACCAGTGCCGCGTCGCTCTCGTGCAGGGCGATCCAGGCGCCGGACACCTCCCTGACCTGTCCGGCGAGCCCGGCGTGGTCGGGATGGAAATGGGTGACGACCACCCCGCTCACCGCGCGCACGTCGATCCCGAGCGCCGCCAGGCCGCCGCTGAGCGCCTCCCACGCCTCCGGATGGTTCCACCCGGCGTCGATCAGCACCGGTCCCTTGGGCGACTCGATGGCGTAGACAAGCGTGTAACCGAGTGGGTTGCCGGGGATCGGCACCGGCACGCTCCACACCCCGCCGCCGAGGTCCTGCGGGCGCTGCTGCGCGTACGGCCTGCGTCTGCTCTTCATCCATCCCCCGATCGAAAGGCGGCCGAATTAGTGATCAGCTGATCCGTTCCAGGATCGTGGCTGTGGCCAGCGCCCCGCCCGCGCACATCGTGACCAGCGCGGTGGTGGAGTCCGAGCGCTCAAGCTCGTGCAGGGCCGTGGTGATCAGCCGGGCGCCCGTGGCGCCGACGGGATGGCCGAGCGCGATCGCGCCGCCGTTCACGTTGACCCGGTCGAGGTCGGGCTCATGCACGCTCGCCCACGACAACACCACGGACGCGAACGCCTCGTTCACCTCGAACCTGTCGATGTCGCCGATCGTCATGCCGGCCGCCGCCAGCACCTTGGCGGTCGCGTCGACCGGCCCGTCCAGGTGGTAGTGCGGCTCGGCCCCGACCAGCGCCTGCGCCAGGATCCTGGCCCGGGGCCTCAGCCCGTGCCGCCGCGCCGCCTGCTCGCTGGTCACCAGCACGGCGGCGGCGCCGTCGGAGATCTGCGAGGATGTGCCGGCGGTGTGCAGCGCGCCCTCCATCACCGGCTTGAGCTTGGCCAGCCCGTCCACGGTGGTCTCGCGCAACCCCTGGTCCCTGCGTACGTCCCCGACCGGCACGATCTCCCGCTCGAACCGCCCGTCGGCCCACGCCTTGGCCGCCAGATGTTGCGAGCGCGCCCCGAACCAGTCGAGCCGCTCGCGCGTCAGCCCGCGCCGCCTCGCGATCCGCTCGGCCGCGGTGAACTGGTCGGGCAGGTCGATGCTCCAGTCGTCGGGCTTGGGCTTGGCGGGCCGCACGTTGCTGCCGAGCGGGGCCCGGCTCATCACCTCTACGCCGCATCCGACTCCGGCCTCGATCACGCCCGCGCTGATCATCGCCGCCGCCAGGTGCACGGCCTGCTGCGAGGACCCGCACTGCGCGTCCACGGTGGTGACCCCCGCCTGGTAGGGCAGCCCGGCGTAGAGCCACGCGTGCCGCCCGACGTGCCCGCCCTGCTCGCCCGCCTGGGTCACGCACCCGGCGAACACCTGGTCGACGGCCGCCGGCTCGATCCCCGACCGCTGGATGAGCCCGTTGAGCGCGGTGGCCAGGATCTGCTGCGGCTTGAGTTCGGCCAGCCAGCCCGCCCGCTTGCCGATGGGGGTGCGAACGGCCTCGACGATCACAGGTGTGCCCATACGTCGCCTCCAGAACGAAGCTCTGGTAAGTGTCTTGGCGACTGTAACGCGTTCTACTTTGGCGTGGAAGTCTCGCTCTCCAAAGTCGAAGGAAGCCCGAAGGTCTCGAAGAGCCTCTCCTCGTGGAACATGCCCACATGGCTGATGCTCTCCCCGGAGAACGTCAGCACCATGATGGCGAACTGGCGGTGGACGCCGTTCTCGCGCAGATACATGGCGAAGGCCGGCTGGCCGTTGGCGGCGATCGGGACCAGCTTGAGGTCGCCGGAGCGCTTGGCCGGGCACTGGTTCTTCGTGAGCTCGACGATCGTCTCCGGACCCTGGTACCACCCGATGAACGGCGGCATCTCCCAGATCGCGTCCTTGGTGAACAGGTCCACCAGGCTGTCGATGTCGTAGTCCTGGAACGCGGCGACGTAACGATCCAGCTTGGCCTGCTGCTCCTCGCTCAGCGGCTCCACCGGGTCGTCCAGGCTCGGCGACACCTCGTTGAGCTGGGCCCGGGCCCGTTGCAGGATGCTGTTGACGGCCGCCGTGGACACGCCGACGGCCTCGGCCACCTCGGCGGCCTTCCACTTGAGCACGTCGCGCAGGATCAGGACCGCGCGCTGCCGGGGCGGCAGGTGCTGCAGCGCGGCGATCAACGCGAGCCTGATGCTCTCACGCGAGGTCACGATCGAGGCGGGGTCGTCGGCGCCCGCGCCGGCCAGCGCGTCGGGCACCGGCTCCAGCCACGGCACCTCGTTGTCCTGCACCAGGGGCGCCGTCGGCTCGGTGCTGGGCGCGCCCAGGCCGGTCGGCAGCGGTCGCCTGTTACGGCTGTCCAGCGCGGTCAGGCACGCGGTGGTGGCGATGCGGTAGAGCCACGTACGCAGCGAGGAACGCCCCTCGAAGCCGTCGTAGCCCCGCCACGCGCGGAGGTAGGTCTCCTGGACGAGATCCTCGGCGTCGTGCACCGACCCCATCATGCGGTAGCAGTGCGCCAGCAACTCGCGCCGCATCGGATCGGCCAGCCGGAGGAACTCCTCGTTGGTTGGCTTGTCGCTCATACCTCCCTGTATAGACCTCGCCACCGACAGACCGATGACTTTTTCCCCTCCGCCCGGTCAATTGAGGCGATCCCCGTAACGGAAGGCAAAGAAATCACCATGAAAACGGATCGTCGGGCTCCGTCACGCGGAGCACGGCCTCCTCCGGGAGCCGCGGGGGCGTCTCGGGGGAGGCCGTGAGGCGAGCCGTCCGTGAGGCCGAGGATCTTCCGTGGCGTCCCCGCGCGAGGGACGGGGACGCCACGGAACCTCGTGGTCAGTGGGGGACCGTGAGGACGATCTTGCCGGTGGTGCGGTTGGTCTCGCCGAGCTCGTGCGCCTTGGCGGCATCCGCCAGCGGCAGCGCGGCCGCCACCTCCACCCGCAGCCGACCGGCCTCGACCAGCGCCGCGATCGCCCGCATCCCGGCCTGATCCGGCTCCACCAGCATGGTCTCCGACCGCAGGCCGAGATCCTTCGCCACGTCGTGCACACCCCGGTCGAACAACGAGAGCGCGAGCGAGACGATCGTGCCGCCCCTGCGCATGGTGCGCAGCGAGCGCGGCCCGTAGTCGCCGCAGATCGTGTCGAGCACCACGTCCACGTCCCGCACGATCTCCGAGAAGTCCTCGGTCCGGTAGTCAATGAGCTCGTCGGCGCCGAGGCCGCGCACGAAGTCGTGCTTGGCGGCGCTGGCCGTGCCGATCACGTACGCCCCGCGGGCCTTGGCGATCTGCACCGCCAGATGCCCCACACCGCCGGCCGCGGCGTGAATGAGCACCCGCTGGCCGCCTTTCAGCCCCGCCACGTCCACGAGTCCCTGGTACGCGGTCAGCGCGGCCAGCGGGAGCGCGGCCGCCTGCACGTGGTCGAGGGTGGCCGGCTTGCGGACGAAGTGCCGGGACGGCGCGGTCACGTACTCGGCGAAGGCCCCGTGCCCGTCCGGGTATTGCAGCATGCCGAACACCTCGTCGCCGGGCTTGTAGAGCGCCTGCCCGATCCCCGACGCCTCCACCACGCCCGAGACGTCGTAGCCGAGGATGAACGGCGGCGGTGTGCTCAGCAGCCCGCCGCTCTCGCGGGTCTTCCAGTCGGTCGGGTTGAGCCCGGCCGCCTCCACTCGTACCAGGACCTCGGTAGGGCCCGGCTCCGGCCGGTCCACCTCGACCATCTTCAGCACTTCCGGGCCGCCCAGGGCGTCCTGACTGATCGCCTTCATCTTCATGCCGTCAAGCCTGCTCTGCACGTAGTCCGCCCGCGAGTGGCCCAAAGGTCATGATGTGTAAAAATCGGGCCATGCATCGTGTGGTCGTCCTTGCCGTTGACGGCGTGATCCCGTTCGAGCTGAGCGTGCCGTCCCGGATCTTCTGCGTGGCGAGGGGAGCCAGTGGCGAACCGCTCTACGAGGTCCTCACGTGCACGATCGACGGCAAGCCCGTCGCCACGGCCGCCGACTACTCCCTCGCCGTCGAGCACGACGCGGGCGCGCTGGCCGGCGCCGACACGGTGGTGGTGCCCGCGGCCGAGTGGTACGCGGAGATCACCGACAGGGAGTCACTGCCGGCCGGGCTGGCCGAGGCGCTGGCCGGGATACGGCCGGGCACGCGGGTGGTGTCCATCTGCATCGGCACGTACGTGCTGGCCGCCGCCGGCCTGCTCGACGGCCGCCCGGCCACCACGCACTGGCGGCACGCCAAGCGGTTCGCCACGCTGTTCCCCCAGGTGCGGATGGATGCGGACGTGCTGTTCGTGGACGACGGCGACGTGCTCACCTCAGCCGGGGCGTCGGCCGGCGTCGACCTCTGCCTGCATCTCGTACGCCGCGATCACGGCAGCGAGATCGCCAACCAGGTCGCCAGGTTGTGCGTGGTCCCGCCATGGCGCGAGGGTGGCCAAGCCCAGTACGTCGAGCAGCCCGTGCCCAACCCGTCCGGCGCCGGCATCGCCCCCACCAGGGCCTGGGCCGTGGAACGCCTGGGCGCCCCGCTCCAGCTCGACGATCTGGCCGGGCACGCGGGCATGAGCCGGCGGACGTTCACCAGGCGCTTCCGGCAGGAGGTCGGGATGAGCCCCGGGCAGTGGCTGACGCAGCAGCGCATCGCGCTGGCCAGGCACCTGCTGGAGAGCAGCGACCTGCCCGTGGACCGCATCGCCGACCGCGCCGGCTTCGGCACCGCGGCCTCGCTCAGGCAACACCTCCAGGCGGCCCTCGGCGTCTCTCCCCATGCCTACCGCCGCACGTTCCGCGCGCTTGAGTAGTGCCCGCTCAGGCGCCCGGTCGGCGGTGCTCACCTGTCGGATGCAACACCTGCCGTCTCCGTTCCGTCTAGGTCGGGATGGAGGAGGATGCAGACGTGCAGGAAGATCCGCTGTTCGAGCAGTTCGTGGCTGAACGCGTGGACGGATTACTCCGCTACGGCTACGTACTGACCGGCAACCCGCACGACGCGGCCGACCTGGTGCAGGAGGCCCTGGTCCGGCTACGCGGCTCGTGGTCACGGGTGCGCCGGAAGAACGCGCTGGACGGCTACGTCCGGACGACGATGACGCGCCTGCACATCAACGCCTGGCGGGTGCGCAGGCGCGAGCACATCACGGCCACGCCACCCGACAGCACTTATGAGGATGTCGCTTACGAGGGCTCCGGCCTCTGGGAGGTGCTGTCCAAGCTGCCGCGCCGTCAGCGTGCCGTGCTCGTGCTGCGGTACTACGAGCAGTTGACGGACGCGGAGATCGCAGACGTCCTCGGCGTCTCCCGCGGGACCGTACGCAGCCAGGCCTCCCGCGCCCTGGACAAACTTCGCGGCGACCTTCCCGGAATCGTGGAGAAGATGGGGTACGTCACGTGACCAACGACCTGGAGATGTCCCTGGCCGCCGAACTCGCCGCCGCGGCCCGCCACGCCCCCCGCCCCGCCGACGACCTGCTGGCGCGCGTCGAGGAAGAGCACCGCAGGCGCCGCCGGCACGGCGCGGCGGGGTTCGCCGCCGCGGCGGCCGTGGTCCTGTTGACCGCCGGCGCGCCGTTTGTGATCGACGCTGCGAGAGGAACGCCGGCGGCGACGCCCCCGCCCGCCGTCGCCACCACCAAGGCGCCGGTCCAGGAGGTGGATCCGACGTACCCGCCGATCGAGGAAGTCTGGCCCGACGCCGTGCACGTCGTGCCCGCGAGGCTGCCGAACGGCAGGCCGTTCAGGCCGGAGGTGTTTCTCGACGACCACACCGTGCTGGTTCGTACGGAGAGGGACGGCCATGCCGACAAGATGGACGGCCTGTGGGCCTACGACGTCGAGGCACGGACGGCGCGGCTGCTCGTCCCGGTCACGCCGCCGCCCAAGACCGTCGTCACCGCGTCGTTCGTGCTGGCCGACCGCGATCGGCTGTACTGGTGGACGGTGCGCAAGCAGGAGCGCAAGCGGATCGTGGACATCTGGACCGCGCCCCGCGCCGGCGGCACGCAGCGCAGGCTGACCACGTTCGAGGGCGTGCCCGGCTACGGCGGCATCGACCTGGAGATCGCCGGCGACAAGGCGGTGTGGACGCTGTGGGGCAAGGGCGGCGTCTTCGAGATGCCGCTGTCGGGCGGCAAGCCCCGGCTGCTGCCCGGCACATCCGGGTACACGCTGATCGGCTGGCCCTGGGCCGCCACCCCGCGCTACGACCACAAGCGGCGGATCAAGAAGCAGGTGATCTTCGGCGACCTGCTCAATATCGAGACGGGCAAGCGCAGCAAGGCCCCCGTCGAGCCGTTCGCCTCGTGCGGGATCAGCTGGTGCGTGAAGGACGGCACCCTGGTGGGCCGCGACGGCCGCACCCGGGACCTGCCCGGCATGCCAGACATCTTCCCACCGGCGTTTGATCGCTTCCTCACCCTGGTCCAGAGCGGCAAGGGAGCCGAGCTGCGTGGCCAGGTGCTGTACGAGCTGGCCACGGGCCGGGGCGCCGATCTCGGGCTGCGGCCGACCAAGCAGGGGATGCCCACGGCGACGCTGGACTACCGGGCGCGCGGGCTGTTCTGGTACGGCCGGGACGGCAAGCAGGTGATCGTGAATCTGGGCGCCATCCGGTGATCGGCTGCGCCGGGAGCGGAGCAGGTGACGGACTCTGGGGCCGACTCCTGATGGTCAGATGTCGGCCAGCAGCCGGGCGGCGGCGGTTTCGATGCGGCGCTGGATCTGGTCATAGGTGCGGCGGCCACGCAGCATCTCCAGCAGTTCCTGCACCCACACGCTGGCCAGCGACCCCGCCAGATCGCGCTGCTCCTCGCTCGCCTGCTCGAGGGTCAGCCCCTCGGCCGAGACCCGCAGCAACAATCCGGTCATGCGGTCGCCGAACGGCGTCTGCACCTCCGCCATGATCAGGGAGCGGATGAGGGCGTCGGCCAGCTCGGGCTCGCGCATCAGACCGCGGGTGGCCCGCATCAGCACGTCCACCGCGCGGCTCGACGGCGTGGAGGCTCCCGGCGGCCGGCGCTCGATGCTGCTCTCCAGGAGGTCGATCTCCTCGCCGACCACCGCCACGACCAGGTCCATCTTCGAGGGGAAGTATCGATAGAGCGTGCCAAGGGCGACGCCCGCGCGTTCGGCCACCGTGCGCATCTGCATGGCCTCGACCCCGCCGCGCGAGGCCAGGGCGGCCGCGGCCTGGACGATGCGCTTGCGGCGCTGGTGCTGGCTGCGCGTGCGGACGCTGTGCCCGCCCGTCTGAGGCTCGCTTTCCATGGTCTCCTCAGTGCCGCTCGAGGAGGGCGTGGCGATGGTGTCATGCGAGGTACGCATAAGAACACGTTATCTGATTTCTTGAAACGGCGGCTTGTTACTCGCCAGTCACAAACAAGCCTTGTCGGGGCATGTCTACCGCGTTACAGGGAGGTGTCCAGAGTTATCGGCATAGACGGCCTCTGGACAGATATTAGAATCTGTTCTAGTTTGCGATTCGGCTGACCGAGCGCTTGGTGGAGGCGGCATGACCGCGAACACCCTCGCGGCCCTGCTTCTCGCACGGGCCGAGGACGATCGACCTGGGCTGATGTACGAGGACGCGGTGTGGTCGTGGCGCGCGCACGTCGCCGCCTGCCGGGCGGCCGGGGCCTGGTTGTCCGGGCGCGGCAGGGGGCTGCACGTGGGCGTGCTGAGTGAGAACGTTCCAGAGCTGGTCTTCCTGCTGGGCGGGGCGGCACTGGACGGCCACGTGGTCGTGGCGCTGAACCCCACACGCTCGCCTGACGAGCTGATCCGCGACGCCCGCACCACCGACGTCGAGCTGCTCCTGTGGGACGGCCCGCATGAGGAGGCGGCCCGGCTGGTGTCCGGGGCGCTGAGCGGCGTGGAGTCCGTGCCCTTCGCCGGCATCGGATCGCCGGCGGAGGCCGCCACGGACGGATCAGGAGAACCGCCGGCGCCTGAGGACCTCGTGATGCTGATCTTCACCTCCGGCACCTCCGGCCGCCCGCGTGCCGTCCGGATCACCCAGCGGAAGATCGCCGTGCCGGGGACCAGTCTCGGGGCGCTGCTCACGGCCGAAGACGTCGTCTACTGCTCGATGCCGCTGTTCCACTCCGGCGCCCTGATGGCCGCCTACGCCCCCGCCGTCGCGTCGGGCGCGGCGCTGGCGCTGCGGCGGCGCTTCTCGGCCTCAGGGCTGCTGCCCGACGTGCGGCGGTACGGGGCCACGTACCTGCACTACGTCGGCAAGGCGCTCTCCTACGTCCTGGCCACCCCCGAGCGCCCGGACGACGCCGACAACCCGCTCAAGATCGCATTCGGGAACGAGGGGAGCGCGGTCGCGATCAGGCGGTTCGGGGCGCGGTTCGGGTGTCACGTGATCGACGCCTTCGGCTCCACGGAGACGGCGATCTCGCTCAGCCCCGACCCCTCGGGCCCGCCCGGCTGCCTCGGCAGGCTGCCCGAAGGCGTCGCGATCCTCGACCCCTTCACCGGGCGGCCCTGCCCGCCAGGCCGCGTCGAGGACGGCCGCCTGCTCAACCCGGACGAGGCGGTCGGCGAGCTGGTCAACACGACGGGGCTGGGCCTGTTCGAGGGCTACTACAACGACCCGGACGCCGACGCCGAGCGGGTCAGGGACGGCGCTTTCTGGTCGGGCGACCTGGCGTACATGGACGCGGACGGGTACGTGTTCTTCGCCGGGCGCGGCACCGAGCGGTTGCGCGTGGACGGCGAGAACCTGGCCGTCGCGCCCATCGAGGCCGCGTTACGGGAGTTCGCCGGGGTGGTCGAGGCGGCCGTGTACCCGGTGCCCGACGCGGCGGCCGGCGACCAGGTCATGGCGGCGCTCGTGCTGGAGAGGGACTTCGACCCGGAGGCGTTCACCGCGTTCCTCGCCTCCCGGCGCGATCTGGGCGCCAAGTCCTTACCGCGCTATGTCCGCGTTTCTGATCACCTGCCCCAGACGTCCTCCCACAAGGTCGTCAAGCGGCTTCTGGCCCGAGAGGGCTGGCGTACCGGCGACCCGGTCTGGTGGCGTACGCCTGCCGGGCTGCGTCCCCTGACCGACGCGGACGCCAAGGGCATCGAGGAGGAGTTCGTACGGCACGGCAGGCACCATCTCTTGGAGACGTAGTGGATTTCAACCTGGACGAAACACAGCAGGACTTGAAGAAGCTGGCCGCCGAGGTCCTCGCCAGGGAAGGCGATGAGGAGCGGCTGTGGCAGGCCGGGCTGATGAGTGTGTGCGTGCCGGAGGAGGCGGGCGGCGCCGGGCTCGGGCCGGTGGAGATGGCCGTGGTGCTGCGGGAAGTGGGGGCGCGGGCGGCGGCGGTCCCGGCCCTCTCGACGCTGGCGAGCACGCTGGCCCTGGCCCGATACGGCACCCTCGACCAGCAACGACGCTTCAGCGGCACGAGCGGCGAGGGTGGCGCGGCGGCAGGAGCCCGGGCCGGGCGCGCGGGCCGGATGGCGCTCGCGTTGCGGGAGCCGGGCCGCGCCCTGGCCGAGCCGCCTTCGACGGTCGCGCGGCCGTCCGGTGACGGCTGGGCGTTGACCGGTCGCAAGGTCTCCGTGCTCCACCCCGCGTCCGCAGTGCTGGTCAGCGCCGATGAGGGCCTGTTCCTGATCGAGGAGCCGGAGACGACGGCGGAGTTCACGTCCACCGGCGAGCCCGCCGCGACGGTCGTGCTCGAGGACACCCCTGCGGAGCGGCTGGCGGGACCGGAGGCGGTCACCGGCGTCCGGCAGCTCTTCACCGCCGCGGTCGCCGCGCAGGCCAGTGGCGTGCTGGCCGGGGCGCTGGAGTTGACCACCTCCTACATCAGGACCAGGAAGCAGTTCGGCCGGGCGCTGGCCGAGTTCCAGGCCGTGACCATGCAGATCGCCGACGTCTACATCGCGGGCCGGGCGCTGGATGTGGCGATGTGGTCGGCGGTATGGCGGCTGGGCGAGGGCCTGCCGGCCGAGCAGGATCTGGCGCTGGCCGCGTACCACGTCAGTGCGGCCGTCAAGGCTCTCTACACCTGCCAGCACCTGCACGGCGGTCTCGGGCTCGACGTGACGTATCCGCTGCACCGCTACTTCGCCCAGGCCAAGCACCTGTCCCACCTGCTCGGCGGCGCCGACGCCCAGCTGGACCTGATCGGAGCACTCGTCTGATGCTGATCGACCTGACCCCCGAGCAACGCAGGCTCCGCGACGAGCTGCGCGAGTACTTCCAGGGCTGTCTTACCGACGAGGACCGCAGGAAGATCGCTGAGGACCCGTTCGGCGAGGCGTACATGGAGCACTGCCGCCGCCTGGGCCGCGACGGCAAACTCGGCCTCGGCTGGCCCGAGCAGTACGGCGGCGGTGGCTACGGCCCGCTCGAGCAGCAGATCTTCGCCAATGAGATCGCCCGCGCAGGCGTCCCGTATCCGATCATCACGGTCCAGACCGTCGGCCCCACGCTCATGCAGTACGGCACCCAGGAGCAGAAGGACCTCTTCCTGCCGCGCATCCTCGCCGGCGAATGCCACTTCGCCATCGGCTACAGCGAGCCCGAGGCCGGCACCGACCTCGCGTCCCTGCGCACCACGGCGGTGCTCGACGGCGACCACTACGTCGTCAACGGCCAGAAGATCTTCACCAGCGGCGCACACTACGCCCAGTACATCTGGCTGGCCGCCCGGACGAACCCCGAGGCCAAGAAGCACAAGGGCATCACCATGATGATCGCGTCCACGGACGACCCCGGCTTCTCGTGGACCCCGATCGTGACCATGGACGGGCGCCACCACACCAACTCCACCTACTACAGCGACGTCCGCGTGCCGGTGAACATGGTGGTCGGCGAGGTGGACCGCGGCTGGGACCTGATCGTCAACCAGCTCAACCACGAACGGGTCACCCTCGGCCCGGCCGGGAACATCGGCCAGACCTACGACCGCTTCCTCGCCTGGGCCAGGCGCACCGGCCTGGTGGACAACCCGGACGTACGGCGGGCGCTGGCCGCGGTGTGGGCGGCGTTGCGGACGAACGAGCTGCTCAATTGGCAGGTGGCCGCGAACATGGACCTGGGCTGGCTGGGCGCGCCCGACGCGTCGGCCACCAAGATCTACGGCTCCGAGCGCATGCAGGAGGTCGGCAGGATCATCGCCGACGTCCTGGCCAGATACGGCGACCCGAGCGACCCGGAGACGGCCGAGCTGCTCGAACGCAACGACCACGGAGTGAAGGGCGCCGTGGTGCTGACGTTCGGCGGCGGGGTCAACGAGGTGCAGCGGGAGCTGATCGCGATGCTCGGCCTGGGCCTGCCGAGGCCGCCGCGATGAGCGAGGCGAAGCCGATGACGGACGAGGAGCTGCACGACCTCGCGGACAAGCAGGCGGCGCTCGGGGAGGTGCGCGGCACGCCGGCGCCCGACCCGGTGAACATCCCCATGATCAGGCACTGGCTGGCCGCCATGGGCGACGAGAACCCGGCCTACCTGGACAAGGGCGTCGCCCCGCCCGCGATGGCCCAGGTGTGGACCATGCAAGGACTGCGCGCGGGGGCCAAGGACCGCTCGCCGGTGGACGACATGATGACGGCGCTCAACGCCAGCGGCTACACGGGCGTGGTGGCGACCAACTGCGAGCAGACCTACCACCGCTACGCCCGCCTGGGTGAGCGCCTCACCCCCGCGACGAGGTTCGCGGGCCTGGCGGGGCCCAAGAAGACCGCTCTGGGTGTGGGGTACTTCGCCACCTGGAACGTCACCTGGTACGCCGAGGACGACGAGCCGGTGGCGGACATGCTCTTCCGTGTCCTGAAATTTCGCCCGCCCGCCCCCAAAGCCTCAAAAGAGCCCTATCCGCTCCAGCCCGCGATCAACCAGGACACCGCGTTCTTCTGGGAAGGCGTGAAGAAGGGCGAGCTACGCATCCAGAGCTGCGCCGACTGCGGCCTGCTGCGCCACCCGCCGGGCCCGCTGTGCCCCCACTGCCGCTCGGCCGGCCGCTCCTACACGGTCGCGAGCGGCGCAGGGGCCCTCTACAGCTATGTCGTGCACCACCACCCTCCGGTGCCGGGCCGCGAGGTCCCGTTCGTGGTGGGCGTGGTGGAGCTGCCGGAGGGCGTACGGATCGTCGGGAACGTCGTGGACTGCCCCCTGGAGGAGGTGCGGATCGGCATGCCGTTGCGCGTGACGTATCGCCCGATGGACGACGAGCTCGTCCTGCCGATGTGGACACCGGGGGAGCCATGACCGAGACAGGAGCCGTGCTGCCGGAGCTGTCCATCGACCTCACGCCTACCGTGGTCGTCTCCACGGCCCTGGCCACCATGGATTTCACGCCCGTGCACCACGACACCCAGCTCGCCCGCGCCCAGGGCTCGAGGGACATCTTCCTCAACATCCTGACCACCATGGGCCTGGTCGAGCGCTACGTCACCGACTGGGCGGGCCCGGAGGCCGTCATCAAGCGCATCAACGTCAAGCTGGGCGTCCCGGCGTACGCGGGGGACCGCCTCAGCTTCAACGGGACGGTCGCGTCGCGCCAGGACGGCCAGATCACGGTGGAGGTGCGCGGCAAGGTCAGCCTCGGCGACCACGCCACCGGCACGGTAACCCTCATGCTTCCCGAGGAGAACGCACCTTGTTGAGCGGACGCACCGCCATCGCCGGCATCGGCGCCACGGAGTTCAGCAAGAAGTCCGGGCGATCCGAGCTGCGGCTGGCCGCCGAGGCCGTGTTGTCCGCCCTGGACGATGCCGGGCTGTCGCCGGGCGAGGTGGACGGCATGGTGACCTACAGCCAGGACTCCAACCAGGAGATCGCCGTCGCCAGGGAGGTGGGGATCGGCGACCTGACCTTCTTCTCCCGCGTCGAGTACGGCGGCGGCGCGGCCTGCGGCACGGTGGCGCACGCCGCCATGGCCGTGGCCACGGGGATGGCGCGGACGGTGGTCTGCTACCGGGCGTTCAACGAGCGCTCCGGCCGCCGCTTCGGCCAGCCGAACGCCCGCCTGACCGGCGAGCCGACCTCCCAGGGCCTGGAGATGAGCTGGCACGTGCCGTTCGGGCTGATGACCCCGGCGGCCTGGGTGGCCATGTTCGCGCGCCGCTACATGCATGCCTACAACGCGACCTCGGAGGACTTCGGCCGGGTGGCCGTGGCCATGCGCAGGCACGCGGCCACCAACCCGGCCGCCTGGTTCTACCAGCGGCCCATCACGCTGGAGGAGCACCAGGCGTCCAGGTGGATCGTGGAACCGCTGCACCTGCTCGACTGCTGTCAGGAGAGCGACGGCGCGGTGGCCGTGGTCGTGACCTCGGCTGAGCGGGCCCGCGACCTGCGCAGGTCACCCGCGATGATCACGGCCGCCGCGCAGGGCTCCGGAGCCGGCCAGATGATGATGACCAGCTACTACCGCGATGACATGAGTGGTCTGCCGGAAATGTCCATCGTCGGCCGCCGGCTCTGGGAGATGTCCGGGATGTCGCCGCAGGACATCCACACCGCCATCCTCTACGACCACTTCACCCCGTTCGTCCTGGCTCAGCTGGAGGAGCTGGGGTTCTGCGGCCGGGGCGAGGCGCCGGACTTCCTCCGGGACGGCACCATCGAACTGGACGGCCGCCTGCCCGTCAACCCGCACGGCGGGCAGCTGGGGGAGGCGTACATCCACGGCATGAACGGCATCGCCGAAGCCGTTCGCCAGATCCGCGGCACAGCGGCCAACCAACTCCCGGGCGTACGAAACGTCCTGGTCACCGCCGGAACCGGCGTACCGACCAGCGGCCTGATCCTCTCCTCCGACTCGTAGACCCGCCGGGCGACGGGCAGGTGGGCGGGCTGCCCGGCCCGGGCCTCCTGGGACGAAGGGGCAGGCGCTTCACTTCGCCGCGGTCACCCCCACTGGCCGACCTGGTAGTCCCCGGCGGGCTGCTGGGTGATGACGTTCAGGCGGTTTGTAGGCGTTGATGACGGCGATGAGGGCCACCAGGGCGGCGAGCTGGTCCTCGTCGTAGTGCTTGGCGGCGTTCGCCCAGGCCTCGTCGGTGACGCCACCGGCGGCGTCGGCGATGCGGGTGCCCTGCTCGGCCAGCTCCAGGGCGGCGCGCTCGGCCTCGGTGAACACCGTGGCCTCCCGCCAGGCCGCGATCAGGTTCAGGCGCACCGAGGTTTCGCCGGCGTGCGCGGCTTCCTTGGTGTGCCCGTCGATGCAGACGGCGCAGCCGTTGATCTGGCTGGCGCGGATCTTCACCAATTCCTGGGTCGCGGCCGGCAGCGTCGAGTCCTGCACGACCTTGCCTGCCGAGCCGAGGTACTTCATGAACTTGGGCGTGACGGCGTTGCCGAAGTAGTTCACGCGGGCTTCCATGGTCATCTCCTTGCCGTGTTTCGCTGTTACACCGCATTGACGGAACAGCTCGGCAAGACGTGACAGGAGGCGACTGTGATGTGCGTCTCTCTGCCCGTGTGGGCAGCCCCGGCGGTAGGCTGCGCCCCACTTGCCCACACACTTGATGATGTAATGACGTGCCTCTTGAAGGCGCAGCCGTTGATCTGGCTCGCCCGCAGGTAGACGAGGTCGGCCGGTCACTGCGACGGCGAGGGAGAATGTGACCGATGGACGACAAAGATGTGGTGACCGGCGTCTTCGAGGAGCACCGTGATCATTTGCGGGCGGTGGCGTACCGGATGCTCGGCTCGCTGAGCGAGGCCGATGACGCGGTGCAGGAGACCTGGCTCCGGCTCAGCCGCACCGACACCAGCGACGTGGAGAACATGGGCGGCTGGCTCACCACGGTCGTGGGCCGCGTCTGCCTCAACATGCTGCGCTCCCGCCGCACGCGCGGTGAGGAGCCCTTGGAGACGCGTATGCCGGATCCGGTGGTGAGCACCGTCGACGGCGTCGACCCCGAGCACGAGGCGCTCCTGTCCGACTCGGTGGGCCTGGCGCTGCTCGTGGTGCTCCAGACGCTCGATCCGGCGGAGCGGTTGGCGTTCGTGCTGCACGACATGTTCGCCGTGCCCTTCGACGAGATCGCCCCCATCGTGGACCGCACCCCGGCCGCGACCCGTCAGCTCGCCAGCCGCGCCCGGCGCCGGGTACGCGGCGCGGCCGCGGAGCCGGACCCGGACCTGTCGCGGCAGCGCAAGGTGGTGGACGCCTTCATGACGGCCGCGCGGGCCGGCGACTTCGACGCCCTGGTCGCGGTGCTGGACCCGGACATCGTCCTGCGCGTGGACCAGGGCGCTCTGCCGAGCGGCCGCTGGCTGGAGCTCCATGGGGCCCTGGCGGTGGCCAAGCAGGCGCTTATGTTCCAGCGGATGGCCCAGATTGCTCAGCCGATCCTGGTCAACGGCGTACCCGGTCTGCTCAACACGGCCGGCGGCAAGGTGGTGTCGGTCGGGGCCTTCACCGTCGCGGGAGGCAAGGTCGTGGCCTTTGACATCCTCGCCGACGTGGACCGCCTGAGCACGCTCGACCTGACGGCGGTCGAGCGGGCTTAGGGATCGACGAACATCGGCACGGAGAAGAACACGATCATCGCGATCGCCACGCAGATCAGGAAGCCGATCAGCTCCCAGGCCCAGTCGTAGTGGCGTTCCCCGCGGCGGCGCGCCTTCTCCGGCCGGGGCTTGTCCGGACGGCGCTTGGGGACGGGCCTGGCCCGGACCGGACGAGGGGCGAGCAAGGACTCCTTCGGCTCCTCGGCCGGCTCGTTCTCCCAGGGCAACGGCATCCGGTAAACCGGCTCCATGGGCTTGGGACGCGGCTTGAACAGCGGCGCCGTGTCGTCGCCCACCGAGTCCTCGGGCTCCGGCTGGAGCGGGCGGGCCGGGCCCTTGTGGACCAGCACGTCCTCGGCCGGGGACGGCTGCGACCGACGCGCCGGCCTGGGCCTGCGTAATTCCCTGCGTCCCTCGCCCCTGGACGGCAACGGGTCACGGCCGGGCGCCGGGAAGTCGGAGCGCGCCTCGCCGCCCGGCGCGAGAAGGTCGCCCGCCTCGAACGGCGGCCGGAGCGGCGTCTCGGTGGGCAGGAGCACGTCGCCCGTCGCGAACGGCTCGGGCGAGTTCTTCGGCAGGAGCACGTCCCCCGTGGCGAACGGCTCCGACTCGTCCGCCGGCGCCGCCATGAAGAAAGGCCGCTCCTCGAACGGACGGGAGGAGTCCAGGGCGCCCAGCGGATCCCTGAGCGGGCGGCCGAGGCCGGGCGGCGGGCGCAGCGGATCCCTGAGCGGGCGGCCGAGGCTGGGCGGCGGGCGCAGCGGGTCGCGGACCTTGGGCATCGGGGCCGTGGTCGCCTCGTGGTGGGAGACCCGGGACGACGGCGGCGTCAGCAGCTCCTTGGGGAAGATCAATGTGCTCGTCGCCGGGTCGGCGTCGGACAGCGGCTGCGGCCACATCGGCGGGCTGGGCCAGCGCGGCTTCACGAACAACGGCGCGGGCGTGGCCGAACGCGAGCCGGCGAAGTGGATGCGCAGCGCCCCGGGCGGCTGCGGCCACGGCAGGCGGCCGAGCACGTCACGCAGCGGCGCGACCCCCAGCGCGCCGTAGATGTCGGCGATCGGCTTGGGCACGCGTACCCCGGTGGAGGCCAGCGCCGCACCGAGAGCCTGCCGGAACCGATGCCCCGCCCCCACGGCCAGCTCCTCTGCCGTGTCGGGCGCGACGTCGAGCACCCAGGCCAGCTCGGCCTTGCTCAGCCCGCAGACCGCGCAGAGCACCAGCACCTCCCGCTGGTGCGGACGCAGCTCCCGCAGGCTGCGTTCGACGAGCGACGTGGCCGGATCGATGAGCGGGTCCACCATGGGCGGCGCGTAGACGACGTCCCGCCGGTGGATCTGGCGGCGAGCGAAGGCGTAGAGAGCGGCACGGGGCGGCTCCGCGGCGGGCACGCCGGAGAGCACCGACATCAGGACGTCGGACGCGGAGCCGAGGTCGCCGAGCTGGTCAGCGCAGTACGCGAACAGCCCGGCGGCATGACGGTCGTAGAGCTCTGCGATCAGTTCTGCGCGTGGGCGCTGATCGGTGAGCGGCTGGGACACGGGGCCGGATCCTCTTGCTCGGTGCGGACGCTGAGGGTGGTGAGGGATGCGCGTCAGGTGATTGTGGAGGTAATCATGCCAACACAGACCGGTCCGGCGCACTACCAGATCCAGATTTAAGTAAATATGCCTGGTCAGTGAAACGCTTAAGCCAGGCCCAAGGGGACAGAGCGGGCTGGATCGCCGTAGTCTGTGGGTCCCAGAGATCATGCGGCGGTCGTGGCAGGGGGCCGCGGCCCTGCCCAGAGCGAGAGGTCACGCGTGATCACATTCGACGCTGTCACCAAACGCTACCCGGACGGCACGGTCGCCGTGGATCACCTCAGCCTGGAGGCGCCCACCGGCGAAATCACGGTGCTCGTCGGCCCCTCCGGCTGTGGGAAGACGACGTCGCTTCGGATGATCAACCGCATGATCGACGCCTCCGAGGGCCGGATCCTCCTCGACGGCGAGCCCGTGCAGGGCATCGACCCGCCGACGCTGCGGCGCGGCATCGGGTACGTCATCCAGCAGGCAGGGCTGTTCCCGCACCGGAAGATCGTCGACAACATCGCCACCGTCCCCTACCTGCTCGGCTGGGACAAGAAGAAGGCCCGCGCGCGGGCCATGGAGCTGCTGGAACGCGTCGGCCTGGACCCGGCGCTGGCCGGCCGTTACCCGTTCCAGCTGTCCGGCGGGCAGCAGCAGCGCGTGGGCGTGGCCAGGGCGCTGGCCGCCGATCCGCCGGTGCTGCTCATGGACGAGCCGTTCAGCGCCGTGGACCCCATCGTGCGCACGAGCCTGCAGGACGAGTTGCTCAGGCTCCAGGCGGAGCTCAACAAGACCATCGTCTTCGTCACGCACGACATCGACGAGGCGATCAAGCTCGGCGACCGCGTGGCCGTGTTGCGGGTGGGCGGCACGCTGGCTCAGCTCGCCGATCCCAAGACGCTGTTGTCGGAGCCGGCCGACGATTTCGTGCGCGAGTTCCTCGGGCACGACAGGGGGATCAGGCGGCTGCAGTTCATCTCCACCGAAGGGCTGCGGCTGCGTACCGACCTGACCGTCGAGGAGGGCGCCGAGCGCGGCACGTCCGAGCCCTGGCTGCTGGTGGTGGACGCCGAGGGCCGGCCGACCGGCTGGGTCTCCGGGGCGCGGCCCGGCGAGCTGGAGCCGTACGGGACGTTCGTGCCGGGCCGTGACTCGATGCGCTCGGCGCTCGACGCGGCGCTGCTGTCGCCGTCCGGCTGCGCCGTGGCCGTGGACGAGCAGGGCAAGGTCGTCGGCGTGGCCACCAGGGAGACGCTCGACCAGGCGCTGGCGGAGGCGGCAGATGGGTGATGGTCCTCCCTCGATCTGGGAGTGGATCGCCCGCAACTGGGACACCGGGCGGGTCGACAGCATCAGGAACCTGCTCACCGACCACCTGACCATGTCGCTCGTGCCGATCCTGGTCGCGCTGGTCGTGGCGCTGCCGCTCGGCCTGGCCTGCGTGCGCTGGCGCTGGCTCTACCAGCCCACGGCGGGGCTCTTCAACGTCGTGTACGCCCTGCCGTCGCTGCCGGTCTTCATGTTGCTGATCTCGGTGACCGGGCTGTCGCAGACCACAGTGATCATCCCGCTGACCTTCTACGGCATGGCCGTACTCATCCCGGCCGTGGTGGACGGGCTGGGCTCGGTGCCCGACCACGTCCGCCAGTCGGCGGTCGCGATGGGGTTCACGCCGCTGCGCCGTCTGCTGCTGGTCGAGCTGCCGATCGCGGTGCCGGTCGTGCTGGCCGGGCTGCGAGTGGTCGCGGTCTCCAGTATCAGCCTGGTCAGTGTGGGCGCGCTGATCGGGCAGGGCGGGCTCGGCGGGCTGTTCACACGGGCGTACCAGAACCCGTTCATGCCGCCCGTCATCGTCGGCATCGTGCTGATCGTGGCGCTGGCGCTGATCGCCGACGGGCTGATCGTGCTGGCGCAGCGGCTGCTCACCCCCTGGGTGCGGGCACGGAAGGGGCAGACGTCGTGAGCTGGTTGACCGCCTTCTTCTCCTGGCTGGGGGAGTTCTTCGGGAACCCGGAGAACTGGTCCGGGTCCGGCGGCATCCCCATGCGACTGCTGGAGCACCTGGAGTTCTCGGCTCTCGCCCTCGCCCTGGCGGCGCTGATCGCGGTGCCGATCGGCCTGCTGATCGGCCACACCGGCCGGGGCGAGGTGGTGGTCGTCGTCTCGGCGAACCTGGCCAGGGCGCTGCCCACACTGGGCCTGCTGGTGATGTTCGTGCTGCTGCTCGGCGCGGCCTCGATCTGGCCGGTGATCATTCCGCTGGTCTTGCTGTCGGTGCCGCCGATCCTGGTGAACACCTTCGAGGGCATCAGAGGGGTCGACCCCGAGCTGCGGGACGCGGCGTACGGGATGGGGCTGCGGGGCGGGCAGGTGCTCCTGCGGGTACTGGTGCCGGTCGCGCTGCCGCTGATCCTGCTGGGCTGTCGGCTCTCGGCGATCCAGGTCGTCGCCACCACCACCGTTGCCGCGTACACGGGGCTGGGCGGCCTCGGGCGGTA
The DNA here is from genome assembly GCF_036013525.1 of Nonomuraea sp. NBC_00507. Lineage (NCBI taxonomy): Bacteria > Bacillati > Actinomycetota > Actinomycetes > Streptosporangiales > Streptosporangiaceae > Nonomuraea > Nonomuraea sp. NBC_00507. The sequence goes on from NZ_CP107853.1 coordinate 4,124,205, forward strand.
CGTGATCGACGGGTTCGCGACGAAGGATTACGCGAGCGTCGTCGGCGGTTCAGTACTGATTGTGCTGTTTGCGCTCGTGGTGCAGATCTTGTTCACGCTCGCCCAGAGGGTGACGGTCTCGCCGGGGGTGAGCCAGCGACTTAAGGTCCGATAGTCTCCTATATAACCTCCCGCTTAGAAGGGAATAGCAAGATGAGACGCAAGTACGGCATCGCGGGGGTGCTGATCTCGGCGATGCTCGCGCTGGCCGCCTGCGGTGGCGGCGGCAGCACCGGCACCGGGGGCAACCCGCTCGACACCTCGAGCGCGGCTCCCAGCGGCTCGGCCTCAGGCGGGGGTGGTAAGGCCATCATCGGATCCGCTGACTTCGACGAGAACGTGCTGCTCGCGTCGATCTACGCCCAGGCGCTGCAGGCCAAGGGCGTGCAGGTCGAGGAGAAGCCGCGCATCGGGAGCAGGGAGGTGCTCTACGACCAGGTCAAGAGCGGCGGCCTGACCATCGTGCCCGAGTACAACGGCAACCTGCTGGCCTTCATCGACCAGCAGACCACCGCGGCCACCACCGAGGAAGTCAACGCCGGGCTGAAGGAGAAGCTGCCTGCCGAGTTGGAGGTGCTGGACTCCTCGCCCGCCGAGGACAAGGACAGCCTGTCCATCACCAAGGACACCCAGACCAAGCAGTCGCTCAACACCATCGAAGACCTCGCCAAGGTCTCCAAGACCATGACCGTCGGCGGCCCGCCCGAGTTCAAGAAGCGGTGGGAGGCGCGGTTCAAGGAGGTCTACGGGATCGAGTTCAAGGCGTGGGAGCCCACGGGACCGACCACCCCTGACGCGATCAAGGACGGCACGATCCAGGTCGGCAACGTCTTCACCACTGACCCCAAGATGACGGCCAACAACCTGGTGCCCCTGCAGGACCCCAAGAACATCTTCCCCGCCCAGAACGTGACGCCGCTGCTCAACAAGGCCGCCGCGACCGACACGATCAGGACCACGCTGAACTCCATCTCGGCCAAGCTGACCACGCAGTCTCTGCTCGACATGATGCAGAAGATCTCCGTGAACAAGGACGAGCCCGCCACGGTGGCCAAGGAATGGCTGACCTCCAACGGCCTCGCCTGAGCCTTTCGGAGCCCTGGCGGTGAGCGAGTTCACGGAGGCAATGGCCCAGCTCGCCGCCGGGGTCTCGGTCGTGACCGTCCGCGACGGACGGGACGACCTGGGGACGACGGTGTCCGCCCTGATGTCGGTCTCCCTCGAACCCCCGCTGGTGCTGGTCAGCCTGGCCAGCCGCAGTTACCTCAACGAGGTCCTGCTTCGCCAGGACCGCTGGGCCGCCTCCCTGCTGTCCTCCCGCCAGGCCGCCATCGCCAGCCGCTTCGCCACTCCCGGCCGGCCCAGCGCCCGGCTCCTGGTGGCCGGCATCCCCCACCACCGCGGGGCGCACACGGAGGCGCTGGTGGTGGAGGGTGGGGTGGCCGCCCTGGAGGCCGAGACCACCAAGGTGGTCGCGGCCGGCGACCACACGTTGTTCATCGCCTCCGTCCTGGCCGTCCCTTACGTCAACCCCGCACTCCAGCCGTTGGTACGGCTCCGCGGCCGCTACCGCCCGATGGGCACCTGACGAGCGACACACCACACGACGGCGGTGGCGACGTCCTCCTCACTGCCCACGGCCACGGCGTCGATCCGCACGCCGGAGCCCGCGACGTCCAGCGCCACCCTGCGGGTCAGCTCGGCCACCGCGGCGTGCGCGCAGGCGGTCGCCGCCAGGTTGACGACGCGGCCGCCGTGCCGCATCGCGGGGATCTCGTACTTCATCGCCAGCGCCACCTCACCCACCTCGGCGTGGTTGAACGCGGCGTCGAGCCGGCCGAACGAGCCGAGCGTCTGCTCGACCAGCCGCCGCACCGACACCGGGTTGGCGAGGTCCGCCGGGACGGCGACGGCCTGGCCCCCCGCTGAGCCGATGTCCGCGGCCAGCGCCTCGAGAGCCTGACCGTCGCGGTCGGTGAGAACCACGCCGGCGCCGGCCCTGCTCAGGGCGCGGGACACCGCGGCGCCGATGGCGCTGCCCGCGCCGGTGACCAGGGCGGTGCGACCGCTCAACGCTCCGAGCGTCATGATGGCCTCGCACTCTGTGAATGTTCCTGTGAACGCGGTCGACGCTAGGGGCCAGGTCGCGCGGGCCGCATCAGTGAAGTCGCCGGTCTTCGGGGATCACGCGCGTTGTCACCGGTGCGGCCGCTTTCTATGCTCGGCGTGTGCTGGGGAGAGACGCCGAGGCGAAGCTGCTCGAGTCGTTGCTGCGGCACGCCGCCGAGGGACACGGCGGCGGGGTCGTCCTGCACGGTGAGCCGGGCATCGGCAAGACCGCACTGTTGTCGTACGCCACTGAGCAGGCCGCCGGCTTCCAGGTGCTGCGCGCGGTCGGCGTCGAGCCGGAGGCCGATCTCGCCTACGCGATACTGCACCAGCTCCTCTTCCCCGTGCTCGGGTCGGTCGACGAGCTGCCCGGCCCGCAGGCGCAGGCCCTGCGGATCCTGTTCGGGCGCGCGCACGGCGCACCGCCCGACGCGTTCCTGGTGGCGCTGTCGACCCTGTCGCTGCTGTCCCTGCTGGCCGGCGAGAAGCCGGTGCTGTGCGTGGTCGACGACGCGCACTGGGCCGATCAGCCGACGCTGAAGACCCTCGCGTTCGTCGCCCGCCGGCTGGACAACGAGCCCGTCGTGCTGGCGCTGGCCGCGCGTGCCGACGAGGGCCACGCCACGGACCTGCCCCACCTGCGCCGGGTCCCGCTCATGGGGCTCAAGCCGGACGCGGCCAGGGCGCTGCTCGCCGAGCACGCCGGTGGGCGGCGGCTGACCGACGGCGAGCAGACCCACCTGCTGGCCGCCACCGGCGGCAACCCCCTTGCCCTGCTGGAGCTGGCAGGAAAGGAGATGCCACCGGAGGGCACGCAGGAGCCGCCCGCCCTGACCGATGAGCTGCGGCGTTCGTTCCTGACCAAGATCCGGGCTGGGTATGCCGCCTCGTTGCCGCTGCTCCAGTTGATCGCCGCCGACGGCTCCGGCAGCGTCGAAACCATCGAGAAAGCGGCCGCGTCGCTGCGGATCGGCGCCGACCCGTTGCACCGCGCCGAGCTCGACGAGCTGCTGACGTACGACGGAGCCCGGCTGGTGTTCCGGCACCCGCTGATCCGTTCGGCGGTCTACCACAGCGCCTCGGCCGACCGGCGGGTCGCGCTCCATCGTGCCCTCGCCTCGGCCTTCGACACCCCGGCCGACCAGCACCGCCGTGCCTGGCACCTCGGGCAGGCCGCCGTCGGCCACGACGAGCAGGCCGCCGAGCACCTCGAGCGCTCCGCCGCGCAGGCGGCTCTGCGCGGCGGCCCCGCCGCGGCCATGGCCGCGCTGTCCCGGGCGGCCGAGCTCACCGCCGACGGTTCGCGCCGGGGGCGGCGGTTGTGGAACGCCGCGCTCGCCGCCATCGGAGGGGGATTCACCGCCGCGGCCGTGGAACTGCTCGACCGCGCCGAGCGCGAGCCCCACCTGGAGGAGGGGGACCGCATCGCCCTGGCCGCGATCCGCGCCACCGTGGCGGAGTTCGCCGGCTCGCCCGAGGAGGCGATGGACCTCATCAAGCCGTGGATCCCGCGGGCGCTGCGGATCGACCGGCGCCTGTTCACCCCGACCGTCGCGATGTACGCCGACCTCGGTCTGCGCGTCAACCGGCCGCAGGCGTGGGCCGACCTCGCCGGCTGGCTCGACGGGATCACGCCGGCGCCGGACGATCCGCGGGACGCCGTGCTGGGGCTGCTGCGCAGTGCCTGCCTGGCCCGCGCCGGCCACGATCCTGGACCGCGAGACTGGGCCGTGGTCGAGTCGCTGGCAGATCCGGTCACGATGACCCTGGCCGGGGGGATCGCTCGTCAGCTCGGCGACTACGAGCTGAGCAGGCGCCTGCATCGCACGGCCGGGCAGCTGGCGCGCGCCAACGGATCACTCGGTGCGCTCGCCTGGAATCTTGAGTATCAGTCCGCCGACGAGATCGCGCGTGGCCGGTTCGGGCTCGCCGAGGCCTACGCCGAGGAGGGCCTCCAGTTCGCCAACGAGGTCGGCCAGCCGAACACGGCCTGCCGCCACCAAGGGCTGCTGGCCTTGTGCGCGGCCATCCGGGGCCGGCCGGAAGCCGCGAAGCTGGCCACCGATGTGCTGGCCGAGGCAAGCGGCCGCAACCTGGCCGACGCCATGTCCTACGCCAGGCGGGCGCTCGGGCTCATCGACCTGGTCGCGGGCCGGCACCGCGAAGCCGCGCGGCACTTCGAGGCGGTCGGCGTCTGGGACGCCGACATGCCCTCGGACCTGGCCATGGCCGTCGTTCCCGACCTCGTCGAGGCCCTGGTCAGAGCAGGCGAGCGCGACCGGGCCGCCGCGGCCACGGCCCGCTATGCCCGGTGGACCGAGCACGCCGCCGCGCCCGAGCCGGCCGCCCTCACGGCCCGCTGCCGGGCGCTGGTCCGCGCCGATGGCAGCGCCCACTATGCGGAAAGCCTGCGCCTGCACGCCAGGTCCGACGCTCCGCTGGAGCACGCCCGTACCGAACTGCTGCTCGGCGAGCACCTGCGGCGGGACCGGCGGCGCTCCGAGGCCCAGCGGCACCTGCGCGGCGCCGCGGACGACTTCCGCCGCATCGGCGCACTCGCCTGGGCCGAACGCGCGCTGGGCGAGCTGCGCGCCACAGGGGAGTCGGCACGCGCCCCCGAGGCGGGCGTGCTGAGCACGCTCACCCCGCAGGAGCTACGCATCACGCTGGCCGTCGGCGAAGGGCTGACCAACCGGGAGATCGCCGCGCAGTTGTTCCTCAGCCCGCGGACCGTGGACTACCACCTGCGCAAAGTCTTCCAGAAGGCCGACATCACCTCGCGAGCCGAGCTCATGCGGCTGGTCCTGGCCGAACGCCCCGCCTGAAGGACCGGCGACTTCACTGATTCGGCGGCCACCCCTCGCTTCCTAGCGTTGGCGACGTCACATTCCGCACGTTAGGAGTCCCCGTCATGACGATCCAGCCCAGTAAGAGGCGCATGGCCGGCCGCTTCGTCTGGCACTACATCGAGATGGTCATCGCGATGAGCCTCGGGATGGTGCTGCTCGGTCCGGTGTGGGGCGCGGTCCTGCCGGACGCCATCACCCGGGTCGACATCGGCACTTTGACCATGGCCGCCGACATGTCCATCGGCATGGCCGTCTGGATGCGGGTCCGCCGCCACACCTGGGCCGCCATCGCCGAGATGAGCCTGGCGATGGTCGTGCCGTTCCTCGTCCTGCTCGTCCCGTACTGGTTCGGCGTGCTGCCGGGCGACATGGTGATGTCGATCGGGCACGTGCTCATGTTCGTCTTTATGGCCCTGGCCATGCTGCGGCGGCGCCACGAGTACACGCACCACCAGCACCGGTTTCGCATCCCGCGCAAGTGGCTCGGGCGAGGGGCCGTCGTGCTGGTCGCGCTCCTGGTGCCCGGTGCGGTCTCCGCGGTGAACACCGTCGGGAAGTTCGACGACCAGTACAAGGCACGCTCGGACACGGTGGCGGTCCAGCCTGTGCCGAAGGCCGCCGCCCACGACCCGGCCAAGCCCACGGTGGCCTTCCTGGTCAACGGCAGCGGCACCAACGTGGCCGACCTGCTCGGGCCGTACGAGGTGCTGGCGGGCACCGGGCGGGTGAACACGTACGTCGTCTCGTCCGGTCCTCGGCTGGTGCCCCTGACCGGTGGGCTGGACCTCGTACCGGACCTGACCTTCGACGAGCTGGCGCGGCTGCTGGGCGAGCGGCGCGACACGCTCGACGCCGTGGTGATCCCCGCCCTGAACAAGACGGCTCCCGCGGAGGCCGGCTCCATCACCGCGTGGCTGCGTGAGCAGTCGGCGGCCGGCGCGATCACCGTCAGCGTCTGCAACGGGGCCCGTACGCTCGCGGCGACCGGGCTGCTGGACGGCAGGCCGGCGACCTCCCACTGGTGGCGGCTGCCCGGGCTGCGCGCCGACTTCGGCCAGGTCCAGTGGGTGAGCGGCCGACGGTACGTGGACGACGGAAACGTGATCACCACCGCCGGTGTGCTGTCCGGTATCGAGGGCGCCCTGCGGATCATCGAACGGCTGCTCGACGCGGAAACCGCGCACGAGGCGGCGCGGAAGGTCCACTGGCGCCACTACTCTCCCGGCGTCGCCGGGCGGATCCCCTCGTCCAGCTTCGAGGCCAAGGACGTGGCCGTCGTCTCCCTCACCTCCTCCTACCAGCCCGGGCCGTCGACCATCGGCGTGCGGCTCATCGAGGGCACCGGTGAGCTGGAGCTCGCCTCCGCGTTCATCACCTACACCGAGGAGTCCATGATCGGGCGCACCGTCGCGGTCGGCGACGGCGCGGTCCGCTCCAGGCACGGCCTGACCTTCGTCCCCCGCTCGACGGTCGCGGACGGCCTCGACCGCCTCCTCGTCCCCGGCGTGGACGCCGCACGGCGCCAGGCGGCGGGCACCGGGCCGTCGGCGGCCACCGGAGGGCTCCAGCCCGAGTACCTCCACGTCGGCGAGGAGTTCGCGTTCGATCCCGTGCTGCGGGACATCGCCCGCACCTACGACGTACCGACGGCGCGGTGGGCGGCGAAGGCGCTGGAGTACCCGGTGCTCGACGTCAAGCTGACCGGTAGCGCCTGGCCGTGGGCGGCCACCATCGTTCTCGTGGGGCTCGCGCTGCTGGGCGCCGCAGTCGCCATCGCCGCCGGCATGGTGTTCCGCCGGATTCGCGCCAGGTCCCGTGCGGCCGGTCCGGGCCCGGAGCCGCACGACGCGCCGGGCGCCGAGCTCGCCCACTGCGGGTCGTGAGCCTGATGTGGCCGGGAGGTGCGATGCCTCCCGGCCCTTTCATGTTGCCGTCAGTGCTCGGGAACGTCGCCGGGCGCGGCGGCGGCGCCCGGATATGTGGCGGCGGCGTCGCAGTGCCGCGCCACCTGCCGCAGCGCCTCCAGCAGCTCCGGGGGCCCGTCCACGGTGAAGGGCAGCCCGAGTGCGGCGAGGTAGACGGCCAGCGTCAGCGGGGTGGCGGCGCCGATGTGCAGGAGGCACCGGTCGTCGTCGAGATGCTCCACCCGGGCCACCGGCGGCACCCGCTCGCTGACGGCCGCGGACGGTGCGTGCACGGTCGCGACGGTACGGCAGGGCCCCAGCGTCGAGGCCACGCCCTTGGTGACGAAGTCGATCGCGTCCCCCGGCGGCATCCAGCGGCCGGGGAAGGACGGCCCCATCGGGGTTCGGGGCGTGAGCCGGTCGATCCGGAAGGTGCGCCAGTCGTCGCGGCCGACGTCCCACGCCACCAGATACCAGCGACGCCCGGTCGACACCAGCCGGTGCGGCTCGGTGTCGCGCACGGTGGCGTTGCCGTCGTGGTCGCGGTAGTCGAACCGCAGCCGCCTCCGGTCCCGGCACGCCGAAGCCAGCGTGGCCAGCACATCGGAGTCCACGGCCGGGCCGCTGCCCGCCGGCACGGGCACCGTGTACGCGGTCAGCGCGGCCAGGCGCGGGCGCAGCCGGGCGGGCAGCACCTGTTCGAGCTTGGCCAGCGCGCGCAGTGACGTCTCCTCGATCCCGCCCACCGTCTGGGCCGCCGCCGTACGCAGGCCGACCGCCACCGCCACGGCCTCCTCGTCATCCAGCAGCAGGGGCGGTAGCCGGGCCCCTGGGCCCAGCCGGTAGCCGCCTGCCGTGCCGGAGGTGGCCGACACCGGGTAGCCGAGGTCGCGGAGGCGTTCGATGTCGGAGCGGATGGTTCTGGTGCTGACGCCGAGCCGGTCCGCCAGCTCGGGGCCCGGCCAGTCGGTTCGTGATTGGAGCAACGACAGCAGGCGCAACAGCCGCGCGGCGGGGTCTCTCGTGGACACGGAATCCACCCTTTCTCACCTCGCGGAAGTTCTGCTTCCGCGACGGCTGCCAGGGTGAGGGCTCGTGGAACAGAAAGGGACTTCCATGCATGCGGCAGCAGTGGTGACGGGTGGATCGCGTGGAATCGGCCGTGCCGTGGTGGAGCGGCTGGCCGGTGACGGCGCCACCGTCGTGTTCAGCTTCGTCGCCGACGAGCGGGCGGCTCGGCAGGTGGAGGAGGTGTGCGGAGGGCGGGCGACGGCCGTACGCGCCGACGCGGCCGACCCTGATCAGGTGGAGCGGCTGTTCGCCACGGCGGACCAGGTGTTCGCCGGCCAGGCGGCGGGGCCGCTGTCGGTGCTGGTCAACAGCGCGGGCGTGATCGACCACACGCCGATCGAGGAGCTGACCCAGGAGGTGTTCGAGCGGGTGATGGCGGTCAATGTACGCGGCGCGTTCTTCGCGGTGCAGGCGGCCGCCCGCAGGATGGCCGACGGCGGCCGGATCGTGACCGTCTCCTCCACCGGCACCGCCTGGCCCAGCGCGGGCGAGTCGGTCTACGCCGCGAGCAAGGCGGCGATCGAGCAGCTCACCCGGGTCGCCTCCCGCGAGCTGGGGCAGCGCGGGATCACGGTCAACGCGGTCTCGCCCGGACCGACCGACACCGACATGCTGCGCGCCAATGTCCCGCCGGAGACTGCGGCCACGGTCGCGCACATGACGGCCCTGGGCCGGATGGGCACGCCAGCGGACATCGCGGCTGTCGTGGCGCTGCTGGTGAGCCCAGACGCCGCCTGGCTGACCGGGCAGAACCTCACAGCAGACGGCGGCCTGGTGTGACGACCTCAGGTGCCGTGGCCGGCTGAATCCGCGTCCGTCGGCGACGTCAGGTGCCGTGGTCGGCCGAATCCGCTTCCGCCGGCTTCAGCGCCGGTGGCGGATGTTGTGCCACCCGCCACCGTCAGGCCATGCCCCACCTGGTCACCTGGTCAGCGGATGATGTACCACTCGGGCAGGATCAGCGGGCCCGCGGCCGGGAGTCCGAGTTCGGCGGACAGACGGGCGAGCGGTCCCCAGGCGTCCAGCCGGACCCTGGCCAGCGCGGCCGACTTGTCCTCGCTGGACTCCGGCCCGCGCAGCCGCTCCAGCGGGTTGAGCCGCGGATACATGCGGACGGGCGCGTCCTCCGCGAGCCCGGCCCGCTTTCTGGCCAGCGCCAGCGCGTCCTCCAGCCCGCCCAGCTCGTCCACCAGCCCGCCAGACTGCGCGTCGGCGCCGGTCCACACCCGGCCGCGGGCCAGTTCGTGGGTTCGCTCGCGGGTCAGTTTGCGGCTTTCGGCAACCTTGGCCACGAAGTCGTCGTAGATCCGGTCGAGCCAGGCGTTGATCCGCTCCCACTGCTCGGGGGAGAAGCTGCGGGACGTGGAGAACATCCCCGCGTTGGCCCCCTCCGCCACCATTTCCGAATTTATCCCCATTTTGCCGAGCAATTCGGAAAAGACGGGCTTGCCACCGTACACGCCGATGGAGCCTGTCAGTGTGCCGGGCTGGGCCACGATCACGTCGGCGGCCATCGACACGAAGTAGCCGCCGGACGCCGCCAGGTCGCCCATGGAGACGATCACCGGCTTCACCTTGCGCGTCAGCGACACCTCGCGCCACACCGTGTCGGAGGCCACGTACGAGCCGCCGGGGCTGTCGACCCGGAAGACGACCGCCTTGATGTGCTCGTCGCGCCTGGCCGCCCGGAACGCGGCGCTGATCGTGTCGGAGCCCATCGCGCCACCCCCGCCGAGCGGGCTCCGGCCGCTGCGCCCAGTCTTGATCATGCCGGTGCCGTGGACGAGCGCGATCCCGTCGGCCAGCGGGTGCGGCAACTTCCGCACGGCCGCGGCCCTGGCGTACCTGGACACGTACTGCAGGTGCGCCTCGCCGCCCGCGGCCTTCTTGACCTCGTCGTACACCTCGTCCCGGTACGCCAGCTCGTCGACCAGCCCGGCGTCCTTCGCCTCCACGGCCGTGAACGGGCCCCGGTCGATCAGCTCGCGCACCTTGCCCGCGTCCAGCCTGCGGCCGTCGGCGATGCCGGCGATCATCGTCTCGGTGACCGACTCCACGATGCGGCCCATGGACTCGCGGTGCGCTTCGGTCATGTGGTCCTGGGTGAAGGTGTTGGGGGCGGTCTTGTACTCATGCCGCTGCCCGGCCTCGAACCCCACTCCCAGCTTCGTCAGCGCCCCCTTGAGGAAACGCTGCTCCAGCGCCACCCCGGTCAGCCCGACGTCGCCGCTCGGCTGCAGGCAGACGCGCTCGAACGCGCTGGCCAGGTAGTAGGGCACGGTGCCGCCGCCGAACTCGCCGAACGTCTCGGAGAACGCCACCGTCAGCTTGCCGGAGGCCCGGAACTGGATCACGGCCTGGCGCAGCTCCTGCACCATGGCCAGGCCCAAGGGGGCGGTCCCGATCTTCACGATCAGCGCCTTGACCCTGGAGTCCTGCCTGGCCTTGCGCAGCCCGGACAGGACGTCGGACAGGCGCGTCTTCCGCATGGACAGCACCGCGGCGAGCGGGTCCGTCGGCGGGCCTTCCGTAATGCCCTCGGTGAGATCGAGCTCCAGCACCAGCGGGGCGGTGCGCCGCTGGCGAAGCTTGTCGACGGTTTCGAAGATCGCCTTGCCTGCGTCCATAGAGCCACCCTAAGCGACACATTTCGAAATGTGCTCAGGTGAGTTAGCCCGGAAGGTGTAGAACCATTGGCCGTGCAGTTCCACGCCAAACCCGCGCATGTCTTCGGTCGCGACGCCGAATGGGCGGACCTGGTCGGGTTCACCACGTCGCGCCGCCCGGACGCTCGGCTCGGCATTGTGACCGGCAGGCGCATCCAGGGCAAGACCGTGCTCGTGGAGGCCCTGGCGGACGCGGTCGGCGGGTTTCTCTTCACCGCCGCGGACACCCACGGCCTGTTCACACTGGCGACGCCTCACCTGAGCCCCATGGCGCGACGCGCCCATGCGAAGATCATGCGTGCCGTCAGCCGCGCCGCAGGAGGAACTGCCCGAGCGGAGCGAGGTCCGCTCGGGGGGCGGGGTCCCGTCAGGCAAGCACGTAACTGGGCATGGGGCGGGTGCTCGCGGGCAACCTACCCCTTGCGTTCGTCAGAGGCGGCTGCGGAGTGCGGCGTAGACGTTGATCCTTGGGGTTGTCACCTCGGTATCCGCGCTCATGTACGTGATCGGCTTGCCGGTGCTCTTCAGGGCTCCCAGCAACTGGTCCACTCCTGCGCGGCGGTACTTCTGGTGCAGCAGGGCGAAGGCGCCCGTGACGTGCGGGGTCGCCATCGACGTGCCGTTCAGGGCCGCGTACGAGTCGTCCACGATCGCCGCCGTGATGGCCACGCCCGGGGCGAAGACGTCCAGGAGCGGGCCGCGGTTGGAGAAGGCGGCCACGGCGTCCTGCTTGTCCGTGGCGCCTACCGCGACCGTGGTGGAGACGCACGCCGGCCAGGACACCGCCGCGTCGTAGCCGTTGTTGCCCGAGGCCACCACCGTGGCCACGCCCTTGGCGAGGAGCTTGTCCACTTCGGCCTTGAAGTCAGCGCCGTCGCCCGCGTCGCAGGCCGTGTCGTACTTGCCGCCGCCCAGGCTCAGGTTCACCGAGGCCAGATTGTGCTGGTCGGCCAGCGTGTCGGCGTAGGCCATGCCGGTCAGGATCGAGGAGTCGTACGCCAGGACGCACACGGGGCGGCCCGCGCAGTACGGCGAGTTGTCGAAGCGGCTGAAGACCTGGATCGGGATGATCGTGGCCTTCGGGGCGACGCCGTTGGCCGCGAAGCCGCTCGTGGCCTGGCCTGCCGCGATGCCCGCCACGTGCGTGCCGTGGTAGCACAGGCCGTACTGCGGCTGCGGCGCCCCCGTCATGCACGCGTCGGTCTCGGCGTTCGCCGCGCCGTCGCCGATCTGGAACTGGCTGCCGTTCGGGCACAGCGGCTTGGAGCCGTCGACGGGGTCGGTGGCCGAGAAGCAGGCCTGGGCCGCGATGCGGCCGCCGAAGGCGGGATGGTCCTGGTCGATGCCCGTGTCGAGGATGGCGACGGCGGTGCCCTTGCCCGTGAAGCCCTGCTTGTGCGCCTTGTCGGCGCCGATCAGCGGGATGCTCTGCACCAGCGTGGGCTCGTTGAGCTTGTCCTTGCGGATGGAGACGACGTCGGACTGCTCGGCGATCTTCTCGAGTTCGGCACGGGTGCCGCGGTAGACGAAGAAGTCCAGCTTGCCGGCGACCTCGGAGGGCGGTTCCGCGGAGACGTTCTTCTTGCCCTGCTTGACCTGCTCTGCGCTGGCTTGCACGGAGCCGACCTGGGTGGGCTGCTGCACGTGAACGATGGCGCGGTGCTCGCCGGTCGCCGTGATCTCAGGGTCGATCTTGGATTCGGGGTCGGCGAACGCGGGTGCGGCGACGAGTGTTGCCGAGGTTGCGGCTAACACGATCGCGCCGGCCAGCAGAGACGGGAGCCTCAACTGCTCCTCCGGGGGTCAGGGGGCATTTGTCCCACCGAAGTGTAGTAATTGGACTGTTGGTGTCAGCGGGACTGGTGGGTTCCGTTACCGCTTCTTGTTCTGGGCGAGCCTTTTCCCGGTATGCGGAAGGGCCGGAATCGCCTACCCGGCTCCGGCCCTGCACATTCACGCGGCGGCGCGTCCGCCGGCGGTGGCGCGCTGGGCGTCGATCCGCGACGTGGTCGCCGAGGTGCCCCCGGCGTCGTACTGGATGGCTCTTCCCGTCGCCTGCAGCCGCTGCAGGTTCTGCGCGACCGAGTTGCCGGGGAAGGCCTGCTTGAGCAGCGCGAACGTGCCCGCCACGTGTGGTGCGGACATCGACGTGCCGCTCGCCTCCCGGTACATCCCGCTGGGCACCGCCGAGCGGACGCGCACGCCCGGCGCGAACAGGTCGAGCAGCGGCCCCCGGTTGGTGAACGAGGCCAGCCTGTCGGCGTCGTCGGTCGCGCCTACCGCGACGGCGGTGGAGATGCAGGCGGGGGCGCTGACGCCGTTCGCGGAGCCGTTGTTGCCCGCCGCCACCACTGGCGCCACCCCGAGCCCCACCAGGGTGTCGAAGTCCGGCTTGACCGCGGCGGCGCTCGGGTTGCCGTCACACGCCGTGGTGTACGGGCCGCCGCCGCCCAGGCTCATGTTCACCGCCGCGATGTTGTGCGTCCTGACCACCCTGGCGACGTACTCGAGCGCCAGCTTCTGATCGGAGGTGTAGCTCAGGAGGCACGGCGACATTCTCCTGCCGCCCCCGCAGAGCTGGGGGTTGTCCACCCGGCTGAAGACCTGGATCGGCAGGATGCCGGCCGCGGGCGCGACTCCGTCGGCCGGGGCGCCGGGGGCCATCCTGCCCGCCGCGATGCCGGCCACGTGGGAGCCGTGGTCGCAGATGCTCCTCCCGCTGACCATGCACTGCGCGGTCTCGGCGTCCGCCGCGCCGGGGCCGGTCTGGCTGGGCTGGTTGTTCGGGCAGAGGGAGACCGTGCGGTCGCCGGCGTCGGATGAGGAGAAGCACGCCTCGTCCACCAGCCGGCTGGTGAAGAAACCGTGGTCGCGGTCGATTCCCGTGTCGAGGACGGCGATCGCCGTGCCCCTGCCGGTCCAGCCTGCGGTGTTCGCCCGGTTCGAGCGGATCACGACAGTGCTGGTGTCGAGGGCGGGCGAGTGGAGCTCGTCCTTGTAGACCGCCTGGACGCGGACGTCCTTCTGGAGCATGGCGAGCGTCGGCTGGTCCACTTTGGCGACGAAGAAGTTCGGCGATTTCGCCGACTGCAGGACCCGGCTGCCCTGGGAGGTCTGTTCGATGTCGCCGGCGACGGCGTCCACGCTCTGGCCCGGCTTGACCTGGATGATGGAGCGGACCCTGGCCCCCGACTCGATCTCTTCGACGAGCGCGGGGCTGATGGCCGGGCCGGTCATGTCGGCGTTGCCGGGTGTGAGGCGCGAGTTGCCGGATCTCGGCGCGCCTGGCGTGCCTGTGTCGGCCGAGCCCGGCGCGCTGGGCGTTCCGGTGGTGTCGGTGGTGTCGGCGTGGAGTGCCGGGGCCGTGCAGAGCACGGCGGATATGGCGGCCAGCGCGGTGGTGCGGGCGAGCAAGGACCGTAGCCTCACTGTTTCCTCCGAGGACGGCTGTGACGTGGCTGAGGCTGGAGCCGTGAAGCTCTTCCGGCTCCCGGCTTGCGTACAGCCGCATACATCCCCACCTGCGACAACTGTGATGTCGGTGACCTATGTGCCGTAGGTAAGCGTTGGAGGTGTTTTTACGTTCTTGGGGCAAAAGAGAAAGGCCGGTCAAGACTGACCGGCCTTCTCTGACAGTGAGCTACTTGACGGTTTTGAGGATGTCCTTCGTCGCCTTCTTCAGCGCCGCCGCGGACGGCTTGCTGCTCAGCCGCACCTTCTCCGCCGCGGTCAGCGTCGTGGTGCCGTTCGTGCCGTGGGCCCAGTTCAGCCAGGCCGTCAGCAGCGCGCTCTCGAGCTTGCCCTTACCGGTCTTGGTGTTCTTCAGCACCCGGTACGCCTTGCCCAGCGACGACGCCTTCGTCAGCTCGGGGAACACCTTGCTCGACTTGCTGATCAGCTTGAGGTAGCAGGTGAGCGTGGCGTCGGGGATCGTGCCGCTGCTGCGGTGGATCTCCACGGCCCAGGTCTTGGCCGGCATCTTCGTGGCGGCCGTGCCGCGTGTGCACACCGCCGCCGTGGTGGCCGGCGTCGGCGTGACGGTCACCGTGACCGTGACGGTCGGCAGCGGGACCGGCGACGTGGACGACGAAGGCTCATCTGAAGGTTCGTCCGACGGCTCGTCCGAGGGATTGTCGTCGGGAGGCTCAGGGCTCGGGCCGCTCTCCGTGGGGCCGGGCTCCGGCGGAGCGACCGGGGTCTGCGTGATGGGCGGCTGCGTCGTCGCGCCGGCCAGCGCCGCCGCCAGGTCCAGGCGCGGCGTTGTGACCTGCGTGCCGTTGGCCTGGTATACGTACGGCCGGCCGGTCGTCTTCAACGTGTTGATCAGGTCGGGCATCGCCGTCTGCGGCGCCGCCTGCTTCATCAGCGCCAGCGCGCCGGCCACGTGCGGCGTGGCCATCGACGTGCCGCTGTAGACGGTCGTCACGTTGTCCGGCACCGACGACTCGATGTCCACACCCGGCGCGAACAGGTCCACCAGCGCACCGCGGTTGGAGAAGTCCGCGATGGCGTCGCTACCGTCGTTCGCCCCGACGGCCACCGCCGAGGTGATGCAGGCCGGGTACGACGCCCCTTCGAAGAACTCGTTCCCCGCCGCCACCACGGTCGCCGTGCCCTTGGCCAGCAGCGCGTCGATCTTCGGCTTGAAGATCGCGCCCTCTTCGCTGGCGTCGCACTCGGTCTCCGACACCATGCCGCCCAGGCTCAGGTTCACCGCGGCGACCGGCTGGGTCAGCCCGGCCACGTAGTCCATGGCCAGCCGCAGCGACGACTCGAACGCCAGCAGGCACGACGGCTCGCCGCAGACGTCCTCGTCGTTGACCCGGCTGAACACCTGCACCGCCACGATTCCGGCGCCCGGCGCCACGCCTCCCGTGCCGGCCGCGATGCCCGCGACGTGGGTGCCGTGATCGCACAGGTTGGCGCCGCCCGCCAGGCACTTCGCCGTCATGGCGTCGGCCGCGCCGGCCCCGATCTGCTCCGGCTGCCCGTTCGGGCACAGCGACTCCACGCCGCTCTCCACGGCCGAGAAGCATGCCTCGGCCACGATCCGGTTGCCGAACCACGGATGGTCGCGGTCGATGCCGGTGTCCAGCACGGCCACGGCCTGGCCGGTCCCGGTGAAGCCCTTGGCGTGCGCCTGGTCGGCGCCGATCAGCTTGAGGCTGGGGGAGACGTCGGCAGGCGTGTACGTCCTGTCCCGGTGGATCGAGGTGACCCGCGGATCCTCGGCCAGCTTGGCCAGTTCCTCCGCGGTGCCCTCGACGACCATGAACGACTGGTTCTGCGGCCGCAGCAGCACGTCCACGCTCTCGGCCGCCGCCTGGCTCGCCACGGGCTCGTTCTGGGCGGGCTCGGTCAGCTCGACGATGGCCCGCTCGGCGCCGCCGTCGGCGGCTAAGCCATCCTCGACCTTGTCCTGAGCGATGGTGCTGCTGGGCGCGGGGGTCGGTGTCGGTGTCGGGTCGTCTGCGTAGGCCGGACCCGCTAACGGGAGCACGGCCAGCACGGTCGAGCACACGATCAGATGGCGAAGTCGCACGCGTTCTTCCTCCGAGGGGGATGATCTCGGAGTTTATGGCGATTTGGCCGGCAGGCACAGGCCCCGAGCCCGGTTTCCCACCGAACTTTCAGCGGACGTTCAGCGCGTGCCCTCGTGCGTGAGCCACACCGCTCCCATCGGCGGCACCCGCAGCGTGGTGGAATACGGCAGCCCGTGGTAGGCCTCCATGGCCGCCTCGACCGACCCCATGTTGCCCACGCCGCTGCCCCAGTAGGCGTAGGCGTCGGTGTTGACCGCCTCCTCCCACCGCCCCGCGTACGGGAGCCCGAGCCGGTAGTTCTCGTGCGGCGCGCCGCTGAAGTTCACCACGCACGCCACCGCCGACCCGTCGCTCGCGTAGCGGACGAACGAGAACGTGTTCCCGGAAGCGTCGTCGGCGTCGATCCACCGGAACCCCTCCGGCGAGGAGTCCTGCTGCCAGAGCGCCGGAGTCTCCTTGTAGATCCGGTTCAGGTCGCGGACCAGCCGCTGCACGCCCTGGTGCCCCTCGAACTCCAGCACCCACCAGTCCAGGCCGCGCTCCTCCGACCACTCCGAACCCTGGCCGAACTCGCCGCCCATGAACAGCAGCTGCTTGCCCGGATGCGCCCACATGAACGCCAGCAGCGCCCGCAGCTGCGCGAAGCGCTGCCACTCGTCGCCGGGCATCTTGCCGAGCAGCGAGCCCTTGCCGTGCACGACCTCGTCGTGCGACAGCGGCAGCACGTAGTGCTCGGAGTACGCGTACAGCAGCGAGAACGTCATCTGGTGGTGGTGATACTGGCGGAAGATCGGCTCATGGCGCAGGTATTCGAGCGTGTCGTGCATCCAGCCCATGTTCCACTTGAACCCGAACCCGAGCCCGCCCAGGTGCACCGGCCGCGACACCCCCGGCCAGGCCGTCGACTCCTCCGCCACGGTCGAGATGCCGGGCATCTCCCGGTAGCAGACGGCGTTCATCTCCTTGAGGAAGTCGACCGCGTCCAGGTTTTCCCTGCCGCCGTAGACGTTCGGTGTCCACTCGCCCTCGCGGCGCGAGTAGTCCAGGTAGAGCATCGACGCCACCGCGTCCACCCGCAGCCCGTCGATGTGGAACTCCTTGAGCCAATAGAGCGCGTTGGCGACCAGGAAGTTACGCACTTCCCTGCGGCCGAAGTCGAAGACGTACGTGCCCCAGTCCGGGTGCTCGCCCCTGCCCGGGTCGGCGTGCTCGTACAGTGGCGTGCCGTCGAAGCGCGCCAGCGCCCAGTCGTCCATCGGGAAGTGCGCCGGCACCCAGTCCAGCAGCACGCCGATGCCCCGCTGGTGCATGCGGTCCACGAAGTGGCGGAACTCGTCGGGGGTGCCGAACCTCGCCGTCGGCGCGTAGTAGGACGTCACCTGGTAGCCCCACGACCCGCCGAACGGGTGCTCGGCCACCGGCAGCAGCTCCACGTGCGTGAACCCCATGTCGGCGACGTACTCCGACAGCTGGTCGGCCAGCTCCACATACGTCAGCCCGGGCCGCCACGACCCCAGGTGCACCTCGTAGATGCTCATCGGCTCGGCCGGGGAGTGCTTGTCCGGCCGGTTCGCCATCCACACCTCGTCGTCCCAGCTGTAGGCCGACTTGTCCACCACGGAGGCCGTCAGCGGCGGCACCTCGGTCCGCCTGGCCATCGGGTCGGCCTTGTCCCGCCAGATGCCGTCCGCGCCGAGGATCTGGTATTTGTATCGCTCGCCCGCCGCCAGCTCGGGGATGAACAGCTCCCACACCCCTGACCGGCCCAGCGACCGCATCGGGTAAGCGGTGCCGTCCCAATGGTTGAAGTCGCCGACGACCCTGATGCCGCGCGCGTTCGGCGCCCAGACGGCGAACGCGGCGCCCTCGACGTCCTCATGCTTCATCACCCGCGCGCCGAGCGCCTCCCACAGCCGCTCGTGCCGCCCCTCGCCGATGAGATGCAGGTCCACTTCTCCCAGCGTGGGCCAGTGCCGGTACGGATCCCGGAACGTACGCGGCTCCGCGCCGGCGTATTTGACGCTGAGCGTGTAGTCGGGCACCTTGTCCAGGCCGGGGACCGTGACCTCGAACACCCCGTGAGCCTGGTGTTTCATGTCGTGGGCCGTACCGTCCTCCAGCACCACCCTGACCCGCTCGGCAAGCGGGCGCAGCGCGCGGAAGACCACCCCGCCCGCGACGGGGTGCGCTCCCAGCACGGAGTGCGGATCATGGTGCGCCCCGCCTGCCAGGCGGTCGAGCTCTGTCCTCATCGGCATGCTCCCAACCTTGCCCTACGATGACCGTTCATCCCAGGCACTGCCCGCTTTCACCGAGACAATCACAGAAAGTGCAAAATCCCAGCTCTATCACAAGAGGATGCCGGGACGGAAACTGATCCTTTCCACGTTCTTGGCTCGACATACTGGTGCGCTGCCCGATCACCCCCTCCAGAGAGGTCCGAGCCATGTATCCGCCACCCCCTTCGGCCGCATACCCGCCTTCACCCCCGCCCTTACGCCCGGTCCGCGGCGTCGCGATGTTCGCGGTGGTGGCGCTGGTGTGCGACTCGCTTGTCGGCGTCGCCGCCGCGGTCATCGATTTCTGGTACGCGGCCCTGGTCGATCGCATGATCGCCGATCCCGACTCCGTGACGGAGGCGGAGATCAACACGGGCGACCTCGTCTACCAAGTGTCCGGCATCGTGGAGCTTCTGGCGTACGTCGTCACAGCCGTGGCGTTCCTGGTCTGGCTGTTCCGGGTCAGGGAGAACGCCGAGATCCTCGCGCCGGACGGGCACCGGCGGGCCAAGCCCTGGCTCATCTTCGGGTGGATCGTGCCGATCATCGCGTACTGGTTCCCGAAGCAGATCGTGGACGACATCTGGGACGCCTCCGCCCGCACTCCCTCACCTCCCAAAGGCCTGTTCCACGCCTGGTGGGCGGTCTGGGTGGTCGAAAACCTGATGGCCACTGTGGTCTCGCGCCTGCTGTTCGACGCAGAGGAGCTGGATCAGATCGCCGCGGCGGCGCGGTTCGACGTGGTGAGCATCGGGCTGATGCTGGTTGCCGCCGTGCTCGCCATCTTCGTGGTCCGGCGGATCACCGACGTCCAGGAAGAGCACCGCTCGGCGGCCTTCCGCGGCGTCCCGGGGGCGTATCCGGCGTACTAGCTCCTAGGTGGAGCGGAGCAGGGTGAGGACGGCGAGCACGCGGCGGTGGCGGTCGGTGGACTCGGGGATGCGGAGCTTGGCGAAGATGTTGCCCACGTGGGCCTCCACCGTACGCAGGCTGAGGTGGAGCAGGTCGCAGATGCCCTGGTTGGAGTGCCCCTCGGCCATCAGCGACAGCACCTCGCGCTCCCGCTTGGAGAGCAGATCGAGCGGATCTCCCCGCCGGCGCCGGCTCATCAGCCGGGTCACGATCGTGGGATCGACCACGCACTCGCCCTCGGCGATCCGGCGCAGCGCGTCGAGCAGCACCGACAGGTCGGAGACCCGTTCCTTGAGCAAGTATCCGACCTTCTCCGGGTAGCGGTCCAGGAGTTGCATCGCGTAGCGCGAGTCGAGGTAGTGCGACAGCACCAGCACGCCCGTGCCGGGGAACTCCTCGCGGATCTTCAGCGCGGCGACCAGGCCCTCGTCGGTGTGGGTGGGCGGCATCCTGATGTCCACGATGGCGATGTCAGGACGCAGCTCCTCCACCCGCCTCAGCAGGGCGGGGGCGTCGCCCACGGTGGCGGCGACCTCGACGCCCGTCTCGGTCAGGAGACGGTCGAGCCCTTCCCGGAGCAACACCTCGTCGTCGGCGATGAGCACGCGCATGGTATCCATCTACACACTCGCAGTGCCCGGCGTACAGGGGGTTGCGGGCAAGCCGACCCGGATCAGCGTCTCGCCGCCGTCCAGCGGGAGGACCTCCAGGGTGCCGTCCAGGGCGCCGACGCGGTCGCGCAAGTCGTCCAGCCCATCGCCCAGCGGGCCGTCGAGGTGGATCTCCAGCCGGAGGAGGTCACCGGACTCCATGGCGCGCAGCCGCGCCTCGCCGGGCCGGCCCCGCTTCAGGCTCTCCGCGACCACCAGGTACGCCGCAGCCTCCACCGAAGGCTCGTACCTGCGCCCGCTCAGCCCTTCCGCCGCCAGTGGGAACTCGTCGGCCAGCGCGTCCACGGCCGCGGCCAGCCCTTCGCTCGACAGCACGCCCGGATACAGGCCATGGGCCACGGCCCTCAGGTCCGCCACCGCCGCCCGTACCTCGGCCTCCGCCTCCTCCAACAGGGCGGCGCGACCCGCGTCGGGGCAGCGCAGCCGGGCCAGGCGGATGGACAAGGACAGCGCCACCACCCGCTGCTGGGCACCGTCGTGCAGGTCGCGCTCCAGCCGTCGGCGCTCCGCGTCGCCCGCCTGCACGATCCTGGTCTGTGAGGCACGTAGGTCGGCCAGCCGCGCGCGGGTGTGGGCCCGCAGGCGCTCGTTCTCCAGCGCCAGTCTCGTGGCGGCGCTGAGGGCGCCGATCTGGCTCTCGTCCTGGTTCTCGTCGTCGAACAGGCTGTGCCGGTGGGCCAGGAGCGCCACCAGGGCGCCGCCGCGCGTCAGCCTGGTGATCGCGGCCTCCCGAGCGGGCGTGGCGGGGGTCCCGTCGGCGTCCACCAGGCGGCCGTCGTCCAGCGGGTAGTACACCCGCAGGCCCGGATCGCCCAGCGTGCGGGCCAGGGCGTCGCTCAGCCCGCCGGGCGGGGGCGACCCGGCGGTCTCCACGACCAGCGCCGCGAGCCGGGCCCGGGTCCTGCGCAGCCGTGCCCAGTGCACGCCGGTGCCCAGCGCGATCGCGGTGAGCGCCGCGGCCTGGGCGTACCAGAGGATCGTGTCGGGCGGGGCGGTGCTCACGTACCCGGCGGGAAGGGCCAGCCCGTACGCCGCCGCGGCCGCGACGAGGTAGGCCACCCCCGGAACCAGCAGCGACGCGAGCCTGCGGCGGCGCGCCACCGAGGCGCGGGCGAGCCGCTCGCACAGCACCACGGCCACGCCGATCATGCTGATGGCGGCCATCAGCATGCCCGCGCGTATCGACCACAGCGCCGCGCCGGGGAGGTGCCAGATCGCCAGCGGGTTGACTGGACAGGTGCCGCAGCCCGACCCGCGAGGATCGGACAGCACGCCGCTCCCCACCGCCACCAGCGCGAACCCGGCATACCCCGCGATCATCAGCCTCGTCCTCGTGGACGAGGCGTAGGAGAGCAGGGCATGGGCGGTCAGCACCGGGACCGCCGGGGAGAGCAGGAGCCCGGCGGCGAAGGCCGCCGATACCGCGATCTCGGGATTGGTCCAGCCGGTGAGCATCCAGCAGACGCCCGCGGCGCCCAGGAGAACGCGGAACGCGGCGCCCGGCCGCCGGCGCGCGCCCGGCACGGCCGCCACGACCAGGGACCCGCCCGCCACCAGGTGCGCCGCCACGGCCACAGGGGAGCCGGCCGCGGGGGAATAGCCGGGGAAGCGCGCCGCAGCCACCGCCGCGACCATGCCGGCCACCGCTCCCGCCAGGAGGATCGCCGTCCGGATGAGCATGGGCCCATGGTGACAGCGCCCGCCGCCCGGCAGAAGGGGGCCAGCACGCGGCTGCCGTACGTGCGCACCCGTAGGCCGAAAGGGCACGATCGGGTGGACGCCCCGAAGCACCGGGTCATGCCCGACACCTAGCCTCGTCGCCACCGGAGTCGAAGGCCGGGAAGGAGAGCGGTCATGCTGCGAAGGAAGACGGTCGCGCTGTGCTGTGCGGTGCTCATGCTGGCCGGGTGCGGATCGGCGGGCACGGTCGACAAGGCGGGGGGAGCGGTCAAGGCGGAGCCGGTGGTGCTCACCATGGCGAATACGCGGGGGGCGTGGGAGGTGGAGGCGTTCATGGCCGAGGTCACGAGGTTGTCGGGCGGCTCGGTGCGGATCGAGGCCACCCACGAGTGGCACACCGACTCCCCCTCGGCGGAGGCCGACCTCGTGCGCGAGGTGCGCGCCGGCAAGTTCGGGCTGGGCGTGGTCGGGGCGCGGGTGTGGCACGGGCTCGGAGTGCCTTCCTTCGACGCGTTGCTCGCGCCGCTGGAGATCGGCGACCTCGCGCAGGAGCAGGCGGTGCTCGGGGACACTGCGCTGACGTCGGCGATGCTCCAGGGACCGGCCGCAATGGGCCTGGAGGGAGTCGGCATCCTGCCCGGCCCGGTGCGCCAGCCCGCGGGCACGCAGCGGCGGCTCCTCGGCCCGGCCGACTACAAGGGCGCGGAGATCGCCTTCTCGGCCAGCGAGGTGGCCGCTCGGA
Source organism: Nonomuraea sp. NBC_00507 (assembly GCF_036013525.1). Taxonomy (NCBI): domain Bacteria; kingdom Bacillati; phylum Actinomycetota; class Actinomycetes; order Streptosporangiales; family Streptosporangiaceae; genus Nonomuraea; species Nonomuraea sp. NBC_00507. The sequence goes on from NZ_CP107853.1 coordinate 4,146,670, forward strand.
GCCTGACGGCCCTGGGGGCCAAGCCTGTGTCCTTTGTCTTCGAAGGCGCGCCGGTGGACCGCTTCGACGGGGCGGAGTTGCAGATCTCCGCCGTCTGGGGCAACCAGTACGACACGGTGCTGCGTTCGCTGACGGCGGATGTGGGCCTGTGGCCGCGACCGCTCACGGTCGTGGCGAACGGCGACGCCCTCACCCCGGACCAGCGGGATCTGCTGCGCCGGGCCGCCGCGGCGGCGCTGCCGAAAACCGTCGAGTCCGTCAGGTCCTTCGAGCAGGAGGCCATCGGCGTCCTGTGCCGGCGCAATGCGATCAAACTTGTGACCGCCGGACCCGATCGGGTGCGGGAGCTGCGCGCCGCATTCGCCCCGGTCTATGCCTGGCTGGAGAAGGACCGCCAAACCAGGGATCTCCTCGCCCGGGTTCGCGCGGTCCGCGACAGGACGCCGGTGGAGTCGGCCCCCACCTGCTCCGCATCCACCCTGGCGAAGGCGACGCCGCCGGCGACCCGCTCCCCCATTGACGGGGTATTCAAGATCAACACCACACTGGAAGAGCTGAGCACGTCGCCGCTGCTGGGCGATGCGGGCGAGATCAACGACGGGAACTGGGGCGAGCTCACACTCACCTTCTCCGGCGGCCAGATCGAGTTGGCGCAGCGAAACGAGCGCGAGACCTCGGGCCTCAGCGGGACGTCCACGCTCGAGGGGGACATCCTGACCATGCGGCTCTTCAACGGCGAGCTGTTCACCGTGAGATGGAGCCTGTACAAGGACACCCTGACCTTCAAGCGGGTGCCGGACGGCATCGGCCCGACCTGGTTGGTCATGAAGCCGTGGCGGCGCACGGGCGACGCCTGACCGCCCGTCAGCCGCACGGGATGCGTGCTGTGAGGCGCGTACCGGCCCTCGGAGGGCTGCTCACCGCGAGCGTGCCGCCGAGGGCCTCCACCCTGTCGGCCAGCCCGCGGAGCCCCGAGCCCAGGGCGGGGTCCGCGCCTCCCACGCCGTCGTCGGCCACTTCCAGCAGCACCGCGCCGCCCATGCCGTCCCGGCCGCCGGCGGGCAGGTCTCGGGTCACGGTGACGCGGACATACGAGGCCTGGGCGTGCTTGGCCGCGTTGGCCAGCGCTTCGGAACAGACGAAGTACGCGCACGCTTCCACGGCGGGTGGCGGCCGTACCCCCTGCTCCACGGACAACTCCACGTGCGGCCTGGGCTGGCACAGCTCGGCCAGGGCGCCCGCGAGGCCGGACTCCGCCAGGGCGCGCGGATGCACGCCCCGGGCGAAGGCCCGTAACTCCGCCCGGCAGGCCGCGATCTCGGCCAGCTCGGCGGGCCGCGAGGCGGCCTCGCCGACGATGGCCGCCACGCGGTCGAGGCGGCGTTCGACGCCATCGTGGAGCCGCCGCTCGAGCCGCCGTCGCTCCTCGTCCACGGCGGTGACGATCCTGCGCCGCGAGGACTCCAGCTCCGCGATCCGCTCCTGTACCTCCGTCTGCAGCCGGGCGTTCTCCAGCGCGAGGGAGGCGAGCGCGGCGGCGGTGCGTACGAGGGCCGGATCGTCCAGGACGGCGGGGTCGTGGGAGATCGCCGCGATCTTCCGCCCCCGGTCCTCCAGCACCGTGACGGCGCCGGTGAGCTCGACGGGCAGCCCGGCCTCGTCCGCGTACCGTCCCTCACCGGGCCCCGACGGCACCCAGTACGCCAGCCGAAGCGACGGATCGCCCAGCGTACGGGCGAGCGTGTCCCGTATGCCGGCCGACTCCGCCACGTCGCCCAGCTCCACGACCAGGCCGGTCAGCGGCGTGCGACGGCCGAGCACATACAGCAGGACCGCCGCCCCCGCGAGCGCGACCTGGTAGGCCGGGAGCGCCGCGTCGTCCAGCCCGTGGGAGCCGGTGATCCGCGCCGCGGCCCCGCCCGCCAGGACGAACATGACCACCGCGGCGGCCGGCAGCGCGATCGAGCGCTGCGTCACGACCGGAACGGCGACCGCGAGAGCGAGCGTGACCCAGTCGAGCGCAGCCTGCGGAATCCACCCGGCGGCGGCGAACGGCTGGGCGAGTGCCTGCCCGTACGCCACGACGACCACCGCCTGCGACCAGCGCCACCGCGGCCATCCACGCGGGTACGCGACCAGCCAGTGCACCAGCGGCCCCCTGTGCAGCAGGACCAGGCCGTCGCCGAACCCGCCCGCGAACCAGGCCAGCCCCGTGACCGCCGCCACCGTCCCCGCAGCCCTGCGCCGCTCGGCCACACCTACCCCGACCAGCACCGCACCCACCAAGGCGTCGGCCCACGACGGACTGCGCAGAACGGCGAGGGGCACGGCGCACACAGCCGCCGCCACCACCGCCCGCCGGCTCACCCGACCAGCCGGGCCACTGCGGAGCCGCACAGCTCGTCCTTCGGGATGAAGCCCCGCGCAGCACTCCGCGCGATCCGCGCGGCACTGGCCGCCCGGCTGGAGATCAGCACGATCGCCGGGGAGTCGCCGTCATCCTCGGCCGCCTCGGCGAGCCTGCGCGCGACCTCGAAACCGTCGAGGTCGGGAAGGTTGATGTCCAGCAGCACGATGTCGGGCCGCAGCAGCCGGGCGGCGTCCAGCGCCGCCCTCCCGTCCGCGGCCTCGCCCACGATCTGGAAGCCCTCCTCGGTCAGGAGGGCGCGGGCGGCCGATCGGAACGGCGCGTGATCGTCCACGATGAGGATGCGGTCGCGCACGATCCCGATCGTCGCACGCCCGTCGTCATCGAACATCGGTGCAGACACTTAATTCCTGAACCGACCGCCGGCGCGGTGCGGGCACCACACGCGTCACACGAGGAGCGGGCCCAGCTCGGCACGATCATTGACGCCCAGCTTGGCGTAGACATGGCAGAGGTGGTTGGCAACCGTACGCGGCGACAGCGCCAGCCATCCGGCGATCTCTTTGTTCGTCAGATGCCATGACGCCAGCTGGGCCACCTCCCGCTCCCGGACGCTCAGCCCGTCACCCCCCGTCCCGTGCGGCGTGCCGTCGCGGGCGATCCGCCCGATGCGGTTACGCTGCCCCAGCAGACCGAGCCAGCCCCGTACCACGTGGGCGTACAGCGTGTGGGCCAGCCGCACCCGGGGACCGTCCACGTCCGCCCGTACTGTGATCAGACCGCGCGCCTCCACGCGCTCGACCGCTTCCGGCGAGGTCAGCGCCACCAACCTGGCCAGATCGAGCGGTCCTCCCACGGCCACCAACTCCAGCACCTCGCGCTCCACCGGATCGAGCTCGCCCATCCGCGTCCGCACGGCCTCGCGCAGCGGCTCCCCGATCACCAGCTGCTCCTGCCGCCATCTCCCGCCCACCATCTCGAAGCCCCCGGAGGAGACGATCTCGACCAGGTATCCCACGTTGCCGCGGGTGGCGTGCCACAGCCGCCGCGCTGTCAGCCCCTCCACCGGGCCGTCGAGCAGCGCCGCCACCAGGCGCGTGCTGTCGGCCAACGAGAGCGGCTCCAGAACGAGCCGGGAGAGCAGACCGTCCTTCCACAACGAGGCGATCGGCCACGGAATCACGCCCCCGGCCGGCGCGGTGACCGCCGCGCGGGCGCCGTGATGCCGGACGAGGTACGCCACCAACGCCGCCGACCAGGGATCCAGCAGATGGGCGTCGTCCACGGCCAGCACGAGCGGCGCATCACCCACCACGGCCCCCGCCGCCCGGCCGAGCGGATTGCCGGGACCCGCCGCCGCACCGGGGGCCGGTGGGCGGGCCAGGGTATGGGGCAGCAGGTGAGCGAAGGCCGCGAAGGGCACCTCGGTCCCGATTCCCGTCACCCGGCGAACCGTCCACTGACGATCGTGAAACGCGGCCAAGGCCTCGGTGAGCAGCCGAGTCCGTCCCGAGCCCGTCTCCCCGGCGACCAGGATCCCCTGGCTGTCCCGCAGCGCCGCGCGGATCGCGTCGCGCTCCGCCGTACGTCCGACGAAGGGCATCGTCCCCACCTCCACCAGCGAAGGTAGTAAGGAAACGCCTGCCGCGAATCAGGGCTGTCCCGGTATTGGGCCTAGTGGACGTACGTGCCGGCACCGATGGAACGGCTCACCTCCCAACCCGCCGATGGGTCAGGACTCAACACCGACGCCTGCGACTACTGGGGCAGCGGTGTGGCTCACGCACGAGGGCCCCACAGTAGCCGTTTAATAAATCGATTGTTAACATGATGGGCATGGTGAGCACATCGTCTGAGCTGCGGATCGGCGAGGGGACGGCGAAGGTCATCAGCGTTTCGCTGCCCGAGGGCACGGTCAATGCGCTCAAGAAGGTCGCGGGGAGCAGAGGTTTGTCCGCCATGGTCGCCTCGGTCCTCGAGCGCGAGCTGCGGCACCTTCTGCTACGTGCGGAGATCGATGACTATCAGCGTGAGCACGGAGCCTTCACGGAAGAGGAGCGGGAGGCGGCGCGGGCCCTGTTCGATGAGGCGACGCGGCGGGTGGCGCGGTGACGGGCACCGCCGGAGGCACCGTGATCCTCGACAGCCATGGGCTCTCGCTGCACCTCACTCACGACCGGGAGGTAAAAGTCCTGCTCGCCGAGGCCCTTGATCGAGGCATGGAGATCGTGGTGAGTGGGGCGAGCCTGGCTGAGGTGGCGCACTGCCGGGTTCCTCGTGGCCGGTGGGATTTTGCTCTAGCGCAACTGCTGATAGAGCCGATGACGATCGATCGGTTTCGGGCGGCGGCCGAACTCCTCCGGCAATCCGGGCTTTCCGGCCACAAGTATGCGATCGATGCCATGGTGGCGGTCACGGCTCTGGAGCAGCAGACCCCGGTCGTCATGCTGACCTCGGACGTGGATGACATGGCGAAACTCTGCAGAGACCAGGTCACGCTGTTGCAGGTGTGAAGGGTCGTGCCGGTGTGCCTGGCGTACTACCGGTGCTCGATCAGGCCCGCGCCCCGCGAGATCGCGGCCGCGGCCCCTTCCCGGCCCAAAGCGGCCTTCACCGCGGCCGTGATCCGGTCGACGTCGCCGCGCTCACCGGTAGGCAGCGGCGCGCCCACGGACGCCCTGAGAGCCGCCGCCTGCCCCAGCAGGAGTCCGGCCTCCTCGTGCCGCCCGGCGAGCACCCGCGCGCCCGCCAGCCCCTCCAGTGCCAGCGCGATGGCCCGGGGGTCGCCGCCCTTGCAGGCCGCCGACAGGCCCCGCAACTGGAGCTCCAGCGCGGCCGCCGAGTCGCCCCGCTGCTCGGCCGCGAAGCCCAGCTCGGCCAGGATCAGCGCGGCCCCGGGCTCGCCTGCCACGTCCATGACCCAGTCCAGCCACTTGCGCAGTAGCCGCTCGGCCTCCTCCAGGCGTCCCTGCCGCCGGGCCGCGAGTGCGAGGCCGAGCTCGGCGAACTCCTCGGCGGGCCGGTTCGACTGCGCCGCCGCCAGCCGCCTGGCGCGCTCGTGATAGTCGTCGGCCGCCGCGTAGTCGCCCGTCAGCATGGCGATCCTGCCGAGCCGCGACAGCGCGTCCGACATCGAGCTCCACAGGCCCAGCTCCTCCGCCATGCGCAGTCCTTCCATACGCAGCGCGGCGGCCCGCTCGTAGTCGCCGGTGATCTCGGCGAGCGTGCCGAGGTTCTCCGCGGCCCGCAGCTCGCCCCACCGGTCGCCGACTTGCCTGAACAGCGCGAGCCCCTGCTCACCGTCCCGCCGCAGCGCCTGCAGGTCGCCCCGCATGGCGGCGTATTTCGCCAGCACGCCGAGCGCTGCGGCCGTGCCCCAGGTGTCGCCGAGCTCCCTGAAGCCCTCCAGCGCACTCCGCACCAGGTCCGCGCTAGCCGACAGGTCGTCGAACCCGTACATCGCGAACCCGGCGAACCACTGCGCTCTCGCCCGGGCGAGCGGATCCTCGATGGCCGCGAACAAGGCGGCATCAGGAGCCTCGGGCTGCCCTGCCAGCATCCGCAGCCCGGACAGCCACACCTGGGCCTCCGCCGTGCCCGGGGCCGGCTCGGCGGCGACGGACGGGGCGGTGTCCGTGATGGACAGGGCGGTCTCGAACGCCCGCCGGCCCTCGCCGAGCCTGCCGCGCAGAACCCAATACCAGGCCATCGCGTTCACCAGCCGCACCGCCTCGCCGGCCGCGCCGAGCCGTACGGCCGTCTCCAGGGCCGCTCTCAGATTGGCGCCCTCGGCGTCGAGCAGCGCGAGCGTGCGCCGCTGCTCGTGCCCTCTCAGGTGCGGCTCCGCCCGCTCGGCCAGGGCCGTGTAGTAGCGGACGTGCCGCAGTGCGATCAGGTCGTCCTCGCCGGCCTCCCGCAACCGCTCCCGGCAGTAGGCCGCGACCGACTCCAGCAGCCGGAAACGCGGCCCCGCGGCCCGCACCACCAGCGACCGGTCCACCAGCCTGGCCAGCAGGTCGAGCACGTCCACGCCCGGTTCCGCGCACACGTCCTCGGCTGCCTCCAGCGCGCACCCGTCGGCGTGCACGGCCAGCCGCCGCAACACCACCTGCTCGTGCCGCGAAAGCAGCTCCCAGCTCCAGTCCATCATCGCCCGCAACGTCTGCTGCCTGGCCGGGGCGTCGCGCGCACCCGAGGCGAGCAGCCGGAAGCGGTCGTCGAGGCGGTCGGCGAGCTGGCGCGGGGTCAGGGTCCGCATCCTCGTGGCGGCCAGCTCCAGGGCCAGGGGGATGCCGTCCAGCCGCGCGCAGACCTCCACCACGTCGGCGTCCGGCTCGATGCCCGCCCGGGTCGTGAACAGCTCGACGGCCGCCTCGCGTCCGAGCGGCGGCACGCTCCACAGGCTCTCGCCCTCGATCCGCAGCGACTCCTGGCTGGTGGCCATGACGTGCAATCCCGGGGCGGCGCGCAGCAGCCTGCTCGCCAGCGCGGCCACCTGCTCGACCACGTGCTCGCAGTTGTCCAGCACGAGCAGCGTCCGCTTGGCTCCCAGCGTGGCGGCCAGCCGCTCCAGCATGCAGTGCGGCATGTCGTCCCGCAGGCCGAGCACACCGGCGATCGCCTCCGCCACCTCGACCTCCGGCGCCCCGGCACGGAGCGAGGCCAGCTCGACCAGCCACACCCCGCCGTCGAACCCGCCGCCGCCCGGCGCCACTCCCTGGGCGCCCGCGAACAGGTCGGCGGCCGCCAGGGCCAGCCGCGTCTTGCCGACGCCTCCCGGCCCCGTGAGCGTGACGAGCCGGTTGGCGCGCAGCAGGGCACGGACCTCGGTCACCGCCTCTTCCCGCCCCACCAGACCGCTCAGGGACACGAGCAGGTTGGTCGGAGGCCGGGCAGCGGCCACGTCCAGCGCCGGATCCTGGCGCAGGATCGCCCGGTGCAGGCCGGCCAGCTCGGCCGACGGGTCCGCCCCGAACTCCTCCCGCAGCCGGCGCCGCAGATCCTCATAAGCCGCCAGCGCCTCGCTCTGCCGCCCGGCCAGATAGAGCGCCCGCACGTGCACGGCCCGCAGCCGCTCGCGCAGCGGATGCCGGGCCACCAGGTCGGCCAGCTCGGCGGCGACCAGCGCGTGCTCGCCCAGCCCGAGCCGCGCCTCGGCCAGCTCCTCCATCGCCACGAGCCGCTGCTCGTCCAGCCGTGCCACGGCGGCCTGCGCGAACGGCTCGTCGGCGAACTCGGCATAGGCGCCGCCGCGCCACAGAGCCAGCGCCTGCCGCAGCAGCGAGGCCCGTTCGCCGGGGCCGTCGGCGTGTTGCGCGCGCCCGAGCAGCGTCTCGAACCGGCCGGCGTCCACCGTGTCCGGCTCCACGCGCAGCACGTATCCAGGAGCCCGGTACGCCACCAGCTTTCGATCCTCGAGCACCCCGCGCAGCTGCGACACCTTCACCCGCAGCGCGGCGGGCGCGTCAGCGGGCGGGCGATCGCCCCACAGGTCCTCGACCAGCCGGTCGGCGGAGACCGTCTGGCCGGCGTGGATCAGCAGGCCGGCGAGGAGCGCCCGGACCTTGGTCTCGACCACCCGGACCGGCTCCCCGTCCGCCGTCCACACGGCGAGCGGCCCCAGCACCCCGAAACGCACATCCACCCCCCATAGCCCAGTCCGAGCAGACCATAGCCTCGCGCTCCGACAGTTTTCGCAGCCGAGGCAGACCCGTTGATCGCCAAGGGCGTCGTCCGAGCGGCGTGACCTTGGGGAGCTCTCCTAGCGCGGCCGGAAGGCGGCCAGGGGGATGGGCAACCAGGTGGGCCGGTTCCTGGCCTCGTAGACCACCTCGTACACCGCCTTCGCCAGCTCGAACGCCCGCAGCAGCGCCGCGTCCCCGCGGTTGATCCCGCCGCCGCCCTCCATGTATCCCTCCATGAAGGAGGTCCGGTTGCGGTCCGCCCACTCCTGGGCCCTGGGCTCCAGCTCGGCCGCCTCCGGATGGCCGGCCAGCAGGTGCCTGGCGGCGTAGTCGAACGAGCGCAGCATCCCCGCCACGTCACGCAGCGGCGACGACAGCGCCCTGCGCTCGGCCAGCGGCTGCCCGGGCTCGCCCTCGAAGTCCAGCACTACCCAGTCGGTGGGGGTGCGCATGACCTGGCCCAGGTGGTAGTCCCCGTGAACCCGCTGCACGAACACTTCGGTGGTGAGCTTCTCCACCTGGTGATAGGCGTCCTCCAGGACGCCCACGTGCTGCCGCAGCTCGGGAACCTCGGACACGGCCCGGCCCAACCGGCGTCTGAAGGCCTCCGCCATGCGCTTGACCTCGTGGGTCTCGACGACGTCCGTAGGGAAGGCGGCGGCCAGCTCGTGGTGCACCTGGGCGGTGGCGACGCCGAGCCGATGCGACTCGGCCGCGAAGTCGCCTCCCGCGTCGGCGGCCGTGATCTCGGGCATGGAGGCGTACAGGTCGCGCACGCTGGCCAGCGCCAGGTCCCAACCGTCGTTGGCGTTGGACAGGAACTCCTGCATGATCGCCAGAGTGGTGTCCGTGCCGTCGAGATCGGTCTCGATCCACCCGTACGGCTGCGCGATGTGCGGGGCTTTCCTGGCGGCCAGGGCGGTGATGATCTCCAGCTCCGGGTTGACCCCTGGGATGAGGCGGCGGAAGAGCTTGCAGATGTAGGCGTCGCCGTACACGAGAGAGGTGTTGGACTGCTCGGCCCCGAGCACCAGGCTGCGCGGCGAGGTGTCGATCTCGATGCCGGGGACGTGGCGCATGCGCAGGCCGCTGCGGGTCTCGTCGTGGCCCATGCCCTCGAGCAGCCAGCCGGTGCGGTCGGCGTCGTGCGCGGCGTCGTACAGGTAGATGTCGTCGACCGTGGCGATCAGGGCGTGCGCCAACCGGTCGGGAAGCTCCGTGCGCTCGCCGAGCAGGAGTTGGTAGCGGTCGCGCGAGCCGTCCTGCCAGATGGCGACGATCATGTGTCTGAGCCCGGGCGTCAGCTCGACGTCCGAGTCGATCGACAGCTGGTCGATCGGGCGCCCCTTGCCGCCGAACCATCGCTGTCGGCTGATCCATGCGGCAAGGAGCTCAGCAAGCACGTCCTACTCCTCCTGGGTTATGGCCGGCGGGAGTGTGAACCAGTAGAACCCATGCCCAGGTAGCGTCAAAAGATACGGAAGTTCGCCAATTGCCGGAAATGGCACGCCTCCCATGGTTTCCACGGGGGAGACGCCGACGAATCTGCGCAGGTCGAGTTCGACCGGTTGCGGGAAGCGTGACAGGTTGTTCACGCAGAGCATCCGGTCGTCACCCAGCTCCCGCACGAACGCGAGCACGCTGGGGTTGGACGAATTGAGCTCGATGTACTCGCCGAGACCGAACACGGGGTGCCGCTTGCGGATCTCGATCATGCGCCGGGTCCAGTGCAGCAGCGAACCGGCGTTCTTCTGCATGGCCTCGACGTTGATGGCCTGGTAGCCGTAGATCGGGTCCATGATCACCGGCAGGTAGAGCCGCCCCGGGTCGCAGTCGGAGAAGCCGGCGTTGCGGTCCGGGTCCCACTGCATGGGCGTGCGGACGCCGTCGCGGTCGCCGAGCCAGATGTTGTCGCCCATGCCGATCTCGTCGCCGTAGTACAGCACCGGGGAGCCGGGCAGCGACAGGAGCAGCGCGGTGAACAGCTCGATCTGGTTGCGGTCGTTCTCCAGCAGGGGGGCCAGACGGCGGCGGATGCCGACGTTCGCCCGCATGCGGGGGTCCTTGGCATATTCGGTGTACATGTAGTCGCGTTCTTCGTCCGTGACCATCTCGAGCGTCAGCTCGTCGTGGTTGCGGAGGAAGATCCCCCACTGGCAGTGCTCAGGAATCTTCGGCGTCTGGGCCAAGATTTCGGAGATGGGGTAACGGGACTCCCGGCGTACGGCCATGAAGATGCGAGGCATCAGCGGGAAATGGAAGGCCATGTGGCATTCGTCCCCGCCGCCTACCGGGTCGCCGAAGTACTCCACCACGTCCGACGGCCACTGGTTGGCCTCGGCGAGCAGCACCCGGTCCGGGAAGAGCCGGTCCACCTCGGTGCGGATGCGCCTGAGGTATTCGTGCGTCCTGGGGAGGTTCTCGCAGTTGGTGCCCTCCTCCTCGAAGAGGTAGGGCACCGCGTCCAGCCGGAACCCGTCGATGCCCAGGTCCAGCCAGAACCGCAGCACCTCCAGCATGGCCTCCTGCACGTCCGGGTTCTCGTAGTTGAGGTCCGGCTGGTGGTGGAAGAAGCGATGCCAGTAGTACTGGCCGCGCACCGGGTCGTAGGTCCAGTTGGACGTCTCGGTGTCGATGAAGATGATCCGGGCGTCCTGGTACTTCTCATCGGTGTCGGACCACACGTAGAAGTCGCCGAACGGCCCCTCGGGATCGTGCCGCGAGGCCTGGAACCATGGGTGCGCGTCGCTGGTGTGGTTCATGACCAGGTCGGCGATGACCCGCATGCCGCGCTTGTGCGCCTCATCGACGAGCCGGACGAAGTCCCCCAGATCCCCGAACTCGGGCAGGATCTTCATGAAGTCGGCGATGTCGTAGCCCCCGTCCCGCAGCGGCGACTCGTACAGCGGCAGCAGCCAGAGGCAGTCGACGCCCAGCCATTGCAGGTAGTCGAGCTTGCTGATGAGGCCACGGATGTCACCCGTGCCGTCCCCATTGGAGTCGGCGAAGCCTCTGATCAGGACCTCGTAGAAGACCGCCCGCTTGTACCAGTAAGGATCGCGCGGCTTTTCCTCGTCAAAGGTGTTGGGAATGGGTGTGGTGGAGCTCATGAGCGCCCTCGCCGAGTGCTCATGAGGGAGGCGCTTTCACACACGTTGAAGACTCCCCGCTGAATCTGTTCTACCGTGGCGCGGCTCGGACGGTGAGAATGTGGGCTGGCTGGATATGGGGGTCGAGGCGTACATAGTTGCTCTGCCTCCAGCGGTAGGACTCGCCGGAGAGCTCGTCATCGACGACGAATTCGGCGCCCCAGTCGAGTCCGAGCGCGGGCAGGTCAAGATCAACGGTTGCCTCGTGGGTGTGGTGCGGATCCAGGTTGACGACCGCCAGAACGACGTCGCCCAGCCCGTGCCTTCGTGTGGCCGTGTCATAGGCGCCAGGAAGCCGCTTGGAGAAGCAGACGATGTCCGGTTGGTCGACCCTGTGGAATCGTAGATTACGCAATTCCTGCAGCGCCGGATGCGCTCTTCGGAACAAATTCAGGTGGGTGATGAAGGGAGCCAGGCTGCGCCCTTCGCGTTCGGCCGTAATCCAATCGCGGGGCTTGTACTGATATTTCTCACTATCTAGATATTCCTCGCTGCCTGGGCGAACCGGGATACTTTCGCCGAGTTCGTACCCTGAATACACGCCCCAAGTCGGCGACGTGAGCGCGGCCAGCACTGCCCTGATCTTGAACGCCGGGATCCCGCCGTGCTGCAGGTATTCGTGCAGGATGTCCGGCGTGTTCACGAACAGGTTCGGCCGCAGGTAGGCCGAGGTCTCCTGGGAGAGCTCCGCGAGGTACGTCTCCACGTCGTACTTGGAGTTCTTCCACGTGTAGTACGTGTACGACTGGTGGAAGCCGATCTTGGCCAGCGTGCGCAACATCGCCGGCCGGGTGAACGCCTCCGACAGGAAGATCACATCCGGGTCGGTCGTGTGGATGTCGGCCAGCAGCCGCTCCCAGAACCCCACCGGCTTGGTGTGCGGGTTGTCCACCCGGAAGATCCGCACCCCGTGGTCCATCCAGTGCCGCACCACCCGCTTGACCTCGGCGTAGATGCCCTCGGGATCCTTGTCGAAGTTGACCGGATAGATGTCCTGGTACTTCTTCGGCGGGTTCTCGGCGTAGGCGATCGAGCCGTCGGCCCTGATCGTGAACCACTCGGGGTGCTCCTTGACCCACGGGTGGTCGGGCGAGCACTGCAGCGCGAGATCCAGGGCGACCTCCATGCCCAGCTCGCGCGTGCGCGCCACGAACTCGTCGAAGTCCTCGATCGTGCCCAGGTCCGGGTGCACCGCGTCGTGGCCGCCGTCCTCCGACCCGATCGCCCAGGGGGAACCGGGGTCGTCGGGCTCCGGGCTCAGCGTGTTGTTGCGGCCCTTCCTGAACGTGCTGCCGATGGGGTGGACGGGCGGCAGGTAGACGACGTCGAACCCCATCTTGGCGACCGCGGGGAGCCTCTTCGCGGCTGTCTGGAAGGTTCCGGACTTGGAGATGCCGTTGTCGTTGACGATCGCCCCCTCCGACCGGGGGAAGAACTCGTACCACGAGCCGTAGAGCGCCCGGCGCCGGTCCACCCTGATCTTGTGGGACTTGGACCGGGTCACCAGCTCGCGGTAGGGGTGCGCGCCCAGCAATGCGGCGGTCTCGGGCAACTGCGCGATCGACAACCGGGCTCGGGGGTCCAGGTTCTCATCACGCAGCGTGGCGGAGATCGACAGCAGCGCCGCCCGGTGCCCGCAGGTGCTCTCGCCGTTGCCGTTCCCCTTTTTTTGCCCATTTGTGCCGTTATTGCTGCCCTTGCCGCTCGTGGGTGCGCCGTTGGGGCAGTCCGGCGTGCGCACGGCCTTGGCGGCCCGCTCGAAGAGCCGGGCGCCTTCCTCGCACATGAGATCGACGTCCATACCGCGCGGGATCTTGATCTCCGCGTCGTGCAGCCACGTGTGGATCGGGTCGCTCCACGCCTCCACGCGGAAGAGCCAGTCGCCCTCCGCGGGCAGGGACACGTCCACGCCCCAGCGGTCAGTGCCGGGCGCGAGCTCGCGCATCGGTCTCAGGCGACCACGCTGCCCGTCGGGCGCGGTGAGCACCACGCCCGCGGCCACGGCGTCGTGGCCCTCTCTGAACACGGTCGCCGAGACCTGGAAGGTCTCGCCGGCGACCGCTTTGGCGGGCCACTGCCCGCAGTCGACGACGGGGGAGATGTCCGAGATGGGAATTCGTCCGATCATCGCATTTCAAGGGTTTGCGGCGGCGCACCCGGTGCCGCCGGAGGCTTTCCTCGGCAGGAACGATCCTTGCACGTAAATTGTGGACAGCAACGGATAGACCTCCCGAGTGTGGTGCGGGAGAGCCCAACAACATGGAAAGTTGCCCCAATGCTCCCTCTTCATGCTTGTTCCCGGAAGGGGTTTGAAGGGCGTTCCTGGGGGTGAAGGACTGACTGGTCCCTCCTAGCCCGTAGGGTGCACATCGTGAGAGCAATCCGCCGGTTCACCGTCCGCACCGTTCTGCCCGCGGAGCTGGCCGCCCTCGGCGAGCTCGTGCACAATCTCCGCTGGTCGTGGCACCCGGAGACGATGGATCTCTTCGCCGAGGTCGACGCGGAGCTCTGGGAGCAGGTCGGGCACGATCCCGTGGCCCTGCTCGGCGCCGTCACACCGGCCCGGCTGACCGAGCTGGCCGCCGACCGCCGTTTCCTGCGCCGTCTCGCCGACGCCGCCGATGACCTGCGCGAATACATGACCTCACCGCGCTGGTATCAGACGCTGCCCGACAGCGCCGCCGCCATCGCCTACTTCTCGCCGGAATACGGCATCGCGGCCGCGCTGCCGCAGTATTCCGGCGGCCTCGGCATCCTGGCGGGCGACCACCTCAAAGCGGCCAGCGACCTGGGCGTGCCGATCCTCGCGGTCGGCCTGCTCTACCGGCACGGCTACTTCACGCAGTCGCTCTCGCCCGAGGGCTGGCAGCTGGAGCACTACCCGTCGCTCGACGCGGGCGGCCTGCCGCTGTCCCTGCTCAAGGAGCCCGACGGTACCGCCGTCAAGATCCGCCTGGCCCTGCCGGAGGAGCGCGTGCTGCACGCGCAGGTGTGGGTGGCGCAGGTGGGCCGGGTGCCGCTGCTGCTGCTCGACTCCGATGTGGCCGACAACGACAACCCCGCCCGCGACATCACCGACCGCCTCTACGGCGGCGGCACCGACCACCGGCTCATGCAGGAGCTGCTGCTGGGCGTCGGCGGCGTGCGCGCCATCAGGGCCTACTGCCGCATCACCGGCCATGCCGAGCCCGAGGTCTTCCACACCAACGAGGGCCACGCCGGCTTCCTCGGCCTGGAGCGCATCCGCGAGCTGACCGAGGCCCGCCTCTCCTTCGACGAGGCGCTGGAGGCCGTGCGGGCGGGCACGGTGTTCACCACGCACACGCCCGTGCCCGCGGGCATCGACCGGTTCCCCCGCGACATGATCGAGCGCCACTTCGGCGGCTCGGCCGCCTGGCCCACCGTGCCCGTCGAGCGCATCCTGGCGCTGGGTGCGGAGGCCGACCCCAGCCGGTTCAACATGGCGGTCATGGGCATGCGGCTGGCCCAGCGGGTCAACGGCGTGTCCGAGCTGCACGGCCAGGTCAGCAGGGACATGTTCAAGGCCCTCTGGCCGGGATTCGACCTGGACGAGGTCCCGATCGGGTCCATCACCAACGGTGTGCACGCCCCGACCTGGGTCGGCCGCGAGCTCATGGAGCTGGCCGGCCGCGAGCTTCCCTCGCTGCTGGAGCGGGCCCGCGGCTGGGAGGGCATCCAGAAGATCCCCGACAGCGACATCTGGAAGATCAGGGGCACGCAACGGCGCCGCCTGGTCGAGGGCGCCAGGATCCGTCTCCGCAAGGCCTGGCGCGAGCGCGGCGCCTCCGACGCCGAGCTGGGGTGGATCGACGACGCGCTCGACCCCGATGTGCTGACGATCGGCTTCGCCCGGCGCGTGCCGTCGTACAAGCGGCTCACGCTCATGCTGCACGACCCCCAGCGGCTGACCGAGCTCCTGCTCGACCCGCACAAGCCGGTCCAGATCGTGATCGCCGGCAAGGCCCACCCCGCCGACGAGGGCGGCAAGAAGCTGATCCAGCAGATCGTCAAGTTCGCCGACCAGCAGCACGTCAGGCACCGGATCGTGTTCCTGCCCGACTATGACATGGCGCTGGGCCAGCTCATGGTCCAGGGATGCGACGTGTGGCTGAACAACCCGCTGCGGCCCCTGGAGGCGTCCGGCACCTCCGGCATGAAGTCCGCGCTGAACGGCGGGCTCAACCTGTCCATCCGCGACGGCTGGTGGGACGAGTGGTACGACGGGACCAACGGCTGGGCCATCCCCACCGCCGACGGCGTGAGCGACCCGGAGCGGCGGGACGAGCTGGAGGCCGCCGCCCTGTACGACCTGATCGAGCACGAGGTGTCCGACCGGTTCTACGACCGTCCCATGGACGGACTGCCGCGGCGCTGGATGGAGATGGTCAAGCACACCCTGGCCTCGCTCGGGCCCAAGGTGCTCGCGGGGCGCATGCTCAGGGACTACGTGGTGGGTCTCTACATCCCGGCCGCGGAGGCCGCCAGGGCGCTGTCGGCAGACTCGTACGCGCCGGCGAAGGCGTTCGCCGCCTGGCGGGTCCGGGTCACCCGGGCCTGGCCCGGCGTCCGGGTGGAGCACGTCGAGGCGTTGGGCGTGGGGGACACGCCTGAGGTCGGCGCCACCGTGGAGTTGCACGCCACCATCGCGCTCGGCGATCTGGAGGCCGATGACGTGCTGGTCGAGGCGGCCTATGGGAAGGTCGGGCCGCACGACGAGCTGGTGCATCCCTCCTACGCGAAGCTGACCGTGGGGTCGGTGGATGACGACGGGAGGGCGCACTACACGGGCACGGTGCCGCTCGACCGCACGGGTGCTTACGGGTACACCGTCCGGGTGGTCCCCTACCACCCGCTCCTCGCGACCCCCGCGGAACTGGGGCTGATCGCCGTGCCCGAGGAACCCGCGGGCATGACGAACGGCACGTTGCGCTAACCGCGACCTATCACGGCACTTCCGGCCCTGCTCGGGCATTGGCGGCAGGGGGCATAATCGGGACCGTGGACGACAGCGGCAACGGCCTGCGGGCCGACACTCTGGTGGCCACGGTTCGCGGTGTGCTGCCGTCCCTGACGCCGGCCGCCCAGACCGTCGCACGCCTCATCCTGGAAGACCCCGCCACGGTGGCCAGGAGCACCATCACGGAGCTCTCCGCCGCCTCGGGCACTAGCGAGGCCACGATCGTGCGGACGGCCCGGCTCCTCGGGTTCGCCGGCTATCCGCAGCTGCGCCTGGCCCTGGCGGCCGCCGCCGCGCAGCCGGACCGGCTGGTGCCCGGCGACCTGGCCCCCGACGACCCGCTGTCGGAGGTGATCCAGAAGGTCGCGCGGGCCGAGTCCGAGGCGATCAACGACACGGTGGCCCAGCTGACCTCGGAGCGGCTCGGCCTGGTCGTCGACGCCATCGTCGCGGCCCGGCGGATCGACGCCTACGGGGTCGGCGCCTCCGGCCTCGTGGCCGAGGACGTCGCGCAGAAGCTGCTGCGCATCGGCCTGTCCAGCCACGCCTTCCAGGACGCGCACCTGGCGCTGACCAGCGCGGTCCTGCTCAGGGCAGGGGACGTGGCGATCGGGATCAGCACCTCGGGGGAGACCCCCGACGTGATCGAGCCCCTGCTGCGGGCGAAGGAGGCGGGCGCGACCACGGTCGCGATCACCAACAACCCGCGCTCGTCGATCGCGGAGCTGGCCGAGCACGTGCTGATCTCCGCCGGGCGTGAGACGGAGTTCCGTCCCGGCGCCCTGGCCAGCAGGATCAGCCAGCTCCTCGTCGTCGACTGCTTGTTCGTCGGCGTCGCCCAGCGCACGTACGACTCCTCTCAGGAGGCGCTCGCGAGCACCAGGCGCGCCGTCAAGGAGTTCACCCGGAGAAACTCACCTGCACGTCGTCAGCTTTGACGAACATCACGCGGTGGCCGAACTGGATCTCCAGATACTTGGTCTTGCCCCGGACCACCTTGTGGTCCTCCAGGTTGAACGTGACCGCGCGGTAGTACTCCGTGGCCACCGGCCCGGCGAGGGTGTACTTCTCGCCTGCCGAGAACGTGTACTGCAGCGGGGTCACGGCCTGGTAGGGGATGCCCGCCGGGTACGCCTCCTGCTCCGGGTACGCCCTGCCGTACACCGGGACGGTCGCTTTGCCCGGCTTCGGGGTCACGACCAGGCCCATGGACGGGATGGCGGTCGGCGCGCCGGCCGGGTTGTGGAACCACGCCTTCTGGCCGAGATACCAGATCGCCGTCCAGTCGCCCTGGCGGTCGGCCACGGCGAAGCGCTGGCCGGTGCTGGCGCGGGCGCTGTGGTCGTAGACGCTGTAGAGGGACTCGCCCGTGGGGTGCTTGCCGATGTCCTTGACCAGCGGCGCGTCGGCGCGTGGCTCGGTACGCAGCCAGACGGTGCCGGCGGGCAGCGGCGGGCAGGCGGCTGACGGGTTCTTGCGGTCGCAGCCATAGAAGTACGGCTTGTTCGTGGCGAAGTCCGGCTTGATCATGATCGACCCGGCCCGCGGCCCGCCGAACTGGTGCAGTGGCGCGCCCATCAGCTGGAAGTAGTGCGCCCAGTCCCAGAACGGGCCGGGGTCCTCGTGCATGCCCCTGACCGTCGTCGGAAGCGTGCCGGGCACGTTGTCGTGGCCCAGGATGTGGGCGCGGTCCAGCGGCACGCCGTGCCGGAGCGCCAGGTAGCGGACCAGGCGGGCGGACGAGCGGTACATCGCCTCGGTGTACCAGGTGCTGCCCTCGGCCAGGAAGCCCTCGTGCTCGATGCCGATGGACTTGGCGTTGATGTACCAGTTGCCGGCCTGCCAGGCGACGTCCTTGCTCTTGATGTGCTGGGCGATGTGGCCGTCGGCGGAGCGGATGGAGTATTGCCAGCTCGCGCGGTAGTTCGGGTCCTGGTTGAGGCGGATGGAGGGCAGGAAATATCCCTCCATGTCGTGAATGATGATGTAGTCGATCTTCTGGCTGACCGGCCGGTTCGCCAGGTCGTAGTGCCCGTAATTGCCATTGGGCAACTGCTGGTAAGCCGAGGGGATCCACTCGCAGGAGACCGAGGCGGGGCACTCGACGCCGTCGGCCCGCGGCGGGCGCAGGCCGAGCTTCTCCAGCCACTTCTCGATCTTCACCAGGCCGGGCACGGCCGGCAGCCGGACCCGCTCCCCGTCGTCGGTGGTCCGCTCGGCGCCTTCCTTGATCGTGGTGAAGACCTCGTCGGCGAAGAACTTGGCGGCGGCGGCCTCCTCGGCGCCCGAGTATTTGGCCACGGCGCCGTACCACTCGCCCGGGTCGTCGCTCAGCGGCGCGCCGAGCGCCTTCTGATAGTCGGCCAGCAGCGCCGCGCCGCCCCGGATGTTGGCGGCGTCGTCCGTACGCAGCCGCTCGTTGCTCTCGCCGGTCAGCTCGGCCGCCCGCTCCATGGTGCGTAGGGAGGCGGGGATCTCGGCGGGCTCAGGCTGCTCTTCGGGTTCGGGCAGCGGCCGGCTCTCGTCGCCGCGGGCGTCCTCCTCACCCTCGTGGTGATGGTTGGACCCGGTGTACGCGGCCGCGTCGGTCAGGTGCATGGGCCCGAACCCGGCGTCGCTGGAAGGCTGGCCGGCGTGGGCGTCCCAGCGCGACTCCAGGTAGGAGACGCCGAGCAGAACGCTCTGCGGGACCTGGAACTCCTCGGCTGCGGCGGCGAAGGCCTGCTGGCGGTCGGCGGGCTCCTGGGCGCGGGCGGCGGTGACGTTCGTTAAGGGCAGGATGGCGACCACGGCGATCGCCAGTAATCTGCGCATGAACCACTCCTCAGGGCTGGGGGCGCTGTGGTGGAGTTCAGCGTCTCAACATTTTCCTTCGCTGACGAGATCTTTGCGAAGATATTTTTCACTCGTTAACACTCTGTCGGGCCTGCGGGTCGAGGGACTGGATGTGGGCGTTGGCCACGGCCACGGGCTCGCCATCCGGGCCCAGGAGCTCGCTGGCCATGAAGCACACCTGTCTGCCGCGCCGGACGACCCGACCGTGGCCCACGAGCCGACCGGGGCGGGCCGGGCGCAGGAACTGGACATGGAGGTCGAGGGTTGGCGTCCCCACCGACAGTTTCCGGCCGTTCGTTACGAGGTGCCCGAGAGGCGTTCGACGCCGCGGAGCAGGGCCGAGTGGTCGAGCCCGCCGTCGCCGTTGGCATTCGCCGCCGCCACGAGCTGGGCCACAAGCGCTCCCAGGGGCAGCACGACGCCGGCCTCGCGGGCCGCGGACGTCACGATGCCCATGTCCTTGTGGTGCAGGGCGATGCGGAAGCCGGGCTCGAAGAAGTGGTTCAGCATGTTCGCCTGCTTCTGCGCCAGCACCGCCGAGTCGGCCAGGCCACCCCCGAGCACCTCCAGCGCCGCCTCGAGGTCCACCCCGTACGCCCGCAGGAACACCACGGCCTCGGCCAGCGCCTCGATGTTGGCGGCCACAATGAGCTGGTTGGCCGCCTTGACCGTCTGGCCCGCGCCGCTCGGTCCCACGTGGACCACGGTCTTGCCGACCGCGTCGAAGATCGGCTTGGCAGCCTCGAAGGCGTCGCCCTCGCCGCCCACCATGATCGACAAAGCGGCATTCCGAGCACCGGCCTCGCCGCCCGAGACCGGCGCGTCCAGGTAGCGCAGGCCGCGGCGGCCTGCCTCCTCGGCCAGCTCGCGGGTGACGTCGGGGCGGATCGAGGAGAAGTCGATGATCAGCGTGCCGGGGGCGGCGTGCGCGAACACGCCGTCGTCGCCGGTCAGCACGTCCCGCACGTCCGGGGAGTCGGGAACCATGAGGGCGACGACCTCGGCGCCGGTCACGGCGTCGGCGATCGAGGCGGCCACCCGGCCCCCGGCCTCGGCCAGGGCCTTGCCCTTCGCCGGTGAGCGGTTGTAGCCGGCCACGCTGTGCCCGGCCCTGACCAGGTGCACCGCCATGGGGCTGCCCATGATGCCGAGGCCGATGAAGGCAATGGTGCTCACGTTCGTCCTCCCGCGCGTTGGATGGTCCCCCGACGTATCTGTCATATCCGTCGGCGTGCAGTTGGTCGATCCACTCCCTGATCGGCAGCGCGCCCGTCCCCGGCTCGCCCCCGCCCGGGGCGTCCCCGGCCACGACACCAGGCCGCGGTCACCTTCCGGCATGTCACCGGCGAAGAAGTTGAGCCCCGTCCGCCGCAGCGGGACGCTCCACAAGGGGCAGATCGGTATAGAGGATCGAACAGTTGACGGTCCACCAGGTCACGTGCCCAGCATCTTAGCGAGGCCGGCGCGACACGCCCTCAGGGGAAGGGGCTTCGTGAAGCGCGGCCGGGACTATGATGTTGGAAATTAAAGTGGCTCCGGTGTGCGGTTGCTGCTGGGCAAAGCGTTGCGGAGGTGCGCATGCTGGTGTCGCGGTGGGCCCAGGAGACGTTTGGGCAGCGTGCGCCGGTGATCAGACAGGGGATCGCCGAGGCGCTGTCGGTCGCGCTGGACAATGCCCGCGACGCGCAGACGGCGGCGCAGACCGATCACACGCATCCGTTCGGGTTCACGCTCATGTCCCGCAAGTTCGAGGCGCTGGCCGAGGCGTTCGAGGACATGGGGGACGTGCGGATCGTCAAGCCCGCAGGGTCGGCGCACGAGCTGGTGGTGCTGGACGGCAAGCTGCTGTTCCCATTCCGCTACGCCAAGGACCGCTCGGTGAGCGTGATGAGCGCGCGCATCGGGGAGGGCCGGCCGTCGGCCCTGGTGCAGGCGCTGTTCAACCGGTTCGGGCCGGAGCCGATGATGCGGCAGCTCGCGCTGGCCGACGTGGCGCCGGTGGCCGAGGCGCTCGGCGATCTGCCCAAGGACACCAGCCTGGTTCTGATCGCGTACGCCTGCAACGCGCATGCCGGGCTGCTGGACGCCTGGTGGGGCGAGGCGGAGCTGCTGGACCGCACTGGGAGCCTGCGCTGGCATCACTGTGAGGAGATCCCGCTGGCCAAGGACGCCGGGGCCGCGCAGACGTCGTTGCCTGGGGTCGCCTTCGATCAGGGCGTCGTGCCGACGCCGGCGCTCAACCCCCGGGTGCGGCGCGCGTTCAGGGCAGAAGCCGCGAGCGGTGAGTAGTCTCCGACCCGGCACGCCGACCCCGCAGGCCGTCGCCGACGCGTTCGACGCCACCCGTCTCACCCAGGCCCGCCATCTGGCCGCCCTGACCAAGAAGGAGGTCGCCGAGCACCTCGGCGTCTCTCCCGCCGCGGTCGGCCAGTACGAGGCAGGCGTCACGCGGCCGCGCCCCGACCTGATTCCGCTGCTGGCCGAGGTCCTCGGGGTCCCTATGGCGTTCTTCCTGCCCGGGCGCCCGCACGGCAAGCTCGACGGCTCGATGGCGCATTTCCGCAGCCTGCGCTCCACCCGTGCCTACCAGCGGGCCAAGGCCGTCGCGTTCGTCGAGCAGGTGTGGGAGCTGACCTACGCCCTGGAGAAGCGCATCCAGCTGCCCGCCGTGGACCTGCCCGGGTTCGCGGGCGGCGAGATGCACTCGGCGCTGCCCCGCGACCCGGCCGGCGCCGCCCGGGCGCTGCGCGCCCACTGGGGGCTGGGCGCCGGCCCGATCAGCCACCTCGTACGCCGCATGGAAGCGCACGGCATCATCGTCGCCTTCCCCCGGCACGACCCCGACGCGGTCACCGTCGACGCCTTCTCCACCTCCAGCCTGCCCAGGCCGATCGTCGTGCTGACCCCCAACAGGTTCGACGACATCTACCGCCACCGCTTCACCGCCGCGCACGAGCTGGGCCACCTCGTCCTGCACGGCGACACCGCCGCCGGGGACACCCTCCAGGAGCGCGAGGCCGACGCGTTCGCCGCCGAGTTCCTGACGCCGCGCGAGAGCATCCTGCCCCAGTTGCCACTCCGCGCCGACCTGCGCAAGCTTGCCGAATTGCGGCGGACGTGGGGCGTGTCGGTCGATTCGCTGCTCTACCGGTGCCGCGAGACGGGGCTGATCTCCGACTCCGCCGCGAGCCGCGCCTACCAGCGCCTGGCCGCGCTGCGCGACCAGCCGGGCTTCACCAACGAGCCCGTCTCCGGCTACCCGGGCGAACAGCCCGTCCTGCTGGCCCACGCCTTCGACCTGGCCACTCGCGAGGCCGGCCTGACCGCCGCCACCCTGGCCCGGGAGCTGGCCTGGCCCATCGCCCGCGTGCGCGAGCTCATCGGTCTGCCCGACCAGCGCCCCTCACTCAAGCTGGTTCTCTAGACCCGTGCCCTCCAGTACGAGTGCTTGAGGCGCGAAGCGGCAGGCCGACAGGGAAAGTGTCGCGGGCCGCGGTGCCGCCGCTGACCACCGACGCCGTGTAGCCCCGCACGCTGCGCGCGGCCATGTACGGCGCCCTGGTCGGCATCCCCGGTGTCCGGTATGAGGCCCACCAACCGCGGTTGATCGCGGTCAGGAACCACGACGACCCCCGGGTGTACGTCTCCATCAAGAAGGGCCAGATGTTCGGCAAGGGCAGCCTGCTCGCCTCCGGCGGCGTCGACCGGCCGGCCGGCGGCCCTGACCTGGTCCGTCGAGCAGCGCTGCCGCGGTTCGTGTCAGGCGTGCACCGGCTGCGGGGGCAGGAGGCGATCACGCAGGACGGCCAGCACCAGGGCCCACACGCTCCACACCACGTACCCAGCGAAGTTGACCAGGTCCGCACCCGGCACGGCGAGCGGCGTGAGCACGCCGGCGGCTATGGCCACGGCCGAGACCACACCGGCCACCGCGAACCAGCGCGGGCGCCGTGGCAGTGCGGCCAGCACCAGCGCCGTCCAGGCGGCGGTGAGCAGGTAGCCGAGGGTCTCGCCGATCCCTGTCCCGAGGTAGCCGTGCAGGGCGGCGAACGTCGTCTCAGCGGCGCCCGGATCGGCCGCGTGGGCCAGCGCCGGCACCGCGTACGGCCAGCGCAGCAGCCCCAGCGCCTGCACCAGGCCGGCGAGCACGCCGACCGGCACGGACAGAGCGGCGGCTGGCCCCGGGGGCAGCAGCCGGCCCAGTAAGACCGCCGCGGGCACGAGCGCCAGGGCGCTCACCGCCAGCAGCAGGAACCAGCCGGACACCACCGCCTGATTGGCGGCGAACGCGGCCAGGATCCGCCCGGGAGGCTCGGCGAGCACGCCGGGGTAGTCGAAGGTGGCGGCGAGGCCGGCGAAGGCGAGGTTCGCGGCGACGACGGCGGCGATCAGGGTCCATCTCATGGCACAGGCTCCTAACTCTGAACGGTGTTTAACATTAAACACCGTTTAGAGTTGCCTTGTGAAGAGAGGACCTCAACGTTCGGTGGACCAGAAGGCGGTGCTCGACGCCGCCCTGGAATTGATCGACGCCGGCGGGCTCACCATGCGGGCGCTGGCCACTCGCGTGGGCCTGACGCCCGGCGCGCTGTACACCTACTTCCCGGACCGGGCCGCGATCGTGACCGCGCTGACCGACCGCCTGCTCGGTGAGGCCGACCTCGGACTGCTGGAGGACGAGGGCCGCCCGCCGGGCGAGCGCATCGCCGCCTTCGCGCTCAACCTGCGCGAGGTCCTGATGCGTCACCCCGCCGCGGTCCCGTCGATACTCGGCGCCGCCTTCAACGGGCCGGTCGCGCTACGGGTGGGCGAGTCGTTGCTGGCCGCGCTGCCCGACCCGCGCGCCGCCTACACGGTCATGGTGTACGTCCTGGGCTCGATAGCCCTGGAGGCGGCGGAGGTGCGCGGGCCCGGCCCCGTGCCGCCGGAGGCCGAGCGGATCGCCGCCCGCCGGGCGGCGTTCGACATCGAACCCGAGGCTTTCCCGCGTACCCACGCCGCCGCGGACGCCATCGCGGCGTATATCTCGACCGGTCAGTTCCGCTGGGGTCTAGAGCGGGTGCTGGCCGGGTTGGCGGCCGGAAAGTAGTGCGCCAGGACTAGCTGCCTGCGTCCCTGGCGTGCGCCTGCGCGAGCCTGGCCAGCGCCAGTGCCCCGATCATGAGACCGAAGTCGCGCAACGCGACGTCGTAGAACCCGGAGAACGTCAGCAGGTTGACGATGATCCCGGCGAGCCAGAGGGCGACGACGTACGCCCCGATCCTCGGCGCGAACCCGACCAACAGGCCCGCCAGGATCTCGATCACACCGACGTCGGCGCGACGGTGAATCCGGTGCGCAGCAGTGCGGGCATCGGAACCCTCGCCGACCCCGTACGCCAGGAGTTGTACCTGTTCGTGTCCGCGCAGCCAGGA
This sequence comes from Nonomuraea sp. NBC_00507, assembly GCF_036013525.1. NCBI lineage: Bacteria > Bacillati > Actinomycetota > Actinomycetes > Streptosporangiales > Streptosporangiaceae > Nonomuraea > Nonomuraea sp. NBC_00507. The sequence goes on from NZ_CP107853.1 coordinate 4,171,098, forward strand.
CCCGTGAGCCGCGACCAGGCCGCCGAGGCCATCGGGATCGCCCGCCACAAGGCCAAGTTCCATCTCGACAGGCTCGAGTCCGAAGGGCTGCTCGAGGCCGTCTACGCCCGGCTCACCGGAAGGACGGGGCTGGGCGCGGGACGCAGCTCGAAGTTGTACCGCCGGGCGGCCCGCGAGTTCGCCGTCTCGTTGCGCCACGCTCTCGCAGAGGCGCAGCGGGAACTGGTCTGCCACATGAACCACGCTCTGATCACCGGCCTGGTGGAGAGCGTCGCGCCGCCCCAGGTGGAGGCCAGGTGGGAACCTGGCGACAACCGCTGCTGCGTGAGCCTGGCCATGGAAGGACAGACGGGCGGCCGGTCCGGCTAGGCGAGCCGCCCCCGGTAGACGGCCCGCGCCCGCTCGTACAGCTCCAGGTGGTCTCCCAGCTGATCGTCGGTCTCGAACGTGCCGAACTCGCGGACCACCGCCTCCAGCCGGTCCAGCCACGCCAGGCACCACCGCACGTCGGCCTCCCTGGCCACGTGCTCGCCCGCGACGTCCAGGTACACCGGGCTGCTGTGCGCGTACGCGCCGCGCCGATGGAAGGCCCGCGGATGCGGCCCGCCCGAGGCCACGGCCACCACGTACGTCGGCTCGCTCACCTCCGTCGACGTGACCAGGCGCCCGGGCCGCCCCCGCGCCAGCATGCCCGCCGCGGTGTGGATCTCCAGGTGCTCGACCTCGGGCCCGATCGAGGCGGCCACGATCTCCACTCGCTGCCCGGGCGCCAGCTCCAGAGTGTCCCCGGGCCCGTGCCCGTTCACCGTGATCTCCAGCCACGGCCCGGTGGTGGCGAACGTGCGGCCGAGCAGGATCGCCTCGGCGAAGGACTCCGCGGTGAGCGGGCCGGCCACGTTGGCGTAGACCCGCTCCCAGCCCGGGGGACCGGAGGCGGTGCCGCGGCGGCAGAAGGACAGCACGGCGTCGGTGCCCGCGGTGACCGTGAGCCGGTTGCCCGCGCTGATCAGGCGGCGGTAGACGGCGGCGGTGGCCGTGATGGAGGAGTGGTTGAGCACGTCCAAGGTGTCGATCAGACCCAGGGCGGCGTCGGCGACGATCTCCCTGGCCGAGCAGTTGCGCCCGCGGGCGAGCACCACGTCGGGCGGGTCCTCGTCGTCGAAGGGGACGTGGAACGGATGCCCGTACCCGGTGATCGCACCCAGCGCGCGCAGCTCTTCGAGCGCGACCGCGTTGGGCGGCCAGTCCACCGTGCCGAGGAAGCCCGTGTGGTAACGCTTGGGCAGGCCACGCAGGCCGAATGCGCTGAAGTGGCCGACCAGGTCGTTGCGGTATTCCACCCCGATCCTGGCCAGGTGCCGCTCGTCCGACCACGGCAGGTCCTCGCCCACCCAGTGCTCCAGCGCCTCCACGTCGTAGACCCGCTCGCTCGCGACGTTGCCCGCCACGAGGTTGAGCACGTGCAGGTCCTCGCCGTGCTGCGCGGCCGCGGCCAGCTCGGGGGCGGCGGGCTCCTCGCCCATCCAGTTGAGGTGCACGTGCAGGTCGCCGCCGTACCAGCCGCGGGCGGCGGAGTCGTACAGCCGCTCGGGCGTCAGCTCCACCGGCGTCTCCCGGCCCGCGTCAGGGGTCACCACGATCTCGGCGGAGGCGTATTCCATGCCCCTGGTCACCGTCACCGTGATCGGCTCGGCGGGCACGGTGATCAGGAGGTCGTCACCGTGGAAGTACGGCGTGCGATGGGCGTCCAGCTTGGGCGGCGCGCCCTCGGGATACCAGCCTTGTCCGTTCGCGCTCGTCACGCTCCACCGGCAGGGGAACCCGGCCCGTACCCGGATCGTGGCCGCGGCGGCCCGCCTGGTCAGTGACGACAGGTCCACCGGCCGGCCGCCGACGGCGATCTCCCGCACGAGCTCGACCACCTTGGCCCCGCGGGGCGGCACCACGTGCGCCGTGCCGTCCACGACGACCTCGACCGGCTCGTCCGAGCTGGAGTCCAGCAACAACGCCGTGCGGAAGGGGCCGTCGTCCAGCACCACCCGCGTGTCGGCGGCCAGCGTGGCCCCCTCGGGCGACAGGCGCAGCGCCGGCAGGTTGTCCGGCACTTCGCCGCCGAGGGTGTCGCGGAGCAGCCGGTCCACGTCCACCTCGCCCAAGCGGTCGTTGAGCTCGTCGGGAGGGACCTCGGGGTAGCGCTCTGCCAGCTGGCTGACGGCCGCACTCCGGTAGTTGTGGCGGGTGTCGAGGAAGACGGTGGCCCACGCCTCGTCGACGTAGGAGATGGGCGGCTCGCCCCAGCAGGGCCCGTGGGCGTCACGCAGGGAACGGTAGTCGGCCAGCGCGCGGGCGACGGAGTCGGGTAGCAGCGGATTGTCACACATCGGACACTCCCTGAATAGGCCGCGCCGTCATCGTGACACGGAGGACGAGCCCATGCGAGCGATATCTGGGGGTACGTGAATTCTCATGACGCACATCATCGATCGCGAAGCCGTACAGGACCTGGTCGCCGCCCGCCAGGCCCAGCTGGTCGAGGTGCTTCCGGAGGAGGAGTACACGTGGGCGCACCTGCCCAGGGCCGTGAACCTGCCGCTCGGCGCCCTCGAGAAGGGCTCCTCGGCGCTGGATCGCGCGCGGCCGGTGGTCGTCTACTGCCACGACGCGCTGTGCGACCTGAGCCCGCGCGCCGCCCACCGGCTCGAACGCCTGGGATTCGGCGAGGTGCACGACTATGGGGCGGGCAAGATGGACTGGCTGGCGGCCGGCCTGCCGTACGAGGGGGAGGCCCACCTGGTGTCGGAGAACGTGCGCCGCGACCCCGTCACGGCCGGCCTGGACGACCCGCTGGAGGAGCTCACCGAACGGATCATCGGCGACCCGGCGGGACTCGCGGTGGTGGTCGACCAGGACGACGTGGTCCAGGGCGTCGTCGGGTCGAGCGAGCTCAAGGGCGCCGACATGAGCGGCACCGCCGAGCAGGCCATGCGCGTCGGGGTGACCACGGTGCGCCCGAGCGAGCAGCTCGAGCCGCTGATCCAGCGGATGGACCGGGCGAAGGTGGATCATGTCGTCGTCACGAAGGCGGACGGCACGCTGGTGGGGCTGTTCGGGCTCGGCGACGTCCGCCCGCAGGCAACGGAGTCCGACCTCGGCTAGGGCCGCCGGTCCAGCCGGAACGTCGGCTGGCCCGGGGTGCCCGGTTGGGCGTCGAGTGACTTGTCGTCCAGGATCGCCACGGTGTCCTCGGCCACGAAGACGCGTATGTCCTCCGCCTCGATGATCTGGTCGCCGGCCTGCGGCTGGCTGGCCAGGGCGAGTTCGAGCGCACCGGCCTCGTCGGCCTTCGCGGAGATGCGCAGGCCCGCGTCGGCGGGCACGTCGACACCGGCCATCACGTCGCGGATCGCGACGACGGCGTTGTGAGTCAAGGTCAGCACTGCAAGCTCCTTCACACCATCGAGAACCTCCGCCTCCCCAGCAGCGATCTGCCCAAACGCGGCATGGCGGGTCCGCCGCCGGGTAGCGGGATGGGCATGACCAAGACCGACAAAGCGGTTCTCGACGTCCTGCTCGACCGCTACGGCAGCACGTTCGCGGGCGAAGCCGGCATCAAGCTGTCCGACCAGCCGCGGCCGCTGTACCAACTGCTCGTCCTGGCCACCCTGCTCAGCGCTCGGATCTCGTCCGGCGTCGCGGTCGCGGCCGCGAAAGAGCTGTTCAAGGCCGGGTACGGCACGCCCAAGGGCATGCGGGACGCGAGCTGGCAGGACCGGGTGGACGCGCTGGGCCGCGGCCACTACCGCCGCTACGACGAACGTACCGCCACCATGCTCGGCGACGGCGCCGAGCTGCTCCTCGACCGCTGGAAGGGGGACCTGCGGAAGCTGCGCGACGAGGCCAAGGGCGACGACCGGCGGATCGCCTCGCTGCTGATGGAGTTCCCCGGCATCGGGCCGACCGGGGCGGACATCTTCCTGCGGGAGGTCCAGGCCGTGTGGCCGCAGGTCGCGCCGCACCTGGACAAGCGGGTGCTGGACGGCGCGGGCAAGCTGGGGCTGCCGAAGCAGGCCGGCCCGCTGGCCGAGCTGACCCACTCCGGTGAGGAGCTGGCCCGCCTGTCGGCCGCACTCGTCCGGGTTTCGCGGAGCAAGAAGACGGTTGATGAGGTGAAGTCGGCGGCAGGATAGGTTCGGACCATGGGTGAGTTTGTGAGCGTCGAAGTAGCTGACCAGATCGCCACGATCCGTCTTGATCGTCCCAAGATGAACGCGCTCAACGGCCAGGTCCAGCTGGAGATCGCCGAAGCGGCGCGCATCGTGGACGCCGACCCGCAGGTGCAGGCGGTCATCCTCTATGGCGGCGCGAAGGTCTTCGCGGCGGGCGCCGACATCAAGGAGATGGCCGACATGTCCTACGCGGACATGGTCGCTCATTCCCGCACGCTCCAGGAGTGCTTCACGGCGGTCGCCCGGATCGGCAAGCCGGTCATCGCCGCGATCACTGGTTACGCCCTGGGCGGCGGCTGCGAGCTGGCCCTGTGCGCCGACTTCCGGGTCGCCGGGGAGTCGGCCAAGCTGGGGCAGCCGGAGATCCTGCTGGGCATCATCCCTGGCGCGGGCGGCACCCAGCGCCTGCCCCGCCTCATCGGCCCGGCCCGCGCCAAGGACCTGATCTTCACCGGCCGCCACGTTCCCGCCGCCGAGGCCCAGGAGATCGGGCTGGTGGACCGGGTGGTGCCGGACGAGCAGGTCTACACGGCCGCGCTGGAATGGGCCGCCACGTTCGTGGGCGGCCCCGCGATCGCGTTGCGCGCCGCCAAGCAGGCCGTCGACCAAGGTCTGGAGGTGGACCTGGACACGGGTCTTGAGGTCGAGCGGCTGCAGTTCTCCGGGCTCTTCGCCACGGACGACTCCAAGATCGGTATGCAGGCGTTCACCGAGAAGACCAAGCCCAAGTTCACCGGCCGATAGGCCCGTTCGTTCAGGCCGTCCATCTGGCTCCGGGTTTGCCAGTATGGTGGCGTTTCATGATGCGCGTCCTGGTCCCTGCCCGGCTCCGCGCGGCCGTGCGCACGTGGTTCGACTCCCGCTACATCTCGATCGCCGACCACCGGCAGGACATCAAGGACGCGCTCTGGGAAGTCCAGACGCTGCGGCGGGAAGTGGTCACCCTCCAGGACGAGGTGGCACGCCTCAGGAACGCCAGGCCGCCGGTGGCAGCGGACCAGGCGACGATCGACGACACGCGCCGGCTCGCCCAGGAGACGGCGAAGGCGCTGGACGGGGTGCTCCAGAACGAGGTCCTCGTCTGGCAGGCCATCGACGAGCTGCGGCACGCCCGCGCTCGCCGGAGCTCGGCCGAGCCGGGGGAGCGGCCGTGCGTGTGACGTGGGCTGTGACCTCGACCGGCAGGGACCTGAGCTTCCGGCTCGACCCCGAGGACGAGATCACCGGGCGAGCCTCCGACGACTACCCCGTCAAACTGGCCACCAACTCCTGCTCCATCGGCGGCGTCCCCGCCGACGCCCACCCCGACCTGTTCGCGGTCGCGGCCTGGACCGTCGTCGCGCCGTGGACCCGGCGGCGGATCTCCTTCGACCGGGCCATCTCGGCCGAGCTCGCCGCCGCCTTCCACGACGGCTGGGGCATCGAGGCCGGGCCGGTGGGGGCGCAGGCACGGCAGGCGGGCCGTACGCTCGCGATCTCGTACAGCGGCGGCGCGGACTCCGTGGCCGCGGCCACGATCTACCCTGACGCGCCTTTCGTGCACTTCCGGCGGGTGGCGCATCGGCGCGTGCCCAACCGGTGGCCGCACTACCGGTCCGACGTGCTGGCCGGGCTCGCCGCGACGACCGGACGGACGGTGTCCACGGTCACGTCCGACCTGGAATACACGCTCGCCGAGCCGCGCCCGGGCTACCCGGAGCACCACGCGGTCGCGGCGGGTGCGCTGCTGCTCGCCGACGAGCTGGACCTCGGCGGGCTGGGCTTCGGCTACGAGCTCGGCTCACGCTGGCTGGGTGGCGGGCGCTATCTGCACCGGTTCACGCCCGACAACCCCATGTGGTCTCCACATGGCCGGTGGGGGAAGCTGTTCGCCGCGGCCGGGGTGCACATTGTGCTGCCCGTCGGCGGCGTGAGCGAGGCGATCACCATGCGGGTGGCCCTGAGCTCCGACCTCAAGGGTCAGGTGCGCTGGTGCCTTCGCGGCGCCGACGGCCCGTGCCGCACGTGCGGCAAATGCCTGTACAAGGAGCTCATCCAAGCCGCCGTCGAGCGGCGGCCGCTGGACACGCCGCTCACCGCCGACCGTCCCGTGGTGCGCAAGTGGCTGAGGAAGCCGCCGTACGGCGGGCAAGAGATGATCGAGTATGGGCTGGCGCGGGTGCCCGGGATCGAGAACACCCCCTTCGCCCGGGCGCTGGACTACTTCGAGGCGAGCGAGGAGTCGACGAGCTGGCTCGACCACTGCTACCCACCGGCCATCGACGAGATTCCGGCGCAGTGGCGTGATCAGGCGGCCGCGTTCATGGCGGCCCACGTCGGGTTCATGACCGAGGCCGAGGCCCGCCGGGTGGAAACATGGGGCTCCTGACCCCACCGGCCTCCCCCGGGTGGTGCGGTTTACGGTCGGCACGGGCGAGAAGGCGCGGCAGTTTCGCCGTGCGGGTGTGAGCTAGGCGAGGAGCTGGGTGCGTGAAGGTTTATCTGTCGGTGGACATGGAGGGCGTGACGGGGCTGACCGACCCCGAGGAGATGCACGCCGGCCAGCGCGGCTACGAGCGCGGGTGCGAGCTGATGACCGCCGACGCCAACGCCGCCGTCGCGGGCGCGTACCAGGCTGGGGCGGCGAACGTGCTGGTCAACGACGCCCACGGCTCCACCAAGAACCTCAGGATCGACCTGCTGGATGAGCGGGCCAGTCTGATCCGGGGACCGGGCAAGGCGCAGCGCATGGCCCAGGGGCTCGACGGCTCGTTCCAGGCGGCCGGGTTCGTCGGCTACCACGCCCGCGCAGGCGTGGCGGACGGCGTGCTCAACCACACCTGGATGGGCAAGGAGATCCAGAACGTCTACCTCAACGGCGAGCTGTGCGGCGAGACCCGCCTCGTGGCCGCGTGCGCCGGGTTCCACGGCGTGCCGGTGGTGCTGGTCACCGGGGACGAGGCGGTCGGTGAGGAGGCACGCGAGCTGCTCGGCGACGTCGAGACGGTCGCGGTGAAGAAGGGCATCGACAAGTTCTCGGCCGAGTTGCTGCCGCCGGGCGTCGCCCAGGCTCGCATCCGTGAGGCCATTGCGCGCGCTCTGGGCCGGTTGAGCGATTTCACGCCTTACCGGCTGGCGGCGCCGTACACGCTCGGAGTGGAGTGGAACTCCACCGCCATCGCCGCGGCGGTCGCGCTGATTCCCGGCGTGAAGACCGCCGGGTCGCGGCACACCGAGTTCACTACCGACGACTTCAGCCAGATCATGGCGCTGTTCGGCATCTTCGCCACCATCGGTGGTCAGGTCGCCTGTGGCAGCGGCCCCTACGGCTGAGGCAGGGGAGCGGGCGTGGAAGATGCCGGAGCACGGAGCTCCGCGGCGCTGACCCGGCGGGGGCTGCTCGTCGGGATCGGGGCGGTGGGCGGCGCGGGCGCCATGTACGCCGCCATGGGTGCCCTGGGCCTGGCTCCCTCCGGGCAGGACAAGCAGTTCGCCGCCCCGAGGCCGGGCGACTTCGCGCTGCGCGGGAAGGCCTCCGCCAAGGTGGTGATCCTGGGCGCGGGCGTCGCCGGCCTGACCGCCGCGTACGAGCTCGGCAAGAGCGGCTACGACTGCACCCTCCTCGAGGCCAGGGAGAAGGCGGGCGGCAGGAACCTGACGCTCCGCGGCGGCGACCGGCTGACGGAGCTGAACGGCCCGGCCCAGGAGGTGACGTTCGGCGAGGGTGTTTACTTCAACGCGGGCCCCGGCCGCATCGCCCCCTGGATGGTGACCCTCGACTACTGCCGCGAGCTGGGCATCCCCATCGAGACGTTCGTGAACAACAACGCCTCCGCCTACGTGCACACCAACGGCCAGACGGTACGGGCCCGCATGGCCCGAGCCGACATGTACGGATATATCGCGGAATTACTTGCCAAGGCCACCAACCTCGGCGCCCTCGACAAGGCCATCACCCAGGACGACCAGGAACGCCTGCTCGACTTCCTCAGAAGGTTCGGCGACCTCGGCCCCAAGCTCGAGTACGAGGGTTCCCCTCGCCGCGGTTTCGTGAAATATCCGGCGATCGACCTCGGCACCCCCCTCGACGCCCCCGGCACCCTCCGCCAGGTCCTCGCCGCCGGCACCGGCCGCGCGATCACCAACGACTTCGGCCACGACCAGGCCACCCCGATGTTCCAGCCGGTCGGCGGCATGGACGCGATCGTCACCAAGCTCACCGAGGCGGTAGGCCAGGACCGCATCACCATCGGCGCCAAGGTCACCAAGATCACCACGTTGGACGACGGCGTGGAGGTCGTCTACGAGGGCGGCGCCATCAAGGCCGACTACTGCATCGCCACCCTCCCGCCCCACCTCCTCGCCAAGATCCCGCACAACCTCGGCGCCGAGGTCACCGCCGCGCTCAGGACGCCGGTCCCGATCGCCGCCGGCAAGATCGGCCTGGAGTACGGCACGCGCTGGTGGGAGCTGGAGGACCGCATCTACGGCGGCGTGACCGAGACCGACCTGGACATCACCCACATCTGGTATCCGTCGCACGGCTACCACGCGGAGCGCGGCCTCATCGTCGGCTACTACAACACCGAGCGCCACGCCGAGCTCTACGGCGCCCTCACCCCGGAGGACAGAAGGCGCAGGGCGCTCACCCAGGGCAAGAAGATCCACGGCGACAAATACCGCCAGAACCTCCTGTCCAGCGTCTCCATCGCCTGGGAACGCCAGGCCCACATCCAGGGCGGCTGGGTACGCTGGCCCGCCTTTGATTCGTCCTTCACTCTTCTGCAACGCCCTGCCGGAAGGGTTTACTTCGCGGGCGACTGGCTCACCCACCTGATCGCCTGGCAGGCGGGGGCCATGGAGTCCGCCCGCGGTGCTGTCACCCAGCTGCACCAGCGCGTGTTGCAGTCGCCGTGACGGCACGCTGCTCCACGGACCGGCATAGGGTCCGAGGAGAAGCGAATCGAGGAGATGGGATGACGCTGCACTGGGTCCCCGCGACCGAACGAACCGACCTCCTGGCCGATCCCGTGGCTCACGCCGTGGCCGGCATGGAGGGCGTCGAGGTGGCCGAGATCGACCCCGATCTCGCCGACACCGCGGCCTTCTGCGAGCGCTATGGCGTACGGCTCGACGAGTCGGCCAACTGCGTGGTCGTGGCGGCCAAACGGGGCGGCGAGACGCGCTACGCCGCCTGCATGGTGCTCGCGACCATGCGCGTCGACGTGAACGGCGTCGTACGCAGGCATCTCGACGCCCGCAAGGCGAGCTTCGCGCCGATGGACGACGCGGTGGAGCTGACCGGGATGGAATACGGCGGCATCACGCCGCTCGGCCTGCCCGACGACTGGCCGATCCTGGTGGACGCGCACGTCGCCGAGCATCCGAGGGTGGTGATCGGCAGCGGCCTGCGCAGATCGAAGCTCGCCGTCTCCGGTGCCGCGCTGTCCGGGCTCAAGCGGGCCGAGGTCCTGGCCCTAGCAAACTGAAGCCGATTCGAGACCGTTGGATGGGAAACCCATGAGGCCATTGCGGACGTTGTACGAGTGGGAATGTGGCCTCATGGTTCATCTCGTGGGCGGGGATTAAGCCGGTATGGTGCTTCATGCCATGAACGATGACCGACTTGGCCCTTACCGGCTGCTCAGGCGGCTCGGTGAAGGCGGGATGGGCGTTGTCCACCTCGCTGCCGACCCGCAGGGGCGGCAGGTGGCGGTCAAGGTCCTGCGCGGAGAGGTCGCCGGCGACGAGGTCGCCAGGCGGCGGCTTTCGCGCGAGGTCGAGACCATGCGCCGGGTCCGCAGCAAATACATCGCCGAGGTCGTCGACGCCGACGTCACCGGTCATCGGCCTTATATCGTCACCCGTTTCGTGCCGGGCCGTCCGCTCGACGAGATCGTCAAGGACGACGGCCCACTCGACCTGCCCGCGCTGATCAGGGTCGCGCACGGGGTGGCGTCGGCGCTGGCCGCCGTGCATTCGGTCGGCGTGATCCACCGTGATCTCAAGCCCGGCAACGTCATGATCCTGGACGGCGAGCCCGTCCTGATCGACTTCGGCATCGCCCAGGCGGTCGACGCGACCCGGCTGACGCAGACCGGCATGTTCATCGGCACGCCCGGCTACCTCGCGCCCGAGATCATCGAGGGCCAGGAGGCGGGCCCCGAGGTCGACGTCCACGCGTGGGCGGGCACGCTGCTGTTCGCGGCGACCGGCCAGCCGCCCTTCGGCAAGGGCACGCTGGAGATGATCTTCTACAACATCACCGCGGGCAAGGCCGACGTCAGCGCCGTCCCGGCGACGCTGCAGCCGCTGCTCAAGGCGGCTTTCCAGCGCAACCCCAACAAGCGTCCCAAGGCGGCCGACCTGGCCGAGCAGACCGCCAGGATGTTGCCGCAGCAGCCGCCGCCGGGCGGCATGCCCGACGAGATCTCCACCGCGCCACGCGCGACGGACACACCGCCGCCTCGGGTGACGGACAAGCCGGCCTACGACATCTCCACGCCGCCGGTCACGCCCAGGCGGCTGCTCGAAGGCCAGGACCAGCCCGCCGCGCCGCCGCAGGAGCAGCCATACGTCTCGCTGCTGCCCAACCAGGCCGACCCGTGGCCGACCCGCCGGGTCACGCCCGAGGAGCTGCGGCAGATCCAGCGCGAGGGCGCGCCGGTTCCGCCGAGCCAGCCGTGGCCGCAGCCGCAGGCCAACAACCACCCGGTCCCGCCGGGCGAGACCGACGTGCCGACCAGGCGCGTACGCCCCGACTCGCCGGACTACGGCAGGCTCAGCACCGGCCCTGACGCCGGCAGGCCCGGCCCCGACATGGGCAGGGTGGGTCACGGCCCCGACATGCCCGACTACGGCAGGCCGAGCCCGACGCCGGCCCAGCCGCCTCCTTACATCCCGGCGCAGCCGCAATATCCGCCGGACCGGATGACCAAGCGGGAGCCTTACATCCCGGCGGCCGCGCCTGGCAGGGCACTACAGCGCTCCAGGGCGTACGGCGTGGCGAGCGCCATGCTGCTCGTCCTCATGACCGTGGCGGCCGTGCTGGCGCCCGTGCTCGTGGCCGTCGCGGCCATCCCGATCGCGGTGCTGCTGCGCGCGGCGGACCTGGCGCAGCCCCAGCTCTCCGCCCGCCGGGCGGCCGGCGCCGCCGCGCTCGACGTGATCAGGGTGCTGGCCTACCCCAAGGCACTCGCCAAATCGGTGGGCATCACGCTCGCCCTGGTGCTCTACGCGCTCATCCTGGGGCTGCCGGTTACACTGTTGCTATCGGTAGTGGCCGGGATGGATTCATACAATGCCCTCGCCTGGGGCGCCGCGGTCGCGCTGTGGACCGTGTGCGCCGGCCCCGGGGTCGAGGGTCCCGGCAAACAAATGCGCAGAACGCTCTCATCGCTCGTACCCTCGAGAACAGCGGCGATGGTGATAGCGGGAATCCTCGCGGCGGGTGCCGCGCTCTCGCTGATCCTCGCTTACGGCACGTTCGGGGACAACGCAAGGGGGGCCGTATGGACTCCGCTGAACGTCGATCCAGTGGTGGAGCTGCTCAAGGACCTGAAGGATGGGGGATGATCCGGGGAAGGCGGCGATGAACACCCAGGCACCAGAGCGGCTCGGCCCTTATCGGCTCGTCAGGAAGATCGGCGAAGGCGGCATGGGTGTCGTCCATCTCGGTCTCGACGGCGAGGGCCGTGAGGTCGCCATCAAGGTGCTCCACCCGCACGTGGCCGCCGACCTCAAGGCGCGCGACCGGCTGACCCGCGAGGTTGAGACCATGCGCCGGGTGCGCAGCCCATTCGTCGCCGAGGTCATCGACGCCGAGCTCGTGGGCGGCCAGCCCTACGTCGTGACCCGCTTCGCCCCCGGCCGCACGCTGGAGGACACCGTCCTGACCGACGGCGCCCTCACGGCGCGCGAGGTCATCAAGCTCGCCCAGGGGCTCTGCCAGGCGCTGGTGGCCATTCACGCGGCCGAGGTGATCCACCGCGACTTCAAGCCGTCCAACGTCATGCTCGTCGACGGCGAGCCGCTGGTCATCGACTTCGGCATCGCCCACCTGGTCAACGCCACGAGGCTGACGCAGACCGGCATGTTCGTCGGCACGCCCGGCTACCTGGCGCCGGAGATCATCCGCGATACGGACATCACCCAGGCGGCCGACGTGCACGCCCTGGCCTCGACGGTGTTCTTCGCCGCGACCGGCGCGCCGCCGTTCGGCACGGGAACGTTCGAGGCGGTCTGCTTCAACATCATGGAAGGGCGGGCGCAGCTCGACAAGGCGCCCGCGTGGCTGCGCCACTGGCTCAGCCGGGCCCTGCAGGTCGACCCTGCGGCCCGGCCCGGCGCTCAGGAGTTGCTGCGGATGGCCAGGGCGCTGGATCCGTCGGTGACCACGTTCAACGAGACGCCCTCCTTCGATGGGCCGACGGGGACCAAGCGCATGGGCAGCGGGACGCGGGTCATGGACTCCTACTCCGACCTGCTGCCTCCGGTCCAATACGCCAAGCCCGCGCCGCCGCCCCCGGCTCCGCCGCGGGAGAAGAAGCGGCGTGAGGAGAAGCCGCCGCCCTACGTGCCCGCGCCCGTCTCCGCCCGGCCGCCGATGGCCGACCAGCGGGTGGCCGGCTACCCGGCGCCGCAGCCGCGCACGGCCCCGCCGCCACCGGCGCCTCGCTACGTTCCGCCGCCTCAATACACTCCGCCGGCCGAGCGGAAGAAATATCTGTTCGGCAGCCAGTTCACCGGGTTGCTGCTGCTGGTCACGCTGGTCGCGCTGACGGTCATGATGCCAGTCATGGTGGGCGCGGTGGCGGTCGTGCTGGCGCTGGTGTTGCGGCTCGGCGAATACCTGTTCGGCGACCTGGTCAAGCGGCGGCAGATCCGCGGAAGCAGCGGGTCCGACCCGCTGCTCGTCGTGGTCGGCACGCCGTGGGCGCTCGTGAAGTCGGCGCTCGTGACAGCCGTGCACGGGCCGCTGGCGCTGCTGTTCGGCGTGTGCGTGTGGGGCGTGCTCTACTGGGCGGGCAGGATGAGCGTCAACGAGGCGGCCGCCTACGGGGCCGGAGCGTTCACCGCCGGCCTGTTCGTGCTGCCCGGCGGCGGTGCGCCGCGTAAGGCCGTGACCCGCTCGCTCACCAGCGTCCTGCGTACGCCCGGTGCGGCGCTGGTCGCGGTCGTGCTGGTGGGCACGGCGGCGCTGTTCGCGGTGATGTTCGCGCTGGGCCAGCAGCCGGTGTGGTCGCCGTGGCAGGCGCCGGAGACGGTCATCGACCAACTGGCCAGCGAGGCCAGGCAGAGCACGATGGGGCTGATCAGCGGACTGATCGGCAGCCTGCTGGACGATCTCGGGCTGGGCTTCCTGACCAACTGGTCCTGAGGCGTCCCGGCAGGGCGCCTGAGTCCGCAGGGTGGGCGTCAGGAGGATGGCGCCTAAGTCTGACGGGCAGGGCGTCAGGAGGATGGCGCCCGAGTGTCCCGGCAAGCCGTCAGGGGGAGAGTAGAGGTATGAGCGAGCGTCTCGGCCCCTATGAGCTCCTTTCCCGGCTCGGGGCAGGCGGGTTCGGCGAGGTGCATCTCGCGCTCGACGCCGAGGGACGCACGGTCGCGGTCAAGGTGCTGCACCCGCACATCGCGGCCGACGGCGCGAGCTCCGGCGCGCTCGCCCGGCTGGCGCGCGAGGTGGAGACCATGCGCAGGGTCGGCGGGCCGCACGTGGCAGAGGTGCTCGACGCCTCGCTGGAGGGCGCCCGACCCTATCTCGTGACCCGTTATGTCCAGGGCCGACCGCTCAGCGCCCTGCCCGCGCCCGTGGACGACCTGCACAGGCTGGCCTCCGGGCTGGCCGACGCGTTGCTGGCCATGCACGAGGCCGGAGTGATCCACCGCGATCTCAAGCCGGCGAACGTGATGATGGCCGAAGGCGATCCCGTCGTCATCGACTTCGGCATCGCCAGCGCGCTCGACTCGCTGTCGGTCACCGCCTCGGGCGCGGTGGTGGGCACGCCCGGCTACCTGGCCCCCGAGGTGCTGGAGGGCAAGCAGGCGGGCATGGAGGCCGACGTGTTCTCGTTCGGGGCGACGCTGGCGTACGCGGCGACCGGGCGGCAGCCGTACGGGCAGGGTCCGGCCTCCGCGGTCGCCTACCGGGTCGTGCACCATCCGCCCGATCTGGAAGGCGTGCCCGAGTGGCTGGCGCCGCTGTTGCGGGTGTGCCTGTCCGTCGATCCGGCCGCGCGGCCGACGGCCGCGGAGATCTGCGCCAAGCTGGGCGTCGCCCACGTGCCTGCTCCGCCGCCCCGCACCTCTCGCGCAGCCGACCACGCGATGACCGTGGAGTGGCGGCCGGGCAAGGAGCGGCATCGGCGGACGGTGGAGGAGTCCAAGGCCCGGCATCGGGAGAAGGTACGCAGGCGCTGGCTGATCGGCTCGGGGCTGTTCGTGTCGTTACTGGCGGCCGCGGCGTGGGAGCCGCTGTCGGAGGTCGCGCTCTTCCTGCTGGCGGCGTACGCGCTGGCCGTGGTGGCGGATGCCGGGGTGGCGCTGTTCTCGCACGGCCCTTACCGGCGCAGTCGCATGATCACGGATATGGTGAGCGTGGCGGGGGTCGTCGGGCTGTGTTTCGGGCTGGCGGCGGTGTTCAGCACGTTCACGCTGGCGCTGTTCGCGGGCACGGCGCTGGTGGTCGGGATCGTGTTCCTGCTGTCGGCATGACGGTCCGGTGGCGGCGCGGGGCCTGGTGGGCGTTAACAGAATTAAGCTCGGTATGGTGGCTGTCGTGTCGTCCGCATCCGCGGCGGTTTGCGCGTAAGCTACCCATGGGTAACATGACCGCGACAAGCCACCCTCTGCCGGGAGCCCGGAGGACACCTGGCAGTCTGGACAGCATTGCATCCGGCGCCCACCGCAGCGACGCGGTGGCGCACGCGAAACGGGAGGTCGGCCACCGGCCATGAACATCGTCGTCTGCGTGAAGCAGGTCCCCGACACGGCGACCGAGCGCAAGCTGCGGTCCGATGACAAGACGCTCGACCGCGACGCCGCCGACGGCGTGGTCAACGAGCTTGACGAGTACGCGGTCGAGGAGGCGCTGAAGCTCAAGGAAGCCCACGGTGGCGAGGTCACCGTGCTCACCATGGGCCCAGGCAAGGCCACCGAGACCATCCGCAAGGCCCTGGCCATGGGCGCCGACAAGGCCGTGCACCTGAGCGACGAGGCTCTGCACGGCTCGGACGCGCTGTCGACCTCGTACGCGATGGCCCAGGTGCTCAAGAAGATCGGCTTCGACCTGGTCGTCCTGGGCTCGGAGTCCACCGACGCACGCACCGGCGTGCTGGCCGCCATGCTGGCCGAGCGCCTCGGTGCGCCACAGCTCACGCTGGCCAACAAGGTCGAGATCGAGGGCTCCTCGATCACCATCCAGCGCCTCACCGACTACGGCTTCGACAAGGTCTCGGCCACGCTGCCGGCCGTCGTCTCCGTGGTGGAGAAGATCAACGAGCCCCGTTACCCCTCGTTCAAGGGCATCATGGCGGCCAAGAAGAAGCCGGTCGAGACGCTCGCCATCGGCGACGCCTCCATCGACGCCGCCCAGGTCGGCCTGGCCGCGGCCTGGTCCGAGGTCGTCGACTTCGCCGCGGCCCCGCCGCGCGCGGCCGGCACGGTCGTCAAGGACGAGGGCGACGGTGGCGAGAAAGCCGCCGACTTCCTGGCGTCGAAGAAGTTCATCTGAGAACGGGGGATTACTGAAATGTCGGAGATTCTCGTTCTCGTCGAGCACGTCGACGGCGAGGTCAAGAAGGTCACGCTGGAGCTGCTCACGCTGGCCCGCTCCCTCGGCACGCCGGCCGCCGTCTGGGCCGGCCCCGGCATCACGCCGGACGCCAAGGCCAGGCTGGCCGAGTACGGCGCCGAGAAGATCTATGTCGCTCCCGCGAGCGACATCGTCGACCACGTCGTCGCGCCCAAGGCCGAGCTACTGGCCCAGCTGGTGGCCGACAAGTCGCCGTCGGCCGTGCTGGTCGCCGCCACGCCCGAGGGCAAGGAGGTCGCCGGCCGCCTCGCGGTCAAGACCGACTCCGGCGTCATCACCGACGCCGTGGGCCTCGGCGAGGGCTTCGTAGCCGACCAGTCGATCTTCGGCGGCGGCATCAACGTGCAGTCGAAGGTCCGCAAGGGCACCCCGATCATCGCCGTACGCCCCAACTCCACGGCCCCCGCGCCCGCCGGGGGCGCCGGAGCGGAGGAGGAGATCTCGGTGGCGCTGTCCGACGCGGCCAAGGCGGCCCGCATCGTGGAGCGCGTCAAGCAGGAGAAGGGCGCCCGCCCCGAGCTGACCGAGGCCGCGATCGTGGTCTCCGGCGGCCGCGGCGTCGGCTCGGCCGAAAACTTCTCCATCATCGAGGAGCTCGCGGACGCGCTCGGCGCGGCCGTCGGCGCTTCGCGCGCCGCGACGGACGCGGGCTGGTATCCGCACCAGTTCCAGGTGGGCCAGACGGGCAAGACGGTGTCGCCGCAGCTCTACATCGCGGCCGGCATTTCCGGGGCGATCCAGCACCGGGCCGGCATGCAGACCGCCAAGACGATCGTCGCCATCAACAAGGACCCTGAGGCGCCGATCTTCGAGCTGGCCGACTACGGAGTGGTGGGCGACCTTCACCAGGTCGTGCCCCAGCTCACGGAGGAAGTCAAGAAGCGCAAGTAGGGTGCGCGGGGGGATAAGCATGGTCTTCGCGCGGTAGCGCTTCGCGCAAGGGAGCTCAGACTGTGACATTGGGGGGCTCAGCCCCCCAAACCCCCGCTCAAAGCCGTTTCGCCGATTCGTCGGCTCGACCGCGTGGCCGAGGGCGTGGGCGGGAGGACTCCACAATCGAGGCCACGGAGGCGTTGCTACGCTTGTAGCGCATCACTCATCCCGGTCTCTCGTCGCCGCCGATGGATTTCCGCTGTCGAAGTCGGTACCGAACTGACCCGTCTCGGTGCGGACGCCACAGGCCTTGCGGACGAACTGCGGGAGACACTCACCGAGACGACGGACGATCTCCCGTGGTAGAGCGCAAACGCGCGGTCGTTCCAGCATCTCGGGGGCGATCGGACCGCCCAGACAGCGGCGGATGTCCGGGCCCAGCCATGTACGTTCCAACGCGGGCTGGTCGGCACGCGTGGTCGCCCTCACGTGCAGGCGCTGCGTTGAGATCCCAGTTGGATCCAGCCACTCCTCCATGATCGAGCCAAGATAGCGCCTCGCCGCGCCGCCCGGCGGGTGAGCGCGGGGCGGCGACGGCGATCCACAGGAAACTCCCAGATCGGGTCGTCAGGCGGCGATCTCGGCCGGTTGCCGGTCCGGGAGCGGGAGCCGGTTGACGGTGGCCGGTTCGGTACGGGGGAGGAGGCGGGCGGCCAGGGCGATCAGCAGGCCCAGGACGACGCCGATGCCGAGTGCGGTACGCAGGCTGGTGGTGTCCGACAGGAAGCCGATCACCACGGGGCCGAGCAGCAGGCCCGTGTACCCCATCGCGCCCGCCTGGGCGATCGCCGGCCCCGGGGTGTCGGTGGCGGTCCCGGCGAGCGACAGCGTGAGCGGCGAGATCGTCGCCACGCCGAGGCCCACGAAGAACATCGCGAACACCGCCACCAGCGCCGCGGGAGCCAGCAGCACCACCGCGAAGAACCCGGCCGTGGCAACCCCGGAGACGGTCAGCATGCCGCGCACGCCGAACCTGGTCCGCAGCCGGTCACCGGTGAGCCTCGCGATCAGCATGCCCGCCTCGAAGACCGGGTAGCCGAGCGCCGCCAGCGCCTCGGGGGCGCCGAGCTCGTTGCGCATGTAGAGGCCGTTCCAGTCGGCGACCGTGCCCTCCACCATGAACGCGAAGAACATGATGGCGCCGAGCAGGTAGACGATCGGCGGCATGCGGCGGCGGCCGCTCGCGGCGGCCTTGGCGGCCGGTGCCTCGGGCAGGTACGTGCGACCGAGCACGATCATGACCGGTAGCGCGGCCAGGCCGATCAGCGCCACGTTGGCGGTGAACGACAGTCCCAGGGCGATCGACAGGCTGCCGAGGGCGCCTGCCGCGATCGCGCCGACGCACCAGCCCGCGTGCATGCCGTTCATCAGCGGACGGCCGTACGCCTGCTCGACGGTGGACCCCTGGGCGTTCATGGCGATGTCGACCATGCCGAACCCCAGGCCGAACAGCGCCACGGCGGCCATGAGCCACGGGAGATCCGGGGCGAAGGCCACGGCCACGAGGCTGAGCGCGGTGAGTGGGCCGCCGACCCGCAGGACCCCCCTGCTGCCCGCGCGGGTCATGATCCTGCGCATGGACTGCATGGTCACCAGGGCGCCCAGACCCCAGACCAGCAGGATGGCGCCGACCGTGGACTCGGACAGGCCGAGTTTGTCGGTCAGCGCCGGGATACGCACGGTCATCGTGCCCACCATCAGGCCGCTAAGGACGAAGGTGAGGACCGCCCCGTAGCGGGCGCTCCTCAGGTTGCGGGTCATTCGGCAACACCTCACAAGATCGTTAATCATTTTGGATATCAGTGGCGTGGGGTGACGCATGTGGCACGCCGCTCGGTTGCAGCGTCGTGCGGGTGGGGCGTCGTGTAGCCAGGCGCCGTGCTGGTCCGCGCCGGCCTCCGCCGCACGCCGTCTCGCCGGCCCGGCGCCGGGTTGGCGGACGGATCGGGGGCGTGGCGATAGGCGTCGGGTCCTCGCGGACGCCGGACCCTCGGCGGGGTCGGCCGAAGTCCCTCGGCGGCGCTAGGTGCGGGTCGTTGGGACGGGCCGGGTCAGGGCGCTTTGGGCGGAGTTTTCAGCAGGGCTCGCAGGCGGCCCTCGAGGGCCTGCAGATCGTCCTCGGTGTTCAGCTCCGGGTCGTGGCTGGCCACGTCCCAGAGCCCCTCACACGCGAGCCGTACGATCTGCGATGCCTGCGGATCCGGCTCCTCGCTCAACCCCTCGCGATGCCATCGGGCCATCGCGTCACGGAGCGGCGCGAGCAGGAAGAGGTTGCCCGACGCCCCCGTGACGACCGCCCATCGTCGCAGCCGGCCCGATCGCACGGCGGCCAGCGTCGCGCCCACGTAGCGCTCGGTGTAGGTCTCATCCGGCTGAGCGGCCATGAGTTCGTCGAAGTCCTCGATCAACCGCTCCACCATGGCCTTGATCAAGGCTTCTTTGGAGCCGTAGTGATAGAGGAGGCCGCCCTTGCTCACACCTGCTCGCTCGGCGACGGCCGCGAGCGTGAGCGCGGCCGAGCCCTGGTCGCAGAGGAGCTCCTCCGCCGCGTCCAAAAGCTCGTCTCGTCTCATGTCTTTACTGTACCGTCCGGACGGTACAGTCGCAAACGAGATACCCTGAGCACGTGACCAGACCGTCGGCCTATCTTGATCATGCAGCGACCACGCCCATGCTGCCCGAGGCGATCGAGGCCATGACGGAGCAACTCAAACGGGTGGGAAATCCTTCCTCGCTGCATGCGGCGGGCCGTCAGGTGCGCAGGGTGGTCGAGGAGTCGCGGGAGACGATCGCCGACGCGCTCGGAGCTCGGCCCAGCGAGGTCGTGTTCACCTCGGGCGGCACTGAAGCGGACAACCTCGCGATCAAGGGGCTCTACTGGGCGCGGCAGCCGCGGCGGCGGGTGCTGCTCAGCTCCGTGGAGCACCATGCCGCGCTCGACCCGGCCCATTGGCTGTCCGGCAGCCAGGGCGCGGAGGTCGAGCTGCTGGACGTCGACGCCTACGGCCGGGTGCACCCCGACACGCTTCGGGAAGCGATCGAGCGCGACCCCGGCGGCGTGGCGATGATCAGCATCATGTGGGCCAACAACGAGGTCGGCACCGTCCAGCCGGTGCGCGTGCTGGCCGCCATCGCCCGCGACCACGGCATCCCGTTCCACACCGACGCGGTCCAGGCGATCGGGCAGCTGCCGGTCTCGTTCGCCGAGTCAGGGGCCGACGCCCTCACGCTGACCGGCCACAAGGTCGGCGGCCCGATGGGGGTCGGCGCGTTGTTGCTGGCCAGAGGGCTGACCCCGGTGTCCGTGCAGCATGGCGGTGGCCAGGAGCGCGACGTGCGCTCCGGCACGCTCGACGCCCCCGCCATCGCCGGGCTCGCGGCCGCCGTCAGCACCGCCGTCAAGCATCAGGAGGCCCTGAGCAGCCGTCTGACGGCGCTGCGCGACGAGCTCATCGAACGCGTCCGCCAGGCCGTGCCCGACGTGCTGCTCAACGGGGATCCGGACAACCGGCTGCCCGGCAACGCCCACTTCTCCTTCCCCGGCTGCGAGGGTGACGCGCTGCTCATGCTGCTGGACGCCAAGGGCGTGGAGTGTTCGACGGGCTCGGCCTGCTCGGCGGGCGTGGCGCAGCCGTCACACGTGCTGCTGGCCATGGGAGCCGACGCGGCCGCGGCTCGGGGCTCGCTCAGGTTCACCCTGGGCCACACCTCGACCCGCGAGGACGTCGACCGGCTGATCGAGGTGCTCCCGGCCGTCGTAGAACGCGCCCGCCGCGCCGGCCTCAGCTGAGGAAGGGGGCCACCGCGGTCCATCCGGCGTCGGTGCCGACGTCCACCCGGGGCTCGCCCTCCTCCCAGCCCACGATGAGCTCCTTGGCGTGGATGGCGGCCTCGCCGGTCGGGTCGGCGTAGACGTGGATGGTGCGCAGCCCTTCGGTGCTCAGGTGCGCGGCGAGCACCGCGTCGTCACGCAGTTTGAGCATGCGGGCGGCCAGCCGCTCCTCGAAGTCGCGCAGCGCGGTCAGCGACGCGCCGATCGGCAGGCCGGCCTCGTCGCGGTGCGCGTACGGCAGCGTGATCGCGATGTGCTGGTCGAACAGCGGATAGTCGACCGGGCGCAGCGGATAGCGGGCCGTGGCGACGAGTGGCGCGCCGCCCGCCGTCTGCCCTTCGAGCAGCACCCACTGCTCCTCGTCGAAACCGGAGGCCACGTCGGCGACCACGGCGGGCAGATGCACGGCGGGCACCGCGTCGATCGGCTCGAACGTGACGGCCGTGATCTCGCCCACCCACCTGGCCACGTCGTCCTCGCCGAGCAGCCAGTCCAGGGCCAGCAGCGCGGTCTCCATCCTGGTGTCCTCGTCGAGCTCGCCGAAGATCGGATGGTAGGCGGCCACGTCGACCCGCGGTGTGTCCCGTGGCGCCCGCAGGCCCAGCATCAGCTTGTCGAGCGCGAACTCGAAGCCGCCCACGTCCAGGGTGAGCTCCAGCGCCTGTGGATTGGCCTGCCGCGATGGGTGGAACTCCCAGAGCAGGTCGGCCTCCGGCGCGCCCTTGGCCCAGCGGTGTGCGAGTGGGCGCAGCTCGGCGTCGCCCGCCGAGGTCACCACCAGGGTGTGCATGGCGTTCCTGCCGGGCGCCACCTCCCAGACCAGGTCGGGATGCAGCGCGGCGACGGCGGAGGCGAGCAGGTCCTCCAGCCCTCCGGTGTCGCCCGCGGCCACGAGCGAGTCGAGCCGCGGCCTGGTCTCCTGCCACCACGTCCAGAACTCGGCGATCCCGTCTCCGCGCGGCTCGTCGTCCTCGTCGTCTGCGTCCTTGCGCCCGAACAGTCGCATGGGCTGAATACTCCCAGATCCCCGTCATGGTCGCGCACTCCCCGCCGGACAGTAGGCTGGAAAGGTCATGGGATTGCGTGTGCTTGCCGCCATGTCGGGCGGCGTCGACTCCGCCGTGGCCGCCGCTCGGATCGCCGAGGCGGGCCACGATGTCACTGGTGTCCACCTTGCCCTGTCCGCCAACCCCCAATCTCACCGCACGGGCGCCCGGGGGTGCTGCACGATCGAGGACTCGCGGGACGCGCGCCGCGCCGCCGACGTGATCGGCATCCCGTTCTACATCTGGGATATGGCCGAGCGTTTCCAGCGTGACGTGGTCGAGGATTTCGTGGCCGAATACGCGGCGGGCCGCACGCCCAACCCGTGCCTGCGCTGCAACGAGAAGATCAAGTTCGCGGCCGTGCTCGACCGGGCGCTGGCCCTGGGCTTCGACGCGGTCGCCACCGGTCATCACGCCAGGCTGATCGACGGGGTCCTGTCCAGGAGCGCTGACGAGGGCAAGGACCAGTCCTACGTGCTGGGCGTGCTCACCCGCGAGCAGCTCGGCCACGCGATCTTCCCGCTGGGTGACTCGACCAAGGCGGAGGTGCGCGCGGAGGCCGCCAGGCGTGGCCTGACCGTCGCCGACAAGCCCGACAGCCACGACATCTGCTTCATCGCCGACGGCGACACACGGGGCTTCCTGTCCAAGCGGCTCGGGTCGGCGGAAGGGCCCATCGTGGACGAGAGCGGCGCGGTGGTCGGCAGCCACCAGGGCGCGCACGGCTACACGATCGGCCAGCGCAAGGGCCTGCACATCGACCGCCCGGCCACGGACGGCAGGCCGCGCTATGTGCTGTCGATCGAGCCGGTGTCCAACACGGTCACGGTCGGGCCGCGTTCGGCGCTGGAGGTCACGTCGATCACCTGCGGCCCGCCGGTCTGGAACGGGCCGTCCGAGGTCTCCGGCGAGCTCGCCGTGCAACTGCGGGCACACGGTGAGGTCTACGGGTGCCGCTTCGAGGAGATCGACGGCGGGTTGCGCATCGAGCTCGACCGCCCGGCCACGGGCGTCGCGGCGGGCCAGGCGGCCGTCCTCTACCGCGGGGACACCGTCGTGGGGTCCGCCACCATCGCGGGCGCCTCGTAGCGCTCGCGTCCGAGGGCGTCGTCCCGGCCTCGTAGCGCTCGTCGCGTCCGAGGTCGTGACGCCGCCGGCCGAACGGTGGACGCCGGCCTGACCTGACGTCAGCCCAGGGTGACCGACTCGCCGATCTGGAGACGGCGGATGTCGGCGCCGAGCTTGTCGGATTCCACCCTCAGCCAGTTGTCCACGAGGCCGAGGCCGTTGTCGTTGAGCAGGCCGTCGTGGGTGGAGTACGCCCGCGCGGGGCGTACCGTCCGCAGATACTCCACCATCTCCGCCATCTTCAGCCACGGCGCGTTGGTGGGCACCAGCAGCGTGGGCACCTCCGCCTCGGGGACGGTGAGCGCGTCACCTGGGTAGAAGACCTCGTCGTCCACCAGGAAGCCGACATTTTGGACGATCGGCCAATCGGGGTGATTCTTTGCATGCCACTCGCCGAACACCTTCACCCCGAAACCGGCCGCCTCGAAGCCGTCGCCGTGCCGGACCACGTTCACCTTGACCGGCACGTCGGACAATTCGCCGGCGACGCCCTCGCACGTCCAGATCTCCACGCCCGGCGGGACGGTCGCGAGCTTGCCAGGATCGACGTGGTCGAAGTGCTGGTGGGTGATCAGGACCGCGTCGGCGCCGTCGAGCACCGGGTCCTCGGTGAACGCCCCCGGGTCGATGACGAGGACCTTGCCGTCCTTTTCCAGGCGTACGCACGCGTGACCGTACTTGGTGAGCTCCATTCGCCAGAGCCTACGCTTGTACCCATGTCTACGTGGGAAGCCACCGGGGTCGGCTCGCATCCTGGAGATGATCATCTTGAAGCGGTCCGGGTCGTGTTCGGTGAGGTGCCGGGGCTGCCGTACCTGCCCGAGCTGCCGGCCAGGGGTGTCGGCGCCGACATGGTCGGCAGGACGGCCGCGCTGCTGATCGAACTGCCCGTCGAGGTGCAGCCGTCCGGGTGGCGGCTGACCGACCGGCCCGGGCGTGATCATCAGCGGGCCGTCGATCATCTGCGGCGGGACCTGGACGCGCTGGAGGAGATCGGGCACGACTACGCCGGGCCGTTGAAGCTCCAGGTCTGCGGGCCGTGGACGCTGGCCGGGACGATCGAGCTCAGGCACGGGGACAAGGTGCTCTCCGACGCCGGGGCCGTACGCGACCTGACCGCCTCGCTCGCCCAGGGAGTCGCGGACCACTGCGCCGAGGTGCGGCGGCGGCTGCCCGGGGTGACGGAGATCGTGCTGCAGCTCGACGAGCCGGGGCTGCCTGGGGTGCTGGCCGGGACCGTGCCGACCGCCTCCGGGTTCGGCCGGCTCGCCGCCGTGGAGGAATGGCGGGTCGAAGAGTCGCTGCGGCTGTTCGACGATCCGGTCGTGCACTGCTGTGCCCGCTCCGTGCCGTTCGACATGCTGCGGCGGGGCGGGGTTCGCGGGGTTTCCGTGGACGCCTCGCTGCTGCGGCGGCGGGACCAGGAGACGCTGGGGGAGCTCGTCGAGGCCGGGGCGATGTTGTTGCTCGGCGTCGTGCCGGGCAGGGACGTGCGGCTGCCGGATGTGGGAGTGATCGCCAAGCCGGCGGTGGAGCTGTGGCGGCGGCTCGGGTTCCCGCCGGACAAGCTGGCCGGGCAGGTCGTGCTGACCCCGGCGTGCGGGCTGGCCGGGGCGTCCCCCGCCTACGCCAAGGCGGCGCTGGCGGCGTGCAGGAAGGCCGCCCAGGTGCTCAAGGAGGATCCTACGGGTGGCAGGCAAGAGGGCTGAGCGCGGATACGCGCTGGGCCCTCTTGGATGCCCGGGCCATTCGCGTTGTCGGTGCTCGGCGGTAGCGTTTGCTCAAGCCGTCGGACGAGAGGAGAGGGTGCCGTGACCAGCGAGTCGAGCGTCGGGGGCGTGCCTGTGGCCGCGCTCAAGCGGCATGCCGAGCTGAGCGAGCTGGTCGAGGACGCCCGCTGGCGTTACTACGTGCTCGACCAGCCCACGGTCAGCGACGCCCAGTTCGACGAGTGGTTCAAGGAGCTGCTCGCGCTGGAGGAGGCCCATCCGTCGCTGCAGACGCCGGACTCGCCGACGCAGAAGGTCGGCGCGCCGGTCGCGGGCGACTTCGCCAAGGTCGAGCACCTGGCCAGGATGGAGAGCCTGGACAACGCCTTCAACGCCGAGGACATGGCGGGATGGGCGACGCGCGCCGAGCGGCTGGCCGAAGGCGACCCCGGGCCTTACCTGTGCGAGCTGAAGATCGACGGACTGGCGATCGCGCTGGTCTACCGGGACGGCAGGCTGGAGCGCGCCGCCACCCGGGGCGACGGGCGCACCGGCGACGACGTCACGGCCAACGTCCGCACGATCAAGGGGATCCCGCACCGGCTCAAGGGTGACGACGTGCCGAGCCTGGTCGAGGTGCGCGGCGAGGTCTACATCCCGGTCGAGGACTTCAAAAAGCTCAACGAGCAGCTCGTGGAGCAGGGCAAGGCGCCGTTCGCCAACCCGCGCAACTCGGCGGCGGGCACGCTGCGGCAGAAGGACCCGCGCATCACGGCCCAGCGGCCGCTGCGGATGCTGGTGCACGGCATCGGCGTCTGGGAGGGCGCGAAGGAGCCGCGGGCGCAGTCGGACGTCTACGACCGGCTGCGCGAGTTCGGGCTGCCGGTGAGCGATCTCTACAAGGTGGTGCCGGACTTCGACGGGGTCAACGGCTACATCGAGCACTACCGCGAGCACCGCCACGATCCCGCATACGAGATCGACGGGGTCGTGGTCAAGATCGACTCCTTCCGCACGCAGCGCGAGCTGGGATCTACCTCGCGGGCGCCGCGGTGGGCGATCGCCTACAAATACCCGCCGGAGGAGGTCAACACCAAGCTGCTCGACATCCAGGTGGGGGTGGGCAGGACCGGGCGGGTCACGCCGTACGCGGTGATGGAGCCGGTCGTCGTGTCCGGCTCGACCGTCGAGCGGGCCACGTTGCACAACGCGGCCATCGTGGTCAAGAAGGGCGTGCTCATCGGCGACACCGTGGTGCTCCGCAAGGCGGGCGACGTCATCCCCGAGATCGTCGGTCCGGTCGCGGCGCTGCGTGACGGGTCCGAGCGCGAGTTCGTCATGCCGACGCACTGCCCGGAGTGCGGGACGCAGCTGGCATACGAGAAGGAGGGCGACGCCGACCTGCGCTGCCCCAACGCCCGCAGCTGCCCTGGGCAGATCCGCGAGCGCATCTACTTCGCGGCGGGGCGCTACGCGCTCGACATCGACGGGCTCGGCTACGTCGCGGCGACCGCCCTCACGCAGCCGCTGCCGCCGCAGGAGCCCGTGGTGCGCACCGAAGCCGACCTGTTCGACCTGAAGATCGAGCAGCTCATCCCGATCAAGTCGGTCGTCCGCGACCAGGACACCGGCCTGCCCAAGATCGACCCCAAGACGGGTGAGCAGAAGATCGTCTCGTTCTTCTCCAACATCAACGGCGAGCCCAGCCAGAACGCTCGGCTGATCCTGTCGGAGCTGGAGGAGGCCAAGCAGGTGCCGCTGTGGCGGGTGCTGGTCGCCTTGTCCATCCGGCACGTCGGGCCGCCCACCGCGCGCAAGCTCGCCGACGCCATGCGGTCGATCGAGGCCGTCATGAACGCCTCGGAGGAGGAGCTGGCGGCGGTCGAAGACGTCGGGCCGCGGATGGCCACGACGATCAAGGAATGGTTCGCGGTCGACTGGCATCGGGAGATCATCGAACGGTGGCGGGCGGCCGGAGTGCGGATGGAGGACGAGCCGGCGCCGGAGAAGGGGCCGCAGACCCTCGGCGGGCTGACGTTCGTCGTCACGGGGACCCTGGAGGGTTACACCCGGGACTCGGCTTCCGAAGCGCTGGCGGGCCGGGGCGGGAAGGTCGCCTCGTCGGTGTCGAAGAAGACGTCGTTCCTGGTGGCGGGGGAGAACGCGGGGTCGAAGTACGACAAGGCGGTGAGCCTGGGGGTGCCGATCCTCGACGGGGCCGGGTTCGAGGTCCTGCTGAAGGACGGGCCGGAGGCGGCGGCGCAGGTGGCGGTCAAGCCCGAAGAGGCTTAACGGCGACAGGCCCGGCTGGGGCGGCCGGGTGGTCAAGCCTGAGGAGGCTTAGCGGCGGTAGGCCCGGCTGGGGTCGGCCGCCGCGGTCGCGAGGTGTGGGACCCGGAGTCAGGGTGTTGTGGCGCGGGCGTACATACGCATGGCTTCGCGTTTGCTACGCAGGGTGGTTTTTGGGTATATGTCGGAAAGGAGAATTACGGACCGTACGCGCTTGGTTTCGCGAAGTGGGGTGAAGGTCGTACCCTCCCATAGTGACCTAATGGGGGTTCTGTTACCGATGACTGACCCAACCGACACTCGCGACACCGGACCACGCGTCGGCACGCCGCTCTGGGCGTTCCTCGCAGGCGTCACCGTGGTCGGCTTCACCGCCCTCGTCGTGGCGATGATCAGGCTGGACTGGGTGGCGCTCGTGGAGCTGGCCCGCACGGCACTGTTCTGGGTGCTGGCGGTGCTCGTGATCCTGGGCGAGCTCAGGCCCGTGATGGTGTCGTCCGCCAGCCTGGTGGGCGGCACTTACCCGTCCACCATGTTCACCTTCGCCGTGCTGCTGCACTTCGGCCTGCCGGTCGCGGTGTTGATGCAGGCTGTCGCCGTCGCCATCAACGGGGTGGTGACCCGCAAGTCGTGGCATCGGGTCATGTTCAACATCGCTCAGTCGACATTGGCGCTCACCGCGGCGGCCGTGGTGCTGGGGGCGTTCGGGATCGCGCCGAGCCCGGCCGCGCCGTGGGAGCCGAGCGGCGGCCACCTGCCGGCGATCGCGCTGGCCGGGGTGGCCTATTTCGCCTCCAGGGCGACGCTGGTCAGCGGGGCGGTCGCGCTGCACGAACGGCGCTCGATCGTGCGGGTGCTGAAGGTCACCGTGGGGCCGCAGAGCCTCGTCTACGCCGCGCTGCTCGGCCTGGCGCCCCTGGTCGTCGTGGTCATGAACCATTCGCCCGGCCTCGTGCCGCTCTTCGTCGCCCCCCTGGCCGCCGTCTACTTCACCGCCACGCTGTCCATGCGCCGCGACCACCAGGCCCTGCACGACGAGCTGACCGGCCTGCCCAATCGCAAGATGCTCATCGTGAGCACCGAGGAGGCGCTCGCCGAGGCCCGTCAGGACGAGCGGGTCGGTCTGTTCCTGCTCGACCTCGACCGGTTCAAGGAGGTCAACGACACGATGGGCCACCCGGTGGGCGACCGGCTGCTGCAGATGGTCGCGCACCGGCTCACCCATTCCGTACGCCCCAAGGACGTCGTGGCCCGGCTGGGCGGCGACGAGTTCGCCGTGCTGCTGCCCTCGATCAGGGACGCCCACGCGGCCAGGGAGGTGGCGGCCAGGTTGCGCGCGGCGCTGACCGAGCCGGTGCGGCTGGAGGGCATGACCTTCGATGTGGACGCCTCGGTCGGGATCGCGCTCTATCCCGATCACGCGCCCGATTTCGAGCTGCTGCTGCAGCGGGCCGACGTGGCGATGTACCTGGCCAAGGAGGGACGCACCGGCGTCGAGCTCTACCAGCCGGACAAGGACCGCAACTCGCCCGAGCGGCTCACCTTACTCGGTGATCTTCGCCGCGCCATCGACAATCGGGAGCTCCGGCTGCACTACCAGCCCAAGGTGAGCCTCGGCAGCGGCGCCGTCCACGGGGTGGAGGCCCTGCTGCGCTGGCGGCACCCGGTGCACGGGGCGATCGCGCCCTCCGAATACGTTCCTTTGGCCGAGCAGTCCTACCTGATGCGGCAGCTGACCGCGTACGTGATCGAAGAGGCTCTCGAGCAGGCCGCTTTCTGGTGGCACACCGGGCTCAGGGTGCAGATCTCGGTCAACATCTCCGCCCGCGACCTGCTCGACTCGGCCCTGCCCGAGCAACTGGAGGTGGGGCTGGCCAAGTACGGGCTGCCGCCGTCGGCCATCCAGCTGGAGGTGACCGAGCGCATTCTGACCGGCGACCAGGCCTATACGCAGGAGACCATCAAGGCGCTGGCCACGCTGGGCGTGCCGCTGGCCCTGGACGACTTCGGCACCGGTTACTCCTCGCTGATCAGGCTGCAGCGGCTGGCGGTGTCCGAGGTGAAGATCGACGCCTCGTTCGTGCGCAGGATGGCCGGCTCCGAGGACGACGAGCGGATCGTGCGCTCGATCGTGGACCTGGTGCGCTCGCTCGGGCTGCGTTCGGTGGCCGAGGGCGTCGAGTCGGACGAGGTGGCCGTGCGGCTGGCCGAGATGGGCTGCGACGTGGGGCAGGGCTGGCTTTTCTGCAAGCCCATGCCCGCCGCCGATGCCACGGTCTGGCTCCGCGAGCGCTCCGAGGCTGCGGCCGCCCAGGTCGAGTTCGGTTACCGGCCCGAGGTCAGCCGCTCCGCCTGACTAGAGTCGATGGCCTTTCCACATCGGCCGCTCCGGCGTCCACTTGGGCGGGCGCTTCCAGAGCGCGCGCCGGAACAGGTACACCGGCAGGAGCAGGGTCGCCAGCGAGAAGCCCGCCAGCAGCAGCACGCCGGGCAGGTCGTAGTGACCCGGACGGAAGACCTTGACGTCGTGCCCGGCGTCGAGCGCCGCCACCCGGTCGCCCGCGGCCAGCTCATCCGGCCCGTATCCGAAGATCCAGGCGTCCGGCTTGGTCAGCGAGCCGTCGTCTGAGACGTAGACGCCGTTCCAGTTGCACGGGCCGCGGCCCGAGCAGTCCAGCTCACGCGCGGTGAAGTGCCCCATCGTGCCCTGCTGCCGCGCGGCTCGGAACTCCAGCTGGGCGGCGTCCACGGTGACGACGGCCAGCAGCACACCGGCCAGCAGGACCAGCGGCGTGGTCAGGGCCGCCAGGACAATCAGGCATCCCGCGCCGCACCCGTTACGCTCCATGGCCCCCGCCTCCTGAAGGGGCAACGAGCGGGCGGCCGGGATCGTTCGGCGTGTTGCGGGCCGGTTAATGGTTCAGGGGCGCTGCGTCAAGCCCCCTAGGATGGCAGTGTCCAAAGACTCCATCCACGAAACGGGTTAAACGACTCATGTCCGCCATAACCCGCGACGAGGTCGCACACCTGGCCCGGTTGTCCAGGCTGGCGCTCACCGACGACGAGCTCGAACACTACGCCACCCAGCTCGATGCCATCATCGAGGCGGTCGCGAAGGTCTCCGAGGTCGCCGCCGAGGACGTGCCGCCGTCGTCGCACGCGCTTCCGCTGACCAATGTCTTCCGTGCCGACGAGGTGCGACAGTCGCTGACCCCCGAGCAGGCGCTCGCCGGCGCGCCCGCCGTCGAGGGTGACCGCTTCCAGGTGCCGCGCATCCTCGGGGAGGAGGCATGAGTCTGATCCGTAAGACCGCCGCCGAGCTGGGGGCGATGATCGCCGCAGGCGAGGTTTCCGCCGCTGAGGTGGCCGAGGCTCACCTGGACCGCATGGCCGAGGTGGAGCCCAAGATCAGGGCGTTCCTGCACATCGATCGCGAGGTCACGCTGGAGCAGGCGCGGGCCGTGGACGCCAGGCTCAAGGCGGGCGAGAAGCTCGGTCCGCTGGCCGGGGTGCCGATCGCGCACAAGGACATCTTCTCCACGCACGACATGCCCACGACGGCCGCGTCCAAGATCCTCGAGGGCTGGCGGCCACCTTACGACGCGACCGTCACCAAGCGGCTGCGCGAGGCCGGGCTGGTCTTCCTGGGCAAGACGAACCTCGACGAGTTCGCCATGGGCTCCTCGACGGAAAACTCCGCCTACCACCCGACGCACAACCCGTGGGACCTGACGAAGGTGCCGGGCGGCTCGTCCGGCGGCTCCAGCGCCGCTGTGGCCGCGTATGAGGCCCCGCTGTCCACCGGCACCGACACGGGCGGCTCGATCCGGCAGCCCGCGGCCGTGACCGGCATCGTGGGCATGAAGCCGACATATGGCGGCTCGTCCCGTTACGGGATCATCGCGTTCGCGAGCTCGCTCGACACGCCCGGCCCGTTCGCCCGCAACGTGCTCGACGCGGCCCTGCTGCACGAGGCATTCTCCGGACACGACCCGATGGACTCCACCTCCATCGACGCCCCGGTCCCCAGCGTGGTCGAGGCCGCGAAGAACCCCGACATCGCCGGCATGCGGATCGGCGTCGTCAAGGAGTTCTCCGGCGAGGGCTACCAGGCCGGCGTGCTGGCCCGCTACCACGAGGTCGTCAAGCTGCTGGAGTCGCTCGGCGCCACGGTCGTCGAGGTCTCCTGCCCGTCGTTCACGACCGCCCTGCCGGCTTACTACCTGATCGCGCCGTCGGAGTGCTCGTCCAACCTGGCCCGCTTCGACGCCATGCGTTACGGCCTGCGCGTCGGCGACGACGGCACCCGCAGCGCCGAGGAGGTCATGGCGCTGACCCGGGCCGCCGGCTTCGGCCCCGAGGTCAAGCGGCGCATCATGCTCGGCACCTACGCGCTGTCGAGCGGCTACTACGACGCCTACTACGGCCAGGCGCAGAAGGTCCGCACGCTCATCGCCCGCGACTTCGAGGCCGCCTACCAGCAGGTCGACGTGCTCGTGTCGCCGACCACGCCGACGACGGCGTTCCCGATCGGCGAGCGCACCGACGACCCGATGGCGATGTATCTCGCCGACCTGTGCACCATCCCGTCCAACCTGGCCGGCAACGCCGCCATGTCGGTGCCGTGCGGCCTGGCCGACGAGGACGGCCTGCCCGTCGGCCTGCAGATCATGGCGCCGGTCCTGGCCGACGACCGCTGCTACCGCGTCGGCGCCGCCGTGGAGAAGGCCCTGGAGAGCCGCTGGGGCGGCCCGCTGCTGAAGGAGGCCCCGTCGCTATGACCATGGTCTATGACGAAGCGCTCGACCGGTTCGAGCCGGTGCTCGGCCTGGAGACCCACGTCGAGCTGGGCACCAAGTCGAAGATGTTCTGCGGCTGCAAGACCGCCTTCGGCGCCCCGCCCAACACCCAGGTCTGCCCGACCTGTCTGGCACTGCCCGGCGCCCTGCCGGTGGCCAACGAAATGGCCATCGAGTCGACGATCCGCATCGGCCTCGCGCTGAACTGCTCGATCGCCGAGTGGTGCCGCTTCGCCCGGAAGAACTACTTCTATCCGGACATGCCGAAGAACTACCAGATCTCGCAGTACGACGAGCCGCTCTGCTTCGACGGCTACGTCGATGTCGAGGTGGGCGGCGAGACCGTGCGGATCGAGATCGAGCGGGTGCACCTGGAGGAGGACACCGGCAAGTCCACGCATGTGGGCGGCGCGACCGGGCGCATCCATGGGGCCGACTACTCGATCGTCGACTACAACCGGGCCGGCATCCCGCTGGTCGAGATCGTCACCAAGCCCATCCCGGGCACCGACCGGCTCGCGCCGGAGGTGGCCAAGGCCTACGTCACCGAGCTGCGTGAGATCATGCGCTCGCTCGGCGTGTCCGACGTGCGCATGGAGGAGGGCTCGCTGCGCTGTGACGTCAACGTCTCGCTCATGCCGCGCGGCTCTTCCGAGTGGGGCACCCGCACGGAGACCAAAAACGTCAACTCGCTGCGCAGCGTCGAGCGGGCCGTGCGGAGCGAGATCGAGCGGCAGGCCGCCGTCCTCGCCGACGGCGGGAAGATCATCCAGGAGACCCGGCACTTCCACGAGGACACCGGCACGACCACGTCCGGCCGGTCCAAGGAGGAAGCGCAGGACTACCGCTACTTCCCCGAGCCCGACCTGGTGCCGATCGCGCCGGATGCGGCGTGGGTTTCCGCGCTGAAGGCGGCCCTGCCCGAGCTGCCCTCCGTCCGGCGCAAGCGGCTGCAGGCCGAGTGGGGGCTGTCCGACCTCGACATGCAGGCCATGCACAACGCCGACGCGTTCGACCTGGTCGAGGCCACGGTCGCGGCGGGTGCGCCGGCGGCGGACGCGCGCAAGTGGTGGATGGGCGAGCTGGCGCGGCGCGCCAACGAGAGTGCCGTCCCGCTGGCGGACCTGCCCATCACGCCGGCCCAGATCGCGCGGGTGACCGAGCTGGTGGCCTCGGGGGCGCTCAACGACAAGCTGGCGCGCGAGGTGCTCGAAGGCGTGCTGGCCGGTGAGGGCACGCCCGATGAGGTGGTCGAGAAGCGCGGGCTGCAGATCGTCAGCGACGAGGGCGAGCTGTTGGCGATCATCGACCAGGTGCTGGCGGACAACGCCGACGCGGCCGAGAAGGTGCGGTCCGGGAAGATCGCGGCGGCCGGTGCGCTGGTGGGTGGCGTCATGCGGGCCAGCAAGGGCAAGGCCGACGCGGCCCGGGCCCGGCAGCTGATCCTGGAGAAGCTCGGGGTCTCGGAGTAGACCCGCCGTCTCGTGAGGGCCCTGCCGCTTCGGTGGCGGGGCTCTCCGGCGTGATGGCGGCAGCCGTGGAAAGGAAGGGCGCCGGTCCTAGGCCCAATGGCCCGGGTGGACTAGGGCCCCCGCTGGAGGTGCGGTGCCGCAGGTCATCGTAGGTTCGTCGGCATGACGAGGAAAGCGTTGACGGCGGGCCTGGTGGCGATGGTGTCGCTGGTGGCCTTCGAGTACATGGCGGTCGCGATCGCCATGCCGGTCGTGGCCAAGGAGCTCGGCGGGCTGGAGCTGTACGGGTTGGCGTTCAGCGGCGCGATGGCCGCGAGCGTGGTCGGCACGGTGCTCGGCGGCCGATGGGCGGACGTCCACGGCCCTCAGGCGCCGCTGTGGACAGGGGCGGTGGGGTTCGCCGCGGGGCTGACCGTCGCGGGACTGGCGCCCAGCATGGAGGTGCTGATCGCGGGCCGGTTCCTGCAGGGCTTCGGCGGGGCGCTGGTAAGCGTGGCGTTGTACGTGGTGGTGGCCAGGGTCTACCCCGAGAGCCTGCACCCCAGGATCTTCTCGTTGTTCGCGACCGCGTGGGTGGTGCCCTCGATGGTGGGGCCGGCGATCGTGGGCGTGGTGACCGACACGCTGGGATGGCGCTGGGTGTTCCTGCTGGTCCCGATCCTGACCGTGCTCTCCGGCCTGGTGCTGGTGCGTGGCCTGGCCGGGCAGCCGGTCAGCGGCGGGCAGGGCGAGCCCGCCCCCGGACTGATGGGCAAGATCGCCTGGGCGGCCGTGACCGCCGTCGGCGCCGGCCTCATGCAGTACGGCAGCAGCGGGGGCCGGTTCCCCCTGCTGATCGCCGGCATGGTGGTCCTGGCTGTCGCGCTCCCGAGGTTGCTTCCCCGCGGCACGCTCCGGGCCGCCCGCGGGCTGCCTGCTGTCGTGGGCCTGCGCGGCCTGTCGGCCGGGGCGTTCTTCGCGGCCGAGGTGATGGTGTCGCTCATGCTGATCGATCACCGCGGCCTGCCCACGTGGGCGTCCGGGCTCGCGCTCATGGGCGGTTCGCTGACCTGGTCGTTCGCCTCCTGGGTGCAGGGGCGGGAGTTCTTCAGCCAGAAGACGAACCTGCGGCTCGGCTCGGCCATGATGGCGCTGGGCATCCTGATCATGGGCACGGTCGCGTTCACCACGGTGCCGGTGGCGCTGGCGTACCCGTCGTGGATCATCACCGGGTTCGGGATCGGGCTGGTGTACCCGACGCTGTCGGTGCTCACGCTGGAGTTGTCGGCGCCCGGCGAGCAGGGCAAGAACAGCTCGGCGCTGCAGGTGGGCGAGTCGGTGTTCTCGGTGGTCGCGGTGGCCGTCACGGCCGCGCTGTTCGCGCCCACCGAGTCGGGTTACTGGACGGTGTTCGCGGCCACGCTGGTCATGGCACTGGCCGGGCTGGCCATCGCCGGGCGCTCGATCAAGGACGGTTCCGCCACGGTGGCGGAACCGTCCCAGCAGGCGCTCAGCCGACCGGCGTGACGTCGCTCTTCCGGGCGAAGAGCTTCCTGAACAGCGGCGTGAGCAGAGCCAAGAGCGAAAGTCCCAGCAGCACCGCCGCCACCGGGCTGCGGACCAGGACGGTCACGTCGCCCGCGCCGATCGCCAGAGCGCGGCGCAGCTGGATCTCCGCCATCGGGCCCAGGATCATGCCGATCACGGCGGGGGCGACCGGGAGTCCGAAGCGGCGCATGGCGTACCCGAGCAGGCCGAGCAGGAACAGGACGAACAGGTCCACCACGGTGCCGTTCAGCGCGTAGACGCCGAGGGCGGCGAAGAGCACGATGCCGGCATACAGGTACGGGCGCGGGATCCGCAGCACCTTCGCCCACGCCGGCGCCAGCGGCAGGTTCAGCACCAGCAGCATCGCGTTGCCGATGAACAGCGACGCGATCATGCTCCACACCAGCGCCGGGTTGTGGTCGAACAGCTGGGGCCCGGGCTGCAGGCCGTACTGCTGGAAGGCGGCCAGCATGATCGCCGCCGTCGCCGACGTGGGCAGGCCCAGGGTGAGCAGCGGGACCAGGGTGCCGGCCGCCGAGGCGTTGTTGGCCGCCTCCGGACCTGCGACGCCTTCGATGGCGCCCTTGCCGTATTCCTCCTTGGCCACGCCCTTGGCCAGGCGCTTCTCGGCCGCGTACGACAGGAACGTGGGGATCTCGGCCCCGCCGCCGGGCAGCGCGCCGAACGGGAAGCCCAGCGCCGTGCCGCGCAGCCAGGGCCGCCAGGAGCGCCGCCAGTCCGCCCGGCCCATCCACGCCCGGCCGACAGGCACCACATCGGGCGTCGCGTGGCGCAGCCGCGAGGCCACGTACAGAGCCTCGCCGAGGGCGAAGAGGCCGACCGCGACGATCACCACGTCGATGCCGTCCAGCAGCTGCGGGATGCCCAGCGTGAGCCGCGCTTGCCCGGTCTGCTGGTCGATGCCGACCAGCCCGATCGTCAGGCCGAGTCCCAGGGAGGCCAGGCCGCGCACGATCGAGCGGGACAACACCGACGACACGGCGGTGAACGCCAGGATCGCCAGCGCGAAGTAGTCCTCAGGGCCGAACGAGATCGCGAACGCCACCACGGCCGGCGCCGCCACCACCAGCAACGCGGTCGCGATGGTGCCCGCCACGAACGAGCCGATGGCCGCCGTGGCCAGCGCCTGGGCGGCCCGCCCACGCCTGGCCATCTTGTTGCCCTCCAACGCCGTGATCATCGACGAGGACTCGCCGGGCGTGTTGAGCAGGATGGAGGTGGTCGAGCCGCCGTACATGCCGCCGTAGTAGATGCCGGCGAACATGATGAACGCGCTGGCCGCCGGCACTGTGAATGTGATCGGCAGCAGCAGCGCCACCGTCATCGCGGGCCCGATACCGGGCAGCACGCCGACGAGGGTGCCGAGCGTGACGCCGATCAGCGCGTACATGAGGTTGACCGGGGTGAGGGCTGCGGCGAACCCGTCGAGCAGGAGCTGCAGCGACTCCACCTAGATCACCCCCTGCAGCGGGCCGCCCGGCAGCGTGACGCCGAGGCCCTTGACGAACAGCAGGTATGTGGCAATCCCCATGACGACCGCGACCACCGCCGCGCGCCCCTTGTGCTCGGCGCCGAGCGCCAGCGACAGCCCGAAGAACAGCAGGCTCGCGCCGATGATCCAGCCGAGCACGTTCAGCAACGCCGCGAACGCCAGGAAGATCCCGCTGACCAGCCCCACGCTGCGCCAGTCCGCCGGCGCGTCCACGTCCACGTCCTCGCTCTCCTCAGGGTCGCCGTGCCCGCCCCGCAGCACGTCGATCACGTAGAACAGGCCGACGAGCACCATGGCCCCGCCGACCAGCATCGGGAAGAAACGCGGCCCGATGCCGAGCTGGGAGGCCGCCGCCGAGACGTCCAGCGTCCCGGCGATCACGAACACTCCCAGCCCGAGCACCACGACCGCCAGCCCGAGCTCGGGCCGCCGCCAGCGAGCCATCAGGAGACGAGCCCCATCTCGGCGATGATGGCCTTGACCCGGGTCTGCTCGGAGTTCAGGTAGTCGGCGAACTGCTGACCGGTCTGGAACGAGTCGATCCAGCCGTTCTTGGCCACCGCGTCCTTCCAGGCCTGCGAGTCGTGCATCTTGGTGACCAGATCGGTCAGGGTCTTCTTGTCGGCGTCGGAGAGCCCGCCGGGGGCCACGAAGCCGCGCCAGTTGGCCAGCTCCACGTCCAGGCCGCCCTCCTTCAGCGTGGGCGCGTCCAGGCCCTCGATCCGCTCGCCCGAGGTCACGCCGAGCGCGCGCAGCTTGCCGGACTTCACGTGCTCGGCGAACTCGCCGACGCCCGAGATGCCCGCGCTGACCTTGTTGCCGAGCAGCTGGTTGAGCGCCTCGCCGCCGCCCGAGTTGGCGATGTAGTTGACCTGCTTGGGGTCCACGCCCGCGGCCTTGGCCATCAGCCCGGCCACGATGTGGTCGGTGCCACCCGCGGACCCGCCGGAGATCGACACCTTGCTGGGGTCGGCCTTCCACGCGGCGACCAGGTCGGCCACCGTCTTGAACGGGGACTCGGCCGGGACCACGATGATCTCGTACTCCTCGGTCAGCTTGGCGATGGGCGTGGTCTCGGCCAGCGTGACCTTCGACTTGTTCTGCTCGATGGCGCCCACCATGACCAGACCCATGGTCATCAGCAGGTTGCCGTTGCCCTTCTCGCCGGCGAGCTGCGCCAGGCCGATCGTGCCGCCCGCGCCGGGCACGTTGAACACCTCCACCTTGCGGTCGGGAGCGGCGCTCTTGAGCGCCTGCTCGGCCGTGCGGGAGGTCTGGTCCCAGCCGCCGCCGGGCGAGGCCGGCGCCATGATGCGGAGGGTGCCGGAGGCGGTGGTGCCGCTCTGACCGCCGCAGCCGGCCAGGGCGCCGATCGAGAGCGCCGCGAGTGCGGCGAGTATGCGCAGGCGCATTGTTAACTCCAACGAGGGGGGAATTTCACGGCTAGGAAACACTGGTTATGAGACTGGGATGGTGAATCCCCATGCCGCCCCTCGTCGAGGCTTTGGAACCTTGCCGTCATAGTGGTCGTATTGGTCGCGACCTGGCCGTGACCTGCGTTTGTTTCCATGTGCCTCGTGAGAAGGGTACGCGACGCGTCCCTAGGGACCCAGCTCTTCGTGCTCCAGATGGTGATCGTTCTGCTCGCCGTCGGGGGCACGGCCGGCGTGTGGGCCGGGCACACCCGCAACCAGCTTGCAGGGCTCCACCAGCAGCGGGCCCTCGCGATCGCCCAGTCGGTGGCCGCGCTCCCGCAGGTCCGCGAGGCCTTCAAACGGCCGGACCCCTCGGCGGTGCTGCAGCCGCTGGCCATGAGCGTCCAGCAGGAGACCGGCGCGGACTACGTCGTGATCGCCAACGCCGAGCAGAGGCGCTACGCCCACCCCAACGCCGCCCTGATCGGCGAGAA
Source organism: Nonomuraea sp. NBC_00507 (assembly GCF_036013525.1). Classification (NCBI taxonomy): domain Bacteria; kingdom Bacillati; phylum Actinomycetota; class Actinomycetes; order Streptosporangiales; family Streptosporangiaceae; genus Nonomuraea; species Nonomuraea sp. NBC_00507. Next base: position 4,209,272 of record NZ_CP107853.1, read on the forward strand.
GCTGTCCACCGACGGCACCGAGGTGCTCAGGACGGGAAAGGGCTGGGTGGGCACCCAGACCGGCACGATCGGCACCACGGTCAGGGGCAAGTACCCGATCCGCGACGAGTACGGCAACGTGATCGGCCTCGTCTCCGTGGGCGTGCTGGAGACAACGGTCATGGGCCAGCTCGGCGCCGCGCTGCCGCCGCTGATCTGGACGGCGCTCGCGGTCATGCTGGCCGGCCTCGCACTGGCCGCAATGATCACCGCGCGGGTGCGCAGGCAGACCTTCGGCCTGGAGCCCAAGGAGATCGCCGCGCTGCTGGAGCAGCGCGAGGGCGTCCTGCACGGCGTCAAGGAAGGCGTGCTCGCGCTCGACCTCGCAGGCCGCGTGACGCTGGTCAACGACGCCGCCCGCGACCTGCTGGGCGCGGTGGTCGAAGGGGAGGACCTGAGCCGGATGCCGGTCTCCGACCGCATGCGCGACGTGCTCGGCGGCGCCGACCAGGGGGAGGACCGCGTCGTGCTGCACGGCGAGCGGGTGCTGGTGCTCAACCGCACCCCGGTCTCCGTACGGGGGCAGCACCGCGGCTGGGTGGTCACCCTCAGGGACCGCACCGAGCTGGTCCGCCTGGCCCGCGAGCTCGACGACACCAGCAGCGCGACGGAGGCGCTGCGGGCCCAGGCGCACGAGTTCGCCAACCGCATGCACACCGTCGTCGGCCTGCTCGAGCTGGGCGAGCACGAGTCCGCCATCGGCTTCATCACCCGCACCACCCGCGGCACCTACGCGACCGACCTGCGCGAACGCGTCCAGGACCCCACGCTGGCCGCCCTCCTGCTGGCCAAGTCCGCCGAGGCGGCCGAGCGCGGCGCCACGCTGGTGTTGTCGGAGGACTCCTCAGTCCCCGAGGGCATCATCGGTGACCCGCAGGACGCGGTCCTGGTGGTCGGCAACCTCGTCGCCAACGCCATCGACGCGCTCGACGGTGCGGCGGGCACGATCGAGGTGTCGGTGCAGGCGGACTCCGACGGGCTGCGGGTGCGGGTCGGCGACTCCGGGCCCGGCATCGCCCCCGACCTGGTGGACGAGGTCTTCAGAGAAGGCTTCACCACCAAGGCCGCCCACTCCGGACCGCGCGGCCTCGGCCTGGCGCTGACCAGGCAGGCGTGCTTGCGCAGAGGCGGCTGGGTTCGGGTAGTCAACTCCGGGGGAGCGGTCTTCACCGCCCTGCTCCCGGCGGAGGCGGGGACATGAGCGACATTCGCGTGCTTGTCGTGGACGACGATTTCATGGTCGCGCGCATCCACAGCGGCTACGTGTCCCGCGTGCCCGGCTTCCGGGTCGTCTCCATGGTGCACAACGGCGCCGACGCGCTCAACGCGGTGGCCGAGCTCCGCCCCGATCTCGTGCTGCTCGACATCTACCTGCCCGACATGTCGGGCCTGGAGGTGCTCAAGGCGCTCCACGACGTGGACGTCATCATGATCAGTGCCGCCCGCGACGTGCCCACGGTCAGGGAGGCCATGCGCGGCGGCGCGCTCAACTACCTGATCAAGCCCTTCACCGCCGCCGCCCTGACCGAACGCCTCCAGCAGTACGCCGACACCCGCAACCGCCTGACCGCCATCGGCCCCGAGGCCCGCCAGGACGACGTGGACCGCCTCTTCGGCAGGCACACGTCGGCCACCCCGATGCCCATGCCGAAAGGGTTGTCCTCGGCCACCTGCGCGCTGGTCGCCGATACCCTGCGAGAGGTGGGTCGCGACCTGTCGGCGGCCGAAGCGGCCGAGCTCACGGGCTTGTCGCGGGTCAGCGCCCGCCGCTATCTCGAACACCTGTGCGCGGCGGGCCAAGCGGAGTTGCGGCCACGGTACGGCACGGCCGGACGTCCGGAACATCGCTACCGGTGGCTAGGTTGACACATTTCCGTAGCCATTTCCCGTGACATATGCGGATCCGCGTGCCTTACTGTTGCCTGAGACTTGGCTGCGGACGCGGGAGGAGATTGAGGCGTGCGAAACGGCGCCGGACCGATCGAATCACCGACCGACCCGTTCGCCTCGGTGCCACTGCCCTCGTCGGCAGTCTCCAAGAAGCCGCGGATCGAAGGGTTACCCCCAGGGGTCTCCCGGGACATCTTCGGCCCGCCGGCCAGGCAGGAGCCCCGGCCGGCACCAGGCCCGAGCGCGCCGGGCGGTTCACCGGGAGGCGCGCTGCCACCGGTGCCGCCGCCGGCGCAGCCGTGGCCCATGAAGGACACGCAGTCGTCCGCCCCGCCCGCTTTCGGGGTGGCCGAACGGCCCGCCACCTTCGACCCCGACCCGCCGAAGCGGCGCCGGCTCCTGCCGGGCCTGGCGTTGTTCGTCGTGGTGCTCGCGGCGCTCGCGTACGTGGTGCCCGCCGTGCTCATGTCAGGGTCGGTGTTGCGCGGCACCCGGGTGGCGGGGGTCGACATCGGTGGGCTCACCGTGACCCAGGCTGCCGACAAGTTGCGTAACGAACTGGGCGCCAAGCTCAGCAAGCCCGTCGTGGTCGACGTCGGCGGCAAGAAGGACACCGTCCAGGCCGACGAGGCCGGGCTCGAGCTGGACGTGGTCGGCACGATCGGGCAGGCGCCGAGCGGGTTCCCCAGCCCGCAGGAGGTGTGGCAGGGCCTGACCGGCATCACCGAGCTCCAGCCGAAGGTCACCATCGACTCCTCCCAGCTCGCCAGGACCGTCGAGGGCCTGGCGGAGGGCGTGGACAAGCCCGCGGTCGAAGGCCGCGTGGTCTTCACCGGGCTGCAGCCGAAGGGACGCGAGCCCGCCGACGGCGTGTTGCTCGACCGGGACGACGCGGTACGGCAGATCGGCGACGCCTTCCTGCGCGGCGGCGGCACAGTGGTGCTGACGCTGCGGCCGGCCAAGCCGGACACGACCAGCGAGGCCGTCCAGAGGGCCCTGGTCAAGGCGCGCAGCGCTGTCGCCGGGCCCATCACGCTGACCCTCGGCGACAAGCAGGTGCAGATTCCCCCTGCGGTGATCGCGGCGAACCTGACGTTCAACCCCGACGGCGACGGCGCGCTGGTGCCGGAGTTCGACGCCAAGGCGGTGCTGGCGAACGTGGAGAGCACGCTCGTCGACGCCGCTCAGCAGCCGCGCGACGCGACGTACCAGATCGTGGACGGCAAGCCGGTCCTGGTGCCCGCCCGCACGGGGCGGGGCGTGAACGACAAGCTGCTGGCCAGGGATGCGGAGAAGGTGTTCGACGCCGGCGGTGAACGGACGATCCCCGTGCGGCTGGGGGTGGTCGAGCCGGCCGTCAGCACGCAGCAGGTCCGCGGGCTCGGCATCGAGGAGATCGTGGGCTCGTTCAGCACGACGTTCGACTGCTGCCTGCCGCGGGTGAAGAACATCCAGCGCATGGCGCAGCAGCTCGACGGGCATCTGGTGAGGCCGGGGCAGACGTTCTCGATCAACGAGGTCATCGGGGAGCCGACCGTCGAGGACGGCTACGTCGAAGCCGGGCAGATCGTCGGCGGGCGCATGGTGAACGTCGTCGGCGGCGGCGTTTCGCAGTTCGCCACGACCATGTACAACGCGGTCTTCTTCGGTGGATTCGACGACGTGGAGCACCAGCCGATGGACTACTACGCGCAGCGTTATCCCGCTGGGCGGGATGTCGCGCTGCTCTATCCGGACACCGACCTGAAGTGGCGCAACGACTCCGAGCACGGCGTGCTGATCAAGACCGCCTTCACCGACACCTCGGTCACGGTCACGCTGTGGAGCACCAAGCGGTACGACAAGATCGAGCCGGTCACGTCGGAGCGGCGGGACGTCAAGCCGTTCCGGAGCGAGGTCAGCTCCGAGCCCGACTGTCTGCCGACGGTGGGTGAGCCGGGGTTCACCATCGACGTCGCCCGCGTGTTCTACAAGGGCGGCAAGGTGGTCAAGAAGGACAGGAAGCTGACCACGGAGTACCGGCCTCAGGCCCGGATCACCTGCGCCGGCTCGGGCCAGTAACACCGCCTGCCCGGCCCTGCGCCGTCCGCGGGCCACGCGTCGGCCGCCGCGGTGGCGTTACGAAGACGCCGTGACCGACAGGATGCGGTCGTCGCCCTCCTGGGGCGAGCCTCGGCCGTCCTTGTTGCTGGTGCCCATCCACAAGGCGCCGCCGGGGGCGGTGGTGACGGCGCGGATGCGGCCGTACCGGTCGGTGAAGTGGGCGACCGGTTTGCCGGCCGAGCCGTCCTCGCCCAGCGGGACCTGCCACAGGCGGGCTCCTTGCAGCGCGCCGACCCAGAGGGAGCCGTTCGCGTACGCCATCCCGGACGGTGACGCCTCGTCGGTGGTCCAGGTGAGGATGGGGTTGACGAAGCGCTGGTCGTCCCCACGCCCCTCGACCTCGGGCCACCCATAATTGGCGCCCGCCTTGATCAGGTTGACCTCGTCGTAGGCGTTGGCGCCGAACTCGGAGGCGTACAGCCGCCCCTGCTCATCCCACGCCAGCCCCTGGACGTTGCGGTGACCGTAGCTGTAGACGAGCGTGCCGAACGGGTTGCCGGGGGCGGGCTTGCCGTCCACGGTCATGCGCAGGATCTTGCCGCCGAGCGAGTCGCGCTGCTGCGCCAGCTCGCCATCGCCGACCTCGCCTGTGGTGGCGTACAGGTAGCCGTCGGGGCCGAACGCGAGCCGGCCGCCGTTGTGGATGCCGCCCTTGGGGATGCCCTCGACGAGGACCTGCCGCTCCCCGAGGCGGTTGCCGTCGAAGGCGTAGCGGACGATCCGGTTGTCCGCTGCCGCGGTGAAGTAAAGGAATATTTGCTGATCCTTGACGGCCACGCCCATCAGGCCGCCCTCGCCGTCCGGCCGCACCCCCTCGATCGTCCCCAGCTCCGTCACCTGCCCGGCCTGGCTGACCCGCAGCAGCCTGGCCGAGTCCCGCTCGGTCACGAGAGCGTCGCCGCTGGGAAGGAACGCCACCGCCCATGGCACGGAAAGGCCCGTCACCACGTCCTTCGGCTGGCCAGGGGCGGCGGCGTCACCCAAAGCGGCGGTCGGGAGCACCGCACCGCCTGTTCCGCCACCGCCGGAGCAGGCGGTGAGCGCGGCCACGACTAGGATCGTCCAGAGCTTCCTCATATCCCCCATACTTACCGGCGAGACATAAAGTTCTGCGCATGAAGACCTGGGTTCCCTCCGACGCGGTGGCCGAAGTTCTGTCCGATCTGCCGGGAGTCGAATGTGCCGTCTATGACGGCACGTCCTCGATGCCGAAAGGGATCGAGGAGGTGGAGGTCTGGATCCCGCCGCTCGTCACGGTGCCCGATGTGCCCGGCACTCTGGCCAGGATGAGCTCGCTGCGGCTGGTGCAGACCGTCACCGCGGGAGTGGAGCCGTACCGGCCGCACATGCCTGAGGGTGCGGTGCTGTGCAACGCCCGTGGCGTGCACGACGCGGGGACCGCGGAGTGGGCGGTCGGCGCGATGATCGCGGTGCTCAGGGAGTTTCCCGAGTTCGTGGACGCGCAGCGCAGGGGCGAGTGGACCTACCACCACACCGGCGTGCTGGCCGACTCGACCGTCCTGATCGTCGGCTACGGCTCCATCGGCGCCGCGCTCGAGCGCCGCCTGGAGGGCTTCGAGGTCGAGATCGTACGGGTGGCCAGGAGCGCCCGGGAGGGCGTGCACGGCATGGCCGAACTGCCCAGGTTGCTGCCCCAGGCGGACGTCGTGGTGCTGCTGGTCCCCGCCACGCCCGACACCGCCGGCATGGTGGACGCCACGTTCCTGGCCCGGATGAAGGACGGCGCCGTCCTCGTGAACGCCGCCAGGGGAGGTGTCGTCGACACCGACGCTCTGATCTTGGAACTCAAGAACGGCAGGCTGCGCGCCGCGCTGGACGTGACCGCGCCCGAGCCGCTGCCCGAGGGTCACCCTCTGTGGAGCGCGCCGGGCGTGCTGATCACCCCTCACGTCGCGGGCAGCACCCCGGCGTCGGGGCGCCGGATGCTCCGCCTGATCAAGGCCCAGCTCTCGCGGTATCTCGCGGGCGAGCAGTTGATCAACATCATCACGGAGTCGTACTGAGAGGATCCCGGAACGTGGCTGGTCCGTGACCTTCGGTGCGTACCGTTACGTTTGCGGGGAGTTCCTGACTGACTGTCAAGGAGCTTTTGGCGGCAATTGGTCTGTGTGGTTATCAGATCGGTGACGACATCGCCGTTGTCACCACCCGCGTGCCCGTGACCGCTCACACTGGCGAAAGTGATCGCCGGACTTCGGCGGTCACAGGTGCAGTGCTCGAGACGGGATGGGCAACGACTGTGATCCGCTGGCGTGATCCACGTGCGCCGCTGACCGCCGCGGTTGCGGCAGGCGCGGTGGTGCTCGCTGCCGCGTTCGTCAAGGACGAACAGGTCCTGATCGCCGGAGCGATCGCCGCAGGCCTCGCCGTGCTGGCCGCCGCCGCCTCCTTGCTGGCCCTCTCGCTGAGGTCGGCCGGCCACCGCCCGACGGCGATGGGGGCGCGCTGGATGGGCGGCGGCGCCGTCATCTGGGGCGCCGGCATGGCGCTGCGTCCGTTCTCCGAGAGCGTGGTCGCCGGGGTCGCCGACATGTTCGTGCTGGTCGGCGTTGTGGTCACCGCGGGCGGCGCACTGGTGGCCGCCGATCGCAAGCTCCCGGCCAAGACTGTTCTGCGGCATATCAGCGACGCCTACCTGTGCGCCGCTTCTCTCTTCCTCATCGGATGGGTGGTGCAGCTGCGCCACGTGTACGCGGCGGCCGATCCGCCGGCGTTCACGCTCGTCATGTTGCCGCCGATGGTGGCGTTGCTGGTGACGTGCGCCGTGATCCCGTCCGTGCTGACCAGCAGGTCCCCTTCCTGGCTGCTCGGCCTGGCGGGCACCGGGGTGCTCGCCACCATGACCACGGCGGCCCTGGCCGCCGGGGTCGCGCGCCTGGACGGCGGCACGCCGCCGACCTGGACCGTCATGCTGGCGCCCGTAGCGCTCCTGCTGCTCGCCGCCGTCCCGTGGACGCCGCGGGTCAGAGAGGCGGGGGTGCCCGTCGCCAGGAACGTCGTCGCGATGGTCCCCCTGGCGCTGGTCGCCGTGGCGGCCTGCACGCTGCTGGCCCACTTGGCCGGGGCGCGTGCCGAGCAGCCCGTCACCGGCGTCGTGGTGGTCGCGGTCTCCGTGGTGCTGCTCCTGCTGGCGCGCCTGTTCGTGGCCTCGGCGGCCAACATGCGCCTGCGCGGGCTGGTCAGGCTCGGCGAGCGCCAGCTCAGGGAGCTGGCCGAGAGCTCGGGCGACGTAGTGTTCCTGTGCGACTACGAGGGCGTCCTCCGCGAGATCGGCCCCGGCGTCGAGGTCACCTACGGCTACCGCCCCGACGAGGTGGTCGGCGGGTCGATCTTCGACTACATCCACCCCGAGGACGTGCCCGGCATCCAGGTCGCCCTGCGTGCCATGCACCTCGACGAGGACAACGCCGCCCCTGGCTCCTGCCTGATCGCCTGCCGGGTACGCGCGGCCGACGGCACCTGGCGTCCCACCGAGTCGGTCGCCACCCGCCACGTCGGCGGCGACGAGCTCATGCTGGTCACCACCAGGGACGTCAGCGACGAGGAGGCCCTGCGCAACCAGGTCGCCCACCTGACCTTCCACGACGGCATCACCGGCCTGCCCAACCGCGCCTACTTCGAGGAGCGCACCCGCGAGGTGCTGACCGGGCGCGCCTCCGGGCACGTCGCGGTGATCTTCCTCGACCTCGACGGGTTCACCTCGGTCAACGACTCGGTGGGGCACGCCAGCGGCGACTACCTGCTCGGGCAGGCGGCCCGGCGGCTGCGTGGCGCCGTGCGCGTCGACGACACGCTCGCCCGGTGGGGCGGCGACGAGTTCGCGGTGCTGGTGGAGACCGGCGGCGAGGCGCAGGTCGCCGTGGACCTGGCCGAGCGGCTCGTCCGGGCGGTTTCCCAGGAGCCGTTCCGGGTGGCCGACCGGGACGTGGCGCTGACCGCGAGCGTGGGCGTGGCGTTCACCGAGGACGACACGCCGGCCGGCGATCTCCTGCGTAACGCGGATGTCGCCATGGCGCGCTCCAAAGAGCTGGGCGGGCGGCGGGTGGAGGTGTTCGCCGCGCACATGCACGCGGACGTCGTACGCCGCCTGGAGCTGGCCGCCGACCTGCAGCGGGCGCTGATCGAGCAGCAGTTCGCGATCGAATACCAGCCCGTGGTCGACCTCGCCACGTCGCGTGTGACCGCGGTCGAGGCGCTCGTACGGTGGTGGCGCGGGTCGGTGTTCGTGCCGCCCGAGCAGTTCCTGGGGCCGGCCGAGGACACCGGACTGATCGTGCCGCTGAGCGAGTGGATCCTGCGCGAGGCGTGCAGGGAGGTCGCCGCCTGGCGGGCCTCGTCGTGGGACATCGGACTGTCGCTCAACCTGTCGGCCCGTCAGATCACCGCGCCCCGCTTCGTCGAGACGGTCGAGGAGGCGCTGGCCGAGAGCGGGCTGCCGGCCTCCGCCCTCACGCTCGAGGTGATCGAGGAGATGCTCGTCGAGGACGCCGAGGAGACGATCAGGCGGCTGTCGGAGCTGCGTGCGCTCGGGGTGCGGCTGGCGATCGACGACTTCGGCACCGGCTACGCCTCGCTGGCGTTCCTCAGGCAACTGCCGGTCGACATGATCAAGATCGATCCGTCGTTCGTGGCGGGACTCGGCAGGGACGACACGCTGACGCTGCTCACGCGGACGATCGTGCGGCTCGGCCACGATCTCGGGCTGACCGTGGTTGCTGAGGGAATCGAGCGTCCAGAACAGCTGGAGCTGCTGCGGAAAATGGGCTGCACCAGCGGCCAGGGCTTCCTCGTGGCCCGCCCCATGGCGGCGCGCGGGGTCGACTCCCTGATGCGGACGAGTCTCACGGTTTGAGACTTGTGTCCACGAAGTTGGCATCAGGGCGTTCGAAGCGGCTATCGTGGACGACATGCTTCGCAGTGAGATTCTCGTAGTACTTCGCCGGCGCGCAGGCCGTTAGCGAAGCACCGCGACCTGCGCGCCGCCCCAGACCCACCGCCCCCGGTGGGAAGGGGCATTTTTTATGTCCTAAGCGAGTAGCCACGCAAGGAACGAGCCGATGACCGAACGCATGACAGGTGCACAAGCCCTGGTGAGGGCGTTGGAGCACGTGGGAGTCGACACCGTGTTCGGGATCCCTGGCGGCGCCATCCTGCCCGCCTACGATCCTCTCTACGACTCGACCAAGGTCCGGCACGTGCTTGTACGGCACGAGCAGGGCGCAGGCCACGCGGCCGAGGGTTATGCGCAGGCCACCGGCAAGGTCGGGGTGTGCATGGCGACCAGCGGTCCCGGCGCCACCAACCTGGTGACGCCGATCGCGGACGCCTACATGGACTCCGTGCCGATCGTGGCGATCACCGGGCAGGTGGCCAGCGGCGCGATCGGCACGGACGCCTTCCAGGAAGCGGACATCTCCGGCATCACGATGCCGATCACCAAGCACAACTTCCTGGTCACCGATCCCGCGGACATCCCGCGCACGATCGCGGAGGCGTTCCACATCGCCTCGACCGGCCGACCCGGGCCGGTGCTGGTGGACATCTCCAAGGACGCGTTGCAGGCCGAGACCACCTTCTCGTGGCCGCCGGTGATGCAGCTGCCGGGCTACCGCCCGGTCACGCGGCCGCACTCCAAGCAGATCCGCGAGGCGGCCAAGCTGATCGCCGAGTCCAGGCGGCCGGTCCTGTACGTCGGCGGCGGCGTGCACAAGGCCCGCGCCTCGGCCGAGCTGCTGCAACTGGCCGAGCTGACGAACATCCCGGTCATCACCACCCTGATGGCGCGCGGCACGTTCCCCGACAGCCACCCGCAGCACATGGGGATGCCCGGCATGCACGGCAGCGTGTCGGCCGTCGGCGCGCTGCAGCAGTCCGACCTGCTCATCGGCCTGGGGGTGCGCTTCGACGACCGGGTGACCGGCCACCTGCCGTCGTTCGCGCCGCACGCGAAGGTCGTGCACGCCGACATCGACCCGGCCGAGATCTCCAAGAACCGCCACGCCGACGTGCCGATCGTGGGCGACTGCAAGGAGGTCATCACCGACCTCATCGCCGCGATCCAGGCGTCCGGGCAGAAGGGCGACTACGCCGACTGGTGGACGCTGCTCAACGGCTACAAGGAGACCTACCCGCTGGGCTACGAGGAGTTCGAGGACGGCTCGCTGGCCCCTCAATACGTGATGCAGCGGCTGAGCGCGATCGCCGGACCGGACACCTACTACGTGGCCGGGGTCGGGCAGCACCAGATGTGGGCCTCTCAGTTCATCGACTACGAAAACCCGGGCACGTTCATCAACTCCGGCGGCCTCGGCACCATGGGCTTCGCCGTGCCGGCCGCGATGGGCGCCAAGATGGGCCGCCCGGACGCCACGGTGTGGGCCATCGACGGCGACGGCTGTTTCCAGATGACCAACCAGGAGCTGGCCACCTGCGCGCTGGAGGGCGTCCCGGTCAAGATCGCCGTCATCAACAACGGTAATCTCGGCATGGTCCGCCAGTGGCAGACGCTCTTCTACGACCAGCGATACTCCAATACGGACCTGCAGACGACGCGCCGGATCCCGGACTTCGTGAAGCTCGCCGAGGCCTATGGTTGTGTGGGTCTGCGGTGCGAGCGTCCCGAGGACGTGGACGCCGTCATCAAGAAGGCCATGGAGATCAACGACGTGCCCGTCGTGGTCGACTTCGTCGTCCACCAGGACGCGATGGTCTGGCCCATGGTCGCGGCAGGCACCAGCAACGACGACATCAAGATCGCCCGCGACATGGCGCCGAAGTGGGAGAACGAGGATGAGTAGGCACACTCTGTCGGTGCTTGTCGAGAACAAGCCGGGTGTTCTGGCGCGCGTGTCCGCGTTGTTCAGCCGCCGGGGGTTCAACATCGACTCGCTGGCCGTCGGGCCGACCGAGCACGACGACATCTCGCGCATGACGATCGTCGTCAGCGTCGAGGACCTGCCGCTCGAGCAGGTCACCAAGCAGCTCAACAAGCTGGTCAACGTGCTCAAGATCGTCGAGCTCGACCCGTCGCAGTCGGTGCAGCGCGAGCTGATGCTGATCAAGGTCAAGGCCGACGCCGAGAGCCGCTCGCACGTGCTGGAGCTCGTCCAGCTCTTCCGCGCCCGCTGCGTCGACGTGGCGGCCGACGCCGTGACCATCGAGGTCACCGGCACTCCCGACAAGCTCGACGCGTTCATCAAGGTCCTCGAGCCGTTCGGGATCAAAGAACTCGTCCAATCGGGCATGGTGGCCATCGGCCGCGGCGCCCGTTCCATCACTGACCGGTCCCTCAGGGCACTGGACCGTACCGCCTGAAAGGTTTTGAGCAAGTGACCGAGATTTACTACGACGACCAGGCCGACCTGTCGATCATCCAGGGACGCCACGTGGCCGTGCTGGGGTACGGCAGCCAGGGCCACGCCCACGCGCTCTCCCTCCGGGACTCCGGCGTGGACGTGCGGGTCGGCCTGCCCGAAGGCTCCAAGAGCCGCGAGAAGGCGGAGAACGACGGCCTGCGGGTCGTCACGCCGGCGGAGGCCGTCGAGGAGGCCAACGTCACGATGATCCTCGCGCCGGACCACATCCAGCGCCACCTCTACGCCGAGCACGTCGCCCCCAACCTCGTCGAGGGCGACGCCCTGTTCTTCGGCCACGGCCTGAACATCCGCTACGGCCTCATCGAGGCGCCCGAGGGCGTGGACGTGTGCATGGTCGCCCCGAAGGGCCCCGGCCACCTCGTCCGCCGTCAGTTCGAGGCCGGGCGCGGCGTGCCGTGTCTCGTGGCCGTCGAGAAGGACGCCTCCGGCAAGGCGCTGGACCTGGCGCTGTCGTACGCCAAGGGCATCGGCGGCACCCGCGCCGGCGCGCTGCGCACCACGTTCAAGGAGGAGACGGAGACCGACCTGTTCGGCGAGCAGGCCGTGCTCTGCGGTGGTGTGTCCGAGCTCATCAAGGCGGGCTTCGACACGCTGATCGAGGCCGGCTACCAGCCGGAGGTCGCCTACTTCGAGTGCCTGCACGAGATGAAGCTCATCGTCGACCTGATGTACGAGGGCGGCATCTCCAAGATGTACTGGTCGGTCTCCGACACGGCCGAGTACGGCGGCTACACCCGCGGCCCGCGCGTGATCGGCGACGAGGCCCGTCAGGAGATGCGCCGCATCCTGGGCGAGATCCAGGACGGGTCGTTCGCGCGGGAGCTCGTCGATGAGTTCGACAGCGGCCAGAAGAAGTTCTCGCAATACCGCGAGGAGCTGGCCGAGGACCCGATCGAGAAGACGGGCGCCAAGCTGCGCCCGATGATGAGCTGGCTGAAGGCCTAGTTCACGGGCGATCCGGGTGGGCGTTCGCGCGCCCACCCGGTGCCCGATCGGCGTACGTGGCCAGCATCAAGGTCCGGATGGGCGCGAGAAGGCGGTACCGGCGTCCGGCCGGTGTCTCTTCCGAGAGCACCAGGCCGCGATCGACGAGGGCGGCCAGGGCGTTGAGCGGCTGAGCGGTCAGGCTCTCGAGGCTGAACTGCCGGCCCAGCGCGGCCGCCTGGAGCAGCAGGGTCTGCTCGGGCTCCGTCAGCTCGCCCCACGCCGCGTCGAGGCTCTTCGCGAACGGAGCCGTCGCGTCCATCAGCGAGCTCAGATCTGACGCGGCCAGCGTGGCGAGGGGGAGGGCGCGCAGCAACGAGGCGAGGAACTCCACGACGGCCGGGATGCCGTCCGCTTGGCCACAGAGGCTGTGTACGTACGACTGGTCGTCGGGGGAGAAGGACAGTCCGGGCACGGCCTGCGTCGCGCGAAGCCGGAACAGTTTCTCGCACGACGCCTTGTCCAGCGGCCGGGTCACCCAGGTGGCCTCGCCGGACAGCCCGAGCGGCCGATTGGCCGCAATGAGGACCGCAGTCGAGTCGTCGCCGGCGAGAAACGGTTGTGTCAGCTGCGCTACCAGATCGAGCCGGTCGTCGCAGCCGTCGATCGCGAGGAGCGTGGCGCCGGCGTCGGCGTGCTTGGCCACGATCCGCCTGGCCGCATCGTCGCCGGTGAAGTCGCTCAGCCGCACGTACCGGCCACCGGGGTGGGTGAGCGCGATCTCCGCCGTCAGCCTGGTCTTGCCGACGCCCGGTGGCCCGATGACCGTCACCAGCCGATGTTCGGCCAGCAGCGCGCCTATCCGTTCGCACTCGGCCGCCCGGCCCAGCAGCCGGGTGCGCGGGCGCGACAATCTGCGGCCGAGGGAATCCGTGTGGGCTTGCTGGAGCTGGGTTCCGGGGCCGATGCCGAGTTCGGTGGACAGTCGCCTCCTGATGGTGTCGAACACCTGGATGGCCGAGCCCTGCTGGCCGAGCGTGGTCAGACCCGTCATCAATATGGCGTGCGCCGCCTCGTCCAGAGACTCGGAGTGGCAGAGTGGCTGGATGAGCTTGATCGCCAGGGCGGGGCGTCCCTCGTCGAGCGCGACCTGCGCGGAGCGCCGGATCACGGCGTCGCGCTCGGTGAGGAGCACCTTGACGAGGCGGGTGTCGACGCGCCTGGCGGGCACGTTGGTGAAGGGGCGGCCACGCCAGAGTCCGAGGGCCTTGGACAGCGACTGGAACGTGGCATCGCTCCTGGCCGCCTCCCGGCGGAACAGGCCGAGATCGGAGGCGCTCTCGCCGAGGTCGAGGTAGTAGCCGTTGGCGTCGGTGACGAGCTGGAGGTCCGTATCGGACTCGCGAAGCCAGGCGCGTAAGCGGCAGGCGGCGAGATAGAGAGCCCCCTTGGGGTCGCGCGGCGGATCGTGCCGCCAGACCACGTCGATCAGCGCCTGAGCGGCGATGGGCGTGGAGGCGGAGGCGAGCAGGCCGAGCAGCGCCCGCAGGACCGGCGCGGGTGGAGCATGGAGGGCGCCGTCTCTGACCAGACCGACTGGACCGAGCACCCCTACGACGACGTTGCGCAACCGTCACCTCCCCGATCTTGACGACGATCATACGGATCGGTCGATCTTTGCGGTAGGGGCCCTTTCCGGAATCCTTCCGGAGGCTTTCCGCGCACCATATGTGGTCGATCGTCCGATTTTTCTGCGCGGAATCCTCTTGATCGTTGATTGATCTGGCTTGATCGTCAGTCCCATGCGCTCGCTATCGCTCGCTGCATCGGTGGCCCTGGCCGCCTCCGTCCTGCTGACGGCCTCTCCCGCCAACGCGGCAACCCCACAAGGTGTCTGCGGATCCGGCTACTCCGTCGTCGACTCGCTGCCCATCTCCACCGGGAAGCTCTGGGCCACGGTGTACCTGCTGTACAACAGCGGCAACGGCTACAACTGCGTGGTCACGATGAAGAAGACCGACCTCTCCGTGGCCACGTTCACCGAGGCGCGGCTGCAGGTCAGCGGATCGTCCACGATCCACCGAAACAACGGCAATTTCTTCGAGTACGCGGGTCCGGTCCGGGCGTACGCCCGAGGCAAGTGCGTCCAGTTCGGCGGCACGGCCTCCGACCGGGGCGGCCAGAGGTTCTCGAGCCTGAGCCCGTGGGGCCACTGCGGATGAGCACCAACCACACAGAGGAGCGATGAGGTGAAAGATCGTACGCCGGACGGCCGCACCCTCGTGGTCGACGGAAATTCGCTGCCCTTCCTTAACTCCTGGGCCTACGTCTTCTGGATGCACGGTCCCGACGGCGCCTTCCGCGCCCAGGTCGTGCCCGCCGGCTCGGCGGAGATCCTGGGCAAGCAGCTCGGCGACTGGCCGCGCTACAAGGTCCGCGAGATCGCCCACAACGGCGGACGGATCCTCTCGCTCGAGGACGCTTCCATCGGCGGGACCACTTTCGTATGGGTGGGCCCGCAGCACGAGATCGCCACCTACATCGGCGGGACGAACGTCCCCCTGGAGATCTTCATGGACTGGCTCGCCCAGTTCGATATCCAGGACTCGCCCACCGGCCTGACCATGCTTCCCCGTCCGGGATCGCGGGTGCGATATGGGCGGATGCTCGCGTTCAACACGATCGACCAGGTGTGCTCCGTGCAAATCAAGCCGAAGGGCGACGTCACGGACGCATTGCCGCGCAGTACGGGCAAGCGCGTGCGCGGTGGGTCCATGTGGCGCTCCGACGAGTACGACGAGCAAGGAAATCTGAAGGTGCGCTCGGCCATCGTGGTCAACGACACCACCGCCACGACGATCGTGGCCGCCAAGCCGGACGACCCGGCGTTCGTCGGCGTGGTCGAATCGGTGAGCTGCGGGCTGAGCTGATGCAGAACATCATGAACACCATCGCGGTCCTGGCCCTGCTCGGTACCGTGATCGCGCTCTTCGCCCTGTCCGCGCTCCTCAAGATGGTGCGCGATCTGCAGAACGAGGTCCGCGGCATGGCTTCGGTCGCGCCCGTTCCGACCATGCAACGGTCGGTGCCCCGCTTCGCCTCGGCCGACGGGCTGCCGACCTTCGTGCTGGTGGTGCGGGAAGAGTGTTACCTCTGTGCCGAGCGGGCGCAGCGGCTGGCGCTCGCCCCCGGCTCCGCCGTACAGGGGCACTTGGTCCTGCTCGCCGCGACCCCGGGATGCGCCGACTGGGTGGCGAGCACGGACGTGACGGCGATCATCGACGCCGACCTGCTCGGCACGGTCGCGGTCGGTGCCACGCCATCGCTGGTGAAGTACGCCGCCGACGGCACGGAGGAGTGGCGGCGGGCAGTCGGCTCCGACGAAGACCTGGACACCTACCTCGGCGTGTCCGCACAAGAACCTATCGAAGTGAGGTGAGCTGGATGACCGACGTCGCACGTTACTGGGATGGCGTCCCGTCAGTGGACGATGAGCCTGCCAAGCGGGCCGGGCTCGGCACGCTCGTCCCATCGCGCAGAACGATGATGAAGTCCATCGTGGCGCTGGGCGGCGCCCTCGCCCTCAACGTCGTCAGCGCGCTCCCGCCGGGCCGGCCGAAGAGCGCGAGCGCGGCAGTGGGCACCGAGCATCTCAACTGCGCCGGCTACAACAACTATTCCGGTTACAACAACAACACCAAAGCCTGCGTCGGCTTCACCTACAGCAGGAGTTACTGCGGCTCCGACGGCTGGTTCATCAGGTCGAGCGGCACCTGCTACAACAGCTACCCGATCTCCATCTGCGGTGAGGGCAGCTACAGCAACAGGAACGCGTGGCGCTGGACCCACAGCGGCACGCCGTACCGGTGCGCCGACGGCAAGGTCGCGACCTGCGGTGGTACCAGCACCTACATCTGCTCCTGGTCGAATCCCTGATGAAGCGCGCGCTCCAGGCGTCCCCGATCGCGCTCGGCCTGGCGGTTTGCGCGATCGCCCTGGCGGCGAGCCACCTCACGTGGAGCCTCTCGCTCGACGTGCTGGCGTGGACCCTGCTCGGGGTCACCGCCGGGTACTCGCTGTCCGGGTCGGTTTGAAGCCTCAACTCAGCGGATCTGCTGACCTCGTCGGTCTGGCGAGGCAAGCTGGGCGCGTTCGTCATCGGGCTGATGCTCGGCGCGCTGGTCTCCGGTCTCGTCGTGGGGATCGTCGGCGGTCTGGCCGCCGTGCTGCCCCTGACGGTGCGCCTCTGGGTGCTCGTTCCGGTCGCTGCTGTGATCCTGGCCTTCGAACTGGCCGGGAGGCCGCTCTCGTTGCCGCAGAACCGGCGGCTCGTGCCGCAGGAGGTCGTCAACCACGGTAGCTTCGACGGTCCTCTGCAGTTCGGCTTCGAGATGGGCACCGGTGTGCGGACCTTCACCCCGACCGCCCTGCCTCACCTGCTGGTCCTGGTCACCGTCCTCGTGGGCGGGATCGGTCAGGGGCTGCTGGTCGGGATCGGGTTCGGACTGGGGCGTGCGCTCATGCCGACTGCTCGCGCGCTGAGCGACGATCCCCGGCAATGGGACAACGCGATGTTGCGGTCGATCGTATGGGTGGGCCGCCTGTGCGCGGTCGGCTTCCTGTTGTCGCTGCTCATCGTGGTGATGTGACAGTGGCCGTGCTCAACGCTCTGTGTGCCGGGCTGGCGCTGGCGGGTGCGATGCTGCTGCTCTACGCCTCGCTGCGCCGCCTGGCCGGCGGCGGGAGCCTGACTCGTACGGTCTCCGCGCACGGCATCCTGCCGCCCGCGTCGGCCAGGCTCGCCGAGCCCATCGAGCTGGTCGTGGGCCTGTCCATGTCCGTTTCGTGGCTTGCGGGATGGCTGCTGCCCTTCCTGGCCGGGGCGGTCTGGTACGCGTTCCTGGCCGGATATCTGGCGCTGGTGCTCCGCAAGAAGGGCAGGGTGCCGTGCGGCTGCCTGGATGAGGAGAGCCCGGTGACGCCGGCGAAGATCGGGCGGGCCGCCGTGATCGCGGTGGCGTGCGTCGCCGTGGCCGGGAGCGCCCCGCCTCCCGGCCTAGGGCTGCGGCTGGTTCACCTGCCGGTGGCACTCTTCGTCGCGGCGCTCCTGGTCCTGCTCGATCGAGTGCTGGCTCTTCGCGAAGTACATCCATAAAGGTCCACCGCGTAGCGGCGGCCCGCCGCTACGCGGTGCGGCCCGGCTCGGCGACAGCATGCTGATCGCTTTCAAGGGCGGGCCGGTCGAGGTGGTCGGCGTGGAAGAGGCCCTCGGTCAGGAGACGGCGTACGTGCTCGTCCGCCGCGCGGTAATACACGAACGTCCCCTCGCGCCGCCCCTTGACCAGCCCGGCCAGGCGCAGCTTGGCCAGGTGCTGGCTGACGGCGGTGGGGGCGGCGTCGGCGAGCTCGGCCAGGCAGGCGACGGACGACTCGCCCTGCAGCAGCGCCCACAGGATCTTGATGCGGGTCGGGTCGGAGAGCAGACGGAACGACTCCGCCGCCAGGTGCACCTGTTCCTCGTTCGGCATGTCGAAGTCGGGCAGTGACGTGTGCATGCCGCCAGCATAGCCGTCGACCCCCTTATTTGCGTATCTGCGTGAATGCGCATGTACGATGCCACGGTGACTACAGAGCTGAGAACGCGCCCTGCTGAGGTCGCGCCGCCGGCCGGGGCCGTGACGTGGTGGCGGACCGGGGCGGGATCGTTGCCCGAGGTCCGCTGGGCGGTGGCCGCCACCGCGCTGTTCGCGGCCGGAGGCGCCGCGCAATTGGCCGGGGTGCCGTCGTGGATCTGGTGGGCGCTCTATCTCGCCTGCTACGCCGCCGGAGGCTGGGAGCCCGGGCTGGCCGGACTGCGGGCGCTGCGGGACAAGACGCTGGACGTCGATCTGCTGATGGTGGTGGCGGCGATCGGGGCCGCCGCGATCGGGCAGGTCTTCGACGGCGCGCTGCTCATCGTCATCTTCGCCACCTCCGGCGCGCTGGAGGCCGTCGCCACCAAACGCACCGAGGACTCCGTACGCGGGCTCCTGGACCTGGCCCCCGAGCAGGCCACCCGCGTGACGGACACCGGCGGCGAGGAGCTCGTCGACACCGCCGGCCTGGAGGTCGGCGAGATCATCTTGGTGCGCCCGGGAGAGCGGATCGGCGCCGACGGCGAGGTCGTGGCCGGCGCCAGCGACGTCGACCAGGCCACCATCACCGGCGAGAGCCTGCCGGTGGACAAGCGACCCGGCGACGAGGTGTTCGCCGGCACCCTCAACGGCGTGGGCGTCCTGCGGGTACGGGTGACGCGGCCGGCGGCGGGGACGGTGATCGCCCGGATCGTGGCCATGGTGGAGCAGGCCGGCGCCACGAAAGCACGCGCTCAGCTGTTCATCGAGAAGGTCGAGCAGCGCTACTCCGTCGCCATGGTCGCCGCGACCATCGCGTTGTTCACCGTGCCGCTGTTGTGGGGCGTGCCGCTCCAGGAGAGCCTGCTGCGGGCGATGACCTTCATGATCGTGGCCTCGCCCTGCGCCGTGGTGCTGGCGACCATGCCGCCGCTGCTGGCCGCCATCGCCACCGCGGGGCGCAACGGCGTGCTTGTCAAGTCCGCCGTGGTCATGGAGCAGCTGGCCGCGGTCACCCAGGTCGCCTTCGACAAGACCGGCACGCTGACCGAGGGGCGGCCCTACCTGGCCGAGGTCCGCGTACTGTCCGGCACGCGCGAGGGCGTCCTCGCGCTGGCCGCGGCGGCCGAGGAGGGGTCGGAGCACCCGCTCGGCCGCGCCGTCGTCCAGGCGGCTCGCGAGGCGGGTCTGGCCTGGCCCGCGGCGGAGTCGTTCGAGGCGGTGCCGGGGACCGGCGTACGGGCGCGCGTCGACGGGAAGCTGGTCGAGATCGGCAGCCCCGCCGCGCTCCTGCCGCCTGCCCCTCCTGGGAACCGGCAGGTCGGCGAGGTGGTCGGCGAGCTGGAGGACGGCCTTGGCGGGTGGAGCTCGGTGGTCGGCGAGCTGGAGGACGGTGGGCACAGTGCCGTGGTGATGCGCGTGGACGGTGTGCCCGTCGCCGTGCTGGCCCTCGCCGACCGCACGCGGCCCGGCGCGGCCGCGGCCGTCGCCCACCTGAAGGCCGTGACCGAGGCCCCGCCGGTGCTGCTGACCGGCGACAACCCGCGCGCGGCCGGCCGGGTGGCCGCCCACGTCGGGATCGACGACGTGTACGCCGGCCTGCTACCCGAGCACAAGGTGACCGCGGTGCGCGAGCTCCAGGAACGGGGCGCACGGGTGGCGCTCGTGGGCGACGGTGTCAACGACGCCCCCGCGCTGGCCTCGGCCCACACCGGCATCGCGATGGGCCGGGCCGGCTCCGATCTCGCCCTGGACACGGCCGACGCGGTCATCACGCGGGACGAGCTGGCCGCCGTACCGGCCGTGCTCTCCCTGGCGCGGCGCGCCCGCCGCCTGGTCATCGCCAACCTCGCCATTGCCGGGACCTTCATCGCCGTGCTGGTGGCCTGGGACCTGTTCGGCGAGCTGCCCCTGCCGCTCGGCGTGGCCGGGCACGAGGGCTCCACCGTCATCGTCGGCCTCAACGGCCTGCGCCTGCTTCGCGACGCCGCCTGGCGCCGCGCCGCGACGGCGGGCCTCAGGTGATCGAGACGAGGTGGCCGTAGGCGATGGTGTTGTTCCGATAGTGGCCGCTCGTGCGGTCGAAGTCGCCGCCGCAGGTGATCAGCCGGATGGCCGGGTACGCCACGTCGCCGTAGACGCGCTGAGTGGGGAAGGCATCCTTGCGGACCGACTCCAGCGCGTCGACCCGGAACGTGGCGACCCTGCCGTCGGCACGCGTCACCCGTACGCGATCGCCCGGGCGCAGCTCGCCGAGCCGGTAGAAGACGGCCGGGCCGTCGGCGGTGTCCACGTGGCCGACGATCACGGTGGCGCCGGCGGTTCCTGGGGCCGCGCCCCGCTCGTACCAGCCCGTCTGCTCGGCCTTCGACAGGGGCGGGACCTCCAGCGTGCCGTCGGAGCCGAGACCCAGGTTCATGACCTTCGCCCGTACGCCGATCCCAGGAATCTCCACGTGCAACGGGGGCGAGGCCGGGACCCGCGGAGTCGCGGCCGCCGGAACGGTGGCGGCGGTGGCGGGCGCGGGAGCCGGGACGGCGGGCGCCGCGGACCGGGGCCACGACGACATCGCGATCAGAGCGGCGGCGCCGAGCCCGGCGGCGAGGGCGGGCAGCACGACGCCACGGCGGGCACGAGGTTTGGACAAAGGGCACCTAGCCCGGATCAAAAGGGAGACAAGCGGCATTCGTGAGAGGCAACTGTATACGAGCCGATAGGGCCTCTCGAGGTGTCAAAGCAGGGCAAATGCTGTGGTAGATTGCCTTTTGCTCGCTGACCTGGGCATTTGCTCCATCAGGCGATAGTTCCGTCTCATCACCCCACTTCGCCTGAAAGCGCCCACGTGACCCCTCAGCGGGCCGTCGCGCGACCGCGACCGACGTCGCACCGTGACGATGGCAAGACAAGTCTGCCCTGGACGCCGATCGACCGGATGCGTGTAACGGCGCTGATCCCCGCCCACAACGAGGCCGAGCAGATCGCCGAGAGCATCGACTCGCTGCGCTTGCAGACCCGGTCGCCGGATCGCGTCATCGTGATCGCCGACAACTGCCTCGACGCCACCGCCCACATCGCCCGCGCTTGTGGCGCCGAGGTGTACGAGACCGTGGGCAATGCGCACAAGAAGGCCGGCGCGCTCAACCAGGTGCTCGACCGGCTGCTGCACTTCCTCGGTCCCGACGACGCGATCCTCGTCATGGACGCCGACTCGGCGCTGGACCGGGGCTTCGTCCAGGCCGGGCTCGAATACCTGAGCGGCGGCCGCTACGCCGCCGTCGGCGGCACCTTCACCGGCAAGGACGGCGGCGGGTTCGTCGGCATGCTCCAGCGCAACGAGTACGTCCGCTACGCACGCGACGTCCGCCGGCTCCAGGGCAAGGCGCTCGTGCTGACCGGGACCGCCACCCTCTTCCGCGCGCTCACGTTGCAACAGGTCGTCGCCGCGCGGCGAGCCGGTCGCCTGCCCGGCGCGGGCCACGTGTACGACGTGCGCGTCCTCACCGAGGACAACGAGCTGACGCTGGCCATCCTTCACCTGCGCCTGCGCATCCTGGCGCCCAGCGAATGCACGCTGACCACCGAGGTCATGCCCACCTGGCGCGAGCTCTTCCGCCAGCGGTTGCGCTGGAAGCGCGGCGCGCTGGAGAACCTGACCGACTACGGATGGACGAAGGTGACCCGGCCCTACTGGGGACGGCAGGTGCTCTCGCTCATCGGCGTCGTGGTCGTCTTCCTCTACCTGGGGACCGTCGCGTGGTCCATCGCGGTGACGGGTGGCCTGCTGATCCAGCCCGTGTGGGCCGCCATCACCGTGGTCTTCATGGTCGAACGCGTCGTGACCGTACGCGCCCGCGGTCCCCGGCAGATGCTCCTGGCCGGGTTGCTGTTCGTGGAGATGGTCTTCGACGTGTTCCTGCAGATCGTCCAGGCGAAGGCCTTTTGGGAGGCGGCCTGGCACAGAGAAAGGAAATGGTGAGCATGTACAACAATGTGCCGATCGGGGGTGTGGCGGCCGGTTTCGGGGGTCTCGTGTCCGCTCCATTCGCCGGATTCAATGCGATCTGGATCGGGCTGGCGATCTTCACGGTCGTCTCCGCGGGTCTCGCCGTCAAGCGGATCATCCCCAAGCGCGAGTCCTGAACCGTTCCTAGGGACTGAGCATGAGTTGCTCATGCTCAGCCGCATGCCCCGAACGGTGTTGGGCACACTGGTCGCCCGCGTTCTCGCCACATCCGGGCGGCACGCATCCGGTGCGTGGTCCGGGAATGCGGGGACGGGGTCCCTCACCCCCAGAAACATCCGGTCCGGCCTGGACGGTCCGATGCCCCGCACGATCCCTCCGGTCGTGCGGGGGCGGTGCCGTCCGTCGCCGGATCGCATGCCCCTGGGCGCGTCTGCCGATCGCCACGGCAGCCGCGTCGTGGCGAGTCGTCGTCTGATTCTTCTTGTTCGTTCTTGTCAGTGGGGCCTGCCAGTGCTGGGCACCCCACTTGCTGGTGTACGCCGGATCCACCGCGATGATCGCGATGCCCGCGGCGGCGGCCATCGAGACCAGCCGGGCGCGCAGCCGACCGGTGGGCATGCCGGAGATGAGCTGCCGGAACCATTTGTGGCGGCCATGCTTCTCCCGGGTCTTCTCTGCCGCGAAATCCAGATTCTCGATCGCGATCGCGGTCACCCCGCACGCCTTCGCCCAGGCCAGCAGTTGTGTCAGTGCGTGCCGCGCTTGGGCGTCGCGGTGCTCGGCGGTGCCCGACAGGGCAAAGGGGAAGCGGCGCGGCCGGCCGATCGGGTTGCCATGCACATCCAGATGCCAGGCAGCCAGGTGGTCGGCGTTGGTGTCCATCCCGATCACCCCGTGGGCCAGCGCCGCCGGCAAGGGGATGGCGGGGGTGGGCGGAAGCTGCCAGGACGCGGTCAGGTACCAGCGGCCCCGGTCGGCGTCCAGGTGGATGCGGTAGGCCACCGCCCGATTCGCCTGCACCCGGTCGGCCCACTCGACGCGCCGGTGGGCGAACCGTACCCGGGCCGACAGCACATACCGGCCGTGCGAGGCGTTGGCCAGATGGGCCAGCGGGGCGGGCAGCTTGAGCGACACCTCACCGTCAGGGGTGACGCGGATGGTCTCGTTGCCGTACCGCTTGCCGGACTCCCCGTCGGCTCGCAGGAACCAGCGCGCGGCCTCCCACCGTTCACGCCATCCGGCCTCGTCGAGCTGCGCGGCCTCCAGATGGTGCCGGTTGCCGGCCAGCCGTTTGCCGCCCCGCACGATGTGCACCCGCCCGGCCTGCCAGTCGGCCCGCACGGCGGCCAGCCGGTCTTGAAGCACCCGCAAGCGGCGGGACTTGGCGAACCACTCCGTGCGCGAGCGGTACCCTGCCGGGGCGTCCTTGGTGGCCTTCTGCCCCACCGGCACTGACAGCCGGCGCATGATCGTCGCGATCCCGGCCTCGAGGCTCTGAATGTGCGCGAGCTGGCAGCGGCGGGCCAGCGCCCACTGATCATGCGACGTCCCGGCCCACTGTGCCGACGAGGCCGCGGTCAGTTCCCGCTTCCGTTCCGCCCACCGGTCCGCGTCGTGCGCCAGCCCATCCCGGCAGCGCACCGCGAGGTCCTTCGATGCCAGAGCACCGAGATGCGCCCCCACCAGCCGGAGCACCGTCTCGTCCTGGGCGGTCAGCCCCCTAAGCCGGTCACGGACCGCCACACCGCAGGGAGCGGCCGCGACGAACGGCGCTTCGATCGGCCGCAACTGCTCAGCCATGCGCCGCGGCCCCCAGCACGATGCGGGCTCAACCGTTGACCGAGCGGCAGAATATGGCACCGATGGGTAGAACATGTGAGCGAAACGCAAGCCCTTGCGCCCCATGTGGCCGTGGCCGTCACGCTCGCCGGCGCACCCCGCGGTCTCGACCAACCCATGAGGTTCACGGCCCACACTCCGGCATCAGCCCTCGTGATTCCGTGCACACTTACGCACACTCAAAGAACAACTGTTGCCGACCCCTGGACCGCCTCTCTCGTCGAGGGGCGCTCACTCACATCGGGTTGAGCGGCGTTCGGGCGGGCTGATATCGCTTTGCTCGAACAAGTTGACTCACGATCTTAGATGCACAAGATTGTTCGCGTCCCTTTGGACCGTCCCAAGGAAACGCGAATGAAGCGAACAATCGTCGGTGCCGCCGTGGTAGCGGGCCTGGCCTTAGCGGCCGCCCCCGCGCAGGCGGCGCCCAAGATCGACCCGGTGAAGGCGCTCAAGGCCGAGCTGGCGCCGGGCAAGGCCGTCAATGTGCTGGCCACGGCGAAGGTGACGTACTCGCCAGGCCAGGTCGCCACGTCCGAGCTCGATGGCACGATCGGGTTCGGCACGCGTGGCGTGCTCGCCTCCGATGTGGCCCACACCCTGCGCTACAGCGCGGATCTGCTGCGCAGGATGATGAAGGCGAAGCCGGAGGAGACCGAGGCGCTGCAGCAGTCGTCCACCAGGATGATCTCGTCTGGGGACGTGAGCTATGTCTCCGGGCCGGTGGTGGAGACGGCGTTGCGGCGGGCCGACGCGAGCTGGGTGGGCTATGGAGCAGTGGCGGGGCCTGCCAGCAATCTGTTGATCGAGCTGTTGGAGCCGGCCACGCTCAAGACGCTGCTGGCCGAGCGCACCTCCGCGCGTGACGGCGTGGTGAAGGGGGCGATCACGACCAAGAAGCTCGCCTCGGTGTCCGACGCCTTTGCCGGGCGGTTCGGGACGCCCTCGAAGAAGGACCGGGTCGGCAAGATCTCCTACACGATCTGGGTCGGTGGCAACGGCCTGGTCCAGCGGGTGTCCGCCAAGGGTGTGCTGCCTGTGGGCGACAAGGGCTCGGTGCAGGTCGAGTCGGAGACCAGGTTCATGGACTGGGGGCGTCAGGTCACCGTTCTGCTTCCTCTGCGGGGGGACGTGATCGACCAGAGTGAAGTCAAGGATGAGGTTCCCGCCGGTGTTCCGGGGGTCTGGAATTAGATAGCTCCCGGTCATGGTGGGCAGGTGCGTACGCCATGACCACAAGCATCATGGCACCGGTCGCGCACAGGACGATCGACGTCGACGGGATCGAGATCTTCTACCGCGCGGCCGGGCCGCCGGACGCGCCGGTCTTCCTGCTGCCGCACGGTTACCCCTGCTCTTCGTACGAATTCCGCAACCTCTTGCCCGCACTCGGCGACCGCTGGCGGTTGATCGCACCCGACCTGCCGGGCTTCGGCTACAGCGGAACGCCCGACCGCACCGCCTTCTCGTACACCTTCGACGGCTACGCCGACTTCCTGGACCGTTTCACGCGGACCATGGGACTGTCCCGATACGCCATCTACCTGCATGACTACGGCTCCCAGTTCGGGCTCCGCCTCGCCATGCGCGCCCCCGAGCGGGTCACCGCGCTCGTCATCCAGAACGGCGACATCTATGAGGACGAGCTGGGGCCGAAGTATGGGTGGCTGAAGGAGTTCTGGGCGCACCCGACGCCGGAGGGGAGGGCGAAGCTGGCCGCCAACGTCACGGAGGACGGCTTCCGTGACGAGTTCGCCGGCGAGCTGCCCGAGCACCTGGCCGTCCGGGTGAGCCCGGACCTGTGGAAACTGCACTGGGCGCTGATGGACACGCCGCAGCGCCGCGAGAACGTCGTCGGGCTCTTCGAAGACCAGGCGACCACGCTCGGATGGTTCCCGAAACAGCAGGCGTACCTGCGCGAGCACCGTCCGCCGACGTTGATCGTGTGGGGCCCGCACGACGGCTACATGCCCGAGGGCGCCGCGAGGGCGTACCTGCGTGATCTGCCGGACGCCGAGCTGCATGTGCTCGACGCCGGTCACTGGGCGCTGGAGACCAACCTCGGCGAGATCGTCCCCCTCATCCGCGACTTCCTGGTCCGCGTCCTCACGTGACCGGGCCGCGCCAGTCGAACGGCAGGTCCGGCGTGCGGCCCACGACCCGGCCACGCCTATCTCGCCGGCGAGGCACGCACGATCCAGGCTGCTGGACCCCGGGCAGGCGAGGATTCGATTGAATGGACACGGCCACGGTCTGGCGATAATAATACCGGTATAGTTATCGCCGGATAGGGGGAGGGGTCGTGATCGAGCTGAAGAGTGCGGGGGAGATCGCCGCGATGCGCGAGGCGGGACGGGTGGTCGCGGCCGTCCATGCCGCGGTGCGGGAGCAGGCCGCCGTCGGGGTGTCGCTGGCGCGGCTCGACGAGGTGGCGCGGACGGTCATCGAGGAGGCGCGGGCGGGGGCGTCGTTCCTGGGGTATCACCCGGCGTTCGGCGCCACCCCGTACCCGGGCGTGATCTGCACCTCCGTGAACGGGGTCATGCTGCACGGCCTGCCGACGCCGTACCGGCTGCGTGACGGCGACCTGCTCAGTGTGGACTGCGGCGCGTACGTGGACGGGTGGCACGCCGACGGCACGGTGAGTTTCACGGTCGGCCGGCCGCGCGCGGAGGACCTGAAACTGATCAAGGTGGCCGAGGAGACACTCGCCGCCGGCATCGAGGCGGCCGTGCCCGGCGGCAGGATGGGCGACATCGGCCACGCCATGTCCATGGTCGGCCGCGGCGCCGGCTACGGCATGCAGAACGACTTCGGCGGCCACGGCATCGGGCGGGCCATGCACGAGTCGCCGTTCGTGCCCAACGAGGCCCGCGGGGGACGGGGCCTGCTGCTGCGACCCGGCCTGGTGATCGCGATCGAGCCGAGCCTGATGGCCGGGGGCGGCGACGACTACTACATGGCCGATGACGGCTGGTCGGTGTGCTCGGCGGACGGCAGCAGGAGCGTGCACGTCGAGCACACGGTCGCCGTCACCGCCGGCGGCCCGGTGGTCCTCACCCTGCCCTAGCGATCGAGGGTCATCCGGCGGTCATGAAAGCGGGGGGTCTTCCTCATCCGAGCGCATATATGCGCCAAGAAGGATGATCTTTGGCACCTCTTCCCCCAGTTGGCGTGTTTCCGCAGGTCAAGAGAGGAATGCGGGTGGTTTGTTGAAAGAGGGCGTAGGGCAGATCTTCTCGCGATAGCTACGGAGAGTAGTCGAGAGGTATCAAGGAGATTCGACCATGTACAGACAAGGGCTCGTCCTGCTCGGTCTCGTCGGCGGGATGCTCGCGTTCGGCGGCTCCGCGCTAGCTGCGACACCCGCCGTCACCGCCGAGTCGGTCCAGGCGAACATCCTGCCGGACCTGGACAACACCGGGAACGGGGAGGGGATGACCTACGTTGGCGAAAGGAACAACTTCGGTCAGGAGAGCAACCTCGTCAAGCTGGACGTCTTGTCCAATCTCCTCAGGAACCTTCCCATCTCCATCCTGAGCAGCAGCTGACTCAGCGCGTATGAAGGGGACCCGTCTTCTGGGGCGGGCCCCCTTCGCCGTGTTCAGGGCTCGTACCCGAACGCCGTCGGACCGGACTCCAAGCGGTGAGGTGGACGTGCGGGCCCGGCCGCGGTCCTGTGTGCGGGGGAGGCGCGGCCGGGCCCGCTGGAAGGGGAGCGCTGTGGGCGTGCGGTGGGAAACCGGCTTGGGGTGTGGCCGGTGAAAGCCCTGCGCTCCCGTGGCTCTCAGTGGGTTCCGAAGTCCTGGGTCCAGGTCGGGCCCTTGGTGTTGTGCCCGACGCCGATGTGGGTGAAGGCACAGTTCATGATGTTGGCCCGGTGTCCGGGGCTGTTGAGCCAGGCCCGGACCACCGCTGCGGCGGTGGGCTGGCCCTTGGCGATGTTCTCGCCCGCCCTGGTGAAGGCGAAGCCCGCCGCCCTGATGCGCCGGTCGAACGTGCGGCCGTCGCGCGAGTCGTGGTCGAAGTAGTTGTTGGCGGCCATGTCCGCCGAGTGGCGTTCGGCGGCCAGGTGGAGCTTGCGATCGTGGATCAGAGGGCGGCAGCCGTTCTTGGCGCGAGCGTCGTTGGTGAGCTTGACGACCGCGGTCTCCGCCGAGGCGAAGCTCCGGCTCGCGGCCGGGCGCCCGCACGACAGCTTCACGGAGCCGGACGTGTCGACCCGGCCCTGCGTGTCGAGCGCGACGACGTAGTAACGGCGCGCGGTGGCGGTGCACGTGGCGCCGGCGGTGATCCGGCCGTTGCCGATGATCCGGGAGCCGCTCTTGACGATGCGGTCGGGGCCGGTGACGGCCACCGTGATGCGTACCCGGAGGCGGGCCTGGTCGGCGCAGCCGGTCCGGACGGCCGTGCCCCGCACCTTGCCCTTGGAGACGACCGGTTTGACCGCGGCGACCCGGCACGCCTGCTGGGTGGCCTGGGGTTGAGCGGCCGCCGCGCGAGCTTCGGCGGGTGCAGGGAAGCTCAATGCCGCCAGACTCCCGGCACAGGCCAAGACCTGGAGCGGTCTGCGCATTTTTGTCCTCCGACTACGGGCTCGACATTGCGTCGAATCCGCATTCTGGTCCTCCTAAGTCCGCCATGTCCTGAAAAGCCATGGCATACCTGGAGCTCCAAGTAGCCGAATCGTGATCAGGTGCCGTGCTGAGCCCGGTAAACCATCGCGGCCCCCTGGGCGTCAGGGGGCCGCGACGGGCGGCTAGCACTGTGCGGGCTTCAGCCACGAGCACTCGAGGTCGCCTGCCGGGGCGTCACCCGCCGAGCGCAGCTGGGCCGTGGTGTTGACCGGGGTGGTGCGGGAGAACTGGGCGAGCCGGATCGCGATCTTGTCCTCGATGTCCTTCGGCGAGCCCGACAGGTACTGGTTCAGCATGATCGAGAAGATCAGCGGCTCGCCGTCGGCGCTCGTGACGTACCCGGACAACGACGTCACCCCGGTCAGCGAGCCGGTCTTGGCGTGGACGTTGTTCGCGGCCGGCGTGTTACGCATCCGGCTGCGCAGCGTGCCGCCCACGAAGTGGTCGGCGTTGCCGGCGATGGGGAGCGACGCGTACCAGGTGGGGAACCACGGCTTGCCGCGTACGGCGGTCAGCAGCTGCGCGATCGAGCCGGGCGAGAACCCGTCGCGGCGCGACAACCCGGAGCCGTCCCGCATGTTGATCACCTGGACGCCGTTCGCCTTGGCGAAGTCGGTGCTGACCTTGAGCCCGGCCGACCACGTGCCCTGGCCGGCGACCTTGCGGCCCATGGCCTTGGTGAGGATCTCGGCGTGGATGTTGTTGCTGAGCTTCATGAACGGCACCAGCAGCTCGCCCAGCGTCATCGACTCGTGCGCGGCCAACTCCGTCGCCCCTTGCGGGGTCGCCGCGGCCACGGTCGGGCCGAGCACCTTGACGCCGTGCTTGGCCAGCGACTTGCGGAACAGCGAGGAGACGTACGCGGTGGGGTCGTCCACGGCCACCCACTCCTGGTACGGGGTCGCCACCGTACCGGTGATCACGACCGTCCGGGTGCCGTGCTGCCGCTCGATGAGCACGTCGGTCCGCGTGCCCACGGTGGCCTTGTTGACGATCTTCAGATAGTCGGTCTCCGGCGTCGTGGTCACCTTGACCTGGTCGCCGTCGGCGGCCACGGCCACGACCACCGAGCCCGCGTCGTAGTCCCGGTCCGGTGAGGCGGTCAGCGCGGAGATGGGCGCCGCGTAGTAGGCGGTCTCGTCGTCCCACGACCAGTCGTTGCCGAGCCGCTGGGAGTCGAACCACGTGTCGTCGGCCACCAGCTTGCCGGTGACGACCTTGATGCCCTCCGCCGCGACCTTCGCGGCCAGCGCGTCGTAGTCCTCGGCCAGCATGGTCGGGTCACCGGTGCCGCGCAGCACCAGGTCGCCGGTCAGGAGCGAGCCGGCTCTGCGGCCGGTGTTCAGCACGGAGGTGGAGAAGCGGTAATCGAGGCCGAGCGTCTCCGCCGCCGCGGCCGCGGTGAAGAGCTTGGTGTTGGACGCGGGGATGAGCAGCTTGCCGGCGTCGGTGGAGTAGAGCTCCTCGCCGGTTGCGGCGCTCTTGACCACGACGCCCGCTCTGGCGATCGTGAGCCGCGAGTCGCTGAGGATCTGGTTGATGTCCTGGGCCAGGTCGGCCACTCCGGCCGAGGGGTCGACGGCGACGGCGGGTGAGGTGGGGCTGGACGCCCACGCGAGGGCGGCGACGAGCGCGCCCGCGACGAGGGATGCTGAGGTGCGCCGCATGGGGTCTCCAAAGGGCTGAGGGATCGATCAGATCATGAACCAGCCCCGCCATCCTGCAATCCGCAAATATCCGTATTTCCGCCCCAGTCGCCGTCCCTCAGGCGGATGGCTGTCCGGAGGTCAGGAGGAATCCGCAGTCGCCGAAGGAGATCTCATCGCCGGACCTGACCCGGGCGGGCCCCACGAGCCGCCACCCGTTCAGCCGCGTGCCGTTGAGTGATCCCAGGTCGACGAGCATCCACCCGCCATCGTCATCCCGCCGCAGCTCGGCGTGGACCCGCGACACCGTCAGGTCGGACAACACGAGATCGCACGCCGACCCCCGCCCCACCACATAACGCAACCGGTCGTCGTCGGGCAGTGCCAGCCGGGGCAGGCGCGGCCGTCGCCAGGCGGACTGCAGCTTGGTGGTGAACTCGGAAACAGAGGCCACCGCGTCGGTCAGCCGCTGCCTGATCGTCGGGCGTTTCGGTAAGTCGGCGACCAGCTCGTCGAGCTCCCACCTGTTGCGGGCCCGCAGCACTTGGTCCACGCGCCCCACGAAGGTGTCATGGGAGATCCGGCCCTCTACGGCGCGGTGCTTGAGCTCGTCGATCGCACGGTCACGTTCCCCGTCGGATGCGCGAAAGGGCGGATGGGTCGAGCTCATGTAGCGAGTATCGGCCCGAACCTCGCCCCCTGTCCAGAAAACGCGGATCA
Source organism: Nonomuraea sp. NBC_00507 (assembly GCF_036013525.1). Taxonomy (NCBI): domain Bacteria; kingdom Bacillati; phylum Actinomycetota; class Actinomycetes; order Streptosporangiales; family Streptosporangiaceae; genus Nonomuraea; species Nonomuraea sp. NBC_00507. The sequence goes on from NZ_CP107853.1 coordinate 4,240,043, forward strand.
GTTGCGAAGGGCATACTCGGTATGCATACTCAGTATCCATGTCGATCAGACACGGACTGCTCGCGTTGCTGAGCAGGGGACCGCGTTACGGCTACCAGTTGCGCGTGGAATTCGAGGCGTCGACGGGGGCGACCTGGCCGCTCAACATCGGCCAGGTCTATACGACGCTCTCGCGGCTCGAGCGCGACGGCCTGGTCGCGCCGGGCGGCGCGGACGAGCAGGGCCGGGCGGTCTACACGATCACCGAGGCCGGTCGTACGGAGCTGGAGCGATGGTTCAGCACCCCCGTCGCCCAGGACGACCGGCCTCGGGACGAACTGGCCATCAAGATCGCGATGGCCGTGGCCGGCGCGGACGTCGACGTGGCCGAGGTCATCCTCACCCAGCGCATGGCCACCATGCGCGCCTTGCAGGACCTCACCCAGGCCAAGCGGGCCGCCACCGGAGGGCTGGCACAGCGGCTGGTCCTCGATTCGCTGATTTTCAAGGCCGAGGCGGAGCAGCGCTGGCTGGACCACTGCGAGGCCGTTTCCAAGGAGAAGAAGCATGACCGTGGTGAGTAGTTTGCGCGATGTGACCCGCGAGCACGGCTCGGTGCGCGCGCTGCGGGGCGTGAGCCTGGAGGTGTCGAGCGGCGAGTTGGTGGCTGTCATGGGCCCGTCGGGCTCGGGCAAGTCGACCCTGCTCAACCTGGCCGGCGGCCTCGACCGGCCCACCTCCGGCAGCGTGACGATCGAGGGCCGCGACCTCGCCGCCGTGAAGGACCTGGCGGCGCTCAGGCGCCGCAGCGTCGGGTACGTCTTCCAGGACCTCAACCTGATCCCGTCCCTGACGGCCGCCGAGAACGTGATGCTGCCCAGGGAATTGGACGGCGTACGGTCGGGCCGGGCCCGCGCCGAGGCACTGGCCGCGCTGGCCGACGTGGGAGCCGAGGAGGTCGCCGACCGTTTCCCCGAGGAGCTGTCCGGCGGGCAGCGCCAGCGCGTGGCCATCGCCAGGGCGCTGACGGGCGAGCGGCGGTTGCTGCTGGCCGACGAGCCGACCGGCGCGCTTGACACCGCGACCGGCGACGAGATCCTGCAACTGATGCGTTCCCACTGCGACGAGGGCGTGGCGGTGCTGCTCGTCACCCACGAGCCGCGCTACGCGGCCTGGGCCGACCGCGTGGTCTACCTGCGTGACGGACTGATCGCCGAGGCGAACGCCGTGCGCCTGGAGAGCGCCCGATGAGCGCGTTCCGCGCCGCGTTGCGGATCTCGCGCAGGGACGCGCTGCGCTTCAAAGGCCGCACCGCGCTGATCATGGTGATGATCGGCCTGCCCGTGCTGGTCATCACGGCGGTGCTCACCAGCTCCGCCACCACGGACATCACGCCGCGCGACAAATTGGACTCGATGCTGGGGACGGCCGACGCGCGCGTCGTCACCCTCCCGTTCCGCACTCCGGTGAGGCAGGACCGCGCCGGCCAGAGCCCGAGCCAGCGCGAAGCGCGGCGCTCTGACCGGGCCTGGACACCGGCGGAGATCAACACGCTGCTCCAGGGCCGCCTGCTCCGCTACCAGAGCAACGTTGTGGAGGCCCGCTTGGCGGACGGCTACGACCGTGTGGACGTGTTCGAGGTCGACCTGCGTGACCCGATGGCCGGCGGGATGCGCCGTCTCGTCGAGGGCAGGCTGCCCGCCGCGCCCGGCGAGGTCGCGGTGTCTCCCGAGATGATCGGCCGAGGCGTCCACCTCGGCGACACGATCAAGGTGTGGCGGCCGGACCGGACCGTGCGCGTGGTGGGCGTCGTCGAGCACCCGAACCGTCCCGGGCTGCGCGAGATGGTCGCCCTGCCGGAGGGGCTGCTCCCGCACCAGAACGACGGCAACAGCAGCGGCTGGCTGGCCGACACCTCCGCTCCCGTCCAGTGGGCCGATGTGCGGCGGCTGAACAAGGCGGGGCTGGGCGTCATCTCCCGTGCCGTGATCGAGAACCCGACGGCCGCCCAGCTCAGGCAAGAGAACTTCCACCCGGACGGCCCCGTACGCACTCTGGCCGCGCTCGGCATCGCAGTCGTGCTCATCGTCACGGAGACCGTGCTGCTGGCCGGGCCGTCGTTCGCGGTCGGGCTGCGGCGCAGGCGCAGGGAGCTGGCGGTGATCGCGGCCCAGGGCGCCTCCGGCCCGCAACTCCGGACGATCGTGCTGGCCGACGGGCTCGTGCTGGGCGGCGCGGCCGCGCTCCTCGGCGCCGTGCTCGGCATCGGGGCGGGCGCGCTGGCGGAGTCGATCGCGGCCCGCGCGCTGGACTGGACGCACGGTCCGGTGGACGTCCCGTGGTGGCAGGTGCTCGGTGTCGCCTCGCTCGGCGTGGTGAGCGGGGTGACCGCGGCGCTGGTGCCGGCGGTGCAGGCGAGCCGGCAGAGCCCGGTGCACGTCTTGGCGGGGCGCGCCGCCGTGGACGCACACGCGCGGGCGGGCCGTCCCGTGCTCGCAGCGGTGCTGGTGGCGCTGGGGATCGGCGGGAGTTTCCTCGCCGTCCGCCATGGCGTGCTCTCCGTCGCGGCTTCCGGGGCGGTCCTCGTGCTCGGCCTCGTCGCGCTGATGCCGTGGCTGGTGCGGACCACGGGACGGCTCGCGGCGCGGCTGCCGCTCCCGCTACGGCTGTCCGTACGGGACGGCTCCCGCCATCGTGTCCGCACAGCCTCCGCCGCCGCGGCGGTCATGGCGGCCACCATGGTGGCGGTCACCCTCGGCATCGGTCTCAGCAGCTCTTACGCCGAGCGCGAGGCGAACAGGAACACCGTGTTGCCCGCGGGAACCCTCTCCATCGGCAGGTACGACGTGGACGATCAAGCGTGGTCCGCGATCCGGGCGGCGGCCGAGCAGGCGCTGCCCGGCGTGGATCTGGTCTCCGGGCTGAGGGCGAAGGACGGGCAAGGGGAGGACGTGGACCTGACCGTCGCATGGGATCCCAGGGCGTGCGGGGAGAAAAGACCCTGCGTCCCGCCCGACAGCCACCGCCTGTCCCTGCCGATCGGCGACGAGCGCTTGCTCGCGCTCCTCCAAGGACGCCACGACCCGCAGGCCGCCGCGGCGTTGCGCGCGGGCAAGGCTGTGGCGTTCGACGCAGGGCTGGTGCGGGGCGGCGTGATCGAGCTGATGAGCCGGTCATGGGACCCGGACGGCAGCACGAAGCCCAAGCGGTTCACGGTGCCGGCCGTGGTGGCGAGCGCGGCCGAGCACGCGCAGACCGGTGCTCTGATCCCGGCCTCGGCCGTGACGGCCGCCGGCTTCACGCCGGCCGAGCGCGTGGTCTACGCCTCCCAGGTGCCCGCCGACGTGGAGCGTCTGGAGCGCGATCTCGTGGTCGTGGGCGGTGGCGCCTTCGTCGACGTGGAGCAGCGCGCCGACGAGTCCGTCGCGGGCATGCTGCTGATGCTGCTCGGCGCGGCGGTCGTCCTGGTGCTCGGCGGCACGTTCGCGGCCACCGGCCTGGCGGCGGCGGACATGCGGAGGGATCTCGACACCATGTCGGCGGTCGGCGGGGCGCCGCTGGTCCGCAGGCTCGTGGTGGCGGCCCAGGCCGCGTACATCTCGGGACTCGGCGCCGTGGCGGGGCTGGCCGGCGGCGTGGTCAGCGGCATCGCGCTCACCTGGCCGATGACCCGGATGCGTGACCGGGCGCCGGGGGCGGCCTTCTTCGACCCCGGCACCACCACGATCGACATTCCCTGGGTGTTCCTGGCCGGCCTCGTGATCGGGCTGCCGCTGCTGGCGGCGCTCGTGACCGGGGCGTTCACGCGGACGCGTCTGGCACTGGCACGACGGGTGGCGTGAGGCGGTACTTCAGCACCATCAGCACCGACGCGAAGATGATCAGCGCGGGGACCGCGGTCAGCCCTATGAGCACCGCGGTCACCGCGCTGTCCGGTTGCTGGACCGGCCTGCTCGGCTCGGACTCGATGAAGCCGCCGATCGAGAGGATCACCCCGAAGATCAGCGCGCCGGACGAGCTGACCGCGCTCTCGATGGCCGTCCACAGCCCGGTCAGCACACCCGCCCGGCGCTTGCCCGTCCGCGCCGCGTCCGCCGCGATCACGTCCGCCAGCATGGAGAACTGCAGCAGTTGCAGCCCCGCGTACCCGACGCCCACGAGCGCGACCGTCACATGCGCCCACACCGCGCCGAACAGCGGCGTCGCCATGGTGGCCGTCGTGCCGCACCCGAACAGCAGCGTGCCCATGAGCATCGCGCCGCGTTTGCCGAACCGCCTGGACAGCCGCACCCACAGCGGCATCGTCAGCAGCATCGGGCCCACCAGCGCGGCGAAGAGCGTCTGCGTGGCCTTGGAGGAGCCGATGGTGTAGGTCGCGAAGTACGGCGCCCCGGCCAGCATCATGCTCACGGCCAGCATTTGCGTGCAGGACAGCACGGTCAGCCACAGGAACGCCGAGTTGCCCTTGATCGCCGCGAACTGCTCCCGCCACCCGCCGTGATCCGCCTCGGGGGCGCCGGTCATGGGGGCGCGGGCGGTGCCGAAGAAGGAGCCCAGCATGGCGGCGAGCATGATGATGGCGATCGTGGCCGCCATCAACCGGTAGCTGCCCAGCGTGCCGTCCTCGCCCTCGCTGGTGGCGATGGCCGGCGCGAGCACGCCGCTGACCGCGGTCGCCGCTGCGATGAACACCATCCGCCACTGCAGCAGCGACGTGCGCTCGTGGTAGTCGTGTGTCATCTCGCCGGGCATCGCCTTGTACGGGACCTCGAACAACGCGTACGCCGTCGCCGTCGCCAGGAAGCACACGCCCACGTACGCGGCGGCCGGAACCCCTGTCAGCGGCGGCCCCGCGAACACCAGGAAGAACGCGGCCGGCAGCGTGCACGCCCCGGCCAGCAGCCAAGGCCGTCGCGGACCCCACCGCGAGACGGTGCGGTCCGACCAGCGCCCCACCATCGGATTGACGACCAGGTCCCAGACCTTGGGCGCGGTGACCACGACGCCGGCCAGCCACGCGGGCACGGCGAGGAAATTGGTCATGTAGTAGAGCAGCAGCAGCCCGGGCACGGCGTTGACCGTGGCCGTGCAGAAGGAACCCACGCCATAACCGAGGCGCACGCCCCTGGAAACCGCGGGCGTGCTCCCCGCCGGTGCGTTCATGAACGCGGTTCGTCAGTCGCACACATCGGCGCACACCACGTGAGCGCCGATCTCGATCATCCGGCGCTCGCTGCGCGCGTCCGCCACCCTGGCCATGAGGATGGGCGCGCCACTGGCCGCGAACTGCGGCAGCCGCGCGCGCACCAGGCGGTGCAGGTCGCGTACGACGTCCTCGGCGGCCGACATGTGCGTCTTCACATGCAGCATGATCCCCGGCACTCCGGACGCGGTGCGGGCCTCGGAGATCCAGACGTGGTGCACCAGCGGGAAGTCCATGAGCAGCTGTCCGATCGCCTTGCGCAGGGCGGGCAGGATCGGGTGCGTGCACCGCCGGTAGCCCGGATCCACCTGCTGCATCGGCCCCGACAGGTGGGGCCGCGGCGCGGGCACCCATGGGATGGCCGGTGCCTGCGGAGCCGGAGGGGCCACCTGGGCCAGCGTGGCCCCGCGCGACACGGTGGCCATCGCGCCCGTCGCGTAGGCGGCGGGCACCGCCCCCGACAGGACGGGCGTGGGCCCCGTGCGCGTCGTGGTGAGGAAGCGCTGGAGATCGTCGATGGGCACGGCCGCGGCGGCTGGTCCGGCCGCGTCGATCACGATCTCCCGCACGCCCGTGACGCGCTGGATGTCCAGGATGGTGTCGGCGTCGCAGGCCGACAGGGAATGACTGCCACGGTGCCTGGCGTAGGTAGCCGGGCTGGTGTAGCCCAGCAACACGCGGTCACCGGCTTGGGTCGTCCCGAGGACGACCGAACGATCTGGTCGCACTGCCACCAGGACACCGCCATCGGCGAGAGCGCTCAGCAGACGGTGGGGAGTGCCATGCTGAGCGAGCACGTCGGCAAGCGCAGGATTCCCGATGCTCATATGACGAACCATAGGTAGTTGGCCACGGCTTATCAGGGTAATGGGCAAGAAATCTTCCGATCAAGACAAAGATGGGCGCGATGTGGATGAGTTTCCGACCCGGTGGGTACGGGCTGGGCTGTCTCACATCGTGGGTCCCTCGTGAACACGTTCACAAGCGGCGGATAGACTCGGTGGGACAGCCGGGGGACCCATGGACGTGTTCCCCGAAGACCCGTCGCAGAGCCCCTAAGGATCCACACCCGTGAACAAGCCCGTCGTTCTGGTCGCAGAGGAACTGTCCGAGGCTGGCCTCGCCGTGCTCGGTGCTGATTTCGAGGTCCGCCACACCGACGGCGCCGACCGTTCCCAGCTGCTGCCCGCTCTCGCCGAGGTGGACGCGCTGATCGTTCGCTCCGCCACGCAGGTCGACGCCGAGGCCATCGCCGCGGCGCCCAAGCTGCGGGTGGTCGCCCGCGCCGGCGTCGGACTCGACAACGTCGACGTCGAGGCCGCCACGAAGGCGGGCGTCATGGTGGTCAACGCGCCGACCTCCAACATCACCAGCGCCGCCGAGCAGACCGTCGCTCTCATCCTGGCCAGCGCGCGCAACACGGCTCAGGCCCACGCCGCGCTGAAGAACGGGGAGTGGAAGCGTTCCAAGTACACCGGGGTCGAGCTCGACGAGAAGGTCATCGGCATCCTCGGCCTGGGCAAGATCGGGCAGCTGGTGGCGCAGCGGCTGCAGCCGTTCGGTGTCGAGCTGATCGCCTACGACCCCTACCTGCCGCCGGCCCGTGCCGCGCAGATGGGCGTCAAGCTGCTCAGCCTCGACGAGGTGCTCAAGCAGGCCGACTTCATCACCGTGCACCTGCCCAAGTCCAAGGAGACGCTCGGGCTGATCGGTGACGCGGAGCTGCACAAGGTCAAGCCGAACGTCCGCATCGTCAACGTCGCCCGCGGCGGCATCGTGGACGAGGCCGCGCTCTACTCGGCCATCAAGGAGGGCCGCGTCGCGGGCGCGGGCCTCGACGTGTTCTCCAAGGAGCCGTGCGTCGACAGCCCGCTGTTCGAGCTCGACCAGGTCGTCGTCACGCCGCACCTGGGCGCCTCCACGCACGAGGCGCAGGAGAAGGCCGGCACCCAGGTCGCGCGGAGCGTGAAGCTGGCGCTGGCCGGCGAGTTCGTGCCGGACGCGGTCAACGTCCAGGGCGGCGCGGTGGCCGAGGAGGTCAAGCCGGGCCTGCCGCTGGCGGAGAAGCTGGGCCGGGTGTTCACCGCGCTGGCCGGCGAGGTCGCCACCAAGCTCGACATCGAGGTGCGCGGCGAGATCGCCTCGCAGGACGTGCGGGTGATCGAGCTGGCCGCCCTCAAGGGCGTCTTCGCCGACGTGATCGAGGAGCAGGTCACCTACGTCAACGCGCCGCTGCTGGCCAAGGACCGGGGCATCGCCGTCGAGCTGGTGACCAGCTCGGAGAGCCCTGACTGGCGCAACGTGGTGACCGTGCGCGGCGTGCTCGCCGACGGCCGCCAGGTCTCGGTCTCCGGCACGCTGTCCGGCCCTCGCCAGATCACGAAGATCGTCGAGGTCAACGGCTACGAGATGGAGATCGAGCCGACGGCTCACCTGGCGTTCTTCACCTACACCGACCGGCCCGGCATCGTCGGCGTGGTCGGCCGCCTGCTCGGCGAGCACAACGTCAACATCGCCTCGATGCAGGTGGCCCGTTCCACCAAGGGCGGCAAGGCCCTCATCGCGCTGACCGTCGACTCGGCCATCCCGGCTGACGTGTCCGAGCAGATCGTGTCCGAGATCGGCGCGGAGAGCGGCCGCTCGGTGGACCTGCAGGACTGACCCGCCCGTCTCGCGGAAGGCCGCCGCCCTCAGGGGTGGCGGCCTTTTGTTGTCTCAGCATGTGAGATACTAGGACATCCAACGAGATGCCTCAGGTATCGTAACGACAAATGCGCCAGGTGCTCGTACTCATTACCTGCCGCGGCGAGGCCTGTTAGGGCAGGTCGACGACTCGCCGCGGTGAGCGGCGTGCGTCGGCCGATAAGTCCCTTCCTCTGGTCCGTGACCGGACCGACGAGATCAGGCCCGGTCGGGTTCGCGACCGGAATCCGAAGTCCTTTTGGAACGCGCCCGCGAAACGAGATGAGAGACATGTACGAGATGGATGCCTGGAACCGTGCCGAGGAATACGCCGACGAGGCCGCGGAGGCCGTGCAGACCGCCCTGGACCGCAGGGACAACGGCGGCGCGCCTCAGAATTCCAGCCGGTAGAACACCGCCGTCCGCTTCATCCCCGGCACGAGCTCGACGATCCGGGTCACGATGCGATGTGGCGTCGACAGACGGTCGAACCCGTCGATGTCGAACGCGCTCGTCGCGTCCAGACAGCGCAGCTTCGGGTGGATCGCTGCCAGGTCGGCCGGGCCCTCGATGCTCCACGATCGCCCGCAGCAGCGCCCGGCCCTCGCCGGGATCGAGATAGTAGAACAGGCCATCGGCGACGACCAGCACAGGCCGGTCGGCGGGGATCTGGTCGAGCCAGGTCAGCTCGGTGACCGACGAGCCGATCATGGTGTAGCCCGGCGGCTCGGGGAACAGCCGCCGGCGCAGCTCGACGACCTCCGGATAGTCGACGTCGTACCAGCGCACGGTCGGCGGCGGGGCCAGCCGGTGGAATCGGGTGTCGAGCCCGCAGCCCAGGTGCAGCACCGTGGCGCCGGGATGCGCGGCCAGGAACTCGGTGGCCCACCGGTCCATGAAGCGGGCACTGAGCGCCACGGCCGGCGCAGTGCGCGAGGCTCCTCGGTGAGGTGCACCTTCTCGGGCATGCACCCGCGGTAGGCCACGAAAGCCTGTCCGAAGAGTGAGATGATGTGTTCGTCAGTCGAGACGAGCCGGTAAGGTAACCGCCATGGAGTCGCGTAATATCCGCTTGGCCGTCATCCCCGGGGATGGCATCGGCACCGAGGTCGTGGCCGAAGGACTCAAAGTCCTGGAGGCCGTCGGCACGAAGATCGAGCCCACCCACTACGACCTGGGGGCAGCACGCTACCACCGCACCGGCGAGACACTGCCGGACTCGGTGCTCGAGGAGCTGCGCGGTTACGACGCGATCCTGCTCGGCGCCGTGGGCGACCCCAGCGTGCCGCCGGGCATCCTCGAGCGCGACCTGCTGCTGCGCCTCCGGTTCGCGTTCGACCACTACGTCAACCTGCGGCCGGTCAAGCTGTTCCCCGGCGTCCGGACCCCGCTGGCCGACACGGCTGCCGAGGACATCGACATGATCGTCGTCCGGGAGGGCACCGAGGGCCTCTACGCGGGCACCGGCGGCGCCATGCGGCGCGGCACGCCCCATGAGATCGCCACCCAGGAGTCGCTCAACACCGCCTACGGCGTCGAGCGCGTGGTGCGTTACGCGTTCGAGAAGGCCAAGACGCGCCCGCGCAAGAAGCTCACGCTCGTCCACAAGACCAACGTCCTCACCTACGCGGGCGACCTGTGGCAGCGCACGGTCAACCGGCTGGCGGAGGAATACTCCGAGGTCACGACCGACTACTGCCACATCGACGCAGCCTCGATGTTCTTCGTGAGCCAGCCGGAGCGGTTCGACGTGGTCGTCACCGACAACCTGTTCGGCGACATCATCACCGACCTCGGCGCGGCCATCGCCGGCGGCATCGGCCTGGCCGCCAGCGGCAACATCAACCCCGAGCGCACCGCACCCAGCATGTTCGAGCCGGTGCACGGCAGCGCGCCCGACATCGCCGGGCAGGGCAAGGCCGACCCGACCGCGACCATCCTGTCGGTCGCCATGCTCCTCGACCACCTCGGCCTGCACAACGAGGCGGCGAAGGTCGAGCAGGCGGTCGCCGACGACATCCTGGAGCGGCCGGCCGGATGGGCGGGCCGCAGCACGCAGGAGATCGGCGACGCCATCACCGCGCGAGTATCCGGCTAGGGCCGCCTAGTTCGAACGCGCCTGGCGGTCCGAGAAGGGCTGCCAGGCGCTTTTTCATGTCCAAACGGTTGAAACCACCCCATCAGCCGCTTGCCATCCCATATGGCGAGACAATAGGAAGTACGAGCTGCCCTCGGGCAGTGCTGCCATCGCCCTCGCGGATCCGTAGGTCCGCAGGATTCGGTAGATTTCGCAGATTCGCAGAGAGAAGGACCGTCGTCATGACCATCGCTCCGAAGCTCAGCTTCGACGTGCAGCTATCCGACCACGCTCGCACCGCGGCAGAGCGCGAGCAGGTGCTGGCGGACCCGGGATTCGGGCAGATCTTCACCGATCACATGGTCTCGATCGACTACACCGAGGGCCAGGGCTGGCACGACGCCAGGCTCATGCCGTACGGACCGCTCTCTCTCGACCCGGCCACCTCGGTCTTCCACTACGCGCAGGAGCTGTTCGAGGGGCTCAAGGCCTATCGCCAGGTCACCGGCTCGATCGTGATGTTCCGCCCGTACGCGAACGCCGCCAGGTTCAACCGCTCGGCCGCCCGCATGGCCATGCCCGCGCTGCCCGAGGAGACGTTCGTCGAGTCGCTCGAGCTACTCGTCGAGACCGACAAGGAGTGGGTGCCCACCACCGAGGGGCACAGCCTCTACCTGCGGCCCTTCATGATCGCCACGCAGGCGGGACTCGGGGTCAACTATCCGTCGAAGACGTACAAGTACATGGCGATCGCCTCGCCGGCGGCCTCCTACTTCACGGGCGGCATCAAGCCCGTCTCGGTCTGGCTGTCCACCGAATACACCCGCGCGGCGCCCGGCGGCACCGGTTTCGCCAAGTGCGGCGGCAACTACGCGGCGGCGTTCGTCGCCCAGCGGCAGGCGGTGGCGAACGGCTGCGACCAGGTGGTGTGGCTGGACGCGGGCGCGCACCAGTACGTCGAGGAAATGGGCGGCATGAACCTGTTCTTCGTCTTCGGCAACAAGCTCGTCACCCCCGCGCTGACCGGCACCCTGCTGCCCGGCATCACCAGGGACTCCATCCTGGAGCTGGCCGGTGACCTCGGCCTGGAGACCGAGGAGCGGCTCATCTCGGTCGAGGAATGGCAGTCCGGCTGCGAGTCCGGCGAGCTGACGGAGGTCTTCGCCTGCGGGACGGCCGCCGTGGTCACCCCGGTGGGCTCGGTGAAGGGCGCCGACCGCGCCTGGACCGTCGCCGACGGCGCCCCCGGGCCGGTGACGATGCGGGTGCGTGAGGAGCTGGTCGGCATCCAGTATGGCGCCCGCCCCGACGCCCACAACTGGGTCCACAAGATCGGTTAGTCCGTCACTTCTTTCTGATCAGCGTCATCCCGTCCGCGACCGGCAGCACGAGCACGGTGACCCGGGGGTCCTCGATCACCAGGTCGTTGAACTCCCGGATCTCCACGGTCGTGACCTCGTCGTGGGCGGGATCGGCCACGTGCCCGCCGCGCAGCGTGTTGTCCGCGATCAGCAGCCCGCCGGGCCGCATGCGCTCGATCAGCAACTCGTAGTAGCCGGGGTAGTTGCCCTTGTCGGCGTCCAGGAAGGCGAGGTCGACGGTCTGGTCGAAGGCGGCCAGCGTCTCCATGGCCGGCCCCAGCGTGAGCGTCACCCGGTCGGCCACGCCGCCCTCCGCCCAATAGCGGCGCGCGATCGACGTCCACTTCTCGCTCACGTCGAAGCAGTGCAGCCGGCCGCCCGACAGCCCACGGGCGATGCACAGGGACGAATAGCCGGTGAACGTCCCCACCTCCACGGCCACCTCAGGCGCCATCAGCTGGGTGATCATCGTGAGGAAAAGGCCCTGGTCAGGGGAGATCTGCATGACCGCGGAGCCGCCCGTGACCTCCATGGTCTCCTTGGTCAGCTCCTCCAGCAGGGGATCGGGCTTGGTGGAGTGCTCAAGGACATACCGCGCGACGGCGGGAGTGATGAGGTCTGCCTTCATAAGGCCACGATAGGGTCTCGCAAGTGATGAAGCGGTTTGCGGCGGTCGTACTGGCCTGCGTGGTTCTGTCCGTGTTGTGGTTTGCCCAGCCGGGCACGTCGTCCGATGGCGTGCAGCTGAGCAGGCAGGCGGACGGCTCCATGGTGATGGCGGACAGGTCGAGCGACGCCCCTGTGCTGGACGTGTACGAGGACTACGACTGCCCGGTGTGCAAGGACATGCATGCCAAGGTCGACGCCACGATCCAGCGGCTGGCGCGCGAGGGCAAGGTCAAGGTCGTCTTCCACCCGGTGACGATCTTCCAGGACGAGCCCATGCGCTCCAACTCCGTCCGCGCCGCCGCGGCCGCCCGCTGCGTTCCCGAGGCGAACTGGCTGGCCTTCCGTGACGAGCTGTACGCCATCCAGCCCGCGCCGCACGGCGAGGCGTCAGGGTTCACCGTCGAGGAGCTGGTCAAGGCGGCCAGGAAGGCAGGCGCGGCGGTCGACGAGTGCGTGACCTCGCAGTCGTACGCGAAGGCGCACCTGGAGCAGACCGCCACGATCCGGCTGGAGGGCACGCCGACCCTGGTCCTGGACGGGCAGTTGCTCGGCGACGAGGCGTTCGACGCCACCGCGCTCGAAAAGGCCATCACCGGGGGCACGGGCGTAGAGGTGTGACCCGGAGATCCCACAAGATGAGACCGGTGTGCCAAGTGGTGAATCGCTATGGCACACTGGGTGACACCATGTTCTACGGTCTGCTCATTATCGACAGGCGCGCTGGCTGACACAGGGACAACGCCAGCGCGCAGACCTCTCACGTCCGTGAGGGGTCTTTTTGTTTTCACGAAAAGAGAGGCTCATGGCCGACGACCGCTTCCACGTATACGACACGACCCTGCGAGACGGCGCGCAGCAGGAGGGGCTCAACCTGACCGTCGCCGACAAGCTCGCCGTCGCGCGTCACCTGGACGGGCTGGGCGTCGGCTTCATTGAGGGGGGCTGGCCCGGCGCCAACCCCAAGGACACCGAGTTCTTCAGGCGCGCTCAAACAGAGCTCGACCTGAAGCATGCGCAACTCGCCGCGTTCGGCGCGACCCGCCGGGCCGGTGTGAAGGCAGCCGATGACCCTTTGGTGGCCGCTTTGCGCGAATCCGGCGCGCCGGTCGTGACCCTTGTCGCCAAGAGTCACGACCGGCACGTGGAGCTGGCCCTCCGCACGACTCTCCAGGAGAACCTCGCGATGATCCGCGACACGGTCTCTCACCTTCGTGCGGAGGGCCAGCGGGTCTTCCTCGACGCCGAGCACTTCTTCGACGGTTACAAGTCCAATCCAGCCTACGCGCTGGAGGTCCTCAGGACGGCCGCCGAGGCCGGAGCCGACGTCATCGCCCTGTGCGACACCAATGGCGGCATGCTCCCCGACGAGCTGGCCGACATCGTCAACGAGGCCGTTCAGGCCGGCGCCCGCGTCGGCATCCACTGCCACGACGACACCGGCTGCGCGGTCGCCAACACGCTGGCCGCCGTCAAGGCGGGCGCCACCCACGTGCAGGGCTGCGCCAACGGCTACGGCGAGCGCTCCGGCAACGCCAACCTCTTCACCGTCGTCGCCAACCTGCAGCTCAAGCGGGGATTCGACCTGGTGCCGGCGGCCGCGCTCGCCGACATGACCCGCATCGCGCACGCCATCACCGAGGTCACCAACGTCACCCCCAACTCCCACGCGCCCTACGTCGGCATGTCCGCCTTCGCCCACAAGGCCGGCCTGCACGCCAGCGCGATCAAGGTCGACCCCAACCTCTACCAGCACATCGACCCGGCCGCCGTCGGCAACGACATGCGCATGCTGGTCTCCGACATGGCAGGCCGCGCCTCGGTCGAGCTCAAGGGCCGCGAGCTGGGCTACGAGCTGACGCCCGAGCACACCAAGACGCTGGTCGAGCGGGTCAAGGACCTGGAGTCCAAGGGCTTCACGTTCGAGGCCGCGGACGCCTCCTTCGAGCTGCTGTTGCGTGACACCGTGGCCGGGGAGCGCAAGCGCCACTTCGACGTGGAGTCCTGGCGGGTCATCGTCGAGCGGACCAAGGGCGGCGAGTTGGTCAGCGAGGCCACCGTCAAGGTGCACGCCAAGGGCGAGCGCATCGTGGCCACCGGCGAGGGCAACGGCCCCGTCAACGCCCTGGACAAGGCCGTCCGCCTGGCGCTGGAGCAGCTCTACCCCGAGCTGGCCAGGCTGGAGCTGGTCGACTTCAAGGTCCGCATACTGGAGGACACGCACGGCACCGACGCCATCACCCGCGTCCTGATCACCTCCAGCGACGACACGGGCGAATGGGCCACCGTCGGCGTCGCCGAGAACATCATCGACGCCTCCTGGCAAGCACTGGAGCAGGCGGTCACGTACGGCCTGCTGCGTGCCGGCCGCGACTGCTGAGAGCCCCGCAGGCGGCCGGCGTGCCGGCCGCCGCTAGAACAGGTCGGCAGGGAACGACACACCGTCGACCGTGACCTTCCCGCCCGAGCACGACACCTTGGGCGACTCGGCGCCGGGCACGATCACCGTCAGCAGGGACGCGGCCGCCGGGGACACGACCACGTTGGTCGGCTTCTTCGACAGGTAGGTCGGCGACACCCAGCCGAGCTTGCCGCCGCGCTCCACCTTCTGCCCGCCGACCCGGTCGCAGGAGGCGGAGAACTGCAGCAGCGTGACCTTGAACTTGCCGTCCTCCAGCACCACCTTGCCGCCGCCGTTGGAGACCACCTTCAGCGAGGGGTCGAAGCGCCACACGTTTCTGACCTTCTTGCCGCCGGAGGCCGTGTCCAGCACGGCCATCACGTCCTCGCCGTGGTTCACCAGCACGGACCGGGTCCGGCTCACCCCGTAGGCCTGGTCGGTGAGCCGGAAGGCCTGCCGGTCCGAGCCGTACTTCGACTCCGTGAGCTTGGAGGACGTGCGCGGCCTGAAGCGGGCTCCGACCACGGTGGGGACGTTGTGCGCCTCAGGCGACATCGTCCAGTAGCGGTAGGAGCTCTTCTCGTAGGAGTGGAAGCCGCCGTCGACGAGGATGTCGCGGCCCTGCGCGTAGTACGTGACGCCCAGGTGATCCTCGTGCCCGTGGAACTTCAGGCCGGGCCCGAACCTGATCGAGTAGTACGCCGAGTCGGGCTTGCCCCAGGCGGTCCGGCCGAACACGTAACCCGCCCGGTACGCCTTGACCTCCTGCTTCGGCGTGCCGGTCTCCATCTTCGGCTCGGTCTCCGCGCTGCCGTCCCCGAGGGGCGCCATGTAGCCGTTCGGCATGGTCGCGTGGGCGATGAAGTCCTTCAGCGCCTCGGTCCGCGAGGCGATCGTGCCGGGCACCTTGCGGTCGCAGGACTTCATGACGGTCATCGCGAACTGGAGCCGGCTGTAGACGTAGACCGCGTACCGCGGCGCCTGCTCCATCAGCGCGCCCTGCGCGTCCACGTCGATCGCCACCGTGCCGGTCAGGCGCCTGGAGGCCAGGTCCGCCCAGTCCTTGCGGCCGTACCTGCAGCCGATGCCCATGAGCGCGATGTCCTGGTCGATGCCGTGGTTGTGGCCCTTCTTGTACAGGCGCGAGTCCGACAGGAGCTTGGCGTGCGCGGCCAGGCTGTCCTTCAGCCAGCCCTCCTTGACGTGCATGCTCAGGCACAACAGCGGCTGAGTGCGCAGGGAGACCGGGTGGTCCTTCCACACGTACGGCTGGGTGCCGCGGGCGCCGTACTTGTTGTTGGCCACCCAGTCCTTGGCGATCTCCTCGGCGCGGTCGAGGTAGCTGCGCTCGCCGGTGTTCTCGTACTCGACGACCAGCGTGCCCATCCAGCGCAGCGACTGGAAGACGAACTCCCAGGAGCGGTTCTTGTACGGGCTCGCATCCCAGTTGATCTTCTTGCCGAGCTTGTAGGCGGGCAGGCCCACCAGCGAGAGCTCGCCCCGCATGACGTCGTCGGCCGTCGGCGTGCCGGGCAGCCAGTCGCCCTGGCACTGCGCGGTACGCGTCACCTTGTCGTCGGCTTGTGCAGGGCTCACGAGCCCGCCGAGGGCGAGCATGAGGGCAAGAGGTATCGCGAGCCGGCGCACGCCAGTTCCTTTCGGGACAAAAATATGGATAAGGGAGCGGAGCTCCCGAGCAAATAAGGACGGCGGAACATGCTGTCCGGATTACGATCAACTGGTCAAGCTGCGTGCCCGATTCGTTAACTGCGCGATGCCCCACTGGCATGCTTGTTTCCGTGAGATTCGACGACCTTGTGATTCCCGACACGCCCGCCTGCCGCGGCGCGCTCGAACTGGCCGGCCGCTACCATTCGCCGTCGCTGCTCAACCACTCGATCCGCGCCTACCTGTGGGCGGCCGCGTACGCGCAGGACAACGACATCGCGTTCGACGCCGAGTTGCTCTACGTGTCGGCCATGCTGCACGACCTCGGACTGGTCGCCGAGTTCGACAGCCACACGGTGCCCTTTGAGGAGGCGGGCGGGCACGTGGCCTGGGCCTTCGCCGCCGGGGCCGGGTGGTCGCCCGAGCGCAGGTCACGCGCGGCCGAGGTGATCATCCGGCACATGTGGGACGAGGTGCCGGTGGCGGAGGATCCCGAGGGGCACCTGCTGGAGCTGTCCACCGGCATGGACATCTCCGGCCGCCGTACCGACGAGATCCCCGCCGAAGTGCGGCGGGAGGTGCTGGAGCGTTATCCGCGGCTGGAGATCGCCAAGGAGTTCGCCGTGTGCATCTCCGAGCAGGGCGCGCGCAAGCCCGAGAGCATCGCCGGCCGGTTCGTGGCAGGCGGCGTCCTCGACCGCATCGCGCGCAACCCGCTGGACGCCTAGAGCACTAGGCCTTGGGGCCCGCGGTCTCGGCGACTTCGAAGGTCCACACCTCGGAGCCCGAGGCCGCAGGGCCCTGACCCTGGGCGGCGGCGGAGGCGGCGGCCTGGGCATGCCCGCGGGCGAATGCCTGGCTCGACTGCCACTTCTGGAAGTCCTCCTCGCTGCGCCAGCGGGTGTAGACGAGGTAGCGCTCGGTGCCCTCCACGGGCCTGAGCAGCTCGAACCACTCGAACCCGTCGGCCGACTCCACCATCCCGGCCCGCTTGGAGAAGCGCTTTTCGAGCTCTTCCCGCAAGTCGGCGGGCACGGTCAGCACGTTGATCTTCACGACGGACAAGGGGAACCCCTCCCATACGGCACAGCTGAGGGCTCCAGGCTAACGCGGATCATTTGCGCCTCAGGGACAGGCCCAACACGTTCACCTCGCCCGTCGCGGCGACCCGCCCGGCCACGAAGCCGATCGAGCCGAGCCCGAGCACGAGCAGGAACGCGCCGAGGCCGCCGAAGGCGCCGACCACCCCGAGAACGATGCCGACGGCCATGCCGATCAGCGGCGTCCACTGGACGTTGTTCATGCCCTGACAGCTAACCGCAGCTATCCGGGTGATGCTCCGCACGACGGACTCCAGCCGCATAAATGGACGGCTCATGACTCGTCGGGTGTCGAGTGGGCGGACCCCTGTGGCAGCGGCGATAGCCTTATCGGGTGCGTATAGCGAGGTTCTCCACAGGCGAAGGCGTGTCGTTCGGCGTGGTCGAAGGCGGTCCGGGCGAGGAGATCGTGTCCACGGTCGCCGGCCATCCGTTCGGTCAGGTGCAGTTCACCGGCGATCGGTTCCCGCTCAGCCAGGTGAAGCTGCTGGCTCCGATGCTGCCGAGCAAGGTGATCGCCATCGGCAGAAACTACGCCGAGCACGCGCGCGAGATGGGCAACGAGGTGCCCGAGGAGCCGCTCATCTTCATGAAGCCGTCCACCTCGGTGATCGGCCACGGCGAGAACATCGCCTATCCCACGTCGATGTCCGACCGCGTCGACTACGAAGGCGAGCTGGCCGTGGTGATCGGCAGGCTCTGCCGCGAGGTCCCGGTCGAGCGGGTCAAGGACGTCATTTTCGGCTACACCTGTGCCAACGACGTCACCGCCCGCGATCTGCAGAAGAAGGACGTGCAGTTCACCCGGGCCAAGGGGTTCGACACGTTCTGCCCGCTCGGGCCGTGGATCCAGACCGACCTGGACGCGAGCGACCTGGCGCTGACGACCACGGTCAACGGCGAGGTGCGCCAGAGCGGCCGCACCAGCCAGCTCATCCATGACATCCCCGCGCTGGTGGCCTACGTCAGCGCGGTCATGACGCTGATCCCCGGCGACGTCATCCTGACCGGCACCCCGGCAGGTGTCGGCCCGCTCCAGATCGACGACGAGGTCAGCGTCGGCATCGAAGGCATCGGCACACTCACGAACAAGGTGGTCTCCCGTGACTGATCTACGGGTGCGTTTCGCCCCGTCCCCAACCGGCATGTTCCACGTCGGCGGCGCCCGCACGGCGCTGTTCAACTGGGCGCTGGCCGAGCAGTCCGGCGGCCGGTTCGTGCTGCGCATCGAGGACACCGACGCGTCACGCAACCGTCCGGAGTGGACCGAGGGCATCATCTCCGCGCTGGACTGGATCGGCATCAACGGCTCCAACCCGGTGTTCGAGGGCCCCTACTTCCAGTCGGCCTACGAGCCGCAGCACCGCGAGGCGGTGGCGAAGCTGCTGGCCGACGGCAGGGCCTACTACTGCGACTGCACGCGCGATGTGCTCGTCGCCCGCACCGGCTCCGAGCACAAGGGCTACGACGGCTACTGCCGCGACCGCGGCCTGACCGAGGGCGCGGTGCGCTTCCGCACTCCCGACGAGGGCGTGACGGTGGTGGCGGACCTGGTCCGCGGCAACGTGGAGTTCCCCAACGAGGCGCAGGAGGACTTCGTCATCGCCCGCAGCGACGGCTCGCCGCTCTACGTGCTGGCCAACGCGGTCGACGACATCACCCAGAACATCACCCACGTCGTCCGCGGCGAGGAGCACCTGGGCAACGCGGCCAAGCAGATGCTGTTGTGGCCGGCGCTGGGCGCGACGCCGCCGGTCTGGGCACACCTGCCGGTGATCGTCAACGAGCAGCGCAAAAAGTTGTCCAAGCGCCGCGACAAGGTGGCGCTGGAGGACTACCGCGCGGAGGGCTACCTGGCCGAGGCCATGGTCAACTACCTGATGCTGCTCGGCTGGGGCCCCGGCGAGGACCGCGAGATCATGCCGTGGTCGGAGATGGTGCCGCTGTTCCGGCTGGAGGACGTCAACTCCGCCAGCGCGTTCTTCGACGAGAAGAAGCTGCGCGCGTTCAACGGCGAATACATCCGGGCGCTCCCGCTGGAGACGTTCGAGGAGCGCTGCGCGTCCTACCTCGACCCGTCCTGGGACCGCGAGCTGTTCAGCAAGGTCGCGGTCCTGGCCCAGACCCGCCTCGCGGTGTTGTCGGAGATCCGGCAGAACATCGACTTCCTCTTCCTCGAGGAGCCGGTCTTCGAGCAGGCGTCCTGGGACAAGGCGATGAAAAACTCCCCCGTGGAGATCATCACCGGCTACCTCGAGCGTCTGGAGACCGTGAGCTGGGACCCGGAGTCGCTCAAGGAGGCCCTGGAGGAGGTCGGCGGCGCCCACGGGCTCAAGCTCGGCAAGGCCCAGGCCCCGGTGCGTGTGGCGGTCACCGGCCGCACGGTGGGTCTGCCGCTGTTCGAGTCGATCGAGGTGCTCGGCCGTGAGCGGACCGTGGACCGGCTGCGCGCCGCCCTGACGCGGCTCCATTCAGGCACGTAGTCTGCCGCGACGGTTTCTACCGTCTCCGGCATGACCTATTTGGTGACCGGAGCGACGGGTTCCGTGGGCAGGCATGTCGTCGACCATCTCGTACGCGCGGGGCAGCGGGTGAGGGCGCTCACCCGCGACCCGGGCCGAGCACGATTGCCCGAGCAGGTGGAGGTCGTCCAGGGCGACCTCAGCCGCGCCGAGACGCTCGTCCCCGCGCTCCAGGGCGTCGAGGGCGTGCACCTCATCGACGTCGGCGGGTCCGGCTACGCGCCGCTCCCCAACGGCAAGGAGATCGTCCAGCTGATCGCCGAGGCCGGCGTGCGCCGGGTGACGCTGCTCAGCGGCTGGTCGCAGGGGACGCTGGAGCCCGCCGTGACCGCGAGCGATCTGTCGTGGACCTACGTCCAGCCGACCGAGTTCATGGCGAACGCCCTCGTGTGGGCGGAGTCCGTCCGGACGAGGGCCGTGATCGAGGAGCCCTTCGGCGCGACGAAGACCGCGATGGTGCACGAGGCCGACATCGGCGCCGTGATCGCCACCGTGCTGGCGGAGGACGGGCACGCGGGCCACTCCTACGGCCTCACCGGCCCTGAGCTGCTCGACATGCCGGCCAAGGCGGCGACCCTGTCGAAGGCGATCGGCAAGGAGATCGCCTTCGTCGAGCTCACGGTGGATGAGACGCGCGAGCGTTACCGGGCCGAGGGCGTCCCCGAGGAGATGATCGAGTTCCAGATCGAGGTCTTCGGCAACGTGCCCGAGGACGCCTACCAGATCACGCCCACCGTCGAGCAGATCACGGGGCGCCCACCGCGCACGTTCGCGCAGTGGGCCGCCGAACATGCCGCGGTTTTCAGTCCAGACCGCGGCGTTTGAGCAGCGGATCGATGCTCGGCTCCCGCCCCCGGAAGTTGCGGAAGGCGGTCAGCGGATCGAGGCTTCCGCCGCGAGAGAGCAGCTCACGGCGGAAGTGATCGCCGTTCGCCCTGGTCAGGCCGCCGTTGTCCTTGAACCACTCCACGCTCTCCGCATCCAGCACCTCGCTCCAGATGTAGGAGTAGTAGCCGGCGCTGTAGCCGCCGGAGAAGATGTGCGCGAAGTAGTTGGTCCGGTAGCGAGGCCTGACCTGTGGCACGGCGATCTGGGCCGTCTCCAGCGCCGCCGCCTCGAACGCCTCGGCGTCGGCCACCGTCTCGCCGGGGGCCAGCTTGTGCCAGGCCCAGTCGAGCAGCGTGGCGGCCAGGTATTCGACGGTCTTGAAACCCTGGTTGAACTTCTCGGCCGCCTGCAGCTTCTCCACCAGCTCGGCCGGCATCGGCTCGCCCGTCTCGTGGTGCTTGGCGTAGCTGGCCAGGACCTCCGGCCAGGTCACCCACATCTCGTTGACCTGTGAGGGGTATTCGACGAAGTCCCGCGGCACGCTGGTGCCGGACACGCGCGGGAAGCGCACCTGGGAGAACAATCCGTGCAGCGCGTGCCCGAACTCGTGGAAGGCCGTGTTCACCTCGTCGTACGTCAGCAGCGTCGGCCCCGAGGCCGGCTTGGTGACGTTGAGGTTGTTCATCACCACGGGCCGCAGCCCGAACAGGAGGGACTGGTCGACCAGGTTGTTCATCCACGCCCCGCCGCGCTTGGTCGACCTGGCGTACGGGTCGAGCACGAACAGCCCCAGCCGGCTCCCGTCCTCCTCGAACACCTCGAACACCGTCACATCCGGGTGATATCCACCAAGGTCGGGCCGCCCGGTGAAGGTGATCCCGTACAGCTTGCCGGCCGCGAAGAAGACCCCGTCCCGGTAGACGCGGTTGAGCTCGAAGTAGGGGCGCATCGTGTCGGCGTCGAAGTCGTAGCGCGCCTCGCGCACCTTCTCCGAGTAGTAGGGCCAGTCCCACGGCTCGATGTCGAACCCGGCCTGTTCGGTCAGCTCCTCGGCCTCCCGCTTGGCGTTGCGCACGGCCGGCCCGACGAGCTGGCCGAGCATCTCCTCGACCGCCTCGACGGTCTTGGCCGTCTGGTCGGCCACCGAGTACGCGGCATGGCTGGGGAACCCGAGCAGCGCCGCCCGCTCGGCCCGCAATGTCGCCATCGTGGCGGCCACCTCGAAGTTGCCTTGGGCCCTGCCGACGCTCAGCTCGTAGAGCCTGCGGCGCACGTCGCGGTTCGTCAGCTGGGCCAAACCCGGCTGGGCGGTGAAGTTGAGCAGCGGCAGGACGTAGGTGCCGTCGTCCTTGCGCAGCGACTCGATCCTGGCCTCGTCGAACCCGTCGAGCTCCTTGGGGTCCTCGACCACCAGCGCCGACTCCGTCGAGGCCTTCAGCAGGCTCTGCGCGAAGGTCGTGGAGAGCTTCGACAGCTCCTCGTTGAGCCCGCGCAGCCGGTCCTGCTCGGACTCCGACAGGTCGGCGCCGGCCCTGATGAAGTCGTCGCGGTATTTCTCCAGCAGCCAGGCCTCCTCCGGGTCCTCCGTGGCGACCTGCTTGATGCGGGCCCACAGCGCCCGGTTGAGGTGGATCGCGTCGGCGTGCCTGGTCAGCTCCGGCGAGATCTCCTTCTCGATCTCCATGATGCCGTCGCTGGTGTTGGACGCGGCGATGCTGAAGAAGACCTTGGCCGTGCGGTCGAGGATCAGCCCCGACCGCTCGAGCGCGGCGATCGTGTTGTCGAAGGTCGGTGGCTCTGTGCTGCCCGCGATCGCGTCGACCTCGGCCAGCTGCTCGGCCATGCCGCGCCGGAAGGCAGGCAGGTAGTGCTCCTCACGGATGTCGGCGAAGGGCGGCAGCTCATACGGCAGGGTGCTTGGGGCGAAGAACGGATTCTCGGCCAACGCTCGGGCTCCTCCACGTGGTGTTTTGTCCCCCTCAGCTTGGCACGTCACGGCCGCTTCCGTGCGCGGCACAAGGTCCGTCCGCGAATCGTTTTGGTCTTACCCCCCGAGCTGGGCTATTCTTTCGGACGTCGCCCAAGCGCTCCTCTAGGGGTTCGCAGCGGTGGGGTATGGTGTAATTGGCAGCACGACTGATTCTGGTTCAGTTAGTCTAGGTTCGAGTCCTGGTACCCCAGCAGTGAACGGATGTCTCCCAAGGAGACGTCCGTTTTTCATTTCGCCCTCGCGAACGTCACCGAGTACGCCAGAGGCTTCGGAACGGCCCTCACGCTCTCGTACACCGGCGAACTCCCTCTTCTCGACATCCGCCACAACGGAGCCGGTTTCGCCCGGCAGACGCCCGCTGACGGCTGCCCGCCATCACCAGCCGGATCCGCCGTCACAGACCGGATCTGATGGCCGGATAAGCGGTTTGGTTGTGGTCTGCGGGGTGCGGTAGAGTTACCTGCGTCGCCGGGGGAGTCCCCGGCACACGAGCTTGTGGACAGGGTCCCGTCGTCTAGTGGCCCAGGACGCCGCCCTCTCAAGGCGGTAGCGCCGGTTCGAATCCGGTCGGGACTACCACTTGTCACAAGCCCGCGAAGGTCCCGTCGTCTAGTGGCCCAGGACGCCGCCCTCTCAAGGCGGTAGCGCCGGTTCGAATCCGGTCGGGACTACCACTTGTCACAAGCCCGCGAAGGTCCCGTCGTCTAGTGGCCCAGGACGCCGCCCTCTCAAGGCGGTAGCGCCGGTTCGAATCCGGTCGGGACTACGTCTGCTTCTCCGCTCCGGTGCTCATGGCCCCGGAGCGTTTTGCTTTTCCCGCCAGGTGACGATTCTCACGGGAACCGAAAGTCTCACGCGAACCGAAAGGCCCCCGCCGCGAACAGCGAGGGCCTCAGAATCCGGCAGCGGCGCTGAACAGCGCCGCGCTCAGGCGGAGCGAGCCTTGTAGAGGGCGCGTCTGGCCGCCTTGGCGACCTGCTTGTCCGGATGCACCTGGGCGATCAGATCCAGCAGCTCCTCCACATGCGCGTGCGGAATCTTCCAGATCACCTCGAGCAGGTCGTTGAGCAGGTCCGGCCCGATGTCCTGCAGGCTGCTCACGAACTCCGACCGCCCCAGCCCGGCCGAGATCGTCCACATGTCCAGGATCAGCCAGTGCGTGTCATCCTGCGTCGGCTCCGGCGCCCCCTCGATCTCCAGCTGGCTCAGATGGGTCGCCGCATAGGGCCGCAGCGAGGGCTGTTTGAGCGCCGCCTGCCAGGCCGGGATCGCATCCTGCCCCAGGGTGCCGACCACACTGGCCGCCTGCACCCTGATCAGCGCGTCGCTCTCGTCCTCCGCCGCCGCCTCCAGCAGCTCCTCGGCCGCCCTGCCCGGCTCGCGCAGCCGCATCCAGGCCGCGAACTCCGCGTCGGCCTCGTCCTCGGGCAGCTCGGCGCTGAGCGCGAGCAGCTCGTGGGCGCTCATGGACTCTATCGCCGGCCGCGCGTCCAGCTCGATGTCGGCGTCGTCCACCAGATGGACGACGCCTTCGGTGCCGAGGGGCGTGAGGCTGAGTGTCCGGCCCTGGACCTCGGCCATGCCGTAGCCCACGAGCCAGTCGATCGGGGGCGCCAGCGGGTCGTCCGCCGCCTCCCACGCATCGGCGCCCAGCTCCTCGTCGAGCTCGGCGGCGGCCTCGGACAGCTCCTGCGCCAGCTCGTCGATGTCGCGTGAGCCGCCCGCCAGCAGCAGCCTGACCAGCACGCCGCGGGTCAGGCCCGCCAGGGCCATGGTGAGATCCTCGTCCTCGAGCTCCGGGTCGCCGTAGTCGATCGAGTGCAGCCCGAGCATCCACGCGTCGAGGACGTCCTCGTCGTCGTCGAACGGCCACTCCGAGGTGTCGTCCTGCACACCCACCGTGTTGCCGTCGCCCGGCTCCAGGAACTCCAGGTCGACGGCCAGGTTCCAGATGTTCCACAGCTGCGGGACGGCCTCGGAGATCGGGCCGTCGGTCTCCGGCCTGGGCAACCCGACGACCCTCAGCGCCTCCTCCACCTCGGCGTCGCTGAGGAGCGTGTCCTGGCCCACCCGGCGCCCCGACCCCACCCACACGGCCAGGTCGCGGGCCTTGGCGATCAGCGGCGCCTGGCGGGCGGCCGCGGCCAGCTCCGAGTCGGGACGCAGCCTGATCGTGTCGAGATCGGAGAGCTCGTCGGCGAACGGCTCGAAGTCGCCGAGGTCACCGCTCTCGTCTTCCTCGTCGTCGCCCTCGGCGTCCTCCAGCAGCTCCTCCATGAGGTCGACGAACTCGTCCTCGACGTCATCGAGCTCGGCCTGCAGATCGGCGAGGGAGTCCGAGCCCTTGGTCAGCCTGCCGGTCTGCGAGAGGAACGTCAGGTACGCGTCCACGGCCGGGAGCATCCCGTCGGCGGCGGCGTCGGGATCCTCCACGACCTTGGGTATGCGGTCGAGCAGCAGGATGCGCAGGTCGGCCCGCTTCCAGGTGCCGAGATCCTGCGAGAAGGCGAGACGGTGCCACAGTGCGGCAGGGCCCACGAGCTCGGGGTCGCTGTCGGGCGCGTTGGCACGCGCCCACATGATGAACTCTTCGAGCAGGGGTCGCAGCTCAGTGGCGGCTACCTCGATGCGATCGGTCACGCACTCAGGCTAGTGCGCTCCCGAGGCACTCGGCTCCCCAAATACGCGCTTTTGCTGATCATGACGTGCGACGCATGGCCTCCGTGATGCGTTCGGCGGCGGCCATGACGGGCACCGCGTGCAGCCGTCCAGGTGCCCGCGTCAGCCTTTCTATGGGGCCGGAGACGGAGACCGCGGCGATCACCTTCCCGCCGCTGCCCCTGATCGGGGCGGAAACACTGGCCACGCCCTGCTCGCGCTCGCCGACGCTGTGGGCCCACCCGCGGCGGCGTACGGAGGCCAGCGTGGCGGCGGTGAACTTGGCGCCGCGCAGGCCGCGGTGCAGCCGGTCGGGCTCCTCCCACGCCAGCAGTATCTGGGCCGCGGAGCCGGCGGTCATGGGCAGCGCCGAGCCCACGGGAACCGTGTCACGCAGGCCGCTGGCCCGCTCGGCGGCCGCCACGCAGACCCGCTCATCGCCCTGGCGGCGGTAAAGTTGCGCACTCTCCCCGGTCAGATCCCTCAGCTGCATCAGCACGGGTGCGGCCACCGCCAGCAGCCGGTCCTCGCCGGCCGCTGTGGACAACTCCGACAGCCGCGGGCCGAGCACGAATCGGCCCTGTGTGTCACGGCTCACAATGCGGTGGTGCTCAAGTGCGACGGCCAACCGGTGGGCGGTGGGGCGGGCCAGGCCGGTGGCCTGGACGAGCTGCGCCAGTGAAGCGGGCCCCGCTTCGAGGGCATTGAGTACAAGAACCGCCTTGTCGAGTACTCCGACTCCGCTAGAGTTGTCCATACACCGATACTGCAGTCTCGACATATGAGAAAGCAAGTCGGAGGGAAGTTCTCAAGGAGGAGAGATCATGGGCCGCACACTGGCCGAGAAGGTCTGGGAGCAACACGTCGTCAGGCGTGCCGAGGGCGAACCTGACCTGCTCTACATCGACCTGCACCTCATTCACGAGGTGACCAGTCCGCAGGCGTTCGACGGGCTCCGTCTCGCCGGCCGGAAGGTGCGACGACCCGATCTCACGATCGCCACCGAGGACCACAACGTGCCGACCGTGCTCGGCCCGATCTCCGACCCGGTGTCCAAGACCCAGGTCGAGACCCTGCGCAAGAACGCGGCCGAGTTCGGCATCAGGCTCCATCCGATGGGCGACGCCGGGCAGGGCGTGGTGCACATCATCGGCCCGCAGTTCGGCCTGACCCAGCCGGGCATGACCATCGTGTGTGGCGACTCTCACACCTCGACGCACGGCGCGTTCGGCGGCATCGCGTTCGGCATCGGGACCTCCGAGGTCGAGCACGTGCTGGCCACGCAGACGCTGCCGGCCTACCGGCCCAAGACGATGGCCATCGAGGTCTCTGGCGAGCTGCCCGTCGGCGTCACCGCCAAGGACCTGATCCTGGCCATCATCGCCAAGATCGGCACCGGCGGCGGGCAGGGCTACATCGTCGAATACCGCGGTGAGGCCGTGCGCAAGCTCTCCATGGAGGGCCGCATGACGGTCTGCAACATGTCGATCGAGGCCGGCGCCCGGGCCGGCATGATCGCGCCGGACGAGACCACGTTCGCCTACCTCAAGGGCCGCCCGCACGCGCCCGAGGGCGAGGCGTGGGACCAGGCCGTCGAATACTGGAAGACGCTGCGCACCGACGACGACGCCGTGTTCGACAAGGTCGTGGAGATCGACGCCTCGACGCTGACGCCTTTCGTCACGTGGGGCACCAACCCCGGCCAGGGCCTGCCGCTGGACGCGTCCGTTCCGTCGCCGGAGAGCTTCTCCGACCCCGTCGAGCGCTCGGCCGCCGAGCGGGCCCTGGAGTACATGGGCCTGACCGCCGGCACGCCGCTGCGCCAGATCGAGGTCGACACGGTGTTCGTCGGCTCGTGCACCAACGGCCGCATCGAGGACCTGCGCTCGGCCGCCGAGATCCTGCGCGGCCGTCAGGTGAAGACCCGCACGCTGATCGTGCCCGGCTCGATGCTGGTCAAGCTGCAGGCCGAGCAGGAGGGCCTGCACGAGGTATTCAAGGCCGCGGGCGCCGAGTGGCGCGAGGCCGGCTGCTCCATGTGCCTGGGCATGAACCCCGACACCCTCCAGCCGGGCGAGCGCAGCGCCTCGACCTCCAACCGCAACTTCGAGGGCCGCCAGGGCAAGGGTGGCCGTACCCACCTGGTGTCGCCGCAGGTCGCCGCCGCGACCGCCGTCACCGGCCGCCTGACCGCTCCCGCCGACCTGTAAGGAAACAGACAGATGGACGCTTTCACCACCCACACCGGTACGGCGGTGCCGCTGCGCCGCAGCAACGTCGACACCGACCAGATCATCCCGGCCGTCTGGCTCAAGCAGGTCAGCCGCACCGGCTTCGAGAAGGGCCTGTTCGCCGCCTGGCGCGAGGACCCGACGTTCGTTCTGAACGAACCCGCCTACGAGGGCGGCACGATCCTCGTCTCCGGCCCCGACTTCGGCACCGGCTCCTCCCGCGAGCACGCCGTCTGGGCGCTGCAGCAGTACGGTTTCCGGGTCGTCATCGCCGCCCGCTTCGGCGACATCTTCCGCAACAACTCCACCAAGATGGGCCTGCTGCCGGTCATCCTGCCCGGCGACAAGGTCGAGGCCCTGCAGTCGGCCGTCGAGACGGACCCCAAGCTGGAGATCACGGTTGACCTGGCCGAACGCCAGGTGCGCTGGGCGGACGAGGTCGTGACTTTCGAGATCGACGACTACACGCGCTGGCGGCTCATGGAAGGCCTCGATGACATCGGGCTGACCCTGCGTCATGCCGAGGATGTCGGGGCGTACGAGAATGGTCGGCAGCCATGGCTGCCGAGGACCGTCTAGAAGACGACGAACTGGCGCGGCGGTTGCGCGAGGCGCACCGCCGCGTCCGCATGCTGCCCGCCAGCGAGAAGGCGCGGCTGGCCCGCCGCTATCTCGCCATCTGTGACCTGGCCAAGCGTGACCCGGAAAGGGCGTCCGCCCGGCTCGAGGCCTTCTTGAGCGCACTCGACACGCCACGCAATGACGAAAACACGCTCGGTGATTGAGTTCCTTCGCGATCCCGCCTACTTTCAAGCGCGTAAGGGGTTTCTACGTTGAACTCGTGAGCTGGAACCCCGAGCCATAACTGGGGGAGCAGGACTTTCATGAACAAGCGAGAACTCGTCGAGGCCATCGCGGATCGGGTGGGGGACAGGAAGACGGCCACCGAGGCCGTGAACGCGGTCATCGACGCCGTCCAGAAGGCCGTGGCGAGCGGCGACAAGGTCTCGATCACGGGCTTCGGCGCGTTCGAGATGGTGCACAAGCCCGCCCGCACGGCGAGGAACCCGTCGACCGGCGCGGAAATCAACGTTCCGGAGAGCTGGGGGCCGAAGTTCCGGCCCGGCTCTGATTTCAAGGAGCTGGTGAACGCGGGCGGGCGGAAAGTCGGCAAGAAGAAGTAGATCCAGCGGACCAGCACGCCCGGACCCCGCGGTCCGGGCGTCCGCATTTCCGGGACCGGCTACGGCCGGGGACCTACGGGTTCGGGACCGGGAACGTCGAGAGCGTGATGTAGGTGATCTCGTCGCCCGACATCGCCAGATTCACCCGCTGCCCCGAGCGCAGCAGCCGCAGCGGGCCCGCGTCGAAGGCCGACGTGCCGAACTCCAGCACGGTCCCGTCGTCCAGGAAGACCGTGCCCGACCGCGTGGCCTCGTCAAAGGTGCGTACCGTCGCCTGCACGCAGACCAGCCTAAAGCGTTTGCCCCGGACCGGCGAGCACGCGAGGATCGCCGAGTATGCGGGGCGACTTCCGGCGGTTCACCTGGGCCAACGGCGTCACCCAACTGGGCACGCAGGTCACGGTCGTCGCACTGCCGCTGACCGCCCTGCTCGCGCTGGAGGCCGGAGGCTTCGAGCTGGGCCTGCTGTCGGCCGCCCAGATGGTGGCGTTCCTGGTGATCGGGCTGCCGGCCGGCGTCTGGGTGGACCGGGCACGCCGCCGTCCGATCCTCGTCTGGGCCGACCTCGCCAGAGGCGTCGCGCTGCTGACCGTCCCCGCCGCCGCCTGGCTGGGCGTGCTCACGTTGCCGCACCTGTACGCCGTCGCGCTGGTGCTGGGCGTGGGCACGGTGTTCTTCGACGTGGCGCAGATGAGCTTCCTCCCGGCGATCGTTCCCAAGGAGGGGCTCGAACGCGCCAACGGCCGGTTGGAGGTCACCAGGCAGATGTCCGTGCTGGTGGGGCCTGGGCTGGGCGGCTGGCTGGTCACCGCGCTGACGGCGCCGTTCGCCCTGCTCGCCGACGCGCTCGGCTACGTCGTGTCGGGGCTCCTGCTCGCCGGGGT
Organism: Nonomuraea sp. NBC_00507; assembly: GCF_036013525.1. Lineage (NCBI taxonomy): Bacteria > Bacillati > Actinomycetota > Actinomycetes > Streptosporangiales > Streptosporangiaceae > Nonomuraea > Nonomuraea sp. NBC_00507. The sequence goes on from NZ_CP107853.1 coordinate 4,269,477, forward strand.
GCGGGCCCAGGGGAGGCGGGGACCGGCAGAGGAGCGCGGGCGGGGGTGGCGATCGGAGGTCGCCGAGGGGATCGCCTTCGTCGTCCGGGACCCCGTGCTGCGCCGGATCGCCATCGGTGGGGCGCTCACCAGGCTTGGGCTCGGCGCCGGCGCGGTCGGCTCTCCGCTGTATCTGGTGGCGGAGCTGGGCGTCGGCGCCACCGCCTACGGTCTCCTGCTGTCGGCCTCCGCCGTCGGCGCCCTGGCCGGCGCGCCGCTGGCGGCCCGGCTGGCGGCCAGGTGGGGAGTCGGCCCGACCCTCTATGGTTCCGCCCTGGCGACGATGGCGCTCTACCTGCCGGCCCTGGCCACCGGACCGGGATGGCGACTGCTGACCTTCCCCGTCTTCTCGGCCCTGGCCGGCGCCGCCGCAGTGGTGTTCAACATCGCCCAGCTCAGCCACCGCCAGCGCATCACCCCCGAACGCCTGCTCGGCCGGGTCAACGCCAGTATGCGCTTCCTCATGTGGGGCGCGATGCCCCTGGGCGGGCTCGCCGGAGGCGCGCTGGGGGAGTGGCTCGGCGGGTACGCGGCCTTCGCCGCGGGCATCGCCGGGGTCGCCCTGTCGTATCTCGCCGTCGTCCTGGCTCCGGGGATCACCCGCGCGGCCGCTCGATGACGGCCTCAGGTTCAGGGCGACTCGGGCCACAGCCGGGCGACCACGGCGGCCGTGTGGGGCCCCAGCCCTAGCGCGACGGCCGCGCGCAGGTCGTCGGGCGTGTCCACGTCGCGCCTGACCGAGTCGATGCCCGGCACGGACAGTTCCTTCGCCCCACCGGCCAGGTGCTTGGCCCGCGACTCCCCGCCGAATCGCGGCGAGAAGGCCACACCGGGACGTACCCCGTAGAAGGTCGTGCCGACGTCGAGCGCGTCCGGCACGAAGGACTGGTCGAACTCGGCCGCCGCCGCCAGCGCCACCTCCAGCTCGGCCGGCCGCAGGGCGGGCAGGTCCGCCTGGAGCGCGCCGACCGCGTCGGCAGACGCCACGCGTGCGGCGTGGGCGGCGCCCGTACGCAGCGCGGTGTTCAGGCCCCGGTCGGGGTCGGGCACCACGTCGGCGCCCAGCGCCGCCAGCGGTCCTGCGGCGGCCGGGTCGGCCGTCACCACGATCACCCGTGCCACCGGCGGGCAGGCGAGCGCCGCCGCGACGGTGTCACTGGCCACGGCCACGGCGAACTCGGTGCGATGCGGGCCCGTCGCCGCCGCCAGCCGAGTCTTCGCCGCGACCAGCGTCTTCACCGGGATCACCAGCGACCATCGGATGTTCATAGGGTGGAACCGTTTCTCATAGTCGCTACGAAACCTAAGGCTCTGCCACGATCTCTTCGTGGCTCTGTTGGTTCAACAAACTGACCACGCTGTCTGCGCGGGTGTTGCGGCGATTACGCTAACGCGGGATCGGCCGAGGGGCTGATGGACACGCCTGTGGGAGGCCGCCCCCGCCACGGTCCCGCCTGCCCGATTTGCCGGAAATACTTAGGTGGGCACACAGAATCGCAGCGCTTAAGCATCGCGCCCCCCGCGGCCAACCGGGAGACTTGGGGCGCAGACCGGAGGAGGAAACCATGAGCCGCCCCACGCGACCATCGCGTTTCTGGGAAACCCTGGCAGTGATCATCGTGAAACCGCTGTCCCGGCTCCTGGTCAAGCGGGATTGGCGGCACGGCGAGCGCATCCCCCGCACCGGTGGCGTGATCATCGCGACGAACCACCTCTCCTGGGCGGACCCGGTCCTGCTGTCCCACTTCCTCTACAACAACGGGCGCTGGCCGGTCATCCTCGCCAAGTCGGCCCTGTTCAAGGTGCCCTTCCTGGGCAAGGCGGTGACGGGCCTGCTGGCCATCCCGGTCGATCGCGGCAGCAGCGAGGCGGCCAGGTCGCTGCGCGCCTCGGCCCAGCGGCTCGACGACGGGTGCGCGATCCTGTTCTACCCCGAGGGCACCTGCACCCGTGATCCCAACCTGTGGCCCATGGTGGGCAAGACGGGCGCGGCCCGGCTGGCGCTGGAGAGCGGCGCCCCGGTCATCCCGGTGGCCCATTGGGGGGCGCAGGAGCTGCTGCCGTACGGGGAGAAGAAGCCGAGGTTGTTCCCGCGCAAGACGTTCCGCGTGACGGTGGGCCCGCCGGTGGATCTGTCGAAGTACGCGGGCCAGCCGCTGCAGGCCGGCGTGCTGCGCGAGGCGACGGCTGACATCATGGCGGCGATCACCGAGCAGCTGGCCGAGCTGCGTGGCGGAAAGGGCCCCGAGACGCCGTATGATCCGGCTGGGCGGTGATGGCATGACAAAGGTGGCCGTGTTCGGCACGGGCTCGTGGGGGACCACGTTCGCCATGATCCTGGCGGAGGCGGGCAACGAGGTCACGCTGTGGGGCCGCAGGCGGGAGCTGACCGAGGCGATCGACCGTACCCACACGAATCCGGACTACCTGCCCGGCATCCCCCTGCCCGAGTCGCTGCGGGCCACCACCGACCCGGCGCGTGCGCTGGACGGGGCGGAGTTCGTGGTGCTGGCCGTGCCGTCACAGCAGCTCCGGCCCAACCTGGCCCGCTGGCGCGAGCACCTCCCTCCGGGCGCGATCCTGGTCAGCCTGATGAAGGGCATCGAGCTCGGCACGACCAAGCGCATGAGCGAGGTGATCCGCGAGGTCGCCGAGGTGCCGGAGGAGCGGGTCGCGGTGATCTCGGGTCCCAATCTCGCCCTGGAGATCGCCCAGCGCCAGCCCGCCGCGACGGTCGCCGCCTGCACGGACCTGTCCGTGGCCGAACGGCTGCAGGCGATCTGCCACCTGCCTCCGTGGTTTCGCCCTTACACCAACCCCGATGTGGTCGGCGTCGAGCTCGGCGGCGCGGTGAAGAACGTCATCGCGCTGGCCGTGGGTGTCTCCGCGGGCATGGGCATGGGCGACAACGTCAGTGCCATGCTCATCACCAGAGGGCTGGCCGAGATCTCCCGCCTGGGCGCCGCGCTGGGGGCCGACCCGCACACGTTCTCGGGGCTCGCCGGGATGGGTGACCTGGTCGCCACCTGCACCTCGCCGCTGTCGCGCAACCGCACGTTCGGCGAAAACCTGGGCCGCGGCATGACGCTGGCGGAGGTGATCGCCGCCACCAAGCAGACCGCCGAGGGCGTCAAGTCCTGCGAGTCGGTGCTGGCGCTGGCCAGGAAACACGACGTGGAGATGCCGATCACCGAGGTCGTCGTCGGCGTCGTGCACGACGGCATGTCCCCGGCAGAGGCGGGGATGCTGCTCATGTCGCGATCGCCCAAGCCGGAGCGATATGGCCTCTGATCTGTGCTCGCGGCGTGCTTGGCTCGCTGTCCTGCGGACACCCCGGTAGATTCGGACACCATGAGCAAGCCACGCGTCGCCGTCGTTTTCGGAGGTCGCAATTCCGAGCATGCCGTGTCCCTGATGGGCGCGGGCAGCGTGCTGGATGTGATCGACAGGAGCAAATATGAGGTGATCCCGATCGGGATCGCCCAGGACGGCAGGTGGGTGCTGGCCGCCTCCGACCAGCGCTTCGCCATCGAGGGCGGCGAGCTGCCGGTCGTCGACAGCTCGGGCGCGGCGCTGGCGCTGCCGTCCGGCGGCCCCTCGCTGGTGGCGTACGACCCGGGCAGCATCCCCGTGGAGCTCGGCTCGGTCGACGTGGTGTTCCCCGTGATGCACGGGCCGTTCGCCGAGGACGGGACGATCCAGGGGCTGCTGGAGATGGCCGGGGTGCGATACGTCGGCTCCGGCGTGCTGGCCAGCGCGGTCGGCATGGACAAGGCCCACATGAAGACCGTGATGGCCGCGGCAGGGCTGCCGACCGGCCCCTACGTGGTCGTGCGTGACCGGGACTGGCGGACCAACCGCGAGCTCGTGCTGAAGGAGGCGGAGGAGCTCGGCTGGCCGGTGTTCGTCAAGCCCGCCAGGGCCGGCTCCTCGCAGGGCATCTCCAAGGCGCACGACCGGGAGCAGTTGGCGGAGGCCGTCGAGTTCGCCAGGCAGCACGACCCCAAGGTGCTCATCGAGGCCGCGATCGAGGGGCGGGAGATCGAGTGCGCGGTGCTGGAGTCGTTCGGTGACGAGCCCGCGGCTGCGTCGCTGCCCGGCGAGGTGAAGGTCGAGGGCGGGCAGGAGTTCTTCGACTTCGAGGCGAAGTACTACCCCGACCAGATGTCGCTGACCGTGCCCGCCGACCTCCCGGCGGAGACGGCCGAGGAGCTGCGGGCCATGGCCGTGCGGGCGTTCGAGGCGCTCGACTGCGAAGGGCTCGCACGGGTGGACTTCTTCTACACGCCGGACGGCAAGCTGGTCTTCAACGAGATCAACACGATGCCGGGATTCACGTCGCTGTCGGTGGCGCCTCAGCTCTGGGCCGCGACGGGGATGCCCTACCCGGCGCTGGTGGATCGGCTCATCCAGCTCGCGCTGTCCCGGTCAGCGGGTCTGCGGTGAGATCTGGGCGATCGGCTTCGACAGGTCAGCGAGCACCTCGGCGGCGGTGTGCTCGCCGCCGACCGTGACCTCCACATACGCGGAGTCGGTCACGGCGGTGAACAACGCGGGCTTTTCCGGATCGGGGAACCAGCCGACGCCGTCGATCTCCTGCAGTTGGTCGGTGGGCGCCATCCTGACCGGCCGGGGCACGCCACAACGCAGGGCGATGACACCGTCGCCCCAGACGGCCACGTACGGCGACTCCGGCGTGGACGTGCTGCGCGGCGCCCCGTCGAGCGTCTGGGGCAGGAGTGTCGCCAGCTTGTCGCAGGCAGCCGCCGCCTGGCCCTGCGGCGCGGGCGGCTCGACCTGCACGGTGCCGCCGCAACCAGCGAGTGCTAGGAGAACGAGCAGGACGGCGGCGGCACGCATGCGACGACTACCCTCAGATGTGAACGATCGGACACGTAAGAGTACGCGTGATCCCGTCCACCGCCTGAATCTGCGCCACGACGAGTTTGCCCAGTTCGTCGACGTTGCGGGCCTCCGCGCGGACGATCACGTCGTAGGGGCCCGTCACGTCTTCAGCCTGAGTGACCCCGGGGATCTCGGAAATCTCGTGAGCCACCGCAGCGGCCTTGCCGACCTCGGTCTGAATAAGGATGTAGGCCTGCACCATTGCGTCCTCCCAGGCGATTGGATCACGCCGAAGGGCCACCGTACCCTGTGTGCGTCAGGAGGTGCGTCATCACAGTCGGAGATCTCGGCGAATTCGGAGCGATAAATCGTATTACCGGACGTCTGCCCCAGGGCGCGGCAGTGATGCTGGGCCCGGGTGACGACGCCGCGGTGATCGGTGCGCCTGACGGGCGCGTGGCGGTGTCCACGGATCTGCTGATCGAGGGTAGGCACTTTCGCCGGGACTGGTCCAGTGGTTATGACGTGGGTCGCAAGGCCGCCGCGCAGAACCTCGCGGACGTGGTCGCCATGGGGGCGACGCCCACGTGCATCGTGGTCGGGCTCGGGATGCCGGCGGACCTGCCGGTGGCGTGGCTGGACGCGCTGACCGACGGGATCCGCGACGAGTGCGCCGTGGTCGGCGCAAGCGTGGCCGGCGGCGACATCACCCGCTGTGACCTGGTGGTCCTTGGGGTGACCGCGCTGGGGGACCTGGGCGGGCGGCCACCGGTCACCCGTGCCGGTGCGGCGCCGGGGCAGGTTGTGGCGGTCTCGGGACGGCTCGGGTACGCCGCCGCCGGGTGGGCGCTGCTCGACGCCGGCGCGCCGGTGGACTCCGCCGCACTCCAGGAGGTCGTGGCCGCGCATCGGCGGCCGCATCCCCCGTACGCGGAGGGTCCGCGGGCGGCGGAGCTGGGCGCGACCGCGATGCTCGACGTCAGCGACGGGCTGCTGCAGGACCTCGGCCACGTCGCCAAGGCCAGCGGGGTGCGGGTGGAGCTGGATCCGCAGGCGTTCGCGATCGGGGAGCCGGTGGCCGCGGCGGCCAAAGAACTCGGGGTCGATCCGCTGGAGTGGGTGCTCACGGGGGGCGAGGATCACGCCCTCGCGGCCGTGTTCCCCCAAGGGGTGCCGCTGCCGGCGTCGTGGCATGTCGTGGGCCGGGTGGTCGAGGGTGACGGCGTACTGGTCTATGGGCGTGAGATTGGACACGGCGGGTGGGATCACTTTCGGTAACGATCTGTCCCGATTTAAGTGATAATTGCCCGATTTGTGGTATGACTAGTGGGATTGCTGTGACAACGGCGTATCAAAGGTGTTATGAAGATTGGCGGCCACTGTAACCGGCAGAAAGGGCAGCCATGGGCCGCCACGGCACAGGTGGATCCGACGACGGGGATGAATGGGGGAGCGGCAGCGCATTCTGGGGTCCTGACGAGCAGGACGAGCCGCCTGGTTGGCCGTCACTGCCGGACCGGCCCGAGGTGACGGGGCAGTGGGCCCCGATGCCGCGGAGGGAAGGCGAGCCGCCGGCGCGCGGGGCGCAGCCCGAGCCGTTCGAGACCACCGGCGCCTTCGCGCAGCCGCCGAGCCCGTATGACGAGCAGGCCGGGCCTTTCGAGACGACGGGCGCGTTCACCCGCCCGCCGGAGTGGGACTCGCCTCCCGACCGCCGCGGCCCTGGCGCCCCGAATGAGTCGAGCTTCCCAGGTGGTCCCAGTCCTTCAAACGTTCCAGGCCCTTTCCCCACTCCGGGGCCGGCAGGCTCTTTCGGCACTCCAGGGGCGGCAGGCGGCGCCGGTGGCGCGGGGCCGGTCGGCGGTTTCAACGCCCCCCACGGCCCCGACGTCTTCGACGGTCCCGCTACCGGAGCCTTCGATCGCCCCGGCGGGCCCCACGGGCCCAGGCCAGGCGATGGCCCTGGCGGCTTCGGCGCGCCGGGCCCCGGACGTCCAGGAGCCTTCGACGGCCCGGCGGATCGACCGGGCGCTTTCAACACGCCCGGGGGCGGGACCGGCCCCTTCGATGGACCAGCCAACGCAACCGGCCCCTTCGGCGGCCAGGGACCCTTCGGCAGCCCAGGACCCTTCGGCAGCCCAGGGCCCTTCGACGGCCCGGACCGCCGCAACGATTTCTTCGACGGCCCACGTGGCCACAGTGGTCACAATGGCCCCTTTGACGGCAGGGACGGTGGCAACGGTCCCTTCGGCGGGCCGGATGGCGGCGACCGTCCCTTCGGCGGGCCGGATGGCGGCGACCGTCCCTTCGGCAGGCCGGATAGCGGCGACGGCGCGTTCGATGGACCTGACGGCCGCGATGGCGCCTTTGGCGGGCCCGCGGATCGTACGGCCAGGTTCGATCGGACCCCGGGCTTCGGGGCCGTAGCCGGCGATCCGCCCGAGCCGGGCGACATCAAGGTGGCCGGCGAGCCGACGGCCGTGCAGGCCCCGGCCTGGGCGGAGACCGAGACCGGGTTCCTGGGCTCCGGCTGGTCGGCTGACTCCGGCCCGGACGAGCCGGACGAGCACAAGGGCCGGCGCGGCCGCCGCAAGGGCGGTCGTGGTGGTGGCCGTGGCGACGACGAGGTGCTCGTCCCCGCCTCCGGAGCCGGCAAGGGCCGGGTGGCGCTGCTGTCGGTGGCGGCCGTGGCCGTCGTGCTCGGCGGCACCGTGGCCGGCGTCAAACTCATGAGCTCCTCCGGTGCCCCCGCCAAATGCGAGGGCACCACGTGTGCGGCCGCACAGACCACGAGCGGCCAACCGGGCCCCGCGGTCTCCGACCCCGCCCCGGAGGAGACCGAGACCGAGGAGGAGCCGGTCGAGGAGGAGACCACGCCCTCCGAGACCCCGACGCCGACGGCCTCGTACGTCCCCCGTACGCCGCGGCGCACCACCTCGGCCAAGCCGACGCCGACCAAGACCAGGGTGAAGAAAACCACCACGCCCACGCCCACGCCGACACAGTCGTCGGAGACGCCCGTTGAGGATGGCGTGACCGTTTCGCCCAGTGAGGACCCGTCGGCGCTGGACGAGGGCGGCACGGCGACCGTCAGCGCCACGCCGCAGCCCACTGCCGATGCGGGGACGTTCAACTCCGGCGGCAGCGCAGGCGCGCTGAACGTCAAGCAGACGATCAGCCAGCGCCTGACCACCTACAGAGTCGACATGACGCTCTCGAACACCTCACAGGAGAAGCTGGACAACCCCACGGTCTCCGTGCCCGTCGAGGGCCAGGTGCTGAGCGTGAGCGGCGCCGAGTGGACGCAGGACGGCGACCTGCTGATCCTGGACCTGTCGGGGTCGCTGGCGGTGGGTGACTCGGCCAAGGTCTCGTTCACCGCCACAGGGCGCGGCCAGGAGGCCCAGGCCTGCGGCATGGTGGGCGGGGAGTGCGTAGTTAGCTGAATGGTTGGATGGGGGACATGACGGTTTCGACCCCTCCACGCGTGCTGACCGTCGCCGGCTCCGACTCAGGGGGCGGCGCGGGCATCCAAGCCGATCTGAAGACCATGCTGGCCATGGGCGTCCACGGCATGAGCGTCATCGCGGCCGTGACCGCGCAGAACTCGCTCGGTGTCCAGGGCTACTGGGAGCTGCCGCCCGAAGCCGTGCGGGCGCAGCTCGACTCGGTGCTCGGCGACATCGGCGCCCAGGCGGTCAAGACCGGCATGCTGGCCTCTCCGGCGCTGGTCGAGCTCGTGGCGGACGTGCTGGGCGGCTATGCCGCGCCGGTGGTGGTCGATCCCGTCGGGGTGTCGAAGCACGGCGACCCGCTGCTGGCGCCCGAGGCCGTCGAGACGGTGCGGACCCGGCTCCTGCCTGTGGCCACCGTGGCCACGCCGAACCTGTGGGAGGTGGAGCAGCTCACCTCGGTCAAGGTCGAGGACGAGGATGGGCTCCGGCGGGCGGCGGACGCCGTACTGGAGCTGGGGCCCACGTGGGCGCTGATCAAGGGCGGCCACCTGCCCGGCGCGCCCGTGGACCTGCTCACGGACGGCACGAGCGAATACCGCTTCGCCGCCGAACGCCTCGACAACCGCCACACCCACGGCACGGGCTGCACGCTGGCCTCGGCCATCGCCTCCCGGCTCGCGCTGGGCGACGATGTGCCCGCGGCGGTGGGAAAGGCGAAGGAGTACGTGACCGGTGCGATCGCCCGCGGATTCCCCCTGGGCGCCGGCATCGGCCCGGTGGACCACGCCTGGCACTGGCGCTGACCTGCATGGGGCGCCGCGGGTCGGGGCGTCACTGACGCTGACCCGCATGAGGCGCCCCGGGGCCGGGGCGCCTCTGAGCTGAGCATGACCGGGCTGTGGGCGTTTGGTCTGGGGACGAAAAACGCGCAAGCCCGCAACTCCCTCAGGAGCGACGGGCTTGCGCGAAAGTGTGGACTAGCGGGTGACCTTGCCCGCCTTGATGCACGAGGTGCACACGTTCAGCTTCTTCGGCGTGCCGCCGATGACCGCGCGAACCGTCTGGATGTTGGGGTTCCAACGACGGCGGGTGCGGCGGTGCGAGTGGGACACATTGTTGCCGAAGGTCGGGCCCTTGCGGCAGACATCGCAGACGGAAGCCACGGTATCGCTCCTTAAAACAGTCGATGTAGCCCTGTCCGCTGATGCTTTCCGGGCGGAGGGCATGCCGGGACAACCGGCCAGCCAGACGAGAATATCCGATCCATACCGTTGGGCGCGAACCGGAGCGCTGGACCGAGTGCTGACGCACACTCCACTTGGCCCCTGCGCAGAGATATTCTCCTCCAACAACAGTAGCGCATTCGGGCCGGCCGGCCAGCCGGGATGCGGTCGGCCGGGGTCGGTTGGTCGGGGTCGGTTGGTCGGGGACATAGTCGGAGGACGCAGATGAAGATCCTCGACCCGCCCGCGGTGCGCCGCTGGGCCCGCCTGGCGGCCGACGCCCTGGGCCGGGCCAGGACGGAGATCGACGCCCTCAACGTGTTCCCGGTCGCCGACGGCGACACCGGCACCAACCTGCACCTGACCCTGTTGTCCGCGGCCGAGGCCGTCGAGTCGCTGCCCGATGACGTGGACGCGGCCGTGGTGTGGCAGACGCTCTCGTACGGCGCCTTGGTCGGGGCCCGGGGCAACTCCGGCGTGATCGTCAGCCAGGCGCTGCGCGGTCTCGCCGAGGTGCTGAAGGACGGCCACGACCTGCGAGCCGGGCTGCTCAGGGCCGCCGTGCTGGCCAGGGAGGCGGTGGCCAGGCCGGTCGAGGGCACGGTGCTGAGCGTGCTGGAGTCCGCCGCGCGGGCCGTACAGGATGTGGACGGGGACCTGCACGAGGTGGCGCGGCAGGCGGCGGGGGAGGCGCGGGCGGCGCTCGGACGTACTCCGGATCAGCTCGACGTGCTGGCCCGCAGCGGCGTCGTGGACGCGGGCGGCGCAGGCGCGGCGATCGTGCTGGAGACCCTGGCCGCAGTGATCACTGACTCGTACGCCGACCACTACGACGTGCCCCCGCCCACCACGCGGGTGGCGCCGATGACCGAGGTCGGGGCGGGCTATGAGGTGATGTACCTGCTGGACGCCGACGACCGGGCGGTGGCCCGGCTGCGTGAAGAGCTCGACGCCATGGGCGACTCGCTCGTCGTGGTAGGCGGCGAAGGGCTGTGGAACGTGCACGTCCACGTGGCCGAGGCCGGTCCCGCCGTCGAGGCCGGGTTGCGGGCGGGACGGCCGCACCGGATCAAGATCACCTACCTGGCCGAGCGCACCCATCGCGGCAGCGCCGGCAGGGGCGTGGTGGCGGTGGCCGCCGGAGAAGGGATCGCGGCGTTGTTCGAGGAGTGCGGGGCCGTCGTCGTACGCCGCGCGCCCGGCGCCCGGCCCGCGCTCCCCGCCCTGCTGGCCGCGATCAGGCAGGCCGGCAGCGAGGTCGCGGTCCTGCCGAACGACGACGGCGTCGGCTCCGTCGCCGCCGCGGCGGCCGAGATCGCCCGCGAGGACGGCGTCACCGTCAGCGTGCTGCCCACCAAGGCGACCGTACAGGGGCTCGCGGCGCTGGCCGTGCACGATCCGCTGCGCCGCTTCGACGACGATGTGGTGGCGATGACCGACGCGGCGAGCCAGACCAGGTACGGGCACGTGACGGTGGCCGACAGGGAGGCCTTCACAAGCGCCGGGGTGTGCCGTCCCGGCGACGTGCTGGGCATGATCGAGGGCGACGTGGCGCTGATCGGCGGCACGCTGGAGCGGGTGGCCACGATGATCGTGGACAGGATGGTGGCCGGCGGCGGCGAGCTGGTGACGCTGGTGACGGGTGCCGAGGCGCCCGCGGGCCTGGCCGCCGGCATCGAGGAGCATCTGCGACATACCCGACCGGACGTGGACTTAGTGGTCTACGACGGCGAGCAGGGCGGCTACCCGCTGCTGATCGGTGTGGAGTAAACCGCGTGAACGGGATTCCTGTCGGCCGCAGGCGGTAGAACTTAATGCCGTGAGCCGTTTCGACGAGCCTCTGACGAAGGCGCTCGACCCGAAGACCGCCAAGCTGCTGCACAGCGTGCTCGGCCTGGAGACGGTCGGTGACCTGCTGCGCCACTATCCGCGCCGCTACGCCGAGCGCGGCGAGCTGACCGCGCTGGACGCGCTCGAGGTGGACGAGCACGTGACCGTGGTCGGCGAGGTGACCAGGCTCATGCGCAAGCCCATGCGCAACCGCGGCGGCACCTGGCTGGAGGTCGAGGTCGTCGACGGTGACGGCAACAAGATCTACCTGGCGTTCTTCGGCAAGGGCTCTCATGTGGCCGAGTCACGGCTGAAGCCGGGGCGGCGCGGCATGTTCGCGGGCAAGGTGGGGCTGTTCGGGGCGCGGGGCAGGCCGCGCTGGCAGCTCGCGCACCCGGAGTTCGAGCTGTTCGAGGAGAGCGAGGGGAGCGCGGAGGAGTTCGCGGCGGCGCCGGTGCCGATCTACCCGGCGGGCAAGGACCTGACACCGTGGGCGATCAGGCGCGCGGTCGGCATCGTGCTCGACACCCTCGGCCCGCTGGACGACCCGCTGCCCGCCGAGCTGCGGGTGCGCCAAAGCCTGCAGCCGCTGGCCGACGCGCTGGTGGGAATCCACCGCCCGAAAGATTTCGCCGAGGTGGGGCGGGCACGCAAACGGCTGAAGTTCGACGAGGCGTTTGTCTTGCAGGCCGTGCTGCTGCAACGCCGCCAGGCGGCCACCGCCTGGCCCGCCAAGCCGCGGCCCAGGCGGGGCGACGGGCTGCTGGCGGCGTTCGACGAGCGGCTGCCGTTCTCGCTGACGGAGGGGCAGGCGCAGGTGGGTGAGGAGATCGCCGACGACCTCGCGCGCGAGCACCCGATGCACCGGCTGCTGCAGGGCGAGGTCGGCGCGGGCAAGACGGTGGTGGCGCTGCGCGCGATGTTGCAGGTGGTCGACGCGGGCGGGCAGGCCGCGCTCCTGGCCCCCACGGAGGTGCTCGCGCAGCAGCACCACCGCTCGATCAGCACCATGCTGGGCGACCTGGCGCAGGGCGGCATGTTCGGGGGCACGGCGGTCACGCTGCTGACCGGCTCCATGGGCGCGGCCGCCCGGCGCTCCGCCCTCCTCGACGCCGCCTCGGGCACCGCCGGGATCGTCGTCGGCACGCACGCGCTGCTGCAGGAGCACGTGCAGTTCGCCGACCTTGGGCTGGTCGTGGTCGACGAGCAGCACCGCTTCGGGGTCGAGCAGCGCGACGCGTTGCGCGAGAAGGCGGGGGACGGCCGGCCGCATGTCCTGGTCATGACCGCCACCCCGATCCCCCGCACGGTCGCCATGACCGTCTTCGGCGACCTGGAGGTCTCGACGCTGTCCCAGCTTCCGTCGGGCCGCGCCCCCATCACCACGCACGTCGTGCCGGCCGCGGAGAAGCCCCACTACCTGGAGCGCACCTGGGAGCGGGTGCGTGAGGAGGTGGCGCTGGGGCGGCAGGCCTACATCGTGTGCCCGCGCATCGGCGACCTGGAGGGCGACGAGGGCGACATGGGGGTCGTCGCGTCAGGAGGCGCTTCGGGGGAGGACGAGCGCCGCCCGCCGCTGGCCGTCCTGGACGTGGCCGAGCTGCTGACCCAGGGGCCTTTCCACGATCTGCGCGTCGGCACCCTGCACGGCAAGCTGCCGCCCGAGGAGAAGGACGCAATCATGCGCTCCTTCACCCGCGGCGAGCTCGACGTCCTGGTGGCCACGACGGTCATCGAGGTGGGCGTCGACGTGCCCAACTCCTCCGTCATGATCATCATGGACGCCGACCGCTTCGGCGTCTCCCAGCTCCACCAGCTGCGTGGCCGAGTGGGCCGCGGCGGCCTGCCCGGCCTGTGCCTCCTGGTCTCCGACTTCCCCGAGGGCACCCCTGCCCGCCTCCGCCTGGACGCGGTGGCCGCCACCCTGGACGGCTTCGAGTTGTCCCGAGTGGACCTGGAACAACGACGTGAGGGCGACGTCCTGGGCGCGGCCCAGTCGGGCAAGCGCTCGTCACTGAAGCTGTTGCAACTCCTGCGCGACGAGGACGTCATCGCCACCGCCAGAGAGGAGGCTTCCGCCCTCCTGACCGAAGACCCGGACCTCACGACCCACGAGGAACTGAGAGCCGAGATCGACCGGCTACTGGAGGACGAACGAGCCGATTATCTGGAGAAGGCCTGACACTCGCGACGCGGCGCCGGATGCGGCAAAGCGCATGGCGCAGGACGGGCCACGCGGGGCGCCAATGCGGCGAGGAGGCGTGCGGTGGGGACCGGCGCGTGCGGCGATCAGATGGGAACCACGGAGCCCGGTCAAGATGGGCTCGCGTAACGGCGGGCCACCGGTGAAGGGATCAGAGGCTGTTTCCTGGAGGGCCCTCAGCCGAAGTAAGGCGAGTGGCGAACCACGACACCGCGTAAAAAAGAAAAGAAATGGCCCCCAGCCGCGGGGACGGCCTCCCCCCGAATGCCGTCCCCGGCTGGGCCCACCCTCGGGTCAGGTGCCGAGGGAACCGGCGTGCGGAAGGGCTCACGATCACGCCGGTCGACCTTCATGTGGGTCACCTTGAAGGCCGCAGACTCATCATGCGGGCCCGCCGCACCAATGTGAATCACCCTTGCGCACTTGAGGCAGACACTTGTCCACTCTTGACCTGCGTGAACATGCGAAAGAATGGGGCACATGACTCGGATCATCGCGGGGAGCGCGGGTGGGCGGCGGTTGACCGTCCCGCCGGGGCGCGGGACGAGACCGACCAGCGACAGGGCGCGAGAAGGGATCTTCTTGACGCTCGATTCACTGTACGGACTCCACGACGCCCGGGTCATGGACCTCTACGCCGGCTCGGGCGCGATCGGCCTGGAGGCGCTGTCACGCGGAGCCGCCGAGGCCGTGATGGTCGAGTCCGACCCCAAGGCCGTAAGGACGATCAAGGCCAACGTCCAGTCCCTGGGCCTCGATGGCGCCCACGTGGTGGCCGACAAGGTGATGCGGGTCCTGGCCAAGACTCCGGACGCCCCGTACGACATCGTCTTCGCCGACCCGCCCTACGCCGTCTCCGACGCCGAGGTGCTCGCGGTCCTGGAGCTGTTGCGTGACAACGGCTGGCTGGTCGAGGAGGGGTTGGTGGCGTTCGAGAGGGAAAGCAGGGGAAAGGTCCTGGTGTGGCCCGAAGGGTACGTTGAGGAGAGGGTCCGTCGCTATGGCGAAGCGTCTGTTTGGTACGGTCGCGCCGCCGGGAACCCGTAGACCTGGGAGGCGTCTTGCGCCGCGTAGTCTGCCCGGGGTCGTTCGACCCCATCACCAATGGCCACCTCGACATCATCGGCCGCTCGGCGCGCCTGTATGACGAGGTGACCGTGGCCGTGCTCATCAACGTCGAGAAGAGCAGCCTGTTCACGGTTGATGAACGCATCGAGATCCTGCAGACCGTGACCAAGGATTTCGACAACGTCAAGGTTCGGAAGTTCCACGGCCTGCTGGTGGACTTCTGCAAACAGAACGGCATCCCCGCCATCGTCAAGGGCATCAGGGTGGTCAGCGACTTCGACTACGAGTTGCAGATGGCCCAGCTCAACTACCGCCTGTCGGGGGTGGAGACGCTGTTCATGCCCACGAACCCCGAATACTCGTTCCTGTCCTCCAGCCGGGTGAAGGAGATCGCCCGGTATGGGGGGGACGTCTCGGGCCTGGTGCCGGATCTCGTTCACAAGCTGCTCATCGAGCGGCTCAGGGGCTGACTTCGACCTGCTATCCTTTCATTTCGGCCTTGTACGACGGCGATTCTTTTCGCCACGCCTAGCGAGAGCAGGATGACTCAGCACCTCGACCCCCGCTCCCCGTGGGTGATCTCCACTCATGACCTGGGTAAGCGGCCGGGCACGATGCGGCAGATGACTCTGACCCTCCCGGCACCGGCGGATCTCGGCGTCGACATGATCGGTGTCCCCAAGGACGCCGAAGTCGAGCTGGATCTCCGGCTCGAAGCAGTGATGGAAGGCGTGCTCGTGTCCGGCACGGCGCAGGCCCCGCTCGCCGGGGAGTGCGCGCGCTGCCTGGACCCGGTCTCCTCGGACATCGAGGTGGACCTGCAGGAGCTGTTCTTCTACTCCGACGAGGACGCCTCGGACGAGGATTCGCTGCTCGACGGTGAGCTGCTCGACCTCGAGCCGACGTTCCGCGACGCGGTGGTGCTCGCACTGCCGCTGAGCCCGGTGTGCCGCGAGGACTGCGAGGGGCTCTGCGTGGAGTGTGGGATCAAGCTGGCCGAGGCCGGCAGCGATCACCGGCACGAGAAGATCGACGCCCGCTGGGCGTCGTTGCAAGGTCTGGTTACCGACAAAGATAACGATCAGGAGAAGTGACGTGGCCGTCCCGAAGCGAAAGATGTCGCGGAGCAACACCCGCGCCCGTCGCTCCCAGTGGAAGACGACTGCCGTCGCCCTGGTGAGCTGCCCGCAGTGCCGTTCGCCGAAGCAGCCGCACATCGCGTGCCCCACCTGCGGCACCTACAACCGTCGTCAGGTCATCGAGCCGTCCGCCTGATCCGCAACAGTTGACGTGATGCCGACCGGGTGCCATTGTGCCTCGGTCGGCGTTACCGTCTCAGATGCGTACGGCGGCGGCTCGCCCGCGGCCGTGGTGGACGCCGGGGCTACGCGTTACCCCGACGCCCACCACGTTTTCGGGCATCTTCCGCAGTCGTCGCGCCATGTGAAGATGTCCGAGGAGGAAGCACGTGGGCGCAGGTCCTAAGCCGGTGGCCGTGGAGGTCGCCAGAGACGAGCTGGAGCGGGTTCTGTCGGTCGGTCTCGACCACGACATTCTCGAGCGGGCGCTGACGCACCGCTCCTACGCGTACGAGAACGGCGGCCTGCCCACCAACGAGCGCCTGGAGTTCCTGGGCGACTCGGTGCTGGGCCTGGTCGTCACCGACACCCTCTACCGCAACCACCCCGACCTGCCCGAGGGCCAGCTGGCGAAGCTGCGGGCGGCGGTGGTCAACATGCGCGCTCTCGCGGATGTGGCCCGCAACCTGGGCCTGGGCAAGTTCCTCCGGCTCGGCAGGGGCGAGGAGGGCACGGGCGGCCGCGACAAGTCGTCGATCCTGGCCGACACGCTGGAGGCCCTGATCGGCGCGATCTACGTCGACAAGGGGCTGGACGAGGCGTTCCGGGTCGTGCACGTGCTGTTCGATCCGCTGATCGTGCGCTCGGCCTCGCTCGGCGCCGGGCTCGACTGGAAGACCTCGCTGCAGGAGCTGACCGCCTCCGAGGCGCTCGGCGTGCCCGAATACCACGTCGAGGAGAGCGGCCCCGATCACGCCAAGTCGTTCACGGCCATGGTGCGGGTCGGCGGCGAGTCCTACGGCTCGGGCACCGGGCGCAGCAAGAAGGAGGCCGAGCAGCAGGCGGCCGAGGCGGCGTGGACCCGTATCAGGGCCCGGCGCGAGCAGCGGGAGAGCCAGCCGGCCGGCTGAGCCGATCAGCCGTCGCACGGCCCGGGTGGCGGGTGCGCGACGTCGCTCAGGACCCTCGAGGATCTTGATCGGTTCGGGGCATCAGAGAGGGCGAGGTGCGGGTTGCCGGAGTTGCCGGAGGTCGAGGTCGTCAGGCGCGGTCTCGCGCAGTGGGTCGCCGGCCGCGAGATCGCGGAGGCGGAGGTGTTCCACCCTCGCGCCATCAGGCGTCACGTGCCCGGGGCCGACGAGTTCGCCGCGCGGCTCAAGGGCCGCGCGGTGGTGTCCGCCGAGCGCCGCGGCAAATACCTGTGGCTGCCGCTGTCCAGGGCGGAGGAGGCCCTCATGGCCCACCTGGGGATGAGCGGCCAGCTGCTCGTCGTGGACCAGGACGCGCCGCCGGAGAAGCACCTGCGGGTACGCCTCCGCTTCGAGGACGGTGGCCCTGACCTGCGTTTCGTCGACCAGCGGACGTTCGGCCACGTCATGATCACCTCCCTGGTGGGCGGCGTGCCCGAGCCGATCTCGCACATCGCCCCCGACCCGTTCGAGCCGGCGTTCGACGAGGCCGAGTTCACCCGCAGGCTCAGGGCCAAGCACACCGAGATCAAACGGGCGCTGCTCGACCAGTCGCTGATCAGCGGCGTCGGCAATATCTACGCCGACGAGGCACTGTGGATCGCCAAGCTGCACTGGGCCCGCCCCACGCACACGCTCACCCGCCCCAAGATCCACGAGCTGCTCGCCGCCGTCCGCACGGTCATGGCCGCCGCCCTGCACCAGGGCGGCACGTCGTTCGACAGCCTCTACGTCAACGTCAACGGGGAGAGCGGCTACTTCGACCGCTCCTTGGAGGTCTACGGGCGCCGTGACCTGCCGTGCTCCCGCTGCGGCACCCCGATCAGGCGGGAGGCGTTCATGAACCGGTCGTCCTACTCCTGCCCCACCTGCCAGCCACGGCCGCGGCCAGCACGCTGAGCGCGGCTGCCACCCCCATCACCGCGGAGATCGACACACCGTCCACGATCCGGCCGCCGGCGAACGAGCCGAGCGCGATGGAGGCGTTGAAAGCGGCGACGAACAGCGCCGTGCCCAGCTCGCCTCCGCCCTCCCGCATGATCCACAGCTGCAGGGTGACGCCCACGCCGCCGTAGCCGAGCCCCCACACCACGAGCGCGGGCAGCGGCAGGCCGATCAGCGGCAGCGCCGCCGTGGCCAGGGCCATGAGGGCGGCCAGCGTGATCAGGACCGGCTGGGGGTTCCTGGCCGCCCGGGCACCGGCGGCGAAGTTGCCGAGCACGCCCGCGGCCCCGTACACCAGCAACGCCGTGCTCACGAGCGCGGGACCGGCGTGCGCCACCTCCTCCAGGAACGGACGGACATAGGTGTAGGCCGCGAAGTGGCCGGACACGATCAGGACCGTCAGGACCAGGGCGACCTTCAGCGGCCCGGAGACCCGCCCGGCCCGGGCGCCGTGGGCCTCGCCCGGCAACGGCGGCACCGTCGCGGCCAGCAGTGCGAGCAGGGCCAGGGCGAGCACGCCCATCGCCGCGAATGCCGTGCGCCAGCCCGCGAACGACGAGACGAACGTCGCCGCCGGCACTCCCAGCACCGACGCCACCGACACCCCGGACAGGATGATCGATGTGGCCCGCCCGACGTGCCGCTCCGGCGCCAGCCGCGTCCCGAGCCCGGCCGCGAACGCCCAGAAGCCGCCGATGCTCACCCCGGTGATCACCCGGGCCGCCAGCATGAGCGGATAGCTCGGCGCCAGCGCGCCCGCCAGGTTGGCCACCGCCAGCAGCGCCATCAGCCCGAGCAGCACGGTACGGCGGTCCAACCGGCGGGTGGCGACCGCCAGCACGGGGGCGGAGACCGCGGCGACCAGCCCGGGCGCCGACATCGTGAGCCCGGCCGTGCCGGCGGACACGCCGAGGTCGGCGGCGATCGAGGTCAACAGGCCGACAGGCAGCATCTCGCTGGTCACGAGCGTGAAGGTGCCCAGCGCCAGCGAGGACACGGCGATCCAGCGCGCCCGCACAGGGGCGGAGACAAGGGTTGTCGTCATGCGCCCCAGCCTTCTGCCGCGCCCCGACGGGAACAATGACGAAGGTCGAAGGCTTGGTTTAGGCAGGCTAAGTGATCGTCCGGAGGTGAAGATGGACTTCAGGGAGCTGGAGTGCTTCGTGGTGCTCAGCGAGGAGCTGCACTTCGCGCGTACGGCTGAACGCCTCTACCTGTCGCCGGGTCGGGTGAGCCAGCTCGTGCGCTCTCTGGAGACCAGGATCGGCGGCAGGCTCTTCGACCGCACCAGCCGGCATGTCCACCTGACACCCCTCGGTGAACGTTTCCTGGCCAATCTGAGGCCCTCCTACGACGGTCTGGCGAACGCCCTGAGCCGCGCCAAGGCGGCCGCCCGCGAGGTGACCGGCGTGCTGCGGGTCGGCTTCCTGGCCACGCCCACGGACGCCGTCACGGGCAGCGTACGGGCCTTCGAGGGCCGCCACCCGGAGTGCGAGGCGGAGCTGGTCGAGATCCCGCTCTCCGACCCATTCAGCAGGTTGCGGGCCGGGCAGGTCGACGTCGCGTTCACGCTGCTGCCGGTGGACGAGCCCGACCTGGCCACGGGCGCGGTGCTGAACCGGGTCTCCTACCGGCTCGGCCTCTCCACCCGCCACCCGCTGGCGGCCCGCGCGCGTATCGACGCCGAGGACCTGGCCTCCGTGCCGTTGATCGGTGTGGAGGGACCGGCCCCGCGCTGGTGGCGCGAGCGGGTCGCGCCCTCCGTGACCCCTTCCGGACGTCCGATTCCCCGTGCCGGCGCGGTCGCCACCACCCAGGAGGGCCTCACCCAGGTTGCGCTGGACCGGGGCGGCATGCTCTTCTGCACGCCCACCGCGGCCCACCACGAGCGTCCCGACATAAGCTTCGTCCCCGTCACCGGACTGCCTCCGTCGATCTTGGGGCTGGCTTGGGTGAAGGCGGCGGAGACGGCCGCGGTCAGGGCGTTCGACGAGGCGGCGGCGGGGCACGCGCTCGGGGTGGAGGCCCTGGTGGCCTGAGACCTCAGGGGAGGAAAAATGCAGGAAAATTCGGAAAACGTCAGGCTGACGGCGTGGGTACGGGGGAGAGTCCAGGGTGTGGGGTTCCGCTGGTGGACCCGAGCCAGGGCCTTGGAGCTAGGTCTGGCGGGCTGGGCGCGTAACACCGAGGACGGCCGGGTGGAGGTCGTCGCGGAGGGGCCGCGTGAGAGCTGCGTCAAGCTGCTGGAGCTGCTCAGAGGTTGCGACACGCCGGGCAGGGTCGATGGAGTAGTAGAACGCTGGAACGAACCCCGAGGTAGTTTGGGCGGTTTTGTGGAGCGGTAGCGGCTTCCGGTAAACCGGCCAAATAGGGTATAGTTGTATGTCGGGAGTGCCCATCAGTAGGGCGCAGCGGTTTGTTCGACTTGACCGCCCACACTGCCGGTGCGACTCTTGTTAGGTACCACGCGCACCCCTCCCGCGGAATAAGAAGTGCGCGAACCAGTCTGGTCACTCAGCGTGGAGGACCCTTTACCATGGCGAAGGCTCTACTCGGCCACGTCGGCGGTCCTGACCCTCGGATGGTCTCGGAGATGCGCCGCCTGCAGCAGCGTATCCGTGACCTGGAGGCAGAACTCATCCGACTTCAGGCCACGAATGACGCTCTTGCAGCGCAAACTCGCGACGAGGCGCTAAGCCGCATGCAAGAGCGCGAGCCGGCACTCACCTGAGAGTGATCGGAGCGCAAGACCCAGGGACGTCTCGGAGAGGCGTCCCTTGTTATTTGCCCTGAATTGAAAAGCCCTGGTCAAGGCCGTCCCGGACTGTACATGCCCACGTGGGGCAGTCAGGACCAGTAGTCTTTTCCGAAGTCCGTTCAGGGAGAAGGGGGTCGCGCTTGTATTTGAAGACCCTCACCCTGCGCGGCTTCAAGTCCTTCGCCTCCGCCACCGCCCTGAGGTTCGAGCCGGGCATCACCTGCGTGGTCGGCCCCAACGGCTCCGGCAAGTCCAACGTCGTCGACGCCCTGGCCTGGGTCATGGGCGAGCACAGCGCCAAGTCGCTGCGTGGTGGGAAGATGGAGGACGTGATCTTCGCCGGCACCTCGTCCCGGCCCCCGCTGGGACGTGCCGAGGTGACGCTGACCATCGACAACTCCGACGGCGCACTGCCCATCGACTACACCGAGGTCACGATCAGCCGGCTGATGTTCCGGTCGGGGCAGAGCGAATACGCCATCAACGGCGACACGTGCCGCCTGTTGGACATCCAGGAGCTGCTGTCCGACTCGGGCATCGGCCGCGAGATGCACGTGATCGTCGGGCAGGGCCAGCTCGACGCCGTCCTCCACGCGGGGCCTGAGGACCGGCGGGCGTTCATCGAAGAGGCCGCCGGCGTGCTCAAGCACCGCAAGCGCAAGGAAAAGGCGCTGCGCAAGCTGGACGCCATGCAGGCCAACCTGACCCGCGTCCAGGACCTCGCCACCGAGCTGCGCCGCCAGCTCAAGCCGCTGGGACGCCAGGCGGAGATCGCCCGCAAGGCCGCCGTCATCCAGGCCGACCTGCGGGACGCCAGGCTGCGGCTGCTGGCCGACGACCTGGGCATCCTGCGGGCGACGCTGGAGCGCGAGGCCGCCGACGAGGCCGCGATCATGGCCAGGCGCAACCAGGTGGAGGCCGAGCTGGCCGAGACCCAGCAGCGCGAGGCGGCGCTGGAGAGCGCCGAGACCGAGGCCCAGCCCAGGCTGGCGGCGGCTCAGGAGACGTACTTCAGGCTCTCGTCGCTGCGCGAGCGCATCACTGGCCTGGAGCAGCTCGCCGCCGAGCGCCGCCGGCACGCGCTGGACGCCGCCGCCATCGAGCGCCGCGGCCGGGACCCCGAGGATCTCGAACGGGAGGCGGCCGAGGTGCGCGAGCAGGAGCTCGTGCTCAAGGCCGAACTGGAGCACGCCCAGGAGCTGCTGGAGGATGCCGTCCAGCGGCGGGCCGACTCCGAGGCCGAGCTGAGCGCCGAGGAGCAGCGGCTCGCGCTGGCCGCCAGGGCCGCCGCCGACCGCCGCGAGGGGCTGGCCAAGCTGCGCGGCCAGGTCGATTCCGTACGGAGCCGGGCCAGGGCCGCCGAGGAGGAGATCGGCCGGCTCCAGCAGGCCGTGGCCGACGCGGCCGATCGCGAGCGGCAGGCCATGGAGGACCTCGAAACGCAGCGGCGGGAGGAGCCCGCGGTCGATCCCGCCCTCGCCGAGGAGCTGGCCACGGCGCAGGCCGTGGTCGAGGAGGCCAAGGCCGTCGCCGACGAGGCCGGACTCGCGGCGGAGGAGGCCAAGTCCGCGCTGGACGCGCCGCGTGCCGCGCTCCAGGCCGCCAAGTCGGGGGTCGGGACCGCCCGCTCCGCCGACCAGGAGGCCCAGCGGTCGGTGGCCGCCCTGATCGCTCGCCGGGACGCGCTGGAGCTGGGGCTGGCCAAGGGCGACGGCGGCGCGGCCCTGCTGGATGCGGACCTGGCCGGGGTGCTCGGCCCGCTGGCCGCCTCGATGCAGGTCACGCCGGGGGCCGAGCTGGCGGTGGCGGCCATCCTGGGACAGGTCACCGAGGCCATCGTCGTCAAGAGCTTGGACACGGCCGTCGAGGCGCTGGAGTTGCTGCGCACGGGAGGCGCCGGCCAGGCGACCCTCTTGGTGGCGCTCAACGGTGGCGCACAGGACGAGCACACGGCGGCTCTCGGCACCGGCCCGGACGGCGACGACGCGGTGACTGCCGCGGGCGGCGACGCGCTGACCGCCGCGGCCGGCGACCCGTCGGAGCGCCGCGCCGGCGAGGCGTACGGCGCGGTCCGGCGTCCGCGTGCGGCGGCGCCAGAGGGCGGCGAGTGGGTGGCCGACCTCGTCACCGTGCCCGACCATCTGCGCCCCGCCCTCGACCACGTGCTTGAGGGCGTCGTGGTCGTGGCGGGCCTGGACACCGCCCGCGAGCTGGTCGACCGGCACCCTCACCTGAAGGCCGTCACCAGGGCGGGTGACGTGGTCGGGGCACACCTGGCCAGCGGCGGGTCCGAGGGCGGCACCTCCGTGCTGCAGGTGCGGGCCGCGCTCGATGAGGCCGTCAGAGACCTGGAGCGGGCTGAGGCGAGGGCCGAGGAGACCGCCGCGGGCCTGGACGAGGCGATCGGCCTCGAGCAGCGCGCCCAGACGGCGCTGGAGGCCGCCCAGGCGCAGGTGAGCGAGGCCCAGACCGCCGTCACCACCGCCCAGGCCGGCGTCAGCGCGGCCCAGGGCACGCTGGACCAGGTCAGGGCCCGCCAGCGGGAGGCCGACCAGCGCACCGCCGCGGCCGCCCAGCGCCTGGCCCAGCTCGAGGCGGCCGCCAACGCTGCCCGCGCCGAGGCCGAGCGGCTGGCAGGCAGCGTCACGAAGGCGGAGGAGGCCCGCGCCGAGGGCCAGGAGGAGCTGGCCGAGCTGGAGATCCGCCTGGCCGAGGCCGAATACGCCCAAGAGCTGGAGTCCGAGCCCACCACCGACCTGCGCGACGAGCTGGCGAGCGCCTGCGAGGTGGCAAGGCAGCGGGAGATGGACACCCGGCTCCAGGTGCGCACCGCGGAAGAACGCGTCAAGGGCATCGAGGGCCGCGCCGACGGCCTGGTGCGGGCCGCACAGCGTGAACGCCACGAACGCGCCCAGGCGGCCGCCCAGCGCGCCAGGCGCAGGCGGCAGGCGGCGGTGGCCGAGTCGGTCAGCAAGGGCGCCAAGCAGGTGCTCAGGGCCCTGGCCGAGTCCGTCCGGCTCGCCGCCAGGGAGCGCGACGAGGCCGACCTGGCCAGGGTGGCCGTCGACGCGGAGCTCAAGCAGGTGCGCCTGCGGGTCCGCGAGCTCGGCCAGGAGCTGGACAAGCTGGTCAACCGCGTGCACGGCAGCGAGGTAGCCCGCACCGAGCAGCGCCTGCGGCTGGAGCAGCTGGAGCAGCGGGCGATGGACGAGTTCGGGGTCGAGGTCGAGGCGCTGATCTCCGAGTACGGCCCCGAGGTCCCGATCCCCGGCGACCCGCCCGTCCCCTACGTGCGCGAGGAGCAGGAAAAGCGGGCCAGGGCCGCCGAACGGCAGATGAACCAGCTGGGCAAGGTCAACCCGCTCGCGCTGGAGGAGTTCGCGGCGCTGGAGGAGCGGCACGCCTTCCTCACCTCGCAGCTGGAGGACCTCAAGAAGACCAGGCGTGACCTGCTGACCGTGGTCAAGGAGGTCGACGACCGCGTCGAGCAGATGTTCGCCGCCGCGTACGAGGACGTGGCCCGCGAGTTCGAGCAGATCTTCACCAGGGTGTTCCCCGGAGGCGACGGCCGCCTGGTGCTGACCGATCCCAACGACATGCTGACCACCGGCATCGAGGTCGAGGCCAGGCCGCCGGGCAAGAAGGTCAAGCGGCTGTCGCTGCTGTCGGGCGGGGAGCGGTCGCTCACGGCGGTGGCGTTCCTGATCTCCATCTTCAAGGCGCGGCCGTCGCCGTTTTACGTGATGGACGAGGTCGAGGCCGCGCTCGACGACACGAACACGCAGCGGCTGCTGACCCTGTTCGAGGAGTTGCGGCAGAGCTCGCAGCTGATCGTCATCACCCACAACAAGCGCACGATGGAGATCGCCGACGCGCTCTACGGCGTGTCGATGCGCGGCGACGGCGTGACGCAGGTCGTCAGCCAGCGGCTTCGGGAGCGCGAGTCCGCCTGATCGGTGTGGTCGTGTGCGTGACCCTGCTGGTCCAACTGGGCCGGACGATCTGGAAAACTGACATCTTGTGGATGGTTACCTCGGCGTCATCGTGATCGTGGCCGTCGTCGCCCTGCTGGCGGCGGGCGGCCTGTTCCTGCTCTTCAGGCCGGGCCGCAAGGCGGCCCCGCCCGTCAAGCCGCCTGAGACCCTCCCGATACCGGAGGAGAAGGAGCAGCGGCCCGCCGGCGTGGGCGAGGAGGGCGAGGGCGCGACCACCACGCTGCCGCCTCCGGCGAAGCCGGCCGAGCCGGCCGTCGTCAAGCCCGAGATCGAGGTGCCGCCACCGTCCGCGGGCCGGATGGTGCGGCTGCGCTCGCGCCTGGCGCGTTCGCAGAGCACGCTCGGGCGCGGCCTGCTGGAGCTGCTGTCCCGCGACCGGCTCGACGACGAGGTCTGGGACGAGATCGAGGAGCGCCTGATCACGGCCGACGTGGGCGTCGCGCCGACCCGCGCGATCGTGGAGGAGCTGCGCACCAAGGTCAAGGTGCTGGGCAGTCGCACGCCCGAGGAGGTGCGCGGCCTGCTG
This sequence comes from Nonomuraea sp. NBC_00507, assembly GCF_036013525.1. Classification (NCBI taxonomy): domain Bacteria; kingdom Bacillati; phylum Actinomycetota; class Actinomycetes; order Streptosporangiales; family Streptosporangiaceae; genus Nonomuraea; species Nonomuraea sp. NBC_00507. The sequence continues at coordinate 4,294,630 of NZ_CP107853.1, forward strand.
CGCGAGCAGCTGCTCATCCAGATCAACCCCGACCTGGATCGCACGCTGCACATTCAGAAGCACGGCGAGCGGCCCGCGGTTGCGCTCATCGTGGGCGTCAACGGCACCGGCAAGACCACCACCACCGGCAAGCTCGCCCGGTTCCTCGTCGGCGACGGCAAGAAGGTCGTGCTCGGCGCGGCGGACACCTTCCGCGCCGCGGCCGCCGACCAGCTGCAGACCTGGGGTGAGCGGGTCGGCGCCGACACGGTGCGCGGCCCCGAGGCCGGCGACCCGGCCTCCGTGGCCTTCGACGCCGTGGCCAAGGGCATCGAGGAGAAGGTCGACGTGGTCATCGTCGACACCGCCGGCCGCCTGCACACCAAGACCGGGCTCATGGACGAGCTGGGCAAGGTCAAGCGGGTCATCGAGAAGAAGGCCACGGTGGACGAGGTGCTGCTCGTCCTCGACGCCACCACGGGCCAGAACGGCATGCGCCAGGCCCAGGTGTTCGCCGAGGTGGTCAACATCACCGGCATCGCGCTGACCAAGCTCGACGGCACCGCCAAGGGCGGCATCGTGATCTCGGTGCAGCGGGAGCTGGGCGTCCCGGTCAAGGTCGTGGGGCTGGGCGAGGGGCCGGACGACCTGGCGCCGTTCGATCCCGAGGTGTTCGTGGACGCGATCCTCGGCGAATGATCGATTTCCGGTCATACGGTAATTAGTCCGGTAATGGCCCTTACCGGATAAAGGGTGATCTGTCACATATGTCTGTGTTGAGATGTACCGGTCATCAATGATCGCATTCAGGTGAAAGGGCGCCCATGAAGAAGATCGTCGTCCACAGGCCCGGGACCGTGAAGCCGACGGCTGCGGCCGCGCCTAGACACTGCTCCTGACAACCGCCGGCCCGGCGTCTCGTCCGGGGCGCCGGCGCCAAGGAGGTTCGTGTGGACACGATCCTGCTAGACGCCGACCGCCGCGTCGGCGGCCCGTACACACTGGCCGCGGCGCTCCTCGACCGCCTCGTCCCGCAGGCGCTGGAGCGCCGGCCCGGCCTGGTCGCCGATCACGACATCGAGATCCGCGCGGCGGCGCCCCACCTGCGCGGCGCCGTGCCCGCGCGGCGGCGGTCGCTGGCCGATGATCTGCCCAGGGCGCAGCGAGTCCTCGTGCCTGGCGCCCGGCACAGCCTCAGGATCGCCAACGGGCTGGCCGAGTTCGTCCGCGACCACCTGCGCCGGACCGGGGCGCTGGCGCTGACCGTGACGAACCTGGGCGAGGCCGACCACACCGACACCGAGCTCGTCGCCGTACTGCGGCGCAGGCTGGACCCCGGCCTCCTCCGGATCGACGAGGGTCCCTCCGCGCCGGGCACCGGGCCCCTGCCCGCCGACTTCGACCGCTACCGCGACGAGGGTTTCCACCACGCCATGGCGGAGTCGGGCCTGGAGGCGTTGCGCGGTGTGGAGGATGTGCCGCTCCTGCTGCGCGTCGCCGCCGCCCTGGAGGCCATCGAACGCGAGGACGAGGCCCGCGAGCTCTACGACCGGGCCCGGCGCGAGAGCACGGACCCCAAACAGCGCGCCACCGCCGCCTACGCCACCGCCATGATCCTCGTACGCCACCACGACCACGACCGGCGCGACCCGGAGCACGCCCTGGCCTGGATCAACGAGGCGATCACGATCACGTCTCTCCTTCCCGACCCGCGCGAGCGGGCCTTCCACCTCGGCTTCGACCTCAACGGCAAGGCCCTGGTCGAGGTACGCAGGGGACGCCGCGAGGCCGCCATGGAGCTCGTGCAGCGGGCCATCGACCTGGCCGATGCGGACCTGCCGGGCGAGCACCCGATCCACCGGCTCGTCCTGCACGCCAACCGGGCCCAGCTCCTGGTCATGGCCGGCCGCGAGGAGGAGGCGCTGGCCGATTACACGCGGGCCGTCGAGGCCGATCCTGGCTACCCCGACTACTACCTCGACCGCGGCAACCTGCTCTACAGGCTCGGCAGGACCGAGGAGGCCCTGGCCGACTACGAGGCCGTCCTACGGCTGAGCCCGCCGTTCCCCGAGGCCTACTACAACCGGTCCGAGCTGCGCTTCGCCGCCGGTGATCTGGCCGGCGCCCTGGCCGACCTGGACCACACGCTGGAGCTGGACCCGGCCTTCGCGCCTGCCTATGTCAACCGCGCCGGACTCAGGGTGGCGGCCGGGGATCACGCCCAGGCCAGGGACGACGTCGAGCACGGACTGGAGATCGCGCCGCGCGACCCCCACCTGCTGTGCGTGCTCGGGCAGGTGGAGCTGGCAGAGGGCCACCTACCGGAAGCGCGCATCGCGTTCGACCAGGCGCTGGAGCTCGATCCGGGCCTGGTGGCGGGCTGGGCCAACCGGGCCGAGCTGGCCTTCGAGCGTGGCGACCACGAGGCGGCGCTGGCCGATCTGGCGCGGGCGCTGGAGCTGGAGGAGACCGCCGAGTTGCTGTTCAACAGGTCGGTGGTGCATCGGGCCGCGGGCCGGCCGGACCAGGCCAGGAAGGACCTGCTCAGGGCCGCCGAGCTGGCCCCTGGCGACGAGGACGTGAAGCGGGCGCTGGCCGAGGTCTGACGATTCGACGGCGGGACGCAGCCCGCGGGTGGCAAGCCCGGAGTGCCGCTTGAGCGGCACCGGGGGCAGGAACGGTCAGGAACGCGGCCTGATCGGCACCACCAGCGGCGTCCCGGCCACGGGGTCCTCGATGACCTTCGCGTCCAGCTCGAACACCTCGCCCAGCAGCTCCTCCGTGAGCACCTCGTGCGGGGAACCCGCAGCGATCACCTTGCCGGCCCGCATGGCCACCAGCCGGTCGGCGTAGCGGGCGGCCAGGTTGAGGTCGTGCAGCACCATGACGACCGTGCGGCCGGCCTCCTGGTGCAGGTGCCGGACGAGCTCCAGCACCTCCACCTGATGCGCCAGGTCCAGGAACGTCGTGGGCTCGTCGAGCAGCAGCAGATCCGTGCCCTGGGCCAGCGCCATGGAGATCCACGCCCGCTGCCGCTGCCCGCCCGACAGCTCGTCCAGCGGCCGCTCGGCGAGGTCCGCCAGGCCCGTCATGTCCAGCGCCGCCGCGACCGCGTCCTCGTCGTCGGAGGACCACTGCCGGTACCAGGTCTGGTGCGGATGCCGGCCCCTGGCCACCAGGTCGGCCACGGTCAGCCCTTCGGGAGCGGTGGGCGCCTGGGGGAGCACGCCGAGGACCTTGGCCACCTCGCGGGTGGGGATCCTGTCGATGCGCTTGCCGTCCAGCAGCACCTCGCCGCCCTGCGGCTTGAGCAGGCGGCCGAGCGCGCGCAGCAGCGTGGACTTGCCGCAGCCGTTCGGGCCGATGATCGTGGTCACCGTGCCCGCCTCGATGCCCAGGTCGAGCCCGTCGACGACGACGCGGTCGCCGTATCCGAGCGTGACGCCGGCGGCCTGCAGTCTCACTTGCGAGCCCTCCAGATCAGATGGATCAAGTATGGGGCGCCCAGCACGGCGGTGACGATGCCGACGGGCAGCTCGATCGGCGAGAACGCGGTCCTGGCGATCAGGTCGGCGGCCGTGGTGAGCACGCCGCCGATGACCGCCGAGCACAGCAGCGGCGGCTGCCCCGAGCGGGCCAGCCGGAGCGCGATCTGCGGCGAGGCGAGCGCCACGAACGCGATCGGCCCGGCCGAGGCCGTGGCCACGGCGGCCAGCAGAACGGCGGCCAGGATCATCAGGGCGCGGGCCAGGTTCATGCGCACGCCCAGGGAGGCGACCGTGTCGTCGCTGAAGCGCAGCGCGTCGAGCGAGCGGGTGCCGAGCAGGGTCAGCGGCACCAGCACGGCCAGGGCGAGAGCCGTGGGCGCCACGTGCTCCCAGCCGCGGCCGTTGAGCGAGCCGCTGATCCAGACCATGGCGCGGGCGGTGTCGTTGACGTCGCCGACGGTCAGGAGCCAGAACTTGACGTTGGTGAAGACGGCGGCCACGCCGATGCCGACCAGGACCAGGCGGTAGCCGTCCAGGCCGCGCCGCCACGCCAGCCCATACACGACGGCCGCGCCGATCAGGCCGCCGAGCAGGGCGAGCGCGGGGATGCCGAGGGTGGCGAGCAGGCCGCTGGTGCCGCCGTACACGCTGCCGCTGGCCACCACGCCGGCCACGACCGTGACGGAGGCGCCGGTGGTGACGCCGAGGATCTCGGGGCTGGCCAGCGGGTTGCGGGCGATGGACTGGATGATGGCGCCGGACAGCGCGAGCGCCGCGCCGACCAGGGCGCCGGTCAGCGCGCGCGGCAGGCGCAGCTCCATGATGACGAAGTGGGCGGCGCTGTTCGGGTCGAAGGTGCCGGCGATCACCTCGGCAACGGTCATCTCGATGTCGCCGATGCGCATGTTCAAGGCCATGAGCAGGGCAAGGAGGACCAGGCCGAACAGGGTGATCGCGACGCCGCGCAGGCGTATCCGCCAGGACAGGGCGCCGACGCGCAGGGAGAGAGCGGTCACAGTCGCACCGGCTTCCTGCGGCGGACCAGGGCCACGAAGAACGGGGCGCCGATCAGCGCGAGCACCACGCCGACCTCCAGCTCGCCCGGCGGGGCGACCACGCGGCCGATCACGTCCGCGAGCAGCAACAGCGCCGCGCCGATCAGCCCCGAGTACGGCAGCAGCCACCGGTGGTCGGTGCCCGACAGAGGGCGGGCCAGGTGGGGCACGATCAGGCCGACGAACGACAGCGAGCCGCAGGCGGCGACTGCCGCGCCCGACAGCAGGGTGACGGCGGCGACGCCGATGGTGCGGGTCATGGCGATGTTCTGGCCGAGGCTCCTGGCCACGTCCTCACCGAGCGAGAGCGCGTTCAGGCCGGGCGCGTTGACCGTCGCGAGGAGCAGGCCCACCAGGATGAACGGCAGCACCTGCCAGACCACGTCGGCGCCCCTGGCCGCGATCGAGCCGGCCTGCCAGAAGCGGAACACGTCCATGGCCTGCTCGTCCAGCAGCACGATGGCCGAGGTGAGCGCGTACAACATGGCGCTGACAGCGGTGCCGGCCAGCGCCAGCGTGACGGGCGTGGGCCCGCCCCGGCCGCCTGCCATGCCGAGCGCGAACACCGCCACACTGGCGATCAACGCCCCCGCCAGCCCGAACCAGATGTAGACGAGCAGGCTGGAGGCGCCCAGCAGGATGATCGAGGCCACCATCGCGAACGCCGCCCCCTGCGTGACCCCGAGCAGGCCCGGGTCGGCGAGCGGGTTGCGGGTGTGGCCCTGCATCAGCGCGCCGGCCACGCCGAGCGCGAGGCCGGCGAGCACCCCTAAGACGGTCCGCGGAACGCGGAGCGAGCGGATGATGATGTCGTTCTCGCTGCCGGTGGGCGCGGTGAGCGCGGCCCAGGCGTCGGCGAGCGGCACGGACTTGGAACCGATCGTGATGCTGAGCGCCACGGCCACCGCCACGGCGGCGACAAGCGCGAGCAGAACGGTGAGCCGGCGGTGACGGATGCCGTGGAGGCGCGGCGCGGCCACGGTTGTGCTCACCCTGTTCCTCCTCGGCATTTGCTCGATCCCGGTGAAGTATGCCAGTTTAGGCAGGGCTTACCTAACTTAGGTTTGCCTTACTTTTCAGGGAAGGAACTTTGACCATGAGACCGTTGCGTGCGCTGGTCGGCGCTCTTCTTGTGGCGGGACTCGCCGCCTGTGGTGCGACGGAGCCCGCCGCCACCACCACTGCCGGCGCCACGGCGGCCGCGCCGTTCAAGACCGTCAAGCACGCGATGGGTGAGACGAAGATCCCCGCTCAGCCGAAGCGGGTCGTGGCGCTGGACCAGAGCTTCGTCGACGCCGTCCTCACGCTGGAGACGCCCGTGGTGGGCTACACGACGTATCGCTCGCTTGACGACAAGCTGCCCGACTATCTGGGGACCGTCGCCGAGCAGTATGGCAAGGAGGCGACCCCGGTCGGCACGCTGGAGGAGCCCAGCCTGGAGAAGATCATCGCGCTCAAGCCCGACCTGATCGTCTCCGCCAAGGTCCGGCACGAGGCCCTGTACGACAAGCTCTCCAAGATCGCGCCGACCGTCTTCAGCGAGACCACCGGGGCCATCTGGAAGGAGAACATCCGGCTCATGGGGCAGGCCCTGGGCAAGGAGCAGCTCGCCGACGCCAAGATCAAGGAGTACGAGGACCGGGCCGCCAAGATCGGCACATCGATCAAGGAGAAGGAAGGCGGCGAGCTGCCCACGATCTCCATCGTGCGGTTCGCCGGTGAGCCCACGGTCCGCCTGTATGTGGAGAAGTCCTACTCCGGCATCGTGATGAAGGACGTCGGCTTCCCGCGCCCCGAAGGCCAGCCGACCGTGGAGGACACGATCGTGGTGGACGTGAGCCAGGAGAAGATCGCGGACCTGGACGCCGACCACATCTTCGTCTCCACCTACGAGGACCCGACGGTGGCCGAGACCAAGGACAAGTTCCTGAACAACCCGCTGTGGGGCAAGCTCAAGGGCGAGAAGCACGACGTCGCCGACCTGACCTGGATGACCGCGGTGGGCATCCAGGGTGCGCACTCGATCCTGGACGACGTTGCCAAGTTCTTCAGCGTGGACCCGGCCAGGGCCGCCTAACGAGGCAGCCAGGCGCGTAGCTCCGTCAGGTGTGGCTCGACGTTCAGACGCTGGCCGGCGAGCCACTCCGGATTGCCGTACGTGCCCTTGTAGCGGTCGCCGCTGTCGCAGATCAGCGTGACGACGCTGCCCCGCTCGCCCTTTCGCCGCATCTCGTCGATCAGCTCCACGCAGGCCGCCATGTTGGTGCCCGTGGAGCCGCCGACGTTCAGGCCGGTGACCTCGCGGGTCCAGTGCATGGCGGCGATCGAGCGGGCGTCGGGCACCGCGATCATGCGGTCGATGACGGACGGCTGGAACGAAGGCTCGACGCGGGGGCGGCCGATCCCCTCGATGCGCGAGCCCCGGGCGGTGACGGAGGCGTCGCCGGAAATCCAGGCGGGGTAGAAGGCCGAGCCCTCGGGGTCGACGACGGCCAGCCGGGTGGGGTGGCGGCGGTAGCGGATGTAGCGGCCGATGGTCGACGACGTGCCGCCGGTGCCGGCCCCGACCACGATCCAGGAGGGCTCGGGGTGGGGCTCCATGGACATCTGCGAATAGATCGATTCGGCGATGTTGTTGTTGCCGCGCCAGTCGGTGGCCCGCTCCGCGTAGGTGAACTGGTCCATGAAGTGCCCGCCGGCCTCGGCGGTGAGACGGTGAGATTCGTCATAGATCGCGCCGGCATCCGCCACGAGGTGACATTTCCCACCGTAGAACTCGATGAGGTGGCACTTCTCCGGTGACGTGGAGGCGGGCATGACGGCGATGAAGGGCAGGCCGAGCAGCCGCGCGAAGTAGGCTTCGCTCACGGCCGTGGAGCCGCTGGACGCCTCGACGATCGTGGTCGTGGGTCCGATCCAGCCGTTCGCCAGGCCGTAGAGGAAGAGGGATCGGGCAAGTCGATGTTTCAGTGAACCGGTTGGGTGCACCGACTCGTCTTTCAAGTAGAGGTTTACACCCCAGTCCGAGGGCAGCGGAAAGACGTGCAGGTGTGTGTCACAACTGCGGTTGGCGTCGGCTTCGACCGTGCGGATGGCCTCCGCCACCCAGCGGCGCGTTCCCGTGTTGTGGCGGTCCACGAAATCCATGTCCTTACGCTATCCCATGTGACGTTGGCCACTAGAACTGCGAATTTGGGTGGTTAGTGTTATGCTATTGAGACTTGTCCGGCCGTGGACGTGACCACGCACGCCGCGAGCAGATGGACCGAAGCCCCCTCTGACCCAGGCGGATCCTCGTTAACGCGTCCCTTACCCGGGACTTGCCATGATGGGACCGCAGTCAGACGGCCTGTGCCGAAACGGGGGATAGCGCAAGGGGGAATGAATTGATCACTATGACCGATGAGCAGCGTCAGGTCTGGTTCGAGCGCGATGTCGTGCCGGTGACGTCGCAGCTGTTCGCCTCCGCCATGCGCCTCACCCGTAACGCCGCTGACGCGGAGGATCTGGTGCAGGAGACGGTGGCGAAGGCATATACGTCGTATCACCAGTTCCGGGAGGGCACCAACCTCAAGGCGTGGCTGCACCGGATCCTGACCAACAACTTCATCAACGACTACCGGAAGAAGCAGCGCTCGCCCAAGCTGTCCGCCGCCGAGGAGATCGAGGACTGGCAGCTGCACGCCGCCGAGTCGCACAGCTCGACGGGCCTGCGGTCGGCCGAGAGCGAGGCGCTCGACCGGCTTCCCGACAACGTCGTGATGAACGCCCTGCGGTCCCTGCCCGAGGACTTCCGCGTGGCCGTCTACCTGGCCGACGTCGAAGGCTTCGCGTACAAGGAGATCGCTGACCGCATGGGCACGCCCATCGGCACTGTCATGTCCCGTTTGCACCGGGGCCGCCGGCAGCTGCGCGGCATGCTGGAGGAGTACGCCCGCGAGGAGGGCGCTGTCCGCGTCCCGACCCAGCGTGCTGCCTAGGACTGCATAGACAGATGAAGGCGGACGCGTAACAATCCGCCTTCCGTGCGCAGCTCCACGAGATCGCAGAGCTGACGACTGATCCAGAGCCCGTATCCCCTGGGGGACTCGGGCTCAGGTGGTATATAGCCGGGTAAGGGGTCGTCCAGCGAGCCGCCGGGGTCCGCGATCTCGCAGATGAGCTCCCCGTTGTTCTCCCACATCGTGATCGTGCCGTATCCGGCGCCGTGTTCGATGCTGTTCGCGGCGATCTCCGAGACGCTGATGACCAGCGACGTGATGAGGTTGCGGTCCATGCCCGCCGCGCGGGCATACTCGCCGACGCTCTGGCGCAGCCGCCGCAGCTCACGTCCGGTGAACCGGATGGTCACCGCGCCGGGTCCCGGCTCTGGGAGCGGCGCGTGGTCGTCGTTGAGCACCAGTTGGTGGGGCGGGATGAAACGGGTGCTGGTCGCCTCCCCGTCCACGCCGAGCAGGAGCGGGTGGTTCACCTCGTGGTAGTCGAGCGCGGCAGCCGGCACCTCGCGGAGGTCGTACATGCACAACATGACGGCCGAGGCCGCGCTGAGCGCGGCGTTGACGACGGACTCGTAGCGGATCAGCTCCGTGATCTCGCGCCGGCTCAGGCCCTCCCAGCTGGGCTCGGCGATCACGAGGGTGCGCCGCCCGCGTGTGTAGTCGTGGTAGGCGGCCAGCGTGCGGTACGGGTGGCCATACCAAGCGGTGGAGACCCGGGTGTCGACGTGTCCCGCGTCGTCGCCCAGGGCATCGGCCAGCAGGGCGAGCCTGGCCGCGCCGGTGATCACCAGCACCCGCCTGCCCTCACCGAGCGCGGCCCGCACGCGGGGCACGGCGAGATCCAGAAAGGACTCATCGGAGTCGTAGGGCACGCCGACGTGCCGCAGACCCTCGCCATCGAAACGTGCCCGCTCAGGGCGCACGGGCGAAACGTAACAAGCGCCGCGTGGCTATGCAACGGCTATCAGGGCCACCGCGCCGAGCGCGCATGCCACACCGGTCACCTGGATCGTGTTCAGCCGCTCTCCGAGCACCTGCCTCGCCAGCAGCAGCGTGCTGGCGGGGTAGAGCGACACCAGCACGGCGACCAGGCTGAGCAGGCCCTGGCGCTGCGCCAGCAGAAAGAGGACGTTCGCCACCATGTCGAGCACGCCCGCGGCCACGATGATGCGCAGCGAGCCCGCCCGCGGCCGGAGCGAGCGCCGGGCGGTCAGGGCCACCAGCGCCACCACGCTCACCGATGACAGTCTGGCCCCGACCAGCGGCCACAGGCCTGCCTCGGCCGGCGCCATGGCGAGCAGGATGAAGAATCCGCCGAACCCGGCGCCCGCGGCCAGCGAGGTCACCAGCGCGCCGAGCGAGGCGCGCCCGCCCGGGGACCCGTCCTGGCTGACCAGCAGCACCGAGCCCAGGGCCAGCGCAACGCCGGTCAGCGCCCAGAACCCCGGCCGTTCGCCCGTGGCCAGCCCGAACACCACAGGCAGCGCCGCCGAGGTCACCGCGGTCGTCGGCGCGACCACCGACATGACGCCCGTGGCCAGCGCCCGGTAGAACAGCGCCAGCCCGGCGGCGCCCGACAGTCCTGCGGCCAGCCCCCACAGGATCGCCCGGTCGCTGAACGTGCCCGGGAGCAGCGGCAGCAGGGCGAGGATCAGCGTCAGCCCCGCCAGTTGGGAGAGGATGACGACCGACAGCACCTGGGTCCGTCGGGTGGCCAGGCCGCCGAAGAAGTCGGCCGTGCCGTAGACCACCGCGCAGGCGGTCGCCAAGATCACTGCGGTCACCCTTGTCCTCCTCGGGTCAGTTCAATGGGTTGCACTCCTAGTACAACAGAATAGGTGCAACACAGTGCAAATCAAGTTCACTAGACTGCACTCCATGGAGGATCCCGAGCTGATCAATCAGGCCATCGCCAACAATGTGCGCTTTCAGCGCTCGCACCGAGGGCTGACGCTGGACCAGCTGGCCGCCAGGTCCGGTGTGAGCCGGGGCATGCTCGTCCAGGTCGAGCAGGGGCGGACGAACCCCAGTGTCTCCACCCTCACCAGGATCGCCTCCGCCCTGGGCGTCACCGTGGCCCGGCTGGTCGAGGTCGCGGACGTCCCCATGGTGCGGATCGTGGACAAGGCCGACGTGGTCACGTTCCGCCAGGGCGATGTGCAGGCTCGGCTGCTCGTCGGCGCGGACACGCCGATGATCCTGGAGCTGTGGGACTGGCGCCTGGCCCCGGGGGAGCACCACGACGGCGACCCCCACCCGCCCGGCACCCGCGAGATGCTCACCGTGCTGGAGGGTGAGCTGACGCTCAGCGTCTACGGCAGGAGCCATGTGATCGGCAAGGACGACGCCGTGCTCTTCACTGCCGACCGCCCCCATCGCTATGCGAACCAGGGCGAGGAGGAGCTCAGGCTCATCATGGTGGTCGCCGAACCACGCGAGGCACATGACCAGTGACGGTGAGTGTGTTCCTGATCGCCCTGCGGAGTTGACGACTACGGCATATCTTGGACCACTCGTGACCGTTGCTGGGTACATCCCTGGTAAACGGCGATACCTCGGCAGGGGGTGGCGGGTGAGTGAGGCCCGAGCGGCGACGGAGAAGCTCCACACGGAGCTTCATGGTCTGGGCGTCACCAGCGCGTACGAGGTGGGCGACGACGCCACCATCGCGGTGTGGATAGGCCTTGTCGTGCGATATAGGGATGGTTTTTACCGCTGGCAGGAAGGACCTGCGAAACGTCGGCATTTGGGTACGGATCCGGTTGGATGTGCCATACGCGTGGCGCGCCGCTATAAGGAACTGCAGGCCGATATCCCACTCTGGTGGGACGACCTGGCCAGGGAACTGCGGGGAATACCGGTCCAGGACTACCCATAGGCCCCCGCATGCGCGGTTTCGGGGGGAAGCATGCGCGTCTGGGCTCTGCCGCTGGCCTTGCTCGCCCTGGTGGCCTGTGTCACCTACTCGGTGGCGTACCGCCGATCTGCCGAAGAACCGCCGGTGATCGTGCCGCTGCGGCAGGTGAGCGTCGATCCCGCCCAGCTGGCCAAGCGGCTGGCGTCGATGCAGGCCGGCTGGCCGCGTAGCCGCAAGTTCGACTGCGCGCGGCTCAAGTGCGTGGCCCTGACCTTCGACGACGGTCCCGGCGAGCACACCGGCCGGCTCCTGGATCTGCTCAGCGCGCGTGATGTCCGGGCCACGTTCTTCGTCATCGGGCAGATGGTGGCCGCCGACAGGGGCGGGATCCTCACGCGGCGCATCGTGGACGAGGGCCACGAGATCGGCAACCACTCCTGGAGCCATCCGCCGCTGGCCGCGCTGTCGCACGAGGCGGTCCATCGCGAGCTCAAGTACACCGACGACATCGTGGAGCACCTGACCGGGGTGCGGATGCGGGTCATGCGGCCGCCGTACGGGGCCACGGACAACGGCGTCGCCGCGGAGACCCGCCGTGAAGGGCTGGCGCAGATCCTGTGGAACGTGGACACCCTCGACTGGCGCGACCGGGCGGCCCCGACCGTGGCCAAGCGGGCTTGCGAGGCCAAACCCGGGTCGATCGTCCTGCTGCACGACATTCACCGCAGCACCGTGGACGCCATGCCGGCAGTGCTCGACACGCTGAGCAGGAAGGGGTTCACGTTCGTCACGGTCTCGGAGCTGTACGGCAAGACGCCGCTGCCGGGCAGGACGTACACCTCGCGGTGACCCGGGATGTCGGTGGGACGTGGCACCCTGACGGCATGGGTTTCACCGGCTTCCCCGACGAGGCGTTCATCTTCTATGAGGGCCTCGAGGCGGACAACAGCAAGACTTACTTCACCCGGCACAAGCAGCTCTACGAGGAGGCGGTGCGGGCGCCCATGGTCGCGCTCACCGACGAGCTTGCCGCCGAGTTCGGGCCCGCGCAGCTCTTCCGGCCCTATCGTGACGTGCGTTTCTCCAAGGACAAGTCGCCATACAAGACGCATCAGGGTGCGTTCGTGGATCTGATGCCGGGGATCGGGCTTTATGTCGAGATCAGCGCGTCAGGGCTGTTCACGGCCGGGGGCTTCTACACGCAGGCGGCCGACCAGGTGGCTCGCTACCGCGCGGCGGTGGATGAGGATCTTTCGGGCAAGCCGTTGACGGCGATCACCGACGCGCTGGCGGCGGCCGGTTACGAGGTGGGGGGCGAGCGGCTGAAGACCAAACCGCGCGGCTTCACCGAGGATCACCCGCGCATCGACCTGCTGCGTCACAAGTCGTTGTACGCGGGGATGCGCTTCGAGCCTGAGCCCTGGGTGCACACGGCGGAGGCCCGCGCCCGTGTGGAGCAGACCTGGCGCGCCTTCGGGCCGCTGGTCGAATGGCTCTGCACCCACGTCAGGGGCAGCGAGCTCCCCCGCCGCTGACCACCCGATCCCGCCCCCTACGGCCTACGCGCAGGCACCACCCGCGCCTGCGCGTCGGGGGCGGTGCCTGCGCGTCGGGATCACGCGCGCTTGGCGCGGGCGGCGGCGCGGCCCCGGGTGGCGGCGTCGAGCACGACCTTGCGGATGCGTACGGCGGCCGGGGTGACCTCCACGCACTCGTCCTCGCGGATGAATTCGAGCGCCTGCTCCAGCGACAGCACACGCGGCGGAATCACCTTCTCCGTCTCCTCGGAGGTGGAGGCGCGCATGTTGGTGAGCTTCTTCTCCTTGGTGATGTTCACGTCCATGTCGTCGGACCGGGAGTTCTCACCGATGATCATGCCTTCGTAGACCTCGGTGCCCGGGGAGATGAACAGGGTGCCGCGCTCCTGCAGGTTGAGCATGGCGAACGCGGTCACAGGACCGGAGCGGTCGGCCACCAGCGAGCCGCTCGCGCGGGTGCGCAGCTCGCCGAACCACGGCTCGTACGAGTCGAAGACGTGGTGCACCAGGCCGGTGCCGCGGGTCTCGGTCAGGAACTCGGTACGGAAGCCGATCAGGCCACGCGCCGGCACCACGAACTCCATCCGGATCCAGCCGGTGCCGTGGTTCGTCATGTGCTCCATGCGGCCCTTGCGCACGGCCAGCAGCTGCGTCACCGCGCCGAGGTATTCCTCTGGGCAGTCGACCGTGAGCCGCTCGACGGGCTCGTGCACCTTGCCGTCGATGTCCTTGGTGACCACCTGCGGCTTGCCGACGGTCAGCTCATAACCCTCGCGGCGCATCTGCTCGACGAGGATGGCCAGCGCCAGCTCTCCGCGGCCCTGCACCTCCCAGGTGTCGGGCCGCTCGGTCGGCAGCACGCGCAGCGACACGTTGCCGACCAGCTCCTTCTCCAGGCGGTCCTTGACCATGCGCGCGGTCACCTTGCCGCCCTTGACCTTGCCGACCAGCGGCGAGGTGTTGGTGCCGATGGTCATCGAGATGGCCGGCTCGTCCACGGTGATCAGCGGCAGCGGGCGCGGGTCCTCGGGGTCGGCCAGCGTCTCGCCGATCATGATGTCGGGGATGCCGGCGATGGCGATGATGTCGCCGGGGCCCGCCTCCTCGGCCGGCTTGCGCTCCAGCGCATCGGTCATGAGCAGCTCAGTGATCTTGACGCGCTGGATCGTGCCGTCGGTGCGGCACCAGGCCACCTGCTGGCCCTTGCGCATGACGCCCTGGTGGATGCGGCACAGGGCGATGCGGCCGAGGTAGGAAGAGGCGTCGAGGTTGGTCACGTGGGCCTGCAGCGGCGCACTCGGGTCGTAGGTCGGCGCCGGGATGGTCGACTTGATGATGTCGAACAGCGGCTCCAGGTCCTCCGAGTCGGGCATGCCGCCGTCGTCGGGGCGGTTCATCGAGGCCCGGCCGGCCTTCGCGGAGGCGTAGACGATCGGGAAGTCGATCTGCTCCTCGGTGGCGTCGAGGTCCATGAACAGCTCGTAGACCTCGTCGACGACCTCCTTGATGCGGGCGTCGGGACGGTCGACCTTGTTGATGCACAGGATGACGGGCATCTTGGCGGCGAAGGCCTTGCGGAGCACGAAACGGGTCTGCGGCAGCGGCCCCTCCGAGGCGTCCACCAGCAGCACCACGCCGTCGACCATCGACAGCCCGCGCTCGACCTCGCCGCCGAAGTCGGCGTGGCCGGGTGTGTCGATGATGTTCAGGGTCATGCCGCCGTGCTTGACCGCGGTGTTCTTCGCGAGAATGGTGATGCCCTTCTCGCGCTCGAGGTCGTTGGAGTCCATGACGCGGTCGTCGACATCCTGGTTGGCGCGGAATGCCCCGGACTGCCAGAGCATGGCGTCGACCAGCGTGGTCTTGCCATGGTCGACGTGCGCGATGATCGCGATATTCCGCAGGTCGTCGCGGCTGTTCAAAGGCATGATGACGTCTCGCTCTGTGTCGTGGGGTCGGCCGCGCGAAGTCGCGACCACTTAAGTCTAGTTGATCCCCTCTCATGGCAAGAGCGGCACGAGATGACGGCGAGCGTAAGCGCGGGCGTCCTCGTCGTTGCCGACCGGGGCTGCACCTCGGCCGCACCTCGGCTGCACCTGGGGCGCACCTCGGCTGCAGCTACATAGAGGGTTGCACATTTGTGCGCATGGCAATGGTCGGGCCGGTCCCTAGATTGTCGGCATGACGTGGACAGAGCTGGTTATGACGTCGGCGCCGACGAAAGGTGACCAGCCGGCGGTGAGCGATGTCAGGACCGGTGAGGTGTTGTCGTACGCCGCGTTCGTGCGCCGCGTCACGCGTGCCGCGGCGGGCCTGCGCCGCCACGGCCTCCAGCAAGGCGAGCACGTGATCGTCGACGTCCCGCTCGGTGTGTCGTTGCCCGTCGCGGTCCACTCCGTCGCCTGGGCCGGTGGGATCGCGGCACTCAGGTCCACCGGCAAGGCCCGCATGATGATCACCTTGCGCGACTACGATCCGGCGGCCGTAAAGGCCGATCGGGTCTTCGCCTTCCGTCCGGGGCCGGGTGTCAGGCCGTTCGGTGAGTTGCTGGTCAGCGGTGCCGTGGACTTCGGTCCACTGGCGGGTCCCGCGCTCACGCTCGACGGCGCGCGCGTCTTCGACCACATCGAGCTGGCCGGCGACCTGCGCAGGGTGGCCACGCGCCTGGTGATCGGCAAGGACGACGTGGTGATCAGCGCGGTCAGCGAGCCGTTCACAGGTCTGCGGGTGCTGGACCTGGCGATGATGGCCGGCGCCCACGTCGTGCTCGCGCACGACCCCAGCGTGGTCGGGTGCCGCGTGCTGGCCGAGGAACACCGAGCCACCATGATCATCGCCCCTTACGACCTGGCCAGGCGGCTGCTCGGCGACCCCATCCTCGCGTTCGTGCGCGTCGTGGACGAGAGGGCGGTCGTCAGCTCACTCCGCCGGTGACCGTCCAGGGGCCCGCGGGTGCGGCCCCTGAGGTCGTGGGCTGTGAAACACTGTGCGAAAAGGGTGATCCTTCAGCGACGCAGGGTGACCAGATGCCAGAGCCCCCCAGGCACAACCTTCCCGCAGAGCCCAACCGGTTCGTCGGCCGCGAACGCGATGTCGACGATCTCCGCAGGTTGTTCGGCGAGACGCGGGTCGTGACCTTGTGCGGGGTCGGCGGCATCGGCAAGACCCGGCTGGCCCTGCGGGTCGCGGCGGGGCTGCTGTCCCGCTATCCCGACGGGGTCTGGCTGGTCGAGCTGGCCAGGCTGCGCCGGGCCGAGCTGGTCGTGCCGGAGATCGCCCGTGTGCTGCGGGTGCACCAGGAGGTCAACCGGCCGCTGCTCGACACCGTGACGGCCAGGCTGCGCGACCTGTGCTGCCTGCTGCTGCTCGACAACTGCGAGCACCTGGTCGACACGTGCGCCGAGGTGACGGCCGGGCTGGTGGCCTCCTGTCCGCGGCTGAGCGTCCTGGCCACCAGCAGGGAGCCGCTGCGCATCGCCAGCGAGCTGATCTGGCGGGTGCCGCCGCTCGATCTGCCCGACGCGGAGAGCGCCGACGCCGAGTCCGTGCAGTTGTTCCTGGACCGGGCGGCGGCCGCGGGCACCAGGCCGGGCCCTGGCGGCCTGTCCGACGTCATACGCCTGTGCCGGGCACTGGATGGGCTGCCGCTGGCCCTGGAGCTCGCCGCGGCCCGTACGAGCCTGCTCAGCCCCGGGCAGATCGCCGACCGCATCGACGACCGCTTCTCGCTGCTCACCACGGGTGGCCGCACCGCCCCCGCCCGGCAGCGCACACTGGCGGCGGCCGTCGAGTGGAGCCACGACCTGCTGTCGGCCAAGGAGCAGGTGCTGCTGCGCCGGCTGTCGGTGTTCGCCGGGGCCTTCGACCTGGATCTGGCCGAGCAGGTCTGCGCGGAGCAACCCATCGCGCCCGCGGATTTCGTGGACCTGCTGGGCAGCCTGGTCGACAAGTCGCTCGTGTTGTGCGACGAGAGCCGCACGCGCTATTGGCTGCTGGAGACCATCAAGCGTTACGCGCTCGAACGACTCCAGCAGGCCGGCGAGCGCGATGCGCTGCGCGAGCGGCACCTCCACGTGCTCTGTGAGCTGCAGGCGCGCCACTTCGCGACGGAGATGGTCGAGCCCGGCGTGCCGTGGCGCGAACGCCTGCGGGCACTCACCGCGAGCCGGAGCCTGCTCGACGATCAGCGGGTGGCGCTCGACTGGGCCGCCGAATCCGGGGACGTGTCACGGGGGCTGCACCTCTGCGCGACCAGCACCGGGCTGCTGCCGATCGGCGGCCTCACAGAGGTCGTCGCCTGGATCGAGCGCCTGCTCTCGCTCGACCTGTCCTGCGTGCCGGCCGAGCGGATCGCGCACGCCAAGGCGTACCTGGCCTATGGCCTGGAGGCGCGCGACGAGCTGAGCCGCTCGCTGGAGGTGGCCGAGGAGAGCCTGGCCGGGATGTCTCCGGTGGACGCGTTCTCCCGCAGCGCCATACTCAACACCATCGCGACGGTGCTGCTCCGCATGGGCCGGGCCGACGAGGCGCTGCGCTACGCGGAGGAGGGCCTGGCCGTAGCCGTCCGCTCCGGCGACCTCTGGAACCAGGCGGCGGGGCTGGCCGGGCTGTCAGCGGTGGCCCTGACCCGCGGCCGGGTGCGCGAGGCCCAGCGGCACGCCGAGGAGGCGCTCGCCCGAGCCCGCGAGCACGGCCACCGCTGGATCATGGCCGGGGCCGCGGCCCAGCTCGGCGCGGTGGCCGAGGCGCGCGGCGACCTGGCGACGGCCGAGGCCCACTACACGATGGCCGTCCCCTGGCTGCGGGAGCTGGGCAGCCGCGCCGACCTGGCCCGCTGCCTGGCCAGGATCGGCCGGGTCGCGGCGATGTCGCACGAGTTCGGCCTCGCCAGGGAGCGGCTTGCCGCGAGCCTCGCGCTGAGCAGGCAGACCGGGCAACGCCGGGGGGTGGCCCGCTGTCTCGCGGGGCTGTCGGTGCTGGCGGAGCACGAAGGCGACCTGGAGGGCGCCGTGCTGACCGCCGCGGCGGCGGCCGCGCTCCGCGAGTCGATCGGGCAACATTCGCCCACGATCAGGATCGAGGAGCTGCTCGGCAGGGCCCGTGCCAAACTGGGGGCGGGCCGCACCCTGTCGCTGTGGTCGCGTGGCCGGGCTATGAGCGCGGACGACGCCGCCCGCCACGTGCTGGAGGGCGAGCGCCCGGCGAGCGAGATTCCGGTGGCCGCCGAGCCCGTCAGGCACTCGCTCCTGACCGCCCGCGAGCACGAGATCGCCGGCCTGCTCACCCGCGGCCTGTCCAACCGGGCCATCGCGGAGGAGCTGGTGATCAGCCCGGCCACGGTCGCCCGGCATATCGCCAACATCATGGAAAAGCTCGGCTATACCTCCCGCGCGCAGATCGCGGTCTGGGCGGCCGAGCACTCTTCGAACCCGTCTGCATAGGCATCTGCATATTCCGCCCCATGTACGCATGAGACGCCCTCCCTACCGTGGGCGGCATGGATGAGCGCGTCGTCATCGTGGACTCGGACACAGGACTGAGGCTCACCGAGGAGCAGCTGGACGAGAGGTCAGCTGCCGCGATCATCCAGTTGCGGCGCAGGGGCGTGCGGGTGGGCGACACCGTGCTCATCTGCCTGCCGGTCGGGCCCGATCTGCTGGTGGCGGCCGACGCGGTGATCGCCGTGGGCGGCGTGGCCTGGCCGGTGCCGGCCGACCTCGAGACGTGGGCGCTCCATGAACGCATTGAGGCCAGCGGGGCCCGCGTGCTGATCTCCGACCTCCCGCAGGCGCTGGAGGCGGCCGAGGAGTCCCGTGTGCGGATCGTCATGAGCGTCGCAGACCTCAGCGCCCTCCAGGCCGCCCGCGAGGCGGACGCCGAGCGAGCATAAGCTCGTATTCATGCCTTTCGCGCCCAACTTCCCGGTCATGCTCAGGACTGAGGACGGGGTTCGCATCGATGCGGCCCACACCCCGTCCGCGCGGACGGACCTCGGGATCGTGGTGGCGCACGGTTTCACCGGGTCGTGGCGGGAGCGTCCGGCGCGCCGCATCGTGCACGTGCTCAGCGGGTACGCCGGCGTGATCGCCTTCGACTTCCGCGGCCACGGGCGCTCCGGCGGCGAGACGACCGTGGGCGACCTGGAGGTGCTGGACGTGGAGGCGGCCGTCAGGCACGCGCGCGTGGTGGGCTACGAGAAGATCGCGGTGGTGGGGTTCTCCATGGGCGCGGCGGTGGCCGTACGGCACGCGGGGCTGCGTGGCGGGGTCGACGCGGTGGCGGCGGTGAGCGGCCCGGCCCGCTGGCACTACCGGGGCACCAAGCCGATGCGCCAGGTGCACTGGGTCATCGAGCAGCCGTTCGGGCGGTGGGCGGCCAGGGTGGCCAAGCGCACCAGGATCGCCCGCGGCCCGTGGGACCCGATCCCGATGCCGCCTTACGAGGCCGCCGCGCTCATCTCTCCGACCCCTCTCCTGATCGTCCACGGCGACGCCGACACGTTCTTCCCGCTGGAGCACGCGCACCAGTTGTACGCCGGCGCACGCGAGCCCAAAGAGCTCTGGGTCGAGCCCGGGTACGGTCACGCCGAGGCCGCCGCGACCCCCGCACTCATCACCAGAATCGGCAAATGGATCTCCTCGAACTTTTTGTGAGTAAAACACGTCTACCTAGAGCGGATGGAAGGAAACCGCCGGGAGAAAGTCCTTGGGGAAGGAAACCGTCGATGCGGTGGACGTGGGACATACTTCAGTAGTCAGGCGGTCGCCCAGCGTCGCGGGGGCGCGCTGGGTGGCATCCTGCCCATGCCCGCCGTGGGCCCCGCGAGACAACCGCGCGGGGCCCCGAGCCGGCCTCACGGAGTGAGGCCGGCTCACAGGCCTCAGCCGAGCCGCGCGATCGACTTGTACTCCAGGTAGCTCTGCAGGCCCTCGGGCCCCAGCTCGCGGCCGACGCCGCTGGCCTTGTAGCCGCCGAAGGGCGCGTTGGTCTCCAGCATGAAGCAGTTGACGCCGTACGTGCCGGTGCGCACCTGACGGGCCACCTCCATGCCGCGCTCGGTGTCGCCCGTCCACACCGTGCCGGCCAGGCCGTAGTCGCTGTCGTTGGCGATCCTGACGGCGTCGGCCTCGTCCTCGTACGGGATCACGGCCAGGACCGGGCCGAAGATCTCCTCGCGGGCGATGCGCATGTCGTTGGTGACGCCGGCGAAGACGGTAGGGGAGACGTACCAGCCGCGGTCGTGGGGCCGGTCGAGGCCGCCGACGACGACCTTGGCGCCCTCGTCCATGCCGATCTTGATGTAGCCCTCCACCCGGTCCTGCTGCCGCTTGGCCACGAGCGGGCCGATGCCGGTCGCCGGGTCGGCGGGGTCGCCGACGGGCTGGGAGTTGACCATGTTCGCGATCGCCTCGACGACCTCGTCGTAGCGGTTGCGCGAGGCCAGGATGCGGGTCTGCGCCACGCACGCCTGCCCGTTGTTCATGAGGGAGGCCATCGACAGGAAGCCCATGCTGGCGGCCAGGTCGGCGTCGTCCAGGATGATCGCGGCCGACTTGCCGCCCAGCTCCAGGCTGACCCGCTTGAGCTGCTCGCCGCAGATGGCCGCGATGCGGCGGCCCGCCGCGGTGGAGCCGGTGAAGGCCACCTTGTCCACGCCCGGGTGGGAGATCAGGTGCTCGCCGACCTCGCGGTCGGCGGCCACGATGTTGAGCACCCCGGCGGGCACGCCCGCCTCCGCCACCCACTCGGCCAGCAGGTACGCGTCCAGCGGCGTCTCCGGCGCGGGCTTGAGCACGACCGTGCAGCCGGCAAGCAGCGCGGGCGCCAGCTTGGTCATCGTGACGAACTGCGGGACGTTCCACGGCACCACGGCCGCCACCACGCCCACGGGCTCACGCCGCACCGTGACCGGGCCGAACAGCCCGGGCCGCTGCTCCTCCTGCTCGTACGTCTTGCCCAGCTCCGCGTAGTACTGCAGCATGCCGAGTGGCTGCGGCGCCTGCGCGAGGCTGGAGAAGGTGATCGGCGAGCCCATCTCCTCCGTGATGAGCTGGGCCATCTCGCCCTGCCGCTCGTTGTAGATCGCGGCCAGCCTGCCGATGACCTCGGCCCGCTCGGCGAACGTCATCCGTGGCCACGGCCCGTGGTCGAACGCCTCACGGGCGGCCGCCACCGCGCGTTCCATGTCCGCGGCCGTGCCCTCCGGCACCCGGCCGACGACCTCCTCGGTGTGGGGTGAGACGACGTCGATCGTTCCCGTGCCCGCCGGGGCCACCCATTCGCCCCCGATGAACAGCGTGTCGTGCTGGCGCATGTCGTGAGCCTCCTGCTGACCTAATGCTTGCTTGCTCGAGCAATGTCCCAAGCCGACCGAACCATGTTCTGTGGGTGCACGCAAGAGGGGCGCGGCACCAGCGTGCCACGCCCCTCAAGACTGGCTCAGCGAGGATCGCCGAGCAGGTGCAGCATGGACCGCTTGATCAGGTCCGTACGCGCCGCCTGGTCGGTGATGCTCTCAGCGCCGAAGCCGAGGTAGACGGTGTCCTTGGTGACGATGCCGCCGCCTTCCTCGAAGACCTGGTCGGTGCGGAACCAGTTGTTGACCGCCGAGGAGGAGCCCTCGGGCGCCGCCCCGATGGTCCAGCCGCCGAGGTCGGACTCGAACGAGGTCTCCTCCGCCGTCGCGCCGTCCAGCGTGACCTTGAAGTCGTCGAGGAAGACGCCCGCGCCCTGGGTGCCCCAGTCGCTGATGTAGGAGATGGACAGCTCGACCTGCTTGCCCGCGTACGGGGTCAGGTCGATCTTCCACTGCTGCCAGCCGGCCGAATTGCCCGAGGCGGCGTGCCACGCGCCGGAGGTGCCGGTCGGCTCACAGTTCGGTCCCTGGTAGCGCTGCGTGAACGGATGGATGGTCCGCCAGCCGTCACCGCCGCTCGGCGGGTCGCAGCTGCTGCCGGTGACCTGCGAGGTGTGGCTGTTGGCGTCGGGCAGAGTCGTCCAGTCGTCGCCGCCGGCCGTGCGGGCCTCCACGGTCAGGAAGTCCCACTCGCTCTCGGTGTCGTACGACGTCCAGAACGACAGGTCGCCGCTCGACTTGCCGGTCAGGTCGATGGTCTTGGTCAGCCGCTTCCACGAGACGTCGGCGATGCCGCTGTAGACGTCCCACGCGCCGGTGTGCGGGTCGAACGGGCCGCCCGGGCGTACCCACTTGACCTGCGCGGAGCTCTCGAACAGCGGGAACTGCTGCGCGGGCAGGATGGCCGAGGTGGCCACGAACGAGTTGGTGTGGCTCGGCTCCAGCGTTGCGTTGAAGCCGTCGAACCTGCCGCCGTTGCCGGTCAGCGGGTACGGCTGGCCGGTGTCATGATCGGTGCCCGCGTCGTCGAAGAAGACGTAGGCGCCCAGGTAGTACTGCTGGAAGTCGTTGAACACCGGGATGCACGGCGGGTCGTCGGCCACGGCGCACTCGGACTGCGCGGGCTGGTCCGGCTCGTAGTAGTAGGAGCCGTTGTTGTTGGCCGCGTACGACGCGTACTTGCCGGCGTGCAGCAGCTTGCCGCCCTCGTTGAGGTAGTCGCGCACGGCGAGCTCGGTGTCCACGCCGCCCTTGGACGTGGTGCCGGGCACCTGGCCGGTCGAGCGCGGGATGATGTCGTCGCCGGTCTCCCACACCACGGCCTTGTAGTGGCTGAGCACGCCCAGCGGGTGCGGGGCCTTGCGGCCCATCTTGTCCATGTCGTACACGTCCGAGGTGTAGCCGGCCGCCGTCAGCGCAGCGGCGTACTCGTCGGCGTATTTGGCCTCGGCCACGCCCTGGACGGGGCTGATGCCGGTGACGTCCTCGGTGGCCAGCACCAGCACCTGTCCGCCGATGTCGGACGCGACGGTGTAGGTGAAGTCGGCGCTCTTCTTCCCGATCGAGGTGAACCAGACCTTCACCTGGTCGCCGGGCTTGGCGCCGGAGATCTTGCCACGCATCCAGTGGTAGTAGCGGTTGTAGCCCTTGCCGTAGCGCTCGCCGCCCTTCCACTCGCCGGTCGGAACGATCTTCGTCCGGCCGCCGTTGACCTGGTAGTTCAGGAAGACCGGGCCGAGCTTGCGCTTGGCGTTGACCTGGACGACCTGGTCCTTGCCGTGGCTGACCTCGAACGGGTCGAGCACGAAGTCGGGGGTCTTGTTGCCCAGGTGGCTCACCGGCTCGGCGGGGTTGACCGCCGACGTGGCGACGTCGAGCGCGAACGGCACGTTCTTCTCGAACTCCGCCTGCACCAGGGCCTCGTCGTCGGGGAAGACGAAGCCGCAGCCGTCGCAGCCCTCGTTCAGCTCCGGGGTCCACGACAGCGTGCCGTACTGGAAGTGGGCCTGGTCGTTGGTGTCGCCGTTCGTGGTGTAGAGCTCGGCGCCGAGGTCGGGGTCGAAGCCGGGCACGGCCGGCTTGTCGTCGGTCCCGGTGAGCGCCTCGTAGATCGGGTTGTCGGCCGTCTCCGTGGCGATCTGCACGCCGATCGGGTAGAGCAGCAGCGGGCCGTAGGAGTGATAGTTCAGCTGCATCTCGAACCCGACGCGCTTGAGCAGGCCGTCCATGGCCTTGGTCTCCGGCTCGCTGGCCGGACCGGGGCCGCGGTAGGTGTCGCTGCTCGTGACGCTCGACGAGCCCTCTTCGTCATAGTGGAAGTTCGTGGGGAAGTTGCGGTTCGGGTCGACGCCGTCGCCGACCGCGATCTTGCCGTCGCCGTTGTTGTCACGCAGGTTCTTGCGCCATAGGCGGTTGCCCTCGGTGAAGGTGAAGTCGTAGCCGTCGGGGTTGGCCACCGGCACGAACCACAACTCGGTCTTGTTGAGCAGGTCCTTGAGCGCGCCCTTGTTCGCGATCACGTACTTCAGCAGCCGCATGTCGACCTCGGTGGTGATCCACTCGCGGGCGTGCTGCGTGGCGGAGAACAGGGTGGACGGCTTGAGGCCGTCGGGCAGCACCCGCGCGCCGGTGCTCACCTTGGCGGCCAGGATGTCCTTGCCCTGCAGGGACTTGCCGATGGACTGGAGCTTGACGATGTCCTTGTTGGCGTTCGCGATGGCTTTGAGCTGGTCGGCGATGCCGCCCGGCTCGGAGTAGGACTTCCAGACGGTGTAGCCGCCGGCCGCCTGTGCCTTGGCGGCCTGCAGTTGGGTCTGGCCCTGGGGGTTGCGTACGGGCTCCGGCTTGAAGCCGAGTTTCCTCAGCCCGGCCACGTCCGCCTGGGCGGCGGTCAGCTCCACGTGCTCCTTGTCGCCCTTGGTCTCGTGCTGGACGACGTCGAAGCCCTTCTCTCTGAGCGTCTGGGCGGTGCCTGGTGCGCTTTCGAGCTGGTAGAGCTCTATCTGGTCGCCGGGCGGCAGCGGGTCGGCGGACACGGAGGTGGGGGCGGCCACGAGTAAGGTGCCTAAGCCGAGGATCATCGCGGCGACGAGGTTCGTTGATCGAGACAACAGTCTGCCCCTTCGCAGAGTCGAGTTCGATCGCCATCTCAAACCGTTGGAGCGATCTAGGCAAGACCTAATGTTTTAGATCCGCGTTAACTACGGCAAAGGGTGCCAAACCTCGCCAAAGGTGCGGCAGTTCGGTCGTTCGGATGACAGGAATCAAGATCATCTTCTATAGTTTCGGTCCGTCTATGAGGGGAGGGACGGGTGTGAGAATCTGGCGGTTCGCCGTTCTTGTCGCCGTCCTCTCCGGGCTGCTCGGGCTCCACTCGCCGCAGCCGGCGTCGGCCGATCCCAGCCCTGCTGAGCTGCGCAAGCTCACCAAACAGGCGGCCCGGCTCAACGAGCTCTACCGCGGCCAGATCCAGAGCCTGGAGGAGATCAGGATCCAGGCCAAGCGGGCCACCGAGACCTCGAGCGGTCTGCAGGCCAAGCTCGCGGCCGCACGGGCGGACGTGGGGCGCATCGCCCAGACCGCCTACATGATCGGCCCCATCGACGGCATCCAGCTCTTCGGCATGACGGCCGAGCCGCATCAGGTCCTCGGCCAGGCGGCCAACATGACCTACATGGCCACCGAGCGGACCGAGCGCGTCAAGAGCATCCAGAAGCTGATCGAGGATTCCAAAGAGGCGAAGCTCAACGCCAATGACAAGATCGAGAAGCTGAAGAAGGAGATCAAGACCCTCCTGGGCAAACGCGACGACATTCAGCGCCTGCTCAACAAATACGGCTTCCAGCAGCCCGGCGGCGCGGACGGCCTGACGCCGCGCATGGTCCAGGTGCGTGCCGAGATCATGCAGAACTTCCCGATGAAATACGGTGTGGGCTGCCTGCGCCCCGGTGACCCCGGCGAGCACGGCAAGGGCCGGGCCTGCGACTTCATGATGTCCCGGGGCGGCACCATGGCCGGTGGGGCCGACGCCGCCAACGGCGACGCCCTGGCCGACTGGCTCATCAAGAACGGCTCCAGACTCGGCGTGATGTACATCATCTGGAAGCAGCGCTACTACGACATCCGCTCAGGGGGCGGCTGGGATCCGATGTCGGACCGCGGCGGGGTCACGGCCAACCACTACGACCATGTTCATGTGTCGGTGTTCTGACCCCGCAGGAAGTCCCTCAGCCACGCGTAGGACGCCTTTGGGGTGCGGCGCTGGGTGCCGAAGTCCACGTGCACCAGTCCGAAGCGCTGGTGGTAGCCCTCGGCCCACTCGAAGTTGTCCAGCAGCGACCAGACGAAGTAGCCGCGGACGTCCACGCCCTCGGCCATGGCCTGCCGCATCGCGGCGATGTGGCCCTCCAGGAACGCGATGCGGGCCGCGTCGTCGAGCGTGCTCGTGTCGTCGTTGGAGCAGCCGTTCTCGGTGATGAGGATGGGCGGGAGCGCGGCGCCGTACCTGGTCTTGAGTCCGGTGAGCAGTTCGCGCAGGCCATCGGGGACGATCGGCCAGCCGAACGCCGTCGTGGGATAGCCGGTGATGCCGGCGTCGGTGAACGGCAGGCCTTCCGACGTCGGGGCGGCGATGCGGGTGGGGTTGTAGTAGTTGATGCCCAGGGCGTCCAAAGGTGTGGCGATGACGTCGAGGTCTCCGTCACGGACGACGCCGAGGGCCGTGACGTAGGCCGACAGGTCGGGATATTTGCCGAGAAGGATGGGGTCGTTGAACAGGCGGTTGTGCAGGATGTCGTAGGCGTCGGCCGCCCTCAGGTCGGGCTCCTGCTGAGAGGCGGGCCAGACCGGAGTGCAGTTGTTCGTGATGGCCACCTGGCGCGCCCCCGCGGCTCGCAGGGCGCGCACCGCCAGCCCGTGGGCCAGGAGCTGGTGGTGCGCGGCCGGCAGGGCGCCGGTCAGCAGGGCCTGGCCGGGGGCATGCACGCCCATGGCGTAGCCGAAGGCCATGTGCACGAACGGCTCGTTCAGGGTGATCCACAGGGGGACGCGGTCGGCGAGGCGGGTGGCGACGGCGGCGGCGTACTCGGCGAACATTTCCGAAATTTCGCGATTCAGCCACCCGCCGCGGTCCTCCAGGGCCTGGGGCAGGTCCCAGTGGAACAACGTGGGCACCGGTTGGATGCCCGCCTCCAGCAGGGCGTCCACGAGCCGTTCGTAGAAGTCGAGACCCTTGGCGTTGGCCGGGCCCGAGCCGAGGGGCTGGACGCGCGGCCACGCGATCGAGAACCGGTAGGCGTTCACGCCGAGGCCGGACATCAGGGCGACGTCCTCGCGCCAGCGGTGGTAGTGGTCGCACGCCACGTCGCCGGTGTGGCCGTCCCTGGTGCGGCCGGGCTCGTGGCTGAAGGTGTCCCAGATGGAAACGCCTCTGCCGTCCTCGGTGACGGCGCCCTCGATCTGGTAGGCGGCGGTGGCCGTACCCCAAAGGAACATGACAGCCTCCCGGTAGATGCGAGTATGGCTCATGTTATCTGAAGCCCAAGTGACTCCCTTTACCTCCTGGTAATACGCCAGGATGGGGGCATGACGAGTATCTTGCGCCGCCGTCCCGCCCAGCGCCGCAGCGTGGAGCGGGTGGAGCGGATGCTCGACGAGTGCGCGTTGCTGCTCGACGAGGTCGGATATGAGGGACTGACCACGAAGGAGGTCGCCCGCCGGGCCGAAGTGCCGATCGGCACGTTCTACCAGTTCTTCCACGACAAACAGGGGTTGGTGCGGGCGCTGGCGCTGCGCAACCTCGACGCGTTCCTCGAGCGGATCACCGAGCGCATCGCCACGGCCAAGCTCGGCCACTGGACCGACCTGGTCGACCTCGCCATCGACGAGTTCGTCGACATGAAGCGCACCACGCCGGGGTTCGCGGTCATGGACTTCGGCGAGGTGCTGGTCGCGCCAGGAGGGCCCGCGGTCCCGGGGACCGATCGCACGCTCGACGGGGCGAGGGACAACAACGCGATCGTGGCCGACCGGCTGCGTGCCCTCACGATGGAGGTGCTGGACATGCCCGTGGGGCCGGGGCTCGACCGGGCGCTGGTGGTGGCGGTCGAGGCGACGGACGCGGTGCTCAAGCTCGCCTTCCGCGTCGACCCCCGAGGCGACGCGGCACTGATCGCCGAGTGCAAACAACTGGTCCGCCGCTACCTCTCCGACCACCTCCCGTAACCACCACCGGCACCCGCCCGCCCGCCGCCCCCGCCACGGAGACCGGCCGCACGCGGGCTCCGCCACGGAGAGACCGGCCGCACGCGGGCTCCGCCACGGCGAGACCGGCCGCACGCGGGCTCCGCCACGGCGAGACCGGCCACACGCGGGCTCCGCCACGGAGAGACCGGCCGCACGCGGGCTCCGCCACGGAGAGCGGACGTGTGCGGCGGGCCGCCGCCCCGTAGCCTGAGGGCGGCGGCGCGGGGCCCCGCGGCTCAGGCCGGGGCGTCCAGGCGGGCGCGGAGGTCCGGGTCCAGCTTCAGGTCCGCGGCGCCGATGGCCTCTTCCAACTGCGCCATCGTCGACACGCCGACGATCGGGACGATGCCGTCGGCCATCAGCCATGCCAGGACCACCTGGTTCGGGGTGGCGCCCAGCTCGTTCGCCACCTCCTGGAGGACGGCGAGGCGGGCGGTGGTGCCCGAGTGGTCGTAGATCTCGGAGATCGGCCGGTCGGGACGCGTGTACGCGCCGAACATCAGCGTGTTGTACGCCCACAACGTCATGTCCGGCTCGGCGGCCAGGTAGTCGAGCAACTCGTCCGTCACCAGCGTGTGCCCCGACTCCGCGGGCTTGGTGAGCGGCCGGGGCCGCAGGTACGTATGCCGCAGCTGCACGTACGTGTACGGCATCCACCCGCGCGCCGCCGAGACGTTCCTGGCCCGCTCCAGCCGCCAGGTCGCCACGTTGCTCGCGCCCAGGGCGCGCACCTTGCCCTGCACGGCGAGCTCGTTGAAGGCCCCCAGGGTCTCCTCCAGCGGCACGGATCGGTCCTCGATGTGCGCCCAGTACAGGTCGATGTAGTCCGTCCCCAGCCTCCGGAGGCTGCCTTCCGCGGCCCTGGCGATGACAGGTGCCGACAGGCCCTCGGCGGAGTCGAGGGTTTTGTCGCCGGGGACGGTGGGCCGCGCCCCGGCCTTCGTGCTGATGAAGATCTCGTCCCGGTTGCCGCGGGCGGCCAGCCAGGCGCCGATGGCCTGCTCGCTCTCGTCGCCGGTGCAGCCCTCCACCCAGAACGGGTAGTTGTTGGCGGTGTCGAGCATGGTGCCGCCCGCCTCGTGGAACCGGTCCAGGATGGCGAAGGTGTCCCGCAGATCGACGCCGGTGCCGAAGTGAATCGTGCCGAGTGCGATGTTCATGGCCCCGACTCTGGGAGCTGGAGTGCACTCCATGTCAAAGCGGTTGACCTGGAGTGGACTCCAGGTGGGAAACTGGCTGCGTGAGCGAGCGTAGCGAGCGAACCAATGGACACAGCCCGGTCACCGTCATGCGACCTTCGCAGGAGGTCGCATGACGGTGTATACGCCTGCGGAGGCGGTCGAGGAGACCGGCTTCAGTCTCGACACCCTGCGTTACTACGAGAAGATCGGCTTGCTGGAGCGGGTCACCAGGAACGCCTCCGGCCAGCGCAGGTTCACTCAGGACGACATCGGCTGGCTCGGCATGCTGCGCTGCCTGCGTGACACGGGCATGCCCATCGCCACGATGCTGCGCTTCGCCGAGCTCGTCCGCGCGGGAGACCACACGATCCCGGATCGGATCAAGCTGCTGGAGGAGCACGACGGGCACGTCCAGGCGCAGATCGCGAACCTGGCCGAGCGCCAGCGCTACATCCACAACAAGATCTCCTACTACCGCAGCGTCATGTAGACCCACCTTTGCCATCCGGCCGATAGACCAAGATCCATGGCCGGAGCGAGGGCCGGACGGATCAACGTGTCACTGCGCCGCGTTGCCATGGTGGGCGCGGCGATGTTGTTCGTACTGCTGGGCCACATCACGATCGTGCAGGCGTTCGGGTCCCAGGCGCTCAACGCCGACCGCAGGAACGAGCGGCCGCTGCTCGCCAGGTTCGGCCACCCGCGTGGCGACATCCTGACCTACGACGGCACGGTCATCGCCACGAGCCGCCCGGCCGGTGGCGGCCCGTACCTCTATCAGCGGGTCTACCGGCACGGCGAGGTCTACGTGCCGGTCACCGGGCACCTGTCGCTCTACCGCTCCTCCGGCATCGAGCAGGCGCAGGGCGCGGTGTTGTCCGGTGACGATGCCAAGGTCAAGGTCCGGTCGCTGGTGAGGGACGGCGGCGTCGAAGGGGCCGACGTGCGGCTGACGATCAGCGACCGGGTGCAGTGGGCCGCGTACCAGAGCCTCAAGGCGGTGGGCGTGCCCGGGGCGGTGGTGGCGATCAACCCGGCGACGGGCGCCATCCTGGCGCTGGCCTCGTACCCGTCGTACGACCCGAACGTCCTCACCACGTTCGACCGCACCCGGCTGGCCGAGACGGCGCGGGGGTTGCGGCGAGCGCCCGGGCGGCCGCTGCTGAACCGGGCGCTGCGCCAGACGTATCCGCCGGGCTCGACGTTCAAGCTGGTGACCACGGCCGCGGCACTGGGCTCCGGCGAGTACAACCCGGCCGGCCTGGTCGACGCCCCGGCGCGGCTGCCGCTGCCGGGAACCTCGGCGTACGTCCGAAACGATCCCGGCTGCCGCGACAACCGCCCGACGCTCCTGTACGCCTTCCAGGTCTCCTGCGATACGGCGTTCGCCACCATAGGGATGCAGCTCGGCCAGGACATCCTGCGGGACCAGGCGGAGGCGTTCGGGTTCAACGAGGAGAGTCTGGCGATTCCGGTGGCCACGACGCCGAGCAGGTTTCCTACCGCTCCGGCCATGACGCGGGCCCAGACGGCGCTGGCGGCCATCGGGCACCACGAGGACAGGGCCACGCCGCTGATGATCGCCATGTTGTCGGCGGCCGTGGCCAACGACGGGGTGCTGATGCGGCCGTACCTGGTGGAGGAGGTGCGCCTGGCGGACGGCTCGGTCATCAACCGGGCCGGCCCCACGCCGTACCGTACGGCGGTGCCGGCCCCGCTGGCCAGACATCTGGCGGCGATGATGACCACGGTGACGCACGCGGGCGGCACAGGAACGGGCGCGGCCATCCCCGGTGTGGAGGTGGCCGCCGAGACCGCCATGTCACGGGTCGTCCCCGGCGCGGAGGACCACGCGCTGGTCACCGCCTTCGCACCTGCCGACAAACCAGAGGTGGCGGTGGGGGTGGTGCTGGAGCACCCGGGCGCCCGGGCTGCCAACGTGGCGCCGATCGCGCGGGCCGTGATCGAGGCCGCCTTGGCATGAGCGTCGGTCAGCGGTAGGCCCTGGCCTGGAGGGAGTAGAGGTCGGCGTAGAGGCCGTCGAGGGCCATGAGCGTGTCGTGGTCGCCTTGTTCGGTGACCTTGCCGTGGTCGAGGACGTAGATGCGGTCGGCGTAGCGGACGCTGGCCAGGCGGTGGGTGATGAGCAGGACGGTGCGGCCGTCGGAGTGGGTGCGGATGCGCTCGAAGAGGGCGTGTTCGGCGCGGGCGTCGAGTGCGGCGGTGGGTTCGTCGCAGATGAGCAGGTCGGCGTCGCGGTGGAAGCCGCGGGCGACGGCGATGCGCTGCCATTGGCCGCCGGACAGCTCGTGGCCGTCCTTGAAGCGGCGGTCGAGGAGGGTGCGGTAGCCGTGGGGCAGATCGGCGATGACTTCATCGGCGCCCGCCACCGCCGCGGCCGCGTGTAAGGCCTCGTCCCCTTTGTCGGTGCCCATCGTGATGTTGTAGCGCGCGGTGAGCGGCCAGCGGGTGTGGTCCTGGGCGATCACGGCCGTGCGGAGGCGTAGGTCTTCCGGGTTGACCTGTTTCAGGTCGGTGTCGTCCCACAGGACCGCCCCGGAGTCCGGCTCGTAGAGGCCTGAGAGGATCTTGGCGAGGGTGGTCTTGCCTGAGCCGTTCTCGCCGACGAAGGCGATCACCTCGCCCTGCTTGATCTCGATGGTCACCTCGCGCAGGGCCGGCGCTTGCGCGCCGGGGTAGGTGAACGTCACGCCGCTGGCGGTGATGCGCTGGAAGCCCGGCGGCATCGCGGCCGGTCGTCTCGCGGACACGCGGCGCTCGGCGTCGGCGCAGAACTCCAGGAAGTCGGTGAAGTAGAGGCCCTCCTCGTAGAGGCGGTTGGTGGCGTAGATCAGGTTGCCGAGCGACTGCTGGGCGGACCTGATCGCCAGGACCGCCGTGCCGGCCACGGCCAGCGGGATCGCCCCGATCGCCAGGAGCACGCCCAGGGCGAGGTAGACCAGGCCGGTGCCGAGGCCGCCGAGCGCCTGGCCGGCGAGCCCGGCGAAGGTCTGCCGCCTGGCCAGCTTGAGCATCACGTCCTGCTCGGCCCGCGCCACAGCGTCGTACATGCGCAGCAGGAAACCGCGCATCGTGAACGAGCGGACCTCCGCCGCCGGCTCGCGGTTGGCCAGCAATTCACCGATGATCCACTTGCGGCGGTTGGCAGGGATGAGGGCGTAGAGGGTGGCGTAGCGCATCCTGGCGCTACGGACCATGGCCCACGCGTCCGGCAGCACCGCCAGCAGGAGCAGCGGGAGTAGCACCGGGTGCAGGACGCCCAACACGCCGGCCACGGCGGCGATGCCGACAGCGGCGCTCAGCACGTCGACGGCCGCGGACACGACCTGGTCCGCCATGGCCACGCCACGCAGCCTGGCCCGCTGCAACGCGTCGTGGAACTCCGGGTCGTCGTAGGCGACCAGGTCGACGCGGCTGGTCAGGCCGTAGAGCCGCTCCTCGGTCAGACGGCTGACCTGCGGGTCCAAGCGCGACTGCGCCCAGCCCGCGCCGGCCTGCACCGCCGTGCGCAGGGCCGCCGCGGCGGCCACCAGGGCCAGACTGGGCAGCGCGGCCACGACGCGGTCCGGGGTCGGGCCCTCGCTGAAGAGCGCGGTCAGCACGCCTGTCGTGGCCAGCAGCCCGAACGCGGTGAACACGCCACCGAGCAGGTTGAGCGTGACCGTGGCCACGGTGTCGCGCGGGCTGGCCCGCCACGCCATGCGCATCGCCTGGGCCACCAGCGACGGCAGTCGCCTGGCGATGGTCAGGAAGCCCACGTCCGCCAGCTTGTCCGTGTGGGCGTGCCAGTCGGAGAAGGAGATCTCACCGAGCTCTAACGGCTCATCGGCCATGACTCGAGTGTGCCTACGGGCACCGACAGTTCACCATCGATTATCGAGAGTAGTTGCTCGAATACGGATAGTAATATCTGCCTCGTCTACATATTGCCTTCTGCATCGTCGTATGGCCATGTCAATGCATGTGCGGCCCCCTTGCGTAGCTCTACGGTTGGGGACGCCGCGCAGCCGAGGGGCCGGACATCTTCGGAGGGGTGGGTGTCCGGCTCCGGGCGCGCGGCAGCGGGCTCGAGCCGCGCAGGGCTCGGGCCCGCCCAAGGCACAGAGGCCTCCATGGATCGGTGGACGCTGCGCCGTCCGGGGCGGTCGTACGTTGGCGGATATGCGGCCCGACGCCTCGGCCACCGTGATCAACGAGGTGTTCCACCGGGCCTACGAGCGCGGTGACCGGCCGGCGCTGGTCGACCTGCGCGGCGGCCACGTCTACGGTTATCGGCGGCTGGTGACCGAGGTGACCAGGGCGGCGTCCGGGCTCGTGCGCTGGGGCGCCAGACGCGACCAGGTCGTGGCCGTGCACGTTTCGACGGCGGGGGCGCAGACGCTGGCCGTGCACACGGTGCTGGCGGCCGGAGGGGTGGCGGCGCCCATCGACCCCGCGCTCGGCGCCGAGGCCATGGCCGCCTGGCTGCTGGCCTGCGACGCACGCACCTTGATCACCACACCCGACCTGGCCGAGACGGCGAGGCAGGCGGCGCGCGGATCCCAGGTGCGGCAGGTCGTCTCGCTCGGTGCGGCGCTCGAGGCGATCGACTTTCGCGCCCTGCTCACGCTGGAGCCCACCGCGCTGCCCGCGCTCGACGCCGCGCGCCAGGACGCGTTGCTGCTGGCCGACGGCCGCCGCATGTCGCACGCGGCGCTGCTGGCCAGGATGGCCGAGCTCGACCGGCCCGTACGCCTGGCCGAGTCCGACGTGGTGCTGACCACGTGGCGGCCCGACGGCGGCTGCGACCTGCTCGCCCTCGTCGGTCTCGGCATGTCGAAGGGCGCTCTGGTGGTGGCCGCAGGTGATGATCTACCCGGCGGCATCCAGGACTTCGCCGTCACCGTGGTGGCGGGCACCGAGGGCAGGCTGCAGCGCGTCCGCAGGAGCGGTCAGGGGGTGGCAGGGTGGAGGAGCGGCTCGCCGCGCACGTAGCGGGCCACGTCCGCGGCCACGATCGCGGCCGCCTTCATCGCCGTCTCCTTGCTGGCCCCGGCCAGGTGCGGGCTCATGATCAGGTTCGGCGTCGTGAGCAGGCGCGAGCCCGGCGGGATCGGCTCCTCGGGGAAGACGTCCATCGCGGCGCCGAACAGGTGACCGGAATCCAGCGCGTCGCACATCGCGTCGTAGTCGAGCAGCGCGCCGCGGGCGCAGTTGACCAGGACCGAGCCGCGCGGCATGGTGGCGAGCTCGGCCGCGCCGATCATGCCGGCGGTCTCGGGGGTGGCGCGGGCGTGCAGGGAGACGAAGCGGGAGCGGCGCAGCAGCTCGTCGAGCTCCACCCGGCCGGGCACGTCGACGTACGGGTCGTGGACGAGGACGCTCGCGCCGAAGCCCTCCAGCATGCGGGCCACGCGGCGGCCGATCGCGCCGTAGCCGACCAGGCCGACCGTGCTGCCGTCCAGCTCGGGGCCGACGTTGTCGTACATGTAGTAGTCGCCCCGCCACACGCCTGCGGCCAGATCGGCGTGGGTCTGGGGGATCCTGCGGGTGGCGGCCAGCAACATGGCGAGCGTGTGCTCGGCGGTGGCGACCGCGTTGCGGCCGGGCGCGTACGTCACCGCCACGCCGGCCTGCGCCGCCGCCTCCAGGTTCGCGTTCACCGGGCCGCCCCGGCTGACGCAGAACAGCCGCAGGTCGGGAGAGGCGTCCAGGACCCGCTTGGTCAGCGGAGCCATCTGGGTCACGCAGACCTCGACACCGCGGAGCGCCTCGATCAGCTCGTCCTCCACGTCCGACGCCTCGTCCACCTCGCCGACCCGGCCGAACGGCTCCACCGGCCAGGGCAGCGTCAGCTCGCGGATGTCCACCTCGCCGGGGACCTCGCGCCTGAGCGCGTCGACGAGCAGGCGGTTCTGGACGAAGTGGTCGCCTGCGACAAGGACTCGGGTGGTCAACGAACGGCTCCAATCGGGGAGTTGTACTGCAGCAACGCGGCCCGCCCGCCCGCATCACGCAGACGCAGCTCGGTCAGCGCGCAGTTGTCCAGACGTGGAAACAACCGCCGGTACTCGCCGAGCGGCACGCCGATCAGCCGGCACAGGGTCAGCCTGATCGCGGTCGTGTGCGCGACCACCAGCACCCGGCCGCCGGATTCGGCGGCGGCGATGTCGTGCAGGGCCGCGACGAAGCGGGCGGCGGCCCCGTGGGGGTCCTCGCCGCCGGGCAGCGGGTGCCCGGCGGGGTCGGCCTCGAAGGCGGCGCGTGCCCCGGGGAACCGTTCGGCCATCTCGGCCGAGGTCAGGCCCTCTCCCTGGCCGAAGTCCAGCTCGCGCAGCCGGGGGTCGGTCCGGAGCGCCACGCCGGCTTTGGCCGCGCTCGCCTCGGCGGTGATCCTGGCGCGGCTGAGTGTGGAGGACCACACCGCCGACAGACCCGCTCGTGCCGCCCATTCGGCCAGCTGGGCGGCCTGGGCGTGGCCGCGCGGGGTGAGCTCGATGTCGCTGACGCCGGCGTAGCGGTTCTCGGCGTGCCAGACGGTCTCGCCGTGACGGACGAGCACGAGGTCGGTCATCGGGCAGTCCTCTCGCGGGCGTGTCGCGCGGCCTGCTCCTGAAGCCAGCCGCGTCGTTCCAGCTCGGCGACGAAGCGCAGGTACGGCTCACGCAGGTCGGTGCGCGACGGTTCCACTGTCGCGCGGGTCCTGATCATCCGGCTGGGGTCCCCGCCGGCCAGGACGGCCATGCCCAGCGCGGGTTCGGCGTTCTCGCGCAGCGTCACGGGACGTCCCAGGACGTCCGCCCTCAGCTGGTTCCAGAAGGCGCTGCGCGTGGCGCCGCCGGTCAGGATCACCTCGCCGTCCACGGGAGCGCCGAGGAGGTCGAGGTGGTCGAAGCAGAGGCGCTCGACGAAGGCCGCCCCGAGGAGGATGGCCGCATAACGTTCGACGTCGTCGGCCGGTTCGCCGAGCGTGAAGGTCTCGGCGGCTGGCGCGTCGAACGGGAAGCGCTCACCGCGCGACACGAGCGGGTAGGTCACGGGCACGGAGAGGAGCCTTTCTCCAGACGTGACGCGCAACCGCGCCGTGGCCTGCGTGCTCAGCGCGTCCAGATCGCGGCCGGGCAGGTCGCGGGTCAGAGCGCCCGCGCCTGTGCTCGAAGCGCCGCCGGGCAGCCAGGAGCCGTCGGGGGCGCGGTGCGAATACACCACGCCGAGCGGGTCGTGGAGCAGCTCCTTCGTCACGCCCTTGAGCACCAGCGTCGTGCCCAGCACCGAGTTCCAGCTGCCGGTCCGGGTGGCGCCCGCGCCGAGCTGGGCCGCGCAGCCGTCCGTCATCCCGGCGATCACCGGTGTGCCCGCCGGGAGGCCGGTCTCCTCGGCGGCCGCCGCGCAGACCACCCCCAACCGGGTGCCCGGACGTACGACCTCGGGGAGGATCTCCGGAGGCACCAGGTCCAGCACCTCGGCGGGCCAGCGCTCCTCGATCAGGTCCACACCGGTCTTGAGCGCGTTGCTCAGGTCCGTAGGCACCTCGTGCCCGGTCAGCCGCCGGTTCACGAAGTCGTTCTGGTGCGCCGGCCGGGCCCCGGCCGGCGCGTCCCTGAGCAGCCACAGCAGCTTCGGCAGCGCCCAGTTGGGCTGCATCCGGCGGTAGCCGAGCCGCTCCCACACCCCCGCGCCCACCTCGTTGACCCGTTCGGCGTCGGCGCGGCGGTCGTCGTACATGAGCGCCGGGGTCAGCGGCCGGCCGGCCGTGTCCGTGAGCAGGATCGTTCCAGAGGTGGCGGCCACGGCCACGCCCGCCACCAGGGAAGAGGGCACGTCGCGCAGCGCCTCGCGGGTGGCGGAGGCCAGCGCGCGCCACCACTCCTCGGGGTCCTGCTCGTGGCGGGGCCCGTCGCGGCGGCTGGTCAGCGGGCGGCCGGCCGCGCCGAGCACCTCGCCGCCCTCGCCGACGGCCATCGCTCGCACGCTCTGCGTGCCGAGGTCGATGCCGATCCAGACGCTCATGAACGGCCCCTCAGCTCGCCCAGCAGCGGCCACGAATCGGCGTTGGCCTCGCGCAGGGTCAGGAAGTCGGCGAACATCCGCGCGTAGAAGTCCTGCCGCCCGGGGTCGGGCTCGATCGCGTCGCGCAGGCGTACGTGATCGGCGGCCGCCGCGGCCACCGACGGCGCGGCGCCCGTCGCGGCCAGGCCCACCAGGTACGCACCCCGCGCCCCCACCTCGGCGTCGGCTGAGCGCCGCACCGGCAGCCCGGTGACGTCGGCGATCATCCCCAGCCAGGCGGCGTTGGCCGATCCGCCTCCGCACACGCGCAGCTCCGTGGGCGCGGCGCCGGTGGCCGCCAGGCAGTCCTTGATCACCATGGTGAGCCCTTCGAGTGCCGCCCGCGCGACGTGCTCACGGCCGTGCTCGAACGACATGCCGAGCATCGCGCCCCGGGCAAGGGGGTCGGTGAAGGGCGCCCGCTCGCCGGCCGGCGACAGGTAAGGCAGGAACGTCAGCCCGCCCGCTCCCGGCGCGCTCAGCCCGGCCAGCTCGCCCAGCTCCGCAGGCTCGCGCAACCCCAGCAGGCGGCACGTCCACTGCACCACCTCCGTGCCCGCGAACGTGGGGAAGGCCCGCAGGTAGCCGCCGGGCAACGCGATCGTGATGCCGATCGGCTCGCCGTCCAGCTCGGGAGAGCCGACGACGACCTCGGTGCACAGCGTGGTCCCGAGGATGCCGCACGCCTGCCCGGGCGCGACCGCGCCCGCGCCCAGCGCCGTCGCGGCGATGTCGTACGGGGCCATGACGACCGGCGTCCCCGGGGTCAGCCCCAGCGCCCGCGCCGCTTCCGGGGTGAGCTCGGCGACGGGGCAGGAGCGGATCGGTGGAAGGAGCCGCTCGGCCTGCTCCAGGCCGAACAGGGTGAGCAGGTCGGGGGAGTACGCCCGTGCCCGCAGGTCCATGAACGGAGCCGAGGCGTCCGACTCATCCGCCACCAGCTCCCCGGTCATCTTCACGAAGATCCAGCCGCCGCAGGTGAGCATGGCGGCCGACCGGTCCAGCCGCCGGGGGTCGTGGGCGCGCAGCCAGGTCAGGATCGCGTGCGGCAGTCCGGAGGCGGCCGAGGAGCCGTTGATCCGGAAGGCCGCCGCGGCCCGTCCCTCCCGCGTCCAGGAGTCCACGGTCGCCGCCGCGCGGGCGTCGTTCCACAGGATGGCCGGACCGGTGGGTTCGAGATCCGCGCCGACCAGCCAGCAGCCGTCTCCCTGGGCCGTCACGGCC
Organism: Nonomuraea sp. NBC_00507; assembly: GCF_036013525.1. Classification (NCBI taxonomy): domain Bacteria; kingdom Bacillati; phylum Actinomycetota; class Actinomycetes; order Streptosporangiales; family Streptosporangiaceae; genus Nonomuraea; species Nonomuraea sp. NBC_00507. The sequence continues at coordinate 4,332,598 of NZ_CP107853.1, forward strand.
AGGAAGTCGACGTCCCCGGTCGCGACCTCGCGGACCGTGGCCGCGACCGCGTCCCAGACCGCGCGCATGTCCTGCTCGGCGTGGCCGGGCGCGGGCCTGGACACCACGGTTTCGCGCCGGGCGACGGCCGACTCCGCGCCCGCGGCGTCGTACGCGACCGCCTTGATGACGGTGGTCCCCGCGTCCACGCAGATGATCGCCATCAGGCCCTGCCGTGGGAGGTCCTCGACCGGCGCGACACGGAGTCGACGATCACCGCGAGCAGCAGCACCGCACCGGTGACCACGAACCGGATCGAGGAGTCGAGGTTGAGCAGCGTGAGGCCGCTGGAGATCGACTGGATCACGATGATCCCGAGCAGCGCGCCGAAGGCCGTGCCGCGCCCGCCGAACAGGCTCGTCCCGCCGATCACGGCCGCCGCGATGGCGTTGAGGTTGACGTCGCCCGCGCCGCTGCTCTGGTTGGCCGCCGCGAGCCTGGCCGCGGCCAGGATGCCGCCGACGGCCGCGAACGTCGAGCACAACACGAACACCGAGGTGTAGATCGCCTTGACGTTGATGCCCGCCCGGCGTGCGGCCTCCACGTTGCCGCCCACGGCGTAGACCGCCCGGCCCCATTTCGTCCGCGACAGCAGGTAGTGCATGATCAGCACGAGCGCGACGAAGAAGACGAACATCCAGCCGACGCCGCGCGTCTGGCCGAGATACCAGACCACGAAGGCCAGCACCGCCAGCAGCGCCGCGCTCCTGAGCGCCAGCGTGGACACGCTCCTGGCCGACAGCCCCGCCCGGCGCCGCTCCCGCGCGTGCAGGTAGCCACTGGCGAACAGCCAGACCGCGGCGATCACCGCGAACGTGTACGACAGCCAGGCCGGCACGAAGTCCAGCTGCGCGAAGTTCACCAGTCCCGAGTCGAACGGCAGGTTGATCGACCCCTTCGTGCCCAGCACGTACAGCTGGAGCCCGAGGAAGCCCAGCAGACCGGCCATCGTGATCACGAAGCTCGGCACGCCGAACCTGTTGAACAGCTGCCCGTACACCCAGCCGATGACGGCGCCCATGATGACCGAGGCCGCGATGGCCAGCCAGACCGGCAGCCCCTCGCCCACGAACAGCACCGCGAGCACCGCGCCCGACAGCCCGCTCACCGAGCCGACCGACAGGTCGATCTGGCCCACGAGCAGCACGCACACGATGCCGAGCGCGATGACGCCGACGGCGGCCGATTCGAGGGTGAGGTTCACCAGGTTCGCGCTGGACAGGAAGACCGGGTTGAGCACCTGCAGAACCGTCCAGATGACCACGAGCCCGACCACGACCGGGATGACGCCCAGGTCGCCGCCGCGGGCCCGCTCGACCACGTCGGCGAGCGCGCCGCGCAGCCCGTCGCGGTCTTGGAGCCGCTCGTCCTGCCGGTCGGTCGCCGCGCTCATGGCCTCACCCGGTGAGGCGGGCTCGGTCGCCGCATGCCGTCGCGTGCTCATGAGGGCTTCCTTTCCTGCGCCCGAGCCGCCCGCTGGGAGACCGCGTTGTCGCTGGCGCCGGTGATGGCGGCGATGATGTCCTCGGTGGAGACCTCGCCCACGTCGAACACGCCGTTGTTGCGGCCGAGCCGCAGCACCGCCACGGTGTCGGCGACGGCCTTCACATCCGCCATGTTGTGGCTGATCATGATGACGCCCAGGCCGCTCTCCCGCAGCCGCTCGACCAGGTTGAGCACTTCGGCCGTCTGCGCGACGCCGAGCGCGGCTGTGGGCTCGTCGAGGATGATGACCTTCGGGTCGCCGAGCAGCGACCTGGCGATGGCGACCGTCTGCCGCTGGCCGCCGGACAGCGCCGCGACCGGCACCCGCACGCTCGGGATCTTGGCTGAGAGCTGGCGGAGCAGCTCCCACGAGCGGGTCTCCATGGCCACGTCGTTCAGCCGCAGCGGGCGGACCTCCTGGCCGAGGAACAGGTTCTGGATGACGTTGAGGTTCTCGCACAGCGCCAGGTCCTGGAAGACGGTGGCGATGCCGAGCTTGTGCGCGGCGGCCGGCGTGGGGATGTCGACCTCGCGGCCCTCGAAGGTGATCGTGCCGGAGTCCTGCGGGTGCACCCCCGACAGGATCTTGACCAGCGTCGACTTGCCCGCGCCGTTGTCGCCGACGACCGCGACGACCTGACCGGCGGCCACGTCGAGGTCCACGCCGGTGAGCGCGGCCACCGCGCCGAAGGTCTTGCTGATTCCGCGGAGCGAAAGAACGTTCATCACTTGATTCCGAGCTCGGCACAGCCCTTGGCATACGCGCCCGTGCAGATCTCGGCGGCCTTCATGATGCCGCTGTCGAACAACACTTCCTTGATGTTCTCCTTGGTCACGACCGTGGGGGTGAAGAGCTCGGACGGCGTGTTGTAGAGCGTGGTCTTGCCGGCGGGCTTCTTGCCCTGCATGAACTCCCAGGCCACGTTCGCCGACGCCTCGGCCACGATCTTGATGGGCTTGGAGATCGTGTTGTACTGGTCGCCGGCGATGATGCGCTGCGCGGCGGCCGGCTCGGCGTCGTTGCCGGTGATCGGCGGCACCTGCACACCCGCGGCCTTGAACGCGGCGATCGAGCCGCCGCCGGTGCCGTCGTTGGCCGCGACCACGCCGGCGATCTGGTCCTTGAACTGCGTGATCTGGCCGCTCACCCAGGTCTGCGCCTTCTCCGGCTGCCAGTCGGGGGTGTCGTACTCGGCCAGCAGCTTGAAGCCGCTCGGGTCGACCGCGCTGTGGATGCCCTTCTTGATCAGCCCGGCCGCGGCGTCCGTCGGGGAGCCGTTGACCTGGAGGATCCCGCCCTCGGCGTTCTCCTTCTTCAGGTGGTCCACCAGGGACTGGGCGATCATCGCGCCGATCTTCTCGTTGTCGAACGAGATGTAGTAGTCGGCCGGTGTGGCCGGGATCGGCCGGTCGTAGGCGATGACCGGCACCTGCTGCGACTGCGCCGACTTGACGATGGTGGCCGCGGCGGCGGAGTCGACCGGGTCGAGCACGATGGCCTTGACGCCCTGGGCGAGCGCGGAGTTGGCCTGCTGCTGCTGCTTGGCGGCGTCGGAGTCGGCGTTCTGGTAGATGACCTCACACGTTGGGCACAGCTGCTTCATCTTCGCTTCGAACAGCGGCTTGTCCTGCAGCTCGTACCTGGTCGACGCGAGGTCGGGCATGAGGAAGGCGACCTTGGCGTTCTGCAGGTCGCCGCCACCGGTGCCGCCGGTGTTCCCGCCGGCTGAGCCGGAGCCTGAGCCGCACGCCGCCAGTGTCGAGGCCAGCACTGCCACTGCGGCGAACGCGGAGGTCCGCATCTGAGCTCTGTTCACGGATTCGTTCCTCACTCGCTATGTCCTCGCGGACGGATCCAAACGCTCGCTGCCCCCGAGACACGGGGATGCCCTCACGTGAGGGGAAATCCCGTGGTGCGGCACACGTTAGCGCGCGTTCAGAAACTTTGTCCAGCACAGATGTTCAGAGCTGGCGAGCGGCTGCCACCAGGCCTTCCGCGGTGGGCGTATCCGTGACGAGCTGCTTGAAGTAGCCGCCCCTGGCGCCGGCGACGATCGACAGGACCTTCTCCGCGCCCACGGCCACCGCGATCACGGCGGGGATGCGGCGCAACTCCTCCAGCTTCGTGGCCACCAGCCGCTCGCCGCCCGGATAGGTGATCGGGGCGCCGTTGCGGTCGTAGACCCGCATGCACACGTCGCCCACGGCCTCGCGCAGGCTGTCGGCGTCGCGCGGCATGAGCGAGGGCACCATCTGGCGCATCAGCGGCGGCGAGCCGACGCCGACGATCGCGCACTTGGCGTGCGCCCACAGGTCCATGACGCGGCGTACGGACGGCTCGTGCTGCAGGGAGTAGAAGAGTTCGGGGCCGGGCAGGGCGGGGGCGTAGAGGTAGGCGGGCACGCCGCCGACGCGCTCGGCCAGGATGCGGGTGGTCTCGTTGGTCTGGAACCAGGGCTGCGGTTCCTCCTGCCCCCCGACCGCGGGCGCGATCGTGACGCCGGGGAAGCGGCCGAGCCCCTCGCGGGCGCACTCGTAAACGGTGCTGCCAGAGGAGACGAGCACGACGTCGCCGGATGCCAGGCCCACGGCGGCCAGCGCGCGGGCCATGCCGGGCGCCAGCCAGGGGCCCAGCGCCGGGCCGCTGACCTTGGGCACCAGGAAGACGCGCTCCAGGCCGAGCGCCTGCGCGACCTCGTCGGCCAGCGGGCCCTCCGCCAGCGCGGCGGGACGGTGCACCTTGATCTCGACGATGCCCTGCTTGCGCGCCTCGGTGAGCAGCCTGCTCACCGTCGCCCTGGAGACGCCGAGCCGCTGGGCGATGTCGCCCTGCGTGGCGTCCTCCATGTAATACTGCTGCGCCGCCGCGTACATCAGCTCATGCGGGAACCTGGCCTGCTGCGCGTCCGGGGCGACGTCGGCGGCATTCATGCACGCGCTCCTCGTGAACAAGCTTGCTGAACTGATGTGCAACGACTATACCCGTGTGCTCTCCGGAGAGAAGGCTAGTCGTTGATCATGATCAGCGGGCCGGCTGCGGTGCGGGAGACGGGCGCAGCACGCCGGCCAGCGCCAGCGCCACCAGGATGCCCCCGCCGCCCGCGACCGCGATCGCCGGGCCAGGCCCGATCGCCTCGCCCAGCACCCCGACCAGGGCCGCGCCGACCGCCTGGCCGGTCATCAGCCCGGCGGACTGCAGCCCGAACGCCTGCCCGCGCACCTCCTCGGGCACCGCGTCCACGAACCGCCGCTGCAACCCCAGCTGGTACGCCAGCCCGGCCGTCGCCACCCCCGCCAGCACGGAGGCCCACACGACCTCCGGCCCGAACGCGTAGCCGATCCAGGGGATCCCCAGGAGCAGTGCCAGGGGCAACGACAACCGCTCGCGCAATGTCGGCGCCGCGAAGCGGCCGACCGCGAACTCGCCGACCGCCATACCGGCCGCGGCGGCCGCCAGCACCACCCCGGCCTGTCCCTCCCCGCCCATGTACGGCACCACCATGGCCTCGGCCCCGGCCAGGCACACACACGGCACCCAGCCGGCCAGCAACAGCCCGCGAACCCGCCCGTCGGCCAGCAGCCGCCGGTTGACCCGCAGCGTCTCCCGTACCGCACCGCCGTTGGCCGCACCCCGCGCCGGCCCGTACGGCAGTCCCACCCGCAGCACCACGGCGGCCACGACCGACAGGCCCGCGGTGACCGCCAGCGCCCCGGAAGGCCCGGTGAACCCCAGGAACGCGCCCCCGACGGCCAGCCCGGCGATCTGCGCGCTCGCCGAGGCGACGTTGAGCACCGAACGCCCGAGCACGAACGCGTCACCCGGCAGCACCTCGGGCAGCATCGCCGCCCGTGCCGCGAAGAACACCGGCGAGAACAGCCCGGTGACCAGCACGAGCGCCAGCAGCCCCCACACCGGCAGCCCCGCGTACGCCAGCAGCAGGCACGTGACCGCCCTGACCAGCTCGCCGGCGATCATCAGCGCCCGTGGCGGCATCCGGTCGGCCAGCGACAACAGGAACAGCCCGCCCAGGATGAACGGCAACCACCCGGCCATGTACGCCGCGGCCGACAGCCCGGGCGAGCCGGTCCTCTCGTAGACCAGCACGGCCAGGGCCAGCATCTTGATCATGTCGCCGGCGATGAGCAGCACGAAGCTGCCGAACAGCACCCGGAACTCCCTGACGGCGAATACCTCGCCGAACGTCGCACCCTTCATGGGACCGATGCTGCGAGCGCCACAGCCATCGGGCGACTTTTTCGGATATAACCGAAAGGTGGTCGTGAGCATCGAGGTCACTCCGCAGGACCTGGTGGCCAGCAGGTTCGCCATCTCGCCGCTGATCGAGACCATGCACGCCCAATGGGTGCTTGCCGGCCGGGCCGAGGCAGGCGTACACGGCCAGTGGGTCCGGCGGTGGCGGGAGACCTACCGCGAGGTCGTGCGCGATCATCCGGCACTCCGGGCGGCCGGGGCGATCAGCGGCAACATGGGCGACGCGAACGTCGACTTCATCGCCCCTCCGCCCACGACCGTGGACGTGCCGTTCGAGGGAGAGCTGTCGTCCATGCGCGCCACGCCGCTGGAGCAGGCGCACGAGGAGATCGCCAGGGTACTGGCCGAGCGGCGGGTTCCTGACGGGGTCAGGGATCTGCTGCTGGGTCCGGACGTGGTCGAGCTGCTCGCGGACGCGTACGAGGCGCTGTGGACGAAGATCATCTCCCACGAGTGGCCGCGATTCCGGGCGATCCTGCAGCGCGACGTGGCCCAGCGGGCGGGACGGCTGGCCGCCTATGGCTGGGAGGCGGCCCTGGAGGATCTCAGCCCCCGCGTTCACTGGCAGCGCAGCGGGCGCATCGAGCTCGAAATGAGGTCGATCAGCGGGCCCCGCAGGCTGGGCGGCAAAGGGCTGCTCTTCCTGCCGTCGGCCTTCATGCGCACCATCGCCGTCTACCTGGAGGACGCCTGGCCATACGCGATGATCTACCCCGCCAGAGGAATCGCGGCCGCTCCCGAGGCGCCTGACGCGGACCTGTCGTCGCTGATCGGCCGCAGCCGCGCGCTCATCCTGGCCGAGCTCGCCGAGCCGGCCACGACCACGCAGCTCGCGGCCCTGCTCCGGCAGAGCGTGGGCACCACGGGCGAGCACGTCGCGGCGTTGCGCAGGACGGGGCTGATCACCGGCACCCGTACGGGCCGCAGCGTCCTCTACGCACGCACGCCGCTCGGCGACGCCTTGATCAAGGGAGCTCGCCCGAGCCGCGTGGAATGAGGCGCACGGGGAGCTGGATGTGCTCGGGCGGCCCCACGTCGCCGCGCAAGCGGCGGAACAGCAGCTCGGCCGCCACCCTTCCCATCCAGGACGGATCCTGCGCCACGACCGTCACCCCAGGTTGGAGCAGGTCGGACAGCTCGAAGTCGTCGAAGCCCACCACCGCGATCGGCCGGCCGGCCAGCGCCCGCAGCGTGGTCACGGTGTAGCGGCTGTTGCCGGTGAACAGCGCCGTCGGAGGCCTGTCCAGGGCGAACATCCTGTCCAGGTCCGCCCGCACCCCCTCCAACGTGGGCGGGCGCATGGAGACCAGCCGCGGGTCGTACAGGCCGCCGAGAGCCTCCCGGTAGCCGCGGTGCCGCTCGGCGGCGGTGTAGATCGCCAGGTCGTCGCCGAGGAAGGCGATGCGATGATGCCCGTGCCCGAGCAGGTGGCGGATCGCCTGCTCGGCCCCTCCCGCGTTGTCGGCGAGCACGGTGTCCACGTCGAGTCCCGCCCCCGGCGGCCGGTCCGCGAACACCACCTTCGTCCCCGCCTCCAGCTCCGGTCGCAGGTATGTGTGGTCGTTCCCGGCCGGCACCACGATGAGCCCGTCCACCCGGCGGGTGAAGAAGGTCTCGACCAGCTCCCGCTCCCTGACCGGCTCCTCTCCGGACGAGCCGGTCAGCAGCAGGCAGTCGTGACCGATCACCACGTCCTCCACGGCCCTGCTCAACCCTGAGTAGAACGGGTCGGCGACGTCCTCGATGACCAGCCCGACCGTGGCCGTCCTGCCCCGGCGCAGCACCCGCGCGCTCTCGTTGCGGCTGTAGCCCAGCCGGTCGATGGCCGCGCGCACCCGCTCGGCGGTGGCCGGGTGCACGCCCGGCTCGCCGTTCACGACGCGCGAGACGGTCTTGAGCGCCACGCCCGCCGCCGTGGCGACGTCCTTCATCGTCGGTCTCACGCCAGGATCATGTCTCACCAGGTAGGGGACAGACAACGTTGTCAGGGCGGCTGTGCCAGAGTGGTCCCCTATGTCGTTGAGATCCGCTGTGCTCGTGGCCGGATTCATCCTGGCCGCGCTCAACCTGCGGCCCGCCATCGCGGGCGTCTCCCCGCTTCTCGACGAGATCATGAACGATGTCGGCCTCTCGCCCGCGGGCGGTGGCGCGATCACCACGGTCATGGTGATCTGTCTGGGCGTGTTCGGCCCGGTCGCGCCGCTGCTCGCGCGGCGCATCGGGCTCGACCGCATGCTGCTGGCCGGGCTGCTCGTCATCGCCTCAGGCGTCGCGCTGCGCGCTCTCGGCGGCGCGCCGGTGCTCTACCTCGGCTCCGCCCTGGCCGCCACCGCGATCGCCGCCATGAACGTGGCCATGCCCGCCGTGGTCAAGCAGCACTTCCCGCTCCGGATCAACCTGATGACCGGCGTCTACGTGTCCGCAGTGGTGGCCGGCGCCGCCACCGCCTCCGCCGTGATGATCCCCCTCGAGCACGCCACCGGGTACGGCTGGCGCGGCGTCTCGGCGCTCCTGGCCGTGCCCGCCCTGCTCGCGGCGCTGCTCTGGCTGCCCCAGGCCCTCGCCAAGCAGGCCGGAGCGCAGAACGGGCCCAGGCCGATCGGCATGGTCCTGCGCAGCCGCGTGACCTGGTACGTCACCGCCCTCATGGGTCTGCAGTCGCTCACCTTCTACGTCGTCCTGGCCTGGCTACCGACGATCTTCCTGGACCACGGCCTCCCCGCCGACCAGGCGGGCTACCTGCTCAGCCTCACGAACCTGGTCCAGGTCGCCACCGCGCTCGCGGTCCCGGTGCTGGCCGGGCGGCGGGCCTCGCAGGTGCCGTACGTGGTCGGGGCGGGCCTGCTGACCGTGGCCGGTTACCTCGGCGTGCTGCTGGCCCCGTTGGCCGCGCCGTGGTTGTGGATGATCGTGCTCGGCGTCGGCCAGGGCGCGTCCTTCGCGCTCGCGCTGCTCATCATCGCCCTGCGACCGGCCGACCCCGCCACGGTGACCGCGTTGTCGGCCGTGGCCCAGTCCGTCGGGTATGTGATCGCGGCACTGGGGCCGATGATGTTCGGGCTCCTGCGGGAGGTCTCCGGCGGCTGGTCGGTGCCCTTGATCGCGGTGCTGGGGGTGCTGGCGGTGCAGATCTTGGCTGGCTGGTTCGCCGGCCGCCCTGCTACTTTAGGTAAGGCTAACCTTTAGGGGAGGGTGTTCCAGCGTGCTGACCGAGGCGCTCCAGCGTTTGGCCGACGGGCGCGGCGGGGTGATCGGGGTCGAGCCCGGCCTCGTCGTCGAGCCGGACCCGAGCTGGACGCCGGTCGCGGAGTTGCTGCGGGAGCCGTACCCGCTGCTGGACGGGCTGATCGACGAGACGGCCGGGCGCTGGAACGCGCCACGCCACGTCGGCGCGGCGTTGTTCTGGAAGACCTTCGCCTACTGGCACACGTTGCCGATGGCGCTCGGCTGGGCGCTGGACCGGCGGGTGCCGATCATGCGGTTGCCGGAGACCTATTTCAAGCCGTCCGGCGCCGGGGTGACGATCGCCGCCACCCGCGTGACGTGGGACTCGGGCGCGGGAGCCATCCGTGAGGCGCTGGCGGAGTCGCAAGAACCCCTGGTCCAGGCCATCAGCGCGCGGGCCAAGGTCGGGGAGCGCACGTTGTGGGGCTCCACGGCGGAGGCATTGGCCCACCCGCTGACGGCCGTCGTGCCCGGCGACTACATGACGTTGCTCAGGGAGATCGGCCGGCCGGTCGACGGGCTGGTGGAGCCCACGGACGACGGATACTTCCGCAGGACCTGCTGTCTGTGGATCACGCTTCCCGACGTCGAGCCCTGCGGAAGCTGCTGCGTCCTCAGGCCACGGCATCGTCCAGCGGCCTGAGCTCGTCGGCGTAGCTGACGGAAACGCGGCGCATGACACCGGTGCCGTCGATCGAGTATTGCCCGAGCCGCCACAGCGGTGGCGAGTAGGCGTGGATGGACACGCTCTGGTCCACCGCGCCGGTCAGCCGGTGAATGTGGTCGGGCCCGAACGAGAACGACTGTCCCTCCGGCATCACCGTCTCCAGATGCTCGCCGCCGATCCGCGGGTTGCACTCCAGGAGCGCGCCCTTGACCACGTGCACGGCCCCGGAGGAGATGTCGTGGTCGTGCCAGCCTGTGTCGTCCTCGGGGCGCCAGCACAGCACCCAGACGTCCACGTACGCGTCGCGGTGCAGCGAGGCGAAGTGCCGGCCGCCGTCCTCGGGGAACGCCACCAGGTCGCGCCACTCCTCCGGGCGGGCGGCCAACTGGTCCACCAGGTCGCGCAGCTCGCGCCGGTCGAGCGTGCGCTCCGGGAGCGTGGCACAGGTGCCCCCGTCCTGGATCTGTTTGGTGCTCACTTGCGAGGCTCCTTTCCGTTAAGAAGGCGACGGGGGTTGGTCACGCGGATGGCGTGGGCGGCCGCGGCGCCCAGTCCGGGGTCGGGTGCGGTGGCGTAAGGGGCGTCCGAGCCGTTGACCACGACATCGATGCCCAGCTCGCGGACGATCGCGTCGATCGCGCGCGGGCCGTAGGAGGAGGTCTCCACGAAGGCGTTCCTGTCGACCAGGCCGCGGACGGTCCCGCCCCTGGTGATCAGGCGTTCGGCGTGCAGCGGCGCCAGGCCGGCCAGCAGCGCGAAGCACACCCGCAGCCGCGGGTGCCTGGGCCTGACGACGGCGTGGAAGTAGTGCCACGCCTGGTGCATCTGCTGGACGTACGGCACGAGCGCCGGCCACCACGGTGGCAGGCCCTCGGCGGCCTTCGCCGGACCTGGGTGCACGAACAACGGCAGGTCCCGGTCGGTGAGCACCTCCAGCAGCCGGTCGTCGGGCGCGGCGGTCGCGGGGATCTGCAACCCCGCGCAGCCCCGGTCGAGGTCTTTGGCCAGCCGGTCGGGGTCGGGCTCGCTGTGGCAGGTGGCCGCCCAGGCGCCGAACGGCTCGCCCAGTGCCAGCGCGCCCTCGTGATAGGCGTCGAGCACCGGCCAGCACTCCTCCGGTGGCAGGAACTCGATGCCCAGCGGGCTCGACAGCGACACCAACGCCAGCTCCAGGCCGGTGGTGTCGCGGTGCTCATGGTCGGCCGGATCCACCTCGTACGGAGGCTCGCCGTCGAGGATCAACGTCCACTCGTCGAGGTAGGGCGGGGAGGTGCGGGCGCGCAGCGCGTCGACGAACGACCCTGTCCACAGATGCTGATGCACATCGATGCTCACGCCCACACCTCCCTGTATTTCCTACAAGTATTGCAGGTAAACCTGGTCACCTGCGAATCGAGGCTTGTGAACCGCTTCAGTGATTCGTTTCAGTGAACCGCTTCACGTAGGATCTGTCAATGGCTCGCCCGGTGTACGCGGCCCGTCCGAGCTGCCCGATTTCCTCGGGAAGCTACGGAGAATTCACGACCCTGGCCGGGTATGCCTACGGCGGGAACCCGAATCTGTCGGTGCCACACAATAGGCTGGCTGAATGTCTCGCAAGAGAGCCACGATCCGTGAGGTGGCTCAGGCCACTGGCCTGTCACCGGCGGCTGTCTCCTACGCGCTACGCGGCCTGCAAGTGTCCGAGGAGACGATGGAGCGGGTGCGCGCCGCGGCCGCCGAGCTCGGCTACGAGGCCGACCCCATCGCCAGGGCCCTGGCCAGCGGGCGCACGGGCATGATCGGGCTGCTCTGCGGCTCGCTCGAGGACCTGTGGCAGCAGTCGCTGGCGGTCGGCATCAGCAGGGGTCTGCGGGAGAAAGACCGCTACGCCCTGATCCTCGACGCGGTCGGCGACCCCGCCAGAGAGCGGGCCCTGGCCCAGCAGCTCCGCGACCAGCGGGTGGACGGCATGATCGTCCAGCCGCTCGATCCTTCCGCCGCGTTCTGGAAGGAGTTGTGCGAGTCGCTGCCGGTCGTGGCGATCGGCGACTCGCTCGCCGGCACGGCCGGAGAGGTGATCTTCGATAACCGGAGGGGGGTGACGCTGGCGCTGGAGCACCTGCGCGCCCTGGGGCACCGCAACATCGCCGTGCTCACCCCGACCAGGGCCAGCACGCCCGACCGTCCCGCCGACGTGCACGTCACGGCCGAGGCCGAGCGCCTGGGGCTGGACATCGAGCTCACCACCGCCCCGCACGGCCTGGCCGGGGCCACCGCGGTGGCCCGCGACATCCTCGCCGACGACAAGCCGAGCGCGGTGTTCTGCTTCGCCGACTCCATCGCGTACGGGGTCTACGCGGCGGCGCAGGAGCTGGGGCTGTCGGTTCCCGGCGACGTGTCGGTCATGGGCTACGACGCCCACCCGATGTCGGGGCTGCTCACGCCGGGCCTGACGACGGTGGACTGGGACATCGACGGGATCGTGCGGGCGGCCGTGCGGCTCATCTCGGCGGCAGCCGACGGCGCCACCCGCCGGCGCCGCATCGTCCAGGCCCCCACACTGAGGGAACGCGGCTCGGTCGCCCAGCTCTCCTGACCCCCGCCAGCCCTCCACGCTGCCGCATGTATGGCCGGCACGGTCTGACGGTGGGCGGTGGCGTTCGCCGGGTGGAGCGTGAGTCCATGGGCGTGGATGACGCCGGGCGTGTGGCGCTCGCGGCGGTCAACGCGTGTGGTGGGCGGTGGAGGTGGTCAGGGCGCGGCGTGCCTCCTCCAGGTCATCGGTGAGCGGCCGGTCCGGTGGAGGGGTGTTGAGCGCCCGGGTGGCGGCGGCGCGCTCACAGGCCAGCACGAGCTCCAACGGCTCCAGGCAGCGCAGGGCGTGCCGTGCGGCCTGGGTGGCGAAGCCGGCATGGTCCTCGACCCCCAGGGAGATCACCGCGGTGCCGGTCGTCACCGGGTTCGCGAGGTGGCGTAGCTCGGTCAGGGCGTCCTGGGCCACGTACTCGAGGATCAGGACGCCCGAGGCACCGGGACGGTCGGCGAGGAAGGGGTGGCGGCCGGTGTAGACCGGGTCCATGAGGGCGGCCAGGCGGGCCGTGCTGAGCTGGGCCGTCTGCACCAGCGCGGCGCGCAGCGCGTCCAGCGCCAGGGCGACGGGAGAGGAGTGGAAGTTGCCGTTGTGCCAGGCCAGAGAGCCGGCCATGAGTGGGTTCTCGGCCGCGGCGTTGAGGTCGATCTCGACGGTGGCGGCGGCCCGGTCGAGGGCGTCCACGGCGGCGCCGTGCACCTGGGCGAAAGCGCGGAAGCCGTACGGGTCCTGGATGCGGGCGGCCTGCTCCCTGGCGAGCAGTCCGCGCAGGCGCGCGGCGACGGCGGCCTGGCCGCGATGTGGTCGGGCCTCCTGTACGGCGGCGGCCAGCGGCTCGGCCGAGGCCCCGACCGCGGTGAACGACAGGGCGGCGACGTCTACGGTGGCCCCGAGCAGGAGACGCAGGCGGTGGCAGGCGATGGCGGCGTCGGCCAGGGTGGCGGCCCCTGAGCTGATGAACGGCAGGGCGTCGCCCGAGGTGAGGGGATAGCGGGGAGGTGGTGGTGTCCCTTCGCGGCGTTCCTGCGCGGGCTCGTGGTGCCAGGGGAGTTCGCCGAGCAGGCACAACGCCGTGGTGGCCAGGGCCGTGAGGTCGCCGGTGCCGATGGCGCCGTACGTGCGGATCGGCGGCGTGAATCCGTGGTTGACCGCGTCGGCCAGCACCGGGAGCACCGCCGGGTCGATGCCGGAGCCGCCGGCGAGCAACTGGTTGAGCCGGACGACGAGCATCGCCCGGGCGCGGGCGGGCTCGACCGGCGCCCCGGCGCCGCACGCATGGCTGCGCAGCACGTGCAGGCCGGGGGCCTCGATGCGAACGTCCTTGCCGGCGCCGACGCCGGTGCTGCGGCCGTAGACCGGGCCGGTCAGCTCCTGAGCGGTGACCCACGCGGCGCGGGCCCGATCGAGGGAGGCGATCGCGACCCGGGCCCGGCCGTACGCGGCCTCGTGGACCTGCGCGCAGGTCAGTCCGGCGCCGTCGAGCAGCACCATCGGAAGGTCAGTCGTTGTCGGGGATGAACAGCCCCAGCAGCCAGCTCACCACGCTAACGATGATCGCGCCCCAGAACGCGGCCGGGTAGAAGTTGTCGACTTGGAAGGGGATGTCGAACTGGCCCGCGATCCAACTGGTCAGCAGCAGCATGGCCGCGTTGATCACAAGCAGGAACAGGCCCAGCGTCAAGACGATGATCGCGCAGCCCAGCGCCTTGACGATGGGTTTGACGATCGCATTCACGATGCCGAAGATCAGTGCCACGAGGAGCAGGACGCCCCAGTATGTGGGGGAGTTGGTGGGAGCGTTGACGTCGATGCCGTCGATGAACTGCACGGCCACCCACAGCGCCACTGCCGCCGCGAGCGTTCTGATGATGAATCTCACGCTGGTTGATCCTCCCACTTGCGATCGGCGCCGCGGTAGAGGCGCAGTCAGAACGATGCCCGGTCGTCACTGTTGGTAGTCACCGGTTATCGCTGCCCGAACTCGGGGAAGAGGCGTGCAGGGGAGGGAGCGAGATGGACGCGAACGGGCTCGAGTCGTTGCCGGCGAACGAATTGCACGATCGTGCGGTGCGGTATGCCGTACGCCACGGTGACCTGGGGTTCCTGTGGGACCTGCTGAAGGTGATCCCCGCCGCTGAGGCCGCCACCGGTCACGAGACCGACGCCGACCTCACCAAGGTGTCCGCGTTGCTCAGCGACGCCATCGCGGCGGGGGAGGGCGAGCTGGGGGAGGCACTGCGCCCGGTTTATATCGAATACCTGCGTAAACATCCCGACGCCTAGCCCGCCATGCGGGCCTCCGCGCCGCTGTACGCCGCGAAGCCCGGCGTGCTGAACTCCTGTCCGTCGCGGCCTGCGATCAGGGTCTGGTACGGGCCGGACTCGGCGAGGCGGGCCGCGTAGCGGCGGGCCAGGAGGGGGCCCATGGCGTAGATCGCGGTGGCGTACGCGTCGGCCACACCCAGGTCGGGGCCGATCACGGTGACGAAGCCGAACCCCTCCTGGACCTCGCCGGTGCGCGGGTTGACGATGGGAGCGCCGCCCGAGGTGGCGATGCCCAGGTCGTGAGCGAAGACGACCTTGCGCACCATGTCCTTGCGCGGATCCCGGACGCCGATGCGCCAGCGCTTGCCGGGGGCGGCCGAGCCGCGCACCCGGATGTCGTTGCCCGCCGTGAGGCGGTGGTCGCCCGCGCCCGCGTTGCAGAGGGCGCGGGAAAGGCGCTCCAGCGCCCATCCCTTGATGTAGCCCGATGGGTCGGTCACGCCGTTGATGCGGGGCTCGAACCAGCCGTCGGTGGCCTCGCTGAGCTCGTCGCATCGGTGCAGGACCTCGATGAACTCCGGGATCTGCTTGATCGTCTGGCCTCTGTTGAGCCGGCCGATCTGGCTGTCCTCCCTGACCGGGCTGAAGGTGTCGTCCACCCACCTCAACCAGGCGAAGGCGTCATCCAGCAGGGGCGTCAGCTCGCGTGCCGGGAGGGCGGTGCGGATGTCCACGCTGACGGGCATGCCCATGACCATTTCGACACGTGCGCTTCCTGGGAAAGTCGTCACCTTGCCTCCTTGTCCGCAGACCACCGTTGCAGACGACGCGTAATGTGGGGCTAAACCCTTTGCCGGGATTTGAGATGAATTTGTGACTTCGGGACTGCAAGGCGTGACAGCGCGCCGCCGACGTACCGCTTGAACTGCTGCGGACCGGCCACCACCACGTCCCGCTCGGCGATGTCGGGAATCTCACGACTCAGTCCGGAAGCGCTCAGTCGCTCCTTGGCCCGCGGATCGTGCTCCTTGCCGACGACGAGGATGAGCCCGTACCTGGCCTCCAGGTCCCGGAGCTCATCGGTGGGGTGCTCGGTGCGGTAGATCGCGACCGTGTCCGTGGCGCCGGCCAGGCGCGCCCGCAGCGCGGCCGGGTCCAGGTCGGTGGCGATCAGCAGGGAGCCCCTGGTCGTGTGGGGGACCTGGTGGCTCCAGACCGCCATTACGGCCGCCGCCGTGTACAGGATGAGGGAGCCCGCGCGGCTGAGGCTGGTCACGTACGCGGTCGAGCTGAACTGGTGTGCCACCAGCAGCGCGCCCGCCAGATAGCCGCCGAGTCGCAGACGCTGCTTGGCTTCCTCGGTACGCAGGTAGTCGGCGGCCTTGACGCTGAGGAAGCCGAGCGCCACGAGCAACCCCGCGGCGGCGTAGGCGGTGGGAGTCCACGGGTATCCGAAACCCGGCTGGATCGCACCGAACTCGGCTACGGCGACCCCGCTCCAGAACAGGACCGGGCCGTGTTGCGCATTCGCCTGGCTTGCCATGGTGACCACCATGCTGAAGGAACATGAAAGGTTGCTGAGTAAGGTCTGAAACATGGCTAATGTGCGTGTTGAGCGGACCGAAGATGGCGGGTTCCGGGCAGTGAACGGCCGCGGCGCCGAGGTGCGGATCGGCGGTGGGAAGGACGACGGGGTGTTCTCGCCGGTGGAGCTGTTGCTGGCGGCGGTGGGGGGCTGCAACATCGTGACCGTCGAGCCGCTCACCGCCCAGCGGGGGCACCGGCTGCTGCGGCTGGCCATGACCGTCGAGGCAGAAAAGGTGGAATCGAACAAGCTGGGCCCGGTGACGGTCACGTACGACGTGGAGGTGCCGTCGGAGAAGGCCGATGAGGTGTTCCGGGCCGTGGCGGGGCGGGTGCACGACAAGTACTGCACGGTGAGTAGGTCCCTGGGGGAGGGCACGGAAGTTCAGCTGGAGCTGTCCCCACCAGACGAAACAGAGTCGGATTAAACAGATATTCGACCCCGTTATGACGCGACCGTTGCATTCGTCTCGGTAGCGTTGTAGCAGGTCAGGAGCTCTGCGACTGACTGAGGACTTTCACCGAAGCGGACGCGGAGGGGGACCGCGGGCCGCTAGTGCGGGACCGCCGACGTTTTTGGGGGAAAGCGTCGGCCTGGACCGCCGCCGATCGGGCCGGGCAGCTTTGGGGGAACTGCCCGGCCCGATCTATGCGTATCCTCCGGTTCCGTGAAGAAAGTTCTCATTGACTGCGACCCCGGCATCGACGACGCCCTCGCCCTGGCCCTGGCCGCCGGATCCCGTGACGACTTGGACGTGGTGGGCGTCACCACGGTGGGCGGCAACGTCGACCTCCCACTGACCACGGCGAACGCGCTGGCGCTCAGGGAGTTCCTCGACCTCGGCGACGTGCCGGTCACGCCGGGCAGCGCGGGCGCGCTGCTGCGGCACACGGTGCGCGCCACCGCCGTCCACGGCGTCACCGGACTCGGCGACGCGGTGTTGCCCGCGGCGCTGCGCGGCCCGTCCGAGGGACACGCGGTCGACTTCATCGTGGACACGCTGCGGGCCGCGCCCGGCGAGATCACGCTGGTGGCGGTAGGCCCCCTGTCGAACGTCGCCCTCGCCGTGCGGCGTGAGCCGCGCGTCGTCGAGTGGGCCCGCGACCTGGTCATCATGGGCGGCTCCTACACGCGCGGCAATCACAACCCCGCCGCCGAGTTCAACATCCTGGCCGACCCGGAGGCGGCCGCGATCGTCTTCGAGGCCGGGTGGACGGTCAAGCAGCTGGGCCTCGACGTGACGCTGTCCGCCGTGGTGACCTCGGACGTGCTGGACCGCATGCGGTCGCTCGGGCGGCTGGCCGAGCTGCTGGTGCCGGCCGCGCAGTCGTACATGCCCGTGACGGCCGAGAGCGGGCCGGCCATCCATGACGCGTGCGCGGTGGCGTACGTGCTCGATCCTTCCCTCTTCACCTGCGTCCCGGCCGTGGTGAACGTGGAGACGAACGGGTCCTACACGCGCGGGATGACGGTGACGGACTTCGAGATCGGGGACCGGCGGGCGAACGCGCTGGTGGCGACGTCGCTGGACGTGAAGAGGTTCTGGGACCTGGTGTTGGGGGCGTACGAGCGGCTGGCCGCCCGGCTCGGCTGACGTACTGGGCACTGAACGGCGGCTGATACAGTTACACCTGTTGCGCCGCTAGCTCAGTTGGTCAGAGCAGCTGACTCTTAATCAGCGGGTCCGGGGTTCGAGTCCCTGGCGGCGCACAGCGAGAATCCCAGGTTGGATCTGTTCCGACCTGGGATTTTTTTGTTTGGCGACCATGCCAATCGGGCCAAGATCGCGATTGCGGACTCGAAACGGGCTCGAACGCGGAGATCTTGGTAATTCCATGATCGGGACGCCCCGTTAGGCCCTGGACACTCCGTTTAGGCTGGTGGGAGCCAACGTTCCACCAGATGGCGGGGGATGGCGGCGTCGACGTGCCACAACTGGCGGGCCGGATCCCACCGTCCCGGCCGCTCGGGCCACTTGCTTGAGGTCGTCCTTCTCGTGACGGGGCGTATCGAGGTAGAGGCGGCCGTCGGCGACGACGCCTGGTGCGATGTGGCCGTCACCGGATGTCTGTGGGGTGGGGGTTCGGGGCGGCCAGGGGCGGGCGGGGCGTTCCATGCGGGCGCGTTCGACGATGTGTTGGACTCGCTGGCAGGAGGTCGGGTCGGTGATCCGCATCATCAGGTCGGTGGGGCCGATGTTGGCCAGGAGGTTGAGGGAGCCGTGCCACAGCACGGTTTCATCGAGGATGAGGACCTTCTCGTGCATGCGTTCACGCAGGTTCACCTGGCATCCGGCGGTGCGGAGCTCGTTGACGAGGTCGTCTCTGCGCTGATCCTGCGTCTGGTCGCGGGTGTGGATGGTGACCTGGACACCGGCTTGCACGCGGGGGCCGAGGTGGCGCAGCCAGGTGCGGACGGGAGCCGGGTCGAGGAAGGCGCAGTAGATTTCGATGGTGCGCTCGGCGCGGGCGATGTCCCAGGCGACGGCGCGTGCGACTTCGTCGGCGGGGAAGAACGCGGGTCGGGCGAGCTCTTCTTCGGGTAGTCCGGCCAGATCGGCCGCGCTGCGGAAGGGCACGAGATCGTCCACAGGCAGCCGATGAGCGCGTCGTTCCAGGTGGTCGAGCATGCGGGCGGCTTCGCTGGACGGGTTGAGCTCGGCATGCAGGAACTCGGTGTCGGCTACCAGGATGAGGTGGTCCTGGGCGCGGCTGAGGGCGACGTTGAGCAGGCGGCAGGTAGAAGAGGACAGGCCGAGGCCCTCGTAGAAGTAGCCGACCTTGTTTCCGGCTCCGGCCACCGTGTCGATGATCACGAGTGGGCGCTGGCTGCCTTGGAAGCGGTGGACGGTGTCGACGAGTCCGTGGTAGGTCTGGCCGAAGCGGTAGGTCAGGCTGTCGCGGAGCGCCTTCACCTGAGCTTTGTACGGGGCGATCACCGCCATGCGGCTGGTCGGCTGCTCGTCGGCCGACAGATCTGTCCATTTACGGGCGGGGAGGATCTCGTCGTACTGCAGACCGCGGATCAGTTCGTGGATGACGGCCTCGTGTACGGTGTTGGTGGTGTGGGCGTCGGCGCGGGACCTGGGGTTGGGCAGACGGCGTGCGGCGGTATCGATGAGGATCAGCGGCCCGTCCAGTAGGGGCGAGTGGGGAAGGCTGCCACGGTCTCCTCGTCCGGTGCGGAGCGGCGAGTCCGGGTAGGCCACGGCATTCACGATCTCGCAGATCGCAGGGCGCATCCGGTATTGGGTATCCAGGCACACCATGCGGGGATCGGCGCGCTGGGCCATACCGGAGACGTCGACGAGTCCTGCCAAGCTGAACGGATCGCGGTCCATCCACAGCCGAGCATGCTCCTGGTCGCTGGGCGAGGCCTTGCGGTCGCCGGAGGCCTTGGTCACTGCGGGCAGTTGCCGGAAGTCTCCGGCGAGGATGAGCCGGCGGATGGCGAGCCCGGCCGCGCACCAGGCTGAGGGTGTGTTGACCATCCCGGCCTCGTCGATGATGACGACGTCGATCGAGTCCATGAGCTTGCGTGACTGCACCGCCTTGGCCACGGTGGTGCCCATGACCCGGCAGTTCGCGCGGACCACGTCGGTGATCTTCTGGAGGTCCTTCTGGAGCCGCGAGAGGTGCTGCTGCAACTGGTCAACGGCATCTTGGAGCGGGCCGCGGGGCGGGATCGTGCGGAGGCGCGCTCGCAGGGCGAGCACCTCGGTTTCGGTCCTGGCTGCCTCGGCTGCGTAGCGTTGCTGGGCGGCATGAGCGGCGGGCAGTTGCTGATTGAGGGTGGTCAGCTCGTGCTGGCGTTCCCACCGCATCAGGCCCAGGTGGTCTAGCTTGTCCTGCTTCCTCTTGGCGAAAAGCCCGGAGGGTGCGCCGAGGCTGTGGATCTCTCGGTCTATCTCGCCGATCGCGGCATGCTGTAGCTGGATCTGCTGCTGGAGGGAGCCGAGGTGGCGATTGGCGTCCCCGCACTGGGTGCGGAGATTCACCAGCCGGGTCTCCGCCTCCGCCGCATCGGCATGGACGGCGAGATCTCGGCGTGCCGCCTCCAGCCGCTCACGGATATCGGTGATCTGCACGGTGATGGAGGTCGACAGTCGCTGCGTGATCTGGGTCGGGTCGATCTTGTCGCCGAAAGCGGCTGCCAGTGAGGCCAGTTCGATCTCTCCGGCGCGTTGCACGAGTCCTGTGTCGAAGCCTTGCTCGTCTGACAGCAGCATGCAGATCCGTTCCAGGGCCTGATCGACGGCTACCTTGGTCGGGGCCACGAACAGCACCTGGAGTCCTTGCCGGTAGCAGCCCTCGACGATGCACCCGACCACGTCGGTCTTTCCGGTGCCCGGTGGCCCCCAGATGAAGGTCAGTTCGCTGCCGAGTGCCTGCTCGATCGCTCGTCGCTGCTGGTCGTTGAGCGTGCGCTCCCGGTAGCCCCGGATGAAGCGCTCGGGGGTGGCGCAGTGGTCGATGCGTGGTGGCGCCTGGCCGGTCAGCCAGCCTGTGGCGGTCAGGTTGACGGGGCTGTTACTCCCGGCGGTCGATTCCAGCCTCTCGATGACGGTTTCCCATCCAGTTGTCTCGTCCTCACGCACCTGCGCGTTGCCCGGTTGGCTACCGAGGTCGGCCACGGTACGGACCCTGACCTTCCCGTCGGGCATGCGGTGGACCTCGGCGGGTGTCCAGGCGTCGCGAGAGCTGGACAGACGGATCAGTTGCCGCTCTCCGGCGAACCAGTCCTTCCATGCCTTACAGGCAAACAGGTACTCGTGCCGCTCTCCGTGCTTCCCGACTCGGCGTCCCGCCGACAACGAGAGCTTGTCCCCGTCACCGTCGCTCCGTAGTTCCGCGGCGACCTCCAGGCGTACGGCTCTCAAGAGCTCATCTACGGGGAACGGCTTGCGCTGCGGACCTGTCATCGCGCTCCCTGGGGATGAGGAGATCAACCTGGCAATGCGGATCAGGACCTTACCCACGCCCGGCTCGGCACGCACTCGATCACGTGTTCAGGTGATTTCGGGCCGTCACAAAGCTCGCGGAAGGGGCAGCGTGCCGGAGTGGTGAAAGACACAAGTAAGGGCGGCCACCATGCGCGGCCGCCCCTACCGAGACCTTCCTATGGGTGCCGTGCCGGGCTGCGAACCAGGGCGGCAGCGTCTTCGGCGGACTGGCGGACAGGGGCCGGATCCCGTCGGAGATCTGGGCCGCTGGCGGGAGGCGATCGGCTGAGATCGTGGGCTACGTCTGCAGGCCTTGCTGCCAGTCGGCGAATCGGGCACGCATCGCGGTGATCCGGTCTGCATCTACTCCGTAGGGGATGAACTCGCGGTCGGGGATCCGTGAGAGGAAGGACAAGGACTCGACGAACATCTCGACGCTGAAGCCGGGGTTGTGCTCGGCCGCGATGGAGAGGAGTTGATCTCGGCCGTATCGGCCGCTGGTGATGATCGTGTCGATGTCGAGGAAGTCGCGCGGTGCCCACCGGTTGAACAGCGCGTCCATCTTCCCGGCCACGGCGTCGTCGGGATGCAGGACCGGGCCGATCTCCAGCAGTATCGGAGTCCTGGCCTGCCAGAAGACACCGAGATCCACTTTGCAGGCGTGGCCGTCGTCGTCGGTGATTTCCAGCTGAACCAGATCCGGAGTGTCGCGGATGACCTCGACGGTCAGTTGATGCGCTTTGAACGTGGCCACGAGATCCGCGCTGATCTGGCCGGGGTCCCACTTCGGGTGGTGAACAGTTCGATGTCTTCGGAAGGTCGGTCGCCCATGCCGTGAAGCTGCACTGCGAACCCGCCTCCGAGCACGAATTCCCGGTCCGCCACAGTGCCGAGCGCGATCCGGATGAGCCGTTCCTGTAGCTCGTCCATCAGGCCACGCGCGGGCTGGGCCGGAGATTCCTCAATTCCGGGAACCGGTTCTCCCAGAGAGCGCGGACCTGCCGGGCCGGGATCAGGTCGGCCCATCGGCGCAGGAGCAGGTTGCGGTTGAGCAAGCGGCAGATGTCGTCCTCGACGCCTTCTTCAAGCACGATCTTGTAGAGGGCGGCGCAGTCGTATTCGTCGTCGAGGTCGAACTCGCGGCGGCCGCTCCAGGCCAGGTGGTGGTCCAGCACGACAACGCCGTGCTCGGGCCCGCGCAGTCCGCTCAGCGCGTCTGGCACCGCATACGGTTTGGTGTCTCCGTAACTGAAGGGTGTGCTCCGCGTACCAGCCATAGCTCGAGTGTGCCTGATCCAATTGGCAGGAGGCGTTGACACCCCACGGGTGGCGTTCAAAACGATCGACTGAACTGCAACCGGAACGACCACTGCCCGTAACCGCCTTTACGCCCAAAGAGCGCCGCGCGTAACCCGGAATGTCATAACCTGCCGAAATGCTCGATCAACTTCTCGACGACCTGGCCCAGGCCGCGGAGGACCGGGACTCCGCACGCTTCTTCGACGTCCTGCCGCGGCTCTTCGCCGCGGCCGAAGGCGCCGACCGGCAGACGCTGTCCGCCGTGCTGGCGCGGCTCAGCGGACTCTTCGAGCGGGTCCCGTCCGGGATCGGCGCCCGCCTGGGCGTGTTGTGCGGCGCCCTGGCCGAGCGCGGCGCCGACCCGGCGCCGGTGGCCGAGCCGCTGGTCAACGGGCTGAGCGACTGCCTGGAGCTGGCCGGTACGTTCGCCGCGGCGTGGCGTACGGCAACGGGCGAGGAGCCGCCGAAGCCCGTCGACGACGACTACGGCTGGATCCCGGCGACGGCGGAACGGCTGACGGGGGCGGCGCTCACCCGCGAGCAGGCGATCGTGCTGACCGACGCGTGGACGCTCGCGCACCTGTGGGCCATGCCCGTCATGTCGATCCTGCAGCTGTCGCCGCAGGTCAGGGCCGCACTACCGGGCCGTGAGCGGCTGATCGCGGCTCTGGGGTCGGTGCTCGACGAGCGCGCCGACCTGGAGTTCCTCGCCGGGCTGCTGCGGGTGCTCGACGGCGAGCGGCTGATCGTGCTGCACCGGGAGAGCGGGCGCGGCTACGAGGTGCTGATCAGCGGGATCGGCGACAACTTCCAGCTGCACACGCTGCTGGCCGGCGCGCTGAGCGGCCCGGCCGCCGACGGGCTCCTCGAAGGGGTACGGCCGGACCCGGCGTGGGTGCGGGCCGCCGCGGACGGGCCCGTGGAGCCGGGCGCCGAGCCGGTACGCGGCCAGTTCAATCTGGTGGACGCGAACGGCAAGTGGATCTGGAACGAGGGCCGCCCGGCTGACATCCCCCGCCTGGACGGCGTACGCGTCGTGGTCCTCGACCCGCCGCCGTACGCGCGGACGTGGAGCCCGGGCCGGATGTACCCGATGATGCGCGGGGACGTGCGCCTGCGTCGCATCCTGCCGCAGGAGGAGGCGGCGGCATGGCTGGCGAAGGTCGCGCGAGGTGGGATAGACCGGAGCGGCTAGCGCGGAGCCGGAGCCTTTGCTATCTTGAACACGCACGATAATCAATCCTGTACACAATGAAGTCGCAAGGCGGCCCGGGCCGGTCGTCTCAGGGCGCGGAGACCTCCAGACGGTAGTCGGGTCTGTGAAACGCCAAGCACCCCATTCCACGATCTGCGGCGTCTTCGCCGCGGGTTCCTGCCGAAGGCGGGATGGGAGTCCTCGTCGTCCACGGCTAGGTGCAGGTCAATGCGGCGCCTCTGGGTAGGGTCGAATTAGGAGGTGGTCGTCGTGGATTACAAACAGTGGAACGTACAGATCTGGATCAGCGAGGATGACGCCGACGCTCTGACCACGGCCACGGCGGTGTTGTTCACGCCGGACGGCAAGCGGCACGAGAGCGTGGCGCACGCCCGCCGCAACCCGGTCGACCGGCCAGTGCCCGGGATCGGGGACGAGCTGGCCGCTGGGCGAGCACTGTCGGAGCTCGCCTCGAAGCTGATCGAGGATGGCGCGAAGGACGTCGCCCAGATGGCCGGCACGGCTGGACGGGCCGGCGCGACCTGATCTGTAGGCCTGGCCGGGCCGCCTGCGCTAGAGCAGCCCGGCCCCGGCCAGGAGCTTGCCGATCTGACCGATCTCGTCGTCGTTGAGCGGGATCTGCGGGAGCGCGGTGATCGGGCAGTCGATGACACCGCGCAGGTGCAACGCGGCCTTGAACGCTCCGAGCCCCGACGAGCTGCCGCCCATGCGCGTGCCGCCGACCCGGACGATCTCGAACAGCCTGACCAGGCGCTCCTGCTCCGCCCTGGCCGCCTGCCAGTCGCCGCCCGAGGCGTGCCGGTAGAGCTCGACGTAGCCGTGCGGGTCCACGTTTCCGAGCCCGGGCACGACGCCGTCGGCTCCCATCCACAGTGCCGAGTCGACGGTCACTTCCGACCCGGTCAGCACGCTGAACGGCGCTTCCCGCCCCATGATGACCTGCCGCAGGCCGCCGTCGTCGCCGCTGGAGTCCTTGACCCCGGCCAGCACCCCCTCGGCGGCCAGCTCCAGCAGCAGCTCGGCGCTGAGCTTGGTGTGCACGGAGACCGGCAGGTCGTAGGCGTAGACGGGCAGGCCGCTGTGGGCGGCGATCGTACGGAAGTGGGTGCGGATCTCCTCCGGGTGGGTGCGCGTGTAGAACGGCGCGGTGGCCACCAGCCCGGACGCCCCGGCCTCGATCGCGACCCGCGCGTGGTCGAGCACCCGCGGGGTCGTCATGTCGATCACCCCGGCCAGCACCGGCACCTGCCCCGCCACGTGCCCGACCACGGTGTCCAGCACCACCCGCCGCTGCGCGTCCGTCAGGTACGCCACCTCCGACGACGAACCGAGCACGAACAGCGCATCCACCCCGCCCGCCAGAAGGTGGTCGACCAGCCGCGTGAGTGACGCGGCGTCCACCGAGTAGTCAGGGGTCATGGGGGTGCATACCGGGGGGATGACGCCGGTCAAACTCATACGCGCTCCTGGATCAGCTCTACATCGGTCGCTCCCGCCGCCACCGGATGGTGACAGTGGAAGAGGTGGTCGTCGTCGGTCACCGCGGCGGGCATCTCCACCGCGCACAGGTCGTCCGCCCGCCAGCACCGCGTGCGGAACGGGCACCCGCTCGGCGGCCGCGTCGCCGACGGCACGGTGCCCACCAGCGGGATCGGGTTGATGGGCGAGATCAGCCCGGGCGTCGCGGAGAACAGCGCCCGCGTGTACGGATGCCGCGCCCCCAGCGGGACGGCCTGCGCCGGTGCCTGCTCGACGATCCTGCCCAGATACATGGTGACCACGCGGTCGCTCATCCTGCGCACGGTCTGGATGTCGTGCGAGACGAACACCAGCGCCAGCCCGAGCCGCTCCTTCAGATCCAACAGCAGGTTGAGGATCTGCGCACGGACCGACACGTCGAGCGCGCTGGTGGGCTCGTCGGCGATGAGCAGGTCGGGTTCGAGCGCGAGCGCCCTGGCCACGGCCACCCGCTGGCGCTGCCCGCCGGACAGCTGCCCCGGTAGCGCGTCGGCGGCGCTCCTGGGCAGGCCGACGAGTTCGAGCAGCTCGCGGACGCGAGCGTCGCGCTCGGCAGGGGTGCCGCGTCCGTGCACGTTGAGCGGGTCGCGCAGCACCTGCCTGACCGGCAGGCGCCGGTTGAGTGCGGTGGACGGGTCCTGGAAGACCATCCCGACGCTGGAGCCGATCAGCGCCCGCCGCTCGGGCTCCTTCAAAGCCCACAGATCCTGGCCGCGGAAGACGACGGTGCCCGCGGTCGGCCGCTGCAGCCCCACCAGCACCTTGGCCAGCGTGGACTTGCCGCACCCCGACTCACCGACGACGCCGACGGTCTCGCCCGGGTTGACCGTGAGGTTCGCGGCGGTCAGCGCGTAGACGCGGTCGCGTGAGAACACCCCGCCCGAGCGGGCCTTGTGCACGACGTGCACGTCCGTCAGCTCAAGCACTCTGCTCACTCCTCACGAGGGCCACGGCCGGATGGTGGCAGGCCACCACGTGCGTGGCGTCTCCCTCCAGCACCGGAGTCTCGGTACGGCACACGTCCGTGGCCATCGGGCACCGGTCGGCGAAGCGGCAACCGGCCGGGAAATCGGCCGGGGACGGCACCACGCCGCGGATCTGCGTGAGCCGCTCGGCCCCCGACTCCAGCGACAGCACCGAGCCGAGCAGGCCACGGGCGTAGTGGTGGGCGGGCGCGCCGACCAGCGTGGCGGTGGCGCCGGCCTCGACGATCTGGCCGCCGTACATGACGACCACCCGGTCGGTAACGTCGGCGACCAGTGCGAGGTCGTGCGAGACGAGGATGAGGGCGAACCCGAGCTCCTCCCGCAGCCGCAGCAGCAGCTCGATGACCTGGGCCTGGACGGTCACGTCGAGGGCGGTGGTGGGTTCGTCGGCGACGATCAGCTTCGGGTCGCGCGACAGCGCCATGGCGATGAGCACCCGCTGGCGCTGCCCGCCCGACAACTCGTGCGGGTAGGACGACAGCGTGCGGCGGGCGTCGAGGCCGACGAGCTCCAGCAGCTCGGTGGGGCTGCGCCGGCCGCCGCGCCGGGTCACCTGCTTGAGCTGGGCCTTGATGGTCATGGCCGGGTTCAGCGAGGACAGCGCGTCCTGGTAGATCATCGCCATCTCGTGGCCGAGCAGGCGGCGGCGGGCCCGGCGCGGCAGCGCGAGCAGCTCCTTCTGGTCGAAGCGCACGTGGCCGCTGACGCGGGCGTCGCGCGGCTGCAGGCCCATGATGGTGAGCGCGGTCAGCGACTTGCCGCAGCCGGACTCGCCCACCAGGCCGAGCACCTCGCCCGGCCGCACTTCGAAGCCGATGCCGTCCACGATGTCCACCCCGTCGCCGAACCCGATGCGCAGCCGCTCGACCGCGAGGATCGGCGGGCCCTGCGGGAGCGGGCGGGCGCGTTCTGCCAGCCGCTGGGCGGCCTCGGCCAGGCCGGGCAGCTCGACGATCTCGCCGGAGCCGGGGCGGGCCTGCTCGAAGGCGTCATCCTTGCGGACGACGGCTTTGGTGGCGGCGGGCGCGGCCCAGGCGTCGGAGATGCCCTCGGACAGGATGTTCAGCGCCAGCACGGTGATGAGGATCAGCAGGCCGGGGAAGACGGTGGCCCACCAGCCGCCGAGCAGGACCAGATTCTTGCCGTCGGCGATGACGCTGCCCCAGGACGGGTTCGGCGGGCGTACGCCGGCGCCGATGAACGACAGCGACGCCTCGAACACGATCGCGTCGGCCACCATCACCGTGCAGAACACCAGCACCGGCGCCGCGCAGTTGATCGCGACGTGCCTGATGATGATGTGCGGGGTCCTGGCGCCGATGATGCGCTCGGCCGCCACGTAGTCCTCGCCGTACTGGGCCAGCACATTGGCCCGCACGACCCGGGCCACAGACGGCATGTAGAGGAAGGCCATGGCCATGACCAGCACCGGGATGCTGCCGCCGAACACGGCCACGAGCACCGCGGCCAGCGCTATGCCGGGGAAGGCCATGATCACGTCGAGCAGGCGCATGATGGTCTCGTCGATCGCGCGGCGCGAGGTGGCCGCGACCGAGCCGACGATCGCCCCGGCCGCCAGGGCGAGCCCGGTCGCGCCGAGGCCGATGAGCAGCGACCAGCGGGCCCCGTACAGGAGTCTGGACAGGATGTCGCGGTTGGCGCTGTCGAGGCCCATCCAGTGCTCGGCGGAGGGTCCGCCGCCGGCGGCTTCCTGGAAGTACGGAGAGTGCGGCGCGATCCAGGGTGCGAGCAGCGCGGCCAGCACGACGACGGCCATGATGCCGACCGCGACCCAGGACAAGGGCTTCAGCCGGCGGAACCGCATCCCGGGCCGGGCGAGGCGCTCCGTCAATCCACGTCTCATGCGGCGCTCCTGAGTCGAGGGTTGACCAGCAGATACAGAACATCGACGACGAGGTTGACGACCATGAAGCCGACCGCGATGGTCAGCACCACGCCCTGGACGACCGCAGGGTCGCCGTCGCGCACCGCGTTGATCATGAGCTGGCCCATGCCGGGCAGGCCGTAGATCGTCTCGATGACCACGGTGCCGCCGATCAGATAGCCGATGCGCAGGCCGAGCACGGTCAGCGGGGTGATGAGGGCGTTGCGCAGCACGTTGCGGCCGATCACGACGATCGGCGGCAGGCCGCTGCCCACGGCGGTGCGGACGTAGTCCCGGTCCAGCTCCTCCACCATCGACGTGCGGATGATGCGGGTGAGCTGGGCGGCGATCGGCAACGACAACGACAGCGCGGGCAGCGTCATCGACTGCAGCCAGCCGATGGTCGAGTCGGCCGGGTTGATGTAGCCGCCCGTCGGGAACAGGCCCTCGCCGACGGCCAGATATTGGATCATCAGCAGCGCCAGCCAGAACGGCGGCGCCGCCACCCCGACCAGCGACACCACCCGGATCACCTGGTCGGGCCAGCGGTCACGGAACAACGCCGCGGTCACGCCGAACACCAGCGACAGCACCACCGCCACGGCCAGTCCGAGGAAGGTGAGCTGCAACGTCAGCGGCAGCGCGGTCGTCACGGACTCCAGCACCGGCTTCTTGGTGAGCACGCTGGTGCCCATGTCGCCCGTCGCCAGGTCGGCCACGAAGCGCACGTAGCGGATCGGCAGCGGGTCGAGCAGGCCGTTCTCCAGCTGGAACTGGTGGATCTGCTCGGGGGTCGGGTTCGCGCCCTGGAAGTAGGCGTACTCCGGCTTGCTGTTGGAGAAACGCATCACGATGAACACGAACGCGATCACCCCGAGCAGCACGGGGATCAGGATGAGGAGCCGCCGCAGCAGCATCCGGGCGACGAGCGTCATGTCCTCTTGGCCTGCAGGAGGTTGATGCCGGGGTAGGGCTGGGCGCGGATGCCGGACAACTTCTTCGGGTCCCAGGCCGTCATCAGCTCGTTGTGCACGACCGGGTAGAGGATGGCCTGCTCAGCCACGAAGTCCAGATATTTGTGGATGAGCTCGGTCCTCTTGGCCTTGTCCGTTTCCTTGCTGGCCTCGTCCATCATCGCGAAGAGCTTCTTGGCGTCGTCGCTGCCGTCCCACTTGGCGTACTTCATCCACAGGCCGCCGGGCACGTAGTTGTAGTGCAGGATCAGGTCGGCGTCCATGCCGAACTGGTTGGGGTTCGAGGCCGCCGCGACCACCTGATAGTCCTGGAACTGGTCCATCTTGGTGAACAACGCGGCCGTGTCCTGCGGCTCCAGCGTGGTCTTGATGCCGATGGCCTCCCAGGAGGCGGCGATGGTCGGCAGGCAGTCGGCGATCCAGCTCACGTTGACGGCCATGAGGTTGATCGTCAGGTTGTCGACGCCGGCCTCCTTGAGCAGCGCCTTCGCCTTCTCCGGGTCGTAGTCGTAGACGACCGAGGCCCGCTTGTGGTCCGGGTGGCCCTCGTTGAGGAAGGAGCTGGAGACCGTGCCGTGGCCCTTGAGCGCCACGTCGATCATCTTCTGCTTGTCGATCGCGTAGTGCAGCGCCTGGCGGACGCGTACGTCGTCGAACGGCTTGGTGCCCGTGTTGAACATCAGGAACATGTGGTTCATGCCCTTGCCGCCCTCGACCGTCAGGCCTTGCTGCTTGAGCTGCTCGACGTTGGCGTACGGGATGTTGTCGGCGATCTGGGCCTCGGCCGAGCCGCCGGAGATCTTGGCGACGCGGGCCGCGGCGTCCACGATCGTCAGCCAGTTCATCTTCTTGACCGTGGCCGGGCGCGGGCCGTTGTAACCGTCGAACGCCTCGAACGAGGTGTTGGACTTGGGGTTGTGGGAGGTCTGCTTGTACGGTCCCGAGCCCATCGTCATGCCGCTCTTCGCCTTGTCCCACGCGCCCGCCTGACTGAAGACGTGCTTGGGCATGATCTTGGCGATGGTCAGCCTGGGCGCGGCGTCGGGGAAGGGGAACTTGAAGACGAGCTCGACGTTCTTGTCGTCGACCTTCTTCACCTCCTGGAGCCAGGACTTGAAGAAGTTGCCGGTCAGGACATTGTCGGGGCCCAGGATCCGCTCGAAGGTGAAGACCACGTCGTCGGCGGTGACCGGCTGCCCGTCGTGCCACTTGGCGCCGTCCCGCAGGGTGAACGTCCAGGTGGTGGCGTTGAGGTCGGACGGCACCGCGGTGGCCAGCGCCGGGTAGGGCTCGCGGGTGATCGGGTCGGTGTCGAGTAATCCCTCGTAAACATGGCTGATCCCGGCCATCGCGAACGCCGACGCCGTCTGCGTGGGGTCCCAGCTCTGGTCGTTGCCGTACCCGATGACGGCGGTGATCAGGTCTTTGTTGGATCCGGCGCCTACCGAGCCGGTCGAGGCCGGACCTCCGGAACAGGCGGAGAGGGTTGCCGCGATGAACGCCGCCGCACCCGTCGCCCCGCTGTAACGCAGGAAGTCACGGCGGCTGAACTCAGAGCTCACGGATGCCTCCTGGTGCCTAACGTAGAACGTGGGACATCCCATGTCCTATCTTGTGCGTAACGTGGACGCTAAATGCTGCACGCGCTTGAGGTCAACAGAAGATTTCAGGATTGTTACCTACGACGAAAGGATCCTTCATGGCCGCAGTTCCGCGTCCGACACGGCCCAGCCGTGCCGTCGAGGCCCAGGAGGGCGTCAAGGACCTGATCGTCCGGCGCGGTCTTGTGGCAGGGGATCCCTTGCCGACCGAGTCCGAGCTCATGGAGCAACTCCAGGTGAGCCGCAACTCGATCAGGGAGGCGCTCAAGGCGCTGCAGGCGGTCGGCATCGTCGAGATCCGCCACGGCTTCGGCATGTTCGTGGGCCGCATGTCGCTGGCCGGGCTGGTGGACGAGCTGGCCTTCCACAGCCGCATCACGCTGCAGAACGGCAAGAACCACCTCGCGCACCTCGTCGAGATCCGCGAGCTCCTGGAGCGCGGTCTCGTCCAGCGCCTCATCGACCTGGGCGCCGAGGCCGACCTGACGCCGGTGGCCGACGTCATCGCCCGGATGGACGCCGAGGCTGAGCAGGGCCTGGTCTCACCGGAGACCGACCGTCTCTTCCACGACCTGCTCTACCGGCCGCTCGGCAACCCGCTCGTGAGCCAGCTCCTGGGCGCGTTCTGGGATGTCTATTACCAGCTGCGCGACCACCTCGGCACGCCCGACGAGCCGCCGGGGGACGTGGCCAAGCGGCATCGCGACATCTACACGGCCGTGCTGGCGGGCGACGGGCCGGCCGCGGCCGCCGCCGTGACCGCCCACTTCGACGGCGTACGCAACCGGCTGGCCCGGCTCAGGGGCTGAAGGTCTTCAGGCGGGCCAGCGCTCCACCCGGCGCCAGTGCCGCCGCCACTCGCCGTACCACTGCGCGAACCAGGGGTGGGCGCCGGCCAGCGGCATGATGTACGCGACGGTCTCCAGGTAGTAGCGCCGCTGGAACCGCCACGACATGCGCTGCAGCTCCTGCACGTTGCTCGCCCGGTCGGCCAGCTTCACGAGCACGGCCTGCGGAGGCGCCTTGACGAGCGAGCCCAGGTAGTCGCCCTTGGCCGCGCCGCGCGGCTTGGTCACCCAGCGCACGAGCTCCGCCACCCGATCCCCGAACCGTCGCGCGATCTCCCGCTCCGTGCACGGCGTGTCCTCCAGCACGTCGTGCAGCACGATCGCGACCAGCACGTCCCGGTCGTCGATCCCGGCGCCGGCCACGGCCACCTCCAGCGCCTCCAGCAAATGCTCCACGTACAGCCGCCCGGTCGGCCGCTGCTGCACCCCGTGCCACCGCCCGGCGAACGCGACCGCCTCCCGCAACGCTTCCACCGTGGTCGCCGGGAGCGCCCGCGCGAGCGGGACCTCCGCGTGCTTCCAGGACGGCCAGCTCGTGAAGATCTCCATCCCGCTCCTTCCTGTCTTAGGGTGAGAATATGGCCGAGATCGCCGTCCCCGACGGCTCCTGGACGTTCAATGGCGAGATCCTTCGCGTCGTGCCGGGCAGCGACAAGGACGTCCACGATCTGCGCAAGACGCTGGGCGAGGTGGTGGTCCCGCGCGACGCGATCGCGGGGGTGGCGTTCGAGCCGGCACGCAAGGGCGGGCACCTGCGTTTACGGTTGCGTAAAGGCGCCGATCCGCTGTCGGACGTGGCGGCGGGCGCGCTGACGGCGCCGGCGGACCCGTACCGGCTGTCGATCCCGAAGACCCGCACGGGCGCGGCCGAATACTTCGCCGACGAGGTCCGCGACACGCTGGTCGTCTACCAGACCCCGGCCGCCCCCTGCGAGGACTACCTGCTGCCCGGGCCCGACGTGCCCATCTCCGCCACCGCCGGCGACGGCACGGCCATCTTCGACGGCGAGCGCGTGCGGCTGGAGTGGACCGGGTTCGCCAGCACGGAGAAGGAGAAGGCGGGGCCACAGGAGTACCCACTGTCGGATGTGTCCGGCGTGGAGTGGAAGCCCCAGTCCGGCATGGGCTACGGCACGCTGCGCTTCCGGATCAAGGGCGAGGGCCCGGCCCAGCAGCCGCAGAAGGACCTGCGGTGCGTGTCGTGGGGGATCCAGCGCTTCGGCGGCGCGACCGCCCTGGTGGCCGCGGCCGTGCTCGCCCGCATCCCGCGCGACGTCCCCGAGCTTCCGCCGCTTCCGCCGGGCGCCGACGACGTGCACGACGCGGTCCTGCGCCGCCTGGCCGAGCTGGGCGAGCTGCACCGCTCGGGCGTGCTGACGGACGAGGAGTTCGCCCTCGCCAAACAGGCCGTGATCCGCCGCCTGCAACAATCCTGATCGACGGCGATCGGCCGTTCGGGCCTGGGTCGCGTCGTGCCCGTCGAGGGCTGCTATCGCTGAGCCATGCACTATCCATACCATTGACTCTTTGTAAAGAGCGACCCTCGGTGAAGCCCGCCGAAAAATTGAGCACAATCTGCTTCTGCGTTTCCGCGATTTTCGCTTCATTGTGAGGACGTCAGGCGAACCTTGCCATGACACTCACCGGCTCCCCAGCAGCGAAGCAGGTTACTCATGGTCAGAATGGTCAGACGTTCCCTCGCCATGCTCACCGTCTCCCTGGGCACCGTACTCGGGTTCGCTTTACCCGCCCACGCGGTGACTCTGGAGCAGAAGCTCGCCGCCCTCTCCCAGTTCTCCCAGCCCACCTCCACCAGCGCCGCCGCCTGGCGGTCCGCCTGGCAGAACCAGGCGGCCTGGGCCGACTACGCCTTCGACTGGTCGACCGACCTGTGCTCAAGCAGCCCCGACCAACCGCTCGGCTACGATTTCCGCATGCCGTGCCGGCGGCACGATTTCGGATACCGCAATTACAAGGTGGTCAACCAATTCCCGGCGAACAAGGCACGAATTGACGACGCGTTCTACTTCGATATGAAGCAAGTGTGCGCCCGCTACTCGGGACTGTCCAAGTCAACCTGTGACGGGATCGCCTGGACGTACTACCAGGCGGTCAAGCAGTTCGGCAATCTCACCGTGACCGACGCGCAGATCCAAGAGGTCAAGCGGCAGACCGAGTTGCAGGCCGCTCAGAACGCCTGAACCAGGCCGGGCGGGAAGGGCTCAGCCGTCGCCGAGAGGGCTCGCCCCGACGATCTCGTCAGCACAACACGGCAGGCCCAAACCCCTGGAGTCGTCCCCGCGAGCTGAGATGCGTGACTACAGTGCTGGCCTTGCTCGACGGCTTCCGCTGGCAAGGCTCGCGCGTGATCGGCGATCGCGCGCAGACCTTGCCGGCGGTGCTCGCGCTGCACGGACGGGCAGGGGCCGGCAACCAGCGTCTGGTCGAGGAGCTGTGGTGCGACGAACCGCTGGCCAACCCCACGAAGGCGCTGCAGGTGGTGGCTTCTACGCCCTGTCCGGCGAGCAACTCGACGGCCTCAAGCCCCTGGCGGCGTCTTCGTCGCTCCCGTCCGAGTGCCTGCCCTGTCGATGCCCGCGTGCCGGTCGAGGGCTACTACGGCTGAGCCTTGACCCGCCCTGAGCAGGTAGCCCCGCCAGGGGCCGCTCTTCCGGCGGCGACAGCGCGCGATAACCGGCCATCGTATCCCGCACGTCGTCGAGCGCCTGCCTGGACAACGCCTCCACCTGCTCGATCTCGCGGCGTGTCCGGTCGGGGACCGCGGCGATGAGGCGGTCGGCGAGCTGGCTCTTCAACGTCATGACCGACAGCCGGTGGCCAAGGACGTCGTGCCGGTCGGCGAAACGCAGCCGCTCGTGCTCCACCACTGGCCGCTCGGACTAGGCATGGGCCTGTTCGAGGCGGCTGAAGGTGTCGAGCGCGACCGCGTACATGGCCGCGAGCATGCCCCGCCGCCCGAACGCGAGAGCCGCGGCACTGATCAGGTAGAGCAGCGCCGCGAACACCCACAGCTCACTTACGAAGAGTTGGAGTAGTTCCCAAAGCAGGGATCGCAGTGGTCGAACCATGGCGCGCAGAGATTGCCGCATGACCAGCAGCGCCCGAAGTTCGACAGGGGCCGTTTTCCCGACAGCAGCACGTTGATGCGCTCAGCGGCTTCGCGTTCGGCCGCTGCGGCGTCGGCCGCGGTGATGCCGCCGAGCGGACCGAGGACTCGGACGGCAGTGCGCAGATCGCGGGCGATGCGGGCCTGTCGCTCAGCGGCTTCGAGGTCCTCGCAGCCACGGCCCAGAGCCTCGAGCGGGACGCCGCAGAGGACTGCGCGGACGATCGGCACGAAGGCCGGTGAATCAGTCTCGACTGGCAGGCGCATGAGCCGCCAGACCTCGCGCCCTCTGCCGCCCCAGCGGGAGGTCACGATTGAACGGATGATCTTCCAGCGCTCGATCAACCTGTCGACCGGCACTGGGCGCAGCGGTGGGGTGCGAGCGAGCGCAACCCAGCCCGCCAGCGCGTGCGGAAGCTCTGCGGGGGTGGGGTCGCCGAGTTCGGCCCAGGAGGGCGCCAGAAGAGCATGCGGTACGGCCAGACCGGTTCCGATGGCGCCGTTGGCCGCCTTGACCGCGCGGCCGATCAGCGCGGAGTCGGCGGCCAGGCCGGGAAGCTCGCTGCGGTAGAGGCCCGCCCAGCCTTGGTCGGTCAGGCCACGGCGGCCCGCCCGGCCAGCGATCTGGGCCGCCTCCCACAGCAGCAGCGATCTGCGGCGGTGCCCGTCGAATTTCGACGTCTCGGCGAATGCCACCGCGTTCAGCGGCAGATTCACTCCGTGTCCGACCACGTCCGTGGTGACGATCACTTCGACCGATCCACCGGCCAACCGGGCGATCTGGGCGCGGCGCGCGTGCGGAGGCAGCGCGCCGTAAAGAACCGTGGCACTCCGGCCCGCCTCGGTGAGCTCACCATGCAGGGCCAGCACGGTCTTGCGGCCGAAGGCGACCACGGCCGAGCCGGCCGGAAGTGTCGCCGCGGTCCACGGCCCGCCGGACAGCAGCGGAGCGGAGCGCGTGTGCCGTACGACTGCTACCTCGCCGAGCAGGTGTCGCAACAGCGGCTCTACCTCCGGCGCGGCGACGACATGAATAATCCGGTAAGCGCCCGAGTACAGCAATTTGGTCCAGGCCGGGCCCCGGTCTGGGTCGGCCAGCCAGTGGGCCTCGTCGATAACGGCGAATTCGGCTTCGACAGGGGCGGCCTCAGCTGTGCAGCACAGCACGGGCGCGTCGGGATCGATCACCTCTTCACCAGTGATCAGGCCGACCCGGCCGAGTTTCGCCCGGAGCCGTTCATAGACCTCTGTTGCCAGCATTCGAAGAGGAGCGACGTAAACACCCGAGCCGTGCTCGGCCAGTAGCTCGATGGCCTCGTGCGTCTTGCCGGAGTTGGTCGGGCCGAGGTGGAGGAACGCCTTTTCTGGCGGTTCCTGCCGGATGACGATGCGGACACGGGCACGGGCGGCCGCGTCCCGTGCCCGCGCCGCCCTTCGGCGCCGCTGGGCCGCGAGGCGCTCACTGGCCGCATCGGCCGCTCCACGCAGGGACTCGACGTCCTCGGCCCGCCAATAGCGGACGGTGATTCGCTTGCCGTACTTGTGGATCTCTTTCTCCGCGACCGACGTCAGCCCGTGTGCGGAGGCCAGTCTGGTGAATCTGCCCGGCGTGATGCCGAGCGACTCAGCCGCCTCGGTGGCGTTGAGGCGGCGCTCAGCCGCGAGCCTCTCCCGGAAGGAGGCCGGATCAGCCAGCGCCTCGATGATCGGCTCGAGGGCGAACTGGCTGCCGGTTTTGGTCAACAGGCCGACGTCGACGGCGAGTTCGATCTCCCAGACGGTCAGTCCAAGCAGTGTGCGGGTCTTCTCCCGGCCAAGTGGCCGATCAAGGAGGGTGCATGACACACAGTGACCTTACGACTACCCACTGACAATTTTTTGGGCCTGCTGTGGCTGGTCCCTGATCGTCGGCCATGCGCCGGCCCGCCGTGCCCAGGCGTCAGGACTTGGAGGGGCTGTCGCGGACCGCGACCTCGTGCTTGTCGCCCGGTGCGAGGAACTCCAGCAGCCGCAGCCCCTCCTGCTCGACCTCGTCCAGCACGGAGATCGGCGCCCACTGGTGGATGGTGAGCGTCGAGACGCCCTTGGCGCGGGCGACCGTCCAGTCCCCGGCCGTGCAGCCGTCCACCAGGATCGTCCGGGGCATCACGTTGGTGCCCATGAAGCCCTGCAGCGCCGCCATCCCCGCCTCCGTGATGACCCTGGACCGGTCGGCGTAGGACAGGAACAGGTTGTCGAAGTCGTACATCAGGCGCACCGGGGCGGACACGTCCTCGCCGGGCCGCGGGGCGTCCGGCAGGTCGTACAGGGTGCGGCCCGCCTCGTCCCTGAACCGCACCAGGTCCATGGACTCCACCACCTCGCTCAGCCGGGTCAGCCCGGACCATGTCTGCACGTCCATCACCGACGCGGGCCCGAACGCCGCGAGGTAACGCCGCACCAGCTCGGCCGGCGTCATCGGCGGCGCCTCGAAGCCCAGCCAGGACTCCGCGCTCGTGTGCGCGACCGGCCCGCTCCTGCCCCACACGCCGCGCGGCGGCACCTGCACCAGCGGCACCAGCCACCGCACCCCCTGGCCCAGCGCGTGCGGGTCGTTGTCCGGCCACCGCTCCGCCAGCGCCTGCCCGAGCTCGGCGAACGTCATGGGCTGTGCCTCCAGCAGCGCCCGCCCGGTGGCCGCCAGCTCGTCGAGATCCACTCCCGCCAGGCGTTTGCCGAACGTTGTCCGGGTCCCGCGCTCGGTGACCACCTGCAGCAGCGGGCGCATGGCCAGGCAGTCGCGAGCGCTGACGAGGTGGATGGTGGAGCGCTGCAGCGCGATGCGTACGAGGTCGCGCGACAGCAGCAGGTCGGCGGCGTCGGCCGGTTTGAAGCCGGCGATGCGGTTCCACAGGCCCGTGTACCAGGTGTGCGGGGTCTGCGCCTGCAGCCCGCCGAGATGCTCGACGACGTCCACGACGCCCCGGGTGGTGCGGCGCAGCAGGAGCTGACGGTCGAGGGTGGCCCGGTTGAGCGCCCTGGGGGTGATGAGGGGATCCATGGGTCAACGGTAGGGGCTATTGCGGCCGATCCCGGGCCGCAATAGCCGACTCGGGTTACCAGGACACTGGACGGTCGCCGGACCAAGGCCCACGATGTATTGGTCTCCAGGGGGGTGAGTCCATGGCAGTACGCGCCCTTCGCACAGGACCCGAGCGTTCCGGCGACGAGCAGTTCGTCGGCCGCTGCCGGGAACTGGCGGTGCTCCATGCCCAGCTCGGCCGGGTCTGCGAGGGGCGGTCGAGCCTGGTGGTGGTGGAGGGGCCGGCGGGCATCGGCAAGACAGCGCTGGCCGGGGAGTTCTTGTCGGCGATCGAGAACGCGATCGTGCTGGACGTGAGCGGGGAAGAGGGGGAGGCCGAGCTGCCGTACGGCGTGCTGGGCCAGCTCGGGGCACAGACCCGGCCGCTGCCCGAGGTGCTGGGCCGCCTGTCGGGTCCCGGTGCCCACCCCCTGTCCTCAGTGCCGGGTTCCGGGGGGCGGTCGTCGCCCGAGGCGTCCGATCCTGGGGCGCTCGCGCCGCCCGACCCGCTGGTGGTCGGGGCCGCGCTGCTGGAGCTGCTCGGCCGGCTGCAGCGCACCTCCCCGGTCGTCCTCGCGATCGACGGCGCCGGGTGGGCGGACCTGCCGTCGCTGCAGGCGTTGACGTTCACGCTGCGGCGGCTGCGTAGCGACCGGGTGCTCGCCCTCCTGATCGTCAGGGAGAGCGACGATCCCCGCCTGCCTGACGGGCTGCGGCGGCTGCTGCGCAGCAGCGCCGCGCTCCGGCTGCCGCTCAGCGGGCTGAGCGCGCGCGAACTGCAGGCACTCAGCGCGAGGCTCGGCCCGGTACGGCTGACGCCGCAGGCGGCCGAGCGGCTGCACGAGCACACCAAGGGCGTCCCCCTGCACGCCCGCGCGCTGCTCCAGCAGGTACGCCCCGAGACCCTGGCCGATGTGGACGCCCCGCTGCCCGCTCCGCGCGCCTACACCGCCCTGGTGCTCGATCGGCTCGGGCAGTGCGGGAACGCGGCGCAGCGGCTGCTGACCGCGGCCGCCGTGCTCGGCACGTCCGCACCGCTGCACCTCGCGGCCCGCATGGCAGAGCTGGCCGAGCCGCTGCCCGCACTGGAGCAGGCCACGGGCGCGGAGCTGCTCGTCGAGTGGCGCACCGGGGCCGGGGTCTCGCTCGGCTTCCCGAATCCCCTGGTCAGAGCCGCCATCTACCACGACCTCGGACCGGCCACGCGGCGCCGGCTGCACCTGCTGGCCGCCGATCTCGTCGATGACGTCGTCCACCGGCTGCACCACCGGCTCGCGGCCGCCGACCAGGTGGACGATGAGCTGGTGCGGGAGGTCGCGAGGATCGGCCGGCGGCAGGCGGCGGCAGGGCGGTGGTCCAGCGCGTGCGGGTGCCTGACGCGGGCGGTGCAGCTCACGGGAGAGGGGGCGGCGCGGGACCGGCTCATCGCGGAGGCCGTCGAGGCGCTGCTCGCCGCCGGGCGGCCCGGGGACGCGGGCGCGTTGGCCGCCCAGGTGGCGCCCGCAGCCGATCCCGCGGCACGGGACTACGTGCTGGGATCGGTGGCGCTGGTGGCCGGGCGGCTGGAGGAGGCGGGACGGCAACTGGACAGCGCCTGGTCCCACGCTACCCACGACCCTCGGCTGGCCTCCGGCATCGCCGGCCGCCTGGCCATGGCGTCCCTGATCCGCGGCGACGGCCCGGCCGCCGTCTTATGGGCCCTCCACGCCTCGCCCGCCGCCCCACCTCCAGCGGCCCGGCTACCACGACCCGCGGGCCCGTCCCACGCGCCCCCTGCACGGTTCCCGGATGGTGATGAGTCGCGGCCGTCGCCTGGTGCGCGGCCGTCGCCTGGTGCGCGGACTTCGGCAGATGTGCCCCTGGTGGGTGGCGGGCAGTTGGTGTGGTTCGCGCGGCTGGCGGGGCTTGGGCTGGCGGGGCGGATAGAGGAAGGGCTGACGTTGAGCGGGGACGTGCCCAGGGCCGGGCAGGCGGCGGGCGGCGAGCCGGCGAACTCCGACGCGCTGCTCGGCAGGGGCATGTTGCGGATGTGGGCCGACGACCTGGCCGGCGCGCACAACGACCTGCTGGGCGTGCTCACCGTCGGCGCCGGCGGGTCGGCGCCGTTCCAGCTGCTGGTGGCGACCGCGCTGGCCCAGGCCGAGTACCGGCTCGGCCGCTGGGACGAGGCGGCCGCGCACGCCGAGATCGGCGCGTCCGCCGCTGACGACTTCGGCCAGGTGTGGCTGGCGAGCTACGCCCACGCGGTGGCCGCCCTGGTGCCTGCCGCCCGCGGCGAGTGGGAGCGGGCGCTCGGCCACGTCCGCGCCGCCCGCGCCGCGTGCTGCCCGGACAACATCCTGGCCCAGGTCAGCACGGCCGGCGCCGACGCGCTGACGGCCACCGCCAGGGGCGACCACGAGGCGACCGTGACCGCGCTCATGCCGCTGACCAGGATCGACCTGCCGGACGAGCCCACAGTGGTCCTCTGGCGCACGCTCCTCGCCGACGCCCTGGTCAACGCCGGGCGGCTGGAGGAGGCCGAGGCCGTCCTGGTGCCGTGCGAGCTGCCGGCCCTGGTCAGGGAGCGCCGCAGTGTCCTGGCCGCGGCCGCCCGCGCCAGGGCCGGGCTGCTGGCGGCCAGGCACGAGCCGGCCGAGGCGGAGGCCGTCTTCCAGGGCGCGCTCGAGCACTCCGCCAAGATCGACATGCCGTTCGAGGAGGCCAGGATCCAGCTCGCGTACGGCACGTTCCTGCGCCGCCGAGGGCGCCGGGCGGCCGCCGCCGAGCAGCTGGAAGCGGCCCAGCTCACGTTGTCCAGGCTGGGGGCGCTGCCGTACCTGGAGCAGTGTGACCTGGAGCTGGCGGCGAGCGGGCGGGCGGTGCTGCGCCCGCAGGACACCGCCGGCCTGGGACTGACACCGCAGGAGCACACGGTGGCGGTGCTGATCAGCAAGGGGCTGACCAACCGGCAGGCGGCGCGCAAGCTGGTGCTGAGCGTCAAGACGGTCGAATACCACCTGAGCCACATCTACACCAAACTCGGCATCACGTCGAGGACGGGGCTCATCGGGAGGTTGAGCGATCTAAGGGAGTGAGTCGCCGCCCGACAGGAGCTCGCACAAACACCAAGACGTACATACCTGGGCGCATGACGCGGGTGGTGGCTCGGCCCTACGCTGCTCTCCATGCACAAACGGGTGATCGACGGCCGCTTCGAGCTGGTAGAGCGGCTCGGCGGCGGTGGCATGGGCCTGGTGTGGCGCGCCTGGGATGTGGCCCTCCACCGCGAGGTGGCACTCAAGGAGGTACGCCCGCCGGACTCCTCCATGGACGAGCAGGACCCGACCCGCGCCCGCGAGCTGCGGGCCAGGGTGTTGCGCGAGGCCCGTGCCCTCGCCCGCCTCAACCACCCGCACGTGGCCACCATCCACCACATCGTCGACCCCGGCGAGCAGGGTTACCCGTGGATCGTCATGGAGCTGGTCACCGGCGGCTCGCTCCAGGACCGCCTGCAGCGCGGCCCCCTGACCCCGGCCGAGGCGGCCCGGCTCGGCCGCGAGGTCTTATCGGCCCTGCGTGCCGCGCACGCCGTCGGCATCCAGCACCGCGACGTCAAGCCCGCCAACGTGCTGCTGCGCGAGGACGGCCGGTCGGTGCTCACCGACTTCGGCATCGCGGCGGTACGCGAGTCCACGAGCCTGACGGCCACCGGGTCGTTCATCGGCTCGCCCGAGTACATGGCGCCCGAGCGCATCAACGGCCACGAAGGCGACCCCGCCTCCGATCTATGGTCGCTCGGCATGTTGCTGTACGTGGCCGTGGAGGGACGCCATCCGCTGCGCCGGAGCACCACGCTGGCGACGCTGGCCGCCGTGCTCAACCAGGACGTGCCGCCCCCGGAGCGCGCCGGGCCCCTCGGGCCCGTGCTGTCGGCACTGCTCCGGCGCGAACCCGCCGCCCGCCCCGACGCCGCGACCCTGGACCGCATGCTGGCCTCGGCCACTGAACCTGGCCCTGGCACGTTCCCACCGGTGCCCCCATCCGGCTACGGCGGTTATGCGGCGCCCCAGCCGCCCCCGTGGGGTGTGGCATCGCAGGCGCCTCCGTGGGGTCCGGCGCCGATCTCGCAGGTGAAAACCGTGCACTCGCAGCGCCCCCGCCGCGCCGCCGTCAACGTGGGGATCGCGCTCTCCATCGCGGCGCTCGCCGTGGCCGGCGTGCTGGTGTGGCGGTTCCTCCCGCCCACCACCACGGTCACCGGCGGCGACCCGACGGCACTCAACGTCACCCCGGCCGCCAGCAGCGACCCCGAGACGCCGGCTGAGACCAAGACCGAGAGCGACGAGCCGGAGAACCTGCTGACCACCGCGGGCGTGAAGGCCATGATCGCCAAAGTCAAGAACACCATCGGCGGCAGCAAGGTCGTCAGCATGACGGTCTACCCGACCTATGCCTTCATCGAGGCGCCGCTCGCGACGGACAAGGAGCTCTACGACAGGTACAGCTACCGCAACGGCGCCGTCACCCGCGTCGGCAACGGCGGCACAGTCGACGGCCCTCTGGTGGACCTGGACAAGTACAACTGGAACGTTCTTGCAACGCTCGTCAACAAGGCGAACAAGAACCTGGGCGTTCCCAAGCCCACCTCGCGCTACGTGATCGTGGACCCTGACACCACGTCCGAGGCCCCGATTCTGCGCGTCTACGTGTCCGACGACTACAGCCGCGGGGGTTACCTGGTCGCCAACCCTGAGGGGAAGGTCCTTCGAACGTACCCGCACGAGTGACCGGAGACCGTCAGCACACGTCCTGGTAGCCGCTCTCCGGGATCAGGCGCGACCACTCCGCCCTGCTCAGCGGCCCGCCGGCCCGGGCGCACACCTCCTGCGCCGTCAGCGCGGGGTCGACCGGGCTCTCGCGTACGCTGCCGTCCAGCGCCACGCCGCGCAGCCGCTTGCCGTCCTGGCTGAAGGCCAGCCCGGCGGCCCACGACGCGACCTGGCCGACCTCGCGCAACGTGTGCACGTCCCACAACGACGTACGGGCGGCGTCGACGGCCAGCAGGTCGCCCTCCGGGGAGAAACGCAGCTCGTCCACCGCCGACGTGCCCGTCTCGATCGTGCCCAGCCGGATGCGCCCGCGGACGTCCCAGAGCAGCACACGGCCGCCGTCCAGCCCGAACGCCAGCGTGCGCCCGTCGGGGGAGTAGGCCAGCGCGGTGGGCACCGGCGCGTCGGCCGTGGCGGCGGCACGCAGGTCGAGCGGGGTGACCCTGCCCGTAGGCAGATCCAGCAGGTTGGCGCCGGCGGCCAGCGTCGAGCCGTCCGGGCTGAAGGCCAGCGCCAGGTCGCCCGCGCCCTCGTACACCCTGACCCGTCGCCCCGCACTCACGTCCCACGTCTCCAGGGTCCGGCCGCGTGCGGTGGCCAGCAGGTCGCCCTTGGGGGAGAGCGCCACGGCCAGCACGTCGCCGCCCGCGTCGATGGACGTCACCAGGTTGCTGCCGGCCACGTTCCACACGGTCACCGGGTCGCCGGCGACGGCCAGCAGGCGGCCGCCCGCGTCGAAGGCGAGGTCGCCGGCGGCGGTGATCCTGCCGAGCTTCCTGTGCTCCACGGTGTCGGTGAGCTCGATCGCGTTGCCGACCTCCTTGGCCGCGTACCTGCCGTTGCCGGAGAACGCGGCGGCCGCGTGGTCGTCGGCGGGCGCGGGTAGTCCGGACACGGCGAGCGAGACGACCGAGCCGGTGCCGCTCAGGTAGCGCAGCGTCTGCCCGTCGGTGGAGAAGGCCAGGCCGGGCTGGGGGTCCTTCAGCGGGTAGGAGCCGGCGAGCCGGCGCTCGGCCACGTTCCACACGCGGACCTCGCCGGCGCCGGGCAGGGCGAGCAGGCGGCCGTCCGGGCTGAAGACGGGGACGTCCGCCGAGGTGCCGTGGGGCGCCGCCGCAGTCCCGGTTACCGCAGCCCCCTGGCGCGCCATGGGCGTGCCGCCGGTCCGCGCGTCCCGGCCGAGGGCGTCGGCCGCCGTCTTCGCCGAGTCCACCAGCGTGACCCCGTCACGCCCCGCCACGGCCAGCACGCTCCCGTCCGGGCTGAACGCCATGGACGGCGCCGCGGCGTCCGCACCGCGCAGCGGGCTCACCTCGACGGTCGCCGTCCTGGTCCGGCCCGCGAGCTCCCACAACTCCACCCGCCCGCTCACGCGGGAGACGGCCGCTCTGGTCCCGTCCGCCGACAGCGCCACCTTCCGGTCGGCGACCTCGAACAACACCCGGCCGCCCCGGTAGACCCTGGTCCGATTGCCCCTGCTGACGGCGTAGACGCCCGCGGCCGGCGGGCGCCCGGTCGCCACGTCGAACGGCCGGCCGTCCACCCCCTCCGCGAACCGCCCGTCGTCGCTCAGCGCCGCGTTGCCCGGCGGCAGCCCGTACGAGGCCACGCGCTGCCCGGTCCCCACGTCCCAGATCGTGACCCCGTCCACGTCCCACTTGACCAGCTCGTCACCGCGCAGCAGGTATCGGG
Source organism: Nonomuraea sp. NBC_00507 (assembly GCF_036013525.1). Classification (NCBI taxonomy): domain Bacteria; kingdom Bacillati; phylum Actinomycetota; class Actinomycetes; order Streptosporangiales; family Streptosporangiaceae; genus Nonomuraea; species Nonomuraea sp. NBC_00507. The sequence goes on from NZ_CP107853.1 coordinate 4,376,669, forward strand.
CCCGCGAGTCCGGCGCCGGATCGGTGAACACGCCGACCTCCGGCTGCACGAGCGAGGCCTGCAACGCCGCCCGTGCCTCGAACACCGGCGACATCCGCCAGGCGGCCACGCTCAGCCGCATCGCAGTGCGCGGATCCGAGCTCCGCAGCGCCTCGGCCCGCGCCGCCACGGCCCGCGCGTTGGCCTCGATGAGCCGTCCGCGCAGCTCGTTCTGGCCCTGCACGGAGATCACCGACATCGACACCGCGACCGCCAGCACCGCGACCAGCGTCGTCAGCACGGGGATCAGCAGCCTCCTGCGCTGCTTGGACAGGGTCACGCTGTCGTTGATGAAGTCGCGTTCGAGCTGGTTGAGCCGCAGATGGCGGCGCTTGGTCGCGGCCCAGCCGAGCGCCGAGTCCAGCTCTTCGCCGCGCAAGAGGTGACTTCTCCCGCGGCGCCGCCGCGACCAGTGACCGGCCGCCTCCCTGATGCGCCGGTGCACCAGCATGCTCTCGCGCTCGTCCGCCACCCAGCCGCGCAACCTGGGCCACGCCCGGTACAACGCGGCGCTGGCGGGCGCCACGCGGCCGTCGCCGACGGCCACCAGCTTGCCGACGGGGGTCTCGGTCGGCGGGACACGCACGCTGCGCCGCACCAGGAGCCCGGCGTCCAGGAGCGGCCGGAGCACGTCGCCCTCGTCGTGCGGGCTGTCGCCGTCCAGCAGGCGCAGCAGCAGGCCGGGGACCTCCTCCTGCTGTCCGGGGGTGAGGGCCAGGTAGGCCTCCTCCGCCACCTCGCCGAGCGCGCGCGGCCCCGCGTGACCCTCGGGGGGACGCAGCTCGGCGGTGCTCTCGATCCGCAGCTCCGCCGCGACGGGACGGCCGGCCGGGTCCTTGGCCAGCGCGCGCCCGACCAGCTCGCGCAGTGGGTCGGGCAGCGTGCTCAGATCGGGGTCCACCGTCAGAAGCCGGTGCATGACCCCGCCCAGGCTCTCCCCGCGGAACGGGTCGTGGCCGGTCGCCGCGAACAACACCACCGCTCCCCAGGCGAACACGTCGGCCGCCGCCCCCGCCTCCGTGCCGGTCAGCACCTCGGGAGCGAGGTACGTGAACGTGCCGTCCCTTCCATCCATGGCCCCCGCACCCGGCAGGCCCAGCTCGATCACCTTGGGTCCGTCGTCCGCCAGCAGCACGCTCTCGGGATTGAGCCCGCGATGCGTCAGCCCCGCCTGGTGCAGTGCGCCCACGGCCGCGGCCAGCGCGGCGGCCAGCGCGACCAGGTCGTCCTCTTTGTACGGGCCGTGCAGCTCGACCGCCCGCCGCAGGTCCGGACCGTCGACGTATTCGCTCACCACATAGGGCACGCCCTCGTCGACCCCGACGGCGACCACGTCGGCCAGATGGGGGCAGCTCACCCGCTCGAACCGGGGCCCGCCGGTATCGCCGCGCGGCACCGTGACCGCGTATCTGCGGCCCTCGTCGTCGTAGGCGTCGTAGACCACGCCGCGCCCGCCCGCGCCGAGCCGGGCCGCCAGCCAGTAGCTGCCAAGCCTCTCAGGATCGCCGGGCACCATCATCACTGATGCTTAGATGCGTGGCAGGGTTCATTGGTTGTCCGAAATGACGCCACAGGCCCCCCGCGCCTCGAAGGACCCAGGCGTCATGATCATTATGCCACCTCCGGGCGTCCCCTCGGTACGGTCACCGGTGCACCGGCTTGCCCAGCGCCTGCAGCACCGCGTCCCGCACCTGCTCAGGACGCAAGACGCCGACGTCGCACACCAGGTCGGCGATCGCACGAAAGAAGGGCGTGCGGCGGGCCCGCATGGCCGCCGGGTCGAAGTCGGGACGATGGTCGCCGGATTGCATCCGCTGGGCCAGCACGTCGTCGGAGGCGTCCACCCACACCACGAAAGGATCACGCAACGCCGCCCGCACCCGCGGGTCCTCGACCGTGCTGGCCGCCGCCGCGATCACCTTGGGCTCGCCGGCCAGCTCATGGAGCACATGATCGGCCTCGTACCGGTGCAGCGTGTCGGCGCCCTCGCGGCGGGCGATCTGCGCGGCCGTGCCGCCGTACCGCGACTCGAGGAACGGATCGCTGTCGCTCAACTCCAGCCCCAGCGCCTGCGCGATCAGGCGGCCGTTAGTGGTCTTGCCGGAGCCCATCAGCCCGATCATCACGACGTGTTTGTTTTTCGACATGTGGATAGAGGTTCCATCGTGTCAAGGAGGTAACCCTGATGACCATCGCCGGAAGCATCATCCTCATCATGCTCGGCGCGATCCTCACCTGGGCCGTCGAATTCGACCTCGCCGGCCTCGACATCAACGTCGTGGGGGTCATCCTCATGCTCGGCGGACTCGTCGGACTCCTGTTCGGCATATACAGGATCAGCGTCACCCGTAGGGCGGTCGGCCCGATCGACGAGCCGGTGCACCGCCACGACGTCTACGAGGAGCCTGAGCCCCGCAGGACCACCGTGTACGAGGAACGCCGCCACTACGACGAACCACCGCTGTAGGAGGTGAATCGGCATGCCTGCTGTTGAAGAACTGCCAACGACCATCAGGCGTTCGCCGAAGAAGGCGCAGACCACGTGGATCAAGGCGCACGACAATGCCGTGGAGCAGTACGGCGAAGGCCGCCGCGCCCACATGACCGCGTTCGCCGCGCTGAAGCACTCCTTCGAGAAGGTCGGCGACCATTGGGAGCCCAAGTCTAAGAAGGGACCTTCCGACAAGGGAGCGACGGACCGATCCGGTCGTACGGCCGAAGGCGTGGACGCCAACGCCAGCAAGGAGCACCTGCAAGACGTGGCCGCCAGGCTCGGCGTGCGCGGCCGGTCCAAGATGACCAAGCAGGAGCTGGTCGACGCCATCAAGAAGGCCAACCGGCAGGCCACCGCCAAGGCGCGGTGACCTTCACCCGGAGAAAGACAACCGGTCACAACAACCGCTTGACCGCCGCGGCTATGGCGTGGCGGTCAATGCGTGCGTCGGCCAGTTGCTCCTCCGGCGTCGCGGACCCGGGCAGCTCCGTCACCCCCAGCTTGATCACCCGCGGCCCGAGCTCGCTCACGGCGTCCATGACAGCATCGCCGAGCCCGCCTTCCAGCCGATGATCCTCGACCGTGATCAGGTTGCCCGTCGTGGTGGCCGCCTCGGTCAGCGCCGCCGCGTCGACCGGCTTGACCGAGTACAGATCGATCACCCCCACCGGGACGCCGGCCCCGGCCAGCTCGTCGGCCGCCGCCAGTGCCTCGTGCACGGTCACCCCGGCCGCCACGATCGTGGCCCGGTCGCCGGGGGAGTGCCGCAGCACCCGCGACCCGCCGATGGGGAAACGCTCGCCCGGTTCGTAGATCACGGGCGTGGCGCCGCGCGTGGTCCGCAGGTAGGACACGCCCTCGACGTCCGCCATCTCGGCCACCAGCGCCGCCGCCTGGTTGGCGTCGCACGGATACAGCACGGTGCTGCCGTACAGGGCACGCAGCATGGCCAGGTCCTCCAGCCCCATCTGCGAAGGACCGTCCTCCCCGATCGCCACGCCCGCGTGCGAGCCGACCAGCCGGATGGAGGCCCTGCTCACCGCGGCCATCCTGATGAAGTCGTGCGCCCGGGTGAAGAACGCCGCGAACGTGGCCGCGTACGGCCTCCACCCCCGCACCTGCAGCCCGACCGCCGCGGCCACCATCTGCTGCTCGGCGATGTACATCTCGAAGAACCGCTCGGGGAAGGCCGCGCCGAACGTCTCGGTCTTGGTCGAGTCCGCCACCTCGCCGTCCAGCGCCACGACCTCGCCCCTGGCCGCGCCGACCGCCTTGAGCGCCTCCCCGTACGCCGTGCGCGTGGCGACCGCGTCGCCCACCTTGTACGCGGGCAGCTCCAGCCGCCCGCCCTCGAACCGGTGCGCCGCGGGCGCCGGGTCGGGCACGCGGACGTCGACCCGCACGTTCCGCGGCCCGCCCAGCTCCTCGACGGCCTTGCCGGGATCCTTCAGCGCCTTGCCGTGCGCGCCCTCGCGGTTCTCGACCTCCAGCACGCCTTCGCCCTTGCGGGTCTTGGCCAGGATCACGGTGGGCCGCCGGCGCGTGTTGCAGGCGTCGTTCAGCGCGAAGTCGATCTGCCCGGGATCGTGCCCGTCGATCTCGATCGTGTGCCACCCGAACGCCCCGAACCTGCGCGCGTACGCCCCGGTGTCCCACCCGTGCCTGGTGGGGCCGCGCTGCCCGAGCCTGTTCACGTCGACGATGGCGGTCAGGTTCGCCAGCCCTTCTTCCCCGGCGTGCTCCGCGGCCTCCCAGATCGATCCCTCGGCCAGCTCGCTGTCGCCACAGAGCACCCAGATCCGGTACGGCAGCCGTTCCAGCCGACCGGCCATGGCCACCCCGACCCCGACCGGCAGCCCCTGACCGAGTGACCCGGTCGCCACGTCCACCCAGGGCAGGCGGGGGGTCGGATGGCCTTCCAGCCGGCTCCCGCGCTTCCTGAACGACAGCAACTCCTCGTCATCGATGATCCCCGCCGCCTTATAAAGGGAGTAGAGCAGGGGAGAGGCGTGCCCCTTGGAGAAGATCAGGTGGTCGTTGGCCGGGTTACCGGGGTTTTCGAAGTCATACCGGAGATGGCAGGAGAACAACACGGCCATCAGGTCGGCCGCGGACATGGACGAGGTCGGGTGGCCGGAGCCGGCCGCGGCGGCGGCCCGTACGGAGTCGACGCGTAGTTGCGCGGCCAGCTCGGCCAGGTATCGAAGATCGCGCTCAGGCATCATGACCTCCTCGAGACGGTTCCTGGCCGCCTACCCCCTCCGGCCCGCTTAACTCGACCCATCCCGCTCCCCGGAACACGCGCCGGACCCGTGGCCCGCACCTGCCCCGTCGTCGCACGCCGGCCGCCCGCTGGTCCGCGTGAAACCGGGCTACCGGACCCGTGGCAGGACCTCGCGCGCGTAGAAGTCGAAGAACGCGTCCTGCTCGTCTGTCGACCTGGCTGACGTACACCTCGCTGAACCCCGCGTCCACGTACTGCCTGATCGCCTGGACGTGGACCTCGGGGTCCGGGCCGACCGGGCTGCCGTTGACGGTCTCCTCCTCGGTGACCGACTGCGCGAGCTGCTCGAAGTGGCGCGGCAGCGGAAGGAGCTGTGGGGCCTCGCCCTTGATGCCCTGCGTGGGCCACAGGCGGTGCACGGTCTTCCGCGCGGCCCCCTCATCGGCGGCGTAGCAGGCCTTGAGCCCGCCGAGCGTCGGCTTGCCCGCGCCGCCGGCCTGGCGGAACGCCTGGACGGACTCGGCGTTCGGGGGCGGTGGAGATGTAGCCGTCGGCGATGCCCCCGCCGAGCCGGAAGCGGCCGCCGGTCAGTGCCGCCGTGGTGGCCGTGGCCTGCGCGATGACGACAGGGTGGGTGCGGATGAGCGGGCACGTTACTGCGGTGGTGATGGGCAGCGAAGCCGACGCGTTCGGCGGCCTTGGCCTGCCGTACCAGCTGTTTGGGGCCGTGCTCCTCGCAAGAAAGGAAATAGCCGAATGTCGTCATACGTTTTTCCCTGCCCTTTGCGGCGGGGGAAGACATGTTAAGTAGCGGGCCCGCAGGGCAGTTGCAGCCCATGGCTACTTTGCTCTGGATCATCGCGGTCATTCTCGTCATCGCCGGGATCTACGTGATTCTGGCGCGGCGCGACCTTCTCTGGGGGATCGTCCTGATCGTCCTTGGTTTCCTGGTCGGGCCCGGCGGGATCAGCATCTTCAATGTCTAGGGGCGCCGACGACCCGGTTCCCCCTTATCTCCGCCGCTGGACCGATCCCCGAGAACGGTCCAGCGGTTCTCTTAGTTTTGCCGGTGAACATCCTAGAAGTGCTCAGATTCGCCCATGGAGTAGATGCCGTAGGCCCGGCGCAGCACCGGCAACGCCACATTGCGCACCCTGATGCCGCCCGGGGTCATGCCCTTCTCACTGCCCTTGTGGGCGTGCCCGTGCACGATCAGGTCGGCGCCGGCCGTGTCGACCGCCTCGGCCAGCAGGTAGCTGCCGAGGAAGGGGTAGATCTCCGGCGGCTCGCCCTCCAGCGTCTCCTTGATAGGGGAGTAGTGCGACACGACCACGCGGTGGTCGGCCACGATCTCCTTCAGCGCGACCTTCCACGCCTCGGCGATGTAGCGGGTGTGGGCCACGAAGTTCTTGATCTCGCGCTCGCCGAACTCGCTCGCGCACTTTCCGGCGTACCCGCCGCCGAAGCCCTTGCCGCCGACCACGCCCAGCTTGTGCTCACCGCACTCGACCACCGCGCCGTCGTCGTCGAGCACGACGACCCCGGCGTCGCGGAGCTCGCCGGCGATCTCGTACTGCAGGTCCGAGTGGTAGTCGTGGTTGCCGAGCACCGCGACGACCGGGATGGGCAGGTCGCGCAGTTCGTCGGCCACCACCTTGCCCTCCTCCAGCGTGCCGTGCCTGGTCAGGTCTCCGGCCAGCAGGAACACGTCGGCCCGGTCTTCGATACCCGCAAGTTTCTTGCGGTATTGGCCGCGTTGGTCCTCTCCCAGGTGGATGTCTCCCACGGCCGCTATGCGCAGGTCAATCAAGGTGCTCATCCTCTCCTGGCTCGCTGAAGTCCACGACCTTGATCTCGTTGTGCACGCGGAGCTCGGGTGCCGCCTCGTGCGCCACCTGGCCGAGCCGTTCGCGCTGCTCGGCTCCGCTCACCTGACCCCGCAGGAACAGCTGGTCGCCTCTTATATCCACGCGAATGCCGAGCTCGTGTGTGCGTCCGTCCTCGGCCAGCGCCTGCTGGACGCGGGCCGCGACGTACTGCGGAGCTTCCATCGCTCGCCTCCTTCTTCTGTCGCCGCATGCCCGGGCATGAACCACTCAAACGGTGGCGTGCCGGTATCGCGGCAGCTCACCGTCCACCCCGAGCGCCTTGAGCGAGAGATGCCGGCTGCGGCCCAGCTCCGGCACGAGGGGCCGCTACCCCGGACGTTAGGCGGCAAACAGGAAGGGCAGGTGAGCGCCATGGCTGATAAGGGAGAGTGGCACGAGGAGCGGGACCGTAAAGGTCACGCCATGGTGCCGGCCACACCGCGTGACGTGGTCCACATCAGGGTGGGCTCGTTCATGTTGGTGTGCGCGTTCGCGTTCGCGGTGCTGGGGGTCATCACCGGGGCGCCCGTGATGACGGCGATCGCCATCGCGCTGGCCGTGGGCACGGTGGTCGACATCATCCTGGCCGTACGGCGTCAGAGTCGGCGGAGCGACGGAGAGGCGGGCTGATCTCGACATGGCACCACTTCGCGGGCGAGTTGTGGTGGTGACGGGCGCGAGTGGCGGAGTCGGCCGGGCGGTCGCGCGCGAATTGGGGCAGCAGGGCGCCGAGGTGGCGCTGATCGCACGTGGGACGACGGGGCTGGGAGCCGCCGCCGTGGACGTGGGCGTCGCGGGCGGCAGCGGCCAGGTGTACGAGGCGGACGTGGCGGACTACGACCAGGTGAGGCAGGCGGCCGAGCGCATTGAGACGGAGTTGGGACCGATCGCGGTCTGGATCAACAACGCCTTCTCCAGCGTTTTCGCCAAATTCACTGACATCACCCCGGAGGAGTACGAGCGCACCACAGCGGTCACGTACCTGGGGTACGTCTGGGGCACCAAGGTCGCCCTGGACCTCATGCGCCCGCGCAACGCGGGCGCCATCGTGCAGGCGGGCTCGGCGTTGTCGCAGCGCGGCATCCCGCTGCAGTCGGCGTACTGCGGCGCCAAACACGCGATCAAGGGATTCACGGAGTCGGTCCGCACGGAGCTGATGGCCGACCGCAGCGACATCCACATCACGCTGGTGCAGCTGCCCGCGCTCAACACCCCGCAGTTCGACTGGGTGCTGTCCAAGCTCCGCCGCCACCCGCAGCCGGTGCCGCCGATCTACCAGCCGGAGGTCGCGGCCAAGGCCATCGTGTACGCGGCCGAGCATCCCGAGCGCAAGGAATACTGGGTCGGCGCCCCCACCGTCGCCACCCTGCTGGCGCAGCGGGTGGCGCCGGCACTGGTGGACCGGTACGTGGCACGCACCGGGATCCGCTCCCAGCAGACGGACGAGAAGCCGCCGAGCGGGGTGTCCAACTTGTGGGAGCCGGCGGACGAGAGCACGGACTACGGCGCGCACGGCGCGTTCGACCGGCGCTCCCATGGGCGCAGCCCGCAGCTGTGGTTGTCCCGGCACCGCGGCCCTGTCCTGCTCGCGCTGGCCGGCGCCGCGGCCGCCGGCGCCGCCGCGACCGCCTTCCGCCGCGCCGCGTCGGCGCCGCCGTGACCGCCTTCCGCCGCGCCGCGTCGGCGCCGCCGTGACCGCCTTCCGCCGCACCACCGCCCGGCCTTGATCCGCCGTCGTCGTCGCCTGGCCTCAGGCCCGCGTGTGCAAACGTCTACTCGGTGACCGTTTGGGTAGCCCGACCACATGAGTAGCCATGGCCACGCGGTCACCGACGCCATCCTTGACACGCTCAAGCGTGCCAGCTCCGGGCTGAAGGATGCCGGAGTGAAGTTCGCGCTGGCCGGGGGCTGCGCCGCGTACGCGAGGGGCGCCGCGCCCTCGCTCCACGATGTGGACTTCGTGCTCACCGAGCACGACGTGCCCGCCGCCCTTGAGGCACTGCGGGCGATCGGGTTCCAGACCGCCAAGCCGCCCGAGGACTGGCTGGTCAAGGCGTACGACGAGGGCCGGCTGGTGGACCTGATCTACCGGGTGTCCGACCTGCCGATCACCGACGAGCTGCTCGACCGGGCCGAGCCGCTGAAGGCATCGGCGGTGATCGTGCCCGTGCTGGAGGCCACCGACCTGGTGATCTCGTGGCTGCTGCCGCTGTCGGAGCACGCCTGCGACTACGGGGCGCTGCTGGCCCAGGTGCGCGCGATGCGCGAGCAGGTCGACTGGCCGCGCGTGGCGGCCGTGACCGCGGACTCGCCGTACGCGGCCACGTTCATCACCCTGCTGGAGCGGCTCGGCGTGCTCAACGGGCCGGTCGAGCCGTCCGGCGACCCCAAGTGGCCCTAGCCGCGCCGCGTGGCCGCGGTGACCCTCCGGAGGATGCGGTCCCACTCCGTGCCGAACGGGTTGTCCTGCACCAGATAGGTCCACGTCGCCTGCGGCCGCCTCAGCTCCCGCTCCGGCGTCTCGAACGACTCCAGCGACCGCCGCTCCACCTCGGCGAGCAGCGATTTGTACTCGGCCACGGCCTCCCGCTGGAACTCGTCGATCGGGCTCATCCGGCCCAGCGCCCGCAGATGGATGCCCTCGCGCAGGTCGGTCAGGAACGCCAGGTGCTCGGTCCAGCAGGTGTCGATGGCGTGCAGCACGATCTGGCGGGCCGTCTCGTCCCTGGTGTCCTCGGGCAGCTCCGCCCAGCGCTCGGGATCGGCCGCGGCCAGGGCCTTGGCGGCGGCGTCGCCGTGCAGGACCTTGTCACGCCACTCCAGGATCAGCTCGCGCTGGTGCTCCAGCAGCCGGGTGTAGCGCCACGTGTTGCGGTGGATCTCCAGGTTGACGCCCTCGGCGACGCGCTGGGCGTGGCCCACGAGGTAGGCGCCGCGCCGGTGACGCACGACCCCGTCGGCGTCCGCGGCAGGCGGGCGCTCGTCGGGGACGAACTGGGTGATCAGATCGTCCTGCGTGCTGACGAAGAACACCGAGCCGCCGGGGTCGCCCTGGCGGCCGGCGCGGCCCCGGAGCTGGTCGTCGAGCCGGCTGCTGGCGTGGCGTCCTGAGCCGATCACGTAGAGCCCGCCGAGCTCGGCCACGCCCTCGCCGAGCCGGATGTCGGTGCCGCGGCCGGCCATCTGGGTGGAGACGGTGATCGCGTCGCGCTCGCCGGCCTTGGCGATGATCGCGGCCTCTTCGGCGTCGTTCTTGGCGTTGAGCACGACCGGCTCCAGGCCACGCCGCTGCAGGAGCTTGGCGAGGTTTTCCGACTCGGCCACGTCGAGTGTGCCGATGAGGATCGGCCGGCCCGTGGCGTGCGCCTCCTGGATCTCCTCGACCAGCGCGGCGTCCTTGTCGGGCACGGTCGGGTAGATGCGGTCCGGCTCGTCCTTCCTGACACACGGCCGGTTGGACGGGATCACGGCGACCTTGAGCCCGTAGAACTCGCCCAGCTGCTCGCTGACGGCCACGGCGGTGCCGGTCATGCCGCAGATCTGCGGGTAGCGGCGGATCAGGCCCTGCACGGTGATCGAGTCGAGGATTTCGCCCTTCTCGCTGGGCGGCAGCGCCTCCTTGGCCTCCACGGCCGCCTGCAGGCCGTTGGGCCAGCGCTGCAGCAGCGCCACCCGGCCGCGCGAGGGGTTGATCAGCTGCACCTTGCCGTCGCGCACGATGTAGTCCACATCGCGGGCCAGCAGCGCGTGGGCGTGCAGGGCCAGGTTGAGCTCGATCAGCGTGCCCGGCTCGTGCTCGTCGTAGAGCTCGACGCCCAGGAGGTTTTCCACGCTGTCGGCGCCCTTGGGGGTGAGGTAGACGTTGCGGGCCTGCTCGTCGATCTCGTAGTGGTAGCCCCGGACGAGCTGCCTGACCAGGGCCGCCATCTCCGGCACCGCGTTGCCGGGGTCGGTGGAGCCGGCCATGACCAGCGGCACCCGGGCCTCGTCGACCAGCACGGAGTCGGCCTCGTCGATCAGCGCGACCTCGGGCGCGGGCACGATGATCTCGCTCGCGTCCGTACGGATCCGGTCGCGCAGCACGTCGAACCCGATCTCGCTGACCGGCCCGTAGGTGACGTCCTTCGCGTACGCTGCGCGCCGCTCGTCCGGCGTGGAGTTTTGACCGATCCAGCCCACGCTCACCCCGAGCGCCTCGTAGAACGGCCCCATCCATTCGGCGTCGCGCCTGGCCAGGTAGTCGTTGACGGAGATCACGTGCACGCGCTTGCCCTGCAGCGCGTAGCCCGCCGCGGCCATGGCGCCGGCCAGCGTCTTGCCCTCGCCGGTCGCCATCTCGGCGACCTTCCCGTCGAGCAGCGCGAGTGTGCCGAGCAACTGCACGTCATACGGCCGCAGCCCGAGGGTCCGGTCGGCGGCCTCCCGCGCGACGGCGCAGAACTCGGCCAGGTCGCCCATGTCCGGTTGGGGCAGCTCGTCAAGCTTCGCCACCCGCTCGGCGCGAGCGTCAGCCGCCTTGACGGTCTTCTGGTAGCCCGTCAAGGGCACGCCTCCTGGACGGTCCAGGAGGTTTTTGAATATTCCCTTTATCGAGGCCACAGTTCCTCCAACGCGCGCCGCGCCGACACCGTTCCCCGCACTCGCGAGGCGGGCCGCCGTACCGGACCTTAACCCATCCGGAGCCCCACTCAGCCTGCTTCCGCCCGCGCCACGAGCACGGCGACGGCGGCGAGCAGCAGCACGCACCCCGACCAGGCGAGAAGTGTGAGATGTTCGCCGAACACCGCCACGCCGAGCAGGGCCGCGCCGACGGCCTCGCCCAGCGAGATGATCGAGACCGTGGTGGCGCTCAGCGCGGTCAGCGCACGGAAGTACAGCCCGTACGCCAGCGCCGTCGGCACCACGCCCAGATAGATCAGCAGGGCGGCCGTGGCCAGGCTCATCTCCGGCATCACTCCCTCCGCCAGCGCGAACGGCGCCAGGCACGCCGCGCCCACGACGAACCCGCCGATCGCCGTGCCCCGCGGGTCGTCGCTGTGGCGGCGGGAGAACAGGGTGACGCCGGCGTACCCGGCGGCCGAGGCCAGGGCGAAGCCGATGCCGGCGACGGAGGACGTACGGGCCTGCAGCGCGGTTTCGGCGGTGAGCAGGGCGAGCCCGGCCAGGGCGGCGGCCAGCGAGGCGAACGCGACCTTGCCGAGGCGCTCGCGCAGCAGGAAACGGCTGCCCAGGGCGGCGAAGACGGGAGTGGCGCCCATGGTGACCACGGTGGCGACGGCCACACCGGAATGGGTGATCGCGGCGAAGTAGGCAGTCTGGTAGACGGCCATCCCGAAGCCGATGGGCAACACGCGCCAGGTCAGCCGGCTTTGATCATGGTCGCGCCGGCCTGCGTCGCTCTCTCCGGCCGGGTTCCTGCGCTTGGTGGAGGACAGGAGGGGAGTGAGGGCGAGCAGGCAGGCGGCGCCGATCAGGTAGCGCCAGAGTGACACGCCGACGGGGCCGAGGCCGCCGGTCTCGAAGAGGAGCGAACCGGCCGCGCCGCCGGTGCCCCAGGCGGTCGCGGCCACGGACACGTACACGGCGCCCCGCCGGGCGGAGACATGGGTCATGACAGGAGCTCTCCGATGGGAGTGGTGGAAATGGGCCCAGTACGCGGGCAGCAGCCACTCCCGGATCAGTCAGACCCGGAGATTTCAGGAAAGGCCGCCCGCTACTGGGCGGGCGGCGGAGAGCAGATCAAACGTCGCGGCACAGCCCTCACCCTAGCGCCTCACGGGCGGCGGCCCCTCAGAGGTGCGGCTTGCGGGCCACGCCGCCCAGCAGCAACTCCTCCCAGGGCGCCAGCGGCCCCGGGATTCGCTCGTCGGGATGCCATTCCGGCAGGTGCACCACACCAGGCTCCACGGGCGCCAGGCCGTCGAAGAAACCGGAGATGGCCGCCCGCTCACGGAAGTACCCGGTGCCCATGGTCGCCTGGAGCAGCACCTCCAGAGCCTTGGCCTTGGGGCTGGGGGAGGCCATGAGGCTCGAGGCGGCGAGGTAGCTGCCCGGTGCCAGCGCGGCCATGTACCGCTTGACCAGCCCGTGCGGATCCTCCTGGTCGGACAGCAGGTGCAGCAGCCCGACGGCCAGGAGCCCCGTGGGCTGCGTCAGGTCGATGAGCTTGGTCAGCGCCGGGTGCCCGAGCACGGATTCCACGTCGCGGACGTCGGCGGTGATCGCGTCGGCGTTCGGGTTGCCGCTGAGTAGCGCGCGGGCGTGCGGCTCCACCATGGGGTCGATGTCCACGTAGATCACCCGGCACCGGGGATCGGCGAACTGGGCGACCTCGTGCGTGTTCTCCACCGTGGGGAGCCCGGCGCCCAGGTCGACGATCTGCCTGATGCCCGCCTCGCGGACGAGGAAGTCCACGACCCGGCCGAGGAAGGCGCGGCTGCACCAGACCAGGTTCACCACCTCGGGCACCGCGTCCTTCAGCTTGCGGGCCACGGAGCGGTCGGAGGCGAAGTTCTCCATGCCGCCGAGCAGGGCGTCGTGGACGCGCGCCACGCTCGGCTGGTCCGGATCGACGCCGGGTGGAGCCCACTCGTGACTGTTCAGACTCACGCGGGCCTCCTTCCGTCCGATGACGCGGATGCTATCCGCACCTGGGGCTCCGACGCCCGGCCTCGCAGGCGGTTGTCAGGAGAGTCAGGTCACCGTGTCGGCTGTCCCGCCACCAGCACCCCGAGCGCCGGGGCGACCGGCCGGCGCGAGAGCAGGCGCTTGAGCGCAGGCGCGAGCGGCCGCTCCACGAACCTGTGCACCAGGTACGCCGCCCCCAGCATGACGAGGATGAGCCCGCACAGCAGCACGTGCGCGTCGACCGCGTCCCCGAGCCTGGCGAACACGATGAAGCCGATGTGGGCGTGCAGCAGATAGAGCGGGTACGTCAGCGCCCCGGCCGGCACCAGCCACGGCCTGCCCAGCCGCTGGGTGACGCGCAGCGCCACGAGCGTCATGACCAGGAAGATGACCACGACGACGGTCGTGATGATCGCGGGCGAGTACGTGACGGAGTAACGGTCGCCGACCGCGTCGGCATACCCGATGGCCCGGTAGACGGCGTTGCCCAGGCAGATCGGCACCAGCAGGGCGATCTGCAGGTTCAGCCCGAACTTGTAGAGCATGAACAGCGCCATCCCCGCGATGAAGTAATGCGCGAACTCCGACTGCACGACCAGGTCCGCGACGCCTGGAACCAGCCCCAGCTGGACCCCGAACGTCAGCCCCAGCCAGATCCACAACCCCGCCATGACGCGGGCGCGGGTCATCCCGATCCAGGTGAACACCAGGATGAGCAGGTAGAAGCGCATCTCGGCCCAGAGCGTCCAGTAGACGACGTCCACGTTCGCGATGTCGGGCACCGCCTGGAACATCGTCAGGTTCGCCAGCACCTGCGGCAACGTCACCTGGAACATCCCCTGCCCCAGCGTCACGGCGACCGTGGCGGTGACGGCGATGCCGACCCAGTAGGCGGGGTAGAGCCGCACGGCCCGCGACACCAGGAACGCCCGCGGGCTCCTGCCCCACGCGCTCATCAGCACCACGAACCCGCTGATCAGGAAGAACAGGTCCACGCCGAGGTAGCCGTATTTGGACCAGGAGCTCTCCTCGGGGAAGGCGACCGGGCTGGCGCCGCCGACCCAGCCGGAGAACGTGTAGTGGAACACCACAACGCACAGCGCAGCCAGAAGCCGGAGCCCGTCGATCTCGTACAGCCTGTCTGACCTGGTTCGCATGGGTCCACCCCTTCCTGTCATGGAGAGGGTGCGCTCGAACCCTTGCGCCGGGGTTGACATCGCCTGCCTGCAAGCACTTTGCAAGGGGTTTACCGAGATGCCTCGGGGTAGCGGGGGCGTGCCCGACGAAGACGGAAGAAGAGAGGAAGAGAGCCCCTATGGAGCTCTGGGACTATCGACCTGACGTCTATGACCGCGGACGGAGCCTCGACCTCGTGAACTACCACGTGCAGGCGACGGACGGGAAGATCGGGACCGTCGACGAGGCGACGTACGAGGTCGGCGAGAGCTACATCATCGTCGACACCGGACCTTGGATCTTCGGCAAGAAGGTCATGCTCCCGGCGCAGGTCGTCACGAGCATCGACCCTCAGGAGCGCAACGTGTGGTCGCGCCCCTCGGCGGGCGCGGCCCTTCGCCACGTGACGTTGTGGCGTCGTACCTGACAGCAGATGGCAGGTACGGCTGGAACGCTGGATCCATGACGACGAAGGCAAAACTCCTGGCGTTCACCATCGACTGCGCCGAGCCCAAGAAACTGGCCGAGTTCTACCACGAGATCACCGGCTGGGACATCCAGTACGCGGAGGACGAGTACGCGGCCGTGGGCGACGGCACCACGAACATCTACTTCGGCCGGGTCGCCGACCGCCGGCCGGTGACGTGGCCCAGCCCGGACAAGCAGTTCCACCTCGACTTCCGGGTGCCGGACGTGGAGAAGGCGGCAGAGGAGTACATCGCGCTGGGGGCGACCAGGCCCGCGTTCCAGCCGGGGGTCACGGAGGAGGGGACACGCTGGATCGTCCTCCAGGACCCGGAGGGCCACCTGTTCTGCGTCTGCCCGGAGGCATCCTGACGTGGGGCCGCGGTAGCCCGAGGGGGCTGTGCTGACCTGCGAATGGGCTAGATGTTCGTGCCGGCGGCGAGCGAGATTCACTCAATGATCCGCCTAAAGTATGATTCCACCGCTCCGCTCGCCTCCTAAGCTGGAGCAATGCTCTTGGAAGGATCCACGCCCCCGCGTGGGCGCTCATGACCTGGGTCGGCCTGATCATCGCCCTGGCCGGAGCGCTCGGATACGCGCTCGGCGCAGCCCTGCAACAGTACGAGGCGGTGGCCGAGGGTGCCTCGCTCAGGCTGGTCCGACGCCCTCGCTGGTGGATCGGCGGCGTCATCGGGTTCACCGGCGCCTGCCTGCATGCCGTTGCCCTGAGCTTCGCGCCGCTGGTCGCCGTCCAGCCCATCAGCGTCGCCACGCTGGTGTTCGCGGTGCCGCTGGCGGCGTTCATGTACGGGCGCAAGCCGTACAAGGCGGAGATCTTCGGCTCGATCGCGGTGGCCGTGGGGCTGCTCTGGCTGATGTTGCTGGTGCCGCACCACGACGTGCCGCCTCGGCTCGGTGCCGGAGCCGCACTCGGGTTCCTCGCCGTGATCGGGGCGATCGTCCTGGTCACCCAGGTGATGGCGGGCCGCGTCCACGGTCCCGGGCGGGCACTGCTGCTCAGCGTGGGGGCGGGGGCGGTCACCGCCAGCGTGTCGACGTTCGTGCGGGTGGTCGGCGGCGGCATGGAGGGCGATTGGGGGCGGCTGGTCCACTGGTTCACCCTCGCCGTGCCCGTGTTGCTGGTCTGCGCGGTGGTGCTGCTGCAGCGCTCGTACGCCGTGGGGTATTTCGGGATCGCGTACGCCGGCGTGCAGGTCGTCGACCCGATCACCTCGGTGCTGGCCGGCGCGCTCCTCCTCGGCGAGCCCCTGCCGACCAGCCCGTCCACCGCGATCCCCGCCCTGCTGGCCAGCGCCCTCACCATCGGCGGCACGATCACCCTTGGCCGCCTTGCCCCCGATCACACCCAGCCGGGCTCGGTCGAGGTCCCCCCGGTGCCGTCCCCGCACCGGGTGACCGCGACCTCAGACGCCACCTGATCGGGTGCATGTAGCCCCCATCGGTGGACGCCAGCTCAGCACCTCATCCATGGACCGCAACATCATGTCCGGCATGGTCCGGGCGGCCAGGGACATCCCCAGGTCGCGCAGCCGGACGGCCACCGGGTTACGGATCTTGGTCATCCCGCAGATGCGCCTCGACTGCCGCACGACCTTCGACGTCCGCCCCAGCCGGGCGGCGGTATAGGCACTGAGGCCGCCGCTACCCACCATGTGGGCGAGGACGACCGCGTCCTCGATCGCCTGACAGGCCCCCTGCCCCAGGTTCGGTGTCATCGCGTGCGCCGCGTCCCCGACCAGCGCCACCTTCCCGCGATGGAAGGCAGGCAGCGGAGTGTCGAAGGAGTAGACGTCGTTACGCTTGATCATCCCGGAATCGGCCGCCCGCAGGAGCGCGGGAATCGGCTCATGCCAGTCCCCGAACCTCCGCAGCAGCTCCTCCCGCTCGTCCTCGAACGCGGTGCCCGCAGGCAGCACATCGGTCGCGTACACGTACACCATGTCATCGGCCAGCGGCATGACCCCGAATATCAGCCCTTTGCCCCAGCTCTCTGTGCTCCGGATCTCCAGATTCCCCCGGGGTACGAGACCCCGCCAGGCCGTAACCCCTGAGTACGTCGGACCAGGGTGCTCAGGAAAGAGCGCCTGCCGGACCTTCGAGTGAATGCCGTCGGCGGCCACGATCAGGTCCGCCCGGAGATCACCTTCATGGGTACGCACGATGCCCTCGCCGGCGTCCACACCGGACACGCTGATCCCCAACCGCAGCCGATCGGCCCCCAGCGCGTCCGCGAGCACCTCCATCAGCGTGGCCCGCAGCGTGACGACCACCGAATCCCCGTAGCGGGCCTGCGCCGCATCGGGCGTGGTCCGCACCAGCCACGGCCCGTTGCCCCGGCGAATCCCCACCTGTCCCTGGATCCTGGACAACTTGCGTAGGTGATCCCCGAGCGCGAGGGTGTCGAGCGCCTTGAGGGCGTTGGCCGCGATCGCCAGCCCCGACCCGACCGGATCGATCTTGGGGGCTCGCTCCAACACGGTCACGTCCCACCCGTTGCGCCGCAGCGCGATGCCGCTGCTCAGCCCGCCGATCCCGCCGCCGATCACTACAGCCCTGGGCATCACACGACCCCCTCACTACTACGTCTGTAGTCTCACCATACTACGCCTGTAGTTCAGGTGCACTACCGCTGTAGTATCGGGATCCGTGAAGCGTTCGGAGACCGTTGCGGACACGGCCATCACGTTGCTGGCCGAGCGAGGCATGCGCGGCCTCACCCACCGAGCCGTCGACGAGGCCGCGGGCCTGCCGCCCGGTTCCACCTCCAACCTGGCCCGCACCCGCGCCGCCCTGCTGGAGCTGACCTTGTCGCGGCTCACGGAGCTGGAGCTGCGGGCGCTCGCGCCGGCGTACCGGAGCGAGGCGCTGGAGCTGTCCGACCTGTCCGCTGTGATGGGCGAGGCGCTGCACATCCAGCTCCAGGACCGCAGGCGCACGCTGGCCCGTTACGAGCTGGCGCTGGAGGCGACGCGGCGGCCCGAGCTGCGCGAGATCTACGACGCGGCGGGCCGCCGTTTCCGCGATCCCGCCGTCGCCCTGCTGGCCGCGGTGGGCTCACGTGATCCGGTACGGCACGCTCGCCAGCTGGTGGCCTTCGGCGAAGGCCTCATGTTCGACGCCATCGCGGGCGCCGGTGCCATGCCCACCTTGGACGAGCTCATCGAGGCCATGCGAGACCTCCTGACCGGCATGCTCGGCACCTGACGGTCACCCGCGATGCAGGCGAGCCCGGTGTTCCGGCCACTCCTCTTCGAGGATGCCGAAACAGACCGTGTCACGCCAGGTGCCGTCGGGCCTCTTGCGGTGCCGTCGCAGGGTGCCCTCATGGAACCCGCCGATGCGCTTGATGGCGTTCTGGGAGCGGAGGTTGAGGTTGTCGGTCTTGAGCAGGACGCGGTTGTAGCCGAGTTCGAAGGCGTGGTCGATGAGCAGCAGCTTGCAAGCGGTGTTGACGGCGGTGCGCCAGACCGCGCGGCCGTACCAGGTCCAGCCGATTTCGACGCTCGCCTCGAAGCCCGGCACGTCGGCGTAGGTGGTCCAGCCGACGGCCTGTCCGCTCTCCTTGAGCACCACGGCGAAGGGGATGTGCTTGTCGTCGTGGATCAGTCCCAGTGCGACCTTGCCCAGCTCCTCCTCCGACCGCGGGGTGGCGACGGACATCCAGCGCCACACCTCCTCGTCCCCGCCTCCGGCGGCGAACAGGTCGGGCACGTGGTGGAGGGCGAGCGGCTCGAGTCGGACGACCTCGTTCTCGAGCACCACAGGGGCAGGCAACTTCGTGGTCATGGCGGCAACCCTAAGGGGAGCCGAATGTCAGGATTATGGCCACATGGCGGTTTTTGCGGGAGACCACCTGTCGACACGCATACCGGCCGGTCGGTAGGCTCACGTCATGGACTTCGCCTTTGACAAAGTCACCGAGGACCTGCGCGAGCGTCTGCTGCGCTTCATGGACGAATGCGTCTACCCCGCCGAGCCTGCCTTCGAGGGGCAGGCGGCGACCAGCGGCTGGAGCACGCCGCCGCTGATGTCCGATCTGAAGGACGAGGCCAGGAAGCGCGGCCTGTGGAACCTGTTCCTGCCGGGCGAGCATGGCGCCGGGCTGACGAACCTCCAATACGCGCCCCTCGCCGAGATCATGGGCCGGAGTCCCACCATCGCGCCCACCGCCACCAACTGCGCCGCGCCCGACACCGGCAACATGGAAGTGCTGTCGATGTTCGGCAGCGAGTGGCAGCGCAAGGAATGGCTGCAGCCGCTGCTCGACGGCGAGATCCGCTCCGCGTTCGCGATGACCGAGCCCGACGTGGCCTCCTCCGATGCCACCAACATCGCCACCTCGATCGTGCGCGACGGCGACGAGTACGTCATCAACGGTCGTAAGTGGTTCATCTCGGGCGCGATGAACCCGAACTGCAAGATCTTCATCGTCATGGGCAAGACGAATCCCGACGCGCCCACGCACCGCCAGCAGAGCATGATCCTGGTGCCCCGCGGCACGCCCGGCCTGCACATCAAGCGCGGCATGCGCGTGTTCGGCTACACCGACGCCGACCACGGCGGCCACGCCGAGATCGAGTTCCAGGACGTCCGCGTCCCGGCCGAAAACCTGATCGGCGAGGAAGGCGGCGGCTTCGCCATCGCCCAGGCCAGACTCGGGCCCGGCCGCATCCACCACTGCATGCGCCTGATCGGCATGGCCGAGCGGGCGGTCGAGCTCATGTGCAAGCGGGCGCTGGCCAGGACCACGTTCGGCAAGCCCGTCGCGCAGCAGGGCGTCGTCCAGGACTGGATCGCCGAGTCCCGCATCAAGATCGAGCAGCTGCGCCTGCTCGTGCTCAAGACCGCCTGGCTCATGGACACGGTGGGCAACCAGGGCGCCCACACCGAGATCCAGGCCATCAAGATCTCCACCCCGATCACCGTGGAGTGGATCCTCGACAAGGCCGTGCAGGTGCATGGCGCGGGCGGCGTCTCGCAGGACTTCCCGCTGGCCGCGCTGTGGGCTGGCGCCCGCTCGCTGCGCCTGGCGGACGGCCCCGACGAGGTGCACAAGCGGTCGCTGGCCTATCGCGAGCTCAAGAGGTGGATGTGAACGAGGCGGAGATCAAGGAGCGGGTCGCGGCGTTCCTCGGCGAGCACGATCCCGGCGGGGACCGGCTGGCGTTCCTGCGGGCGAGGTTCGACGCCGGGCTGGCCTGGGTGTGGTTCCCCGAAGGGCTCGGCGGGCTGGGGGTGGCCAGGGAGCTGCAGCAGGTCGTGGAGCGGGAGCTGTCCGGCACGCCGCAGATCAACACCGGTGTCCAGGGCATCGGACTCGGCATGGCCGCGCCGACGATCCTGGCGTTCGGCACGGAGGAGCAGAAGCGCCGCTTCCTGCGCCCGCTGTGGACGGGGGAGGAGATCTGGTGCCAGCTCTTCAGCGAGCCGGGCGCCGGGTCGGACCTGGCCACGCTCGCGACCAGGGCGGTCAGGGACGGGGACGAATGGGTCGTGGACGGCCAGAAGGTGTGGACGTCCGGCGCCCATCATGCGCGGTGGGGCATCCTTGTTACCCGTACCGACCCTGACGTGCCGAAACACCGCGGGATGACGTACTTCGTGTGCGACATGCACGCGCCCGGCGTCGAGGTGCGGCCGCTGCGGCAGATCACCGGCGAGGCCGAGTTCAACGAGGTGTTCCTCACCGGCGTGCGGCTGCCCGACGACCTGCGGCTCGGCGAGGTCGGCGATGGCTGGCGGGTGGCGCAGACCACGCTCATGAACGAGCGGGTCGCCATCGGCGGCGCGCCCGTGCGGCGCGGCGGCGGCATGGTCGGGCCCGTGCTCGACGCCTGGCACGCGCACCCCGAGCTGCGTACGCACGACCTGCACCAGCGGTTGCTGGCGCTCTGGGTGGAGGCCGAGGTCACCCGCCTGTCGGGGACGCGGCTGCGCGAGCAGCTCGCCGCCGGGCACCCCGGGCCCGAGGGATCGGGCATGAAGTTGTCGTTCGCCAAGCTCAACCAGGCGCTGTCCGGATTCGAGGTCGAGTTCCAGCGCGACCTGGGCTACGACGACTGGGCGTTCCGCCGCTCGGAGGACGTCGACTTCTACGGCCGCGGCCCCGGATACCGCTACCTGCGGGCCAAGGGCAACTCGATCGAGGGCGGCACGTCCGAGATCCTGCGCAACATCATCGCCGAGCGGGTGCTCGGCCTGCCCTCGGAGCCCCGCGTCGACAAGGACGTGCCCTGGAAGGACCTGCCGCGATGACACTCCTTTACTCCGAGGTCGAGGAGGAGCTGCGGGCGGCCGTGCGCGGGCTGCTCGCCGACCGGTGCCCGCCCGCCGCGGTGCTGAAGCGGATCGAGTCCGACCCCTATGACCTGGACCTGTGGAAGACGCTGGCCGGCGAGATCGGCGTGGCCGGGCTGCTGATCCCCGAAGAGCTCGGCGGCGCCGGCGCGTCGGCCAGCGAGGTGGCCGTCGTGCTGGAGGAGCTGGGCCGGGCGGTGGCGCCGGTGCCGTTCTTCACCAGCTCGGTGCTGGCCACCCAAGCGCTGCTGCCGACCGGGGACGCCCTGCTCGGAGAGCTGGCCGAGGGCCGGACGACGGCCGCGCTGGCGGTGTCGTTCGCGGCCTCGCCGTACCGGCCGCTGCGTGGCTCGTCGGTGCGGATCGAGGACGGGCGGCTGTCGGGCACGGTCACCGGCGTGGCCGGGGCGGACGTGGCCGACGTGCTGCTCGTGCCGGTGGACGGCGACCTGTACACCGCCGAAGGGGCGGCCGTGGAGCTCGTGCCGTCGCTCGACCTGACCAGGCCGGTGGCCACCGTCACGTTCGAGCGGGCGCGGGCCCGCCGCGTCGGGGCCTGCGACCTGGCCGCGGTGCTGCGCTCCGGCGCGGCGCTGCTGGCCTCCGAACAGCTCGGGGTGGCCGAGTGGTGCCTCGAGTCAACGCTCGCCTACGTCAAGGAGCGCCACCAGTTCGCCCGTCCCGTCGGCTCCTTCCAGGCGATCAAGCACCGGCTGGCCGACCTGTGGCTGGACGTGGTCAGGGCAAGGGCCGCCGCCAGGAACGCGGTCGCCGACCCTTCGCCGCTCTCCGTGGCCGTGGCCCAGTCATGGAACGCCGCCGTGGCCGTACACGCCGCCGAGGAGGCCCTGCAGTTGCACGGCGGGATCGGGATGACGTGGGAGCACCCCGTCCATCTCTATCTCAAGCGCGCCAAGGCCGCCGAGATCGCACTGGGCACGCCCGGCGACCACCGTGAGGCGCTGTCCTCACTCGCCGGCGTCCCCGGCCCCGAGTGAGGAGAGCAGCAGGTCGGCGAAGTGCCTGCCCACCTGGGCGCCGGTCAGCGGCCCGTTCGCGTGGAACCACGTGCCCAGGTGGTGCACCGAGCCGAAGAAGTAGTCCACGACCAGCTCGGCGGGCACCTTGTCACTGAAAACCCCCGTGCGCTGCCCTTCGGCCACCAGCTCGCGGAATCGCTCGTGGTAACGGCGGCGCTCGGCCCGCACGGTCTTCTGCGTCTCGGGCGCGAGCAGGTGCATCGACCTGAAGAAGATCTTGGAGTCGTCGAGGTTCGCGGTCGTGGTCTCCACGACGTCGGCCGCCGCCTTGTGCAGGCGCTCCTTCAGCGTGCCCGGGCTGTCGGCGATCTGCGTCAACCGGTCCATCTGCATGCGCAGCACCCGGGCGTAGATCTCGTGCAGTAGATCGTCTTTGGAGTCGAAATAGTGGTACATGGCGCCCTTGGTGACGCCGGCGGCTGATACGACCTCCTGTACAGAGGTGCCCTCGAACCCGCGCTCGGCGAACAAGCGGGTCGCCTCGGCCAGGAGCCGCTGCCTTACCGGTTCCTCTTTCACATGAGTCACGGACCTAGCATACCGACTGGTCGGTTACTGGCCTTGCTGGTTCGAATGGCGTCACCTTAGGCTTGCCTTGGTTCGCGGAAGGGTATCCCTTGACCGGCGAGGGATCTTCGGCGTGGCAGATCCTGTTTCACCTACTCATTCGGGGAGTTTGCCGTGCCCGGTGGCTCTATCTACGTGCAGCCAAGCGAGAAATACACAGGGAATTCCCCCCAGTGGTGGTATGAGAAGTTCTGGCGTGAAGATGCCCAGAACCGCCGCCGGGCGAGATACGTCAAGACGGCTGTGGGGTTCGTCCTGGGCGTGGCGCTGGCGATCAGGTTCGACCTCACGGGCGCCGCGCCGTTCATCGGCCTCCTCCTCGGCGGCCTGGTCGCCGGGGGCGACTGGTTCCTCGACTGGCGTTCGTTCCACGCGACCGCGGTCTGGCGTGGGGCGAAGCGCGGTGAGGTGATCACAGGAAGGCTCCTGCGCAGGTCGCTCGGCAAGCAGGGCTACAACGTGCTCGACGGCCGCGCCATCCGTGACCAGGCCTCCATCGACCACCTGGTCATCGGCCCGGCCGGCGTGTGGATCGTCGACAACGAGTCCTGGAGCCCCGACACCGAGATCGCCTGCTACGCCGGGCGGCTGTTCTTCGGCGAGAAGTACGGCTCCAAAGAGGCCAAGGCGCTGGTGGGAACCGCCGAGGCGTTCGCCGATCTGCTGACCCGCGAGACGGGCGTCCCGGTGACGATCTCCCCCATGCTCGCGGTCCACTGTGGGGACATGCCCAAGGGCGGCATCCTGGTGGCCGAGGGGCTCACGCTGCTCAAGCCCCGGCTGGCGGCCAAGGTGATCAAGGCGGCCGAGGGGCGGGTCTACACCGAGGAGCAGATCGAGCTGCTCACCCGCACGGCGGCCAGGGCGCTGCAGAAGGTCTAAGCCAGCGTTTCGATGAACGCGGTGAGCTGGGCGACATTGCGGCACTCGTGCATCGGGACGACCGTGCCGTAGTCGCCCGCCACCGAGTCGCCCGTGTCCCACTGCCGCCTCGGCTCGGGATTGAGCCAGTAGGCGTGCCGGGACCTGGAGACCAGATCCTTCAGCACGTCCAGGGCGGGCGGCTGGTAGTTCGAGCGGGCGTCGCCGAGGATCAGCAGTGACGTCTTGGGGCCGATCGCGTCGCCGTACCGCTCGGCGAAGCGCTCCAGCGAGTGGCCGTAGTTGGTGCGGCCGAAGCGCACCATGTCGGCCTCGTTCGCCAGCCTGGTCATCGCCTCGACCACGTCGGCGCCCGGCACGAAAAACCTGGTGATCTCGTCCACCGTGTCCACGAAGCCGAACGCCCGCACCTTTGTGAACTGCTCCCGCAACGCGTACGTGAGCAGCAGCGTGAAGTGCGCGAACGACGAGACCGAGTCGCTGGTGTCGCAGAGGATGACCAGCTCCGGCTTGTGCGGCCGGGGCGGCCTGAAGTGGGTGGTCAGCGGCACGCCGCCGCTCTGCAGCGAGGCCCGCATCGTCCTGCGGAAGTCCAGCCGCCCGCGCCGGCCCTTCCTGTGCTTGATCGTCAGCCGCGCCGCCAGGCGCCTGGCCAGCGGATAGACCTCCCTGCGCAGCCGGGCCAGGTCGGCCTTCGTGATGCGCAGGAAGTCGATCTGGTCGAGCGGGGGGCGGACGGTGGAGCGGGCGATGCGCTCGATCCCGGAGTCCTCGGCGATGCGACGGCGCACGTCGGTGGCGACGGCCTCCTCGAAGCGCCGGACACCGGCGTTGACCTGCTGGCGCACGGTCTTCTCCGCCAGGCCGCCGCGGTCCTGGCCGGCCAGGACGTTGCGGAGGATGCGGGCCATCAGGGTCTCGGGGGACAGGGCACGCATGATGCTGTAGGAGAACCAGCCCTGACGGCCGGGGCCGGCGGGCTGGCGTCCGAAGCGCTCGACCATGGCCTGGGCGAACTCGCGCATCTCCTGGTCGGCGCCGCCGGTCAGGAGGCTTGCGAGGTGCTCACGAAGGTCCTCAACCGACGCCTTTTCCGGATTTATCGTCTTATCCGGCCGCTCGGCGTACATGCCGGTTGTCGCCGCCGGGAACCACAGGTCGAACAGCACGTCGAACCCCGGCCGGTACGCGGGCTTCTTGACCAGCGTCGCCGCGTAAGCGGCGCGCAACGACTCCCGGTCGGCCAGCTCGATCACCCGCAACGCGTGCGCCGCGTCCAGCCCTTCGGCCACCGACACCGGCACCCCGGCGGCGCGCAACGCGTGCACGAACCCCACATGCCGATCCACGAGAGAGTCAGGCATCCGGCAACCCCAGCTCCTTGACCGCCCGCAGCTGATCGGAGGCGTGCTTGAGCACCACGCCCAGGGTTCCCGCGACGGTCGCCTCGTCCAGCTCCTCCCGGCCGAGCGCCAGCAGCGTGTTGGCCCAGTCCACGGTCTCGGCCACCGACGGCGCCTTCTTCAGCTCCAGCGCCCGCAGCGTCGCGACCGTCCTGGCCAGCTGCTCGGCCAGATCGGCCCGGATCGTGGGCACCTGGCTGAGCACGATGTCCCGCTCCCGCTCGGGGGTCGGGTACTCGAGGTGCAGGTAGAGGCAGCGCCGCTTGAGCGCCTCGGACAGCTCGCGAGTGGCGTTGGAGGTCAGCACCACGTACGGCCGGCGCGTCGCGGCGATGGTCCCCAGCTCGGGGATCGTCACCTGGAAGTCGGACAGCAGCTCCAGCAGCAGCCCCTCGACCTCCACGTCGGCCTTGTCGGTCTCGTCGATGAGCAGCACGGTGGGATTCGCCGACCTGATCGCCTTGAGCAGCGGCCGCTCCAGTAGGAATTCCTCGCTGAAGATGTCGTCGTCGGCGCTGGTGGCCTGGATCCTGAGCAACTGCTTCTTGTAGTTCCACTCATACAGCGCCCGGGCCTCGTCGAGCCCCTCGTAACACTGCAACCTGACCAGCTGGGCGCCCGTGGCCAGGGCCACCGCCTTGGCCAGCTGCGTCTTCCCGACGCCCGCGGGCCCTTCGACCAGCAGCGGCTTGCCCAGCGCCGCGGCCAGGAAAACCGAGGTGGAGATGGCGTCGTCGGAGAGGTAGTCCACGGCGGCGAGCCGTTCCGTCACGTCGGCGGGCGAGTCGAACATCGATGATCCTGTCTGCCGGGGCTCGGTGCCGAACTTTATTCTAGCCAGGCAGAGCTTTTGCCGCCCGGCCCGGCGTCAGGAGCCCGCCTGATACCGATTCGACCAGGATGAGGATCACCGGTATATTCCTCTGCAGGCGCCGCTAGCTCAGTTGGTTAGAGCAGCTGACTCTTAATCAGCGGGTCCGGGGTTCGAGTCCCTGGCGGCGCACCGAGAAGAAACCCAGGTCATGAACGTGACCTGGGTTTCTTTGTTGAGTGGCAGCAACCTGCGGACGCTGCGCCGAGCTGTCTGCCACTGGTCTGCCAATGCTCGCCAAGTCCGCGCCGTCTACTGGCGGCCGCCGGTTTGGTCATCTACTCCGCTGGTTGTAGAGGACCACTCTTCCTCAGGCGGATTTCAGCGCCCGACGCCGCCCGCCATTCTGAACCGGTACCTGGACCTGGGAGAGGCGATCGTGACGAAAACCCGTGGATTCCGGCTAGCCAAGCCGTGGCGCAAGGCGATCCTGATGATCCATATCTTGGCGTCGGTCGGGTGGTTCGGCCTTGCGACCGCGATATCCGTGCTGGAGATCGCGGCGCTGGGCATTTCCGAGCCGGCGACGTTGCAGGCGGCCTACCGCTTTCACGAGCTCTTGGTGGGGACCGTCGTCGTCCCGTCGGCGCTGACGACGGTCCTCACGGGGGTGGTCATCTGCTGGGGTACTCCGTGGGGGATGTTCAAGTACTACTGGCCGCCCGCCAAGCTGGTCGTCACAGTGGCGACGATTGCGGTGACCGTGGTCAACTCGCCGGACTGGATCTCCTTCGCCATCGCGAACGCCGATGCGCCGGGACCCGGCCTGGTCGAGGTCCAGCAAAGCCTCGTCGGTTTGGCCGCGCTGCACATCGTGGCTCTCGTGGTGGCCGCCTGGCTCTCGCTCTACAAGCCATTCGGCAAGATCAAGCCAACGGAGCGGGTGCGGTATGCAACTGGTGAATACCACCGCTGATCCACCTGCCCAGCGGGAACCTCGCCCCGACGGCGTAGCCCGGCACCCGAGCCTGATCGTGGCCGCCACCGGCTATGTCGCACTGACCATCGGCTAGGTCATCGCCAACCGATCCACCCCGCAACCGGGTGCCACCGACACCCAGGTGCTCCGCTACGCGCAAAGCCACGGCGGCACGATGACGCTGGGCGCGCTTCTGCTCATCGCCTCCGCGGTCGCATTGGTGCTGCTGGCGGCGGCCATGCACCAGCGATTGCGGGCGCTCGCCGCCACCACCGACGAGGCAGTCGCCTTCGCCGAATGGTCGTTCATCTTCGGCGGCCCGGCATTCGCCGCCACACTCGCCGTGCTGATCCTGGGCACCTCGACGGCAAGCGTTCGCCTCCCGCGCGCGATCAACGTGACCGGCCTGCCACCCAGTTGGCGCGCAGTCGTACTTGCCTATGCCGCGCCTCTGCTCGTGGCCGGATTTCCGATGCGATGACTGATTCCTGCGGCAACCAATCTACGTACCGTTCCACCAGTATCGATTCCCAAGGCCGCGCGACGGCCCGACCTCGGAAGTGAGACGACGATGGATCGTTCTTTCACCGCGTCAGTTTTCATCGGCACGAGCGTGGACGGCTTCATCGCCCGCGCTGACGGCGACCTCGGCTGGCTGATCAGTAGAGGTGAGGCCGCCGGCGGCGGGGATGGGTACGGCTATCCAGAGTTCATGTCCAGCGTGGACACCGTCGTACTGGGCCGCGCCACCTACGAAGCTGTCACGGCATCCGGTTGGTGGCAGTACGACGGCAAGAACGTGGCCGTCATCAGCAGCCGCCTACCCGCCGGCACCGACCCCCGCATCACGGTTTACCGAGACCTGGACCAGCTCATCGCCGGCCTGGCCGACCGCGGAACCAAGAGCGTCTACGTGGACGGAGGACAGACCATCCAAACCTTCCTCCGGGCGGGCCTGGTCCAGCAGATCACCATCACCCAGGTTCCCGTCCTGATCGGCTCCGGCCTCCCGCTCTTCGGCCCGCTGGACGCCGACATCTCACTCACGCACCTGTCCACGAAAGTGCTCAAGGCGGGTCTCGTCCAGACGACGTACTCCGTCGAGTGAAGCGCTCCGACTTCGCCGTCCTGGTTCCCCTGAAGCGACGCGACGCTGGCGCCACGTGCCCACCCGTGCGATCCGTCGCTTCAAGGCCTGTTCGTAGGTGTCTGACCGGTTGACGGAAGCGTGGCGAGCTCGCGTCGAGAGGCGACGTCGAGCTTGGGGAACGCGTTGTAGAGGTGATGGCTGACGGTTCGCGGGCTGATGAGGAGCTGGGCGGCGATGTCCCGGTTGGACAGTCCCCGGGCGGCCAGCTGCACGATCTGCAGTTCCTGCGGGGTGAGGCGGGAGAGCAGCCCGGGCTGCGAACGCCGGTTAAGGGTGAGTCCGGTCGCGTTGAGCTCGGAACGCGCCCGCTCTCCCCACGGGCGGGCGTTGATGCGGTCGAACATCTCTGCGGCCGCGCGCAGGTGGCCTCGTGCCTCGGCCTTGCGACGCGCGCGGCGCAGCCACTCTCCGTAGAGCAGCTCGGTGCGGGCGTGTTCGAACGCCCGGCTGTCCTGTTGATGGAGGCGGAGGGCGGCACGGTAGTGGTCGTCCGCGTGTTCGTCGGGTGCGAGCAGCGCCCGGCAGCGCTCGACGAGAGCACCGACCGAGGGTTTGCCCACCTGTTGATTGAGCGCCTCCAGGCGCCGGTGCGCCGCGGAGGCCCGCTCAGGAAGCCCGAGCCGTACGGCGACCTCGACCAGATCGGGGACGCTGTGCCGGCCGGGCAGCTGGTAGCGGGCGGGGCTCTCCGCGACGGTCTCCAGGTGCCGCAGTGCGGGCTCAGGACGGCTGTGGGCCAGGTCGAGCAGGCCGAGGGCCCAGCCGGCCCGGTGGATCCCCGGCGAGTAGATTCTCGCCCCGGCGTCGGTACGCGCATCAGCGGCGGCGGCGCGGCAGCGTTCCTCGTCTCCTTCCACGGCGGCAAGGTAGGCGAGCACGCTGCTGGCGAGGCTGAGCCACGGACGTTGGCCGATGTCACGGGCGATGCGCACCGCCTCACCCGCGCTGGTCGCCGCGTCTCGATAACGGCCGAGCTGAACCTGGGAGATGGCCAGGTGATACAGGGCTTGGGGAAGGAGGCCCACCCGACCCATGGCCCGGCTGTCGGCGACGACCTCCGCCGCCAGGTCGTGGGCTTGCGTATCCACCCCGGCGATCAGTCCCAGCCCGCAGAAGTGCAGCAGGTCGTGCGGGCGGCCAACATGATTCCTCCGGGCGGCCGTTATCACTTCCGCCATCGGCGGCAGGTGTTCTGTGGGGCGCCCGACCGAGAGCGAGATGATCCAGTTCTGGATTTGATGGAGCGGGACCAGCGGATCATCGGCGTGCAGCCGTACCGCATCCAGGCGCTCGGCGGCCTGGGAGATCAGCTCGCCGTCTCCCGCGAACCAGGCATTGGCCACCATCTCCATCAAGATCTCCATCGTGCGCTGGGGACTCTGCGAGATCTCCTCGGCCAGTAGCGCATTCGCGGCACGGAATGACCCCTGGCCGGCGTGTGCCGACGCGAGCACGCGGACCAGCCGGCTGCCGAGGAGTGGGTCGCTCGCGCCCGGTCGTGCCCGCTCGGCCAGGTCACTCGACCAGGCCAGTTCACCCGCTTCCGTGGCGGCCTCCGCCGCACAGGTGAGTAGCCGCGCCCGCTCGGCAGGCTCCTTGGTCAACTGGGCCGCCCGTTCATAGGCGGCCGCCGCGGCCGCGTGCCCGTTTCGTTCGCCGGCCTGTACGGCTGCGCGTTCCAGCTCGACGGCGGCATCCTCATCCTGCCCGGTCACGGCGGCAGCGAGATGCCATGCCCGCCGGTCGGCACGGTCGCTGCCGACCAGCGCGTCGGCCAGTGCCCGATGTGCGGCCAGGCGTTGATCCAGCGACGCCTCCTGGTACACGGCCGCGCGAACCAGCGGGTGACGGAACCGTAGAGTCCTGGCGTGCTGGTCCAGCCGGATCAGCTCGGCCTCCATCGCGGGCTGCAGCGCCCCGACGGTCTCGCGGGCAGCCTCTAGCAAGATCGTCAGATTGCCCGTGTCGTCCGCGGCGGCGACCAGCAGGAGTCGTTGCGTCACCTCCGGCAGCCGTGCGACCTGGCCGTGGAAAGCGGCCCGCAGGCGGCTGGTCAGTGGGAGCAGGCCGCTCGAGGTGTTCCCGTCCAGGGCGATCGGCAGTTCGATGAGCGCGAGCGGGTTGCCACCGGCCTCGCCGAGCGCGCGGGCCCGCACGTCGGGGGCCAGCGCCGGGGCGTGCTCGTCGAGAAGCGCGGCCGCATCCTCAGCCGCGAGCCCGGTCAGGCGAATCGCGGCAATCCCGGGTGCGGGGAACGGACGCTCACCGTCCCGTGCGGCGAAGATCACGGCGACCGACTCGGCGTCCAGACGTCGCGTCGCGAACAGCAGCGCCTCGGCCGAGGGCCGGTCCAGCCATTGCGCGTCGTCGATCAAGCAGAGCAACGGCCGGTCCTCGGCGAGCTCCGACAGGAGCGACAGGACGGAGAGCCCGACGAGCATGCGGTCTGCCGGTACGGCAGGGCGGAGGCCGAAGGCGCTCTCCAGCGCCTGCCGCTGCGGCTCGGGCAGGTTCGGCAGCTTGTCGAGTGCTCCCCGCAGGAGCAGGTGGAGGCCCGCGAACGGCAGCTCCACCTCCGATTCGATCCCGGAGCCCCGCACCACCTGCATGCCTTGGGCGGTGCCTGCCGCGTGCTCCAGCAGTGCGGTCTTCCCGATCCCGGGTTCACCGCGAAGGATGAGGCTGCTACTGAGCCCGGCACGCGCGTCCAGGAGCAACCGGTCGATCGCCGCCACCTCGGCGGATCTCCCGTGCAGCTCCATGACCGACCACATTTCCGATGCGATGTCCGATGCCTCGAAACATGCATCCTACGTACCGTCTCGAGCATGTCGTTCGGGCAAGGAGACATCCTGGTCATCGGCGGTACCTGGAAGACCGGCCGCCGGATCGTCAGCCGCCTTCGATCACGCGGGCTGCCGGTCCGCGTCGGCTCTCGCTTCGCGGATGTGCCGAGGCCGTCGCCGAGATCGCCGAGGCGGACACAACGCCCATCTCGCCTACGGGCGCCGGTTTCGCCCAATCCACCTGCACCATCGAAAGGATGGGAACTCATGAAGTTCGGGCTCTCTCTCCCCACCGGGGGACGTTACGCGTCACCCGAGGCGATCGCTCAGATCGCCGAAGGCGCGGAACGCATCGGCCTGAGCTCGCTATGGACGTTCGAGCGACTGCTCTCTCCGACCGGACTGGTTTCGATGGGCGGCCAGGAGTTCCCCATGATGGAGCCCTACAACACGGTCTACTCTCCATTGGAGGTACTCGGCTTCGCGGCCGCCAAGACCAGCAGGATCCGGCTGGGCACCAGCATCATCAGCGCCCTCCTGCACAACCCGGCCGCCCTCGGGCGCAGCTTCGCAACCCTGGATCGGCTCAGCGGCGGCCGGATCGTGGCCGGTCTCGGCCAGGGCTGGATGCGCGAAGAGTTCGAGGCGGCCGGGGTGCCGGTGAGCCGTCAGGGAGCGGGGTTCGCGGAGTTCGTCCAGGCCATGAGGGCGGCCTGGGGGCCCGATCCGGTCTCGTTCGACGGCCGTTTCTTCAAGATCGCAGAGTCCAGGCTCAATCCCAAGCCCGTCCAGGACGGCGGTCCGCCGATCGTTGTCGGCGCGGTCGCTCCCATCTCGATCAGGCGGGCCGCGAGGCTGGGGCTTGGGTTCAACCCGGTGCTGATGTCCTGGGAGGCGTTGGAGGAGGCGGTCACCACCTTCCGCGAGGCGGAGAGCGACCCCGGCTCGTTGCCCGTCGTCGTCCGGGTCAATAACTCGCTCAAGGACCGGCCCGTCGACGATCGCCCGCCGCTTGGTGGCTCGGCCGACCAGGTCGCCGAGGACCTTCACCGGCTCCGGGCCCTCGAGGTCGACGAGGTCTTCTGGTCGATGGATTACGACCCCGTTCCGCCTGACGCCCAGCTTGAACGCATGACGGAGCTCCTGAAGATCGTCTGAGTCGAGGCCGGCGAGGACGCGCAGGCCGTTCTGCCGGCGCGGGAGCACCGGCCAGACGTCGCCCTACACGATGTCAAGATGCCGCTGTCCGAGGATATCCAGGCCACCCGGCAGATCGCCGCCGCCGGTGCCGGTCTACCAGCTCAAGATCTCCCTGGCCGCCGCGATGTGGCGGCGGGTCCTGTTGCCGGAGAAGTACTCGCTCGGCCGCCTGCACCAGGTCATCCGGGTGCTGTTCGGCTGGTCTGGCCACCACCTGCATGTGTTCAACGTGGGCAGGCGCCGCTACAGCGCCCCGTTCGCCCGGCTGGAGGAGTGCGGGGACGAGGATCTATGCCACCTGAAGCGGGTGCTGCCCGCCCCCGGTCGACGCTGTCGTACACCTACGACCTCGGTGACTGCCCCCTCGGGAGGACGATGTGGACGAGTGACCAGATCCCTGGCTCAGGCTTCCGGTAGTTCCAGGTTCCAGTGCGCGAGTCCGGACCCGTTCGTCACCCGTGCGCTCGATCACGGCATTCAAGAGTAACCGGCCGATGTCAGGACTCCTCTGACTTATCGCGGATGCCGGCAGCGTCTGGACGGCGTCCAGGGTGCCGTCGCGCCGAGTTCGGGAATAGGTGGGAGTCGATCTCCCGCAGGCACTCGACGTGGCGGGGCGCTCATGGGTTTCCTGAAGAGCGGGATGTAACGGAGCGCAGTGACTAAGGTGCAATGTGTGAAGTCCTTCAATACCACCGGCCCGTGCCGCGCGAATCTCCATTACCAGCTGGATCCGCTGGCGCGTCTGCCGAAGGTACGCCGGATGATCAAGGAAGAGAAGTTCTTCGTCGTGCACGCCCCCCGGCAGACAGGGAAGACCACCACACTGAAGGCCTATGCCGACGTTCTGACGGCCGAGGGTGTGTATGCGGCGGTCTACGCGTCCTGCGAGACCGCTTCCACCGAACAGCCGGGCGCCGCCTCGCCGGAGGACCGGATCCTGGCGACGATCGCGGAAATGGCAGCCGAGGCGCAGCTCCCGTCCGAATGCCTCCCGCCGGAGCCGTGGCCGCAGGCCCCTGAGGGCACCAAGCTGCGCCGGGGGCTGCGCGAGTGGGCGCGCCGCTCTCCCCGTCCTGTGGTGCTCTTCCTGGATGAGATCGACGCGCTGTCCGGCGACCATCTGGTGAGCGTGCTGCGGCAGTTGCGTGATGGGCACAACAGCCGCCCTGCGGCGTTCCCGCAGAGCGTGGCGGTCTGTGGGATGCGTGATGTACGCGACTACAAGGCCGCCTCGGGTGGCAATCCGGAGCGGCTGGTCTCCTCGTCCCCCTTCAATATGAAGGTGGGGATGCGGGTCCCGGACTTCACCTTCGATCAGGTGGCCGAGCTGTACCGCCAGCACACCTCGGCCACCGGCCAGGAGTTCGCGCTCGCGGCGGTGCAGCGTGCCTTCGAGGCAAGCCAGGGGCAGCCCTGGCTGGTCAACGCCCTGGCCTACGACATCATCAGTGAGCGCGGCATCACCGGGCCGGTCACCGATGAGCTGATGGACGAGGCGGTCGAGCGGCTGATCCGGCAGCGCGAGACCCATCTGGACTCGTTGGCGGCCCGGTTGCACGAGACGCGGGTGCAGCGGGTCATCGAGCCGATGCTCGCCGGGCTGACCGTGCCGTCCGAGAACATCGCCGTCTACAGCGACGACGTGCGTTATGTGCAGGACCTGGGGTTGGTCGCGCCAGGCAAGCCGCTGCAGATCTCCAACCCGATCTACCAGGAAGTGATCACCCGGGTACTCGCGGCGAAGGTCGAGGACCAGGTCGTGCTGGAGCCGCGTAGCTTTGTCGCTGCCGATGGGCGGCTGGACATGGCCAGGCTGGTAGCGGAGTTCGCGGCGTTCTGGCGCAAGGACGGGGAAATCCTCACGGTCGGGCAAGGCTATACCGAGGCCGCCGCCCAGTTGGTCTTCATGGGGTTCCTGCACAGGGTCGTCAACGGTGGCGGCATCATCGACCGTGAGTACGCGCTGGGCCGGGGGCGGATCGACCTGTGTGTCCGCTGGCCGTATCGCGATGGGGAGGGCAAGCGGGTCTGGCAGTGGGAGGCGGTCGAGCTCAAGGTCCACCGCCCGGACCGCCCCGACCCGGTCGTCGAGGGCCTGGCCCAGCTGGACCGCTACCTGGACCATCTCGACCTGCGCACCGGGCTCCTCATCGTCTTTGACGTACGGCGGGACGCCCCGCCCGCAGCCGAACGCACGACCGTGACGACCGCCACCACGCCCTCCGGCCGGTCGGTCACCGTGCTGCAGGCCTGAGAGACTGTCAGCGTGACGGACGTGGTCGACATCTTCACCGACGGCGCATGCCGCGGCAATCCCGGGCCAGGCGGCTGGGGTGCCGTGCTGCAGTACGGCAACCATGAGCGGGAACTGCACGGTGGCGAGGGCCCGACCACCAACAACCGCATGGAGCTGTTGGCTGCGATCATGGCGCTGGAGACGCTGAAACGGCCCTGCGAGGTCCGGCTGCACACCGACAGCACGTATGTCAGGAACGGAATCACTTCCTGGATCGCCAGGTGGAAGCGCAACGGGTGGCACACTGCGGCCAAGGAGCCGGTCAAGAACGCCGACCTGTGGCAGCGGCTCGATCAGGCTGCCGACAGACACCAGGTCGAGTGGCTGTGGGTCAAGGGGCACAACGGCCACCCCGGCAACGAACGGGCGGACGAACTGGCCCGACGGGGTTGCGACGAGGTCGTGAGCGGGGGCGGTAGGTCAAGGTGTAATGCCGCACTCCACGGCGTGGCGCAGGCGGCATCCTGACGCGCCATCGCTGTGCGGCGCCGCACAGCTTCTTCCACAGAATGTGGTTCGGACCACATACGGCTGGACAGGCCTCACTACGGTCCCCGCATGGGAAAGAAGCGAAGGCGGAAGCCCCGCCATGGCGCTGCCATCGGTATCGCGTTGCTCCTCGACGAGCTTGACCTCGCCACCATGGCGTCCTACCCGTCATTTGAGTTCGGCGCATACGACGAATATCTGGCCGCATGCGAGCAGAGCATGCGCTCTATGCTCCAAGCCGGCCACAGCGTCAGGGTCGAGACCTTCATCCCGGCCGAATACGCCGAATACTGCCAGGCGGAGCAACTGCCGCCCGACTCGGCTGCGAGCAGGGCCCTCTACGCTGCGGCAGTGTGCGATGAGGGCGAGCCCTTCCGCTATCGGGGCGAGCCCATCGCTGAACTCGTGGCCTCGCTCGCGCATCGAGAACGACTCAGGACACTCAGCATCCGGACAATGGACCTGCTGGACCCTCTGCCCTACGGGGCAGTGCTGGAAGCGGAGGAATATGCCGCCGACCTGCTCGCATGGCTCTGGACCCACGCGGGTTCCGGCTCGCACATCTTCACCTGCCACGTGAGCGACAGAGCGCACGATCCCCTGGAGCTTGTGGCCGAGGTGGAGCTCCGGAAGAACACGATGAGAGCCGTAGACGCGGAGATCACGGCCTTGTCCTTGATGCTGAGCTTCGCCCGGGCGGTCAAAGCCGAGGGCAGCATCGTCATGCGTTCCTTCACCTCCAGAACCGATCCTGACAATGGCTTGCCTGTGAAGATCGTCCGAGGCTGGGCCATCGTGAAAGGGGCGCTCCGTCCCCTGACGGCCACCGAGATCATGAAGGCCTCCCGTACCGACCCCCGCACCGGAGACCCTCTGCCTCCCGAGCCCGCAGTGGAGTACGCCGACTCCCACGAGCCGTTCGAACTGTGAGTCCGTGAAGGGATGCCCGTTGTCGTGTCAGCGCTGCCGCTGTTCCCGCTCGGGCGGGGCGGGCAGTTCCCGCTTCGGGGCGAGGTAGACCGAGGGCCGGTCGGTGGAGATGACGGCGCGCTCGAAGTTGACGGCGGCGCCCTCGGTCGGCTTGATGTTGAACAGCTGGCCCAGCGACTGCGAGCTCGTCGCCAGTGTGCCGCCGGCCACCGCCAGGAAGCCGTACAGGACCTTGGTCTTCTGGGCGATCATGGCGTTGGTCAGCATGGTGAGCCTGGCCAGCATGATGTCACCCGCGACACGCAGGTGAGGCGTCAGTCGCATGGCCTGACAGGCGAGGAGGTAGCCAAGGACGGCGGCCGCAAGGACGCCGATCTCCATCCAGTAGAGCGCGTAGGCATCGCGTACCTGGTCGACCTGCCCTTCCATGGTGTAGCAGAGGCCGCTCAGCTTCTGCAGGTCGCCGGAGAACAGGCTGGTGGCGTTGAGGAACGCCTCGCGGTCGTCGGCGATCCAACCGGCCCTGGATAGGAAGACGGCGTTGCCGATGAGGTTGGGATACTCCACCTCCAGGGCCTTGGCCAGTGAGTTCCAGTTGGCCTTGGCGTCGCCCATGCCGGGGACGTTCGCCAGCGCGGTGGTGGCGATCGTCACGCCGACCATGATGCCCGGGGCTGATCTCGCGGCCAGCTTGAGCTCGTCGAGTGCGGCCTTGGCGTGCAGCAGGGGATAGGGCATGGGTGGGATCCTCCTGTCACTGGTAGACCACGGTGCTGGCGTCCTCGGCGTCCCGCCAGTTCTTCTTGATCGTCTCGAGGGCGTCGATCCACTTGACGACGGTGTCGATGGCGTCGTCGGCGTAGTTCTTGACGTCGTCGCGCACGCCGTCGTACTTGCCGATCAGGACGAAGCCCAGGGTGCCGAAGCCGGGGAAGGGCACGTCGGTGCTGTCGACGGAGCTCTTGAGGCGCTCGAGGCCCGGGATGACGTACTCGCGGAGGTTTCGCTGGATGTCGGCGATGGTCTTGGAGGTGATGTGGATGTCCTGGGCCATGATCTCTCCCCCGCCGCGCTCGCAGTTTGCGGATTACGAAACATCTACTTAACGCGGAATGAGCGTATCGAGTATTTTGATCAAAGTCAGGAGTGATCGTTGATGCGGTAGTCGCGGAGGGGGCCGCTGGTGCTCGATCCTGGTGGTATCGGACCTGATGATCTGGAAAGGGTGGCCAGGGAGGCGGAGCAGGCCATGCGGCGGCTGGCCGACCTGCAGGAACGGCTCGGCGCGATCCGCGGCACCGGCACGGCCGCGGGCGGGCAGATCGTTGTGGGGGCCGACAGCTCCGGCCGTATCGACTCGATCGAGCTGAACCCGCGCGTGATGCGGATGGCCAGCCAGGACCTCGCCGAGGAGCTGCTACGCGCGGTCAACGCGGCGCAGGACGACTGTGTGCGGCAGACCCGCGACCTGGTCTCCGACACCGGCGTCGACCCGTCTGTGGACGAGGCCGCGTTCGAGGCCATGGAGCGCCGGCTGACGGACGCCCACGCCGCCTTCATGAGGGAGATGGAGGGTTACGGACGCTCTCGGTGAGCCGCGGCGGCGCAAGCTCGAGCGCATCGAGCCGAGTGCTCTACGGGAGGTTCCTGCGCGGGCGGCGGCGCAGCAGGAGGCCGGTGGCGGAAGCGAGGATCACCAGGGATCCGGCCAGCATCAATGCCCGCCCGTCCGGCCCGGCCTCGCCCCCGGCCCCCGTATCGACTCCTCCCTCCGGGGTCGCGGTGGTCGTGACGGTGGTCGTCACCTCTGGGGTCGTGGCGTCGCTCTCGTCCTCGTCGTCCGTGGTTTCGTCGTCGGCCGTGTCGGTGGGGGAGGAAGTGGGGGTTGTCGCGCCATCGGATTCCCCGACGGCGAGCGGGTACTGCGTGAGAGCGGACTTGTTCTTGACCTCGCACTCGATCAAGGGCTCCTGAGGGCTGGGGCCGATGTTGATGGCGGCGGCGTGTACCTCGCCCTCGCCCGTGCCCGGCGGTGTCGTCGTCAGGTTGACCGTGGTCGTGGGGAGCGGGATGGGCTGGCCTGGGGTGATCGTGCCGAGCTGCCCCACGCCGGTGGCCGAGGTCAGCCGCGGGATTTTGCTGATGCCGGCGTACGCGTACAGCTTGAGACCGCCGTCCAGGCCGGTCGAGGGTGCGCGGAGCTCGGCTCCCGCCACATAGGTGCCGCGCCAGCCGATCGTCAGGTTCTCCCCAACCGCGGCACGCGCGGGGACCGTCAGTTCGACGTTGACCTTGACCTGCTGCTTCTGGCCTGTGGCTGTCGTGGTGCACTCGTAGTCCACGACGCTCGCCGCGGGGGCGGGTAAGAACTGCAGGGCGATGATCGGGACGACCAGGTGGACGCGCACGGCGAGCCCTCCTTTGTGGCAGATGAGGCACCAGAGGAAATGATGGTGGAGAGACGAGGTTGACACGAATGTCCACATATGGACAACCCGGTCAGCGGCGTCGGGGCGTGTAGGGCGGGACGGCCTCGAGGTCCAGATCCGCATCGGGCCAGCGGCGGCGGAGCAGGTCGGCCGCCTGACGGGCCCAGCCGGCCAGATGCGGCAGGGCACGGTGGGCCTCGGCGGTGCGGGCGGCGGCCTCCAGGATCGCGACGAGCTGCGGGCGGCTGTCGTCGCCCGCCGGGCGGGCGTCCACCCTGGGGAAGCGTTCCAGCCGGTTCAGGGCGTAGGAGAGGCAAGCCGCGGCCAGTCCGAAACCATAACGCCGGTCGTCCTCGGCCTCGGGCACGCCGCGGGCCAGGGCGCGGCGATACTCGGCGGCGAGGCCGTCGTCGCGGACCGACAACCAGCCGGGGCCGGGGACGTGCAAACAGACGGCGTCGTGGAGAGCGTGGGTGTAGGCGGCGAACTCGAAGTCGATGAGCCGGGCGTCCGGGTCGCCCGAGGGATGCACGAGGATGTTGTTGGTCTCCGGGTCGCCGCTGCTCAACGCCAGGAACGATCCGGGCTCGGCCAGCTCCTCCCGTACGGCGGCCAACTCCCGCTCGGCCCGCCCCACGATCGGCGCGCCGAGGGCCGCGGCCT
Source organism: Nonomuraea sp. NBC_00507 (assembly GCF_036013525.1). NCBI lineage: Bacteria > Bacillati > Actinomycetota > Actinomycetes > Streptosporangiales > Streptosporangiaceae > Nonomuraea > Nonomuraea sp. NBC_00507. Next base: position 4,415,508 of record NZ_CP107853.1, read on the forward strand.
GCCTGTGCCCCTTCTCGCGGTTCCCGGCGAAGTGCACGATACGGTCCTCGTCCGGCGTGATCGGGCCGAGCGCCGCCCTGCGCGCGTGGTAGGTCGCGGCCTGCCCGGCGGTGGCGGCGTTCAGCTCGCCGCGGGCGCGGGCGAAGGCGGCCAGGCGTATGGCGTGGGCGGCTGCGCCGTCCGCACGCAGCAGCCCGTCCAACGGCGTGCGTGGCGCCAGGTCCTCCAGCACGATGAGCCCGGCATCCAGGTCGGCCGCCAGAGCGCGCGGAGCCAGGCCGAGGCCGAGGTCGTCGGAGAGGAAGCGCAGCACGGCCAGTTCGGTGCGGGTCCGCCACGAGGCGGTACGGAGACCGTCGGCGCCTCGGTGCGGGCGCGTCCATTTGGCGATCACCGGTTCGGCGCCGTCCAGCCGCGCTCGTGCGACGGCCCAGGGCGGCACGGGTTGCCAGCCGACGACGGTGACGGGGGCGGGACGATGGCGGGATAAGAGGGATTCAACTTCGATGGGCCGGCCGATCACGCGAGTAGCTTATGCGTCCCTGCTGCGCCGGATTGATCCGCGTGGCACATTTTGCCGCCTTGCGTGAGCGCGGCTGGAGTCCCCACGAAGGCTGCGACGGGGGAGCCTGTCTGGGATTTCTCTGAGATGGTTTTACACACCTCTTAACACCAAGTAATTGAGCCATTACAATGCGTATATGAAAACACTGCAGTCAGCCAATGGCCTGCCTGACCATGGGCATGGGGGGCTGGGACGTGTGGCGCACGGAGCGCTGACGTCCCTGTCTGGCATCGAGGACGGACCGAAACTCTTCCTCGGCTACAACACCCTTCCCAATCCACCGTTTCCGCTGGTCGGATACCTGCAGAACGACTTGGGCCCGGAGGCGGCGGCTCTCGACCCGGCCTCCCTGCTGCGCGCCGCCGCCGGGTCGATGCGGGCACACCCGGTGCCGCCGAAGGAGGCGTTCGCCGAGGGGCACCGGCGAGTGGCGGCGGTGATGCGGGTGGACGCGATGGTCTTCGTGGTTTCGGCGCGGGCGTTCGCTCCGCAGCAGAGCCCGTCCGCCCGCGCACTGTGGGCGAACCTGGTCGAGGGCTATTACCGCGATGGCGACGCCGAGGCGTGCGTGGACGCACGGGAGACGGCCCTGGCCCTGGGCGTGGACCGGCAGAACGGTCGTGTGCTGCTGGTGGCCGAGCGGGGCCCGTCCGGCGGCTATGCCGCACCTGTCCGCGTCGAGGGGAAGCCGAGAGGGGAGCTGTTCGACCTGCTGGGGGAGGTGCTGGACGCCCAATACGTGTGGACCAAGGCGGCATTCGCGCTCTGAGGCCGTGCCCTCTCGGTGTTCGCCCAGTCCAGCCACCCCTTCGTGACGCCGGGGCGCCGGCCCCCCGATCGGACCCCGCCCCTCCCTCGCCTTGAGCAGGGCGAGGGAGGAGACGGCCATGAAGGGATTCGCCAGACGTCCAGCATGAGGGGCCGAAGTCGTGAGGCCCACCGCGGCACCGTCGATCACCCGGCAGCTGGTGGAGCGCTTCGCCACCCCGGGTCGAACGCCGGGCCGGCCGGCGCGCTGAGCCTCAGCGAGACCACGGTGAAGACCCACGTGGCGCGCATCTTCGCCAAGCGCGGCCTGCGTGACCGCGCCCAGGCCGTGGTCGTCGCCTACGAGACCGGCCTCGTCCGCGCGGGCGACGGCCTCAGTAAGGCCCTGCGACGGGCATCCGTAAGGGGTCGCGACGGGCCTCGTCCGCGCACGGTGAGCGCCCGTAGGCTGGGCGGCATGACCTTCATCGTGACCACGGGCGCCACCGGCAGGCTCGGTGGCCGGATCGCCGCCCGGCTCGCGGCTGCAGGGGCCGAGCAGCGGCTCGTCTCCCGGGCCGCGGGCCGCGTGCCGCAGCTCGACCGCGCGAGCGCGATCAGCGCGGACTACGGCGATCCCGAGGCGATGAGGCGGGCCCTCGACAAAGCGACGACCGTATTGTTCGTGTCGGCGTCGGAGAGCGCCGACCGGCTCGACCGGCACCGCACGTTCGTCGACGTCGCCCGCGACGCCGGCGTCACGCACCTGGTCTACATCTCCTTCTACGGCGCCTCGCCGTCGGCCACGTTCACGCTGGCGCGTGACCACTGGGCGACCGAGCAGCACATCCGCGACAGCGGCCTGCCCTTCACCTTTCTGCGCGACAGCCTGTACGCCGACTTCCTGCCCAGCATGGCCGGCGAGGACGGCGTGATCCGCGGCCCGGCCGGGCAAGGCCGGGTGGCGGCCGTGGCCCAGGACGACATCGCCGACGCGGCGGCCGCGGTGCTGCTGGACCCGGGCGCGCACGAGGGGGCGACCTACGACCTCACCGGGCCGCGCGCGATGACGCTGGACGAGGTCGCCGCCACACTGAGCCGGGCCACCGGGCGGACCGTCACCTATCACCCCGAGACCCTCGAGGAGGCGTACGAGTCACGCCGGGTTTACGGCGCGCCCGACTGGCAGGTCGACGCGTGGGTGTCCACCTACCTCGCGATCGCCGCCGGCGAGCTCGAAGGAGTCAGCGACGCCATCCCGGCCCTCACCGGGCACCCGGCGACGACCTTCGAGGAGCTCCTGGCAAAGATCTAGGCATTTTGGGGGTTTGACCGGTCCGCCCTGCATGGATTAGTTTCTCACCAGTAGTTAATTAAAGGGGCGGCTCATGGACCAGAGGTATTCGCCGGTTCAGGACTTACGGCGGCACCACCGCCGGCTGGTGCTGCGGAGCCTGCGCGACGACGGGCCTCAGCCGCGTGCCGATCTGGCGCGGCGGCTGGCTCTGTCGGCCACCACGATGACCAAGGTGGTGGGCCAGCTGCTCGAGGAGGGCCTGGTCGCGGAGGACGCCGTGGAAGGCGCCGGCCAGCGGGTCGGCCGCCCGTCCACCGGCATCAGGATCCGCGCGGACGCCCGATACGTCATCGGTGTCCAGGTCGGCGCGGGCGCGGTGCAGCTGGGGCTGTGCGACCTCAGGGCCAGGGGCGTCCGGAGCGCATCGTTCGCCTTTGACGCCGAGGCCCCGGAGCGGGTCGTGGCGCGCATCGCCGAGGTCGCGTCCGAGCTCGCGGCCGACGTGCCCGCCGACCGGCTGCTGGGCATCGGGGTCGCCGCCCCCGGCCCGGTGGATCCCGAGCATCGCCGCAACCTGCTGTCGGTCAACCTGGGCTGGCGCGACGTGGCCTTCGCCGACCTGCTGGAGGCCGCGCTGGACGTCCCCACGGTCGTCGACCACAACGTACGTTCCATGGCGCTGGCCGAGTGCCGCTACGGGGAGACGGCCGGCGCCGACCCCCTCCTGTACGTGTACGTCCGCACCGGTGTCGGCGCCGGCCTGGTGATCGGCGGCCACCCGTTCCGGCCAGGCCCCTACGGGGTCACCGAGCTGGGCCATCTGCGGGTGCTGGAGAAGGGCCGCCCGTGCCCGTGCGGCGCGACCGGCTGCCTGGAGACCGTGGTGTCGGAGCCATACCTGATCGAGCAGCTTGGCCGCCGCTCCGCCAACCCGCTCGCGGAGATCCCCGACGGACTCCTCGACGACCTGGTGGATCACCTGACCACCGGGCTGGCCAGCGCCGTCAACCTGCTCAACCCCGAGCTGATCCTGCTCGGCGGCATCTTCGCGCCGGCTCCTGAGCCGGTGTTCGACCGGGTGCGTGCCGCCCTGCGGGCCAAGGCGTTCCCCGTGCTCCGCGACGCGGTGCGGGTGGAGCGGCCGACCCTCGGCGGCGAGGCCGCCGGCGTGGTGGGCGGGGCCGCCGTCGCCTTGGATTGTTTCTTGTACGAAAGGTAGGAACTGTGGTTAATCGCGTTTACGCCCCGCTGGCCGCGTTCGATCCTCTGGCGGGCGAGGTGGTGCTCGCGCCGGAGAAGGACGAGGAAGGTTACTGGTCGGGCGCCGCCGGGGTGCTGCACGATGGCGAGCGGTTCTGGCTGACCTACCGGCGACGCCGGCCCAGGGGCGCCGCGTCGGAGCGCGGCTGGCAGTGCGCGGTCGCGGTCAGCGACGACGGCCTCGACTTCACCGACGTGTGGTCGGCGCACAAGGGCGAGCTGGGCACGCCGTCGATGGAGCGTTTCTGCCTGGCGCCGGCCGACGGCGGCGGGTTCCGGCTCTACCTGTCGTACGTGGATCCGGCCGACAACCGGTGGCGCATCGACGCGGTGACGGCCGAGCACCCGTCCGCGTTCGACGTCACGCGGGCCCGGCCCGTGCTGACCGCGGCCTCCACCGGCACCGAAGGCGTCAAGGACCCGTACGTGCTGCGTGCCGGTCCCGTCACCTACCTGTTCGCCAGCTACGCCGAGCCGCTGGAGAGCCCCGACCCCGATGCGCACGCGACCGCCGACATCTACAACGTCGGCGCGACCACGCACCCCACCGGCCTGGCCACCAGCCTCGACGGCGAGTCGTTCACCTGGCGGGGGAGCGTCCTGCCGGTCGGCACCGGCTGGGACCGCTACCAGGCCAGGCTGAACAGCGTGGTGCCGATCCCCGGCTGCGGATACGTGGGCTTCTACGACGGCTCGGCCTCGCACGCGGAGAACTACGAGGAGCGCTGCGGCATCGCCGTCTCCACCGATCTGTTCGACTGGCGGCGGCTGTCGGAGTATGGGCCGTGGGTCACCTCGCCGCATCGCAGCGGATCCGTACGCTATCTCGACGCGCTGATCCTCGACGGGCAGTGGTGGCTTTACTACGAGATGACGCGCCAGGATGGGGCACACGAGCTGCGCGTCCTTCGCGTTCGGGCTGAATGAGCCGGACGCACGCCTCGGGCCCCATTACTCTCCCATAGAAGGGCATTCTTGGGGGCGGAGGGATTAGTGACGGTCAACGGGGCGTCGGCGACGACGCCTGTGGCAGAGGTGACGGGCCAGGCGGTCGGGCGGGTTCTCGGCACGCAGGCGGCCTCGCCGCTGTCGTTCTGGGTGGGGCTGGAGCCAGGCAAGGTCCTGCAGCTCGACGACGTGGTGGTGACCAGGCGGGAGGTGCCCGGGTACGGGCCGGTGCTGATGGCGGGCGTGGTGACGACCGTGGAGGCCAGGCACGAGGGCGCGGCCTACGACTCGGACGTGTTCCTGATCGCCGAGGGCGCGCTGCCTGCCGCCGTGGTCGAGGTGGCCGAGATACGGGTGACCAGGGTCGAGCCGGAGGTGTTCGTGCCGCCGCTGCCCGGCGCCCAGGTCTACCTGGCCAGTGCCGGCGACCGCGACCAGGCGCTCTACTTCGACGTCATGGACCGGCGCATCCCGATGGGCATGGGCCGCGACGGCCAGCCGCTCTACGTCAACTTCGACTTCCTCGACGGCACCCGCGGCGCCCACGTGTCGATTTCCGGCGTGTCCGGCGTGGCCACCAAGACCTCCTTCGCCACGTTCCTCCTCTACTCGATCTTCAACTCGGGAGTGCTGGACGCGGAGTCGGCCAACACCAAGGCGTTGATCTTCTCCGTCAAGGGCGAGGACCTGCTCTTCCTCGACCACGACAACCTCCGCCTCGACGAGAAGGCCAGGAGCGTCTACGCCAGGCTCGGGCTGCCCGCGCGGCCGTTCGGCAGCGTGCACGTCTTCGCCCCGCCCCGGCCGAACGACCCGAACGGCGTGCCCCACGTCGCCGCCCGCACCCAGGGGGTGAGCGCCTTCTACTGGACGCTGGTCGAGTTCTGTGAGGACGAGCTGCTGCGGTTCGTCTTCGCCGACGCCGACGACGAGCGGGCCGGCTATTCGCTGCTCGTCGGCCAGGTCGCCGCCCGGCTGAAGGCGTGGGCCGAGCCCGTGGGCGACGGCGGTGCGGTCAGGGTGCAGGGCACGACGTGCCGGACGTTCGCCGACCTCGTCGAGATGCTGTCCGACCAGCTGCAGGACGAGGGCAGCCGGCTGCAGTGGACCGGCGCGCAGACGCCGCTCGGCACCGTCAACGCCTTCCTGCGCAGGCTCCGCAGCGCGGTCCGCCCGCTGTCCCCGATCGTCCGCGGCGACCTGCCGTTCTACCGCGCCCACTCGGTCAGCACGTCCGACGCCCAGGTCTCGATCGTGGACCTGCACAACCTGCCGGAGCGGGCGCAGCGGTTCGTGGTCGGCGTGGTGCTGCGCGGCGAGTTCCACCGCAAGGAGTCCTCAGGCACGGCCAAACCCCTGCTGTTCGTGGTGCTGGACGAGCTCAACAAGTACGCGCCGCGCGAGGGCGACTCGCCGATCAAGGAGATCCTGCTGGACGTGGCCGAGCGCGGCCGCTCACTCGGCGTCATCCTCATCGGCGCCCAGCAGACCGCCTCGGAGGTGGAGCGGCGCATCGTCTCCAACAGCGCCGTACGCGTCGCAGGCCGCCTCGACCCGGCCGAGGCCGCCAGATCCGAGTACGGCTGGCTGCCCCCGGCCGTCCGGGAGCGCGCCACGATCGCCAAGCCGGGCACCATGTTCGTGGCCCAGCCGGAGATCCCGGTCCCGCTGGCCGTGGCCTTTCCCTTCCCCGCGTGGGCGACCCGGCCGGCCGAGGCGGCGGCGCAGGTGACGGCGTCGAGCGGTGATCCGTTCAAGGGCCTGCCCGGCGTCGAAGACGACATCCCGCCCTTCTGATCACAGGTGGTTTCGTGAAGATCCTCCACACCGCGGACTGGCACGTGGGCAAGGTGCTCAAAGGCCGCCCTCGACTCGACGAGCACCGGGCCGTGCTGCGCGAGCTGGTCGGCGCCGCCCGTACGCACGACGTGGACGCCGTCATCGTGGCCGGCGACCTGTTCGACACCTCCGCCCCCACCCCCGAGGCCCAGTCGCTGGTGCTCAACGCGCTCATGGCGCTGCGGGCCGACAACCGCGACGTGATCGTGCTGGCCGGCAACCACGACAACCCGCAGCTGCTGGAGGTCTACCGGCCGGTGCTGGGCAAGCTGGGGCTGCACGTGCTCGGCGCCTTCCGCCGTCCCGACGCGGGCGGCACGCTGGCCTTCACCGCGCGCTCCGGCGAGCCGGTGCGGCTGGCCGTGCTGCCCTTCCTGTCGCACCGCTACGTCGTACGCGCCGCCGAGGTCCTCACCGGCACCGCCGCCGACCACAACCGCGACTACGCCGCCCGCATCGGCGAGCTGATCGGCGCGCTCACCGCCGGCTTCCACGGCGACACCGTCAACCTCGTCACCACCCACGGCACCCTGCCCGGCGGGGCATTCGGCGGCGGCGAGCGGGAGGCGCAGTCGATCTTCTCCTACTACTTCGAGCCGACCGCCTTCCCGACGGCCACCCAGTACGCCGCCCTCGGCCACCTCCATCGCCGCCAGCAGATCCCCGGGCCCTGCCCGATCTGGTACAGCGGCTCGCCGCTCGCCGTCGACTTCGGCGAAGAAGGCAACACCCCGGGCGCGCTGCTGGTCGAGGTCTCGCCTGGTCGTCCGGCCGTGGTGCGCGAGCTGACGTTCGGCTCGGCCCGCCGGCTGCGCACCGTACGCGGCACGCTGGAGCAGCTGGAGGCCATCGAGCCCGGCGACGACTGGCTCAAGGTGATCGTCGAGGAGAAACCCCGCGTGGGCCTCGCCGACGACGTGCGCGAGCTGCTGTCCGGCGCCGTGGACGTCATGCTGGATGAGAAGTTCCGTCCGGTGCCCGCCACGCGGCGGGCGAGCTCCGCCGACCGCAGCCCGCGCGAGTTGTTCCGCGACTACCTTGCCGCCACCGGACGCCACGACGACCAGGTGGCCACCCTGTTCGACCGGCTCTACGACGAGGTGACCGGCTGATGCGCCCCCTGCTGCTGCACCTGGACCACTTCGGCAGCTTCCGCGAGCCGGTGACGGTGGACTTCACCGACACCGAATACTTCGCGCTGGTCGGCCCCACAGGGGCGGGCAAGAGCACGATCATCGATGCGATCTGCTTCGCCCTGTACGGCACGGTGCCGCGCTGGGGGAGGGAGGGCGCCGTCGCCCACGCACTGGCGCCGTCCGTCAGCGCCGGCAAGGTGGCGATGGTGTTCGAGAGCAACGGGCGCCGTTACGGCGTGGTCCGGGCGATGGTGCGCGACGCCAAGGGCGCGGTGCGTACCAAGGAGGCCAGGCTCGACGAGCTCGACCCCGTGGCCCAGCCGGCGTTCGACGCGGTGGTCAAACCCCTCGCCGAGGGCGAGAACGTCACCATCGAGGCCCAGCAGGTGACCGGTCTGGAGTACCGGTTCTTCACTCAGTGCGTGGTGCTGCCGCAGGGGCGCTTCGCCGAGTTCCTGCACGCGGCGCCGCGCGAGCGGCAGGACCTGCTGGTGCAGTTGCTCGACGCCGACGTGTACGAGCGGATCAGGCAGCGCGCCGCCCGCGAGGAGGAGACCGCCAAGCAGGCCGCCTCCTTCGCCCGCGACGAGCTCGCCAAGTTGTCCGGCGCGAGCGAGGAGGCCGAGCGGGAGCTGGCCGAACGGCTGGCGGCGCTGCGGCGGCTGGCCGAGACCATCAGCGCCGACCTGGACCTGCTGCGGGCCCGCGAGTCCGACATCCGCCGCGCCGAGCAGGAGCGGGCGGCCGTCGCCGAACGGCAGTCGGTGTTGTCGGCGCTGCGCATGCCCGACGCGGTCCCGACCCTGGCTTCGGCCCGCCGCGCCGCCGCCGAGGCGGTCGAGACGCTGACCGCCGAGGTCGCCACCCTGGAAGCCGACGATCATGAGGCGTACGAGGCGCTGGCCGCCCTGGGCGATCGGGGCGCGCCGCGGGCGGCGCTGGCCGCGCTGGACGCCCGCGAGCGGTTGCACGTCGAGGCCAGGCGCGCCCGCGGCGCCGCCGCTTCAGCCGCCGCGCCGCTGGAGGGCCTGGCCGCCGAGGCGGCCGATGCCGAACGAGCGCTCGCCAACGTGGAGGCGCGGCGCGAACGCCTGCGTGACGCCCACGCCGCCGCCCACCTCGTCCAGCGGCTCGCCGTCGGCGAAGCGTGCCCGGTCTGCCGCCACCCGATCACCGAGCTGCCGCGCCACGAGCAGCCCACCGACATGCGCACCGCCGACCGCGCCCTCGCCACCGCCCGCGAACGGGTCCAGCAGGCCAGAGCCGCGCACGCCAAGGCCGAGACGTCGGCGTCGATGCTGGCCGCGCAGGCCGCCCGGCTGGAGACTGAGCTGGCCGCGTTGCCCGCCCCCGGCGACCGGGCCGAGCTCGAAGCGCGGCTGGCCGCCATCGCCAAGGCCGACGAGCTCGCCACCGAGGCCCGCAACGCCGTACGCGCCGCCCGCGGCCGGCTGGACCGCGCGCGGAGCGCCGCCGAGCAGGTCGAGCGGCAGGCCGACAGCGCCTGGCGCACGCTGGAGTCCGCCCGCGACCGGCTGCTCGTCTCGGGTGTCCAGGACGACCCGCCGCCGCCCTTGGTCCGCGAGGACCTGCACCGGGCCTGGAGCGAGCTGCTCGGCTGGCGGGACCGGGCCGCACAGGCCGCCCGTGCCGCGCTGGCCGCGTACGACGAGGAGCTCGCCCGGGTCGGTGAGCGGCTCGCCGCCGACCGCCACAGGCTCGGCGAGCGCCTGGCCGAGCACGGCGTCGTCGCCCCGCGCGACGCCTCCCCCGACCAGCTGGGCGCCGCCGTCGCCGGGACCGCGGCCCGCGCCGAAAGCGCGCTCGACCGGCTCAAGGAGGACCGCAAGCGGGCCGCCGACCTGGAGAACCAGGTCGCGATGAAGGAGCACGAGGCCAAGGTCGCCCACGAGCTCGCGCTGCGCCTGCGCGCCAACGCCTTCGAGCGCTGGTTGTGCGCCGAAGCCCTCGCCGTGCTGGTCGCCTCGGCCTCCGAGACGCTGCGCGAGCTGTCCGACGGCCAGTACGAGCTGGCGCTCAGCGACAAGACCGGCGACATCGAGGTCATCGACTTCGGCGAGGCCGGGATGCGGCGCAGCGCCCGCACACTGTCGGGCGGTGAGACCTTCCAGGCCGCGCTGGCACTCGCCCTGGCCCTGTCCGGCGCCGTCGCCAGGGGATTGGACTCCATCTTCCTCGACGAGGGCTTCGGCACCCTGGACCCGGCCACGCTCGACACCGTCGCCACCACGCTCGAACGCCTCGCCGCCGGCCAAGATCGCATGATCGGCGTCGTCACCCACGTTCCCGCGCTGGCCGATCGGGTGCCGGTACGCTTCGAGGTCAGGCGCGACGCCAAGGGCTCCCATGTGCGGAAGGCGGAGGTTCAGTGACGGGCTTCACCGTTGACCCGTGGGACCCCGGCTACGCCGCCGCCCTCGCCGTCGAGGCCCTCTCCGAGCTGGGCGCGACCAGCGCCGAGCTGGTGCTGGACATCGAGCGGCCGGCCGCAGACTGGAAGCCCGTCACGCCCGGCCCTGACGCCGCCGCCCCCGAGACGTTGCTGGTCGCCGACGGCGTCCGCAGGATCGACGCCCGCGTCTGGGTCCATGATCCCGACGCGCCCATGCCCGTTCCCGGGATCGCGGCCTCCTACGCGGCCGGGATCGTGCGATGCGGCCCGGACGGCGCCGACCTCGCCGAGATCGAGGTCCACCGGGCGTTGATCTCCGCGTTCCCGCAGGCGCCCGAGGTCAAGACCCCGCACGCCACCTACCACCCCAGCAAGGCCGCCGACGGCAGCTTCGAGGAGCTGTCGCTGGCGTTGCAGCGGCAGGTCACGCAGCTGGAGGTGGACCTGGCGGTGCGGCACCGGTCGCAGAGTGACGACCTGCTGCTGGTGGACGGGCCGTTGCGGGGGCGTACGCATCTGCCGCGCACGGTCGGTTACATCAAGACGCACCACACCGCCTACCTGCCGCCGCCGCAGTCCGCGGTGGTCGCCGCGCTCATGCCCGGGCAGCGTACGCCGGTCTTCTTCATGGGCACCAGCTGGCGGCGGCACGCCTGGTATGTACGGCTCCCCGTCCAGTCATCGGCACCCTGGGCGGGTGTGGCCCGCTGCGAGGCCGGCGCCGAGCTGGAGCCGGCCCAGGTCGTCCGGCTGGCCGACGCCGTCACGCTGGCCCTGCCGCCGCTGGCCGGAGTGGACTACAAGGACCCGCGCGCGCCACAGAACCTCGTCCCGATCGGCGGCCTGGAAAAGCTCCTGCGCCACCACTTGGGCGACGCCCGCCTGCTCTACCGCGCGCTGCGCACCGCCGCGGGCGCCTAGGCGCTGACCTATCAGTGGCGGGCGCGGGGGAGCGAGGCGGTCACGATCAGGCCGCCCCCCTCGCGCGGCCGTGCCCTGACGTCGCCGCCGTGCGCGAGCGCCACCGACTGCACGATCGACAGGCCAAGACCCGCGCTCCGCGCGGTGACCACCCGCTCGGCGCCGTGCCGGTGGAAGGGCTTGAACAGCAGCGGGACGTCGTAGGGCGGCACCTCAGGCCCGGTGTTGCTGACCTCCACCTCGACCTTTCCCTCCGACACCGTACGGCTGACCACCCGCACCCACCCGGCGCCGTCGTCGACGTTGTAGCGGATGCCGTTCTCGACCAGGTTGTGCACCAGCCGTTCGAGCAGCAACGCGTCCCCGGTGGTCGGCGCCTGCGCGGTCACCTCGTACACGGTGATCTTGGCCTCGGCGGCGTCCCCTTCGGTCTGCCTGACCACGTGCGTCACCACGTCGGCCAGGTCCACCGGCGACCGATCCGCGATCTCCTGCTCGGACCTGGCCAGCAGCAGCAACCCGGAGATGAGCCGCTCGTGGCGGGCGTTGATCTCCAGCAGGCTCTCGCCCAGCTCCTTGACGTCAGCCGAGGCCGTACGGCGGTGCATGGCCAGCTCGACCAGCGCCCGGTTCAGCGTCAGCGGCGTACGCAGCTCATGAGAGGCGTTCGCCACGAACCTGCGCTGCCCGTCGAAGGAGTCGTCCAGCCGCTCCACCATGGTGTCGAACGTGTCGGCCAGCGTCTTGACCTCGTCCTCCGGCCCTTCGAGACCGATCCGCTGATGCAGGCCGCGCTCGGCCATGGGCTCGGCGGCGATCTTGCGGGCCGTGTCGGTGACTCGGTGCAGCGGCGCCAGCACCCGCCCCGCCACCACCCAGCCGAGTCCGACGGCCAGGCCGCCCACCACGACCAGCGCGATCGCGCCCTGGGTGAGCAACGAGGTGATGGCGGCACTGCGCAGCTCCAGCTCCTGCTGGCGCAGCCACTCGATCGCGGCCTGGCCCTCCAGCAGGACGCCGTCCTTCATGAAGAACAGGTTCTTGACCTTGCCGGGCTCCGACGCGTACCGGCTCTCGAACGTCTGCGTCAGTTGCTGGTTGAACAGCAAATAGGTGACGCCGAGCAAGGTCAGCCCAGCGAGAAAGAAGACGGCGCCGTACACGAGCGTGAGTCGCAGTCGCAACGTGGGCTGCAGGCGCGGGAGTCTCATGCGATCCGGTACCCCACCCCCGGCACGGTCTCCACGACCGGCGGGTCGGCGAGCTTGCGGCGCAGCTTGAGAATGGTGAGCCGGACGGCCCCCGTGAACGGGTCGGCGTGCTCGTCCCACGCCTTCTCCAGCAGCTGCTCGGCCGAGACCACGTTGCCGTTGGCCCGCATCAGCTCGGCCAGCACCGCGAACTCCTTCTTCGACAGCGGCACGAACCGCCCGTTCCTGAACACCTCCCTGCGCGCCGGGTCCAGCGTGATCCCGGCCCGGCGCAGCACCGGCGGTACGGCCGGCCGCGAGCGCCGCCCCAGGGCCAGGACGCGGGCGGCCAGCTCGGGGAACGCGAACGGCTTCGACAGGTAGTCGTCGGCCCCGATGGACAGCCCCGTCACCCGGTCGTCGAGCTGCGCGGCCGCCGTCAGCATCAGCACCCGCGCGTCGGACTCCGAGGCGACCAGTTCCCTGCACACCTCGTCGCCGTGCACCCGCGGCAGGTCGCGATCCAGCACGACCACGTCGTAGTCGTTGACCGCGATCCGTTCCAGCGCCGCCTCGCCGTCATGCGCCAGATCGACCGCATGGGTCTCCTCGCGCAGCCACTCGGCAATCGCGTCGGCGAGCATCCGCTCGTCCTCAACCACCAGCACCCGCATGGCGTAGCTCAGGCCCCTCTCTTCGCTTTCAGAGCCGAGTGTGACCTACGGGGCGTTTGCTCCAAATAAGTCAGCCGCGGAAACGCGGAGGAAACGGCGGGCCGTATTGCATCTCCCCTCGACGACGTTGATTCGACGGAGGAGATCATCCATGCGAGCACGAGCTCTCATAACTCTGGCCGCCGCCACCATGCTGCTGGCGGGCTGCGGAGGCGCCGCCGCCGGCGGCTCCGACGTGGCCTCGGTCACCGGCACAGGCAATCAGGCCGGGGCCAGCGCCAAACCGAGCGAGGACCCGCACGAGAGGGCGCTCAAATACGCCCAGTGCATGCGCGAGAACGGCATCGACATGCCGGACCCCGAGCCGGGCAAGGGCGTCATGCTGCGGCTCGACAAGAACACCCCCAGGGAGACGATGCAGAAGGCCCAGGAGGCCTGCAAGCAGTACGCCCCGAGCGGTCAGAAGGCGGGCGGGGGTGACCCCAAGCGGGCCGAGGCCCTGCGCAAGGTCGCGCAGTGCATGCGGGACAACGGCGTCGAGAAGTACCCGGACCCCGAGGGCGGCATGATGCGCATCACCGGCGACGTCGGCCAGGACCCCGACTTCAAGTCCGCCCAGGAGAAGTGCCAGGAGCAGATGGCTGAGGCCGGTATGGGAGGAATGTGATGGGAATGGCCACCCTTGACGGGAAGGCGGAGCCCGATGCGACGCCCTCCCGCCCGCGCCGCCGTCGCGGGCGGGGCAAGGTGGTCGCCGGACTGTTCATCGTGCTGGCCGCAGCGGGCGGTGGGTTCGTGGCGATCAACAGCGGGGGCCTGCTGGAGGGCGCCTCGGGTCCGACCCAGTCGGCCAAGGCCCTGCCCCCGGCCACCGCCACGGTGGCCAGGCAGACGCTGAACGACACCATGGACGCCGATGGCGAGCTCGGCTACGGACCGGTCACCACGGCGGTGAGCAGGAAGCCCGGCACGATCACCTGGCTGCCCGAGAGCGGTCAGCAGATCACCCGCGGCAAGTCGATGTACCGGCTGGACAACGACCCCGTCACGCTCATGTACGGCGACACGCCCGCCTACCGCGACCTCAAGATCGGCGCGGAGGGCAACGACGTGGAGAACCTGGAGCGCAACCTCAGCAAGCTGGGCTACGACGGCTTCACGGTCGACGACGAGTACACCTACGACACCGCCGAGGCCGTCATGGAATGGCAGGAAGACCGTGGCCTGGACGAGACCGGCGTGGTCGAGCTGGGCCGCGTCGTCTTCGCGCCGGGCAAGGTACGCGTGGAGAGCATCGAGTCCGAGGAGGGCCAGCCGGCCCAGCCCGGCCAGAAGGTCCTGACGTACACGGGCACGTCCAAGGTCGTCACCGTCGAGCTGGAGGCCGAGGACCAGCGGATGGCCAAGAAGGGGGCCAAGGTCGAGGTCACGCTGCCCGACGGCAAGAACGTGAACGGCAAGGTCACCGAGGTCGCCACGGTCATCGTGCCGGGCGACAGCCAGAACGCCGACCCCGAGACCCGGGTCGAGGCGCTGGTCTCGATCGGCAATGCCAAGGCCGCCAAGGGGCTCGACAAGGCGTCGGTGGACGTGACGTTCACCGCCTCCCAGCGCAAGAACGTGCTGACCGTGCCGGTCGCGGCGCTCGTGGCGCTGCGGGAGGGCGGCTTTGGCCTGGAGGTGATCGAGGGCGGCACGTCGAGGTACATCGCCGTCGAGACGGGGCTGTTCGCCGGCGGGCGGGTCGAGGTCGAGGGCGACGGGCTCACCGAGGGCATGACCGTGGGGATGCCGAAGTGACGTACCCCATGATCTCGCTGACGGATGTGTCCAAGTCCTACCCCGGCGGGGTGACGGCGCTGAACTCGGTGTCGCTGCGCATCGAGCACGGCGAGCTCGTCGCCATCGCCGGCCCGTCGGGGTCGGGGAAGTCGACCATGCTCAACGTCGTCGGCACCCTCGACCGGCCGTCCTCGGGAACCATCCACATCGACGGCTACGACGTGTCGAAACTGTCCGACGGCCAGCTCTCGGCGCTGCGCGCCACCACGATCGGTTTCATCTTCCAGCACTTCCACCTCGCCGCGAAGGTCCCCGCGCTGGACAACGTGGCCGACGGCCTCATCTACACCGGCATGAGCAGGTCCGAGCGGCGCCGCCGGGCGGCCGCCGCGCTCGAACGGGTCGGTCTCGGGCACCGGATGGACCACGAGCCGCACGAGTTGTCCGGTGGCGAGCGGCAGCGCGTGGCCATCGCCAGGGCCGTGGCGGGCGAGCCGCCGCTGGTGCTGGCCGACGAGCCGACCGGGGCTCTGGACTCGGTGTCCGGCACGGGGGTGATGGAGTTGCTGCACGAGTTGAACGCCTCCGGCACCACCATCGTGATCATCACGCACGATCGGGAGATCGCCGCCAGCCTGCCCCGGCAGGTGCGGATGCGGGACGGCGAGATCATCGCGGACAGCGCGATGCCCGACATGCCGGACTCCGGCACGTCGGGCATGGTGCCGGACTCGGGCACATCGGATATGGCCGAATCAGGGGTGGCGTGATGGCCGTCGTCGAGGTGAAACGGCCCAAACTGGCCCCGGCCGGCATGCGGCTGGGCGACGTCATGCGGGTCGGCGCGGTGGGCCTGCGGACGCGCCCTCTGCGGGCGTTCCTGTCCGCGCTCGGCATCGCCATCGGCATCGCGGCCATGGTGGGCGTGGTCGGGCTCTCGTCCTCCTCGGGCGCCGAGCTCGACCGCACGCTCTCCGCCCTCGGCACCAACCTGCTCACCGTCGCCTCGGGCACCACGCTCACGGGCGAGGCGGCGCAGATGCCGAAGGACGCCGAGGCGATGATCGAGCGCATCGGGCCCGTGGAGGCCGCCTCCGCGGTGGCGAAGATCTCCGCGGCCAAGGTCTACAGGTCCGAGCAGATCCCCGAGGCCCAGACCGGTGGCATCGCCACGTACGCCGCCCGCCTCGACCTGCCCGCCACCGTCGGCGCGACGCTACGCAGCGGGACCTGGCTCAACCAGGCCACCGAACGCTATCCGGCGGCCGTGCTCGGCTCGGCCGCCGCCCAGCGGCTCGGCATCGGCGCGGTCAGCCAGGACACGCAGGTCGTCGTCGGCGGCCAGCGCTTCTCCGTCGTCGGCGTGCTGAACCCGGTCGCGCTCGCCACGGACCTGGACAGCGGCGTCATGGTGGGCTGGCCGGTGGCCGAGGAACGGCTGGACTTCGACGGGCACCCGACCACGCTCTACACCCGCTCGGAGGAGGCCAATCTGGAGGCGGTACGCCAGGTCCTGGCGGGCACCGCCAACCCGGAGGCGCCGAACGAGGTGGACGTCTCCCGCCCGTCCGACGCGCTGGCCGCCAAGCAGGCGACCAGCCAGGCGTTCGCCAACCTCCTGCTGGGCGTGGGCGCGGTGGCTCTGCTCGTGGGCGGTGTCGGCGTGGCCAACACCATGGTCATCTCGGTGCTGGAACGCCGCTCGGAGATCGGGCTGCGCCGCTCGCTCGGGGCGACCCGCGGTCAGATCCGCATCCAGTTCCTGGCCGAGTCGCTGCTGCTGTCGGCGATGGGCGGAGCGGGCGGTGTGCTCCTGGGCACCGCCGTCACCATGGGGTACGCGCTCTACAGCGGCTGGCCCTCCGTGGTCCCGGCCTGGGCCACGGTCGGCGGGCTCGCCGCGACGCTGGCCATCGGCGCCATGGCCGGCCTCTACCCGGCCATCCGCGCCTCCCGCCTGTCCCCGACGGAGGCACTCTCCACGCCGTGACCCCCGCCCGCCCGGGTACGCTCGGCCCTCGCCCGCCTGCCGGGCGCGGGCCGTCGCCGTACGCCGGTCCGGCCGCGCGGGCCGTCGCCCCACGCCGGCTGCCCGGGCGCGGGCCCGGCGTCCTATTCCGGCTGGAGGAGCTGGGCGGCCAGGGTCCCGTGGATCCACTCCTCCCACTGCTCGGGCCTCCAGCCGCGCTCCTCGACGAACTGCAGGTAGACCTCGGGACTGAGCAGCGTGTAGAGCACGTCGGCCGCGAACTCGGCCGAGACACCGGCCCGCGCTCCCGGCTTGGCCATGAGCGCGTCGGCCGCGGCCCGCTGCACCGTGTAGCGGGGATCGACGTCGTACGACCAGAGCGCTGCCACCTCGGGATCCATCGCCGCGGCCGTGCTCAGCACCTTCATGACCGGCGCCACTCGTTCGAGCACGCCCCGCGCGCCGCGCACATGCGCCCGTAGGTGCTCCTCGGCACGCTCGGCGGCCATCGCCGCGTGGAACCACGGCCGGTCCATGGTCGCCACCGGCTCGTCGTCCCCGGCGATCGTGACGTCCACCAGCTCTTTCAGTAGCGAGCGTTTGTTGCCGAAGACGAAATAGATCGTCTGCACGGCCACGCCCGCTTTATCCGCGATGTCCTGCAGGTTCGTGGTGCCGTACCCGTCGCGCACGAACAACTCCCCGGCCGCCTGCAGGATCCGCCTCCGCGTCTCCCTGGCCTTCTGCGTGCGTTTGCCGACCCTCTTGACATCCTCCATAGCTAGAGTTTAACTCTAGTTACGTTCGCTAGATAGCAACTCTAGAGAGGAACTACAGTGAAAGCGATCATCCGCACCACCCGCTTCACCGCCGACCCCGCCGCCACCGAAAAGGTGCTCGCCGCGCGGGCCGCCCTCATCGCCGCGCTCCGCGCCAAGATCTCCGGACCCTCGGAGGCCAAGCTGATCCGGGTCGACGAACGGACCTGGGTCGACATCTGGCGCTGGGATTCCCCGGCCGACCTTGAGGCCGCGGCCGAGCTCGCGCCCACGTTGCCGGAGGCGCGGGCCGCGTTCGCCGTGGCCAATGACCCGACGGCCGAATCGGGCGAGCTGGTCGACGAACGCTAGGTTCTCCGGGCCTGGCCCGGTGTCACCTGGCGCCGCCCCTGAGCTTGGCGATCAGTCCCAGGTCGTCCACGCAGTGTCCGAGGCCGAGCGCCACGGACTCCAGGGGCCGCTCCGCCCGGCGCACCGGCATGCACAAGGCGGTACGCATCCGCCGGCACAGCCCGCGCAGCAGCGCGCCACCCCCCACCAGCACCGCACCCCGTTCCCCGAGGTCGGCCACCAGTTCCGCCGGGCAGTCCTCCACGATCCCGACCGCCGCCCGCTCGATGGTCTCGACCGGCTGCCTGGTCGCCTCATAGATCAGTTGCACTGGGAGTGCCGCCGTGCGCTCCCTGCCGGTCTCCGCGTCCCTGCCGTGGACCAGCACCTGCCGGTCCAGAGGCTTCCACTCGGAGC
Source organism: Nonomuraea sp. NBC_00507 (assembly GCF_036013525.1). NCBI lineage: Bacteria > Bacillati > Actinomycetota > Actinomycetes > Streptosporangiales > Streptosporangiaceae > Nonomuraea > Nonomuraea sp. NBC_00507. Next base: position 4,433,775 of record NZ_CP107853.1, read on the forward strand.
CCGCGCGTCGCTTGGCCGCCTCCGCCTCGGCCTCGTCGATCAGCAGTCCGTGCTCGCGCTCGACCAGGCGGGCGATCGACCTGCTCATGGCATGGCCGCCGCCCGGCACCGTGCCAGAGGCGACCACGGCCCCGTAAGACAGCACCGCGATCCTGGCCGCGTCGCGCCCGATGTCGATGACCATCCACCCGGCGCAGTCCTTGACCGGCACGCCCGCGCCGAGCGCGGCCGCCAGCGCGTGCGGGATCAGCAGGATGTCCCGCGCCTCCGCCTCGAACGCCACGTCCCGCAGCGCCGCCCGGTCGATCCGCGTGCACCCGTCGGGCAGCGCCAGGACCACCCGCGGCCGGGCGAACGGATGCCCGTGCACTTTGCGGACGAAATACCGGATCAGACGCCGGGTGAGCTCACCGTCGGCCGGCAGCCCGTCGCTGATCGGCCAGCACGTCTCGCCGGGTACGTCGACGGCCGCCGCGCCGTACCCGAGGACCTTGCCCGTCTCGGCGTGGCGTGCGACGGCCGAGGGCTCGTCCAGCACGATGCCCTTGCCCTTGACGTAGATCCGGGTGCACGCGGCCCCGAGATCCATCGCCAGGTCATGGCCGAGGACGCTCATCGCCGCTCCGGGGGGTTGGCTATCATGTCGCTTCTGCTTCCCCGGTGCGTACCAACGCAATACCAGGAACGGTTCGTCTTTGCCCAAGGCACGGCCTCAGCCCCGGTTTCGCGCCATAACCGCCGCCGTGCGAAGCTGTGATTGTCCCCAACACCATGGAGGTCCTCATGGCGGATACACCGGAGCCGGAAAACAGCGAAACTCCCGAGGACGAGATGAAGCGCAAGTTCCGCGAGGCGCTGGAGCGCAAGCGCAACCAGCACGCGGGCTCGGGCGAGGGTGGCAGGGGCGGTGACCCATCGAAGATCCACGGGGCGCACGGTCCGGCTGCGAGTAAAAGATCGTTCAGGCGCAAGAGCGGCGGCTGAGACTGGGATTGCGAGGGGGTACGGCATGCCGTGCCCCCTCTTTCTATGCCGACCACTGCCCGATTCGTCCCTTTACATCCCTAGGTAGATCTTTCTACAGATTCATGATGATTTGTTTGCGTGTGTCCGGAATACGTGGTTAAAGTGTGGGCCATTACCTAGCCGAGTCCCGATAGATCGGGAACCGGGGACCCATCCCCTGGGGTGAATCCGGCCACGTGCCGGTAGGGCATCTCCACCGCCCGAACCCGTCAGCTAACCCGGTAGGCGTGATGGAGAGGACACCGCATTGATGTACGTACCCCCAGACAGCGTCGTGCCGGCCTCCGGTTGATCGGCCCTTTTCCCAGGCTCTTTTCGCGCTCCGCGTAGTAACCCCCGTTCGGCGTTCTGCCTTGCTACGCCCTTTTTTGGGGAGCGCGTGTCCCTGACCCCTCGCAAAGGACCTCACTGCCCCATGTCTGCACGTTTTGGCCTGCGTTCCTGCGCCCTGTTCGCCACCTCCGCCACCACCGTTGTGGCCATCGCCTGCACGGCGGCCCACGCCGATTCCGACACCGAAGAGAAGATCCTGCTCAAGGGCTCTACCACGGCGTCCTATTACTGGGACGACGGATCCGGCCGCAACGGTGACACGGGCATGCCCGCCAGCGGCAAGCCCATGCAGAAAGGTCTGGCCGCCAGTCCGAGCTGGCCGCTGCTGACCGAGGGATATGTGGTCTACAAGGGCAAGAAGCTCCCCTTCTTCGTCGGTGACCGCGGCCCGGGCGTGCCCTCCAACCGTGGCATCATGCTCGACTTGGACGCCAAGACCTTCGCGGAGCTGACCGGCGGCAGGTTCAACCCCAATACGCTCAGCGTGGAGGGCGTCGGCGGCCAGGGTCACATCAAGATCGACTACGTCATCACGAAGTGGGGCGACGGCGTCGGCAAGAAGAACTACCCGGTCCCCTTCTCCACCGGCGCCTGGGGCAGGAAGGACACTAACCCAGCCAAGCCTCCGAAGGTGGTGGCAGAGGAGGAGCCTGCCGAGGTCAAGACCCCCGAGGCCAAGTCCGCCGAGGTCGAGCCCGTCGAGGAGCCCGCCGGTGGCAAGGCGGTCGCGGCTCCGGTTGGGCACCCCGTCACGCCCAAGACCGAGGTGGAGGAGTCGAGCGCCGTGAGCGGCGTCCTCCTCACGGGCGCGCTGGCCATGGCCGGGGGCGGCGTGGTGCTCGGTCACAAGCGCCTGCGCAGACTTATCAAGCGCTGACTTTACGAGACGGAGACCAGAATGTCATTCTGGTCTCCGTGACCATGCGCGCAGCCGTCAACGGCATCAACATCGCCTACGAGACCTTCGGCTCACCGGCAGGACGACCCCTGCTCCTCATCATGGGGCTAGGCGCCCAGCTCATCCACTGGGACGAGGGGCTCTGCCGGCTCCTGGCGGAGCAGGGACACCACGTCGTACGGTTCGACAACCGCGACGCCGGCCTGTCCACGCACTTCCACGACCAGGGTGTCCCCCCAGCGGGGACGCCTGCGCCGTACCTGCTCGACGACCTGGCCGACGACGCCGCCGGCCTCATGGAGGCACTCGGCTGGCCCGCCGCCCATGTGGTCGGTGCATCGATGGGCGGGATGATCGCCCAGGCCCTGGCCATCCGGCATCCTGGACGGGTGCTGACCCTGACCTCGATCATGTCGACCCCGGGCCCCGAGGTCGCCCCACCGACCGCGGCGGCGGCCGAGGTGCTGATGGCCACGCCGCCGGCCGACCGTGACGGCGTGCTGGAGCAGGCGCTGCGCACCTGGTCCGTCATCGGCTCGCCCGGCTACGACCTGGACCGCGAGCGGATCATCGAGATGGCCGGGATGGCCTACGACCGGTGCTTCGATCCTGCGGGCACGGCCAGGCAACTGGCCGCCATCATGGCCTCGGGCGGCCGGACGGAGCTGCTCGCCCAGGTGAAGGTGCCCACTCTGGTCCTGCACGGCGAGGCGGACCAGCTCATCCCCGTGGCGGGCGGTCAGGCCACGGCGGCGGCCATCCCCGGTGCCAGGCTGGTGACCTATCCCGGCATGGGCCACGACCTGCCACGTCCCCTCTGGGCCGACATCGTCACCGAGATCACCAAGCTCACCAGCGCCTGAACGCCCGGCGGCGGCCCGCACCGGCCTGCGGGCCGCTCAGGCCGACTTCTCGCGGCACCGGATTATCTCGACGATGTTCTGCTCGGCCCACTCGGCCACCGCTGAGATCGGTTCGTGCAGCGAGCGCCCGAGATCCGTCAGCGTGTACTCGACCCGCGGCGGCACCTCGGCGAACACCTCCCGCGTGACGAGCCCGTCCTGCTCCATGGCCCGCAACGTCTGCGTCAGCACCTTGGGTGTGACCCCGCCGATCTGTGCCCGCAGCTGGGTGAATCGCATCGGCCCGCCGATGAGGCTGAGCACGACCAGCACCGACCATTTGTCGCCGATCCGATCCAGAACCACCCGAGTCGGGCAATTCATATCGAAGACATCGCCGATATCCATAAGGTACTTATAGCACGATGAAGTAACCAGTATCCAATGGATACTCTTGCTGCCATGAAGATCCTTCTCTTTGGCGCGACCGGCATGATCGGCCAGCGCATCGCCGCAGAGCTCACCGACCGCGGGCACGAGGTGACCGGCGTCAGCCGCTCGGGTCCCGTCAAGGGCGACGTTCACGACTCCGCCACTCTGGCCAAGGGCTATGACGCCGTCGTCTCCGCCATCAGCCCGCCGCGCGACGGCACCGAGCCGGAACCGCCCTTCGTCGCCGCCTATCGCGCGCTGATCGACGGCGTGCGCGTGGCCGGCGTGCGCCGCCTGATCGCCGTCGGCGGCGCCGGCAGCCTCCAGGTCGCCCCCGGGGTCGACCTGGTCGACACGCCCGAGTTCCCGGAGATCTACAAGAAAGAGGCGCTGGCCGCGCGTGCCGTGCTGCGCCTCTTCCGCGAGGTGGAGGACCTGGACTGGACGTACATCTCGCCGGCCGCCGAGATCGCGCCCGGCGAGCGCACCGGGGTCTACCGCATCGGCGGCGACCAGCTGCTGGTGGACGAGAAGGGCCGCAGCTTCATCAGCGCCGAGGACTACGCGGTCGCCGTCGCGGACGAGCTGGAGAACGGCGCACATCCGCGCCGGCGCATCACGGTGGCCTACTGAACGGAGGCGTACTGAACGGTGGCCTACTGAGCGGCGTCCTCCGGCAGCAGCGCCTTCTCGTCGGGCTTGTGGACGAGCACGTTGTCCACATACGACTTCACGGCCGCCTCCAGCCCGACGTCCGCGCCCGCCTGCTCCGACAGATACCAGCGGTGGTCCAGAATCTCGTGGAACAGCTGCGCGGGCTCCAGCTTCCCGCGCAGCCCCGCGGGAATGGCCTCGACCGTCGGCTGGAACACCTCCGCCAGCCACTTGTGCGCCACGATGGCCTCGTCCTCGTGCCGCAGCCCCTTGGCCACCCGGAACCCGTCGAGGTCGTTGAGCAGCCGCCGCGCCTGGTTCTCCTCCACGTCGAGCCCGGTCAGCCGGAGCAACCGCCGCTGGTGGTGCCCGGCGTCGACGACCTTGGGCCGCACGATGAGCCGCCCGGTGCCGACCTTGCGCCGCACCATCATCTCGGCCACGTCGAAGCCCAGCAGGTTGAGCCGCCTGATCCGCTGCTCCACGCGGTGCCAGTCCACCTCCTCGATGATCTCGCTCTCGTTGATCTCGTCCCACAGGCGGTGGTAGCGGGTGACGACGTCCTCGGCGGTCTCCATGGGGTCGATGGACGGGTGCAGCAGCCCACCCGCCTCCAGGTCGAGCATCTCGCCGAAGATGTTGGTGTGCGCCGCGTCGATGTCGGCCAGCCGCTGGCCGTTGCTGATCATCGGGTGCATCTCGCCGGTCTCGGCGTCCACCAGGTACGCCGCGAACGCCCCCGCGTCTCTGCGGAACAGGATGTTGGACAGCGAGCAGTCGCCCCAGTAGAAGCCGTTCAGGTGGAGCCGCACCAGGAGCACGGCCAGGGCGTCGAGCAGCCGGGTGAGCGTGTCGGGGCGTAGCGTGCCCGACATGACGGCGCGGTAGGGCAGCGAGAACTGCAGGTGCCTGGTGATCAGCGCCGCGTCCAGGTCGTGCTCGCGGCCGGTGACGTACGCGACCGGCTCCACGGCCGGTGCGTCGAGCCGGGCCAGGTCCCACAACAACTGGTATTCGCGCTTGGCGTAGCGCTCACTGATCTCCTTGATCGCGTACACCTTGCCCGAGAGCCGGGCGAAGCGCACCACGTGCCGCGAGATGCCGCGCGGGAGATCGACGAGATGGTGCTGCGGCCAGTCAGCGAGTGGAACGTCCCAGGGGAGGCGAATGAGGTCGGGGTCACCGAGCGCGCCAGTCATCTGCAGGGGCATTTGCTCAGGATAAGGTGCACCGGTGGACGAGTTTCTCAAGTGGTACTTTTCCGACCGTCCCGTCGTCGCCAGCTTCCTGGGAGCCGACGGCTACGATCACACCCTCGGCGATTTCACCGCCTCCGCCTGGACCGCCCGCGAGAAGGAAGAGGTCCGCTGGCTCGAGCGCCTGTCGGCGACCGAGGCCGCCTCGCCCGACGACGCGATCGACAGAGACCTTGTCCTCTCGCAGCTGAGAGGCTCCATCGCGCTGGCGTCCTGGCCCGAGTGGCGCCGCGACCCCGCCGCCTACCTCTCGTCGATCTTCGGCTCCATGTACACGCCGTTCCAGCGGCGCCTCAAGCCCGAGCCCGAGCTGGTGTCGTCCGCGATCTCCCGGTTAGCGGAGGTTCCTGCCGTGCTGGCGGCCTGCCGGGCGAACCTCGACCCCGACCTGGCGGCGCCGCTGCTGATCCAGCGAGGTCTCGGCCAGGCCCGCACCGGCCGCAACTTCCTCACCAGGACGATCCCGGGCATGGTGGAGGACTCCGACCTGCGGGCCGAGCTGGCGGCCGCAGCCGAGCCGGCCGCCGAGGCGTTCGACCGGCTTGTCGCGTTCCTCGAGTCCTTCCAGTGCGGTGGCACCTGGCGGATGGGGGAGCGGCTCTACTCCACGCTGCTGCGCGAGCGCGAGCTCCTCGGGTACGGCGCCGCCGAGCTGCACGAGAAGGGCAAGAGCGCCTGGGCCGAGCTGGACGCCAGGATGCGGGAGGTGGCGGTCCGGGTCAACGGGAGCGAGGACTGGCGGGCCGCGATGGAGACCCTCATGGACGACCATCCGCCGACCTTGGCGGACATGCGGGCCGAGTACGAGGCGGAGACCCGGCGGGCACGGGAGTTCGTCAGGGAGCGGGACCTGGTCACGTTCGCCGACGGCGAGGAGTGCCACGTGCTGCCGTCCGCCGAGTACACCCGGCCGATCCTGGCCGTCGCCCACTACCTCGCGCCGCCGCCGCTGGCCAGTTCGCGGACCGGCGTGTTCTTCGTGCCGTACACGCCTGACGACTTCACCCCCGAGCAGGTGCGCCAGCGCCTGCGCACCAACTCGCGAGCCCAGATGCCGTCGATCGCCGTCCACGAGGCGTACCCGGGGCACCACTGGCACCTGTCGTACATGGCGGGCAACCCGCGCACGGTCAGGAAGGTCTTCCGCACGGCGTACTTCACCGAGGGCTGGGCCCTCTACGTCGAGAAGCTCCTGCACGAGCAGGGCTACTTCGACACCCCCGCCACCGAGCTGGCGCACCTGGACTGCCGGATCTTCCGCGCCGCCAGGATCGTCGTGGACACGGCGCTGCACTGTGAGGACATGTCGATCGAAGAGGCCGAGACGTTCATGGCCACGAAGGCGTCGCTCTCGCCCGGCACCGCCCAGGGCGAGGTGAACCGCTACTGCGCGTGGCCCACGCAGGCGCCCTCCTACCTCACCGGCGCCATCGAGATCGACCGCATCCGCGCGTCGTTCCAGGGCACGCTGAAGGAGTTCCACGACACGATCGCGGGGTCCGGGGGCCTGCCACTGGGCCTGGCGGAGCAGGTGGCGCTGGCCTAACGCCGGGGGAACTCGGGCGGGTTGAGCGCACGCTCGACCACGGCGGCCAGCTGCTCCTCCGTCAGGATGGTCGGCTTGCCCACGCCGAGGCCGCGGACGTAGACCTCGCAGAGCCACTCGAGCAGCCGGGTGGCCTCGAACGCCTGCTCCAGCGTCGCCCCGATGGTCACCCCGCCGTGGTTGGCCATCAGGGCGGCCTGCTTGCCCTCCAGCGCCGCCCGCACGTTGGCGGCCAGCTCCGGCGTGCCATAGGTGGCGTACTCGGCGACCTTGACCACGCCGCCCAGCAGCAGCGCGTTGTAGTGCACCGGCGGCAGCTCGGTCATGGTGGTCGCCACGACGGTCCCGAACACCGAGTGCGTGTGCACGACGGCCTGCGCGTCGGTGGTCTCGTAGACGGCCAGATGCATGGGCGTCTCACTCGACGGCTGCAGCTCGCCCTCCACCAGGTAACCCTCGACGTCCACGATGGGGCACATCTCCGGGGTGAGCCGGTCCAGCGCCGCCCCCGACGGGGTCACCGCGACCAGGTCGCCCTGGCGCACGCTCAGGTTGCCCGAGGTGCCGATGACCAGGCCGAGCTCGACGGCGCGCCGGCCATACTCGCACAGCTGCTCGCGGAGGCTCATACGCTGGCAATGTAGTCGGTCGTCCGATATACAGCAATCAACGGCGGATCACAGGCGGTCGAGTGCCTGCAGCATGATCCGCTCCAGGTCGACGCGGGTCAGCCGGCCGGGATAGAGCAGCAGGTGCAGGCTGAGGCCGTCGACCAGGGCGAGCAGGTGCTCGGTCAGGTCGTCGAGGTTGTCGTCCGCGCGCAGCTCGCCGGCCGCGCGCGCCTGGCCCAGCAGGTCGCGTACGGCGGCCCGCAACTCCTCCGCCTCCGCCCGCTGCACCTCCGCCAGTAGCTCCGAGGCCAGGCTGCGGCTCCAGAAGCTGACCTCCAGCCGCGTCTCCTGAGTACGATCGGCGTCCAGCGGCAAGTTGTCGAGCAGCAGTTCGCGCAGGGCCGCGAGCCCCGTCACGCCCTCCACCTTGCGGGCCAGCCGCGCCCTGATGCGCTGGTGCGACTGCCGCAGCGCCGACAGCAGGATCTCGTCCTTGTCGGTGAAGTAGTGGGCGAGCACCCCGTTGGAGTAGCCGGCCTCCTTGGCGATGGCCCTGGTGGTGGCGGCGTCGATGCCGTCCCTGACGATCACCCGGCGCGCCGCCGACAACAGCTCGCGCCTGCGCTCGTCATGATCGACGATCTTCGGCATCGGTCGCCTCCATTGACTTTTTATTCGGACGTCTGTCTATTTAGACTATGACCATCGCCACCGTCGGCGTCCACATCGCCGACATCCTCGCCAGGCCCATCGATCACATTCCCGAGGGCCAGGACACCGTGCTGGTCGACCAGATCCGCCTCACCGCCGCGGGCGCCGCCGCCGGCACGGCGGTCGATCTGGTCAAGCTGGGCAACGACGTGGTCACGATGGGCGCCATCGGTGACGACGAGCTCGGCGACTTCCTGCTGATGGTGCTGGCCAAGCGGGGAGTGGACACCTCGTTCCTGGCCCGCAGGACGGGGGAGCAGACGGCCGCCTCGATCCTGCCGATCCGGCCGGACGGCGGGCGGCCCAGCTTCCACGTGCCCGGCGCGAACCTGTCCGTGACCTACGCCGACCTGGACGTCGCCGCGCTGCGCGGCGTGCGGGCGATCCATCTCGGCGGCATGGACGTCACGTTCGGCCTGGGGGATCCGGCCTTCTTCGCCCTCCTGGACGAGGTACGGGCGGCCGGGACCATCATCACCATGGACCTCCTGTCGGAGATGCCCGACTTACTGGGCATGGCCCGCGCCTTCCTCCCCCACGTCGACTACGTGCTGCCGAACGAATCCCAGGCCCTCCTCATGACCGGCTGCACGGACATCCCCGAGGCCGCGGCCGCACTGCTCGGCGACGGACCGCGCGGCGTGCTGATCACGATGGGCGCGGAAGGCAGCCTCGTCGTCACCGACGCCGGCTCCGAACACGTACCCGCGCTCAAGACGGACGTGGTGGACACGACCGGCTGCGGCGACGCGTACTGCGCGGGTTTCCTCACCGGCCTCCTCCACGACCAGGACGTCCTGACGGCCGCACGATGGGGCACGGCCGCCGCCGCCCGCGTCGCCACCGGCCTCGGCTCCGACGCCGGGCTCACCGACCTCGACTCGACCCTAAGGACGCTCACGTGAACGACGCCGAACTCCGCCTGCGCGCCGCGAAGGTCGTCCCCGGCGGCATGTACGGGCACCTCAACGCCGCCATCTTCGCCCCCGGCTACCCGCAGTTCTTCGAGCGCGGCGAAGGGTGCCGGCAGTGGGACGTGGACGGGCGCGAGTACATCGACTTCATGTGCAGCTGGGGTCCCATCGTGCTCGGGCACCGGCACCCGCGCGTGGAGCGGGCCGCCGCCCGCCAGGCCGCGCTCGGCGACTGCCTCAACGGTCCCGGCGCGATCATGGTGGAGCTGGCCGAGCTGCTCGTGGACACCATCCCGAGCGCCGACTGGGCGATGTTCTCCAAGAACGGCACCGACGCCACCACCCAGGCGTTGATGGTCGCCAGAGCCGCCACCGGCCGGACGAAGGTGCTGATGGCGCACGGCGCTTACCACGGAGCCGACCCGTGGTGCACGCCCTCCTTGGCGGGCACGACGCCGAACGAGCGGGCCGACCTGGTCGAGTTCACGTACAACTCGCTGGAGTCGCTGGAGGCCGCGGCGGCCACCGTGGAAGGGGACGTGGCGGCGATCATCGTGACGCCGTTCAAGCACGACTCGTTCGAGGACCAGGAGTTGGTCGAGCCGGCCTTCGCCCGCGGCGCCCGCGCCCTGGCCGACCGGCTGGGGGCGGCGCTGGTGATCGACGACGTGCGGGCCGGTTTCCGCATCGACCTGCGAGGCTCCTGGGAGCCTTATGGGGTGCGGCCGGATCTGACGGCCTGGTCCAAGGCCATGGCCAACGGCTACCCGATCGCCGCCGTCACCGGCACCGACGCGCTGCGCGGGCCCGCGCAGACGTTGTACTCGACGGGCTCGTTCTGGTTCTCCGCGGTCGCCATGGCGGCGGCCAAGGCCACCATCGAGACCCTGCGTGACACGGACGGCATCGCCGCCATGGAGCGCGCCGGCACGCTCCTGCGCGAGGGCCTGAACGACCAGGCCAAGTCCCACGGCTTCGTGGTGAACCAGACGGGGCCGGTCACGATCCCGTGGCTGAGCTTCGACGGCGACGCGGACCTGTCCGTGGCCATGTACTGGAGCGACGCCTGCTTGCGGCACGGGGTGTATCTGCACCCGTGGCACAACTGGTTCATGTCGGCCGCGCACACGGACGACGACGTCGCCAAGGCACTGGAGGGCACCGACCGGGCCTTCGCCGAAACCCGGGCCCACTTCGGCTGACCTCTCCTCGGTAATGCGTCCGGGATTCCGGACATGGGGTACGCGTTACGCCGATGCGCGGACCCCGATGACGCGGCCGACGTGGTGGCCGAGACCTTCATGATCGCCTGGCGCCGGATAGCCGAGGTCCCCGCGGGCCCAGTCGACCTCTCACAGCTCGGCCGGGTCTTCCGCGCGCTGTCCGACGACGACAGGGAGCTGCTGTCCCTGGTCGCCTGGGAGCGCCTCGACCCCGGCCAGATCGCCAGGACGCTCGGCATTTCCCGCAACGCCGCAAGAGTCAGGCTCTATCGCGCGCGACGGCGCTTCGCCCGCGCCCTGGCCGCAGCCGGAATCGATACCGCACGCGCCGCCGCAGTCGAAGGGAGCGTCCTGTGAACATCGCCGATCTCGCGCGGGTGCGCGACGAGGACCTGCTCAAGGAGCCGGTGGGGCAGGCGTCCTGCGCGGGGGCGCGGGCGCTGATGGAATCGATCATGTCCGAGGAGCCCCAGTACGCCAACGCGGCCGTCTCGGTCGAGACCCGCGACGACTACCTCCACGTGACGATCACGGACCCCGAGGCCGACGTCTCGGCGTTCACCGAGGCCTTCCGCGCCGTCGGACTGGATGCCGAGGTGAAGAAGGTCCCGGTGGCACCGGAGGATGTCGGCACGTTGGTCGGCATTGGCCGGCCCGCCGCACCCGGCGAACCCTATGCCCAGCGCGTCCAGATCCATCCGGTCAACGGCGACGACTACGACGCCCGCGGCAAGCCGGTAGCCGAGGTCAGGGCCGAGATGGAGAGACGCGGGATGAAGATCACATATGTGGTGATGTGGTCACACCCCGACGGCACCGGCTCGGGCTACAACGTCGACGCCGCGCACATCAAGGACGACTGGCCCGTCGGTTCGGTGTTCAGTACGGCGTCCGACGCCGTCGAGGTGACCGTCGAGGTCGGGCCCGACGTGCCGCCCGACTCGCTGCCCAAGTCCACGGCTCCGGATCCGCGGGGCTGGTGGGAGGACTGATGCTCACGATCGGCAGGCCTTGTCGGTGAATGTCCGTGGGCTCTTGCCCTCTTCGCCCAGGTAGACGATGCTGTCGTCTACCTCCAGGTCACGGCCATGCCGCCCGCGGTCACGGCGAGGTCACGGCTCTATCTCGGACCTTGACGCCGGTCGGCGGCCGTTCGTACCTTTCGGGCAAACGTTTAGGAAACTTTCCTAATTCGGGAGCCTCCATGACCCACCCGGGCGAAATCACACGACGCCAACTGCTTCGCCGTATCGGCATGACCGCGTTCGTGGCCGGCCCCGGCGCGGGCCTGCTGAGCGCCTGCGCCACCGCCGGCGGAGGCGGCGATCCCACGGCCGCCCCGGCGACCTCGATCGCCGCCTCCGCCGATCCCAAGAACCCCTTCGGCGTCGACGCGAAGAAACCGCTCGAAGTGGTCATCTTCAGCGGCGGGTACGGCGACGCCTACGCGAAGGACCTGCACGAGGAGCTCTACAAGAAGGCGTTCGCGGGGGTGTCGATCAAGCACACCGCCACCCAGCAGATCGGCACCCAGCTCCGCCCTCGTTTCGTCGGCGGCGACGCTCCCGACGTGCTCAACAACTCAGGCCCCGAGGCGATGGACCTGGTCGCGCTCGCCGCCGAGGGCCACCTGGCGGACCTGGCTCCGCTGTTCGACGCGCCGTCGGTGGACGAGCCGGGCAAGAAGGTGCGCGACACCATCACGCCGGCCGTGCTCGACAACGCCAAGATCGACGGCAAGGACCTGGTGCTGAACTACACCGTGTCCCACCGCGCGCTCTGGTACAACGCCAAGCTGTTCGAGTCGCGGGGATGGGCGGTCCCGAAGACGTGGGCCGAGTTCACGGCGCTGGGGGAGACCGCGAAGAAGGACGGCATCCTGCTGTTCGCCTACCCCGGCCAGAAGGGCCCGTACTACCAGTTGTGGAACGTGCTCTACACCGCTGCCAAGATCGGCGGCAACCAGGTGATCATCGACCTCGACAACCTGGTGGACAACGCCTGGAACGCCGAGCCAGTGAAGCAGGCGGTCACGGCGTGGGCCGACGTCCAGGCGAAATATGGCGACAAGGCATACTTCGGTCTCGACCATACGCAGACCCAGATCAAGCACCTGCAGAACGAGGTGTTGTTCTACCCGGTCGGGTCCTGGATCGAGAACGAGATGACCAAGGACATCCCGCTGGACTTCCAATACGCCATCGCCCCCATTCCCGACGTCACCGCCGCCGACAAGATGCCGTACGGCGCCATCCAGGTCGGCGTCGGCGAGAACTTCGTCGTCGCCGCCAAGGGCAAGAATCCGCAGGGAGGCCTTGAATACCTGCGCATCATGCTCTCCAAGGAAGGCGCGAAGGGCTTCACCGAGAAGACCAAGAACCTCACGGTGGTGAACGGCGCCGCCGAGGGAGTGGACCTGCCCGCCGGCCTGAAGAGCGCGGCCAAGGCCCAGGACGCGGCCGGTGAGAACATCATCACCGACGCCCGTTTCGAAGGCTGGTACAAAGAGCTCTTCGACTACGGGACCGAGCAGATCAACGTGGTCATGGCCGGGCGGATCACGCCGGAGAAGTTCTGCGCCAATATGCAGAAGAAAGCCGACGCCATCAAGAAGGACGACGCCGTCGCCAAGCAGACGCGGAGCCAATAGCACGATGGAGCGGTTGCGCAGGTACGGGTTCGTCGCCGGATTCCTCGTCGTCCCCGTCGCCCTCTATTCGGTCTTCGTCATCAGCCCCTATATCCAGGCGTTCCAGCTCTCGCTGACGAGCTGGAACGGATATTCCTCGGTCGTGCGCTACGTGGGGCTGGACAACTTCGGCCGGTTGCTCGAGGACGAGGTGTTCTGGCGGGCCCTGCGCAATCACGGACTTCTCCTGCTCGTCCTGCCGATCGTCACCATCGTCATCGCGCTCTTCCTGTCGTTCCTGCTGAACCTGGGCGGCGGCACGCGCGGCGCGGGCATGAAGGGCGTGTGGGGGTCGACGTTCTACCGGGTGGTGTACTTCTTCCCCCAAGTGCTCGCCGTGGCCGTGGTCGGGGTGCTGTTCCAGGCCGTCTACCGGCCGGACGAGGACGGTGTGCTCAACGGCGTGCTCGGCAGGTTCGGCGTCGAGCCCGTCGGCTGGCTCACCGAGCCGGGACTCGCCCTCTGGTCGATCATGGCGGTGATGGTCTGGCAGGCGGTCGGGTTCTACGTCGTGCTCTTCTCCGCGGGGATGGCCGCCATTCCTCGGGACTATTTCGAGGCCGCGGCGCTCGACGGCGCCGGGCGCGTGCGGCTCTTCTTCTCGATCACGCTGCCGCTGCTGCGCGACACCGTCCAGGTCGGCTGGATCTATCTCGGCATCGCCGCCTTCGACGGGTTCGCGCTGATCCTGGTGCTGGCGGGGGACAAGGGCGAGCCCGACGGGGCCACGACCATTCTCCCGGTCACCATCTACAAGACGGCCTTCGCCTTCAACAAGGTCGGGTACGCCTCCGCGATGGGCGTGGCGTTGTTCTTCCTGACCGTGACGTTCGCCGTGCTGACGTTGCGTACCACCAGGCGCGAGAGGATTGAGCTCTAGACATGGCCGCGCGTGACATCGGCCGGCCGCGGCCCAGCGTGCTCAGTGGGCTGTCGCACATGGCGCTGGCGGTCTGGGCATTACTGATCATCGCGCCGCTGGCGTGGACGTTCCTGGCGTCGTTCAAGACCAACACCGAGATCTTCGGCGACCCGCTGCAGTTGCCCGGCGCGCTGCGGCTCGACGCGTGGGGCCGGGCCTGGGATAAAGCGCACATCGGGCAGTACATGCTCAACACGGTCATCGTCGTGTTCTTCGGTACGGCTGGGACGATGGTGTTCGGGTCGATGGCGGCGTATGTGCTGGCGCGATACCGCTTCATCGGCAACAAGCTGATTTATTACTACTTTGTGGCCGGTTTGGCGTTCCCGGTCTTCCTGGCGCTGGGACCCCTCTTCTTCGTCGTCAAGCAGGTCGGCCTGCTGAACTCGCACCTCGGCCTGGTCCTGGTCTACATCGCCTATTCGCTGCCGTTCACGGTGTTCTTCTTGGCGGCATTTTTCCGGACATTGCCGGATGCTGTCGCCGAGGCGGCCCTCATCGACGGCGCCTCGCACACCCGCACGTTCTTCCAGATCATGGTCCCCATGGCCAAGCCCGGCCTGATCAGCATCACCATCTTCAACGTGCTCGGCCAGTGGAATCAGTATCTGCTGCCCCTCGTCCTCCTCGCCGGCGACCCGGACAAATGGGTCCTCACCCAGGGCATCGCCAGGATCTCCACCTTGGCCGGGTATGAGGCCGACTGGCCGGGCCTGTTCGCCGCCCTCAGCATGACGATCCTGCCGGTAATGATCGTCTACATCATTTTCCAGCGTCAGATCCAGTCCGGGCTCGGCACGGGGGCACTGAAATAAGGTGCAGTCATGGACGTCGAGAGCAAGCTCAAAGCCCTGCCGGAGTGGCGGCGCGAGGGCGAGGAGATCCGGCGCACGGTCACCGCGCCCGACTTCCCCGCCGCCATCCGCATCGTCGACGAGATCGCGGTCAAGGCCGAGGAGCTCAACCACCATCCCGACATCGACATCCGGTGGCGCACGCTGCATCTGGCGCTCACCACCCATGACCAGGGCGGCCTCACCGACCTCGACTTCACCCTGGCCGCGATGATCGACGACATCGCGGCGAGACACGGTGCTTGAAAGACTTGGCGGCGAATACCCAGGGTAGTGGGCCGATTACTCGTTAGAGTGGGTGCTTTCTCCGAGCCTGACAGCGGCTCGGCCGATGAGGAGCTCTCATGCGCGTGCCCACCGTCCTGTTCATCCCGCTCGTCGCGATCGGCGCCGCCGCCTGCGCGGGCCCGTCGGCCCCGCTGCAGAACGCCCCCGCGCGGGGCGCGTCCGCGAACAGCCAGCTCTCGCTGTCCGCCGCCGGCGACTTCACCCTGTCCGACACCGACGCCATCGTCTACGACCGCAAGCTGGCCCCCAAGGGCGCTCAGGCCAGCGTCACCACCGAGTCCTCCGGCGGCCAGACCCGCACCTCGCTCGTCGTCGAGGGATTCCTGCCGAGCCACACCTACGGCGTCCACCTGCACGCCAAGCCATGTGGCAAAAAGCCCGACGACGCGGGATCGCACTACCAGCACCGCCAGGGACAGATCGACCCGGTCAGCGAGGTCTGGCTGGGCGTCGCCACCGACGCCCAGGGCGCGGGCCGCTCGACCGCCCGCAACCCCTGGGCGCTGGACCCCAACCGGCTGCCCCACTCGCTCGTGATCCACGCCAAGCCCACCGTCACCAGCGGTCCGAAGGCCGGCCAGGCGGGGGACCGCGTCGCCTGCCTCACGCTACGCTAAGCCCGGCAGACAGGGCATAATTACACAATTACATAGCGGAGGTATGAGTGACCAGCAGCCGCCAATGGCAGCCACCCCGATTAAGACTCTTCGAGGACGCCCACCGCCGGGCCACCTGGCTCGAGTTACTCTACGACCTCGTCTTCGTCGTGGCGGTAGCGGAGCTGGCCGCGGTGCTCGCCGAAGGTGACAACGTCGGCGCGTTCGTGGGGCTGTTCGTCCCCATCTGGTGGGCCTGGGCGGGATACGTCTTCTACGCCAACAGGTTCGACACCGACGACGTCAGCCACCGGCTGCTCGCGCTGCCCCAGATCCTGGCGGTGGCGACCATGGCCGCCAGCGTGGGCGACATCGAGCACCGCTCCGGGCTCTTCGCGATCGCCTACGCGGTGGCCCGGGTGCTGCTCATCGTGGCCTACGCCCGCGCCGGCCGCCACGTGCCCGAGGCCCGGCCGCTGACGATGCGCTACGCCGCCGGGTTCGCCGTGGCCGCGGTCATCTGGCTGGCCTCGCTCGCCGTCGAGCCGCCCACGCGTTACTGGTTCTGGGCCGTCGCCATCGTCATCGACCTGGCCACGCCCCTGCTGGCCCGCCGCTACCAGGGCAAGCTGCCTCCGCAGACCGAGCACCTGCCCGAACGTTTCGGCCTGTTCGTGGTGATCGTGCTCGGTGAGGTCGTCGCCGCGGTCGTCGTCGGCCTCAAGGGCCACGACATCACACCGGGCACGCTGCTGATCGCCTTGGCCGGCGTGGCCGTCGCGATGGGCTTCTGGTGGCTCTATTTCGGCCACCTCGACGAGTCCGTCGTCCTGCGCACCCGGCTGGCCGGGCAGGTGTGGGTCTACTCGCACCTGCCGTTGTCGCTGGGCCTGGTGGCCTTCGGGATCGGCATCGAGCACGCCATCGCCCACCCGTCCAGCACGAGCTGGGCCATCGGACTGCCGGCCGCGCTGGTGTTCGCCGTGCTCGGGGTGCAGCACCTGTGCTCGCTCGACCGCCGCGCCGCCGTCATCCGCCTGGCCGCCGCCGCGCTCACCGTCGCCACCGCCGCGCTGCCCACCGCGGCTGCGCTCCCGCTCATTCTCCTGTACGCGGCCGCGCAGGTGGCGTACGACCTGCTCCGACCACGACCGGAAGGCGTCGCATGACCACCCAGGACCTGTTCGACCGCCAGCTGGCCGCGATCGCCGGCCAGGACCTCGAGGCACTCCTCGCCCAATACCACGACGATGCCACGGTGATCCGCTTCGACCGCGTCGCCAGGGGCCCCGCCGAGATCAGGGAGTTGTTCACGGCGTATCTGTCGGCGAAGCCCCAGGTCGACGAGATCGTCTCGCTGCAGGTGACCGATGACGTGATCTTCTACAACGCGGTGATGACGATCGGCGGCAACCGGGTGACGACGTACGGCACGCTCGTGGTCAGGGACAGCAGGATCTGGCGCCAGACAGCCGCCGCGCTCCCCGTGACCTGATCATTCCTTCACCAGCGCGAACGCACCTGCTGGCCAGGCGGGACGTACGCGGCCAGCGGGAGGCGCTGACGGCGCGCCATCTTCACCAAGCTCGGACTGGAGAACAGCGGCGATGTGCATCGGCGGGTGGCCGCCGTCCTCGCATAGCTCGGTCCAGATCCGTCCTGATTCAGAAGTATGTGCGGATCAGGTCCACCACTGTGTGGTCGCCGTCGATCACCGGGATCACCTGCCACTTGTCGAACGCCGTGCAGGGATGGGAGATCCCGAAGCGGATCAGCTCACCCGGCGCGAGCGTGGCGTCCGCGCCTACCTCGACATAAGCGTGGTGGTCGTTGACCGACCTCACCCGCAGCCCGCAGGCCGGGCGGAGCGTGCCGTCGAGGGCGCGGACCTGCTGCGGCGAAGGCAGGCCCTCGTCGTAGGCCACCTCGCGCTTGCCCATGCCCACAATGGCCAGGCCGTCCTCCGGCGTCGAAAGCACCTGGGCCCACATGTGGAGGGCAGGCTCCAGCGAACCTTCTTCGGGGATGCGCCGGAAAGGCGTCCAGTCCTGATAAATCCCGTCATCGTGGGAGATGTAGGCGCCGCTGCGGAGCACCACCCGCAGCCGGTGCCCCGGCAACCATGTGCCGGCCAGCCGAGCGGCGACCACGTCGAAATACTTGCTGCCACCCGCGGTGACGACGACCTCCTCTCCCAGCAGGCGCTCGACCGACAGCCGGTGCACGGCCGCCCGCACCCCAGCCAGGTAACGCCCGGCCGCCTCCGCGTCGGGCAGCCCGCCCTCGTAGGCGGCCAGCCCGGCCAGCTCCAGCCCGGGGGCCTCCACGATGGCCCGCGCCACGTCGCACAGCTCGGCGACCGTACGGCATCCCGTGCGCCCGCCTCGATGACCCAGCTCGGCGAGCACCCGGAGCGGCCGCCCGCCCGGTACGGAGGCGACGGCGGCCGCCATCGTGCGCACGCCGGTCACGGAGTCGGCGCAGCACAGGAAGTCGAAGCCCTGCTGGACCTGCTCGACCGCCCAGCGCAGCGGACCCGGGTCGAGCAGCTCATTGGCGAGCAGCACGCTCGGCACACCGAACGCCCGGCACGCCAGCGCCTGGCCCGCCGTGGCCACCGTGATCGCCGTCGCTCCGGCGGCGAGCTGGGCCGCGAAGAGCGAGGGCGACATGGTGGTCTTGCCGTGCGGGGCGAACTCCAGGCCGTGCCGGGCGCAGAAGCGGGCCAGGGTGTCGATGTTGTGCACGAGGGCGGCGCGGTCGGCCACCATGACGGGCCAGGTGAACGCCCCGCCGAAGAGGTGGTGCCGCTGGGCCGCGAACTCGTCGAGCGACACCGGGGGCCCCGGCCACCACAGGCCCTTGGTCCGCCAGTCGATCCGCTCCGCGGGGAGGGACAGCTTGATCGTCACGTGGTGCTCTCCGGTAGGAGCCCGCGGGCGAGAACGTCGCGGGCGGTGGTCAGGTGCCGATGGGCCCGGCGCAGCGAGATCTCGTGATGCCCGGGAAAGAGCGCGTCCACCTTCAACTCGGCCAGGCGGGCCAGGCTGGCGGCGTACTCGGGGATCCGGCAGTCGTGCAGGTTCTGCAGCGACACCCGGCCGCCGGTGAAGACGCAGTCGCCGGAGAACAGTGCACGGTGCCCGGGCGCCTCCAGCAGGTAACAGGTGTGGCCGTCGGCGTGGCCGGGCGTTGCCACCGCGCGGAGGGTCACGCCTCCCAGGTCGATCAGGCCGCCTTCGGCGATGGGTTCGACGCCGGGACACGGCGCGAACGTGTAGTCCCGCGAGTACGTGCCGCCCGCCCGCGCCCGATCGAGGCTGATCATCTGCTCGTCGCCGCTTGCGATCCATCGGTCCGCCGGCGGGCCGGCGAGCACCCGCAGGCCCGGTATCCGCCGTGCCAGCGCGGCGGCGCCGCCCGCGTGGTCGGCGTGGCCATGGGTGAGCAGCAGGTATGCGGGCACGGCACCGGCCAGGTTGCCCACGATGGCCTCCACGTCCCGCCCCGCTCCGGCGTCGACCAGCGCGCACGCCCGCTCACCCCGGACCAGGTAGACGTGGCAGTCCAGGGAATCGGTGAGATCGAATCCCGCGGCGCCGCTGCCGACGAGGTCCACGTGATCGCTCAGCCGCACGTGCGCACCCCGCCGTCCACGTGGTCGTTCAGCCGCACGCGTCCTCCCGGACCAGATCGACGATGAGGTCGGCGGCGAGGCGCACGTCGGCGAGGACGATCGACTCGTCCACCGAGTGGGCGTCAAGGATCGAGCCAGGCCCGAAGACCACCGCCGGGATGCCCGCCCGCGCGATCTTGCTGGCGTCCGTGCAGAACGGCATGCCGTGCACCCTCGCGTCCAGGCCGCGGGCGGCGAGCACGTGGCACAGTCCGGTGACGACCGGGCTGTCCGCCGGGGTGCCGAGCGCGTAGTCCACGGTGAACGGCGGGTCGAGCTCGATCCGGCCGGGCAGCAGGCGCGCCAGCTCCTCGCGGTCTCGCTTCCACACTTCCAGCGGATCCTCGCCGGGCAACGTGCGCCTATCCACGTCGATCTCACACCGCCCAGGGACGATGTTCGGGCCGGTGCCGCCGCGGATCCGGGTGACGCACCGGGTGGCCGCCCCGAGCAGCGGATGGTGGGGTACGTCGGGCGTGGTGGCGTCCAGGTGGGCCAGTACGCGGGTCATCAACGTCACGGCGTTGACCGCATCGTCCGGGCGAGAGGCGTGGCCGGCCTCGCCCAGCGTACGCACCGTGTAGCGGACCACCCCCTTGTGCGCGATGCCTGCCGCGAGCCCGGTCGGCTCGCCGACCACCGCCGCGGCCACCTCGGGTACGGGCAAGTCCTCAAGGAGCCCGAGCACGCCGCGGTAGCGGTGCTCCTCGTCGATCACCCCGGCGAGTACCACGGTGCACGGCGGCTCAGGACCGGCGGCCAGCTCGGCCGCGGCCAGCATGAACGCCGCCAGGGAGCCCTTGGCGTCGCAGGCGCCTCGCCCGTACAACCGCCCGTCGCGGACCTCACCCGCGTACGGGTCCACGGTCATGCCTTCGACCTCGACCGTGTCCAGGTGCGACACCAGCAGGAGGGCCCGCGGGTCGCGGCCGGGCACCACGGCCACGACGTTGGGCCGCCCGGGCAGCACCTCGCGGATCGAGGCGGCGACGCCGTGCCCGGCGAGCCAGTCGCGGACGGCCACGGCCAGCGCGGCCTCGCCCGGCCCCGTCCTGTCGCGCGGGTTGACGCTGGGGGCGCGTACCAGCTCGCGCAGCAGCGCCTCGGCGGGGCTCATGCCGTGCGCCGTTCGCGGGCGTACAGGAGCAGGAGCACGATGATGAGCAGTCCCAGCGCCACCTGCCGCAGCCCTTCGCTGAGGTTCCACGCCACCAGCAGCGCGGTCAGCAGGGTCAGCAGCAACGCGCCGGCGACCGTGCCGAGCAGGTGCCCGCGTCCGCCCAGGATCGACGTCCCGCCGAGGACGACGGCCGCGATCGACAGCAGCTGGTACGGGTTGCCCATGGTGAGCGAGCTGGTCCCGGTGAACCCGAGTAACACCAGCCCGGCGACCCCGGCGAGCAGCGCGCAGGCGGCGTACATCACGAGGGTGGTGACCGGCACGGGCACGCCTGACGCCCGCGAGGCGGGCTCGCTGGTGCCGAGCGCAAAGGCGTAAGCCCCGAGCCGCGACAGGTGTAGCAGCCAGACGGCGACGGCCGCGATGCCGAGCCACAGGACGGTGGCCAGCGGGATCCCCGCCACGCTGCCGTTGGCGAGCGCGTCGAGCAGCGGGATGCTCGCCGACTTGGGCGAGCCGTTGGTGTAGATGAGCAGCGCGCCCGAGATGACCGTGGTGCTCGCCAGCGTCATGACCATGGGCGGCAGGCGCAGCCAGACGATGCCGGCGGCGTTCACCACCCCGACCAGCGCGCTGACCGCCAGCGCGACGAGGATGGCCACCGCGCCGCCCGATCCCGCGGCCACCTGAGCGCACACGACCGCCGACAGCGCCACCACCGCGGAGACGGACAGGTCGATGCCGCTCATCATCACCACGAGCGTCTGCCCGACGGCCACGATGCCGAGGAACGAGGCGGTCTGCACCAGGTAACGCACGCTGGCCAGGCTGCCGAACCCTCTCGCGAACAGCACCGCCGCCACCCACGTCAGCGCCAGCACCCCGAACGCCCACAGAGCCCGGTTGCCGCGCAGCCCGTCGAAGGAGCGCCGCGGCCCCGCATCGCCGGCCCGCACGCCCGAGCCCTGGACGGTCTGCGTCATCAGGCCACCGCCTTCCTGGTCGCCAGCGTCTTCACCGCGACCGCCACGATCAGCACGACACCCTGCAGGATCATCTGGTAGAAGGTCGAGATCCCGGTGAACAGCAGCAGGTTGGTCAGCAGCCCGAGCAGCAGCGCGCCGAGCAGCGTGCCGCGCATCTGCCCCACCCCGCCGAAGAAGCTGATCCCGCCGAGCACTGCCACCGCGATGGAGTTCAGCGTGTACGGCACACCGATCGTCGGATCGCCCGACCCGGTCTGGATCGCCAGGCCGATCCCGGCCAGCCCGGTGAAGAGACCGGCGAGTCCGTACGCGTAGATCTTGACGCGGCGCGTGTCGATGCCGTTGGCGTAGGCGCCGTGCTCGTTGCCGCCGGCGGCGTACAGCGCCAGGCCGAAATGGGTCGTCTTGACCAGCTTCCACAGGCCCAGGGCCACGCCGATGGCGATGGCGGGCAGCGCTAGGCCGTGCCAGCCGAGGTTGTAGGCCCGCACCAGCCCTTCGGGCACATGCCCGCCGGGCTGGGGGAGCACGATCAGCGTGACCCCGCCCCACAGGAACGACGCCGCCAGCGTGACGATGATCGGCGGCAGTCCGGCGTACGCGACCAGCACCCCGTTGGCCGCGCCCGCCAGCACGGTGACCGCGAGCGCGAGCGCCATGGCGGCCACCACGCCTCCTGGGGCATCGGGAGGATAGATGACGAACACCGCCATGCCGAGCGACAACACGGCGCCGAGCGACAGGTCGATGCCGCCGGTCAGCATGACGATGGTCTGCCCGGCGGCGGCCAGGATCAGCGGCAGGAACTGCGCGGACAGGATCGTGATCGTCGACGGGTGCAGCAGCGTCGGGTCGAGCCGCTGGTAGACGACGAGCACCATGGCCAGCAGCGCGCACAGTCCCAGCAGGTCGAGGCGGTTACGCACCGGCCACCTCCGTCGCCGTGCTCTCGCCCGCCGCCTCCGCGGCCGTGCTCCTGCCTGCCACCGACGCCTGGACCAGGCGTTCCTCGGTCAGCTCGGCTCCGGCCAGCCGGTCCACGACCGCGCCCTCGTACATGACCAGGACCTCGTCGCACAGGCCCACCAGCTCCATGGTGTCGCCGGAGGTGACCAGCACCGCCAGGCCTTCACCGGCCAGCTCGCGTAGCAGGTGGTAGATCTCACGCTTGGTGCCGACATCGATGCCGCGGGTCGGCTCGGCGAGCAGGAGAACGCGGGGCCGGTTCGGCAACCACTTGGCCAGCGCGACCTTCTGCTGGTTGCCGCCGGACAGGCGGCGGGCCTCCTGGGCGGGGGAGGTGGTCTTGATCCGCATGCGGGCGATCAGGTCGTTCACGAGCCGGTCCTCGCGCCGCCGGGAGACGGTGGTCAGCGTGCGGGCGGGGGCGAGGGTGCGCAGGCTGGTCAGCGCGAGGTTGGCGCGGACGCTCCTGACCACGTGCAGCCCTTCGGTCTTGCGGTCCTCCGGCACGTAGCCGATGCCGCGGCGGATCGCCTCGCGAGGGGAGACGAGGCGGCAGGGCCGCCCGTCCACCGTGATCCGGCCGCTGTGGGGACGCAGGCCGAACAGGGCACGCAACACCTCCCGCTGGCCCTGGCCCTGCAGCCCGCCCAGGCCGACGATCCGTCCCGGCGCCAGCTCCAGGTCCGCGCCCTGAGCTCCGGCGAACAGACCGGAGGCGGTCAGAACCGGCCCTTCGTCAGACGGCGCGATGTCCGCCTTGGCAGGGAACATGTCCGAGAGCTCGCGGCCCACCATCAGCCGGACGAGGTCGTCGTGGTCGGTCTGCGCGCGCTCCCGGGTGGCCATGACCTCGCCGTCCTTGAGCACGGTCAGCCGGTCGGCGACGGCGAGCAGCTCCCCCATGCGGTGGCTGACGATCACGACGGAGCGGCCACGCTCGCGCAGGTCGGCGATCACCCGGAAGACCGCGCTCACCTGGTCGTCGTCGAGTGCCGATGTGGCCTCGTCGAGTATCAGCAGACGCGGGTCCGCCGTGAGCGCCTTGGCGAGTTCCACGAGCTGCTGCGCGCCGAGCGGCAGCCGCCCGGCGGGCGTGCGCGGGTCGACGTCCAGGCCGACCCGCTCCAGCAGCGGGCGGGCACGGGCCGCCAGGTCTCGGTGACGGACCAAACCGCGGCGGCTGGGCCAGGTCCCGAGGAACACGTTCTCGGCCACGCTCTGATGCGGGTTCAGGCTCAGCTCCTGGTGCACTGAGGCGATGCCGGCGGCCCGCGCGCGGTGCGGTGACCACGCGCGGACGGCTTCGCCGTCGTACCGGATGGTGCCGGAGTCCGGGGTGAGCAGGCCAGTGATCAGTGAGAGCACGGTGCTCTTGCCGGCGCCGTTCTCGCCCACCAGGGCGAGCACCTCTCCGGTGCGGATGTCGAAGCCGACCTCGCGCAGGACGGTGACGCCGGCGAAGGACTTCGACACCCGCTCGACGTTCAGCAGCGTCATCCGGGTCCCTCCGCTACGCGCCGAGCAGCTTGTCGATCTCGCTCTGCGGGATCGGCTGGATGGGGTAGGAGTCGTCGGGCTGGTCCGGCTTGACGAACTGGTCGAGGTTCTCATCGGTGATCTCGGGGAGGGGGACGGTGATGGTGGACGGGACGGCGGTGCCGGCGCTCTTGGCCACCGCGGCCCGCAACGCGATCACCGCCAGGTAGTTGGGCTGCGCCGTGGCGATGGAGGAGAAGCCCTCCTTGCGCTTGTCGGCCCACAGCTTGAGGAAGCCGTTGTAGTTCTCACCGGTGATCGGGACGAGCTTCTTGTCCTGCTTCACCAGGGTCTGCAGCGCCGCGGCGGACAGGGCGCCGCCCTGGGAGAAGACGCCGGTGATGGTCGGATGCGCCGAATAGGCCGAGGCGAACGCCTGCGCGGCCGGGGCCAGGTTGTACTCGCTGTGGACGTTCGCCGCGATCTTGATGTCCGGGTACTTCTTGAAGATCTCTTCCGCGCCCTTCCAGCGCTCCTCGCTGACGGACACGCCGGCCGGGCCGTTCATCGCGATGATCTCGCCCTTGCCGCCGAGCTTGTCGGCCAGCCACTGGGCCGTCAGCCGGCCCCACTCGACCTGGTCGGTGCCGACCCTGATGACCTTCTCGCTGGTGACGAGGCTGTCGAAGTTCACGACCACGATGCCCGCGGCCACGGCCTTCTCCATCACCGGGTTGAGCGCGGTGGAGGAGCCGGCGTCGACGAGGATGACGTCGTACTTCTGGGTGATCATGGCCTGGATCTGGGCGATCTGCTGGGAGGTGTCGCCGTTGGCGTTGAAGGTCTCATAGCTCGCCACCTTGCCCTCGGCCTTGAGCTTGGCCACGT
This sequence comes from Nonomuraea sp. NBC_00507, assembly GCF_036013525.1. NCBI lineage: Bacteria > Bacillati > Actinomycetota > Actinomycetes > Streptosporangiales > Streptosporangiaceae > Nonomuraea > Nonomuraea sp. NBC_00507. The sequence goes on from NZ_CP107853.1 coordinate 4,458,682, forward strand.
CCTCCTCGAGCATCTGCAGGGTCTGCTGCATCCACGAGGGGGCGAGATAGATGGTGGACCAGCCGACCTTGAGCGCCTTGGGTGCGGCGCTCGACGCGCCGCCGGTCGCTCCGGCGGGGGAGGCCGTGGTATTTCCCTGGTCGACGTTGCACGCCGCGGTCGCCAGAAGTGCGCCGAGTGCCGCCGAGGCGATCAGGGCGCGTCGCGTCATCCTCGTCATGGAGCCCTCCTTTAACGGACCACGTTCGTAAGTGGTTCGTAGTATGGTGGGATCAGGATGCTCCTAAGGAGCTGTTTCGGTCAACAGTGGGTGCGTTAAAACGGCGTGACCGGCGTTGGGGCGCATTTATTGTGAACTACTTATGAACTCGGTCGTATAGGGGGATCATGACGATCGTGATCGGGCTCGTCATCCACGCGAGCCATCGAGCCGTCTTCGAGGAGGCGGCCCGCACGCTGTCGGGCGTGCGGCTGGAGTGGGTGAGCTACGAGCAGGAGGACGAGATCCGGCCGCGGGTCCAGGCGCTCCTCGAGCGCGAGCAGGTGCATGGCCTGCTGCTCGGTCAGGTGCCCTATGCCAAGTCGCGCGACCTGCTCCCGGCCGGGCTGTCCGTCGCGGTCACCAAGTCCCGCGCCCTCGACCTGTCCTTCGCCTTCTTCCGCGCGCAGGCGGACGGCCGGCCCGCGGTGCCGGTCAGCGTCGACACGTTCGATCCCGAAACGGTCAGCGAGGTCGTCCAGGCGCTCGGGCTCGACCTCGACCAGGTGGCCTGCCTGCCGTACGATCCGGAGCAGACCGTCGACGAGATCGTCGCCTTCCACCGCCGCTTCGCCGAGCGGACGGGCGCCGCCTATGCCATCAGCCTGCGCACCGCCGTCACCGCCCGGCTGACCGCGGGCTCGGTCCCCGTGGTGAACGCCTTGCAGGGGCCTGCCACCATCCGGGCCGACCTTCACGAGCTCGCCCTGCGTATCCAGTCGCGGCAGGCCAGCGCGTCGCGGTTCGCCGCGGGGGTCTTCCTCGTAGGGGCCCAGGACGCCCGGGCCGACCTCGACCGGGCCCGCATCGGGCTGATGAACCTGCTGGTCAACACGCCGGAGTTCGGCGAGGCGTGGATCGAGAACCGCGACCGCCGCGGCGTCGTCGTCTTCGCGCACAAGGCGCTGTTCGAGGAGGTCACCCACAACTGGGTGTCCCTGCCCATCCTCGGCGTGGCCCAGGAGACCCTGGGCGTCCGGCCCGCCGCCGGGTTCGGCATCGGCGGGTCCGCCCGAACCTGCGTCCAGCTCGCCGAATGGGCGGCCTCGCGCGCCGAGCAGGAGGCTGCGCCCTCGGCCTACCTCGTGGAGGACAGCGGCGTCATCATCGGTCCGATGAGCGGGTCGGGCTCACCGCTGGCCTTCACCTACCGGGACCACGGGGGTGACCTGGAGGAGTTGGCGCGGCGCGCCGGCCTCAGCCCGGCGACCCTGTCCCGGCTCGCCGCGGTCGAGCGCAGCCTCGCCGGGCGCCTGATCTCACCGAGCGACCTCGCGGGACAGCTCGGCATCACCAACCCGAGCGGCCGCCGACTGATCCGCAAGCTCAGCGAGTCCGGGCTGGTCACCGAGGAGGGCAGCGAGCAGATGCACCGCAAGGGCCGCCCAACCCGCCTCTACCGCCTCGGCATCGCCACCGCCCTCACCCTCACCCCCGCCCCCGGACACCGCGCCCCCCGCGCGACCGACTCCGGGTCATGGCAGGGTGAGGCGACGGATCTCGATCGCGGCCCTGGGCTCGGTGGTGGCCGTGTTGGAGACCGCGGTGCGTGGCAGGGCGGCGCGACCGGCCCAGAGGCCGGTGCCGGGCGGGGCGGTGGTCCGTTGGGCGAGACCGCTTCGCGACAGGGATAGGAGCAGGATGTCCTACGATCTGCTGCTGGCCGGCGGTGAGGTCATCGACGTCGGTGGCGGGCACGTCGGCCGGTACGACGTCGGTGTGCGCGGCGGCCGGATCGCCGCCGTCGCCCCCGCCCTGCCCCGGCACCTGGCCCGCGAGGTCGTCGACGCCCGGGGCAAGGTGATCACGCCCGGCCTGGTCGACCTGCACACACACGTCCACCCCGGTGCCACATACTGGGGGATCGACCCCGACCCCGTCGCCTGGTACACCGGCGTGACCACCTGGGTCGACGCCGGCTCCGCCGGCGCGTACGCCATCGAGTCCCTGCGCGCCGCCGTCACCGACTACCAGGTGCGGGTCGCGGCGCTGCTCAACGTCTCCGCCGTCGGCCTGACCGCGCCCGACGGGGAGAGCCGCGAGCTGGCCAACTGCGACGTCGACCTCGCCGCGGCGACCTTGGCGGGCAATCGTGACCTGCTCTTCGGCGTGAAGGTGCGCATGGACGGCAAGACCGTGGGCACGAACGGGCTGGAGCCGTTGCGCCGCGCGATCAAGGTGGCCGAGGCAGGCGAGGTCCCGGTCATGGTGCACATCGGCGTCGCGCCACCGGCCGTGGACGAGGTGCTGCGCCTGCTGCGACCCGGCGACATCGTCACCCACTGCGCCAGCGGGCTGGCCACCGGCATGGTGGAAGGAGGCGGCATCGCGCCCGCCGTGGTCGAGGCGTACGCCGCGGGCGTGCTGTTCGACATCGGGCACGGATCCGGAGGGTTCGCGTTCGACGTGCTCGAAGCACAGCTCAAGGCCGGGATGATCCCTCACGCGATCTCCTCCGATCTGCACGCGCGGTGCCTGTACGGGCCCGTGTTCGACTTGCCGACGACGATGACGAAGCTGCTCGCCGTCGGGCTGCCGCTGGAGGAGGTGGTCGCCGCGGCCACCGTGCGTCCCGCCCAGGCGCTCGGCCTGCCCGGCGGCGCAGGGACGCTCGCCGTGGGCGCCCGGGCCGACCTCGCGGTGTTCGCACTGGAGGAAGGCGCGTTCGAGCTGGTCGACTCACACCGGCAGCTCCGGACCTCGGACCGGCGGCTGGTCAACGAGCTCACCTACGTCGCCGGCCGCCCGCTGCCGCCCCGGCTGCCGCCGCACCCCAAGCCCTGGATCCCGCTCACCGAGGCCCAGCACGAGGCGCTGCGCCAGCGGGCCGGACGGGTCCGCGCGCTGCTCTCCGCCCCGCTGGTCGGCGCGGACGGGCTGGCCGAGCAGTTCCCCCGGTCGCCCTGAGGCGTTCACCAGCAGGCGGCGATTCTGTCCAGCACCGGCGCCGGATACATCCCGTAGTTGTAGAAGTCGACGGCCGCCGCGCCGGCGGAGGTGCAGGCGGCCACTTTCGCGGCCAGATGCGCGGCATCGAGGGTGTCCGGGTGACCGGGCCGCAACACCACCCGTACCGGACACCTGCCGCCGGCGGCCGCCACGACGGAGGCCACGTCGGCACGCAGCCGCGCCACGTCCCGCACGTAGCCCAGGTACGCATAGCCGTCGGCCACGGCCGACAGCGCGGGCACGTCCACCCCGAGCCGCCAGCCCTGCTCGGCCGCGGCCGGGCCCTCAGGGGCTCCGTCGCCGTAGCCGAGCAGCGCGCCGGTCAGGTCCAGATACACCAGCTCGCCGCCGTCCTCGTGCACGGCGGCGGCCACTTGCCGGGTCAGCGCGGTCACCACACCCTGCCGTACGGCGAGAAAGCCGTCGAGCTCTTCACCCACCGCCGCACGTAGCGCCGGCAGGTCGGCCGGCGTGGCGGCGCCGTCGCCCTCCAGCGCCCGGTCGAGATGGCCGGCCACGGTCGCGCGCAGCCGCTCCGCGTCCACCCCGGCGGCCTGCGCCGCCTTCCGGCAATCCACGCAGAAGCACAAACCCATCAGCAGCCGCTCGCCCGGGCCCAGCGGGACGAAGGAGCGCTCGTGGTGGTGCCCGTGGTCGAAGGTCCCGTACGAGAGCGCCTCGGCCACCACCGGCCCCACCGCCGCCGCCGTGCGGGCCAGCGCCACCGCGTAATCGGCCACGTCCGGATTCGCCGGGCACAGGTCGGCGAGCAGCCGGTCGCCGAAGCACGTCTCGGCGCACACCTCGGGAAACGCGCTGCCCAGCGTGGTGTTGTGCAGGAACACCGTCCAGGCGAGCACGTCGCCGCCCGCCCGCTCGCGCAGCTTGGTCACGGCTTCCTGCTCCGCGAGCGGCTGCCCGGGCGGGCGCAGCCGCACCCCCTGCCAGACCTCCGGAGGCAGCGGCAGGAACACGCCGTCACGCCGGTGCACCACCCGCCCGCTCTTTCCCCGCGGCACCACGTCGCGCGCCTGGTGGTAGGCGACGGCGACGGTCACCGCCGCGACGCCCCTCTCGCGCACCCGCGCCAGCACCCTCTCCACTCCCTCGTCCACCAGGTCGGAGGGGAAGACGTAGAGGCTGCTGCGGCGAAGCATGGAGAGATTGCACCACACGGCCTGGGGGTCGAGGAAAGCGGCCTACCCGAAGACGGCGGGCGGGGGCACCGGGGCCAGGACGGGGTCGCCGTCCCTGATGGGATAGGCCCCGGCGACGAAGTTCGTCAGCGCCTCCCCGTGCACGCACCTGGCCTGCGTCAGCCCGCCGGCCGCGCGCCGCGTGAGCAGGTCCACCGGCAGATCCGTACGCGAGGCCGCCACGATGAGATTCCCGAAGCGGCGCCCCCGCATGACGCCCGGCTCCGCCAGCAGCGCCACATGGCGGAACGTGGCGATCACCGTGGCCAGCAGGCGCCTGGCGAAGGCCAGGCCCTTGCCGTCGGCCAGGTTGATCAGCAGGGTGCCATCCGGGCGCAGCACCCGGGCGATGTCGCCCATGTACTCGATCGTGGCCAGCTCCACCGGCATCGTCGCCCCGGTGAACGCGTCCAGCACCACCAGGTCCGCCGTGGCGTCCCACACCTTCGCGGCGCCGTCCCGGCCGCCCTCCACGATGACCTTCAGCCGGGGCACGGAACGCAGCTCCAGCTGCTCCCGTACCAGATTGACCAGCAGGCCGTCGGGCTCGATCACGATGTGCCGCGAACCCGGGCGGGTGGCGGCGACGTAGCGGGGGATCGTGCAGGCTCCGCCGCCGACATGGACGCAGCTGAGCGGTCCGTCCTGGAGAAGGTCAATAACGTCCGCCATGAGACGGACGTACTCGAATTCGAGGAATGTGGGATCTTTGAGATCCACATACGACTGAGGTACGCCATCCTTGGACAGCACCCAGCCGTCCTGCCTGTCCAGATCCCGGAGGAGTTCCACCTCGCCGAACGTCACCGGATAAAGGCCGGGCATCGGTTCCCGCTGTCCACGTGTCACGCTGATCCCTCCTGGGAGAAACCGTATGCGACGACGAAGGCTGATTGTGCTCGTTATCGCGGTTGTCGCGATAGTCGGGGCGAGCACATTCGCGGTCTTGGCGTCCAACCGGGTCAAGGGGAGCCCCTCGAAGACGGCGGCCGCGTACTTCGAGGCGTGGCGCAAGGGGGACATCACGGGCATGGAGCGGCTGGTGTACCAGCCGCCGGCCGACTTCGTCGTCCGGCATCGGGCGTTGTCGGACGAGCTGCACGTCGAGTCCATCCAGCTGACCCCGGGGCCGTTGAAGAGCATGGGGGACGGGTCCGCCGAGGTGCCGTTCGCGGGCGTGCGGGAGCTGACCGAGTTCGGGGCGTGGCCGTTCGACAGCACGTTGCGGCTGGCCGTGCGGGACGGGGCGTGGAAGGTGTTATGGGCGCCCGAGACGCTCCACCCGCTGCTCAAGGGCGGGGGGAGGCTGGAGCTGGGCGAGATCGACATGGTGGGGGCCGAGCTGGTCACGAGCGAGGGCGACCGGATTCCCCACGACAGCTACGCGGAGGCGTACCTCGAGCGGCTCAAACCCGAGTTCGCCGAGGCGAACCAGGGGTGGGAGCTGGTGCTGAAGGTGCCGGGGCAGCCGGACCGGCCGTTGCTCAGCAAGCAGGCCGGGGCGAACGTCGAGCAGACCACGTTGTCGCGGCCCGTCCAGGCGGCGGCCGCCCGGGCGCTGGACGGCGTGGAGGACTCCGCGATCGTCGCCATCCGGCCGGGCACCGGCGAGATCGTGGGGCTGGCCGACCGCCTCGAGGAGAACTTCAGCGCCGTGCAGGACCTCTTCCCGCCGGGCTCCGTCTTCAAGACGATCACGGCGGCGGCGCTGCTCAAGAACGGCCTCGAACCGTTCTCGGAGGTCTCGTGCCCGGATAGCTACACCATCCCCGGCCATCGGACCATCGACAACGACGGGGCGGTGGATCGCGGCCTCATCAGCTTCACCGACGCGTTCGCCCATTCCTGCAACACGACGTTCGTCGAGCAGGCCACCACGAGGCTGAGCTCGAAGGACCTGGTGGAGACGGCGAACGAGTGGGGGTTCGGCCGGCCGATCATGACCGGCATCGGCGGGAGCTGCGGCTCCGTGCGGGAAACCGACGACGTGGACGCGTTCGCCGAGGACGTGATCGGCCAGGGCGAGGTCGTCACCACCCCGCTGTGCATGGCGGCGCTCGCCGCCGCCGTGCAGAGCGGCGTGTGGCGCTCGCCCAGACTGCTGTCGACGGCGCAGGTGAGTCGCATCGACGGCACGCCGCCACCCGAGCCCGCGCCCATGGACGAGGGGATCGTGACGGCGCTGAGGGACATGATGACCGCGGTGGTGGACTACGGCACGGCGGCCGACACGGGGCTGCCGGAGGGCGTGGCGGGCAAGACCGGCACGGCGGAGGTGGTCGACGGTGAGGATCACGCCTGGTTCGTCGGATACCGCGACGACCTGGCCTTCTGCGTGTTCGTCCGGCACGGCGGCAGTGGTGCCGCGACCGCCGCTCCCATCGCCGCCCGCTTCTTGAATGGACTGTAACCTACGGTACCGTAGGTTTCATGACGACCATCACCGTTAAGCCCAGGCTGCGAGGCTGGTTGCACACTGGAGCGCTGCCCGTGACGCTGATCGCCGGGTTCGTGCTCGTGGCGCTCGGCCCGACGTTGCAGGCCCGTGTGGCCTCCGCCGTCTACGCACTCACGTCGGCGTTGTTGTTCGGCATTTCGGCCACCTATCACCGCAGCACGCTCGGCCCGAAGCTGGCCGAGTTCCTGCGCAGGGTCGATCACGCCAACATCTATTTGATCATTGCCGGGACTTATACGCCCTTCGCCTTGCTGGCCCTGGACGGGGTGGCCCGGGTGGCCGTGTTGGGCGTCATCTGGGGCGGCGCGCTGGCGGGCGTGTTGTTCCGGGTGTTCTGGATGGGCGCGCCGCGCTGGCTCTACACCGTGCTCTATCTGGCGCTGGGCTGGACCGCGGTCTTCGTCATGCCGCAGCTGCTCGAGGGTGCGGGCGTGGCCGCCGTCGTGCTGGTGGCCGTGGGCGGCGTGTTCTACTCGGCGGGCGCCGTCGTGTACGGGCTGCGCCGTCCCGACCCGTCGCCCCGCTGGTTCGGCTTCCACGAGGTGTTCCACGCGTTCACCGTCGCCGCCTACCTGGTCCAGTACATCGCGGTGTCGATCGTGGTCTACTCCCACGCATAAAGAACTCCACTTTGTGGGTAGATGTACCGTAAATATTACGCATGTGTCGGCGTTCCGCCGGAGGAACGTACGGCCCATCTGCCCACAGTGGAGTGGACATGGACGTACACACCCGCCTTGCCCGCCACCTGCTCATCGACGGCTACCGTCTGGTGCTCGACCTGGAGCTGAGCCGCGGCTCCTGGCTCGTCGACGCCCGCAACGGCCGCCGCTACCTGGACTTCTACACCTTCTTCGCCTCCGCCCCGCTCGGCGTGAACCCGCCGTTCGACCCCGACTTCGTCCAGCTGCTCGGCCAGGTCGCGCGCAACAAGCCGGCCAACCCGGACATGTACACCGAGCACCTGGCCGACTTCGTCGACACCTTCGTCCGCGTGCTCGGCGACCCCGAGCTGCCCCACCTGTTCTTCGTCGAGGGCGGCGCCCTGGCCGTGGAGAACGCACTCAAGACCGCCTTCGACTGGAAGAGCCGCCGCAACGAGGCCGCGGGCCGCCCGCGCGAGCTGGGCACCAAGGTCCTGCACCTGACACGGGCCTTCCACGGCCGCAGCGGCTACACCATGAGCCTGACCAACACCGAGCCGGGCAAGACCGACCGCTTCCCCAGATTCGACTGGCCGCGCATCGACGTGCCCGCCATCCACCTCGGCGACGTCGAGGCGGCCGAGGAACGCGCACTGGCGCAGGCGCGGGAGGCCTTCGAGCGCCATCCGCACGACATCGCCTGCTTCATCGCCGAGCCGATCCAGGGCGAGGGCGGCGACAACCACATGCGGCCGGAGTTCTTGCAGGCCATGCAGCACATGTGCCACGAGTACGACGCGCTGTTCATCCTCGACGAGGTCCAGACCGGCGGCGGGACGACCGGCACGCCGTGGGCCTACCAGCAGCTGGGGCTGGCACCCGACGTGGTGGCCTTCGCCAAGAAGGTCCAGGTCGGCGGGATCATGGCGGGCCGCAGGGTCGACCAGGTCCCCGATAACGTGTTCCAGCTGAGCGGCCGGATCAACTCGACGTGGGGCGGCGGACTGGTGGACATGGTCCGCAGCCGCGGCATCCTGGAGATCGTCGAACGCGACGGCCTCATCCAGCGTGCCGCCACGCTGGGCAGCGTGCTGCTCGAACGCCTCACCAAGCTGGAGGCCGAGCGCCCGGAGGCGGTGTCGGGCGTGCGCGGCCGTGGCCTGATGTGCGCGTTCGACCTGCCCGACCAGGCCGCCCGCGACGCCCTGGTGACCCGGCTCAGGGACGACCATGGCGTGCTCGTGCTGCCCTGCGGCCCCCGCTCGGTACGCCTGCGCCCGGCACTCAACATCCCTGAGCCCGACCTGGACCACGGACTGAGCGCCCTGGCGGGCGCGCTCACGGGGTGACGCTGGTGGCGGCGCGGCGCGGCCCGAAGTAACGCCAGAAGAAGTTGAGCAGCACGCTCGCCCGGTTGCGCCCGCCCAGCAGGTAGGCCACGTGAATGAAGATCCAGATCAGCCACGCCGGCAGCCCGCGCATGGTCATCCCGTTGCGGAACTGGAGCACGGCCTCCGCCTTGCCCACGGTCGCCATGATGCCGGGATCGTCGTACGAGAACGCCTGCACCGGCCGTCCCTGCGCCGCCGCCAGGATCTGCCTGCCCACGTGCTTGCCCATTTGGATCGCGGGCTGGGCGAGCTGGGGCAGCGGCTCGGGCGGCCCGGCGAGGTCGCCGGCCACGAAGATCTCGGGGTGGCCGGGGACGCGCAGCTCTTGCGTGGTCGTGATCCTGCCGCCCTTGCCCTGCGGCAGCCCCCAGTCGGCCACGTCATCGGGCGCGGTCACGCCGAGCGCCCACACGGTCAGGTCGCTCGGCAGCCGCGTCCCGTCGGTCAACACCACCGCGTCCGGCTCCACGGACGCCAGCGTGGAGCCCAGATGCAGCCGCGTCCCTCGTCTGCGCAGCGCGGCCGCCGCCGCGTCCCGCAGCCGCGGCTTGTACGGCGCCAGGACATAGTCGAACCGCTCGACCAGGCTCACGCTCGTCTGGGAGGGCTTGATCTCCGGATGTGTCAGCGGCAGCGTGCGCCACCGCAACTCGGCCAGCGTGCCCGCCACCTCGACGCCGGTCGGGCCCGCGCCCACCACCACGACGTGAGTGCTCTCCCGCCGGCCCGTGGCCGTGTCCTCCAGGCATTGCTGCAGCCGCCGCCGAAGGTTGGCCGCGTCGTTGAGCGAGTAGATCGGCAACGCGTTCTCCCGCGCACCCGCCACGCCGAGCCAGTTGGTCGTGACGCCCGTCGCCAGCACCAGGTAGTCGTACTCCAGCGAGCTGCCGTCATCCAGCTCCACCCGCCGCTCCTCGGCCAGCACCTTGCTCAGCCCGGCGTGGCGCGCCCGTACGTTCGGCCATCGGGCGGCGAACGTGCGAATCGGGTAGGACACGTCGGACGTGCCCATGCTCGCCGTGGCCACCTGGTAGAGGAGCGGCTGGAACGTCGAGTACGGCTTCCGGTCGACGAGCGTCACCAGCGCTCCGCCCTTGGCGAGCTCCCGCGTCGCCTCCAGCCCCGCGAATCCTGCCCCGACGACGACGACCCGCGCTCTACGCGTCATGCTCATGGGACTCCTATGACACCGCCGGTGGCCTTTAAACCACAGGGAGGTCAGTGACGCCGGGCACGGCTACTGCCGGCGGGACAGCCAGAGGCCGATGGCGGTGACGCGTGAGTCCACGCCTAGCTTGGCGTAGATGCGGTTGACGTGATTCTTGACGGTCTTCTCACTGAGGAACAGCCGTTGCGCGATCTGTCCGTTGGACTGACCCGTGGCGATGAGGTCCATGACCTCGGCCTCGCGTTTGCTCAGGGACGTGAACACGCTCTCGAACGCTGCGTCGTCGACTCTCATCCGGCCTCCGGGGGCGCGAAGACGGTCAGATCGCCGAGGGCCCCCGTGCTTCCGGCGTTAGCGGTAGACAGCGAGCATAACTCGCATTGTCATGATTTGGGGGCGTAGTCGGGAGAAAACGACGACGGCCGGTCCATCTAGGACCGGCCGTCGTGCAGTGGGGTGAGTGAAGGGACTTGAACCCTCGACATCCAGGACCACAACCTGGCGCTCTGCCAACTGAGCTACACCCACCACGGCCACCCGCTACGCGGCGGCACAGGAAAAGTGTAGCGGGATTCGGGAGTCTTTACGCCACTCCTTTAGCCGCTGACACGCTCTGCCAGCGATCTCGCGGTCGCCGAGTCGGGTCCCGGCTGCTCCACGAAGATCGCCGCACGGTAGTAACGCAGCTCCCGGATGCTCTCCGTGATGTCCGCCAGGGCACGGTGTCCGCCCTGCTTCTCCGGCGCGGCGAAGTAGACCCGCGGATACCAGCGGCGGACCAGCTCCTTGATCGACGAAACGTCGATCATCCGATAGTGCAGAAAAGCATCCACGGCGGGCATGTCCCTGGCCAGGAACGTGCGGTCGGTGCCGATCGAGTTGCCGCACAGCGGCGCCTTCTTCGGCTCCGGCACATGGCGGCGGATGTAGTCGAGCACGAGCGACTCCGCCTCCGACAACGTCACCCCACTCCCCAGCGCGGGCAGCAGCCCGGAGGCGGTGTGCATCTCGCGCACCACTTCCGACATCTGCTCCAGCGACTCGGGCGGCGGCTTGATGACCACGTCCACGCCCTCGTCCAGCTGATTGAGCTCGCTGTCGGTGATGACGCACGCCACCTCCACCAGCGCGTCCCGCCCGAGGTCGAGTCCGGTCATCTCGCAGTCGATCCAGACCAGCAAGTCACTCATGAGATCTCCTCGCCCAGCGGCTCGGAGCAATCCGCCCGCTTGTTACCCCACCAGCCTAGTGCCACTGCTCACGCGGGCTTGAGCGAGCTCAAAACCTTGCCCACCACGTCCGTGCCCAGATTGTCCGGTACGGAGATGTAAAGGAGGGCCGGGCGCTCACCGGAGCCGCGATCCATGAGCACGAGCGCACCGCTCTCCTTCTTCCACTTGTAGCCCTTCTCCTCCGACACCTTGGTGAAGTCGAGCTCGAACTGCAGCAGCCACGCGTCCCGATCGCCGATCTTCATGGCCTTGTCCGCCACGATCTTGGTCTCGTGCGGCGGCGCGTAGAACCTGGAGAAGTCCACGAAGACGGCCTTCGCCGTATCTCCCATGCCGGCGGCACCGCTATAGGGGTAGAGCTCGTTGAGCAGCCCCGAGTAGACGTTGCCGACCCAATCCTCGTCCTCGACGAAGTTCTCCTGTGACGTGGCCTGCACCCCGGCCGACCACAGCTGCTGCGTCGGGCTCGGGGTCGCGGGGTTGAGCTGCGCGGGCACCGTCCAGCCCTCGGGCACCGGGTAGGAGATGCCGGCCTGCGCGTCGGTGATCCGGCCATCGGCCGGCTGAGGAGGCGGCTGGCCGGTGCCCTGGCTGGGCGGCTCGTTGGACGGCGGTTCGTTGGTGGGCGGCTCCTGGGGAGCCGACGTCTCCGTCGGCGCCGACATCGGGATGTCGTTGCTCCTGTTGACGAGGAAGATCCCGCCCACCACGATCAGCGCGAGCACCACCAGCGCCGCCAGTCCGCCGAACACCCAGGGCAGCGGATTGCCCTGCTTGGGCGGCGGGCCGTAGCCGGGGCCGGGCAACTGCGCGCCGCCCCACTGCTGGGTGGGCGGCGTGGGCTGGCCGTAGGCGGACTGCCCAAAGGTGGGCTGCCCGTACTGGAGCGTGGGGTTCGCCGGCGTCGCCGACCAGTCCGGCCGCGACTGCTGCTGCGGCCCTGAGGCGGCCTGCGGCTGCGGTTGCTGGGGCCCGGAGGCAGGCTCCTGCGCATGGGTGGCGTCGGTCCACTGGTTGCCGTCCCACCAGCGGAGCTGGGGCTCGCCGTACGGGTCCGGGTACCAGCCCGCGGGGGTCTGCGAGGTCATGTTCGCCAGATTAGTAAGAACCGCTTTGATATGCATCGCTGAGACGGCATCAACACTTGTACGTGAAGCTGGCCTTGTCCGTACGCACCGGGCCCGGCGTCAGGATCCGCAACGTGGCGGTGGCCTTGACGTTGCTCTTGCCCGACAGCGACCACCTCAGCGGCAGCGTGTAGGACGTCTGGTCGGAGTTCGTGCGCAGCGATCCCTTGACGACTTCCTTGTCCAGGTTCTTGCGCCATTCGAAGGTGATCTCGCCGGGCGCCCCGTTGGTGACGACCTTTCCGGTGATCAGGACCTTGCTGTCGCACCCCTGCGTCTTCTTCGGCGCCACCACGTCGATCGACTGGACCACCAGCTCGGGCGTGCTGCCCAGCCTGAACCAGGCCAGGATCGCCCCCGCCATGATCGCGGCGAAGACGGCCGTGGCCCAGATCGTCCGCCACCGCCGCGCCCGCGAGGCCCTGGGCCGCTGGCCACCCGGGCGGTGCACCGTGGATGCCTCGCCCCGTCCTGCACGCCAGATCCGCTCCGCCGTCGTCTCCGGCCGCTGCTCCTGCGTGCCGATCCCCGGCCCGAACTGCAGGGGCCGCGCCGCTCGGCCGGGCACGTGCAGCAGCGTGACGATGTCGCCCTCGTCTTGGGGCAGGGCAGGCGGTTGCGCGTACGCCCGCGGCTGCGCGAACGCCGACCTGCCGCGTGCCGCCCGCACCAGCCCCTCCCGGCTGATCGCGCCGCCGGGCAGCGCCGCCTGCTCGCCGAGCAGCGCGTTGCGTGCGGCGGCCAGGCCGAGCGTGCCCGCCATGGCCGCGACCCGCTCGAACAACTGAGCGGCCTGCGACGCGCCTGGTTGCCGCGCGTCAGACCCGGAGGAGCCGGCCTGCGGTGAACCCGGCGCGACGGAGCTCGTGGAGCCCGAGGAGGCGGCCAGCCCGCGGGCGAGCGCCGCCCAGCCGGCCGCGTCGCGCTCGGGCCGGGACACCTGGCCGCGGATCGCGTCGGTCAGGCCGCGCTCGGACAACAACGCGGCGCCCTCCGCGGTGATCACCACGGTGCCCGGGTGCACGGCGCCGTGCGTGATCCCGGCGGCGTGCAACGCGATCAGCGTTTGGGCGGTCTCCACCAGGGCGGACGCCGCGCCCGCCGGATCGACAGGGCCACTGGCGAGCAGGTCGGCCAGCGTCGGGCTGACCGCCTGGCCCGTGAGCAACCACACCTGGTCGCCCGCCGCCACGACGTCGGCCACCGGGATGAGGCCGGTCATCCCGCCCAGCACGAGCCGCTGGTCGGTCATGACCGCCTGGACGACGCGGTCACGCACGCCGGGCAGCCCGATGATCTTCGGATCGAAGAGCAAGGCGCCGGCGCGGCGGCCGTCGGGCGAGATCGCGTCGATCCAGTTGCCCAGCTCGGTCATCCAGGTGTGTTCGGTGAGCCGGAATCCGGCGATATCGGTCGTAGGGTTGTTCATCGCCGTCTCCCCCCGGACGCTGCTAGCGCTTTCTTCTGTGGCGGCCCGCCATACGGCGTCGCACCGCAAGTGTGACCGGAACCGCGCCGGACGTCATCAGGCCGAACGCGATGAGCGCAGACTGCGCCATGCCGACAGCGTCGATCCTGGGCTCCTCGGTCGGCACCTGGTCTCCCGGATCCTCCGTGTCTGGCGGTGTCGAGGTCGATGCCGAGGTCGACGCGGAGGCCGATGCGGACGTCGACGGCTGGGTCCGGGTGGGCGTGGGAGTCGGGGTCGGCGTCGGGGAAGCCGGCGGACGGGTGTCGTCCGGCACGCTCATCGTGCCGCTCGCCTCGGGCTCGGCGCTCTCGCTCGGGGTGGAGGCCGGCTTCTTGGTCTTGGCGGGCTTCTTGGTCTTGGTGGGCGTGGGCGTGGGCGTGGGCGTGGCCGTCGTGGTCGGGGCGGCGCTCGTCGTCGGCACCGGCGGCGGGCTGTCGCTGGTCGTGGCCGTCGGCTCCGGCGTGCCTTCTTCTGGCGTGGTCTCCTCCGGCGTGGCCGACGCCTCGACCGTCTCGGCCGGCTCGCCCGTGTACGGCGTCGCCGGGCTCGGCGTCGTCGTGGTGGTCTGCGCCTGGAGCACGGGCTCGTCGGCGGAGGACGTCGCGATGATCACGACGGCGCCGATCAGCACGCCGGCCGCGAGCGCGCCGATGGCGAGTTTCGCGGGGAGCTTGCGCAGCACACGGGTCGGGTCGCGGAACCGGGTCTCGGCGAGCGACGTCTGCGTCTCCGCAGGGTCCGCGAGCGGGCTCGGGAAGAGCAGGACCAGCAGACCGGCGAGAGCCGCCAGGCGGCGACGCCCGCGCTCCTCCCAGTCGGGGCCGTACCCCTCGGCCGCCACGGCCTCCAGCTCGGTCAGGAACGCCTCCGCCGACGGCGGGCGCTCCGCGGGGTCCTTGGCCAGGCCGCGCTCGACCAGGCCGCGTAGCGACGGGGGCACCTCCTCGATCGGGGCCGGCGCGCTCTGGTGCTGGCGGGCCAGCGCGGCCATGTTGGTCGCCCGGTAGGGACGGCCGCCGGTCAGGCACTCGAAGAACACCACGGTGGCCGCGTACACGTCGGTCGCGGGCCCGGCGGGAGCGCCCGACCACTGCTCGGGCGCCATGTACGGGGGCGTGCCCGCCGCGCTCGTCTCCTCGCCCGCCTTGACGGCGATGCCGAAGTCCACGAGCTTGCTGGTGCCGTCGCCCTGCACCATGACGTTCTCGGGCTTGAAGTCGCGGTGCACGACGCCGATGGCGTGCGCGGAGGCCAGGCCCTGGAGCGAGCCCTTGAGCACGGTCAGCGCGGCCTCGGCCCCGGTCGGTCCCTCGGACCTGAGGAGCTCGCGGAGCGAGACGCCGTTGATCAGCTCCATGATGATCGCCGCGCCCTGGCCGGACTCGACGTAGTCGATCAAGCGGGCGTGGTGCGTGCTCTGCAGCGTGGCCAGCAGCCTGGCCTCGTGCCGGAAACGGGCGACGAAGCCCATGTCGGATCTCAGCTCGTCGCTGAGATATTTGATGGCCACTTCCACGCCGTCGTAGTCGCGTGTGGCCAGCACGACACGACCGGCGGCTCCTGAGCCCAGTTCGCGAACCCCGGTGTAGCCGGGGACCCCCCATTGCCCCTCGCCGTACATAACGGTCTCCTCTGGACTTGTCTGGGCCCCCACCCGCATCAAACGGAGCGTAGCTTAACCAGAAGGAACCGCATTCTCGCTACCAACATCCTGATAAGTCTGGATTACGACTTTTAGTCGATCTTGTCGGGAGTGTCGGATGTCTCGGGGCGCGGCTCCTTGGTGGGCTCCTTCGTGGGCTCTTCCTCGGACGGGCACTCGGGCGTGACCCCGCCGGCCGTGTCGCTGCCGTTGCCCGCGGCCGGGTCCGTGGAGGCGGTCACCGACCACTTTGTGCCGCAGGGAAGCTGTTTGACCGGGAGAGTGAAGGTCCGGGTGTAGGACGTCTCGCCGGACAGCGTGTCCGATTTCGTGTTGCCGAGCTCGCCGGCCGAGAACGACATGGTGAGCCGTACCGGCTGGGTGTTCGACGTGAGCACCTGGACGGTCGCCGAGAGACCGTCGCCGGGGCCCGCCCGCACGATCGAGACCCGCCGCACCTCCGGCGGGCAGGCGACCGAGGTCCGCGCGGTTTCCGTCCGGCCGCCCGCGATCACCTTCACCGACAGCGTCGCGCCGCAGGGGCGGGATCTGAAGGTGTGGGTGAGGGTCCGGGTGTAGGAGGTCTTGCCGGACAGGCTCGCCGTGCGGGTGCCGACCGGGTCGCCGTTCACCGCGAACTCGGCCTGGACCGGGATCTCGCCGGTGCCGCTCGCCGTCACCCTGATCCTGGCCTGGGCGGCGCGGGCGGGCGCGGCAGGCAGCACGAGGCTCACCCGCAGCCCGGTCACCCGCGTCGGGCAGGGCGGCACGGACACCGAGGCGGTCCTCTCGCCGCCGGGCGCCGCGGGTGAGGTGGAGACGGTCAGCGTGACCGTCTTGCCGCACGGGCGTTCCCCCATGGACCAGGTGAGCGTCCGGGTGTAGGTGGTGGAGCCGATCAGGCGCACGCGCTCGGTGCGGCCCTCCGTGCCGGAGGCCGCCCAGGTCGCGGTGGCGGTGACGGCGGCGGTGCCGCTGGCGCGCACCGTGACCGTGGTGGTGGCGACCCCGTCGTCGTTGACGGTGAGGTCGCCGATGCCGATCGCGAGCACCGACGTGACCGGCGACGGCGTGATCACCGTAGGCGTTGGGGTGACGGTGGGCGTCACCGTCGGCGTCACTGCGGGGGTCGAGGTGGGTGTGGAGGTGGATGTCGGGGTCGGGGTCGGGGTGGGTGTCCGAGTCCGTGTGGGCGTGGTCGCGGGTCTGGTTGACGCCGGTGGGGACGCGGCGGGGCTCTCCTCGGGCAGGACCGCCTCGGACGTGTTCTCCGGGCCGGGCTCGGGCGTGCTCTCCGGCGTTTCCTCGGGCGTCGCCTCAGGTGTCGTCGGCGGGGCGGAAGCGGGCTCCGGGGTGATCTCGGTCGGCGGTACGGCCGCCGCCGCGCCGATCGGCCCCGCGGGCGGCCGCTCCCTGTTGGCCACCACGACCACCACCGCCACCGCCACGGCGGCGGCCAGCGCGCCGCCGATCGCCACCCGCGCGACGGAGCGCGCATTCGAGCGCAGCCCGCGGAAGACCGTCCTGGCCAGCGACGTGGACACCTCCGGCGTGGCCGCCGGCGGCGGTGTCGGCAGCAGCAGGGCGAGCAGGGCCACCAGCGCGGCCAGCCGCCGCTTGCCCCGCTCCTCCCAGTCCTCGCCATACGCCGCCAGGGCCGCCGCTTCCAGCTCGGCCACGAACGCCAGCGCGCTCTCCGGCCGCTGCCCCGGATCCTTGGCCAGGCCGCGCCTGATCAGCCCGCGTACCGGCTCGGGCGCGTCGTGGAACGGCACCGGGGCATGGATGTGCTGGTAGCCGAGCACGCTGGGCTCGGTCGAGCGGTATGGCCGGTGCCCGGTCAGGCATTCGAAGAAGACCGCGGTGGCCGCGTACACATCCGTCGCGGGCCCGGCGGGCGCGCCCGACCACAGCTCGGGCGCCATGTACGGTGGCGTGCCCTCCGGATGCGCGACCGCGCCCTGCCGCACGGCGATGCCGAAGTCGACGAGCTTGCTGATCCCGTCGTCCCTGACGATCACGTTCTCGGGCTTGTAGTCCCGGTGCACGAGGCCGAGCGTGTGCGCCCTGGCCAGGCCCAGCAGCGAGCCCTTCAGCACGACCAGCGCCGCCTCCGGCTCGGTCGCGCCGTGCTCGCGCAACAACGCGCGCAGCGAGACGCCGTTGACCAGCTCCATCACGATGGCCGCGCCGCCGGCGTCCTGAATGTACTCCCACATCGTGGCGATGTTGGGGTCCCTGAGCGTGGTCAGCAGCCGCGCCTCGGATTGGAACCTGGCCAGCGCGGCCGGATCACGCAGCAGGTTCGCCGAGAGGTATTTGATCGCGACCTTGACGCCGGTCTCGTCGTGTACGGCCAGCACGACCCGCCCGCTGGCGCCCGCGCCTAATTGTCTGATCTCCGTGTACCCGGGAGCACTCCACTCCATATGCCTCTCCCATCAGGAGTCGGCCCACCTGATGAGACGTGCGATCAAGGAGTCGGGTTTGCCAGGTGGTACCTGATTTATGGAACTACTCCCGATGGAGGATGTGAACAGGAGTATCGATACCTTCTGGGAGCAGCGGATCTGGCTGAGGCGCGCCCCACCCGGTCACCAGGGGCAGCACGCCGGCCCATACCGGAAGGGTGTAGTCCTCCTCCTCGTCGATCGGCGCGCCGCGCCGGATCTTGACCGACGCCTCCTCCAGGGACAACGCCAGCACGGCCGTGGCGGCCAGCTCCTTGCGCGACGGCGGCCTGGCGTAGTCCCACTGGCCGGGAGCGAGCTGCTCGGTCAGCGCCCGCAGCCCCGTCAGCCGCTCGTCCGGGTCGGTCACCAGCCTGGCCCGGCCGTAGATGACCGCCGAGCGGTAGTTGACGGAGTGGTGGAAGATCGAGCGGGCCAGCACGATGCCGTCCAGATGCGTGACCGTGACGCACACCTCGCCGTCACCGGCCGCGCGCAGGGACCTCGCGCCCGTGGAGCCGTGCAGATAGAGCGTTTCGCCGACCCGGCCGTAGCCGGTGGGCACGACCATCGGGTGACCGTCGACGACGACGCCCAGGTGGCAGATCAGGCCGGTGTCGAGCACCTCGTAGAGATCGTTCCTGTCGGCGCTGCCGCGTTCCTTCGAGCGGCCGAGCGTGGTGCGAGGAGTGGTGGAGAGCATGATTCGACCGTAGTCGCGAAGTGGACCTATCCTGTAGGGCCACTATCGACCCCTTCGTAGGGACCACTTGCGTGCGTACGTCTGTTGACCTGCCCGTTTCTCTGTCGCGTGACAGCGCCGAGCCGCTCACCGCGCAGCTGGCCGACTGGCTGCGCCGCGCCATGCTGGACGGCGCGCTCGCGCCGGGCGAGCGGCTGCCGTCCACCCGGGCCCTCGCGGCCCAGCTGGAGGTGAGCAGGACCGTGGTCACGGAGGCCTACCAGCAGCTGTACGCGGAGGGGTGGCTGGACGGGCGGCACGGCTCGGGGACGTTCGTGGCCGACATGGAGGCGCCCACGCCGCCCCATGAGACGACGTACGTGCCCGCGCCGCCCACGCCTCCGGCTACCTGGATCGACCTCACGGCCGGCGAGCCCTGGGTGCGCGACTACGACCGGGCGGCATGGAAGCGGGCCTGGCGCAAGGCCGCCGACCTGCCGCCCCGCGCCGCGCCCGACCCGCACGGCCTGCCGCGTCTCAGAGAGCTGCTCGCCGACCACCTGCGACGGGCCAGAGGCATGGCCGTCGGCCCGGAGAACATCCTGGTCACCAGGGGCACCGGCAACGGCCTCGACCTGTGCGCGCTCGCCCTGCTCGGCGGGGGCGCCCGCGCCGGCGTGGAGGATCCGGGCTACCACGTGGCGCGGACCGTGTTCGCGGCCCGGGGGGCCGAGATCGTGCCGTGCCCGGTGGATGAGGACGGCGTGATCGTGGACGGGCTGCCCGACGATCTGCGCGTGCTCTACACGACGCCGGCCCACCAATACCCCCTGGGCGGGCGGCTGCCGATCCCGCGCAGGGAACGGCTGCTGGCCTGGGCCAGGAGCACGGGCGCGACGATCATCGAGGACGACTACGACGCCGAGTTCCGCTACGACGTCGCCCCGCTGCCCGCGCTCTACGGCCTCGACCCGTCCCGGGTGGTGCTCCTCGGCACGCTCTCCAAGACCCTGACGCCCGACGTCGGCGTCGGCTGGCTGGTTGGCGACCCCGAGCTCGTCGCCAGGATCGCCCACCTGCGCCGCGCCGTGGCCGACCGCACCAGCGGACCCGTCCAGCAGGCGGTGTCGACCCTGCTGGAGCGCGGCGACCTGGACCGGCACCTGCGGCGCATGCGGCTGGAATACGCCCGCCGCCGCGCCGCGGTCGTCGAGCTCCTCGGACCCGTCTGCCGGCTGCGCGGCGACACCGCCGGGCTGCACGTGCTGGCGGAGCTGCCCGCGGCCGTGGTTCCCGCCTTGGTCGAGCGGGCCAGGGAACGCGGCGTCCTGCTCGACTCGACCGGCCGGCACCACCACGGGCGGGAGCGGCTGCACGGCCTGGTGATCGGCTACGGCTCCGCGTCGCTCGCCGACGTCCGCCGCGGTTGCCGCATCCTGGCCGACCTGATCAAGAACGCCCCCCGCTGACCCCGCCGGCAGGAAGCGGTGGCGCGGGCTCCAGGCGGCGCAGGACGGGCAGGGAGCGGCCGGCGTAGACCGGGTCCACGGGGAGCACATGCCGTGCCCACCAGCGGGCCGGGAGCGGGTCCGGCGACGGCTCGGTGAAGGCCGGGGCGTAGTCGTCGTATGGGGGGTCGTACAGGTAGCCCGTGGCGACCCCGTGCCGCTCCAGCTCCGCGATGGCCGCGTCCCTGTCGCGCACCAGCAGCGGGACCCGGAACAGCGGCTGGTCCAGGTTGTCCCGCACGGCCGGCGCCACGGTGGGCAGCTCGGCCAGCCGGGCGACGCCCGCCAGCCGCCGCCCGCGGTCGGCGGGGACCTTGGCCAGGCGCCGGGACTGGTACCAGCGGGCCGCCGCGCCCCGGCGGGCGCGGTAGTCGTGCAGGTCGGCGCGTACCCAGGGGTCGAAGGGCGGCAGCGAAGGGGTCTCCTTGAGCGCCGCATCGAGCCCGTCGGGGTCGAGCGGGATACGGTAGCCCTCGCGTTCCTCCTGCATGCCGAGCGCGCGCATCAGCGTGAGCGCGGGGCGTACGAGGTCGAGCTTGAGCGCCGCCTGGCGGGCCATGGAGGTGGCCACGCCGATCAGGTCCGCTTTCCACGAGCCCGTGACGAGCAGCTGGTCGCGGGCGCGTTCGAGGGCCCGCAGGTCCGGCTCCCGCGCCACCGCCAGCACGCCGCCCGAGCCCGCTCCCGGATGCTTGGAGAGGCTGAAGACCCCCGCCTCGCCGAGCGTCCCCAGCGGACGCCCGCCGACGCTCGTCTCCATGGCGTGCGCCACGTCCTCGATCAGGATCTTCCCGGCGAAGGCCTCGGCGCGGTCGGGCAGCCCGTAGAGATTGGTCGTCAGCACCGCGTCCACCGCGGCGAGATCGACCCGGTCGGCGTCGATGTTGCCGTCACGTGGCGACAGCGGCGCGATCACCGGGCGCAGGCCGGCCGCGAGCACCAGGAAGAGGATCTCGTCGGCGGAGATGGGTGACATGAGCAGCCGCTGGCCGGGCGTGCACCAGTGGCGCAGCGCCAGGTAGAGGCCGAGACGGTTGGACGGCAGCGGCAGGCAGTGACGGCCCGTGCGCTCTGCGATGTGTTTCACCGATGTATGACGGTACGGAAACGCCCGTAGGTTTTCAACGCCTTGTCCGCGGTTTTGAGTAGCAGCGGGCTGGCCATCACGGTGGCCCGGGTCTTGCGCGCCGGCACGCGCATCATCCAGTGGAAGCCCGCCGCCGCGCTGGCCCTGGCCACCCGGCCCTCGGCCACCTCCAGCTCGCCGGTCTTGAGCTTGTCCTTGTATTCCTTCTGGCCACGGCCCATGTCGATCACTTCGATCCCGGCGGCGGCGGCCTGCTCGGCCATCGCGAGGTGGTGGATGAGGCCGGGGGAGTATTTGGCGAAGCGGGTGTCGTAGGCGGGGAACCAGCCGGCGAGCGTCGTCCGCGTGCGCACCCCGAAATGCCCGGCCACTGGCTGGTCGTCCACGTAGACCATGTCGAGCACCCCGGCGAAGGTGTCCGACCGGGTCGCCAGCAGCCGCTCGACCAGCTCGACGATCCACCGGTGCGCGAACCTGTCGGTGCGTCCGGTGCGCCGGTATTGGTCGGTCTTCCAGCCGAGCAGTGTGCGCAGTGGTGCCAGGTCGGTGGTCGCGAAGTCGTGGCGCAACGTTCCGAAGTCGCGCTGGAGTTTGCGCGACTTGGCCAGGGTGGTCTTGTACGTCTTGCCGGAATGCTCCCTCAGCGCCATGGTGTAACGCTCGTACCCGTCGCGCAGGTCGATGATCGGTGACGGGTGACGCTCGTGCCGGGCGCCCAGCAGCGGCTGCCCGGACACCAGGTGGTCGAACTCGTAAACCGCGAGCCCGCACTCCTTGATCAGCCGGCGCGCGTCAATCTCGAAGTCCTTGGCGTGGATCAGGCCCTGGGCGTCGGTCAGCCCCGCGGCGACCGGTTTGCCGATGCCCAGCGGATGCCGTTCGAAGGGGAAGAATCCCATGATTTCGGAACCGTCGTACAGGATGGCGACCTGGACGAGATCTCGCAGCTCACCCACCGTGATCGTGAACTCGGGGGACAGGAACGGATTGTCGAAAGCGGGGTTGGACTCCTGCAGAGCCCGCCATCGACTCACTTCGGTCGGTCCCAGCTCACGGGGGAGGGCAAGGGTGACGCGCATGGGCTCCTACTGACGGCATGCTTCCTGCTCCGGCATGCGGGCAGACAAGTACGCCCAGCCTAAGGGTTGTCTTCACTGCTCAGCGACGTGGCCGGGGATTCTTAACAGAATTCTCAGATGGCGTTGCGAACAGAGTGACGTTCTAATGTGGTGTCCATGACCGTACCTGGCATCGACCGGCCCCGCCTGGTCCAGTGGATGGGCCGGAACGTGCCCGACGCGGGCGAGCCCCTGTCCGTCTCCCTCATCTCCGGCGGCAGGTCGAACCTGACCTATCTGATCGAGGCCCGCGAGCGGCTGGTGGTGCTGCGTCGCCCGCCGCTCGGTCACGTGTTGCCCACCGCCCATGACATGCGGCGCGAGTGGCGCGTCATCTCCGCGCTCGCGCCGACGCCCGTGCCGGTGCCGGAGCCGGTCGCGTTCTGCGCCGACGAGGACGTGATCGGGGCGCCGTTCTATCTCATGGGGCACGTGGACGGCACCGCCGTACGGACCAGGGAGGAGCTCGGCGACCCGGAGCCGTCGCCCGAGCGGACGCGGCGGCTGTCGGAGCGGCTGGCCGAGGTGCTGGCCGCCATTCACGCCGTGGACTACCGCGAGGTCGGGCTGGGCGACTTCG
This sequence comes from Nonomuraea sp. NBC_00507, assembly GCF_036013525.1. Classification (NCBI taxonomy): domain Bacteria; kingdom Bacillati; phylum Actinomycetota; class Actinomycetes; order Streptosporangiales; family Streptosporangiaceae; genus Nonomuraea; species Nonomuraea sp. NBC_00507. The sequence goes on from NZ_CP107853.1 coordinate 4,481,644, forward strand.
GGCGGCCCGACGGCTACCTGGCCAGGCAGCTCGACCGGTGGTGCCAGCAGTGGGAGCGGTCGAAGACGGCCGACCTGCCGGAGTACGACCGGCTCGTGGACCGGCTGCGCAAGCGCCTGCCCGCCGGGCCGGCCGCGGGTGCCGCAGGCTCCGGCACGCTGGTGCACGGCGACTACCGGCTGGACAACACGCTGATCCGGCTCGGCGATCTGGAGATCATGGCCGTGGTGGACTGGGAGATGTCCACGCTCGGGGATCCGCTGGCCGATCTGGGGCTGACGCTGACGTACTGGCATGATCGCGGGGACGAGGAGCGGGCCAGGATCCCTGTGGCGGGGGACGTGACGGTCGCGCCCGGGTTCATGAACGGCGCCGAGTTCGCCGGCCATTACGCGAAGGCGTCCGGGCGGGATATTTCGGATCTCGGGTTTTATGTGGCCTTCGGTAACTTCAAGCTGGCGGTCATCGTGGAGGGTATCCACGCGCGGTTCCGGCAAGGTAAGACCGTGGGGGAGGGATTCGACGGGATCGGCTCCGCCGTGCCGACGCTGATCTCCCGCGCACACCGCATGCTCGACCAGGCCTGACTCGAGACAGACGCGACGCGACGCAACGCCGCAGGACGAGAGTCTGAGACCGCTGACCGCACCTGACCGGACCCCACGAGGAGCGAGCGCCATGAGCACAGTTGCACTGATCACCGGAGCGGCGAGCGGCATCGGCGCCGCCACGGCGCGGCGACTGTCGGCGGGTGGCGTCAAATGCGTCCTCGTCGACCTCGACGGCGAGGGAGTCGAGCGGCTGGCCAAGGAAGTGGACGGCGCGTGGCTGGCCGCCGACGTCAGCCGAGAGGAGGCCTCGCTCGAGGCCGTGGCGCTGGCCGGGCAGCGATACGGGCGGCTGGACCTGGTGCACCTCAACGCCGGGATCTCCGGCAAAGTGGACCTGGCGGCGTTCGACGCCGAGCGCTACCGCCAGGTGATGGGCGTGAACGTGGACGGCGTGGTCTTCGGCGTACGCGCCGCCGTGCCGCTCCTGCTGCGTTCCGGCGGCGGCGCCATCGTGGTCAGCTCGTCGCTGGCCGGGCTCGTGGGCTACTCCGGCGACCCGATCTACACGATGACCAAGCACGCCGTGGTCGGACTGGTCAGGGCGCTGGCCGAGCCGCTGGCGGCGCAGAAGATCCGCATCAGCGCCGTCTGCCCGGGCTTCACGGACACGCCGCTGGTGGCCGAGTCGCGGGAGATGTTCGTCAACGCCGGGTTCCCGCTGCTCACCGCCGAGGACGTGGCCGCCGCCGTGGAGTCCGCCTTCTACACTGACGTTCCAGGCACGCTCCTGATCGTCCAGCCCGGCAGGCAGCCGGTCCCCTATCGCTATGCCGGGGTCCCCGGCCCGGCGGGCGGGCAGCGGCCGCCGCTGGGGGACGGCGGTAGCTGAACGTCAGCCGGACGTAGACCAACCGTAAGTCTCTTGCAAGTAGGGCGATTACCGTAATCAGGGCTGGGCCATGCTAGGTGCCCAGCCCTGATGACGTCCGCGACCCGTGAGGAGCGTTTCAGTGATTCCGACCGACGGCCGACACGCGCGCCGACGATCGCCCTGGCCCATCGCACTCGGAGCAGGGATCCTCGCGGTCGTGCTAGTGGCAGGCATCATGGTCTATGCATCGATGCGGACCAAGTCCCGCACCGGGTTCACCGGCGCCGAGGTGGCCACGAAGGTGCCCACCGAGCCCGCGCCCCAGCTCGACCAGCCGCCGGCGCTGGAAACCTGGCCGCGCTGGGGCATCACGCACACCCAGTACAGCGCGGACAACGAGCCGCAGGACGTCGTCGAGCAGGCCAGGGGCGTGCTCGGCCGGGTCCCGATGCTGCAGAACCAGCACATCATGGGCTGGGGTGTCGGCAACCCCGAGCCGAGCCCCGGGCAGTTCAACTTCCGCGACCTCGACCGGCGGTTGAAGTTCATGGCGTCGTCGCGGGCGGTGCCGGTGATCACGCTGTGCTGTGCGCCCGACTGGATGAAGGGCGGGCAGGCCGGGCGTACGGACTGGAACAAGAACCACACGGTCGCGCCCGAGCCCGAGCACTTCGACGACTTCGCCAAGCTGGCCGCGCGGGTGGCCAAGCAGTATCCGACGGTCAAGCACTACATGGTGTGGAACGAGTTCAAGGGTTTCTGGGACCCGGCCACCAACCGCTGGGACGCCAAGGGCTACACCGAGCTGTACAACAAGGTCTATACGGCGCTGAAGAAGGTCAACAAGGACATCCAAGTCGGAGGCCCGTACATCCCGATCGAGAGCAACGCCCGCTCGCCCCGCCCCTCGGAGCTGAGCGGCGCGTGGGGGACGATCGACCAGCGGGCCCTGGACGCGATCGAATACTGGATCGACCGCAAGAAGGGCGCCGACTTCATCGTGGTCGACGGCGCCTCCATGACGAACGACAAGGGGAACGTCCCCAACGACTTCGCCGCCCAGGCCAAGTTCAGCGCGATCACGACGTGGCTGCGCGAGAAGAGCGACGACCTGCCGGTGTGGTGGGCCGAGTGGTACGTGGAGCCGGAAAACGCGAACTGGTCGGAGGAAAAGCGCACGGCGGTCCAGGCGACGGCGCTGATGGAATTCGCCAAGAGCGGCGTGACCACGGCCCTGTATTGGAATCCGCAGCAGAAGGACCAGGGCGACTGCGGCGGCTGCCTATGGGCTCCGAAGGTCGGCGACGAAATGCCCATGGCCGGCCTGCTGAGCGGCTTCACGAAATGGTTCCCGACGGGTGTGCAATTGGCCGAGGTGCAGTCCTCGGACGAGCGTGTCAAGGTCCTGGGTCAGGAACGCCAGATCGTGATGGTGAACACCGCGGATGAGGAAGTGACGACGACGGTGGACGGCAAACAGGTCACCCTGGCGCCGTACGAGATCAGGTGGACGGGCAGGGGCGGCGCGTAGACTCCAGGCGGGTGCGCGACGTCGCCGTCGGCGTCAGCTCAGCTGGAGCGGGAGCTGAACGAGTCACCCGTGTGAGCGTGGCCCGACGACACCCCGTGGCCGTGTCGCAGGCAGGCCGAAATGGGGGAGGCAGGCCTCCAGGTCGTGGATCTTCACCGGCACCGGGCTGGTGAAGTCGTCCCGGTCCAGGCGCAGGCGTTGCTGGATCGCCCGTCGCCCCTGGATCTGAAGCACAGACACCCCATCCGGCCGGTAGCCGAGCTTGCGGGAGACGGCGAGTGACGCCGGGTTGTCCAGGAAGGCGCTGGAGACTGCGGTCAGGGCGCCGAGGCCGGCGAAGGCCAGGTGGAGTACGGCGGCGCGCATCTCGGTGCCGAGCCCGTGACCCTGGTGGGCGCGGCCCAGCCACGAGCCCGTGTGCGCCTCCCGCGTGACGGAGAAGTCGGTGGCGGTCAGGTCCTGAGCGCCGATCACGCGGCCCTCGTGGACGACGACGAAGTTGCAGAGCCAGCTCTCGGGCTGCCAGCGCGCCATGACTCCGAGGTGGAAGCGGATGACGTTGCCCGGGAGCTCGGCGGCGGGGGCGTCGGTCCACGGCACCCCGAACGGCATGCGGCCGGGATCGTGCACGCCCTCCAGCGCCCGGTCGGCGAGCTCGTCGAGGTCGTCCAGGGAGGGGAACCGCAGTTCGAGCCGGGGCGTGGTAAGGCGCAGGTTGAAGAGAGGCCAGTGGCGCATGGTGGCCCATTGTTCCGGGCCCCGCCTACAAGGTCATCTCATTTACGCGCGACGGCCCGGTCTGCGCCAGTACGTGAGATACCGCAGCAGCCACTCCACCGGTCCGTACCGATGGCCCTTGAGCCACCACCGGCTGTAGAGCACCTGGGCGCCGAAGATGCCGAGGGCGATCAGCACCTCCACCGGCGGGCTGACCCGGTCGACCAGTGCCAGCCCGTACCCCGTGAAGATCAGCGAGCAGATCAGCGACTGCGCCAGGTAGTTGGACAACGCCAACCGCCCGGGCGCGGCCAGAGCCCGCCCGATCCGCGGCATAGAGGGCAACAGCCGCAGGAACGTGGCCCCGTACGCGGCCGCCAGCAGCGGGGCCGTCACCAGGTCCACCGCCTCGCCCCAGAACTTGTGCACGGTGCCGTTCCAGGCCGACAGGGTATAGAAGAACGCGCCGCCCAATCCCACCGTGAAGCCCGCCCACTGGAGCCTGCGCAGCGCCCGCGTGTGAGCGGACAGGTCACGCAGGGCGCCCAGCTTGCCGACGGCCAGGCCGATCAGGCACGCGGCCAGCACCGCGGGCCCCTGGAAGAGCACGCGGAACATGATGATCAGCGACAGTTTGCGGACATGTTCGGAGATGATCTGCCAGACGCCGCCACCCAGGGCCGCGTCCGATCGGGCGGCGTCAGCGGCCCCGTTCGCGACCGTCCCCGACATGTCGAGGCCCGACATCGCCATCAGGGCCAGGAGCACGAAGCCGAGGGCCAGCAGGGCGGTCAGGCCGGCGGCCAGCAGGACCGCCGCCCGGGGCGTGATCCGCCGCAGCACCAGCAGCGCCACGCCCACGGCCGCGTACGTCGTCAGGATGTCTCCCGGGAACAACAACACGGCGTGCGCCAGCCCGAGCAGGAACAGCCCGGCCAGCCGCCGCAGGAACATCGGGACGAACGCGCGGCCGTGCTGGGCGGCCGAGTCGAGCTGGAGCGTGAAGCTGTAGCCGAACAGGAAAGAGAACAGCAGGTAGAACTTGTTCTCCATCAGCAGCGTCACGGTCCACCGCACGCCCCAGTCCAGCGACGAGTGGAACGCGGGCTCCGCCAGCCCGGCCATCCGGTAACCGGAGGCCAGGAAGGCGATGTTCACGACGAGGATGCCTAGGAGCGCGAAGCCGCGTAGGGCATCCACAGAAGCGATCCTGGCCGCCGCGGATGGGGCTCTTGCGTCGGACGTTGCGGAAAGTGTCTTCTGTGTCCTCATCGAGTGACATCATTCCGCACATCCTGAGCGTTTCCTGTGAATTCAGTTATTTTGTGCGATATAGATGAACCGCTCGACGATCACCGCGAAGGCCACCACGAACGCGGGAACCGCCAGGTAGAGCAGCCGCCTGCGGGCCTTTCTGGCCCGGTTCGGGCCGTTCAGCCGGATGACCTCGTAGCCGAACAGCGCGACCCATGTCACACCCAGCGCGCCGATGCCCACCGGCGTCCAGGGTGAGGTGGGGTCGCCGCGCCCCGCGTACGGGTTCGGCTCGGGGATCTCCGTGCCGCGGACGAACGTCTTCCACGTGTAGAGCGCCGCGTCCGCGTTCGAGTAGACCCGCTTCAGGTCCGGCGAGGCGTCCAGCGCCGCGCGGAACCTCTCCCCCCAGTCCGCCGGGAAACCCTCGTTGAGCTGCAGGTAGCTCACCTGGCCGCGGCTCACCATGAGGTAAGAGTTCCGTGGCGAGTCCTTCAGTTTCTTGACCGCGTCCGCGATCTTCGTCGGGTCCTTGTGCACGAGGGCCTGCAGGTTGAAGCTGACGATCTCGACGTCCCGCTCGCCCCACGGCATGGTGGGCGTGACCTCGGGGCCCTCCTTCGGCACCAGATAGATCACCCTGGCGCTGGGCTTGTCGTGCTCGTAGACGTAGTGCATGGCGCCGACCTCGCCGGCGGTGACCCGCTCGAACTTCTCGTTGCCATACCTGGCCAGCAGGAACGTGAACGCGAACAACACCGCGAAGCAGGCCGCGAGCACGACCGAGAGCTTCTTCGTGAGCTGCGGGTTGAACCGCACGTTCCGCTTGCGCAGCGGCACGGTCTCCTCACGCACGTCGGCGCTATCGGCCGGCAGGTTCGGGAAGAACGCGTACGCGGCCAGCAGACAGGCGCCGGGCAGCGCGAACATGTAGATCCGCAGCCCGATCTCGCCGCCGTAGCTCTGCAGGCCGAGCGCCAGCACCGGCACGCACAGCAGGATCAGCGCCGACCGGTCGAACACCCCGCGCCGCAACCGCCTGAACAGGCCGGCCGCGGCGAGGCTGAGGATGACCACGAGGATGCCGAGGCGGGCCTGCAGCACCATCGCGTGCGCCGGGTCGCTGCCCTCGATCCGGTCGCCGGTGTTGCTGCGCAGGTTCTGCAGGATGTTGCCCAGGCCGCCGAAGATCGCGTCGATCTGGCTCGCCCAGAACCCGACCGTCATGTAGCTGATCCAGGCCAGCACCACCAGTCCGAGGGCGAACGGCAGCGCCCACGTCAGCGAGGTCCGCTTGAAGATCAGGAACGCGGTCACCACGCCGAGCATCATGAACGGCGTGATCTGGTGCGAGGCCACCGACGCGAAGAACAACGCCAGCAACATCATCAGCATGAGCAACTTGTCGGCGCGGTACGTGCCGGTGTTGGCCAGCTCGCCCGGCGTCATCGCATCCAGCTTGCCCAGCAGCTTGCGCAGGCCCTTGGTCGGGATCGGCTTGGTCCGCGGCTCCACCCGCCCGAACCAGCGCAGCAGGATCGCCACGAACGCCAGATAGAGCGCGAACGTGAAGCCCTGCGGCGAGAAGTAGTCCTGCCCGATCCACTGCACCAGCACGAATAGCAGCGCCGCGAACCACCGTGCGCGCGTGGTCGCCACAACCTGGCGCAGGATCAGCACGAACGGGAGCAGGTAGAGCAGGTTGGACAGAAGCGGCGTCCACATCAGGATCGGCGTCAGGTCGGTGATGCCGGCGGCCTTCGTCACGAACGCGAACAACGCGAAGAAGCCCGGCCAGCCCATGCGGGCGTCGATGCTGATGGCGGTCTCGCCGGTTCTGCTGATGAACTCGACGAAACCGGCATGGATGTAGGCAGTGGGGAAGCGCGGCTCGGTCGCCACCAGGGCGCCCGCGCCGTGCAGGGCGAACGTGATGGCGGCGATCTGGAACAGGAGCAGGAACTTGCGGTCCGTGCTCTGGGCGACCGTGACGAAGAACGACACGATCATGATGAGAATGGCGATGAAGGCCGTGGCCGGGAGCGCCGAGATCAGGCCCAGGCCGTCGATGTCATTGGGATCCACGCCGCGCAGGGGTCCCGCGGGGACCTTGAGGGCGAGGATGTACATGAGCAGGCCCTCAAGGACCAGCAGGACGGGCAGCCACTTGGGGGCACTGGCGATCAGCGCGCCGATACGGCCGCCGGCGAGGCGCGGCCTGGGGGCCGCCGCCTGCTGCGGCACGGCTTGCTGAGGGTGCTGCGGCATGACTTGCTGTGGGAGTGCCTGCTGCGGCCTGGCTTGCTGAGGGTGGCCCTGCCGGGGCGGCACGCCCCGAGGGGCTCCTGGAGACACGCCCGGGACTCCCGGGCCCTGCGGCGGCGGCCCCATGGGCTGCACCAATGCGCCCAGCCCGCCAGAACCGGGCCTCCCAGAGGCCGGTCCGGCTCCGGCAGGTCCGCCTCCGGCAGGTCCGCCTCCGGCAGGTCCGCCTCCGGCAGGTCTGCCTCCGGCAGGTCCGCCTCCGGCAGGTCGGCCAACGGCCTGCCCGCCACCGGCCGGTCCGCCAGCGGTCGCTTCGCCGGACGGCCCGCCGGCAGTCGGCTGTTCGCCGGATGGCCCGCCGGCGGTCGGCTTCCCCGACCGGTCGGCCGGGGTAGGCGTGCCGGTGGGCGACGCGCCGCTGACCGGTCCTTTGGTCGCCGGTCCGACGGTGGGCAACTTCGCGGTCGGCGCTTCAGCGGGTGTGCCTGCGCTGGACGTGCCTCCGGTCGCTGTAGCCCCGCTGGGTGTGGCTGCGCCGGCGGTGCCTCCGGTCACTGCAGTCCCGCCGGACGGGGCGCCAGTGGGTGGTGCTTCGGCGGGCAGCGCGTTCGTGGGAACTGTCCCGGCACCAGGAGGCGCGTCAATGCCCGCCTCGCCGTCGGACGCCTCCCCAGCCGACGCTCCCCTGGCACCGGCCGTGCCCTTGGCCTCGGGTGTCCCCTTCGCCGTGGGTGTCCCCTTCGAGGTCGGCGTGCCCTTCGGGGTGGGCGTGCCCTTCGCAGTGGGCCTGCCCTTGGCGGCGGGTGTCGTCTCGCTGGGCGGCGTCGGCCCGCTGGCCGGCGTGTCCTTGGGGGTGGACGTCCCCTTGGCGGTCGGCGTTCCCTTGGCGGTGGATGTCCCCTTGGCGGTCGGCGCCCCCTTGGGGGCGGGCTCCTCCTCGGCGGGCGCACCGGTCGTCGACGCGCCCTTGGACGCGCCCGTCTTCGCACCCGCAGCCCCCTGCGACGCGCCCTGCTGCGGCCCGCTGGTCGGCTTGGCGCCGCCGGCAGGCTGTGGCCCGCTGGGCGGCTGGGTGCGCAGGCCCGGGTTGGTCGGCGTATTGGCGTCCGAACCGGCCGCCTTCGTCCCCGCTGGCGCCTCAGGAGCGCCGGCCTCAGGAGCGCCGCCCACGGCAGCACCGGTCCCGGTCTCCGAAGGGTCGCCGTCAGGCCGTTGGACGGGCATCGAGACGGTCCCGGCGGCCCCCGGGTCCGCTTCCTCCGCCGTCGGCGGGCGGCCGATGTGGAGGGACGGCCCGGGAATCCGGAACGTCGTGGTCTGGTCCGCGGCGGACTCGTCCGTGGCAGCAGAGTCCTCAGCCGCGCCCTCATCCACCTCCGCGGAGGCAGGCTCCTTGTCGAACGTCAGCTTCGGGATCACCCCGGTAGCTTCCGGATCGAAAGGCACGTCTGAATCCTCGTTTCCTCTTGGCTCGGGAGCTCCGCTCCCCTCTCCGTCCTCACGCACGTCCGAGGAGCCCGTCATCCCCGTGGTCATGCCATCGCCGTCCCGTTGCCTCACGTTGACCATCATGCGGTCCCGGACGACCCCTGGATGACAGTCGCCTTCCCTGTTTCATCGAACTTGAGAATTTTACGGAGATTCCCGAAGATCAATATCGCTACGAGCAGCTCGCTGAAGAGCAACCCGTATCCCACCGCGTTCACCCCGGCGAACGGGAACAAGGCGATGGTGGACACCAGCACGAGCACGGCCAGCCCGATCTGCACGATCGCCAGCGACCGCGCCTTGCTCTGCGACCGCAACGCGCTCAGATAAACCTCGATCAGCACCCGAGGCAACACGGCGAGCGACATCAGCCGCAGCAGCAGAGTGCCCTCTTCGGCGAACTTCGGCCCGAAGATCGTCAGGATCAGGGGCGCCCCGAGGATCGCCACCGCGATCAGCGGAGTGACGATCATGAAGGCCCGCCGCAACGCCCGCCGGCAGTTCGCGGCCAGCCGAGCAGGATCGAAAGAGCCCTCGACGGTCAGCGACACCGCCATGTTCATGGCCAGCAGCTCGATCATGCTGGCCAGCGTGTGCGCCATCGAGAAGCGCCCGAACGTGGCCTCGCCCACCTGTGTGGCGATCACGACCGGCACCAGATAGACGATCGCCAGGATCGACAACGTCCCGGGGAAGTCCCCGGCCAGGAACCGGCCGATCTCCCGCAGCCGCGGCGGCTGCTGCTCGCTGTCGGACTCCCGCACGTGCCGGGGCACGACCACGCCGAAGATCAGCCAGTTGACCGGGATCAGCGCGAGCGCCGTCGGGATCACCCAGGAGACGAAGATCCCGCCTTCGGGCAGCGCGGCCGCCAGCGCCACGAGCAGCCCCATCTTGACCAGGCCGAAGATGAAGTTGTTCATGGGCACGAACGTCGCCCTGCGCAGCCCGGTCAGCACCACGTCCTGCAGCGTGAACACGGCCCACACCATCACGGACGCCAGGAAGAACAACCCCGGCCCGAAGCCGCCCAGCACCTGGTAGGTCTGACCCCACAGCGGCAGCGTCAGCAGGAAGCCGAGCGCCGCGACCCCGCCCGTGGCGGCGGCCAGGCCGTACCCGCGCAGGATCAGCTCGGGCGTGCGGCGGCCCGCCACCGGCAGGTAACGGGCGAGCGCTCCCACGAACCCGAGCGCGGTCAGCGACGCGAACAGCCGCATCGCCGTGATCACCGCCTGGCCGCGGCCGAACTCCTCCTCGGAGTAGAGCGCGGGATTCGCGGCCAGGAGCCAGTAGCCCATGCCGAGCACGCCGGTGACGACGGTGTTCGCCATGAGGGAGTATCCCTGCCGGAAAAGGGGGTTGCGCAGGTCGCGAAGGATCTTCCCCCAGACGCTAGACATTGCCGCGCACCCGCTGCAGCCCGTACCTCGTGCGCCGCACGACCGCGTACCCCTTGGTGAGGATGCGCTCGCGCAGGTAGATGAGAGGTACGGCGTTGCCTTCGACGGCGCGCTTGAACATGTTGATGGTCGTGCCCTTGCCGACCGTCAGCCGGGGGATGGCGAGCATGTCGTGCCGGTCCGCGGCGATCGTGTTGCTCACCGCGCAAGCTGCGAAATATCCGGCCTTGCGCACTTCTCGCCGCACACGGGCACTGGAGTACCCGTACGGGTAGGCCATGGTGGCGACCGGCGCGCCGATCTTCTCCTCCAGCAGGCCTTTGTTCCTCCGCAGCTCCTGCCGCATGTCGTCGATACGGAGCTGGTCGAGCTGGGGGTGGCTGTGGCTGTGGCCGCCGATCTCGATGCCGGTCTGCGCGGCCTCGCGGGCCTGGCCCCAGGACAGCATGTCGTCCAGCGGCCGGCCTGCGGCGTCCTTGCCCGCGTCGGCGACCCAGCCGCTGGTCAGGAAGACCGTGGCCGGGAAGCTGTGCTGGTCGAGCAGCGGCAGCGCCTGGCTGTGGAAGTCGGCGTAGCCGTCGTCGAAGGTCACCACGACGGGCTTCGCCGGCACCTCGTGGCCGTCGATCTTGTTGAGCGCGGCCACCAGGTCGCCCAGCGTGAGCGGGGTGAAGCCGCTCTCCTTCAGGTAGGCGAGCTGCTCGTCCAGGTCCGACGGCCGCACCGAATGCGGGCGGGTCTCGTCATTGGGAGTGTCCGTGACGGAGTGGTACATCAGGATCGGAACTCGGATCATGATCGTGCCACCTTAAGCCGTACGGAACCCACCACGTAGCCCCAGGTCGTCCAGGCCAGCCCGATGACGATCGCGGCCGCCCGGCCCAGCCCGCCCAGGTCGCCGCGCAGAGCCTCGCCGATCCCGCGCAGCGCGCCCAGCGGCAGCGTCTTGAGCGCGTGCGCCCGCTCGCTGGCCAGCCCGTCCTGAGTGCCGACCTCCTGCGTCACCAGGGCCTTCGACAGCCCTTCCGCGTAGCACCTCGACCTGAAGTACGCGAACCGCTCGCGCTGGGTGGACACCTTGTGCCCGATCACCGCGCGCGGCTCGAACAACATGACCGAGCCCGGCTTGCGCTGGCTCAGCCGGATGCAGAACTCCGTCTCCTCGCACCCCAGCGGGCGCGACTTGCGTCCCTGCACGCTGCGCCCGATGCCGCTGTGGAACCCGCCCACCTCGGCCACCACGTCCCGCAGGAACGCCGCGTTGCCACCCATCACATTGCGGATCGGCGCACGGACCGACGGCATGCCGCGGTACGTGCACCCCACCGTCCAGTCGAACTCGTACGGGAACCACCGCGGCCGCACCTTCGACGCCCACAAGGGGTCGGTACGGCCGCCCACGCCCACCACGCCCGGTTCCTGGAAGCCCTCCTCCAAAGCCTCCAGCCACCCGGGGTCGGCGACCGCGTCGTCGTCGAGGAACGCGACAATCTCACCGGTGGCCGTGGCCACACCGGTGTTCTTGCCGCCGGACAGCCCCTGCTCGTGAGTGTTCTCCACCACGATGGCCTGCGGGTATTCAAGCTTGAGCTTGAGGTGCAGGTCGGGGTTGTGGTCGACCACCAGGATCAGCTCGTGTGCCGGGCGTGTCTGGCTCTCGACCGACTCGACTGCCTGCCTGATGTCCTCCCACCGCTCCTCGGTGTAGACGCAGATGACAACAGACGTGTTCACAACGATCCTTCTTAAGCGACGCCTCGGTCAGCGGCAGGAGTGGCGGTCGGCTCAGGCTGAGCGGGAGCGGGCTGGCGACGCCACTCCTTCAGGATGGTCTTGAGCACGCGGAAGCCATCTCGTACGGCGCGCAGGTTGCTCTCGCCGTGAATGCGGTTGCGCTCGTGGCTCGGCACCTCGTGCACCTTCAGCCCGGCCTTGGCGGCCCGCACGTTCATCAGCGTCTCCACCTCGAAGCCGTCGCAGTCGAGGTTGAGCACGTCCAGGTGGCGGGCCCAGAAGGCGTTGTAGCCGTAGCACAGGTCGGTGTACTTGGTGCTGTACATGACGTTGACGATGCCGGTGAGGACCTTGTTGCCCAGGCGCCGGTTCAGCGTCAGGTCGTCGCTGCCACCACCGGAGGCGTAGCGCGACCCCTTGACGAAGTCGGCGCCCGTCACCAGCGCGCCCACGAAGTTGATGATCTCGCGGCCGTCGGTCGAGCCGTCGGCGTCGATCATCACGATGATGTCGCTGGTGCACGCGGCGAACCCGGCGGCCAGGGCGTCGCCCTTGCCCTTGCCGGTCTGCGTGACGATCTTCACGTTGGGCCGCAGCCGCTTGGCGACGGCAACTGTGTCGTCAACGGAGTTTCCGTCGACGAGCACGATCTCGTCGATCCACTGCGGAATCGTGGCGAAGACGTGCGGGAGGTTCTCGGCCTCGTTCATCGCCGGCACGACCACGCTCACCGTTGGGGAAATGGCCAGGTGAGGCGTGACGGGCGTGAAGCTCGTGGGCGGTGGCATCGACCGAAGGGGCGAGGCGTGGACCTTGCCGTTGTGCTTGGTGATCTCGGGACTCATGGCGAGGGATTATCCTTCCGGGGCCCTGTGCTGCGGGCCGGCCCAGGCCAGCCCCGGGTGCTGCGGGAATGGCGAAACCGGTGAACGGTGCATTGAAGGGTCCTGTGGAGTGAGGGTGTGCTGCGGGTTTGGGTGGAGCGCTCAGCGTGCTCCGGTCGGTTCCTTGACTACTGCGTTGGATGGCTCCTGCTGCTGCATCGAGGTGCGCACCCGACCGAAGCCCTTGAGGACACGGTCAGCCGCTCTATAAAGAGACGGTCGATCCATGACAATTGTTCGGGCTTTGTTGAAAGGAGTTCGGCCGATCCAGTGGACCGCCGCCGTCGCGGACGGCCGGGAGATACGGCCTTCGGCGACGTACAGGACCCCGCTCTTGAGCCAGTCTTTGTACTCCTTGCCGCCCTTGCCCATGTCCACCATGTGCAGACCGTTCTTCGCGGCGGCCTCGGCCATCTGGAGATGGTGCACGATGCCGGGCGAATAGCGCGCGTACTCGGTGTCGTAGGCGGGGAACCACCCTACAAGGGTGGTGGCCGTACGGAGGCCGAAATGTCCGGCGACCGGCACGTCACCGGCATAAAGCATGGTCAGGACGCCTGCGAAGTCCGATGAGTTCTCGGCATGCATCATGTCGGTCAATTCGACGATCCACGGCTGGGCGAATCTGTCCACCCGGCCAGTTCTCCGATACTGGTCGGACTTCCAGGCCAGTAACGTCCGCATCACCTCGGGGTCGGCCGAGGCCCACTCGAAGCGCAGCTCGCCCTGCTCGCGACCCATCTTGCGCTCCTTGTAGCGCACGGTCTTGAGGTTTTTCGGCGAGTTGGCCTTGACCTGCTCGATCCAGGCCTCGAAGCCGGAGGTGAAGTCCATGACCGGAGCCGGGCGCACGTCCTGCTCGTAGGGGGCGAACGTCGGCTGCCCGGCCACCAGGTGGTCGAAGTCGAACACGCTGAGCTTGCAGGCCCGCAGCAGGGCCTTGGCGTCCAGCTTCAGGTCCGGGGTCGAGATCAGACCGTGGCAGGTGGTGAGGAAGCCGCCGAGCGGTTTGCCGATGCCGAAGCTGTGCCGCTCGTATGGGAAGAATCCCTTGATGCCGCTTCCATCTGAGATGACCGCCACCCTCACGTAGTCACGCAAGCGGTCCATCGCCACGGCGAACTCGACCGACAGGAACGGGTTGTCCAGACTCCGGTCAGCCTTCTGCAGCTCACGCCATCGGGCCCGCTCGGAGTCCCCGAGCTCTCCCGGCCGAACTACCTGGATGTTCACCTTGCCCTGGCCCCCTGTTCGCTCTGCATGCTCTTCCCCCGGTACAAGACGCGGAGCACGTACATGAACCCGCCGAGCACGGCGACCGTCGCCACACCGGCGCGCGGTGACCACGCGCCGAAGAGCAGCATCGCCTCGGCGAGCAGCACGTTCAGTACGAGACTTGCCGCGGCTCCTACAGATAGAGCGGCCAGTGGGTCACGATCACGCAACAGTCCCACAACGGCCGCCCCTGGAACCACCAGAAGGAACAACGAGATCAGGAACGGGCGCAGCGGCGTCTCGATGTCGAACAGCGCCACTACCGCTCCCGCTATGCAGGCCAGCCCCACCAACCAGGCGAGGGCTCTGCGGTGCTGCCTGAGCATCTCCTGTATCTCTCCTGCTCTCACTGGTCAAAAGCGCGGTTTATCGCAGTTCATGGGACCAATCCGCGCCTGAGCACGTCAATGCCGACGCTTGGCGACGCGCTTCGGTTTACCGGCAGGCAGAGATTTCTTGTGTGAGGTTAAACACACGGTCAAGCAGTCTCCGGACGCCGACGCGGCCCCAAGCACACCAGGATGCCCTATGTAGCCTAGGATCTTCGAGTCGGGGTCCGATATATCCCCGATTGTCGTCTAAATATGAGTCTACTGTGACGTTACGCGAGCTTTACCCTGCCATGGTCTCCACTGAGGACGTCTCGAGCCCCGTGGGTGATTCGGTCGGCTCAGGAGTGGGCGTCGGCTCGTCGCTCGGGGGGTCGGACGCCTGGGGCTCCCGGCCGTCCCAGGAGAGCGAGCAGGTCCCGGTGCCGCCGTTCGAAGTGAACGTGACCCGGCCCGTGCCGGCCTCGTTCGGGTCGATCACCGTCACCCAGATCATCACCGAGCCGCCGGTCTTGATCGACCCGCTCGCCGGGAACACGTCCAGGCCCTGAGAGGCGGTCGCCACCCAGGACACCGAGGCGTTGCGGGCGCTGAGCCCGATCTTGGCCGCCCCGTCGATCCCCCCGGGACACGAGACGCCGAGCCTGGCGCCGGGCGCGGGCCTGCGGCGGGTGGCTGTGGGTGCGGCCGCGGGCCTCGTGCTCGGCCGCGCGGCGGCCGGCCGCCCGCTCGGCGTGGGCCCGTCCGACGGGCCGGTGCTCGAGGTCGGGGTCGGGGTCGGCGTCGGCTTCGGTGAGGGAGTCAGGTCATCCTGCTCGGGCACGGCCTCCGGCGTCGGACTCTCCTCGGCGGGCAGGGTGGGGGAGAACTGCAGCGCGGTGGGGTTCGACGCCTTCCCGCCGCTGATCACGACCATGGCGCCGGTCGCGGCCAGCACGCACACGCCCGCCAGCACCACCGGCGCGAGCCTGCGCGGCCGGCGCCGGCGCGAGCGGCGCTCGGCCGGCACCGGGAACCCGGCCCGGTCGAAGCTGTCCCCGCGATCCATGATCAGCGTGCGGGTCTGACCGCGCTCAGGACTGAGACACGTGTCGATCACCCGGCGGCGCAGGGAGATCGGCGGGAACGCGACCGGCACCATGTCCAGGAGCCGCCCGGCCGAGACCTGCCGATGCCGGCCCTCGGTGCACACCTCGCAGCCGCCGATGTGCCCCGACAACCGCCGCCGCAGCAGCGGGGTGAGCGGCCCCTCCCACGAGTCGACCATCGCCGACAGGTCGGGGCAGTGCGCCCGGCCCGTCCTGGCCAGCACCACGGCCGCCGCGGCGATCTCCAGATGGCCGCGGGCCCGGCCCAGCTTGGCGGCCGCCTGCCGCGAGGTCAGCGCCAGCACCGCACCGGCCTCGGACGGGGTCAGGCCGTGGCGCAGCGACAGCTCCAGGACCTCCCGCTCGCTCTCGCCGAGCTCGCCCAGCGTCTCGTGAACCAGGTCGGCGAGCTCCGGATCCGCCTGCTCCTCCAGGTCGGGAAGCTCTTGTGTGGGGGTGCTCCGGTGCGCCATCCTGGCCCGCACCTGGAATCTGGCCAACGCGTACAGCCAGGCCCGCAGCCGGCCCGGCTCCCTCAGCCGCTCCACGCACCCCTGCGCGGTGACGAGGGCGTCGTGCACGGCGTCCGTCGCCAGATCCCGGTCCCCGGCCAGGGAGAAGGCGTAGTCGTACAGCCGCTCTGCGTAGGAGTCGAAGAGCTTGGCGGGAGCGTCGGCGTCCGCGCGCCGCAGAGCCTCCACGAGCTCCTGATCACCGGCGCGATCGACGGTCGGCCATCCAGGCACGGATCCCTCCCCGCAGGTACGACGGGCACTCAAGCCCCACGCGGAGAGGACGCGGCCTAGTTTGTCCAGGTTCGCCCCTCATGCCCATTGGGCATGAGAGGTGAACTCAGCCGTCGCAGTTCGGGGAGCAGAGGCGGCGCTCCATGCCCTGCAGGAAGAAGTCGCGGACCTGCAGGATGTTCTTGGCGATGTACGCCTCGCCGCCGGTCGCCTTGGCCAGCGCGTCCATCCGCTGCTTGCCGGGCGCGGCGTCCGGGCCGAAGGCGATGATGATGATGCTGACCGGGCGCTTGGGGTCGTAGGTGTCCTTCAGGAACTGCAGGATCGCCGGATTCTTGATCCCGCCGTCGGGGTCGTCGTTGCCCGCGCCGTCCGTGAGGATCAAGAGCGTGTTGATCTTGTCCTGCTGGTACGTCTCGGTCATCTCCGTGTACGCGGCCTTGAGCGTGTCGTTCAGCCCCGTGTCGCCCGTCGCCTTGGCCTGGATCGTGCTGAGCTGCTTGACCATCAGGTCCTTGCGGAGCGTGCCGTTGATGCTCTCGGTGAGCGGCCCGAGGGAGACGATCTCCTTCCAGTCCTTGCCGCGGCCGTCCAGATGTGTGGAGAACGTCCACACGCCCAGCTCGGAGTCGGCGGGGAACAGGCCGAGACCCTCAGTGGCGATCTTGCCGATGGCCTGCATCCGGGTCATGCCCGTGCCCGGCACCGGCAGCGCCATCGTGCCCGAGACGTCGAGCAGGGTGAGCAGGCGTGAGCCCAGGTTCAGCCTGGACCAGGTCTGCACCATCCGCGCCACGGTCGCTCCGTCGGGAGCCGGCAGCGCCTGCGGCGTCTCCGGGGTGAACCCCTTGTCCTTCGTCAGCACGTCGCCCGCCTTGCCGTCCGCGCTGCGGAAACCGGCGTCACGCAGGACCTTCTTGGCCGGATCCGTGGACAGCTCCTGCTTGAAGTCCGCCGCAGCCTTCTGCGTGGCCGGATCCTTGGTGAGGATCGTGACCGGGTAGTCGAGGCTGAGCGTGCCCTCCTCCGGATAGAGGGCCACCACCGGGGCTTCCGGCTTCTTCGTGTTGTGCGCGTAGATGGCCTGCTCGGAGGCCACGCCCACGGGCACCTTGCTGCCGGACTTCACGGTGAGGCTGGCCAGCAGCGCCGTCGAGTCGGACGCGAGCTGGCCCGACAGTTCCTTCAGCGCGCCCACCAGCGCCTTGTCCTGCCCGGCCTCCTTGGCCGTGCCCGCCGCGGCCACCAGCGCGGCCAGGCCCGCGGAGTTCTTCTGCGGGTCGAGGGCGAGCACGCGGACCTGCTTGCCCGGGCCGTCCACGTTCGCCACGTTCGCCGCTGCGATCATGCTGGACCAGCTCGGCTTGAGGGCGCTGGACAACTTCGCCGCGGCCGACTTGGCCGCCGCCAGCACGACGGGGGAGGTGGCGATCGAGACCTCGGGCTCGGGCAGCGCCTTGCCCGCCGGGGTCCTGCGCATGCTCTCCAAGAGCAGGCTGGAGTCCGCCACCCAGAAGTCGGCGGTGGCCTTGCCCGCGGCCAGCGCGTTGGCCGTCCTGGCCGCCGCCTCCTTGGCCACCGTCACGTCCACGCACTTGCCGTCGATCGAGTGCATGGCCTTGTTGTAGTTATTCGCGATCTTGCTGAGCGACGGCTCGATGTCGGGAGTGGCGACGACGCGCAGCGCGAGCTTGCCGCCCGAGCAGTCGTGGTCGCGGTTGAAGATGACGAACGCGGCCACACCGAGGAGCACGGCCAGCGCCACGGCGCCGGCCAACGGCACGAGAACGCGGCCCCGGCTGCTGCGGCGCCTGCGGGAGGGGGGTTCGCTGGCTCGGTATCCGCCGCCGTATCCGCCGTCGAGCTCGTCTGTGCGGTGTCGCCCCACGATGTCCTCTTAGGTGTGTTGAGACCTTCCGGAGACCCTAGCGGGAGATGCTCCGCAATACTCCGGGAACGATACTCGGTGCGGTCAGTGGTGCAAAACAGCCCTTTTGGTGCGGCAATTACGCTCTGTGGCCGTCGCTGGTGGCAACTGTGACCGAATTGCTCGCAATATACGGGGGTTGCCGGTGGTGGTCCATGGCCTGGACGGATGTTCAGTGCGAGCAGACGTGGCCGCGCCAGGCCCGCTTTCCCTCCCGTACCGCGACCGCCGCCAGCATGAGCGCCACGGCCGGATCCACCCACCACCAGCCCAGGGTGTTGAGCCACAGCCCGATCAGGACGCCGGCCGCCATCGCCCCGCAGATCAGATTCTGCATGCCCTCGCCCGACGTGGCCGCGGAGGCCAGCCGGCGGCCCAGTCGCCGCTTGATGATGCCCAGCGCCGGCATCCCGACCAGGCTGCACGCCGTCACCACGATGCCCAGCACGCTCGGCGTGGCCCGGTAACCCTCGCCCAGGTCGTAGGCCACGTGTATGACAAGGTAGGGCGCGAGCAGCCAGAAGCTCAGCGCGATCGCCTTCCTGGCGGTGCTCTCCGCGCCCGGCGACAGGGTGCGCGCCCCTGTGAACCGCCACAGCACGATCAAACTGGCCGCCGCCTCCACCAGTGCGGACAGTGCCCATCCGATCAGCGCCACCGAGTGCGCGGCCAAGCCCGCCGCCAGGCCGAGCGTGCTTTCGACACCCAGCCAGGCGAGCGTGGCGATGGACAGCCAGCGGGCCGTGCGGGCCGCGCGGAGCCAATCGGCTGACGCGGCCGGATGCTCATGAATCCGCTGATCAGGCACCATGAACCCCCGAACTCCCGGCTATCCGGCCGTCGACAGCGAACTGTTACTTACCCATCACGGACCGTTATCTTGGCAGACGCAGGCAAAGGGATGGTCCAGTTCCGCACATAATGAGCGCTGATCGTTGGGGACGATTCGGGACTCTTCACGACTCTTCGGGGGAGGGCAGGTCTGTGCCGTTCACGCCCAGTCACATCGCCGCGGTGGTGCCGTTGATCATGTCATCACGGGTACGCAGATTCGCCGATCCATGGGCGTTGGCGATGGGAGCGATGGTCCCGGACCTGCCGATCTTCCTCCCTTTCCTGCCTGACTACACCAACTGGCACTCCTGGCTCGGCGTCGTCACCATCGACCTGGCCGCGGTGCTGATGCTGGTGCCGCTGTTCCACTGGATCTTCAGGGACCCGCTGGTCTCCTTGCTCCCGCCGTCGCTGGCCGGCCGCGCCGCGCTCTTGGCCCCGGACCGGCTACGGCCGCTCCCCATCGCCGCGGGCGCCGTGCTCGGCGCGGCGACTCACGTCGCGTGGGACTCCTTCACCCATTCCACCGGCCCGGCGGAGTGGGGTCCGTGGTTGTCCGTGTCGGTCTTCGGGGTGATCAGGCTGTTCCGCCTCCTGCAGTACACGTCGTCGGCGATCGGGCTGGCCGTGGTGGTGTGGTGGGGGTGGCGGGAACTGTCGAGGATGGCGGCGGCGCCCGTGCCGGACCGGTTGCGGATCTCCTCGCGCACGCGCTGGACCGTCCTGGCGGCCGGCGCGGCGGGGGCCATCGCCGGCGCGCTCCTCTGGCCCCTGGTGGACGAGCCCAACCCGGTGTTCGGCCTGCCCGGCCTGATCACCAAGGTCGGCGCGGGCACGGTGATCGGCCTGTGCGCGGTCCTCACCTGCTACGCCATGGTGTGGCAGGTCAGGCAGCGCATGACGGTGGCCGAAGGCACGTGAGCGCCTCACCGGCTGGCAGTATCGGGAGCGTGCTGGAGTACGTAACCGACGCCGACGACCCGCGCCTATCCGACTACACCCGTCTGCGGGACGTGGAGCTGCGCAAGAGCCTGGAGGCCGAGCGCGGCCTCTTCCTCGCCGAGGGCGAGAAGGTGATCAGGCGTGCCATCGGCGCCGGCTACCCGATCCGCTCCGTGCTGACCACGCGCCGCTGGCTGCCCTCGCTGTCCGACGTGCTCGGCGACGCCCTCGTCTACGTGGTGAGCGACGAGATCATGTCGGGGATCGCCGGTTTCCAGGTCCACCGCGGCGCCCTCGCCTCCATGGAGCGGCTCCCGCTGCCCTCGGTCGACACTCTGCTCAAGGGCGGGACGCGGCGACTGCTGGTGCTGGAGGACCTGGTCGACCACTCGAACGTCGGCGCGATCTTCAGATCGGCCGCCGCGCTGGGAGTGGACGGGATCATCCTGTCGCCCCGGTGCGCGGATCCGTTCTATCGGCGGGCGGTGAAGGTCTCGATGGGGGCGGTGTTCTCGATCCCGTACGCGCGGATGGACGACTGGTTCGACGGGCTCGCCCGGTTGCGGGAGGCGGGCTACCAGACCCTCGCCCTGACCCCGGATCAGGCCGCCATTCCGATGGACGAGGTCGTCCTGGCGGATCGCGTGGCGCTGCTGCTCGGCGCCGAAGGGGATGGGCTGTCGTCCCACTGGCTGGAGGAAGCCGATCAGGCGGTGTGCATCCCGATGAGCGCGACGGCGATGGCCGCCGGCGTGGACTCACTGAACGTGGTGGCCGCCGCCGCGATCGCCTGCCACGGGTTGATGCGAGCCACGTGACCTGAAGCGTTCGCGCTCCCGCTCCGCGATCAGCCCTGCCGACCTTTCCCTAATTATGGGATAAATCGGTCGATTAGTCGTGATGTCGGACATTAGCGTACATTGCAGCCCTGAGCTCCCTCCCTCCGTAAAGGGCTGTCATGTCCATGCGCGCGAAAATCCTGCGAGCCTGGGCGATGGTGTTGGCCGTCGTCCTGGTTCTGACCACCGCCGGCCAGGCGAACGCCGCGAGCGTCGTCGCCAAGCCCGAGCGGCCGAACATCATCTTCTTCCTGGTCGACGACCTGTCGGCCGAGCTGCTCCAGTACATGGACGCCGTCAAGGGCCTGGCCAAGGGCGGCACCACGTTCAGCGGTTATTACGTGGCCGACTCGCTCTGCTGTCCGTCGCGGGCCACGATGTTCACCGGTCAGTTCCCGCACAACACCGGCGTGCGCACCAACGAGGGCTACGACAGGGGCGGCTACCGGGCGTTCGCGCCGCACGAGGGCCGCACCTATGCCACCGCGCTGCACCAGGCCGGCTACCGCACCGGCTACCTGGGCAAGTACGTCAACGAGTATCCGGCGGGCGACGGCTACAAGGTGCCGGCCGGTTGGGACGAGTGGCATGTCGCGGGAGCCGGCGGCTACAACGAGTACAGGTACCAGCTCACCCGCTACATCAAGGAGCAGACGCCCGGCGCCAGGCCCCGTGACCCGTCCGACGGCACCTATCTGGTGGACGAGCTCGGCAAGCGGGCGGTCGGGTTCATCGAGCGCTCCCGCCGGTACGCGCCCGACGAGCCGTTCTTCCTCCAGGTCTCGCCGTTCTCGCCACACGCCAGGGTCGACGTCAAGCCGGGTGACAAAGAGCCGCGTTTCCCGCCCGCGCGGCGTGACCGGCCGAAGAACAAGTGGCCCGCCGGCGAGTTCCCCCACGGGGACTGCGGCGGCGTCGACTGCGCCGACATCGATGTGACCACGCTGCCCGCGTTCAACGAGGACACCGCGGACAAGCCCTCGTGGGTACGGCGGGAGCCGATCGGGCCGGAGCTCATCAAGGAGCTGCGCACCGACTTCCGCAACCGGATCCGCATGGTGCAGTCGATCGACGACATGGTCGAGCGCGTGCTGTCGACGTTGACCGAGCGCGAGCGGCGGAACACGTACGTGGTGTTCACCAGCGACAACGGTTTCCACCTGGGCCAGCATCGCCTGCTCCGCAACAAGTCCACCGCCTATGACCACGACGTCCGGGTGCCGCTGCTGGTCAAGCGCCCGGCCGCGGGACGGCAGGGCGATCTCGTGACCGGCGCCATCGCCCAGAACGTGGACCTGTTCGCGACCTTCCTCGACATGGCCGGCATCGATCCGGCGCTGCGTGACAGCCGCGACGGGCGCAGCCTGCTGCCCCTCATCCAGGGCCGCCCGGTGCGGGACTGGCGCAACGCGGCGCTGATCGAGCACGTCAAGCCGGAGCCGGCCACGCCAGGCTTCGACCCCGACGCGGACTGGCGCAAGGTGGGGAACGCCACGCCGCCCACGTACGGCGCCGTGCGCACCGCCGGAGAGCTCTATGTCGAGTACGAAGGTGATCCGAAACCCGAGTACTACAACACCGTCACCGATCCTCATCAGGAGTCCAACGACCCGGGCAACCCCAGGACGGCCGGCCTCGCGCAGGCTCTCGACGACCTGGAGAGCTGCGGCAAGCCGGGCAGGACGAACTGCTGGGACGCCGCGCACCTACGCGAGCCGTAAGGACTGCAGGACTTTCAAGGCTGGTCGGTGAGCCAGGCGGGGTAACCGTCGAGGTCGTGGCTCACCGGCCGGCTGACGATCGGGCCGTTCTCGCCGCTTCCTCTGATGTGCTGTTCGAGGGTCGGCGCGTGCTGGTCCGTCGTGATGAGGGTGAGTTGCCAGGCGTTCGCGGACGGGTGGGGCACCTCGTCGATGTCGATGGACGTCGCCAGGCCCGCACGCAGGATGCCGTGCGCCACCACGGCCGCTTTCGTGCGGCCTTCGATCGTCGCGCGGACCTCGATGAACTCCGCCATGGCACATTCCCTCTCAAAGGGCCTGAAATTCCGACGCCACTCGCATGAGCGACTGAACCGTACCCCATGGGATGTGTCATGGAACAGGGGCAGATCGCGCCCCAAACCCGCCAGGAGGCGCCTAACGCTCAGGGGACGGGGCGGTCGAGGAGCGGACGACGAGCTCGTGGGGGAAGAGCAGCCGCTCGGGCTCGGCCGCGCCCCCCGACAACAGCAGCCGCCCCGCGGTCTCGCCGATCTCCTGCTTCGCCTGCCTGATCGTGGTGAGCCCGGCCTCCTCGGCGGCGCTGTCGGAGAACCCCACCACCGAAAGCTCCCCGGGCACCCCGATCCCCAGGTCGGCCGCGGCGTCCAGCACGCCCAGCGCCAGCACGTCGGTGTTGGTCAGGACGGCGGTGGGGCGCGGAGAGCGGCCGAGCAACGCGTGCCCCGCCTTCCTCCCCGCCTCACGCGAGTTGCGCGCCACCTCGTAGAACGGCACCCCCGCCCACGTCAGCCCGGCCTCCTCGCACGCGCTCTGGTAGCCGCCGCGCCGCCGCCGCATGGCCTCGAACACCGCGCCTTCCTGCCGCGCCGGGTCGGCCCAGCCGGTGAAGCCGTCGTCGTTGAGCCCCACCATGGCCACCCCGATCCGCCGATGACCCAGCTCCAGCAGGTGCCGCGCAGCCGCCGCGCCCGCCGCGGGCTCGTCGATGCCGACGAACGGGTGGCCGGGCACGTAGGGCTCGTCCACGATCACCACCGGCAACTTCCTGGCCAGCACCTCCGCCAGCGCGGGATGCCCGTCCGGCAGCGACACGACGCAGAAGGCGTCCACCACCGCGTCGCGCACGGTCTCGCTGCGCCGGTCGCCGTGCGGCAGCGGCAGGATGAGCAGCCCCACTCCCGCGTCCTCGGCGGCCGTGGCCAGCCCTTGGAAGAACCCGATCGCGTAGGGGTCGGCGAACGCGTACGCCAGCGTCTCGCTGAAGATCAGTCCGAGCGCTCCCGCCCGGCCGAGCCGCAAGGACCGTGCCGTCGGATTGGGCCCCGCGTAGCCGAGCTCGTCGGCCACCTCCATGATCCGCTGCCGTAGCCCTTCGCTGAGCTGGTCGGGGCGGGAGAAGGCGTACGACACGGTGGCCCGGGACACGCCGAGCCGGTCGGCGATCGTCTGGAGTGTGACCCTGGCCATCGTCCCACCGTACCGAAGACCTTGTGATGCTGCTCTTAATCAATTAAGGTCTTAATTGATTAAGGAGGAGATCTATGGATGCCATGCACGTCCTCGCGCATCAGACCGCGATGGGATATCGGGAGTCGCTGAGTGCGGCGCTGCCGGGTGCGCCGCGCAGGCCGCATCGGGACCGGAGCCGCGTTCGCGTACGGCTGGCGCACTCGCTCAGGTGGACGGCCGACCGCCTGGATCCGGTGTGCCGCACGGCGTGATGCTGCAGAATGTGACGGGCCGATTACCTAGACAGATTTACCCAGGGAGGGGTCCGTGAAAATGACCTGGATCATCGCAGTCGCGGCCGCGGCCGGCCCGCTGACCGCCGACGTGGCACACGCGCTGAGTCCGCCCGTGGCCGGTGGTCCGCGAAGTCCGGCCGCGACCTCGCCGGCCGCCCTGATCTGCGCCGTCGCCACGCCGCCCGGCCGGCCGCTGGTCTTCGACCCGTGGGTCGGGCTCGCGCCCCGGCGCGCCGCGGTCCGCGGCCACCTCCAGCTCACGGGCTGCACGTCGCCGGACGGCTCGGCGACCGGACTGCGCTCCGGCTGGGTCGCGTTGAAGGCCGACGGCGTGCTCTCGTGCACGAGCGCGCGCCGCGTCCGGGGTCGCGCGGTCATCACCTGGTTCGGCGGGGACGGCCGCCCCGTCGGCACCTCGAGCCTGCGCGGCCGGGGGGACTCTCTGGCCACCCAGCGCCCGGCCGACACCCTGCTCACCGGGGCCGTCACATCGGGGCCGCTCGGGGGTGCGCGGACGCGCGGCGGCATCGCGCCCGACACGGGCCTGCTCGGCTGCGCCGCCCAAGGTCTGGAGCGCCTCAACGGCGCGGGCCACATGACCTTCGGCTAGCACCGTCCCTCTCCGCCCCCCTCCTGGCTAGCCTTCGACGATCTGCTCCTCGGCATAGTCGAGCAGCTGCTCGGCCGTGGTGAAGCGGCGCTCGTTCGCGTCGTTCAGCAGCACGCCCACCACCTGCCGGCCGGCGCGCTCGCCCGCGAACAACAGGCAATATCCGGCCGCGTTCGTGTATCCGGTCTTCACACCCAGCACCCCGTCCGCCCGTGACAGCAGCTTGTTGGAGTTGCGCCACGTGTGCGCCCGGTGCAGCGCGGTCTTGCCCACCATGTGCGCCTTCTTGCCGACCACGGTCCTGAACGTGCTGCTCGCCAGCGCGTGCTGGGCCAGCTTGGCCTGGTCGATCGCCGTCGAGTAGCCGCCGTTGGCCGGTGTGGGCATGCCGTCGGCATTGGTGTAGCGGGTGCCGGTCAGCCCCAGGGCGCGGGCGGTGTCGTTCATCTTGGCGACGAAGGCCGTCTTGCCCGGGCCGTAGCGGCGGGCCAGGGCGTTGGCCGCGTCCGCTCCTGAGGGCAGCATGAGCCCGTACAGCAGGTCCCTGACCGTGAGGGTCTCGCCCTTCTTCAGTCCCGCCGTGGTGGCGCCGCCGTGGGCGGCGTACTTCACGTCGGTCGCGGTGATCGTGATCGTGTCGCTCAGCCGGGCCTCGCGCAGCACGACGTATGCCGTCATGACCTTGACCAGGCTGGCCACCGGGACCCGCCGTGTCTCCCGCTTGCCGAAGTGGACCGTTCCCGTCGAGTCGACGACGTACGCCGACGAGGCCATCACGCTCGGCGCGTCGGCCGCGGTGGCGGGGGAGGAGACCCCCATAACCACCGCGAGTACGGCACAGCTGATCAATCCCGCAATACGCATGCCAAACATGTTGGCAGGAGATCAACGGTTCGTTTGCGAAGTAGCGCCATAAGGCCCCATCAGGCATGGGTAAACGAATCTTAGATCGAGGAGGAGGGGCGACCGTGGCGGGCAGGTTCGTGATCAGCGAGGACGGGCAGGGCGGCTTCCGCTTCGCGCTCGTCGCGAACAACGGGCAGACGCTGGCGGTGGGGGAGGGCTATCCGACCAAGGTCGCCTGCGTGAACGGCATCGAGACGGTACGCAGGAACGCCGTGGACGCCGTCATCGAGGACCAGAGCGGGAAGGAGCTATGACACCAGGAGCGTCTCGTCCGCGGCGCGTCGCCTCCTCCTGCGCCGCACCATGAGCAGGGCCATGCCCGCGACGGCCACCACGGCGACGACCGCCGCCGTGACAGGCGAGCGCGCGGCCAGCTGGAGCCAGCCCCAGAGGCCGAACCACCACAGGGGCGCCCAGGTCAGGCAGCCCAGCGCGCTGGCGACCACATACCAGGGATAGGACACCCGCAGCGCGCCCGCCACCCACGGAAGCGTGTGCCGCAGCATGGGCACCCAGAAGCACCCGTAGACGGCCAGCGCCCCCCACTTCTCGACGACCCGCTCGACCTTCTCGATCCGCTCACGGCCCACCTTGACGCCGATGCGCGAGTCGTAGAGCTTGTCGCCCAGCTTGCGGCCGACCCAGTAGTAGACCTGGAACGCGCCGAACAGGGCGAGGATCAGGATGGCGCCCACCAGCCAGTATGGCAGGCCCAGCCAGAACGGCCTGGCGAAATCGTCCATCGGCCCGCCCTTCCTGAAGCCTTAGGTCAGCCTTACCTTAGTTCAAGGTGCAAGTGATGGCCACACCGGCTTGCAAGCCGCCCGCAAAAGGTGCAACCAGCCGACAACCAGCACTCAACCCCTCCGCCCCACTCTAGGGGTGAGCCAAAAAGGGGTGTTGACGATGTCGACGACGAGAAGCGCAGCCGTCCTGGCCAGTGGCACCGCGAACGCGGCCAAGCTGTTCGTGGCCGCCCTTGCTTTCACCAGCGCGTACGTCGGCTTCTCCGCCTACAGTAGCGCCAGCTCCACTCCCGAGCCCGTCAGGACCGTCACCCTGTCGGCCCGGGAGGCGCCCATCACCGAGCAGTTGCCCGCCCAGGCCGGCAAGGTCACCGTGAGCGTCCTGGCCGACGGCGGGACCGGGTGCGCCAAGTCCTACGTCGCCCGCAGCGTGCTGCTCAACCCCGACCCCTCCGAGGGCGTGACGTACGGCTGGCGGCTGGCCCGCTGGAGCCCCGCCACCAAGACCTGGCGCACCTACCTGGTCGACCACGACGGCTTCGTGGGCGCCGCCCGGACCGTCGAGTGGCGGCCCCAGATCACCCGCAACCCCGGCTGGTATCGCGTCGAGCTGGCCGTCGAGGGCGCCAAGACCGTCACGAGCGACCGTTTCCAGGCGAGCTGCTGACCGACCGCTGCGCCGCCTCCACCCAGCGCGGCACGCCCACCCGCTCGGCCACTTCCAGGGCCTTCAGGTAGTGGTCGTGTGCCGCGTCCGGCTGCCCCAGGCGGATGGCCAGGTCGCCGAGTGTCAGCGCCACCGGCCACAGCGCCACCACGCCCGTGCCCGCACCCGCCACCCGGTCGGCGAACGGCTTGAGCTTGTCGTAGCAGTCGACCATCCGCTCCCGGTCGTCCAGCAGCATGCCGGCCAGCGCCCGCCAGGTCATCGCCAGCTCGTAGAGGAAGTCGGGGCGCACCGGCGGACGCGTGGCGGCCACGGCCTTGGCGTCGTTGACGTGCCCGGCCGAGGCCAGGGCCAGCGCGTAGGCGTCGAGCGTCCACTTGGCGCCGCTGTGATGTTTCTCGGCCAGCAGGTCGACGATCTCCGCGGCCCGACCGTCCACCAGGTGCAGGCAGAACATCGTGATCAGCGGCAGGTCCTGGCGGCCTTCGAGCATGCCCGCCCGCGCGGTCATCCTGGCCGCCTCCCGGTAGGCCCGCTCGGCGCCCGCGTAGTCGCCGGCGATCATGAGCCGCATGCCGCCGTACCAGACCACGACCGCGGCCGGGGCCGGCAGGTCGTACTGTCTGGCCAGCCGGTCGGCGGCGGCCGCGTGCTCGTCGGCCGCGGTGAACTCGCCCCTGGCCGCCGCGCACTCCAGTAACACCAGGTGCGCCAGCGCCTGTGTGGCCATTTGTCCCGAACGCTGCGCGACCTCCAGCAGCTCCCTGCCGATGCTCTCCCGCGTGTCCACGGCCGGGATGTCGTAAGACTGCCGTAGCCGCCCGCTCAGCGCGGCCGCGATCAGCGCGGGGTCGCCGCTCTGCCGGGCCAGCTCCAGCGCCTCCAGCGACGCCTGCCGCCCGCGCTCCGGCGAGGAGGAGCCCTCCAGCTCCAGCGCGAGCGTGGTCAGCAGGCTCGCCCGCAGTCGCTGCTCGCCCGCGGGCAGTTCGATGAGCGCCCGCTCGGTGACGTCCACGATCTCCCACGCGGTGCGGGTGAAGTCGCGCGCCATGCCCTTGTGCGGCACGGCCAGCGACGCCGCCACCTTCGCGGTGATCTCCAGGTCGCCCAGCGGCAGCGCGGCGTCCATGGCCTGGCGGCGCAGCAACCGTGCTGCGTGCATGTCGCCGCACAACGCCAGCGCCCTGATCTGGCGCAGCATGAGCCGCAGGCGCTCCTTTGCGCGTTCCGGCGTCTGCTCGCCCGATTCGTCGTTGCGGGACCGGTCGAACGCGGCGATGGCCTGCTCCCACAGCGTGGCCGCCTCACGGTGCGCGAAGCGCCGCTCGGCCTGCTCGGCGGCCAGGCCCGCGTAGTGGACCGCCTTCTCCGCCGCGTCGGCCAGGTAGTAGTGGTGCGCCAGCGCGGCCACGTCGGACGCCGTGCGCTGCTCGATCACGCCGGCCACGGCCGCGTGCAGCCGGGTGCGGCGCAGCCTGGAGGCGTCGGAGTAGATGGTGTCGCGCACCAGGTCGTGGTCGAACCTGAGCAGCCCAGGCCCCGGCTCGGTGACCAGCCCGGCCAGCAGGGCCGCCTCGACCGCCTCGATCACCGCGTCCTCGTCGCCGGCCACGGCGATCAGCACGTCGAGATCGACGTCCCGGCCGATCACGGCGGCCTGCAGCAGGATCTGCTGGGCTCCGGACGGCAGCTGCGAGATGCGCCGCCGCAGCACGTCACGTACGCCGGACGGCACCTTGGAGAGCACCTCTGTGGCGCTGGCCCGGTCGGCCGCGCCCTCGGCGTCCAGCAGGCGCACGGTCTCGCGGACGAAGAACGGGTTGCCGCCGGTGCGCTCGACGATGGACTCGACCGCGTCCTCGTCGATCTCGCGTACGCACGTCGCCCTGACCAGCTCGGCCACGGCCTTCGGGTCGAGTCCCGACAGACCCACCCGGAGCGGCCCGAGCCGGGCCAGCGCGGCCAGCACGTCGGACTGGCGGTCGTCCAGCTCGCTCTCCCGGCACGTCACCACGAGCAGCACGCGGCTGGTGGCCAGCAGGCTCGGCAGCGCCCGCAGCAACGCCAGTGTCTGGTCGTCGGCCCAGTGCAGGTCCTCGAGCGTCACCAGCACCGGCGCCCGCCGGGCGACCCCGGCCAGATAGCCGCCGACCGCGCGATGCAGCCGGAACCCGCCGGACACCTCGTCCTCGTCGGGATCGGGCACGGCGTCGTCCAGCAGCGGCGCCAGCAGCTGCTGGTATTCGCCCGCGCCGGTCATGCCGACGAGCGTGCGCAGGATCTCCACCCACGCCCACCCCGGCGGGGTGGCGCTGGAGTCGGGGCAGGCGCCGGAGGAGGTGATCCAGCCGTCACCGGCCAGCTTGCCCTCCAGCTGGCGCAGCAGCGTGGTCTTGCCCGCGCCCGCGACCCCGGTCACGATCGCGACCTGGAACCTGCCCGTCCGCGAGGCCGCCGTGGTCAGCCTGGTCAGCTCGGCGTCGCGGCCCACGAACGGCTCGGGCTCCAGCGGCGGCGGCTCCACGGGCGAGGTGGGACGGGGCGGCCAGGTGTCGGTGGTCGCCGGCGCCGGCCGCGAGGGCCGCGCGGGCACGGCCAGCTCCAGCTCCGGCGACTGAGCCAGGATGTCGGACTCCAGCTTGCGCAGCGCGGGGCCCGGGTCGATGCCGAGCTCGTCGGCCAGGATGTTCCTGGCCCTGCGCAGGGCGGCGAGGGCGTCGCCCTGCCGGCCGCAGCGGTAGAGCCCGAGCGCCAGCAGCCGCCAGCCCTCCTCGCGCAGCGGATGCTCCGTGGTGAGCGCCTCCAGGTCGGGCACGGTCTCGGCGTGCATGCCCAGCCGCAGCCCGGTGTCGGCGTGCCGCTCGCGCGCCACCAGGCGCAGCTCGGTCAGCCGGTTGACCTCCGCCTCGGCCCACTGCTGGTCGGCGAAGTCGGAGTAGGGGGTCCCGCGCCACAGGCCCAGCGCCTTCTCCAGGCGGCCGCGGGCCGACTGCGGATCGCCCTCCTCCAGGTGCTCGCCCGCCGCGCGGACGAGCTGCTCGAACCTGAGCGCGTCAACCTGGTCGGAGGCCACGCGCAAGGCATAGCCGGACGCGACCGTCACCAGTAACCGGTTGGGCCCGCCGCGCGGGCGACCGGGCTCCAGCACCCGGCGCAAGCGCGAGATGTAGACCTGCAGGCCCGACTGCGCGCCCTTGGCCGCGTCGTCGTCCCACAGATCGTAAAGAAGCGTGTCAACCGGCACGACCTGACCCCTGGCCACGAGGAGTCGGGCGAGGACGGCCCGCTGCCGCAACCCGCCGAGGTCGAGTTCGTCGTCGTGTTCGTACGCCTCGACTGGCCCCAGAACTCGGAACGCCACCATGTCAGCCGCCACGCTATGCGGGCCTATGAATCACGCACAAGGCCCGTGATTGATAAACACCTGAGGGGTTTGGGATTGTCACTGGGGGGCCTTCGACTTCGAGATCGCGGACGGGGACCCCGTGCCGGCGTTCCGGCCGTTGCGCCTGCGCAGCAGTGCCCATGCGCCCAGTGCCAGGCCGCCGAACGGGATCTCGATAGTGTATGTCCAGAAGCCGAAAAGCAATGCGGTCGCGGTGGCCGGAGCCGCGGGAACGGCGAACGCGGTGGTGAGCAAAATCACCACGCCGCTCTCCATGATCCCGGCCCCGCTGGGCGTGATCACGGCGCTGGTGAGCACCCGTGACAGGGCGAAGACCGCGATCGACTGGGCCAGTCCCGGCCAGGCGCCGGTGGCGTGCATGCAGGCCACCATGATCGACCACTGGAAGCCGAGGAAGAACACCATGCCCAGCGACAGGCCGGGCCACCGGGTCCTGACCACCCCGGCGGTGTCGGCACGCAGCCGGTGGAACGCCTGGGAGGCGTCGATCCTCAGCCGCAGCACCCGGGTGAGGCCGTCGAGCGCCCGGCCCAGCATGTCCGCGGCGCGCTGCCAATAGAGTGCGGCGGCCACGATCATGCACAACGCCAGGATGGAGATCGCGCCCGTCCAGCCCGCGTTGGCGACCGTCGCGTTGGGCGCCTCGCCCGCGATCAGCAGCGCGATGATCCCGATGGCCGGCAGGATGAATCTGAACAACGTGTTCCAGATGCCGCTGACCAGCGTCATGACCACGATCGAGCGGTTGGGGAAACCCCATCCCCTGGTCATCGCGAACGACAGAGCGACCCCCACCGCCCCGCCGAACGGCAGCAGGTTGCTCACCGCGCTGCCGGCCGCGTTGAGTGTCAGACCTTGCAGGTTGTTGAGCCCGGGCAGCGAATTGGTCAGCACGAACGTGTAGGCCAGCAGGCTGAGCAGCCACAACGCGGCCATCAGCGCGATCTCGCCCGCGCCGAGCGTGCCGAAGACCGCGCCGATCTCCGCCCAGGAGACCGGCTTGCCGGTGAGGGCGCGCACGATCTGCGGCAAATAGACCACGAGCAGCACGGCCAGCCCGAGCGACAGCACGGACAGGGCGATCTGCAGCCACTTGTTCTTCATCGGAGTCCAGTCTGCCGGGTCAGGGCCGGCGGTCTCTTCCTCCGGAAGTGCTACTTAGGCCACTTCTCGAAAGGATGACGCAGCCGGGTCCCCTCGGGAAGCCCGCGGCGAACGTACCACTCGGTGCCGAAGACGAAGCGGTAGAGGGGGCGCGGGACCTTCAGCAGGACGGCGAGTGTGCGGTCGCTGTCGCCGCCGCTGGCCTGGGAGGTGTGCGCGGCCATGGAGGCCCGCTTCTGCTTCGTATATTTCCGGACATTCACCCAGTGGGTGATGGTCTCGGCGGGCGAGTACGCGCTCTCGAACGTCCGCACGTCGAACTCCGGAGGGAAGGTGTAGAACCGCCTGGCCAGCTTCAGCAGCCGCACCAGCGGGTCCCGGTTGACCGTCGCCTCCAGGACGATCTCCGTGCCGGCGATCTGCGCGGCCCGCTTGCCCACCCGGTGCACCTGCACGTGGTCGGGATGCCCGTAACCGCCGGCCGGATCGTAGATCGCCAGCAGGTCGGCCCGTTCCTCCTGCAGGATCGCGGCCAGCGCCTTGGCCGCCTCCTCGCTGTCGGCGTCGATGAAGGCGTTGTCCGGCCGCTCGTCCGCTCGTCCGCCCTTGGGGCTCAGCCCCGAGTCGCCGTAGCCGAGGCACTCGACGCGGGCGCAGCCCAGCACCGCGGCCGACTCGTAGAGCTCCTTCATCCTGGTCTCGCCCAGCGTCTCACCCGGCTCGATCTCGGCCAGGCCGCGCTCGCCCGCGGTGGCCACCACGAGCACCACGCGGTGCCCCTCGGCCGCGAGCATCGCCATGGTGCCCGCCGTCAGCAGGGCCTCGTCGTCGGGGTGGGCATGGAAGAACACAGCGGTACGTGGAGGCACACGCCCAGATTAGTCTGGGAGGGGTGCGGATCTTTCACGTGAGTGACTGTTACCTGCCGCGACTCGGGGGGATCGAGGTCCAGGTGGCCGATCTCGTACGCATGCAGCAGGCGGCCGGCCACGAGGTGGCGGTGGCCACGGCGACCAAGGGCGAGGCGCTGCCCGGCGTGCGCAGGATCGTGGCCAGGATGCCGTTCGACCTGCCCGTGCACCCGTTCGGCGTGGGGCATCTCACACGGTGGATCACCTCCTCGCGTCCCGACGTCGTGCACGTGCACACGGGGGCGGTCTCGCCGTTCGCCTGGATGGGCGTGCGGGCCGCGGCGCGGGCGGGGACGCCGTGCGTGGTGACCGTGCACAGCATGTGGGATCCGGGCACGCGCCTGATCTACCGGCTGCTGCGGCTGGCGTTCGGCTGGCAGCGCTGGGGCCTGGTGGCCACCACGGTCAGCAACGCCGCCGCGGCGCCCATCCGCGCGGTGGCCGGGCCCGGCGTGCCGGTGCGCGTGGTCTCCAACGGTCTCGACCTGTCCGGCTGGGCACCGCCCCCCGGCGCGCGGGAGCGCGCGGACCGGCGCGCGGAGGTGCACGTCGTGGCGGTGGGCCGGCTGGCGCCGCGCAAGCAACCCGTACGCCTCCTCAGGATCCTGCAGGCCGCGCGCGCCCGGGTGCCCGCCCGGATCCCCATGCGGGTCACGATCGTCGGCGACGGGCCCGCTCGCGGGCAGATGGAGCGTTTCCTGGCCAGGCACGGCATGGGCGACTGGGTGTCCCTGCCGGGCCGCTACACCAGGGAGCAGATCGCCAAGGTCCTGGAGTCGGCCGACGTCTTCGTGGCGCCTGCCCCGCGCGAGTCGTTCGGCATCGCGGCGCTGGAGGCCCGCGCGGCGGGGGTGCCGGTGGTGGCCAGGACGCAGAGCGGGGTCGCCGACTTCGTCAAGGACGGCGTCGAGGGTCTGCTCGGGCGCACCCTCGGCGACCTGTCCCGTGCGGTGGCCCGGTTGTGCGCCGATGCCGGGCTGCGCGAGTCCATCGCCGCGCACAACCGGTCCACTCCACCCGCCGCCGGCTCGTGGCCGACGGTGCTGGAGGGCTTCGACCAGGCCTATCAGCAGGCGCGCGCCGCGCGTTAGGCATGGTCGAGCGCGTGTCGGCAGTCAGCGGCGCAGGACCACGTACCCGTCGCGCTCGAAGACCTTCACGTACCCCTGCCCCTGCAGCTCGTTGACCTTGGCGAGCTGATCGTTGAGCGAGCCGAAGGGGAACTCCCAGCGGGACGTGTCGGCCACCACCCAGGGCGCGCCGCGCGGGGTGGGTGACCACAGCAGGACGGTGGCGCGCGAGGTCAGCGCCGGTCCGACCGCGTTGACGGCCTCGACGGTGACGCCCGAGGGCACCTTGCTCACCGCCTCGGCGGCGGCGGCCGCCTTGGGGTCGCCCTTGTAGAAGGCCGGATGGTAGAGCTGGTCGAAGGCGAACTTGGGGACCAGCGTGAGCGCGACCACGCAGACTCCCGCGGACCAGACCAGCTTCAGCGCGGTGTCGCCGGAGCGTTCGTACCACCGCAGCAGCCTGGCCAGCCCGTCCACGCCCGCGCAGAACAGGATCACCACGGTGAACGCGCTGTATTGGAAGTCGGCCTGCCACCACTGGACGCGGTCGGACAACAACCGTTCGAGCACGTGCGGCAGCGCCGCCAGCGACAGCGGCGAGAGCAGGCACAACATCAGCGTCGGCCACGCGAGCAAGAACAGCGTGTCGACCTTGGCCTCATCGCTGAAGGGCAGCAGCAGCGCGGCGAGCGGATCACGCATGATCCCCAGGGCCGCACCGGGAAGATCGCTCCCGAGGTGCCCGTAGGCCCAGAAGTCCCGGGCGTTGCCGCCGAAGACCGAGGTCACCAGGCCGCGCACGAGCAGCATGGCCCCGATGCCGAACACCGCGCACAGCGCGCCCCGCCATCGTTCGCCCATGACGATCAGGCACAGCCCGAAGCCGGCCACCATGAGCCCCATGTCCTCTTTGACGAGGAGAAGCCCCACCATCGCCAGGAACGCCGGCAGCATGCGCCCGGCGTGGTAGCGCTCGATCATGATCGCGGTGAGCAGGGGCACGAACATGACCTCGTGCACGTCGAACGCGACCGCCTGCGACACCGGCCATGACAGCGCGTACGCCGCGGAGACGAGATAAGCGGGCGCCACACCCAGCACGCGCCTGGTGTAGCGCCACAGGAACGGGATCGCGGCCGCGAACAGCACCGCCTGCGCCACGATCAGGGTCTCCGGCCCGTCGTGGATCCAGTAGAACGGCGCGAGCAGCGCGTAGACGGGGGAGAAGTGGTCGGCGAGCTGGAGATAGTCCATGCCGCGCCCGTGGAACATGCCGAGCACCGGGACGTGCGGAGGCCGGAAGGCGGCGTAGTTGCGCACCGTCTGGTCCATGATCACCAGGTCGAACGTGCTGGCCTTGAAGGACGCCAGCTTGACCAGCCCCAGCACGGCATAGGCCACCGCGGCGAGGAGCGCGATCGCGCCCACTCGCAGGCGGTGGCCGGAAAGCCGGATGGTCCTTGAGGCCGTGGCGGCGGCGGCCCCCGCGCGCGCCACGAGCGTGTCACCCGTCACGGGCGACAAGACTAGAACGAATCCACATGAATGTGGCCGCCTAGAAGCGCGGCCGCCGCGCCGACCTGCCCCCCACAGGCGGAGCGGCGACCGCGGGCCCCATGGTCAGGAGCAGGCCGCGGTGATCTTCTGCGCGAACCCGTTCATCTTGCCGGTGAACTCGGTGACGCCGTTCAGGTCGCCCTTCTCCATGGTCTCGAAGCCGGCGGCGAGGTCGTTCAGCGCGGCGGCGACGTCGCCGTCGTACTTGCCGGCGAGCTCCTTGGTCTTGTCCGCAGCCGTCTTGGAGGCGTCCCCGACGGCCTTGGTGTCGGTGGCGTTCTTGCTGACCTCCGAGCTCCAGTCGGTCATGATCTTGGTGGCCTCGTTGGCCGCGGTGTTGCAGTCAACGGCCTGGCCCAGAGCACCACAGCCCGTCATGGTCAGGACGGCAAGAGTCAGCGTCGTGGCCGCGACGGCCAGGCGACGGCGAGGGGGTGTCATTTCCAGTGCCCTTCGTAGGTTTAGCGAACGAAGGGAACATTATGGGCCCGCACTTAATCCCCACTTGCACCCCAGTAACACCATTGGTATCAAGCCGATGTAAAGCCATGGGGGAGGACCCGGACGATTTCCCCCGGTTCGGGCAGGGGGAGGCGGCGCGGTCCACGTGTTCCGTCAGTGGGCGAACCAGCGCTTCCGCGGATAACGCACGACGAGCCCGCCGTACTTCGACCTGCCGGTGACCACCACGTAGAGGGAGCCGGGGCGCGGGCGGCTCGGCACGGTGCTCTTCGGGTAGCCGTAGTCGCTGCGGAAGGCGTCCACGCTCGCCACCCCGCCCTCGGGCAGGATGATCTTCGCGGATCCGTAGGTGAGGTCCAGCTCGACGTCCACGACTGGATGGGCGATGACCGCCTCGGAGAAGTCGAGTTCGACGCTGCCGTACTTGGACGACACCCGAAGCCGCCGCGGGACCGCCCAGTCACCCGAGCGTTTGAGGTTGCCGTTCTTGGACTCCAGGTCGATCACGTCGTCGACCTGCGACTGCTCGTCCGGAAGATCGGTGATCAGGCCCAGTAGGTCGCCGTACGTCCGCGCGGTCAGGGCAACCTCGAGCCGGTCCTCGAGCTCCAGCTGGGTAAGACGGCCCTCGGTGAACGCCTGTTGCAAGCGGCGTGTCGTGCGCTCACGGTCGTCGTCGGAGACCCGCATCTGCAATTCCGACATGTCCTGAGCATAGATTCACCACGTTCAGAACGGGAGCATACGGCCGGAAGGGGTGCGCAGATCGAGGGGAGGCAGCCGGCGTGGAGGACGGGGACGGCGGATGACCTGGGCTCTCTTCACGTCGCATGACCTACCCAACGGAGTGCCATGAACTCATCATCGTTGGGTAGCGTGAACGCTGATGTCGGCCGAACCATTCTCACACCCAGCGCTCTTCTATCGGAGCGACCGGGAGTATGTGGCTGCGATCACGGCTTTCGTGCGGGAAGGGCTGGCGGCGGGCGAGCCGGTCGCGGTCGCCGTCCCCGGCGGGAATCTGGCCATGATCGAGGCCGAGCTGGGCCCCGACGCCAGTGCGGTGCAGCTGCTCGACATGACCGTGGCCGGACGCAATCCGGGGCGGATCATCCCGGCCGTGCTGCGTGACTTCGCCGACCGGCACCGCGACCGGCACGTGCGGATCATCGGCGAGCCGATCTGGCCGGGGCGCAGCGAGACGGAATATCCCGCCTGCGCCCAGCACGAGGCGCTGATCAACCTGTCGTTCGCGGGCCGTGACCTGACCATCCTGTGCCCGTACGACACCGTGCGCCTGGACCCGGAGGTCATCCGCGACGCCGCGCGCACCCATCCCGTGCTGCGGGACGTCTCGGGCGAGTGGCGCAGCGACGACTACGCCCCCGATCTGGTGGTCGAGGGGCACAACCGGCCGCTGGAGGAGCCGAAGGAGTGCCGGTCGCTGCGGTTCGACCGCACCAACCTGTCGGCCGCGCGTGCGCTGGCCGCGGGGCAGGCCGCCATGATGGGCTTCACCGGCGACCGGCTCGACGACATCCGGCTGGCCGCGGCCGAGCTGGGCGCCAATAGCCTCGACCACGGCGGCGGCGCCGGCACGATCAGGGTCTGGGCGGCGGAGGGCCGGCTGGTGTGCGAGGTCAGCGACGCTGGACACATCACCGACCCGCTGGCCGGGCGCAGGCCGGTCGATCCGCGCCACTCGGGCTCGCGCGGCCTGCTCATCGTCAACCTGCTCAGCGATCTCGTACGCGTGCACACCCGGGCCGGCGCGACCACCGTCCGCGCCTACTTCGACGCGCCTTAACGCTCGACCTCCGCCATGCTCGGATACCGGGTGCCGCGTACGGCGTCCGCGGGCACGGCCGCGGCGAGCTCGCCGAGCTGCTCCGGCGTCAGCGTGATGCCGGCCGCCGCCGCGTTCTCCTCCAGATACTTCGGCCGCTTGGTGCCCGGGATCGGCACAATGTCCTCGCCCTGGGCCAGCAGCCAGGCCAGCGAGAGCTGCGCCGCGGTGACGCCGACCGCCTCGGCGATCCTCGTCACCTCAGCCACGAGCTTGGCGTTGTGCTCGGCGTTCTCGCCCAGGTTGCGCGGCATGTGGCGCCGGAAGTCGTCCGCGGGCAGCTCTTCCGAGCGCGGCAGCGCGCCGGTCAGCAGGCCGCGGCTGATCGGCGAGTACGCCACCAGCGCCGTCCCCACCTCCCTGGCCGCGGGCAGGATCTCCGCCTCCAGACCCCTGGTGAACAGGGAGTATTCGCTCTGCAGCGCCGCGATCGGGTGGACGGAGGCCGCCTTGCGCAGCGTCTCGGCGCTCACCTCCGACAGGCCCAGGTGCCCCACCTTGCCCTGCCGCACCAGCTCCGCCATGGCGCCGACCGAGTCCTCAACCGGCACGTCGGGGTTGCGGCGATGCATGTAGTAGAGGTCGATGTGGTCCACGCCCAGCCGCCGCAGCGAGGCGTCGCAGGCGGCTCTGATGTACTCCGGGCTGTTCTCGATCGAACGGCTGTCGCCCTCGCGCTTGACACCGAACTTGGTGGCCAGCACCACCTCGTCCCGGCGGCCCTTGATCGCCCGGCCGACCAGCTCCTCGTTGGCTCCCCTGCCGTACATGTCGGCCGTGTCCAGGAAATTGATGCCCAAGTCCAGCGCGCGGTGGATGACGGCCATCGACTCCGCCTCGTCGGCCTGACCGTAGAACTCGGACATGCCCATGCAACCGAGGCCGAGCGCGGAGACCTGAGGACCGCCTGTTCCAAGCGTTCGGGTGTTCATACCAGCTCCTTGTAGAGGTCGATCTTGTAGTCCAGCACCTTCAGGTCCTGGGTGAGCTCGGCGATCCTGGTCCTCACGCGCTCCCGGTGGAGCTCCAGCATCTCCCTGCGCTCGTCGGCGGTGTGCGCGCCCATACGGCGCAACTCCGCGTACCGGCACATGTCGGCGATCGGCATGCCGGTGGTGCGCAGCTTGGTGAGGAACTCCAGCCACTGGAGGTCCTCCTCCGCGTAGTCGCGGTGGCCGCTGCCGTTGCGGCCGACGGAGTGGATGAGCCCGATACGCTCGTAATAGCGCAGCGTGTGAGCGCTCAGGCCCGACCGCTGCGCGGCCTCCTGGATCGTCATGTCTCCAGGGTCACCCTTCGAGCGCGCTCTAAGTCAAATCGGGGAGGCCCTCGGCACCTACCCTGAGGGGGCAGGCCCTACTCAGGGTCACGTCCGCACAGGTCAGCGAGCCCAGCCCAAGGGTGCCCCGACCTAAGTATTAGGGGATGCTTCAGGGCCGCTTCGGGCCGATCTCCGATACTCGGGAATGCCGTGTTCCACGAGCTTTGAGGCATGAAGGGATTGCTCGTCAGTGGATTCACGGCCATCGGCATCGGGACCGGCGCCATGCTCACCCTCCACGCGGAGGCCGGCCTCGACCCGTTGCACAGCGTCATCAGCGAGTACGCCTTCCAGGAGTCCGGCTGGCTCCTGCCCGCCTCGCTGACCCTGTTCGCCGTGGGCTCGGCGCTGATCGCGGAGGCGATGCGCCGCACGGGTGTGAACCGCTGGATCGTGGGCCTGCTGCTGGCCTGGGGCGCGAGCATGTTCCTGATCGGCGCGTTCCCCACCGACCCGCCAGGACTGCCGCTGTCCCTGTCGGGAGGCATTCACAGGTACGCCGCCTTCGCCGCCTTCCTGGTGATGCCCGTGGCCGGGCTGCTGCTGGTCAAGTCCAGGATCCGGTACGCCAAGGCGATGAAGGTCCTCTGCGCGCTGGCGCTCGGGGCGCTGGTGCTGGTCGTGATCCCGTACGTGGTGCGCATGTTCGGCATCCCGCTCACCAACGACGACATCCCGGCCGGGCTGACCCAGCGGGCCGTGGTCGTGACCGAGCTCGGCGTGCTGGCGCTGGCCGGGCTGTCGATGCTGCGGTATTCGCTCGTGGGACGGCCGGTCGTCCGCCAGGCGTGAAACCCGCCCCCGGGGAAGGGGGCTCCTATGACGATTTTGATTGCGTACGACGGCTCCGACGACGCCAAAGCGGCGATCGC
Organism: Nonomuraea sp. NBC_00507; assembly: GCF_036013525.1. Lineage (NCBI taxonomy): Bacteria > Bacillati > Actinomycetota > Actinomycetes > Streptosporangiales > Streptosporangiaceae > Nonomuraea > Nonomuraea sp. NBC_00507. The sequence goes on from NZ_CP107853.1 coordinate 4,521,269, forward strand.
CTTCGCGGGCCAGATCCTGAAGGGGGAGTCCGCTGTCGTGCTGACCGTGTGGGAGCGGCTGGCGACGACCTCGGCCAGGACGTCGGCCGGGCTCATGACGTCCATCGACGGTGACAACGCCGCGGACGAGGCGATCGGCGAGGCGATGCGTGAGCTGGCCCGACACGGCGCCGACCTGGCCCGGCAGGCCGGGCTGGACGCCGTCCCGCGGTGCGAGGCGGACTCGGTGGTGGTGTGGGCGACGATCGTGGACGTGGCGGACGAGATCGACGCCACGCTCATCGTGACCGGGACGCGAGGGTTGGGCGGGGTGCGCTCGCTGCTGCTCGGCAGCACGTCCGACCGCGTCCTGCACCACACACACCGGCCGGTCCTGGTGGTGCCCGCCCCGCGTACCGGCGACTGACCCCGTCCCGGCGTGTTCCAGCGCCGCGCGGCTTGCCGCGTGTCTCTCCGGCGCACACGGTCAGCCGCGTCTCGTTATCCCTCTTGTTCCGGCGTATTCGGCCAGCTGTAAGCGTCCCCGGTTCGGATCGTCGGTGGGATGCGGCAGAGTGGGTGCCTGCTCGATAGGCAGAGGAGGCGGGGACGTTGCCCGAGGAGCTGGCGCGGCGACTGGGCACCACGGACGCGGTGGTCGTGGGGTTGAGCGCGATGATCGGCGCGGGCGTGTTCGCCGCCTTCGCGCCTGCCGCCGCGGCCGCGGGCTCTTGGCTGCTCGTCTCGCTGGCGCTCGCCGCCGTCGTGGCCTACTGCAACGCCACCTCCTCCGCCCGTCTGGCCGCGCGTTATCCCGAGTCGGGCGGCACCTACGTCTACGGCCGGCGGCGGCTCGGCCCGCTGTGGGGTTACCTGGCGGGCTGGGGTTTCACCGTCGGCAAGACCGCCTCCTGCGCGGCGATGGCCCTCACCTTCGGCGCCTACGTCGCCCCCGATCTGGCCAGGCCTCTCGCCATCGGCGCCGTCGTGGCGCTGACCGCGCTCAACCTCTATGGCGTGCAGCGTTCGGCCGGGGTGGCCAGGGTGATCGTGGCCTTCGTGCTGGCTGTGCTGACAGCCGTGATCGTCGTGGGCCTGGTGGGTGACTCGAGGGTCACCTTCGGCTGGTTCGCCTACGTGCCGGAGCCCGGGCTCACGTTCATCCTCAACGACCTCGACAGCACGCGGGAAATGACGGCGGTCTATCGGTCGGGGTTCCCGCCGGACGGCTTCGACCTGTGGGGCGTGCTGCAGGGAGGCGGGCTGCTGTTCTTCGCGTTCGCCGGATACGCCAGGATCGCCACGCTCGGCGAGGAGGTCCGCGACCCGGCCCGCACCATTCCCAGGGCCGTCGGCATCGCACTGGCCATCACGCTCGTCGTCTACGCCCTGGTCGCGGTCGGCGCGCTACGGGTGCTCGGGCCCATGCTGCTGTCAGGGTCCGTGGCGCCGCTGTCCGACCTCGTCAAGGAGGGCGGGGCCGGGTGGCTGGCCCCCGTCGTGGGGGCGGGCGCCGCGGTGGCCGCGCTCGGCGCGCTGCTGGCGCTGCTGCTCGGCGTCTCCCGCACCATGCTGGCCATGGCACGCGAGCGGGACCTGCCGGGCGTCCTGGCCGCCGTGGACCCGGTGCGGCAGGTGCCGCGGCGGGCCGAGTTGGCGGTCGGGGTCGCGGTGATCGTGCTGCTGCTCGTGGCCGACCTGCGGGGGGCGATCGGGTTCTCATCGTTCGGCGTGCTCGTCTACTACGCCATCGCCAACGCGTGCGCCTTCACCCTGACCCGGGAGGAGGGCGCGCCGCCGAAGGCGGTGCCCGTCCTGGGATTAGGGTTGTGCTTGGTGCTGGCGGCCACCCTGCCGGCGGCGTCCGTGCTGGCAGGGCTGGCGGTGTTCGCGGTGGGCCTGGCAGTGTGGCTGGCCCGGCACCGCCGCCGCTGACACATTCGCTGGCCCAGCGCCCGCCCACGGTGCGCCGTGCCAGGAGCGGCCGGGGCGCGGACAGGTGGGTGAGCGCCATCGGAGCCGGGTTATCGGCTGGCTGGTGCGGCGTCGTGGCGGTTAGCATGGGGGCATGACGATCTCGCTGGTGATGATGGCCCCGTAGGGGGTTTCATCGGCGACGTCTTGTTGAGGCCCTGCGATCCGGGGCCTCACGTCGTGTCCGGGGCCCTTCGGGAGGCATCCGATGTACATCACGACGACCATCCCCTACGTCAACGCCCGCCCGCACCTTGGGCACGCCCTGGAACTCGTCCAGGGTGACGTGCTGGCCAGGCACCATCGGCGGCGCGGCGAACCCGTGCGCTTCCAGACCGGCACCGACGACAACTCGCTGAAGAACGTGCTGGCCGCGGAGGCGGAAGGCGTGCCGGTGCGAGAGTTGGTGGACAGGAACGCGGCCGCGTTCGAGGGGCTACGCGGTCCGCTGGACCTGTCCTTCGACTCCTTTATCAGGACAAGTAGTCATCCGGGGCACAGTGCCGGGGTTGAGCGGATCTGGAGAGCCGTTGAGCACGACCTCTACCAGCGGCACTACGAAGGGCTCTACTGCGTGGGCTGCGAGCAGTTCTACGCCGAAGGACCCTGCCCCGAGGGACACCGGGAGCCGCTGCAGCGGGTGTCGGAGGAGAACTGGTTCTTCCGGCTCTCCCGCTACCAGGACGCCCTGAGCGAGCTGATCCGCGGCGGGCGGCTCAGGATCGAGCCGCTCGCGCGGCGGAACGAAGTGCTGGCGTTCGTCGAGGCGGGACTGTCGGACATCAGCGTCTCGCGATCGGCGGCCCGCGCCCGCGGCTGGGGCATCCCCGTGCCGGGCGATCCGGCCCAGGTCGTCTACGTGTGGTGGGACGCGCTCGCCAACTACATCACCGCGCTGGACGGCGACGGCGACTACGAGCGGTGGTGGGTCGCCGAGCCGCGCAAGGTGCACCTGATGGGCAAGGGCGTGATCAGGTTCCACGCCGTGTACTGGCCCGCGATGTTGCTGTCCGCCGGCCTGCCGCTGCCCACGGAGATCTTCGTGCACGACTACCTGACGGTGGCCGGGCAGAAGATCAGCAAGTCGTCGGGTGGCGCGGTGGATCCCGTGGCGCTCGTGGACACGTACGGCGTGGACGCCGTGCGGTGGTGGCTGCTGCGCGAGGTGCCGCGCGTGGGCGACGCCGACTTCACCGAGGAACGCCTGATCGCCAGGGCCGACGAAGACCTGGCCAACGGGCTGGGAAACCTGGTCAGCCGGGTCGCCACCATGGTCTGCCGCTTCCTGGACGGCCACGTGCCCGACCCCGCTGAAGACCTGGCCGACGTGTCCGGCGCAGTGCACGAGGCGCTAGAGGACTACGACTTCCGGCGCGCGGCCGCGGCCGTGTGGACGATCGTCGAGGAGGCCAACCGGTACGTCGAGCGCACCCGGCCCTGGCAGCAGGACCGGGCCGGGCAGGAGGCATCGCTGGGCACGCTCGTGCACGCGTGCCGGGCGCTGGCCGTACACCTGGAGCCGTTCCTGCCCACGGCGGCGGCGCGGGTGGCCGCGGCGGTGAGCGGAGCGCGCCTGGCCCGGCCCAAGCCTCTTTACCCCAGAGTCGCCGGTTGACGGCGGTCGTGGGGAAGCCTAGGTTGGCGCCCACCGACCAGCCGGTATGGAGGCTTTCATGCCCACCGTCAACACCGTCCGCGGCCCGGTAGACGTCGACGACCTCGGCCAGACCCTGATGCACGAGCACATCTTCTTCATGGCCACCGAGCACCTGGACAACTACGGCAGGGGCGCCTGGTGGGACGAGGAACACCGGGTCGAGGACGCGATCACCAAGCTCAACGCCGTGGTGGCGAAGGGCGTGCGGACGCTCGTCGACCCGACGGTGTGGGGCCTCGGGAGGTACATTCCGCGCATCCAGCGCATCGCGGAGCAGGTGCCGGGGCTGCACATCATCGTCGCGACCGGCATCTACTCCTTCGAGGAGCTGCCGCACCAGTACGAGTTCCGCGGCCCCGGCCTGCTCATGGACATACCCGAGCCGATGGTCGACGACTTCGTCCGCGACCTCACCGACGGCATCGCCGACACCGGGGTGAAAGCGGCGTTCCTCAAATGCGTGGTCGAGGCGAAAGGCCTGACCCCGGGCGTCGAGCGCATAGCCCGGGCGGTCGCGCAGGCCCATGTCCGTACCGGCGCGCCGATCACCGTTCACACCAACTCCTTCACCCAGAGCGGGCTGATCGCGCTGGACCTGTTCGCCAAGGAAGGAGTGGACCTGACGAAGGTGGTCGTCGGGCACGCGGGCGACAGCAACGACCTCGACTACCTCATGCGGCTGGCCGACACCGGCGCGACGCTCGGGATGGACAGGTTCGGCCTGGACGTCTACAACCCGACCGCGCAGCGCGTGGCCACGATCGCGGCGTTGTGCGAGCGTGGGTACGCCGACCGCATGGTGCTCAGCCACGACGCCGCCTGCTTCATGGACTACTTCGGCGGCGCCTGGGACGAGGCCCACAGCGCGCTCGCGCCCAACTGGCGCTACGATCACATTCACGACGACGTCTTGGCCGCATTGCTGGACTCGGGTGTGACCGACGACCAGATTGAGCAGATGCTGGTGTTCAACCCGAAGCGCTACTTCTCGTAAAGTGGGTGGATCGGGAGAGCGACGCAGGTAGGTGGAGCTGGGTGACTTCGGAGCAGGCCTTGTCGATCAGCCTCGGACTCCAGGGACCCTGCGTCATCGCGCGACTGACGGGGGATTTCGACTTCGGCTCCGCGGCGGAGGTCCGTGACCGCGTCACCCAGGCCCTCGACCTGACCCAACCCCCGCTTCTCGTCATCGACATGCAGGCCGTCAGCGTGTGCGACTCCTCCGGGCTGTCCGTGCTGGTCTACCTGCACAAGGCCGTCACCGCCTCCGGCGGCCGGCTGCTGTTGTCCGGGCTCAACGGCCGGTGCAAGCACCTGTTCGCGATCACCGCGCTGGACAAGTTCTTCGACATCCGCAGCACAGCGGAGCTGGCCATCGCCGAACTCAACGAAGCCGGGAATTCGCCGCCGTTTACCGGGTAGTTCCCGGGCATGTCGGCCGAAGAGCCCGACCTGCTCGGCACGTACCTGGAGCAGATCGGAAAGACCCCCTTGCTCTCCGCCGCGGACGAAGTCGACCTCGCCCGGCGGATCGAGGCAGGCCTGTACGCGGGCCATCTGATCGAGCGCGGCGCCGGTACGCCGGAGCTCGAACTCGTTGCCCTCGACGGGCAACGCGCCAAGGACCTGCTGATCAGGTCCAACCTCCGGCTGGTGGTGGCCACCGCCAGGCGTTACGCCTTCCGGGGGCTGCCGCTGCTCGACGTCATCCAGGAGGGCAATCTCGGACTGATCAGGGCTGTGGAGAAGTTCGACTACCGGCGGGGATACAAGTTCTCCACGTACGGGATGTGGTGGATCCGCCAGGCCATCGAGCGCGGCATCCACGACAAGAGCCGTACCGTCCGCCTGCCGGTGCATGTGGCGGAGGAGCTGTCGCGACTGATCAGGGTCACCCGGCAGCTGGCCTCGGAGCTGGGCAGGGAGCCGACCGACGCAGAGCTCGCCGAGGCGGCCGAGCGCTCGCCGGAGCAGGTCGCCTCGTTACGTGTGCTCGGGCAGGAGGTGGTCAGCCTGGACATCCCGGTGGGCGAGAACGGGGAGGGCCGGATCGGGGACATGATCGCCGACGAGAACGGGCTGCAGGTGCAGGAGGCGACCGAGCGCCGCGCGATGAGCGACGACCTCCACCAGGTGGTCACCATGCTGCCGCCGCGCGAGGCGTTCGTCATCAGGCTCAGGTACGGCCTCAGCGGTCAGCAGGTCCAGACGTACACCGAGATCGGTGAGCAACTAGGCCTGACCAGGGAACGGATCCGCCAGCTGGAGAAGCAGGCGCTGAAACGGCTCAGGCAGGGAGGGCCGCTGCTGTCGTGGGCCTCATAACCCACGAACGTGTCCTCCAGGTACTCCCGCTGAGTGGGTGGCCAGGGGTCCGCCGACCCCCGGCCCAGCCCCTGGCTCACGCGGTGACGAGGAGCGCTACCCCGATCAGCACGGCGACCGGGACGAGCCACATCACGGCCTCGACAGCGAACTCCTTGTACATTGCGCAAGTCTCCTCTGGGACGCCCTCTCCGGGCACGGCCGACACGTCACTGGGCAGCATAGCCGCCGTCAAACGGTGACCGCGCCGTCGGAGGCGGAGCCGACCGTCGCGACGTACTTGGCCAGCACTCCCCGCTCCACCGGCCGTTCGGGCCGCCGCCAGGCGGCCCGGCGCTCGGCCAGCTCCGCCTCGGGCACCAGCAGGTCGATCGTCCCGGCCGCGCTGTCGACGACCACCGTGTCCCCGTCCCGCACCAGCGCGATCGGCCCGCCGTGGTACGCCTCCGGCGTCACGTGCCCGATCACCAGACCGTGCGAGACGCCGCTGAAACGCCCGTCCGTGACCAGCGCCACGGATGAGCCGAGGCCCCGGCCGACGAGCGGGCCCGTGACCGAGAGCATCTCGCGCATGCCGGGGCCGCCCGCCGGGCCCTCGTACCGGACGACGATCACGTCACCCGCGACGATCCGGCCCTCCTGGATGGCGTCGTAACAGGCGTCCTCGGAGTCGAACACCCTGGCCGGGCCCTCGTGCCGGAAGTCGCTCTTGCCGCCCAGCTTGAGCACGCAGCCGTCGGGCGCCAGCGTGCCGCGCAGGATGGCCAGCGCGCCGCGCTGCTTGAACGGCCGCTCCACGCTCGCCACCACCTCCTGCCCCGGCGTCTCGTGGGCCGCCCCGGCGACGTCGACGAGCCTGCGGCCGTCCACCAGCGTGACGTTCTCGCGCAGCAACCCGGCCGCCAGGAGTCGGCGGGCCACCAGCGAGGTGCCCCCGGCCCGCCACAGGTCGAGTGCCGTGTGGTCGCCGCCGCTCGGCTTGAGACCCGTGATGATCGGGGTCTCGCGGCAGACCTCGCCGATCCTGTCGATCTCCAGCGGCAGCCCGGCCTCGCGGGCGATGGCCAGCAGGTGCAGCACGGCGTTGGTCGAACCGCCCATGGCCGCCACCGACACGATCGCGTTGTGCAGGGCGTCCTCGGTGAGGACGCGGGACGGGCGGGCGTCGCGGGCCAGCGCGTCCATGGCGATCTCGCCGACCCGGTACGCCGCGGCGTTCTTCTCCGAGGCCACGGCCGGGATGTCGCCCACGCCGAACGGCGCCAGGCCCAGGAAGTCGGCGACGCTGCCCATGGTGTTGGCGGTGTATTGAGCGGCGCAGGTGCCCGCGCCCGGGCAGGCGTGCTTGGCCAGGTCGTCCAGCTCGGACTGGTCCAGACGGCCGACGGCACGCTCGCCGAGCGCCTCCCACATGTCCTGGATCGTCACATCCCGGCCGCGCCACCGGCCCGGCATCATGCTGCCGCTGTAGAGGATCACGGACGGCACGTCCAGCCGGGCCAGCGCCATGATCGCCGCGGGGACGGTCTTGTCACAGCCCACGATCGCGACGATGGCGTCGAAATCGTGCGCCCGGCCCATCAGCTCGATCGAGTCCGCGATGACCTCGCGGCTGATCAGCGACGTACGCATGCCGGGCGTGTGCATGGTCAGGTTGTCGGAGACCGCGATGGTGTTGAACTCCATCGGCATGCCGCCCGCCGCCCGCACCCCCTCGGCCACGTGGGCGGCCAGCTCGCGGTGGGTGAGGTTGCAGGGCATGGTGCCGGTCCAGGTGGAGGCGATGCCGACCACAGGGCGGCGCATCTCCTCCTCCGACATGCCCATGGCATAGAGGTGGGAGCGGGCCGGTGCGCGGTCGGGATCGTCGGCGATGGTGTTTCTCGTTGTCACACGTCCATGATTCCTCACTGTTCCCGTATGCCCCATGGTGAGCCGTACGTCACCAGCAGGTCCAGGAACGGGCGTGGCTCGAACGCCTCGGGCCCCAGCACGCCCGCGCCCTTCCAGACCCCGCTCGCCATCAGCTCCAGCGCGATCACCGGGTTGACGGCGGTCTGCCAGACCACGGCCTGGGAGCCGTACTCGCGCATCGACCACTGGTTGTCCACGACGTGGTACAGATACACCTCGCGCGGCCGGCCGTCCTTGAGTCCCTTCACCCAGGTGCCGGCGCAGGTCTTGCCGTGCATGCGGTCGCCGAGCCCGGCCGGGTCGGGCAGCACCGCCGCCACCATGTCGCGCGGCGCCACCCTGGCCGTGCCTTGATCGGTCCTGACGGGGACCGGCTCGGTGCTGTCCACGCCGAGCGCATGCAGGGTCTTGAGGGTGCCGATGAACTCCTCACCGAGGCCGTACTTGAAGGTGACCCGGCGCGCCGAAATCCACCTGGGGACGAGCAGCACCTCCTCGTGCTCGACGTTCACGCACTCGACCGGGCCGATGCCTTCGGGGAAGTCGAAGACCTCCGGCTCGCTGAACGGCTCGGTCGTGTACCAGCCGCGATCCTTTTCATAGATGACCGGCGGGTTCAGGCACTCTTCGATCGTGGTCCAGATGGAGAACGAGGGGGCGAACTCATAGCCGTCGACAGTGAGGTTGGCGCCGTCCCTGATGCCGATCTCCTCGATCTCGTCGAACAGTTCGTCGGCGGCGTACCGGGCGAACACGTCGGCGAGCCCCGGCTCCACGCCCATGCCGACCAGCGCCAGCCTGCCTTTCCCCGCCCACTCCTCTTCTCTGGCGAACTGCTCGTCGCCCAGCTTGACGCCGACCTCCTCGTACGGGCGCTCGGGGTGCGGCCTCGACATCGACATGGCCATGTCGAGGTAGTCGGCATCGGCGGCCAGCGCCGCCTCGAACAGCGGCAACACGAAACGCGGGTCGGTGGCGTTGAGCAGCACGTCGCACTCGTGCTCGTTGAGCAGCGCGGCGACGGCGGCGGAGTCGGCGGCGTCGATCCTGACGGGAGTGAACCTGGTCGCCTGCTCGCCCAGCGCGGCGACGGCCGCCTTGGCGCGGGGGAGGTCGTAGTCGGCGACCACCATGTGGTCGAAGAACGGGCGGCGGGCGGCGATCCGCGTGATGGCGGTTCCCACCCCGCCTGCTCCCATGAGAAGGATACGCATGACAATAAATCCCCTTTTATCCGCTTTTGGGGGGTGTGTCCTTTCATCCAACTCGACTACGCTCATCAACGTCAATGGCGTTGGCATAAGGAGGGGCTTCGATGCCGAAACGGGTGGTCCCCGAGGCGAGCCGGCGCCGCCGCCGCCCCACCAAACAAGGCCAGGTCCTCACCCACCAGCTCATCGTCGAGACCGCGCTGCGCATGCTGCGCGAGCACGGCGCGGACGGCCTGACCGCCCGCCGTCTCGGACTCGCCCTGGGCGCTGACGCCAGCACCGTCTACCGCTACTTCCGTGGCATGGACGACCTCATCCTGGCCATCGCCGACGAGCTCTTCGCCCAGGCCATGGCCGGCTGGCGCTCCACCGGTGACTGGCGTTCCGACCTGCGCGACCTCGGGCTCCGCATCCACCACGCCTACCTGGCCCACCCGCAGGCCGCCGTCCTGACCGCCAGCCGCGTCACGGGCCGCCCGAACGAGGTGGCGGCCGACGAGACGATCCTCGGCGTCCTCCGCGGCGCCGGCTTCCCGGACGCCGACGCCGTACGCATCTACCACGCCTTCATCGACCAGAGCCTGGCCTTCTCCATCCTCGACGCCGCCACCCTGGCCCTGCCCGCGGCCGCGCGGGAGGCCGACGAGGAGGTGTGGCGGGACACCTACGCCCGCCTGCCCGCCGCCACCCACCCCAACATCGCCGCCACGGCGCCGCTGCTGGTGGCCCGCATGAACGACAGCGCCTACCCGGCGGCACTCGACATGCTTCTGTCCAGCGCGGCGGCCCAGCTCAGCAGATGATGCGGAACCGTACGGTCAAAGGCGGCGGCGGCTCTGGGCGATGCGTTTGGCGAGTCCGGCCAGGGAGTCGTCGGCCATGAGGGCGGGAAGGCGCGGCGCGTCCTCGTCGATCTGACGCAGCACCGCCGGCTGATCGCCCGAGAAGCGGCTCCAGGCGCGCACCACCTCCGGCATGGCCGCAATGGCCTCGTCGGACAGGATGGCCTCCCGAGGCAGCCACGACGTCAGGAACTGCGACACCCGGCTCGGGCTCCACCACAGCGGCCGGTCCCCCATGAACTCGACCAGCTTCTCGAACGCCTCCCGCGCCCCCGGCAGCTCGGGCAGGTCGTCGAACCGAGAGGCGGTGTCATCGCCCGCCCCACGGACGACGCCCGGCACCGTGCGGGCTCTGGCGATCGCGAGCGGCCGGACCTCGGTCAGCGTGACGGCGACCGCCGCACCCATGATCCGGTCGCCCAGTTCGATCGCGTCCAGGATCCGACCCCCGACCACCCCGGGATCGGCTGCGTCCAGGCCCAGGTCGTCGAGGAACTTCGGCTCCTCGACGACGGCGTCGACCGCCAGCCCGCCGTTGGGCTGGTCGATCCCGACGACCAGGATGTGCGGCTCCTTGCCGTTCTCGTAGCGGAAGGACAGGACGGCCAGGGTCTGCTCACCGTACGGGTCGGCCTTGCCGTACCAAGCGCCCTCGCACGTCACCCTGCCCATCCGGCTCACCCACGGCGACAGCGTGTCCACCAGGCCTTCCGCGGCCCGCGCGTACACCCCCGACTCATCGGCCTCGGCGGACGCGGCCGCACCGCCGGGTGAAGGGCTCGGATTGACGGCCGCCAGCGCCACAAGCGTGAGCCGTGCCTCCGCCCCGCCGTCCTCCGCCAGCTCCCGCAGGAACGCGGCCACCTGGTCCTGCTCCAGGCTCGCGGTGAGCCGCGCCGCCCATAGCTCCGTCCGCAGCGGAGAATGCCACCTGAGCAGGTCGTGGGCCTGGGTGATCGCCGTGGTAAACGCTGATGTGCTCACCATCCGACCGTATCTCTCCAGCACGCGCCAAGGCGGCGGAGACGTTTCGACTGATTTCGGCGCCGACAAAGCCGATGTAGATCGTGACGCCAGGCGATCAGGCCACCGATGAGCCGGCCGCCTGGGCGTTGTCGCCCAGGCGGCCGCTTGCTGAGTTCAGCGCCCGTCGTCGCCGGTGAGACCCGCCTTGCGGAGGGCTTCGGCCATGGCGCCCGTCGGGGCCGGGCGGTCCTGGCGGCGCTGACCGCCGCGCTGCCCGTCGCCCCGTCCCCGCTGGCCGTCGCCGCGCCCGCGCTGCCCGCCGTCGCCGTTGCCACGCTGGCCTGCCTCGCCCCGGCCGTCGCGCTGTCCGTCGCGTTGTCCGTCTCCGCGCGGCCCCTGGCCGCGGCCGCCCTGGCCTCGAGCACGCTGGGTTCCGTCACCACGGCCGCCGTCGCCGCCGCGAGCGCCCTCGCCACGGCCGCCGCCGTCATCACGTCCGCCGTCGTCGCTCCGGCTGCCGTCACGGCCGCCGCCGTCTCCGCGGCCGCCGCCCTGGCGGCCGGTCGACCGCCGGGGGCCGTCGCCCGGCCCCTGGGCCGTGGTCTCGTCCTCCAGGCGCAGGGTCAGCGAGATGCGCTTGCGGGGGATGTCCACGTCCAGCACCTTGACGCGGACGATGTCACCCGGCTTCACCACGTCTCGCGGGTCCTTGACGTAGGTGCGGGACATGGCCGACACGTGGACCAGACCGTCCTGGTGCACGCCGACGTCCACGAACGCCCCGAACGCCGCCACGTTGGTGACCACGCCCTCCAGGATCATGCCGGACGTCAGGTCGGAGATCTTCTCGATCCCCTCCTTGAACGTGGCGGTCTTGAAGGCGGGACGCGGGTCGCGGCCCGGCTTTTCCAGCTCGCGCAGGATGTCGGAGACCGTCGGCAGGCCGAACGTCTCGTCGGTGAAGTCCTGCGGCTTGATCGACCGCAGGGCCACCGTGTTGCCGATCAGCGACTTGAGGTCGCTCTGGACCGAGGTGAGGATGCGGCGGACCACCGGGTAGGCCTCCGGGTGCACGCTGGAGACGTCGAGCGGGTCGTCGCCGCCCCGGATGCGCAGGAAGCCCGCGCACTGTTCGAACGCCTTGGGACCGAGCCGCGGCACCTCCTTCAGCGCCGACCGCGTGCGGAACGGGCCGTTGGCGTCGCGGTGGCGCACGATGCTCTCGGCCAGCGTGGACCCGATGCCCGACACCCGCGTGAGCAGCGGCGCCGATGCGGTGTTGACGTCGACGCCGACGGCGTTGACGCAGTCCTCGACCACCGCGTCCAGCGAACGCGACAGCTTGGTCTCGGCGAGATCGTGCTGGTATTGGCCGACGCCGATCGACTTGGGGTCGATCTTGACCAGCTCGGCCAGCGGGTCCTGCAGGCGGCGCGCGATGGAGACCGCGCCACGCAGCGACACGTCGAGCTCGGGCAGCTCCTGCGAGGCGTACGGCGAGGCCGAGTAGACCGAGGCGCCGGCCTCCGACACCACGATCTTCGTGACCGACGGCATGAGCTGGACCAGCTCACCGGCCAGTTTGTCCGTCTCGCGCGAGGCCGTGCCGTTGCCGATGGCGATCAGCTCGACCCCGTGCCGCTGAGCGAGCGCGCCCAGTACGGCGAGCGACTGGTCCCACTGCCGCTTGGGCTCGTGCGGATAGATGGTCGCGGTCTCGACGACCTTGCCGGTGGCGTCGACCACGGCCACCTTCACCCCGGTGCGCAGGCCCGGGTCCAGCCCCATGGTCGGGCGGCTGCCGGCCGGCGCGGCCAGCAGCAGGTCGCGCAGGTTGGCCGCGAACACTCGCACGGCCTCGTCCTCGGCCACCTGCCACAGCCGCATCCGCAGGTCGATGCCCAGATGCACGAGAATGCGGGTGCGCCAGGCCCACCGCACGGTCTCGGTCAGCCACTTGTCGGCCGGCCGGCCCTGGTCGGCGATGTCGAACCTGGAGGCGACGCGCAGCTCGTAGTCGGGGCTGTCGTCCGGCTCCAGCGCGACGGACAGCACCTCCTCCTTCTCGCCCCGGAACATCGCCAGAATCCGGTGCGAGGGCAGCTTGGTGAACGGCTCGCCGAAGTCGAAGTAGTCGGAGAACTTGGCCCCCGCCTCCTCCTTGCCTTCGCGCACCTTCGACACCAGCTGCCCGCGGCTCCACAGCTGCTCGCGCAGCTCGCCGATGAGGTCGGCGTCCTCGGCGAACCGCTCGATCAGGATCGCCCTGGCACCCTCCAGCGCCGCGCCCGCGTCGGCCACACCCTCGGTCACGAAGCCCTCGGCGACGGCCAGCGGGCTCAGCCCCGGGTCGGCCAGCAGCTGATCGGCCAGCGGCTCCAGCCCCAGCTCGCGGGCGATCTGCGCCTTGGTGCGCCGCTTGGGCTTGTAAGGCAGGTAGATGTCCTCGAGCCTGGCCTTGGTCTCGGCCGCCATGATCTGCTCGCGCAGCTGGTCGTCGAGCTTGCCCTGGGACTCGATCGACTCCAGGATCGCCGCGCGGCGCTCCTCCAGCTCACGCAGGTAACGCAGCCGCTCCTCCAGCGTGCGCAGCTGCGCGTCGTCGAGAGTGCCGGTGGCCTCTTTGCGGTATCGCGCGATGAACGGCACGGTCGCGCCGCCGTCGAGCAACTCGACGGCCGCCTGCACCTGCCCGTCGCGTACGCCGAGCTCTGCCGCGATCCGCTGGTGTATAGAGAGCACTTGCCTGCCTTTCGATGGTCCCGCCGGTCAATTGTGCAGGACTGCGAAGGGAGCGGAGCTCCCGAGCTAATAAAGTACGCCGTCCTTCATGACCAGAGTGCGTGGAGGGTGAACGACCACGGCCTCCGCCGCGCTCGCGCACGGCACCACGACCAGGTCGGCCCGGTCGCCGGCGGACAGCCCGTAGCCCTCCAGCCCCAGCACGCGGGCGCCGCCGTGCGTGGCGGCCTCCAGCGCGAGCTCGATGTCCGCGTCCCTGCGGAAGGTGCTGCGGTAGGCGACGTGCATCGCCCGCTCCAGCATGTCGCCACTGCCGTAGGGACCCCATAGGTCCCTGATGCCGTCGTGCCCGCAGGCCACGGTGACGCCTGCGGCCCGCAGCTTCTTCACCGGCGGCACAGGGAAGCTGTAGACGGCAGCGGTCGCCAGCGCCACACCCGCCTCGGCGAAGCCCTGGATCAGCCGGTCCTGGTAGGCGTCGTCGAGCTGGCCGAGCGCGTAAGCGTGGCTGACCGTCACCCGGCCGCCCAGCCCCAGCGCCTTGGTGCGCTCGATGATCAGCTCCAGCTCCCACCCGCCCAGGGAGCCGCCGTCGTGCAGGTGGATGTCCACGTGGGCGCCGTAACGCTCGGCCAGGCCGAAGATCACGTCGAGATGGCGCACGGGGTCGCGGTCGATGCCCGCGGGATCGAGCCCGCCGACCGCCTCGACACCGCTCTTCAGTGCCTCTTCGAGCAGCTCCGCCGTGCCCGGGTTGGTGAGCAGGCCGTGCTGCGGGAAGGCGACCTGACGCACCTCGAGGGGGGAGCGGGCGGCGGCCTCGCGCACGGCCTCCACACCGCGCAGCCCGACCAGCGGATCGATGTCGGTGTGCGTGCGCACGTGGGTGGTGCCGGCCGCGCTCATGCGCTCCAGCAGTGCGCCGATCCGCTCCACGCTCGGGACGCCGAGCTCGGCCCGCCTCCCCAAGTCGTTGCCGATGCGGCCGGCGAGCGTGTCGTCGGCCGAATGCGGCACCCACGGCCCGCCGTAGAGGGTCTTGTCGAGGTGGCAGTGCGCCTCGACCAGGCCGGGCAGCACCAGCTGCCCCGCGATGTCCACGACCAGGGCGTCGTCCGGCGTGTCGATGCCCTGGCCGACGTGGTGGATCAGGCCGTCGCGGACGAGGATGTCGGCGGTGGCCCCGAGCCCCCAGGGGAGCCCGCCGCGCAGCAGCACGTCGGTCATGCCCAGCACCCTAATCCGCCGGGCCGACGATTTCCCGTCTCGGCCGTGACTACTCTCGGTCAGTCGGGGCGGCTGGCGAAAAGCTCAAGATGGTGACAGTGACGGCAGCGATAGGCATCGATCTCCCACCTCGGCTGGCCCGTCAGTTTGACCCCGCCGAAGATCCCATACGTGGGTGTGCCCTCGAGCCACCTGGCGGATCGGGGAATCTGGTCCGAGTCCAAGATGAACCCGACCTCCAGTCCCCCCTCGCCGCAGTGCGTGCAGTGTAAGTCGGACATCCCCAGAGGGTAGTGGTCAGATCTCTTCCAGGTGGGACACGTTGGCGATGTCGGCTGAGTCCGTGCTGGGCCGTCCCTCCAGCCAGGCGTCGAGGATCTCGTCGAGCACCACGTCGGAGGTGAGCCGCAGGCTGAGCGCCAGCACGTTGGCGTCGTTCCACTTGCGGGCCCCGTCGGCGGTGTAGGCGTCGACGCACAGCGCGGCCCGCACGCCGGGCACCTTGTTCGCCGCGATCGACGCGCCCGTCCCGGTCCAGCAGCACACGACCGCCTGGTCGGCCCGCCCCTCGCTCACGTCCCTGGCGGCCAGCTCCGAGGCCCACGCCCAGTCGTCGCGCTCCTCGTCGTTGAGCGCGCCGTGTGTCACCACCTCGTGCCCGCGCTTGCGCAGCTCCGTCACGACCCGCTCGGCCACGCCGTCCTTGCTGTCGGCGGCCACCGAAATCCGCATGACACCAGCGTGCCACGGCACGGGGAGACTCGTAGCGGGTGCGGGAATCGAACCCGCCTTGCGCGACCTATGAAATCGCCGGGCACACCAGCGCCCCCACCCGCCTCGATGAGCGACGGGCGGGGTCCTGGAGATCAGGACACGCCCGTGCGGTGCCGCCTGCGCATTCGCCCGGTGTTCATGGCCTCGATCTTGCCGGTGGCCACCGCGCCGGCGCAACGGATTTACCCGCGCCCACACGTGCCGCACTGGCGGATTGAGGTGCCATGTGGTTGGTTGAGTCGCCAAATGAGCATTGATGTGAGCGATATTCCGGCACTTGCCCGAGGGTGCGCCGTTCTGGGCACCGGCGGCGGTGGAGACGTCCGTACCGGATCGTTGGCCGCCGCACGGGCCATCCGCGAGTACGGCGAGGTGCCGCTGGTCCGGCTGGCCGACCTGGCGGACGACGCGCTGATCGTGCCGCTGTCGGGGATCGGGGCGCCGACCGTCAGCCACGAGATGATCCACAGCGAGGACGAGCCCAAGCGCATCGCCGAGGAGATCGAGCGCCTCTTCGGCCGCCCGCCCAGCGCCGTCATGTCATCCGAGATCGGCGGCTCCAACGGCGTCGCCCCGGTCGCGTGGGCCGCGCAGCTCGGGTTGCCGCTGCTCGACGCCGACGGCATGGGGCGGGCCTTCCCCGAGGTCCAGATGGTGTCGATGTACGTGGCGGGGCTGCCGGCCGACCTCGTGATCATGACCGACGTCGCCGGG
The DNA here is from genome assembly GCF_036013525.1 of Nonomuraea sp. NBC_00507. NCBI lineage: Bacteria > Bacillati > Actinomycetota > Actinomycetes > Streptosporangiales > Streptosporangiaceae > Nonomuraea > Nonomuraea sp. NBC_00507. Next base: position 4,537,594 of record NZ_CP107853.1, read on the forward strand.
AACGTGGTCACCATCCGCCCGGTCGACGGACTGTGGTCGGAGAGGCTGGCCAGGGCCGTGTGCGTGGCGGCGGGATCCAGCGCGTTGATGGCCGACTACGTGATCACGGCCGCGCAGGCGCGGGGCGCGGTCATCGAGGGCACGGTCACGCGCGCGCTCGAGATCGGCAGGGCCACCGAGGGCACGTCGCCTACGGGTGCCCGGGCGGCCGACCCGCTGCGCGCGCTGCAGGACCGGCTCGGCGCCGCCAGGCTGATCACGGGCAAGCTGACCGACGTGGAGCGGCGCACCACGGGCGGGTTCGTACGGGGCACGGCCACGATCGAGGGCACCGGTGACGACCGGAGCCGCACCGTCACGCTGGAGCTGCAGAACGAGAACCTGGTCGCCGTCGAGGACGGCCGGGTCCTGGCCATGGTGCCCGACCTGATCACGGTCGTGGACACCGAGACCGCCGCCGCCATCCAGACCGAGGGCCTCAGGTACGGCCAGCGCGTCACGGTGCTCGCCTGGCCGTGCGACCCGCTCTGGCGCACCCCCAAGGGACTGGAGACCGCCGGGCCGCGGGCGTTCGGGTACGAGCTGGACTACGTTCCGGTCGAGGAGCTGACGGCACATGGCTGACCTGCCGGAGCTCGCGGAACTCGCGGAGCTCGGGATCGGGATCGACGTCGGAGGCACGAACACCGACGCGGTGGTGCTCGGCTCCGACGGCCGGGTGATGGCCAAGGCGAAGCGCCCGACGACGCCGGAGGTGACCGAGGGCCTGCGTGCCGCACTCGACGCGGTCCTGGCGGAACTCGGGGACGCGCGGCACCGGGTCACCCGCGTCATGCTGGGCACCACGCACGCGACCAACGCGATCCTGGAGCGCCGCAACCTCGGCCGGGTGGCCGTGCTGCGGCTCGGCGCGCCCGCCACCACGTCCGTGCCGCCGCTCTCCGGCTGGCCCGGCGACCTGCGCAAGGCCGTCTCGGCCGGCGAGGCCATCGTGCCGGGCGGCCACTACGTCGACGGCCGCGCGATCCGCCCGCCGGACCTCGGCGCGATCCGCCGTTTCCTGGACGGCGTGGAGGCGGAGGCCGTGGCCGTCACCAGCGTGTTCAGCCCGGCGAGCGGTGAGCACGAGCGCCTGGTCGAGGAGCTGGTCCGGGCCGAGTACGGGCTGCCGGTCTCGCTCAGCCACGAGATCGGCTCGCTCGGCCTGCTCGAACGCGAGAACGCCACTGTGCTCAACGCCGCGCTGTACGGGGTCGCCGCCCACGTGACCGGCGCCCTGGTCGCCGCGCTGGCCGAACGCGACCTGCGAGCCCGGCCGTACCTGGCACAGAACGACGGCACGCTCATGACGCTGGAGCACGCCGCGCGGCTGCCCGTGTCGACGATCGGCTCGGGCCCGGCGAACTCGCTGCGGGGGGCCGCGTACCTCTCGGGAGTGGCGGACGCGATCGTGGTGGACGTGGGCGGCACCTCCACCGACCTCGGGGTGCTGGCCGGCGGGTTCCCGAGGGAGTCGGCGGCGGCGGTCGAGATCGGTGGGGTGCTGACCAACTTCCGCATGCCGGACATCCTGGCCATCGCGCTCGGCGGCGGGACCGTGGTGAGAGACCGCGGGATCGGGCCGGACTCGGTCGGCTATCGGATCGTCCAGGAGGCGCTGGTGTTCGGCGGCAGCACGCCGACGATCACCGACGCCGCCGTGGCCGCCGGCCGCATCCCGGCGGACGGAGAAGGCTGGCGCGCCCGCATGGGTGACATGTCGGAAGGAATCCGCGACACCCTGGAAAGGGCGGTGGCCGTCGCGGACGAGATGGTGATCGACGCCGTGGACAGGATGGCGCTCGGCAAGTCCGACAGACCGCTGGTCGCGGTGGGGGGCGGCGCGTTCGTCCTGCCGGAGCGCATCCCGGGCGCGGGCCGGGTGATCCGCCCCGAGCATGCCGAGGTGGCCAACGCGGTGGGCGCCGCCATCGCACTGGCGAGCGGCAGAGTCGATACGATCTTGCCTGCGGGAGATAGCCGGTCAGAAGCCATTGAAAGGGCCAAGGAGGAGGCGGCGGCGCGAGCCGTGGCCGCGGGGGCGGATCCCTCCGCGGTCGAGATCGTCGATCTCCTTGAGGTGCCGCTGAGCTACCTCTCCGAACCCGCCGTGCGGGTACACGTCAAAGCAGCCGGACCACTCGCCCGGTGAAAATCGAAAGGATCCCCCCACCATGCGCTGGCACAAGCGTCTGCTCGTGGCCGGAGTCACCAGTGTCCTGGCCTTGACCGCGTCCGCGTGCGCGGGCGGCCAGGTGCGTGGCGGCGGCGGGACACCCCAGCCGCAACCAAGCGGCAGTCAGCCGGCGACCACGCAGACCAACGACAGCACGTTCGTCTACGTGCCCAACCTCGACGTGGTCACCGACTGGGACCCGGCGACCTCCTACTCCAACGAGATCATCGCCTTGTCGAACATCTACGAGGGTCTGACCAGGTACAACTCGGAGACCCGCAAGGCCGAGCCGCGCCTGGCCACCGAGTGGACCTCGGCGAACGACGGCAAGGAGTGGACGTTCAAGCTGCGGCCGGGCGTGAAGTTCCACTCCGGCGCCACGATGGATGCCGAGGCCGCCAAGAAGGCCATCGAGCGGACGATCGAGAAGAAGGGCGGCGCGGCCTACATCTGGGACGCGGTCGACACCATCGAGGCCGTGGACGCGTCCACATTGAAGTTCACGCTCAAGTACGCCACGCCGCTCGACCTCGTCGCCTCCTCCGGCTACGCGGCCTACATCTACGACGTGGACGCCGTGGACCCCGACGGCAAGACCACGGCCGGCACCGGCCCGTACACGATCGACTCCTGGCAGAAGGGCAAGGAGACCGAGCTCACGCTGAAGGCGTTCGACGGCTACTGGGGCGGCTGGAGGCCCGAGCAGTACAAGAAGGTCGCCTTCCGCGTCACGCCGGAGATCACCACGGCCTGGCAGCTGCTGCAGAACGGCGAGGTGAACTTCGTCCAGCGGCTGAACCCGCAGCTCTTCCAGCAGGCGGGCACGACCGCGAAGGTGCAGACCGCGCAGGTGCCGTCGTTCCAGAACCTGCTCGTGTTGTTCAACACCGCCTCAGGGCCGACGAAGGACGAGCGGGTACGGCAGGCGCTGCAGGCGGCCATCGACTACGACGGCCTGATCGCCGCGCTCAAGGGCTCGGCCACGAAGGCCAGCGGTCTGGTGCCACAGGGTCTGCTCGGCCACGCCACGGGCATGGAGCCCAAGCAGGATCTGGCCAAGGCGCAGGAACTGCTGGCGGATGCCGGGTACGGCCCCGACCTCCCCGAGCTCAAGCTCTCCCTGACCTACGCCCAGGGCGACGAGGACCAGAAGCTGCTGGTCACGCTGCTCAGCTCGACGCTGAAGAAGTTGAACGTGACCCTGCAGGCCAAGCCCATGACCTGGAACGCGCAGTGGGACCTGGGCAAGAAGCAGGGGCAGGACATCTTCGTCATGTACTGGTATCCGGACTACCCGGATGCCTACTCGTGGTTCGTGAACGTCTTCAAGAGCGCCGAGAAGCCGCAGTTCAACCTGTCCTACTTGAAGAACGCCGGGATCGACGCGGCCATTGACGCGTTGCCGCAGCTCACGGCCACTGACCAGCTCAAGGCGGACATGGCGTACCAGGATCTGCAGAAGAAGATAATCCAGGAGCAGGCGGCGGTGGCGGTGCCGTACGTGCAGACCTACCAGCGCGCGCTCACGGACGACATCCAGGGATACGTGGACAATCCCGCCTACCCCAACGTGGTCTTCTTCTACGACCTCAAGCGCGCAAGCTGACCCATGGCGCGTTATCTGGCTCGCCGGCTCGGCCAGGCCTTCCTGGTCGTGGCCGGCGTGGTCATGCTCACGTTCGCCGTCATGCGGTTGGTGCCCGGCGATCCCGCGGTCGCGTTCGCCGGGCCGAAGGCCACGCCCGAGCAGCTGGCCGCGGCACGCGAGCGGTTCGGCCTCGACGACCCGATCCCGCTGCAGTTCGTGACCTACGTGCGTGACCTGTTCACCGGCGACTGGGGGACCAGTCTGCGGACCCGGCAGCCCGTGCGCGACGACCTGTATCTCGCTTTCCCGGCCTCGCTGGAGCTCGTGGGGGCGGCGCTGGTGGTCGCGGTCGTCGTGGGCATCCCGATCGGGGTGCTCGCGGCCCGCTATAAGACGAAATTTCCGGACTTCGGGGTGCGGTTCACCAGCATGCTCGCGGTCTCCGTGCCGGTCTTCTGGCTGGCCCTGGCCATGCAGCTGGTGTTCGCCGGCCATCTGGGCTGGTTCTCGATCGCCGGCGAGTACGACTCCTCGCTCGACACCACCAGCCCTCTCACCCTCTGGACGAACATCACCCTCGTCGACGCCCTCATCACCGGCAACTGGCCGATCTTCAGCAGCACTCTCGAACACCTGGTGTTGCCCGCTCTCGTCGTGGCCGCCTACCCGACCGGTGTGATCGCGCAGATGACCAGGGCGGCCCTCATCGAGGAGTCCGGGCAGGACCACGCCCGGCTGGAGCGTGCGCTCGGCTTCGGGGAGACGTCCATCCTGACCAGATTCGCCCTGAGGCCGGCGCTGAGCCCGGTGTTGTCGCTGATCGCCCTGGTGTTCGCGTACTCGATCGTCAACGGCTTCCTGGTCGAGGCCGTCTTCAACTGGCCGGGTCTCGGCCGTTACGCTGCCGAGTCGATCAAGTCGCTGGACACCCCGGCCATCGCCGGCGTCACTCTCCTGGTCGCCCTCGTCTACACCCTGGCCAACCTCGTCGTGGACCTGCTGCAGGGCGTCGTCGATCCGCGGGCGAGGGCACGATGACCGCCACCGAGGCGCCGCTGCGGCGCACGCTGCCGAGGATCCCCGACCGGTTCGCGGCCTTCGGGGCGGTGCTCATCGTGGTCGTCGTGCTGGCTTCGATCCTGGCGCCGTGGCTCGCGCCGTACCCGGACGAGCCGAACCCGCTGGAAATACTGCAGCCGCCGAACGCCGCCCACTTGCTCGGGACCGACCAGGTGGGGCGGGACGTGCTCACCAGGATCCTGTACGGCGGTCGCACGTCGTTGTTCGTCGCCGTCGCCGTGCTGGCTGTCTCCGCGGTGGTGGGGGTGACGCTCGGCGTGGTGGCCGGGTACGCGGGCGGCTGGATCAGGGACGTGATCATGCGGGTCACGGACGTGTTCCTGGCCTTTCCAGCGCTGCTGCTCTCCCTGGCCCTGGCGGTGGTGCTGCAGCCCGGCGTGAACACCGTCGTGCTGGCCATCGCGGTGACCTGGTGGCCGTGGTACACGCGGCTGTCCGCCTCGGTGGCCGCGTCGATCGCCACCCGGAGCTACGTGGACGCCGCCCGGTGCCTCGGCGTGCCCGCGCCGCTGATCATTCTCAGGCACGTGCTGCCGAACTCGCTCACCCCCGTCCTGGTCCAGGTCTCGCTGGACGCGGGCGGGGTGATCCTCACCGCGGCCGCGCTGTCGTACCTGGGGCTGGGCGCCCAGGAGCCGACCGCGGAATGGGGGCTGATGGTGCAGCAGGGCCAGACGCTCTTCACCACGAACTGGTGGGTCGTGACCTTCCCAGGGCTGGCGATTCTGGTGACGGCGTTCGCGTTCAACGTGCTCGGCGAGGGGCTCAGGAACGCGCTCGACCCGCGAAGGGTGGTCAAGTGATCGAGGTACGCGACCTCCGCGTCAGTTACGGGGGACGAGTCGTCGCCGATGTACCCGAGCTCGACGTGGGCGCGGGCGAGTGCGTGGCGATCGTGGGGGAGAGCGGCTCGGGCAAATCGACCACGTTGCTCTCGTTGCTGGGCCTCACCCCGGATGCCGAAATTTCGGGACACATCAAGGTCTGCGGCGTCGAGGTGCTGACCGCCCCGCCCCGCCGCCTCCGTGAGATCCGCGGTGCAAAAGCCGCCCTGGTGATGCAGTCGCCGCAGGCGGCGCTCAGCCCCGCCACCCGGCTCGGCGTCCTCATGCGCCGCGCGCTCAGGCTCCACCGCAGAGACGCCACGGAGCAGGCCATGGCGGAGGCCATGGAGGCCGTGCTGCTCGACCCGGAGCTCCTGCGCCGCTATCCGCACGAGGTCTCGGGCGGCCAGGCCCAGCGCTTCGCCATCGCGCTGGCCATCGCCCTGGGCGCGGAGGTGATCCTGGCCGACGAGCCCACGAGCGCCCTCGACGTGACCGTGCAGGCCGAGGTGGTGGGCGTGCTGCGCAGGCTGCGGGCCGAGCGGGGCCTGGCGCTCCTGCTCGTCTCCCATGACCTGGCCCTGGTGTCCACGATCGCCGACCGGGTGCTCGTCATGAAGGACGGCGCGGTGGTCGAGTCGGGGCCCGCCGCGGACGTGCTGGCCGCGCCGTCCCACCCGTACACGCGCGAGCTGCTGGAGGCCCTGCCGTGAGGATGCTGAGGGCCGAGCGGGTGACGCTCGGGTACGGCAAGCGCCCGGTCGTGCACGACGTGAGCCTGGAGATCACGGAGGGTGGCGTCGGGCTGATCGGGGAGAGCGGCTCAGGCAAGACGACACTGGCCCGGGCGTTCCTGGGCCTCCTCACCCCTATGTCCGGAAATATCTGGTACGGCGACCAAACGCTGAAAAACACAGACATGCGGGCGTTCCGTAAGGACGTCCAGCCCGTCTTCCAAGCCGAGGCCCTCGACCCCCGGATGCGGATCGGCTCCTCCATAGCGGAGGCACTCCCAAGGGCCGGGCGAGCCAGGGTGGGGGAGTTGCTCGAACAGGTCGGACTGGACCGGGACCTGGCGGCCCGAAGGCCGCACCAGCTCTCCGGAGGCCAGCGCCAGCGCGTCGTGATCGCCAGGGCCCTGGCCGTGGGCCCCCGCCTGCTCATCCTGGACGAGCCCACCAGCGCACTCGACGTGACGGTCCAGGCCAAGATCCTCGACCTGCTGGCGGGCCTGGACACCGAGCGCCTGCTCATCACCCACAACCTCGCGGTCGTGGAGCGGCTGTGCCGCACGTCCCACGTGCTGTTCGCGGGCCGCGTCGTCGAGTCGGGGCCCACGGCCGACCTCCTGGCCGAGCCCGCCCACCCGTACACCAAGGCCCTGCGCGACGCCGTGCCCAAGCTCGGCGGGTCCCCGCCGGAGGCCAGGGGGCGGACGGAGGCCGTGCCGGCGGCGACGGGCTGCCCGTACCGGCTGCGCTGCCCGATCGCCGTGCCGGCGTGCGAGCAGGCGCCTCCTCTGCGGGAACTGAAGGACCGTCAGGTGGCCTGCCACCGGGCGGAGGAGGTGCTGCTCACTTGATGACCAGCTGAGCCCTCAGATGGGCGGTGACGTCGTCCGCGAGCTTCTCCATCAACCGGGCCAGCTCCGTCCGGTCCGCCGCCGACCAGTCGGCCAACGCTCCCTCGAACCAGTCGGTGGTCACTTTGCGGCACTTGTCCGCCGCCTCGGCGCCCTCCTGGGTGAGGGCGATGCGCCAGGCCCGGCCGTCGTCGGGGTCGCGGACGCGCTCGACCAGGCCGCGCTGCTCCAGCGCGGCGACGTGCCTGGTCACATGCGGGCTCTCCACCTGAAGTGCCTCGGCGATCGCGCCGATCCTGCGCGGTTCGCCCGCGTCCAGCAGGCTGACGAGGATCTCCACGCCGGGCCGGTCGAGCCGGATGCCCGCGGCCTCGGTCAGCCGCTCGTGGGTCTTGCCGCGCTTGAGGGTGGTCACGAGCGTGCGGAAGGCCGACACCGTTCTGTTGAGATCTTCGTCCATCTCGTTTGCTTACCTAACTTACGTATGTATTATCGCTTCTTGTTACTTACCTAAGTTATCTAAAGGAGCCGAGATGGCGACAGCCGTCGCATCGAGCGCACGCACGACGTCGAACAGGAACCCCTGGCCGGGAGTGATCGCGCTGGCCTTCGGCGCATCCATCGCCGCCCTTCAGAACACCGCGGTGGTGCCGTTGCTTCCAGTGCTGCAACGCGAGCTGGACACCTCTCTTGCCGCCGTGAGCTGGACGCTCACGCTGAGCCTCCTGGTCTCAGCGGTGGCCACGCCGCTGTTGTCGCGCTTCGGCGACATGTACGGCAGGCGCACGATGATCCTCGGCGCGCTGGCCCTGCTGGTGATCGGCTCGGTCATGGCGGCCCTGGCGACCTCGCTGGCCTGGCTGTTGGTGGCGCGCGTGCTGCAGGGCGCCGTGGCCGCCCTCGTGCCGCTGTCGATCGGGGTGGTACGCGACGTGCTGCCCCGGCAGCAGTTGGCGACCGGCATCGGGGTGGTGAGCGCGACGATGGGGTTCGGCGCCGGCGGCGGGATGATCCTGGCCGGGCTCGCCGCGGGCGACTGGCACCTGGTCTTCTGGATCATGGCCGGCATTTCCCTGGTGGCCGCGATCATCGTGGCCTTCCTCGTCCGCGACCACGCCCCGGCCGTGCGGGCCCGCCCCGACCTGCTCGGCGCCGCGCTGATGGCCGCCTGGCTGGTGGCGCTCCTGCTGGGCATCAGCGAGGGCGGCTCCTGGGGCTGGACCTCGCCGGGCGTGCTCGGCCTGTTCGCCGCCGCGGCGCTGCTGGCCGCGGTCTGGGTCCTGGTCGAGCGGAGGGTGGCCGAGCCGCTGGTGGAGATGTCGATGCTGGTGCACCGGGGCACGGTCGGCGCGACGGTGGCCTCGATGCTGCTCGGGTTCGCGTTCTTCACGATCCTGACGGGCATGTCCGGGTTCGCCCAGTCGCCCGTGTCCGGCCTGTCCGCCTCGGCCCTGGAGGTCGGGCTCTACCTGCTGCCGAGCACGCTGTTCATGCTGGTGATCTCGCTGTTCGCGGGCCGGCTCATGCGGGTCTTCCAGGCCTCGACGATGGTCGCGGCGGGCTCCGGGGTCACCGGCCTGGCCGCGCTGTGGCTGGTGTACATGCACGACACCCCTGCCCACCTGTATGTGGCCGCCTCGCTCATGGGCGTCGGTCTCGGCGTCGGCTACGCGGCTCTGGGCACCATGGCCGTCGAGCATGTGGACCCGGGCAAGACGGCCGTGGCGGCAGGCGTGAACGCGCTCGTACGGATCGTGGGCGGCAGCACCTCGGGCGCCGTGATCGCCGCCATCCTGGCCGCCCAGCCCGGCGTCACCGGCTATCAGTGGGTCTTCGGCGTGGCCACCGCGGCCGGGGCGGTGGCCACGGTGTTCGCCACGGTCTACGGGCGGCTCAACCGCAGGCACGTCACAGCGGTCTAAGAAGTCGGCATGAGATCGCCATGTCACAGCGCCTTCAGCCCGCTGATCACCTCCAGCAGCACCTTGGCGTCCGGCGCGGGAGGCGGGTGCTCGACCTGCACGAGCTGGCGCGCGTGCAGGTCGCCGACCAGCACGCGGACCACGCCGACCGGCAAGTTGAGCTCGGCGGCCACGTCGGCGAGCCGGGTGGGTTTGGTGCACTTCTGCAAGATGATCAGATGCTCGGGCCCGAGGCCCGCGGGCGGCGTCAGGCCGCCGGCGGTGATGATCACCGCGATGAGGTCGATGGCCTCGCTCGCGGGCACCGTACGGCCCCTGGTCAGCAGGTAGGCGGGGACGATCGGACCGGCGTCCTCGTCCAGCCAGCGCTCGTCACTCACTTCGCACCACCCGCATGGGGCGTACGGGCTCCTGCAGCACGGGATCCTCCGGTTCGGCCACGTGCTCTTCCGGGATCAACACGATGGCGGTGGTCCCTCCATATGGTGAACCGCGCAACGTCACGCGGATGTCGTGCCTGGCGGCCAGGCGGGAGACGACGAAAAGGCCGAGCCGGTCACTGTCGGCCAGGTCGAACTCCGGTGGGCTGGCCAGCCGCTCGTTGAGTTCGGCCAGCTCCTCTGCGCTCATGCCGAGCCCGCGGTCCTCGACCTCGAAGACGAAGCCGCGGGCCGCCTTCTCGCCACGCACGATGACCGAGGTGTGCGCGGGGGAGTAGACGGTGGCGTTCTCGATGAGCTCGGCGATCAGGTGGATCACGTCTCCGACGACCGGCCCGGCCAGGCGGTTGGCCGGCATCGGCTCGACGGTGACTCGTTGGTAGTCCTCCACCTCGGCGGCCGCGCCGCGGGCCACGTCCAGCAGCGGCACGGGCCGGCTCCAGCCGCGGCCCGGGGTCGCGCCCGACAGGATGATCAGGCCCTCCGCGTGGCGGCGCATGCGGGTGGTCAGGTGGTCGAGCTTGAAAAGATCTTCGAGGGCGTCCGGATCGGTCGCCCGGTGCTGCATGTCCTCCAGCTGGATGCGCTGGCGGTGCAGCAGGGTCTGGCTGCGCCTGGCCAGGTTGCGGAACACGTGGCCGACGCCCTCGCTGAGCTGCGCCTGGCCGACCGCGGACTCCACGGCGGTCTGCTGGACGGTGGAGAAGGCCTGGCCGACGTCGTCGATCTCGGTCGTCGTGCTCGTCACCGACAGCTCCGGCAGGTCGACCTTCTCGCCCCTGCGCAGCTTGGCGACCACGTGCGGCAGCCGCTCCTGGGCCATCTCCAGCGCGACCAGCCGGAGCGCGCCGAGCTCCTTCGACAGCCGGTCACCCATCCGCAACGAGAACGCGATCGACACCACGACCAGCGCGAAACACGTGCCGGCCAACATGAACGCCCGATTGATCACCTCGTCGGCGACCGGCTCGGCCCGCGCGCTCAGCATCGCGCTGGCCTGCATCTGCGTCTTGTTGAACGACGTGGCCAGCCCCTCTGTCGCGCTGAGCCAGCCCTTGGGCATGCCGCCGGCGATGATCTGCTCTTCCATCATCCGCATCCGCTGGTAGGCGGGGGAGGCGATCAGGGCGGCGTTGGCGTCGCGCAGGGCCGGGTCGAGCTCGGCGAGGGACTGGTCGATGAGGAAGCGCCGGTTGCCGGCGATCTCGGTGAACAACCTGCGCTCCGCGGCCGTGACCGGCCCGAGCGCGATGGCCTGCTCCCGGGTCAGCAACTCCTTGGCGTAGCTCATGTCGATGACCACGCGGGACTGCTCGTAGATCGGGATGTCGTCGATGAGCGCGACGCGTCGGTGCAGGCCGAAGAGCGTGTCGATGATCGCGTTGTAGGCCTCCACGGTGTGCAGACGGTCGGACAGGCCCGTGTCGATCTCTCCTCTGATCGCGTCGAGCCTGTCGAGTTGCGCATACACCGCGTCCACCTGTGTGCGGATCTCTTCCGATCGGTCCTTGGATGTACTGGAGAGTTGCCTGAACGTGTCCCTGGCGGTGTCGGTACGGGTGCGTTGCGCGGCGACGGCTGCGGTGCCGGCCGTGTGCCGCAGGAGCTTGGCCGAGACGAGACGCTCATGCTGGATCTCGCTGATCAGTTTGTACGCGGGAAGGCGCAGGTTCGTCCAGAGTGTCTTGTATTCGCGCAGCTCCAAACCCTCGGTCGCGGTGACGGCGGTGATGACCCCCCACAACACCACCATGGAGGCCAGCGGCACCAGCAGTAGGCCGATGATCTTCATGCGGATCGTTCGGCTACGACCCATGGCACCTCACTCCGGTCGGTCCCCTGCTGGCAACCCCGGACGGGACAGGGTGAGGATAGCAATCCGATCACCAAAATGCCCAATTTTTCGGGACTTTTTGACACGCGCCCCCTACCTCCGTGATCTTGGAGTAGGTTTCCCGGGGTACATCGCTGACAGAGGGAGATGCGTTGCGCCGTCGTCTCGCCGCGGCCGTCGCGCTGGCGCTTCTCGCGGCCTGCTCACCGCCCCCCGAACCACCGCGGGCCCCGGCCGGCGAGGCGCCGTTCGTGCACGTACAGAACCTCGACGTGATCACGGAGTGGGACCCCGGCAAGTCCTACTCCAACGAGATCATCGCCTTCCAGAACATCTACGAGACGCTCACGCTCTGGAACCCGGTCACCAAGAAGTCCGTCCCCCGCCTGGCCACGTCGTGGCGGGCCTCGGCCGACGGCCGCACCTGGACGTTCAACCTGCGTTCCGGCGTGACCTTCCACACCGGCCGGCCGCTGGACGCGGCGGCGGTCAAGGCGTCGATCGAGCGCACCATCGCCTCCAAGACCGGCGCGTACTACATCTGGGACGCGGTCTCCTCCATCAGGGCCGAGGACCCGTCGACGGTGACGTTCGTGCTCAAATACCCGGTGCCACTCGACCTGGTGGCCTCCGCCGGGTACGCGGCCTATATCTACGACACCAAGGCGGCGCCCGACCTGACGAAGTGGTTCGGCCAGGGCAGGGACGCGGGCTCGGGGCCGTACACGGTGGCCAAGTGGCAGAAGGGCAAGGAGGAGGAGCTCACGCTCACGGCGTACGACAAGTATTGGGGCGGCTGGGACAAGCCGCACTACAGCACGGTGAAGTACCGCGTCGTGCCGGACGCCGACCAGGCGTGGCGCCTGCTGCTGCGCGGTGAGGTGAGCTTCGTCGAACGGCTCAACCCGCGCCTGTTCGCCAGGGCGACGCGCACGCCGGGCGTGCGCACGTCCGAGCGGCCGTCGTTCCAGACGGCGATGCTGTTGTTCAACACCGCGAGCGGCCCCATGAAAGACGTGCGGGTGCGGCGCGCCGTGCAGAAGGCCGTCGACTATCAGCGCCTCATCAAGGACCTGAAGGGGGCCGGCTCACCGGCCAGCGGCGTCATCCCCGAAGGACTGCTCGGTTACGTGCCCGGCCGCGTGCCCCGCCAGGACCTGGCCGCCACGCAGCGGCTGCTGTCCCGGGCGGGTTACGGCCCGGGAGGCCGGCCGTTGCGGCTACGCCTGACGTACGGGCAGGGTGACACCGACTGGCGCCTGCTCGCCACGCGGCTGGAGGCTACGCTGAAGCCGCTCAACGTCACTGTCGAGGCCACGGCGATGCCCTGGACCGCGCAGTGGGATCAGGGCCGGAAAAAGGGTCAGGACATCTTCGTCATGTATTGGTGGCCCGACTACGCCGACGGCTACTCCTACTTCGGCAACGTCTTCCACAGCGGCGAGCCGCCCGTGTTCAACCTGACCTACCTCAAGGATCGTGCGCTGGACACGCTGCTCGACACCGTGCCCGAGCTGACCGTGACCGACAAGCACGCGGCGCAGCGAGCGTACGAGCAGGCCACCAAACGGGTGCTGGACCAGCGGGCGGCCGCCGCGCTGCCCTGGGTGGTCAACTACCAGCGCGCCTACCAGGGGAGCGTCCAGGGCTACGTGGACAACCCGGCCTACTCCGACGTGGTCTTCGTCTATGAGTTGCGTCCGTCCGGCTGAGTGTGGGCACGCTCGCGCAGGCGTGTCCTGATCTCCTCGGGCGTGTAGGCGCGGCGCCGTCGTTCGGCCCGCGCGATCACCACTCCCGTGGCCGCGACGCCCATGATTCCGGCCAGACCGAGCATCTTCCACCAGCGCATAGTTGCCTAGACTATGACCTGTTGATGGCGCTCGCCATGCGAGCCGGTGGTTACCGGTAGAACTGTTCTCCCACGTGATGGGTTGCGATGGACCGTAATCGCGTCCGGCGGGGCGATGGCCCAAGAGCCGCACTCGTGGACGGACGCGGCTTCGGCTTCCACCGGATCACTGCCCGTCCTCGATCGGCGTGCGACGTGGCTACGCCGATGTTCGTTTTGCGTAAACACAGAGAACCGAAGACGCTAATGGTGTGCTGACTCTCGACGAGGCCGTCAAGGTGACGAGGACCGGAGACCTGTGGGTCTTCCGCGGGCGCTCGGTGCCCGACCGCGCGATCCAGACGATGACCAACAGCCCGGTCAACCACGTGGGCATGGCCATAGTGATCGAGGACCTGCCGCCCATGATGTGGCACGCCGAGCTCGGCAGGTCGCTGCCGGACCTGTGGGCCGGCACCCACCACCGCGGGGTCCAGCTGCACGACCTGCGGGGCGCGGTCACGGTGTGGGCCAACAAATACGGTCAGCGGGCCTGGCTGCGCCAACTGGAGCCGGAGGTCACGCCGGAGATGGAGGACGCGGCCCTGCGCACGGTGGCCCGCCTCGACGGCACCCCGTTCCCCTCCACCGCCCGCCTGGCGGCCCGCTGGTTCAGGGGCCGCATCCCGCGCCGGACCCGCGAGGAGGTGGCGCTGGAGAGCGCCTACTGCGCCGAGGTCGTGGCCGTCACCTACGAGGCGATGGGGCTGCTGGAGTCCGGCCGCCGCCCCAACTGGTACGACCCCGGCAGGTTCTGGAGCGGCGACGATCTCGACCTGCTCACCGGCCGCCGGCTCGGCAACGAGATCACCGTGGGAGTGGAACGCCCGCCGGCCTGACCCTGGTCAGTGGCAGCGTGACGGCCATGAGCGCGGCCACCAGGGCGAAGCCGAGCGGGTAACCGGTGTGGCCGAGCACCAGCCCGAACCCCATCGCCCCCGCGCCCATCCCCGCGTCGTAGGCCAGGTTCCACAGGGCGCTGACGCGGGACGGTTCGCCGCGCTCGAACATCACCGCCAGCGTCGCGTTCTGCAGCACCCCGAACCCGGCGCCGAACACCGCCATCCCGGCCACCACCGCGACCGGGCCGTCGACCTGGGTCTGCAGTGCGATCCCCGCGACGGCGGCGAGCAGGCCCGGCAGCAGCAGGCGGGCCGAGCCGTGCCGGTCGCCGAATCTGCCGGCCAGCCAGCGGGCCACCGGAGTCGCCAGCGACTGGGTGAGCAGCGCGGCCGAGGCCAGCTCAGGCGAGCCCGCCAGCGGCAGGAAGGTCACCATGACACCCGTGGCGGTGGTCACCGCCGCGAAGATCAGCGCGGGCCCGGCCAGCCCGCGTGCCTCCGTCGAGTGCCGGGCGCTCACTCGGGCGGGCCTGGTGGCCGGCAGCCCGCGCACGGTCACGAGCCCGGCCAGGGGCACCAGCCCGGCCACAACCAGGACGGGCGTGAAGCCGAGCGCGTCGCCGGCCCAGAGGCCGAGGGGCAGGCCGAGGATCGACGGGATGCCGACCGCCACGCCGTACAGGCCGAGGCCCTCGCTGCGCCGCTCCGCGGGCACGAGCTCGGCGGTCAGCGCCGTGCCCGCGACCACGACGATGCCGAGCCCGGCCCCGCGCAGCAGAGAGACGGCCAGGACCAGCGGCAGCGCGGCCGACAGCGGCAGCAGCAGGGCGGGCCCGCCGAGCAGCGCCAGGCCCAGCCCCATCACGGTGCGGTAGCCGAACCGCGCCAGCAGCCACGGGACGGCCAGCTCGGCCAGGACGGTGGCCAGCATCATGATGGCCGTCGTCATCCCCGCGCCGAGCTCACCGGCGCCGCCCGTCGCGGCGTACAGGGGGACCGTGGAGAACAGCAGGTAGAAGCCGAATAGCCCGGCTATCGAGGCGGCCATCATCAGGTTCATCGAGCGGATCATCATGCCGACGACGGTGCCTGAGCCGGTGCCCAGGCACATCGGGCAAGATGCTTAGCCGCCTCTTCATAATGACTGTTGTGTTCGTCGGACGTGAGGCGGAGCTGCGGCGGCTGGCCGCGGCGCAGGCAGGCACACCGGCCGCCGTGCTGGTCGTCGGCGAGGCGGGCATCGGCAAGTCGCGCCTGGTCCGCGAGTTCGTCAGCGGGATCGACGCGCTCGTCGCGGAGGGCGGGGCCGATCCGGGCGGGGCCGCGTACGCGCCGTTCGTGCCCGTGCTGCGGCGGCTGGTCAGGGAGCACGGAGTCGGCCTCGTGCCGGGCGGCGGGCGCGGTGGGCTGGCGCGGCTGCTGCCCGAACTGGGAGAGGCGACGGAGCTGCCCGGGCTCGGGCGGGCGCGGCTGTTCGAGGAGGTGCTCCTGCTGGTCGAGCGGGCCGCCGAGCGGCGTCCCGTGGTGCTCGTGCTGGAGGACCTGCACTGGGCCGACCAGGCCAGCCGTGACCTGCTGGTGTTCCTGCTGCGTAATCTGATGCGGCCGGGCGTGCTGGTGATCGGGACCTCCCGCGAGCCGCTGCGGCTCCCGGCCGCCGAGGTGATCAGGGTGCCGCCGCTCGGGCGCGAGGAGGTGGCCCGCATGCTGAGCTGCGACGGCGAGGGGGTGGAGCTCGGTTCGCGGGTCGCCGCCGGGCGGGCTCGCTGGAGCGTTGCGGAGCTGGACTCGATCGTGGCGCGGAGCGAGGGCAACCCGCTGTTCGTCGAGGCGCTGGCCGATGCCGGCGCCGGGGCGCCCACCCCGGCCTCGCTGCGTGAGTTGCTGCTCGCCGGGGCCGACCGTCTCGGCCCGCTCAGTCTGGACGTGCTGCGGATCGCCGCCGTGGCCGGGCGCAGGACGCCGCACGAGGTGCTGGCGGCCGTGGCCGGGCTGGACGAGCTGGCGCTCGACGAGGCGTTGCGGCCGATCGTAGGCGCGCGGCTGCTGCTCGTGGACGGGGACGGCTACGCCTTCAGACACGCCCTGATCCGCGACGCCGTCTACGACGACCTGCTGCCGGGGGAGCGGCGGCGCCTGCACGCCCGCTGCGCCGAGGCGTGGCCGGAGCTTGCCGCCGACCACTGGTACGCGGCGGGAGACCGGCGGCGTGCCTTCGACGCCGCCTGGCAGGCCGGCCGCTGGGAACGTGTGCTCGAGCTGTGGGACGACGCCCACACACGAGGGCGGGATCATGCGTGGGTCCTGGAGCAGGCCGCGCGGGACGCCTTGTGCGTGGGCGACGCCGAGCGGGCCGAGGAGCTGGCCACCCGGGCACTGGAGGAGGTGGACGATCCGCTGCGGGCCGCGCACCTGCTGGAGCTGCGCGTCGCCGTCCGCGACCTGCTCGGCGAAGGGGGCCTCGGAGACCTGCGCGAAGCCGTACGCCTCGCCCCGCGCCAGGCCAGGCTGATCGGCTCCCTCGCCACCGTCTTGGCCTGGAACGGCCAGGACACCGAGGCCCGCGCCCACGCCGAGGAAGCGCTCACGCTCGGCGACGCCCGGGCCATGGTCACGCTGGCCGCGCTCACCGCGCTCGATGGCGACCTCGCCGCGGCGTCCAGCCTGTACGCCGAGTTCCGGTCCGCCGCGCCCGACGACGACAGTCTGCTCATGTCCTACGCCAGCGAGGCGGACGTGCTGGAGGCCGCGGGGGAGCACGTCAGGGCCGAGTCCGTGGCCCGCGAGGGCATGTCCAGGGCCAGACGGCTGGGCATGGCCCGCACCAGGGGCGCCCACCTGGCCGCGAACCTCGCCGAGCCGCTCGTCTCGCTCGGCCGCTGGCAGGAGGCCCGCGAGGTCATCCGGGCGGCACTCGCCCTGGATCCGGCGCCGATCCATCGGGCCTGGATCCTCATGGTTCTGGGGACGGTCGCCGTCTGGGAAGGGGCATTGGCCGAGGCCGACGGTGTCGTCCGCCTGGCCAGGCCGTTGATGCGCGGGCGGTCGCGGGGCTACGACTCCTGTCTGGAGCCCGACCTGCTGGAGTGTCGGCTCGCGGTGGCCCAGGCGGACCCGGAGCGGGCCGCCCGGGTGGTCGACCACGTGCTGACCGAGCACGATCTCCGGCAGAGCCGCCGGTACGCCTGGCCGCTGCTGGTGCTGGCGGCACGCGCCGGCCGCGTGCGGGAGGCGCCTGCGGGCATCGCCACGACGGGGCCGGTGCAGGAGGCGTACCGGGCCACGTTCGAGGCCGAGCGCGGCGGGTCGTGGGCGGCGGCCGTTGCGTGCTGGCGTACCGTCGGGCAGCCGCACGCGCTGGGGCAGGCCCTGGTCAGGGCGGCCGAGCAGGACCGGGCGGGCGCCCGCGAGCTGCTCCGCGAGGCGGCCGCGATCGCCGCGAGCCTGGGCGCGGAGCCGCTGCGGCGGGAGGTCGAAGCGGCTGCCGCCACGCTCAGGGTCGACCTCACCGGCGACCTCCACCTGTCGGCCAGGGAGCTGGAGGTGCTCGGCCTGGTGGCCCAGGGGCTGAGCAACCGGCAGATCGCCGAGCGGCTGTTCATCTCCGCCAGGACCTCGGGCGTTCACGTCTCGAACATCCTGGCCAAGCTGGGCGCGACCTCCCGCGTGGAGGCCGCCGCGCTGGCCCGTCGCGCGGGGCTGATCTAATCCCGTCATGACTACCGTGAACGTGGCCGTGATCGGCGTGGGCAACTGCGTGTCGTCCCTGGTACAGGGCGTCGAGTACTACCGCGGCGGCGACGCGCCCGGCCTGCGGCACCCCGTGTGCGCCGGCTACGCGATCTCCGACGTGCGCTTCACCGCCGCCTTCGACGTCAACGCCGCCAAGCTCGGCCGCGACCTGTCGGAGGCCATCTGGACGCCGCCCAACAACGCCCGCGCGTTCGCCGCCGTGCCGCACCTCGGGGTGCCGGTCGTGAACGGGATCCTGGCCGACGGCGTGGGTCCCGACTCCGCGGATCTCGTGGACCCGCGCGGCGCGAGCTCCGGCGCCACGGAGCTCACGCCGGAGGAGGTCGCCGCGCACCTGGCGGCCACGGGCACCCACGTCGTGCTGAACTTCCTGCCCACGGGCGCGCAGCAGGCCACCGAGCGGTACGCGCGGGCCGCCCTGGACGCCGGCTGCGCGTTCGTGAACTGCATGCCGGCCGTCCTCGCCCGCTCCCCGCAGTGGCGGCGCCGCTTCGCCGAGGCCGGGTTGCCGCTGCTCGGCGACGACCTGAAGAGCTCGTTCGGCGCCACGCTGCTGCACCGGGCGCTGGTCGACGCGCTGACGGCGAGCGGCGTCCGCCTCGGCGGCGGACACCAGCTGCTCGGCGGCGGCAACATGGACTTCGTCAACCTCCAGGACGCCTCGCGGATGGCGAGCAAGAAGGCCACCAAGGTCACGGGCGCGGGCGCGGCCGCGCACGTCGGCGCCCAGTACATACCGTTCATGGAGGACCGCAAGGTCGCCTACATCCGGCTGGACGGCGAGGGGTTCGGGGGCTCCCCGCTGGAGGTGGAGCTGCGCATGGTCGTCGAGGACTCGCCCAGTGCCGCGGGCAACGCCCTCGACGCGGTCCGGCACGCCAAGGCGGCCATGGACCAGGGCGTCGGCGGGCTCCTCGAGGAGGTGTCCGCCACGCTGATGAAGGCGGTTTGACGCACTATGCTCGGGCGGGATGGAGATCCGCGTGCTCGGCCCGGTCGAGGTGCACGTCGGCGGCGCCGAGATCCCGATCGAAGGAGCCCAGCAGCAGTGCGTGCTCGGGCTGCTCGCGGCGCACCATGGCTCCTACGTGCCGGTCGGCGGGCTCATCGAGGCGCTCTGGGAGGACGACCCGCCCAAGACCGCCAAGACCATCGTCCAGCTCAAGGTGGCGCAGCTGCGTAAGACCCTGGGCGAGCGCATCGCCAGCACGACCGCCGGCTACGCGCTCGACGTGCCGCCCGACGAGGTGGACCTCGGGTGCTTCCGCCGCCTGGCGGCCGAGGGGCGGGCGGCGGACCGGCCCGAGGACGCCACCGCTGCCTGGGCGCGGGCGCTGGACCTGTGGCGCGGCCAGCCGCTCCAGGGGATCGGCACCGCCTGGGTCGAGCAGCGCATCCGCGGCCCGCTGCTGCGCGAGCGCTGGGACCTGCTCGAGGAGCACGCCGCCGCCCTGATCGAGCTGGGCCGCCACCGCGAGGTGCCCGCCCTGCTGCAGGAGCTGAGGGACGAAGAGCCCCTCAGGGAGACCCCGCACGCGCTCGCCATGACCGCGCTCTGGCACGACGGGCGGCCGGCCGAGGCCTTGGAGCTCTACCACGACGTGCAGCGCACGCTGGCCGGTGAGCTCGGCGTCGATCCCGGGCCCCGCCTGCGCGACCTGCATCAGCGCATCGTCGAGGGCCACCGGCCGGTGACGCCGCGCCAGCTGCCCAGGGACGTCGCCGGCTTCGTCGGCAGGCAGGCCGAGGCCGAACGCCTGCGGCGACTGCTGCGTGGCGACCGGGTGGCCGTGGTCACCGGCGCGGCCGGCATCGGCAAGTCGGCGCTGGCCGTCCACATCGGCCACCAGCTGGCCGCCGACTTCCCCGACGGGCAGCTGCACGTCGACCTCAACGGCCACGGCCAGGGCGATCCGCTGCCACCCGAGCGAGTGCTGCCCCGCCTGCTCGGCGCGCTCGGGGTGCCCGCCGGAGCCCGGCCGACCGGCGCTGCCGAGCAGCTCGACCTCTACCGCTCCACGCTGGCCACCAGGCGCGTGCTCCTGCTGCTCGACAACGCGGCCCACGCCGAGCAGGTACGCCCGCTACTGCCCGGCGGCTCGTCCTGCGCGGTGCTCGTCACCAGCCGCGACGCGCTGCGCGGCCTGGCCCTGCAAGGGGCGCGGAGCGTGCGGCTGGGCACCTTCACCCCCGGCGAGTCCCGCGACCTGCTGGCCGACCTGGTAGGCGACGACCTCATCAGCGCCGACCCCGCCGCCGTGGCCGAGCTCGCCGAGCTGTGCGGGCACCTGCCGCTGGCCCTGGCCATCGCGGGCGCGAACCTCATCGGCCGGGCCGGCCTGCGCGAATACATCAAGGAGCTGCACGCCGACCGCTGGAGCACGCTGGCCGTCGAGGGCGACGCGCAGGCCACGGTGGCCGCCGCGTTCGCCGGCTCCTACGCCGCGCTCCCGCCCGAGGCCCAGGTGTTGTTCCGCCGCTTCGGGCTGGTGCCCGGCTGCGACTTCACCGCGAGCACGGCCGCCCGGCTGGCGGGCGCCGACCAGGCCACGGCCAAGCGGCTCCTGGCCAGGCTCGCCTCCGCCCACCTCATCGAGGAGCACGCGCCTGGCCGCTACCGGCTGCACGACCTGGTCGCGCTGTACGCCCGCGAGCACTGCACCGCCCGGGACGACGACCCCGCGCCGCTGCACGCGTACTATCTGCACTCCGCGCGCGCCGCCGCGCCGTTGCTCGCACCCTCCTTCGAGCTGCTCCCGCTGACCGCCGACGATCCGCCGTGCGACGGTGAGGAGTTCGCCGACGCCGGCGCCGCGAGCGCCTGGTTCCAGGCCGAGCAGCACAACCTGCTGGCGGTCATGGACCAGGCGCGCGGTCGCGTGTCGTGGTGGCTGGTGGAGACGTTGCGTGCCTTCGTGTACCAGGACTATCCGCCCGACGTGGTCATCGCGCTGGCCACTCGCGCCCTGGACGAGGCCGAGCGGGCGGGCGACCGCGCCGGCCAGGCCGGCATGCACCACACGCTGGCCAACGCCAGCCTCGTGCTGAGCGAGCCGCGCGAGGCCATCCGGCACTGCGAGCTCGCCTCCAAGCTGTATGCGGAGATCGGCTGGGAGACCGGCGTCCAGCTGGCCCTGACCAACCTCGTCGTGGCCAAGGCCGGCCTCGGCGATCTCCACGAGAGCATGGCGGAGCACGAGCGGATCGTGCGGCTGTGGGAGGCGCGGGAGCCGACCACGAGGCTGGCCGGCATCCTGGAGAACTACGCCATCAAACTCCTGTGGGCCGGCCGCGCCCGCGAGGCGCTGGAGCGGCAGCTGCGAGCCATCCGGATCTGGGAGGAGCACGGCGGCCGGCCTGCCTGGGAGGGCAGGGCATACTCCGTCCTCGGCGACGTGCACGTGGCACTGGGCGATCTCGGCCAGGCCATCGGGGCATACGAGCATGCGCTGGCGTGGGCGAAGGACGCCCAGCTGGCCGGGACGCTCTCCGGTGCGGCCATCGCCCACCACCTGCGTGAGGACGGGGCACGCGCCGCCGAGCTGGCGCGGCGGGCCGTGCGGGAGGCGCCCGTGAGAGGGCCGGCCGGCCGGT
Source organism: Nonomuraea sp. NBC_00507 (assembly GCF_036013525.1). Lineage (NCBI taxonomy): Bacteria > Bacillati > Actinomycetota > Actinomycetes > Streptosporangiales > Streptosporangiaceae > Nonomuraea > Nonomuraea sp. NBC_00507. The sequence goes on from NZ_CP107853.1 coordinate 4,559,159, forward strand.
ACGAGGAGGCCCGCGGCACCCTGGCCCGCGTGGACGCGTCGCTGGGACTCGACGAGCGCCTCTCCCTGTTCCGGGACGTGCTGGCCCGCTACCGGGACCGCAATTATCCATATTTCGACACCCGGACCCGCGTGTGGCTGGCCGAGGTGCTCCTGGGGAGCGGGCGGCGGGACGAAGCCGCCGCCGTGGCCGGGGAGGCGCTGGAGGCGGCCGCACGGTACGGCCTGCGCCGGCTCGAAGGCCAGGCGCTCACCGTGCTGGCCCAGGTCAAGCGGTCGGCCGAGGACGCACGCAGGGCCGCCGAGCTGCACCGCGAGTACGGGCACCGGCTGGACGAGGCGCGGGCGCGGGCCGTACTCGCTCAGGTGGTGTGACCTGAGAGCAGCGCTTCGAACGTGGCCTGCAGCTCCGCCCCCGGATCCACGCCGAGTTGGTCGGCCAGCAGCCGGCGGGTCCGCTCGTACAGCTCCAGCGCCTCCGCCTGCCGCCCGAGCCGGTAGAAGGCCGTCATGAGCAGCGACACCAGCCGCTCCTGGCGCGGCTCGGCCGTCACGATCGCGCGCAACGGCGCGACCGCCCGCTCCGGCTGCCCGAGTGCCAGCCGCCGGCGGGCCAGCTCCTCGACCGCCGCCAGCCGCGCCTCCTCCAACTCGACCCCGGCCACCTCCAGCGACATGCCGCCGCCGGGACCGCCCAGCGCCGGCCCCCGCCACAGCGCCAGTGCCGTCTCCAGCAGGTCCGCGCCCGGCTCGCCGGGCTCCTGCGCCGCCCGGGCGGCCAGCCGCCGGAAGCGCAGCGCGTCGACGTGGTCGGGGTCGGCGCACAGCACGTAACCGGCGGGGTCGCTCTCCACCCGTACGCCGCTCTTCCGCAGCCTGTAGACATGTCCCTGCACGGTCATCCGCGCACTGTCCGGCGGGCCGCCTTCCCACACGGCGTCGATCAGCCGCTCCACCGGGACCGGACGGTTCAGGTCCAGCAGGAGCGCGGCCAGCACGAAACGACGCTTACGCGGCCCGATCTCCAGGCGGCGCCCCCCGACACAGGCGTCTATGGACCCGAGCAGGCGAAACTCCAAGTGATCCATCGGTCACAGCCTGGCGGAACCCGCTAAACGAGCACTAAATCCGGCCTCCGCCAAGAGAACGCCAACACCATCTGCCAGGGTCTTTCCCTCACGATCTTCGACTCTCAACAGGAAGAGCAGAAAGTTGATCACGAAGGCCGCGATCGCCGTCATGGCAGGCACGCTCCTCGCGGGCTCGGCGGCCGCCGTCGCCATGGCGCAGCCGAGCAACGCCACCGCCGCCGCCGATGACCGGCTCGGGCCCGGCGAATGGCTGCTGCCCGGACAGTCGCTGACCTCGGGGGGCGGCCGGTTCAAGCTGGTCCAGCAGAAGCAGGGCAACCTGGTGTTTTACGACGGCACCAGGGCGTTGTGGACGTCGCCGACGGCGGGCAGGCCCGGCGCCCGCGCGACCATGCAGAAGGAGGGCAACCTCGTCATCTACGGCGCGGACAACAAGCCGCTGTGGTCCACGCCGACCGCCGGCAACCCCGGCGCGTACCTGCTGCTGCCGAAGCAGAGCGGCAACCTGGTCATCTACTCCAGGGACAACAAGCCGCTGTGGTCGTCCATGGCGTACCTCGGCGGGAAACTGCCCTCCGGACACGTGCTCCGTCCCGGGTAGTGGGTGCAGTCGAGCAACGGCCGCTACAAGCTGATCCAGCAGGACGAGGGCAACGCGGTCCTGTACGACGGGCGGCGCAGCCTGTTCACGACGCCGACGGCCGGGCATCCGGGGGCGCGCTCCCTCATGCAGGCGGAGGGCAACTGGGTCGTGGTCGACCGCAACGACAAGGCGTTGTGGACCACGAAGACGGCAGGCAACCCGGGGGCCTGGCTGGCGGTCTCCAACGACGGCCGGGTCATCATCTACTCCCGCGACAACAAGCCCCTCTGGACCAGCCACTGATCGTCGCCTCGGCGCGATACTGGGCCGATGCGGAATCCGGTCAACGAGCTCACGGCCCGGTGGGCGGCGGCCCTCGGTTCGGGGGAGTCGTCCGTGTTGTCGGGGGCGTGCGTGTGGCCGCTCCTGGCCTGCCTCGCAGCGGCCGCTGACGGCCCCGGGCGTGGCGAGCTCTCGCGCGCCGTGGGCGCCGACGTCACGGCCGTGCCCGGTGTGTTACAGGCGCTGCGCGGTCCGGCCGTCCGGGCCGCCGTCGGCCTGTGGACCGCCCGTACGCTGCCGCTGCGCCCGTCCTGGCTCGCCACCCTGCCCCCGGGGCTGCGTGGCGAGCTGACCGGAGACCCGGCCGCGGACCGCCGGCGACTGGACACCTGGGCGTCCGAGCAGACCGGCGGGCTGATCCCGGCCATGCCGGTGGCGCCGGCCGAGCACCTGAGGTTGGTCCTGGCCGGCGCGCTCACCGTCAGGACCACGTGGCTGCGGCCGTTCGAGGACGGCTTCGCGGTGTTCGACAGCGGCCCGTGGGCCGGACGGGAACTGGCCGTGCTGCGGCGCGGCACGGCGGCGCTCGACCGGCTCCGCGTCGTCGACACCCCGTCGGGCCTGCTCACGATGCTCTGTGCCATGGGCAGCGGCGGCGTCGACGTTCACCTCCTGCTCGGCGAGCAGGATCAGCCCGGCGAGGTGCTGACGGCCGGCATCGCCGCGCTGAACGCTCCCTCCGTGGGGATGTCCGGACCAGGGGTGAACGTCGCCGTCGTCCCCTCCTACACCCGCGATGAGACGCTGACCGTCACCGTGCCCCGCTTCACCGTCCACTCCGCGCACGACCTGCTGCGCCTGCCTGAGGTGTTCGGCCTGGGCGCGGTCACCGACGCCCGTCACGGCCACTTCCCGGGGATCAGCCCCGAGCCGCTGGCGATCGACCAGGCCGCGCAGGCCGCCGTCGCGGTCTTCAGCGCCACCGGGTTCGAGTCCGCGTCCGTCACCGTCTTCGCCGCCGTTCCAGGCGGCGTTCTCCCCCCGCCGCCCTACCGGGTCAGGCGCGTCGACGTGGAGTTCGCCCGCCCGTTCGGCTTCCTCGCGGTCGAGCGACGCAGCGGCCTCGTCCTGACCGCGGGCTGGGTCGCCGACCCCGAACCGTGAGAGCCGGTGGCAGGGTTTGGACTGCTCGTCATATTCGCTATGGAAACCTAAGCGTCTGCCCGGATCTCGTGGTGGCGCTCTTTCAGGTTGGCGGTGACGGCCAGGCCCCGGGCAGGATCATCCTGTCAGGCCGGTATACGTCGGTGAGGCCGCCGATCTGGTTGCCCCGTGATGCCGCTGAGCTTTCACGCCCTGCGATGTGACGGGCGGTGCCCGATTCTGGCCAGGTGGGTGAGGGTGACGTGGGCATCAAGTCGTTCACATGTTCTACCCGGCAGGGTCAAATATTGGTAGTCTTACGGTCACTGACGGTGAAGACCAGAGCCGGGGTGGGGGTGCGGGCATGTGGGCGTGGCGGTCGTCGAGCATGGCCGCACGCCGGCCGATCCCGATGCGACTGGTCAGCTTCGGCCTGCCCGAGGCGGGGCCGGTGGGTGCATGAGCAGGCTCACCTCGACGGCGACCTGTACCGCCCATAGTGCGATCGTGGAGCAGACCGGCCAGGTCGTCCCGCAGCCGCTGTTGGCCCAGCGGGTGAGCTGGCTGACCGGCCTGGCGCGGGACTTGACCGCCGACCTGGTGGCCGCCCGGTGGAGTGCGGCGGGTCTGGATGCCCTGGCGTGCGGGGTCGGGTTGGACGGGCGGGTGTTGCCGGCCAAGGGCTGGATGGCCCTGCGGCGGCTGGGCTGGGGCGTGAGTCCGGCTGCGGGCGTGCACATGTGTGATCGGGTGGCGCGCTGCGTCCAGGAGCAGGTCGCACGCACCATGCGGCTGGCCTTGCACCGGCGGGCGGTGGTGGCGGCGATCGTGGCGACCTGGCCGCGTGACCCGGGCAGGCGCACCGACGCCGAATGGGACGCCTTGCAGGCGGTGCTGCCGGATGGGGCAGGCGCGGCGGAGATCCGCAATCGCACGCGCCAGGTCCGCGCCTACCGCGACGCGCACGACGGCCAGTTGCCGGCGGACCTGACCGAGTTGGAGGGTCCTCCGGCGTGTGCGGCGCAGATCGTGCTGGCCGCGGCCGATCGGCAACTGGCCACCCTGGAGCGCACCGGTGAGCGCAGCGCCCGGTTGCGGGTGAAGCTGCCCCTGACCGCGTCCCCGGCCTCCGCCAGGGATTGGGCCTGGCATGTGCTGCCCATCGCCCTGCCGCCGACCGTCCCTGCGGAGGCGAAACTGTGCACCCCCACCCTGCGCGTGGCCAAGGGCCGGGTGCGCGTCGATCTGCCGTTCCAGACCCCGATCGGTTTCGCGCCGGCCACCGGTCATGTGATCGGGTGCGGCTTCGACTGGGAGCTGAGTGCCCTGCTGACCGGTACGGTCGGACGTCTGACGGCCGACGGCAGGGTCGTCTCGGATGGGCGGCCGCTGGTCTACGACGCGAGCGGCGTGTCGGCCAAGCTGCACCGGCTGCGGGCCGAGCGCGAGCATCTGGCCGCCAAACGCGAGTGTCAGGAACGGTTGCTGGCCGGCCTGGCGTCCACCGATGCTCGCTTCGCCGCATTGAGCGCGGCGTATGAGGTCATCGATAGGGAGCATGAGCGCGTGTGTGCGCGCATCCGCAACCTGAACAAGGCACTGGCTTGGTCGGCGGCCCGTTGGGCAGTCGACCAGGCCCTCGCCTCAGGGGCGACGGTCATCTACCTGGAGAACCTGGCCACCCTGGAAGCGCGCGGACGCCGGGGACGCGCGAACGCGCGGCTGTCGGGCCAGGTGCGCGGGCAGATCGTGGAGGCGGTCCGGCATTTGGCGGCCAAGAGCGCGATCGCGGTGGTCACCGTCGCGGCCCGCGGCACCTCTAAATACTGCCCCCGCTGCGGTGACGGCACGTCGGTGCTGCGGCATTGCCCGGCTCCGGACCGGCTCGCCGAGCGGGGCTGGGCGTGGGCCTGGTGTCCGGCGTGCGGGCTGTCGTGCGATCGGGACTGGGCGGCGGCCGAACGCATCCTCGCGCGCGGCCTGCTCGGCCAGCAGGCCACCCGCACCGACCGCACCACCGGGACCCGCAGCATCGCCGCGGTGGTGGAGGGCAACGTGGCCCGCGCCCGCCGCCCTCGCAAGGCGACCCGGGCCGCCCGCCGCGCCCGCCGCACCCGAACCGACCTGCACCCCCGACCAGCCGCCCGGGACAGAGCCAAGAACCGCCCCACCCCCAAACGCCCCACCCGCGCCTCAAAGACCTCCAGCCGTGTGCCCGACCGGCGCACGGTGCCCGCCCCACTCCCCAGCAGGGGTGGACAGCGTCCGGCGGGCCAAGCACCCCAGACGACCCGCCCAGCGGGACGAACAGGACTTGCACGCGATCCTCACCACCGGACCGGCTTCCACCGCGTCGCGGCCACCCCCGTACTCCCCCTGGGACAGTACGCAGACGGCCCGCCACGGCCACGCCTACCCGATTTGCCCGAAATCCTCAGGTAAACACAGAGAATCGTAGACGCTAGGGGCATGCGCCTGGCTACCTGGAACGTCAACTCCGTCAAGGCACGCCTGCCCCGGCTGCTGGACTGGCTGGCCGAGACCAAGCCCGACGTCGTCTGCCTGCAGGAGACCAAGTGCCCGGCCGAGGTGTTCCCCATCGCGGAAGTGGGCGCACTGGGCTACGCCGCCGCGGCCCACGGCGACGGGCGGTGGAACGGCGTCGCTCTGCTGTCCAAGGTCGGCCTCGACGAGGTGACGCTGAGCTTTCCCGGCGAGCCGGGCTTCGGAGAGCTGGACGCGGTGGGCCCGGCCCGTCCGGAGGCCCGCGCGATCGGCGCGACCTGCGGCGGGATGCGGGTGTGGTCGCTGTACGCGCCGAACGGCCGTACCGTCGACTCGCCCCACTACCTCTACAAACTCGAGTGGTTCGCCGCGTTGCGGGATGCGCTGGCCGCGGAGATGGACCTGCCGCTGGTGGCGTGCGGCGACTTCAACGTGGCGCCCACGGACGCCGACGTGTGGGATCCGGCTCTGTTCGTCGGCGCCACCCACGTCACCCCCGCCGAGCGCGAGGCCCTGGCCGCGCTGCGCGCGCTGGGCCTGCACGACGTGGTGCCGACGCCGATGAAGGGGCCGCATCCGTTCACGTACTGGGACTACCGGGCCGGGATGTTCCACCAGAACAAGGGGATGCGCATCGACCTCGTGTACGCCGGCACGGAGGTTGCGGGCCGGGTGCGGTCGGCGTACGTCGATCGCGAGGCCCGCAAAGGGAAGGGGCCTTCCGACCACGCGCCGATCGTGGTGGACCTCGACCCGGAAATCTAATTACAAATCGCAGCCGTCCGAGTATCCTGTGTTCTCAAATGTTTCGGGGGCATTAAACCTCTTCAAGGCCACAGGGGGTCTCCGTGGAATCTGCAGACGGCCGCGTCTTCTTATTCATCCTCCTCGCCGTGGCCGTATTCGCCCTCGGCCGCCGCTTCCAGACCATGATCATTATGCGTCAGGTGTGGAAGCAGAGCGCCAAGCAGGTGACGGCCAGGAAGGAAGTCGCGAACAGTGCCGCCAAGGCGATGATCGGAATAACGCTGATCTCGATATTCGTGATCTGGCTGGTGATCAACCTGAACAGCGTCATGTGAAAAATGACGTTTTGCTGATTACCATCCGCTCTGACCGATTACCGGATTCCTTGTCGGCGGCCTGTCGTGGCTCGGTTCAGCAAGAAGGAAGCGGCCACGGCGGCGCCGGCCGCGGCCAGGCTCACCATCCCGGTCAGGCGTACGGCACGCCGGATGTCCCCGACGCCGGGCTTGGGGCCGTCGCCCATCGTGGGACGGTGCTCGGTCCGCCCGCCGTAGATGTTCGTGCCGCCCAGGGTGACGCCGAGCGCGCCGGCGAACGCGGCCTCGCAGCGGCCGGCGTTCGGGCTGGGATGCCGGTGCCCGTCGCGCCGCAGCACGGCCAGCGCCTGCCGCCGATCCGGCCCGGCCAGGACGGTGAGCAGCCCCGTCACCCGGGCCGGCACGTAATTCGCCACGTCGTCCAGCCGGGCAGCCGCCCACCCGAACCGCTGGTAATGCGGTGACCGGTGCCCGATCATCGCGTCCAGAGTGTTGATCGCCCGGTACGCCAGCAACCCCGGCACCCCCGCCACCGCACCCCAGAACAACGGCGCCACGACGGCGTCGGAGGTGTTTTCCGCCAGCGACTCGACCGTGGCCCGCGCCAGCTCGGCCGCCTCCAGCGCGGCGGGATCCCGCCCGCACAGATGCGGCAGCCTGGCCCTGGCTCGGTCCAGGTCGTCGTGTTCGAGGGCGTCGGCCATGTAGGCGCCTTCGCGGGCCAGCGTGGTGCCGCCGAGCACGGCCCAGGTGGCGAGGGCTGTGGCGACCGTACGGGCCTTGGGGCTGGGGATGTGCTGCACCGCAACGCCGATCCCCGCCGCGCCCCCTACGCAGATGGCCACATGAAGCACTCCCTGCGCCTTCGTGTCGCCGTACAGGGATTGCTCCAGCTTTGCCGCAGCCCGCCCGAACACGGCGACCGGGTGGGCGGCGCTGCTCGGATCCCCGAGCAGCCGATCGAGTGCTACGCCGAGAGCGAGGCCGAGGGGGTCATACCAAATGGGCATGAAGCTCATCTTCGTGCACATCCAGCCAGGCCGCCGCCCGGCGGATGCGCTGACCGGAGCCTCCCGCCCACATCTTCGCCCAGTTGCCGCCCGCCGCGGCGCGGTCCCGCATGACCGTGTAGGAGCGCTGGAAGCGGAGCCTGGCCAGCTCCAGCAGCCGCCGCCGATCGCGCGGCGGGAGGCCGTACGCGTCGCAGAAGAGCCGCAGGCGGGCTCCCACGTCGAGATTGCGGAGCAGCGGGGCCCGATCGAGGGGATCGGCGATGGGCGCCCAGTGCCGCAGCGTGGTCACGACGTCGAAAAGCCGAGTGGTGGGCCGGGCCAGCTCGAAGTCGATCAGCGCGTAGGGGCGTCCCGCCTGAAAGATCACGTTGTCCGGCGTTAAATCACAATGCCCAAGAACTTCCGGCGCCAAGTCATCATTCGACCCGCCTTCCCATCCGTCCAAGGTCAGCGGAAACCCAGCCGTCGCATCGTGATAGTCCCGCAACAAGCGCCCTAAACCTTCGAGCGCCTCATCCGTCACACTCTCCAGCCGCAACCCGCTGACGCCCGGCAGGTAGGTGAGCATCTCCCGCCCAAGCCCATCGACGCCCAACACGCGCGGCGCCCCTGCGAACCCGACGGCCTCAAGATGCCGGAGGAGGGCGTGGACGGCGGGCGTGGACGCACTGACCGGTCTCCGCACGGTGTCCCCGACCCGCACCACCCCGTCAGTCACATCCCCGCCCTGCAGGGGGATCTCATGCAGGAGCGTCGCAACCATGCCACGACAGCTTAGACCTTCCCGCCCCACGATCGCCCCGCCTTTTCCGCCCGCCTCCAGGCGATGGAGCCGGCTGGAGGCTGGGGATCATGGCCTGCGGGAACGCTGCTCGCGGGGGGTGTCACCGGGTTGGATGGCTGACACTGGGAAAACGAGTGCGTGACAAGTCGCAGGATCATGCACAATAAGGCGGGAGCGCCCTTAGCTCAGCTGGATAGAGCACCGGACTTCTAATCCGACGGTCGCAGGTTCGAATCCTGCAGGGCGCGCTTTGATCATGGTCTGACCTGCGGTGATGCGGGATCGGACGGGCCAGCCACTCATCAAGACTTCGCAGCTCAGGCTGATGAACAGGATATTGGCACCCCACAGGGTGGAGTACACCCGGTAGGCCTTGCGCGCGGCCGGGTCGGCGCCTGTCGCGAGGGCGACGCTCTGCTCCAGCACGGCGCGGTGGAGGGCAAGCGGGGCCGCGAGGCGCACCGAGTGGCCCTGGCAGCGGTCCCGGTCACCGGTTCCGCCAGCCGTACCGCGGGACTGGAGAGATCGAGCCGGCTCGCGCGGGATTTTGGTCGCCCGGCCCTGCCACAGCACGATGGCGGTACGCAGCCGGTTCTCCCGCCGACGCGGATCCCTTGATCACGGTCCGGTCCCACCTGCCAATGACGGGGCCGTGATCAGGGAAGCGCGCTGATGGTCAGGCGCAGGTATAGCCGGACGGCAGGGCGGTGTTGCCGTTGGGCCTGCTCGCTTGGAAACCGAAGCTGGTGGTGCTGGCTCCCGGCGCGAGCGTGCCGTTGTGGCTGACACTTCTGACCGTGACGGTCTGGCCGCTGGTGGTGATGGTGGCGTTCCACGAGCCGGTCAGGGTGTGCCCGGCCGGCAGGGTGAAGGTGACGGTCCAGCTGGTGATCGTCGAGGTGCTGGTGTTGGTGATGGTCAGCGGCTGGATCACATACCCGTTCCCCCACTGGGACTGCACGGTCGGGGTGGTCGAGCAGGAACCGGTCGTGCCTCCCTGAGTGGTGATCTGGACGGTGTTGGAGACCGGTGAGACGTTGCCAGCGGCATCGCGCGCCCGGACCTGGTAGCGGTAGGTGGTGTTCGCAGTCAGGCCCGTGTCGGTGAACGAGGTCGTGGCCGAGGTGCCGACCTGGGTGAACATGCCGCCCGTCGCGCCGGGAGCGCGCAGGATCTCATAGCCGGTCACACCGGTGTCGTCAGCGGAGGCCGTCCAGGTCAGGCCGGTGCCGGTTGTGGTGGTGCCCGAGGCGGTGAGCCCGGCCGGGGCGGTCGGCGGCGTGGTGTCGCCTCCGGTGGCGGCCGTGGTGAAGGTGGCCGGCGCGGAGTTGCCCGACAGGTTGCCCGCGCCGTCACGCGCCCGTACGTACACCTGGTATTGGGTGTTGGCACTCAGTCCGGTCAGGGTGATCGAGGTGGTGGTGGACTGGCCGAGCTGTGGGTCGGTGGCGCCCTGCTCCCGGTAGACGTCGTAGCCGGCCAAGCCGGAGCCGCCCTGGTCGGTGGACGCGGTCCAGGTCAGCGTGGCACTGGCGGCGGTCACGTTGGACGCGACCGGGGTGCCTGGCGTGGTCGGCGGCGTGGTGTCGGTCGGACTGGTGGTCAAGCCGAAGAACTCGATGGCGGAGAGGGCCATACCGCTCTGCGGAAGAGCATGCCCGGCGCCCTGGATGCTGTACGACTCCACCTGCACGGTGCCGGACTGATTGGCGTACCGGCTGCGGTTCCAGTTTGCCTGCGGGGTGTCGGTGCTGGTCGGGGTCTGGCTCAGCCCAAACACATTGGTCCACTGCTCGATCGACTCTCGCAGCAGCGAGTAGGGCACGAGTGTGTCGCTGGTGCCGTGCCACAGCTGCATGCGCGGGCGGGGGCCGGAATATCCCGGGTACGCCTGGCGGACCGCATCGCCCCACTGCTGGGGTGTTCGGTCCATGCTCCCGCCGGTGCACCTGCTGCTTCCGGGCGGGTAGTCGGAGGCGCCGGCGAAGCAGTTGAAGGGCACACCCATGAAGGAGGCCCCTGCCTTGAACACGTCCGGGTAGACGGCGAGCATGTGCTGGGTCATCATGCCGCCGGACGAGCTTCCAGTGGCGTAGACACGGTTCGGGTCTCCCTGATAGTTCCGCTCGACATAGTCGATCATCGAGGTGATCGAGACCGGATCGCTGCCGCCGCCGCGCTGCTTGGCCGCGTCTGACCAGGTGTCGAAGCAGTTGCCGAACCCTGCCGACTGGGTGGCGGTCGGGTAGATGACGATGAAGCCGTATCGATCCGCCAGCGAGGCGAACTCACTGCCTTGGTAGAAGCCGGGACCGGTGCCGCCGCAGCCATGCATCGCAACCACGATCGCCGGCGAGGCCGGGTGGGAGTCCGGCACATAGACGTGCATCCGCATGTTGCCCGGGTTGTTGCCGAAGCTGGTCACCTCCACCAGGGTGGCGGCGACGGCCGGCGATCCGAGTACCACGGTCATGACGGCAAAGAGCGCCGCGGCGCAGGCACCAGCCAGCACCGTGGTCAATCGTCTCATTCGCGCTCCTCCTCTCCATATCCGCAGCGCGCCGCGGATCGGTCCGCCGCGTATTGACGTCGGTCGCTGGAAAATAGAAGGGCCCCGATCCACCGTCAATGCACGCTTGGTGCGCATGCCCGCCAGTTCACCTGGCAGAGAGCCGTTTTCCCTGGTTATCAAGTAACTTGCTATCAAGATCCTTGATATGGGTGTGGGAAACTTACATCGGAGCCCGTTCTGACGGGGGCGCGATATCGTCTCCTGGTGACCGATCCGGGTGTCCCCGCGGCCGCTGTGCCGGACGCACCGCCGCCCCGTGTGAGCTACCTGGTGTTCCGGCTGGAACGCCGCATCCGCGCCTGCCTGGATGAAGCGCTCGCCCGGCACGGCATGACAACCACCGAATACATGGCGCTCAGCGAGCTGCGCCTGCGCGACGCCCCATCCTCGGCCGACCTGGCCCGTATCGCCTTCGTCACCCCGCAGGCGATGAACCTGGTCATCCGCGATCTCGAACAACGCGGCCTGATCCGCCGCGACCCGCATCCCCGTGGCGGCCGCGCTCTGCGCACCCGCCTTACCCCGAAAGGCCTGAGCACCCTCCGGCGATGCGACCGCTCCCTCGACAGCATCGAAGCCGTCATGCTCGCCGAGATCGACGACCCGGACCGCACGACACTCGCGGAAGCGCTCACGCTGTGTGCCCGAGCCCTCCATCCGGACATGCGGCCCTGATCCCAGTCCTTCGCTCGCAGAAGCCACCACCGTCGCCCTGGCCATCCTGTGGTCCGTGGCCAGCCACGGACCACAGCGCCGGACTCGACCAACCACAGAAGCGATCGAATCGGGACTCCCACGGGTACGGCACTGCACTGGCAGGAATTCGACGGAGACACACCGCGCGGCAGTTCAAGCGCTGGTCCTATGGGATGTGGTCGCTGACCAAGACCCTGGCCCGTAAGTACCGGATCACGGTCCCCAGGTCTACCGCCGCTACCGTGCCGTACTCGATACCGAGCTCGGTCCACGCCGTGGCCTTCGGGTCGTGGTGGACTCACGCATCTGGAACGGACACCGGTCGGAGCTGGTCCAACGGCTCCTGGCCGAGGTCTGCGAATTATGCGGCTCCACGGACAAGATCGAAGTCCATCACATTCGCGCACTCAAAGATCTCAACTCCAAGGGGCGGAAACAACCACCCGACTGGGTCACGCGCATGGCCTCCCGCCGGCGCAAGACCCTGGTCATCTGCCGCGTCTGCCACGAGGACATCCACGCCAGATGTCCCACACGCAGACCACGATGAGCACTGGAGAGCCAGCTGCTACGGAAAGCGGGCACGGCTGGTTCGGTGGGGAGCCGTCGGAAAAGGGCCAGGTCAACTGGCACCTCGTCGGCGGCTTACCCTACGTCACGTCCGGATCTGTGAGGGCCGGGGGGCTGCGATGCCCCCGGCTACTGTACTCGGCCAGGTGCAGGTCAAAGGTCAGCTGGTCTTGGCCGCCAGCAGACCGCCGACCAAGCGCCCCCTTACGTCGCGGCGTTCACGGGCAGGACGTCGTCCAGAAACGGTTGCATTCGGGTAGCCGCGGAGGTAACCCGGTGGTTGACACGAGCCACTTGCTACCGCGATTGGTGGACGCGAATGTCCAATCAGCGGTTGACGACAGTCAAGCGGCTGATGGATACCTTTGCCGTGTGGGCCGGGGATCGTCCCGGGGCGGTAGCCGGTGAAAGAGCGCGCCGGGGTTTGTACCATCCGGCTCCGTCAGTGTCCGCTGTGGGCGGTTGGCCCGCCGAGGGCGGGGTGTTCCTGCCCGGCTCCTTCAGGTTCGTCGAGGGAGAGGATTGTTGAGGTGGCCACTTGGCGGAGGCGGTACAGGGCTGCGGATCGGGCTTGAAAGAGGGTGCCGTGGTGATCATGGAGGGTGGCGTTGAGATTGGTGGCCATGGCCAGGGCGTCGAGTTCGGTGGCTAGGAGCCAGGCGTCGGTGTCGACCGTGAAGTGGCTGCCAGGTATGTCGCGGCGGCGCATGCACTCCAAGCGTGCCTCCCACAGCCGCGAGGTCTGGAGTGCCTGCATGTTGCCAGGGCAGTGCACGCTGCACACAACAGCGCTCTGGAGCGACTCCGTGACCGGCCGCACTGTTTCATCGGGCCAAGTTGAAGAGCTGAGACTGGGTTAGCGGGTGGTACGGGCCGCACTCATTCGCCAGCGCTTTACCCAGAGCCGCCCGAGTTGTTCATTGAGCAGGCATATCAGACGAACGGCGACGGCAGCTTCAGGGCGAGAGCCGGTCGGACGCGGGGTTTCTACGTGCGGGTTCAGGATGTGGACCTGCTGGAGTTTCTCAGTAACACCCCGGACAAACCAGCCCACGACGCAAAGGAGACGACGTGACGCAGCCCGATGAGGAGGAGACGCTGCGCCTCGCGCCTGAAGAGATCGATATGCACCGCAGCCAGTTGGACAACCGCGGCGGAAGCGCAGGAAGCCGGCCCACGTGGTGGATGCCCGTTTGGGGCCTGGACCCAGAGACCTTCCTGTTTGAGGATTCCTAGCGACCGAAGATCGTTAGTCATATCAGGAAAGTCCTGTTGTCGCCATATCAATTGCTGTTTCGGGTGGCGTCCTCATAATGTCAAAGCTAGAAATGATCATGCGGTCTGGGGCGACCGCTCCTTCCTGGGGGCACATTTATGACGATCATGCTTTCCCGGTTCACGCGCGCCGCGGCTGATGCCGCCCGGCTGACGATCGAGCTGCCGGACTCGGTGGGCGCGCTCGAATGGCACGGACTCACCAAGATGGCAGGGCCGGGTTTCGCCCGCGCCTTCACGCTGGTCCAGAAGGGCGGCAACAGCGCCCTGCCAACGCACATCTTCCCGGGTGGTCGGGTCGAGACCTTCCGCCGCCACGGTTACGACCTCACCCTCTACGAGAGCATCGACCGCACGAACAGCTGCCTGGTCTGGGTCGGCCCGTACAACGAGGCCAAGACGTGGTTCGCCGGTCCAGCGCCACGCCGGTCGGTGCTCAACGCGCTCGTCGCGGCGGTCGAGTTCACTGACAACCCTGAGGGCGCCACGCTCAGGCCGCGCGTGCGTGCGGCGACGCAGCAGTTCGCGACCAAGGTCATCGGGCGCAACGACCGGCTCATCGTGATGGCGAGCGACGCCCGTGCCGCCCGCGAGACGCTGCCCGAGTTCCGGGGCGCCAGCCGTGGTGACGCGGAGGTGTGGAAGATTCCGCTCGACCTCGATCCGGAGCAGAAGGCCAGGGTCGGCGGCACGTCGTACGAGCACAAGTACATCTACGCCAACAGCACCGCGGTCTTCACTGTGCAGTTCACCTTCGACCCGGAGGCGGGCTCCTTCCGCGCGGCCGACGAAGGCTTCGTCGAGGACGTCCTGGCCGGGTTCAAGGTCGCGTGGGCGGCGTGAGCCTGCCGCTGGCCGTCTCGCTGCTCGCACTCCTCTTCTCCCTGTTCACGCTGGTCGCCGTCGGGGCGGTCTACTCCAGGCTGCGCGCGCTGGAGCAGAACGTGCTGAACCCGAACACGGCACGGCTGGACAACGAGAGCACGACGGTCGTTCCCGCGCTCCGGCCGCAGGACGGCGAGGTGGCGTCGGTCGTCCTCCTTATGGACAGCACCTGCGCGGTCTGCCATCAGGCGTGGACGACGCTGCACGAGTCCTCCTGGCCGGGCGTCCGCGTCCTCGGGCTGGTCGTCGAGAAGGAGATGGCCGAGGTGTTCACCACCGGCCAGGTGCTCGCCGACGCCGGCCAGTGGCGCGAGTTGTATGAGGGGTACGCGCCCTGCCTGTTCGCGATCGATCCTTCGGGGGCGGTCATCGCACGCCGGTTTATCTACGGCGACACGGACCTGCCCGAGCTGATGAACTCACTTCTAGCTGCGAGGAGCAGCCATGCGCTTTGACGAGATCCCGGCGATCGACGCCATGCCGGAGGGCGCCCAGCCCAGCCGGGTCAGAAACCTGATCGGCGCGTTGCCGTCCAGCCGCCGCACCCTGGTGAAGGGCATGGCCGTCTCGGTGATGGCCGCCGCGCTCGTCCCCTTGGACTGGGCGCTGAATAGGCGGCAGGCCAAGGCGGCCGGGCCGACCTCGGTCTGGGACGAGAACAGCTGCGAGAGGTCCTACCCCGGCGGCGGTTACGGCGAGGGACGCAACAACTGGTGGGGCGACGGCAAGGCCGTCTGCTTCGGCGGCTGGCGCATGGGCGCCTACCCGTGCAACAGCACGCGCCGCCACTTCGAGGGCAGTCGCACGCACAAGCCCGGCGCCTCCGACCAGGAGAAGTACACCAACGCGGCGCGCATCGACGACAGCTGCGGCAGCACCTCGACCAAGAACGCCTGGCGCTGGAAGTCCGGCGGCCACCAGTACATCTGCTCCGACGCCGTCACCACCGTGACCTGGCGTGACGGCACGCACCACACCGACCTGACGATCTCGATGTGCTGATGCCGCCTGCCCTTCGCCGGCTGGCCCTCAATCCGCTGACGCTGGCCGTCCCCATCGCTCTGGGGACGGTACTGCCGATCACAGTGGAGGGCCCGCTGGCGCTCGTCTTCTTCTTCGCGGGGCTCAATGCCGGATACGCGAACTCCGGCAGCACTTGAAGCCACAACTCGGCATTCCTGCTGAGCGCGTCGGTCTGGCGCGGTCGTGGTGCCCTCGCCTACTTCGGCGTGGGATTGTTGCTGGGCGCGCTGACGGTGGCCGCCGTCGGGGTGATTCTGGGCGGTATCGTGCAGGGCCTTCTGCCTTTGCCGGTACGGCTGGCGGCGCTCGCCATGCTGGCGGCCGCCGTACTCCTGCGTGAGGTTGGCCTGATCAAGCTGCCGGTGCCGGAGAACGCCAGGCTCGTGCCCGAGCACGTGCTGCATCGCGGGCGGGTGCTGGGAGGCATCCAGTTCGGCTTCGAGATGGGCACCGGGATGCGGACGTACTCGCCCTCCTCCCTCCCCCACCTCGTGCTGGCCGCGGTGCTGCTCGCACTGCCATGGAATGGCGCGCTGGCGGCCGGGGCGGGCTTCGCGGTCGCTCGCTGGATCATGGCGGCGGCCAGCATCGGCCACAGCGAGGACGGCGGCTGGAGCGATGTCTGGTCGATGAACGCCCGCCTGCTGGCCTCGGTCACGGGCGTCGCCACGGTCGCCGCGCTCGCGTGGGGACTGTGGCCTTGGTAGAGCGGCTGGTCGTGGTCGCCGACAGTGCCTGCGGGGGCTGCTCGTCGATCGCGGCTGCGCTCGGCGGCGTGCTGGCCGTGACGGTCGTGGTGCGTTCGTGCCGTGACCCGCACCTGGCCGAGGAGTTCCCCGTGCTGGCGGGCCGCCGTCCGTGCGCCCGCCCGCTGGCGCTTTATGAAGACCGGGCGCTGACGGGCTTCCGCTTGCTCTGGCGAGCGGGCAGGCTGGTGGCACCCGGCAGGCGCGCGGCCGCGCTGCGGCTGGCGTTGCGCGTGGTACGGCTGCGAGCGGCGCACCTGCTCGGAACCTCTCGTCTCTACAGAAGGTAGAGCGGTCATGAGAAGACTTCTCACCCTCACCGTACCGGTGATCCTGCTGACCGTCCTGATGGCCGCGCCCGCCCAGGCCAAGGCCATCTCCCACGTTGAGCTCACCGGCCCTGGCCTGTCCGCGCTGATCGTGGTCAAGCCCGGCAGCCAGGCCAGGGACAACCGTCTCAACAGCCTGCGCACCGGCACCGCCGCGCACGCGGCGCTCTACCGGGGCCTGCCCCAAGCATTCGGCGCGCGCCCGAAGGGCAGGCTCGGTCCCTGCTACCGCCTGGAGTGGTACGGCCCGCCCGGCGACACCCTGGCGCTGACTCAATACGTCTACCCCTACGCCAAGCGTGGCCCGGTGGTCCACACGCCCCGTCAGAGCGGTGCGGTCCAGCACGGATGGCTCCGCGCACCGTCGTACGTGAAGAGCACCCTCCACACCCTCGGCCTGCCGAAGAAGCCCTCCGCAACCGCCAGATGTCACCTGTAGGTCGCATGCGCGGCCGTCGGTGTGTGGTAGACCACCCACTCGTGGGTGCCGCGCCACTCCGAGGTTGACAATCCGCACCGCAGTCGCCGTCCTGCACGACCACCTCGCCGCTTCCTGCCATCGCGAGCGTGCTGGTCGAGGAAGACCGCGTAGAAATATTCGAGGCGTTGCCCGTGGCGAGCGACCCGAAGCGCGAGGACGTGCCGTAACCGGGATGGTGGGGCAGCAAGACACGTCCGTGCTCGACTGGTTCCTCCACGAGGTCACGGTCGGCCCTTTCTCCCACTTGATCTACGCCAGCCCTTGGCGTCCAGGCCATATGCGCGACCGCATAGGTCCACGTCGGTGACAGTTGTCGCAAGGGACAGCTGTCGGGGACACGCCGAGCCTCGCGCGTGGCCGGCCGGCGTGCGGGGGCTGGGACGGGCGTCCCATGCTCCGGGGCTGCTGTGCGGTGATCGTGGGAGCGCGCAGGCTCCGGTGAGGCATGCGGGCGCGGAGAGCCCGACCGGCCATGAGGTGATTCCACCAGGCAGAAAGCGCCCGCATGGGTGCCGGCCGGTTACGGGCGATGTGGCGTAATACCGCAAGTGGCCGATGAGAGGAAGGCTCACGGGTGAGCGAACCGCGCGATCTGAAGGCCCTGTACCGCCGCTATGTGGCGGCGTTCAACGCGCACGACTTCGACGAACTCGAGACCTACCTGTCGCCCGAGCTCGTCTTCGACTGGGGTGATGTCATGCCGGCGATGCGGGGGCGGGCTGCCATGTTCGCCTTCTATCGCGAGGCGTGGACCTACTTCGACGAGGAGATCTCAGCGAGCGACATCGAGATCGACGGCAGCAGACTGAGCGCCACCATCACGACGGAGATTCGGGTCTTCCGCGATTGGCCGGAATGCCCGATCGGGCCGATGCGGTCGGGGCCGTCGTACACGGTCTCGGGGCGGGTCGAATACCTCTTCGAGTTCGGAAGGATCGCCTACATTGACGCACCCTAGTCTCGTCATCCGTGGCGCGGAGGTCCGCACGCTGAACGCCGGCGTGCCGCGCGCGCAGGCCGTCGCGATCCGCGGCGACCGGATCGTGGCAATCGGCGACGATCACGAGGCGAAGGACTGGATCGGTAAGGGAACGTCGGTCATCGACGCCGAAAGGGCGACGGTCCTGCCCGGTTTTCACGACGCGCATATCCATCCCGTCATCGGCGCCCTCAACGCAATGCGCTGCGACCTCACGCATGGCGAAAGCGTCGAGGATTATCAGCGCCTGGTTGCGGACTACGTTGAGCGCATTCCGCAGGGCTGGATCCTCGGCGGTGGCTGGGCCCTCGACAGATTCCCCGACGCCACCGGACTGTGCGGCCTCCTCGATAAGGTGACCGGCGATCGTCCCGCCTTCCTGGTCGAATACTCCCAGCACTTCGCCTGGGTCAACTCGGCGGCCCTCGCCAGAGCCGGGATCACACGGAGCACGCCGGACCCCCCGAGAGGGCGCATCGTGCGTGACGCTGACGGCGAACCGACCGGCAGGCTCGATGAGACCGCGATGGAACTCGTGCGCAGCCTGGTTCCCCCGCCGACGAAGAACGAGTTGAAGAACGCGCTCCTCGTCGTGCAGCCGCAGCTCTTCGCGGCTGGGATCACCCGCTGGCACGATGCGGTCGTCGGGTATGACCCCCACGACCTGCCCATGCTCGACGCCTACCTCGACGCCGCGTTCGAAGGCACTCTCCGCGCCACGGTCTCCCTGGCGCTGCGCTGGGACCGGAACCGGGGCCTGGAGCAGATCGACGATCTGGTCAAGGCCCGCGACACCGCTCGAGTGCATCCGCTCATCCGAGTGGGAACGGTCAAGATTTTCCAGGACGGGGTGTGCGAATCCCGTACGGCGGCGCTGTCCGATCCTTACCTGGCGCATCACCCCGGCGCCGAACCAGATCACGGCATCTCCATGCTCGTCCCCGACGCTCTGGCCGAGGCGGTCACCCGGCTGGACGCGAACGGTTTCCAGGTGCACGTGCACGCCATCGGTGATCGCGCGATCACCGAAGCGCTCGACGCGATTGAAGCCGCGCGAGAGGTGAACGGGCCGAGGGACGCTCGGCACCAGATCGCCCACGTGACGCTGCTGCGATCAGCGGACATCGCACGCTTCGGCAGGCTCGGCGCCATCGTGAACGCCCAGCCGAGGTGGGCGCACCGCGCGCCGACCGGCGAGGATCCGCTGGTCGTGCTTGTCGGGGAGGAACGGGCGCGCTGGCAGTACCTGTTCCGGAGCCTGCGGGAGGCCGGAGCGCCGATGGCCGTGGGCAGCGACTGGCCCGTGACGACGTTCGACCCCTTCGAGATCGTGCATGTCGGTGTCAACCGTGCCGAACCCGGTGAGATGGCTCCGCCACTCGACCAGGCGCAGCGTCTCGGACTCGACGAGATGCTGTGGGACTACTGCTATGGTTCGGCCTTCGCGAACTTCGCCGAGAACGACGTGGGCACGATCGAGGTCGGCAAGGTCGCGGACCTCGTCGTCCTCGACCGCGATCTGCATGCCGTTCCGGCATCGGACATCGCCGAGGTCTCCGTGCGGGCGACCGTCGTGCGAGGCGAGGTCGTCCATCGCGCCGGCTGCTGAGCGGCGGTTACTCAGGGCGCGTCGGTCACCCCGCCGGCCGCCGCTGAGTGGACGGGTTCATCGGTGGCCGGGCGAATCCGCCCAGTGTCTGCTCGATCAGCATGGCGGCGCGGATCGTGCTGCGATCCGCGTACCGCCCCGCGATGACCTGCATGCCGACGGGCAGTCCCTGGGAGGTGCGCCCCACGGGCACCGTGGTCGCCGGGAGGAGGGAGACCCCGGGCATCGCGCACCAGCGGGTGAGGTTCGGCCGCCAGGACCGCACTTTGCCGTCGACCAGGTAGGTCCGTTCCCAGACGGGCTCGCTGTGGTCGTGCGCGAGAGCGGTCGTGAAGACCGTGGGAGTCAGGAGAACGTCGACGTCGGTGAAGAACTCCTCCCACTTCGCCATGATCCGGAGCCTGCGCCGCTGCAGCTCCAGCCACTCGCGATGGGTGAGCTCAAGGGCACGGCGGTGCCAGGCGAGCATCGGGTCGGCCGAACGCTGCGCCGCCAGCTGCCGGCGCAAAGCCTCGAAGTCGCCGGCGCCGATGCCGCCGGCGACATCCGCCATGAACAGGATCTCGAAGAGTTCCTCTGACTCGCTCAAGGCCACGTTCGGCCGCTTCTTGTAGTCGATGCACGCGCCGTCGGCTTCGAGGGCTCGGCAGGCGTCCTCGAGCACCGTCAAGGTCGTGGAAGCGGTGGGCAGGACGTCGTCGTCGAGCCATGCGACGGCGCGGAGTTGCCTGTGAGCCGAGAAGCGAGGAGGCGCCAGCGCTGGTCCGCCGCGTCCGGACAGCACAGTGAGCGAGAGATCGAGATCGGCGGCACCTCTCGCCATGGGGCCCGCGGCGGCGATGTCGGGAACGACGAGCTCCGCGCCGGGAGGATCGTCCGGGCTGGGCACGCCGCCCGACACCGGCACGATGCCCCATGTCGGTTTCAGGCCGGTCACGCCGCACCAGCTCGCGGGGATACGGATGGAGCCGCCCATGTCCGAGCCCAGTTCCAGGCCGGTCATCCCGGCAGCGAGAGCCGCCGCCGATCCACCGGACGAGCCGCCTGGGGTGAGGTCGCCGTTCCAGGGATTGGCCGTCGTTCCGTGCAACGTGTTGTAGGACTGGCCGTCCTTCGCGAACTCGGGCAGGTTCGTCCGGCCGAAGACGATGGCGCCGGCACGTCGCAGCCGTGCGACCGCCTCGGCGTCCTCGTCCGGCACGTAGTCGCGCAACGTGGCCGACCCGTACGTCGACGGCATACCCGCGACCTTGACGTCGTGCTTGACGGTGATCGGCAGGCCGTGGAGCGGCCCGAAGCGCCGTCCCGACGCCCGTGCGGCGTCCGCCAGCCGTGCCTCGGTCCGGGCCCGGTCCGCGTCGACGGTGGCCACGGCGTTCACCCACGCGTGATCCTCGATCTGGGTGAGGAAGGCCTCGAGGAGCTCCGTGCTGGTGAACTCGCCCGCGTCCATTGCCGCGAGCAGTTCGACCGCCGTCGCGAAGGTGTCCATCTGATCAGCCATGGCGGCATCATCACAAGTCATCCTGGCAGCACTGACGGTGATCAAGGTCGTTTCTGCCTGGCGGAACCTGGACGGGGAAGCGGGAGCCGATGGGCCGGACGCGCCTACGCTACGGAGCTCCGGCTACCAAGGAGTTGCGACCATGAAGTTCCCGTTGCACGACGTGCGTGCCTTGGGCGACGCGGCCTCGCAGGCGTTCTTGTCGCCCGCGCGCTGGCAGGGGTCACAGCTGGGGAACGCGGCGTACAGGATCGAGGAGTTCACCGTCTCGGGCGAGGCGCGCCTCTACACCGACGGCGCCTCGAGACCCCCTCGGCATGGCCGGACGGTGCCGTACACGACCCGGGTGCTCACGATCCGGCCTGGCCGTGACGAGGACTTCAGCGGCGAGGTCCACATCGAACTGCTCAACCCTTCGACCGGGAACGATTTCCCGATGTACTGGCCGGACACGGCCCGCCACATCGTCCGGCGCGGCGCCGCCTATGTCGGTGTGACCTGCAAGGCAGTTACGGCCCACACGCTGCGCGACATGCCGGGCGGGCGCTACTCGGCGCTGTCGTTCCCGCACGACGGTGCCGTCTGGGATCTCATCGGAGCGGTCGCGGCGGCCTGTCGGCGTCCGGAGGCAGCGGGACTGCTGCCTGGGCTCCGCCGGCCCGACCGGACGCTACTCACCGGCTGGTCGCAGTCGGGCAGCTTCCTGCGCACCTATCTCTCCGAGGGGTTGCACGACCTGCATAGCGACGAGTTGGAGCAGGAGATCTGCGACGCCTATCTCATCGGGGTGTCCAGCGGCGGATTCGGCCCATTCGGCTACGTCAACGTGGATCGCGACGGCGAGATCGAGTTCGACGCCAGGCTCCGGCCGGTCACCCCCCTCGCCCAGGTGGCCATGGACGATCCCCGCCGGGTCGTCCGCGGGTCTCGGGTCCCCGTCATCGAGTTCATGAGCCAGGAGGAAGCCGTCTCGCACCTGTGGCACCAGCGCGCCGACAGCGACGTCGCCGGCGACCTGTACCGGTGCTACCAGATTCCCGCGCGAGGGCACGAGAGCGGTCTGCTCGACGATGCCGCCCGGATCGACGACCACCGCGCCGCGGGGTCGTCCCCGGCCGAGGGGTGCCCGAGGCACGCCGCGACGGCGTATCTGCTGGCAGCCGCGATCGACAACCTGCTCGCTTGGACGGACGGAACCCCGCCGCCCCGGGCCGATCCCATCAGTATGCGTGTCGCGCCGGGCTTTGAGCGTGACCCGCAGGGCGTGGACTATTCGGGCATTTCCTGTGTCACCGACGAGGCCGGGCATGCGATGGGCGGCGTACGGTATCTCGACGTCGAGGTGCCCGTCCGCCGCATGGCCGGTGATCCGGACGGTCCGATCGCCATGGGCGCCTGGACCCACACGCCATTCGATCCGGCCGAACTGCGCCGCCGGTACGGCTCGCCGGAGGAACTGCGTGAGCGGGCCCGGCGCACGGTGGCGAGGCTGGTCGCCGACCGGTGGTACCTGCCTGAGGACGCGGCGGCGGCGGTCGACGAATTCTGCCGGAGCGTCCCGTCACACTGGGGGTGAGGGAGAGGGCGATGCCGGGGCATCGCCCTCGGTCCTACTTGGCCGCACCCAGGTGCGCCGCCCACGGGTAGAACCAGTTGACGAAGGACGCGGGCGGTCCGGTCACCTCGCGGTTCAGGTAAACCGTGCTGGAGACCTCCACGATCGGCAACCAGGGCAGCTGGTCGAACAGCCGCCGGTCCGCCTGGGACAGTAGCTCGTCACGAGTGCCGGTGTCCGAGGTCGCCCGCGCACGCTTGATCAGCTCGCTCGCCTGCCGGTCGGTGAACCCGCCGTAGTTCGACGGGTCGTCCGGTGCGCCCCAGATGTGGAACTGCGCGAGCGGGTCGGCGACGGGCAGGTTCCATTGGGATCCGAAGCCGTCGCCGTCGACGGCCTTCCAGCCCTTGGGGTCGCCGAACATCCCGTAGTACTGGCCCAGGGTGATGGGCTTGAAGACCATGTTCAGCCCGATCGCCTTGCCGGCCTCGACCAGCGCCTGCAAGGTCTGGTTCATGGACTCGGTGATGCCGGTGGCGGCCACCAGCACGATGGGCTGTTTCGGCGAGCCGGCCTGCCGCACGAGCTCCTTGGCCTGCTCGAGCTCCGCCGGACTGCCGCCCGTGCCCTCGCTGCGCGCCGGCGTCACGCCGCCGTAGGCGGTACTCGGCACGAGGCTGCGGCCCGGAAGAGCCGCACCGGAGAAGGCGGTGCCCGCCACGGCCTTCCGGTCGAGGGCCAGGAAGAGGGCCTGGCGGATGCGGGCGTCCTGCAAGGGCCCGGGCTTCTTCGACGGGACGAGGTAGAACGTCAGCAGGGTCTTGCCGTAATAGACGTTGCCGTGCTCCTTCAGCCTGCCGAGCCCGGTGAACGGCGGCTGGAACATGCCCTGCACGGCATCGCCGGTCAGCGCGGTGGTCTGCGTCGCGTCGCCCTGCAGGAACGAGAACACGATCTTCTTGGTCTTCGCCGTGACCCCGCGCCAGTAGGCGTCGTTGCGCTCGATCGTCACGCTGGACCCGGCCTTCCACGAGACGAACCGGTAGGGGCCCGAGCACATGGGGGGGTCCTTGGGCGTGCCGAAGGCGGGGTGCGCCTTGGAGTACGCCTTCTCCACGACGGCGCCGGCGGAGGTGGCCAGCAGCTTCTCCAGGAGCAGGTCGGCGTGCCGCAAGGTCAGCGTCACCTCACGCTCGCCGGTCGCATGGATGCCGGTCACAGCCGAGAAATAGGTGCTCCAGTACGGAACCCCCGTGGGCTTCCACACCCGCGTGAGGCTGTACGCCGCGTCCTCTCCGGTGACCGGTTTCCCGTCCCAGAAACGGGCCTTCGGATCGATCGTGTAGACCAGCTTGGTGCGGTCCTCGTTGGCTGCCAGGCGGGCCAGGCCGTCGCTGATCGAGAAGTCCGGATTGAGCGTCTGCAGGCTCTCGCAGAGGTTGGACAGCACGACGCTTTCGCCGTAGTTGGCCGACTCGGCCGGATCGAGCTTGGCCGGTTCCAGCATCAGGTTCCAGGAGACGCTGTCGAGGGCGCCCTTCGCGGGCGGCGTGGACGTGATCCATTGCGACGCGTCGGCGGGCGCGCTCGCCGGGCTCGGCGTGCCGCCCGCGCATCCCGAGATGGTCACCATGCCGGCGGCGATCAGCGCGAGGATCGGCCGCCTCCGCCTGACGACGGGAAGAGTGGATAGCCGGACGTTCATAGCTGCCTTCCTCACTGAAAGGGCCGGGAATTCCCGGAATCTAGGGCGAGGACGAAGCCGATGTCCGAGGCCGACTGTGGCTTTCCGTAGGGCAGAATCTGCCGCTCGCGCAGGTCATATGGGGATGCCGGCTGCCTATGGTACGGCGCAGACATTCCTGGTCGTCCCAGCAGGAGGCTCGATTGAGCGTTGACGCACTCACCCCCCTCGACCTCGCGCCCCGGCGGGCGACGTGGGCGATCGCGTGGACAGTGACGTCGCGGATCGCGCAGATGGCAGCCACGCTCCTCGTGGCGAGCTTCCTGTCCTTCGTGTTCCTGCAGATGGCGCCCGGCGATCCGGTGACGATGTTGCTCGGCGAGCGAGCGGCCGACCCGCAGGCGGTGGCCCGTCTCCAGGCACGGTTCCACCTCGACCAGCCGGTGGTGGTGCAGTACTGGCACTGGCTGTCAGGTGTGTTCACCGGAGATCTCGGAACGTCCTACGTGTTCGGCCAGGACGTGAGATCCATGATCGCGGCGCGGTTGCCGACCACGTTGACGCTTGTCAGCTACAGCAGCGTCCTCGTCATCGCCTTCGGCTTCTTCGCCGGACTGATCGCCGCCCGCTCGAAACAGTACGTGGACACCGGCATTTCGATCATCCTCTCGATCGCCCTGGCCACGCCGTCCTATGTGATCGCCATCGGGCTCATCACAGTGTTCTCGCTCTATCTTGACTGGTTCCCCGTGTTCGGCAGCGGGGAGGGGTTTTGGGGACGCCTCCATCACCTGACCCTGCCCGCGATCACTCTCGCGCTGTCGAGCAGCGCGGCCTTGGCCCGGGTCACGCGCGCATCTCTCATTGAAGAGAGTCGGCGAGACCACGTCGCGACGGCCGTCGTGCGAGGATTCCGACCTGGCGAGGTGCTGCGACGGCACGTGATCCGCAACGCGCTCCTGCCGATCACCACCATCGGCGGGATCATCGTGGCCGCCCTGGTGGCCGGCACCGTGATCGTCGAGAAGGCCTATGGGCTGGACGGGGTCGGTTCCCTGCTGGTGCTGGCGATCACGCGGAAGGACTACCCCGTCGTACAGGGCGTGGGCGTTCTGATCATCGCCGGCTTTCTCATCATGAACGCGTTGGTCGACATGCTCTACACCGCCATCGACCCACGGACGAGAACCATGGAGGCCAGATGACGGCGTTCGCGACGGAAGCCCGCACGAGTGAGGCAGCCGGCCGGTCGCGGATGCTTCGCCATTGTGCCCTGGCGATATCGGCCGTACTGGTCGGCGTCGCGGTGTTCGCACCGCTGATCGCGCCCCACGAGCCCGGCGTGGGTAGCGTGTTGAGAGTGCTCCAGCCCCCCTCCGCCGAGCACCTTCTCGGTACCGATGGTTCGGGGCGCGACCTCTTCTCCAGGCTGATCTTCGGCTCCCGTACGGCGCTGCTCGGGCCGCTCATCGTCACTGTCACGGCCGGCGTGGTCGGCACGACCCTGGGGCTGGTCGCGGCATGGCGGCGGGGTTGGGTGGACGCCCTGGTGGGACGGCTGTTCGACGTGGTCTTCTCGTTCCCGTCGATGCTGCTCGCGCTCATGTTCGTGGCCGTGCTCTCTCCTGGGCTCGGCTCGGCGGCGCTCGCCGTATCGATCGCCTTCGTCCCCGCCATCGGCAGGCTGGTCCGATCGACCGCGCTGCGCGAGGTCAACGAGCCCTACGTGGACGCCTTGCGCATCCAAGGCATGGGATCCATTCGCATCTGCGCCTTCCACGTGCTTCCCAACCTGTGGCCGGTGATCGTCGCGCAGGCGACGACATCGTTCGGCTACGCGATGGTCGAACTCGCCGGCATCTCCTACCTCGGACTGGGCGTGCAGGAGCCGACGGCCGACTGGGGCACGATGATCGAGTCGGGTCAGGGCAGCATCGTGCGCGGCTTCCCGCAGGAATCGTTGTATGCCGGTGGGGTTCTCGTGATCGCGGTCGTCAGTGTCATCGTCCTGGGCGATGCCCTTTCCTCACGGAGCGAGGAGCGTGCGGGATGACGGTCCAGCTCTCGATTGAGGATTTGTGCGTCGGCGTCAGACGCGGAGGCGAGCCGCTTGAGATCCTGCGTGGCGTCTCCCTGGAGGTCGCGGCAGGTGAGTCCGTGGGCGTCGTCGGCGAGTCAGGCTCGGGCAAGACGATGACCATCCGCGCGATCACGCGGCTGCTGCCCCCCGGCGCCCAGGTCCGGGGTGAGATCCGCTTCGCGGGACGCTCGGTGCCGTCACTCTCGGAGCGGGAACTGCGCGCGTACCGCCGTGATGACGTGGGCGTGGTATTCCAGGATCCGCATGCGGCGATCAATCCGGTGCGCCGCATCGGGGATCTCCTCACCGAGTCGTTTCGGCGCGAGCCGCGCGCGGTGCGGCGGGCGGCCCAAGAGCGTGCGGAGGAGATCCTGGCGCAGGTCAACATCCGGGATCCGGGCAGGGTGCTGGATCTGTATCCGCACCAGCTCTCTGGCGGGATGTTGCAACGGGTGATGATCGCCTCGGTGTTGATGCGCGATCCGAAACTGATCCTCGCCGACGAACCGACCACGGCCTTGGACGTGACCACGCAGTCGGAGGTCGTTGCTCTGCTCGACGAGGTCCGTCGCGCGCGCGGCGCGGCCATGATCTTCATCAGCCACGACATCGAGCTCGTGGCCGCGACGTGTGATCGAGTGTTGGTGATGTACCGGGGCCGGCTGATCGAAAGCCTCACGCCTGCGCAGCTGTACGCCGGTGACATCGCCGAGCCGTACACCGCCGCGCTGCTCGCCTGCCGCCCGAGCATCACCGAACGCAAGCACCGGCTGCCGGTCGTCCCGTCCGCGGCGTACGAAGAGAGGTACGCATGACCGTGAAAGCGGACGAGTTCACCACGGTCGCCCCGATCGAGGTGAGCGGGCTGACCAAGATGTTCGGCCACCACGGTGTCGTCAAGCGCGGAGCACCGCAGGTCGTCGCGGTGAAGGATGTCTCCTTCCGGCTCGAAACGGGGACGACCCTCGCCATCGTCGGCGAATCCGGATCGGGCAAGACCACCGTCGCCAGGATGATCATGGGCCTTGAGGTGCCCACGTCCGGGCGCATCACGTACTTCGGCGAGTCCAGGCCCGCGCGGCCGAGCACCCGACAGCGGCGTGTCTACGCCCGCCAGATGCAGATGGTCTTCCAGAATCCCTACCGCTCTCTCGATCCGCGGCAGCCGATCGGCAAGGCGTTCGACGAGTTGCTGCGGCTGCACTTTCCGTGGGACGCCGGGAGGCGGGCGGCCCGGACCGCGGAGTTGCTCGAGCTCGTGCGGCTGGATGGGGGAGTGCTCCGCGCACTGCCCGGCCAGCTGTCCGGCGGCCAGCGGCAGCGAGTCTGCATCGCCCGAGCCCTGGCCACCGAGCCGAGGGTCGTGATCCTCGACGAGGCGGTCGCCGCGCTCGACATGTCGGTTCAGGCCCAGGTGCTGAACGTGCTCGCCGACGTGCGCGACGAGACCGGAGTCAGCTACCTGTTCGTCACGCACGACCTGGCCGTCGTCAGGCAGATCGCCGACGAGGTGGTGGTGATGCGGGCAGGCGAGATCGTGGAGCGAGGGCTTGCGGCAGCCGTGCTCGACGCGCCTCGGCACCCTTACACCCGCCTTCTGCGGGACTCCGTTCCCCGTGAAGGGTGGAAGCCCGGGCGGCGCGCCCCGTGACCGATTCTCTAGCCCGCGCTCTTCACGGCTTCGGCGAGTTCCTGTGCCGTCGATCGCATCAACTGCGTCGCCTCCTGCTCCTGGGCGGCCGGGAAGCGGGAGGCGTCCCACGCGACGGAGACGGCCATGGCCGGCGAGCCGGCGCCCATGGGCAGCACGACGCCGATGGAGTGAACGTCCTCGTGCGCCTCCCTGCTGCGCGCGTAGCCGCGGCTGCGGATGTCGCGAAGCTCACGGTGTAGTTGGGCCATCGAATAGACGCGACTGAACCGGGTGATCGGCACGCCATCGGGGTACAGTGCGTCGATCTTGGCAGTCGAGAGACTGGCGAGCATCGCCTTGCCCGCGGCGAGGGTGTGGGCGGGGAGCAGCCAGCCGACCCGGGAAACGGCGATCTCGGTCTTGTCGCGCCACTCGGCGCAGACGAGGAAGCGTGCGCCGTTCCCCTCGAGCGTGAGCAGGCTCGCCGTCCCCCGGAGCGCGTCGCGCAGCAACGTCAGCCGGGGCATCGTGATGGCCTGGAGGCCTTCGCCACGGGAGGAGCCCGACGCCAGCGACTGCATCCCGGGGCCACGGACGTAGACCCGGCGGTCACCCTGGACGACGTACCCGTGATGGATCAGCATCTGAAGCAGCCGATGCGCGGTCGACGGCGCGACGCCCAGCAGCTCGGCGGCCTCCGACACCGTCAGCTGGTGCCGCTGTGAGAATGCGGACAGCAACGTCAACGCTCGCCCGACCGACGCGATATGGTAGACGGGCTCGGTATCAACGGTGTTGAGAGTCATGCCAATCTCCTCGAGCGCGGGCTGCCACCACCGCTGACAAGCCTGAATCGCAGGCTAACATCCACCCAGACAGGGGCAAAGGGGATGTTCCTTACATTGTGCAAGCAAGTGCTGGTCAGCGCTGCATGATCCCCTCGCCCGTGACGTGGGGCTCGGCGCCGGCGATGCGCTCGCGCATCTCATGCTGCTCCGGATCGGCGTCGGGAAGCACCACCCGGAACCACATGTCCTTGAACTTCCACTCGCCGCCCACGCGCTCGTACTGGCAGCGGTAGCGGCCCTCCAGCCAGGGGCCCCAGACGCGCATGTATCCACCCGTCGTACGGAACTCGCAGATGTGCCGATGCCACGTCCACTCGCCATAGGCGACGTCGGCGCCCGCGTCGATCTCGATGACGGGAGAGGACAGGATGTAGCCGTCGGCGCTCTTGACGAGTTTGTGCAGCTCGTCGAAGACCTGTTCAATGAGCTGCTGCTTGCCCTCGGTGCGTCCATGCCAGCGGATGTCCGTGACCGCGTCGTCGGTGAAGAAGTCCGCCATGCCGTCCCAGTCCCGGTCGGCCAGTTTGCGGATGTAGCGGCGGTGCAGGCTCTTGATCGCCTCGATGTCGTCGAGCCTTTGCAGCCGCGCTTCCGCATGCCGCAGGCGTGCCATCAGTTCCTCGGTCGTGACGATCATGCGTGCTCCCTACCTTGCTCAGTTGTCTGATGTTATTGGGCCGTTTTCATGGTCTACGTAGGGTTTTCTGTCGCGGCTTTCCATGGAGCAGAAAGAAGGACCCCCTTCCGTCGCCCGGCCGTCGCGGCGTTCTTCACTGCTCTGTGTCGCAGGTAAAGCGTTCTCAACGCCCGTGTCCTCAAGGAGTCCTATGGTCAGCTTTCCCGCGCCCAAAGATCCGTTCGACGCCCCCATGCGCGTCGAGGCGGATCTGCGTGGAGTCCAGGTGACGCAGGGCGAGGTGCCGGAACATCTCGCGGGGACGTACTACAAATGCGTGATCGACCGGCAGTGGCCGTCGTTCATCGAGAACGACCTCGAATTGTTCAACGGCGACGGCATGATCATCGCTTTCCGGTTCGACAAGGGACGGGTCGACTTCAAGAGCCGCTATGTGCGCACGCCTCGGCTCGTGGCCGAGGAGGCGGCGGGCAGGGCGCTCTTCGGCGCGTACCGCAACCCGTTCACCGACGATCCGTCCGTCGCGGGGGTCAGCCGCGGGGTTGCCAACACCAACGTGTTCTTCCACGGCGGCAAGCTGTACGTGGCCAAAGAGGACTCGCCACCGATCATCATGGATCCGGTCACCCTCGAGACGCTCGGCGAGTACGACTTCGAGGGCACGCTCACCTCGGCGACCTCGACCGCGCACCCGAAATTCGACCCGGTCACCGGCGAGATGGTGTTCTTCGGCTACGCGGCCAAGGGCGAGACCACCCGGGACATCGTCTACTACGAGGCCGACCGCGACGGCCGGCTGATCCACGAGACGTGGTTCCAGGCGCCCTACTCCAGCATGGTCCACGACTTCGCGGTCACCCAGAACTTCGTCGTCTTCCCGATCATTCCCTTGCGGAGCGAGCTGGAATGGATCAAGAAGGGTGAGTCCCACTTCAAGTGGGACCCGCACGAGCCGGTTCACCTCGGCGTGTTGCCGCGCAAGGGCAGGGCGGCGGACGTGCGCTGGTTCACCGGGTCCAACCGCTTCGCCAGCCACATCATGGGCGCCTACGACGACGGGCGGTTCATCCACATCGACACCCCGGTGGGGGCGTCCAACTACTTCCCCTGGTTCCCCGACGTGACGGGCGCGCCGTACGACCCTGAGCGGGCCAAGGGGTACCTGTCGCGGTGGACCGTCGACACGCAGGACGCGACCCGCGGGTTCACCGAGTTCCGCTTGTGCCGCTTCGCCGGGGAGTTCCCGCGGATGGACGACCGGCAGGAGACGCTGCCGTACTCCTGGGGGGTGATGGCGCTGCTCGACGGGCCGGGCGGACATGGCCGGCCCGGCGGCGGTTTCCGCTGGCTCAGCGGGATCGACCTGGCCGGTGGGCGGCAGCAGATCTACTGGCCGGGCGAGGACTCGACGGTCGGCGAGCCGGTGTTCGTCCCTGGTGGCGCCGGCGCGCCACCCGGCCACGGCTACGTGTTCGTGATCGTCGGCCGTCGCGCGGAGATGCGCAGCGACCTGGTCATCCTCGACGCCCAGAGGCTCGACGCCGAGCCGGTGTGCACCCTGTCGCTGCCGATGCGGATCCGGATGGGCCTGCACGGCAACTGGGTCGGCGCCGACGAACTCGCCGGCCGTACCGACTAACGAAAGGAACCCGTCATGTCCGACCTTCAGGCGCTCGAACGGCGCATCGCCGTCCTGGAGGCGCGGCAGGAGATCCGCGACCTTCAGCACATGTACGGCTACCACCTGGACAAGTGCCTCATGCAGGCCGGGCTGCACGAGTCGGCACACGACACCTTCCCCGAGGACCCGCTGGGCCCGGACGAGATCGTCGGTGACTTCGACCTGTTCCCCGCCGCCGACACCGTTCCCTTCCACTACCCGCATCCGGTCACCGGCCAGGAGTGGGACCCGGCCGCGGGGAAGGCGCTGTGATGGACGCGACCGGGTTCGTCGGCGGCAAGGCGACCGACGGTGCCCAGTGGAATGAAGTGATCAACCCGGCGGACACCGCGCAGGTCGTCGGCCGCTACGCCCGCTCGGACGCGGCGGAGGTGCAAGCCGCGGTCCTGGCGGCGCACGACGCCTTCCGCGGCTGGGCGGAACTCGGCGCCACCGCCAGGGCCGAGCTGATGCTGGCCGCCGCCGGCGAGCTCGAACGGCTGGCTCCTGAGCTGGCGCCGACCATCTCGCTGGAGGTGGGAAAGGTGCTGGCCGAGTCGGTGTTCGATGCTTCCGGCGCGGCCGGGCTCCTGCGTGCCTTCGCCGGGCTGGCCGATCTGGCCGAGCGCGAGCTGGATCTGAGCGACCTGCCCACCTCCAAGCCCGCGCGGGCAGCGAAGGTACGGCGTGTCCCCGTCGGCCCCGTCGCGGTGATCTCACCGTGGAACACTCCTGTCTACCTCACCTTCAACATGGTCGCCCCAGCGTTGATCTCCGGCTGCAGCGTCGTCGTCAAACCGCCGGAGGCCGCCCCGCTCGCCGTCACCGCGATGCTGCACAGGCTGGCCGAGCTGCTGCCGCCCGGCGTCGTCAACGTCGTTCCCGGGACCGGCGCGGAGGCGGGGGAGGCGCTCACCCGGCACCCGCTGATCCGGTGCGTGCTGTTCACCGGCGGCGTCGCCAGCGGGCGTAAGGTCCTCCAATCCGCCGCGGGCACGGTCAAGAAGGTCTCGCTCGAACTCGGCGGGAACGACCCCGCCCTGGTCCTGGAGTCCGCGACCGTCACCGATGCCCTGCTCCGCGAGCTGATCGCCGGATCGTTCAGCTCCAGCGGGCAGATCTGCTACAACATCAAACGCATCTACGCCCACCGCAGTCAGTACGCCGAGGTGGTGGAGGGCCTGCGCGCGATGACGGCCGGGCTGGTCGTGGGCGACCCGTTCGACTCCGGCGCGCACATGGGCCCGGTGACCACGGGCATGGGATACGAGCGCGCCCTGCGGCTCCTGGCGGACAGCGAGCGGGAGGGCGCACAGGTGCACAGGACCGGCACCAGGGCGGCGTCCGCCAAATGGGACGCGGGCTACTACGTCGACCCGCACCTCGTCACCGGGCTGCCGCGGGACGCCGAGTTGGTGGTCGAGGAGCAGTTCGCGCCGATCCTGCCGGTGCTGCCCTTCGACACCGACGATGAGGCGGTCGCCGAGGCGAACCGCACGGAATACGGGCTCGGCTCGTCGGTCTGGAGCGACGATCCCGCGCACGCCGAGACGGTCGCCCGGCGGATCGAGGCAGGCAACACCTTCATCAACACGCACCGTGTCGGCGCCTCGGTGGCCTCTGTCCCGTTCGGCGGGATGAAGCAGTCCGGTCTGGGCCGCAATCACGGTGAGCACTCGCTGGCCGCGTGCACGGAAGAGCATGCGATCGTCCACCTCGTCGGTGACGAGCTGCCCGGGATCGGCCGCTGGATGAACCTCACCACGGAAGGAAAGGCTGAATGAGTTACGTGCGCGTCGCGACCGAGGAGGCGTACGCGCCGCCCGAAATGGTGGCGATGTACCTGGAGCTCCTCGATCAGCCGGGCGTGGATCCCGGTTTCGAGAGCCTCATGGGCTTCTACCTGCGCAGCGAGGCCGAGAAGCCGCGGACCGTCCGGCGCCGTCTCCAGGACCTGGGGGAGGAACGGCTGGCCGACATGGACGCGGCCGGGGTGGGGCACGCCGTCCTGTCGCTGACCACGCCGGGCACCCAGATCCTGGACCCGGCCAGGGCCAGGGAGATCGCCGTCATCGCCAACGAGCGGATCGCCGAGGCTTGCCGCCGGTACCCCGACCGGTTCTCCGGGCTGGCCGCGGTGGGGTTCGAGGACGCGCCGTCGGCCGTCGCCGAGCTGGAACGCGGCGTCAAGGAGCTCGGGCTCAAGGGGCTGATCTGCAACTCCCACATCAAGGGCCACTACCTCGACGAGGAGCGGTTCTTCCCCATCCTGGAAGCGGCGGAGGCGTTCGGGGCGCCGATATACCTGCATCCGCAGACGCCGCCCGCGGCCATGATCAAGCCACTGCTCGACGCGGGTCTCGACGGGGCGATCTTCGGCTTCGGTGTCGAGACCGGCATGCACCTGCTCCGGTTGATCGTGCGCGGCGTGTTCGACCGCTTTCCCGGGCTCAAGGTCGTGGTCGGCCATCTCGGCGAGGCGCTGCCGTACTGGCTCTATCGACTCGACTACATGCACGGCGTCCAGGTCCGGGCCAAGCGGTACGCCGGCTCCAAACCCTTGGAGCTGAAGCCGAGCGAGTACTTCAGACGCAACATCTGGCTGACCACCAGCGGGATGGCGTGGGCTCCGGCGATCATGTTCTGCCGGGAGGTCGTCGGCGCGGACCGAGTGATGTACGCGATGGACTACCCCTACCAATACGCACCCGAGGAAGTCGCCGCTCAGGACGCGCTGCCGATCAGCCCCGACGAACTGCGCCGCTTCTACCAGACGAACGCCGTCGACCTGTTTGGACTCGACGTGCCGAGCGCCGGAGCCGGCAACGGAGGACCCCGATGACATTCCTTGACCCCTTCCGCGAGCAGCAGGAGGAAGCCCGCCCGCGGCTGCGTCCCCTGCTCCGCGACGCCTACGAGCGGGGGGCGACAAGCCGACTGGAGTGATCTGCTGCGCCGTCCCCAGGAGCCAGAACTCGACCTGGAAGGCGACGAGGAGCTCCTCGAAGCGCCGACGCCGGAGACGTACCTGGCCGTCAGCCGCTACGGCCTGCCTCCAGCACGCGCCTAGCTATTAGGGCTCGCATTCGATCAGGGGTGACCTCAGGTCAAGTGTCCGGGTACGGGGAAGCTCAGGGGTGAGGCGGTCGGTGCTGCCGCGATGAGTCCCGACCGGGCACACCAGGGGCCGTTGATGTGCGGGGCGAGTGCTACGGCGGGGAGGCCCGCGGGCTGCGCGTCTGCGATGCGCATCTGATCATCCAGCCGAGGCCAGCGCTCGGCGAGCGGCTTCAATGGCGAACCGGGCCGGGTCGAACTGCTGCGCGCTCTCCAGACCGGCCCAGCGGACAAATTCGTCGTGCTCGTCGTGCTCGGGATCGGCCAGCACCAGACGGAAGTATGCGTAGCCTCCGATGCCGCCGACGTCCTCTGGCGGGCAAGCGCCCACCCCGTCCACCAGCACGGGGTAACGGACCCCTTCCTCCGCGGCGAGGATCTCCTCCAGCACGATGTCATGCCGCCAGCTGTCACCCAGGTCGTATTCGTACTCGATGGCAGCCCCGACCTGTGCCAGCACCTCCGTCAGCGAGGTCTTCTTCTCGTCCAGAACGTTCAGATCCCACTCGGGTGACGGTTCGCCATACAAGACACCGCCCACCGTGAACAGGTGGAGATGACGGCCCTCCCAGCCCATCGCCGCGACCAGGATGTCGTGCAGCCTGTCGATCGTGATCCCGGGTGAGACGAGCAGGCGCCGCCAGATCACCGGATCGGCACTCTCCTGGAGCGTCACCCGGATCTGATAGATCGGCTCTCCCGGTGCGGCCTCACCCAGGCTGCGCCGTACGGCGTTCACCGCTACCGGGGTCAGAGTCGCCGTCTCCTCCGTGAGTTCCACCGCGCCCAGCCGGACCAAGACGACCAGCAGTCGATCGATGTCCTGGCCGATCATCCGCCGCTGCGATTGCGGGTCGCGCATCTCGTAGTACGGCGACGCGATCTCCCAGGCCAGCTCCCGGAGATCCGCAACGGGCACCGGCCCGCCGTACAACCTACGCAGTAGCGCCGGCCAGATGAGCGCGAACTCCTCGCCGACCAGCGACGTGTACCAGTAGTTCTTGGGAAAGAGCGCCTCGCTCATCTTCCCCAACGCCGTGAACGACGTCTCCCACAACCGCTCCGATTCCTTCAGCAGTGGCGCCGCCTTCTTCACCGGCAGCAGCCGCCCCTTGACCACCCGGACCAGCCCAGCCGCTTTGGCCCATTCCACGATCAGGTTCAATCCGGGCAGTTCGGTGCTGCTCTTCGTCCGGAACACCCGGTCGCCGATCTTCGGGTCGATCTCGTCGCCGGTCTCCAGCAGCGCCACCAGCGCCCGCGCGTCCGACAGCGTCAGTTTCCCCGTCTGGGTCAGCTTCCGGCCTCCGCCCACCCACTCGGTGAACGCCCGCAACTCCTCCTGCATAGCGTTCAGAGTATGACCCAGGGTCCGGCCTGAGTCGCCCGCGCCGCGCGAACGAGTCCTTCCTGGCCCATGGGTACACCGTAGGATCGGATGCCGTGGCGAAGGAGCGTAGAGCGAAGGCGAACCCCACGCGGGGAGTCAGCGGCGATCCTGCGCGGCGGGTGCTGCAACTCGCCGCCCGTCAGCCCTCGCCCGATCCTCGTTCTGGACCTTGTCTGGCTGACCTCGTCCGCGACGAGATCCAGATGGCCGCGCGCACCGGTGGGCACCGCCGCGGTGCCGCGTGACGGAGCTGCGGAGCGCGCCCAGGTGGGAGTGATCACCATCCTCCCGCTCGAGACCCAGGCCGTGCGGCTCGCCCTTGGCCTGCGCAGTGAACGCGTTGGGGATCGGCGGAGGCATCCACGAGTCAGTGGCCATCGGTGACGTGATCCTGGCCACCGAGATGGTCTACTACGACCTGCGCAAGGTCACGCCCTCCGGCACCCCTCGCCGTGGTCAGACCCGGCCGGTGCCTGCGGCCGTCGGGCATGCAGTCAACGCCTTCCTCGCCGATCTCGATCCGCCTCGCCGCCTGACAATCGTGGACCCCGAGGGAACCTCGCGATCGCCGGTCGTGCATGCGGGCCCCATCGGGTCGGGGGAAGCGGTCATCGCCGATGAGGACGCCGCCGAAATCGCGTTCCTGGCCTCGTTCAACGACAAGATTCTCGCCGTAGACATGGAAGCGGGCGGGCTCGGGCAGGCCTCAGCACCATCTCCCACATGGGGTCGGGGCAGGGGGCGATTCGGCCGCGGGCGAGATCCTCGGGAGTGAAAACGATCTTCGAGGTCCCCATGGCCATGGGGACAGGTGCACACTGCGGGATAGCAGATGGATCAACGCGATGTTGTACGCGCAACTGCCCGTGCTGTCGAAGGCAGCCCGTCACGACCGGGATCCGCTCGGCATCAAAGCCACCATCCCGAGCAAGGCCGATCAGGAGGCTCACCGGCGTGCCAAAGGCTCCAAGGGCGGCCGCCCACCCGTCTTCGACCTGATGCTGTAGCGGCAGCGCCACGCCGTTGAGTGCAGCATCAAACCGCCTCAAACGCCATCGCGCAGTTCGCTCAGCCGCTCCTGGGCGAACGAGCGGATCTCCTCTTCCTCGACCACGGCCGCGTGCTCCAAGAGGTTCGTATCCTCCTCGTCGGACAGACTCGCGGCGGCCGCCGCGGCGAACAGCCGGGTCACCGGGTCGCCTGCCTCGAGCCGGATGACGATACCGGCCAGATCGGGCTCCTCGTCGTCCTGGAGAATCAGCCACTCGGCCAACTCCTTGACCTGACCGGGGGGCAGGCATGCCGCCCCTGCCTCAAGCTGCTCGACCGAGGCCTCGGTCAGGAACTCGAGGACCTTCCAACGGACGGCGCTGTCTGCGTCTCGGCTCAGGTTCATGACCTGCGCGATGATGGGCCCGTGCCGCTCGTCGGCGTTCTCCAGCACCACTGCTATCGCGTCGTATCGCACAGTGCGGATCGGGCTGGAGAGGAGGGCCGGAACCTCGTCGATCAGCGGCGCGGCGAGTTCGGCGAGTTCCGACAGCAACCAGGTCGCCGTCGGCAGGATCCGGTCATCACCGCTGTGGAGAAGTCTGGCGAGGTTCTCGACGGGGAATCCCGCGTACAGCTCGCTGAGCAGGTCGTTGGCCGCCGAGCCCACGAGGTCGGCGTCGGCCGGATGTGCAAGGATGCGCTCGATCAGACCCTCGCCTGCTTGCGTCTGCATCGGCCTTACCACCTCCTGTTCTTCTTCTGCTGCTCATACTCGGCATCAGTGGGGTAGCGGTCGGCGCTGGCTTGTGAGCCCCCGCTGTACGTGCCCCCGCTGGACGACGAGCTGGGCGTTTCGTCGAACTGACGTCGCCGTATGCTGTCCTCGAGGTCTTTGAGAGCCCTTTCTTCCCTTCTGATCCGCTCCGCGTGCCCGGCCTCCCAGCCCTTTCTGTCTTCCTCGGCCTTCCTCGTCTTGATGCTCTTCTTCAACATATCTCTGGCGCGCTTCGCCTCCGCCTCCGTCATGCCCTTGGCGCTGGTAGGCGGATCGCCGTGAACTCTTCCGTCATGGCGTGAGCCATTGTTCGAGTTGCGAGAGAAGAAGCCCCCGCTGCGGCCGCTTCCGCCACCACTACCCCTGCCACGCCCATTGCCTTGGTTATTCCTGTTGTTCCTGCGGCCCATCTGGGCGATGCCGTCCTTGATGGACCGAGGTCCGGACGGATTCCGCAGACCAGACGACCGCAAAGGCACTACACCGCGCGGGCCGGCCGCGGCCAGGCGTGATCCGGGACCTCCTGGGCCTCGCAGGTCGTCCAGGATGCGGCGCATCGGTTCGGTGACCCGGCGGCGCACGATGGGAGCGATCACCTTGCCGGTGCCCTCGCTGCCCTCACGAAGGATCTTCCTGACCGCCTGACGCGACGCCAGCACCCGGGCCGTCGCGACGGTCGCCCCGACCACCCCGCCGAACGCCAGCGCCTTGGCCACGCCGACCGCGGTGAACACCGCCTGCGTGCCCGCCGCCACCTTCACAGCCGACACCACGGAAGCGGTACCGTCCAAGGCCACCGGCATCACCTGCATCGCCGCGTTCGCCTGAGCGACGTGGCCGCCCTGCGCACCGGTCCTGTTCCAGTGGTTCTCCATGCTGGTGGCGGACTCGCCGCGGTAAACCTGCTGCGTAGCGCGGACCGCCGAATCGGCACCGCTCGCCGCGGGGGCCGTACTGGAATGGGCGACCCGCGCGGCGTTGCCCTCGGCCCTGACGTCGTCCTCGTTCATGTTCGGCCAAGGACCGAGCATCTGCATCATCCCGGCCGCCGCCGGGGGAAGCACTACAGCCATGTGCGACCAAAGTTTTGGACGTTCTCGGTGCTCGCGGCCTCGCCGTCGCGCGTGTTCTTGACCACGGCGTGCAGGCCGTCGCCTGTATCCGCCATCACCGTGGACAGCCCTGCGAGCGCGGCCATCGACACCGCGCGGCACTCGGCGTACATGCTCGTGAACATGCCGAACAGACCATCGTCCCCGAACGAGGACACCCCATCGCCGCGAGCTCTGAGCGGCTCGAGCGCGGCGTTGTAGTCCTCTCCATGGGTCCTGATCCGGGAGGCTTCCTGCCCCACAGCCCCCAAGGCGATCTCAAGTCCCGTCATGCCGAAGCACCATATCGTCACACATCATGGTCTTTACAACATTTGCCGTTCATGAGACGTGAATCTCCATGTCAAATCCCGGTCGTATGTGTTTAGACTGGGCGGCCGTTCGCTCTCCTGACAGCCGGAGGTCCGACATGCGGCCACCCACGCCCGACAACGACGACGAGTACCTGCTCGAATACTTCGCCCAAGGTCAGCGGGTCATACGCGACCTGCAGGCGGCGCAATCCGCGATTCGACAGGTGGAGGGTCTGGCGAAGAGCAAGGACGGGCTACTCGAGGCGGCCGCCGACGGCGAGGGCGGGCTCACCCGGTTGCGCATCGACCCGCGGGCGATGCGGCTCGGAGAATCGGCGCTCGGCCGTGAGGTCGCCGCCGTGCTCCGGGCGGCACAGGAGGACGCGGCGCGCAAGGCGCAGGAGATCGCGGACGCGGCGGAAAGCGCCGCCGCACTGCCCCAGCCGCTCGACGAGACCTTCGTACGCGGGCGGGTCGAGCAGGTCGCCCGCGATCTTCTTCAATAGGCTCGGAGGCAAGCGTGTACGGCCAACAGTTCGACCCCGCCGACATCACAGACCAGCACATCGACGACGTGGCCCGCCAGGGTGAGCGGGTGCTGGCCTGGCTGGAGACGGCGCAGGCGGACCTCGACCAGATCGTGGGGGCGGGCGAAACGACGGAAGGCCAGGTCAAGGCTACCGTGGACGTGAACGGGCGGGTCCTCGAGATCACCTACGGCCCCCGCGTGACGCGATTGAGCAGCCAGGAGCTGGCCGAGCAGACGCTCCTGACGGTGCGGGCGGCGCACGCGGACGCCCAGCGCCAGACGCACGATCTCATGCGCGAGGCCATGCCGGACTTCGATCCGGTGGAGGCGAACGAGCAGTTCCAGCGCCTGCTGACCGACTGGAGCTGACCCGGCCGTTGACAGTGGTCTGCCGCTCTTCCAGATGCGGCAGGATCGCATCATGCTTCGCCGTCGACATTTGGCACGGTCTCTGCCGACACGCCTGTACCAGATCAGTGCGTGCGGTTCAGGTCAACCACCATGACAAACTTCTCGCACCCAACAGGTGACGGTGCGCGGGGAACTCAGCATGGCCCTGGTCGCGATCCACAACTGAACGTTCCTGCTCGGGCCCAGCTTCGTGCTGGGGATCAACACGGTGTTGATGGCGTACCTGATGGTCAAGCCCGGTCTGGTTCCGCGGTTCATCGGCGTGCTGGGGCTGGTGGGCGGGCCGCTGGTGTTCGCGTCGGTGACCGCCACGATGTTCGGCCTGGTCGAGCAGGTGTCGACGCTGGGGGCGGTCGTGGCGATCCCGGTGTTCGGCTGGGAGCTGAGCCTGGCGGGCCGGCTCATCATCAAGGGATTCAGGACTCCGTGAAGGACGGCAGCCAGCTCGGGCGAGTGAGCCGGTCGGTCCAGCCGGTCAGGGGTGTGAACTCGGGCTTCCCTGTCACGTCGACCAGCACCAGGCGGTAGCGGGATTTGTCGCCGCCGGTGTCCGCCATCCAGGCGATCAGATGCGTGTCGTCGGCCCAGGCGAGCAATCGCACGATGGCCTGACCGCCGCCCGGTTCCAGGAGCGTGGTCTGACCGGAGGCGATTTCGGCGACGAAGGGAGCCGAGCCGCTCCTGCCGCCCATGGCCAGGCGCCGGCCGTCGGGGGACAGCCCGGCGGGCTGGTCGCTCGAGGACTCCTGATCCGGGCCGGGGCGGGGCTGCCCGGTGAGGTCGTAGTACACGCGGGGTTGCTGGCGGGCGCCGATGTCCTCCCAGATCAGCGAGCCGTCGCGGCTCCAGGACAAGTCGCTGCGCATGCCGGAGTCGTCAGGCAGGCTGTGGAAGGTGGTCGCGCTGCTCGCCACGTCCACGATGGCGAAGCCGGTTCTGGACGGTCCTGCTTCGCCGGGGTCGTCGAGAAGTCCGGGGTCGGCGTCGTACGTGGTGACCAGGAGCCGCTTCCCGTCCGGGGACCAGGCGACGCTGCCTGCGACGGCGCGGCCGAGGTCGATCCAGCGCCGCACCGAGGCGGCGGTGGTGTCGACCAGGCCGATCCGGCGCGCGGGCAGATTCTTCTCCAGCACTGCGGCCGTCCGGCCCCCGGGCGCCACGTCGATCCATCCCCATGGAGCCGCTGTGTAGCCGCTCGCGCCGGCGTGCGTGAACAGGTACCAGTCGCAACTCGACGCGCAGTCGGCGTACGCGGTGAGCGTGACGCGTCCGGCGGCGACGCGGGTCACAGGCGGGGCGTGGCTGAGATCGGCTGCTATCCCTCCAGCGATAACGCTGGTCGCGACCGGAGGGTCCTCCCGCGCGACAAGGGAAGGTGCCGTGATCGCGCCGACGGTGACGGCGGCGGCCACGGCGGCCGCGGTGGTGGCCGCTCTCCTGATCCGCATGCGGGTCCGCTGCCGCCATGCGGCGTGCGCTACGCCGGTCGGCGTCCTGGCCTGGTCGGCCACCGCGGTGAGCGTGTCTTTCAGCAGCTCGTCAGTGGTCATGTCAGGTCCTTCCCGAGCGGGTATACAGGTCGTGGAGTTCGGGGCACAACTGCAGGAGCCGGGCCAGGGCCCGGTGGGCGGTGCTGCGTACCGTGCCGATGCTGCAGCCGAGGGTGGCGGCCACGGTGGATTCCGACTGGTCTTCGAAGTAGCGGAGCACCAGCACGGCCCGCTGCTTGGCGGTCAGCCTGCCGAGCGCCTTCTGGACCATGATCTTGAGCTCGACGCCGTGCGTGGCGTCCGCCGCGTTCGCCTGCTCGGGAATCTCCGGGACGGCGTACTCCCGCCTGCGCCGCCACCACGAGATCTGCTGGCGGTACATCACCTGCCGGAGATAGCCGTCCGGATCGTCGATCTTGCTCCATTTGAGCGCGGTCTTGGCCAGGCTGGTTTGCAGCAGGTCCTCGGCCGCGTGCTGGTCACCGGCCGTCAGCAGGTAGGCCAGGCGCATGAACGCGGCCGAGCGCGCCGCCACGAACTCGTCGAACTCCCGCCGGTTCGCGCTCACCTCGCGGCCTCGTCGCGCAGCTGGGTGACCGTGACGAAGTGGTAGCCGCGGCCGGACAACGTCTGCAGGATCCGCGGGATGGCCGCCACTGTGGTCGGGTGGATGTCATGAAAAAGGATGATCGCGCCGGGCTTGGCCCCCGACACGGCCGCTCGGGTCACCCGGGCGGAGTCGCGGTACTTCCAGTCCAGGGTGTCCACGCTCCACAGGATGAGGGGATGCGGCGTCTGCTCACGCACAACGTCGTTCACGGCTCCGTACGGGGGCCGGACGATACGCGGCGACACTTCCGACGCCTTCTTGATGGCCTGATCCGTGCGGCGCAGATCATCCCGCACCTGGGCCGCCGTCAGCCGGGTCAGGTCGCGGTGCGACCAGCTGTGGTTGCCGAGCTCGTGCCCGGCCTCGGCGGTCTGGCGCACGACGTCTGGACTTATCGCGACGTTCTGTCCCACGACGAAGAACGTGGCACGCGCGTGGAACTTGGCCAGATGGGCCAGCAACGTCTGGGTGTAAGGCCCGGGGCCGTCGTCGAACGTCAGCGCCACGCACTTGACCTGCCGGCAGTCGGCGGTCCCCTCCGTTGCCGGGGCAAGCGTGGGCGTCGGGGAGACGGAGCCGTTCAGGCCGAGGCGCCGCTCGGGCTCCACGACCTGCCGCTGCACCCTACGGCCGAAGTCCGACAGTAGCGGGCGCGCGATCGAGGCAGGCAGCACGGCCCGCAGTTGCCCCGCGGGCGCCACCCCCACCACGCTCTCGTCGAAGGTCACCACCAGGTCGCCGCGGGCGGTGAACGCCAGATCGTCCAGGTAACGGGTCCGGGAGGCGTCGTCAGCCATGACGCTGCGCAACGCCCGGGAGTCGAAGCCCTGCTTCCTCGACAGGGCCGTGCCGAGCCCGGCGGCGAGCTTGCCGAACGCGTCGGGGTCGATGAGAGAAACCGCAGGCAGGGCTTGGCCTGTCTTCCCGTCGTACCAGCGTGTGGTCGTGGATTTGCCGTCGCCGGCGCCGCCCAGCCACCATTCGGTGTAGCGCACCCCGATGACGTCTCCCGAGGCGACCAGGAACGCGAAGTCCAGGTTCAGCTCGGCGGTATGGTCGCACGCCTGGCGGAGGAACTCGGCCCGCCGGTTCTCCGCCATGCGCCGCAGCGCCGCGGTGAACGAGTCAGCACCCGGCACCCGCGGGTACGCGATTGACCAGGCGCACGACCGGTCGTTGCTGCTGTCGCGGACCACCCGCAGGCCGTCGATCCACGTCGGCGAGACGGTCGAGATCTCGTCGGGCTGGTGCACGATGCCGCTCACGGGCGTCCGCCGGCCGTTCTGGGCAGGCGCCGCGCCGGACACCGCGCAGCCCGCCGTCAGCAGGCATGCGACGGTGAGCAGCGTGGTGATCTTATGTGGAGGTTGCATCGGCCGCTGGAACTCCGCTCTTCATGACAAACATGTCAAACCACCTATTGAGTGATGAATAGGTAGATGCACGTTTCGCATCCTTTGTTGCCATAAGGACGCGGCAGAGCGGGGGCATCTTTGCGACCTGTCGCAGAAGTTTTCGGCTGACCGGCGTGCGTCAGCCGAAGGCGCGGACCTCCAGCAACCCGACCGAGGCCTGGCCGCTCCGCAACACGATCCGGAGCCGGGCGCTTGTCAGGCTGGTTGCTTGGTCCGGCTCAGCAGCCACCGGAGGATGGAGCCGTCCTCGTAGGTGGGTCCGTACGCGGCGTGGTAGTCCGGGAGAGAGAATGCCGCGTCTTCGTACTCGGTGTACCGCAACAGGGCCTCGATCTGCTCGGGTGTCTTGCCCCGCGCGGCGTACGCGTCCCGCAACAGCGTCCGCGTCGTGCGAGCCAGGTTGATGTTCAGCAGGTGATCGTGGACGCCGTGGGTGACCCACAGCGGGATCTCCGCGGCCGCGATGGCCGCCGCCTGCTCGGCGTTGACCGCGAAGCCGCCGGTCACCAACCCACCGGCGAACGGGTCCGGCCGCTTGGCG
The DNA here is from genome assembly GCF_036013525.1 of Nonomuraea sp. NBC_00507. Classification (NCBI taxonomy): domain Bacteria; kingdom Bacillati; phylum Actinomycetota; class Actinomycetes; order Streptosporangiales; family Streptosporangiaceae; genus Nonomuraea; species Nonomuraea sp. NBC_00507. The sequence goes on from NZ_CP107853.1 coordinate 4,603,065, forward strand.
AACGCGTTCCACAGCAGCTGCGAGCCGTAGGAGACGGTGGTGGCATAGACCCGCCGCTTGTCCACGGCGAAGTCCTCAAGGAACTGATCAAGCAGCTTGACCAGCAAATCCGCCTCGGCCGGGCTGCCGACGCGCTGGTGCTGCGGGGCGAGCACGATGACGTCCTCCGTGCTGCCGGTCCACTTCGGCTGCAGCCAGGCGGTCGCGGGGATGTCCGCGGCCAGTTGGACCGTGAGGTTGTCGCCGTCCCAGCCCATGCCGTGCCCGGGCAGGACGACCATCAGCGGGTACGTCTTCGCCGGGTCGTGGTTCTTCGGCAGGTGGTAATGGTACGGCAGCACCATTCCGCCGGACAGGTACGAGCCGTACCGGAACTCGTCCACGAGGAGGTTGACCGGCTTCTCGGTCACTTTTCTGGAGGTTTCCGGGGTCGCCCTGGCCAGCAGCGGGCCCTTGCCGATCCCGAGGCCTGGCCGGCCGTACACGTTCTTGCGCTGCACCAGCTGGGTGGGCAGGTCCGGGTTCACTTTCACCGTGCACAGGAAGGTCGGGCACTTGGAGACGATCACCGTCCAGCCCGCGTTCTGCTCTGGGTCGAGTTCGACGATGACGTACCGGCCGGGCACGGAGCGGTGGTCGGTCCGGGGGGTGGCGGCGTTGTTGGTGTAGGTGTGGGTGACCTTCCGCTCAGTCAGCTTGGGCAGGTCCTCGATGGGGTTGAAGCGGAAGTTGTAGAGCGTGTCCTGCACCGAGAACGTCGAGTTGTCCAATTCTCGCGGGTTGACGGTCTCGCCGTATTCGACTGCTACCGCGGACACCTTCTGCCCGTAGGTGTAGACCTTCGTGATCGCCGTGACGCTCTGGATACCCGCCGGGGTGTCCGCGGACGTCGACGCTGACGCCGGCGTGGCCGTCGATAAGAGTCCGGCCGCCATGACAGTGGCGATGAGTCGGCGGGTGGTCATGTGGGTGACCTCCACTGCGATTTCGGGTGGCTGATGAGACGCTGCGGACCACCGGCAATCGAACGGTCGTGATGGTCGCGGCGGCGGGACCGGGGCGGACGAAGCCGCCCGCGATGTCAGTCTTGGCAGGTGCCGGCTGGCGCACACAAGGCGCCTGTTCCGTTTGCACCTCCTTCAGGCCAGCGTTGTGACGCTGGCGCTAAATCGGGTTAGCCGTACTATTACGGCCGGTCCCGCGCCTGTCAAGGCAGGACTTGGGCTGCGGGGACGGCTGGACCGGCGGGGGACACGACGGTGGAGATCCGTGTGGGCTTTGGCGGTGCCGGCCTGTCCGTCATCGCCGCAGCGGCAGTCCATCCCCCGTACTCGCGGAGCATGCGCAGGTCACCCGGGGGGCGTGAGATGCCGCAAGGCGAGCGGCCCTCGGTGGCGTTCAGCTGACGGAGTCCGCGGCAGATGGTGGGGCGATGGACTCGCGGCTGCGCAGGGGCATCGGCACCCGGTGCACCTCGCCCTTGGGATCGGGGTCTGCGTGGTCGCGGCCGATCTGGGTGAACAGCACGCCGACGGCCTTGCGGCCGAGCTCGTAGTGGGGCAGTGCCACGGTGGTCAGCTTGGGGCGCATCCACGCGGCGATGGGATGGTCGTCGAAGGAGACGACGGAGACGTCCGCGGGCACCTTGAGCCCGAAGTCGTCGAGTGCCTGGTAGGCGCCCAGGGCGAGCCGGTCGTTGAAGCAGATCAACGCGTGCGGGCGCGTGCTTTCGAGTAGTGCCCGCGTCGCGGCGAGACCGTACTCGGGTTGCCAGTCATCGCAAAGGCGGCCGCCCGCCACCCTGACGCCTGCCTCGCCGAGCGTCTCGCGGATGCCTCTGAGTCGTTCCATCGCCGCGACGCCTCCGGGGGGGAATTGGCGCAGGCCCGGGCCGGCGCCGATCAGGTAGATGCCGTCGCGATGGCCGGCCTCGAGCAGCACCCGGGCGGCGCAGCGGCCGGCCTCGATCTCGTCAGGGATGACCGAGGGCAGGTGGGTGGGCTGTTTGGACAGCGCGTTGAGCAGGACGGCGGGAGCGGCGGCGACGACCTTGGGCACCTTGATGGTCGTGGTGAACATCGACGCCAGGATGAGCCCGTCGACCTGGCGGTCGAGCATGGCCTGCAGCAGGAGGCGTTCGAGCTCGGCGTCTCCTTCCGTTTCACCGATGAACAGCATGATGCCGCGCTCACGGGCGGCCTCCAGCGCCCCCTTGATCATGTCGCCGGCCAGCCGTGAGGTGGCGACCGTGTCGGAGACGAAGCCGATCGTCCGGGTGGTGCCCGTGCGCAGGCCCACGGAGACGATGTTGGGCCGGTACTGCAACTCGTCGGCGGCTCGCAGGACACGCTGCTCGACATCCTGAGAGATCCGCAGCTCACGGCCGCGGCCGGACAGCACCAGCGAGGCGGTCGGCCGTGAGACACCGGCCGCTTTGGCCACATCGGCCAGCGTGACCCGTCGTGAGCTCACCCAGGGCCTCCGATCGTCAAGAGTCTGTTACAGGGGGTTGACATCGTACGACGCGCGCCGTGACACTACGGGCGCTAACCCGATTTAGCAGCGAGGAGGGACATCAGCCCGGTGCCGAATGTCCCCCGGCAGCAGAGGAGATGCACATGGCTCGTCGAGTTCGCTCCGGCCAGGCCGGGGCCGCGCTGGTGATCGCCATGGGGACGCTGGCCGCCGCCTGCGCGGCTCCAGGCAGCAACAGCCCGCAGCCCGCAGCCACCAGCACGTCGTCGCAGCCGACGTCCCAGTCAGCGGCACCCACCTGCGGTACGGCGCCGATCACGATGAACGGCTACTTCGAGACCGGCTTCCCGCTGCCCAAGGCACTGACCACCGAGTTCTCCAAGCAGCACCCCAACGTCACGTGGAACATCCGCGAGGACCAGTTCGCGGTGATCACCCAGAACGCCCCGCGCGTCCTGGCGGACAACCCGCCCGACCTGATGCGCCTGCCCCAGGTCTCGGAGCTGGTCAAGGACAACCTGCTGAAGAACCTGGACGGCTACGCGCAGGCGTTCGGCTGGGACAAGTGGCCGGCCTCGCAGCTCGAGCAGCTGCGCCTGGGCCCGGGTGGACGACCGCGGGGAGAGGGGTCGCTGTACGCCCTGGGGCTCAACTTCAGCATGACCGGCGTCTTCTACAACAAGAAACTCGCCGCCCAGATCGGGATGTCCACGCCGCCCGCCACGCTGGCGGAGCTCGACGCGGCCCTGGCCAAGGCCAAGGACGCGGGCATCACACCCATCGTGCAGTTCAACGGCGGAGCCACCGGCGGCCTGGCGTTCCCGCTGCAAAACCTCATGGCCTCCTACGGCCCGCCCGGACCGATCAACGACTGGATCTTCCAGAAGCCCGGGGCCACGATCGACACCCCGTCGAACCTGCAGGCCGTCCAGCACCTGGATCGGTGGGTGAAGGCAGGATACTTCCAAAAAGACGTCAACGCGGTCGACTACGCGACCATGATGAGCCGCTTCATCGACGGCCAGGGCCTGTTCATGTTCAACGGCGACTGGGAGTCGGGCAACCTCGACAAGCAGATGGCGGGCAACGTCGGCTTCTCCCTGATGCCACCGGCGCAGCAGGGCGGCAAGCAGGCCGCCATGTCAGCGCCCCTCACCTTCGGCATCGCCGCGAACGCCAAGAACGCCGACTGCGCCGCGTTCTTCCTCAACTGGGTGGCCACTGACCAGAAGGCCCGCGACGTCGGTGTCGAGGTCGGCGGATCGCATCCGATGGGCCCGGCCGACGCCTACATGCCGAAGGTCTCCTCGGACACGGTCACCGCCAGCACACTGGCCGCCGGAGCGGACATCGCCAAGGACAACGGCGCGATGGACTTCATCGCCAACGCCACCGGCGCCATCTACGCCAAGAGCTGGACCCCGAACCTGCAGAAGCTGGTGGGCGGACAGCAGACACCGCAAGAGCTGCTGAAGGCGGTCCAGGCCGACTACGCCGGCCAGATCGAAGGAAACTGAGCGAGCTGATGGCCCGGCCTGTCGGAGCCCGGTCCACACACCGGCGGCCGCCCCCGACCAAGCTGCGCGGCACGCGCGGCTTGATCGGCTGGCTGTTCGTCGTCCCGGCGCTCGCCTTCTATGCGGTCTTCGTCCTGCGCCCGATCGCCCTGACGTTCCAGTACTCGCTGTACAAATGGGACGGTATCGGCCCGTCCACCTGGGTGGGGCCGGCAAACTACGGAAAGGTCTTCACCGATCCCGACCTGTTCGACTCACTGATCAACGCCTTCCAGCTGATCGTGTTCTTCAGCGCCATCCCGGTCGTGCTCGGACTGGCGATCGCCGCGACGATCCGGCGCATCGCCGCGAGCCGACTCGCCCTCGTGGCGCGGACCGTGCTCTTCCTGCCGCAGGTCATCCCGCTGGTGGCCGCCGGCATCGCGTGGAGCTGGCTGCTGGCCTCCACCGGAGTGATCAACCAGTTCCTCTCGCTCCTCGGCCTCGGCACGGTGACCCGGGCCTGGCTGGGCGACTTCTCCACGGCCCTGCCGGCGGTCGGCATGATCGGCGCCTGGGTGCTCCTCGGCCTGTGCACGCTCCTGCTCCTGGCCGGCATGAGCAAGATCGATCCGGCCCTCTACGAGGCCGCCCGGCTGGACGGCGCCGGCGCGTGGCGGGAGTTCATCTCGATCACGGTCCTCAGCCTGCGGCAGGAGATCGCGGTCTGCGTCACCGTGACCGTGATCGCGGCCCTGGCGAGCTTCGACATCGTCTACATCTCCACCCAGGGCGGCCCCGGCAACACGACCATGGTGCCCGGCCTGCAGATCTACTATCTCGCCTTCTCCGAACGCGAGATCGGCACGGCCTCGGCCCTGGCTGTGGTGCTCATGTTCCTCGTGATCGCCTGCGCCCTTCCCATCCAATGGTTCACCAAGGACGGCAACCGATGATCACCGCGTGGCGGGAAGCCTGGACCGGCCGACTGCTGCTCGTCGGCATGATGGCGGTCACCGTCCTGCCGTTCCTCAGCCTGTTCGTCACCGCCCTGCATCCCTCGGGCACCTACCCGCCCGGGCTGGCCTGGCCCAGCAATCCGCAGTGGGGCAACTTCCTGCGGGCCTTCGAGGCCGCGAACATGGACGAGCTGTTGATCTCCAGCGTCCTCATCGTGCTGGGCGTGGTGCCGATCTCGATCCTGCTGGGCACGATGGCCGGCTTCGCCATCGGCCACCTGCGCGTGATCGGCAGCCGCGCGCTCTTCCTGACGTTCGTGCTCGGCCTGACCCTCCCGTTCGAGGGCATCATCACGCCGCTGTACTACCAGATCCGCGACATGGGCCTGCTGAACACGCGCTGGGCGATCATCCTGCCGCTCATCGGCCTGTTCATGCCGTTCTCCGTCTTCTGGATGCGCGCCCACTTCATCAACATGCCCGAGGAACTGTCCGAAAGCGCACGGATGGACGGCGCCAACGTGTGGCAGCTGTTCCGGCGCATCCACGTCCCCCTGGCCATGCCGGCGATCTCCTCCCTGGGCATCCTGCTGTTCCTGTGGACCTGGAACCAGTTCCTGCTGGCCATCGTCCTCGTCGACGACCCCACCAAGCGCACGATGTCCGGCGCGCTGGGCGCCTTCCAGGGCCAGTGGGGCACCGATATCCCCCTGCTGTGCGCCGGATCGCTGCTGATCCTGGCCCCCACGCTCGCGATCTTCCTCATCTTTCAGCGGCACTTTGTCAAGGCGCTGCTCCAGGGGTCTTTGAAGGGCTGAGCGGCGCCGACAGGACATCGCACATCACACCGCACGAGTGGAAGCAGAGGTCGTTTCATGGTCCCACGAGGACGGCTGGGCGCTGCGCGGAGACCCGCGACGAGATCCGGCATGATCCAGAGGCTCGCCGACGGTCACCGCCGCGGGCAGGGCGCCGCGTGAGCGGTGGCCGACCGGCGCACTGGACACGCCGGCACCTTGATCTGCTCGCCGAGAGCAGCGCGACCACGGCACCCGTCATGGACCCGGCGGCCGTCCCCCGGATCCTGCCCGGCCACGATCTGTGGGACCTGTGGCCGATCCAGGAGGAGGACGGCTCGACAGCCCTGATCGACGGCTACGAACTGTGGATGACGCTGTCGGCCCCCGCGCTCGGTCACCCCGAAGAGCGCCACGACCAAGCCCGCATCCGCCTGCTCGCCAAGAACGGGGACGGATGGAAGGACCTAGGGCACGCCTTCGCCGACGGCGCCTCCCCGGGCAGTCGCGAGTGGTCCGGATCAGCGGTCCACCGGCCCGACGGCACGGTATCGGTGTTCTACACGGCCGCTGGCCGGAGAGGCGAAGCACGCCCGACGTTCCGGCAGAGCGTCATCGAGGCCCGCCCCGCCCTGCTGGCCGGCGGCGACCGGATTCTGCTGCACGAAGACGCCGAACACCGGGAAATCCTCCGCTCCGACGGCCGTCTGTACCTGCCGGTGGAGGAGGCCAACGGGTCACCGGGGAACATCAGGGCCTTCCGCGATCCCGGCTGGTTCCGCGACCCGGCCGACGGGCGCGACTATCTGCTCATCGCGGCGTCCACCGCCTGGGACGACCGCTTCACCGGCGCCATCGCCCTGGCCGAGTCACGTGCCGGCGCCTGGTCCCTGCTGCCGCCCCTCATCGTGGCCGAGGCCATCAACCACGAGCTCGAACGACCGCATATCATCGTCCACCAGTCGTGGTACTACCTCTTCTTCTCCACCCAGCGTCACACCTTTCATCCAGCCGATCGCGGGCCCACGGGGCTCTATGGCTTCGCCGCGCCCCGACTGACCGGACCGTACGAGCCGCTCAACGCCTCCGGGCTTGTGATCCAGAATCCTTCTCTCGAACCCGATCAGGCCTACGCGTGGCTGGTGTTGCCCGACCTTCACGTGGTCAGCTTCGCCAACTACCGATCACAACAGGGCAGAGATCTCCGACATGCGGAAGCGGCGCAGGCGCGAGCCAATTTCGGCGGGACCATCGCGCCGATGCTCAAGCTCACTCTCGACGAGATGACCACGTCTGTCGTCCCCGCTGTGGAAGATCCTGTGGACCGCCGCCGCAGGCCCTTGATAGAAGGACGCCCGTGAGTCTTCTTGCTGGATAGCCGCAGCCGGACCTGTACCGCTCGAATATTGAGTTGTTCTCGTGCCCCCAGCAGAACAGAAGGTGAAGCCGTCACATAGCGGCTGATCGTCTGTTCGTAAGGTCGTCGTCGCTTGCCGGTGGAAGTCCGGTCCAGGTAGCTGCCAGGAGACCCGGTAGCAGGCTGGAGGCTTCGTCTGGAAACGGGCGGGGTCGAAGCCCAGCGTCAAAGTAGACCCGCTGACCTGAAAGCCATCCAAGCTGCACCAACTCCCCGTGCACCCGTCGGTGGCCCCATTCGGGGTTCTCCCGCGCCAGGCGAATAACCAGGTCCCGAAGCCCAGGAGTCGTCCCCGGACGCCCGGGTCCGATGCGGGTAGGTCCGGGCCCGTCGCAAGAGGCGACGATGCCATGCCAGCAACGTTGCCGGAATGAGCAGCCGATGAGCGCGCAGCACCGGTGGCAACCATCGGGCCAGCGCCGCGAGAACGGCCCGGTCGGCCCAGTCCGGCTTCGGGCGTCCGACCTGCCGCTGCACCGCCACCTGGTGACGTAACGCCATGATCTCCGCGTTCTTCGACGTTTGGCTGCGGGCCGGCAACATGAGCCGGCCGAACACCGGGAGCGTGATCAGATAGAACAGACGGACGAGCACAAGACGCGATCTTTATACGGGTACGTACCCCGTCAAAACCACAGGCCAGAACCGTCGTGGCTGAATTTGACGCGGTACACGCCCCCCGCTCTCCTGAGCCTGATCCGGCGTCGCTACGCTCTGGCTCGATCAAGTGGAGGAAAGGCGGCCATGACCGGGACCTGTACGTTTTGCGGCATCGTTGCCGGAGAGATCCCCGCGGAGATCGTCTACTCCGACGAGCACGTGGTCGCCTTCCTTGACATCTCGCAGGCGACTCGCGGTCACACCCTGGTTGTCCCCCGCGAGCACTGTCGCGACCTGACCGACATCGGTCCGGACCGCGCGGGTCTGCTGATGCGGGGTGCTGTGCAGACCGCCGCCCTGCTGCGGCGCGCGCTGGAACCGGGCGGGATGAACATCTGGCACGCTACCGGCCCTACGGCCTGGCAGACCGTGTTCCACTTCCACCTTCACCTGCTGCCCCGCTACACCCCGGAGGATCTCAGGCAGGCATGGACGCATCGGGAACTGCCGCTGTCGTCGCTGTCGCCACTGGCCGATCACATCAGGACCGCCGCGGCGTCCTGAAAGCGGCGTCACTCCGGCGCCGTCGGCATGGTTTCCCCCACGTGGACGGCGCAGGCAGTGACAGTTGGAACCAGCGACGCCTTCGATCCGAGCGGGCAGCTTGCTGCGTAGATCACTGAGTTGCGGCGGCCGTGCTCGAAGCGCGCTCGTACGCCCCGGCATGTGTCGTCAGGGCCTGGCACCGCCTGATACGCAATGTATGCGGAGACGGCAGGAACTACTGTAAAACGGCACTGCACCGCACTTAAGGATCTTGCATCTAATCCGACGGTCGCAGGTTCGAATCCTGCAGGGCGCTTTGATCATGTGCTGACCTGCGGTTATGCTAGATCGGATGCGTTCTAGAATTTTCGTCTGGCGTTTGCGTGCTCCGTGCGTGCTCGCGTGCACCAACCTGCGCACAACATGATCAAGACTGCGGTCGCCGGTGACCTCGCTCCAGGAGACACGCCGGCCTCAGGTCGCATGGGGCATGTCCTGAGTCGACCTAACCGCCCGCGGAGAGGCGTAAGTCGTGCACGCGTTCCCACCGTTGCGCTGTGACGATCTTAGCGGTCACGTCATCCAGGTCGTAGACGATCGACCACCGGGTGTGGTGCTGAGCCACCCTCCTGAGCAGCTCCATCGCGTCCGTGTCGCCGCCTTCGGCGAGGAGCCGGTAGCGGCGGTCGGCCAGCTTGGCGGCCCGGTCGGTGCCGCTCATCGTGATGTTGGTGAGGTAGCGGTCGTCGATGACGTTCATGCGCCCGTCGCCGTACTCGACGACCGCGGACCTGCCCGCCCGGTCAGCGATCAGGTAGTGGAGTTGCGGGCCGCCGGTGAAGTCCAGATTGTAGCGACCCATCAGGTCGATCGCTTCGGGCACGGTCGCGGCCCGGTCGAGCATGAGCCGGATGATCCGCACTCCGCTTACGGTGGGGCGTCCCGGGGTGGGCGCGGGCAGCCGCGCGTCTGGCGCCTGGGCCAGGCCGACGGCGAGCCCCTTCTCGTTCATGCCGTCGAACGGGGTCAGCACCGCGTGCGCCAGCCGCCGCCGGTCCTGGGCGGCGTTCAGGTCCGGCCGGGCCCCCGACGGGAACAGGTAGGAGACGTCGGCCAGGGAGAGCGAGGCGTAGCCGTCCGGCGGGCGGGCGTGGACGACCATGGCCGGGTTGGATTCCCAGTCGAAGTTCCTGCCGAATGCGCCGGGGCGGTGGAACAGCGAGCATGCCCAGCCGTCCCCTTTCCTGGCCAACTCCTCGTCGGTGAGCGGTGCCTCGGCGTCATAGCCGCCGTGATAGGTCATTTCGTACAGCGGCATATCGTCCAGCCGGCGCAGACTGGCCGCCGTATGGGCGATCTGGTCCTCCGTCTGCCTGAGTACCTGGGCCGCGGAGGAGGGCGTCGGCGGCGCCACTGCGGGCGCGCACGCCACCGTCGCCGTCAGGAGCAGGGCCGACAAAATCGCCACGGCAGCGGTCCGCATCCTTGCATTGTCCCTTCCGGCACCCGCCGTGTCACCCGTGGATCAAGGCCTCACCCGTGCTTGGACGAGGTCAGAAGTCCTGGAGTTCGCGGTGGCGCGGCACGCTGATCCGCCTCTACCGCATTCAGGCGGTGCACCGACTCTCGTGGCGGTCTTGCGGGCCGCCGGGTCGGACCGTGTCCGCGTTCTCAGGAGTCGCGAGTGCCACGGCGCTTGCGGCGGAGTGCCGCCGGTCGGCGGGAGTGCGTGGCCGGGGCGTGGCCGTGTCTGCCCGCTCTACGCCCTCCACCTCCTCTGCTGCTGCTTCGTCGGCGAGCCGTCGGGCCAGGGAACGGATCGTGGGGTGGGCATAGAGCGTGGTCAGCGGGATACGCGCGCCCAGGGAATGTTCGAGGTGGTGCTGGATCTTGGCCATGAGGAGACTCCTTCTCCTGGCAGGAAGGCGACGTCATGATGATCGACAACCTGCTCGTCATGCACGGCAGGCACGCTTACACCGGCCCGAGAAGGATCCTGGTGGCGATGATCTGAGCGGCATCAGCGCAGCGTCCCGACGGGCTCCATCTAGGGCGTTGGCTCCACCCGGATTGAACGAACGGCGGTGCCCTCTTGGGGGCACCGCCGTTTCTTCTCAGAGGCTGTGTGCCAGGGTTCCTGACAGGCAAATGTGGACTTTCGTCCCCTTCCAGTGCCGCGACGTCGGCGGGCGTTGATCTTCTCGCGCCAGGCCTGTGTAGGCGATCTCCTCATCGGACGGGAGCCCATGCGGTGCTCAAAGCTCGGTGACACAACGCTGCCCGTATGTGCTGGCGAGGGAGCTCCGCATCAAGGAACCGTGAGCAGGGTGAGGAAACCGTCGAGCTGTGCGGTGAGGGTCTGGGTGGTTTCCAGGGTGGGCATGAGGGTTGCGGTGATCTGTGCGCCGAGCAGCGCGGTGAGCAGGTGCCCGATGATCTGTTCGTCGGGGATCGGCGTGCGGACCTCACCGGCTTCGCGGGCTTCGGTGAGGTAGCGCTGGAGTTGTCCGCACCACTCGCGCATGGCGTGCTCGTGCCGCGCGGCCAGGCTAGGACTGGTGAGAGCTTTGTGCCAGAAGGGGATGACGATGCGGGCCTCGTCCCGGGTTGTGTCGTCCAGCGGCAAGATCTCCTGGCAGTAGGCGCGCAGGGCCGTCAGGCCCTGCTTGCCGGCGGTGGCGGCGGCCATGCGGCGGCCGGTCTGGACGTAGATGTGCTCGAAGGCGGCGGCCAACAGGTCGTCCTTGGTCGCGAAGTACGGTTTGAGCGCTCCGTTGGCGAAGCCGGCTTCGGTGGCGATGGCGGCCATGGTGGCCGAGTCCCACCCGGTGCGGGCGATGGTGCGCCAGGTGGCCTCGATGAGCTCCACTCGGCGTTGATCGTGGTCGACGACCTTCGGCACGGCGGCTCCCTTCCGTTGGCCGATTGGAGGTCTGTACGGGCTGCTGGGTGACCGGCGGCTTACGTGTCGCTTTCGGCGAGCAGGTCGAGGACGTGCCGGTGCAGGGACGGCACGTGCTGCTCGGTCTCGGGTTTCATCAGCACACTGCGCAGGATGCGGCCGTGCGGCACGTCGGCGGCCACCCGGTGTCCGCGCGCGGCCAGGGCGGCGGCGTCGACGGTGTAGGTGGCCACGAACAATGACTGCTCCGCGGGCAGCCGCATGCCCCGGGTCAGGACGTGTGCGCTGGCCAGGTCTATCTCCGACAAGCGGTCACGGGTGGGGTAGTAGGTGAGGATGTCCAGCTGCGGGGGCTGGTACAGGGTCAGCTGCTCGCCGGCCCTGATGTGCTCCGCCCAGGCCAGCGCGGCGCGCCGGCCGGGGCGCAGCGCCGCGCCCAGACCCTCGGGCGTCAACGGCAGCAGCCGTAGTGTCAGCCACAGGGCGGCGGCCGCCGCGCCGGCGCGCGAACACTCCAGAGAGATCTCACCCAGATGCAGTTCCTCGGAGGTGAAGTAGGTGTAAGGCGACTCGTGCAGGTAATGTCGCGCCGCGCCGGGGTCCTTGAACAGGACCGCGCCGCAGCCATAGGGCTGCAGGCCGTGCTTGTGCGGGTCGATGACGACCGAGTCGCACTCGGCGATGGCGGCGAAGGGGGCGGCGGCCACACCGTCGGGGCTGTCGTCGGCGATGAGACGGAAGAACCCGCCGTAGGCGGCGTCGACGTGCACCCGCGCGCCGTAGCGCCGGCACAGCGCGACGATGTCGTGGGTGGGGTCGATCGCCCCCAGTCCGGTCGTGCCGGTGGTGGCCACCACGGTGCCGATGGCCCCGGTGCGCAGCAGCTCCTCCAAGGCCTGCAGGTCCATCGCGCCGTCGGCCGTCGTCGGGACCGTCGTGTCGTCCACTCCCAGCAGGTGGCACATGCGGGAGTGGGTGTAGTGCGCGTCAGCGCTGTAGGCCACCGCCTTGCCCGGGTGTGTCTGGCGGGCGACGAACAGTGCCTCGAGGTTGGCGATGGTGCCACTGCTGGTCAGGTGGCCCAAGTGCTGCTCGAAGCCGAACATGGCCGCCAGCTGCGCCACGACCTCCTTTTCCATCCGCGCGGTGGCCGGCCCGCCGTCCAGAGCGTGATTGTTGGGGTTGATCATCATCGCGGTCACGTAGCCGATCACCGCTGCCGGATGCGGTGGCTTGAGCATCTGACCGACGTAGCGGGGGTGGAAGAACGGATAGTTCTCCCGCAACCGGACGCGCAGTTCCTCGGTGGCCCGCTCCAAGGCGTCCATCTCGACGTCCAAAGACGGGTGCGGGCTGAAGCTCCCGTACTCGTCCATCCAACGAGCCATCTCCGCGACGGCGGTCTGCAACTGCTCGGCCAGTGCCGCTGCGCCCGCCGGTCCGCTGTGCAGCAACCGGCTTGCGGTGTGAGGTGTCGTCTCCACGACGTTCCCCCTTCCTCACCGTCACCGCACCGAGACCGGGGAGGACGGAAACCGAGAATCTTTTTTCTATGGTCATAGAAAAACTGTGGCCAACGGTAGCGCCGGGCCCCCGGACGGGTCAACGGTCGGCAACCGCTCCCAGCTGCGGCCCCGGCCTGCAGCACTCGGTGCTTGCGGCGCCGATGACAGCCGCACCGGCCGATCTCGAGTCCTGTAGCGGACTCTGCAGATTCCGGTGGTACGGTCCACCGCCGTGCCGCCGAGGGTGGTGAGCGACGTGGCTACTCGCGCAACGTGCAGAATCGTGCGAAAGAAAGCTTGAGCACGCAGAAACTCACGCCAGGTCGGTCCCGAACGTCGCGGCGCGGGATCGATGCCGGCCCTCTTCAAGGTGAGCCACACCGTAGAAGCGCCCGCCCGGTAGCCCAGAGTGGCAAGTTCGCCAGCGATTCGCCGGTAACCCCACAGCGGATTCTCCCCGGCCAGACGAAGCACCGAGGTCCGGATGGAGGCGCGGGTGGATGGCCGACCCTGGCTACAGCGCTTGAACGTCCAGCGCCGCTGTACCAGATCGGCGTGCCAGCGCAGCAGCGTCCCCGGCGTCACGAACAAACGCCGACGACCGGCGGGAGGCAGCAGGTGTCGTCGAGACCCACGCACCACGTTCAGTGGTCGACCAGTGGAGCCACTGATGAGGCGTTCCAACGCGTTCCACAGTGCGGCTCTGTCGATCGTGTCATGTACTGGAGGGGGCGTGCTTGCGCAGGTCGACCGAGTCCTATCCCACCCAGCCGGGGGCCTGCGCCCGCAGGAGCCGGCGTAGCCACATCGCGGTGCCGCCGCCCACCATTTTCTCCACCGGAGGCGGCAGGTGGGCGGCGAGAGAGGCGTAGCTGATCGCCTGGTTCAGCGCGCATAGCGGCGCGGCCACCTTCCAGGCGGCCCGCAGCCTTTCAGGCGAGTCGAAGTCCGCCCAGCGCGCCAAATACCCGTCGAGCGCGCTGACGCCGGGCTGGAAGAATTGGCTGCTCAGGTCGAGGAACGGGTGCGCGATTGCGGCATCCGTCCAGTCAAAGAACAGGTAGCCGAGCGGCCCCTGCGCCACGTTGCCCAGATGCAGGTCCCCGTGGACCAAGGAGTACGGCACAGCGAAGCCGGTCAGCTCCGCGCACGCGGCCATCAGCCCGGGCATGGACTCGCGCAACTGGGCGGCCTCCTCGGCCGTCACCCAGGTGGCCGGATCGCACCAGGTCGGCGGTGCGGCATGATCCACTTCGCCGAGCCATGTGATCTGCCCGGACAGCCACGGCAGTCGGCGATCGAGGCACCCGGCGCTCCGCAGCTCCGGCAGCCGCTCGACTGACTCCACCTGGAGAGCTGCGTAGGAGCTCAGCATCTCAGCGTTGACCTCGTCGAACGCGTGTCGGATCGCCGGGCCGAAGTCGGCGAGTGCGAGCAGCCGCCTGTCGCCGTGGTGGCCGAGAACGGTGGGCACCTGAGCGGGGAAGAGCTTGTCCAGGACGGCGGTGACTGCTCCCTCGTCGGCGAAGAGCGGGGTGGCGACGGAAGACTTGACGTAGACGTCGCCGTGCGGCGTGGCCGCCCGCAGCACCGCGGACAGATCCCAGAGGCGCACCTGCTCAAGCCGGTCGTCGAGGTCGAGCCCGAGGTCCGCGCTCAGCCACTCGGCCACGCCGTCGATCCATCGCGGATCCGTCCATGGCGGACCGCCGTCGAGGCTGGCCTCGACGGCACTGACCCAGGTGGCTGGTTCGGCGTGCCGGTCGCCGCGTCCTGCGCCGCTCAGCGGCCTTTGCGAAGGGACGTTTCCGCCCGTGCGCGGCGTGGCGACGAGGGTGCACCGGATGATGCGTGCCGTCTCGTCCGTCTCCGCGCCGCTCAGCCGGAGCACGGCGGCGTCGATCCCGGTCTGCTTGCGCAGGGCCGCCAGCGCCTGCCCGGGCTTGTCGGGCTCGACCCTTCCGACCAGCTCGGTCTTCAGTGCCAAGACCCGGGTGTCATCGTCCCAGACGATCAGCCAGTCGATCCGCGTGTGCCACTCGGTCTCGTTCATCGGCTGCGACGGAATCCGACGCGCTGCAGTGCGCCATGGTCGTGCAGCATGTCGAAGCTGATGATGACGGTGCGGGGCTCTTGCCTCGCGGCGAGCGACCGTGAGTGCTTGTCAGCCACAGGTCTCCTGTCGGGTCGCGGAGGGCAAAACCGGCGTGGCGGCGGCTCACGATGGTTTGATGATGTGGAGGTCTTCGGGCTTCGCGTGGCCGCCGATGACCGTGTTGTAGATCTTTTGCAGGGCCTCTGGCCCGGTGTGTTCGACGATGCGCAGCCACGCCGACGCGGCGACGAAGTCGCGCATCGCGGTGTCCATGCGTTGGAGCAGCTCGGTGCCGCCGATGCCGGCGGACAGGCTGCGGACCCGCTCGGGCGCGAAGAACAGTGCGGGCGTGGGACCGGGCAGGTCACCGCCGTGTGCGGGCGCGTCCCAGTGGGTGGCTCCGACAATGATGCTGTGAGTGAGATGGTGAGCGAATCGCTGATGCACCGCGGCGACCACATCGGGATTACCGGCGAAGTCGACGAAGGCCACGGGGCCATGGAGGTTCTGATCGGCGATCGCGTCGTAGGAGACGAGCTGGTGATAGAGCCCACGCCGGGTCAGTGCAGCGACCTTGTCGGCCGCGGTCAGGCCGACCACGGGGATCTGGCGGCGGTGCAGCAGCCAGGCCAGTCCCATCGCGGTCTTGCTGGAGGCGCTGGAGAGCACGACCGTGGTGGGTGCCGCAGACGGAGCCGGTTCCGCCTGGGATAGGTCGTGGTCGAGCAGGTAGGCGGTGGAAAACAGCGGCCGCCACACGGCTCGATGGTTGTCGAAGGGATCAGCCGGCATCGCGGCGTAGGTGTTGTAGGTCGCCGACCCTTCGGCGCGGTGTGCCGCGGTGTCGACGTACGCCCGGTCAGGCACGTCGGCGCGAGCGCTGCCGGGGGTCAGCCGCATCGTGACGTGAGTGGACATCGGCAGGTAGCCGTACACCCGGAGGCCTTCTGCGACGCCCGGCGCGCGCGAGCGCACCACCCGGGCGAATCCCCAGCAGGGCAGCCGGCCCCAGCCGTGCGGAGCTGGAAAGAACCGCCAGTAACCGAAGCTGTCGCCAACCCTTCCATAGGTGATGTTGTTGCTGGTGAGGGCGAATCGTTCGACCTCCAGCAGAACCTCACCGTCTACCAGCTCTGGTGCCGGCATCGGTCGTACCTCGGTCTTACTCAGATCATCTCGGGCGGTGAGCAGATCCCACATGGTGACTTCTCCTTGACTCGATGGGTGCCGCAATGGCGTAAGGAATGCGTGGGCGGCTGCCGGTTTTCTCTCTCGATGCGGGCTCGCTTCGAGATGCTCAGGGGTGCCCGGCGGTCTGGACTGCGTGATCGTGTGCGGAGCGTCGCGTTATCAGGTCCGGGTCTCGTCGAGCGTGGCCCACTTCAGACCAATGGTCACTTCACTCTGGCCGATTCTGTCCATTGCCACCCCACCGTCCAAGCCAGAGTGCCCTGGGACGAGAACGTCCACGCTGTGTTTGTTCCGCACGAGCCTTCTGACGACCGGTGGTCGGCGTGGCATATGGTTCGCGGTCTTCGGGCGATGTAGTCCCGGCCGTCGCGGATGTGCAGCAGGGGGATGGTGAACGCCTGCCCGGAGCGCCGGCCGTGCACGGTCAGCCGGAGTACGTCGCCGCCGCGGAAGCGATGCCCGAAGCGGGCCTGGGTGCGGCGGAAGAGGAAGGTGTGCAACTGGCGGCGTTGCGGCTGGTCCAGGTGAGCACGCTCGCCCGGGTGGTCACGGCCGATCCGCCGGGGACACGTGATGGAAGGTACGCCGCTCGGCGCGGGCGAAGCGCCGGGCGAGCACTCTGCCGGCGGCGCGCAGGACGGGGCCTCCTGGCATCAGACGCACGGCGTGTGGGGGGAGCCCGTGCAGGATCCAGCCGAGCACCGCGGGGATGTCACGCGGACTGTATTGGGCGCCGAAGTGCTCCTTGTCGAGGCGCTCCCAGTCATGCTGGGTGAGGTGGGCCTGGACGAGTGTCATCGCGTCGCGCTCTTCGTGGGCGAGGTGCGCCAGCAGCAGGTCGCGCAGCTCGGCGGTGTGCCCGGCGAGATCTCGGCGCACCTGGGCGTCGCCGGCGCGGGCGAGCGTGGCGAATCCGGTGTCGCACGCGTGGAGCAGGGGGTCGATGTGCTTGTGCTCGGCGGACATGGCGGCCAGCACGGCGCCCGCCTCGGCGCCGCGGGCGCGTTCTAACAGCAGCGGCCACAGCCCGGTGTCCTCACCCAGGTGGTGCTTGTGCAGGGTGCTGGAGAACAGCTGCCACCGGCGGCTGAGGCGGGTCCAGCACTGCCGGTCCTCGATCGGGGTGGCGGTGGTGGCGGCGGCGAACAGGTCGAGGTCCCGCCGGAAGGCGCGGTGCATGAGGTACATGCCCGCGACGTCGACGGGACCGGGCGGCGCGGCGGCCTGACCGGTGAGGAGCAACTGCCCGGTGTGGGGGGCGGTGGCGGGAGGGGAAGAGGCTGGCATGATCGCTCCTTTTGGGTTTAGTCGCTATAATATGAATTAAGTTGCGGTAAAGTCAATCCATGACTGAGCGAAGGCGGGCGTACCACTCGGCCTTGCGCGCCGAGCAGGCGGAGCGCACGAGGGTGGCCGTGATCGCCGCCGCCACCGAATGCTTCGTCGGCCAGGGCTACGCGGAGACGACGATGAAGGACATCGCCGAGCGGGCGGGGGTCTCCGCGCCGACCGTGTACGCGCAGGGCAGCAAGGCGGCGCTGCTCCTGGCCGTGGTCGACGTGAGCATCGCCGGCGACGCCACTGCTGGGCCGCTGATACAGCACGACCGGTTCCGGCAGTTGCTCGATGAACGGGACAAGGAGAGAAAGCTACGCCTGATGGCGCGAATCGCGCAGGATTGGCTGCCCCGGGTCGGGCCGGTGATGCGGGTGTTCCGGGAGGCCGCGGCGGGCGATCTGGAGATCGCCGAGGCATGGGAGGACTACGAGCGGCGCCGCTACACCGACGCCCGGGCCATCATCGAATCCTTCTCCAGCCTGCTGCGCCCGGGACTGACCGTCGAACGTGCCACCGACATCTACTGGGCGACTTTCACCACTCACACGGCGGAGGCGTTCATGGCCGGCAGGAAATGGGAACTGCGCGAGTACGCCGACTGGCTGGCAGACGCGATGGACCGCCTCCTGCTCCGCTGACGCGGCGGACTGCCACTGCAAGCGATCCTTGCTCTGATCAGGGCCTGAGAAACCCGCGGAGCGCAGGAGGACCCATGAAGGACGGCAACGGGGCAGGGAATGCCGCGGGAGATTCTCTGCCCGGAGGATCATCGTGGCGCTGATCTCGGTGGACATCGCGGCCATCGCGAACCAGCAAATGCCGCTTGAAATTCGAGCCTGGGGTGTGAGCTGGGGCTTTGCGGCAGCGTGAGCGGGTCTGGGAGCCTTGCGAGGTGCTGTTGTCCCTCGCTTACATGATCGTGCGGCGGGTGCTGGAGCTGATCGTCGTGCCGTCACAGGGTGCGGTCGTCGCCTGAGGCGTAGCGGTTCCATGGACTCCCGGCCTCGGAGGCGACGCATGTCGGCGTACTCCCTGGTGTGCAGGGGCGAAAGTACAGTCCGATGCTCGAACCATCGGCCAGTACGGCTGCGGCCACCCCTTCTGGTCACCGCCGCCCGGAGTCACGTCTTTCCTGTTCTACGACCCCGATGGCGCCCTCATCCAGGCGATCGGCATACCAAGCGATCAACTCGCATAAGCGCATCCTCCGAAGGAGACGACCCATGAATCCCTCCGTTCCCTCCCCGCTGCCGATCCCCGCGCGCCTCAGCGAGGCAGCCCGCCAATTCCTGGCACAGCCGCCGATGCACGCGCCCACTCTTCCCCAACGGGACGACACCGACGGCTGGGTGCGCCTGGTCGAGCAGACCGACGGCTACATCCGCACCTGGCTCAGAGACCGAGCCTTTCCCTTGCCAGTCGCCGTCCAGGACACACAGGTCGCCGGCGTCCACACGTACGTCCTGCGCGCCGAGAGCGACCTCGCCACCGACGAGGGGCCGATCTACCTCGACATCCACGGCGGCGCCCTCCTCTACGGCGGCGGCGACCTGTGCGCTCACAGCTGCAGCGACACCACCCTGAGACCGGGATGACCACCTGGAGCATCGACTAGCGGATGCCGCCGTGGCATCCCTTTCCCGCCGCGCTCGACGACTGCCTGGCCGTCTACCGGGCCCTGCTGAAGGTCTGCGACCCGGCAGACGCCTTCGTCGGCGGCGCCTCGGCGGGCGGTGACCTCGCCGCCGCACTGCTGGTGCGGGCCAAGGACGAAGGGCTCCCGATGCCGGCGGCGCTGGTGCTACGGACGCCGGAGGTCGACCTCACCGAGTCCGGCGACAGCTTCCACGCCAACGCCGGCATTGACAACGTCCTGTCCAGCCTGCGGGAGGTGAACGAGCTCTACGCGAATGGTCACGACCTCTCCCACCCCTACCTGTCCCCGCTGTTCGCCGACCTGTCCGGCTTCCCGCCTACGTTCCTGCAGTCCGGCACCCGGGACCTGTTCCTGTCCAACACCGTCCGCATGCACCGCAGGCTGCTGTCGGCCGGCGTCGAAGCCGAGCTGCACGTCTTCGAGGCGATGCCACACGGCGGCTTCGGCGGCGCCAGCCCCGAGGACACCGAAGTCGCCGCCGCGGTCCGCCTCTTCCTCGACCGGCACCGCCGCCGGCACTGAGCCTTCATCAAACCCGCCCCATGCCGTCCTGGTGCCCGAGATCGGCCAGTTCGCCGAGGCCGCCCGGTGGGCTTTCAGGTGCGCTCCGTCGAGCCGGCGCCGGACATGATCGCCATCCGCGGCGTCCGGCTCGGCGACTCGGGTGCCGACGCCATGACCATCGATGTGGCGGTCATGGAGCCTGGTGAAGACCGCGGCCGCGGCGGCCATCGCCTCGGCCTCGCCTTCCAGCGGTGGCTCTTCGACCGCCACGGCCAGCACCGGGCAGCCGCGCGGAAGTCGCTGTCGAGCACCGTCTGCCGCCGCGAGGCCAGAAAGGCGCGCAACCCGGCAACAGGCCCTGCCTCCAGCTCGCGTTTCAGCGCCGCGGCGACAGGTGCGGGCGTAGCGCTGTTTCAGCAGGTCGCGGTGGCAGCGCAGGATGGTGTCCGGACGCACGAGGAGCCGCGGCCGGCGCAGGACCTCGCGAGGCAGCGATGTCAGGAGCGCGGTGAACAGCCCTCCAGGTGCCGTCCACCTGCGCCTCAATGTCGCGGAACTCATCGAGCCGCGTAGATGCTTCGAAGAACGTGCAGCTCAAACCGGGGTGCGATGCGTCTTGACGCGGTACAGAGCATAGGAGGTTTCTTGCCGTTGGGATGCTATGAGCGCTTGTGGGGTTGGTGGGTTGCGCCTAAGGGTGGTGGCCCGCTTGTCATGGCGGGCAGGTGCGGGAACCGACCGGTCCCGCCGCGCGGGGCGGCATCGGGATCGCCGGGCTGATGGTGGCGTGCGCACGCGAAGGGCCCGGTCACACAAACACTATCGTCCAGTCCATCTTTCCCGCCTCGGTGCAGGGCGGACAGCTCACGGAGAGGCTGACCGTGCCGTCGTTCCAGGCGGTCAGGTCCTTGTCGCCGAAGCGCAGGTTCCGCCAGAAGCGGTAGGAGATGCCCCCGCCCCAGAAAGCGCCCTTCCACCACTTGTATCGATAGTCGCCGTCCACGCACGGCATGACCCGGACGTCCGTGGCCGACAAGGCTGCCAGGCATCCCTGGCCCACGCTGACCCGGTTCCTGAGGAACGTCCTGTTGTAATCGTTGTAGTGCTTCCAGTTCTGGTTGGCGACGTTCTTGTTGCACTTCATCATCATCAGGCGGCCCGTGCTGGTGTGCGCCTCCATGCACAGGCCGGACCTGCCGTTCTTCAGCAAGAACCAGCCGGTCTCAGCCGACGCAGGGGTGGCGCCGGAGGCCAGCGTGGCGGCGACGGTCAGGACGGCGGCGAAGGCGCCGAGCAGTCTTCTCATTTTCGAGTGATCCCATTCTGTGGAGCTGGAAGTCTGCATGTTCGGGCGGCGGAATACTCAGAATGGAGACCATTTCCTGTCCAATCCAGGGGGCACAGGAGCACGTCATCGCGATGATGATGGCGACGAGCGTTCTGGCGGTGACGGCATCCATCGGCGGCATCGCTGTTCGGCGGCGTGAAGGCCACAGATGAGCCACCACCGCACCCAGCAGGGCCACAGCGGGAGATGGCGTAATCCGCTTCACCGTGAAGCATCCGATGCTGAGAGCGATCAGGGGGCGCTGCTGGCCGAACGGTGAGGTCCGGGCGGCCGCCGCAGTTCATCCCGGTCCAGGTCGGCAATGGAATACTCCCGTTCATGCTATTTGGACGTCGGCAAGAGATCAGCGTGTTGACCGGGTTGCTGGAGGGCGCGGCGTCCGGGCGCGGTGCGGCTGTGGTGGTCCGCGGTGAGGCCGGGATCGGCAAGACCGCCCTGCTGGAATGGGCTCTGGAGGCATCGCCGGAAATGCGGGTGCTGCGTGCGACGGGCGTGGAGTTCGAGATGGGACTGCCGTTCTCGAGCCTGCACCAGCTGCTCGCGCCGCTTCTGAACCGGCTCGAACGGCTCTCGGCGCCCCAGCGTGAGGCGATCGAGGTAGCGTTCGGCCATCGTGAGGGTGTCGCGCCTGACCGGCTTATGGTCGGCATGGCGACGATGTCCCTCCTCTCGGAGATGGCCTCGGAGCGGCCGGTGTTGTGCGTCATCGATGATGCGCAGTGGCTGGACCAGGTCAGCGCTCAGGCACTGGCGTTCGCCGCCAGGCGGATCGCCGCCGAACGCGTGGCGCTGTTACTCGGCCTGCGTGACCCCGTCCGTGCTCCGGAGCTCGATCAACTGCCGTCACTGCGGGTGTCCGGCCTGCCCGATGCGGATGCGCATGCGTTGCTCGCCTCAGTGATCCACACCCCGCTCGATGAGCAGGTGCGCGAGCGCGTCCTCAGTGAGGCGCGCGGCAATCCGCTCGCTCTGGTCGAGCTGACGGCAGGCGCGAGTCCGACGGCGCTCGCGGGCGGGTATGGGCTGCCTCTAGGGGAAGGCGGCGCAAGCGAGGAGCTCTTCCAGCGGCGCCTTGCCGAACTACCTGCTCCCACGCGACGGTTGCTGCTCATCGCCGCGGCCGAACCACTCGGCGACTCGCTCCTGTTGTGGGCGGCGGCGCGCAGGCTCGGGATCGAGGTGGCGGCGGCCGCACCCGCCGAGGACACGGAGCTCCTGCAGATCGACGTCCGTGTACGCTTCCGCCATCCTCTCGTGAGGTCGGCCGTCTACCGCTCCGCCTCGCCGATGGATCGCCGGGCTGTGCACGAAGCGCTGGCCGAGGTGACTGACGTCCAGTCCGATCCCGACCGCAAGGCCTGGCATCGGGCGCAGGCCGCGCTCGGCCCGGATGATGATCTGGCGGCGGAGCTGATGAGATCGGCGGCCAGGGCGCGTACGCGTGGCGGCCTCGCGGCGTCGGCGGCCTTTCTGGAGCGGGCGGCCGCACTCACGTCCGAGGCAGGGCCGCGCCTTGACCGGGTGTTGTCCGCGGCCGGGACCAAGCTGGAGGCAGGTGCGCCGCACGAGGCGTCGGTGCTGCTTGGAACCGTGGATGAGACGGGGCTCGATCCCCTGCGACGCGCCCGGGTGGAACTGCTCCGAGGTCACGTCGCGTTCGCGGAGCGGCGAGGTGCGGACGCACCGGCTTTGCTGCTGCAGGCGGCCCGGCGGCTGGAGCCGGTCGAGCCCCGCATGGCGCGCGAGACGTATCTCGACGCACTGTTCGCCACAGTCATCGTCGGCTCGCTCGGCCCAGGTACGGACCGCGTTGCCCAAGCCGCACTCGCCGCCGTACCCGCGCCGGAGCCGCCCAACGCCGTGGATCTGGCCTTGGACGGTCTGGCGCTGGCCATGACCGGGGACCGCCGGCGTGGCACGCCGCTGTTGCGGCGGGCGCTGGCCGAGGGCGGCGAGGATGTGTGGGGCAGGCGAACCCAGCTAGTCGCCGTGGTGGCGATGGAGATCTGGGATCTCGACCTTTACACGTCCATCCTGGAGCGGCACATCGAACGTGCGCGTGTGCTCGGCGCCCTCACCTCCCTGTCCCAGGCGCTGAGCACGCTCGCGGCACCGCACCTGCGCATGGGACGGTTTGAAACGGCGGAGTCGCTGCTGGAGCAGGCACAGGAGCTTGTCATGGTAACCGGGACCGCCCCGAGCTACCCCCACCTGACCCTCGCTGCATGGCGGGGCAGGCCCGAGCTGGACACGCTGGTGGAAACCACGGTCAGAGACGCAACGGCGCGGGGTGAAGGCATGCTGGTGGCTTTTTCGCACTTCGCCCTCGCGCTGCACCGCAACGGCTACGGAGACTACGGCGGTGCCTTGGCCGCCGCCCGCTACGCGGCGTCCCACCTGGTGTTCCTCTTCAGAGGCCTGGCGCTGCGCGAGCTAGTCGAGGCAGCGGCGCGCGCCAACGCCCCGGAGATCGCGGCGGAGGCGTACGCGGCACTGCGTGAGAGCACGAGCGCGTCGGAAACGGACTTCGGAGCCGGTACCGAACATTGTTGTGCGGCACTGGTGTCCAGCGGACAAGAGGCCGAAGAGCACTACCTCGCCGCGCTGGAGCTCCTGCAGCGCAGCGGATGCCTGGCTGACCTCGCCCGGGCTCGGCTGCTGTACGGCGAATGGCTGCGCAGGGAGGGACGGCGCTCGGACGCCCGCAAGCACCTGCGCGAGGCGCACGCGTCGCTGTCACAGATGGGAGCCGAGGGATTCGCCGAGCGGGCCGCCCGAGAGCTCAACGCGACAGGGGAACGTGCCCGTAAGCGCAATCCCAGCACCTTCAGCGAGCTGACGCCCCAGGAACTGCACATCGGCCGCCTCGCCTCAGCCGGGGCGACGTCCAAGGAGATCTCGGCTGAGCTGTTCCTGAGCCCACGTACGGTCGACGCGCATCTGCGCAACGTCTTCCGCAAGCTCGGCATCACCTCACGCCGACAGCTCCGCGGCACGCTGCCTCAGGACCGCTGAGGCAGGCGCCCGGGGACCGGCAAGATGGTGTCTACATATCGGCACCGTCGACGCCTGATCGCGCGGCATCCAAGCGCCGCCCCGGCTTTCCTGCAGCGGCCACCAAGGCTTGGGTCTGGCCCTTGTCCCTCCATTCGCTGGGGGACATGCCGTAGACGCCGCGGAAGGCGCGACTGAAGTGGGCGGCGTTGATGAAGCCCCAGCGTTGGGCGACGGCGGAGATGGTTGGGGCGATGCGGCCACGGCGGGTGAGTTCCCGGCTGCATTCTTCCAGGCGGCGTTGCTGGATCCAGCGGCTGATGGTGGCCTCCTGGGTGGCCCACAGCTTGTAGAGGTAGCGCAGGGAGATGCGGTGCGCTGCGGCGATCGATACGGGCGAGAGGCTGGGGTCGGCAAGGTGCTGGTTGACGTAGTGGCGGATGCGCTGGACGAAGGCCTGAGCCGCGTGGTCATCCGCGTTGGCCGTCCGGGCGTCGCTCTGGCCCGTGATCATGGTAGCCAGTAGATCGCTGACATGGCCGCCCAGGCGTTCGCCGACTGTGGGCGGGTGGTAGGTGGTGGCCAGGGCGGACAGGAAGGGCGACAACAGTGCGGCCAGCCCCTGGCGAGGATGGATGGTGGTCGCGACGATCTGGCGGACGTCGTGGTCGGGGACGGCCAGGACGTGGCGGGGTAACTGGAGGATGTGTATGCGGGCTCGTTCGGGGTGGTCGAGGGTGAACGGGCGGGTGGTGTCGTAGAGCACCAGGTCGCCGGGGGTCAGTTCGGCGGTGCGGGTGTCTTGGGTGAGGCTGGCGCGACCGGTGGCCTGGAGGCCGACCGCGATGAGCTCCGGGGTGGCCGCGGTGATGAGGTCGGGGGTGCGGGTGACGGTTTCTGGATCGGCTTCGATGGTGGAGACCTGCAGGAAGCCGCACCGGTCGGTGGTGATGGTGGCGCAGAAGGAGCCGGCGTTTCGGGGGGTGGCCGTCATGGGAACGAGGGTGCGGGTGACGGCGTCGTTCCAGTAGGCGACCTTGTCGGCCTCAGCGACGGAGGCGGTGTCGAGGACCAGGCTCATCTGTCTCCCTGGAGGTGGCCAGCGGAGCCGGCTGAAGGGGCGGGTGTGGCGTGGTGAGGGAGTCAGCGCGGTCGCCCGGTCCAATGCTGGGAGCCGCGCCGTAGGTCGCCGAGTTCCCTGTCGCCGCGCAGTGTTCCTCACGGTCTGGCAGGCGTTCACAGTGTCCACGTTCGCGGAGCTCCTTCGGCGGCGCCGTCCTGGCTGATTTCCTGCTGTCGCCACGTTCGCACCGACGCAAGGGCTTCGCGTCGGCGAAAATTACTTAGCCCCCGGCGCGTCGCTGCGCCATGGACGGCCAGCCGTACTGACCGCAAGGAGCCTGGCGTTGACGCAGGGGCTACCGACCTGGCCGTGGTTGGCGCGGAACTCGTCGAGGGCCTGCTGATTGCCGTCACTTCTGTACCTCGGCACCCAGCTCGTCGGCCACCTCAGCCGAGGCGGCGGGATCGGTGAAGGGATCTCCGGCCGCCACCAGCACCCAGGCCGGGCGCGGGCACGGGGCCCGTCACCCGCCAGTGGCGGCGACGGCAGGGCGGATTACCTCGTGCTCTACAACGGCGGGTCCGTCCGCGCCTGGCTCAACCAAGGAGGCAACACCGGCCAGTCCTGAACCCCGGACCGGTCGTGATCGGCCTGACCGGCACCGTGGGCAAGACCACGACCAAGAACCTGCCGGCTCAAGTAGTCGAACAGAGCGCTCGAACCTGGGTGTCACCGTCCACTGGGTCGCGGACGCCGCCGGGTCGATCTCATGCCTGCGCCGGTACTCCGAGCAGGGCGATGGCCGCCTCCCGGGCCTCGGCACTGATGGGCGCCGGGGTGAAGGTCGCCGGATCAAGGTTGACGTTGACGCGGCGCCCTTCGGCGTGCACGACCGCCTGATCGGACGAGAGCACCCGGAATCCGTAGATCACGCTGCTGCGTCCGATCTTCTCCAGCCAGAAGTGCACAAGCGGCTCCGAGACCCCCGTGATCGGCACGTGGTAGGTGATGTTGAGGTCGCGGACGACCAGGATCACCTCCTTGAACGCCGCCTTCGCGGGATCGGTGTCCCAGCCATGCTCGTTCCAGTAGGCACTGATCGCGCGGTCGAACAGCAGGATGTAGTGGGAGTGGTGCAGCATGCCCATAGGGTCGAGCTCGTCGAAGTGGACCCGTACGGGTGCGATGTGGCCATGCGATGGAGAGATCATCGAGATGTCCTTCGTGAAAGAGGGGCGTGGCAGCGGGCTGACCGGACGGGTGAAGGTCCTTCCGGTCGGGTGCCCCGCCTTCGGGTCACGTCCGCGTGTCAGGCGGCGTCCGGCCGCCAGATCCAGTTCCGCCGGCTGTACAGGGGGCGGAACCCGGAGCGGAGGAGATTGTTCAGCGACGGGTTGGACTCTCCCTGGGCGGGCAGGCCGGTCTCCGCGATCAGCCAGCGGCAGCCCGCCTTCGCGGCCTCCTCGGCGCGTGTCGCCAGAAGGGCCGACTGCGCGCCCTGGTTACGGTGGCCGGGCAGCGTCGCGCCGGCGTTGAGCGAGCCGATCTCTCCACGGACGAGCAGGGTGCCGGTGGCGACCATCGCGTCGCCGTCCCACGCAGCGAACGGGCGGACGTCCGGGTTGGCGACGCTGCCCGCCATCATCTCGGCGAACCCGTCCTCGGGCATCCCGAATCCGCGGAACGTCACCGTCGCCCATTCCAGGGCGCTCTCGGGGGCGACCGGCGAGACGCGCAGCGTGCTCTGGCCGGCCCGGAAGTCCTCGACCGGGGCGGCCAGCTTCACCCAGTACGAATCTGGACGCAGGCCGTATTCTGCGCAGATCTCGTTCCAGTTCGGCGGCAGGGCCGACGGGGCGATCTGGACGACGGCACCCTTGCTGTCCTGCGCCCGGTAGAAGTCCACCACTCGGCCGATGAGATCGCGCGTGACCGGCTCGGCGAAGCCGAATCCGAGCGCCTTGCTCCAGAAACCCGTGGGGTCGTTGCCTACCGACAGCGCCACCCCACCGCCGATGCGCGTCGTGGCGATCTGCAGTCTGGACTTGATGGACGGCGGTGCCATCGACACGAGCTGGTACATGACCTCCGCCTCGGTGCCTTCGGCGAGGGCGGCTGGCAATGTGTCCATGTACATAATCCTTGCTGATGAAGAGGTGGATTTCCGGCGGCCAGGCCCCGCTCCGATCACGACGGCATTCCTGGTCACGCTGATCACCGTCGAGCCTGTGGCCGCTCGTTCTCCAGTCCAGGCACTACCCACTCTCTGTCCACCAGCGTGGCAGCTCGCGGTCGAGCAGGCGAACGAGAAGTGCGTGGTCAAGGGTCTGCAAGAACGACAGCGACTTCTTCAGCGCCCTCCTCCAGCATCAGCTCGTTGGCCTGCTTACTGAGCGGCCCCGCGACGAGCGCGCGGGCGCGCAACCTGTGGTTGGCAAGAAGAGCAACCGGGGGAGTCGTCCAGTGAACGGTCAGAGTCCGCATGCTCGGCACCCGCGCCGGGCAGGTCGCACGCCAGGTCGGCCTCTCCTGCCCGTTGCGCGGCAATCCCAGGAGGAATGATGAGCCTGGTCCTGGACACCGCCACCGTCTCGGACTCCGACAAGGTCGCCTACTGGAGCGAAGCGCTCGCCCGTGCGTTCGTCGCCGTGACGGTCACCCTGCGGGACGCCGGATCGTTCTCCGGCACCATCACCACCGGCTGGTGCGGCTACCTGCAGGTCTCCACCGGCCCGACGTCGGTGATGACGGTCTTGGGGCGGGTCCCGTTACGCGAGCTGCCGTCGATGCCTGGATCACAGTACTCATCAGGTGCGTTCTCCTTGATCAGGAGTTACACCGAAAACCCGTACAGTCCCGGGCGCCACCCTCGCCGGGCGGTTCCGTGGCGGGCGGGCAACTAGTGGCCAGCGATTGAGCTGTCGAGTGGACATCCAACCCACCTAGCTTGCCTCCGGTCCGGAGTGAAAGCCACTACGAGGGTTTGGAGTTTCCGTTGATAAGGAAGAGCAGTGCTGTACTGTCCGGTGTGCTGGCCATGGGCGCGGTGTTGGGAACCAGTGCGTGCGGCGCGGACAAGACTGAGGCCACCGGTGGTGCCGGGAACTGCGACACGAGCAAGGGCACGCTCGTGGTCGGCGTGATCGCGCCCATGTCGGGCAAGCTGTCGGCGATCGGGCTGGGCATCCGCAATTCCGTGCAGCTCGCGGTCGAGCAGGCCAACGAGAAGTGCGCGGTCAAGGGCTATCAGCTCACGATGGACGCGCAGGACGACGAGGCCAATCCGGACAAGGGCGCGGCGGCGGCTCAGCGCTTTGCGGACGACGTGAACGTCGTGGGCATCGTGGGGTCGTACAACTCCGGGGTGGCCAGGGCCATACAGCCCAAGATCGCCTCCTCCAAGCTGGTGCAGGTCTCGCCCGGCAACACCGATCCGGCACTGTCCAGGGGGGCCGACTTCGCCACGGCGCCGAAGCGGCAGTACGAGAACTATTTCCGCGTCGTGGGCACCGACGATCTGCAAGGCCCCTTCAACGCCCGCTACCTGGTGGAAAAGGAGGGCAGGAAGAAGATCGCGATTATCACCGACGGCAAGGCCGTGGGTGAGAGCAGTGCGACGGAGTTCGCCAAGGAGGCCGAGCGGCTGGGGGCCGAGATCGTCATCCGCGAGAAGGTCAATGAGAACGACAGCGACTTCTCCAGTGTCCTGACCAAGGTGAAGGCCCGACAGCCGCAGGCGATCTTCGTCGGGTCGGAGTACCACATCGCGGGACCGCTCAGTAAGCAGGCCAAAGACCTGGGGCTGGCGGTGCCGATCTCGGGCACGGACGGCCTGTTCGACCCGCAGTTCATCGCGCTCGGCGGTAAGGACGGCGACGTCGCGACCTCGGTCGGCGCGCCGATCGAGAAGCTCGATAGCGGCAGGGCCTTCGTGGAGGCGTACAAGAAGAAGGGTTTCGCTGACGGGTTCGGCGGTTTCGGAGCGTTTGCCTACGACGCGGCCAACGTGATCATCTCCTTGGTCGGCAAGGTGACCGCGAACGGGGTTTGGACGGGTTCGCCGGAACAGCGCACCGAGCTGGTCAAGCAGGTCCAGGGATACAAGACCGACCGAGGCGCCAACGGGCTGGTCGGCTTCGACAAGTACGGCGACAGCGTCAACAAGATGTTCACGGTCTACACGGTCACGTCCGGGGCGTGGAAGGACGTGCTGAGCGGCCAGTTCGAAGCGAAGTGAGCCGTGGCGACCCTGGCTCAGCAGATCGTCAACGGCCTGGTGCTGGGCGCGCTGATCGGACTGATCGCGCTCGGCTACACCATGGTCTACGGCATCGTCCAGATGATCAACTTCGCTCATGGTGAGGTGTTCATGGTGGGCGCCTTCGGCGCCCACTTCACCTACCGCCGGCTGCTGCCGGAGGGAACACCGTGGTATGCGGCCCTGCCGGCGATGTGCGCCGCGGCGGCGGTGGTCTCCGTCGCCGTCGCGGCGGCGATGGAGCGGTTGGCCTACCGGCCGCTGCGGGGCGCGCACAAGCTGGCGCCTCTGATCACCGCGCTCGGCGTGTCGATCCTGCTGCAGGAGGTTGTCCGGGTCTTTTACCCGGGCGCGACAGCGCCGCTGGCGTTCCCGCGGGCCTTCGCCGACGGCCATCTGGTCGTCGGGCCCGTGATGGTCCTATGGACCGGAGTACTGGCCTTGGTCGTCGCGCCGCTGCTGGCCGCGGTGGTCCATGTGTATGTGGAGCGGTCACGGCTCGGCCGCGCCATGCGGGCCACCGCGCAGGATCCCGACACCGCCCGCCTGATGGGCATCAACCTGGACCGGGTGATCCTGGCGACGTTCGTGATCGGCGCGGTCCTCGCCGGAGTCGGCGCCGTGCTGTACGGCATCCACTACACCCAGATCGACACCGCGATCGGCTTCCAGAACGGCATCTTCGCCTTCACCGCCGCCGTGCTCGGCGGCATCGGGAACATCCGCGGCGCCATGCTGGGCGCCTTGTGCATCGGTCTGGTGAAGTCGCTGGCCGGCCAGTACGCCTGGGGCGGCGCCCAATACGACTACGTCTGGGTCTTCGTGCTGCTGATCTTGGTGCTCATGTTCCGTCCCCAAGGATTCCTCGGCCGGCCGGAAGGGGTGCGCGCATGACACTGGAGGATTCCCAGGTCCACGATCTGGCAAGCGAAGTCTCCGCCGGCAGGCAGCTCCACGACGGCCGGCGGAGCGTGCATCGAGTGCGGCGGCTGTTCCCGGCGGCGGGTGCCGCGCTGGTGGTGGCGGGAGCCCTGCTTCCCTGGGCCGACACCGTGCTACCCGGGGGTGCCTATCCCGACCGCGCCACGCTGCAGTTCTTCGACGCCCCGCACCTGGTCACCGGGTTCCGCCTGCACCTGGTCCTGCTGGGGACGGCGGCGTTGCTTCCACGTGCTCGCAAGCCCGCGGGCATCGGCGTGATCGTCATCGCGCTGGTTCACGCGGCATTCCTCACCGGCCTGGGCGCGCTGTCCATCGGCGGCCCGGTCACGCTGGCCGGAGGCACCCTCCTGTTGTGGGCGAGCCGTACCGCACCGCGGCCGGAGTGGAAGGTCCCGGGCCGCGCCATCGCCTGGCCGGCCCTGATCACCGCCTTTGCCGCGCTGTTGTGGCTGGTGTCGGCGATGCTGACCGCGGGCGGGCAGAGCAGGGCGACGAACCCGTACGGCGGGGCGGAGTTCCTGGCGTTCTGCGGCTTCGGCCTTGCTCTGGTCGGCACGTTGTCCGCCTACGGGGTGCTGGCCTGGCTCGCCACCTTGACCGAGCGGCACCGGTTCTTCAGCCTCACGATCCTGCTCGCCTGCGCGATGATGCTGCCGTTCACCGAGGCGGGCACGGGCTACTGGATGACCGTGGCCTCCAGCATCGGCGTGTACGCGGCCACCGCGGTCGGGCTCAACATCGTCGTCGGTCTGGCCGGGCTGCTCGACCTCGGCTACGTGGCCTTCCTCGGCATCGGGGCCTTCACCGCGGCGAACCTGGCCCACACGCTCCCCTTCCCGGTGGCCGCCCTCGCCGGCGCGGCGACCGCCGGTGTCTTCGGCGTGGTGGTCGGCTCGCCCACGCTGCGCGTGCGCGGCGATTATCTGGCCATCGTGACGCTGGCGTTCGGCGAGATCTTCTTCAGGGCGGCGCAGAACGACATCGGCGGCCTGACCGGCGGCGCCAACTCCATTCCCGGCATCCCGCCGATCGCCATGTTCGGCCAGGCCTTCGACCAGCCGGTCGGCTTCCTTCCCGCGGGTTCCCTCTACTACGCGCTCGCCGTGCTGATGGTGGCCGGAGCGATGCTGGCGCTGGCCAACGTGAAGCGCAGCCGCACCGGGCGGGCGTGGATGGCGATCAGCCAGGACGAGGACGTCGCCAGGGCCATGGGGGTGCGCACGGGCCGGGCCAAGATCCTGGCCTTCCTGGTGGGCGCCACGCTGGCCGGTCTGGCGGGCGCGGTCTTCGCGCACAAGCTGGGCACCGTCGGCTACGAGAGTTTCGACTTCAGCGAGTCCGTCACCCTGCTGGCCGCGGTGGTCCTCGGCGGAATGGGCACCGTTCCCGGCGCGATCGTGGGCGCCTCGCTGCTGTTCGTGCTGCCGGAGAAGCTGCGGGAGTTCAGCGACTACCGGTTGATGCTCTTCGGCCTCGCCCTCATCCTGATCATGCGTTTCCGGCCCAAAGGATTGGTCTCCTCATGACCTTGACCGCAAAGAGCGTCTCCATGGTCTTCGGTGGGCTCGTCGCGCTGGATGACGTCACGCTCACCGTACCCGCCGATCGGATCGTCGGCCTGATCGGCCCCAACGGGGCCGGCAAGACCACCCTGTTCAACTGCCTGACCGGCCTGTACGCCCCGACGGCCGGCCGCATCCTGGTCGACGGACGTCCCCTCGTGGCCGATCCCGCACAGGCGGCCCGCAGCGGGGTGGCGCGGACCTTTCAGAACATCCGCATCTTCTCCGGCATGTCCGCCCTGGACAACGTCCTCGTCGGCCGGCACACCCGGATCAAGCAGGGCCTGCTGAACGCCCTCCTGCACGGCCCCGGCTTCCGTAAAAGCGAGACGGAGGCGGTCGAGCGGGCCCGCGCCGAGCTGGCCTTCGTGGGACTCGATCCCGACGGCGGCACTCTGGCGGGCAGCCTGGCCTACGGTGACCAGCGCCGTCTGGAGATCGCCAGAGCGCTGGCCGGCGACCCGGCGGTGCTCATGCTGGACGAGCCGACCGCAGGCATGAACGGTCTGGAGACGGACGGCATCCGCACGCTGATCGGCGCCATCCGGGACCGCGGGATAGCCGTGGTGGTGATCGAGCACGACACCAAGTTCATCTTCTCCCTCTGTGACCACGTCTACGTGCTGGTGCGTGGGCGGATGCTGGTCGATGGCCCACCAGAGGCCGTACGCACCGATCCCCGCGTCATCGAGGCCTATCTGGGAACGATCGAATGCTCGAAGTGAACGGACTCTCTGTCGCGTACGGCGCCATCGAGGCGGTCAAGGACGTCACCTTCACCGTCCAGGAGGGGCAGATTGTCTGCCTGGTCGGCGCCAACGGCGCGGGCAAGAGCACCACGCTCAGGACGGTGTCCGGGCTGCTGCGTCCGCGCCGGGGCGAGATCCGCTTCCGGGGCGAGCCCATCCACCGCCTGCCCGCACACGCCGTGCTGGCCGCCGGCATCGCGCACTGCCCGGAGGGCCGCAGGCTGTTCGCCGCCATGAGCGTCGAGGAAAACCTGCTCCTTGGCGCCTACCTGCGGAGGGACCGCGACATCGCGGCCGATGCAGCCCGCGTCTACGAGCTCTTCCCCGTCCTGGGGCAGCGGCGCACCCAGCGGGCGGGACTGTTCTCCGGTGGCGAGCAGCAGATGCTGGCGATCGGCCGGGCCATGATGGCCAGGCCCAAACTGCTCATGTTCGACGAGCCCACCATGGGCCTGTCCCCGATCATGATCCAGCAGATCCTGGACACGATCGCCGTGCTCCGCGACCGAGGGACGACGATCCTCATGGTCGAGCAGAACGCTCTCGCGGCGCTCACCCTGGCCGACCACGGCTACGTGATCGACCTCGGCCGCACCACTCTCTCGGGCTCCGGCCGGGACCTGCTCGCCGACCACCGCGTGCGAGAGGCATATCTCGGCCAGTAGGCGTCGGGCTGCCGCCGCCGCATCAGCCCCACCGTGGTCGGCCTGGCCGGCTCCATCGGCAAGACCACGACCAAGAACCTGCCGGCCCAGGCGCTCGAACGGCATGCGCCGACGATCGCGCTACCTGGTATTAAGGCGCACCGGAGCTGGGCCGTTTCCGGTGCGGACCAATATGTCGTCACCCCCGCGTTCATTGCGCGCTCTATGACGCAGGTGAATGTGTTGAATGATGCATGATTTGGCGGGTTGAGAAATTGTCTGAAGATAGATTCAGAACATCGGGGAATGACAAGAAGAAGTCCGGGCGGCTGGGCTGGCGCTTGCAGGCCGCACGTGAGCTGGCATTCGTCGGGCGGGACGAGGAGCTGGCGGTTTTCAGCGTGGCGTTGTACGGCGGCAGTTGCAGCGTTCTGTACGTGCATGGTCCCGGCGGCATCGGGAAGTCGGCGCTGTTGCGGCGGTTCGCGCAGAAGGCGGCGGCAGCGGGGAGGTCGGTCGCCAGGATTGACGGGCGGATGCTGGACCCTTCACCGGCGGCGTTCGAGGCGGAGGCCGAGCTGGTGCTGCACGATGAGCACGCGGTGCTGCTGATTGACGCCTTTGAGCGCATTCAGGTCTTGGGGGGATGGCTGCGGGAACGGTTCCTGCCGCGGGTGCCGGTGGGGGCGCTGGTGGTGATCGCGGGACGGATTCCGCCGGACCTGCAGTGGCGGGCCGATCCTGGATGGGAGGGAGCCCTGGAGGTGATGGTGCTGCGTGACCTGGTGCCCGGGGATGCGAACGATCTGATGGACTCCTGCGGCGTGGCGGCCGGACTGCGTGAGCCGTTGCTGGCCTTCGCCGGCGGGCATCCGCTGGCGTTGCTCCTGGGCGCGGCGGTGGGGGTGAAGAACGGCGGAGCCGGCAGGCGGTGGACGCCGCACCAGGATGTAGTGGCCACGCTGCTGGATCAGCTCGTGGGAGAGGTGCCCTCGGCGGCGCATCGGCAGGCTCTGGAGATCTGCGCGCACGCGTACATGACGACGGAGGATTTGCTGCGGGCGGCTTTGCCGGAGGATGCCGGGACGTTGTTCCGGTGGCTGCGGCGGTTGCCCTTCGTGGAATCGAACAGTCTCGGGCTGTTTCCGCACGAGGTGGTGCGGCAGGCGCTTGAGGCTGATCTACGGTGGCGGGATCCGCAGGGATACGCGGCGATGCACGAACGCATTCACGCCCATCTGGCGGAGACGGTGCGTACGGCAGCCGATACCGACGTGCCGGCTGCTGTGGGGGCATTGTCCTATCTGCATTGCGACAACGGAGCGACGACGGTCGGCTCCCCCAACCGGCACAAGGAGGGGGAGATTCAGGAGGACGGCTTGCGGCCCGAGGACGTCGGCACGTTGCTCCGGGTGGCGGCGGCAGCGGAGGGGGATGCGTCGGCGGCGGGCGCCGGTTTCTGGGCGGAGCGTCAACCGGAGGCGTTCCGGATATATCGGCGGACCGAGACTGGTGAGCCGGTGGCTCTCTCCGCGTGGCTGCGTCTGAGGGAGCCCAATGAGGAAGAAATGGCGGCCGACCCGATTGTTGCCGGGATGTGGGCGCACACGCGCGCTACCGCGCCGTTGCGCGCCGGAGAGCATGTGGTCGTCAGCCGGTTATGGGTGTTGCCGGCTTATCGCGACAGATCGCCGGTGATGGATCTGATCCAGTGGCGCACCATCGGAAATTGTTTGCGGGCCAGGCGGATGGCTTGGTCGTATATCGCGATGCGGAGCCCGACTCCGGACCAGGTGGAATATCTGCGGCGTTATGACATGTACGACATCGCTGAGAGGCCGCAGCTGGCGGATGGCGCCTACAGCCTGTTCGCTCATGACTGGCGGGCGGTGCCGGCGCAGGCGTGGCTGGAGCGCTTGAATCGACTGATGACGTCGGGCCCCGCCGCGGATGTGAGGGCCACGACGGCGGGGCTGGCCGTGTTGTCGCATGAGGAGTTCGCCGAGGCGGTTCGTAAGGCGTTGCGTCAGCTTCCGCGGCTGGACGCGCTGGCGACTTCCCCGCTGACGCGCTGCAGGCTGGTCGTGGATCAGGGCGGGCAGGATTCGGCAGCGGCCTTGCGCGATCTGCTGCACCAGGCGATCAACCAAATGCGTGAGGATCCGCGCTCGGTCAAGTTCCACCGGGCCCTGTCCGCCACGTTCATGCGTGGCGTGCCAACCCAAGAACTGGCCGCCGAACGACTCGGCCTACCCTTCACCACCTACCGCCGCCACCTGGTCACGGGTGTCGAACGCGTCTCCGCGGATCTGTGGCGCCGCGAACTGTACGGCACGAGCACGGCGGCGAACCGGCCCACCTGATCGCCGGCTCAGGCCATGGCCGCCAGGAGCTCCGCGCGTGAAGGACCGGGGGCCACGAGGCCCGCGGTGTCGGCATCCGGCGTGACGTACCGCGCCGATGCACCGACGCCGGCTCCATTGGGGCTGCCGTCGCGAGGCCGGCCCTGCCGCATACCGTCCAGCAGGGCGAGGCGGTGCCGGTCCCAGCCGGTGAGCCGTTCGTACACGGGCGCGAGCGTGATCTGGACAGCCTCGTGGAAGCGCAGCGCCACCTGCTCGGCGTCGTCCACGGCCGCCGCACGCACCGTGTTGCGCAGCACGACGGCATGCTCGAACGCCATGGACAGGCCACGCACGAACAGAGGATTGGTGCTCGCCCAGGCGTCGCCGATCGCGAGCAGCCCGGTCGCGACCGGACGTCCGTCAGCCATGAGGCTGCGGCGGCTGCTACGGTCGGCCTTCATCGTCAGGACATCGCTGATGGGAATGCCCTCAGCCCAGGCTGCGACGTGCGGGAACAGCGCCGCGGCGCCTTGCCAGACGTCGTTGTGGCGCAGCCCGCGCAGCTGGTGGTCATGATCCGGTGCGGCGAGGACGACGGACCAGGTGCCGACGTCTCCAGGGAGCACCATGGTGGACAGCGAGTCGTGATGCCGCACCTCCCAGGCGCTCTGCCCGGGCATAGGCCCGGCGAAGTGCCGGGCGTGGAAGGCGAAACCGGCGCTCGCTCGCTCTTCGGCGATGGTGACGCCGTGCTCGCGCAACATCCTGCTGACCTGCCCGTGGCGCCCGGTGGCGTCGATCACGAGGTCGGCATGGACGCTGTCGCCCTGAGGAGTGACCACGCCGCGGATGCGGAGGGCCCGTCCTTCCGTGGTGCGGTCGGCGACGAGCCCGGCGACGCCGGCGCCTTGGCGGAGCGAGACACCGGGAGTCTCCTGGGCGACGGCGGCCAGCGCGGCTTCCAGGACGGGCCGCCGGACGGCTACCGTGTCGAAGTCGCCGTCCGGCCATCGGCCGGTGTCCGAGGGAACCCGCCACGTGCCGCCCGACCGGTTGACAGCCGCGGCTCCCGCGTGGCGCAACTGGGTGACCACATCAGGCAGGTGCGTGCGCAGAATCCGCCATCCCGCCGGCTCCAGCAGGTGCGGCATGCGGAACTGGCTCACTCCCGGACGTTGCCACAGCTCCCAGGCGCGGTGAAGGCCGCCTGAGCGAGCCTGGTCGCGCTCCAGCACGGTCACTTGGTGCCCATCGGCCCCCAGCAGGAGCGCCGCCACCAGTCCGGCGGGCCCGGCCCCCACCACCACGATCTCGGACATTCCTTTCCCCTTTCCTGGTATCCATCCAGGGCAAGGTTGATCCGGATGACCCATCAATCAACAGGCCAGACCGCCGCCACTTTCCGCTCGTTCGACTGCCGGCCGACCGGCTCCGCGGCGGTGTAGATCACGGTGAAGCCGTCGCCGCCCACCGGAGGCGACGACCGCGTGCGCGACCTGCCGGGGTCTGAGCCCGGTGGCCGCCGTGCGTCAGCCGGGGAGCTTGTCCAGTGTCTTTTTGACGATGGCCGACATGCCGAGGGTGCCCAGGAGGTTCGGGTGGGCGGCAGCCGGCGCAACACGGCCGTCGGCGGTGAACAGCGGCTCGATCACGCGCCCCTGTGCCCGGCACATGTCGTAGCCGATGGTCGGCGTGTAGGTGTCGACGTAGACGACGCCGGCCTTGCGAGCCTGTTCGGCGAGCGCGCTGTTGAGCCTCTTGGTGATGTTGCGCAGGTAGGCGAAGTCCCCGTCGGCGAAGGGCACCTGAGGCGAACGGCAGCTCTTGCCGCTGTCCGGCACCAGCGAGGGGTAACCGACCAGCGCGATCGTGGCCTTCGGACTCTTTCTCTTGATGTCCACCAACACCGAGGCGATCCGCGGCTTCAGCGCGTCGATGCGAGAGAGGATCTTGTCGGTGCCGCCCTGCTGGAACTTCTCGCGGCAGGGGTCGCCGGTCGGCTGCGTGGCCGCGACCGTGGCGCACGTGATGACGAGTTCCGCGAAGCCGATGTCATTCCCGCCGAGGGTCAGTGTGACCAGGCTGGTGTCCGGCTTGAGCGCCTTGATCTGGGGAGCCTGGCCGCTGTACGCGTTCCAGATGCTGCGGGTGGTGGCGCCGCTGCACGCGACGCTTGTGAAACTCTGCGACTTGTACGCACTGCGCAGGATGAACGGGTAGCCGCTCCTGGAACGGTCGCACGCCGCGTTCTCCACGCCGTCGATGCCATAACCGGAGGCGTAGGAATCGCCGAGCGCGACGTACCGCGCGCCGATCGCGTTGCTCACACCGGTTCCGGCGGCTGCGGCGGTTCCCGCCCCGGTGGTGATGAGCGTGGCACAGGCGCCGAGCACAGCGGTCGCCGTCGCGGTCACGCGCTGGACGGATCGCAAGCGGGTATAGCGGAACATGAAGTCTCCAGAGAGGTGAGCGTAAGAGGCATGGCCTGCCGCCGCTTGGCGGCCGGGGCCGTTGAAGCCGGTCGGCGGGGATCCGAGACGCTGGCAGGCCGGGATTGTCCTGCGGCACCTTCGCTCGGGAGACTGCTCATTCAGGAGTGCGTTTTATGACCATTCAGTGCTCACCTGGCGAATGCTCGCCGCCAAGCGGAGCGCCAGAAAGCTACAGTTAGCCCATGCATTCGGGGGATGAGCAGAACTTCGCGCTGCTGGGGCGACGGCTGCAGGCCGCACGGGAGCAGGCTTTCGTCGGGCGGCAAGAAGAGCTCACCGCCTTCGGCTCTGCGCTGCACGGCGGCGGCGTCGTGTACGTACACGGTCCCGGCGGAGTCGGGAAGTCGGCGCTGATGCGGCGCTTCGCACAGGAGGCGGCGACCGCCGGACGGCCGGTGACGGTGCTGGACGGGCGCACGCTCCAGCCGTCGCCGACGGCCTTCGAGGCCGAGGCAGGACCGGCGCTGCTCGACGAGCGCACAGTGCTGCTGATCGACACCTTCGAGCGCATCCAAGGACTGGAGGGCTGGCTGCGCGAGCGGTTCCTGCCCCGGCTGCCGCTCGGCGCGACGGTGGTGGTGGCCGGCCGGAACCCTCCGGACATGTTGTGGCAGGCCGACCCAGGCTGGACGGACTCGCTGCGGGTCATACCGCTGCGCGATCTCGGGCCTGAGGACGCCGCGGCGCTCCTGGACACCCGCGGCGTCGCCGCCGACCTGCGCGAGCCACTGCTCGCCTTCGCCGGCGGCCACCCCCTCGCCCTGTCGCTCGGCGCCGCGGTGGCGATCAAGGATCGCGCGGCGAGCTCCCGCTGGACACCCACTCAGGATGTGGTCGCCACGCTGCTCGACCAGCTCGTCGGCGACGTACCCAGCGATGCGCACCGGCATGCGCTGGAAGTCTGCGCGCACGCCTACATGACCACCGAAGACCTGCTGCGCGCCGTCCTGCCGGAGAACGCCGCGTCCTTGTTCGCCTGGCTGCGGCGGCTGCCGTTCGTCGAGTCCAGTGGCCTCGGCCTGTTCCCGCACGACGTGGTGCGGGAAGTGCTCGAAGCCGATCTGCGCTGGCGCGACGCGCGAGGGTACGCCGACATGCACCACCGCATCCACGCCCACTTGGCCGCCCAGATCCGCACCGCGGCGGACTCCGATGTGCTGGCGGCCGTCGGCTCGCTGTTCTTCCTGCACCGCGGCATCGGATCGACGGCGGAGTTCCACACCTGGCGGGGCGAGGGCGAGGTCTACGAGGACGCGTTCCGGCCCGAGGACACCGAAGCCCTGGTGCGACTGGCCGCCGAGGTGGACGGCGAGGAGTCGGCGGCCGGTGTCGCCTTCTGGACCGGCCGCCAGCCCGGAGCGTTCCGCCTCTACCGGCGTACGGAGACCGGCGAACTGGTCGGCCTGTGCTCCTGGGTTCGTCTGGACGAACCCAGGAGCGAGGAGGCGGCGGCCGACCCGATCACTGCGGCAGCCTGGGCGAACGCCCGCGCCATCGCGCCGCTGCGACCGGGCGAGCACCTGGCCGTCGGCCGGACCTGGGTGCGCGAGCCGTACCAGGGCATGTCGCCGGTGATGGACCTGATCCAGTGGCGGGCCATCGCCTACTGCCTGCGTGCGGACCGCATGGCCTGGTCCTTCATGGCCATGCCGAGCGAGGGCCCGATGCGTGACTATCTCCGGCACTACGACATGCACGACATCGGAGAGCACGCATGGCTGGACGACACCGATTACGCCCTGTTCGCTCACGACTGGCGGGCGACGCCCGTTCAGTCCTGGCTGGACCGGCTGAATCGGCTGCTGCTGACCGGCGCGCAGGACGTTCCGGCCATCCCGGCACCCGAGCTGGCGGTGCTGTCACAAGCGGAGTTCACCGACGCCGTACGCAAGGCCCTGCGCCATCTCTTCCGGCCCGCCGAGCTGAGCACCAGCCCCCTCACCCGCAGCAGGCTCGTCGCCGAACACCCCGTTTCCGACCCGGCCGAGGCCCTGCGCCTGCTCCTCGATCAAGCCGTCGACGACCTCGGCGGAGACCCGCGCGCGACCAAGTTCCAAAGAGCCGTCGACGTGACCTACCGCCGCGGCGCCCCCACCCAGGAGGCCGCCGCCGAACGCCTCGATCTGCCCTTCACCACCTACCGCCGTCACCTGCTGGCCGGCATCGAACGCGTCGCCGAAGACCTCTGGCACCGCGAGCTCTACGGAACGAACCAGAGCTGAGGACAAGCCGACGCGCGGCTACCGCGTGGCACGCCACATAGCGTGAGTGTCGGAGACGCTCTCGAACCGGTACGCGATCCCATCCCGCAGATGCCAGACGTGGACGAACCTGGCCGTCCCCACCTTGCCGCTCGCCCGGTGCACGCCCCGGGACTCGCCCACGACGAAGAGCTTGTCGCCGACGGCAGTGAACTCGAACGGGGTCATCTCGAAGTCTGCCCAGACGGCGGCAAGCGGCGCCAACGCCTCGCGGAGAACGAGCTCCGGACCGTAGTAAGTGCCACCGGTCTGATCGCCGGGGACCACCGTCCACTTGATGTCCGGTGCCAGGCGCTCGAGAACTGTCTCCATGTTGCCCGTGGCCAGCGCCGAGTAGATCTCGGCGACGGTCCGGCGGTTGGTCGATTCTGTCGGAGTGAGGGTCTTCGTCCCGGCTTCCATCACGTACATCTCCTAGGTGCTTTGCCAGGGCGACATCTGATCGCGAGGAACTGCCCAGTTCCCCAGACCGTCTGGCCGCCGATTCATGGTCATCCGGCGGCCGGACGTGGCTGCTGGAGCGAGAGGAAATCCAACAGCAGCCTGTTGACCTCTTCGGGGGCTTCGAGCGGCATCCAGTGACCGATGCCGTCCAGGCGCTCATAACGCCACGACCCAGTGACGTGCGCGGCGGTGCCGGTCATGGATTCCTCGGTGAGATAGCGGTCGCCGCCGCTCCACACGCCCATGGTGGGTACGGGGATGGGCGGTATGTCGGTAGGTCTGCCAAGCAGCATCTCCGGCGGCACGCCCTTGCGGTAGATCGCCAGTCCCGCCGTCAATGCCCGGGGATCGCGCATGCGGTCGATGACCTCGTCGGGTTCCGGGTGGGTGGACAGCCAGTCGCGCATATTCGTGAAGTCGTCCCGGCTCAGCCACTCCTCGGCGATCCCCAGGAACTGGAACAGCAGGAAGTACCAGGACTTCTCCCGCTGTTCCAGGCCGGCCGACCCAACGGAGCCGGGATGGCCGACCGACAGGCAGGCGAGACTGGTGACCCTGGTGGGCGCCGCGATGGCGGTCAGTTGCGCGAGGGTGGCTCCCCAGTCGTGGCCGACCAGGTGTGCCCGCCGTACATCGAAGTGGTCGAGGATGCCCAGCAGGTCACCGACGTGCAGGGCCAGATCGTAGCCGGCCACGTCCTGCGGTTTGCCGGAGGCGCCGAAGCCGCGCAGATCGGGGGCGATCGTACGGT
This sequence comes from Nonomuraea sp. NBC_00507, assembly GCF_036013525.1. Taxonomy (NCBI): domain Bacteria; kingdom Bacillati; phylum Actinomycetota; class Actinomycetes; order Streptosporangiales; family Streptosporangiaceae; genus Nonomuraea; species Nonomuraea sp. NBC_00507. The sequence goes on from NZ_CP107853.1 coordinate 4,644,400, forward strand.
ATCCGGCGGCGTTGAGCGCGACCACCTGGTGGCGCCAGAGCGTGTGGGTGTCCGGGTAGCCATGCACGAGGAGGACCACCGGGCCCTCCCCGCTGACCTGGACCTCGAGACCGATTCCGTTGACCTCTACACGCATGACACGGTCCTGGACATGTGACTCCTTCGAGACGCAGAGCGCGAACGAGACCCACCGTGGACCCATCGTCTTGTCACTTCCCAGACCTTTCCCTGTCCACATTCCGTCCGGCGGCCTGCCGCTGGAAGGTCATGGGGACGCCGTGTCATCGCACAGATCGACAGACGCGTTTGTGCACGTCGTCGACCCATCGCGAATGTGTATAAATACACACGACTCTCGGGTTGTTCGGCGATATCTGGAAATCGCCCGCAGTTAGAGTCGATGCCATGCTTTCGGGGACGACGAAGAAGTCCGGGCTGCTCGGGCCACAACTGCAGACCGCTCGTGAGGCGGCGTTCGTGGGCCGAAAGGAGGAACTGACCGCTTTCGGCTCGGCCTTGTATGGCGGCGGCTCAAGCGTGCTGTTCGTGCACGGTCCCGGCGGGATCGGCAAGTCGGCGTTGATGCGGCGGCTCGCCGGTGAGGCGGCGGTGGCGGGCAGGTCCGTGATCACGGTCGACGGACGCACCATCGAGGCCTCGCCGGAGGCTTTCGAGGCCGAGGCCGGTCCGGTGCTGCGCGATCGACGCGCGGTCTTGATGGTCGACACCTTTGAGCGGATCCAGGGTCTGGAGGGCTGGCTACGCGAGCGCTTCCTGCCCAGGTTGCCGCTGGGGGCGTTGGTCGTGGTGGCCGGCCGGATACCACCGGATGCGGCCTGGCGGGCCGATCCGGCCTGGGCGGGCGCGGTGACGGTGTTGCCGCTGCGTGAGCTGGCGTCCGAAGAGGCCCGGGCGCTGGTGGACACCCGCGGGGTGGCGGTCGATCTGCAAGAGCCCTTGCTGGCGTTCGCGGGCGGTCATCCGCTGGCGTTGTCGCTGGCCGCGGCGGTGGCGGTCAAGGACCGGCAGGCCAGCCAACGGTGGCGGCCGAACCAGGACGTGGTGGCGACGCTGCTGGATCAGCTGGTCGGCGAGGTGCCCTCGTTGGCTCATCGGCAGGTGCTGGAGGCGTGCGCCCATGCGTACACGACCACCGAGGACCTGCTGCGCGCGGTCGTGCCAGGGGATGTGGGGCCGCTGTTCTCCTGGCTGCGGCAGCTGCCGTTCATCGAGCCGTGCAGGCTCGGGCTCTATCCGCACGATGTGGCACGTGAGGTGCTGGAGACCGATCTGCGATGGCGCGACCCGCAAGGGCACGCGGCGATGCATCAGCGCATCCGCGCCTTTCTCACCGACAGCGTACGAACTGTCCCTGACACCGACGTGCTCCCGGCGGTCGGGTCGCTGTTCTTCCTGAGCCGCGACAACCCGATGACCTCCGGGCCCTACCACTGGCGGGGGCATGGAGAGGTTCATGAGGACGTGTTCCGTCCTGAGGACCTCGACACGCTGGTGCGGCTGGCGGGCGTCGCGGAAAGCGAGGAGTCGGCGGCCGTGGCGGCGTTCTGGGCCGCACGCCGGCCCGAGGCCTTCCGCCTCTACCGGCGGACCGAGACAGGGGAGCCGGTCGCCTTCGACGCATGGCTGCGTCTGGAAGAGCCCCGCGAACACGAGCTCGCGGCCGATCCGATCGCGGCCGCGGCCTGGGCGCACGTCCGCACCACCGCTCCGCTACGGGCCGGCGAACACCTGGCGATCAGCCGTTACTGGGCCCTGCCCGGATATCGCGACAATTCGCCGGTGATGGATCTGATTCAATGGCGTATGATCGCCCACTGTCTCCGAGACGGGCGCATGGCCTGGTCGTGCCTGGCGGTCCGCGGCCCGGACGAGTCCAGGTCGTCCTACCTTCGGCACTATGACATGCACGACATCGCCGAACGGCCACGGCTGGGCGCGGACACCTACGGCATGTTCGTTCACGACTGGCGCGCGGTACCCGCGCATGCCTGGCTGGAGCGGCTGGACCGGTTACCTGCCGCCGGACCGCAAGAGCACGCGGACATGCAGCGGGCCGGGCTCGCGGTGCTGTCCCAGGAGGAGTTCGCGCAGGCCGTCCGCGCGGCGCTGCGCCATCTGTTCCAGCCCGGAGCGCTGGCCGCCAGCCCGCTCGCGCAGCACAGCCGGCTCATCACCGGGCACTCGTCGTCCGATCCCGCCGAAGCACTACGCGACCTCCTTGAGCAGGCGATCGAGAGCCTGCGCGACGAGCCGCGTGCGTCCAAGCCGCACCGCGCCCTGGATATGACCTTCCTCCGCGACGCCCCCACCCAGGAGGTCGCCGCCGAACGGCTCGACCTGCCGTTCACCACCTATCGCCGCCACCTGACCGCCGGGATCGAACGCATCTGTGCGGATCTGTGGCACCGCGAACTCCACGGATCGCGAACGACGGCTCATGGACAGGAACCAGCCAGAAAATGACCTGACACGTGAACCCCCGGATGGCTCATCCTGACGCGACACGACTACGAAGGGGTGGAAATGCGAGCAGTCTGGTTGAGAAAGTTCGGTGGGCCTGAGGAACTGGTCGCCGAGGAGACCCCGGACCCTGTGCCGGGTGCAGGACAGGTCTTGGTGGAGGTGGCGGTCAGCGGCATCACGTATGTGGAGACGCTGGTGCGGTCAGGCAAGGCCCCCATGCCGCTGCCCACGCTGCCCGTCATTCCGGGCAACGGCGTCGCGGGTACGGTCGTGGCGGTGGGACCGGGCGCCGACACCGCGCTGATCGGGCGGCGCGTGGCCACCACGACCGGCGGGTCCGGCGGCTATGCGGAGAAGGTCGCCGTGAACGCAGTCTCGGCCATTCCCATCCCGGACCTGCTCGGCTTCCAGGACGCGGTGGGCCTGGTGAACGACGGGCGCACGGCCTTGGGGATCGCCCGCGCCGTCGCGCCGAAGACCGGGGAATGGGTTCTGATCGGGGCCGCGGGCGGAGGCGTGGGCAGCCTGCTGATCCAGGTGGCCAAGCGAGCCGATGCGCGGGTGGTGGCCACCGCGAGCTCCGAAGCCAAGCTCGACCTCGCCGGCCGGCGGGGTGCTGACGTCTCGATCGACTACAGCCGGCCAGGATGGGCGGAGCGCGTACGGGAGGCGACCGGAGGCGCGGGCGTGGACGTCGCGTGCGACGCGATCGGCGGCGACATCGGACGCGCCACCTTCGACCTGGTCGCACCGGGCGGCCGGTTCATCGCGTTCGGCGTGGGCAGCGGGACGCTGACCCAGGTCTCCGAGGAGGAGGCCGCCGCGCGGGGCGTCACTCTGGTGCCGATGGGCGCGGCGTTCCCATCGCCCACGGTCATGCAGGAGCTGTCCGTGCAGGCGCTGGCCGATGGCGCCGCGGGGTGGCTGCGACCGGCCATCGGGCAGACGTTCCCGCTGGAGCGGGCCGCCGACGCCCATGCCGCCATCGCAGCGCGTGCGGCACTGGGCAAGACTCTGCTGATCACCTGAATACCGGCATTCCTGGCCTTCGTTCGCGGAGCATGGATCGGCCGGAGATCGGCCTGTGAAATGAACAGCGTCGAACGCGAACCTGGTCCACGCGATGCTCGCGCTCCGGGACGACCACCTCGAAACCCTGCGCGGCCAACCGGTCCCGATAGAACGATTCCTCCATCGTGAAGCGGGTCCCCAGCAGGCCGATCTTGCCACACCTAAAGTGATTACTCCCGCACGCACCGACACCGAGCGACTGCTTGAGCGGGTGCCTGGAAGGACCTGCTCAAGCACGGCCGGGAAGGAACGAACGAGCGACCTTCGAAGGTGATGCGGTCGGCGCGGGCTGGCAGGTAGGTCGGCAGGGTCCGGGCGTCGTGGAAGGCGGCCTGGTAGGGATGGTCCTGGATGCTGATCAGGTCGGGCCGAACTTCTTGGCCAGGACCGCGAACGCGATGATGTGCAGATGCCCGATGATGCCCATCGTCAGGGCCGCTGGCGTGGCCGTGGTTGTCTGATGTGCCGCGCGGGAGAGGTGCACACCAGCGCGATCATGATCTTCGATGTTGCCCAACCGCGCAGAGCGCTCAGGGCGCGAGTTGCCTTCATGGCATCCTTCTCTCGATTCGTCATGAGACTCGGTCGGCGGGCATGGGGATGTCCGGCTGACCGAGCCGCGGCCCAGAGGTACCCCAATGCAAAGGCTCAGCATGGCTATATCCCGGCGTTCAGCAGCGAGGCGATGCGCTCCTCCTCGTAGTCCAAATGAGCCACGAGCTCCTTGATGAGCCGGTCGACCTCGCTCAGAAGCATCTCCCGATCCGGCTCCTCGCGGGACAGCAGGGCCTTGAGCTGATTGAGGAGCTCGTCGATCACGACGTGCTCGGCGCTCAGCCGCTCCAGCGCCGGACCGAGATCCGGATGCCGCGCACCAAGGGCGGGGAAGACGCTCCCGTCCTCCCTCGAGTGATGGCGGTGGAGCTCCTGGCACATGGTCAGGCAGTTGATGCGCAACTGCGTCCCGAAGCGTGGCCCCGACTCGGCGACCTCCTTGCGGATCAAGGCCAGTTCTCTGCGGAACGAGCCATGGATCGCCACGAGGGCGTCGCCGAGCTTGTCGGCGGCTGGGCCGCCGTCGATTGGCTCCAGGGCGATCACGGGCAGGATCCTGGCGGCTTCGGCCTGGTAGACGGCCCAGCCGGCATCCGCCTCCACTGCACGGGCGAACAACGCCTCCCGTTCCTCGCCCCGCAACTCCGTCGCCCTCGCTCGGTAGATGTACACGCCGGTCTCGATGGTGACCTCGGGATCGGCGAGCAGGTTGTGGTACCAGTCCGGATCAACCCCCGCGCTTCCACCCGAGGCGATGACGAGAAAGCGTTCACCGTCCGGCAGGAAGTTCAGCGGGGTGGTGTGCCGGACCCCCGTCCAGGCCCGGCCGGTCGTCAGCAGGAGCAGCCTCATGTTCTCGAAGGGGCCGCCGACCTGGCCATGGTTGGAGCGGAACTCGTCGATGATCTGCTGGTTGACGTCGCTCGGCATTCTGATTCCACTCCTATGTGATGGTGGTCGCCTTGGAGGCGCGGCCCGGGTCGCCGGACGCCGGTGCCAGCGGCGCGTGCCCGGGAGGGAAGTTCTCAACTACGCCTGGGCACCACCCCGGTCACCGTGGTGCCCTCGCCTAGGACGCTGTTGACCGACAGGCTGCCGCCGGCCTCGGCGAACGCCATCCGCATCCGCGCGATCCCCCGCCCGGACGCGGGTCTGGGAAAGCCTTGGCCGTTGTCGCTGACCGTCAGGCGCACTCCGCCCTCGCCCGACGTCACGGCGATGGACACGGTCTTGGCCCGGCTGTGCCGTTCGACATTTGACAGGGCTTCGCGCATCGCGGCCATGACGCAGCTCGACACGCGTGACGGCACGCCGGTGGACGGCAGGGCCCAAATCTCGACAGCGATGCCCGTGCACTCGGACCACTCGGCCAGATAGCGCTCGAGTACCTCGGCGAGCGTGACGATCGACCTCGTGCGGCCGATCATTTGATCAACCCGTAGGCGATGGTCATCGACCCGATGCCCAGCACGATGAAGGCGATTTGGAGCCAGGAGAAGAGCGGTAAGCCGGACAGCCGCGGTTCGTGGGCGTTGAGCAGATCTGTCGGTGGATGTCCGGAACGCTTAGTTGTCAAGGAAGCCATGATGGAAGTAACCACGGTAAAGCTGTCCACAAGCACGCCCGTTCTCTGACCGGTTCATGACTGCGGTCATCGATCGAATACGACCTGCCGACGGCCCGGCCTTCGAGCGCGATCCCGGCGGATCCGCGCGGCCCAAGGCGGAACCTGTCGGCATCCGGCCCGGCGGGTGGCCTCCCCCGTTGGGGCCATCCGCCGAGGTCGGCTTGTGGTGGGGAGATTCGTCAAGCGATGGCTTTGACGGCTTGCATGATGAGTTCGGCGACGGCGCCGGGCTGGGAGGCGGGTAGTGCGTGTGAGGCGCCGGCGATCTCCACTCGCTCGCGGGCACCGGCGCGTTCAGCCATGAACCGGTGCGCGGCCAGCGGGATGTTGAAGTCCAGCTCGGGATAGATGAACCAGGACGGTAGCTGCCGCCAGGCCGGTGCGTCGGAGGTGTCCTGCAGCGCCCGGTCGTTCAGCGGCCGCTGGGTGACGGCGTCCAGCGCGGCTCGCCCGGCCGGCAGGTCGGCCGCGAACTGCTGGTGGTAGCGCTCCTGACGGATGTACAGATCGGTGCTGCCATCCGGCAGCGCGACCGCGTTCAGCGTCTCGCCGAGCGTGCTGCCGGGGAAGCGGCCGCTGAGCTCGGCGATGCTCTCGCCTTGCTCGGGTGCGAACGCGGCTACGAACACCAGCGCTTTGACCTGTTCCTGGTCGCGTACGGCGTTGGAAATGACCTGGCCGCCGTAGGAATGGCCGGCCAGTACGACTGGGCCGGCGATCGAGGCCACCAGGCCGGCCACGATGTCGGCGTCGCCGGCCAGGCTGCGCAGCGGGTTGGCGACGGCGATCACGTTCAGGTCGTGCTCGTGCAGGTGGGTGATGACGCCGTTCCAGCTGGCGGATTCGGCGAAGGCGCCGTGGACGAGGATGACGGTGGGCGAGGTCATGACTGCTCCTGGTGGGTGTTCAGCGCGGTGGAAAGGAAATCGACGGCTTGGCGGATGGCGCCTTCGGCGGCGTGGGTGTCGCGCAGGGCGTTGAGCATCACGAAGTCGTGGATGATGCCCTGGTAGCGCACGGCGGTGACGGCGACGCCGGCCGCGCGTAGCTTGTCGGCGTAGGCTTCACCCTCGTCACGTAGCACGTCGGCCTCGGCGGTGATCACCAGCGCCGGCGGTAGGCTGGCGAGCTGGTCGGTGCCGGCTCGCAGCGGTGAGGCGGTGATCTGCGCGCGCTGGTCAGGGTCGGTGGTGTACTGGTCCCAGAACCAGCGCATGCCGTCGCGGCGCAGGAAGTAGCCCTCGGCGAACTGCCGATAGGAGCCGGTGTCGAAGGCGGCGTCGGTGACCGGGTAGAACAGCACTTGCGCCGCCAACCCGATCGCGCCATCTTGTTCGGCCATCAGGGTGAGGGCGATGGCCATGTTCCCACCGACCGAGTCTCCGGCCACCGCCATCCGGGAGGCGTCCAGGCCGTGGCCGGCGCCGTGCTCGACCACCCAGCGCGCGGCGGTGTGGATCTGCTCGATCGCCACCGGGTAGCGGGCCTCGGGAGAGGCGCTGTAGTTGACGAACACCACCGCCGCACCGACGCCGAGAGCCAGCTCACGGGCCAGCCGGCCGTGGGTGTGATCGTTGCCGAACACCCAGCCGGCGCCGTGCACGTAGATGATCACAGGGAGCGAGCCGGCGGCGGCTGCCGGCCGGAACACGCTCACCGTCAGCTCGCCGGCGACCGTGAGGATCTCTTTGCTGGTGCCGGGCACCTCGATCTCCGGGCTCTGGGCCTCATCCACGGCCTTGCGGCCGTCGGCGGGATCGACGTCGAACAGGTAGGGCGGCGCCGCGGTCGCCTCGGCGAAGGCCTGCGCGGCAGGTTCGAGTACGGGCTTACGCTGCATGGATCGCGCTCCTTGCCAGAGGAAGGGGGATGGGAGGGGTCAACGGGCGGTGCGTGCGGCCTTGACGATGAGCTGGGCGACCTTGTCCGGCTGGGAGACCGACACTGCGTGTGAGGCGTCGGCCTGCGCCGTGGAGGCCTTGGCGCGGCGGGCCATCCAGCGCTGCGCGGCCGGGGGGATGTTCTTGTCACCGGTGGCGATCAGGGCCCAGGACGGGATGGTTTTCCAGGCCGCGGCGGTGGCCTTCTCCTCCAGCGCCGCGACCGCGATCGGCCGCTGGGAGGCCGCCATCGCCGCGGCCTTGCCTGCCGGAACGTCGGCGGCGAACTGCTTGCGGAACTTGTCCTGCTTGATGGTCAGTTCCACCCCCTCGGCGCCGGACGGCAGTCGATAGGTCCACTGCTGGGTGTTGGGGCCGAGGGTGCTGCCGGGGTACTTGCCCGACAGCGCCAGCGCGCTTTCGCCGTTGTCCGGCAGGAACGCCGCGATGAAGACCAGCGCCTTGACCGAGGAGTTGCCGACGGCGGCGGCGCTGATCACCGCTCCGCCGTAGGAGTGGCCGACCAGGACCACTGGCCCCTTGACGTTGCCGAGCACGCTTTTGAGGTAAGCGGCGTCGCCTGACAGGCTGCGCAGCGGGTTGGCTGTGGCGAGTACCGGGTAGCCGTCACGTTTGAGCTCGGTGATGACGTCGTTCCAACTGGAGGCGTCGGCGAACGCGCCGTGCACCAGCACGATGGTCGGCTTGGCGCGGGCGACCACACCGGCTTCTGCGGGGGCGGGGGCCAGCAGCAACGCGCCCAGCGCGGTGACCAGCCCGGCGGTGAGTGCGGCCCGGCGGCGCATCGGCTGAACTGCGGAAGCAGTCATGATCTTCTCCTGGTAGTGATCCGGCTCGGCGCGATCGCGAGCTCGTATCGGCGAGGTTAGGGCCGCGTCAGGACATGGAGTTGTGTCTGCGCGCACCGGCTCTGCTCTGCACTGGCACCAGACACACGGCCTGGGATGTTGAGCGAAGAGCTTCGGGCGATGAGGCCGGCCTGGTATGTGAGCGCGAGGTAGGCCCCAGTTGCGCGGGGAGACGCGAGGCATGGACAACCAATGGACGGTGAACGGCCTGGGGGATGAGCAACTGTCCGAGGTCCTCTTGACGTGCGGGCTTCTCCGTTCGCTCCGGCGATTGACCGCCGCTCGGCCGGAGAAGCGCCGGCACTCGAAATGAAGGGGACGAAATGATCAATTGGGCCGGTTTCATCCCTGCCGCGCTTCTGGCGGCACTCATTCCTGGGGCCAGTCAACTCCTCGGCCTGAGCAATGCCGTGCGACATGGCACTGCCTGCGCTCTGGCGGGAGTGGGCGGGAGGCTGGCCGCCTTCGTGGTCCTCATTGGACTGGTCATCGCCGGGCTCGGCACGGTGCTGTCGGCATCGGCCACCGCACTGACGGTGGTCAAGTGGGTGGGTGTCGTCTACCTCGGCTGGATCGGGTTGTCATGCCTACGGCAGGCCTGGCGACCGCCGAGTGCCGAAGCGACCCCGGCCGTCCCTGTTCGTCACGGGCTTCGGCCGCTTGTCGTCAACGAATTCCTCGTGGCGCTGAGCAATCCGAAGGCACTGCTGCTCTTCGCAGCTCTGCTCCCGCAGTTCACAGGCGGCTCCGGATCAGCCGCCGGCGCACAGATCGCCCTGCTGGGCGGGGCCTATCTCGGCATCGAGCTCACCGTCAGTCTGGGCTACGTCGTCCTCGGCGGCGTCATCGGCGCAACAGGCCTGTCGGACGGAACCCGCCAGAAAGTTGATCTCGGTAGTGGTGTGTGCCTTGTCGGCCTCGCGGGAGTCCTCGCTGTGGATGAGGTCTTCCGTACCTGACCAGCGGTATCGCCATTCGTGCTGATCCGCGACGCTCTTGCGCCGCCCGCGCAGGAGGCCTTCCGCGCCTCGACCTGCTTGGCTACGTACCCGATCACGTGTGCCCGTAGAGCTCGCGGTGCCACAGGTCGGCGCACACGCGTTCAATGCCGGCGCGGAGGTGGCGGCGGTAGGTGGTGAAGGGTAGGTGGAGCCGCTCGGCGGCGAGCTCCTGGGTGGGGGCGCCGCGTAGAAAGGTGATGTCCAGGGCGCGGTGCAGCTTGATGGCGCGTGGATCGTCGTTCAGTTGGTTGATCTGTTCCTGCAGCAGGTTGCGCAGGGCGATGCCAGGGTCGGATACCGGATGCTCGGTGACCAGCCTGGTGTGCGCCAGAGGGCTGGCGGCCAGCGCGCTGGGCTGCGAGAGCAGGCGCAGGGTGCTACGGACGGCGTCGTGGAACTCTTCACGCGAAAGCACGGCGAGCTCGGGTTCCGGCTCGCCGGTGTGTTGGTGTGATCCGGACAGCGGAAGCCGGTTGAGGCGCTCCAGCCATGCCGTGGGAGGGACCGCGCGCCAGTCGTGCACGAACAGGCCGTAGGGGAGCTCGCCCAGCCGCGGTCGTTCGTCGATGTCGTGCATGTTGTAGTGGCGCAACTGGGCGGCGCAGTCGTCGGGGTCCCGCATGGCCAGGTAGGACCAGGCCATGCGGTCGGCGCGCAGGCAGTGGCCGATGGCGCGCCGGTGGATGAGGTCCATCACCGGTGAGCTGCCACGGTGGGCAGGTAGGGTCCAGATGCGGCCGACGGCCAGGTGTTCGCCGGCGCGCAGCGGGGTGGTGGCGCGGGCGTGTGTCCATGCGGTGGCGATGATCGGATCGGCGGCGATTTCGTTCTCGTCGGGGCGCTCCAGGCGCAGCCAGGCGAAGAAGGCGACGGGCTCACCGGTCGCGGTTCGCCGGTAGAGGCGGAACGTCTGAGGCCGGCACCGGGCCCAGCGGACAGCGGCGGCAGCGGACTCCTCGTTGTCGCCGGCGGTGGCCACCTGGATCAGCGCGTCCATGTCCTGGGGCATGAAGAGGTCTTCATGAACCTCTGCACGCCCGCTCCAGGTGCGGTAGCCGGAGGTCAGCTCATGGTCGCGGTTCAGGAAGAACAGCGACCCTACGGCGGCCGGCACGTCGGAGTCGGCCGCGCCGGAGAGCTCGCCGGCGAGATGGGCGTGAATGCGCTGGTGCACGTCCGCATGGCCGTGGGGGTCGCGCCAGCGGAGGTCGGCTTCCAGCACCTCGCGGACCACGTCGTGGGGGAACAACCCCGTAGCGGTCGACTCGACGAACGGCAGTCGCCGCAACCAGGCGAAGAGCGGTGCGATGCCGTCATCCGGCGTGACTTCGTCCGGCATGACCGCGCGGAGCAGGGCTTCGGTGGTTATGTAGGCGCGAGCGCACACCTGCAGCGCCCGCCGGTGCGCCGCGGAGGGGACCTCGCCGATCAGTTGCTCCAGCAGAGTGGCCACCACGTTCTGGTCCGGGCGCCACCGGCTGCCTGCCTGATAGTCCTTGACCGCCGCGGCAGCGCCCAAGGCGAGAGCCAGCGGATGTCCGCCGGCGAAGGCCAGCAGCGGCTCATGCAGATCGGCTGCCACGCCGCGGCACTGCATCAGTGCCCGAGCGTCGTCGGGGGCCAGCTCACGCAGAGTCATCACCCGCAGCATGTCCGCCCAGCCGGGATCGGCCTGCCAGATCATGTCAGGTGGGATCCGGCCGGCCACCACGACCAGTACGCCTTCCGGCAGCCGGGGCAGGAACCGTTCGTGGAGCCACCCCTCCAACCCCTGGATCCGCTCGAAGGCGTCGATCAGCAGCACCGCCCGCTCATCGTCCAGCACGGGGGCGGCCTCGGCCTCGAACACCTCGGGTGAGACGGTGATGGTGCGCCCGTCGATGGTGGACACCGACCGGCCCGCCGCCGCGGCCTCCTGGGCGAAGCAGCGCAGCAACGCCGACTTGCCGATGCCCCCGGGGCCGTGCACGAACAGCACGCTGCAACTGCCGCCGTACAGGGCTGCGTCGAAAACGGCCAGTTCCTCCTCCCGCCCGACGAACGCTGCCTGGCGCGCGCCCTGCAAACGCCGCCCCAGGAGGCCGGACCCCTTGCGCTCCTTCAAGAACATGGCGCAAGCCTAGGTACGAGGCGGATGACAGGCTGTGCTGAAAGTGCCCGCGCTTATGCCCATCCTTGGCCTGAGATAATCCTGGGCCGCTACAGCGGCAGACACAGCGCTTCCGAAACGAACGTCGAGATCCTGCCTGTACCCATCCGTGAGACCGTGGTGTCCGTTCTATAGCGCCGTCCCGGCGACAGAGGCATAGCGGTGCACGCAGAGAATGGGCCTCGGGCACACACGCCCTAAGATCTCATCACCATGGTCGAAGGAGATCGCGTGCCACCTGACGCCCTGCCGATGCCCGTTCTGGAGTATGCGGTTCAGGCGTTCATTGACGCACATCCCCCCTTGTCCGTACCACCAGCACCGCAGGAGGGTCAGGATGGTGAGACCGGGGTGGATGTGCCGGCTCCGCCGGAACAGGACGCGGACATCGAGCAGGAGTGGCTCTCCCTGCCGGGCGGCCCCACCGGACGGGTACGCGCACGCATCATCCGGCCCGCCGGGAGCGTCGGCCCGCTGCCGGTCATCCTGTACGTCCGCGGGCCCGGCCGGCTGCTGGACGGCGACGGCACCCGAACCCGGCTGGCCGGGGATCTCGCCGTCGGCGCGGACGCCGCCGTGCTGGTGCCCGAGTACGACCTGCCTCCGCGATCTCGCTACCCGGTGGCCATCGAGCAGATCTACGCTGCGGCCCGCTGGGGCGCCAAGCAGGGCGGCCAGGCTGGGCTGGACGCTTCCCGCATGGCGGTCGTCGGCGATTCGGCCGGCGGCAATCTGGCCATCGCGCTCACTCTGATGGCCAAGCAACGCGGCGAGATCCGTCTGTTGCATCAGGTGTTGTTCAGCCCGGTCACCGACGCCGGCTGCGACACGCCGTCCTTCGCCCGGTTCGCCAGCGGCTACCTGCTGGGACGTGAGAGCATGCGCTGGTTCTGGGAGCACTATACGACCACGGCACAGCGGGCCGAGATCACGGCCTCGCCGTTGCGCGCCGCGCTCGATCAGCTGGCGGGCCTGCCACCTGCGTTGATCGTCACCGGCGAGGCCGACGTGGTGCATGACGAGGCCGAGGCGTACGCGGCCAAACTGCGGGCCGCGCGGGTCCCCGTGGCCGCGGTCCGCTACCTCGGCACCGTGCACGACTTCGTGGCATTCGACGCTCTGCGTGGCACCTACGCCTCCCGTACCGCGCTGATCCAGGCCATCGACGTGTTGCACGTGGCCCTGCACAGCCACGTCCACTGACACCGCATCGCCTGAGACGTGCGGATGGACGACCGGGCGCGGCCCGCGTTCGAGCTCCGCCGGCCGCGCGCAGGTCCGGCTGAACGCGGCCACGCGCCGTTCGGCGGCCGCAGGACCATGGCCGTACTCGGCGCGATCGGGCAGCAGGGGGACGCCTCACCACCGACTTCCACCCGCATGAAGGCGCACCGGAGCGGGGCGGCCGTCTGGGCACCAGGGAGATCGAGGGCCGGTTCGCGGCCTACCGAGACGCCCTCGGCCTGGACAAGGCGCTGACGCCGCACTGCCTGCGCAGCGCGTACACGGTTCATGTACAGGAGAACGGCGCGTGAGATCCTCTGTCGATCCACGGTGAGGAGTGACGTGACGGCGACGTTGGGCGGCGATGCTCCGGCCGTCCACCGCCGAGGCGTGATTCGGCGGTGGAATGCCAAGGTCATGAGACGGGTCTTTTCCGCAGCCGCCGAACTGACGCAGACCGACTCGTCGCGGCGGCAGGCCGCTCGGCGGTGTGGTTCGAACAGATGGTGGCGGGTGCGGTTACCCGATGGCGGTCAGTAGTTCGCGGCGGAACAGTCCGGGTGTGGGATAGCGGGAGGCCTCGGCGCCCAGTGTCATGATCAGGTCGATGAGGCCGGGTCTGGCCAGGACGTGTTCGGCGGGTTCGAGCATGGAGCCGACCTGTGCGTAGGCGCGTACCAGGTCGGGGTGGGAGAGTTTGGCCGCGTCCAGCGCCCTGATGATCTGCCAGGCCGGGTCGGCCGTCTCGTACTGCTCGCCGCTGATGTTCGAGTCGATCTCGGCGAGCCGGTGGGCGTCCCAGTCGCGTAGTGCCCGGTAGTAGGGCGCGGCCGTGGTTTCCAGCGCTTGGGCGAAGGCGAGGCTCAGCTTGATGTGGTCTTGGGCGTCGATGGCGTCTCGCAGCAGTGCGCCCTGTGTCAGCCCCATCGACAGTCCTAGACCGAACGTGGTGTTGGTGGTCGCCCAGGCGTCGCCCAGGGCGAGCAGGCCGGTCACCACGGGGAGTCCGTCGGCAACCAGGTCGCGTCGCCTGGTCTGGCCGGCCGACATGACCTGTACGTCGGTGAGCGGCTCGCCGTGTCGTGCCCAGTGGGCGTATTCGGGGAACAGCTCGATCGCGCGGTCCCAGGCGCTCGCGTCTCGCAGGGCCCGCAGCTCGTGGTCGCGGCTGGAGGCCACGAGGATCAGGGACCAGGTGCCATTGTCGCCGGGTAGGGTGCCTGCGGTGATGGTCTCTTGGTGGGTGAGCGGCCAGTGTGTGGCTTCCGGCAGTCCGTTGCCGTTGTCGCGGTAGTGCCGGGCGTAGTAGATGAATCCCGCGGCGGCTCGTTCTTCGGTGTCGAGGATGGGGCCGAGTTCCGCGAGTATCTTCGGGATTTGGGAGTTGCGGCCGCTCGCGTCCACGATCAGGTCGGCATGGAGCACTTCTCCGTTGCGGGTCTCCACTCCGGTGATGTGCGGCACGTCGGGCAGTGGTGCTCTGCCGGTGACCAGCCGGGCGATGGTCTGGCCCCGCCGGATGGTGATGCCGGGGGTGCGTGCGGCGACGGTGGCCAGCGCGAACTCCAGGACCGGCCTGCGGGCGGCCATGGTCTCGTAACGATGATCCTCTGGGAGCCGGCCTCCCAGGGCGGGCAGGTCCCAGGTGCCGGCGATCATGTTGTGCCGCCTGGCGCCCGCCGTTTCGAGTTCGGCGACCACCTCGGGCAGCTCCTGCCGCAGCAGGGCCAGCGCGCGGGGCATCATCACGTGCGGCAGGCGGAACTGGCTCACTCCCGGCCGTTCCCAGGACTGCCATGCCTCCAGGCCTGTCGAGGAGGGCCCGTCGGGGTCGCGCTCGAGCACGGTGATGTGATGGCCTTGCCCGGCGAGCAGCATCGCGGTGGCGAGGCCGGTCGGTCCGGCTCCGATAACAATAACGTTCATGGTCATACCGCTTACGGTCGGACCGGGAGCCGCCCGTTCACCAGGCCGGACGGTGCCCACTTACTGCCCATCCGCTACCCGTGGCAAGAGCGAAGCCGGCCGCGGCCTCGGCGTGCAGGCGCGCGCTCGGGAACACCGGGACGCTGCTGTCCTCCTCGCAGATCAGGAGTTCGATCTCTGTGCAGCCGAGGACGACGCCCTGCGCGATGAGTTCAAGCAGGACACGGCGCGGCTGGTCCGCGAGTCGCGCCGGGTCCTGCGCGGATGTCGCGCGGTCCCAGGGCGGCCGGAGCGAGATCGCGTGCCTCTACCACCCGCCGGCCGCGTACCCGTGCAGAGCGTCTACGACAGCCACGCCATGTGGCGGGCGATGCTGTAGCCCCCGACTCGCCAAGCCGAGACACCTCCCGGCCTCTCCCGCTTCGGGCGTGACGCCTTGCGACGGCTGCTCAGATGCCATCGACGGTGACGACTACAGGGTCTGGTCGTCAGCAGTTCCCGTTGGTTCCGGGTGCCGCCGAGCTACGTGACAGTTGACGGCCCGTGTGAATGCCCGGCCGTGATCCGAGGCCGGCTTCCTGAACCCTCGTGCCGGGCAAAATGAGCACTTTGCGGACACGGGCCGGCCTGGGAATTGAGCAACGATCCACCCGATGCTGGTCCGGCACGATGCCTGACCGAGGGAGGATATACACACATGCTTGCCAAGCCTTCCTCTCCGCAGGAGCGCAGCGCCGCCGCCCGCGCCCGGCTTCTGGCCGCCGCCGACGAGCTCTTCTACGCCGAGGGCATCCATGCGGTCGGCATCGACCGCGTCATCCAGCACGCCGGCGTCGCCAAGGCCACCCTCTACAACACCTTCGGTAGTAAGGAAGAACTGGTGCGCGCCTACCTGCGGGCTCGCCACGCCGCCACGCGGGAGCACATGAGCCGCGAGCTCGAGCGGCGCTACCGCACGCCACGGGAGCGCCTTACCGGGGTCTTCGAGGTGCAGGGCCTGTCCTTCACCGCCCCGGGCTTTCGCGGCTCCGCCTTCGTCACCGCTGGCGCCAACACGCCACCCGGCGGGGCTGTCGAGGAGGTGTCCTCCGACTACCGCGCCTGGCTGCACTCGCTCTTCCACGATCTCGCCGAACAGGCCGGGGCCAACGATCCCAGGGGGTTGGCCCGCCAACTCGTCCTGCTGTACGACGGCGCGGGCATCAGTGCCTGGCTGGATCACGACCCGAGCGCCGAAACCACCGCCCGTTCCGTTGCTCAAGCGCTTGTCGATATCGCGATACCCGGGCCCATAGCCGTGTCTTCGTGATGGCACTTGGTCACTTCTGGGGACCGGGTTTCGCGCCGGGGCCGCGCGCCAGTAGCGCTCGAAGGTCCGCTCCGGACGGGCGTCTCAGGACGCCCGTAGGCCGGTGATGACGGACTCGGCCAGCTCCAGCAGATCCTCGCGTGACCTCGCCGACGCCTGCACGTCGACGAGGGCCTCGTCGGCGCCCACCTCGGCCACGGCGCGCAGATACTCGACGACCTGGTCCACCGTGCCCACATGGGGCACCTGAACCGGCGCGGCCGCCTCGGCGACGATCGCCGGGTTCACCCGTACCACCATCCGCAGCTCCGACGGGTCGCGGCCCGCGCGCTCTGCCGCCCCCAGCACCATGCCCCATGCGTTCCGCAGGTCGGACGGCGGCAGCGCCACCCCGAGCCAGCCGTCGGCACGCCGGCCGACGCGTTCGAGTGCCGCCGGGGTGAAGCCCGCCAGCAGGACCGGCGGGCGTGGCCGCTGCGCGGGCTTCAGCCGGACGTGGGACGGCGGCACCGTCCACAGCGCGCCCTTGTGCTCCACCACGTCCTCCGTCCAGACGGCCTCCATGACGTCGAGCGCCTCCTCCAGCCGGGCACCCCGCCCTTCCCAGGGCACTCCCGTCGCGGTGTACTCGTCGCGCAGCCAGCCCAGCCCGATGCCGACGTCCAGCCGCCCGCCGCTGAGCAGGTCGAGCGAGGCGAGACTGCGCGCGAGCAGGACGGGCGGCTGCCACAGGGCGTTGAGCGTGCTGGTGCCCAGCCGCACCTCGCACGTGTTGACGGCCGCCAGCGTCAGCGCCGCCAGCGGGTCGAAGAACGTCGCGAAGGCGGGCGGCATCGTGCCGTCGCCGCCCGGGTAGGGGTCGCTGGGCGTCAGCGGCGCGAGGATCCGGTCTGCCGTCCACAGGCTGTCGTAGCCCATCTCCTCGAGCCGCGCGCTCGCGCCGCCGATGAACTTCGGGTCGGCGAATGCGCCGTATTGAGGGACAGCGAAGCCGATACGCATACGGGGCTCCCTAGACGATTGTGCGGCCCGAGTGGTCGCCGTGCGCTCGGGACCCTAACCAGGCTCGTTGCTCAGAGGGCAGGTCATCGGCTGCTCAGTCCTTGCTCAGGTGAGCAGGAACTTGGCGTCCGATCGACCTGGCAAGTGAGGCCACGCCCCGACCAACTAGAGGGTGGACGGAATGGGCCAGAAAGGGACCGCCCCTGCGGCCAAAACTGAGCGATGCGGCGCCGTGGCGCAGGTCGTGCAGGCGGATGGGCGGCAGGCCGGCCAGGGTTTCGGCGTCCAGGGCGATGGTGCGCACGGAGGCGTCGGTCTTGGGGGTGCCCCGTGCACTTGCCAAGCCAATTGCACGAGCTGCCAGTTGACTGTGAGGGCTTGGCCGTTCACATCGACTTCCTTCCAGCGCAGCCCGCAGGCTTCACCGCGGCGGAGCCCGCGCAGGGCAATGAGCCGATACAGGGCGAACAGTCGGTGGCGTTGGGCTTCTTCGAGGAACAGGCGGATCTGGGCGGGTGTCCAGACCGTCACCGGGGAGGGGCGCGGCACGCTGGTGTAGGCGTCGATCGGATCGACCCGCCGACCGCCCCGGCGCTGCTTCTCGGTGCGTCGATACTCATGGAAGCCGGCCTGCCAGGTGCGGACCCGCCCGGTCCTCGGTCCACACCAGAGCCACAGGTCGCCGTGGAAGTCCTGGGCGATGTCGTGGACCCAGACGATGTCCAGCCGGTCGATGCCCAGGCGCTTGAGGCTGTCCTCGATCGAGCGCTCGGTGGCCGCAGTGGTCCACTCGTCGAGCATCCGGTTCGGGTACGCGCCGACCGTCATGCCCCAGGCGATCGCGGCCGAGGCCATCAGGGCGCTGTGGCGGCGGGCAAGGGTGAACGTCCCTGACAACAGTCCCGCCGCCACGCCGGCTGGGTAGGCGGCGTCCCAAGGCTGCCGCTCAAGCTTGATTGATTCTCACCCCGCATGATACGAATTGCGCAAATATCGGACTGGTCCGTAAATGGAAGGCAGCCCCCCATGCCGTTCAACGCAGTCGTCGCGGGCGTCATGGCCGCCGTCCTGACGACCGGCGCACCAGCGCCGGTCGTCGAGGACCTGGGCCCCGCGTCGTCGGTCACCTCGATCAATGGGTCGGAGTTCGTCGGCGACAAGCTCTACGTCGCCACCGGCGGCATCAAACCGACCAGGATCGGCGCCTACGACCCCGCTCAGCGCAAGGTCACCTCCATCACCGAGCTGCCCTCGGGCGATGGTGCCTGGGCCACCGCCGTCGTCGGCACCGACCTCTACGTCGGCACGTACACGCCCGGCGACATCCACAAGGTGGACACCACCACCGGGACGGCCACGAAGGTCGCCGACGTCAAGCCGGACAACTTCGTCTGGTCCATGGCCGCTTCCGGCGACGGCAAGCTCTACGCGGGCACCTACCCGGGCGGCAGGGTCGTCGAATACGACACCGCCACCGGCCAGACCCGCGACTTCGGCCAGGCGGCCGCTGGCGAGCAGTACGTTCGCAGCATCGCGGTCGACGACACCACGATCTACGCCGGAGTCGGCGCACACGCGCATCTGATCGCCATCGACCGGGCCACCGGAGCCAAGCGCGAGATCCTCCCGCCCGAGCTGGCCGACCGCACTTTCGTCGCCACGCTCACCTTGAAGCAGGGGCTGCTCGCGGCCGGCCTGTCGGCGACCGGTGACATGCTGCTCATGGACACGGCAGACCCGTCGAAGTACACGGTGGTCGACGCGCCAGGCGACTCCTACGTGACCGCCATCGAGATCGACGCGGCCAACAACGACGTCTACTTCGGTACGCGTCCCTCGGGCACGCTCTACCGCTACGACCGCGACACCGCCGAGCTGGAGAAGCTGGTCGTGCCGTACGACGGGGCGTATTTCAACCGGATCTTCCTGCGCGGGGGCAAGGTCGTCGCGGTGCTCACCAGCCAGGTCGTCGAATACGACCCGGCCACCAAGGAGCTGACCGGCGTCGACCTCACCCAGGCCGGCATGCCGCCCGCGCCGGAACTCGCCATGGCCATCACGGCGACCGAGGATCAGGTACTCGTCAGCGGCAAGGCCGGGATCCAGGTGCACGATCTGGCCACCGGCACGAGCACGCGCACCTTCCTGCCAGGCGAGGCCAAGGTGATGACCCCGATCCACGACCAGGTCTACCTGTCCGTCTATACCCTTGCGTACCTGTTCAGCATGCGGCCTGACGGCTCCGACCTGCAGCGCCTCACCCGCGTCGGCGCCGACCAGAACCGGCCGCTGGCCGCGCACTACGACAGGCTTACCCGCCGCCTGCTGGTCGGCACCCAGCCGGAGTACGGCCTGCACGGTGGCGCCCTGGCCCTCTACGACCCGCCCAAGAACGCCGTCGAGGCCTTCCGCGACGTCGTCGAGAACCAGTCGATCAGTGCGATCACCAGCTTGCTCGGCACCGCCTACGTGGGCAGTGAGATCTACGGCGGCCTCGGCACTACTCCGATCGAGCCCGAGGCCAAGCTCGCCGCCTTCGACCTGCGCACCAAGCAGGTCCGATGGAGCCTGGTCCCGGTGCCAGGAGCCAAGCGGATCAGCGCGCTGACCGAGCAGCGCGGCAAGCTGTACGGCATCGCCTCCACCGGAGTCGTCTTCGAGTTCGACCCCTGGCACAAGAAGGTCATCAGGACCGTCCCGGTGCCGGTGACGGGTGGGGGCAGCGGCTCGCTGGTCGAGGCCGGCGGCAAGATCTACGGCTCCGACGGCAATCAGGTCTACCGCCTGGACACCAGGACCATGACCGTTTCCACGGTCGTGTCCGGGCTAGCCGCCCAGGCGTACGGCACGCAACCGCTGCTGGCGGCCTCGCCTGACGGCAGCAGCCTCTACGCGCTCAAGGCACGTAACCTCGTTCGGATCAAGCTCTGACACGTGAATCCACACGCGTCCTGATCGCATAGGCGAATACACAGGTGCCGGGACGTCCGCGTGACCCGCAGGATCGAGCGCCCAGCGCACTGCAGCGTGCGCGTAGTCCGGACGGTGCTCGGCGTACACAGCGGTCCGCGAGTGAGACCTCCGGGAAGGGGGTCATGAGGCGATCGTGGCCGCCCCCACCACGCGTGCGGTAAAGCTGGTGGTCCACGACTTCGAGCCCGGCTGGGACGCCTACACCGAGAAGCCCGGCCATCAGCTGCCGGTGGATCTTGCGTTCGCCGACGTGCACCCCGAGGAGTACCAGGCGCTGGTGATCCCGGGCGGCCGCGCGCCAGAGTACATCCGCACTGATCCCGACGTCGCCCGTATCGTGTACTACTTCTTCGAGCGCGGCCTGCCGGTGGGCACGATTTGCCACGGCCCGCAGGTGCCGGCCGCGCTTGGCCTGCTGCGCGGCCGTACCACGGCGGCGTTCCCGCCGTCGAGGACCGACATGGAGATGGCCGGCGCGATGGTCTCCTGTCGTGGCTGGCCGGACCTGCCTGAATGGTCGCGTGCCTTCATGCGCGTGCTGGAGGGCGCGAACGTGTCGTTGTGAGGTGGTTCGGTGCGCGCTCGGTTTCCGATCCGCCGGGCCAGTTGCAGGATCAGGGCCGCGGTCAGGCCGTGATAGCCGACGTTCATGTCGAAGCCGACGGACAGGACGACGACGGCGGCCATGCAGAGCAGCGTGAAGGCGCGTGCTCGAGGGCGCTGCGCCCCCGCCGCGGGCGCGACCGGGTCTGCGGGGTTCGGCCGTCGCCGTCCCGGTGCCGGCGGTGGTGCCGGACGCGGGTGCCGTGGCCTCAGCCAGGGCGGAGGCGCGGCCGCGAGGGATGCCGCCGCTCAACCTGCCGACGGCCAGGCAGCCCGCGCACACGACCAGCCCGGCGGGCGGCGTGAGCAGCCCGCTGATGATGCCGGTGACGCCCAGGACGGCGGCGATCAACGGGGAGATCCGGTACCCGGGCGGCGAAGCCGAGGGCGATGGGGGAGACGATGGCGGTCGCGGCCGCGGGCAGGGTGCCGGCCGCGGTGAGTACGGCGCCGATGGCGAACGGCGCCAGGGCGATCAGGACGAGCCGGCCGCCGGCCAGCCGCAGCAGCAGGTCGAGTAACCAGTCGAGGGTCCCGTTGAGCTGGGCGACGGCGAACAGGGCCGTCACCCCGACGATGAGCACGAAGAAGTCGGCCGGGAAGAACGCCGTCACGTCGTTCGTCGGGACGCCGGCGGCGAGCCCGCATGCCGTCCTGGTGCCCGAGATCGGCCAGTTCGCCGAGGCCGCCCGGTGGGCTTTCAGGCGCACTTCGTCGAGCCGGCGCCGGACATGATGGCTGGGTGCGACGTCGTCCAGCGGCTGGATGTCGCGCTTCGCCCGGCACATGGCCACCGTGCCCTCCACCGAGGCGACGATCAGGGTGCGGGCCGCCGTCCGGGCCCAGCGCGTCGGCCAGCAGGTTCTCCCAGATGGTGAAGACCGCGGCCGCGGCGGCCATCGCCTCGGCCTCGCCTTCCAGCGGTGGCTCTTCGACCGCCACGCCCAGCACCGGGCAGCCGCGCGGAAGTCGCTGTCGAGCACCATCTGCCACCACGAGGCCAGAAAGGCGCGCAACCCGGCAACAGGCCCTGCCTCCAGCTCGCGTTTCAGCGCCGCGGCGACAGGTGCGGGCGTAGCGCTGTTTCAGCAGGTCGCGGTGGCAGCGCAGGATGGTGTCCGGACGCACGAGGAGCCGCGGCCGGCGCAGGACCTCGCGAGGCAGCGATGTCAGGAGCGCGGTGAACAGCCCTCCAGGTGCCGTCCGCCTGCGCCTCAATGTCGCGGAACTCATCGAGCCGCGTAGATGCTTCGAAGAACGTGCAGCTCAAACCGGGGTGCGATGGGTCTTGACGCGGTACAGAGCATAGGCGGGTTCTCCCCGTTGGGACGCTATGAGCGCATGTGGGGTTGGTGGGTTGATCCACAGGGGTCGGTCAGCGCGGACGCGCGGATCGTCAGGATGGCCGCCTGCTCGTGGTCACCGGGCCGGTCGCGGCGCCTGAGGGTGGTGGCCAGCTCGCGGGCGCTCGCCGCGGCGAAGGGACGCAGTCCGGCCTCCTCATTGCGCCGCAGCGCCGCTCCGAGATGGTCGGCTGCGCCGTCCAGGTCGCCGTATGCCCTGGCCAGCAGGCCGATGTGGTGTCCGGCGAATCCGGCGATCGTGATCCCCGTGCCGCCGATCACGATCCGGTCCGCGTAGGGCACCAGGTGTGTGAGCAGGTCGTAGGCGGCGTCCGCCGGGCCCAGCTCGGACCACAGCTCCGCGCGGATCGCCTGGTGGGTCAGCCATAGGTAGTCCATCGGCACCTCCGGCTGCTGCCGCCACGCGCCGAGCGCGGACCGCGCCTGATCGGCCCGGCCCGAACGCAGCAGTGCCAGCGCGTGCCACTCGCGCAACAGGGCGAGACCGGTGGCGGCGGCGGCCTCGGCCAGCAGCGGCTCGATCGCCGGCAAGGTGCCTCGGGCCAGGTTCAGCGTCGCCGTCACGGCGATCGGGACCTCGGTGGCGCCGGCGACGGTGGTGCCCGCGTGGAACTCGTGAGCCTTCGCGATCGCCCGTTCAGCCTCGGCGAACCGGCCGCGGGCGATGTCAGCCACCGCTCCGGCCCAGTCGAGCACGACCAACGCCGGGGCGAGCGCGTACGTCTGCGCCAGCTCCCGAGCACGCCGGTAGTCGTGCAGTCCCGCGGCGATGTCGCCCTGCTCGATCTGGTCTCGCCCGCGGAACACCAGCGCGCGGGCGAGGGCGGCCGGATCGTCTGCGGAGCCGGGCAGGCCGGCCAGCTCGGCGAGCTCGCGCGCCGCGGACAGCCGTTCGGCCAGCAGCTGGGGTCGCTCGTAGGCGACATGGCGGAGTTCGAGCACGCGAGCCAGGTCAGCCCGGCTGCCGTGGGCCCGAGCCAGGGATTCGGCCTCGGTGGACAGGGCCACGGTGCGGCCGGTGGTGTCCGTACCGTAGTAGAGCTCTGCCGCGAGAGCGGCGAGTAGCCGTGCCCGTAGCGCCTGGTGTCCCGGGGGAAGCTCCCGGACCAGCCGCTCGAACAGCGTAACGCCCGAGACGTCCACCACCCGGTACTCGCGCCAGCTCCAGACGGCGTCGGCGGTGGTCGCCACCGCGGCCCGCGCTGCCGCGACGACGTCCCCACCCGCGAGGGCCACCTCGGCTGCCTCGCGCGTGGCTTCCCACGCCTGCTGGTCGTAGCCGGCGCGCCTGCGGGCCAGTGCGAGGCCGATGAGCACGTCGTACCGGTCGGTGGCAGTGGCGGTGGGGTCTCGGGTCAGCGCGGTCAACGCGGCCTCCTGCAGGCGGGCGGCCTCCGCGGGAGCGGGCTGCCGCGCCGCGAGCGCCGACGCCCGCAACGCGTGAGTCCAGGCGGCGCGGGCGTGCCCGGCCCCGGCCAGGCCGTGGTGGTGGGCGAGTTCGGCGGAGCGCGTCTCGCCCGCCGCGCCGGACCGCTCCTCGATCACCTTGGCGATCGCCGCGTGCAGCCGGCGGCGCTCACCCGGCGGCAGCCGCACGTAGACGGCCTCCCGGACCAGGCCATGCGTGAACCGGTGGCGCGTACCGTCCGCCACGATCAAGCCCGCCAGCAGGGCGGCTTCGGTGGCGTTCATCGCGGCGTCCACGGTCAGCCCCGACGCCGCCTCGACGAGATCGACATCGAACGTCGGTCCCCACGCCGCGGCCGTCGCCAGCAGGGTCTCCGCGTCGTCGGGCAGCCGGGAGATCCGCCGCCGCACGACGTCCTGCACCCCGTCAGGCACCTTCAGCGCAAGCACGGTGCCTGGCGTGGTGAGGAGGCGTTCGTCCGCAAGCAGCCGCACAAGCTCCCCGAGGAAGAACGGATTGCCGTTCGTGCGTTCCCCCAACGCCGCGGAGACTTCGTCCGCGATTTCCACGCCGTGCAGGAGCCGGACATAGGCCCGTACCCCCGCCTGGTCCAGCCCGCGCAGACCGGCCCGGACGAGGCCGGCGCGGGTGAGCTCGGCCAGTGTCTCGACCAGCTCCTGCGTGTGGTCGGCCTGGGCGTCGCGGCTGGTCAGGAGCAGTACGACCGGCAGGTCGGCGAGCATCGCGCCGAGCCGACGGGCCAGGTTCAGCGTGTCGCCGTCCGCCCAGTGCAAATCGTCGAGCACCAGCAGGGTCGGTCCCGCGTCACGCAGCAGCGCGGCCGTGGCCTCGGCCAGCCGGAAGGCCGCCATCTCGACACCCGTCGCCGTGATGGTGGCGGCCGGATCGTTGTCGGAGCCGGGCAGCAGGGCCGCCAGGGCCGGTAGCCGGGCCGCCGGCCCGGCGGCGCGCAGGAGCGGGCCCAAGGCTTGCGACCACGGCCACAGGGCGGGAGCCCCCACGGCTTCCTCGCATCGTCCCCATCCGGTATGTAAGCCCATCGCGGTGGCGGTCGCGGTGAGGGCGCGGGCCAGACCGGTCTTGCCGATGCCTGGTTCCCCAGTCAGCAGAACCACGGTGCCGCGACCGGCGCTCGCATCGACGAGATAGCCGGTGAGGCGTGCCTGCCACTCCTCCCGGCCGACCAGCCCGGCCGCGTCGGCGCGTGGCCTGGCGTCCGCCGATGCGCCGTATGCCGGGGGCGTGACGGGAGCGGGCCTGGCCTCCAGCGACGGTTCGTGGCGCAGCACCGCCTCCTCGAGCCGTCTCAGCTCCGGACCTGGGTCCACGCCGAGCTCCTCGGCGAGGAGCCGCCTGGCCCGCCGTAGCGCGTCGAGCGCCTCCCCTTGGCGCTGGGACCGGTACAGGGCAACCGCGAGCAGCCCCCAGGCCGCTTCACGGAGCGGCTGCGCGGCCACCAGTTGCTCGATCTCTCCCACCAGCCGGGCGTGCACGCCGAGAGCGAGCTCGGCGCGGAACCGATCCTCCGTGGCCAGCAGCCTGAGCTCGCCGAGCCTGGCGGCCTCGGCGGCCAGGCCGGGCGACGCCACGGCCACGTCGGCGTACGGCTCACCGCGCCAGAGCCCGGCGGCGGTGCGCAGGAGCTCCCGGGCATGCGCGGCGTCGGTCGCGAGGGATTCGTGCGCCGCGCTCGCCAGCGTCTCGAACTCGATGGAGTCGAGCGAGCCGGTCGCGAGGGCGTAGCCGGGTGGACGCGTGATGAGGACCTGGGCGGGGGCGCGGGCTGGACGGTCGGGTTCCAGTGCCCGCCTGAGGTTCGCGACATAGGACTGCACCGAGGTCAGCGCCTTCGGCGGGGCCTCGTCGGCCCACAGCTCGTCGATGAGGCGGCCGACCGAGACGACCCGGCCGCGGGCGGCCAGCAGCAGACCGAGCAGCGCCCGCTGCTTCTGGCCACCGAGCTGGACCGGGTCCCCGTCGGCATCGAGCACCTCGACCGGACCCAACACCTGATAGCGCACGTCGGTCACGCTACGGCACGTCCCCGCTCGCCGGGAGGTGGCGTCCAAGCCAAAACGGGGTGCCTTCCAAGCGCGTGGCCGCAGGCTGTCCTCATCAGAGAGGAAACAGCATGGAACACCAGACCACCGAAGGGCCGCGGCTCCACGGGCCGGGGCTGACCGACGTGCGTATGATGCAGGTCGCGCACTCCAGTTTCCGCCGTGAGCTGGGCCTGTCCCCGGCGGCGGTACGCGCCGTCGCCGGGGGAGACCACCGCCGGACTTCGATCGTGGCAGCCCACGCCACCCTGTTTCTGTCGCTGCTGCACCACCACCACAGCGTCGAGGACGATCTGCTGTGGGATGTGTTGCTCGCCCGGGTTCCCGGTGAGCTTGCCCCGCTGGTGCACGTGATGCAGAGCCAGCACGAGCAGGTGGCGGCGCTCTTGGAGCAGGCGCACGAGGCGCTCGGCACCTGGCGCCGAACCGCGTCGGCTTCGGACGGCGAAGCGCTGGCCGGAATCCTGTCCAGCATGTGCGCGGCGCTGTTCGAGCATCTGCATGCCGAGGAGACCCATCTGCTGCCCATCATGGCCCGGCACATCACGGCCGAGGAGTGGGAGGAGTTCACCGCCCGGGGCATGTCCTCGATTCCCAAGCGGCTCATGTTCCTGGGCTTCGGGATGATGCTCTACGAGGGGGATCCCGAGGTGATCGGGATCGAGATGGGCAAGCTTCCCGCGCCGCTGCGCCGGCTGCTGCCGTTGCTCGGCCGCCGCTCGTTCCGGCGCTACGCGCGCCGCGTCCACGGCACCCCCACACCCCCGCGCGGCATCGGCGCGGTCGCCTGAACCAGCACCATCTCACAACCAAAAGGAGTACGTCATGACGTCGAACACCATCTCCATCACTGCCGCCGACCTCGCCGCCGCCCGAGCGCGGAACGAGGACGTGTGGAGCCGCTCCAGCAAGCTGCTGTACGCCGGCCGGATCGACGAGTTCGTCACCTTCTGGTGCGACGACGCCACCTACGAGGCCGCCCTGCCGGTCGCGGGCCTGCCCGCGGTGATCTCCGGGCGTGAGGCGCTGCACGCCGCGTTCACCGGCCTGGTCGCCGGGGCGCGCAGCATCGCCGTGCACGACGTCCTGTTCCACCAGACGGACGACCCCGACGTGGCCATCGTGGAGGAGCGGATGGTCGCCGAACTCGCCGACGGCTACACCTACGAGAACCGGCTCATCATGAGGGTGACCTTCCGGGAGGGCCGGATCGCAGAAATGCTCGAATACTACGGACAGTTCGCACACCAGGACCTGCTGCGCAAGCTCGGGTTCGCGTCCTGATCGCATAGGCACCGGAGACGGAGCCATTTGCCCCTGGTGAGCAGGTCATCGTGCCAGAGCCCGTAAGGCCCCAGGGGCTTTGATCAGATAACCGAGCTCAGCGGTCTGCCCCTCTGCGGGGTCGGCGGGCGGCCAGCTCGACTCGGGCGAACAGGACGGCCAGCACGGCCATCACGGCCGATGGGGCCAGGAGCCACAGCCAGCGCTGGGCCCACCAGCCGGCGGTTGGCTCCGCCGGCAGGTTGCCGCCCAGCCCTTCATAGGCCCACAGCACCACCAGGTACGCGGTCATGTGCCAGAGAAAGATGGTCAACGCGACCACGTTGAGGGCCACCACCGGCTTCCAGACAGCCGGCCGGCGCAGCAGGCGTTCGGCGGCCGGCGTGACCAGGACCAGCAGCCCGAGTTGAAAGACGGCCAGGGCGGCGATGGTGGCGTTGGTCGGGAAGATGTTGGATTCGGCGGCGCCGGTGGTGGACACCATCGAGAGGGGGTAGCCCGCTCCCACTGTCAGCCCGACCAGCGCGGCCAGTCCGGCCCCGGCAACCGCCAGCCGCTGCGCCAGCGGCCGCCGCCCCAGCTCCCAGCTGCGCCAGGCGTAGCCGAGCTGGTGGCAGAACAGCCACACCAGGGCGGCGGTCACCCAGGCCGCCCAGGCCAGGTCGGCGCCGCGGTGCGCCACGCTGCCGAGGGTGATCAGCAGCACGAGCGCTACCAGGACCCTGGCTCCGTAGCGGGCGTTCAAGCTCGCGGTGATCGGCACTGTGGCGATCAGCAGGCCGTACACGCCCAGGAACCACAGCGGCGTCAGGTAGCCGGGGAACCACTCCCACATCCATCGGTGGAGGCCGGGCAGGGCGGCCGCGATCAGCTCGCCGGCGAGCCAGACCAGGGCCCAGACGGCAGTCGGCAAGAGCAGCCGGCGCAGCCGGTCTCGGACGAACTGGCCTGCGGTCGTCCCGCGCGCCTGAGCCCGTTGCCAGCCGACCAGGTTGGCGTACCCACCGACCAGGAAGAACACCGGCATGATCTGCAGCACCCAGGTGGCCAGCCAGCCACCGGGCACGGCGTGGATCGGGTTGGGCATGGCCAGGCTGCCGTCGGCGGTGCGGTGGTTGACCGACAGTGTCCAGTGCCAGAGGGTGACGACCACGATGCACAGCGCGCGGGCGGCGTCGACCACCCGGTCGCGGGACGCCGGCGTGGCCGCCACCAGCCGGTCCAGCGTCGATCGCCGGCCCGCGACGCGGCGGGTCTGCCGGTTTTGGCGTCTGGCGCTCAGCGGTACAGCTCCTCGATGTCGGCCGCGAAGTCCTTGTGGACCAAGGCACGCTTGACCTTCAGGGTCGGGGTCAGATATCCGTTCTGCTCGGTCAGGTCGACCGCAAGGATCCGGAACCTGCGGATCGACTCGGCCCGGCTCACCGCCGTGTTGGCCTCGTCCACGGCCGTCTGCAGCCTGGCCAGCAGATCCGGATCGTCGCGAAGCTCGGCCGGGCCGGCCTGCTCGGGCCTGCCGACGGCCCGCTTCCATGACGCCAGCGTCTCGGCGTCCAGGGCGATCAGCGCGGCGGTGTACGGCCGCCGGTCGCCGACGACTACCGCCTGGCTGATGAGCGGGTGGGTGCGCAAGCGGTCCTCGAGCGGCTCCGGGGCGAGGTTCTTGCCGCCGGCGGTGACGATGATCTCCTTCTTGCGGCCCGAGATCGTCAGGAACCCGTTCTCGTCCAGGGCGCCGACGTCGCCGGTGCGCAGCCAGCCGTCGGCGGTCTTGCTCTCCCTGGTCGCCTGCTCGTTGCGCCAGTAGCCCTGGAACACGATCGGGCCCTTGATCAGGATCTCGCCGTCGTCGGCGATCCGGATCTCGACCCCGGGGAGGGGCGGCCCCACCGTGCCGATCTTCAGCGCGTAGGGCCGGTTTACGGTCGCGGCGGCACTGGTCTCGGTCAACCCGTAGCCTTCCAGCACGGTGATGCCGATTCCTCGGAGGAAGTGGCCCAGCCGTACGCCCAGCGGCGCTCCGCCGGAGATGGCGTAGCCGACCCGGCCGCCGAGCGCGGCCCGCAGCCGCCGGTACACCAGCCGGTCGGACAGGCGGTGTTCCAGGCGCAGGCGCCAGCCCGGCCGCCCAGCGTCCAGCGCCTGGCTGTAGGCCACGGCGGTCCGGTCGGCCCAGTCGAAGATCCTGCCCTTGCCCTCAGCATGGGCCCGCTGCTGAGCACTGTTGTAGACCCGCTCGAACACCCTGGGCACCGCCAGCAGGAACGACGGTTGCAGGGCGGCCAGGTCCTCGGTCAGCCTGGCCGTGTCGGCGCTGTGCGCCAGGCGCATACCCCGCTCCACGCAGGCCACCTGGATCACCCGCGCGAATACGTGCGCCAGCGGGAGGAACAGCAGGGTCGAGGCGTCCTGGCCGAAGATCCGCTCCAGGCTGTCGATCGCGATGCGAGCCTCGTACAGCAGGTTGCCGTGACTCAGCATGCAGCCCTTCGGGCGGCCGGTGGTGCCCGAGGTGTAGATGATCGTCGCCAGGTCGTCGGCCGACACCGCCCGGCGGCGCTCACGGAGCTGAGCGTCGTCCACGTCCAGCCCGCCCTCGCGGAGACGGTCCAGCCCGCCGCCGCCGATCTGCCACACCTGCAGCGGCCCGGACAGGCCCTCGGTCACGTCCTCGACCAAGCGGCGATGCGTCTCGCTCTCGACCACCACTGCGACCGGGCCGGCGTCCTCCAGCACCCAGCGGACCTGCTCGGCCGAGGAGGTCTCATAGATCGGGACCGGCAGCGCCGCCACCGTCCACAGGGCGTAGTCCACCAGCGTCCACTCGTAGCTGGTGGCGGCCAGCAGCGCGACCCGATCGCCGGGCTGGATCCCGGCGGCGAGGAAGCCGGCCGCCAGGCTGCGAACGTCGGCCGCGAACTGCCTGGCCGTCACCGGACGCCAGCTGCCGACCGACCGGCGCTGGAACAGGACCATGTCGCTGTTCACCCGGTCGTCGGCGAACACCACGTCGGCGAGCTGGGCGTCAGGGGCAACGGTTATCGGGGCCGGGACCGCATAGGCACGCATCGTTCATCTCTCTATGAGGAAAAGGCCGGCCAGGTGGCGTCGGTGAACTGCGGCACCGGGCGGCGCAGGTACGGCGGCGAGAAGCAGCCAATGAGCCTGATTCCCCAGGTCAGCAGGCGCACACATGAGCGGCGAAGGCTGTACGGCGGCGCGGCCCGGCGTGCCACCATCTGCCCGCGCCAGTGCTTCATGAACGGGCCGAGCCACCGCCCGAACAAGAGTCCCTCGTGTGTCGTCCCAATCGGTAAGGCGAGCAGCACGTAGAGTAACGACACGCCCGGGACCTGGGGAATTGCCTGATCAGAACTCCTGGGGAACAACGTGAGCGCCGGCACTCTGGTGGATGGAGACTCTCGTGGCAACCACCGAAACCGCCACCGTGGACCTGGTGAACCGGCTCGCCCATCCCACCGACGCTGAGGTCGCCGCGGTCGACGCGTGGTGGCGCGCCAACAACTATCTGACCGTCGGCCAGATTTACCTGATGGCCAACCCGCTGCTGCGCGAGCCGCTGGCCGGCGAGCACATCAAGCCGCGGCTCCTGGGACACTGGGGCACCAGCCCCGGCTTGGCGCTGGTGTACGCGCACGCGTCCCGGCTGATCCAGCACACCGGGCAGCAGATGATCTACCTGGCCGGTCCGGGGCACGGCGGCCCGACGCTGGTCGGGGCCGGCTACCTGGAGGGCACTTACACCGAGATCTACCCGCACGTCACCATGGACGAGGAGGGGCTGTTGCGGCTGTTCCGCCAGTTCTCCTCACCCGGCGGCGTCCCCAGCCACGCCTCGGTGCCGACCCCGGGCTCGATCCACGAGGGCGGTGAGCTCGGCTACGTGCTGCTGCACGCGTTCGGCGCGGTGATGGACAACCCGGATCTCATCGCACTGGCGGTGGTCGGCGACGGGGAGACGGAGACCGGTCCGCTGGAGGGGTCGTGGAGCGGGATCTCCTTCATGAACCCGGTCCGCGACGGCGCGGTGCTGCCGGTCATCCACGTGAACGGCGCGAAGATCGCCGGGCCGACCCTGATGGCCCGCAAGGACCGGGACGAGGTCCGGTCGCTGCTGAGTGGGCACGGGTATGACGTGATCGAGGTCGAGGGTGACGACCTGCCCGGCATGCACTACCGGTTCGCCGACGCGCTGACGCGGGCGTGGGTGTCGATCAAGACGATCCAGGCGGCGGCCCGCAGCGGCGACTGGGACGGCACCCGGCCCCGGTGGCCGCTGATCGTACTGCGGACGCCGAAGGGCTGGACCGGACCGGACGTGGTGGATGGGGTGCAGGTGTCGGGCACATGGCGCTCTCACCAGGTGCCGCTGGCCGGGATAAAGGGCAACAAGGAGCACCTGCGGATCCTTGAGGACTGGATGCGCTCCTACCGGCCCGAGGAGCTCTTCGACGACCACGGCGCGCCCGAGGCGCTGGTGCTGTCGATCAACCCCGAGGGAGAGCTGCGGATGAGTGCCAACCCGCACGCCAACGGGGGCCTGCTCACCGTCGACCTGGACCTGCCCGACTTCCGCGACTACGCGGTGCCGGTGAAGGCGCCGGGCGGGGAGCGGCTCGAGTCGACCCGCAAGCTCGGCGAGCTCATGCGCGACACCTACAAACGCAACCCTGACCGGTTCCGGCTCTTTTGCCCCGATGAGACCAAGAGCAACCGGCTCGGGGCGGTGTTCGAGGCGTCCGACCGGGCGTTCGCGGAGCGCGTGACCGAGGAAGACGTCGCGATATCGCGGGACGGCCGGGTGATGGAGGTGCTCTCGGAGCATGCTTGCCACGGCTGGCTCGAGGGCTACACGCTGACCGGCCGGCACGGCTGGTTCGCCACCTACGAGGCGTTCGCCATGGTCTCGGCCTCGCAGACCGTGCAGCATGCGAAGTGGTTGCAGGAGGCGCACCATCTGGCGTGGCGGGCGCCGGTGCCGAGCCTGAACATCCTGCTGACCTCGACCGCCTGGCGCCAGGACCACAACGGTTTCAGCCACCAAGGGCCCGGCCTGATCCAGAACGTGATCGCCCACCGCGGCACGATCAGCCGGGTCTACCTGCCGCCGGACGCGAACACGCTGCTGTCGGTCGCCGACCACTGCATGCGGTCGCGGTCGCGCGTGAACCTCGTCGTCATCGACAAGCAGCCGCAGCTGCAGTGGCTGACCATGGACGAGGCGGTGGCTCACTGTGCCCGGGGTGCCGGGGTATGGCCGTGGGCAGGCACCGAGGACGGGCGGTCGGACCCCGACATCGTGCTCGCGTGTGCCGGGGACGTGGTCACCATGGAGACCGTCGCGGCGGCGAACATCCTGCGCGAGCGGTTGCCGCACTTCGCCACCAGAGTGGTCAACGTGGTCAACCTGATGACGTTGCCACTGCGCACGGTCCACCCGAACGGCATGGACGACATCCTGTTCCGGGAGCTGTTCACCGACCACGTCGACGTGCTGTTCGCCTTCCACGGCTACCCGGGCGCGATCCACCAGCTGGTGCACGGCCGGCCGGACCCGGACAGGTTCCATGTGCGCGGGTTCGTCGAAGAGGGGACGACCACGACCCCGTTCGACATGGTGGTGCGCAACCGGGCATCCCGGTACCACTTGGTGATCGACGCGCTGAACGCCGCGCGGCGGACCCCGGCCGGGGCGAGCGAGCTGAAGGCGTGGTGCGAGCAGCAGCTCCTCCGCCACGAGCGGTACGTGGTCGAGCACCTGCAGGACATGCCGGAGGTGCGGGACTGGTCCCTGGGCGACTGGGCAGAGCAGGGCTGAGCGGCATGGGCGTCAGTTCTGATCGGCGAAGTCGGCACACGGCATGGCAGCTGTCTGGGGTACTCCGCGGCGACTAGCGACTGGCGGCCGACCGGACAGGTCGGGTTCGTGTCACGCGCAGAACAGCAGCACCGCACAGGTACGAAAGCACCCCAGCCCATGGGAGGCCGGTGGGGCCGTGGTAGCCGGGGCCGGATACGGCAACAACGAGTAGCCCGGCCAGCACGGCGGCCAATCCGAGCACAGTCGCGCCGTCGCGCCACAGACCGCGCTCGACGGAACGCAGCCTCGACCGGCGCAGTTCGATGGGCGCGAAGAGGGCGACCAGGACAACGAGGACGAGAGCGCAAGCCGCTATCCACGGCACTCGCCACAGCAGCCACGTCGTGGAGTGCAACGGGGGCTGCGGCATGACACCGGTGGGGAACAGCACAACGGCCGCGACCGCCGCCGCTGTCATATGCCAGAGGAACACGGTCAGGATGACTGCGTTGATCGCGACGACCGCGCTCCATGGGCCGATCCGGCGAAGCCATCGGTTGGCCGCGGGCTGAAGGGCCAGAACCAATCCGACCTGCGTGGCGGCGAGCGCCATCAGTGCCAGGGACGGTGGAGTCGTGTTGTACCCGACCATGCCGACTGGGTATGGACCCACCACGGTCAGTCCGATCAGGACGGCCAGACCGCCGACCGCGACCGCGAGCGCCTGCCCAGGGCCCAGTCGCAAGAGCCTGTCCCGCCAGCAGAAGCCGAGCTGGTAGACCGCCAACCATGCGAACAGGTAGGTGCTCATACCGACGATCGGCACGTGCAGGCCCCTCCCCAAAAGGTCGGCGACGGCGACGATGACCACCATCACCACCGGGACGGCAAGACCCGCGCGGCGGTGCAGCGCGTGCAGCCACGGCGTGAGCACCACCAGGGCGAGGTAGGCCAGCAAGAACCACAGCGGAATGGAGGCAAACCAGGCCGCGTGACCGAGCAGCTCACTGTTCACCCCAGCCGCCACCGCGACCACTGATACGAGCGGCAGCACCAGGAACAGCGCAGTTGTCGGCCGAAGCAGTCGGTCGGTTCGCCTCAGCACCCAGCTGATGCTGTCGCCTCCGGAGGCGCGGTGCGATGCCATCGAGGCGCCGCCGGCGTAGCCGCCGACCAGGAAGAAGATCGGCATCACCTGGAACAGCCAGGTGACCGGATCGATCCAGGTGAGAACGTCCAGCGCGTTGTACCCGGACAGCCGGCCGCCCCGGTAGGTCACGGCGACGACGAACCAGTGCCCGATCACCACCAGGCAGATGGCCAGCGCGCGCCACATGTCGACGTTGCGCTCGCGACTGTCCGGCGTGCGCACCGCCAGGTCACGTACCGTCGCCCCCAACCCGCGCATGACTTCAACCCCTCGCCGACCATGGATCATCGCGCGCCCCGTTCGCCACCGGATCGGAGGCGATGTTGAGCCTGTCCCCGACCCGCGGTGAATTGAAACGGTGACGCCTGTTAGGGCACGCAGCGTTCCTGAAGGCCGCTGACCAGGGACGACGGGCAGCGCTGGTAAGGTGGAGTCACCCCCTCACCGCCGGGGCCCGCGCAAGGGTCTCCTGCCCACGGAGGTGAGCGCGTCATGGTGTTCGACCAGACAGATCTACGCGAGCTGGCGGCCTTCAGCGACGAGGTCGGTGTGCTGTCGCTCTACACCACGATGGAGCCGGGCACACAGGCCGGACGGACCCGGCTGCGCAACGAGATCGCCGCGCTGCGCCAGGAGCTGGCCGCAGGCCCCGACCAGGAACGGGCCAGGCTCGTAGACCTCCGCCTCGACCTGCTGGAGCCGCAGATCACCGAGCTGCTCGACCCGGCCGGTCCCGGTCTCGGGCGTGCCCTGTTCGCGCAGGTGGCCGGTGACGAGGTACGTACCGAGTGGGTTCAGCTCCCGGTGGGTGACCTCGCCGTCCTCAAGGAGCACGCTTATCTGCTGCCGCTCGTCACCGCCGTACAGGCCGACAAGCCCGCCGGGGTGGTCAGGGTGGGGCGTGACGGCGTGCGGCTGTTCGACTGCCGGTACGGCCTGGCCGACGAGGTGGAGCCGGTCATCTTCAACCTGGCGACCGCGGACTGGTCCAGAGAGGGGTCGGCGACGCTGCCCGGGCTCTCCCGGCGCGGCATCCACCCCGACCGCTTCGACCAGCGCGTCGAGGAGCACCTGACCAAGTTCCTGCGCGAGTCGGCCCCGCACGTGGCAGGGCAGGCCCGGCGGCTGGGCTGGGAGACGCTGCTGCTGGTGGGCGACCCCCGCGACACCTCCGTGCTGGGCGAGGCGCTGCCGGCGGACAGGGAGATCGTCCAGGTGGACGCCGTGCTCGATCCCGCCCTGTCGCCGTCGGAGGTGCTGGAGTTCGTCCGCCCTACTCTCGACGAGGTGCGGGCCAGGCGTGACGCCGCCCTGGCCGTACGCGCCCGGGACCTGGCCCTGTCGGGCGGTAATGGCGCGGTCGGCCTCGACGACATCCTCTCCCTGCTGCGGCAGGGCCGGGTCGAGCACCTGCTGCTCGACGAGACGGGCCTGCAGAACGCCGAGCCCACGGTCCTCACCCCCGAGGAGCTGGAGGAGGAGATGATCGAGCTCACCTTCGAGCACGGAGGCGACGTCACCGTGCTGGAGACCGGAGCGGCGAGGGAGCTCGCCGAGGCGGGCGGAGTGGCCGCCATGCTGCGCTGGTAAGCGCGGCGGCGCCGCTGCCCACCGCGTAGATGAGGTAGTCGTATGAGACTGTGCCGCCGCCCGCCAGCGACACGCGGCGCTCGGCAGCGTCGATCCGGGTCGCGGCGTCGACCACCAGCCGGACGTCCCCGCCCAGAACCTCACCGAAGCCCTCGACCGCGTCATCGGAGCCGGTCACGAGCTGGTGCAGGCGGATCCGCTCGACGAAGTCGGGACGTCGATTGACCAGGGTCACCGACACGCCATCGCGCCGGGCCAGGCGATTGGCCGCCATCACGCCCCCGTACCCGCCGCCGACCACGACCACCTCGACGTTCCCGTTCATCATGTCTCCCTCGTGTTGTGTACTCGGTATGGAGACACCAGCCGCGCATCCGGTGTAACGGCCCGCGGATGAGACGTAGCGCACATCGGACGCGGCGGGAACGCCGCCCCTTCCGCCGTGAGTGCGTGGCGCGGCCCTGACGAGGTCGGGCAGGGGCAACGACGCGACGCTGGGACGGATACACGTACTTCCAGAAGGACCCGAGCCAGAGGCTTGATTGGTTCGGCACCTACATGAAGTCGTGGCGGCGCGGGGGATCCACCGGCCCGCTTGCTCCGGCAAAAGGCTCACTTGTGAGAGCCCCCGCTTCATCGATGGATATCTGGGGTAGTCAAGCGAACTGGCTGGTCAGCCGCTTGAAGGTCGTTAAGGCACGTCATGCAAGTAAGCCGGCCGCGGCAGATTTCCCGTCCGGCATCCAACGAACGATGACAGTGGCGGCAGCAAGGCTGTCATGCGTATTTCTGTGCCGGGCTGGATCGAGGGAGGCGACAGCGGGATGGGCCCCGGGACGGTGGTTCACCGAGGGGGGAACATCTCCTGCCCGGGGCTCAGGAGGTGTCGCGGATCGAAGCGGTCCTTCGCATCCAAGACTGCCGGCCACGCCGGGCCGAAGTGGTCTTTCCAGTCGGCCTGCGTGAGCGCGACGGCGCTGACGGGGTAGCTGCGACCGCCGGCGGCCCGGACGCGGTCGTACACCACGCGGTTGGCTTCGACCAGGTCGTTGGCCAGGGAGGGATCGTTCTTCGGGAAGCGTACGAGGTTGACGAGGAAGGCGACGTCCTCCTCTGGGAGACGCAGCAGAGGCGTGCGAGCGTGGGCTGGCAGGAACGGGTAGATCAGAATACGCCCGTATTCGCCCAGCTCCAGCGGATCCAACGTGCGGAGGAGTTCGACGATTACGGCGTCCGTGGTCGAGTCCGGGAGGAAGGAATTCAGCCAGGGGTGAGGATGGCGCCACGCGCCGGTCGAACGCAGCTGGTTCTCCAACTGGCTCAGCCTCCGGAACAGGTCGAGATACGGCATGTCGGCGCTCTCAGCCTGGGCTCGGTCGTCGGACAGGCCGGCCGGAACACCGCGATCGCCGGGGAGCCCGACCGCCACCTCGATCACGTGCTGCCAGCCGGACGAGTGAGGCCGGATCGCGCCCTCGAGGTAGTCGATCCCGTCCATGGTCAGCAGACGTCGCTGGTCAGCGGTCAGGGTAAGGGCATCCCGGTAGGTGAGGGTGTGCAGGCGGATCTGCTCCGGCGCCGGGACGAGGGGCAACACGGCCCGGGTGATGATGCCGAACTGGCCGAGCCCGGCGCGCACGGCGTCAAAGAGCTCCGGGTGCCGCATCGTCGAGCAGGTGACGAGGTCTCCGCTGCCGGTGACGACTTCGAGCTCGATGACGTTGCAGCTTTGGAAGCCCCGACGGAAGGTCATGCCGCCGATGCCGCCTGCGGAGATCGTCCCGCCGACCGACAGGCCGAGGTAGTCGGTGAGCACGGGTGGGGTGAGCCGGTGCGGGAGCGTGGCGTCGAGCACGGACTGCCAGGTCGCCCCGGCGTCGACGACCACTCGATCGGGCTCCACCGCGCGTACGGCGCCGAGGCTGCTCATGTCAACCACGAGGCCGCCCTCCACCTGCGCGCGGCCGTACACGGAGTGACCCTGTCCCCGCGCGGCCAGCGGCATCCGGTGCCGGGCCGCCCACCTCACCGCCGTGGCCACGTCGTGAGCCGATCCCGGCCGGAGAACGGCCAACGGCCGCCTGCTGATGAGGTGCCCGAAGTCCTCCGCCGCTGTGGCGAGTGCCTCCGGCGCGGCATCGAGGCTGCCCGCCACTGCCGGGAAACCGGCCAGCATGCCGGCGTGTCTCGGCTCCCCTTGCATCTCCATCCTCCGGTCGGTCGGGTGCACGTACCTACACCACGGTATGGACCCGATCTGGGGGCGTCTTGAAGGGAATTAACCTGCGGTCTCTGAGCCGGTCAGAGGTCTAGTACGAACTCGTCCTGAACCCGGTGCACTCGATCGGCGGGAAGAGCGGCATCGAGGAAGCCGGTGGGTGTGGTTCCGGCGAACTCTCGGAAGTCGCGGACCAGATGCGCTTGATCGGCGTAGCCGCAGTCCGCCGCAATGCGCTCCCAGCGCGGCAGCGGGGACTCGTCCAGGTAGGAGAGCAGCCGGTTGAACCTGATCAGGCGGGCGACCGTCTTCGGTGGCAGGCCGACCTGTTGCCGAAACTTGTCGATCAGATGCTTGTTGCTCCAGCCGACCTCGGCGGCGATGGCCCTGATGGGGATAGTGCCGCTGGTGGCAAGCAGCCGCTGCCACGCCCACGCCACGGCCGACGCCGGCCGTGGCCCGCTCGCGGTCCGGTGCAAGAGGTGTTCGTCGATGAGCCGGAAGCGGTGAGCCCAATCCGGCGCGGCGCGTACCTTCTCCACCAGGCGGTCGCTGTCCGGGCCGAGCAGATCCCTCAGGTCCACGATGCTTGCGTTGAACTCGTGTACTGGCACGCCCAGCAGGACATACGCGCCGATCGGTGCCAGTCGGACCTCTAGGTAGGAGGGTGCACAAGCGCCCTGGATCGTGGCGCACGAATCATGGGCGCCGTGGACGAACGCGGGGGGCCGGTGAGCGGAATCCTGGATTTTGAGGATCAGCGACACCGATGTGGTCGCGGGGCGTCGCAGGCGATCTGACTGGTCGGCGTCCGCGCTGTATCCGGAGTATGCGCGAGCGAGGAGAGGGCGAAGGGCCGGATGTGGCGCACCGGCGGCCTGCGGCGGCCGTGCTTGCTCGAAATCTGCAACTATCCGGGTAGACATGGCTTCTTATCCGATAAATGCAGGCAGTTAAATGCAGGGCCTGACTCTTTGCCTACTTGAACCTCTGGTCAATGGTATGGCTTGGCCTCATCTGAACCGCTGCGTGCCCCGCACCAACTGCCACGTGCGCACCGACGACTACGTGCGGATTGCGGTCTCGTAAACCAAGATCTACAGTCCGTTGCTCTCCCCGCTCCCCGCCGCCGATCAGCCCCAAGCGCCACCGACCTCCGAACGCGTCAGCTTGACTGGGCGCAGAGGGTGGTGTCGAGGGCGGCGAAAAGATGTTGGTCGCTCTTGGGGGTGCCCGTGACGTAGACGGTGGCGGCCTTGCCGGTGCGGTTGCGGCCGCTGAGCACGCGAAGGCCCGGGAGGCCGCCGTCGTGCATCCAGGCGGGCCCGCAGCTCAGCGGGTAGGTGTAGACGCCGAGGCCGTAGCGGCTGCCCTTGGGGTCGTACGCGGGGACCGCGCCGGCGAGCATCGTGCGCAGCGTCCGTTCGGAGATCGACTGCCAGAAGCGGTTCAGGTTCTCTGGAGTGGAGATCAGGCCGCCGCCCGCGCCGAACACATAGCCTGGCAGTTCGGTCAGGTCTGTATCCCCAGCCTTCGGGTTGACCGGGCTGACGCCGTAGGTGTGGGCGTGCTTGCCGCGGATGCCCAGCTCGCCATTCTTTGGCCAGTACGTGCCGCGTAGCCCCTTCAGCACGCCGTCCTCGGTGACCTCGCGGAAGTCCTTGCCCGTCACCTTCTCGATGAGCATGCCTGCAACCAGGTAGTTGGTGTTGGAGTAGAACCACCGCGCGCCCGGCTTGCCGACGGGCGCGCGGGTCAGAGCGAGCGCGAGGTGGTCGGCGGGGGTGGCGGGCTTGGAGAAGTCGATCAGATCGACATATTCGGGCAGGCCGCTGGTGTGCTGCAGGAGTTGGCGGACGGTGACCCGCCTGCCGTTCAGCGCCCCTGGCAGGTAATGCTCGACCTGCTCGGCCAGGTTCACCTTGCCCTCGGCGGCCAGGCGCGTCACCGTAGCCCCGATGACGGACTTGGTGACGCTGGCCGCGCGGAATCGGCCGTCGGCGCCGACCATCGGCTTGCCGGTGCCGCGCTGAGCGGTGCCCGAGGTCCATGTGGTGGTGCGGCCGTTCCTGTCACGCACCGAGAGCACGGCTCCGGCCAGGCCGTCCTCCTTGGTCAGCCGGTCCACCTGCGCCTGGACGCTCCGGTCGGCGGTGACGGTGGCGGCGATAGTGGGCGATGCGGTGCCGAGCAGGACGACGGCAGCGGCTGCGGTGGCAAGGTACTTACGCATCTCGGGAGATCTCCTTGTGTTCGGGTGATGTCCTCATCCTTGGATCTCCGGCCACCAAGATCAGTCATGCCGTCCGGTTTCTTGGGGTGGGGCCAGCACTACCGCCGCCGGAGGATGACGTCCTCGCTGCAGTCGGTCTTCGCCCCCACTCCCACAACCCAGACGTGCACTGCGCGGGCTGAACCGCCTAGACCTCCTCGGGGAGAGTGAGCATCTTGTTGAGGATCGGGACCAGCTGCGCCTCCTCGTAGTCCAGGTGGGCCTCCAGTTCGATGGCGAGCCGGTCGAGCTCCTCGCCGATCCCCGTGCCGCCGTGGTCGAGGAGCCGCCTGATCCGTTCCACGAGCCGGGCCACCACCCGATGCTCCGAGCGGAGCCGGGTCAGGGTCTCGGCCAGTTCCGGGTGCTCGGTTCCCAGATGGGGGAAAAGCGCGTTGTCCTCGCCCTCGTGGTGGGCGTGGAGGGCGTCGCAGAACGTCAGGCAATGCGTACGCAAGTCCGCCGCGCCCGCCCGCGACGACCGGAGGTCAGCCAGATCCCTGCGGAAGCCGTCGTGCAGTTTGATCAGCTCGTCACCCCAGGCGACGATGCGCTGTTCGTCCGTCATGCCAGTTCCTTTCGCGAGAGATTTCCGTAGACGGCGGCGAAGAGGGCCGCCAGCAGGGCCGCCAGCAGGGCCGCCCCGGCCGCGACGCCGAAGGTCCACCCGGCGCCCCCGCTCGACAGCACCGCCGCCCCCACCGCCCCGGCCACGCTGCTGCCCACGACTCTGACCAGCGCGTTCACCCCGCCGGCCGCGGCGGTCTTGGCGGGCTCCACGTGCTCGACGGCCATCGTCCCGAGCGCCGCGTAGCCGAGGCCGACCCCCAGCCCCAGCAGCGTCGCGGCCCCGTACAGGTCAGCGCCCGAGGACCTGGACACCGCCAGCCACACAGCGGCGGCCGTCACCAGGGCAGAGCCGCCCGCCACGAGCGCGGACGCGGTGAAGCGGCGCATCAGGG
Source organism: Nonomuraea sp. NBC_00507 (assembly GCF_036013525.1). Lineage (NCBI taxonomy): Bacteria > Bacillati > Actinomycetota > Actinomycetes > Streptosporangiales > Streptosporangiaceae > Nonomuraea > Nonomuraea sp. NBC_00507. The sequence goes on from NZ_CP107853.1 coordinate 4,685,223, forward strand.
GGCCCGCGAGCACGGATACCACGAGCATCAGCATCGTCGTCGGCAGCAGGTAGACCCCAACCTGCAGCACTGAGGCCCCGAGCGCGCCCTGGGCCACCGCCGACACGGTCGTGATGGCGGCGAACAGGGCGAACCCCAGCAGGAACGATGCCACCGTCGCCCCCACCGTCCCCCGGTGCAGCAGCATGGGGATTTCGATCAGCGGCGACGCGGTACGGCGAGCGGTCGCGACCCACACCGCCGCCACCGCCACCGCCACCACGAACAGGCCCAGCGTCAGCGGCGAGGTCCAGCCCCAGGCCGCGCCCTTGCTGATGGCCAGCAGCAGGCAGACGAGCCACACCGTGACCAGCGCCGCCCCGGCCAGGTCAGGCCGTCCTGATCCGCGCGCGGGCGCCTCCCGCACTACGGCCGCCACCAGGACGAAGCTCAGCGCGGCCAGCCCGGCCAGTGCCCAGAACACCGTCCGGTGGTTCCCGTCCAGCAGCCCGGCGAAGATCATGCCGCCGCCGCTCCCCACGCCGATGGTGGCGCTGAGCACCCCGATCGCGCTTGGCAGCCGGTTGCCGGGCACCATCTGCCTGACCAGGCCCATGGCCAGCGGGAGCAGCGGCGCGGCCGTTCCCTGCAACACCCGACCGGCGATGAGCAACGGCAGCGTGCCCGCCACGGCGCTGAGCGCCGACCCGGTGATGAGCAGTCCGAGCGCGACCAGCGACACCGTGCGCTGGCCGTACATGTCGCCGAGCCGTGCCAGCAGCGGGATCGAGACCGCGCCTGAAAGCAGCCCGGCGGTGAGCGTCCACGAGACGGTGGTGGGCGGGGCGTGGAGTTGCCGTTCGAGGCCTGGCAGCAGTGGCACGACGACGGTCATCTGGAGGGTCCCCACGGCCACCGCGAACGCGAGCACCGCTACGGCCCATGAATTTTTATACACGTATAGAAAGTATCATGACAGGATGCCCACACGCACAGGAAGACCGCCCAAGATCTCTCGGGCGGACATCGTGGCCGCCGCTCTCCGAGTGATCGAGGAAGGCGGGGTGGGCGTGCTCACCATGCGCAGGCTGGCCAGGGAGGTCGGCAGCACGGCGATGGCGATCTACCACCACGTGCGCGACAAGGAGGAACTGCTCCTCCTGCTACTCGACGACTACGTTGCCGGAATCACGCGGCCCGAGCTGCCGGAGGAGCCGCGCGAGCGCATGGTGGCCGCCGCCATGGCCATGCATGAGGCGGTGTCCGGGTGTCCATGGGCCGTGGACGTGCTCAGGGCCGACGACCTGATGTCGGTGAGGGCACTGTGGTATCCGGAGCGAATCGTCGACGCCGCTATATGTGCAGGGCTGACGATGGAGGAGGCCGTGGACGCGTACCGGATCATCTGGCACTACACGGCGGGCGAGATCGGCGGCCGGGCGGCGGCGCGGAGGCGGCGGGAGGAGGGCGGGAGCACCCATCGAGAGCGGGTGTTCGCCGAGCTGGACGCTGAGGAGTTCCCCCGGCTGAGCGAGGTGGCCGCGCGATGGGAGGAGCTGACCGCCCGCGACACCTACGCCAAGGGTGTGCGCGCCCTCGTGAACGGGCTTCTCCCGTAAAGCGTCGCCGCCAGGGGGCGTGCTTTGCTGGAGAACATCAGCGCCGACCGTGGCACGCGCGGTCCGACGACTCCGGCGGAACCCCGCTTCTGGGCTGACCAGGTAGGAAGCGGTATGTGCGATGTCCGGCTGCCACGCTGGGCGAGCGCCCGCCGATCCGGCGCCTCCACCTTGCGCAGCGGGAACCTGAACGACGGTTGCGGGGGTATGGCGGCGGTGATGTCGATGAGATTTAGTCCGGCGACTCCTCGTCAGCCGGGATGGTGAAGAGGCGGATGTGCACGGGGCGGGCGTCCGAAGGAGCGTCCTCCGGGCGGTGCCGGGTGTACCGGAGGAGCAGGGCGACGTACTCGTCGTGGAAGGCGTTCAGCTCCTCTTTCGTCATGTGGGCCAGCCCTCTCGAGCCCTTCGTCCAGTCCGGGTCGGCGCGATAGGCGGCGGGGAAGCGGTCCATCAAGGCACGGTCGTCCTCGTAGCCGATCCGGTGGAACTCCATCAGGACCGCGCGGTCTTCGGGGGCGAGCTGGTCGGGGTGGGGGGCGCGCAGGTCGCGCGGGCCCGAGGCGCGGCGCCACCAGCGTTCCCGGCCTGAGGAGCGTTCGGGGATCTCCTCGATGAAGCCGTACTTCTCCAGCTGGCGCAGGTGGTAGCTGGTGGTACCGGTCTTCGCGCCGAGCAGTTCGCCGAGGGTGGTCGAGGTGGCGGAGCCGTGGATGTTGAGGTGGGTCAGCATGCGGCGGCGCATTGGGTGGGCCAGGGCCTTGAGTCGGCCGGGGTCGCTGAGCATGAACGGCTTGTCGAGGTCCTGCGCCTCGTGCGTCGTCTCCTCATCCTCCATGAGGAGCAGGCTAGTACTCGAGAACGATATCTGCAGACATTGCTTTGCCGATGTTTCTCTGCAGACTAGTCTCTGTCATATGCGAAAGATCTTTGCGGCCGTCGCGATGGCCGCCACGGTGTTAGGGGCCCTCCCGTCGGCCGCGGGAGCGAGAGCCTATGATCCAGGCCTGCCCGGCCTGCCCGCAGACCTGGTGGCGCAGGATGTGAGCTTCCGCGGCAGCGGCGGGTTGGACCTGCGGGGTAGCGTGATCAGCCCCGCGAACGCCCGGCCCGGGCGGGCCGGGCTCGTCCTGGTCCACGGCGCCGGGGCCGGGACACCCAGGGAGAAGCTGCTGGCCGAGGCCGTGGCCTTCGCCCGGCAGGGGTTGTCGGTGCTGGTCCACGACAAGCGCTCGGAAGGGTACTCGCTGTTCACGAGGTCCTACTCGCAGTTGGCGGACGACACTCTGGCAGCAGTGGAACTGCTGAGGAAGCAGCCGGGAGTCGATCCCGGAAAGGTCGGTGTCTGGGGGCTCAGCGAGGGAGGATGGGTGGCGCCGCTCGCGGCCAGCCGCTCCAAGGACATCGCGTTCGTGGTGGTCGTGGGGGCCAACTCCCTGCAACCGTTGCGCCAGCAGGCCTGGGCGGTGGCCGCCGGGCTGCGGAAGGCAGGCGTGGAGGGGTCGCTCGTGGAGCGAACCGAGCCGACCCTGTATCGGGCGATCGCCGCCGGTGGGATGTTCCCCGAGCCGTACTACGACGCTGAGGCGGTTCTCATGCGGGTACGACAGCCGGTGCTGGCCATCTGGGGGGTGCATGACTTGCTGACCCCGCCCAGGGAAACGCCGCCGGTGTTCGCCGCGGCGCTGGAAAGGGGCGGCAACAAGACGTACACGCTCCGGTTCTTCGCCGATGCCGATCACGCGGCCCATCGGACGCCGGACGGCGGAGTGACGCGGTTGCCCGAACTCGCTCCCGGATACGCGGAGCTGGTCGGGAGCTGGGTGGGCGAGGCGACGTCCGGGAGTGCTCCCGTGGCGCGGATCTCCGGGCCCGCGCCCGTCCAGGCGGACGACTCCGTGGGGGTGCCGCCGGCCGAGTGGTGGGAGTCGGCGCTGGTCCAGGCCGTGGCGCTGGTGATGCTTGTGGTGGCGTTCGGCGGATATCCGGTGGTCGCCCTCGTTCGGCGGGTCCGGGGACGGCGGGACGTGGAGGTGGTCAAGGCGGCCCGTACTGCCTGCGCCGCCGGGCTCGCCGTCGTCGCCGGGGCGTTCTCGTACGTGTTCTACGTGGTCATGACGGGCGGGAAGCTGGCCGCGCCCGGGCCGCTGGCGGCGGGACGGCCGGTGGTGTGGCTCGCGCTGCAGGCACTCGCCGTGCTCACCGTGGTGGCGGCCGTCATGACAGGGGTGCGGTGGCGGCGGATCGCCGCTACGGGCGAGAGGGTACGCCTGGGGCTCGTGGTCGCCGGTGGCGCGGTGTTCCTGCTGTGGGCGCTGTACTGGGGACTGCTGCTTCCTTGACGTGCTCCTCCCCATGAATGGAGAGGATTCTCATGGCCGCTACGCCGCCACCCCGTGCGGGGTGGTGCGGGTAGTCCCGCCATGAGGTGCTTGACGCTTCACCGGCCCCAATACCGCAGGGCCTCCACGCCCGGTGACCGCCCGTCCGGCGGCTGAGTTGTACCGATGCAGCTGGGTGCGGGCGGCGTTGACGTCGGCGTTGCCGATCCACCCGCATGCGGTGTTGTTGCACACGAACCGGGACTGACTCTCGCGGGAGCCTTCGATGATCGTGTGGCAGGCGTGGCATTCCTGGCTGGTGCCCGGCGCCGGGACGAGGACGACCTTGCCGCCCCTGTCGGTGGCCTTGTAGGTGAGGAACTCGGCGGTGCGCGCCCATGCCTGTCCGGCGATGGCCCGGTTCAGGCTGCGTTTTTGGGCGACGTTCGTGCCCGGCTGTTCGATGGTGCCGGAGGCGGAGGCCATCATGTTCGTGACCTTGAGGTCTTCCAGCACAATGACGGAGAACCGGTCGGTGAGCTCGGCGGTGGTTCGGTGCTGCCAGTCGATGGCCCGGCGTTTGGCTTTCGCGCGCAGGCGGGCGATCTGGTCGTAGGTGTGCTTCAGCCGGTTACTGGTGGGCCGGCCGGGTTTGGCCGCTCGTTTCTGGCGGGCGGCTTTGCGTTCCAGGCGGAGCAGCCGCTGCTGTTCCCCGCCGGTCAGCCATTCTTTACGGTGGAAGATCTTCTCTCCGGTGGACAGCGCCAACGGCACGGCGATGCCCCGGTCGATCGCGGTGTGCGGCCCCGTGTGCGGGGCGGGCACCGGCTGCTCGGTCTGGATCCGGAACACGATGTGCCACCCGCCTGCCTCCTTCACCAGCCGCGCCCCGGTGATCCTCCCATCCGGGCCGCCCTTCGTGACCCCCGGCAGGTCCTTGGTCCACCGGAAGCGGACCCGGCCGAGTTTGGGGATATTGACCGCGCCCCACCGCCGGGTGATCCGGGTGACGTTCAGGTCCCGCCCCTGGGGGACATCGACGGCCATCCGGGAGCGGAACCGGCTCTTGAACGTGGGGCGCCCGGCCGGGTGATCGGGGTTGAAGAAGTTCGCCCACGCCTGCCGGTAGGTCTTCAGCACGGCCTGCGCCGCCTGGGCGGGCAGATCCTTGAGCCAGTCGATCTCCTTGCGGGCGGCCCGGATGGCCTCGTCGCACTGGGCGAGGGAGGCGAACCGGCCCTGCCGGAAGGTGAAGAACTCGTGCAGCAGGTTCCACAGCGTGCGCGCGTTATGCGCCTGACCGTCCAACACGGCGCTCTGCCGCTGGTCCAACTCCAGGCGGGCGACATGAGCACGGTTGCGTTTCTCCAGCCCCACGCGGCTCATTCTATCGTTTGGTGTATGTCACCGCGATGGGAACCGAACCCCGACATCAGAACCGGACGTCACTGCGTCAACGACCTGACGGCACATTTGGTGTTTGTCACGAAATATCGGCGGGACGCCTTCACCGGCCCGATGCTGGAACGCTGCGGACAGATCATGAAAGAGGTGTGCGAGAAGTTCGACTCCGAGCTGACCGATTTCACCGGCGCACACGACCACGTTCACCTCCTGGTCCGCTACCCGCCCAAGGTCGCTCTGTCCTGCCTCGTCAACTCTCTCAAAGGTGTCTCGGCCCGCTACCTGCGCCAGGAATACGGCGCTCACGTCCGCACACACCTATGGGGCGGGCACTTCTGGTCCCGCTCCTACTACGCAGGCTCGACGGGCGACGCGAGCCTCGCCATCGTCCGCACCTACCTCCAGTCCCAGGACCAGCCTCAGAAATGAGACAAGACCAGACGTGGTCACGACCGGTTCCAAAGCGCGGGTCAGGGCACGCTCAGGCCCTTGGGGGCCTTCCCGCGCGGGCCTACACCTCCCGCCTGAAGGCGGGAGCACTGGCCCGCACCTCGGTAGAGCGAGTAGTCGGCCGGTCGCTTGCGCTCGAACTCGATGCTCACGTGGCCGACCACCTTCCCCCACGCCTCCTTGCCCTTGCACGACGTCTCCTCCAGGCCGCCCACGATGGCTGTCTCGATGCCCCCGAAGATGGACTTTGCGCTTCTCGGTCTTGGGGCGGTCAGGCAACTGCCGCGCTTGTACGCCGGGCGGACCTTCGTGGCGTCCTCACCGGGGCCGACGCAGAGATACGAGCCGTTCCGCTTGAAGGCGTACGACCAGATCCTGCGCTCGCACGCCTTCTTGGTCTTGGTGAAGGAGCGGATCTTACCGGGGCCGTGGGTGTCGTAGCAGGCCCGTTCCTGGACGTCGCCGTCCTCGATGAGCGTGCAGTCGCCGACGCGTAGGACGCCGCCGCCCTTGCCGGCGTCACCCGGGTGCGGGCCGACGCGGTCGCGCAGGCAGGCCGTCTGGGAGCCCGCCGGGGTGTCCAGCCACCCGTCGGAGTCGCGCGGGCACTTCACGTCCCCCTGGGCTCGCGCCACGATGCGGATGATCCGCCCCCCGGCCGCCGCCGCAGAGCAGGCGACCAGTGTCGGGACCTGGGCGTCCAGCTTGGGCACCCGTACATCCTGGCACTGGCCCTGCGCTCAGGCACTTGGCTGGCTGGGGGAGGGTGGCGGGCTCGGCTGGGAGGGGGCCGCCGTCGCCCTCGGGGCGTCGGCGTCCCCGGTGTCAGAGTGCCCCGGGCCCCATCGGCGCTGCACGACGTGCCGTCGGCGGACTCGTACCCAGTGAGGGTGTCGCCGGCGCGGGTCAGCCGCAGCCAGCGCGGCGATTGCTGGGAGACGCCGCCCGGCCGGCCATGTCGTGGGTGAAGTTGTGCTGCATCCGCACCCCGTGCTCGCCGGTCATCATCACCGCCGCGTAGGCAGAGCCCTGCTTGGTGCTCTCCTTGATCATGATTCCGGCCTTCGCCCACGGCACGAGCCCGGCGATCTCGTTCCGCACCCATGGGGTGACGTCGGGCTTGAAGTCCGCACAACGCTTCGCCGCCCTCATGGGTAGTGCCGTCCTGAGCCGGTCGGCTGTCACCATCTTGACCACGGCGCCCGCCGCCGCAGGCACATGCTGGGATAAGCCAACCCAGTACACCTCTGGGGGCAGGCTGGCCTAGCAGAAGCGGGTGACCTTTAACACCGGCCAGCGTCGCTACAACCACTCGGTATACGTCGACTTGGACAGGCTCTGCTGATTCTGTCCAGGCCGCTCTCCCGGATTCCCAGAGGGAAAGTGGAATCCGGGGCTTGGTGTCAACAGCGCGCCAAGCGTGGTTCTGGCACCCATTCCGGAATGCGTGCCCCGGAAGGTCACAGCCATCCCTTCTCCGTGGCCAGCCGTACGGCTTCCGCCCGGGTCCGCGCGCCGGTCTTGCCCATGGCGGAGGACAAGTGGTTACGCACCGTCCCCTCGGACAAGTGCAGGCGCCGCGCGATGTCGGCAACCGTGGCGGCGTTCATGACCTCGAGTTCGCGGGCGGTGAGTGGGCTGATGCCGCTGCTCAGCGATACGGCGGCCAGGTCGGGGTCTACGACGCGCAACCCGGCGTGCACCTTGCGCACGGCCTCGGCCAGGTGCTCGGGCTTGGTGTCCTTGACGACGAAGCCGGCCGCTCCGGCGGCCATCGCACGGGCCAGGTAACCGGGCCGGCCGAAGGTGGTCAGCATGATCACCCGGCAGTCCAGGCCGCGCAGTGCGGCGGCGGCCGCGAGGCCATCACCGCCCGGCATCTGGATGTCCAGCAGGACGACGTCGGGCCGGGCCGCGCGGGCGGCGTCGATCGCCTCGGACGCGGTGCCTGCCTGGCCGACCACCTCGATGTCGCGCTCCAGGCCGAGCAGGGCCGCCAGGGCGCCGCGCACGAGGGCCTGGTCGTCGACGAGCAGCACCCTGATCATCGCGGGCACTCGACGCGCAGGCGGTAGCCGCCGCCGGGCAGGGCGCCCGCCTCCAGGGTGCCTCCGACGTCACGCAGCCGCCTGGTCAGCCCGGCCAGCCCGTGCCCTGTGCCGTTGGCATCGCCGATGCCGTCGTCGGTGATGTCGATGAAGGCGGGGCCGAGTCGCACCTGGCAGCGGCTGGCCCGGCTGTGCTTGACCACGTTGGTCACCCCTTCGCGCAGGACGTAGGCGAAGACGCTTCGGTAACGGTCGGCCATCTGATCGGCCGCTGCCGGGAGGTCGGCCTGGATGCCTGCCGCGTTCAGCGCCGCGGCGGCATCGGCGAGCGCGGTCTCCATCGACAGCTGGTGCGTGGCGGCGACGGCTGCCCGTACGTCGGTGAGTGCCTGCCTGCCCAGCCCTTCGATGTCGGCCACCTCGGCGTGGATCTGCTCGTTGCCGTCGCCTTCCAGCAGGCGCCTGGCCAGGCCCGCTTTGACGGTGATCGTGGTCAGGGTGGAGCCGATCACATCGTGGAGGTCTCTGGACATGCGCTCGCGGTCTCGCAGTACGGCCAGTTCGGCGATGGTGGCGTTGGCATCGGCCAGCGCCCGGTTGGCGCGCCAGAGTCCGGCCAGCGCGACCGAGGAGAGCACGACGAGAAGGAAGATCATCGTGGTGCCGCGTCCGTCGGACTGGGACATGACCCCGGTCGCGATCGACGCCACGATGGCCGCCGTGGCCAAGCCGAACGCGACCGTCCACGGCAGCATGAAGCCGAAGATGGCCAGCGTGTAGCTGAGGTTCCACACGTGCTGGCCGTACATCAGGACCAGGGGAGCAGAAGCCGCGGCGGCGAGCACGCACAGCCCCACACGCCACATGAGGGGCCTGCCGATGGCCACGCCGACGCCGACCACGTAGCACGCGATGTAGACCGCGATCAGCAGCGTGTGGACGATCTCGCCCAGCCACAGTGCCTTGGCCAGGTCGAGCCAAGGGGCGGTGAACAGCAGAGCGAAGATCCACCACGTTCTGGGGTGACGAAACGGCCAACTCATCGTCAACGGCCGAAGGGGCGGGGGAGTGGACATCGGGTGAAAGCGTAGCTCCTATGCACCGCTCAGATTCGAGCGGCCTGTCGCCGGTGAAGGGCGATCACCGCGGCGCCCACGACCACGAGCCACGCGACCATCACGGCGACGCCCAGTGGCTGGAACGGTGCGCCGCTGAGCTGGATCCTGGCGTTCTCGGCCAGCCAGTAACTGGGCAGAACCTTGGCCAGGTCCGCCATGAAGGCGGGCAGTGCCTCGACGGGGATCCACAGGCCGCCGAGCATGGCCATCGGCAGGTAGACGGCCACGCCGGCGCCGCCGGCCTCGTCGGGCTTGACCGCCAGCCCGATGGCCAGGCCGATGACGCCGTACGGCAGAGCCCCTGGCCAGGTGGCGGCGATGAGCGCGAGCCACTGCCCGGCGGGCAGCTCGACGCCTTTGATCACCAGTCCGGCGAGGAAGACCAGCGCGATCGCGGGCAGCGCCATCGTCATCGCCACGACCACCTTGGCGGTCACGTACCCCCAGCCGGGTAGTGGTGTGAGCCGCAGCTGCCTGTTCCACCCGGCCAGCCGCTCCTGGCCGACCCTGGTGCCGACCGCGATCGACACTGAGATCGCGGCGAACGCCGCCATGCTCACCATCATGTAGCGCGGCATGTCCAGGCCGCCGGGGCCCAGCCCGCCGAACACCTCGGACATGACCAGGAAGAACACCACCGGAAAGCCGATGGTGATCGCCAAGAAGGTGACGCTGCGCGCGAGGACCTTCAACTCGGTGACGACAAGGGTGATCATCGGACTTTCTCCTCGGCGGTGAGTACGGCGAAGGCATCCTCAAGCGACATCGGCGTGACCGCGATGTCGCGCGCGGAGGGCACCTCCTGAAGGAGGGCACGCAGCGCGGTGTCGGAGTCGGTGCAGTGCAACTCCACCAGGTCACCGCGCCGCTCGACCGCGCTGACGCCTGGCAGCAGGTCGAAGGGGTGCTCGACGCCGGTCCTGGCGATGATCGTCCTGGTGTCGACGCAGGCGCAGACCTGGGTGACGGAGCCGTCCGCCACGATCGCACCCCGGCGCAGCAGCACGACCCGATCGGCGAAGTCCTGCGCCTCTGCCAGGTAGTGGGTGGCGAACACCACCGTGCGCCCGCCTCCGGCGTACTCCCGCATCGCGGCCCAGAACTCCTGGCGCGCCCGCACGTCCATCGCCACCGTCGGCTCATCCAGCACGAGCAGGTCGGGGTCACAGGCCAGGGCTGCGGCGAACCGGACCCGCTGCTGCTGCCCGCCCGACAGCCCGCCGTACCTGAGCTTGGCGAACGGGGTGACGCCCGCTCGCTCCAGGGCGTCCTCCGGCTCAAGCGGTTTGGGGTACTGCGCGGCGATCACCTTGACGATCTCCCTGGGGGTCATCTCGCCGAGGAAACCGCCTGCTTGGAGCATCGCGCCGACAAGCCCTTCGGCCAGCGCGCGACGTGACGGGCGGCCGAACAGCGCCACCTCACCGGCATCGGGCGTGATCAGCCCGACAAGCATCTCCATCATGGTCGTCTTGCCCGCGCCGTTGGGGCCCAGCAGGGCCACCACCTCACCGGGTGCGACGAGCAGGTCAACATCGCGTACCGCGTGCACCTCACCGAACGTCTTGCGCAAGCCGCGCAGGCTCACTGCCGCTCCCGCTGACACCAGATCTTTCATGACGCCGACTCTCCCGGCTGTGACCCGGGTGTACGTCGCTTGTCTGTCACGAGTTGGCCATGACAAGTGTCACGGCTGCCGGATTTGGATGGAATGAGCCTGACGGGGCACCGGCGCGCTCACCGCGGCCACCGCAGCGATGGCCATCCGGCGGCTCCGGCACCGCCGGGCCCGTTGTGCTATGCCTGCATGGTCGAGTCGTCGGGCTCGTCGTCGTGCCCGTGCTCGTCTGCGGGGGCGAGTTCGCGGCGGAGTCGATCGAGGTCGATGTCGTGGCTGGTGTACTTGAGCTGGCGAGCTACTTTTGTCTGCTTGGCCTTGGCGCGACCCCGCCCCATGATCTGCACTCCTTCGTCCGGGCTTTCCGGAGCCCAATCCTCGCTACGCTCGCTGGCTGACTCGCAGGTCAGCTCGCGGTCACTGTACCTGGCCCATCCGTACCAGCCAGAGACCGACGGCTGCCTCCGCGGTCCGACACAGCCTGACACGCTATCCGAAACATCATAATTTGAATAATTTTGCAATTTGCAACATGATAAGGATGTTGCAGGTTGATCGGGGATCAGGGGGCTTACGGTTGAGCGAGTTCGCTGCGGAGCTTCGGGCACGCATCGATGAGGTGGACGCAGAGCTGCTGCGGGCGCGGGGAGCGTTTGACGACCATGCGGTGGAGGTGCTCACCGTGCGGCTGGAGAACCTGTTGCGCATCGCCGGCCAGCACGATATCGATGTGCGCTATCCGGCGGACTGGGCCGAGTGATCGTGTCGCTTCCGCTGTATGAGGCCAAGGCCGATCTGTTTCGCACGCTGGGCCATCCCGCCAGGATCCGCATCCTGGAGTTGCTCCAGGATGGGCCGCTTCCGGTGCGCGAGCTGCTGGCCGATATCGAGATCGAGGCCTCCAACCTGTCCCAGCAGTTGGCGGTGTTGCGCCGCGCCGGGCTGGTGAGCGCGACCCGTGAGGGGACGACGGTCATCTATGCCCTGCCCACGCCGGACGTGGCCGATCTACTCTTCGCCGCTCGGCGGATCCTCACCGAGATGCTGGCCGGACAGGACCAGTTGCTGGCCGAGCTGCGCGCGGAGGCGCGGCGATGAGTTCGGCTCCCGCGGGTGCGCGCAGGCGCGCCCGTCTTGTGGGCCTGCTACCACGCCGGTCGGACTGGGCGGTGGCGCGCCGCAATCCTCGTCGTGATCTGCTGGCCGGCCTGACGGTCGCCATCGTCGCGCTGCCCTTGGCGCTGGCCTTCGGAGTCAGCTCGGGGCTGGGCGCCCAGGCCGGGCTGGCCACCGCGATCGTTGCCGGGGTGCTGGCCGCGGTGTTCGGTGGTAGCAACTTGCAGGTGTCCGGGCCGACCGGGGCGATGACCGTGGTGCTGGTGCCGATCATGCATCAGTACGGCGCCGGCGGGGTGTTGATGGTGGGCCTGCTGGCCGGGTTGGTGCTCATCGTGCTGGCCGTGGCCAGGGTCGGCCGGTTTGCCCAGTTCATGCCCACCCCGGTCATCGAGGGGTTCACCGCGGGCATCGCGGTGGTGATCGCTTTGCAGCAGGTCCCGTCGGCTCTTGGGGTCACGGGGGCCGATGGCGAACGGGTCTGGCAGGTGGCCTTTGCGGCGGTTACCCGCTTTGTCGGCGATGCCGATCCTGTGCCGCTGCTGATGGCTGTGGCCGTGGCGGCCCTGATGCTGGCCGGCGCCCGCTGGCGGCCGGGTGTGCCGTTCTCGCTGATCGGTGTGGTCGTGGCGACCGGGGTGGCCGAGCTCGCCGGGCTGGATGTCGCCCGGATCGGGGCGCTGCCGGCCACCTTGCCCGCTCCGAGTCTCGGCTTCGTCGATGCCGGTGCGCTCGCCGGCCTGGTGCCATCCGCGCTGGCCGTGGCGGCGCTGGCGGCGCTGGAGAGTCTGCTGTGTGCCTCGGTGGCCGATGCGATGAGCGTGAACGAACGGCATGATCCCGATCGGGAGCTGTTCGGCCAGGGCGTCGCCAATCTGGTCGCACCGCTGTTCGGCGGGGTGCCCGCCACCGCGGCGATCGCCCGGACCGCGGTCAACGTGCGCTCCGGCGCCCGCTCCCGGGTGGCGGCCGTCTCCCATGCGGTCGTGCTCGCGGTCATCGTGTTCGCCGCCTCCGGGCTGGTCGGCCGCATTCCGCTGGCCGTCCTGGCCGGGGTGCTGCTGGCTACCACAGTCCGGATGGTCGAGGTCGGCTCGCTGCGGGCGATCGCCCGTTCCACCCGCTCGGACGCGCTGGTGATGGCGTTGACCTTTGTGGTCACGGTCGCTCTCGACCTGGTCACCGCGGTGGCGATCGGCATCGGTGTGGCTATCGTGCTGGCGCTGCGTGCCGTCGCTCTCACGGTCCGGATCGAGCAGGTTCCCCTGGAGGCCGGCGACCACAGTGAGGAGGAGCTCAGGCTGCTTGAAGATCATATCGTCGCCTACCGCTTCGACGGGCCCCTGTTCTTCGCCGCCGCGCATCGGTTCCTGCTGGAGCTGTCGGAGGTCGCCGACGTGCGCGTGGTGATCCTGCGCATGTCCCGCGTCACCACCATCGACGCCACCGGCGCCCAGGTTCTCGGAGATGCGATCGCACGGTTGGAGCAGCGCGGCATCATCGTGCTGCTGTCGGGCATCAAGCCCGGTCACGGCCAGGTGATGGGCGTCTTGGGCGTGGCCGAGCACCTGCGCCGCGACGGGCTGATCTTCGCTGACACCCCTGCCGCCATCGCGCACGCGCGTGGCCTGCTCGCCCCCGGGGCCGTTGTGGAAGAGGTCGTCGCGGGCAAGGTGTGAAATCCCGGCTTGCACTGCACGAACGCGGTGAGAAAGCGCACCATGAAGGTGAGGTTCCTCGAGGAGGAGGGCCATGAACCAGGGGCTACCCTCCGGCCCGCGGATCGTTGTGGGTGTCGATGACTCTCCCGCATCGCGATGGGCGCTGGCCTGGGGGATCGGAGAGGCGCGGCTGCGGCGTGCACCGCTGCTTGCCGTCCATGTGAGCCGCGCGCCGATCACCCCGATCGGTGAGGTGCTGCCGTACGATCACGGTGCCAGTCTGGAGGAAGAGGCCAGAAGCGCCGAGCTGATCGCGAGTCTGTTCAAGGACGTGGCCGGAGGGATCCCCGGCGACCTGCACGTCGTGTGTGTCGTGCAGTTGGGTGAGCCCTGGCGTCATCTCGTCGAACTCGCCCGCCCGGGTGATCTCCTGGTGCTCGGGCGGGGGAGGCGCCACTGGTGGAGCCGCCTCTTCCTGCCCTCCACACGCCGTTGCTGTACGCGTTATGCACGTACCACGCTGGTCGTGGTCGCGTCACCCTCGGCTCCGGACCAGCCCGATCTGCCTGCCGGGCACCTCGGCCGGCGCCTGCGCAGGCCGTGGATGCGTCACCCACCCCCGCCGTGACGCCGGCTGCCCGACCTACCCTCCTTCGCCGCCGGCTGCTGCTCGGCCCGAGACCGCGCAGTATCGACATCAGGGGACATCTCAGTGGACAGACCATGACCCGGCGATGTGCCGACAGGTGGCGCACGGCCTCGACGACCGCCGTGCGCCCGACGTGTCCCCAGCCGGCCATCTCGGTGAGATCGATGACGAGCAGCCGATCGCCATGTGTCAGTCTCTCCGCCACAGTCGTGATGATCAGGTCGGGCACGGTGAGCCCGGCGTGGCCCGACAGCGAAAGGATCTCGATCGAGTCGCGTCTGTCATGGTGCCAGTGGAAGGTCATGACGAAGGTCCTGGTCTCAGTACGCGCCTTGACAGGCACCCCGATCCTGAAGCCCGTCTTTCTGAACCCCAGAAGCCGCGTGCTGCCGCAGGCCGGGCACGTGCCGTTGCGCAGGGCTGCCGGACGGTGGTGACGCCCGGCATCCCAGGCAGAGTAGAACCGGTGACCGATCTAAGACCTTGGCAGAGAGAAAGGCCGCTCGGCTCAGATGAGCGTCGCCAGCACGAACGTGCCGGCCTGCAATCCGGCCTGGGCCGCGAGTGACCCGTCCGGCGCCCAGATCCCCGACCCGCCGGAGGTCGTCCGATATCCGCCGGTGGGCCCGGCGAAGCTGGCCACCGCAACCCAGACACGATGCTCGGCGGCGATGGCGCGCATGCGGGCATCGCGCCGGTTCCGTGCGCCGAAGGAGAACAGGGTGCTGGCAAGGTAGGCGTCGATGCCCAGGCTCGCGGTCGCCAAGGCGTGTTCGGGTACGCCGGAGTCCCTGCAGATCGCCAGGCCCAGCCGCCAGCCGTCGACCTCCACCACAGCGGGCTTGTCGCCGGGAGCGAACCGGTCCGGCTCCGGCGGGTGCAGCCACATCTTCCGGTAGGCCACCGTCACGGCGGTGCCGTCGATGGCGAGCGTGGCGATATAGTCGCGGCCGTCCTGCCCGCGGACGGGGGCACCTGCCAGCGCGATGGCCTTCTCGTCCCTGCACGCCTGCACAATGGGGGCCAGCCGCGGATCGTCGGCGACGATCGACGGCGCCGCCAGCTCGTAGCCGCTCAGGGACAACTCGGGAAAGACCACCACGCGGGCGCCGGCGCTACGAACCATCGCGGCGTGGGTCACGGCGTTGGCAGCAACATCGGCCGGTACGCAGGGCGGCTGGGCAACAGCGAGGGTCAGCGGGGCACGCAGGTCGATCCTTCCCAGGTCGGCAATCGGTGAGTAAGCGCGCCTGCCTGGTGGCTACCGGAGACCCGACGGGCACCTGCCGTCTATGGGGTGGAGGCGCGCAGGTCTTCCAGCAGTTCGGCCTGCCCCGTCAGCACACCGGTGAGGATCGAGCGCGCCACGGCCATCAGCTGGGCGATCTCCGGGCTGGTGATCGCGTAGTACACGGTGGGGCCGTCCTTGCGGGAGACCACCAGGTTGGCCCGCCGCAACACCGCAAGCTGCTGGGACATGTGTGCGGGCTCGATGCCGACCTCGGGGAGCATCTCGGCGACGGAGTGCTCGCGCTGGCTGAGCAGCTCCAGGATCCGGATGCGGGCGGGATGCCCTAGGGTCTTGAAGAACTCCGCCTTGAGCTGGTAGAGCGGCAGGGTCACCGCGGTCTCTCCCTGTCGTGGATGCGTTCCAGCGGCCTGTATGACCGCCAACCTTCGTCTTCGCATTCTAGGCAATTGCGAATTTTGGCAATGGCCCTTCCGGATCACATTCTGCCTCCCCACTGGACCGCCGAGGCCGGGAGCCGGTCGTCCACGTCGTCATCGATGCGCTCGGTGACGCGCAGGACACCCTCGACGTGGCCGGTCACCTCCACCCGGGCTGGTACAACAGACCTGCGGTCGACGTGTCCGAGGATGGTGACCACGCCGGACCGGACATGCACCGTGAAGTGCTGCGAGTCCAGGCGGAGGACCTGTGGGAGGACCTCGTTCTCGATCTGTGCGCGGATCTCCTCATCGGCGCGCCTATGCACGCCCAAGAGGTCGGACCGGGTCACGATGCCCAGCAGCCGATGGGCAGTGGGGTCGATGATCGGCAGCCGTCCGATCCGGTAGCGGCTCAGAAGGCACGCCGCCTGCTCCACGGTGGCGTCGGGGCCGACCGTGCGGGCAGACGGGTCATGAGGTCTCGTGCGGTGCTGACGCCATGTCTCAATGCTGCGAGGTCCGCTCCCGAGATCACGCCGCATTCACGCCGCCGGCCGACGTGCGGCCAGGCGAATACCGGATGAAGCAGGTCGACGTGGAGCAGTCCCAGGAGTTCCGCAAGTGCATCGAGTGCTTCATGTGCAACAACGTCTGCAACGTGATCCGCGACCACGAGGAGAACAAGACCAACTTCTCCGGTCCCCGGTTCCTCATGCGGATCGCCGAGCTGGGCATGCACCCGTATGACGTGGCGGACCGGCAGGCGGCCCAGCAGGAGCACGGGCTGGCTACTGCAACATCACCAAGTGCTGTACCGAGGTTTCAAGCGCGCGCCCTAGCTAGGGCCTGTACAGAGTTCTTCTCTTCGCCCGAGGGCAGTTTGATGAAGGCTGGGCGGTGACGGGGGTGTTCATGCCGGAGATCATGTCGGTGTACAAGGGCGGCATGGTGGAGCCTGGCCGACCAGGAATCGGGCATCTTCAGCCTGGTCCAGTTCGTGCCGCACGTCTTGGAGTACCAGTTCTCCAGATAGGCCGTGCCGTACTTGGTGGTGATCTCCTTGAGGCTGCCGATGATGGCGTTGGCGGGAGACTGGAGAGAGACTGGAGAGAGACCACCGCACACGGTTGGCCGCAGCAGCCTGGACCACCGGGCGTGGCCATGGCCGAGCCACCGCGCCCGCAGGAGACAGGGCAGCGAGGCCAAGGAGGAGGTCTTCAATGCACAGGATCACCAATCGACGGCGACTGGCCCTCGCCACTGGGGCGGCTGCCGCCACGCTGCTGGCCTTTTCCGGTTGCGGGGACGGTTCGAGCGCGCCTGAGGCTCCTCCCGCCCGCCAGGCGACCACGTCGCCTGCCGAGCAGGGAAGGATGATCAACGTGACGGTGAACGAGTTCTCTTTCGTGATGGCCAAGCAAGACCTCGCCGCCGGCACGTACACGTTCATGATCGACAACGTCGGAAGTGCGCCCCACGCGATGGCCCTCGAGGGCCCCGCCGTGGGCACCCAACAGTCGGACGTTGTTGACGGCGGCAAGAAGACCGAATGGACGGTCACCCTTCAGCCCGGCACCTACGAGGTGTGGTGCCCGGTGGGAAACCACCGCGCCCAAGGCATGGAGACCACCCTGACCGTCAAGTGACCACTGCGGGCACGGCTCGGCGCGACGCGGCGCCCCGGCAGCCACGTACGCGATCCCTTTCGCGCCATGGCAGCCGTCCCGGACGCATCGCAACCCCTCAACCATGCGGATCGCCGAGCTGGACATGCACCCGTATGACGTGGCGGACCGGCAGGAGGCGGCCCAGCAGGAGCACGGGCTGGGCTACTGCAACATCACCAACTGCTGTACCGAGGTCTGCCCCGAGCACATCAAGCCGTCTTGCTGTTATCGCCCCGAGGTGTTCTCCCCTTCCCGCAGCCACACGCTGATGCTGGCAACGGAAGCCCAAGCGATGGTGATGGCGGTAAGCATCAGGCCCCAGCCGTAGGTGTTGAGGTAGGCGCCGAAGACGTACGCCGGGATGCGCGCGAACGGATTGCCGCACTCGGGAACCGGCTCGTCCGCGGTGACCACCACGCCGAGCCCGAGCACTTGGGACAGGGCCGCGGTGATCAGGAAGATCCTCACCAGATGATCTCGGACAGCGGGCGGCGCATCGAGCCCTTGTCGTCGAAGGTGATGCCCAACCGCATGATAACTCAGGCCTGCCGGTCGGCGACGGCCATCCGCGGCTGTTGACAGCCCACGGGCCTGATCAGCGAGCGAGGGACGAAAGTCCCGGTGGATCGATGGACCACGCGAGATGCGTCCTAGTGCGCCGTCTTCCTCAAACGCTATCGTAGTTGCGAAGATGCGTAATTGCTCTCGAGCGTGGGTTCGCGGACTGTGTCGCGCGGGCGGATGAGAGGTGCGGGTGAGCACAGTGTTCGCTGCTGCGGTGCGGGAACGGGCCGGCCAGGCCTGGCAGGAGCTGCAGGCCGCCCGCGACGCTGATGACGCGCACGCCGGGCTGGTGGCCGAAGCCGAGTGGGAGGATGCTCGGCGGCTGGCCCAGGCGTACGGGATCGCGATCGATCACGGCTGCCCCGACCCGCGGCGGGAGGCGGAGGCGTGATGTCGGTGCCGCTGTATGAGGCCAAGGCCGAGCTGTTTCGGCTGCTGGGCCACCCGGTGCGGATCCGGGTGCTGGAGCTGCTGCAGGACGGACCGATGCCGGTGCGCCAGCTGCTGGCCGAGATCGAGGTGGAGCCGACCGGGCTGTCGCAGCATCTGGCGGTGCTGCGCCGCTCGGGCATGGTGACCGCGCAGCGCGAGGGGACCACAGTGGTGTACGCGCTGGCCGGTGGCCGGGTGGCCGGGCTGCTGCGCGCGGCTCGCGAGCTGCTGGCCGAGAAGCTGTCCGGGCAGCATGAGCTGCTCAGCGAGCTGTTGGAGGACACAGCCGGAGGCGAAGCCTCGTGAGCCTGTTGACTGCGGACCCGGGCGACCTGCTGGCCGGGTTTCGGCAGCCACCGCATCAGCCCCGACCTGGATGATCATCTGCTGATCGTCTGGCGTGTTGGCTGGTGAGCGATAGAGAGGCAACGATGGGGTTGTGGCGGAAGATCGCGAAGACGGGCCGGGTGGCCGAGCCCGCACCGGAGCGCGAACCAGGTGAGCCGCCGGCGAAGGCGGCGGAGCTTGCCGGGTCGGTGCAGATCAGGCATGTGGATGCGGGGTCGTGCAACGGGTGCGAGGTGGAGATCGCCTCGGCGTTCGGCCCGGTGTATGACGCCGAGCGGTACGGCGCGCGGCTAGTGGCCTCGCCTCGGCATGCGGACGCCCTACTGGTGACCGGGCCGGTGACGCGCAATATGGAGGTGGCGCTGCGCCGCACCCATGACGCGGTTCCCGAACCACGGCTGGTGATCGCGCTGGGTGACTGCGCACGCAACTGCGGGGCGTTCGCCGGAGCCTACGGGGTGGCCGGGGCGGTGAGCGACGTGGTGCCGGTGGACGTGGAGGTGCCGGGCTGCCCGCCGGAGCCAGACGCGATCGTGGCGGCGTTGCGGGGGCTGACCGGCCGATGAACCTGGTCAGCACGCTGTACGTGATGGCGCTGTCCGGCTGCGCGGTCGCCGCTGTGGCCGCGTTGCTGGCTCCGCCACGAGCGCGGCTGCATCTGGCGGGCTGGTGCACGGCAGGCGCGGGCGGGCTGGGAGTGGCGGCGGGTGTGGCGGCCGTTATGTCTTTCGGCAGCAGTTGGTCGGCCTGGCTGCCGGAGCTGCTGCCGCTGGCCGGGGTACGGCTGGCGATCGACCCTCTGGGCGGGGTGTTCATCGCGGTCACCGGGGTGGTGGCGGTATGCGCGGCGATCTACGGGATCGGCTACTGCGACCACGGCCTGGACGGTCGCGTGTTCCAGTCCGTGCTGCCGCTGTTCGTGGCGGCCATGCTGCTGGTCCCCGCCGCGGCCAGCGTGAGCACGTTCCTGCTCGCCTGGGAGTTGATGGCCGTGTCGTCGCTGCTGCTGGTGCTGGCCGAGCACCGGCGGCGGGCGGCGGTGGGCGGGGCCGGGCTGTGGTACGCGGTCATGACCCACCTCGGCCTGGTGACGATCCTGATCGGGCTGGTCGCTTTCGCCGCCGGGGCCGGTGGGGAGAGCTTCGAGCAGCTGCGTGCCGCCGCGCTGTCGCCGGCCGCCAGGACCGTCGTGTTCCTGGCGACGTTCGCCGGGTTCGCCTCCAAGGCGGGCATCGTGCCGCTGCACGTGTGGCTGCCACGGGCGCACCCGGAGGCACCGAGTCACGTCTCGGCCCTGATGAGCGCGGCAATGGTGAACATGGGCGTCTACGGCGTGGTCCGGGTTGGGCTGGATCTGCTGGGTGGCGGGCCGGCGTGGTGGTGGCTGCTGGTGCTGGCAGCGGGCGCGGCGTCGGCGCTGTTCGGGATCTTGCAGGCGGTGGTCGCCTCGGATCTGAAGCGGCTGCTGGGTTACTCCACGACGGAGAACCTGGGCCTGGTGCTGGTCGGGGTGGGTGCGGCGGGCTTCTTCGCCGCGTCCGACCAGCTGGTGCTGGCGGCGTTGGCGCTGGCCGCGGCGCTGCTGCATGTGGTCAACCACGCCGCGTTCAAGACGGTGTTGTTCCTGTCGGCAGGCTCGGTGCTGCACGCGACGGGCACCCGCGATCTGGACGCCCTCGGTGGGCTGCGCACGCGGCTGCCGTACACCACCGCCGTTTTCGCGGTCGGCGCGTTGTGCGCCTCGGCGCTGCCGCCCGGCAACGCCTTCGTCAGCGAGTGGCTCCTGCTGCAGAGCCTGATCCACGCCCTGCCCGGTTCCGGGGTGGCGGGTGCGGTGACGATGCCGCTGGCCGTCGCGGTGATCGCGCTGTCGGCGGGGCTGGCGGTCGCCACCTTCGTCAAGGCGTTCGGCGTGGGGTTCCTGGCCCGGCCGCGCAGCGCCGAGGCCGAGCGGGCCAGTGAGAGCCCGCCGACCATGCTGGGCGCGATGGCACTCGCGGTGGCGGGCTGCGTGGCTTTGGCACTGGCCCCCACGCTGGTGGTGCCCGCGCTCGGCCGGGCAGTCGGAGTGGTGTTCCCTGGCCGGGACGTGGTGAGCGGGGAGTTGACGCTGCGGCTGGCGGGGGTCTCGGGGATGATCTCGCCGTTGCTGATCGCCATCGCCCTGTTGGCCGCCGTCGTGGCCGTCCTCGGCCTGGTACGGGTGACCGCGTCGCGGCGGGCACGGCGCGCCGCCCGGCTCTGGGATTGCGGCGCGGGACCGATGTCGGCCCGGATGGAATACACCGCCACGTCGTTCGCCGAGCCGCTGCAACGGGTCTTCGACGACGTGCTGGCCCCCGAAAGCGATGTGGACGTCACCCCAACGAAGGAGTCGACCTACTTGGTGGAACGTGTACGGTTCCACGCGCGGGTGCCGGACCGGATCGAGCACCGGCTCTACGATCCGCTGATCGCCGCCGTGTCCGCCGTCGGACGCGCCGCCCGCGGGCTGGCCACGGGCAGCGTGCACCGCTATCTCGGCTACGGATTCTGGGCGCTGACCGCGGCGCTGATCGTCTTGGTGGTGCTGTGGTGACGGGTGTGGTCGGAGCTGTGCTTCAGGTGATCGTCGTCGGGGTCGGCTCGCCGCTGCTGGTGGGGGTGATGCGGCAGGTCCGCGCCCGGCTGGAGGGACGCGCTGGTGCAGGGGTCCTGCAGCCGTGGCGGGACCTGCGCAAGCTGATGCGCAAAGAGCCGATCACTCCGCGCGGCACCGGCTGGGTGTTCCGCGCGGCGCCGCTGGTGCTGGCCGGTACGGCGCTGGTCGTCGCCGCGGTGGTGCCGCTGGTGACCACGGCCTCGCCGCTGGACGGCGTCGCCGACCTGTTCGCGGTGACCGCGCTGCTGGCGCTGGGATCGGTGGCGCTGGCCCTGGGCGCCCTGGACACCGGGACGGCGTTCGGCGGGATGGGCGCCAGCCGGGAGATGACCGTGCTGGCGCTGGTGGAGCCGACGATCCTGGTGTCGGTGTTCGCGCTGTCGATCAGAGCCGGCTCCACCAGCCTGGGGTCGATCGTGACGGCGACAGTGGAGGATCCGTTGTCGGTGATCTCCCCGGTGAGCGTGCTGGCCGCGGTCGCGCTGGCGATCGTCACGATCGCGGAGACCGGCCGGATCCCGGTGGACAATCCGTCCACGCATCTGGAACTGACGATGATCCATGAGGCGATGGTTCTGGAGTACG
Organism: Nonomuraea sp. NBC_00507; assembly: GCF_036013525.1. Classification (NCBI taxonomy): domain Bacteria; kingdom Bacillati; phylum Actinomycetota; class Actinomycetes; order Streptosporangiales; family Streptosporangiaceae; genus Nonomuraea; species Nonomuraea sp. NBC_00507. The sequence goes on from NZ_CP107853.1 coordinate 4,707,114, forward strand.
CCGGGCCGGACCTGGCGCTGATCGAGTGGGCGTCGGCGATGCGGCTGTCGGTGCTACTGGGCCTGCTGGCCAGCCTGTTCTTCCCCCTGGGGATCGCCATCGCGGACGCGGGGGTGCTCGCGCTGCTGGTGGCGGTGATCGCGCTGGTGGTCAAGGTGGGGCTGCTGGGGGTGCTGTTGTCGGTCGGTGAGGTGTTCATGGCCAAGCTTCGGTTGTTCCGCGTTCCGGAGTTGCTGGCCGGTTCGTTCCTGTTGGCGTTGCTGGCCGTGGCCGCTTCCTTCTTCCTGGCCTGAGCATGGGCGTGAACATGACTGATGCGATGTACATCCAGTTGCTGGACCTGGCCTGCGGGGCGTTCCTGCTGACGGGGGTGCTGGTGCTGTGGCGGCGGGACCTGTCGGCGATCGTGTGGCTGTTCGCCTTGCAGGGGGTGGCACTGACCGCGATGGTCATCGTCCTGGGTGTCCGGCAGGACGATCTCGAGCTGATCCTGATCGGCCTCGGGGTGGGCGCGTTGCGCGCCGCGCTGCTGCCGTACCTGATGCGCCGCGCACTCGTCGCGAGCGGCGAGGCCCGCGAGACGCAGCCGCTGGTCAACGTGGCGACCTCGCTGCTGGTGGCGGCGGTGCTGGCGATGCTGGCCTACGCGGTCTCCCAGCCGCTGGTACGGCTGTCGCCCACCCCGGCGACGCAGGCGGTGCCGGTCGCGCTGACCGTGCTGCTGATCGGGTTCTTCGTCCTGGTGACCCGGCGGCGGGCACTGTCGCAGTTGGTGGGCTTCCTGCTGATGGACAACGCCATCACCGCCACCGCCTTTCTTACCACCAGCGGCGTCCCACTCGTCGTCGAGCTCGGGATCTCCCTGGACGTCCTGCTGGCCGTCCTGGTGCTGCAGGTGCTGACCACCCGGATGCGGGCCGCCTTCGGCGGCACCGACCTCGACGAGCTGCGGGAGTTGCACGACTGATGGACAGCCTGCTGGTGATCGCTCCGGTCGCGGTGCCCGCGGCCGCCGCCTGCGTCTATGCCGTGCTCGGCTGGAACCGGGTCACCGCCTGGCTGGGCACGCTGTCCGCGGCCGGGCTGCTGTCCTGCGCCGTCGCGCTGGCGGCGGGGGACCGGCGCGACGCGCTGGGCGGGCTGCTGCTCAGCGACGCGCTGAGCGCCTTCATGCTGCTCGTGATCGGCGCGGTCGCGCTGCTGGCGATGGCGGCCAGTCCCGCCTACCTGGCGGCCGAGCTTGCCGCGGGGCATACGGGCCCGCGCGCGATGCGCCGCTACGGCGTGCTCACCCAGTCCTTCATCGCCGCGATGGCGCTGGCCGTCCTGTCTTCCAGCCTGGGCCTGCTGTGGGTCGCCATCGAAGCGACCACCATCCTGACCGCCTTCCTGGTCGGGCACCGGCGCACCCGCCAGGCCACCGAGGCCGCGTGGAAATACGTGGTCATCTGCTCGGTCGGCATCGCGCTCGCGCTGCTCGGCATCGTCATGGTCCATTACGCCGGCACCCGCGCCGGAATTGCTTCCCTGGACTGGGTGGTGCTGGCCGAGCACGCGAACCGGCTCGACCCCGGCGTGATGCGCATCGCGGTGATGCTGCTCGTGCTCGGGTTCGGCACTAAGGCCGGGCTGGCGCCGATGCACGCCTGGCTGCCCGACGCGCACAGCCAGGCCCCGGCTCCGGTGTCGGCGCTGATGTCAGGGGTGCTGCTGTCGGTGGCGTTCTATGCCATCCTGCGCGTCAAGGTCATCGCCGATCTGGCGCTCGGTGCAGGGTTCGCCCGGGTCTTGCTGGTCGTCGTGGCGTTGGCCTCTCTGGCCGTGGCCGCGTTGCTGCTGCTCGGGCAGCGCGACTACAAACGCCTGCTGGCCTACTCCAGCATCGAGCACATGGGGCTGGTCGCACTCGGCGCGGCGATCGGCAACACCCTCGCACTGGTCGCCGTGCTACTTCACATCCTCGGGCACGGGCTCGGCAAGTCGGTGTTGTTCCTGTCCGCAGGACAGCTGCACCAGGCGCTCGGCAGCAGCCGGATCCACGCGGTACGCGGGCTCGTGGCCAGAGCGCCGCTGCTCTCTGGGGTTTTCGCGCTGGGGCTGCTTGCCCTGCTCGGCCTGCCGCCCTTCAGTCTGTTCGCCAGCGAGCTGGGCATCGCGCGGGCGGGCTTCGCCGCCGGGTTGGGCTGGGCGATCGCGGCGGCCCTGGTGTTGATGCTGGTCATCGTCGCCGCCATCGGGCGCCAGGGCCGACGGATGCTCCTGGGCGGCGGGCCGGGTGAGGCCATCGCGCTGCCGCGCAGTGTGGCCGTCCCGCTGGTCGCGGGCCTGGCCGGCTGCGCCGTCCTGGGCATCACTCTCGGGCCGCTGCACTCCTTGTTGCAGGCCGCCGCCACCATCGCCGGAGCAACGCCATGAGCATGCGCACCATAGCCGACATCAGCTCCGCCGAGTTGCCCGAGCACGTCGCCCGGCTGCTGGCCGACGGCCACCGGCTGGCGCTGGTCTCCGCACGCCAGGAGATCGACGGGTTCGGCCTGGCGTACCTGTTCGTCGCCGGCGGCCCGGATCGCCGTACCGAGCTCCGGCTCCGCCTGCCCCTCGAGCAGCCGGCCGTGCCCAGTCTTGCCCACCTGTCCTTCCCCGCCGGCCGGTTCGAACGGGAAATCCGCGACCTGTACGGGATCACCCCGCTCGATCACCCGCTCCCCCGGCGGCTGGTGCGCCACCATCACTGGCCACGCGGCTGGTACCCCATGCGCTCCGACGCCGGGTTGCCACCCTCCTTCGGCGACCCAGAAGGTCCTTACCCGTTCGTCACCGTGGAGGGTCAGGGCGTCTACGAGATCCCCGTCGGACCCGTCCACGCCGGCCTCATCGAACCGGGGCACTTCCGCTTCTCCGTGGTCGGCGAGACCATCATCAAGCTCAAGGCCCGGCTCTGGTTCGTGCACAAGGGCATCGAAAAGCTCTTCGAAGGCCGCCAACCTGCCGACGGGCTGGAACTGGCCGAGCGTGTCAGCGGAGACACCTCCGTCGGCCACGCGCTCGCCTACTGCCTGGCCGTGGAAGAGGCCACCCAGGCCCCGGTCAGCGTGCAGGCGCAGCGGGAACGAGCCCTGCTGCTGGAGCTGGAACGCCTCTACAACCACGTCACCGACCTGGGCGCGCTCTGCAATGATGTGGCCTTCGGCATCCTGCACGCGCACACCGGGCGTATCCGCGAACAACTCTTGCGGATCAACTCCCAGGTCACTGGACACCGGCTGCTGCGTGGCGGCGTCCGCCTCGGCGGCGCCCACCTGGAGGCCCTCCCCGACCCGGATCGACTGCACGCCATCGGCGCAGACGTGGCCGAACTCGCCGAACTCGCCCTGCGGCACACCGTGGTCGCCGACCGCTTCACCGGCACCGCCGTGCTGTCCGGCGACGCCGCCCGCGACCTCGGCACGCTCGGCTACGTGGCCCGCGCCAGCGGCCTGGACCTCGACGCCCGCCGCGACCACCCCTTCACCGACCTCGGCGACTTCACCCCCGCCCGCCGCACCGGCGGGGACGTGCTGGCCCGCTTCCAGATCCGGGCGGATGAGATCGCCACGTCCATCGCCCTGATCACCCATCTGATCGACGAGCCCACGGCGCCGGCGGATTCACCTCCGCCCGAGGGATCTTCCTCGGGCGTGGGACTCGTCGAGGGCTGGCGCGGCACGATCGCCCACCGCATCGAGCTCGCCCCCGACGGGACCCTCACCCGCGTGAAGATCGTCGATCCGTCCTTCTTCAACTGGCCCGCTCTTCCGGTAGCGCTCAACAGCGCGATCGTCCCCGACTTTCCCCTGGTCAACAAGAGCTTCAACCTGTCCTACGCCGGCAACGACCTCTGACAGCAAGATGCGCCAGTCGATCCGGGTCGCGGCGTCGACCACCAGCCTCGAGACCCGGACAGCATGACTAGCTACCGACGCTGGCATGGCTATTTTCCGCCATGCCAGTGGGCGGTGGATGTCCGAGGAGTACGCCGACCACTCCCCACTCCTGGCCGACAGCGCCGCAGATCTGCTCGCCATCTCGCCACGTACATGCGGGATGACCACTGCTCAGGCGAAATCAGTTGGCGGGCTTGCCGAACCAGCGGGAGAGGTGGTCGTCCAGGTCCTGCTGATCGTCGCCGATCCAGGCGACGTGGCCGTCGGGGCGTAGCAGGACGCACGGAACATCCAGTACCGCAGTGGGATCGGCCAGGTAATCGACCCGGTCTGACCAGCCGCCGACGGTCAGGCGTTCGGTGCGGTCCAGCAGCAGGCCGCGGCCGCGATGCAGCAGACCGTAGAGGTGGCCCTGTTTCACGTCGATGTCGCGCAGGCGGCGGCCGAGCAGGTCGGGGCCTTCGCCGAAGTCGTAGCGGATGCCGATCGCGGTGATCTTCTCGATCAGATGGCGGTTCACCTCGTCGAAGTCCATCAATTCGGTGAGCAGCCTGCGCACGGCCTGCGCGCCCGGTTCGGTGGACGACAGTTCCATCTGGGCGCGGGTGTTGTCCAGCACGTCCTCGGCGACCGGGTGACGTTCGGTCTGGTAGGTGTCCAGCAGTGTTTCCGGCGCCCAGCCGTGGATCTGTGCGGCCAGTTTCCAGCCGAGGTTGAATGCGTCCTGAACGCCCAGGTTGAGGCCCTGTCCGCCGATGGGTGGATGGATGTGTGCCGCATCGCCGGCTAGCAGCACCCGCCCGACCCGATAACGTTCGGCGAGCCGGGTGGCATCCCCGAAGCGGGACAACCAGCGCGGGGAGTGCACGCCGAAATCGGTTCCGGCGATGGTGCGCAACTGTTGTTTGAAATCTTCGAGGGTGGGCGGTTCCGCGCGGTCACTGACTCCCGCGGCGGGGACTACGACGCTATAGACCCTTTCGCCGAAGGGCCGGAGCCAGAATCGCTGATGGGTCTCTCGGATTTCGGTCACCTTGGCGGCGATCTCCTCCTGCGGCACGCCCACTTCCATCTCGCCCATCAGCGTCTCGGTCCGTGAGGGCTCGCCAGGGAAGCCGACGCCGAGCAATTTGCGCACCGTACTGCGCCCGCCGTCACAGCCGACGAGGTAGCGCGAACGCAGCTGTTCCCCGTCGGCCAGCTCGACGGTCACACCCTCGTCGTCCTGCGCGAAACCGGCGACCGCGCAACCGCGGCGGACCTGCGCACCCAGTTCGATCGCATGTTCTTCGAGCAGGTGAACGATGACCGGCTGCGGGATGCCCAGCAGATAGGCGTACGCGGAATCCAGGCCCTTGGGCGCGGGTTTGGGGATGGCGGCGAAGAAACCGCCGGCCGGACGCTGTCTTCCATGCTGGAGAATGCGATCCAGCAGTCCGCGCATCGCCATCAGCTCGAGACTGCGAATATGCAGACCGACGATGCGGACGAACGACGCGGGCTCGGTTTCCTTCTCCAGAACGAGGACCCGCACATCGTGCAGCCGCAGTTCGGCGGCCAGCATCGCACCGGTCGGCCCGCACCCGGCAATGATCACATCGAACATGAGGGGCGCCCGATCGGCGCCGGAGGCCGGCGACCAGAGAACTCCGGGGACGTCGCCCACCGTGGAGTCACGCTCGACCCTGTCGTTCGACGACGGCTCGGCGGTGACCTGCTGAGAGTGCATAGGTGTTGCCTTTCGGGAGTGCCTTGGTGGCGAGGCGCTCCCGGCGACACCTACGTCAATCGCCCGACCGTGACGGGAAGGGGGAGCACCCACATCGATACAGCGTTCATGGGTCTCACCTCCTCGGGCGGCGTCACGATCAACTGCAAGCTACAAGCCCGAGCATCATCCCGTCCAATCCTTTCCCAGCCACGTGATCATGATTCCAAACGGGCCTACCTGGGCACGCTCGCGCCTGCGGCCTCGTTGACGGACGCCGCCCCGTCCTCCCGCGTCAGCCACCCTTCCTTGACCAGCTTGTACACCTGGCCGGCCACAGCGCGCGCGTAGACACCATGGTCGGTATAGAGCTGCCGCAGCTTGCTCGGGGTGAACGGGGTCATATGACCGAACAGGAAGCAGTTCGGGCCGGTGCTCGCCGGATGATACGTGGCGGTGGGCGCGTCCACCCATGGTGTGCGGACGCCTCCGACTGCGTTCCCGTGCTCGTCGAGAACGGTCTGGCCGCCGGCGTCCACCTGGATGCGCGGTGCGCGTGGTGGTGTGGCTCGGTTGCGGGCCCAGCGGTCCAGATTCATGTGGGCGGCGTTGTACAGGTAGTGCATCGGGAAAGTGGTGCCGACGCCGTCGCAGTTGTAGTAGTTGTAGGTGACGCCGATCCTGGCCAGGTCTTCGGGAGACGGGGCGAAACCGGAGGTGTAGGCGTAGGCGTGAGCCGAGCCGGGCACCTCGTACAGGCGGTACTTGTCGTCGGGCTGGTCGGAGTCATCGCGGCGCGAGGCGCCCCGGTCCATGAAGAAATCGGTCTGTGTCTGCATCTTGATGACCGGCTCGGCGGTGGGCCGGATGAGGTCATGGTCGGCGGGTGTGGGTCCGCACTTGTTGAGCGGCTTGACACCGCTCGCGGAGGCCGCGACGAGAAAGCCGTCGTAGACGCGCGCGAGTGGATGCACCGCGTTGATGTAGCGGGTCAGGTAGGCGCCCGACTGGGAGTATCCGGTCGCGTAGACCTTGTCGACCTTCAAGCCGCGCAGCGGGTTGTCGCGCCCGTGGCTCTTCAGTGCCGCGCCTGTCTGGCTGAGGATGTCCCACACCAGACCGCCCTCGGAGTCGGCGGCGGAGTTGAGCGCCCGTCCGGTGCAGCCACGTTGGTCCGGCCAGGACAGCGAGCCGTATCGGGACGGGTCGAACTTCTTCAACGACGCGACCGCGTTGGGCGCGCTGGTGATCCCCACGTAGGCGTCCCCCCGCCGCAGGTACTCATCGTGGGACGTCAGCCACATGCGGTCGAGGTCCCAACCGTTGGTCATGTTCATGATGTCGGCGACGACCGTCCCGCTGAACGCTCTGCGATCGGCCGGCCGCCGCACGATGATCCGGTTCGTGTACGGCACGGCCGTACGCACCACCGTGACCTTGCCTGCGGCGTCGTAATCGTAGACATTGGCCCGCCCGCTCACGAGGAATTCCTCCTCGACGTAGCCGTATGCGTCCAGTGGCACGGTGGAGATGTTGAACGGATGCGAATCGCCGCTGGACTGGAGGGGCCCGGTCAGCGAGGGCACGGGCGTCCTCGGCGGAGTCGCTGTGTGCGCCGTGGCGGGTACTGAGAGCGCCGTCGAGACGAGCATGAACGTGCACGCGAGGGTGATGCTGCGGGACTGTCGAGACATGGGGCGGCCCTTGGTCTGTCTGATGGACTAATAGATCCGCTTAATGGGCTGCACGATAGATCCGCGTCTGCCGGGCAGTCAACAGTCAGGTTCTACCTGTCAGATCACTGAATCCACGTAGCGGACCACAGGGTAGCCGGATTGCCTCTTTCGCCGATGGCCGACAAGGCATATAAGTAAGTATCTAGTTCGTACGTTAATCGCGCGAAGAAGGTGAGACGCCTATGCTCACCGCCGATCATGGCATGGCAAGTCCTGTCAGCCGCCGCTCTGCGAGTCCTCCTCTGGCGCTCGCGACCGTCTGCCTCTCCGGCACCCTGGAGGACAAGCTCGCGGCCGCCTCCGCGGCGGGCTTCGACGGAATCGAGATCTATGAAGGCGACCTCATCGTATCGAGCTGGTCACCGAGCCGGATTCGGCAGGAATGCGCCGAGCTGGGCCTGTTAATCCACCTCTATCAGCCGTTCCATGACTTCGAGGCAGTACCCCCCGAGACATTCGAGGCCAATCTCCGTCGGGCGGAGCGGAAGTTCGATGTGCTGGAACAACTCGGCGCGACCATGATGGCGGTCTGCTCGACGACATCCATGAACGCTGCCGACGACGACGACCTCGCCGCAGAGCAACTCCACACGCTGGCCGGCCGGGCCGCGCGGCGTGGCCTGCGCATCGCCTACGAGGGCCTTGCTTGGGGCCGGTTCGTGAACACCGTCGAACACGCCTGGCGGATCGTTCGGCGCGCCGGCCATCCCGCACTCGGTTTGTGCCTTGACAGCTTTCACGTGTTCTCCCGCGGCGACGACCCCTCCAAGATTCGAGCCGTGCCAGGTTCGAAGGTGTTTCACCTGCAACTTGCCGACGCACCGCGGTTGAACATGGACGTACTGGAGTGGAGTGAGCACCACCGGTTGTTTCCCGGGCAAGGCGCTTTCGATCTGACTGACTTCCTTGGCCACGTTCTGGCCACCGGGTACGACGGCCCCCTTTCGATCGAGGTGTTCAACGACGTCTGCCGGCAGGCAGATCCCCGGCATGTCGCCGTCGACGCGATGCGCTCACTGCTGTCGCTGGAGGAGACAGTCGGCACGCTCGGCCCGGCGGCGGTCCGCGAGCGCATTCAGCTGACCAACCTGCCGCCGGCTCCGCAGCTCGACGGTCACGTGTTCACCGAGCTGGCCGTGGACGAGATCTCCGGCCCGATCGTGGCGCGGGGGCTCGCCGCGCTGGGGTTCACCCATACTGGCCAGCATCGCTCCAAGCCGGTGCAACTGTGGTCGCAGGGCAAGGCCCAGGTTCTGCTGAACTTCGCATCGCAAAGGACAGTACCGGCAGGCACTGCGGCCATCTGCGCGCTGGCCGTGGAGAGCGCTGACCCGGTCGGCTCGGCCCGGCGGGCCGAACGGCTGCTGGCGCCCGTGTTACCACGCGCCCGGCAGGTGGAGGAGGCCGACCTCAACTCCGTGGCGGCACCCGACGGAACGGCCGTCTTCTTCTGCCGTACAGGCGGGCACGACAACTGGCTCAACGATTTCGCTCCCACCGGCCGCGAGGCTCGCTGCGACGGCCTGCTGACCGGAACGGATCACGTCTCGCTCACCGAGTCAGTCGATGACTTCGACCAGGCCGCGCTGTTCTATCGTTCGGTGCTCGGCCTCCAAGCCACGCAGACCACCACGCTGCCCGCGCCGTTCGGGCTGATCCACAGCCGGGCCGCGACCGATCCGGAACATCACGTCCGGATCAGCCTCAACACTGCGCCGCTGCGACGGGGCGACTGGTCGCCGGCGGTGCCGAGCCCTCAGCACATCGCCTTCGCCACCCACGACGCGATCGCCAGCGCGAGGGCGATGCGGGAGCTCGGCGCACCGCTGCTGAGGATTCCCGACAACTACTACGATGATCTCGACGCCCGTCTGGCGCTGCCGCAGCACCTCCTCGCGGCAATGCGGCAGCACTCCATCCTTTATGACCGCGATCAAGACGGCGAATACCTTCACTTCTACACCGAGATGCTCGGCGCGCGGATCTTCTTCGAAGTGGTGCAGCGGATCGGCGAATACTCCGGCTATGGCGCCGCGAACAGCGCGGCGGTGCGCATGGCCGCGCACCGGAGGCGCCGGCTGACCACGCTGAGGGAGTCGTCCACGCTTGCCAGCGGCGACCGCCCGCACGACTACTCATTGGCGCATTTGACGGCGCTGAGCCTGTCTCCGCCCGAGCTGGTGAGCGCCGCTGCTGACGCGGGCTATCGGTACGTGGGCCTGCGCATGACGCGGGTCACGCCGTACGAGCCGCACCACCCCCTCGCCACCGACCCCGCTCTGATGCGGGCGACCAAAGTCCGTCTCGCGGCCACGGGAATCGAGGTGCTCGACATCGAGCTCGCCCGGATCGCGCCCGATGACGACCCCGCGGACTTCCTGCGCTTCCTGGAGGCCGGAGCCGTGCTCGGGGCCCGCCATGTCATCACCCAGCTCCCGGATCCGGACTTCGCTCGCAAAGCCGACCGGTTCGCGCGGTTGTGCGAGATGGCCAGGCCTTTCGGCCTCACCATCGATCTTGAGTTCCCGTCGTGGACCCAGACGCCCAACCTCACCGAAGCCGTGCGCGTCCTGCGGGACGCCGACCGGCCCAACGCGGGAATCCTCGTCGATCTGATCCACTTCGCGCGCTCCGGCTCCAGCGTGGCCGAGCTCCGAGACCTGCCACGCGAGTGGTTCCGTTTCGCCCACGTCTGCGATGCACCAGCCGAGGCGCCGGCCACGCAGGAGGAAATCATCTACGCCGCTCGCTTCGAGCGCCTGTTCCCCGGCGAGGGTGGCATCGACGTGCACGGCGTCCTTGGCGCCCTGCCGCCCGGGATCCCGTACGCTCTGGAGATCCCGCGAGCCACACTCGTGGCGCAGGTGGGCGCTAAGGAGCACGCCCGTCTCGCGATCACCGCAGCGCGTCGCCACCTCGATGCGGTCGGCCGGCGAGCAGGCCCCACTGAGGCGGCATAGATCGAGCCGCGGCCGCCGAGCCGCGGCCGCCGAGCCGCGGCCGCCGAGCCGCGGCCGCCGAGCCTCGACCGCGGCGGACCATCGCGCGCACCGGCACGTCCTGAGCGCGCAGCCGGCCGAGGACCGTGCGACCCACGCCACCACCGGCTCTGGCGATGAGAACAAGGTCACTGGCCACCATCGGCCGATCTCCTTCTGAGCGGAGGTGTGATCACACGCGGGTTTCAGGTGCGGCGGATGGCCCGCACGGCAGTGTCGTAGAGGCCGAATAGGTCGACCTGTCCGCCCGCGTGCACCCACTCCTGCGACGCTGCCTGGAGGCAGGTGGTCGCCGCGGCTGCGATCGCGCGTGCCTGGAGGGCGCGATGGTCGGAGTCGGGCAATCGCGGCTCGATCAGCGGTGCGAGCAGATCCTGCCAGCGGGCCTGCTTCTCGGCGTGTCCGGCGCGCAGGGACTCGTTCCCGAACAGGAGCGTCATCATCTCGAGCCGGTGCTCGGGGGTGGTCTCGATCTCCTCGATCACGTGGAACGCCGCGCGCAGCGACGCCCAGGGATCCTCGTCGGCCGGACGCTCGGCGAATCGTGCGGCGATCAGTTCGCCCTGTTCGGACAGGCCGCTGAGCGCAAGGTCCTCCTTGTTGCGGAAGTAGTTGAACAGGGTCCGCCGGGAGACGCCCGCCGCGGCGGCGACCTCCTCGACCGTCGTGTCGTCGTAGCCCTTGGCAGCGAACAGCTCGAGAGCGGTGCGGGCGAGCAGCGAGCGGACCACGGCGCGGGTCTGCTCACGGATGGGTGTCGACTTCTGGGCCATGCACCCATGGTACAGCCATTCATGTCATGCAGCTACTTGCACTGAGTGCATAGTTGTGCGTAGAGTGAATGGCATGAGCAAAATCGACTACAGCAACCAGACCACCATCGTCACCGGCGCCAGCTCCGGCCTCGGCGAGGAGTTCGCCCGCCAGTTGGCCCGCCGCGGCTCGAATCTCGTGCTCGTCGCCCGCCGGGCGGACCGGCTCGAGAGCCTGGCCGGCGAACTCACCCGCGCCCACGGCGTCACGGTGACCGTCGTTGCCCGCGACCTCGGCCTGCCCGATGCCGGCCGCACGCTCCGCGCCGAGCTCGAATCCCGCGGCATCCACGCCACGGGACTGGTCAACAGTGCGGGCTTCGGCACCCACAACGCCTTCCCAGACGAGGATCCGGAGCGCCTCCAGGACATGATCGCGCTGAACGTCGGCGCCCTCGTCGACCTCAGCCGCGCCTACATCGACCCGCTGACCTCCGCCGGCACCGGCATCCTGATCAACGTCGCGAGCCTGCTGGGTTTCCAGCCGACCCCTTACCTGAGTGTCTACGGCGCCACCAAGGCCTTCGTCCTCAGCTTCACGGAATCGCTGTGGGAGGAGACCCGCGGCACCGGTCTGCGCGTCCTCGCCGTGTGCCCCGGTGCGATGCAGACCGAGTTCTTCGACGCAGCCGGCAGCCAGGCGGCCGACTACGGCACCAAGCGCGCAACCCCCCAGGATGTCGTCCGGATGGCTCTCGAGACGCTCGACCGTCGCTCCGCCCCGCCGTCAGTGATCACCAACGGCCGCCCGCTCGCCCTCGCCAGCAAGTTCCTGCCGCGGCGCCAGGTCGTCCGGACGATGGGGTGGATCCAGCGCCGCGCCATGAGCCACGCCTGACACCACACCGAGCGGGGCCCGACGGGCGCCGCTCCCGCCTCCGTACCACCGACATCAACCACCGATGGGGGAGCAGTCCCATGACAGACACCATGTCCGACGTGCCCGAGTCCGGCACCATGTCCGACGTGCCCGAGTCCGGCACCATGTCCGACGTGCCCGAGTCCGGCACCATGTCCGACGTGCCCGAGTCCGGCACCATGTCCGACGTGCCCGAGTCCGGCACCATGTCCGACGTGCCCGAGTCCGGCACCATGTCCGAACCGAACACCGCGTCCGCCGGCCGGTCCGACCGGGAGCGCTTCGGCGACATCCTCGCCGTCCAGCGTGCCGCCTATCTTCGCGACGGGGCGCCGTCGCTGACGAAGCGGCGCAGCGATCTGAAGAAGTTCAAGGCGGCCATGCTCGCGCGACGCGGCGCCCTCGAGGAAGCGATCAACACCGACTTCGGCCATCGCTCGCGCCACGAGACGGCGATGATGGAAGTCCTGGGCGTCGTCCAGGGCATTGACTACCTGATCCGCAATCTCCGTCGATTCATGCGCCCGACCCGCCGCCACACCGCCCTGCACATGCGTTCCGGCAGCAATCGCATCGAGTATCAGCCGCTCGGTGTGGTCGGCGTCATCGCGCCGTGGAACTACCCCGTCAACCTGTCGCTGATGCCGGTGGTCACCGCGATCGCCGCGGGCAACCGCGTCATGCTCAAACCGTCGAAGTTCACACCGGCGACGAACGCCGTGCTCGCGTCGATGCTCAGCGAGCTCTTCCCCGAGGAACAGGTCGCCATCGTCAGCGGCGACGGTTCCGCGTTCTCCTCCCTGCCGTTCGATCATCTGATCTTCACCGGGAGCACCGCCGTGGGGCGAGCGGTGATGAAGGCGGCGAGCGAGAACCTCGTCCCCGTCACGCTCGAGCTCGGCGGCAAGTCGCCGACCATCGTCGCCAAGGGCAGCGTGCGGGACCGCACCGTGTCCGCCATCGTCTGGGGGAAGCTCCTCAGCGGCGGGCAGACCTGCATCGCCCCGGACTACGCCCTGGTGCACGAATCCGAGGTCAACACTTTCATCGAGAGCTACGACAGGCTGGTGAAGGCCGCTTACCCCGACGGCCCGACGAGTGAGGACTACACCTCGATCGTGAACGACCAGCAGTATTCGATCCTGATCGACCTGATCGACGACGCTCGTGCCCACGGGGCGCGGATCATCGAGGTCGGACACCGGCCCGCCGACGCCTCCCGTCGTCCTCACACCCTCGCGCCGACTGTCGTGCTCGGCGTCACCGACGAAATGAAGATCGCCCACGAGGAGATCTTCGGTCCGATCCTGCCGATCTTCTCCTACGGCGATATCGATGACGCCATCGACTACGTGAACGCACGACCGCGGCCACTCGCGCTCTACTACTTCGGCGACGACGACGCGGACCGACGCAAGGTGCTCGACCGCACGACGTCCGGCAACGTCACCATCAACGGCACGATCCTGCACGTCGGCCAGGACGATCTTCCGTTCGGCGGCGTCGGCGAAAGCGGCATGGGCAAATACCACGGCATCGAGGGCTTCCGAACGCTGAGCCACCCTAAGGGCATCTTCGTGCAGGGCCGCTGGAACACCACCAACCTCCTGCGTGCCCCGTTCGGCAAGCGGGCCGACGCTTTGCTCAATTTCTTTCTCCGATGAACACCGCCGACTCAGCATGCCGTCCCGCAGGACGCCGGCCTGGTTCATCGCGCGCAAGCCCCGCGGCTTGGTGTGGCCGCCGCGATCCAGTATGACCACGTCCACGTCACCATGATCCTCGGCTACAGCGGCACCTACGACTCCGGCTTCCCCACGAGCTCGCCTTCGAGCAGTGGCTGCACCGGCTGGAGGAGCTGGTCGAGGCCGATCAGCGGCTTCAAGCCGGTGAGCACGTCAGCGGGTCCGCCGCCGACACCTACAGGCAGCGGGTCCAGTTGGGCGCCACCCAGTTCAGTGGCCGGGTGCTGCGGGCACCCACCGCCACACCGTCGACGTGGCCTACTGATCAGCGTGGGCGGCTGAGGGCGGCCTCGGCCAGATCCGTCCACTTCTCGGCCGAGGAGTGGGGCACGACCACCCAGTCCTTCATCGCCCTGCCCTGCCCCGAGGGGTCGAACAGGGACGCCCCGGCCAGCTGGAGCGCGGCTGCGTGTTCGGGGGTGTCCCTGACCAGCCGGAACACCATCGCGCCGTCGCGCTGCAGGCTCGCGAACACCTTCCCCGCCTGATCTTTGAGCGCGGGACTCCCCATCATCCTGGAGATCCGTACACCCAGGTCGGCCAGCTCGGCGCCGACCTGCTTGAAATCCTCTTCCGCGCTCATCGTCAGTCGGTCCCAAACTTCATGGCGGCGTGGTCGAGCAGCACGTCGTGGCCGGGGCTCTTCCCCGCGTGACGCGATCGCCTCGGCCCCGCCTTTCCGGCAGTACGGCGGTCAGGCTAGTCGTCATGGCGGCACCGATCAAGGGCGGATGCGGGGTGCGGGTTTGTCGACCGGTTGTGCCTGCTCGGCTCGGTGTCCGCGCCTCTTGGACCGGCCACGGCGCGCTCAATGAGGTCGGCGTGGCCTACTTCGACCCGGCCTGCCCGCCGCAGAGCGCCGTCTTGACGAGTCCGTCCAGCAGCTTCGGATAATCCTTGGCGATGTCGACTGCGGCGTCGCCGGCGGTCAGCGAGGCGGTCAGGGTCTTGCTGCCGTCGGGCGTGCTGTACATCAGCGCCGCGTAGCCCCCCGGTGGGCTGCTCACGTGGTGGACGCGTGGAGTGCTCCGCGCTACCTGCGGTAGCCACCTTTTTGTGGGTACTTGTCGGCCGCCCCATGGCGGCCTGAAGCTTGGTCGTGCGGGCCGAAGGGCCCTCACATCCAGATGAGATGGGGAGGTTGGCGGTGTCTCAAGAGACTGGCTGCGATGCGGCCAGCTTCTCTAGGCGGCGATGGCCCCAGTCGGAAAGCGGTGCCAGCGCTTCGGAGAGCTCATGGCCGAATGAGGTCAGGGAGTAGACGGTCTTCAGCGGCCGTACATCGTGCACCTCCCGGTGGACCAGTCCGTCGGCCTCCATCTCCCGCAGCGTCTGAGTCAGCACCTTCTCGGTGAGGCCCGGCAGCCGCCGGCGTAGCTCACCGGGGC
Organism: Nonomuraea sp. NBC_00507; assembly: GCF_036013525.1. Lineage (NCBI taxonomy): Bacteria > Bacillati > Actinomycetota > Actinomycetes > Streptosporangiales > Streptosporangiaceae > Nonomuraea > Nonomuraea sp. NBC_00507. The sequence goes on from NZ_CP107853.1 coordinate 4,722,284, forward strand.
GGCGCGGACCGGATTCCAGGAGCCAGAGCAATATCGTCTTCCACTTGCCGTCGATCACGGCGATCGCGGCGGTCACTCCGCAGACGTTCGGGTCCTGGGCACGGCTGCGCGTCATCTTCATCCCCATTCATCACCGTTTGCTCATTATCGAGGAGTTAAGGCATGACCTCACACGCTGAACAGTCTGCCGTCACCGTGCTCGGCCTGGGGCCGATGGGCCGGGCCCTGTCCAGTGCCTTCCTGGACGCCGGCCTGCCAACCACGGTTTGGAACCGGACGCCGGGCAAGGACGGGGCGTTGGTCGAGCGGGGCGCGGTCAGCACCCGATTGCCCGAAGAGGCGGTCGCCGCAAGCAGGTTGACCGTGGTCTGCGTGGTGAACTATGACGCGGTGGACGCCATCGTGCGGCGCGGTGCGGTCACCGACGCGCTCAAGGGGCGCACCGTCGTGAACCTGACCGCCGACACCCCGGACCGGGCCCGAGACACCGCGACCTGGGCGGCCGAGCACGGCATCGGGTACCTGGACGGTGCGATCATGACGCCGATCACGACCATCGGCACACCGGCCGGGGTATTCCTGCACAGCGGTCCTGAGGGGCTTTACCGCGAGCACCGGCCGGTGCTGGACGCTCTGGGTGGCACCCACACCCACCTCGGTGAGGACGTCGGCCGGGCGGCTGCATACGACATCGCCTTGCTCGACATCTTCTGGACCGCGATGGCGGGGTATGCGCACGCGCTGGCGGTGGCAAGAGCTGAAGGGGTCACCGCGCGGGAGCTGGCGCCGTTCGCCACAGGTATCGGTACGATCCTTCCTCCGCTCTTTGAGCAGCTCGCGGAGGACGTGGACAGCGGCAGGTTCTCCGGTGAGGGCAACCCGATCACCTCGGCGGTGTCGTCCATGGCCCATATCGTCCACACCTCCGAGGCCCATGGCATCGAGGCGGGCGTGATGCGTGCGGCCGAAGGCCTGGCGCGCCGCGCCATCGGACGGGGCCACGGCACCGACGGCTTCCTCCGGATCACCGAGATCCTCAACCCTCGGTGAGGTGATCGATAGTTGGCGCCTTGGGCGTCAGAGGGGCGCGGGCGCCCCGCGTGCCCACGCGGGGCGCCCGCGTCTCTAGTCGCAGGCCTTCGCTGTGGTGCCGCTGCCCTTGTTGGCGCGACCGACCCCGGTCGTCACCGTGCCCGTGGCCTTGGCGCATACGCCGCTGGGGGCGTAGACCATGTTGCCCCAGTGGTGCCCGCCGTTCCCGGGCCGATAGGTAAAGGATCTGCTCTTGGTGCTGGTGAAGACGGTGATGGTGCCGGAGCCTCTCGTGGCGACCGACACCTCGCCCCAGTTGGTGCCGCAGTGGCGGGAGTAGAACAGCCGGATCGTGCCCAGGCTGTCCCCGACCTCGTTCCTCAGGGAGGCCTTCTTCCCGGTGTTCACCTTGGACTTGGCGCACCCGCTGCTGTAGGGATCCTTTCCGTCGTACGGGTGAACGCTCGCCGGCTCTGCGGTCCTCGAGACAGAGAGGGAGGCGGCGTCGGCCGCACCGTTCATCAGACCGGCGGCTATAAGACCACTGGCCAGGGCGGTGCCCGTGCCGAAGGCGGCCATCTTCCTGGAGATCGACGTAATGGTGCCGTGACTCATAAAGTGACGGCGGGCCTGCTTGTCAGACTGCATCGCCCGGCCCGTTGTCCCGTCGTTTGGACGTCTGGCCTTTCGCGGTCCACTCTTGCGGTAGTCAGGCTCGCGAGTCTGTGTCGAAGTGCACACTGGCGGAACTTTTTGACCGGCTGACACCACGGACGACGGCCGGTGCGGGACGTCGGCGCGACTCCGCCGGGCGACCCAGCCTCAGCGGGACTTCCCGGCCCCGATCAGTCCGCGGCAGCTGACGGCCTGGGAAGCGCCCGAAATACTGGCGGCATCGCCGCGATCGACAGCGCCGCGAGTAGACGCCCCGGTGCCTGACCGCGCATCCAGCCAGCAGAGCGGGCACCGATGACTTCCGGGCGGCAGTGTCGTCTAAGCATTGGCACCAGGCCACAGACGCTGCGGCCACGCGAGCGCTGCTGCCCGGGACACGCACGGTCCTCGACGGCCTTCTCGCCGACGAAAAACCTCAGCGATGCGTCCTGTGACTTCGACTCAAGCACTGAGGGCTCGCGCGACCGTGAGGCTGTCCTCGTAGATGTGGTAGCGGACGATGAGTCCTTCCTCGACCGAGAGGTGTAGCGCGAACGGCGAGGTGTAGGCGGTGCCATTGCCTCTCACCGTCTGCGCGATCTCTCCGAGCACGACAGCATCCGCGCCGTCGACCAGGATCCGCGCGACCGACGTGCCGTTCAGTTCGGGCACATGATGGGCGCTCAGTGACCGGAAATGGTCCGCCACATCGGCCCGGCTCGACCGCGGTCGGATCCACGGCACCGCCGGATGCCCATCAGCGGGCCAGTCGAGCCGCCAGTCGAACTGCTCGGCGAACAACTCGGCGGTGCGGTCATGATCGCCCTCGGCGATCCGGCGAAGCAACTCTTCCACGATGGCGCGGGTGTCACGACTCATGTCAGGAGTTTTTCCGGTCCCGTGCGGCCTGTCGATTACCTCCCACGTAAGCGAGACCCCATTCAGGGGCAGGAACGCGGCCACGGCGTAGAGGGCCCACCGCCAGCCCGAACCGGGTCTGCAGATCCGTCCCTTGAGCGAGCAACCTGGTCCGCCATCAAAGCTCGCCATGGAACCGAAACCGGACTTCCACCGTCCCTTCGATAGAAGGGATCGACCCAACCGCCTACAATTCGTATCAGTCCCGTGACAGCCCGTTCGTCGACTCCGCTGGACCCCGTTCGAACAAGGAGTACGAATCGGTGAATCCACACGCGCTTGCCCACCGAGCACACCGACACGGCTGGGATGTGCAGACCGTCCCGCGATCCTCCGGCCCTACGGTCATCCTGCGGCGTGATGGCTGGCGTCTGGAAATCGCGTTCGACGGTCACGCACCCAAGGAGGCCACTGCCAACGAACCCGGTCACAACGTCGGCAGACAGCTCAACCTCCGCTCGATCAACGACTTCGTGCGACAGCCACGGACAGATCGGTTATCTCGCCCGTGCCGCGATCGGCGGCAGGGCACCAGTCGCACGAGCGATCATGAAGCGGGCGAGCATCTGGACGACCGACAGAGCGACCGCGAGCAGGACGCCATACGAGATGATGAACGATGATCGTCATCCGACGTGGGTGACGTCATCCGAACAGCTGAGGCCCGCCGTGCTCCTCATGAGCACGTCAGCCGCCTCGCCTCGCGCGCTGCGTGCCGGGGTGAAAAAGGCCCCGGTCCCACGCCAGGTGCCGGGGACCGGGGCGAATCGCTCGTTTCAGGGTGTCGAGCCGAAGCGGAACGCGGCGAGCCGGATGTCTCCGTGCAGGTTCACCTGCAGGTCATGGATGCCTTCCGGAGACGTCTTCAGGTCTTCGGCGACGGTCGTCCACGTGTAGCGGCACCCGGTGACCGGCACCGGGATCTCGGCGAGCAGCCGGTCACCCGCCAGGAACTCCAGCTTGCCCGCACTCAGACCGGCGACCTCGGCCTCGATGCGGATGGCCCCGGACAGGTCGGTGGAGCGGAACAGCAGCGTCGCGGGCTGGGCCTGGCTGGTGGGAGCGACCGCGTCGCCGGTGGTGCGGGTGGCGTCGACCAGGGTGATGCCCGTGTGGTCGTCGAAGTCGACGGCCGAGGTGCTCCTGCCGACGACGACGCGCGGCCCGGGCGTGGGACCGCTCACTGTGATCGGCGCCGCCTGGGTGATGTCACCGGCGGAGCGGCCCACCAGCACCTCATAGTCGCCGGGGTCAAGGGTGAAGGCCCCGCCGGCCACGTCCCAGTGAGCGAGATGCTCGGCTGACAGCCGGAAGGTGAGTTCTCGGCTCTCGCCCGGTGACAGCACGACCTTGCGGAAGTCGGCGAGCCGCAGCCCGGGGGCCTCGTAGCGAGCGTTCAACACTCGGACGTAGAGCTGCACCACCTCGGATCCCGGCCGGGTTCCGGTGTTGGTCAGCGTCATCGAGACGTCGACCGCACCGTCCGTAGCCAGGGTCCCCGAGGAGAGCCGCAGGTCGCCGTAGGCGAACTCCGCGTAGGAGAGTCCGTGGCCGAAGGGGTACAGCGGGGCGGCCCCGTGGTACTGGTAGGTCCAGCCCGCCTTGATGATGTCGTAGTCCAGCGGGTGCGGGAGCTCGTCGTCGCCGCGATACCACGTCTGCGGCAACCGCCCCCCGGGGTCGGCCTCGCCGAGCAGGACGGCAGCCAAGGCTCGGCCGGTTTCCTGCCCGCCGTGGGAGGTCCACACCATGGCGGGCAGGTGCTTGTCGGCCCAGTCCAGGGCGTAGGGGTAGCTGCTCATGGTGACGAGCACGGTTTCGGGGCGGACCTCGGCGATCGCGCGCAGCAGCGCCTCCTGCCCCGCGGGCAGCGCGAGATCCCGGCGGTCTTCCGTCTCGCGGCCATTGATCAGCGGATGGTTGCCGAGCACCACGATGGCGACGTCGGCGTCCTCGGCGGCGGCCCTGGCCTCCGCCGTACCGTCATGCAGGAGTTCCCGCTCCCAGCACTCGGCGGCGGCGGGGGTTTCGGCGGTGACGCTGAGCCGCCCGTCGACGGGGTCGACCGCGGCGTACCGGCCGGTGCGAACGTTGCGCAGCACCACACCACCGGGGACCGGTTCGAGGTGGAAGGTCTCGTTGATGAACCAGGTCTTGAGCACCTCCCGGTCTGCGGCCAGTGAACCGTCGTCCTGGACGCTGAGGTAGCGGCCAGTGGCGGCGTCACGCAGGGTGAACGCCCCGCCGCCCCAGTCGACGACCTCGAAGGAGGACCCGCCCAGCAGCTCACCGGTGGAGCGGGCCCGCAGCGCGATCCGGTCGGCCCCTTCCACGCGGACGACCTCGCCGAGCGTCTCGTCCAGGCCCGCCGCGACGCTGATCTGGTAGGGCAGGGTGCCGCTGTACCAGTCCTCGAACAGGGTGTCCGCGAGGGGTCCGATGACCGCCACACGAGGAGTGCCCGCCAGGGGCAGCAGGCCGTCGTTCTTGAGCAGCACCACCGACTCGGTCGCGGCGCGCAGGGCGAGAGCCCGGTGTTCGGCGCAGTCGATCACTTCGGGACCGATGGCGGCGTACGGGTCGAGGTCCGGGTCGAACTCCCCGACCCGGAAACGCAGCGAAAGTTGCCGTCGCACCGCGCGGTTGATGTCGTCCTCATCGATCAGTCCCCGGCCCAGCGCCTCGCGGAGCCTGCCGACCGGAGTTTCGCTGTCCTCGCCATGGTCGGTGAAGCTGTCGATGCCGGCCTTGAGCGCGGCGGCATGGGATTCGGCGTGGTCGTCGAAGTAGTGCTCCAGATCGACCAGGTTGGACGGCGCCTCCGCGTCGCTGACCACGAACAGCTCGTGCCCGGTGGGCTCGGCCCAGCGCCGCAGCTCCGTCTCGATGAGCGGGCTGACGTGGCAGGGACGGCCGTTGACCAGGTTGTACGCGGCCATCACGCCGGTGGCCAGGCCCGAGGCGACCACTGGCCGGAACGCTGCCAGGTCGTATTCCTGCAGCACACGGGGACGGACGCCGGAGGAGGTGATGCATCGGTCGTCCTCGTTGTTGTACGCGAGGAAGTGCTTGAGCACCGGGGCCGCACGAAGGAAGGTCGGATGGTCGCCGGTCAGACCCCGGCAATAGGCCACGCCGAGACGCGCGGTGTGCACCGGGTCCTCGGAGTAGCCCTCCTCGTTGCGCCCCCAGCGCGGGTCGCGCAACAGGTTCACCACGGGAGCCCACGCCTGCAAGCTGTTGGCGCCGGAGCCGATCATAGGAGGGCGGTGGCGGTGGAAGGCGCGCAGCTCGACCGAGATGGCCTCGGCGACCAGCCGTACCAACTCCTCGTCCCACGTCGCCCCCAGGCCAACTGCCTGCGGAAACACCGTCGCAACTCCCAGCCACCCCACGCCGTGCAGGGCTTCGGTCCCGGTGCGGAACGAGGCGATGCCCCCCAGACGCGGCACGGCAGGCGCGTACTGGTGCAGCATCGCGATTCTTTCGTTGAGCGTTAACCGTTCGAGTAGATCGTCGACGCGCTTGCGGATCGGCAGTGCGGGGTCCCTGAAGGGAACCGTGTCAGCCGCGGACAGAGACGGGGAGCTCACGGTGTCAGACCTCTAAGCAGGCTCGATGGGACAGTGGTCAGCGGAGCGCATCGAAGCTGTCACGAGCCTGACCGACTGTCAATGCCTCACCGGAGGAAAACTTTCGTTTAATAACTTCCCTTGTGGTGTCGGAAACATGTCATGAGTCTTGCGGCAACGCAGAAGCGCTTCGACGACGGGGCCACCCGGCGAGTGGAGGGCCTGGGAGCGGCCGAGCCGTTGCGGCCGGCGCATGCGGGTGGCCATGCACGCGGAAACGTGCGGGAAACAATCCCTTGACAACTGGTGTGTCCGGAATCGAGAGTAATGGGCATTCCGCTGACTACGTAGTCAGCCGGAAGGTCTGCCCAGTCTGACTACGTAGGCAGGATCGAGGAGCCCTCATGTCGGAGGCCAGGCGCCGCGCCCCCACCAGCACCGACGTCGCGCGGCGCGCCGGCGTCTCGCAGAAGACCGTCTCGCGTGTCATGAACGCCGAGCCGTACGTCAGCGCCGATGTTCGGGAGCGGGTTCTCGCGGTGGCTCGCGAGCTCGGGTATCGCCCCAACACCGCGGCCCGCGCGCTCCTGCTGGGCCGCTTCCAGCGCATCGGGATGGTCTCGCTCGGCAGTTCGCTGTACGGGCCCTCGGCGCTGCTGGTCGCGCTGGAGCGGCGGGCCCGGGAGACGAGCTACGCGTTCAGCGTGGTCCACACGTTCGAGGGCACACCGGACAGCATCACGAGCGCGGTGGAGTCCCTGCTGGACCAGGGTGTGGACGGCATCGTGCTGTCCGAGCCGATAGACGATGGACAGAAGCTGCGCATCGACCCGGACATCCCCGTGCTCAGCTTCGGCAGCTTCCCTGGTCTCGACGGGCCTCGGGCGGTGGTCACCGGAGCATCCGGCTTCGATGCGGGCCGGCTCGCCACCGAGCACCTGCTCGGCCTGGGGCATGCGGCAGTCTGGCATGTCGCGGGGCCTGGTCGGTGGCTGGCGTCGCGCGACCGGGCCCGCGGCTGGCGGCACGCGCTCGAGTCCGCTGGGATCGCCGCGCCACCGCCGATTGAAGGTGACTGGTCGCCCGCCTCGGGTTACGAGGCCGGCCGGCGACTGGCCGCAGACCCCGAGGTCACCGCGGTGTTCGTGGCCAACGACGAGATGGCGATCGGCCTGCTGCGGGCCATGGCTGAGGCGGGCCGCGCCGTCCCCGAAGAGGTGAGCGTCGTCGGGATGGACGACATCCCGGCGGCGGCGTACCTATCGCCACCGCTGACCACCATCCGCCAGGACTTCGAGGCGATCGCCTCGCACGCGCTCGACCTGCTCGTCCACCAGATCGAGAACGCCCCAGGCTCGGCGACCGTCGACGACCTACCGGCGCAGCTCGTGCTACGCCGGTCGACGACACCCCCAAGGAGTAAGAGATGACTTTGCCGAGGAAGAGATGGCTCGCCGTGGGAGCCGCCGCGACCCTGTTCCTCGCCGGATGCGCCGGCGGCACGACCGGCGGCACGACCGGCGGCACCGACGGCGGCGAGGGCAAGCCCGCCGCCATCAGCCAGGCCGACATCGACAAGGCGATGAAGACGCCGACCGAGCTCACGTTCTGGACCTGGCTGCCCGACATCGACAAGGAAGTAGCGCTTTTCGAGAAGAAATATCCCGCCATCAGCGTCAAGGTGGTCAACGCAGGTAACAGCCAGGCGGAGTACACGAAACTGCGGACGGCGCTCAAGGCCGGCAGCGGCGCCCCGGACGTGGTGCAGCTCGAGTACCAGCACATTCCCGGCTTCGCCATTACCGACAGTCTGCTGGACCTGCGGCCGTACGGCGCGGAGGCGCTCAAGGAGCGGTTCGTCGACTGGGCATGGGGCCAGGTGAGCGGCAGGAACGGCGAAGTCTGGGCAATCCCCCAGGACACCGGGCCGATGGGGATGCTCTACCGCAAGGACATCTTCGACAAGCACGGCATCCAGCCGCCGAAGACCTGGGACGAGTTCGCCGCCGCGGCCCGCAAGCTGCACGCCGCCGACCCCGGCGTGTACCTGACCAACTTCCCCACCAACCACAACTCCATCTGGACGGGCCTGATGTGGCAGGCCGGCGTCAAGCCGTTCCAGATGAAGGGCGCCGACCAAGTCTCCGTCGACGTCGCCGGTGAGACGTCGAAGAAGCTCGCCTCCTACTGGAGCGGCCTGGTCAAGGAGGGCGTCGTGTCCACCGACGCCGACTTCAGCGACCAGTGGTTCCAGGCCCTCAACAAGGGCAGGTACGCGACCTGGCTGACCGCGGCCTGGGGCCCGCTCTTCCTGTCCACCAGTGCCAAGGAGACCCGCGGAAAGTGGCGGGTCGCGCCGTTGCCGCAGTGGACGGCCGGTGAGCAGAAATCCGGCAACTGGGGTGGCTCCACCAGCGCCGTCGTGAAGATGACCAAGAACCCGATCGCCGCGGCCAAGTTCGCCGAATTCCTCAACACCGACCCCGAGTCGGCCAGGATGCTGACGACCCTGCAGTTCCTGTACCCGCCGACCAAGGCGCTGCTGAGCGACCCGGGCTTTGTCGAGCAGAAATCGGACTTCTACGGCGGGCAACAGGTGAACAAGGTGTTCGCCGACATCAGCGGCACGGTCCCCACCGACTTCACCTGGCTGCCGTTCATGGACCAGATCAACAACGACTGGAACGAGACGGTGGGCAAGTCGCTCGCCGACAAGACCGACACGGCCGCCGGGTTGGACAAGTGGCAGCAGACCATCACCACCTACGCCGAGAAGCAGGGCTTCAAGGTCGCGCGATGAGCGTCATGACAGTGCCGCCGTCCCGGCGGGCGAGCGCCCGCCGGGACCGGGTGGGTTACCTCTTCGTCGCGCCGTTCCTCATCGTGTTCGTCGCCATGCTCGTGGCGCCGCTGGCGTACGCCGGATATCTGAGCCTGTTTCGGGAGCAGCTGATCGGCGGTGTCAGGTTCGCCGGTCTCGACAACTACATCCAGGCGCTGAGCGACGAGCGGCTGCTCGACGGCGTGCTGCGCGTGAGCCGGTTCTTCCTCGTCCAGGTGCCGATCATGCTGGGGCTGGCGTTGTTGTTCGCCCTCGCCCTGGACAGCGGCGCGATGTGGCTGTCGCGGGTGATCCGGCTGGGGATCTTCGTCCCGTACGCGGTGCCCGGCGTGATCGCCGCACTGATGTGGAGTTACCTGTACGGCCCGCAGTTCGGGCCGATCACCCAGCTCGCCGAGGCGCTGGGCCTGCCCGCGCCGGACCTGCTCAGCAGCGACTTGATGCTGGGCTCGGTGGCCAACATCGTGACCTGGGAGTTCACCGGCTACAACATGATCATCCTGTATGCCGCGCTGCGCGCCATCCCCACCGAGCTGTACGAGGCCGCGGCCGTGGACGGTGCCGGCGCCTGGCGGATCGCCTGGAGCGTGAAGATCCCCGCCCTGCGCCCCGCCCTTCTGATGGCACTGATCTTCTCGGTGATCGGCAGCTTCCAACTGTTCAACGAGCCGGCGTTGCTGCAGCGCCTGGCCCCCAACGTCATCGACAGCGCCTACACCCCCAACCTGTACACCTACTCCCTGGCCTTCGTCAGCCAGGACGTCAACTACGCGGCGGCCGTCTCCTTCCTGCTCGGGCTCGTCATCGTCGTGGTGTCGTACACCGTCCAGCTCGCCGTCGCCCGGAGGAGAAGATGACCGTCACCGCAACGGCGCCGCCCCGGGCCACGGCCGGCGCCGCGCACTCCGCCGCGGCGGGCCGGCGGCGTAGCCCGGTGCTCACGTTGGGGATGCTCGCCGTCCTGATCTACTTCCTGCTGCCGCTGTTCTGGCTGGTGGTGGCGGCCACGAAGACCACCGGCGCGCTGTTCTCGAGCTTCGGGCTCTGGTTTGGCGGGGACTTCGCGCTGCCGGCCAACGTCCGGAACGTCTTCACCGCTGACGGCGGAGTGTACGTCCACTGGCTGCTCAACACGGCGATGTACGCGCTGGTGAGCGCGGGTGGCGCGGCACTGCTGGCCGCCCTGGGCGGCTACGGGTTCGCCAAGTTCGCCTTCCGCGGCAACAGGCTGCTGTTCGGAACCGTCCTCGGCGCGATCATGGTGCCCAGCACCGCCCTGGTCATTCCCACGTACCTGATCTTCTCGAACGTCGGGCTGGTGAACACGCCCTGGGCGATCATCCTGCCCTCGCTGGTGAATCCGTTCGGGCTCTACCTCATGCGGGTGTACGTCGAGGAGGCGGTGCCCGACAGCCTTCTGGAGGCGGCCCGCATCGACGGGGCCGGCGAGTTCCGGATCTTCCGTCAGGTGGTGCTGCGCCTGCTCGCGCCGGGCTTCGTCACCGTGCTGCTCTTCACGCTCGTCGCCACCTGGAACAACTACTTCCTGCCGCTGATCATGCTCAACGACCCCTCCCTCTACCCCGTCACCGTCGGCCTGGCCAACTGGGCCGGGCGGGCGTCGGTGGGCGGCGGCGGCACCGGCGACGTCATCCCCCTCGTGGTCACCGGCTCACTGTTGTCCATCATCCCGCTGGTCGCGGCGTTCCTGATGCTCCAGCGCTACTGGCAGAACGGCCTCACCGCCGGCGGGGTCAAGCAATGAACGAAACGAAGGGAACATACGTGTCGCGAGTGCTCTTCGGCGCCGCCTACTACCCCGAATACCACCCCAGTGAGCTGCTGAAGACCGACCTCGACCTGATGGCCGAGGCGCGCTTCTCCGTCATCCGGGTCGGCGAGTCCGTCTGGTCGACCTGGGAGCCCGAGAACGGGCGCTTCCACCTGGACTGGCTCCAGCCCACGCTCGACGGCGCGCACGAGCGCGGCATCGCCGTCATCCTCGGCACCCCGACCTACGCCGTGCCGCCCTGGCTCGCCCGCCAGTACCCCGAGATCGCCGGCGAGCGGGGCTCGGGACGGCGCATCCCGTGGGGCGCCCGCCAGGAGATGGACTTCACCCACCCGGCCTACCGCTTCCACGCCGAGCGGATCATCCGGCGCGTCGTGGAGCGGTACGCCGGCCACCCGGCGGTGATCGGCTTCCAGGTGGACAACGAGCCCGGCCCGGAGCTGCTGCACAACCACGGCGTCTTCCAGCGCTTCGTCGATCACCTGCGCGACCGCTACGGCGACGTGGAGACGCTCAACGAGGAGTGGGGCCTGGTCTACTGGTCGCATCGGCTGTCGACCTGGGCCGACCTGTGGACGCCGGACGGCAACGCGCAACCGCAGTACGAGCAGGCCTGGCGCCGCTTCCAGGCCGAGCAGGTCACCGAGTTCATCGCTTGGCAGGCGGACATCGTGCGCGAATACGCCAGGCCGGACCAGTTCGTCACCACCTGCATCTCCTACGACCGGCCAGGGGTGGCCGACGACGAGTTGACCCGGCGTCTCGACGTCACCGCCGGCAACCCGTACTACGCCATGCAGGACGGTCTCGCTCTGCCTGCCGGGCAGAGCGGCCCGCAGCAGTGGGCCACCCACCACACCTGGGCGTTCTACCTCAGCGCCGACCGGATGTTCGCCTCACGTCAGGAGCCCTTCCTCGTCACCGAGACCAACGCGCAGGCCATCGGTCCGTCGTGGATGAACCATCCCGCGTACGACGGTCAGTGGCGGCAGGCCGCCTGGGCGCTCGTCTCGCGGGGCGCGAACATGATCGAGTACTGGCAGTGGCGCACCCTGGTCTTCGGCACCGAGACCTACTGGGGCGGCGTCCTGCCGCACAGCGGCCGCCCGGGCCGCGTCTATCGGGAGATCGCCCGGATCGGCGCGGAGCTGGAGACGGCCGGCGAGCTGGTCGCGGGCCTGATCCCGGACGCCGACGTCGCGATGCTCTACTCCACGCCGAGCAATTGGGCGCTGACCGCCCAGCCGGCTCTGGCGCTGCCGGACGGCGGCCCGGACCGGCGTTCCTACCAGGGCATCTTCGACCCGTTCTACCGTGGCGCGTTCGAGGCGGGCCTCCAGGTACGGGTGCTGCACGCGGCTCAGGCGGTGGCGGCCGAGCCGGGCGAGCTGGCCGCACGGCACCCGGTCCTGGTCGCCGCCGGTCTGTACGCGGCCGACGACGCCACGCTGGACTGGCTGGCGGCCTACGCCTCGGCCGGCGGCCACCTGGTGCTCGGGCCGCGCACCGCGTACGCCGATCATGAGGCACGCGCGCGACGCGAGGTCCAGCCGGCCCGGCTCGCCGAGCCCGCGGGCGTGTCGTACGACGAGTTCAGCAACGTGCCGGCCGACCTGCCCGTGCACTCCACGCCTGGCTCACCGCTGAGGCTGCCGTCCGACGCCGCGGGCACCCGATGGGCGGACGGCGTGGACGCGCAGGACGCCGAGGTGCTCGCTGGCTACCGGCACCCGCACTTCGGCCGGTGGGCGGCCGTGACCACCCGCCCGTACGGCGCGGGCCGCATCACCTGCGTCGGCACCATCCCCAACCCCGGCATGGCCACGGCGCTGTTCCGCTGGCTCGTCCCCGATGCCGGGTCGTGGGGCGGCATGCCGTCGGGCGTCACCTCGACCGGCGCCGTCACGGCGGACGGGCGGCGGCTGCGCTTCCTGCACAACTGGACCTGGCAGGAGGTCGCCGTCCCGGCACCGACCGCGGTGCGCGACGTGCTCGCCGGCGCCGACCATGCGGCCGGTGCGGAACTACGTCTCGGTCCATGGGATGTACGCGTCCTGCTGGAGACGCCATAGCCGTCGCTACGTCATGCGCTTGCTGCGCGACCACGACGAACAGAACGTCGCCAAGAAGCGGACGGGCGCGGTCTGAGCGCGTACCGATTCTTTCGTCGAGGGTTAACCGTTCAAGTAGGTCGTCGACGCGCTTGGTGGGTCGGCGGTGCGGGGTCCCTGAAGGAAACCCTGTCGGCCGCGGGCAGAGCCGGGAGCTCACGTGTCAGACCTCTGAGCAGGCTCGATGGGAGCGTGGTCAGCGAAGCGCATCGCAGCTGCCACGAGCCTGCCGGGCTGTCAATGCCCACCAAAAAGAAACTTTCGTTTAACAACGTCCCTTGTGTTGCCGGAAACATGTCATTAGTCTCGCGGCAACATAGAAGCGCTTCGACGACTTCGAAGGTGAACCCCCCCATGAAACCCGAGTTGAACCGCAGAAGCTTCATCGGTGCCGCCGCGATGGCTCCTCTCCTCGCCGCCTGCAGCAGCGCACCTCAGCAGAAGCAGAAGGTCGGCACGAACACCAAGACCGGGCTCAAGGCGGCGCTCCCGTCCTACGTGCCGAGCACCTCCGTCAAGGCGGACATCGCCTCCGTCACCGGCTCCGGCGGAGGGGTGACCGAACCCGGCTTCCTGTCCTACCCCTCCGGCGGGATCGCCACGGTCCAGGGAGTGCCGGGCAAGGGCGGCAGCTACACCGCCGTCACCCCGCTCTGGGGCACGGTGCCGCCCACGAACAACTCCTTCTACCAGGCCATGAACAAGGCCCTGGGCGCCACCCTCACCATGAAGCCGGCAGACGGCAACAACTACGACACCATCGTCACGCCGATGGCGGCGGCCAAGAAGCTGCCCGACTGGATCCAGCTACCGAACTGGTGGAACGCCAAGTTCGGCACCGACCGGCTGGTCGGCACCCAGCTCGCCGATCTGACCCCGTACCTGGCCGGCGACAAGGTCAAGAAGTATCCCAACCTCGCCGCCATCCCCACCGGCGCCTGGCAGGCCTGCGTGTGGGGCGACAAGCTGTATGGCATCCCCTCCTTCTCCACCAACTTCAGCGTCCCCGGCTACATCACCTACCGGCGGGACATCCTGGAGGCGAAGGGCATCACCCCCGACCAGGTGAAGTCCGTCGAGGACTACATGAACCTCGGCAAGGAACTGACCGACGCCAAGCGCGGCGTGTGGGCCTTCGACGACGTCTACACCTACATGGGCTTCGCCTGGGACATCCCGCTCAAGTGGAAGATCGAGGGCGGCAAGCTGATCCACAAGTACGAGCTGCCGCAGCTGCTCGAGGCGCTCGACTGGCATTACAAGCTGGCCAAGTCGGGCTACCTCCACCCGGACGCGATCGCCGGACGGAACGCCGACGGCCTCGCCCGCTTCTACGCGGGCAAGGTGTTGATCGCCGGTGGGGGCGCCGGCGGCTGGCACCTCGCCGACCACGAGTCGGGCGTCGCTGCCGACAAGAACTACCGGCGGGGCGCCTTCGACTACATCTCCCACGACGGCAAGAGCCCCGGACGCATGTACATGGGCGAGGCGGCCCGCATCATCAGCTACCTCAACATCAACCTGAAGCCGGAGCAGATCGAGGAGTGCCTGGCGATCGCCAACTACCTGGCGGCGCCGTACGGCTCGGCCGAGTACACGCTGATCAACTTCGGAGCGGAGGGCGTCCACCACACGATGAAGGACGGCGTGCCGACCGCGACCGAGGACGGCAAGAAGTTCGTCCAGGCCTCGACCTTCCCCTTCCTGGCCTCGCCGCCCTTGGTCATCAGCAACCCCGGCGCCGACCAGGTCACCAAGGACTACGCGGCCTGGCAGGCCAAGAATGTTAACGCTCTCATCAAGCCGGTGTTCTGGAACATGAACATCAGCATGCCCCAGCAGATCTCCCTGCTGGAGACCTCGCAGGCCATCGACGACGCCATCAAGGACTGCTACCACGGCAAGAAGACGGTCGCCGAGGTCCAGTCCGTCATCGACTCCTGGAAGAAGGGCGGCCTCGACCGGCTCAAGGGCTGGATGACCGAGAACGTGCTGAACAAGTACGGCACGGGCCAGTGAACGAGGGCCTGACCAGGCGGGACAGACTGCGGCGCGACCGATCCGTGCTGATCATGGTGGCGCCCGCAGTCGTCCTGCTGCTGATCTTCAACTACGCTCCGATGGTCGGCGTCATCACCGCCTTCCAGTACTACGACCCGCTGATCGGGATCTGGGACAGCGATTGGGCCGGCCTCGACCAGTTCCAGCAGCTCTTCGCCGACTCGCGCTTCTGGCACGCGTTGAGTAACACGCTCTATCTGAGCTTCGTCCAGCTCATCCTCTTCTTCCCGATCCCGATCGTGCTGGCGATGCTGCTCAACTCGGTGCTCAGCGAGCGGGTGCGCAACTTCGTCCAGTCCGTCGTCTACCTGCCGCACTTCTTCTCGTGGGTGCTGGTCATCACGATCTTCCAGCAGATGCTGGGCGGCGCGGGCGCGCTCAACCAATGGTTGCGCTCGAACGATCTGGCCACCTGGGACGTGATGACCAATCCCGACACCTTCGCGCTGCTGGTCACCTTTCAGGGCGTGTGGAAGGAGGCGGGCTGGGGGATCATCGTCTTCCTGGCCGCGCTGGCCGCCATCAACCCCGGCCTGTACGAGGCGGCCGCGGCGGACGGCGCCGGGCCCTGGCGGCGGATGTGGCACATCACCCTGCCGGGTCTGCGCGGAGTGATCGTGCTGATGCTGGTGCTGCGGCTCGGCGGCGCGCTCTCCGTCGGCTTCGAGCAGTTCCTCATCCAGCGCGATGCGGTCGGCCACGAGGCCGCGGAGGTGCTCGACACCTACGCCTTCTACTACGGCATCGCCACGACGAACTACAGCTTCGGCGCGGCGGCGGGCCTGTTCAAGAGCGTGATCTCGCTCCTGCTCATCTGGGGCGCCAACAAGCTGGCGCATTCCTTCGGCGAGGACGGGTTGTACCGGAAATGAGTCAAAGACCAAGTTGGCAGGAGCCGCCAACCCTGGCCGGCCAGTCAACCAAGGGCGTCACCCTCGGTGGGGTGCTGCTGATCGTGCTGGTTCCGCTGTGGATCGTGGTGCTGACCAGCCTGTCCACCAAGGGCGCCATCAACCGGGCCGGCGGTCTGGTGATCTGGCCCGACGGGATCACCTTCGAGGCGTATGAGGAGATGCTGAAGGGCTCGACCGTGCGCACCGCGCTGCTGGTGAGCCTCGGCATCACCATCATCGGCACGGCGATCTCCATGGTCGTTTCCGTCCTGTGCGCCTACGGCCTGTCGCGATCGGGCTCGTTCGCGCACCGCTTCATCCTGGTGCTGCTGATCGTGACGATGTTCGTCGGCGGCGGCCTCATCCCGACGTTCCTGGTGGTGACCGGGCTGGGCGGCTACGGACAGTGGTGGGCGCTGATCCTCCCGGGCGCGGTCTCGGTCTTCAACATCCTGATCCTCCGCTCCTTCTACTCGAGCACCGCCGCCGAACTGATGGACGCGGCCCGGATCGACGGAGCGAGTGACTGGCGGATCCTCTGGTCCGTCATCCTGCCCACCTCGCGGGCGGTGACCGCGGTGATCGCCCTCTTCTACGCCGTCGGCTACTGGAACTCCTTCTTCAACGTCATGCTCTACATGCCGACGGAGAGCGAGAAGTGGCCGCTGCAATATGTGCTGCTGACCTACGTCAACCGCGGCGTCGGCATGCCCGGCTCGGTCAACGCCGGTTTCGGCATGGCGCACTCGCAGACCGCGCCGCTGTCCTTGCAGATGGCCGTGGTGGTCCTCACCCTGGTGCCGCTCGTGATCGTCTATCCGTTCGTGCAGAAGCACTTCCGGACCGGCGTCCTGACCGGCGCCATCAAGGGCTGAGGCATGGCGACCGAGCGCAGCGAGGGCGCCGAATCACCGCAGCGACTTGGTCGCCTGCCCGACGGATGGGGGCAGGCGACCATAGCCGACGTGGCCAGGGCCGCGGGTGTCTCCCCGAGCACGGTCAGCTACACCCTCAGCGGCAAGCGCCCGGTCTCCGCCGAGACCCGGCGGCGGGTCGAGCGTGCGGTGGCCGAGCTCGGATATCACCCCAACGCCGGGGCCCGGGCGCTGGCCGGCCGGCGCTCGCACATCCTCGCCCTGGCCGTGCCGCTCCGCACCGACGTGTACGTGCCGATCATGATGGAGATCGCCACCTCCGTCGCCGTGGCCGCCCGCAGGCATGGCTACGACGTCCTGCTGATCACCAACGACGAGGGCCCCGATGGCATCCGTCGGCTCGCCGCGAGCGGCCTGGCCGAGGGCGTCATCCTCATGGACGTCGAGCTGGACGACAGGCGCATCCCGACGCTGGGAGACCTGCAGGCGGCACTCATCGGCCTGCCCGACGATCCGAGCGGGCTGTCCTGCGTCGACAACGACTTCCAGGCCGCGGGCGCGCTGTGCGCGGATCATCTGGCTGACCTGGGTCACCGGGACGTCGCCTTCATCGGCTATGCCCCCGGCACATACCAGCGCCACGCGGGTTACGCCGAGCGTACCCTCGCAGGGTTCCGCGCGCGTGCGAAGGAGCGCGGTCTGCGATTCCTGCACCGTCCATGCGAGGGCACCTATGAGGGCGCCGCAGGTACGCTCGGCCGCATCCTGTCCGACAGGCCTCACACGACCGGCTTCGTCGTGCAGAACGAGGGAGCCATCGGGCCGCTGCTCAGCCTCCTGCGCACCAGCGGGCGGACCGTTCCCGAGGACGCGTCGGTGATCGCCCTGTGCCCCGATCACCTGGCTGAGCAGCACGCACCGGCCCTCACAGCGGTGACCGGCCCGGCGAAGGAGCTCGGGCGCATCGCTGTCGAGCAGGTCATGTCCCGGATCTCCGCATCCACGCGCGGCGAGCAGCCCACCGACGAACTCGTGCTGCTCACCCCCACCCTGACCGTCCGGGAGAGCACCGGACCGGTCCCGGAACACAGCCTCATCTAGGAGCACTTCGTATGTCCCCGCATTTCCGCGACCTCGGCGAGGCCCTGGAATGGCGTGCCAAGGGTGAGACCCTGCGCGTCGAGGCGTGGGGCCCGGACGCGCTCTTCCTGCTGGGTCCCGACCTCCTCATCGCCCCGGTCACCGAGGCCGGAGCCCGTGAGCGCGCCGTCCACCTGCCGGCCGGAGCCCGATGGACCGACGCATGGACCGGCGAGGAACACGACGGCGGGCGGACGGTCAGCGTCGCCGCCCCGCTCGAGCGCATCCCGCTCTTCCTCCGCGACGGAGCCCGGCTCCCGATCCGAAACCGAAAGGACCAGGCATGACGTCCCGCCACCTGATCGACCGGCTCGGCGGCCTCGCCTTCGGCGGCGACTACAACCCCGAGCAGTGGGACGAACCGGTCTGGAAGGAAGACGACACGCTGATGCGCCGCGCCAGGGTCAACCTGGCCACCGTCGGCGTCTTCTCCTGGGCTCTTCTGGAGCCGGAGGAGGGCCGCTACGACTTCGCCTGGCTCGACGCCCACCTCGACCGGCTCCACGCCAACGGGGTGGCCGTGGACCTGGCCACTCCCACCGCCTCTCCGCCACCGTGGTTCACCCTGGCCCACCCGGACGCCCTGCCGGTCGCACCGGACGGCACCCGGCTCACCCACGGCAGCCGCGACACCTACTGCCTGGCCGCCCCCGCCTACCGCAACGCCGCGGCGCGCATCGCCACGGCACTCGCCGAGCGGTACGGCGACCACCCGGCGGTCGCGATGTGGCACGTGCACAACGAGTACACCACGCTCTGCTGGTGCGACCACACCGCCGTCGCCTTCCGGGACTGGTTGCGTGCCCGTCACGGCTCACTTGAGGCGCTCAACGAGGCGTGGGGCACGGCATTCTGGAGCCAGCACTACAGCGCCTGGGAGCAGGTGCTGCCTCCGCGTGCCACCCAGTGGCACCGCAACCCCGGCCATACTCTCGACTTCCGGCGCTTCTGGTCCGACACGGTCCTCGCCGCCTACCGGGAACAGCGCGACGCGATCCGCGCTCGCAGCGACCGGCCGGTGACGACCAACATGATGCTCCCCGGCTATCAGAACCTGGACCTGTGGGCCTTGGGCCGGGAGGTCGACCTGGTCACCATCGACCACTACCCGAGCGCGCCGGGTCTGGACGCCGCCGCGGACACCGCCTTCGGCGCCGACCGCGCCCGCTCCTTCGCGGGCGGCCGTCCCTGGCTGCTGATGGAGCAGGGCACCAACACCGTCTACGACGGCGACCGCACTCTGGGCAAGGAGCCGGGCGAGATCCTGCGTCACACGCTCGGCCACATCGCCCGTGGCTCGGAGGGCGCCCTGTTCTTCCAGTGGCGGCAATCCCGTGCCGGGGCCGAGCAGTGGCACTCGGCGATGCTCCCGCACGCCGGCGCGGACAGCAGGATCTTCCATGAGGTCCAGGCGGCGGGAGCGGCCGTCGCACGTCTTGGCGAGCTCGCGGGCTCGACGGTCACCGCGCAGGTGGCCGTGCTGCACGACTCGGACGCCTGGTGGGCGCTGGAGTCCGACGGCCTGCCGTCGGCGGACCTCGACTATCACGCGACCCTGCGTCGCGCCCACCGGGCACTGTGGGATGCCGGCGTCACGGTCGACTTCGCCCATCCCGAACACGACCTCAGCCGTTACCGGCTGGTCGTCGCTCCAGCCCTGTTCCTGCTCTCCGACGCCGGCGCCGCGAATCTGCGCCGCTACGTCGCCGACGGAGGGACGCTGCTCGTCCAGTACTTCAGCGGCTTCGTCGACGACCGCCTCCATGCCCGCCTCGGCGGCTACCCCGCCATGCCGCTGCGCGAAGCGCTGGGCGTTCGCGTCGAGGAACACCGGTCCCTCCGGCGGGACGAGGGGATCGTCCTGTCGGACGGCACACACGGCACCATCTGGAGCGAGTCCCTGCGCACTGAGGGCGCCGAGGCGTTGGTCACCTACACCCACGGCATGCTCGCGGCAAAGCCCGCACTGACCCGTCACCACTTCGGCGCGGGCCTAGGCTGGTACCTCTCGACACGTCTCGACGATACGGGTTACGCCGCCCTCATCGGCAGGCTTCTCGACGAGACCGGGGTCAACCCGGAACTTCCCGGCCTCGAATCCGTCACCCGGCACGCTCCGGACGGCACCCGGTGGCAGTTCGTCCTCAACCACGGCGCCTACGCCGTCAGCCTGCCCGAGCCCGCCCACGACCTGCTGACTGGCGCTCCCGTGGACGAGCTGCCACCAGGCGGCTGCGCCGTACTGAAGCACGGGAAGACCCAGTGACCAGAATCACCTGGGGCCACGACGCCTTACGACTCGAGATCAGTGACGCTCGCCTGACCTACTTCGGCCCGCCCGGCGGCGAGCGCCACCGGGCGCCGCTGCCCCTGCTGGAGGTGACCGCGACCGGGCACGGCCACCACTGGTCCAGCCACCGGCTCATCGACACCGCCATCGGCGCGCGGATGCGCTACCGGCGGCACCACGCCACCGACGACGTGCTCACCGTCGAGCTGCACGACCCGGAGAGCGGTCTTGCCGCAGAGGTGATCTACCGGTCGCCGGACAGTCTGCCTGTGCTTCGCAGCGAGGTGATCCTCCGGAATGAAGGCGAGCACACGCTGATCCTGGAGTCAGTCACCTCGCTCGTGGTCAGTGGTCTCGCCGTGGACACCACGGACCTGCTGTGGGCCGACAACGACTGGCTCGCCGAATACCGGTGGCAACGCAGGCCGCTGCGCCTCACCTCGCCCCAGCTCAACGGCCGGATCCGGTACGGCAACGGCAAGGGCTGTTTCACCCTGGCCGGGCAGGGCGTCTGGTCGAGCTGCGGCCACGTCCCGATGGGCGGCCTGGCCGACCGCCAGACCGGGCGCACGTGGCTGTGGCAGATCGAGCACAACGGCGGCGGCTGGCGCTGGGAGTGCGGGGAGCGCGAGGACGTGGCCTACGTGGCGCTGTCCGGACCCAGCGACACCCACCACGGCTGGCGCCACCCGCTGGCACCCGGAGAGGCCTTCCGCACCGTGCCCGTCGCGCTCGCCGTGGATATCGGCGACGAAGCGTTCGCCGCGCTGACCCGCTACCGCCGGGCCATCCGCCGCCCACACCCGGACCACCAGCGGCTGCCCGTCATCTTCAACGACTACATGAACTGCCTGATGGGCGACCCCACGACGGCCAAGCTCCTCCCCTTGATCGACGCGGCAGCAGAGGCCGGGGCGGAGTACTTCGTCATCGACGCGGGCTGGTACGCCGACGCGGACGATGACTGGTGGGGCGGCGTCGGCGCCTGGGAGCCGTCCACCTCCCGTTTCCCCGGCGAACGAGGCATCCACGCGGTCCTGGACCGGGTCCGGGAACGCAGCATGGTCCCGGGTCTGTGGCTTGAGCCGGAAGTGATCGGCGTTCGCAGCCCGCTCGCCGAGTCCCTGCCTGACGAGGCGTTCTTCCGCCGCGACGGCATCCGCGTCACCGACACCCACCGGCACCACCTGGACCTGCGCCACCCCGCCGCCCGAGCCCACCTCGACCGTGTCGTGGACCGCCTGGTCGGCGAGCTGGGCATCGGCTACCTCAAGCTGGACCACAACATCGACCCCGGCTCCGGCACGAGCAGCCGTCCCGGCGAGACCCCCGCGGCCGGGCTGCTCGGCCACAATCGCGCCCATCTCGACTGGCTCGACGGCATCCTGGACCGGCACCCGCACCTGGTGGTGGAGAACTGTGCCTCCGGAGGCATGCGCTCGGACTACGCGCTGCTGTCCCGGCTGCAGGTGCAGTCCACCAGCGACCAGCAGAATCTCGAGCGCTACGCGCCCATCGCGGCCTCCGCGCCCACCACCGTCCCTCCCGAGCAGGGCGCCGTCTGGGCCTATCCGCAGCCCGAGGACTCGCTGGATGAGGTGGCCTTCACCATGATCAGCGCGCTTCTCGGCCGGATCCACCTGTCCGGCCGCATCGCGGACCTCGATCCCGACGCCCGCGCCCTCGTCCACGAGGCCGTCGCCGTCTACAAGGCCATCCGGGCCGACCTGCCGCAGGCCGTACCCTCCTGGCCACTCGGCCTCCCTGGCTGGGACGACCCGTGGGTCGCGCTCGCCATGCAGGCCCCGACGGCCACCTATCTCGCCGTCTGGCGGCGTGGCGCCGAAGCCACCCTCCGCCTGCCGTACCCGCACCGCGCGGAACTGCTCTATCCCTCCAGCAGCAAGGCGGTGATCGGGCAGGACCCGCAGCTCACCGTGACCCTGACCACCGCTCCGTCAGCAGTGCTGCTGCGCCTCCCATGAAAGGACCACACGGGGTGTCAGACCTTACCCCCATCGTCGCCGGGTTCCATCCGGACCCGAGCGTCTGCCGTGCCGGCGACGACTACTACCTCGTCTGCTCCAGCTTCGAGTACTTCCCCGGTGTGCCTGTCTTCCACAGCCGCGACCTCGTGCACTGGACGCAGATCGGCAACGCCCTGGAGCGGCCGAGCCAGTTGCGCCTGTCGGCCGAGACCCCCTCGTCGGCCGGGGTCTACGCGCCCACGCTCCGCCACCACGACGGCAGGTTCTGGCTGATCGTCACCGTTGTGGCCGATGGCGGCGGCAACATGCTGTTCACCGCCACCGACCCGGCCGGGCCGTGGTCCGACCCGATCCGGCTGCCCGGCGTCCCCGGCATCGACCCCGATCTGGCCTGGGACGACGACGGCACCTGCTGGTGTACGGTCGCCGGGGTCGGGCAGGTGCGTATCGACCCGCGGACGGGAGAGACGTTCGGAGAGCCGCACAAGCTCTGGTCCGGCACCCCAGGCGCCGCCGCCCCGGAGGCACCGCACCTCTACCGGATCGGCGAGTACTGGTACCTGCTCATCGCCGAGGGTGGCACCGAGCGGGGCCACGGGGTGTCGATCGCCCGCGGTCCCGCGCCCGACGGGCCGTTCGAGCCCTGCCCCGGCAACCCGATCCTGACGCACCGGAGCACCACACACCCGGTGCAGAACACCGGCCACGCGGATCTCGTCCAGGCTCCCGACGGATCCTGGTGGATGGTCCTTCTCGGGGTACGGCCCGGCGGAGGCACTCCCGGCTGGCACGTCCTGGGCCGCGAGACCTTCCTCGCCCCGGTGACCTGGGTGGACGGCTGGCCTGTCGTCGGCGAGCTCGTGCCCGGCGTGCCGAACGGATCGAACAGGGACGACTTCGACCTGGCCGAGCTCCAGGCGTGCTGGATCTCGCTGCGGAGCCGCCCGGCGGACCTGTGCACCACGAAGGAGCGGGCCGGCTGGCTGACGCTCCGCGCCCGCGGCGCCTCCCTGGACGAGCCCGACGTGACCTTCCTCGGCCGCCGCCCGCAGCACCTGAGGTGGCGCGCCCGCACCATGATCGACCCCGCACAGGGCCGTGGCGGCCTGGCCGTCCGGCTCGACGAGGAACACCACTACGAGATCGAGGCTGGAGGCGGCCAGGTGCGGGTAGTCGCCCGCATCGGCTCGGTGCGGACGGTGGTGGCCGAACATCCGGCACCCGCCGGCCCGCTGGTGCTGGCCGTCCAGACGGACGAACCGCTGCCGCCGCACGGCCCGCGCGCCGCGCCCGACGCACTCTCGTTCGGCGTCGAGACCGAGGCCGGCGCCCTCACCGTGCTCGCCTCGCTCGACGGCCGATACCTCTCCACCGAGGTGGCGGGCGGCTTCACCGGCCGGGTGGTCGGCATGTACGCCGCGACCGGCGCCGTGCACTTCGACTGGTTCGACTACGAGGCCAGGCCATGAATGGGCGGCGCCGAACCAGGATCCGAACCGCATCCACCCCACGGCGCAGCAGGCGCAGTGGCGACTCACGGAAGGGAAGAAATGAGAACCACCCCCCTCTCGCGCGCGGCGAGCCTCCTCATCGCGCTGATCACCGCATTAGGGCTGGCCACCAGCCCCACCGCGGCCTCGACTGACAAGCGCACCGACAGCGCGATGGACGTCGTGGCGGCGATGCAGCCCGGCTGGAACCTGGGCAACACGCTGGACGCGTTCCCCGACGAGACCTCGTGGGGCAACCCCCTGACCACCAAGCCGCTGTTCGAGGCCATCCGCGCCCAGGGCTTCCGCAGCGTCCGCATCCCCGTCACCTGGACCGACCACCAGTCCGCCACCGCGCCGTACACCATCGACGCGAAGTGGATGAACCGGGTCAAGGAGGTCGTCGACCTGGCGCTCGCCTCCGACCTCTACGTCCTGATCAACGTCCACCACGACTCGTGGCAGTGGATCTCCAAGATGCCCGCCAACCACGACGAGGTGGTCGCCCGCTTCAACGCCTCGTGGACCCAGATCGCTGCCGCCTTCCGTGACGCGCCGAGCAAGGTGCTCTTCGAGAGCGTCAACGAGCCGCAATTCGACAACGCCACCGACGAGGAGAAGATAAAGCTCCTCGCCGAGCTCAACCGCTCCTTCCACGGCATCGTCCGCGGCTCGGGCGGCCTCAACGCCGACCGGATCCTGGTCCTGCCCACCGTTCACACCAGCGCGGACCAGAAGTACCTGGACGGACTCTCCAACGAGATCACCGCGCTGAACGACAAGAACCTGGCCGCGACCATCCACTTCTACGGCTACTGGCCGTTCAGCGTGAACATCGCCGGAGTCACCACCTTCAACGAGGAGACCCAGCAGGACCTGATCGGCTACTTCGACAGGGCGCACCAGACCTTCGTCTCCCGCGGCATCCCAGTGATCGTCGGTGAGTACGGCCTGCTCAGCTTCGACGTGGACTGGAACGCCGTCCAGCAGGGCGAAAAGCTGAAGTTCTTCGAAATGCTGGGTTACCAGGCGCGTGCCAAGGAGCTCACCACGATGTGGTGGGACAACGGCCAGCACCTCAACCGGGAGACTCTCCAGCAGTGGAAGGACCCCGGCCTGTTCGCGCAGATCAAGTCGAGCTGGACCACCCGCTCCGGTACGGCCTCCAGTGACTCGGTGTTCGTGCCGAAGTCGGGTGCGATCCAGGCCCAGTCGCTCACCCTGAACAAGAACGGCACCTACTTCCGTGGTCTGTGGCATGGCGCCAGCAGGCTTTACCCGGGCCGGGACTACACGGTCTCCGGCGACAAGCTCACGCTCACGGCGGCTGCCCTCACCCGGCTGGCGGGCGACCGCGCCCACGGCGTCAACGCGACGATCCAGGCCAGATTCTCCTCGGGAATCCCGTGGAAGATCTATGTGATCAGCTACGACACACCGGTCTTGTCCAACGCGACCGGCACCACGGAGTCGCTGACGATCCCCACCCAGTTCAACGGTGACCGGCTCGCCACGATGGAGGCCAAGTATGCCGACGGCACCAACGCCGCACCCCACGACTGGACGTCCTACAAGGAGTACGGCAGGTCCTACTCTCCCGCCTACGCCGACAACTCGATCCGCCTGCTCAAGGAGCTCGTCAGCCAGATGCGGGAGAACACGCCGCTGACGCTGACCTTCCACTTCTGGAGCGGCGCCAAGGTCACCTACCAGGTCACCAGGTCCGGCGACACGGTCACCGGCACGGCCTCCTGACCCTTCTCACCGAGAGCCGCCCCGCACATGCGGGGCGGCTCCCTTTTTTTGGGTCTAGGCCGTCGCCGACAGGATGAAGGCGAAGTCGGCGGCCCTGACGTCGAGCCGGTACTGGGGGAGGACGCCGGGACCGACCGCCCCGGACCCGAGGCCGTGCACGACATGGTCGGTGTGCAGGTAGATCAGCGGCTCGGGGACCAAATCGGTCTGGTGCCGGGCCGCCGCGAGGTGCCGGTCGCTCCAGCGCCGGGCGGCGAGGCTGAACAGGGGCTCGCCCTCGATGCGGATTCCCGCGCCCGCCCGGTCGGTGATCTCGGCCCACCGCACGTCGGCACGGGATCCGTTGTCCTGCGGGCGGACGTACGGGGTCTGCAGCTCGTCGACCGTGGCGTGGAAACGACCGATCCGCGCCGCCTGCCGCGAGTCGGGGTAGGCTTCGCCGGGTCCGGCGCCGAACCACTGGATCTGCGACCATTCCTCGGGAAGTTGCCAGACGAGGCCGATTCGCGCCAGGGATGGCGCCTTGTCGAGGCGGAGGAGTTCCTTACGCTCCTCGTCCGGCAGGTCGGGGTCCACCATCGCCTCGGTGAAGGAATCCGCCCGTTCGGGCCAGTAGCCGAACGGCTCGGTGCGCACCCGAACGCGCAGGCGCCGCCCGTCGCTGTCCCAGCGGTACGTGCTGAGATAGCCCCAGTCGGAGTTGGCCGCCGAGCTGCGCACCACGACGGTCAGGCCCACATCGCCCGCATCGACGGACACGGTCCGGTGGCGCAACCGGTCCAGGCCGCGGTCCTTCCAGTACCGGGCGTCGCCCTGCGCCCAGGCGAGGTCGTTGTCCGTGGGCGCGCGCCACAGAACCAGCTGAGGACCGTGAAAGCGCTGGTCGCCGAGGCCGACCAGCCTCCCCGAATGTCGGTCGAAACGGGCCGGGCCGAGGGAGATATGCTCGCCGACCGACTCGGCGGGTACCCGTGTATCGGTCAGGGCCGTCGGGGCACTGGTCGCGGCGGGCGGAATCTGGCCCCATGCCACCACATGACCCTCGGGCGCCCACGCGGTGGGCTGCGCCAGCTCGGCCTGAACGGTCAACCAGCGTTCGCCTTCCCCATACGCCTCCGGGACAGGGATATCGACGCACTCCCCGGCGGCAACGTGCGGCACAGAAAGCCGCCCGTCGGCGATCGGGTCTCCGTCCTGCGAAACCGACCAGGTGAACCGCAAGTGGGACAGGTCCAGGAAGGCGTGGCGATTGCGGATCGAGATGCGTCCCGAGCTGCTCGGCTCGATGACGACGGGCTCGATGACCTTCTGGTACTCCAGCATGCCCGGTGACGGCGTCCGGTCCGGAAACATGAGGCCGTCGCAGATGTAGCTAGCGTCGTGCAGGTCCTCCCCGAAGTCGCCGCCATACGCGAAGAACTCCCGGCCCAGGGCGTCGGTGGAGCGCAAGCCCTGGTCTATCCACTCCCACACGAACCCGCCCTGGACCCGCGGGTACTGCTCGCACAGCCGCATGTACTCCGCCAGGGCACCGGGGCCGTTGCCCATCGCGTGCGCGAACTCCGTGTAGACGAAGGGCATGCCGTTGCGCCGGTCGTCCGCCGGGTCGCCCGCGCCGTCGATGGCCGGATAGAACATCTCCCCAGGCCGCAGCCGTCCCTGTCCGATGCGGTGGACGACGGCCGGGGTGCGATACATCTCGCCGTAGATGTCGACGTAGCGGCCCAGCCGGTCGGCTTCGTAGTGGACCGGCCGGGACGGGTCGCGTTCGTGGATCCACGCGGCCATCGCCGCAAGGTTCTGCCCGTCGCCGGCCTCGTTGCCGAGCGACCACGCGATGACGCTGGGGTGGTTCTTGTCGCGCTCCACGGTCCGCTGGATGCGATCCAGATAGGCGTCACGCCACTGTGGATCGTCCGAGGGATTCCGCTGCCAGGGTTCGGGCCGCGTCTGGTCGAAGCCGTGTGTCTCCAGGTCGCACTCCAGCATGACCCACAGGCCGAGCTCGTCGCAGAGATCCAGGAAGGCAGGGTGGGGCGGGTAGTGCGAGGTGCGGACGGCGTTGACATTGTGCTGCTTCATCAGTTCCACGTCGCGGCGCATCAGCTCCTTGCTCACCACGCGGCCGCGATCGGGGTCGAACTCGTGCCGGTTGACGCCGCGCAGCACCACTCGCCGCCCGTTCACCGTCAGCACACCGGACTCGTCGATGGCGACAGTGCGGAAGCCGAAGCGTACGCGCACCTGTTCGGCCGGGGTGGCAAGAGTGGCCTCGTACAGGAACGGGTCCTCCGCGCTCCACGGACGCACCTGGCCGAACGTGAACGTCTCCGTAGCGGGGGCGGCACCCACCCCGAGCAGCGGAATGCTGACCTCGACGGGCGCCCCGGCTTCCACGTCGAATCGCACCCGCCCGCCTCCGCCGGAGACGTCATAGTCGGCGTGCACGAACACGTCCCGGATCCCGCCGACGGGCCGGGCCAGCAGCGCGACGTCACGGAAGATCCCGGACAGCCGCCAGGTGTCCTGGTCCTCCAGGTACGTGCCCG
Source organism: Nonomuraea sp. NBC_00507 (assembly GCF_036013525.1). Classification (NCBI taxonomy): domain Bacteria; kingdom Bacillati; phylum Actinomycetota; class Actinomycetes; order Streptosporangiales; family Streptosporangiaceae; genus Nonomuraea; species Nonomuraea sp. NBC_00507. Next base: position 4,750,246 of record NZ_CP107853.1, read on the forward strand.
AGGAGTACTGGTGAACCCTGACAGCCAGGACATTGCGGCCCGGACGCAGCGACTCCGAGGCGTCGAACTCCACCGGCAGGCGGCTGCCCCGGCTCACCCCCAGTTCCACCCCGTTGAGCCAGACTCGCGCGCACGAGTCCACGCCCTCGAAGCGCACCACGGCAGGCGTGCCGTCCCATGACTCGGGCAGATCGAAGACCCGGCGATAGTCACCGGTCTGGTTCTCGTCCGGAACGAACGGGGGATCCAGGGGAATTGGGTACGGGATGTTCAGATAGGCGGGCTTGCCGTACCCATGGAGCTGCCAGTGTGAGGGAACGCGAAGCCTGTCCCATCCCATGCCGTCGAAGCCGGGCAGCTCGAAGCCGTCCGGCTCGTCGAGACCCGTCTGGGAGAAACGGAACGCCCAGTCACCGTTCAGGTCGAGCCGCGGGGCATCTGAAGCGAGGACGGCGCGCGGCGCCAGCTTGCCGTAGCCGGGCGAGAAGTCTTCGAAGTAGCGAGGGGACATGCTTTTCCTCTGGACGGCGCGAAAGTTTCTCGCGAAACCGTACTATCGAACATCTCTTGCGGGAAGCCGTGCTGTATCGGCGATGACAGGCACGCCAACAGCCATACCGCGACTGTGCAAGCCGGCCGTGCCACGCTCGCCTGTAGCGGTGCACGAGGCGAAAACCGCGGTTTGCCGTCAGAGACGGACCTCAAGCAGTGGTGAGCTGCAGAAAGTTTTCGGCTGGCTTGCTCTATAGTTTCCTTGGTGCGGACCCGCCGTTGATGAGGGAAGGGTGATCGTGACGGATAACCGAACGGGCGAACCAGCGGCCGACGAGCAGGACGCGCGAGGTGGTGGAATTCCGTCGGTCACCATCGCGTACATCGCCGAGTCCGCGGGCGTCTCGATCCCCACCGTGTCGAAAGTGCTCAACGGACGTTCGGGGGTCTCGGATCAGACTCGTGCCCGCGTCGAAGAACTGATCAATCGGCACGGATACCGCAGGCCCTCGGGCAGCCGGAACAATATCGTGGAACTCGTGTTCCGCGAGCTCGAGAACATGTGGGCCGTGGAGATCATCCGCGGGGTCGAGCAGGTGGCCCGCAAGAACCGCGTCGGGGTCATGGTTTCGGAGTTCGGCCTCCATGAAACGCCTGCGATGTCCATCGACGACACGGTCGGCCGGCGCCCTCGCTGCGTCTTGTCAGTGGCGCAACTCTCGCCGTCCGAGCGTGAGAAGTTGAAGGCGAAAGGCATCCCGTACGTCGTCTACGACCCGATCGACGAGGTACCGGACGGCGTCCCCTTCGTGGGCGCCACCAACTGGAGGGGCGGCCAGGCGGCGACCCGGCACCTGCTCGAACTGGGACACCGCCGCATCGCCATGATCAGCGGACCTGATCATTCGTTCTGTCGCGCCAGAGTGGCGGGCTACCACTCCGCGCTGGCTGAAGCCAACGTTCACCCGGATCCCGAACTCCTGGTCCGGACCCTCCTCACTCGCGAGGACGGCTGCGCCGCGGCGCGCGAGCTGCTGTCCAGGCCCGACCGGCCGACCGCGATCTTCACCGCGAACGACATGCAAGCGCTCGGCGTCTACCAGGCCGCTCGCGACCTGGGGCTGTCCATCCCCGGGGACCTGAGCGTAGTAGGCTACGACGATCTTCCGGTCGTGGCCTGGGTCGACCCGCCTTTGACCACGGTTCACCAGCCGCTGACGGAGATGGCGGTCGCCGCCACGGAACTGGCGCTGGCCATCGGCCGCGGGGAGTCGGTTCCCCAGGTGGGACTGGAGATCGCGACGACCCTCACGGTCCGCGAGAGCACAGCACCGCCGAGCGGCTGAGCCGTTTCGGTGGAGCAGGCCGACACGGCGCGCAACGCGCCGGCCCGACCGCGGCACCCCTGTCACCAATGGGGCGCCGCGGGGGAGCAGGTCCTTCTGCGGATCGGAAGAAGAGCTCGGCGAGGTCGTAGCGACAGTCGCGCCCCTCGTCAGGAGAGCAGGGAGTCGCGGGGGCGCGCGGGTGCGGTGGTCCCGCGGAGGGAGATGGGCGGAGCGAGGAGGAGATCGCGGTGCGGAGTGGCCGGATCGGCGATGCGCTCAATGAGCAGCTCGACGGCGCGGGCGCGATCGGTGAACTGCACCGGACCGTTCACTGATACGCGCGGATCGTAGAGGGAACAGTGTTCCACGGGGAGGACGGCGCTCTCGTCCTCATGCTCGCGGTCCGGATCAGAATGCCGGCGCAGCTTGCCCCTGCCGCGGTCCCTGACTGCGTGCCTTGAGCAGCGTGTCCCGTAGGCGGTTGTGGGCCATGGCCAGGCAGGCGTGCACCGCGCCGCGTGCTACCGAGAGTCCCAGAATCTGCGAGACGGTCGTGATCCGGGGGACGGCCGGCAAGTTCTGTGCGAGTCGCTTGCGTACCTCGGGGAGCACCTCGTCCACCAAGGGGTGCAACCGGCCGACGAAGTAGACGGACTCGGGATCGAGTGTCACGGCGACGATGCTCACGGCGGTCGTCACCGCCGTCGTGAACGCCTTGAGTATCTCGGCACGGGCACGATGGTCCTGAGGTGCCAGCCACAGGTCCTCGACGCGTTCGAGGTCCAGTCCGTGTTCGCGAGCGAACTTCACAAGCCCTGCGGTGCTCAGCAGCCCGTTGAGAGTGCGGTCGTCGATGCCCGAGGAGAGGGAACCGATGTCGCCGAACGCAGGAGTACGTCCCCGAGCCAGTTCCTGGTCCATGCAGGTGGCGAAATTCAGGGTGCTGCTGACGCTGAACAGGGCAGCGTTATGGATACTCGCGTCGTCCGTGAGCACCCGGAGCAAGGACGCGTTTGCGTCACTGTCGAAGGTCACTGGAGCATCTACGAGCATTTCAACGGTTCGGTGGAGGTCTCTGCCGGAGAAGATTTTCATCGGATCGGCAGGCCGAAAGACCTCGGCGCCGTCGCGGACATGGGCGGGCAGTGCCGCGACGACCTGGCGCAGTGGCCCTCGTGCGGATGCGCTGGCCTGCGCGATCAGGTCGACCAGCCACTGGCCGGCAGCGGGGACGTCGTGGTGCTCGACCGTCGGAACGATCACGTGTCCGATCTCACGGCCGCGTAGGTCGGTCACCAGCACGCCGGTGGTCAGGGCGCCGAAGCTGACCCCCACGACGTGTCCGGCCGTCTCAGGCACATCGAGGTACGTCGACCGACGGCCACGCCCGGCGACGGCGTCGACTCCCCCGTCCACGACGAACCCGTCAGAGCGCAGTTCCTCGACGGCCCGCGACACCGTCGCCTTACTCAACCCCGTGAGCTCGATGAGCCTGTTCCGGGTCAACGGCGCATGGGAGAGAACCACGTCAAGGACACTTGCCTTGTTGTAGTCGCGTGGTGTGGGGTTGATGCTGCTCACCTCATGACCTTAGCGAGACCATACGCAGCCCGAACCAGTGGTCTCTGCCGCACTTGCTGAGCCGCCCGTGGGCGTCAGCGAAGCTGCTGATCCTTGGCCCGCCTGCGCTTCTGATGAACTCCGCCTGTTCCCCTCAGAGGGAGAACCTCGTGGCCGTCTCCTGCTGGAGGCCAGGTCTGCCGTGTCGGACGCCGACGAGTGTCGCCGCAGTCGCGCCGCCTCAAGGCGTGTCATGGCGGGTGCTCACCAAGCGGGCCACGACCTCCTCCATGGCGACGGCTATGGCCCGCTCCACGTTGACCCAGTCGTCTCTGGCGTGCTCGAGCAGGTAGTCGCGACGCTCCGGCACTCGTTCCGCGCGCCAATGGGTGACCAGCGCGCGAAGTGTCAGGCGTGCCAGCGCGGCAACAGGCAGGAGCGGGAGTTCGGTGTCCTTGATCGGCCGGGCCCGCTCGTATCCCGCGACGAAGCTGCATGCCTCACGCCAGGGATCCCACGGCGTCCGGCCGAGAAGGTTCGCGAGAGACACAGCAGGATCGAAGATCAAAGCACTGCGCACACTGTCACCGAAGTCGATTACTCCTGTGACGAAGCTGTCTGTTCGCGGATCCACCAGGACGTTGTAAGGGCTGTAGTCACCATGGATCACTTGGGTCTCGAGATCACCCAGCCTCGGAACAACGTTCTCGTGGAAAAGACGGAACACTTCTTGTGCCAGCCGACGGTGCGCCGCACTGGGCGTGTACTCGATGAGCTCCCGCAGCTGGTCGAAGTGTCGAAGGTCCCACACAAGGCGCCGCTCGTCCGCTGGATGCCTGAATGACCGCAGAGCCAGATCCACTCGCCCGAGCATCTGCCCGACCTTCGCAAGCTGCTGGGGATCGGGGTTCGTCCGCGCCAGGACGGCGCCTTCGACGAAGCCGAAGACCCGCAGGATTCGAACCCCGCCGTCTTTCGTCTCGATCGGTACGTTGTCGCTGCCTTCGATGGTTTCCTTGACCCGCTGGAGAGGGAGATGAGGAGCTTCGGCTTCGAGGTGGCGCATCACAGCCGTCTGCAGAGCTACGACAGCTACCGCCTCGTCAGGCGGGGAAACCTTGACGAGATGGTCGGCCGTGCCGGTCCGCAGCCGGAACGTGTCGTCCTTCTCGGTTGCCAGCCGCTCGAGATGTCCGCTCAGCTGGTAGTGCCGGGCGAGGAGGGTGTCTACCACGTTCGTCTCGATGGACTCGTGGGATGATGCCAGGCCGCTCTCCTCGAACAACTGCTGGGCGATACGCGCGGGGGGCGAGGTGCTCACCGTTCGGTCCCTTCGGCTTTCGGCCTGCTACAGGCGCATCTCGGCGATCTCCGCGAAGGTCTCGAGGAATCGCGTCAGGTCGGCCGAGTCGAAGGCCAGCGGCGGTCGGATCTTGAGCACATTGACTGCTTTCCCGGTGCCGCTGATGAGGACGCGACGCTCACGCATGTCGTTGATGACGTGCTCAGTGCGGACACGATCGGGCTCCAGCGACTCCCGGTCCTTCACGAGTTCGACGCCCACGTACAGACCACTGCCGCGGACCTCTGCGACGTAGGGAGACTCGCGAGTGATCTCCTCAAGGCCGGCTCGAAGCGCCCTGCCGTTGTCGAGAACTCGCCGCTGCACGTTCTCCGCTTCGAAGACGTCCAGAACCGCGGCACCGGCGGCAACCGCGATCGAACTGCCCGCAAAGGTGTTGAAGTAACGGACATTCTGCCCGAATTCGTCGCACACCTCGGGCCTGAACACCACACCGGAGATCGGCATGCCGTTGCCCATGGGCTTGCCCATCGTGACGATGTCCGGAAGCACCCCATGGCGGCTGAACCCCCACATCGACTCTCCGAGCCGGGCGAATCCCGACTGGACCTCGTCGGCGATGTACACGCCGCCCGCGGCGTGCACCTCCTCGACCATGTCACGCAGGTAACCGACAGGATCGGTGAAGAGGCCATCACTGGAGTGCGCGCAGTCGGTGATCAGCGCCGCAAGCCTGTAGCCGTGGCGCTCGAGGTCGTTGATCGCGCCGCGCACCTGGCTTCGCATGTGGTCGGGAAGCGATGAACCCGGCGGGACGAGTCGCGGATCAGGAACATCGATGAGCCGCACATTCGGCCCGAGCGGTGACCCCGCGCCGAGCGTCGGCGAGAAGCTCGCAACCTCGCGAGTGAGACCGTGGTAAGCCCAGCGAGTCACTACGATTCCCTCGCCGCCCGTGTGGAAGCGAGCCACGCGCATGGCCAGGTCGTTCGCCTCCGACCCGCTGCAAGCGAAGCTGACCCTCGAGAGCGCTTCGGGCATAGTCGCGACAAGGCGCTCGGCGTAGTCGACGAGTGATTCCTGCACATAGCGCGTGTTGGTGTTGACCGCCGCCATCTGGCGGGACACGGCCTCGACAACGTGCGGGTGTGCGTGACCGACGCACGGCACATTGTTGTAGGCGTCAAGGTAGTCGTTGCCATCCCGGTCGAACAGGTGAGCGCCTCGACCGGAGACGAACTCGACCGGCTCCCGGTAGTTCAGCGTGTAACCAGGGCCCAGCACGTTGTTTCGCCGCTTGAGAGTGGACCGCAATCGCTCGGGCAGTTCACCGATCGCTGCGGGGTCGAACCCGTTGGGGTAGTTGACCAGCGCTCGACTCAGCGTGGAAGTCATCAGCGGGTCCCCTCCTTCGTGGCTTGCATCTCGTTGCGGCTGCTTCAGCGGCAGCCTACCATCTTTTGTTTCAGTTCCAGTCTGAAACTTATTTTGTTACTCGCGCACGGCTGCGGCAACGTGATCGGCAAACGGCAGATCGAGCAGTTGGCGGTCCAGGCCGCGGTCGAACGGCACGTCGAACTACATCCTCGGCCGACGCGAAGAAGGCGTCGATCTGCCGGCGGCCATCACGGAAGCCCAGGAACTGGGATACGCCGAAGCCGACCCCACCGCCGACATCGAGGGCCACGACGTCCAGCTCAAGGTCATGATCCTGGCCAACGAGGTCCTCGGCGCCGACCTGCGCCGCGAGGACGTCTTCTGCGAGGGCATCTCCGCGATCACACCGCAGGAGGTGCGGGACGCCGCCTCGAAGGGGCTGCGCTGGAAGCTGGTCGGCTCCGCCACCCGCCACGAGGACGGCAGCGTCGAGGCCCCCCTCGCCCTGCCGGCGCACCACCCGCTCGCCGGGATCTCCGGCCCGGTCAACGCGGTCTCCTTCCGCACCGACCTCCTCGGCGCCGTCACGGTGTCCGGGCCCGGCGCCGGCCGCGTCGAGACCGCCTACGCCCTGCTGTCGGACATCATCGCCATCCACCAGCGTCACGCCGACGACGACACCGCGCCCACGCTCCCCGTTAGACTCACCGTGTCTGACACCATCGTGACCCCCGGCATCGAACTGGACACCGACACGGCGCCCGTGCACAACCCCTACACCGGCGAGATCATCGCCTCGGTCCCCACCGTCGACGCAGGCGCCGTCGGCAGCATCCTGCAGCAGGCCAGGTGCGGGCGCCGCACCGCGGCCGCGCTGTCCCGCCTCCTGGGCTGCGATCCTGGAACGCGCCGCCCGCCTGATCGAGCGGCGCGCCGAGTCCTTCGCTCAGCTGATCGTCAGCGAGGCAGGCAAGACCATCACTCAGGCCCGCAAGGAGGTCGCCCGCGCGGTCAACACCCTGTCCCTGTCCGCGGCCGAGGCATGGCGCAACGCCGGCGAGGTCATCCCCTTCGACTCCTATGAGGGCTCGGAGAAGCGGCAGGGCTGGTTCACCCGCGAACCGCTGGGCATCATCGCCGCCATCACTCCGTTCATATTAGGGGGATCACCGCCAACGAGGAGCGCCACGCTGCTCACCTCGGTTCGGCGACGGTGACGATGTGACTCTTGCCGTCCGGGGAGGGGGTGCTACGAGCGTGCTGGCGGACCGCCTCCTCGGCGTACCAGCGGAAATAGGCTGCGGCGTAATCGACCTCGCCCCGGGCTTCCGTGATCGTCTTGCCGATCTCCAGGGTGATGATCCGGGCCAGACGCTCACGGTGCCCGATCATGGCGTCGGTGAGCCGGTGCAGGACGGTCGCGCGGTCCCGCGGGCTGGTGAAGGCCCACCCGTCGGCGGCCGCGGCCGCCGCGTCCAGTGCACTCAACGCGTCTTGTGCGCCGCAGTCGGCGACGGTCGCCATGACTTCTTCGGTTGCGGGGTTGCGCACTTCGAAGTCGCAGAATGGTGTGCCACGGGAGCACGAGCGCTGGGTGGTCATACGGCCTCGCCTCCCGGAGCGGCGACCCCTGCCGTGTTCTCGACCGACAGCAGCGAGTCCTGCCGCCCGGAACCGAGCCAGCGCACCAGGGCCACCAGGCCGAGGGCCAGGATCGCGAAGGCGATGAGGATCGCGCTGACCGCGGTCACACTGGCGTCGATCTCGAAGGTCAGCGAGTTGTAGACCCGCACGGGCAGGGTGACGGTGTCGATCGAGGAGAGGAACTGGGAGATGTAGAACTCGTCGAAGCTGGTGATGAAGGAGAAGATCGCCGCCGCGAGCATCCCGGGGGCGGCGAGGGGGAAGGTGATCCGCCGGGCGATGGTCAGACGGCCGGCGCCCATGCTCGCCGCGGCGTCCTCCAGCCGTTCGTCGATCCCGCGCAGGGTCGCGATCAGGATCAGCACCGCGATCGGTGAGGCCAGCACGGTGTGCCCCAGGGCGATCGCGAGCGGGCTGCCCAGCATCGCGGCGGGCTCGAAGAGCAGGAACAGGCCCAGCGCGGTGACGATCTGCGGGATGACCAGCGGTCCGAGGACCAGGGCGTAGACCGCGGAGCGCAGCGGCAGTTCGCTGCGCGTGAGGGCGGTCGCCGCGGTCACACCGATGATCAGCGAGAACACGGTGCTCAGGGCGGCGACCAGGGCGCTCAGTGACAGCGCGGCCGGCCACTTGCTGCCGTCGGCGAACAGCGCCTTGTACCAGTTCAGCGTCCACACTTGTGGCGGGAACTGAGCGAAGGCGTTGTTGCTGAAGGAGGTGACGAGGATGACGACGATCGGCAGCGCCAGGAACAGCAGGATCATGGTGGCGATGGCGGTCAGGGCGATCCGCCCGGCGAGGGTCTTGCGCAGCTCCATCATGACGCGCTCCTCTTCTTCGCCTCGCCGAGGGAGCTGACGAGCTTGACCAGCAGCAGTCCGGCGATGGTGAGCAGCAGCAGGATGACTCCCTGTGCGGCCGCCCCGTTCCACTGGTTGTCCTTGGTCACCTGCTGGTTGATGAGGGTGGCGATCATCGTCTGGTTGGGGCTGCCCATCAGGGCCGGGGTGATGTAGTAGCCGAGCGACAGGATGAAGCTGAGCAGTCCGGCACTGGCAAGGCCAGGGGCGACCAGCGGCAGATAGACCCGGAGGAAGATCGTCACGCCTTCCGCCCCCATGCTGGCCGCGGCGGCGAGCAGCCGCCGGTCCACACCGCGCATCACCCCGTACAGCAGCAGCACGGTGTAGGGCAGCATCATCGAGGTGGTGCCGATGACCACGCCGAGTTCGTTGTAGAGCAGCTGGACCGGCGTCCCCGGTAGCGACAGGCCGGCCAGGGTCTCGTTCACCAGGCCCTTGTCACCCAGCAGGATGATCCAGCCGTAGGTGCGCACCAGGGCGCTGATGAAGTGCGGGACGACCACGATCAGCATCGCCAGTGCGGCCCACAGGGGCTTCAGCCGGGAGATCGCGTTCGCCAGGAGGAACCCGATGACCAGGCTGAACAGCGCCGTCTCGGCGGAGATCCGCAGCGTGGTGAACAGGACCGAGAGGTTGACGCCCGTCAGCGCGTCGACGTACCAGTTCAGGGTCAGCGACCCGTCGGCGTTCTTCAGGCTGAGGAACAGCGTGGTGACGATCGGGTAGACGAACAGCACCAGCAGGTACACGACGACCGGCAGCGCGTAGAGGATCCCGACGCGGGTCTTGCGCGACGCCAGGAGCTTGCGCGGACGGGCGGGGGCGCCGGCGAGGGTGGCGGCCATGGCTCACCCGCCCTGCTCGGTCGGGAAGAGGTTGACGTCGTCGGGATCCGTGCTGATCCCCACCCGCTCGCCGGCGATGGGGCCCCGGCCGGCCGGTACCTCCAGGCGCAACAGCGGAGAGTCACCGCCATCGACCCGCACACCTGCGCGGACCAGGGTGCCCACGTACGTGGCGCTCTCCACCGTGCCGGTACAAAAGCCGTCGTCGGTGGCACAGGCCCGCAGCCGGCCCGGCTGGACGGCGACCTTGACCGGGACACCGGCGGCCAGCTCGTGGCGCCGTGCCTTCAGCAGGCCGCCGGACTCGTCGAGGCGGACCAGGGTGTACTCGTCGGTGTGCTGCTCGATGCGGCCGGGTAGGAAGTTGGCCGCGCCGAGGAAGTCGGCGACGAAGGGGGTCCTCGGCCGCTCGAACAGCTCCCGCGGGGTGTCGAACTGCTCGATCCTGCCGTTGCGCATCACCGCGATGCGGTCGGACAGGACCAGCGCTTCTTCCTGGTCGTGCGTCACGTAGATGACGGTCAGGCCGAGTTCCTGCTGGATGGTCTTGATCTCCACCTGGAGCTGGTCGCGCAGCTTCTTGTCCAGCGCGCCCAGCGGCTCGTCCATGAGGATGACCGGCGGCCGGTAGACCAGCGCCCGGCACAGAGCGACGCGCTGTTGCTGCCCGCCGGACAGCTCGCGCGGCTTGCGGCCGCCGAACCCGGACAGGCCCGCGATCTCCAGCGTCTGCCCGACCCGCCTGCGGATCTCGTCCTTGGGCACTCCGCGCAGCGTGAGTGGGAAGGCGACGTTCTCGCTCACGGTCATGTGCGGGAAGAGCAGGTACTGCTGGAACACGAAACCGAGGTTTCGCTTCTGCGGGGCCAGCCGGGTCACGTCGCGGTCCCCGACGGTGATGGTGCCGGAATCCGGCTCGCAGAAACCGGCGATCATCATCAGGGTCGTGGTCTTACCCGACCCGGAGGCGCCGAGGAAGGTGACGAACTCCCCGGCGGCGATCTCCATGGACGCTTCGTCGACGGCGACGACGTCCCCGTACGTCTTGCGCAGGGCCACTACCGACAGCGGTTTGCCGGTCGAGGTGGCCGGCTTGGCGCCGGCCACCTCGACGGAGGGTCCGGCCACACCGAACTCAGCCACGAGCCCACCCCAGCCACCGCTTGCTGACGGCCTCTTCGTTCTTCAGCCACCAGTCGATGTCCGCGTCGAAGCCCTTGTCGTAGTACTGCGGCGCACCGGCAAGTGCGTTGCGCTCGTCCTCGGTGAGCTTTTCGTAGGCCAGCGGAGATGCCGGGTTCGACGGGAAGGCCTTGGCCAGGTTGGCCTGGATCTCGGCACGCAGCGAGAAGTCCATGAGCTGGTAGGCGCCGTCCACGTTGGCCGCGCCCTTGGCGATGGCGTAGCCCGAGAACTGGCGGCGCATGCCGTTGAGCTGCCGTGCGACCGGGACACCCTGCTTTTGCAGATCGGCGAGCCGGCCGTCCCAGACGGTGGACATCGTCACCTCCTGGCGGCTGAGGAGCACACCGGGCAGTGGGCCGCTGTCCCAGAACTTCTTGATCTCGGGCCGCAGCCGGGTCAGCACCTTGAAGGCGCGGTCCACATCGAGCGGATACAGCTGGTCCATCGGGACGCCGTCGGCCAGCAGCGCGAACTCCAGTTCGGGCAGGTCACCGTCCGGGTTGACCATCGAGCGGGCGCCCTGGAACGCCTTGGTGTCCCAGAAGTCCGCCCACGACTCGGGCTTGCGGCCGCCGAAGGCGTCGGTGCGGTACGCGATGCACTGACCATAGAAGCTGTGGCCGATGGCATGGTCGGTGATCTGGTTCTCGGGGGTCTTCGCGCTCTTCAGGCTCTTGATCCGGTCGGGGTCCAGCGTCTCCAGAGCGTCCTGCGCGACGTACTTGTAGTGAGACATCATCGAGTTGTTGATGAGGTCACACTGTGGGCGGCCCTGCTTGATCTGGGCCAGCAGCGGGGCGTCGTCCAGGTTGAGCACCTTGACGCTGATGCCGGTCTCCTGAGTGAACGGCGTGTAGATCGCCTTCTGCAGGGCCGCGCCGTAGGAACCGCCGCTGTCGCGGACGATCACCGTCTTGCCGCCGCCCTTGCCTTCGCCGGACGAGACACGGCTCGTGCCGGTGCCGCAGGCGGCGATCGAGGGCACGGCGGCGAGGGCGGCCAGGCCGCCTGCTCCGCGCAGAAGCGCTCTACGACCGATCATGGAATCACTCATGGCAATACTCCTCATCTAGGGACGCGTGGGACCGAACTGTGCGAGGACGGGATCGTGCAGGGGCGGCGAACGCGGACAGAAGCACCGCCCGCTTGCGTTGCCGGTCGCCGCTTCTGGGCGCGTGTTCGCCGTGGATCGAAGTCCCCGACGACCTTGTTGTCGGGGCGACGCCGGCTAGAAGGCCGGGTGAGCGGCGGTGGGGAAGCTGGAGCCGTCGCAGGCGGTGACCAGCAGGGTGGCGGCGGTCCTCACCAGAGCCGCGGCATGAAGGCACTCGTGAGGGATGAGGCAGAGCCGGGCCTGCGGCTGAGGAATGTGCCGAGCGGTCCATCGGCCCCGGCGACGTTGCTCAGCAGGTAACTTCGCGAGAGCTCTCGAAGACGATCGGGTCGCGCGGCATCGGCATCACATCACGGCCACGTAGATCTTGCGCACGGTTTCGATGGTCTTCCAGACACCGACGAAGCCCGGCTTCATGACAAAGCTGTCGCCTGCCTTGTAGGCCACCGGCTCGCCATCTTCCGGCGTGAGTTCGACGATGCCGGAGAGGATATGGCAGAACTCGAAAGTCTCGCCCTTGATCGAGCGCGTCTCGCCGGGCGTCGCTTCCCAGACGCCCGTATGGATCGTCTCCCCGCGGGCGACGTCCTGGGCCCAGGTCTTGAAGGCGGGGTTGCCGGAAATCAGGCGTTCCGGGAGCGGGCCGGACTCGCGCGGCGCGAAGGAGGGATTGGTGTCGATGGCCTTCAGGAGCGACATGTTTTTCCTTTTGGGCTTGAGAAGTTGGTAGCCGCTGCCACGGTCGATGAGCCGTTGCCGAGCGGCGTCTGGCACGTACTCGTGGGCGTGGCCCGTTCCCGATGTGCGGAGGCTGGCGACGCGTTGCGGCTGGTGTCGGGGTGGCCGGGGTGGCGCGGATGCGGTCCTCGGCACGGTCGCACTGTGGGTGGCGCAGTTCGAGTGCGGCGATCGGGGCATGCAGTGGCATTCAGCCAGCGGTGTACCCGCCGTCGACGGTCAGGACCGATCCGGTGACGTACGACGACTCCGACGAGGCGAAGAAGAGCACCGCGTCGGCGACCTCTTCGGGGGTGGCGAGGCGTTGGAGCGGGATCTGGCTCTCACGCTCGCGGCGGTAGGCCTCGGGGTCGGGCCTGTGCTGGATCGACGCTTCGATGATCGGAGTGGCGGTCAGCCCCGGAGCAACGACGTTGACGCGGATGTTGCGCGGCGCCCATTCGATCGCCGCGCCCTTGGCCAGCATGATGAGGCCCCCCTTGGCGGCGGAATACAAGACCTGCCCGGACATGCCGACCATGCCGAGCCGTGAACTGACGCAGACGAACGAGCCCCCTTCGGGGGGCATCAGCGGCGCGAAGTGCTTCATCACCAGGAACGCGCTGAGCAGGTTGCTCTCGAGCACATTCTTCGCGTCGCCGTAGGCCATCTCGGTGAGCGGACTGACGGCCTGCAGGCCGTGGTTGAGGACGACGACGTCGACGGTGCCGAAGGACTCCGCAGCCTGCTTGGCCAGGTGCTCGACGAACGCCTCGTCATTGAGGTCTCCGGGAACGTACAGGTCGTCGGGCTCAGTGCTGTCGAGCCGCTCCCTGCGGCCGGTGAGCAGCAGCCGCGCCCCCTCGCGGCGGAAGTGGGAACTCACCGCCTGCCCGATGCCACTGCTGGCGCCGGTCACCAGGGCCGCCACGTTGTTGAGTCTCATGTCAGGCACTCCTGGGGGGAGGTCGGTCGGGTTGCGGGCTCGGGGCCGGTCAGTTGAGGAATCCGCGGGCGTCGACCGGCCAGCGCTGCAGCGACGTGCCCATGCTGTCGGTGACGATCAGTTCCTCGAAACCGAGGACGACCGGGCATACGTGGTTCGGCACCACCGGTACGACGGTGCCGACGCTGGGGCGGAACTCGCCGTCCGGCAGCGGGAGGAATCCGTGGTACTCGTTGAGCTTGGACAGGACTGCCTTCGTGCCGGCGATGCCGCCGTAGCCGAGCTCGGGGCTGCCTTCACGGCTGAGGGCTTTGGTGCCCACATCGAGGATGACCTGGTCGGGGACCCAGTCGCTGACCACGGTGCCGGCGACGAACAGCGCGATCTGGTCCTCCGTACAGGCGCCGAGCCGGGTGTTGTTCAGATCGCCGAAGACGTACTCGCCGGGACGGATCTCGGTGATCACGCTGCTGCTGGTGGAGAACTCGAGGGTGGGAGTGGAGCCGGCGCTGACCACCTGTGCGGTGACCCCGACGTCGGCGAGGCTGCGTACCGCGGTGATGAGCGCGGCTTCCTGGTCCTGCGCGGCGCGCCGGCGAGCGTCCCGACCGGCGCCGCCGTGACCTGGATAGGTGAAGACGCCCACCGGCACCAGACCGCGCTTGCGGGCGGCGAGCGCGAGGTCGCCCGCAGCCTCGGGCGGCGCCCCGGAACGACGGGCGCCACAGTCGACCTCGATCACGACCTGCAGCCGGTCGGGTTCGTCTCCCATCGCGTCGGCGAGGGCCTCGACCGCCGGCACGTTGTCGACGCCGACCCGCAGCCGGGCGGACTCGGCGAGTCGGCGGATCCGGGTGCCTTTCGTTCCCGCGGGCCAGATCGTGTAGGCGAGGAAGATGTCGTCGAATCCAGCCGCGGCGAAGACCTCAGCCTCACCGACATTGCCCGCGGTGATCCCGACCGCGCCGGCCTCCACCTGACGCCGCCCGATCTCCACACACTTGTGCGTCTTGACGTGCGGCCTGACCTTGAGGTTGTGCTGGTCGGCGAAGCCCTGAATGCGCTCGATGTTGCCCTGCATGACGTCGACCAGCACGATCGGCGCGGGGGTGTCGATCCGCTCGGCCAGAGCGTCGAGTGCTCGTTGCAGCCGGTTCACGCTGCCCTCCTTGTGGTTCTGCCTGGGAATGATCGGGGGCGCGGGTGCTGACTCCCCCTGGATACCGAACGCGCGCGGCCCGCGACATCGCGCGTGCTCGCGCCACACCACCGTCGTGCCCCGGCCTACACCGCGGTGCAGACCATCTGGATCTCGACCGGACTGTTGAGCGGTAGTCCGGCCACACCGATCGCAGTGCGAGCGTGCCGTCCGTTCTCGCCCAGCACCTCGATGAGCAGTTCACTGGCGGCGTTGGCGACGTTCGACTGCTCACCGAAGTCCGGCGTACTGGCCACGAAGAGCAGCATCTGCACGATCCGGACCCGGTCCAGGTCGCCCACCGCCTGCACAGCGGCAGCGAGCGCGTTGAGCGCGGCATGGCGCGCGAGCTCCCGCGCCGTCTCCAGCTCGACGTCCCGGCCGACAATGCCCTCACCCAGCAGCCAACCGTCCTTGTAAGGCAGTTGGCCCGAAATGTAGATGCTGGAATCCACACTCCGGTGGTGCACGTAGTACGGGTTGTCACGGAGCTCGGGAAGGGCCAGACCCAATGCCTGGAGCCGATCGGAAGCCGAGTCGGTGTTCGCTGCCGAAGTCACGGACTGGCTCATCGCGCCATCTCCGCGGACGGAACAGAGCACAAACCCACGCAGTTGGCCATGAGAACCCGCTTCGTACGAATCTTGATTATCTGCACTCGGCTCTCCTCTCGAGTGACAGTGGCGACAAACGCCATATGGTGGCTTGAAACCGCTACTATTGTCGTTTGTCGACCATATGGGTGCCCGTCGAGCACTGTCAATACAAACTTCAGCCTCGAGTGCGACCTCGGAACACCACGTGCGGCTCGACCCGCCGCTGCTGGAAGCGACGGTCGACGCCGCGACCCGGCTCACCTTCGCGTCCACCCCGCTGAATTCCCGCACGGGGGACGGCGGTCTGGTATGCGCGCAGGTGGGAGATTGGATCGACGGAGGGGCCCCGGCGCGTTGTGGTCACCAGCCCGCGCTGTGCGGGCCGGTTCCTGCGCTCACGCTGCCCGCGCGGCATGCAGCCGGAGATCCACGCCTGCTGACGACACCCAGCTGCTGAGGGTTTTCCAGGGGAAGGCCACGACGCCGACTGCGCCGCGGGAGAACCGCGCGTATGACACAAGGCCGCCACGACCCGCCGTCTCCTGGAAGAACGGACCCGCCCGCGCAGCTACCCCGCAACCGTAAACGCCCCGTCGCCCCCTACCCGTCCCACCGCGCCGGCAACCGGCAACCGGCACTCAAGATCCACTACAAGATCGCGTTGACAGTGCGAGCGTGATCCTTGACTTTTCGGCATTGGTCTACAACGTCACGGTGGCGAGCGGGCTTGGACACTTCACGCAGGCGGCATGGCCTCATACATGCCGGGGCGTGCGTTCCCCTGGATCTCCCGTCTGGGCTCGCAGTCCCATTGGGAAATGGGCAGCCAGTTCCTGGCGGAACGCGTCGGTGTCGCCTTCCAGGGCAACCGCGGCCAACCTCTCGTGCTCGACGACCAATTGATGCGGGTCGTCGCTGTAAGTGCGGTGATCGACGCTGAGGTAGAGGCGCAGCTTGGTCTCCCAGCCGCTCCAAAGACTCTGCAGGATGCCATGCCCCGAGAGATCGTAGAAGAGCCTGTGGAAGCGAAGGTGTGCGTCGATACTGGCAGGGATGTCGTCCATCTCCATTGCCCGGCGGAGATCCTCGACAGTTTGCATCAACTGCGGCCGCTCAGAACCGCGTAGCGCTTCGGCCGAGAGCTCAGCGGCGTACGGCTCGACACGCAGGCGGACCGAGTCGATCTCGGCGACCTCACGAGCGCTCACCTCTACGACGAACGCCCCACGGTAAGGGATCTTTACGACGAGCCCTTCCTCCTCCAGCTTGGTCAGCGCCTCGCGCAGCGGGGACCGGCTGATCCCGAGATCCGCGGCGATGTGCGCCTCGCGCAGCTGTCCACCAGGAGGTACGGTCCCATCGAGGATGGCGGCACGCAGCACGCGATAGACGCCGTCCGGCGTCGTCGTCCGCTGCTCCTGCCACTCGAACTTGTGGTCCACCCCGTTGCCCTCCGTCGGTGCTTGTCGACCACTTGGTCGTTTGTCGACTATACCTCCGCTGGTTTGCATCCACACCTCAAGTTGGTTGTCTGGCACGGAGCTCCCTGAATTCACAGCCGTGCCCCATCCGGCTCACGGTCGCGGCGACAGGTCGGTGTCTCGAGTGGTGCCGTTTGGTTGTCAGGCCGATGCCGGTCCGGCGACGCGGGTGCTTGTGGACCTGCAGCAGGTGCAGCCGACCAAGGGGAGCGCGGCGGTCCGTGGCTCGGCAGTTCACAGGATGTGCGACGCAGCACCTTCGCGCCTCCGGACGCCGACTGTTCGGACTTCTTCGTCCAGCCGGTACCAGGTCTTGCGGGAGAAGCCGAGCACCTGGCAGATCGGTGACGTTTCCGATCCTCGCGGCCTGCTCGGTGAGCTGTACCCGGCGCTCGTACACCCTGTCCTCGTGGGTCACCGCCAGGACGGGCATCCGCCATCACATCGCCCGCAGAGGCATCGAGTCCTCGCGGCGGCTGGGCCGCCACCGCCGGGTTGCCGAGAGGACAGTGTCCTGACTCGCCGGCTGCCGACCCCTGCACCGCCGTTACGAGCGCAAGGCAAGGCAGCCGAACAATTCCTGGCCTACGAACATCAGCTACCGCCGACTCACCAACTGGCACGACGTCTGATTGAGCCTCATGGCTACGACGGAGAGGAGCACCGAGGAACAGGGGCACACAGCGGTTCGAGGGAGCGCGACCGGCCATGAAGGTGTTGACAGTAGATCCCACTTGGTCGACAATCGGCAGAGATGGTCGACAATCGACCAGAGCTTAGATTGCTCCACTTAAGCACTAGGAGGACCAGTGGGATTCGATGTCAAGCCCAAGTTCGTGACGTTCGACATGAATGGAACGCTGATCAAGTACAGCATCAACGATGCGATCCGCGAGGTCCTGGGCGACCGACTGCCGGCCGAGGTCGCCGATGATTTCCTGCGGATCTGCAAGGTGTACCGGATCGACGAGTGCACGGGCGAGTACAAGCCGGTCCATCAGATCGTCGCTCATTCCATGGAACGCGGCTCGCGCAGGCTCGGTCTCGAGTACCGCGAGGACGACGCGCGGGCGGTGTACGACCGCATCCCCACCTGGGGCCCGTACCCCGGCGTCACCGAGGCGCTGAACCGCCTGGCCGAGGAAGTCCCGCTGGTCATCATCACGAACAGCGACACCGCGCATGCCGTGCGTCTCGCGGAGAACCTCCAGGCCCCGTTCGAGGTCGTCATCAGCGCCGAGGAGATGGGCGTCTACAAGCCACGGCTCCGCGCCTTCGAATACACATTCGACAAGCTCGGCGTTACACCCGACGACCTCGTGCACGTCTCCGCGAGCCCGACGTATGACCTGCGCTCCGCGGCCAACCTGGGCATCAAGAACAAGGTGTACGTCGACCGCGGCTTCGAGCACGACGAGCACTGGCTCGGCTACGAGCGGATCACCGACATCGCTGACCTCCCCGTCCTCTTCGGCCTCCCGCGCCCCTGACGCCTGAGCGGAGAACTGAGGACTGGAGCTACCCGTCCTCGCTGGCAACGCGTACTTCTGCACCACCGGGCGGTGGGCTCAGGCATCTACATCTCGGGCCAACTGCCTTTCAGGAACGGTGAGCTGCTGGGTGAGGGCGTCGTCGGCCGGGACGTCGAGCTGGAGACGGCGCGGGAGCTCGCGCGCCATGTCGCGCTCAACGCGCTCGCTGCCGCTGTGCAGGCGGTGGGCGACCTGGACCGGTGTCGCCGGGCCCCCCTCAACACCCCTGTCGAGATCCAGATGATCTGCACTGCGGTGTAGCGGCGAACCAATCATGAGGAGTGCACGACCGTATGCAGGCCTTCGCCGCACCGTCCTCTTCCTCGCATCGTCGGAGTCCTCGTACATCACCGGGACAACCCTCCCCCGTCGACGGCGGCTACACCGCCTTCTCGTACCGGCCCACGCAGTTCCCAGACACAGAAGAAGGACGCACATGAACGCCCTTGCGGCGCCACCCCGAAACGGAGAGCTCGGCTTCTGGGTGGCCGGACTGGCCGACAAGAGGCCGTCGTTCCCCCGCTTCACCGGCCAGGACTCCGTCGACGTGGCCATTGTCGGCGGCGGCTATACCGGCCTGTGGGCGGCGTACTTCGCCAAGAAGCTCGAACCGTCGCTCTCGGTCGCCGTCTTCGAGGCCGAGCAGGTGGGCTATGGCGCTTCAGGACGCAACGGTGGCTGGCTCTCGGCAATGCCCCCAGGAAACCGTGCCACCTTCGCCCGCGCCGGGGGAGGGCTGGAAGCGAGCCGGGCACTGCAGCAGGAATTCGTCGCCGGCGTCGACGCCGTCCTGGACATCCTCCAGGCCGAGGGCATCAACGCCGATCAGCACAAGGGCGGCGCGCTCGTCGCCGCCCACACTCAGGCGGGGCTGGGCCGGCTTGTCGCCAGGCGTGATGCCGACCTGAACTACGGGCTGACCGAAGACGAGATCCACATGCTCGACCGGGACGAGTTCCGGAGCCGGATCAACATCTCCACCGTCCACGGCGGGCTCTTCTACAAGCACTGCGCGCGGCTCCACCCCGCGAAACTCGTCTACGGCCTGGCCGACACCGTGACCTCCATGGGGGTCAGGATCTTCGAGGGCAGCCGAGTGGACAGTGTCGGGGGCAAGACCCTCAGGTTGGCCAACGCGCGCGTCACCGCGGCCAGGACGTTCGTCTGCACTGAAGGTTATTCGGGACAGCTGCTTGGCCGCCGGACCCTGATCCCTGTCAATTCCTCGTTGATCGTGACCAAGCCTCTGCCGGAGGAAGCATGGCAGCAGATCGGCTGGGACGCGCTCCAGTGCCTCAGCGACTCCGCGCACACATTCATCTACGCCCAGCGGACATCGGACGGCCGTATCGCCATGGGGGGCCGCGGCGTCCCCTACCGCTTCGGGTCCGGCACAGGGGGAGCCGGTGCAACCGCCCAGTCCACCATTGACCTGATCTCGCAGAAGCTCAGTACCTTCTTCCCGGGCATCCCCTTCGAGGTGGACCACGCCTGGTCGGGAGTCCTGGGTGTCACGCGCGACTGGAACGGCGGCGTGCACTGGGACCCGGCATCCGGGATCGGATCGTCCACCGGCTACGCAGGACACGGCGTCACGTCGGCCTACGTCGGCGGCAGGACTCTCGTGGAGCTCGCCTTCGAGAAGGAAACCGAGCGGACCACCCTTCCCTGGGTCAGCTACCGGGCACGGAAGTGGGAACCGGAACCCATCCGCTGGCTGGGCGTTCACGCCATGTACCGGCTCTTCGGTATCGCCGACCAGTGGGAAGAGCGCAGGGGTTCCAGCAAGACCTCACTCCTGGCCAGATTCGGCAGCAGACTCGCCGGGCTTCACGAGTAAACGAAAAGGAAACTGCTCTCATGGACGCAAAACTCGCAGTCATCGGCCTGGGCAGCATCGGAAGCATGGCCCTGTGGCAGGCCTCTCGGCTGTCCGACTCGGTAGTGGGCTTCGAGGCCGCCAGCCCCGCCCACGGCCGCAGTGCCGTGGGCGGGGACACCCGCCTGTTCCGCATGGTCTACCTCGGGAAGCCCGACTACTACCCCATCCTGGAACGCTCCCGCAGCCTCTGGGCCGAGCTCGAAGCGGAAACCGGGCAGGACATCCTCACGCCTACCGGAGGCCTGTCCATCGGGACGGCGAACGGCAGCTTCATCAACAGCCTCCTCGAGACAACGCGCATCACCGGAGCCGAGCACTACGTCCTCAGCCGGGAGGACATGGCGGCACGCTACCCCCAGCACAACCTCCGCCCCGACGACTGCGCCATCTATGACCCCCGCGCCGGCGTTCTGCGCACCGACCGCGCCGTCAGCGCTGCCGTCGCGGCGGCCCAGGCAGGCGGCGCCGCCGTCCTTCAGAACACACCCGTGGACAGCATCACCGAAGCCGAACACGGCGTGGTCGTCGCCTCGGGCGACAGAACCTGGACGTTCGAGAAGGTCATCGTCGCCTCGGGCGGCTGGTCCCGAAGGCTCATGCCCGACCACCTCAAGGCCGTTACGGAAACCCATCGGATCGTCCTGACCTGGTTCATCGCTCAGGACGGCACCCAGTTCTCGCCAGAGAAATTCCCCGTCTTCAGCCGACTGTACGACGATCGCTCCATGTACGGCGCACCCGCCGTCGATGGTGTGACGGTCAAGGCATCGGTGGACGGACCGCTGGACGGGCGCGGAAGGACAACCCCCGACCCGGACTCCGTGCCCAGAGAACTCACCCCGGAAGAAATCGAGAAGGTCACCGAGACCGTCACCGAATTCTTCCCCGGCCTGACCCCCACCATCGTGCGCTCCGACGCCTTCCCCGACCTTTTCACCGAGGACAGGCATCCCCTCCTCGGCTGGCTGGATGAGAACAGCAGGGTCTACTGTGCCACCGGATTCTCCGGAAAAGGCTTCAAAATGGCCACCGGCTATGGCCACATCGCCGCACACGAGGCGCTCGGCAAACAGACCATCGAAGGCCTGGACTTCGTGCGTCCGGACCGGTTCAAGACCAGGTAGCCCACCAACTTCCGCCGCCTCGGCGCAGTCTGGTGGGAAGGACACCCCCACACCGCCGGTGCAGGCCGGTTCGAGCATCATCCCCGGGCAAGGTCAGTGCGGGTGCTTGCCGAGGTCGCCCATCAGGTGCCTTTGGTGATCGGCACGCTCCTTCACCGTCGTCGACCCGTCGAACGGGACGGCCATCGCCCAGGTGGCGCTGGCCGGCAAGGCGGACGTGGACCAGGCGGTGGCCGCCGCACGCGCGGCCTTCACGGCACCCGAGTGGGCCCGGATGCCGCCCGCTCTCGAGTTCTACGCGGGCGTCGCCGACAAGCTCGGCGGTACGACGATCCCGCTCGGGCTCGGCCTGATCTGACCTGGTGGGATGTTGCCCTCGGTGAAGGCGCCGATGGCGCTGGTGGGCACGAGGTCGGTCAGGAAGTGCCACCAGTCCTGGTTCTCCCCGTCCTTCACGTGCTGTCCGGCGTCGCCCGCCAGGCAAAGGTCGCGAGGGTGGGGTGCACACCGGTACCGGGCTGGAAGACGTTGACGGCGATCAGGCCCACGAGGAGGGCGACGAGTGTGCCCGCCTGGAAGTAGAGCAGGGATTTCAGCCCCACGCGGCCCACGTGGCCGAGGCTGTCGACGTTGCCGAAGCCTCCCACGATGGTGAGGAAGACGATCGGGGTGATGAGCATCTTGATGCTGCGACGAAGGTCATGCCGACCGGCTCCATCGCGGTGCCGGCGACGATGGCGGTCAGGACCCAGAAGTAGAGCTGCTTGTACCAGGGCCGCTTGGCGGGTTCGGCCTGGGCGGGGGGTTGGGGACACGGGTGCTGCCATGGCGTTTCTCCTCGTTGAGGAACGGGGCGCAACCGGGACGCGGAACGGTCCTCGCCACGAGGGAGGGCCGGTGGGGGCGCGGCTCAGGAAAGGGGACAGGGCGCGGGAGTGCCGGTGAGCGGTGGGCGGCGTCGTCCCTGCCGCCCACCGAGGGAGAGATGGCTCAGAGGAGCTCGATCACCTTGTCGGTGAACTCGGCGGTGGTCGCGGTTCCGCCCAGGTCGCGGGTACGGATATCGGTCTTGGCCAGGACCGAGGCGATCGCGTCCGTGATGTCCCTGGCCGCGGCGGGGTGGCCGAGGTGGTCGAGCATCATGGCCGCAGAGCAGATCGCGCCCAGCGGGTTGGCGATGCCCTGGCCCGCGATGTCTGGCGCGGAGCCGTGCGCCGGCTCGAGCATCGAGGGGAAGTCACGCTCGGGGTTGAGGTTGGCCGCCGGGGCGATGCCGATGGATCCGGCGACCGCGGCCGCGAGGTCGCTGAGGATGTCACCGAAGAGGTTGGAGGCGACGACCACGTCGAAGCGGGCGGGGTCGTTCTCGCGCACGACGAAAACTCGACCTCGCCCGGCCGCGCGCCGTGCACCGGACTGTCGATGCCTTCGAAGACGCAGATGGGCCGGAGGTTGACGTACTGGCGGAAGGTGCGCCGGATCGGGATCAGCAGCCCCCACAGCGAGACATGGTCGGGCACCTCGGGTATCTCACCGCGCCCAGCCGGCGACCGCGGTGAGGCGCCTCGTTCCGGTATGCCGCCCGCCAGCACTGGGACGCCATCGCCAAGGCGCTCAAGCCGGTCTACGCCGCGCCGACCGAGGCAGCCGCGCTCGAGCGCGGTAGCAGGACTCACCGTTGGCCTTATCAATCCCATGCCGTGCGGGTCCGTGTGGCGCTTTGGACTCGATGTCTCGTCCGGTAGCTCGGAAGCGATCATCAAGAGGCTCCTCGCGGCCAGGGGCGCCGGCCGCGAGGAAGCCGAGTCAGCGGAAGCGGTCCTTCGCCTTGTAGTACGCGCCGGCGAACGGCAGGAACCAGGCGGTGCCGTTGTAGAACGGCACGGGCACCTTGGGAAAGCCGAGCCCGCGCCAGGGGTTGGCCTCGGGACGGCCGTCCATCATGTCGGCGAGTGCGCGGCCCATGTAGGTGGCCATCTGCACGCCGTGGCCGCAGTAGCCCCCCGAGTAATACAGGCCGTCCTGCTCGCCGGCGTGCGGGATGCGGTCGTAGCTGAAGCCGACGCTGCCGCCCCACACGTAGTCGATCTTGACGTTGGCGAGCTGGGGGAAGATCTCGGCCATCTCCCGCTTGAGCACCGCGCCGCTCTTGCGGTCGGAGGCCGGGTCGGACGGGGCGAAGCGGGCCCGGCCGCCGAAGGCGAGCCGGTTGTCGGGGGTGAGCCGGATGTAGTGGCCGATGTTCTTGGAGTCGACCACCAGGCGCGCGTTCGGGATGATCTCGCGGGCCAGCTCCTCGCCCAGCGGCTCGGTGACGATGATGAAGCTGCCGACGCAGATGAGCCGCTTGCGTAGCCACGGCAGCGCGCCGTCGCTGTAGGCGTCGGTGGCCGCGACGACCTGCCTGGCCCGGATGAGGCCGTTCAGCGTTTCCACCTCGAAGCCGCCACCGGGCATGCGCCGCAACTCAGTGGCGGCGTTGCGCTCGTGGATCTCGGCGCCGGCGCGCTCAGCGGCCCCGGCCAGGCCGTGCACGTACTTGCCGACGTGGAGGCCCGCACTGAGCGGGTCGAGCAGCGCGCCGTGGTAGTAGTCCGAGCCCAGCTCGGTACGCAGCTCGCCGGGGCCGATGAGCGTGGTCTCGTGGCCGAAGTTCTCGGCGAGATCGCGTTGCTTGGCACGCATCTTCTCGAAGTGGGCTGGTTTGAAGGCGACACCCAAGCGGCCGGAGCGGCGGAAGTCGCAGTCGATGCCCTCCTTGAGCGTCAGCTCCTCCACGAGGTCCACGGCGTGGCGGAAGGAGTCGTACAGCTCGCGGGCGCGCTCCTGGCCGTAGCGTTCGCGTGCCTGGCCGGTGGTGATGGTGATGCCCTGGGTGCACATGCTGCCATTGCGCCCGGAGGCGCCCGAGCCGACCTTGTCCTTCTCGACGAGGACGACCCGGGCGCCCCTGCCGGCGGTGTGCAGGGCGGTGGACAGGCCGGTCAGCCCGCCGCCGATAACCACCACGTCGGCCTCGTCCGGCAGCGGCCTGCCGGACCGGTCGGGTAGCGGGGGAGCGGTGTCGAGCCAGTACGGGATCTGCTTCATCGTGCGTTCCGTTCTCAGCAGCCGAGCAGTGCGGGCAGGCCGGACAGGTCGGGCAGGTCGTCGTAGGGCTGGTAGTCGGAGCTGCCGGGGTGGCGGTAGCGGTTGATCCACACGCGCCGCTCGAGGCCGAGGTCGCGGGTGGGGATATGGTCGTACTCCCAGCCCTGGGCGGTGTGGATCACCTGGGACGGCTCGACGTCCATGACCTTGAAGGCGTGCTCGAAGGCCTGCCGGTCGGGCTTGTACGCCCTGGCCTGCTCGGCGGTGATCACGTGGTCGAACTCGACGCCGATGTTGGCGACGTTGTGCTTGATGAGGTCGTCGTCGGAGTTGGAGATGATTGCGATCTCGTACTTGCTCTTGAGCGCGCGCAGCGCGTCCGGCACCTCCGGGAACGGCCCGAACGTGGGCACCGCCTCGACCAGGGCGTCGCCGTCGGAGGTGCGGTAGTCGAGGCCGTGCAGACGCATGGCGTTGCGCAGGCTGGAGTGCAGCACTTCGTGGTAGGGGCGGTACGCCTCCAGCACGGCCTGGAAGCGCATGACGCGGAAGTCGTCGAGGAACTCCTCCACGTTGAGCCCATCGAGGTCCAGCCGGTCGGCGAGGACCTTCAGCGTGGTGGGCCCGAGCTGGAAGTCGATCAGGGTTCCGTAGGCGTCGAAGGTGACTACCTGTCGCATGTCGTTCAACCTCATGGTGTTCAGACCACCCGTTCGCCGGGCGGCACGATGTGATCGAGCGCGGCCAGGTCGGCCGCGTCCGGGGTCCAGCCGACCGCCGCCGCGTTGGCGGTGACCTGCTGCGGGGTCATCGCCCCGCAGATGACGGAGCCCACCTGGGGCAGTGCGGCCAGGCCGCCGACGGCGACCTGCAGCAAGGTCAGGCCGCGGTCGGTGGCGTAGGTGGTGAGGGCCTCGACCCGGTCGAGCGCCTGCTCGGTGAGCCAGCCGTGCCGCCACGAGAGCCTGCTGCCGGGAGGCGGCGGCTCGCCGCGCCGGTACTTGCCGCTGAGCAGGCCGTTGGCGAGCGGGTAATACGGCAGAAGTCCGACGCCGAACGCGGCGCAGGCAGGGACGAGCTCCTGCTCGGCGCTCCGGTCGAGCAAGTGGTAGCGGGCCTGGGCGCTGACGAACGGCGCGCGCCGGTCCCACCTGGCCTGCCAGGCGGCGTCGGCAAGCATCCAGGCGGGCATGTTGGAGCAGCCGACGTATTGCACCTTGCCCTCGGCGACCAACTCGCTCAGCGCTTCGAGCGTGTCGGCGAGCGGAGTCACGCCGTCGGGCTCGTGGTACTGGTACAGGTCGATGTGGTCGGTGCCGAGCCGGCGCAGCGACTCCTCCACGGCGTGCCGGATGTAGCGGCGGGCGCCGCGCGGCCCGAGCCGGTCGGCACCCGCGCCCATGCTCATGCCGAATTTGGTGGCCAGCACCACCTCGTCGCGATGGCCCTTGAGCGCGGCGCCGAGCAGGCGCTCGCTGTCTCCCGCGTCGCCGCCGCCGCACGCGCCGTAGGTGTCGGCGGTGTCGAACAGGGTGATGCCCGCGTCCAGGGCGGCGTGGACGACAGCCTTGGTGCCGTCCTCGTCCAGGCGGGAGCCGAAGTTGTTGCCGCCGACCCCCACCACGGACACCAGCGGGCCGTCGCGGCCGAGCCTGCGGTAACGCATGCCGCTCATCGGGGCGTCCCGAAGCCGAGGCAGACGTTCTTGAGCTGGGTGTAGCCGTTCAGCGCCTCCAAGCCCTTCTCGCGGCCCCAGCCGCTGTGCTTGTAGCCGCCGAACGGCAGCTCGACGCCGGTGCCGACACCGGTGGCGTTGACGTACACCTGGCCGGCCCTGATGCCTTCGGCCAGCCGCATCGCGGTGGTCATGTCACGGGTCCACACATACGACGACAATCCGTACGGGCTGTCGTTGGCGATGGCGAGGGCCTCATCGGCGTCGCCGAACTCGATGACCGTGAGGACGGGCCCGAAGATCTCCTCCCGCGCACACCGCGCGGCGTTGGTCAGCCCCGTCAGGACGGTCGGCTCGATGAAGTACCCGTCGGCGAGCGCCGGGTCCGCGGGCCGTCCGCCGCCCGTGCGGATGGTGGCGCCCTCCTGACGGGCCAGTTCCAGGTACGTCTCCACGCGGTCGCGTTGCCGCGCCGACACCAGCGGCCCCATGTCGGGGTCGTCCAGGCCCGGCCCGAGCCGCAGGGACGCGGCGTGCTCGACGAGCCGGTCCAGGAACTCCTCGGCGCCGCGCTGCAGCAGCAGTCGGGTGCCGGCGGAGCACGTCTGCCCGGCGTTGCCGAACGCCGAGGCCGCCACGCCGGCGAGCGCCTGGTCGAAGTCCGCGTCGGCGAAGACGATGGCGGGGGACTTGCCGCCCAGCTCCACCACCGACGGCACCACGTTCGCGGCGGCGGCCTGCGCGACCTTGATCCCGGTCGGCACCGAGCCGGTGAACGTCACCTGGTCGATTCCGGCATGGCCGGCCAGGGCCGCGCCGGTCGCGCCGTCGCCGGGCACCACGTTGAGCGCCCCGGGCGGCAGCCCGCACTCCAGCGCGATCCGGCCGATCTCCAGCGGCGTCAGCGGCGCCTCCGGCGACGGCTTGAGTACGACTGTGCAGCCGGCGGCGAGGGCGGGGGCCGCGCCGCGGGCGGTGTTCTGCAGTGGGTAGTTGAACGGGATGATCTGCCCCGACACGCCGATCGGCTCACGGACGGTGTAATCGAGCAGGCCGCGGCCGAGCGGAATGGTGGCGCCGCCGAGCTTGTCGGCGATGCCGGCGTAGAACTCGAAGTAGCGGGCTGCCGCCTCGACGTCGGCGCGGGCCTGGCGCAGCGGCTTGCCCACGTCCAGGCTCTCCAGCTCGGCCAGGTCGCCGCCCTGGCGGCGGATCTCCTGGGCGATGCGGGTGAGCAGCCGGCCGCGCTCGGCCGGCCGCAGGTACGCCCAGCCGGGCGAGACGAGCGCGGCGCCGGCGGCGGCCACCGCGCTGTCGATGTCGGCGGGGCCGCCGCGGGACACCTCGGCGATGGGGGTGCCGCTGGCCGGGTCGACGACGGTGAAGGTGGCCCCGTCACGGGCCGGGACCGTCTTGCCGTCGATGAGCAACTCGCGTACGGAACGGCTGGTCACGGCCGGAGCTCCCCTTCGACCGCGCCGAAGATGACGACCTCGTCACCGGTGCGGACGGTGCGGATGCGGCGCACCCACAGCACGATGCCGTCCTGCGGGGCGCGGATCTCCTCCAGGGTGGCGCCGTAGTGGTCGACGACGCGGCCGATGAGATCGCCCTGCTTGCACTCCTCGCCGGGGTCGGCGTGGCCGAGGAAGAAACCGCCGGCGGCCGTGCGCGCGAAGGTGCCGCTGACCTCCGTGTACGTGTCGAGCAGTTCCGCTTGGCCGTCGATCATGCCGAGGTGCCGCATGATGTTGCGGACGGAGCGCACGTGCAGGGCGACCGTCTCCTCGCGGTAGGTGCCGCCGCCGACCTCGACAGTGATGGCGGGCTTGCCGGCCTGCAGCGCCGACAGGCGGGCGGTGCCGCCCCACTTGCCGCCCTTCCAGATCAGCGGGTGGCCGGCGGCCAGGCCGATGCCGGTGGCCAGCTCCTCGTAGCCGCCCTGGACGATGGTGAGCGGCGCGATCTCGCCGTACGCGCCGCCGGTGTGCAGGTCGACCAGGGCGTCCACGGCCGGGATGACCTGCTCGACGAACGTGGCGGCCAGCCGCAGCGAGTAGGAGCCGTCGGGGTCGCCGGGGAAGATGCGGTTGAGGTTGGCGTGATCCAGGCCGCTGGTGCGGGCGGCGGCCTCGAAGGCGGGGGTGTTCACACAGGGGATGCCGACGAGGGTCCCGCGCAGCGTGGCCGGGTCGGTCTCGGCGAGGACGCGGCGGACGGCCTCCATACCGTCGTATTCGTCGCCGTGCACGCCGCCGTCCACGCACAGGACCGGACCGGGCTCGGCGCCGTTGACCACGATCAGCGGGATGCCCAGCTCGACGCCGTACGTGCTGACGCCGACGGGGATGAGACCCTGGACGCGCTCTCCGGGTGCGCAGCTCACCGGGCCGATGGTGTATGTCACTGGTTTCTACCTTTCGAAGGAAATGAGCCGGTCCGACGCCTCGTCGAGTGTGGCGGCGATGATGTCGGCGATCAGATCGAGCAGGTCGGCTTCGGCGATCAGCGGTGGGGCGATCTGAACCAGCGGGGCGGCCCGGTCGTAGACGCGGGCCAGCAAGCCTGCCTCGCGCAGCCGGCGTGGGATGAGGTCGTGGATGAGCGCCGCCCGCGCCGGCTCGCTGAATGCGCCGTCCTCGCGGTCGCCGGCCAGCTCGACGGCGTAGAAGTAGCCTGCGCCGCGCACGTCGGCGACGATCGGCAGGGCGCCGAGCGCGATCATGCGCTTGGCCAGGTGCTCCTGGTGGGCGCGGACGTTGTCCAGCACCCGGTCGCGTTCCATGATGTCGAGGGCGCGCAGCGCGATGGCGGCGCACAGCGGGTGCCCGGAGAAGGTGTAGCCGTGATTGAGCACCTCGCCCGGCCGGTTCAGCACCTCGGCGACGCGGGTGCTGACCATGGTGGCGCCCATCGGTGCGTAGCCGGCCGTGATGCCCTTGGCCAGGGTGATCAGGTCGGGCCGGGCGCCGTAGCGGTCGCCGCCGAACCACTCGCCGAGCCGGCCGAACCCGGTGATGACCTCGTCGGCGACGAGCAGGAACCCGTACTGGTCGGCCAGGCGGCGCAGCCCTTCCCAGTAGCCCGCGGGCGGGGGGATGCAGCCGCCGCGGTTCTGCACCGGCTCGGCGATGAACATCGCGACGTTCTCCGGGCCCGCCCCTAGGATCGCGGACTCGGCGTCCGCGAGCAGGTGGGCTGTGAACGCGGCGTCGTCCAGCGGCTCCGGCAACAGGGCACGGTTGGTGTTGGCGACGAACGTGGTCGGCACGGCGGGGGGACCGTACGGCTCCTTGAGCTCGGGGTGGTCGGTGAACGACAGGGCGCCCAGGGTGAGCCCGTGGTAGGCGCCGCGCCTGGCCAGCGCCTTGGTCCGGCCGGGCTCGCCGCGCAGCACGTGGTAGCGGCGCACGATCTTCCAGGCGGTCTCGACGGCTTCGGCGCCGCCGCTGCTGAAGAACGTGTGCTCCATCCCGTCAGGGGCGAGGCCGGCGAGCCGCCTGGCCAGTTCCAGGGCCGCCGGGTGCGCGGAGGCGGTCCACAGGGGGCTGTAGCACAGCTCGCGCAGTTGCCGCTCGGCCGCCTCGGCGATCTCGCCGGCGTAGCCGTAGCCGAGTTGGGCGCAGTAGAGCCCGGACATGCCGTCGATGTAGCGGGTGCCGGCCGAGTCGTACACGTAGGGGCCGTCGCCACGGGTCACGACGAACAGCTCCTTGCCGCCCTCGCCGAACGAGCCGTTCGCGGTCATGTTGAGCAGCAGGTGACGCTCCGCTGCCTGGGTGGCGTTCACAGCGCCTCCTCGCCCGGAGCACCGAGGGTCGTGGCGGTTTCGACCGACAGCAGGGCGTTCTGCCGGCCGGAGCCGAGCCAGCGCACCAGCCCGACCAGCACGAGGGCGAGGACGGCGAAGGCGATCAGCAGCGCGCTGACCGCGGTCACGCTGGGGTCGATGTCGAACATCAGGGAGTTGTAGATCTGCACCGGCAGGGTGAGGGTGCCGACGGAGGACAGGAACTGGGAGACGTAGAAATCGTCGAAACTGGTGATGAAGGAGAAGATCGCCGCCGCGACCATCCCCGGTGCGGCCAGGGGGAAGGTGATCCGCCGGGCGATCGTCAGGCGGCCCGCTCCCATGCTCGCCGCGGCGTCCTCCAGGCGTTCGTCGATCCCGCGCAGTGTCGCGATGAGGATCAGTACCGCGATCGGCGAGGCCATCACGGTGTGCCCCAGGGCGATCGCGAGCGGGCTGCCCAGCATCGCGGCGGGTTCGAAGAGCAGGAACAGGCCCAGGGCGGTGACGATGTGCGGGATGACCAGCGGCCCCAGGACCAGGGCGTAGACCGCGGAGCGCAGCGGCAGTTCGCTGCGGGTCAGCGCGGTCGCCGCGGTCACGCCGATGATCAGTGAGAACACGGTGCTGATCGAGGCGATGAGGGCGCTCAGTGACAGCGCGCCCGGCCATTTGCTGCCGTCGGCGAACAGCGCCTGGTACCAGCCGAGCGACCAGGAGTCCGGCGGGAACGCTGCGAAGGCGCTTTTGCTGAACGAGGTGACGATGATCACGACGATCGGCAGCGCCAGGAACAGCAGGATCACGGTGGCGAACGTGGTCAGCGCGATCCGCCCGGCGAGGGTGCTGCGCAGTCCGATCATGATGCGCTCCTCTTCTTCGCCTCGCCGAGAGAGCTGACGAGCTTGACCAGGAGCAGACCGGCGAAGGTCAGCAGCAGCAGGATGACGCCCTCGGCGGCCGCCCCGTTCCACTGGTTCTGCTTCATCACCTGCTGGTTGATGAGGGAGGCGATCATCGTCTGGTTGGGGCCGCCCATCAGGGCCGGGGTGATGTAGTAGCCGAGCGAGAGGATGAAGCTGAGCAGTCCGGCCGTGGCCAGTCCGGGAGCGACCAGGGGAAGGTAGACCCGGCGGAAGATGACCAGGCGGCCGGCCCCCATGCTGGCCGCGGCGGCGAGCAGTCGGCGGTCCACGCCCCGCATCACGCCGTACAGCAGCAGCACGGTGTAGGGCAGCATCACCGCGGTGGTGCCGATGACCACGCCGATCTCGTTGTAGAGCAGCCGGTACGGCGCCCCGGCCGCCCCCAGGCTGACAAGCACCTGGTTCACCAGGCCCTTGTCGCCGAGCATGATGATCCATCCGTAGGTGCGCACCAGGGCGCTGATGAAGTGCGGGACGACGACGATCAGCATGGCCAGGGCGGCCACCAGGGGCCGCAGCCGGGAGATCGCGTTCGCCAGGACGAACCCGATGACCAGGCTGAACAGCGCCGTCTCGGCGGAGATCCGCAGCGTGGTGAACAGCACGGACAGGTTCACGCCCGTCAGCGCGTCGGCGTACCAGTGCAGCGTCAGGGCCCCGTCGAGGTCCTTCACGCTGAGCAGCAGCGTGCTGAAGATCGGGTAGACGAACAGCGCCAGCAGGTAGAGCACGGCCGGCAGGGCGTAGAGGATGCCGATCCGGGTCCTGCGGGAGGCCAGCAGCCGGCGGGGACGGGCGGGGGCGCCGGCGAGGGTGGCGGCCATCGCTCACCCGTCCTGTTCGCTGGGGAAGAGGTTGACGTCGTCGGGATCGGCGCAGATGCCGACCCGCTCGCCGGCGACGGGTCCGTTCTTGGCCGGTGCTTCCAGGCGCAGCAGCGGGGCCTCGGCGCCGTTGATCCGAACGCCGGCACGCACCACACTGCCCACGTACGTCGCGCTCTCCACCGTGCCGGTACAAAAGCCGTCATCCGGTGCGCACACCCGCAGCCGGCCCGGCTGGACGGCGACCTTGACCGGGACACCGGCGGCCAGCTCGTGGCGCCGTGCCTTCAGCAGGCCCCCGCTGCGGTCCAGGCGGACCAGGGTGTGCGCGTCGCTCTGCTGTTCCACGCGGCCGGGCAGGAAGTTGGCCGCGCCCAGGAAGTCGGCGACGAAGGGCGTCTTCGGCCGCTCGAACAGCTCCCGCGGGGTGTCGAACTGCTCGATCCTGCCGTTGCGCATCACCGCGATGCGGTCGGACAGGACCAGCGCTTCTTCCTGGTCGTGCGTCACGTAGATGACGGTCAGGCCGAGTTCCTGCTGGATGGTCTTGATCTCCACCTGGAGCTGGTCGCGCAGCTTCTTGTCCAGCGCGCCCAGCGGCTCGTCCATGAGGATGACCGGCGGCCGGTAGACCAGCGCACGACACAGGGCCACCCGCTGTTGCTGCCCGCCGGACAGCTCGCGCGGCTTGCGGCCGCCGAACCCGGACAGGCCCGCGATCTCCAGCGTCTGCCCGACCCGCCTGCGGATCTCGTCCTTGGGCACGCCACGCAGCTGCAGCGGGAACGCGACGTTCTCGCCGACGGTCATGTGCGGGAAGAGCAGGTACTGCTGGAACACGAAACCGAGGTTTCGCTTCTGCGGGGCCAGCCGGGTCACGTCGCGGTCCCCGACGGTGATGGTGCCGGAATCCGGCTCGCAGAAACCGGCGATCATCATCAGGGTCGTGGTCTTACCCGACCCGGAGGCGCCGAGGAAGGTGACGAACTCCCCGGCGGCGATCTCCATGGACGCTTCGTCGACGGCGACGACGTCCCCGTACGTCTTGCGCAGGGCCACTACCGACAGCGGTTTGCCGGTCGAGGTGGCCGGCTTGGCGCCGGCCACCTCGACGGAGGGTCCGGCCACACCGAACTCAGCCACGAGCCCACCCCAGCCACCGCTTGCTGACGGCCTCTTCGTTCTTCAGCCACCAGTCGGTGTCGGCGTCGAAGCCCTTGTCGTAGTACTGCGGCGCACCGGCCAGGCCGTTGCGGACCTCTTCGCTGATCTTGTCGTAGGCGAGGGGGGAGGAGGGGTTCGTCGGGTAGGTCGTGGCCAGGCGGGCCTGGACGTCGGGACTCATCGAGTAGTCGAAGAGCTGGTAGGCGGCGTCCAGGTTGGGTGCGCCCTTGGAGATGGAGTAGCCCTGGAACTGGCGGCGGGCGCCGTTCAGCTGGGCCGCGACCGGGACCCCCTGCTTGAGCAGGTCGGCCAGGCGGCCATGCCAGACGGTGGTCATCGTCACCTCCTGGCGGGTGAGCAGCATGCCGGGCAGCGGGCCGCTGTCCCAGTACTTCTTGACGTCGGACCTGATCCGATCCATCGCCTTGAAGGCGCGGTCCACATCCAGCGGGTACAGCTGGTCCATCGCGACGCCGTCGGCCAGCAGCGCGAACTCCAGCTCGGGCAGGTCGGCGTCCGGGTTGCACATCGAGCGGCCGCCCTGGAAAGCCTTGGCGTCCCAGAAGTCGGCCCAGGACTCCGGCGTGCGCCCGCCGAAGGCGTCGGTGCGGTAGGCCATGCACTGGGCGTAGAAGCTGTGGGCGACGGCGTACTCGGTGATCAGATTCTCGGGCAGCTGGGCGGTCTTGAGGTTCTTGATCCGGTCGAGGTCCAGCTTCTCCAGGGCGTTCTCGCGGACGAACTTGGCGTGGTCCATCATCGAGTTGTCGATGAGGTCGACCTGGGGGCGACCCTGGTTGATCTGGGCCAGCACCTGTGCGCCGTCGAGGTTGGCGACCTGGACGGTGATGCCGGTCTCCTTGGTGAACGGGTCGTAGATCGCCTTCTTGAGGGCCTCGCCGTAGGCCCCGCCACTGTTGCGGACGGCCACCGTCTTGGCGCCCGAGCCGGTGGAGACGCTGGCACCAGTGGAGCGGCTGGTGCCGGTGCCGCAGGCGGCGAGCGCCGGCAGGGCGGCGAGCGCGGCAGCGCCGCGCAACAGCGCCCGCCTTCCGATCGGTGAATTTGTCATGGCGGTACCTCCGGGGGATGGGGATGGTCGCGGTTCGGGGAGTGGTCAGGCGAGGACGGCGATGGCCGCAAGCTCGGTGCCGGGGACGACGGTGAGGCCGTTCATGCCGTAGATGATCGTTCCGGTGGCCGTGGCGGTGACCTTGTGCTCGGCGCCGTCGACGGGGTCGACGATCCGGCCGATGGCCTGTCCTTCGGTGACCTCGTCGCCGGTGACGGCGTCGGGGTACCACAGGCCGGCCGCGGGTGATTCGACGTCACCCGTCCACACCCATTCGCGTGGCGTGGCCGTCGGCGCGGGAGCCGGTCCGTCGATGGCCCCGAGGTGGTTCAGCAGCCGGTGCAGGGCGTCCAGCAGGGTCCGCACGGTGGCCGGGTCGCGGTCGCCGCGCTGGCCGGTCTCGATGAGGACGGCGGGGATGCCGAGGCGGTTGGCGGCGGCGTGGCTGTTGCCGCCCTCGGCGGAGCGGCCGAACACGACATGCTCGTAGCCCACGGCGTGGGCCATCGCGCGGTTGCTGGCGTCGAGGGCGTCGTCGCCGGTGAGGCGGTAGCCGACGAAGTCGAGCAGGGTCTGGTCGATGCCACCGCTGTGCAGGTCGGCGTAGGCGTCGGCGCCGGTGATGAGGTGCTCGAACAGCCAGGCGGCCATCCGCTCGGTCGGCCCGCCGGCGGGGTCGCCGGGGAAGACCCGATTGATGTTGACGCCGTCGAGCGGCGAGACGTTGAGGCGGCCCCCGTATGCGGCGGGCGGGTTGGCGACGGGGCAGATCGCGATCCGGCCGAGCACGTCGTCAGGCTGGAGCCCGGCCGCGAGCTGAGCGGCGGCGGCGATCCCGGCGAACTCGCCGCCGTGCACCCCGCCGGTGATGACCACGGTGGGGCCGGGACGGGATCCGTGGACGAGGATCAGCGGGACGTCGGCGGTGGTCGTGCCAAGGTCCACGGTGACGGTGCCGCTGGTCTTGGCGCCGGGTTCTGCGGTCAGGATGGCGATGGTCCAGGTCATCTCATACCTCGTTCAGGCGGCCGTGCGGCCGAGGGTCGTCATGAACTCGATGGGCAGGTCGGTGTGGCCGTCCAGGGCCAGGTCGGCGGCGAGGTCGCCCATGGCGGGCGACATCTTGAATCCCTGGCCGGAGAAGCCGGCCAGCAGCACGATGTCGTCGCACCCTGGCAGCGGGCCGACCAGCGGGCGCGTGCTGCCGGTGTAGCCCTCCATGAAGGCGGCGAGCCGCACCGGGTTGGGGTTCAGGCCTGGCAGGTGGCGCCGCACGATCTCCGTGAAGATCTCCAGCTCCTCCGGCGCGACGGCCCTCTCCAGCCGGTTCGGGTCGTCCACGGGCCGGTGGTGGGCCTGGGGCAGGCCGAGCTTGACGGAGAGGCCGTCGGGGGAGGGGATCCCGTAGAAGGGGATGCCGCCCCTGCGGATGAAGGCAGGGCGCTCGTCGCCGGCATGGTGTTCCTCATTGGGCAGGAACCAGGCGCTGATCGCGCGGTAGACGCTCACCTCCCACGGCAGGTCGGGCAGCAGGTCGCCCACCCAAGGGCCCGGAGTGACCACCGCGGCGTCGAAACGTTCGGTGTCGCCGTCCGTGCGGATCTCCACGCCTCCCCCGCCGACCGGGTTGATCTCCCTCACCGGGGTGTAGCGGCGGATCCGGGCACCCAGTTCCTCGGCGCGGCGGGCCGCGGTCTGGACCGACAGCTCCGGGCGGATGTAACCCGCGTGGGGGTCGAGAACCGCCAGGTCGCCGTCGTCGACGCGGAACTGCGGAAAACGCTTGGCCAGCGCCTCGGCGTCGATCAGCTCGTGGTCGAGGCCGTGCTCGGCGATGACGTCCATGATGGTGCGCATCTCGGGGTCGTCGGCCGGTCCCATGAACAGGCATCCCGTGAGCCGGCGCAGCTCCCGGCCGGTCTCCGCCTGCAACTGCTTCCAGAGAGCGTCGGCGTGCCGGACGAGCGGCACGTACCGGCCGTCATCGGTCTGCACGCTACGGAAGACCCGGGTCTCACCGCCGGCGGCGCTGCGGTCGTGGCCGGGGGCGAAGCGGTCGTAGGCGACGACCTCGGCGCCCCGGGCCGCCAGCCGCCAGGCGGCCTGGCTGCCCACCGTGCCAGTCCCGACGACGGCGACACGTTTCCTCGTGGCCATGTGGCTCTCCTTGCCGGATCGTGGTGGTGGGCGGTTCAAGCCGCGGTGCGGCCCACGGTCGACACGAAGTCGATGGGCTGGGAGGAGGTGCCGTCCAGCGCCAGGTCGGCGGCGATGTCGCCGAAGGCGGGCGAGAGCTTGAAGCCGTGGCCGGAGAACCCGGCGAGCAGGATCACGTTCTCGTTGCCGGCGCCGGGCAGCGGGCCGACCAGCGGTCGGCTGCTCTCGGTGTAGCCCTCCATGTAGACGGACAGGCGGGTCGGGTCCGGGTGCAGGTCCGGCAGGTGGCGGCGGAGGAGTTCGGTGAAGATCTCCAGTTCCTCCGGCTGGACGGTGCGGTCCAGCGCGTTGGGGTCGCCGGCCGGGCGGTGCAGGTCGCGCGAGAGCCCGACCTTGACGGAGACGCCGTCCGGGGAGGGCAGGCCGTAGCAGTGCGTGGGCGCCGTACGGATGAAGGCGGGGCGCTCCTCGCCGAACCAGGCGTCGGTGGTGGGCACGTACCAGGCGCTGATGAGGCGGCGGATGTCCACTTCCCACGGCAGGTCGGGGAGGAGGTCGTTCACCCAGGGGCCGACGGTGACGACGACCGCGTCGAAGCGCTCGCTGCCGGAGTCGGTGCTGACCTCGACCCCTCCGGCAACCGGGGTGATCTCCCGCACTGGCGTGTAGCGGTGGATGCGGGCACCCAGCTGCTCGGCGCGGCGGGCCGCGGTCTGGACCGTCAGCTCGGGCCGGATGAGGCCCGCGCGGCGGTCGAGCACGGCGGCGTCACCGTCCTCCAGACGGTATTGAGGGAAGCGCTTGGCCAGCGCCTCGGCGTCGATCACCTCGTGGTCGAGGTCGTGCTCGGCGATGGACTCGAGGACGGTGGCCATCTGGTGGTGCTCGGTCGGCCCCATCAGCAGGCATCCGGTCAGGCGGCGCAGCTCGCGGCAGGTCTCCTGCTGAAGCCGCTCCCACAGGGCGTCGGCGTGCTTGAGCAGCGGCACGTACCGGGAGTCCTCGAAGTGGGCGCTGCGGAAGATCCGCGTCTCGCCGCCCGCGGCGCTGCGGTCGTGGCCAGGGGCGAAACGGTCGTATCCGACGACCTCGGCCCCGCGGGCGGCCAGCCGCCAGGCGGCCTGGCTGCCCATCGTCCCGACGCCGACGACCGCGACGCGCTTCCTGGCTGCCACAGGTAGATCCTTTCGAGGAGAGGGACGCAGGCCATTGACCAGCGCTCCGGGTGATGGATTGGATTCGGGGAACGGCCCGCTCCGCGTGTCGGGCCTCGTGGTGCCGTGCCACAATGTGGAACGGCGTGCTACTATTTGGCATTATTAAGACGCGGCGGCTTCCCCGTCAAGAGGGTGTGTACCGGTGGTTACCTGCTATTTACCTGGGGAGATCTTGTGGAGATGAAGAGCGTGACGCGCAGCCTCCGGATCCTGGAAGCCGTCGCACAGCAGCAGCCGGTGACCGTGGGGGAGCTGGCCAAGCACTTCGGTCTCCCCAAATCGACGGTGCAGCGCACGCTGGTGACGCTGCACGAGGCCGGATGGCTGCGGGCCAGCCGGGGCGACACGACGCGGTGGGAGATCGGCGCGCGGGTGCTGGCCGTCCGCCCTGCCGCGCTGCAGGGCGCGAGCCTGTTCGCCGCCGCGCGCGAGCCCATGGAGCGCGTGCGTGACGAGGTCAACGAGACCGTCCACTTGTCGGTGCTCGACGGGCTGCAGGGCATGGTCGTGGTCGACCGTGTCGATTGCGATCGAGCGGTGCGCACGTTCATCGAGATCGGCGGCACCTCGCCGCTGCACGCGACCGCGGTCGGCCAGGCGGTGCTCGCCCACCTGCGCGCGAACGACGTGAACGAGGTCGTCGCGCGCGGGCTGGAGAGCTACGGTGAGGCGACCGTCACCGACCCCGACGAGCTGCGCGCCAAGCTGGCACAGGTGCGGAGCGACGGGTACGCGGTCAACCGCAACCAGTACCGTGCGGACGTCTGCGCCATCGCCGCGCCCATCCTGGAGGCGGACGGCACGCCGCTCGCCGCGGTGGCGGTGTCCATGCCGGACTCGCGCTTCGACGAGGACCGGCTGCCCGAGCTGGGCCGCCTGGTCGCCGAGACGGCGGCGGAGATCACCGCCCGCCGGCTCAGCCGGTGACGTACCCCCTTCCCTTGTCCACGACGTTGCGCAGCGGCCGACCGGCGAGGTAACGGCGCAGGTTGTCGAGGAACAGCTCGGCTTGTGCCTCCCGCCAGCCGTGCACGTCACCTGCCATGTGCGGCGAGACGATCATCCCGGGCAGGTCCCACAGCGGCGAGTCGCTCGGTAGCGGCTCGTCGTCGAAGACGTCCAGCGCGGCTCCCGCGAGCCGCCTGCCGCGCAGTGCCTCCACGAGGGCGTCCTGCACGACCAGCCCGCCGCGGCCCACGTTGACGAGCCGGGCGGTGGGTTTCATCGCCCGCAGCGCCCGCTCGTCGATCATCCCGCGCGTCTGCGGGGTGAGGGGTGCGGCCAGGACGACGTAGTCGGCCTCGCTGAGCACGGTGAGCAGCTCGCCGCTGCCGTGCACGGTCC
This sequence comes from Nonomuraea sp. NBC_00507, assembly GCF_036013525.1. Lineage (NCBI taxonomy): Bacteria > Bacillati > Actinomycetota > Actinomycetes > Streptosporangiales > Streptosporangiaceae > Nonomuraea > Nonomuraea sp. NBC_00507. The sequence continues at coordinate 4,788,692 of NZ_CP107853.1, forward strand.
CGAAGTCGGGATCGCCGGATCGTCCGGTACGGCCCGCGCCGCTGACCCGCATCTTGGTGGCACGCAGCTGGCGGGCGATGGCTCGGCCGATCGGGCCCGTGCCGACCACCAGCGCGGTCCGGCCGCCGATCCGCTCGCTCTCCCGCCATCGCCACTCGCGCCGCCGCTGGTGAGCGAGAGTGCTCGACAGGTCTTTCGCCATGGCGAGGATCAGTCCGAGGACGTACTCGGCGATCGCCTCGTCATAGATGCCGCGCGAGTTGGTCAAAGTGAGTCCAGGGTCGCGTACCAGCGCGTCGAACAGCACGTGTTCCACGCCGGTGGCGGCCACGTGGACCCAGCGCGGCGCGAGCGCGGGATCCGCCGGCCAGGCGCGCGTGATGCCGGTGAACCCGGCACCGCCCACGAGCAGCACGTCCGCGCCGGGCAGGGCGTCCGCCAGGCAGTCCTCGCCGACGTGGCGGACGTCGGCGAGCGCCTCGACGCGTTCGGGGTGCGGCAGCGGCGTGCCGTCGTGCAGGGCGACCAGGAGGGGACGGCCGTTCACGCCGGTATGGCCAGGTACTTGTACTCGAGGAACTCCTCGATGCCGACCCGGCCGCCCTCCCTGCCCAGCCCCGACTGCTTGACGCCGCCGAAGGGCGCCGCCGGGTTGGACACCAGCCCGGTGTTGAGGCCGACCATGCCCACCTCCAGCCGCTCGCCCACCCGCAAGGCGCGGCCCAGATCCCGGGTGAACACGTACGCGACCAGCCCCCACTCGGTGTCGTTGGCGGCCCTGACGACCTCGTCCTCGTCGTCGAACGTCAGCACGGCCGCCACCGGCCCGAAGATCTCCGTGCCCAGCAGCCGGGAACCCGGGTCGACGCCCATGAGGACCGTGGGCGGGTAGAAGCAGCCGGGACCGTCCGGGATCTCGCCGCCGACCAGCACCTTCGCGCCGCGCTCGACGGCGTCGGCGACCAGGTCGGCGACCTTGGCCCGGCCCGCCCGGTCGATGAGCGGGCCGACGTCCACGCCGGGCTCGGTGCCCGGCCCCACGACCAGCGACCCCATGCGCTCGGCGAGCCGTGCCGCGAACTCGTCGGCGACGGAGGAATGCACGAAGAACCGGTTGGCGGCGGTGCACGCCTCGCCCATGTTGCGCATCTTCGCCACCATCGCGCCGTCCACGGCCACGTTCAGGTCGGCGTCGCCGAAGACGATGAACGGCGCATTGCCGCCCAGCTCCATGGAGGTGCGGACGACGGTGCCGGCGCACTGGGCCAGCAACGTGCGGCCCACCTGCGTGGATCCGGTGAAGGACAGCTTGCGGATGCGTCCGCCGCGCAGCATCGGCTCGACCAGCGCGCCGGGATCGGAGGTGGGGATGACGTTCAGCACCCCGTCGGGCAGTCCCGCCTCCCGCAGAATGGCGGCCAGCGCGAGACTCGACAGCGGCGTCTGCGGCGCCGGCTTGAGCACCATCGTGCAGCCGGCGGCGATCGCCGGGCCGATCTTGCGGGTGCCCATGGCGAGGGGGAAGTTCCAGGGGGTGATCAGCAGGCAGGGCCCGACCGGGCGGCGCATGAGCAGCATGCGGTTGCGGCCGTCGGGCAATGTGCCGTACGCCCCTTCGATCCGCACCGCCTCCTCGGAGAACCAGCGGAAGAACTCCGCCGCGTAGGCTACCTCCCCGCGTGCCTCCGCGAGGGACTTGCCCATTTCGGACGTCATGAGCAGGGCCAGCTCATCCGTGCGGGACATGATGATGTCGTACGCGCGACGCAGGATCTCGCTGCGGGCACGGGGCGCGGTGCGCGCCCACTCCTCCTGCGCGGCGACCGCCGCCTCCTCGGCGCGCCGCCCGTCCTCGGGGCCGGCGTCGGCCACGTGGCAGAGGACCTGTCCGGTGGCGGGGTCTTCGACGGGCATGGTGGCGCCGGAGGCGGCGTCGGCCCACTGGCCGGCGATGAACAGCCGCTTCGGCACTTGGTCGATGGGTGAGGTCATGGTGAACCTGCCTTTCGGTCGGTTTGAATGTCTGTCTGCGTCGTCGGGCCGGGGTCGAGCAGCTCGGCCAGGTGCACCGCGGCGATGCCCTGGTCTGCGCCGAGGTGCTCCACCTGGGTGGCGCAGCCGAACCCGTCGGCCACCACCATCCCGTCGCGCAACTCGTCCAGCTTGGGGCGCAGGGCCAGGTCGGCGACGGCCATGGAGGTGTCGTAGTGCTGGGCCTCGAAGCCGAAGTTGCCCGCCAGGCCGCAGCAGCCCTCCGCCTCGGCGACCTCCCGCACGCCGAGGCGGTGCAGCAGGTCGCGTGGCCGGTGCCCGGGGAACTGGGCGTACTCGTGGCAGTGGGTCTGCAACACGACGCGGCCGGGCAGCGGGGGCGGCTCCCATCCCGGCGCGGCGAGTTCGTCCAGGGCAGCGGTGAGTGTGTGGATCCGGCGCGCCACCCGCTCGGCGGCCTCGGTGCCGAGCAACCTGGGCAGGTCGTGGGCGAGTGCGGCCGCGCAGCTCGGCTCGGGCACCACGATCGGAAGCCCCGCGTGCGGACCGCCGTCGAGCCGCGCGACCGTACGCGCCATGATGCGGCGCGCCACGGTCAGCTGGCCGGTGCTGATCCAGGTCAGCCCGCAGCACAGTCCTGCCTGCGGCGCGGCCGGCACGCCGGCGGCGGCGAGGACCCGGGAGGTGGCCGCCGCCACGTCCGGCCGGAACGCCGCGGTGAAGCTGTCGACGAACAGCAACGCTCGTGGCTTCCGCGCGCCCGGGGGAGTAGCGGGGAGGGCTGCGCGCAGGGCCTGTCGAGGGGCGAACGCGGGCAGCCGCCGCTGCGGCGCGATGCCGCCCAGCCGGGCCAGCAAGCGCCCGGCCGGGCCGCGTAGCAGTGCGTTGACCGGCCCGGCCGCCAGGGTGGCCACGCGCGCGACCGCGGGAAGCCAGCCCAGGGAGTAATGAGTACGGGGCCGCGGCCGACCGCGGTAGTGCCGGTGCAGGAACTCCGCCTTGTACGTGGCCATGTCAACGCCCGTGGGGCAGTCAGCCGAGCACGCCTTGCACGACAGGCACAGGTCAAGCGCGTCGCGCGCCTCCTCGGAGCGCCAGCCGTCAGTGATCGCCTCGCCGCGCAGCATCTCCTGCAGGACACGCGCCCTGCCGCGCGTGGAGTCACGCTCGTCTCGGGTGGCACGGTAGCTGGGGCACATGACTCCACCCGAATCGGCACGGCAGCGGCCGACGCCGACGCAGCGGCGCACCGCCCCGGCGAAACCGTCGGTGTCCTGCGGGAAAAGCGTCAAGGTGGGCCAGGTGCGCGCGGCGGGGGGCACGTCGAGGGCAAGGTCGGCGTCGAGCGGCGCCGGGTCGACGATGACGCCGGGGTTGAGCAGTCTTTCCGGGTCGAACAGCCGCTTGACGGCGGCGAACAGCTCCAGCATGCGCGGCCCGTACATGATCTCCAGCAGCTCGCCGCGGGCGCGCCCGTCGCCGTGTTCTCCGGACAGGGTGCCGCCGTGCCGGGTGACCAGCGTCGCGGCCTCGCGCAGAAACCGTCGCGCCGCCGCCCTGCCGTCGTCCGTGGACCAGTCGAAGTCGATGCGCACGTGGACGCAGCCGGCTCCGAAGTGCCCGTACAGCACGCCGCCCAGCCCGTGCGCTGTCAGCAGGGCGCGGAAGTCTCGCAGGTAGGCCGCCAGGTTCGACGGATCGACGGCCGCGTCCTCCCAGCCCGGCCACGACTCGCCACCGTCCACCAGCCGGGCGGCAAGACCGGCGCCATCCTCGCGAACCCGCCACAGTGACCTGCGTTCGGCATCGCTCTCCACCACCCGCCCGGCCACCAGCCGCCCGCGCGAACGCAGGACGCCGAGCAGGTCCTGGGCCGTGGCCGCGGGATCATCCGTGTCTTCGCCGTCCAGTTCGACGTACAGCCAGGCACGCCCGTCCGGGAGGCCGGTGACCGAGCCGGGGCCGCGGCGGGCGCGCATGGTGGCGACGATGGCCTCGTCCATGCCCTCGACAGCGGTGGGCGACCAGCGCAGGATCTCCGGCACGTCTTCGGCGGCGGCGACCACGTCGTCGTAGCCGAGGACGAGCAGCGCGGTGGCCGAAGGCTGCGGCACCAGGCGCACGGTGGCCCCCGTGACCAGCACACAGGTGCCCTCGGTGCCGACGAGAGCGCGGGGGACGTCGAAACCGCGTTCGGGCAGCAGGTGCTGGAGCTGGTAGCCGGAGACCTGCCGCGGGATACGGCCGAGCTCGGTGCGGATCGGCGCGAGATTCTCCTCCACGAGCCGCCGCAGGTCCTTCTCCAGCCGCGCGATCCGCTCGCCGTCGGCAGGGTCGGCGGCACGCAGCCCGCCGCGCTCGGCGTACGCCAGGACGCCGTCGGCAGTGACGATCTCCAGGGACTCCACGTGCGCGCTCGTGCGTCCGTGCCGGACGGAGCGGTTGCCGCAGGCGTCGTTGCCGATCATGCCGCCGAGGGTGCAGCGGCTGTGCGAGGACGGGTCGGGGCCGAACGTCAGCCCTTCGCGTGCGGCCAGCGCGCGCAGGTCGTCCAGGACGACCCCGGCCTCCACGCGGGCGGTGCGCGTGTGGGGGTCGAGGTCCAGGACGCGGCGCATGTGACGGGAGAAGTCCAGCACGACGCCCGGTCCGACGGCGTTGCCGGCCATGCTGGTCCCGCCGCCGCGTGCGGTGACGGGGATTCCGAGTTCGTGGCAGGCCCGGACGACGGCGCGCACGTCGCCGGCCGACCGGGGGAAGGAGACGGCCAGCGGCGGCACCCGATAGTTGGAGGCGTCGTAGGCGTACTGCGCGCGCCGGCCCACGTCCGTCTCCACATCCAGCCCGGGAGCGGTCTGCCCGAGAACATCCAGCAGCTCTCGGGCGGATGCGGGCCGGTGGGACACGCGCGAGGCGTCGCCGGGCCTGCCGGTCATCTGCCGGACACTCCGGCCCGCACCGCCGCGCTCCAGGCGCGGAGGCCCTCGTCCACTCCCGCCTCGTCGATGACCAGCGCCGGGATCATGCGCACGACGTTGTTCCAGGCGCCGCACAGGAGCAGCAAGAGTCCTTCCTCGATGGCGGCCTGCTGGACGCGGGCGGCGATCTCGGGAGCGGGCCGGCCATCCTCGGTGACGAATTCGCTGGCCAGCATCAGGCCCAGTCCGCGCACGTCGCCGATGCAGGAGTGCTGGGCGGCCACCTCCTCCAGCCCGGCGCGCAGTCGCTTGCCCATGGCCTCAGCGTTCTCCACGAGGCGTTCCTCGCGGACCGTGCGCAGGGTGGCGACGGCGGCCGCGCAGGCGACGGCGTTGGCGCCGTACGTGCCGCCCTGCGACCCTGGCCAGGCCCGGCTCATCAGCTCCTCGGAGGCCGCGATGCCGGACAGGGGGAAGCCGCTGGCCAGGCCCTTGGCCGTGACCAGGATGTCCGGGGTGACACCGAAGTGGTCGTGCCCCCAGAACCGGCCGGTGCGGCCCACACCCGTCTGCACCTCGTCCATGACGAGCAGGAACCCGTGCCGGTCCGCCCGTTCCCGCAGCCCTTCCATGAAGGCGCGCGTCGCCGGCACGTATCCACCCTCGCCGAGCACCGGCTCCACGACGACCGCCGCCGTGTCGGCAGGCGAGGAGATCGTCTGCAACACGTAGTCGAGCTCCTGGAGGGCGAAGCGGGTCGCCGTGTCCTCGTCCCAGCCATACCGGTAGGCGGCCGGGAACGGCGTGACCACCACGCCCGGCATCAGCGGCGCGAACCCGGAACGGAAACGGGTGCCCGACGTCGTCATGGACGCCGCTGCCACGGTCCGGCCGTGGAAGCCGCCATGACAGACCACGATGTTGGGCCGGCCGGTCGCCTGGCGGGCCAGCCGCAGCGCGGCCTCCACCGCCTCGCTGCCTGAGTTGGTGAAGAAGAGACTGTCCAGCCCCTCAGGAAGCACCTCGCCCAGCTCGGCGACCAGCTCCTGGAGCGGCCGGTGCATGACGGTCGTGTACTGGCCGTGGATGAGTGTCGCCACCTGCTCCTGGGCAGCGGCGACCACCCTGGGATGGCAGTGGCCGGTGCTGGTGACCCCGATGCCCGCGGTGAAGTCCAGGTAGCGACGGCCGTCCTCACCGTACAGGTGAACTCCCTCACCACGGACCGCCACCACGGGGGTCGCCTGGCGGAGGTGCGGCGACAGATTGGTCATACTCGTCTCCCAGACTGCTGGTCGTCGGTCGCGTGGCATCCGAGCATGGCTGAGCCACAATGGCCGGACAACGGATGATGTGTCCGCCCCGCAACCCCTCTCTGGACGAAGTGTCAACCTGCCGTTTCAGCACGTCACCCGGGTCACGTACGGTGAGGAGCCATGACAGGAGCACCGGATCAGGTCCCATCGCCGGCCGCGGCGCCGGTGCGCGGCCGCGTGCTCACCGTCGCCGATGTGCTTGCCCTTCCCGTCTTGGCTGCCGGCCGGCCCCAGGTGGTCGCGGGCGAGTCACAGCTCGGGCGCTCGGTCCGCTGGGTGCACATCACAGAGCTGACCGACCCGGCCTCCTTCCTCAAGGGGGGCGAGCTGGTCCTGACCACGGGCATGCCGCTGCCCCGCGAACCGGCACTGGTGCGGCGCTACGTCGACGAGCTGGCCACGGTCGGCGCCGCCGGTCTCGTTCTGGAACTCGTCCGGCGCTACCACCGCCCGCCTGAGGAACTGGTGCGCGCATGCAGAGCACATGATCTGCCGCTGGTGCTGCTGTCCAGGGACGTCAACTTCCTGGAGGTCACCCAGGTCGTCCACGAGCTCCTGCTCGGCAACCAGGTGGAGACGCTGCGCCGGACACAGGAGATTCACGAGACGTTCACCGGCCTGACCTTGAGGGGCGCCGGGGCCGCAGAGGTGATGCGCGCCGCGGCCGAGATGAGCGGCCGGGCGGTCGTGCTGGAGAACCAGGCACATCAGGCGCTGATCTGCGAGCCGTCGGCCCGCACCGTGGAGGAAGTCCTCACGGATTGGGAGCGGCGCTCCCGCGCGACGCCGCCGACCGACTCCGCGGCGGTGAGCGGCCCTGAAGGATGGCTGGCGTGCCCGGTGGAATACCGAGGGGAGCGCTGCGGGCGCGTGGTCATGCTGCCCGACCGCACCGCCGTGGAACCCGCCTTCGCCGAGGTGGACACGTCGGTGCTGGAACGGGCGGCGATGTCCCTGGCGATCTCCCGCCTCATCCACCCGGCGGCCTGGGAGCGCGGAGCGCACCGCGGGGCCCTGCTGGATCTGGCCGAGCAGCGTTACCGGACCGCCGGCGAGGCAGCGGTCCGCACGGCGGCGCTCGGCCTGCCCGCCCGCGACTGCCGGTACGTCGTGGTCCTCGTGGACCTGCCCGGCGACGAGTCCCGCGTGAGCGTCGCGGAACTCGAGGAAAGCCTGGTGAAGGAGGTCACGGCGGCCGGCGTCCCCGCGCTCGTGGGTGAGCTGGGCGCCGGACGGATCGGTGTGCTGGTCGGGCTGCGGCACACCAAGCAGTGGAGGCCCGCGGTCGAGCTGATCGGCCGCGCCGCCATGGAACTGGCCCCGCAAGCGATTGTGAGCGTCGGCTCGGAAGTGGCCGACCTCGCCCAGGCCGCGCGGTCCTTCCGGGACGCCTCTCACGTCGCGGAGTCGGCCCTGCCCGGCACGTCCTCCCGCAAGCCTTACCACGAGCTGTCGGACATCGGGCTGCGGCAGCTGCTGTACGCGCTGCGCTCGGACGTACGCCTCCAGGGCTATGTGGAGCGCCAGGTGGGCCGGCTCATCGACTACGATCACCGGCACAACACCGATCTGGTGTCCACGCTGCGCCACTACCTGGATGCCGCAGGCAACAAGACGGTCGCCGCCCAGGCGGCGGATCTGTCGCGGCAGACGCTCTACCAGCGGCTGCACATCATCGAACGGCTGCTCGGCTCCGACTTGGAGTCCGGGCAGCGGCGCACCGAGCTGCACGTGGCCCTGACGGCCCTCGACGTCCTTCGCCTCGGCTCCCGCTGAATGGCAGGGGTTGATTGAAAGCGAAACAGTTAAGTTAGGCTAACTTTATCGCGATCAATTCGGACCAGGCACCACAGGACTGCTCTTATGCGCACAATCCCCCTCCGCGTCGCCGCGGCGCTGCTCCTTACTTCACTACTCGCCGGCTGCTTCTCGGATGGCTCCGCCGGCAGGGGCGGCGCCCGGTCCGAGCAGCGCATCACAGTCGCCCTGGCCGTGCCACCGGCCCAGGCCCTCTCTCCCTACAGCAACGACGCCACGGTGCTGAGCAAGCTCTCCGTCGTCGAAGGCCTGACCAGGCTCGACGCCGACGGCACCGCGAAGCCCGCACTCGCCGTTTCCTGGAAACAGGCCGACGACACCACGTGGACTTTCGAACTACGCGACGCCTACTTTCAGGACGGGACGAAGGTCACCGCCGAAGCCGTCGCGAACGCCCTTGCACACGCCTCCGACGCCGAGCCGGCACCGCGCGTGCTGAGCGACATCGAGCTGACCGCCAAGGCGCAGGACGCCCACACCGTCGTCCTCACCACCGGCACCGTCGACCCTGTCCTGCCGCTGCGCCTGGCCTCTCCCGCCCTGGGCATCCTCTCCCCGAAGGCATATGGATCCAACGGTGCCGTCAGCCCGATCGGTGCCGGCACCGGCCCCTTCAAGATCTCCAAGCTCAGCGGAAAGACCCAAGCCGTCCTTGACCGCTTCGACGGCTACTGGGGCGGCAAGGCCAAGGCCGCCGGCATCGACGTGTCGTGGATCGCCGACGGCACCGCTCGCGCCAACGCCCTGCGCGGCGGATCGGTCGACATCGCCGAGTGGATCCCCACCTCCCAGGCTGAGCTCCTCGCACCCGGAACCCTCCACGAGGTCCCGTCCACCCGAACCGACAGCCTGCTGCTCAACACCGGCAGCGGCGTCTTCCGGGACGCCGCGATGCGCGCCGCCGCCCGCGAGGCCGTCGAGCCCGACGCGCTCGTGGACAGTGTCTTCGGCGGCTACGCCGACGCCGCCCAGGGACTGTTCGGCCCCGCCATCCCCTGGACCCGGGACAAGCACGTCACCGTCCAGCACGTCGTGAAGGCCGCCACCGCCGAGCAGGTCAACCAGCAGACCGGCGGCACAGCCATCACCCTGGCCACCTACACCAATCGCACCGAACTGCCCGAGGTGGCCAGCGTGCTCCAGCAGCAACTGGAGAAGGCCGGATTCACCGTGAAGCAGGACGTCCGTGAATATACGCAGATGGAGGCCGATCTGCTCGCAGGGAAGTACGACGCGCTGGTCTTCTCCCGGGTGACGCTCCTCGACACCGGCGACCCGGTCGCCTACCTGGCCAGCGACTACACCAGCAAGGGCTCCTACAACATCACCCGGCTCGCCGAACCGGCCGTCGACCGGGCCATTTCGGCCGCCGCCGAGTCCGGCGCCGGCACGCGCCAGGACAAGGTGATGGCCGCCGAAGCCGCCGTCCTGTCCACCGACGCCGTCGTGCCGCTCATCCACGAAAAGGTCCTGCAGGGTATCTCCACCGACGTCGAAGGCGCCATCCTTGATCCGCGCGAGCGCTCCTTGGTAGGCCTCGACACCCGGCTGAAGTAGCCGAAGCGGTCACGAGGGCCCCACATGAGCGTCACCACAGCGGAGTCGCGGCTCCGCCCGCCGGCCCGCGGCTCCGGCGGCCGTTGGGCCGGCCTCTTCGGCGCTCTGTTCGCCGGGGCCGGGCTGCTGACCGTCATCGCCCTGCTGCCCTGGATCTCCGGTACGGACGCGGCGCTCACCGTCCTGCGTGCCCGTTCCGGCGAGCAGGACCCGTCCCCGGAGGCACTGGCCGCCGTACGTGAACAACTCGGTCTGGACGCCGGTCCGGTGGCCGCCCTCCGCCACTGGCTGGGAGCTCTGGTACGTGGCGACGCGGGGACCTCCTGGGTCTCCGGCGAGCCGGTGGCGCCCGCCCTCGGCACCGCGCTCGGCGTCTCACTCACCCTCACCTCGGCCGCACTCGTGGTCACCCTCACCGTCGCCGCGATGGTCTGCGCCCGGACGCTGTGGTTGGGCGCCCATCGCCGGCTCACTCGCAACAGGGCCGGAATCGGTGCGGCGGTGGTGGCGGCGCTGCCCAAGTTCCTGCTCGCAGCCGTGCTCTCCACCGTCCTCGGCGTGCACCTGGGCTGGTTTCCGCCGTATGGCTGGGAGGGGCCGTCGTCGATGGTGCTGCCCGCGCTCGCCCTCGGTGTACCCTCCGGCGCGATGATCGGCGGACTGCTCGACCAGGCGCTGCCCGCCGCGTTCCGTGAGCCCTGGACCCGTGCGGCGACCGCCAGTGGAATGCCGCCTGGATGGATCATGCGTGCCGCGCTGCGCCGCACGGTGCCCGGCGTACTCCCGCAACTGCTGCCCACCGTGGTCAGCCTGGCCGGGGGCGCGGTCGCCGTCGAGAAGATCTACGCCATTCCCGGCCTCGGCATGCTCACCCTCGATGCCGCCATCGCGCAGGACCTGCCCGTCCTGCAGAGCGGAAGCCTCGCCCTGATCCTGCTCGGCACCGGCGCGGGACTGATCGTACGCTTGGCACGACGCGCCATGCTCGGGCCTGCTCTACGCGATGGGGCGCTGCCGTCGCTACCCCTGCCCGGTCTGCATACTGGACGTGCGCTGCCGGCCGTGGCCGTCGGGTGCGCCCTGCTGCTCGCCACCGTCGTCGGGCTCGGGCTGTTGCGTGACCCCATCCAGGTGGACACCGCCGGGCGGCTGTTGGCGCCCTCGTACGAGCATCCGCTCGGCACCGACGCGCTCGGGCGCGATCTGCTCGCCCGGCTGGGACACGGCGCACTCCGCACCGCGGCGCTGGCCTTCGCCGTCACCGCCGTCAGCCTTGTCCTCGGTGTGCTCGCCGGACTGGCGCGCCAGGTCACGGCCGGTCTGACCGACATCGTGTCCACCTTGCCGGTGATCCTGGCGGGCCTGCTGGTCACCGCCGTCACCGGACCGTCGGCGCTCGGCGCTGCGCTGGCCGTCTGCCTCGTCGGGTGGAGCCCGTACGCCGCCCAGACCGCCGCGCTGTTGGAGCAGGAACGCGCCGCAACGCACATAGCCGTCTCCGTGGCCCTGGGGGCGAGCCGCCGCCACCTGATCCGGCGTCATCTGATGCCCGCCCTGGTCCCGCCACTGCTGCGCAACGCCCTGCTGCGGCTGCCGACCGTCGTCCTCGTCCTTGCCTCCCTCGGTTTCCTCGGGCTCGGCGAGCAGCCGCCCGTACCCGAATGGGGGCGGTTGCTGTCGGAGAACCAGTCATACGCGGAGCTCGCGCCGTGGACGGTTCTCGGCCCGGCCGCCGCACTCTCCCTTCTGGCAGTGCTCGCCGTCGCGGCGACAGCTCTGCTGAGTCGCGCCGGCCGACGAGCCTGAACCCTCTCTCCGGAATTGTCGTCTGGTCCGGGCCTCCAACGACCAGACCCTGACCCGGGAGGGCCGGGCGGGGCAGGTGACCAGCAGCGCCCATCGGCAACGTACCGCTCGCGGGTCGTCAGCCGGCTGCTTGAGGCAGTCCGTTGTCAGGCGGTGAAGCGTGCGGGGCGGCGCTGCGGCCATGGGTCCAGCGTTTCCAGGGCGGAGGCGAGGCGGATGAGCACGGCCTCGTCCCAGGGGCCGGCCACGAGCTGGGCGCCGATGGGAAGGCCGGCGGGGGAGCTGTGCAGGGGGAGGGTGATCGCGGGCAGGCCGGTGATGTTGCAGACCGCGGTGAAGGAGATCATCTGGGTTTCGGTGACCCGCAGTCCGTCGGGGTTGTCGTTGGCCTCCTGGAGGACGGCGTCGACGGGTGGCGGGGGGCAGGCCATGGTGGGCGTGAGCAGAACGTCGAAGTCGCGGCCCCACTGCGCGACGACGGCACGGGATTCCAGCTGCAGGCGGAACGCGGCCGCCACGTACTCGCCGGAGTGCCTGGCCGCCGCGCGCTCCATCCGGCGGCGCAGATGCGCCTCGGCCAGCTCGGGCCGGTCGTAGGGCATGGCCCACAGGTTGGCGTCCAGCACGGTCTGCGCGTACCCCGCGATGGCCTCCTCGCTGAAGAAGCGGGGAGCGACGGGGAAGACGTCGTGCCCGAGGGATTCCAGATGCCGCGCCGCCCGCTCGGCCGCCTCGACGCACACGGGGTCCACCGGCATGCCGGTGGGCGCCTGAGTGAGCAGGCCGACGCGCAGCCGCCCGCTGTCGCGCCCCACCTCCTCGGCGAAGGGGCGTTCCGGCGCCGGCGCCTGGTACCAGGCCAGCCGGTCCGGCACGGACATGACGTCGAGCAGCACGGCGGCGTCGCGCGTGTAGCGGGTGACGGCTCCCTCGACGGTGGCGTGCTCCCACGCCGCCACCTGCTGCGGTACCCGACCTCTGCTGGGCTTCAGCCCCACCAGGCCGCAACTGGACGACGGCATGCGGATGGAGCCGCCGCCGTCGTTGGCGTGCGCCACCGGGCTCAGCCCGGCCGCCACCGCGGCCGCCGCGCCGCCACTCGACCCGCCGGGGCTGCGGGACGGATCCCAGGGGTTGCGGGTGCTGCCGAAGCGGCGGTTCTCCGTGGTGGACAGCAGGCCCATTTCCGGACTGTTCGTACGCCCCATGAGCAGGAATCCGGCGTCAAGGAACCGCTCGACCACGGGCTCGCTCGAAGTCCGCGGATGGTCATTCACCCCCAGTGATCCGTAGGTGGCCGGTTGCCCCGCCACCTCGGTCAGCTCCTTGATCGGAATCGGCACTCCGTGAAAGGGCGGCAGGTCAGCGCCGTCGGCGACGGCCTGCTCGGCCCGCCGGGCGGCGGCGCGTACCTCGTCGTCGTTCCGCCAGACGAAGCAGGTGAGGCCGGGATCGTAGCGGTCGATCCTGCGCAAGTAGGTGTCGACGATCTCGACAGGGCTCAGCTCTCGTTTGCGTACGGCCGTGGCGAGGTCGACGGCGGCGGCGAAGGGATCCATATCAGCTCCAAACAGGCAAATCAGCGGACCATGAGCAGCTCGTCGAGCCGCTGACGGGTTTCCTGACCGACCGGCGCGTCGAGCACGACCCGGCCCGCCTCCATGACGACGGCGCGGTGGCAGTGATCGAGCAACAGCCCGGCATGCTGGTCGACGACGATCACGGCGACGCCGTGCGCGGCGACGGTGGCGAGCGCGGCCAGCACCTCGCTCACGAGTGAGGGCTGCAGTCCCTGGGTCAGCTCGTCGATCACTATCATGCGCTGCCCGGCCAGGATCGACCGCGCCACCCCGAGCTGCTGTTTCTGCCCGCCGGACAGGGTGCCGGCCGGCTGGCCGGCCCGCTCGGTCAGCAGCGGGAAGAGCTCCCGCGGGTCGATGGCCGGGACGAACCCCTTCCGCGTGGCCAGCCGGAGGTTCTCGGCTACGGTCAGCGACGGGAAGACGCCGCGGTCCTCGGGCATGAGGGCGGCGCCCCGCCTGGCGAGCAGATCGGGACGGCCCGGCGGCACGGGACGACCGTCGAAGACGACCTCGCCGCCCTGCCGGTCGGCCAGGCCGAAGACTGTGCGCAGCAGGGTCGTCTTGCCCGTGCCGTTGCGTCCCAGCAGCGCGACCACCTCGCCCGCCGCGACCTCCGTGGTCACTTCGCGGACGACGTTCGCCTGGCCGTATCCGCCGGACATTCCGCTCAGCGTCAGCATCGGCCCGCTCCCAGGTACGCCTCGCGCACAGCCGTGTCGGCCACGATGTCGTCCATGGGGCCGTGGGCGATGATCCCGCCGCCGTGCAGTACGACGACGTCGTCAGCGAGCTCCCTGACGATCTCCATGTCGTGCTCGACGACGAGCATGGCGCAGCCGGTCCGTACGGTGACCTGTTTCAGCTCCTGCGTCAGCCGTCGGGCGTCCTGCCGTCCCATGCCCGCCGTCGGCTCGTCCAGCAGGACCAGCCTCGGGGCGCCTGCCAGCACCATGGCCAGTTCCAGGCGGCGGCGGTCGGCCAGGGGGAGGGTGCCCGCCTCGATCGCGTCGTTCGTCACCAGATCCTCGTACTCCTCGGGCAACTCGGCCAGGACCGGCGCCTCCATGCGCGCCAACCGGATGTTGTCGGCGGGGGACAGCGCCGTGATGACGCTGGGGATCTGGAACATGCGGCCCAAGCCCATGCGTACCCGGCGGTGCACCGGTACGGCCGCCGCGTCCCGGCCGAAGATGCGCAGTGTGCCTGCGTCGGCCGCGAGCTGGCCGGCGACTATGGCCAGCAGCGTGCTCTTGCCCGCGCCGTTGGGCCCGATCAGGCAGACGCACCGGCCCGGCGGTACGACGAGGTCCACGCCGTCGAGAACTCGGACGGGGCCGAAGGACTTGGCGATCCCCTCCAGGCACAGCGCGGCGTCGCGACCGGCCGCGGGCGGCGTATCGGCCCGCTGGTCCAGGGAGACCGCCGCGGGCGATGTCCTCCTGTCCCGGGAGGCGGCCGGGGGCAGTGCCACGCCGGGCCTGCCGCCCGACAGCCAGGAGCGGGCGAGCCCGGCCAGCCCGGCCGGCGCGACCTGGACGACCAGGACGAACAGGGCGGCGAGCCCCAAGACGTACCAGCCCAGCCAGGCGGTGCCCAGGATCTGCTGGCCGGTCGTGAGCGCCACCGCGCCGAGCAGCGGCCCCAGCGTCGACTCCCGGCCGCCCAGGGCGAGCCAGACCAGGACGCTGGTCGACAACCCCAGGCCGAACACGGGCGGCGACACCAGTCCGGCAACGGGGGCGTACAAGGCACCGGCGATCGTCGACACGACCGCGCTCGCGGCGAAGGCGGCCGAACGGACGCGGACGGTGTCGATGCCCGACTGCGCGGCACGTTCCGGATTCCGGGCCGCCGCGGTCAGGCGCGCCCCGAACCGGCTGCGGACGATCAGCAACGTGCACAGCCCCACCACCACAACGACCGCGACCAGTGTCCGGTAGTAGGTGGACACGATGTCCGAGGTGGACACCGGCAGGCCGTTGGTCCCGTTGGTGAGCGACGTGAGCGTGGTGGCCGCCTTCTGAAGGAGCAGGCTGACCCCGAGCGTCAGCAAGATCAGCGGCGCGTCGGGGACTCCGGAGGCCAGGCCGATGCGGACCACGACCAGCGCGATCATCGTTGCCGCCGCCAGCGCCACGGCCAGCGCGAGCATCAGGGGGATGCCGTGCCGCTCGCTCAGTGCCACCGCGTAGGCGCCGCAGCCGAAGAAGGCCGCGTGGCCGACGCTGAGGAGCCCGGCCCGTCCCCAGGCCAGATCCAGCCCGTAGGTGAACAGCCCGAAACACAGGCCGAGGGTCAAGGTGGCAACGGTGAAGGCGCTGAGGCCGAAAGGCGCCGCCGCCAGGGCCACGATCAGCAGCGCGGTGACGGCGCCTGCCATGCGAGGAGCGCTCACGGGCAACCCTGCTTGGCAACGGTGTCGGTGATCTGGCCGAGGTTACGCGTCACCGCGTAGGCGCCGCCCGGCCCGATGGTGGTCTCCAGCATGTCCGCCTGAAGGAGGTGGTTGGCCGGCTCGAAGTATGTGCCTTTGCCCAGCGGCGAGTCGAACCGCATCCGCCCGATCTCACTGTTGATCGCCTTGGGGTCGTTGCGGCCGGCCTTGCCCGCGGCGGCGAGGAAGAACTGGACGCCGAAGTAGGCGTTGCCCGCCACCTCGGGAATGGGCTGCGTCCACTTGTACGCGGCCCGGTAGTCGGTCACGAATTTCTTGCTCTCGGCGTGGTCGAGCCGATCGGTCCAGCGCACGATGTGGGTGCGCCCGTTCACCAGATCGCTGAGCGCCGGATAGTAGTCGGCGTCCAACGGCGCGCCGTCGTAGCCCAGCTCGCTGCGGAACAGCCCGAACTGCTGGCCTTGCTTGCTGAAGGCCACCGCGTCCGCGCCGACCACCATCGACAGCAGCACGTCCGGCTTGGCGTCCTTCAGCCTGGTGATGACCGACTGCCAGTCCGTCTGCCCGAGCGGGCTGTACTCCTCCGCGACGATCGTCCCGCCGGCCGATTTGGCGACCTCTTTGACGATGCCGGCGTAGAAATGCGGATAGTTGTAGTCCGACCCGGCGATGGCGACCCGCTTGCCGTGCTTGCGAATCAGCTCGGGAACGCTCGGGAGGAGGATCTGGCGGGTGGACTCGCCGAAGCCCCACGCGTAGCGGAAACAACGCTCGTTGTCGCCCAGGATGGCGGTGCCGAACGGCACCTCGGAGTCGTTCGCGACCTTGCTCACCGCTTCCGCGGTGTCGCCGGTGATGGTGCCGAACAACATCGACACGCGGTCCTGCTGGATGAGCTTGCGGGCCAGCTGCGTGGAGGTCGCCGGGTCGCCCGCATCGTCGGTGACCACGTACTCGACCTTCTTGCCGTTGACCCCTCCGCTGTCGTTGACCTTCCGCACGCCCAGCTCGAAGCCGCGCTGGAGCGCCTTGCCCGTCTCGCTCACGGGGCCGGTGAGCGGGAGGACCACCCCGATCTTCAATGGCGCGCCGGCGTCGCCGGCGGCGCTGGACACGGCCGAGCCGCTGCACGCCGCCAGCGACAGCAGGGCCGCCGCGGCCGTCGTGGCTACGGCCGCGCGGGAGTAAGAATGCGACGGGACCATGAGAGCAACCTCCGTACGTGGGAACGCGACCGGAGCGCCGCGGTCCCGATGACGACGATGTAGAAGAGCACGTCGGCGAGAGTGTCGGTGAGCCAGGTACGCAGCAGCACGGCCAGTGCGGCCACCAGGAACGCCGCGGCCACCGCAGTCCCGAGTGCACCGGGGCGGCTGAACAGCAGCGCGAAGAACATGGGCACGAGCAGCCCGAAGCCCATCGTCGGATTCACCGCGAGCAACGGGCTGTACAGTGCCCCGGCCAGCACCGCCAGCAGCCCGCCGGCGACGAAGGCCGCGATCCGCATCCGGCGGGGATCGGTGCCCAGCAGCGCCGCCATCGTGGGATTGTCCGCGACCGCGCGCAGCGTGAGCCCCCAGCCCGTTCGGTAGGTCACCAGCAGGACGGCTCCGATGACCACCACCGCGACCAGGCCGGCCACCAGGCGGTAGGCCGGATAGGGCGTGCCCAGCAGCTCGACCGTGCCGCCCACGGGATCGGCCACCGACCGGGACGTGGAGGTGAACAGCAGCTCGGCGCCCTGCCGCAACGCCATGCCCACACCCCAGGTGACCAGCATCGTGGCCAGGCCGTCGGCCAGCGGACGCCGCAGCAGCGCTCGCTCGATCACCATGAGCGGCAGGACGCACAGCACGAGAGCCAGCAGCACCCGCCAGCCGAACGCGGCGCCGGTGACGGTCGCGACGACGTACGCGCCGGTCATCGCCAGGTCGCCCTGGGCGAGGTTCACCACCCGCAGCGCCGCGAAGATGATCGCGACGCCGAGGGTGAGCAGGCCGTACAGCCCGAACTGGCCCACGATGGCGAGCAGAACGTCCACGCCGGGGTCCGCCTTTCACCTGAGGAATGTTCAGATGATCGCCATCAGGCAGCGGACGAATTGGTGTGGCAGCGCACACTTGTGGTCTTCCAGCGCCCGGCCCGACACTGGAGCATGCGCAACGGCTGGTGAAGGAGGGCCATGCCCATCGAGCACAGGCCGGACGGCACCCTCGTCTACGGCTATCTCGACACGGCCGCACGTCAGGGGGCGGGTGCCTCTGACGCGGTTCTCGTCCGGGACGAGGATCGTCCCTACCAGGCGGAGACGAGGCCGTACCGCCTCGGCGCGCTGGGCGCGTGCGAGATCACCGGCGAGGACCGGGTCCGGGTGAGCTCCCTGCGGTCAACGGCCGCTCCGGCGGGCGAGCACCTGCTCGGACTCCTCCGGGACGGCAACGGCCGGCTGGAACAGGACGGCCGCCTCGCCTCGCTGTCCACCGGCGAGTTCCTGCTCTACTCCGGCTCGCGGCCGTTCCGGCTGGAATTCGACGGCCCCTACCGCTACTTCCTGATCAGGCTCTCCACGGCCGCGTTCAGCATCTCCCGCGGCTTCACCGCGAACCGCGACATCCTCGGGCCGCCCAGCGCGCGCATCCTGAGGGCCATGCTGATGGAGCTGGCCGACCAGGCGGCGCGGCTGGGCCCGCTGGCCGGCCACGAGCTGGGACACCACGTCACGGCCGTGCTCAGAACGGTGCTGCACGAGTCGTCCCGGCCGGCCCCGCCCGGCGACGGCGTCGCCCTGCTGGAGCGGGTCCTGGACCACATCGACCGCCATCTGAGGGACGACCTGCCGCCCGCCGCGATCGCCGCCGCCCACCACGTCTCGGTGCGCTACCTGCACAAACTGTTCCAGCAACAGGGCCACACCGTCAGCGACCACGTACGCCGCCGCCGGCTGGACCGCATCCGCCAGGACCTCGCCGACGCCGCACTGGCCCACCTGCCCGCCCAGACCATCGCGGGTCGCTGGGGCATCAAGGACCCCAGCCACTTCAGCAAGCTGTTCCGATCGGAATACGGGCTCTCACCCCGCGAATTCCGGCGCGAGGCGATCGCCGGCCGCCCGGACTGACGTGTGCCGCAACCCCTAGTAGCGCTCGGCCGCTTCGGCTCGGGGCGCCCCCGACAGTCGCGCGCTGGCCTCGGCCGCGGCGTCCATCACGGCGGGAACGAGCGCATCGTCTGCCTTGACACCGAGCTGGACCACTCCGAGGCTCGCCGTCGCCCAGTCCGACACCTGGATGGGCGCGGCAATGCCGACCGCGCCGGGTTGGATCATGCCCACCGTGACGGCGTAGCCGCGCTCACGCGCCAGCCGGACGTCTTCGGTGTCGCCGGCGCTCGGTGGCCGGCCGGCGAGGATCGCCACCCCGTCGGCGCCGACGTTGAGGGGGTGGCGCGCCCCTTCCCGCATCGCCAGGTGGAAGGTGCTGTTCAGAGGTTCCGCCGTCACGAGGATGAGCGCATGATCTCCGTCGGCAACGCTCAGTAGCGCGGTGCTGCCGGTCTGCTCGCTAAGCTTGCGCAGAATGGGCCATATCGTGGTCTGGAGCCGTGGTTGGAGGCGTCCGGCCAGCTCGGCGATGCCGAACCCGAGGACGTACCTCGCGCCCTCTCGGCTCACGAGATCGTGGGCCTCCAGAGTGCGCAGCAAGCGGTAAACGATGGCCCGGGCAGTGTGGAGCCGTTCGGCGATGTCGGCGGCCGTCAGGCCATCCTCGCTCCTGGCCAGCAATTTGAGCACGGTCAAACCGCGGTCGAGTGTCTGAGATGTCTCCCCGCCCGGTGCAGCCACGACAGCTCCTCACCCTCCTTTCAGGCGCACATGGTGTCACATGTCGGCGTGCGGTGCCGTCTTGACGGTCATCCGGCGCCGTGACTATCGTGCGCGTACGACTATCGGCCAAAAAGAACGGTAATCGAACATGATAGTACGTGCTGAAGCCGAACGCCTGGCCATGAAGGTCCCCGCCGAGCCGTACTACGCGGGACGGTGGGGTGTCACGCGAGGTGTGGGCACGTTCGACGTGGTCGATCCCGTGACAGAGCGACGGCTCATGACGGTTCAGGCGGCCGGCCCCGCCGAGGTCGACTCGGCCGTCTCCTTCGCGCGATCAGCCTTGGACGACGGCGCGTGGGGACGGATGGATGGTGCCACCAGGGGCCGGTTGCTCAACCGGGTGGCAGACCTGCTCGAGGAGCGCAGCGAAGAATTCGCGGCACTGGAGTCGCTCGACGTCGGCAAGCCGGGCTTCGAGCCCCGCGCGATCGATCTTCCCCAGTCGGTTCGGACCTTCCGCCACTTCGCCGGCTGGGCGGACAAGCTGGAGGGACGCTCCATCCCGACGTCCGGCTACATGGGACGGCCCACGGTCAGCTACACGGTCCGTGAACCGGTCGGAGTCGTCGCCGCGATCACGCCGTGGAACTCGCCGACGATGATCGCGGCGTGGAAGATCGCACCCGCCCTCGCCGCCGGGTGCGCGGTCATCCTGAAGCCTCCGGAGGAGGCACCGCTGACATCGCTGCTGCTGGCGTCACTGATTGAGGAGGCCGGATTCCCTCCCGGGGCGTTCAGTGTGCTTCCCGGCCGTGGAAGCGTGACCGGCCAGCTCCTCATCGATCACCCGGGCGTCGACAAGATCTCCTTCACCGGAAGTCCTGAGACGGGGTATAAGGTGGCCGTCGCCGCGGCGAAGGGCTTCCGTCGCATCACCCTCGAACTGGGTGGGAAAAGCCCGCAGATCGTCTTCGCGGACGCCGACCTCGACGCGGCGGCCGACGGCGTGGCGGTCGGCATCTTCGCCAACCAGGGGGAGGTGTGCGCCGCAGGCAGCCGCATTCTCGTGGCCCGCGCCGTCTACGACGAAGTCGTGGAACGTCTGGTGACCAGGGCGCGCGGCGTGAAGCTCGGTGATCCGTTCGATGAGGGCACGACGATGGGAGCCCTCATCAACGCGCGGCAACTCGAGCGAGTGTCCCGATACATCGAGGCGGGCGTCGCGGGCGGCGCGCGGTGCGTCGTCGGGGGCGGCCGGCCGGAACGTCCGGGCTACTTCGTCGAACCGACCCTGTTCGTCGACGCGACGAACTCGATGACCATCGCCCGAGAAGAGATCTTCGGTCCGGTCGGCACGATCATCCCGTTCGACTCCGAGGAGGAGGCGGTCGCGATCGCCAACGACTGCGACTACGCGCTGTCCGCCACCTTGTGGACCTCGGACGTCGGCCGCGCGCACAGGGTGTCGCGCGGCGTCAAGGCGGGTGCGGTCGCGGTGAACGGCTGGTCTCCGCTCGACCCGAGCCTTCCCTGGGGAGGTTTCAAGCTCAGCGGTCAAGGCCGGGAGCTGGGGTGGGCGGGCATCGAGGCGAACACCGAAGAGAAGACCGTGACGATCGTTCTCTGACCTCCGCGGGTCGTCCTGCCGGCAACGCGGGCGGCCGCTCGTTCCCGCAACTCACCGCTGATCCCACACATTCCGCCGCAACTCCTCCCCGCGTCCCATGGAAAGGTTCGTCATGTCACCACGTGTTCTCGTCGTCTACTACAGCGCCACCGGTTCGGTGCACCGGCTCGCGGAAGCCGTCGCCGAAGGGGCCGAATCAGCCGGCGCCGAGGTCCGGCTGCGCCGGGTCACCGAACTCGCCCCGCCCGAGGCGATCGCCTCGAACGCGGACTGGGCCCAGCACCGTCAGGACGTCGACTCGGTCGTCGACGTGGCGACACTCGACGACCTCGAATGGGCGGACGGATACGCCTTCGGGACGCCGACCCGCTACGGCACCCCGGCGGCGCAGTTGAAGCAGTTCATCGACTCGGCCAGCAGCCTGTGGCATGCGGGCAAGCTGGCCGACAAGCCCGTCACCACGTTCGTGTCCTCGGCGGAGCAGCACGGGGGACAGGAGTCGACGATCATTTCCCTCAACAACGTCTTCTACCACTGGGGATCGGTCATCGTTCCACTCGGATACACCGACGACGTCGTGTATGCCGCCGGTGGCAACCCTTATGGGACGTCGTGGCCGGCCGGGTTCCCCTCGAGTCCCCCCGACGATGTGACGTTGAGCTGCGCCCGCTATCAGGGCGCACGGCTGGTGAGGTTCGCGCGGCTACTCGCTCCTGCGGGGATGGAGTTGTCCGGCGTACCAGGGGGGAATGACATGGGGGATCGGGTTCGGTGACGTGGCGGGTCGACATCTGGTCGGACATCCACTGTCCCTGGGCTCTGATCGCGGTGCATCGGCTGCGGCGGGCCCGGGCCCGCCTGGGCGCCGAGGTCGTCTTCGTCCCGCGGGCATGGCCGTTGGAATGGGTCAATCACCGCGGGACCCCAAGGGACATCCTCTCGGTCGAGGTCGCCGCGCTGGCCTCCCACGAGCCGGAGCTGTTCAACCTCTATTCGGGGGAGTCGTGGCCCTCCACTTTCCTGCCGGCGTTCGAACTGGTGGCGGCGGCGGCCCGTACGGGTGGGGCCGAGCTGGCGGAGCATGTCGACTACGCCCTCAGAATCGCGTTCTTTCGGGATTCGGTGGACGTCAGCATCGAGGCCGGACTGCGCCGATCCCTGGACATCGCTCTCGAGTACCGGCCCGACTGCGATGTGGAAGGCGTCATGTCCGCCTGGCGGACGCAAAACGTCCGAGCGGACGTCGTACGTGACTTCACCGAAAGCCGGGGCGTGCGGATCCAGGGCAGCCCGCAGGTCGTCTGGCCCGACGGAACCTCCGTTCACAACCCGGGCATGACCGACCACCACTGGCGCGGCGGGCTGCTGCGGATCACTTCGACGGATCCGATGGAGCCCGACCGCCTGCTGGCGGAGTTTCTGGGTCGCGACGCGGCCGATCGTCCCGGGCCGCCGCGCCCGTAGCGGCCCGGGAGGCACACTTCTTCTCGGGCCCTGTCGGCGTTGAAGACGGCGGGTGGTCTCCGTGCGCTGTCTCCTGCCGCGGATCAGCGGCCTTCCGGCATGGCCCGCCTGGACGACCCCATACGCATCAATCCCGTGCTCCGGGGCGCGATGTGCGTGGCTCGCCCGGCGGTCCGGGGCGATGTCAGGTCGCGATTTTCCGGGGGTTGACACCAGCCGACCAGCGGACGCACGATGTGTTTCCATTAATCGAACTTTCTGAACGATTATCGGACAAGACGGGGACTCATCCTTCGCGTGAAGACGCACGACCCCAAGGAGCTGCTTCGGATGACGCCAACCCCTGACAACACCGAGCTCGCGCGGGGCCGCCTTTCCCTGCTCGGCGTGCTCACCCAGTCCATCGGATTCATGGGCCCCGTCTTTTCCATCGCGGCCCTCATGCCCCTGGTCGTCGGGTTGTCGGCGACCGGCCGCGGCGCCGGCGTCGCGACTCCCGCCGCCATCCTGATCGCCGCCGTCGGCATGGCGGGGGTGGGCTGGATCATCGCCCAGTACGCCAAGCGGATCCATAGGTGCGGCTCGCTCTACGACTATGTCAGTCTCAGCGCCGGTCCCCGGGTCGGTCTCGTCGGCGGCTGGCTCTACTACGGCGCGATGCTGGTCCTCGCGGCCGCGACCTTCCTCCTGCTCGGCGGCCTGACGCAGGATCTCCTGCGCAGCCTGCTGTCGGTCGACGTACCGTGGTGGCCGCTGTCGCTCGGATACGTGGCGATCGTCGTGGCCGTGCTCGTCATCGGCGTCCAGATCTCGATTCGCACGCAGCTCGCTCTCGCGCTGCTCTCGATGGCGGTCGTGCTCGCCTTCTCGGTGCGCATCATCCTCGCCGGCGGGCAGGGCGGGCAAAGCCTGTCCGCGGCCCCCTTCAACCCGCTCGCGGTGGGCGGTCTGGACCTTCTGTACGGCGTCCTCTACGGCATCAACATGTTCATCGGGTTCGAGTCCGCTGCCAACCTTGCCGAGGAGACCGCGGATCCGAAGCGGCACATCCCGCGGGCGGTCCTGCTGTCACTCACCATCGTCGGGGCGTTCTACCTGGTGACCGCGTACGCCCAGGACATCGGGTTCGGCCTGGACGCGGAGGCGTGGAAGAACAGCGTCTTCCCGCTGCAGGCACTGGCGTCGGGCGCCGACTTCGGCTCCCCCGTGTTCGGCCACCTCGTGTCGGTCCTGGTCATCCTCGACGTCCTCGCGGTCGCGATCGGAGTAGGCGTCGCGGTGACCCGCGGGATGCTCTCGATGGCCCGCGAGCAGCGGCTCCCGAAGGTCCTCGCCGCCGTCCACCCCCGGTACCGGACGCCGGCCCGTTCCGCCGCTCTCCTCGGTGTCGTCTCGGTCGTCTCGGTCATGGTGGTCGTGATCAGTGACGGACTCTTCTCCCGGGCGACCGGCCAGCCGGGCGTTCTCCAGCCGCAGTGGGCTCCGATGTTCGGCTGGATGGCGGGCTTCGGCGGGACGGGCCTGGCGCTGATGTACCTCGTGGTGAGCGCGGCAGGTGTCAAGGGCCTGTGGGGTCAGGTCAGCAGCGGCAAGCTGGTGGTCGCCGCCGTCGCCGGGGTGACGGTCGCGACGGGCGCGGTGTTCGGCGCCTTCTACCAGGCGGCGAGCCCTCTGGACACCATCCCATGGGCTCTGCTCGCGTGGATCGCGCTCGGCGTGCTCTGGTCGTACGTCGCGCTGCGCCGGCCGGCCGGGCTGGTCGAGGTCGAGGGAGGGGTCGCCCAGACCGCTCCGGCAGGGGATTGACGGTATCGACGCCACGCGAGGCATCGCACCGTCGCCACGACAACGAAGAGGAACCGGGTGATGACGACATCGCGCGCCACGGCGCACCCCTACGATCCGCTGACCGCCGAGGAGATCGAACGGGCCGTGCAGGCCGTACGTTCGGACCGGCCCGAGCTCGGCTCGCCGACGTTTCCGCTGGTGCGGCTGGACCCTCCGGACAAGGAAGCCGTGCGGAGCCATGACCCCTCGCGGCCCGTCGCGCGATCGGCGTTCCTGGCCGTCTACGACCGCGACGCCGGGGCCACCTACGAAGCCCGTGTGGATCTGGCGCGGAACGTCGTGACCTCCTGGAGGCACGTGCCGGGAGTGCAGCCGCCGATCATGATCGAGGAGATCCTCGCGCTTGAGGACATCGTGAAGAACGACGGCGCCTCGATCGCCGCGCTCGCCCGTCACGGGGTCGACGACCTGTCCCTGCTGCAGCTCGACCCCTGGTCGACGGGCACCCTGCCGGTCGAGGGCGTGGACGCCCGGCGCCGCGTCATCCGGGCCAGCGCCTACGTCCGGCGCTTCAAGGAGGACAACGGCTACGCGCGTCCTGTGGGGAACCTCGTGTTCGTGATCGACTGTGACGCCCGCTCCGTCGCCGCGATCCTCGAAGGAGAGCCCATTCCGTTGCCGCCCGAGAGCGGCAACTACGACGCCGGGAGCGTCGGCCCGTTGCGCGACGACCTTCGTCCCATCGAGATCGTCCAGCCCGAGGGCCCGTCGTTCACGGTGTCGGGCAACGTGATCGAGTGGCAGCGCTGGCGGCTGCACGCGCACATCGACACCGTGGAAGGCCTGGTCATCAGCGACGTCTCCTACCAGGACGGTGATCGGCGCCGGTCGATCCTGCACCGGGCGAGCATCGGCGAGATGGTCGTGCCCTACGGCGACACCAGCGACGACTTCTACTTCCGGAACGTCTTCGACGCCGGCGAGTACAACCTGGGCAAGACCGTCGGGTCGCTCAGCCTCGGCTGTGACTGCCTGGGCGAGATCCGTTACCTCGACGCGGTGCTCGCCGACGAGTCCGGCAGCCCGCACACCGTCCCCAACGCCATCTGCCTGCACGAGGAGGACTACGGCATCCTCTGGAAGCACTGGGACTTCCGTTATGTCGAACGGGCCGAGGTCAGGCGCTCCCGCCGCATGGTCGTGTCGGCCATTCACACGATCGGCAACTACGAGTACGGCTTCTTCTGGTACTTCTACCTCGACGGGACGATCCAGTTCGAAGCGAAGCTGACCGGCATCGTTCAGACACGCGCGATCGCCCCGGGGGAGGTTCCCGGATACGGAACCCTTGTCGCGCCGCAGCTGGACGCGCCCAACCACCAGCACCTGTTCAACATGCGTCTGGACATGGAGGTCGACGGCCCGCGCAACTCCGTCGTCGAGGTCGACGCCGTCGGCCTCCCGGTCGGGCCGGACAATCCGCACGGCAACGCGATCGTGGCCCGGCAGACCTTGATCGAGAACGAGCGGGCCGGGCGGCGCATGTGCGAGCCTCTCGCGGCCCGCACCTGGAAGATCGTCAACCCAGAGGTGCGGAACCGTCTCGGGCAGCCGGTGGCGTACAAGCTGGTGCCCTTCGCCGGCCCGGCGCTGCTCGCGGCCCCGGAGAGCGACCTGGCCCGCCGCGCGGAGTTCGCCCGGGCGCACCTGTGGGTGACCCGCTACAGCCCCGACGAGCTGCACCCTGCCGGCGACTACCCGAACCAGCATCCCGGGGACGGGATCGGGGAGTGGGTCAAGCAGGAGCGAGACCTCGTGAACACCGACGTCGTGCTGTGGCACACGTTCGGCACCTCCCACCTGCCCCGTCCGGAAGATTGGCCGATCATGCCGTGCGAGTACGTCGGCTTCACCCTCAAGCCCGCCGGGTTCTTCGACCGCAACCCCTCGCTGGACGTTCCGCCGCCGGCAGGCCATGACACGGCGCACTGTCACCACGTGCCGGAACAGGACGATCAGTGAAGACCGACCGCCACACCGCGCACGAGGAACTCACCGGAGCGCAAGTCCTCCTGGAGACGGCCACCGGTCGTGGCGTGTCGGTGTGCTTCGCCAACCCCGGAACCACCGAGATGCCGCTCGTCACCGCGCTCGACCGCGCACCGGGGATGAGAGCGGTGCTCGGGCTGCACGAGAACGTGTGCACGGGCGCCGCCGACGGATACGCCCGGATCGCCCGGCGAGCCGCGCTGACCCTGCTGCACCTCGGGCCAGGGCTCGCGAACGGCCTGGCGAACCTGCACAACGCGCGCCGCGCGCACAGCCCGGTCGTCAACGTCGTTGGTGATCACGCGAGCTGGCACCTGCCCTTCGACGCGCCCCTGACCTCCGACATCGCGGCCCTCGCGCGCACCGTCGGAGCGCACCACGAGATCGGTGATCGCGCCGCGGTCGCCTCGGTGACGCGGCGGGCGATCGACGACGCGCATGAACGTCCGGGCGTGTCGACGCTGGTCGTGCCCGCCGATCTCCAGCAGCTGTCCCAGGAGCCGCCACAGGAGGAGAGCCCTCGTGCCGCCCCCCGGCCCGGCGTCGACGAGGAGGCCGTGGAGCAGGCCGCCCACCGGTTGCGGGCCGCCGGTTCCCGGGGCGTTCTCCTCCTGGGCGGCGCGGGCCTGAGCCGCCGGGGCCAGTCCGCCGCCGGCCGGATCGCGGCCGCCACCGGAGCCCGTCTCTACAGCGAGACGTTTCCCGCCCGAGCCGAGCGGGGCGGCGGGCTGCCCCCGATCGACCGCCTGCCGTACTTCCCGGAGACAGCGGTAGCGGCGCTCCAGGACGCCGCGGTGGTGGTGCTGGCCGGGGTCTCCGAACCGGTCGCCTACTTCGGATACGAAGGAATCCCCAGCCGCCTGGCACCCCAGGGGACGGTGCACCGGCTCGCGGACGTCGCCCAGGACGTCGAACAGGCACTGGTAGCGCTGGCCGAACTCGTCGGCGCGGAGCATCGACCCGTGGCCGGCGCCCAGCGGCCGGTCGAACCCGCGCCGGGTGCCGCGCTGACCGGGCAGACCGTCGGCGCCGCCCTGGCGAACTGGCTGCCGGAGAACGCCATCGTCTCGGTTGAAGGCGGGACCTGCGGCTACCCCTTCTACTCGGCATCGGCCGCAGCGGTGCCCCACACCGTCCTGACCAACACCGGCGGCGCGATCGGCCAGGGACTGCCGGCCGCGCTCGGCGCCGCCATCGCCGCACCCGAGCGTCCCGTCATCGCCCTGCAGTCCGACGGCAGCGGCCTGTACACCGCGCAGGCGCTGTGGACCATGGCGCGCGAGTCGGCCGACGTCGTCGTGCTGATCGCCGCCAACCACGCCTACAACGTCCTGCGCACCGAGCTCGCCCGCCACGGAAGCCCCGAACCGGGTCCCCAAGCCGCACGGCTGACGAGCCTCGGCGAGCCCGCGATCGACTGGGTGTCGCTCGCGCGCGGTTTCGGAGTCCCGGCGAGCGACGCCACCACCGTCGGTGAGCTGCGCGTCGCGTTCACCGACGCGCTCCGGGCGCGAGGCCCGCACCTTATCCAGATGACGATGTGAGGACCGCGATGTCGTCCGAAATTTCGCTCTCCCAGACGGTGCGACGGTTCGTGAACCGGCCGCAGCGCATGCTCATCGGCGGCGAATGGGTGGAATCCCGAACCGGCGAGACCCTGGAATCCGTCGACCCGGCGACGGGCCGGAAGCTGACCACCATCGCACGGGCTGACAGCGCGGACGTCGACCGGGCCGTCCGCGCGGCGCGCGCCGCCTTCGAGTCGCCGGCCTGGAGGGACATTTCCCCGCTGGACCGCGGGCGGCTGCTCAACACCCTGGCGGAGCTGATCGAGGCGCACGCCGACGAGCTGGCGCTGATCGAGGCGCACGACAACGGCAAGCCGGTCAACGTGGCCAGGGCCGTGGACGTCGGCTCCAGTGCGAAGCTGTTCCGGTACTTCGCCGGGTGGCCGAGTAAGTTCGAAGGCAGCACCGTCCCGGTGTCGCCCCGGGGCGGGCTGAAGATCCTCAACTACACGCTGCACGAGCCCGTCGGCGTGGTCGGCGCGATCGTCCCGTGGAACTTCCCCATGTCGATGGCCTGCTGGAAGCTGGCCCCCGCGCTGGCCACCGGAAACACCGTGGTGTTAAAGCCGGCCGAGGAGACGTCGCTGTCCACACTGCGGCTGGCGGAGCTCATTCAGGAGGCGGGCTTCCCGGACGGGGTCGTCAACGTGGTCACCGGCGCCGGTGCCGAGGCCGGCGCGGCGATCGCGGACCACCCTGGTGTCGACAAGATCGCCTTCACCGGGTCCACCGAGGTCGGGCGACTGGTCGCGCGGGCCGCGACGGGCAACCTGAAGAAGGTGTCGCTGGAGCTGGGCGGGAAATCGCCGCACATCGTCCTGCCGGACGCCGACCCCGCGCAGGTCGCGGAGGCGGCGGCGGACGCGATCTTCTTCAACCAGGGGCAGACCTGCACCGCGGGGTCGCGCCTGTACGTGCACAAGCGCATCTACGACGAGGTGATGGCCGCGCTGGTCGAGCGCGCCCGCCGCATCGTGGTGGGTCCCGGCACCGATCCGGGCACCGAGATGGGGCCGCTGGTGTCGGCGAAGCAGCTCGCTCGGGTGGGGGAGTACATCGCCTCCGGCCGGCAGGAGGGCGGCAAACTGGCCACCGGCGGCGGACGCCCGGACGGGCTCGGCGAGGACTACCGTGACGGCTTCTTCCTGCAACCGACGATCTTCGTCGAGACCGACCATTCGATGCGCGTGGTGCGCGAGGAGGTCTTCGGCCCGGTCCTGGTCGCGATGGAGTGGGACGACATCGACGACCTCGTCGCCAAGGCCAACGACACTCCCTACGGCCTTTCCGCCGGGGTGTGGACGCAGGACCTGAAGATGGCCCATCGCATCGCGGCGGCGATCAGGGCCGGGACGGTGTGGGTCAACTGTTACAACCTCACCGACCCGGGCTCCCCTTTCGGCGGCTACAAGCAGTCCGGCTGGGGACGCGAGATGGGCCGCGAGGTGCTCGAGCACTACACCGAGACCAAAAGCGTGTGGGTGAACCTCACGTGAGAACACCGACCCAGGAGAGGAACGTCGTGGATCTCGAGCTTCGCGGGCGGGTCGCCGTCGTCACCGGCGGCGCGCTCGGCATCGGCAGGGCCGTGGCCCGTGAGCTGGTGAAGGAAGGCGTCTCGGTGGTGATCGCCGCCCGGCGCAGGCATCTCCTGGAGGAGACCGCCAAGGAGATCGAGGCCGAGCTGGGTGGACGCGTCGTGCCGCTCGTGGCCGACACCACCAGCACCGAATCGGTGCGCGCGATGATGGACGCGGCGGCCGGCGAACTGGGCCGCGTCGACATCCTCGTCAACGGCGCCGCCGCACCGTCGGGACTGGTGCGCAACTCGGTCGACGAGGCCGACCCCGACCTCCTGCTGACCGACCTGAACACCAAGGTCGTCGGCTACTTCCGGTGCGCGCAGGCGGCCGCGCCGCACATGCGGGAACTCGGCTACGGGCGCATCCTCAACATCGGCGGGCTGACCGGCCGGTCCAGCCACGCCCTGTCCGGCATGCGCAACCTCGCCGTCGTGCACATGACCAAGGCCCTGTCGGACCAGCTCGGCCCGTCCGGGATCACGGTGAACACGGTGCACCCCGGCGTGGTGGAGACCGAGCACATTCACGAACTGTACGAGAAGGAAGCCGCCAAACAGGGCATCACACCGCAGCAGGTCGAGCAGAACTTCATCGATCGGACGCCGATCCGCCGGGTCCTGACCGCGCAGGAAGTCGCCCGCACACTGTGCTTCCTGGCCTCCCCGCACGCCGGCGGCATCACGGGCGAATCGCTCGGCATCGACGGCGGGCTCACCCGCGGCATCTTCCTCTGAACCCTCAACCAAGGAGCATCGCCATGGAAGGAACGATTCTCGTGGCAACCGCGGGACAGGGCGTGCTGTCCAGCGCGGACGACGGCAGAACCTGGTACCGGATCCCGCCGGGGCAGGAGGTGGAGTTCGACGCCGTGGTCCGGTGCCTGGCCGTCCACCCCGCCGATCCACAGGTGATCTACGCGGGGGCTGACGTCGGCCTGGTCCGCAGCGACGACACCGGCGTGACCTGGCACCGTGTCGACTCTCCGATGAACGGCATGCACATCTGGGCGCTGGCCATCGACCCTGATGATCCCGACCGCATACTCGCCGGGACCGGCGCGCCCTCCCGCGCGGCGGTGTTCCGCACCACTGATGCCGGGAAGAGCTGGGACCGGCTTCCCCCGGAGATCCCCGAGTTCTGCGCCGGCGTCAACCGCCCGCGTATCCTCACGGTGACGTGGGATCACGTCGACAGCGGGGGCGCGTGGTTCGGCGTCGAAGAGGGCGGCCTGTGGCGCACGCGCGACCGGGGCTACACCTGGCAGCGCGTTGACGGCACCCCCGCGTCGCTGCCGGACGGGGTCACCAACTCCGACATCCACAGCATCGTGGTCCTCGCCGGTCCGCCCAAGACGATCGTGGTCGCGGTCGTCAACGCGCTGTTCGTCAGCCAGGACGACGGCCGGACCTGGACCCGGCAGGACACCCGCCGGAAGTACGGGATCTACTACACGCGCCTGGTGATGCCCATTCCCGGTACCGACGACCTGCTGCTCGGCATCGGCGACGCCACACCCGGCACGATGACGAAGATCCTCTACTCGACCGACCTCGCGCAGACCTGGACCGAGGCCGATCTCGACACTCCGGCCAACTCCACGGTGTGGGCGTTCGGCACCCACCCGGCCGACCCGTCGACGGTCTTCGCCGGCACCAAGTACGGCCACCTCCTACGGTCGACCGACGCCGGACGGACCTGGACCAAGGAATGGCGCGAGTTCCCCGAAATCACCGACGTGGCATGGACCCCGGCCGTCGCCGCGGGTCCCGGCGCCCACTAAGGAGGCACATGATGATGGCCAAGGACGACGCACCGCGGTCCACGACCGACGCCGTATCCAGTGTGAAACCACGGGTGCGGCGCACCCACCTGTCGCTGTTCGTCGGCGACCCCGAGGCCTCGGCGAAATGGTACGAGGACGTGCTAGGCATGGAGGTCACCGCCCGCGGGCCTGAATGGGTCTTCCTCTCCTACGGGCTCAAGCACCACGACATCGCGCTGATCCGCGCCGAGGACGGCGCCAGGCCCGGTGGCATCGGGCTGCAGCACTACGGCCTGGAGATCGACGGCGACCTGGACGAGCTGCGCCGCCTGTACGGCATGCTGCTCAGCAAGGGCGTACCCGTGGTGAAGACGACCGACCACAAGGTGGGCTTCGGCGTGTACTTCACCGATCCCGACGGCAACCGCTTCGAGTTCTTCTGCGAGACCGTGCGGGACGACGAGGAGGGCAAGCGGATCCTCGGCGAGCACAACGCGCCGAGCGAGACCGTCGATCTCGATCCGCTCTACACCTGATCACTGGAGAGACCTCATGCGCGACCCGAATTTCGAGGGCTACCACATCCGCAAGTGGTTCACCTGTATCGAGGACACCCTGGCCACCGAGACCGGCGCCCTGGCCGACGGCGAGCCGGTGCGGAAGATCGTCATCGCCGCGGCGATCCACAACCCCTACGCGGGCCGCTACAGCGAATCCCTCGACGAGATCGTAGGCCGCTCGGCCGCGCTCGGCCTGGAGTTCGGCCGCCGCGTCAAGTCGGCGGCCGAAGGCCGGCCGATCGAGAGCTACGGCAAGGCCTGCCTGGTGGGAACCGGCGGCGAGTACGAGCACGGCAACGCCTTCCTCACCCAGGTGTTCGCCGACCCGGTCCGGGAGGCGGTCGGCGGCGGGAAGTCCTGGGTGCCCTCCACCGGCAAGCGTGCCGCCCCCGGCACGAGCATCGACGTGCCGCTCGCGCACAAGGACGCCCTCTACGTGCGCTCGCACTACGACACCGTCACCGTGACCTTCACCGACGCGCCCGCTCCGGACGAGGTGGTGGCGATCTTCGCCTTCGCCACTCGTGGGCGGTTGCACGCGCGCCTCGGCGGGCTGACGGCCGGTGCGATCGAGGGCCGAGACGGGCTGCGGTGAGCATGGCCGTGCCGACGAAGCCGACTGCGGGCGCCGACCGGTTCACCACGCTGAACGGTCTGCGCGCGCACTACGTGGAGTGGGGCGACCCGGACGCGCCCCCGATCGTGCTGCTGCACGGCCTGCGAAGCTACGCGCGGACGTGGGAGCCGGTGGCGGCGGCGCTGGCCGATCGCCATCGGCTCATCGCCCTGGACCACCGGGGCCGCGGTGACAGCGCCTGGGATCCGGCGGGCGAATACGTCACCGATGCCTATGTCAGCGATATCGAGCAGCTCGCCGACGCGTTGGACCTGCGTCGCTTCACGCTCGTCGGTCATTCCATGGGCGGCACCAACGCGATCGTCTACGCGGCACGGCACCCGGAGCGGGTCCGGCTCGCGGTGATCGAGGACATCGGGCCCGGTTCGTCGGCGTCCGGCGCGGGCGCGGAGCGGATCAGACGCGAACTCGAGCGGACGCCGCGTGTGTTCGCCGGGCGGGACGAGGCGCGTGCGTACTGGCGGAGCGTGCGCCCGGACATCTCGCAGGCCGCGCTCGACTCCCGGATCGACAACACCGTCCGTGCGGCCGCCGACGGCCAGTGGGTGTGGAAGTTCGACCTCGAGGGCATCGCGCGGGTGCGCCTGGATCCCGACCCAGCACGCACCGTGGATCTGTGGCCGCACGTCGAAGCGCTGCGGTGCCCGACGCTGGTGCTCCGCGGTGCCCGGTCGGACTTCCTGCCCACCGCCACGTGCGCCGAGATGGCCGCCCGCCAGCCGCTGCTCACCTGGCAGGAGATCCGCGAGGCCGGGCACTACGTGCACGACGACAACCTGGCCGACTACTTGACCACCCTGCGGGAGTTCCTGGACCGGTATCGGGACCGGCCATGACCCGCACGCTGCGCACCCAGGTCGCCGTGGTCGGCGCCGGCCCGGCGGGCGCCACCCTCGCGAACTTTCTCGGCATGTACGGCGTGGACGCCCTGCTCGTCGAGCGCTCCCTCGAGATCATCGACTACCCGCGCGCGGTCGGCATGGACGACGAATGCCTGCGCAGCTTCCAAGCAGTGGACCTGGCCGACGAGCTGATCAAGGACATGATCCAGAACGTGCCGCTGCGGTTCTTCGACGGCCGCAACCGGTGCTTCGCCGACGTCCGGCCGGCCACGCGCGAGTACGGCTGGTCCCGGCGCAACATCTTCATGCAGCCCAGCTGCGAGGTCGTGCTGCGCCGCGGCCTGCACCGGTTCCCCTCGGTGCGTGTGCTGCTCGGGCACGAGGTCGTCCGGTTGGAGCAGGACGGCGACGGGGTCGAGCTCGACGTCCAGGCTCCCGGAGGCGAGACCCTGCGGGTCCGCGCCGAGTACGTGATCGGTGCCGACGGAGGCCGCAGCACCGTCCGCGAGCTGCTGGGCGTGGAGCTGGAGGGCGACACGCATCCGCGCAAGTGGGTGGTCGTCGAGTGTGACAACGACCCTCTCGACGCCCAGTACACCGCGTTGCACTGCGATCCGGCGCGGCCGTACGTCTGCGTCCATCTGCCGCACGACCTCCGGCGCTGGGAGTTCATGCTGTTCCCCGGCGAGGACGACGACGAGATGCTCAAGACCGACAAGGTGCACGAGCTGCTCGGCCACCATGTCGAGGACCCGGCGCGGCTGAACATCATCAGGGCACGCGTCTACACCCACCACTCGCGGATCGCCCGGCGGTTCACCGTCGGCCGCGTGTGTCTCGTCGGCGACGCCGCCCACCTCATGCCGCCCTGGGCGGGTCAGGGGATGAACACCGGCATCCGCGATGTCACCAATGTCGCCTGGAAGATCGCCGCCGCCGTCAGGGAGCACGCCGATCCGGGCATCCTGGCCACGTACGACACCGAGCGGCGCCCCCACGCGCAGGCGATGATCGACCTGTCGACCACGCTCGGCCGCATCCTGTCACCCACCAACCGCCTGGTGGCGACCGCACGCGACGTGTTCTTCCACGCCGTCGTGCGAGCGCCGGCGGTGCGCGACTGGGTCCTGCAGATGCGGTTCAAGCCGATGCCGCAGTACACCGACGGCGTCGTGGTCCCCGACGGGGGCGGCCGGCGGTCGCCGGTCGGGCGCATGTTCATCCAGCCTCTGGTCGAGAACGCCGAGGGCGACGTCCTGCGCTTGGACGACGTGCTCGGCCCTTGGTTCGCGGTGGTGGGCTTCGGCGCCGACCCGGCCGAGCACCTCTCCGGCGCCCAGCGCGACTACCTCACCGCACTCGGCGCCACCTTCGTCAAGGTCGTCGACTCGCGCGCCGGCCGGGCGCGGCGCGCGACCGTCCACCCGGAGACGCAGGTCGTCGAGGACCTCGAGGGGCACCTGCGTGAGTGGTTCACCCGTCACTCCGCATGCTTCGTCCTCACCCGCCCCGACCGGTACGTCGCGGCGTGCACCGACGAGGCCGCGCTCGGCCCGGCCGTCGACCGGCTCCACCGGCTGCTCGGCCCGGCCAACACTGATACGGAGCAGGAGTAACCATGATCGTCGAAGAGCGCAACTACGGCCTCCGGCCAGGCGGGGTCACCGAGTACCTGCGCCTCTGGCGCGATTTCGGGCGGCAACCGCAGATCCATCATCTCGGCGAACCGATCGGGGTCTACCAGACCGAGACCGGTGCCCTGAACACCCTGGTGTACCTGTGGGGATTCTCCTCCTGGGAGGATCGTGGCCGGCGGCGGGCCGCGTTGATGGCCGATCAGCAGTTCGCCGCGTTCCGCAGTCAGGTACGCGATCTCGTGCACAGTCAGCAGAATCGGATCCTCACACCGGCATCGGTGATGGAGGGCAACTGATGCGGGGCCGATCCTGGACTCGGCGGTGGAGTGCGGGCTGGCCCTGGCTTCGTTCTTCCCAGGGGCCGGCCTGCCCGTTTACTTGGTTGCCGCGCGTAACGGGCGTTCCTCATGGTGGATGCCGCGGCAGCGTGAGGGTCAGGATGGTTCCGCCTCGGGGGGCGTTGGTCGCGGTGAGAGTGCCGCCGTGCAGGCGCGCGTTCTCGGTGGCGATGGCCAGGCCCAGACCGCTGCCGTCGGTACGGGTACGGGCGGCGTCACCTTTGGTGAAGCGATCGAAGACGTGGGGCAGCAGGTCGGCGGGGATGCCGGGCCCGTCGTCGGAGACGGTGACGGCGATCTGCTCGGTATCGGCCCGGACCTGGACGAGCACCGATACCGCCGTGCCGCCGTGCCGCAGCGCGTTGCCGACGAGGTTGGCCAGGATGACATCGACGCGGCGCGGGTCGAGCCGGGCGCGCAACCCGGGGGCAACATCAGTGCGGACCCGGTCGCGCCAGTGCCGCAGCGCCAGCGTCTTGCCGATGAGCTCGCCCACGTCGACTTCGTCAACGTTCAGTACGGCGACGCCGGCGTCGAAGCGGGACACCTCGATCAGGTCCTCTACCAGGCGGCTGAGCTTGCGTGTCTCGTCGGAGACGAGTTGCAGCGCCTCGGCGGTGAGTGGCGCGAGGCGGCCGGAGGTGGCGTCGGCGTCGATGACTTCGGTCACGGCGGACATGGCCGCCAGCGGGGTGCGCAACTCGTGGGAGACGTCGGCGGCGAACCGGCGTGCCCGCGCTTCCATGTCGCGCAGCGCGGCCGCGTCGGACTGGAGCGTGGCCGCCATGGTGTTGAAGGTACGGCCGAGGTCGGCGAGTTCGTCGTTGCCGGTGACGCGTACGCGGGTGTCGAGACTGCCGCCCGCCATCCGCTCGGCGGCCGTCCGCAGCCGCCGTACCGGTCGCAGCAGTCTGCGCGCGGCCAGCAGTGCGGGGACGATGGCGACCAGGGCGACGGGCAGGGCTCCGGCGCGGGCGGCGGCCGCCAGGGTGTCCACATCCTGCTGCTGGGAGGCCAGGGAGAAGGAGGCGTAGACGACGAGGGGCGGGGGGCCCTGTGGGCGGGCGGCGGCGGTGACCGGAAGGGCCACGGCCAGCCAGGGCACCTGGCCGCGATGGAAACGCTGGGCCAGTGCGGTGGTCGAGGTGGCCGCTTGAGTGCGCAACTGCGCGGGCAGAGGCGGCTGAGCTCCGGTGGCGATGAGCGGGCCGCCGCGATAGGACAGGGCGGTGCGCCAGCCGCGGATGCCTGCCGCGCGGTCCAGTTGCAGCGCCAGCGTACGCAGGTCCGTCTCGGTGGGATCGGCGGGCAGGTCAGGTGTCCGGGAGGCGAGGTGGGCGCGCAGGTCCTGCAGGGCGTCGGCCTGGGCGCGCGCCACGATCGCGGTGCGGCCCTGACGGAAGGTGATGGTGGCGGCGATCACCGCGCTGAGCACGGAGACCAGCAGGAACACCAGGACCAGCTGAGCTCGCAGGCCGCGAACGAGGGACGGGTGAATCACAGCGGCCCGAAGCGGTAGCCGAAGCCGCGTACGGTTTGGATGTAGCGGGGGTTGCGGGGGTCGTCCTCGATTTTGGCCCGCAGCCGCATCACGCACGCGTCGACCAGCCGGTAGTCGCCGTAAAAGGTGTGCTCCCACACCTGTTCCAGGAGTTGCTGGCGGCTGAAGGTCTGTTCGGGCGCGGCCGACAGGAACAGCAGCAGCTTCAGCTCCGTCGGCGCCAGCGCAAGTTGCGTGCCGTGCTTGAGCGCGCGCAGGGCGACCCGGTCGATGAGCAGGTCGCCGTGGGTGGTGCGGGTCTGGTCGGAAGAGGCGGGCGGCGTGGTACGGCGCAGCACCGCGCGCATGCGTGCCTCGATGACCTCGGTGCTGGCAGGCTTGATCACGTAGTCGTCGGCGCCGGCCTCCAGACCGACCACGATGTCCACGTCATCGTCGCGCGCGGAAAGGATCACGATGGGCACCTGGCTGAAGGCGCGGATGCGGCGGCAGGTCTCCAGGCCGCTCATGCCGGGCAGCATCAGGTCGAGCAGCACGACCTCGGGGGCGCTCGCGACGAGTTCGGCCAGCCCGTCTTCACCGGTCGCGACCAGCACGGTTTCGTGGCCCCTGTGGCGCAGGCCGACGCTCACGCCCCGGCGCACGGCCGGATCGTCTTCTATCACGAGCACGCGGGTCATGAGGAGGCTCCTTGGTCGGCTGGGACGGCCGATCCGTTCTCGTCGCATCTGACCCGCCAGGGCCGGTCCATGGCGGGCTCGACCACCTCGATGACGGGGTCGTCGCCGGCGTCCGCGGCGGCGGCCGTGCACACGAGCTGGCTCACCGCCACCGGCCGCAGGTTGCGAACCTGCCAGGGCAGACGCAGTTCCACCCGGCCTCTGGTCGTCCTGGCCCGGACCGGCTGGGTTGACGAAGGAAGGTGTGTGATCAGCCCTCGGGCCCGCTCCTCCGCCGTGGGGCCGGCGAGCAACGCGTTCATGGCACGTTGCAGCCGGTTTCCGGCCGGGGCCGGCCGCGAGACCGGCCAGGTGCCCTCTTGCGTGACGAAGTACACCCGTAGTAGCTGGTTGCTGTTCTCGGTCAGGCCGCCCTGGACCGGCTGACCGGCGGGCAGCACATCGGTGTCGGTGATCCCGCAGCCCGCCAGCGCCGCCGCCGCGACCAGGACGGTCGCCACGCGGCACAGCACCCCCGGCATGTGTTGTTCCTCCTCTTCGACGCGATGTCACCGGCGTGACCTGGCTAGAGCTGGCCGAGCCTGCTCACGTCGACCGTCCCGGCACCGGGCTGCGGCCGCGGTATCGCCGCCCACAATCCCGCCGCCATCACTCCCGCGACGGCCAGCGCCACCCATCCACGGCGTCCGGTGGCCCACCCGGCACGCAGCCGTACCGGGTCCTCGACGGCGACCTTCGACACTACCGCAGCCAGCAGCGACAGGCCGATCGCGGTGACCGTCCAGCCCGAGCCGGCCGGCCCGCCGAGCGGCCAGGGCAGCGGCCGTGGCAGCAGCAGATAGACCGGCCAGTGCCACAGGTACAGGCTGTAGGACAGCTCGCCCAGCCGGCGCGGTACGGCGCCGCCCACTGCCCGGCCCGCCAGACCGTCCGGCGCGTGGGCGAGGAGCGCGATCAGCGCGGCGCCGGCCAGGGCGTGCGCGAACATCCCGCCCTGGAACAGGCCGGGGGTCGTTTCCCTGCTGGTCAGCACCCATGACGCGAGCAGCCCGCCCAGCAGCGGGAGGCAGATCGCGTCCACCGCCGTGCGTGACAGGCCGGCCACGGCGTGGCGGACGGGCGCGGTGGCCGCGGCCGCGCCGAGGAGCAGGGAGAAGGCCCGGGTGTCGGTACCTTCGTAAGCGCGGGTGGTGTCCACGGCCGCCCCGAGCCTGATCATGAGCAGGAGCGACACGAACGCGCCGGCGACCGCGACGAGCGCGACCCGCCGCTGCCCGCCGCGCCCCTTCCCGGCCAGCGCCACCACCAGGGGCCAGACCAGGTAGAACTGCCACTCGACGCTGATGCTCCACAGGTGGGCGAACAGACGGGTGCCGGAGGCGTTCCAGTATCCGATCCGCTCGCCGATGAAATGCCAGTTCAGGCTCTGGGCGGCCGCCCATGGCGCGTCCCGCAGGGCGGACCCCAGCACGCCCGGCCCGGCGAACGCCCAGGCCAGCAGCAACGTTGCC
This sequence comes from Nonomuraea sp. NBC_00507, assembly GCF_036013525.1. Classification (NCBI taxonomy): domain Bacteria; kingdom Bacillati; phylum Actinomycetota; class Actinomycetes; order Streptosporangiales; family Streptosporangiaceae; genus Nonomuraea; species Nonomuraea sp. NBC_00507. Next base: position 4,827,450 of record NZ_CP107853.1, read on the forward strand.
GCGACCATGACGGCCAGCGCGGGCAGGAGCCTACGGGCCCTGCGCCCCCAGAAGGCCACCAGGTCGATACGGCCGCGCCCGGCGAGCTCCTCCAGCAGCAGACCGGTGATCAGAAAGCCGGACAGGACGAAGAACAGGTCGACGCCCAGAAACCCGCCGCGCATGTGCCCGGCGTGGAACAGCAGGACCGCGGCGACGGCGAGCCCGCGCAGCCCATCGAGCGCGCCGATATGCGCGCGGCGGGAGGCTGAAGCCATCAGCCGCAGCCGAGTTTGACGAAGCGCTCGTCGCCGGTCCAAGGCCCGGTGGCCCAGGCGCCGGGGGCGGCCGGAGTGAAGCCGGCCAGCTTGCCGAGCTGCCTGGCGAACCATGTGGCGAAGGCCGCCGACCCTTGTTGACAGGAGTGGATCCCGTCCTTGGCACGCTGGGCCTTGCCAGCGGCGTAGTCGTCCCCCCACAGCTCAGAGGCATCCAGGTAGCGAACGTCGGCGACCTCGGCTGCCATCGCGGGCGCGCTCTTGATCGCGTCCTCGTGAGGCTTGAAGAATTCGTCGATCTTGAACGGCGGGGCGGACACCAGGACGAGCCGGGCACCGGCGTCCTTCGCCGTCCGGGAGAGCTTCTGGTAGGCCGCCAGTTGCTGGCGGGGCGTGCCCCAGTCGTAGGTGGTGATCTGGTACGCGATCATCGTCGGCCGGAAGGAGGCGAGGTCCTCCTTCAGCCTCTTCCAGGTGTCCTTGGCCGCCACGGCCGTCACCGGATGATCACCGGCGACGATGTTGCCGCCGCCGTCAGAGGTGGCGTTCTTGAACCGCACACCGCTGGCCTTCAGCGCGGCCTCCACGGCCGGGGCCTCCGCGCCCGCGATGGAGTCGCCCATCCACAACACCCTGACGCTGGTCGCGGCCTGACTGGCGTGCTGGGCCGTCGCGTCCGTCGCGGCCGGTCCGTCGCCGGGGCCTTCGGTGAATGCGCCGCAGGCCGCCAGCGTGGCCCCGGCCGCGACGGCCACGGCCGCCATCACTCCGGCACGACGGCGGCCAGTGGATCCTTGGGGGAACGGGGAGTCAGGAGAGGGGTTCGTCGGTTGCATGATCCGTAGGCAACCAGACGAATCCGGTGGTCAACCGCATTGTCATCGTTTCATCACACAATGAGGGATCAGCCATCACAGAGCTTCGCCGGCGCGGGACGGCCTGCCGTGGGCGCAGGTGCACGAGACGATGGGGTTCCGACCGGCGACGTTGGAGACCCAGGAACAGCAGACCGGTGTCCGGCCACGGAAGCGCCCCGGTCGAGCGGGGATACCGTGTCGCTGCTGGGCCAGATCACCACACGGCTCAAGGCCCCCTCGGGGGTCAACTCCGGGTCAGATCCCGTGCGCTGCGGCTGATTCGGTCGAGCGCGACGCGGGCAGCAACGACGGCCGGGTGATGGTGGCTGCCAGTGCGGGTAGCGATGAGGACGCGCCGAGCGTTCGGCGGCGTCAGCTCGGTAAGTGTCACTGTAGGAGCGTGGACGCCCCAGGCGAGTTTGGGTAGGAATCCGACCGCCTGCCCGGCCTCGATCAAGCGCACATGGAAGGTGAGGTCGGTCGACTGGTAGCGAACGTGGGGTTCAAAGCCGGCCTGCCGACAGACAGCGCTGGCCCAGCGCCTGGCGGCATTGCCCTCGGGCTCCATGACCCAAGGCAGGTGTGCGAGAGCTGCGAGTTGCGGCGGCTCGCCGTCCGGTGGGGTGGCTAGAAGAAGAGGATCCTCGAGGAGAAGCTGTGTGTGCAGGCCGGACAGAGCCGACGGCGGCTCTCCCGGATACTCCTCGGCGATGACCAGGTCGAATTCGTGCGCGACAAGCGCCCGCAGCGGTGTGCGTTCGTTCTCCTGATGCACGAAGACGCGAAGCTGCGGATGCTCGCGCTGAAGCAGGTCTACGGCAGGTAGGACCAGAGTCTTAGCAGCAGTCTGAAAGGTTGCAATCCGCAGGTCACCCTCGAGCACGGTTTTAGCCCGCGCGATATCGGCCTCAGCCTGCTCGAGCCGGTCCAAGATCACCTCGATATGCCCGACCAGCATCTCCGCCGCGGGCGTCAGACGGACCCGGCGTCCCATAGGTTCCAGGAGCGGGACGCCCACCTCGGCCTCCAGCTGCGAAAGCTGCGAAGAGATGGTCGAAGGACTGTACGAGAGGGCCGAAGCCACAGCTGCAAGGGTGCCGCGGTGCTTGAGTTCGCGCAGCAACCGAAGCCGGTGAAGGTCGTACATCACGCACCAATCGCCGCCCGTGACCACCGATTCGTCGCTTGAGGTGACCGATCGTACGCGAAAACATTTGCTGTCCCGCATCGGGGCACCGCGAGACTGCCTCGTCTTGCGGCATGTCCAACGAGACCGTGAGCCGTTGTCAACCTTCTTTTGAGCAGGTCAGGTGAAGGCCGCCGCGCCTCCACCGGTCGAATGGACGTCCACCGCACGTCCAACCGCCACGACCACCAACCCGGCGCCTACGCGGTCACAGCACTGGATCCGGTTTCTTCCCCGTTGATTGGTCGAAAATTTCGATGAGTACGCATCGAAAACGACGACTGGACCGCGCAATGGGGGGCGCATAGCATTCCAGAACCGCGAGAATCGGTCACCCGAAATCTGCGGTACGGCCGACGCAGCCCGCAGCAGAGTGGTATCGGTCGTCGGTCTCCCCACGCTGTCGTCGCTGCCTGCCGGCCCACCCGCCGCAGGCCGATCAGATATCCCGCCATGCAATTTCGGAGCGGCCATGACACCACCCCGTGCACCTTGGCGCGTACGCCGCCATCCTGCTCGCCTGTCACTACTGCTGGGAGCGGTCATGCTCTCGATCGCCCTGCTCGGCGTCGTGGCAATGGGCGCTCCGACGTACGCGGCTGGTGATCGGACCGTGCAGGGAACGTTGCGCAACTCCGCCGACAACAACGCACCGGTCGCTGGGGTGAAGATCAATGTCCAGTCCAGTACGGGTAAGACCTACACGGGCGTCAGCAACGACCAAGGCCGGTTCGCGATCACTGTGCCTGGCAGCGACTCGGGCACCCTGGCCGTCATCTTGGACACCAAGACGCTTCCCGATGCTGTGCGGATCCGCGACGGAGCGTCGAACACCTTGCGACCGACGGGCACCTTGAGCACGATCACCGTCAACTTCCCCCTCGGTCCCGACACGCGTCAAGTGTCGACGGTGTGGGACCAGATCCCCCAACTGCTCTACAACGGCCTGCTGTTCGGCCTGGTGCTGTCATTGGGGGCTCTTGGCCTGTCCATGGTGTTCGGCACGACGGGACTGTCGAACTTCTCCCACGGCGAGCTGGTGACCTTCGGGGCATTCGCCACCTATCTCGGCAACCGGGTCGTAGGGCTGCCCATCGTCGTGGCGGTGGCGGTGGCGGTGGCGCTGTCGGCACTGTTCGGCTACCTGAACGAAAGGGGTTTGTGGAGACCACTCAGACGCCGCGGAACGGGACTTATCGCCATGATGATCATCTCGATCGGTCTGCAGTTCTTTCTCCGGAACTTCTACCAGTACTTCACAGGCGGCCGCGCCTTGACCTACCGCGAATACGTCACGCCCGCCGGCCGAGACGCCTTCGGATTGTTCACCTACACCATGCGAGACGTCGTCATCATCTCCATCAGCGGGCTTGCGCTCGTCGCGGTCACTCTTGCTTTGCAGTACACCCGGATCGGTCGCGCCACGCGCGCGGTGTCGGACAATCCGGCCCTGGCCTCTGCGACGGGGATCAAGGTCGATCGTGTCATAGCCACGGTGTGGATCGTGGGCACCGCGCTGGCGGGACTGAGCGGGGCGTTCTTGGGATTCTCCCAATCGGTGTCCTACCAACTGGGAGCGCAGGTACTGCTGTTGATCTTCGCCGCTACCTGCGTCGGAGGTCTGGGATCAGTGTGGGGCGCGCTGATCGGCTCGATCATCATCGGGCTGTTCGTCGAGACCTCAACCTTGGTCATCCCATCGGAACTCAAGTTCGCAGGCGCGATGGTTCTGCTGGCACTGGTCCTGCTCGTCCGACCACAAGGCTTGCTCGGCCGCGCCGAGAGGATCGGGTGAGGACATGGACATCATCGGCGCCGTCACGGGGGCACTGCACGACGGCTTCGGCTATGTGGCCGTCTCGTTCTGCTTGGCTGCGATCGGTTTGAACATTCAGTTCGGCTACGCCGGGCTGCTCAACTTCGGTCAGGCCGCCTTCTTGTCGGTAGGCGGTTACATCATGGGCGCGGCGATCGCCACAAAGCGGGATTCCCACCGTCCTCGCGATCCTGCTCGCGATCGCCTTCACCGTGGTGTTGGCGCTGATACTGGGCATTCCTACCCTGCGTCTTCGGGCGGATTACCTGGCGATCGTCACCATCGCGGCGGCAGAGATCCTACGACTTGTGTTCGGGACGTCGTTCCGGACGTACTTTCACGGCAAGGACGGTGTGACCGGCTTTACCGCCGGGTTCCGAAGCCTCAACCCGCTGCCGAACTACGACGGCTTCTTCTTGACCTACAGCCGGGAGGAGCTGTGGACCGTCATAGTCGGCTGGGGCCTGGTCATCATGATCAGTCTGTTCACCTGGGCCCTGATGCGATCACCGTGGGGAAGGGTTCTCCGGGGCATCCGTGAAGACGAGGATGCAATGCGGTCTCTGGGCAAGAACGTCTACGGCTACAAGATCCAGGCCCTCATCCTCGGTGGAGTGGTCGGATGCGCCGGAGGTTTCGTGGGCGCGTTCGGGGCCGCTTCGGTCCAGGCCGACACGTTCAACCTGGACTTCACCTTCATCGCCTTGACCATGCTCATCCTCGGTGGCGCCGCTCGGATCCTTGGCCCGATCGTCGGCGCGGTGATGTTCTGGGCGATCCTGTCGTTCCTCGGATCGGTCTTGACGCAGTTGGCGGGCTACCCGGTCGTGGCGCACTTCATGAACGCCGACCAAGCATCAATCATCCGGCTGATGTTGGTCGGATTGGTGCTGATGCTGCTGATGATCTTCCGGCCGCAAGGCATCTTCGGTGATCGAAGGGAGATCGCGCTCGATGCCCACTGACAACCTCCCCACTGACCACCTCTCCTCGGGCACCGCACCCAAGGACGTCCCAGCTGCCGGTGATACGTCCCAGCCACGGGTTCCCGCCCCCGGCCCCGGCCCCGGGGAGAACAAGTCGATGCGCGAGTGCCGGACTGCTTTGCAGTCGGTGCCGCATGAGCCTGGTGCCGCCAAACCCGACCCCGTTGTGGTCGTGAACGGAATCCGCCGCACCTTCGGCGGCCTCACCGCGGTCGACGTGGAACATCTCGAAATCCAACGTGGGGTCATCACCGCCTTGATCGGACCCAACGGTGCAGGCAAGACCACGTTCTTCAACCTGCTCACCGGCTTCGATCAACCCGATGCCGGTTCCTGGTCCTTCGACGGGACACCGCTCGAAGGCAAGGCAGCCTACAAAGTGGCACGCCTCGGCATGGTCCGGACCTTCCAGCTGACCAGAGTGCTCTCGAAACTGACAGTACTGGAGAACATACGGATGGGCGCCACAGGTCAGCGTGGCGAACGCTTGTGGGCCGCCGCGCTCCCCGCCCTGTGGCGGGCGCAGGAACGAGACATCACCGACCGGGCCCGAGACCTGCTCAAGCGGTTCAAACTCGACGCCAAGGAGGAAGATTTCGCCGGGTCCCTGTCAGGCGGCCAGAGAAAGCTGCTCGAGATGGCGCGAGCGCTCATGGTCGAACCGAAGCTGGTCATGCTCGACGAACCCATGGCCGGCGTCAACCCAGCGCTGAAGCAGTCCCTGCTCGGGCATGTGAAGTCGCTTCGGGATCAGGGAATGAGCGTCCTGTTCGTCGAACACGACATGGACATGGTGCGAGAGATCTCCGACTGGGTGGTCGTCATGTCCCAGGGCAAGGTGATCGCCGAGGGACCCCCCACATCCATCATGTCGGACGAACGTGTCATCGATGCCTACCTCGGAGCTCGCCACGACACCGACATCAGCGAGCTCGAACACGTGATCCAGGTCGAGCACGCGCACGACCACGCCGAGCAGCTGGTCGACCGGGAGGTCCCGAGATGACTTCTGCCCATCAGGGCCCATCGGACTCTCAGGTCACCGATCAGGGCGAGATCGTGGCTGAAACCGATCCCAACGCCCCAAGGAGCGACCAGGCAGCGCAGACAAGGCATCTGCAGGCGGCCGAGGGTGCAGCCCTTCGCGCCGACAATCTGATCGCCGGGTATCTCCCCGGAGTCAACATTTTGAATGGCGCCGATCTGTACTGCCAACCGGGCGAGTTGGTCGGCATCATCGGACCCAATGGCGCCGGCAAGTCGACACTGCTCAAAGCACTCTTCGGGCTGGTCAAGATCACCGCCGGGACGGTTCGCCTGCGGGGCGAAGAGATCACGAACCAGCGCGCCGACGCACTGGTATCCCAAGGGATCGGCTTCGTACCGCAAACCAACAACATTTTCCCCTCGCTCACCATCGAGGAAAACCTGCGGATGGGGTGCTATCAGTCCCCCAAGAAGTTCGCCCCCCGGTTTGCGTTCGTGACCGACCTGTTCCCTGCGCTGGGCCGGCGCCGCAAGCAGCGGGCCGGACAATTGTCAGGCGGTGAGCGGCAGATGGTGGCTATGAGCCGGGCTCTGATGATGGAACCCTCCGTGTTGTTGCTCGATGAACCCTCAGCGGGCCTGTCCCCGGCGATGCAGGACGAGGTGTTCGTGCAGACCCGAGCCATCAACCGCACCGGTGTATCGGTCGTCATGGTCGAGCAGAACGCGCGCCGCTGCCTCCAGATCTGCGACCGCGGGTACGTCCTCGACCAAGGACGCAACGCCTACACCGGGTCCGGCCAGGCGCTGGCCCGTGACCCCAGGGTGATCGAGCTGTATCTCGGCACCTTGTCCAATGCCGCCCAGGCAGACAGCACACCTGCCGGCCAGCGGAACTAGGACTACGACCGCACCTGTTCGCCGGTCGAATCCTCCCATCGCGTCCGCTCCTGACCTCCGCCACGACACAGCCGTGCACCGCACCAATAGCGCAACAGTCCTCACCACACTTGGAGGCCCCATGCCGCTCCCCAGACGCATCACCTGTATCGCCGTTTTGGCCTTCGCCGCGTTGGCAACCGCCGCTTGCGGTTCTAACAGCAGCCCCACCGCAGCCGGCAGCGAGCCGCCGGCCACGGCGGGCACCCAGCCGCCGGCCAAGGCGGGCACCCAGCTCTACTTCGTAGACGGCAACACCGCCGACTACTCCGGTGATTTCGAGCCGGGCACTCTCAACGGTGTGCGCGCCACCCTGCCCGGCGGCAAGATCGGCGACGAGTTCCGGCAGCGGATCCTCAAGATCAACAGCAAGGTGAAGGACTTCACCTACGCTCCGGAGGCCTACGACGCCACGATCCTCTCAGCCCTGGCTGCGATCGCCGCAAAGAACGACTCCGGCAAGGCGATCGCCGAGAAGGAGATCGGCATTACCAGGGATGGGACAAAGTGCACCGGCTTCAAGCAGTGCGCCGACCTACTCGCCGACGGAACGGACATCGACTACGACGGCGCCTCTGGCCCGATCGAGATGAACTCGACAGGAAGCCCGTCCGCGGCGACCGTCGGCATCTACCAATTCGGGCAGGACAACAACTACAAGAATGTCGGCTACGTCAACGGCACCACTCCGGACCAGGCCAACATCCGAGCCGACCAGAAGGTCAGCGGCCCAATCCCCAAGGGGGACGGCACCCTTACGTTCGGCACCCTGCTCCCTGCCACAGGGGACAGCTCCTTCCTCGGCGCCCCGCAGTTCGCCGGCGTGGACCTGGCCATTGACGAAATCAACAAGGCCGGGGGTGTGCTGGGCAAGGATGTGAAGCAGTTGAAGGGCGACTCCGGTGACGGGTCGCCGAACATTGCGCCATCCGAGACCGACAAACTGCTCCGCGGTGGTGCCGACGTCATCATCGGTGCCGCTTCCTCGTCGGTGTCGCTGTCGGTCATCGACAAGATCTCCGGGGCTGGCGTCGTCCAGATATCGGCCGGAAACACCTCGACCGCATTCGACACCTACCCCGACCATGGCATGTACTTCCGTACGGCCCCTTCCGACGTCCTGCAGGGGCAGGTGATGGCCCAGACCATCAGCGAGGACGGTCACCGCAACATCGCAATCCTCGCCCGGCAGGACGCCTACGGAGAGGCATTGGCGAAGAACGTCCGCTCCTTCTACGAGGAATCCGGCGGCAAAGTCGTCTCCTATGCCCTTTACGACGCGAACGCAGCCAACTACACGGCCGAGGTGGAGAAGGTGAAGGCCCAAGACCCGGACGCCATCGTGCTGATCTCGTTCGACGAGAGCAAGAAGATCGTCCCGGAACTCATCAAAGCCGGCATCGGCCAGAACGGCTGAGCCCGTACCTAGCCGGTGGTCGTGGCTCCGGATCCGCCCCGCAGCCACGACCACCCAGACTGCCGTGTCGCCCGTGGAGTGGAGCAGTTTTCGCATGACCACCAGACCGCCAAAAGCCAGTCCTACCGCCACCGCAGAGTACGGCGCCGACCCCGACTTTGACACGGTGTACGACCGCGCCACTTTCGGGTCAGCCAAATGGGCCAACCAATGGGACGAATTTTCACCGCGTGTCCGGGGCGAGGATCTGCTGTCGCTATGGACGGCCGACATGGACTTCCGGGCGCCGACGACCGTCATCGACCGGCTGCGCGCCGCTGCGGACCACGGTATCTACGGCTACACCCTGCGAGACCCGGAACACTTCCAGATCGTGCAGAACTGGTTCACCGTCAGGCACGGCTGGACACCACCGGTGGAAACGCTCCTCCCGGCCCCTGCGATCATGTCCTCGGTCGCAGCAATCTTGCGCACCTTCACCGCCCCTGGAGATGGGGTGATCGTCCAATCACCGGTCTACTCGCCGAACTTCGAGGCCATTACCGGTAACCACCGGCGGCTGCTCGTGAACCGGCTCCGGCTCATCGACAACCGCTACGAGTTCGACCTCGACAACCTGGCCGAGCTGGCCGCATCCGGCGCGAAGGTGCTACTTCTCTGCAACCCCCACAATCCCTCGGGCCGGAGCTGGACGGCCGACGAGCTGCTCGCCGTGAACGACATCTGTGCGCGCTACGACCTTCTGGTGATTTCTGATGAGATCCACTGCGACATCCGGCTGAACGGCCGGCCCCACGTGGTCTATGCCTCGATCAGCAGCGACGCCGCCCGCCGAGCATTCATCTGCACTGCCCCCACCAAGACCTTCAACCTTGCGGGCCTGCCAACGGCCACACTCTCGGTTGCCGATCCATACCTGCGCTCGGAACTGCTGAACGCCATGCGGGCATCGTTCATGATCAACGCGCACTACTTCGGTCGTCTGGCCTTGGAGACTGCCTACACTACGGGTGGTCCGTGGCTCGACCGGCTGACCGAATATCTCAAGGGCAACGTGGCCTTCGTGCACGAGTTCGTCCAAGAGCGGCTGCCCGAGATCACGCCGATGCCGCCGGACGCGTCGTTTCTGGTCTGGCTGGAGGCTCGTGAGCTTGACGCTCGTGTGGGCGGGCTGCACCAGTTCCTTGTCGACCGTGCGGCTGTCAATCTCTACGACGGCCGGGTCTACGGCCCCGGAGGAGAGGGGTGCGTCCGACTGAACGTCGGCTGCCCCCGGAAGGTGCTGACTGAGGCGCTCGAACGCATCGATCATGCGCTCTCACGGTAGCGCTCCTCGGGGCACTCACTGACCCTGTCCCGCGTCACCTCAGGACATGTCGGCCTGGGGATCTTCCGGCATCAGCGAAACCAGGGCGGAGGCGCCATCGCAGCGAGGATCGCTCCCCGCTGAGGTGGCACCCCCGACGACTTGTGCGTGGCCGACCCATTCTGATGCCGGCGGCAGCGGGACGATCGGCGCGCCGGTCGCGGTCAGAGCTGCGATGGTACTGGGGGAGAGATCCGTCTCCAGGCTGATCGTGTCCTCCGGCTGGCCCGCCTCCATACCGCCGACGACCCAGCGGGGTGCGGCGACCGCGTCGGCGGGTTGTTCCCCGTCGAGCAGCCGTAGCAGCACTTGGGTGAGGATCTGCGGTTGGGCCTTGCCTCCCATCGTGCCCATCGACCAGGCCAGCCGTTCTTCCTGGGTGACCATGACCGGCATCAACGTGTGTGCCGGACGCTTGCCCGGCGCGATGACGTTGGGCGAGGCGGCGTCGAGGGAGAAGAACGCCCCGCGATTGTGCATCACCATGCCGGTCGAGGGTTCGAGCAGCCCCGCGCCGAAGCTGTGGAAGAGGCTCTGGATCAGCGAGACCGCGTACCCTTCGCTGTCCGCGGTCACGACCGCGACCGTGTCGCCACTCGCCCTGCCGGTGATGGCCGGCCCGGCCGCTTCGTGGGAGGGGCCCAGCAGCAGGGTGTCCACGTCGATCTGCGCGAACCGGGGATCGGCCAGATGGCGGGTCCTGTCGGCGATGCCTCCGTGGAAGATCGCGGCCAGTAGTCCGGCGTCCTCTCCGTGCGGGTCCGTCCTCTCCAGCGCGGCCAGCGCCTGCAGCAGCAGGAAGCCCTGTGTGTTGGGCGGGCTGGTGTAAACGTCGAAACCCCGGAAGGCGCGGTGAAGCGGATCGGGCTGCTCGACCTCGTAGGCGGCCAGGTCGTCCAGGGCGATGGGGACCGCCAGCGCCTGCAGGCCGGCGACCAGTCGCTTGCCCAACGGCCCGCCGTACAACACCTCGGGGCCCTGAGCCGCGATCTCCGCGAGCGTCGCGGCCAACTCTTCCTGGCGCAGGGTTTCGCCGACGCGTAGTGACCCGAAGACGGTCCGCATCCCAGGGTCGGCGGCGATCAGATCTCCGGCCTCGGCTATGGCCGCTGCCAGGCCCGGAACGACAGGAGTGCCTTCCGCATGGCGTATGGCGGCGGCGAAGTGGTCGGGCCACGTCAGCGCGGCACCGGAGGCGTGCAGCGCGGCATAGCCCGCGACCGCGCCGGGGACGGTGATCGTGTCAGGCCCGGACACGGGCATCTGGCCGCCGTAACGCGAGATCAGCGCAGCCACGTCGATGCCGGCCGGGGCGGGACCGCTGGCGTTGACGCAGGAGATCCTGCCGTCCGGGGATCTGATCAGAGCGATCAGATCGCCGCCGAGTCCGGTGTTGTGCGGATAGACGACGGTGAGCGTCACGGCGGCCGCGAGCGCGGCGTCTACGGCGTTGCCGCCACCTGCGATCGCCTTCTTGGCTGCGGCGGTGGCAAGTACGTGCGGGCTGGCGATGGCGCAGTGATAGGTCATGACTCTTTCAGATGATCTTGGATAGGAACGATCGCGTACGTTCATGGACGGGATCGGTGAAGACCTGGGCGGGTGGGCCGACCTCGACGATCTTTCCGGCGTCCATGACGACGACCCGGTCGGCCACCTCGCGGGCGAAGCCCATCTCGTGGGTCACCACCAGCATCGTCATGTGCTCGCGGGCCAGCTCCTTCATCACCTCGAGCACCTCGCCGATCATCTCGGGATCCAGTGCGCTCGTCGGCTCGTCGAAGAGCATCAGCGCCGGCCGCATCGCCAGCGCGCGGGCGATCGCGACCCGCTGCTGCTGCCCGCCGGACAGGTTGGCCGGGTAGGCGTCGGCCTTGTGTGCCAGGCCGACGCGGTCCAGCAGGCGGTGCGCGTCCTCGACCGCCTGCGCCTTCTGCACGCGCCTGACCCGCACGGGACCGTGCCAGACATTTTCCGCGGCCGTCATGTGCGCGAACAGGTTGAAGTGCTGGAACACGAAGCCGATGTCGCGACGTTGCCTCGCGACCTCGGCCGCGGATTCCTCCACGAGCCTGCCGTCCTTGCCGTGGCGGTAGCCGACGAGGCGACCGGTGACCGTGATGCTGCCGCTGTCGATCGTCTCCAGATGGTTCACCGTACGGAGGAACGTGGTCTTGCCGGCGCCCGACGGGCCGATGAGGACGACCACTTCGCCGCGACTCACCTCGAGAGAGACGTCGTCGAGCACGACGTGGCCACCGAGCGCGCGAGTGACGTGCTCGGCTCGGACGATCACGCTCATGGCGCCTCCGCCCGGACCACGGCACGCCCGCCGCCGAAGAGCCGCTGCCCTATCGTCGGAGGTCGCGATATCCCCGCCGATGCATTCAGCCGGCCCTCGATCCAAGCCTGGACGAACGACCACAAGGTGGTGAGCAACAGGTAGTACAGGGCCGCGACGATGAACACTTCGAACGTGCGGAAGGTCGTGGAACTGATCGCCTGGGTGTTGAGGAACAGCTCGTCCACGCCGATCACACTCAAGATCGAGGTGGTCTTCATCATGGCGTTGAAGTTGTTGCCGAGCGGCGGGACGATGAAGCGCAGCGCCTGCGGCAGGATGATCCATCTCATCGCGGAGCGCGGTGTCATGCCGATGGCGAGCGCCGCCTCCGACTGCCCCTTCCCGACTGAGTCGATCCCCGCACGGATGATCTCCGCCATGTAGGCGCTCTCGTTGATCGCCAGCGTGACGAGGGCGGCCTGGAACACGCCGGTGACGGTCACGCCGAGCAAGGTGAGGTCGGAGAAGGAATAGATTTCGGCCGCGGCCAGGCCGTTGTAGACCAGAACCAGTTGGACCAGCAGCGGGGTGCCGCGCAGGATCCAGATGTAGAACCCGGCCACCGCGGTGACCCAGCGGCGCTTGGATCGGCGCATCAGCGCCACGCCGAGCCCGATGATCACTGCCAGGAACTGGGCGAGGACTGAGATGTAGACCGTGCGCCACAGCCCCTCGAGAAACGGCCCCGACGGGCGAAGGAGCGCGTCCCAGAAGAACGCCGGGTCGAAACTCAAGGCTCCAGCCTGTCCACTTGGAGGTTCCACTTGGCCAGGACCTTGTCGTACGTCCCGTCCGCCCGGATCTCTTGCAGCGCCTTGGCCAGCGCGCTCTGCAGCGCGGAGTTGCCCTTGCGTACGGCGATGCCGGCCTTGATCTTGTCGAAGGACTCTCCCGCGAAGGCGAAGAGGCCGGGCTTCTGCCCCATGTAGTAGGCGGCGGTCTCGCTCGTGGTCGCGTATGCCTGCGACCGGCCGAGCGCCAGCTCCTGCAGCGCGGCAATGTCCTGATCGAACCGGGTCAGCTTGATGGCCGGCTTGCCGGCCGCCTCGCACTTCTTCGACTGATCCTCGAGACGCGTGGCGGCCGTGGTGGAAATGAGCGTCGACGCGGTCAGCCCGCACAGGCTCTCGTCCAGCCCGGTGACGCCCCGGGGATTGTCCTTGGCCACGAGGATCGACTGCCCGGAGTACATGTAGGGGACGAAGTCGACGACCCTTTCCCGCTCTGGCTTGATGTAGAGCTGGGACAGAATCGCATCGCACTGCTTGGCCACCAAGGTAGGGACGATGGAGGCGAACTTGGTGTTTCGCCATACCGCTGCCACACCGAGCCTGGCCGCGAGCGCCTCGCCGATCTCCACGTCGGCACCGATGGGCTTCTTGGCCTTGTCGTAGAACTCCAGCGGCGGGGCGGAGATGTCGGAACAGTAGACGATCTCACCGTCCTTGAGCACCGCAGGGGGCGCGACCATCGCCTTGCCGCCGGCTGGAGCCGCCTCCGTTTTCGCCGCCGTTCCGCATGCGGTCAACGACAGTGCGGCTGCCATCGCGAGTATGCGACCGTGCATTCCATACCTCCACCCAGACGAGCTTGCGGGTGAGGGCCATTGAGGTTGATTAACGAATTAACCACAACCCCGTACGGTAACAATCTCGTTGCATGGCCATGGCGACCGAATCGGTCGCCATCTTCCTCGCTGGCAACGATTTCCGTATGCTGCCTGGCATGCCAGCATTCGTTCACGTCCTCACGGACGGATACGCCGACGAGCGGGTCGCCAGCACCGTGACGTTGATCCGGGAAGGCGACCTGATCGCCGTGGTCGATCCGGGCATGGTCGCCCACCGCCGGCTCATCCTGGACCCTCTCGCCGAGTTGGGCCTGCAACCCGAGCAGGTCACCGATGTGGTGTTCTCTCACCACCACCCGGATCACACGTTGAACGCCGCCCTGTTCCCCGAGGCCCGCTTCCACGACCACTGGGCGATCTACGCTGGGGACGAGTGGGTGGAGCGTGAGGCCGATGGTTTCGAGTTGTCGTCCTCGGTCCGGCTGTTGCGAACCCCGGGGCACACGGCGCAGGACATCTCCACGGTGGCGGAGACCGATGACGGGCTGGTCGTCGCCACGCATTTGTGGTGGAGTGCCGACGGGCCGGCCGACGACCCGCTGGCCGAGGACGCCCACGCGTTGAGACGATCGCGCGAGCGCGTGCTCGCCCTGCGTCCGAGCCTGATCATCCCTGGTCACGGCGGGTCTTTCGTCCCGGTGGAGACGGCCGAATGACAGCCGGCGGGTAACCTCCGCGAAACGCCACGAGCGTACGATTGTAAAGGTGCCCCGAAAGCCCTCACCTGACGTGACCATGGCAGATGTGGCGCGAGTGGCCGGAGTGTCGATCGCGACCGTCTCCAACGCGCTCAACTCGGCCGGCCGCATGTCCCAGAGCACGCGTGACAACGTGTGGCGCGTGGCACGAGAGCTCGGCTACCTTCCTGATAAGACGCACACGAGAACGCTGGGCCTGGCCGTCACCACCGACCACCCCGCCTCATGGGGCTTCGCGGAAATCCCCTACTTCTCCCAGGCCATCCAGTCCGCCACCGTTGTCGCACACGAACACGGCTATGGGCTCGTCGTGCAACCCACCGCTCTCGGCCTGGAGCGGCTGGCCGTTCTGCCCGTCGACGGCATGCTGCTGATCGACAGCCCGAAGGGCGATCGGGTTCGTGCCGATCTGCTGATGCGCGGCGTGCCCGTCGTCCACATCGGGAGGCCGGTCAGCGCGGAGCCGAACGACATCTGGGTGGACAACGATGTCGAAGGCGCGGTGCGCGGCGTGCTGGACCACTTGTCGCAGGCCGGTGCACAGCGGGTCGCCCTGCTGGGCGGCGACACCACTGACTACTACATCCAGGCCTGCATGACAACGTACCGCCAGTGGTGTGCCGAGCGGGGAGAGCCCGCCCTTCTCGAACTCATGAGACGCAAGAATCCGGCCCCTGCCGTCGCCCGCCTCCTGTCCCGGGACGATCCTCCTGACGCCATCTTCGGTCCGTACGACCGATGCGGGCACGCCGTGCTGTCGGCCGCCCGTGGCCATGGCCTGCGGATTCCCGAAGACCTCCTCGTGGCCTGTGCGAGCGAGTCCAGTGCCTACGAGACGACAACACCGCCGGTCACCACGCTGTCCCTCGATCCCGTCGGAGCGACCAGAATCGCCACGGAACTCCTCATCCAACTCGTCGAAGGAGAAACGCCTGCGGTGTCAGGAGGCGTGGTCCATCACACTCGCCTGCTGGCCCGAACGTCGACCCTCCGGCATCTGTCCACAGCGTCTCTGATTGGCTAAGTGGTCTTCGCTGGAAGTTCCTCGGGGGTTACGCCAGCCGGGACCGGGTGGCGTTCGCCCCGGGCGCGGGCGGCCGTGGCGGGATCAGCAGGCGAAGGGATTGAGTGCGCGAGTCATCGCGACGCCGTCGGCCGGGTTGTCGTTGACGTACTTCGTCGCGACGATCTCGGCCGGTGCAGCGCCCTGCTCGACCCAGCGCACGATCGGAGTCAAGGTGTCGAAGATGTTCGGGCCGGGGCCGCGGCCGCAGTGGGTCATGCCGGGGAACAGGAAAAGCCGCGCGAACTCGCGGGTCTCGCGCTCACGCCCGCCGGAGGTGACACGCACCACCTTGCGGTAGTAGTCGATGGTGTCGTGGGCGGAGACGACCGGATCGGCCCAGCCGGTGTACATGAGGAGCTTGCCGCCGCTACGCCGGAACGGGTTCAGGTCGGGGTTGGTCGCGTTGATGAGCGGTCCGAGCTTCCTCTCGGCGAGACGCAGGTCGCGGTGGAAGTCGAAGGTCCACCAGTTCCAGTTCGGGTCGTTGAAGACCCAGTGGCGCCAGAAGTTCGCGCGGGCCGGCTGGGTGGTGCCCCAGTAGCCGCTCCATCCGGTCAGCACCCGGCCGGCCGCGTCGATCACGGGCGCTTCGCTGCCGACCGGCCAGCCGGGGTAGACCTGCCTGCCGGTACGCGGGTCGCGAGCCCCGCCGTACATCTCGCGTACGGCCCTGACCTGGCGCTTGGTCAGGCACGTGGGGGCGTCGCCGACCGGGCACTGGAGCGTGGCGGGGTCGAAGGAGCAGCGGCGCGGGTCGGTGAGGAAGCCGTCGGTGGCCAGGCCGCCGTCCCTGCCCCGGCACTGCCTGACGGCCGCGTTCGTCAGCAGCGGCAGCTTGGCCGCGGGGATGATCGGCTCGGTGTCGTTGCCGGGGGTGTGGTTGCGGAGGAACTGCCAGAGGAATCCGGCGTTGAGCGCGACGCGGTTGTTGCCTGGAGCGCCGGCCACGATCCCGTCGAAGTCGTCGGGGTAGCGCTGGGCCTCCATCAGTGCCTGGTGGCCGCCGGTGGAGCAGCCGATGAAGTAGGAGTAGCGCGGCTTGGTCCCGGTGTGCTGCTCGGCGATCAGCTTGGCGTTGACGATCGTCTCGTGCACGGCGCGGTGGCCCCAGTCCACGATGATCTCTGGGTTGGCCGCGCCCTGCACGAACATGTCCGGGTCGTCGCCGGTGTGGCCGGTGTCGGTGCCGACGGTCGCGTACCCGGCCGCCAGCGTCGGCCCGCCCATGGAGACGAAGTCCATGGCCGAGCTGTATCCGCCGTTGCCGAACATCAGCATCCGCTGGTTCCACTGCTCCGGAATCCACACCTCGAACCCGATGGCGGAGCCCGGCACCGGCTTGGCGATGCCGTGGACGCGGCAGAACGCGGGCACGGACGGCAGCACGCGGCCGTCGGGAGCGGTGTATCCGCCGGCCGGAACCGATTCGGCGATGGTGATCGTGGTGTGCGGCAGGGCCGCGGCGGTCAGGCTCTCGCACGTGCTGTCGGCGGTGGCGGGCGCCTGCGGGGAAAGCCCGATCAGCAGGACGGCGATCGCGGCGAGGAGTCTCCTGAGCGGGCTCACCTCGGATCCTTCCAGGTGGTGAGGCGGAGCTCGGTGCCGCCGCGGCCCACGCGCAGGTGGACCTGGCCGGCCGGGGCGTCGGAGTCGATCTCTGGGTGGTCGTCGCTGGAGACGGTGACGCGCAGCCTGTGGCCGGTGCTCAGCCGGTAGTGGGTGGGCCAGGTGCGGAGCTCCAGGTCGTACGTTTTGCCGGGGCGGACGGGAACGGCGCGGTCGTGGCCGAAGCGGTGACTGGCCTTGAGCCAGCCCTGGGTGATGCGGGCGGCCGTGCCGTCAGGGGCGACGTCCTCGGCGACGATGGCGATGTTGCCGTCGGCGGCGGTGAAGGAGGCGCGTACCTTCGCCGTGATGTCTCCGGCGAGGACGAGATCCTGCTGGTAGGGCCGGGTCTGGAAGGTCAGCCGCTCGTCCGGGGCGGCGGCGGCCGGGTCGGTGTTGACGGTGAAGTGGAGGGCGGCGGGGGCGCTCGGGGCGGAGGTCAGCGTTCCGTCGGCGCTCAGGCCGAGCCGGTGCCGGCGGGCACCGGGAGGAGGCCAGGTGGAAAACTGCTTCCAGCCGGCGCCCGCGCCGGGGCCGGGGATCTCGTAGGAGGTGACCTTGGCGGCCGGCAAGGGCGCGTCCCGGCGGCCGGCGAGCCAGCGGTCCCACCAGGCGAGGTACGCGCCGTTGCCGGGGTCGGCGTGCTGGCCGGACGGCCATCCGTGCTGCCAGGGGCCGGCGACCAGCCAGACGTTGCCCGGGCGGGCCTGGAAGTTCTCCACCATGGCGGCCCGGTATCTGTCGTACCAGCCGGCGATCTCCAGGACGGGAATGTCGAGGTCTTTCCAGCGGGCCTTGACGCTGCGCTCGCGCCAGAAGTCGTCGTAGAGCGGGTGCTGCGCGTAGGTGACCAGCGTGCCGGGAGCGACGGCGCGCTGCCAGTCGCGGATCCGAGCCGAGTAGATGCCGCCGCGGTAGATGGTGTTCTCGTACCAGTCGCTGATCCCGTCCACGGGGATGATCGCGGCGAGGTGGGGCGGCTTGTTCACCGCCACCAGGAGCGAGGAGTGGCCGCCGTAGCTGACGCCGGTCTGCCCGATCTTGCCGGTGGACCACGGCTGGGCGGCCAGCCACTCGATGAGGTCGTAGTTGTCGCGTTGCTCCTGCGCGCTGAACGGATCGAGCCGGCCGGGGGAGTCGCCCGAGCCGCGGGCGTTGCACACGGCGGCGTGGTAGCCGCGGGTGACGAAGTAGGCGGCCGCGCGGCCCTGCGCTTCCAGCTGGTTGTAGGCGTTGTAGTCGTACACGATCACCGGGAAGCGGCCGTCGGCGTCGGGCCGGTGCAGGTCGCAGGCCAGGTGGCCGCCGTCGCGCAGTGGCACCGACACGCGCTCGGTACGCACTCCGTATGTGGCGGGCCGATCGTAGGAGAAGAACGGGTCGGTTTCGGCGCGGGCGGGCTGGTGCGGGGTGAGGGGGAGCGCCAGGGCGGCGGACAGGGCGGCGGCGATCCTGCCGTACTTCATTGGGGGACTCCTCAGAGCGAGATGGCGCCGGTCACGAGCGCGGCCACGGTCATGACCAGGGTGGTGGCGAACGCCCAGCCGAAGATGAAGCGCTGGTGCCGGCCGAGTTGCACGCCGCTCATGCCGACGAGGATGAACGTCGCGGCGGTGAGCGGGCTGAGCGGGAAGCCGGTGGTCATCTGGCCGAGGATCGCGGCCCGGGCGATCTCGGCGGACTCGATGCCGAAGCCGCCGGCGGTCTGGGCCAGCACCGGGAGCACGCCGAAGTAGTAGGCGTCGGGGGTGAAGACCAGGCTGAGCGGCATGCTCGTGACCGCGACCAGCACCGGCAGGTGGCCGCCGAAGGAGTCGGGGATGATGTTCACGAACGCGGTGGCCATCTCGTTGATCATCTTGGTGCCGGTGAGGATGCCGGTGAAGACGCCCGCCGCGAAGATCATCGTGGTGACCAGGACCACGCTCTTGGCGTGCCGGTCGAGCAGCTCCTGCTGCTTCTCCCAGGTGGGGTGGTTGACCAGCACGGCGATCGCGAAGCCGAGCACGAACAGCACCGGCAGCGGCATCGCCTCCAGCACCAGCCCGACCAGCAGCGCGACGGTCAGCGCCAGGTTGAAGGCGGTCAGGGCCGGGTGCCTGCGCTCCGGGGTCCGGGGCGTCCCTGGGCCGTCGCCGACGACCTGCGGTTGCGGGGGCAGGGTCACCGTGCCGAGGCGGCGGCGTTCCCGCAGGCCGATCAGGTACGACGCCACCAGCACCCAGGCGATGCCGGCGGCCATCGCGGGCAGGACCGGGGTGAACACCTGCGAGCTGTCCAGCTTCAGCACCGCCATGGCGCGGGCAGTGGGGCCGCCCCAGGGGATCATGTTCATCACGCCCGCGCCGAGGCAGACGACGCCGGTGAGCACCAGTGGGCTCATGCCGAGCCGTTTGTAGACGGGCAGCAGGGCGGAGACGGTGATGAGGAAGGTCGAGGCGCCGTCGCCGTCCAGGGCCACGCACATGGTGATGACCGCCGTGCCCACGGCGATCCGCATCGGGTCGTCCTTGGCCACCCGCAGGATGCCGCGGATCAGCGGATCGAACAGCCCTGTGTCGATCATCAGGCTGAAGTAGAGCACCGCGAAAGCGATCATGATGCCGGTCGGCGCCACCTTGGCCAGCCCGTTGAGGATCATCGGGCCCATGTCGGCGGCGAACCCGCCGGCCACCGCGGTCAGCACCGGGACCAGCACCAGCGCGGTGAGGACCGAGACGCGCCTGGTCATGGTGAGCACCAGGAACAGGCCGATGGTGAGAAAGCCCAGGAGCGCGATCATCGGGGTCCTTTTCTTTCGGGAGGTTACGGAGAAGTTTCCGAGCGCCGACCTTTCACGTCCACCATCAAAAGTGGATTTATCCATGCGTTATGCGCAACAGTTGCATCCATGGAAGCCAGCCTCCGGCAGCTCGCCGCCTACGTCGCCGTCGCCAAGGCGGCCAGCTTCACCGCCGCGGCCGCTCAGTTGCACGTCTCGCAGTCGACGTTGAGCCGCGCCGTGGCCGACCTGGAGCGCGTGCTCGGCGTCCGCCTGCTGGCGCGCGACACCCGCAACGTGCAGCTCACCGCGGCGGGCCAGGAGACCCTGCGGGTGGCCGAGCAGATCGTCGGCGCCCACCGGTCGGGCATGAAAGAGCTGCAGCGCTACCTGTTCGGCGAGTCGGGCATGGTGGCCGTGGCCACCCTGCCCTCGGTCGCGGCCGTGCTGCTGCCACGCATGATCTCCGCCTTCAGGGGACAGCGCCCGCTCGTGACCGTCCGCATCATGGACGGGCTCGAACGGGCCGTGCTCGGCAAGGTGCTGTCCGGCGACGCCGACTTCGCCATCACCACGGTCGGCGCGCCGTCGGATCGGCTCGAACACCGCCCGCTGATCCGCGACCGCTTCCACGCGGTGCTGCCGGAGGGGCACTCGCTCGCCGACCGCGACGAGGTCGCCTGGGAGGACCTGGCCGCCGAGCCGTTCCTGGCCGTGGGGCCGCAGTCCAGTGTCCGCAGGCTCACGGACGCGGCGTTCGCCCAGGCGGGAGCCGAGGTGACGCTCGCGGCGGAGGCGAGCAACGTGGCGACGGTGGGCGGCCTGGTCGCCGCCGGGCTCGGCGTGTCCGCGATGCCCGCCCTGGTGCTGCCGCTCCTGGGACCCGGGCACATCTTGCACCGCCCGCTGGTCGGCCCCGTGGTCGAGCGGCGACTGGACGTCGTGGTCCGGGCGCGGCGGACCCTGCCGGTCGCTGCGGCCGCGTTCCTCGACCTGCTGGAGGAGTCCCGTACTCGGGCGCTGGATGTGCCTGTGGGCGCCTCCTGGGTTGACTAATGCGTAAATAGCATGAATTTATCTATTTCTTGTGCTGGACCCGCATTTCTTCGCCTGGGCAGGATGACATGGAACCCGACAGGACGAAGGAGCATGCGTGGCCTCTGAACAACAGCGAGGGCAGTTGTGCGGCTTGAAGGTGGTGGAGTTCGCCCACGTGGTCGCCGGGCCGCTGGCCGGCTCCATGCTCGCCGACCAGGGCGCGGACGTGGTGCACGTGGAACCCCCGGGCGTCGGCGACGCCGCCCGCGCGATGGGTCCGACGCGCGACGGCGTGCCGCTGTGGTTCAAGGTCGCCGGCCGGAACAAGCGCTCCGTCACCCTGGACTTGCACGACTCCGGCGGCCGGCAGGTCGCGCACCGGCTGGTGGCCTGGGCCGACGTCGTGATCGTCACGCTCCGGCCGGGCCGGCTGCGGACCTGGGAGCTCGACTGGGAGGCCGTGCACCGGATCAACCCCAAGGCCGTCCTGCTGCAGATCTCCGGATTCGGCGCGACCTCGTCCCAGGCCGACGCCCCAGGATTCGGGAAGGTCGGCGAGGCCAGGAGCGGCGTGGTGCACCTGACCGGGTTCCCGGACGGCCCGCCCGTGCACACCGGGTTCTCCCATGGCGACGCGGTGACCGGCCTGATGGGCGCCTACGCCATACTCGCCGCCCTGCACCGCCGGGCGCACGACCCCGGCTTCGACGGCGAGTGGATCGACCTCGCCCTCTTCGAGCCCCTGTTCCGGCTCGTCGAATGGCAGGTCATCGCCCATGACCAGCTCGGCGTCGTCCCCGGTAGATCCGGCAACCAGCTCGCCGTCGCCCCCGCCGCCGTGATCAACACCTACCTGTCCCGCGACGGCGACTGGATCACCGTGACCTCCGCGACCCTCCGCTCCGTGCTGAACGTCGTCCGCCTCCTGGGCCTGCCCGAGGAGGACTATGCCACCACCCGGCAGCAGCTCGCCGGACGGGAACGGCTGGACCAGGGGCTCCGCGCCTGGGTGGCGGCCCGCGAGACCGGCGAGTGCCTGAGGGTCTTCGCCGAGGCCGAGGTGGTCGCCTCCCGCGTCTTCACCGCCGCGGACATCGCCGCCGACCCCGTCTACGCCGAACGCGGCGACATCGTCACCGTCGACGATCCCGACCTCGGCCCCGTCCGCATGCAGGCCGCCCTCCCGCACTTCCACCAGGAGCCCGGGCACATCTGGCGCACCGGGCCCGCGCTCGGGCAGGACAACGACCTCGTCTACCGCGACTGGCTCGGGCTCGGCGCGGAGGAGATCGTGGACCTGGAGAAGCGCGGTGTCATCTGACCGGCCCCAGCTGCGCTCCCTGCTCTTCGTCCCGGGGACCAGAACCGAGTGGCTCGCCAAGGCGGCGGCCGCGGGGGCCGACGCGGCCATCCTCGACCTCGAGGACGCGGTCCCGCCCGCTGAGAAACCCGCCGCCCGCGCCCGCGTGGCCGACGCCGTCGCGAACGCGAGCGGCGACATGGCCGTCCTCGTCCGCATCAACCCCCTCGACAGCTGGGCGGCCGCCGAGGACCTGCGCGCCGTCACGCACGCCGGCCTGGCCGGGGTGGTCGTGCCCAAGATCGGCGGGCCGGCGGACGTGCTTATGGCCGATCGGCTCCTGACCTGGTGCGAACGCGAACACGGCCTGCCCGAAGGGCATCTCGCCCTGGTGCCGCTGCTGGAGAGCGCCGCCGCGCTGCGGGAGGCGTACGAGATCGGCCGGGCCGCCCCCCGCGTCGCCTACCTGGGCGCGGTCACCGGCAAGGGCGGCGACGTCGAGCGCGCGATCGGCTACCGCTGGAGCCGCGAGGGCGCCGAGACCCTGGCCCTGCGCTCCCGTGTCCTGCTGGACGTCCGGGCGGCGGGAGTGCCGTGTCCGGTTGCCGGCCTGTGGACCGGCGTCGGCGACCTGGAGGGGTTGCGGGCGTTCGCGGAGCAGAACCGCTCGCTCGGCTACGACGGCATGATGGCCATCCACCCCTCCCACGTCCCCGTGATCAACGAGGTGTATTCACCTGGTCCCGAGGAGCTCGCCCGCTACGAGCGGCTGATCGCCGCGGTGGAGGAGGCGCGGGCGCGCGGCGCCGGGGCGATCGCGTTCGAGGGGGAGATGGTGGACGAGGCCATGGCGGGCAGAGCCCGAGCGGCCCTCGAACGCCGTTGAGGTTCGGACCAAACTGTGCCCCTTCGTCTGGCGAGCGGGGTCGGTGTGTTCAGCGCGCTCAGCAATGCCGGTTCCGCCGCCTGTACCACTCGTGCAGGTCATCGTCCCGGTGCTGACCACCGTCGGGTCCAGGGCCGGAAGCGGTGGGCGTACGCGCTTGACCCTGCTCACTCGGCAGCGCAGCCGCCTTCGAACCGTGACCTTGCGGCACCTTCCGGGCGCCGTGAGCGGGATAGGCTCGGCCTGTGCCCACCTACGTCGCCGTGGATCTCGGGGCGGAGAGCGGACGGGTGCTCGCGGGTGAGTTCGACGGCGAGCGTCTCGTGGTGCGCGAGGCCCACCGCTTTCCCAACGTGCCGGTGCGCGTTCTCGGCGGCCTCCACTGGGACGTTCTGCGCCTGCTGGCGGAGGCGCGTGCCGGGATCGGGCGCGTCGTCAGCGAGCGTCGGGTCGTCAGCGTCGGCGTGGACGCATGGGGCAACGACTTCGGGCTGCTCGACCGCGACCAGCGGCTCGTGGCCAACCCCCGGCACCATCGCGACCCCTACGCCGTGGGCCTGACCGCCCTGGTCTCCTCTCAAGAGCACTACGAGGTGACGGGGGTGCAGCCGCTGCCCATCAACACCTCGTGCCAGCTGCTCGCGCACGCCGGGTCGCCGCTGCTGGACGCCGCCGATCGGCTGGTGATGTTACCGGACCTGTTCACCCTCTGGCTGAGCGGCGAGATGCTCACCGAGCGGACGATCGCCAGCACCAGCCAGCTCCTGGACGCCCGGACCGGCCGTTGGGCCGGCGACCTCATCGCCCGGCTCGGGCTGCCGTCGCGTCTGTTCGGCGGGGAAATCGTCGAGCCCGGCACGGTCGCCGGGCCGCTGCGGGACGAATCCGGCCGGCCCGGCGAGGCCGTCGTGGTCGCCGTGGCCGGTCATGACACCGCATCGGCGGTTGCGGCGCTCCCCGTCGTCTCCGGTCCGAGCGGCTCCTCTGGCGCGGTCGCGTACATCTCCTGCGGCACGTGGTCGCTCGTCGGTGTGGAGACGGCCGGGCCCATCACCACCCCGGAGTCCCGGCTCGCCGGGTTCACCAACGAGGGTGGCGTGCTCGGCACTGTGCGGTTCCTGCGCAATCTCAACGGCCTTTGGCTGCTTCAGGAGTGCCGCCGAGCTTGGGGGACCGGCGCTTCGTACGCCGACCTGGTCGCCGAGGCCGAGGCCGCACCCGCTTTCGGCCCGCTGATCGATCCCACCCACCTGGGATTCCTGAAGCCGGAGGACATGCCAGCACGAGTCGCGGCGTTCTGCCGCGCGACGGGCCAGCCGGTGCCCGAGGGCCGGGCCGCGATGGTGCGTTGCATCCTGGAGAGCCTGGCGTGCTCCTACCGCCTGGTCCTGGAGCAGGCAGAGGAGCTGACCGGCCGCCCGGTGGAGGCCGTACACCTCGTCGGCGGTGGCGCTGCCAGCGATACGCTCTGCCGGCTCACCGCGGACATCGGCGGGCGGCCCGTGCTCGCGGGGCCGGTCGAGGCGACCGGTATCGGCAACCTCCTCGTCCAGGTCATGGCCCACGGGGGCATCGGTTCTCTTGGAGAGCTGCGCGAGGTGGTCCGCCGGTCGTACCCGCCCCGGACATTCCTGCCGGACAGTGAGCGCGAGCCGTACGATGCGACGTATGTCCGGTTCCGTGAATTGACCGCTGTTGACAACTTCTGGAGTAAAGTAGCGTCCCAGAGGTGCCCGACCATAGATGAGTGAGCCCGGTCCCATGCTGATCGCAGAGCGGCGACGCCGCATCCTGGAGCACGTGCACGAGCACGGATATGCCTCGTTCCGGGAGCTGGCCGACGCGCTCGGCACGTCGGAGTCCACTGTCCGGCGGGACCTGCGGTCGCTGGTAGGCGAGGGCCTGCTGGACGCCACTCGGGGTGGTGTGACTCTGCCCGTCTTCCCCACGGCGTCGCGTCCGGTCTCCGTCGACGCGGTGGCGGCCGAGCGCGAGGCCATCGCCGCCCACGCCGCGACGCTCGTGGAGCCCGGCACCGCCGTCCTGCTCGGTCCCGGGCGCACCACCGCGGCGCTGGCCCGGCGGCTCGCCGAGTTGCCGTCCCTCACCGTGGTCACCAACTCCACCATGGTGGTCGAGGCGCTCATGGACGCGCCCCACATCGAAGTCGTCGCGGTGGGCGGCACGCTGCGCCGGTCCATCCACGCCTTCGTGGGGCCGATCACCGAGCAGCACCTGGAGGGCCTGCGGGGCGCGCAGACCTTCCTGTCAGGCGACGGCGTCACCCCCGAGAGGGGACTGACCACACCCAACGTCTTCGCCGCCGCCACCGACCAGGCTCTCGCCGCGGCCGGCCGCGAGGTCGTCGTCCTCGCCGACCACTCCAAGATCGGTCATGACACGATGTGTCAGACCGTGTCCACCGAGCGCATGAGCGTCCTGGTCACAGACCTGAAGGCGGACTCCGTCATGGTGAACCGGCTTGTCGGCGCGCAGGTCGACGTCCACATTGCTGACATGAACCGATGAGTTCTGACCCAACCTGACATCTTTTCTGGGCACGTAACGAGTCAGCGACACCCGTCCCTCCGCCGTTTCCGCGTATGAGCAGCTTGCAGGGATCCTAGCGGCCCGCCATCGCGTGTTGTTCTGGCGACGCATATTGACACATCGGTAACCGCCGTGGCTATCATCCTCTCAACTTCCTGTCAAAACCATTCAAGTTGTGGCAGGCGGTGCCCGTTCCCTCGGAAGGAGGGTCACTTGATGCCCCGCAGAACAACGGCTGCGGCCGCTGCCGGCCTGCTGGCGCTCACGTTGAGCGCGTGCACCAAGTCCGTCGGTGACGGCCCCGCGGACGCCGGCGCGTCCGCCCAGCAGCAGGTGGAGGCGACCTCTGGAGACGCGTCGCTGTGCACCCCGGAGCGGTACAACGGCGGTGTGCCCCAGCTCGACCTGAAGAACGTCACCGTGGGGTTCGCGCAGTCGGAGAAGGAGGCGAACCCGTTCCGGATCACCGAGACGCAGTCGATCAAGGACGAGGCCGCGCAGCGAGGCATCAAGCTGATCACGACGAACGCGCAGTCGGACCTCAACAAGGAGATCGCCGACATCCAGGGCATGATCGCCCAGGGCGCCAAGGTCCTGATCATCTCCCCGCTCAACTCCGAAGGGCTCGACCCCGCGCTCAAGGCGGCCCAGGATGCCAAAGTCCCGATCATGACGATCGACCGGCTGCTCACCACCAAAAAGGCCTGCGTCGACTACGTCGGCTGGATCGGCTCCGACTTCGTCAAGCAGGGCGCCCGAGCCGCCGATGCGATGATCACCGCGACGGGAGACAAGGGAGAGGTCGCGATCCTGCTCGGAGCCTCAGGGGTGAACGTCACCGTCGACCGGACCAAGGGGTTCAAGGATCAGCTCGCCGCGAAGGGCTCGGCGCTGAAGGTCGTGGCCGAGCAGACCGGCGACTTCACCCGTGAGAAGGGCCGCGCGGTCACCGAGCAGCTCATCTCCGCCAACCCCGGTATCAGCGCCATCTACGCGGAGAACGACGAGATGGCCCTCGGCGCCGTCGCCGCGCTCAAGGCGGCGGGCAAGAAGCCGGGAGACGTGAAGATCGTCACGATCGACGGCACTCGTGGCGCGGTCCAGGGCATCGTCGACGGCTGGATCGCCGCGGTCATCGAGTCGAACCCACGATTCGGACCACTCGCCTTCCAGGCGCTCGAGAACTTCTACGCAGGCAAGGGCGTACCGGCGAAGACGATCATCTCCGACAAGGAGTACACCCCTGAGAACGCCAAGGTCGAACTGCCGAACGCCTACTGAGCCCGGGGGCGGCCCGGACCGCCGCCCTCACGACGTCCGGGAGCGGGCACATGAATGAAGCGGTGTGCGAGGCGCACGCCATCTCCAAGCGGTTCGGCGGGACCCTAGCCCTCGACTGCGTCTCGTTGCGGCTCGACGTCGGCGAGGCCCACGCGCTGGTGGGGGAGAACGGGGCGGGGAAGTCCACGCTCATCAAGGTGCTCACCGGGGTGCACCGCCCGGATGGCGGCACGATCCGCCACCTCGGCCGGCCGGTGTCCTTCTCCGGACCCGCCGACGCTCAGGACTCCGGGATCAGCACCATCTACCAGGAGGTCGAGCTCGCCCCGCTGCTGAGCGTGGCCGACAACCTCTTCCTCGGCAGGGAGCCGATCACCCGCTTGGGGCTGCTCGACCGGTCGCGGCTGCGGAGGGAAGCCACCGAGGTCCTCGCCCGGTACGGCGTGACCGTGGACGTCCGCCGGCCGCTCGGCGAGCTGGGCCTCGGCATCCGGCAGATGGTGGCGATCGCCCGCGCGGTCAGTGCGCGCGCCCGACTGGTGATCATGGATGAGCCGACCTCCTCACTGGCCCCGCGCGAGGTGGACCGGCTCGCGGATGTCATCGAGGTGCTGCGTGCGCAGGGCATCGCGATCCTCTACGTCACTCACAAGCTGGATGAGGTCTTCCGCGTCTGCCAGCGGGTCAGCGTCCTGCGTGACGGCCGTCTGGTCCGCACCGGTCTCGTCCGGGAGACCTCCCGCATCGGCCTGGTCGCCGCGATGCTCGGCCGGCCGGTGGCCGAGGTGCGCCGCCACGGCGTGACGAGCTTCGGCGAGGCCCACGAGGTGGGCCGCGCCGCGCCGGTTCTGCGGGCCGAGTCCCTGGTGCGCGAGCACGCTCTGCACGGTGTCTCCGTCGAGGTACGTCCGGGCGAGGTGGTGGGACTCGCGGGCCTGCTCGGCTCCGGCCGGTCAGAAACGGTGCGAGCGGTGTTCGGCGCCGACCCCCTCGACGCCGGATCGGTGGAGGTGGCGGGGCGCGCCCGCCGGCGCTGGAACCCCGCCATCGCCATCCGCTCGGGTGTCTGCATGGTGCCGGAGGACCGCAAGGCCGAGGGTGTCGTGCCGGGGCTGTCGGTCCGTGACAACATCACGCTGGCGGCACTGCCCCGCCTCACCCGGGGCGGGCTGGTGTCCCGCCGGGCGCGCGACCGCATCGTCGACGCATTCGTCCGCCGCCTCGGGATCAAGGTGTCCTCGCCCGACCAGAAGGTGGGCGAGCTGTCCGGCGGCAACCAGCAGAAGGTGCTGCTCGCCCGCATGCTCTGTCTCCATCCCGCGGTGCTGATCCTCGACGAGCCGACGCGGGGCATCGACATCGGCGCCAAGGCGGAGATTCAGGCGCTCATCGACGAGCTCGCTCATGAGGGCCTCGGCGTCCTGCTGGTGGCAGAGCTGGAGGAGATCGTGGAGGGCGCCGACACCGTCGTGGTCCTGCGGGACGGGACGGCGGCCGGCGTGCTCCGCGGTGCGGAGATCGGCGAGCGGCCGATCATGGAGCTGATCGCCGCGGCCGACTCGGATGGATCTGCCGGTGGGCGGTTCGATGACTGAGCCGCCCAGCGGGACTCCCGCGCCCACCCTCGCCCGCGTGGCCGGCCGCACGGGCGCGGCGGGGCGGGTCACCTGGCTGCCCGATTACGGGGTCTACCTCGCCCTCGGCGTCCTGCTGGCGTTCAACCTGGTGTTCACGCCGAACTTCGCCACCGTCGCGAACCTACGGCTCCAACTCGTCCAGGTAGCCCCGGTGGCCATCGTCGCCCTCGGCATGGCACTGGTGATCGGCACCGAAGGCATCGACCTGTCGGTCGGCTCCACGATGGCCATCGCCGCGGCGTTGCTGCCGCTCTACCTCGGCTACGGGCCCTGGCCCGCCATCGCCGTCGCGGTGCTCGCCGGTGCGGCCGTGGGACTCCTGAACGGGGGACTGGTCGCCTACGGCATCCAGCCGATCGTCGCCACCCTCGGGCTGCTCGTTGCCGGACGGGGGGCGGCGCTCGTGCTCGCGGACGGCCGGCTCGTCGAGATCTTCGACCCCACGCTGGCCGCCATCGGCGGCGGGCAGGTGCTGGGGGTCCCACTGCCCGTGCTCATGGCCCTGACGGTCGCCGCCGCCGCCGGGTTCGTCCTGCGCCGCGCCGCGTTCGGCCGCAGGCTGCTGGCCGTGGGAGGCAACCGGCCCGCCGCGCTCCTGGCCGGCCTGCCCGTACGGCGGACGCTGGTCACCGTCTATGTGATCAGCGGGGTGCTCGCAGCTATGGCCGGAGTGCTCACCACCGGGCGGCAGAGCGCGAGCGACCCCTCGTTCACCGGGCTGCTGATCGAGCTGAGCGCCATCACCGCCGTGGTCGTGGGGGGCACGCCCCTTGCCGGAGGCCGCGTCCGGATCCTCGGCACGCTGATGGGGGCGCTGCTGATGCAGCTCATCATCGCCACGGTCATCCAGCACGACCTGCACGACTCGACCGCCCGGATGATCCAGGCGGCGATCATCGTGGCCGCCGTGTACGCACAGCGAGACAGGAGCGGGACGTGACGACCGGACAGGCCGAGCGTGCCGCCCCCTTCTCTCCGACCGCCGGCACCGGGCGAACGCGGCTGGCGGCACTCGCCCGGCGGCACGGGGCCGCCCTGGTGCTCGTCCTCGTCGTCCTCCTCGGGTCGCTGACCTTCGGCTCGAGCTTCACCGGCCCGGGGAACCTCAGCGCCATCGCGCTGGACGCCTCCTACCTGCTGCTGGTCGCGACAGGCATGACGTTCGTGATCCTCTCGGGCGGGATCGACCTGTCCGTCGGATCGGTTCTCGCACTGTCCGGCGTCCTGGCGGCGTACGGCTCCCGCTGGGGGACGGCGGGCGCGGTCCTGCTGCCCCTGGCGGTCTGCGGGCTGATCGGCCTGGTGAACGGGCTGCTGATCGGACGAGCCCGGCTGGCGCCGTTCGTCGTCACCCTGGCGACCCTGCTGTTCGCCAGAGGGCTGGCCTTCGCGGTCTCACAGGAGGGTAACCAGGTCTACATCATCCCGGCCGATCTGGCCCTCACCCGGATCGGACAGGCCAGTGTTCTCGGCGTCGGCGTCCCGGTGCTGATCGCCCTCGCGGTCTTCGCCGCGGCCGGCGTGGTGCTCAACCGCACCCGGTTCGGCCTGCGGGTCTTCGCCGCCGGGAACGGGGACGGGCACGCCGCCGAGCTCATGGGGCTCCCGGTGGCCCGCATCCGGGTCCGCGTCTACGTGCTGAGCTCCCTGCTGGCCGGCCTCGCGGGAGTCCTCATCGCCGCGCAGACCGCCTCAGGGCTCCCCACCCTCGGCGAGGGCAGGGAACTGGAGGCCATCGCGGCCGTCGTGATCGGCGGCACGCTGCTCACCGGCGGCGCCGGCTCGCTCGGGGGGACCCTCGCGGGCGTGCTGCTGCTCAAGGTGATCCAGAACCTGATCAACCAGGTGGGCACGCTCAGCTCCGCCTACCAGCAGGTGGTCAGCGGCACCTTCCTCGTCCTGGTCGTACTCGTCCAGGCCGCCCTGGCAAGGAGGAGACGACAGTGAACGGCAATCGGACCAGGGTCGCGGTGGTCGGCACCGGCGACTGGTGGGGCTTCCACCACGCCCGCGTGTTCTCCGGCCACGAGGACGCCGAGCTGCGCGCCATCGTGGGGCGGACCGAGAAGCGAACCATCGAGCGCGCCCGGCGGTTCGGCGTGCGCCCCTATCTCGACGTGGAGGAGATGATCGCCCGGGAGCGGCCCGACCTGATCTCCGTGTGCCTGCCGAACGAAGACCATTTCGCCACCACCCGGCTGCTGGTCGAGGCGGGGATCCCGCTGCTGGTCGAGAAGCCGCTGGTCTTCTCGCTCGAGGAGGCGGACGTCCTGATCGCCGAGGCCGAGGCCCGCCGGCTCTTCTTCGCCATCAACTTCAACCACCGCTACGCCCGTCCCGTGCGGCTGGCGGCGGCGGCGATCGAGCGCGGTGAGCTGGGCCGGCTGGTCTTCGCGACCTGGCGATTCGGCGGAGAGGCGGGCACCAGCCAGCACCCTCACGCCAACCTCATCGAGACCCAGTGCCACGGCTTCGACATGGTCGAGCACCTGTGCGGCCCGATCTCGTCCGTGACGGCCCAGATGACCGGCGGGCCGCCGTACACGACGATGGCGATCGCCGTGCGGTTCGCGAGCGGGGCGGTGGGGACGCTCCTCGGCACGTACGACTCGTCGTACGCCTACCCGGGAACCCACCTGCTGGAGATCAACGGCACCGGCGGCCGGATCCTCGTCGAGGACACCGTCCGCCGCTACACCTACACGCCGGCCGGGGACGAGACGAGCCGGGTGTGGCAGGCGGGCTACTTCAACGACGCCGACCGGGGCTTCCACGCCACCTTCGACCGGCACGTCGACGAGGTGCTCGCCGCCCTGCGCGCCGGCGACCCGCCGCCCGTCCACGCCCGCGCCGGGCGTCGCGCGCTCGAGCTCGCGCACGCCGTGATCCGCTCGTACGAGTCGGGGAAGCGAGTGGACACCGCCCCCGGAGAGATGACGTGACCGCCGAGGCCGGGGCGCCGCGCCGCCTGGGCGGCGATCCGCTGCGGCTCGCGCTGCTGGCCATCCGGCTCGGCCCGGCGCTGATCCTGCTGCTCCTCGTCGTGATCATGAGCATGTTGTCACCCGCCTTCCTCACCATGCTCAACCTGGGCAACGTGCTGGCGCAGAGCGCGGTGATCGCGGTGCTCGCCATCGGGCAGCTCCTGGTGATCCTCACCCGGGGGATCGACTTGTCCGTAGGATCGACGCTGGCGCTCGCCTCCGTGACCGGGGCCCTGGTTTACTCCGCCGCACCGTCGGGACCGGTCGTCGTCCTCGCCATGCTGGCCACCGGCATGGCAGTCGGCGCGATCAACGGCATGGGCTACGTTCTGGGCCGGCTGCCCCACCCCTTCATCATCACGCTCGCCACCCTGAGCGCGGCACGGGGCCTCGCCCTGTGGCTGTCGGGCGGGCAACCCCAGCAGGGCATGCCCGAGATCGTCCAGACGATGGGCGGCGGCTCGGCAGGCTGGCTGCCGTATTCGGCCTTCCTGGTCGCCGCAGTGGCGCTGACCGTCGTCCTGCTCACCACGCGCATGGTGTGGGGACGCTGGATCTACGCCGTCGGCGGGAACCCGGAGGGAGCCCGGCGGGCGGCGATTCCCGTCGACCGGGTGGTGATCTCGGTGTACGTCCTGAGCGGCCTGGCCGCCGGGATCGCCGCGATCGTCACCTCCGGCCGGCTCAACGCCGGCTCGCCGACCTTCGGCGACCTGGCCGAGCTCGACTCGATCGCCGCGGTGGTCATAGGGGGCGCGAGCTTCCTCGGCGGCCGGGGCGGCGTAGGCAACGCTCTCGTGGGAGCACTCATGATCGGGATCATCCGGAACGGCATGAACCTGCTCGACGTCGACGCATTTCTGCAGCCGATCGTCATCGGCGTCGTCATCGTCGTGGCCGTCGAGTCCGACGTCATCCGCGGGCGGCTGGAAAGCCGCTTCCGCGTCGTGCAGGCGGCGCGGTCATGAGGCCCGCCCTGGCCGTTCGCGGCGCCACCAAGCGCTTCGGCGCAGTTCTCGCCCTCGACGGCGTGGATCTGGAGGTGTTCCCCGGCGAGGTGCTCGCTCTCCTCGGCGACAACGGGGCGGGGAAGTCCACGCTGATCAAGTGCATCAGCGGCGTGCACCGGCTGGACGCGGGATCCATCGAGATGGGCGGGGTCGCGGTGACGACCGGCTCGCCCGCCGCCGCCCGAGCCCTCGGGATCGAGACCGTCTACCAGGACCTCGCGCTGTTCGACAATCTGGATCCCGTCGCGAACTTCTACGCCGGGCGGGAGATCGCCGGGCCGCGCTGGCTTCCCCGCGGCCTGCGGCTGCTGCGCCGCCGGGACATGTCCCGGGCGACGGGTGAGTTGCTGACACGCCTCCAGGTCGGGATCGCCGACCCCCACGCCACGGTCGGTCTGATGTCCGGAGGCCAGCGGCAGGCCATCGCCGTGGCCAGGGCCGCGGCGTTCGCGTCCAAGGTCGTGATTCTCGACGAGCCGACGGCAGCGCTCGGGCTGCGCGAGTCGCGGCGAGTGCTCGATCTCATCCTGCGCCTACGCGAGGAGGGCCACGCCGTCATCGTCATCTCCCATGCCATGGATCACGTGATCGAGATAGCCGACCGAGCCGCGGTGCTGCGGCGCGGTCGCAAAGTCGGCGAGATGAGACCTACGCCGGACAACCGGCAGGCGATCGTCTCGCTCATCGTCGGAGGCGACTCGTGACCTCCCTCCGGCGTTCCGCGCCACCGCCCCTCCCGAAAGTGATGAGAACGATGGCACCACACCTCCGGTCAGCCTCGCTGGCCCTCGCACTGGCCCTCTGTCTCGGCGCCTGCTCCACCGGCTCCGGTACGTCCACGACTGGGGCGTCTCCCGGCGCCGCCGAACCGATCAAAGTTGGATTCATCACGAAGTTCCCCGTCGACTTCTACGACACCATGGTCGACGCGGTGAAGACCTGGAACCGCGATCATCCAGACGTCGAGGTCCTCTTCGGCCAGGGCAAGAGCGGCACGGACGACGAAGGCGAGACGGCCCAGATCGAGTCGATGCTCGCCAAGGGGGTCAAGGCCATCGCGATCACGCCGACCAGCCCGAACCTCCAGAACGTTCTGCAGAAGGCCGTGGACGCCGGGGTCAAGGTCGTCCTGGTGGACAACGACATCCCCGGCTGGGCAGGTAAGTCGTCGGTGGTGGCGACCGACAATCTCGCGGGCGGCAAGCTGGCGGGTGCCTGGCTCGCCGAGCGCGTCAAGCCCGGCTCGACGATCGCCGTGCTGCAGGGGCGGCTGGGCAACCCCTCGCTCGACGACCGCGTCACCGGCATGCTGTCCACGCTCGGTGACGGGGTCACCGTGGTCTCCAAACCCGCCACCGACTGCGACCAGACCAAGGGGCTCAACGCCGCCCAGGACATCCTGGCCGCTCATCCCGGCATCGCCGCCATCTATGGGGCCTGCGGGCCGCCGATCCTCGGCGCCCTCCAGGCCGTCAAGTCGGCCGGCAAGAAGCCGGGCGAGCTCGTGCTGGTGGGCTTCGACGCCTCACCGGGCGAGCTGAAGGCCATCGCCGGAGGTGAGGTCGCGGCGTCGGTCGCCCAGTTCCCCGCCAAGATGGGCTCGGCCGGTATCGAGACCGCGGTCGCCGCGGCCCGGGGCCAGAAGGTCCCGGCGATCATCGACACCGGCACAGAGATGGTGACGAAGGAGAACGTCACGGGCTTCCAGTGACGCCGCAGGCACAGGAGCCAACGGCACCACCACCACGTTCGGCTTCACCGCCAACGGCACAGCGCCACGCCAGCCCTCTTCTGCAGCGCCTCCCGACCCGATGACGGTGCGGCGACGCGCCGGCCCGACCGCGGCACCCACGTAGGGAAGAGCGGGCCTGCGGGGATTTTGCCGGTCTCAGTGCGGTGATCCTCGCAGGCCATCGGGTCAGCTCTTGGTCCATTTCTGGCTGGTCGTGCCGGTGCAGGACCACAGCTGCACCTTCGTTCCGTTCGCGGTCCCGAAGTTGCTCGCCTCCATGCAGAGGCCGGACTGCACGCCGGTGATGCTGCCGTCGCCGTTGACGTTCCATTGCTGATTCGTCTGCCCGTTGCAGTCCCAGATGATCACTTGGGTGCCGTTACCGGTGCCCTGCCCCTTGGCGTCCAGGCACTTGTTGCCGTACACCTGCAACTGCCTGGACGAGGTGAGGGTCCACTGCTGGTTGTTGCCGCCGCCGCAGTCCCAGAGCTGGAGCTGGGTGCCGTTGACGGTGCTCGCGTTCGGGACGTCCAGGCACCGGCCGGCGTTGACGTTCCGCAACACCGACGTCGACCCGCCGCCGGGTCCGGGGTCCGTGGGAGGCAGGAGCGTGATCGTGTAGGTGTCGTCGATGGCGGTGTGCGGCAGGTTGACCGTCGTGCCGTCGCCGGACAGCGTCACCACGGAGTTCTGGAAGAGGACCGGGCCCTGGACGGTGCCGCCGCCGTTGTAGGGGATGCGCTCGGCGACGACTCTTACCTGGTTGTTCTGCACGATGCCGCTCGTTGTGTCCAGGCGCCGCAGGTTGACGGCGATGTTGCCGGTCGTGGTGCCACCGCCGACGAGGATCTTGGCCGTCCCGGCCGCCTTGGTGGCGAACGCGTCGTATGAGGAGCTGGGGGTGACGGACACGATCTGGCCGGTCTGAGAGCCGTAGAAGCGGTAGACCCACCATTCGCCCTTCGGCTGGTACTCGCCTGCCGAGTTGCGGACGAGCAGGTTGCCGAGGTCGTTGTGCAGGTTTCCGCCGCCCGCCCAGTTGGCGCGCAGGCCGTCGGCGCCGGCCCTTTCCAGGCGTGCGATGTACCAGGATCCGTCACCGGGGTTCTGCTCGTTGGACGCCCCGTATTCGTTGATCTGGTACGGGCGCGGGTGCGGGATGCCGCGGGAGTTCAGCGTGGTATCCGCCGCAGCCACGTTGGCGACCGGGTCGCCGGGCAGGGAGTGCCAGCTGATGATGTCGGGGACCACGTTGTTGGCCTTGACGTAGTCCAGGTACTGGTTCCAGAACGAGTGCGTGGCCGAAGGTACGCACGCGCAGCTCGGCCCGACGATGAGATGCGTCGGGAACGCGGCCCGAATGCGCTGGTAGGTGCGCCGCCACAGCTCGAAGTACTGGGACTGAGGGCGGTTCCAGAACAAGGTGATGTTGGGCTCGTTCCAGAGGTCCCACTGTACGGTGGCGCCCGTCGCCCGTACGTCGTTGATCAGACGGGTGAGGAAGTTGTCGTAGTCGGTCCAGTCGCCGTTGTCGCCGGGGAATCGCGAGATCGGGTAGCCGTCGGCACCCCACAGGTCGTGGACGAGCAGGATGAACTCCCCGCCCAGCGATCGCGTGCGCAGCAGTTGAGCGCGGGTGGAGTTCCATCGGCGGTCGTATTTGCCCGACACCCAGCCGCCCGGACTGTCGAGCTGTGCCCCGCCAGCGCGCATGTACCGGAACTTCACATCGGTGTAGAAACGGTCCGGCGGCGCCGACGCGTTCTCGGTCATGCCGTAGATCCACCCGGAGGCGCGGTAGGTGGGAGAGCCACCACCGGCGGAGAAGTCGACGGTGATGGTCTGGTCCGCGGCCAGGGCCGGCGTGGCGGCCGTCACGACGGGGCCGGCGACGAGTGCGCCTGCGGCAAGGAGGGCGGCGATCCCGCGGCGGCTCCTGTGCCGCCTGCAGGGTGTGGCGTCCATATGTGACTCCTTGGTCACGGAGGGTCGGGGCAGGTCGAGCGGGCCACGGGGGCTGGTGGCGGTGCCCTTGCCGGCTCACGGACGGCGGCAAGCTTCCGCTCCTCCGAAGTGGTGCGGGCCGGAGTAACTCAAGGCACGCCGCACCGCCGCCGCGGGTGACGGGCTCAGGCGGGCGCCACTGGGAGCGTGGAGCGCAGGTCAGCAGGGTGAGTTGGTCTGGGTGAGGAGGTAGCCACCTTGCGGACTCAGTGTGGAAACCACCAAGAAACATGTCAAGACCGCGGACGAATCGGTTCGATGGCATGATCGGCACCCCGGAGGCGGGTGCGCTGGTACGTCCCGGTCACGCCACGCCGCCACGGGATGAACGTTTCATCACTTGGCCCCGCCGCGACAGTGCGACCGCTCCCGGCCGGCCCTGCTCAGGTCACTTCGGCATGCGGCGGAATCGTGACGCAGGAGAGCGGGCCCTTGACGGATCTTCTGGCGTCATGTTTGCTCCCGCCACACCACCACCTCAGTCGCCTGCGTGGAAGGAGCACTCGATTCGCCACCGTGATGTTAACGCTAACAGACGCTATCGGGAGCCGCTCCCGGCATGCCGAATCGGGTCAGCCCCGAACGTGCCGGCCGTGGGCCCGGGTGCGGCAACCACTCAGCACGATCCCAAGTCGCCGATCCTTCCAAAGGAGGTCCCCGTGTCCACAAGGGCGGGCCGGAACGTAAGCGCATTAGCGCACACCTTGCCACTCGATTCAACCTGCTCCTTGACCGCCGCGAGGAGTTGAGCATGCGTACGTGGGGACGATGGTGGGCCGCCGCGCTGATGGCCGTGGCCTTGGTGGTAGCAGCTGCGGCGATGGGGGCGGGGGTCGCCGGCGCGGAGTCCAACGGCGGGGTGCGGGTCATGCCGTTGGGCGACTCGATCACCGAGGGCACGCAGGTGCCGGGCGGGTACCGGATCGGGTTGTGGCAGCGCTTGTCCGTCGGCCGCTACACAGTCGACTTTGTCGGGTCGCAGTTCAATGGGCCGGGCAGCCTGGGCGACCACGATCATGAGGGCCATCCCGGGTGGCGGATCGACCAGATCGACGCGAACATCACCGGCTGGCTGCGTACGTACACACCGCGCACGGTGCTGCTGCACATCGGCACCAACGATGTCTTGCAGAACTACAACCTGGCCGGTGCCCCGCAACGGCTGTCCACGCTGATCGACCACATCACCACAGCCGTGCCCAACGCGGACGTCTTCGTCGCCACCATCATCCCGCTGTCCAACTCCGGCCAGGAGTCGGCCGGCCGCACCTTCAACGCGGCGATCCCCGGCATCGTCCAGAGCAAGGTGAACAGCGGCAAACATGTCCACCTGGTCGACATGCACAGCAAGGTGACCACCTCCGACCTGATCGACGGCATCCACCCCACCGCCGGCGGCTACGACAAGATGGCCGCCGCCTGGTACGAAGCCCTTCAGTCGGTACCGGGCAGCATCGGCCAGCCGGGGAGCGGCACCCCCAGCCCAACACCTGATGCGGGTGCGATCAGGGGTGTGGGGTCGGGCCGGTGTCTTGACGTCTCCGGCGCCTCTCAGGCGAACGGCGCGCAGACGCAGATCTGGGACTGCAACGGCCAGGCCAACCAGCAGTGGACGGCGACCGCGAGCGGTGAGCTGCGGGTCTACGGCGGCAAGTGCCTGGACGTTTACGGCGGCGGCACCGCCGACGGCACCAGTGTGATCATCTGGGACTGCAACGGTCAGAACAACCAGAAATGGCGCTTCAACTCCGACGGCACCATCACCGCGGTCGGCGCGAACAAGTGCCTGGACGTGCCGAACTACTCCACCGCCAACGGCGTCAAACTCCAGATCTGGTCCTGCAACGGCGCGGCCAACCAACGCTGGACCCGCACCTGACCTGGCGAAGGCGCACCGGCCACAACGCACGATCTGTACCTGTGGTCAGTCGGCGTCTGCCGCCCGGCTCTCGTCGTCATGCGGTGCTGTTCCCGCAGTTGGCC
Organism: Nonomuraea sp. NBC_00507; assembly: GCF_036013525.1. Classification (NCBI taxonomy): domain Bacteria; kingdom Bacillati; phylum Actinomycetota; class Actinomycetes; order Streptosporangiales; family Streptosporangiaceae; genus Nonomuraea; species Nonomuraea sp. NBC_00507. The sequence continues at coordinate 4,865,770 of NZ_CP107853.1, forward strand.
GATGTGGTCCTCAAGCAGGGAACCGAAGAACCGCAGGTCGTGCGGGTGCGGGCCCGGACACGATCGGCGGGCATCCTGCCCCGCCTGCGGGGTCCCGGCCCGGCGAGTGCACGCCTATCACAACGGATGGCACTCCGTTGCAGTTGTGGGACTGCAACGGCCAGTCCAACCAGCAGTGGAGCGTGACCTCCGCGGGTGAGCTCAAGGTGTACGGCAACAAGTGCCTGGATGCCGCGGTCGGCTCATGGCTTCGCCGCAACCGGTGGCCGGTTGCGGCGAAGCGCGGGCTGGGCAGAGGTCTGCGAGGGTCGGGTTTCACACGCCCGTAATAGTCCATTGGTTGTTGGTGCTGTTGTTCGGCGTCCACATGGCCACGGTGGAGCCGGCGGTGCTGTTGCCCATACCGTCCAGGGCCGTGCCGGTGCCGCGGTTGATGATCTGGTAGCGGCCGTTGCCCATGTTGTTGAGGCGCCACTGCTGGTTGTTGCCGCCATTCCACGCCGCCTGCCTGGCGTTGGCGCCGTTGGCGGTGTTGCCCCAGCTGTCGGCGACCATGCCGTTGGTGCGGTTGACGATGCGGTACCACCCGCCGCCCAGGTCCACGAGCTGCCACTGCAGGTTGGTGCTGCCGTCCCAGTTCCACTGCTTGAGGTTCGACCCTGAGGCGACATTCCCGCCGCTGTCCAGCACCAGGCCGGTGGTGACATTGGTGATCCGCACGTAGCTCGTCGGCGCGGGGCCGGACCCGGTCATGCGGTACGTGCGACCGGCTTGGCCGGTCAGTCTGATGACGTCGCTCTCGGGTTTGTCGACGCTGACGGCACCGCCGGTCGTGGTGTCGACCACCTCGTAGGTTCCGGCGAACAGCCGACTGCGTACGTTGACTGTCCCGTCACGGTCGAACCTGATCAGGATCTCGGTTGCCCCGCCGGAGCTCCACGTCGCGTCGACGGTGTAGCCGCCACGGCCCCGAAGGCCCTGTACCTTCCCGCTCGGCCAGGCCGCCGGCAGCGCCGGCAGCACGTGCAGCTCGCCGTTGTGGCTCTGCAGCAGCATCTCGGCGATGCCGGACGTCGCCCCGAAGTTGCCGTCGATCTGGAACGGCGGGTGCAGGTCGAACATGTTCGGCGCGAGCCGGGCCGTCGTCACAAGGGCGCGAACCAGGTCGTGCGCCCGCGTGCCCTCCTCCATCCGCGCCCAGTAGTTGATCTTCCAGGCCAGCGACCAGCCGGTACCGTCGTCACCGCGCAGTTCGAGAGTCCGCCGGGCGGCGGTGTACAGCGCGGGGGTGCCGCGCTTGGTGATCTGGTTGCTGGGGTGCAGGCCGTAGAGGTGGGAGATGTGCCGGTGGTTCGGCTCGGTCTCGACCCAGTCGTACAGCCACTCCTGGATGTTGCCGCGTGACCCGGTCTTCATCGGCGGGAGCCGGTCCCGGGCGGCCAGGACCTGCGCCCGGAAGCTCGCGTCCGTGCTGAGGAGCTCGCTGGCCTTGGCGCAGCCGTTGAACAGGTCCCGCAGGATCTGGTTGTCCATCGTGGGTCCGGCGCACACGCTGACGCCTGCGTGGTGGGTCAGTTCCGGGGAGTTCGACGGGTTCGTGACCAGATACCCCAGGCTTGGCTCCTGTACGAGAGTCTCCAGGAAGAACTGCGCCGCCCCCTTCATGGCCGGGTAGTACTGCCGGAGGAACTCGAGGTCGCCGGTGAAGAGGTAGTGGTCCCAGATCATGGTGGCCAGCCAGGCGCCGCCGGTCTGCCACATGCCCCAGGTCGCGCCGTCGACGACCGAGCTGCCCCGCCACCCGTCGGTGTTGTGGTGGGTCACCCAGCCGCCGGCGTTGTACTGCACCCGGGCCGTGCGGGCGCCGCTGACCGTGAGGTCGTTGATCATCTTGAACACCGGCTCGTAGCACTCCGACAGGTTCGTCGTGTCGGTCGGCCAGTAGTTCATGGGCAGGTTGGCGTTGAGGGTGTACTTCGAGTCCCAGGAAGGGGTCAGTGAGTCGTTCCAGATGCCCTGCAGGTTGGCGGGCTGGGTACCCGGACGCGAGGAGGAGATCATCAGGTAACGGCCGTACTGGAAGAGCAACGCCGAGAACTGCGGGTCGTTGGTGTTGGCGTGCTGCGCGATCCGTACGTCGGTCGGCTGGTCAGCCGCCGCGGTGCGGCCGAGGTCGAGCGTCGTCCGCCCGAACAGCCGCTGGTAGTCGGCGACGTGCCGGCCACGCAGGTCGTCGTAGGTCCTTGTGACGGCGGCGTTGAGGTGACGCGAGGCGATGCCTTGGTAGTCGCCGCTGACGTCCTTGTAGTTCACGTAGCTGGAGCCGATGGAGATCAGCAGGGTCACGCTGTTGGCGGCCCTCACCTGCAGCGTGCCGCCGGAGCTGCTGACACTGCCGCCTTCGGCGACGGCCCGGGCCAGTGCCAGGAACCTCACTTTGCCGGCCAGGCCCCTCTGGTCGCCGGAGATGCCGTCGAGCGCCACCGTCGTGCCGTCCGGGCTGGACCGCGTCGTCCGCTGCGGGCTGTCGAACGTCGCGGAGAAGGTGATGGAGCCGGGCCTGTCGGCGGTCAGGCGGAGGGCGATCACCTGATCCGGCGCGCTCGCGAGCACCTCGCGCTGATAGCGCACGCCGTTCTGCAGGTACGTCACCGTCGTGGTGGCCGTGGTCAGGTCCAGCCAGCGGTTGTATTCCGAGACGCCGGTGGCGCTGCCGAAGGTCAGTCGCAGATTGCCCACGGGCTGGTACGCCAGCTGAGCCGAAGGGTTGCCCAGCATGTTCTGGTCGATCAGGCTCTGGGCCTGGCTCCACTGGTTCTGGAAGACCAGCTGCCGGATCTGCGGCAGCGCCGCCGCACCCTTCGTGTTGCTCTGGTCGTACGGCCCGCCGGCCCAGATGGTGTCCTCGTTGAGCTGCAGCCGCTCGGCGTCGACGTTGCCGAACACCATGGCGCCCAGGCGACCGTTTCCAATCGGAAGCGCACGCAGCCAGTCCGTGCCGGCGCCCTCGTCGTACCACAGCGCCAGATCGTTCGCGGCGCGCACCTGCGGAGGCGCCACCGACCCGGCCCGGGCCGCCGCCGTCCACTGCCCCGGCAACAGCGCGGCTCCAGCTCCAACCGCGCCGAATCTCAGCACTTGTCTTCTGGATAAATCAGCCATTTCGGTTCTCCAAGCCCATGGGGGGGCATCGCCGGGGCGACTCATCACCCCGGCGATGGCGCGTCGTCAGCTGTCGCAGGCTGTCACGATCAGACGCGGGTCCACTTCTGGTTCGTGCCGCCGTGGCAGGTCCAGATCTGCATCTTGGTGCCGTTGGCGGTGCCGGCGCCGGACACGTCCAGGCACTTGTTCGCGCCGACGGCGGTGAGGCTGCCGTCGGCGTTGAGGCGCCACTTCTGGTTGTTCTGTCCGTTGCAGTCCCAGATGATCACGCTGGTGCCGTCCGCCGTGCCTGCCCCGTTCACGTCCAGGCACTTGGTGCCGTAGACGCGCAGCTCACCGGCGGTGGTGGTGCTCCACAGCTGGTTGGGCTGGCCGTTGCAGTCCCAGATCTGCGCCTGCGCGCCGTTCGTCTGCGAGGCGCCGGTGACGTCCAGGCACCGGCCCGACCCGACACCCTTGAACGCGGTCGCCGGCGGAGTTGGGTTGCCGCCGCCTCCCAACTGTGTGAAGAACTCCCACACCACTGGTCTGGTCCAGGATCTCTCGCCGGGTTCGAAGTCGCCAGGCCTCCCGTCCACGGGACCGGGAGTGTGACCCGCGTCGAACGCCGCCCATGCGACGGGATACCCGGCCTGGCATCCCGAGTAGTAGGTGACGATGTGCGTCAGGCTGCCCTGCGCCGGCTCCGGCGGGTTCTGAGGCGTGCAGCCGTTGTTCCTGACGAACCTGTCGCGCAGCGACCGGCCCGCGGAGATGTTGAGCACCCCGTCCCTGAGGCCGTGCAGTCCGATGTACGCGACCGGCTGGGTGCCGCCGCTGCACCCGCTGAGCTGCCCGCCGGCGTAGACCGCCACCGCGCGGAAGACCGTCGCCCGGGCGCACGCGAGCGCGTAGCTCATGCCGCCGCCGTAGCTGAAGCCCAGGGCGAAGCGCTGGGAGGTGTCCACACAGAGGTCCGCCTCGATCCGCCGGATCATGTCGTCGACGAAGGTGACGTCCTCACCGCCCGAGTTGGCCCAGCCGTTGTTGATGCCCTGGGGTGCGACGAAGATCGCGGTGTTGTTCGACAATGCCCTGAGCCCGTAATAGGACCAGGGATACCCACTGGTTCCGCCCGAGTCGACATCGTTGGCGGTGCCGCCATTCCAGTGGAATCCGAATATCAACCGGTATGGATTTGTGTTGTTGTAGTTGTCCGGAATTCTCAGAATGAAACTGCGATTTTTCCCGCTGGTGGTAATCGACTGCGTGCCGCTTCTCAGCGTCGGAGTCTGGCCGCATCCCGCGGTGGGCGCGAGGGCGCTCTGTTGTGCGAGCGACGTGGTCGCGCTGTCGCCCAGCGCCGTTTGAGGCGTGGTCAGGACGACGAGCAGTGCCGTGGTCGCGATGACGGTTAAGAGGGATCTAAGCCTCGACATCACGCAAATTCCTTTGCCGTTCTCGTGGTTGCACACGTAGATGGGAAAGCCACTTCCTCCACCTTCTCCGGGCCGGTCGAGTCTCCAAGTGTTAGCGCTCACTCAACGCCGCCGTAATCGCATCTCCTTTCTTTCGCGCGGCTGGAGGCGACGGTGCAGCGGAGCAAATATGACCGTGACAAGACCTGTCAAGGCTCGGCCTCGTCGACGTTGGCGGCCCTCGCCTGAGACGACCCTGTCGCTCCTGCGTCTGGCCAGGGGAAGTGGCCGTGGTGATCACTGAGGTGCCGCGATGAAACTTTCACGGTCGGCCAATCGAATCGTTCCGAGCGCCCGGACATATGATCAAGCCACTCGATCCAGGCCCCGGTTTCCCGGGCCCGACATCCGGCCGGAGCACGCCGGACGACGGCCACCGCCTCCCCTGGCTGGGTGGAGTAGGTGGCCGGCGTCCGGGCTGGGACTGAGTCAGCGGTAGCCGGCGGCGATGATGTTGGCCTGGACGGCGTTCTCCGCGGCGTCGGTGGGATAGCCGGCGACCATGGCTCCCTCGTAGAAGGTGCCCGCGCTGAGGTTGGCGCCGCCGTCGGGCTTGCAGCAGTCGCCGCCGCTGCCCAGGATGATGGCCCCCTGCTTCTTCATCGGGCTGTAGCCGTTGGGGAGCGGCCCGTCGTACAGGGTGTACAGGCTGCCGGACTGCGCGTTGCTGCCCTTGATGGCGAACCGGGTCGTGCCGTTGTTCTTCAGCGTGGCGGTGACGAACTTGTGGGGGAAGGCCCGCTGGTTGGGGTTCCACGACTGGCTGCCGCCGGGGTAGAGCCCCCATTCGAGATCGGCCTGGACCCAGGGGCCGGTTCCCTGGCAGCCGCCGAACCAGCATTGGGTGCTGAAGTTGATGGCGTCCATGGCGCCGGCCGCGTCGGCCTTCCTGGTCGTCTCGCTGTTGCCGTAATCGAAGCAGCAGCCGCTGTTGACGTGGGTGCCGCTGGTGACCATGTACATGCCCTCGGGTGCGCTGCCGGTGGGCACGCCGGTCAGGTGGCCGTCCCGCCAGTAGCTGTTGCCGGGGTTGATGTAGAGCGAGTACGCCTTGCCGCCGCCGACGGTGAGCGACTCGCTGGTGGCGATCGCGGGCCTGCTTTGCGGAGAGCCGGGGACCACGCTGGATCCCTGGTACCACAGGTCGTTGCCCCGCCCGGACTGGTCGTACACGACGGTGATGACGCACGTGGTGCCGGCGCAGAAGGAGTCCTGGGCTGCGGCGTTGGCGACGCCGCCCGCGGTCAGGACGGCGATGTTCCTGGTCGTGTTGTCGGAGGAGCGCCTGACCTGGTACAGGTTGCCGTTGTACGACTCGTAGAGCGCCCGCGTCGTACTGTGCGCGGCCACGCACGGCGTGCCGCCCGAGGCGTAAATGTCGCACGGGCGCGCGCCGGGCGGCGGCGGGGTCGGCGTGGGACTGGGCTCGGCTCCGGTGGTCCATTTCTGGTTGGTGCCGCCGTGGCAGGTCCAGATGTGCACCTTGGTGCCGTTGGCGGTGCCGGTGCCGCTGACGTCCAGGCACTTGTTCGCCCCCACCGCGGTGACGGTGCCGTCGGCGTTGAGGCGCCATTTCTGGTTGTTCTGCCCGTTGCAGTCCCAGATGATCACGCTGGTGCCGTCGGCGGTGCCGCCGCCGTAAACGTCCAGGCACTTGGTGCCGTACACCCGCAGCTCATCGGAACTGGTCGACGTCCACTGCTGGTTGGCCTGGCCGTTGCAGTCCCAGATCTGCACCTGCGCGCCGTTCGCCTGCGAGGCGCCGTTGACGTCCAGGCACCGGTTCGACCCCACGCCCACCAGCGGCGTGGTCGCTGCCGAGGCCGGTGCCGCCCATGTCAGGGCGGTGGCCAGGAGTGTTGCCAGCGCCGCCACCACAGACGCGACGACGGCGGCCCGAGAGCGCCGCCCACGCGTCGCACGGCCCGATAAGGGAACGGATGAAGGCTGCATTGTCGTACTCCTTGGGGGATAGCTGCTCGGAAACCGGTCGCCACTACGGATGCGAATCGATTCGCCAACGGACCGAGTCCACTAGGGAGGGGGAGACGGCGGTGTACAGGGAGCACATACGACCGGCGGACCGCCTGTCAAGGCTCCGTGCTGTTCGGCTGCCTGCCGAAAGTCCTACCTGGCGGCAGTCATCCGCGATGCCTTGCACTTCCGCCGAGTCGGGCTCGATGAAACGTTCATCCCCGGCTCGCCCGGCCATGTGCCGTTGGTTCTCCTATGGTCGAACCGGTTCGGGGGAAGCCGGCTCAGTCAGATGAGGAGAAGAGGCGCTGCTGGATCTCTCTTCGGTAGTCGTCGAGGGTGTTGTCGATGTGCGTGGCGGCGGCCTGGGCGGCCGCTTCCGGGTCGCCGGCGCGGATGGCCTGGTAAATGGCGTCGTGCTCCTCGACGGCCTTGGCGGCGTGCCCGCCCACCGAGCCACGCAGCCCGATGAGGCTGGACTGCGCCTGCAGCCTGCGGGCCTCCCGGACTGCGACCTGGAGGAAAATGTTGTGCGAGGCCGTGGCGATGGCGGTGTGAAAGGTGTCGTCGCCCTCGTTGAACAGGTCCTCGCGTCCTGTTTCGAATCCGTGGCGGCACACACCGGCCGCCTCCTCGATGGCCCTCAGCTCCGCGGGGATGGCGCGGCGGGCGGCCAGCCTGCTGGTCTCCATCTCCTGCGCCCGGCGGAACTCGAACAGCATGTAGACGTGGTCCAGGTCGGCGGGGAGGAAGAAGGACGCCAAGCGCCCGGTGCCGAGCATTCCCTCGTCGTCGGCCACATACAGGCCACGGCCCTTCTGGGCACGCACCCGCCCGAGCGCGGAGAGTATCTTCACCGCCTCGCGTACCACGGTGCGGCTGGTGCCCAGCTGGCGGGCCAGCTCGTTCTCGGTCGGCATGCGGTCGCCCGGACTTAGGCCGAGCCGGACGATCAATTCCAGTACTTGCTCGGCGGCCACCTCGTAGCCCGGCCGGTATCCGCTCTCGCGCGGGGTGTCGGTCACCGTGGGTCCTCCTCGCCGTTCCCTGTAAGAGTATGACTGATCGACGTCGCCCTCCCCGAGGACGATCAGGTGCGCCCAATCAGTACGACACATCTGAAAGGTTCATACGAGGATGATGGGCGCGAGCGTACGCCGTGGCAGGCATCGCCGCTGATGAAGGAGTAAAGCGCGCGACCATGGCTGGACCTTCAGTGCACAAGCGGTCGAATAAGCGGGCTTAAGGTCTTGACGCATCATGACTCCGAACGTAATTAGATAGCGAGGTTCCGAAGGACGCGCTCCTTCCGGAACCTCCGCGGCTGGATCACATGGACGCAATATGGAGGCGCTTCGCGGCCCTCCGCATCGTGACCGGCCACGTCGACGTCCACAGCTTCGTTTGCCATGCGTCCCCTCGTGGTCTCACCAGTGAGGCGCGCCATCTTGGGAGGGCACGACCTGACCACCCCCCTACCCCCCGAAGGAACCACCGTGCAGTTATCTTCGCCCGTCACGGCGCTGAGACCGGTCCTGACCGGCATCGTCGCCGCGGCGCTGGCCGCGGCGTTCGCCCTCGTCGCCCCGGCCACCCCGGCCCTCGCGGCCACCACGACCCTGTACGCGTCACCCGCCGGCACCGGCACCGCCTGCACCTCAACCCAGCCGTGCTCGCTGTCCGCGGCGCAGACGGCGGTGCGTTCGCTGAACGCCGGCATGTCCGGTGACATCGTCGTCGAGCTGGCCGACGGTGTGTACCGGCTCGCCGCGCCGCTCCGGCTGACCGCCGCCGATTCCGGGAACAACGGCTACACCGTCAAATGGCAGGCCGCGGCGGGCGCCCATCCCGTCATCAGCGGAGCCAGGGCGGTCACCGGATGGACCGTGGCCGATTCCGGGAAGAACATCTGGCGCGCCAACGTCGGTGCCGGGATCGACACCCGGCAGCTGTACGTCGACGGCGCGCTCGCCACCCGGGCGCGCACCGCCGTCAACCGGTCCGACTTCACCGCGAGCAGCACCGGGATGAGGTTCACCAGCGGCGCGCTGAGCTATCTGAACAACCTCGCCAACCAGGGCCGGGTCGAGATGGAAAGCGTCGGTTCGTTCACCGACCGGTACGCGCCGGTGCAGAGCATCAGCGGCAACCTCATCACGATGCGGCAGCCCGCCTGGAACAACAACAACTTCGGGTACGACACCTTCACCAGCCCGCACCGGGCGGGGCCGCTCTACCTGGTCAACGCCTACGAGTTCCTCGACTCGCCGGGGGAGTGGTACCTCGACCCCGGGACCGGCGCCCTGTCCTACATCCCGCTCGCCGGGCAGAACATGGGCAACGTCAGCGTGGAGCTGCCGGTGCAGCAGTCGCTGGTGCAGGTCGGGGGCACCTACGACGCGCCCGCGCACCACATCACGTTCAGCGGGATCACCTTCACCGGCACGAGCTGGCTCGGCCCCAGCGGCAACCAGGGCTACGTGGACCAGCAGACCGGCGCCTACATCGCCGGCAACTGGAGCTGGCCCGCCTTCACCTCCTGCCACCAGGGCTGCCGGCAGTTCGAAGCGACCCGGCCGAACTGGCAGCAGATGCCCGCCGCCGTACAGGTCTCCGCCGCCAACACCATCACCTTCACCGACTCCCAGTTCGTCAACCTGGGACAGACGGCCATCGGCATCGGCAATGACGCCAACGCGCATGCCAGCGGTGTCGGCCTGGGCGCCGCCGATATCACGGTCACCCGGTCGGAGATCGCCCGCAGCTCGGCCGGCGGCATCGTGGTCGGCGGCGTGCGCGCCGACGCGCACCACCCGAGTGACCAGCGGATGGTCAACCGGAACATCACCGTCAGCAACAACCGCATCCACGACCTCGGCCTGGACCACCGGGGCGTCGTCTCGGTCCTGACCACTTACGTCACCAACACCGACGTGTCCCACAACGAGGTCTACAACATGCCGTACACCGGCATGTCGATCGGGTACGGCTGGGGCGCCAACGAGCCGGGCGGCAGCACCCACTACGCCAACCGCGGCCTGTACGACTTCCAGCCGCGCTATACCACGGCCACCACCGCCTCCGGCAACCGGCTCATCGGCAACTACGTGCACGACGTCATGCAGCAGATGACCGACGGCGGCTGCATCTACACGCTGTCGTGGAACCCGGGCGCGGTGATCAGCGACAACCACTGCCTGCGCACCAACGGCTGGTTCGGCATCTACTTCGACGAGGGCTCCAAGTACTACACCGTCAGGAACAACGTGCTCTCGAACACCGGCACCTGGGCCACCGCCAACTACTTCTACGGCGAGAACATGGGCAATTTCACCGTCACCGGCAACTGGTCGACCAACGGCAGCACCAACGTGACCAACGGCGACCGCGGCAACGTGGTGAACAACAACGTCACCGTCACCAACGGCGCCTGGCCGGCCGGCGCCCAGGCCGTGATCGCGGCCGCCGGACCCCAGGGCCAGCCTTCGGGGAGCACGAGTGCGTTCAAGGGTGTGGGATCGGGCCGGTGCCTGGACGTCACCGGCGCCTCGCAGACGAACGGCGCGCAGGCGCAGATCTGGGACTGCAACGGCCAGCCCAACCAGCAGTGGAGCTCCACCACCGCCGGTGAGCTGCGCGTCTACGGCGGCAAGTGCCTGGACGTGAACGGGGCCGGGACGGCGGACGGCACCAGCGTGATCATCTGGGACTGCAACGGACAGAACAACCAGAAATGGCGCCTCAACGCCGACGGCAGCATCACCGCCGTCGGAGCGAACAAGTGCCTGGACGTGTCCGGCGCCGGCACCGCCAACGGCACCAAGATGCAGATCTGGACCTGCCACGGCGGCACCAACCAGAAATGGACCCGCGCCTGACACCGTCCGCCTGATGACGGGCCTCGTCTCCCACCGTGGCCAGAGGCGGCACTCCTCTGGCCACGAGCAGAATTCCGGGCGCCTTGCCCTGACTGGTCTTCCTGTTGCAGGAGGGAACACTCATGTCCCGACGTCCGTGGCTCACCTTGCTGGCCACGATGGCGCTCATCACTCCCGGAGCACTCGCGCTCAACGCCTCCCCGGCGAACGCCCTCGACATCCCGCCGTCCGATTACCAGCAGGTGTCTCTCGCCTCGGGTGGCGCGGAGCTGGGTGAGGCGATGTCGCTTGCCGTGATGCCGAACCGGTCGGTGGTGCACACGGCGCGCGACGGCACGGTGCGCGTCACCGATGTCAACGGCAACACGAAGGTGGCCGGCAGGCTCAACGTCTACACGCACGACGAGGAGGGCCTGCAGGGTGCGGCGGTCGACCCGAACTTCGCGTCGAACCGGTACATCTGGCTCTACTACTCGCCGCGGCTGAGCACACCGAACGGCGATGCGCCAAGCACCGGCACGCAGGCGCAGTTCGACCAGTGGAAGGGCGAGCTGTACCTGTCCCGGTTCACCCTGAAGACGGACGACACTCTCGACATGACCAGCGAGAAGGTGGTCCTGCGGGTCCAGAACGACCGCGGCCAGTGCTGTCACGTGGGCGGGGACATCGACTTCGACGCCGCAGGAAACCTGTATCTCACCACCGGCGACGACACCAACCCGTTCGAGTCGAGCGGCTACTCCCCGCTGGACGAGCGGACCAACCGCAACCCGCAGTTCGACGCCCAGCGCTCGGCCGCCAACACCAACGACCTGCGCGGCAAGCTCCTGCGCATCAAGCCGCAGCCCGACGGCACCTACACGATTCCCAGCGGCAACCTGTTCCCACCGGGTACGGCGAAGACCCGGCCGGAGATCTACGCGATGGGCCTCCGCAACCCGTTCCGGATGAGCGTGGACAAGGCGACCGGCATCGTCTACCTCGGCGACTACGGGCCGGACGCGGGTGTGACCAACTCCAACCGCGGGCCGAGCGGGCAGGTGGAGTTCGACCGCATCACCGGCCCGGGCAACTACGGCTGGCCGTACTGCACGGGCACGAACACCACCAGCGAGACCTACAACGAATGGAACTTCGCCACCAACAGCACCGGCCCGAAGTACAACTGCGCGGGCGGCCCCACCAACAACTCCTTCCGTAACACCGGCCTGACCACGCTGCCTGCGGCGAAGCCGGCGTGGATCAGGTACGCGGGGGACGCCGGAAGTCCGCCGGAGTTCGGCTCCGGATCGGAGTCGCCGATGGGTGGTCCGGTCTACCGTTACGACCCGGATCTGAACTCGGCCATCAAGTTCCCCCAGGCGCTCGACGGGCGGTATTTCGCCGGTGAGTACGGCCGGCGCTGGATCAAGGCGATCGAGGTCAAGCCGGACGGCGCCTACGGGGAGATCTCGGCGTTCCCCTGGTCGGGCACGCAGGTGATGGACATGGCCTTCGGTCCTGACGGGGCCTTATACGTCCTCGACTACGGGACCGGGAACAACAACCAGGCGCTGTATCGCATCGAGCACATCGGCAACGCCAACCGCAATCCGATCGCCAAGGCGTCCGCCGACAAGACGTCGGGACCGGCCCCGCTGACGGTGAACTTCTCCTCGGCGGGCAGCTCCGACCCGGAGGGTGGCGTGCTGACGTACTCGTGGACCTTCGGCGACGGAACCACCTCCACGGCGGCGAGTCCGAGCAAGACCTACACCACGAACGGCGCCTACACGGCGACGCTGACGGTCCGGGACCCGCAGGGTCTCACCGGCACGGCGAACGTGATCGTGAACGTCGGCAACACCGCGCCGACGGTCAGCCTCACCACCCCTGCCGACGGGCAGCTGTTCTCCTTCGGCGACCCCGTGCCCTTCCAGGTCACCGTCAGCGACCCGGAGGACGGCACGATCGACTGCACCGGGGTAACCGTCGCCTATTTCCTCGGCCACGACAGCCACCGCCACAAGATCACCTCCACGACCGGCTGCTCGGGCTCCATCGCGGTGCCGGTCGACGGTGAGCACGACGCCGGGGCCAACATCTACGGCGTCTTCGAGGCCTCCTACACCGACAAGGGCGGTCTGACCTCCACCAGCGCCCGTACGCTCCAGCCGCGGCACCGGCAGGCCGAGCACTTCGGCGCCCAGCAGGGCATCCAGACGACCGACCACGCCACCGCGGAAGGCGGCAAGACGGTCGGCTTCACCGACGACGGCGACTGGATCTCCTTCCAGCCGTACAACCTGGGCAACGCGTCGAGGATCACCGCCCGGGTGTCCTCGGCCGGCGCGGGCGGCCGGATCGAGGTGCGGGCGGGCTCGGCGACGGGCACCCTGCTGGCAACGGTGAACGTCGCGAGCACCGGCAGCTGGGACGTCTTCACCGACGTCTCGGCGAACCTCAGCGGCCCGCCGGCCGCCACGACGACGCTGTACCTGGTCTTCCGCGGCCCGACCGGACAGGGCTACCTGTTCGACGTCGACGCCTTCACCCTCGACACCGGCACCTCGCCCTCAGGGAGCACGAGCGCCTTCAAGGGTGTGGGGTCGAACCGGTGCCTGGACGTCAACGGCGCCTCGCAGGCCAACGGCGCGCAGGTGCAGATCTGGGACTGCAACGGCCAGTCCAACCAGCAGTGGACCTCTACCAGTGCCGGTGAGCTGCGGGTCTACGGCGGCAAGTGCCTGGACGTGAACGGGGCCGGGACGGCGGACGGCACCGCCGTGATCATCTGGGACTGCAACGGGCAGAACAACCAGAAATGGCGCCTCAACGCCGACGGCACCGTCACCGCGGTGGGGGCGAACAAGTGCCTGGACGTGTCCGGGTCCGGCACCGCCAACGGCACCAAGGTGAACATCTGGACCTGCACCGGAGGAACCAACCAGAAATGGACCCGCGTCTGAGGCCACCCATCACACCACCCGACCTGAAAGGCTACCCATGCTGCGACATCTGACCCCCGCCGCGCTCGGGCGCATCGCGGGGAGCGGCCGAAAGACATCTGTGCTGCGACGCCTGTCGGTGACCGTGGTGGCGATCGCCGCTGCCGCCGCCGCGACAGTGATCCCCGCCATCCCCGCCCAGGCCGCCGCCTTCAAGGTGCTGGTGTTCTCCAAGACGGTCGGGTTCCGGCACGACTCGATCCCCGATGGGATCCAGGCCATCCGCGACCTGGGGGCCGCCAACGACTTCGCCGTCGACGCCACCGAGGACTCGAACACCTTCAGCACGGCCAACCTGGCCCAGTACAAGGCGGTGGTATTCCTCAACACCACCGGTGATGTGCTGAACGACAACCAGCAGACCGCCTTCCAGACGTATGTGGACGGCGGGGGCGGCTACGTGGGGGTGCATTCGGCCGCGGACACCGAGTACAGCTGGCCCTACTACGGGCAGCTGATGGGCGCCTGGTTCAACAACCACCCGGCGATCCAGCGGGCCACCGTACGGACCGAGGACCGGGCGCACGCCGCGACCGCTCACCTGGGGGCGACCTGGTCGCGTACCGACGAGTGGTACAACTACCGCTCCAACCCCCGCCCGAACGTCCGGGTGCTGCAGAGCCTGGACGAGAGCAGCTACAGCGGTGGCGGCATGGGCGATCATCCGATCACCTGGTGCCGCCCCCAGTCCTCCGGCCGCGCGTTCTACACCGGCCTGGGCCATACCCGGGAGTCGTACGCCGACCCGAGCTTCCGCACGTTGCTGCTCGGCGGAATCCGGTACGCGGCCAAGGCCACCAACTCCGACTGCCGTCCGGAGACCGGGTACACGACGTTGTACAACGGGTCGACGACGGGCTGGTCGCAGGCAGGCCCGGGGTCGTTCGCCAACAGCGACGCCACGCTGACCTCCCAGGGCGGCATGGGCATGCTGTGGTACAACGCCAAGGAGTTCCGCTCCTACTCCCTCAAGCTCGACTGGAGGCTGACCGGCGACTCCAACTCCGGCGTGATCGTCGGGTTCCCGGCCACCAGTGACCCCAACGCGGCGCTCAACACCGGCTACGAGGTGCAAATCGACGCAACCGACACTACGGACAAGACGACCGGGGCGATCTACGGGTTCAAGGCCGCCGACATCGCCGCCCGCGACGCGGCGCTGAACCCGCCGGGGCAGTGGAACACCTATGAGCTGCTGGTGGAGGGTGAGCGGCTGCAGGTGTTCCTGAACGGCAGCAAAATCAACGATTTCACCAACACCGATCCGGTCCGCTCGCTCCAGCAGGGCTACATCGGCATCCAGAACCACGGGTCCGGCGACGTGGTGTCATTCCGCAACATCCGTATCAAGGAGCTGAACAGCACACCGGGCGGTACGAGCGCGCTGCGGGGCGTGGGGTCGAACCGGTGTCTGGACGTCAGCGGCGCCTCGCAGGCCAACGGCGCGCAGGCGCAGATCTGGGACTGCAACGGGCAGGCCAACCAGCAGTGGACCTCCACCAGCGCCGGTGAGCTGCGGGTCTACGGCAACAAGTGCCTCGACGTGAACGGGGCCGGGACGGCGGACGGCACCGCTGTGATCATCTGGGACTGCAACGGCCAGAACAACCAGAAGTGGCGCCTCAACGCCGACGGCACTATCACCGCCATCGGGGCCAACAAGTGCCTGGACGTCAGCGGCACCGCCAACGGCACCAAAGCACGGATCTGGACCTGCACCGGAGGAACCAACCAGCGCTGGACCCGCGTCTGAGGCCATCCGTCCACACCCCGGCGAGTGGACCTCCCCTTCGACTCCGACCGTTGCCGGTACCCCCAGGAGACCCCTCATGCGAATATCACGCTTACTTCCCGTCCTGACCGCAGCCCTCTTAGGGCTGCTGCTGTCCGCGGTGCCGCCGGTGGCGCACGCGGCCGCTCCGCAGTTCAAGGTGCTGCTGTTCACCGAGACCGCGAGCGGCGCCTACCGGCACGACTCCATCCCCGCCGGTGTCGCGATGTTCCAGCAGCTGGCGACCGACAACAACTTCCAGCTCGACCACAGCGAGAACTCCGCCGTCTTCTCGACCGCGACCCTGAACACCTACGACGCGGTGATCATGTTCCAGACCAACGGCATGGTGTGGGACAACGACGCCCAGCGTCAGGCCTTCCAGGCCTATGTGCGCAGCGGCCGCGGCGTGGTCGCGGTCCACAACGCCACCGACATGAACATCGAGGCGCAGTTCCCCTGGTGGGACCAGGTCGTGCTGGCCGGCGCGCACATGACCGCGCATTCGGCGACCGTGCAGGGCACCGCCAAGGTGGCCGACAAGGTTCACCCCTCCACGACGGGGCTGCCGGATCGGTGGGTGCGTCCGGAGGAGTGGTACAACTTCGACAAGAACATGCGCGGCTCGGTGCACGTGCTGGTGACCGCGGATGAGACCACCTATGACGCGGGGCCGAGCAAGATGGGCGCCGACCACCCGATCTCCTGGTGTCACAACCCGGAGGGCGGCCGGGTGTGGGCCACCGCGATGGGCCACCAGGCGTCCTCCTATTCGGAGCCGCTGTTCAAACAGCATCTGCTGGGTGGGGTGAAGTGGGCGGCGGGCGCGGAGCCGGGTGACTGCGGCGGCACGGTCGCGGCCCGGTTCCAGAAGGTGATCCTCGACGGCGCACCGGACCAGCCGATGGAACTGGACGTGGCCGCCGACGGCCGGGTCTTCTACATCTCGCGCTCGGGCAAGGTGAACATGATCCCCGCCAATGGCGGGGGAACGCGCGTCATCGCCACCCTGCCGGTGTACGACGGCGGCGAGGACGGCGGCATCGGGCTGGCGCTGGATCCGAACTTCACCACCAACGGCTGGATCTACGTCAACTATTCGCCGTCCAATGGCGGTGAGGTGAACCGGGTATCGAGGTTCACCTTCAACGGCACCAGCCTCGACTTGGCGAGCGAGAAGAAGATCATCGAGGTTCCGGCGTACCGCAATGTCGACGAGCCGGGTCACACCGGCGGCTACCTCGCGTTCGGCCCGGGGGGCAATCTCTACGTCGGCCCGGGTGACGACACCAATCCCCACGCGTCCAGCGGCTACGCCCCGATCGACGAGCGGCCGGGCCGGGAGCATTACGACGCCCAGCGGTCCTCGGCCAACACCAACGACCTGCGTGGCAAGATCCTGCGCATCCACCCCGAGCCCGACGGCACCTACACGATTCCGTCCGGCAACCTGTTCGCGCCCGGCACCGCCCAGACGCGGCCGGAGATCTACGCGATGGGTTTCCGCAACCCGTTCCGGTTCTCGGTCGACAAGGTGACCGGCTGGATCTCACTGGGTGACTACGGCCCCGACGCGGGCGCCGCGAACTCCAGCCGCGGTCCCGAGGGCACCGTCGAGTGGAACCTGATCAAGCAGCCGGGCTTCTACGGCTGGCCGTACTGCGTCGCCAACAACATCGCGTACAACGACTTCAACTTCGCCACCAACACCTCCGGCGCGAAGTTCAACTGCTCGGCGCCGGTCAACAACTCGCCCAACAACACCGGCCTGACCAACCTGCCCGCGGCCAAGCCCGCGACCGTCTGGTACAACTACCACGCCTCGGCCGAGTTCCCCGAGATCGACTGCTGCGGCGGTGCGGGCCCGATGGGGGGACCGTTCTACCGCTACGACCCGGCCGCCAGCTCTGACCGCAAGTTCCCCCAGTATTTCGACGGCACGCCGTTCCTCTATGAATGGAGCCGCAACTTCGTCAAGGAGCTCCGCCTGGACTCCTCGGGCAACCTCCTGAAGATCAACCCCTTTGTTGCGCAGCTCGCCCCGCATGCGCCGATCGACATGAAGTTCGGTCCGGACGGCGCCCTGTACATGGCCGACTGGGGCAACGGCTTCGGCCACGCGAACACCGATGACAGCATCTACCGCGTCGACTACGTGGCCGGAAACCGCGCACCTTTGGCCAAGGCGAGCGCCAACCCCGATTCGGGTGCGGCGCCGCTGACGGTGGCGTTCTCCTCTGCCGGCTCATCCGATCCCGATGGCGACGCGATCACCTACGCGTGGGACTTCGGCGACGGTGGGACCTCCACCAGCGCCAACCCGTCCCACACCTACACCACCAACGGCACCTACACGGCCAAGCTGACCGTACGGGACTCCGGCGGGAAGACGGGCAGTGTCACGTTGTCCATCGCTGTCGGCAACACCCGTCCCAACGTCGTCTTCTCGGCTCCGCCCGACGGCGGGTTCATCGACTTCGGCGACCAGGTGGCCTACACGGTGAACGTCACCGACCCCGAGGACGGCGCCGTCGACTGCACCAAGGTCAACGTGATCACCGCGCTCGGCCATGACCAGCACGCCCACGACACCGGTCAGTACACCGGTTGCTCCGGAACGGTCACGACCACCGCCTCCGGCCATGACGAGGCCTCCAACGTCTACTACGCCCTGTCCGCCGACTACACCGACAAGGGCGGCCTGAAGGGCAGCACCGGCATCACGCTGCAGCCCAAGCACAAGCAGGCCGAGCACTTCACCGGCTCGTCCGGAATCCGGATCATCGATGAGCCCGGAGCCGAGGGTGGCAGGCGCATCGGCGACATCTCCAACAATGACTGGATCTCCTTCCGGCCGCTCAACCTGTCGGGGATCGACACGGTGTCCTTCCGTGTCTCGGCGCCGTCCAGCACCGGGGCGTCCATCGAGCTGCGCGCCGACTCACCGACGGGGGCGCTCATCGCCTCCAGCCCCGTGCCGGCAACCGGGGGATGGAACACCTACGTGTCCCTGCCCGCGGTGGGGATCACCGACCCAGGCGGCACCCGTAATGTCCATGTCGTGTTCAAGGCGCCGTCGGCGAACTCGTTCGACGTGGACTCGTTCACCTTCAGCGGCGAGGGCGTCGGGCAGGGTGGCCCGCCCTCGGACGACACGAGCGCGCTGCGGGGTGTGGGATCGAACCGGTGCCTGGACGTCAACGGCGCCTCGCAGGCCAACGGCGCGCAGGTGCAGATCTGGGACTGCAACGGGCAGGCCAACCAGCAGTGGACGTCGACCAGCGCGGGTGAGTTGCGGGTGTACGGCACCAAGTGCCTGGACGTGAACGGGGCCGGGACGGCGGACGGCACCGCGGTGATCATCTGGGACTGCAACGGCCAGAACAACCAGAAGTGGCGCCTCAACGCCGACGGCACCATCACCGCCATCGGGGCGAACAAGTGCCTGGAGGTCAGCGGCGCCGGCACCGCCAACGGCACCAAGGTGCAGATCCGGGCCTGCAACGGCCAGAACAACCAGAAGTGGACCCGCGTCTGATCCCCATGTGACGCCCGAACCCCGGAGCCGGCCCGCCCTTCTGCGGACCGGCTCCGCGGCCTGGCCGACGTGCCGTGCCGCGTGGGCGGCCAAGGTTCCGCCGAACACGGCGCCTGCTTCACAGAAGCTTCACGGTCGAAGTCGTACGCGCCACATGATGCCCCGGTTCGCTGTGGGGTGTGGACAGCTTTCCCCTCACCCGAAAACTCGTGGTCGCGGCTCATGCCGGGCTGGCCGGGGCGCTGGTCGGCGCCGCCGCCCTGCACCTCGGCTGGGCGAAGCAGGTGGACACCGTCCGGAACGTGTTCAGCGACTACGCGCTGAGCGACGGCGCGGACCAGGTCTTCGCCGGGACCGTGGCCTGTCTCTCGATGGGATCGACGGCGCTGGTCGCCGGACTCGTACGGTCCAGGCTGCCGGTCGGCGCGCCGGCGATCGTACTGCTGGGCGCGTGGTGCGGCGGGTTGGCCCTCGCCGTGGTCTTCCCGACCGACACGCCGGGCGTCCCCACTATAGAAGGGCTGGTGCACCGGTACGCGGCGGGCGGAGCCGTGGCGGCGCTCCCGGCCGCCACACTGCTGATCGCCCGGCGGCTGGGACGACGGCCCGGGTGGGAGACGACGGCGCGGGCATTGCGTCGTACCTCGTGGGCGAGTGTGGCCGGCTGCGTCGCTTTCATGTGCGCGCATCTGTGCGCCATGACCCCGGACCCGACCCCGCTGGTCCAGGAGATCGGCAGTTGGCTGGGGCTGGCCGAGCGGATCACCCTCGCGCTGGAGATGGGCCTGTTGTTCATCCTGGCCGGCGCGGTGGCGGCGAACGGGGAGGACAGACTGGCCGGCGCCGTGGCTGCGAGCCGGGAGGGCAGATGACCTGGCTTGCCATCGGCCTGGCGGTCCTGAATGCCTGCTGCTTCACGGCCGGGACCTGGCTGCAGCACAGCGCGTCGGCGGGTGGCGCGTCCCTAGTGGCCGCGCTGCGGCGGCCCCGATGGCTGGCGGGGCTGGCGCTGCTGACGGCGGGGGCGGTGTTGCAGGTCATCGCCCTGCGACTGGCCCCGGTGACCGTGGTCGAGCCGGCCGGGGTGCTGGGGATCGTGATCAGCGTGGTGTGGGCGCTGCGGCTGCGCCGCGCCCCGCTGCGGTGGGACACCGGCTCGGCGCTGGCGGCGATCCTCGTCGGTACGGGCGGTTTCGCGGTGCTCGCCGCGTTGAACACCGTCCCCCGCCCGGTCCCCGTGGCGGCGCAGATCCAGGCCGGTGCGCTGGTGTTCGCCGTGATGGCCGTCTGCCTGCTGGTCGCCCATCCGCTCAGGGGCCGGGCCCGGTGCCTGGTCCTGGGTATAGGCGGGGGTGCCGCCTACGGCTGCACCTCGACGCTGGTCCGGGCGGCGACGGAGGAGTTCGTCTCGCACGGCGTCAGCGCGCCGCTGTTCGGCACGCTCGCCGGTCTGGCGGCGACGATCCTGGCCGGTTTCTGGTTCGTGCAGCGCGCGTACGCCGACGGTCCGCCCGAGAGCACGGTGGCGACCCTCACCGTCGTTGACCCGCTGGTCGCCGTCACCATCGGCATCGGCCTGCTCGGCGAGGCCCCCGGCCTGACCGTGCCGATCGCCGCCCTGGGGCTGGCCTTCGCCGCCGTCGCGATCGGCGGGGTCGTCGGCCTCTCCCACGACATCCCCACCCGGCTGCCCCCTTCCTCTCCGTTTCCGCACGACAGGAGCACCCCATGTCCGGCAGTCCCATCCGGCGTATCGTCATCGGCGCGGACACCTATCCGCCCGACGTCAACGGCGCCGCGAACTTCGCCCACCGCCTGGCCACCGGACTCGCCGGCCGAGGCCACGAGGTCCACGTGATCTGCCCCGCCACGGGCGCCGGTCCCGAGCGCGTCACGCCCGACGGTCCGACCGTGCACCGGCTCCCCTCACACCGCACCCCGTTCCATCCCGCCTTCCGTGTCTGCCTGCCCTGGCAGATCCGCGGCTCGGCCGCCCGGCTGCTGGAGCGGATAGCGCCGGACGTCGTCCACGTGCAGTCGCACTTCGCCGTGGGCAGGACTCTGATCAGAGCCGCGCGGCGCGCGGCCATCGCGGTGGTGGCGACCAACCACTTCATGCCGGAGAACCTCGTCGGCTACACCTCCTTTCCCGGCTGGCTCGCCACCCCCACGTGCCGGCTGGCCTGGCGCGATTTCGTACGCGTCTTCCACCGCGCCCAGGTCGTCACCGCCCCCACCCCCAGCGCCGTGCGGCTGATGCGCAGGCACGGCCTCGTCGGTGACGCCGTCTTCCCGGTGTCGTGTGGCCTGGACCTGCACCGCTTCGCACAGCACACAGCGAAGAACCAGGGCGAGGGACTGCGCGTGCTGTTCGTGGGCCGGCTGGACGCGGAGAAGAACGTGGACGAACTCCTGCGCGCCCTGTCCCTGCTGCCCACGTGGCCCCCGGTCACGGCCGAGATCGTGGGCGACGGCTCCCACCGCCGTGGCCTGGAGCACCTGGCCCGCGCACTTGGCGTCGCCGACCGCGTCACCTTCCACGGCCTGGTCAGTGACCAGGAGGTCCTGGACGCCTACGCCCGCTGCGACGTGTTCTGCATGCCGGGAACGGCCGAACTGCAGAGCCTGGCTACCATGGAGGCCATGGCCGCCGGAAAGCCCGTCGTCGCCGCCGACGCCACGGCGCTGCCCCATCTGGTGCACCAAGGACGCAACGGACTGCTCTTCCCACCTGGCGACGTCCCGGCCCTGGCCGAAGCCCTCGGCTCGATCCTGGGCGACCCCGAAGGCCGGACGCGCATGGGCGAAGCCAGCCGTGAGATCGTCGCCCGCCACGACATCGGGCTCACCCTGGACACCTTCGAAATGCTCTATCGGGAAGCGGCCAAGCTCACGATGGCCCGTGGCAGGGAGAACCATGAGCACACAGCGCATTCTGGTCGTTGACGACGAACCCAAGATCCGGATGACGCTGCGCGGCTATCTGGAGGCGGACGGCTTCGAGGTCCTGGAGGCGGCGGACGGCCCGTCCGGCCTCGCCTCGGCCGTCCGCGAGCGGCCTGACCTGATCGTGCTGGATGTGATGCTGCCCGGCCTGGACGGGTTCGAGGTGCTGCGCCGCATCCGGGCGACCCACCAGGTTCCGGTGATCCTGCTCACCGCCCGGGCGGAGGAGGTGGACCGGGTCATCGGCTTCACCGCGGGCAGCGACGACTACGTCACCAAGCCGTTCAGCGCCCGTGAACTCGCCTTGCGGGTGCGGGCCATCCTGCGCCGCGCGGAAGGCCCGGCCCAGGCCGCGGAGGAACGGACGCTGCGCTTCGACGGCCTGGTCATCGACCCCGGCACGCGTACGGTCACCTGCGACGACGACCGTACGGTGGAGCTGTCCGCGCTCGATTTCGACCTGCTGGTGGCCCTGGCCCTCGCGCCGGGCCGGGTGTTCACCCGCCGCGGGCTGATCGAGCACGTATGGGGCAGCGACTTCTTCGGCGACGAACGCGTGGTGGACGTCCATATCCGCACGCTGCGGCGCGCGCTCGGCGACGACGCGAGTGCGCCCCGGTTCGTGGGCACGGTGCGCGCCATCGGCTACCGCTTCCTCGCGCGTCCGGCCGTATGACCCGCCCGCCCCGTCACCGGAGGACCGCCTGGGCCGGCGCGCTGCGCAGCGCGGTACGACGGCTGCCGGCGCTGCCGCTGACCATCCGCCTGACGCTGTCCCACATGACGGTCCTGGTCGTGTCGCTCGTGGTGATGGACGCCACCTCCGGCGTGATCGGGCCCCCGGTGCCCGTCACCGGGCGTACCGACTTTGAAGCACTGGTGGCCGCGCTGGCCAGCCAGGACGAAGGAAACATCGAATTTGAGATGGTCCTGCCCGCACTGACCGCCGGCATGATCTCGGCGCTCGCCCTGTCCCTCGTGTTCTCCCGGTTCCTGCTCCGGCCTCTGCGCCAGGTCAGTGCGGCGACCCACCGCCTCGCCGACGGGCACTACGACGACGTCCTCAACGTTCCCCGCGAGCCGGGACTCGCCGCACTGGTCGAGGACGTCAACCGGCTGGCCGCCGCACTCGCCGACATCGAGCGGCGCCGCGCCCGCCTGGTCTCGGAGATCGCCCACGAGATGCGCACCCCGATCACCATCCTCAACGGCCAGATCGAGGGAATGGCCGACGGCATCTTCACCCCCGACGACGCCATGTTCGCCTCCCTTACCGACGATCTCGCCCGGCTGCGGCGTCTCACGGACGACCTGTCCAACCTCTCCCGGGTCGAGGAGGGCGCGTTCACCCTGCGGCACTCCCTCACCGACGTGACGGCCCTGACGCGGACCACCGTCGAAAAGTTGCGTCCCCAGTTCGACGACGGCCAGGTCACGCTCGCCATGACCCCCGGCCCGCCGGTCAGGGCCCTGCTCGATTCAGGCCGCATCGCCCAGGTGCTGGTCAACCTCCTGGGCAACGCCCTGCGTGCCTGCGACCCCGGCGGCCGGGTGTCGGTCACCGTGCGCACCGGCGACGGCCCGGCCCCGCACGTGGAGATCACCGTCCAGGACGACGGGGTCGGCATCGCCGCCCACGACCTCACCCGGATCTTCACCCGGTTCGAACGCGTCGAGCACCCCGGGCGCCCGGCCCCCGCGGGCGGCAGTGGCATCGGCCTGACCATCGCGCGCGGCATCACCCGCGCCCACGGCGGCAACATCACGGCTACCTCCGAGGGCTTGGGCCAAGGGGCGACCTTCACCGTCCGCCTGCCGCTGGCACCGGTCGGCGCCTGAAGGGCGTTGCAAAGAACTGGTTCTCAGGGTTTACTCGCACAACTTCCAGGTAATTCGCACAAACGCACTCTACGGTCGCGGCGTGTCAGTAGAAACGGAATCCGTCGACAGCGACGAGAATCGGAAACGAACATTCCACCGAATGGGACTGGTGGCCGCTGGGGTCATGATCGCGGTCATAGCCAGGGTCGCCATGTTCGACCACGAGTCCTTCGACTACAAATTCTTTGTCAAAAGCTGGTATGACTTCATCTCCACACATGGTGGATTCGGCGCCCTCAAGCACCGTTTTGCGGACTACAACGTCCCCTATTTGTACCTGATCGCATTATTGACCTATCTACCGATACCCCCGCTCGCCGGAATCAAGATCATCTCGGTGGCGCTCGACCTGGTACTGGCGTACTTCACCTACCGCATCGTCGCGCTGCGCCACATCGGCCGCTGGTTACCGCCACTGGCCACCCTCATCGTGCTGTTCCTCCCCACCGTGGCGACCAACAGCGGGATGTGGGGGCAGGCCGACTCCATCTACGCCGCGTTCGGCCTGGGCGGCGTGTACTTCCTCCTTCGCCGGCGGCCGTGGCCGGCCGGCCTCTTCTTCGGCCTGTCGCTGGCCTTCAAGTTGCAGGCGATCTTCCTGTTCCCGCTGCTCCTGGTGCTGGTACTGAAGAAGTGGATGCCGTGGCGGGCACTGCTGGCCGTCCCCGGGGTCGTCCTGCTGCTGGACGTGCCGGCGCTGCTGGCCGGAGCGCCCCTGGGGCAGTTGTTGTCGGTGTACGCCCAGCAGGCCAGCTCGTATTCGGCGCTGTCGCTGAACGCGCCGTCGATCTACCAGTTCCTCCCGGCGGGCGCCGACGCGGCGCTGATCCGGCCCATCGGTGTCGCGGTGACCGGGCTGGTGATTGTCGGGCTGTGCCTCGGCGTACTGCTCAGCCGGGTGCAGCTGACGACGGCGAAAGTCGTGCTGATGGGAGCGACTTCGGCCGTCCTGATGCCGTTCCTCCTGCCGTCGATGCACGAGCGCTACTTCTACCTGGCCGAGGTACTCGCCGTGATCGCCGCGTTCTCCCTGCCGCGCCGTCTCTGGTACGTGCCTGTCCTCGTCCAGGTGGCCTCGTTCCTGGCCTATCTCCCCGTGCTGTTCCCGGCAGCGGGTTCGATGACTCCTGGAGACTCGCCACGGGAGATGTTCACCGGTCAGCCGCCTCCCGGCGGAGAGGCAGCGCCTTCCGGCGGAGACCCGGCGTCCGGGGTCCTCGCGGACGAGATGGCGAAGATGTACGCGCCCACCCTGGAGTTCCGGATCCTCGCCGCGCTCATGGCGGTCGCGGTCGTATCCGTACTGTGGGCGACATTCCGCGAATTCCGCCGGGACTCCCGCGCCGGCAACATGGAAAACACCGGCTCATGATGCGCTGAGTACGCATTCCCGATCCTCGGTGAGGACTTAGGGTGAAGGAAAGCCATGGCACAAATCTGTCATCCCAGAATGTATGAATATCGCTGGGTCCCAGGCTCCTTTGAGGTTCTGTCCAGCCTCCTCGCGGTTGCACCTGGCAAACCTTTAGTCATGATTAGCATTCCGGCCCCGGCGACTCCGCCGGACCTGACCGGTGCGACAAAGGCCGCCACGGTCGACGTCGTGATACCGGTGTACAACGAGGAACGCGCGCTGCGCGGCTGCGTGGAAGTCCTGCAGTCCTACTTAGGTGAACAGTTCCCGTTCGAGTGGACCATCACCATCGTCGACAACGCCAGCACCGACGCCACCCTGGCGATCGCCGACGAACTGGCCGCAACGACGGAACAGGTCCGCGTGCTGCATCTCGACGAGAAGGGCCGGGGCCGTGCCCTGCGCAGGGCGTGGCAATGGAGCGACGCCGACGTGGTGGCCTACATGGACGTCGACCTGTCGACCGGGTTGGACGCGTTGCTGCCCCTGGTGGCTCCGTTGGTCAACGGCCACTCGGACGTCTCGATCGGCTCGCGGCTGGCCCCGGGCGCGAGGACCGTACGCGGCCCGAAGCGTGAGTTGATCTCCCGATGCTACAACGCGATCATCCGGCTCAGCCACGGCGCGAAGTTCTCCGATGCCCAGTGCGGATTCAAGGCCGCGCGCACGGACGTGATCCGCCCGCTGCTCGACCGCATCAAGGACGACAACTGGTTCTTCGACACCGAACTGCTGTTGCTGGCCGAGCACAACGGACTGCGGGTACACGAGGTGCCGGTCGACTGGGTGGAGGACATCGACACCCGGGTCAAGATCGGGTCGACCGCGATCGAGGACATTCGCGGGCTGATCCGGGTGGCGAGGGCGAAAGCCGGCGGCACAGCGAGAGTCGCCGACCTGCCAAGGCGCCCGGAACCCAAGCCGTCCCACCCGGACGCGGTGGTGTCCAGACGGGACACCGGTCTGGTCTGGCAACTGTTGTCGTTCGCTGCGATCGGCGTATTGTCCACGGCGGTCACGCTGCTGCTCTACGCGCTCTTCCGGTCGGCGATGGACCCGTTGACGGCCAACCTGCTGGCGCTCGTGATCACCACGATGGTCAACACCGAGGCCAACCGGCGGTTCACGTTCCTCGGCTCCCGTGGCTCGTCCGGCCGGGTGCACCTGCAAGGTCTCATCGTTTTCTGTCTCTACTACGCGTTCACGTCGAGCGCGCTGCTGGTCCTGCACTGGGCAGTGGCCGGACCTTCGCGTCTCCTCGAGCTGGTCGTGTTGCTCGGCGCGTCCGTGCTGGGCACGGCCGGCCGGTTCGTCCTGCTGCGTGGCTGGGTTTTCAACCAGGGAAAGGGAAACACATGACCGCCGCCGACACTGGCCAAGCGGAGCAGACAGTGCCCGTCGAAGCGGCAGGGCATCCTCCCAGGCGCCGGCCGCGGTACGCGCTCATCGCGATCCTCGTGCTGGGGGTGGCGCTGTACGGCTGGGGGCTGTGGAGCGGCAGCTGGGGCAACACGTACTACACCGCCGCGGTCAAGTCGATGTCGTTGAACTTCACGAACTTCCTGTTCGCTTCGCACGACCCGGCCGGTGTGGTCACGGTGGACAAACCGCCGCTGGCGTTGTGGCCGCAGGTGGTGTCGGTGTGGATCTTCGGCTTCCACAACTGGTCCGTGCTGCTGCCGCAGGTGATCGAAGGCGTCGCGGCGATCTTCCTGCTGCACCGGACGGTCCGGATGTGGGCGGGGGAGAACGCCGCGCTGATCGCCGCCTTGATCTTCGCGCTCACCCCGATCACCGTGGCGACCACCCAGACGAACAACACCGACACCATGCTCCTCCTCACGCTCGTCGCGGCGGCCTACGCCTTCACCCGGGCGATGAAAGCGGTGGAACCAGGCAGAAGGACGAAGTGGCTGCTGTTCACGGCCTTCCTGGTCGGTTGCGGCTTCCTGGCGAAGATGGCGGCCGCGTACATCGTCCTTCCTGCTCTTTTCGCCGCTTACCTGGTCGGCAACAAGGCTCCTTGGCGCCGTCAGGCGCTCGACCTGGCCAGTGCGGCCGTGGTGCTGGTGGCGAGTTCACTGTGGTGGGTGGCGGCGGTCGACCTGTGGCCCGGCCAGAAGCCGTACATCGGCGGCAGCACCAACGGCACGGCCCTGGACCTGGTGCTGGGCCACAACGGGCTCGGCCGCGTGTTCGGCGCTGAAGGAACGGCGAACGGCGGGGCGGCGACCGGTACACCCCCGCCGGGCGGAGGTGGCCCCGGAGGACCCGGCGGGCCCGGTGGCCCCGGGGGCCCGTCGTTCGGCGGCCCGTCCGGTATCGATCGGATGTTCGCCGACGCCGTCGGCGGGCAGATCAGCTGGCTGCTTCCGTTGGGGCTGATCGCGCTGGTGGTGGCGGCGGTGCTCGGCTTCCGGCGGTGGCGCCGGTCCGCCCCGGCGGACACCGCCGGCCGCGCCGGCTGGGTGCTGTGGGGCGGCTGGCTCCTGGTGTACGCCCTCGTGTTCAGCTTCCAGAAAGGCGTCTTCCACCCGTACTACACCACCGTCATGGCACCCGCGATCGGAGCACTCGTCGGTGCGGGCACAGTGTGGGCGTTCCGGAAGTACCGGGAGCCCGAGGGACGGACCTGGCTCGTGCTGCCCGCCGGCGTCGCGGTGACCGCGGCGTGGGCGTGGGTGGTCATCTCCCGGGACACCTCCTGGCACGGCTGGCTGCGGTACGCGGTGGTGATCGTCGCGCTGGCCGCGATCCTGGCCTTGGCGCTGCACAAGATCCCGAGGGTGGCACCCGTGCTCGGGCTCGTCGCGGTGTTGCTGGCACCTGCCGTGTGGTCGGGGGCCAGTGCGTTCGCCTCCACGTGGTCGGGGGCCAGTGCGTTCGCCTCCACCGCCCCCGCGAGCTTGCCGGCCGCGGGGCCGACGGACAACGAGATGCCGATTGGCTTGGACAGTGGGGAACTCACCGCGGACCAACGCAAGATCCTGGACTACGCCAAGTCACATTCGTCCGGAGCCGAGATCACGATGGCGGTCGAGGGCGGCGCCCAGGCCGCGAACACGTACATCGTCGCCACCGACGAGACCGTCATCGGAATGGGCGGGTTCGACGGCCGCGACCCCGCGCCCTCGACGGACCAGCTGACCACGTGGGTGCGGGCGGGCAGGCTGCGGTTCGTGCTCATCGGCGGGCTGGCCGGCGGCGGGATGGGGGACGACAACAGGGTCATCGAGCGGTCCAAGTGGATCGAGCAGCACTGCAAGCCCGTGCTCACCCCGATCGGCGAGGGCGAGACGCTTCACGAGTGCACGGTCGGATGACTCACAGCGCATTCTCAGGAAGTTCCCAGGTTCGTCGTCGACGCTGGTCAGGTGGATCAGCAGCGTGGTGAGGCGACTGTCCTCGTCGTGGACGACGAACCGAACATCCTGGAGCTGCTGTCGGCAGCGCTCCGGCTCAGCGGGTTCACCGTGCACGCGGCGGACTGCGGAGCCGAAGCGCTGGCCACGGTCCGGCGCGTCCGGCCGGACATCGTGATCCTGGACGTGATGCTGCCCGACACCGACGGCTTCAGCCTCGCCCGCAGCCTCCGTACGGTGCAGGACCAGCTGCCGGTGCTCTTCCTGACCGCACGCGACGCCGTGGCGGACCGGATCGCGGGCCTGACGGCCGGTGGCGACGACTATGTGACCAAGCCCTTCAGCCTGGAGGAAGTCGTGCTGCGGCTGAGGGCGATCCTCCGGCGCACCAACGGCGGCGCTGACCTCCTGCCGGACAGCGGCACCTTCCGGTACGCCGATCTCGTGCTCGACGAGGACGCCCACGAGGTCCACCGGGTCGGCCGGCTGGTGCCGCTGTCGCCCACGGAGTTCAACCTGTTGCGGTACCTGATGGTCAACGCCGAGCGGGTGGTCAGCAAAGCGCAGATCCTCGACCGGGTGTGGAGCTACGACTTCGGCGGGGACGGCCGGATCGTCGAGTCGTACATCAGCTATCTGCGCCGCAAGATCGACTCGGTGGAGCCGCCGCTGATCCACACCATCCGGGGCGTCGGCTACTCACTGCGGTTGCCAAGGGCAGAGCGTTGAGCGAGAACCGGTGGCGCGGACCGTGGACACTACGAGCGCGCCTGATCATGGTATTGCTGGTGCTGGCCACCGCCGGCCTGGGCACCATCGGGGTCGCAAGCGTCGCGCTGCTCCGCACGTCGATGATCGCCCGGATGGACGACCAGCTCAGGGACCTCGCGCAGCGGGTGGACGGCCGCCCGGGAGGGCCATCGCCGTCGCCGGACGACCTTCAGCGCCAGTCTGACGGTCTGCCCACGGACTTCGCGATCCTGGTGCTCCACGACAACGGGACGCCGGAGCCGTCCACCCCGGTCACCGCGGACGGGCCGGTACTGCCGGTGATCAACTCGACCACCATCGGCCAGTACGCCACGCGCCCGTTCACGGTCGACGACAGACGGGGCGGTGCCGGGTGGCGCGTCCTGGTGTCGCGGCGGACGATGCCCAAAGGGCCGCGGATCATCGTGGCCGCGCAGTCGACGGAGACCACCGAGGTGACCGTGACGCGGCTGATCTGGATCGAGGCCGGAGTCGGGATCACCTTGCTGCTCGCCCTCGGCGTGGGTGGGTTCCTGCTGGTACGGCTGGGACTGCGGCCGCTGACCAAGATCGAGAAGACCGCGGAGGACATCGCCGGCGGCCACCTCGATCTGCGGGTCGCGTCGGATCCACGTACCGAGGTCGGCCGGCTCGGCGGCGCCCTGAACACCATGGTCGGCAGGCTTTCCGCCGCGCTACGCCAACGGGAGCAGTCCGAGTCGCGGCTGCGCAGGTTCGTCATGGACGCCTCGCACGAACTGCGCACCCCACTGACGTCGATCCGCGGCTTCGCCGAGCTGAACCGCCGCGGCGGCGCCCCGGACCGGGCCGACGTGGACCGGCTGATGGGCCGGATAGAGAACGAGGCGATCCGCCTCGGTCGGCTGGTCGACGACCTGCTGCTGCTGGCCCGGCTGGACCAGGAACGCGCGCTGGACCTGGCCGAACTGGACATCCGCACGCTCGTCGAGGACGCCGTGCACGATGCCAAAGCCCGCGACCCGGAGCGGCCACTGATCCTGGAAAGCGCCGGCAAACCGGTCCGCGTCACGGTGGACGAACATCGGATGCGCCAGGTGATCACGAACCTCGTCAGCAACGCCATGGCCCACACCCCGCCCGGCACGCCCGTACACGTCCGCGTAGGCATGCCCGCCAAACAGCCAGGACCTCCTGTGGCCGCGGCGGGGAGCCTGGAATCGCACGGCCGCGTCGTACTGGAAGTGATCGACGACGGGCCCGGCGTGCCGCTGGAGGCCGCGCCGAACATCTTCGACCGGTTCTACCGGGTCGACGAGGCCCGCTCCCGTACCCGTGGCGGCACCGGGCTCGGCCTGGCCATCACCGCCGCGATCTTGGAGGCCCACGGCGGCCGCGTCGAACTCAGGACGGCACCCGGCGAAGGCGCTCACTTCACCGTGCTCCTTCCCTGGTCCTAGGCCGGGCGACCGTTCCATCCGCCGAGGACCCCCAGTGGATCGAGCAGAACTGCAAGTCCGTGCTCACATCGGGCGGCGAGACGCTTTATGGGTGCACTGACGGATGAATCACAGCCCTTTCCCAGGTCGTTCCCACGTTCGTCGTTGAGTCTCACCCTCATGACTGATTGGCTCGTTGGACTGATGGAGAGTCTCGGGGCCCCTGGGGCGGGCCTCGCGATCGCGCTGGAGAACCTGTTCCCGCCCCTGCCCAGCGAGGTGATCCTGCCGTTGGCGGGCTTCACCGCCAGCCGGGGCGAGATGGGCCTGCTGGACGTGCTGGTGTGCACGACCCTCGGCTCGGTGATCGGCGCGCTGGCGCTGTACTGGGTCGGGGCGCTGCTGGGCCGCGAGCGGGTGCTGGCCATCGCCGCCAAGCTGCCGCTGGTGAAGGTGTCCGACATCGAGAAGAGTGAGGCCTGGTTTCGGCGCCACGGCCGCAAGACGGTGTTCGTCGGCCGGATGATCCCCCTCTTCCGCAGCCTCATCTCGATCCCGGCGGGCGTGGAGCGGATGCCGCTGCCGACGTTCACGCTGCTGACGATGGTCGGGAGCTTGATCTGGAACACCGTCTTCGTGCTGGCCGGGTATTTCCTGGGTGAGAACTGGTCACGGGTCGAGACCTACGTCGGCCTCGGCACGAACGTGGTGACCGCCATGGTGGTGGCGGCGGTGCTGGTCTTCGTCGGGGTACGGCTGGCCGAGCGGTACAAAGGCCGCCATGCGGCTCGTCGCGCAGTTCTTGACGGCACCCCAACTCGAGGAAAGCCTGGTGAAGGAGATCACGGCGACCGGCGTCCCCGCGCTCGTGGGTGAGCTGGGCGCCGGACGGTGCTGCCCCTTGGAGGCCGCGCTTCGGCTCAGGCGGTTGGGAGTAGGGGAGGCCCGGTGCTCTCGCGTACGACGAGTTCGGTGGCCAGCTCGACGCGGTTCTGGGGCAGTTGCTCGCCACGGGCCAGCGTCAGCAGCATCGAGGTTGCCGCGGCGGCCATCTTGGCGAGGGGCTGGCGGATGGTGGTCAGCGGTGGAATGGCCCACCGCACCGACGGCATGTCGTCGAAGCCGATGACGCTGAGATCGTCCGGGATGCGCAGGCCGAGCTGACGGGCCGCGTGGTAGACGCCGATGGCCTGGCCGTCGTTCGTGGCGAAGATCGCGGTTGGCCGGTCGGGCAGGCGCAGCATGCGGTGCGCTTCGGCCAGACCGCCCTCGATGAGGAAGTCCCCCCGGCCGATCAGCTCACGGTCGACGGGCACGCCGGCCATGTCGAGGGCGGTTCGGTAGCCGTCGAGACGGGCCCGGCTGGGCAGCGCGGAGTCGGGTCCGGTGATGATGGCGATGCGGCGATGCCCGAGCTCCAGGAGGTGGCGGGTGGCCGTGAGCCCGCCGTTCCAGTTGCCGGCGCCGACCGAGGGGATGTTCCGTGCGGGAGCGTCGGCCGGATCCAGCAGGACCAGCGGGATCTCGCGGCGGGCGAGCTGTGCATGTTGGGTCTCGGTCAGGCCCGAGAACACTGCGATCACGCCGCTCGGGCGGCGCCGCAGCACACTCTCCAGCCAGGCGTCTGCGGCGGTGTGGTCACCGTGGAGGTCCGATATCGCCACCGTGAGGTCGTGCTTACGGGCGGTCTCCGCGACGCCTTTGGTGATCTCGACGGGATAGTCGCCCTCCAGCGCGTGGAAGACGAGCTCCACCAGGGCCGTCGGCGTGGAACGGCGGCGCTGTCGCCGGTAGCCGTGCCGGCGGATGAGCTCCTCCACGGCGGCGCGGGTTTCTGACGACACTTCGGAACGGCCGTTCACGACCTTGGAGACCGTCGCGGTGGAGACTCCGGCCAGCTCGGCGAGCTGAGCGATGGTGAGAGGGGACGACTCCGAGGTCATGGCGGCAGTCTAGTCACGGAGTGTGGGGGAGGCGGGCTGCCGCCGGTGCCGCATGACTCGGGCGGGCTCGGCCTTGCACCGAGCCCGCCACGCCGGCTCCACTTCGAGCCGGACCCGTGTCACGCCATTAGCGCTGCAGCGTCAGCAGGCCCGGCCGGTAGGGCAGGAGACCGTAGTCGCCGCCGGAGTTGGGGCTGCGTCCCTGGTAGAGCAGTTGAAGGTTGCAGGGATCGACGGTCATGGTCTGGTCGGCGCTGGTGCGGATCAGTTCGCCGTGGCTGATGTCGTTGGTCCAGGTGGCGCCGCTGTTGGCCTTGCCGGCGAAGGGGTTGCTCTCGGTGGCGGCCTGGGGTGTCCAGGAACCGTTCAGGCTGGTGGCGGTGAACGAGCGGAAGTAGCGGCCCTGGGAGCCGATCGCTTCGACGATCATGAGGTATTTGTTCTGGTCCTTGAGCTTGTAGACCTGGACGGCTTCGAACAGGTTGTTCGTCGTGTCGCTCATGATCACCGTTGCGGTGGTGCCGAAGCTGCCCGGGAAGTTCCCGATGGGCATGCTGGCCCGGTAGATCTTGCCGTTGTCCCCGGCGAAGAACAGGTACATGTTCGTGCTGTCACCGATGAGCGTCTGGTCGATGGGGCCTGTTCCGGAGCCTGAGATGCTCGCGGTGGAGAGCACCTGCTGCGCTGACCAGCCATTCGGGTTGGTGGGGTCGGTGGAGGTCCTGTAGGAGAAGGCGGTCCCGCCCCACTGGTAGGCGAGCACCCAGATGTTCTTGGGGGCGAAGTAGAGGAGCGTGGGCGCGACAGTCGAGGTGTTCATCGTGTTCTGGCTGGCCGAGGCCATCTCGGACCAGTTGGTGAAGAGGCTGAAGTTCATCGAGCCCCACCTCGTGCCGAAGTCGTGCGTCGTGGCGTAGACGAGGTGCCTGCCGTTGTAGGGGGCGACGGTGAAGTCCTTGAGCGAGACCCAGCCCGACTTCGGCTGCGCCAGCGGGCCCGTCGAGGTCCAGCGGTAGGTCGACGGAAGATCACATTGACCCGGGTTGCCGCCGCCGTCTACTACGTCCTGTCCGCTGACTACACCGACAAGGGCGGCCTGAAGGGCAGCACCGGCATCACGCTGCAGCCGAAACACAAGCAGGCCGAGCACTTCACCGGCTCGTCCGGAATCCGGATCGTCGACGAGCCCGGAGCCGAGGGTGGCAGGCGCATCGGCGACATCTCCAACAATGACTGGATCTCCTTCCGGCCGCTCAACCTGTCCGGGATTGACACGGTGTCCTTCCGAGTCTCGGCGCCGTCCAGCACCGGGGCGTCCATCGAGCTGCGCGCCGACTCACCGACGGGGGCGCTCATCGCCTCCAGCCCCGTGCCGGCAACCGGGGGATGGAACACCTACGTGTCCCTGCCCGCGGTGGGGATCACCGACCCAGGCGGCACCCGTAATGTCCATGTCGTGTTCAAGGCGCCGTCGGCGAACTCGTTCGACGTGGACTCCTTCACCTTCAACGGCAGGGGCGCCGGGCAGGGTGGCCCTCCCTAGCGCGCTGCGGGGTGTGGGATCGAACCGGTGCCTGGACGTCAACGGCGCCTCGCAGGCCAACGGCGCGCAGGTGCAGATCTGGGACTGCAACGGCCAGAACAACCAGAAATGGCGCCTCAACGCCGACGGCACCATCACCGCCATCGGGGCGAACAAGTGCCTGCACGTCAGTGGCGCCGGCACCGCCAACGGCACCAAGGTGCAGATCCGGGCCTGCTACGGCCAGAACAACCAGAAGTGGACCCGCGTCTGATCCCCATGTGACGCCCGAACCCCGGAGCCGACCCGCCCTTCTGCGGACCGGCTCCGCGGCCTGGCCGGCGTGCCGCGGGTACCGCTGGCGTTGATTGCCGCGAAGGAGCAGCAGCCCGCGTTGGCCAGGCGGGGTGTTTGGTCCAGGAACCGGCGCGGACCCACGTTGCCGCCGTTGTGGGCTGCGAGCTTGTAGTCGGGGCCGCCGCCTGCTCAGCGGCCACCAAGCCCGCCACCCCATCGACGGCAAGCTCATGACGCTCGTCGACGAAGGCCTGCCAGTAGGAGTGGAACGGCAAACCGGTTTGACGGGTCTTCGTCGCATACGTTGACCCACATCCCTGCTGCCGCAAGGCGAGGAGGCCGAGATGCGGGTCATCAAGGAGCGAGACGGCGGGATCGTCCGC
This sequence comes from Nonomuraea sp. NBC_00507, assembly GCF_036013525.1. Taxonomy (NCBI): domain Bacteria; kingdom Bacillati; phylum Actinomycetota; class Actinomycetes; order Streptosporangiales; family Streptosporangiaceae; genus Nonomuraea; species Nonomuraea sp. NBC_00507. The sequence goes on from NZ_CP107853.1 coordinate 4,900,456, forward strand.
CGGGTGCGACTGGTCGACGATGAGGGAGAGCTGGTGGGGCCGGTCTGCCGGTTCCTGGATCACCTCCGGAACAGGGAGTTCTCGCCGAACACCCTGAGCGCGTACGGATACGACCTGAAGTACCTGTTCACCTTCCTCGATCGGGAGGGCTTGAACTGGCAGGATTTCCGGGCGCCGCACATGCTGGCCGGGTTGCCATCGACTTACTTGCCTACCGCAGGTGGCCGTGACTTCTGCTGCCTGATCTCGGCGTGTAGATTGCCGGCCAGTTCCTCCAAGGTCTCTCCGCAACGCACGTTGGAGAAACCGCTGTTCTTGGGCACGAAGTTGACTCGCATGGCGACCCAGCCTCCGGATATGTCGGTGATCTGCCAGCCGGGGAACCTGCTGAGCACTTGCTGCACGGTCAGAGACACGGCTGGACTCCGGCGATCAGCGATGAGAGCGGGTGTGACATGCGCAGTTCCGTGTAGCGAAGGGCGACTCGGTGGGCGGCGCGGGCCAGCTCTGTGAAGGGGTGCCCTGCGTAGATCGCTCGGTGTCTGCGTGGGTTCCAGCCCGTACGCCACCAGTACATGCCGTCCTCGCACCACACGATCAGGCCGACCCAGACCGACACCATGGGCGTGCCATAGGCGTGATGGACGTCGGTAGTGATCCCTTTCTCCGCAAGAGCGGCGGCCAGTCGTTGGGCGGCGGCCAGGGGTTGAGGCGGTAGTGCGTTCATGTACTGAGCGTCACCGTCACGAAACCGCGGGTGAACGCCATAGTACTGCTGGTGGTACGCCTATTCCCGTCGCGAATATCGGTACGGTCGAGTTGGGCGGCTTAACCTAGCGTTGTGACCCAGATACCGCCCCAGTTCTGGTCCGGGCCAGTCGTGGCCGCTGCCCTCGCCGAGTGTGATCTCCCAACCATCCTCGAAGAGGTGCGGCGGGTACACGGTTGGACGCAGGGCCAGCTTGCTGAGGCGGTCGGCTACTCCCAGAGCTGGGTGTCCAAGGTGCTGCGTGGCCGTCAGCCGCTCACTGTGGACCAGGTTCGGGAGATATCCATCCAGATCGGGGTGCCGCTTCACTTGCTCCGATTCGGAGCCCGAGGGGATGAGGATCCGACGAAGCGCAGAGATTTCGGCAAGGCGGTGGCGTTGACCGCGCTGGCGGGCGTGGCCTTGCCCAAGAGCCCGGATGTGGACGAGACGACGGCCGCCACGCTGACCAGCATCACCGGCGCCCAGCGTCGTTTGGAGGCCGTCACACCTGCGCGTGAACTCGCCCGTCCAGCCGTGACCCAGGTCGATCTCGCGAACCGCGTTCTCGGCCGCGCGTCGCGATCGCCGCATGCTGACGAGGTCCGGGCCGGTCTGAGCGAGGCGGCGGGCTTCGCGGCCTGGGTGCATGCCGACATGCAGGACACCGGTTCGGCGCGCTTCTACTACCGTCGCGCTATCGACAGCGCGCGGCAGGCCAACAACGCGCTGCTGGCTGCGTACATGATCGGTAGTCTGGCCGCGTTCGAGATCGACGCCGCCGACCCGCTGATCGGACTGAATCTCTTGGCGAGGGCGCGGCGGGAGATCGGTGAGCGGCCACCGGCCACCGGCCGTGCGTGGCTGTCGAGCCTCGAAGCGCTCGGTCACGCGACCGCACATGACGAGACGGCAGCGCTTCAGGCGTTGAGGGCGGCCGAGGCAGCGGTACGGGCTGGCGAGCGGGCCGTCACGCCACCCTGGCCATGGGTGTTCCCGTTCGATCATGCGAAGTTGGCGGGCTATCGCGCCCTGGTGATGGTACGCCTCAAGAGGCCGGCCGAAGCCGTTGCCGCCTTCAACGAGTCGCTCTTGTCGGCCCAACCCGGTCCGAAGCAGCGGGGCGTGCTCATGACTGAGGTAGCGGCTGCTGAGGCCATGTCGGGGCACTACGACGAGGCGTTGTATCTGGCGTCCAATGCGCTCACTGTGGGGACGACGTACGGCTCCGAGCGTGTCCTGCACAGGGTCAAGAACTTCCGCCGGGCGTATGGCGGGCCGTCGTCCGACGCCCTGCGCTCGTTCGACGAACGTCTTCACGCCACTCTGCTCTAGAGGGATCATGGTCCGCATCGCTGTCTCCGGCCACCGGAGCCTTCCGGAAGAGACTGCTGTACTGATCGATCGGGCGATATGTGAGGCGCTCGCGGATTACCTCCCCGACATCTGTGGGTTGTCCTGTCTGGCGGACGGAGCCGATCAGATTTTCGCCCGTGGAGTGCTCGCTGTCGGTGGAGCGCTGGAGGCAGTCATCCCGGCCAAGGAGTACCGAGACGGGCTGCCGCGAGAGTGCCATGCCGCTTACGACGAGTTGCTGGGCCGGGCGATCCGGACTCACAGGCTGGACTTTGTGGAGTCCACCTCGGAGTCCCATATGACGGCCAGCGCGCGCATGCTGGACGACGCCGATGTGTTGTTCGCCGTATGGGACGGGCAGCCCGCCCGAGGCTATGGAGGCACTGCTGATGTGGTGGCCGAGGCCCGGCGGCGGAAGGTCCCTGTGCGGGTGATCTGGCCCGAAGGAGCCCGGCGAGATTAAGAGCCTCTAGGCGAGCCTCTAGACCTAGAGGTCGGTCTCTCTAGGTCTAGAGGCAGCGGCTCTACCCGTCGTCGCGAATTCGTTCTCGTGCGATCTTGCGGGCGGTGGCGATACGTTGGCGAGCTACCTCGGCCCAGAAGGCTTCTCCGTGGCGATGGCCACTCCCGGCATAGCGCCATTCGCCCACAGTCGCGGTCGTCTCAGGATCTGTCTGCGCGAGAAGTCAGACATCTCGATTCTCCTTCTCGAGAAGATGATCAGATGCGGGTCCACCGTTGGTTGGCGGCGCCGTTGCACGTCCAGATCTGGAGGTAGACGCCGTTGGCCGTGGAGTTGCTGGGTACGTCCAGGCACTTGTTCGCGCCGAGGGCGGTGATGCTTCCGTCGGTGTTGAAGCGCCACTTCTGGTTGTTCTGGCCATTGCAGTCCCAAATGATCACGCTGGTGCCGTCGGCGGTGCCGTTGTTGTTCACGTCGAGGCACTTGCTTCCGTAGACCCGCAGTTCACCGGCTGCCGTGGAGGTCCACTGCTGGTTGCTCTGACCGTGGCAGTCCCAGATCTCCACCCGGGTTCCGTTGGTCTGGGAGGCTTCGGTGACGTCGAGGCATCTTCCGGACCCCACGCCCTGGATCTGGGACGCGGGGTTGGGCGTTCCGCCGCTGACCCGGAACACGACGGTGCCATGGGACGGCACGCTCGCCGAGATGGCCCCAGTCGTCGAGGTGACGGCGTTCGTCCAGGCCTCACGCAGGCTGAAGGAGCTGCCGGACAAGCCGATCGCCGAGGTGGTGGTGCTCATCGTCGTCGTGCTGCCGCCCTGGTTGAACAGCGCGACCGCGACGTCGCCGTTGCTCAGCCGTTTGGCCAGGATGCGGCGGGTGCCGTCGTTGCTGATCTGGGTCGCCTGGAGGCCTAGCGGGTCCTGATTGATGGCGATCAGATTCTGGTTCTTCATGATCGTGGCGGTCGCGGCGTCCATGTTCCTCATGTCGTTGCCCGCGATCAGAGGCGCGGCCATGATGGCCCACAGAGCGAAGTGGCTGCGCATCTCGGTGTCGGTCATGCCGCCCCGGCCGACCACCATCATGTCGGGATCGTTGAACTGCCCCGGCTTGGCGTAGCCCGACAGGGGCGCGTTGACGTTGACGATGTTCTGGATGCCCATCGGGTAGCCGTTGGTCTGACCGGAGTTCCAGACGTTGGTGATGTCCTCGGTCGTGCGCCAGATGTTGGCGACGTCACCCCAGTTCCGCTGCGGGCCGGTCTTCTCATGGATGCTGTTGGGGTTGATGCTGTAGAGGATCGGACGTCCGGTGGCCGCCAGGGCGTCGCGCATCTTCGCGAAGGTGCGCACCTGGTCGTCGATGGTGCCCGTGGGAGAACACCAGTCGTACTTGAGATAGTCGACGCCCCAGGCGGCGAACTGCCGGGCGTCCTGGACCTCATGGTTGAGGCTTCCGGTCGCGCCCGGATAGGAGCCGAAGTACTGGGCGCAGGTCCGGTCCAGAGGCGCCTGGTAGAGGCCGAACTTCAGGCCCCTGGCGTGCAGGTAGTCGCCGAGGGCTTTCATCCCGCTCGGGAACCGCGACGGGTTGGCCTGGAGGTTCCCGGCCGGGTCGCGGTTGGGATCGAACCAGCAGTCGTCGACCACGACGTAGTGGTATCCGAGATCACGCATGCCGGAGCTGACCAGCGCGTCAGCCGTCTGCCGGATCAGCGTCTCGTTGATGTTGCAACCGAACGTGTTCCAGGTATTCCACCCCATCGGCGGGGTGCGGCCCACGCCGTTGTCCAGCGCTTGAGCCTGGGTGGCGGGCGTGAGCGCCACGGCCAGGGCCACCATGGTCAGCAGCGCGCGGGTTCGTTTCCTGCTCATGGAGATCGCTCCTCAGTGAATCGAAGGCCGGACCCATGGGGTGGGCTGGCCACCCCATGAACCCGGTGCTCAGGGCTCAGGCGACCGTCGGGGTGGCCGCGCTGCGGTTGGCGATGAAGCCGAAGAGCGTCCTGCCTGCGGTGCCCGGGGCGGGGTGTCTTGACATGGCGCGGCTCCTTTCAGTGGAAGGAGGCGTTGGTCAGCGTCCCGGTCCAGGAGACGGTCGCGGTGCCGGTGAGTTGGGTCCAGCCGTTGGTGTTGACCGTCTGCGCGGGGGTGAGCTGGCGGTAGCTCTGGCCATTCTCATGGTGATCCTTTCGAGGGTGGCCCTCGGGCTCGGAGCGTTGCCCGACCCCTCGCTCCGTCAGCTGTATGAGCGCTGAGATGTCTGGTGACTCGGGCGGGCTCGGCCTTGCACCGAGCCCGCCACGCCGGCTCCGGCCGGACCTGTCACGCCATTAGCGCTGCAGCGTCAGCAGGCCCGGCCGGTAGGGCAGGAGACCGTAGTCGCCGCCGGAGTTGGGGCTGCGTCCCTGGTAGAGCAGTTGAAGGTTGCAGGGATCGACGGTCATGGTCTGGTCGGCGCTGGTGCGGATCAGTTCGCCGTGGCTGATGTCGTTGGTCCAGGTGGCGCCGCTGTTGGCCTTGCCGGCGAAGGGGTTGCTCTCGGTGGCGGCCTGGGGTGTCCAGGAACCGTTCAGGCTGGTGGCGGTGAATGAGCGGAAGTAGCGGCCCTGGGAGCCGATCGCTTCGACGATCATGAGGTATTTGTTCTGGTCCTTGAGCTTGTAGACCTGGACGGCTTCGAACAGGTTGTTCGTCGTGTCGCTCATGATCACCGTCGCGGTGGTGCCGAAGCTGCCCGGGAAGTTCCCGATGGGCATGCTGGCCCGGTAGATCTTGCCGTTGTCGCCGGCGAAGAACAGGTACATGTTCGTGCTGTCACCGATGAGCGTCTGGTCGATGGGGCCTGTTCCGGAGCCTGAGATGCTCGCGGTGGAGAGCACCTGCTGCGCTGACCAGCCATTCGGGTTGGTGGGGTCGGTGGAGGTCCTGTAGGAGAAGGCGGTCCCGCCCCACTGGTAGGCGAGCACCCAGATGTTCTTGGGGGCGAAGTAGAGGAGCGTGGGCGCGACAGTCGAGGTGTTCATCGTGTTCTGGCTGGCCGAGGCCATCTCGGACCAGTTGGTGAAGAGGCTGAAGTTCATCGAGCCCCACCTCGTGCCGAAGTCGTGCGTCGTGGCGTAGACGAGGTGCCTGCCGTTGTAGGGGGCGACGGTGAAGTCCTTGAGCGAGACCCATCCCGACTTCGGCTGCGCCAGCGCGCCCGTCGATGTCCACCGGTACGTCGACGGAAGATCACATTGACCCGGGTTGCCGCCGCCATCGACCTTGACGAGCTGCCACTGCTGGTTGGCGCCGCCCCAGTCGTCGTACTGGACGATGTTGGCGCCGTCGGCGGTGGAGGCGCCCTGGACCTCCAGGGCCTTGTTGCTGTGGCGCGAGATGAACCTCACATGGCCGTCCGAGCTGTCGGCCAGCCGCCACTGCTGGTTGGTGCCGTTGGTGTCGGACCATTGCACGATCGCGCCGCCGTTGGCGGTGGACCAGTTGTAGACGTCGAGCATCTTGCCGGAGTGGCGGGACTTGATGCGGTAGTAGCCTCCGCCGGAGTCGACGAACTGCCACTGCTGCTGGTTGCCGTCGTTGCGGGTCCACTGGGTGATGCGGGCGCCGTCGTTCGTCGCGAGGTTGTAGACGTCCAGGGCCTTGCCGCTGTTGCGGTTGACCAGGACGTACCAGGCGGTGGTGTCGACGGTGGCCGCGCTGGCGGACTGCGTCTGAAGGGCGACGAACAGGCTCGCCAGTAAGGTGGCCAGCGTCGCGACGACGGCCATGGATCTGACTTTCACGTCTGTGCCTTTCTGTCAGGGGGTGGTGAGGTCGAAGCGGCTCACGGTGACCGCCCCTCCGAGGGACTGGGTGGCGTAGTTGAAGATTCCGAAGCGGTAGCCCATGAAGAACTGCCAGGCGTTGTTCAAGGTGAAGGCCGGGCCGAGGCTCACGAAGGTGCTGCCGTCGGTGCTGTAGGAGAAGCGGGCCTGCCTGCCGGAACCCGGCCGGATGTCGGCGCTGACTCGCAACCAGATCCGGCCGCCCGAGATGTTCGCGCTCGCCGCCTCGGTGCCGGTGCCGGTGGTCTGCCACGAACTGTTCATGGTCAGCCCGTTGGTCATCACGACCCGGTTGCCGCCGTTGTCGCGCTTGACGCCGATCCAGGCCGACTGGTCGCGCAGCATGGCCAGCCCGGCGCGGTCGCCGTTGGCCATCTGCGAGTAGTCGAGCTCGATCGTCGCTGTGGATGACGGGCCCTGGATGCGGTGGGTCAGCGTGTTACGGGCGTTGTAGAGGTCGCCTGTGACGGTCGCGGTCTGCAGGCGCAGGCCGTTGCCGGTGGAGAAGCGGCTGGTGTCGGGGTTGTGGTTCCATTCCCAGCGGTGCCCGAGGCTGCCCGAGGAGAAGGTGTCGGGACCGATCATGGACGCAACGGTCCGGCTGGTCTGGATGTTCGGCTTGGGGTAGTTGACACCCCAGCCGCCGTTGACGGTCTGCACAGTCGGCCAGTCGCCGGTCCAGGTGATCGGTGCGAGCGCCGGGACCCGGCCGCCGGGGTAGGCGTCGACGAACGACATGTAGTACCAGTCGCCGTTCTGGGTCTGGACGAGCCCGCCCTGGTGGGGGACGCCGCCGCCGGAGATGGGGCCGGGCATGTCGAGCAGGACCTGGCGCATCTCGTACGGGCCCCATGGCGAGGTGGAGCGGAGCACGTACTGGCCGTTGGCGGGGCGGGTCAGCCAGATGTAGTAGTAGCCGTTGCGCTTGTAGAAGCGGGCGCCCTCCAGGGTGCCGACGCTGCTCGGGGTCTGGAAGACCTGCTGGGCGCGCACCTGGCTGAGCCCGTCGGCCGAGAGCTGGGCGACGCTGATGGTGCCGTTACCGTAGGCGACGTACATGGTGTCGTTGGTGTCGATCAGCAGGCCGGCGTCGTAGTAGCAGTTGTTGATCCGCGAGCGCTTGGTCCACGTGCCGTCGACGGCGGAGGCGGTGTAGACGTAGGTCCGGTTGAACTCGACGCAGCCGATCCAGTAGTAGGTGCTGTTGCTGGGCCGATAGTTCAGGGTCGAGGCCCAGATGCCCTTCACGTACGCCCGGCCGCCGTTGAGGTCGTAGGCGCTCGAGTCGAAGTCGAGCCTCGGGACCGAATGTCCGGCGTACTCCCAGTCGACCAGGTTGTAGGAGCGCAGGATCGGTGCGCCCGGCGAGTAGTGCATCGTCGAGGCCGAGTAGTAGTAGGCGTCGCCGACCCGGATGATGTCGCCGTCGGCGAAGTCCTGCCAGACGACCGGGTTGGTGTAGGTGCTGCCCGGATCAGGGTTGCTGCCGACCTGGACGAGTTGCCATTGCTGGTTGTTGCCGCCCCAGTCGTCGTACTGGACGATGTTGGCGCCGTCGGCGGTGGAGGCGCCCTGGACTTCGAGCGCCTTGCTGCTGTTGCGGTTGATCAGGCGGATGTAGCCGCCGGCGGAGTCGGCGAGTCTCCATTGCTGGTTGGTGCCGTTGTGATCAGACCATTGGACGATATTCGCGCCGTTGGCGGTGGAGAAGTTGGAGACGTCCAGGACCTTGCCGCTGTGGCGGGATTTGAGCCGGTAGTAGCCGCCGCCGGAGTCCACGAACTGCCACTGCTGCTGGTTGCCGTTGTTGCGGGTCCACTGGGTGATCCGGCCGCCGTCGGCGGTGGACAGGTTGTAGACGTCGAGCGCCTTGCCGCTGTTGCGGTTGACCAGCACGTACCACGCGTTGGTGTCGACCGTCGCGGCCGACGCCTGGGGCGTGAGGAACACACCCACGAGAAGCAGTGACGAGAGAACCGCGAGCACGCGCCTCACAAGAACCTCCAGAGGTGGTTGTTCGAGCCGTTGTCGGCCCACTGCACGACGCGCGACCCCGAAGCGGCGCGTCCCAGCCCCCTTGGCCGCCGCGCCGTTGATGGACAGGCGATGCTTGTTAGCGCTAACATTCTCCTGCCTAAAGCTGTGTGGCCTGCTTTGTTGAGCGCGTTGTCGCGGAGTACATCCGACGGTCCGGCCGGCGTCAACGACGGGCACCCTCGCCGACTTGGGCGTTGCCGCCGGAACGCCTTCCTGCCTCGAGTTTTGCGCCGAAGGAGCTCACGCCGCACCGCTCGTGCTTGTGAAAGTTTCACAGAAGTTATGGGCTGGCAAGAGGGTAATTTGCGACACGAGGCGGGTTAACTTGCTGTCCCCGCTCCGAACGGGCCTGGCTCACCTTCCCTCGGCCTCCTCACCGGGGCCGAGGGAAGGTCGCACCGAGGTGCGGTCAGCAGGTGAAGCTCACCCCGCGTTGTAGGTCCACTTCTGGTTGCTGCCGCCGTGGCAGCTGTACAGCTGCAGGCCGGTGCCGTTGGCGGTGCCGGCTCCGACGGCGTCCAGGCACAGCCCGGACTGTACGCCCACGATCGTGCCGTCGGAGTTGACGCGCCATTTCTGGTTGTCGCCGCCCCAGCAGGAGTAGATCTGGATCCTGGCGCCGTTGCCCGTGCCCCCGGCATCCAGGCACTTGTTGCCGTAGACCTTCAACTCCCCGGCCGAGGTCTGCGTCCACTGCTGGTTGCTCTGACCGTTGCAGTCCCACAGGTTGACCGCGGTGCCGTCGGTGGTGCTGGCATTGGGCACGTCCACGCAGCGGCCGGAGCCGACACCCTTGATCTGCCCAGCACCGCCGGGCGAGGTCGGGGTCACTGTGGGGTCAGGGGACGGGTCGGCGGCGTTGAGTGCGTTGAGGACCGCGGTGTAGGCGGGCTTCTTGTTGCCGTTGCCGTCGAAGAGCAGCGGAGCGGCGCCGGCGCCGAGCCAGGAGTCGCTGTCGCGAACACCCCAGACCGTGATGCCGGTACAACGCGGCACCGCCAGGCAGTCGTTGACGACGTTGGCGTACGTGGTGGCCGAGCCGCCCTGGATGTCCAGCTCGGTGATCTGCACGTCGACCCCCAGCGCGGCGAAGCTCTGGATGGTCGTGCGGTAGTTGCTGTTGTAGGGGCTGTTGCTGTTGAAGTGCGACTGCAGGCCGACGCAGTCGATCGGCACGCCGCGGGCCTTGAAGTCCCTGACCATGTTGTAGACGCCCTGCGTCTTGGCCCAGCTCCAGTTGTCGATGTTGTAGTCGTTGTAGCACAGCTTGGCGGCCGGGTCGGCGGCGCGCGCGGTGCGGAAGGCCACCTCGATCCAGTCATTGCCGGTGCGCTGGAGGTTGGAGTCGCGCCGCCCGCCGGAGTTGCCGTCGGCGTAGGCCTCGTTGACCACGTCCCAGGCGTAGATCTTGCCCTTGTAGTGGTCCATGACACCGTTGATGTGGCGGATCATCGCCTGGCGCAGCGAGCTGCCCTCCATCGGCCGCATCCAGTTCGGCTGCTGGCTGTGCCAGGCCAGGGTGTGCCCCCGCACCCGCTTGCCGTTCTGCACGGCCCAGTTGTAGACCCGGTCCCCGCCAGAGAAGTTGAACTGCCCCGGGTTGGGCTCGGTGGCGTCCATCTTCATCTCGTTCTCGGCCGTCACCATGTTGAACTCGCGATTGGCGATGGTGGTGTACTGCGAGTCGCCGAGCCTGCCCGAGGCGATGGCGGTGCCGAAGTAGCGGCCGCTCTGCGCGGCGGCCGCACCGAGCGTGCTCTCCGCGGCATCGGCCGGAATCGCCGTCGCCAGTGCCGTGATCAGGCCGAGAGCGCCGAGAGCGCCGGCAATCAGCACCCGACGCGCGCCGAGCGGCCGTCGGGCGGTAGGTGGGGACATGGCGTTGACACGCATGCTTGAGCCTCCGTATGCGAATCATGGGGAAGGGTTCGTGCGGGACACGCCCGCGGGACCGACGCCGCGCCCCGGTAGGGACGCACACCACAGGTGTCGGGGACGGCAGTCCCTGTTGAGCACCACCGAGCCGGTAGGGGAGATCACCTCGGGCACTCAGTGTGTGAAGCTCGCCGAAAATTGTCAAGGATGTCATGAAAGTTTTCGGCGGAGCATGTCCCCGGCTGCGCTACTTGTGCTGGCCCAAGGGGGAATGGTGGCCCTTAAAAGTTTCGGACTGGGCTCTTCGGGTGCGGTTCGCATGAAAGTTTCATGGCGACGCTCTCGCAGGTCGATCGCAGCCAGGTTCGGTAATCCGAGGTGAGCGCGCTCGGGCGCCGCCGCCGTCGGCCGCTGCACGTTAAGGCGCTCTTGACAGTACCTTTCTGACTCGTGTTTGCTCCGTCCCGCCACCACCTCCATCGGCCCTAGGGGAGCCCGACCAGGCCAGCGGTTTGTTAGCGCTAACAGCGGAGAGGCGAACCCATGAAGCGAAGCGAACCCCGTACGAGAAGGTGCGCGGGCATCGGAGCCGCTCTGGCGGCTCTGATCACGGCGTTAGCCACTGCTCTGTCCGTGTTCCTCACGGTTGTGCCGGGAGCGTCGGCGGCGGTCCTGACCGAAGTGACGAGCTTCGGCGCCAACCCCGGCGGTCTGCGGATGTACCTTTACGTCCCCGACACGGTGGCATCCCGCCCGGGAGTCCTGGTGGCGATGCACGGCTGCAACGGCTGGGCCCCGGGTTTCCACCAGGGCACCGAGTTCGCCTCATTAGCCGACCGGCACGGTTTCATCGTCATCTACCCGCAGGCGAACAAGAGCGCCAACGGCTTGTCGAACTGCTTCGACGTGTGGTCGAACGAGGCCCTGCGGCACGGTGGCGGCAGTGACCCGGTGTCGATCGTCTCCATGGCGACCTATGCGCTGCAACGCTACAACGGTGACCCGGAGCGGGTGTTCGCCACCGGCTTCTCCTCCGGCGCGATGGAGACCCTCAACCTGCTCGCCACGTATCCGGACGTGTTCAAGGCCGGCGCGCCGTTCGCGGGTGTTCCCTACGGTTGCCTCGGGCCCGCCGGGTGCGGGGACAAGACGCCGCAGCAGTGGGGTGACCTGGTCAGGAACGCCTACCCCGGCTACGCCGGGCCCCGGCCGCGCGTGATGGCCTGGCACGGCACCGCCGACTCCGTGCTGCCGTACACGATGCTGCAGGAGGAGGTCGACCAGTGGACCAACGCGCACGGACTGAGCCAGACCCCCGCTTCCACTGACAGCCCGCAATCCGGCTGGACCCGGCGGGTCTTCGGCTCCGGGCAGGTCGAGGCGTACACCATCACCGGAGCCGGCCACGACCTGCCGCGACCGGGGATGGCCGCGTACGCCATCCGCTTCTTCGGCCTGGACGGCGGCTCGTCCACCACGACGCCGACTCCACCACCCGCCGGGCAGATCAAGGGCGTCGGCTCCGGGCGTTGCCTGGACGTGCCCGGCGCCGCCACCGCCGACGGCACCGCGGTGCAGTTGTGGGACTGCAACGGGCGCGGCAACCAGCAGTGGGCCGCCACCTCGGCCGGCGAGCTCAGGGTCTATGGCAACAAGTGCCTCGACGCGGCCGGCACTGGCAACGGCGCCGGCATCCAGATCTACTCCTGCCACGGCGGCGCCAATCAGAAATGGCGCCTGAACGCCGACGGCACCATCACCGGCGTGCAGTCCGGGCTGTGCCTGGACGCCGTGGGCCAGGGCACCGCCAACGGCACCCGGCTCCAGCTCTACTCCTGCCACGGCGGCGCGAACCAGCGCTGGACCCGGACCTGACACACCGCGGCTCGCACCCACGCCCGCCCGACTTCGGAAGGTGACCATGAAAGTCGCATCCCCCTTTCAGTTCGGCGTCATGGCGAGGCTCGGCGTGCTGGCGATCGTGGCGCTGCTCTGCGCCGTGACGGTGATTCCGGGCACGGCCAGGGCGGACAACCCGATCGTCCAGACGATCTACACCGCCGACCCCGCTCCACTGGTGCACGAGGGCCGGGTCTACCTCTACACGGGACACGACGAGGACGGCTCGACATACTTCACCATGAAGGAGTGGCGGGTCTGGTCGTCCGCGGACATGGTGAACTGGACCGACCACGGTTCGCCGATGAGCCTGGCCACCTTCAGCTGGGCGAGCGCGGACGCGTGGGCCGGCCAGGCCGTCTACAGGAACGGCAAGTTCTACTGGTACGTCCCGGTGAAAGACCGGGCGAGCGGCCAGATGGCCATCGGCGTCGGGGTCTCGAACAGCCCCACCGGGCCTTTCACCGACGCCATCGGGCGCCCGCTGGTCAGGAACGGTGAGATCGACCCCACGGTCTTCATCGACGACAACGGGCAGGCCTACCTGTACTGGGGTAACCCCAACCTCTGGTACGTCAGGCTCAACGCCGACATGATCTCGTACTCCGGCAGCCCCACCCAGATCCCGCTCACCACCGCGGGCTTCGGCACCCGCACCGGCAACACCAGCCGGCCGACCCTGTACGAAGAGGGGCCCTGGGTCTACAAGCGCAACGGCCTCTACTACAACGTCTTCGCGGCGAAATGCTGCTCGGAGTTCATCGGTTACTCGACGGCCCCCGGCCCCACCGGGCCCTGGACCTACCGCGGGACGGTCATGCCCACGCAGGGCAGCAGCTTCACGAACCACCCCGGAATCATCGACTTCAACGGCGGGTCCTACTTCTTCTACCACAACGGCGCCCTGCCGGGCGGTGGCGGCTTCACCCGCTCGGTGGCCGTGGAGAAGTTCAGCTACAACGCCGACGGAACCATCCCCACGATCAACATGACCACGACCGGGGCGCCTCAGGTGGGCACGTTGAACCCCTACGTCCGCCAGGAGGCCGAGACGATCGCCTGGGCGTCCGGTGTGGAGACCGAACCCGCCGGCGAGGGCGGCATGAACGTCGGCTGGATCGAGAACGGCGACCACATCAAGGTCAAGGGCGTCGCCTTCGGCTCCGGCGCGACGTCCTTCACCGCGCGCGTGGCCTCCGCGACCAGCGGCGGCCGGATCGAGCTCCACCTCGACGGCGTCAACGGCACGCTGGTGGGGACCTGCACCGTGCCGGGCACCGGCGGCTGGCAGACGTGGACGACCGTCACCTGCCCGGTGAACGGCGCGACGGGCACCCATGACCTGTACTTCAAGTACACCGGCGGCAGCGGCAACCTGTTCAACGTCAACTGGTGGCAGTTCACCGGCGGCCCCGCCACCGGCGGGAACCTGCTGACCAACGGCGACATGGAGAGCGGCACGACGGGCTGGGGCGCGTCCGGCGGAGCCCTGTCGTCCGTCACCGGCCCGGTGCACGGCGGCGCGCGGGCGCTGTCCATCACCGGGCGCACGGCGTCATGGAACGGCACCACCCAGGACGTGACCACCAAGCTCACCAACGGCAAGAGCTACACCACGAGCGTCTGGGTGCGGTCGCAGAGCGGCACGCCCGGCGCGAAGGCGACCCTGGCGGTCACCGCCAACGGCACGACGAGCTATCTCCAGCTCACACCGGTGACGACGGTGAACTCCGGCGGCTGGACCCAGCTCACCGGCACGGCGACCGTGTCATGGAGCGGAGCGCTGACCGGCGCCACCTTCTACGTCGAGACGGCGGCGGGCACCGACGGCTTCTCCATCGACGACGCCTCATTCCAGTAGTCCCCAGCCGGCCGATGCTCTCGCCGAACAAGGGAGCAGCAAATGGCCCCCCATCCAGACGCATCGGAATTCGCACCAAGATCGGAGTTACCTGATGTCAGGACGCGGCTCCCTATTCACCATGATCGCGGTCGCTGTCGCGGCACTTCTCGTACTGGTCACGGGCGGTGCGGCGATGAGCAGCGACTCCGGCACAGCCGCGGCGCCCGCCGGCGCCCTCGCGACGACCGCCGGATGCGGCAAGACCCCGACGCTGAGGAGCGGTACGCAGTCGATCCAGACCAGCGGCAAGAACCGCTCCTTCATCCTCCGGCTTCCCGACAACTACCAGAACAACACGCCCTACCGGTTGATCTTCGGCTTCCACTGGCGGGGCGGCACCGCCGCCGACGTCGACTCGGGCGGAACCAGCGGATACCCCTGGTCCTTCTACGGACTCAGGCAGCTGTCCAACAACGGCGCGATCTTCGTCGCGCCCCAGGGCTTCAACAACGGCTGGGCGAACAGCAACGGTGAAGACGTCACCTTCGTCGACGACATGATCCGGCTCATCGAGGCGGATCTCTGTGTCGACACCTCGCAGCGCTTCGCCACCGGTTTCAGCTACGGCGGCGGGATGAGCTTCTCACTCGCGTGCTCGCGGCCGACGGTCTTCCGGGCGGTCGCGGTCTTCTCCGGCGCGCAGCTCAGCGGGTGCAGCGGCGGGACCCAGCCCGTCGCGTACATGGGGCTGCATGGCATCGGGGACACGGTGCTCAACATCTCGCAGGGACGGTCGCTGCGTGACAGGTTCGTCCGCAACAACGGCTGTACCGCGCAGAACCCGCCCGAGCCGAGTTCGGGCAGCCGGACCCACATCGTCACCACCTACTCGGGGTGCCGGGCCGGTTATCCGGTCGTCTGGGCCGCGTTCGACAACGGTCACATGCCCGGTCCGGTGGATGGGACCTACGCCGAGAGTGGCGTCACGACCTGGACCAAGGGAGAGGTGTGGAAGTTCTTCTCCCAGTTCGGAAGCTCCCCGTCGCCCAGTCCGACGCCCACCATCACCCCCACCCCGGGAACCGGTGAATGCACGGCCACGATGCAGACCGTGAACTCCTGGTCCGGCGGCTTCCAGTCCACCGTCACCGTCCGCGCCGGCGCCAGCGCCGTCAACGGCTGGACGGTCGAGTGGACCTGGCCGGGCGGGCAGACGATCAGCAACCTGTGGAACGGCGTCCGCTCCGGCTCCGGAGCCGCCGTGACCGTACGCAACGAGGCCTACAACGGCTCCATCGCCCCCGACGGCACCACCACGTTCGGTTTCACCGCCAACGGCGCCGCGGCCACACCCACCCTTACCTGCGACGCCTCCTGATCAGGTGAGGGTGCGCTCACCGATCCCGTGTTGAGAGGAGCCAGATGCGTAAGGTCATTCGATGGATGCTGGCGGCGTTACTGGCCGCCGGCTCCCTGGTCGCGATCGGCGGTACGTCGTCGCCGGCCATCGCGCTGGACAACGGGCTCGCCCGTACGCCGCAGATGGGATGGAACGACTGGAACACCTTCTTCTGTAACGTCAACGAGAGCCTCATCCGGCAGACCGCGGACGTCATGGTCTCCAGCGGCATGGCGGCGGCGGGCTACGAGTACGTCAACATCGACGACTGCTGGTCCACCAAGAGCCGCGACGCCAACGGGAACCTGGTAGCTGACCCGCAGAAGTTCCCCAGCGGCATGAAGGCCCTGGCGGACTACGTCCATGCCAAAGGGCTGAAGCTCGGCATCTACTCCTCGGCGGGGACGACCACGTGCGCGGGGTACCCGGCCAGCCTCGGCTACGAGCAGCGCGACGCCGCGCTGTGGGCGTCCTGGGGGATCGACTACCTGAAGTACGACAACTGCGGCGATCACCAGGGCAGGAACGGGCAGCAGCGCTACACCGCCATGCGTGACGCGCTGGCCGCCACGGGGCGCCCGATCCTCTACAGCCTGTGCAACTGGGGCCAGGAGAACGTGTGGACCTGGGGGATGCCGGTGGGCAACTCCTGGCGCACGACGGGCGACATCGCGTCGAACTGGAACTCCATCATGGGCATCCTGGACCAGCAGGTCGGGCTCGAGGCGTACTCGGGGCCGGGCGGCTGGAACGACCCCGACATGCTGGAGGTGGGCGTGGGCGCGCTGACGGCGACCGAGGGACGGGCGCACTTCAGCCTGTGGTCGCTGCTGAACGCGCCGCTCATCGCGGGCAACGACATCCGGTCGATGAGCGCGGAGACCCGGTCCATCCTGACGAACACCGAGGTCATCGCGGTCAACCAGGACTGGGGCGGCAGGCAGGGCCACAAGATCAGCGACAACGGGAATCTGGAGGTCTGGCGCAAGCCCATGTCCAACGGCTCGGTCGCGGTCGTCCTGCTCAACCGGGGCACCTCGACCTCGACCGTCTCCACCACCGCCTCCGCCCTGGGGCTGGGCTCGGCGTCCTCCTACTCGGTGCGCGACCTGTGGGCGCACACGACGTCCTCCTCGTCCGGGACGATCAGCGCGTCGGTGCCCGGGCACGGGGCCGCCATGTACATCGTGACCGGAGGAGGCATCGTCCCTACGCCCACGGGGGAGATCAAGGGGGTTGGCTCAGGCCGGTGCCTGGACGTCACCGGCGCCTCGCAGACCAACGGTGCGCAGGCGCAGATCTGGGACTGCAACGGCCAGGCCAACCAGCAGTGGACGCCCACCGCGAGCGGTGAGCTACGGGTCTACGGCAACAAGTGCCTGGACGCCTACAATCAGGGCACTGCCAACGGCACCCAGGTGATCATCTGGGACTGCAACGGACAGTCCAACCAGCAGTGGCGCCTCAACAGCGACGGCACCATCGCCGGAGTGCAGTCGGGGCTGTGCCTGGACGTGCCGAACAACGCCACCGCCAACGGCGCCAAGCTGGTCCTCTGGTCCTGCCACGGCGGCGTCAACCAGCGCTGGACCCGGACCTGAGGAACATGGCGAGAAACACCCTTTCGCCGGAGGCGGTCCTCCGCTTCCGGCGAAAGGTGTCTCCACCTACCAGGTGCACTCCTTACGTGCTCACGGTGAAGTCGCTGAAGCTGAACTGGCCTGTCACGCCGGCCGCGTGAGAGGTCGCGATCAACCCCGCGTCCTGCGTACCGGCGATGCCGGGCAGGGTGGCGGTCGGGCCGACCTTGATCCAATCGGTGCCGTTCGTGGAGTAGTAGCCGCTGACCTCGTTGCCGGAGCGGACGAGGCGGACCCAGGCCGGCGCCTTGATCCCAGAGGCTGTGGCGAACGAGTCGAGGTAACCGTTGCCGTTGGAGTCCCACTGGAAGGCGACCCCGTTGCCGGGGGTGACGACCATGACGGCGTACCCGGGCGACGACGCGGCGGCGGTGAGATCGTTGCGGATGACGACACCCGCCTTGGCCCAGGAGTTGGTGTTGTCCATCTCGGTGACCCGTGCCGTCACCGTGGCAGTGGTTCCGGCCGCGTCGTCCCGGTAGATGGCGCCGTACTCGTCGAACGACCCGCCGCCGTCCTGCCAGATGTCGGTGCCGGAGGTCAGGATGGCGTACGCGGATCCGGCTTCGGCGAACCGGCTCGGCACCGAGCCGTAGCCCTTCAGGGACGTCAGCGGGTTGAGCGCGGTCAGGGTCAGCGACCTCTTCAGCGCGTACTGGGCCCTGCCCGCCTGGAACGTCAGTGACATCGTGACCGGCGCGCGGTCGACGGGGGTCGTGACCGACCCGGGCGCCGTGACCTTCCACGACACGGTGGCCGAGGCGCCCGCGGGGAGGCCCTGCTTCAGCGGCTCGCCGATGGGCACGGCCTGCCACTTCTCGGGGACGGTGATCCGGGCACGCAGGCCGGAAGCCGGGCTGTCACCGATGTTCGCCACCGTGGCGGTGACCGTGCTCGTACCACCGGCGCTCATGCTGACCGGTTCGGCCACCAGGTAGGCGCCGACCGGCGGGCGCTGCGGGTCGGCGGGGCCGCGGTACTGGCCGGTCGGGCCCGCCTTGTGGATCACTTCGCTGGCCGCGATCGGGAGGTTGCCGGAGGTGATGGCGGTGTTGTCCCGTGTGACGTTGCCGCGCTGGCCGTTGACGATGCCGGTGATGGCCGGGTTGGTCGCGAAGTTTCCGGTCAGGGTGAGGTTGCCGGTGTGGTTGCCGTTCTGGTTGTTGGCATGCGCCCACTGCCCCGCGGTGTTGACGAACACGTTGCGGTTCGCGGACAGGTACCGCGAGCCCTCGTCGAAGTACAGGCCGAGCTGCCCGCTGTTCTCGCAGTAGTTCTCGTCGATCGTGCTGCGGGGCATCGCGGAGAGGGTGTAGATGCAGCCGGCGTCGTTCATCGTCTGGATGACGTTGCGCACGTGGTTACCCACGATGCGGACATCGCTCGAGGTCGTCGGGGTGTCGTAGATCGGCTGGAAGTCGTAGAGCCCGCGGTTGATGTACTCGGGGCTGCCGCCCGGGTCGTTGGCGCCCCAGCCGAAACCGACGCCGATGCCGGAGTAGGGCATGTCCGAGACGTAGTTGTGCTCGATGGTCAGCCGCGTGACGTAGCTGGCGAAGATCGCGTCCTGGTCCTGGTATTCGAGCGCGGTCGCGTAGACCCGGTTGTCACTGATCGTGATGTCGCTGTTGACCATGCGCGGGTCGGAGGGGTGGTGGGCGTCGGGCCGTACACCGCCGACCACGATGCCGCCGCCGGCGCTCGCGGTGAAGGTGCTTCCCGTGACCGTCACGTGGTGCGCGCCCAATCCCACACCGCTGGCGTGGGCGTTGGCGTCGTTGCCGATGCCGAGCCCGACGGAACCGAGGTTCACGAAGGTGTCGCCGGCGAAGCTGACATTCTCCGCGGCTGACACCTGCACCGCGGCGGGTGCCTGCGCCCAGCCGTTGCGCGCTCCTTCGAATCCCTTGCAGCCGACCGCGCACGAGGTGAACGCGTCGGCCGGCCGGTGCGGCTGAACGCCGCTGATGAACGTGCCGGTCTGCTGGTTGGCGTATCCGTCGGCAGTGCCGGGGTGCAGCCATGTGGTGCCGGTGAAGGTCAGGCCCTCGAACCGCAGGTTGCGGGCGGGCTCGTCGTACGTCCCGCCGACCTGCAGCAGCGACTCCAGCCGCGGCAGCTCGACGCGCGCACGTGAGAGATCCTGCCCGGCGAGCGGTTTGTAGTAGAGCGTCCCGGCACTCGGGTCCAGGTACCACTCGCCGGGCTCGTCGAGGAACCTCCTGGAGTTCAGCAGGAAGAAGGCGGGCGTGCGGAACGGAGACTGGATGGTGTCGTAACCGTAGGTGTTGTTGTCCCAGGCCGGTTGCTGCATGACGACCGTGGAGCCGGAGATGCTCTGCACGGGCGCGAAACGGTTGGTGAACGACAGCATCGCCTGGAAGTCGATGCGCTTCTGGTCGGGCAGCGTGGCCAGGTAGGCGAGGCTGGGGTTGTTGACGGTGAAGCCGGTCGCGTTGAGCGTGATGTCGTCGCGGGCCAGCTTGGTGCGTGCCCGCTGCGCCAGGACGCCGTCGACGTAGAGCTGCCGGCTGTCGAATCCGGTGCCGACCTGGGCCTTGTAGACGCCCGTCGCGGCGTCGTCGAGCACCCAGCCGGTGACGGGCTTGGCGCCGCTCAGCACGGGCTTGGCGCCGCGCCTGGCCTTCCAGGTCACGGTGTGCCCGTTCCGGCCGGAGTCGGCGGCGTCGAACCGCAGCGGCGCGGTCAGCCGATAAGTGCCGTCGAGGAGTTCGACGGTGACGTCGCGGTTGCCCTCAGCGGCCGCCTGGCGCGCCCGCCGTTGTGCCTCCTCCAGAGTCGCCAGCGGCCGTCCGGCGCTGCCCGGGCCCTTGTCATCGGCGTTCTTGGTCTCGGGGGGCGCGACCACGATCGTCTGGTTTCCGAGGGCCGTGGCCTCCGCCCGGGCGGCGACCGGGCCGACGAGGAGTCCGGCCGCGATCAGTAAGGCGGCGGACGCCGCAGCTGATGTTCGTCTGTGCAGCACGAGTAACGGACGCACGCGTGTTCCCTTTCTTCCGGCACGTAGGTGGCAAGGACGGGAGGCGGCGAACGGTGCGAGTTCACCTCGCCGTCCGGTCGTGAGGGTCTACGACTAGGGGGTGAGCAGGCGCTGCGATGCGGCGCCCTGATCGGCCACCGCCAGCAGTCGCCGTCCGGCGTGCTCGGGCCGGACGTTGGGGGTGCCGGCCGCCATCGCGTCGGCCGGGCGGCAGGCGAGCGAGGTGACCGCGTCCTCGTCGATCGATACGCCCAGGCCGGCGGAGTCTCCGAGGATGAACGCGCCGTCCTCGACGGTCAGGTCGAGAGACACCCCGAGAGGTGGCCGCAGGTCCTGCAGCTCGCTGATCAGGTGGTTCGGGACCGACGTCGCGGCGTGCAGCAGGGCGATCGGGGTGGTGCCGATCGGGCTGACCGGCAGGTCATGGGCGTGTGCCAGCGCGGATACGCGCAGGAAATGGGTGATCCCCCAGACGGCGGCCGTCTGGACGACGTCGACGGCTCCCGCGGCCAGCAGCGGTCGATACTGCTCGAGCCCGGTGAGATTCTCGCCCGTGGCGACCGAGGCCCGGATCCCGCGGCCGACGACGGCCAGGCCTTCGGCGTCCCACCGCCGGACCGGCTCTTCGATCCACGTGAGATCCAGGGTGCGTTCGAGCTCGTGGACGTGCCGGACCGCCTGCTTGCGGGTCCAGGCTTCGTTCACGTCGAGCATCAGGCCCGGTCGCGATCCGTGCCCGGCCTCGGTCAGGACGTCTCGTACCAGTGTCAGGCGGTGCCGGTCACGGTCGATGTCGAGGCCGCCCTTGAGCTTGGCCGCCCGCAGCCCGTGCCGGGCGTAGACCTGGTAGAGGGAGACGAGTTCCTCATCTGTCAGGTCGATGTCCAGGCCGGAGGCGTAGGCGGGGACCCGCCGGTCGCGACCGCCCAGCAGGCGCCAGAGCGGTTCGCCGGCGGCCTGCGCCTTGATGTCCCACAGAGCGGTGTCGAGCGCGCCGATCGTCCCGAACACGGCGCCCGCGTGGCCGGCCTTGAAGGTCTGTCGCAGCATGCGGTCGTAGAGCGCCGTCACGCCGCGCGGATCCTCGCCTTCGATGGCGGCGAAGATGGTGTCGAGGTGTGCGTGCGGCCCGAGGCCGACGCCGGTGATCCCCTCGTCGGTGTCCACCATGATGATCTGCACCGGTACGTTCCCGCTGGCGTAGACGCCGTTGGCGTCACCGACGGGGCGGCCCCATTCATGCACCGTCGTCAACGTGCGATACCCCGAAATGCGCATGTCAGCCCTTCGTGGAGCCGGCGGTGACACCGTCGGCGATCTGACGCTGAAGGAAGAGATAGAGCAACAGCACAGGTATCGCGGCGATCAGCACTCCTGAGGCGAACTGGGGGATGTTGTCCGAGTACTGCCCGCGCAGCGAGGTGACCCCGACCATGAGGGTGCGATGCTCTGGCGAGGGCATCATCAGAAGGGAGATGAGCACGTCGTTCCAGCAGAACAGGGCATCGAGGATGCCGACGGACAACAGAGCCGGAGCGCCGAGCGGAATCATGATCCGCCGGTAGACGCCGTAGGTGGAGTTCCCGTCGATCCTTGCCGCATGGATGATCTCCACCGGGATGGTCCTGTAGTGGCTGGTCATCAGGAAGATGGTGAAGGGGAGAAACTGCGCGACGTAGGCCAGGATCAGTCCGGGATAGGTGTCGATGAGGCCACTGTCCGCCATGACCCGGGCCATCGGTACCATGATCACCTGGAACGGGACGAACAACGCCGCGAGGCAGCCGAGGAACAGCGCCGAGGAGCCGCGGAAGCGCAACTGAGCCAGTGCGAAGCCGGCCATCGACCCGAAGAGCAGCAGCAGGATCACCGCTACCGTCACCACGATGAGCGAGTTGGCGAAGTAGCGCGCCATGCCGACGCTGTTCCACGCCGCGGCGACGTTCTCCAGGTGCAGCGAGCTCGTAGGGGAAAAGCGGTCGAGGATGTACTCCCGCCGGGTCTTCATCGCGGCGTTGGTGGTGAACAGGAGGGGATAGACGGTCGCCACCGCGAGGAGCGCCATCGGGACGGCGGCCACCCACCTGCCCAAGCTCTTGCCGGGCATCAGTCTTCCCTCCCTGCGCGGCGGAGCACGATCACCTGCAGGATTCCGACCACGAGCATGATGAGGAACAGCACCGTCGATGCGGCCGAGGCGAGTGCCGGGCGGTTCATCCGTCCCTGCTGGATCCAGACGTAGAACTCCGGCAGGTACGTCGAACCTTCAGGGCCGCCGCTGGTCATGACGTACAGCAGGCCGAACATGGACGTCAGCATTCCGATCATGGTGGTCACGAAGACGAACTGAATGGTGCGGGACAGGCCCGGGACGATGACATGCCAGATGATCTGGGGCAGTGACGCGCCGTCCATCCGGGCGGCGTCCAGGAGTGCGGCGTCCAGCGTGGAGAATCCGGCGAGGAACACCACCAGGGCCATCCCGAACGTCGCCCAGATGTGCACGCCGACGACCGTGAACATGGCGATGTCCGGGTCGCCGAGCCAGTCGACGGGGCCGAGGCCGAGCTGTGCCAGGGCGGCGTTCAGCGGGCCGTCGAAGCCGAGCATCAGGTTGAAGATCGCACCGACGATCACCGGTGAGAGCACGGCCGGGAAGAAGTAGACGCCGCGGAAGAGCCGATGCCCGGGCACCCGCAGGTAGATGAACGTCGCCAGCAGGCCGGGGATCGCCACCGCGACGGGAAGCAGGATCACCAGCAAGCCGACATTGCCCAGCGCGGTGCGGAACAACGGATCGTTCAGCAGTTCGGCGTAGTTGTCGAAGCCGACGAAGGACCCGTTGCGCTCGTCGTCGCCGGTGAAGGAGAAGTTGACGCCCAGCAGCAGCGGCCACAACCGCAGCGCCACGATGATCAGTACGGCCGGAGCCACCAGGACGAAGGGCGCAAGACGCTCGGCCCGCGCCCCGCGGGGGGTCCTGCCGGTGCTGCCGTGGCGTCCTGGCTGCTCGAACTTTGCCCCGGTGGTCCGCTCCGCCTGCGCCGAGCGGACCACCGGTGACGAACCCCCGAGCGGCACGATCAACTCGCCTTGTCCGAAGCGGCCATTTGCTTCACCACGTCATCTACGCTCGCCGACCCGCTCAGGAGCTGCTGGGACAGCCGGCCCATCAGGTCCAGGGTCTTGCTGGACAGCGCGACGTGCAGTGCGGGCTTGCCGCCCTTGATCTGGGGCACGATCGCGGCCACGGCAGGGGCGCCCTGCGACACGTCGATCGTGGTGTCGGAGGTGATCGCGCCGGCGCCGGTGTAGAAGGCGGTCAGCGCGCCGGTCGAGGTCAGCGATCGCACCAGGTCGGCGGCCAGCTGAGGATTCTTGGTCGATTTGGCCACCCCGTAGCCGATGCCGCCGTCGTAGGGGAGCACGGGCGTGGCTCCGTCGGTGACCACTGGGGCGGTCATGACGCCGACCTGGTCGGCGCCCAGAAACTCGCCGAAGTCCTTCCAGTGCCCGATATCCGACATCAGGCCGATGATGTGGGCGGCCTTACCGGTGTTGAAGACGGCGAAGGCGTCGTTGAACAGCGCGGTGGAGTTGGCCCCGTCGTTGTTCAGGCCGTCGTCGTTGACCTTCTTCCACAGGGCGAAGATCTCCTTCACGTGGGGAGAGGTCCAGTCGCGTTTCCCGGAGATCCAGTCGTCGTACTCCTTGGGCGTCAGGATGCCCGGCCCGAGTCCCGACATGAAGAACTGGATCCCGAAGCCTTCCTTGTTGCCGAGGGCGAAGCACCTGGCGCCGGCCGTCTTCTTGATGGCGGCGCAGCCGCTGACGAACTCGTTCCACGTCTTCGGCGGGTTCGCCGGATCCAGCCCCGCCTTCTGATAGATCGTCTTGTTGTAGTAGATCGGGTGGCCTTGCAGCGTCACCGGGGCGGCGTAGATCTTGCCGTCCTTGCTGAAGGCGTCCCAGCCCGCCAGCCGCTGCTTGTCCTCGGCAACGTACTGGTCCAGCGGCAGGAGCGTGTCCACCCGGTCGCGGAGCTGGCCGCCGCCGTTGAAGAGCATGACGTCGGGGCCCTTTCCCGACTGGGTGGCCGCGCCCAAGAGCGTGTAGTACTGATCGAATGGCTGGGCCACGAACTCGACGGTGACATCCGGATGTTTCTTGGCGAAGTCGGCCTTGGCCTTCTCGACGTAGGAGGCCACGGCCGGTTCGCCGGATTTCCAGTCCCAGACCACGATCCTGCCCTTGGATTCCCCGGGGGAGGACTGCGTCGGTGCGGCGCTTCCGCAGCCGGTCACGGCCAGTCCCATGACGAGGACGACCGACCATAGTGTTCGCTGCCTCATGGCTGATCACTCTCCAGAACGCGGCCGGTGTCCTCGGCCGTCTGCCCGGAAACGTAATTCGTATGACGTATGCTGTCAATACGGATGACATATACTGCCGCGACGGCGCTGGCCTAGCAGGTCACCGGAGGAAGATATGACGGCATCGCAGGAATCGCCCGGCAGCGTCCCCGTGCCGCCGCCCGCATGGGTCCGACGACCGGCCAGTCTGGGCAAGGCGGTGACGGCGGAACTCGTGGAGCGCATCGTCCGCGGCGTGCACCCGCCCGGCACGCCCCTTCCCCCAGAACCCGTGCTGTGCGAGACCTTCTCGGTGAGCCGGACCGTCGTCCGTGAGGCCGTGAAGATCCTCCAGGAGAAGGGGCTCGTCCAGGTTCGCCAGGGCGCGGGCACCATGGTGACCCCGCCCACGATGTGGGACATGCTCGACGAGCTCGTTCTGGCTGCGACCATCGACATGGACGAGAGCCTGGGGATCCTCGACGACCTCGTCGTCACCCGCCGCCTGCTCGAGTCCGACATGGCCTACCTCGCCGCCCGGGTGGCGGACGAGGAGAGCATCGAGCGGCTGCGTGCTCTGGTGGACCGGATGGACGAGCTCGTGGACGACCATGTCACCTACGCCGATCACGACCGTGCCTTCCACGACACGATCATGCTGACGTCCGGCAACCGCATCGCCCGGGGCGTCGTGCGAGCGCTGGAGAGCCAGGTGATCAACACCGCCCGATACATGGGAAAGCCGGAACGCGCCCTGTGCGTGGCGTCCAACCAGGGCCATCGCCGCATCTATGAACGCATTGCCGCCCATGACCCCGATGGCGCCAGTGAAGCGATGTTCACGCACATCACCGAGGCCTGGCTCGTCCGGCGCAACGCACCCAGCGCCCCCGTGCGCCTGCAACGTTAGCGCGCCCGCCGGGCTCTACGGTGCCCGCCTGGTTGTGAGCGGCAGCGTGGTGGACGGGGGTGACCACCGGGCTTCCTCGACGTCTCCCAACACCGAGCGCAGCCAGGTCTCGGTGGTGCCGATGTGCACGAGCGCCGCGGCCTGGGCGAGCGTCGCGTCGCCGGCGGCCAGGGCGTGGTAGATCGCCTCGTGCTCGGCGACGGTCTTGTGCGAGCTGCCGGCCTCCACCGTGCCGCGCCACACCCGCATCCGCAGCGTGCGGCCGGAGATTCCGTCGAGCAGGGTGGACAGCGTTTCGTTGCCGGTCGCCCGTACGACGGCGCGGTGGAAGGCGGCGTCGTGGTGGTTCAGCTTCTCCACGTCATCGCAGGCGGCGCGCATCGCGTTCAGGTGCTCGCCGATCTCGTCGAGTTGCTCGGCGGAGATCCGGGACGCGGCGAGGGCGGTCGCCGCGGGCTCGAGCATCCGCCGTACCTGGACGATCTCCAGCAGGGTGTCGTCGCGCAACAGCTCGACGGCCAGCCCCAGCCCTTCCAGCAACAGCCGCGGCTCCAGGCTGGTCACGAAGGTGCCGTCGCCCCGCCGTACGTCAAGGACCCGGGCCACGACCAGCGCCTTGACCGCCTCGCGCAGCGGGTTGCGGGAGACGCCGAGCTGGGCGGCGAGCTGGTGCTCCGGCGGCAGCCGGGCCCCCGGTGGTAGCTCGCCCGACTGGATGAGGGCCCGGATGCGGGAGATCGCCTCGTCGGTCAGGGACATGCGGGCGCCCTCCAGGCACAGAGTCGCTCGATCGGCACGCGCGTCACGCTGGGAAACATAACAGACATCCTATGTCCGAGGAAGATTTGGACTTATGGATGAGCAGACATGGGTTGTCTGCTCATCACAGGGTGCGCTGTCAGGGCAGTTTTTTGCGATATCGCAGCTATTTCCCGGGAGGTCTAGACACGCCGCCCTTGCGAGGATTACAAAGACATCCCATGTCGGTGTGGTGAAGGCTGCTTCACCTCCCCGAAACATCCCATGGAGGACGCCCTCGCGCCCCGCTCCCCATCCCCACCCAGCACAGGGAAGGAACACCCATGAGAAGAGGACTCGCCTTAGGGGCGGCTGTCGCTCTGTCGGCCGGCCTGGCCACCGCCTGCGGGGGCGGCGGAGGCGACGGCACGGCCGCCTCAGGAGGCGGCAAGCCGGTCGTCGGGGTGGACTATCCCCGCTCCGACACCGACTTCTGGAACTCCTTCATCAAGTACGTCCCCCAGTTCGGTGCCGAGAACGGCCTGGAGCTGAAGACCTCCAACTCGCAGAACGACATCTCCAAGCTCACCGCCAACGTGCAGAGCTTCATCAGCCAGGGCGTCAAGGGCGTCGTGCTGGCGCCGCAGGACACCGCCGCCGTGGCCCCCACCCTCCAGCAGCTCAACACCAAGAAGATCCCCGTCGTCATGGTCGACACCCGTCCCGAGCAGGGCGACGCCTTCATGGTGGTACGCGCCGACA
Organism: Nonomuraea sp. NBC_00507; assembly: GCF_036013525.1. Taxonomy (NCBI): domain Bacteria; kingdom Bacillati; phylum Actinomycetota; class Actinomycetes; order Streptosporangiales; family Streptosporangiaceae; genus Nonomuraea; species Nonomuraea sp. NBC_00507. Next base: position 4,927,311 of record NZ_CP107853.1, read on the forward strand.
ACCGGGCGTACGGCGAGAAGGCGTGCAAGTTCCTCGGCGAGAAGCTGTCCGGCAAGGGCAAGGTCGTGATGCTCCAGGGCGACCTGGCCTCCATCAACGGCCGCGACCGCACCGAGGCGTTCAACACCTGCATGAAGGCGAGCTACCCCGGCATCACGGTGTTCGGCGAGGCCACCAACTGGGACGGCGCGATCGCCTCGCAGAAGCTCCAGACCCAGCTCACCGCCAATCCCGACATCAAGGGTGTCTACATGCAGTCGAGCTTCGCCCTGTCGGGCACCCTCCAGGTGCTCCAGCAGCGCGGCCTCCTGGTTCCGCCGGACGACCCCAAGCACGTCTTCGTCATCTCCAACGACGGCATCCCCCAGGAGCTCAAGGAGATCGCCGCCGGCAACATCGACGCCACCGTCTCCCAGCCGGCCGACCAATACGCCAAGTACGCGCTGCAGTACACCAAGGCCGCCATCGACGGCAAGACGTTCAAGCCCGGCCCGACCGACCACGACAGCACCATCATCCAGGTACGCCCCGGCCTGCTGGAGGACCAGCTCTCCGCGCCCCTGGTCACCGCCGACGGCGGCACCTACGCGGGCGTGGCGAGCGTCAAGCCGGCCGACTCCTCTCTGTGGGGCAACAACCTTGGCGGATGACCAGGCGGCCACGCCTGTCGTCGAAGCGGTGGGTGTCACCAAGAGATACGGGGAGACCGTCGCGCTGGACCGCGCCGGAATCCGCATCATGCCCGGCCAGACCCACGCGCTCGTCGGCCGCAACGGAGCCGGGAAGTCCACCCTGGTATCGATCCTCACCGGGCTCCAGGCGGCCGACGAGGGCGAGGTGCGGTTCGGCGGCGAGCCTGCCCCGCGCCTGGCCGACCGTGATGCCTGGCGGCAACGGGTGGCCTGCGTCTACCAGAAGTCCACGATCATCCCCGAGCTGACCGTGGCGGAGAACCTCTACCTGCACCGCCACGACCTGAACCGGCTCGGGCTGGTCCGCTGGGCCGCCCTGCGGCGCAAGGCGGCCGAGTTGCTCGCCACCTGGTCGGTGGACGTCGACGTGCGCCTGCCGGCCGGCGAACTGGACGTCGAGCAGCGGCAGTTCGTGGAGATCGCCCGTGCGTTGTCGTTCGGCGCCCGGTTCATCATCCTCGACGAGCCGACCGCCCAGCTCGACGCGGCCGCCATCGCCCGGCTGTTCACCCGTATCCGCACCCTGCAGGAACAGGGAGTGACCTTCCTGTTCATCAGCCACCACCTGCAGGAGATCTACGAGATCTGCGACACGGTCACGGTCTTCCGCGACGCCCGGCACATCCTGACCACCACGGTGGCCGATCTGCCGCACGCGGAGCTGGTGGCGGCGATGGCGGGAGAGGCCGCCGGCCTGGTAGAGGCGTCCTCCCGGACGGCCGTGCCCGGCGGCGCCGGTGTGGTGCTCGGCGTGCGCGGCCTGACGTACGGCGACGCCTACCGGGAGATCGACTTCCAGATCCGGTCCGGCGAGATCGTCGGCCTGGCAGGCGCGGCCGGCAGCGGCAGAACCGAGCTGGCCGAGACCGTCGTCGGGTTGCGCGCGGCCGATTCGGGCGCGATCGAGGTCGCCGGGCGCACTCCCCGTCCCGGCAGCGTGCCCGACGCGCTCGCCGCAGGTGTCGGCTTCGTCCCCCGCGACCGGCACCACCAGGGGTTCGTGCCGATGATGTCGATCGCCGACAACGCCACCATGACCGTCCCCGACCAGCTCGGCGAGGCCGGACTGATCAGCGGCCGGCGGCGCGACCGGCTGGCCAGGACCCTGATCGCCAACCTGGCGATCAAGACCCCCGGTCCCGGCCTGCCCGTGATGGGCCTGTCCGGCGGCAACCAGCAGAAGGTCGTCATGGCCAGGGCGCTGGCCTCCGATCCCCGGCTGCTCGTGCTGATCACCCCCACCGCCGGGGTGGACGTCAAGTCCAAGGAGTTCTTGCTCGGCAAGGTCGAGGAAACGGCCGCCAGAGGGACCGGCGTGCTGATCGCCTCCGACGAACTCGACGACCTGCGGCTGTGCGACCGGCTGCTGGTGATGTTCCAGGGCCGTGTCGTCGCCGAGATGGCCGCCGGGTGGCACGACCACGACGTGGTGGCGGCCATGGAAGGAGTCCGGCTCGATGCCTGAGAAAACTCTCACGCCCGCCACTGAGAACGCCGCCCCCGAGCGGGACCGGCCACGGATACGACTGGCCCGGCTGCGCGACTTCGCCCTGATCCCCGCGATCATCGCGATCGCCGTCGTCGGCCAGATCGTCAACCCGATCTTCCTGCAGGGCGACAACCTGATCAACATCCTGCAGACCATGTCGGAGATCTCACTGCTGGTCCTGGCCCAGACCATCGTGCTGGTCGCCGGAAAGATGGACCTGTCACTGGAGTCGACGTTCGGTCTCGCGCCGGGCGTGGCGGCGTGGCTGACCGTGGCCGCCGGTTCGGGCGCCGGGCTCGGCCTGCTGCAGGGCTTCTGGTCGATCCCCATCACCCTGGCCGTCGGCGTGCTCATCGGCGCGATCAACGCGCTGCTGATCGTGCGGTTCGGGCTCAACGGCTTCATTGTCACCCTCGGCATGCTCATCGTGCTGCGTGGCCTGCTCACCGGCATCTCCGGCGGCCAGACCTTCTTCAACCTGCCGGCGTCGATGCTCTATCTCGGCTCGGCCCTGTGGCTCGGCGTGCCCGCCTCGATCTGGCTCTGCCTGCTGCTGTTCGCCGCCGGAATCGTGCTGCTGGGCTTCACCAAGTACGGCCGCGCCCTGTACGCCATCGGCGGCAACGTGGACGCGGCCAAGGCGGCCGGCATCCGTACCGACCGGGTGTTGTGGACCGCCTTGGTAGGCGCCAGTGTGCTGGCCGCGCTCGGCGGCCTGCTGATGTCGGGGCACCTCGCCTCCGTGGCGGCCGCGCAGGGTGATGGCGCCATCTTCACCGTGTTCGCCGCGGCCGTGATCGGCGGCGTCGGCCTCAACGGCGGCAAGGGCACGATGTTCGGCGCGTTCACTGGCATCCTCCTCCTCTACATGATCCAGAACGTCCTCACCCTGGCCGGTGTGCCCGCCCAATGGATCCAGGCCCTCAACGGCGCGATCATCATCGTCGCCCTCGTCCTGTCCCGCCTCACCGGCGGCAAGGTCCAGGAATAGCCCGTCCCCGCACCCCTCACGATGGGAACAGCCATGCCCGAAGACCACCCGACGCGGAGGCAGCTGATGAAGCTCGGTACAGCCGGAGCCGGTGCTCTCCTGCTGCCGATGCAATGGACAGCGGTCGCCCGGGCCGCCTCGGCACCGCCCCCAGAGGTGCGCGCCGCCAACGACCTGGCGCTCTGGTACGACGAGGCCGCCGGCACCGACTGGCTCCGCGCGCTGCCCATCGGCAACGGCCGCCTGGGCGCCATGGTGTTCGGCAACGTCGACATCGAGCGGCTGCAGCTCAACGAGGACACCGTCTGGGCCGGCGGGCCGTACGACCAGAGCAACCCGAAGGGCGCGCAGGCGCTGCCGGAGATCCGGCGGCTGGTCTTCGAGAACCAGTGGACCCAGGCCCAGGATCTGATCAACCAGACGATGCTCGGCAAACCCGCGGGCCAGCTGGCCTACCAGCCCGTCGGCAACCTACGGCTCTCCTTCGGCAGCGCCGCCGGGGTGACGGAGTACAACCGTCAGCTGGATCTGACCACCGCCACGACCTCCGTGACCTACGTCATGAACGGCGTTCGGTACCGGCGCGAGGTGTTCGCGAGCGCGCCGGACCAGGTGATCGCCGTCCGCCTGACGGCCGACAGGCCCGGGTCGATCTCGTTCTCCGCGACGTTCGACAGCCCTCAGCGAACGACACGCTCCAGCCCCGACGCGACCACAGTCGCACTCGACGGCGTCTCAGGCGACTTCGAAGGAGTGACCGGCTCGGTCCGCTTCCTGGCACTGGCCAAGGCCATAGCCGAAGGCGGCAGCATCACCAGCTCCGGTGGCACGCTCCAGGTGTCCGCCGCCGACAGCGTGACCCTGCTGATCTCCATCGGCTCCAGCTACGTGAACTACAACGACGTCGGCGGCGACCACCAGGGCATCGCGCGCAAGCACCTCGACGCCGCCGTGAAACGGCCCTACGACAAGCTGCGCAGCCGGCACGTGGCCGACTACCAGAAGCTGTTCGGGCGTACGACGCTCGACCTCGGCCGTACCGCGGCGGCCGACCAGCCGACCGACGTGCGGATCGCGCAACACCTCTCCGCCGACGATCCGCAGTTCTCCGCGCTGCTGTTCCAATTCGGCCGCTACCTGCTGATCAGCTCCTCGCGACCCGGCACCCAGCCGGCCAACCTGCAGGGCATCTGGAACGACCAGATGCGACCGCCATGGGACTCGAAGTACACCATCAACGCCAACTTGCCGATGAACTACTGGCCCGCCGACACGACGAACCTGTCGGAGTGTTATGCACCGGTGTTCGACATGATCAAGGACCTCACCACGACCGGCGCCCGCACGGCGCAGGCACAGTACGGCGCGGGCGGCTGGGTCACCCACCACAACACCGACGCATGGCGGGCCACATCGGTCGTGGACGGCGCGTTCTGGGGCATGTGGCAGACCGGCGGCGCCTGGCTGGCCAGTCTGATCTGGGATCACTACCTGTTCACCGGCGACGCCGGCTTCCTGCGCGCGAACTACCCGGCCATGAAGGGCGCCGCCCAGTTCTTCCTCGACACCCTGGTGCCGGAGCCGCAACTCGGCTGGCTGGTCACGAACCCGTCCAACTCCCCCGAACTCAGCCATCACGCGAATGCCAGCGTGGCCGCCGGCCCCACCATGGACATGCAGATCCTGCGCGACCTGTTCGACGGCTGCGCCGAGGCCAGCAAGGTGCTCGGCGTGGACGCGGACTTCCGGGCCAAGGTCGAGGCCACCCGTGACCGGCTGGCTCCGATGAAGATCGGTTCGCGCGGCAACATCCAGGAATGGCTCTACGACTGGGTGGAAACCGAGCGCAACCACCGGCACGTCTCCCACCTGTACGGGCTGCATCCCAGCAACCAGATCACCAAGCGCGACACACCCGAGCTGTTCCAGGCCGCGCGCCGGACGCTGGAGTTGCGCGGCGACGACGGGACGGGCTGGTCGCTGGCCTGGAAGATCAACTACTGGGCCAGGCTGGAGGAGGGCACGCGGGCGCACGACCTGGTCCGCGCCCTCGTCACCCCGGCCAGGCTCGCGCCGAACATGTTCGACCTGCATCCCCCGTTCCAGATCGACGGCAACTTCGGCGCCACGTCGGGCATTGCCGAGATGCTGCTGCAGAGCCACAACGGCGAGCTGCACCTGCTGCCGGCCCTGCCGCAGGCCTGGCCGATGGGGCGGGTGAAGGGCCTGCGTGGGCGCGGCGGCCACACCGTCGGGGCGGCGTGGAGCGAGGGGCAGGCCGACGAGTTCCTGATCACGCCCGACCGCGACGGCACCGTGAGAGTACGCGCCGAGATGTTCACCGGGCGCTACAAGGTGGTCGACGCCACGCGCGGCGGTCATGTTCCTGTGAAGAAGCACGGCCCCGACCTGATCGAGTTCACCGGGAAGGCCGGCCACACCTATCGGGCGTACACCCTGCAGAAGGTCCGCATCGGCGCACCCGCGGGGGTGACCCCGGGCCAGGGGGCGAAGGTCACCGTCACCGTCCGGGCGATCGAGAGGCCGCTGGCCCCGTCGGCCGCGGTGTCCGTCGAGGCTCCGGACGGGTGGACCGTCGCGCCCGCACAGGTCGTGCTGGGGCCACTGAAGCCCGGCTCGGAAGGCGCCGCCGAGTTCACGGTCACCCCGGGTGCGGACGCGCCCGCGGGCAGCGCGGTCCTGACCGGCAGGGCGGGCGGCCGAGACTGGACCGCATCGGCGAAGGCCACGGTCCGGGTGTAGGACGGCCGGGGGACGGCGCTGCACACCCCGCGCGCCGCGTAGGGGTTCACCCATCCTCGCTGCCAACGCGCCGCGGCGGGTCGGCTCTGGCGGGCGGCGGCCATGATGCGGCCGCCGCCCGGCGTGTGTTGTGCTATTCGGAGGAGAAGGCGGCGTCGAAGGATGCGACCGGTGGGGTGATGGCGTTGAGCGAGCGGATGTAGGCGAGGGATTCCGGCGCGCCGTGCAGCCGGTCCATGCCCGCGTCCTCCCACTCGATGGAGATCGGGCCGTCGTAGCCGATGTGATTGAGCGCCCGGAAGCACGCCTCCCACGGCACGTCGCCCCGGCCGGTGGACACGAAGTCCCAGCCGCGCCGGGGGTCGGCCCAGGCCAGGTGGGAGGCCAGGCGACCGCGCCGTCCGTCGCGGGTCGCCACCCGGGCGTCCTTGCAGTCCACGTGGTAGATCCGGTCGGCGAAGTCGAGGATGAAGTTCGCCGGGTCCAGGTCTTGCCACACCATGTGCGAGGGATCCCAGTTGAGCCCGAAGGCCGGCCGGTGCCCGATGGCCTCCAGCGTCCGCACCGTGGTGTGGTAGTCGTAGGCGATCTCGCTGGGGTGCACCTCGTGGGCGAAGCGCACCCCCACCTCGTCGAAGACGTCGAGGATCGGGTTCCACCGGCCGGCGAAGTCGGCGTACCCCGCCTCGATCATCGACGGGGGCACCGGCGGGAACATCGCCAGCGTGTGCCAGATCGACGAGCCGGTGAAGCCGACCACGGTGGTGACGCCGAGTGCGGCCGCCGCCCGGGCGGTGTTCTTGATCTCTTCGGCGGCGCGCCGCCGTACGCCTTCGGGTTCGCCGTCGCCCCAGATGCGGGCGGGCAGGATGCCCTTGTGGCGCTCGTCGATGGGGTGGTCGCAGACCGCCTGGCCGACCAGGTGGTTGGAGATCGTCCACACCCCGAGGTTGTACTTGGCCAGGGTCTCCTTCTTGCGTTCGATGTAGGAGTCGTCCGCGAGGGCCTTGTCGACCTCGAAGTGGTCGCCCCAGCAGGCGATCTCCAGGCCGTCGTAGCCCCATTCCGAAGCCAGCCGGCAGACCTCCTCGAACGGCAGGTCCGCCCACTGCCCGGTGAACAACGTGACCGGTCTCGTCATGAACCCTCCACGGTCGTGAAGCGGCTGCCCTCAGCCGCGCTCTTCTCGATGGTCGCCGGCACCCGCAGGCCGTCCTCAACGGACGGTGTGGGGTCGCTGCCAGCGGCGATCGCCTCCAGGAAGTCCTTCGTCTCGTGGACGAAGGCGTGCTCGTACCCGAGGCCGTGACCTGGCGGCCACCACGCCCCGGCGTACGGGTGGCCCGGCTCGGTGACCTGCACTCGCCGGAATCCGTGCTCGGCGCTGGCCATGGTGTCGTCGTGGAACCACAGGTCGTTTTCGTCCACGGTGACCGCGCCCCTCCCGGTTCCGCCGCCGACCGAGAGCCCGGCCGAGCCGGCTGCCAGAGGACGCTCCTTGACGAAGGTCTCGGTCATCGGCGCCACCCCGGTCAGCCGCTCGCCTCGAAGGCGACCATACTGCGCACGCCGCGAGCGGCCGCCTCCTTCGCCGCCGCGGCCATGGCCTCGGCCACGGCCACGGTGTTGGCGAGCGGTTTCTCGCACAGGACGTGCTTGCCGGCCGCCGGCGCCGCGACGGCGATCTCGGCGTGCGAGTCGCCGGGCGTGCAGATGTCGACGATCTGCACGTCGTCGCGGTCGAGCAGGCGCTTCCAGCCGGCCTCCGCGTGGGCCCACCCCAGCTTCTCGGCTGCCTGCGCGGTCGCCTCGGCGGATCCGCCGGCCACGGCCACCATGACGGGTTCGAACGGCATGACGGTCCTCATGACTCGAACCCCAGGGGCAGGTACTGGGCGGCGTTGTCCTTGGTGATGGTCTCCGAAGCCAGGGTGATCGACTGCGGCACCTGCTGCTCCAGCAGGTCGCTCATGCCTTTGTCCTGGGCGATCAGCCGGGCGATCTTGATCGCCGAGGCGGCCATGGTCGGGGGATAGGTGACGGTGGCCTTCAGCACGCCGCTGTCGGCCTGGATGTCACGCATCGCGTTGGCCGAGCCCGCGCCGCCGACCATGAAGAACTCGTCGCGACCGGCCTCCTTGATCGCGGCCAGCACGCCGATGCCCTGGTCGTCGTCGTGGTTCCAGATCGCGTCGATCTTCTTGTGCGCCTGCAGCAGGTTGCTGGCCACCTGTGTGCCGGACTCCACCGTGAACTTGGCGTCCTGCTGCGCGGTCACCGTGAAGCCGTACGTCTTCAGGGCGTCGGCGAAGCCCTTGCTGCGGTCCTGGGTCAGCGGCAGTGTGGCGATGCCCTGGATCTCGAGGATGACCGGGTTGGAGACGCCCTTGTCCTTCAGCGCCTTCCCGATGTGGTGGCCGGCAGCCACACCCATGCCGTAGTTGTCACCCCCGATCCAGGCCCGGTACGACAGCTTGTCCGGGAAGACGCGGTCCACGTTGACCACCGGGATGCCCGCGTCCATGGCCTGCCGGGCGACCTGGTTGAGCTGCTGGCCGTCGTTCGGCAGGATCACCAGCACGTTGACCTTCGCCTGGATCAGCGACTCCACCGCCGAGATCTGCTGGTTGATGTCGTTGGTCGGCTCGACCGGCTTGAACTCGACGTCGGAGTACTGCTTGGCCGCGTCCGCCGCGTTCTTGCTGATGGCGGCGATCCAGCCGTGGTCGGCGGCCGGTGCCGAGAAGCCGATGACGACCTTGTCGCCGGGGGCGTCGTTGCCGCTGTTGGCCGTGGGAGCGGCGGCCGGCGCGCTCGCTTGTGCACCCTGCTGGGTGGCGGCCGGGTCGTTGCTGGTGCAGGCGCTGACCAGGGCACCCGCGCCGAGGGCGGCGCCGCTGAAGAGGAAGCCGCGCCGGGCGACGTTCTTGTCCATGTGTTCTCTCCTTGCTGTAGCCGGAAGGGTTTGCGATCCGGCCCTGGTATCAGGTGTGTGTTTTGAGGCTTCGCCGCTGCAGCAACACGGCGGCGACGATGATCGCGCCCTTGGCGATGAGCTGGTCGGCGGTGTTCAGGCCGTTCAGGATGAACAGGTTGGTGATCACAGTGAAGATCAGCAGGCCGAGGATCGACCCGATGATCGTGCCCCGGCCGCCCGTCAGCAGCGTCCCGCCGATGATCACCGCGGCGATCGCGTCCAGCTCGTACAGGTCTCCGTGCGTGGACGACCCGGTCGTCGTCCGGGCCATGATCAGCACCGCGGCGATCCCGCAGCACAACCCCGACAGGGCGTACAGCAGCAGCGTGTGCTTATGCACGTCGATGCCGGCCAGGCGGGCCGCCTCGGGGTTGCCGCCCACCGCGTAGGTGCGCCGGCCGAACGTCGTGCGGTTGAGCACCACCCAGCCGAGCAGCACCACCAGCGCGAACGCGTACACCAGCAGCGGCAGCCCGAGCACCCGCGTGGTCGACAGGCTCACGATCATCGAGTTGTCAGGCTGCACCAGCTGCGTGCGCTGGTCGGACATCCGCTGCGCCAGGCCCCGCCCGGCCACCATCATCGCCAGCGTCGCGATGAACGGCACCATCCGCCCATAGGCGATCAAGAACCCGTTCAGCAGGCCCGCGCCGGTGCCCACCAGCACCGCGCACACGATCATCACGACCGGCCCGTAGGACTGCGTCGCCAGCGTGGTCGCCCACACCGACGCCAACGCCATCAGCGCGCCCACCGACAGATCGATGCCACCACCGATGATCACGAACGTCATGCCCACGGTGATCACGCCGATGGTCGAGGCCAGCGCCAGGATGCTCACCAGGTTGGAGGACGTGGCGAAGTTCTCCGGCCTCGTCACCACTCCCACGATCGCCAGCAGTACGAGCGCCGCGACCAGCCCCAGATGCCGGACCTCACCCAGCCGGCCGAACCGCCCGCCCGGTCCCGCCATCTTCACGCGCGGACCGGCCGGCGCGGCCTGATCAACCTCAGCCATGAAATGCTCCTTCGGAGGGGGGATTCGCCACATCGGACCCGGACATGTGTCCTGCGGAGACCATCACCAGGTCGAGCACCCGGTGCTCGTCCAGGTCCTCGGCCGGCGCCTCACAGACGATCCGGCCCTCGCGGATGACCAGCACGCGGTCGGCCAGGCCGAGCACTTCGGGCACCTCGCTGGAGACCAGCAGCACGCCGATGCCGTCGTCGGCCAGCTTGCGCACCAGCGCATACAGCTCGGCCCGGGCGCCGACGTCCACACCACGTGTGGGCTCGTCCAGCAACAGCAGCTTGCGGTCCTCCGCCAGCCAGCGTCCCAGCACCGCCTTCTGCTGGTTGCCGCCCGACAAGGTCCTGATCGGCCGGCGCGGATCGGGCGGACGGATGTCCAGCACCTCCGACAGTCGTTGGGCCTCGGCGAACTCGGTCCGGCGGTCGAGCCAGCCCAGCCACCGTGGCTTGGTGTAGCGGCTCAGGCTCGCCAGCGTGATGTTCTGCGCGACGGAGTGATCCAGCAGCAACGCCTGCGTCTTGCGCTCCTCTGGCGCCAGGCCCATGCCCATCCGCACCGCGCGGGTCGTGCTGCCCGGCCGCACCGTCTGCCCATCGAGCACGACCCGGCCGCCGGCCCGCCGCGCGCCGTAGATCGCCTCGATGATCTCGCTGCGACCGGAGCCGACCAGGCCGGCCAGGCCGACGATCTCCCCGGCCCTGATGCTGAACGACACGTCCGCGAACCGGCCGGGCAGCGTCAGGTTCTCCACCCGCAGCACCTCAGGCCGCCCTTCGTGGGCGTCCCTGCCCGGCCGGGGCGGGAAGACGTACTCGACGTTGCGACCAGTCATCAGCGCCACGATCTGCGAGGTCGGGGTGTCCTTGGCCACCAGCCCCACCGCGACCGTGCGACCGTCCTTCAGCACAGTGACCCGGTCGCCGATCTCGCGGATCTCCTCCAGCCGGTGGGAGATGTAGATCACCGCCACGCCCTGGGAAGTGAGGTCGCGGATCACTCGGAACAGATTGCCGACCTCGTCGTGGTCCAGCGCGGCCGACGGCTCGTCCATGATGATCAGCCGGGCCGAGTGCGACAGCGCCCTGGCCATGCTGACGATCTGCTTGTGCGCCGGCGACAGCCAGCCCACCTCGGTGCGGGGACGGATCTCGCCGTGTCCCAGCCGCTTGAGCAGCTCGGCCGCCGCCCGGTCGGCCTCGGCCCGGTGGGAGAATCCGAAGGTCGCCATCTCGTGGCCGAGGAAGATGTTCTCCGTCACGCTCAACCCGTCCACCAGATCGAGTTCCTGGTAGATGGTGGCGATCCCGTGACCCATCGCCGCGGTCGGCGGCGCCAGCCGTACGGGGGAGCCGCCGAGCAGCACCTCGCCCTCATCGGGTTCGTGGGCACCGGAAAGGATCTTGATGAGCGTGGACTTCCCGGCGCCGTTCTGGCCGAGCAGGCAGTGCACCTCTCCGGCTCTGACCTCGAGATCCACGCCGTCCAGAGCGCGCACGCCGGGAAACTGCTTGATGATTCCTCGCATCACGAGCAGAGATGACGAGTCGGATGGTGACCGCGGCACAGGGGCCTCCCTCGGTAACGGTGTGGCCGTGGTCCCGCCCGCCTGACGGTGCCGGTAGGCACCGCCGCGACGGCACCGAGTTCGGCGTCAACGGTGCCGCTGCGGCTTCAGGCACCGATCAGGCGGGCGGGACGTTCTGGGGTGGGGAAGGGCACGGGGCAAAGAGCACGGGACAAAGCGCACCGGGCAAAGGGCACGGTGGGAAAGGGCACTGGCGCTTCCCGTCCGCTTGACCGCATGCGTCATGGCCGCGGCACGCGGGATGGGCGGGGTGTGCCCACGCGATGCGGAACAGGACGGCAGGCGGACGGGACGTTGCGGGGGCAGGGACAGGTCGGGGACCGCGTGGCGGACACGCGGGTCAGGGTGGGTGTGGCGATCAGGCCATCGGGGTTCCCTCGATCACCCCGATGGCTGGAGACATGTGGACGGAGATGCTTGTGGGGTCGGACAATGCTCGTTCGACGACGACTCCGGCCGCTCCACGTGAGGCGGCGCCGAAGCCGAGGTCGGAGGCGGCGAAGCGGCAGCGCTCGCCGGCGCCGCTCATGGCCAGACGTGCCAGCTCCTGCTGCGCCACAGGGATGAGCCGGTCGGCGAGCCTGGCGAAGTACCCGCCCAGCACGATCACCCGCGGGTTGAAGAGATTGACCAGCATGGCCGCCCCGATCCCGAGCCACCGGCCCACCTCTGCGACGGCGGCGTCGACGCGGGGATCCCCTTCGGCTCGCCGCTGCTCGATCTCGGCCAGCCGCTCCTCCGGGTCGCCGACGACCTGTGGGCCCGTGCCGTACGCGCGGTCGGGCGTGGCCATGCGGACCAGCGCGTCCAGCCCGACTTTGGTCTCCCAGCAGCCGACACGGCCGCAGCGGCACGGCTCACCGGACGGATCGATCATGACGTGGCCGACCTCTCCCGCGAAACCGTCCGCTCCGCCCAGCAGCCGGCCGCCGGATATGATGCCGCCGCCGACGCCCACCTCGCCTGTGAGGTAGACCAGGTCCGAGGTGCCCGCCGCGACGCCCCAGGTGTACTCGGCCAGGGCGGCGAGGTTGGCGTCGTTGTCCACCGCGATGGGGATGTCCCCCGCGATGTCCGCTTGGGACAGCCGCTCGGCCACCGCCACCCCGCGCCAGCCGAGGTTCGGGGCGACGACGACGGTGCCGGTCGTGGTGTCGATCAGACCGGGGACGGCCACGGTGATCCCGGCCGGCGTGACGCCGAGCCGGTCGAGGTCGGCGACGGTCTTCTCGACCATGCGGGCCAGCGCGTCCAGCGAGCGTTCCGGGCCGGAGCCCATGGCGTCGAAACCGATGCGCCGGTCAATGAGCACCCTCCCCGCCAGGTCCGTGGCGATCGCGGCGATGTAGTCGACGTTGACTTCCAGGCCCAGGGCACCGACCCGGGAGCCGTCCAGGCCGAGCGCGACACCCGGGCGGCCGACGGAGCCCGCGTACTGCGGCCCCATCTCCTTGACCAGGCCGCGCGCCTGCAACTCGCTCACCAGACTGGTGACGGTGGCCTTTTTCAACCCGGTCGCGACGGCGACGGCCGACCGGGAGCACGGGCCGCACGCACTCACGTGACGCAGCACGAGGGCGAGGTTGGAGCGGCGCACGGTGGCCTGGTCCGCAGGAGCTCCCGCGGACCCGCCGCGACTCATCGAGTCGGTCGCATGGCCGTCGGCCCGGCTGTGGTCCACGCTCCTCCTCGATTAGTTCGCATGGCTAGCCGAATTAAAGAGGCGACTTCCTGAGGAAACAAGAGGGAAATCGGTTGCAAGTTGCGTAACGTTCCGATAACTGGAGCCGGGATAGCGGCTGAAGTGCACGGAAGTGAGCGATGCCAACTCGTTACGAACTCGAGGGGTGCACGGCCGGACATTCGCGTGTTACAACTCCGATTAATTGATCTCAGAGACAAACAAAGGGCAGGTGGCGCGCGTGACCTACAGGCCACCCTTCACCCGCCCTCCAGGCGGGGCTCCACCGGCGGGTCCCGCCGCGCTGCGCCGGGCGAACCTCACGCTGGTGCTGCGCGAGCTGCGTGACCACACCTCCCTGTCCCGTTCCGACATCGCCGAGGCGACCGGACTGCATCGGGCCACCGTCTCCAACCTCATGGCCGAGCTCCTGGAACGGCGACTGGTGCGGGAGGTCGGCGTCGAGCATGTGGGGGCGATCGGGCGTCCCAGGCGGGCGGTGGCGCTGCACGGCGCGCACGTCGGCGCTCTGGGCATGGAGATCAACGTCGACTACATCGCGGTCCACGGCACCGACCTCAGCGGCCGGGTCCTGGTCGAGCGCCGGGTGGTCTACGACGCCATGGGCAACGGCCCGGACAGCGCCGTGCGCCGGCTCGGGCTCGTGGCCAAGGAGGCCGTGGAGGCGATGCGGCGGGCCGGAGCGGTCCCCGCCGGCATCGCGGTGGCCGTCCCCGGACTCGTGGACGTGACACGCGGCGTCGTGACGCTCGCGCCGAACCTGTACTGGCACGATTTGCCCCTGGCCGACCAGCTGAGCTCCATGCTCGGCCCGCTGAGCGTGCCGGTGCGGGTGGACAACGACGCGAACCTCGCCGCGCTGGCCGAATACACCTCGGGCGTCGCCGCCGGCACGCCCCACCTGGTCTACCTCACCGGCGAGGTCGGCGTCGGCGGCGGCATCATCTCGGGCGGCGAACTCCTGCGCGGAGCGGACGGATTCTCCGGTGAGGTCGGACATCTGCAGGTAGACCCGAGCGGCACCCAGTGCGGCTGTGGCCGCATCGGCTGCTGGGAGACCAAAGTCGGCCTGGCTGCGCTCGTACGGGCGGCCATGCCCGAGCAGGCCTACGGGTTGCCCGGCATGCCGGTGCCCGACCCCGGTGAGCGGGTGGCCGACATCGCCAGGGGCCTGGCCTCGGGCGACCGGCGGATGATGATGGCGGTGGCACAGGTCGGCGAGTGGCTCGGGCTCGGTGGCTCGATCGTGGCCAACCTGTTCAACCCGCGAGTGATCGTCATCGGGGGCTACTTCGCCTCACTGGCGCAGTGGCTGCTCCCACACGCGCAGGGTCAGCTGCAACGGCTCGTGGTGGCCGCCCCCGCCGCCCAGTGCCGATTCGTCGCCTCCACGCTCGGCTTCGGCGCCGCCTCCCGCGGCGCCGCGAGCATGGTGGTCAATCACATCATCGACGATCCGACAACGATCATGGACTCACCACCTCGGCCGGCACCTTACTGACGGCCCCCACAGACCTGGAGACGGCACCCTCCAGCACCCGCACTATCCGCTACCACCAAGTGGCAACAAGCGCGGCGGCGCGCGCCTTGCCTGACGTCCCCCCGGTCAGGAAGGGTTTTACATGTCACCACGTCATCGAACGTGGGCCAAGCTGCTCAACGCGGCCCTGCCAGAAAGCGGACGACGACGCCCGAGACGTCGAACCGCGACCACGATGGCCTTAGCCCTCGTCGCCCCTTTCCTCATGCTCCTCTCGGCGCCAGTCAGTGCCGAGGCCGCCACGGCGGCGGAGCCCGATTTCAAGGTGCTCGTCTTCTCGAAGACAACCGGCTTCCGGCACGACTCGATCCCCGAGGGCATCGCGGCCGTGCAGAAGCTCGGCCAGGAGAACAATTTCGCGGTCGACACGACCGAGGACAGCGCCCTGTTCACGGACCAGAACCTGGCGCAGTACCAGGCCGTGGTCTTCATGTCCACGACCGGTGACCCGCTGGGTACGCAGGAGCAGAAGGACGCCTTCCAGCGGTACATCCAGAAAGGCAACGGGTATGTAGGCGTCCACGCCGCCGCCGACAGTGGGTACAACTGGGCCTGGTACGGCAAGCTGGTCGGGGCGTACTTCAAGCAGCACCCGGCGATCCAGCAGGCCACGGTCAAGGTCGAGGACCCGGCGCATCCGTCGACCAAGGATCTGCCGGCGACCTGGACCCGTACCGACGAGTGGTACGACTACCAGGCGAACCCGCGTGGC
The DNA here is from genome assembly GCF_036013525.1 of Nonomuraea sp. NBC_00507. NCBI lineage: Bacteria > Bacillati > Actinomycetota > Actinomycetes > Streptosporangiales > Streptosporangiaceae > Nonomuraea > Nonomuraea sp. NBC_00507. The sequence continues at coordinate 4,942,795 of NZ_CP107853.1, forward strand.
ACGGTCCACGTGCTGACGTCGATGGACGAGAAGTCCTACACGGGCGCCACGATGGGCGCCGACCACCCGAACACGTGGTGTCAGGACTACGACGGCGGCCGTTCGTGGTACACCGGGCTCGGCCACCTCAAGGAGAACTACAGCGAGCCCAACTTCCTGAAGCTGCTGCTCGGCGGCATCCAGACCGCCGCCGGCGCGGTCAAGGCCGACTGCTCGGCCTCGCAGAGCGCCAGCTTCGAGAAGGTCACGCTCGACGACAACACATCGAACCCGATGATGGTGGACGTCGCCAAGGACGGCCGGGTCTTCTACATCGACCGGCTCGGCGAAGTCAAGATCATCAAGCCCGCCGGCGGCACGGTGACGGCGGCGAAGCTGAACGTCTTCACCGCCAACGAGAGCGGCCTGCTCGGGCTGGCGCTCGACCCCGGCTTCGACTCCAACCACTGGGTGTATCTCTTCTACTCGCCCACCGGGACGAACGTCGACCGGCTGAGCAGGTTCACCGTCACCGGTGACACCCTGGACCTGACGAGCGAGAAGAAGATCCTCGACGTCCCGGTGCAGCGGGCCGAGTGCTGCCACCACGGCGGCGGCCTGGTGATCGACCCCAAGACCGGCAATCTCTGGCTGGCCACGGGCGACAACACCAACCCGTTCGCCTCCGACGGATACTCGCCGCTCGACGAGCAGTCGGGCCGCGCCAGCTGGGACGCCCAGCGCACCGCGGCCAACACCAACAGCCTGAGCGGCAAGCTGCTGCGGATCCACCCCGAGACCGACGGCACCTACACCATCCCGGCCGGCAACCTGTTCGCGCCGGGTACGGCGAAGACCAAGCCGGAGATCTACGGCATGGGCCTCCGCAACCCGTTCCGCATGGGTCTCGACCCCAAGACGGGCAACATCATGCTCGGTGAGTACGGCCCCGACGCCAACTCGGCGAGCTCCACCCGGGGTCCGCAGAACACGGTCGAGTGGAACATCGTCTCGAAGCCGGGCAACTACGGCTGGCCGTACTGCGTCGGCAACAACACCCCGTACGTCGACTACAACTTCGCCACCAAGCAGTCGGGGTCGCCGTTCAACTGTGCCGCGCCGGTCAACGACTCGCCGAACAACGACGGCCTGGCCAGCCTGCCGCCGGTGATCCCCGCGACGATCTGGTACCACTATGCGGCCGACCCGCAGAACTTCCCGGAGCTGAGCGGCGGCGCGCCGATGGGCGGCCCGGTCTTCCGCTCCGACCCGAACCTGCAGTCGGACGTGAAGTGGCCGGCGTACTGGGACGGCAAGGCGGTCTTCGGTGAGTGGAACAACGACAAGGTGTGGTCGTTCCAGCTCGACGAGACCGGCACCAAGCTCGTCGAGATGAACCCGATCCTCGGCTCCCTGACGTTCAAGAAGCCGATGGACCTGAAGTTCGGTCCTGACGGCGCGCTGTACATGATCGAGTGGGGCTCCGGCTTCGGAGGCGACAACGCCGACTCCGGCATCTACCGCATCGAGTACATCAAGGGCACCCGCCCGCCGATCGCCCGGGCCACGGCGGACAAGACCGATGGGCCGCTGCCGCTGGCCGTCACGTTCTCCAGCGAGGGCAGCCGGGATCCGGACGGCAAGACGCTCACCTACGCCTGGGACCTCGACGGCGACGGTGACACCGACTCCACCGACCCCAATCCCTCCTTCACCTACGAGGACGGGGGCGATTACAACGCGGTCCTGACCGTCACGAACACCGACGGCAAGACCGCCACCGCCAGCGTGCCGATCAGCGCGGGCAACACCCGCCCCACCGTCTCGGTGCACGTCCCGCCGAACGGCGCCTTCTTCGAGTTCGGCGACCAGGTGAAGTTCAAGGTCACCGTCACCGACCCCGAGGACGGCACGATCGACTGCGACAAGGTCCAGATCCAGGCGATCCTCGGCCACGACGGCCACGGCCACCCGCTCGACCAGCACAAGGGCTGTGAGGGCGTGCTGCAGACCCAGCAGGCCGGCCACGGCGAGTACGACAACCTCTTATACGGCATCGAGGCCAGCTACGCCGACGCAGGCGCCGGCGGCGCCGGGCCGCTGACCGGTCGGGGCCAGGTCCTCCTGCAGCCCAAGCGCAAGCAGGCCGAGCACTACTCGCAGACCGGCCGGGTGGCCGACGGCAAGGGCACCGACACCGCGGGCGTCCAGGCGGAGACCACGAGCGACACCCAGGGCGGCAACCAGCACATCGCGTTCGTCCAGGACGGCGACTGGTGGTCGTTCGACCCGGTGAACCTGTCGAACGTCACCGCGATCCGGCTCCGGGCCTCCTCGGGCGGCGCCGGCGGGACCGTGCAGGTCCGGGCGGGCAACCCCGAGACCGGCACGCTGCTCGGCTCGGTCGACGTGACACCCACCGGCGGCTGGCAGACGTTCACCGACGTCACACTCAACCTGACCAGCCCACCGACCGAAAGCGGACCGCTGTACTTCGTGGTCCGCAAGCCGGCGAGCGCGGCCGACAACGCCTACCTGGTCAACTTCAACTGGGTCGACTTCGTCGGCAAGGGCGCCACGGACAACCAGCATCCGGTCGTGACCGCGACGGCGACCCCGGCGACGGGCGTCGCCCCGCTGAAGGTCGACTTCAAGGCGACGGCGACCGACCCCGAAGGCGACCCGATCACTTACAGGTGGAACTTCGGGGTGAACGGTGCGCCGGAGCCCACCACCGCCGACGCGAGCTACTCCTACACCGCGCCGGGCAATTACACGGCCGTGGTGACCGTATCCGACGACAAGGGCGCGTCGGCCACCGCCCAAGTCCCGGTCAAGGTGGACGCGCCGGCCACGGTGTGCTTCACCGGCCGTTCCGACGACTTCCTGGGAGACCAGCTCGACCGTGACCGCTGGTCGGTCATCCGGGAGAACCAGGACCTCAAGGTCGCGGACGGCAAGCTCGTGATCCCGACCTCGACCACCGACATCTACAGCACGGGCGGCAACACGCCGAACATCGTCGTGCAGCCGGCGCCGTCGGGTGCCTGGACCGCCACCGCCAAGCTCACGCTGGACGCGCGTGACGCGTACCAGCAGGCGGGCCTGATCATCTACGGCGACGACGACAACTACGCCAAGATGGTGCTGCAGGCGCGGTCGACCTCGGGTTCCAACCACGCCAGCCGCATCTTCCAGTTCATCCGGGAGGAGAACGGCGCCCCGAACGAGGTGTCGCAGAGCAACACGGCCAACCTCGGGGACTCCTACCCCGACACGGTGTACGTGCGGTTCGTCAGCGACGGCACCAACATCACCGCCCACTACTCGCCGGACGGCACCACGTTCACCGCGATGCCGCAGACCAAGTCGCTCTCCGGGATCACCAATCCGAAGATCGGCCTGCTCTCGCTGGCCGGGGCCAACCACCCGGTGGTGGACGCGTCCTTCGACTGGTTCCACATCACGCCGGACGACAAGGAGACCGCGCCGGACCCGAACGACGAGTTCAACGGCACCGCGCTCGATGCCTGCCGCTGGAACGCGATCGTGCGCCCCGACGCCACGGCGGCGCGCGTGAGCAACGGCAACCTGGAGCTCGACACCACGAAGGGTGACATCTACGGGACCGACAACAGTGGCCCGAAGAACTTCATTCTGCAGCCGGCGCCGAGCGGCGACTGGACGCTGGAGACCAAGGTGGACGCCTCGGCAGTCAACGAGCAGTACCAGCAGGGCGGCCTGATGGTGTACGTCGGCGACGACGACTACGTGAAGCTCGACTTCCTCGCCACCAACTCCGCGGGGTCGACGGTGGCGCGGAGCATCGAACTGCGCAGCGAGGTCGGCGGAACCGTGCAGAACCCGCAACCACAGGCCAACAACCTCACCACCGGCGTGTGGTGGCTGCGCCTGAAGAAGGAGGGCAACACCTTTACCGGCTCCTACTCCTCCGACGGCCAGACCTGGACCGCTCTCTCCGCACCGGTGGAGAACAGCGCGGTGGCCACCGGTGCGAAGGCCGGCGTGTTCACCATCGGCACCAACCAGTCGGCGTCGAAGACGGTCACGTTCGACTACTTCCACCTGACCAAGGGAGCCTCGAACGAGGACAAGACCGCGCCGGTGACGACGGCGACGACCGATCCGGAGCAGCCGCCGGCGGGCGGCGCGTTCACCGGTCCGGTCTCGGTCACGCTGAAGGCCGCCGACGAGGACGGCGGCAGCGGGGTCGACAAGACCGAGTACCAACTCGACGAGGGCAACTGGACCGCCTATGGCGAACCGGTCAACGTCACCGGCGAGGGGCAGCACGAGCTGCGTTACCGCTCGACCGACAAGGCGGGCAACGTCGAGGAGGTCAAGACGCTCACGCTGACCATCGCTTCGTCCTCGTCGCAGGTCAAGCTGACCGTCACTGCCTCGTCCCGCTGCATCGGCACCTCGGCGTACGTGGCGGTCACGGCCGTCAACGGCTCCGATGTGCCGGCGACGGTGACGCTGACCACCCCGTTCGGTTCGAAGACCGTGGCTGACGTGGCGCCGGGCAAGCAGGCGTACCAGTCCTTCAACAGCCGGGCCGGGCAGATCGACGCGGGCACGGTGACCGTGAAGGGGACCGCGACGATCGGCGGCGAGCAGGTCACCTCGTCCTACGACGCCACCTACCCGGCGATCAGCTGCCGCTGACCGCACCGGCGGAGACCACGGTCCAAGCGCCGGGGCACCGCCATAGCAGAACCGGGGCCGGCCGGCCGATCAGCCGACCGGCCCCGCCCCCCATCAATGGAGCGAACACATGAAGATCAACAGGACTACGCAGATACTCGCCACGGCGGTGCTCGGTGTCGCGCTCGCCGCTGCCGGCGTCGGCGTGGCCGGTCCCGCGGTGGCGGACGACGACCCCGAGAACGGCATCGACGTGTCGGTGACGATCGAACCCAACACCACTCCTGGTCAAGTGTCCATGACCGTCGCCGACAACGGCGGAGTGTCCCTGCAGGAGGAGGGATCCAACGCCGCCGCCCGCCAGTTCGTCGGCACCCTGCCGACGGTCACGGTTACCGACAGCCGCCGTCCCGAGGAGATCCCCGCCGGTGACTTCTGGGCGATCGTCGGCCAGGCCAGCCAGTTCACCGCGACCAGCGGTTCCGCGCCGCCCATCGGCCCCCAGTACCTGGGTTGGCGGCCGCGCCTGCTGAGCGACTCCACCACCGGGGCGGTGGAGGCCGGTGAGCCCGTCTCCAGTGTCATCTCCGACGGCACCGGAGCACCCACCGTCGGTTTGCAGGGCCAGGAACTGCTGGTGTCGACGGCGAACTCCGCTGACGAGATCGGCACCTGGCAGGTCAACGCCGACCTCGCCCTGCGGACTCCTGCCGACGTCGCCGCCGGCGAGTACCACTCGACCCTGACGCTTTCGCTGTTCAACCAGTCCTGAACCGGAGGCAGGACGCCCTCGCCCGCTGTGGGCGTTCCGGGACGTGCGCGGCGTTGTGGCACACGTTCCGGACGCCCACGATGAGACTGGAGACACCTCTGTTGACCACAAGCCGTTCGCGAGGCGCCCTCGCCCGCCTCGCCGCCCTGCACGCTGTGGGCGTGACCCTGCTGGTCGCCATGGTCGCATTCGCCACCCCGTCCGACGCCGATATCACCTGGTCGGTCGTGCCGGCCGACGCCAACGGTCCCGACGGCCGCAGCGTCATCGATCTCGAACTCGCCGGCGGACAACAGGTGATCGAGCACGTGGCGGTCATCAACCGCTCCACCCAGCCGGTCGACTTCGGGATCGACGCCAACGACGGCTACCTGACCTCCAAGGGCTACTTCGACATGCGGCCCTCGGACGCCGAACCGGTCGACGGCGGCGCATGGCTGGAGGTTCCCGACAAGGTGACCACCGCCGCCGGAGCCACCTCCGTCGTGCCGGTGAAGGTGTCGATCCCGCAGAACGCGACTCCTGGAGATCACCCCGCGGGTGTGACCGCGTCCCTGGAGACGATCTCCGGTCAGGTGCGGGTCCAGAACCGGGTGGGCGTCCGCCTGAACATCCGCGTCACCGGCGACTATGTGGCCAAGGTCGCCGTGACCGACGTGCGGGCCGAATACACGGGGTCGTGGAACCCCTTCGCCGCGGGATCCGTCGAGGTGACCTACACCGTGGCCAACGCCGGCAACGTCCGGCTGGTCACGGACAACCGAGTCCTGACGTCCACCTTCGTGGGTGAGAGCAGCTGGAGTGACCCGTCCGCGGCCAAGGCCAGGGAGATCATGCCGGGCGGCAGCCGCACGTTCGTCGCACGGGTGCCCGGCGCCTGGCCGCTGGGGCCGATCGGTACGACGATCGCGGCGATCCCCTCGCCCGCGGGCAAGCCGGTCCCGGGCGTCACCGCCGAAAGGGTGGCGATCGACACCACGGTCTGGGCACTACCGTGGCCGCAGCTCGCCCTCCTCGCCCTCCTCGTCCTCGCCTTCTTCGCCATCCGGGTGCTCGCCGCCTGGCGCCGCAGGCGGATCGAGAAGCTGATCATGCTCCACACCCGGGGAACGCCTCAGGAGGCGTGAGCACCGTCGACATCCGCCCCTCAGGAGGTGGCCACCATCAACCGACCCAGGCAATCGACGCCGGTACGGCGTGCCTTTAAGGCCAGGCAACCGACGCCGGTACAGCGTTCCCTTCAGGGCCGCGTGCTCGCCCTCGCGGTCGCGTTCGCGCTCGGCGCGATCGTCTCCGGCGGTGTGGTGTTCGGGGTGACCCGGCCGAGCTCGATCGAGCAGACGGCCGATCGCCTCCGTGCCGAGTCCGCCCTCCGCGACAAGACGCAGATCAAGGCGCTGACGGAGCTGGCCCGCAGCACGCGGGTCCGGCTCCTCCCCATGCTCGACGGGCTGGGCCGGGCCATGCCCGCCGACGGCACCGCGGGGCCCGTCGCGGTGACCGCCGCCGACGTCGGGACCTGGCAGAAGGCGGCCGCCGCGGCCGTCCAAGGCTTCGCCGACCCGCCGTCCGGTGAGACCGCCACCAACGTGGCGAGGTCGAGTCTCGCCTCCGCCGTACAGCAGATCGCCACGACCGTCGACACCTACGCGGCCGCGCGGGACCTCACCGGACCGGCTCGCACCGCAGCCATGGACCTGGCCGTACGGCAGCGCGCCACCGCGCTCTTCACCTGGTCGATCGGAGCAACCGCTCTCGACGCCCTGAACATCGACGCGGGCTACGGTCACCAGCACGTGTTCCTACCGACATCACCCGGCGAAGGGGCGCTCACCCCCGACACCGAACCCGAGGGGAGTCACCACTCGTGAAAAGGGCACCCGCATATGTCCTCACCGTCCTCCTGGCCGGGCTCGCGTTGGTGCTCGGCGCACCGGCGGCCTCCGCTCATGGCGGACCGATCAAGCTGGAGGTGACGGGAGATGGCGCCGACAACGTCAACGTGGTGGTGACGTATAAGAAGGACGGCCATCCCGTCACGGAGATCGTCGAGGCGACGCTGACCGCGACCTCGGCCGACGGCCGGTCCTTCGGCCCGGTCCCGCTCAGGTCGGCAAGCGAGGGCCAGAACCTCTACCGCTCCGCCGAGCCGCTGCCGAGTGGCGAGTGGCGGGTCACCGTGACCGCGACCGAGCCCTCCAAGGCGAAAGCGACGGTGAAGGTGAAGGCGGGCGTGGTCGCCGCCGCGCCGGTGGCCGCGACCGCTCCCACACCGGACCGGGCGACGGCGCCCGCGCAGAACAAGGCCGCTGCGGCGACGACCGTGGTGGACGACGAAGGCGCGGTGGGGACTCCCCTCAAGATCGGCATCATCGTACTCGCGGCGCTCGCCGCCCTCGCGGCCTGGATCGGCCTCGCACGGCGGCACAACCGCGTGGGCGTCCGGCGCTGAACGTGGTCTGCGATCCTGATAGGCCTTCGCCATGGCACGTGGCGACCTCACCGACGAGGCCGCCGGCGGCGAAGCGTCGGCGTCATTTAGGCGGCGGGGGAGCAGACCGTGCCGTTGAGGGCGAACTGCGCGGGTGCCGTGTTCGTCCCGCTATAGGTGGCCTGGAAGCCGAAGGTGACGGCGGCTCCGGCGGCGACAGTGGCGTTATAGGGGGCGTTGCGCGCGGTCACCTGGGCGCCTTGCTGGGTGACGGTGGCGGTGAACCCGTTGTTCCAGGTGCTGGGTGTGTACGTGACCCGGCAGGCGCCGGTCGGGGGAGTGGGCGTAGCGGCGGCGGTTCCAGTTGGCCTGTGGTGTGTCCGTGCTGGTGGGCGTCTGGCTGAGGCCGAAGACGTTGGTCCACTGGTCGATCTGCTGCTGCAGCGTGGCGTAGTAGACGAGGGTGTCGTTCGTGCCGTGCCAGAGCTGCACGCGCGGCCACGCACCGGTGTAACCGGGGTAGGCGGCGCGGACCACGGTGAGGGGATGTAGTCGGCCTCGTTCGCGAAGCAGCTGTGCGGCACGCCCATGAACACGGCCCCGGCCTTGAAGACGTCCGGGTAGTTGCCGAGCATGATGTTGGTCTCCATGCCGCCGCCTCGCAGGTGCGACTCGGCCGACCAGGAGTCGAAGCAGTTGCCCTTCTTGGAGGCCGACGGGTAGATGACGACGAAGCCGTACTGGTTGGCGAGGGAGGCGAACTCCGAGCCGGAGTAGAGTCCGGGCCCGGAACCGCCGCAACCATGCATGGCCAGCACGACCGCCGGTGGGGGAGTGCCGCGGTCAAGGCGGCGCACAACACCGCGGTGCAGACACCGGCCACCCACGCGGTCAGTCGTCTCATTCGCCCTCCTCTGCTCGGTGCCTGAAGTGCGGCGGCGCATTTCCCCTGCTCGCCCGACTCCCCGACGCCGCGGGTGAACTATCTGGTCTTCCGGCTGGAGCGCTACATCCGAGGCCGCCTGGACGAGGCTCTCGCCCGGCACGGCGTCACGACCACCGAGTACATGGCGCTGAGCGAGCTGCGACTACGCGACGGGCCGTCCTCGGCGGATCTGGCCCGCATCGCCTTCGTCACTCCACAGGCGATGAGCCTCGTCATCCGCGACCTCGAACGACGCGGTCTCATCCGTCGAGACCCGCAGCCCGGCGCGGGCCGCGTGCTGCGTGCCCGCCTCACCCGTGAGGGCCTGTCCACCTTGCGGCGCTGCGTGGCGCGGTCATGCCGACTGACTCAACGACATCACCGCCCAGGGCGTCAGTTCGACATCGAGGTTCAGCACACCGGTGTCGGGCACGGTCAGTGTGAATCTGAGGAGCGAGTCGGCGACTTTGCTCAGGTAGTCGCTCTCGGCCCGGGACGGGTTGAGAGGGGACCCGAGCTGGTACCAGGCCTCGGCGACGTTCCCGTGCTCCCAGTCCAGGACCTCGACGAGGAACGTCGTGCCAGGCTCCAGGCCGCCGATCGAGTGGTGGATCCTCCGGCTCGGCCCCACCTTGGCCAGCGCGCGTGTCGCCGGGTACGAGTTCTGCGAGCTGAGACCCCTCATGGCCATGGCCTCGGGATAGTTGAAGAACACCGCCGACACGGCCGACGTCCGGCTGTCACGGGTCACGACACCGTCGGACGTCGCGAGGAGCAGCCGGTCGCCGAGCCGTTCCAGCATCGCGAACGCGTGGTACGTGGGCTTGTGGGTGCCCGCCTCGTTCACCAGTCCGAACCCGCCATGAAACGGTCCGATGCCGGCGCCCCCCTCCTCGAACACGTCCGTGAAGGTCCAGTAGGCGATGGAGTCGGCGAGGGTCGCGCACTTCAGGTACGCCCGCGTGATGTAGGTCGCCGCGAACAGCGTGTCGTGGATGAAGTCGCGGGCCGACGGCGACGTCGACCACTCGCTGATGTGGATCTCCGCCTCGGGATAGGCGCTGTTCTGCACGAGCTTGCGCAGCAGGGTCAGGTCGTCGAACGTGGCATCGGCGTACCGGGTGATCTGCACCGCCTCGCCGTCGGCGCCGTACGCGAAGTCGGTGGGGTACAGGTGGGTGGAGATGAAGTCGATCGGGAGTTCGCGCTCCGCACACCAGGCGATGAAGTCCTCGATCCAGACCGGGCGCCAGTCGAGCGCGTCCACGTCGGCCGCGCCGGCCGTCTCGAGCATCGCGGAGCGATCCTCGCTCTCGCCCTTGTAGCGGTCGTCGGGCACGAAGACGCTCGTCGAGGGCCCGCCCACCTTCAAAGCCGGATCGATCCTCTTGATCGCCCGCACGGTCTGTTCGTAGAGCTCGAAGTACTCGGTCTTCGTGCCGGTCCAGAAGTGCGGGACCAGGTTCGGCTCGTTCCACACCTCGAAGCGCCACTCCCGCACCTCGGCGAGGCCGTACCGGTCGATCCAGTGCTCGACCGACCTCGTGACCAGCTCGCCCCAGCGCGCCATGTCCTTGGGCGGGCTGCAGTGAGCGCCCCACCAGAACACGGTCTCGGTCTGCGTCGCCAGCTCGCGCGGCATGAAGCCCAGCTCGACGAAGGGCCGGACGCCGCAGTCCAGGAGGAAGTCGAAGACCTTGTCGACGTAGCTGAAGGTGTACACGGGCGAGGGGAGGGGCGCGTCCGGGCCGAAACCGCCGCCGTAGCTCTCCCGGTAGACGAACATGTCGTCGTGGAAGACGCCGTGAAAGCGGATGTACTCGATTCCCGCCGCGGCGACGACCTCGGCGAACTGCTGTCGCCAGTCCGCGCGCAGCGCCTCGTTCGCCCGCCCGGCGCCGATACACCTGCTCCAGACATGCGGGAGCGTGCTCTCGTCAAGCAGCTCGCCGTTGATCAGGAACCGGGGCTCGCTCTTCATGGCCTCACTTCTCTTCACGAAATCGTTCACGGGGTATGCGAAATGGGCCTAGCCGTTACGAAAATATTTCGCAACTTGTTCGCTGATTGCGAGGACATTAGGTGTCGCGCCCGTCCTGTGTCAACGGGTGGCAGCCCGGCCAGGAAGGGTCCGTGGTAGGTTTCGAAATAATTTCGAATCCTGAAGGGAGCCCTGATGCGCCGGCGAGGTCCTTCCGAGCGAGCCACTTTGGCGGATGTCGCCCGACTGGCCGGCGTCTCGCAGGCGACCGCCTCGAAGGTTCTCAACGGGCGCGGCGATGTAGGGGCGAAGACACGCGACCTGGTGCTCGGAGCCATGGCCGAGATCGGCTACAAGCCGACGGCGGTGCGACACCAGCATCCGCGAGAGCGGACCCTCGTCACCGTGCTCGACATCGTGGAGTCCCGTTACGCCGGAACGGTGCTCCAGGGCATCCTCGTGGCCGCGACCTCGGCGCAGGCCGAGCTCCTCCTTCGCCTGCCGCCCGACGAGCCGATCAGCACGAGCCGTACGGCGGCCCGCGCCTGGATGGAGGAGCAGAAGGCGTCCGGTGTCGTCGGCATCATCGCGCTCGCCGTCGCCGTGCCCGACCCGATGCTCCTCGCCGCGGAGAATCTCGAGGTGCCCGTCGTGACGATCGACCCCATCGATACGTCCGAATCACGTCTCGTCAGCATCGGCTCCACCAACTGGGCGGGCGGTCGCTCGGCGACCGAGCACGTCATCAAGCTCGGCCACCGCAGGATCGCCTGGGTCGGCGGCCCCCTGGGCTCTGCCCCCTCACTGGAACGCTTCCACGGCTACCAGGCCGCGCTCGACTCGGCCGGCATCACGCCGGACCGCGCCATGATCCGCCACGAGGCGTTCTCCGTCGAGGCGGGACTCCGGCACGGCCATGACCTCCTCGCGCTCGACGAGCGGCCGACCGCGATCATCGCAGGCAACGACGAGATCGCCGTCGGGATCCTCGCCGCGGCCAAGGAGCTTCACATCACCGTCCCGAGCGAGCTGTCGGTCACGGGGTTCGACGACACACCGCAGACCGAGTGGACCACGCCCCGGCTCACGTCCGTCCGGCAGCCTCTCGTCGGCATGGGCCGGATGGCCGTCGAGACCGTCCTGCGCATGGCGGACGGTGTCCAGCCCGCCTCCCGGCACCTCCAACTGGCGACGACCCTCAGCGTCCGCGACTCGACCGGCCCCGTCCCGTCATCCTGATCGCCCTGGTGACCGACGTCTACCAACGCCGCTTGCCGGCCTTCATTCACGTCTGGCAGATCCACGCGGCGCCCCCAGACCAGAACCGCTACCAGCGAGAGGACGAATCGGGCGGCTATCCCTCGGCGGCGAGTCTGCGCTCGACGTCGCCGCGGGTCGCGGACGGTAGCAGGGGCAGCAGGCGGTCGCGGCAGGAGGGCCGGCAATGCACGAGCACCCCGGCGATCGTGGCGGATGGAAGGCGACTGAGCGCCTGACCGGCCGGGTCCTCCGGCATCGCGGCGAGGGCGAGGCCGGTCTGCCGGCTATCGACGGCCGCCATCGCCTCGATGGCCGCAGCGGAATGCCGATCGTGCATGTGACCGAGCACGCGTCCGCGGTGGTGGGGGTCCATCGCCAGCACGACCCCGGCGACGAGGCTTGGGTCACGTACCTGGTCCAGCAGTCGGCCCACGTGGCGCGGGAGCAACATCTGCAGGATCTTCGCGCACGTCGCCGCCTGGCGGCACATCTCCTCCACTGCGGCGGTCGTGAACAGCGGCCCCTGTTCAGCGAGGAGCACCGCCGCATCGGCCGCGGGCAGCGTGAGGACCATCGAACCTCTTTCTGCGGCGCCGGCGCCGGCGAGCGTCCGACGCACTCGTTGCGCCGCCACGCCACCACCCGCTCCCGAGCCGTTCCCGCCTCGGCCGTCGCTCCCTGCGGAGGAGCGGTTCCCTCCAGCCCCGTTCGCCTGGGGAGGCGCAGGCGGTTTCGTGACAGGGCCTTGCGACGTACGGCGCGGCTCCACCCCAGGAGAGCGCCCGGCAGCCTGCTCCAGCATGCGCGCCAGTTCGCCGGCCGTCATCCGGGTGGCCGGGCTCTTGGTCAAGAGCCGGTTGATCGTCGGCCTGAGCCTGCCCGCCCGGGTCATGGGGTCCGGGGGAAAGGTGAGGATCGCGAACCTGGTGGCCTCCTCGGTGCCCCTGCGGAACGGCGGACGTCCCTCCAGGGCCGTGTAGAGCGTGGCACCGAGCGACCACAGATCGGCCGCCTCGCCCGCCGGGGTGCCTCGCAACCGCTCGGGGGCGATGAAGTCGGGGGTGCCGATCACGTGACCGAGCATGGTGATGCGCTCGTGACCCTCGATGGCGGCGATCCCGAAGTCCACCAGGACGACCCCACCGGACGCGGTGATCAGAATATTGTCCGGCTTCACGTCGCGGTGGAGCACCCCTACCGCGTGCGCGGCGGCGAGCGCGTCGAGCGCCTGGGCGCCGATCCGCACCACGGCGGGCTCGGACAAGGGTCCCCGCTCGATCAACTCGCCGAGCAAGGCGCCCTGCACGTAGTCCATCACGATCCATGGGCCGTCCGGGTCGTCGAGCACGTCGTGGACGCGGACGATGCCCGGGTGGTCGATCCGGGCCAGCGCCTGCGCCTCGCGTTCTGCCCGCGCCTTGAGCTCGGGCAGGCGGCCGACGTCCGCGCGTACCTGTTTGAGCGCCACCACGCGGCCGAGCTTGCTGTCCCGGCCGCGCCAGACCCGACCCATGCCGCCGCTGCCGAGTTGCGCCTCGATGACGAACCGGCCCGCGACGTGCTCACCAATCATCGTTCATTCCGGCGTACTCGGCCTGCGGGCTGTCGCCCGTCCCGGCCGGCCGGGAGGCGCGGTTGTCTCGGAGGCCGCGGAGCGCCTCGTCCTCGAAGCTCGTGCCCTCGTGGCGCTCCTGCGAGGGCGGGGACGGCGTATCGGTAGCGAGGAAGACTCCGGTACGCGGCTCATCCGCGGTGTACGGCCGGGTCGTGCCCTCCCGCCAGGCGGCGCGCCGTGGCCTCCTGTCCGCCTCGTAGATCTGGTCGATGGCCGCATTGACCTCACGCTTCTCCAACGCGGCCAGGATCGTGTCGTAACTGCCCGGCCGCTGCATCAGCTTGACGATGACCGGCAGGCACTCGATGAGCAGGATGAACAGGAACAGCAAGATCCTCGCCAGGGTGAGGGTCGGATTGTTCTGCGACACCCTGCTGAGCGCCTCCAGCCGCAGCAGCAGGCCGTCGGATCCCTGGATCTCGGCGGCGAAACCGGATCTGAGCCGTGCCTGCCCTTCTGTCAGTTTGTCCAGCTCCGCCTGTACGCTGCTCAGGTCCTGCTCCGCCTGGGCCAGCCTGCTCGCCTTTCCGGCCTCCTGAGTGTCGCTGAGCCGTTTCCTGCGCTGCTCGATCTGCCGGTCGATGTCATTCACCCGATCGCGGGCGCTCTTGTACGCCTCCTCCGCCGCCTTCGCCAGCGGCCCGGAGCCCTTCTTCGCGCATTTGGGCGGCCCGACGTACAGCTGACACTGCCATTCCTGGTAGAACGCGTCCCGCTGCTTCACCGCCCGCTCGCGCGACTTGCTCAATTCCTGGATCCGGGGGTCGGCCGCCGGATCGAGCGCACTCTCCCCACGGGAGGCGATCACGGCTCCCAGAGCCGCTGCGGACTTCTCCAGAGCGGCTATCCGCCGGCCGGTCTCGCCGCCCTGCTGTGCGCGGGTGAACGCGTCCGCCTTCTCCTGCTGGATGTCGACGATCTCGGCATCGATCTCGGGTTTGAAGATCTGCAGCACCAGTGGCGTGGAGATGACGGCCCCCAGCAGCAACGCGAGCAGCACCCGGGGCAGGGCGAGCCACAGGCGTCCTCCGCCTCGGGCGGGCAGGGAGGTGACGAGCCAGCGGTCCAGGCTCAGAATCGCCACGCCCCAGACGAGGCCGATCAGGACGGCGAGGGGCGGGAACACCTTGAGCGCCGAGGCTAACGCGAATGTCATGGAGATGGCGGCGATGCAGGCTGTGGTCAGGATGGCGCCACCCAGGCCGTGGAACCTGGCACGCTCCCCCCTGCACCTGTCCAGCACGTCCGGACGGGCACCCGACAAGACGATCAACCATCTACCGACCATGCGCGGCTCCGGGAGAAAGGGACCAGGGCGCTCTGCGCCCTACCCCGTGAGTAATCCACTGACTACCATAAACAACCGGCAATCATGATTTATAACAGGAGGGCCTGACCGCCCGCCACGCGGTGCTGTCACGAAGGATTACAAACTACCAGAAAACGGACAAAAGCTTGACTATCCCCCTTTACTATCACTTACTCCACCAAGGACATTAATTCGTACCAAGCAAGGGTCCGAAACTGGTGGGGGAAATTCTTGAGCCATTTCGCAGAGGGTGGATTGCGGGGGGATCTCGCCGATCTGATCGCCTCGTTCAGGGAACGGCTGGCGGTCGTGGAGATCGACACCGCCGGAACACGGATCTTCGAGGTCCGCGTCGACGAGGTCGGCACGACGTACTACACACGCAGGGCCGCCGCCAAGTGGTCCACTTTGGCCGCCGCCGGCGATGACGTCCACGACGCGGTGCTCCGGGTCTCCCAGGATTTGATCTCCGCCGACGAGGGGGACCCGGTGGTGGTCGTGCGGTCCGCCGACGGGCAGGAGCAGGAGGCCGCCGTGCGCGCACTGCGGCAGTGGCGGCCATCGGCCCAGGTCGCCGAGGTGTCCGGGGCCAAGGTCGGGGACCTGCTCCGTGAGTTGGTCGCCGGCGCGCCGCTGCGCCAGGTGTACGACTTGATCATGGCGCGTGAGCGCGCGGACGACCGCAGACTCGAACTGGTGGGACAACGGCTCTTCGGTCCCGGTGCGAAGCCGGGGGAGGACGCCCAGGTGGCCGTCACGTGTACCGACGTCGGCGGCATGCTGCTCGCGATCTCCGCGTGGGCGGGGCCGCTCCAGCCTTCGGAGCTGGTGTCGGTCGACCACGCGCCGCTTTCGCCCGGACGGCATGTGCTGCGGGCGGTGTTGGAGCGGCCCGGCGTCGTCCGCTTTCCCGGGATCCCCGGCCTCCGGCCGGACACCCGGCCGTGGGCGGACGTGGTGGCCACGCTGCCGTCGCGGCTGCACTACGCGCCCCGGCCCGCGCACCTGGTGTGCGCCATAGAGACGGCGGGGACCGCGAAGGAGTTCGAGGCCCGCTGCCACTGGGCCGGCTACATCATCGACCTGCTTGCCGAGCGCCGTCTCGACCCCCGGCAGCTCCAGGTGTCCGTCGTGGGATACGGCACCCACGTGTTCGGCGCCCGGCACGCGGACCGTACCCGGCCGGCCATGGCCGTCTGGTCCGCGTCCGCGGCGCAGGCACGGACCGCCCTGGAGTCCCTGCAGCCCACCGCGCCGGCCTACCCGAACGCCGCCCAACTCGAGGACGTGCTCGCGGAGGTGAGCGCCCGGCTGCTCCCGCAGCCGGTCAACACGCGGACGGCGCTGCTCACCATCGGGGCGCGGCCTCCGCATCCGCCTCGGGCCGGCCTCGACCGCGTGCCCCCCTGCCCTGCGCGGTACGACTGGCTGGCGCTCCTGCGCGAGATGGAACAGCGCCACGACCTCAGGAGCGCGGTCATCTGCGACAGCCCGCCCGCCACTGCCTCATCTGCCTGGCATCGGCTCGGCTCGGCCGCGCTGTTCCAGGTGGACGCGGTGAACGCGGAAGAACTCGCGCTCCGGCTCGGCCTGGTGACATCGCCCGCCGCCGTGCTCGCCCTTCCCTTCGTCTCCCAGAATTCCGACTCCCAGAATGAGGACCTCGGTGGTCGACACTGACTCCCCCGGCGATCCCGAGCGCGATCGCACGCCTGACATCGCCATGTGGGGTGCTTCGGGCAGCGGCAAGACCGCCTTCCTGGCGGCGCTGAGCATCGCGCTGAACAAGGCCCCCGACGCGGGCTGGAGGCTCATCGGGGAGAACCCGGTGTCCCGGATGGAGCTGGCGAAGTTGCGGACGACGCTGCTGCAGACGCGTACGTTCCCGGCCCCGACCGAGGCCCTCACCTACTACAGCTGGCTGATCATCGGCCCGGCGGGGGTGCCGCGCAGACGATGGTGGTGGCCGTGGGAGACGCGTGAGGGGAAGGCTCCGAAGATCAAGCTCGACTTCCTGGACCTGCGCGGTGACCTGTACGCGGAGTCCGAGTCGAACATCGACAAAAAGGCCCTGGTCGACAGCCTGGTCAAGAGCCGCGGCCTGATCTACATGTTCGACCCGGACCGGGAGGCCCGGGTGGGTGACGCCTTCAAACACCTGGACGCCGCTCTGCACGAGGTCGCCGGGCGGATGCTCGTCGACGACGCGTACCAGGACGGCAAGCTCCCGCATTACGTCGCGGTCTGCATCACCAAGTTCGACGACCCGAAGGTGTTGAGAACCGCGATCGAAGCGGGGTTCACCGAGCGGGACCCCATCGACGAGTTGCGCATCCCCCATGTGCCCGAGGAGCGGGTCCGCGACTTCTTCCGGCTGCTGTGCCGGGACGCCCAGGACCACAACACGGAGATGATCCTCGACCTGCTCGAGGCCTTCTTCCACCAGGACCGCATCAGATACTTCGTGACCTCGTCGGTGGGCCTGTTCATCGACGAGGATCTCGGCAGCTTCGACCCGGACGACTTCCTGAACGTCATCGACAACGCAAGCGGCGGACTGACGATCCGTGGTGCCATCCGCCCCATGAACGTCATGGAGCCCGTGATCTGGCTCGGCCGCATGCTCCGGCCCGGCGCGATGAGGAGCAGACGATGGGACGGCTGACCGCCCACTGGGCGATCCTCGGCAAGACACCGGAGAGCCTGGACGACTACAGCGTGATCGACTGCAGCACGGGGGCGATCACCAACGCGGAGTTCGGCATGTGGCTCAAGGCGTTCACCTCCGGGACCATGGAGCCCAAGGCCCTCCCGCGGGTGGCGACCAACTACTTCTCCGACCCTGACGGCGAGCCCTGGCTGGGGCTGTCCCTGCAGACCGAACCGGACTCCCAGGACGGCTTCCAACGCCCGTACGCGATGACGTACTACGTCTGCGTACGCTGGGCGGAGATCGCCTCCGAGTCGACGAGGCTCTCGTACCGGGCCCTGTACGAGGCGCTGTTGAAGGAGAACTTCTCCGGCGACGCGCCGTTCCAGCTCTCCCTCGCGGCGTACGACGAGCGTCATCTCGCCGGCCAGGTCAACGACACGGCACGGCGGGCGGCGGCGCTGCTGCTCACCGGACAGCCCGTCTGCATGGTACGGGCCGGCCATCTCACCCTGGACCAGCGGCTGGACTTCCTGGACACGGTGGCGGCGCTGCTCCCGTACGGGTTCCGCCACACGCTGGCGGTCTCCACCTGGACCAACAGTGCTTCCCGGCATCGGATCCGCCTCTCCTTCGCCGAGGTGCCGCCCACCCACGGGGCCTGGGAGCTGCCCTGGGAGGACGGCGATCCCGCGGGGTCGATCCCGCCCCAGGCACTGTTCTACAAGCGGGAACTGGAGGGCTATCAGGGCGATGACCTTTGTGAGCTGATGAGGTGGCTCACGACCGCGGCCGAACCACGCGACTTCGACGACGCCTCCCACCGCGCCGCCGCATCCAGGCTGCTCCGCGGCCGTACCTCTCCCCGGCTTCCTGCGCAGGCCGAGCAGCACGCCGCCGCCGCCCTGCCCTCGGTCGAGCAGCTGCTGCACCAATGCCGTGAGAGCATCGCGAACGCCGACGGGCAGCGGCTCGCCGTCCTCAACGCGCAGCTGGCGCAGCGGGCTCGCGGTCGTGTGGCGGACCACGATCGCAAGACCTATCGGGTGTTCATCAGAGCGAACCCCATCCGCCCGCCTGAAAGGCTGGCCGATTCGTCCGTCATGCGACATTTCTTTGAGATCCTGCTCCGGCTGTTGTACGGGTCGGCGATGCATGCGGCCGACGTCGAGGAGATGCTGGTCGACCTGGGTGGACCGTTCCGGCAGGAGCCCGCCCTTCCGCCCGCGCTGCTCGCTGCGATGCGCCGGATCCTGCCTGCCTGCGCCCCCTCGGGCAAGCTGCTCATCGCGAGCCTGTTGGGCCGCGAGCACCTGCGCAGGATCCTCGACGACATGTCGGAGGACGAGTTGCTCCGCGTCGCCGTCCAGTCCCGCAACCGCAGGGTGCTGGACGTCGCCATAGCCGAGGCCGAGCACCGCGCCGTGCCCACCGATCCGCGGGCCATGGAGGCCGTCAAATACGCGCTGACCCGGCACCGCTACCTCATCGAGGCGATCAGCTCCATCTGCGCCGCCGAGGAGAGCGTCATCTACTACCAGAGCGTGCTCTGGGTGAGCTACCGCGGGCAGCTCACCTCGGCTGACATAGAGGAGATCCTCGGGGACCTGGACCGCCCTCCCCAGACGTTCCTGCTCGCCATCGTGGCCGAGGCCGCACCCGGAACGGCCTCGGCGCTGCTCCACACGCTCGCGGGCGGCACCGTGCGCAGCCTGGGCCTGACCGGAAGGCCCGTCGCCGGCCACATCAAGGCCGGCCTCGACCGGATGACCGGCCCCGTGGATGACGGCAACGGCCGAAAGACGTCGCATCGCAGGCGCTTCCAGAGACTCGATCCCACCTCCCGAAGGCTGAAACAGATTTCCGCGTTCGGGAAGGTCCTCATCGGCGCGTCGATCATCATCGTCATCATGGGCCTCGCCCTGTGGCTGTGGCTCTGACCCGCAGCGCCGGAACGGCCGGTGACCCCTGGCCTCACAAGCCCGCAAGTACGGCCGTCCGTGCTGAAGTTTGCAGACCGAGTAGATCCCTTCAGGGCGCGTAGTCGGGTGACCTAGTCCTGGCGCTCCTCAGCCGGGCAGCGGGCCCCCTGCGCGGGCACGGTCAGCGAGATCAGGTAGCTGTCGATTGCAGCCCTGGTGCACTGGGTCACTCTGTAGATGCCGTGGCCCCAGCCCTCGTAGGTGAGGAGCCTGGCCTTGGGGCCGAGTTGGCGGGCCACGTTGGCCGACCACTGGTACGGCGTGTCGGGGTCGTGCATGGAGGTGGCCACCAGCAGCGGAGCGCTACCCGTGTACCGCAGCCGGTGCTGCGGGTTGTTCACCGGGTGGCCCTGGCAGATCGGCATGTCGCCCATCGGCATCGGGTTGTACCGCATGTCCGGGGCCACCGCGTTGGAGCCGCGCATCACGTCGGCGTACTCGTTGTAGTTCCGGAGCGACAGATTGAAGTCCTCGCAGAGGATCGCGGTGGGGAGCTCGGCGGACTCACCGTCCACGGGCCCGTTGCCGGGAGGGCCCGGCATGTCATCCGGCACCGGCCCGCCGGCCAAGGCGAGGAGCACCTTGGCCTCCTGCCGCCAGGCGGGCGCCTCGTTGAGCACCACGGCCAGCCAGAGGAGGTTGTGGGCGCTCACCGGGCGGTCATTGACGCCTGGCCAGTGCAGCTCGCCGCGGTCCGCCTTCTTGAGCAGTCCCTTCCACAGTGCCCGGACGTCTCGTCTGTGCAGGACGCAATCGGTGTCCCGGTCGCACCAGGCGACGAACTCGTCGAAGCTGTCCTGGACGGCGGCCGCGTCGGTCACCTGGAACGCCTTGACGTTCAGGCTGTGGTCCATGTTGCCGTCCAGCACCATGGCCCTGACCCGGTTCGGGAAAAGTTGGGCGTACATCTGCTGAGCGAGCGTGCCGTAGGAGATACCGTACGAGGTCAGCTTGTCCTCGCCGAGCGCGGCCCGAATGGCGTCCATGTCACGCGCCACGTTGGCCGAGTCGATGTGGTCGTACAGGGGGCCGGTGAGCTTGCGGCAGTCCGCGTGCAGCTTCTTGTTGAAGGTAACCCATTTGTCGTAGTCGGCCTGGCTGGTCATGACCGGGGACGGCATCTGGTTGTACACCGAAGCCGAGCAGGTCACCGAGCCACTGCGGGCGACGCCCCGGGGGTCGTAGCCGACGATGTCGAAGCGCCGCTGGACGTCCTCACTGAAGCCGGAGGAGCGAAGCATGTCGTTCACGCCGGAGTTGCCGGGTCCACCCGGGTTAATCAGCAGGGATCCGATCCGCGCGGAGGGGTCGATGGCCTTGCGCCGGGCGAGGGCCAGGTCCACGGTGAGGCCGTTCGGCTTGGACCAGTCGATCGGTACCGTCAGCGTGCCGCACTCGACGGTGGGCTCCTCCTCGCACTGCTCCCAGGTGATGCCGCGCTTGCCGACGGCATCGGTGACGCCCTCTCCGGTTACCGTCGCGTTGGCCCCGCAGGACATCGTGGCCGTCAACAGCGCCGCCATCGCCACGCGGGCGATGGCGGGCGGAGAAGTTCTTCTTGGCACATTGCTCCTATCGTTGATCGGCTTGCCGGGCTGCTCACACGGCACTGGTGGTGTCGGGCCGCTGGGAGTGCGCGCGGGACCGGCCGCTGGGCATGCGAAACCCAGTGGTCGAGGCGAGGCTGTGCCTTGCGCCGCAGACAGCATGTGCCCCATCGGTGACCAGGATCCAGACCAGTTTCCTGCTCACTCTTTGGTCACTACGGAACTTCTCCGGGTTGGTGCCAGCGTGCTCGGTGTGTGCTCGCGCGCCCCGACATACCCCGTCATGACTCGGGACTTCCGGACACGCAAGTGCTCACGCCGCAGCAGCCCCCGTGTGGTTGAGCGCCTTGGGGTGCGGGCTCGGCGCGCCGGCTGGTGACCTGGTCGTTGGCGGTCCAGTCGAAGGCGTCTCAGCCGACGGTGGCGTCGCGGTCGAGCACGAGATTCCTGATCTCGGTACGGATGTCGCCAGAGGTCATGACGTGGCTCCGGTGAGGTGGGCGTGGAGGCGCTTGCACTCGTGGACGAAGCGGGTCGCCCGGCGACTGCGTGCGAACTCGCCGATGACCGGGATCTCCCCGCGCGCGCCGGTCCAGCGTGCCACGTCGGCGGCGAAGGCGACGAGATCGGCGTGCGTCACGGTGATGCGCCGCCCCTCGCCCGGCAGCATCCCGGGCAGCAGGGCGCGCAGGATGTGCCACACCTCCTGGTGGCCGCCGGCGTCGGCCAGCTCGGTCAGGGCCGCGATGGCGGGGCGGGTCTCCCGCCAGGTGCGGCGCAGCACCAGCGCGAGCTGGCGGCCGATCGCCTCGGCGGGCAGCTCGCCCCTGGCGGCCATGCTCAGGACCAGCGGGATCATGCCGGGCACGCTGTCGGCCAGGAGGAAGGCGAGGATCACCGCCGTGGACTCGCCCATCGGGCCCTGGGCGATCTCCAAGCCGGCGATCTCCGACGGAGCCGCCCACGCGCCCCAGCCGCCGCGCAGCAGGAAGGGCAGGAAGTTGACGGCCACGACCTCGCGGTGCGAGGGCAGGATGGCGGGCCATGCCCTGAGCGTGCCGCCGGACTCGTCGACCCTCCAGTCGAACGGCTCGCGCAGCAGCACCTCGTCGATCAGCCGATGGCCGGTCGGGGCCGTCACCCGCAGCACCGGCTGCAGCCTGACCTCGGTGAAGTGTTCCGGTTCGCCGTCGCCGAAGTCGACCATGGACGCGCCCGCCATGTGGCGCCACACGTGGCCGCACTCGGGGTCGGCCATGCCGTCACCGGCGAGCCAGCGGGCGGCCGAACGCGCCGCCTCCGAGTCGACCTTGGCGGCCCGCTCGGCCGCGGCCGGGTGGCAGCCCCGGGGTAAGCGCAGCAGCGCCTGCGCCAGGTCGGCCGGAGGTGGCTCCACGCCGGCGGCGGCGCAGGTCTCCAGCCGGTCGATCAGCACGTCGGGGTCGAGGTGGCCGCTCATCCAGGTCGGCGTGGCCAGCAGCACCGGCGGCAGGGTGCCGTTGCGGAGGGCCTCGGCGAGTTCCACGTAGCGGTGCAGCAGGAAGTCGTGGGGCGGAGAGACACCGTTGGGGTGGGGGAGCCGGTTGCGCCGCCGCAACTCGTCGTGCTCGGGCAGCGGCTCGGGCATGGAGGAACGCAGCCGGGGCGGGACGAAGACGACGGTCACCTGTATGAGCGGCTCGCCAGGGCTTGGCGGGGGCACCTGTCCGCCGGCCCGCATCGCCGCGATCCTGGCGGGGTCCACGCCGAGTTCGGCCATTTGCTCGTAGACGTCGTCGAGGATGAAGGACGGCATGGCCTCTTCGGAGTCGTCGTACACGACGCCGGGCCTCGTCCGGACTGGAGGGAGGTGATCCGGAAGTCCGTCGTCGCCGATCTCCTCTTCGTCCTCCTCGTCGTCGGTGCCGTTATACCAGGGCTGCTCGGCGTCGGTGGGGGAGCCGTTCAGGTGGATCCGGCCCCCGGCGAAGGGGATCTGCCGGTCGCCCTCGTGGGCCACCGCCATGTCCGGGCCGTCGTCGCTGGTCCAGGTGATGAAGAAGGCTCGCAGCGGGGCGTCGTCGTCGAGGTAGCGGCCAGGCCGGTAGAAGCCGAAGCCGCCCACCGCGATCCGCTGGGGCGACGGCTCCGCGTCGGGCTCCTCGCCACGAGTGAGTTCGCGCACCTGCACGGAGTAACTCGCGCTGTCCCAGAACTTCTCCGGCCCGATCGGCGGTGGCTCCGGCACGCTGCCTGGGGTGACGAGCTCGGCGGACAGCGCCGACTGCCAATCACCGGGGTCGAGGAGCACCTCCCTGGACCGCCAGTAACCCTGGTTCTGCTCGACGTGGAGCTCGAGCTTACGGCACACCTTCGCCCGGTCCTCGGCGATCCCGGCGACGAAGGCCGCCAGCCAGCGTTCCTGGCCGACCCAGCCCTCGTGGTAGCCGGGGAAGATCGACGGCTCGGGGAACCGCCGCGCCTCCGGCGGCTCGGGCAGCGGCGGGAACTCCTTGTGCTCCAGCAGTTCCTCGACCGGGATCTCCCCGCCGTACTGCTCGGCCAGCTTCGCGCCCAGGTCGGCGGGGAGGTGGCGGACGCCGTCGAGGATCGCCTCGGCGTGGTCGGCGAACAGGTCGGCGTATTTCAGGGTCAGCTCGACCGCGCGGTTGCGCACGTCGAAGGACTTGTGCGCGTACGCCGTGGTCAGCGCGGTCACGAAGTCGGCGGCCGCCTCGGGCGTGGCCCGTATCGCCTGGTCGAGCCAGCGCAGGCCTGTGGTGGCGAGCTTGGCCTCGTCCCGGAAGGTGAGTGCGTCGACCGCCTCGACCAGGTCGGCGTGGTCGAGGGGCATCGCCCCGCGCACCTGCCCCGCGGCCAGCTCGGCGACCGTGCCCGGCGCCGACGGCAACAACCGCAGGTAGTCGCGCAGGCGGGGTGCGGACTCCGCGGGCGTGGGGTCGAGGAGCGTGTGCAGCCGGACGAAGAAACGCAGGTCCTGCGCCTCGCCGCCGCGCAGGAAACGGCTCACGCAACCGTCGAGCACCTCCTCCCTGGGCAGTTCGCGGGCGGCGGTGGCCAGCCAGCGGGTTGGCCGGGGCTCCAGCCGCTCGTCACGGAGGGCGCGGCCCGCGCCGTCAGCGGCGAAGACACGAGGCAGCAGCACGGGGGTCAGCGGGTCACCGGCCACGCTCGGCGCGGCCAGCCATGCGGCCACCAGCGGGTCGTGGTCGGGCGGCACGGCGCCGGACTTACGCAGCAGCGCCACGGCCAGCGGCGCGATGCGGTCGGCGGGACGGCGCACCCGCTGGGCCAGCCGGACCGCGACATCGCGACGCCACTCCAAGGGGCGGGTGGCCGCCACCCGGCACACCTGAGCGACGTCGGGGTCCTCGGCCCAGCGGCGGTTGACGTCGCGGCCGGTCATCCACGTCACGGCGGCCGCCGGTCCGGTGATGACGCCGACACCGGTCAGCAGCAGCGCGCCGGCCAGTTCGTCGAGCAGGTCGCCGACCTCCCAGGAGGCCATCTCCTCGAAGTCGTCGGGATGCTGGGCGCGCACCTGCTCGGTGCGGGCGCGGCGCAGCTCCTTGACGAGGCCGGGCAACCGCCCGCCCAGCTCGGCGCGCTCCTCCTCGGTGAGCGTGACCAGCCGGTCGGCCAGCCGGGTGACCTGGTTGCGAGTGACCAGGTCACAGATCTCCGTCCAGAGGGTCATCGGGAGACCTCCACGGCGGCGCGGGCGACGATCCTGGCGGCCAGCACGTGTTTGCACGGCCCACGGGAGCCGCGATGGTCCCACCACCACTCGCAGGTGCACGAGCCGTCGGTCAGCGAGACCCGGCGCGCGCCGCCCGAGGTGTGGACGGTGGCCAGCTCGCCTTCGAGGTGCACGGCACCCGCGTCGACGAGCTTGCGCGCCTTGGCCAGCCGCGGGTTGAGCAGGCTCACGTTGTCCTTGTCATAGGGCAGCTCACGGTGGAAGTGGGCGGCCTCCGACAGGTCGTAGCCGACCCGGCCGGCGACGCCGAGCTGCGTCAGCGCGGCCCGCACCCGGTCGGCGGGGATGCCCGCTCGGTCGGCCAGCAGGCCGATCTCGACCTCGGGCTCGAAGTTGAGCAGCATCCCCACGACGTCGGCGTCGTTCTCGGCCTCGTCGGTGGCCAGGTCGTCCAGCACCGCGCCCTCGCCGGAGAAGCCACGCCAGCGCTCGGGCGAGAGAGTGAGCGTGTAGCGCATGCCCGGAAGCTCCAGCTCCCAGGCGCTGGAGGCGGCGTCGGCCGGGCCGTACACCCGGAGGGACTTCGCGAAGCGCAGCAGCGGCAGGAGGGTGCCGAGCCGGTTGGGGCCGGCGAGCTGGACCGAGCCCGGAACCTGACGGGCGGAGACCTTCAGCTCACGCCCCGCCTGCGCCACCCACACCGTGCCCTTCTTGGGCAGCCCGCGCAGGAACCGCACCGCCGCCATGCCGGTCAGCTCACCGCGCTGGTCCATGCCCGAGGCGATGACCTGCACCTCGGCGAATCCGCGTAACCAGCGCTCGGGCAGCGGCACCTTCTTCTCCACCACCGCGCCGTCCATCGTGGTCACGACCAGCTCGTCGAGGCCCACCCCCAGGTGCAACGGGTCACGCGCGCCGATGCGCGCCAGCGCCTCCCGGAGCGGCGCGTTCACATCGACGTTGGTGGTGCCCCGGTCGAACACCTCGCCGTCGAGCGAGCCGTTCAGCAGATCAAGCCGGGCGTACACACCGCCACAGGCCGAGAACGATTCGAACCGCAACCGGTCTCCGTTGCACGTCACCACGGGGTCGCGCACCCAGCCGGGCCGCGCCTGCGGCTGGTGGTAGCGGGCCAGCGCCACATCGGCGACGCCGAGCAGGGCCGCTGCGGCGGGGGCCGCCTGGGTCACCACGCCGCTGAAGAACCGGGGGGCCACGGCCGGGCCGGACAGGGCCCGTCCGCCGGAGGTCGCCAATCCGAGGCGACCGTCGACAAGGGAGGAGGGCGCGGCGTACGTGTACGCCTGCGTCGCTGAAGTCATGGCCGGGACAATAGATCGCCCCACCGACAAACCGGCGCTGCGGTGCGAAGAGCGTCACACCGCCGACCGCTGCGCCGTCGACGCGGAGGCTGCCGCGGTTCAGCTCGGCCTGTCCGTCCAGCGGGCGAGCGTACGGCCGCGACCCGCCCTCGTTCGTCAGGAAAGGGGGTGTCGCCGGGAGAAGCGGCCGGGACCGGTGTGGAACGTGGTGCCATCCGGGAACCTGACCTGCGCCTGGGAGCCTCCGGGGACGTCGACCGAGATGGTCAGATGATCGTCCTGGATGCGCCAGGCGACGGCGATCCGCCCCTGCGGGCTGTCGAACGTGCCCTCTGCCCAGGTGATCGCGTCGTTGAGCACGGGCGCGACGAGGAAGGACTCCCATGCGACGGAGCCTGCGGCCTGACGCAGGCCGAGGGTGTGGGTGTGCAGGAAGCGGATGACCGCGCCCTTGCTGTAGTGGTTGAGGGAGGCCGTGGCGCTGCCGTCCTCGGAGACGCCGTCCCAGTCCTCCCAGATGGTGGTGGCGCCCCGGTCGAGCATGCCCAGCCAGGAGGGGGAGGTCCGCTGCCGCAGCAGCCGGTAGGCCACGTCCGGGTGACCGGTGTCCGCGAGCACGGGGAGCAGATCCGCTGTTGAGAGAAAGCCGGTGGTGAGGTGGCCACCGGCCGCGTCGATGAGGGCAACCAGGTGCCAGGCGGCCTTGTCGCGCAGGTCCTCGGGCACGAGGTCGAAGGCGAGGGCGCGTACATAGCCGGCCTGGGTGCCGGACTTCGTGCGGCCCTCGGCGTCGAGGAACTCGCTCTGCCACGCCCGGCGCACCTTCTCGGCCGTTTCGCGGTAATGGGCCGCGTCGTCGGCGTGGCCCAGCACCTCGGCGACGGTGGCGAGAGTGCGTACGGAGCGGTACAGGTAGGCGGTGCCGACCTCGCCCTTGTCGGCGGTGTACCAGGCGATGGGGTCGCTCATCACAGGGTCGATGAGGGATCCGTCGGCAGCGCGCTGCTTCGGCTCGGTCCACTCTCCCCAGTGGAAGGAGCCGTCCCAGATGAACTCCTCGTGGGGGAGTGGGCCGGCCGAGCGTTCGACGCGGGAGGGGTGCCGGGCGGTGCGGGCGGTGGCGAGTGCCCACTCGACCCAGCGCCGCATCGCGGGCCAGTTCTCGGTGAGGGCGCCCAGGTCGCCGTAGGTCTCGTAGAGCACCCACGGGACGTGGACGATGGCGTCGCCCCAGCCGGCCGAGCCGGTGATCGCGTTCGCCATCGGGTCGTCGTGGGTCTTGAGCCGGTTGGCGTCGGGGGAGGAGTTGACCACGCGGCCGTCGTCGAGCTGGTCGTCGCGGACCGAGCGCAGCCACTTGCGGCTGAAGCCGTCCACGTCGTACAGGCGCGCGGCGGTCGGTGCGAAGATCTGGTAGTCGCCCGTCCAGCCGAGGCGCTCGCGGGTGGGGCAGTCGGTCGGGATGTCGACGGCGTTGCCGCGGAAGCTCCAGCGGGCCGCCTCATGCAGGCGGTTGAGGTCGTCGTCGCTGCAGGTGAAGGTGGCGGTCGGGCGCAGGTCGGTGTGCACGACGTGCATGGTCACGCTCGCCGGGTCCACGGCGCGGGAGATGCGCGCGTAGCGGAAGCCGTGCACCGTGTGCCGGGGCTCGAACACCTCGCCGGGCCTTCCGGAGGAGACGACTTCGTCGCGCTGCACGAACGGGATCGCCGCCTCACCCGGCTTCTGGCTGTCCAGATGTGTCGTCGTCAGGTCCCCGGCCGGGTCCAGGTGCTCGCCGTGGTCGATCACGGTACGCGTACCGGCCGGGCCGAGGTCGGTGAGGGTGATCCAGCCGGAGGCGTTCTGGCCGAAGTCCACGATGGACGCGCCGTCGTCGTGCCGGGTCACCGAACGCGCGGGAAGCTGCTCGACCCGCCGCACCGGAGGGGCCGGGGACCAGCTGATCGGCGGCGCGCTGACCGCATCGACGAGCGCGGGCCGGGTCGTGCCGCGTTCGGCGGTGAAGTCCGTCGTCTGGCCGTTCATGAGG
Organism: Nonomuraea sp. NBC_00507; assembly: GCF_036013525.1. NCBI lineage: Bacteria > Bacillati > Actinomycetota > Actinomycetes > Streptosporangiales > Streptosporangiaceae > Nonomuraea > Nonomuraea sp. NBC_00507. The sequence goes on from NZ_CP107853.1 coordinate 4,970,968, forward strand.
TCGGCGGCGACGATGGCGCCGGGGCGCGAGGTCCACTCCTCGCCGGTGACCGCGACCGTCTCGGTGCCGTCGGCGTAGCGGACGTGGAGCTGGAGCCTGGCCGCGGTGACGGTGCCCCAGGAGTCGCGCTTGCGCCAGGTGCCGACGCTGCCCCGGAACCAGCCGTCCGACAGCAGGATCTCCAGGTCGTTGACGCCGCCGCGGAGCAGCGCCGTCACGTCCGCGGCCTGCGCGTGGAGCGTGTCGGCATACGACGTCCACCCCGGCGCCAGCTCGGCCGTCCCTACCCGCGTACCGTTGACGAACGCCTCATAGACGCCGAGCGCGGTGGAGTAGAGCCGAGCCGAGGCGATGTCGTCCCGCAGCTCCACACCGCCGGCGAGAACGTACGCCGGACGCCGTTGCTTGTCGTCCTCCTGCGGGGAGATCCAACGCGCCGACCAGTCCCCGTCCAGCAGGGCCGACTCGAACGCGTGCCAGGGCGACCACTCGGACGACCGTCCGCCCCTGTGCGTGCGAACACGCCAGGCGACGCACTGCCGGCTGCGCAAGGGCGGCAGCGGCCACTCGAGGAACAAATGCCGGGCCGAGACGACGTTCTCCACCACCGTCTCGACGCCGTCCACGCGCAACTGGAGATCGTAGCCGTCCTGCCCGCTCCATTCCCGCGGCAGCTTCCACGACAGCCGGGGCGCGGGCCCCGAGACGACGAACTGGTCTCCGCTGCTGTCGATCTGCAGGTCATGGGGCGATTGGCTCATCCTCGTCCTCCAACTCGGGTGACATGGTCCACGTGGTCAGCGGGGAGGCGGCTACCGGACGGACTTGACCTTGAACAGGATGAGCAGGCCGCCGATCAGAGCGAGCACGGCCCCGGCAAGGTAAAGCATGGTGTAGTTCTTCTCCGCGCCGGCCGCGCCGATCGTGATGATGAACGGGGCGATGAGCGGGGCGATCGCACTGGGGATCTTCTGGGCGAACGCGACCACCGCCATGTAGCGGCCTGCCTGAGCTCGGTCGGGCAGAACCGCGAAGACGATCGCCTGGTCGACGGCGGCGAACACGGCGATGGCGAGTTGCATCAGCACCGCGCCCACGATCAGCGGCGGCAACGAAGAGGCGAAGGCCTCGACGCAGGCGCCGGCGACGAACAGGAGCGCGCCGATGAAGGTGAACAGCTTGCGCCGGCGGAGCTTGTCGGACAGGAATCCGCCGGCCAGTGCTCCCACGGATGCCGCGACAACGCCCAGGATCCCGATGGAGGCCACGACCCCCGCGACTTCCCTGACGGGCAGGTCGAGGCGCTGGGCGTAGAAGAACGTGCCGAAAGTCGTGTTGAAGTACAGACCCATGAAGAAGATGAAGCGGCCGAGCCAGTTCCACCCGAAGTCGGGATACTTCCTGGGGTTGAAGACGAAGCTCGCGAACAGCTCCTTCGCGCTGACGTGAGTGGAGTGCACGAGATCGTGCGAGCTGCCTTCGGCTTTGAGGATCGGAAGCAGGACGAGCATGACAGTGCCGATGAGTCCGGGCACCATGAACACCAGGAACATGCTCGATGACACGGCGTAGGCGATGCCGATGCCGATCACGGGGGCGATCTGCGTCGTGAGGCCGGTCAGGGCCGACACCCGGCCGCGCTGCTCCTCAGGGACACGATCGGCCTGCAGGTTCTGGATCGCTCCACCCGCCGTCGACCAGCCGATCATCCCGAACACCCATCCCAGACCGATCAGCGGAACGGTGGGCGCAGTGGCGACGACGACCAGCGCGGCCAGACCGAGAAGCGCTCCCATGGCCAGGAAAGGCGCCCGCCGCCCGAACCGCGACCGGGTGCGATCGCTCCACATGCCGATCAGCGGGCTGAGCACGAGATAGACCAGCTGTGCGGTGCCGGTGACGTAGCCCAGCGTCTCTTCCTGCCCTGGCGCGATGTCAGAGATGCGCACGGCGAGCCCGTACGTCAGCGGGACCATGAGCGCGATCGAAGCCCCGAAACTGGCGATCATCAGCAACGCGATGTAGCTCGCGCTGATGCGCTGCAGCGGTGGCGCCGCGATGTCCGTCTGCTCAGGCCTGGGCACGTCGTGGGCGCCCGCCGTCACCGGGCGGGATGCTGCGGCTCCCACGGCGAGGGCGTCACTGTCCGGTCGTTCTTCGACCACTGGGGCTCCTCTTGGGTTGGGTGTTGCCACCGGGCGCGCAGGCCCACCGAATGCAGCTCGCGCTCGGAATCTCTGACGGTCGTGTCCGTGCGCGCCCCCCGCACTAGGCAAAAGTAACCACAGCGGAAACTTTTTAGCAATACTAGACTCAGGACCGATCGAGGCGGGCGACGCCGCCTCGAGGTGCAGCAGCCGACCGAAGGACGTTCGTGACCGCTCCTGAACAGGGCAAGGAACCCGCAAGACGCCGTCGGGGCCCGAACGCCTCCACCCCGGCCCGGCGCGCGCAGATCGTCCGTGCCGCGCTGGAGAGTTTCGCTCAGCACGGTTACGAGCGGGCGTCATTGCGGGACATCGCTGCGCGGGCAGGCGTGACGCACGCGGCGTTGCTCCGCCACTTCTCCGGCAAGGACGAACTCCTCCTGGCCGCGCTGGCCCAGCGGGAAGAGGATGAGGAGAAACTGGCGGAGCAGATCATCCAGTCCGGTCTGGCCGGGGGGAGCGTCCTGAGCGCGGTGCTCCGCGACGAGTTCAAGGACCCCGACTACCAGCGCAACTGGATGGCGCTGGCCATCGCGGCAACCGACCCCGCGCATCCCGCGCACGAGTTCTTCGCCAGCAGGCGCGAGCGCATGCGAACACGCTTCAACAGCAGCCCGCTGCCCACCTCGCGAGACAGCGCGTACCTTTCCGCGGACGAGAAGGTCACTCTGGTGCTGGCCATGGTCGACGGCCTGCGCATCCAGTCCCTGCTCGATCCGTCTCGTGAAACCCTCAGGCTTCTCGAGGTCTTCATGACACTGGTCGTCACCCCTGACGCTTCTCCCGGCACTACCCCTCATTCCTAAACCAAAGGAGACCTTTCATGTCCACTGCCGATGTGTCGGGCAAGTCCCTGGCCGAGCTCGTTTCCCTGAAGGGGCGGCGTGCGGTCGTCACCGGAGGCGGTCGCGGGCTGGGCAAAGCGATCGCGTCGCGCCTGGCCGAGTCCGGCGCGGACCTGCTGATCGGCGACCTCGACGAAGAGCTGGCCGCGACCGCCGCCAAGCAGCTCGCCGAGCGCCACGGGGTGCGCGCGATCGGCGTCGCCATGGACGTCACCGATGCGGGGGCCGTGGCCACCGCGGCCGACCGCGTGGTCGCCGAACTCGGCGGCCTGGAGGTCTGGGTGAACAACGCCGGCATTTTCCCGGCCGTACCCCTGCTGGAGATGACCGAGGAAACGTGGGACCAGGTGTTCGCTGTGAACGCGCGGGGCACGTTCGTCGGTGCGCGCGAGGCGGCGCGGCGCATGTCAGCCGCGGGCAAGGGCGGTGTCATCGTGAACATCGTCTCGACCGCCGGCTTCCGCGGCAGCGCGCCGGGCCTGGCCGCCTACGTCGGCTCCAAGCACGCCGCCCGCGGCCTCACGCGCGAGCTCGCCCTCGAACTGGCTCCGCTGGGCATCCGCGTGCTGGAGGTCGCGCCGAGCTTCGTCCCCACGGAGGGCAACATGATGATGGCCGCGGCCGCAGGCGTGAACCTCGACGACATCCCGCCGACCGACCTCATGTTGAACAGCCCGATCGGCCGGATCGGCACCCCGGACGACATCGCGCGCGTCGCCCTGTTCTGCGCCTCGGACCTGTCGGCCTTCATGACCGGCAGCACCCTGCTCGCCGACGGCGGCGACACCGCCTGAGCGGACATCGACCGGCCGGGAGATGCCGTGCGTCGCCGGTGCCCTACTCCGTGCGCGACGGTTTGCGGCCGGCGAGCGGCTTCCAGCGTGCCCGCAGCGCGTGGGCGGCGGCTTTGGGTCTGCGGTCGCGGGTGAACACGCCCTTTTTGTTGCCGTCGACGCGGTGGATGCCGTGGGAGGTCTGGAAGTCGGCGAAGTTCCACACGTGCTCGCCGATGAACGCCTCGATGCGGTCGAAGACGCGGTGGTTCATCTCGAGGTAGGCCTGCTGGTATTCCTCGGTCCACGGGGTGTCCCACACCGAGTGCAGGCCGGGCATGGTGTCGGCGCCGTACTCGCTCATCATGATCGGCTTGCCGTACTTGCCGGCCCAGCCGCGCAGGTCGTGCTCCAGGTAGGTCTCGGCGGTGGCGAGGTCGCCGGTGGCGACGTACCAGCCGTAGTAGCGGTTGATGCACAGGACGTCGAAGAGGTCGGCGATGCGGTCGTTCTCATGCGTGGCGAAGATCACGGCCGCGTAGCTCACCGGGCGGGTGGGGTCGAGCTTGTGGGTGAGCTCCACCAGCGGCTCGAAGTACTCGCGTGCGCCCTCCTCGTTGGAGGACGGCTCGTTGGCGATGCACCACATGACGACGCTGGGGTGGTTCTTGTCCCGGGCGATCAGCTCGCGGATCGCCTGGGCGTGCGCCTCGCGGGTGGCCTCGCCGAAGGTCTCCGGTGAGAAGGTGGGCCGGGGCGGAGCGCCGGTGAGGCCGGAGGCGACGGCGAGGTTGAGGCCGACGGCGGCGGTCTCGTCGATGACGACGATGCCGTGCCGGTCGGCGAACTCCATCACCTCTTCGGCGTAGGGGTAGTGCGAGGTGCGGAAGGAGTTGGCGCCGATCCAGTCCATGAGCTGGAAGTCGTGGACGAGGTAGGCGTTGTCATGACCTTTGCCGCGTACGGGCGTGTCCTCGTGCTTGCCGAAGCCGGTGAAGTAGAACGGCTCGCCGTTGATGAGGAACTGCGTGCCGCGCACCTCCACGGTCCGTACGCCGAACGGCTGGGTGTAGCTGTCGATCACCTGGTCGCCGTCGAGCACTTCGACGAGCAGGTCGTAGAGGTAGGCCGCGCCCGGCCGCCACGGCGTCACGTCGTCGATGCGCAGGGTGCCGTACGCACTGTCCGCCGTCGCGACCTCCGTGCCGGTGGCGTCGAGCGCTCGCACCCGGACCGGGGCGGGTGCGCTGGTCTGGATCGCATACTCGACCGTGCCGGTTCTTTCGTCGAGGGCGGTCACGATCGTGATGTCCTCGACGTGCACGGGCGGGCGGCTGCAGAGCCACACCGAGCGGGCCAGGCCCGCGTAGTTGTAGAAGTCGTGCAGGTACGTCTGCCGGCGCCGCCCGTCGGCGGTGACGGTGATCGTGCCGGGCGGGATCGTCGTGTCGGTCAGTTCGTTGTTGACGCCGATGGTGAGGCGGAACTCCTGCCCGGCGCGCACGTGCTCGGTGATGTCGGCGTCGAACGGCGTGTAGCCGCCGGTGTGCTCGGCGACGAGGACGTTGTCCACGTAGACGCGGCCGCGGTGGGTGGCGGCGTCGACGCGCAGGACGACGTGCTCGCCGGCCCAGCCGCGCGGCACCCGCACCTGGCGCTGGTACCAGGCCCAGCCCACGTGGTCGCGGATCGCGCTGTCGGTGAACAGGTCGTTGTAGCTGGCCGGGACCGCCGCCTCCAGCGTGGTGTCCAGCGGGCCGGGGCCGCCGTCGAGGGCGAAGCGCCACAGGCCGTCGAGGTTCACCAGCTCGCGGGTGGGGGTGGAACGCGGTCGCAGCATCAGATCTCCCCGCGGCGGGCGACCTCGCCCAGCCAGGCCAGGCTCGGCTTGGGGTGCCGCTCGAACGTGGTGCGGTCGACGGCGATGAGACCGAAGGTCGGCTCCCAGTGGCCCCACTCGAAGTTGTCCAGAGCGGTCCAGTGGAGGTAGCCCCGGACGTCGATGCCGTCGTTCATCGCGGCGGACAGGTGGCCGAGGGCCTCGGAGGTGTAGGCGATCCGCCGCGTGTCGTCGGGAGTGGCGATGCCGTTCTCGGTGATGAGGATCGGGGTGCGGCCGGTCGTCTCCCAGGCGTGCCGGACCGCGATGCCGAGCGCGTCGGGCCGGTAGGCGTTGCCGGTCATCGTGTTGTCCGGGTGCTGCGGGTGCGGGACGACGCCGTTCTCGTCGACGGCCTGGCTGGAGTAGGACTGCACGCCGATGAAGTCGTCACCGCGGGCCGCCTCCAGGTAGAGGTCCTCGCGGACGTAGCGCACCTCGCGCAGCTTGTCCTCGTTGCCGGGGGTCGCGGTGAGCGACTGGCAGGCCACCGTCCAGCCGACGGCCGCCCCGGTGTGCTGCTTCAGGACCGCGCGGGCCGCGTCGTGCGCCTCGGCCAGCCGCGCGCCGATCTTGGGGTCGGGGTCGGGCAGCACGGGTCGTGCGGCGCCTTCGACGGTGGGGCTCATCCACTCCTCGGGGGACCGCTGGGTCTGTGCGTCCCGGGCCATCCCGATCATGAGGGCGAGCATGTTGGGCTCGTTGAGCGTGCACACCCATTCGACGCCGTCGAGAATGCTCGCGGCCTCCCGGACGTAGGCCTCGAAGCGCTCGATCGCCTGGTTGCCCAGCCATCCGCCGGTCTCGGCGAACCACCGCGGGTTCGTGAAGTGGTGCAGGGTGACGACTGGGGTGAGACCCAGGTCCAAGGCGGTGTCGATCATCCTGCGGTAGTGGGCGAGCTCGGCTCGGGAGAACGCCCCGGGAACCGGCTCGATGCGGGCCCATTCGATGCCGAAGCGGTAGGCGTTGAGCCCGGCCTCGGCCAGCAGGCGCATGTCCTCGGCGTAGCGGTGATAGCTGTCGACCGCGTCGCCGCTGCGCTGCATGCCGGGCATCTGCTGTTCGAGAGCCCACCAGTCGCTGTTGACGTTGTTGCCTTCGATCTGGTGCGGCGCTGTGGCCGCACCCCAGAGGAACCTGGAGGGGAGCTGGGGCATGGTTGAGTTCCTTGCTCGAGACCATGGGTTGTGACGCTGGCGCCAAACGCTAGCATGAAAACCGAAACGCGATACTAATTTGGAGGAGCGTCCATGGCGGCATCCGGCAACCGCGGCCCGTACGCGAAGACGGCGGCGGTGCGGCGGCGCGTCCTCGAGGCCTGCGTGGACGCCTTCGGCGAAACCGGCTTCTACGGCGCGACCATGAAGGACATCGCCAAGCGCGCGGGCATCAGCCACACCGGGCTGCTGCACCATTTCCCGCGGAAGGAGGACCTGCTCCTCGGGGTGCTGGAGCTGCGCGACGAACGCGGTACCGAGTTCCTGGAATCGGCCAAGGTGCTGGACCCCGCGGCCGATCCCATCGAGACGCTCAAGGGCATGATCGCCGTCATCGTCGACAACGAACTGCAGCCTGGGCTCATGGAGCTGCACTGCGTCGTGTCAGGCGAGGCCACCTCTCCCGATCACCCCGCGCACGCCTACTATGCCGAGCGCTACCGCAATCTCCGCCGCTTCTACGCCGACACCTTCACCGCGCTCGTCGAGCGCAACGGACTGCGCCCGACGATCGACCCCGAGACGCTGGCCACCATGACCATCTCCCTCATCAACGGCCTGCAGGCCCAGTGGCTCTTCGACCGCGACTCCGTCAAGGTCGAGTCCGCGATCCGCCAGTTCCTCCTCTCGGTCATCCCGGGGCTGCCACACGAGGCCTTCTCGTAGGGCCTGCGCCTCATTCCTACGGCTTCAGGCATGGCGCGTACCGCTGACTTGCCGACCCCCGCCGCCCGCACGCAGGCAACGGAACCCCCGCTCATGCCCGCCTTCCACTTCGCCTCCGCCGTCGCAGGCGCCTTCCCTGGCACCTGGCACCGGCCGATGAGAGCGACCCTCGTCGCCATCGAACGTGGTCACCGGTCCGGCTTTTCCACCGTGACCAGCACGTCGACCGGGTCGCAGTCTGGGGCGGCGGCGGTCAGGCGGATGGTGCCGGGCGCGGTCGGCTTTACCACAGCGAGCGCGCGCCCCTGGTAGGTGTGGTGCTCGGTAGCGTCGAACCGTTCCTTGGTCGACGGGTCGGCGCTGCCGAAGCCGATCAGCGTCCCGTCACCGGAGACGTCCACCCGCACGGGCCGGTCGGCTGCGGTGTGCACTGTCCCGGCCGAATCGACCAGGGTGAAGGTGACAAAGGCGAGGTCGCCGACACCCGCCGTGATGACCGGTCGATCGGCTACGGCCTGCAGCACAACGGGGCCGGTCGCGGTGCGCTGGATATCGCGGCCGGATTCGACGCCGTCGCGGTAGGCGATCGCGAGCAGTTCGCCTGGCTCGTAGGCGGTCTCGAACTCGGTGCGGAAGCGGTGTTGTTCGCCGACCGGGTTGCGTCCGAGGGAGCGGCCATTGACCAGCAGTTCGACCTCGTCCGCGGCGCTGTACACCTCGACGATGATCGGGTCGGTTTCGTGGCCGGGCCAGGTCCAGCCGGCGAGGGTGTCGCTCCAGGCCCACCGGCTGCTCATGACGGTCTTGCCACGGTGCTGCGGCCGCTGGACCGCGATATAGGGCTGGACGCGCAGGCCGAAAACGATCTCCCGGTAGTAGGAGACGGGAAGTCGGTGGCCGGTGATGTCGAGGTCACCGCAGCCGGCCAGCAGGTACGGATATGGCGCGGTGAACGTGGGATGCGGAGTGTCCGATGTGGAGTACTGCGGCCGGCCGATACCGACCTCGCCCAGATAGTCCCAGCCGGTCCAGGTGAAATCGCCGATGACATGGCTGTGCTGCTCGACCAGTCGCCAGTTGTCGTCAATGCGGGTCGGGAAGGTCTCCGTGCCCAGGATGATCCGGTTCGGGAACAGCGTGCGGTCGCTCGCGTAGCGGATTTCCGAGTAGTTCATCCCCGCCACGTCGAGCACGCTGTAGGACTCGGCGGTGCGGGTGGTGACCAGTTCGGAGGCGGCGACGGCGTTCACGTCGAATCCGCTGTTGGCCATCAGGGTGTTGATGCCGGTGTCCTCGCCTCCCTGGGCTCGCAGGTCAGTGAGATCGGGCAGCAGAGCCAGCAGGTTGTTGATCGCGTTGGTGAGGAAGCGGGTGTCGTCCAGCGCACGAACCTTCTCGGCGAGTCTGCGGCCCCACATGGCCCCAGTGGCTGAGCCGGTTTCGGGGATTTCGTTGCCGAGGGAGTAGAGGACGACGCTGGGATGGTTGTAGTCCTTGGCCACCATCGCCTCGATATCGCGTTCCCACCATTCGGGGAAGTTGAGGCTGTAGTCGAACGGGTTCTTGCCCCAGGTCCACATATCGAACGCCTCGTCCACCACGAGCATGCCGAGGCGGTCGCAGGCGTCGAGCATCGCGATGCTCATGGGGTGGTGCGACATGCGGATCGCGTTGAATCCCGCGTTCTTGAGCAGCCGCACGCGGCGCTCCTCGGCTTGGGCGAACGTGGCGGCGCCCAGCGGTCCGTTGTCGTGGTGCACGCACGCGCCGCGCAGCTTGACCGTCTCGCCGTTGATCCGTAACCCGTGCTCGGGGTCCAGCCGCAAGGACCGGATGCCGAAGGCGACCTCCACGGCGTCGATGTCCGTCAGGGACACCGCACACGTGTGCAGTGCGGGCGAGTCCGGGCTCCACAGCGAGGGGTCGCGGACGTAGAGGCGCTGGCGAGCGATGCCCGGTTCGCGGGGCTGTACCGTGATCGGCGTGGTGTCGGATGCGACGACGGTTCCCGTGGCATCGCGGATCTCCGTGACCAGTTGGACCGTGCGGATGTCGATCGAGTCGTTCTCGATCGTGGTCGCGACCTCCACCACCGCGCGTTCGGTGTCGATGTCCGGGGTGGTGACGCGGACGCCGTCCGGGCTGATGCGGACCACATCGCCGACGAGCAGCCAGGTGTCGCGGTAGATGCCCGCGCCGGAGTACCAGCGCGAGTCCTGATGGGTGCGGCACTCCACCCGGATCTCGTTGTTCTCGCCGAACCGCAGGAACCGGTCGGCGTCGATGAAGAATCGCGAGTATCCGTACGGGCGCTGCCCGGCGTAGTTTCCGTTGACGAACACGGTGGCGTCCCGGTAGACGCCCTCGAACTCCAGCATGACCCGCTTGCCCCGGTGCTCCTCGGGCGCGAAGAACGTCTTGCGGTATTCGTACGCCCCACCGGGGAAATAGGCGGTCGCGGCGCCGTCCATGGTGGGCTCGCGGTCGCGGGTGATCATCGCGTCGTGCGGCACCGTCACCGGCTCGTACGGGACCGCGGTTCCGGCCAGTTTGGCAAAAGGATTGACCTTCGGACGGAACTGCCAGCTGTCGTTGAACGATGTGCGGATCACGTAACTCCTCAGTCGCCATGTGCATGCGGGGTGAGCGGCACGTGCCCTCACCCCGTCGGCATCTGCGTTTCGGCATCGGCAGGACGTGGATGGGGGGACGCGGTGGAGCGCCGGACGACCAGGCTCGGAATGACCGAGAAGTGCACCGCCGCCGAGCGGCCCTCAATGCGTTCGAGCAGCAGCCGCCCGGCCGTCCGGCCCATGACGACTCCGTCCTGGTTGACGGTGGTCAACGCGATGTTGGGATGAGCGGCCAGTCTGGTGTTGTCGTAGCCGGCCACGGAGACGTCGTCGGGGACGGACAGGCCGGCCTCGTGCAGCGCGGCCAGGACGCCGAGAGCCGCCTCGTCGGCACCGGCGAAGATCGCGGTGGGGCGCGGAGAGCGGCTCAGCAGTTCGCGGGCGCCGTGGTAGCCGCCTTCCTCGGAGTAGGAGGTCGCGGCGACGGCGATCTCGTCGGCGAACCCGTGCTCGCGCATCACTCGCTCGTAGGTGTCGGCTCTGATGTGCGGCATCTGGTCGGCCGGCCGGCCGGGCTCCTGCTGGAAGGTGATGTGCCCGATGCGACGGTGGCCGAGCCCGATCAGGTGTTCCATGACGAGCTCGGAGCCGATGCGGTCGTCGTCGACGATCGAGTCGTACGCCGGCGACCGGTCGTGCCGGCCGAGCACCAGGGTGGGGATCTCGCGTGCCACTTGCTCCAGCTGTGCGCGGCCGGAAAGTGGAGCGATCAGGAGGATGCCGTCCACCTGCCGGTCAATCAGTGCGTCCAGGGCACGTTTCTCGGTCTTGTCGCGGGTGCCTCCCTGGATCATGATCGCCTGGTAATCGGACTCGGTGAGCTGATCCACCAGGCCGGTCATGATCTCGGCGTAGAACGGGATCCCGATGTGCTGCATGAGAACGCCGATGGTGAACGACCGTCCGCGCAGCGCCCGCGCGGCCGCCTGAGGGCGATAGCCGAGCTCGTCGATGGCCCGCTTGACGCGGTCTCGCATGGACTCGCTGACGCCGTAGTCGTTGCGGATGACCTTGGAGACGGCCGCCTTGGAGACTCCGGCGTGTTTCGCCACGTCAGAAATGGTCACTCTTCGTCGTCGCTCAGGCGCGACCATGGGGATCCCTTCTCGAACCGAGTCCTGCCGATTCTACGGTGCCGAGATCGTCGCGCACGTAGACCGGTCTATGCAAGATAGCCGAAGATCGAAAAAGTCCCCATCTTGGCTACCAGTTACGCCGTAGACCGGTACACATTTTTCCTTGACCTGTTCGCGGCGTAACGGCTACGTTAACTCGCATTCGGGGCCCTGCCCCGCCCCCTGCCGACGACTCCGTGTCGAACAGCAGTCCCTGCATCCCCCGCAGCTGAGACTCAAGATTCAAGGAAAGGCGAGGATGCCCGAAGCAATCGACCGGCGTCACCTCGTGCGACGGCACAACCCCGTGCTGACGTCCGCGCACCCCGCTGACGTCCTCACGGTCGGCAACGGTGACATCGCGCTCACGGTCGACATCTCCGGACTGCAGACGTTCCCGTCCTTCCACGAGCTTGTCCCCGATCCGCACCGCGTCGTTCACGATGGGCTGTCCGGCTTGCCCGAGCAGCGCCCGCGCGTCTTCGACGCCGACGACTTCCAGATCCCCTTGCGCACCCAGTCGACCTGGGGCTGGTACGAGACGCGCACCGACCGGGAGCTCCGACTCGAGGACGCGACCACCTTGTACGAGACGTCCCGCGGCCCGGTGCCCTATCTCGACCGCATGGGTCTCCAACGTGCCGGCGATCCGATTGCCGACGAGTTCGTCGCGGGCGCATGGTTCCACTTCAATCCCCGCCGCGCTCACCTCGGCCGTCTCGCTCTGGTCCGCCCCGACGGGACGGGGCTCGACGATCCGGCCGCGTTGTCCGACGTCCGCACCGAGCTCGACCTGTGGACGGGGTCGGTCCAGGCCGCATACGTCCTCGACGGCGAGGGCGTCCACGTCACCACCGTCGCCGACCCGCGGGATCACTGCTTCGCCGTGCGGGTCGAGTCCGACGTGCTGCTCCGTGGATGGGGCGTTGCATGGGTGTTCGACGAACAGCCGGACGACCTCGCCGCCTTCGAACTCCCGCTCGCGCAAGAGACGGTCTGGGACCAGCGGACGGAGGACCACTGGAACGCCCGGCGCACGGTGGAAGCGCTGGCCTACAGCGTCAGCGTCCGCACCACCGGCAGCCTGCGGAAGGGAGCCGAGTCCGTCGTCGCGCACACAGACGCCAAGGTCCTCGAGGTCGTTGTGACGCTGACGCCGGATCATCGCCGGCAGCAGGACAAGGACGGTTTCTCCGCCGTCAGCGAATCCGCGCAGACATGGTGGGCAGAGCACTGGAGCACCGGTGCCGCGGTCAGCCTCGCGGGGAGCACGGACGCGCGCGCTGCAGAGCTCGAACGTCGCATCGTTCTCTCGCAGTACCTCATGGCCGTCAACAGCGCCGGCGTCACGCCTTCCGCGGAGTCCGGTCTGACGTACAACACCTGGTCGGGGAAGTTCCACCTCGAGATGCACTGGTGGCATGCGGCGCATTTCCCGATGTGGGGTCGAGGGCACCTGCTCGAGCGCAGCATGCGGTGGTATCACGGCGCCTTGGAGGCGGCGAAGGCGACCGCCCGCCGGCAGGGGTACCGCGGAGCCCGCTGGCCGAAGCAGACCGATCCGTCCGCGCGCGAGTCGCCGAGCAACATCGGCGTCTTCCTCCTGTGGCAGCAGCCGCACGTGATCTACCTGCTGGAGTTGCTGCGTGGCGAGGGGCGCGACGAGTCGTTCCTGCGTCGCCACTACCCGCTCGTCGAGGCGACCGCCGACTTCATGGCCGACTTCGCCGAGGAACGCGACGGATCGTTCGGGCTGCCGCCTCCGCTCATCCCCGCGCAGGAGAGCTACCTCGTCGACCGGGCGACGAACGCCGATCCGACCTTCGAGCTGGCGTACTGGTCGTGGGCGCTCGGCGTGGCGAACGAGTGGAGAACTCGGCTCGGTCTCGAACCGAACGAGGAGTGGGACCGGGTGGCGCGGAACCTGCGCAGGCCCGCATTGCTGCCCGATGGCACATACGCCGCGATCGCGACGCCCCCGCAGCTCATCCGTAAGGATCACCCGTCCATGCTCATGGCGTTGGGGTGGCTACCGGATACCGACCTCGTGGACCCGGCCACGATGTCCGCGACGCTCGATTCCGTATGGGAGCACTGGGACCTGCAGTCCAGCTGGGGCTGGGACTACCCCGTCATGGCGATGACCGCGGCCCGCCTCGGCGACGTCGGCCGTGCCATCGACGCCCTCCTGCTCCCGTCGCCCAAGAACGTGTTCCTCCCCAACGGACACAACCCGCAAATGCCGGGATTCCTCACGATTTATCTGCCGGCGAACGGAGGACTGCTGGCCGCGATGGCGCACATCGCCACGGCGGTGGACCAGGGCGCGGAGCTTCCCGACGGCTGGCTGATCACGTCAGAAGGACTGGGCGCGCTTCCCCGCCCCAGCTTCATGTCCTCATGCACACGGAAGGAGAAACGGTTAGCCGCCAGCCGGCCGACATGGTCGGCGAACCCCATCCAAGGCTTCCAAAGGTGAGGACCATGGGTACAAACTCCACAACACGCGGCGCTCGTCGCCGCACCATCATCGCGGCAGGATCAATGGCGATTGTCGGGGCGCTTGCTCTGGCAGGCTGTTCGTCGTCCGACGAATCCGCCACCGGGGACGTCGGACTGACATTCATGAACCAGTCGCGCGGACAAGAGGCCGCGCTCACCCAACTCGCGCAGCAGTACACGAAAAAGACCGGCGTCAAGATCACCATTGACACGCCTGGGCCGGCCGACTACCTGCCCAAGCTCCAGGCGAAGGCGCAGTCCAGATCCATGCCCGATATCTATTCGTCGTTCGACGCGACTCAGATGGCGCCGTTCTACAAGGCCGGCTGGGCGATGGACCTTTCTTCCCAGTTGAACGCCGGTTGGAGTAAGAACTTCAGCCCCGCCGTGCTCAAGATGTCGACGTTCAAGGAGGGCAACAACCTCGGGGTCAAGCCCGGCATCTACTCGGTGCACTGGGAAACGCAGACGTACGGCTTCCTCATCAATCCCGCGCTGACCGGATTGTCGCTGAAAAATCCGCCCGCGACGACGGCCGCGTTCATCGATGCGCTCGCCACCGCGGACGGAGCGGATTTCTCCATTGCGGCCTCGCAGACGCCGTACTTCATCCAGGCCCTCGCCTCGAACTGGCTGACGGACGCCGAGATCGAGGCAACCCTCAACGGCAAATCGAGTTGGAATCAGGACGGCTGGCGCAACGCCTTCCAATTCCTGGTCGACCTGAAGAAGGCCGGCGTCATCGCCAACGGCGCTCTTCCCGGCGGCCAGGACGACAACCCCAGCGTGGAGTCGTCCTTCTTCACCAAAAAGATGGGCGCGATCTTCGACGCCTCTCCCGGCGTCTCGGTGGGTCTGAGGACGAACCCGGAGTTCGAGGACTACTTCTCCACCGGGCTTCCCACGGCTCCCGGAAACGCCCACGAGCCGCGCTCGCCGGGTATCCCTGGGAAGGGCGCGGTGATCAACCCGAGGGGCGGGGATCATGAGAAGGCGCTCGCGTTCGTGAAGTGGCTGACCGAGCCCGAGCAGCAGGCGGTGTTCGCCAAGGTCGCTCGCATCCTCCCCACCAACCCGGAACTCCTCGCCGGCGCGGACATCCCCGACCAGCTTGCGGGCTTCGCCGCCGGCGTGAAGGGCATGCAAGTCATGTCAGCGACCTTCACGCCTGACGTGAACACCGCGATCAAGGCGGAGTCCCAGCGCCTGGTGCTGGGCGAGGCGACGGTGGACGACGTACTTGCCACCATCCAGGCGGCGCAGGATCGCACGTCATGACGACGTGGCAACTCGCGGTTCCCGCGCGGCGGCCTTCAGCGCCGCGCGGGAGGCGCACTCTCCGGCGCAACCTGATCGGCTGGTTGTTCCTGGCTCCGGCCGTCGCGCTCATCGGGATCTTCACGATCACACCGTTCGCGCAGGCGATCCTGCTGAGCTTCCAGTCCTGGGACGGCGTCAGCCCCGACACCCCATGGGTGGGGCTGGCCAACTACGACTTCGTCGCATCCGACCCGATCTTCTGGGCGTCCATGCGCAACGTCCTCTTCTTCGGTGCCGTCGGTTTCATCCTCGGCAACGGAATCGCCCTGGTCATGGCGCTGGCCGTCAACAGCGTCACCCGCGGCAAGACGTTCTTCCGCACCGTCTTCTACTTGCCGGGCGTGTTGTCGGTGGTCGTCGTCGGCCTGCTGTTCTCGTTCATCCTGGCCCCTGGATCCGGCATCCTCAATCGGCTCCTCGGCCTGGTGGGGTTGGGCACGCTGGAGCAGAACTGGCTGGGCGAGCCGGCCGTCGCGCTGCCCGCCGTGGCGGCGGTGTTCGTGTGGTTCCACTGGGGTTTCGGCTTCCTGCTCTTCCTCGCGGGGCTGCAAGACGTGCCGAAAGAACTGTACGAGGCCGCCGAACTCGACGGCGCGAACCGCTGGTCGAAGTTCCGCTACGTCACCTGGCCGCAGCTGGCTCCGGTCACGTCGATCGTGAGTCTCCTCACCCTGCTCGCCGCGCTCCAGATCTTCGGGACCGTGCAGGTGCTGACCAACGGCGGACCGGGTCACCACACGATGGTGCCGACCCTCGCGATCTACAACGAGGCGTTCGTCAACTGGCGTTACGGCAGTGCCGCGGCCATGTCGGTCATCTTCGGCGGCGCCCTCGTGCTGCTGTCCGTGATCCAGCTCGCGATCACCAGGCGGAGGTCCCGCGTATGAGCAGCCGGACGACCGACGCGATGTCCGTCGCTTCAGCACCGGCCGGCACGGCCGAAGGCGGGACTCGTCCACCTCGACGGGGAGTACGCCTCGACAAGGTCGGCCTGTACGGACTGCTGGGCGTCGCCGCACTGATCGCGCTGTTCCCTCTGCTGTGGATGCTGTCCGGATCTCTGCAGAGCCTCAAGGAACTGCTCGCGAACGACAGCTTCCTGCCCGCCGACCCGCAGTGGGACAACTACGTCACCGCATGGGTTCAGGGGGAACTCGGCATCTACCTGCGCAACAGCGTGATCTACACGGGATCCGCCGTCATCGGCATTCTGCTGGTGTCCAGCCTCGCCGGGTACGCGCTCGCACGACTCGACTTCGCGGGCAAGGGCGTGTTCACGTTCGTCATCCTCGCCGTGATGATCATCCCTGCCCCCGCCATGTTCCTCGCGCAGTACAAGCTGCTCATCTCACTCGGCCTGACGAACAATCCCGTGGGCTACGTGCTGATCCTGATCACCTCGGGCATCCCGATGTCGACGCTCATCATGCGCAGCTTCTTCGTCAGCCAGCCCCGCGCTCTGGAGGAGGCGGCCGCGCTCGACGGCGCCGGTCCGCTGCGCATCTTCTGGAACGTCATCCTTCCGCTGGCACGGCCCGGCCTCGCCGCCGTGGCAGTCATCCAGGGGCTGGGGGTGTGGAACGAGTACCTCATGGCGCTCGTTCTGTTCGACGACAACTCGCTCATGCCCGTCCAGCGCGGTCTGACCGCCTTCACCTCCGCCGAGACGCCACAGCAGCAGATCCTCCTGGCCGCCACCACCATCTCGATCGTGCCGGTTGTGATCTTCTACCTCATGGCGCAGCGTCACATCGTGAAGGGCATCGGCGCCGGCGCGATCAAGTAAACAGCGCCGCCGACGCCGGCCGATCAGCGCGCCGGGCCGAGGCGGGACCAGCTCCGCTCGTCGGACCACTGTGAGGCCGGATCGATGTAGGCACGCAGCAACTCACCGAGTTCCGTGTCGCCACGGTCGCGAAGTTCGTCGGCCGCGAGCCTCCGAGCGACTCCGGCCAGCACATCGGCCACCTGGACCCGCGGATCCGTACGCGAGTCCACCTGCCTGAACCAGAGGCGGCGCTCCGATGGCAGGAGTTGGTGTTCGAGCCGCCGGACGCGCCGCTCGGTCAGGGCGGACTGCTCGTCGTGCACGATCGACACGTCGCTCGCGCCGCCGCGGCTCCAATGGAGAATGGTCCTGGCACGCGACTGCCTCCGTCGAGTTTCGCGAGCGTCTCGACCAGATCGACGAACGCATCCACGGGCTCACGCACGTTCCGGGGCCTCTTCGTCCGGAGGACGGCATTGGCCGCCACCAGGAAAGCTTGCCACCGATCACGGCCGAACGTGCCGGGACCTTCACGGCTGAGCGTGGCCGCCAGCCCGGTGAGCCGCCGATCGGCGACCACACCGGCGCTCGCCGCCTCCGCGGACTGCCCGAGGACGAAGTCGAGGAGTCTGCCGACGACGAAATAGGCCTTCTCGGTGAGATGGACGAAGGCATTGCCATGGATGGGCCCGGCCGGGCCGAGCAAACTCGTCAACGTGGACCGATCCGCGCGGAGCACATGCGACGCCTTGTGCACCTGCCTCACGTGCCCGTCGCGACCGCCGAGCTCGCGAGGGCACTCCGCGGCCTCGCCGACGCTCAGCCGGACACTGGCGTACGCGATGACGTCCGAGTTTCCGGCCACGAGGTTGGCGCCCTCCCAGCCCGACTCGTCGCAGGCGATCTCGCGAGCCGGCGTGATGGTGGGATGTGGCGTCTCCACGCTGGCATGATCGACCCTCGATCCCCGCTCCCGCCACCGGATTTTCACCCGTTCCGACGCGGCCTCCAAGGGTGGTACCAGCTGTCCTCCCGCCGGACCGTCTCTGGTTACCGGCTCGGCCGACAGCCAATCTCGTTCACATGAGCATGACCTTCTCCCACGACCATGTCGGCATCAGCGTGACGCCCGAGGATCTCGACACCACCCTCCAGTGGTACGCGACCAAGCTCGGTTTCGTCCTTGACCAGCGGTTTGAATCCCACGGAACGACGTTCGTCTTCATCGTCAACGGAGACGTCACGATCGAGCTGCTCGCGGGCGCCTCGAACCGCCGTGAGGCGCCCACCCGCGACATTCTCACGAGCATGGACCCGGAGCGCCTGCACCATTTCTGCCTCGCCGTCGAGGATCTCGACGCGACCGTGTCCCAGTTGCGCGACCGCGACGTGCCGCTGATCGGCGGGCCCATGGACGTGCCCGCGATCGGTCAGCGCATCGCCTTCATCACCGACAACCTGGGCAACATCATCGAGCTCACCGAGCCCGGCACCCTGCCCGCGACGATAACGGTCCGATGAAGGTCGGTGGTGTTTGCGGCCTGCGCCCGGCGTCGGTTCGTCGGTTTCGCCACGGTTCGGCACAATGGCTGATGTGCGAGTCGGATTGCTCGGGCCGTTTGAGGTCCGGAACGGTGATGGGGCCGTGGTGGAGGTTCCTGGGATTCGACTGCGCGCATTGCTTGCCGCACTCGCCCTCGAACCCGGCCGGATCGTCACGCGTGCGAGGCTGGTGGACTGGATCTGGGGGCAACGGCCGCCCGCGGACGAAGTGAATGCCCTGCAGGCGTTGGTGTCCAGGCTGCGCAGGGTGTTGCCGGACGGTGTGATCGAGGCGGACTCCGGCGGCTACCGCCTGGCCGTGGCTCCTGATGCCGTGGACGTGAGCCGGTTCGAGCACCTGGTCGGTCAGGCCCGGACCGCCGAGCCGGCGGCGCGGGCGGATCTGCTGCGTGAGGGCCTGGCGTTGTGGCGCGGTAAGGCCATGGCGGACGTCGTGCTGCAGGACAGCGAGGCGTTCGACGCCGCGGTCGCGCGGCTGGACGAGCTCCACGTCGCCGCGCTCGGGGATCGGGTGGAGGCGGACATTCGCCTTGGCCGCGGCTCGGAGCTGGTCTCCGAGCTGACCGAGCTGGTCGCCACGTATCCGCTGCGTGAGGGGTTCGTGGCGGCCCTGATGCGAGCGCTCGCCGAATCGGGGCGTGGGAACGAGGCGTTGACCCTCTACCAGCGGACGCGCGAGCTGCTCGCCGATGAGTTGGGCGCCGATCCATCGGCCGAGCTCTCCGCGCTGCACACCGCGTTGCTCCGGGGCGAGCTGGGCGAGCGGGCGGACAGGGGCAGGACCAACCTGCGTGCCGAGCTGACGAGCTTCGTCGGCAAGGACGCTGACATCGCCGCGGTCGGCGGTCTGTCCCTCAACTACCGGCTGGTCACCTTGACGGGGCCGGGTGGCTCCGGCAAGACCAGGCTGGCCACGGAGACCGCGCGGACGATGCTCACCGAGCTGCCGGACGGGGCGTGGCTGGTCGAACTGGCCTCCGTACGCGCGGGCAGTGAGCTGGCGCAGGCCGCCCTCACCGCGATCGGCCTGCGTGACCAGCCGTTGCTCGGCGATGCGCGGGGTGGGGAACCGATGGATCGGCTGATCGCCGCGCTCCGGGAGCGCACGATCTTACTGATCCTGGACAACTGCGAGCACGTGATCGAGGAGGCCGCGGCGTTCGCGGACCGGCTTCTCGGAGAGTGCCGCAGGCTGCGGATTCTGGCCACGAGCAGGGAACCGCTCGGCATCACCGGGGAGGTGCTGTGGCAGGTCGAGCCGCTCGCGCTGCCCGCGAAGGGCGCCGGCCCGTCCGAGGCCGAGTCCTCGCCCGCCGTACGGCTGCTGCGGGACCGCGCGGAGCTGGTGCGCAAGGACATCGGCTCCGACGCCGATACCTTGTCGGCCATGGTGCGGATCTGCCGGGCGCTCGACGGTATCCCGCTGGCGATCGAACTGGCCGCGGCCCGGCTGCGCACCATGTCCATCGACCAGCTGGCACGCCGGCTCGATGACCGCTTCCGCCTGTTGACCGGCGGCAGCCGTACGGCGCTGCCCCATCACAAGACGCTGCGCGCGGTCGTGGACTGGAGCTGGGACCTGCTCACCGAGGCAGAACGTGGGGTGCTGCGGCGGCTCTCGGTGTTCTCCGGTGGGGCGAGCCTGGAAGCGGCCGAACGGGTGTGCGGGGGCGAGACGTTCGCCGGCGAACAGGTGCTCGACCTGCTGACCGCGTTGATCGAGAAGTCGCTGCTGGTCGCCGACGGCGAGGACACGCCGCGCTACCGGATGCTCGGCACCATCAGGGAGTACGCGGCGCACCGGCTCGACGAAGCCGGGGAGAGCGAGCTCGCGCGCCGGGCGCACCTCGCCTACGCCACCGAGCTGGCCGAGACGGCCGACCCGCACCTGCGCCAGGCCGAGCAGCTGAAGTGGTTGGCCACGCTCGAGGCCGAGCACGACAACATCGGCGCGGCCCTGCGCGCAGCGATCGCCGGGGGATGGGCCGAGGAGGCGATGCGGCTGGTCGGGGCCGCGGGCTGGTACTGGTTCCTCAGCGGGCACAGGGCCGAGGGCGCCGAGTTGAGCGTCGCGGCGGCCTCCCTGCCCGGAGAGGTGCCCGATGAGGTGCGGGCGCTGGCGTACACGGTCGTGACGACGTTCCTGACCTCCGGGGTCGGCCGCGACCAGTATCAGGCGGAGGAGTGGATCCTCCAGGCGCACCGGGTCACCCAGCGCACCGGGTCTGGCCACCACCCCATGCTTCGGTTCGTCGAGCTGTGGAAGCGAATACTGCAGGAGCCGACGGGGTTCCTGCCGGCGTTGGATCCGCTGATCGTCGACGATGATCCCTGGGTGCGCGCGCAGGCCAGGCTCACACGTGGCCGTTTCCGGCTCACGCTCGGCGGCGACGAGACCGACGTGGACAGCGACGCCGAAATCGCCCTCGCGGAGTTCCGTACGCTGGGCGAGCGGATGGGGATCTCGCTGGCGCTGACCTTCCTGGCCGATCGGCTCGGCATGCGCGGCGAGTTCGCACGCGCGTGCGAGCACTACGAAGAGGCGGTCACGGCGCTCACCGAGCTGGGCGTGGACGAGGAAGTGGTCAGCCTGCGCGCGCGGCAGGCTCAGCTCTACTGGCTGCTCGGCGATGAGCGATCCAGCACGTCCGCCATGGCCGAAGCACAGCGATGCGCGGGCGGGTTGACCTGGCCGGACGCGCTCGCCGACCTGGCGCTCGTGAAGGCGCAGCTGGCGTGCTGGCGCGGCGAGCCGGACGAGGCACGCCGGCACCTGGACACCGTGCGGGCGATGGTGGGCAACGAGGAACTGACCGACCTGACCCACGCCAGGACCAGCGACCTCCATGGCTACCTCACCGAGGATCTCGAACAGGCCCGTGCCTATCGGAGCGAGGCGTTCAGCGCCGCTGTGAAGACGAACTATCCACCGCTGATCGCCGCGGTGTTGGTCGGGATCGCGGATCTCGCGCTGCGCCAGGGACAGTACGAGCAGGCCGCGCGGCTGCTCGCGGCGAGCGAAGGCGTGCGCGGCACGCCGGATCACTCGCTGCCGGAGGTTTCCAGGATCACCGCGGACACGCGTGATCGCCTCGGTGAAACCGTGTTCACCGAGGCGACTCGCGAAGGTCGGCGCCGGGATTGGCGCGAGCTGGCCGAAATCACGCTCGCTTCTTGAACGACGCGCTCGCCCACAGGTAGCCGATCAGCGCCAGGCCGACACACCAGGCGATCGCCGTGACGGCCGAGCCCGTCGACGGCGCGCCGGTCAGCAGCCCGCGCAGGGTTTCGATGATCGGGGTGAACGGCTGATACTCGGCGAACTGCCGCACACCGGGCCCCATCTTGTCGGCCGGCGTGAAGGCGCTGCTCAGGAACGGAAGGAGCATCAGCGGGACGGCGGCCATGCCCGCGCTTTCCGCCGTCTTCGCCGCGAGACCGAACGCGACGGTCAGCCAGCCGATCGCCAGCACCGCCAGCACGACGATGCCGATCACGCCGAGCCACTGCGAGAAACTCGCCGACGGCCGGAATCCCATGAGGAACGAGACCCCGATGATGAGGGTGATGGCCACCAGGCTCCGTAGCATGGTCGCGATCACGTGCGCGTTCAGCACCGCGGCCCGGGACACGTCCATGACGCGAAGCCGGTTGATGAATCCGGTCGTCATATCGGAGTTCACCGCGACCGCGGTGGGGCCGACGCCGTAGCAGATGGTCGTCAGGATCAACCCCGGTGTCGCGTAATCGGCATAGTTGACGCCGACGCTGAACGCGTCGCCGAGCACGTAGACCATCAGGAACATCAGAACGATCGGCATGATGATGCCGTTGAACAGTGCCAGGGGGTTTCGCAGCGTGTGGCGGAAGTTGCGCCGCAGCATGGTCGCGGAGTCTGAGATGGTGTTCATCGTGCGTTGACCTTCTTGTTCGCGTGGCCGGTCAGGGCAAGGAAGACGTCGTCAAGGTCGGGCGTGTGCACCGACAGTTCATCGGCGTCGATGGAGTGCGCGTCGAGCCGATCGAGCAGCGCGCGCAGGGACCGCACCCCGCCGTCGCCGGGCACCCGCAAGGTCAGCTCTTCGTCGTCCCTGGTGGAGGCGGGCAGGATCTGTGCCGCGACGTCGAGCGCGTGCCGGTCGGCGAACCGAAGCCGGACGTGGCTGCCGGGAACCCGGCGCTTGAGCTCGTCGGCCGTGCCCTCGGCGACCAGCCGTCCCTGATCGAGTACGGCGATGCGGTCGGCGAGCTCGTCGGCCTCCTCGAGGTACTGGGTGGTGAGGAAGATGGTCGTACCGTCGGCGACCAGTTCCCGGATGATCTCCCACATGGTGCGGCGGCTCCGCGGATCGAGTCCCGTCGTGGGCTCGTCCAGGAAGATGATCTGCGGCTCGCCGACCAGCGTCATGGCGAGATCCAGCTTGCGGCGCATGCCGCCGGAGTAGGACGCCGCCGGCTTGCTCGCCGCTTCACCCAGATCGAACCGGTCGAGCAACCGGCCGGCGACTCGCTTGCCCTGCGGCCTGGGCATGTGCAGGAGATCCGCCATCAGCAGCAGGTTCTCCTCGCCGGTGAGCAGGTCGTCCACCGAGGCGAACTGCCCGGTGACGCCGATCGCCGCGCGCACCGCCTTGGTCTCGGTGACCACGTCGTGCCCGGCGACGACCACCTTGCCGGCGTCGGGGGCCAGCAGCGTGGTCAGCACGTTCACGGTCGTGGTCTTCCCGGCGCCATTGGGCCCGAGCAGGGCGAAGATCGTGCCGGCCCGGACATTCAGGTCGATGCCGTCGAGGACGGTCTTGTCTTTGTAGGCCTTTCGCAGCGCCGAGGCCGCGATCGCTGATCCGTTCATGGGGTCAACGATCGGCGACCGCCCTGATACCGGGCCGTCGCCGTCCTGACGCGGCCGCTGACACGACACCGCCGCATCCTCCATGGGAGGGAGTCGATTCCACGGGCCAGGTGAGACTAGGGCAGTCTTGCTGGTGTGATGGCGATGCATTCGCTGCCCGTGCAGCAACAGGCGCAGCCGTACCAGATGGTCACCCGTCTGTCACCGCCGCACCTGCGTCCGTACGTGCTGGGGTGGGCCGGCTTTCGCACCCGGGCGGGAGAGCCAGCCCACCCCAGCCGGATGCTGCCGCTCAACGCGGCCACTCTGATCATCGACTTCACCGGCATGGGCCCGATCGTCACCGGTCCCCGCGCCACCGCGACGTTCTCGGCCCACACGCCGTGGCGCCATGGGATGGCAGTCGGGCTCACCCCCGCCGGGATGTCGGCGCTGACGGGAACGCCCCTACGTGAGGTGGCCGGCACGACCGTGCAGCTGGAAGACCTCCTCGGCACCCGCGCCGCGGAGCTGACCGGCCGGCTGATCGCGTCGGCGACCTGGGCGGACCGCTTCAGGCTGCTGGAGGAGCGGCTGACCGCGTGGCTGCGCCCCGACGCCGGCCCCAACGACCTGATCACGCACGCCTGGTGGCGGCTGCAGGAGCCGGACGGCCCGCCCACCATCGGGGCCCTCGCCGATGAGCTGGGCGTCAGCCGTCGTTATGTCGAGCTCGGATTCCGCCGGGTGGTGGGCTTGTCGCCCAAGACGGTAGCCAGGATCGCCCGATTCCAGCGGACCGTGGACACGTGGAGACGGCCCTCGGCCACGCTGGACGAGGCCGTCGCCTGTGGTTACGCCGACCAGCCGCACCTCTCCCGCGAGATCCGGGCGATGGCGCAGATGACACCGAAGCAGCTGTTCGCATTCGTTCAATACACCGATCGGCTCACCGGCTAACGTGACCTTCCGCTCCCGGACCGAACGAGTGCCGGGGGAGGAAGGGGCAACCACGTCATGACAGGCGTTCTCGCGGCCGATCCCACCCTTGCCGACTTCGACAAGGCCTATCCGCTGTGGGTCCACATCGTCAAAGCGGTGATGCTGTTCCTCTTTCTGATGCTGGGCGTCGTCTTCGGGGTCTGGTTCGAGCGGAAGCTGATCTCGCGGATGCAGAACCGCTACGGCCCCAACCGGGCCGGTAAGTTCGGTCTGCTGCAGTCGGTTGCCGACGCGATCAAGATGGGGCTGAAGGAGGACCTCTTCCCGCGCACGGTGGACCGGGTGCTCTATCTGCTGGCGCCGATCATCATGGTGGTGCCGGCGTTCCTGGCCTTCTCGATCGTGCCGTTCGGGCCGATGGTCAACCTGTTCGGCGTGCAGACGCCGCTGCAGCTGGTCGACCTGCCGGTGGCGGTGCTGTTCATGCTGGCCATGGGCGCGGTGTCGGTCTACGGGGTGGTGCTGGCCGGGTGGTCGTCGCGCTCGCCGTACGCGCTGCTGGGCGGGTTGCGGTCGGCGGCGCAGGTGGTGTCGTACGAGATCGCGATGGGTCTGTCGTTCGTGGCGGTGTTCCTGTTCGCCGGGACGCTGTCGACGTCGGAGATCGTGGCGGCGCAGGAGCAGACCTGGTATGTGTTCCTGCTGCTCCCGTCGTTCCTGATCTACGTGGTCTGCATGTTCGGTGAGGCCGCCCGCATTCCGTTCGACCTGCCCGAGGGTGAGGGTGAGCTGGTCGGCGGGTTCCAGACCGAATACTCCTCGTCGCTGAAGTTCGCCCTGATCATGATGGGTGAATACCTGCACACGTTCACCGCCTCCGGCATCGCGGTGACGCTGTTCCTCGGCGGGTGGCGGGCGCCGTTCCCGATCTCGCTGTGGGAGGGCGCGAACACGGGCTGGTGGCCGGTGTTGTGGTTCTTCATCAAGTTCGTGCTGACCTTCAGCTTCATCGTGTGGGTGCGGGCGTCGCTGCCGCGGGTGCGGTACGACCAGCTCATGTCGCTGGGCTGGAAGGTGCTGATCCCGGTCAACCTGGCGTGGATCCTGCTGGTCGCCGGTGTGCGCAGCGTGGTGATCAACGTGGACTCCCGGATGATCAGTATCGCGGTCACCGGGATCATCGTGGTCGGGGCGCTGGCCATCTGGATGCGGTTCGACACCGTCAACCAGCGGCGCAAGGAAGCCAGGAAGGCCCAGGTCGAAGCCGAGTTCGAGGAACTGTCCAACGAGCCGGCGAAGGGTGGCTTCCCGGTGCCGCCGCTCGATCTGCCGCACTACCACGGCGTTTCCCAGCGTGAGGCCCCCTTGAGGCGCTCTTGATCGAAACCACCGGTCTCCACCAACCGGAGATCCCGAATGCGGCGTGCCGTGGGCGGCGACCTCAACGAGGTACTCAATTCCGCTATGGGGCTTGACCTCCCGCAACATGTGGCATGCAATATATTGCATGCCAGTTCCGCAGAGCCGAGGAGTTGTCGCCAGGCCACTTCTCCGGGAGAACGCCTATCGCGCGATCCGAGACGCGATCGTCGACGGCACACTCACCCCGGGCGAGCGTCTCAACGACGGCGATCTGGCGCAGTGGCTGGGCGTGAGCCGCACACCCGTCCGGGAGGCGCTGACACGTCTGGAGCAGGCCGGGCTGGTGCGGACCAAACCCGGTCGATACACCATCGTCAGCACAGTGGACGTCCGGGCCGTGCGTGCCGCCCAGTCGGTGACGGCCGCCATGCACGAGCTCGCCGTCCGGGAGGCGCTGCCGAATCTGTCCGCCGGCGAACTGGACGCCATGCGCGAGGCCAACGCGCGTTTCGCCGACGCCCTACGTCGCGACGACGTCGACGCGGCGCTCGCCGCGGACGACGCCTTCCACGACATCCCAGTGATCGCATCCGCCAATCAGGCGATACGCACCGTCCTCGACCAGTTCACGCCGGTGCTGCGGCGCGTGGAGCGGATGCGATTCTCCTCCCTGAGCGGCCGAGGATCGGTCGCGCAGCACGAACGCATCATCGCGTTGTGCGCGGCCGGAGACGTGGAGGGAGCGGCACTCGCCGTGCGCGCCAACTGGCAGACCCTGGCCCCACTCCTCGAGGCCATGCCTGCTCCTGCTGAGAACAAGCCTCAACCCTAAGGAGCCGTACGTGTCCATCGACGACTTCGAGCGCTATCCGCTGCTCTTCGGTCCCAGCCCCGTCCACCCCCTCGACCGGCTCAGCGACTACCTCGGCGGAGCCCGCGTCTGGGCCAAGCGTGAGGACTGCAACAGCGGGCTGGCGTTCGGCGGAAACAAGACCCGGAAGCTGGAATACCTGATCCCCGACGCTCTCGCCCAGGGCGCGGACACGCTGGTCAGCATTGGGGGAGTGCAGTCCAACCACACCCGGCAGGTGGCCGCGGTCGCCGCCAGACTCGGGCTGAAGGCCGTACTCGTGCAGGAGAGCTGGGTGGACTGGCCGGACGCGGTCAACGACAAGGTCGGCAACATCCTGCTGTCGCGCATCATGGGCGCCGACGTCCGCCTGGTCGAGGCCGATTTCGGGATCGGTCTCAAGGACAGCTGGCGCGAAGCCCTGGAGGGGGTCGTGGCAGGCGGCGGCCGCCCGTACGCGATCCCCGCTGGAGCGTCCGACCACCCGCTGGGCGGTCTCGGCTTCGCCAACTGGGCCTACGAAGTGCAGCGGCAGGAACACGAGCTGGGTGTCTTCTTCGACACCATCGTGGTGTGCAGCGTCACCGGGAGCACCCAGGCGGGCATGATCGCCGGCTTCGCGGGCCAGGATCGTCCGCGACGCGTGCTGGGCATCGACGCCTCCGCCAAGCTCGCCGAGACGCGTGCCCAAGTGGACAAGATCGCCCGGGCCACGGCCGAACTCATCGGCTTGGGCCGGGACCTGCGCGAGGAAGAGATCACGGTGCTGGAAGGCTGGGCCGGCGACACCTATGGGATCCCCGTGCAGTCCACCCTCGACGCCATCAGGCTCACCGGACGACTCGAAGGAATGATCATCGACCCGGTTTACGAAGGCAAGTCGATGGCCGGGCTCATCGACCTCGTTCGCCGCGGCGAGATCCCCAAGGACGCCAATGTCCTGTACGTCCACCTCGGCGGTCAGCCCGCCCTCAACGCCTACAGCGGGGTCTTTCGCTGAGCTGCCGCGTCAGTGAGATCGGGGCGCCGCCCCGGGGTGGCTAAGCTGCGCGTATGGCGCGGATCCTTCTTCTGCACTCGATGTATGGCTTGCGGCCTGCTGTTCACCAGGCCGCTGACAGGTTGCGGGCGGCCGGGCATGACGTGCACGTCCCCGATCTGTACGGCGGCCGGGTCGTCGACACGCCCGAGCAAGGCATCGCGATCAAGGAGGAGATCGGCCGGGATGAGCTGCTGAAGCGGGCCGTGGCCGCGGCCGCCCCGCTGTCCGGTGACGGCGGGGTGGTGTACGCGGGTTTCTCGCTGGGCGCGGCGCTCGCGCAGAACCTCGCTCTGGCCGACGAGCGATCCCGCGGGCTGCTGCTGATGCACGGCACGTCCGACCTGGCCGACGGTGTCTCAGCCGACGACCTGCCTGTCCAGCTCCACGTCGCCGATCCCGACACCTACGAACCCGTCGACTGGCTGAACGCCTGGTACCTCAGGATGCGCCGGGCTCGGGCCGACGTGGAGGTCTTCCGCTATCCAGGCGTTGGCCACCTGTTCACCGACCCTGATCTGCCCGATTACAACGCCGAGGCCGCCGAGCGCGCCTGGGCGATCGCCCGGGACTTCCTCGCCGATCTTTGACCTCCTGGCGATTGCGTCAGAGGGCTTCGTGATACGCCTAAGAGCCGTCCAAAGGGCTGGACTCAAGGCCGGTCGTCAGGACACCTGCCCAGTCCGGTAGCGGTTCACATCTGGATATGCGACGTTCTCATCGGCGACTACATCGTTGGCTTCACGGCAGCTGCTGCCGGAGCCCTGGGAAGCCCGTTGCTGCGGACCTCGCGCGAGTACGTAGACGAACAGGACCGCCATGACTACTGCGCCTGCCCACATGGCCTGCTGCCAGCCGTCGACGAAGGACTCTTGGGCGGCTCGGATCAGCGCCGGCGCTTGGCCGCCGACCCTGTCGGCGGCCGCGAGGGCGTTGGCGACGCCCTCGCGGGCGGTGTCGGCGGCGTCGCCCGGCACTCCGTCGAGCCGGGAGGCGATGGCGCCGCGGTAGCCGGCGGTGAGGACCGCTCCGAGCAGTGCGACACCGAGCGCGGTGCCGAACTCCCGGGTGACGTCGTTGAGCGCGGACGCGACACCTTGACGCTCGCGCGGCATGGCGGTGGTGATGGCCTCGGTGGAGGGCGTCATCGTCAACCCCATACCGAGTCCCATGGCGAGCATGCCGGGGAGGATCGAGAGGTAGCCGCCGTCGACGGACACGAAGGTGGCCATGAGGACCAGCCCCGCGCCGCCCAGGAAGATCCCTGAGGTCATCGTCGAGCGGCCGCCGATGCGCGCGGCTGCCTTCGGGGCAAGGCCGGAGGCCATCATCATCAGCAGCGCCATCGGCATGAGCGCCAGGGTGGAGCGAAGGCCGGACCAGCCGAGCACCGCCTGAAAGTACGGGAAGAGGACCACGAAGATCCCCGCCTGCACGCCGAAGACCGTCAAGAGCGACACGGAACCGCTCGCGAGACCTCGTTCGCGGAACAGGCGGACGTCGAGGAGCGGAGCCTGTCGGCGCAGCTCCCATGCCACGAATCCGACAGCGGCGATGACGCCGACGAGGAGGCTCAGGAGCGTCGTGGGCGCGGTCCAGCCCCGTTCGGGGCCCTCCTGGAGGAAGAAGACGAGCCCGACCACCGCGACCACGGACGACAACGAACCGACGGTGTCGAACCCGTGCCCTGACGGCTCACGCGAGTTCGGGATGGATCGCAGCGCCATGACGGTAGCGACGACGACGAGCACGATCGGCAGGACGAAGAGCCACCGCCAGCTCGCCAGGTCGACCAGGACGGCTGACAGGTACATCCCCAGGATGCCTCCACCGCCGGCGACGCCGGTCCACACGCCGATCGCCTTGGAACGCTCCTCGTCCGGGAAGGTCGAGGTGATGACGGCAAGGGTGACCGGCATGATCATCGCTGCGCCTACGCCGCTCAGGAAACGCGCAGCGAGCATGATCTCCGACGACGTGGCAAGGCCGGCCGCCGCACTCGCTGTTCCGAAGACGAGCAGGCCTGCGAGCAGCACCGGCCTGCGGCCCCACCGGTCCCCCATCTCGCCGAGCGGCAGCAGCAACGCGGCCAGAGCGATGGTGTAGATGTTGGTCAACTACCACCGGCTGAAGCCGGTGGTTTGCTCTCACGGTCCCGTCTGGCTGAAGGGAGGCCGGTAGCGTGCGGCTGGTTGACAGCAGCCCAGCCCGCAACGCCGCGTACGGCGATGTTGCAGGCCGCGATGTGGTCGGCGTGCCCAGCGAGGCCACAGCCGGTGCAGACGAACCGGCCCCGGGCGGGCCGGTTCGCTCTGGAGACGCACGCGCAGTCGGGGCAGGCCTGCGAGGTGTAGGCGGGGTCGACCAGCAGGAAGGCGACCCCGGCCCGCGCGGCCTTGTAGCGGGTGAACTCGATCATCTGGGCGAACGCCCAGCCGTGCAGGGTGCGCCGCTGGAGCCGGTGAGCCCTTACCCGGCCACGGATGCCCTGGAGATCCTCCAGGGCGATGCCGCGGCCGGTGCGTTCGGCTTCGCGCACCACGAACTTGGAGATCTGGTGGTTGACGTCGGTCATCATCCGGTGCTCACGCCCGGACAGGCGGCGCAGCACCCGCCGCGCCGCAGGAGTGCCCTTCTTCTGCAAGCGGCGGCGTTGCCGGTACCTGCGCTCCCGCAGGCTGCGCACGTGCCCGTTGCCGTGGATCGGGCCGGGCAGGGCGGGGCCGGGCAGCACCGCGCCGTCGTTGGTGACGGCCAGGTTCGCCAGCCCTTGGTCCACCCCGAGGAAGCCGTTGACCGGCTCGCGGACTTCGGGTTTGGGCAGGGTGACGGCGACCTGCAGCAGCCACACGCCGCGCCGGTAGATCAGGTCGGCCTCGCCGAGCGGGAGCGTGTCGATGGCCTTCAAATCGTCCGGCCGCCCGATGTAGGGCACGGTGACGCGGCCGGTGGGGGTCCATAGCGACACGGTGCGGGCGTCCCGGTTCCAGCTCATCAGCCGCGCGTCGTAGGGGACCGCGCCGTGCGGGCGGAACACATGAGCCCGTTTCTTGGTGGCACGCCGGTTGGCGTACGCGCCGGCCACCCGGGCAATCGCCCGCACGGCCGCCTGCGCGGCAAGCCCGGCGACCTGGGCGCGCACCGGATAGTAGGCCAGCCGGTGCAGCTCCACCACGGCGAAGGTGCGCTGCTGCCACGCCAGCCGGGAGACGAAACTCGCCGCCTCGTTGCACACCTGCACCGCCGCCGTCAGAGCCTCGGCCTGGGTCAGAGTGGGCGCAAGCCGCAGCTGTACCACCGAGGGCAGGCCCTGCCGTTTGGCGGCGGAGCGGCGGATCGCCATCGCGCACCTCCTGTCACGAGCCCCTCACGCACCGCAGATATTACTGGCTGTGACCAATATTTTCCATACTGTTTTCGAAAGGAGGGGCTTCCTCCCGGCCCTGAAGGAACGGGTCTCCGCGCCACAAATCAGATGAACCACAAGACCTCGGTTTGCGAGGCGTCGAAAGCGACGGTCAGCCCCGGCTGGGCGACGTTCAACCCGGACGCCGAAGCGATGACCGCCATGAGCGCGATGCAGACCCCGACCAAGATCGTACGTCGTTGTCGTGGGTCGCGGATGGTCGGGTCGGGGGCTCCCGCGTCTGAGGACCGGTTCGTACTCATGACATTCCTTTCGAGAAGGCAAGGGGAATCGGCGTCTGAGCAGCGGGCCCTGGCGCTGTCGGATGGCGGGACTACCGGCGTCGGGTGGCGCGCACGACGACATCGTGGAGGGGGACCTCTCGGCCCCCGCTGCCGGTGAGCGTGCGGAGGTGCTCTTCGGCGGTGACGATCTCCCACTCCATGCCGTCCATGCGCGCGGTGATGGCCGCGGAGGTGGCCGAGGCTTCGGCAGGAGGGTGGTGCCCGTGGCCGGTGGAGTCCGGGGTGTGCAGGTGCCCCACGATGAGCAGCGTGCCGCCGGAAGCCACCCATCCCGCGATGCGGTCGTAGAACTCCAGTTGGGGCATCGCTGGGTGGGCGTAATGGGTCATGACCAGGTCGAACTGCGCGTCCGGGTTCCAGACGCTCAGATCCGCCTCAACCCACTGCAAGCGCTCGGGGGCTTCGCTCGTCGCCGCGCGCTCGGCAGCGCGAGCAAGGGCCCCGGACGAGATGTCGGCTGCGGTGACGTGCCAGCCGTGGGAGGCGAGCCAGATCGCCTCGGCCCCGGCGCCGCACCCGGCATCCAGTGCCGTGCCCGGTGTCAGGCCGCTGGTCTCCTGAGCGAGGTACGGGTTCGGCGGGTTGCCGCCCATGGATCCGGGGCCCCCAGCTCGCCCTTGTTGCCAGTGCCGCTCCCAGAAGTCCTTGTCGAACCCGTGCGTCATAGGTCGTCCTCGTCTCGTGCACCCCTCTGCGGGTGCGTTCTTCGGTTCGATCGTCATGGTGCAGACGGAGGAGGCTGATACGCAAACGTTGTTGCCGAATGGCAAAATGGGTGGGTGGATGAAACCATCGACCGCACCCTTGACGCTGTCGGGTCGAGGTTGAAACGCCTTCGGCTGCATCGCGAGGTCACGCTCGCCGACCTCGCGGCGGAGACCGGCATCTCCACCAGCACCTTGTCCCGGCTCGAGGCGGGGCTGCGACGTCCCACGCTCGAGCAGCTGCTTCCGCTTGCCCGCGCCTACGGGATCACACTCGACGAGCTCGTCGATGCGCCGCCAACCGGCGACCCCCGCATCAATCTGCGTCCCATCCCCTGCGGCGACGGCTCGGTCATCCTGCCGCTGACCCGTAGGCCCGGAGGAATCCAGGCCTACAAGTTCGTCCTTCCGACAGGAAGCGACGACGCCGAACCCGACCTGCGCACCCACGAGGGCTACGACTGGGTCTATGTCCTCAATGGAACGCTCCGCCTTGTCCTCGGGGAACACGACCTCATCCTCAAGCCCGGGGAGGCCGCGGAGTTCGACACGCGCACCCCGCACTGGTTCGGGGCCACCAGCGCCGGTCCCGTCGAGTACTTGAGTCTCATCGGGAAACAAGGCGAACGCGCGCACGTTCGTGCAGCACCGAGAAATGGCGCGGCCGAGTAAGAAGGCTCAGAGACCACAAGTGAGGGGATCAGCCTAGAGGGTCTGGTCGGAGGCGGTGGCAAGATCTGCCAGCGGGATATCCGGCGTCTCGGCGGGAACAGGGACCTCATGCAGGACAGTGCCGAACCGCCGGCGAAGGCGCTGCGGACGCCGCGCGCCGCGGGAGCCGCAGGGATTCTGTCCGCCCTGCTGCTGGGCGGCGCCATGATCCTGGTACGCAGGGCGATACCCGAGCGCCCGCTCGAGGTGACCGCCTATCTCGCCGACGTCGCCAGTCGCGACGCCCTGCGGCAGGCCCTGATCCTCCTGCCGTTCGGAGGGGTCTTCTTCCTGTGGTTCATGGGCGCGCTACGCGACTCGATCGGCGCGCGGGAGGACAGGTTCTTCGCGACGGTGTTCCTCGGCGCTGGCCTGCTGTACGTGGCGATGCTCTTCGTCTTCGGCGCGACGGCGAGCGCCTTCGTGGTCACGATCGATGCGATGAAGGGGTCGATCCCGCCGGCCGAGCTGCTGCACTATGGGCGTCATCTCACGATCACCCTGCTCACCGAGTACGCACCGCGCATGGCGGGCGTGTTCACGCTGACCGCCACAACCATCGTGGCCCGTCTCGGTCTGTTCCCCCGCTGGCTGGTCGTGGCCGGCTACGTCGTCGGGCTGGTGCAGATGCTGATCGTCAGCCGCATGGCCTGGTCGGAGATCGTCTTCCCCGCCTGGGTCATGGTCGTCGGGCTCGTTCTGCTCATCTTGCCGGCCGATCGCATTGATGCCCCGAATATGCCGAAACGATGAACCGTCATCCTGCTGCCCCTCGAGGGAACGTGTGCTGGGCGCCGAGCTCCGGGTTCTGCAGCCTCGGCGCGGATCAGGCCGTCGCTGCCGGCTGGTGAGGCGCGTCGCCGACGGGGCGGCGTGGCGCGCGGAGTCCCAGGGTGCGGCGGCCTGCTTCGACGTGGCCGGAAGCGACCAGGCCACCCAGGTTCATCGAGACGTGGCACCGGAACCCGGCGACATCATCGTCACGAAGCGACGCATCAGCGCCTTCGTGGGTAGCGACCTCGAGATGGTCCTGCGGGCCGGTGACATCGATCACCTTGTCCTCACGGGCATCGCGACCAGCGGTGTCGTGCTGTCCACCCTGCGCCAGGCAGCCGACCTGGATTTCCGGCTCACCGTCCTGTCCGACGGCTGTCTCGACTCCGACCCGGAGGTGCACCGTGTGCTCGTGGAGAAGGTGTTCCCCCAGCAGGCGGACGTCACCACCGTGGCCGACTGGATGGCGCGGTGGCGGGGCATGCCGTTGGGGGAGCCCGCGGCCACCCCGTCGACGGTGGTCCTCCCTTGAGTTAGAGGTGCTGCTTCTGAGGTAGGAGAAGGCCCTGGTCAGCGCGCGACGGGGGGCGAGCGATGGCATCCGCGGCGAGAGGCGCTCGGGACTGGACGCGGCGGTGCCGTACACGTCCCGGAAAGACGATCGTGTTCCTGACCACGCTGACCGTGGCGGTCGCGACGCAGCCCACCACGGCCCGGGCGAGCAGACAGCTGCCCTGTCCGTCATCGGGCACGACCAAACCGACGGTCGTCCTCGTCCACGGAGCATGGGCCGACACCTCGAGCTGGAACGGAGAAGTGGACGCCTTGCGCCGGGCCGGTTACACCGCGCGCGCCATCGCGAACCCGCTGCGCAACCTCGACGACGACGCCGCCACCGTCGCCATCGTCCTGGTGGGGCACTCCTACGGCGGCTCGGTCATCACGAACGCCGCCGCGAACGCCCCGAACGTCAAGGCCCTGGTGTACGTCGACGCGGCGGTACCGGACACGGGGGAGACCACCGCCCAGCTCAGCGGATCCGGCTCCGTGCTCAACGGTGACCCGGGCTCCCTGTACGACAAGGCGTCCTACTCGAACGCGCCCCAGGGCGCGAGCGACCTGTACCTCAAGCAGGACGTCTTCGTCGGCTCGTTCGCCTCGGACCTGCCGCGGGACACCGCCATACGCCTGTGGGCCTCGCAGAGGGCCGCCTCGACCAGCGCGTTCCAGACCCCGTCACGAGCCGCGGCGTGGAAGAAGATCCCATCCTGGTACTTCGTCAGCACCGGCGACCGGATCATCACGCCGGCGTCACAACTGTCGATGGCACGGCGTGCTGGCTCCAAGGTCACCAAGTTCGCGGGCGGGTCCCACCTCACCCTGGTCTCGCACCCGGACGCGGTCACGTCCGTGATCGGATCGGCGATCTGCTCTGTGAAGGCGGATTAGGCGGCCGTTCGGCGTGCTGCCGGCGGCGCTGCCCGGCGGCGAGCCGCATCCAGTCCTCCGCGGTGCGAGTGTCCCGACGGGTGTCCGCGTCTCTGCGACTCGCATTTCCGTGCGAGCCTCATGGCAGGCCGCCCCGTCCGACGCGCGCCTACGGCGAGTCGAGCGGGCCGTAGGCACGCAGTGCGGCGCCCAACCCGGGGGGTTTCCCAAAAGGCTTGAAAAGGTCGGTCACCGGGCGACGGCCAGACGGTAGTCCTCATCGGTGGCGAGCAGGTTCCGGTGCGTGTCCTCCGCGGTGATGACGCCGTCGTCCAGGACGAGGACCCGGTCGGCGGCGTCCAGGAAGGCCGGGCTGCTGGTGATCACGATGGTGGTGCGGCCCCGCCGCAGCTCGGCGATGTTGCGCGCGATGAGCTGCTCGGTGACCGCGTCCACCGCGGTCGTCGGGTCGTGCAGGACGAGGACGTCGGTGTCGGCGGCGAGGGCTCGGGCCAGAGACAGTCGTTGGCGCTGCCCGCCGGAAAGATTCGCGCCGCGGTCGCGGACGCCGTGGTCGAGTCCTTCGCGGTGGAGGGCGACGACGTCGGTCAGCATCGACGCCTCGACGGCCTCGGGGACCATCCTGCTGGTGCCTGATGGGTCGATATTCGTGCGGAGGGAGCCCGCGAAGATCTCCCCGTCGTACGGGTTCACGAGTATGTGCTCGCGGACCGCCTCGATCGACAGGTCCGCCGTTTCCTGCCCGCTGACCCGCACCACGCCCTCATACGCGCCGGGCGGGACGTTCATGGCCAGGACCGATGCCAGGTCGGCTGCCGCGCGCGGCTGGTAGGCGGCGATCGCCACGAGCTCGCCGGCGGACACCTGGAACTTCAGCTTGCGCAGGGACCCGTATCGGACGCAGTCGACCTCGAGGTCTCCGCCCGCGGACGGGCGGTCCCGCCCCGGGGTCATCACCGGCGGCGCGGCCAGCACCAGGGCCATCCGCTCCGCCGACGCGCGCGCGATCATCACGTACTTCGGCATCTCTGAGAACAGCTTGAGCGGTTCCATGATGAACTGCGCCAGCCCCACGGCCATGACGAGCTGCCCGATGGTGATCTGGCCCTGGAACGCGAGCCACCCCGCCATCAGGGTCACGGCGGTGGCGAGGATCGCGTTGAAGCCCAGAGCGGCGCCCGCGTACGCGCCGTTCACCCTGGCGACGGTGACCGCCTGGTGCTTCGCCTCCGTGCTGACCTTCCGGTAGGACAGGAACGCCGCGTCGTTGCCGCCGAAGCCGTGCAGCGGGCGCAGGCCGGTGATCAGGTCGGCGACCTTCGCGCCCGCCCGCGCCACCCGGGCCTGTTGTTCGCGGGTGCTGACGCCGATCCGCTTGGACATCAGGCTCAGGATCGAGAGGATCGCGACGGTCCCCACGATCACCAGCAGGCCGAGCCAGATGCTGGCCATGCCCAGCGTCACGGCCGTGATCAGCACCGCGACCAGTGAGCTGATCAGCAGCGGCACCACCTCGATGATGTCGGCCGTCTGGTCGGCGTCCTCGGTGGCGATGGTCAGCACCTCGCCGGACTTGAGATCGACGTCTCTGGCCACGGGCTGGAGTCCGCAGGCCGCGACCTCGACCCGCCAGCGGTGCGCCTCGGTCGTGTTGGCCTTCTGCAGGATGCGCATCCCGAATCGCCACGACAGCGACACGGTGGTGATGATCACAGCCAACGCGGCGATCGACAGGGCGAGCGAGCCGAGGCTTCGCTCCCGCATGGTGTGTTCGACGATCAGGCCGAGCGCGATGGGGAAGGCGGTCTCGCCCGCCTGGTAGGAGCCCAGGAGGACGGTGCCCCAGGTCATGGCGCCGATGTTGCGCCGCAGTGCGGTCCGGAGAATGCCGGACCCCGTGCGAGGCCGCTGCGCGTCAGGAGTCGTCATCGAGGTGGCGGGCATCCGGTCGACCTAACTCCCCGCTCGCCAGGCCTGCCACAGTCGCGCGTACCGTCCGCCCAGTGCCACCAACTCCTCGTGAGTTCCCTGCTCCACCACGCATCCCGCGTCCAGCACGGCGATCCGGTCCGCCGCCATCGCCTGCGTCAGCCGGTGCGCCACGAACAACGTGGTGCGGCCCCGGCACGCGGCCAGCACGGCCCGCTCCAGCTCGGCGGCGCCCTCGCTGCCCGCCTCCGCGGTCGACTCGTCCAGCACCACCACCGGCGACCGGCCCAGCACCAGCCGGGCCAGGGCGATCTGGGCGACCTTGGTGACGTCCAGGCGCTCGCCGCCCTCGCCGACCAGGGTGTTCAGCCCGTCGGGCAGCGCGTCGACCCACCCGTCGGCGCCGACCGTGCGCAGCGCGTCCATCAGTTCGGCGTCGGTCGCGTCCAGCGCGGCCAGCCGCAGGTCGTCGGCGAGCGGACCGGAGAACACGTGCGTCTCCTGCGTCAGGATGCTCACCAAGGCTCGCGCCCCGGCCTCGTCCAGGCCCGCGAGGTCGGTCGGCCCGATGCGCACCGACCCGGCCTGCGGGGTGCCGATGCCCGCGATCAGCGCGGCCAGGGTGGTCTTGCCCGCACCGGTCGCGCCCACCAGCGCGAGCGAACCACCGGCCGGGATCACCAGGTCGACGTCCCGCAGGACCGGCTCCTCGGAATCGGGGTAGCTGAACGTCAGTCCCTCGACCGTCACCGGGTACGGCGTGAGGTCCGCGGACACGGCGGCGGCACTGCCCACCAGCCGGTCGTGCGCGGCCTCGCCCAGCACCCCGACCAGCCGGGTCAGGCTCGCCCCGGACTTCTGCGCCTCGTCGAAGGTGAACATGATGGCGCCCAGCGGGTTGAACAGCCGGTGGAAAAGCAGCGGGGCCGCCGCCACTTCACCCAGGCTGGCGGCATCGGCCTCCAGCAGTACGTACCCCACCACAATGATCAGGACCAGCCCGATGAACTCGGCACGGTTCTCTCTGCCGACGAACCGGCCGAACAACCGGAACACCTCGATGCCGAGCTCGCGCACCCGCCACGACTCACTGCTGACCTGCTCGCGGAAGGCGTGCTCAAGGCGGTACGCCCGGACTGTGTCGATCCCGTTCAGACCGCTGATCAACGCCTGCGCGCGGTCGGCCTGGGCCGCCCGCTGTTTCTGGTAGAGCGGGGCGGACCGGGGGAGATACCAGCGCAGGGCCAGCGCGTACGCGGGCAGCGCGCCCGCACCTGCCAAACCGAGTCGCCAGTCGAGCCCGAACATGCCGGCCGTGGCGATGACGACCAGCACTCCCGCCGAGAACACCGTGGGGATGGCCGTGCGGATGCCCTTGGACAGCACGGCCACATCGTCGCCGACCCTGGACAGCACGTCCCCCCGGCCGACCTGCTCGATCCGCGCGCTCGGCATTCCCAGCACCGCCCGGACGGCGTCCTCCCGCAGCCGCGCGAGCATCTCCGAGCCCAGCCGTCCGATCAGGTACGTCGACGCCCCGGTGGCCGCGACGCCGACAAGAGCGGCGGCCACCATCAGCGCGCCGATCGTGACCAGGATCGATGGCGGTTCGCCGTCGATCACCCCGTCGACCACCCGGCCGAGCAGGAGCACCGGCAGCACCGCGAGCGCCGCCCCGGCCACCGTGGTGAGCACGGTGGCGACCGCCAGCCATGGCACGTCGCGGAAGTGCGCCGCGACCCAGCGGGTGGCCTCACGTCCGGTCGCCGTGCGCAGGGTCGCCGTGGCGAGGCGGGTGTCGGCGGCGCTCACCCGCATCTCCGCTCCGGTGGACCCATGACCATCTAAGAGAGCGCCATCAGGAAGGCACCACCATCGGCGTGCCGGCGACCGGGTCGGGGACCACGACGCAGTTGAGGCCGAAGACCTTCTCGACCAGCTCGGCGGTGATCACCGCGGTTGGGGCGCCCTCGGCGACGATGGCGCCTTCCGCCATCGCGATGACGTGGTCGCAGAAGCGGCAGGCGAGGTTGAGGTCGTGCAGCACGACCACGATGGTCTTGCCGGACTCGGCGTTCAGCGTCCGCAGCAGCCGCAGCAGCTCCACCTGGTGGTTGATGTCCAGGTAGGTCGTGGGCTCGTCGAGGAGCAGCAGGTCGGTGTCCTGGGCGAGCGCCATCGCCACCCAGACCCGCTGCCGCTGGCCGCCGGAGAGCTGCCGGAGCGGGCGGTTGACCAGGTCGGCGGTGCCGGTGGCCTCGAGGGCCCGAGAGACCGCGTCGTCGTCCTGGTCGCTCCAGCGGCGGAACCAGCCCTGATGCGGGTAGCGGCCGCGGGCCACCAGGTCGGCGACGGTGATGCCCTCGGGCGCGAGGGGGGTCTGCGGCAGCAGCCCGAGTGTCTTGGCCACGTCGTGGGTGCTCATCTCGGTCAGCGCCTTGCCGTCCAGGTATACGGCGCCGTGACGGGGTTTGAGCAGCCGGGCCAGGCCGCGCAGCAGCGTGGACTTGCCGCACGCGTTGGCGCCCACGATGGCCGTGATCCTGCCGTCAGGGATCTGGACGTCGAGGTTGGTCACGATCGCCTGGTCGTCGTACCCGAGGGTCAGGCCCTCGGCGCGTAGCCGGGTCATCCGCCCGCTCCTTGCCGGTTGGTGGTGGCCAGCAGCCACAGCAGGTAGGGTGCGCCGACCGCGCCGGTCACCACGCCGGTGGGCAGCGCCGTCGGCAGCAGGTGGACGGCGATGAGGTCGGCGGTGAGCAGCAGCGCGGCGCCGACCAGCGCGGCTGGGATGATCCCGCCCGTGGCGGGGCCGAGCAGCCGGTTGGCGATCGGTCCGGCGACGAGTGCGACGAAGACGATGGGGCCGGCCACGGCGACGGCCAGGGCCGTCAGCACCACTGCCGTGGCGAGCAGGCCGGCCCGGCCGAGCTCGGTGCGGATGCCCAGCGCCCGGGCGGTGTCGTCGCCGAGTTCGAGCGCTCGCAGCTGCCGTTGCAGGAGGACCGCGGTGGGCAGGAGGAGCACCAGGGCGCCGAGCAGGAGCCGCAGCTCGCCGGCGTCGGCCTGCCCGACGGAGCCGGTCAGCCAATGCATCGCCTGCCGGGCGTCGGACAGCTGGGCTCGGGTCAGCATGTAGCCGATCAGGCCGTCGAAGAAGAGCGTGGCGCCGATGCCGATGAGGATGAACCGGTAGCCGGCGACGCCGTCGCGCCAGGCGAGCACGTACATCAGCAGGGCGGCGGCGACGGCGCCGCCGAGGGCGAGCGCGCTCACGGCCAGTCCGCTGACCTGCAGAAGCACGATCCCGGTGATGGCGGCGAGCCCGGCGCCGGAGTTGATGCCGACGAAATCGGGGGACGCGAGAGGGTTGCGCAGCAGCTGCTGGAAGATCGTCCCGGCGGCGCCGAGGGCGAGGCCGACGGCCAGCGCGGACGCCGCGGTGGGCAGCCGCAACCCCCGGACGACGAAGTCGACGCTGGGGTCTTCGCGCAGGTGGAGCACCGAGGCGATGACCTCGCCCGCGCTGAGCTGGAAGCTGCCCACCATCATGGTGAGCACGAACAGCGCGCTGACGGCCACGGCCAGGGAGCACGTCACCACAAGTGAACGGGTGGCCCGGCGACGCCGGGTGGTGCGGAAGGCGCCGGCGGTCGTGGCCCGCGCAGTCGTGGTCGCTGCCATGGTCACACCTCCGACAGCCGGCCGTAGCGGACGATGCCCACGAACGCCGGTGCTCCGAGCACGCCGAGGACCACACCGACCTGCAGTTCGTCGGGGACGGCCACCACCCGGCCGAGCACGTCCGCCAGCAGCAGCACGATCGGGGCCAGGAGCATGGAGTACGGCAGGATCCACCGGTAGTCCGGGCCGCAGATGAACCGCGCCACGTGCGGCACGACGAGCCCGACGAAGACGATCGGTCCGCAGGCTGCCGTGGCGGCCCCGGCGAGCACCGCGACCACGGCGAACGCCGCCGCCCGGGTCCTGGTGACCCGCTGGCCCAGGCCGCGGGCCATGTCCTCGCCGAGCGCGAGCCCGTTGAGCGCCCGCCCGAAACCCAGCGAGGCGACCAGCCCGAGGATGAGGAACGGCGCGACCCCGGTCAGGATCGGGGCATAGCGCCCGGCGAGCGATCCCACCTGCCAGAACCGCAGCTCGTTCAGCGCGTCCACGTTGGTCATCAAGATCCCAGTGGTCACCGAGGCCAGGCCGGCGGTGACGGCCACGCCGGACAGGGCCAGCTTGATCGGGGTGGCGCCCTCCCGGCCGAGCGACGCGATCGCGTACACCAGCACGAGGGCCCCGATCGCGCCGGCGAAGGCGAACCAGACGTAGACGCCCGCGCCGCGCACGCCGAACACCGTGATGGCCAAGACCACGAAGACGGTCGCCCCAGAGTTGATGCCCATGATCCCCGCGTCAGCCAGCGGGTTACGGGTGACGCCCTGCAGGATGGCGCCGGCCACGCCGAGGGCGGCGCCCACCAGGATGCCGATCAGCGTGCGGGGCACGCGCAGCTCCAGCGTCACCGTGCTGTTGATCGACCCGTCGGTGTCCAGGCTGCCCAAGGCGCGCAGCACCTCGGGCAGGCCGATCGAGCGCGAGCCCAAGGTGACGCTGAGAAACGCGACCAGAGCCAGTAACACGCACAGGACGGCGAGCCCCGGCCCGAGGGCGACGGCTCTGCGTGCGAGATGCGTCGAGCTGCTCATCAGCGGCGATCAGTCGCCGACGTTCGGGTCCGCGGCCTTGACCGCCGCCGTCAGCTTGTCCAGCTCGGTGGCGAAGTGGCCGTACGTGTGCAGCCAGTACGCCGGCCACGACACGACGGCCCCCGCCTTGGCCGCCTTGATCTTGAACCAGGTGGGCTGCTTCTTGCCCCAATCGGCATTGGAGGTGGGCTTGAAGCTACGGCCGTCGAACAGGATCAGGTCGGGCTGGTACTTGTCGACGTTCTCCCAGCTCAGGTTCTCCCAGTACGGGAAGCCGGGGTCCGGGCTGTCCGGGTTGATCACCTTCATTCCCCAGCGCTGGAAGTCCAGCAGTTCGGGGGCGTACTCGGGGTTGGCCACGTACACCTTGTCGTCAGCGGGCGACATCGCGGCCACGGTGAGGCCCGACTTGGCCGCGACCGCCTCCTTGAAGCCGGCGAGCGCCTCCTCGAAGCGCTTCTTGTGCGCGGCGATCTGCGGAGCGTCGACGTCGGCGCCCAGGCTCCTGGCGAGGTCCTCATACCCCTTGGCCAGGTCGACGATCGACTTGCCCTGGGAGACACCCACCACCGGGGCCAGCTCGGCGAGCTTCTTGCTCTTCTCGTCGACGCCTTCTTCCAGGCCGCTGTGCGCCTTCTCCACCGGCCACCAGTCGCCGACGATCAGGTCCGGCCGCAGGGCGGCGGCCTTCTCCACGTCGATCTTGCCCCACTCCTGTCCCAGGATCTCGATGCCGGTCAGGTCGAGATCCTTCAGGTTCGCGTCGGTCTTGACGGACTCGTCGGCGTAGATGCCGACCGGCTTGATGCCGAAGGACATCAACGCGGCCGCCTCGCCCGCGTGCGCGATGATCCGCGTCGGGGTCTTGTCCGCCTTGACGACCTTGCCCGACCCGTCGGTGAACGACCACGGGCCGGAGGGTGTGGCGGAGGCTGCCGTGGTGGTGCCGGAGGAGTCTGCGGAGCCGCAACCGGCGAGCACTACGCTCAGGGCGGCGAGCACCAGGACTGGACGCCATGCGCGCATGGTGGAGCTTCCGTTCTCGTGTCGAGTGATCTACAAAGGTCAACAATTAGGCAAGGCTAACCATAGTTTTCGGCTTTTGGCTAGATCAGTGTGATCGGGCTCACCGGGGGGCGAGCCCCGGCCTGGGGGCGGTGCCACACGTGAGGCCGGCTAGGGACGCCGGCTGGACCTGTGGCCACGTGCGGACAATTCGCTCATCCTTCCGCTCGAACTGCCCCCCGCGACAACGAGCTCGGCCGGGTCTGGATGCGCGACACGTACGTCAACTGCTTGCCTCGTCGAAAGCAATCGTGAAAAACCTTCGGCGACTCTTTCATCGGCGGACCCGCTTTCATCAAGCCCGGCGCCTACCACCACATCGACGGCAGCCTCTACACCGAGGGCGACGACGCGTGGCTTGTGCTGCACAACCATCTGTACGCGAAGCTCCGGGACGACATGGAAGACATCGTCCCGACGACCAACCTCCCGACATTCCAGCAGACGCCCTACACGCCCGAGCCGTACCTCGAAGGCGCCTACGTCTTCAAGCACGGAGGCAAGTACTACCTCCTCCACGCCGCATGGAACCGAAGGTCGACCACCCCCGACGGCAGCACGCGATACGCCTACGACCCGCCCGGTCCCGGCCGCGTGCAGTATCAGTACGACGCGGTCGTCGCCGTCTCGGACACATTCGAGGGAGCGTATTCCCAGCGGTGGACGGCGGGCGTCGGCGCCGGCCACAACAACTTCTTCATCGATCGCAGCGGCCAGGTGTGGGCGACGTTCTTCCGCAACCCCAACTTCGGCTACTGGTCCGACCCGTCGCGCATCGCCGACGCGCTCGCCGAGCCGGCCCCGCGAGGCGGGATCGAACGCTGGACTCTCCCCTTGTAGGAGGCCTCATGCTATTTTCCGGCGTTCGGCCCGCACAGCGGCTTCGCACCCGCTGATCGTCCGGCTATCGAGGAGAGCGACGCATGACCATCGTGAAGGGCATCGAGGCTCGCGGCATGCACCACTGCGAGACGACGGCGCTGGGTGTGCTGCTGCGGCATGAGGGACTTGATCTGTCCGAGCCCATGCTGTTCGGGCTCGGCTCAGGCCTGTCCTTCATCTATTGGGACGCCAAGGCAATGGACTTCCCCTTCCTCGGAGGCCGCGTCAAGCCCTTCGAGCTCACCAGGAACCTCGCCGCCCGGCTGGGGCTGACCTTGCTGGTCGAGGAGACCACCTCACCGCGCAAGGCGTGGGCGAACGTGTCCGCCCGCATCGATGCCGGACTGCCGGTCGGCCTCCAGCTCGACTGCTACCACCTGGACTACTTCCAGTCGAAGGTGCACTTCGGTGGCCATGTCGTCGCGATGTACGGCTACGACGAGCACGATGCTTACCTGGTGGACACGGCTCAGCAGGGAGGAGCCGTGCGTACGAGCCGGACGACCCTGGCCATGGCGAGGGCCGAACGCGGCCCGATGACCGCCAGGCACCGCTCCTTCTCCCTGACGCTGCCGGCGCACCCGCCCTCCTGGCAGGACCAGATCATCCCCGCGATCAAGGCCTGCGCCGACGCCTTCCTCGCCGCGCCCATCGCGAACCTGGGCCATCGTGGCATCGAGAAAGCCGCCCGCCAGGTGCCCAAGTGGCTGCTCCGCACGGACGAGCCGAAGCGGGACCTGCCACAGGCTGCCCTCCTCATGGAGAAGGCCGGCACCGGCGGCGCCCTGTTCCGCGCCCTTTATCGTGACTTCCTCGGCGAGTGCGCCGGGCTCATCGACGATGAGGGCCTTCGCGCCGGTCACCGGCTGTACGCCGAGGCGGCCGCCCTGTGGACGGACGTGGCCACCTTGATCACGAAGGCCGGCGAGAAGGGTGACGCGGCGTCCCTCGAGCAGGCCGGCGTCATCCTCCACGACCTTTCGCGCATCGAGAGAGATGCCATGCGGGTGCTGCGTGAGATACAACCGCGGCCGTAGCATCGTAAAACCGCAGTTCGGAGTATCCCGTACACACGAACAATTACTCAACCGAACCGCCGCGCTTTGCCGGATCACGATGGCGCGCCCTTGGCCATCGATTCCGCGCCGTGTGCGCGTCGGCCTTACATGAGCGACTCACGC
Organism: Nonomuraea sp. NBC_00507; assembly: GCF_036013525.1. Classification (NCBI taxonomy): domain Bacteria; kingdom Bacillati; phylum Actinomycetota; class Actinomycetes; order Streptosporangiales; family Streptosporangiaceae; genus Nonomuraea; species Nonomuraea sp. NBC_00507. The sequence continues at coordinate 5,015,604 of NZ_CP107853.1, forward strand.
GACCGATCCGGCCTCGGGACATGCGGCTTGACCTGGCCGGATATTGGTCGGCACGGCAAACACCATCCTGAGTTCGCGGCGTTTGCAGGTTTGTTGCAGTTTTCGCCCTCAGCATTGACACCTTTTGACAGCCGCCTCTATGGTCCGAGTGAGGTGGTAAGCGCTTTCCCTGCGGCGTCCGCCTTTGTTGTGGTGGCAGCATGCCGCTCCATTTCGCCATTTCCGCGCCGCCAGCGCGCGGATTCGTGCGCCCTCTAACCGGTCCCGGCATTCGACGACGAAGGTGAGACGAGGATGAGACGAGCAGTCGCGTTGCGCTTCCAGGCGGCGCTGGCTACGGCGGCCATTGCGGCCGCGATCGGTGTGGTTTTACCGGCAATCCAGGCGTCGGCAGCAGCCGGCAGCGCCACCGGCTACGCGACCAGCAACGGTGGGACCACCGGCGGTGCGGGCGGGCAGACGGTGCGAGCCACCACGGGCACCGCGATCCACGCGGCCCTGTGCAGCCGGGCCAGCAGCAGCACCCCGATCACCATTCAGGTTGAGGGGACCATCAATCACGGCAACACCAGCAAGGTGTCGGGCACAAGCTGCAACACCGCCGACGGCCTGATCGAACTCAAGCAGATCAGCAACGTCACGATCATCGGAGTCGGCAGCGGCGCCGTCTTCGACCAGCTGGGCATCCACATCCGCGAGGCCAGCAACATCATCATCCAGAACGTGACCGTCCGGAACGTCAAGAAGTCGGGCTCGCCCATCTCCAACGGCGGTGACGCCATCTCCATGGAGAGCGGCGTCCGCAACATCTGGGTCGATCACGTCACCCTGGAGGCTTCGGGCGGGGAGTCGGAGGGTTTCGACGGCCTCTTCGACATGAAGGACAACACCCAGTACGTGACCCTGTCCTACAGCATTCTGCGCAACTCCGGCCGCGGCGGGCTCATCGGGTCCAGTGAGAGCGACCTCTCGAACGGCTTCATCACGTTCCATCACAACCTGTACCAGAACATCGACTCCCGCACGCCTCTGCTGCGTGGCGGCATCGCCCACATCTACAACAACTCGTACGTGAACCTCCACGAGTCCGGCATCAACTCCCGGGCCGGGGGCCGCGCCAAGGTGGAGAACAACTACTTCAAGGACTCCAAGGACGTCCTGGGCACCTTCTACACCAGCGAGGCCGGCTATTGGCAGGTCGGCGGCAACATCTTCGACAACGTGACCTGGTCCAGCCCCGGCAGCGAGAACAATCCCGCCGGCCCCAACCCGGTGTCCAACACCACCGTCAGCATCCCGTACTCCTACAGCCTGGACGGGGCCGGCTGCGTGCCTGCCATCGTCGGCCAGACGGCAGGCGCCAACAAGGGTCTGCAGGTGTCGAACGGCAACTGCACGCCCCAGACGCCGACACCGACCCCGACCACGCCTACGCCGTCAGCCACGCCTACGCCGTCAACCACCTCCACACCCGGCGGGACCAACCTGAGCATCGGGGCAGGCTCCGACGGCTCCAGCAAGGCCGATGGGACCAGCTACGGCAACGTGCGGGACGGCAACCTGAGCACCTACTGGTCGCCGGTCGGCTCGACCGGTGACATCTCGATCAAGTGGAGTTCCGCCAAGACGGTGTCCAGGATCATCATCCGAGAGGCGTCAGGCTCCGCAGGCGCCATAGGGTCCTGGCAGGTCACCAATGGCGGCACCGGCGCCGTCCTGGCCTCCGGCAGCGGCGCGGGCGCCATCACCTTCGTCCCGACCTCGCTGAGCAAGATCACCTTCAAGATCACCAGTTCGACCGGCACGCCGAGGGTCGCCGAGTTCGAAACCTACGCGGCATAGCAGGCCGTCCGCCCGGACGGCGCGGTGCCCTCAGCATCCGTGAGGAGCTCATGCCGACCGGGCGGGCTGCTGCTGCGTGATGCAGTGGACGCCGCCGCCGCGAGCGAAGATCTCGCGTGAGTCCACCCCGACGACCCTGCGGCCGGGATAGACCTCGGCGAGGACGTCGAGCGCCTCCGGGTCGGCGGGATCGTCGAAGGTGCACGCCACCACGCCGCCGTTGACGACGAGGTGGTTGACGTAGCTGAAGTCGACGAAACCCCGCCGGTCGCGGAGGGTCGCCGGAGCGGGAAGCCTGACGATCCGATAGGAGCGGCCGAGCACGTCGGTGGTACGCGACAGCGTGTCGACGACCTCGGCGGTGACCGCGTGATCCGGGTGTTCCGGGTTGCGTTGATCGTGGACGAGCACCGTCCCCGGGGACGGGAAGGTGGCGACGATGTCGACGTGGCCGCGGGTGCCGTAGACCTCGTAGTCCCGCGTGAGGCCACGGCGCAGCCAGATGGCCTGCTCCGCGCCGATCGTGGCGGCGAGCTCGCGCTCCACATCGTCCTTGCTCATGCCGGGGTTGCGTCCCGGGTCGAGTTGCACGGTCTCGGTGACCAGCACCGTGCCGAGCCCGTCGACGTGGATGCCGCCCCCCTCGTTCACCATCGCGGAGGGCAGGTACGCGCAGCCGGCGACGTCGGCCATGGCGGCGGCGACCTTGCTGTCGAGGTCCCAGGAGGCCCATTCCTGCCCGCCCCAGCCGTTGAAGCTCCAGTCGACGCCTCCCAGCCGTCCGTCGGCGTCGAGCACGAAGGTCAGGCCGATGTCGCGCATCCACGCATCGTCGAGTGGCTGCTCGACGATGGTCACCTCACGCGAGAGCCGCGTACGAGCGTCGGCGACGTCGGACGGGTCGACCACCATGATCACGGGCTCGAACTCGAGGATCGTGTGCGCGACCTGCGTCCAGGTCCTCCGGGCGATGTCGATTTCCTCCGCGTTGCCGCCGAGCGCCGGTGAGGCCGGTGGGAACGCCATCCACGTGCACTCGTGCGGCGCGGTCTCGGCCGGCATCCGCCAGCGCATGGGCTCGCTCACGCGGGCACCTCGCCGTAGGGCTTGCCCGGCTCGACGGGGGCGGTCAGAGGCCCATAGGTCTCGGGCCGGCGGGTGGTGAGGAAGGGGAAGAGGTCGAGCCAGTCGCGCCGCTGGTCGAGGTCGAGGTCGGCCACCAGGACAGCCTCCTCGTCCCGGGGCGCCTGGACGAGGACGCGGCCGTAGGGGTCGGAGATGAACGACGAGCCGTAGAACCTCAGGGCCCCTTCGTCGCCCGTCCGGTTGGGGACGACCATGAAGGTCCCCGCCGTGATCCCGTTCGCGACGATGACCTGCTGCCAGAGCGGCTGGGTGTCGAACGCCGGGAACTCCGGCTCGGAGCCGATCGCGGTCGGATAGACGAGGACTTCGGCGCCGGCCAGGGAGTACGCCCGGGCCAGCTCGGGGAACCATTGGTCCCAGCAAGTGGGAAGGCCGAGGCGCACCCTGTGCAGCCGATCGACCTCGTAGACCGGATAGGGGTCGTCCGCCGGCCCGGCCCGGAAGTAGGTGTCCTCGTAGTATCCATCGGTGATCGGGATGTGCAGCTTGCGCGTACGGCCGACCAGATCCCCCTCCGGGGAGACGAGGATGGCCGTGTTGAAGCCGAGCCCGTCCGGGCCGTCGGCCCTTTCATAGACGGAGGCGTGCACGAAGACCCCGTGCGCTTTCGCCGCGCCTGCCGCGAACGTGTACGTCGGTCCGCTGGTCAGGGGTTCGGCCGTGTCGCCGGGTCGCCCGGTGGCCCGCTCGTGCGCAGGGTATTTCGCCAGGGTCAGCTCCGGCAGGAACACCACCTCGGCGCCCGCACGCGCCGCGACGCCGATGGCGTCGGTGAGCGCACCGGTGAGCTCGTCGGGGTCGGGACGCCAGGCGTGCTGCACGAGCCCGACACGCAAGGGTGAGCGCTGCGGTGTGCGGACCCGGGCAGGCGACGGCGGCGGGTTCAGCTGGGTGAGGACCTTCATGATGTCTCCTTCAGCCGTGGTGGCGACGACGGGTTCGGACGGAGGTGCACCAGACGGGCCGTGGCCTCGGAGAGCAGGCCGTGTGCTTCCTCGACGGTGAGCTCTCCGGCGAGCCAGCGGTTGGCGAGGCCCTCGACGAGCGCGGTCAGGATCGTCGCCGTCCGCGTCGAGTCGGAGGTCGCGGCTGTCCCGTCGTCGATCTGGACGGCCGCGACCGACCGGGCCACCTCCTGGATCCAGGCGGACGTGGTGCGGCGCAGCGGCTCCCGGAGCTCGGTCTCGAACACGGCGAGGGCACGCAGCTCGTTCCAGGCCGCGGAGTTCTCTCGTACTTCCGTGTCGTCGTCGATCTCGGACAGGAGCTGCTGCTCGAGTTTCGCGAAGGCCGACAGGCCGGCGTCCGCACGCCGGGCGCGCACGTCGTTGGCGTGGGCGTTGATGTAGTCCAACGTCGCGCTGAGCAGTCCGGCGCGGTCGGTGAAGTGGTAGTAGAGCAGGCCGGGGGAGACGTCGGCCTCCTCCGCGACGTCGGTGACGCGCAGACCGCGGACGCCGTCCCGGGCGATGCGCCGTGCGGCCGCCCGGAGGATCTGGGTGCGTCGATCCATCAGACGCCGGCCTCCTCGTCGATCAACTGGCTCGTGGACCACGAGCGCCATCCGGGCAGTGTGTCCCAGACTGAAAATTCAGTCAAGGGCCGTGATGGTCCCACTTGCATAAGGCCGTTTCAGGCCTGCGCCTGGGTGCCCAGCATGTGGCGGGCGTGCCTGAGGAACCCCTCGAGGGCCAGTTCGAACGCACGGTCGGCGCGGTTGTCGCCGATCGCGTCAAGGGCTTCGGCCAGGCGCGGGGTGGCCGTGTCGTCGGCGATCTCCCACATGGCCTCGGGAGCGGCGAGGTCGAGGGCCGAGCCGAGGACGAGGTTCTCCAGGGCGACGATGACCGGCATGACGTCCGGCAGCGGGAAGCCGGCCTCGAGGAGCAGGGTGACGGCCCGCTCGTACTGTTCGAGGACGCGTGGGGCGCGTACGGGTGAGGTCATCAGCATCGGAATGGCCCGGGGGTGGGTCGCGAACGCGGCGCGATAGGACCGGGCCCAGGTCATCAGGGCCGCGTCCCAGGGCCGGATGTCCAGGGCGGTGATGTCGATGCGCTGCGCGATCCGCTCACGGAGCAGCTCGACGATGCCGTCCCGGCCATCCACATGGTGATACACCGAACCGGTCTGCACCCCGAGGCGGCGCGCGATCTGGGGGACGCTGAACTCGCCCTGCGCGTCGACGATTTCCAGCGCGGTGGTGGTGATGCGCTCCCGGTCGAGCAGGGGTGTGCGCGGCCGTCCCATGGTCGGTGTTCCTCCTGGAGGGGCTTCCCTAAATTCTGAAGGTGAGGTTACATTGCGGAAACCGAAAGCCTTTAGGTTAATTGGCAACGGACACGCCACACACCCGCCTCTCTGTCTTCACCCCCAGCTAGAAGGGCTTCTCCATGCCCGTTACCCACTCCGCGTCCAGCTCCGGTGGGAGCGCCACGGCCCCGGCCCCATCCCTGCGCTCCGGCTCGCTCGGAACCACGGACATCGCGTTCTTCGTCATCTCCGCCGCCGCCCCGCTCACGGTGATGGCCGGCGTCGCGCCACTCGCGATCATGCTCGGCGGGATCGGCGCCCCCACCGGCTACCTCATCGCCGGCATCACCCTCGCCGTCTTCGCCGTCGGCTTCACCACCATGAGCCGCCACGTCCGCAGCGGCGGCGCCTTCTACGCGTACATCACCCGTGGTCTCGGCCGCACAGCCGGGATCGGAGCCGCGCTGCTCGCGCTGGTCGGCTACAACGGCATGGAGATCGGCGTCTACGGCCTGCTCGGCTCCGCCACGCAGGGCACCGTCCAGGCCCTGTTCGGGGTGGACATCCCCTGGCTGCCCATCTCGTTGGCGGGGCTGCTGCTCATCGGCTACGGCGGATACCGGTCCATCGAGTTCGGCGCCAAGGTGCTCGGCGTCCTGCTGGTCGCGGAGATCGGCATCCTCGTCCTGCTGGCCGGCGGCGTGCTCATCAAGGGCGGCGCGAGCGGGCTGTCGCTCGCCTCCCTCGCGCCGGGCAACGTGCTGGTGCCCGGTACGGCCGCCGTGCTGGCGTTCGCGTTCGCCGCGTTCACCGGCTTCGAGTCGACCGTCATCTACCGTCGCGAGGCCAGGAACCCCGCTCGCACGGTGCCGCGCGCGACGTATCTCGCCGTCGGATTCCTGGGCCTGTTCTACGCGTTCATCGTCTGGATCGCGATCCAGGCGTTCGGGAACGCGCAGGTCGTCGCGGCGGCCGGCGCCGATCCTGCCGGGCTGTTCTTCTCCGCCATCACGACGTACGTCGGGGCATGGGCGGCCGACCTGATGCACATCCTCATCGTCACCAGCGTCCTGGCCTCCCTCCTGGCCTTCCACAACGCCATCAACCGCTACGGCCTCGCCCTCGCCGAGGAAGGAATCCTGCCGAAGGCGCTGGGCCGCGTGCACCCGCGCCACGGCTCCCCTTACGTCGCCGGTCTCGTCCAGACGGTCCTCGGCGCCGTCGTCGTCGTCGCCTTCGCCGTGGCCGGAGCCGATCCGTACGGCCAGCTGCTGCTCTGGGTCAACACGCCCGGCATGCTCGGCCTGATGACGCTGCAACTGCTCGTCGCGCTCGCCGTGCCGTTCTACTTCCGGCGCGTCAACCACCGGGAAGGCGTGCTGCGCACCGTCGTGGCTCCCATCGCCGCGGCGGTGCTCCTCACCGCCGCCATCACGCTGGTGATCACTCACCTCGACCTGTTCACCGGCGCCTCCGCGACCGTCAACACGCTTCTCGCGGCCATCGTCCCCCTCGTCTTCCTGGTCGGGCTCGCGCTCGCCTGGCGGCTGCGCCGGGCCAGGCCTGAGGTCTACGAGCACTTCGCGGCCGAGCCGCCGGCCGACGCCGGCGACTGACGCCACGCGCCTCGGCCAACATCCCCGCGACCAGCCAAGGAGACTCTCCCCGCATGTCCACCGCCGACCTCGTCATCACCGGCGCCCGCGTCCGCACCCTCGACCCCGGGCGTCCGTATGCCTCCGCGGTCGCCGTACGCGACGGGCTGATCGCCGCCGTCGGTGACGCGGGGGACGTGGCCCCCTGGCGCGGACCCGGCACGGAGATCGTGGACCTGGCCGGCGCCTGGCTGGTGCCCGGCCTGGTCGACAGCCACAGCCATCCCGTGTGGGGGCTCGAGATGGCCACCGGTCTCGACCTGACCGAGGTCCGCGACCTCGACGGGCTACGGGCGGCGCTCACCGGGGCAGAGCGAACCGACGGCTGGGTCGTCGGCTTCGCCCTGGACCACAACGTCTTCGGCGGCCGGCCCATCGACCGCGCGCTGGTGGAGGACGTCCTGGACGGTGCCCCTGCCTTTCTGCGCCTGTACGACGGCCACTCGGCCCTCGTCACCGCGGCCGCGCTCAAGGCGGCGGACATCACCGGCCCCCGGGCGTTCGCCCAGCGCTCGCACATCGCCACCGACGCCGGCGGACGGCTGACCGGACATCTCATCGAGCACGCAGCGATGGACCTGGTCACGGCCGTCATGCCCAAGCCGTCGCCCGCGGAGCGGCGCGTCCGCCTGCTCGAGCTGCTGTCCGCCATGGCCGCCACCGGACTGACCGGGGCCCACGTCATGGACCTCGGCGACCTCGGCCTGGTCGACGCCATGGCGCAGGAGAGCGTCCTGCCGCTGCGGCTGCGCTTCGCCCCCTGGTGCATGCCCGGCGACGGCGGCGAAGCCCTGGAGGAGCTCGTCGCGCTGCAGAGCCGCAGGGGACGGCACTGGCGGGTCGGCGGGGTGAAGTTCTTCATGGACGGCACAGTGGAGGGCGGCACAGCGTGGCTGGAGCATCCGGACTGCCACGGACAGGGCACCGAAGCGTTCTGGCCCGACCCCGCCGCCTACAGCCACGCCGTGCGCTTCCTGCACCGCGCCGGGGTGCGGACGGCCACCCACGCGATCGGGGACGCGGCCGTGCGCCACGTTCTCGACACCGTCGAATCGCTCGGGCCCGGTGGACGCCTCGCCCATCGCGTGGAGCACATCGAATCGGTGCCCGACGACACGGTGGCACGATTCGCCCGCCTGGGCGTCATCGCCTCCCTGCAGCCACCGCACACCGGCTACACCCGCGCCGACCGGTCCGACGAATGGTCCATCCGGCTGGGGGAGGCGCGCGCCTCCCGGGCCTGGCGCATGCGGGACCTTCGCGATGCCGGCGCGGTCGTCGCGCTCGGCTCGGACTGGCCCATCGCCCCCTACGACGCGCGCGCCGTCCTCGCGACCGCACGCACGCCCCGGGGCGCGGCCTCCTCGCGGCCGGGACTCTCGGGCCTTCAGGCCCTGGAAGGCTGCACCACACACGCGGCGCTCGCCGCCGGCGAGGCCGCCGTCGCCGGCCGCATCGCCGAAGGGTTCCGGGCCGACCTGACCGCGCTGGGGCTCGACCCCGTCGAGTCGCCGCCTGACGAAGTCGCCGAGGCGCCGGTACGCCTCACGGTGACCGGCGGGCACGTCGTCCATCGCGGCGCCTGAGCCAGGCGTTCCCGTTCAAGGTCATCCACCTGTCGTGCCTGCATAGCGGCATCGTGAGAGGTCCGTCTGGGCACGATCACGGTCGTGAAGGATGACGGAGACCGGCGCGCACTCTCGACGCCGGTATTGGCAGCGGGGATCGTGGGCGTCACCGTGGCCGTGGTCGCGCTGGACGTGTTCGCGGCGACGGACGTGCGGCTGCCCCCGCTACTGATCTTCCTGCCGGCGATCGTCGCGGCGCTGGGCACCGTGCGGCAGACGGCCGCCGCGTCGGCGTGGGTGGTGCTGGTGATCGCGGGCACCCTGGCCTACCTGGGCGAGAGCCTGGACGACAATCTGCTGGCGACCGGGTTCACGGCGGTGTTCGGCGTGATGGCCGTGCTCGGGTGCCGGTATCGGGTGCGGCGTGAGGAGGAGGTGCGCCGGCTGCGCTCGGCGGCGGCCGCGCTGCAGCGGCAGATCGTGCGCCCGCTGCCGCTGCGCACCGGTGACGTGGTCGTGGACGGCCTCTATCAACCGGTAGAGGAGGACGCGATGGTGGGCGGCGACATGTACGAGGTGGCCGACTCGCCGTACGGCACCCGGATCCTGATCGCGGACGTGCAGGGCAAGGGGCTGCCGGCGATCGGCACCGCGCTGGCCGTGCTGGGGGCCTTCAGGGAGGCGGCATACCGCGAGGAGACGCTCGCCGGGGTCGTGGACGCCATGGAGTCGGCCGTGGCCAGGCAGAACGCCTTCGCCACGCGGACCGGCGACCATGAGCGGATGGTCACCGCCTTGGTGCTCGACATCGGGCAGGCGTTGGGGGTGGAGGCGGTCAACTGCGGGCACATCGCGCCGTACGTCATCCACGACGGCGACGCCTACCAGGCGGAGCTCGGCGAGCCGGACGTCCCCCTCGGCCTGGCGGGGCTGGCGGCCGGGCCGCGCCGCGGCACGCGGTTCTCCTTTCCCGAGGGGGCGACGCTGCTGCTGTGCACGGACGGCGTCACCGAGGCCCGCGATCGCGGCGGCGCGTTCTATCCGCTGGAGGAGCGCCTGCGCGGGTGGGCCCTTGCGCCGCCGCCCGCCGACCTCGCCGAGACGCTGGACGCCGACCTGCGGCACTTCACGGGGGCGGCCCCGCGCGATGACGTCGCGATCCTCACGGTGAGCAGGGCTTCGAGCCGCACGGGGCGGGTCACCTGCTGATGCCGGCCGTCATGCCGTCGACGATGCGGCGGCCCAGCCAGACGTAGAGCACGATCATGGGGTAGACCAGGATCACGATGCCCGCGAACATGCCGCCCCAGTCAGAGCTGTATTGCATGCTGCTGTACAAACCGAGGAGGGCGGCAGGCAGGTTGCGTTCCTCGGGGAGGGGGGCGATCAGCAGGGCGAGCAGAGTCTCGTTCCACAGGCCCATGACGTTGAGCACCAGCACGGTGGTCAGGCCCGGCCTGGCCACGGGCATGATGACCTGGACGAACGCGCGGAGTGGGCCGGCGCCGTCGATCTCGGCCGCCTCCTCGATCTCGTGCGGCAGCGAGCGCATATACCCGGTGAGCACGAACACCGCGAAGGGCACCGACAGCGCCACCTGGAAGACCAGCAAGGTGATGCGGTTGTCCCACCAGCCGGTGACCCAGTCCTCCATGAACGTGTAGACCGACAGCTTGACCACGACGATCGGCACCAGGATCGTCTGCAGCGGGATGCTCAGCCCCATCGCGAAATAGCTGATCGTGGGGCCGGCGACGCGCCGGCTCGAGCGTGCCAGCACATAGGCGGCCGGGGCGGACACCGCCACGATCACCACGGCGCCGAACCCGGTCAGCATCACGCTGTTCAAGGCCGCGGCGGAGAATTCTGCCGCCTGCCACGCCGAGCTGAAGTTGTCCCATCGCGGGGTCTCCGGCAGCGCGAAGGGATTCAGCCACACGTCCCGCGAGTCCTTCAGCGACTGCATGCCCACCCACCCGATCAGGGCGAGGTTGAAGGCCACCCAGGCCCACAGCGCGACGGCCGTGGCCCGGGGCAGCAGGATGTCCCCGATCAGACGTCTCATGACAGCTCCACTCGCTCACGCCTGGTGATGCGCCGGGTCAGCACGATCAGCACGGCCGTCACGAGCAGCGTCATCACGCCCATGGCCGCCGCGCTTCCGAGGTCCGGCAGGCCGGCGCCCTTCACCACGATGTACTGCTGCACTGCGATCGTCCGGGCGGGGATCGGCGGTGCGGCGGCGGTGCCCGCGGTGGTGAAGGCCAGCACGATGTCGAAGATCTTCAGGCTGCCGACCACCCAGAGTACGGCGGAGACGGCGAAGACGTCCCAGGTCAACGGCAAGGTGATGTGCCAGAACTGCTCCCATTTGGTGGCCCCGATGAGCTGGGCGTCCTCATACACATGCGCCGGGATGGCGTCGGCGGCCGACATCATCAGCGCGACGTAGAAGCCGGTGCTCGACCAGACCAGCCCACCCACGATGCAGCGCAGCACCATCTCGGGGCCGAGCCAGGGCTGCGGGTCCAGACCGAACCACTCGAGCACGGTGTTGACCGCGCCCTCCGGGTTGAGCAGGAAGCCCACCGCCGCGCCGATCGCGATGATCGAGATGACCATCGGCAGGAAGACGACGGCCCGGATGAAGGCCCGCCCCTTGAGCTGCCTGAGCACGACCATGGCGAGGAAGGTGAAGCCGAAGATCAGGCCGCCGCCGACGATGGCCATCACGAAGGTGTTGGTGAAGGACGTGGCGAAGACCTCGTTGTGCAGCAGCGCCACGTAGTTGTCCAGCCCGCGCCAGGTCATCTCCGAGCCGGGTCCCGACCATTTGGTGAGACTGACCCAGATCCCGAACAGCGAGGGCGCGACGAACAGCAGGGTGTAGACGAGGAGAGCCGGTAGCAGGAAGGGCCAGAAGGCCCGTTCGTAGGTCTTCACCCGTTCGCCAGGTGCTCGGCCGTGCGCTTCTTGCCCTCGCGGACGAACGTGGTCGCGTCGATCTTGCCGGAGAGCAGCTTGTCGCTCAGCGGCAGGAACATGTCGCCCCACCAGGTCTTGTCGGCACCCGCGTAGTCGTAGCTCAGGTGCGTCTCCTTGGCCTCCAGCACCGCCTTCTGCACGTCGGCCATGTGCGCGGGCGCGGGCACGTCACCGCGCGAGGGGATGTTCAGCGCCACGGTGGAGATCTGCTCCATGTACTTCTTCTGCAGTGCGAACGCCAGGAACTTCTTGGCCGTCTCGACGTTCTTGCCCTTGGCGTTCACGCCCCAGCCGAGGGTTCCCACCTCGATGGATCTCTTGCCGCCTGCGGGGATCTGGAACGAGGCCACCTTGAAGCCGGGAGCCAGCTGGGGCTGGACCTCGCTGGCCAGCCAGGTGCCGTTGAGGTTCAGGTCGTAGGTGCCCTGCGCCCAGGCGTTCTGCGCGGCGGGGAACTTGGTCGCCATGAAGTCCCGCTGGAAGTAGCCGCCCTGGGCGAGCTGCTCGACCTTCTTCGCCGTGTCGAGCACCTGGGGTTTGTCCCAGTTGGCCGGGTCCTTGGCCAGCTCGGCGAGGCTCCCCGCGCCGTTGGCGCCCACCAGCAGGGCGTAGAACCAGTAGACGTTGTAGAAGGCGATGGTGCCGTCCTGGCCGATCGGGGTACGGCCGGCCTTCTTGGACTCATCGAGGAAGGCGATGAACTCCTCCCAAGTCTGTGGGTTCAGCCCGGGGTGCTTGGCCGCGTCGTACCAGACGGCGGTGGAGATGATCGTGTGCGGAACGTAGGCCAGGCCGTTCTTGCCGGAGGAGGCCCGCCGTACCGGCTCGGGGAGCACCTCCTTGACCGTCTTGCCCTCGCCGGGGACCTGCGCGTTCTCCAAGTCGTCCAGCGGGCCGATGATCTGCTGGGCGGTCAGGGTGTCGATGTCGCCGGTGGTGGTGTCGAACAGGTCGGGGCCCTGGCCGGAGGCCATCTCGGCGTTGAGGTTCTCGTTGCCGGTGCGGCCGACGAACTTCAGGTCGACCTTGGTGCCGGTCTCCTTGGCGAAATCGTCGAGGATCGTCTTGATGATCTTCGCCTGGGGTTCCGCCGCGCCCCAGGACGAGCGGTAGGACAGGGACTGCTGGGCGGGTTCGCCGCTGTTCTTCTTGCCGCAGGCGGCCAGGCCGAGGGCACCGATCAGGAGGAGAGCCGTCATTTTACGCATGGTGGGGGGCCTTTCCTATCGAGACGACGGTTCGGGTGTGCCTGGCTTGTTCCGCGGCCCAGACCACCCGGTGCGTGGCGAGGCTGGCTTGTGCGTCGGTCGAGACCAAGCCCGGATTGTTGTCGCGGACGGCGGCGACGAACGCCTCCAGCAGCGCTCCGTCACCCCCTCCGTGCCCGGAGGCGGCCGAGGCGTCCGCTCCGGCGAGGGCGTCGATCACCGACACCTCATCGGTGAGGAAGTCGTGGACGCGGAGCGTCTCGCCGTCGCACTCGATGGAGCCGTGCGTGCCGAAGATCCTCGTCTTCCTGTGCTCGAGCGCGCCGAACGCGGTCATGGTACAAGTGGCGCTCGTGCCGTCGGCGAACTCCATGATCACGACCTGGCTGTCGACCACGTCGTTGTCGCAGGCGTAGACGCATCTGCCGTACGGGCCTTCACGCAGCGCCGTGAGCACGCCCTCCTCGGTGAAGTCGCGGGTGATCGCGCCGAGCGGCCAGATGTGCCGGTCCGGATCGGCGAGGCACTCCATGTACAACTGCCTGGCCGAGTAGGGGCAGGTGGGTTCGATCGAGCAGTCCAGGCACCGGTCGGCAGCCCCTGCCGGCCTGCTCTCCTTGGTGAAGTGGACGAGCTTACCGAAGGAGGAGACCCGCTCGGGCACCTCACCCTTGATGTGCACGATCCAATCGAGGTCATGGCAGGCCTTGGCGAGTAGCATCGGGGCCGACTCGGCCTCGTTTCGCCAGTTCCCTCGCACGAAGGAGTGTGCCTGGTGCCACCAGCCGACCTGCTCCAGGTGCTGGATGTTCATGATCTGGCCGATCCTGCCCTCGTCCAGGAGCTCCTTGAGCCTCCTAGTGTAGGGCGCGTAGCGCAGCACATGGCAGACCGCCAGGATCACGCCGTTGCGGTCGGCGGCCTCGGCGATGGCCGCGGCGTCCTCCTCCGTCGGCGCCATCGGCTTCTCCAGCAGGATGTGGTAACCCAGCTCGGCCGCTCGTACCGCGGGCTGGAGGTGCAGGCGGTCCTGCGTGGCCACGATCACCGCGTCGGCCAGCCGCTCGCCCGCCAGCAGGTCCCGCCAGTCGGCGAAGGTCCGCTCAGCGGGGATGCCGTGCTCGGCCGCGAAGTCGGCCCGCCTGCCCTGGTCGGGCTCGGCCACGGCAACGACCTCGGCGAGCCCGCCTTCGCGGGCCAGCCTGGCGTAACCGGTGCCTCGCAGGCCCGCCCCAATCACGGCAAGAGTGACCATCCACATCCCCTATGCGTAGTACATTACTAATGAAGGATGTTTTTATTTCTCTCTGCCAGTATCTGTCAAGGGGGCCAGCGTGACAATCCGTGGTGGCGACACCTCGCGGCTTCGCCGGATCAATCTCGTGACGACGCTCCGCACGGTGCGCTCGCAGGGGCCGCTCGGGCTGACCGACCTCGCCAAGCGGGCCGCCCTCTCCAGGCCGACCGTCGAGGGCCTGGTCGAGGAGCTGCTGGCGGCGGGCTGGCTCAGGGAGCTGCCACCGGAGAGCGGCCAGATGGGGCGGCCGGCCAGGTTGTTCGCCTTCCACGCGACGGGCGGCCACGTGCTCGGGATCGACATCGGCTCGTACACGCTCAGGGCCAGCGTCGCCGATCTGGAGGGCACGGTCGTGGCCGCGCACGACGAGCAGATCGCCTCCACCGCCGGCCGCGCCGAGCGCCTGGCGGGACTCAGGACAGCGATCGCGGCCGCGCTGGAGGCCGGCGGGCTGACCACCGACGGCATCGCCGCTGTGTGCGTGGGCACCACCGGCGTGGTGACCCCTGAGGGCGTGGTGAAGCTGTCGGTCGGCCTTCCCGAGTGGACCGGCGTCGATCTGGCGGGCGAGCTGCGCGCCGACTTCGGCTGCCCCGTGCTGGTGGAGAACGACTGCAACCTCGCCGCGCTCGCCGAGCGTTGGCGCGGCCAGGCAGTCAGCGTCGACGACCTGGTGTTCGTGCTGGCCGGCGTACGCACCGGCGCGGGCATCCTGGTCAACGGCAAGCTGCACAAAGGCGCCAGGGGCGGCGCGGGCGAGATCGGCGCGCTGCCGCTGCTCGGCTGGCACCGCGCGCCCGTCCATCTCACCGGGTTCCAGGGCCTGCCGCCCGGCACGCCGGCACGGGACGCCGCCGCCCAGGTCTTCGCCGCGGCCAGGTCCGGCGAGCCGGCCGCGCAGTGGGCGGTCGAGCAATACGCGCGCGACCTGGCGGAAGGCATCGCCGCCCTAGTGCTGACCGTGGATCCCGAACTGGTGGTGCTCGGTGGTGGCGTCTCGCGCTCGGGCGACGTGCTGCTTGGGCCGGTGCAGCGGCACCTGGACCCGTTCTGCCTCGAACCTCCCGCGGTGGCGATCTCCGATCTGGGAGAGCAGGCTGTGGTCCTGGGTGCCATACGGCGCGCGCTCGATCGCGTCGACGCCCGCCTCTACGACTTCGACGCTCCCCTCCCGAAGCCGTCCTCTTGACGATGAGGGCCCGTCGCCTGACCCGGGGCGACGGGCCCTCATCGGCGGCTACCTGGTCTGGCTGCTGGTCACCGAACGCAACGCCGGCAGGTTGTAGAGCTCCAGCTCATAGACGGCATACATGCTCCAGCGGGTGTAGTTCGCATCGTTGATCTTCAACCGCAGCTTCCTGACGCCTTGCAAGTCGGGAAGATCGGCGACCGAATACTCCATGACTCCGTCGTCATCGTCGTGCGTCCACCGGAACGCGACGCCCCGCGCGGCGGTCGTCCAGTCGCTGCCGTTGGCCGAGACCTCGACGTCGACGTCGGTCAGGCCCTGCGGAATGCCACCACGGGTCGCGACCACGAGCGTGTTGAACGCCTTCGGATCGTCCCAGTCCAGCACGATCTCGTGCGGGAACGGGTTCGCGTCGGTGTAGCCCTGCTTGGCGGCGAACATCGTGCCGTATTCGCCGTCGGCCATTTTCTGCGGGCCGTATTGCACGCCGCCATCGCCATCTCGGGCCGCCGACGCCGACACCGCCGAAGAGCTGCGGGCGATGTTGGCCTCCGCCGTGTTCACCGCGCCCTTCACGAGCGTGAGCTCATAGGCCTTCGAGGTCTTGCCATCGCTTGCCAACGTGCGGATCTCGACCTTGTTCTTGCCGTTCGCCACGTTGACGTCGACGGTCGCACCGTTGGCGACGGCGCCGCCGTCGACGGTGATCGTGCCGCCGGCGTCGGTCAGCGTCGGGGTCAGGGCGACGGTGCTCGCCCCCTGGTTGACGAGCAGCGCATAGTCGCCGCGATGCCCCTCGAAGGTGAATTCCGCGACGTTGGTGAGCTTCAGGTCCTTCAACGTCGCGTCGAAGTGCTGCTGCCCAGGCGCGAGATGCACGCGGAATCCGTCGAACCGCACCTCCTTGTTCTCGAGGTTGGTGATCTCGATCCGGTGCTTGCCCGGTGCCAGCCCGGTCTTTCGATAGGCGGTGACGCGGTCGTAGGGGACCGCCTCGTAGAGATCGATCACCGTCGCCGGCCCACCGTCGACCGACACGGACGCCTTTCCGGTCGTCGTGTTCTTCTCGAAGAACGCGTCGATACCGGTGCCCTCGAACTCGTAGGTCGCCTTGTCGCCGGCCGTCTTGCTGAGGTGGACGCTGCCGAGGTAGGCGGACTGCCGCTGCCGCGGCGCCCAGCCGGCGGAGTAGCCGATGCTGCCATCGGTGCTGTCGAGCAGGAAGGTGTTCGGGACGTCCTGCCCCTCATAGGGGCTTGTGGGCTGGGGAATCGCGCCGACGGTTTCGCCGGCGGCCGCCCGCACGAGGTAGCTGTGCAGAGTGTCGAGATAGGCCGGGTCGAGCATGTAGCGCCGCGGGTCCTCCGGGCTGATCGCGCTGTCGACGATCTGCTGCGCCAGGACCGGGTTGCGCTTGCGCAGGATGTTGAGGAGCTCGTAGTCCTCGAGGCCATCGCGATGTGCCTCGAGCCGCAGGCTGCTCTTCACCGTCATGTTGGCCTTGTCGGGATAGACGATGTAGGAGTCGCCCTTCCAGGGACCCACGTACCACGCGTTCCACGCCCAGTGCAGATGACCCTGCACACCCTCGCGCTCGAGGTCCCAGAACAGCATGCGGCCGGTCATCGTCGGCTGCGTCCAGAACCGGTTGAGCCACGGGGGAGTGTTGACCTCACACGTGTAGACCCACAGGTCCTGACCCGCGGCCTGCTGTGCCTTGTAGCCGGCCTTCTTGTGCTCGAATGCCGGCGTCAGCGGAACCCAGGTATCGACATAGGGCTTGGTTCTGTCGTCGAGCAGGATGCCATCGGGGTCGGCGTCCATGGTGCGGAAATCGGCGCCGATATCGGCATTGATCTGCTGAATCTTGCGCGCGACATAGGTCCAGAGGTTGCGCTGGTCAGCGGTGATGGGCTCGTCGCGAATGTGCTGATACCACGTCAGGCCGTTCGTCCAGCCCTTGCTCTTCAGGTGCTCGTGCAGCGCGGTCAGGTAGTTCGTCAGGAAGGCGTCGGTGACCGGCAGGCTGTCCGGCAGCTTGGTGTTCCAGCTGTCGCTGGGCTTTTCGTTGTCCGGCATCTTGTTCAGCGCGTGAATGAGATGCTGGTTCGCGAAGTTGGTGATCCCGTGCCGCTTGAACGCCTCGACGTAGCGGTCGAAGTTCGTCCAGTCGATGTCGTCCGGGATTCCCTTGACGAATTCCGACAGCTCCGTGCCGGTGGACTGCAGGAACAGGTCCGTACGGAGCCAGACCATGTTGGTGCGATATTCGGCGAGCTTGCGTGCGAACTCGTCCATGAGGTCGAACCACGCGTCGCTGTAGGTGTCGACGCCGTAGTAATACTTGCCGACGTCGTAGGCCTGGGCGGTCGCGGCACCGTTCCAGCTGAAGCCGTCCCAGGTGAAACCGTTCGTCATCGTCCAGTGGTAGTTGGTGAACGGTGACTTGTCGATCGTGGGGATCTCGGCGTTGTGGACGCTGAGCTGGATCGGGACCGAGTAGTCGCCCCGGCTCGTCTCGACCGTCGCCGTGCCGCGATAGGTGCCGGGCGCCGTGCCGCGCGGCACGAAGCCGGTCACGAAGACGGGCTGAGTCTGGCCGGCCTCGACCCAGGTCGCCTGGTCGTTGGACAGTGGGTCTGGCATGGGCGACTCGGGATAGAGCAGGTTGCCCTCGCGGTCGGGGAAGAACGGGTTCGCCGCGACTTTGCCGTCGTCCTTGTAGGCGACGAAGCGGTAGCTCAGGTTGGCCCTCGCGATCCGCTGCTTGCCACCTGCGGTCAGGTCGCCGAAGCGGACGCGCTCGACACGCAGCCGTTCTTTCGCGCGCACGGCGATCTGCGCGCTCTCGTATTCACCGCGGGCGGCCGCGAGGTTGATGGAGGTGTTCCGGCTCTGGGGGACCGTCGTCGTGCGGTAGACGGTCTTTTGCGGGCTCTCGACCCATAGCTGCGCAGCGTTCGGGCCGGCCATGGCCGCCGGCGTGAAGGGTGCGAAGGGTGCGAGCAGCAGAGTAACGCAGAGTAAGGAGATGGCTCGATGTCGCATGGCCACTTATCATGGATTCTTGTTTAAGTCTGGTCAAGGGTGTGCCGCCTGGCGGTTCACATGGAGGGCAGAGCGTCAGCGCTCCGACGTGGTCTCCCGTACCCAGGGCAACGCCAGTCGCTCGACCAGCACCAGGGCGGAGTAGAGCGCGACGCTCATCGCGGCCAGCAGGGTGATCGCCGCCCAGGCGGTGGCGCTGTCGGCGATGCCGCTGTACTGGACGATCTGGTAGCCAAGGCCGCCCTCGCCGGCCTGGAACTCGCCGATCACAGCGCCGATCGCGGCCAGCGGCATGGCGACCTTCAGCCCGACGAAGATGTGCGGCAGCGCGGCCGGAAACCGTACTTTGCGGAAGGTCTGCCAGCGGGAGGCGTCCAGAGATCGGGCCAGCTCGGCGAGTTCGGTGGGCGTCGAGGTCAGGCCGGTCGCGGTGGAGAGCACGATCGGGAAGAAGGAGAGCAGGAAGACCATGGTCAGGATCGGCCGCTGCCCCCAGCCGAGTGAGACGACCAGCAGCGGCCCGAGCGCAATCTTCGGCACCGCGTTGATCGCCACCAGCAGGGGCGAGAACATCCGCTCGGCCGCCCGCGAGGCGGCCAGGAGCAGACCGATCAGCACGCCTGCGACCACGGAGATGAGGAAGCCGGCCACCGTCTCGAGCGTGGTCATGGCCAGCCCGCTGATCAGCTCCGCCGACTTCGCCTGGAAAGCGGTCAGGACCTCGGAGGGTGGTGGCAGCACGGCTGGATGGACGAGGGGGAACGCCGAGGTGACCAGCCACCAGCCGCCGATCGCGACCGTGAGCCCGAGAGCGGGCCACCCTGCCGCCGTGACCGCCGCGCTCCCGTGGGGAACGACACGTCTCGCGGGTGGGGTGTCGTCCGCCTCGGCCATGTCACGTGCTCCTCGTCCGGTCAGGGCTTCGGCGTCAGGTTTGCGCTGATGAGCTGGTCGGGGGTGAGCCCGGCCGGCATGGCGTCGGCGTCCTGGAGAAGCTTGATACTGCCGGCGACCCGGTTCGTATCGATCGTGCCGACCACGTTGGCGGCGCCGTCCGGCCGGACGAAAGCACTCATCAGGGTGAGTTCGGCGGCGGCGGGGGCGGGCGCCGAGGCCGGGACGTTCTTCTGCAGGATTTGTCCGGCCTCGTCAGGGTTGTCGATGCTGTGGACGAGCCCCTTCATCAGGGCCCCGATGAAACGCTTGGCCAGGTCCGGCTGCTCCTGGGCAATCTTGGTCGTGGTGATCAAGACGTTGCCGTAGAGATCACTCATCACCTCGCTGTAGGGAAGCACGACCGCCTGCTTGCCCTTGGCCACCGACTCCACCGTCGGCTCGCCCACCACGAACTGGCCGATGCCTGCCACGGTGCCGCTGGCCAGCAGGCCGATGAGGTTCGCGGGTGCGCCGTTGACCCAGGTGACCTTCGTCGCGTCGACGCCGGCCAGCTTGGCGTAGGTGGGGAAGAGGTTGCGCACCACCGATCCCGGGCTGTCGGCCAGCGTCTTGCCCTCCAGGTCCTTCGGCTTGGCGATCCCGTTGCCTTCAAGGCTGATGAGCGCGGCCATGGTGCGCTGCTGGATTCCGGCCACCACGACGACGCTCTTGGCGCCGCCGTTGCCACGCGCCAAGAGGAGGCCGGTGAGATCGACCGGGGTGAACATCGCCGCTCCGGCCTCGATCTTCGCAATGTTGTCGCCCGTACCGCCTCCGGGCTTGATGTCCACGTCAAGGCCGGCCTCGCGGAAGAACCCCTTGTCCTTAGCGACCCAGGCGTACGCGTCCCGCCCGAAGTTGCCGAACGAGGTCAGATAAGTCACCTTTTCTAGTGGTTTATTGCTAGAAGTCGATGTCTGCTGTTGACTGTCGGGATTGCTGCAAGCAATGAGGAATGTGCAGGTCAAGGCGAGTGTGGCGACAGTACGGGTGAGCCTGCTCATGCACCGCTTCCTTTCATCCGACGCCGATCGGCCTACGAAGGGACGTCCGGGGCTGGAGCCGGGAGACCATGGGTGAGGTGATGTCGCTTGGCAGCTGTCGCGGACAGCGTACGAGATGCCTGAGCCTCAGATGGAAATCGCGGTGAATAATACAACAAATGGCATCTAAGCCATAAGACTTCCATTTCCTGTCAATCCGTATACTCTGGTTCGACTGGATTAAAACCGCAGTCAGATGGAGAGCTGCGCGCATGATTGAGCTGGCTGGGGTTTCCCGCAGTTTCAGTGGACGATCCGGGATCGTGGAGGCGCTGCGCGGCATCGACCTGACCGTGGCCGAGGGCGAGTTCGTCGCTCTGGTCGGCCGATCGGGATGCGGTAAATCTACACTTCTGAGGCTTGTCGCCGGTTTATTACCGCCGACCGAAGGCGAGATCACGGTCGCCGACCGGCAGGTCACCAAGGCACGGCGCGACATCGCGATGCTCTTCCAGCGGCCCGCGCTGCTGCCCTGGCGGTCGGTCATCGACAA
This sequence comes from Nonomuraea sp. NBC_00507, assembly GCF_036013525.1. NCBI lineage: Bacteria > Bacillati > Actinomycetota > Actinomycetes > Streptosporangiales > Streptosporangiaceae > Nonomuraea > Nonomuraea sp. NBC_00507. The sequence continues at coordinate 5,036,267 of NZ_CP107853.1, forward strand.
CGTGCTGCTCCCGGTGGAGATCTTCGGCTGGCGGCGGGCGGCGCATCGTGAACGCGCCCTGCGGCTTCTGGAGATGGCCGGGCTGGCCGGCTTCGAGAAGCGCCTGCCGCACGAGCTGTCCGGCGGCATGCAGCAGCGGGTCGCCCTCTGCCGGTCGCTGGTCGGCAACCCCCGGGTGATGCTGATGGACGAGCCGTTCTCCGCGCTCGACGCGATCACGCGTGAGGAACTGTCGGTGGAGTTGCAGCGCGTGCACATGGAAAACGCGCTGACCATCGTCTTCGTCACCCACTCCATCGATGAGGCGGTGCTCCTGGCCGATCGGGTGGTGGTTCTCACCCCGCGTCCGGGACGAATCCGGGAGGTGGTCGACATCCGCATCCCGCGCCCGCGGACCCTGGGCCGCAACGCCCATTTCGAAGAGGTCGCACGATGCAGCGCCGATTTGCACGAGCTGCTGGTGGGGTGGGGCACGTCCGCGGTGGCCCGGGAGAGGGGACAGTGAGCATGCGCGTGTGCGTCTTCACCGAGCCGCATCGCGGCGCCACCTACGACGATCAGCTGCGGATGGCGCGGCTGGCCGAGGACGGCGGCTTCGAGGGCTTCCTGCGCGCCGACCACTACCGGTCCATGGAGCTCGAGGGCGGCCTGCCCGGTCCCACGGACGCTTGGGTGACTCTGGCCGGCCTGGCCAGGGAGACCTCCCGGATCCGGCTGGGCACGCTGGTCTCCTCGGCGACCTTCCGGCTGCCCGGTCCCCTCGCGATGATCGTCGCGCAGGTGGACCAGATGAGCGGCGGCCGGGTGGAGTTCGGCATCGGCACGGGCTGGTACGAGCGGGAGCACACCGCCTACGGCATCCCGTTCCCCCCGGTCGGTGAGCGCTTCGACCGGCTGGAGGAGCAGCTCGCCATCATCACGGGGCTGTGGGCCACGCCGCCCGGCGGCCGGTTCAGCCACCACGGCAAGAACTACCGGCTGGTCGACGCCCCTGCCTTGCCCAGGCCGACGCAGCGGCCGTGGCCGCCGATCATTATCGGCGGCCGTGGACCGAAGCGCACCCCGCGGCTCGCGGCCCGCTACGCGGACGAGTTCAATCTGCCGTTCAGGAATGTGCCGGAGACCGCAGAGGCGTTCGAGCGCGTCGTCGAGGCGCAGGAGCGGATCGGCCGGCCTCGCGACGGCCGTGCTCCGCTGGTGCTCTCCGCCGGCATCGTCGTCGCGATCGGGCGCAACGATGCGGAGGCCCGGCGCCGGGCGGCCCCGTTGCACGTGCCGAGTGCGCTGCCGCCGGAGGATCCGGTGATCGGCTCACCCGCCCAGCTCGTCGACCGGATTGGCGAGTTCGCCGCGATCGGCGCCACCCGCGTGCATCTGCGCCTGCTCGACTTCGCTGATCTCGATCACCTGGATTTGATCGCAGCGGAGGTGCTACCGCAACTCGACAGTGGGCGTGACGCCGCCCGAACGTACGGCTGACCGGCTCAGGTGCGGAACGGGCCGGTCACGCAGTAGGTGATTCCGCCGGACGACGATCCCGAGGTGCCGCGCTGAGAGGAGAAGTAGAGCCGGTTGCCGGCGGGGTTGAAGGCCGGCCCGGTGATCTCCGACGAGCCCTGGCCGTTGATCCGCAGGAACGGGGAGATCGTGTCATCGGGAGTGATCAGGCAGATCTCCATGTTGCCGCCGTCCTCGGCCACATAAAGGTCGCCGAAGGAGGAGCCGGTGACGTTGTCGACGCCGGTGAGCGGCGGCGTCCCCGGGCTGACGAGCCTGTCGTCGTAGGCGAGTTCGTAGGTGTTGCTCGTCAGGTTGACCTGCCACACCCGGTTGTCCCCCTTTGTGGTGAACCAGACCGTGTCGTTGGCGTAGTGGCAGCCCTCGCCGCCGTTGAAGGACTTCGAACCCGACACCTGGCTGCGTGTGGCCGTCGGCGAGCCGTCGGAGTCGGGGACGTCCGCCCAGGTGAAGGAGCCTGAGGTGGAGGAGCCCGCCATCAGGACCTGCAGGGTGCCCGATGACAGGTCCCCCCAGGTCGTGGGGACGAAGCGGTAGAAACGGCCGTTGGTTTCGTCTTCGGTCAGGTAGATCACTCGTCGGACCGGGTCGGCGGCGGCCGCCTCGTGCTTGAAGCGGCCCATGGCCGGGCGTCGCACGGCGGCGCCGCCGAAGGGGTAGGTCTCGTAGACGAAGCCCCGGCTGACCTCCTCGCACGACAACCACGTGTTCCAGGGGGTCTTGCCGCCCGCGCAGTTCGTCCGGGTGCCGGACAGGATCCGGTAGGCCGAAGTGACGGCGCCGGCGGCGTCGAAGCGGATGGCCGAGGCGCCGCCGCCCGGGTTGATCTCGGAGTTGGACACGTAGATCCAGCCGCGGCCGTCGGCGAAGCACGCGCCTCCGTCGGGGGCGTTGTGCCAGGTGTAGGACGTGCCGGCGACGGCCCGGCCGGAGCGGGCGATGACTTGGCTGGTGAAGCCGGCGGGCAGGCGAATGCCGTTGGCATCCGCGGCTTCCAAGGGGCCGTACGGGCCGGGGGCGTTCTGAGCCGGCGCGGCGAGAGCCGCTCCCTGCCAGAGACTGCCGGAGAAGGCGATCGTGCTCGCACCGAGGACCGAGGCGCGCAGGAAATGACGACGTTCCATCACCAAACCTCCCTGACGGGGGTGCAGCCTCGCCGACGGTAAGTCGGGCACATGGACGACGTCATGTCAGGAAAGTTAACAGCAACGGTGAGCCGCGCCACATTCCAGTACGGCCCGCGCGTGTCTCAGCGGCCTGGAGGTGCCCAACGGCGGTCACGGCGACCCGCTCACCTGCCCGCACTAGGTCACCAGGTCCACATGCCCACCCGTGACGACACTCCCGGAGAGGCGTGCAGGAGGGGAGCCCCTTCTGGGGCGGGCAGTCCCGCGACCTGCACCAGATCCTGCTTCAGGCTGATCAGGCGAGCCTGGCACAACGGCCACGCAGGGTGCTCCACCTGCGCGGCTGCCAGCCGGCCGGCCACGAGGGTGAACAGCAGGAAGCGGGCGGTCAGGAAGTGCGCGAGCTCGTCGCGCTCGCTCTCCGCCAGCGGCGCGCCCGCCTCCACCTCCACGTCGCATCGCGCGCCGCACGGTCCCGGCCAGCGTCGCCGGCAGCGGTACACGGTACGACCGTCCTTGGCGTCCACCGACATGTCCGACCAGAAGTACGGCAGCCAATAGCCACTGCGACCGGCAAGGGCGGCGGGCAGGAGTCCGGCGTCCAAGGACAGGAACCAGATCCCGGAGCGGCCACGAGCGTCGCGCACGTACGTCCGCAGGTTGGTCTCCGGGAATCGGGACAGCCACGGCAACGCGGGGATGCCGGGGACCCGTACCCCTTGCATGAGAAAGGGTGTGAGCCCCACCCACGCCGCTCGGTCGAAGGTCTCGACCGTGAGGCCGGCCGGCAGCATGGCCTGCACCCGTGCGGGCGGATAGCGCCAGTGGATGAAGGTCATCTCTGACCATTGGTGATACATCACCGGCCAGGTGACGTGGGGTGACGGTGGCGCTCGCACGGTCACGTCGTTTGGTCGATGATCCGGAAGGTCGGCTGGTGCTCCTGCGTCATCTCCGCGTCGAGGGTCTTGTCGTCCAGGAATGAGGCCGCGGTCGGTTCGAGATATACCCGGACGCCCTCGGATTCGAGGATTTGATCGTCGGGGTGTGGTCCGCCCGAGATCGACAGTTCGAGAGATCTGCCGGGCCCGTCGACGGACAACGATGCGATGCGCAGGCCGGTTTCTGGCGGCGTTTCCGGTTGTGATGTCAGATCGCGGATTGCTGCGACCGCGTCCGCGGTCAGCGTGAGCACGGTGACTCCTCGGTCGGCGAAGCTGTCAGTGGTCGTGGAGAGGTTGCCCTGTCGCTTGCCCTGAACTCCTTGCCCGTGCCGAGAAGCCGATAACCCCCATTGTGGTCAAATACCTCCGCCGCGGCGGGCTGCCGCGGCGGTCAGGCGGCGGAGTCCGTCAGGGGGTTACCGGGGTGCCGCCGAAGGTCACGACGAGGCGGCCGTCGGAGGCGAAGGACCAGCCCAGGGTGCCGGTGTAGGAGGAGCACCGGGACCCGTTCGAGCCGGACCAGAACTGGTTCGTGCTGTCGGCGTTCCCAACGATCTTGTCGTTGGTTCCGCTGCTGCTGCGACACGAGGTGTTGTTGCGGAACACCGAGGTGCCGGCCTCGAACGTGAAGTTGCGCTCGGTGTTGTCGATGCTGACGTTGTTCGCTATCGACATGGTGCCGGGGTTGCGATTGTAGGTGAATCCGTGCTTGCCGTTGCGGTAGGCGATGGTGCGCCGGACGACGTGGTTGACGCCGATGTCCTCGCCACCGAGCTTGAAGCCGTTGCGGTCGCCGTTGCCGGCCTGGCCGCCGTTGCTGAGGGTGCCGTTGTTGTAGGCCAGGGAGTCCTCGATGGTCACCGCGCCGATGGCTCCCGTGTCCGTCTTGGTGTAGAGGTCCCAGCCGTCGTCGATGTTGTTGCGGGCCACCGCGTAGCGGAAGACGTTCCCGGAACCGACGGTGAGCTTGGCGGCGAAGCCGTCGGCGTCCTCGCCGTCGGAGTCGGCGTTGTCGTGCGACAACGCGCTCAGGACGAGGTTGTTGGACGGCCACTGATCACGGGGGGTGGTGGAGACGGTCCGCGACAGCTGCAGGCCCGTGTCGCGGTTGAACCGTGTCACCGTGCGCTCGAAGATATTGTTGCTGCCTCCGACGAAGATGCCGTTGTCACCGGCACGCTCGACGGTGATGCCGTAGACGTGCCAGAAGGACCCGTTCACGGCAAGCCCGCGGTTGGCCGGGTCCTCGCTCTGGGCGGAGAAGTTCAGCACCGGAGTCTCACCCGGGTAGGCGGACAGTTTCTTGCGGGCGCTGGAGGTGCCGTTGTTGCCCGGCGCGATGGTGACCGTCTGCGAGAAGGCGTACGTCCCGCCGCGCAGGTAGATCGTCCCGCCGGGAGCGACGCGGGTGATCGCCGAGGTGAGCGTCGTCGGGCTCGCCTGCGTCCCTGCTGCGCTGTCGGTGCCATTGGGGGCCACATACAGCGTGCCGGCGGACGGGGTCGGCGTGCCGCCGCCGGTGGGGGTGACGGTCGGGGTGGGGGTGGGTGTGGGGCTGGTGGTCGGGCCGCCGCCGCTGCCCGCGGGCCGCAGCGTCCACTGCTTGGTGATCGCCGAGTCGCAGGAGTTCTGCTGTAACAGGGCGCCGGCGGCGGTGGAGTTGTCCTTGACGTTGAGGCACTTGCCGCCGTTGGTGTTGACCACGCGGTAGTGGGATCCGGAGACGGTGAGCTGCCAGGTCTGTGAGGCGGAGCCCGTGCACGTTTCCTGCTGTACGGCCTTGCCGGCGCTGGTGGAGGCGTCGCGAATGCCGAGGCACTTGCCGCTGTGCTCGGCCTTGATCTGATAGTTGGCGCCGGAGGCGGTGATCGTGAAGATCTGTCCGGCGGCCTCGGCGCAGGAGTTCTGCACAAGTTGCACGCCGTCGCCGGTGCTGGGTCCGGGTACGGCGGCGCACAGGGCGCTGCCGGCGTTGACCAGCATGTAGTTGCCGTTGGATGGGGCTGCCGAGGCCGGTGCGTTGAGCATGGTCACCAGGCCGCCCGTGGTGACGAGTCCGGCGGTCAGCACGACCGTCAGCCTTCTGCCGAGATGTTCTCTTGTGCGCACGTCCAGCTCCCTTCGTATGAGTGCTGTGGAGGTGTCGGTTCAGGGCATGGCAAAGCAGATCCCGCTTCTGCAGTTCTTCAGCTCGCCAGGCCCAGCCCGCAGGGGGTGGCTATGTGGATGTGCTGTCACGCGTGTCGTTCTCTGCGCGTTGCGCCCAACAACCGGTTGCAGACACAGTGGCGTTACATGAACGAAACGTCAATACATCTAGGTAAAACTGCAAACGACGCGACCCATTGTGCCTGGTCGCGTCGTTAATCCTGCAACAACCGATTGCAAAAAGCGGCTTGGGCGCTTGTCAGGCCGGGTTAGTACGTCATTCACTCGCCGCCGGTGTCAGGGACATGGTCCAGAAATCGGCGTAGCGGCCGCCGCGGCGCAGCAGCTCGTCGTGGTTGCCTTCCTCCACGATCCGGCCGTCGTCCAGGAAGACGATGCGATCGGCGCGTTGGACGGTCCGCAGCCGATGCGCGACCATCACCACCGTCCGGCCCGCCATCAGGCGCTCGATGCCCTCGTGGACGGCCGCCTCGTTCACCGGGTCCAGTGCGGAGGTCACCTCGTCCAGCAGCACGATGGGCGCGTTCTTCAGCAGCGCTCGCGCGATCGAGACACGCTGGCGCTCACCACCCGACAGCAGTGCGCCGCCCTCGCCGACCTTGCTCGCCCATCCGCCGGGCAGCCGTTCGATCACCTCGTCCAGCCCCGCGGCGGTCGCTGCCGCCCGCACCTCGTCAACGCCCGCGTCGGGGCGGCCGAGCTGTACGTTCTCCTCGATGGTGCCGTCGAAGAGGTAGACGTCCTGGAAGACGATGGCGATCTGCGCCATCAACACCTCGGTGTCGATGGCCCGCACGTCCACACCGCCCACGCGCACCGCGCCCGCGTCCACGTCGTAGAACCGCGCGAGCAACTGCAGCAGGGTGCTCTTGCCGGCGCCCGAGGGTCCGACGACGGCGAGTCGCCGTCCCTCGGGCACGGACAACGACACGTTGTCGATCACGGTGCGGTCGCCATGGTGAAAGGTGACGGACGCGAACTCCAGGTGGTGGCGTTCCGGCTGGATCGGTTCGCGGGGTTCCGGCAGCGGCTCGGTACGCAAGACCGTGTCGAGTCTGGCCAACTCGGCGCGTGCGCTGCGGAGTTGGCCGCCGATATCCGTCAGCGACAGCAGCGGGTCGGCGCAACGGGCGGCCAGCACCAGGATCGTCAATACTTCTGCCGCACCGATGGCCCCGCCGAGCGCGAGGTAGGCGCCCAGGACGAGCACCACGGTGAAGATCGCCTGCACCGTGAGGGTCAGGCCCACGACGCCGGGCAGCGCCTTCAGCACGCTACGCCGGGAGGCACGCCGGAGATCCCGCAGCGAGTCGTCGAGGACCTTGAATCGTTCGACGGTCCGGCCGCCGGCTCGCAGCACCGGCTGGGCCTGGAGGTATTCGATGACTCGCCCGGTGGCCTCCTTGTCGCGTTCATGGCGCTCGGCATCGGTGGCGGCCGTCGAACGTCCCGTCCAGATCTGGACGGCCACCACGATCGGTGCGGCGGCCAACGCGGCCAAGCCCAGCTGCCAGTTGAAGGCGAGCATCACGGCCACGATCGTCAGGGGCGTCACAGAGGCGGAGATCAACGGTGTCAGCAGATGCGCGATCACGCTCATCGCCCGCAGGAGGCCGCGGCTGGCCAGGACGGACACCTCCCCGACCCGGCCGGTGTCGTACCAGCCGAGGGGCAGCCGGGCCAGATGATCGCCGAGCCGGTGGTACATGCCACGCAACATCGTGGTCCCGACGCGGAAACCGGACAGATCGCTGAGGTAGCGCAGCACCGCGTAGACCGCGACGGCCGCCCCGAACGCGATCAGCCACGGCACGGCGTCGGCGGGCGTGCTGCCCAGCAGTGCCCGCAGCACCGGAACCAGCAGCGCGTAGGACAACCCCTCGGCTATCGCCGTCGTCGTCATCAGGGCTACGGTGCGGCGCACCGGCTGGGCGTAGTGGTGTCCCAGCACCCGTAGCAGCATGCGAATCATCGGGGCTCATCTCCTCGGGATCGCCAGAACGCGGCGAACGTTCCGTTCTGTGCCAGCAGCTCGGCGGGCCTGCCGCGCTCGACGATCGACCCGTTCTCCAGCACCACGACGGTGTCGGCGTCAGCGACCGTCTCCAGCCGATGGGCGATGACCAGGATCGTCCGATCGCCCTTCAGCGTCGCCAGGGTCCGGCGTACCGCCTGTTCGGTGTGCGGGTCGGCGAAGGAGGTCGCCTCGTCGAGCACCAGCACGGGCGCGTCGGCGAGCAGGGCGCGGGCGAGCGAGATCCGCTGGGCCTCGCCACCCGACAGCCCGGCCTCTTCACCGATCACCGTCTCGTATCCGCGCGGCAGCTCGAGAATCCGATCATGGATGCCCGCCAGGCGGGCGGCGCGCATCACGTCATCGCGGTCGGCGTGCGGTACCGCCAGCGCGATGTTGTCCGCGACCGATGCGCGCAGCAGGCGTACGTCCTGGAAGACGAAGGAGACCATCCGGTACAGCTCCCGGCTGCCGATCTCGCGCAGATCGACGCCGCCCAGGACGACCGAGCCGTGAGTCGGGTCGAAGAACCGCGGCAGCAGCTGGACCAGGGTGGACTTTCCGCTTCCCGACGGCCCCACGATCGCGGTGACCGTGCCCGGCTCGAGCACCAGGTCGATCCCGCGCAGCACCTCGTGATCATCTTCATAACCAAATCGGACGCCACGCAGTTCCACCCGATGCCCTTGTGGGGCGAGCGGGTGCGCGGGCTCCGGTAGCGACGGGACCGCGAGCACGCCCCGGATCCGGCCGAGCGCGCGCCGGGCGGCCTGCAGGTCGTCGAAGCCGTGGCCCAGAGCCGCCACCGGAGCGGTCAAGCCCAGTCCGAGCAGGAGGAAGGGCAGCAGGTCGACCGGGGCCAGGCCACCGTTCGCGATCAGAGCCGCACCGCCGATCAGCACGACCAGCAGCACGAACGGCGGCGACAGCGCCAGCTGCATCCCCGCGGCGAACCCGGACAGACCGCGCGCCCAGCGGAGAAAAGTGTCGGCGAAATCGTCCGCGGCCGTGCGGAATTTGCGGTGGGTTCTTTCGGATCCGCCGAACGCCTTGACCACTGATATGCCTTGGACGAACTCGACGACGGAACTGGCGATCCGTCCCATCGCCGCATCGAACTCCTCCTGCTCGCGCATCCGGGCCGGGGTCATCATCAGGGGGACCAGCGCCACTGCCAGCGCCACCGGTATCAGCGTGATCAGCGTGAGCCGCCAGTCGACGGTGAACAGGTAGATCAGCGACACCAGTGGCACCACGAATGCGGAGACAAGCTCGCCGGGGGTGTGGGCGATGAACGGGTGCACCGCACTCACGTCCTCCCCCACCACCTTCGCCAGCTCGCCGGTCCGGCGCCGGGAGAACCAGCCGATCGGCACTCGCCCCAGCCACGCGGCCAGCTGCCGGCGAAACGCCAGTTGCACCTGACCGTCGACAACATGCCCGATCCCGGACGATGCGGCCGTGAACAGCAGCCGGACGAACAAGCCGGCCACACCCACGATCAGCACCATCCAGACATGACCGTGATCGACCGGGCCGGGCGACAACAAGGCACGACCCAGCTCGACGACCGCCAGCAGCGGCGCCAAACCCGCGACCGCGCCGATCACCTGCAGGATCACCACGGCAGCGAAACTCCACAGATGCGGGCGCAGCAACCGTGGAATGCTCGGGCCAGCCGCCGAATCGGCATCCGGTGGCGGTATGGACTGCTCCCTCGCCGGGGCAAGGTCGGTGGTGGTCATCACTCTCCCGTCTTCGTCAATCTCGTCGTGACCAGGCCCGTGGCCGAGCCGATGGCGGATCAGGACAGAGTTGGAGGGGTTGGGCCAAGGCTTCCGCCCGCGGCTCCAGCCGGCTGCCACGCGGCAGAGTGACGGCCATGATGTTGCTGGGAATGTCCAGCTCGATGCGGTGCCATCGTCCGCGAGGGACGATGGCAGCGGTTCCGGCCGTCAGCCTGATCTCCTCCTCCTGTTGTCCCGGCCGCTCCGGACGGAGATAGAGGCGGATTTTCCCGATGAGGCAGGCCACGATCTCCTCGGCCTCGGGGTGGACTTCCCAGTGGTCGGCGTGCACGTCGGCGGCGGTCTTCGCGTGGAAGGCCAGCAGCTGCCAGCCGTCCTGGTCGAAGTCCGTTGTTCTTTTCCCGGCGTGAATCGTGCCGCCTTGGTGAAGGTGGACAGAGGACGCGAGGAGATCGATCGAGGTGACCGTCATGCCGCGACGACCTCACTCGGCCAGGGCACGGCGCAGAGCGGCGCCGAGTTCGGCGATCTGCCGCTGCGACACCTCGGCGGACAGGATCGCCTGCGACCCGTGGAAGGTGCCGGGCCACTGGTGCAGCTCGACCGACACGCCCGCCTGCAGCAGGCGCAGCGCGTAGGCGATGTCTTCGTCGCGGCTCGGGCAGAACTCCGCGGTGGCGATGTAGGCAGGGGGCAGACCGGACAGATCGCCGGCCCGCGCTGGGGCGGCGTACGGCGTGGCGGGCGCGGAACCCAGGTAGTGCCGCCACGCTGCGGTGACTTTGTCGCGATTCATCCAGGGCGTATCGGTGAAGTGCCGCTGCGACCACGTCTCCTGCCGGTCGTCGAGCGAGGGCTGATTGAGCAGCTGGAAGCGGATGGGCGGTCCCTGCTCATCGCGCGCCCGCAACGTCACCGCGGCCGCGAGGCCCGCGCCGGCGCTGTGACCTCCGACCGCGATGCGGGCGGGGTCGATGCCGAGCTCGGCGGCATGCTCGGCCGTCCAGGTCAGCACGGTGTAGACGTCGTCCAGGGCGGCCGGGAACGGATGCTCGGGAGCCAGCCGGTAGCCCACCGAGATCACCACCGCGCCGGAGCCGTCCGCGACCCGGATGGCCCACGGGTGCTCGGTGTCCAGGTCACCCATGACAAATCCGCCGCCGTGCAGCCAGATGATGGCGGCCTGCGCGCCGTGGGGGCGATAGATCCGCACCGCGACCTCCGGATCGGCGGGCACCATGCGGTCCTCGATCTCCATGTCCGCGGTGTCCGGCACCGGCGCCGCGGCGGCCAGCGCGGCGAAGTTCTTGCGCTCGGTGACCGGATCGGTCAGGTCGGCCTTGGGGAACAACGGGATGAATGCTTCCAGTTCGGGATCCATGTCAGCCATCCTCACAGTGGCCACCCTCCGAGATCAGCCGCCATCCGTCGGGCATCCCGCCTGGATCATGCACCGATCGTCGCTTACCCTCCTGTCATGGAGGTACTGGCGGAACGGCTGTCGCAACTGGATTCGCAAGCCGGAGGGGCGATCCGGGTGGTCATGTTCTACGACACGCTGATGCGCCGGCGGGTGGACCTCCCGGCGCTCGCCCGGGCCTCGGCGGGCCTGGCCGAGTGCGTGGCCGGGATCCGGCTCCACGGCACCGGCCGGACGATCCGCATGTCGCCCGACGGCAGACAGGCGTCCGCCCCGCCGCCACCCGCGTCCACCACGGTGCCGATCACCCTCGACGGGGAGGAGATCGGCACGGTGTGGCTGGAACGCCCCGGCACGCCAGGTTCCCTCGACGAACTGCTGCTGGACCGGCTCGCCATCGCCGCCACGACGGTCGTCGAGAGGTACGGCCCGGCCCGCACCACCATGGCCGACCCCGGCCTCGTCGAACTCGTGATCAGCTCCGACAGCGACGAGGCGGCCAGAGCCCGGGCGCTACGGCTCTTGGGTTTCGCCGCCGCCCTGCCGGTCCGGGTCGTCGCCGTACGGTCACAGGTTCCGCTCGACCAGGTCGGCGGCCTGGTCTGCCCGGCCCGGCCGGTGAAGGCGGCACCGCTCGCCGACGTGGGCGTCATCCTGGCCACCACCCTGGACCCGGCCCGGTTTCCCGCGGGCGTACGCGCGGGCATCGGCGCCGCCGACAGCCCCGACCGGTCCTGGCGGGAAGCCCGCACCGCCCTCCGCTTCGCCACCCCACGCCAGCCGGTCGTCCACTACGACGACCTGGGTGCGCTGGCGCTCCTGGCCGAGATACCTCGGGACGCCTCGCGCGACAACACCGACGTGGCCGCGGTCGCGCGGATGGCCGGCAACCCAGAAGACCTGGAGACCCTGGACGCCTACTGCGCCACCGGCTCTCTACGGCAGGCGGCCGACCGGCTCCACCTGCACCACAGCAGCGTCGCCCGCCGGCTCGAACAGCTCGGCAAGACCCTGGGCATCGAGCTCACCGAGCCCACCGGACTGATACGGGTCAGGCTCGCCCTCACCGCATGGCGGCTGCTCGACGACTGAGGAAGGTCCGGCTTCGGCCGGGTTCGCTCCCGGCACAGCAGCCGGCCGAACCGGAGCCTGGTGGCCGTTCAGGCGTCGTTCAGCAGGCCGATGAGGAGGTCCTTCACGGCGGTGGACTCGTAGGCGTCGCGGTCGAAGGGGCCGAGAAGGAGCGGGCCATCGGCCGGGGAGTCGGGGAGGCGGCCGTGGCTGCCGCGGACGGGGGACGGGTCGAGAGGGATCACCGACATCGTGTAGCGGAAGCCAAGGAGCTTCCTGGCCAGCGCCATTCCCGCACGCACCTTGACGAAGGGGTCGGAGGGGTCCATGAAGAGTTCGGCGGGGTCATAGCCGGGCTTGCGGTGGATGTCCACCAGGCGGGCGAAGTCGGGGGCGCGGTCGTCGGAGAGCCAGTAGTAGTACGTGAACCAGGCGTCCGGCTCCGCGACCGCGACCAGCTCGCCGGCCCGCTCGTGGTCCAGACCGTACTTCGCCTGGCCGGTGCGGTCGAGGAGCTCATCGACGCCGGGAAGCTCGGCGATGACCGCCCGGGTTCGCTCCAGGTCGGCCGGGTCGCGGACGTAGACGTGGGCGAGCTGGTGGTCGGCCACGGCGAAGGCGCGCGACGCCCACGGGTCGAGGTATTCCATGCCGGCCTGGGTGTAGACCTCCAGGAGTCCGGCTGACCGCAGGGCCCGGTTGATGTTCACCGGCCTGGCGGCCGGGGTGATGCCGTACTCGGAGACGATCACGATGGTCGCGTCCTCGGCGAGCAGCGGGGTCAGGGCGGCGTCCACCTGCCGGGCGGCCGCCACCGCCTCCGGGCCCGCGGGGCCGTAGCGCTGCAGGTCGTAGTCGAGGTGTGGGACGTAGACCATGAGCAGGTCGGGACGTTCCGCGTGCAGGATGTGGCGCGCGGCGCCGACGATCCAGCGGGTGGACGCGATCCCGGCCGTCGGACCCCAGTAGTTGAACAGGGGGAAGGTGCCGAGCTCGGCCTCCAAGGCGTCGTGGAGGGACGGCGGGCGGGTGTAGCAGTCGGGGGACTTGCGGCCGTCGGCGTGGTAGATCGGGCGCGGCGTGACGAGGATGTCGCTGGCCGCGCCCATGGCATACCACCAGCAGACGTTGGCCGTGCGCGCGCCTGGCACCGCGCTCCACAACTGCTCCCCTTGGATCAGCGCGTTGTGCTGGCGCCACAGGAAGATCTCGCCGAGGTCCCTGAAGTACCAGCCGTTGCCCACGATGCCGTGCTCGCGCGGCATCGTGCCCGTCAGCAGCGTGGCCTGCATGGTGCAGGTCACCGCGGGCAGGACCGGGCGCAGCGAGGCGGCGTTGCCGACCTTGGCGACGTTGGGCATGTGGGCCAGCAGGGCCGGGGTCAGGCCGACCACGTTGATCACGACGAGGGGCGCCATCACAGCTCCTTCAGGCCGAGCTCGGCCAGCCGGCCGCGCGTCCAGTCGAGTTCGGCCGCGATGCCCTCGGCCGCGTCGGACGGGCCTCCCGGCATGACCGTCCAGGTGTACGTCTCGACCTCGACGTGCCGCGTGAGCGCGGTGTCACCCCCGAGGAGAGTACGCAGCAGCCCGCGCAGATAGGGAGCCGTGGTCGTCAGCGGCGGCGGGAGCTCGGCGTGCAGCGGCATGTGGAAGTGGACGCGCCACGTCTCGCCCGGGGGCAGCGCCCCGCCCATCGCCTCGCCCAGGTCGTCGGTGAAGCCCGAGGCCGAGCGGGTCTGGTGGAGGAAACGATGCTCGTCGTAGGCGGCGAGCGCGCTCTGCGTGTACGGCGCGGCCTCCAACGCGCAGGAGGCCTGCAGCTTGACGACCGGGAGGGTGAGGTCGGGAGGGTCTTCGAAGCCGACCGCCGCGTGGCAGGCATCCAGGCAGAGGCCGAGCAGGTCCAGGTGCGGCAGGAGGGCGGTGGCCTGCGGGGTGGTCTCCACGATGCAGCCGGGCTCCGGTTCGAAGCCGACCCGGATGGTCTTGCCGGAGCGCGAGGAGAGCGCGTGCAGCTCATCACACAGGGTCGCGATATTTCGGGAAACGGCCTCCGCCTTGGTGGGGGTCCAGTCCGTACGCCACGCCAGGGGGAGGGTCGAGATCGTGCCCTCCGCGACGTCGGCCGGCAGCAGCTGGGCAAGGATCTCCGCCAGGTCGAGCGTGTACCGCAACCGTGACGGCGACGCCCAGTCGGGCTCGTACACCCGATATTTCACGACCTCCTGCTGGAAGCCCCGGTAGGGGAAACCGTTGAGCGTCACGACCTCGAGACCGAGCCGCTCGAGGGCGGCGCGCAGCCGTACCAGCTCGGAGGGGTCGGCGAGCAGCGTCGACGCGACGTCGCGCGACAGCCACAACCCCAGCCCGAGGCGGTCCACGCCGAGCAGCGAGCGGACTCGGGAGCACGCGCCGGCGAGCTGGTCGTGAACGCCGGGCAGGGTCTCGGCGGGGTGGACGTTGGTGCAGTAGGCGAGGTGGACGGTCGAGCCGTCCGGGTGGCGGAAGCGCATCAGCCGCCCCGCTTGATCGTGTTGCCGGCGTAGTCGGGGGCCTCGGTGACCGCGTCGGAGAGTTTGCCGCTCTGGCCGTAGAAGGCGACCGGGTTGCGCCACAGCACCTGGTCCACGTCGTCGTCGGTGAACCCGGCCCCGAGCATCTGCTCGGCGACCTCGCGGGTCTTGAGCGGGTCGCTCTTGCCCCAGTCGGCAGCGGAGTTCACCAGCACGCGGTCGGTGCCGTACGCGCGGAGGATCGCCACCATCCGATCGGGATCCATCTTCGTATCTGGATATATCGAGAAACCCATCCAGCAACCGGACTCGGCGACCATACCGACGGTCATCTCGTTGAGATGATCGACGACGACCAACTCGGGGGCCAGGCCGGCCGCGCGGACGACGTCGAGGGAGCGGCGGGTGCCCGCGGCCTTGTCACGGTGCGGGGTGTGCACCAGCACCGGCAGCTCCGCCTCGACCGCGAGCTGCAGTTGCGCCTCGAAGGCTTTGTCCTCCGCCGGGGTCATCGAGTCGTAGCCGACCTCGCCGACCGCGACGACCGAGTCCTTCAGCAGGTAGCGGGGGAGCTCGGTGAGCACCTCGGCGCAGCGCGGATCGTTGGCCTCCTTCGGGTTGAGCGCCAGGGCACAGTGGTGGCGGATGCCGTACTGCGCCGCCCGGTACGGCTCCCAGCCGAGCAGCCCGTCGAAGTAGTCGAGGAAGCTGCCCACGTTCGTCCGCGGCTGCCCCAGCCAGAAGGCGGGCTCGACCAGCGCCCGCACGCCGGCGTCGCGCATCCGCTCGTAGTCGTCGGTGGTGCGTGAGGTCATGTGGATGTGGGGGTCGAAGATTCGCATCGTCAGAGCCTTTCGAGCACGTCCTGGGGCACCTGTCGTCCGGCCGCCTGCCGTTCGGCCGCGTAGTCGGCGAGCATCCTGGCGAGCTCGGCGTCGTAGCGCCGGTCGAGCTCGGATATCGAGGCCAGCGGGATCGACATGAACACGCACTTGAGCACGGCCTGCCGGAAGGCGTGATCATCCAGCCACCGCGACGAGGCGAGCGCCGCCTCCACCAGCCGCGCGTCGTTGGTCCGCAACGCGTCCTCCACTAGCGGCAACGCGTCGAAGCCGAGCTCCAGCCCGGGCAGCGCGCGCAGGATCGCGAGCCGTTCGCCCGCATCCCCGCGCCGATACAGCTCCGCGACTGTGCGCGCGTCCGCACCGGCCAGCAGCCGCGCCCGTGCCTGCGCGCCGCCTCGCCGTTCGGCCTGCGGGAAGAGCCGGTATATCGCCTCAGGGTGCTGTTCGATGTCCTGTACGGCTTGCGCCGTCCAGTCGCTCATGTGTCCTCCGGAGAAACTCAATCGATCGGCGGGCCACGTCCGGCGCGGCGTGGCCGTGCCGGGCGAGCTCGACCGCGACCAGCCCGTCGTAGCCGCCGAGCGCGTCCAGCGCCGCGGGGAAGTCGACCGTGCCCGTCCCGAACTCCAGGTGCTCGTGGACGCCTCGGCGCATGTCCTCGATCTGGACGTGCACGAGGTACGGCAGCGCCCGCCGCACGCACTCCGCCACCGTCATGGGCTCCACGCAGTGGCAGTGGCCGATATCCAGGGTGAGCCCGAACCTGGGGTGCCCGTCCAGCAGGGCGCGCAGCCTTTCGTAGGCGTCGAGGGTGTCGATGAACATGCCGGGCTCCGGTTCGAACGCCAGCATGACGCCCTGCCGGTCGGCCGCGTCGAGCAGCGTCGCGCACCCGCGGACGAGCCGCTCCCACGCCTCGTCCACCGGGACGTCCGGCAGGGCGCCGCTCCACAGATGAACGATCGGCGCCCCGAGGTCCACTGCCACGCTCATGGCCCGGGTCAGGAAGTCGATCCTGCGCTCGGCGCCGTCGCTGAGCAGCGTGGGGTGGTGCTTGCGCCACGGGTCCAGCGTGTAGCGGCCACCTGTTTCGACGACGGCTTCCAGGCCGAGGCTCGCCAGCAGTTTGCCCGTCGCGGCCACCTCCGCGGCCAGGCCCGGAGCGTAGGGGTCGAGATGGCCGTGGTCCAGCGTGATCGCCGCGCCCCGGTAGCCGAGGCCGGCCAACACCTCGAGCGCCTCCGGGAGACGATGGTCGCCGAACCCGTTCGTGCAGTAGGCCCACTTCATGAGGTGGCCATCCGCGCCGACAACCACCGGCCCACGGGGTGCGCGGCCAGCAGCGCTCCCGCCTGCTTCCTGCGGCCCCGGCTCGCCACCGCGGTGGCCTGCAGGGGGAGGAGGGCGAGGATGCCGAGCCGTACGGCCTGCCGGACCTGATCCGGGCCGGGTGTCACCCGCAGCCGGGCTACGGCTGTGGCGGTGAGCGCCGCGTAGCCCGCGAGCAAGGCGACCGCCGTCACGCGGTCCGCGGCCGTCGCGTGCTCCCCGGACAACGCGACCGCCGTCATACGGTCCGCGGCCGTCGCCTGCTCCCCGGACAACGCGACCGCCGTCACCCGGTCCGGGACTTCGCCCCTCCTCGGTCCCATCGCCTTGGTGCGCAGCGCGGGGAGGCAGGCGGCCGCGGCGAGACCGGTGGCGGCAGCGGTCGTGGCGAGCGCCCCTCTCACGGTGGCAGGGGTCGCCCCCTTCACCTCGGCGCGTCCCAGAATGCTGATCCCGTAGGTGTGCGCGCCCACGGCCAGCGCGACGGGCAGCGCGCTCGCCCACCCTCTTGCGCCCGTTCCGGCAGCACCGCTCCGGCCGGCCGCGCCGAGGAGCACGTCCAGCGCACGGCAGGTGGCCATCGCGGCCGGACCGGCGGCCGTGTGCTTGAGTCTCAGGTCGTAGGCCCAGACGGCGCCGGCGAGCAGGCCTGCCGTTGCCAGCGCGCGACGGCCGCCGCTCAGCGCGGCCACGGCCAGGCCCGCTCCGGTCAGCCCGGCGGCCATCGCCAGCGCCCGCCCTTCGGCCACGCGTCCGGACGGGATGGGGCGCTCGGGGCGGTCGAGCGCGTCGGCCTCGCGGTCCGCCCAGTCGTTGAGCGCCATGCCGGACCAGTACAGCAGGGTCGAGGCCACGCCCAAGCCGGGAGCCCACCGAACCCCGGCGGCGGCCGCACCCGCCATGGTGTCGCCGGGCACCGACACGGCGGCGGGTGCTCTGACGAGCTCCAGCAGTGCCCGCGCGCCGTCGTTCACGCCAGGTCCCGGGCGAAGGCGCGCAAACGTTCGTACTGGGCGGGTAACCGGTGTTCGTCGCTGCCCAAGGGGTCCTTGAAGAAGTAGGCCAGGTCCGGCAGGAGGCCGGTGCGCCCCTTCTCGTGCGCGCGGGCGACCAGCCGCGCCAGGTCCAGCACGAGCGGTGCCGCCAGCGCGGAGTCGCAGCCCTGCCAGGTGAACTGCAAGGCCATCCGCACCCCGAGGAACCCCTCGAAAGAGACGTGGTCCCACGCCGTCTTCCACTCGCCGAAGTCGGGGACGAAGTCGATGTGGGTCTGGCCGTCGACCTCCTGACCCAGGACGCCCGCCACGGCCCGGCCCTTGGAGATCTCCTTGCTGGACCTGGCGGCCGGGTCGGCGAGCGTGGCGCCGTCGCCGCCGCCCAGCAGGTTGAGACCCGACCAGGACCGCACCCGCAGCGCCCGCCCGGCGAACATCGGCGCCAGCGCGCTCTTGACGAGGGTCTCGCCGGTTTTGCCGTCACGGCCGGCGTACGGCACGCCCCGCGCGACGGCCAGCTCGTCGAGGGCCGGGAGGGCCGGTCCGGTGGACGGGGTGAATTCGACATAGCCGCAACCGGCGCTGAAAGCCGCGTACGCGTAGCGCGAGCTGGGCGGCAACAGGTCGAGATCCAGCGACTCCAGGCGCCCGAAGCCGGGGTGCCAGGCGACGGGCGGCTCCGTCGAGGAGACGTTGACGACCACCACCCGGTCCAGGCCGTGCCGCTCGCGGAACCCCACCAGATCCTCGATCAGCCGGTCGATCGGAGCGTTGCCCGGCCTGATCTCCGCGTCCGTCTCGTCGAGATCGCGCGCCAGCAGGGTGGGGAAGGAGACGGGAAGCACACCGGCCTCGCTGAGCCGTTCGGCGCGCTTGCGTAACGAGGTCTCGACGATGTCATGGCCGCCGAACACGAGGTCACCGATCGCGGGCAGGCCGGTCGCGTCGCCTGGAGAGAAGTCCGTCGTCTCGGTGACGCACCCTTGCGCGGTAGTCAGACCTGCCTTGATGGCGGCGGCCCCGGTGACGACAGTGGTCGCCACCGAACCGCGGGCGCCGATGAGCCATACGCCGACCCCAGCCACAGGACCTCCATCATTCGCCGATGATCACATATAAGTCCTGAAATTTAGGGATGTAAAGGGTCAATTTTGTCGATCAAGGCGCAGACATACGCCGATGAGTTAGCTGAAGTCGACGACCCGGTCCACCGCGGCCGGTGTGAGCACGTGCTCGATCACCATCATGGCCGCGCCGCTCACGCCCGCCCGATCCCCCAGCGAGCTGGCCCGGATGTCGAGCCGCTGCGTGGCCAGCGGCAGTGACCGACCGTACACGACCTCGCGTACTCCGGCCAGTAGGTGCTCGCCGGCCTCCGCCAGGTCACCGCCGATCACGATCGTGGTGGGGTTGAAGAAGTTGACGATCGAGGCCAGGACCAGGCCGATCTCGCGGCCGCTCTCCCGTACAAGCTTGATGGCCTCGATGGTGCCGCCGCGCACGAGCCGTACGACCTCACGGGTGCCCTCCACCTGCAACTGCGCCGCGAGGGCTCCGCCGCCGGCGATGGCTTCCAGGCAGCCGATGTTGCCGCAGCGGCACAGCGCCTGGTCGGCGGAGGGCACGCGGACGTGGCCGATGTCGCCCGCGGCACCCTGCGCCCCGCGGTGCAGGCGGCGTTCGCTGATGATGCCGCAGCCGATGCCGGTGCCCACCTTGACGAAGATCATGTGTTCCACGTTGGGAGCGGTGGCGCGGTGCTCGCCGAGCGCCATGATGTTCACGTCGTTGTCGACCAGGACGGGCGCGTTGATCTTGCCGTGGAGCCATTCGAGGACGGGGAAGCCGTCCCAGCCGGGCATGAGCGGCGGGTTGATGGGGCGGCCGCTCGTGTGCTCGACCGGACCGGGCAGTCCGAGGCCGATGCCTCCGATGTCGCTGATGTCGCGATCGGTCAGCAGGCCGGCGGCAGTATCCAGGAGCCAGGTCAGGCAGCGCTCGGGACCGCTGTCGATCGGCACGTCCGCGGTCTGTTCGGCGAGCACCGCGCCGCTGAGGTCCGTGAGCGCCACCCGCGCATGCGTCACGCCCAGGTCGGCAGCGAGCACGAGCCGGGCCCGCGGGTTGAACGCGAACGCCGTCGCGGGCCGTCCACCCGACGAGATCGCCTCCTCGACGGGCAGGATCCAGCGCTGGTCCAGCAGCGCGTCCAGCCGCTGGGAGAGCGTCGACCTGGCCAGGCCGGTGAGTTGGACCAGCTCGGCACGGGTGCGGGCCTGGCCGTCGCGCAGGATCGAGAGCAGGGCCCCCGGCGATTCATGGGTCAACGCAGCCCCTTCCGCTGAGCATTAAGTCCAAGATTACTCCAGCTTTTGATTGACCGTCGGCAGAAGTCCGATCTACGATCTCGCAACATGGAGGATATAGGCCGGAAATCGGCCGAAAACTCCCGGCTGCTGCGGATGACCGGCATCGGGAAGAGCTTCCTCGGCGTCCGGGTGCTCACAGGCGTCGACCTTGACGCGGCGCCCGGCGAGGTACACGCGGTCGTGGGCGAGAACGGCGCGGGCAAGTCCACGCTCATGAAGATCCTCGCCGGGGTGCACGCGCCCGACGAGGGCACGATCGAGATCGATGGCCGGCAGGTGTCGTTCGGCCATCCGCTGGAGGCGCAGCGGGCCGGAGTCGCGATCATCTACCAGGAGTTCAACCTGCTGCCCGAGCGCAGCGTGGCCGAGAACGTCTTCCTCGGTCGCGAGCCCTCCCGCCGCGGCCTCGTCGACGCGGCCGCCATGGTCAGGGAGACCGAGCGGCTCCTGGCGGAGCTGGGCGAGGACTCCTTCGGCCCCCGCGACCCCGTCAAACGGCTGTCCGTCGCGCAGCAGCAGGTGGTCGAGATCGTCAAGGCGCTCTCGCTGGACGCCAAGATCGTGGTGATGGACGAGCCGACGGCCGCGCTCGCCGAGCATGAGGTGGAGTTGCTGTATCGGCTGG
The DNA here is from genome assembly GCF_036013525.1 of Nonomuraea sp. NBC_00507. Taxonomy (NCBI): domain Bacteria; kingdom Bacillati; phylum Actinomycetota; class Actinomycetes; order Streptosporangiales; family Streptosporangiaceae; genus Nonomuraea; species Nonomuraea sp. NBC_00507. The sequence goes on from NZ_CP107853.1 coordinate 5,056,956, forward strand.
TGCGGCGATTACAGGAGCGTGGTCTCGCGGTTCTCTACATCTCCCATCGCCTGCGCGAGGTCTTCGACCTGGCCTCCCGGGTGACCGTGCTGAAAGACGGCGCCCGCGTCGCCTGCGTGGAGACCGCCGCCACCGCTCCGGACGAGCTCATCCGCCTGATGGTCGGCCGTGATCTCGGCTCCTACTTTCCGCCCCGCTCCTCTGCCGCGGGAGAGGTCCGGCTCAGTGTCACGGGCGGCGGCAACGCTCGCTTACACGACATCTCCCTTGAATTACGCGCCGGCGAGATCGTCGGCCTCGCCGGACTGCAGGGCTCCGGGCGTACCGAACTCGTCAAGGCCCTGTTCGGCGCCGAGCCCTTCACCACCGGCACCATGACCCCCCTACGCCCGCGCTCGGTACGCGAGGGCGTCGCCGCCGGGCTCGGCCTGGTCACCGAGGACCGCAAGGCGGAGGGCCTGGCCCTGCGTCAGTCCGTCCGCGACAACGCGCTGCTCGTGGCCCGCGCCGCCGGCCGGCGGGTCCCCGCCCTGACCGCTCTGCTGGAGCGGGTACGGCTGTCGCCGTCGCGCCAGGAGCAGGAAGTCCGGTACCTGTCGGGCGGCAACCAGCAGAAGGTCGTCCTGGCCAAGTGGCTCGTCATGGCACCGGACGTGCTCCTCTTCGACGAACCCACCCGCGGCGTCGACGTCGGCGCGAAGGCGGCCATTCACGACCTGATGCGCTCGGTGGCCGAGGAGGGGACCGCGATCCTGATGATCTCTTCTGAACTGCCCGAACTGATCGGCATGAGCGACCGCATCCTCGTCCTGCGCGACGGCCGCCTGGCCGGCGAGCTCCCCGCCGGGGCTTCGGAGGAAGCCATCATGCACCTGGCCGCGGGGGAGGAGGCCTCGTGAACGCGCCGGGACCTCGTGTGGCCGAGACCCGCACCTCGCCGGGCCGCAACGGCGCGACCGGGAACGGAGGAGCCCGGCGTTCGTGGACGGTGCTCAATCCGACAAAGGTCGTCTACCTCGCGCTGGTAGCCGTCATCGCGATCGGGTGGCTGCTGGTGGCCATCGACGGCGGCAACTTCCTCACCCTGGAAACCATCGTCGGCATCCAGCAGCGATCCGCGGCCCTCGGCATCGTGGCGGTCGGCCAGACCCTGGCGATCCTGGCCGGATCGCTCGACCTCTCGGTGGCCTACCTCATCAGTCTCAGCTCCCTGGTGGCGGCCGAGATCATGGAAGCGGGCAGCGTCACGGGAGGCGTGGCGGCCGTCATCGGGATCAGCGCGCTCGTCGGCCTCGTCAACGGGCTGGTGATCACCAAGCTCAAGGTGCACGCCTTCATCGCCACCCTCGGCGTCGCGCTGATCATCAAGGGCGTCCTCGACCACCTCTACGACGGCCCGGCGGGCAAAGTGCCCGAGTCGTTCCAGCATCTCGGCTACGACCGCATCGGTCCCATCCCCGTCTCGGCCCTGCTCTGGGCCGCGGTGGCCGGCGCCGCGTGGTTCCTGCTGTCCAGGAGCAGGTACGGCTACCGCGTCTACGCGGTGGGCGGCGACGTCGAGGTGGCCAGGCTCTCGGGTGTCAGAACGGATCGCGTGGTCATCGTCACGCACGTGCTCTGCTCCTTGTGCGCGGGCATCGCCGGGTTGCTGCTCGCCAGCAGGCTCGGCGCCGGCGTCCCCACGGTCGGCACCGACGGCGGCTACGACCTGGAGTCCATCGCGGCGGTCGTCCTCGGCGGAACCGCGCTGGCGGGCGGGAAGGGCGGGGTCGCGGGCACGGTCGGCGGCGTCCTCCTCCTGGCCGTGCTGGACAGCATCTTCAACCAGCTCGAGGTCAACTCCTTCTTCAAGGACGTCGTCCGGGGCGTCGTCATCGTGGCCGCCGTCGCGATCTATGCCAGGAGGCGGAAGTCATGAAGCGCACCCTGCCGATCTTCGCCGTCCTGCTGGTCCTGCTGGCGGCCATCGCGCTGGCCAATCCCTTCTTCCTGGAACCCGCCGGGTTCCTGGCGTTCGTCAAGCGGGCCGCGCCGCTGGTGATCCTGGCGGCGGGCCAGTACTTCGTGATCGTGTCCGGCGAGTTCGACCTGTCGGTGGGCTCGCTGGTCACGGCCGAGGTCGTCATCGCCGCCCGCCTGATCGACGGGAACGAGGCGGCCACCTGGCCGGTGCTCGTCCTGCTGATCGGGTTCGGCCTGCTCGTGGGCCTCGTCAACGGCGTGGTGACGACGCTGCTGCGGGTGCCGTCGTTCATCACCACGCTCGGCATGCTGCTCATCCTGACCGGTGCGGTCTTCCTCTGGACGGGCGGCGCGCCCAGGGGAGCGCTGTCGCAGGAGTTCCGCGTCTTCGGCCGCGACACGCTGTGGGCCGTCCTCATCCTGCTCGCGGTGGGCGTGGCCGCGGTCCTGCTCACGCGCGCCGACTTCGGCCGCACGCTCATCGCCACCGGCGACAACGAGCGGGCGGCCGCCCTGTCGGGAGTCAGGGTCAACGGGGTCAGGATCCTCGCCTTCGTGATCTCCGGGCTGGCCGCGGCCGTGGCCGGGATCCTGCTCGGCGGGTTCGCCGGTGTCTCCGCCCAGGTCGGGCAGGGCCTGGAGTTCTCGGCGATCACCGCCGTCGTCCTCGGCGGCGTGGTCCTCGGCGGCGGGCGCGGCTCGGTCGTGGCCGCCATGGCCGGCGCGTTCACCCTGGAGGCGCTGTTCACGCTGCTCAACCTGTACGGGATCTCGGGGGCACTGGAGTTCACCGTGCAGGGCGTCATCATCATCGCCGCTGTCGCCGCGGGAGCCGTTCGACTGCCGTGGAAGTTCACCCCCCGAAAAGGAGACGCCCATGTCGCGTCATAAAGCCATAGTCGCGGTGTTCGCGCTACTCGTCATCGCGGGATGCACCAGCGACAAGCCGACCGCCACCGTCACCCAGTCGTCCGCGGCCCCGAGCAGCCAGGCGCCGGCCGCGGGGACCGGGGAGCAGTCGAAGTTCTTCGTCCAGGCCGACTACGACGCGCAGCTCGCCATGCGGTCGCAGACTCCCGAGGGTCCCTCGGACAAGCCGTGGGAGCAGGCGATCGCGCCGCAAATGATCGACACCGCGAAGTACAAGAAGGACGGGCCGTACAACCTGTGCTTCTCCAACGCGGCCGTCAACAACCCGTGGCGGCAGGTCGGCTGGAAGACCATGCAGGCTGAGGTGGCCGAGCACAAGGAGATCGCCAAGCTGACCGCGCTGGATGCGGAGGGCAAGGACGACAAGCAGATCTCCGACATCGCCGAGCTGCAGGCCAAGGGCTGCGACGCGCTGATCATCTCGCCGAACACCACCGCCACCCTCACCCCGGCGGTCAAGGGCGCCTGCGACAAGCTGCCGGTGATCGTGTTCGACCGCGGCGTCGAGACCGACTGCCCGGTGACGTTCATCAAGCCGATCGGCGGGTACGCCTTCGGCGCCGACGCCGCCGAGTTCCTCGTCGAGAAGGTGCCGGCGGGCGGGAAGATCCTGGCGCTGCGCATCCTGCCGGGCGTGGACGTGCTGGAGACCCGCTGGTCGGCGGCGAAAGTGACGTTCGACAAGAGCCAGCTCCAGGTCGTGGGTGTGGAGTTCACCGACGGCGACGCGGCCAAGACCAAGAGCATCGTCAGCGACTACATCCAGCGGCACGGCAAGATCGACGGCGTCTGGATGGACGCGGGCGCCACCGCCGTCGCCGCGATCGAGGCGTTCGAGGACGCCGGCCAGCCCGTCCCGCCGATCAACGGCGAGGACCAGCAGGACTTCCTGCAGAAGTGGAAGGACGGCAACCTCACCGCCATCGCGCCCACCTACCCGACCTACCAGTGGCGCACGCCGATCATCGCCGCGCTGAAGATCCTCAAGGGCGAGCAGGTGCCCAAGACCTGGAACCTGCCACAGCCGAAGATCACCGCGGAGAACCTGGCCACCTACCTCAAGCCCAACATGCCGCCGCTGCACTACGCGCTCTGCGGCTGCGAGAGCCTGCCCGGCTTCCCGGAGAAGTGGGGCGGCAAGAAGTGAACATCGGGGTCAACACCTGGGTGTGGACCTCGCCCCTGACCGACGGTGACCTGGAGAGGCTCGCTCCCCAGGTCGCCGCCTGGGGGTTCGACGTCATCGAGCTGCCGGTCGAGCAGCCGGGCGACTGGGACCCGGCGCGGGCCGCCGACCTCCTCGCCGAGCACGGGCTCAAGGCCACGGTGGTGCTGGTCATGCCGCCTGGGCGGGAGCTCGTCGCCTCCGACACGGTCAAGGAGACCCAGGACTACCTCCGCCACTGCATGGACGTGGCGGTCACCGTGGGCTCGCCGGTCATCGCGGGCCCCGCCTACACCTCGGTCGGCCGGACCTGGCGCATGTCGCCCGGCGAGCGCCGCGCCGCTTACGCCGAGCTGCGGGAGAACCTGAAACCGCTGGTCGACCACGCCGACGTGCGGATCGCGGTCGAGCCGCTCAACCGCTATGAGACCAGCCTGATCAACACCGTCGAGCAGGCCCTGGACGCCCTTCCGCCGGGCGTCGACCTGGCTCTCGACATCTACCACATGAACATCGAGGAGAAGGATCCGGCGGCGGCCGTACGGAGCGCCGCCGGCCGGATCGCGCACGTCCAGGTCTGCGGCACCGACCGCGGCACCCCGGGCCAGGACCGCTTCGACTGGCCCGCCTTCACCCAGGCCCTGCACGACGTCGAGTACGCGGGGCCGCTCGTCATCGAGTCCTTCACCGCCCACAACCAGACCATCGCCACCGCCGCCTCCATCTGGCGGCCGCTCGCACCCAGCCAAGACGCTCTAGCCATCGACGGACTGACCTTCCTCAGAACACTCTGAAATCACCGGAGATCCGCCATGCGTCGGTTCCTTGCTGCCCTCATTCTGGTCCTCTTACCTGCGAGCCCCGCTCTCGCCACCACATCCCAGCAGGCTGCCTTCCGCGCCCTGCTCTTCACGAAAGCCGTCGGCTACGTCCACGGCTCCATCCCCGCCGGCATCCAGATGATCAAGGATCTCGGCGCCGCCCACGACTTCGAGGTCGTCCAGACCGACGACTCCAGCGCCTTCAACGACGCCAACCTCGCCACCTTCGACGTGGTGATCATGCTGCAGAACTCCGGCATGGTGTGGGAGAACGACGCCCAGCGGCAGGCCGTGCAGAAGTACGTCCGCTCCGGCAAGGGCATCGTCGGCATCCACAACACCCTCGACATGGGCATCGAGAGCGAGTTCCCCTGGTGGGACGACCTGATCAACGGTGGCGCCCACATGCCCGCCCACTCGCCCGGCACGCTGCAGGGCACCGCCAAGGTGACCGACCGCGTGCACCCCTCGACCAAGAACCTGCCGCTGCGCTGGCAGCGCGCCGAGGAGTGGTACAACTTCTCGCCCAACCCGCGCGGCAACGTGCACGTCCTGGTCGCCGCCGACGAGACCACCTACGACCCGGGTTCGGCGAAGATGGGGCCCGACCACCCGATCTCCTGGTGCCGCAAGGCCGAAGGCGGCAAGGTGTGGGCCACCGCCATGGGCCACGAGCCGGCCGCCTACGCCGAGCCGCTCTTCCGCGAGCACGTGCTCGGCGGCGTCCAGTGGGCCGCGGGCGCGGTCGAGGGCGACTGCGGCGGCACCGTCACCAGCAGCTTCGAGAAGGTGACGCTCGACGACAACACCGCCGACCCGATGGAGCTGGACGTCGCCCCGGACGGGCGGGTCTTCTACGTGCAGCGCAAGGGCGAGATCAAGATCTACAAGCCGGACACGCACGCCACCGTCACCGCCGCCACGCTGAGCGTCTACACCGGTGGCGAGGACGGCCTGGTCGGCATGGAGCTCGACCCGAAGTTCGCGGAGAACGGGTGGATCTACGTCTACTGGTCGCCGGAGAGCAGCACCACCGATGTCAACCGGCTCTCCCGCTTCACCGTCAGCGGTGACACGATCGACCTCGCGACCGAGAAGAAGATCCTCGAGGTGCCCGCGTACCGGCAGCGCACCTACCCCGAGCCCGGCCACACCGGCGGCGCGGTGGAGTTCGGGCCGGACGGCACGCTTTACCTCAGCACCGGCGACGACGTGCCGCCGAACCTGTCGCCCGACTGGCAGGGATACGCGCCGATCGACTGGCGGCCCGGCCAGCAGATGCTCGACGCCGCCCGCACCGCGGGCAACACCAACGACCTGCGCGGCAAGATCCTGCGCATCACGCCGACGGCCGACGGCGGCTACACCATCCCGGCCGGGAACCTCTTCCCCGAAGGGACCGCCAAGACCAAGCCCGAGATCTACGCCATGGGCTTCCGCAACCCCTTCCGCTTCACCGTGGACCAGAAGACCGGGTATGTGCACGCCGCCGACTACGGCCCCGACCGCGGCGGGCCCACCACCGACCGCGGGCCGGAGGGACTGGTCGAGTACAACGTCATCAAGAAGGCCGGCAACTACGGCTGGCCGTTCTGTCACGGCGACAACCAGCCCTACGCCCCCTACAACCCCGACACCAAGGTCGTCGGGCCCAAGTTCAACTGCGCGGCTCCGGTCAACGACTCGCCCAACAACACCGGGCTGACCGAGCTGCCTCCGATCGAACTGCCCGTCATGTGGTACGGGTACGGCATCTCGCCGGCCTTCCCCGAGCTCGGGGAAGGGGGCTCGGCGCCGATGAGCGGGCCGGTGTACCGCTACGACGCCGCCAACCCGTCCACCACGAAGTTCCCCGCCTACTTCGACGGCAAGAACTTCTTCTACGAGTGGTCGCGCCACTACGTGAAGACCATCCACCTCGACGACCAGGACAAGGTCCTCAAGATCGACCCGTTCCTCGGCTCGTTCACCAAGCCGATGGACATGACCTTCGGCCGTGACGGCTCGATGTACCTGCTGGAGTGGGGGAGCTCCTTCGGGGGTGGCAACAACGACTCCGGCCTCTACCGGATCGACTACTCCGCCGGCACCCGGTCCCCGGTCGCCAAGGCCACCGCGTCGAAGACCGACGGACCGGCGCCGCTCACCGTCGAGTTCGACAGCGACGGCAGCTACGACCCCGACGGTGACCCGTTCGACGTGGCGTGGGACTTCGACGGCGACGGCACGGTCGACTCGACCGCCGCCAAGGCCTCGCACACCTACACGGCCAACGGCCGCTTCACCGCCCAGCTCCGGCTCAAGGACACCACCGGCAAGGAGGGATTCTCCAACGTCGAGATCACCGTCGGCAACACCAGGCCCGTGGTGACCGTGGAGATGCCGCTGGACGGGACACTCATCGAGTTCGGGCAGGACGTCCCGTACAAGGTGAAGGTCACCGACGCCGAGGACGGCACGATCGACTGCACCAAGGTCTTCGTCAACCCCGGGCTCGGCCACGACGACCACGAGCACGAGACCGTCGACAAGCCCGGCTGTGAGGGCACGATCTCCACCAGCGACATCGGCGGCCACCCGGCCGGCGCCAACCTCTACTACGTCATCAACGCCCACTACGCCGACCAGGGCGAGAACTCGCTGACCGGGTACGCCAAGGTCGTCCTGCAGCCCAAGCGCAAGCAGGCCGAGTACTTCAAGGCCTCCTCCGGCGTCCGCGTCATCGACCAGGCGGGGGCCGAGAGCGGCAAGCGCATCGGCGACATCAGCAACAACGACTGGATCGCCTTCACCCCGATGGACCTCAACGGGATCACCTCGGTCGCCTTCCGGCTGTCAAGCCCGTACGGCGGCGGCTCCATCGAACTGCACGCGGACTCACCCACCGGCACGCTCCTGGCCACCGCGCCCGTGCACAACACCGGCGGATGGGACACCTACCAGATGACCGCCGCCGTCCCGGTCACCTCGGACGTGCGCACCAAGACGATCTACGCCGTGTTCAAGAACAGCCAGAACAACGCCTTCGACCTGGACGCCCTCCAGTTCACCGGCGCGAGCCAGGGCGGCGGCCTGGAACCCGGCACCTACACCATCACCGCCCAGCACAGCGGCAAGAACGTCACCCCCAAGGACGCCTCCGTCGCCGACGACGCGCCGATCGTGCAGATGACCGCCGGCACGGGAGCCGAGCAGAAGTGGGAGGCCGTGCCGCTGGCGGACGGCGGCTACCAACTCAAGAACCTCAAGAGCGGCAAGTGCCTCGACGTCCCCGGCGGCTCCACCACACCCGGCACCCAGCTGGTCCAGTGGGCGTGCCACCCGGCCGGGCACGGGCATCTCAACAACCAGCGGTTCTTCCCGGCGGCCACCGGTGAGACCTACAAGATCACGGCGGCGGCGAGCGGTCTCTGCCTCGACATCAGCGGGGTCTCCCAGGACGACGGCGCCGCGGTCGTCCAGTGGACGTGCACCAACACCGACAACGAGAGGTTCCGCTTCTCTCCGGTGGCGGGCGCCGACAAGACGCCGCCGGTGACCACCGCCAAGGCGGCCGAGCCGAACGGCGGCGACGGCTGGTACAAGAGCGGCCCGGTCGAGGTCACGCTGACCGCCAAGGACGACGCCAGCGAGGTGGCGGCCACCGAATACAGCCTCGACGGCGGCGCCTGGACGCCCTACAGCGAGCCGATCCTCGTCAGCGGGGACGGCACGCGCAAGCTGGACTACCGATCCCGCGACGGCGCGGGCAACGTGGAGGAGGCACGCACCCTCACGCTGAAGCTCGACACCACCGCTCCCACGACGACCGCGTCGTTCGCCCCGCCCAACTCCAGCGGGTGGAACAACGCCGACGTGCCCGTGGTCCTGGCCGCCGCCGACGCCGGCTCCGGCGTCGCCCGCGTCGAGTACTCCCTCGACCAGGGGGCCTGGCAACCGTACACGGACAAGCCCGTCGTCGTGAGCGGCGACGGCGGCCACGAGGTCCGCTACCGGGCCGTCGACGTCGCCGGAACGTCCGAGCAGGAGAAGGCCGCCACGCTGAAGATCGACGGGACGCGCCCCACCCTCATGGTCTCCGGCGTCTCCGACGGCGAGGTCTACGGCGACTCGCAGGACCTGCGCATCACCTGGCAGGCGGTCGACTCCACCTCAGGGGTACGCAGCACGTCGGGCACCATCGACGGGACCGCCTACCCGGCGGACTCGGTGCTCCCGCTGTTCACCCAGACGCTGGCCGGGCACACGGTCTCGGTCACGGCACTCGACAACGCGGACAACGCCATGACGACGGATGTCCGCTTCTCGGTGACCACGTCACTCCGGGACATGCAGAACCTCATCGACCGCTTCCGCGCCACCTCCTGGATCTCCGCCGCCGAGCAGACGGCGCTGACCAAGGAGCTGACCCGCGCCAGAAAGGCGGAGGCCGCCGGCGATGACGCCAGGGCCATCCGCCACCTCACCACCTTCAAGACGATCGCGGTACAGCGGACCGACGTCCGTCAGGTCCTCACCCGCGACGCCGACAAGATGATCGCCATCCTCTCCTAGGAACACGATCTGTGAGAGCTGAGTGCGGCCCGGGGCCGGCGCCGGCGAGATCTTCGCCCTCCGCGCCGCTCCGGCCGCACTCAGCGGCGTCTCCAAGATCTTCAGGCGCGGCTGTGGCCGTTGAGTGCTTCGCGGCGGTATTTGCGCCCGGTGGTCTCATGGACGCCGAGCGCACGGGCGAGCGCGGCCCCGGTCATGTTCGGATCCTGGGCGAGCAGGGCCGCCACCTGGGCTCGCCGGTCACCGTCCTCTGGGACCGCGTCTGCCGGCGCGTCCTGGCCGCCCTGTGGCGTGGCGTGCGCCACCGGTTCCGGCTGCGGCGCCGGGTCTGAGGCGACGCTCGGCGCGGTGGGCTCGGCGCGCGCACGCTCCGGCTGCCCGGGGTCGCGCGCCCGGTCGGCGAGCTCGCGACCCGAGCGGACCACCCACATGATCAGCTCGTACGAGATCACCAACGCGATGGCCGGCCACGCGGCCAGCGCCGCGGCCAAGGGGCCCCGCTCGATCCCGTGCAGGATGTTCGCCGCCAGCGTCGCGGCGACTCCCAGCGCCAGCGCCCAGCGGGCCAGTGCCGGCACCGGCAGGCGGTAGCGGGCACACCACAGCAGCACCATCGAGGAGGCGTAGATCATGCCGTCCACCGTCGCCGGGACCAGATGCGCCGACAGCTCGTCCTCGGCGCCGTACTTCTCGATCACCGCCACGGCATGCCAGTACGACACCCACGCGGCCACCGCCGCGACCGCCAGCACCACGGCCGTCATCGACGCACGAATCAGCCGATCTCCACCCCGAGGGGCCTGCTTGCCCGCATTCACTCCAGAAATGGTGCCATGCCGATGTCTCACTATGTGCCCATCAGTCACTTCTGTCGCACGCGATCGCCGTAACCGCCGGTGAATCAGGGGCTTTCGACTCAACTGCCGTATGGCTACTATCGGGCACCAATCGCCTACTTTGGCGATTTTCGTCATGGCTCACCGATCGGCGGAGGAGAGTGTCCTGCACGTGGCTGGATTGGGCAGGGGCGGGGGACGACGGACGGGGACCATGGACGACGGGGATGGGTCAGCGGGGTCAACGGCGAGCGAGCCGGGGCGGGCTGCCGGTGCCCGCCGGCTGTCGTTGCGTACCGTGCTGCTCATTGTCGTGTTCGTGCCGAGCCTGACCTTCACCCCACTGCTGGCTTCGGGCATGTTCCAACTGTCCAGTCAGTGGCGGGCGGAGAAGGCCCAGATGGATCTGGCCACCAAGACCGTCGGCGGACCGGCGGCCAACCTGTTCTTCAGCCTTGACAAGGAGCGGCGGCTCACCGCGGAGGTCCAGGCCAACCCCGGTAACGCCGCCCGTGACAAACTGGCCAAGCAGCGCGCGGCGACCGACCAGGCCGTGAACGCCTTCCGTCCCCTGGCGGCCCTGAACCCCGCCAACGGACAGGAAGGGCTCACCGACGCCATCGCCGGGACCGTGAACGATCTCGGCCGCCTCGGCGAGCAGCGCCGGGTGGTGGACGCCGGTTGGTCCAGCGAGCAAAAGGCGTTCGACTACTACAGCGAAGTCCTCGAGTCGGACCTCAGCGTGCTGACCGCCCTCAGCAACACCGACGAGGGCCAGGTGAACAGCAAGGCGCAGACACTGGTCGACCTTTACTGGGTCGTCGACACCATCGGCCGCGAAGACGCCATTCTGGCTCGCGGCTGGGAGACGGGGCGCCTGACGAGGGACGAGTACGGCCTTGTCGCCGACGCCATCGGCACCAGGAAGCACCTCATGCAGTTCCGTGTGATTCCCGCTCTCACCGGAAACGAGTCCCCGTACGGAAAGCTGACCGCCGGCAAGGCGTGGGGGACCATGACCGCGCTGGAAGGGCGGTTGATCGCCTCCGGGGGCGGCTCCGAGGGCGACCAGGTGCCGCTCCGCGACGACAGCGCGGAGTGGCGCTCCTCGGTGGACACGGTCACCGCGCAACTGCGGCAACTCCTCAACGTGCGATTCGAGAATGTCCGCACGATCGGCTACGACCACGCCGACATGCTCTTCACGGTCTTCATCAGCATCTCCACCGTGGGCGTGCTCGCCTTGTGCCTGGTGTTCTTCACCAGCTGGCGCCTCACCGCCACTCTCCGCCGGCGCATCCTCCACCTGCGCCACGCCGCCCACGAACTCCAGAAGGGGCTGCCCAACGTGGTCGCCCGGCTGGAGCGCGGCGAGGACGTCAACGTGGACGCGGAAGTGCGCATGGTCCAGCCCACCCCCGACGAACTCGGCGAGCTCGGGCAGGCCCTCAACATGGCCAGCCGCAGCGCTGTCCTCACCGCCGTGCGGCAGGCCCAGCAACACCGTGGCTTCCAGCGCATGCTTCAGCGCATCGCCCGCCGTACCCAGATCCTCATCGGCCTTCAACTGAAGAAGCTGGACGAACTGGAGCGTCAGCACGAGGACCCCGAGGTGCTGGAGGGCCTGTTCGACCTGGACCACCTCACTGCCCGGCTGCGCCGCTACGAGGAGAACCTGGTGATCCTCGGCGGCGGGCAGCCGCAGCGCCGCTGGCGCAAGCCGGTGCACCTGCTCGATGTCCTGCGCGCCGCCCAAGGCGAGGTTCAGGACTACCGCCGGATCACGGTCGACGTCGAGGGCGAACCCTGGATAGCCGAGCGCGCGGTGGGACCGCTGGTCCATGTCCTGGCGGAGCTCATGGAGAACGCGACCGCCTTCTCCAAGCCGCCGACCCCTGTCGAGGTGCGGGCCGCGCCGGTCAGCCGGGGCGTCGCCGTGGAGATCGAGGACCGCGGCCTCGGCATGGAACCGGAGCAGTACGCCGCCGCCAACGCCCTGCTGCAGTCGCCGCCACAGCTCGATGTGATGACCCACGCCGATGATGTGCGTCTCGGCCTGTACGTGGTCGCCCGGCTCTCCGCGAGCCTGGGCCTCCGGATCGAGCTGCGGTCGTCGGCCTTCGGCGGCACCCGAGTCATCGTGCTGATCCCGGAAGCGCTGGTGGTGGACCGCCCCCGCACCGTACCCGAGCCGGCGGCGCCCCCCGAGGCGGAGGTCCCCCAGGACGCCACCGATTCGCCAACCCGCTCGCAGGAAGGCGCGGACGCTCCCCGCCCGCCTCACCAGGACGATCAGTTGCCGACGAGGCCCAGGGGACACGCGCCGCTGCCCCAGCGGGTGCGCCAGGCCAGTCTGGCCGCCGAGCTCAAAGTCCCGGCGGACAGGGATGAACGCACCGACCAGGAGACCTGGGACATACGTGATCAGCCCAGCCGATCCAGCGCTACGATCGGCGCGTTCCAGAGGCAGTCTCGCCGGCGCCGAGCCGGTGACGACGCCTCACAGCCCCGGCTGAGCGGATCTCCTGAGCCCGTTTCCCCTACGACGGAAGAGCGACGATGACGCAGCGAACCACCGCCACCAACATTGACCTGGACTGGCTCCTGGACGGCCTGGTCGATCGGGTCGCGGGCACCCGGCACGCCATCCTGCTGACCGACGACGGCCTGGTGATGAGCCGCTCCCGGACCATCGAACGCGCGGATGCCGAACGCCTCGCCGCCATCGCCACCGGCCAGCAGAGCCTGGCCCGCGGGGTCGGGCAGCTCTTCAGCGGCGGGCCGGTCCACCAGGTCATCATCGAGATGGCCGACCTGTGGCTGTTCGTCACCGCCGCGGGACGGGGCACCCATCTGGCCGTGGTCGCGTCCCAGGAGGTCGACGCCGAGCTGATGAGCATCGCGATGCACACCCTGATCCAGCAGGTCGGCCAGAAGCTGGGAACCGACGCGCGGACCCACCACAGCCGTGACGTGGGCGGACACGGATGAAGCACTGGACGGAGGGCTTCGATGACGATGACGCCGACGGGCCCCTCGTCCGTCCTTATACGATCACCGGCGGACGCACCGCTCCCGAGCGGGACGACCTGACGCTGATCACCCTGGTGACGGCGATTGCCGAGCTCTCGTCGGAAACCAGACGCCGCCTGAGAAGAATGCAGCCGGAGCACCGCACCATCTGCGCTCTGTGCAAGCGGCCCCTGGCGGTGGCCGAAGTCGCCTCCGCGCTGAACCTCCCCGTGTCGGTGACCAAGATCCTCATTGGGGATCTGATCGAGAACGGTCAGCTGCGGGCGCGGCCACCACTGACTTTCGCACAGGCAGGCGGCTTTCCCGATAGAGCAATCCTTGAGGCGGTGAGGGATGGGTTACGCAAACTCTGACCACGGAGACGCTGCCGCCCTGGCAGTGAAGATCCTTATCGCCGGCGGTTTCGGCGTCGGGAAGACGACCCTGGTCGGCGCGGTGAGCGAAGTCGCCCCGCTGCGTACGGAGGAGTATCTGACCCATGCCAGCGTCGGCGTCGACGACCTGGAGGGGGTGAGCGGCAAGTCCACCACCACCGTGGCACTGGACTTCGGGCGCATCACCATCAACAGCGAACTCGTCCTCTACCTGTTCGGCACCCCCGGGCAGGAACGCTTCTGGTTCATGTGGAACGACCTTGTCCACGGAGCGATGGGCGCGGTCGTCCTGGTCGACACCCGCCGGCTCGAGGTGAGCTTCGCGTCGATCGACTTCTTCGAGAGCCGCGGCATCCCCTTCGTCGTCGGCGTCAACTGCTTCCACGGCATCCGGGACCGGACGCAGGAGGAGATCCGAAGGGCACTCGATCTCGATCCGCAGGTGCCGCTGGTGCTCTGTGACGCCCGCGACCGGACGGCGGCACGCGATGTGCTGCTGGCACTCATCGACCACCTCATGGCCGCCCAGTCCCACACCACACCGAACCCCGCGGCCTGACCGGGCGGACCGAGCGGCGGCTCGGTCCGCCCGGTCACCGGGCGCGGACGTTCACGGGCGGCCGTTGGCGGCGCACCAGCCTGCCCAGGTGGTGGCGCCCTTGCCGAGCTGCTTGTTGTAGAAGGACGTCCAGGAGTTCTCGCTCGGTCCCGGCGCGCTGGGGGCGGCCGTGTACAGCGGGTGGTTCGCCTCGACCTCGGCCCGCAGCCATGGCTCGATGTCGGCGTAGGAGCCCAGCGACCAGCTGCGGGCGTGGTAGGTGAGCTGGCCGCGCACGTCGGTCTCCGCCAGGCACATGAACGGCGTCCACGGGCTGGTCCGCGCCCAGCTGATCTTCGTCTTCATCGCGCCGAACGGCACGCCGGCCCCCGTGCGGGCCGCCACCTCGCGGTCGTCGACGGAGAAGTCGAACATCTCCTGCGCGGCGTACACGCCGCCCGTCAGGCCGAACCGCTCGCCGAGCGTGGTGCCGAAGTTCGACCGAACGGGGATGTCGCTGGTCCACACGGTCTCGTCGTGCAGTTGCTGCAGCGGCGGACCCGTGAAGGACGAGGTGATCGTGAACGGGCCGAAGTTGACCGCGTCGTTGTTGATGGGGACGACCGGGTAGGTCTTGCCGTCGATCGGGTTCTTCCACTCGCGCAGGACGCGCCGCGGATCCGCCGGGTCGGTGTAGAAGACGATTTCCCGGGAGAGCTGGTAGAGCTGGTTCGTGTCGGGGACGCGGTACAGCCGCCGGATGTTGTAGCCCTCGATGTTGAAGAGTTTCTGGCCGTGCCGCATCGCCGGGTCCAGGCTGTTGCCCTCGATGTTCGCGTACACCGAGCCGGAGATCCGGAACACCATGTCTTTCCCGTCCGGACGCCCGAACGTCTGGAGGGAGAGTTTGCCGCTCTTGTCGGTGACCGTCGCGTAGACCGGCCCGGGATGTGTGGGACTGACGGATCTGTCGTCCGCAGCGGCCGGAATACCGGTACTGATGAAGAGGACAACAGGGGCAAGCAACCCCGTAAGAACTCGTTTGACCACGTACGCCCTCCGGGCGGAGAAGGAAGCGAAAAGCCCAATATTGTGATCATGCCGAGCGAAGCGTTGTCCAGTCGGGTGCGCCGGTGGAGCTGTCGGACGTTGTGGACGGCGCCGACGAAGAGGGACCTGTCTGGTGTGGAATTTTCATGGTCAGGCCGGGTTCGGGGGAGCTGCCGCGGGGACCCTTGATGCTGCGTTTTGCGTAGATCTGCCCAGCTCGGCAGATGCTTAACGGTTAAGGGGTTGGGCCAGGCATCGATGGGCCGCGGCAGGCCGGTCTGGTCGTCGCTGTACGGGTGTGGCAGCTCTGCGTACATTCTGGGTGCGTTTCAGCGGGCTCTCAGCTGCCCGCGCCGTTGCCGACCGTCGCGACATCAGCGAGGAGAGATTCGACATGAGATCCATGCCGTGGCTTGCCGCGGTCGGTGCGGCGCTCGTCGCCTTGGCCGTGGCGCTGTGCACCGTCATGTTCACCGGCATTCCGCCCGCGCACGCGGCCGTGGGGCTCCACGTCAGCGGCACGGACATCGTCGAGGCCAACGGCCAGAAGCTCGTCATGCGCGGGGTCAACCATCCACACGTCTGGTACACGAGCCGGACCAGCTCGTTCGCCGACATCAAGGCGCTCGGGGCCAACACCGTGCGCGTGGTCCTGGGCAGCGGCAAGCGCTGGGGCCCGTCCACCGACGTCGCCAATGTGATCTCCTTGTGCAAGCAGAACCGGCTGATCTGTGTCCTGGAGGTGCACGACACCACCGGGTACGGCGAGGAGGGCGCGGCCGCCTCGCTCGACGAGGCGGTCGACTACTGGATCAGCCAGAAGAGCGCGCTGGTCGGCCAGGAGAACTACGTCGTCATCAACATCGGCAACGAGCCGATCGGCAACACCAACGCCGGCCAGTGGACCAGCGCGACCACCGCCGCCATCCAGAAGATGCGCAGCAACGGCTTCGAGCACCTGCTCATGGTCGACGGGCCGAACTGGGGCCAGGACTGGCAGTACGTCATGCGCGACAACGCCCAGACAATCCTGAACGCGGACAGCAAGCACAACACCGTGCTGTCCATCCACATGTATGCCGTGTTCAACAGCGCCGCGGCGATCACCGACTACCTCAACCGGTTCCGGGACAACGGGTGGCCGCTGGTCATCGGTGAGTTCGGCTGGCGGTTCGCCGCCAACGAGGTGGATCATGAAACGCTGCTGTCCGAGGCGGTGTCGCGGGGCCTCGGCTACCTCGGCTGGTCCTGGAGCGGCAACACCGACCCGATCCTGGACATGGCGGCCGGCTTCGACCCCAACCAGCTCACCACCTGGGGCCAGCGGATCTTCAACGGCGCCAACGGCATCAAGGCCACGGCGAAGGAGGCCACCATCTACGGTGGCGCCACTCCGACTGTCACCCCGACCGTGACCCCGACAAGCACGCCCACGTCATCGGGCTCGTGCCGGGTGGCGTACGTGATGAACACCTGGAACACCGGCTTCACGACCAGCGTCACGATCATGAACACCGGTAGCTCGGCGATCAACGGCTGGCGGCTGGTGTTCACCCTGCCCGGCGGGCAGAGCATCACCAACGGCTGGAGCGCGTCGTACACACCGGTCAGCGGTCAGGTCACCGCCACCAACGCCGGCTGGAACGGTGACCTCGCGCCAGGCGGCTCCACCACCATCGGCTTCCAGGCCACCCACACCGGCGACACCACCGAACCCCCCTCCTTCACCCTCAACGCAGCCGCCTGCCAGGTGGCCTGACCCGCTCATCACTGCGCTCCCACAGGGCGCTCCTTCCACGGAGGCATGAAGGTGAAGACATTACGTTTGTGGGTTCTGTCCGCAGTGGCCGCGCTGCTGGCGGCGATCGGGGTGGCCGTCACCTCGCCCGCTGCCCACGCGGTGGTCGCCTGTTCCGTGACCTATGAGAAGGCATGGGACAACGGCAGCGGGTTCGGCGCCAACATCACGATCAACAACCTCGGTGACCCGGTCAGCCCGTGGACGCTGCGCTACACGTGGCCTGGCAATCAGCAGGTCACCCAGGGCTGGGGCGGAACCTGGACGCAATCCGGCCAGACCGTGACCGTGACCGCGCCGTCGTACGCCCCGGGCCTGGGAACGGGAGCCGGCGTCACCATCGGCTTCAACGGCAGCTACAGCGGCGCCAACACCAACCCCTCCGCTTTCACCGTCAACGGCGTGGCCTGCGGCGGCACCGGCGCCACCCCGACGGCCACCCCGACGGCCACCCCGACGGCCACGCCCACGACGACTCCGACGTCGACGCCCGGCAACGCGCAGGCTGTCGTGGCCGCGATGCAGCCTGGCTGGAACCTGGGCAACTCCCTCGATGCCACCGGCGCGGACGAGACCTCATGGGGCAACCCGCGGATCACCCAGGCGCTGCTCCGCAACGTCAGGGCGCAGGGCTTCAACAGCATCCGGATCCCGGTGACCTGGGGTCAGCACCAGGGTGGAGCGCCCAACTACACCATCGACGCGACGTACATGAACCGGGTGAAAGAGGTCGTCGACTGGGCCCTCGCCGAGGGGTTCTACGTGATGATCAATATCCATCACGATTCGTGGCAGTGGATCCAGAACATGCCGGGCGACCGGACCAACGTCCTGGCTCGCTACAACGCGATCTGGACCCAGATCGCCGGCACGTTCCGGAGCTCCTCTCCCAAGCTGCTGTTCGAGAGCGTCAACGAGCCGACGTTCACCGGCAGCTCCGGAGACGCCCAAAACGCGACGCTCCTCAACGAACTCAATACGTCCTTCCGCACCATCGTGCGCCAGACGGGCGGCAACAACGCGACGCGGCTGCTCGTCCTGCCGACCCTGCACACGTCGGCCGACCAGGCCAGGGTCGACGAGCTGGTGAGCACGTTCAACGCGATGAACGACCCCAACCTCATCGCGACGGTCCACTTCTACGGATACTGGCCGTTCAGCGTCAACGTCGCCGGCGGCACCCGCTTCGACGCCACCGTGCAGCAGGACCTGACCGGCGCCTTCGACCGGGTGCACAACGCCTTCACAGCCCGCGGCATCCCCGTGATCATCGGCGAGTACGGCCTTCTGGGCTTCGACCGGCACACCGGCACGATCCAACAGGGCGAGAAGCTGAAGTTCTTCGAGTTCCTCGGCCACTACGCACGTAGCAAGCAGATCACCACCATGCTGTGGGACAACGGCCAGCACTTCAACCGGACCTCGTACCAGTGGGCCGATCCCGAGCTGTTCGCCCAGATCAAGTCCAGCTGGACGATGCGCTCGGGTACGGCCTCCTCGGATCAGGTGTTCAACGCGAAGGCGTCCCCCATCACGAGCAAGACGCTCACGCTGAACCTGAACGGCACCTCGTTCGCAGGGATCCGCCAGGGCAGCACAGACCTCGTGCGCGGCACCGACTACACCGTCTCGGGCGACCAGCTCACGTTCACGGCATCCGCGCTCACCCGCCTGACGGGTTCCCGGGCCTATGGCGTCAACGCGACGCTGTCGGCTCGGTTCTCCCAGGGCGTCCCGTGGCGGATCGACATCATCACCTACGACACGCCGACAGTGCAGAACGCGACCGGAACGACGAGCTCCTTCGCCATCCCCACCACCTTCAGGGGTGACCAGCTCGCCACCATGGAGGCCAAGTACGCCGACGGCAGCAACGCCGGCCCCCACAACTGGACGTCGTTCAAGGAGTTCGACGTCACCTTCGCGCCCGACTACAGCGCCAACGCCATCACCCTGCGACCGGCCTTCTTCGCCGAGGTCAATGACGGCTCACGGGTCACGCTCACCCTCCACTTCTGGAGCGGGGCGACCGTGACCTACTACGTCACCAAGTCGGGAACCGCGGTCACCGGCACCACGAGCTGATCGAGCGGAGGCGTATGCCCCATGGTGGGGCGTCCGCGGTGGTCCTAACGAAATGCTGAGAGCTGCTGACGTGACCTACGCTGTACGCATGCGCGTGACGATGCGGGAGGTGGCGGATCGGGCCGGCGTCTCGATCAAGACAGTCTCGCGCGTGGTCAATGGCGAACCGCACATCCGCCCGGAGAAGGTGCACCGGGTGCATGCGGCGATCGACGAGCTCGGCTGGGTTCCCAATCGGACCGCCCGGGCGCTCAGGACCGGGCTGATCGGGGTCGTGGGCATCGCCGTCACCGAGCTGCGCCGCCCGTATCTCGCGGGTCTCGTCGAGGCGCTCGTCACCGAGGCGGATCGGTGCGGCCTGCTCGCCGCCGTCGAGCCGACGCACGGCGATCTGGTCCGGCTGGAGGCGGTCCTCGCCGCTCGGGGGAAGACGTTCGACGGCGTGGTGTGCATCGGCTCGGGAGCACTGGTCAGCGACGGATTGGACGATCGCCCCGTAGTCGTCGTGCAAGGCGGCGCGGCTGAAGTGGACAGTGTCGATGAGGACGTCACGGAGGCGGCGGCACTGGTGGCTCGCCACCTCGCCGTGATGGGCCGGTCGCGCCCGGCTCTGCTCGGAGCGAATCAGCCTCGGATGCGCGCGGCGCTCGCCGAGTCCGGCATCGACCCCGCTGCCGTACCGTGGGTGGATCTCGGAGAGGTGGCCGACCGGCGCGCCGGCGCGCGAGCCGCCGGGCACGTGCTGGAGCGGCATCCGGACATCGACGCGCTGGTGTGTGCCAACGACGAAGTGGCGCTCGGGGCGCTCGCGACGCTCGTCAAGCACGGAGTGGACGTTCCGGGACAGGTGGCGGCCGTCGGCTACGGCAACCTGGAGGACGGACGGTTCTCGACCCCGTCGCTCACCACCATCGACCCCGGGCCAGCCCGCTTGGCACGCAGCGCACTGGAATTGCTCACCGATCGCCTCGCCGGCACGGCACCGCGACAGCCTCGCGCGGTCGTGTCGCCGGTCGAGTTGGTGCGCCGTGAGTCCACGCTCGGCCGAGGTCCCCGATGAGGCGCCCGACGCTCGCGGATGTCGCCGCGCGGGCCGAGGTCTCGGCGAAGACCGTGTCCAACGTCCTCCTCGGACGCCCGCATGTCTCGGCTGCTACCCGGGCCAAGGTTCAGGCCGCGATCGCGGAGGTCGGCTACGACGTGGGACATGCCACGAGCCAGGCCGGACGTGGGCTCGCCTCCGGCCGGACCGGCCGGATCGCCGTCGTCGTGCCGAACCTCCACCAGCCCTACTTCGCGGAGAACGCCGAGCGTCTCATCCTCGCCCTGGCCGAGCGCGGGTTCACCAGCACGCTGCGGATCGCCCCCGACAGGGCCGGCGAACGCGACGCGGTCCTCGGCGTGACGACCGCCGACGTCGACGGTGTCATCATCTGCCCGCACCACCTGTCCGACGAGTTACTGGCCGGTGCCGCCCTGCGGCGCCCAGCGGTGGCCCTCGGCGGCGCTCCGATCAAAACGCTTGATTGTGTGTTGATGGGGGAATACGCGGGATTCGTGGCGATCACTCGGCATCTGCTCGCCACCGGCCGGCGTCGGCTCGCGTACGTCTGGAACGGTCCGGCTGGTGTCGTCCCGACCGGGGACAGGTACGCCGGGTTCGCCGCCGCCCTGGAGGAGCATGGCGTCGAGCCTGAACCGTCGCTCGTCGCCAACAGCTCGGACTGGGACCGCAGGGCCTCGGGTTACGAGGCGATGGCAGGGCTGCTGCGGCGCTCCGGCCCCAGGTTCGACGCCGCGGTGTGCGTCAACGACACCATTGCGGTGGGCGTGCTGAAGTCCCTGCACGCGCACGGCATCCGCGTCCCCGGGGATGTCGCGGTCACCGGCTTCGACGACACGGACGAGGGTGAGTTCACCGTTCCGTCGCTGTCGACGGTGAGCCCTGATCAGGGCGAGATGGTGGCCGCCGCCCTCCGCCTGCTCATCGAGCGCCTCGACGGTTACGACGGCGCGGCCCGGCAGGTGCACACCGGTATGCACTTGGTGCTCCGAGACTCGTCCGCACCGGCCTGATCCACCCTCCGACACCTTGACTCGCCGGTCCCTCGTCGCCTCGCTTGTCTTGTCATTGACAACGCTGAATGGCCGCACCTAACATCGCTGAAACATTTCAGCGAGATCCGGGTCACTCCCTCCGTCCCCCCCAAGGAGGACCACATGGCCACTCCACCCGCTATGTCCCGCCGGGCCTTCGTCGTCGCGGCCGGACTCACGGCACTCGCCGGCTGCTCCGGCAAGAACTCCTCGAGCGATCCGAACACACTGCGGATCTTGGTCAACAAGCATGCGTTGACCAAGCCGATGAACACGATGGAGTGGACCAAGCAGCTGGAGAAAATCGCCGGTGTGAAGATCCAGTGGCAGGAGATCTCGGCTGACTGGGACCAGAAGAAGTCCACCATGCTGGCGGCCGGCGACGTCCCGGACCTGATCGTCGGCACCAACGCGATCACCAATGCCGACATGGGCACGTACCGGACGCTGTTTGAGAACCTGGCCGACGACCTGGACGCGTTGCCGAACGTGAAGGCCTTGTTCGCGGCGAAGCCGGAGCTGAAGTCGATGGCCACGCTGACCACCGGCGAGGTCTACGCGGTCCCGGGCTACAAGCGGTTCTGGCCGAAGACCGTCACGCACCAATACATCAACAAGCAGTGGCTCGACAACCTCGGCTTGGAGATGCCGACCACCTGGGACGAGCTCTACACCGTGCTCGTCGCGTTCAAGGAACAGGACGCCAACGGGAACGGTGACAAGAACGACGAGATCCCGATGGACTGGTCGCCGGTCGGCACGGGCGGCTTCGGGTATTTCCAGCCCAGCGTGCTGCTCGGCAGCCTCGGCCTGCCGATTGCGGGCGGCGGTGGCCAGGGCTATTTCCTCGAGGACGGCAAGGTCGGCAATTTCCTCGTCGACGAGCGCTACAAGCGGGTGGTCCAGTTCCTCCACCGCTGCCACGCCGCGGGCCTGATCAGCAAGAACGTCATGACGCAGGACTACTCGGCGTACCAGGCGGTCGGCCGCGGGTCCGGAGACGTGGCCAAAGTCGGCTTCAGCTGGGGCTGGACGGCCAGCGACCGGTTCGGCGCCCAGCTGGCCGACCAGTACGTCGCGATGCCGCCGCTGCTCGCGGAGGCCGGCCAGACGACGCCGGTGGCCTGGACGTACGACTCCAACAACGAGAACTTCCCGTCGAACCAGATCGTCATGTCCGCGAAGGCGAGCAACAAACAAGCGGCGCTCAAGGTCATCAACGCCTTCTACGACAAGGAGATGTCGCTGCAGGTGCTGTTCGGCGATCTCGGCCGGTACGTCAAGAAGATCAGCGACAACGAGTACGAGGTGCTCCCGCCGGCCGATCCCAAGACCGACCCGTCGACCTGGAAGTGGACGGTCACCATCGCGGACAACGGTCCCACCTGGATCAGGGACGACATCGAGCTGAAGCTGCCGGCCGACCTGGACGAGGCCGTCGAACAGACGAAGCCGCTGGAGAAGGCGCTGGCGAACATGGATCCGGCCAAGGACGTCTATCCGTTCCAGTTCATCCAGATGACGCCTGAGGACACGAACCAGCTGGCGCTGAACAACACCACGATCTCCAACTCCACGATGCCGAAGTTCGCCGAGTGGATCACCAAGGGCGGCATCGAGGATCAGTGGGACAAGTACGTTCAGCAGATCCAGAACGCCGGCCTGCAGAAGAACATCGACATCTACCAGCGTTACTACGACGAGTACATGAAGACGCGCTGATGACGGAGACTCTTGTCGCAGCCCGCAAGCCGGTGGCGGTCGCCCAGAGGCGATCCCGTCTGGGCCTCGGCCGGCATGTGAGCAGGTATTGGCAACTGTGGCTCATGGTCCTGCCGGCCGTGGGGTTCATCGGCCTGTTCATGTACGTGCCGATGTACGGCATCCAGCTGGCCTTCCGCGAGTTCGACTTCACGGCGGGTCTCACCGGCGGGCAATGGGCCGGCCTGAAGTACTTCCAGCAGTTCTTCGACAGCCCGATGTTCTGGACGTTGCTGCGGAACACGTTCGTCATCAGCATCACCACGCTGGTGGTCGGGTTCGTGGCACCGATCGTGCTGGCGCTGATGATCAACCAGATCGCCGGGGGCCGGCGCAAGAGGCTCATGCAGACGGCGACGTACCTGCCGCACTTCATCTCGATCGTCGTCATCGTCGGCATGCTGCAGGCGTTCCTCAACCCGTCCACCGGACTGCTCACCCAGGTCGCCGCTGTCTTCGGCCTCGACGGGGTGAACCTCCTCGGCGACACCTCGGCCTTCGTGCCGGTGTACGTGATCTCCGACGTGTGGCAGCACTGCGGGTGGAACAGCATCATCTACCTTGCCGCGCTGTCGCGCGTCGACCCTCAGCTGTACGAGGCGGCCAAGGTGGACGGCGCGAACCGGCTGCAGCTCATCCGGCACGTCGACGTCCCCAGCATCGTGCCGACCATGGTGGTCCTGCTCATCCTCACCATGGGCGGTGTGCTGAACACCGGGTTCGAGAAGGTGTGGCTGATGCAGAACACCCTGAACCTGCCGGTGTCCGAGGTCATCGCGACGTACGTCTACAAGATCGGCATCCTCAGCACGCAGTTCAGCTACGCCACCGCGATCGGCCTGTTCAACACGGTCATCAACTTCGTGTTCCTGATCGCCGCGAACGCGATCGCCCGCCGCGTATCGAACTGGAGCCTGTGGTGAGCGCGACCCACGTGCAGAGCAAGGGATTCCTCCGCAAGAAGACACCGGGCGACGTCGTCTTCATGCTCGTCTTCGGCCTGTTGTGCGTGGCGATCCTCTTCGCCGTCGTCTACCCGGTCTACTTCGTGATGATCGCTTCGGTGAGCAACCCGTCCCTCATCTCCACCGGCGAGGTGTGGCTGTGGCCGAAAGAGGTGAACTTCTTCGGGTATCAGCAGATCTTCGACGACGATCGGATCTGGACGGGCTATGGCAACACGTTGCTCTACAGCGTGGTCGGAACCGCGCTGAACCTCGTCGTGACCCTCCCGGCGGCGTACGCGTTGTCGCGGCCGGAGTTTCGCCCACGGCGGGTCCTCATGCTGTTCTTCGTGTTCACGCTGTTCTTCAACGGTGGCCTGATCCCGACGTATCTGCTCTATCGCGATCTCGGCCTGCTGGACAACTGGCTCGTGTTCATCCTGCCGCCCGCGGTGAACGTCTACAACCTCATCATCACCCGGGCGTTCTTCGAGCACTCGCTGCCGAAGGAGCTGTTCGAGGCGGCGATGATCGACGGGGTTTCCTATCTGCAGTACTTCGCCAAGGTCGCGCTGCCGCTGTCCAAGGCGATCATCTCGGTCATCGGCCTGTACTACCTGGTCCAGCACTGGAACGACTTCTTCACCGGCCTGGTGTTCGTCCGCGACAACAGCCTGCAGCCGCTGCAGATCGTGCTGCGTGACATCCTGCTGTCCAACCAGGCGTTCGCCGGTGGCGCCGGAACCGGCGGAGGCAGCGGCGTCGGCTACGACCAGCAGTATGCCGACCAGATCAAGTACGGCGTGATCGTCGTCTCCAGTCTCCCGGTCCTGGTGCTCTACCCGTTCCTCCAGCGCTACTTCGAGAAGGGCGTCCTCATCGGGTCGGTGAAAGGCTGATGAAACGCGTCCTCACCTGGCACACGAGGGCGGGCGAGGTGGGCCTGCTGCTGCTCAAGCTGCACCTCCTGTGGGTCGTATGGAGCCTGGCCGGTGGCATCGTGCTCGGCGTCTTCCCGGCGACCGCCGCCGTGTACGGCGTCATCCGCCGCGAGCTCCTCGGGTCCGCCCGGCCTGGTGAATTCCGCCGGCTCTGGCGGCAGGAGTTCCGCACCGCCAACGTGGTGGGGTACGTCTTCACGGCGGCCTGGGCGGTGCTCCTGGTGGACCGGCGACTCCTCGAAACCGCCGACCTCGGTGTCG
This sequence comes from Nonomuraea sp. NBC_00507, assembly GCF_036013525.1. NCBI lineage: Bacteria > Bacillati > Actinomycetota > Actinomycetes > Streptosporangiales > Streptosporangiaceae > Nonomuraea > Nonomuraea sp. NBC_00507. The sequence goes on from NZ_CP107853.1 coordinate 5,082,106, forward strand.
TCGAGCCATTGCTCGGCGCGGCGCTCTGGCTGATCACCCTGTTCGTGTCGGGTATGAGTGTGAACGTGTGGATCCTCGCCGCCCACTTCGCCGAAGGACCGTTGGCGCTCGTCCGCCGCAGTGCGATCCTCGTCCTCGCCCGCCCGGTCCAGGCGATGGTGACACTGCTCGCGGTCGGCGTGATCCTGTGCGTGTACTACGTCGTCCCGGGGCTGGTCCCCGTCTTCGGCGTGGCACTGCCCGCTTTCGTCTCTTTCGCCTATGTCTGGGGCACCGCGGTCCTCCCTACCGCTCCGGCCTCGTGACAGGCTGCGGAGATCGGCCTTTTGGACAACCTCGTTGGGAGCCTTCATGACTATGACCTCTGCCGCTGCCATGCGCACGCGCGAACCGCTGCCGCTGACCGCCGTGACCATTGATGACCGGTTCTGGACGCCACGCCGTGAGCTGATCCGCACCCGTACGCTGCGGCAGCAAGAAGGCCAGATGCGCCGGCCCGGTCAGCAGTTCGACGCCCTGACCCTGACGTGGCGGCCGGGGGACCCGCACGAGCCGCACATCTTCTGGGAGAGCGACGTCGCCAAGTGGATCGAGGCCGCGAGCCACTGCCTGGCCACCACCGATGACCCCGAGCTGGACCAGGCCGTCGACGAGGCGATCGAGCTGCTGGCCGGTGCGCAGCAGGACGACGGCTACCTCAACGTGTACTTCACCGTCGTCAAGCCGGGACAACGCTTCACCGACCTGCGCGACGCCCACGAGCTCTACTGCGCCGGCCATCTCATCGAAGCCGGCGTCGCCCACTTCGAGGCCACCGGGAAGACCCGGCTGCTTGACATCGTGCGGCGCTACGCCGACCTCATCGACACCGTCTTCAGCCCCGATGGCCCCTGCGCCGGAGGCTATGACGGGCACCAGGAGATCGAGCTCGCGCTGGTCAAGCTCTACCGCGTCACCGGCGAGCGCCGCTACCTCGACCTCAGCCGGCGGCTCATCGAGTGGCGCGGACAGCAGCCCTACTACTTCGAGCTGGAGCTGCAGCGCCGCGGCACCCCGGGCTACTTCGGCACCACGCTGCCCCGGCGACCCGAGCAGACGCGGCGGTTCGGCGAGTACAACCAGAGCCACCAGCCCGTGGCCGACCAGGCCGAGGTCGTCGGCCACTCGGTCCGCGCCATGTACATGTACAGCGCGATGACCGACCTGGCCGACGAGTACGGAGACGACCGGCTGCTCCAAGCCGTGCGGCGACTGTGGACCAACCTCACCACCAAGAAGCTGTACATCACCGGCGGAATGGGCTCCGACCCCAGCATCGAGGGCTTCGGACCCGCCTACGACCTGCCCGACGCCCACGGCTACGCCGAAACCTGCGCCTCCATCGGTCTCGTCCAATGGGCGCAGCGGATGAGCAACCTCACCGGCCACGGCCACTACATCGACACCCTCGAACGCGCCCTCTACAACGGCGTCCTCAGCGGCGCCTCCGCCGACGGCACCCGCTACTTCTACGGCAACCCGCTCGCGAGCGGCGGCACCGTCGCCCGGCAGGAATGGTTCGACTGCGCCTGCTGCCCGCCCAACCTCGCCCGGCTGATCAGCGAGCTCGGCCGCTACGTCTACGTCCAGGGACCCGACGAAGCCGTCGTCAACTTGTACGTAGCCGGCACCGGGCGCTTCACCCTCTCCGGAGGTGAGGTCACCCTCCGCCAGGACACCAGCTATCCCCAAGACGGCCGCCTCACCGTCACCGTCGCCCCTGCCGACGACGAAGCCGAGTTCACCCTGGCCATCCGCATCCCCGGCTGGAGCCGGCAACCCACCGTCACCGTCAACGGCGAACCCGTTCACCAGCCCATCCTGCGCGACGGCTACCTCACCCTGTCCCGCCGCTGGCGGGCCGGCGACCTGGTCGAGATCGACCTCGGCATGGAAGTCCGCCGGACCTGGGCACACCCCGCCGTCGCCTCCGCCGCCGGCAAGGTCGCCCTCGAGCGCGGGCCGGTCGTGTTCTGTCTGGAGGGCGTCGACCACGACCACGCCGTCCACACCCTCGCCCTCGCCCGCGACGTCCCCATTCGCGCAGTCCCCGACGAGCGGACCGGCGTGGTCACCCTGCACGCCGACGCCACCGCCGACGCCACCGCCGGCGACCAGCTGTACGGCAGCCACTCGCCCGGCCAACGGAGCGCCGCACTGACCGCGGTGCCCTACTTCTCCTGGGCCAACCGCGGCCTCTCCGACATGACCGTCTGGATCCGGGACGGCGGCGGAGCCAGCGCGGCGCCCGCACAGACCGCGCGGAAGCCGGGAGAAAACCACTCCGTATGAACAGAGGTCACGATCTACGATAGGGCCGCGTGAGTGGAAGATTGCGTCAGGTCGCGGCCGACAACGAGCGGATCGTCGCCGAAGGCTCCTACTCGGCCGCCGACGGCACGGCCGTGGAGGTGGGTGCCGTGCTGCGGGCCGCGGTTGCCGGAACCGTGAGTCACCCGCCGGACGGCCCCCTGGATCGGCCGGCGGCCGGTGCGTACCGGACGGTCTTCGAGGTCACCGGCGAGAGCAGCCTGCAGGCGGCGCGGCGGCTGCACCGGGAGGGGGCGGCCGGGATCGCCGTGCTGAACTTCGCCTCCGCCCGCAACCCGGGAGGCGGCTACCTCGGCGGCGCGAAGGCCCAGGAGGAGGACCTGTGCCGCCACGCCCTGCTCTACCCGTGCCTTCTCCAGGCGCCCGATTACTACGCCGCACACCGGGCCTCGCCCGATCTGCTCTACAGCCACCGCGTCATCTGGTCGCCCGGCGTGCCGGTGCACCGTGACGAGGGCGGCCGGCTGCTGGCCGAGCCGTTCCTGGTCTCGTTCCTCACCTGCCCGGCGCCCAACGCCGGGCAGGTGCTGCGCCGCGACCCGGGTGCGGGTGAGCAGATCCGGCAGGCGCTCCACGAGCGGGCGGGGCGCGTCCTGGCCGTCGCGGCGCATCACGGCGCCCGCGCGCTGGTGCTCGGGGCGTGGGGCTGCGGTGTGTTCCGCAACGATCCACGCGAGGTCGCCGGGGCCTTCCACACCCACCTGGCCGGGGGCGGCGCCTTCGCGGCGGTGTTCGAGCGGGTGGTGTTCGCCGTATGGGACCGGATGCCGGACTCGGCGAACCGCGCCGCGTTCGCCGAGCGGTTCCCGACCTCACGAACCTGAAGGTGCCGGCTCGGGCGCGGTTGCCCGAGCCGGAGCTCACGGCTCGTTCACGATCAGCGCGGCTATTTCACGATCAGCAGGTGTTCGCCGCGAGGGACGAGTTCGCCTATCACCGGGAATCCGGGGATCTCGCCCGCGACGAGCAGGCCGCCCGAGGTCTGCGCGTCGGCGAGGAGCAGCAGCTCGTCCTCCGGCAGGTCGCCGAAGTCGCCATGGGGGGAGACCCAGTCGAGGTTCCTCCGGGATCCGCCGCTGACGTAACCGTCGCGGATGGCCTCGCGGGCTCCGTCCAGGTAGGGGACGGCGGCGCTGTGGACGACCGCGGTCACGCCGCTCGCCCTGGCCAGTTTGTAGAGGTGGCCGAGCAGGCCGAAACCCGTGACGTCCGTGGCGCACCGGATCCCGGTGGCCAGCGCCAGCCGGGAGGCGTCACGGTTGAGGGTCGTCATCGTGGCGACCGCCTCGGGGAAGACCTCCCCGGTCGCCTTGTGCCGCGTGTTGAGCACCCCGAGGCCGAGGGGCTTGGTCAGGGTGAGGGGGAGCCCGGGCTCGCCCGCGTCCACGCGCAGCAGCCGGCCGGGGTCGGCCAGGCCCGTGACGGCCAGCCCGTACTTCGGGTGGGGGTCGTCGATGCTGTGGCCCCCCGCGAGATGGCACCCCGCCACCTGCGCCATCGCGGAACCGCCGCGCAGCACCTCGCGGGCGAGCTCCAGGGGGAGGACGCCGCGGGGCCAGCCGAGGAGGTTCAGGGCTATGACGGGCTCGCCGCCGACCGCGTAGACGTCGGAGAGCGCGTTCGTGGCCGCGATCCTTCCGAAGTCGTACGGATCGTCCACGACGGGGGTGAAGAAGTCCGTCGTCGCGACGATGGCCCGGCCTTCGCCTTCCATTTGGAGCACCGCGGCGTCGTCCCCCTGGTCGATCCCCAGGAGTATCCGGCCCGCCGTCGCAGACGGGGGCGGGGTGAGCCCGGCGACCAGGTCCTCCAACTCGCCGGGAGGGATCTTGCAGCTGCAGCCGCCCCCGGTGCCGTATTGCGTGAGCCTGATGGCGTTCATACGGTCTATGATCCACCTTCGATCAGCGGACGGGCTCCACGCCGGACGCGGCCGGCCGGCTACTCGGCGTCGTCCCAACGGCGGGCGTTGTCGTCATTGAGCGTGCCCGGAGGATCCGGTATGACGCAGAACGGCAGGCCTGCCGGGTCCTGCATGACCCACCAACGATCGTGCACGAATTGCACGCGTTTCGCGCCCAGTCTCTCCAACCGGGCGACCTCCGCCTCCACGTCGTCGGTGTGGATGTCGAGGTGCACCCGGCCCGGCCCCTCCTCGAGCCGCTGGACCAGCAGCCCGAACTCGCCGCTGCCCAGGTCGGCGCCGTGGTATTCGGGAAAGCCGGCGAACTGCGTCAGCGTCTGACCGGTCGCGGCCTGCCAGAATCCGACCTCCTTGGCATGGTCGGCCTCGTTGACGTCGATCACGATCTTGCAGAGCCTGCTGTAGTGCGGCACGCGGGTCCTCTCTCATGGTGGGGCACATGATCTGTTGCGGTGCGCTACCGCCTGATCAGGTTGCCGGGGTGATGTTGAAGTTGTCGCGGAAGACGTTGCCGGGGTCGTAGCGGCGTTTGAGCACGCGCAGCCGCCGCAGGGTCTCACCCGGGTAGGCGTCGTGGAGGCGCTCGGGCCGCAGGTCGGTCTCGAAGTTGGTGTAGATCCCGGAGAAGTGCGGCCGCAGCTCATCCCAGAGGCGGTCGAGCCGGGCGCGGCTGGAGCCGAAGGCCACCAGCTGGAAGTTCGCCGACCGGCCCGCGTACGCGGTCGCGTCCGGTGGGACGTCGGAGGCCGCCCCGCCCACCGCGCGGATCTGGAAGAAGTACACCTCACCGCTGCCGATCAGGCGGGCGGCGGCGTCCGCCAGCTCGGGCGTGAGGTGGTCGGCGAGGGCGGAGCGGGTCACCGGCTCGCCCTGGCCGGCGTGCGTGCCGGGCGGCACGTTCATGATCGCCGCGTATGGCAGGATCTGGATGCTGTAGTCGAGCAGCGGGGCCACGGCGGCGATGGGCTGGAGCCGGCTGATCACCGTCTCGGCGTCGTCCGCGTCCACCACGGTCATGAGCTGGGCGATCACCGGCTCGCCAGGGCGGGGCCGGCCGATGATGAGCGAGCCCGTGACGTCCCGGGGCGCGGCCTCGATGGCGGCGCCCCAGCTCTGCAGGAACCCCGCCGTGTCGGAGGCGTCCATCGCGAACTGCGCGAAGCCGACGTCTCCGACCTCGTCCACCTCGAACTCGAAGGCGGTGACGACGCCGAAGTTCGCCCCCGCCCCGCGCACGCCCCAGAACAGCTCGGAGTGCTCGGTGTCGTCGGCCCTGACCATGGTGCCGTCGGCCAGCACCATCTCCACGGCACGCAGGTGGTCGAGAGTGAGTCCGTGCTCGCGTACCAGCCAGCCGATGCCGCCGCCGGTGGTGAGCCCGCCGACGCCGACGCCGCCATAGTCGCCCGAGCTGAGCGCCCACCCGTACGGGGCCAGCGCCGCTGCCACGTCGCTCCAGCGGGCGCCGGGGCCGACCCGGATGCGGCGGGTCGGCTCGTCGAGGATCTCGATGGCGTTCAGGCGGGAGACGTCGATGACGATGCCGCCGTGGTTGGTGGAGCGGCCGCTGATGCCGTGCCCGCCGCTGCGGACGGCCAGCTTCACCGGTTGGGTGCGGGCGAAGGCCAGCGCGTCGGCGATCTCGCCCGGTGTGCCCGGCCGCAGGACCAGGCCGGGAGATCCGCCCCGCAGGTAGGTCGAGCGTACGCGGGCGTACCCGGCGTCACCGGGCTCGACCCGCGCCAGGTGTGCGGGGACGGCGTCGTAGTCGATGTCCCGATGACGCAGCCGGCGAACGCGCAGGCTGGGGATGGTGGCCTCGGCCAGGCCGCGTGCGGCGCGGTCGGCGGCGACCGCCTCCCTCACTGTGGGCGCTGTCTGCTCGGCGAAACGGCGCAGGTCGTCGACGCCCGCGCCGGCGAGCAGGAACGTGCTGATGCCGTGCTCGATGGCCAGGGCCGCCAGTTCGCCGGCCCCAGGCCGCCCGGAGACCGGGATGACGGCCAGCCGGCGGATCTCCCGCGGGTCCCGTCCCGCGCGCACCGCCGCCTCGTCGATGGTCTTCTGCCGGACGGGCAGCTCCGCCAGGTCGCCGAGAACGCTCAGCCAGCCGTCGGCCTGGGTGCCGGCCAGCTCCAGTAGCTCGGGCTGCGTGCCGCCGAGCCACACCGGGACGGTGTGGGCAGGCGCCGGCCCCCGCTCGGCGCCGTCGAGGCGGTAGTGCTCGCCCTCCAGGCGCAAAGGCGCCTGCTCATCGATCGCCCAGATGCCGCGCACGACCTCGATCGCCTCGTCCAGCGCGGCGGCGGCCTGCGCGGGAGGCAGCCGCACGGAGCCCGCCGCCTGATGCGCCCGGCTCGACGCGGCCAGCGCCAGGCCGAGCCGGCCGGAGGCCAGCAGGTCCAGGCTGGCGGCCGAGCGGCCCAGCACCGCGGGGTGCCACGATCCGGCGTCGAGCACGCCGGTGATGCCGATCGTGCGGGTGCGGGCCGCGACCCAGCTCATCAGCGTCCACACATCGAGCACGGCATCGTCGTGGTCGTCGTCACCCGGGCCGCCGACGGCGACCAGGTCGAGGCCGAGCTCCTCGCTCAGCGTGGCGTGGGCGACGGCCTCCTGCGGCGAGGAGGCGTCGATCAAGGCGCCGAACCGCAGCGGCTGGCCGTAGTCCACGTCAGACCCCTGTCTTCGCCTGGCGGGCGGCGGCGACCAGCTCGCGGGTGGCCGGCGCGACCTGCCGGCCGAAGATCTCCAGGGTCGCCGGGTCGTCACCCATGATGATGTAGCCGGAGAAGCCGTACTGCCGGGTCAGCGCGGCGAGTGGCTCGGCCCACTGCTCGGGCGGGCCCGACAGCAGCCGATCGCTGGGCGGGCCGAAGGTCCCGCCGATGTTGAGCAGCCGGCGGATGGCGGAGGGATCGCGGCCGGCCTCGACGGCGGCCGCGTCGATGGTCGCGTTCGCCTCGGCGAGCTGGTCCAGGCTCTGGACGTACGGCAGCGACGGCAGCCAGCCGTCGGCCTTGCGGCCGATCAGCCGCAACATCCGGGGCTTGTAGGCGCCCAGCCAGATCCCGATGTCGTGCGCCGGGGCGGGGCCGCGCTTGGCGCCTTCGACCTGGTAATACGTGCCGTCCACGCGCAGACGGGTCTTGTTGTCCGCGTCCCAGACGCCGCGGATGATGTCGATGGCCTCATCGAGCGCGTCCACGGCCTGGCCGGGGCTCAGCCGGCGGCCGCCCATGGCCTCGATGGCGTCCCAGAACCCCCCGGCGCCCAGCCCGAGCTCGAAGCGTCCGCCACTGAGCAGGTCCAGGCTGGCCGCCGCGCGGGCGAGCACGGCGGGTGGCCGCAGCGGAAGGTTGATCACATTGCCCGTGACGCGGATCCGCTCCGTGCGGGCCGCGACGTAGCTCAGCAGCGTCCAGGTGTCCAAGAAGCCCGGCTGGTAGGGGTGGTCCTGGAAGGTGGCCAGGTCCAGCCCGGCCTCCTCAGAGGCCTGCGCCAGGTCCAGCACCTGCTCGGGCGCGGCGTTGGCAGGGGTGATGAACGACCCGAACAGCAGGTCGTGGCCGTAGTCAGCCATGAGTTCCCCGTTCATCGATCTGTTACAGATGTGTGGCTGCACAAACTGTATGTAGAGAATATGTGTTGCCAAACCACAGATCTCGCTCGGCTATTCCAGGCCTTGGCAACGCGACCGCGGCCCCCGGCGCAGAAGCGCCCGAGGCCGCGATGACGCCATGCTGTTACACGCCGGGGGCGGCGGAACCGGTGCCGAGCACCTCTTCGACCACGACACAGGGATCGGTGTCCGCCTCGATGTCACGCACGCCGCAGGCCGCCCGCCGCAGCAGCTTGCGGAACACCTCACGCTCGTCGGCGTCCAGCGCCTCGAGAACGCGGTCTTCGACCGCCCGCACCCGCTGCTCGAGATCGCGCAGCGTGGCGGTCCCCTTGTCGGTGGCGACGATCTTGCGCTGCCGCCGGTCGGCCGGGTTGAGCCGGCGCTCCACCAGGCCCGCCTCGACCAGGTCGTCGATGAGGTAGGTCAGCACGGTCCTGTCGATGCCCAGATGCGCCGCCAGCGCCAGCTGACTGGGCTGATCACCGTGGACCACGGTGGACAGTGTCTGATAGCCGCGCGGCCCGTGCGGCAGGTCACCCAGCACCGACTCCAGCGAGCCGTGGAGCGCCCGCAACAGCACTCCAAGGGACCAGCCGAAATCTCCCTCGGCGTGCTCGGCCGCCGGTGAGGACGTCCCTTTGGTGCTCATGAATTCGACTATACGGCCGGCGTGCTGCCGCGCTGTCCTGCAGGAGGCGGGGCCCGACCTGGCCCGCTCGGTCGGCGGGCCAGACCCGGACGTCAGCTCTGGCAGTGGATCGGATAGGCGGCCTCCATGGACGGCTTGTTGTGGTTCAGCACCTCAAACCGGACGACGCCGTCGGTCTTCGGGTTCCGGTGCCAGTGGAAGGCCTGCGCCTGCAGGAACCCGCCATCGCCGATCTTGCGCGTGAAGGTGTCCTGCGGCTTGCCATCGACGACCCACCGGTAGGAGATCTCCGTTCCCGGGGCGGCGAGGAGCGTGGCGTGGGCGGTCGGGTACGGCGCCTCCGCGCAGTCGCCGTAGTAGGCCATCGGGGTGAAGCTGGCGAACCGTACCGTGCCGGGCTCGGGAGTCTGCGTCCAGCACGTGCGGCGGTAGGGGGCTTCCTTGGCCGCCTTGTTCTGATTGAGCAGCTCGATGCGGATGGTGCCGCTCTTGGTCTGCTTCGTCCAGTCGTACCAGAAGTCGCCGATCGACTGGGGGCGCCCGGCATGGAGCTTCTCGGTCCTGGTCACGCCGGGCTTGCCGTCGACCACGACACGGTAGCTGATCTCGGTGTCCCGGTCGGACACGACCTTCGCGCTGGTGGTGAGCGCGTAGTAGGAGGTGCAGTCACCCTGGTAGAGCGGGGTCAGCACGTCGTGGATGACCACGTTGGCGGTGTCGGGCTCCTTGCACGTGACGGTGAACTGCCGCTCGGCGGGCTCGCCGCCCTCGGCCCCGAGGGCCGCGCTGTGGCGGCCACCGACGCTGATCTGCCAGATGGCGGAGGTGTACTGGGACCTGGGCTGGTCGCTGGCCGGGAAGTCCACGGTGTGCTCCCGCCACTTCACGCCATCCATCAGCCACCAGTAGGTGACTTTCTGCGCCGCTCCAGCCGGGAGGTTGACGGTGCCCGTGACCTCGTAGTTGATGGGCTCCGCGCAGCTTCCCTCGTAGTCCCCGGGCCAGAAGGTGAGGATCTGCGCCGTCGGCTTCTGACCGGGCCGGCCTGTGGGCGTCGAGGTCGGCGTACCGGTGGCGGTGGGGGTGCCGGTTGGCGTGGGAGTGCCGGTCGGGGTGCCGGTCGGGGTGGGAGTGCCGGTCGGGGTGCCGGTCGGGGTGGGAGTGCCGGTGGGAGTCGGGGTCGGACCGGGCTTGCAGGTCACGTGGTACGCCGCCCGCCCGGAGTCGTGGCCGCCGGCGTTGAGGATGTGGATGGCCTTCCAGCCGCTCATGGAGTTCCCCACGCTGAGCGGCAGGGTGACCTGGCGCAGGTGCGGGCCGCCGGCGGCGAAGTAGAGCGACGCCGGCCGTCCCTCGCCGGTGGCGCTGTCGATCCACTGGTAGTCGACCTTGGCCGGGGTCCGCGACACCTGGATGGTGGCGGTGAACGTCACCGTCGTCGGGCAGGCGCCGTTGTAGGTCGCCGGGCGGACGTCGACGTCCGCGGCGGACTCCAAAGGCTTGCCCGCGTCGGCGGGCAGCGGGTGAGAGGAGTCCCACACCGTGGCGGGTCCCTCACAGGCGATCCTGAACCGGGCCTTGCTCGACAACCCACGCTTACCGACGATCTCCACCGCCTGCCACCCGGACGTCGTGCGATCGAACGTCTGCCGATCGCGTACCACGACCTTGCGTGCGCCGTTGACGCGGAAGCTCTTGATCGCGCCCTTGCTGCCGTCACCGCGCACCCACCGGTAGCGCACGGTGCCCTTGCCCTTGGCCGCCACCACGGCGGAGAAGCCGACCGTGGTGGGGCACCCGCCGGAACGTTGGGCGGGGCTTGCCTTGACCTGCGCCACCGCCGTCTTGATCGCCGGCGCGGCGAGCGCGGGAGGAGCGGCCAGCAGGCTGCTGAGCACCGCGGCGCCCAGCAGCAACGCTGTCCTCTTCATGGGGGTCCCTTTCTCTGCTCTGAAAGCCACATGATCGCGAGCAGACCTTGGAAGCCACTGCAATCCCACTGGTAACAGTTGACAGAGCATTGACAATCTTGTTGGGCGCCATGACACTCTGCGAAACGCGTCAGAAACGTGGGTGTAGGTCGGCACGGGCATGTTAGCGCGAACATTGATCTTCGTTCTGACAACGGAGGATCGGCATGATCACAGGGTTACGTGCGCACCTCATGAGCCTGTTGCGGGCGGTCGCGGCAACCGTGCTGCTCTCCGGTGCCGTCGTCGTCCATGCCGAGTCACCGGCACACGCGGCTCCGGTGACCATCACCAACGGCACCCAGTTCCGTGACACCAGCGGGAATGTGCTGCACGCCCATGGCGGCGGCGTGCTGAAGTCAGGCGACTACTACTACTGGTTCGGCGAGCATCGCAATCCCGACAACACCTTCCGCGCGGTCTCGGTCTACCGGTCCACGGACCTGCTGAACTGGGAGTTCCGCAACAACGTCCTCACTCAGTCGTCGCACGCCGAGCTCAACGTCGCCAACATCGAACGACCGAAGGTCATCTACAACAGCTCCACCGGCAGATTCGTCATGTGGATGCACAAGGAGAACGGATCCAACTACAGCGAGGCGCGCGCCGCCGTCGCCTCCTCCGCGACCGTGGACGGCGCCTACACCTACCACGGCAGCTTCCGCCCGCTGGGGCAGCACATGTCGCGGGACATCACGCTCTACAACGACAACGGCACGGCCTACATGATCTCGGCGGCGGATGAGAACTACGACCTGCACATCTACCGGCTCACGCCGGACTACCTGAATGTCAGCTCGCTCGTGGGCAACTTCTGGAACGACGCCCACCGTGAGGCGCCCGCACTGTTCAAAAGGGGCAACGTCTATTTCCTGCTGACCTCGGGAGCGACGGGCTGGAACCCGAACCAGGCCCGCTACGCCACCGCGTCGAGCATCTCCGGCCCATGGACCGGGTGGACCAACGTCGGCGACGGTACGACGTTCAGCTCGCAACCGGCGTATGTGCTGCCGATCCAGGGCTCGTCGACCACTGGTTACCTCTACATGGGGGACCGCTGGGCCGGCGCCTGGGGCGGACCGGTCAACGATTCCCAGTACGTCTGGTTGCCGATCACGTTCCCGTCCGCCACCAGCATGAGTCTCACCTGGTACCCGCAGATCACCATCGACACCGCCACCGGCGTCATCACGGGCAGTGGCTCCACGCCCTCCTACCGGATCACCGCCCGGCACAGCGGCAAGGTGATGGACGTCGTCAGCGCCTCGACGGCGAACAACGCCGAGGTGAAGCAGTATCCGTGGAACGGCGGCGGCAATCAGAAGTGGCAGTTCCAGGACGTCGGCGGTGGCTATTACCGGCTGGTGAGCCAGAACAGCGGCAAGTGCCTGGACGTGGCCGGCGGCTCCACGGCGGATGGGGCGAACGTCATCCAGTACACCTGCGGCGGCGGTGCCAACCAGCAGTGGCAGTGGGCGGCCACGGGCGGCTACTTCCAGCTCAGGGCCCGTCACAGCGGCAAGTGCCTGGACGTGGCCAACGCCTCCACGGCCGACGGTGCGGACATCCAGCAGTGGGCTTGCGGCAGCGGCACCCACCAGCAGTGGTCCCGCACGCAGTCCTGAGAAGGCCACGGTAACGGGGAGTGCCCAGTCCGCCGGCGGCGTGTCATCTGACGAGCCGGCCGCGGTGAATGACGCGCACAGGTCGGTCCAGGACTGTCACGTCAGTACGGGGATCCTGGTCGTAGGCCACGACGTCGGCGGGCGCTCCAGGCTCCAGACCGGGAAATCCGAGGAAAGATCGTGCCGTCCAGGACGCTGCGCCGATCGCTGCCGCTGCGGGCATCGGCGCCGCCGCCAGGTGGCGTACCTCGCCGCTCACCCGGCCATGCGGGAGCACGGGCGTCCCGTAGCTGTCGGTTCCGGCCAGCACCGTCACGCCCGCCTCATGGGCGGCGGACACCAGCGGTCCGAGACCGGCGTGAGCGGCGCGGAACCAGTCGCGGAAGCGGGCCGAGCGCGAGGCGCGGGCGACGTGCTCGAAGGTGCGCCAGACGGTAAACGTGGGCACGAGCGCCATGTGCTGGGCAGCCATCCGGTCCAGGAGATCCACCTCGAGGCCGAGGCCGTGTTCCAGGCTGTCCACCCCGGCCTCGACCGCCGCCCTGGCGCCCTCGGCCGTCTGCGCGTGCACGGCGACCCGCCCTCCTACAGCGTGCACCCGCCGGGTGGCCTCGGCGAGCCGGTCGGCAGGCAGGTGGGGACCGTACAGGCCGCTTTCGTCGACCACCCAGTCGGCGTAGATCTTGCACCAGCCGCCGGAGGCGAGCGCCTCCTCGACCGCCGCGTCGGCCATCTCCGCCTCGCCGACGTGCCGTACCCAGCCTTCGTAGAACATGCCGGGCAGTCCCAGCCAGCGGCCCGCGGACAGCACCCGCGGCTGGTCCGGCTCAGTGCCGAACCAGCTCGGCAGGCGATCGGCCGAGCCGGGCACGCGCAGCAGCGTCACGCCCGCCGCCAGATGCTCTCTGCCGTGCCGCCGGAGCACGTTCGCATCGAGCGGGTCACCCGGCTGTTCCGCGCCGGGATGGGTGTGGGCATCCACCAGACCTGGCAGCAGCCAGCAGTCGTCCACAACGGTCGTGGCGCCCGGCACCGGCTCATCCGTCAGCAGGCCGTCCTCGATCCAGAACTCGACGACCTCCTCCGACGGCAACGCGATGCCGCGCAGGTGCATCGGCTCGGTCACGAGGAACGGTTTCCCCAGGCTGTGCCATCGGAACCTCGCGGGCCGGGATCTCGCGGCCGCCTCCGCCGCAGGCGGCGCGCTCGGCTTGACGCAACCGTTCGGTTGCCATAATGTGGCAACCGAACGGTTGCTACATGTTGAGAGGTGTCATGGGCTTCCCTGATCGCATCGAGCGGACCGTCGAGCTCGCTCACCCGCCGGACAAGGTGTGGGCGGCGCTCACCACGGCCGAGGGGCTGGGCGCCTGGTTCGGCAACGAGGCGACGATCGACCTGCGCCCGGGCGGGGCGGCCCAGATGAGGTGGTCCGACGGGTCCGCGGTCGACATGCGCGTGGAACGGGTGGAGGAGCCGACGGTGTTCGGGTTCACCTGGCAGATCCACGAGCTGCCCGACGATGATCCGCGCCGCACCTATGTCGAGTTCACGCTCGAACCGGCCGGTGCGGGCACCCGGTTGCGGGTGGTCGAGACCGGTTTCGCCCAGCTGCCGGAGGAGGTCTACCGCGAGGCGTACGACGGCCACGTCCAGGGGTGGGCGCGCGAGCTCGGCGAACTGGCCGGCCACCTCGATGCCGGCTGAGAGCGAGGCGCTCGCCGAGCAGGTCTTCATAGCGCTGGCCGACCCGAGCCGGCGGGCCATCCTGGCCGCGCTGGCCGCGGAGGGGCCGGCCACGGCCACCGACCTGGCGGGCCGGCTGCCGATCACGCGGCAGGCGATCGCCAAGCATCTGGCGCTGCTGGCCGAGGCCGGCCTGGTGACGGCAGAGCCGGGGGAGCGGCGCCGGGTGCGCTACCGGCTGCGTTCCGCGCCGATGCAGGTGGCGCAGCAGTTCCTGGCCGCGCTGGCCCGCGACTGGGACAGCCCGCTCGGGGCATTGAAGGACCACCTTGACCGAGACGCGCGCAAAGACGCCACAATTCCGCGCGGCGAAGACCGAGACGGCACGGCTGACCAAGGAAGGTGAACATCATGATGAAGACACCACCGATCGTCACACCGGGAGAGTGGGAGGCAGCGCGCGAGCAGCTGCTCGTCAAGGAGAAGGAGCTGACCCACGCCAGGGACGCGCTGGCCGCGGAGCGCCGGCGGATGCCGTGGATAGCGGTGGAGAAGGACTACGCGTTCGACGGACCCAAGGGCAGGGCGAGCCTGCTGGACCTGTTCGAGGGCCGCCGTCAGCTGATCGTCTACCGGGCCTTCTTCGATCCCGGTGTGGAGGGCTGGCCCGACCACGCGTGCGTCGGCTGCTCCATGGTGGCCGATCATGTCGGCCACCTCGCCCATCTGAACGCCCGCGACACCACCCTCGCCTTCGTCTCACGCGCGCCCCAGCCGGACATCGAGCGGGTGAAGGCGCGGATGGGCTGGACGATGCCCTGGTACACGCTGACCGACGAGTTCGACGCCGACTTCGGTGTGGACCAATGGCACGGCACGAACGCGTTCATCCGCGACGGCGACAGGGTGTTCCGCACCTACTTCATCAACAACCGCGGCGACGAGGCGCTGGGGAGCACCTGGAGCTACCTCGACATGACCGCGCTCGGGCGGCAGGAGGAGTGGGAGGACTCGCCCGAAGGCTATCCCCAGACCCCGCCGTACGAGTGGTGGAACTGGCACGACGCGTACGGCGCCGCCGAGCCGGCACAGGGGTAGCCGGCGCCCGGCGGGCCCTTCCTCCGCAAGGCCGCTCAGCGGGCCCTTCCTCCGCAAGGCCGCTCAGCGGACCCTTCCTCTGCACGGCCGCTCGGAGTATGAACGAATCATCACCCGCCCGAGCAGGTCGCCCCGGAGGTGACGGCAGATGCGCCGTCGGAGCTTGATCGTGTCCGCCATGGCGTTATCGGCCGTGCTGCTCACCTCCACCGCCGCGGACGCGGCGCCCGGTGGGCACGTCCGCGACGACCAGCCGTTACCCGGCTACACGATCGACAACCCGCCCCTGGAGCCCATGATCGTGGGTGGACGGCCGAGCCGGGTCCTGCAAGGGGTGCACGGGCATGCGGCCTTCGACATCGAGGTGCCGCCACGGTGGAACGGCGCTCTGCTGATGTGGGCCCACGGGTTCCGTGGCGACACCCGGGTGCTCACCGTGGATCCGCCCGGCTACGGGTTGCGGCGGCGGCTGCTGGACCAGGGCTATGCGTGGGCCGCGTCCTCCTACTACGCCAACGACTATGACGTGCGGGCCGGCGTGCTGAGCACCCGCGACCTTGCCGATCACTTCGGGCGCGTGGTGGGCAAGCCGCGGCGGACGTTCCTGGCCGGGGTGTCCATGGGCGGTCATGTCACGGTCCGCTCACTCGAGCAGTATCCGGGCTACTACGACGCGGCCCTGCCGATGTGCGGGGTGCTCGGCGACCACGAACTGTTCGACTTCTTCCTCGACTACCACCTCGTCGCGCAGGATCTGGCGGACGTGCCCGCCTACCCGTTCCCCGCTGACTACGCCACCTCCGCCGTGCCGAAGATCCAGGAACGGCTGGGGCTGGCCGGCCCGGGTCCGGTGAACGAGCTCGGCGAGCAGTTCCGTGCCATCGTCGTCAACCTCGGCGGCGGCGAGCGTCCCGGGGCGCAGGCCGCCTTCGCGTACTGGAAGGACTTCCTGTTCGGGCTCGCGGGACCGGCCGGGGAAGGCACGCTGGCACAGGAGCCGGGCAGGGTGGCGACGAACCTCGACACCAGCTACCTTCCGGGCTCGCCGGTGAACGTCGACGCGAGCGTGCAGCGGGTGCCTCCCGAGGATCCGGTGGCGCGCAGGACACACCGGTTGACCGCCGTGCCCGCCGTCTCCGGCAGGATCGACGTGCCCGTGCTCTCGTTGCACAACCTGGGCGACAACTTCGTGCCGTTCTCCATGGAGCAGCACTACCGGGCCGACGTGTCCCGTCACGGGCGCGACGGGTTGCTGGTGCAGCGGGCGATCCGGGCGGTGGGGCACTGCGAGTTCAGCGACGCCGAGGTCGGGGCCGCCTGGGACGACCTGGTCCGATGGGAACGCGGCGGCCCGCGACCCGCTGGGGACGATGTGACCGACGCGGCCACCGTGGCGAACCCCGGCTACGGGTGCCGATTCACCGACCCGGACGCCTGGTCCACGGGCACCCGCCCGCTGTTCCCCGCCTGCCCGGCGGGCGTCGTCTACCAGAGGACCCAGGGGCTCTCCGCGCCGCCGCCGTAAGCGGCCGTGCCCGTTCTCCTCCACCGCTGGCGTACGTCGATCTTGGCTCCGGTGCGCGGAGCCGTGACCTTGAACGGGCCGCAGGTGGCGATCCCACCCGCGGTCGACGGGGAGACGTTCGTGCAGATGAAGGGCTGCGAGATGTTCGTATCCGCGTCGGTGTTGAACAACTGGACGTGGATGTCCGAACGTACCGAGCTGGATCCTCTGATCCGCCCTTGCAGGTAGAAAGTATCGCCCACCATGGCGATACAGGGCGACCTCTCCGTGCCGCTGCCGGTTCCCGCGGAGACCCACGCACGGCATCGCCAGCTCGGCGTCGGGTCCGCGGGTTTGGGCGTGCGCTTGTCGGCCGTCGGCTCGACCGCCGTGGGTGTCGATCGTTTCGGCTGGGGCGTCCGGACGCGGGTCGTCTCCGGCTTGGTCGAACGCGGCGGGCTGGGCGGTTCGGAAACGGTTGTCTCCGGGGTAGGGTTCCGCTCCGTCCGTAGCTTGGGTGAACGCGCTGGGGAGCTTTCCTTCGCGGTGGACGGGGTGCCGGCTGTCGCGGGCGGATCGTCGGCCGATGGGATCGAGGAGCCGGCCGCAACGGGCGCGGCGGCCCCCGCATCCGGTGCCCGCCATGGTGCCACGACGGCCACTGCCGCCGCGCTGAGCACGAGCGCCATGCAGGTGGTCGCGACGATGACCAGCCGCTGCCGGGATCGTCCGCGCCGAGTCGAGGCCACGGTCCCGTCGTCGGCCGGGGCGGTCCGGGCTGCGGTGGAGACGCCGTCCGTTCCTGCAGCGGGGGGAGGAGGCGGCGAAGGGAGGGACTCGGAGGTCACGGACGGCGCCTCCTGCCTGGGGACCGGGGGCAGGGCGGGCCACTCGGCCAGCGACGGCGCCGCCTCGCTCAGCGCCATCGCCACCTGCCGGGCGCTGGGACGTCCGGCCGTATCCTTCCCGGCGCAGGCCGAGATGACCGACCACAGGGCGTCAGGCATTCCCGGCAGCCGCCGCGGCATGGCCATCGCATGTTGCCTGAGCAGCGCCATCGGGTGGTCGCCGACGAAGGGCGGGCGCCCGGCGAGCAGCTCGTACAAGATCAGGCCCAGGGCGTACACGTCCACCGCCGGAGTGGGAGCGCCGCCTTCGGCCACCTCGGGGGACAGGTACACGGGTGTGCCGATGATCGAGGTGGTCTGCGTGAGGCCCGGGCCGTGGACGATGCGGGCCACGCCGAAGTCCGAGAGTCTCACCTGTCCCGTGGCCGCGTCGATCAGGACGTTGCCCGGCTTGATGTCACGGTGCACGATGCCCACGGCATGCGCGACCGCCAGCGCGTCGGCGACCTGGCCCATCAGCCGGGCCGCTTGCGCCGGAGGCAGGGTGCCGCGCTGGTGGAGGAGGGTACGGAGATCACCGCCCTCGATGAGGTCCATCACCAGGGCGAGACGTTCTCCCTCGATGACGAAGTCGCGCACCGTGACGATGTTGGGATGACGCAGGGTCCGCATCACGTTGCGTTCCTGCACGAACCTCAGAACCAGCTCCTGGTCGCCGGCGAGGCTGTCGCGCAGCAGCTTCACCGCCACGGTCTCCCCGGTGTCCCGGTGCCGTGCCCGCCAGACGGTCCCCATCGCGCCGGCGCCGATCTCGTCCAGAAGGACGTACCGGCTTCCCAGAGACGCCTCGGACCCGCCCGTAGCCATCAGCTGTGCTCCCCTCCGACAGATGGAGATCACAATAGTCAGGTAGATCGACAGCGAGCGATTTTTGTGCGGCTGGGGAACGGAGTTCACCTGGCCGAAACCTAAGGCGGGATCGCTCTGGGTAGAGTCCCGCCATCCTCGACAACGTTGATCCCTTCATCGGCACCGCGGCGACCGATCTGCCTCGAGCACGCGGTCTGGCCGCCACTTGGTGGTGGCCGAAACCACAGGTAGGCAACACCCATCCGGGTGCGACGTCGCCGCTGGGCATGGTCTCGGCCTGCGCCTACTCCGGCGCGTACCCGACCGGATACGGCCGGTACGCGAAGAACACCGAGGGCGTGCCCGAGGAGATGTTCGAGCAGCTGCAGGCATCCGGGTTCACCCATTTCCAGCAGTCAGGCACCGGCGCGATCCGCAAGTACTACAACTACGTCCGGGTCACCCCGATGGTGCAGCCGCTGGATGTGCTGGGGGAGGCTTGGCGGCTGCACGACGAGGTGGCGGAGGCGGGCTACTACGCGGCCACCCTGGACACCGGGGTCCGCTGCGAGCTCACCGTCGGCGCCAAGGTCGCCGTGCATCGCTACACGTTTCCCGCGCACAGCAGCGCCCGCGTCGTGATCGATCTGTCCTGTGGTGGCCTGGCCATCGAGCTCGGCCAGACCGTGCCCTTGCGGGCACAGGTGGAGAGCATGGGCCACGGCAGGGCCCAAGGCACGGTGGTGATGGAGGGCGTCCCGCTCTCGGTGTACCTGGACGTCGACAGCCCGGGCTGGCGGCAGATGCTCTGGTACGACCGGCGGCTCATCGACGGCGGCACGCGCCTGGACTTCGACAGCATCCGGCACACCACGCTCCGGCCCTTCGGCATGCTCTTCATGGGGCCGGCCGCACCGGGGCAGACCATCGAGGTGCGGCTCGGGTTCTCGCTGCGCGGGTGCGACCAGGCGCGCCAGAACCTGGAGCGCGAGTGCGGGCATGGGCAGCAGGCGTTCGACCTGGTGCGTTCCCGGACCCAGGCCAGCTGGGGCGAGCACCTCGACCGTGTCCAGGTCGAGGGTGGCACGCCCGCACGCCGCACCGTGTTCGCGACGGCGCTCTACCACGCGCTGATCAAGCCGTGCATCGCCGACGACGAAAGCCCGTTCTGGCCGAACCAAGGGCCGTTCGCGTTCGACGTGTGCACCATGTGGGACATCTACAAGACACAGCTGCCGTTGCTCGCGGCCATCGTCCCGGACCGGTTCGAGGACCTGCTGGAGTCGCTGATCCGGGTCTGCGAGGAGGAAGGCAACTTCCCCGTCGGCTATCGGATGTCCCGCGGCGCCGACCGGTTCTTCCGCCAGGCCAGCGCGCTCGTCCACACCGCGCTGGCAGACGCCCACGCGCTCGGCCGGGCGGAGCTGGACTGGAGCTGGGCGCTCGTGCACATGGTCGGTGACCTGCGCCGCCTGTACGGCGAAGACTTCTTCGAGCACGGGGTGGTGCACCCGATCACCCACACCCTCGACCTCGCCTACGGCCACCACTGCACGGCACAGGTCGCCCGGGCGCTGAACGACCGGCGCCTGGCCGACGATCTCGAGGACCGCAGCCGTCAGTGGTCCAACGCCTTCGACCCGAGCACGGGACTGCTGCGCGACTCGGACTTCTACGAGGGCGGCAAGTGGAACTACTCGTTCCGGTTGCTGCACGACATGGCCGCGAGGATCGCCCTGGCCGGCGGTGACAAGGACTTCATCGACAAGCTGGACAGGTTCTTCGGCTTCGACGCCGCACCGGTGACGCAGCCCGGCCGGCGCCCGCAGCCGGCGGAGATGGCGGCCGGATACGCCCTGAACCGGTTCGAGGGGTTGAACAACGAGCCCGACATGGAGGCGCCGTGGGCCTACCACTACGCGGGCCGGCCCGACCGCACGGCCCAGGTGGTCCAAGCGGCGCTGACCTGGCAGTTCGGCACCGGACCCGGCGGGTTGCCCGGCAACGACGACTCCGGCGGCCTGAGCTCCTGGTACGTCTGGGCGTCTCTGGGGCTGTTCCCGATCGCCGGCCAGAACCTGTTCCTGGTCAACGCGCCCGCGTTCGACCGGGCCGTGCTCCAGGCCGGCGGCAACGAGTTCGTCATCGAGACCAGCGGGCACCGCGAGCGGCCGATCGGTGTCGACGGCATCGATCGTGACCCACCGCCGCAATACGTCCAGTCGGCGACCCTCAACGGCAAACCCCTGCACGCGACGCACCTGAGCGCCGCCACCGTGCACCGCGGCGGCCGGTTGCATCTGCGGCTGGGCCCGGAGCCGTCAGCGTGGGGATGGGGGATCCGCCCGCCATCCCTTTCCGATCCACCCGCAACACCGGAGGAAGCGCGATGACCCACATCCGTCGCCGTCTCGTCATCGTGGTCAGAGCTGACCCGGTCATCTGTGGTCACTCCGGCGAAGCCCGCAACCTCGCCGAGGTGGCGCTGACCCGCGGGTTCTCCGACGTACGGCTGTTGACCTGGCCGATTGCGACGCTGCAGGCGGCCGGGTTGCCGCTCAAGCCGCTGGACCGGCTGCTGCCGTACAGCGCCGGGATCACCGTGGAGCGGCCGGAGGCGGTCGGGGACTACCGGGTGCCGGACGGGCGCCACCAGGCCGGCCTCACCGGCCGCCTCGTCGAGCTGCTCGCCGAACCGGTGCCCACGATCTGCCTGTCCATGTACCTGTCTCCGCACACCTCGGTGGTGGTGGACGCGGTCGGGGCCGCCCGCGCGGCCGGGTTCGCGCCGAACGTCCACACCATCGCGAAAGCGGTCGGCTCCGACGTGACCAACGTGATCAAGTCATGCCTGCGGGAAGGCCGGTTCGGCGCGGCGACCGTGCTGTTCACCACGTTCCTGGCCAACGACGAGGTCGTCGCGGTCTCCGAGTACACCCGGCAGGAGATCGTCGCCTCGGCCGAGCAGGTGGACGCGCAGTGCGGCACCACGTTCGCCGAGCAATGCCGGCGCCGCGTGACCGTCAGCTACCCGCCGATCGACTCCGCCGCCTTTCTCGACCTGGATCCGGCGCACGTGGACGCCGCACTCGCGCACCGCGGTCTGGAGCGTGACAGGTACATCCTGTTCCTGTCCCGGGTGACTCCGGCCAAGGGGATCTACGACCTGGTGTCCGCCTTCGGCCAGATGCGCTGCCGGTCGCGCGTGAAACTGGTCGTCGCCGGCACCGGGCCGGTGCTGGAGCACGTACGGGCGATGGCCGCGGAGGACGACCGGGTGGTGTTCCTCACCGATGTCGACGATCAGGAGAAGCCGCTGCTCATGCGCGGCTGTGCGGCCTACGCGCTGCCCACCAAGCCCGAGCCCGACTTCGTCGAGACGTTCGGCATCGCCCTGGCCGAGAAGATGCTGGCCGGCGGTGGGCCGATCATCACCACCATGACGGGCGGGACCCTCGAGGCGGTCGGCGACACCGCCGTCATCGTCGAGCCCGGGAACATCGCCGGTCTGGCCGCGGCCGTGGACCGGGTGGTCCTGGACATGACCGCCGCCGAGCGGCAGGACCTGGAGCTTCGCGCCCGCGCCCGCGCGATGTCCTTCGACCGGGTAGCGGTGTTCGACAGCCTGTTCCCGCAGAGGGCGCCCGCCGTCGGGGCTCGCTGACCGGCAGGCGGCTCGGCCGCTCGCATGGCTGGAGCGGGCCGGCCGGGCGCCGGTCACACCGAGGCCGCCTGCTCGTTCCTGACGATGTCCCGCAGCCTGAAGTGCTGCAGCTTGCCGTTCACGTTGCGCGGCAGGGAGTCGCAGAACCGCACGTCGCGCGGGTACTTGAACGGGGCCAGGACCTGCTTGACGTGATCCTGGATCTCCTTGGCCTTGGCGGCGTCGCCGGTCACGCCCTCGCGGAGCACGACGAAGGCGCAGACCACCGAGCCGCGCTCGGCGTCGGGCCGGCCGACGACGGCGGACTCGATCACGTCGGGGTGGGTGTCGATCGCCGCCTCGACCTCCGGCCCGCCGATGTTGTAGCCCGAAGAGACGATCATGTTGTCGCTGCGTGCCTGGTAGTAGAAGTAGCCGGCCTCGTCCTTGGAGAAGATGTCGCCGGTGACGTTCCAGCCGTTGAGGACATAGTTCTTCTGGCGCACGTCGTCGAGGTAGCGGCAGCCGACGGGGCCGATCACAGCCAGCAGTCCCTGCTCGCCGGGGCCGAGCTCCGAGCCGTCGGGGCCGAGGATGGCGGCGCGGTAACCCGGCACCGGTTTCCCCGTGGCGCCGGGGCGCAGGTCGTCACCGGCGGCCGAGATGAAGATGTGCAACATCTCGGTGGCGCCGATGCCGTCGATGACCCTGAGCCCGAGCCGGTCTCTTAGCTGCTCCCACGTTTGCCGCGGGATGTGCTCACCTGCCGAGACCGCGGTCCGCAGCCCGGCGAGCCGCTGTTCCCTGCCTTCGCGCAGGATCGCCTTGTAGGCCGTGGGGGCGGTCGCGAGAACGGTGACGCCCTCCCGCTGGACGATCTCCGCGAGCTGCGGCGGCGTGGCCGCCTCGGTCAGCAGGGCGCAGGCGCCCGCCCGCAGCGGGAAGACGACGAGCATGCCGAGGCCGAAGGTGAAGGCCAGGGGGGCGGAGCAGGCGACGACGTCGTCCGGGGCCAGCTTCAGCACATGGCGGCCGAAGGTGTTGTCGATGGAGAGGAGGTCGCGGTGGAAGTGCATGGTGATCTTCGGGGCGCCGGTGGTGCCGGACGTCGGTCCGAGGAGCGCCACGTCGTCAGCGGCGGTGTCCACGGCGGTGAAGTCGCCCGGCTTGGCGGCGGCGCGGGCGATGAGATCCTCCGGGCCCGTGCCGCCGTACTCCATGACCGTCAGCGACGGCAGGACGGTGTCGCGAACGGCGTGGACGTCGTCGGCGCACCGGTGGTCCACCAGCGCGATCGAGGGCCTGGTCCGCTCCACGATGGGGGCGATCTCGCGGGCACGCAACGCGGCCATCGTGGTCACGACGACGCCGCCGGCCTTGAGCACGCCGAGCCAGGCCGCGACCGTCCACGGGTTGTTGGGCGAGCGCAGCATGACCCGCTGTCCCGGAACCAGGCCGAGGTCCTCGGTGAGCACGCGGGCGACCTGATTGGCGCGGGTCCGCAGCTCGCCGTAGGACCAGGTCTCCCCACCCGGGGTGCGCAGCGCCGGCCGCTCGGCCCCGAACGTCGCGACGGGGACGTCGATGAGCTCGGCGCCGGCGTTGAGGCGGGCCGGATAGCGCAGCTCCGGCGTGGTGAACTCGATCGTCGGCCACAGGGAGGCGGGGGGCAGGTGGTCGCGAGCGAAGGTGTCGAGGTGTGCTGAGGCCGAAGGAGGCAACGGGGGAGTCCTTCCAGAGGGACCGCCGAGCGTGGACCCGGCGGGTCAGGCGGTGCGGGGGTTCACCGGTCCAGCCAGTCACGCAGGTCGGCGTCCGCGACGTCGGGCAGGTTGACCACGATGTTCTCCGGCGTGCGGGTGGTCATCCACACCAGCGGCGTGGTGCGCGAGAGGTTGCACTCGACGTGCGGCATGTACGGCGGCACGAAGACCCAGTCGCCCTCTTCCATGTCGACGTAGTCCTCGAACTTCTCGCCGAAGTAGATGCGCGCCCGGCCCGACAGGACGTAGCCGCCGGTCTCGGCCTCGCCGTGATGGTGGGACACCGAGCGGTAGCCGGGCTCGTTGCTGACCTTGCCGAACCAGAGGCGGGTGGCGGGGGTGTGCTGGATGCTGACGCCGGAGACCCGGACGGCGCCGCCTGAGTCGGCGGTGTTGACGTTCTCGTGACCGCCGCGCGTCACCACCGGGGCGACGAGACCGCTGGGCAGCCGGTACATCGAGTTGTCGCCGTCGAGGCGGTACTTGCTGAGGTCGGGCTCCATGAGGCCGGCTCCCTTGTTGTGGTCGGCGAGGTGCTTATCTCGTATTTTTCACGGTCGTCATCAATTGTCAATGAACAACGAAGTGAGCCAGGAGGCAGGCCAAGGACGGCTCCGGTCCTCGCCCCGGGGAGCGTGGACGACCACATAGCGCCCTGCCGCGGCCCGCCGCCGGGGGTGTCCGTCGAACTCCTCCCCCCAGACCTCGAAACGGAAGGTCATGGAGGAGGTGCCGACGGCTTCGACGTGCAGCATGACGGTGACCTGCTGGCCGAAGAACAGGCGCTGTTCGAAGTCGACCTCGTAGCGCACCCGGGGCGCGTTGCCGAAGTAGCCGGTGATCCCGCGCTCGCGCATCAGCGCGGCCTCGGCCGCCTCCACGAACCTGGTCACGGCCGTGTTGTGGTGGTGTCCTGAGGCGTCGGTGTCGCTCCACTCGACCCGCATCACCTGTTCGAAAGCGGCCTTGCCGCTCATGGGCTCTCGCCGGTCGGCGAGGGAGAGGCGGTGGTCAGGACGCACGGATGACCCCTTCCTGCGCGACCGTGGCGAGGTGGCGTCCTTCGCGGTCGAAGAAGCGGCCGAGTCCCAGGCCGCGGCCGTTCTGGGCCGCCTCGGCCTCCTGGGCGTAGAGCAGCCAGTCGTCCATCGTGGCGGGGCGGTGGAACCACATGGCGTGGTCGAGGCTGGCGGTGGTGAGCCCCGGACGGGCCCACGGCAGGTCGAGGACGCGCAGGATCGGCTCCAGGATGGTGTAGTCGCAGACGTAGGCGAGGGCGGCCAGGTCGCGTGCGCGCGAGGTGAGCCCTTCGACGGGACGGAGCGGGTCGAAGGGCCGGACCCAGATCGCCTGGTGCGGGACCGGGTCGCCGTCCACCTTCAGATAGACCGGGCCGGGCGCGTGCCGCATGTCGAAGCCGCGACCCGACGACCAATAGTCCTTCGACTCCTTGGTCATGGTGCCGCCCGCCTCCGTGCCCGGCTCTGTCGCGTCCAGGTAGGCGGCGCTGGTCGGCAGTGCGTCGGGATCGGGGAGGCCTTCCGGCCCGGTCGCGGCATACTCACCTCCTTGCTCCCCGGCGTGGAAGGAGGCCATCGCGAGGTACGCGAGCGTGCCGCCGGAATACCCGCGGACGTGCCGCGTGGAGTAGCTCCGCCCGTCCCTGAGGCGTTCGACCTCGTAACGGATCTCGGCGCCGACCTCGACGGGGCGCATGAAGTAGCTGTGCAGCGAATGCAGCGTCCTGTCGTCGCCGGCCGAACGCATCGCCGCGGCGGCGGCCTGTGCGACGAGGTCGCCTCCGTACGCCTTGGGCCAGGGGCAGTCCTGCGACCTGGCGACATAGGCCTCGTCGAAGTGCTCCGGAGCCGTCGGGGTGAGCCTGAGTGCCGCCGTCACGATCTCCGAGGTGGGGCTCATGGATGTGGCTGTCCCTTCAGATCGGTGGTCCGCGGGGTGCGGGGCGAACCGGCGCGAATATATCGTATTCTTCGCGATCGTCAGATAATGTCAATATGAACACCGAGTCGAGGAGGACCGCCGTGAAGCCCATCGCCGTCAATCCCGCAGCCCTTCCGGCGCCGAGCGGCTACTCGCATGGCACGCTGCACGGGAACACGCTCTACCTGGGCGGGCAGACCGCGCTGGACAAGGACATGCGCATCGTGGACGGGGGCATCGTCGAGCAGTTCCGGCAGGCGTTCGGCAACCTGCTGACCACGCTGCGCGAGGCGGGCGGAGAGCCCGGAGACCTGGTCAGCATCACGATCTACCTCACCGACATCGCCGGCTACCAGGCGCACGGCAAGGAGATCGGCAAGGTCTGGCGGGAGCTGGCCGGGCCCGTCTATCCAGCCATGGCCGGCATCGGGTGCACCGAGCTGTGGCAACCGGAGGCCATGATCGAAATCCTCGGCACCGCCGTGATCCCTGACGAGAGGCTGAAGGTTCCCCAGGGCTGAGGCGCCTGGCAGGCGCGCGACGTGGGGCAGTCCAGTCACTGAAATTGCGTATTCTTGACGGTCGTTCGAAATACGGTATAACTTGACGCTCGGCCCGTCGTCACATGAGGAGGACATCGTGCGGATCGCGGTCATCGGGGGAGGGCCTGGCGGCCTGTATTTCGCCGTGCTGGCCAAGCAACTGGGACCGGGACACGAGATCACCGTCTGGGAGCGCAACGCCCCGGACGACACCTTCGGATTCGGTGTGGTGTTCTCCGACGAGACCCTCGGCGGGATCGAGCACGCCGATCCCGGCATCTACCGCCGGATGGAAGCGGAGTTCGCCCGCTGGGACGACATCGACGTCCACTACCGGGGACAGGTGCTCACCAGCGGCGGTCACGCCTTCGCGGCGCTGAGCCGCAAGCGGCTGCTGGAGATCATGCAGCAGCGCTGCCGGGAGCTCGGCGTCACGATCCACTTCCTCACCGAGGCGCCGGACGTGTCCCAGCTCGCCGCGACCCACGACCTGGTGGTCGCCGCCGACGGGGTCAACTCGGCCGTCCGCTCGAAACACGCCGACTCCTTCCATCCCGACCTGGAGCAGCGGGCCTGCAAATACATGTGGCTCGGCACGGACAAGGTGTTCGACGCCTTCAAGTTCTACGTCGTCGAAACGCCCTACGGCGTGATGCAGGGGCACGGCTATCCCTTCGACGCCCACGGCAGCACCTTCATCGTCGAGATGCACGAGGACGTCTGGCGCCGGGCCGGATTCGACGCCCTCGCCGCCCGCCCGTTCGCGCCCGGCGAGTCCGACGAGAGGTCCATCGAGCGGGTCAAGGAGATCTTCGCCGAGGAGCTGGACGGCTGCTCCCTACTCGCCAACAACAGCAAGTGGATCAACTTCACCACGGTCAGGAACGACAGCTGGCGGCACGAGAACATCGTGCTCCTCGGCGACGCCGCGCACACCGCCCACTTCTCCATCGGCTCGGGAACCAAGCTCGCCATGGAGGACGCCCTCAGCCTGGCGGCGTGCCTGCACGAGCGGCCCACCCTCGACGAGGCGCTCACCGCGTACGAGAGCGAGCGCAAGTCCGTCGTCCGGTCGACCCAGCGGGCGGCGCAGGCGAGCCTGGAATGGTTCGAGAACCTCGGGCAGTACGTCGGCCAGGAGCCCGAGCAGTTCGCGTTCAACATCATGACCCGCAGCCGCCGGGTCACCTACGACAACCTGCGGCTGCGCGACCCCGAGTTCGTGGCCCGCGTCGACGCCTGGTTCGCCGGCCGGCAGCCGCAGCGCCCGGGAGACGGGCCCGCGACGCCGCCGATGTTCCACCCCTTCCGGCTCGGCGAGCTGGAACTCGCCAACCGCGTCGTGGTGTCGCCGATGGACATGTACCGGGCGGTCGACGGCATGCCGAACGACTTCCACCTCGTCCACCTGGGAGGAAAGGCGCTCGGCGGCGCCGGGCTGGTCATGACCGAGATGGTCTGCGTCTCCGATACCGGACGCATCACGCCCGGCTGCACGGGCATCTGGAACGACGAGCAGGTGGCCGGGTGGCGCCGGCTCACCGACTTCGTGCACCGCGAGAGCACGGCGAAGGTCGGCATCCAGGTGGGCCATTCCGGGCGCAAGGGCTCCACGCGCCTCATGTGGGAGGGGATCGACCAGCCGCTGCCCGAGGGCAACTGGGAGGTCGTCGCGCCGTCCGCCCTGCCGTACAAGGAAGGGGTCAACCAGGTGCCCCGCGAGCTCACCCATGCCGACATGGAGGAGATCAAACGGCAGTTCGCCGACGCGGCGCGGCATGCCGACGACGCCGGTTTCGACCTGCTGGAGCTGCACTGTGCGCACGGCTATCTGCTGTCGTCCTTCATCTCCCCGGTCTGCAACCGCCGCGCCGACGAGTACGGCGGCGACCTCGCCGGCCGGCTCCGCTACCCGCTCGAGGTCTTCCGCGCGATGCGTCAGGTCTGGCCGAGGCACAAGCCGATGACCGTGCGCATCTCGGCCACCGACTGGGTCGAGGACGGCATCAGCGCCGACGACGCCGTGGCGATCGCGCGCGCGTTCGCCGACGCCGGCGCCGCGGCCATCGACGTGTCCACAGGGCAGGTCACGCCGGAGGAGAAGCCGGCCTTCGGCCGGTCCTATCAGACGCCGTACGCCGACAAGATCCGCAACGAGGTCGGCATCCCGACCATCGCGGTCGGCGTGATCTCCTCCTACGACGACGTCAACTCGATCATCCTGGCGGGCCGGGCCGATCTGTGCGCCCTGGGCCGGGCCCACCTCTACGATCCCAGCTGGACGCTGCACGCGGCCGTCGAGCAGGAATACGCCGGATCCGGCGCGGCGTGGCCCGACCCATGGCGGGCAGGCCGCCGCAAGCCGCAGACGGGCCGGACCGACGGGCCCAAGCCGCGGCTGCAGCTCATCCGCGAGGGCGCGTCCACCACCCGGCACGCCCGATGGAGGCCCGAGCGCTGAACGGCGGCCAGGCGCGTCTCACGAGTTGAGCGCGCAGCTTGTCGAGCCCGACGATCATGGCCCGCGGTTACCCGCCGTTGTGTCCGTGATTCAGCGGACACGTAAGTCCTTCGGTCGCTAGAGTTGAAGCTGTTGCGGAATCCCGTCCGCCTGGGGAATTGAGGAGCACTGATGTCTACAACGATGACCGGAGCTTCCGTTCGCCCTTGGTGACCGCAGTCGCAGGCTTCTAACGCCGCGCGTGTAGCAGCAAAGTCAGCACACATCCCGGTCGCCGGGGCGAGGTGACATGTGTCACCGGCCCTTGGCGCCGTTTGGCGTCTCCGTTCGCCTTTCCGGGAGTTCTGCTGTGTCCGCTCGTCATTCTTCACTGCTCCGTGTACGTGTCCTGGTCGAACGCCTGATCGCTGCTCCGTTCGGCAGGAAATCTCAACGGTCGAGGTCAGCTCCGCCTGCTCCCAACTCCGCTGATCAGACTGTCAACCGGAATGTCCGCCTGCTGAGCTGGTTCAACTTCTTCGGCGACTTCCGCATGTACGGGCCGATTATGGTCATCTACTTCGCGCAAGTCACCGGCTCGTACACCGCTGCCGCCAGCCTCCTGGCGGTGAAGATGCTGTCTTCGGCAGCGTTCGAAGTCCCTACCGGGGTGCTCTCCGACCGCCTCGGCCGACGCGGCACGATGATCGCCGGTGCCGTCGTCATGGTGGCCGCCCATCTCGGGTACGCCGGCGCTTGGGGCTACGGCCTCCTCCTGGCAGCTGTCGTGCTGGAGGGATTGGCGACCTCACTGTGGAGCGGCAACAACGAGTCTCTGCTCTACGACACGTTGCTCGAAGCCGGCCGGGAGGAGGAGTTCCCCCGGCACTCGGGCCGGGTGAACTCGATGTTCCAGATCGCGCTCGCACTGGCGGCAGCCATAGGTGGCGTGGTCGCCGGCGCGTGGTCGCTGCGTGTGGTGGTCGTGCTGTCGGTCGTGCCGCAGGTGCTGTGCGTGCTCGTCGCCTTGCGGGTCCGGGAACCGCGGGTGCACCGCCCGCTGGAATCGAACGTGCTGCTGCATCTCGGATCGGCCCTGCGCGGCATCCGCCGTAATCCGGTGCTCCGCCGGATGACTCTGGTGTCGGCGCTGCGTTACAGCAGCGAAAGCGCGGCCCAGTTGTCGCCTGCTTTCGTGGCAGGGCTGTGGCCGCTCTGGGCGCTGGGCCTGTGGCGCACCTTCGGCCATGGCGTGGCCTTCGTCGGCTTCCGCGTCAGTGGTTGGGTGATCGGCCGG
The DNA here is from genome assembly GCF_036013525.1 of Nonomuraea sp. NBC_00507. Taxonomy (NCBI): domain Bacteria; kingdom Bacillati; phylum Actinomycetota; class Actinomycetes; order Streptosporangiales; family Streptosporangiaceae; genus Nonomuraea; species Nonomuraea sp. NBC_00507. The sequence goes on from NZ_CP107853.1 coordinate 5,111,880, forward strand.
GTGGGCGCGGCCCGCACTCTGCTGTTCGGTGAGCTGTTCGACAACGTGGCGAACTTCGTGGCGCTGGTCAAGCCGACCGTATTTTCGCCCGTGCTGCTTGGGTCACCGGCCTACGGCATGACGACAATCGCCCAGCAGACGTTGCTGCAGCGCGAGTTCACCGACCGGGAACGCGCGACGATGGGTTCGCTTGCGTCGCTGCTCGGCAGCGTGCTCTACGCGCTCGTCGCCCTGGGAGCCGGCCTGGTGGCAGACCGTTGGGGCATCGTTCCGGCGTTGCTCGCGATCCAGGCGGTGGTGCTGATCGCACTTCCGCTCGCCTGGTGGGTGCACGCGCACGCTTCTTCGCTCCCCGCGGGCGCTGGGAGGGTGACGGGATGATGACTACCGCCACACCTTCAACACCGTGCTCGACCAGAGTGGACACGTTTGGCTGATCGACTGGGACGAGACCGCAGTTCTGAGTCCCACCGGCATCGTGAGCGCCGCACTCGCATCGCTGCGGAGCATCGGCAGGAGGTTGTGAGACCCGGCCTAGTGCACTCGGTCGGGCTTCGGCGAGTCGGTACGATGAAGACCGTTTGATACCGGGTAGGGAGCACGCCATCCGCCGGAGTGCGTCCGTGAGCGCGCAAGAGGTGCACCATGGTGGCCAACGAAGACGACGAAGCCAATGGAAAGGGCCAGAAGCCCCGTGCTCTGATCGTCACCGTCTACGGCCTCTACGCACGCGAGGTCGGCGGTTGGATGAGCGTCGCCTCGGTCATCAAGCTGCTCGCCCGCTGCGGTGTGGACGCGCCGTCCGTCCGTTCGGCGATCTTCCGTCTCAAGCGGCGCGGCCTCCTGGCCGCCGCCAAGGTCGACGGGACGGCCGGATACGCGCTCACCGAGGAGGCCTACCAGATCCTGCGCGAGGGTGACCGGCGCATCTTCGAGCGGCGACAGGCGACCTCCAGTGAAGGGTGGCTGCTGGCCATCTTCAGCGTGCCGGAAACCGAACGCGACAAGCGGCACCAGTTGCGCTCCCGGCTGTCCTGGCTCGGTTTCGGCACGGTCGCCGCGGGAGTCTGGATCGCGCCCGCCCATCTGCTCGACGAGACGCGAGACGCCCTCGAGCGCTACGGGCTGAGTGCTTACGTCAATCTCTTCCAAGCCCACCATCTGGCGTTCACCGACATCAGGGAGCAGATTCCGGGCTGGTGGGACCTGTCTCGCCTGCAGCGTCTGTACGACGAGTTCCTGGCTCAGTACGGCCCTGTGCTGGACAGCTATCGCGATCGCAAGACCCTGGATCCCGCCCAGGCGTTCGCGGACCACGTCAGCGCCCTCACGGACTGGCGCCGGCTGCCGTACTCCGACCCGGGGCTTCCCGCTGAAGTGCTGCCCGCGGACTGGAACGGCGTGAAAGCCGCCGAGACCTTCTTCGAACTGCACGACCTGCTGGCCAAGCCGGCCCACCGGTTCATCGAAACCGTGCTCAAGGACGCGTAAGCGGACTCCCTCGTGCTGGGCGCATGCCGTGTGACCAGCGCGAGCTTAGCCATGCCCGGGCCCCTCGCGGTGGGAACGTAACAGAGACCTCATGTCCGAGGAGACCCCACCGTCCGCCACCGTGCCGCCCCGAGCCGCGGGGAGGGAATCGTGAGCACCAGCGCAGCGCCTCCTGACTCGAGGTCGAGGATCGTCGTCGTCGCGCTCTGCAGCGCCGCGATCATCATCGACGGCTACGACCTGATCGTTTATGGCACGGTCGTCCCGACGCTCGCCGAGGGGTCCGCCGAGTGGAAGCTCGGCGCGGCCGAGATCGGCCGGATCGGTTCGTACGCGTTGATCGGCATGCTGATCGGCGCCATGCTGATCGGCACGATCACCGACCTGGTCGGGCGGAGGCGCGTCATGCTCGGGTGCATCGCGTGGTTCTCGATCGCGATGGCCTGGCGGCCGCCGCGCCGACTGTGGAGTTGTTCGGATTCGCCCGCTTCGTGGCCGGCATCGGTCTGGGCGGCGTCGTGCCGACCGCCATCGCCCTCATCCCCGCGCTGGGCTGGCGGGCGATGTTCTGGCTCGGCACCGGCGTGGGGTTGCTGCTCGTGTACGGGTTGAACACCTGGCTCGCGCAGATCATGCGTCAGGCGGGCTACCCGCTGGGCTCGGCGCTGGCCTTCCTGCTCGTGCTGAACCTCGGCGCCATCGTGGGCACGCCGCTGCTCGGCATGGCCGCGGCAGCCGCCGAGCACCGCGTGGCTGCGCTAGGCCAGGTGCGCGGACTCTGGTGTCGCCGTACGTGCCTCGCGCGTGAACAGAGGGTCCGCACGTCAGGGGCGAAGCGGCGCGGGCCCCACCGACTGGCCCGGCACCAGGGTGCAGGGGATGAGGATGTGCGGCGGGCTGTCCTGGACCCCTTCGAGCTGGTCGATCAGCGCGTCCGCGGCGAGGCGGCCGAGCTGGGGAGCCGGTGCCGCCATGACCGTCAGGGACGGCTCGATCATCTCGCCGAGCTCGCGTGTGGTGGACGCCATGATGATGGAAAGATCGTCCGGCACGGTGCGGCCGAGTGCACGCGTGCCTTTGACGAGGCCCGCCGAGGCGCCCTCGTTCACGAGGATCACGGCCGTCGTGTCCGGGTGGTCGTCGTGCAGGATGCGTGCGGCCTCCCTGCCGCCGGCCGAGGTGCCTTCCACCGGGAGGACGACGGGCGGGCGGCCGAGCGCCGCCATCGTGTCGAGGTAGGCGGCCTCAGCCCGCATGATCCGGCCGGGCTCGTCTCCCGGAGCCGCCTTCGTCCGCTGGATGATCAGCGCGATGCGCTCGTGGCCGAACGAGCGGAGATGGTCGACCGCCTGGTCCATGGTGGTGGCGAAATCGATGTCGACGAACGGCAGGTCGTCGTTGTCGGTCCGGCCGATCAGCGTGAACGGGAGTCGCGAGGCGATGAGCCGGTCGACGCGGGAGTCGTGGATCTGCACCTCCATGAGCAGCGCCCCGTCGACGAGGCCGCCGGCGAGCAGGTGCGACATCTGCTCGTCGGCGTTCACCGGCCACAGCACGAGGTCGTAGCCGCGCTCGCGGGCGCCGTGCGCGGCGCTCATGACGAACTGGATCACCGTCGCGTTGGGCCGGGCTTCGAAGTCCGGGTGCAACAGCGCGAGGATGCGCGTGCGGGAGCTGGCCAGGGCGCGGGCGACGACGTTTCGCCGGTAGTCGAGCTCTTCGATGGCCGCTTCGATGCGGGCCCGGGTCTCCGGCGCGACGGGCTTGGTGCCGTTGATGACGAAGGAGACCGTGGCGATGGAGACGTTCGCACGCTGGGCGACGTCGCGCATCGTGACCATGGGTGCCGCCTCCCGGCTGCTGAGGGCGCGCGAGATGGGAGAAACTCGCGAGGCACTGCGACTATATCCCAAGGGCATTCGTAAAACCGCTTAACTTCTTGTTGACATTGCCTGACGATCGGCGCAACATACTTCACAAGCACCAGCCGGTTAAGCGGTTTGATTGATCAATGTCCATAGCCCGGAGCGATGCGGGCCCCCTTCCGCTCGTGCCGCGAAAGCGCAGGCGGACGGGCCGCCGTGACCCTACATGACCCAATTGCAGCGTTGACTCCGTGGTCCGACTCTATGAAAAGCCCCCACCCGCCGTGCACCGTCGAGGAGGCGGTCATGCACGGATACGCCGGATGCATTCCGGTTCCGCAGAAGGAGTAGTTCTCTCATGGAGACAGCACGGAAGCGCCGCGGTAAGGCGCCCAAAGTGACTGTCGCGGCAGCGGCCCTCCTCCCCCTCACCCTGACCGCCCTGACCGGATGCGGCGGAGCGGGTGCTGCCGACGCTCAAGCGAAGAACACCTTGACGATCCAGGACTATTACGACGAGGCGCATGATCCGATCTACCACGCGTGCGCGAAGAGCCTCGGCGTCGACATCGAGATCAACCACATCCCAGGGCCGGGGCTGATCCCCAAGGTGCTTCAGCAGAGCTCCTCGCGCACCCTTCCCGACGTGCTGATGCTCGACAACCCTGACGGACAGCAGATAGCCGCCTCCGGCGCGCTCGCACCGCTGACCGACTACGGCGTGAGCGGAGAGGGCCTGGTGCCGTCCGTCGTGAAGGCCGGCACGTACGAGGGGAAGCTGTACGGCCTCGCCCCCGCCGTGAACACCCTCGTCATCTTCTACAACAAGGACCTGTTCGAGGCCGCCGGCATCACCTCACCTCCCAAGACATGGGACGAGCTGCGTGCCACCGCGAAGAAGCTCACCACGCAAGACCGTTACGGCTTCGCGATGAGCAACATCAACACCTACGAGGGGACGTGGCAGTTCCTGCCGTTCATGTGGAGCAACGGCGGCTCGGAGGAGGACATCACGACTCCGGAGACCGCGCAGGCGCTACAGCTCCTCGTCGACCTGCAGAACGACGGGTCCATGTCCAAGAGCTCGGTCATCTGGAGCCAGGACGACGTGATCGACCAGTTCATCGCGGGGAAGGCCGCGATGGTGGTCAACGGCCCATGGCAGATCCCCACGCTCAACGAGCAGAAGGACGTGAACTGGGGCACGTTCACGGTCCCCACGCGGATGGCATCGCAGGACCCGGTGGCCCCGCTCGGTGGTGAGATGTTCACGGTGCCGCGGACCGGCGACAAGGCCAAGATGGCCAAGAGCGGGCAGTTCGTGAAATGTCTCGTCTCATCGGCGAGCCAGCTCCAGTCGGCCGAAGTCAGGCAGAACATCCCGGCGGACCTGGGCGTCGCGCAGAAGTTCGGGGAGTCCAGCCAGACGGTCATGCCGTTCGTCGGCGCCGTGCGGAACGCGCGCTCGCGCACCGGGATTCTCGGGCCTGACTGGCCCAAGGCGGCCACGAAGATCTACAACGCCGTGCAGATCGCGCTGACGGGTCTGGCCACACCGGCCGAAGCGCTGCGGCAGGCACAGGGCGAGTAGCCACTCGACAACGAGGCGGCCCGTCCCGAGGCACGCGGGCTCCTCGGTCTTCATCGAAAGGAGTGGCTCATGACCTCAGCCAACCTCAGCATCACCGCCGCAGGAGACTCCCTCGGCAGGCTGGGCCGCAAGGCGGCATGGATGCGCCTGTTCCGGCGCCACGCGCAGTGGCTGTTCTGCCTGCCCGCCATCCTGTTCGTCGCGATGTTCTTCGGATACCCGATCGTCCAGAACATCGTCATGGGTTTCCAGGAGTACGGGGTCTCGACCTTCTACAGCGGCGAGGCGCCCTGGGTCGGCCTGGCCAACTACGTGACGACCTTCTCCAGCCGCCTGTTCACCACGACCCTGGTGAACACGGCGCTGTTCACCATCGGGTCGATCTCCTTCCAGTTCGTGATCGGGCTGGCCCTGGCGCTGTTCTTCAAGCGCACCTTCCCGTTGAGCGGTTTCCTGCGGTCGTTGTTGCTGCTGCCGTGGCTGCTGCCCTTGATCGCCTCCAGCGCGGTGTGGAAGTGGATGCTCGACCAGGAGAGCGGCGTCCTCAACCAGTTTCTCGGCCTGTTCGGCGTCGATCCGGTCCCGTGGCTGGTCGACCCGACCCTCGCGCTCATCGGGGTCATCGGCGTGAACATCTGGCTCGGGATACCGTTCAACGTCGCGATCCTCTACAGCGGTCTGCAGGCGGTTCCGCGCGAGCTGTATGAGGCGGGATCGCTGGACGGCGCGGTCGGGTGGAAGGCGTTCAGGCACATCACCTGGCCGAGCATCAGATCCGTGGTCAGCGTCGTCCTGGTGCTCGGCGTCGTCTACACGCTCAAGGTCGTCGACATCATCCTCGGCCTGACCGGCGGCGGCCCGGCCAACTCCACCCAGACCCTGGCGACGAACGCCTACAACAAGTCGTTCGTCGAGTTCAACTTCGGGGAAGGCGCCGCCATCAGCAACGTCCTCATCGTGGTGTCGCTCGTCTTCGCCATGGTCTACCTCTTCATCTCCCGGCGGGAGGCCCACGAGTGAACACGTCATCGACCGTGCGCCGGCTGCCCATGACGGTGCTGGGCGTCTTCTTCCTCGCCGTGATGATCTTCCCGGTCTACTGGATGCTCAACAGCAGCCTGCAGGCCGATTCCGGCGCCGCCTCCACCGAATTCCTCCCGCTCAACGCGACGTTCTCCGGATATGCGCAGGCCCTGGAGGAACAGGGCCCGAACTTCGTCACCAGCCTGGTCGTCGCTCTGGGAACGGTCGTGCTGACCCTGGTCATCGCCACGCCCGCCGCCTACGGCCTCGCGCGCTTCCGTACCCGGGGCAGCAGCGTGTTCCTGCTGGTGTTGCTGATCACGCAGATGATCCCCGTCATGGTCATCGCCAACGCGCTCTACCCCCTCTTCAACTCGCTCTTCCTGATCAACAATGTCCTCGGCCTGATCCTCGCCAACACCGCCGCGGGCATCCCGTTCGCCGTGCTGCTCATCCGCGCGTTCATGGGCGCCATTCCCGGGGCGCTCGTGGAGGCCGCGATGGTGGACGGGGCGGGCAACCTGCGGGCGTTCCTGTCGATCGTCGTACCGATCAGCAAGAACGCGATCGTGACCGCCGCCCTGTTCACCTTCCTGTCGGCGTGGAGCGACTTCCTCTTTGCCCTGACCCTGACCAGCACCCCCGAGGTGCGGCCCATCACCCTGGGCATCTACGACTACATCAGCGCGAACACCCAGGACTGGAGCGCCGTCATGGCGACCGCGGTGCTCGCCTCCGTCCCGGCGGCCCTGCTGCTGATCTTCGCCCAGCGCTACATCGCGGCAGGCGCCGTCAGCGGCGCCGTCAAGTGAATCCCTTGAAGAAAGGACACGTCATCATGCGACCTCTTCACGTCACCGTGTGGGGTGAGAACCGGCACGAGCAGGCCGAGCCCAGTGTGGCCGAGATCTATCCGGACGGCATGCACAACGCCATCCGGCGCGGCATCGAGGGCTGGCTGGGGGAGAAGGCGACCGTCGCCACGGCCACGCTCGACGACCCCGAGCACGGCCTGACCGAGGAGGTGCTCGCCGGGACCGACGTGCTCACCTGGTGGGGCCACGCCGCGCACGCGGAGGTGTCCGATGAGGTGGTCGATCGGGTGCACCGGCACGTCCTGTCGGGCATGGGCCTGGTGGTGCTGCACTCCGGTCACTGGTCGAAGATCTTCACCAAGCTCATGGGCACCACGTGCACGCTGCGCTGGCGCAGCGCCAACGATCGTGAGCTGGTCTGGACGGTGAACCCGGCCCACCCCATCGCCCGCGGCATCCCCCACCCCATCGAGATCCCCGCCCAGGAGATGTACGGCGAGCAGTTCGACATCCCTGAGCCCGACGAGCTGATCTTCATCAGCTCCTTCACCGGCGGCGAGGTGTTCCGTAGCGGCTGCACCTTCCGGCGCGGCAACGGCAAGATCTTCTACTTCAGCCCCGGCGACCAGGACTATCCGGTGTATCACCATCCGGACGTGCTGCACGTCATCGCCAATGGCGTCGAGTGGGCGGTCGGCGACCGGTCCCGGCGCGAGCTGCCGATCCTGCTGCGCTACGAGATGGGCGACTTCTTCAACGGGCACGGCTACCAGGGTGCGATGCACAACAAGGAGAACGCCGAGTGAGCGCTTTCGCCCGCGTCGCCGATCCGGCGCGCCCGCTCCGCGTGGTGCAGGTCGGTGCAGGTGCGATGGGCCTGGCCTGGATGCGTACCCTGACCGCGTCCGACGACGTCGAGCTCGTCGGGGTGGCCGACCTCGACGTCGATCGGGCGCAGGCGGCCGTACGCGCCGTCGGCGCCGACGCCAAGGTGGACGTCTCGCTCGGCGGCCTGCTGGCGGCCACCGAGCCGGACGCCGTCGTGAACGTCACCGTCCCGGCCGCCCACGCCGAGGTGAACGTCGAGGCGCTGTTCGCCGGGGTCCCGGTCCTGTGCGAGAAGCCCGCCGCGCCGACGCTGGCCGAGGCGGTCGTCCAGGTCGCCGCCGCTGAGGCGACCGGCCGGCTGCTGATGATCAGCCAGTCGCGCCGCTACTACGCCGCGCTGGCGGAATACCGGCGCCGCCTTGCCGAGCTCGGCACCCCCGGCCTGCTCACCACCGACTTCTTCCGCGGTCCGCGCTTCGGCGGCTTCCGCGACGAGATGGAGCAACCGCTGCTGGTGGACATGGCCATCCACGCCTTCGACGCCGCCCGCTACCTGCTCGACGCGGAGCCGGTCTCGGTCAGCTGCGAGAGCTGGAACCCCGCCTGGAGCTGGTATCGGGGCGACGCCGCGGCGACGGCGACGTTCCTCTTCGACGACGGCACCCGTTACGTGTACACCGGCGCCTGGTGCACTGACGGGCTGGAGACGTCCTGGAACGGCCAGTGGCGGGCGGCCGGCTCCGGGGGCGCCGCGACCTGGGACGGCGAGGACCGCGTCACCTCCAGCGTGAGCGGCGCGGCGGACGTGCCGCCGGGCGCCAACGAGCAGATCGGCGGCGCGCTGGAGGAGTTCGTGGGGGCGCTGCGCACGGGCGTGGAGCCGTCAGGGGCGATCGCCCGCAACATCATGAGCCTCGCCATGGTCGAGGCGGCGGTGCGGTCGGCGGAGTCGGGGGCGCGGGTCCACATCGATGCGTTGATGGACCAGGCCCGCCACGACGCGCTGTCCCGTACCGTCCGCGAGGAGATCCGCGCGCGGCTCGAGTCCTGGGAGCCGCGGCGCCGCTGACGGCCTGTTCCCGCAGCACAGAGAGCATGTGGAGGGTGAAGGCCTTGGTCTAGTACGTACGGGCGCGGAGGCCCGGTTCACTCCTATGCCGGATGGCGGTGGGGCCGGAGCAGGGGTGATGAAACACCACACAATGGGGCAATGGCATACCCTCCACAACCTCCCCCGGAAGATCCGTGGGGTCCGCAGGCACAGGGAGCACCGCAGGAGCACCTCCGGCCTGGGTACGGCCAGCCGGGACATGGCCCCCAGCCGCGGCAAGGGGGCCCGCCGACCGGCTTCGGCCGTCAGCATGGCCGGCACGGCGCACTCGGGGCACCCGGCCCGCAGGGTCCGTACAACCCCTACGACTCCCCGAGCGTCTACGGGGACCCGCAGAGCCTCTACGGCGGTGCCCAGAGCCCGTATGTCCTGCAGAACCAGTACGGTTCGCAGAATCAGTACGGCCACGGCGACCCGTACGGCATGCTCCAGGACCAGTACGATTACGGTCTGCCGCCCAAGCGCAACAGCACGCTGATCATCGGGTTGTCCGTCGGCTTGGGCCTCCTCCTCCTCCTGGCCGGCGGCACGGTGGGCGCGGTCTCCTACCTCAACGCCTCCGGCTCCAAGCCCTCCGTCGCCCTGCCGAGCACGGCGGCCCCCACGACGGCGCCTTGGCAGTCCGAATCCCCGTCGAAGGAGCCGTCGGACGAGCCGACCGAGTCGGCCGCCGAGCCCACGGGCAGCCCGGCCACCTCGACGAAGGCCCAGCCGGGATCGCCGATCGCCCACACCGAGTTCGACGACTGGAAGTTCGACCTGACCGGCGTCAAGTTCGACGCCAACAAGGTTGAGGGCTGGACGTACGACACGTGCGATCCGGTGGACGGTGAGGGTGTGCTGGCCAGGAACAAGTGCGAGCGCGCCGTCCAGATCGCCTACTCGGCGTACCGCGGGCACCTCAAGGCGGTGCAGGTCATCATGGCGTTCCCCAGCGACAAGGCCGCCAAGGCCACCGCCAACCGGCTGGCGAAGCTCACCTCGAACGCGGTGAACATCCGCAGGGACATGACCCACACCACATACGCATACGGGAGGATCCGCACGAACGTGGCCAAGAAGTATGTGGTCGCCACGATCGTCACCGCGGACAACACGGCCAAGTCCAAGGCCGACAAGTTCCATCTCTACCTGCAGGCCGACTCCGTCGGCTACTTCCTGCTCCGCGACGTGACCGTCACCAGCTGACCGATCACCGGGTCATGCCCCCGAGTGCAGGAATGCCGCCCAGGCCGAGGGCTGCCCAGGCCTGGCCTCGCGCATGCGGCGCGTGGCCAGGTGCAGGGCGAGTGCGCCGGGGATCCGGATCGGAGCGTCGATCGTCTCCCGTAGCTCTCGGTGGAAGTCGGCGGCCATCGTCGCCGCGACGTGGTCGCCGATCTCCCACAGTGTGGCGACGGCCTGGGCGTAGCCGGCCAGCTGGAAGGCAGAGGCCAGGTGGATCGCCTCGTCGGCGAGCTTGGCGCTGCCGCGGGCGGTCGCGCAGGCGGAGAGGTAGGCCAGCTCGGCGTGGTCGAGGTGGAGCCGGCTGATCTCGGTGACGTTCAGCGGCCCGTCGTCCAGCAGGAGATGGCTCGCCGAAGGGTCGTACGGGTCGCTGCTGGCGTGGCAGGCGAAATGCGCGACGGTCGCGTCGGGCAGCGCGGCCAGCACGGCGGCGCGGGACGCCTGCGGGCCGATGAGCGCCAGGCCGTGGACCCGGGAGGTGACCTCGACGGCCTCACGCGCGGTCTCCGGCAGCGCGGCATGGCCGGGAGTCGCCGGCATGGCCACGGTCAGGCCGGCGCGGCGCGACGGCACGGGACGGGAGCGGCTGTGCAGCAGGGCGCGCAGGGTGGGCGTGTACGACGAGACGGCGCGATCGAGGACGGACGCGCCGGCGATCGTGTGACGGCCGGCGGCGTGCAGGGGAAGCGCATTGAGCGGCCCGGTCGGCGACCACCACAGCCGAGGCCACGACCCGTCTTGCGGAGGCTCGGTGAAGCCCAGCTCCGTCAGCACGGGTTCGGCCAGGACGTCCCACAGCCAGCCGAGGGTGTCGAGCAGCACCCGCTGCGCCTGGCCGGCCAGCAGCTCCGAGCTGGTCTGCGCGGTGCGAACCGCGGTGTGGAACGCCTCTGCCTGCTCGATGAGCTCGGCGGCACGCAGGTCAGGCAGCCGCACCAGGCGGACGCCGTCGGCGCACAGAGCAAGCGCGTCGCAGCGGCGCGGGTTGACGTTGATGCTCACCACCGGCCCTTCGGCGGCGGCCGGTCCCAGGTCCGGCATGCCCAGCGGCAGCGGCATCAGGAACCTCCCGAACTCGGGGAGCGCCTGGATCCGGCCGACCAGCTCACTCCACTCCGAGGCCATGTCATGCAAGCGCCCGAGGTCGTCCAGCGGCGGTTCATAGCCGAGATCGGTGCTGACCTCGCGGATCCGCTCGCGCAGGGCGACGAAATGCTCAGCCAGCCGGGAGTCGGCGGCCCGCAGGTTCTCCAGCTCCCTGCGTGCGTTGAGCGCGCTGGAGTGCAGCAGCGCGCGCCCGTCCTCCAGTGCTTCCAACGCCGCCGGAGCGTCGCTGCGGTGGATCGCGGATACGGCCTCGTCCGAGGACAGGCGAGCCAGGCCGCGCGCGGGCAGGTCGTGCTCGCTCGGCGAGGCCGCCGCCAGGGCACGGAACCTGGCGCGGGATCGTGCCGCCATCCCCCACGCCATCACGAGCCGCCTGGCCTGCGCCACGTCGCCGGCGACGATCCGGCGGGTCAGGCTGACGGCCTCCTGATAGTCCGATTCCTCATGGATGAGGTGGTATTGCTGGAACAGCGCGTGTGCGAGGGTCTTCAGCGTCGCCGTGTGCTCCGGGTGATCCTCCGGCAGGGCGGCGAGCCTCCCGCGGGCGTGTTTCAGCGTGTCCTCGAGCACGGCGAGGGTCTCGAACGGGGACAGCAGCGAGGTTCTCATCATGGTCATGTCGCCGACCAGGGTGGCCGACATGTTCATGGAGCTCATCAGCGATGGAAGCACCTCCATCAGCCGGGTCAGCAAGGCGACCGTCTCCCCGATCTGCCCGATCCCGCCCGGTTCGCCGAGGCCGCCCTGCCGCCGGAGCAGCTGGATCATGAGCTGGTTCACCGCCAGCAGGGGGCGCTCGGGATGGTCGTCCGGCAGCTCCCGCAGCAGGCGTTCGGTCAGGTCGAGCACCTCGTCGAAACTCGCCGGGTCGACAGGCGTCGAAGGCGGCTCGTCAGGGGCGAACAGCTGCGTCAGCATCGCGTCGAGCTGATCGTCCGCGCTCAGGTGGCTGGATCGCCGCCGCATGAACTCGAACGCCTTGCGTTCCAGGTCGGTGTCCGAGGTGTCGCGCAGGAAACCGGCCAAGAGGTCCATGAGCTGCGCGTGGTGCCCCTCGCCGTCGGACGGGGCGATGCCCAGCAACCGGGCGACGACGGCGAACATGTTGTCCGGTTCGTTCGAGACCTCGCCGCCGGCGGCCGGGATCGCCCGTGCGATGAGTCCGGTCAGATCGTCCACGCGGCGCCGCGTCTCGGGGTCGAGCCGGCGGGTGGCGGACGGCCTCGGGGGCCGCCGCAGCTCAGCCCTGGCGAGCAGCCTCAGCCGGGCACGCCGCTCGGGGCCGTGCTCGGGGGTCTGCTGCACGGCCCGGCGCAGGACGGAGACGGCCTCGTCCAGGACGGCGGGATCGGCCTCGCCCGTGGCATCCGCCCAGAGCAGCAGCGAGGATCCCATATCGGCGAGAATCTGCGGAAGGTTCTGATCCGCGCTCGTCGCCGTGTCCACGGCCAGGCGGAACAGCTCGATGGCCTCGGACAGCAGCGCCGTGTCCCGGGTCCTGAGAGCCTTGGCCTTCACCGCCAGGGCCAGGCCATTGGCACAGCGGGCATGGTTCGAGTGCTCTCGTGGGGTGCCCTGGAACGCCTCTCTGAGCACCGCGAGGGCCTCGTCGAGGTTCGGCGGCTCCGGACTCCCGTCCGGCGGCGTCAGCACATCGCTCAGCATGAGCGCATACCCGAGATTGCTCAGGATCGTCGCACGGGAGGGATGATCGGGCGGTAGCGGGTGCAGGGCCCGGCGCAGCAGCCCGATCGCGGCCTCGCCGTCGATGCGCCGGTGCAGCCGGGTGAAGCGTTCGAGCACGAACATGGCCAGGTTGGACAGCGCCTCGGCGGACGCGTACGTCCGCTCTTCCCCCACCGGGTCGTCCGGACCGAGCCACTCGCTGAACGAGGAGCGCACCTGGCCGGGCAGCGCGTCCGGCGTGGCCAGATAGAAGGGCATCAGGAGGACGAGCGCGCGGCCCCACTCTTCCTGCTGTCCCTGCTCCTCGAGCATGACCGCCGCGCGTAACCAGTGCAGCAGCCCGACCGCGGACAACACCTCCTCATCCACGCCCTCCTGCGTGGCGAGGAACTCGAGCAGCCGCTCGGCCTCGGCCAAGGCCTCGGGGTCGAGAACGGCGGCGCCGTCGCCCGTGCCCGACACCGTGGCGAGCCGGGTGCGAAGCCCGCTGAGCAGCTGGTCACGCATGGTCGCCCTCTCCGTCAGGTGGACTTACGGAACCTCTCGCTGATCGTCTTTCCTCGTCCCGGCCGGATCGGCCGCGTCTCGTCGTCGAACCGCTCGAGCAGATCGTCCAGGTAGACGTCCACGGTGGCCTCGACCAGTTCGGCGTAGACGCCGGCGGCCGCTCTCGCCCGCCGCCACGCGACCAGCCCGGCGCACAGCCCGATCACGGCGCTCGGCCACCACACCACGCCCAGCGCGGCGTACAGCGCGGCCCACCCGCCCAGGGCGGTCGCCTCATCGAAACGTTGCCTGCTCTCGGTGAGCGGCTCGCGCGCCGAGTCGGGCAGCAGCAGCCACAGGCGTGGCCAGGCAGCGCCCAAATCCAGGCCGTACTGCTTGCGCACCCTGGTCGCGGGGGCGTGCAACCGGTCGCCGGTCCAGGTCGGCCGGCGTGGCTCGGTCAGCGCGACGGCGTTCCTCAGCTCTGCGAGCTCGCCGAGACGGGCGTGATCGCCGTCGGCCTCGGCGTTGTGGTAATCCTGCCTGAGCCGGTTCCAGGCCCGCCTGCGCCGCTCGGTGAGCGCGGTCGTGAGCGGACGGGCGACGGCCGGCCACCTCCCGGCCAGCAGGTATTCGACGGGCGTGCCGAGCGATCGCGCGACGAATCCGACCGCCGAGGACGCGACGAGCAGGACGACCAGCAGCACCGCGGTCCGCACCAGGTCGGCCTGCTGCTGACCGCCGGCCGCCGCGGTGAGCTCGATCAGCTTTCGCCAGAGCAGTCCCGCATCCGCCCAGTGCCGCTGTCCGAGGATGATCGCCATCGTGGCGACGGCCGTGAACACCAGCCCGGGCAGGACGAGCAGAGCGACCCACCGCTCCGCGACCTTTTTGCCGAGTTCGGTGAGGAAGCCTGTCATGCCGCGTTCTCAGCTCTCGGCCACGAAACGCAGCGCCTGCTCGTGTATCTCGCAGGTGGGTAATTCCGCGTCGGCCTCGCGGTGGACGACGCGCGTGCAGGTCCCCTTGGGGCACACGTAGTCGCCGATGACCGGTCCCCGCTCGGAGTCCAGCGCCGTGGGCAGCGAGGAGTGCGGGGACCTGGTGTCTTCCGGCTCGGTCCTGGGGCTGTCGATGCCTAGCTGGGTCAGGAATCGATCGATCGGCTCGCCGCGACGAGCGGCCAGCACCGTCTGCGCCACGATGGCGCGGCGGCCGCTCGACGCGGGGCCGCGCAGCAGCGTGCGCAGCTGCGGCAGGGCGGCGCAGAATACGCCCAGCGCCTCCTGGTCCGGCTCCGCCGTCACGGTTCCCTCCCGATGCGACCCCTCGACAGTGAAAGAGATCCTAACCGCATCGCCGGGCCAGGGCTGCTCGTCCGTGTGACGTTGACGCCGTCGCCTCAGACTTGTCCGTCCATGAGGGCGACCAGCCGCTTCGGCGCGATCAGGCGGTAGCTGTCCCTGATCAGCTCGTCGATCTCATCCCAGTCCTGCTCCACGTCGAGCCGGGCGCCGACCCACCCCTTGCCGCCGACGTACGCGGGCACGAAGAAGCGCTCCGGGGTGGACGCCACCAGGGCCTCCTGCACGCCAGGACCGGCCTTGAACATCATCGTCAGCCCGTCCTCGCTGGTCATCAGGAACAGCTTGTCCCGGACCCGGAACGAGGGCGCCGTATGGCCACCGAACGGCTTCTCGATCGCCTCCGGCAGAGACAGGCAGATCTCCCGCAGCCGCGCCCCCACCTCGTCGTCAATCACGCACGGTATCGTACGCCTGTTCTACAACTCCCGGGAAGCCCGGCACACGACCTCCGAGCCCCTGGCCGTGGGGTCAGGGGCGGGAGGTGGGGGCGGCGTGCCTGGCCGTCGTCCGGCGGCAGAGATCGCGGTGGCGGACCTGCGCGGATGTGGCGGGTTCAGGAGACCGGGGTGTCCTGACGCGCGGCAAGGCATCGAGCGCCGCCTGTTGCTCGTCGGTGAAGGCACGGCGGGGGAGGAAACCGGTGAACTGCCTGTTGACAAAGAACAGCCAGAACTCCGGGGTGGTGACGACCGGGCCGAACAGGGACCATCGCGTCGTGGCGGTGGACTGCTCGGTCTCAACCTTGTAGCCGTCGCCGGTCAAGTGAAGTGTGGTGGGCACGCAGAGGAAGGCGAGTCGTCGCCTCCCTGTACGGCGGAGCGACCACGACACCACGAGGGGGGAGACGGCCGCTCCGACGAACATGGCGCTGCCGATGGTCACGCTGCCTATCAGGACGCAGAGGAGTCCGCATCCTGCCAGGACCGAGAGCAGGATGGTGAGGAGGGCTCTGGTTGCAATTCTCACCACGAACGCCGGCCGTTCGGACCCCGCCTGGGCACCGGTCGGTTCGCCGCCGGTGTGGCGAAGCTGTTCATGCGAGTGCTTTGCGGGAATCGTCCCGTGTTCGGTTCCGGGCCATCCGCAAGTCCTTGACTGCCGAGGCACCTAATTCGCTCGTGAAATGAGGACGTACATGCGCCGGAAAAGTCTTTCGGCCTTGGCGGCGGTCGTGACCGTACTGGCTGTGAACGGGCCCGCTGCGGCGGCCACGTCTGATGACTCCTTCTTCGGTGGAAAGCTGCCGCTGAGCGCGCCGCCGGTGACGACCGCCGTGGCGCCCGGCGTGACGCTGACCTCGCTGTCGCTCGGAGCCAAGGACGCCGGCGACTACTGGACCGTCCACGTGTACCTGCCGGGCACGGTCGACGGGCCGCTCAACACGGCCAACACCGCTTTGGGCGCGAAGGAGATCGCCGACCGGGTGGCCGGGGTTGTGCGGCAGAAGGGGTTCGAGCCGCGGATCGAGGAGGTCGCCTCGCCGGCGTTCGCCGATCATCCGGCCGGTACGCTCGGCTGGACCGTAAGGGTCGGGCAGTACGCCACCAGCGTCGAGGCCTCGGCGCTACTCTCCAAGATCAGGGCGGCCGGTTTCGCCGGGGGCACCCGCTACACCGCGCAGGACGGCATCGACCCCGGCGCGCCCCAGAAGGTGCACGTGCTCCGCGTGGACTTCCGGGAGTTCGGCGGCACGGTCGGCACCGACTTCGGCCCGGCGCTGAACGGCACGGAGAAGCTGACCGACCTCGCCGCCGCGGCGGGCGCGGTGGCCGGGATCAACGCGCAGTGGTTCTACAACAGCGCGCCCGGCGGCATGTACGTCAAGGACGGCAAGCTGATCGGCTCGGCCACGCAGGGCCGGGCCGGAATCAAGATCGCCAGGGGTGGGCGTTCGGTGGACGTGGACGCGTACACCGCCCACGTGACCCTGCGCGCCGGCCGGGAGAGCGTCGAGATCGACGGTGTCAACCGGGTGCCGGGCGAGATCTGGAACTGCGGAGGCGTCGGCGGCGACCAGCCGACGGAGAAGCCGCAGCACGACCTGAAGTGTACGGACGGCAGCGAGCTGGTGCTGTTCACCCCCGAATGGGGCGCGCCGCCTGCCGGCGCGGGAGCCGAGGTCGTGCTGGACGCGGGCGGCAAGGTGACGGCGGTGAACAGCTCGCGTGGTGCGAGCGTTCCCGCCGGCGGGTCCACCGTGCAGGCCATCGGCGACAGCTCCGCCTGGCTGCTCGAACACGTGAAGGTGGGTGAGCGGGTGCACGTGAGCGAGCGGGTCGAGGACAGCAGGGGCCGGCACGTGGCACTGACCCCGGACACCACCATCCTCCAGGTCGGGCCCACCCTCGTCAGGGACGGCAAGGTGTCGGTGAACGCGGCGGCCGACGGACTGATCCGCGAGGGCGCCGACCGGACGTTCACCTACAACTGGGCCGTGCGGAGCAACCCGCGGTCGATGATCGGCATGGACGATCGGGGCCGGCTCATGCTGGTGGTGGTCGACGGGCGGCAGGACGGCTACAGCGAAGGGCTCGGGATCGCGCAGACCGGTGAGCTCATGAAGCTGCTCGGCGCGCGCGAGGCGATGAACCTCGACGGCGGCGGCTCCAGCGTCATGGTGACCTCGGGCGCCGGCATCGTGAACCGGCCCTCCGACGCGACGGGCCAGCGCTCGCTCGGCAACGTCCTCCTCGTTCGCCCGTAGCCGATCAGGCGCTCGTCCGCCGGTGGCCGGTCCGGTCGAGCCCCAATCCTGCACGCTCTGGCCCGCCCAGCATCGATCATGGTGCTGGGCCCGCTGTCGCCCGTGCGAGATTGACGCCGCTGGCGATGACCCCGATGTGGCTGAAGGCCTGCGGGAAGTTGCCCATGAAGACGCCCGTCGAGGGGTCGATCTGCTCGGGTAGCAGCCCGAGCGGGCTCGCCCGGGCGCACAGCGAGGCGTAGAGCTCCTCGGCCTCGTCGATGCGGCCCTGGTAGGTGAGGTTGTCGGCCAGCCAGAAGCTGCACAGCACGAAGGCGCCCTCGTCGCCGGCGATGCCGTCAGGGGAGCTGTCGTGCAGGTAGCGGTAGAGCAGGCCGTCGCCCGCCGACAGACGCTCGGCGATGGCGGCTGCCGTGGCCACCATGCGCGGATGATCGGCGGGGATGACGTACCGCAGGGGAAGCGCGAGCAGGCTGGCGTCCAAGCCGCCGCTGCCGTCGAGATGCTCGGTCAGGGTCTGCGCGTCCTCGTCCCAGGCCTGCTCAAGGATGAGTCGTCGCAGGTCGGCTGCCACGTCTCGCCAGGCTGCGATGGGTCCCGGCAGGCCGAGCCGGTCACCGATCGCGGCCGCACGGTCCAGGGCCACCTGGCACATGCCGGCGGAGTAAGTGAACACCCGGCCGTGGCTGCGCACCTCCCAGATGCCCTGATCCGGCTCCTGCCACGCCGTCGCCGCCGTGTCGGCGAGTTCGGCCAGATTGGCCCAGAGCTCGGGCTGCAGCTCACCCCCGGTGCGCAGCCACTGGTCTGCGCAGTCGAGCACTTCGCCGTAGACGTCGTGCTGGCGCTGATCCGCCGCGCCATTGCCCCATCGCACCGGGGCGGAGCGCCGGTAGCCCTCCAATTCGGGGTCTACGACCTCGTCGGGCACCGGGCTGCCGGAGAGGGTGTACATGATCCGCGGCTGCCGGCTCTGCTCGAAGGCGTCGAGGACCCAGCCGAGGAAGGCGTCCGCCTCGCCGGCGAAGCCGATGCGGCGCAGGGCGAACACGGTGAAGGCCGCGTCGCGGATCCAGGTGTAGCGGTAATCCCAGTTACGGACCCCGCCGATCGGCGCGGGCAAGGAGGAGGTGGGCGCCGCGACCAGCGATCCGTTGACCCAGTCGTCGCACAGCTTCAACGTGATCGCGGCACGGCGTACCAATGACTCCTGTGGGCCTTGGTAGGTGAAGTGTTTCATCCAACGGCGCCACGCCTCGGCGGTCCCGCGCAGCATCTCCTCGGCGTCGAACCGGTGATGACGATGAATGCGCCCCCAGGACAACACGAGATCCAGGCGATCGCCCTGTTTGAGCTCGTGGGTGCTGGACAGTCCGTTCAGCGGGCGATTGGAGCGCAGGTGCAGGCGCAGGTCCGGCCGCCGGGGCACCTGCACGTCCAGCCCGCTGAACAGGGCCTGGGCTTGTCCGCCGCCGCGGGGCTTCACCTCGACGCGCAGGCTGACCTCGCCCGCCAGGACGACGGCCGAACGGACCAGCTCGGCCCGGTTGACCGGTGCGTCATCGGCAAGATCGGCGCCAGAGCGCAAGGTCAGGGCATCGGTGATGCGGACCAGGCCGGTGGTGCTGCGGCACTCGGTCGTCAGCACCCCGGTGTCGTCCTCGTAGAGCTGCCGTGCCTCCACCAAGTCCTCCGGCGCGACGGTGAAATGCCCGCCACGCGCGTGGTCCAGGAGGCCGCAGAACAGCGGCTCGGCATCGAAGTGGGGAAGGCACATCCACGGGATGGAGCCGTCCAAGCCGACCAGCGCCACCGTCGCGCCGTCCCCGATGAGGCCGAGGTCCTCCAGCGGCACATAGCCGTCACGCGTGCGAACCGGCCGGAAGGGTGGATCGGGATCGAGCATGCCGCCCCCTGTCTGGCGTGCCGCGGCCACGGCGGCACGAGCCGATACCTGCGCCTAGAACGAGATCAGCGGCTTGATGACGTCGTCGAGTTTCTTGTCCAGGACCTCGAAGGCCCGTTCCATGTCCTCGAAGGCGAACTCATGGGTCGTCATGCGGGTGGGATCGATGCGCTTGGCCTGCAGCACGCGCAGCAGCCGCTCCATGCGCAGCCGGCCGCCGGGGCACAACCCCGAGGTGATCGTCTGGTCCGCCATCCCGACTCCCCACTCGACGCGGGGGATGCGGACGAACTCTCCTTCTCCGAAATAGCCGATGTTGGACACTGTTCCACCCGGCTTGGTGATCTTGATGGCGGTCTGGAACGTCGCGTCCATGCCCAGCGCCTCGATGGCGGTGTCGACTCCCTCTCCGTGCGTGAGCTCCATGATCCGCTCGACGACGTCCTCGCGGGTGAAGTCCACGATCTCGTCCACGCCGTACGCGCGTGCGAGCTCCTGCCGCTGCGGCACGGATTCCACCCCGATGACGAGGCCCGCTCCGCGTAGCCTGGCCCCTGCCGCGGCCATCATCCCCACCGGCCCCAGAGCCAGAACAGCCACCGTCCCGCCGATCGGGATATTGCCTTTCTCCGCCCCCATGAAGCCGGTTGAAAGCATATCGGCGCAATAGACGGCCAGGTCATCGGAAATGTCGTCGGGTATTTTCGCCATGTTGGCGTCGGCCTCGTTCACGTGGAAATATTCGGCGAATACTCCGTCCTTGGAGTTCGCGAACTTGAAGCCGCCCAGCGGCATGCCCGCCTGCGACGGAAACCCGTTCTGGGAGGCCGGATCGCCCCAATCCGGGGTGATGGAGCCCACCAGGACACGGTCGCCCGGCTGGAAGCCCTTGACGTCGCTGCCCACCTCGTGCACGATGCCCACCGCTTCGTGACCGAGCGTGAGATTCTCCCGCGGGCCGATTCCTCCGGCGACGGTGTGGGAATCCGAGGTGCAGATCAGAGCCTTGGTCGTCCGTACGACGGCGTCGCCGGGTCCCGCCCGCGGAATCGGCTTCTCCATGAAACCGACGCTGCCGATTTCCCGCATGACAAACGCCTTCATCATCCTCGTCCCCCCGTTGACGAACCCCCGTCGTCACCGCAGGCAGCGGCCCCCAGCCGTCCGGCGATGACAGCGATAGCCCTCTTACCCCGTGAGGCGCATCCGGTAACCGCCGTTGCTCCTGGATCAGAAGGGGAAGGTGCGATCCTGGTCGCGGACGGTGATCCACTGGAGTTCGCAGAACTCCTCGGCCGCGAAGCCCAGCCCGAACCGACCCCAGCCGCTGTCCTTGACGCCGCCGAACGGCATGTGCGGCTCGTCGTTGACGGGCTGGTCGTTGACGTGCACGATGCCGACGTCGAGGGCGGAGGCCAGGCGTAGGCCGCGGCGGCCGTCGCCGGTGATGATCGAGGCGGCCAGGCCGAAGTCGGAGTCGTTGGCGCGGGCGACGGCCTCCTCCGCGGAGTCGACCGTCTCCAGCACCACCACAGGCCCGAACGTCTCGCCCTGCGCGATCTCGGCCTCGTCCGGAACGTCGGTGAGCACGGTGGCCGGGTAGCACGGCGGTGCGGGGACGCCGCCGGCCAGGACGCGGGCACCGAGACCGACCGCCTCCTTGACGCGGCGGTCGAGAAGGGCCAGGGCCCACTCATTGATCACCGGGCCCACCACGGTCGCCGGGTCGGCCGGGTCGCCCGTCGGCAGCGCCGCGACCCTGGCCGCGAACCGCTCGGCGAACTCCTCGGCCAGCGGCCGTTCGACGTAGATGCGCCTGGCGCACATGCACACCTGCCCCTGGTGCACGAACGCGCCGTAGGTCGCGGCGTTGACCGCGTACTCGAGGTCGGCGTCGCCCGCCACGATGAGCGGGTTCTGCCCGCTGAGCTGGAGCACCACGCGCTTCAGGTGCCGGCCGGCCTTCTCCGCGAGCCGCCTGCCGGTCGGCGTCGAGCCGGTGAAGTTGATCCGCTTGACGAGAGGGCTGGCGAGCAGCGCGTCGGCGACGGCGCCGGCCTCACCGGGGGCGTGGGTGACGACGTTGAACGCCCCGGCGGGCAGTCCTGCCTCCTGGAGGATCTCTGCCCAGAGCGCCCCTCCCGTGTACGGGGACTCCTCCGACGGTTTCAGCACCACGGTGTTGCCGAGCGCGAGCGGCCCGATGCTCGCCCGGCCGGCAAGGGCGAGCGAGGCGTTCCACGGCGCGATGGCCGCGACCACCCCCACCGGGCGGCGCACGGCCATCGCCTGGGTGCCGGGGGTGTCGGAGGGCAGCAGCTCCCCGGCCGGGCGGTAGGCCAGGTGGGCGGCCTGGCGGAGCAGCTTGAGCACGAACTCGAGCTGCACGCCGCCGAACTGGCGGCCGCAGCCGGTCTCCGCGGCCAAGGCGGCGAGCACCTCGCCGCGGCGGCCCTCCAGCAGGTCGGCCGCCCGCAGCAAGATCCGCTGCCGCTCCACGGGCAGCGTCCGGGCCCAGCCGCCGAATGCCTCGTGCGCGGCGGCGACCGCGCGTTCCGCGTCCTCGCCGTCCCCGGCGGCGACCTCCCCGAGGACCTCTCCTGACCAGGGCGAAAGGTTCGGGTAGGTGCGTCCGGAGCCGGGCTCGACCCAGTCGCCCCCGATAAAGTGCCCGATGCGCGGCCTGGGCAGGCCGCTCCCGTCACGCTCCGCTCCCGCCATGGAGCCCCCGATCTGCTTGCTGGGCGTTGTCCGGCCAGAAGCGTTCATGTGATGGGGACTGGCCGTCAACATCGTTCGAATACTTAGAACGATAGGGCCGTATTCTGACGCTCGTGACCGATGACGCCTCCCCACGCCCGCGCCGAGCCCCGGGAGCTCCGGGCCGTACGACGGCCGACTCCTCCGCCGCCTTCTCGGTGTCCCTGGAACGCGGGCTGCGCATCCTGTCCGCCTTCAGCGGGGACCGCTCCGTGCTGGGGATCGCCGACCTCGCGCGGGCCGTCGGGCTCAACAAGAGCACGACCTACCGGTACGTCGCCACGCTGACCAAGCTGGAGTACATCCGGCAGGACCCGGAGACGAAGAAATACTTCCTGGGCCCGCGGGTGGTGGACCTCGGGTTCGCGGCCATCGACTCCATGGAGCTCACCAAGGTCGCCGGCCCCCTGCTCCAGGCCCTGGCCGACGAGACGGGCTGCACCGCCAGCCTGGGGCTGTGCGACGGGCCGGACGTGGTCTACGTGGATCGCAGGCGCAGCAGCCGGCGCAGCTCCCTGGCCATGGACCTCAACCTGCACGTGGGCTCCCGGCTGCCGGCCTACTGCACGTCGATGGGCAAGGTGCTGCTGGCGTACAAGGATCCGGAGGCGCTCAGGCAGATCCTCGACCGCACCGACATGGCCCGCCGCGGGCCCAAGACGATCACCAACAGGGAGCAGCTGATCGCCGCCCTCGCCAAGGTGCGCCAGAGCGCCGTCGCGGTCAACGACGAGGAGCTCGCCCCGGGGCTGAGGTCCTTCGCGGCGCCGGTGCGGGACCGCTCCGGCGAGGTCGTCGCCGCGGTCAACATCGCCGTGCATCTCACCGTCGCCCCGACCACCGTCGACGCGCTGGCCGCCCGCCTCGAACCGGCGCTCCGGCGCACCGCCGCCGAGATCTCCCGGCGCCTCGGCCACCGTCCCCAGCCGTAGCCGGCGTTTCAAAGAGACAAATCGCGTTCGAGTCTCCGGAACAGAGTGTTGCTCTGGTGTTAACGGGACCGTACGGTCGGCTCACCTTTCGCCACCCGAGGTCCGTGCGGCTCCCCGGCCACTGTTCCTTCCTGAGTGCGGCCGCTCTGATGAGAACGGTGAGCGCCTGCGGCGGACTGCAGCAGCTGCTCGCCGATTAGGGCTCCTGGTACCTCGTCGTACGGACGAAATAGAGAAAGAGGGACCACCTGTGGGACTGCTCGACAGCATCGACTGGCAAGGGAAGATCTTCAAGAGCGGCACGTGGACGGCCGGCTACGGCGGTGACTACGCGGTGGCCGAGCCCGCCACCGGCGGCGAGCTCGGCCGGATGGGCCTGGCGACCTCCCAAGACGTCGCCGAGGCCGCCGTGAGCGCCGCCGAGGCGCAGAAGCACTGGGCCGCGCTGCCGCACACCGCCCGCGCGGCCGTCCTGCGCAAGGCCGGCGACCTGTGGCAGCAGCACGCCGAGGAGATCAGCGGCTGGAACGTCCGCGAGGTCGGCACGGTCCCGGGCATGGCCGGGTTCGCCCTGCACGTGGCGGCCGAAGAGTGCTACGAGGCGGCCTCGCTGCCCGGCCGGGCGATCGGCGAGCTCCTGCCGTCGGAGCAGCCGCGGCTGTCCCTGGCCCGCCGCATACCGGCCGGGGTGGTGGCGGTGATCTCGCCGTTCAACGTGCCGATCATCCTCGGCATCCGGTCGGTCGCCCCGGCGCTCGCGCTCGGCAACGCCGTCATCCTCAAGCCCGACCCGCGCACCGCGGTCACCGGCGGCACGCTGATGGCGCGCGTGTTCGAGGAGGCCGGGCTGCCGCCGGGCGTGCTGCAGATGGTGCCCGGCGGCGCGGACGTGGGCGAGGCGCTGATCACCGACCCGCACGTGCGGGTCATCTCCTTCACCGGCTCCACCCCGGTGGGCCGCCGCATCGGCGAGCTCGCCGGGAAGCACCTCAAGCGCGCCCACCTGGAGCTCGGCGGCAACTCCGCGCTGCTGGTGCTGGACGACGCCGACGTGGACGCGGCGGTGAACCTGGCCGCCTGGGGCTCGTTCTTCCACCAGGGTCAGATCTGCATGACCACCGGCCGTCACCTGGTCGCCGACCGCCTCTACGACGACTTCGTCGAGCGGCTCGCCGCCAAGGCCGACGCGCTCCCGGTCGGTGACCCGGCCACCGGCCAGGTGGCGCTCGGCCCGGTGATCGACGCCGGCCAGCGCGACAAGATCCACCATCTGGTGACCGCGAGCGTCGGCCAGGGCGCGAGGCAGGCCGCCGGCGGGACGTACGAGCGGCTCTTCTACCGGCCGACGGTGCTGGCCGACGTCCCGCTGACCGCGCCCGCGTTCGCCGAGGAGGTCTTCGGCCCCGTCGCGCCGGTCACCCGCGTCTCCTCGGCCGAGGAAGCCGCCAAGCTGGCCGCGACCAGCGAGTACGGCCTGTCGCTCGGCATCGTGACCCGTGACGTGATGCGCGGCCTGGCCGTCGCCGAGCAGATCCCGACCGGGATCGTGCACATCAACGACCAGACCGTCAACGACGAGGCCAACGCCCCGTTCGGCGGCGTGCGCGCCTCCGGCACCGGCTCCCGCTTCGGCGGGGCGGCGGCCAACATCGAGGCGTTCACCGAGACCCGCTGGATCACCATGCGGGGGGAGCCGCCGCAGTACCCGTTCTGACGGAGCCGGTGCGGCACGGCGTTGTAGTGGCGGCCCGGCTTTACCGGGAAGAGGTGCCCCGGGCCGCTTGCCACTCCGGTGCGAGCACCGACCAGACCTCCATGTCGTACCGCTTCCCCCGAAGCAGGTGGCTCTCGCGGAGCACACCGTCCTTCGTCATCCCGAGTCGCCTGGCCACGGCGATGCTGGCCGCGTTCTCCGCCGCGACCTGCCACTCCACGCGATGGATGCCCCGCTCTTCGACGGCCCAATCGATGATCACGCGCACGGCCCTGGTGACGAGACCCTTGCCCACCGCCGACGGCTCCAGCCAGCAGCCCGCTTCGGCGGTTCCGTGCTGGACGTCCATCGTCCGGAAGAGGACTCCGCCGACCAGCTTGCCGTCCGTCCAGATGCCGTAGATCCGCCCCAGGTCGGCCGCCGCCTTGTCCGCGTACGACTGGAGGAACGAGCGGCTCGACGCCAGGTCCGAGACGACCTCCGGCAGCCGGACGTATCGCCCGATGAACTCCCGTCCCCGGTCGATGTGGGCGAGAAACTCCTCGGCCTGCCACGGCTCGAGCGGGCGCAACTCGGCGCCGTCATCGCCCAGTGATATTGCGTACATCGTCCCCATCCCTGCAGAAATCAGGCACATTGCGCAGGGATCTTCTCATAGACCGCATCAGTGGCACCGAAGCCGTCAAATCCGTCTCTCTTGCCCATCGATATGTGCCATGCATATAGCGTGGTAGATGCGTAACGTGTGCGCGATGCATCCCTGGCCGGATGGTGCACGCTACAGGAGTGCGTACACACTGCTCAGCCGCCTGGAGATCGACGGCCCGATGTCGTATCTGGCGGAGCGATGAGTCCCGCCGGCCGCTGGGCACGCCTGGTAAGGGGCGCAGTCTACGGAGCGGTCGCCGGATCTACCGGCACTTCCGGACGACACGGGTGTCGTGTCGCGCCTGGGCCGGCAGCTCGAAACGGTAGCCGGCGTGGCTGGTGCCGTCGGTGAAGCGGGCGCGGCCGTCGTAGACCTCGCCGTCGAGCTGGGACCCTCCGCCTTCGGGAGCCAGGGCGCTTCGGCAGGCGTGCCGGGGGTGAACTCCACGGTGTCGCCGAGCACGGTGACCATCACCTGTTCACCGGCCGGGCCCTGGTCGGAGGTGGCGGCGAGCCGGATCGTGTGGCTGCCCGGGCCCGTCGTCGCCGGCGCGGTCACCTGGAACGCCACGGCCTGCGACGTGCTCGGCACGATGGCCCGAAGTCGCTGGCTGCCGGGCTGGACGGTCCGGTCCCTGTCAAGGCGGCGGGAAATGCCTGTGGCGCGGGCCGGAGGATGGCCCGCGCCACAGACGAGGGGGTGCTGGTCAGGAAGTCGGCTTACCGAGCTTGTCGGCGGGCGCCTGCCGCACCTGGTCGGCGGGTGGGGCGGTGACCGAGACTGGAGTGCCGAAGTCGCTGAAGTCCGTCACGGTCGGGCCGGCCGTGTCCTTGAAGGCGACCTCCAGGTGCCGGACCCGGCCCTGGTCGTCCACGTCCACGACTCCAGTGGCCCTTGCCGACGCGCCGGCTTTGAGATCGGTGCCGCCCGAGGCCTCCAGCGAGAACGTGAACCGCGTACCGGTCCAGCCCTGACCCGATGCGGGGCCGCTCTCGCTGACATCGGTGGCCGTACGGAGCCGCTGGAGTGCCGCCTGAGGGTCCAGCGGGGCGAGCTTGACCAGGGCGACGGCCGGCGGTGCCTGCTCCAACTCGGCATCGCTGCGCGGAGAGACCGTCCACTTGGCGTCGCCGCTGTCCTTGACGTAGATCAGGTCGCCGACGATGCGGGTCTCCGTCCCGTCGTTCCTCGTGATGACACCCACCCGCTGGACGGGGTCGAAGGCGCCGTCGAACTCCCGCACGCCGGCCGTGGTGTGAATGCGGTAGCTCTCCTGGCTGGTGTTCTCCACAGCGGCGACCACCTGGGCCTGAGCCGTGGACGGGGTCGCGGGAAGGACGACCGCGACCAGGGCCACCGCGGCGGCGGCGCCCAGCGCGGCGATGGGGACCAGGAGCCTGGGCAGGCGGCGTCTCGGCAGCGCCGGCATCAGGTCGATGCCCGCCGGCCGGTCCTCGGTCGCCTTGATGAGCAGCGTGCGGATTTCGTGCTCGTTCATGGACGGCTCCTCGTGTTGGCGTCTCACCGGATCCCACTCCCTTCCTCCTCGGTTCGGTTGACCGGCGTGCCGGGGGAGATCAGCCGCCGCATCGCCTGCAGGCCGCGGTGCGTGTGGGTCTTGACCGTCCCCGCCGAGCAGCCCATCAGGTCGGCGACCTCCGCCTCCGGCAGGTCCTCGAAGAAGCGCAGCACCAAGGCTGTCCGCTGCCTGGCCGGCAACGTCGCGAGCGCGTTCCGCACGTCCTCCGCCACGGCCCGGGCGTCCCCCACGTCACCGGGACCGGGCAGGTCGGGCAGCTCGGCGCGCGGGATCTCGCGGCGCCATCGTGCGCGCCACCAGGACCGGTACGTGTTGACCAGGATCCGGCGCAGGTAGGCGTCGGGATCGCTGCTGGTGTCCAGCCGGTGCCACACCCGATACAGCTTGCTCAGGGAGGCCTGCACCAGATCTTCGGCCGTGTGCCAATCTCCGGTGAGCAGGACCGCTGTTTTGAGGTGGTGGTCCCCCCGGTGCCGCACGAAGTCCACGAATTCCGCGTCCACGCGCTCTCCTCTCCTTCATGGGGCCACCTCCTGACACTCCCTGAGCTTCGTCCTGGGTTGACCGGGAACCAATGGAGATTTCCGGGTTGCCGCGTGCAGTGCCCGGTTGTTCCCGTCCTGTGACGGATGACCAGAATGAGTTGATCGTTCCTCGTCCCTTCAGCCTCTGGACGCACACCGTTCACTCGTGCACTCGAGGGTGTCCGCCCGGAGGGCAAGCCGCCCGACGACAAGCCACTTGGCACGTCAATAGAAGGGACCGCACCCGATGCAGCAAGAGTTACTGGGTGCCTTACGGAGGCGAGGACGTCTCGGTATGGCCGCCGTGGTCGCGGTGCTGCTGGCGAGCAGCCTCGTGACGGCGGCGTACGCCGACCCGGGGGAGCAGGATCGGGGACGGCCCACCCCGACGCCGACCAGCTCCCCGAGCCCCCCGACGCTCACTCCCGCCGGCGGTTCCTACCTGGAGGGCACGGTGAAGGTCGCGGCGGTGCCGGCCGCGGCCGGTGACAGCGTCGCCAAGCTCGACATCGACGGCACCGCGCTCAACGCCACCCGGACCTTCGGCGTCTCCAAGCTCAGCTTCGACGTCGGCTCGAACTCGACCTCGGGGCTGTACCACAACTACGTGCTCGTCAACGGCGCGTACCGGAGCGACATCGGCGACCACGTCAACGAGCGGGCGACCATCGAGATCCCGAACGAGCACCTCGTCAAGGGCGAGAACACCGTCGAGATCGTCGTCGGCGCCATCTCGTCCTCGTGCGGCCTCAACTACGACGACTTCGTGCTGTTCGATGTCGGCCTCGAACTGCTCGGCGAGGTCGCGGACGGCGAGGAGAACCCCTACTCCCTCGCCTTCGGCGACGGCGATTGCGGCACGAACACCTCGCTGCTGAAGCGCGCCACGCTCAAGTTCTTCGTCCTGGGAGACCCGCAGGGCACCACGGGTCTGGCCGCGGACGTGGACACCACGACGCTGGCCAACGGCGAGCACGCCATCACCGCCACGACCGCGGCAGGGGTGACGGTCAAGAACACCGTGACCGTGAACAACGCCCCCGCCGGCGCGCCGCGACTGCTGCCCACGGACGGCACGCTCGTGGCCGGCACCAAGCCGGTCTTCGCGAACGTCCCGGCCGCCGGCGAGGGCGGCGTCAAGTCCCTCACCGTCGATGGCAAGGAACCCGCCACGAAGGCCACCCTGGGCAACGGCGCCGCGATGCTCGCCTTCGACGTCGGCGCGGACTCGATCGATGACAGGCACGACAACTTCCTGCTCGTCAACGGCAAGCGCATCGACCTGGGCGGCTCCTGGGCGAGCCGGCGCGTGACCGTCGCGGTCCCGGCCCGGTTCCTGGCGCCCGGCGACAACACGATCAAGGTCGTCACCGGGGACTATCGGCAGGCGTGCGGCAATGACCGCGACGACTTCGCGATCTCGAACCTCGCGCTCACCCTCGACGGCGCCACCGTGGCCGGCCAGGACATCAAGCCGGCGTACGAGATGGGCGACGGCGCCTGCGGCAGCAGCCAGACCGCGCTGCGCGAGGCAGAGTTGCGCTACACGATCGACGCCCCCGCGGTGCACATCGTCGAAACGCTCGGCTCGGGCAACGCCACCCTCAGCTTCAACGTGGGTGCCAACGCGATCGAGGCCCGCTATCAGAACTTCGTGCTCGTCAACGGCCAGAAGATCGTGCTCGACGGCGACTTCCTGAGCCGGCGCGTCGACTTCACGATCCCGAACGAGTACCTCGTGCCCGGCTGGAACACGATCGATTTCGTGACCGGCACGTTTCCGACGTCCTGCGGCAACAACCGCGACGACTTCACGATCTCGAACATCGTCCTCACCCCGGCGCAGGGCACGGCGGCCGGCCAGATGCTCAAGACCTCGTACGGCATGGGCGACGGTAACTGCGGAGACAACGTCAACCCGCTGAGGGAGATCGACCTCGAGTTCCTCGTGACCGCGCCGGCCCGTGGCCTGCGCGCGGACCTCGACACCACCAAGCTCGAGGACGGCAAGCACACCATCGCCGCGGTGTCGACCACCGGGGAAACCGCCACCCGGCTCCTGATCAGCGACAACTCGGCCCCGAAGATCGCCCAGAGCGTCCCGGCGGCGGACGAGAAGATCACCGCCACGGTCGTGCTGGACGTCAAGCTGGAGGACGCCAACGGCGTCGTGTCCGGGCCGGACGTCAAGCTCGACGGCCAGCCGATCGCGCTGGGCGCCAAGGTGGGGCCGGGCCTGCGGGCCGGCAAGCACACGCTCGCCGTGACCGGCGCCGACGGCCTCGGCAACACCGCGACCCGCGAGATCGTGTTCGAGTCCGCGGGCATCCCGGACGTTCCCGCCGACTTGTCCCCGGCGTTGGGCGCCGTCGACGTGTCGGACCCCGTCAAGCTGTCGGCGAAGGTGGCCGAACCCGACGGCGGCCAGGTGACGGCGACGTTCTCCGAGGCCAAGATCCTGACCCCGAACCAGGTGTTCCAGGGCACGGCCCAGTCCGTCCCCACGACCCTGCGGGTCCCCGGCGAGAAGCAGGTCAAGGGCGACGGGCTCGAGCCCGCCGACGGCAGGACCCTCGACGCGCCCGCCGGGCAGGACCTCACCTACCAGCGGTACGACATCCAGGTGAAGGGCCACGTGGACTCCCCGGTCCTGCGCTGGGAAGGCGCCATCGACCCCGAGCGCCTGGCGTCGTTGCGGGTGTGGAACACGAAGAGCAAGGCATGGGACCTGCTGACCAGCGCCCGCGGCGCGGCCGAGGGCAAGACCGTGCTCAGCGCCGTCGTCGACGCGGACTACATCGACAGGCAGCAGGTCCACGTCATGGTGACGGGAGAGGACCCGTTCGCCGACGACATCGAGCCCGGTGACCCGAACGGCTTCGCCGACCCCGCCACGTACGACTTCTCGATCGCGCACTTCACCGACACGCAGTACATCTCCGAGGGCGCGGTCGAGCAGGAGAGCGCCGAGGAGCGCGCGGTGTGGGAGTCCGCGTACGCCGGCATCGTCAACTGGATCAAGGACAACAAGGACCAGCGCAAGATCTCGTACGTCGCGCACACCGGCGACATCATCGAGAACAACATCCGCAAGCCCGCCGACGAGGCCATGCAGCGGCAGGTGACCGGCGAGTTCGAGGTGTCCTCGAGGCAGCAGCGGGTGCTGGACGACGCGAAAATCCCGAACGGTGTGGTCGCCGGCAACCACGACAACCAGTCGGGCACCGAGAACGGGCCGGAGGCCATCTACAACACGTACTACGGCCCCAACCGGTACCAGGACGCCTCGCAGGGCTGGCAGCACGCCGAGTACGGCGGGCCGTGGAAGGAAGGCGACAACCAGAACCACTACGACCTGTTCTCCGCCGGTGGCCTGGACTTCGTCGTGGTCGGCCTGTC
Source organism: Nonomuraea sp. NBC_00507 (assembly GCF_036013525.1). Lineage (NCBI taxonomy): Bacteria > Bacillati > Actinomycetota > Actinomycetes > Streptosporangiales > Streptosporangiaceae > Nonomuraea > Nonomuraea sp. NBC_00507. Next base: position 5,142,605 of record NZ_CP107853.1, read on the forward strand.
GTACGGGGTGACGAGGGAGGAGGCCGAATGGGCCGACTCCATCTTCAAGAAGTTCGCCGGCCGCAACGGCATCCTGCTCTCACACGACTACATCGTGCCGAGCAGCAACCCCGACGGACGCGGCGCCGGGTTCTCCGCGCCCGACGGCTCGGTCTTGTACAAGACGGTGGTCGAGAAGAACCCGAACGTCTTCCTCATCCTCGCCGGGCACGAGCACGGCGTGGGGACCAACGTGAAGCCGAAGGTCGGCCAGGTCGGCAACGGCGTGGTCGAGCTGCTGGCGGACTACCAGTTCTACACGGTGTCGGCCGACCGTCTCGGGCTCACCGAGATCGGCGGCTACAAGCCGGACGACCAGCTGCAGTTCGGCGCGAGCTTCTTGCGGCTGCTGCAGTTCAACGTCGAGCGGGCGGAGGTGAGCGTGGACACCTACTCTCCGCTGCTCAACGACTTCGGCGCCACCGAGTTCGACCCGAGGCGCCGCTACAACGGCCTCGAGGACAACATGGTGCTGCCGGTCGACCTCACCTCCCGCACGACGACCTTCCAGACCGACTCCCTGGCGCTCTACGAGCCCACCCGGATCATCGGCAAGAGCACGGTCGCGTCGGGCCAGGTCGCCTCGGTGACCTGGGACCGTCTCAAGGACAACACGGCCTACGCCTGGTTCGTCACGGCACGCTCCACCGGCGGCGGCGTGACCGCCTCCGAGCCGAGCGTCTTCGTCACGAAGGACGAGCATGGCCGCCCCGGCACGTGGGGGCCTGACTCGCCGATGTACGGCTGGTTCAAGCGCTGACCCATCGCCGCCGTCCCGGACGCCGAGTCCGGGGCGGCGGCCCTGATCCCCGAATCTGGAGAAACGAGACATGCCCTGCTGGCGCCGGCTGTCCGCCGTGGTGCTCGCCGTCATCGCAGGCGTCCTGGTGCTCCCCGCTCCCGCGGCGGCGCACGAGGCGACCACGAAGGCCCACGCCGAGGTGACCGGCACGGGCGCGAACGTCAAGGTCGTGCTCGACCTCGAGTACGACCTGCTCATGAAGTCGGCCTGGCTCTACGCCGAGGCCTACGAGGCGAAGGAGCGGACCGAGCAACTTCGCCAGCTCGCGATCAATCGCGACGCCGTGACCGAGTACGTCACGGAGCGCTTCGCCGTGACGTACGACGACAAGGCCTGCACGCCCACGATGGCCGGCGACGCGGACGTGCGCCTGCGCGGCAAGGCGGCCTTCGCGGTGCTGACCTTCTCCTACGCCTGTGGCGGCGAGGGCGGGGGAGTGCACGCGATCTCGAGCGCGCTGTTCCCCGACGCCGAGACCTTCGTCCACAGCACCGAGACGATCGTCCGCTACGACCTCGACGGGGAGAAGGGCTCCGCGGTCCTGGTCGCCACGAGCCCCACGGTGCGGGTCGGCGAGCATGACATGTGGCAGCAGGCCGGGGAGTTCTTCCTGCTCGGCGCCGAGCACCTGGTGTTCGGCCTCGACCACATCCTCTTCCTGCTCGCCCTGCTCATCGGCGCGCGCGGTCTCCGCGACGTCGTCATCACGGTCTCCGCCTTCACGGCCGCCCACAGCATCACGTTCCTGCTGGCGGCGATGGGAGTCGTGGACGTGCCCGGTGAGATCGTCGAGCCGGTCATCGCGGTGTCGATCATCGTCGTGGCGCTCGCCAACCTCCTGGGCCGCGAGGCGGATCGGCTGGGCAGATGGCGGCTGCCGGTCGTCTTCGCCTTCGGCCTGATGCACGGGCTGGGCTTCGCGGGCGCGCTGGACATCGACCAGAGCGGGTCCTGGGAGCTGCTTCTGTCGCTCCTGAGCTTCAACGTCGGCATCGAGGTGGCGCAGCTCGCGATCATCGCGGTGCTCTTCCCGCTGCTGGCGCTGCTGCGCCGGACGCCGGTGGCCCGCTGGGCCGTGGTCGTGATGTCGGTCCCGATCGTGGCGGTCAGCCTGTACTGGTTCTTCGACCGGATTCCGCTGCCGCTCTGACTCACCTCGCCACTCACGCTCCGCTGACCCGGCCTGGGAGCCCTGGCCGTTGTCAGGGCTCCCAGCTCAGGCGTTCCTGTCGTCCGGCGGAGGCATGAACTGGCCGTAGCGGACGGCGCGGGTCTGGTCCCCGAGGGGCGCCTGGCCCTGCGGGGGCGCGGGGTGTCCGTACTGGCCCGGTCCGTACTGGGCGTTGCCGTTGTGCGGGGCCGATCCGTACGGGGCGTTGCCGTTGTGCGGGGCCGATCCGTACGGGGCATTCCCGTTGTGCGGGGCCGATCCATAGTGCGCGGCTTCGTTGCCACCAGCGCCATAGCCCTGCCCGTAGGCACCCTGCACCGGAGGCGACACCTGGGCCTGGCCCGCCGGAAGCTGCTGCCACGGGGGCGGCGGCACCGCGCCGTACGAGGGCGGGGCGAAGGACGGCTCGGGGCGCCGGCGCCGGCGTCGGCGTCGGCGCAGGACGCTGACCAGCACCAGAGCGATCACGATGGCGACCAGCACGCCGGCCCCGATCAACACCCACACGAGGATCGACTTGGGCGTTTCGTCCTTGCCCGCGGAGATGGCCTGCTGAGTGTCGCTGATGTACTTGGCCACGTACGGGTGGTTCGGGAACAGCGCCTGCACCTCACGGAACTTCGGCAGCGCGGCCGAGTAGTGGTGCCGGAAGAAGTCGTTGAGCGCCTCGTTGTACCGGGTCGTCGTGATGGCCTGGGCCGGCTTGATGTTCTTCTCGCCGAGCTTCTCCTTGATGATGCCCACCGGCAGGACGAAGCTCTCGCTCTCGGAGGCCTCGCCGCCCTCGCTCACCGTGCCGGCGATCAGCATGCCGACGACCTTGCCGTCCTTGCTGAACACCGGGCCACCGGAGTTGCCCTTGTAGGAAGGCGCCTGGGTCTGGATGTACGGCACACCGGTCTGCGTGGTGCGCTTGGCGTTGTACGGGCCCTCGGTCAGGGCCGGCTCCAGCTTGGACTCCAGGCTGAAGAACGGCGTGTTCGTGACCAGGCCGGGGAAGCCGCTGATGTACAGCGTGTCGCCGGTACGCACATCGGCGTCGTCACCGAGCGGCACGGTCGGCAGGTTCTGCTGCCCGTTGACCTTGAGCAGCGCGAAGTCCTTGCCGGGGTAGCTCTCGCCCACCGACACCAGCTCGGCCGGGACCGCCTTGGCGGTCTTGTCCACGCCACCGCCGGGCAGGCTCTGCATCACATTCAGGCTCTGCTTCAGGCCGCTGAGCTTCATGTTGTTGGTGTTGAACGTGATGTAGATCTGCTGCGCGAGCTTGAGGATCTCTTCGTCGGCCGCGAGGTCGCCCAGGCCGCTGATGATCTCTTTAGCGTCCTGCTCGTTGAACTTCTTCAGCGCCTGCTGCGCGAACAGCTGGCTGAGCTCGGTCTCGCCGACCTGGACGCAGTGTGCTCCGGTGACCATGTAGCCGTCGGGAGTGACCCACCAGCCGGTGCACATGCCGCCGACCTCGGCGTCGACCGTACGCTCGGGGGTGGCCGCGGAGACGTAGGTGTCCACGTTGGCCGCGATCTGCTGGAATATCCACTTGGCGATGCTGCGCTCGTCCGAGGAGATCTTGCCCGCCGTCACGGCCTCGACGGCCTGCTGACTGAGCTGCTCGATCTGAGCCTGGTTGATCGTGTTGGACGGCACGGAGACCGTCGCGGTGTAGGTGAAGGTGGTCAGCTGGACTGCCGGCTGCGTGCGCGCCGCGAGCCAGGTGCCGACGGGCACGTCGGGCCGCTCGTCGGTCGCGGGGTCGGCCAGCGCGGGTGACGCAGGCAACGCGACCGCCATGACGACCACCGCCACTGCGGCGATCTTCGTAAACCTTTTCCTGATATTTCCGTCCACAGCTGGAATGGTGGGGGACGGCTCTTGTGGGTGGCTTGGAGTCGACTGGGCTGCTGCTCTCCAGCCCTTCAAGACAAGGGGAAGGCCCTCTCAAAACACGGGAAGCTCTACCCGCCGCCCCAATCCGAACTCCCCTGCCTTGTCGTGCGTGACCATGGCGAACGCGCCGCCGGGCACTCCGTCGAGAACGACCGCGCGGGAGGCGATGCTCAGGAGCGTGACCTCTTCGGCCCCGCTGATGAAGAAGACATAGACGTCCCCAAACTCCTCACTGTCGTCGAAGACCTCCGCCTCCCCCTGCTGCTCCCTCTCGAAGATGAACTCGTCGATCACATCGATCCACGGAAAGGCGTAGTCGTCTTCGGAGACCCGTGGATCCGCGACCAATGGAACGTGGATCTCCACGACAAGATTGGCCATGCCCCTATTGTGCCTGGTTCCTGAGGGGGCGGACCGAGTCGCGGACGATGATGTGGGTGCCGAGCAGGACGTGCTCGGCCATGCCCGACCGGTCCTGCGCGCGTTCGAGGGCGAGGCGTACGGCGGTGCGGCCTAGCTCCTCGTGCGGCACGTGCACGGTGGTGAGGTCGATGTCGGCGGCCGGTGGCAGGTCGTCGAAGCCGACCATGGACACGTCGTCGGGAACACGCAGCCCGTGCTCGCGCAGCGCCTGGCGGGCGCCTGCCGCGATGAGGTCGTTGCCGGCGAAGACGGCCGTGAAGTCGCGTGGCCCGGCCGCGAGCCGTTCGCGGACCATGCGGTAACCCTCCTGCCGCTCCATCGTGCCCTCGACCTCCAGGCCGGGATCGTGCGGCACGCGGTGGTCGGCCAGGGCGTTGCGGTAGCCGGTGATGCGGCTCTCCGGCGTGGTGTAGCCGTCGCGCCGGCCGAGGAAGAGGATGCGCCGGTGGCCTGCCGACAGCAGGTGGCTGGTGATGGCGTACGCGCCGCCGGTGTTGTCGTACTCGACGACGAGGGCGGGCACGCCGGGGCCCAGCGGCGGGCGCCCGCACAGGACGAGCTGCGAGCCGGCGAGCGCCAGCGCGCGGGCGTATTCGGCCATGCGCCCGCGATAGGCCTCGTCGTTGACGACATTGCCGACGAGGATCACGCATTCGGCGTGCTCCTGGCGCATGAGCTGCACGGTGGCGAGCTCGCGCTCCGGGTCGCCGCCGGTGGTGCCGACGATGCACAGCTTGCCTTCGAGCGCGGCCTGGGCGTGCACGCCCTGCGCGACGTGGGCGTAGTGCGGGGAGACGACGGAGTTGACGATGATGGCGACGCTGCGGCTGCTCGCGCCGGCCAGTCCGCGCGCGTTGGCGTTGGCCACGTAGTCGAGCTCGCGGACCGCGCGCATGACCTTGCTGCGGGTGGCGGGTGCGCTGGGGTAGGTGCCGGACAGGATCCGGGAGACCGTGGCGACGGACACGCCCGCGTGCGCGGCCACGTCGCGGATCGTCGTGGGCCGCCGCCCCTCGTCACCGGACGCCGCACGCCGGGCCATCCCACCTCCTGAAACGCGGGGGTAAACCGCTTTCATGCGATGGTTCCCCGTCGCCGCAGGCGTGTCAAATCGCTGCTCGCAGGCATGCAGGCCAGCAGGGTGCGGTCCGTTTGGCGCAGGTCGTCCATGCAAACGCATCCCATGGTTGCAGCGGGCTCTTGACAGCGACTACAGCTCATGCTGCGATCTGCCCTTAGTAAACGGTTTAACAACGCGCCGTTTCATCGCTGTTACGCCTACCGAGTGGAGCCCCCATGGCGATGATGTCCCGACGAAACCTTCTCCTGAGCGCGGCGGCGGTCGGAGCTGCCGGGCAGGTCGGCTGGACGGCGGGACCGGCGCGTGCCGAGGCCGTGCAACCGGCGACGGCGAGCGGCGCGCTCGAGGACGGCGTCCAGCTCCGGTGGCTGGAAGGCGGCGTGCCCCGGCAGCTCGCCGCGGGGTCCACGTGGGGCGTGCCGTGGCCGAAGGGCACCGTGCCCAAGGACCAGGCCTTCGCGTTGCGGACCGCCGCGGGGCAGCAGGTGCCCGTGCAGACCTGGGCCACCGCGTACTGGCCTGACGGGTCCCTCAAGTGGACCGCGCACGCCATCGGCGCCGAGGTCGCCCCGGCCGAGCAGTACGTGCTCACCGCCGGACAGCCGGCCGCGCCCGCCGCGACCGTGACGGTCAAGAACGGCGACGACCAGATCGAGGTGAGCACCGGCGTCATCCGGTGCCTGATCCCGAAGAAGGGCGACCGGCTGGTGAGCGCCATCCTGCGCGGCGAGCGCGAGATCGCCCGCGACGGCGAGCTCGTCTGCCTGCGACAGAGCGAGCCCGGGGACGACGAGGGCGGCTCGGTGAAGCAGGAGAGGTTCACCGGCCGGACGGAGAAGGTGACGGTCGAGCAGTCCGGCCCGGTCCGCGCGGTGGTCAGGATCGAGGGCGCGCACCGGCACGGCAACCGGTCCTGGCTGCCGTTCACCGTGCGCCTGTACTTCTATGCCGGCAGCGACGGCATCCGCGCGGTGCACAGCTTCGTCTACGACGGCGACGAGAAGGAGGACTTCATCCGCGGCCTCGGCATCCGGTTCAAGGTGCCGATGCGCGACGAGCTGTATAACCGGCACGTGCGCTTCGCCGGACCGGGCGACGGCGTTCTGGCGGAGGCGGTGCGCGGCATCACCGGCCTGCGCCGCGACCCCGGCGCCGCTGTCCGCCAGGCGCAGGTCGCCGGGAAGGCCACCCCGCCGGTGGCGACGTGGGACACCCGGGTCAGCTCCCGCTTGCACCTCATCCCGGCCTTCGGCGACTACTCGCTGCGCCAGCTCACCGCTGACGGCTTCCAGATCCGCAAGCGGACCAAGAGCGGTCACGGCTGGATCCCGGTGGACGCCGGCGGCCGGGCCGGCGGGCTCGGGTACGTCGGCGGTCCCACCGGCGGCTTCGCCTTCGGCATGCGCAACTTCTGGCAGCTGCACCCCACCCAGCTCGACATCCGCGGCGCGGCGGGGGAGAACGCCGAGGTCACCGTGTGGTTGTGGTCGCCCGACGCCGGGCCCATGGACCTGCGGTTCTACCACGACGGCATGGGCCAGGACACCTACGCCGAGCAGCTCGAAGGGCTGGAGATCACGTACGAGGACTACGAGCCGGGCTTCGGTACCCCGTACGGGATCGCGCGCACGACGGAGCTGATGTTCTGGGCGCTGGAGGCCACCCCGGCCGCCGAGAAGGTGGCGGAGCTGGCCGAGGCCGTGCAGACGCCGCCGCTCGTCGTCGTGCCGCCCGCGCACATGCACGCGGCCAAGGTGTTCGGCGACTGGTCGCCGGTCGACCGCTCGACCCCCGCCAAGGCCCGCATCGAGGACCGGCTGGACTTCCTGTTCGACTTCCACAGCGAGCAGGTCGAGCAGCGCTCCTGGTACGGCTTCTGGGACTACGGCGACATCATGCACAGCTACGACCCGGACCGGCACGTCTGGCGTTACGACGTCGGCGGCTACGCCTGGGCCAACTCCGAGCTGTCGCCCGACCTGTGGCTCTGGTACCACTACCTGCGCAGCGGCAAGGCCGAGGCGTTCCGCTTCGCCGAGTCGATGACCCGGCACACCGGCGAGGTCGACGTCTACCACCTCGGCAAATGGCGGGACCTGGGGACCCGGCACGGGGTGCAGCACTGGGCCGACAGCGCCAAGCAGCTGCGCATCAGCACCGCCGGCTACCGGCGGTTCATGTACTTCCTCACCGCCGACGAGCGCATCGGCGACCTGATGCACGATCTCGTGGACTCCGACAAGACGTTCCTGGTGCTGGACCCCATCCGCAAGATCCGCACGGGCCCGTACGAGCCGGACCCGCACGCCCTGTCCGTCGGCACCGGCACCGACTGGAGCGGCCTCGCCCTGGCCTGGCTGACCGAATGGGAGCGCGGCGGCGACCCGGTCGCCAAGGAGAAGCTCCTGAACAGCATGCGCTCCATCGCCGCGATGCCCAACGGCTTCGCGCGCGGCGGCGGCCTGTACGACCTCGACAACGGCACCTTCAAGCCCACCGAGCCCGCCGTCAGCGTCGGCTCGCTCGGCTCGGTGTTCGGACTGGTCGAGGTGTGCAGCGAGGTCATCCACCTGACCGGGGACGAGGCGTTCACCAAGGCGTGGCTGCAGTACTGCCGCCTCTACAACGGCACCGCCGCCGAGCAGCAGGCGGAGACCGGGCAGTCGTGGGGCAACCTGAACCTGCGCCAGGCCCACTCCCGGCTCACCGCCTACGCCGCCGCCAAGCTCGGCGACGCGACCCTGGCCGCGCGGGCGTGGAAGGAGTTCGACACCGGCCACGCCGGATACCCCAAGACTCTGGAGTTCAAGGCGGTGCGCGTGGAGGGCTCGAAGGTGCTCAAGCCGGTCGACGAGACCACCTTCGCCTCGACCAACGCCTCCTCGCAGTACGGCCTGGCCGCCATCCAGTGCCTCGCCCTCGTGGGCGACCACCTTCCCGCGTAATGGCGGGTTCCACGTCCACCGCGTCGGCTCTCGCGGGCACCCGCCCATGCCCGCCCCGGCCGAACATCACCTACGCAGGAAGCTAAGCTCCTTTGTCTATGTCGATGCGCCTCCCAACGCCCGATGACCGACGGTCCCGCTACACCGGCTGGACCCGGGCGCATTGGGAGGCCACGGCCGACCACCTGCTGTCGTCCGTGGTGCCGTACGCCACGGACGACTTCGCCCAGTTCCGCCTGCCCGGCAGGACCAGCAGGTCGGGGCAGGTGAGCGACGGCCTCGAGGGCTTCGCCCGCACGTTCCTGCTCGCCGCCTTCAGGATCGCCGGCGCGCGCGGGGACGTGCCGCCCGCGCTGCTGGAGCGGTACGCGAGCGGCCTCGCCGCCGGGACCGATCCGGCGCACCCGTACGCGTGGCCGGCACTGACGGACATGTCGCAGCAGCTCGTCGAGGCGGCCTCGGTGGCGCTGGCGTTGCACGAGACCCGGCCGTGGATCTTCGACCGGCTCTCGCCCGCCCAGCAGGAGCGGGTGGTGGCGTGGCTGGCCGGGTTCGTGGGGCGGCGGACGCCGGACAACAACTGGGTGCTGTTCCGGGTGGTCGTCGAGCAGTTCCTGGCCGAGGTGGGCGGGCCGCACGAGCCCGGCGAGATCATCGGCGGGCTGGAGCGGATCGAGGAGTGGTACGTCGGCGACGGCTGGTACTCCGACGGCACGGGCAAGAACTACGACTACTACTGCGGCTGGGCGATGCACCTGTATCCGTCCTTGTGGGCACGGATGGCCGGCGACACCGCCAGGCAGGAGCTCTACGCGGCGCGGCTGCACCGCTTCCTCGGCCACTACCAGCACTTCTTCGCCGCCGACGGCGGCCCGGTGCATCAGGGGCGCTCCCTGACCTACCGGTTCGCGACGGTCGCGCCGCTGTGGCTCGGCGCGTTGACCGGCGCCTCGCCGCTTCCGCCCGGCCGGACCCGGCGCATCGCGAGCGGCGTGCTGCGCCACTTCGCCGAGCGGGGCGTGCCGGACGAGCGCGGGCTGCTCAGCCTCGGCTGGTACGAGCCTTTCCTGCCGGTCACGCAGGACTACTCGGGTCCGGCGTCGCCGTACTGGGCGAGCAAGGCGTTCCTCGGCCTGCTGCTCCCGCCCGGGCACCCGGCCTGGACGGACCCGGAGGAGGCCGCCCCGGTCGACCTCGCCGACCAGACGGTGGCCATGACCGCGCCCGGCTGGCTGCTGCACGCCACGCGCGCGGACGGCGTCGTGCGGCTGGTCAACCACGGCAGCGACCGGGACCGCGTCCAGGACCCGACCGGGCCGCCCGACCCGCATTACCTCAAGTTCGCCTACACCAGCCACACGGGACCCGAGGTGGGGGAGAAGGCGTCCGGCGTGGACAACCACCTGGCCGTCATCGCACCCGACGGGACCGCCTCACGCAGGCGGCACATCGAACCCCTGGCCGTGTCGGACCGGTTCGCCGCCTCCGCCTACCAGGACGGCCCGGTCCGGGTGGTGACGGCCTCGGTCGTCGACGGCGCCGCCGAGATCAGGATTCACCGGGTCACCGCACCCGCCGGACATCAGGTGCGGGACGGCGGCCACGCCCTGGCCGCGGCGGTTCCCCTCGACCTGCGCGAAGGCGACGGCGTGGCGCTGGCCCGGCGGCCGGACGGGCTGAGCAGCGCCGTGCGCGGCCTGCACGGTTACACGGGCGCGGGCCTGGTGACGGCCGAAGGCGCCAACGCCTTCGGCGCGCACTCGGCCACGCCGTACGTCATCGCCGACGCCCATCCCGGCGGCACCGCGATCTACGTGAGCCTCGTGCGGCTCGCGGTCACGGAAGAGGAGCCGCCCGTGCCCGGCGTGCGGGTCGAGGGCGACCTGGTCGTCCTGACGTTGCCCGCCGGGGAGACGGTGACGGTGCGCCTGGGCGACGTCCCGGCGTATGAACGGTGACGGTGCGCCTGGGCGACGTCCCGGCGTGCGAACGGTGACGGTACGCCTGGGCGACGTCTCCGCGTCCGGACGTTGACGCGGGCCTGCGGCCGCTCGTTGATCGACGCGCCCGTAGAGTGGTGAAACCGTTTACATCCACCGATAGGAGCTCACTCCGTGCCACGGCGACCCGTCGCGGTCTTCGCCATCGCCCCCTGGGCAGTCAGCGGCGTCTTCCCTCCTGACCTCGTCACCCGATTGCGGCAACTGGTCGACATCGACCCGGGGACGACGTTCACCTCGTTCGAAGGCGCCGAGGCGGCCTTGGCGGAGGCGGACATCCTGGTCACCGGATGGGGATGCCCCCGCATCGACGCCGGCGTGCTGGCGGCCGCGCCGCGGCTGCGTGCCATCGTGCACTCCGCCGGCACGGTCAAGGCCATCGTCGATCCCCTCGTGTTCGAGCGCGGCGTCGTCGTGTCCTCCGCCGCCGAGGCGAACGCCGTCCCGGTGGCCGACTACACCATGGCCATGCTCGTCCTCGGCGCCAAGCAGGCGTTCAGCCGCGCCAGACGCTACGCGGCCGCCGTCGAGGGCACGCCCAGGGACTGGCTGGCGGGCGAAGGCACCGGGCTTCATGACTGCACGGTCGGGGTGATCGGCGCCTCCCGGATCGGCCGCCTCGTCCTGCGGCGGCTCCAGTCATACGACGTCGAGGTCCTGCTCTACGACCCGTACGTGACCGCCGCTGAAGCGTCAGACCTCGGCGTCGAGCAGGTGAGCATGGACGAGCTCTGCCGCCGCAGCGACCTCGTCACCGTGCACGCCCCCGCCCTGCCAGAGACCCGCCACATGCTCGACGGCCGGCGGCTGGACCTGCTGCCTGACGGCGCCGTCGTCGTCAACACCGCCCGCGGATCGCTCATCGACACCGAGGCGCTGACCCGCTCGTGCGCCGGCGGCCGGATCTCCGCCATCCTGGATGTGACCGACCCGGAGCCGCTGCCGCCCGGGCACCCGCTCTTCTCCCTGCCGAACGTCATGATCACCCCGCACCTGGCCGGAGCTCAGGGCCGCGAGCTGCGGCGCCTCGGCGAGTTCGCCGTCGACGAGGTGGGCCGCTTCCTCAGCGGCGCGCCGCTGCTCGGGCGGGTGGAGCCGGAGCACCTCTCCTACATCGCCTGACCGCGTCAGGGGAAGGTGACGGTCACGTCGAGCCCGCCGTCGCGGCGGGGCCGGGTCTCCAGCGTGCCGTGGTGGGCGTCGGCGATGGCGGCCACGATCGACAGGCCCAGTCCCAGCCCGTCGCCACTGGCCTTTCTGCCGCCATCCAGGCGCTGGAAGGGCTGCACGAGCAGGTGGACCCGGTCGGGCGGGATCACCGGGCCGCTGTTGGAGACCCGGAGTGTGGAGCGGCCGGAACGCACGGCCGTCTCCACCAGGATCCATCCGCCGGGCACGTTGTACCGCACCGCGTTGTCCAGCAAGTTCGCCACCAGGCGTTCGAGCAGAGCGCGATCTCCGGAGACGGGTGCCGGGTCGAGAGAGGACGTGACCCGGATCCCGTCATGGTGGTCGAGGGCCTGCCTCGTGATCGCGGCCAGGTCGACGGGCCCGCGGTCCTGCAGGCCCTGCTGGCTGCGGGCGAGGGTGAGCAGGGCCTCGATGAGCCGTTCCTGGTGCTTGCCCGCGGCCACCACACGTTCCAGCACGGTGCGCAGGTCCTGGCTCCCGGCCTCCGGGTCGGCCAGCGCGACCTCGGCCATGGCCCGCTGCAACGTCAGCGGCGTGCGCAGTTCGTGGGAGGCGTTGGCGACGAAGCGCCGCTGCGCCGTGAACGCCGCCTCCAGCCGGTCTAGCAGCTCATCGAACGTGTCGGCCAGCCGCTTGAGCTCATCGTCCGGCCCGGAGGCACCCAGCCGCCGGTCGAGCCGGTCGGCCGTGATGCGGCGGACGGTGGCGGTCATCTCGCCCAGCGGCCGCAGCACCCGCCCGGCCATGAGCCAGCCCAGCAACGTCGCCGCCACCGCCATGACGGCCAGCGCGATCAGCGAGTTGACCAGGAGCCTGCGCAGGGTGTCGGACTGCTCGGCCCGGGGCGTCGGCGGGGGCAGCTCGAGCCCATCCGGTGCGGGGTCGGGCGACGGTGCGGGGGGCTGTGGCTCGGGGGCGACCGGCGCCGCGGGGAAGGGTGAGTACTCCACCAGGAGGTAGATGAGGGCGACCAGCACCACTCCGGCCATCAGGAACAGGCCGCTGTAGAGCAGGGTCAGACGCAGCCGTACGGTCCGCCTCATAACCGGTATCCGGCCTGCGGGACGGTCTCGATCAGCGGCGGGTCGCCGAGCTTGCGGCGCAGCCGGCTGATCGTCACCTTCACCGTCTGGGTGAACGGGTCGGCGAACTCGTCCCAGCAGCGCTCCAGCAACTGTTCGGCGGAGACCACCGCGCCCTCGGCGGCCAGCAGCAGCTCCAGGACGGCGAACTCCTTGGGGCTCAGCGGCAGCCGCCGCCCGTCACGGGTGGCGATCCGGGTGGCGGCGTCCAGCCGCAGGTCGCCGCGGACGAGCACCGGCGGGAGCGCGCGGGCCGACCGCCTGGCCAGCGCCCGGACCCGGGCGACCAGCTCGGCGAAGGCGAACGGCTTGGGCAGGTAGTCATCGGCGCCGACGCCCAGCCCGGTCACCTTGTCGTCGATCGTCCCCGCGGCGGTGAGCATGAGCACCCGGGAGGGATGGCCGGCCCCGGCCAGCGACCTGCACACCTCGTCACCGTGCAGGCCGGGCAGGTCCCGATCGAGCACGACCACGTCGTAATGGTTGACCCAGGTGTGTTCGAGCGCGGCATGGCCGTCCAGCACCACGTCGACGGCCATGCCCTCGCGGCGCAGGCCCGCGGCGACCGTCTGGGCCAGTTCCTCGTGGTCCTCGACCACCAGCACCCTCATGATCTCCAGGATGCCTCGTCAGGGGGTAACAGCGCGGTAACCGTCGCCGTTGCCGTCGTGTAACCGGTCCTGGACTTTGCTGGGCGCACCGAGAAAAGGAGGCATCATGTTCGGCTCGACGATCAGAAGGCTGGTTCTGGCCGCGGCGGTCCTCGTCGCCGTCACGGGCGGAAGGGCGGCCGCCTCGGAGGAGGCGCCCGCCGGGGACGTCACGGAATTCACCGCCTGCATGCGCTCGCACGGGCTGCCCGACTTCCCCGAGGTTGCGTTCTCCTCGGACGGGCTGGTCAACCTGCACATCAAGGGTGAGCGGGTCGACGTCCTGTCCGAGAAGTACGGGGCCGCGGTCCAGGCGTGCCAGTCGGTGTTGCCCGCCGGGACCCGGCTGCCGAAGGCACCGGCTGCGCCGCCCGCGCCGGCCGCGCCGTCACTCCCGTCCTGACAAGGCGCGCAGCAGCCCGGGGAACGCTTGGTCGATCTCGTCGCGGCGCAGCGCGTTCATGCGGGAGGTGCCCACGTAGTACTGCCGGATGAGACCGGCCTCACGCAGCACATTGAAGTGGTGGGTGGCGGTGGACTTGCTGACCGGCAGGTCGAAGGTGCCGCAGCGCATGTCCTGGCCGGCGGCGTAGAGCTCGCCGACGATCCGGCGGCGCACCGGGTCGACCAGGGCATCGAGCACCTGCTGCAAAGTGATCGTCTGGATGTCCGGGTGGGGCGGGATGCGGTCCCGCCCTGCTTGCCGCGTTGCCACCTCACCATCGTACGACACCCATCGAAGTACGATGAACATCGAAGTTTGACAGCGATCGTACTTTCCGCTTGAGTGAGGACCCGAGCGTGAAGGGGTGATGGGTGATGGTCAAAACGGTGCGGTTCCATGAGCTCGGCGGTCCGGACGTGCTGCGGCTGGAGGACGTGGAGGTCGGCGAGCCCGGTCCCGGTGAGGCGTTGATCCGGGTGGACGCGATCGGGCTCAACCGGGCCGAGGTGTTGTTCCGCGGCGGCCACTACATCGAGCCGGTCAAGGAGTTCCCCGCCCGGCTCGGCGCCGAGGCGGCGGGAGTGGTCGAGGCCGTCGGCGCGGACGTGGCGGGATTGGAGGCCGGGCAGCCGGTCAGCGTGGTGCCCGCGTTCTCGATGAACGACTACGGCGTCTACGCCGAGCGCGCGATCGTCCCCGCGGCCGCGGTGCTCCATCGCCCCGACGGGGTCGGCGCGGTCGAGGGTGCGGCCGTGTGGATGCCGTACGTGACGGCCTATGGGGCGCTGGTGGAGATCGGCGGGGTGCGGGCCGGGGACACGGTCGTGCTGACCGCCGCCTCCAGCAGCGTGGGACTGGCCGCGATCCAGGTCGCCAACCGTGTCGGCGCGGTGCCCATCGCCACCACCCGCACCCGGGCCAAGGCCGAACGGCTTCGCAAGGCGGGGGCGGCCGAGGTGATCGTCACCGGCGAGGAGGACGTCGTCGCCCGCGTGCTCGACCTCACCGCGGGACGAGGCGCCGCATTCGTCTTCGACGCCATCGCGGGCCCCGGCGTGGTGGATCTGGCCAAAGTGGTTGCCCCGGGTGGCACGCTCTTCGAATACGGTGCGCTGAGCGGTGAGGTGACCCCCTATCCGGGGTTCGCGCTCGGCATGCCCGCCCTGAACATGCGCACCTACACCGTCCACGAGACGACGACCGACCCGGAGCGGCTACGCCGGGCCGCGGCGTTCGTCTCCTCCGGCCTGCGGAGCGGCGCCTTCGAGCCCGTCGTGGACCGGGTCTTCGGCCTGGACGAGATCGTCGCAGCGCACCGTTACCTGGAGGCCGGCGACCAGGTGGGCAAGATCGTCGTCACGGTGAACCATTGATCGGTGCGATAGACGGGACCCGTCCACCGTGAACCCGACCGCCGCCCCGCCGCCGGGCCGGGCTCTGGCGAAGACCGCGCCGCCGTGCGCCTCGGCGACCTCGCGCACGATGGCCAGGCCCAGCCCGGACCCGGGCAGGCGGCGGGCGGTGCCGGCCCGGTAGAAGCGGTCGAACACCCGTGCCGCGTCGTCGGCGGGGATGCCGGGCCCGCGGTCGGAGACGGTGATCGTGCCCTGGCAGATGTGGACCTCGATGGGCTCGGCGCCGTCGTCGAACTTGGCGGCGTTCTCCAGCAGGTTGCTGATCGCGCGTTCGAGTCGCTGGCGGCGACCGCGGACCACGGAGTCGTCGGCGTCGATCCGCACCGGCCGGCCGGCGCGCCTGCGCAGGCGCTGCGCGGCGCCGTGGGCCGCCGCGGCCAGGCTCACGGGCGCCTCGGCCTCGTCGTTGTACCGGGCGAGTGCGAGCTCGACGAGCTCGTCGACCAGGTGGCTGAGCTCACGCGCCTCGCCCTCGACGTCGTCGAGGAGCCGGGCGCGGGCGTCAGGGGAGAGCTCGGCGTAGCGGCGCAGCACACTGGTGTTGGTGCGCAGGCTGGTCAGCGGGGTCCGCAGCTCGTGGGCGGCGTCCTCCACCAGCCTGTCCTGGGCCTCGCGGGCGGCGGCGAGGCGGGCGAGCATCGTGTTGAACGCGGCCGAGAGCCGGCCGACCTCGTCGGAGCCGTCCACCGGCACCTTACGCTCCACGGGCCCGTGGACGCTGACCTCTTCGGCCACCTTGGCGAGCCGTACCAGGCGCCGGGTGATGCGCCCGGCGACCAGCCAGCCCAGGGCCGCGGCGACGAGCATGACCGCGAGGCTGAGCGCCGCGATCTCGTTGGCCACGCTGCCCAGCAGGCGGTAGGTGGGGTCGAAGTGGATCGCGACCTGCAGGGCTCCGCGGCCCCCGCCGAGCGCGGTGGTCAGCAGGCGATAGCAGTGCGAGTCGACGAAGACCTCGGCGGTGTGCGTGCCCCCGGGGGCGGCGGAGGCGGCAAGGGCGCGGGTGACGTCGGAGACCGGCAGCGTGATGGTCGCGCCGCCCAGATGCCGGGCCGTGCCGTCGCGGGCCACGGCCTGGGCGACCATCTCATACCTGTCGTCGTCGTCCCGGCTGGGTGGGGGGCGCATGGCCAGGCTGGCGGGGAGCTCCGGCGCCTGGCCCGGGCCGTTGGCCAGGATGGCCGTGGTGTCCCGCAAGGAGCGGTCGATCTCCGCGGTGATGCGTTCGGAGGCGGCGCCATAGCTGAGCACGCCGACCAGCGACGACACCACGGCGGCGACCACGGCGAAGGCGAGTGCGAACCGCGAGCGCAGGCTCATGGCCGCCGGACCACGTAGCCCACGCCGCGCACCGTCTGGATCACGTCGTGCCCGCCGGCTTCGGCCAGCTTCCGGCGCAGATAGCCGATGTAGACCGCCAGGTTCTTGGAGTCCGGGCCGAAGTCGTAGCCCCAGATCCGCTGGTAGATCGTCGAGTGGTCCAGCACGATTCCCGCGTTGTGCACCATGAGCTCCAGCAGGTCGAACTCGGTCTTCGTCAGCTGCAGCTCCGCGTCGGCCCACCAGGCCCGCCGTGCGGTGGGGTCGACGCGGAGGGATGCGAGCTCGAGCACGGCGTCGTCGTGGCCCGGCACGTGCGCCGCCTGCGCCAGTGTGGCGCGGCGCAGCAGCGCCCGCAGGCGGGCGAGCAGCTCGTCGAGCTCGAAGGGTTTCGGCAAATAGTCGTCGGCGCCGGCGTCCAGGCCGGCGACCCGATCGGGGGTCTCGACCCGGGCGGTGAGCATCAACACCGGGGTGCGGTCACCCTCGGCGCGCAGCACACGGCACACGGCCAGGCCGTCGACATGCGGCATCATCACATCGACCACCAGGGCATGGAAACTGTCCCGGCGGGCCCGGGTCAAGGCCTCCACCCCGTCGACCGCGGCGACGACGTCGTACCCTTCCAGCTCCAGCGCCCGCGCAAGGGACTCGCGGATGGCACGATCGTCGTCGGCGATGAGGACACGATTCGGCACCTCTAAATGGTGCCTTATGTCGCGTCTACTTCAACCCTCCCGATCTCAGGCCGGTACGGTCTGCGGCTCCCAGGAGAAGACAGCGGCCGACTTCGGGTCGGCGGTGACGCGCAGCCAGTTGGCGGCGGTGTCGCCGTACGTCTCCAGGCGGGTCAGGTTGGGCACCCCGGCGTAGCCGGGCTCCACCTCGTAGACGTGCTCGTCGCCATGCGCGAGCACGACCGGCTTGCCGTAGGCCCGGGCCCGCTCCACGATGCGCGCCCTGATCTCGGCGAATCCGGGAGTGTTCAGGGGCTCGGCCTGCATCATCAGCAGCACGCCCGGCGCCTGCGTACGGCCGGCGACGGCGAAGGCGTTGTCGATCCAGTCCAGCGCGGCGGCCTTGCGCGCCTCGAACTCCGCCAGCCGCTCCGCGGGCCGGTCGCCGCCCGGCAGCTGGCTCCAGGGGGCCAGGTCGTTCTCACTGCCGACCACGTGCACCGTGGCGAAGACCACACCGGATCGGGTGAAGAGCACGTTCTCCCGGTAGTCGCGGTGACGGGCGTCACGGGCCTGGGTGCGCACGCCCATCGGGTGGCCGCCGATGGTGCGTCCCGCGATGGGATAGAAGATGCGGCGGACCGCCTCCAGCCGTTCGGTGGGGACGTAGCCGCCGGCGGCCGTGCGATGGCAGTCGGTCCACTCGTTGTCGCCGGGCGTCAGCACGAACGGGTCGTCGAACGTGCCGAACAGTCCGGCCAGCGTCGTGAAGCGGGCGTCGTCGCAGGTGGAGGAGCCGTTCTTGACGTCACCCGCGTGCAGGACGAAACGGACGTCCGGGTCGGCGTCGATGGAGTCGACGAGCTTGGGGAACACGGCCTGCTGGGCGTCGCCGTAGGGGGTGTCGCCGATCAGGGCGAACGTGACGGAGGGCCCGGAGGAAGCCTGCGCCGGGACGGACGGCACGAGCAGGGACGCGGTGATCAGGGCGGACAGAAGCAGAGATTTACGCATGCGCGAATCTCTAACAGCCACGGGAGGCTTGCCGATGAAGCCGAGCCGACGGGCCGGGAAACGGAGAGTCGGGGGTGCAACCTTTGGGCCAGTGGGTCGCGTTGGGAAGGGGCGAGAGGAGAGCACATTGGATCAACACGAGGGCTTCCGCGAGTTCGTGCTGGCCCGCCAGCAATCGCTGATGCGGACCGCGTACCTGCTCATGGGAGACGCCCATCTCGCCGAGGACCTGCTGCAGAGCGTGCTGTCCAAGGTCGTCGGACAGTGGTCCAAGCTGTCCAGGAGCGGCAACCCCGAGGCGTACACGCGCAAGGCGCTGGTCAACCAGTACATCTCCTGGCGGCGCCGTCATCGCCCTGAGTTACCGAGCGCGCACCCGCCCGAGCGGAGCGCCTCCTATGACGAAGCCACGCTCGATCGGATCGTGCTGCGGCAGGCACTGGCCCGGCTGGGCCGCAAGCAGCGCGCCGTGATCGTGCTGCGCTTCTGGGAGGACCTCACCGAAGCGCAGACGGCCGACGTGCTCGGCTGCTCGATCGGCAACGTCAAGAGCCAGACCCATCGCGCGCTGGCCCGCCTGCGCGAGATCGCGCCCGAGCTGATGGATCTACACGTCGAGGAGGTGGCCCGATGACGAGGCTGCGCAACGCGCTGGAGGGTCTCGCGGCGGAGGCCCCACCGGTGAGCCTGGCCGACGTGGCCATCGAGGGCCATCGGCGCAGGCGGCGCACCACATTGGCGGTGGTCGCCGCCGCGACGGTCGTGGCGCTGGTGGTGACGACGGCGGGGGCCGTCATGGCCTGGCCGCGTACCGACCAGACGGCCACGCAGAAGCAGGTGGACACGGTGCCCGACCTGCCCGATCGCAACGTGGGGGCGATCAGCCACGCCTACCAGACGCCCTGCGAGATCGACGAGGTGACGCGCAAGGCCGACTGCAGTGCCGTGGAGTGGCGGGTGGTCACGCGGAGCGGCAAAACGTACCGGGTGCCGGACGCGCTCGTCTCGACCCGCAAGGGCCGGCGGGGGCCCCTCGCGATCAGCCGGGACGGGAGCATGCTCGCCTACTACGAGCGCCGCGCCCAGACGTTCGTCGTCCACAAGCTGGAGACCGGCAACAGGACGGTCTCCCCTGTCACGGTGAAAGAAGATCGGATCGGCGTCGGCGCCCTGCTGGCGGTCTCCGACGACGGCCGGTACATGGCCTTCGACCCGCGCGAGGGAAGCAAGGAACCCGGCCTGCTGATCGACCTGGCCAACAAGGCGGTGCCGATACCCGGCAAGTATGAGGTGATCAGCATCAGGAACGGCCTGGTCGAGCTCGTCCGGTACGTCAAGACGGACCTGTGGCTGATGCCGGTCAAGGGCGGAGGCAAGCCGGTGCGCTTCGACGGCGTGTTCATCCACTTCAGCGAGCTGTCTCCGGACGGCCGCACGGTGGCCGCCGTCGAGTTCTCGGACGCCAACAAGGCGGGCTTCGGCAGGCTCACGCTGCTCGACGCCAAGACGGGGCGCACCCTGCGCAAGGTGACCGTCCGCGGCCTGCCGAAGAAGGGCGTCGTCGACGGCACCAGCCTCTGGCTGAGCCGCTCCGAGGTCCTGGTCAACGTTGGCGACAAGGACCACATGTACTCCTACGCGGTCGACGTCACCACCGGGCGGGCGAAGCGCTGGGCCGACTACTCCGACGAGCGCAGCGCGGCCCTCGTCCTGCCCGGAGTGAGCTGAAGCAGCGGCCCGGCGGGGGGCACCTCCCGCCGGGCCGCCGTTCGTCCGGTCAGCCGCTCGAGAGCGTGAAGCCCTGCTCGGTGCCGAAGGCGGTGATGCGGTCCTGCCACGTCTTCAGCGCGGCGGACAGGTCGCCGCTGCCGTCGAGGGCCTGGCCCACGGTGTCCTTGAAGATGCTGTTGGCGTACACCTGGAACGGGAGGTACTGCCAGTCGGCCTTCACGGCGGCCGAGGCGTCGCCGAGGACCTGGTTGATCTTCTGCCCGCCGAAGAACTCCTGCGGCGCGTCACGGAAGGACGGGTCGTCGAGCAGCGTCTTGGTCGCGGGGAACAGCCCCGCCTCCTCGTTCAGCGACTTGACCGCCTCCGGGTCGGAGTTGAGCCACTGCGCGAAGGCCACGGCGGCCGGGATGTTCTTGCTCTGCGGGATGACCGCCACCGACGAGCCGCCGTTCTCGGCGTTGATCGGCTTGGCCGCGTCGTGCTGCGGCATCGGGGCGACCGCCCACTTGCCCTTCGTCTGCGGGATGGAGTTGATGATGCCGTTCGGGGCCCACGCGCCTGTCATCCAGACCGCGTACTTGCCGGAGCCCATGCCCTTCCACCACTCGTCGGTCCAGCCGGGCTGCGGGTCGACCAGCTTCTCGCCGAGCAGGGTGCCGAAGGTGCCGACGAACTGCTTGACGCCGGGGTCGGTGGCGAGCGTGACGCTGACCTGGCTCTCGCCCGAGGTCTTGAACGGCGTGCCGCCCGCCTGCCAGATCAGGCTGTCCACGCCGCCGGCGTCGCCGGGGTCGATGGAGGTGATGAAGTTGTCCGCGTTGTCGGCCTTGATCTTCTTGGCCGCCTCGATGAACTCTGCCCACGTCTTCGGCGGCTCGATCTTCAGCTTCTCGAAGATGTCCTTGCGGTAGAACATCGCCATGGGGCCGGTGTCCTGCGGGATGCCGTACACGCCGCCGTTGATCGCCACCTGGCCCCACGCCGCGGGGGCGAACTTGTCCTTGAGCGCGTCGGAGCCGTGCTCGGCGAGGTTGACGACCTGCTTGGAGAGCGCGAACTGGGGCAGCGCGAAGTACTCGATCTGCGCCACGTCGGGCGCGCCGGAGCCGGCCTTGATCGCGGTCTGCAGCTTGGTGTACTGGTCGGCGGACTGCCCCGCGTTCACCACGTTGACCTTGATGTTCGGATATTTCGCCTGGAAGCGGGCGACGGTCTTCTCGATCCCCGTGACCCACGTCCAGAAGGTCAGCTCGGCCGGCTTGCTCAGCGCGTCCTGGACGGCGGCCGACGCGCTCGGGGCGGCGGCCGGGGCGGTGGTGGCGCCCCCGCCGCTGCCGCCGCCGCACGCGGCCAGTGCCAGTGACAGGGCGGTGGCGACCCCGGCGGTCATCACACCGCGCCGCGATGGAAGAGTTCTCATGGGCGTTTCCTTATTCACGGGGGTTATTGCTTGACGCTGCCGGTGGCCAGACCCGACTGCCAGAACCGCTGCAGCACCAGGAAGGCGATGATCAGCGGCACGATGGACAGCAGGCTGCCGGTCAGGATGAGGCTGTAGGTGGCGTCGACGGCGCCGGAGGTGCCGCTGTTGGCCTGGGCGTTCCACTGGTTGAGCCCGACGGTGAGGGGGAACCAGTCCGGCGTGTTCAGCACGATCAGCGGCAGGAAGTAGTTGTTCCACGTCGCGACCAGTGAGAAGAGCAGGACCGTGACGAATCCGGGGGCGAGCAGCCGCAGCGCGATGGTGCGGAAGATCCTGAACTCGCCCGCCCCGTCGATCCGGGCCGACTCCAGGATCGAGTCGGGGACCGCGTCGGCCGCGTAGACGCGCATCAGGTAGAGGCCGAACGGGCTGCACAACGACGGGATGAGCACCGCCCACGGGGTGTCGACGAGGCCGATCTGGCTGAACAGCAAATACGTCGGCACGGCGAGGGCCGTCCCCGGGATGGAGATCGCGCCGAGCACGACCGCGAACAGCAGCTTGCGGCCGGGGAAGTCATACTTCGCCAGGGCGTATCCGCCGATGGTGGCCAGCAGGGCCGCCCCGCCGGCGCCCACCACGGAGTAGAGCACGGTGTTGCCGAACCAGCGCAGGAAGATGCCGTTGTTGTAGCTCAGGGTCTCGGCGATGTTGGCGAACAGGTGGAAGTCCCCGCCGAACCAGAGCCCGAAGGTCGAGAACAGATCCGCGCTGGTCTTGCTGGAGTTGGCCAGCAACCAGAACAGCGGCAGGACCGCGTACCCGAACATGACCAGCATGATCAGGGTGAGGACGGGGCTCTTGCCCCGGCGCCTGGCCTTGATGGATCGGTGCGCGCCCCGCTGGGCGGTGGTGGCGGCGGGCGCGCCGGCGACGGCCGTCACAGCGTCTGCTCCCTTCTCGCCGTGATGAGCTGCACCACGTACGCCACCACGACGGTGACCAGGCCCAGCACGACGGCGACGGCGGCCGAGTAGTTGATCTGCTGGCCGTTGAACGCCAGGTTGTAGGCGTACATGTTGGGCGTGTAGCTCGTTGTGATCACCGAGGGCGCGAGCTTCTGGAGGATGTTCGGCTCGTTGAAGAGCTGGAAGCTGCCGATGATCGAGAAGACGGTGGCCACGAGCAGCGCGGGCCGCAGGGCGGGCAGCTTGATGCTCCAGGCGATACGGATGGCCCCCGCACCGTCCATTTCGGCGGCCTCGTAAAGCTCATCCGGGATGGCCCGCAGCGCGGCGTACAGGATGATCATGTTGTAGCCGACGTACTCCCAGGTCACCATGTTGCCGATGGAGCCCAGCATCCAGGAGCGCGACATCAGGTCGGGGAGTGTGACGCCGAAGACGTCGCCGATCTGGCCCACCAGGCCGAACTCGTCGCCGTACATGTAGCCCCACATGAGGGCCGCCACGACGGCCGGCACCGCGTACGGCATGAAGATCGTGATGCGGAACAGGGACGGCCAGCGCAGCCGGCCGCTGTCGATCGCGAGCGCGCATCCCAGGGCGATGAGCAGCATGATCGGCACCTGCACGACCAGGAAGAGCGCCACGCGGAGCAGGCCGGCGCCGAACAACGCGTCGCCGACGGCGCGGGTGTAGTTGGCCAGACCGGCGAAGACCGTGCCACCGATCAGGCGGTCCTGGAAGAAGCTCAGGTAGATCGCGTACAGCAGCGGCGCGACCACCGTGATCAGGAAGACCACGAAGAACGGCAGGAAGAAGGCGTAGCCGGCGACGCGCAGGCGCACGAACGGCCGGGCGAGGCCGGCCTGCCGGAGCCCGGTGGCCGGCGCGGTCATTCCGTGCTCCAGTGTGATGTTCGCGTTGCCATGGGGACTGGCACTGAACTCTCCTTGTCGGGGCGTCTACGGCCTGGCAACCGCAGCGCTACCTGCGCCACCGTGTCCTGACTCCAGTGGCAGTCGCGATGATCGTGTGTTTGCGCAAACATGATGAAGACGATCTGTAGTCTGGACTTGCCGCCGGAATCATGTCAATAGGTAACCGTCAGTTAACACAACTGCCTATTTTCGCCACATTTGTTGCCGACCGAAGCGGTCGTTGACGGACCGGCCATGTTTGCGTAAACATCATGCGAGACTTCGTACGGAGGTGTGAGTGGACGGCGCCACCCAGGAAACGGCGGCAGGACGACGCACGCGCAGGCGGCCGTCCATGGCCGATGTCGCCGCGATGGCCGGGGTCTCCAGCCAGACGGTCTCCCGGGTGGCCAACAACCGCACCAACGTGGAGGACGAGACCCGCCAGCGGGTCCTGTCCGCCATGCGGGTGCTCGGCTACCGGCCCAACACGGCCGCGCGTGCCCTGGTCACCGGCCAGTTCCGCACCTTGGGGCTGATCAGCTTCGGGCTCGGCAGCTTCGGCAACGCACGCACGGTCGACTCCATCACGCGCGCGGCGCAGCGGGCCGGCTACACCGTGAACATGATCGCCATCGAGTCGCAGACCGAGCAGGCCGTGCACGAGGCGTTCGACCAGCTCACGATGCAGGCGGTCGACGGCATCGTGCTCATCGAGGCGCAGATCCTCGACACGCCGGCGCTGCGCCTGCCGCCGGGCGTGCCGGTCGTGATGGCCGACGGCGACGTCAGCCACCGCCATCCCATGGTCGACACCGACCAGGCGCTCGGCGCCCGGCTCATCACCCGTCACCTGCTCGACCTCGGCCACGAGACGGTCTGGCACGTCGCCGGGCCCGAGGACTCCTACGCCGCGCGGCGGCGGGCCGAGTCGTGGCACGCGACGCTCAAGGAGGCGGGCGCCGCGGTCCCGCAGCTGCTGTACGGGGACTGGAGCGCGGGCAGCGGCTACGAGGCCGGCCGCGTCCTGGCCCGGCGGCCCGGCGTCACGGCCGTCTTCGCCGCCAACGACCAGATGGCGCTCGGCGTGATGCGCGCGATGGTCCAGGCGGGCCGGCGCGTCCCCGAGGACGTCAGCATCGCCGGGTTCGACGACCTCGACGAGTCGGCTTACCTGTCCCCGCCGCTCACCACCGTCCGCCAGGACTTCGACGTGGTGGCGGATCGGATCGTGTCGCTCATGATCGACCAGATCGAGGGCGGCACGGTCCCGTCCGCGACCGCTTTCGTCGGCCCCGAGCTGATCGTGAGGGAGAGCACCGCCGCGCCGCCGCCATCGGCCTGATCCCGCCGCCTCACCCCGCCCACCCGCCCGTCCACTACGCCCACCATCCAACAGCCCGCACCGGCTCCACGGGCCGCGACGAAGAAAGACGACCCGTCTGCCCGACGGGGCACCGACGAAGAACACGACCTGTCGGCCCGTCCGGCCGGGCCGACGAAGAAAGGCGACCTGTCAGCCCGACGGGGCGCCGACGAAGAAGAGGACCTGTCGGCCCGACCGGGCGCCGACCAGGAAGAAGACCTGTCGGCCCGACCGGGCCGCGGTGACGAAGATGACCTGTCGGTCCACCGGGCCGCGACGAAGAAAACGATCCCGGCGGCCCCACCGGGCCGCGACGAAGAGAAGGGAGGAGCGGCGGACCTCGCCCGTCGAGGCCGCCGCGCCGACGATGAACGCCGTACCTGACGATGTCACGCCGGTCTCCGGCACCGCCGGAGCCCCGTCCTCGGGCGAGCGGCTCTGGCGCCGGCTGGGCGGCGTGGCCTTCGGCGGCGACTACAACCCCGAGCAGTGGCCGGCCGAGACGAGGGCAGAGGACCTGCGGCTCATGGCCGAGGCCCGGGTGAACCTCGTCACCGTCGGCGTGTTCGGCTGGGCCCGCGTGGAGCCGGCACGCGGAGCGTACGACTTCTCCTTCTTCGACCAGGTCCTGGATGACCAGCACGCGCACGGGATCACCGCCGACCTGGCCACCATGACCGCTTCGCCGCCGCCGTGGCTCGTCCACGAGCATCCTGAGATTCTGCCGGTCACCGCGGACGGCACCGTGCTGGGTCCGGGCGGGCGCCAGCACTTCTGCCCGTCCAGCCCCGTCTACCGGGAACGGGCCGCGCTGCTGGTGGAGCGGCTGGCCGCCCACTACCGGGGCCATCCGGCCCTCGGGCTGTGGCACGTCGGCAACGAGTACGGCTGTCACATCCCCGCCTGCTACTGCGAGGTGTCGGCTGACGACTTCCGCCGCTGGCTGCGGGAGCGGTACGGCGACGACGTCGAGGCGCTGAACGACGCCTGGTCGACGGACTTCTGGTCGCAGCGTTACGCGTCCTTCGACCACATCCGCCCGCCCAGGGTGGCTCCGACCTACCCCAATCCGGCCCAGCAACTCGACTACCTGCGCTTCAGTAACGAGGCGTTGCGCGCCTGTTTCGACCTGGAGGCCGGCATCCTGCGGCGGGTCACCCCCGAGGTGCCGATCACCACGAACTTCCTGATGGGGCTGAAGGCCGTGGACGTCTTCGACTGGGCGCCGAGGCTGGATGTCGTGGCGGTCGACTCCTACCCCGACCCCCACGACGAGCGGCCGCATCTGTTCCCCGGCCTGGTCTACGACACGATGCGCGGCGCCGGAGGAGGGCGGCCCTGGATCCTGATGGAGCAGGCGCCGAGCGCGGTGAACTGGCGGGCCAGGAACGCGATCAAGCAGCCGGGCCAGATGCGGCTGTGGAGCTGGCAGGCCATCGCGCACGGCGCCGACGCGATCCTCTACTTCCAGTGGCGGCAGTCACGCGGCGGCGCCGAGAAGTTCCACTCGGGCATGGTGCCGCACGCGGGGCCCGACAGCCGGGTCCACCGCGAGATCGCCGCGCTCGGTAAGGAGCTGGCCTCGGTGCCCGACCTGGTCGGCACGCGGGTCCGCAACCGGGTGGCGATCCTGCTCGACTGGAACAGCTGGTGGGCTCTGGAGCTCGACTCCCACCCCTCGGACGGCGTGCGCCAGGAGGAGCGCCTGCTCGACCACTACGGCCCCCTGTTCGACCTCGGCGTGGGCGTGGACGTGGTGCCGCCCTCGGCCGACCTGGCCGGCTACGCGCTCGTCGTTGTGCCGAACCTGTACCTCTTGTCGAGCGAGGACGCGCAGCGGGTCTCGGCGTACGTCTCCGGCGGCGGCGCGCTGGTCGTCTCCTTCTTCAGCGGGATCGTCGACGAGCACGACCGGGTCCACCTGGGCGGTTATCCGGCGCCACTGCGTGAGGTCCTCGGGGTGCGGGTCGAGGAGTTCTGCCCGGCGGCCGAGCGCGAGACGTTCCCCGTCCGCGGCTACGGGGCGCTCGCGCACCTCGAAGGTGTCGCCGACCTGTGGCGCGAGGATCTCCGGCTGGCCGGCGCCGAGCTGGAGATCGCCTTCGACTCTCCGGACTGGGCCGGCCGCCCGGCGGCGACCCGGCACGAGTTCGGCCAGGGGACGGCACGCTACCTCTCGACCCGGCTCGACCCCGCCACCATGCGGGCGGTGCTCGGTCGGGCGCTCGCCGAAGCGGGAGTGACTCCCGTCGTCGAGGGCCTGCCTGCCGGGGTGCAGGCGAGCGTCCGCGAAGGCGCCGGGCGCAGCTTCCTGATCTTGCTGAATCACACCGGCGACAAACACGACATCACCCTCCCCGGTGGGTGGACCGCCGCACTCGACTCATCCGGGGAAGAGGGCGGCGTCGTCACCCTGCCCCCGTCTGGCGTCACTGTGCTCCGGCGAGTCCAATAAGCATCACTCTGCGTGAGATCTCCGTCGTAACGGTCACGAACCGTGCGCTGACAAAGAGTCAGCACGACTTTCGGGACAATTGTTCGCATCCGTACCTTGAAGTCCATGTGCCCCATGGGCATAGTGGACCAACCACAGGCGTCCCAGTCGTGGCAGGCACTCTCGGGGGGGTACCGGCCCGCGACTGCCCAGAGGCGCACCACCCCGTGCGGAATTGGACAAAATGGATGAGCTCGCCCCCGACGATCCGTACCAAGCTGCTCAGGATCCTCCTGCTCCCGCTGGTATCCATGGTCGCTCTGTGGGGATTCATCGCCTACTCCAGTGTGGCGGAGATCGTCACGGTCTCCCAGGCGCAGGACCGCTGGGAGGAGATCGGGTCGCCGGTGCTGCAGCTGATCGTCGAACTGCAGCGGGAGCGGCAACTGTCCGCCGAGGCGGCGGGTGACACCGCGGCGTCCGTTCCTCTGGCCCACCAGCGGCGGGTCACCGATGCCAAGGCCGAGCAGCTGCGCCAGGTCATCGGATCCGTTGACGTGACCTCGGACGGCGCGGAGACGCCCGCCCAGGTGCGGGCGTTGTTGCAGGCGCTCGACGGGTTACGGTCGCTGCGTGAGTCCGCCGACGGGGGCGTGCTGGCTCCGCCACTGGCGATCACCGACGCTTACAACAAACTGATCGACGTCGCCAACAAGCAGTTCAGCGACCGCGACGCGCTGAGCGACGTCTCGTCCTTCCGCTCGGTGCGCGGGATGGCCGCCTACAGCGCCGCTGGGGAGTATCTGGGCCGGGAGCACGCGGTGCTCACCAGCACGATGGTGGTGCGCAGGATGACGCCCACCGACCGTGCCGCGTTCGTCGCCGCGTTCACCAGCCGCCGGATCGTCTTCGCCAACGCCGAGCGCGACGTCGACGCCGATATGCAGGTGAGGCTCAACAAGCTGGTCGAGAGCGCCGCGTACAAGCGGCTGCTGGACATCGAGGACGAGCTGTTCACGTGGGACACGAGCGGCGGCGCGCCACCTGTCGACCCCGTCGAGTGGAAGAGCGACGCCGACTCCATGCTCGGCGCGATGTACCTCGACACGCGGCATGAGCTCAACCATGTCCAGGCCCAGGCGGCGGAGCAGAAGACCGGGGCGTACTGGCGGATCGGGCTGGTCCTGGTCCTCGGCCTCGCGGCGGTGCTCGCGTCGGTGGCGCTGTCGTACCGGTTCGGCCGCTCGCTGATCGACGAGCTCAAGAGACTGCAGGCGGCGGCGGCCGAGATGGCCGAGCAGCGGCTGCCCCGGCTGGTCGAGCGGCTGCGCCGCGGCGACGACGTGGACCCGGCCACCGAAGCCCCCGTCCTCGACCCGGCCGGCACCGCCGAGGTCGATCGCCTGGTGCACGCCTTCTCCGAGGTGCGCCGGACCGCGGTCGAGGCCGCGGTGGGGCAGGCGAGCCTGCGCAAGGGTGTCGGCCAGGTCTTCCTCAACCTGGCCCGGCGTAACCAGGCGCTGCTCCACCGCCAGCTCGCCCTGCTCGACACCATGGAGCGGCGGGCCGACGAGCCCGAGGTCCTGGAGGACCTGTTCAAGCTCGACCACCTGACCACCCGCATGCGGCGGCACGCGGAGAACCTGATCATCCTGTCCGACTCCGCCCCGGCGCGCCGCTGGCGTGACCCGGTGTCGCTGTTCGACGTCGTCCGCGCGGCGGTGCTGGAGGTCGAGGACTACACCCGCGTCACCGTCACGCCGATGCCGAACGCCCCGCTGCTGGTCGGTGCCGCGGTCACCGACGTGATCCACCTGATCGCCGAGCTGGTGGAGAACGCCACCGTCTTCTCCCCGCCCGACACGAGCGTGCAGATCCGCAGCATGACGGCGGCCAACGGCTTCGCGCTCGAGGTGGAGGATCGTGGTCTGGGGCTGAGCCAGGCCACCCTCGACGAGATCAACGCCCGGCTGGCCCAGCCGCCGGAGTTCGACCTGGCCGACAGCGACCGGCTCGGGTTGTTCGTGGTGTCCAGGCTGGCCGCGCGGCTCGGCATCAAGATCATGCTGCGGCGCTCGCCGTACGACGGGACCACCGCGATCGTACTGCTGCCCTCCGCATTGCTCGCCGGCGCCGACGCCCCGGCCGTCACAGCGCCGCAGCGCTCGCCGCGACCGGCCGACCACGCCGCCCGCCAGGGCCGGCCGGTCGGAGCTCGGCGGGCGCTCGGCGCGGCGCAGCCCGGCCTGGACGAGGGTACGCCGGACACGCCCGAGGTCGCGACCTGGTTCGAGGCGAACCCCGCGCCGAGGCCGCGCCAGGCGAACGGCATCGGGCCGGTGAACGGGCCGGCACCGGGCAACGGGTCCACCGCCGAGCCGGACGCCGGGCCCGTGCTGAGGCAGGCGCACGGCGCCGCCAAGCCCCCCGCGCCGGACGTCGAGTGGAGCGTCACGGTGCCGCCCCAGGAGACGACCGAGGACCTCGACGGGCTGCCGATGCGGATCCCGCAGACCAGCATGGCTCCCCAACTGCGTGCCACCAGGCGCGTGGAGCCGCGCGCGGTCTCGGTGCGCTCGCCGGAGGAGCACGCACAGCTCATGTCGTCCATGCAACGCGGCTGGCAGCAGGGCCGCCACCAAGCGGAGCAGGGACAAGACGTGTGGAATCGAAAGGACGACCATCCCGATGCCCGACCCCAGAAGTGAACTGAGCTGGCTGCTCGACGACCTCACCCAGCGCGTCCCCGGCATCCGGCACGCCATCGTGCTGTCCGCCGACGGGCTGGCCATGGGCGGCTCCCGGGAGCTCACCCGGGAGGACGCCGAGCACCTGTCCGCCATCTCCGCCGGCAGCCACAGCCTCGCCATGGGCGCGGGACGGCACTTCGGCATGGGCGGTGTACGGCAGACGATCATCGAGCTGGAAGGCGGCTTCCTGTTCGTCACCGCGGCGGGCCAGGGCGCCCGGCTGGCCGTGCTCGCCTCGGGCGACGCCGAGCTGGGCATGGTCACGTACGAGATGGCGCTCATGGTCAAGCGGGTGGGCGAGCACCTCACCGCGCAGCCGAGGGGGGCGGCACCGGCACCCGCCTGGAACGGCGCGAGAGCGTGACAGGGGAGGATCCCGGGCCGCTGATCCGGCTGTTCGGGCTGACCGGGGGCAGGGCGCGCCCACAGGGCGAGACGTTCGACCTGGTCGCCATCGTCACGACGGTCGGCGGCTCGTACGTGTCGGAGCTGATCCCGGAGCATCGCGCCGTGCTGTCGTTGTGCCGCCGGCCCACGCCGGTGGCCGATGTCGCGGCGCACCTCAGGCTGCCCCTCAACATCACCCGGGTGATCCTGGGCGACCTGCGACGCGAGGGCTTTGTCACCATCGAGCGCCCGCGCCCGGTGGCGCAGACGATCGACGAACGCATCTACAGGGAAGTGCTGCATGGACTACGCAGCCTCTGAGCCGGGGACGACCGCGGTCGCCTCGGCCTTGGCCATCAAGATCCTCATCGCGGGTGGCTTCGGCGTCGGCAAGACGACCATGGTGGGCACGATCAGCGAGATCCGGCCGCTGCACACCGAGGAGCTGCTGAGCGAGCGAGGCGTCGGGGTGGACGACACCTCGGGCGTGGAGGCCAAGACCACGACCACGGTGGCGCTGGATTTCGGCCGCATCACGATCCGCGAGGGGCTGTGGCTGTACCTGTTCGGCACGCCCGGGCAGGACCGGTTCTGGTTCATGTGGGATGAGCTGGCCGTCGGCGCGCTGGGCGCGGTCGTGCTCGCCGACACCCGCCGCCTGGAGGACTGCTTCCCCGCGGTGGACTACTTCGAGCAGCGCGGCCTTCCGTTCGTGGTCGCCGTGAACTGCTTCGACGGCGCCCGCCGCCACGACACGGCGAAGGTACGGCGGGCGCTCTCACTGCACGAGATCATCCCCATCGTGCTGTGCGACGTGCGCGATCGCGAGTCGGTCAAGCGGGTGCTCACCACGCTGGTCACGTACGCGGTGGAAGGCCCATGACCGTGCGGGCGGTTCGCATCATCCCAGGTGCGTCGGGGCGAACATGCGCAGGGTCGCGGGCAGGACGATGACGCTCGGTCCCGGCGTTCGCAGCGCCCGCGCGAGGTCGCCTTCCAGGTCTGCCGGGGTGGTGCGGCAGGCGGGCACGCCGAAGGCGGCCGCGAGCGCGACGAAGTCCGGCCTGGCCAGCTCGGTCGCCGTGGCGACGCCGAACGCGCCGGTCATGTACTCGCGCAGGATGCCGTAGCCGCCGTCGTCCACGATCAACCAGGTCACGTCGAGGTCATGCTGGCGGAGCGTGGCCAGCTCGGCCAGGCCGTACATCGCGCCGCCGTCACCGCTGACCGCGAGCACCGGCCCGCCGGTGGCGGCGGCCGCGCCGAGCGCCGCGGGAAGCGCGTAGCCGAGCCCGCCCGCGCCCTGCGCCGACTCCATCGGCCGCGGCCAGGCGGACCAGGCCCAGTACGCGAGGATCGTCATGTCCCAGAAGCTCAGCGCCTCCGCCGGCAGCGCACGGTCCACGGCCGCGAGCAGTGCGCGCTCGACCGCGAGGTCTTGTGCGTCCAGGCGCTCGGCGACGCGCGCGAGCACGTCACGCACCGCATCCCGGGCCGCCGGCCCACGGCCGGGGTTCGACGCCGCACCCTTGACGGCCGGCGCCAGCGCCTCCAAAGCCAGGCGAGCGTCCGCGTGGACGGCCAGCGCCGGATGGTTGGATTCCAGCTTGCCGAGGTCGGCCTCGATCTGGATGACGCGGCCGTGTGGCCGCATCGTGTGGTAATTGCTGGACAGTTCCCCCAGGCCCGAGCCGACGACCAGCAGCACGTCGGCGTCCTCCAGGAACGCCGTCAGATGCCGGTCCTCCAGCCACGACCGCAGCGACAGCGGATGATCCCAGGGGAAGGCGCCCTTCGCGCCGAACGTGGTGGCGACCGGTGCATTCAGCTCCTCGGCCAGCTCCAGCAGAGCCGCCTGAGCGCCGGCGCGGACCACGCCACCGCCGGCCAGGATCACCGGGGCGCTCGCCTGGGCCAGCAGGTCCGCCGCCGCGGTGACGAGCTCGGCCCGCGGGGTGAGCGGCCTCGGCGCCACCCGGAGCTCGGCGACCATGGGAAGGTCGGTCGCGCCGAGCAGCACGTCCTGCGGGATCTCCACCCAGACCGGGCCGGCGGGTGCGGTGAGCGCGGCTTCCCACGCCTGCGCCAGCGCCGGCACGATCTGACCGGCTGTCCGCACCACGTGGACCGACTTCACCACGTCACGGAAGGACGCGGCCTGGTCGGGCAGCTCGTGCAGGTAGCCCTTGCGCCCGCCGCCCAGCCCGTCCGCCGGGATCTGGCTGCTGACGCCCAGGACGGGGACGCTCGCCGTACGGGACTCCATGAGCGCGGGCAGCGTGCCCAGCGCGCCCGGACCGGTGGACACCAGGAACGGCGTGACCGAGCCGGTCGCACGGGCGTGACCATCGGCGGCCAGCGCGACGCTCAGCTCTGTCCGGCACCCCACGTACCGCAGGGGTGCTCGGCGTAGTGCGTCGAACAGGCCGAGCGCGTGCTGCCCCGGCTCGCCGAAGACCGTGGTGGCGCCGAGCGCGGCGAGCGACTCGACGACCAGGTCGCCGCCCGTCCGCACGGGTTTCGGCGCGGAATCGACGGATCCCATGAGGTCCTTTCGCCTAAAGGACCTTGGCCAGGAAGGCCTGGGTCCTGTGGTGCCGGGGATTGGTGATCAGCTCGCCGGCCGGTCCCGCCTCGACGATCATCCCGTCGTCCATGAAGACCACGTGGTCGGCCACCTCGCGGGCGAATCCGATCTCGTGCGTCACCACGACCATCGTCATTCCCGCGCCGGCCAGGTCCTTCATCACGTCGAGGACCTCGCCGACGAGCTCGGGGTCGAGCGCGCTGGTCGGCTCGTCGAACAACATCAGCTTGGGCTGCATGGCGAGGGCCCTGGCGATCGCGACCCGCTGCTGCTGACCGCCGGAGAGCTGGGCGGGGTAGTGGCCGGCCCGCTCCTCCATGCCGACCCGCCGCAGCAGGTCGAGCGCCGCCTGCCGGACGGCCTCGCGGGGCCGGCCGAGCACGTGCAACGGCGCCTCCATGACGTTCTCCAGCGCCGTGCGGTGCGGGAAGAGGTTGAAGCTCTGGAACACCATGCCGATGTCACGCCGCTGGTCGGCCACCTCGCGCGGGCGCATCTCGTACTTCTTGCCGCCGGAGCGGCGGTAGCCGACCAGGTGGCCGTCGACCCAGATCTCACCGCCGTCGAGCCGTTCGAGGTGATTCACGCACCGCAGGAACGTCGACTTGCCCGAGCCCGACGGGCCGAGCAGGCACACCACCTGGCCGGGGTGCACCGTCAGGTCGATGCCCTTGAGCACCTCGACCTTCCCGAAGCTCTTGCGTACGGCCCGCGCGACGAGCAGCGGCGTCACGTCACTCATGCGTGCCCTCCGAGTCGCCGTTCGAGCCTGGACTGGGCGAAGGTCAGCAGCGTGGTCAGCGCGAGATACCAGAGGCTGGCGACGATCAGCAGCGGGATCTGCTGGAAGTTGCGGCCGTAGATCAGCTGCGCGCTGGTCAGCAGGTCCGGCAGGCCGATGACCAGCACCAGGGAGGTGAGCTTGAGCATCGAGATCGTTTCGTTCGCGGTCGGAGGCACGATCACCCGGGCCGCCTGGGGCAGGATGACCCGCCGGTAGACCAGCGCGGGCCGCATGCCGAGCGCCTCGGCCGCCTCCCGCTGCCCTCGGTCCACGGAGCCGATGCCCGCCCTGACGATCTCGGCCATGTACGCGGCCTCGTTGAGCCCGAGGCCGAGAATGGCCGCGGTGAACGGGGTGATCAGCGTGTTGACCGGCGCGGAGAAGAACTCGGGCCCGAAGGGGATCCCCACGCTGATCCGCGGCATCACCGCGCCGAGGAAGAACCAGAACAGCAGCTGGACCAGGATCGGCGTGCCACGGAAGAGCCACACGTACGCGGCGGACACCCAGCGCAGCAGCGGGTTCTCCGAGAGCCGCATGATCGCCAGAGCCGTGCCGAGCACCACGCCCGCCAGCATGGCGAGCACCGTCAGCTCGATCGTGAGCAGCAGCCCGCGCATGATCGACAGCTCGAAGAGGTAGCCCGCCACCAGGTCGAGCCGCAGGGCCGGGGTGGTCACCACGAAGCTGACTGCCATCGCGGCCAGCACCGCGAGCACCGCCGCGGCCACCCACCTGCCGGTGCGCCGCAGCGGCACGATCGGCTCGGCCGCGTGCTCCTCGACGCTCGTCATGAGCCCGCGTTGATCGCGGCGTCCTTGAACGCCTGCGCCTGCAGGTTCCACTTGGCCAGCAGCTGGTCGTAGGTGCCGTTCGCGATGACCTTCTTCAGCGCGGCCTGAACGGCGTCCCGCAGCTGCGGCTTGCTCTTGGGGATGGGGATGCCGACGGGCAGCGGGTCGATCGCGCTCACGGCGACCTCGAACTGCTGCGGCGCCTGCTTCACGCTGTAGGCCAGGGTCAGGTCCAGCGCGGCGACCATGTCGGCCCGCTTGGACTGCAGGGCCTGCACGGCGCTGGCCTGGTCGGGGAAGGGCACCTTCTCCACGGCCGGCTTGCCGGCGTCGGCGCACTTCTTCGTGACGTCGTCCACGAGCAGGTCGCCGGTCGCGGCCTTCTCGACGGCGACCTTCTTGCCGCACATGTCGAGGACCTCCTTGACGCCCTGCGGGTTGCCCTTGGGCACCATGAGCGCCGAGCCGGACTTGAGGTAGTCGACGAAGTCCACCTGCTGCTGGCGCTCCTTCTTGTCCAGCATGCTCGTCAGGCCCAGGTCGTAGCGGCCGGCGTTGAGCCCGCCGATGATGCCGTCGAAGTTGACGTTCTCGAAGGCGAACTCCACGCCCAGCACCTCGCCGAGGGCCTTGCCCAGGTCGGCGTCGAACCCGAGCACGGTCTTGTTGTCGGTGTCGAAGAACTCCATCGGCGGGAAGGAGACACCGGAGGCCACACGCACCTTGCCGGCCTGCTGGACGTCCGCCGGGAGCAGCTTGGCGATCGCCTCGTCCTTCGCGCCCGCCGAGATCTGGGTCGTGGGGGCGGCCGTGGTCTCCTCGGGCGCGGCGCAGCCGGCGAGAGCCAGGCCGGCGAGGCCGGCGAGGGTGATGGCAAGTGCTCTTCTCATGTGGTGCCCGTGCCTTCCCATACAGGTGGATGGCATTGAGTGTGGGGGCCGTACCGCGGACCTTCAATCGGGGCAGACCTGAAGACGCGCCATATCCTTTGTGGGTGACCACAAAAGTGTCGGTGGAGGACCTACTGCGCTCTCCCGCTCTCCAGCTGCGGCTGCTTGCCGGCGAGGCGGGACTGGGGCGGTCGGTGTCGTGGGCGCACGTCAGCGAGCTCGACGACCCCACGCCCTGGCTGCTCGGCGCGGAGGTCATCATGACGGCGGGGATCGCGATCCCGCGCCAGGCCGCCAAACAGCGCGCCTATCTGGAGCGGCTCGACGACGCGGGCGTGTCCGCGCTCGCCCTGTCGGCGCAGCTGCACGTACCGCCGCTGCACGATACCTTCTTCCAGGCCGCCGAGGAGCGGGGGATGCCCGTGCTCGAGGTGCCGCTGGCGGTGCCGTTCATCGCGATCGCCCAGGAGGTGGCCGCGGCCGTCCAGGAGGACGCCAGTCAACGCCTCGGCGCACAGCTCCAGGTGTTCGGCGCGCTGCGCTGGCTGGCGGCCGAGAATCTCGGCACCGCGACCTTGTTCAAACGTCTCGAGCGGCTGTCCGGCTATGAGGTCTACCTGTGCACCCCGCAGGGGCGGCCGTTGTTGCCGGGAGTGCCGGTGCCCGATCTGGCCGTGCTCCCGTCCCAGCCGGAAGCGCCGCCCACCATTCCCGGCGGCTTCGTCCTGCCCGTGCCGGCGCCGGGCGGGCCCGCGGGCTTTCTCGTCGCCTTCGAACGCCAGGGCGCCAGGCCGGCGGGGCTTGCCGTGGTGCAGCACATCGCCACCGTGGCCGCCCTGCAGGTGGCCATGACCCGCCACGAGCGTGAGACGCTGCGCCGCCAGGGCGCGGAAACCCTGTCCGAGCTGCTCCAGGACGTCCTCGATCCGGCCACGGCGCGGCGCCGGCTGGTCAGGATGGGGCTGCCCGTGGACGCCGAGCTGGCCCTCCTCGTGATCAGGAACGTGCCCGATGAGGCCATTCACCGCGCGCTCGACGATCAGCCGCACCTCATGCTCCGCAGGGGCGACGACCGCTACGTGCTCGGCTCACCCGCCCTCGAGGCTGCCGTCGCGGCGCTGCCCGACGTGGCGGCGGGCATGAGCAGGCCGTTCCCACCGGGGGAGTCCCTGCAGGTCCCCAAGCGGGAGGCGGTGTGGGCGGCGTCCTCGGCGTCGGAGTCGGGGCGCGCCCTGGTGCACTACGGTGAC
The DNA here is from genome assembly GCF_036013525.1 of Nonomuraea sp. NBC_00507. Classification (NCBI taxonomy): domain Bacteria; kingdom Bacillati; phylum Actinomycetota; class Actinomycetes; order Streptosporangiales; family Streptosporangiaceae; genus Nonomuraea; species Nonomuraea sp. NBC_00507. The sequence goes on from NZ_CP107853.1 coordinate 5,179,025, forward strand.
GACACCACCGGCAGGTGGCTGCCCGACGATCCGTGGGCGCTCACCGCGCTGGTCGAGAACGTGCTCGGCAAGGTGCTCGCCTACGACTCCGCGCACGGCTCGCAGCTGCTGACGTCCGTGCGGACCTGGATGGAGCGTGACCGGCGCACCGAGGACGCCGCGGCCGCGCTGCACATTCATCCCAACACGCTGGCGTACCGGCTGCGCAGGTTCGCCGAGCTGACGGGCCGCGACCTGTCGTCCACCGCGGCGTTCGCCGAGGTGTGGCTGGCGTTGCGAGCCGGGCGCCAGCTCGGTCTCATGGACTGAGGTCCCGTTCGCGGCGGATCAGGCGTTTGCCGAGGCGCTGGGCCGGCGCCTCGATCAGGTGGTACGAGGCGACGCTGAGCGGGAGGAGGACCACGAAGTACAGCACCAGGTCCGGCAGCACGTGCAGCAGGAGCGGGTGCAGCAGGTAGAGGGAGAAGCTGATCACGCCCAGCTGCGGCAACCAGCGCGGGACCAGCCTCCGGCGCAGCGCGTACGCCAAGGCGAAGACGCCGAACGCCAGCAGGACACCCGGCGCCCAGGCGGGATCGTCCTTGGCGGGCAGCGCGCATCCCAGCACCGCCACCACTGCGACGCCGGCCGCACGCCAGGAGATCGTCCCCTGCTCGGCGCGGTAGACGGCCGTCCCCGCGAACATCGTCGCCAGGATGATCATGCCCTGCCAGGTGCCGGCCCGGCTGCCCAGGACCACGAGCGCCAGCCCCAGGAGACCGCCCGCGACCGCCGCCGCCGTACGGACCCTGCCGTGTCCCAGCACGGTCACCGCGATGGCCGCGACGACCGCCAGGCCGAGCGACGCGGCAGCCAGGTCGGCCCGGCCGCCGATGCTCGCCCGGGGGAGCAGCAGGCCCATGGGCACGGCGGTCAAGGCCAGGGCGACGGCGATCCCCGCCGACCGGTGTGCCTGCCTGACGGTGAACAGCGCGACGCTCATCAGGTAGAACGCCATCTCGTACGACAGCGTCCACGTCACGCTGATGACGGCGGGCAGATTGAGCAGTTCCTGCAGCATCGTCAGGTTGCCGAGCACGACCAGGGGCGGCGGGCGCTCGCCGAGCCCGGGGTGAAGAGGCAGCACGCCGGCCAGGGCGAGCAGGAGCGCCAGGCAGCAGGCGGCGAGCAGGAGGGGGAGGAGGCGGAAGGCCCGGCCGGTCCAGAAGGCACGCAGGTCGCCGCGCCGCTCCAGGGAGGCGGGGATGATGTAGCCGCTGACGAGGAAGAACACGAACACGCCCCACGTGCCCAGATCGATGCGCCGGTCCACCTCCGCCCAGAGGCCCGGGACGAAGGTCCAGCCGGCGTGGTGCATCGTGACGGCCAGCGCGGCCGGTCCCCGCAGGGCGTCCAGCCAGGCCAGCCGGGCGGGGGCCGCGAACATCTGCGGGAGTCTAGACCATCAGCGCTCGCACCCCTAAATAATTGACACTTGCCTTCTTATTTACATGTGTCCATTATCTTGAGGTATGCCACTGCAGTCGGGCGCGCTCGCCCCCGCACAGGACCGCCGGGTGCGGCGTACGCGCTCCGCTCTCCTGCGGGCCGCCGTCGCCCTGGTCGCCGAACGAGACACGGCGGCCGTCCCGATCGCCGACCTCGCCGCGGCCGCGGACGTGAGCAGGCAGGTGGTGTACCAGCACTTCGGAGATCGCGACACGCTGCTGCTGGAGGCCGCGCTCGACCTCGCCCGGCGCGAGCTTTTGCAGCGCATCGAGGACGCCTCGCCTTCCGGTGACAGGCGCGGCCCGGCTTTGGCCGCGATGCGGCATTTCGCCGAACACCGGGCCTTCTACCGGGCGATGTTGACCAGCTCGATCGCGTTCGCCCTGAACAAGGCGCTGTCCGAACTGCTGATGCCGGTCAACAGGCGGCTCGCCCGCCGGATGGGCGGCGATCGGCTCGACCCGCGCACGGCCGACGACCTCGCCCTGTACCTGACCGGCGGCGCGGCCGCCTTCGTCAATGCCTGGCTGGTGGAGGGGGACGATCCGCTCGACCCCGAGGAGTTCACCGAACGGCTCATGCGCATGCTGCACGTCCTCCTCGAGCACAAGGAACAGGACCGATGAACATGATCAGTCATCTCCTCCAGCGCTGGCTGAAGCTGCCCCCGCCGGTGACCAGGAACCTCGCCGTCCAGCGGGATCTCCGGGTGCCGATGCCCGACGGGGCCGAGCTGCTGGCCGACCGGTGGGCGCCGCGGAGCGGGGGCGAGGCGCTGCCGACCGCGCTCATCCGCTGCCCGTACGGCCGGCGGGGCGTGCTGGCCATGGCCATGGCCAGGCCGCTGGCCGAACGCGGATTCCAGGTGCTGATCCAGAGCACCCGCGGCGGCTTCGGCTCCGGCGGCGCCTTCGACCCGCTGCGCCAGGAGCGCGAGGACGGCCTGGCCACGCTGGACTGGGTGATCAAACAACCCTGGTTCGGCGGCTCCATCGTCCTGGTGGGCGTCAGCTATATGGGGTATGTGCAGTGGGCCGTCGCCGACGCCCTGCCTCCCGAGGTCAAGGCGATGATCCCGCAGGTGACCGAATCGGCGCTGACCCTGGAGTTCCTCCGCAAGGACGGCATGTCACTGGAGACGCCGTTCGGATGGGGCGCCCTGATCGCCGTGCAGGAACGACCCTTGGCGATGCTCCGGCAACCCTTCCAGGCCAAGAAGATCCGCCGCGCCCTGAGCACCCTCCCGCTCAACCAGGCCGACGTCGCCGCCGTCGGCCGCCGCTCGGACTACATCCAGGACATCCTCACCCACGACGCCGACGCCCCCCGCTGGGCCGGGCTCGACCACAGCGACCGGGTGGCCCAGGTGACGGTGCCCGTCAGCTCGATCGGCGGCTGGTACGACATCTTCCTGCCCGGCCAGCTCCGCGACTTCCGGATCCTGCAGGAGGCGGGCCGGCCGGCCAGGGTGACGGTCGGGCCGTGGACGCACACGGCGTTCAACAACACGGGGGTGCTGGAGGCCATCGAGTTCGGGCTCGCCCATGCTCGCGGCGAGCAGCCCCCGCACCGCCTGCCGGTGCGGCTGTTCGTGATGGGCGAGGAAGCCTGGCGCGACTTCGAGACCTGGCCGCCGCCCGGCTACTCGCCGCAACGTTTCCACCTCCAGCCTTCCGGTGCGTTGTCCACCGAGACGGCCGGTGATTCGGTGCCCGACCGGTACCGTTACGACCCGGCGGACCCGACGCCCGCGGCCGGGGGCGTGGTCATGAACGGCGGCGGCCGCGTCGACAACGGGTCTCTGGAGGCCCGCGCGGACGTGCTGACCTACACCAGCGACGCGCTCGAGGAGGACGTCGAGGTCATCGGCGAGGTCGGCGCCGAGATCTGGTTCCGCTCCAGCCTGCCCTACGCCGACGTCTTCGTCCGGCTCTGCGACGTCGACCCGGGCGGCCGCTCGGCCAACGTCTGCGACGGCCTGGTCAGCCTGTCCGGCGCCGAGGAGATCACTCGCGCCACCGTCAAGCTCTGGCCGACCGCGTACCGCTTCAAGCGCGGCCACCGGATCAGGGTGCAGGTCTCCAGCGGCGCCTTCCCCCGCTACGCCCGCAACCCCGGCACCGGCGAATCCCGCGCCACCGCCACCACCCTCCGGGCGGCGGACCAGGAGGTCTACCACGACTCCGCACACCGCTCGGCGGTCATCCTGCCGATTCGAAGCGCCGGATCCACTGGTCAGTGAAGGGAGTCTTGCCGCGCCGTCTCCCCAGCCCACCGGATGACGGCCCGCGCAGTCAGGTCGCTGACAAGCATCCGACCGCTATGTGGAGAGCTGGGCGGCGCGGTCGAGCAGGGCTCGGCGTTCGGGTTCGAGGTGGGAGAGGGTGGCGGCCCGCCGGAACAACGCCGCGGCGCGATCCCGGTCGCCGTGGCGGGCGGTGAGGTCGGCCTCCGCCGCCAGGGCCGGCGGGTAGTCGTCGAGCGTGCCACCGGCGCGGGCCGCCGCTAGCAGCCTCAGCCCGGCCGCGGGCCCGTGCGCGTAGCCGTGCGCCACGGCACGATTCAGCTCGATCACCGGTGAGGGTTGGATGCGGGCGAGCTCGTCGTACCAGGTCGCGATCATCGGCCAGTCGGTGGCGTCGGCGGAGGCCGCCGTGGCGTGGCAGGCGGCGATCCTGGCCTGCAGCGCGTACGGGCCGTCCTGCCGCGTCCTGGCCAGGACGTCCAGGCCCTCGGCGATCGCCGCGTGGTCCCAGCGAGACCGGTCCTGCTTGTCGAGGGTGAGCAGATTGCCGTCGGCGTCGCGGCGGGCGTCACGCCGGGAGTGCTGGAACAGGAACAGGGCCAGCAGCGCGGAGATCTCCGGCTGATCCGGCATGAGCTGCTCGAGCAGCCGGACGAGCCGGATCGCCTCGTCCGCGAACGCGGGCTCGCCGCCGGCATCGTAGCCGCGCGTGAACAGCAGGTACAGCACGGCGAGCACGCCGGGCAGCCGCTCGGCCAGCGCCGGGCCGGTCGGCACCCGGTACGGGATGCCGGCGTCCGCGATCTTCGTCTTGGCCCGGGTCAGGCGGCGGGTCATGGTCGACTCGCTGACCAGGAAGGCCCGCGCGATGTCGGCCGTCGGTATCCCGCAGATCGTTCGGAGCGTCAATGCCACGCGTGCGTCGAGCCTGAGCGCGGGATGGCAGCAGGTGAAGATCAGCCGTAGCCGGTCGTCCACGACGTCCTCCTTCCGTACGGGGGCGGGACCGGTGTCGGTGGTGAGTGCGAGGGACGCCAGCTCCTGCAGCTTGCGGCGCTCGGTGGAGACCCGGCGCAGGATGTCGATGGCGCGGTTGCGGGCCACCGTCATGAGCCAGCCGCCTGGGTTGGCGGGGATGCCCTCCGTGGGCCAGCGTTCGAGGGCCAGCGTCAGTGCCTCCTGCGCGCAGTCCTCGGCCAGCGTCCAGTCGTCGGTGACGCGGATCAGCGTGGCGACGATCCGCCCGAAGGCGTCCTTGCCGACGACGCCGACGACGCCGGCCACCTGCGCGACGACGTCCACGGCCTCCCCGCCTGCGGTGGCTTGCGCCGCGCCGCCGCAGGCGGGGCTCGTGCCGGTCACGCCGATCGGTGCGGCAGGTCGGCGAACGGGCGCAGCTCGATCCGTCCTTCCCTGGCCATGGGGTGGGTGCGGGCGACCTCGATCGCCTCGTCCAGGTCGGCGCATTCGAGGAGGTCGTAGCCCACGATCACCTCTTTGGTCTCCGTGAACGGACCGTCGCTGACCAGCAGCTCGCCGTTGCGCACCCGCACCGTCGTCGCCGCGGTCGTCGGGGCCAGCTCGTGGCCGTCCAGGCGCCGCCCGCGGGTGTCGTTCTCCGTCACCCACGTGTCGATGTCGGGCAGGCCGGCCTTGTCGGTGTCCGGCTCGGTGTCGGTGCAGACGAACATCATGTACTTCATCTCGCGCTCCTTCGTGTCAGGATCTCACCCCTATGACGAACGGGTGCCGCGCTTCCGGACAGGCACGGTGAAAACTATGCGCGGTTCAGAAGACAGGCACGCAGGGCGGCGGCGACCCTGCGGGAATCCGCTTCCCGGCTGTGCCAGGAGGTGGTGGCGAGTTCGTCGATCGCGGCCGGGGCTGCTGTCACGGGGCACTCGCAAGGCCCGGATCCACGTCGGCGAAACCGTCGCGATCGCAGGGGTCTTGTCCGCCGCGACGGTGGCGTGGACGGTCGTGTGCGTGCCCGCCCCTTCCGTGGCCGGAAGGCAGGCCGCCGTCGTCATCAGCAGGGCGGCGACGGTCAGGAGGTGAAGGGCGGGAGGTCGCCGGTGCTGATGCGGGTGCGGGCCTGCCGGCACCCCTGCTGGAAGCTGCTCAGGCGGCTGCGGATCAGCTCCGGCGAGAGCCGGGGGATGGGGGCGACGCCTCGGGGTGCGGACGCGGTTTCGGCTGTGCCGGGCACCAGATTGGCCTTGGGGACGCGTTTCGGCAGGCCGGACGGGGTGGCGCCGGCGTTGGACGGGGTGACCACGGCCTGGGCGGCGCTCCACCCGGCCTCGGCCGAGCCCCACGTCGCGCCGCCGCCGTTGCCGCGCTCGAACCAGGCCGACTGCACCTGCGCGAAGATCGGCAGGTAGTCGTCGTCAGCGGCCGAAGCAGGCAGGGTGACCGGAATGGGGCCGGTCACGGTCGCTGAGTCGGTATGCGTCCGGGGTGTCCAGCGGCTGGCCGACGCGTCAGCATCCGGCCAGGGCGGCTGGCCGCCGGACGCCGCATAGGAGAGTGGGCCGGGGCGCGTTCTGGTGGGGCGGGGATACGCGGGGACGGGTGCGTGCAGCAGTGCGTCGGGCAGGAGCACCATGGCGATCAGGCCGCCCGTCTCGTGGGGACGCAGGTGCACGCGAATGCCATGGCGGTAGGCCAGCCGGGCCACCACGTACAGCCCCATGCGGCGCGAGACCGACACGTCCACCTCGGGCACACGCGCCAGGCGCTCGTTGGCCCGCACCAGCTCGTCATGGGTCATGCCGATGCCGGTGTCGGCGACCGACACCATGATGCCGCCCTCCATCCTGCCGGTGGAGACGACCACGCGGGTGTCCCGCGGTGAGAAGGACACCGCGTTCTCGATCAGCTCGGCCAGCAGATGGACGGTGTCGTTGACCGCCGGCCCGGCGAGCGCGCCGTTCACGGTGATCTTGACGGTGACGCGCTGGTAGCCCTCCACTTCGGAGAGGGCGGCGCGGACGACGTCGGCCAGGCCTACCGGATGGTTCCACCGCCCGGGCGGTTCCTGGCCGGCCAGGATGAGCAGGCTCTCGTTGTTACGCCGCATGCGCGTCGCCAAGTGGTCGAGTGCGAAGAGGTCGGCCAGCCGCCGCTCGTCCTCCTCGCCCTGTTCGAGTCCGTCGATGAGCTTGATCTGCCGCTGTACCAGCGTCTGGCTGCGCCTGGATAGGTTGACGAACATGGCGTTGATGTTCGCGCGCAGCCGGGACTCCTCCCCGGCCAGCCGGATGGCCTCGCGATGCACCTCGTCGAAGGCCCTGGCCACCTCCCCGACCTCGTCGCAGGAGTCGACGTCGATGGGCGCGACGGTGAGGGTCGATTCGTCGCTGGTCTCGCGCAGCCGGCGCACCGTCTGGGGCAACCGCATGCCGGCGATGTCCAGGGCCTCCCTGCGCAACCTGCGCAGTGGTCTGACCAGGGACTGGGCCACGAAGGTGGTGATCAGCAACACGAACAGCAGGAGCAGGAGGATGTAGGCGGCGGCCACGATGGCGTCGCGGCGGGCGGCGTCCTCCAGGGTCCTGCTCTGCACGGTGATCGATGAGCCGAGCCGCTTCTGCACCGTCCACATGCCGTCGACGGTGCCGCTCATCGCCGCGAACCAGAAGCCGGCGTCGTCGTCGCTTTCCGGGGCGATGTCGATCGGACCGCTCTGCCCGGCCTGCGCGAGGGCCCGCAGCCGGATCACTTCGGCCCGATCGACCGGCGTGCCGGTGACGGTGTCGTCGTACGCCTGCCGATCCTGCTGCGTGGCCACCGACCGGAAAACCTCCAGCTCGCTGTCCTGCTGGGCCCGGGCGGCCATGTACCGGTCGAGCTCACCGCTCTGGAAGCGGCCCGCCGAGGCCACCGCCGCGAGCAGGCCGCGCTGCTGTGACGCGGCCTCGCGGCCCTTGGCGAGCGCGGACAGCGCGCGCACGTGCGCGGCCAGCGCCTCGTCCTCGCCGCCCTGACCGATCTCGTCGTGGAACTGCTGGAAAGCGCCGATGATCGCGGCGTACCTCGTCAGCGTGGGCAGGGCGAGCACCTCGGTCCTTAGCACCGTGGTGCGGGCCGCGTCGATCTCGGGCAGGCGGGTGAGGATCTGCCGGCTGAGCGTCCAGGCGCTCTCCCCGTGGTCGGTGGTGACCGCGGCGGCCTTCGCGCGCATGGCGGCGGCGGCCTTGTCGACCACGGCGAACTGCGCGCGCAGCGGCTCCTCCCGCTCCGGTGTGCGACCGGCGGCGATGTAGTGCATCGCCAGGTCCCGTTCGAGCGCGAGCTGATGGGTGACCTCGGTGATCGATGCGCTGAGCTCGGCCTTGTCCAGGATGCGGTGGTACTGGTCGGCCGCGTTCCATGAGGCGATGACCTGCTGTGCCCCGACCAGGACCCCCAACATGGTCGGGATGAGGATCAGCGCGATCAGCCGCGAGCGCACCTTCAAATCGCGGAGCCGGAATCTGCGAGGACGTGTACTTTTCGTCCGGTTATGCGCTGATTTGGGGGCTAAGGGAGGAGTGGCAGGACGTATGTCCACAGTCGCAGGATTCACCCGACTGGCTCCCTCTCACCGAAAAGGCGTCTTGGTACCGGAGGTGCTTCATACACGTCCTTGTGCAGGGAGAGCCATTTGAGCATAGCGGGAGAAGATGGACCAGTCCCGCCAGACTTACAAAATTTCTGACTTTTCAGAAAATGCCCGATTGACTCTGATTTCCGGACATGTGGTGACAAGCGGTGACGATTGACTGAGCCGTTCATCAGGATTCTTTCATGACAATCCCCGTAGCGGGTAAGATCACCGTCCGGCCTTTCTTGACCCGGCAAGGGAGAACTCATGGAATCGGGGCCCGCTCTCCGGGCTTGGCTGGCGGTGCTCGGCACGATCCTCGTGACCGCGGCGTGCACCGTGGTGGCCACCGGGCCGGTGCCGAGCAGCCCGGCAGGGTCCGGCGGCCTGGAGAAGACCTCGCTGCTCATCGGCATCAGCCCCACGCCGTCCTCCGCCGGGGTGTTCATCGCGGACCGCAAGGGCTTCTTCAAGGAAGAAGGCCTGACCGTCACGATGGAGACCATCCAGGCGCCGCAGGCGGTGATGCCCAGGATCCTCAACGGCGACATCGACGTCTTCAAAGGCAGCTACGTCTCGCTCATCAACGTTCAAGGCAGCGGCACGGCGCGGCTGAAGATCCTCTACGATGCGCTGCAGGCCTCGCCTGGCATCGCCGGCGTCGTGGTGCCGCGGGATTCGGAGCTGCAGAAGGCGCAGGACCTCAAGGGCAAGACGATCGCCGTCAACTCGCTCAACAACCTGGGCACGATGTCCGTGAGCGCCCACCTGAAGCCCTACGGCCTGACGCCGGAGCAGGTGAAGTTCGTCGTCGTGGACTTCCAGAACCAACTGGTCGCGCTCAAGAACGAGCAGGTGGACGCGGCGTGGATGGTCGAGCCCTTCCTGTCCAGCGCCCAGAACGCCGGGGTGCGGCTGCTGCTGGACACCAACACCGGGCCGACCGACAAGCTGCCGATCGACGGGTGGGCGGCGACGGAGGACTGGGTGCGCCGGCATCCCAAGACCGCGGCCGCCTTCCAGCGAGCCCTGGCGAAGGGGCAGGCGCTGGCCGCGACCGACCGCGTCCTGCTGGCCGAGACGGTCGCCGGCTACACCCAGACACCCAAGGAAGCGGCGATGACCATGGCGATGGGGACCTTCCCCACCTCGCTCAACCCCACCCGCATCCAGCGCGTCTCCGATTTGATGTTCGAGTTCGGCTACCTCAAGAACAAGGTCGACGTAGCGTCGATGGTGGCCGCCGGTCCCGGCCGGTAGCCGCGTGGCGCGCTCCACCAAGGAAGGCAGTGGCATGAAGCTGGCCAGGATCGTCGTCGCGGGCATGGCGGTGGCGCTGACACTGAGCGCGTGCGGAGGAGGAGGCGGTGCCGCCACGGGCGGCGCCGCGTCCACCGGCGGCTTGGAGAAGACACAACTCTTGATCGGCGTGGTGCCGGTGCCGTCGTCGGCGCCGTTGTTCATCGCGGAGAAGCGGGGATTCTTCAAGGAGGAAGGGCTGACCGTCAAGACCGAGATCATCCAGGCGCCGCAGGCGGTCATGCCGAAGATCCTCAACGGCAGCATGGACGCCTTTCTGACCAGCTATGTGTCGCTGATGGCGATCAACGACTCGGGCGCGGCCAAACTGAAGCTCTTCCAGCACAGCCAGGAGGCCGCCCCGAACGTGGCAGGCGTCGTGGTGGCCAAGGACTCGCCGATCAAGACGGCCGCCGACCTCAAGGGCAAGACGATCGCGGTCAACGTGCTGAAGGCGCTCGGGCAGACGCTGACCAACGCCCACCTGCAGGAGGCGGGGCTCAAGCCGGAGGACGCCAAGTACGTCCAGGTGCCGTTCGCCGACCAGCTCAGCGCGCTGACCTCCGGCAAGGTGGACGCGGCCTGGCTGGTGGAGCCGTTCCTGACCGCCGCCAAGAAGGGCGGCGCCACTCAGATCATCGACACCACCTCCGGCGTCACGGCCGGCGTGCCGATCGACGGGTGGGGCGTGAGCGAGGACTGGCTGGCCAAGAACCCGAAGACGGCCGCCGCCCTGCACCGCGCGCTGGCCAAGGCTCAGCAGATCGCCGGCTCCGACCGCAAGGCGATCGACGAGGTCGTGCCGACGTACACACAGATCCCGGCGGACGCGGCGGCGGCCATGACGCTCGGCACGTTCTCGATGCAGGCTGACACGGCCAGCGTGCAGAAGCTGGCCGACCTGCTGCACGGCTACGGCTACCTCAAGGCGAAGGCGGACGTGGCGCAGCTGTTCGCGCCGATGAGCGGATGACCGGCGGGCGCCTGGAGCGGGGGATCCTGGGGGCCGTCGGCGTCATAGGGTTCCTCGCCGTCGCCGAACTGGCGGGACGGACCGGGCTCGTTCCCGACGTGATGCCGTACATGTCGGATGTGCTGGTGACGGCGGCGCGGCTGCCAGCGGACGAGCAGTTCCGCGCCGACGTGCTGGCCACGCTGGCGGCCTGCCTGAACGGGCTGGCGATCGCCGTCGCGGTTGCCGTGCCGGCGGGGCTGCTGTTCGGCTCAGTGCCGTTCCTGGAGCGTTCGACGCGGCCTTTGGTGGAGTTCCTGCGGCCGATCCCGTCGGTGTCGCTGATCCCCGTGGCTGTGTTCGTCTTCCCGGCCAGCCACGACGCCAAAACGGCGCTGGTCTTCTACACCTGTTCGTGGCCGGTGCTGATCAACACGCTGTACGGCCTGAGCGACGTCGACCCGCTGGCCAAGGACACGCTGCGGAGCTTCGGCTTCGGCCCGCTGGCGGTGGTGCTGCGGGTGAGCCTGCCGAGTGCGGCGCCGTTCATCGCCACCGGCGTGCGCATCGCCGTGTCCGTCACCCTCATCGTGGCGGTGAGCGTGGAGCTGCTGGCGCCGGGTGGGGGCGGGATCGGCGCGTTCCAGTCGCTGGCGGGCAGCGCGAACCGGGCCGATCGGGTGTTCGCGGCGGTCGTGTGGGCCGGTCTCATCGGGCTGGCCGCCAACCTGCTGTTCACGGCCGCCGAGCGGCGCGTGTTCCGCTGGCACCAAGCCCGGACGGGGGAGGCCGCATGACCCGGCAGCCGGTCTGGTCGCGGCTGGGATGGTATTGGCTGCTGCCCGTGGCCGTCATCGCCTGGGAGCTGGCCACGCGGGAGACGCAGGCCGCCTACTTCCCGCCGCCGTCGCGGATCGTGGCCAGGCTGCATGAGATGTGGTTCTCCGGGCCGATCGGACGGGTGTTCCTGACCGACGAGGCCGTCGCCGACCTGCTGCCGAGCCTGGCCAGGTTGTTCGCCGGCTGGGCCATGGCGTGCGCGGCCGGCGTTCTGGCAGGGGTGGCGCTCGGCCGCTCATACCTGCTGTCGGCGCTGGTGGAGCCGCTGGTGCACTTCGGCAGGTCGGTGCCGCCGGCGGCGCTGCTGCCGGTCTTCCTGTTGCTGTTCAAGATCGGCACCCCGATGGAGCTGGCCGCGATCGTGTACGGCGTCATCTGGCCGGTGCTGATCAACTCCATGGACGGCGCCCGCCACGTCGACCTCCAGTACATCGAGACCGGCACGGTTTTCCGGCTGAGTGCCTGGCAGCGGCTCACCCGGATCATCCTGCCCGCCGCCGCCCCGAAGATCTTCGCCGGGTTGCGGCTGAGCGTGTCCCTGGCGCTGATCATGATGGTCATCTCGGAGCTGGTGGGCAGCAGCGAAGGCATCGGCCACCGCATGCTGGAGGCGCACAGCCAGTTCGACATCCCCGCCATGTGGGCTGTGATCGTGCTGCTCGGGCTGCTCGGCATCGCGCTCAACACCGCGTTCGTGGGGGTGGAGCGGCTGGTGTTGTCCTGGCACCGCGGCGCCCGCGGTCAGTCGTAGAGCCGCTCGATCGTCTCGGCCTGCCGGGTGCGGAACCACGCGCGGTCCTTGGCGCCGCCGGCCAGGCCGCCGGGTCGCTCGCCGTCGTGCCTGGCGTACTCCTCGGCCCACAACCCGGTCTTCACCCGGCTCGGCAGGTTGGCCATGCCGGGCCGCCACCGTGCCCGGCGCAGCACGGCGAGGTCGAGCTCCGCCGCGGCCACCAGCGACTCGCCCGCGCCGGCCTGCGCGAGCACCCGCCCCTCGTGGTCGATCAGCTCGGAGCCGCCGTTGGTCGAGTCGCCGGGGATGGCGATGCCGGTCAGGCCGCCGGTGTTGGCCGACACCACGTAGGCCAGGTTCTCCACCGCCCGGGCGCGGCGGGCGATCGCCTTCGGTGTCAGGGCCGGGGACGACGCCTCGGAGGTTGGGTGGCAGAACACCTCGGCCCCGCGCAACGTGAGCGCGCGGGCCAGTTCGGGCATGAGGATCTCCTCGGAGGCCAGGACCGCCAGGTTGCCGATCTCGGTACGGGCCACCGGCAGCACGGCGTCCATGCCGTAGATCTCCACGTAGTCGCCCCACACGTCGTACGGCGTCGGCGTGAACATCGAGTGCAGCCTCCGGTAGCGCAGCACCACCTTGCCGGCGGGGGAGAGGATCACCGACGCCTGGAAGTACAACTCGGGGAAGTGCTCGTCCCGCTCGTAGGCGTTCACGCACAGGAACACGTCGTGCGTGACGGCGATCCCGGCGAGCGCCCGGTACTCGGGGCCGCCGGGATCGAGCGCGGCCCGCTCCCGCCACTCGGCGAAGGTCTCCCGCATCGGAAATCCAGTCAGCACGTACTCGGGCAACACCACCAGCCGCAGGCCCGGCCCGAGCCACGCCTTCGAGCCGCCGACCTGTGCGCCGATGCGATCGATCGCGGCGCGGATCTCGGCCCGCGGATCGTCGGCGCCGTTGATGGCCTTCGTCCGCACCTGCAGCGCCAGAGCGGTGAAGGCCGTCATGCCACGCGCCTCTCGTCGATCAGGGTCCGCCGCACGCACACGCCGTCCTCCAGCCACTGCCAGACCCGGCTGCGCGACCTGCCGTCCGCGCTTAGCACGATCATCTCGAACAGCCGGAGCGGCTGCCCCTTGTACCGCCAGGTGAGGTAGATCGTGCTGTCGTCCACCTCCCAGAACACGCCCGTGAGCCGCTCGGTGTCGAACCCGCACCGCCCCCTGCCGAGGTACGTGCCGGGGAACTCATGCACCTCGGTGCGCCCGTCGTCCCAGGTGTAGCGGTTGACCTGGTGGTAGGCGGCGTCGCCGACGATGCGGCAGGTCATCTGGACGCGGTGCCGGTCGAGCAGGCTCCCGTCGCGGCCGAGGTGCAGGTACTCGCCCTCCCACTCGCCCTCGTGCCGCGCCAGCAGCGGCATGTCCGCCCGCAGTCCCATTCGTTACCCCTTCGTCGCGTGCCACCACGGGTCGGCGGCGTCGGATCGGTTGACCAGGAAGGCGCGGCGGCGCAGGAACCGGCTGATGGAGGCGGGGCCCATGCGGGAGCCGCCGAGCCCGGACAGCCGGAAGGAGTGCTTCTCGCCCTCGTGCACGAGCGCGGTCAGCGAGGCGTCGTTGACGCTGACCGCCCCGGCGTGCAGCCGGGCCGCCACGGCCCTGGCCTGCTCCTCGGTGGCGGCGAAGACCGCGGCCGACAGCCCGTACACCGAGTCGTCGGCCAGCGCGACCGCCTCGTCCACGCCGTCCACGGCCATGACCGGCAGCAGCGGGCCGAACGTCTCCTCCGTCATCACCAGCATCGTGTGATCGACCCTGGACAACACGGTCGGGCGGCACCAGTGGCCGCCGCCGTGCCGCTCGATCGCCCCGCCCGTGTGCACGATCGCACCCTTGGCCACGGCATCGGCGAGGTGCGCGGCGAGCACGTCCGGCTGCTCAGGCGCGATGATCGGCCCGATGGGCCCGCCCTCGCAGGTCAGACCGACCTGGGCGGCCTTGCCCACGAGCAGCGCCAAGAACTCGTCATGGACCTGCCTGGCCACGTAGACGCGTTCGATGGACTGGCAGGACTGCCCGGCGTTGGCGGTGCCGCCCCACAGGATCGCCGAGGCCGCCCGGTCGAGGTCCGCTCCGGCCAGCACGATGGCCGGATCCTTTCCGCCAAGCTCCAGGTACGCGGGCACGAACGCGCGGGCGGCGGCCTGCGCCACCAGCCGCCCGGTCGGCACGCTGCCGGTGAACACCACGGCGTCCACCAGATCCACCAGCGCCGCCCCCGTCGCGCCGTCGCCCTCGACGACCCGCAGCGGCAACCCGTCCGGCACCAGCCGCATCAGCGGCTCGATGAACCTGGGGGTCACCTCGCTCGGCTTGACCACCACCGCGCACCCGGCGGCCAGCGCGGGCACGGCGTCGATGAGGCCGAGCAGCAGCGGGAAGTTCCACGGGGTGATCGCCCCGACCAGCTCGTACGGCACCGCGTCGCCGCCCACGACCACGCCGGGCAACGAGGCGGGGAAGTCGGCAGGCGGCGCCAGGAGGGCGGGCGCCTGGCGTACCCACCGGTCGATCAGGCCGGCCACGATCTGCCGCTCCAGCAGCGACTCCGCCACCCTGCCGGTGTCGGCCACCAGCGCGGCGAGCAACTCGTCGTCGGCGGCGAGCGCGGCGCCGAACCGCGACAGCGGCGTGCCGCGGTCGGTGTCGCGCCAGGCCGGGGTCATCGCGCGCAGCTCCGCCGCGACGGCGGCGAGCCGGTCGGGCGGGACCGGATCGAGCGGCCGCTCGATCCGGCCGGTGAGCGGGTCGCGGACGTTCATGGACCGCCCTTCGTAAGGAGCAGGAGCCTCATTGTGATCATGCCGGGCCAAAGGTGTCCAGCCCGCCGATCAGCTGCCCGGCATGGGCAGCAGCGTGGGGTTTTCGCCGTGGATGATCTGCGTCATCCGGTGCTCGATGTGTCCGGCGTATTCGGGATGCGTCAGGATGTAAAAGCGCTCCTCGCGAATCGCCTGCAGCACCTCCTCGCCGATGGTTCGCGGGCTGAGGCCGAGCGCGAACCCCTGCCGGGCGGCGTCCTCGGACCAGCCGGACGGAAACGGGCCGGCCTCGGCGAATCTGGCCGGCCGGTTGCGGTGGGAATTGAAGATGTTCGTGCTGACCACGCCGGGGCACAGCACCGATATGCGCGGTTTGAAGCCGCCGCCGATGAGTTCCAAATGAACAGTTTCTGAATATGCGATGACGGCCGATTTTGATACGCCGTACAACGAGCCGCCCGTCAGCAGACCCGCTATGGATGCGGTGTTGACGATGTGCGCATCCTCGCCCTGCTCGATCATGACGGGGAGAAAGGTGCGGATTCCGTGCACGACGCCCATCAAGTTCACGCCCAGAATCCACGCCCAGTCGTCCAGCGTGCTCTCCCAGCTCGGCCTGCTTCCGGTGTGGACGCCCGCGTTGTTGCACAATACGTTGACGGTGCCGTATTTCCGCAGCGCGGACTCGGCGAGCGCGGCGACGTCAGGCGCTTGTGAGACATCGGCCGGCACGGCGTGCACATCGGCGCCCCCATCGCACAGCTCGGCCGCCGTGGCGTGAAGGGCGGGCTCTTCCACGTCGCTCAGCACCACACGCATCCCCACTGCGGCGAACGCCTCGGCCATTCCCCGCCCGATGCCGCTCGCCGCGCCGGTGATGACGGCGACTTTGTTCTCGGGGTCTTTCATGACGACAGATTAGAGAAAAGGAGGCTGCCCGCCGAGGCCATATCCCCCAGGTACGTAGTACCGCGGGTGTTAAAGATCTTGAGAGGCATGAGATTTTCCCGTACCGGTCCAGGAAAGCGCTTCATCGGAGGCAGCGACATGCGGGGACGCGAACGTGAATGGCGCCACGTCGACGGCCTGCTGCGCGCGCTGCGCCGGCGTGGCGGGACCCTCCTGGTCGACGGCGAGCCGGGCGCGGGCAAGAGCCGCCTGCTCGGCGAGGCCGCCGCCGCGGCCTCCGCGCGGGGCATCGCCGTGGTGCGGAGCGGTGTGGCGGTGCTGGGGGAGCTCGTTCCGTGCGGCGTGCTGCTGGAGGCGCTCGAGTTGGGCGCCGAGCCCGACGACGCCGCGCCCGTCGGCTCAGGAACGCGGCTGCTGGACCGGCTGAAGACGGCCTTCCACGCCAGGGCGCCGGTCCTGGCCGTGCTCGACGACCTGCACCGCGCGGACCCGGCGACGCTGATAACCCTCCACACCCTGCACGGCCTCCTCGCCGACCGGCCCGTCGGCTGGTTGCTGAGCCGCTCGACCGCGGTGCGAGCCGGTCCTGCGGCCGCGCTGTTCGACCTGCTGGAGCGGCATGGAGCCGCGCGGACGACACTCGCCCCGCTCTCCACGGATGCCGCCACGGCGCTGGCCGCGGACACCCTCGGGGAACGTCCCGACGCGGCCACGCAGGCGCTCGTGGCGAGCGCCGGCGGCAATCCGCTGCTGATCATCGAACTCCTCACCGGACTCCGCGACGAAGGCCTGCTCGGGACGGCCGGGCCGGGCGCGCCTCTGCCGGCCCGGCTGCGAGCCGTGGTGCGGAGCTGGATCGACCCGCTGAGCGCGGAGGCCAGGAGCCTGGTGGAGACTGCCGCGGTGCTCGGCGGCTCGCTGTCGCTCCAGCACGCCGCGTCGCTGCTGGGCACCACGCCGGCCGGGCTGCTCCCGGCGATGGAAGAGTCCACGGCGGCGGGCGTCCTCGTCGTGACCGCGCACGGCCTCGCCTTCCGCCACGAACTGGTCGGGGACGTCGTCGCCGCGTGGGTCCCGCCGCCCGTGCGGCAGGCGCTGCATGAGCAGTTCGGCGTGATCGAGGAGACGACCGGTCCCGCCGTGGCGGGACCGGCCGTCGCCGCCATGGAGTCCGCGATCGCCGCAGGGCGGCTGCGAGAGGCCGAGCGGGTGGTCAGGAGGCGCCTCGCCGATCACGGCTCCGTATCCGACGTGTCTGAGTCCGGCACCCTGTCCGACGTGTCTGAGTCCGGCACCCTGTCCGACGTGTCTGAGTCCGGCACCCTGTCCGACGTGTCTGAGTCCGGCACCCTGTCCGACGTGTCCGAGTCCGGCACCCTGTCCGACGTGTCCGAGTCCGGCACCCTGCCCGGCATGCCCGAGCTGCGATCCCTGCTGTCGGAGATCATGTACCTGAGCGGGCGGGGTGAGGAGGCGGTCAGGGAGGCCGAGACGGTGCTGGCCGTTCCCGGCCTGCCCCAGCACGTCCGCGACCGGGCCATCCTCGTCCGGCTGTACGCCGTCACGCGGAAGCGAAGCGGCGGCGCCGCGGCGGCGTACGCGAGTGAGGTTGTCGAGGAGCGGTCCCGGCACGGTCCCGCGGCCACGGCCGCCGCGCTGATCGCCCTCGCCACGGCCGCACGGGAGGAAGGCAGGTTCGCGGACGCGCTGGCGCTGGCCGAGGACGCCGGCCGGCTGAAGGAGGGCGACCGCTACGAAGTGCGCCTCACCACGGCCGCCATCCTCACGGACGTCCGCCGGCTCGACGAGGCCAGGGCCATGCTCCGGCAGGCACGTAAAGAGATGTTCGCCGGCGGCCATCTGGCCTGGGCCGCGGACGCCTCGGCGCTGGAAGCCCGCGCCGAGCTGGCCGCGGGCCGGCTCGACAGCGCGGCAGGCGAGGCCGAGCGCGCGCTGGACCTCGCCGGAGCGCTCGACACGCCCCTGACTGCCACGGTGGCACGCTCGGCGCCCGGCTCTGCGCCCGGCTCTGCGCCCGGCTCGGCGCCCGGCTCGGCGCCCGGCACGAGGGCAGGCATGGTGGCCGGGGCTGTGCTGGCCGCCGTGGCGCTGCGGCGTGGCGACCTGCGCGAGGCGGCACGACAGGTCGCCGAGCCGCCCGAGGGATCGCTGGAGTCACGTACCCGTCACGCCCTGCTGGCCGCGCAGATCACCGAGGCCCGCGACGGCCCGCATAGCGCCATGACCCTGCTCGCCGGCCTCTCCCGCCCGCTGGCGCTCGCCATGGAGCCGACGGCCGCCCCGTGGCTGGTGAGGGTCGCGCTCGGCGCGGGCGACCGATCGGCGGCCGAGTCCGCTGCCGCCGCGGCGGAAGCAATCAGCCGGGCCAACACGGGGTTCCCCGCGCTCGCCGCGTCCGCCGCGCACGCCCGGGGCCTGCTCGACGGCGACCGGGACGCTCTCGCGCTGGCCGCCGGGCAGGCCGTGGACACGTGGGCGCGCGCCTCCGCGGAGGAGGATCTCGGCGTGGCGCTCGAGAAGGCCGGGCAGCGTGAGGAGGCGGCCGGCAGCCTGGAGCGCGCCCTCGCGGGGTACGTCGAGACGGGATCCGTCAGGGACGCTGCCCGCATCCGGCAGCGGCTGCGCGGCATGGGGGTACGCCACCGGCACTGGAACTCCGCCAAACGGCCGGACTCAGGCTGGGACAGCCTCACCGAGACCGAGCACACCGTTTCCCTGCTGGTCGTGGACGGTTGGACCAACCGGCAGATCGCCGAGCAGATGTTCATCAGCGTGCACACGGTCACGTTCCATTTGCGGCAGGTCTACCGCAAGCTGAGCATCAACTCGCGCGTCGAGCTCGCACGTCTCGCGGTCGCGCAGGGGCGGGTCGACCCCGGCCGGGCGCGGGAAGGAAGACGGGGCTGACTACACGTCTGGGGGATGTGGCCGGGAAGCGCCAGGAGCAGGGTCGAAACTGTAGGCACAGGACGTCTCCGCATGTCTTGGCATGGGGAGGAGAGGAGGAGCCGTGTCTCACATGGTGTCGTCGACTCTCATCACGACCAACAAGGAACCGATCGCGACCTATCGCAGTTACCAGGAAGCCCAGAAGACCGTCGACTTCCTGTCCGACCACGGGTTCCCCGTCAAGGGCACACTCATCGTCGGTGTCGGGCTCCGCTCGATCGAGCAGGTCGTGGCGCGCATGACGTACCTGCGCGCGGCCGGCTGGGGCGCGCTGAGCGGAGCCTGGTTCGGGCTCCTCATCGGCCTGTTCTTCGCGATCTTCACGGCCACGGCCATGCCACAGATAGCCCTGGTGCTGTACGGGCTGCTGTGGGGTGCGGTGGCCGGAGCGATCTTCGGCCTGATCGCCCACTCGGTGCACGGCGGTCGCCGGGACTTCGTCTCGGAATCCGGCCTGGTCGCTGACAAGTACGAGGTCCTCGTCGACTCCGATCACGCGGCCAAGGCCCACGAGCTCCTCGGGAAGACGCCTCACTAGGCCGCTCGTTCGGGGAGTGGGGGGTTGCGGGGCGCACCAACCCGTTGATGAACGTGCTGGTGCACCTCCGTATCACGACGGCGCGTAGACCCGGTGGACGAACTCGGCGAGCTTGTTGTCCGGCAGTTCCTTCGCCAGGTCCGACTCGCTGACCATACCGACGATCCGGTGGTTGTCGATCACCGGCAGGCGCTTGATCTGGTGCTTCTCCATCTTCTGCAGCGCCTCTTCGACGCTGCTGTGGGCATCCACCCAGACCAGCCCGTGGGCGAGTTCGCTTGCCGTGGTCCGGTCGAGGTCCTTGCCCTCGGCGCAGCACTTGATCACGATGTCCCGGTCGGTGATGATGCCCTTGAGCCGGTCGTCGTCACCGCAGATCGGCAACGCGCCGACCCCCAGGTCGCGCATCATCTGCGAGGCCCGGCGCAGGCTGTCGCTCGCGCCGATGCACTGCGCTCCCTGGTGCATCACGTCCTGAACCGTCTTGCCTTGCGTTGTGCCCATTCTTTTTCGCCTCCCTGAGAAGAAGGATGGGATTTTCAGGGCACCCCTACCCAGCAGATTCCAGATCAGTGGTGGGCCGCCCGGCGAAATGCCCTGTGAACAGCGGATATGTTCGCCCAGGCCCTGGTTGTGGGGGTTGTCGTGGACGTGTGGCGTCGTTCTCCCGCGGTGACGGTCCCGCGTCCTGGCGCGGCCCTTGCCGCCCCCGAGCCCGCCGTGCGCCCGGTCGTGCTGCTGGCGGGGGTGAGCGTCCTGTACGGCGTGGCCCAGCTGTTGCTCGTCTCGCCGTATCTGGGCATCGGGTGGGACGAGGCCGTGTACGCCAGCCAGGTCGCCCCGCACGCGCCGCCTGCCGTGTTCAGCGCACCACGGGCGCGGGGCGTGCCGCTCCTGGTCGCCCCCGTGGTGGCGGTGACCGATTCGGTGTTCGTGCTGCGCCTGTATCTGACGGTGCTCTCGGTGGCGGCCCTGTTCGGGGCGTTCTACGTCTGCCTGCGGGTGCGGGCCGATCATGTGGTGCCGCTGGCCGCCCTGCTGTTCGGCGGCTGCTGGCTGACGGTGTTCTACGGCAACCAGGCCATGCCCAACCTGTACGTCGCGCTGGCCGCCGTCGCGGCCACCGGTTTCCTCGTCCTGGCCGGGCGTTCCCGGCCGGCACCGGTGGGGCTGGCGGCAACGCTGGCCGTCATGTCGTTGATGCGGCCATCCGACGCGCTGGTCGCCGCGGCGGCCCTGGCGGTGGGGGCGCTCGCCCTGGTGCCCCGCCGCCTGCCGGCCGTGCTGGCCGCCATCGTGGCCGGACTGGCGGTGGGGTGGGGCCAGTGGGCGATCGAGGCGCAGGCGAGCTTCGGCGGGTTCGCGACCCGGCTGCGGGACGCGGGCGAGCACAACGCCATGGGATGGAGCGTGTCGTTCCTCGAGCACGCCAGGGCGCTTGACGGGCCTACGCTGTGCCGGTTCGGCGCCGACTGTGGCCCGGTCTCCCCGGTGGCGCTCATCTGGTGGCTGGCCATCCCCATGATGGCCGCGCTCGGCCTGTGGGTGGCCTGGCGTGAGCACCGGCTGCCTCCGATGCTCCTGGCCGCGGGCACTGGTGTGGCGATGGCGCTGCCGTACCTGTTCTACGTGGACTACGCGGCGCCGCGCTTTCTGACGCCGGCGTACGCGCTGCTGTCGTTGCCGGTGGCGGAGGCGGCGGTGGCGGGACTGCGGCTGCGCCGCCTCGTCGCCGTGGCGGTGATCGCCGGACTGCTGGCGCACCTGGGGCTCCAGGGTGCGTACGCCTACGGGCATGGAGTCGGCAACCGTCACGGCAGGGACGACATCGGCCGGGCCGCGGCGGAGCTTCGCAGTCTGGGGGTGCGTCCGCCGTGCCTGATCTACGGGGAGAACGGCGTGCAGATCGGCTACCTGCTCGGCTGCGACTCGCAAGGAGTCATCCAGCGCTTCGCGCAGCGACTCCCGGCCCGCATCCGTCAGGCGTTGGAAGGCCGGACGCAGGTGGTGGCGGTGCACAAGGATCTGCGGCTCCCGCCGTACATGCTGACCTGGGTTGAGACCGATCTGTCCGGTCCTTGGACGGCCAGGTTCGCCCGCCGTTGAGTGCGCACGTGGCCGGGCCGGAGGTCATCCGGCCCGGGACAGGTTTCTCACCGCCTTCTTCTCGTCATGCCCATGCCCACGGTGACCAGGCCGAGGACGGTGATGATGGCGCCGACGATCACGTTGGTGGTGATCGCGCCGGCCGTGACGGCCTCGCCCCGGATCAGCCACGGGGCCACTATGGTCCACAGGCCGATGAGCGGGGCGGTCCAGGCTATGCCGTACGTGCGGCCGAATGCCGAGCTGAAGCCCAGCGCCAGCAGCGCGACGGCGATCCCGGTGACCAGGTTGTTCACGGTGAGGGATCCGAGGTTGACGAATCCCACGATCCACGGCGACAGCGCCAGGAACAGTCCGGCTACCAGGGTCAGCCCGTCCGCCAGTTGAACGGCCGGATTGGCCGCGGCGACCTCGTACCTTTCCCGCATACGGATGATGTCGGGATGACTCTCCATCTCGCGGGTCATCGGTGACACCACCTCCCCCTCGCGATGACGGGACCTTTTCCCGTTTCCCCGGATCAAACTACCCAAGCCGGGCATACGCACTCGCGTTAGCGCATGTCCGCGGTCAGCAGGCCGTCCTCCCAGATGGCGCTGGCGCCGAAGTCCGCGCACGCACTGGTGAAGCGACGGCCCAGCCAGGCGCGTTCGTCCCCCTCGGCCAGGACGGTCCGGGCGTACTCGAGCTTGAGCGGAACGGCCCGCAACCGCACCGGGCCGAGCTCGTCGACCGTCACCAGGAACAGGAACGACAGGTCGTTGCGCAGCTCGGGATCCACGATGTAGTCGTCGAGGAAGTCACCCATGTCGTACAGGACCGGCGGCGCGAGGCCGTGCACCACGTGCGCGGAGTGGCCGGCGACCAGGCTCGCTCCGGCATCGACCAGGGTCGTGGCGGCGGCGCTGATGTAGGGCTGCGGACCGGCCGTCATGTTGGGACCCCAATGGGGCGTCACCAGCACGGCGTCCGCCTCCGCGCGCATCGCGGCCACCGCGTCCGTCAGCCAGGACGGCACCCCGGAGGACAGGTCCGCGTAGGCCACGCCCGGCCGGTCGGGGCGGGCCGCGTAGTCCAGCGGATGATCGGTCGCGCCGATGACGCCGATGCGCAGTCCCCGCACGGACAGGACGACCGGCTGCCGCGCCTGCGCCTCGTCGGCGCCTGCGCCCACCGCGTGGACCTCCACGCGTTCCAGGTGCGCGCGGGTGTCGAGCAACGCGTCGTAGCCGTAGTCGAGCGCGTGGTTGTTGGCCAGCGTGACGCAGCTGACACCGATCTCGGCGAGCAGGTCCGCGGCCTGCGGGGGCGCGCGGAAGTGGAACGGCTTGCCGGGCGAGAGCCAGGGGCTGCCACGGTCGGAGATGCAACATTCGAGGTTCAGCACGATCGCGTCGGCCTCGGCGAGGTGCTCGCGGACTCCGTCCGACAGGTACGCGTCCGGATCCGTGGACGCGGCCAGCAGGTCGGCCACGCCGCGGCCGAGCATGGTGTCGCCCGCCAGCGCAAGCGTGACAGTCACGAGGGTCCCCTGCCTCACGAGGGCCCGTCCAAACCCGCTCCACCAGGCTAAACAGCAGGCCATCAGCGGCAAAACCCCGGTCAAGGCGGTGCGCCTCGCCGGCGGCGATCTGCGCAGCCGGCTCTGGCGGGTCCCGTGATTGTCCCGGTCGCTCGGGTAGGGGCGAGCGGTAGTCGCGAGAACGGGGAGAACGGTCATGAGCCGTATCGGGGAATGGCTGAGAAAAGCGGAGAGCTTCGCCAGAGGGCACTCCAAGCAGGCCGATCACCTGCTGGACCGGGTCGAGCGGTTCGCGAAGGAGCGGACCGGACACAAGTACGACCGGCACATCGAGAAGGGGACCGACGCGGTGCAGCGTCGCTACGGTGGCGCGTCCCGGCGCGGCAGGCCCCGGGGCCACGACCAGAACCCTCCCGGCCCGCAGGGCTGACGCCGATGGGGGAGGCCGTCCGCAGGCTCAGCCGCGGGCGGTCTCCTCGTACGTCCGCTCCCGGTACGGTGATCCCATGGTCACCGGGGGATTGCTGGTCGCGGGCACCACGTCGGACGCGGGCAAGAGCGTGGTCACCGCCGGCATCTGCCGCTGGCTGGCCCGCCAGGGCGTGCGCGTCGCGCCCTTCAAGGCCCAGAACATGTCGCTCAACTCCTACGTCACCGCGGAGGGCGCCGAGATCGGCCGGGCCCAGGCGATGCAGGCGCAGGCCGCGGGCCTGGAGCCCGTGGCGGACATGAATCCGATCCTGCTCAAGCCCGGCAGCGACCGCCGCAGCCAGGTCGTCCTCATGGGCCGGCCCGTCGCGGACGTGGACGCGACGGAATACGGCACGCTCAGGGACCTGCTGCGGACCGCGGCGCTGGAGGCGCTCGGCCGGCTGCGCGAGCAGTACGACGTGGTGGTGTGCGAGGGCGCCGGCAGCCCGGCCGAGATCAACCTGCGCCGCGGTGACATCGCCAACATGGGCCTGGCCAGGGCCGCCGGCCTGCCGGTCGTCGTGGTCGGCGACATCGACAGGGGAGGGGTGTTCGCCGCCTTCTACGGCACGGTGGGCCTCCTCGACGCCGAGGACCAATCCCACATTTCCGGTTTTGTCATCAACAAGTTCCGCGGTGCCAAGGAGCTGCTGGAGCCGGGGCTCGACATGCTCAGGCAACTGACCGGGCGCCCGGTATACGGCGTGCTGCCCTGGCTCGACGGGCTCTGGCTGGACGTCGAGGACTCCCTGGCCCTGGACGGCCGCCGGGTCGCCGCCCGCGCCCCGCACGGCAGGCAGACGCTGCGGGTGGCGGTGGTGCGGCTGCCGCGGATCTCCAACTTCACCGACCTGGACGCGCTGGCCGCCGAGCCCGGCGTCGTGGTGCGCTTCGTGAGCGAGCCCGCCGAGCTGGACGACGCCGACCTGGTGGTGCTGCCCGGGTCGCGGGCCACGGTGGACGACCTGGCCTGGCTGCGGGCGCGGGGGCTGGCTGCGGCGATCATCGGCAGGAAGGGGCCCGTGCTCGGGATCTGCGGCGGGTTCCAGATGCTCGGGCGCGAGATCGTCGACCACGTCGAGTCGGGCGCCGGCACGGTCGAAGGACTCGGCCTGCTGCCCGTACGGGTCGCGTTCGAGGGGGAGAAACGGCTCGGCCGTCCGGAGGGCAGCGCCTACGGGCACCCGGTGCGCGCGTACGAGATCCACCACGGCCGGGCCACGGTGGAAGGCGGCGAGCCGTTCCTCGACGGCTGCCGGGCCGGCGACGTCTGGGGGACCACGTGGCACGGCGCCATGGAGAACGACGCGTTCCGCCACGCGTTCCTGGCCGACGTGGCCGAGCGGGCCGGGCGCGACTTCGTCCCGGCTCCCGGGACGGACTTCGCCGCGCTCAGGGAGGAGCGGCTGGACGCGCTCGGCGACCTCGTGGAGCGGCACCTCGACACGGAGGCGCTGCTCCGCCTCATCCAGCACGGCCCGCCTGAGGTCCCTTTTCTCCCACCGGGAGCCGTTGGGCGCTGATCCAGGCGTCGATCTGCTCCCAGTGGTCGTACAACCAGCGAACGCGCTCCTCGCGCGTGCGCGGCACCTGGGCGGCGGGCACCCGCCACCATTTGGCGGTGATGTGCGCGCTGAAGGGCAGCTTGCGCCAGACGTCCCCCAGCGTGACCAGGTCGTCGAGTCCGGTGTGCGCGACGAACACGACGTCCGCCGACGGGCAGGCGTCGATGGCGGCGATGGCGCCGTTCGGGCGGGGCGGCAGCAGGTGGTCCATGCCGCGGGCCCGCTCAGCCTCCTCGGCCAGCCCCTTCTCCTCCAGCCGCCTGATCGCCAGCCGGTGGCGGCGCGGGGTGAAGTTGCCGCCTTCCGGGAAGATCACCAGCGCGTCCTGGTCGCCCATCGTCGCGGCCAGCCGCCGGATCTCCTCGACGACGCCCTGCTGCCCGGACTTGCGGGGCACGAACGCGTTCGGCAGGCGGTTGATCACTACGTCAAGCGAGGGGTCGTACTGGAGGGCGGCCTTCATGACGATGCGGGGGCGCCGCCGGTAGAGCGCCAAGAGGTGATAAATCAGCAAGAAGGAGTCGCCGGGGCCGGCGTGCCGGGACAACACGATGACCGGCCGCGTCAGCCGGGCGGCCTGCTCCTCCTCGGTCAGCTCCGGCTCCTGGACGTCCAGGGTCAGCCGGAAGATCCGCACCGCGGCCGCGTACACCTTGGACAGGAACCACCTGATCAGTTCGTAGTGCCGCTCCTGGCGGCGGGCGCCGCCCGCGGCCCACAACCACAGGCAGGCGATCAGCACCGCCGACTCCAGCGTCAGCCACGCCACCCCGAACCACACGAACCTGAGCCCCCTGCGTTGCGGCGGCGGCAGGCGAAGCGAGGCGGCGGCCGTGACGACCAGCCAGAACGGCAGGGTGACCAGCATGAACACGGTCACCACGATGACCAGCGGAGCCAGCACGAGCCGGCGCAGGATGCGCGGTGGGAGCAACGCGGCCTCCCTTGACGTCTCCTCTCATCCTCCTCCGTCGGCCAGGTAGCGGGAAGACGCTTCGTAAGCCCGCTCGATGCAGGCCGACAGCTGCGACAGGTCCCGGTAGCGCAGCGGCGAGAGCGGCTCGGTCACCCCGGCGGGCAGCACGTGCACCTCCACCCCGGGCGGCAGGCTCGCCATGTCCTCGGCGAAGCGGTGCCGCCGCGCGATCTCGAACGCCACCAGCCCCACCTCCCAGAACCGCCGGGGCGGCGACAGCGGCCGCTCGATCCGGCCGACGTGCAACACGTACACGCGCTTGGCCCCGAGGTGCACGGCCCGCCCGACAGGAATGCTGTGCACCAGCCCGCCGTCGTAGAAGTGCTCGCCGCCGATCACGACCGGCGGCAGCAGGCCGGGCACCGCGCACGACGCCAGCACCGCCTCCACCAGCGGCCCGCTGGTGAACCAGTGCGCCGCCGCCCGCTCCACCGACGCCGCCACGCACTGGAACGGCACCTCCAGGTCCTCGATCCGCGACACCCGCACCGTCTCGCTCAGGACGTCCCTGAGCGGCCCCATCGGGTGCAGGTGGGTGCCGGTCCTGGCCAGCGTCGACAGCCGGGCCACCCACGACCCGGCGAAAGCCGTACGGACGATGTCGGAACGCCACAAACCCGTCAGCCTGGCGACGGCCTCGGTTGGAGCGGCGGCGATCACCGCTCCGTTGAGCGCGCCGACCGACGTGCCCACCACGAGGTCGGGCCTGATGCCCGCCTCGTCGAGCGCCTGCAGCATGCCCACCTCGTGCGCGCCGAGCACGCCGCCGCCACCGAGCACGAACGCGGTCTCCACGTTCCCACCCTCTCGTTGCCACCCTCCGGAAGCAAAGACCTCCCGCAGGCTGCCGGATCCAGCCGATGACGGGCGGCGTGGCGAGCGGGACGATGCGGCCATGACAGCAGTGGTGCAGGCCGAAGGGCTGACCAAGTACTACGGGAAACGCCGGGGCCTGGAGGATCTCACGCTCGAGATCCAGCCGGGCGAGATCTTCGGCTACCTCGGGCCGAACGGCGCCGGCAAGACCACGACGATCAGGCTCCTGCTCGACGTGATCAGGCCCACCCGGGGCCTGGTACGGGTGCTCGGCGCCGACCCGCGCGAGCCCGCGATCCGCTCCAGGATCGGCTACCTGCCGGGCGAGCTGGCCCTGGAGGGCCGCGACCGGGCCAGGGACTACCTGCGCTTTCTCGGCCGGGTACGCGGCGGCGTGCCGCACGCCCGCATCGACGCGCTGGCCGAGCGGTTCGACGCCGACCTGTCCGTGCCGATGCGCAAGCTCTCCAAGGGCAACAAGCAGAAGGTCGGGCTGATCCAGGCGTTCATGCACGAGCCCGAGTTCCTCATCCTCGACGAGCCGACCGGCGGTCTGGACCCGCTGGTGCAGCAGGAGTTCCTGGCCCTGGTACGAGAGGTGCGCACCTCGGGCCGCACCGTGCTCATGTCCTCGCACGTGCTGGCCGAGGTGGAGAGCGTCTCCGACCGGGTCGGCATCGTCCGCGACGGCCGCCTCGTGGCCGTGGAGAACGTCACGGCGCTGCGCGAGAAGGCGGTGCGCCGCGTCGAGCTGCACTTCGAGTCGCCCGTGCCGCGCGCCGCCTTCGAGGACCTGCCGGGCGTGCGGGACCTGCGGGTGGAGGGCGCGAGCGTGAGCTGCACGATCGACGGCCGCCCCGACGCCCTGATCAAGGCGGCCGCCCGGTTCACCGTGGTGCACCTGGTCAGCGCGGAGCCGGACCTGGAGGAGATCTTCCTCACCTACTACAGCGACGAGGAGCGGCACCATGATCGCCAAGAGTCTGCGTGACTACCGGCGGGCGCTCATCTGGTGGACGATCGGCATCAGCGCGTTCCTGACCGTCTACCTGAGCATTTACGAGAACGTCCGGCAGGACCCCGCGACGTTCAACGCCCAGGCCATGGCCAAGTTCCCGGGCGCGCTGCGCGACCTCATGGGCGGTTTGAGCGACCTGAGCGTCGGCGCCGGATACCTGCAGTCGGTCGTCTACCAGCTGTTCGTGCCGACGTTGTTCATCGTATGCGCGACGTTGCTGGCCAACCGGGCGATCGCGCAACCGGAGGAGACCGGCACGCTGGAACTGGTCGTGACCTTGCCGGTGGACCGCAAGCGGCTGGTGCTGGAGCGGTTCGCCGCGCTGGTCGTGGCCCTGCTGGCGGTGGCCGTGGTGACGCTGGCCGTGGTGTGGGCGGTGGGCGAGTCCGTCCAGCTCGGGGTGCCGTTCGACCGTCTCCTGGCCGCGCACACCGGGGTGTTCCTGCTCGGGCTGTTCTCCGGCACCGTGGCGCTGACCGTCGGCGCCGCCACCGGGCGCAAGGTGTTCGCCTCGGCCGTGGTCGGCGTATGGATCGTGGCCGGCTACATGGTCATCACCGTGGGCCGGTCCGTGGACGCGATCTCCTGGCTGAAGTGGGTCTCGCCGTTCCACTACTACGCCGACGGCCGCCCGCTCTTTGAGGGTCTGCCGGTCGGCGACTACCTTGTGCTGGCGGGCGCGACGGCCGTGCTCGCGCTGACCGCGGTCCTCGCCTTCGACAGGCGCGACGTAGGGGTGTGATGGCGATCTCCGAGATGCCCGCCGACCTGCTCGGCGGGCATCGCCAAGTACTGGCCGACTGCGCCGCGACCGGCCGGTCACCGGACCGAGCGGCGCTCGACGCCTGCCGCGCCGCCGGCACGCGCGCCGCCGAGCTGGGGATATCGCTGCGGGCGCTGGTGGACGCCGCGCTCGCCGCCGCCGAGGGCCTGCCTGCGGTGCTGCCTGCGGTGCTGCCCGCGTTACGGCGATCGGTCTCGGCGCTGATGGAGGGGTACGAGCAGGCGCAGCTCGCGGCCATCCGCGGCGAGGAGGCGGCACGCAGGCAGTTCGTGGACGACCTGCTCCAAGGGCGGGCCGAGCGGCTGGCCGAGCGGGCCGAGCACTTCGGGCTGCGGCTGGCCGAGTCGTACGTGGTCGCCGTGGCCCGCGGCATGCGCGACGGCGACGAGGAACGCATCGAGCGTGACCTGATCGCCCGCTTCGGCTCGCACAACGTGCTGGTCGCCGTGCGCGACGGGCTGCTGGTGTGCGTGACGCCCGCGACGTTGCCGGCCGCCGTGGGGGAGTTCACCCACCACGTACGCACCCGCTTCCCTGCCGGGTGGCGGGTCGGCGTCGGCCGGGCGCACCGGGGGCCCGGCGGCGTGGTGACCTCCTTCAGGGAGGCGGCCGACGCCCTGGGGCTGGCGGACGGGCTGGGCCTGCGCGCGGACGTGGTCAAGGCCGCCGACCTGCTGGTGTTCCCCGTGCTGCTGAGGGACAGGAGCGCCATCGAAGACCTGGTCACCAGCGTGCTGAGCCCGCTGCTCGAGGCGCGCGGCGGGCACCAGCCGCTGCTGGAGACGCTGGAGGCGATCTTCGCCTCGCAGGGTAATCAGACGGCCGCCGCGCGGCGGCTGGGGCTCAGCACGCGGGCGGTGACGTACCGGCTGGAACGCATCCGCCGCCTGACCGGCTTCTCACCCGACGACCCCACGCAGCGTTTCACCCTGGAGACCGCGGTGCTCGGCGCTCGCCTGCTGGGCTGGCCCAACGGGTTCAGTCGCTGACGGCCAGCCGCACGCCGAACCCGACGATCACGACCCCCGTCAGCCGGTCCAGGAACCGCCGCACCCCCGGGGACCTTAGGAACCCGCTCATCAGCGACGCGAACCCGATCAGCGCCGCGCTCCACACCAGCCCCTCGGCCACGTGCACGCCCGCCAGCAGCAACCCCATGACGGCGTGCGGCGCCTCGTCCGGGATGAACTGCGGCAACATGGCCACGTAGAACGCCCCGACCTTGGGGTTGAGCAGGTTCGTCATGAGCCCGCGCCCGAATCCCTTCCCGAACCCGACCTCCTGCGGTTGCTCGGGCAACTCCTGGGCGTCGTGCCTGGTCAGGACCATGCGCAGCCCCATCCACACCAGGTAAGCCGCCCCCGCCCAGCGCAGCGCGGTGTACGCCGGCTGCGAGGCCGCCAGCAGCGCCGACAGCCCCGCCGCGGTCAGCAGGCCCCAGAGGAGCGTGCCGAGCTGGATGCCCAGCGTCACCCCCCAGGCCGGCCGCCTCCCGGCCACCAACGACGTCCGCAGGATCAGGGCCGTGTCCAGGCCCGGGGTGATGGTCAGCAGAGCCACCACGGCGGCGAACGACCAGACAGATCCCGCGATGTCCATGGACGTCAGGGTATGAGAAGCAGCTTTCCGGTGGTACGGCGGGCCGCCAGATCGTCGTGCGCCTGCCGCGCGTCGGCCAGCGCGTAGCGGTGCGAGACGTTGATCGTGAGCTGCCCGGACGCGATCCAGCCGAACAGGTCGGACGCGCGCTGGAGCAACTCCGCGCGCTCGGCGATGTAATGCGCGAGCGTGGGCCTCGTCAGGAAGAGCGAGCCCTGCTTGTTGAGCGTCTGCGGATCCACCGGCGGCACCGGGCCGCTGGCCGCGCCGTACAGGGCCATGAGGCCGCGCGGACGCAGCGCCTCCAGCCCGCCGTCGAACGTGGTCGCGCCGACGCCGTCGTACACGACGTTGATCGAGCCGCGCAGCGCCTCGGCGAAGCTGTCGTACCGCAGCACCTCGTCCGCGCCGGCCTCGCGGGCGAGTTTCTCCTTCTCGCTGGAGGAGACCGTCGTGGAGACCTGGGCGCCCTTGAGCTTGGCGAGCTGGATCAGCAGTTGCCCCATGCCGCCCGCGCCCGCGTGGATGAGGACCTGGTCGCCCTCCTTGACCACGTACGTGGAGTGCGTCAGGTAATGGGCGGTCAGGCCCTGCAACATCGCCGCGGCCGCCACCTCGGCGGGCACCCCGTCCGGCACCGGCACCACCCGATCGGCCGGGACCACGGCCTTCTCGGTGTAGCTGCCCAGCACACTGGCCCAGGCCACGGTGTCGCCCACGGCCACGTCCCGCACCCCCGGCCCGACGGCCGACACGGTCCCCGCGCCCTCGGAGCCGATCGTGGTGGGGAGGGGGAGCGGGTAGGCGCCCGAACGGTGGTAGATGTCGATGAAGTTGACGCCGCTGGCGGCGACGTCCACGACGACCTCGCCGTCACCGGGGACCGGATCGGGACGTTCGGCGTATTCGAGAACCTCTGGGCCGCCGGGGGCGGAGACGATGATGGCATGCATGCCCCTAGTCAACTCCGCCCGCCGCCGCCCATGCCACCCGGGGCCCGCATGTGCAGGTGCAGCCGACACACAAGCACCTACCGGCCCAATCGGACAGGGCCGCTCCATGCACGCGCACCGAGGCGACCTGACCCTGGGCCCAGGTGGGACCAGTCAGGCTCAAGAGGGTTCCAAGAAGCTCCGTGTTGCATGATGCTCATGAGAACTCGTATGTCATCCATGTCCCGCGGTGCCCGCCGAGCCTTGGCGCTGGCCCTTCTCGCCGTGACCACCGTCATCACCATCGGGGTGACGAGCGCACCTGCTCAGGCCATGCCTAACGAGTGGTACCGCTGCTGGATCTCGGGCCACGGCTGGATGTGGTGCATGGACGTCTAAGGCCGAACCGAACCGCCGCCCTCCCGTGTGGGGAGGGCGGCTTCTTCGTGTTGAGGGCGGACCGGGGCGCCGGCTGCCCGGCCTGCGCTCGGTCAGCCGAGGCGAGCCAGGGCGCCGGCTTCCAGCGCCACCCAGATCGCCCCGTCAGGCCCCACCGTCAGCCCATGAGGCTCGGCCTTCCGGACACCGTCACCCTCTCCCGCCACCCCTTTCTCCGGCAGCCGCGGAAGAGGATGCTCTTCGATGATGCCGTCGGTGGTGATGCGCCCGACGCGGTCGGCGGCCCACTCGGTGAACCACAGGGCGCCGTCGGGACCGGCGACGATCGCATGCGGTCGTGACTCCTGGTCGGGAAGCGGGAATTCCTCGATCTTCCCCGACACGTCGATCCGCCCCACCTGACCAGCACCGATCTCAACGAACCACAACGCCTCATCGGGCCCGCACGTGATCCCCACCGGCCCGGCGGCCTCCGTGGGAAGCGGATGGACGACCACGTCACCCTCCAGCGAGACCCGTCCCACCGCGTTGCCCTGGTTGAGCGTGAACCACATCGCACCGTCCGGCCCCGCCGTGATGAACGCCGGCATCCCGCCGCCCTCCACCGGCACCTCGAACTCCGCCAACGACCCATCCGTCGCGATGCGCCCGATCCTTCCGCTCCGCATCTGCGTGAACCACATGGCGCCGTCCGGACCCGCGGCGATCCCGTACGGCGAGTCCGCCGCGTGCGTGGTCACCTGCCCGTCGGCGGTGATACGGCAGACCCGTCCGCCCTTGCCTTCCGCGAACCACATCGCTCCGTCGGGTCCGGGCGCGATCACGGTCGGCTGGCCGTCGGCCGGGTCGAGCTGGTGGATCACCGGCTCCTGGCCGGGCATCAGCCTGCCGATCCGTCCCTCGTGGACGAGCGTGAACCAGAGGGCCCCGTCCGTCCCCGTGGCGATGCCGTACGGCGCGCCGGCGTCGATCCTGGTCAACATATGCGTCCTCCCGAGAGGTGGAGTTCTTTGCCCCGGAAACGCCGCGTGAGCGCCCGGTCGTGCGACACCACGACCGGCGTGCCGCGGTAGCCGACGTCGCCGGACACGACGACCTCGCCGTCGTCGTGGCGCTCGACCCCGGCCAGCAGCCGGAGCAGCGTGGACGTGCCAGAGCCGTTTTCGCCGACGATGCCCGCGCGCTCGCCGGGCTTCACGGACAGGGTCAGCTCGGTGAGCACGGCACGCTCGCCGTAGGACTTGGAAACACTTTGGAGGTGGATCAGGATGGAACTCCAATCGCAACTGATGTAGCTTTAGTCTCTCATGGGAGAGACATCAAACGCAACTGGAGTAGTTTTTGGGAGCGAGCGGCAAGCGTCCCGGAGGGCGGAGCGCGCGGGTGCGCGACGCCGTGCGGCAGGCCACGCTGGGGGAGTTGGCCGAGCACGGCTATACGGGGTTGACGGTCGAGCGGGTGGCCGAGCGGTCAGGCGTGCACAAGACGACCGTCTACCGGCGCTGGGGCAGCGTCGAGGGGCTGATCTCCGACGCGCTGGAGCTGGCCAAGGACGAGCCGTGGCCGATCCCCGACACCGGCACGATCCAGGGTGATCTGCGGGGGATCGTCCAGCTCGTCCGTTCCGGCTTCGCGGACCCCGAGCTGGGCCCGGTGTCGTCGGCCTTCGTGGCCGCGGCCGTGCAGAACGCGGAGGCGGCCCGGGCGCTGCACGAGTTCTTCGTCGCCAGGCATGATCAGTCGGCCGAGGTCGTGCGCCGGGCGATCGCCCGGGGCGAGCTGCCGGACGTCGTGGACGTCAGGGAAGTGATCAGGGTCGCTGTGGCGCCCGTCTACTACCGGTTGTTCGTGGCCCACGAGCAGGTGACGGAGCAGGACGCCGACCGCGCCGCCGACGCCGCCCTGGCCGCGGCCCGCGCCGGCGTGCTGTAGGAGTCCTGCGGCCGGCGCCTAGGAATCCTCTTTCGTCCCGCGCAGCTCGAAGTCGTCGAACGTGGTCTTCAGCACGGAGTCGCTGCCCTTCGGCGTGCGCGCGAACAGGCCGACGAACCCGTTCCCGATGCCGTTGGGATCGTCCACCTCGTGGATCTGCTTGTCGTTCACCCACATCGTCAGCCGCACGGCCGACCCGCGCTGCTCGCAGGAGGCCACGATGCGGACCGGTTTGCCGATCACGTCGTCGACTGGGACCGGCTGGGCCAGCGTGCCGCCCGCCCCGTCGACGATGCGCCGGATCCTGGCCATCCCCTTCGTGTCGAGCCCGAACTCGTAGTAGGTGTCGTCATCGTCGGAGTTATGACAGTAGACGCCGTATTCGCCGGTGCCCGACGATCGCTTGACGTCGGCGGTGACGCCGACGACGACGCTCGAGGGCAACATCGGGGTCGGCGTGGCCGAAGGGTCGGGCGTGGTCGTGGGCGTGGCGACGAGGAAGGGGATGGGTGCCTTCGCCCACCGCTCCTCGTAGCCGTTCTCCACGTCCAGCCCGTACGTGCCGTCGGTGCGGTAGCCGTAGCTGGTGGACGCCTCGGGATCGTACGTGCCGCTCCAGCCGCCAGAGGTCTGGGTGAAGTCCTCCGCGTAGAGCACGCCCAGATCGGGCGGGCCGCTCGGGCCGAG
Source organism: Nonomuraea sp. NBC_00507 (assembly GCF_036013525.1). Taxonomy (NCBI): domain Bacteria; kingdom Bacillati; phylum Actinomycetota; class Actinomycetes; order Streptosporangiales; family Streptosporangiaceae; genus Nonomuraea; species Nonomuraea sp. NBC_00507. The sequence continues at coordinate 5,213,221 of NZ_CP107853.1, forward strand.
CACGCTCCAGGCGGCCACGCCGGCGCCAGCCAGGAGGACGGCGGCGCCCGCGACAGCCCCGTACAGCTTGCCGCGGCCCGCCTTCTTCTCCGGCCGGACCTCCGTGTACGCCGCGGTGGCCTGCTGCCAGGCCACCTGCACGGTGTGCGCGGCCTGCTCGGGGCCGGCCGACCGCCCGACGAGGTGGTCGAGCAGCTGCTGGGCGGTGGGCCGCGTGGCCGGGTCCTTGCGCAGCGCCGCCGCGACCAGCTCGCGCAGGCCGGGGTCGACGGCGTCGAGGTTGGGCTCGGTGTTGAGCACCTGGTAGACGATCGCCGGCAGCGTGTCCCCGCCGAAGGGGGCCCGCCCGCTGGCGGCGAACGCGATCAGGGATCCCCACGAGAACACGTCGCAGGTCGGCGAGATCGGGTCGCCCCGCAGCACCTCGGGCGCCATGTAGCGGGGCGTGCCGATCAGCTCGCCGGTGCCCGTGACACCGCCCAGCGTGTCGAGCGCCCGCGCGATGCCGAAGTCGATCACGCGCGGGCCGACCGGGGACAGCAGCACGTTCGACGGCTTGAGGTCCCTGTGCACCACTCCCGCCCCGTGGATGGCGGTGAGCGCGGTGGCCACGCCGACGGCCAGCGCGTCCAGGCTGGAGCCGCGGAGCGGGCCCGACTGGCGTACGGCCTGCTCCAGGTTGGGTCCTGGCACGTATTCCGTGACCACGTAGAGCTGGTCGCCGTCGAGCGCGGCCTCGAGCACCGCGGCCGTGCAGAACCTGCGCACCCGCCGCGCGGCGTCGGCCTCCCTGCGAAAGCGCATGCGGAACTGCTCGTGCTGGGTCAGCTCGGGGTTGATCACCTTGACGGCGACCTGCTGCCCGGCAGGATCCTCGGCGAGATGGACCGTGCCCATCCCGCCTTGGCCCAGCACGCTGAGCAATCTGTAGCGCCCGATGTGGGAGGTTTTACCACTCACGGCGGGCAAGCTTACCGACACGGCCCGGTTCGGCGCAGGCCCCTCGTACGCGGTCGAGCGACGGCAGGCCGTTCCCCGGCTCCACCACGAGCACGCGGCACCCCGCCTCCCGGGCCGACCTGACGCCTACCGGGCTGTCCTCGACGGCGACGCAGCGTGCCGGGACCGTGCCGAGCCGCCGGGCGGCTTCCAGGTACGGGTCCGGGTGCGGCTTGCCGCGGGCCGTGTCCTCGTTCGTGATCACCAGGTCGAACGCGTGGTTCAGGCGGGGGAGCACCAGATCGACCACGCGCCGCGGGGAGGCGGTGACCAGCGCCGTCGGGATGGCGGCGGCGGCCAGGCCGTCGAGGAGCTCGCGGGCGCCGGGCATGAGCGTGACATCCGCCGCGACCCGGTCGGCGAAGGTGTCGGTCAGCCGCCCGGCCACCGCCCCGAACGCCCGCCTGGCCGTGTCGTCCGGGATCGCGCGTCCGGGCACATCGTCCGGGATCGCGCGTCCGGGCACATCGTCCGGGACCGGGGGCACGGGCGGTTCGTCCCGCACCAGGTAAGCGGCCACGTCCTCGACGGTGTGACCGTGAACGTGCGGCACGTCGGCCGGGCTCAGGCGGCGGCCGAGGGATTCGGCGACGGTGGCGGCCGCCTGCCACCACAGTCCCTCGGTGTCGACGAGGGTCCCGTCCATGTCCAGCAGCACAGCGTCGGGCCCAGGCCCTGCGGGCTCCGCGGGGGGCGAGCTGGGCTCGGGGGCCGGGAACGGAGCGCCGGGCCGGTCAGGTCGGCGGCCGCCGGGGTCAGACGGCATCGGCGGCCACGACGGGTACGGGGACCGTGACCGTGCGGGCGGCCACCAGCACCGGCCGCTCCACCAGCCGGACCGCGACCCGCGTGCCGGGCCCGAGCGTGGCGGCCTCGTGCCCGGGCACGTCCGCGAGGACCTCCCCGCCCTCCACCGCCAGCCGGAGCCGTACGGAGGCGCCGCGGAAGGACGCGGTGACCACCTCGGCGGCCCCGTCCTCGTCCGGGATGACCCGCACCGCTTCCGGACGGATCAGCACGTCCACGGACGGATCCGCAGGAACGGCCCCATCCACGGGCAGGAGCTGCCCGAGCACGGATACTTGATCCCCGGTGACATGCCCGGCCAGGTGGTTCATCGTGCCGACGAACTCCGCCACGAACGGCGTGGCCGGCCGGTCGTAGACCTCGGCCGGTGAACCCACCTGTTCGAGCCGCCCGTCACGCAGCACCGCCACCCGGTCGGCGACCGACAGGGCCTCCTCCTGGTCGTGGGTGACGAAGATGGTGGTGATGCCGAGGTCCAGCTGGAGGCGGCGGATCTCCTCACGCAGCGCCACGCGTACCTTGGCGTCCAGCGCCGACAGTGGCTCGTCCAGCAGCAGCACCCGCGGCTCCAAGGCGAGCGCGCGGGCCAGGGCGACGCGTTGCTGCTGCCCGCCGGACAGCTGGTGCGGGTAGCGGTCGGCGTGCTGGGGGAGCCCGACGAGCTCCAGCAGCTCGTCCGCCTTGGCGTGCCGCACCGCCGCGGGCGCCTTGCGCACCCGCAGGCCGAAAGCGACGTTGTCGCGGGCGTTGAGGTTGGGGAAGAGGGAGTAGGACTGGAAGACCATGCCCGCGTCCCGCTTGTTGGCCGGGACGTTCGTGATGTCCTTGCCGTCCACCAGCACCGCGCCCGAGTCCGGCCGCTCGAAGCCGGCCACGCACCGCAGCGCCGTCGTCTTGCCGCAGCCCGAGGGCCCGAGCAGGGCGACGAACTCGCCGGGCGCGATGACCAGGTCGAGGCCGTCCAGCGCGACCGTCTTGCCGAACTCCCGCCGGAGCCCGCGGAACTCCACCGATGCGGTCATTTCTGTTTCTCCCTACCGAAAACGGTGGACACGGCCAGCAGCAGCAGCCAGATGAGCAGCAGACTGAGGATGGACACGGCGACCGAGAGCTGCCCTTCGGACCCGCTGACGGTGACGATCCACACGGCGAACGGCGCGTACCCCAGCAGGCTGGCGACGGTGTACTCGCCCAGCACCAGCGCCAGCGTCAGGAAGGACGCGCTGGCCAGGGCCGAGCGCAGGTTGGGCACGACGACCCGGAACAACACCTGCGGCCACGAGGCGCCCAGATTGCGCGCCGCCTCCACCAGCGTCCGCACGTCCATCGTCCGCAGCCCGGCATCCAGCGACCGGTAGACGAACGGCAGCACCAGCACCACGTACGCCAGCACCAGCACCACGGGGAACCCCGGATCCTGCACCGCGATGATCGTGCCCCAGAACGGCGTCGGCGCCAGCACGTCGGTCCCCACCCGCAGCGACGTCCCCATCCCGGCGACGAACGTGATCGGCGGCACCACCAGCGGCAGCGTGCAGAGCACCTCCATCACCAGCCCCAGCCGCGGCGCGAACAGCCGCACGGCCAGCATCGCGGGCAGCGACAGCAGCAGCACCAGCACGATCGTGGCGGCCGCCAGCCCCAGCGACAGCAGCAGCGACCGCACGAACCCGTCGGCCGTCAGCAACTCCCCGTAGGCGGACAGCGACACCCCTTCGACGGGTGTGTAGACCGTGTACCAGAAGGAGGCGCCGAGCGGGATCAGGAAGTAGGCGGCGCCCAGCAGGAACACCACGCCACGCCAGACCCGAGGCCGCGCGGAACCCCCGGAGACCCGCTCCAGCCCGGTCAGTGCAGCCATCGGGAGCTCCTCCTCTGCAGCGGCAGGTAGATCGCCATCACCAGCCCGGCCACCACGATCATGTCGAGGCTGAGCGCCAGCGCGATGTTCTCGTAGCCGATCAGCACGTCGCCGGTGAGGGCGCTGGCGATCTTCAGGGTGACGAGCGGCACGACGGTGCCGACCATGGCGTTGGCGGTGGCGTACGCGGAGAAGGACGATCCGAACAGCAGCACCACCCCGCCCAGGATGGACGGCGTCAGCACCGGCAGCGTCACGAAGCGCCAGTAGTGCCAGGCGGTGGCGCCGTTGTTCGCGGCCGCCTCGCGCCACTGCGGACGCAGCCCGTCCAGCGCCGGCGCCATGACCAGCACCATCAGCGGGATCGAGAAGTAGAGGTAGACCACGACCAGGCCCCAGAGCGTGTAGAGCGAGCCCGACGGCAGCCCGATCAGCCCGCTGACCACGCCCGAGTTGCCGAGCGTGGCGATCCAGAAGAACGCCAGCGGCACCCCGCCGAAGTTGGCCAGCACCCCGGAGGCCGTCAGCACCGCCTCCCGCAGCAGCGTGAAACGCGAGGTCACGACGGCGTAGGCGAGGAACGTGCCCAGTACGGCCCCCAGCAGCGCGACCACGGCCGACAGCCGCACGCTGCCGATCATGGCGGTGAGGTAGCCGCCCTGCAGGCTCTGCGCCAGGTTCGCCAGACTCGGCCGCCCCTCAGCGGTGAACGCCCCCGCCACCAGTGCGATGGCGGGGACGCCGAAGACGAGCGCGAAGAACGCCAGCAGAGGCAGCGCCCCCAGCCAGCCCTTCGAACGAGTCCTGCTCATCCCGAGATCGCGGCGTCCCAGCCGCTGGCCAGCTTGGCCTTGGCCGCGTCCACCTGCGCGGTCGTCGGGAACGCGGGCGAGCCGTCCACCGAGGGCAGCTTCTCGGCCAGCGCCTTGTCCACGGTGCCGTCGGCGGTCATCGTCGGCAGCAGCACGGGGCGGGCGAAGCCCTTGAGGAACAGGTTCTGGCCCTCGGCGCTGTAGAGGTATTCCTGCCACAGCCTGGCCGCCGCCGGGTGCGGGGCGTCCTTGTTGATGGCCTGGGCGTACATCTGGAAGTACTTGCCGTCAGTCGGCACGTTGACCTTCCAGTCGATGCCCTTGGCCGTCATCTGGGGCGCGTAGGCGGCGTTGTTGTAGTCCCAGTCGATGCTGATCTGGGTCTCGCCCTTCTCGATGGTGGCCGGCGTGGTCTCGACCGGGTTGTAGTTGCCGGCCGCGTTCAGCTTCTTGAAGAAGTCGATGCCGGGCTGGATGTCGTCGAACGAGCCGCCGTTGGCCAGGGCGGCGGCGTACACGCCGGCGAAGGCCGAGCCCGCCTTGGTCGGGTTGCCGTTCATCGCGACCTTGCCCTTGTACTCGGGCTTGAGCAGGTCGGCGAAGCTGGTCGGGCAGGTGGTGATCTTCTTGGCGTCGCAGCCGATCGACACGTAGCCGCCGTAGTCGTTGACCCAGAGCCCGGTCGCGTCCTTCTGACCCTCGGGGATCTTGTCGAACGTCTGCACCTTGTACGGCGCGAACAGCCCCTCCGCCGCGCCGCTGAGCGCGAACGACTGGCCGAGGTCCAGCACGTCGGGGGCGCGGTCCTGGCCCTTGCGGGTCTTCACGGCGTTGATCTCGTCGGCGCTGGCCGCGTCCGGGGTCTCGCTCTCGATCTTGATGCCGTACTTGGCCTGGAACTTCTCGATGATCTCGCCGTAGTTGGCCCAGTTCGGCGGCAAGGCGATGACGTGCAGGTTGCCCTCTTTCTTGGCCGCCTCGACGAGCTTGTCGAGGCCGCCGAAGTCGGCGGCGGAGGTGGCGGTGGCCGCGTTGACGCCGCCTTGTGACGCCTGGGTGGTGGCCTGGGTGCCGGGAGCGGCGCCGCAAGCCGCGGTGACTACCGTAAGGGCGGCGGCAGCGCCGGCCGCGCGGGCGCGAGATGTGAACACAACGCCTCCACTGTGCAGGGGGTGTGGAAAGAAACTAGGGGAACTTGTACAAACAAGCGAGCACTAGTAAGTCGCATGAATGTTGCTCTTTCGTGAATGGGAGGGGGCGGACTTGGTTGCGCGCTATGAACTGATCGCCGATGAGCTGCGGGAAGAGATCCTCTCCGGCGCGTACCCGGTCGGTTCCCAGCTCCCCAGCGAGGCCGAGCTGGCCGGGCGATTCGGCGCGGCGCGCGGCACCGTGCGGCAGGCGGTGGCCGTGTTGGTCGCCGAGGGCCTGGTCGGCTCCAGACAGGGCGCGAGGCGCATCGTGCTCGGCGCCGCGCGCAGCCAGAGCTTCGCCGAGCTGCACAGCTTCGCGCAGTGGGCGCGCGCGGGCGGCTACCGCTTCGGCGGCCAGGTGATCGAGCAGCGCCGCCGCCGGGCGAGCGCCGCCGAGTCCGCCAGGCTGGGCGGTGGCGAGGTGCTGGAGGTGCTGCGTCTGCGCACACTGGAGGCCGAGCCCGTCCTCGTCGAGCGCACGGTGTACGCCGAGTGGGTGGCCCCGGCCGTCGAGGGGCTGCCCGCCGACTGCGAGTCGGTCACCGAGGCGCTGTACGAGGCGATCGGGCTCGTGTTCGCCTACGGCGAGCACCTCATCGACGCGGTCTCCGCCGGAGTCCAGGACGCCCGCCTGCTGGGGGTGCGCCGCGGCAGTCCGCTGCTGCGCCAGCGCAGGACCACCACCACCCACGAGGGCCGCCCCGTGGAGACCTCCGACGACCGTTACCGCGCAGGCAGCGTGGCCTTCAGCATCCGCAACTCGATCGGCGCGAACCCTCTCGTGCGGCAGGCGATCGACTTGCGATCTAGGGCCGGAGAACATATGTTCGAGTTATAAGCGCCCGCCTTCCCCCGGGTGGCTCAGACAGAGGACCAGAGCCGCGGGGAGAAGCGACTTGAGCAGACTCTATGGCGATCCGATAGAGGTGTGGACCAGGGACGGGGAGCCGACCCAGTTCGTCTGGCGCGACCGGCTCTATCTCGTTCGCCGTGTCCTGGACCACTGGGTGGTCGCGCGCGAGTGGTGGAAGACCAGCGAGGGTGACCCAGGCGAGCGCCAGTTCTGGCGGGTGGAGGCCAGCCCGGGACGCGAGGTCGGCTCCTACGAGCTGCGTTACGACACCGCCGGCAACGGCTGGCTGCTGCTGAGGGCGTGGGACTGATGGCGCCCCCGTTCCCGCACCTCAACGTGTGCTCCGCCTACTCCATGCGCTACGGCACCGCCTTCCCGCAGGCGCTGGTGAGCCGGGCGTCCGAGTTCGGCATGGACATCCTGGCGCTGACCGACCGCGACGGCCTCTACGGCACCATCAAGCATGCCCTGGCGTGCGCCGCGGCCGGGATCGCCCCGGTGCTCGGTGTGAACCTGGCGCTCACCACCCCGCCCCCGTCGCTGCTTCCCGGCATTCCCGCCCCCCGCCCCAAGACCGGGCCGAACGCCGAGGACCGGATCACCGTGCTGGCCCGCGGCCGCGGCTGGTCACGCCTGTGCCGCCTGGTCACGGCCGCCCACCACGCGGGGGAGCGGGGCAAGCCGGAGGTCACTCGCGAGCTGATCGGCGAATGGGCCGGCGAGCCCGGCGACCACGGGTTCGGCGCCGAGGACGGCCTGGTCGTGCTGCTCGGCCCCAGGTCCGATGTGGGCCGCGCGGTGGCAGAGCGGCGCGACGAGCAGGCCAGGACGCTGCTCGGCCTGTGGCGATCCACGGTGCCCGGCGTCGTGATCGAGCTGGTCGACCAATACGGCTACCGCGACGCCGGCACGGCCGTACGCATGCTCGGCCTGGCCGAGTCCATGGGCGTGCCCGCCGTGCTGACCAACGCGGCGCGCTACCTGGACCCGGCCGATCACCAGGTCGGCGACGTGCTCGACGCGGCCCGCCAGCTCGTCCCGCTACACCCCCGGCACCTCGAACGCACCACCTCGCACGCCTACCTCAAGAGCACCAAGGAGATGTGGCAGGTGGCGGCCAAGGTCTGCGGCGCGGACCAGGAGCGGGTGGCGCGGCTGCTGTACACGACCAGGCGGCTGGCCGAGGCGTGCTCGATGGAGCCGCTGGACCTGCTCGCGCTCCGCAACGACCAGCCGAACCTGCACCTGCCCGAGATCGGCCGCGACCCGGTGCCGCTGCTGCGCCACCGCGTCGAGGACGGGCTGATCAGGCGGGGCCTCGACCGCTCGGCCGACGCCGAGCGGCGTCTGCGGGACGAGATGGCCATCATCGAGAAGAAGCGCCTGTCCGGATATTTCATCGCCGTGGCCGGCATCACCGACATGATCCGCGGCATGGGCATCCGCTGCGCCATCCGCGGCTCGGGCGCCGGCAGCCTGGTCAATTACCTCATCGGCATCGGCGAGGTCAACCCGCTCGACCACGGCCTGCTCATGGAGCGGTTCCTGTCCGAAGGCCGCATCGGGCTGCCCGACATCGACGTCGACGTGGAGTCGGCCCGCCGCCTCGACTGCTACAAGGCCATCTTCGACCAGTACGGCGAGGCCCGCGTGGCTTGTGTGTCCATGATGGAGACCTACCGGGCGCGCAGCGCCATCCGCGACGTCGCCGCCGCGATGGGCCTGCCGCCGCACGAGATCGACGCGGTCGCCAAGGCGTTCCCGCACATCAGGGCCAAGCAGATCACCGCGTCGCTGCACGACCTGCCCGAGCTGCGCGACAGCCGGCTCAACGAGGCGGGCCTGGACCGGGTGTTCCGGCTGGCGGAGAAGCTCGACGGCCTGCCCAGGCACATCGCGCTGCACCCGTGTGGCGTGCTGATCGGCAACATGGGGCTGCGGGACCGGACGCCGGTGGAGCGCAGCCTGCTGGAGTTCCCGATGTCGCAGTTCGACAAGGACGACGTGGAGGAGGCCGGGCTGCTCAAGCTCGACGTGCTGGGCGTGCGGATGCAGTCCGCGATGGCGTACGCGCTGAACGAGATCAAGCGCGTGGACGACGTCGTGGTCGAGCTGGACACCCAGCGCGGCGACGACCCCGACATCCAGTACGTCCCGCACGACGACCAGACCACCTACGACATGATCTGCGCCGCCCGCACCCTCGGCTGCTTCCAGATCGAGTCGCCGGGCCAGCGGGAGCTGGTGGCCAAGCTGGAGCCGCGCACGCTGCACGACCTGATCGTGGACATCTCGCTGTTCCGTCCTGGGCCGGTCAACTCCGACATGGTCACCCCCTACCTGGAGGCCAGGCACGGGTGGCGGCAGCCGCGTTACCCGCACGAGCGGCTGCGGGAGGCGCTGAAGGAGACGCATGGCGTCGTGGTGTTCCACGAGCAGGTCCTGAAGATCATTTCGGAGATGACCGGGCGGGACCTGTCGTACGCCGAGATGTTGCGGCGCACCCTGGACACGCCGGAGGGGCGGGCGCGGGTGCGCCGGGCGTTCGTGCCCCTGGCCCAGGCCAACGGCTTCGACGACGCGGCCGTGGAGCGGGCCTGGCAGGTGCTGGACGCGTTCGGGGCGTTCGGGTTCTGCAAGGCGCACGCGGCGGCGTTCGCGCTGCCCACATACCAGTCGGCCTGGCTGAAGCGGCACCACGCGGCGGCGTTCTTCGCCGGGGTGCTCACGCACGAGCCCGGCATGTACCCGCCGCGGGTCATCATCGACGAGGCCAGGCAGTGCGGGATCAAGATCCTGCCGCTCGACATCAACAAGTCGGGCAAGGACTGGCAGGTGGAGCGGCTCGGGCCGCGCGCCCGGGTCCGCACGCGCTCTTCGGAAGGCCGGCGGGTGGAGTTCAGGATCGGGGAGATCGGCAAGGGGTACGCGCTGCGCGTGCCGTTCTCGGCGATCAAGGGGGTGAGCGAGGCGGAGGTCGAGCGGATGGTCGCCGGGCAGCCGTACACGTCGCTGGCCGACTTCTGGGACCGCGCCCGCCCCTCGCGGCCCACGATCGAGCGGATCGTCCAGGTCGGCGGCCTGGACGCGCTGCACGACCTGCACCCGGGCGGGCCGCGCTGGCGGCCCGGCGAGCTGACCAGGCGCGACCTGATCGCCCAGGTCGGCGCGCTGGAGCGGGCCTCGTCGAGCGGCGTGCGGTCCGGTCCGCGCACCTCCAAGCGCTATACCTCCGCGCGCCCTTCCCCGCCGGAGAAGCCCTCCGTGCAGCTCCCGCTGGGCTTCACCGAGCACCTGCCGCCGGGGGAGTTGCCCGAGATGACGGAGGCGGAGATGGTCCAGGCCGAGCTGGAGATCCTTGGCATCGACGTCAGCCGGCACATCATCAGCTTCCACGACGAGCTGCTCGACCTGCTCGGGGTGGTACGTTCCAAGGATCTTCTCGCGCAGCGCAACGGGGCTGAGGTGCTGGTGGCGGGGGTCAAGGTGGCGACGCAGACGCCTGCCGTGCGCTCGGGCCAGCGCGTCATCTTCACCACGCTCGACGACTCGACCGGGCCGATCGACCTGACGTTCTTCGAGTCGGTGCAGGGGCGGTGCGCGGCCACCGTCTTCGGGTCGTGGCTCCTGCTGGCCAAGGGCGTGGTCCGGCGCACGGGCACGCGGGCGGTGTCGATGCGGGCGGTGGACTGCTGGAACCTGGCGGACCTGGACGCGCTGTGGCGCGCCCAGGGGATCGACGCGGTCCGCGCGCTGCTCGCCCAAGAGCACGAGCAGCTGGAGGGGGTCAGCGGGCGCAGCATCGAATACCCCAACGGCTTCCGCCTGTCGCCCTACTCCGACCTCGGCCCGGCCATCGTCACGCCGCCCCGGCGACTGTGGCACGCCAGCCCGGGCAGCTCCGGCCCCTCAGCCGCCTGATCTCGCCGCGAACCGCTCGGTGCAGAGTTCTGGCACCCCTCACGCGCTTAGACGCTGACTTACAGGGAATCTCTTCGTAGAGCCGCTTGAAAGTGTAAGGTGACAACCGGTTCACCGTGGGGAGAACGCTATGTTGCTGCGATTCAGGGTCGCCAATCACCGGTCGGTCCGCGATGAGCAGACCCTCTCCTTCATCGCGGCTCCGCGCCGGGGGGAGCCGGGACGGATGAAACCGTTGTCGGTCGCGGGAATCTATGGTGCGAACGCGTCGGGGAAGTCCAACGTTCTCGATGCCCTGCGGTGGATGAGCGACGCTGTCTCGTGGTCGCACACTCAGTGGGAACCGACCGCAGGAATACCCAGACAGCCCTATAAATTCTCGAAACCCGGACTTGAGGCTCCATCGTTTTTCGAGATCGATTTTCTGCTCGATGACGTTCGCTATTCGTATGGCTTCGAGGTGGACGATGAGGCTGTTCTCGGCGAGTGGCTGAATTCCTTCCCTCATGGAAGGGCGAGAAAGCTCTTCGAGCGCACCAGCCCGACCGATGTATCCTTCGGGCGCGGACTCGGCGGTGAGTTGCACCGCATATGGCGGCTCACGCGCCCGAACTCGTTGTATCTCTCATGTGCGGCATCCAATAATCATCCGCTGCTGAGTGCCATCTTCAACGTGCTGGGAGGCCACACTCTCTTTGCCCGGCATGGCGAGCGAGACGAAAAACTTCGACTGAGCATTACGAGTGTGCTGCTGCACGGGAACGCTGCTCCGGAGCTCAACGAGCTGCTCCGGATAGCCGACCTGGGAATCGAGCAGGCCGAAATCGTGAAGACGACGTCGAGTTCGAAAATCGTCTTGCGCAGGCCAGGGCAACCTGTCCTCCTCGACCTGGAGGAAGAGAGTGCAGGAACCCGAGCTTGGCTGTCCCTGCTGGGTTACGCGCTGTTCGCACTCAGGACGGGCGGCGTTCTGGTTGCCGATGAGATCGACTCAAGTCTCCATCCCCTTCTGAGTTCGACGTTGATCCGGATGTTCAAGGACGCCGACATCAACGAGGAAGGAGCGCAACTCGTCTTCGCCTCGCATGACACAACACTCCTCGGCTCTCTGCTGAACGACGAGATTCTGGCAAGGGACGAGGTGTGGTTCACCGAGAAGGATGAATCCGGCGCCACTAATCTCTACTCACTTGCCGAGTTTCATACCCGACGGGATGAGAACATCGAGCGCGGCTACTTGCAAGGCCGTTATGGTGCGATGCCGTACCTCAACTTCGAGAACGTCCGCCAAATATTTCTGGAAAGGCGCCGATAGCAAGCCATGAGCCCCAGGCGTAGCCCCCCGCGCCTAGATCGAGTCGTCGGTCGGCGAGAGCCGAAGAAACGCGTTCTCATCGTATGCGAGGGCGAAGTAACCGAGGTCGAGTACTTTAAGGGAATTCGTGACTACTTTCGCTCCCTTCCTGTCGACATCCGAAATTGCAAGGTGGTCGGTCTCGGTCGGGATCCCGCGAAGCTGGTCGCGTACGCCCTGAGCGAGCGTGACAAAAAGGACCGGGAAGCGCGTGCTCAGCGGGATGCCAACATCACCTACGACGAGGTGTGGTGCGTCGTCGACGTCGACGAACACAAGACTCTCGAGCAGGCTCTGATCACGGCGCGTAGAGAGCACGTCAACCTAGCGGTCTCCCTACCTTGCTTCGAGCTATGGATTCTTTATCACTTCGAGGACTGCGTCACCGCCTGTGACCAGGTCAGAGTCGGGCGCAAGCTCAGAAACCACATCAAGGACTACGACAAGCACCTCGGCCGGGACTTTCCCTTCGCTAACCATGAGGTGGCACGAGAACGTGCCCGGAGGGCGGACCCGGAGCATTGCGAGCCCAACCGGAAGGGTCGAAACCCATCCACCAACGCATGGCTCGTCGTGGAGGTAATCCGCAAATCGGGTAAGAGCTGATACCCCGTCCCTTCCTGTGGGGAGGGGGCGGCTGCTGTCCTCACCGGGATCACGTCATTCCCGCATATCGGCCTCCCTACAGCTAACCCCGGAGCAGGCGACCATCCCAGCCAGCCGCTTGTCGAGATCGGCCAGCAGGGCGGGATCGGCGCTGCCCGCCAGGTTCCGCAACTGGTACGGATCCGTCTGCAGGTCGTACAACTGCCGCTCCCCCGTGTCGTACCGCACATACGTGTACCGATCAGTCCGCAACGCTTGATAAGCCGGCACAGGCGTCTGCTTGGCCGACGCCCGGTTGGTCGGCCTGGTGAACTCGACCAGCACGTTCTTGCGCCACTCTCCCGGCGACCGGCCCCGCAGCAGCGGCACCAGCGAGCGCCCCTCCGCGAACGCCGGCACCGCAGCCTTGCCGAGCTCGGCGACCGTGGGCGCCAGGTCCACCGTGGCCCCCATGCGCGAGATCGTGGAACCCGGCGCGACCCCCGGACCGCGCACCACGAACGGGATCTTGATCGCCTCCTCGAACGGGGTGGTCTTGCCCTGCGCGAGCCGATGCGTCCCGAGATGGAAGCCGTTGTCCGAGGTGAAGATGATGTAGGTGTTGTCCAGCCGCCCGGCCTCCCGCAGCGCCTCGACGACGGAACCGACGAGATCGTCCACACCGAGCATGGCCCGCAGTCGGGCGCGGAAACGCTCGTCGATCGCGTCGATCCTCGACTGGTCGAGCAGGGGCAGGCTCTGCATCCACAGCGGTTCCGCGCTCACGTCCTGCTGGTTGAACGACGGCGTCCGCGGCGCCGTGGCCAGCGGGAACGCCCCCGCGTGCTGCCAGGCGGGGTTGGCTGGGTTGTGCGGGGCGACCGGCCCCAGGTACAGGAAGAACGGGCCCTCGGACCCGGCGATGAAGTCGCGGCTCTTGCGGGCCAGCACGTTGGACAGGTAGTCATCCTCGGTCCAGCCGTAGTCGGCCAACGCGCCGTTCTCGTTGAGCCGGTAGCCGTACTCCTCGTAGAGGTTGCGCACCGGCACGGCCCACTCGTCCCAGCCGGGCGGCACGTACGTCTCCTCCGCGGCGCTGCCGGGGTAGTGGTTGAGGAACTTGCCCATCAGCGCCGTGCGGTACCCGGCACCCTGCATCCACGTCCCCAAAGTAGAACGTTCCAGACCTTGGGCATGGAAGCGGTCGAAGCCCCCTTCCGGCGCGGTATTGGTGAGAACTCCATGGCTGTGCACGTACTGGGAGCGCAGGATCGACACCCTGGACGGACAGCACCACGAGTTCGTCACGAAGAACCGGTCGAACGAGGCGCCCTCGCGCACCAGGTGCTGGGTGATGTTGGGGAAGTACGCCAGCGTGCCCGCCTCGAGGTCGTCGACCACGATGACGACGACGTTCGGCCTGGACACGCTCGCGGCCGCAGGCGGCTCGGCCGCCGGGAGCAGCAGAAGGAGCGAGAGCAAAAGGCAGGCAACGCGACAGAGACCCTTGACCACGGAGTGTGACTTCCCCGGAAGATCCTCCATTGACACCCGCGCCCGCCACAGCCGTAATAGAACTTAATTCCGGAGGTGTCCTATGAAGCTCGGGCTCCAGTTGGGTTACTGGCAACGCCACGCCGACGACGCGACCGAGACAGTGCTCGCGGCCGAGCGGCTCGGCTACGACTCGGTGTGGACGGCGGAGGCGTACGGGAGCGACGCGTTCACGCCGCTGGCCTGGTACGGAGCGCGTACCAGCCGCATCAAGCTCGGCACGTCGGTCGCGCAGCTCTCGGCCAGACCGCCCGTGACGACGGCGATGACCGCGATGACCCTCGACCACCTCACCGGCGGCCGCCTGCTGCTCGGCGTGGGCGCCTCGGGCCCGCAGGTCGTGGAGGGCTGGTACGGGCAGCCGTTCGCCAAGCCCCTGGCCAGGACGCGTGAGTACGTCGAGATCATGCGCAAGGTGTGGCGCCGCGAGGAGCCCGTGACGAGCGAAGGCCCGCATTACCCGCTGCCGCTGGCGGGCGGCCTGGGCAAACCGCTCAAGCTCATCACGCATCCGCTCCGCTCGGACATCCCCGTCTATCTCGGGGCGGAGGGCCCGAAGAACGTCGCCCTGGCCGCCGAGGTGGCCCAGGGCTGGCTGCCGCTGTTCGCGTTCCCCGCCAAGATCGAGGAAATGTACGGGGAGTCGCTGGCGGGGGCCTCCGAGGGCTTCGACGTGGCCGCCATGGTGATGGTGATCGTCTCCGACGACGTGCGGTCGGCGCTGGACGGCGTGAAGCTGATGCTCACGCTGTACATCGGCGGCATGGGCGCCAAGCAGCGCAACTTCCACGCCGACATCATCGGCAGGATGGGCTACGCCGAGGCCGCCGAGCACATCCAGGCGCTCTACCTGGCCGGGCGGAAGGACGAGGCGTTCCGGGCGATCCCGGACGAGCTGGCCGACGGCATCTCGCTCGTCGGCCCGCCCGGCCGGATCAAGGAACGCCTCGAGTCGTGGCGCAAGAGCCCGGTCACGAGCCTGCTGGTGATGGGACCGCGCGACGAGCACTCGCTGAAGCTGATCCGCGACCTCGTCCTGGGGTAGCACCGCGTCAGTCCTGGGCGAGGCCGGGGCGTGGGGTCCGGGGTCAGTCGGGGCGCGGAGCCGGGTCGGCGGTGACCGATCTGAGCAGCGGCCTGCTCATGGCCCCCGCCCCGACCACCCCGGCGAACCCGGCGACGACGCACGTCACCAGCGTGATCACCCCGACCGTGCTGACCTGGCCCATCATGAACGGCGTGGCGCAGAACGCCCCCACCAGGATCGCCCCGCCGCCCATCACGGCCAGCGGGATGAGCGTCTCCGCGCGCCGGGCCCGGTCGAGCACCTCCAGCGGCGTGCCGGCCAGCCGCAACAGCCCGTACGTCTGCCGCCGGTCCAGGATCGACGACGCGGCCGTGATGCCCGCGCTGGCGATGGCCACCAGGAACGACACCGACAGCACGACGATCGTGCCCACGCGGACGTCGGCCAGGATGCCGATGCCGAACCGCTGGTCGTCCGTCTCCGTCGTGGGCGTGCGGCCGGGGACGAGCCCGGCGAGCGCGGTGCGCGCCCGGTCCACCGTTGTCGCGTCCGCGGAGCTGCCCAGGGCGGCGACCACGGTCTGCTTCGACGCCTGCACGGTGGCCGGCACCTTCGCCGCCGCCAGCCGCTCGCGCGCCTGCTCGGTCACCTGCTCCACCCGCCCGGCGGGCGCCGTGACGCGCAGCTGGGGAGGCGCGGCGGCATCCCCGGTGAACGCGTCCGGGCTGAGCAGGCCGAGGAAGCCCGCCACGAAACCGGTCAGCGCGACGCCGCTCACCGTGCGCCAGGCCGAGCGCGGGTCGTCCACCAGCCTCCGGCCGGCCAGCAGCCGGGCCGGGCCGCGTGCGGTGCCCGCCGTGATCCTGCCGATCAGGCCCACCACCCACGGGCCGACCAGGTTGACGCACAGGAACGCCAGGGCGAGCGCCACGGCGACGATCGCGACACTGGTGCCCCTGGTCAGCATCGGGAAGACGGCCAGCACCACGAGCAGGACGAGCACCCGTACGAACCGCAGGGCGGGCGGCGTCTCCCGCTTGGCCACACCGAGCGGGCTCACCACGACCCGGCGCAGCCCGGCCACCGCCGACAACCCCACCAGCAGCGGCACCGCGACCAGCACCCCGGCGAGGACGAGCGGGCTCGGGAACAGGTCGCCGGCGAACCACGGCCCGCCCTGCATCTCGATCCCGGCCAGCAACGGCACGGCCAGGGCGAAGGCCGCGGCGCCCGCGAGGGCGCCGGCCAGCGCCACGATCATCGCCTCGGCCACCGTCATCGCCACGACCTGCCCCGGCGTCGCGCCGACCAGCCTGAGCGCGGCGAGGCGCTGGTCGCGCCTGGCCACCGTGAGCCTGGCCGCGGCGCCGCCGAACACCAGCAGCGGCACCACCATGAGCACGCTCGCGACGAGCGCGAGCGCCTTGTACGCCTCAGCGTCCTCGCTCGGTGTGCCAGCCAGGCTCGACACCCTGGTCGGCGGCTTGGCGATGATCCAGTCATCGCTGCGGGGCGCGGTCATCTCCAGCGCGTCCGGCGCGTGGCCGACGACCGCGACCAGCTCGTCCGGGTGGACCAGCGCCTCGTCCCCGAGGATCCCGCGCGGGTCCGGGTAACGCTTGGCGAGCTGGTCGGCGGGGAGCTGCCTGGCCAGCTCGGCGAGTGCGGGCGACAGCCACACCTCGCCCGGTTGCGGGAAACGCGGCATTCCGGGCGGAGCGGGCACACCTGGTTTCAAGGCGGCCAGGCCGACCACGGTGATCACCTGGTCACGCACGTAGTCGAAGCGCGACGCCTCGATCGCGACCGCGCCCGACGCGGCGGGGACCGGGTTGCGCCAGGCGCCGCGTTCGGCCCTGGCGTCGAAGGCGGAGTTCGCGGCCACGGCGAACAGCAGCAACGCCGTGGACACCGCGACCGCGCCCAGCGTGAGCCAGGTGCCCAGCAGGCCCCTGCGGCCGCCGCCTTTGAGCAGCCGCCAGGTCAGCTCGAGGTTCACGCGGCTCTCCCGCCCGCCGCTCGCGCCCCGTGCGGTACGCGGGTCATGCGCGTGCTCCGGTCGCCAGGAGCAGGCCGTCGCGGACCTCGACCGTGCGGTCGCACCAGGCGGCCACGTTCGGGTCGTGGGTGACCACGATCAGCGAGGCGTCGTTGTGCTTCGTGGCCTCGACCAGCAGGCGCATCGTGTCCTGCCCGGTCTGCTGGTCGAGCGCACCCGTGGGCTCGTCGGCGAACACCACGGCCGGCCTGCTCACCAGCGCCCTGGCGATCGCCACCCGCTGCGCCTGGCCGCCCGACAGCTCGCCCGGGCGCCTGGACTCCATCGTGTGCAGGCCGAGCGGCGCGAACCAGGCGCGCGCCTGCCGTACCGCCTGAGCCCTGGGCACGCCGCCCAGCATGAGCGGGAGCGCCACGTTCTCCTCGGCGGGCAGCTCGGGCAGGAGCTGGCCGAACTGGAAGACGAAACCGAAGCGAGTACGGCGCAGCGCGCTGCGTTTCCGCTCGCCCATCGCGTCGATGCGCTGCCCCAGCAGCTGCACCTCGCCCGCGTCCGGCTTCATGATCCCGGCCAGGCAGTGGAGCAGGGTCGACTTGCCGGAACCGCTCGGCCCCATGATCGCCACGGCTTCACCGGCCCGCACCGTGATGTCTACGCCGCCCAGGGCGACCGTCTGCCCGAACCGTTTGGTCAGGGCTCGTCCAACAAGCACATCGTTCATGACGTACAGGGTCCCGGCGGGCCGGGGGGCGGGGGATCGGCCGTGCGTCCATACCGCCATCGGCCGAACGGCTGATCTCTAGAGTTGGGGCGTGACTATTCGGGTTCTCATCGCCGACGATCAGCAACTGGTACGCACGGGCTTCCAGATGATTTTGGACGCTCAATCCGACATGGAGGTGGTCGCGGCGGTGGCCGACGGAGCCGAGGCCGTCGCCGAGGCGAGACGGCTGCGGCCGGACGTGTGCCTGCTCGACATCAGGATGCCCAAGCTCGACGGGATCGAGGTGACCAGGATCCTGGCCGGTCCAGGGGTGGACAATCCGCTGCGGGTGGTCATCGTCACGACGTTCGATCTGGACGAGTACGTGTACGGGGCGTTGCGCTCGGGCGCGACCGGGTTCCTGCTCAAGGACAGCGGGCCCACGCTGCTGATCGAGGCGGTCAGGGCGGCCGCGGCGGGCGACGCGCTGGTGTCGCCGTCGGTGACGGTACGGCTGCTGCAGCATCTGACCCAGCCCCGGCGCGCCATGCTCCCGGCGAACGACCCGCTGACCGACCGCGAGCTGGACGTCGTGCGGCTGGTGGCCAGGGGACGCACCAACCAGGAGGTGGCCGCGGAGCTGTTCGTGTCCCTGTCGACGGTCAAGACGCATCTGGGAAACATCCAGGCCAAGCTCGGTGTCAGAAATCGGGTGGGAATCGCAGCTTGGGCGTGGGAATCCGGCGTGGTGAGCTGATTAACGACGGGGCTCCCGGGATAGAAGTGAATGAGAACCTCAGCGCATGGCCCGGGGGGAGAACATCGTGCGCTACACCCAGGCATCGCCTACGAGAGCCGCCTCTGCCGTATACGTGACGCTCGCCGCGCAGGTCCTCTCCCTCGCCGCTCTCGTGGTCTTCGAACACGCCCGCGGGCACCGGCTGGCCGCCCAGCTCGCCGAGTTCGGCGGGCGGCCGCATGGGGCCGACGCGGAGGCGGTCGTGGGCGCCGTGACGGTGTTCGCGCTGCTGATGATGCTGGTTGCGGGCACGTCGATCGCGGCGGGCGCCGCCTACGTGACGTGGCTGGTGCGGGCCAGGCAGGCCAACGACCGCTCCGCCCCGACAGGTCCGGTCGCGGCCGCGTGGCTGATCCCCGGCATGAATCTGTTCGCTCCCGTGATCCTGGTCGACGAGGTGTGGCGGGGCGCGAGGCCGCCCGCGGGGCAGCGAGGGCGATGGTTGTCGCTGCTCGCGGCGTGGTGGGTGAGCTGGCTGGCGATGCTCGCGCTGATCACCGTCCGGCTGCCGCTCGACGCGTCCGCCGGGGATCTGACAGGGGTGGGGGTGCTGGAGCTGGGGTGCGCGGCTGTGGCGGCCGTGTTGTGCGCGTGCACCGTGCGGGAGCTGACCCGGCTGCAGCGTGGCGCCCGCTCTCCGCTCGCCACCATCCGCACGTTCTCCCACGAGTCCCATCCAGCCCCAGGCTCCACACCGCTCGGCCGCACCAGCTGACCGCCGCCAGGCGCGGGTGGCCTGCGCCGTGCCCTCCAACAGGGCTGGTCAACATGCGGAATGACGATCAATGGCCGCTCGAGAACAGCGACGGGTACGCGTGCGCCAGGTGCTCGGAGACGGCTCGGGCCGCTTCGTCCGCCTCTCCCCGTTCGATGGCCTCCAGGATACGTACGTGGTCGGCGCGCAGGATCGACGTGTCGCCCAGCCGCTCGACCGCTTCGACCGCATACCTCCGCATCGAGTCGCGGAGCGAGCGCATGATGGCGGCGATGAGCCGGTTGCCCGACGCGTCCGCGATCGCACAGTGGAAGGCCGTGTCGTGCTCCACGAACTCCTCCGCCGTCCGCGCCTCGTCCATCCCGGAAAGCGCGGCGGCGAGCGCCGAGGTGTCGGCCCGCGCCGCGGCGGCGCGGGAGGCCGCCCACTGCTCGATCATGTGCCGGGTGTCGATCACCTCGCGCAGCTCCAGGCTCGCCAGCCCCAGATGCAACCTGAGCAGGTCCGTCAGCGCCGAGTCCGGGCGCGAGATCAGCACCGCGCCCGCGTCCGGGCCTCGGCCCACCTGCGAGGACACGACGCCGAGCGTCTCCAGCACGCGCATGGCCTCCCGTACCGACGAGCGGCTGACGCCGAGCTGCTCGGCGAGCTGGCGCTCGGCGGGCAGGCGGTCGCCGGCCGTCAGGCCGTCCTCGGCGATGCGCCGCTCGATCTGCGCGAGCACGTCCTCGAACGTCCGCGTGCGCTTGACCGGACGCCAGCCCTCCACAAGAGCCTCCTGATATGGTCGGACCATACTGTGGTCAGACCATACCTTGGAAGGAGAGCCGTGCGAGTCGCCCTGTTCATCACGTGCGTGAACGACACGCTCTTCCCCGGCACCGGAAAGGCGGTGGTGTCGCTGCTGCGCAGGCTCGGCTGCGACGTGGACTTCCCCGCCGCCCAGACGTGCTGCGGCCAGATGCACGTCAACACGGGCTACCGCACGGAGGGCGTGCGGCTGGCGCGGCACTTCACCGAAGTCTTCGCCGGGTACGACGCCGTCGTCGCGCCGTCGGGCTCGTGCGCGGCCATGGTTCGCGAGCAGTACCCGAAGCTGGCGCGCCCGGGCAGCAAGGGGGCGGCGGCGATCGCCGAGGTCGTGCCCAAGGTGTATGAGCTGTCCGAGTTCCTGATCGATGTGCTGAAGGTCGAGGACGTCGGCGCATATTTCCCGCACCGGGTGACATATCACCCGACGTGCCATTCGCTGCGCGGACTGCGCCTCGGTGACCGGCCGACCCGGCTGCTCCAGCACGTCCGGGGCCTGGAGCTGGTGCCGCTGCCCGAGGCCGAGGAGTGCTGCGGTTTCGGCGGCACGTTCGCGGTGAAGAATCCGGCCGTCTCCGCCGCGATGGGCGCCGACAAGACCCGCAGCATCCTGGACACCGGCGCCGAGGTGTTGTGCGCGGCGGACAACTCGTGCCTGATGCACATCGGCGGCACGCTGAGCCGCCAGAAAACCGGGGTCAGGACGATGCACCTGGCCGAGATCCTCGCGTCGACGGAGGAGGCCCAGTGAGTGCGACATTCCTCGGGATGCCCGGAAATTTCCCAAAAAACGCTGAAAAAGCTGTACAGAACTCTCAGCTCCGCTTCAATCTCCGCAAAGCCACCCACACCATTCGCGGCAAGCGGGCGAGCGTCGTCGGCGAGCTGCCCGACTGGCAGGAGCTGCGCGCGGCCGGCAAGGCGATCAAGGACCACACGCTCCGCAACCTCGACCGCTACCTGGTCCAGATGGAGGAGGCCGTCACCAGGGCGGGCGGCACGGTCCACTGGGCCAGGGACGCGGCCGAAGCCAACCGCATCGTCGCGGACCTGGTCAAGGCCACGGGCGAGACCGAGGTGGTCAAGGTCAAGTCCATGGCCACCCAGGAGATCAACCTCAACGACGCGCTCGCCGCGGAGGGCATCACCGCGTACGAGACGGACCTGGCGGAGCTGATCGTGCAGCTCGGCGACGACTTCCCCAGCCACATCCTGGTCCCCGCCATTCACCGCAACCGCTCGGAGATCCGGGAGATCTTCCTGGAGAAGATGCCCAAGGTCCCGGACAACCTGACCGACGACCCGCCCGCCCTGGCCGAAGCCGCCCGGCTCCACCTGCGCGAACGGTTCCTCAAGAGCAAGGTCGCGATCTCCGGCGCCAACTTCATGGTCGCCGAGACCGGCACGCTGGTGGTGCTGGAGTCCGAGGGCAACGGCCGCATGTGCCTGACCCTTCCGCGGACGCTCATCAGCGTGGTCGGGATCGAGAAGCTCCTGCCCTCCTGGCGGGACCTGGAGGTGTTCCTCCAGCTCCTTCCGCGCAGCTCCACAGGCGAGCGGATGAATCCCTATACGAGCATGTGGACAGGGGCGGTGGAGGGCCAGGACTTCCATCTGGTGCTGCTCGACAACGGCCGCACCGACGTGCTCGCCGACGAGGTCGGCCGCCAGGCGCTGCGCTGCATCCGCTGCTCGGCCTGCCTGAACGTGTGCCCGGTCTACGAGCGGGCGGGCGGTCACGCGTACGGCTCAGTCTATCCGGGCCCGATCGGCGCGATCCTCACGCCGCAGCTGCGTGGCATGGGCTCGGACCTGGACGCCTCGCTGCCGTACGCCTCCAGCCTGTGCGGCGCCTGCTATGAGGTCTGCCCGGTCGCCATCGACATCCCGGAGGTCCTGGTGGACCTGCGGGCCAAGGCCCCGCACGCGGCGGCCGAGCGGGCCGGCATGAAGGTCGCCGGCTGGATCTTCAACGACCACACCCGGCTGGCCAAGGCCCAGCGGGTGGCCACCCGGCTGCGCAAGCTCGTGCCGAAACGGCTGCCGGGCCCGCTGTCGGCGTGGACCGACACCAGGGACATCCCCGACATCCCGGAAGAATCCTTCAGAGACTGGTGGGAGCGGAATGAGCGCGCGTGACGAGATTCTCGCCAGGATCGGCAGAGCCGTCGCCGGGGCGCAGGACGTCGAGATTCCCCGCGGCTACCGTACGACGCAGCAGGTGGAGGACCTCGTCGGCCTGTTCGCCGAGCGCGTGGACGACTACCGGGCGATTGTGCACGTCCTGCCCGCGGCGGAGGTGCCCGCCAAGATCGACGAAATCGTCGCCGGGCGGCGCATGATCAGGCCAGGCGGCGACGGGTGGGAGGATCTCAACACCGCCGACGGCGTGGTGACCAGCTGCGCCGTGGCAATCGCCGAGACCGGCACGATCGTCCTCGACCACGGCCCCGGCCAGGGGACCAGGGCGCAGACGCTGGTCCCCGACTATCACCTGTGCGTGGTCAGGGCCGACCAGATCGTCTCCGGCGTCCCCGAGGCCATCGCCAGGCTCGACCCGGCACGCCCGCTGACCTGGATCAGCGGCCCGTCGGCCACCAGCGACATCGAGCTCAACCGGGTCGAGGGCGTGCACGGCCCCCGAACGCTGGAAGTGATCATCAGTACCTGAGTACGGCCGCCACGTCCTTGACGTCGTCGGTGAACCACAATTCGGCGTCCGTCATCGCCGCCGCCCTGGCCAGCGCCGAGTCCGCGCGCTCCCGGACCGGGTCGTCCACACCCCAGCGGCGCAGCTCCTCCGGGTCGGTGGCGAGCTGGGTGCCGCCCTCACCGATCCAGACGGGCTTTGGCAGCTCGCCTGGCGAGAGTACCGCGTGCACCCGGCCCTCGCGCAGGGCGTGCGCGACGCGGGACACACCGACCGGGCCCGACGCCTCCTGATGGCGTTCGAGCAGCTCGGCCCGCCTGCGGTCGAGCCAGTCGTCGAGGGCCTTCTCCACGTCCTTCTCGAACTGGCCGTGGTCGGCGCGGCTGCCGTGCTCGACCATCAAGACGCGGTCGGCGGACTTGGTGCCGAGATGATGCAGCAGGTACGAGCGCGACTTCGGCTCGCCGGCCACCAGGATCAGGTCCGCGCCGATCCGGCGTACCTGCTCGTCGATCTCGTGCGCGACGGCCACCGCGTTCTTCTCCCACGTCTCGTCGACCGCCCGCTCGTACCGCTTCTGCGACCAGCCGCCCTGCGCGGTCTTCTGCAGCGGCCACTCCTCGGCCTCGACGATGGTCCGGCGCGGCGACCCGCCCCCGAACACCGTCACCTCGGCGCCCGCGTGGTCCACGATCACGCGAAGGTGCGGCACGTTTTCACCCCGCTGCATGAGCATGGGCGTGACGTGCGGCAGCGGCGACCACACGGCCAGCTCGTACGGCGCCCGCAACAGCGACTCGGCCAGCGCCACCTCACCATGCGTGGCGAACAGAGCCCGCCCGGCCGCGGCCTCCTTCGCCTCGGGCTCCAGCGCGTCCAGCGTCGCCGAGTCGGCCCCGTCGAGCTGGTCGCGCATGGCGCGCCACTGCTTTTCCCGCTCGGCGCCGGTGAGCGCGCCCAGGTACACGGACGCGTAGGGGCCACGCCTCTCGTACAGCGGTCGGATGAAGTCGAGCCGCACCAGTCACCACCTCCGCTTTTCCACGCCGAGCCCAAGTGCCTTCGCCACCTCGGCCACGTTGGCGTACCGGCGATCGGGGAGGGACCCGACCATGTCCGCCACCCGGTCCGGCGCGCCCGCACGCTCCGCATGGCTCACCAGGTCGTCCTTCGACGCGGGCCACTTGCAGTCGCTGAGCCACTTGGCCAGGTCGCTACGGACGTCGACGCCCCGCTGGGTGATTCCCTCGGGGGTGCCGGGCTCGTGACCGGGCGGGTACGACTGCTCCGACCTCTCACCGGGCGCCGGCATGTCCTCGGGCTCCTTCCATTCCTCGGCGTGCGTCGTGCCGCCGCCGCGGACCATGCCCTTGGTCTCCTGCTTCTGCTGGTCGTCCAGACGGGGGCCGTGCTTGTCGCTCCCACGTTGCTCCATCGTTCCCTCACTCCTCTCAACTGCGCCCCTACCCCCGCTTTCGTGGGCAAACATCGCGAGTGTGTACCCTGCCGACCGTGTTCGATCCCGACGTCAGCATCGTGACGGCCCGGCTCACACTGCGGCCGTTCGGCCCTCAGGACGCCGCCCGGATCCGGTCGATCGTGGAGTCCGGCGTGCGGTTCCTCCCGCCCGGCGCTCCCTCCCATGTCTCCGGCGTCGCCCCATGGCTGGCGCACGGCGTGCACGAGCTCCGCAAGTCAGGTCAGGGCGTCCATCTGGCCATGACGGACGTCGACGGGGTCGTGGTGGGCGCCATCAGCCTGTTCAAGACCTCGTGGAGCGCGGGCACGACCGAGGTCGGGTACGGCGTGCACCCCCTCTACCGGGGCCGCGGCCTCGCCACCGAGGCGGTGCGCGGGCTGGTCGAGTGGGTGTTCGAGGCCACCGAGCTGCGCAGGATCGACCTGACGGCCAACCTGGACAACGCCGCCTCGCTGCGCGTCGCCCAGAAAGCGGGCTTCACCTGGGAAGGCGTGCTGCGTTCCGCGGTCATCGACGACGACGGCCAGCATGATCTGGTCGTGTTCGGCCTGCTGCGCGGCGACGGCCGCCGCCCGGCTCCCACGCTGCCCCGGGCGGAGCTGCATACCCAGCGTCTGCTGCTGCGCCCGCTCGCGCCCGCCGACGTGCCCGACCTGGCCGCCACCGCGGCGGACCCGCTCACCCAGGCCAGGACGGGAGTGCCGCGCGGCTACACCGAGGAGCACGCGCGGACGTTCATCGAGAGCGTCGAGCGGCTCCGGCTGCGGGGCGCGGGCATCGGCTGGGCGGCCGTACATCCGGAGACCGGCCGGTTCGCCGTCAACGTGGACCTCAGGGACATCGATTGGACGAACCGGACAGCCGAGGTCGGCTATATGACGGCCCCATGGGCACGCGGCCGCGGCTACGCCGGCGAGGCCGTGCTGGCGGTCGCGCGCTGGCTGTTCGAGAGCCACGGCTTCCACCGGCTCCAGCTGCGCGCGGCCGTCGGCAACCCGGAGTCCCAGCGGGTGGCCGAGAAGGCGGGGTTCACCCGCGAGGGCGTCGCCCGCGCCAGCCTCGCCGGCGAGGACCTCGTCGTCTTCAGCCTCGTCCCCTCCGATCTCGTCTAGGGCGAGCGGCCGCTCTCCGCCCCGGCTCGCCGCTCTGTGTTTATGGTCGCGCTCGCACGGGGCTCCGCTGGTTACGCAAGCTACCGCTCTCCGCCCCAAGCTCGCCGCTCCGACCTGGCCCGGGGGCATACCGGACTGACCCTTGCACCCTTTGTGAAACCCGTCCGCAACCGTCACCCTTGAGGTGGAGGAGAGTGAGGCGCCATGATCACGGTTGTCGGCTGGGACGGATCCGAGCTGTCGGCCAAGGCGGTGGACCGGCTGCACGAGGCGAGGCTCGTTGTGGGACCCGACGCCATCGTCGGGCAGCTCACGCTGACGGCGCAGACCGCGGCCGACGAGTCGCTGCTCCAGACACTCGACGACCACCTCGAACAGGGCGAAGGGCCCGCCGTCGTGATCGCGGAGGGCGATCCCGGCTTCTTCGGCGTCGTGCGCACGCTGCGGGCGCACGGCATCAAACCCGAGGTGCTGCCCGCGAAATCGCTGGTCACGCGGGCTTTCGCCTGCGCCGGGCTCAACTGGGAGGACGCGCTCGTCGTCGCCCCGGCCGGCCCGCACCAGCTCAACCGCGCGGTGAACGCCTGTCGCGCCCATCCCAAGGTCGCCTTGCTCGTCGCGCCGGGCGTGGGCCCCGGTGAGATCGCCAGGGAACTGGCCCCCACCACGCCCCGCGCGCTGATCGTCTGCGAGGATCTCGGCGGCCCCGACGAGCGGGTCACGCACAGCCGCATGGGCGAGGCCACGACCCGGCCGTGGAAGGATCCCGACGTGGTGCTCGTCATCGACCCGCTGCACCAGCCCAAGGAGCACAGCTGGGTGGCGGGGGCGCAGCCGGGTCCCGCCGAGTGGGCGCTGCCGTTCGAGAGTAGGATCCCGGCGGAGGCGCGGGCGTACATCCTGGCCAAGCTGGGCCCCCGGCTCGGTGACCTGGTGTGGGACGTGGGCGCCGGCGTCGGCGAGATCGCCGTGGAATGCGCCAGGATGGGCGCGGCCGTCGTGGCCGTCGAGCGCGAGGAGTCTCTGTGCGCCAAGTTGCGCGCCAACGTGCTCGAGCACGGTGTGAAGGTGGCCTTGACCAGGGGACAGGCGCCGCCGGCGCTGGAGCCGCTGCCCGACCCGGACGCGGTGTTCGTGGGTGGCGGCGGGCCGGACGTGGTCGTGGCCTGCGCGGCGCGCCGCCCGCGCTCGCTGGTGTGCGCGCTCAACAAGATCGAGCAGGTCTCGGCCGTGCTGGAGCGGCTGCGCGAGCAGGGCTACCGCGGCGAGGGCACCCAGATCCTGGCCTCGAAGCTGACGCTCAACCCCGACGGCTCGCACCGTTTGACCACCGCGGACCCCGTGTTCGTGGTGCATGCGACGCCATTGCACGCAGCGTGACCTGTTCCGTACCGGGGCCTATCGGTTATCCTCTCGTGACTTTGTCCCCCGCAATGGAGATTCCCTCACGATGAAGCCGCCGCTCCTGCTGATCGGGCAGGGCTCGCACGATGACGCCTACGCTGCGGAGTTCGGTAGGTTCGTCCACCGTCTCCGCTGCCGCCTTGACCATTTGGCCGCCGATGTCTCTGGCGGCTATCTGGAGCGGGCCACGCCGCGGCTGAGTGATTCCGTCGCCTCCCTGGTCGCCAGGGGGCATCACCGCCTCGTGGCGCTGCCGCTGAGCCTCAGCCGGGTCAGCGACGACTTCAGCGCCGCCATGGAGCTGGAGCAGAAGCGGCACCCGACGCTGATGTACGACTACGGCCGCCCGCTCGGGCCCGACCCCCGGGTCCTCGCGCTGCTGGCCGAGCGGCTCAACGAGGCCGCCGCCGAGATCTCCAAGCCGGCGCGCCCGCTCGAGCTCGTGGGCGCCCGGCCCCGGCTGCGTGCCGTCGACACCCTGCTCGAGGAGTCCCTGCACGTGGAGCCGGGCGAGACCGCTGTCGTCCTGGTGGGCGAGGGCTCGACGGACGCGTCCGCCAACGCCGAGGTCCACCGGGTGTCCAGGTTGTTCTGGGAGATGCACGCCTACGACTTCATGACCGTGGAGACCGCGTTCGTGTCGGTCACTCCTCCGGGGGTGCCCGGCGGGCTGGAGCGCTGCCGCCGCCTGGGGGCCAAGCGGGTGATCGTGGTGCCCTACCTGCTGTTCGCGGGCGGCATGCTGGAGCGCGTGTGGGCGCAGGCGCTGGCCTACGGCGCGGGACATCCCGATCTCGACATCCGCTGCGCCGAGGTGATCGGCGACTGCGAGACCCTGGCTGACGTCGTGATCGACCGATACGAGGAAGCGCTCCAGTTCGTTCCGTAGGCCTTCCGACCTCATCCCCTCAGCCTTCCCACCCCGAAGGCATGTCAGTGGAGGTACGCCATGCTCGCTGAGACGCTCGCCGCGATCCGCCCCGCCGATCCGGTGGCGGTCGCCGAGGCGCGTGCTCACCAGGATCGCCTCACCAAGCCCCGAGGCTCACTCGGCGCCCTCGAGGAGCTCGCGATCCGCCTCGCGGGCGCTGCGGGCCTCTGCCCGCCGCCGATGCCCGCTCCCGCGGCGCTGGCCATCTTCGCGGCCGACCACGGCGTACACGCCCGCGGCGTCACCCCGTGGCCGCAGGAGGTCACGGTGCAGATGGTGGCCAACTTCCTGGCCGGCGGCGCGGTCGCCAACGCTTTCGCCGCGCAGGCCGGCGTGACCGTGACCGTGGTCGACGTCGGCGTCGCCGCCGACCTGCCCGACGCGCCCGGCCTGGTCAAGCACAAGATCGGGTACGGCACCGCCGACCTGTCGCAGGGGCCCGCCATGACCGTCGACCAGGCCGTCCGAGGGCTGGAGGCCGGGATCACGGTGGCCCGTGACCTGGTGGCCTCGGGGGCGCGCTGCCTGATCACCGGCGACATGGGCATCGCCAACACCACCGCCTCCGCCGCCCTGATCGCCGTCTTCACCGGCAAGGACGCGGCCGAGGTGACCGGCAGGGGCACCGGGATCGATGACGAGACGCACGCCCGCAAGGTGGCCGTCGTCCGCGACTCCCTGCGGATGAACGGGCTACCGGCCGACGTGTCCTCCGCGAGCGAGGCGCTGCGCGCGCTGGCCGCCGTCGGCGGCTACGAGCACGCCGCCCTCGCGGGTTTCATCCTGGGCGGCGCGGCGGCGCGCGTCCCGGTGATCCTGGACGGCGTCATCGCCGGCGCCGCCGCCCTCGTGGCCGCCGCGCTGGACCCGGCCGCGCCCGACCACTGCGTCGCCGGGCATCGCTCGGCCGAGCCCGGTCATGCCGCCGCGCTCACCCACCTCGGGCTGCGCCCCCTGGTGGACCTGGAGATGCGGCTCGGCGAGGGCACCGGCGGGCTGCTCGCCCATCCGATGGTGTGCGCGGCCGTGCGGGTGATGCACGATGTGGCCACGTTCGACTCGGCAGGAGTGACCGAGAAGCCGGAGTGATGGAGGTCGGGTTTGTCCCGTTATGGCGCGATGTATGGCCCGGATGTCACGTTCTTGGGCGTGGACCGCTGCAATGTCGGCGACCCAGCGAGCTACGAGGGCGCCGATGTGGTGATCATCGGGGCTCCGTTCGACGGCGGCACCTCCAACCGGCCCGGCGCCAGGTTCGGCCCGAACGCGTTGCGTCAGGCGTGCTACCTGCCCCACGACGGGTCCAGGCCGAGCCTGGCGCTGCGCGTGGACGCGCTGAAGGACCTGCGCGTCCTCGACGCCGGTGACGTGGAGTGCTATTCGGGCGACGTCGAGGGCTCACTGACGGCGATCGAGGAGGCCGTGCACCGCGTCGCCTCCTCGGGCGCGATCCCGCTGGTGCTGGGCGGTGACCACACCATCGCGCTCCCTGACGCGCGCGGCACGGCCAGGGCTCACGCGCCGGGCCGCACCTCGATGATCCACTTCGACGCGCACGCCGACACGGGCGACCACACCTTCGGCCACCACCTGTACGGCCACGGCCAGCCGATGCGGCGGCTCATCGAGTCGGGCGCCATCCGCGGCGACCGGTTCCTGCAGATCGGGCTGCGCGGCTACTGGCCCGAGCCCGCGACGCTCGAATGGATGGCGCGGCGGAACATGCGCTCGTACGAGATGACCGAGGTCGTCGCGCGCGGGCTCGACGAGGTGCTGACGGAGTCGTTCCAGATCGCGCTCGACGAATGCGACCAGGTCTTCCTGTCCGTCGACATCGACGTCTGCGACCCCGGCCACGCGCCCGGCACCGGCACGCCCGAGCCGGGTGGACTCACGGCCCGGCAGCTCCTCGACGCGGTGCGCAGAATCTGCTACGAGCTTCCTGTGGCGGGGATGGAGCTGGTGGAGGTGGCGCCGCCGTATGATCATGCGGACATCACCGCGTACCTTGGGAACCGGGTTATTCTTGAGGCACTGTCAGCGATGGCCAGACGCCGGAAGGACGATGAGGGCGGGCCTCGCTGGGATCCCCGACGGCCACTTCTCGATGGTCGTTAACCCAGGCGCAGCAAATGAAGGATTGAGAGCCGGTAGGTTTACCTCCTAAACACAACCTTCGCGAATGGGAGATTCCCCTCATGGGTCCCTACCTCCTCGGCCTGCGGCTTTCCGGCCGCCGGGTGCTCGTCGTGGGCGGCGGCCGCGTCGCCCAGCGGCGTGTCCCCGCGCTGCTAGAGGCCGGTGCGGAGGTCACCGTCGTGTCGCCGAGCGTGACTCCGGCGCTCGACGACCTGATCGCCGCCGGGCGGGTCACCTGGCACGCCCGGCCCTACGAGGTCGGCGACTGCGACGGGGCCTGGCTCGTCCAGGCCTGCACCGACGAGAGATCCGTCAACACCGCGGTCGCCGCCGAGGCGGAGGCCAAGCGCGTGTGGTGCGTGCGGGCCGACGACAAGGACGCCTCCGCCGCGTGGACGCCCGCCTCGGGGCGGGTCGACGAGATCAGCGTGGCCGTCACCGCGGGCGGAGACCCGCGCAGGGCCGCCGGCATCAGGGACGCGGTCGTCGAGGCGCTGCGTGACGGCACGGTCGAGGCCCGGCGCAACCGTACGAAACCGGTCGGTGTGGCCCTGGTCGGCGGCGGGCCCGGCGACCCCGGCCTGATCACCGTGCGGGGACGGCAGCTCCTGGCACAGGCCGACGTGGTGGTGGCGGACCGGCTGGCCCCCCGCGCCCTGCTCGATGAGCTCGCGCCCGACGTCGAGCTGGTCGACGCCGCCAAGGTGCCCTATGGCCGGTCGCTGTCTCAGGAGACGATCAACGAGCTGCTCGTGGACCGGGCCAGGCAGGGCAAGTTCGTGGTCCGGCTCAAGGGCGGCGACCCGTTCGTGTTCGGGCGGGGCGGCGAGGAGATGATCGCCTGCGCCCGGGCCGGCATCCCCGTGCTGGTCGTGCCCGGCATCACCAGCGCCGTGGCGGTGCCCGCGGCGGCCGGGGTGCCGGTGACGCATCGCGGGGTCAGCCAGGAGTTTCACGTCATCTCGGTGCACGTGGCGCCGGACGACCCCAAGTCGACCGTCGACTGGCCCGCGCTGGCCCGTTCCGAGGGCACGCTGGTGCTGATGATGGCGGTCGAGCGGCTGGCGAAGGTGGCTGAGGCACTCGTTCGCGACGGACGTTCTCCGGAGACTCCCGTAATGGTGGTACAGGACGGTACCCTTCCGACCCAGCGGGCGGTTATCGCCTCGCTTTCCACCGTGGCCGACCGCGTGTCCGCGGCTGGGATACGGCCGCCGGCGATCGTCATCGTCGGCGACGTCGTCAGGGTCGGCCAGGAGGTCGAGATGGTTCGAGCGGAGCGCTTGCCGTGAACACGGCCATGGATGACGGACGACCGGAGTCGCTGGGGGAGCAGACATTGAGCTTCCGGCCAGTGCGGGACGACGACACGTTCGACGCCTTCGCCCCGGCCGGCGGAGCCAAGGCCACGCGGCCTGAGGCCCCACACCCGGCCGGCGGCCGGACCGGGCGCGAGGAGCCGGCGCCCGAGGACAGCCGGCCCGGCCGGGCCGAGCCGTCGGCTGGTGATGGGCGGGCTGGCCGTCCGGGGCCGTCGGCTGGTGATGGGCGGGCTGGCCGTCCGGGGCCGTCGGCTGGTGATGGGCGGGCCGGCCGCGAGGAGCCGCGGGCCCAGGAGGCGGGCGCGCCTGGTGAGTCCCCCCAGGGCGAGGCCGTCGCCGACCGTTCCGGCGCCCAGAAGCCCGCCGAGTCCGTGAACTTCTTCGCCCCCCGCCGACCCGCCACCGGCACCGGCCGCTCCGCACCGGAGCCGCCGCCCGCCTCCGCGGGGCGTTCCACAGCGGAGCCGCCGTCCGCTTCCGAGCCTGAAACGCTGGCCGCTTCCGAGCCCGAGACGCCCGCCGCTTCCAAGCCTGAAGCGCCGGTCGCTCCCGGGCCCCGCCCGGAGCCGAGGAAGCCCGAGGCACCCGCCAACTCGACCCCGTCCGGTGGGCCCTCCCTCTTCGTGAAACCTGCCGCACTCGACGGCCCGGCCGTCGGCGAGACCTCCGCCGAGCAGGAGACGCTCGCCCGTGACGAGCCGGCGACCGCACCGGCCGCCGAGCAATCGGACGGCGAGCTGCTGAACACCGAGCAGCCGGTGGACGCGGGACCGTCTGACGAGCCACCAGGCGATGCGGAGGCGCCCGGCGAGGAGCCGCACTCTCAGGAGCCGTCTGCCGGGGAAACGGCCGACGCGAAGGCATCGCCGGACGCTGAGGCATCGGACGCTGAGGGCCTGCACGACGCTGACGAGTCGCATGTCGAGGATCAGCCGTCACCCGAGGATGAGCCGGTCGCAGCGGAAGAGCAGCCGCCCGCCGGCGATCCGCCCGCTGAGGGACCCGGCGCCGACGAGCCCGAAACCCCCGAGCCCGAAACGCACGAGCCCGAAAGGCACGAGCCCGAAACCCCCGGGCCCGAAACGCACGAGCCCGAAAGGCACGAGCCCGAAACCCCCGGGCCCGAAACGCACGAGCCCGAAACGCACGAGCCCGAAGCCCATGAGCCTGAGGCCGGCAGCTTGGGATCCGACGGGAACGAAGGCTCTGGCGAGGCCTCGGCGACCCGCACCGAGGAGTTGCCGGCAGAGGCCGCGGCGGCACTCGCGGCGGCACTCGGCACGTTGCGAGAAAGCGTCGCCGACCTCCGCTTCGGCCTGGACCTGCCCGGCGCCGAGGAGGCCAGGCAGGCGCAGGCCGACCTGCTGACCCAGCTCGAGGACTACGTGCTGCCCCGGGTCAAGACCAGCACCGCCCCCGCCCTCATCGTGGTCGCGGGCTCGACGGGCGCGGGCAAGTCCACCCTGATCAACTCCCTCGCCGAACGCAACGTCTCGCGCACCGGCGTACGCCGCCCGACCACCGGCACCCCCGTGCTGGTCTGCCACCCCGAGGACCGCGACTGGTTCACGGGGGGCGAGCTGCTCGGCAACCTGGAGCGGCTCGACCAGCCCTCCCCGAACTCGGGGATGCGCGGCATCGTCATCGTCGCGACGGAGAAGCTCCCGCAGGGCGTCGCGCTGCTCGACACCCCCGACATCGACTCGGTGGTCGAGGAGCACCACGAGGTCGCGCACCGCATGCTCGACGCCGCCGACCTGTGGATCTTCGTGACCACAGCGGCCCGATACGCCGACGCCCCCGCCTGGAACCTGCTGAAGCTGGCCAAGGAGCGGGGCGCCCGCCTGGCCATCGTGTTGTCGCGGGTACAGCAGAGGTCCG
This sequence comes from Nonomuraea sp. NBC_00507, assembly GCF_036013525.1. NCBI lineage: Bacteria > Bacillati > Actinomycetota > Actinomycetes > Streptosporangiales > Streptosporangiaceae > Nonomuraea > Nonomuraea sp. NBC_00507. The sequence goes on from NZ_CP107853.1 coordinate 5,246,132, forward strand.
CCGACGTGGTGCTGAAGCATTTCGTCCGGATGCTCACCGAATACGGCCTGGGCGAGATCGACCGGTTCGTGATTCACGAGTCGAAGGTCGAGGACGGCAGGTTGCCCGACAGCGAGGTCACCGACCTGCGAATGTGGCTGGCCGAGCTGTCGGTGGACGAAGAGCGGCGCGCCCAGGCCGTACGCGAGACGCTCAACGGCGTGCTCGACAGCTTCCGCACCCGCGTACCGGCGCTGGCCAAGCATCTGGAGGCGCAGGCCGCGTTCAGGACCGAGCTGCGCAGCGACGTGGAGGCGGCTTTCTTCAGCGCGCTCAGCGCGATCGACAAGGCGTCGAAGAACGGCTCGCTGCTGCACGGCGAGGTGCTGGCCCGCTGGCAGGACTTCGCCGGCTCGGGCGATCTGATGCGCTCGCTGCGGCTGCGCAAGCGGGGCAGGGCCGCCAGGCAGGCACCCGAACGGGTGCTGGCGTTCAAGGCGGCGATCCGCACCGGCCTGGAGTCGGTGATCGTGGCCGCCGCCAACCGTGCCGCTGAGGAGGTGGCCGCGCGCTGGCGGCACCGCTCGGAGCTGGGGGCCAAGCTCGGCGAGGGCCTCGACAGGCCTTCGGACGATCTCGTACGGCACACCAGCCGGGCCATCGCGTCCTGGCAGGAGCACCTGAGCGAGCTGGTGCGGACGGAGGGTGTGGCCAAGCGGTCGGTGTCGAAGCTGGTGTCGTTCGATCCCGACTCGCTGTCACTGATCTTCATGGTCGCGATGTTCCACGGCAGCAACGGCGAAGGAGTGCCGCATCGGCTGGTCAACGCCCTGCTGGGCGCGGAGTCGCTGCGCGGCATCGGCGCCAAGGCGCTGAGCGACCTGCGGGCCAGGATCGGCATGCTGTTCGACCAGGAAGCGCTGCGTTACGCGCAGGCGCTCGATTCCGCGGGCATTCCCGACGAGTCCGTCGCGACTCGGCTTTACCAGGCAACGTACAACCTTGAGGTCGCTCGATGACCACGATGACCACCAGGCCGGGCCTCGCCGCGCGGCTGACCGCGCTCACCAAGGTGGTGGAGCTGGGCCCGGGGCGGCTCGACAGGAAGCTGCTCAACGAGACCAACGCGCTGCTGCAGCGGGCCGGAGAACGCCTCAAGCTGTCGTCCGAGCACACCGTCGTCGCCCTCGCGGGCGGCACGGGCAGCGGGAAGTCGTCGCTGTTCAACGCGATCTCCGGGCTGGAGCTGTCGCCCACCGGCGTACGCCGGCCGACCACGGCCCGCACCCACGCCTGCGTCTGGGGACTGGAGGGCGCGGCGCCACTGCTCGACTGGCTGCAGATCCAGTGGCGGCACCGCTTCTCCCGAGCCAGCGCGCTCGACAAGGGCGACAGCCAGCTCCACGGACTCATCCTGCTGGACCTGCCCGACCACGACTCGATCAGGGCACTGACCGACACCGAGGCCGACCGGCTCATCGGGCTGGCGGACCTCGTGGTGTGGGTGCTCGACCCGCAGAAGTACGCCGACGCCTCCACGCACCGGCGCTACGTGACGGAGCTGGCAGGGCATGACGCGGTGACGGTGTTCGCGCTCAACCAGGCCGACCGGCTCACGACCGAGGAGCTGGCCGAGCTGGTCATCGATCTCAACGACCTGCTGCGCCGTGAGGGCGTCGAGCATCCGAGCGTCGTACCCACCTCGTCGGTCAGCGGGCGCGGCATCGAGAGCCTCAAGAGCGTCATCGCGACCGCCGTCGCCCGTCGGCGTGCCGCCATCCAGAAGCTCGAGGCGGACCTGCACCGACTGGAGCAGCGTCTGGCCGAGGCCATGCCGCTGGGCGAGTCCCTGACCGCCCCGTCGTCGGTCGACGAGGCCCGCAGGATGGGGCTGACCGACGCGTTGTGCGACGCGGTGGGCGTGCCGGCCGTGGGCGAGGCCATGGAGAACGTCTACGCGGAGCGGTCCAGCCAGTGGGTCGGGTGGCCGTATCCACGGTGGTTCGACAAGTTCCGCTCCGATCCGTTGAAGAGCCTGCGTCTTGAGGACGTGGGGGATGAGATCCGCGGCATCACGGCGGGCTCGGTCAGCGCCCAGTCGGCCGAGGTGGCCAACGCCGTGCACGCGCTGGCCGACGGGCTGTCCATGGGCATGCACCCGGTGTGGCGTACGGCGGTGCACCAGGCGGCCAGGTCCCGCGCGGGCCAGTTGCCACAGGCCCTGACCGAGGACCTCACGGAGGTGGCGCCCCAGCTCGACCGGGTGCCGGGGTGGTGGCGGCTGCTCAAGGTGTGGCAATACTTCCTGGTGGCGGCATTCCTGGCCGGGGCGGCCTGGCTGGCGGTCGGCCTGATCATGCCCGGTCGGCTGCCGGCGGGGCTGGAGCTGCTGGGCGACAGCGCGGCGCTGCCGTGGGTGGGGCTCATGATGGCTTCGGTGCTGGGCCTGGGCGCGCTGTCGGGCATCGCGTCCCGCAACTTCGTGGAGCTGGGGGCGTCGAAGGAGCGGGAACGGCTCGAGCGCGAGATGAGGCGACGGGTCGCGGCCGTGTCGGCGACGATGGTCGTGGAGCCCGTCGAACGCGAGCTGACCCGCCACCACGCCTTCTACACGGCTCTGCGCGATCTGTCCGGCTGACATCTCATCCTGCACCCTCTTGCCGGCCGGGACCGGCGTCTCGGCCTGCGGGTTGTGGCGGGCGGATGTTCTCGGCTTGCGTGCTGGGCGGGGCGGATGTCCGGGGGTCGTGGATGGTCCACAGGCTCAACCCGCGCCGACACCTTCATCCACAGAATCCCGTTCGCCCGCCCCTGCACCCGCCCTCTCACGGCACCGTAAGGCCAGGTCGCGGGCAGCCCGCCCGCCGCATGGGGAGGCACGGGATGAACGACATCTACATCACGCTCACCGGCAACGTCGCAGCAGAGCCCCGGCAATACACCTTCGATGACGGCCTCAGGGTCACCTCGCTGAAGGTGCTCACTTCGCACCGTTACTTCGACAAGAAGACAGGCCAGTGGACCGATGGCGAGCGGGTCTGCTTCACCGTCCGCTGCTGGCGCGCCTTGGGAGAAAACGTCGCCACGTCCGTACGGGCGGGGCAGCCTGTGGTGGTGTCGGGCAGGCTCCGCATCCGCGAGTTCGGCCAGGAAGGCGACCGCCGTTTCATGCCTGAGATAGAGGCCAGCGCGGTGGGCCACGACCTGCGCTGGGGCACCGGAGTCTTCACCAAGCCGGAGCGGGGCGCTGGCGTGGCCTCGATGAGCAAGGAAATGCGTGACCGCCTCGACGAGGAAACCCAGGACTGGGCCATGGGCTCCCGGCCCCTCCGCTCCCTCCCTCGCCCCGGCGCCGCGCCGACCGAAAGCCACCCAGTCCGCGTGCTTGGGCCGGAGGGCGCGAACGACAGCGCCGGCGATGAAGACGACGAGAACGTCGAGCCGCTGACGACCGAGGATCGTGCGGCAGCGTAGAACACCGAGCCATCAGGGGGCGCCGTCGGCCACATGCGGTGCTCCCTGGTGCTTCGGGCGCAGAGGTGCTGAAGGGGCTGAGATGTTGGGGCGCTGGTGGCGCTGCGAGCGCTGAGGTGTGAGGGCGCTGGGCGCTGCGGGCGCTGAGGTGCTGAGGGCGCTGCGGGCGTTGAGGGCGTTGATGTGTGACGGCGCTGACTATGGGGGCGCTGAGGTGCTGAGGGCGCTGCGGGCGTTGAGGGCGTTGAGGGTGCTGAGGTGCTGAAGGCACTGAGGTGCTGAAGGTGCTGAAGGTGCTGAAGGTGCTGAAGGCGCTGAAGGCGCTGAGGTGCTGAAGGCGCTGAGGTGCTGAGGGCGCTGAGGTGCTGAGGGCGCTGAGGTGCTGAGGGCGCTGAGGTGCTGAAGGTGCTGAGGTGCTGAAGGCGCTGAGGTGCTGAAGGTGCTGAGGTGCTGAAGGTGCTGAAGGTGCTGAGGTGATGAAGGTGCTGAGGTGCTGAAGGTGCTGAGGTGCTGAAGGTGCTGAGGTGCTGAAGGTGCTGAGGTGCTGAAGGTGCTGAGGTGCTGAAGGTGCTGAGGTGCTGGAGCGTTGGGAGCGGTGACGTGTGACGGCGCTGACTATGAGGGCGCTGAGGTGTTGGGCGTCGGGACGGCCGCTAAGGCGCAGGCGGTTGAGCAGTTGATGATGCGCACAGGGGAGTTGGCTAAGGGAGGGGGGAGGAGGAGGGGAGGGGGCACCGGCCGAAATCCCGTTGATCGCCCCGAGGGCGGCCGATGGCGTTGACCCGTGTGGCGGCCCGCGTCAGATCGCGAGCGCATCTGTCAGGCCCAAATCACGCCCCGCACCATGGCTGCTCCTTTCCAGCACGGCCCGCTCGCGGATTGAGCAGGTGTGGTCTCTGTCAACGTATCGGTTCCCATCGCGCAACGCACACTCCGCAATTATTGTGTTACACATCGTTAGTCAGGGAGGAGACGAGATGGCAGCGACCAGTCACGCCTCGATAAAGTCTCGCAACGGTGTGTCAACACTGGTCGACCGCTGGCCATTGCTAGGGCAACGCCGCCCACTCGTGATCTACTTGTGCGCGATAGTGGCTCTCGATCTCGTCGCGATCATGGTGTTCGCGTCCAGCACCGAGTTCCGGTGGCCGGATGCGGGCACGTTTGCTGCCCTCATGGGGTGTGGCATGGTCTGCATCGAGGCCACCAGACGCCTGGGGATGCCCGCCGGGGTCTCGCGGGACCTGCTGTCGGCCTGGTGGCTGCCGGTGGCCTTGCTCTTGCCCCCCGTCTACGCGCTGTTCGCGCCGATCGTGCTGCAGGTCCTGCTGCAGCTACGAGTCCGTGCCACGGTGCTGCACCGCCGGGTGTTCACCTCGGCCGCTATCGGCCTGGCCGGGTGTTCGGCATCGGTCCTGTTCCACGAGTTCGTCCCCGACCCGTCGGCGTTGTCGCGCGGCAGTGGCCCGCCCATCATGTACGCGGTGGCGGCGGCCGTGCTCTTCTCGCTGCTCAACATCGCGCTCATCGCCATCGCCGCCCATATGGCCAACCCGGACATCACCTGGCGGGAGGTGCTGTGGGACCGGGAGAGCGTGCTGCTGGACATCGTCGAGCTGTGCCTGGGGGTCACGGTGTCGATCGCCTGCGGCCTCAACCTCGCCCTGCTGCTGCTCGCCCTTCCGCCGGTGGTGCTCCTGCAACGCAGCCTCCTGCATGCCCAGCTGCAGGCGGCGGCACGTACGGACGCGAAGACCGGCTTGCTGAACGCCGCCGCCTGGCAACGCGAGGCCGACACGGAGATCGTCCGCGCCCGCCGCACCGGTGACACGCTGGCGCTTCTGATCATCGACATCGACCACTTCAAACGCGTCAACGACGCGCATGGCCACCTGGTCGGCGATCAGGTCCTGGTCGGGGTGGCGGCCGCGTTGCGCAGCCAACTGCGCGACTACGACGTGGTGGGGCGTTTCGGCGGTGAGGAGTTCGTCGTCCTGCTGCCCGGCGCCGACATTCACGAGGCCCGGCAGGTTGCCGAGCGCCTGCGCACCCGCATCGGCCACATGGCCATCCCTGCCGATGACACCCTCGTCAAGGTCACCATTTCGGCTGGCGTCGCGTTGATGAGCGTCCACGGCGATGAGCTGATCGATCTGCTGGCCGCCGCCGATCTGGCGCTGTACCGAGCGAAGGAGCTGGGCCGCGACCGCGTCTGCATCCCAGCCGTCCACCCCCCGCCCCGCCCCCTCCCTGAGGAACCCTGCTGACCGCCCCGGCACCTGTCCCTACAGGTCCGGCAACGTCTCACAGGCGGACGTTCGCACGCGCCGGTTGAGGGGCGGTGTTTGCGCCGCAGTGCTGCGGTGCAGTCCCATGGCCTGGTGCAGGGCAGTCTGGCCGCAGCGCTGCGGTGCCATTCCGTGGCCTGGTGCTGCCATCTGATGGTGTCGCCCAGCGGCCGGCCTGGTCGTGTTGGGGCCTGGGGCGCTCCTGGGGAGGAGCGGCGGAAGCCCGGGTCGGGAGCCCCTAAGCTAGAGGACATGCCGGAGTACATCTACACGCTGCAGCGCGTGCGCAAGGCGCACGGCGACAAGGTTGTCCTTGACGACGTCACGCTGTCGTTCCTGCCCGGAGCCAAGATCGGTGTCCTGGGGCCGAACGGCACCGGGAAGTCGACGCTGCTCCGGATGATGGCCGGCCTGGAGCAGCCGTCCAACGGCGAGGCCCGGCTCATGCCCGGCTTCACGGTCGGCATGCTCCAGCAGGAGCCGCCGCTCAACGAGGAGAAGACCGTCCTCGGCAACGTCCAGGAGGGCGTAGCCGAGACGATGGCGATGCTTCATCGCTTCAACGAGATCGCCGAGCAGATGGCCACCGACTACAGCGACGAGCTGATGAACGAGATGGGCAAGCTGCAGGATCAGCTGGAGCACCGCAACGCTTGGGATCTTGACAGCCAGCTGGAGCAGGCGATGGACGCCTTGCGGTGCCCGCCGCCCGACGCCGAGGTGACCAAGCTGTCCGGTGGCGAGCGGCGCCGGGTCGCGCTGTGCAAGCTGCTGCTGGAGGCGCCCGACCTGCTGCTGCTCGACGAGCCCACCAACCACCTCGACGCCGAGAGCGTGCAGTGGCTGGAGCAGCACCTGGAGAAATACGCCGGCACCGTCCTGGCCGTCACCCACGACCGCTACTTCCTCGACAACGTCGCCGGCTGGATCCTGGAGTTGGACCGCGGCCGCGCCTACGCCTACGAGGGCAACTACTCCACCTACCTGGAGCTCAAGGCCCAGCGGCTCAAGGTCGAGGGGCAGAAGGACGTCAAGCGCAAGAAGCGCTTGGAGGACGAGCTCGAGTGGGTCCGGTCCAACCCGAAGGCCCGCCAGACCAAGAGCAAGGCCCGCCTCCAGCGCTACGAGGAGATGGCGGCCGAAGCGGACAAATACCGCAAGCTGGACTTCGAGGAGATCCAGATCCCGCCGGGCCCGCGCCTGGGCACCACGGTGATCAAGTCCGACGAGCTCACCAAGGGCTTCGGTGACCGGCTGCTGATGGAAGGGCTGACGTTCGACCTGCCCCGCAACGGCATCGTCGGCATCATCGGCCCCAACGGCGTCGGCAAGACCACGCTGTTCCGCATGATCACCGGTGGCGAGACGCCCGACAAGGGGTCGATCACGGTCGGCGACACCGTCAAGATCTCGTACGCGGACCAGAGCCGCGGCGGCATCGACCCGAACAAGAATGTCTGGGAGGTCGTCTCCGACGGGCTCGACCACATCAAGGTCGGCAACGTGGAGATGCCGTCGCGGGCGTACATCGCGGCGTTCGGTTTCAAGGGCCCTGACCAGCAGAAGAAGGCGGGGGTGCTGTCGGGCGGCGAGCGCAACCGGCTCAACCTGGCGCTCACCCTCAAGCAGGGCGGCAACGTCCTGCTGCTCGACGAGCCCACCAACGACCTCGACACGGAGACGCTGTCTTCGCTGGAGAACGCGCTGCTGGACTTCCCGGGCTGCGCCGTCATCACCTCGCACGACCGGTGGTTCCTCGACCGCATCGCCACGCACATCCTGGCGTGGGAGGAAGGCTCCAACTGGTTCTGGTTCGAGGGCAACTTCGCCGACTACGAGAAGAACAAGGTCGAACGGCTCGGCGCCGACGCGGCGCGCCCGCACCGGGTGACCTACCGGAAGCTGCACCGCGACTGAGTCGCGCGAATCAACAGGCGTGTGAGCGGCCGGCCCGCCGCTCACACGCCTGTTGTCGTGTGAGCGGCGGACATGTCCACCCACGGCGCCGACTTCGAGACCGCTCAACCGCGGCAACGGCGTCGCCAGTCCTTGAGGGTCTCCTCAGCCCCGCGTCCGCGTGCTGGAGTCCGCGTGCTGGAGTCCGCGTGCTGGAGTCCTCGCCCTCGAGTCCGCGTCCTGGAGTCCCGACCGACCGCCCCCACCCGGCCTCCTCGGCGGGGGAGACGATTTGGACCGACTATCCGGGAAAGGTCACTAATAAGGGGAGGGATACACGATGGCGAAGTTCATGGACGTGCACACCGGATTCGCCGGCGCGACGGAGGGCCAGTTGCGCGAGGAGCACGAGCGGGACCTGGCGATCGAGGAATCCGAGGGCGTGCACTTCGAGCACGCCTGGCTCGACCCGGAGTCGGGCAAGGTGTTCTGCCTGTCGACCGGGCCGTCCAAGGAGGCGGTCCTGCGGGTGCACGAGCAGGCCGGGCACCCGACGAACGAGATTTACGAGGTTCCCGTCGAGATCGGATAGCGCGCTAAAGGAGCCGGCCGGTCCGGTGGAGCTGGTCGAAAATGATCTGATCGACCGGGGCCACGCGGTCCCGGTCGGCGTACGTGAGCCAGACCACCTCGTCGATCTCGCTGCTCGGCGTCGGAGTGCCCTGGTGCCGGGCGGTGTAGCAGATCATCCGCACGATGACCCCGTCAGGGTGACTGTCGGCCTGCGCCTCGAACGTACCGAAGTGCGCCGCGCTGCTCGGGACGATGGCGACGGCGAGCTCCTCGTCGATCTCCCTGACCAGGGTGTCGAGGTCGCTCTCACCCGGTTCCCGTTTGCCGCCGGGCAGGTAGTAGACGTCCTTGCCGCGCGATCGGGTGCTGAGGATCTTCCGGTCCTCCAGGTGGATCCAGGCGACTTTGTCGAAGATCGTGGTCAATGCCGTCCTTCCGTTCGTGCTCATGGGCGCCTGCCGGCCCTTCATGCCATGATCCTCCTACCGGCACGCGTCGCGCTGGAAACATGACGTCGTAGAGCGGGATTCTAGAATTAGTCAGCGGTACGATCCCCTCATGGCACGTAAGTCCTCGTGGGAGTGGAGCCGTACGGCACAGACCCGCAAGAGCATGCTCCAGGCGGCACGCGAGGTCTTCAGCGAGCACGGATTCGCCGACTCCAGCGTCTCCGAGGTGGTCGCCCGCGCCGGGTCCAGCGTCGGCAGCCTCTACCACCACTTCGGCGGCAAGACCGAGTTGTTCCTCGCTCTCTACGAGGACCACCAGGCGGCGCACGAGCAGGCGTCGGCGGCCAGCGTGGCCGCAGCCAAGAAGGCCGGGGTGGACGATCCGGTCGAGTTGCTGATCGCGGGGGCGAGGGCGTACCTCGACGGGGCCTGGGAGCGGCGGGACCTGGCCAGGTTGTTCATCGACGGGGATGGGCCGCCCGGGTTCGAGCTGATCCGCCGGACCAGAGGGCGGGAGTGGGTACGCCAGAACGCCGTGCTGCTCGGCGCCGGTGGGGATCCGCTCGACCGGTTCACCGTGGCCGTGTTGACCAGCATCATCGGGGAGGCCGCCCGCGAGGTCGCCACCTCCGACACGGAGGACGAGGCACGCGAGGTCATCGAGGCCGCGATGGCCCTGATCCGCCGGCTCGACCCGCTGAAGGTCCTCGAAGACGGCTGACCCACGGCTGAGGGGTGACGGGCCAGGCGCCGGGGGCGGCATGGTTACCGCCGACGGGGGGCCGATACGGTGGCGGACGTGGTTGAACGTACCCCGGCCCAGCGGCACACCTATCCCCGCACGGTGAGATTCGCCGACATCGACTCCCAAGGCCATGTGAACAACGTGCGCTTCCTCGACTACCTGGAGGACGCCCGCTTCGGCATGTTCGCCATCGACCTCCACAACGCGGGTGAGGAGCCGTTCAAAGGCCTGGTCGTGACCCGACACGAGATCGACTACCGTCGCCCGCTCGGCTTCCGCCCCGACCCGGTGCGGGTGGAGACCTGGGTGGAGGAGATCAGACCGGTACGGTTCACCCTGCGCTACGAGATCCGCGACGACGACCAGGTCTACGTCACAGCCATGTCGGTCATCGCCGCGTACGACGTCGAGCGGGCCGCCCCGCGCAGGCTCAGCGAGAGCGAGCTGGCTTACCTCAAACGTTTCTCCGTATGAGGCGCTGGTGGATGCTGGCGCTGGGCGTCAACGCCCATGCCAGTGTCACCTTGGGGTTGTTCGCCCTGCCCCTGGTCATGCCGGAAATCATGCGACATTTCGGTGTGTCGCTGACGGTGGCGGGAATCATGGCGAACGCCCCGGCCTTTGGCATCCTCCTCGCCCTCGTCGCCTGGGGAGCGCTCGCCGACCGGCACGGCGAGCGGCTGGTCCTGGGCATCGGCGTGAGTCTGGCCGCCGTGTCATTCGCCGCCGTCGCGTTCGTCGACCGGGCATGGGCCGTGGTCGTGTTGCTCGCCCTGGCCGGCGCGGCGGGCTCGGCCGCGATGGTCGGCGGCGGGCGGATCGTGCTGCGCTGGTTCCAGCCCCCCGAGCGCGGCGTCGCCATGGGCCTGCGCCAAGTCTCGTTCACGCTCGGCATGGCCGTCGGCGCGTTCACGCTGCCGCCCGTCGCCCGGGCGCACGGCCTGCCCGGCGTGCTCCTGGTCTGTGCGGGCACGAGCCTGCTCGCCGCCGTGCTGGCCGCGATCTTCCTGGCCGAGCCGCCGCACGAGCTCGCCGGCCGCGGCACGTCGCCGGCGGGCTCGCCGTACCGGCAACCGGCGTTGTGGCGGGTGCACGCCACCAGCGCGTTGCACGTGGTGCCGCAGATCGTGGTCAGCACGTACGGCGTGAGCTGCCTGGTCGAGCTCTACGGCTGGGACGATGTGGAGGCCGGGCGCTTGTTCGGCGTGGCGGCGATCGGCGGGGCCGTCATCCGCATCGCGGCGGGGCGGTGGTCCGACCGGACGGGGCTGCGCATGCGGCCCCTGCTGCTGATCACGTTCGCCAATGTCGGCGTGCTGGCGCTGCTGGCCGGCGGGACGCTCACCCGCACCTGGCTCGGGCCCGCGATGCTCGCGCTGGCCGCGGTGATGACCGTGGCCGGCAACGGGCTCGCCTACCTGGCGGCGGGCGAGCTCGCCGGCCCCGCGTCGGCGGGCAGGGTGCTCGGCACCCACAACACCATCCAGAACTCCGTTTCCCTGGTCGCCACTCCGCTGGCCGGGGTGTTGATGGAGAGCGTGGGGTTCTGGGCGGGCTTCGCGGCGGGGCTGGTGTTCACGCTGCTGTCCGTGCCCGTCGTCCCCGTTCGCAGCGAGCGCCCTAAGGGCTTATGACGACAACCACACGGCCGTGTCGGGCGGCAGCAGGTCCCGCTTGAGCGGCCCGCTCGCCATCAGCACGGTGTCGTGCTCGGGCAGGCGTACCGGCCGGGTGCCGCAGTTGATCGCGCAGATCAACCGGCCGCGGGTGAAGAAAAGCGCACCCTCGGGAGAGTCCAGCCACTCCAAGGTGTAAGGAATTTCCCTCACCACGTCCCGGCGGCAGGCCAGCGCCCGCCTGTAGAACTCGAGCGTCGAGTCGGCGTCCCCCTCCTGCTTCTCAACGCTCAGCTCGGCGAACGTCGCCGGCTGCGGCAGCCACGGCTCCACCCCGCCCGGGGCGAACCCGTACGAGGGCGTGTCCACCGTCCACGGGATCGGCACCCGGCACCCGTCCCGCCCGGGCAGCTTGCCCTCCGACTGGAAGAACACCGGGTCCTGCCTGGCCTCCGCCGGCAGGTCGGTCACCTCGGGCAGCCCCAGCTCCTCGCCCTGGTAGAGATAGGCGGAGCCGGGCAGGGCCAGCATGGTCAGCAGCGCCGCCCTGGCCCGCGCGAGGCCGGTGCCGGGGTCGGCCGTCTCGTAGCGGGTGCGGTGCCGTACGACGTCGTGGTTGGACAGCACCCAGGTCGCGAACGGCACGGTGCCGAGCGTGTCGTCGATGACCTTCTTGAACGCCGTCGGCGACCACGGCGCCTGCAGCCAGGCGAAGTTGAAGCTCTGCTGCAGCTCGTCGGGACGCACGTAGAGGGCGAGGTCCTCGGAGCTGTCGGTCCACACCTCGCCCACGGCCATGCGCTCGCCCGGATAGCTGTCGAGCAGCCGCCGCCAGTCGCGGTAGACGTTGTGCACCTCGGGCTGTCCCCACACCGGGGAGACCGCCTTGAACGACTGGTCGCCGACGTCCGGCAGGCCCGCCGCCTTGTACAGGCCCATCGCCACGTCGATGCGGAACCCGTCCACGCCCCGGTCCAGCCAGAACCGGAGGATGTCCAGGAACTCCCGGTGCACCTCGGGATTGCGCCAGTTGAAGTCGGGCTGCCCGGGAGCGAACAGATGCAGGTAGTGCTGGCCGTCCGCCACCCGCGTCCAGGCAGGGCCGCTGAAGGTGGACTGCCAGTTGTTGATCGTGTCGCGGAAGATGTATCGGTCACGGCCCTCGCCCCGCAGCGCCGCCTGGAACCAGGGATGCTCGGAGGAACTGTGGTTGGGCACGATGTCCACCAGCACCCTGAGCCCCAGCTCGTGCGCGTCGGCGACCAGCGCGTCGAAGTCGGCCAGCGAGCCGAACAGCGGATTGACGCCGCGGTAGTCGCTCACGTCGTAGCCCCCGTCGGCCATGGGGGAGGGGTAGAACGGCGTCAGCCAGATGGCGTCGACCCCCAGCCGTCGCAGGTACGGCAGGTGTTGCCGCACCCCGGCCAGGTCGCCGACGCCGTCTCCCGAGGCGTCGGCGAAGCTGCGAACATAGATCTCGTAGACGACGGCATCACGCCACCAGGGGATATCCATGTGGCGTCTCATGCCCCGTTATACGGCTGAGTTCACCAGGCTGTGGGCCGCGTAGACCAGATAGTCCCAGAGCTTGGTCTCCAGCTCGTCCGGGAGATCGAGCGAGTCGACCGCGTCCCGCATGTGCCGCAGCCAGGCGTCCCGCTCCGGCTCGCCGATCACGAACGGCATGTGCCGCATGCGCAGCCGCGGGTGGCCGCGCTGCTCGCTGTAGGTCTTGGGGCCACCCCAGTATTGGATCAGGAAGCCCCGCAGCCGCTCCTCGGCGCCCGTCAGGTCGGGCTCCGGGTAGAGCGGCCGCAGCACCGGGTCTTCGGCGACCCCCTCGTAGAAGCGGTGCACGAGGCGGCGGAAGGTCTCCTCGCCTCCGACGGCGTCGTAGAAGGAGGTCTCAGTCACGCTCATTAGCTTATGCGGTGGGGACCATCGTGATGCCCGCGGCGTCGAGCGCGGCCTTGACCCTGAGCCTGAGCTCCCTGGCCACCTCCGCCTGGGCGGAGGGCAGCGTCTTGGCGGTGATGCGGAACACCAGCGAGCTGTCCGACAGCTGCTCCACGCCGAACACCTTCGGCTGCTCCACGATCTTGGCCTCGCGCAGCTCGGGGTCGGCCCAGATCTCCTCCGCGACGTGCTCCAGCAGCACCTTCACGCTCACGATGTCGGCGTCGTAGGCCACCGGCACGTCCATGTACGCCCGCGACCAGCCCTGCGACTCGTTGCCCACCCTGGTGATCGTGCCGTTGCGGACATACCAGACGCGGCCGTCCACGTCGCGCAGCCTGGTGACGCGCAGCGTCACGGCCTCGACCGTGCCTACGGCGGGGCCCACGTCGATCACGTCGCCGACGCCGTACTGGTCCTCCAGCAACATGAACATGCCCGCGATGAAGTCCTTGACCAACTCCTGAGCACCGAAGCCGATGGCCACGCCGAGAATGCCGACGCTGGTCAGCAGCGGCGCGATCGGGACGGTGAGCCGCTCGAGCACGGTCAACGCCGCGGTGCCCATGATGACGATCGAGGCGACGTGCTTGAGCACCGACCCCATCGTCTCGGCCCGCTGCTTGCGCCGCTCGTGCAGCAGCGCGTCGATGCCGTCGGTCGCGGCGGCCCTGCGGAACCTGTTCGTGAGCGAGCCACCTGTCGCCGCGCGACTGACCACCCGCGCGATCACCTTGTGGGCGATCTTGCGGATCACGAACGCGAGCACGACGATCAGCACGATCACGATCGCGCTCGACACCAACCCCGCCCAAGGTGCATTCCCAAACATCCCGACCAGGCTAGAGCAAAGCGGGTCGTCTGTGCAGGTCGTGGCCATCTGCTGAGCCACTTTGTCCATGTCGGGAAGGCCTGATGGCGTCGACTCGGGCGGTGGCGACGGCGTCACCAGCAGTAACACTGAGTGGATCCCCCTCCGGAAGCGGTTCGGCCCGGCTGCTTGGACCGTTTCGATCTCGATCCAAAATACCGCCGACCGAACCGCCCGCCGTCACATCACGCCGGGGAAGACGGGGTCGCCTGCTCTCTGGGCCGCGGAGGGAGAGAGCCGGCGCTCCGGTGACGGACGGCTCGGAGCAGGACACACACCCGGAAGCATGTCCCGCGCCGGTTCCGAGAGGGATCCCTCAAACACCCGCCCGGCGGACCGGTCGGGTGGCTTGGTGCGTACGGGTGCGAGCCGTACGGAAGGTCACGCGATGAAAAGCGGAACCGGCGGAGTGACCAGGGCCCCGGAATACCAGGACCCTCCGCACCGGTCACCCCGCCGGCTCCGTATGGCCGCGGTGGGTGCGGTGAGCCGCGGTGGCTGCGCTCCACCCGGATCACCGCGTCGTCACTCTCCCACCGCGGCGAGCACACGGGCGACCTTCGTCGCCGCACCGGCCGGGTCGTCGGCCGTGTGCATCCGCTCGCCCCAGGACCAGCAGTACCACCAGTCCGGGATGTCGGACACGGCTGTCGGCCGACAGGTCACGTTCTCGGACAGGCTGGTCGCGTTCGGGTTGATCACCCGTACGAACCGGCGCCCGCTCTGCGCTCTGACCACTCGTGCGAGCAAGCCGAGCGCGCCGAGTTCGGCCACGAGACGCTCCAATAGCTCGAAGTCGTCGTCCCCCACCGTTCTCGTCCTCCCTACGATCGCTGCTGGTGGGCCAAAGATGTCTCATGTCGGCGGCGGACGCAACGCGTGGTTCCTCGCTACAGGGAGTTGCTTTTCCCTCGTGGGTTGTAAGAAACAGCCCCTCGGAGGACGATCCTTAACCGTAATCTGGAGAACGGCGTTTCCAAGCCGCCCTCATTGCTTCATAGTCATGGGTAGGCGCACAGCAACCTGGCGACTACCATCAGTCACCAGTTGTGGACCGGTCGAGACTTGCGTTGAGAGGGGCCGGGATGACCGGCAGGCAGCACAGGGAGACGGAGATCGCGCGACGGATCCGGGCCGCGGGCCTGGCCGCCGGGCGCACGTCGGCCCAGATAGCTGATGAAATCCATGAGGCGTGCACGACCCACTTCAGCACGACCCGCATCAAGGCGCACCGTCTGTCCCAAGGAATCGCGCTGGCCGATGTCATCGAGCAGGTCAGAGCCCTGTTCGAGCGTGACAAGAAGCCGATGCCGGGGATCGGCGAGACGCTCCTGTCGGCGTACGAGAGCGGGCTCAAGCGTCCCGGACCCGAATACCTGCACTACTTGTGCACCGTCTACCGCGTCGAGCCGGCCTCGCTCGGCTACGAGGGGCCGTGCATCTGCGGCCACGGCCATCGGATGCCTGCCCTGAACGGTGAGGTGCGCGAACGCGCCCCGGTCTTGCCGATGGAGCGCGAGCTCGTCATCCATCCGATGGGGCCCGACCCGGACGCCCAGGAAGACGAGAACATTCTTCGCCGCATGCTCTTAAATCTTCTCAACGTGGACACCTCCCCCCTTGCGGAGCTCGACGGTCCTGTTCTCGGAGCCTGCGAGGGCATCAGGCGCCGGATGGACGAGACCCTCGTGTCGGCCACCGTGTCGGCGGCGATGCTGGACCAGTGGGAGGAGGCGACGAGTAGTTTCGGCCGCCAATACACCACGACGGCCCCGCTGCGACTGCTGTGCGACGTGCTGCTGGAGCTCAGCGCCGTGCGCACGGCCATGTCCCGCCGCCAGCCGACGGACCTGGCCGAACGCCTGTGCAGGATGGCCGCCCAGCTGTCCGGGCTGAGCGGCATGATTCTGATCAACCTCGGCGATCATCGGCTGGCCCGCGCGTTCTTCCGCACCGGGCGCACCGCGGCCGACGAGACGGGCGATCGCGCGCTGCGTGCGTGGGTGTGCGCCCGCGAGTCTCTCGTCCCCCTCTACTTCGGCGACGCCCGTGAGGCGCTGCACTTGGCCAAGAAGAGCCGGGACCTGGCCGGCTCGATGCCGTGCCCGGCACAGGCCATGGCGCCGGTCGTCGAGGCCAGGGCGCTGGCCATGATGTCCGGGGCGGACAGCAAGAAAGAGGTCGTCGACCAGGCCAAGCGCGCGCTGGCCCGGGCCAGGAACGCCTTCTCTCACATGCGCGAGGAGGACCAGGAGGACGTGGCGTTCGGCTACACCGAGAAGCAGCTCTTCTTCTACCAGGGCGACGTGCTCACCAAGCTGGGCCAGACGATCGAGGCGGAGGTGGTTCTCGACCAGGCCCTGACCAAATACGAGGACCACATCGTCGACCAGACGCTGATCAGGCTCGACCAGGCGCAGTGCCGCCTCATCGACGGCGACGTCGACGAGGCGCTCTCCATCGGCACCAAGGCGCTGCGGCTGGTGGGCGACGAATACCTGACCGATTTCATCGTGCGTCCGGCCCTGGCGCTGGAGCAGGCGATCATGTCCAAGAACGCCAACGCTCCAGGGCTCGAAGATTTCCGGTCCGCGTTGCGGCGGTCCAAGAACCAAGTGAAAGGGGGCGGTGCATGAAGTTGACGATCCGGCGCTATCGCTGGTCCGATCTGGACACCATCCTCGCGCTCCATCGGATCTGTCTCGCTGAGGTCGGCCTGGTCCCCGGCGACGGCGTCTACTACGAGGACGACTTCCCGCGCATCCAGGAGATCTACCTGGCATGCGGCGGGGACTTCTTCGTGGGCGAGGTGTCCTCGCGGGTCGTCGCCATGGGCGGGCTGAGACCCGTGGACACCATGACGGCGGAGATCTGCCGGCTGAGAGTCCATCCCGAGTTCCAGCGGCGTGGTTTCGGCGCGGCCATGCTCGTCGCGCTCGAGCAGCGCGCAGTGGAGCTCGGGTTTCACAGCGTCATCGGAGACACGACACTCAACCAGGAGGCCGCGCTCGCGTTGTACGAGCGCCGGGGCTGGCGAGAGCTGTCCAGGCGGCGCGTGGGCGACCTGACCGTCGTCTACCTCGAGAAACGTCTGGTCCTGTCGGCCGTCTCGAGCTCTGACCGCCCATAGATGACGTCTGCGGGCGAGATCCCCGCGGCTCCCGAACGGCCCCACCGACCCCCTCCTGGGGCCGCACCCCCGGTGACCACCCCCGGATACCCCGGCGTGACGTCCCCGCCGATCTCCGCCGTCAGACGGCGTGACTTGCTCCGGTGCATTTCCCGCAGGAAGAACTCATTTCCCATTTACGGGACATGATGGAAAATCCGCGGCTCAGGCGGTCTCCTGGTATGGATGTGCAAGCCCGTGGGTGAGGGTCTTAACTCCGAGTGGTAGAGGAACCTCACCGGCTGCTCCCTGTACATCACCGGCTGCAAATTGTAGTGAGATGCTTTTGGGCATGACAGTCGTGCCTGCTCCCCGCCCCCTCCTGGGAGCCGTGCTTCTGTTGTTCGTCAGCGCCGCTTGGGGGTCGGCCTTCCCACTGATGAAGGATCTCATCGAGCGGTTACCAGTGGAGGATCTGCTCGCCGAGCGCTATCTGATCGCCGCGCTGACGCTCCTCCTCATCAAGCCAAACTGCTTTCGCGGGCTTCCACAGGGGACGTGGATCAACGGGGCCGTTCTCGGGGTCATGTTCGGGATCGGGCAGACCGCCCAGGCCATCGCGCTGGGAAGCCTGCCGTCGGCCGTGTCGGGGTTCGCCGTCGGGTGCAGTGTCGTCATCACGCCGATCCTGGCGCTCATCCTCTTCAAGTCCAGGGTGCCGCGCCGGATCTGGGCAGGCGTCGCGCTGGCCCTGGCCGGAATGACCGCGTTCACCCTGATGCGCGGGGTCGAACAGCACGAGTTCTCGCTGATCGCGCTCGCGGCCACGCTCTTCGCGGCCGGACTCTACGCCGGCCACACGCTCATGCTCGGCCAGTTGTCCAAGCGCGGCACGTTCCACCCCTACGCGCTGACCGTGATCCAGCTCTTCACCATCGGGCTGCTGACGGGGGTCGCCGGGGCGCGCGACGGGATCACGCTGCCCGCCGACGCGCCGGACTGGCTGCTGCTGGCGCATCTGTCCGTGATCTCGTGCGCGCTGGGCTTCCTGGCCCGCTCGTACGGCCAGGCGCACGTTCCTCCCGTGCCGAGCGCGATCATGATGTCGTCGCAGCCCCTCTGGGTGGCGGTGATCGCCGTGATCTGGTTCAACGAGCAGGTGGGCTGGAGCATGCTGGTGGGCGGCGGGCTGATGGCGGGGGCGATGTTGCTCGCGCTGCCGTCCCGGGAAACCGCGCTCGGCAGGGAACGCAAGCGCAAGAACCACGATCTTCTCGTCGTTTCCCGCGCGGCCGCCAAGGCGCTGGCCGACCTGAAGATCAAACGTACGGACCCGCTCCGGCTCGACAGGGGGGCGGCGGCGCCGCTCGTCGCCAAGGGCGCCTGCGCGGACGTCGCGTCGTGCCCCTGGAACACTCGCTCGCTCAAGGGCGGCGGGGAGCCGAGCGTGGAGCGGCTGATCGAACGGGCCACCCTCATCGTCCGCGCCAAGAACCTGCCGGGGCCCGGCTGCTGCCGGTCGGTCACGCTGCTGGGTCGCTGCCTGTGCGACTTGATGGGGGAATCCGACCAGGGGCGTAGCACGGGATTGCTCCGCTGGTTTCGGTCCAAATAGGTTACATTATCCAATCAAAAGGCAACTGCTTCTTATCCATGCGCCTCGGGCTTATTCACCGCGAACCTTGATATTCGTAGGGGTGCCCTAATAATGGGGAATCACCCCCGAGTGGAGAGGTACGCGTCATGAAGCGCATCGTCGTCCGCAAGCCTGGAACCGCGAGGCTCGCAGGGATCTCCAGCGTCATTCACAAGGGGTGACTGAGGCGAGCTCCCATCTCAGGGTCCAGGGCGAACCACCTTCCAGTTGGGGGGCCGCGCGGCTGCTGATGCCACCGATAGACGGGCATCGGCGGGCGCGCGGCCCTTACACCGTCGCCGCGGCCCTGTTGCGCCGCCTGGTGCCGCAGGTCCTGGAACGATCCGCCGATCTGGTGCGGGCCCATGACATCGAGATCCTCGCGGCGGCGCCCGAGCTGGCCGATCTGGTCCCTGCCGAGCGGGTCACGATCGACGCGGGACTGGCCGACGACGAGCGCATCCTCGTGCCGGCGCCCCGCCGTACGCTGCGGCTGGCCAACGGAATCACGGAGTTCGTCCGCGACGCCGTGTCCCCGGGGCGAGCGCTGGCCGTGTGCAACGTGGCCGAGGCCGACCCGACCGACGTGGAGCTGCTCGACGTCATGGTGCGGCGGATCACACCGGCCACGCTGGCGATCATGCTGTACTCGGACGGACCCGAGCCCGAACCCGACACCCGCGGCGCCGACGAGCTGTGGGCGACGGTGGATCGCTCCATGCGGGAGGGCTACCTGCACGCCGTCGTCGAGCTGGGGGAGCGCGGCATGGCCGGCACAGAGCCGGGCGGGGCGCGGTGGTGGGCCTTCGCCCAGCGCACCGCGACCGCGCTCGGCGGGCTCGGACGCACCGCGGAGGCTCTTGCGGTGTGGGACCGGGTGCGCGCAGTCAGCCAGGATCCGGCGATGCACGCCGCCAGCGCGTACGGCACCGCCATGCTCGACGCCCGCCACCCCGACCCCGCGCAGCGCGACCTGGCCAGGGCCAGACGCTGGATCAACGAGGCGATCGCCATCTCCACCATCCTGCCCGACCCCGCGCAGCGGGCCTTCAAGCTCGGCTTCGACCGCAACGGGCTGGCCCTGATCGAGCTGCGGCTCGGGCGCCTCGGCTCCGCCTTGTCGCTGGTCGAGTCGGCCATCGAGCTGGCCCGTGAGCTGGGGGAGCGGCATCCGCTGCACCGGATGGTGCTGCTGGCCAACCGGGCCCAGCTGCTGGCCGCGCTGGGGCACACCAAGGAGGCGCTGGAGGACTACGCGGCCGCGATCGCCATCGACCCCGCCTTCCCCGACTACTACCTGGAACGCGGGAACCTGCTGTTCAAACTCGGGCAGCACGAGGAGGCCCTGGCGGACTACGAGCGGGCCATGCGCGCCGGGCCGCCGCTGCCCGAGGCGCACTACAACCGGGCCGAGCTGCGCATCATGCGCGGCGACACCGGCGGCGCGCTGGCCGACCTCGGCCGGGTGATCGAGCTGGACCCCGACTACCTGGACGCCTACATCAACCGGGCCGGGCTGCTGGCCGCCGTGGGACGGGACGAGGAGGCCATGGCCGACGTCACGGCCGGGCTCGCCCTGGTGCCGGGCAACCCGCACCTGCTCACGGTCCTGGGTCAGCTGGAGACGACGTCCGGCCGGCTCGCCGAGGCCAGGGCGGCGCTGGACCTGGCCGTGGAGGGCGCGCCCACGCTGGCCGCGGCCTGGGGGAACCGGGGAGTACTGCGGTACACGGCCGGGGATCTGGAAGGCGCGGTCGAGGACCTGAGCCGGGCCATCGAGTTACAGCCGCAGCCGGATCTCTACCTCAACCGGGCCATCGCCCTGCGCGCGCTGGGCCGCGACGCCGACGCCGACGCCGACGAGCGCCGGGCGAGCCTGTTCTCCTGACGGTGCCTGTGGCTGCCTGGACCGCCGCACAGGGCAGAGCGCCGGGCTTCGGCTGGTGGGAGTATTGGTGGCATGACGGGGCGGATGGGGCGGGCGTGTGCGGTGTGCGCGGCCCTGGGGATGCTGTGGTGGGCGACCGTCCGCCTGGCCTGGGCAGGCGTGGGCTGCGAGGACTGGGGATGCCTGGTCCCGGCCGTGGGGGTGGTCATGGTGATCTCGCTCGCCCTGCTCGCCGGGGCCGCGCTGGTGCTGGAGCGGGTGGACGTACGGCCCGGGCGGCGGGTGGCGCTGGTGGCGGCCGGCGCGCTGGTGGCGTTCAGGCTGGCCGGGGAGACGCTGCCGTCGTGGACGTCCCAGGTGGCGGACGCCGTCGCGGCCGGGGCGGCGTTCGCGAGCGCGGGGGCCGTGGCGGCGTTCGTGACGGAGGCGGGGGTGGCCAGGCG
Source organism: Nonomuraea sp. NBC_00507 (assembly GCF_036013525.1). Classification (NCBI taxonomy): domain Bacteria; kingdom Bacillati; phylum Actinomycetota; class Actinomycetes; order Streptosporangiales; family Streptosporangiaceae; genus Nonomuraea; species Nonomuraea sp. NBC_00507. The sequence goes on from NZ_CP107853.1 coordinate 5,267,055, forward strand.
CTGGAAGGTGGCGGCGGCCGTGGCGCTGGTGGCCCTGGGGCCGGTCGCGCTCGCCGTGTCACTGGCGAGGTCCGGTCTCTGAGGCGCCGGGGGGACGCCCGTCAGAGGCGGCTCCGGAGGAATGACTCGAACGCCGTGAGGCCCGGGTGCTCCTTCCTGAGAGCCTCGAGGTCGGCCTGGTAGCCGCTCTCCTGGAACCACTCGTACATCCGCTCCCCGCCGGCCGGTTGCGGCGCGAAGCGGGTGGCCACGCCGGTGACCCGCTCGTACACCTCGGCGATCTCGTCCCCGGTGGGGGCGTCGCCGGCGATCTCCAGCCGCCTGCCCACGTAGTCGGCCGGGTGGTCGAACGCCTCGGCCGCGAAGTACGCGATGTCCTCGGGTGCGATCATCTGCATGCGCTGCCCGGGGAGGAACGGCAGTTCGATCACCCGCTCGCCGTCCGGCGCGTCGGCGTAGTAGAGCAGGTTCGTCATGAAGAAGGTCGGGCGCAGAATCGTGGCGGGCACGCCGGCCGCCGCGATGTGCTGTTCGACGGCGAACTTGCTCGCGAAGTGAGCGATCCCGGTGTCGCGTTCGGCGCCGCCGACCGAGCTGTAGACCAGGTGTGCCACGTGGAGCTCCTTGGCCGCGTCGGCGATCGTCGTGCCCTGGCGGACCTCTCTGGCCAGCTCTTCCTCCGTCCACGCGAACGCCTGCATGCTGAAGGCGCCGTGGACGCCTGCCATGGCCGTGCGTACGGAGTCCGCGTCGTTCAGGTCCCCTTGGACCGGTGAGACGCCGGCGGGGAGGCGGGCGGAGTCCGGGTCACGGACCAGGGCGCGGACCGACCAGCCCCGGGCGAGCAGCTCACGGGCCACCGCCCCGCCCTGGTTGCCGGTCGCGCCGGTGACCAGGATGGTCCGCGCCCGTGCGGGCAGCAGCAGGGTCTTGCCGGTGACCGCGCGCGATTCGATGGCCGCGTGGGCCTCGGCGGCGGACTCCAGGGGGAGCACGGCGCCGATCGTGGGACGCAGGCGACCGGCCACGGCCTCCGCCAGCGCTGCCCTCGACAGCTCGCGCAGGTCCGTCTGCGGCCAGGGGACGGCCGTCACGCGGGGGTCGGGGGTGGTCATGGGGCCGCCGGCCATGCCGTACGCGCTGAGCCTGCCCCCGTCCTTCAGCAACCCCTGGGCCGCCGCGCCGATCTCGCCGCCCACGCCGTCGAAGACGACGTCCAGGCCGCCGGTCGCGGCGCGCACCACGTCGGTCCAGCCGGGGTCGGTGTAGTCGACGGTCAGTTCGGCGCCCAGGCTCGCGGCCAGGTCCCGCTTGCCCGCGCTGCTGGCCGCGCCGATCACGCGTGCTCCGGCGGCGCGGGCCAGCTGCACCAGCAGGCTGCCTACGCCGCCGCCCGCCGCCTCCACCAGCACCCACTCGCCGGGCTGGGGCGCGGCGGCCCTGAACAGGCCCACGGCGGTACGCCCGTCGGCCAGCAGCGCCACCGCGGTCTCCAGCGACAAGCCATCGGGCACGGGGATCAGGTCGCCGGTGCTCGCCACCGCCAGCTCCGCGTAACCCCCGGAGCCGCCCAGCGTGCTGACCACCCGCGTGCCGACCAGCGATGCTTCCACGCCCTCGCCCACCGCCAGCACCGTGCCCGCGATCCCGTTGCCCAGGATCGTGGGCAGCTCGGCCCGCCGCGGCCCCCGGTCGGCGCGCACCTGCGTCTCCACGAACGTGACACCCGCCACCGCGACCTCCACCAGCACCTGCCCGGGCCCGGCGACGGGATCCGGCACCTCCTCGGCGACCAGCGCATCCGGCCCGCCGTACTGCCTCAAGACCATCGCACGCATGACATACCTCCACAGTTATTCGGAGCGATCCGCTCCGAAATCTATATCGGAGCGGATCGCTCCGCAACCGGGCTATCCTGGGCGGCATGGCGACACGCGGCAGGCAGGCCGAGGCGGCGCGCAACGATCTGCGGCTGCTGCAGGCGGCGCACGAGGTGTTCACCACGCAGGGGTTCGACGCGCCGGTGTCGGCCATCGCCAAGCGGGCCGGCGTGGGCATGGGCAGCCTCTACCGCCGCTACCGGACCAAGGAGGAGCTGCTCCAGCGGCTGTGCCTGATCGCCATGGAACGCGTCGTCGAGGCCGCCGAGGCCGCGCTCGCGGAGGAGAACCCGTGGGCCGGCCTGGAGCTCTACGTACGCACCTGCGTGGGCCTCAGGTCCGGCGCGCTCGCGCCCGTCGCGGGCACCATCGAGGTCACCGACGAGATGTGGCGGACCTCGCGGAAGGCCACGGAGCTGGCCGACCGGCTGATCAGCCGGGCACGCGAGGCCGGCGTGCTCAGGAACGACGTGACCATGCTCGACGTCTCGCTGCTCATCGAGCAGTTCAGCCGCCCGGCCCCCGGGCCCCCCAGCGAGCAGCACCAGCAGGTCAAGCAGCGGTTGCTGGCCATCGCGCTCGACGGCCTGCGCGCGCCGGCGCGGACGGAGCTGCCCGGCGACCCACCGAGCCTGGAGTGGTACGAAGGCCGTTGGGGACGGCACCCGTAGGTCTACGGTTGGGTACGTGGCGTTCAACGAGCTGCTCGACGACCTTGATCACAGTGCCGGCGTCCAGGCCGCCGGCATCAGGCGCGGCTACGGCGGGCCGCCCGCCCGCACGGTCGGCGTCAGATCCGGCCTGGCGCGGCTGCGCTGCGCCTCGCTGCTCAAGCCTCTGTACGCGTGGGTGAGCGCGGACCACATCCCCGACGCCGACCGGTGGCGCCGCCACGCCGAGCCCGCCGTCGTCGTGTCGTCCAACGCCGACACGCTCAACCTCTGGCTCGCCGTCGGGCCCGGCGTCATCCTCGACGGCATCCGCCGGCGCACCGGCGTCGCCTGGTCGCCGCCCAACGGTGACCCGTCGCGGTTCGGCTCCGTCGAGGTGGCCGCTGACGAGGTCGCCACCGCCTACGCGGCGTTCGCCCAGTCCGCCGTCGCGGGCGATCCGGTGGCGGCGACCGTCCTGGGGTGGATGCGGCAGGTCGGCGCGGAGCAGGCGTTCGGCGTGCGGGACGCGCTCGGGGCGGCCGACGCCGGGATCAAGTGCGGCTGGTTCGGCGCGCCCGAAGAGACCTGCCTGCGTACGCATGCCGTCGCCGTCTTGCCGAAGGGCGGCACCCGGGTCACCGTGATCGTCGGTATGACCGCACTGCCTTACACCGACGCACGCGAGCGCGAGATCTACCGCGAGCGAGTGGCCAAGGGGCTGTCCGTGGAGCACACGCACGAAAAGCTCGCGGGCACGCTGTTGCGCGGGCTGATGGCGACCACGCTGGCCGAGCTGGGGGGTTGATGAGATTCACCGTGCTGGGCGGGTGCGGTGCCTGGCCCGCGGCCGGTCAGGCGTGCAGCGGGTATGTGCTGGAGCACGAGGGCTTTCGCGTCCTCATCGATCCCGGCTACGCCGTGCTGCCGCGGCTGCTGGAGCGGATGAAGGCCCACGAGGTGGACGCGGTGCTGGTCACCCATGGCCACCCGGACCACTGCGCCGACCTCAACCCGCTGCTGCGCGCCCGCGCCCTGGCCGATGCGCCGGCGGCGAGGCTGCCGGTCCACGCGCCGCCGGGCGCGCTGGACGCCGTGCTCGCGCTGGACAATCGCCGCATGCTGGCGGGGAGTTTCTCCTTACAGGAGCTCCGTCCCGGCACGCCGGTCGAGATCGGGCCTTTCCGCCTGGACGTCTTCGACCTGCCGCATCACGTGCCCAACGCGGGGCTGCGGCTGAGCGGCGGCGGGCGCGTGATCGCGTATACGGGGGACACCGGGCCGTCGGCCGAGTTGCTCTCCCTGGCCAAGGACGCCGACCTGCTGGTGGCGGAGGCGACCTACCCGCAACGGGTGCCCGACGAGGACGCGCCTTTCCTGTCCAGCGCGCTGGACGCGGGGCGTACCGCGTCATCGGCCGGTGCGGCGCGGTTGCTGCTCACCCACCTGTGGCCGGACACTCCGGCGGAGCCCGCGCTCGCGGCGGCGGGCCGCTCCTACTCCGGCCCGCTGTCGGTCGCCTCCGGCGGCCTCACCCTCGATCTCGGGTGAGCATGTCGATGACCTTCGCCAGCTCCGGCGGGTCGACCGCCGCGGGCAGCTCCTCTGCCCACGCGCAGCCCAGGTATGCCTGACGCTCCTCCTCCGTGAGCTCTCCCGGATCGACCGCCGGGCGGGCTGTGCCGAACCTGGCCAGGTAGAAGGGCTCGGTCTTGACGTAACGGACGCCCAGCCAGGTGAAATCCCGCTCGACCTGGACGCAGTGGTCCAGGACGGCCTCGCCGGGCAGCCCGGTCTCCTCGGCCAGCTCCCGCCTGGCCGCCTCCAGCGGGGTCTCGCCGGGATCGATCCCGCCGCCCGGCGGCTCCCAGACGTCGCTGCGGCTGACGTGGTCGTACCAGTGCATCAGCAGCACCCTGCCGTCCCGGTCCAGGCAGACGACGCGCGCTGCGGGGCGGTCGCTCGGGTCACTCATCGGGAGCCTGCTCCTCGCTCAGAACCAGTGCGAGCAGCCCGGGGAACCGCTCCTCGAACTCCGCCCTCCTCAGGCGGTTGAGCCGGCGGCTGCCCTCGTCACGCTGCTCCAGCAGGCCGACATTGCGCAGCACGGCGAAGTGGTGGCTGAGCGTGGACTTGGCGACCGGCAGGTGGGTGAACGTGCCGCAGGGACGGGTCCAGTCGGGCACGCCGGCCAGCTCGCGGACGATGCTGCGGCGTACGGGGTCGCCGAGGGCGTCGAGGGCGGCCTGGAGGGAGACCTCGAGGGGGGAAGTGTGCGTGAGGGCGCGTGCCCTGTTCGACGTCGGTCGAACACTCGTGTAGTGTTCCATCTCGATCGAACATCCTACGCGAGGGGAGCGACCGTGGACATCGGCCGCGTCGGAGTCTGGCATCCCATGATCGGCAAGGCCCCCGCCGAGGAGGCCCGGCGGGCGGCGGCCCGGATCGAGGAGCTGGGTTACGGCACCGTCTGGGTCAACGAAGGCTGGGGCAGCAAGGAGCCGTTCACGGTGGCGGCCATCGTGCTGGCCGCCACCGAGCGCATCGTCGTCGGCACCGGCATCGCCAACCTCTGGGCCCGCGACGCCATGACCATGACGGCGGCGGGTGTCGCGCTGGCCGACGGCTACCCGGGCCGTTTCCTGCTGGGCATCGGCGTCAGCCACGCCCCTCTGGTGGGACGGCGCGGGCACGATTACGGCAAGCCGCTGAGCACGATGCGGGCCTACCTCGAGGCCATGGACGAGGCCGCGCAGAGCCTGCCTGCGGCGGACTCGCCGAGGATCCTGGCCGCGCTGCGCCCGAAGATGCTGGAGCTGTCCCGGGACCGGGCGGCCGGCGCCCACTCCTACTTCGTGCCGCCGGAGCACACCGCCCAGGCCCGCCGCATCCTCGGGCCCGACCGCCTCCTGATCCCCGAGCAGGCGGTCGTCCTGGAGTCCGACCCGACCCGCGCCCGCGAGATCGCCCGCACCCACATGGCCTACTACCTGACCCTGCCCAACTACCTCAACAACCTGCGCACGCTGGGCTTCACGGACGCCGACTTCGCTGACGGGGGCAGCGACCGCCTGGCAGACGCCATCGTGGCCTGGGGCGATGCGGACGCCGTCGTCAAGCGGGTCCGCGCCCACCTGGACGCCGGCGCCGACCACGTCGCCATCCAGCCTTTGTCGCCCGGCGCCCCGGACCTCGCCGACGCTCTCACCCAGCTCGCTCACCTCGCCCCTGCCCTGCCCCTGTAGAGGCACGCGGGTTGACCTGGAGCGCGCTCCACTTCGTAGCGTGGGGACATGACAACGCCACAACACAAGATCGGGTCGGGCTTCGGCGCCAGGAGCACCGCGGACGACGTGCTTCAGGGGATCGATCTGTCCGGGAAGCTGGCGATCGTCACCGGCGGCTACTCCGGCCTTGGGCTGGAGACCACACGTGCGCTCGCCCGGGCCGGCGCCCGCGTCGTCGTTCCCGCCCGCCGTCCCGACACCGCTCACAAGGCGGTCGAGGGCCTCGACGGGGTCGAGGTGGACGAGCTCGACCTCGCTGACCTGGAGAGCGTACGGCGGTTCGCGGAGCGTTTCCTCGCCACCGGTCGCAGCGCCGAGTTCGTCATCGCCAACGCGGGCATCATGGCCTGCCCTGAGACGAGGGTCGGTCCTGGCTGGGAGGCGCAGTTCGCGACCAACCACCTCGGGCACTACGCACTCGTCAACCGCCTGTGGCCGGCCATCGCCCGCGGCCAGGGCCGGGTCGTGACCGTCTCGTCCGGTGGTCACCGCCTTTCAGGCATGCGGTGGGACGACGTGCAGTTCGAGCGGGGATATGACAAGTGGCTGGCATACGGGCAGGCGAAGACCGCCAACATCCTGTTCGCCGTGCAGCTCGACGCGCTCGGGCGGGACGCGGGGGTGCGGGCGTTCTCGCTGCATCCCGGTGCCATTCTCACACCGCTGCAGCGGCACCTGCCCAAGGAGGAGATGGTGGCGGCCGGGTGGATCGATGATGCGGGCAACGCGCTGGACCCCAGCTTCAAGACGCCCGAGCAGGGCGCGGCGACCCAGGTATGGGCGGCCACCTCGCCGCAGCTGGCCGGCATGGGCGGCGTCTACTGCGAGGACTGCGAGATCGCGGAGGTGACCATCGAAGAGAACCCTGGGCGGGGAGTGCGTCCCTACGCGGTCGACCCGGATGAGGCGGCCCGTTTGTGGCGGCTCTCGGCCGGCCTGACCGGCGTCGACGCCTTCGCCCCGATCCGCTGACCACGGGGTTCACCGCTTCATCGCCCCGTCCGCGATCGCGTCGGCCGCGTCGCCGATGGCCATGCCGACGATCTCCAGACGGCGCACCAGCTCCCGCTCCTTCATGACGTCCGCCGTCAGCTCCCCAGAGAAGATCCGTGAGATCTCGTACTGGTACATCCGCCGGATGGCCCCGCCCGCCTTCTTCGCCTCCAGCGCGTCGGCCGCCACCCCGGCGGTTCGGGCGGCCAGGCCGCGGACCGCGCTCTCGAGCGCGTCGATGCCGACGATGACCTGGTCGAGCAGGGGAGAGAAGCGGATCTGGTCGGGCACCCGGTAGAGGTGGGACTCGCGGACGAAGTCCCGCAGCGAGTCGAGCACGTCGTCGATCGACCGGGACAGCCGGAACAGGTCCTCCGGATCGATGGGGGTGACGAGAGCGGTCTTGAGCTCGTCGATGAGGCGGGCACGCTCCTCGTCGCCGAGGTGCTCGATCGAGCGCATCTGCTCGTGCGCCCCCGTACGGCCCACCTCGCCGCCGATCATGGCCATGGCCAGCCATGCTCCCTCCTTGGTGGCATTGAGCTGCCCGAGCAGGGCCTCGGTGACCGCGCTGTCCATGCGGCCGGCCATGAGATCCCTGATCCGCCGCAGCCGCTTCATCGCCTGCCTGCCTTCCCGTACGCGTTCACGCCTGCGTCATCCCCTTCACCACGAAAGCCCCCACCCCGCCCAGCAGCGCGCTCGCCGGGAGGGTCAGCATCCAGGCCGTACCGATCTTGACGGCGGCGTACCAGCGGACCCGTCCGCCGCCCTGGGCGATGCCCGCGCCGACGAGTCCTCCGGCGACCGCCTGTGTCATGCTCACCGGCATGCCGACGGCCGCGCAGCCGATCACCGCCACGCCTGCCGCCAGCTCCGCGGCGACCCCGTGCGTGGGCCGGAAAACGATGATCTCGCGGCTGAGCGTGCGTCCGGCCTTGGGCAGCCCGTACAGGGTGCCGAGCGCGAACAGGGCGGCCACCAGCGACGTGTACGCGATCGGCGCGCCCGGGAAGCCCAGTGCGATCATGAACACGGCGAGCATCTTCTGGCCGTCGTTGGCCGCGTACGCGAGGGTCTGGAGCAGGAACCCCGCCCGATGCCAGCCCCCCAGCCCCCGCGCCGTGGCCACCGCCACCAGCACCCGGATGAGCACCCAGGCCAGCAGCCCGCCGACGGCGGGCGCCGCCAGGCCGAACGCCAGCACCAGCGCCACCCACCCCGGCGAGACCGGCAGCCCCCAGCCGAGCCCGGCCCCGGTGAGGCCGCCCACGATGGCCAGGGTGAGGCTGGTCGGGCGGCCCTTCGCGCTGAGCACCGCCGCCACGGCCAGGGCCGCGATCACCGCGATCGTCGTCGCGATCTTGCCGCCGGGCTCCTGGAAGCTCGCCAGCCTGGTCACGAATGTCCGCGCCACCTGGTGCGTGACCAGCGGCACGACCGCCACCATCACCACCAGGGCGAGGATGCCGGTGGCAGGGCGCACCGTGGGCAGCTTGAGCCCGGTGGCGAGAAGGGCGCCCCCGTCGTTGACCCCGGACACCACCGCGAACAAGCCCGCGACCACGATCAGAACGGCGGCTTCCAAAAGCATGCGTTCCTTTCCCGCCCGCCCGGTTGTGGCAAGGCGCGCCAAATTCCCGGTGAGTGTCCGTAATGCCCGACTACTACCCAAGATCCGGGAGATCAGCGCCATCGCCGGGGACACCGCGTCGCGCCGGGTACGCTCGATCGTGCCCGCCACTGCCGGTGCTCAACGGGGGAGGCGGCGGACGGACGGGCCGGGCGACCGGTAATCTGCCCAGATCAGCCGCAAGGCACCCGACGATCCCATGTCCGCGAGAGTGAACGAAGTGACCAGCCCAGCCGAATACATCCTGACGCTGTCCTGCCCCGACCGGCCCGGTGTGGTGGCCGCCGTCTCCGGCCTGCTGGCGCGGCACGGATGCAACATCATCGAGAGCCAGCAGTTCGGCGACAGGGTCGCGCAGCGCTTCTTCATGCGCGTGCAGTTCGCCGGGCCGCTGGGTGAGGACGAGCTCAACGCGGACTTCGCGGCGCTGGCGCCCGACTTCGCCATGGAGTTCACGGTGCGCGGCGTGGCGAGGAAGCCGCGGGTGCTGATCATGGTCAGCAAGTTCGACCACTGCCTCAACGACCTGCTCTACAGGGTCAAGGCCAAGACTCTCGACATCGACATCGTGGCCGTGGTGTCCAACCATCCCGACCTGCGGCCGCTGACGCAGTCGTACGGCATCGACTACCACCACCTGCCGATCGCCGCGGGGACCAAGCTCAAGCAGGAGGCCGAGGTGCTGGCGCTGGTCGAGCACTATCAGGTGGACCTGGTGGTGCTGGCCCGCTACATGCAGGTGCTCTCGCAGGACCTATGCGAGAAGCTGGCCGGGCGGGCGATCAACATCCATCACTCGTTCCTGCCGTCGTTCAAGGGCGCCAAGCCTTACCACCAGGCCTACGACCGCGGCGTCAAGCTGATCGGCGCCACCGCCCACTACGTGACCTCCGACCTGGACGAGGGGCCGATCATCGAGCAGGAAGTGGCCAGGGTCAACCACAGCCACTCGCCCGAGGACCTGGTGGCGATCGGGCGGGACGTGGAGTGCGTGACCCTGGCCAGGGCGGTCAAGTGGCACGCCGAGCAGCGGGTGCTGCTGGACGGCCACAAGACCATCGTCTTCCCGCGCTAGCCCCTCTCCGCCCACAGGTCCGGCAGGTACTCGCATCCGTGCCGTTCGAAGAGCTCCCGCAGCCGTTCCCCCGAGCGGTCCGGCACCGAGTGGACCTCCTCGATCAGCCGCACCGTCCCCGGCGACATCACCACCAGGTATCGGGCCGGCGAGCGCGACGGGTTCCAGAACGTGTGAGGCACCCCCGCGGGCCCCACCACCGCCGCTCCCGCTTCGGCCTCCACCTCGTCGTCGCCCAGCCGGAACCTCAGTGTGCCCTCCAGCACGTACCAGATCTCGTCATCGCGTAAATGCCGGTGCGGCGGGGCGATGTATCCGGGGGTCGAGCCGGGGTCGCTCCACTCCGCGACCAGGAACGACCCCTCCATCCGCCCGGCCGTCCGCCCGAGCAACGCCTCCGCTTTGAGCAGGCTCATGGCCGGTACGTTCCGAACCACCAGGAATTGCCCTGCGGGTCCGTGCAGCCGTACTCGCGCGACCCGTACGGCTGGTCGACCAGCTCCATGGTGATCGCGGCCCCCGCCGCCTTGGCACGGTCATGGTGGGCGTCGACGTCGGTGACCGCGACGTAGATGCCGGGCCCGCCGGGCCGCCCTTCGCCGATCATGATCAGGTCGTTGCCGACGAGCAACTCGGCGTGGTTGACCTTGCCTTCGTCGTTCTTGGACGCCTCGTGCACCCGGAACCCGAACGCGCTGGTCAGGAAGTCGATCGCGGCCTGGCAGTCCTCGTAACGGGCTAGTGCGTAAACGGTTCGCTCCATGACGCTCAGGATGCCCGGCCGGCGCCCTCCGGTCTTGGATAAATCTGACCCGGCGTCGTGTCCCCTAGCACCCGGAACTCCCGGTTCATGTGCGCCTGGTCGTAGAAGCCGCACTCCGCCGCCACCTGCGCGATAGGGGTGCCGGAGCGCAGCAGGCGCATGGCCCGCCCGAACCTGATCACCCGGGCTGCCGTCTTCGGCGGCAGCCCGATCTGGTCCTGGAAACGCGCCACGAGGTGCCGGTGGCTCCAGCCGAGCGACTCCGCCAGCGAAGCGGCGCTCAGCCGGCCGCCCGATGCCAGCAGCCGCGCCCACGCCCACGGCACCTCGGGTCCCAGCGGGGGCTCCTCATGGATGCGGGCCGTGAGCAGCCGGTCGGCCAGCGCCAGCCGCTCCCGCCACGACGGCGTCCCGGCCAGCCGGCCCACCACCATGTCCGCCCACGGCCCCAGCAGGTCCCCGACCGGCACGGTCAGGTTCGTCAGATGCCGGAGCGGCAAGCCGTAGAGGCGCCTGGCCCCGAACGGCGTGAGCACCACCTCCACGCCCTCGCAGGGCCCGCTCACGCGGGTGACGGTGAACCGGTCGCCCAGCCCGCCCGTGAACGCCGTGAACCGCTCCCCGCCCACCTCCATCGGCGCACCGAACGCGAGGATGAGCACGGCCCCCGGCATCGCGGCCTCCGACCGCGTGACCGGGGAGCCGTAGTGCTCCCGGTAAGCGCACAGCCGCGTCACGTAGGGGCGCAACGCAGCGCTGGGTGCGGCCTCCACCATGGCCGGCCCCAGCGTGCTCATGTGTCCAGACTAGAGTCCGGTGTGCGTGGCGAGGAAGGTCAGCGTGTCGGCCGACAGGTCGACCGTGCGGCTCACCGCGCGCGCTCCATGCCCCACCTCGGCCTCGTTACGCAGCAACACCGGCCGCTCCGCCGTGGAGGCATGCTGGAGCGCCGCGCACATCTTCCACGCGTGCAGCGGGTGCACGCGCGTGTCGGACTGGAAGACGGTGAACAGCGTCGCCGGGTACGTCACCGCCTCCTGGACATGATGGTAGGGCGAGTATCCCAGCAACCAGCCGAATTGCTCGGGGTCCTCGGCGCTGCCGTACTCGACGTTCCAGGTGGCGCCGAGGCCGAACTGCTCGTACCTGATCATGTCGAGCAGCGGCGCGGAGCACACCACGGCCGCGTAGAGCTCGGGGCGCTGCGTCAGCGCGGCGCCCACGAGCAGGCCGCCGTTGGAGCCGCCGGAGATGCCGAGCTGGGCGGACGTGGTCACCCCGGTCTCGATGAGGTGCTCGGCGGCCGCGTGGAAGTCGTCGAACACGTTCTGCTTATGGGCCAGCATGCCCGCGCGGTGCCAGTCCTCGCCCTCCTCGCCGCCGCCGCGCAGGTTGGCGATGGCGTAGACGCCGCCGGCCTCCACCCAGGCCAGGACCGACGCCGAGTAGCCGGGGGTCATCGACAGCCCGAAGCCGCCGTAGCCGTAAAGGATCGTGGGCCGCGGGCCCGAGCTCTCCTCGAGAGGAGAGATGATCAGCATGCGGACGTCCGTGCCGTCCTTCGACTGGTAGACGACCTGCCGGGTGCGCACCTCCGGCACCTCGACGGCCCCCGGCGAGGCCGCCCACAGCGTCGTCTCGCCGGTCCTGGCGTCGTAGCGCTGGATGGTGGGCGGCGTGGTGTTGTCGGTGTAGCCGAACCAGGCCTCGTGGCCGCCCTCGGGGCGCTCGGAGATGCCGCCGATCGTGCCGAGCCCGGGCGTGGGCACCTCGCCGACCCGCTCGCCGGTCTCCAGGTCGTGGACGGTGATCTCGCTGATCGCGTGACGGGTCCAGCCCACCAGCATGACCGGGCGTTCGAGGTCGTCGAGGATCGCGAAGTCGCTCAGCACGGCCTCGGGGTCCTCGGGGATCAGCTCGCGCCAGGTGTCGTAGCCGGGCGTGGACGGGTCGGTGACGCACACCCTGGCCCTGGGGGACTCGCGATCGGTGTGCACGTAGAGCCTGCCGTCGCGGCCGAAGGCCAGCCCGGTCTGCCCGTCCACGCCTTCCTGGACCACCGTCAGCTCCGGCCGCTCCAGCGGGGAGGCGGTCAGGTCGGCCACCCAGAGGTCGTTGCGCGGCGCGGTGCCCTCGTGCGCGGACACCTGCAGCCAGCGGCCGTCCCGCGAGACCGAGACGCCGTAGTAGTTGGTCATCTTCAGCCCCTCGCCGAAGATCATCACGTCGTCCTCGGTGGAGGTGCCGACGCGGTGCAGGTAGACGCGGCGGTGGAACTGCGTCTCGTTCTCCGGCACCTCGGTGCTCGGCAGCCTGCGCACGTAGTAGAACGCCTCGCCGCCCGGCATCCAGGCGATGGGGGAGTAGCGGCAGCGGTCGATCGGGCCCTCGACGCGCGTGCCCGTCGCCACGTCCATGACGTAGAGCGCCGACTCCTCGTCGCCGCCGACCGAGATCTGGTAGGCCAGCAGGCGCCCCTCCTTGTCAGGCTGCACGGCGTCGAGCGTGGTCAGCCCGGACGGGTCGATCCCCATGGGGTCGACCAGCGCCCGCTCGGTCCCGTCCGGCTCGACGACGTAGTAGACGGCGTGCTCCTGGTCGGGGGTGCGGCGGCTGAAGAAGTGGCGTCCGCCGCGCCAGGCCGGCGTGCCGACCGAGCCGGACCTGAGCAGCTCGGCGATGCGGCTCTTGAACCGCTGCGGGCCCCTTCCGCGGGAGAACAGCTCAGCCTGCGCGAGGAGCCATCCCTTCGTCTCCGGACTGTCGGGGTCCTCAAGCCACCGATAGGGATCCGGAACGGGCGTTCCGTGCAGGATGTCGACGGTCTCTTCGCGGCGTGCAGTTGGATACGGCTCTCGCGTCATGCACGGAACCCTACTGCCAATGGGGAGGGGTAAAGCGCTGGTGAAGCGGGCATAAAACGTATCGTGCGTCCCTCTAGTCATTCCGGCCAGATGTTTTTGGGGTGGCGGGGACCACGGTGCAAACGCCAGACTTGGTGACAGGACGGTGCCGTGGTGACCATCCGCTGGGCCGTCCGGCGGAGGTCCACGTGACGGAAGCACGAGTGCCCCAGGAGGGGCCGACAGGCGGGACATGCCGCGGCATGTCCCCTTTGATACGCGCGCAGCAGGGAGAGGCACGATGACGCGCCAAGTCCTGCTGCTCAATGCCACTTACGAGCCCATGACCACCCTCTCGCTGCACCGTGCCATCGTGCTCGTGCTGCGGGAGAAGGCCGACATCGTGCATCGCGATGGCAGGGGCGCGGTGCTGCGCTCGGCCAGCTGCACGCTCGACGTGCCCTCGGTGATCAGGCTCCGCAGATACGTCCGCATCCCCTACCGGTCGCGCATCCCCCTGACCAGGGCGGCGCTCATGCGCCGTGACAACTACCGCTGCGCCTACTGCGGCCAGCGGGCCGAGACCATCGATCACGTCATCCCACGGTCGCGGGGTGGCGCCCACACCTGGGAAAACTGCGTCGCGTCCTGCACGACGTGCAACCACAGGAAGGCCGACAAATACCTGGAGGAGCTGGGGTGGACGCTACGCGTCAGCCCTGCGGTGCCACGGGGCGCCCACTGGAGGCTGATCGGCGCGTCACTCGTCGGAGACCCCCTGTGGGCGCCCTACCTCGAGGCCGCCGCATAAAGGGGCCCCGAAATCCGCTTTGAACGAGGCGGTCCCGGCCTGGCACCATGCCAGGCATGTGGACCTTCACATCGGACGTCGAGGCCTACGCCGCGGTCGCCGAGCCCTTCCTGCTCGGCGACCCGGTGGGCAACACTGTCGCGCTGACCGTCCTTGCCAACCTGAGGGCCGGCATGTCCGCCAAGGACGCCCGTTTCGGCTGGTGGACGGTGGACGGCGAGGTGCGCGGGGCGGCCTTCCACACCCCGCCCTACCCGATCGGGCTCGCCGTCATGCCGGTCGAGACCGTCGCGCCGCTGGTGGAGGCGCTCGATCGTGACATCCCCACACTCGTCGGCCCGGTGCGGCTCACCGACGAGGTCGCGCGCCTGATGGGGCCGCCCAGCCGGGTCCTGTCCGAGCGGCTCTACCGGCTCGGCACGCTGCGGATCCCCGGCGTGCCCGGCCGTGGCCGGCTCGCCACGCCCGCCGACTATCCGCTCCTGGTCAGCTGGCATCAGGCCTTCGGCGAGGAGGTGGAGCTGCCCGATGGCGATGCCGCCGACCGCGTCGCCCGGCGGATCGCGGCCCGGGAGTTGTTCCTGTGGGAGGCGGACGGTGTGCCGGTCTCGCTCGCCGCGCTCTCGCCCGCGGCCGGCGGCGTCTGCCGCATCGGGCCCGTCTACACGCCTCCGTCGTGCCGTAAGCGCGGCTACGGCTCCGCCGTCACGGCCTATGCCAGCCAGGCCGGGCTGGAGGAGCGCTGCGAGCAGGTCGTGCTCTTCACCGACCTGAACAACCCCACGAGCAACGCCATCTACCAGGCGATCGGCTACGAGCCCGTGTCCGACTACGCGCATATCGCCTACGCTTAGTCCATGCCGCGTTACGACTTCCGCTGCCGCGCCTGCGGCTCCACGTTCGAAGTGTCCCGTCCCATGTCGGCCTCCGACGACCCGGCGGCCTGCCCGGAGGGCCACGACGACACGGTGAAGCTGCTGTCCACCGTGGCCATGACGGGCGGCGCGGCCGCGCCCCGGGCGACCGGCGGCTGCTGCGGCGGCGGCTGCTGCTCCTAGGACGAGACCGTCGTCTCCGCCCGGGTCGTCAGGGCGCTGACCGCCACCTTGGCCAGATGCTCCACGGTGGCGACGCCGGTCTCCATGTCCGGGCTGCGCTCCGACAGGACGGCGATCAGCAGCTCGTGCCCGCGCACGCGGAGCCGTCCCACGCTGTTGATCGTCCACAGCCCGCCGTGCACGTGAGCCGGCAGCCATCCGTTCTTCAGCGCCTCGCCGCCGGCCGCGCTGACGCCCCACGCCTGCTCGGGCACGACCGATGACATGAGCTTGAGCGCGTACCGCCGGTGAAGCTCCGACAGCGGGCCGCTCGGGTCCGTGAGCCGCTCCAGGACCTTCACCTGGTCGGACGGGCGGCTGCGGGTCGATCCCCAGGAGAGCCCCGGCCCGGGTCGCGTGTGCTGGACACCGAGCGTGCGCAGCACCCGGGAGAGCCCGTTCTGGCCGCCGATCATCATGTAGAGCTCGTGCGCGCAGTCGTTGTCGCTGTTGCGGATCATGCGGTGGGCCAGCCGGTGCTCGTAGGCGGTCAGCCGCCGTCCCTCGCGCTGCTTGTCCAGCAGGAACGCCAGCAGGATGTCCACCTTGGCCACACTGGCCAGCATGTACGGTGTGCGCTCGCGGAAGGCGTACCTGATGCCCGTCGTCTTGTCGTAGACGGCCACCGAAGCCCGGCCGGGCCGCTGGCGCAGGTAGCGCTCCAGCGCCCGGTCGAGGGCGCGCCGCCTGTCCGGCGGCAGCGCGCGCTCGACGACGACAGGGGCCTGCACACGGGGCACCACGGTGACCGGGCGCGGCGTCCCGGACGACGGAGCGGCGCACCCGGGCGCCATGATCAGTAGGGCAAAGGGCCAGATCCCCCGTACGCGCATGTGCGGGAGCTTGTCACCCCCGACCCCAAAGGCCGGGGGTGCGAACGGTCAAGAGCAGGTCAGTTTCTTTACGCGGCCCTGCTGCGCCTGCGGCGCTGGAACGGCAGGAACCGGTCGGCGAGATGCGGACGGGACGGCGTGAGCGTGGGCTCGACCGCGATGATCCGGTCGAACCGGAAGGCCCTGATCGCCCGGCGCATCCTGCACACCCCGACCAGATACCAGTATTCGCGGTGGACCAGGCACGTCACCGGCTCGACGTCACGGCTGGTGACGACGCCCGAGGCGTCCTGGTAGTGCAGGCGGATCATGAGGCGGCTGGTGATGGCGTCGGCCATGAGCCTGGCCCTGGAGGCGATCTCCACGGGCAGCGGCTCGGTCAGCGTCGTGAGCGTGGTGGTGATGACGTCGTCGTCGAGCTCCAGGTGCTCGAACGCGTGCTGGAGGCCGCGCCGGGCGGTGACGGCCTGGGGGCCGGCTCCGAGGTGGGCGAGGGAGAGTGCGAGGGCGGCGATCTCGGCGGTCGTCAGCGGGCGAGTATCGTGCTTCACGACTGTCGTCATACCCCAACAATAGGGATGACCACCGACATTTTTCGAAAGTCTGTGCGGCAGGCGAGAACCCTGTCACCTGCCGCACAGGCCGTGCTTACTTACTTCGACAGCTGCGACAGGTCGCGGGAGGCGCCCGTCGAGGCGGACGTCGTCATCGCCGCGTACGCCTGCAGCGCCACGCTCACCGGCCGGTTGCGGTCCCGCGGCCGGTATCCGCCCAGGTCGGCCAGCAACCGCTCGCGCCGGGCCGCCAGCTCGGCCTCCGGGACGCGCAGCTCCATCGCCCGGTTGGGGATGTCGATGTCGATGATGTCGCCATCCTCGACCAGCGCGATCGCGCCGCCCTCGGCCGCCTCGGGTGAGGCGTGACCGATCGACAGCCCCGACGTGCCGCCGGAGAAGCGGCCGTCGGTGATCAGCGCGCAGACCTTGCCCAGGCCCTTGCCCTTCAGGAACGAGGTTGGGTAGAGCATCTCCTGCATGCCGGGCCCGCCCTTGGGGCCCTCGTAGCGGATGACCACCACGTCGCCCGCCTTGACCCGGCCGCCCAGGATGCCCTCGACCGCCTGCTCCTGCGACTCGAACACCACGGCCGGCCCGCTGAACGTCCAGATCGACTCGTCGACGCCGGCCGTCTTCACCACCGCGCCGTCCCGCGAGATGTTGCCGTAGAGCACGGCCAGCCCGCCATCCGCGGTGTAGGCGTGCTCGAGGTCGCGGATGCAGCCTGCCGCCCGGTCGAGGTCGAGGTCGTCCCAGCGGTTGTCCTGCGAGTATGCCTTGACGGTGCGCACGTTGCCGGGCGCCGCGTGCCACAGCTCCACGGCCTCGGGCTTCGCCGACGGCGACTTCACGTCCCAGGCGGCCAGCATGTCGGCGAGCGTGCCGCCGTTCACGGTGGGCACGTCGCGGTGCAGCAGGCCGGCCCGGTCGAGCTCGCCCAGGATGGCCGGGATGCCGCCGGCGCGGTGGACGTCCTCGACGTGGTATTTGTTCGTGGCCGGGGCGACCTTGCACAGGCAGGGCACGCGCAGCGAGATCTCGTTGATCTCCTTGAGCCCGAAGTCCACCTGCGCCTCGCGGGCCGCGGCCAGGATGTGCAGGATCGTGTTGGTCGAGCCGCCCATGGCGACGTCGAGGGTCATGGCGTTCTCGAACGCCTCGCGGGTGGCGATCGAGCGCGGCAGCACCGACTCGTCGCCGTCCTCGTAGTAGCGGCGGGTGATCTCCACGAGCTGCCGGCCGGCGTCCTCGAAGAGCGTCTTGCGCGCCTTGTGCGTCGCCAGGATCGTGCCGTTGCCGGGCAGCGCCAGCCCGATGGCCTCGGCCAGGCAGTTCATGGAGTTGGCGGTGAACATGCCGGAGCAGGACCCGCACGTGGGGCAGGCACTCTCCTCCATCTCCAGCAGCTCGGCGTCGGAGACGGAGTCGTCGGCGGCGGCGATCATCGGGTCGATCAGGTCGAGCTTCTTGCCCGGGGTCTTGCCGGCCTCCATGGGGCCGCCGGAGACGAAGATCGTCGGAATGTTCAGCCTGAACGCCGCCAGCAGCATGCCCGGCGTGATCTTGTCGCAGTTGGAGACGCAGATCAACGCGTCCGCGCAGTGCGCCTCGACCATGTATTCCACGGCGTCGGCGATCAGCTCGCGCGACGGCAGCGAGTAGAGCATGCCGCCGTGGCCCATCGCGATGCCATCGTCCACGGCGATCGTGTTGAACTCGCGCGGGATCGCTCCCGCCTCCCTGATGGCCACCGAGACGACGTCGCCGACTTCCCTGAGATGCACGTGACCCGGCACGAACTGGGTGAAGCTGTTGGCCACCGCGATAATGGGCTTGCCGAAGTCGCTCCCGGCTACGCCGGTCGCCCGGAGCAGGGCCCGGGCACCGGCCATGTTCCTGCCGTGGGTGACTGTACGTGACCTGAGGGCGGGCATTGGGCTTCTCCCATCGCTAGCAAGTCTTCACATGTTACGACCACCGCCCGGCAACTGAGACAACCGTCCACGCATCGGACGGCCGGTTACCGGATCGTGGCGCAACCGAAGCCAGGCCAACATGACGCCGCGCACGGTGGGAGCGCCGGACGCGTCGTGGGGAGTGGGTCAGTCCTCACCGTAGCGGGCGGGAAGCTCCCTGGCGGCGATGTCGTAGATCCGGTCGATCTCCATGGTGGTCAGCGCCCGCTCCCGCTTGGTGATCCATTTGCGGGCACGGTCACCCTGGTAGACGTCCACGCCGCGGATCGTCATGATCTTCCAGGGCACGGCAGGGCCGTAGATGGCGAGCGAGGGCACGACCGACACCTCGCGGCCGAACGACCTGCTGATCAGCTCGCCTGCCTGCGACGCCTCCCACTTGGCCTCGTTGAGCCTGGCCTTCTGGTCGAAGGGGCCGTGGAAGAGCTTCTTGCCCATCTGCACGCGTACGGGAAGGCGTTTGTCCCACTTCTCGGAGTCGACCGCGTACACGCCTGTGGGGCCCACCACGAGGTGGTCGATCTGGGCCTCGCTGTTCGGGATCGCCCGGGCGTGCAGCGTGCGGTAACCCAGGCGCTCCAGCTTGCGCAGCTGTGCCTCGGTGCGTCGCTCCGCCACGGACGCGCGCCGCCAGGCGGGCACGGAGGAGTTGGAACGCGCGCGGTAAACCGCCTCCAGGATCGCCGCGACCACGCCCGCGGTCACGCCGACCCGCCAGTCCCCCACGAGGAAGCCCACGACCAAGGCCACGCCGACGGCCGCCAGCAGGCGGTTGCGCAGGCGGCGGAAACGCGGTTGCTGCAGCAGGCTACGCACGGACGCGCGCTCGACGGGCGCGTAGGTGGAGGTGGGCGCCGATGGCTTTGCGGCGGCGGTCTGCTCGCTTTCTGGCCGGTCGCTCACCCAGATAGGTGACGCGTTGTGACCGTCTTCTCGCTGTTTGTCGGAGTCCACGTCACTCACCGTAGCCCGCACATCTGACTGATTCCTAGTGTTGCCCTGTCCATAGTTTTATGGCCCAGCTCTTCGTGTTCTACGCCCGGTTTCCGGGTATTACTAACGTTCTTCTCTAGAGAGGCTTACGGGTCGTACAAGATCCTAACCCTTCGCCCGTATGGGGTCTGGCCGGACTCGCTCACGAGGTTTACGTTCATGGTGTGGACGGCGCAGCAGAGATCCTGCTCTTTCTCTTCGGGGTTTCCATGGGGCTGTTCGTGCTGATCAGCCTGCTGGTCATGGTGCCTGGACGCAGCGTGCAGCGGAGGGTGGAGTCCGGCCCCGTGTGGCTGGGCGGCCCGTCGGGCAGCGAACGCGGCGTGAGCACCTCGGGCCTGGTGCTGGCCGACCGGGTGGCGCACTGGGCCACCGTTCCCGAGGCCGACTGGGTGGCCGCGGCCGAGACGGCGGAGCCGGGCCGGCACGTCGGCGGCGCGTCCGCCGGATGGTGAGGCTGACGATGCGAGGACTGACCACCGCTCAGGCGGACGACATCAGGAAGGCCCTGCGGGCTGCCGAGCAGCGCAGCGGGCTCCGGTTCGGGCTGTTCCTCGGGGAGCCGGTCGGCGGGCGGCGGCACTTCGCCGAGCGCCTGCACGCCGCCCTCGGCGAGGAAGCGGACGACGCCGTGGTGATCCTGGTGGACGTCAAGGGGCGAGGGCTGGAGATCGTGACGGGAGAGCGCGCCAGGCGGCGGCTGAGCGACAACGCCTGCCGCCTCACCGCCATGTCCATGGCCACCGCGTTCAGCGTCGGCGACGTGATCGGTGGCATCTTGTACGGCATCGCGTCGCTCGGCGAAGCATCGACCTCTCGCCGTCCCTAACCCCAAACAACCATCCTTTACGGTCGCCCAGCGTCACCGCGCCTTGAGGACAACCATCCTTTACGGTCGCCCAGCGTCACCGCGCGCCTTGAGAACAACCGTCCTTTACGGTCGCCCAGCGTCACCGCACGCGCCGTAGTTCCTGCCGTCTGTCATGGCCGGTCGTGAAGGCTCACGGGTTGCTCGCCGTGACGGAGCGTCTAGTTGACCGGCTCCGTGGTTCAGAGCCGCTCCAGCAGCGTGACGATGTGGTCGCTCACGCCGTTCAGCAGTGTGGCCGGCTGGATTTCGGCGGCGGCGATCGAGGAGAAGAGGGACGGCAGGCCTGGCAGGGGGAAGCCGTCGTCCTTCATGGCGGCACCGCCTATCGGGTTCTTGTCCAGGGCGGTGCGGCTGCGGTCCCAGGCGTCGAGGACCTCTTCGGGTGAGGGGACGCCGAAGCCGTGGCCTACCGGTGCCGCGTGGCGCAGCCTTACCAGCGGGGTGTCGGCGAAGGACAGGGCCGTGCGGGCGCGTAGTTGCAGGTCGGCGTAGGGTTCCGGGGCGATCCAGTCCATGGCCGTGCAGGGGTTGCGGCAGGCGGCGACGCATACGGCGAGTGCTCCGGCCACCTGGCTGTGCTGGCGGTCGAAATACGCGCGCCAGCCCTCGTTCGGCTCCGTGGAGACCCGCAGTGTCCGGTTGGTGGCGGACTGCTCGGACTTGGTGTGGTCGCATTCGCGGTCGCCGATCACGCCGAACCTGCTGCCGGTCGCGCTCAGCCCTTCGGGCCAGCGGGCGGGGTCCCCGGCATGGCCGAGCTGTGGCTCGAACGCCAGCAGCGGCAGGTATTCGCTGGCGATGTGCACGGCGGCGATCATCGGGCTCAGCTCGCGACGGTGCCAGCGTACGGCGATCACCTCGAGCAGCAGCCCATAGGCCGGCCGCAGGGACTCCAGCGCCCCCCGCGGCTGCTCGCGCGGCGTCTGCGGCATGTGGCAGGCCCGCGCCCGCCGCCGCAGCTCGGCGGGCACCACCTTCGCCTCGACCGCGAAGTCCTCCGCGTCGAGCGAGAGCAGCCGTTGCCCGAACTCGCACACCTCGGAGATCTCCGCCGCCGGCGCGAGCGCTCCGAGGTCGGCGAAGGCGTAACGGCGGGCGAGGGCGATCAGGAGGTCACGAGTGGTATCCACGCGACGACTTTCTCACGAGCGAGAAGCGATTACGGACATGGCTCACGTATGCACTGAATGTCGCTCGTCGGCTTGCCCTCGGTGGGCTCGGACGACGGCTCCTCGGGCCCGGGCGTGGTCGGCTCCTGAGACGGCTCCTGCGTGGGCTCGGACGTGGTGGGCTTGGAGGTGGGCGAGCTGGTCGGCTTGGTCGGCGTGACCGTCGCCGAAGGGCTCGGCGCCGGGGTCGTCACCCTGGTCGGCTTGGAGCTCGGGGCGCGCCTGGTCGGCGGTGCGGACTGTTGCCTGGTCGAGGGCGGCGCGGTGGGCGCGGCCGTGACCGAGGTGCCCTGCACGGTCGGCGGCACCTCGTCGAGGACCGTGGGCGTGACCGGGCGCAGCCAGACGGCGCCTGCCACGGCGGCGGTCACGACCACGGCGGCTGCCGCGGTGAGCGCCGCTCTCATGGCACGGCCGCGGCGCGGCGCGGGTGCCGTGCCGGGTGTGGCCAGCGCCCTGCGCGCGGCCTCGGCCATCAGCGCAGCCGAGGGCCAGCGCCGGTCCGGCGCCTTGTCCAGCGCACGCTCGACCACCTGCCGCGGCCCTGGCGGCACCTCGGCGGGCAGGGGCGGCACGGGAGAGTTGAGATGCTTGAAGATGATCTGCACGGGCGTGTCGCCCTGGAACGGCAGGCGACCGGTCAGGCACTCGTAGGCCACCACGCCCAGCGCGTAGACGTCCACCGCCGGCGTCACCTCGCTGGCGGTGGCCATCTCCGGCGCGCAGTAGCCCGCCGAGCACAACATCGTGCCGGTGGCCGTCAGGTGGCCTGCCGAGACCGAGTGGGCGATGCCGAAGTCGGTGAGCGCCACGCCGCCGTCGGGCCTGATCATGAGGTTGGCGGGTTTGACGTCGCGGTGCACGATGCCCTGCGCGTGCGCGGCGGCCAGCGCGTCGCCGACCTCCGCGACCAGGCGCATGGTGGCCTCCACGCCCAGCGGGCCACGCCGCAGCACGCGGTCGAGCGACTCGCCCGGCACGTGCTCCATGACCAGGAAGCTCACCTGGCGGCCGTTGACGTCAGCGATGCCGTAGTCGTAGACGTCGACCACGCCGGGGTGGGTCAGCGTGGCCATGGCCCTGGCCTCGTTCTGGAAGCGCTGGGCGAACGTGGGGTTTTCGGTCAGGGCCGGGATGAGCACCTTGACGGCGACGGCGCGCCCGAGAACCGTGTCGTCGGCACGCCACACCTCGCCCATGCCCCCACCGCCGAGGCGGTGGGCCAGCATGTAGCGGTCATTGAGGGTGGTCCCCGCGCCTAGCACGCCATCGAGGCTAACACCGGGCGTTCGCTGACATGGCCAAACTCGGGGGAGCGTAACGGCGATGTCGCCGTAGGTTTCAGAAGGAGCCGGTGGTCGTGCCGCCGTTGCCGGTGGCGGGGGTGGTGAAGGAGGTGTTGGCGCCTGGTTCCCACAGGTCAGCGGTGTCTGGATAGCCGGATTCCTGGCGTTTGACGCACTTCCACTCGACGGCGGTGTTCGGCGGCAGTGTGCCGATGGTGCCGGTCCAGGTCGGATATGCCGTGGGTGACAGCTTGACCGCGCTCGCCACGGACCAGGACCCGAGCTGCGGGGCGCTGCCGACGGCGTAGACCGACTGGCCGGGAGCGGTGGTGCCGTTGTCGCACCTGAACGTCATCGAGGCCGGCGCCTGGCCGAGCGTGAACGCGAACGTCTTGGCCGTGGTGACGCTCGCGCTCGCCGCCTTGGCGACGATGAGGTTGCCGCCCGCGTTGTACCAGCCGGCGGCGGCCGCGTCGAAGGCGGTCTTGGTGGCGTGCTGGGTGAGCGGGGATCCGTTCAGCGTGACGGCCGACGCCTGGGTGCCGGCGACCAGCTCCACCACGGTCGGCCTGCTGGACGGCGCGCCGCTGTAGTCGCCGCTGGAGGCGGCGACGGTGACGGTGGCCGTGGCGCCGCTGAGCTGCTGGCTGATCTGTGTCGTGCGGACGGAGCCGCTCTGGTACGCCGTCGTGGCCCCGTCGTCCTCGTAAAGGGTGAAATCGGTGGACGTGGTGTCCGGGTACACGCGGGCGATCAGCTCGTTCCTGGTCGTGCCGTCGGTCCGCTTGCCCATCGCGTTCATGGTCTTGTCGTCGACGTGCGCCTTCGGGATGATCGCCCCCGCCCGGGCGAAGGCAGGCAGCCGGAACACCCCGTTGACCCACAGCGGGCGGTCGGTGAACCACTGGCCGGAGCTGGTGAGCTTCTCGCCGGTGGCGTAGTCGTACCAGGTGCCGGCGGGCAGGTAGACGTCGCGGTCGCGTTCGCCGGCGCCTGCCACGACGCCGACGAGCAGGTCACGGCCGATGAGCTTCTGGTGGCCCATCTCGCGTACGTTCGGGTCGTTCTGGTGGTAGTGCACCAGCGGCGGCACCACGGGCTCGCCGAAGCGGTGGGCGCGGTGGGCCAGCGAGTAGTAGTAGGGCGCGAGCTCGTACCGCTGGCGTAGGTTGGCCAGGTTGCTGGCCTTGTGGCCGATCTTGTCGGGCGAGGTCTGGGCGCAGTTGCACAGGTTCTCCGTGTGCGGGCGGACCGGCACCTCGAACCAGGCGCCATTGGCGAACCACTGCGTGTAGAGCTCATTCAGGTCTGAATTCAGCATTTCCCTGCGGAAGCCGCCGATGTCGGAGCCGAAGTAGTCGATGCCGGACATCGACATGTGCATCTGCACGTTCTGCTGCTGGGCCAGCGCGGTCAGCTTGGAGCCGATGTCGGCCGACCACATCGCGACGCCGTGCCGCTGGATGCCGGCCGCGCCGGAGCGGGCGAGCATGAACGGGCGCTTGGTGCCGGAGGCGTAGCCGCGGGCCACGCTCTCGGCCCACTTCAGGTTGTAGACGTTGTGGTAGTCGGCGTGGGCGTGCTTGCCGGGCAGCACGCCGGAGGTCCAGTCCCCGGCGTCGTACATCTCCGGCTCGCCCAGGTCCAGCCAGTGGCCCTGGACACCCTGGTCGGCGAGGGGTTGCCGCTTGAGCGTGTGCCAGTAGTCGGCGGCCGCGTCCTGCGTCCAGTCGATCATGCCGCCCCGGCCCCACCAGTCATTGGTCGTCAGGTAGACGGGGGCGCAGCCCGGGCAGCCCGATCTGACGAGATAGCCGCGCGCGGCCAGGTCGGCGTGTTCGGGCAGGTTCTTGCCGACGTACGACTCCTCTATGGTCATCAGGCCGATGCCCTTGTTCGTCGCGTAGTCGTTGATCGTGGCGGAGGTGTTGGGGAAGGCGGTCGGGTCCCAGGAGAGCGTGCCCATGCGGGTGTTGTCCGAGCCGGCCGTCACCCCGCCGAACCAGGGCAGGTCCAGCACGAACCCGTCCACCGGGAACGCGTCGGCACGGAGCCCGCTGAGCCGGTTGTCGATCTCGGCCCAGTTGTCGTAGCCGAACTCCGACACCCACATGCCGAACGCCTTCTTCGGTGGCACCGGCGGCCTGCCGGTCAGCTCCATGTAGTCCTTGCGCAGGTCCGGCAGGTCGGGCCCGGTCATCGTGTACCAGCGGAGCTGGTCGCCCCAGGTGTCCACCGTCCAGGGGGAGCCGGTCAGGTTCCACTCCTGCTTGTAGACCTGGTCGAGCAGGAGGCCGTAATTCAGGTTCGACGCCCCCACCGCGAAGAGCACCGGGATCTGCGTGTTGCCGACCGGGCCGTTGTCGGTGTCGAAGACCATGGCGTTGCCGTAGGCGCCGCCGGGGGAGCGGGTGCGGCCCACCCAGTCGCCGTCGGCGCTGCCGCCCATGAAGAACTGCTCGCCCAGGCCGTAGGCGTTCTGGATCGAGCTCTTGGTGATGGTCAGGCCCTTCCACGCCTGGGCGAGATTGCGCGGGCACGCCTCGTAGAGCAGCCTTGCCGGGTCCGAGACCTTGACGCACAACGTCCCGGCCGTGACTTCGACCTTCATGGCGGGCGTGGTGAGCGTGTTGCCCGACTGGGTGAAGCTGGTCGGGCCCAGGTAGTCCTTCTTCGCGACCTGCGGCGTGGTGAAGATCGAGTCGTTCACGCCGGGGCTCGTCCCGTTGGCGAGCTCGAAGTGCACGAGGTCGTCGTCGAGGAACTCCACGATCAGGTACGCCGGCCCGCTGGTGAACTGCACGCGCTGGACCGCCGCCTGGGCGGAGGACGCCACGAGGGAGGGCATGAGCAAGGCCGCCAAGAAGACGAGCGCGCGGGTCATGGCGCCCCCCATCATCGGGCCACCACCAGGTTGTCGAGGTTGATCCCGCCGGTGTTCGCCGTGTCATAGGCGATCTTGACGGTATGGGCGCCCGCGGTCAGGGACGTGGTGAGCGTGGCGGTGCCCCACGTGTCCCAGTTCGCCAGCGCGGGCAGTGACAGCGTGCCGGCGGACACGCCGTCCACGTAGACGGTCCTGGTGGCGTTCACGGTGGTCGAGTAGCGGAAGATGAGCCGGTGGCTGCCGGCCGCGTCGGCCTTGACCTGGAACGTCACCGCGTCGCCCGACGTCGCGAAGCCGTCTGCGAAGCCGGTCCCCGTGAAGCCGGCGTGGTCGGTGTTCGTCGAGGTGCCGGTGCCCGTCGCGAACTCGGCCTCGTAGCCTGCCTTGTCCACGCCGTTGAGGGTCACTGTCCTGCTGGAGCCGCTGCTTGCGAGCTTGACGTGGGTGAGCTGCTGGACCGGGTCCCACCACCAGCCCTCGGCGGCGGCCTTGAGGTCGGCCAGCGAGGCGCGGGCGCCGAGCTCCGTCGCGCCCGTGACGGAGGCGGGCTTGGTGCTCGCCACCTGCAAGGTGCTGGTCGTGGTCAGCGGCGGCACGGTGACGGTCACCGCGTGCCCGGCCCAGTTCTCCGCCGAGGTGACGGTGCGGGTGGCGTTCGCGCTGTCCTCGAAATATGCGTATGAGGTGGTGCCCGACGGATAAATCCGGAAGGTCAGGTTGGTGTAGGTGTCCACGCTGTTGCCGATCTCGCCGCCGAGCTGGTAATCGGCGTTGAGGTTGAGCGGGATGATCGCGCCCGGCTTGGCGTAGACCGGGATCGTGTCCAGGCCGGCGTTGTAGGTCTTGGTGCCGGGACCGGTGAAGCGGCCGCCGTTCCACAGGTCGTACCACTCACCGGCGGGCACGTACACGTTCTTCGAGGTCGCGCCCTGAGCGGTGATCGGCGCGACGAGCAGCTGCGAGCCGAAGATGTACTGCTGGTCCAGGGCCGCGGCCGTCGCGTCGCCGGGGAAGGCGAAGCTCATCGCGCGCATCATCGGCACGCCCGTGGTCGCGCTCGCCTTGGCCTCGGTGTAGAGGTAGGGGATCAGGTTCATGCGCACGTTGGCGAACCTGCGGAAGGCCGGCACCACGCTCGTGTCGCCGGTGCGGGCCTGCACGTTCCACGGCGTGCGGGCCTCCGACGTGCCCGGATCGGCCTTCTCCGAGT
The DNA here is from genome assembly GCF_036013525.1 of Nonomuraea sp. NBC_00507. Lineage (NCBI taxonomy): Bacteria > Bacillati > Actinomycetota > Actinomycetes > Streptosporangiales > Streptosporangiaceae > Nonomuraea > Nonomuraea sp. NBC_00507. The sequence goes on from NZ_CP107853.1 coordinate 5,293,869, forward strand.
GATACTGCATGATCGGGGAGAATGTCGCCTGCGCCGCCGAGCGCAGGTAAAGCTCCGCGCTCGGGAAGGTCCCGGTGAAGCCCGCCATGTCCCAGGCCGTGTACGGCACCCCCGACTGGCCCGCGCTGAGCTGCGCCCTGACCGCCTCCTGGAAGGCGGAGAAGCTCGAGTTCTGGTCGCCGGCCCAGAAGATCGACCTGGTCTGGGCGCCTGCCGTGCCGGCCCGGCTGAAGACCGCGCCATCCGGCCGCTTGCCCTTGACGTAGGTGTTGTATGCGCCGGTGTAGCTGTTGGGGTAGGCGTTGTGCATCTCGTCGCCCTTGCGGCCGTCGGCGAACTGCACGCCCCGGCCGAAGATGGCCTCGCTGCCGTCGGTTTTGAAGCCGTCGATGCCGATCTCGTCGATCAGGTAGTCGCGTTTGCTCATCCACCAGGCGGTCGCGGCCGTGCTGGTGAAGTCGGGGACCATGCTGTCGCCGAACCACTGGCCGGTCGGGATGCGATAAGGGCCGTTAGCCGGATTTTTCGCGACGTAGCCCTGCGATTCCGCGTATGCCTTGTCGTTGAGGTGCTGCTGCGGAGCGGTCGGCGGATTGGTGTCGAAGTTCTCCTTGAACACCGGGATCTGCCAGAGGATCATCTTGATCCCCTTGCTGTGGGCGTTGTCCACCATCGCCTTCGGATCCTGCCACGCCGTGCCGGCCGGGAAGGTCAGGTCGCCGTAGGAGAGCTTGCCGCTGCCCGGCTTGGGGGTGTACGTCGCGCCGTGCCACACGTAGAAGGTGGCCTCGTCACTCCACTGCTCCAGCACCATGGCCGTGTGCGGGATCTTGTACGCCGCCACGTTGGCCAGCGCGGCGTTCACCTCGGCCTGGGTGTTCCACTCGTTGGCCGACATCCACACGCCGAAGGCCCACTTGGGTGGCAGTAGCGGACGGCCCGAGGTCGCCGTGTAGTCGTCCAGGATCTCGGCCGGCGTGCCCGCGTAGAAGTGGTAGTCCAGCGTCGAGTCGAGGCCGCCGCCGGTGTCCACCGTGAATCCGGCCAGGTCGGGCAGATGCGTGCTGAGGTTGAAGATCGCGTACCGGTTGGTCGGGAGATAGACGCCGTAGCCTGCCGAGTTGAGGAAGAACGGCACACTCAGGTAGGTGCGCCGGGTGGCGCCCTGGTCCCTGTACTGGTTGTAGACGTAATTGTGCACATCGGTGCCGCGCTGGTCGAGCCGGTCGTAACGCTCGCCGAAGCCCTCGAAGCGCTCGCCGGCCGGGGACATGAAGTGGTCCTCGATCTTGATGATCGTGGTGGCGCCGTCGCTGGCCCAGCCGATGTTCCTGAACGTCGCGGGATCGTATTGGCGGGTGATCAGCGTCGTGCCGTCGCCCTTGTAGACCGACAGCCGGTACGGCGACTTCTGGATCTTCAGGACGAGCGAGCTGGTGGAGATCGTGAGCGTGCTCGCCGAGTCGGTCACCGTATAGCCGGACACTCCGGAAATGTTCAGACCTTGCCCGCTGGGGGCGATCTGGGTCCTGAACCGGTCGGGCGCCGGGAACGCGAAGCGGATCTTCGGCGTGAAGCTCCCCGCGCTGTCCCCGGTCGTGACATCCACCGACGTGCCGTTGTTGGTGAAGCCGGTCACGTTCGTCACCGTGCTCCAGGAGGTGACGGTGAACGTGAACGGGCCGACGCTCTTCTGCCCGCCCCCGTTCACGTCCGCGTTGACCGTGTAGGAGATCTTGTCGCCTCGGGCGAACGTGCCTAAGTTGATCTTCCAGTAGCTGTTGCCGCCGCTGTTGTAGTCCCAGGCCGCGCCGACCGGGGTCTGGTTCGCCCCGTTCTTGGTCCACGTGACCCAGACCGTCTGGCCCGGCTCGATCGGCCAGGTCGTGGCCTTGATCTGGACGGCCTCGCCGGCCATCGGGTCACGCGGCACCCGTTCCGTCGGCTCGGCCGAGTAGAGATCGTCGATTCCGGTCGGACTGTGGTGCACCCCCGCGAGCGCGAGGGCGGCGGGGACGGAGACGAAGGACGCTGACAAGGCGATCACCACCACGATGACGGCCGACCGTAACCGGCTCACGGATACTCCTTCTCAGGCAGCGAACACGGGGGAGAGGCGGGACCAGTGCTCGGCGGCACAGAGGACGGGCGGGCGGTCGAGCGGTGCGGGCAGTCGTACCTCCCTGCCGCCAGAGAGGGCGCGTCCCGTCCAGACGTCGATCCACTCGCCTTCTGGTAGATAGACGGAAATTTCCGAAACCTCAGGCTCGGTGACGGGGGCGACGAGCAACGCGTCCCCGAGCTTGTACTGCAGCGGATACCGCCACACGTCCGGGTCGTGCGGGTGGTCGAAGAACAGCCCGCGCATCAGCGGCACCCCGCCGCCCACGGCCTGCCGCGCCTGCTCCGCCAGGTACGGCACCAGCCGCTCGCGCACCTCCACGAGCCGCCTGAACACCGGGATCACCCGCTCGTCCCCGGTCCGGCCGGCCACGTTCCACGGCGTGCGGTCCCTGATGGGCGTGCGGTGATGGTTGAACTCCGAGTGGTACTGCATGATCGGCATGAACGCCGCCGCCCCGGCCGCCCGCAGGTACAACTCGGCGTCCGGCACCTCGCCGGAGAACCCGGCCAGGTCCCATCCCCAGTACACGATCCCGCAGGCCGAAGCCGTGATCCCGGCCCTGACGGAGGACCGGAACGCCTCCCACGTGGAGTCCTCGTCCCCGGCCCAGAACGCCCCGTGCGGCTGCGACCCGGCGAACCCGGCCCTGCTGAACGTCACCGGCGCCTTCCCGCACGCCCGCAGCAGATCGCCGAAGGCGCGGGCGTAGTGGACGGGAAAGAGGTTGTTGCCTTCCGCGCCGTCCCGCCCGTCGGCATACCGCAGGTCGTGCCCCCAGGCGTGCTCGCCGCCGTCGGTCTTGAACCCGTCGACCCCGACCTCCTCGACCAGATAGCGGCGCTTGGCCGTCCACCAGTCGCGGACCTCCTGCGACGACAGGTCGGGCATGAGCGCGAGCGGGAACCACCACCCTCGGTTCCGGTACGGCCGGCCGTCCGCCTCCCGCACCCCGTACCCGTGCTCGACGAGCTGCCGGGCGTCCACGGCGGCCTGATGCCGGGGATGCGGGCGCATCTTCTGCAGCGGGATCTGCCAGAGCAGCACCTTGATGTCGCGCTCGTGCAGTTCGTCCACCATGCCCTTGGGGTCGGGCCATGGGCCGTCGGCCGGGAAGGTGTAGTCGGCCAGGCGATGCGGCTCCTCCGACGCCTCGTACGCGGCCCCGCGGAAGGCCGTGAACGTCGTCTCGTCGCTCCACGCCTCGATGACCAGCGCGCCGACGGGGATCCCGTGCTCGCGGTGCCGGTCCATCTCGGCCATCACGCGTTCCTGCGTGTTCCACTCGTTGCCGCTGGCCCAGAGCCGGAACACCCACGACGGCAACTCGGCCGGCCGCCCGACGTCGTCCAGGAACCCGCGGAGCACGTCCGCAGGCTCGGGCCCGTCGTGGAAGCGCACGCCGAGCATGCCGTCGCGCCCCACCTCTGCCTCCACCAGCAGCCGATCGCCGACGTCGTACCAGGTGCGCCGCGAGGTCGCCACGTGCAGCCCCCAGCTCACCTCCTCGCCCACGACCAGCGCGAACGGCATCGGCAGGTAGGTGCGCCCGTGCCGCCCCTGCGCCTTGTACTGCTCGAAGACGACCGCGTCGAGCCGAGCTCCGTCGCGCCCGCGCTGATCCACGGCGTCGAACCGCTCGCCGAACCCGACCACGTGTTCTTCGGGCGCGAGCGCCACCTCGAACCGCACCCGCAGCACGCCGTCCGCGTCCGCCAGCCACCGCACGCTCCCGGGCACGATCCGGTCGGCGCCCCTGACGTCCAGCTTCCCGCCGTCGTCCGACCAGCTGGCCGCCGACACCTCGAACCACCGGCTGGTACGGCTCCCGCCGCCGGCCAAGGTGGCCCGGAAGCGGTAGGAATAGCGGCGCCCTGCCTCCAGGACCGGCGTCCGCACGGCCCACGATCCGGCCGCGGCGCGAGCGGCCCTGGCCTGCGCGGCGGCGAGATGCCCGCCGTCGACCGCCCCGTCGGCCCCGCTGACCGCGCCAGCACCCACAGCCCCGCCAGCCCCGCCACCTTCAGCACCGAGGCCGTCAGCAGCGAGGCCGTCAGCACCGATAGCTCCGCCAGCGCCGCCAGCCATGCTCGGCGCGCTAGCACCGCCAGCCGTGTCGGGCGCGCCAGCACCGCCAGCCGTGCCCGGCGCGCTGGCGCCCGGCACCGCCTGCGTGCCCGCGTCCCGGCCGGCCCCCGGCTCGGCGTTGCGAGGGGCCAGCGACAACTCCAGTGGCGCGTCCCCGTCCACGACCCACTCGCAGACGACCGCCTCAACACCCGCCGAGGCCCGCACCCGCAACTCCACCGCCTCGCCGTCGAGCGGCCGGGCGGGCACCCGCTGGTCCTCGGTCGTCGCGTACGGATGCCCCGACCCGAACGGCCGATGCCTCATGCTCATGCCCGCACCCCCAGTTCGTCCGCGAGGATCAGGTACATCCCGTGCGACCACAACAGCGGCGTCGCCACCGGCCCCCACCGGTGGAGCCACTCCTGCAGCCGCCCGGGGGCCAGCAGCAGGTCCGACACCTGCTCGGGCAGATCCCCCTCCGGCGTCGCCTGAGCCGCCATCCAGTCCAGATAGCGGCGGGCCTCGGCAGGCCGCCCCGCCGCCGCGTGGTTCCAGCCGAGGAACCCGGCAAGCAGCACCCACCGGCCCCCGCCGTAGAAGGTGTCGGCGAGGTAGCGGTACACGCCGCCGTCCCTCGCCAGCTGCCGCTCGACCTCGGCAACCGTCGCCGCCCCGACCGGATGCCCGGCCGGATACAGCCCGAACGGTTCCACGCACGCCAGCAGGCTGCCGTCCACGGCGTCGCTCCCGAGCCACTTACGCAGCCGCCCGCCGGTGACGCCCTCGCGCTCGACCAGCTCGGCGACGCCCTCGACCGCCTCCAGCGCGGCCGTCTCCTCCGCCGAGCTCAGCACGCCGAGCGCGAGGGCGGCCCGCAGGCCCCCATGGACCGAGCCCAGCGTGGCCACGTGCCGCTGCTCGACGTGCTCCTCCCACCAGTCGTAGCAGGGCAGGTGCCAGAACGCCGTCAGATACCTGGCCGCCGCCCTGACCCCCTTCTCGACTCCGGGCACCGCCCTGCCGTGCCGTACGGCGTGCTCGCGCAGCGCCCAGAGCCACGTGCCGTACCCGTCGAGCTGGAAGTCCCACCAGTCGTCCGCGCCGTCCATCCCGTCGAGCGTGAAGCGGGTCGGCAACATCTCCGAGACGGGCACGCTCTCACCGCGCGCGGCCCGGGAGACCAGCGAGTCCACCTGGCCCGCCCGGTCGCCGACCACGCGGGCGCACCAGGCGTGGAAGGCGTCCGCCCCGGCCACGTCACCGTGCCTGCTCACCCCCTCAGCGATGAACGCCCCGTCCCGCAGCCAGGAGTAGCCGCGGTAGGCGGAGAAGGTGGGCGAGGCCGGATAGGCCCCGGTGGGCGACTGCAATCTCGTGATCACGTCGAGGCTGTGCGCGACGAGGGACAACGGGTCTTCTCCTTACGAATTACGCGAGCAGGGCGTCGACGTCGGCGGCCGCGGCCTTGAGCGCGTCCTCCACGGACGTGCGGCCGGCGGCGGCCTCGGTCAGCTGCTTGGTCACTGCGTCCTGCATCTCCTGCTGACGCTTGATGACCGGCGGCAGCGCGATCGACTTGAGGGAGTCGAACACGGCCTGCCGGTTGGCCGGCTTCGGGTCCTTGAGGTAGCCGGAGAGCACCTGCTGATCGGCGACCGGCGGCAGCTCCCAGGACGACTGGATGCGGGTGGTGGCGGCGACGTTCGACGACGACAGGAAGCGGGCCCACGCGTAGGCGTCCTTGCCGGCCTTGGTGCCGGACGAGACCGCGACGGCGTTGTGGAAGACCGCGCTGGCCTTGCCGGCGTCACCGGGCTCGACGACCACGTCCCACTCGAACGGCACGTCCTTCAGGCCCGCGAACTGCCAGATGCCGTTGTGCCACATGGCGAGCTTGCCGGACTTGAACAGGTTCGTGTCGTAGTCGGCGGTGCCGCCGATCTCGGCCTCGGTCGGCATCGACTTGCCGACCTTGCCGACCAGCCACGTGGCGGCCTTGACGCCCTCGGGGCTGTTGAAGGCGGACTTCTTGCCGTCGGCGGACAGGAACTCGCCGCCCGCCTGCTTGAGCGTCTTGTAGAACTCGAAGAACTGCACCGGCTGGAAGTCGCCGTACACGCCCTTCTTCCTGTCGGTCAGCTTGGCCGCGGCGGCCTGCTCGTCGGCCCACGTCCAGTCCGCCGTGGGCTCGGCCACCCCGGACTTCTTGAAGAGGTCCTTGTTGTAGAAGAGCACGACCGTGGAGAAGGAGGCGGGCAGCGCGTACTGCTTGCCGTCCCGCTTGAACGCGTTGAGCGACTCCTGCGCGTAGACCGAGGTGTCGCCGTCTCCGCCCACCGTGCTCAGGTCGAGCAGGGAGCCCGCGCTGGCGTAGGTGACGAAGTTCTCGTAGTTGAGCTCGAACGCGTCCGGCGCGGTGCCGCCGGCGATGCTGGTCTGGAGCTTGGTGAAGTACTCCTCGAAGGGCGCGGTCTCGACGACCACGTCCACCTTCGGGTTCTCCTTCTCGAAGGCCTTCTCGATCGTGTCGAGGTCCTTGAGATGGTCGGGGGCCGCGGAGAAGGTGAAGTAGCGCACGGTGGTCTTGCCGTCGGCGCCGGAGGGGGCCTTGGTGGCCGACCCTTGGGAGCAGGCGGAGGCGAGCAATGCGAGGGCTGCCACGGTGGCGATGGTGACTTTTCTGGTCATGGGGGGATTCCTTTACTTGAGCCCGCTCTGCGCGACGCTGGCGATGACGTGCTTCTGCGCGAAGACATAGAGGATGAGGATCGGTACGACGCTGATCACCGACCCCGCCATGACCACGTCCCACTGCGTGGTGAACTGGCCGTGCAACGTGGCCAGGCCCAGCGGGAGCGTCATGAACTCGGGCGACTTGATGATGATCAGCGGCCAGAGATAGCTGTTCCAGCTGGCCATGAAGCCGAAGATGGCGAACGTGGCCAGCGCCGGCCGGATCAGCGGCAGCACCACGTACAGGAAGATCCGGAAATGGCCGGCGCCGTCCAGCACGGCCGCTTCGTCGAACTCCCGCGGCACCTGGTTGATCGCCTGTCGCAGCAGGAACACCCCGAACGCCGAGGCGATCGTCGGCGCGAGCAACGCGAAGTACGTGTCGACGAGACCGAACGTGCGCATCTCGATGAACAGCGGCACGACCAGCACCGGCAGCGGCATCATCAACGTCGCCAGGTACACCGCGAACAACGCGCCCCGGCCGGGGAACGGCAGCCGGGCGAACGCGTAGGCGGCCATCGCGCTGGTGATGAGCTGCAACAGGGTCGAGGCCGCGCCGATCCAGGCGCTGTTGGCCACGATCCGCCAGAACGGCAGCGTCTCGAGCAGTTTGCCGTACGCGTCCAGGCTCGCGCCCTCGGGCGTGAAGTCAGGCGGCACGGCCAGCACGGCGTCGCCCGGCGTGATGGAGGTGATCACCGCCCACGCGAACGGGAACAACATCACCAGCGCGCCCAACCCGACCAGGAGGTAGCGGAGGATCTTACCCATACGTCACCCACCGCCTCTGCCCCCGGATCTGCACGATCGTCACGATCAGCACCACCGCGAACAGCAACCAGGACAGCGCCGAGGCCGCGCCGGCCCGGCCGTACCTGAAGGTGAGGTCGTAGATCTGCGACACGACCACCTGCGTCGCCCCACCGGGCCCGCCCCCCGTCATGATCTTGACCTGGTCGAAGACCTGGAAGCCGTTGATGAGCGAGATCACGACCACGAAGAACGTCGAAGGGGACAACAACGGGAGCGTGATGTGCCGGAACCTGCGCCACGCCGTGGCGCCGTCGACCATGGCGGCCTCCTGGTACTCGCGGGGGATCGCCTGGAGTCCGGCCAGCAGGATGATCATCACGAAGCCCAGGTCCTTCCAGGCCGAGGCGAGGATGATCGACGGCATGGCCCAGTCAGGGTCGGTCCACCAGCCGGGGCCGCTGATCCCGAACAGGCCGAGGGCCCAGTTGACGATGCCGCTGGCCGGGTTGAGCAGCCACTTCCACATCAGCGCCACGACGACCCAGCTGGTGATCACCGGCAGGAAGTACACCCCGCGCAGCAGGCTCCGCCCGGCCATCGCCCGGTTGAGGAGCACCGCCAGGCCCAGACCGCCCACATAGACGACCGGCAGATAGCCGGCGATGAAGTACAGCGTGTGCAGGAAGGCCGCCCGGGTCTCCGGATCGCCGATCAGCTCGATGTAGTTGCCCAGGCCGACCCAGCGCATCTCGGTGATGAGGTCCCACTCGTGCAGGCTCGTCCAGAGCGAGCCGAGCATGGGGATGATCGTGTAGAGCGTCAGGGGGACGAGGCTCGGCAGCAGGAACACCGCGACGGTCCCGGCGTACCGCCAGCCCTTGCGCGGTTTGGCCCGCTGGTGCGTGGCCCGCGCTTTCGGCGGGGCCGCGGTGAGGGTCATGGGGTCGTCTCCTCGCTCGTGCGGGCGGATGGGGCGCTCATGGGGTGGCTCCGATCAGCCGGGCACGCACCAGGCGGCCCTGCTCTCCCGCCGCGCCCGCCGCGTCGAACGGGGTCGCCAGCACCAGCGCCGCCGCCCCCTGCGCCCAGCTCGTGTCGTCCCAGCTCTCCACTTCGACGGAGATGTCGCGCCGCCCCGGGTAGAGCTGCGCCCTGAGGGCCTGCTCGAAGCCGTCCCGCCAGAGCGGCCAGTCCGCCGTGCCCTCGCCGAGCACGACCACGACCTCCGGATCCACGACGTTGATCAGCCCGGCGGTGGCCCGCCCCAGGATCGCGCCGGCCTCTTCGAACACGGCACGTGCCACCGGGTCGCCGCCCGCGGCGGCCCGCCCTAGCGCCGCCACCGCCCCGAGCGGATCACGCCCGCCGCGCCCGTCCCTCCCGTCGGGTGCGGCGGGTGCGTCCGCGCGATCGCCGGATTTGGCGCGGGCCGCCGCGAGCAGGCCCGCCGATCCCACGAACGCCTCCAGGCAGCCGCGGGCGCCGCAGCCGCACACCGGTCCCTCCGGGTCCACCGGCAGGTGGCCGAACTCGCCCGCGCCGCCCCGCGCCCCCCGGTACACCCGGCCGTCGGTGACGATCGCCGCGCCCACGCCGCGGCCGATCGTCACCACGAGGAAGTCCCGGTGCGTACGCCCCCGCCCATACAGCCGCTCGGCCACCGCCAGCGCGTTCACGTCGTTCTCCACCAGCACCGGGAGCCGCAGCCGCCGCCGCAGCCGCTCGCCGACCGGCATCGCCTGCCACCCCAGCGTCGGCGCGTTCACCGTGCCGGCCGCCTGGTCCTCCACGCTGCCCGGCACCCCGACGCCGACCCCCAGGAGCGGTGGCCCGTCGCCCGGCACCGCCGACTCCACGGCCGCCGCCAGCTCGTCCAGCGCATCGGGCCCGGACGGGTCGAACGGCCGCTCCCACGACCCCAGCACCTCGCCGTCCAGGCGAACGTCCACGAGCACCAGATGATCGGCCGTCACCTTGACGCCCAGCGCCCGCCCGGCCCCGCCCACCAGCCCGAGCCGCACGGCGGGCCGCCCGCCACGCGACGGCTTGAGGTCGAGCTCCTCGAGCATCCCGTGCCCCATGAGCTCGCGGGTGAGCTGCGTGACGGTGGCGGGGCTGAGGTCCAGCTCGCGTGCTATCTCGGTCCGGCTCAGCGGCCCGCCGGTGCCCAGCAGGGCCAGGATCGCCGTCCTGGTGAGATCGCCGCGGTCAGTGGCTGCCATGAAGTTCAGGGACTTTCTTTAGAAGTAAAGTTAGTACCGAAATATTCTCGTCCAGGCGCCCTCTGTCAAGAGCCGGAAACATCACGGAAACGCAAAAGGCCCCCGCCAGGCATGGCGGGGGCCTTCAGCTGAGGATCAGGCGGACGCGGCGTCCTTCTCGCGGTTGCGCAGCGCGCGGCGGACGCCGTCGGCGCCCTCCAGGATCATCCTGCGCAACGCCTGCGGCGGCTGCTCGTCGGCCAGGTAGTCTTCCGCGGCCTGCACGGTCGCCTGCTCGATGAGCAGCGAGGGGAAGCACCCCACCGCGAACGACGACGCCTGGTCGAACGTCCACTCCTTGTAGATCCGCCCGACCTCGGCGAAGTATTTCGCACGGAACGGCTCGAGCAACTCGGGGTGGTGCGGGTCCTGGAACCCGCCGATCGTGGTCCTGGCGATGGCGTTGGCCAGCTTGCCGCCCACGATCCGCTCCCACGCCGCGTTCTTGGCCTCGGCCGCCGGGATCGCGGCCCGGCACTGCGCGGCCGAGCGCTCACCCGTCGCCGTAGGGTCCCGCTCCAGCTCGGCCTCGATGTCGGGCTCACCCCGCCGCCCGCCGGTCACCAGCGCGTGCAGCAGCGTCCAGCGCAGATCGGCGTCCACGCTCAGTCCCTCGGGCACCTCCGTGCCGTCCAGGATGCTCTGCAGCAGGTCCAGGTCCTCCGCCGACGTGGCCACCGGCGCGAACGCCTGCAGGAACGCCAGCTGGCGGTCCGACCCCGGCCCCGCCGTGCCGATCAGCGAGCGCAGCTCACCGGCCAGCAGCGCCAGGCCCTCCGGCCGCCACGCCGGGTCCGCGTACTGCTGGGCGGCCATGCGCGCCTGCCGCAGGATCGTCTGCAGCACGGTGATGTCCGTGACCGTGCCCGCGCCCGAGACCACCAGCTTGACGTAGTCGCGCGTGGACATCTCGCCGTCGCGGGTCATGTCCCAGGCCGCCGACCAGCACAGCGCCCGCGGCAGCGACTCGGTGAACGTCACGATGCCGCCGTCCACCAGCGTCCGCAGCGAGTCGTCGTCGAGCCGGACCTTGGCGTAGGTCAGGTCGTCGTCGTTGAGCAGCACCAGGGCGGGCTGCTCCTCGCCGACCAGCTGAGTCACGTTCGTCCGCGCGCCGACCACGTCGAGCTCGACCCGCCTGGTCCGCGTCAGCTTGCCGTCCACCAGGGAGTAAAGGCCGATCGCGATGCGGTGCGAGCGCAGCGTCGGGTAGTCGGCCGGCGCCTCCTGCAGCACCTCGAACCGGGTGAACCGGCCGCCGGACACCTCGAACGAGGGCCGCAGCGTGTTGACCCAGGACGTCTCCAGCCACTCCTTCGACCAGGCGGACAGGTCCCGCCCCGAGGTGCGCTCCAGGGCGTCGAGCAGGTCCTTCAGCTCGGTGTTGCCCCAGGCGTGCTCGGCGAAGTAGTCGCGCACGCCGGCCAGGAAGTTGTCCAGCCCCACGTACGCGACCAGCTGCTTGAGCACCGAGGCGCCCTTGGCGTACGTGATGCCGTCGAAGTTGACCTCGACCGCCTGCATGTCCGGGATGTCCGCGGCGATCGGATGCGTGGACGGCAGCTGGTCCTGGCGGTAGGCCCAGGCCTTCTCCACGTTCGCGAACGTCGTCCACGCGCCCTTGCCCCACCGGGTGGCCTCGGCCTGGGCGAGCACGGACATGTACGTGGCGAACGACTCGTTCAGCCACAGGTCGTCCCACCAGCGCATGGTGACGAGGTCGCCGAACCACATGTGCGCCATCTCGTGCAGGATCGTCTCGGCGCGCCGCTCGACCACCGCGTCGGTGACCCGGGAGCGGAAGACGTAGTCCTCCAGGAACGTCACGCAGCCCGCGTTCTCCATGGCGCCAGCGTTGAACTCGGGCACGAAGAGCTGGTCGTACTTGCCGAACGGGTAACGCACGCCGAACACCCGGTGGAAGAAGTCGAAGCCCTGCCGGGTGATCTCGAAGAGGTTGCCGGCGTCGAGGTGCTCGGCCAGCGAGGCCCGGCAGTAGAGGCCGAGCGGAATGCCGTCGTGCTCCGAGGTGACCTTGTGGTAGGGCCCGGCCACCAGCGCCGTGATGTAGGTGGACATGACCGGCGTGACCGCGAACTCCCACCGCTTGGCGGCGTGCACAGTCCCGTGCTTGCCGGCCTGCTCCGGCAGGTCCACCACGTCGACGGCGGCGGCGTTGGAGATCACCTCCCAGTCGGCCGGGGCCAGCACGGTCAGCTGGAACGTGGCCTTGAGGTCGGGCTGGTCGAAGCACGCGTACATGCGGTGGGCGTCGGCCGTCTCGAACTGGCTGTGCAGGTAGACGCGCTGGTCGACGGGGTCGACGAAGCGGTGCAGGCCTTCGCCGGTGCGCATGTAGGCGCAGTCGGCGTCGATCCGCAGCTCGTTGGACTCGGCCAGCGAGGGGAGCGGGAAGCGGCCCTTCTCCGCGTCGTATGCGGTCACGTCGAGGTCCCGGCCGTTCAGCGTCACCTTGCGCACCTGCGCGCCGTGCAGGTCGATGAAGGTGGACGCGCCCGCGGTGGCGCTGCCGAAGCGGACCGTCGTGACGCTCTCGAAGCGCTCCTCCCCTTCCGTCAGGTCGAGTGCGACCTCGTACGACTCGACCTTCAGCAGCCGGGCGCGCTCGCGTGCCTCGTCCCGGGTCAGGTTGCCTGCCAAGTTGCGCTCCTTTTCACCACTTCGTCGGGGTTGTCCGTCATCCTGTCACGGTGGGAATAGGACCCGAACCCCTTCAGGTTATGGCCAGACATGGCTGAGAAGATTCCCGTGGACCTCTGGTTCGACCCCGCGTGTCCGTTCGCCTGGGTCACCTCGCGGTGGTTGCTCGAGGTCGAGCAGGTACGCCCCATCGAGCCCCGCTTCCGATTCATGTCACTGCACTTCCTCAACGAGGACAAAGACGTTCCGGAGGACTACAAGGCCCGGGCGGCCAAGGCCATGGGATCGATCAGGGTGGTGGCCGCGGCCGCGGCCAAGCACGGCGAGGAGTACGTCGGGCGCCTCTACACCGAGCTCGGCACCCGCCTGCACAACCAGGGAATGGGCAAGGAGCCGGAGCGCCTGCGCGAGATCAACGAGGCCGCGCTCGACGCCGTCGGCCTCGACAAGAACCTCGCCGACGCGATGGAGTCCGAAGAGTGGGACGAGACCATCCGCGCCTCGCACGACGAAGGCATCACGCTCGTCGGGCAGGAGGTCGGCACGCCGATCATCCGCGTGGGGGCCAACGCCTTCTTCGGGCCGGTCATCACCAAGATCGTCAGGGGCGAGGATGCCGGCAGGCTGTGGGACGGCGTGCTGGCGGTCACGGAGTTCGATGACTTCTTCGAGTTGAAGCGCACGCGTACCCGCAGACCGGTCTTTGACTGACAAATCCATTTTGTCCGCGCAATAGCCATACCCTGGCGGGGGAAAAGAAGCTGGTAGCGGTGTAGAAGACTTATCCCGGGCGGAGACCGGCCCTCGCGGCCGGTCCCCGGCACTGTCAGGATGGTGGCCATGCGTCAGCTGTATATCGGCGGCTCCTGGACCGCGTCGGCGTCCGGCGAGCCCATCGAGGTCGTGAACCCGGCCACGGAAGAGATCATCGACCGCGTGCCCGCAGGCTCCCCCGACGATGTGGAATCGGCCGCGAACGCCGCGCGACGTGCCTTCCCCGTCTGGTCGCAGACGGCCCCCGCCGAGCGCGGCAAGCTCCTCGCCGACGCGGCCGAGCTGCTGAAACAGCGTTCCGACGAGATCGCCAAGACCATCGCGACGGACATGGGCTCGCCGCTGGGCTTCGCCCTCAAGGTCCAGACGCTGATGCCCGCCGGTGTGCTGGCCTCCTATGCCGCGCTCGCCGAAGGCCACCCGCGGGAGTCCCGTGTCGGCAACTCGCTGGTCGTCAAGGAGCCGATCGGGGTGGTCGCGGCGATCACGCCGTGGAACTATCCGCTGCACCAGATCATCTGCAAGGTCGGTCCCGCGCTCGCCGCCGGGTGCACCGTCGTGCTCAAGCCGAGCGAGGTCGCGCCGCTGGCGGCGTACGCGCTGGCGGAGATCTTCGACGAGGTAGGCCTGCCCCCGGGCGTGTTCAACCTGCTCAGCGGGCGTGGCCCGGTCGTGGGCGAGGCCATGGCCGCCCATCCCGAGGTGGACATGGTCTCCTTCACCGGCTCGACGGCCGCAGGACGCCGCGTCGCCTCGCTGGCCGCCGAGTCGGTCAAGCGGGTCGCGCTCGAGCTCGGCGGCAAGTCCGCCAACGTCATCCTGCCCGACGCCGACCTGGAGACGGCCGTCAAGGTCGGCGTGGCCAACTGCTTCGTCAACGCGGGCCAGACCTGCTCGGCGTGGACCCGCATGCTCGTCCACCGCGACCAATATGACACCGCCGTCCGCCTGTCCGTCGAGGCCGCGGGCAAATACACCGTCGGCGACCCGTTCGACGAGTCCACCAGGATCGGCCCGCTGGTCTCCCAGGTGCAGCGCGACCGCGTGATCCGCTACATCAACCGCGGCCAGGAGGAGGGCGCCCGGCTGGTGGCCGGGGGGACCGAGCGGCCGCACGAGCGCGGCTACTACGTCGAGCCCACCGTGTTCGCGAGCGTGGAGCCCGGCATGACGATCGAGCAGGAGGAGATCTTCGGCCCGGTGCTGTCGCTGATCCCCTACAGGAACGAGGACGAGGCCGTCAAGATCGCCAACGACACCAAATACGGCCTGGCCGGCGCGGTCTGGTCGGGCGCCGAGGACCACGCGGTCGCGGTCGCCCGCCGGCTGCGCACCGGCCAGGTCGCCATCAACGGCGGCAAGTTCAACCCGCTGGCCCCCTTCGGCGGCTACAAGCAGTCCGGCGTGGGGCGGGAGCTCGGCGAGCACGGCCTGGAGGAATACCTGGAGATCAAGTCGCTCCAGCTCTAGACGATCAACCCGCCGCTGGCGAGGAGATTGTGGCCGGTCACCCACCGCCCGTCGGGACCGGCTAGAAACGCGACCACCGCCGCGATGTCCTCGGGCCGCCCGAGCCGCTGCAGCGCCGTGAAGGCCTGGGTCTGCTCCAGCGCTTCCGGCGGATTGGCGTTCCGCAGCATGTCGGTGTCGGTGGCGCCGGACGAGACGACGTTGACGGTGATCCCGCGCCCACCCAGCTCCCGCGCCGCCACCTTGGCGAACTGCTCGATCGCGCCCTTGCTGCCGCAGTAGAGCGCCAGCGCGGGCGCGGGCACCTGGGTGTTGAGCGTGGAGATGTTGACGATGCGCCCGCCGTCGCGCATCGTCCGCGCCGCCCACTGCATGGCCAGGAACACCGCGCGCGTGTTCACCGCGAACGCCCGCTCGTAGTCCTCGTCCGTGACCTCCGCCATGGGCTTCTGCCCAGCGGTGGTGGCGGCGTTGTTGATGAGGATGTCCAGCCCCGGCAGCCGGGCCTCCGCCTCGGCGAACAGCCGCTGCAGGTCGTCCTTGCCGCCGAGATCCGCCCGTACGGCCTGCGCGCCGGTCTCCTTGGCGACCTGCCGCGCCGCTTCCTCCGAGTGCTCGTAACAGAAGACGACCTCGGCGCCGTCCTCCCGCAGCCGCTCCACGATCGCCTTGCCGATGCCCCGGGAGCCTCCTGTGACCAATGCGCCCTTTCCAGAAAGTACGCTCATGGCCCCAACCTACGCGTTGAGGACGATCTTGCGTGCTTCGTTCTTCGGGAGGCGGTCGACGTACAGCTTGCCGTCGAGGTGCTCGGTCTCGTGCTGGAAACAGCGCGCCAGCGAGCCGCGGGCCTTGATCCGCACCGGCCGCTGCAGCCGGTCGAGCCCTTCGACGGTCACGCCCACGGCGCGCGCCACCGGGGCGTAGATCGGCAGGCGCGTCCGGCGGTCGGGCACCGACAGGCAGCCCTCCTCGTCGACGATCTCCTCGGGGTCGTCGACCGTCAGCGTCGGGTTGATCACATGGCCCTTGCGCTTGTTGATGTCGTAGACGAACAGCCGCCGCGACACGCCGATCTGCGGGCCGGCCAGACCCACGCCGTTGACCGCGTACATCGCCTGGAACATCTCCTCGATCAGGCGGCGCAGCTCGCGGTCGAAATCCGTGACCGGCTCGGCGGGCGTGCGCAGGACGGGATCGCCGATGACGCGGATCTCTCGCATGGGTTCCTGCCTTCGTAAGGACTGGACAACCAATCAGATCCTTACTCTAGCCCGCGAACCCAAGCGCCGGGGCTGTGGAAGACTGGTCGGGTGCGTGTCTACATCGGTGCCGACCATGCCGGCTATGAGCTCAAGAACCACCTGGTGTCCTGGCTGAAGGATCACGGGCACGAGGTGACCGACTGCGGTCCCTTCGTCTACGACGCCGAGGACGACTATCCCGCCTTCGTGCTGCGTGCCGCCGAGGGCGTCGCCGGCGACCCCGCCAGCCTCGGGGTCGTGATCGGCGGCTCGGGCAACGGCGAGCAGATCGCCGCCAACAAAGTGCGCGGCATTCGCGCGGCCCTGGCCTGGAGTGAGGAGACGGCCGGCCTGGCCCGCGAGCACAACAACGCCAATGTGGTCAGCATCGGTGCGCGCATGCATTCCATCGAGGACGCCACCAGGTTCGTCGAGGTCTTCCTGACCACGACGTTCTCCGGCAGCGAGCGGCACAGCAGGCGGATCGCCCAGCTGGCCACCTACGAGACGATCGGCCAGCTGCCCTCGCTGCCGTGACCATCCGATCTCATCGGCTCTTGCCCTTGGTCTCGCGCCTGGGCATCTCATCGCGCAGGGGCCGCCGATCGGCGGCCTCCTGCTGTTCCTTCGACGGTCTCGACACGTCACGCGCCCGCATGGCGATGGTCGCGGTGATCTGCAAGCTTTGCAGCGCCATCGTTTGACCCTACGTCAAAAGACCCGGCCGGCCCACGGTTTGGGACTCCAGGACATGGCCGTGGCCAGCGACCGCACCGCGCCCTGCCGGTGCTCGCGCAGCAGCCCCGCCTCCAGCTGCTGGACGAGCTGCCCGTCGCCCATGTAGGCCGACCCGAGCGCGGCCACCGGCACGGTCAGGTCGGGCTCGTCGTCGACCGGCTTGCAGGCGGCGCCCGTCGTGTCCGCGGTCAGCCGCCAGCGGCCCGCGTTCCACGGGCACACCTCGTCCTCCACCTCGATCACCAGGTCCACCGGCGCGACATAGGCGCGGCCGGCCAGCGCTCGGTCCACCTCGACCACGCGTACCCATAGCTCGTCGCTCCAGCCGGCGCGCAGCTGCCGCTGGTCGGCCAGCAAGGAGATCAGCGGGTCGTCCACCGGCCTGACCGCCCGCACCGTCGTGATGAGGTCGCGATCCAGGACACTGCGCCACAGCAGGGCGTAGGCCGCCGGGTCCGCCGCCTCGAGCTCATGCAGCTGCAGCTCCCCGGTAGGCAGGTCGTGGTCGTCCCAGGAGCCCTTGACCCTGAACACCGCGTAGCCGCGCACGCCCCGATCGTCCTCGGCCAGCACCGCGCGCAGCGGGCCCGACCCCCGCTGGTCGAACTCCTCATCCGCCAGCGTGCTGTCCCAGAAGGCCGCGTTGCGCTCGTAGCGCCCCGGCCGGGCGGTCACCACGGACGCGTACACCTTCTCGAGCTCGGCGCGCACGGCGGCGGGCTTGGCCACCCTGATCCGCAGCGACGGGTCGACCGGCGCGTTCTTGACGAACGCCGAGGCGCGCTTGCTGATGCGGAATGTCAGCATGCTGGCGGCCCTGCCGTACCCGAACCTGCTGTAGATCACCGACTCGGAGGCGTAGAGCGCGGCGACCGGCTCACCGCGCTCGCGGATGTCGGCCAGCTGCCTGCGCATCATCGAGGACAGCACCCCGCGGCGGCGGTGCGAGGGCAGCACGCTGACGGCGGTCACGCCGCCGACGGGCAACTGCCCGCCGGGCACCGTCATGGTGAAGCTGAGAACCGCGGTGACCCCGACCATGAGATCACCGTCGAAGACGGCGAGCGTGCGGTCGAACTCCGTCTCGGCCTTCCACCGCTCGGCCTGCTGCGGCTTCGGGGTCCAGTTGAACGCCTCTTCGAGAACCTGGGTGAACACCGGCCACTCGGTCTCATCGATGGGACGGATCGGATACGTCATCAGTCCACCGTAGGAGCGCGCAAAGGGGGAAGGCCACTGAATATCCGTCCTTAATGATCAAGGTGTTGGTCAAGTGGGCTGCCCAAACACGGGCCAGACCGATACAGTCAGGCGCATCATGAGTTCCCGTCCGGCGCCGCTGATCCCGCCACGGGTCCGTGCGGTCCTCGTACGGGTGCCCTTCCTCGTGCCCATTGTCCGATTCGTTCGCAGAGGCCCGCTGGCCCGCGATCGCAACCTGCTCATCGCCCTGTCCACGCTCGCGATCGTCATCGGTGCGCTGGCCGCGAGGGTCTCGACCGAGTGGTTCTCGCCTTCGCTGCTCATCCTCGTCACCCTGCTCGGCGGGCTCCAGCTGCGGCTGCGCAGCCTGATCAAGCTGCTCGTGGCCGTGGGCGTCGCGCTCGGGTTCATCGCGATCACGCTCGGTGTGGCCAGGATCGGGCTGGGGCTCACCGTGACGATCGCCTTCACCACCGTGCTCGCCCTGCTCATGGCCCGCACCAGGGGCAAGCTGGGCGTGCAGGGGCTGCGTGGCGACGCGATGCTGCTGGAGCTGCGCGACCGGCTCAAGAGCCAGGGTGAGCTGCCTCCGCTACCCAAGGACTGGGGCGCCAAGGTGGTGCTCAAGCAGGCCGGCGGGTCCTCCTTCGGCGGGGACTTCCTGGTCTCCATGCGTGATGGGAACACCGTGGAGATCGCCCTCGTGGACGTGTCCGGCAAGGGCGTGGACGCGGGCACCAGAGCGCTGCTGCTGTCAGGCACGTTCGGCGGCCTGCTTGGCTCGGTCGACGACTTCCTGCCTGCCTGCAATACGTACCTGCACCGCCAGCGGGGCGACGAGGGCTTCGTGACCGCCGTGCACCTGCGCCTCGACCTGGCCACGGGCGACTACACGATCACATCGGCCGGGCATCCGCCGGTGGTGAAGTTCGACGCGGGCACGGGCAACTGGCAGGTCGCCTCGGCCAAGGGCGTGGTCCTCGGCGTGGTGCCCGACCTGCACTGCGAGCCCGACAGCGGCACCCTGCGCAAGGGCGACGCGCTGCTGTTGTTCACCGACGGGCTGATCGAGCAGCCCGGCCGCGACATCGACGCCGGGCTGGACCGGCTGCTCGGCGAGGCGGAGCGGCTGCTGCCGTCCGGCTTCCGCGACGGCGCCAGGGCCCTGGTCAACGCCATGGCCTCCGGCCACAACGACGACTGCGCCCTCGTGCTGATCTGGCGCCCGTAGCAGTCTGCCCGGCGCCGCCGAGCCATGCCTGGCTTCACCGGCGCCACGTCGGGCGGGGGGAGTTCGACTACCCTGGGGCTGTCGGGACCGTCCGCCTTGCCCTGGAGCGCGCATAGATGAACTGGCTCTATTTGGTGGGGATCATCATCTTCCTGCTCGGGTTGATGCTCTCCATCGCCTTGCACGAGGTCGGCCATCTCGTGCCCGCCAAGCTCTTCGGCGTCAAGGTGACCCAATACATGGTCGGCTTCGGCTCGACCGCGTGGTCCCGGCGTAAGGGCGAGACCGAATACGGCATCAAGTGGATCCCGTTCGGCGGCTACATCCGCATGATCGGCATGCTGCCGCCGCGTCCCGGCGACGACCCGGCGAAGGTCAGGAGCACCTCGACGGGCCCGTTCCAGGCCCTCATCGAGTCGGCCCGCGACGCCGCCCAGGAGGAGGTCCAGCCCGGCGACGACGACCGCGTCTTCTACCGCAAGAAGTGGTGGCAGAAGGTCATCATCATGTCCGGCGGGCCGCTGATGAACTTCGTGCTCGCGTTCGTCTTCTTCAGCATCCTGCTGGTCGGCATCGGCCTGCCGAGCTGGGCCCCGGTCGTGTCCCCCAAAACCCACACCTGCGTGATCCCGGTCTCGGAGCAGCGCACCACGTGCAAGCCCGACGACCAGCTGACCCCCGCGGCCCAGGCCAAGATGAAGCCCGGCGACCGCATGGTCTCCTTCGACGGCCAGAAGATCAACACCTGGGAAGACGCGACCCGCCTCATCCGCGGCCACGGGCCCGGCCCGGTCCAGCTCGGCATCGTCCGCGACGGCAAGGCGATGACGCTCAACGTCACCCTCATCGCCCAGGACCGCCCCAACCTCCAGGACCCCCAGAAGATCGACAAGAACGTCGGCTTCCTCGGCGTCCTGCCGACGGAGGTCATGGAGCGCCAGAGCATGGGCGAGGTCGTCGGCTACATGGGCGCGCTGACGGCCCGCGTGGCGGGCTCGCTGCTCAACCTGCCGGAGAAGATGGTCGGCGTCTGGCACGCGGCCTTCTCGGGCGAGGAACGCGACCCTGAGGGCCCGGTCGGCGTCGTGGGCGCGGGCCGGATGGGCGGTGAGATCCTCGCCTCCGACCTGTCCAACGAGAAGAAGATCGCCATCTTCGTCAACCTGCTGGCCGGCTTCAACCTGGCGATCGGCATGTTCAACCTCATCCCGCTGCTGCCGCTCGACGGCGGCCACATCGCCGGGGGCCTGTGGGAGGGCATCAAGCGGGCGTACGCCAAGATCATGCGCCGTCCCGAGCCGAAGTACGTGGACATCGCGAAGGTGCTGCCGCTGACGTACGCGATCGCCATCGTCATGATGATCATGGCGGGCCTGCTGGTCTACGCCGACCTCGTCAACCCCCTCACGCTGACGGGCTGACGCTGCCGTGGAGGCCGCGCTGGACCGGCTGCGCGCGCTCTGCCTGGCCCTGCCGGAGGTCACCGAACGGCTGAGTCACGGAGAGCCGACCTGGTTCGTCCGGGACAAGAAGACGTTCGTGATGTTCGCCGACCACCACCACGACGACCGCCTGGCGTTCTGGTGCGCGGCCCCGGCCGGGGCGCAGCAGGAACTGGTGGCCGAGGCCCCCGAGCGCTTCTTCCGGCCGCCGTATGTGGGGCATCGTGGGTGGCTGGGCGTCTATCTGGATGTGCCGGAGGTGGACTGGGCGGAGGTGGCCGAGATCGTCGCCGACGCCTATCGCCAGATCGCCCCGAAGTCGCTCATCGCCCGCATGCCCTGAGATGTGCGCTTTCATGCGCCGCGCTGCAGCCGGCCTTCCGTCCTCCGCCGGCCTCTCGGCTGTGTGGGACGGACGCACAAGGGCCGCCTCCGGATCGGATGCGGCCCTTGAGCTGGTCGGGGCGACAGGATTTGAACCTGCGACTTCTTGCTCCCAAAGCAGTGCCAGCGATCAAGAGCCCTGACGATTTGGCTGGTCAGGTTGCATGTGATGTGCACCGGTGTGCATGATCGAGCGGTGGCATGCTCCCCCGATGTCACTCATTTTGTCACTCGCTCCGTGACTGGACTTGAACCAGGATTGCGCGGTGTCGATCAGTACGCGGGAAATCGGGCAGGCGGTCAGGCCAGTCAGGCGAGTTCTGATTCGTTCGTTCGGGATGCCAGCCAATCGCGGGTGGTGAGGCGCAACGCACGGTGATCAGTTCTCTGGACTCGATGCCCCGGTCGCTGATCGATTCGAGCGGTCGATGGGTAGTTCCGCTGGCTGTGGTCGGCCCCGTCAAGGTTGCCCCTCCTGGTTGCCTCTCAGTGCTGGGTGGAGGTCTGATTCGCGTCACGCCGGTAGGTGTAGAGGATGAGCCCCTTGTGGAACTTGCCCACCTTGTCGTACAGCGCGCGAGCCGGGGCGTCTTCCAGCGTGTTCCAGTAGAGGCCTGGGAAGCCGCGCTCCTTGGCGTCCCGCGCCACCCACTCGATCATTGCCGTCGCGATACCCCGCCGCCGGACTTCCGCGTCCACGAACAAGTCCGCCAGATAGCATCTCCCGGAGTACCAAACACTGGCGTGGAGCAGGTAGTGCGCGATGCCGACCATTTTGCCGTCCAGTCGGGCGGCGATCCCGCGTATCTGCTCGTCGTCGAGAAGGCGTCGCCAGGTCGGTTCGTAGTCGTCGTCGCTGCGTTCGACCTCGAAGTATGTGTCTTTACCACGGGCCAGCACTTCCCAGCAGGCGCGGTCGGATTCGGACAGCAAGTTGATCTCCAACATGGCGCCCATCCTGCCGTACGGTCAGGTCTGCGTCGCGCGTATCTGGAAGCCGGTAGCGCATATCAATAAATGTCACCAGAGCTTGCCTGCCCGTCTGCCGTCGTCCCACCCGCCAGGGATAGCGGGCCAGCCGCGGGGCTGCCCCAACCGCGCGCCCGATGCCAGAGTCGTGATGGAGCATGGGCGGCCCCGCGGCTGGTCTGCTAGGGCTCGTCCTGGGGCGACGGCAGGCGGGCAGGCTTCCACCGCAACCACTCCACCGCCGCACGCCGCGATCTTGGCCAGCCCGGAGCCGGAGCGCCCCCGCCGGAGGCATGCCGTAACCCCGGCCCCGTGACTGGCTCAGCTTGCGCTTAGCGAGCTCGACCCCGTGAGCAGAGCACCGCGCCTCAAGCGGCCCTGCCTTCGTTCGCGCCAGCCGACCGGCGTTCGTGCGGGCCGGTCACAGAGCCCAAGCGGCGTGAGCCGGCCCGCGCCGAGTCGGCGGCGCGTGCGGCCCGGTCAGGGCCGCTTTAAGTATGTAGAGAAAGTTCTCACAGGTCACATTCGCATATTCGTTACCGGCTCATTGGCATGCCGACGGCGGCGGCCAAGTCAGTCAGTTCGGGCAGTTCGACGACCTCGACTCCCCGCTCTCGAAGCAATTCGACGCCTTGGCAGTCAGCTACGAATAGGGAGGGCTCTCGCCATGCGATCACGACCCGAGGAATACCGGCTGCCAGGATGAGATCTGTACAGGTTGTTGGACGCGATTTCCGGAATGAGCAGGGTTCCAGAGTGCTGTAGATGGTTGCCTCACGGAGGGAGGCATGTCCGACTCTCGATAGAGCTGATTCTTCAGCATGGACATGCAGGTCGATGTCTCTTGAGTACCCGCTGGCAATCTCGTTCCCGTCTTTGCCCACGATGATCGCGCCAACGGAGAAGGCTGTTGATGATGGTGGGCACTTCTTGGCTAGCTCGATCGCCTTCATGAGCCACCGGTGATCGATGTCAGTCACTTCTGCTGGGTTCATGAAGTGCTGTCTCCGGAGGACTGTTTGGGCAGATAGCGGATCAAGACAACATCGCCGACAGTCTGGACGTCAGCGATTTTCATCCGATGGGCAGTCCCGCCTGGGAACATGCCATTACTGACGAATCGGGGAGCCTTCGAGTCGCCAACGAAGATGGGCGCGATTGCGAGGTGAATCTCATCAGCCAGGCCCTGGGTGAGGAACTGCGTATGGATGGTGCTGCCGCCCTCGACCATGAGGCGGTGCACATCACGCGATCCCAGATCGTCAAGCATCGTTGGCAGGTCCAGATTAGGCCCGGTTCCCACTACATCGGCGAGATCGTTCAAGCTCTTCCGGACCTTCGACACGGTCGAATCGGGACAGTAGACAACTTTGTCGCCGCCGTGGTGCCAGAACCGGAGGTCGGGATCCAGATCCCCGCTGTTGGTAACGGTGACCTTGAGAGGGTAGGCCGGAAGTCCCCGCGCTACTCGCTGAGTACGCCGTTCTTCGGAGTTGACCAGCAGACGTGGGTTGTCTTTCCGCATGGTGGTCGCGCCGATGAGAATCGCGTCGCTCTCGGCGCGAACCTGATCGACTCGGTCGAAGTCCGCCGCGTTGGACAACAAGAGCCGCTCGGGTGTCGTGTCGTCGATGTAGCCATCGACTGACATGGCACAGCTCAGGAGTACGTACGGGCGTTGCTGCATTATCTGAAGATCCTCTGCTCGATGGGCAAGCTCATGTTTGGTGGGCAATGAGTCCGTCGAAGGCTTCCCGGAACTCAGCGATGGCGGGTACTGAGTGCCATCGCTCCAATTGTCCATCGAGTTTGGTTAGCTCCGTGATGATCCGCGCTGACCCGGTCGCCTGACCGATGCCGAGCGCCTGTAGGCCGGTGGAAGCCGCTTGTTCAGGCTCGTGGGCACCGACGTACGCGAGTGATTCGCGGGCGAGGTAGACACCCCGATCACGGTGGTACATGGCCGGAAGGTTCTCGATCGCTGTGCGGAACCCCTCTGCCGCCTCGGTGTACTGGCCGACCGTGTAGAGGCTTCGCGCGCGGTGGATCTCGATGTAGGCGTCATCCATCCATGAGCCCCAGGAGAACGCTGGATCCATGTCCTGGTTGCTGATGAGATCGTGTGCGAGATCAAGCATCTGGTGGGCGTTCCGATTGTCGCCTATCAGCGCGTAGCCGTAAGCACCGTTAGTGGCGGCGATGGCACCGAGCCGAGTGTCAGGACGAGCTTGTCGGGCAGCTGCGGTTGCAAGGTCGATCGCAGTGACCCCGTCGCGCATGTCGCCGGCGAGCTGGCTCTTACGAGCGAGGATGAACGTCGTGAGGTCAGGTACCCCTGCGGCGTACGACCATTCCAAGGCTCTGTCGGTCCAGAACTGTGCAGAGCGGAAGTCCCCGGTGTCCTGATAGAGCCATCCGCATAGCTCGGCGTACTGCGTCTGGATGTACAGCAGTTCGCTGGCGTCGGAACCCCTGTAGCTGAGTCTCAGTTGGCGGATGGCGTCGATCTGACTTTCGACGGTGGGGATGGCCCGGAGCGGCCCCAAGAGGTTGTCGTTGTCGATGAGGACGCGGCGCAGCTGGCGGAAATGCTCGGCAGGTTTGAGATCGGGAGCCGAGATGGCCTGAGGTGAGCCGAGAGCTCTTGATTGAGCGGAAGCCGATGGGCTGGCGGATACTGCCGCCATAGTGCCCAAGCCCAGGCCGCTGAGGAACGTACGGCGAGGCAGAGTCACGAAGATGATCCCTCCGTCTTGTGTACGGCAGGGGATGGTGACCCCCGCCTCATCTGACTCTGCGGGGAGCTCGGACGTTGGGGCCACAATCTGGCGCATGTTGGCCACATGGTCAGGGTGATTGGCCACATGGTTGGAGTGACGAATGCCATTCGGGTTGGAGTCGATGAGTTCCCACAATCGGAGAAGAGCTCCGCTGGTGTTGAGTTCTCGGTCCGCTGCCTCAGCGAGTTCGCGTGGTGGTTTTCGTTCTCCACGTTCAATTCGAGCCAAGTAGCTGGGGTTATAGCGGATCAATTCACCCATCTTGGCGAGAGAGAGTTCTCGACGATCACGCCATGCTCGCAGCTCAGAGCCCCACAGGTGCAAGGGAGAACGATCAGGTGTCAGTTCTCTTCTCGGCTGCCCCATGTTGCCTCCGTGAGGTCAATGTGGTCATCCGCCTGGGCCACTTAGAAAGTATCGCCGAATTCATCGGGACGCGCCAACCTCGAAACATGGGAATTCGCACCACAGGGGTGCGGCCCTCGATCCGGAGGTGAGCTCTGTGAAGCTCTTCATCGACGTCACCGGCAAGTCGTTCATGGTGACGAAGGAAGCGGTCGAGAAGTCCGACCAGAACGGGCGTCAGAAGTCCGAGCGGGAGACCGGCCGACCGATGTGGGTCACGCAGGTCATGGCGCTGGACGAGACGGGCGGCGAGATGATCAACGTCACTACGGCCGGTGAAAGGCCCACGGTGACCGTTGGTTCTCAGGTCGCCCTGTTCAAGCTGGAGGCACTGCCTTGGGCGACCAACGGTCGCAACGGCGTGGCCTTCCGCGCGGCTGACATCAAGCTCGCTGGTGCTTCGGCTACCAAGTAGACCGCGTTCCTGATCTTCGTCAGCCGAATCGTCGAAGATCGCACAAAAGAGATCACCTGGAGATTCGTTGCCACATCTCCAGGCAACCAACCGGAGATTCGGGATCGGCGCTGATGCTCACATCCAGGCCGGTCCCGGCCTCGGAGCAGCAGTCAGCGCCCGTTTGAAACGGAGACTGCATGAACGCCAACACGCAAACCACCACGCGGTACATGTACCTCATGACCGTGGTTATCAGCGGTCGCCACATCACCGCCACCGGCACCCTCGACGTGCAACCGGGAACCAGCCGTTTGGCTGTCTTGACCCACATCGTCGAAAACAACATCAAGCGAGAGCTCGGTGCACAGGAGTTCAGCATTCTGTACTTCAGCCTCGAACGTGACGCCCTGTAGGCGTTATTCGCCCCTCGCGTCAGGACTCACGGATTCCTGAACGCATGAGCGGGACCGTGCCTGTTGCCACACGCCACGGTCCCGCCTCAACCCCCCCACCCTCGACAGGAGGAGAGCCATGTCCAAGGGTACCTTTGGCACGCGCCACAACAACAGAGGCGGCATCGGCCGTCGCGGTAACTCCGTCACGGTGATCCAACAGAACGTGCAGTACAGCTACCTGCGCACCGCAAAGATCACCTTCTACGTGGTGATGGCCATCGTCGGCCCCTTCACCGCCGTCATCGCCACCCAACACCTGCACCCGCTCGCCGCCGTGCCCCTCGGCCTGATAGCCGGCACCATCATCGGCGGCATCACCGCCTGCATCATCGCCATCTGGCCCGTCCTGCGCGCCATCTGGTGGTGGCTGCCGGAAATCACCCTCGCCATGCTGCTGATCGGCGGCTGGGTGTACCTCCAAGACCAGATCAACCCAATCATCACAGGCGTCATCTACGCCAGCACCATCGCCTCCATCGGCCTCGTCCCGGCCGTGCGCCGCTACACGCTGGCGCTGCTGTGGTGCCTCATCGTCCGGCACCGCCTGCGCACCTGCTTCAACTCCTTCCTGCCCGCCGACCGGCACGGCCACCTGCCCTTCATCGGCCTGGCCAAGCCCATCCCGGTCGGAGAACGCGTCTGGGTCTGGCTGCGTCCCGGCCTGTCCCTGGAGCAGATCGAAAACCAGCTCGACAGAATCGCCGTCGCCTGCTGGGCCGCCTCGGTCACCGTGACCAAGGCCCACACCTCCAACTCCGCCGCCATCTACCTGGACATCAAACGCCGCGATGTCCTCGGCGGCCTGGTCGGCTCCCCCCTCACCGAGGACCTGCCGACCGACGTTCCGGCCCTACCCCGGCCGGTCCCAACTGTTCCGGCTCAGCTCGATCTCGCTGACGTGCCGGAAACCGACGACACCGACACCACCGAGCGTCCGGCCAGGAAGAACGGCCGACCCCCGGCCGTCACCGGCATCCCCGCCAAGACGGCTACGGAAAACCCTGACCTCGACTGGATCTGACGCGTCGTCCGCTACCGGGAGAAGCCCCTTGTTTTGCCCCTCCCGGTAGCACTTCACATCGCGCCTTCAGACACGTAAGAGGTGACGCTGCCATGCACGCGGCTCTTCCCGAACTCCCGGACACGATCCCGGTAGCGCCGTCCATGTCCATGTTCGACCCGGTGTTCATCGGGATCGACGAATTCGGCAACCCGGTCTACCTCGACCTGGTCTACCACAACCTGCTGGACGCCGGAGAACCCGGCGGCGGCAAATCCGTACTGATCCAAAACCTCGTCGGGCACGCCTTCCTGTGCCACGACTTCACCCCGGTCCTGCTCGACCCCAAATGGGTCGAACTGGGGATGTGGATGGAAGCCGCCGAAGCAACCGGCGGCGTCTTCGTCGGCCCCGACATCGACAAGGGCCTTCGCGTCCTTAGGCGCCTGCAAAAGGTGATGGACCGACGCTACTCCTGGCTGCTGGCGAACGGCCGCCGCAAGTTCCTGCCGAGCGACCTCATCAAAGTCATCGGCATCTTCATCGACGAACTCGCCTACTACACCGCCACCACCGGCACACCCGAGCAGCAGAAAGAGTTCATCGCCCTCGTCCGCGACCTGGTCGCCCGAGGCCGAGCCTGCGCCATGCCGGTCATCGCCGCCACCCAGCGCCCCAGCGTGGACATCATCCCCACCTCGCTACGCGATCTGTTCGGTTACCGGGCAGCCTTCCGCTGCACCACCCCCAACAGCTCCGACATCATCCTCGGCCACGGCTGGGCCTTGGCCGGATTCAACGCCCAAGCCATCAGCCCGGAAACCCCCGGGTGTCTTCTACCTCATCGCTGAAGGCGGCATCCCCCATTTGGTCAAAGCCGCCTACCTGACCGACGCGCAGATCCACCAGCTCGTCGACTACGTCACCTGGATCCGCCGCAACGGCGATCCGGACCCCATACAACTCGCCGCTTGAACGGAGAACCACCATGCCCCATGACCACGACACGGTCCCGGCCTTGAGTGAGGTGCCCTGGCCCGACCAGGCACCTCACGACCTGGAGGTGCTCGCCCTGTGCTGCGTCGAGTGCAGCAATGACACCTTCATCGAAATCACCATCACCACCGACCGAGGCCGCGAAAGTGCCCTGGAATGCACCTGGTGCCGGGAGGTGTACATCAATGACCGCTGACTCCACCGCTGCGATCACCTGGCTGGAAAGCCCGGAAATCATCGGCCACACCCGCTGGTACGACGAACTCAGCCGCCCTTGCACCTGGCTCCTGCCGATGTTCTGGCTCAAGAACGACATCGGCGAGAACACGATCGCGATGACCGTGCCGGCCTCTGCCTACGACGACCCCCACTGGAGGCCGCTGTGATCCACAAGGCCTACCACGCCAACGGCAGCCCGGACCTTCGCAACTGGATGGTCCAGTGCGACAACCGCTGCTCCAACATGATCCCCATCCTGAACGCGACACAATCCGGCTGGCTCATCGGCAGACGCGAAAACTCGCGCTGCTACTGCCCCGCCTGCGCCGAGGTGCTCGCTATGTGCCTGATCTCCTGGATCGTGGCCTGCCCGGTCTGCGGCTCTCCGCAACTCACCCTCGGCACCGACAGCCACGGCACCGCTGAATTCGTCCTGTGCGACGGAGAGTGCCGCTCCACTTATCTGGCCGCCGACGGCT
This sequence comes from Nonomuraea sp. NBC_00507, assembly GCF_036013525.1. Classification (NCBI taxonomy): domain Bacteria; kingdom Bacillati; phylum Actinomycetota; class Actinomycetes; order Streptosporangiales; family Streptosporangiaceae; genus Nonomuraea; species Nonomuraea sp. NBC_00507. Next base: position 5,322,658 of record NZ_CP107853.1, read on the forward strand.
GGCACTGCGCCTGCTGCGGCGACCCCATCACCCTGCCTGACGGCACTGACTGACACACGCAAGCGAGGGCCGGACCTCTCGCCAAAGATCTCCGGCCCCCGCCTCTCAAGTCCACTCCCAGCGACCAAGCAAAGGAGCAGAACTGTCATGCACTCTATTCCCGCGTCGGCTGCCCGGATACCGCAGCTCGACCGGCTCAACGCCACCCCCGGTACTCGCGTCGTCTTCTACGACCCCACCGGCAGCCAATATGGCCTGCCCACCTACCCCTGGAAGTGGGCCCCCAAGCACCTGAAGACCCGACGCCAACTTGCCGCCCTCGGCCTGCGCCCCGGCGGACAAGCCCCCGTCGCCAAGATCCTGTGGCGCAAAGGCGGCCGCGTCGCCTACCTCTACGACATCACCCGTGCGCTACCCAAGCGCAAGCCCACCAGCAAGCAGCTCGACGCCCTCGGCAAAGCCCTGCGCGCTCGTCGCACCAAGCAGAGCGAGCGGAGCGCATCGTGAGCCGCTCCATCGAAAACCCCGACTACGCCGCCTTCCTCAAGCGCATCATCCGCGCCTACACCAAGCGCATCGCCGAAGGCGACATCGAAGCCCTCGCCGACCTCACAGGCGTCGTCGCCGAACTCGACCACGCCATTGCCCAAGCCGTCACCCAGCTCCGTGCCGAGCACGGCTACTCCTGGGCCGATATCGCCCGCCCCCTCGGCGTCACCCGCCAGGCCGCTCAACAGCGTTGGGGTGGTGAGTCCACATGAGCTCCAGCGGAACCGTCTACCTGCTGCACTTCGACCGAGCGTACAAACACGCCCGCCACTACATCGGCTGGACGCCGGGAGACCTGACCCGGCGACTCCGCCAGCACCGCAACGGCACCGGCGCCCGTCTACTGCAAGTCATCACCGCCGAAGGCATCGACTTCGCCGTCGCCCGCGTCTGGACCGGCGGACGCAACCTCGAACGCTCCCTGAAGAACCGAGGCGGAGCCTCACGATCCTGCCCACTGTGCGGCATCACTCCACGCGTCAGCGGCTGGGAGCTGGCCGACAACGACCATGCGGCACCGGCAGCCACCACCACGCCCTACGCGATCAACCTGGTGTCTGCCACCTGCACATGCAACCGGATCATCACCGTTGCCGCCAACCTGCTCGCCACAGCCTCCTTCACCTGTGCCGAGTGCCACCAACCCGTCGTCCCACTTAGTCGCGACGCACAGGGAGAACACCATGCCCTCACCGTCTAACCGAGCCGAACGCATCGAATCGAGCGTCCAGCTCCTCATCCTGCTCCTCGTCGGCCTCATGGCCGGAGCAGCCTCCTTCACCCACGTCCACGACTGGACCATGGCCAACAGCCCCGAAGGAACCGGCGAATGGTTCGGCTGGGCCAACGCCGTCATCTCCGAACTCACCCCCACCGCCTCCGGCCTGGAAGTCCGACGCCGCAAGCGGAACGGCCAACGCACCGTCTACCCGATGATCGTTCTCATCGCCTCGGCCATCCTGTCCGTCGCGGCACAGATCGCTGTCGCCAAACCCCACCCCACCGGATGGCTGATCGCCGCCATCCCTGCACTGGCCTTCCTCGCCCTTACCAAGCTGGTGCTCTCACGCACCCCCACCACTGAACCGGCGACACTCCAAGCGGCCACCGCACCCGAACCCGATCCTGAGCCGGAAACCACGCCTCAACCTGCGGTAACGTCCCTCGGCCACGAGCGCCAGGACTACGCGCACACCGACGACCGTACTCGCCAGGAGCGGACCCCGGCCTTGCCGGTCTTGCACTTGCCCACTCACGTCCTGGAAGGACAGCACTAACCCATGCCTATCCAGCTCGACACCGCTTCGGCGCTGGCTCTCACCCCCGGGACCGCTTCCCCGGCCCCGGGCGTGGGGGCGAACACCGAACCCCACCTGTTCAGCCCCTTCGTGCACGAACCTCGCCAGCACGTCCGCACCGCCCTGGAACGCGTCGCACGCCCCGACTACCCTGCCTGGCTCCGCCACGTCGAATCAGCTGCCAGCTGCACGAATCCGATCCGCCTCCACGGCAGTCTCGCCACCGTCAACACCCACACTGGCGAGATCCTCGCCCACCGGCACACCTCCTCCCTGCCGGACGGCGTCATTTATAAGGCCTGCGGCAATCGACGCCACACCGTCTGCCCCGCCTGCGCCACCACCTACCAACACGACGCCTACCACCTGGTACGCGCCGGACTCGTCGGCGGCAAAACCGTCCCCGACAGCGTCCGCACCCACCCGGCCGTCTTCGCCACCCTCACCGCCCCCTCCTTCGGCCTCGTCCACACCCGCGACGTACGCCACTGCACCTGCCGGGACAAAACCCGCTGCATCTGCCGAGCGGCCCCCTGCCACGCCCGCCGCGACGCCCCGAGCTGTCCCCACGGAACTCCGCTGGTCTGCTGGCAACGCCACGCCGCTGGTGACGAGCAGCTTGGCCGGCCCCTCTGCGCCGACTGCTACGACCACGCCCACCACGTCGTCTGGAACCACCACGCCGGAGAACTCTGGCGCCGCACCAAACAACACGCCGAACGCCACCTCAACCAGCTCGCTCGGCAACGCGGCCTGACCAAAATTCGGCTCTCCCACGGCAAAGCCGCCGAATACCAAGCACGCGGCGCGGTCCACTTCCACATCCTGCTCCGCCTGGACGGCATCGACCCCGACAACCCCGACGCCATCACTGCACCCCCGGACGGCATCACCGCTGACGACATCATCGCCGCCGTCACCCTGGCCGCCACCACCATCGCCTACACCACTGATTCCCACCCCACCCGCCTCGATGGCTGGCCCATTGCCTGGGGTGGCCAATACGAGATCCGACCCATCACCCTGTCGGCTTCCGGCGACGCCCTCGACGACCAGGCCGTGGCCGCCTACCTTGCCAAGTACTCCACCAAAGGCACCGAAGCCACCGGCCACACTTCCCGGCGACTCACCCTCGACACCATCGACCTGTACGCCAGCCCCCACGGCACTCACCCTGAACGCCTCATTGCCGCCGCCTGGACCCTCGGCCAAACACCCGAATGGGCCGGATTGCGCAGGTGGGCCCATATGCTCGGCTTCGGCGGACACTTCCTCACCAAAGCCCGCCGCTACTCGATCACCTTCGGCTCCATCCGCGAAGAACGAGCCGCCTACAAACGCGCACAAGCCCTCAACGACGGCCACCCAAGGCCAGAGGGACACCCCGAAACAACGCGATTCCACCGTCAAGCAAACCTTGACACCAAAACCGAGGAAACCACTCTCGTCATCGGGTTCCTCACCTACGCAGGCACCGGCTGGCACACGACCGGTGACCAACTCCTCGCCAACACGGCAGCGGCGCAAGCCCGCGAACGCACCCGAGCAGGACGCGAAGAACTCGCCTACGAACAGGCACGCAGTTTGTCCACACCGCTCGCCGCCTGACCAACCTCAGAACGCGAACGGACTACCACCATGCCCACCAACGGCAAGACCGTCCACTACCCGGGCCAAGCGCTCTACGACGTCAACGAAACTGGCGTCGTCCTGCGCCTGTCCCGGCGTTACCTCTACCAAGAGATCCGCGCCGGACGCCTGCGCACCGTCAAGGCCGGACGTGCCCGACGCGTCCCGGCCGACGCCATCGCCGAGTACATCAAGCTCCTGGAGCAGGAAGCGCAGGCGGCCTGATGCCCAAGCAACGCGCACACGGCGACGGCGGGCTGTACTGGAGCGAAACCCGCCAGCGATGGATCGCCGAAATCACCATCGGCTACACCCCGGCAGGCCGACGCATCACCCGCAAAGCCGCCGGACGAACCAAGACCGAAGCCAAGACCAAACTCAAGGAGGTTCTACGTGATCACGAGGACGGCCTTGCGATCGCACCCAGCGACTACACCGTGGAACGAGCCGTGAATGACTGGCTGGCCTACGGGCTCAGTGGACGCGACGAGGACACGATCAAGCTCTACACCAACATCTGCCGTCTTCACGTCGTCCCGGCGCTGGGCAAGCGCAAGCTTCGGGATCTCCGCGCCGATGATGTCGACAAATGGCTCGCCAGCAAGTCCGGCAGTTTGAGCACCCGGACGCTGCAGATTATGCACTCATGCCTGAATAGGGCCATCAAGCGAGCCATGGCGCGCGACAAGGTGAAGCGGAACGTGGTCGAATTGTGCAGCGTGCCCACCGGTACGGCGGGACGGCCTTCGAAGGCACTCACTTTCGCGCAAGCGGAAGCCGTACTCACTGCCGCAGAAGGCACCCGCATGCACGCCTACATGTTCCGCGCCACGCTGCATGAGGACGTAGTGGGGTTGTCGGTCGCTGATGGTGTTGATCAGTGACCGAGGGGTGGGTTGGGCGTGTCCGGTTTCGTGTGCGACGCCATCGTGAGCACGACCGCCCGCGTCTGAACTCGTGATCATGGTTTCAGTCGGGTGGCTTGGGCTTTGGGTTGCTCATGGCGCTCAGGGCCGCATGTCCCCGAGGCGTATTCCAGGGGTGTGCTATGCCCGACGGTGCGAGGTGTGGTGGACGGTTGCCGACCGGATCGACCGGGACACGGTTGCCGTTCCCGTCACCGTGGGGGCGTGAGAAATCCTGGCGTTCAACAAGTCGGGATGATCCCATTTCTATAGGCTCGCAAGACATGACGAAACCCTCCGGCCGCTCTGCCTTGATGGCCCAACTCGCTGCCACTTGCCGATCGGATTCCTCGGATTGATCGATTTCCGGTATCACATCGCCTCCATCGTCTCGATCTTCCTTGCGCTGACGGTGGGCATCGTGCTCGGCACCTCACTGCTCCAGGAACCGGCACTCAAGACGACCCAGGACCTCACGGCACAGCTGGCCACGACGAAGGAGGAACTGCGCACTCAGATCAAAGCGCTGGAGCGCCTCCAAGCGGAGAATGACGCGTTCATCGCCGCCGCGACGCCAGAGCGAGTAGCCGAGTTGCTCAGGGGTGAGCGGGTCCTACTCATGGAGGCGCCGGATGCGAACCCCGCCGAGCGCGAGGCGATCCTGGACACGCTCATACAGGCCGGCGCCGACTACGCCGGCCAGGTCACGCTCAAGGACGCGTACGTTGACCAACAGCGTCTCGACCAGCTCGGCATGCTGGTCAACAGACTCATGCCGGTCGACATGCCCACCGATACCGCAGCCACCCCCTATGAGAAGGCTGCCATGCTGCTCGGCGCCGCGCTCATGACCAACGACCCCGCTCAAGCGGGAACTCTCAACAAGGAAAACCCCACAGTGCTCGACGAGTTCGAGCGGGCTGGACTGCTCAGCATCGACCGGGAGCCGGGCAAACGCGCGACGATCGCCGTCATGATCCCTCCCGAGGATCCGTACGAAGGCGAGCACGCCGAGGCGCAGGCCAGCGCACTCGTCTCGCTGGCAGCCAGGCTCGACGCAGCGAGCCGAGGCACCGTACTCGCTGGCGGCAACACCGCCACCCTCCCTGGCGGCCTCATCGCTGCCTTGCGCGACAAGAACGAGACCATCAAGCACATCACTACCGTCGACACCGCCGATACCCCGTTGGGGCGTATCACGGTCGTCTACGCCCTGCGAGAGCAGCTGACCGGACGGGCCGGCCATTACGGCACGGGCCCCGGAGCTTCGTCATTCCCGCTCACGACGCCCTCGAAGGCATCGACCCCATCGCCTCACCGGTAAGGGATTGCACCATCACCGAATCGAGATCAACGATCGGGATGTGACACGAGCATTGAGATCCCGGGTGAAGGCTGCGGGTTGGTGACGGTAGGAGATCAATCGGATCGTCCTGGTTGATCGTCGGGGAGGCCGGCCGTCACGGTGACCGTGTTCTGAGTGACGTGAGTCACATGGCAACGGCCCTCCCGGTATCGATTGGCAGCGAGCTCGGAAGGGCCGTGCGTGCGTGCCCGGAGGCACCTTGATCACGGTAGAGGTCGACGCGGCTGAGGTCGAGCGGCGATTACGAGCAGGTGAGATCACGTGCCCGTCGTGCGCTGGCGTGCTGACCGGGTGGGGCTTCGGGCGTCGGCGCCGGCTGCGGAGTATGGGCGAGGCGCTGATCGAGATCAGGCCGCGGCGGACGCGATGCGGCTCGTGCGCGCGGACGCACGTGTTGCTGCCGGTCACGGGGTTGCTGCGGCGAGCTGACGGGGTCGAGGTGATCGGGGCCGCATTGGAGGCGAAGGCCCGTGGCACAGGGCATCGCCGGATCGCCGCCGACCTGGGCCGTCCGCCGTCGACGGTTCGAGGCTGGCTGCGACGCTTCGCCGCGTCGGCCGGGCGGGTGCGGGCCGCCTTCACCACGGTGCTGGTGCGGGTGGCGGGCAGCACGCAACTGGTCCTTCCCGCGGCGGCGCCGACCGCGTTCGCCGACGCGGTGGCCGCCGTCGTCGCCTTGTCCATGGCCGTGGGGCGGCGCTTCGCCAAGGGCTTCTTCGTCAACGCGTTGTCCCCATGGCTGGTGGCCTGCGCGGCGACCGGCGGCCGTCTGCTGGCGCCGCCCGGGCGAGGCGAGTTGATCAACACGAGTGCGCTCTTGGGAGCGATGATGTGAGCGCGGCACGATTCCCGGTGATCTTTGTTGTCGATCATCGAGGAGTGGTGCGAGGGTGTCGAAGGCCGATGAGGAAGCGCGTCGGCGAGCCGAGCGCGCCCAGAAGGTGGGGCTGTGGCGATATCAGCTCATCCGGGAGGCCGCTGATCCGGAGCTGACGACCAGGCAGCGGGGCCGGCTGGTGCGGGCGCTGGCCGACAGCACGCGCGAGGGCCCGTTCGGGGAGCCGATGCTGGTGTCGCGGGGGACGATCGATCGGTGGATCCGCGATTGGCGGGAGGGCGGGTTCGAGGCGCTGGTCCCGCATCCGCGTAACGTGACGCCGCGCACGCCGGAGCAGGTGCTGAACCTGGCGGCGGCGTTGAAGCGGGAGAAGCCGGAGCGGACCGCGGCGCAGATCGTGCGGATCTTGCGGTCCACCTCGGGCTGGTCGCCGTCGGCGCGGACGCTGATCCGGCACTTCGACCGGCTCGAGCTCAACACCCGCCCGGACGGCCAGGCCCCGCGCGCGTTCGGCCGGTTCGAGGCCGACCACCCAAATGATCTTTGGACCGGGGATGCGCTACACGGCCCCAAAATCGCAGGTCGAAAGACGTTTCTCTTCGCGTTCATCGACGACCACAGCCGCCTGGTCGTCGGTCATCGGTGGGGCTATTTCGAAGACACCGTCCGCCTGGCCGCCGCGCTTCGCCCGGCGCTCGCGGCGCGCGGCGTCCCGCAGATGATCTACTTCGATAACGGCAGCGCGATGGTCGATGCCGCGGTGAAGCGAGCCGCGGCCCGCCTCGGCATCAAGATCGCGCATTCGGCGCCGGGCCGGCCGGAAGGCCGGGGGAAGATCGAGCGGTGGTTCGGCGAGGTCAGGCGCCAGTTCCTGGTCGAGATCGCTGGTGACGGGGAGACGTCGGGGACGAAGGTCACCAGCCTGACCGAGCTGAACCGGCTGTTCACGGCCTGGGTGGAGACCGCCTATCACCGGCGGATCCACTCCGAGACCGGTCAGACACCCCTGCAGCGCTGGATGGCCGGTTGCGCGGACGCGCCGTTCCCGACCCCGACCCCGGCGGCGCTGACCGAGGCGTTCAAGTGGAGCGAACGCCGGCAGGTCCGCAAGACCAGCACGGTTCAGCTGTTCTCCAACTTCTACGAGGTCGACGCGTCCTTGATTGGCCGCACCGTTGAGCTGGTCTTCGACCCGTTTGATCTGAACATGGTGGAGGTCCGCTGGAACGGCAGGCCGCAGGGGATGGCGATCCCGCAGGCCATCACCCGCAACGCCCACCCCAAGGCCAAACCCGAGATGCCCGCGGCTCCCGAGCCGGCATCGACCGGCATCGACTACCTGCGGCTGCTGGAGACCAGCCACGACCAGCAGGTGGCCACCGGCATCAACTACGCCGCCCTGATCGACCCTGCTCAGCAGGCCTCTGACCAGGGCAGCGGTCACGATGTTGACGAAGAACACCCGGGCGATGACGCGCAATGACCGGCCAGGTCGACACCCAGCTCGGCCTCGACCCCGGCAGCGATCCTGCACCTGATCCCGGCCCGCAGCCTCTTGACCGACCTGCCCCGCAGGCCGGCACTCCGGTCCTGCCGACCCCAGTACCTGACCCCTCCAGCGCCCGCTCTGCCCGGTCTCGGCGGCGAGAAAGTGACGACGACTCTCCCATGATGGACAAGCTCCAGGGCTACTTCGGCCTATCGAAGACCCCGTTCGGGCGGGGCCTGGCCCCCGCCATGCTGCACCGCCATGCAGCCCACTCCGAAGCCATCGCCCGCATCGCCTGGTGCGTCGCCGAACGAGCATTGGGCGTGGTCACCGGCGAAGTGGGAGTCGGTAAGACCGCCGCGACCAGGGCCGCGATCTTCGGTCTCGACCCGGCCCGGCACCTCGTCATCTACCTCGGCAACCCCGACGTCGGAGTACGCGGCATCCACACGGCCATCGTCACTGCCCTGGGCGGTGTCCCCAAGAACCAGAAGGCCACCCTGATCCCCCAGGCCAGCGACATGCTGGCGACCGAGCAAGCAGAGCGGGGCCGCACACCCGTGCTCGTGATCGACGAGGCGCACATGCTGGCCCACGATCAGCTCGAATCGGTGCGTATGTTGACGAACTTCGACATGGACAGTTCCTCTCCGTTCGCCACGCTGCTGATCGGCCAGCCCACGCTCAAACGCAAGATCAAGCTCGGGGTGCTGGCCGCCCTCGACCAGCGCATCTCCGTCCGCTACCACATGACCGGGATGACGATCGAGGAGACCGCCGACTACGTCCGGCACCACATGACCCTGGCCGGCCGCTCCGACCCGCTCTTCAGCGACGACGCCATCGCTCTCATCCACGAAACCGCCCGCGGCTATCCCCGCTCGGTCAACAACCTCGGACGGCTGTCCCTGCTGGCCACCTACGCCGCCGGCAAGACCATTGTCGACGAATCCGCCGCCCGCACCGCCGTCAACGAATCCGCCGCGCCAGAGTGAGCATCACCACGCCAGCTTGAACACCACGACCCCGCCCGAGCACCCTCGGTGGGGTCGTTCCACATCTGGCCATGCTCAACGCCGGTGTCACTTTCATCAACATCTTGAGTGACCGCGCACACTACATCGTGCTCTCGCTCCTCACGGGAGCACGCACCGAGGAACTACGGCCCCTCACATGGGATCACGTAGATCTCGACGGGGATCCTCAAGCCACTCCGCTGGTTCCGCCCTACATGGCGGTCTGGAGATCTGTACGGGCTGGTGGTGACACCAAGACCCCCAGGTCTCGACGGACGCTCGCGCTGCCTACGAAGTGTGTCGAGGTGCTGACCGAGCACCGCGCTCGCCAACAGCAGGCTCAAGGGGATTCATGGTCAGACAGCGGTCTGGTCTTCCCCTCGGAGAACGGCACCGAACTGGATGCCTCCAATGTCCGGCGCGCGTTCCGCGCTGTCATCAAGAAGGCCAAGGGACTGGACCCCAAGGAGTGGACTCCTCGTGAGCTGCGGCATAGTTTCGTGTCGCTGCTCTCCGACAACGGCCTACCGCTGGAAGAGATCTCTCGCTTGGTGGGCCACAGCAGCACGGCGACGACTGAAGCGGTCTACCGCATGCAGATCCGGCCTGTGGTCCAGTCCGGAGCTGTGGCTATGGATCGCATTTTCGGCGCGTCGTAGGCGCTGCCTGCGGACATGTCACTCAGTTTGTCACTCAGAAGGCCCCTTCCGATCTTGGAGGGGGCCTTCCTGCTGGTCCTGAAGTCGGGGCGACAGGATTTGAACCTGCGACTTCTTGCTCCCAAAGCAAGCGCGCTGCCAAGCTGCGCCACGCCCCGTCTCGTCGAGTGCGCATGCGCTCCGGGACTCCGGTACGCTTACGCCCTGACGACCGGATGAAGTCTAGACCAGAGTTCGACCGGTTCGCGCGGACGTAGCTCAATGGTAGAGCCCTAGTCTTCCAAACTAGCTACGCGGGTTCGATTCCCGTCGTCCGCTCCAAGCACCAAAAGGCCAGGTCAGCCGCATGAGGCGACCTGGCCTTCGTGTTCTCCGCAATTTCTTCAGAGATCGACGGGATCAGCCCCCTCGTCTGCTCGATCACCAGAATCCAGGCGCGCCGCTTACGCACCACGAAGCGGACCCGATCCCCGTTTCGCAACACGATCGCCAGGCCGTTCGGGACGATCCCGAGGGTGTTGACCGGCGCGGTCGACACGATCTCCTCGATGGGCCACGCCCAGACGCCCCTCTGGGCGTTCACCGCATGCGAACGGAACACGAGCGACCGGCTCGTCAGCCACAGACGGCCGCCCACCGCCTCAGGCCCCGCCCACAGGTTCGCCATCCATGCGCACATCCTCAGCGCATCAGGAGCACGCCTTCAAGGCTGCCGCGAGATCGGCGATCGTAAGCTAGGGACGATGCGTGCGCGACCGATCTCCCGTGACGTCCTCATCGAGGAACTGGCCCAGCTCATCTCCGCGCGGCCGGGGGAGGAATGGGTGCGGGTGGCCGTGGACGGGGCGCCCGCCGCGCGTCCTCAGACGCTCGCTGACGACCTCGTGGCGCCGCTCCGGTCGCGGGGGCGGCCCGTGCTGCGGGTGTCGGCGGGCGACTTCCTGCGGCCCGCGTCGCTGCGCCTGGAGCACGGCAGGACCGATCCCGACGCCTTCTACGAGGACTGGCTCGACGTGAAGGGCCTGCGGAGGGAAGTGCTCGAGCCGCTGGAGGCCGGGGGATCGGGGCGGGTGCTGCGGGCGCTGTGGGACAGCCGGGTGGACCGGGCGTACCGGGAGCCGTACCAGGAGCTGCCCCAGGGCGGCGTGGTGCTGGTCGACGGGACGTTGCTGCTGGGACGGGGGCTCGCGTTCGACGTCAGCGTGCACGTGTGGCTGTCGGCGGGGGCTCTGGAGCGGGGGACACCTGAGGAGGAGCGGTGGCGGCTGCCCGCGTACGAGCGATATGAGCATGAGGTCCGCCCGCAGCAGGCGGCGGACGTAGTGGTGAGGGCCGATCATCCGGATCGGCTCGCCGTCCTGGTCCTCGGCGACCGAGCACGGCCCGGCGGCTCGTAGCACGGCCCAGCAGCTCGTAGCCCCGCCCGTCGGCCCGGCGCGCTGGGATGCTGGAATGCCGCGCGTTCCCGGCGCAGACTGGGGCGATGATCCCCAGCAACTGGTACAACATCGTTCCCGACCTGCCCGCTCCGCCGCCTCCACCACTGCATCCCGGCACCAGGCAGCCCATCGGGCCGGACGATCTGACTCCGCTCTTCCCCATGGAGCTGATCGCGCAGGAGGTCAGCGGGGAGCGGTTCGTCGCGATCCCGCAGGAGGTGCTCGACGTCTACCGGCTCTGGCGGCCGACGCCGCTGATCCGGGCGCGGCGCCTGGAGAAGGCGCTCGGCACGCCGGCGAGGATCTACTACAAGTACGAGGGCGGCTCGCCCGCGGGCTCGCACAAGCCGAACACGGCCGTGCCGCAGGCCTACTACAACGCGCGCGAGGGCGTACGGCTGCTCACCACCGAGACGGGCGCCGGGCAATGGGGATCGGCGCTGGCGTTCGCCTGTTCCCAGTTCGACGTCGAATGCCAGATCTGGATGGTCCGCGCCTCCTACGACCAGAAGCCGTACCGCCGCTCCCTCATGCAGGTGTACGGCGCCACCGTGCACGCCAGCCCGTCCTCCGTGACGGGCGCGGGCAGCAAGGTGCTGGCCGACCACCCCGACTCCCCGGGCAGCCTGGGCATCGCCATCAGCGAGGCCGTCGAGGTGGCCGCGGCGACCCCCGACGCCCGCTACGCGCTCGGTTCGGTGCTCAACCACGTGCTCATGCACCAGACGGTGATCGGCGAGGAGGCGCTCGAGCAGCTTCCCGAGATGCCCGACCTGGTCATCGGCTGCACGGGAGGCGGCTCCAACTTCGCCGGCCTGACCTTCCCGTTCCTGCGGGAGAAGCTGGCGGGACGGATCTCGACCGTGTTCCGTGCGGTCGAGCCCGCCGCCTGCCCGTCGTTCACCCGCGGCGTCTACGCCTATGACTTCGGCGACACTGCCGGGCTCACGCCGCTGCTCAAGATGCACACGCTGGGGCATTCGTTCGTGCCTGACCCGATCCACGCGGGCGGCCTGCGGTACCACGGCATGTCGCCGCTGTTGTCGCACATGTACGAGCTGGGCCTGTTCGAGGCCGTCACCCGATCCCAGAGCGAATGCTTCGAGGCCGGCGTGCGTTTCGCCAGGACGGAGGGCATCGTGCCCGCTCCTGAGCCCACGCACGCGCTCGCCGAGACCATCGCCGAGGCGCTGCGCTGCAAGGAAAGCGGCGAGGAGAAGGTCATCCTCACCGCGCTCTGCGGCCACGGGCACTTCGACCTGGCCGCCTACGATCGTCATCTGGCCGGGCAACTGGAGGACTACACCCTCCCGCAGGACCGCATTGACCAGGCCCTCACCGAACTACCGGGGTGAAATCGGGTGGCCGCCGGGCAGAGGCGGCCACCCGGGTCAGCGTGCGGTGGGCCGCTTGCCGTGGTTAGCCTTCTTCTTCTTGCGTGCTTTGCCCTTGCGTGCGCGCTTGGCCATACGCTCGCCTCCGATGATCGGGTGCTACGGCATTGATCCCTCACCGTCTCTCGCCTGCGCCAACCAGGCAAGCGACGCCACCCGACCTAACATTCCCCGAACTAATCCGTGTCATAATTTGGTGGAATCTGTTGGAAGGAGGAGGCGTGCTCGCACAGCAGCGTCAGCAGGCGATCCTCGAGCGCGTACGCAGCGACGGCGGTGTCCGGGTGGCCGATCTCGTCCGCGAGCTCGGCGTCTCCGACATGACCATCCGCCGCGACCTCGAGGTGCTGGCCGAGCGGGGCCTGCTGGAAAAGGTGCACGGCGGCGCGACCGCCCTCGGCCCGGGATCGACCGAGGAGCCGGGCTTCACCGCGAAGTCCGCCCGCCAGCAGCAGGAGAAGCAGGCCATCGCGCGCTGCGCGGCGCAACTGGTGCGCCCCGGCACCGCTGTGGCGCTGTCCGCGGGCACCACCACCTGGGCGCTGGCGCACCACCTGATCGGTGTGCCCGAGCTCACGGTGATCACGAACTCCATCCCCGTCGCCGACGTTTTCCACCGCAATCCGCGCGCCGACCGCACGGTGGTGCTGACCGGCGGCGTACGCACGCCATCGGACGCCTTAGTGGGCCCGGTGGCCGTGGCCGCCATCCGCCGCCTGCACGTGGACACGCTCTTCCTCGGCGTGCACGGGATGAGCGTGCGGGCCGGGTTCACCACGCCCAACCTGCTCGAGTCCGAGACCGACAGGGAGCTGGTGGCGGCCGCCAACCGCCTGGTCGTCCCGGCCGACCACACCAAGTGGAACACGGTGGGCATCAGCACCATCGCCGAGCTGAGCGAGGCCGACGTGGTCATCAGCGACCCGGGGCTGCCGGAGGAAGCACGTACGCATCTGGCCGAAACGGCCGGGGAACTGATCATCGCGGAGGGCTCGCTTTGAAGCGCACCATCACCAACCTGGCCGACGGCCGAGAGCTGATCTACTTCGACCGGCGGGACGACGCCGACAGGAGCGCGATCGACCGGCGGTCGCTGGACCCCCGGCCGGTGGCCTCTGAGCTGCGCTACGACCCGCTGACCGAGGAGTGGATCGCGATCGCGGGGCACCGGCAGACGCGGACGCACCAGCCGACCGGCACGGCGGCCGAGTGCCCGCTGTGCCCGTCGTCGGAGACGCGCTCGACGGAGATCCCGGCGTACGACTACGACGTGGTGGTGTTCGAGAACCGCTTCCCCTCTTTTGCCGAAAATATCGGGACTTATGGGGAAGTGGGCGGGCTGAGTGAGGTCCGTCCGGCCGTGGGCCGCTGTGAGGTGGTCTGCTTCACCTCCGAGCACTCCTCGTCCTTCTCCCGGTTGTCTGACGCCCAGGTCGAGCTGGTCATGGAGGCATGGGCCGACCGCACGGCCGAACTGTCCGCCATCGAGGGCGTGGAGCAGGTCTTCTGCTTCGAGAACCGGGGCTCGGAGATCGGCATCACGCTCGCGCACCCGCACGGCCAGATCTACGCCTATCCGTACGTCACCCCGCGGACCAAGCTGCAGCTGGGCGCCGCCTCTCGCTACAAGGGAAACCTGTTCGCCGACGTGCTGGCCGCCGAGCGCGCCGCCGGCACGCGGGTGGTGGCGGCCAACGAGCTGTGGACGGCTTTCGTGCCCGCCGCCGCGCGCTGGCCGTTCGAGGTGCACCTCTACCCGCACCGGCAGGTGCCCGACCTTGCGGCGCTGACGGAGGCGGAGCGCGCCGCGTTCGCGCCGCTGTACACGTCGGTGCTGAAGGCGTTCGACGGGCTGTTCGGGGTCGTGATGCCGTACATCGCGGCCTGGCACCAGGCGCCGGTACGGAAGGGCCGTGAGCTGGCTTACCTGCACCTGGAGCTGTTCACCATCAGGCGGGCGCCGGAGAAGCTGAAGTATCTGGCGGGGTCGGAGTCGGCGATGGGGGCCTTCGTCAACGACGTGCTGCCGGAGGAGGCCGCACGCATGCTTCGATCACGAGTAGATCACTAATAGATTTCTACTTAAGGTCGCATGACTCGGGATCTACCACTAATATCCCGATAAGCACCGGCCGTAACGGCCGGTGCCCGCCTAATCCCGGGCGAGTTGCCCGGGAGCCGGGGACCCATCGCACGTGGGGTGAATCCACTTCGGTGGTAGGGATCTCCCATGCCCGAACCCGTCAGCTAACCCGGCCGGCAGAGGGAGAGGAAACATCTACGTGGCGGCTGCCCTGATTCGCTCGGGAGCTCCGCTCCCTTCGCCGTCCCTCGCGAGTCTTGCCATCAGCCTCATCACCGCCGCCGCCGTCGCCTTCTTCCCGGCGACCTCGGCGTCGGCGGCCCCCAAACCGACGGAGTCCGAGCTCCGCGCCCAGCTCAAGCAGCTCAACAGCAAGGTCGACAAGCTCATCGAGCAGTACAACCTCAAGCGCGTCGAGCTGGCCAAGGCCCAGCAGGCCGCCAAGACGGCCAATGAGCGCCTCGCCACCGCGGAGCAGACGCTGGCCGCGGCCGAGCAGCGGGTCGCCGAGATCGCCCGGCTTCGCTACCAGAACGGCAACCCCCCGGTGCCGGGTTTCATGCTGCCCGCGAGCGGCGGCAGCGCGGCCGTGCTCAACCAGCTCACCGTCGAACAGCAGGCCTTCGTGCAGGGCGTGGCCAAGGCCCGCGACGACAAGGAGAAGGCGGCCAAGGACGCCGCCGCGCTGGCGTCCGAGATCCGCGGGGACGCGGCCCAGGTGGACAAGCAGCGTGACGAGGCCGAGGACGTCATCGAGGACATCAAGAAGAAGCTCCAGGACCTCGTGCCGTACGGCACCGGCCGCAAATCCGACGGCAGCTGGGCTCCCGAGCTTCCCTCCGGCTCCGACAACATCACTCCCCGCACCCGGCTCATGCGCGAGCAGGTGGGCAAGAACTTCTCGCTGCCGTACACGGTGGGCTGCTTCCGCTCGGGCTCCGGCGGCGAGCACCCGCTCGGACGCGCCTGCGACTTCATGATGAGCACCGGAGGCTCGATGCCGTCGGCCGCGAACCTCGCGCTGGGCGACCGGATCGCGGAGTGGGCGATCAAGAACATGGACAAGCTCGGCATCAAGTACGTGATCTGGAAGCAGCGCATCAACCACGGCTCGGGCTGGAGCGGAATGTCGGACCGCGGCAGCATCACCGAGAACCACTTCGACCACGTGCACATCTCCATGCACTGAAAGCCGCACACCAGGCCGAAGGTAAAGTCAGGGCTCATGATCGACTCCCGCACCCCACCACCCCTCACCGGCGACGAGCTGACGGTGCTCAACAACTGGCTCGAATGGCACCGCGCCACCCTCGCCGTCAAATGCGCGGGCCTGTCGGACGAGCAGTTGCGCCTGCGCTCGGCCCCGCCCTCGACCCTGTCCCTCCTCGGCCTGGTCAGGCACATGGCGCACGTCGAACGCTCCTGGTTCCGCCGCGTGCTGAACGGCGAGGACATCCCCAAGCTGTGGGACAAGGACCGCGACAACGACGCCGACTTCAACGACGTCGACACCGCCTCGGCCGAGGAGGCGTTCGCCACGTGGCAGGACGAGATCGAGCGCGCCCGCGCCATCTCGGCCGCCACGCCGCTGGACGCCGTCGGCGACCGCAACGGTCGGGACTGCACGCACCGCTGGATCCTCGTCCACATGATCGAGGAGTACGCCCGCCACAACGGTCACGCCGATCTTCTACGCGAGCGTATCGACGGCGTTACCGGCGAATAACGGTCCCCTGCCGCTCCGCCATCATCCCTGACGGAAGACGATCGCGGTGCCGAGCGCCTCGCGGGCGGGCACGAAGATCTCGCCCGCGGCGGTCTCACCGACCGTCATCCCGGCCTCGCCCAGGAACCGCCCGGTGGCCGCGACGTCCCGCACCGCCACCGCGTACGCCGCGAACCCGGGCAGCGCCACCGCACTCTCGCCCGGCAACAGCACGTCCAGCCCGGACGCGCCGACCAGAGTGATGCGAGCACCGCCGTCGCCGAGCGCGAACGTCCGCACGAGCCCGTCCCGCGATGCCGTACGTCCCACATAACGCTCATAGCGCCGCTCGGCCTCGTCCAGCTCGTCGTCGGCCACGCACAACACGCATTCGACCAGCTCGACCGCGCCATTGGGATGGTCGGCGGCCTCATGCGCGGAGGCGTTCTCCGCCAGCCCGACCCGTCCCTCCGGCACGAGCCCCGGCCCGGAGCCGTCGATCTCCAGCCACCGGACGGGATCCATCCGCACCCCGTCCGCCGTCTCGATCGGCCGCTGGGCCGCCTGCACCCCGCCGTGCCCGACGCCGCCGGCCGTCAGCCGGGCGGCGGCGCCGTCGATGCCGAGTGCGTCGAACATCAGGATGTGCACACCCTCGAAGCGCCGCAGGCACGCTTCCAGGTTGGCAGCCGTGCCGCGGACGGCCTCCTTGAGCGCGGGCAGCCGCTCCGCGGGCGCCCGCAGCGGGATCAGCCGCGCGTCGCCGGGAACCCGCCCCGCCCCGGCGACGGTGACCAGCTCGAGGAAGCCGCCGGTGAGGTACGCGTGCGTATTGCCCACCCCGACCGGCTCGGGCGGCTCGCCCACCACCGGGTACGCGGGCCCCGGCAGCGCGAACCCCATCCGCCGGTATCGCTCGAGCGCCTGCCCCATGTCATGCACCACGTGTCCCACGTGGTGCAGCCCACGGATGTCATGTCCCATCGCCGCCTCCATAAGCCGCGTCACGGAAGTCACGGGAGAGCCCTTCGAAGATCTCGATCACCCGCTCGGCCGCCGGCGCGCAGTCGGGCAGCGGCTCCGGCTCGAACGTCCTGCGCAACGTGTCGGCCAGGACGCCGGCCTTCTCCTCCAGGCCGAGCGTGACCTCGGCCGGCAGCAGCGGCTCGACGGCGAAGAACCCGAACACGATCGTCGGCAGCGGATAGTCCAGGTCCTCGGGCCGCAGCCCCTTCCGCAGCAACCCGTGCCGGGCGAGCACGCCCAGGTAGTCCCGCGAGGCGAGCAGCTTGGCGCCCTCGAGCGGTTTCCTGGCCGGGCTGGCGAGGAACTTGTCGAGCATCTCGGCGTCCCTGGTGAAGATCGCCCGCAGCACCGGCCGCCGCATCGCCTCCAGGAAGAACCGGCGCATGTACCGGTGCAGCGCGATCTCGTCGGGATCCGCCCGCATGCCCGCGACGACCGCCTCCAGCATGGCCACCGCCTCCCTGGCGCCGACCGCGAAGAACAACTGCTCGCGGGTACGCCAGTGCAGGTAGATCGTGCCCTTGCCCACCCCGGCGCGTTTGGCGATCTCGTCGATCGTCACTCGCCGGTATCCCCAGCGCAGCAGCAGCTCCTTGGCCGCGTCGAGGATCCGGTCAGCCCGCCCGCGGTGCTCGGCATCCACAAAGGCCTCCTCGTGACTGTTGACCGATGACCAATTTAGCACTCTGGTCACGAGAGAGAACGCGGAGACGTCGTACCAGGTGATCTAAAGGTTGGGTCAGGATTCCGTGCGGAACAGCGCCCAGACGGCCTTGCCGCCGCGAGCCAGGGGGTCCCAGCCCCAGCACTGGCTGTACGTTTCGACGATGTAAAGGCCGCGCCCGTTCTCGGAGATGAAATCCGGCTCCTTGGGCCGCGGCACCTCGTCGCTGGGGTCGGCCACCGCGAGCAGCACGTGCGGCGCGACCCGCATGAGCAGCAGCTCGATCTCCCGCCGCCCGGCCGCGTACATCGCGTACCTGACGGCGTTGGTCACCAGCTCCGACACCACGAGCGCGGCGTCGTCGCTCAGGTCGTGCAGTCCCCAGCCCTGCAGTGTGGAGCGGGTCACGTCCCTGGCGGTCTTCACAGAGTCGGCCTGAAAGGGCAACGGGCACGCGGTGGTGTACGGCTTGCCGCCGCCCGAGAGCAGATGGTCGAAGCCCACTTCGCGGGTGATCTGCAGGCAATCGGCAGTGGCCAGAGGATCCTCCACCATGCCGCCGATACCTCCCCGTTCAGCCTTGGTTAGTGCATGTTTGGCCCAATATGCACTAAGCCATCATGGGTCACGACCGCTGCGGCTGCAAGACCCAAATGCACGTGCAGCTGCAATGTGCAATAGCAAACACCGTTTTTGGGCATAGATCCCGGAATCGGACACGAGGTTGAGACCTTGTCATTCAAGGCGATGTGGTGTCACTGTGTGTGCGGACCTTGATAGGAGGCAAAGTGACGCAGAACCAGCCGGGTTCCGGGCCGACGGCGCTGCGCATCCTCCTGGGCTCCCAGCTGCGCAAGCTCAGGGAAGCGAAGAACGTCACTCGTGAGGAGGCCGGCCACCTCATCCGTGGCTCGGAATCCAAGATCAGCCGCATGGAGCTGGGCCGAGTGGGGTTCAAAGAACGCGACGTGGCCGACCTGCTGACTCTGTACGGGGTCGTGGACCAGCAGGCCCGCTCCGCCGTGCTCGACCTGGTCGCCACCGCCAACGAGCCGGGTTGGTGGCACCGGTTCAACGATGTCCTGCCCACGTGGTTCCAGGCGTACGTCGGCCTCGAAGAGGCGGCCGCCAGGATCAGGACCTACGAAGTCCAGTTCGTGCCGGGACTGTTGCAGACCAAAGAGTACGCAAGGGCTGTGGTGACCGCCGGTGCGGCGGGCATTGGGGCTGAGGAGATCGCCAGGAGGGTCGATCTCCGGCTGGAGCGCCAGAGGATCTTGGACAAGCCGGACGGGCCGGTCTTCTGGGCGGTGATCGACGAGGCCGCGCTCCGGCGGCCGATCGGCGGAACCGAGGTGATGAGGGCCCAGCTGGAGCACCTCATCGACCTCATGCGCCAGCAGAACATCACGATCCAGATCATGCCGTTCAGTTTCGGCGGTCACAGTGCCGAGGGCGGGGCGTTCAGCATCTTGCGCTTCCCCGATCCCGACCTGCCCGACGTCGTGTACGTCGAGCAGCTCGCCAGCGCGCTCTACCTGGACAAGCGTGAGGATGTGGACCGATACACCGAGGTGATGGAGCGGCTGTGTGCCGTGAGCACCACCCCCGATGAGACGATCGAGCTACTGCGGACGATCTCGGAGGAGTTCTGACGGCGGCGGGCGTCGTTGTTGGGTGTGCATCTGCCCTAGACTGGACCATCGGCGTTGGATGCGGCCGTGGCAGAGCATGCCCCAACACCGCACATGTGGGCGCGGCGCGTGGGCCGTACCGATGGACGCGCCCGCGATCACTCGTAGCTTGATCAAGGAGACCATTCCGTGAAGACCGCTGTCGAGGAGCTCAGCCCCACGCGGGTCAAGCTCACTGTCGAGGTGCCGTTCGACGAGCTGCGCCCGAGCATGGATGCGGCATACAAGAAGGTCGCGCAGCAGGTGCGCGTCCCCGGGTTCCGGCCTGGCAAGGTTCCGGCCCGCATCATCGAGCAGCGCTTCGGCCGGGCGGTAGTGCTGGAGGAGACCCTCAACGACGCGGTGCCCAAGCTGTACGGCCAGGCCGTCGACGAGGTCGACGTCTTCCCCGTCAGCCAGCCCGACATCGAGGTCACGAAGATCGAAGACGGTGAGCAGATCGAGTTCACCGCCGAGGTCGACATCCGGCCCAACTTCGAGGTGCCCGACTACGCCGGCATCGAGATCACGGTCGACTCCGCCGAGGTTTCCGACGAGGACGTCGACACGCAGCTCGACGCGCTGCGCCAGCGCTTCGCGACGCTGACCGGCGTCGAGCGCCCGGCCGCCAATGGCGACTTCGTCGTCATGGACCTGCGCGCCGAGATCGACGGCACGAACATCGAGGAGCAGCAGGCCAGCGAGGTCTCCTACGAGGTCGGCGCCGGCTCCGTGCTGCAGGGCCTCGACACCGCGCTCGAGGGCATGTCCGCAGGCGAGGAGAAGAGCTTCAAGACCGAGCTGGTCGGAGGCGAGAACGCCGGCGAGGAAGCCGACGTGATCATCACCGTCAAGTCGGTCAAGGAGAAGGTCCTGCCGGAGCTGGACGACGAGTTCGCCCAGCTGGCCAGCGAGTTCGACACGCTCGACGAGCTCAAGGCCAGCATCCGCGAGCAGGCCCGCCGCAACAAGCTCATCGACCAGGTCGTGCAGGCCCGGGAGAAGTCGCTCGACGCGCTGCTCGAGCAGATCGACATCCCGCTGCCGGACAGCGCGCTCAAGGCCGAGGTCGACGCCCGCAAGCACAACCTCGACCACCAGGTGGCCGAGAGCGGCCTGAGCCGCGACGCCTTCTTCCGCCTCTACCAGACGACGGAAGAGGAGCGCTTCGACGAGTTCGAGAAGAACTCCGCCCGCGCGCTCAAGGTCGGCTTCGTGCTCGACAAGATCGTCAAGGCTGAGGAGCTGGGCGTCTCCGAGCAGGAGCTGACCAACTTCGTGGTGCGCCGCGCCATGGAGATGGGCGTCCAGCCCAACGAGCTGGCCAAGCACCTGGCCGACAACGACCAGCTCACGCTGGCCATGGTCGAGATCGTCCGCGACAAGGCCAAGTCCGTGATCGGCGACGCCGCCAAGATCGTGGACACCGAGGGCAACGACGTCGACCTCAAGGCGATCTACACCGAGATCAACGGTGAAGAGCCTGCTCAGGAAGAGGCCGAGGCCGAGGACAAGCCCGAGGCGTAAGCTCCCGCCCTTCGCTGGGCAACACGAAGCCCCTGGATCGAATCGGTCCGGGGGCTTCGACGTTCCGGCGCCCCCCGCCACCGCTACGGGGGATGCTTCCGCCCTTTCCCGCGCCCCCGCCACCGCTGCGGGCGATGCTTCCGCCCCTTCCGCGCCCGCACACGACCCGCGGGCACCGTGGCTGCCAGGGACGGCCCGGCCGCCAGGCGAGGCCGTCGCGCTGCGGGGACGCCGCCGGCGCGGTCGGCCTGCCGTCGACAGGTCGTCGTGGCTACGGGACGTCTCCCAGGCGACGCTGGGGGCGCTCAGAAGGCCCATGAGGAGCGCCAAGGGCGCGAGGCCCTCCTCGACCGGCCACCGCCTCCTGGTCGGCGAGGACCGCCGTCTGAGGGCTGCCAGGGGTGGGCTCCGGCTGGATGGCCCGGACACCCGGGCGCAAGGCCCCGAACATGCGCCGTCAGCGAACAGTACGGGGGACCGGGCATGACCTGTGGGCGGCGCGCGTTAAGGTCACAAGCAAAGCCAATCGATTACGACGCATCGGAAGGTGACGCTGTGACCAGCCCGCCGACCTTCTATCAGCCTGAGTCTCGAGGCCGTGAGAACGGCTCCGCCTTCCGGCTTGAAGACCAGCTTTACCAGCGCCTGCTGAGGGAGCGCATCATCGTGCTCGGGCAGGAGGTCAACGACGAGATCGCCAACCGCATCTGCGCCGAGCTGCTGCTCCTTGCGGCCGACGACCCAGAGCGCGACATCACGCTCTACATCAACTCGCCGGGGGGCTCGGTGAGTGCAGGCATGGCGATTTACGACATGATGGAATACGTGCCGAACGACGTATCGACGGTTGTGATGGGCATGGCGGCCTCGATGGGGCAGTTCCTGCTCACCGCCGGGGCCAGGGGCAAGCGCTTCGGCCTGCCGCACGCCCGTGTCATGATGCACCAGCCGTCCGGCGGCATCGGCGGCACCGCTGCCGACATCGCCATCCAGGCCGAGCAGATGCTCTACGTGAAGAAGACGCTGGCGGAGCGGATCGCCTTCCACACGGGGCAGCCGCTGGACCAGATCGAGGCCGACTCCGACCGGGACCGCTGGTTCACGGCCGAAGAAGCCAAGGACTACGGCTTCAT
The DNA here is from genome assembly GCF_036013525.1 of Nonomuraea sp. NBC_00507. Classification (NCBI taxonomy): domain Bacteria; kingdom Bacillati; phylum Actinomycetota; class Actinomycetes; order Streptosporangiales; family Streptosporangiaceae; genus Nonomuraea; species Nonomuraea sp. NBC_00507. The sequence continues at coordinate 5,345,051 of NZ_CP107853.1, forward strand.
CGACCACGTCGTCCGTAGCGCACGACAGGTGCCCTCACAGGGCCCGGTTTCCTAGGGGGAGCTGACATGAACATCGAGAGCCGTTACGTTCTCCCCTCCTTCGTCGAGCGCACGTCATACGGCGTGAAGGAGATGAACCCGTACAACAAGCTCTTCGAGGACCGCATCATCTTCCTCGGAGTGCAGATCGACGACGCGTCGGCCAACGACGTGATGGCCCAGCTGCTGACGCTGGAGTCGCTCGATCCCGACCGTGACATCAGCATCTACATCAACTCGCCCGGCGGCTCCTTCACGGCCATGACGGCGATCTACGACACGATGCAGTTCGTCCGGCCGGAGATTCAGACCGTCTGCCTCGGCCAGGCCGCCTCCGCGGCGGCCGTGCTGCTGTCCGGCGGCACCCCGGGCAAGCGGTTCGCGCTGCCCAACGCCCGGGTGCTGATCCACCAGCCGTCCACCGAGGGCGGTGGCCAGGGCAGCGACATCGAGATCCAGGCCAGGGAGATCCTGCGCATGCGGACTCTCCTGGAGGACATCGTGGCCCAGCACACGGGCAAGACCTCCGCCGAAGTCCGCAAGGACATCGAACGCGACAAAATTCTCAACGCGGACGAGGCAAAGGCGTATGGTCTGATCGATGACATCATCCCGTCCAGGAAGAAACGAGCTCAGGCCGTAGCTTCCTAGACGAGACGTGACGCACCGGAGCGCTGCCCAATAGGGCACGTTCCGGTGCGACTCGCCGCTAGGGGGCTCACTGAGGGCCCAGAAGACGGTAACGTCGAAACCTGAGCGGTTCGGCCAAGTCCGGAGGATGTCCGGAGACACTGCTCGCAAGGGCAGGGCGGTCCCACGCAAAGGAGTATCTGGGGTGGCACGCATCGGCGACGGGGGAGACCTGCTGAAGTGCTCTTTCTGCGGAAAGAGCCAGAAGCAAGTCAAGAAGCTCATTGCCGGTCCAGGCGTCTACATCTGCGATGAGTGCATCGATCTCTGCAACGAGATCATCGAGGAGGAGCTGTCGGAGTCCTCCGAACTCAAGTGGGACAACCTGCCCAAGCCGAGGGAGATCTACGAGTTCCTCGACGCCTACGTCATCGGTCAGGACAAGGCGAAGAAGGCGCTCTCGGTGGCGGTCTACAACCACTACAAGCGGGTGCAGTCCGGCGACCGGGGCAGAGACGACGGCCTGGAGCTGGCCAAGAGCAACATCCTGTTGCTCGGGCCGACGGGCTCGGGCAAGACGCTGCTGGCGCAGACCCTCGCGAAGATGCTCAACGTGCCCTTCGCCATCGCCGACGCCACCGCGCTCACGGAGGCCGGCTACGTCGGCGAGGACGTGGAGAACATCCTCCTCAAGCTCATCCAGGCCGCCGACTACGACGTCAAGAAGGCCGAGACCGGCATCATCTACATCGACGAGGTCGACAAGATCGCCCGCAAGAGCGAAAACCCGTCGATCACGCGTGACGTCTCCGGCGAGGGTGTTCAGCAGGCGCTGCTGAAGATACTGGAGGGCACCACGGCCTCGGTGCCTCCGCAGGGCGGCCGCAAACACCCGCACCAGGAGTTCATCCAGATCGACACGACCAACGTGCTGTTCATCTGCGGCGGCGCGTTCGCGGGTCTGGAAAAGATCATCGAGTCGCGCATCGGCAAGAAGGGCATCGGCTTCAACGCCATCATCCGGTCGAAGGAAGAGGTCGACATGGCCGACATCTTCGCCGACGTGATGCCGGAGGACCTGCTGAAGTTCGGCATGATCCCCGAGTTCGTCGGCCGCCTGCCGGTCATCACCTCGGTGCACAACCTCGACCGTGAGGCCCTCATCCAGATCCTCACCGAGCCGCGCAACGCGCTGGTCAAGCAATACCGCAAGCTGCTGGAGCTCGACGGCGTGGAGCTGGAGTTCACCGACGGCGCGCTCGAGGCCATCGCCGACCAGGCCATCCTGCGCGGGACCGGCGCCCGCGGCCTGCGCGCGATCCTGGAGGAGGTGCTCCAGTCGGTCATGTACGAGGTGCCCTCCAGGCAGGACGTCGCCCGGGTGGTCATCACCCGCGAGTCGGTGCTCGAGCACGCGATCCCGACTCTCGTACCACGCGACCAGCTCGCCGCGAAGCAGCAGCGCACGCCTCGCGAGAAGTCGGCCTGAGCCGTCCTCCCCGCGCACCGAGCGCCCCGTGGCAGTCCGCCACGCGGGCGCTTTCGGCGTATTGGGCCCTCTTCACCTCAGGGTGGGCCGTCATACGCCATGCCCCCAGTGCCCCGCCTTCGGGGCTTGGGGCCTTTTCCGCTCGTACGTCTCCCTAGAATTGGTCACTGTGACAACGCCAGAGCTGCCTACGCAATACACACCGGCCGACGTCGAGACCCGGAGCTATGACCGCTGGGTATCCGAAGGCTACTTCGGCGCCGATCCGGGCAGCTCGGGCGAGCCATACAGCATCGTCCTGCCGCCGCCCAACGTCACGGGCGTCCTGCACATCGGGCACGCACTCGACCACTCCATCCAGGACGCGCTCACGCGCCGCGCCCGCATGCAGGGGCGCGAGACGCTCTGGCTGCCCGGCATGGACCACGCGGGCATCGCTACACAAAACGTCGTCGAGCGTGAGCTGGCCAAGGAGGGGCTGTCGCGGCACGACCTGGGACGCGAGGCGTTCGTTGAGCGGGTCTGGCAGTGGAAAGAGGAGTCCGGTGGCCGGATCCTCGGCCAGATGCGCAAGCTGGGCGACGGCGTCGACTGGTCACGCGAGCGCTTCACCATGGACACGGGTCTGTCGCGTGCGGTGCAGACGATCTTCAAGAGGCTCTTCGACGACGGGCTGATCTACCGCGCCGAGCGCATCATCAACTGGTGCCCGCGCTGCCTCACCGCGCTGTCCGACATCGAGGTCGAGCACAGCGAGGACGAGGGCGAGCTGGTCTCGATCCGCTACTCCGACGAGATCGTCGTGGCCACCACACGAGCCGAGACCATGCTCGGCGACACCGCCGTGGCCGTTCACCCCTCGGACGAGCGTTACGCCCACCTGATCGGCACGATGGTCGAGCTGCCGCTCACCGGTCGCATGATCCCCGTGGTCGGCGACGAGCACGTCGATCCGGCCTTCGGCACCGGCGCGGTCAAGGTCACCCCCGCCCACGACCCCAACGACTTCGAGATCGGACGGCGTCATTCCCTGCCGTCGCTGACCGTCATGGACGAGCGCGGCGTGATCACCGCGCACGGGCCGTTCCAGGGGCTCGATCGCTTCGAGGCCCGGCCGGCCGTCGTCGCCGCGCTGCGCGCGGACGGCAGGATCGTCGCCGAGAAGCGCCCCTACGTGCACTCGGTCGGCCACTGCTCGCGCTGCAAGACCGTCGTCGAGCCGCGGCTGTCGCTGCAGTGGTTCGTCAACGTCGGGCCTCTGGCGAAGGCGGCCGGTGACGCGGTTCGCGACGGGCGCACCCGCATTCACCCGCCGGAGCTGGCCAAGCGTTACTTCGACTGGGTCGACGACATGCACGATTGGTGCATCTCCCGCCAGCTGTGGTGGGGGCACCGCATCCCGGTCTGGTACGGGCCCGAGGGCGATGTCGTGTGCGTGGGCCCCGACGAGGAGCCGCCCGCCGGCTACACGCAGGACTCCGACGTCCTGGACACCTGGTTCTCCTCCGCGCTGTGGCCGTTCTCGACGATGGGCTGGCCGGACGCCACGCCGGAGCTGGCCCGCTTCTACCCGACGTCCGTGCTCGTCACCGGCTACGACATCCTGTTCTTCTGGGTGGCCCGGATGATGATGTTCGGGCTCTACGCCATGGATGGCGAGCCGCCGTTCCGCGTCGTGGCGCTGCACGGAATGGTCCGCGACCAATACGGCAAGAAGATGTCCAAGTCGTTCGGCAACGTGGTCGACCCGCTCGACTGGATCGAGCGCTTCGGCGCCGACGCCACCCGCTTCACGCTGCTGCGTGGTGCCAATCCCGGCGCCGACGTCGCGGTGAGCGAGGAGTGGGCGGCCGGCTCACGCAACTTCTGCAACAAGATCTGGAACGCCACCAGGTTCGCGCTCATGAACGGCGCCGCTGTGGGGTCGCTCGACGGCGCCGACCTGACCGCGGCCGACCGGTGGATCCTGTCGCGCCTGCAGACCGTGGTGACGGCCGCGGACGCCGCCTTCGAGGACTATGAATTCGCCAAGGCGGCCGACCTGCTCTACCACTTCGCGTGGGACGAGGTCTGCGACTGGTACCTGGAGCTGGCCAAGATCCAGCTCGGTGAGGGGCTCGACCACACGCGGCTGGTGCTCGGCCACGTGTTCGACGCGTTGCTGCGGCTGCTTCATCCGCTGGTGCCGTTCGTGTCCGAGGAGCTGTGGCGGGCCGTCACGGGCGGCGAGTCGATCGTCGTGGCGCCGTGGCCGGTTGCCGACTCCCGCTACGCGGACGCCGCCGCCGAGGCGGAGATCGATGCGCTGCAGGAGCTGGTGACCGAGGTGCGCAGGTTCCGCTCGGATCAGGGCCTCAAGCCGGGCCAGAAGGTGGCCGCCCGGCTCGGGCTCGCCGGCACGCCGCTGGCGGATCAGGAGACGGCGGTCCGCGCGTTGCTGCGCCTGACGCAGCCGACGGAGTCGTTCAGCGCCACAGCGCGGCTCTCGGTGGGCGACGTGACGGTGGAAATCGACACCGCCGGCGCCATCGACGTCGTCGCCGAGCGCAAGCGGCTGGAGAAGGACTTGGCCGCCGCGCGCAAGGAGGCCGCACAGGTGGCCGCCAAGCTGGGCAACGAGCAGTTCATGGCCAAGGCGCCGGACGACGTGGTGGCCAAGGTCAGAAGCCGGGCCGAGCAGGCATCCGCCGACATCGCGCGGCTGGAGGCACAGCTCGCCGGGCTCGGTGTTTGAACCGTACGTACGCGGGGAAGGTTCATTCGTTACCGAAGATGGACCTTCCGGGCCGTTGAGGCTGCTACAGTCTTCAACGCAGGGCTGGTTGGCCCTGGCATCCCTCCGAACGAACCCCGGCTTCGGGTTGCGTCCACCACGCGGTTGGACAAGAGCCGAAAGTCAGGGTAAGTTAGCAGGGTTGCCTCGAAGAGAGGCAGGTCCGGAAGCTCCCGGATCGGGCGGTTTGACAGGAATCGTCCGGGTCTGGTAGTCTGAAGGAAACGAAGTATGAGGAGCCTCCACACTTGGATCTCGAGAGATCCTGGTGGGGATGTACGCGTCCGTTTCTTGAGAACTCAACAGTGTGTTAAAAGCCAGTGCATGTGCATCACACATGTATGACCCCGTCATTTTTGACGGTTATTGCTTGGATGATTCATCCGAACATGATCATTGTTTGGAGAGTTTGATCCTGGCTCAGGACGAACGCTGGCGGCGTGCTTAACACATGCAAGTCGAGCGGAAAGGCCCTTCGGGGTACTCGAGCGGCGAACGGGTGAGTAACACGTGAGCAACCTGCCCCTGACTCTGGGATAAGCCCGGGAAACTGGGTCTAATACCGGATACGACCGCCTCCGGCATCGGGTGGTGGTGGAAAGTCTTTTCGGTTGGGGATGGGCTCGCGGCCTATCAGCTTGTTGGTGGGGTAGTGGCCTACCAAGGCGACGACGGGTAGCCGGCCTGAGAGGGCGACCGGCCACACTGGGACTGAGACACGGCCCAGACTCCTACGGGAGGCAGCAGTGGGGAATATTGCGCAATGGGCGGAAGCCTGACGCAGCGACGCCGCGTGGGGGATGACGGCCTTCGGGTTGTAAACCTCTTTCAGCAGGGACGAAGTTGACGTGTACCTGCAGAAGAAGCGCCGGCTAACTACGTGCCAGCAGCCGCGGTAATACGTAGGGCGCAAGCGTTGTCCGGAATTATTGGGCGTAAAGAGCTCGTAGGTGGCTGGTCGCGTCTGCCGTGAAAGCCCGCAGCTTAACTGCGGGTCTGCGGTGGATACGGGCCGGCTAGAGGTAGGCAGGGGCAAGTGGAATTCCTGGTGTAGCGGTGAAATGCGCAGATATCAGGAGGAACACCGGTGGCGAAGGCGGCTTGCTGGGCCTTACCTGACGCTGAGGAGCGAAAGCGTGGGGAGCGAACAGGATTAGATACCCTGGTAGTCCACGCTGTAAACGTTGGGCGCTAGGTGTGGGGGTCTTCCACGATCTCCGTGCCGGAGCTAACGCATTAAGCGCCCCGCCTGGGGAGTACGGCCGCAAGGCTAAAACTCAAAGGAATTGACGGGGGCCCGCACAAGCGGCGGAGCATGTTGCTTAATTCGACGCAACGCGAAGAACCTTACCAAGGTTTGACATCACCCGGAAAGCCCCAGAGATGGGGCCCTCTTCGGACTGGGTGACAGGTGGTGCATGGCTGTCGTCAGCTCGTGTCGTGAGATGTTGGGTTAAGTCCCGCAACGAGCGCAACCCTTGCTCCATGTTGCCAGCACGCCTCTTCGGGGGTGGTGGGGACTCATGGGGGACTGCCGGGGTCAACTCGGAGGAAGGTGGGGATGACGTCAAGTCATCATGCCCCTTATGTCTTGGGCTGCAAACATGCTACAATGGCCGGTACAGAGGGTTGCGATACCGCGAGGTGGAGCGAATCCCTAAAAGCCGGTCTCAGTTCGGATTGGGGTCTGCAACTCGACCCCATGAAGTCGGAGTCGCTAGTAATCGCAGATCAGCAACGCTGCGGTGAATACGTTCCCGGGCCTTGTACACACCGCCCGTCACGTCACGAAAGTCGGCAACACCCGAAGCCCGTGGCCCAACCAGCTTGCTGGGGGGAGCGGTCGAAGGTGGGGCTGGCGATTGGGACGAAGTCGTAACAAGGTAGCCGTACCGGAAGGTGCGGCTGGATCACCTCCTTTCTAAGGAGCATCTTCACCCATCGCCACCGAACGTGTGGTGGGGTGACAGCTCACTAGTGGAGCACTGGCTACTCAACCAGGCCGGGTCGCCTGCGGGTCAGTACCGCCTGCCCTCTCAAAGGGGTGGGAGTGGGAACGCCTGATCAGGGGGTTCGGGTTGGTTGGACACACTGTTGGGTCCTGAGGGAACGGGCATTGCGCTCGGTTTCTTCGGACACAGGACCGCTGAAGGATCACCTGCTGGTGGTCTGGATGCGGTTGCTGTTTGTTGTTTGAGATTTGCATAGTGGACGCGAGCATCTTTGTGGCCAAGTTTTTTAGGGCACACGGTGGATGCCTTGGCATCAGGAGCCGATGAAGGACGTGGGAGGCTGCGTTAAGCCTCGGGGAGTCGCCAACCAGACGTTGATCCGGGGATGTCCGAATGGGGAAACCTAGCACCAGTCATGTGGTGTTGCCTCCGCCTGAATGTATAGGGCGGTTGGTGGTAACGCGGGGAAGTGAAACATCTCAGTACCCGTAGGAAGAGAAAACAAGAGTGATTCCGTGAGTAGTGGTGAGCGAAAGCGGATGAGGCTAAACCGGGCGTGTGTGATAGCCGGCAGGCGTTGCACGTCCGGGGTCGTGGGACCCTCTGGCAGTCTCTGCCGAGTCTGCAAGAAGTGATAAACCTTCGAGGTAGTTGAAAGCTCTGGGAAGGGCTGCCGTAGACCGTGAGAGCCGGGTAGGCGAAATCTTGAAGGCTTCTTGAGGGGATCCCAAGTAGCACGGGGCCCGAGAAATCCTGTGTGAATCTGCCAGGACCACCTGGTAAGCCTAAATACTCCCTGGTGACCGATAGTGCACGAGTACCGTGAGGGAAAGGTGAAAAGTGCCCCGGTGAGGGGTCGTGAAAGAGTACCTGAAACCGTGTGCCTACAAGCCGTAGGAGCTTACATGAGGTTCGCCTTGTGTGTGATGTGACTGCGTGCCTTTTGAAGAATGAGCCTGCGAGTTATGGTGTGTGGCGAGGTTAACCCGTGTGGGGGAGCCGTAGCGAAAGCGAGTCTGAAGAGGGCGTTTGAGTCGCATGCTGTAGACCCGAAGCGGAGTGATCTACGCATGGGCAGGTTGAAGCTCAGGTAAGACTGGGTGGAGGACCGAACCCACCAGGGTTGAAAACCTGGGGGATGATCTGTGTGTAGGGGTGAAAGGCCAATCAAACTCCGTGATAGCTGGTTCTCCCCGAAATGCATTTAGGTGCAGCGTCACGTGTTTCTTGCCGGAGGTAGAGCACTGGATGGCCGATGGGCCCGACAAGGTTACTGACGTCAGCCAAACTCCGAATGCCGGTAAGTGAGAGCGTGGCAGTGAGACTGCGGGCGATAAGGTTCGTAGTCGAGAGGGAAACAGCCCAGATCACCGACTAAGGCCCCTAAGCGTGTGCTAAGTGGGAAAGGATGTGGAGTCGCAGAGACAACCAGGAGGTTGGCTTAGAAGCAGCCACCCTTGAAAGAGTGCGTAATAGCTCACTGGTCAAGTGATTCTGCGCCGACAATGTAGCGGGGCTCAAGCACACCGCCGAAGTCGTGGCACTGGCAGCTATGTGCTGTTGGTGGGTAGGGGAGCGTCGTGCAGCCGGTGAAGCAGCAGAGTGATCTAGTTGTGGAGGCTGTGCGAGTGAGAATGCAGGCATGAGTAGCGAATCGAGGGTGAGAAACCCTCGCGCCGGATGACCAAGGGTTCCTGGGGCAGGCTAATCCGCCCAGGGTAAGTCGGGACCTAAGGCGAGGCCGACAGGCGTAGTCGATGGACAACGGGTTGATATTCCCGTACCCGCTTCAATGCGCCCATATCGAACCCCTTGATACTAAGAGTCCTTAAGTCCCTGACGCTCTTCGGAGTGTGGGTGAGGCTGAACGCTCGACCTGATTGGGTAGTAGGTAAGCGATGGGGTGACGCAGGAAGGTAGTCCAGCCCAGGCGATGGTTGACCTGGGGTAAGCATGTAGGGCGGAACGTAGGTAAATCCGCGTTCCATTCAGCCTGAGATGTGATGCCGAGCCGATTGTGGTGAAGTGGATGATCCTATGCTGCCGAGAAAAGCCTCTAGTGAGTGTTGTGGCGGCCCGTACCCTAAACCGACTCAGGTGGTCAGGTAGAGAATACTAAGGCGATCGGGTGAACTGTGGTTAAGGAACTCGGCAAATTGCCCCCGTAACTTCGGGAGAAGGGGGACCTCTGCTGGTGATCGGACTAGCTCTGTGAGCTGGTGGGGGTCGCAGTGGCCAGGGGGAAGCGACTGTTTACTAAAAACACAGGTCCGTGCGAAGTCGTAAGACGATGTATACGGACTGACGCCTGCCCGGTGCCGGAACGTTAAGGGGACCGCTTAGTCAGCGCAAGCTGGCGAAGGTGAGAACTTAAGCGCCGGTAAACGGCGGTGGTAACTATAACCATCCTAAGGTAGCGAAATTCCTTGTCGGGTAAGTTCCGACCTGCACGAATGGCGTAACGACTTCCCCGCTGTCTCAACCGCAGACCCGGCGAAATTGCACTACGAGTAAAGATGCTCGTTACGCGCAGCAGGACGGAAAGACCCCGGGACCTTCACTACAGCTTGACATTGGCGTTTGGAGCGTCTTGTGTAGGATAGGTGGGAGACTGGGAAGCTCGGACGCTAGTTCGGGTGGAGTCATTGGTGAAATACCACTCTGGTCGTTTTGAACGTCTAACCCTGGTCCGTGATCCGGATCGGGGACAGTGTCTGGTGGGTAGTTTAACTGGGGCGGTTGCCTCCTAAAGAGTAACGGAGGCGCCCAAAGGTTCCCTCAGCCTGGTTGGCAATCAGGTGTCGAGTGTAAGTGCACAAGGGAGCTTGACTGTGAGACTGACGGGTCGAGCAGGAGCGAAAGCTGGGACTAGTGATCCGGCATCGGCATGTGGAAGCGGTGTCGCTCAACGGCTAAAAGGTACCCCGGGGATAACAGGCTGATCTTCCCCAAGAGTCCATATCGACGGGATGGTTTGGCACCTCGATGTCGGCTCGTCGCATCCTGGGGCTGGAGTAGGTCCCAAGGGTTGGGCTGTTCGCCCATTAAAGCGGTACGCGAGCTGGGTTTAGAACGTCGCGAGACAGTTCGGTCCCTATCCGCTGCGCGCGCAGGAGACTTGAAAGGGGCTGTCCCTAGTACGAGAGGACCGGGACGGACGAACCTCTGGTGTGCCAGTTGTACCGCCAGGTGCACGGCTGGTTGGCTACGTTCGGAAGGGATAACCGCTGAAAGCATCTAAGCGGGAAGCTCGCCTTGAGATGAGGTCTCCCACCACGAGAGTGGGTAAGGCCCCCGGTAGACGACCGGGTTGATAGGCCGGAGGTGGAAGCGCGGTAACGCGTGGAGCTGACCGGTACTAATAGGCCGAGGACTTGACCACAAAGCAGACTTTTCTAGTCGTTGCTCGCGTCCACTACGCAATTCTGAGACAGCAAACAGGCTGTTTCTCAGGGTTACGGCGGTTATGGCGGGAAGGAAACACCCGGTTACATTCCGAACCCGGAAGTTAAGCTTCCCCGCGCCGATGGTACTGCACTCGGGAGGGTGTGGGAGAGTAGGTCACCGCCGGACAATCTTTATAGGAAGGGCCCGGACCAGGCATGGTCGCGGGCCCTTCTTGCGTTGTGCCCTCGGGAGCGAGGGCGAGTACGGACTGCCCCCGGCAGTCAGTAGGGTTGAGTTGTGGATTATCGTGCGGTTGAACGCGCGATCATGGAGCGTGGCGTCGAGTGGGATTTCGAGCCGACGCTCGACAGGATCGCGGCCCTCCTGGATGTGCTCGGCTCTCCGCAGCGGGCGTACCCGGTGATACACATCGCCGGCACCAACGGAAAGACGAGCACGGCGCGGCTCACCGAGGCGCTGCTACGGGAGCGCAACTTGCGGGTGGGGCGGTTCACCAGCCCTCACCTCATCTCCATGCGCGAGCGGATCACGGTGGACGGAGAGCCGCTGAGCGAGGAGCGGTTCGCTGAGGTATACGAAGAGATCGCCCCATATGTAGAGCTCACTGATGCTCAGGGGCGGCGTATCCAGTTCTTCGAGCTGCTGACCGCGATGGCCTTCGCGGCGTTCTCCGACACCCCAGTCGATGTCGCGGTCGTGGAGGCCGGGATGGGCGGGTCGTGGGACGCCACCAATGTGGCGGACGGCATCGTGTCGGTCATCACGCCTATCTCCCTTGACCACACCGATCGGCTCGGGCCGGACATCCCGAGCATCGCCTCAGAAAAGGCCGGCATCATCAAGCCCGGCGCGACGACCGTGCTGGCCCAGCAGGAGTTGGCCGCGGCGGAGGTGCTGATGCGGCGGGCGGCCGAAGTGGGTGCCGTCGTGGCGCGGGAAGGGCTGGAGTTCGGAGTGATGAGCCGCGAGGTCGCGATGGGCGGCCAACTGCTCACGCTGCGCGGCCTCAAGGGTGTATACGATGAGGTCTACCTGCCGCTCTACGGTGCTCACCAGGCAAGCAACGCGGTCTGCGCGCTGGCCGCCGTCGAGGCGTTGACCGCTGGTGATGACCCCCTCGACGTCGAGCTCGTACGGCAGGCGTTCGCCCAGGCGTCCTCTCCGGGGCGCATGGAGGTCGTGCGCCGCACGCCGACGGTGGTGATCGACGCCGCGCACAACCCCGGCGGGATGCAGGCCACCCTGGAGGGGCTGCACGAGGCGTTCGACTTCGCCAAGGTCATCGGCGTGGTCGCGGTCATGCGCGACAAGGACGTCCACACCTTGCTCGACCTGCTGGAGCCGGTCCTCGACGAGATCGTTGTCACGCGTAACTCGTCTCCTCGGTCGATGTCGCCCGACGAGCTGGCGTCGCTGGCGGAGCCGCTCTTCGGCGAGGACCGGGTGCACATCGAGGACCGGCTCGACGACGCCATCGACAAGGGGATCGGCATCGCCGACGCGGAAGGCGAGTTCAGCGGCACTGGGGTGCTGATCACCGGGTCCGTCGTCACCGCCGGCGACGCGCGGCGGCTCCTGAACGTGGATGGCGCCTAATGGGCGGCATGTCGCAAAGTGGGTGGTTCGCGATGAAGGACTTCCAAGTCACGCCCGGGATGCGCCGCCTCGGCGCCAGCGTGCTCGGCATGGAGGCCATTGTCGCCGGACTGATCACGCCCGTGGCGATCACCGTGGGCGGGGTCGCGCCCGCGCTGGCCGTGAGTGTCGGCATCGGGCTGGCCGTGTTGTGCGTGGTAGCCGCGGGCCTGCTCAAGAGGCCCTTCGGCTATGTCCTCGGCAGCGTCGTACAGGTGCTGGCGATCTGCACGGGTTTCCTGGTGACAGCGATGTTCTTCCTCGGAGCGATATTCACGGCACTATGGATCACGGCGATTATCGTCGCTCGCCGTGTCGAGGGCGTCACTAGCCGCTAAAGTCGGCCTACATGGCCGTCCCCCCGATCCAGCGGTCGCCCCGTCCGGCCGACCCCAGGCACCCGTGGCTGCTCGACACGGTGCTCGGGCTGCTCGTCGTGGCTGCGCTGCCACTGGCGATCATCACGATCCCCAACACGCTCTCCGTCGTCGCGAAGCTGCTGCCCGGCGACATCGATCAGGTCGGCTTGATGCGTACGCACGGGCTCGCCCTGCCCGCGCTCATGCTGACCGTCCCGCTCGCGGCCGTGGCGCTGCGGCGAGTCAAGGCGGCCCATCTCATGCTCGGCGGCCTGGCCTTGGTGGCCCTTTCCGACGCCGCGGGCGGGTACGCCGCCTCTGAGCTCGTCGTCGGAGCCGTCCGCGTGCTGCGCGGCATTGGGGCCGGGGTCATCATGCCCGCCACTCTCGCGGCCGTCTGGGGCCGCGTGGCGGTGCTGCGGGCCTTGTGGGTGGGAGTGTTCAGCTTGAGCCTGCTCGCCGCCCAGTCGCTCGCGCTCTGGCCGCTCGACGAGGTGAGCAGCTGGAAGGTGACGTTGCAGCCGTACCCGCTGGTGACGGGGGTGGCGCTGGGCCTGGCAGCCGTCTATCTGCTCGCTTGGACACTCCTCGGCCGTCCCGCCGAGCCTCGCCTCCACCTACGGGAGCGCAGCCGGCTGCTGCTGGCCGCCGTGCCCGCGGCGGGCATCGCGGTCGTGGCGATCAGCACCGCGACCGAAGGGTGGCGGGCCGTCCCGGTGATCATGCTGGCGGCCACGGCGATCGTCGGGCTGCTGGCGTTGGCCTCGATCGGCACGGGCGAGAGCCGCACGATGGCGTACTCGATGGTGGCGGTCGGTGTCGTGCTGGTGCCGAGCGCGGCGCAGGTCACGCTGGTGGAGATGGGCGGCCTCGGCGGGCCGGGGCTGCGTGGGCTCTGGATCCCCTTCGCGGTCGCCGGGGTGCTGGCGGTCGGCGCGTCGGTCGTGGTGCGGCTGTTCGCGCGCGCCGCTGGACGGTGGCTGGCGCCATTGGGACTGTTGTCCATGGTCGGGGGGCTGTCTTCGGTGCGGCTGGTGGTGCCGTCGGCCGACGGTCTCGTCTTGGCGGTGCCGTTCACGCTGCTCGCCGTCGGGGCGGCGGTGGCGTTGACGGCCACGCTGCAGGAGGTTGGGTACGGGACGGCGGCGTTCGGTTTGTCGCTGTGCTTCGCCGGCGTGCTGGCCGGTTTCCTGCTGGGCACGGGTGTGCAGATGGTCATGCTGGACGGCGTACGGTCGGCTCAGGAGCTGGTCGACAACTATGTCGGGGCGCTGCGGTGGTGGGCGTTGGTCGGCGGCTTCCTTCTGGTGGCGATCATCGTGCTCGCGGCTGTGATGGTGCGGCGGCCCGGCGCGGAGACGCTGATCCGGGTGGAGGGTGATCCGCCACCCCCGGGTACGGGACCAGAGCATGGCGATGATGGAGAGGCGCCGGCTGGAGACGGTGCGGGCCCGTCACAGAATGCCGAAGGCGGTGCCCGGACGGTCGTCGGGGTCGCGGAGGCGTCCAGCGGAGGCAGCGAGGGCGGCAGGCGTAAGTGGGGGGACGCCTCGCAGAGCGATGACGACAGCGGCGAGGCCGTGCCTGGCGGGAGCGAGGACCAAGCAGGCGACGAGGACGGGCCGACCGGAATCGTGCCGCGGGTCGTGGCGGCCGCGTCGTCTCAGGGAGCCTTCGACAAGGGGGAATCGCGGCGCGACGGCGACGAGGCGCCCGGTTCTGAGGGAGCGGTGCCCGCTGTGCCGCTGCCAGGGCAATCGCCTGAAGACACCACATCCCCATAGGGCGCCGAGATCCACACGGGAAACGAGGGTACGGGCGCGGGGCGGTAAGCTGAGGGCCCAGCTACGGCGACGCGCGGGCCGATGCCCCCGTGACGCGTCCTCGCGGTGCGGCCGGCGCCGATAGCCGCGACCCCGATCTCTTCGAAGGAGAACTTCAAGTGTCCGAGCGCACTCTTGTCCTGATCAAGCCCGACGGGGTGAAGCGTGGCCTCATCGGTGACGTGATCGCCCGTGTGGAGCGCAAGGGCCTCAAGGTCGTGGCGATGGACCTGCGCACCCTCGACGCCGACACCGCCAAGGTCCACTACGCCGAGCACGCCGAGCGGCCGTTCTTCGGCGAGCTCGTCGAGTTCATCACGTCGGGCCCGCTCGTGGCCATGGTGCTCGAGGGCCCGCGCGCCGTCGAGGCCTTCCGCGCGCTGGCAGGCGCCACCGACCCGGTGAAGTCGGCGCCCGGCACGATCCGCGGCGACCACGCGCTCGAGATCGGCGAGAACGTCGTGCACGGCTCCGACTCCCCGGAGTCCGCCGCCAGGGAGATCAAGATCTTCTTCCCGGACCGGTTCTAGCCGCTTCGCGCTCCGCCCGCGCCCGTGCCAGCTGTCCAGCTGCGCGGGCGCGTGGTTTTTGGGCTGGGCGGGGCGGCGAGGTTTCCGTCGGCAGGCTGCCGTACGCTGTGGCGCAGTGTCGGCGGTGCGTCGTCCAGGCCTTTGGAACGTTCCAGCTATCGGCCGGATGTTGTGGTGCAATCCGGGCAAAATTGCGGTTGAGGTTGAGGCTGGAGATTTTTGAGGAGCGCGGGGCCTGATCACACCCATCGGCGGGTACGTCACGTTACGATTCGAATTCATTCCGTAGTCACTCGCGAACGACGTTACGGAGGGCTCCGTTCCCCATGGGCAGCAAGCTCGCGTTCCTCGGCCGTGACATGGCGGTCGACCTGGGCACCGCCAACACGTTGGTCTACGTGCGCGGCCGGGGCATCGTGCTCAACGAGCCGTCAGTCGTGGCGATCAACACCACTACGGGCAAGATCGTTGCGGTTGGCATCGAGGCCAAGCGGATGATCGGTCGCACGCCCGGCAACATCATCGCGGTCCGCCCGCTCAAGGACGGTGTGATCGCCGACTTCGACGTCACCGAGCGCATGTTGCGATATTTCATCCAAAGGGTGCATAGGCGTCGGCATTTCGCCAAGCCGCGCATCATCATCGCCGTGCCCAGCGGCATCACCAGCGTCGAGCAGCGCGCGGTGAAGGAGGCCGGCTACCAGGCGGGCGCCCGGAAGGTCTACATCGTCGAGGAGCCCATGGCCGCCGCCATCGGGGCGGGGCTGCCCGTGCACGAGCCCACCGGCAACATGGTCGTCGACATCGGTGGCGGCACCACCGAGGTGGCGATCATCTCGATGGGCGGCGTGGTCACCAGCCAGTCGATCAGGATCGGCGGCGACGAGCTCGACCAGGCGGTGATCGCGTTCGCCAAGAAGGAGTTTTCCCTGATGCTCGGCGAGCGCACCGCCGAGGAGATCAAGATGGCCATCGGCTCGGCCTGCCCCAACGGTGAGGAGGCACACGCGGAGATCCGCGGCCGCGACCTGGTCAGCGGGCTGCCTAAGACGATCATCGTGTCCGGTGAGGAGATCAGGAAGGCCATCGAGGAGCCGGTCAACGCGATCGTGGACGCGGTGAAGAGCACGCTCGACAAGTGCCCGCCCGAGTTGTCCGGCGACATCATGGACCGCGGCATCGCGCTCACCGGCGGAGGCGCCCTGCTCAAGGGGCTGGAGGAGCGGGTCAAGGCCGAGACGGGCATGCCGGTGCACCTCGTCGACAACGCACTCGACTCGGTGGCCATCGGCTCGGGCAAGTGCGCCGAGGAGTTCGAGGCGCTCCAAGACGTCCTTGTGCCGGAGTCGCGACACTGATGAGAGACTCGCGCCGGGCCCGGCTGATCCTCGGAGCGCTGCTGACAGCGGCTTTGGTCATCCTGACCATCGACCACCGCACCGGCGAGAGCTCGCCGCTGCGTCCGCTGCGCGCTGCCGGGGCATGGGTGTTCGGCACGGCCGAGCAGTTCGGCAGTGGGCTGGTGCGGCCGGTCGGCGGGTTCGTGCGCGCCATCCTGACGGCGCCGAGCGCCCAGGAACGCATCGAGGTGCTCAAGGAGGAGAATGCGAAGCTGCGCACGGAGCTGCTGACGGACAAGCTCGACGGCGCCCGCTCCAACGAGCTCAAGAAGGTGCTCGGGCTGTCGGGGACGGGTGGATACAAGGTCGTCGCGGCCAACGTGGTCGCCAGGCGCGGGCAGCCGGGGTTCGAGGACACCGTCCAGATCGACGCCGGCACCAGTGACGGCGTGCAGCCTGAGATGACCGTGCTCAATGGTGATGGGCTGGTCGGACGGGTGATCCACGCATCCGCCCGCACGTCGACGGTGGTGCTGCTCAGCGATCCGGCCTCGGCCGCGGGAGCGCGGCTGGAGGGCGGGAGGGAGATCGGGGTGGTGCACGGGGTGGGGGAGCACGGCAGGCTCGTCCAGTTCCGCCTCCTCGACTCCACAGCGCCGCTGACCAGGGGCGCGCGCATCGTCAGCTTCGGCTCCCAAAACGGCCGACCGTACGTTCCGGGGGTGCCGATCGGGGTGATCGAGCGGGTGGAGTCGACCCCTGGGGAGCTGACCCGCATCGCGTACGCCCGGCCGTATGCGGATCTGACGGCACTCGACGTGGTGGGTGTGGTGGTGGAGGCGCCCAAGCGGGATCCGCGTGACGCGGTGCTGCCCGCCAAGCGTGACGCGGTGCCCGCCAAGGAGGGGTCCCGATGATCGGGTCGGGAGCGCTGATCGCGTGGCGGCATGTGGCTGGTGTGACTGAAGGCGTCCGGAGGTGCCGGCGGGCCGCGGGTGTGGCGGTCGAGCGGTGTCGGCCGAGAGGGGGCGCGGTGAGTGGAAGGGCCGGTCGGAAGGGGGCGCTGTGATCGGCGGGATCTCCGTGCTGCTGGCGTTGCTGGCTCAGGTCATGCTGGTCAATCGGCTGCCACTGCCGGCGGGGGGCGCGCCTGACCTGGTGTTGCTGGCCGTCGTCGGCGCGGCGCTGGCACGGGGGGCTTCGTCCGGGGCGATGCTCGGCTTCTTCGCCGGGCTGCTGGTCGACGTCATGCCGCCGACCGCGCACCTGGTGGGCCAATACGCGTTCGTGCTGGCGCTCGCCGGCTACATCGCCGGGCGCGGTGCGGGCGGGCCGGTGACGACCGTGGTGCTGTGCGTGCTGCTGGCGCCGTTGCTGGCCGCGGCCGTGGGCATGCTCATCTCCGATCCCCGGGTGACCATGTCCACGCTGATCGAGCAGGTGCCGGTCACCGTCGTCTACACGCTGCTCGTTTCGCCGATCGTGATCTGGCTGACGACGCGGGGCAGATGGTCGAGGTACTCGACATGATCAGGATGCGGGCCCGGCTGCTGGTGCTGCACGTGCTGGTGCTGGTGCTGCTCGTCGTGCTGACTGTGCGCCTGTGGCAGGTGCAGGTCGTGCGCGGAAACGAGTTCGTGACGCGGGCGACGGAGACCAGGACGCGGACGGTCATCGTGCCGGCCGTGCGCGGGCAGATCCTCGACTCGTCGGGACGGCCGCTGGTGCGCAACAAGACCGCGCTCGTCGTGTCCGTGGACCGGGCCATGCTGTCGCGGATGCCCGACGGAGGGATGACGGTGCTGCGCAAGTTGTCCGCGGTGCTCGGCATGCCGGTCGCGGACCTGCAGCAGCGGATCACGCCGTGCGGGCCGGGAGTGGGCAAGCCATGCTGGACGGGATCGCCATACCAGCCGGTTCCGCTGGATGAGAAGGTCGACCCACGCAAAGCGCTGCAGATCCTGGAGCGGCAGGAGGAGTTTCCCGGTGTGACGGCGGAGATCCACTCCGTGCGGCAATATCCCGGCGGCAGGGCCGGCGCGCAGATGCTGGGTTACCTGCAACCGGTGACCGAGCAGGAGCTGGAGCAACGCGAAGGGCTCAAGGCCAGCTTCTCCGGTGTGGACCTGGCCGGGCGCGACGGGCTCGAATACGTCTACGACGACGCGCTACGCGGCAAGTCGGGCCTGCGCAGGGTGCAGGTGGACCGGATGGGCAAGGCCCTCGGGCTGGAGGAGCAGGTGCCGCCCATCCCCGGCGACCACTTGGTCACCAGCATCGACTCACGGATCCAGACCATCACCGAGAGGGCACTGAACAAGGCGATGAAGTCTGCGCCCGCGGCCGACGGCGGGGCCGGGGTGGTGCTGGACGCGCGCTCGGGGCGGGTGGTGGCGGTGGCCAGCGCGCCCGGCTACGACCCGGCGATCTGGGGTGGCGGGATCTCGGCCCGCGGATACCAATGGCTGCTGTCGGACAAGTCCGGTAAGCCGCTGGTGTCGCGGGCCATCAACGGCCAGTTCGCGCCGGGCTCCACGTTCAAGATCTCCTCTGTTTCGGCGATGTTGCGGGCCGGCTATCCGCTCAATGGCAAATACGGCTGCCCGGGCTCCTACACGGTGGGCGGCCGGGCCTTCAACAACTTCCGCGGCATCGGGCTGGGCACCCTCGACCTGCACACGGCGCTGGTCAAGTCCTGCGACACGATCTTCTACCGGGCGGCGTACGAGCAATACCTCAAGGACGGCGGGCGGCAGCCGAAGAAGAAGCCGAAAGAGGTGTTCTCCAACATGGCCAGGTCGTTCGGGTTCGGCAGCCCGACCGGCGTGGACCTGCCCGGCGAGTCGGCCGGCCGCATTCCCGACCGCGCCTGGAAGCGGGATCTGTGGAACAGGACCAGCGCGGTCAACTGTGAGCGGTCGCGCAAGGGATATCCGGAGGTGAAGGACCGGGCGCGGGCCGAGTTCCTCAAGCGGCTGGCGCTGGAAAACTGCACCGAGGGATTCCTGCTGCGGCCGGGCGACTCGGCCAACTTCTCCATCGGCCAGGGCGACGTGCTGGTCACGCCGATGCAGCTGGCCAGGGCGTACATGGCGCTGGTGAGTGACGGGAAGCTGCGCAGCCCGCGCATCGGATGGGCGCAGGTGCGGCCCGACGGCAAGGTGGTCAGGACCTTCCCTGTGCCCGTGGTGGGCAAGCTGCCGCTCAGCGAGAAAGAGCGGCTCTACATCAAGAACGCGCTGAGCCAGGTCGCCCAGGACGGCACCGCGGCGGGGGCGTTCGCCGGGTTCCCGATGAACAAGGTCCGCATCGGTGGCAAGACCGGCACCGCGGAGGTGTGGGGCAAGAAGGACACCTCCTGGTTCGCCTCCTTCGCGCCCACGAAGAACCCTCAGTACGTGGTGGTCGTCATGGTCTCCCAGGGCGGGATGGGCTCGCAGACCGCGGCGCCGGCCGTGCGGGAGATCTACGAGGGCATTTACGGCATCAAGCGTCCCGCGGCCGTGCCCGGCGGGAAGCTGACCACCAAGCTGCCGACGTTCAGGCCGGACGGGACGGTGGTCCCGGGATGATCGCGCGCACCGCTGTCATCCGGCGGCCCTCGCTCCTGCGGCGGATGGCGCACGAGAATTCGACCATACGCCGGCTCGACGGGCTGATGCTGGTCGCGGTGGCCGGGTTGTGCGTGATCGGCACGCTGCTGGTGTGGTCCTCCACCAGGACCTGGGCGCCCGGAGCCACGGGACTGGTGAAGAAGCACCTGCTCAACGAGGTCATCGGAGTGGTGCTGTGCGCGGTGGTGGCCACGATCGATCACCGGGCGATGCGGGCGTACGCGCCGCTGGTGTTCCTGGTGTCCTTGGTGGGCTTGGGGCTGGTGCTCACGCCACTGGGGGCGACGATCAACGGGTCGCATTCGTGGATCCTGCTGGGCGGGGGTTTCGCGGTGCAGCCGTCGGAGTTCGCCAAAGTGGGGCTGCTGCTGATCATCGCGATGCTGCTGGCGCAGCCGGCCGAGGGCACCGATCGGCCCCGCGGGCTCGACGTCACGCTGGCGCTCGTGGCCGCGGTGATCACGATGGGAATGGTGATGCTCCAGCCCGATCTCGGCACGGCCATGGTCCTGGCCGTGATCACGGCGGCTGGGCTGATCATCGGGGGCGTGCGCAAGCGAGTGATCATCGCGATGACGCTGGTGGCCGCAGCCGGGATTTTCGCGGTGTTCAAATTCGAGATGCTGGAGCCTTACCAGGTGGCGCGGTTCACCGCGTTCGTGGATCCGAGCGTCGATCCACGCGGAGTGGGCTACAACAGCACTCAGTCGCTGATCGCCATCGGATCCGGGCAGTTGCTGGGCAAGGGGCTGCTCGGCGGCGGGCAGACGACCGGCAGGTTCGTGCCCGAGCAGCACACCGACTTCATCTTCACGGTGGCGGGAGAGGAGTTCGGCTTCCTCGGGTCGGTCACCGTCGTGTTGTTGCTCGGCGTGGTGCTGGTGCGCGGGCTGAAGATCGCCAGGAAGTGTGAGGACCGGTTCGGGACGCTGGTCGCAGGGACGATCGTGTGCTGGTTCGCCTTCCAGACGTTCATCAATGTCGGGATGACGATCGGGATCATGCCGATCACCGGGCTGCCGCTGCCGTTCGTGTCATATGGCGGGACCGCGACATTCGCGAATCTCATCGCGATTGGGCTTCTCCAAGCCATCAAGATGCGCGGCCAGTCGTTTAATTAGATGTATGTTCTTGGCCTATTGCGATGAGTGCGGGGAGCGCTTTCTGCTGCCCGCGAACCACGTGGTCGCCCTGCACAACCTGGAAAGCGGCGTGATCGCCGTGGAGCTGACCTGCTACGAAGGGCACCACGTCCTGGTGCTCAGCGGAAATGACATCGACATCACCGGACCTGCCACCGTCTGACCGCCGCTACCCTGGACCGTATGCCTGTCGAGTCGATTTTCCACCGCCTGGAAGCGCTGCTGCCCAAGGTGCAGAAGCCGATCCAGTATGTGGGAGGTGAGCTCAACTCGACCGTCAAGGACTGGGACTCCGCCGACGTGCGGTGGGCGTTGATGTACCCGGACGCCTACGAGGTCGGGCTGCCCAACCAGGGCGTGGCGATCCTCTACGAGATTCTCAACGAGCTGCCCGGGACTCTGGCCGAGCGCACCTACGCGGTGTGGCCGGACCTCGAGGCGCTCATGCGGGCCGAGGGCGTGCCGCAGTTCACCGTCGACGCGCACCGGCCGGTGCGTGCCTTCGACGTGCTGGGGGTGTCGTTCTCCACCGAGCTCGGCTACACCAACATGCTGACCGCCCTCGACCTGGCCGGCATTCCGCTGCATGCGGTCGACCGGGGCGAGGACGACCCGATCGTGCTCGCGGGCGGCCACGCGGCCTTCAACCCCGAGCCGATCGCCGACTTCCTCGACGCGGCCGTGCTCGGCGACGGCGAGCAGATTGCGATCGCCATCTCCGAGGTCATCCGCGAGTGGAAGTCCGAGGGCCGGCCCGGCGGGCGGGACGAGCTGCTGATGCGGCTCGCCGAGTCCGGCGGCGTCTACGTGCCCAAGTTCTACGACGTCGACTACCACCCGGACGGGCGCATCAAGCGTGTCGCGCCCAACCGGCCCGACGTGCCGTGGCGGGTGCACAAGCACACCGTGATGGACCTGGACGAGTGGCCCTATCCGAAGAAGCCGCTGGTCCCGCTGGCGGAGACGGTGCATGAGCGGTTCAGCGTGGAGATCTTCCGCGGCTGCACCCGCGGGTGCCGGTTCTGCCAAGCAGGCATGATCACGCGCCCGGTGCGCGAGCGGTCGATCACCACGATCGGGGCGATGGTCGAAAACGGCATCAAGGAGTCCGGCTTCAACGAGGTCGGGCTGCTGTCGCTGTCGTCGGCCGACCACTCCGAGATCGGCGATGTCGCCAAGGGCCTGGCCGACCGCTACGAGGGCACCAACACCTCGCTGTCGTTGCCCTCGACGCGGGTGGACGCGTTCAACATCGACCTGGCCAATGAGTTCTCCAGGAACGGCAGGCGCTCGGGCCTGACGTTCGCGCCGGAGGGCGGCTCGGAGCGGATGCGCAAGGTGATCAACAAGATGGTCACCGAGGAAGACCTCATCCGCACCGTCACCACGGCATATTCGCAGGGGTGGCGGCAGGTCAAGCTCTACTTCATGTGCGGCCTGCCCACTGAGCAGGACGAGGACGTGCTGGGCATCGCCGATCTGGCCAAGAAGGTCATCAAGGCGGGCCGCGAGGCCACCGGCAGCCGGGACATCCGCTGCACGGTCTCCATCGGCGGCTTCGTGCCCAAGCCGCACACCCCGTTCCAGTGGGCCGGGCAGGCCGACCACGAGACCGTCGACCGGCGGCTCAGGGCGCTGCGTGACGCGCTCCGGAGCGACAAGGCATACGGCCGGGCCATCGGCTACCGCTACCACGACGGCAAACCCTCGATCGTGGAGGGCCTGCTGTCGCGTGGCGACCGCCGGGTCGGCGCCGTGATCCGCGCCGTCTGGGAGGGCGGCGGCAGGTTCGACGGCTGGAGCGAGCACTTCTCCTACGAGCGCTGGATGGCGGCCGCCGAGAAGGCCGGCATCGACGTGGACTGGTACACCACGCGTGAGCGGGAGGAAAACGAGGTCCTGCCATGGGACCACCTCGACGCCGGGCTCGACCGCGAATGGTTGTGGCAGGACTGGCAGGAGGCCGTCTCCGGCGGCGAGGTCGAGGACTGCCGCTGGACTCCCTGCTATGACTGCGGCGTCTGCCCGACCATGGGCACGGAAATTCAAATCGGTCCCACGGGGCGAAAACTCCTTCCTCTGACGGTGGTCTAGCGCGCTCAGTGGGCGAGCCGTGCCTCGGCGTACACATACATACGCTGGGGCGGCTTATCCTGAGACGAAGGGACCTGAAAAGAAGGAACTCTGACAAGGGAAGGACGACAAGCTCTGAAACCTGTTCCCGAAGGGCCTCCGCCCGCGCCCACGGTGCAGCGCCTTCGCGTGCGTTACGCCAAGCGCGGCCGCCTGCGCTTCACCAGCCACCGCGACATTTCGCGTGCCGTCGAGAGGGCGGTTCGCCGTGCCGGCATTCCGGTGGCTTACAGCGCGGGATTCTCGCCCCACCCGAAGATCTCCTACGCGGGCGCGGCGCCGACCGGTGTCGCCAGCGAAGCCGAATACCTCGAGATCGGTGTCACCACGCACTGCGACCCCGAGCAGGTCAGGTCCGGTTTGGACCGGTCGTTGCCGCCGGGGCTCGATGTGATCGACGTCGTGGAGGCGGGTCAGGGTGGACTGGCCGACCGCTTGGAGGTCTCCGACTGGGAGGTGCGGCTGCCTGGTGCCGACCGCGAGCTCGCCGAGGTGGCGGCGGAGAAGTTCCTCGCGGCGGGCACCGTGGAGGTCGAGCGCCTCACCAAGAAGGGCCCCCGTCGCTTCGACGCGCGCGAGGCCGTCCTGGGGCTGACGGTGTCCGAGGGAACAGACAGAACAGACAGAATCGCAGCTCAGGTGCTTGGAGGACCGTGTGTCATACTGCGCATGGTTGTTCGGCACATGACGCCTGCCGTTCGACCCGACGATGTGCTCACAGGGCTGCGCCTTGTGGCCGACTTCGCGCCGCCGGTTCCCCCAGAGGTGACCAGGCTGGCGCAGGGGCCGCTCGACGTCAGCACCGGTGCGCTTGCCGATCCGCTCGACCTGGACCGCGACACAACGCGCGGCGGCGAGGCGGGACCGGCGGGTGAGCACGCCGTCGGTTAAGGACGCGCCCAGCATGAGCCGGGCACGACCGCTGACAGGACTTGGCGCCGGTGCCTCCGACATGGAGGCGCTGGCGGACAACTGAGACACGAGGGCTCCTGCGCGGCGCGGCGACGCGCCCGGGAGCTGACGGGAGAGCGCCCGCATGCTCGACAACGAGCCCAACGCCGGGGCCACTGGCCCTGACGGGGAAACAACTGAACAGACCAAGGTGACCGCGCGTCGCCGCTCCGCCAGCCGCCCGGCCGGTCCGCCGCCCGAGCTGCCCGAGGAGCCGGCTTCCGTTCCGGTCACCCTTCCCGCCGCGCAGGCCGCGCCGTCGGTCGCGGAGGGCGCGCCGGTGCAACGCACCGTCGTGCAGCGCGCTGCCGGCGAGCCTGATCCTGACGTTCTCGCGGCGGCTGCTGCCGCCACGGCCGGCGAGGCCCCACTAGAGAGAGCAGTCGAGAGCCCGGCCGAGGGCATCTTCGCCGAGGCCGTCGCCGAAGCTGAAGACAAGCCCAAGAGGGCTACGAGGACCCGGTCCACCGCGACGACTCCGCGGCGGCGCACCACGAAGAAGGCCGCCGAGGACCAGCCGGAAGAGGCACAAGCGCTCCAGGAGGGTGCTGTGTCCGCCGAGGCCGAGGCGGCGCCCGTGAAGCGGCGCAGGACCACGCGCAAGAAGGCCGAGCCGGAGGAGACCGAGGCTCCCGCTGCCGTCGACGAGGCGGTTGCCGGGGAGACGGCTGGTGCCGGTGACGTGGAGGCCGCCGCACCGAGGGCCGGCCGCACCAGGACGCGCGCCGGGCGTGGCGCTGCGGCGCGAGCGGCAGCCGGCGGTGACGCCGGGGTCGGTGCCGAAGCAGCGGAGGCCGAAGGCGCGGCGGTTTCGCGCCCGAAGGCCGCCGAGGCGGACGCTTCCGGTGCCCAGGCGGTGGTTTCCGGCGGTGACGTCGAGGGCGAAGAGGACATCATCGAGATCCTGCCCGAGGACGAGCCGCTCGACGATGAGCCCGCAGGCGAGGACCTCGACGAGGAGCTCGAGCGGCCGAGTCTGCTCGCCGACCCGTTCGGGTTCGCGGTCCGCACCCAGGACGAGGCGGGCGGCACCGCGTTTCAGCGGCCGGCGGCCATTTTCGCGCCGCTGTTCCAGGCGCCCGACCCCAGCCAGGCCAAGCCCGCCGTGGTCCGGCGGCCCGAGCCGCAGCCCGCTGCCGCCGAAGCTCGCCCCGCAGAGGCGGAGGACGTGGCCGAGGAGGCCGTGAGCGAGGAAGAGGCCGACGTCGACACCTCCGATGAGCAGGAGGAAGAGGCCGGTGGCCGTCGCCGTCGCCGCCGCCGTGGCGGTCGCGGCCGTGGCAAGGCCCGCGAGCGCGATGAAGCCGAGGACAGCGAGGAGTCCGAGGAGGAGACCGACGAGGAGCAGGGCGAGGAGGCCCAGGACGAGGAGGGCTCCACGTCGCGTCGCCGTCGTCGCCGTCGCCGCCGCGGCTCCGACGAGACCCCTGAGCCGGCCAGCGACGACCCGCCGAACACAGTGGTGCGCATCCGCGCGCCGCGATCCGGCCGTGCGGCCTCGCTCGACACCGCCACCGACGGCGTGCAGAGCGTGCGCGGCTCCACCAGGCTGGAGGCCAAGAAGCAGCGGCGCCGCGAGGGCCGCGAGCTCGGCCGCCGGCGCCCGCCGATCATCACGGAGTCGGAGTTCCTGGCCCGCCGCGAGTCCGTCGACCGCATGATGGTGGTGCGCAGGCAGGGCGACCGCACGCAGATCGCGGTGCTGGAGGACGGCGTGCTCGTCGAGCACTACGTCAACCGCGAGGCCAGCCAGTCCTACGTGGGCAACGTCTACCTCGGCAAGGTGCAGAACGTGCTGCCGTCGATGGAGGCGGCGTTCGTGGACATCGGCAAGGGCAGGAACGCTGTCCTGTACGCCGGTGAGGTCAACTTCGACACCGCCGGAATGGAAGGCCAGCCCAAGCGGATCGAGTCGGCGCTGAAGTCGGGTCAGTCGGTGCTCGTGCAGGTCACCAAGGACCCGATCGGGCACAAGGGCGCGCGGCTCACCTCGCAGATCAGCCTGCCCGGGCGCTACCTGGTTTACGTGCCCGACGGCTCGATGACCGGCATCAGCCGCAAGCTGCCCGACAAGGAGCGCACGCGGCTCAAGAGCATCCTGAAGAAGGTCATGCCCGAGAACGCCGGCGTGATCGTACGCACCGCGGCCGAGGGCGCCTCCGAGGACGAGCTGGCCCGCGACGTGGCCCGGCTGTCCGCCCAGTGGGAGAACATCCAGAAGAAGGCCAAGTCGGCGAGCCCGCCCGAGCTGCTGTCCGCCGAGCCCGACCTGACCATCAGGGTCGTACGGGACGTCTTCAACGAGGACTTCACCTCGCTGGTCGTGCAGGGCGAGGAGGCCTGGGACACGGTCGACGACTACGTCAAGTACGTCGCGCCGCACCTGGGCGAGCGGCTGTCGAGGTGGGACGGCGAGCAGGGCGACGGCGACGTCTTCGAGTCGTACCGGATCGACGAGCAGCTCGGCAAGGCAATGGACCGCAAGGTGTGGCTGCCGAGCGGCGGCTCGCTGGTGATCGACCGTACCGAGGCGATGACCGTCGTCGACGTCAACACCGGCAAGTTCACCGGACAGGGCGGAAACCTCGAGGAGACCGTCACCAGGAACAACCTGGAGGCGGCCGAGGAGATCGTGCGCCAGCTCCGGCTGCGCGACATCGGCGGCATCATCGTGATCGACTTCATCGACATGGTGCTGGAGTCGAACCGGGACCTCGTGCTGCGGCGGCTCCTGGAGTGCCTGGCGCGCGACAGGACCAAGCACCAGGTGGCCGAGGTGACCTCCCTGGGTCTGGTCCAGATGACGCGTAAGCGGGTCGGTCAGGGGCTCCTGGAGGCCTTCTCGACGCCGTGTGAGTGCTGCAACGGGCGTGGCCTGCTGGTCTCCACGGAGCCGGTGGAGTCCAAGCCGGAGCCGCGCGGCACGCAGGGGAAGATGGCCGTGGAGAAGGCGGTCTCCGACAAGGTTTCCGCGGCCAAGGAGTCCGCAGGCCGTGATACGGTGACCGGTGCGCTTGAAGACGTCCCGGCAGAGGACGACCAAGCCGGTCAGACTTCTGGCAGGGGGCGGCGACGCTCCCGCCGAGCCAAGTCCGCCGAGTAGCCCTCGGCGGACGTCCGACGACCCGTCCGGTTCGCCGGGGGACCGTTAATCCGGTACCCTGGTGAATCGGTGCGTCAGGTGACGTGCCCTGTTGGCGCGCCTACTCGGATCGTCGGTTCCAGACAGGACCGAATGACAAGGCGCAGCATTCGGCGGCCGTCCCCGTTGTGGGATGGCCGTGACAACAGCGAGTCAGTAGAAGGGTTCCGCGGTGTACGCGATCGTTCGTTGCGGCGGCAGGCAGCAGAAGGTCTCCGTCGGTGACGTCCTCGAGGTGGACAAGGTCGCCGGCGAGGTCGGCTCTTCGGTTTCGCTGCCGACGGTGCTCGTCGTCAACGATGGCGACGTGACGACCGAGGCGGGCAAGTTCACGGTCAGCGCCGAGATCCTCGGTGAGACCAAGGGCCCGAAGATCCGCATTCTCAAGTACAAGAACAAGACCGGTTACAAGAAGCGCCAGGGTCACCGCCAGCGGTACACCCAGGTGAAGATCACCGGTATCGACCAGGCCTGATCGGGAGTTTGAGAGATGGCACACAAGAAGGGCGCGTCGTCCACCCGGAACGGCCGTGACTCCAACGCGCAGCGCCTGGGCGTCAAGCGTTTCGGTGGCCAGCTGGTCAACGCGGGCGAGATCATCGTCCGCCAGCGTGGCACCCACTTCCACCCCGGTGACAACGTCGGCCGTGGTGGCGATGACACGCTGTTCGCGCTGGCCGCTGGTCACGTGCAGTTCGGCGTCAAGCGCGGCCGCAGGGCCGTGAGCATCGTTCCCGTCGCGGAGTAGCTTTTCCTCCTCCCGACCTGGGGATCTTCTGGGGTGGATCGAGCGGTTTCGATCCACCCCTTTTGCGTTGTGTGGGAACTATGAGAGGCCCCTGGTGGGGCGATGGAGGAGAACGGCATGCCGGACTTTGTGGACCAGGTGGTCCTGCATATCAAGGCCGGTGACGGGGGGAACGGGTGTGCCTCCATCCACCGGGAGAAGTTCAAACCGCTCGGCGGCCCCGACGGGGGCAACGGCGGACGCGGCGGCGATGTGATCCTCGAGGTCGATCCCAACACCGCAACCCTGCTCGACTACCACCGGCGGCCCCATCGCAAGGCCGACAACGGCAAGCAGGGGCAGGGCTCCAACCGGGACGGCGCCAACGGGGAGGACGTGGTCCTGCCCGTCCCCAACGGCACCGTCGTCAAGAACGCCGACACGGGCGAGGTGCTGGTGGACCTCGTGGGAGCCGGCACCCGGTATGTGATCGCCCAGGGCGGGCACGGCGGGCTGGGTAACGCCGCCCTGGCCAGCACGAAGCGGAAGGCGCCCGGGTTCGCGCTGCTCGGGGAGCCGGGCGACGGGCTCGACGTCATGCTGGAGCTGAAGAGCGTCGCGGACGTGGCGCTGGTCGGGTTCCCGAGCGCCGGCAAGTCGTCGCTGATCGCCGCCCTGAGCGCGGCCAAGCCGAAGATCGCCGACTATCCGTTCACCACGTTGATCCCGAACCTCGGGGTGGTGACGGCCGGGGACACCGTGTTCACCGTGGCGGACGTGCCCGGGCTGATCCCCGGGGCGTCGCAGGGGAAGGGGCTCGGGCACGAGTTCCTGCGGCACGTCGAGCGGTGCGACATGCTCGTCCACGTCATCGACTGCGCCACCATGGAGCCTGGGCGCGATCCGATCACGGATTACGAGGTGATCGAGGCGGAGCTGCGGGCGTATGGCAAGCTCGAGGACCGGCCGCGGATCGTCGTGCTCAACAAGGCCGACGTGCCGGACGCTCGGGAGCTGGCTGAGCTGGTCACGCCCGAGTTCGAGGCGCGGGGGCTGCAGGTGTTCACGATCTCGGCGGCCACCCATGACGGGTTGCGGGAGCTCACGTACGCGATGGGCGAGTGGGTCGCGGCCGCCCGGGCCAACAAGCCGATCGAGGAGCCTACACGGCTCGTGATCCGGCCCAAGCAGCTCGGCGACGCCGGGTTCCGGGTGCGCCGGGTCAACGAGAACCTGTTCCAGATCACCGGCGAGAAGCCGGAACGGTGGATCAGGCAGACGGACTTCACCAACGACGAGGCGGTCGGATACCTCGCCGACCGGCTGGAGCGGCTCGGGGTCGAGGAGCAGCTCGCCAAGGCCGGCGCCACCGCGGGGGCCGAAGTGGTCATCGGGCCGATGGAGGGCGGGTACGTCTTCGACTGGCAGCCCACGCTGCACGCCGAGTCGGTCCGCCAAGGGCCGCGCGGCTCCGACAACCGGCTCGGGTAGGACCTGGGAGGGCTGCGGGCCTCCACAGTTGGCTCCCGCCGCTCCGGCTGACCTGGGAGGGCTACGGCCCTGCACAGCCAGCTCCGGCCGGGCCGCCTGGGTTTCCATCGGGTGCCGAGCGGCTGCGGGCGCCGTGGGTGGCCCCGCGGGGTGCGGGGAGCAGCCGGGCACGTGGAACGGTGCCGAGAGGGCGCCCTATGGCGTCGTCAGATGGGTGCGGGGGTGGGGGCGGTTTACGAGCGGAGGGCGGCCTCGGCGCCGCCGTCGGCGTACAAGATCTGGCCGGTCATGAAGGAGTTGTCCGCGCTCACCGTCCACGCCAGCAGGGACGCGACGGCCGAGACCGGACCGGGGAAGCCCAAGGGCTGAGGCATCGCGGCGGCCACGAGCTCGGTCGTAGCCGGATCGGCCAGGAGCGTCCTGCGGGCCGTCTCCGTGTCCACCACACCCGGCGCCACCGCGTTCAGCGGGATGCCCGCCCCCGCCCAGTCAGGGCCGACGGCGGCGCTCCGGAGCCACTGGTTGAGTGCGCGCTTGCTGGACGGGTAAACGATGCGGCCCTGCCCTGCCTCCACGACCGCGGTGGCGGCGGTAGCCGCGGCCTCCTCGTCCAGAGCCAGGCAGGCTTCGACGATGCTCTCGTCCGCGGCCACGATCGCGCTCAGCGAGGACACCGCGACCGCGCGGGGCCGGTCGGACTCGGTCAGGAGCGGGCGCAGGCCCTCCAAGGTGGCGAGGGTGCCGAAGAAGTTGAGCCGTACGGTGAGCGGGGACGGCAGGCCGACACCCGCGACGGCGACCACGCCGTCGATCCTTCCGCCCGACGCGGCCCTGACCTGCGAGGTGAGCCTCTCGCGCCCCTCCGCGACGGTCAGATCGGCGATCACTTCGGCGTCGCGCACGTCACAGCGGATCACTCGCGCTCCGGTGGCCGCCAAATGGTCGGCAGTGGCCGCGCCGATGCCCGAGGCGGCGCCCGTGACGACATAGGTCCGTTCGCTCATGAGTCAATGACTACATCCAATGAAGTAATTCAGTCAATGTAGTAATGTTCGGAACTGTGGCTCAGATAGGCTTCGAGACGTGCGGGAACAGATCAGCTCGGCGTCGAAGGTCGTTGTCAAGGTCGGCTCCTCCTCGCTCACCACCCCCCAGGGAACGATCGACGTCGATCGTGTGGACGCCTTGGTGGACGTGCTGGCGGCGAGGCGCCGCGCCGGGACGCAGCTCGTCCTGGTCTCCTCCGGGGCGATCGCGGCGGGCCTCGGCCCGCTCGGGCTGAGCGCGCGACCGCGTGACCTCGCCACCCAGCAGGCGGCCGCCTCGGTCGGCCAGGGCGTGCTGGTGGCCCGCTACACCTCCTCCTTCGCCCGGTACGGCCTGCGTGTCGGCCAGGTCCTGCTGACCGCCGACGACATGATGCGGCGCGCGCACCACGTCAACGCCCAGCGCACCCTGACCCGGCTGCTGGAGCTGGGCATCGTGCCCATCGTCAATGAAAACGACACCGTGGCCACCGATGAGATCCGCTTCGGCGACAACGATCGGCTGGCGGCGCTGGTGTCGCACCTGATCAGGGCGGATGCGCTGGTGCTGCTGTCGGACGTGGACGCGCTCTACGACGGCCCGCCCAGCCGAGGCGGCCGAGCTCCGGCGCGCCGGCTGGCCGAGATCCGCGGCCCTGAGGACCTGGCCGGCGTCGAGCTGGGCAAAAACGGAGCGAGCGTCGGCACCGGCGGCATGGTGACCAAGGTGCAGGCCGCCAGGATCGCGACCGGGGCCGGTGTCCCTGTGGTGCTCACCGCGGCCGCTCACGCGGCCCAGGCGCTGAGCGGGGCCGACGTCGGCACCTACTTCCACCCCGGGGGTCGCCACCCTGGCACGCGCCTGCTCTGGCTCGCGCACGCCGCCACCGGGCGCGGCCTGCTCCACCTCGACCAGGGCGCGGTCGAGGCCATCGTGACGCGCCGCAAGTCGCTGCTGCCTGCCGGGGTGACGTCCGTGGAAGGCGACTTCGCCGCGGGCGATCCGGTGGACCTGTGCGGGCCTCAGGGGCTCGTGGTGGCCCGCGGCCTGGTCAACTTCGACGCCGCCGAGATTCCCGGGCTGCTCGGGCGCTCCACGAGAGAGCTGGCGAGCGCCCTCGGACCGGAATACGAACGCGAGCTCATCCACCGCGACGACATCGTCATACTGGAAGCCCACAACTAACCCATAGAGGCCCTGGACAGCGGAGCGTAGCCATGAGCACAGAGTTCCTGAGGGTAGCCCAGGCGGCACGAGAGGCCGCCGCCGAGCTGGCCCCGTTGCCGCGGGCGCCGAAGGACCGGGCGCTGCGTGCCGTGGCCGACGCCCTGGTCGCGCACGCGGCCGAGATCGTCGAGGCCAACGCCAAGGACGTCGAGCAGGCCAGGGCGCAGGGCACGTCCGAGGCGATGGTCGACCGGTTGCGGCTCGACGAGGCCCGGATCGCCAAGATCGCCGACGCTGTGCGCGAGGTGGCCGACCTGCCCGACCCGGTCGGCGAGGTCGTCCGCGGCTCCACGCTGCCCAACGGGCTGGAGTTGCGCCAGCTCAGGGTGCCGCTGGGCGTCATCGGCATCATCTACGAGGGCCGTCCCAACGTCACGGTCGACGCCGCCGCGCTCTGCCTCAAGAGCGGCAACGCGGTCCTGCTCAGGGGCTCCTCCAGCGCCTACTCCTCCAACACGGCGCTGGTCCGCGTCATGCAGGACGCGCTGGAGGGCACCGAGGTGCCTGCTGGGGCCGTCCAGCTCGTGCCCGGGCAGACCCGGGACTCCGTCAAGGAGCTGATGCGGGCTCGCGGCCTGGTCGACGTGCTGATCCCGCGCGGTGGCGCGTCACTGATCAACTCGGTGGTCGAGGAATCGACGGTGCCGGTGATCGAGACCGGCGTCGGCAACTGCCACGTCTACGTCGACGCCGAGGCCGACGTGGACCTGGCCGTGCAGATCCTGGTCAACGCCAAGGCGCAGCGGCCGTCGGTGTGCAACGCGGCCGAGACGTTCCTGGTGCACGAGGGCGTCGCGGACACGTTCGTGCCCAAGGCGCTTGAGGCGCTCGCCGAGGCAGGCGTGACCGTGCACGGCGACGAGCGGATCGCCCGCCACGGCTCCGGCGTCGTGCCCGTCACCGAGGACGACTTCTCCACCGAATACCTCTCGCTCGACATCGCCGCCGCCGTCGTCGGCTCGCTGGAGGAGGCGGTGGCGCACATCAGGCGCTACGGCTCCGGGCACACCGACGCCATCGTCACCCGCTCGCAGCAGGCCGCCCGCAGGTTCGTGGCGCTGGTGGACTCGGCGGCCGTGGCGGTCAACGCCTCGACCAGGTTCACCGACGGGGGCGAGTTCGGATTCGGGGCCGAGATCGGCATTTCCACGCAGAAGCTGCACGCGCGCGGCCCGATGGGGCTGCCCGAGCTGACCTCCACCAAGTGGGTCTACACCGGTGATGGGCATATGCGCACGTCAGAAGGCACGGTGATGGCGGAGGGAGCGCCGAACGGAGTGAGGCCATGAACGCGCTGACCGGCGTGTCGGCCTGACCGGCGCCCCTCGCCGCGGCTTGACTGGGAGACATGGACATTGTCGTCGCCCTCGTCTTCTCGGCCGCGGTGTTGTTCGGCGCCGACCGGCTCATGCTCTGGCTGGAGAGCCGCGGCCACGTCAACTGGCGCAGGAAAGGCCGCAGGCGGCTGTCGGAGGAGCCCACGGCCGGGCTCGACGCCATGCTCTCCGACCACACACGTCGATAAACCATCGGCGTGCCTCGAGCGGCAACTCGTATCCCGGCGCTAGGGTTGTGTCCCTTATGGGCGCGCCCGGCGGGGAGGGACGGTGAGCAAGCTCGGCAAGGTCGGGCCGTATACCCTGGTCGAGCGGCTCGGCCGGGGCGGGATGGGCGAGGTCTACCTCGCGACCATCCGCCGGGGCGAGCGCGTCGCGCTCAAGGTCCTGCACGATCTGGCAGAGGACGAGACCTCGCGCATCAGGCTCGAGCGCGAGGTCCGCGCGCTGCGCAGGGTCGAGAGCCCTTACGTGGCCAAGGTGCTGGACGCCGATCTCAACTGCGCGCGACCGTACTTGGTCATGGAGCACATCGAGGGCGCCACGCTGCTGGAGCGGGTGCGCCAGAGCGGACCCCTCGACGTCTCCGACCTCGTTGACATGGCGCAGGGCATCGCCGCGGCGCTCGCGATCATCCACGCGGCCGGGGTCGTGCACCGCGACCTCAAGCCGGGCAACATCATCATGGGCACCGAAGGGCCGGTGCTGATCGACTTCGGGATCGCGCAGGTGCTCGACGCGACCCGGCTGACCATGACGGGCACGTTCCTCGGCACGCCCGGCTACACGGCTCCGGAGATCTTCGCCGACGAGAACGTCGACTCGCCGGCCGACGTGCACGCGTGGGCGGCGACGGTGGCGTTCGCGGCCACGGGGCGGCCGACGTTCGGGCGGGGCACGGCTGAGGCGCAAATGTACGCGGTGCTGAACGGGCAGGCCGACCTCAAGGGCGTGCCCGTCGCATTGTTGCCGCTGGTACGGGCCGCACTCAACCGGGAGCCGGGCAAGCGGCCCACGGCGGCGCTGCTGGCCGACCGGCTCTCCCGGCTGGCCAAGGCCACCGGCGCCACGGAGCCCGAGCCGCCCACGGCCCCCGAGGCGGTCGAGGAAGCAGGCAGGTCGACGCCGGCGCGCGGCCGCACCACCGACGAGGCGGCCGCCAAGTCCGCCCGCGGCAGGCCCAACAACACGGGCGCGGACGGGAAGGTGCCCGCGCCGCGCCGTCGCCCGGCCGCCGACGCCGGCCGTAGCGGCACGGACGGCAAGGGAGCGGCGGCACGCGGCCGCGCCGGCCAGGACGGGGCAGCCGTACGCGGCCGCACGGGCGCGGACGAAGCCGCGGCCCGCCAGCGCTCGCCCAGGACGGGCACGGCGGCGGAGGGGGCCGTGGCGCGAAGCCGGATGGACGGGACCGTGGCGCGCGCCCGGACGAGCGCGGACGGGAAGGTGCCCGCACCGCGGAGCCGGGGGAGCGCCGACGGGAAGAACACGGGGCCGCGCGCCAAGATGACCACGCCGCGCCAGAGCGCCGCGGCGGCCGTCCGGAGCAGGGCCAAGCCGCATAGCAAACGCACGACGGAGTCCCACACCACGCTGCCCGCGGGCAACGGCGCCCTGCTGCTGCTCGCGGTGCTGGCCGTGCCGTGCGTGGTGACCTCAGTGATCTGGCCGATCGCCTCCATCGCGATCACGACCGTGTTCGTGGTGCTGACCAGGACGTTGTGGATGAGCCACTGGCTGATCAGAAACCGCAGCTCGCCGCGTACGCGGGTCGCGCTGCGCGTGCTGCTGTTCCCGCTGGCCCTGGCCGGGGCGGCGGCGACCGCCGTGGTGTGGCCGGGCGTGCCCGTCGCGGTGGCGTCGGGCGGGGCGCTCTGGGTGACCGGAGGCGGTCAGATCGACACCGACTGGTGGCAGCAGCCCGCTCCCGTGACGGTGGCTGGCGTGGTGTTCGGGATGCTGTGCGGCGGCATCACCGGGCGCGAGATCGAGCGGATCGGTGGCCGGCTGCCTGATCTCCGCAGAGAGGGGCTGCGCGCGCTGGCCGTGCTCGGCGGGTTCGTCGCCCTGTGCGCGGCCGCCGTGCGGGCGCTCGCCCTGCTGCTCTGACCTGCGCCGTTAGCCGATGCGTGTGCTGGTTCTGCGACCTGCGCCGTTAGCCGATGTGTGTGCTGGTTCGGCCCGCCGCCCGGCGATCGGGCGGCGGGCCGAACGCGGCCGATCAAGCGGGATCGGCCGCGTACGGCGATCGGGCTAGCCCTGGCCGCCGTCGCGGCGCGAGAAGCGGTTGAAGATGCGCTCGCCCGCGTTGACGGCGCCCTCGGCCACGTCGCGCAGTACGCCGATGAACGGGTCCTGCGACTGTGACCAGGATGCGCGGTAGGACTCGGCCGCCGCCTTGATCTCGTCGGTCACTCGTGCGTTGGGGTCATCCTCGCGGCGCGGGTAGTCGCCGCCGATGATGCGGTCGTACTCGCCGCTGCGCTGCCACTTGTCCAGCTCGGCCACGCGCACCACCGCGAACGGGTGGGTGGTGCCGAGCAGGTTGAGCACCTTGAGGAAGCCGTCGCGAAGGTCGCCCGCGGTGTCGTACTCCTGGTATTGCTCCAGGAAGGCCTCGATGTTCATCTCGTGGGTGTAGTCGCCGCCGGCGAGCTTCATCAGCGCCCTCTTACCCGCTTCGGGGTCCTGGCCGACGAGCAGGCCGCCGCGGTCGGAGGACAGCTCCGACTTGCGGTACCACTCCTCCAGACCCGCGACGATCGCCCGCAGGCCGATGTAGCCGAGCGGGATCCACGCGACGCGGGCGGCGAGCATGGTGAGGATGTCGAGCATCGTCCGGTAGACCGCGTGCCCCGACAGGATGTGCGAGGTCTCGTGGCCGATGACGAAGCGCTGCTCCTCCTCGTTCATGAGGTTGAGCAGACCGGTGGTCACGACGATGAACGGGTCGTCGAAGCCGATGGCCTTGGCCTGGACCTGCGGGTCCTGCTGGACGTAGACCTCGGGGATCCGGTGCAGATCCAGGATGTACGCGGCGTCGCGGCCCATGTCGTAGACCGAACGGAACTGTGTTTCGCTCACGCGCACGGCCGAGGCCAGATACATCAGGCGCAGGCGGCGCTCGCTCACGAGGCCGGACATCTGCTTGAGAACCGTGTCGAACCCACTCAACTTACGCAGAGCGACCAGCGCGGACCGGTCTGCGGGGTGTTCGTAGGCTCGAGACGAGATGCCGGGCAGTTGGACGCGGTTGCGGTCCGGGGTGGTCGTCATGCCCGGCATGCTACGTCCGCAACGGAAGTGGTGCGCGGCCATCGTCAAGGGGGGTGCCATCATGTTGTCGGAAGGTGTCCGCGTAAGGTCCGTTTCATGATGAATGCGCCTGGTGTGCAGGGGATTAGGCGAGTAGGAGTGATGGGCGGGACGTTCGATCCCATCCATCACGGGCACCTTGTCGCGGCCAGCGAGGTCGCTCACCACTTCGACTTGGACGAGGTCGTTTTCGTGCCGACCGGTCGCCCGTACCAGAAGTCGGAGCGCGAGGTGTCCGCCGCCGAGGACCGCTATCTGATGACGGTGATCGCGACCGCGTCGAATCCCCGGTTCTCTGTG
The DNA here is from genome assembly GCF_036013525.1 of Nonomuraea sp. NBC_00507. NCBI lineage: Bacteria > Bacillati > Actinomycetota > Actinomycetes > Streptosporangiales > Streptosporangiaceae > Nonomuraea > Nonomuraea sp. NBC_00507. The sequence continues at coordinate 5,381,434 of NZ_CP107853.1, forward strand.
AGCAGGGTGGATGTGGACCGGCCGGGACCGACGTACACCATCGACACTTTGCGCGATATTGCCGAAATCTATGGCCCGCAGGTCGAGCTCTACTTCATCACCGGCGCCGACGCGCTCGAGGCCATTCTCGGCTGGCAGAACGCCGACGAGCTGTTCGAGCTGGCCCACTTCGTCGGCTGCACGCGTCCGGGGCACACCCTGCACGATCCCGGGCTGCCTGCGGGAAAGGTCACCTTGCTGGAGATTCCCGCCCTGGCCATCTCCTCGTCGGAGTGCCGGCAGCGCGTGGCCAAGGGGGAGCCGATTTGGTACCTGGTGCCGGACGGAATCGTCCAATACATCAACAAGCGGGGGCTGTATCACGGCCACGGGTGAACGGATCTGTGCCGGTACGTGAGGGGTTTCGGGCCGGAAGGGTACCCTCAACATAAGGGCATGCTGCCGACACAGGAGGACAGACCCGCATCGTGACCGCATCTGACAGATCCGTCCAGCTCGTGCGCATCGCCGCGGAGGCGGCGGCCGACAAGCTGGCCGATGACATCCTCGCCTACGACGTGAGCGAACAGCTCGTCATCACCGACGCCTTCCTGCTCTGCTCCGCCACCAACGACCGCCAGGTCCGCGCCATCGTCGACGAGATCGAGGATCGGCTGCGCACCGAGGCCGACGCCAAGCCCGTGCGCCGCGAGGGCGAGCGCGAGGGCCGCTGGGTGCTGCTCGACTACATCGACATCGTCGTGCACGTCCAGCACGAAGAGGACCGCACGTTCTACGCGCTCGAGCGCCTGTGGAAGGACTGCCCGGCCATCTCGCTGCCGGAGAGCGTCATGCAGGCCAACCTCCAGCGGGCGCGCGCGTGAGTGACCGGAGCGAAGCAACCATCAGACGCAGGAGCCACGCTCATGCCGATTTCGCGCCCTTTGGCGAGGAAGCTGCATGAGCAAGCGCATTGTATGCCTGCGACATGGGCAGACGTTGTGGAACGTTGAGCAGCGGTTCCAAGGACACTCCGACATCCCGCTCGATGAGACCGGTGTCGCGCAGGCCGCCAGGGCCGCGTCGCTGCTGGCCTCGCTGCGGCCCACGCTCATCGTCTCCTCAGACCTGCAACGGGCCAACGACACCGCGCTGGCGCTCGGGCGTGTCGTCGGGCTCGACGTGGCGGTCGACAAGGACTTCCGCGAACGCGGCGGCGGCCAGTGGGAAGGGCTGACGCGTGAGGAGATCGCCGCCCGCTGGCCCGTGGAGTACGCCGCCTGGGAGGCCCCGGACGGCGAGCCGGTCACGGACGTCGCCGCACGCGTGGGGGCGGCCATGCGCCGGTGGGCAGGCCGGCTCGACGACGACGGGCTGCTGGTCGTGGCCTCGCACGGCGCCGCGCTCCGGCTCGGCATCTGCGAGCTGCTCAGGCTGCCCGAGGAGCTGTGGCCGGCGCTCGGTGGGCTGGGCAACTGCTCCTGGTCCGTGCTGCAGGAAGGGCGCAAGGGCTGGCGGCTGCTCGAGCACAACGCCGGGACCCTGCCGGAGCCGGTCCACAGCGACGACCGGCCGGACGCCGAAGCATAACGACCCCGTACGGCTCGGGGGCCGTACGGCGGCGGATCTCGGAGCAGTCCATCGACGGCGGCCTCCGTCGTCTCCCGCACGGCCTGGCCAGAGCACGGACGGGCGGCGCGATTAGGCGAATCGGCGCGGATGGCTATATGCTCTCGGAGCGCCGCAACGGGTGGACCCGTAGCGGTGACCAGGGGCTATAGCGCAGTTGGTAGCGCGCCTCCATGGCATGGAGGAGGTCTGGGGTTCGAATCCCCATAGCTCCACCAACGTTCCGTATGCAAACATGCGGAACGATCGTCACAGGGCGGTCGGAAGGCGTCATCGCCGACCCGGCCGCCTTTGATCTTTATATGGGTGAAGAGTGCCTTGTTGAGCCGGATTCGGTCGCGGGCGGTGCCAACCCGGTAGGCGTCGCCGGTCCCGGTGCAAGGGTCTTGGCAGTTCGCAGAGGCACAACGACGGGTCCACGTGCCGTCGACCCGTCGGCGATGGACGCCGCGCACCTGGCAGGACAGGCGCGCGGCACACATACGGCGCGGCGATGTCAGGCCCGAACGCGGGCGGGCGGTTCTAGGCCGGCACGGTCGCCGGCTCCTCCTCCGTGCTTGTCGGGGCGACCTCCTGGCCGTCCAGGACCTTCGCGGCACGGTCCTTGTCGATGTCGCCCTCCCAGGTGGCGATGACCACGGTGGCCACCGAGTTGCCGAGCAGGTTGCCGGCCGCACGGGCCATGCCCATGAACCAGTCCACCGACAGCACCAGGACCAGGCCCGCGACCGGGATCGTCGGAATCGAGGCGAGCGTGGCGGCGAGCACCACGATGGCCGAGCCGGGGATGCCGTGTGCGCCCTTGGAGGTGACCAGGGCCACGAGCAGCACCACCAGCAGGTCGCCGATGGACAGCGGCACGCCGGTGGCCTGCCCGATGAAGACGGCGGCGAGGGTGAGGTAGATCGAGAAGGCGTCCAGGTTGAAGGAGTAGCCGGTCGGGATGACGAGGCCGACCGTGGACTTCTTGATCCCCATGTGCTCCAGCTTCCGCATGACCTGCGGGAGCACGCTGTCAGACGAGGCCGTGCCCAGGACGACCAGGACCTCCTCACGGAGGTATCCGATCAGCTTGAAGATGTTGAACCCGGCCAGCCTGGCCACGAAACCGAGAATCACCACGACGAAGATCACGACTGCGGCGTAGAAGAGCACGACGAGCCAGCCCAGCCGGACCAGGGCGTCGCCACCCGAGTTGCCCGCGGTGACCGCCACCGCGCCGAGCACGCCCAGCGGGGCGAGCCGCACGATCAGCGAGACGACCTTGAACAGCACCTCCGTGGTCGCCTCGATGAACTGGCCGACCGGGCGCGCCTTCTCCCCGACCAGCAGCAGGCCGCAGCCGAACAACACGGCGAACAGCAGCACCTGCAGCACGTTGCCCTCGGCGAAAGCGCCCACCACCGAGGAGGGGATGAGCCCCAGGATGAAGCCGACCGGGCCGCCTTCGGCGAGTTTGGCGGCGTTGTCCTGTTGGGTCGCGAGCTTGGAGGCGTCGAGGGAGGCCGGGTCGACGCTCATGCCCGCGCCCGGCTGGAAGACCAGGGCGAGCACCAGGCCGAGTATCAGCGCGATGGTGGTGATGACCTCGAAGTAGATGATCGTCTTGAGGCCGACCCGGCCGACCCGCTTGAGCTCGCCCGCTCCCGCGATGCCCGCGACGACCACGCAGAACACCAGCGGTGTGATGACCATCTTGATCAAGGTGATGAAGCCGTCGCTGAGGGGTTTGAGCTCGGCAGCGAAGGCCGGGAAGAGCAGGCCTACCGCCGCGCCGATGACGGCGGCGATGAGGACCTGGCCGAACAGAGAGGTGACGAACCTTCGCACAGTGCTCCCTATGCCACGCGCCCGCGGTCTCCCGCACGCACGCTCGGGAGTGGCCGCTCGAGCGCCATTGCTGATCGGGGGTTACGACGGATGTACGGTAGGTGACTTTCCCGTCGTGGATAGCACCCTATGGACGGGCAAATGCGCCGTCTAGGGGACGAAACGTACTCGAAACCTAGATAACAGCGAATTTACGAAACTCGACAAAGGCTGTGGAGGCGGGTCTGGTCAGCGGCCTTTCTCGTACGTGAGGAGGCCGGGGGACAAGTGCAGGGGGACCATGATCAGCTCGACCGCCATGGCCTTCCAGGCGTAGTAGAGGTTGACGGCCTTGTTCAGGTAGACGAACGGCAGGTTGAACAGGACCTGGTGGAGGGGGAGGCGGCGGCGGCCGGCGGCGTAGAGGAGGGTGGGAGTGGTGAGGAGCAGCTCACTGCCCGCCCACCACGTCATCGTGCGGGCCACCGGCTCGTGCAGGGCCAGGGTGAGGATCAGCGGGGTGGCCCACCACAGCGGGGCGAGGAGGATCTCCAGGAGCGCGATCACGATCCAGGTCGCCAGCATGGGCTTGCGGGTGAGGAGGCGGGGGAGGTGCAGGCGGACGTTCTGCATGAAGCCCGCCATCCAGCGCCACACCTGCTTGCGGAGGTAGGTGAGGGTTTCCGGGTCGGCGGCCCAGGCCATGGCGTCGGAGACGTAAACCGCCCTGCGGTCCTCCAGTTGCTGGCTCCAGGTGAAGTCCATGTCCTCGACGATGGTCCGCTCGGGGAAGCCGCCGAATGCCGCGAGGGTGCTGCGCCTGAACACCGAGCAGCAGCCCGAGCAGACCATGGGGCTGTTGGCCAGTTGCTGGATCGGGCGGTGCCAGTGGAAGCCGAAGAGGTATTCGGTGGATCTGCCGCGCTCCCAGGGGGTGCGGGCGAATCGGGTCTGCACGTTTCCCGCAGCCACGCCCACCTCCGGGTCGTCGAAGGCGGGCTTGATGCGCTCGATGTAGTCGGGGGCGAGCACCGTGTCGGCGTCCACGGCCAGGACGAGGTCGGTGTCGCAGTGAGGGAGCGCGTGGTTCTGGGCCTTGGCCTTGCTTCCCAGGTTGCGGGGCGGGCGAAGGACCGTTGCGCCGTGGGCGGCGGCCACCTTGCTCGTGCGGTCGGTCGAGCCGTCGTCGATGACGATGACCTTCTCGGGTGGGACGGTCTGGGCGGCTATGGATCGCAGGGTCGCGGGCAGCCCGTCCTCCTCGTTGTGGGCCGGGACGATGATCGTGAGGGTCTTCACCTGCGCCTCCTTCGCAGCTTGAGAGCGATCAGGGTGACCAGGCCGACCATGGCGTAGATGATCATGCTGAACCCGAGCGTGGGCGGGCCTCCGGGCATATCGTGCTTCCTCTCGACGGGAGGGTGTGGTGGTGGGCGTCGTTCGTGCTGGTCGATGTGGCAACGAGGATGCCGGGCCGGCCGGGGTCGTGATGGGGGCGAATCGCATTCTGTGGATGCCGGGCGAGGGTGGGAATTGTCCTGTGGACAAGCCGCTCGGTGGCGCGCTCAACGCGGCCTGACGCCGCCCTGCGGTTGCGCCGCAGTGCCGGTGCCCGGCCCCCGGCCCCGGGTGCCCGGCCCCGGGTGCCCGGCCCCCGGGTGCCCGGCCCCCGGCGCCCGGCTCCCGGCCCCTGTGCCCGGTGCCCGGCGCCGGGTGATCCGGCGCCGGGCGGACAGGGGATCGTCAGGTGCAGGCGGCCCCGTTGAGCGTGAAGGCCGGCGGCTTGGCGGTGTTGCCGTTGTGCGTGGCCTGGAAGCCGAACTGCGTGGAGGCGCCCGGTGCGAGGGTGCCGTTGTAGCCGACGTTCCTGGCCGTGACCTGGCCGGAGTTGGGAGAGAGCGTCGCGTTCCACACGGAGGTGACCGTCTGGCCCGCGGGCAGCGTGAAGCCCAGGGACCAGGAGGACAGGTGCGTGGTGCTCGTGTTGGTGATCGTGGCGGCGGCCGTGAAGCCGGTGTTCCACGTGTTCATCGTGTACGTGACCTGGCACGCCCCCGGCGGCTGCGGACTCGGCGACTGCGACGGGCCGCCGCCCCCGGTGTTCAGCCCGAGGAACGCGATCGCGGCGGCGGCCATCCCGCCCATCGGCAGGTTGTGCCCGACGCCCTGAAGGCTGATGCCCTCGACCGGGACGGTCGTGCCGGTGCCTCCGTACCTGGTCCGCGTCCAGCCGGACTGGGGCTGGTCGGTGAGGCTCGGGGTCTGGCTCAGGCCGTGGACGTTGGTCCACTGCTTGATCTGCTCCTGGAAGTTCGGATAACGCAGCGTGGAGTCCTCGGTGCCGTGCCACACCTGCATGCGCGGACGGGGGCCGCTGTAGCCGGGGTACGCGGCGCGTACCAGGTCGCCCCACTGCTGCGGGGTCATGATGCGCTGGCCGTTGGCGCACTGGCTGTTCCAGCTCGACCCGTCCGTGGTGGCGAAGCAGCCGAAGGGCACGCCCATGAACGACACGCCTGCCTTGAACACGTCGGGGTAGGCGCCCAGCAGCACGTTCGTCATCATGCCGCCAGAGGACGCGCCCGTGGCATAGGTACGCTCGGGGTCGGTGTTGTAGCGCTGCTGGACGTACCTGACCATGGAGACGATGCCCACCGGGTCGCTGCCGCCGTCGTGCCGCAGTGCCTGCGGCGAGGAGACGTCGTAGCAGGAGCCGCTCCTGGTCGCCGACGGGTAGATCACGATGAACTTGTGCTGGTCGGCCAGCGCGGCGAACTCGGTGCCCGAGTAGAAGGCCGGGCCGGAGCCCGTGCAGTAGTGGACGGCCACCAGCAGTGCCGGGCGGGCGGGGATTCCGTCGGGGACATAGAGGTGCATGCGTAAGTTGGTGGGGTTGGTACCGAAACCGGTCACCTCCGTCAGCTGCGCCGAGGCCGCCGGCGGCGCCGTGATCAAGCTCGCGATGACGAGTGTCACCGCGGCGATCACGGCGCCCGCGATGCGGGCTGTCACCTTCATGGGACTCCTCTCTTCTTTGGAAACGTTGCGAGTAAGCGATGAAAGTTTCATACTGGCAACGTGCCTGATTGAGCTCCTGTGAGTGTCTCTTTGTGCGCTCGATCAGGGCATGAATCAAGCGGCGAACGGTACGAAACTTTCGGCGAGCGGTCGTCCTCAGGCCGTGAGCGCCGCCGCCGCCGTGAGCTCCCGCCACCACCGCTCCCGTTGCGTGGCACGCAGCAGGCGGTGGTGCAGGCGATGCAGGACCTTGGCGTTGTGGGTGTTGACCTCGAGCTCCTCGGCCCGCGCCAGCTCGCGCAGCGGGCGGCCGTGGCAGGTGGAGCAGCCGCACGTGCCCGCGCCGAGCCGCTCGACCGGCACGAACTCCAGCCGCTCCGGTACGAACGCGCTGCGTGCCCCGCCCCGCCGCCAGCCGCCGCTCGCCGCGTGCGGCTCTGAGCTCATGGTCGCGCTTGCTGCGGCCTCCGTTGGCTCGTCCCTCGCTCTCTCCGGCCTATCGCGCCGCTCCGGGTAGAGGTGGCGCAGCACCTCGCGGACGCCGACCGCGGCCCACTCGGCGCCGTGCGCCAGCGCGGCCAGCGCCGGCACGCCCGCCGAGAGGAGCGGGAACGGCAGCGGCCGGTACGGCGGCCCGTCCTCGACGACCAGCGCCACCGGCATCCCGTAGCCGGCGACCGCACGCAGGAGAACGGGCCGGTCCTCGGCGACCCACTGCGCGTGGACGGGAAGCACGGCGATCACACCGTCCCATTGGGCGGCCTGCTCAAGGATGGCGTGCAGGGCTTCATGGTCCCCTTTGCCGATATATCCGGAATCGGTGAGCGGGGCCGTCGCCCCCGACTCCACCTGGTCCGCGATCCAGTCCGCCGACAGCCTGGCCGTGCCCCGTACCCGCGCCGACCCCGCGTAACGCCGCCGATCGGCGAGCAGCGGCCCGTCGTAGCCGCTCCGGCGCACCATGCGGACCGCGTCGTGCCCGGCCTGGCCGGTGAAGACCAGGCCGGAGCCGGGATGCCCGGCCAGCGCCACCGCGTCGTAGACGTCCCTGACGCTGACCTGGACCAGCAGACGGTCGCGCAGGTCCATGGCGCGCTCTCCGGGGCGGGGGAGTCTTTACAGCGAAATATCCCCATAAATAAGGGGTTCAGGCGCTCCCGTACCGTTCCCCGAGCACCTTCGCCACGCCCGCCAGCCGATCACGCAGCTCGCCGGGGGCCAGCACCTCGGCGTCCACGCCCAGCCTGAGAAACTCCCCGAGCGCATGCTCGATCGACTCGATCGGCACCGTGACCCGAGTCCAGCCCTCCTGGTCCGGCGGCCCAGCGCTCTCCCGCGCCGCGGCCACCACCCCCGGCGTCATGAGGTTCGCCAGCCGCTCCAGGCCGCGCGGCGAGAGCCGGACCACCGCCTCACCCCACCGCAGGCTGGCCTCGAACGCGGCCAGGTATTCCTGCCAGTACGCCGCCAGATCGAAGCCCTCCGGCCGGGTGAACCCCTCCTCCAGCGGATGCAGCTCGAGGATCTGCGAGACCCGGTACGTGCGCACGTCCTCGCCCGCGCGCGCCACCAGATACCACCGCCCCGCCTTGACCACCAGCCCGTACGGGTCCAGCCGCCGCTCCACCTCCTGCGGCGCCTTCCACCGCCGGTATCTGACCTGGATGCGCCGCTCGTTCCAGACGGCGTCGGCCACGGCCGGCAGGTATGTGACCGGCTCCCGGTCCCGATACCAGGTGGGCGCGTCCAAGTGGAAGCGCTCCTGGATGCGTCCGGCCCGATCGCGCAGCTCGACCGGCAGCGCGGCCATCAGCTTGAGCTGCGCGGCCGTCACCACCGCGCCCAGCCCCAGCTCCGCCGCGGGACCCGGCAGCCCGGCCAGGAACAACGACTCCGCCTCGTCCGCGGTCAGGCCGGTGAGCCTGGTGCGGTAGCCGTCGAGCAGTTGGTAGCCGCCCTGTGGTCCGGCGTCGCCGTACAACGGAATGCCGGCCGCGTGGAGGGACTCGACGTCGCGGTAGATGGTGCGTACCGAGACCTCGAGCCGGTCGGCCAGCTCCCGCGCGGTCAGCCGGCCGCGCGTCTGCAGGAGCAGCAGGATCGAAACAAGGCGAGAAGCCCGCATATTCGCTGACATTACCTGTCAGTGACCCCGGCCTACGGTCGGCCGCATGAACGATTTCGACTTTCTCGCCGGCCGCTGGAACGTCGTCAACCGCCGCTTGGTGAAGCCGGGCGAATGGGACGAGTTTCCCGGGCGGTCGGTAGCGACCCGGCACTTCGACGGGGCGGCCAGCTTCGACGAGATCACCTTCCCGACCAAGGGCTCCAGCGGGCTGACCGTCCGCGTGTACAACCCGGAGACGCGGCAGTGGTCGATTTACTGGGCCAGCAGCAGGCTCGGCGTGCTCGACACCCGTCCCATGGTGGGCGCGTTCGAGGGGAACCGGGGCGAGTTCTTCGGCGAGGAGACCTACGAGGGCAGGCGGGTGCGGTGCCGGTTCATCTGGACCGTCATCGACCGGGACACGGCCCGGTGGGAGCAGGCCTTCTCGGAGGAGGGCGAGGAGGCCTGGGAGACGAACTGGGTCATGGAATTCACGCGCGCGTGACGCCGTGGAGCGCGCGCGGCATGCCGGTGGGCGTCGCGTCGGCGGTGCTGCGTACCCACAAGAGCGCGGCCACGGCCACGGCCGCGATCAGCAGCACCAGTCCGCCGACCACGATCACCCACCACCAGGCGGACTTCGGAGGCTTCGCCTCGTAGTGGGGCACGTCGGGCAGCATGTCCGGGGTGTACGGCAGGCGCTGCGTGGACGGAGAGTCCTGCCGATGCGGCGGTTGCGTGGGATGGGGGTAACGGTGCCTGATCGTCTGGTCGGGATCCGGGTCCTGCCGGTCAGGCTGATCTGGATTCATGAGGCCCTCGAGCACGCTGCGGAGTGTCGGGTTTTCCGCCCACATTGTCACACTCTCGCCGGTTTTCCCGTCCAGGTGGCATGACATCGGGACGCGCGACGGGAGCCGGCGGCCGGCGAGATCAGCTGGGACGCGTATCCCAGGGGTTGAAGGGTGGATTCGGCGGGTTCTGCCGGCCGGGCGGCTGCTGCTGGAAGGGCGGCTGCCCCCACTCGGGCTGCTGCTGCGGCGGCTGTCGGCCCGGCCCCTGGGGTGGCGCGGGCTGCTGTGGGTTGCGCCGGGTCACCACGGCCCCGATCAGCAGGGCCGTGCCGGTGAGGTTGAAGAGCAGGGAGATGGTGTTCGAGATGGTGAGCGCCGGCGCCAAGCCCACGAGGTCGGCCACCGCCTCGTCGACGAGGCCCCGTGCGATGTTGAACACCGTTCCCACCAGTAGCACGACGCAGCCCATGATCCCGATGACCGACGCGCGCCCGTGGTCGCGTCTGCGCATCGCCATCATGATGATGCCGCCCACCAGCAGCACGCTCAGCAGGATGAGGCCCGCGATGGTGACGATGGCGAAGGACGTGCTGATCATCAAAGGGCTCCCGCAGGTGAGGCGACGCCGAAGACCTTACGGGGATTTGCGTAGTTCTTCCAAGGCCCGGCTGATCGAAGCCAGGTTCAGCGGACCCTGGTAACGCACGCCGTTCAGGAAGAGCGTGGGCGTGCCACGCACCCCGCTGTCGCGCCCCGACGCCTCGTCGAGCCCGATCCTGGAGACGTGTCTCGGCACGTCGGACCAGGGCTCGACATCCAGCTGGGCGGCATAGTGCGCCAGGTCGGCGTCCGTGAGGAAGCGCTGGTTGTCGTAGAGGATGTCGTGCATTTCCCAGAACCTGTCCTGATCGGCCGCGGCCTCGGCGACTATCGCGGCAGGCGCGGCCCGGGGGTGCAGGGTCCTGAGCGGGAAGTGCCGGAACACCAGCCGTACGTCGGGGTTCTTGTCGCGGAGCTCCTCCAGCACGGGATGGAGGCGGCCGCAGTAGGGGCACTCGAAATCGCCGTACTCCACGATCGTGATCCTGGCGTCCTGCGGACCCCGCACGTGGTCGCCGGGCCCCACGGGTACGGACAGCAGCTCCGACAGCTCCTCGTCCGGCTCGGCCTCGGGCGGAGCGCAGACCCCGCCCCGATCCCAGGCCATCCGGAAGATCGCCCAGCCGAGCAGGGCGGAGAGCAGCGACCCGGCCAGGATGCCGATCTTCGCCTCGGCCTGGATCGCCGGATCGTCGAAGGCCAGGTCCACGATGAACAACGCCACGGTGAACCCGATCCCGGACACGGCGGCCCCGCCCAGCAGCTGACCCCACACCAGGTTTCCGGGCAGGATGCCCCATCCGAACCTGAGCGGCAGCCACGTGCCGAGCGAGATCCCGATGAACTTCCCCAGCAGCAGCCCCAGCGCCACGCCGATGGCCACCGGCGACGTCAGCGCCGCACGCAGGGTCTCGGCGTCGAGCCGCACGCCGGCGTTCGCCAGTGCGAACACCGGCACGATCACATAGCTGCTCCACGGGTGCAGCCGCAGCTGCAGCCGCTCGTTCACGGAAACGGCCATCTGGACCCGCCGCGCGGCCTCCCTGGCCGCCCGCGCGCTCGGCTCGGTGGTGAACTCGTGCACCGCCTCGCCGGCCATCAGCAGCTTATGGTCGGTCGGGGCGTATACGAAGACCAGGACGCCCAGCGCGATCCCGATGAGCGTGGGGTGGATCCCGCTCTCCAACGTGGCCACCCAGAGCCCGAACCCCAGCACGATGTACGCCGGCGCGCGCCAGATCTTCAACCACCGCAACGTCACGATCGCGGCCAGCAGCACGGCGGCCACCACGAGGGCGGGCAGGGCCAGGCTCTCGGTGTAGAACAGGGCGATGATGATGATCGCCAGCACGTCGTCCACGATGGCCAGGGTCAGCAGGAAAGCCCGCAGCGGATCGGGACACCGGGCGCCCACGACGGCCAGCACGCCCAGCACGAAAGCGGTGTCGGTGGCGATCGGCACGCCCCACCCGGCGGCTCCGGGCCCGCCGAAGTTGAGCAGCAGGTAGATCCCGGCCGGCACCAGCATCCCGCCCAAGGCCGCCACCGCCGGCACCGCGATCAGCCGCCGATCCCGCAGCTGCCCGAGCCGCATCTCGTAGGAGACCTCGAGCCCGACGACGAAGAAGAACAGCGTCATGAGGCCGTCGTTGACCCAGTGCCGCAGATCCAGCGAGAAGACGGCGTCCCCGAAGGACAGACCCATCGGCGTGTGCCAGAAGGCCTCGTACGTGTCCCCCCACGGGGAATTCGCCCAGAGCAGGGCCAAGGCGGTGGCGACGAGCAACACGCTCGTACTGCCGGCCTCGGTCCTGAAAAAGGCTCGCAACATCTCAGATCTCCCCCTGGAGATCTGATCCTAGGGTCCCTTGGAGAACAGGTAGGACGCCGCATCCAAGGCAAGCAGCAATCCGACGATGGCCAGGGCCCAGCTGACCATCGAGGCCGAGTTCTTGGTGAGCCACGCCCGCAGCCGCTCCAGCTTCGGCTCCAGCCAGGATGCGGCCACCGCGCGCAGCCCCATGAGCGCCAGCGGCGGCACGATCATGATGAGCACGTAGCCGGCGAGCAGCGGCAGCCACTGCCCCGGGGGCAGGCCGGAGGTGGTCATGATGCCGACGGCCGCCAGGTACGGCACCATCGTCGCCACCTCGACCACCCCGGCCGTCAGCCCGAGCATCACCATGACGCGCGGGCCGCCGGTGCGCGGCTCGAACCGGCGCTCCGGCTTGCCCAGCTTCGCCCGCCTCTTGGGGTCGAACCTGTAGCTGAGCGCGAACAGCCCCACCCCCAGGACGAGCTGCACCCAGTACGCCGGGCGGCTGTACAGCGCGTCGCCGAAGCTCTCCATGGCCGCCGCCAGCCCCATTGTCAGTGCCACCCCGAGGAGGAAGTAGAAGAGCGCGATGGTGCCGAGGTAGATCAGCAGCCGGGACACGCGGGATCGTTCCGAGGCCAGCAGGAGGTAGATGGGGATGACCAGGGTGCCGAAGCTGGTGCTGTCGACCACCGCCAGGGCGGCGAGGGTGAGCATCAGTCCGATCGTCATGTGACGATCCTCTGGTCTCGGGGGCGCGGGCGCCTCCTCCACCGGACCGAAACCGGCGTACATCCTTCGATGCATCCTCACTCGTCCTTGGCCAGGTCTGCGTCCTTGGCCCGTTCCTCGCGCCGCTGTCGGGCAGCAAAGGCGCCGGCCGCGCACCCTCGGTCTCACGGGTGTGCGGCCGGCTGATGATCAGAGATTGCGCAGATACGCGAGGGACGGCGCGAAGAAGTACTCCCCGCCCTTCATGGTGACCGTCTGCGCCACCTGGGCCTGCGGGGGCGACATCTCCGGCTTGCCCCAGACTTTGGGGAAGGCGACCTTGATGTCCCGGTCTCCCTGGCCGATGACCGGGTCGTGGCCGGTTGCCGGGTTCTCGAAGTCCGGGTTGTTCGCCCAGGTCTGCTGCGTGAACTCGAACTGGCTGATCAAGCTGCTGTTGAACGCCATGAACAGCAGTCCGACCTCGCCGCTCGGCCGGTTCTCCGGCGGCGAGTCGTCCGACGGGTCGTCCGCGCGCTCCCCGTACGTCTGCCCGCGCCTGGCCATGATCACCTCACGCCCGAACGAACGCGGGTTCGTCTTCCTGACGTGGCCGCTGAACGGGCACTTGCCGCCGTCGTCTCCGTCGTAGGTGAAGTCGTTGGCCACCGGCCCGCCGGCCGCCTTCGCCTTGCTGGTCAGCGGCGTGCCGTCCTTGAAGCGGCCGACCAGCATGGCGCCCGCCCGGTCGCGGTCGGCGCCGGTCAGGCCGAGGCCGTCGGCCAGGTCCCGCTCGATCTCCTTGAACGCCCTGACGTTCTGCTCCAGCTTCCTGAACACGAAGTAGCTGCCGTGGTGGCGCACGGGGTTCGGCGCGAGCGGGTCCGGCACCAGCACGTTGGCCAGCGGGAACGCCGGGTCCCAGCGCTTGCGCGGCTCCCGTTCCACCTCGTCCTTCAGGAACAGCGGCTGGCTGCGGCCGTCCACGTACCCGAAGTGCTCGATGCCGTCGCCGGCCGGGTTGCGCATGCCCTGCCCCGTCTCCTCGCCGAGCAGCCGGGCGCTGTCCGGCAGCTCGGCGAGGATCTCCTCGCGCAGCGCCGCCACCGACTCGGGCTCGGCGTCGCCGATGAGGATGACGGCGTGGATCTCCCGCTGGAAGACCCACTCCCACTGGTCCACCGGCGGGTCGTTCACCTCGGCGATCCGCCGCTTCATGCCGTCACGGAACACCTTGTCGCCGAACTTGCGCACCTCGTCCAGCGAGTGGCCGAGATCGATGTATCCGGCCTTGCTGATGCCGATGCCGACGTACGGCGTGCCGGGGCGGCCGCGGGCGGCGAACTCGCGTACCTCCTCCAGGTGCTTGCGCGCCGACTTCATCTTGGTGGTCGCGATGTGCCGCAGGAACGCCCTGCCCTCGGGCACATCGTTGAACCGGACGAACAGAACGGACAGGTGCTCGCGTACATGCGCGCGCAGGATGTTCGGCTGGAGATTGTCCAGCATCGCTTTGGTGTCCGCGTTGAGCGTGGCCGAGTCCCAGGCCAGGGGTCGTTCATTGTTCAGGTCGACAGGCATTGTCGAATCCCTTTCCCCGTTTCCGAATGAATCGGGCCCCCAGGCGCGTCCCACCGATCCAACGCGCCCCATCTGTACGACTCGTGGGAGGCTGGGAAGGTTTCCGGAAAAATGAGGATTTCTCCCGCGCGGCTCTACTGCGCACGTAGTACCGCGACGGCCTCCCTGGGGACGATGGCCGGGACGGGCCGCGGTGGGACCGTGGTCGGCATGGACGCACTGCGCAAAGCCTTGGGCGGGCTCTCGCTGCTCTATGCGCTGGTCTTCTTCGCGGCCATGCTGCTGCACTCCGGGGTCGCGCTCGGCCCGCTGACCCAGCCCGTGATCATCCCTGCCTCGATCGTGGAGACGGTGTGCAGCCTCGCCATGCTCGCCGGGTCGTACGGCGCGCTGTCCGGGCGGGAGTGGGCCTGGGACGGGCTGATCTACACGCACGCGGCCGCGCTGGGCGGTGTGCTGATGGGCATGCTGGCGATCGCGATGAAACCGGGGGCCGAGGCCACCACGCTGCTGCTCTGGTATCACGGCACGATCGCGGCCGCGCTGGCCGGCGGCCTCGGCGCGGCCTTCTACGTCTCCCGGGTGCGCCCGGTCACGACTCCAGGGTCCGCAGGTAGGCGGCGGCCTCGTCGACGTGCTCCTCGGTGAACACCCGGATGCCGTTGGACTCCAGCAGCGCCGTCGTGACACCCTGACCGGGCGTGCGACGGCCGCGGAACGTGCCGTCGTAGATCGACAGCGCGCCGCACGACGGGCTGCCTTCCTTCAAGACCGCCAGCCGGATCCCGAAGGACCGGGCGACGGCGAGCGCGGCGTGCGCGCCCGCCAGGAACTCGGCCGTCACGTCGGACCCGCCGGTCGCCACCACGCGGGCGGCGCCGGCGAGCACCGCCGCCCCGCCGGCCCCACCGGCGATCTCGGCGGCCGGGCGCGGGATCGGCAGCCCACCCTCCACCTCCGGGCAGAACGGCACCAGCCGCCCCTCCTCGCGCCAGCCGGCCAGCAAGGCGTCCGAGCTGGTCTTGGCGCCGCCGTCGTAACGCACCCGGCGGCCCATCAGGCAGGCGCTGACGAGGATCCTCTCCACGTCTTCGATCCTATGAGCAACCAGCCCTGCCACCGCCACACCACGTGGCCCCTTGGCATCGGTGAGCCCGCGGCCGGCGCCGACGATCGAGCCGGGTGTGCCGGGAGGGCGGCCCACCCTGGCGATACCCTTACCGCGATGAACACCACCGTCTCCACGATCGTCATCGCCGGCTCGCTGGTCCTCATGCTGGCGAGTGCGATCGTCGCGATCCGCAACCGGCCGATGGGCATGGTGCTGCTGATCGGCTTCGCCGTGCTCGAGGTGGCGGTGCTGGTGCAGCTGGGCTTCGTGATCGCGGCCGTGGCCAGGGGAGAGGGCCCCGAGGACAAGGTCACGCTGTGGGGCTACCTCGCCGGCCAGGTCGTGATCCCGCCGGCCGGGGTGTTCCTGGCGCTGGCGGAGCGGAGCAGGTGGGGGTCGGCGATCCTGGCCGTGGCCGGGTTCGCGATCGCGGTGATGACGGGCCGGCTGCTGCAGATCTGGCAAGGAGTGGCGTGAGCGCGTCCTCCTCGCTCGGCACCGGGCCCGGGCGTGCCCTGATCGCCGTCTACGGGTTGTTCTCGCTGGCCGCCGGGGCGCGGGCGGCGGTGCAGATCGCCGGCAGGTTCCAGGAGGCGCCGCTGGCGTACTCGCTGTCGGCGTTCGCCGCGCTGGTCTACATCCTGCTCACCGTCGCGCTCTGGCGCGGGGCCCGGCGCGTGGCGCTGGTCGCGCTCGGCATCGAGCTGGCGGGCGTGCTCGTCATCGGCACCGCCAGCCTCCTCGACCCGGCCGCCTTCCCCGACGAGACCGTCTGGTCCGCCTACGGCAAGGGCTATCTGTTCATCCCGTTGGTGCTGCCCGTCGTCGGCCTCTACTGGTTGCTGCGCCGAAGGCGTTAACGGGCGGCGTGCCCGGGCAGAGGCGCACCCCATGAGCACGATCGAGCACTCAATCGACGTCGAGGTCCCCATCACGGTGGCCTACAACCAGTGGACGCAGTTCGAGAGCTTCTCCGAGTTCATGGAAGGCGTGGAGTCGGTCAAGCAGATCAGCGACACGCGTACGGCCTGGGTCGCGGAGATCGCCGGAGTGCGGCGCGAGTTCGAGGCCGACATCACCGAGCAGCACCCGGACGAGCGGATCGCCTGGCGCACCACCGACAAGCCGCACCAGGCCGGCGTGGTCACCTTCCACCGGCTCGACGACAACACGACCAGGGTCACGCTGCAGATGGAGTACGACCCCGAGGGCTTCGTCGAGACCGCCGGCGACTGGCTGCAGCTGGTCCGCCTGCGCGTGGTGGGCGACATGAAGCGCTTCAAGATGTTCATCGAGTCGAGACCCCCGGAGGGCCCCCGCCCGGTCATGTGAGCCACGGCGGCCGCCCGCGCGCCCCTGCGCCGCGGCTGTCCGTCCGTTCGCGCCCGACGGCTGCGATCGCGGCGCTACGTGAGCCGCGCCACATCACAAGCCCGGCACGGCGGCCAGGAATAAACGTATGTTTCGGTCCTGTTACACTGGCCATTCATCCCATGATTAGATGAGTGGAGGACCGTGCTCACATGAGCGTGCTCACCCAAGAGCCTCGGGGGAGAACTGCACCCCTCGCCTGGCTGCTCGTGTTGGGAATCGTCCTCGCCGCACTCAATCTCCGCACCGCCGTCACCAGCGTCGGTCCTCTTCTCGATCAACTCGCCGGCGCGCTCGGCATGTCGAGCGTGGGCACCGGACTGCTCACTGCCCTGCCCGTCCTGGCCTTCGCCGGCGTGGGCGCCGTCACCCCGGCGCTGGCCAGCCGGGTCGGGGAGCACCGGCTGCTCCTGCTGGCCCTGCTCACGCTGGGCGCGGGCATGCTGGTCAGGGCGCTGGTCGAGTCCGCGCCGGTGTTCCTGCTGAGCAGCGCGGTCGCGCTGTCCGGCGGGGCCGTCGGCAACGTGCTCATCCCGACGCTGATCAAGCGTCACTTCCCGGCCCGCACCGGGATCATGACCACCGTCTACACCACGGCCCTGGCGACGGGCACCATGCTGGCCGCCGCCGCGACCGTGCCGATCGAGCGTGCCTCGGGGGACTGGCACATCGCGCTCGGCGTGTGGGCGGCCCTGGCCGCCGTCGCCGCCATTCCGTGGCTTGCGCTGCTGCGCAGTGAGCCGGAGCGGGACGCGGGCAGCAGGGACTCGGGCATCCGCCGGATGCTCCGCAGCCGGATGGCCTGGATGATCGCGACGTACTTCGGCACCCAGTCGATGATCGCCTACATCATGCTCGGCTGGTTCGCCACGATTCTCGTCGACGGCGGCTACAGCACCTCGCAGGCCGGGCTGATCCTCGGGGTGTTCACCGCGCTGAACATCCCCGTCTCGGCCGTCGTGCCCATGGTCGCCGCCCGGTTCCGGGACCAGCGTCCCGTGGTGGTCGGGCTCGTGGCGTTCTACGCGGCCGGGTTCCTCGGGCTCTGGGCCGGGCCGATGTCGTGGGCGCTGGTGTGGGCGGTGCTGATCACCGTCGGCATGGGGTCGTTCCCGCTGGCGCTGATGATGCTGGGCCTGCGCACCCGTACGCCGGAGACCACGGCCGGGTTGTCGGCGTTCGGCCAGAGCGCCGGCTACCTGATGGCGGGTGCCGGCCCGCTGCTGGTCGGCGTGCTGTACCAGATGACGGGGGGTTGGGCGCTGACGTACACGATGATCTTCGCTGTCCTGGTCGTGCAGCTCCTCACCGGCCTGTACGTCGGCCGCGACCGCTACCTGGAGGACGAGCGGCCCGCTGGGACAATGACGAGGTGAAATCCACTGCCGTCACCTTTCCCGGCGGCCAGGTCTCGGGCCGCTCTCAGATCGTCGGGACCGTGCCGGCGGGGGACCGGCACGGCCTCGTCGTCGCCGAGACCCCGTTCCATCCCCTCGACCACACCTGGCCTGACCAGCCGGCCGACCGCGGCACGGTCGGCGGCGTGCCGGTGCTCGACTGCGTGACAGGGGCCCAGTCGAGCACTGGCGAGGTCTTCCTTGGCGAGGCCATCCCGGTGCAGCGCGGCGCCGAAGGCTGGGAGTGGCTGGTCGTCCACGTGACCGAGACGCCGCTGCCCGTGGGGGCCGAGGTGGAGCTGGAGGTCGACGCCGCGTTCCGTACGGCGCTCTCGGCCGGGCACACCGCGTGCCATCTGGCCGCTCTCGCGCTCAACGCGGCCCTCGCCGGCCTGTGGCGCAAGCAGGCGCCGCTGGACGCGCTCGGGCACCCCGACTTCGACCAGGCGGCGATCACCTCCTCGCGGATCGCCGAATACGGCAGCGTGGACGTCTACCGCCTGGGCAAGTCGCTGCGCAAGAAGGGGTTCTCCGCGGAGGGCCTGGACCCTGAGCTCGTCGCCCAGCAGGCGAACGACCGGCTCAAGGCCTGGGTGGCCGCCGACGCGCCGGTCCGGCTGGACGTACCGGGGCCCGGTCTGACGGCGCGCCGTACCTGGCACTGCTCGTTGCCCGAGGGTGAGGCGTCGATCCCGTGCGGTGGCACGCACGTCACCCGCACGGCGGAGCTGGGCCGGGTCGAGGTCACGCTCTCCCTGGAGGACGCGACCTTGACCATGCACACCACGACCCGCGCCGTCTAAAGACCGGGCAGGAAGCCGAGCACCCGCTTCCAGGCGTCCTCACAGGCCGCGGAGATGCCGGGAAATTCGTTGTCAGCATATGCTGACAACGGGCCGCGTGTCAGCATATGCTGACACTATGGAAGTCACCGAACTAGCCGTGGCGGCCGCAGATCACGATCCCGGGGTGGGCCTGGCGGCGGTGGCCGCGCTCAGGACCCTGCTGGAGGAGCTGGAGGCGATGCACGTGTCGAACGCCCGCGCTCAAGGCTGGTCGTGGGAGCAGATCGCCGACGCGCTGGGGGTTCGGCGGCAGACCGCTCATCGCAAGCACGCTCACCGGACAAGGGGGTAGCGCGGTGTTCGCCAGGTTCACAGAAGACGCCCGCCGGGCCGTGGTCAGGGCCGGGATCCTCGCACTCGACGCCGGACGGCCGGCGCTTGAGGCCGACCTGATGCTGTTGGGACTGGCCGAGGTGCGGCCGTTCACGCTCTCGTCGTTCACCGCGTCCGCGAGCGACGTGCGCCAGCGTGTGGACGTCGGCGACCCCCGGTCGTTGCTCGCCACGCTGGGGATCGACCTCGACCTGGTGCACCGCCGCACCAGAGCCGGTGCCGACGCACCCGAGGCGTGGCGGCTGCGGCGCTCGCGGCTGCGGCCGCTGCGGGTGACGTTGTACGGGCCGCTCGGCCAGATCCCCCTGGCCATGCACGCCAGAAAGGTCATCGAGGTGGCCCAGTGGCGGCCCGGCCCGGTCATCGGGGAGCACCTGATCTGGGGACTGTTGGCCGACGGCTCCAACGGCGCCGCCAGGATCCTCCGGGACGCCGGAGTCGACCTGCTCGAGCTGGTACGTGAGATCGGCATGCCGGTCCGCCGCGCCGCCTGACGTTCAACCCGCCGCCCGCAGGTGCGCGATCTTCTCGGGGTTGGCGAGGAGGTAAATGGTCTCGATCTTGCCGTCCGTGACCACCAGCGAGATGACCGTGATCACCTTGCCGTCCGCCGAGGCCACGATCGCCGGTCCGTCGTTCACCTCCGCCATCTCGAACGACAGGCCGGCGGCCTCCGCCATGCCGATCGAGGCCATGAAGCGCGCGATGTTCGCCGGCGTGTTGATCGACAGCAGCCAGCGGCTGACGTTGTCCGCGCCGGTGATGATCCGCAGTGCCGCTCTGGCCTTGCCGCCGCCGTCGCTGACCATCGTGACCTCGCTGGACAGCAGCTCGATCAGCCCGTCGAGGTCGCCGTTCGCGGAGGCGTTCATGAACCGCTGGGTCATGCGCCTCCGCTCGTCCCTGTCCACGTCGAACCGCGGCCGCTTCTCCTGCACGTGCTCCCGCGCCCGCCGCGCGAGCTGCCTGGTGGCCGGCTCGGCCCGCCCGATGATCTCGGCGATCTCCGCGAACGGCAGGTCGAACGCCTCCCGTAACACGAACACGGCCCGCTCCAGCGGCGACAGCGTCTCCAGCACCACGAGCAGCGCCAACTCCACCGACTCGGCCAGCTCGGCGTGCTCCGCGGTGTCGGGCTCGGTGCTGATCGGCTCCGGCAGCCACGGCCCGACGTACGCCTCCCGCCGCGACTTCGCCCACCGCAGCCGGTCGATGGCCAGCCGCGAAGTCACCCGGATCAGATAGGCCTTGGGGTCGTCGACCGTCGCCTGATCCACTCCTGACCAGCGCAGCCACGCTTCCTGAACGACGTCCTCAGCGTCGGCGACACTGCCCAGGATTCGGTACGCGACGCTGGTCAACAGGCTGCGATGATCTTCAAAGGTGGACATAAAACCTAAGACGTACCACAGGATCTTCGGCGTGACACGGGCGCTTCAGGATTCCGATACACTTGGTGATCGCAAGGGGCTATAGCGCAGTTGGTAGCGCGCCTCCATGGCATGGAGGAGGTCTGGGGTTCGAATCCCCATAGCTCCACCTGTGTTCCATATTCGGACATGTGGAAGAGATCGTCGAAGGGCGGTCGGAAGGCGACATCGCTGATCCGGCCGCCCTTGATCTTTATGCGGGTGAAGAGATCCTTGTTGAGTTGGGTACGGCTGTGCCTGGTGCCCATCCGGTAGGCGTCGCCGATCCTGGTGGAGAGATGGGCGGCCAGGGTGAGGATCCACTGCCACTCGGTCGCTCTGCTCGCGCTGGGCGGTGGGGTCGTGCTGGCGTCGGATCGCTTCCGGCCGCATCGCCTCGCTTCGCGGACCTCAGCTACGGCCTCGGATCCTGTGAGTTCCACCAGCGGGAGCCTCGTCGTCGAGATCTGGCGTCGCCAGACCGAGCTCTGCCCAGGGGTCCGCTGCGATCGCCAGTAGGAAGTGAGCGAGCCTGGCTGGACTTACAAAGCGCCCTGGCTCGTTGTCGAGATTCGGCTACGGAAAGTAGGCGAATCGGGTACGGTCGCCGCATGCGGGTCGGGATCTACGTGGACGGCTACAACCTCTACTATGGTGCGCGGGGCCTGTGTGGGCGGGGTACACCAGGCTGGCGCTGGCTCGACCTTCGTGCGCTGGCAGCCGATCTGGTCGCCCGGCGAACCAACTGGCAGGGCTCACAAGTCGCGCGGATCGTGTACTGCACGGCTCGCATTGACGGGGCCGACAACCCCGGCGGGCAGCGCGACCAGAGCGTTTACCTCAATGCCCTGCTGGCCGGCGGCAGTGTCGACCACATCGAGTTCGGCTACTACGTCTCACGGGTGAAGTACGCGCCGCTGGCCGTACGGGATCGCACGGGTCGGCCCGTGCTCGCGCGCTCAGCCTGGCCGGTGCAGGTCTGCGATTCCCAAGGCACGCCGGTTCCAGACGCGAGCTTCATGGTCTCCTACGCCTATCGGGAGGAGAAGGGCTCCGACGTCAACGTGGCCTCCCATCTCCTGCTCGATGTCTTCACCGGTGTCATCGACGCCGCAGTGGTCATCTCCAACGACAGCGACTTGCGCTTTCCCATCGAACAGGCACGTCAGCGAGTTCCGGTCGGACTGGTCAACCCCAGCGGCAACTACCTCGCGGGCGCGCTGCGCGGGCAGGCCTCGGATGGCGTGGGGCGGCATTGGTGGTATCAACTGACCGCAGCCGATTTGACCAAGTGCCAGCTCCCCTCGGTCGTCGGCGCCTACACTCGGCCGCCGGACTGGTGAGGGCGATCGGCCGCACGTTCGCGAACCCAGCTGATATGCTGAAAGCACATACCACCCGGCTCCTTGTGGGCCGGGTTTTCTTATGCCTACTCAGGTGCAGCCGCACCGGATCATGTCTCCGCGTTAGCGTTCTTCAGGGCAGCAAGCAGCTGATTGGAGCTCAGCGGAGTACGAATAGCCACTCGCGAGTGACCCAGCCCTTCCCGTAGGCCTGGCCGAAGCGACCCGAGCGCACGATGAGTCACACGTGCGCCGACGTGCGTGCTGTCCGGCGAATACGGAACCCCTCGCGCGCAGTTCGCCCTGTCCGCCATCCAGAACCTCGCCCTCATCGGCGACACGTTGCCGGCAGCCGTGACCTGTCAAAGAGCCAGAACGTTCTGGGTTTTTGACAGATTAGGTTTCAGAGCCATGGCCCCCAACAGAGGTTTCTCATGGGCGGAGAAGGCGCCCCCGCGTCCATACGAGAAGCATGTCAAGGTCGGACATGCTCCGACGACAGGGGCCCTAAGCGTCGTACCGGGCCAGCTCCTCGGGCGTCGGGGGCTCGAAGATCTTCGCCCAGCGGTCGAGCAGGTCGCGGGTGATCGGCACTGTGCCCCAATCGCCGGCCGCGTTGCGGCTCTCCAGGCGGCGGTGCAGTTCCTCCAGGGGCACGGCGAGATAACGCAGCTCGACGGCCGCGCCCAGGGCACGCGCGCCGAGCCGCATCGCCTCGCGTTCTTCGCGCGACCAGAAGCCGTACTCCAGGATGACGGTCTGGCCGAGTCGCAGCAGGTCCTGCGCGTGCCGCCAGAGTTGCCTCTCCAGCCGGTCGCGGGCCGGCTCGTCGTAGAGGTCGACGCCGAGGTGGGTGAGCCATTCGTCGGGGCAGAGACGAACGGCCGGGAGCTCGGTGGCCAGCCGCCGGGCCAGCGTGGTCTTCCCCGAGCCGGGCAGTCCGCAGAGCAGGATCAGCCGTCCCGGCGGTGTCGTATGCACCGGCTAGGCCGACAGCAGGCGGCTGAGTGTGCGGGGCAGGTCGTCGCGGTTCTGCGGAGTAACGGTGATCAGCTCCGCCTCGATACGTGACTTCAACGACGGCCGGCTGCGCTGGTGGATGGTGGCCACGACGGGGATGTCGGCGGCGAAGAGCGCGAGGCAGCGTGGCATGAACGCGGGCGACAGCAGCTCCATCGGCCCGATCTCGTCGATGAGCGCGACCGCGCCCTTCGTAGTGAGCGCACGCTCCATGGCGGGCAGCGCGATGCGTTCGAACTCGGGCACGTTGACGCCATATTGCCCGACCCGGGGGCCTGACACCCACGAGACGTGGGCCATGACCGCCTTCTCCCCGCCGAACTCCTCCACCGTGAAGCCCACACGGTGGCCGTGCTCGCGTAGCTCGTCGCTGACGAACCCGCGCACCGGTACGCCCGCCCCCTCCAGCAGCTCCGCCAGGCGGCGGATCACCGTGGTCTTGCCGGTGCGGGGAGGGGCGGTGAGCAGGATGTGCGGGCGCGACACGGGTCCAGGATGTCAGACCGGCCGCTTGCCGGTCAGCACCTCGAGGTAGTGCGGATTCCGCATGACGCCCAGGATGTTGCCGAACGGATCCACCACGGACGCGGTCACGAAGCCCTTGCCCTCGCCTCGTTCGGTGATGGGCTGGTATTCCTTGGCCCCCATGCTGAGCAGCCGGTCGAACGCGGCCTGCAGGTCGTCCACGTGCCAGTACATGATCGAACCCGCGGGCCCGTCGGTCGCGCCCTCGGGGGCGAAACGGCTGTTGATCAGGCCGAGCTCGTGCTGATAGTCGCCGAGGCGGAACTCGGCGTAGGCGCCCGGGACCTCGTAGTACGGCTCGATGCCGAGCAGCTCGGCGTACCAGCTCTTGGCCGCCTCGAAGTCGGCCGCGTAGAAGTTCAGCGTCGCGAATCCTCGCAGCATGTCGGTTTCCTCTCTCCGATTCCTGATGCTGCGATTCTTGCGGTCAAAGTGCTCACCAAATGAGCACTTTCATCCGGCCAGTGTGGCGTGCTCACGGTGCATCTGGGCACACGCCTGCTCCACGTGCCGCCGCTCCGTGGCCGGGCCGGAGGTTTTCACCTCCGGCCCGTTCTATGGCGAGCGGTCAGCGGCGACCGCCGAGGGTCTTGCGCCAGTGGAAGCCGCCGGGCAGGTTGACCGACAACGTACGGCGGCCGTCCGCCGTCCGCGTCACCCGGAACAGCCGGTTGCCCCAGCTGTGTCCCACGCCACCGCGGGAAAGGTTCAGCCGGAACGGCCCGAGCTTGATCGACTTTCGGTAGCTCCAGCCCATCGCATTCCTCCCATGAGATTCGCGAATGAGCCCTCTGCTACCCCGACAAGGCGCGATATATCGGGTTTAGTAATGCCTGTAGTACTTGCGCTTTCCGAACGTCTTACCGACGTGGAAGCCCCCAGGCAGGCGCAGGGACACGTGCCGACGGCCGTCCGGGGTGGCCGTCACGTGGAAACGCCGGTTGCCGAAACTGTGGCCGACTCCGTGCCGCGACAGGTTGATCCGGAACGGTCCCACCTTGATTGACTTGTTGTAGTGCCAGCCCATGTCCCTCCTTCGGTGTTCATGGAGAAGAACGGCCGGCCGGCCCGCCGAGTTCCGTCCCGCGTCCCGGCCAGGGCGTCCTCGCCTCCGGAACTGGTCCTGGGCTTTCCGCCCGGAACTGGATCTACGGTCTGTCCGGTCGTCCGGCGTACCGTAAGGGAGGCCTGCGAGAAGGGGAAGGACCTCCAGTCATGATCGTGATCGCCCATCTGAGCGATATCCACATCGGCGCCACACCCGGCAGCGTCGATCGCGCCGACGCCGTGATGCGCTATCTCGACGCCCTGCCCGGGGATCTCGACGCGGTGCTCGTCACCGGCGACATCGCCGACCACGGGGTCGCGGAGGAGTACGAGGAGGCACGCAAGCTGCTCACTTCACGCCACCCCGTCCTGGTCGGTCCCGGCAATCACGATGTGCGGGAGGAATTCCGCCGGGTGCTGCTCGGTGAGCCGGCCGACCCCGGCGGGGAGCCGATCAACCAGGTTTACCGCAGCTCCAAGGCGGTCTACGCGATGTGCGACTCCTCCATTCCGCCCCGTCAGAACCCGGGGCTGCTGGACGATGAGACGATCGCCTGGCTTGAGGGTGTGCTGGAGGGGGAGCGCGAGCTGCCGGTGTTCGTCGCGTTCCACCATCCGCCGGTGGTGCTGCACAGCCCGATCGTGGACGCCATCAGGCTGCGGCGGCCCGAGCCCTTGGAGTCGTTGATCGCCCGGCACCCGAACGTGGCCGCCGTCCTGGTCGGGCACGCCCACACGGCGGCCGCCACCACCTTCGCCGGCCGTCCGCTGCTGGTCGGGCCGGGGGTCATCTCGACGCTGAAGCTGCCGTGGGAGGAGGGCGGGACGTCCCCGGAAATCTGCGCCGACTACGACTTGCCTCCGTCGATCGCCTTCCACGTCCTCGACGACGACGGCCGCCTGACGACCCACTACCGAGTGATCCAGTAACCGGCGGGAGCGGCCCGCCCCGGCCAACGTGCCGGCGCCCTGCGACGTGGTGCGCCTGCGGTGTGGTGCGCCTGCGGTGCGGTGCGTGTGCCATGCGATGCGCGCTTGCAGTGGGGGTGCGCTGCGGTGCACTTGCGGTGCGATGCGCCTGCGGTGCGGTACGCGTGTGGTGTGGTGCGCCTGCGGTGCGGTGCGTGTGCCATGCGATGCGCGCTTGCGGTGCTGGTGCGCTGCGGTGCACTTGCGGTGCTGGGGCCTGCGATGCGATACGCCTGCGGGTGTGGTGCTCATGCGGTGCGCTGCGCCTGCGGTACAGATGCGCTCTGATGCGGTGCACGTGCATTGCGGTGGTCTTGCGATGCGGCGGGACGCGGTGCGCCTGCGACGCGGTGCGCCTACGACGTCGGCGGAAGCATGTTCGCCTGCGCGGAGGCGTGGGGCGGCGCCGTTCGCGGCGCCGCCCCCGGTCTCACCGTTCCGTGAGCTTCACGAACGTCACCGATTGGGCAGGGAAGTCGTAGGTGAAGGACGAGGAGAAGCCGTTCTCCCGCCACTCCACCGGCGCCACCCGCTCCGGGTCCGCGATCGAGTTCATGTCCGACGGTGCCCCGGTCAGCGACGTGACCTTGGCCGTGGGACGGACCTGGAGCCCGCCGAGGTCGACGGTGCTGCGTACGGCGGTGTCCTGGGCGTTGACGACCTTGAGCGTCACCGCGTCACCGTCTCTGGACACCACCTGGTACAGCGGCTCGACCCGGCCACTGTCCACGAACTCGTTGACCTTCTGCCCGTCCAGCCAGGTCGTGATCTTGCGCCCGCTCACCTCGATCTTCAGCCGGTGGTCCCGGCCGGTCTCGACCGTGGTGGCGGACGTGGCGATCGAGGACTTGCCGCCGTTCACGGCCTTCTCGATGGCGGACTGGGTGTTGTTCCAGCCGCCGACGTTCCACCAGTAGAAGTTGCCGGTGTCCCGCACGCCGAACATCACCAGGAAGCCCTCGGCCCCGCCGGTCTTGCGGGCGGTCACCTCCATCGTGTAATTCGACCAGTCGGCCGAGCCCGCCGTGGACCTGGCGTCCTCGACGAGCGCGGACTGCACGTACGCGCCATCCTGCACGGCCCACGTCCCCAGCCCAGGGGTCCACTGGGACGCGCCCGCCGAGAAGTCGTCCGACAGCAGGACGGTCCCGTCCTTCGCGGTGACCTTCACGTCGTCGTAGCGCACCTGGGTGCGCCAGGCCCCGAGGCCCACCGCGCCCTTGATGTCCTCCACCGGCTGCGCCTCGGCCTCGAACGAGCTCGGCACCACCCGGTCGCCGACGTTCGTGGAGAACAGCCGCTGCACGTGGTAGCTGGGCGAGCCGTAAGCCTGGTCGTTGTCGAACCAGATGAGGTCGGGCGTCCAGTCCACGTAGTCCACGTTGGCCAGCAGCGGCGCGTACGAGGCCAGCTCCACCACGTCGGAGTTGCGCTCCAGGCCCGTGATGTACGAAGCCTCGGCCAGCGCGTTCCCGAAGGTGTTGCCGCGGGAGGCGTACTCGCCCACGAACACCTTCGGCCCGTTGCGGTCATAGGAGTCGTAACGGTGGTTGTTGGTCAGGAACCAGTCGGGGTTGTTGTAGTAGTGCTCGTCGACCAGGTCGGCCTTCTGATCGCGGGCGAACTGCCACATCCGGTCGAACCAGGCGCCTCCCGACGTCTGCCCCGAGTTGCTGATGATCTTGATGTCCGGGTACTTGGCCCGGATGGCGCTGGCGAACTTCGGGTAGTTCGTGAAGAACTCGGGGTAGATCTCCTCGTTCCCCAAACCGATGTAGTCCAGCCCGAACGGCTTGGGATGCCCCATCTCGGCCCGCTTCTTCCCCCACTCGGAGGTGACCGGCCCGTTGGCGAACTCGATCAGGTCGAGCGTGTCCTGCACCCACGTGGCCAGCTTGGCCTCGTCGGTCAGCGGCCGGTTCTCGCCGCAGCCGTTGACGCCCACCGACAACACCGGCAGCGCCTCGGCCCCGATGTCCTCGGCGAACTGGAAGTACTCGAAGTAGCCGATTCCATACGTCTGGTTGTAACCCCAGAAGTTGAAGTTCGTCGGCCGCTCCTCGACCGGGCCGATCGTCTCCTTCCACTGGTAGATGCGCCGCCGCTCCTGGTTCAGCGAGTACGGGTCGTACGTGCCGACGTTCGTCACGCAGCCGCCGGGGAAGCGCAGGAACCGCGGCTCCAGGTCGGCGATCATCTTGGCCAGGTCCGTCCGCATGCCATGCCCCTTGAAGGTGTCATGCGGGAACAGCGAGACCATGTCCAGGTCGGTCCGCCCGGCGGGAGCCTGGATGATCAGGCGGCCGGCATCCGTGGTGGCCGACGCCGTGAACGAGGCCGTGTACTTGGCCCAGCCGCCCGCCTTGACCTGCAGCGTCGCGGTGCCGAGCACGGTGGTCCCGTCCTCGGCCGTGACCGTCAGCGGCGCGTCCTGCGCCCGCCTGGCCCACAGCGACAGGTCGTACCGCTTGCCGGCCTTCAGCGGCAGGCCACGGTTGAAGCCGGCGTTGCTCACCCCGGCCGTGCCGTCGCCGGCGACATCGAGCCGCAGGTAGTTGCGGTTGCTGGGGTTCAGAGGGTCTTCACCGGTGACCGCGAGGGTGGCGGTGGCGCCGCGCTCGGCCTTGCTCCAGGCGGTCAGGCCCGTGTAGGAGCGCTCGTCGACGGAGTTGAACTCGAACGAGCGGTTCTGCACCAGCTCGGCGTACAGCCCGCCGTCGGCGGCGTGGTTGATGTCCTCGTAGAACACCCCGTAGAGGTTCGGGCTGACCTTGGTGCCTGTGGCCTTGGCGTCCACGGTGAGCTTGCCGGACAGGTAGTCCTCGACGCGGAACTTCGTCGCCTCCGTCCCCATGACGAGCCTGCCGTCGCTGATGGAGACGTTGCGGTCGCCGGAGGAGAGCGTGACCTTGCCGCCGCCGGCGTCCTTGAGCTGGAAGACCGACGCGGTCGCGCTCAGCCGCACCTGGTCGGTGGCCTGCAGGTATTTCCCCGTGTCCACGTCCTTGAGCGTCACGCCGTCGCCGCTGGCCGTGGCCGTGACGGCCAGGCCGGTCATCGGCGGCCGCGCCGTGGCCCGCACCGCGCCGGACTTGCCGGCCGACAGGTACGGCAGCGCCGTCGCCCGCAGGGTGAACGCGCCCGCCGGCACCACGGCCTGACCCTCGGCCGCCTTCACGGCGATGTAGTCGAAGTCGGCGCGCATGGACGTGCCGTTCTGGGCCGACAGCGCGAACAGCCCGAGCTGCTTGACGTTGAGCCGTGCGGTCATCTTGGCCGCCTGCACCCACGCCGAGCCGTCCCAGTAGGAGGAGGTGAACTCGTCCCCGGTCCGCGCCAGCTTGACGATCTCGGCGGAGGAGCCGGGACGGGCCGCGAAGGTCGAGGTGAAGGCGGCTCCGACCTCGGTCGCGGTCTCGATCACCGGGCCGCCGGCGAAGCCGACGTGGGCCAGCCCGGCCCGTACGTAGTTGTCCCAGTCCTGCCAGGCCAGCAGGCCCGCGCTCTGGTAGTCGAGCGCGACCGGCGCGCTGAGCTTGGTGACCACCTCGAAGTCGCCCGCGGGGACGTCGACGAGGAAGAGGTTCCTGGCGTTGTTCGTGCCTTGGTGGGTGTCGCCGGTCAGGGTGTCCACGTGGAGCGCGCTCGCGGACACCGACCAGCGGGAGTCGTCGGGCGACAGGACCGTCCAGTCCTCACCCAGCGTGGTCCCGTCGAACTGGTCGACGACCGCGCCTTCGGGGATGGGATCCGCCAGCGCGGCCGCCGCCGGTGGTGGCGCCACCAGCAGACCCGCTACGAGCAGGGCGGATAAGGCGATTCGCGTCATGAGTGGGGGGCTCCTCGGGTCTTGTTAGCGCTAACATTTTAGTTAGCGTTAACAACTGCGATTCGCGACAAGTTAAGGACTGGTCGGCGACCCCGTCAAGAGCCCGGCTCATGTAATCCGACCGTAATCCGGCGACCCTTGACGAGACCGGTTGTTAACGTTCACAGTCGTGGCCAAGCCAGGAAAGGAGTACGGCAATGAGACCCGCCCTGGGGCGCCGCCTGCCGGTCATGGCCGACGTGGCCAAGGAAGCCGGCGTGTCGCATCAGACGGTCTCGCGCGTGCTCAACGATCACCCGAACGTGCGCAGCGAGACCCGCACCCGGGTGCTCGAGGCGATCGACAAGCTCGGCTACCGCCGCAACCTCGTCGCCCGCGCCCTGGTCACCAAGAGGTCGAGGACGCTCGGCGTGGTGAGCTTCGACACCACGCTGTACGGCCCGGCCAGCACGGTGTACGGAATCGAGCAGGCGGCCAGGTCGGCCGGCTACTTCGTCAGCATCGTCAGCCTCAAGTCCATCGACAAGGGCGGCGTCCGCGACGCCCTCGACTACCTGGCCGACCAGGGCGTGGACGGGGTCGTGGTGGTCGCGCCGCAGCGCTCGGCCGCCCGGGCCCTGGCCGACCTGCCGCTCGGCATCCCCACGGTCGCCGTCGAAGGCGGCGAGGCGGGCGATGTGTCGGTGGTCTGCGTGGACCAGGTCGCGGGCGGCAGGCTCGCCACCGAGCACCTGTTGTCGCTGGGCCACGAGACGGTCTGGCATGTCAGCGGCCCCTCCGACTGGCTGGAGGCCGAGGGTCGCGTGGCCGGGTGGCGGGCCGCGCTGGAGCAGGCGGGCCGCGAGGCCCCGCAACCGCTCGCCGGGGACTGGAGCCCGCGCTCGGGATACGAGGCGGGTCGCAGCCTGGCGCGCATGAAGAACGTCACCGCGGTCTTCGTCGCCAACGATCAGATGGCGCTCGGGGTGCTGCGGGCGTTCACCGAGCAGGGGGTGAGAGTGCCCGGACAGGTGAGCGTCGTCGGCTTCGACGACATCCCCGAGTCGGCGTACTTCTCGCCGCCGCTCACGACCATCAGGCAGGACTTCGACGCGGTGGGAAGACACAGCATCGAGGTGCTCGTACGGCAGCTCGAAGGCGGTCCCGAGGAGCGGCAGCGGCTCGTGGTGCCGCCGACGTTCGTACTCCGGGCCAGCACGGTCCGGGTCTGAGCCGTACTGGAAGGTAGCAGGCGCCGGCGTCCGGTCCCCGGACTGTTAGCGTTCACATCAGAAGGGAACTCCCCAAGTGTTCAAGAGGATCTCGGCGTTGGTGGTCGCCGGTCTCGCCGCGATGTCGGTGGCGGCCTGTGGCAGTGGCGGCAGCACGACGGCCGGCACGAGCGGTGGCGGCGACAGCACGATCACCATGGGCTTCTCGCAGGTCGGCGCGGAGAGCGGCTGGCGGACGGCGAACACCAAGTCCGTGCAGGACGCGGCCAAGAACGCGGGCATCGAGCTCAAGTTCTCCGACGCCCAGCAGAAGCAGGAGAACCAGATCAAGGCCATTCGCTCCTACATCCAGCAGAAGGTGGACATCATCGCCTTCTCGCCGGTGGTGGAGTCCGGCTGGGACACGGTGCTCAAGGAGGCGCAGAACGCGAAGATCCCGGTCATCCTGACCGACCGCGCCGTGGACTCCAAGGACACCTCCCTCTACAAGACCTTCCTCGGCTCGGACTTCGTCGAGGAGGGCCGCAAGGCCGGTAAGTGGCTGATGGAGGAGTACAAGGACAGCACCGACCCGGTGAACATCGTCGAACTGCAGGGCACGACGGGTTCGGCCCCGGCCAACGACCGCAAGGCCGGCTTCCAGGAGATCATCGGCGCGGAGTCGAAGTTCAAGATCGTCGCTTCGCAGACCGGCGACTTCACCCGGGCCAAGGGCAAGGAGGTCATGGACGCCTTCCTGAAGTCCAACCCGGACATCGACGTGCTGTACGCGCACAACGACGACATGGGTCTGGGCGCCATCGAGGCCATCGAGGGTGCGGGCAAGGTGCCCGGCAAGGACATCAAGATCATCACTGTCGACGCCGTCAAGGACGGCATGCAGGCGCTCGCCGACGGGAAGATCAACTACATCGTCGAGTGCTCCCCGCTGCTTGGCCCGCAGCTGATGGACCTGGCCAAGAAGGTCGTCAAGGGCGAGCAGGTGCCGGCCCGCGTGGTGACCGAGGAGACCACGTTCGACCAGGAGCAGGCCAAGCAGGTCCTGTCCACCCGCCAGTACTGATTCCCGGACCAGACCGCCCACCGCACTTCGGCCGGGGTCCTTCGAAAAGGGACGTCGGCCGGGGTGCGGGGCGGCGCGCAAGTAGAGCAGCGGCATCCGCCGCCGTCTGGACGGCGGGGCGGAGAAAGCGTAGTGACGAGGCAGGGTGCAGACCTGATGACGACGGAAGGGGCGACATGGCAGTTCCCGCGCCGGTCCTGACGATGAGCGGGATCGGCAAACAGTTCCCGGGGGTGAAGGCCCTGGACAGCGTGGACCTGCGGCTGCTGCCCGGCGAGGTGCACGCACTCATGGGAGAGAACGGCGCGGGTAAGTCCACCCTGATCAAGGTGCTCACCGGCGTATACCCCGCCGACGCGGGCACCATCGAGCTGGGCGGCGCGCCGGTCGCGTTCGGCAGCCCCCTGGAGGCGCAGCAGGCCGGCATCAGCACGGTCTACCAGGAGGTCAACCTCTGCACGAACCTGTCCGTGGCCGAGAACATCTTCATCGGCCGCGAGCCGCGCCGCTTCGGGCGCATCGACTGGAAACGCATGCGGGCCAGGGCTAACGAGCTGCTGGCGCGACTGGAGCTGAGCCTGGACGTGTCCGCGCCGCTGTCGACGTACTCGCTGGCCATCCAGCAGATGGTGGCCATCGCGCGGGCGATCGACGTCGAGGCCCGGGTGCTGATCCTGGACGAGCCCACGTCCAGCCTGGACGCGGGCGAGGTCGAGCAGCTGTTCAGAGTGATGAGGCGGCTCAAGGAGGAGGGCATCGCCATCCTCTTCGTCTCCCACTTTCTCGACCAGATCTATGAAATTTCGGACCGTATGACGATTCTTCGCAATGGGAAGCTCGTCGGCGAGTACCTCACGCGCGAGCTGAGCCAGATCCAGCTCGTCTCCAAGATGATCGGCCAGGAGCTGGCCGCGCTGGAGCGCCTGCACGGCGAGGCCAAGGTCTTCGACCGCCCTCTGATCGAGGCCCGCGAGCTGGGCCGCACCGGGGCGATCGAGCCGTTCACGCTGACGATCCACGAAGGCGAGGTCGTCGGCCTGGCCGGGCTGCTCGGCTCCGGCCGTACGGAGATCGCCAGGCTGCTGTTCGGCGCCGACCACGCCGGCACCGGGGAGATCGCCATCAGCGGCTCGTCGGCGTCGTTGCGCACGCCGCGCGTCGCCATGACCCACAAGATCGCGTTCTGCTCGGAGAACCGGAAGGCCGACGGCCTCATCCCCGACCTCACGGTCAGGGAGAACATCATCCTGGCACTCCAGGCCACCAGGGGCTGGACCAGGCCGGTGCCCCGCGAGCAGCAGGACGAGCTGGTCGGCAAGTACATCAAGGCGCTGAAGATCAGCCCGGCCAACCCCGAGCACCTCGTCCGCAACCTCAGCGGCGGCAACCAGCAGAAGGTCCTGCTGGCCAGGTGGCTCATCCTCGAGCCCAGGCTGCTCATCCTCGATGAGCCCACCCGGGGCATCGACGTCGGGGCGAAGACCGAGATCCAGCGGCTGGTGACGGAGTTGTCCGACGGCGGCATGGCGGTGCTGTTCATCTCCGCCGAGCTGGAGGAGGTGCTGCGGCTCAGCCACAAGGTGGAGGTCCTGCGTGACAGGCGCCTGGTGGCCGAGTTGCCCAACGACGACTCCTTGACGACGGACGTGCTGATGGAGACCATCGCGAGCGGTGCGAGCAATGGGAGCGCGAGCGGAGGGCGAGCCTCATGAGACGCCTGCTGTGGCCGGTGGTGGTCCTCGTGCTGCTGCTGGCGCTGAACGTGTTCTTCACGCCCAGCTTCTTCTCGATCGAGGTCAAAGACGGCCACCTGTACGGCAGCCTGATCGACATCCTGCGCTTCGGCGCTCCACTGATCCTGGTCTCGCTCGGCATGACCCTGGTCATCGCCACGGGCGGCATCGACCTGTCGGTGGGCTCGGTGGTGGCGATCTCGGGCGCGCTGGCGTGCCTGCAGATCAGCCAGGACGCGAGCGTGTTCACGGCCGTGGTGTCGGCGCTCGTGCTGTGCCTGGTGCTGGGGGCCTGGAACGGGTTCCTGGTCGCCGCCGTCGGCATCCAGCCGATCATCGCCACGCTCATCCTCATGGTGGCCGGGCGCGGTCTGGCCCAGCTCATCACCGATGGGCAGATCATCACGGTCAACAGCCCGGCGTACAAGGTGATCGGCGGCGGTTACTGGCTGACCGTGCCGGTGGGCATCCTCATCGTGATCGGCGTGCTGGCGCTGACGGCGTTCCTGACCCGGCGACTGGCGCTGGGCATGCTGCTGGAGTCCGTCGGCGGCAACGCCGAGGCCAGCCGGCTGGCCGGCATCCGGGCACGCGGGATCATCATCATGGTGTACGCGTTCGCCGCCCTGTGCGCGGGCGTCGCCGGCCTGATGATCAGTTCGAACGTCTCCAGCGCCGACGGCAACAACGCCGGCCTGTGGATCGAATTGGACGCCATCCTGGCCGTGGTGATCGGCGGCACGTCGCTGGCCGGCGGCCGGTTCTCGCTCAGCGGCACCGTCCTGGGCGCGCTGATCATCCAGACGCTGACCACGACCATTTACTCGATCGGCGTGCCGCCGGAGACCACGCTGCTGTTCAAGGCGCTGGTCGTGACGGCCGTCTGCCTCATCCAGTCCCCGTCCTTCCGCGCGAAGGCGTTCCACCGACGCGGGCGAACCGCACCGCCCAGCCCGGCCCCCGAGGAGAAAGTGCGGGTGACCGCGTGACCGCGATAGCCATCGGCCGGACGTCCATTCCGGCCAAGTACCTCCCTGTCCTGGTGACGGCCAGCCTGTTCGCCGCCATGTTCGTGGTGGGTGGCATCCGCTACGAGGGCTTCGCCACCGGGCAGATCATTCTCAACGTCTTCATCGACAACGCCTTCCTGCTGGTGGTGGCGGTCGGGATGACGTTCGTGATCCTGACCGGGGGCATCGACCTGTCGGTCGGCTCGGTCGTGGCGCTGTCCACGATGATCTCGGCGAGCCTGATGGCGGGGCCGGGGTGGCCGCCGTACCTGGTGGTGCCGCTGGTGCTGGCCATCGGGTCCGGGCTCGGGCTGGTGATGGGGTACATCGTGCACGCCTTCGACATCCAGCCGTTCATCGTGACGCTGGCGGGCATGTTCCTGGCGCGCGGGTTGTGTTACACGATCGGAACGGACTCGATCCCGATCGAGGACGCCACGTTCACGGCCTTCGCCCAGACGCGGATCGACCTGTTCGCGGACATGTGGATCTCACCGAGCGTGATCATCGCGCTGGTGGTCGTGGGCGTGGCGGTGTACGTCCTGCACTACACGCGCCTGGGCAGATCCGTGTACGCGACCGGCGGCAGCGAGCAGTCGGCGCTGCTGATGGGGCTCCCCGTGGGGCGGACGAAGATCACCGTCTACACGATCAGCGGTTTCTGTTCGGCGCTCGGCGGGGTGCTGCTGTCGTTCTACATGCTCTCCGGCTACGGCCTGCACGCCGTGGGCATGGAGCTGGACGCGATCGCAGCGGTCGTGATCGGCGGTACGCTCCTGACCGGCGGGAGCGGCTTCTTGCTGGGCACCGTGCTCGGAGTGCTCGTCCTGGGCCTGATCCAGACGATCATCAGCTTCGAGGGCACGCTCAGCTCATGGTGGACAAAGATCTTCATTGGATTGTTGCTCTTCGTCTTCATCTTGCTTCAACGTCTGTTCTCGTCTCGGTCACGCCGCTGACCTGCGTAGAGTGTTACCGGAAAGTTTCCGTGCGGTTATG
The DNA here is from genome assembly GCF_036013525.1 of Nonomuraea sp. NBC_00507. Classification (NCBI taxonomy): domain Bacteria; kingdom Bacillati; phylum Actinomycetota; class Actinomycetes; order Streptosporangiales; family Streptosporangiaceae; genus Nonomuraea; species Nonomuraea sp. NBC_00507. The sequence goes on from NZ_CP107853.1 coordinate 5,416,693, forward strand.
GTCGGCCGTTGACATAGACTTTGTTAGCGATAACAATCGGCGGAAACGAAACGCGAACTTTGTACTGATTCGTCACGTTCAAGTGATCAAACTCGCTGTTTCATCGGCAGCCGCCGCGTTCCAGCGCTGCCGCGACCCCCATCGCAAGGAGATGCATTCATGAGGTTGGGACGAATCGGGGGCGTGGTGTCCGCCATCGCGCTCGCCGCGACCATGACGGCCTGTGGCTCCAGCCAGAAGACCGTTGACGCCGAGGCCTCCACCTCGGCGTCGGCCGGCAGCGCGGGCGCACTGATCGGTGTCACCATGCCCACCAAGTCGTCGGAGCGCTGGATCCACGACGGCGACAACGTCAAGAAGCAGCTGGAGGCGCTCGGCTACAAGGTCGACCTCCAGTACGCCGAGAACGACATCCCCACCCAGGCCAACCAGATCGAGAACCAGATCACCAAGGGCGCCAAGCTCCTGATCATCGCCTCGATCGACGGCACGGCGATCACCTCGCAGCTGCAGCAGGCCGCCGACAACAAGATCCCGGTCATCGCCTACGACCGGCTCATCCGTAACAGCCCCAACGTCGACTACTACGCCACGTTCGACAACTTCAAGGTCGGCGTGCAGCAGGCCACCTCCCTCCTGAAGGGCCTGGGCGTCGAGGACGGCAAGAAGGGCCCGTTCAACGTCGAGCTGTTCGGCGGCTCGCCCGACGACAACAACGCCACGTTCTTCTGGAACGGCGCCATGTCGGTGCTCAAGCCGAAGATCGACGACGGCACCCTGAAGGTCGCGAGCGGCCAGACGGACTTCAAGCAGGCCGCCATCCTGCGGTGGGACCCCGCCACGGCGCAGAAGCGCATGGAGGACATCCTCACCAAGACCTACACCGGCGGCACCAAGGTCGACGGCGTGCTCTCCCCGTACGACGGCCTTTCCATCGGCATCCTGTCGGCGCTGAAGAGCTCCGGCTACGGCAAGCCGTACCCGATCGTGACCGGCCAGGACGCCGAGCTCCAGTCGGTGAAGTCGATCATCGCCGATGAGCAGTACTCCACCATCTTCAAGGACACCCGCAAGCTCGCGGAGCAGACCGTGAAGATGGCCGACGCCGTGCTCAAGGGCCAGAAGCCCGAGGTCAACAACGAGAAGGACTACGACAACGGCAACAAGGTCGTCCCGTCGTACCTGCTCGACCCGGTGATCGTCGACAAGTCCAACTACAAGGACGTCATCATCGGCGGCAACTACTACACCGAGGACCAGCTCAAGTAAGGGCTTTGGCCCCGGGGACGCCTGCGCGTCCCCGGGGCTGCTCTGAGTGAGGGGCACTATGACCGAGCACATCTTGCGGATGAGCGGGATCACCAAGACGTTCCCAGGTGTCAAGGCGCTGCAGGACGTCAACCTGTCCGTCCGGCGGGGCGAGATCCACGCGATCTGCGGCGAGAACGGCGCCGGCAAGTCGACGCTGATGAAGGTGCTGTCCGGGGTCTACCCGCACGGCGAGTACGAGGGCGAGATCACCTTCGAGGGCAAGCGGAGCGAGTTCAGCGGCATCCGTGACAGCGAGCACGCCGGCATCGTCATCATCCACCAGGAGCTGGCGCTCAGCCCGCAGCTGTCGATCGCCGAGAACATCTTCCTCGGCAACGAGCGCGCCAAGCGCGGCGTCATCGACTGGAACCGCACCAACTACGAGGCCGGCGAGCTCATGAAGCGGGTCGGCCTGCGAGAGAACCCGACGACGCCGATCTCCGACATCGGCGTGGGCAAGCAGCAGCTCGTCGAGATCGCCAAGGCGCTGTCGAAGGAGGTCAAGCTCCTCATTCTCGACGAGCCGACCGCCGCGCTCAACGACGACGACTCCGCCCACTTGCTGGGCCTCCTGCGCGGCCTGCGGGACGAGGGCATCACATGCGTGATCATCTCCCACAAGCTGAACGAGGTCATCGCGATCGCCGACTCCGTCACGATCATCCGCGACGGGCGGACGATCGAGACGCTGGACATGGCCTCGGACCACGTGACCGAGGACCGCATCATCTCCGGCATGGTCGGCCGCGCGCTGGACAACCGTTTCCCGCCCCACGAGTCCACGATCGGGGAGGAGGCGCTGCGCATCGAGGACTGGACCGTCTACAGCCCCAGCCAACCAGGCAGGAAGGTGGTCGACGGAGCCAGTCTCACGTTGCGTCGCGGTGAGATCGTGGGCCTTGCGGGGCTGATGGGCGCCGGGCGCACCGAGCTGGCGATGAGCGTGTTCGGCCGCACGTACGGCGTGCACATCTCCGGCAAGATCTTCAAGGACGGCCGCCCGGTCGAGATCCGCAACGTGCAGGACGCGATCAGGCACGGCATCGCCTACGCCACCGAGGACCGCAAGAGGTACGGGCTCAACCTCATCGAGGACATCAAGCGCAACATCAGCGCGGCCGGCCTCAAAGGCCTGTCCAAGCGGGGCTGGGTCAACGAGAACGAGGAATACCGGGTCGCCGAAGAGTTCCACCGGAGCATGAACATCAAGGCGCCCAGCGTCAACAGCGTCGTCGGCAAGCTCAGCGGCGGCAACCAGCAGAAGGTCGTGCTCTCCAAGTGGATCCTGACCGAGCCCGACGTGCTCATCCTCGACGAGCCGACCCGAGGCATCGACGTCGGCGCCAAGTACGAGATCTACACGATCATCAACCGCCTGGCCGACGAGGGCAAGGCCGTGCTGGTGATCTCTTCTGAGCTGCCCGAGCTGCTGGGCCTGTGCGACCGCATCTACACCCTCTCCGAGGGACGCATCACCGGCGAGGTGCCGCACCAGGAGGCCACGCAGGAACACCTCATGTACTTGATGACCAAGGGACAGGAAAGATGAGTAGCATCACGCCCGCCGACGTGCAGGTCGGCGCCAAGGGCGACGGGGGAGCGCCACGGCAGCCGGGACGGGTGTCGCTCGGCGGACTGTCGCTGAACCTGCGTTCGAGCGGTATCTACATCGCCTTCGCGCTGATCATCGCGCTGTTCTCGGTGCTGACCGACGGCGCGCTGCTTCAGCCGCAGAACATCTCCAACATCATCGTCCAGAACTCCTACGTCCTGATCCTCGCGATCGGCATGATCCTGATCATCATCGCCGGGCACATCGACCTGTCGGTCGGCTCGGTGGTGGCGGTCACCGGGGCGCTGGCCGCCGTGCTCATGGTCAACATGGGCATGCCGTGGCCGCTGGCGCTGCTCATCACGCTGGTGGCCGGCGCGCTGATCGGAGCCTGGCAGGGCTACTGGATCGCGTACTTCGGCATCCCCGCGTTCATCGTGACGCTGGCCGGCATGCTGCTGTTCCGGGCGCTCACCCTCACCGTGCTCGGCAACCAGGGCATCGGCCCGTTCCCCGACCAGGTCCGCACGCTGGCCAACGGCTTCACCAACGGCTACCTCGGCAACATCGGCCTCGGCCCGCTCGGCGGCGCCGACCTGTTCAGCCTCCTCATCGGCCTGGTCGCGATCGCCGGCATGGTGACCTCGCAGTGGCGCACCCGGGGCGCCCGCAAGGGCTACGGCCAGTCGGTCGAGCCGATGGCGCTGTTCGTGCTGAAGATGGCGGCCGGGGCCGCGCTGATCCTCTTCCTCGTCGTGCAGCTGGCCCGCTTCAAGAACCTGCCGTGGGTGCTGGTGCTGCTGGCGGTGCTGGTGCTGGCGTACTCGCTGATGGCCAACCGCACGGTCTTCGGCCGGCAGATCTACGCCATCGGCGGCAACCTCCAGGCGGCCGTCATGTCCGGCGTGAAGGTCAAGTCGGTGGTCTTCTGGATCTTCGTGAACATGGGCGTGTTGTCGGCGATCGCCGGCATCATCTTCGCCGGCCGGCTCAACCAGGCGGGTCCGACCGCTGGTAACAGCTTCGAGCTGGACGCCATCGCCGCGGCCTTCATCGGCGGCGCGGCCGTCCAGGGCGGCGTCGGCAAGGTGGTCGGCGCGATCACCGGCGGCCTGATCATGGCGGTCATCAACAACGGGATGTCCCTCATCGGCTCCCCGAGCGAGCGGGTCATGCTCGTCAAGGGCGCCGTGCTCCTCGCCGCTGTCGCGTTCGATGTCTGGACCAAGCGCAGGGCAGGCGCGTCGCGATAAGTAAGATCCTCGGAGCCCCGCGAAAGGAGAGACCGTGACCACCCCCAAACGTCGCCTCCCGGTCATGGCCGACGTGGCCAGGGAGGCAGGCGTATCGCATCAGACGGTCTCCCGGGTGCTCAATGACCACCCGAACGTCCGGCCCGGCACCAGAGCCAGGGTGGAGGAGGCGATCACCAGGCTGGGCTACCGGCGCAACCTGGTCGCCCGCGCCCTGGTCACCAAGCGGTCCCGGACGCTCGGCGTGGTCAGCTTCGACACCACGCTGTACGGCCCGGCCAGCACGATCTACGGCATCGAGCAGGCGGCCAGGACCGCGGGCTACTTCGTCAGCATCGTGAGCCTGAAGACGATCGACGCCCACAATGTGCGCGACGCCATCGACTACCTCACCGAGCAGGGCGTGGACGGCGTCGTGGTGGTCGCGCCGCAACTGTCGGCCACGGCCGCTCTGGAGGGGCTGCCGCCCGGCATGCCGGCGGTGGCGGTCGAGGGCACCACCTACCGGGCCGACGTGTCGGCGGTCTGCATCGATCAGGTCGAGGGCGCCAAGCTCGCCACGCGGCACCTGCTGGAGCAGGGCCACGAGACGGTCTGGCACGTCAGCGGCCCGCCGGAGTGGCTGGAGACCGAGGGCCGGCTCCAGGGCTGGCGCGCCGCCCTGGAGGAGGCCGGCCGGCCGGTGCCCGAGCCGCTGGCCGGTGACTGGAGCCCGCGCGCCGGTTACGAGGCGGGCAAGAGCCTGGCCGCGATGGACGGCGTCACCGCCGTCTTCGCGGCCAACGACCAGATGGCGCTCGGCGTGTTGCGCGCGCTCGGCGAGCTGGGCGTGCGGGTCCCCGAGCAGATCAGCGTGGTCGGCTTCGACGACATCCCCGAGTCCGAATTCTTCTCGCCACCGCTCACGACCGTCAGACAGGACTTCGACGTGGTAGGCAGGCACTGCATCGAGGTGCTGCTGCGGCAGATCGATGTGGGCCACACCGCGTTCGAGCGTCTGGTCGTGAGACCCAGCTTCGTGGTGAGGTCGAGTACAGCCTGTGCCGGTAGATGATGGGCATGCCCCCGGAAACCCCCTCTGGAGTTCAATGTGAACGCTAACAATTACGTGGTCGGAGTCGACTTCGGCACGCTGTCCGGGCGTGCGGTCGTCGTCCGCGTGAGCGACGGCGCCGAGCTGGGCAGCGCCGTCCACGAGTACACCCACCGCGTCATCGAGCAGACCCTCCCCGGCTCCGGCATGAAGCTGGGCCCGGACTGGGCGCTGCAGTCGCCGCAGGACTGGATCGACGTGCTCAAGATCGCCGTGCCCGCGGCCATCGCCGCCGCCGGCGTCGAGCCCGAGCAGGTCATCGGCATCGGCACCGACTTCACCGCCTGCACCGTCCTGCCGACCACGGCCGACGGCACGCCCCTGTGCTTCGAGACGCCCGAGCTGCCGCACGCCTGGCCGAAGCTCTGGAAGCACCATGCCGCGCAGCCGCACGCCGACCGGATCAACGAGCTGGCCGCGCGCCGTGGCGAGAGCTGGCTGCCGCGTTACGGCGGCAAGATCTCCTCCGAGTGGGAGTTCGCCAAGGGCCTGCAGCTGCTGGAGGAGGCCCCGGACGTCTACGCCAGGGCCGAGCGCTGGATCGAGGCCGCCGACTGGATCATCTGGCAGCTCACCGGCGTGGAGAGCCGCAACATCTGCACGGTCGGCTACAAGGGCATCTTCCAGGACGGCGTCTACCCGTCGGAGGAGTTCCTGGCCGAGCTGAACCCGGGCTTCGCCGGCTTCGTCGGCAAGCTCGCCACCGGCCAGGTCGGTGACGACGTGGGCGGCGTCACGGTCGCCCCGCTCGGCGGCCTCGCCGGCCGGCTGACCGATCAGGCCGCCGCGTGGACGGGCCTGCCCGAGGGCGTCGCGGTGGTCGTCGGCAACGTGGACGCCCACGTCACCAACGCCGCCGCCGACGCCGTGCGGCCCGGCCAGATGGTGGCCATCATGGGCACCTCGACCTGCCACGTCATGCCCAGCGACCAGCACGCCGAGGTGCCCGGCATGTGCGGTGTCGTACGCGACGGCATCGTCCCGGGCCTGTGGGGGTACGAGGCCGGTCAGTCCGCGGTCGGCGACATCTTCGCCTGGTTCGTGGACACCTTCGGGACCGACGGGCACGAAGCCCTCACGGCGCTGGCCGAGAAGCAGGCGGTGGGCCAGCACGGGCTGGTGGCGCTGGACTGGTTCGGCGGCAACCGCTCGGTGCTCGTGGACCACAACCTCTCCGGTGTGATCATCGGCCAGACCCTGGCCACCAAGCCGGAAGACGTCTATCGCGCCCTCATCGAGTCCACCGCGTTCGGCGCCCGCATGATCGTGGAGACCTTCGAGAAGTCGGGCGTGCCCGTCGAGGAGTTCATCGTCGCCGGCGGCCTGCTCAAGAACCCCTTCCTCATGCAGGTCTACGCCGACGTGCTGCGCCGCCCGCTGTCGGTCATCGGCTCCGACCAGGGGCCCGCGCTCGGCTCGGCCATCCACGCGGCCGTCGCCGCCGGCGCCTACCCGGGCATCGAGGAGGCCGCTGCGGCCATGGGCAAGCGCACCGAGGCCGCGTACGTGCCCGACGAGGCCCGTGCGGATGCCTACGACCGGCTCTACGCCGAATACCGCAGGCTCCACGACTTCTTCGCTGACGGACAGATGCTGCACACGCTGCGCGCGATCAGGAACGAGGCACACGCATGAGAAAGATTGTCGCTGACCTGCATGCCGAGCTGGTCCGCTACAACCTTGTCGTCTGGACTGCTGGAAACGTTTCCGGCAGGATCCCGGGCGAGGACCTGTTCGTCATCAAGCCGTCCGGGGTCTCCTACGACGAGCTGACGCCGGAGAACATGGTCGTGTGCGATCTCGACGGCAACCTCGTGGAGGGCGAGCACGCGCCGTCCAGCGACACCGCCGCGCACGCCTACGTCTACCGCAACATGCCGGACGTCGGCGGCGTCGTGCACACCCACTCGACGTACGCCTCCGCCTGGGCCGCCCTCGGCGAGCCCATCCCGTGCGTGCTGACCGCGATGGCCGACGAGTTCGGCGGCGAGATCCCGATCGGCCCGTTCGCGCTGATCGGCGACGACTCCATCGGTCAGGGCATCGTCGAGACGCTCAAGGGGCACCGCTCGAAGGCCGTGCTCATGCAGAACCACGGCGTGTTCAGCATCGGCAAGGACCCGAAGTCCGCGGTGAAGGCGGCCGTGATGTGCGAGGACGTGGCGCGTACCGTGCACGTGGCCCGCCAGCTCGGCGCCCCGCTGCCCATCGCGCAGGACGACATCGACCGCCTCTACGACCGCTATCAGAACGTCTACGGACAGAGGAGCCCGCGTTGAAGATTTGGTTTCTGACCGGCAGCCAGGGACTGTACGGCGAGGACACGCTGCGGCAGGTGGCCGAGCAGTCGCAGCGTATCGCCGAGCAGCTGCCCGTCTCCGTCGAGTGGAAGCCCGTGCTCACCGACGCCGCCGCGATCCGGCGGATCATGCTCGAGGCCAACGCGGACGACTCGTGCGCCGGCGTGATCGCGTGGATGCACACGTTCTCCCCGGCCAAGATGTGGATCGCCGGCCTCGACGCGCTGCGTAAGCCGCTGCTGCACCTGCACACCCAGGCCAATGTCGAGCTCCCGTGGAGCACCATCGACATGGACTTCATGAACCTCAACCAGGCCGCCCACGGCGACCGCGAGTTCGGCCACATCCAGACCCGCGTGGGCGTGCCGCGCAAGACCGTCGCCGGGCACGTCAGCGACCCGGCGGTGGGCGAGCGCATCATGACCTGGGTGCGCGCCGCGACGGGCCTGGCCGAGGTCCGCACGCTCAAGCTCGTGCGTTTCGGCGACAACATGCGCGACGTGGCCGTCACCGAGGGCGACAAGGTCGAGGCCCAGCTGCGCTTCGGCGTCTCGGTCAACACCTACGGCGTCAACGACCTGGTCGAGGCCGTGGACGCGGCCTCCGACGCCGACGTGACCGCGCTGGTCAAGGAGTACGCCGAGCAGTACACCGTCGCGCCCGAGTTGCTCAGCGAGCGCAACGAGTCGCTGCGCTACGCGGCCAGGATCGAGCTGGGCCTGCGGAGCTTCCTCGAGGCCGGCGGCTACAAGGCGTTCACCACCAACTTCGAGGACCTCGGCGGCCTGCGCCAGCTCCCCGGCCTGGCCGTGCAGCGGCTCATGGCCGACGGGTACGGCTTCGGCGGCGAGGGCGACTGGAAGACCTCGGTCCTGCTGCGCACGCTCAAGGCCATGACGCCCGGCGGCACCTCCTTCATGGAGGACTACACCTACGACCTGACGCCCGGCAATGAGCTCATCCTCGGCGCGCACATGCTGGAGGTCTGCCCGTCCATCGCGGCCGGCACGCCGTCGTGCGAGATCCACCCGCTGGGCATCGGCGGCAGGGAGGACCCGGTCCGGCTGGTGTTCGACGCCGAGCCGGGACCCGGCATCGTCGTGGGCCTGGCCGACATGGGCGACAGGTTCCGCCTGGTGGCCAACGAGATCGACATCGTGGCGCCGCCGCAGCCGCTGCCCAAGCTGCCGGTGGCCCGCGCGGTGTGGAGCCCTCGCCCCAACCTGCGGACGTCCACGGAGTCGTGGCTGACCGCCGGCGCCCCGCACCACACGGTGCTGTCCACGGCCGTCGGCCGGGCGGAGCTGACCGACCTCGCCGACATGCTCGGCGTGGAGCTGCTGGTCATCGACGCCGACACCACGACCGAGCGGTTCACCAAGGAGTTGCGCTGGAACCAGGCGTACTACCGCCTGGCCCAGGGCCTCTAATCCTCGTCGGCGGGTTTCTTCGGGGCGTTCCTGCGCTGCTCCTCGGCACGTTCGCGGCAGCGGCGCAGGAACTCCTCGTCGTCGTCCGGGTTGGTCGCGGCGAACCGGCCCGGGCGGTCGTACTCGGGAAACGCGCTGGGCCGCGTCGGCGTCTCAGCCCGCTGCGGCCGCCCCGCCACCAGCCAGATGATCGAGCCGACCAGCGGGAACAACAACACGATCACCACCCACGCGATCTTGGGCAGATTACGGCAGAGCGTGTCCGGCGTGGTGATCACGTCGAAGAGGCAGTAGAGCCAGAGCACGAGCGTGACCAGGCCGAGAGCCTGGGACAGATAGAGCACGGCACACCTCCGTCAGCGGGTCATGAAACTAGCGACACCCGGCCGGGCTGACAAGGTGTTCGCTGTGGGAAGGTAAGGCCGTGACGCTGACCAACTGGGCGGGAAACACCGCATTCCGGGCACGAGACGTTCATCACCCGACCTCGCTCGACGAGCTCCAGCGGCTCGTCTCGGCCAGTTCCCAGGTGCGGGCGCTGGGGAGCGGCCACTCGTTCAACGACGTCGCGGACACCACCGGCGACCTGGTGGTCCTCGACCGGATGCCGGACGCTGTGGAGATCGACAGTGCGGCGGCCCAGGTGCGGGTGCCCGCGCGCATGACGTACGCGCGGCTCGCGCCGATCCTGCACCAGGCCGGCTTCGCGCTGGCGAACATGGCCTCGCTGCCGCACATCTCCGTGGCCGGCTCGGTCGCGACCGGCACGCACGGCTCCGGCGACACGATCCAGGGGCTGGCCGCCGCCGTGGCGTCGCTCGACCTCGTCACCGCCGACGGCTCGGTGCTCACCCTGTCGCGCGGCGACGCCGACTTCCCCGGCGCGGTCGTGGCGCTGGGCGCCCTCGGCGTCGTGACGTCGCTGACGCTCGACCTGGTGCCCGCCTTCGAGGTGCGCCAATACGTCCGCGAGGGCCTGTCCGTCGACGCGCTCACCGACTTCGACGAGATCATGTCGAGCGGCTACAGCGTCAGCCTCTTCACCGACTGGCGCGACACCCGCGTCTGGCTGAAGCGCACCGAGGAGCTGACCAGCCCCGACTGGTACGGCACCCGCCCTGCCGACGCCCCACGCCACCCGCTGCCGGCCATGCCGGCCGACAGCTGCACTCTCCAGCTCGGCGTGCCGGGACCGTGGCACGAGCGCCTGCCGCACTTCCGCCCCGACTTCGAGCCCAGCGGCGCGGGCGACGAGCTGCAGTCGGAGCTGATCCTTCCGAGGGAGCACGCCGTCAAGGCGCTCCGCGAGCTGTACGCGATCGGCGACAGGATCCGCCCCGTCCTGCAGATTTCGGAGGTCCGCTCGATCGCCGCCGACGACCTGTGGCTCAGCCCCTTCCGCGGGCGTGACAGCGTGGGGATCCACTTCACCTGGGTCAAGGACCTGGCAGGTGTGCTGCCGGTGCTGGAGTTGGTGGAGGAGACGCTGGCGCCGTTCGACCCCCGCCCGCACTGGGGCAAGCTGTTCACCCGGTGGCCGTCCTGCCCGGACCGGTTCCGCTCGCTGGCGCGGCGGCTGGACCCGGCGGGCACGTTCGCCAACGACTTCACGCGGATACTTCTGGGGGAGTAGTCCGCCCCGGGCGGCTGCACCGCCGGATGTAGCCGGTCACCGGCCCCCGGGACGATGTCATCGGGGTGCCGGTCGGCGATCGTTAGGGCATGACCGATCACCTGTTCAGGTTCGGCGCGGTCGCCGGACACGCCCCCGACTGGACCGGCCTGGCCCGCCGGGCCGAGGACCTCGGCTACGCCACGCTGCTGGTGCCCGACACGCTCGGCACCCTCTCGCCCTTCACCGCCTGCGCCGCGGCCGCCGCGGTCACGACGACCCTGCGCGTCGGCACGTACGTGCTGAGCGTCGCCAACCGCACCCCGCGCGCCATGGCGTGGGAGACCGCCACCTTGCAGACCCTCACCGGCGGGCGGTTCGAGCTGGGCCTCGGCGCCGGCCGGCCGGACGCCGAACGCGACGCCGCCGAGCTCGGCGTCAGGTTCGGCACGCCGAGCGAGCGGATCGAGCGGCTCTCCGAGACCATCGACGCCGTCAAGGACGTGCCCATCCTGCTCGCCGCGTCCGGCACCCGGCTGCTCAGGCTGGCCGCGGCCAGGGCCGACACGGTCGCTCTCGGCGTGCCCCCACAAGCCACAGAGGAGCAGGTGGCGGCGAAGCTGGACGAGCTGTACGAGCTGGCCGGCGACCGCTTCGACGATCTCGAGCTCGGCATGAACCTCGCCGCCGCCGGCACCGAGCCGCCCGCCTGGCTCGGCTCCCTCGACGACTCCGCCACCGGCGTGCTCCGGGGGACGCCCGGCGAGATGGCCGACGTCCTGCTGCGGCGCAGGGACCGGCTCGGGGTCTCGTACGTGTCGGTGAACGCCCAATGCCTGGACGCCTTCGCGCCGGTGGTGGAGCGCCTCACCGGTACCTGACGGAAGCTGACAGGTAAGCCCGGCACGATGAACCGCATGACCGCCAAAGGCACCTTCGACACCGCAGACTGGAACGCCAAGCCGCCTTACGAGGACCGCGACGGCGTCACCCTCGGACTTGTGACCATGTCCAAGACCTTCCACGGGGACCTGACCGGCACCAGCGTCGTCACCTTGCTGGTGGCGAGCACTCCGGTGGAGGACTCGCGCTCCTACGTGGCGCTCGAACGCATCGAGGGCACGCTGCACGGCCGATCCGGCAGCTTCGTCGTCCAGCACAACGCGGTGAGCGACCAGGGTGAGCAGTCGCTGCGCATTTCCGTGGTGCCGGACTCGGCGACGGGGGAGTTGCGCGGCCTGAGGGGCGAGATGGGCATCGTCATCGGCCCGGACGGCGGGCACTTCTACACCTTCGACTACCGGCTCTGATCCAGCAACGTACCGACCGGCCGGTACGTCGCGGGAGAGGAGCGCCGCCGCGCTCAGGTCACATCGAGGTTGAACAGGAACCCCATGGAATCCTCCCGGATGCGTTCGACGGTGTCGTAGAACAACCGGGCGGCCAGGTCCTTGTAGTGGGCCCGCGGGTCCTGCGAAGGTTCAGGGACGAATCCGACGGACAGATATTCCAGCGCGATCAAGTGCTCCTGCCAGGCTCTGTCGGTGACCGAGATCCACACCCGGCGCGCCACCTCGGCGGCGAGGTCCTCGCCGAGGTCGTGCCGACGGCGCCGTAAGGCCGCCTGCGCGTCGGTCCGGACGCGTTCGATGACCTGCTCCCGCTCGCCGGTCAGGTCGTCTTCCGTCAATCGTGTGGGGTACAGATCGTGCAGGTGCCGGTGGAGGCCATGAGCGTCCGGGTGAAACATGGCCACATAACGGTCGACGACCGAGTCCAGCGTCCCAGGCACCCAGTCGCCGTCCTCGCCGTGCAGGGCCGCCCTCCGTCGCGCGTAGATCGTGTCCCGCTGAATGCGGCGCACTTCCGTGAATTCGAGCAGGTCAGCGATCCATTGGCGAGCGGAGCGTGCGGTCGGGCCGTCCGGAGCGGGTAGGACGTCGTCGTCATGCGTGATCATGACCACCGTCGCTCCGGCGAGAGCGTCCAGCATCGACGCGTGCGGGCCGGCCGTCGGCGACAGGCCGACCAGCGTGTCGTAGGTCCGGTAGTAGTCCCAGGGCAGGATCTCTCCGAGCGTCTGGGTCTCGTCGGTGATCTCGAGCCCTTCCTTCGCCTCCAAGGCATGCCGGATTTCCGCAGGAACATCACCCACGACCGCGCCTTTGCGAACGGTGTAGTCGCGGTTCACGTGGTAGCAGTGGGCCGCCGCGAGTGCCTCCTCCACCCGGCGGCGCCGGATGAGGGTGAGAGGGTGCACACCATGGTCCAGACCCAGATGATCGAGGCCACGCGGGGTCAGCCGGGCCTGCCGTCCGGAGACGTGGAAGTGTTCGCCCGGCCGCAGGTATGGCACACGCTCACGGGAGTCGCGATATTGGTCCGGCCGGCTCTCGGTGCGGCTGACGACAGCCGGGGACCTGCCGTGCTGGATGAGGATGCCGTCGATCCCATCGAGGATCGCGACCTGGCGGCCCCGCTGAACATACTCGTCGACCTGCCATGCCAGGTGGTCCCGCACGTAGTCGTAGCACAGCTCGTAGGCCGGGCTGTAGAGAACATCCGCCCCATACGCCTCCTTACGTTCCTCCGGCGTTGACCGGTCGGCGAGGAGCGCTGCTCGCAGCCCCAGGCGGTCGTACATCAGGGTGAACCGTTCGAAGTCCCGATCGGCAGGCTGCAGGCCGGTGACGACGTGCACGTCCGAATGCCGCACGGCGTAAACGCACGCGGCTAGCGCGGCCGCCATGGACCTGTCGGCGGCGTCCTTCACATCCGCGACACAGCCGTCGCAGAGCACGGCCGCGGCCGTCAGGTGCGCGGGGCGGACCGGCCCGAGGCTTGCCCGGACGGCCGCCTCCCGCGCCAGCGCCAAGGCCTCCACCGTCATGTCCGTACCCGACCCGAGCCGGCGACGCAGGCCAGACATGGCCGCAGGAAGATCGACATGAGTGAGCTCGTCCTGCTCCTCCACGCCCGCCATCACACGCGCCCACCGATCTGGCGTCCAATCTGTCGCCATGGCCGTATGAAACCACCGGCGGCACCATCGCTCCATCCCTCAGTTCGCCGCGACACGCGCCGATCGCCGCAGGCGTCCTCTAAGCGCTACCTTCTGGCCTATGGAGTCATGGTCCACGGGGGACGTCCGGAGCTTGTTACGCCGGGCGGTGCGGCTGGCCGGCGACGCGCGGGAGCTCCTCGACGAGCATGACAAGGCGGTGGCGGAGGTCCGTGCCGCGCTCGAGCCGCTGCGCGGGCGGCATGCCCGGGCGGAACTCGCCGCCATGCCGGTTTCCCGGCTGAAGGACGTCACAGGCGGACGGCTGCGATTCGGGGCGTTGGAGGAGGCCGGCTACACCACCGTGGTCAGCGTGCTCGACGCGACGGCGTACGAGCTGCAGAAAGTGCCCGGCGTCGGGCCGCAGACCCGATGGAAGGCGCAGAGAGCGGCCCAGCGCATCGCGCAGGCCGTGCGCGACTCCAAGATCGCTCACATCGACGTCGAGAGCCGGGACGCCGACACCACGCGGTTGCTCATCGCCCTGCACCGGTTGGTCGTCGCCGGTCCCGACCTGCCGCGTGCTCGGCACACTGCCGAGGTGGTCGTGCAGCGGCTCGACCGGTTGATCCCGCACGCCCGGCCCCTGAGCAATTGGTTACGCAGAATGTTCTCGGGAAAGCGGCGCCGCGCCAGGGCCGAGGAGGCCACGGAGCGGATCGCCGGCCTGCTGGCCGACGAGACCGAGACTAGGCTGCTCATCGCCCAGGCCACCACCGATCTGCTGCGGCCATTGCCGGATGGGATGCAGGCGTGGATCGACTTCGAGATTCGCGCCGCCGACTACTACAACCTCCTGGCGGAGCTGTCCGCCCTCGCCGCGCCGGACCGGGCCGCCGCGGAAGGGTTTCTGCCTGCAGACCTGGCGGAGCAGGTCAGGGAGCATGAGCTCGACGACAGTCTGCGGCGGGTTTCGCTCCGGGGATACCAGGCGTTCGGCGCGCGGTTCGCGCTCGTCCAGCGCCGGGTGATCCTCGGTGACGAAATGGGATTGGGCAAGACGATTCAGGCCATTGCCGTTCTGGCGCACCTGCACGCCAACGGCACGACGCATTCCTTGGTGGTGTGTCCGGCGAGCGTACTGATCAACTGGCTGCGGGAGATCGAGGCCCGCAGCTCCTTAAAGGCCTATCGGCTGCATGGCGATGAGCGGCCCCTGGCGCACGCCGCCTGGCGGGAGAACGGCGGGGTCGCGGTCATCACGTTCGACGGGCTGCACCGGCTGGACCTCGTGCCGCAGATGGGGATGCTCGTCGTGGACGAGGCGCACTACGCCAAGAACCCGGAGACCCGCCGCTCCAAGGCGGTGGCCCGGTGGTGCCGTGTGGCCGGGTGGGCGCTGTTCATGACCGGCACGCCGATGGAGAACCGGGTCGAGGAGTTCCGCGCTCTGGTGGATCACCTGCAACCCGGGTTGTTTTCCAAGATCGAGCTGGGCGACGGGATCGAACGGGCGCAGGAGTTCCGCCGCGCCGTCGCGCCCGTCTACCTGCGGCGCAACCAGGTGGACGTGCTGACGGAGCTGCCCGAGCTGGTCCACGTGGACGAGTGGGAGGAGTTCAGCGCCGCCGACGCCGCCGCCTACTGCCAGGCGGTGGAGTCGGGGTCGTTCATGGCGATGCGCCGCGCCGCGTACGCGGTGCCGGAGCGGTCTGCCAAGCTGGAGCGGTTACGCGAACTGGTCGACGAAGCGGCTCGTACCGGGCTCAAGGTCGTCGTGTTCTCCTATTTTCGCGATGTTCTCACCACCGTCGGCGCGGCCATCGACTCGCCGATTCATGGGCCGCTCCGTGGCGACCTCGGACCCGAACGCCGCCAGGCGGTGGTCGACGCTTTCACTGCGGCGCGGGGGCACGCGGTGCTGCTCGCGCAGATCCAGACCGGCGGGGTGGGGCTCAACCTGCAGGCGGCCTCGGTCGTCATCATCTGCGAGCCGCAGGTCAAGCCGACGGTGGAGAGCCAGGCCGTGGCCCGCGCCCACCGCATCGGCCAGGTGCGCCGGGTCCAGGTGCATCGGCTGCTCACGCCCGGCAGCGTGGACGAACGGCTGCTGCGGATCCTCTATGCGAAGGCGGAGCTGTTCGACGCCTACGCCAGGCGCAGCCACCTCGCCGAGTCCACGCCCGAGGCAATCGATGTCTCGGACGAGGCCCTGGCCGAGCGGATCGTCAAGGAGGAGCAGGAACGCCTCACCGCCGCGGCGAAGCCTGCGGAAACGTAACATTCCGTCGGGTGATCCGGTGGCCGGTCAGCTGGTCCGACGATCTTCCGCCGCGGCGCCTCCTTCCGTACGATCATCCACGTGTCTGGCACTTGGACCGGCTTAGCACGCCGCTCCCGTCGCTCCCGAGCCGGCCGCCGCGCCGCGGCGCTCCTGCTCGTTGCCGGCTGGGGCGTCTATGCCCTGTGGCCGTCGAGCGTCACGAATGAGCCCATCCTGTACGGGGCGCCGGTCCACGACGAGGGTTGGGTGCTTCACCTACGATCCGGGCGCAGCCTAGAGCTCGGCGAGGTGCAGGCAGACACCCTCTCATCGTGAGCGGCGACGGTCACACGATCGTCTACGTCCAGAGCAACCGCGTGCAGGCACGCGACCTGCGGGACGGAACGGTCCACGACCTCGCCGACGCGGGCCGCCTTACCGACCTGCACGTCTCCTTCGACGGCCGGGATGTCACGGTCTCGTACCGGGATCGCACGCTGATCGCGAACCTCCGGACCGGCGAGCGCCGCACGGTTCCCGATATCTGCAGGGTGTCCGGCTTGTCCGCCACCGTCGTGTGGGGTGCGCCCGGCTGCGAACGCCGTGGGGAGGACGCCCGGCTCGTGACCGTGCGGCGCGATGGCACGGGGGCGTTCGTCGGCAAACTGACCGACGGGCTGGTATCGCCGGATCTGCGGCTTGTGGCGTCATATGACTTCGACGGCGTTCTGATCAGCGACGCCATGTCCGGCAAGAAGATCAAATTGATCAAGAGAGAGAATCCGGGCATCATCGCCTGGTTCAACGATCACGAAGTCATCGTTGAAGGATCGCCGTACCAGCTCATCGACGTCAGGACGGGCGACAAGCGCCACGACCCGGCGCTGCCGGACGAATGGATCCCTTACCTCACGTGGCCGGGGGCGGGTAATGACTGGCTGGGCTGAACAGCAGGCACGCGCCGCGTCCCTGCTCGCCGGCCGATCGGCGGCGAGACTCGCCAGGGGCGGCGGCACCCCTGCCAGCTATTTCCGGATGTTTCGCCGCTTCCTGTCGCCGCTGCGTCTCTGGGATGCGCCCGCCTGGGGTCATGGACTGTCCCGGCGGCAGCGGGCGATCCTCGTGGCGACGCTGCATGAGGGATGGGACGAGGAGGACACCGCCGAGCTGTGCGGGTTGAGCCGGGCCAAGGTACGAGCGCTCGCCGTACCGCAGGAGGAAAGGGCGGCGCTCGCCGCCCGGCTTCGGGAGGCGGCCACGATGCCGGCACCGGCGTCGGCGCGCTTTCCGAAACTCGTCGCCGGCCTCTGCCTGCTCGGAGTGGCCGGCTCGGCTGCCGTCGTCCCGCTCGCCTCTCCAGCGCCGCCGCTGCCGGTTCTGCCCGCCGTGGCGGCCGAGCCCATTCGGTACGGCATGCGCGTCCGGGAGGAGCTGTTCCCCGAACGGATCGAGCCGTTCGCCTCAGCGGATCCGTCCGAAGGATGGCTGGTGGTCGGCACGTCGGGACGGCGCTGGCGGCTACCGGACGCCCTCCCGCAAACCGACGTGCAGGTGAGCCCGGATGGCCGCAAGCTCGCCTACTACAGCCTCGCCCGGATGCAGGTCGTGATCCAGGACGTCATGACCGGTGCGATCATTCCCGTTCCGACCGCCTTCTACAAGGCTGCCCTGGCTTTTTCCGCCGACAGCCGCCATCTGGCCATGGAACAAGCGGACGACGTGGTCGTCACCGACGTACGGTCGGGCGTCGTCACGCGTATACGGGTCGACGAGTTCCTTCTTGGTTGGGCGGGCGATCATCTGGTGGTGAGCTACTCCTACGACGGGATCAAGGTCCTGGCCCTGGACGGCTCAGTGATCGCGAAGCTACGGGCAGCGGAACTGGATCCTCAATGGGAGCTGGCCGTTTCGCCGGATGGCGAGGCGGTCGCCGTGCCCTCCGGCGGGCGTGTCCTGATCCTCGACCTCGACGGCAAGGTGATTCGCAAGGTCGACGCCCACCTGCCGCCGACCGCCGAGCTCAGGCGCGTCTATCGATGGGTGGGACCTGGCGAGGTGCTGCTCTATGCGCCTGGTTACGGTTCAGCCACCGTCTACCTCATGGACGTGCTCACCGGCGCGACCCGGCCGGTCGCGCACGCTCCGCAGGTGGCCGGGCACGACATCACGATCGGAGCGGTATGAAGGTCCGGCTCGCCCTGGCGGCACTCCTGCTGACGGCCTGCTCTTCCGCCGCCCCCGAGGATCCGAGCCCGTTCGCGCCTACGCAGTCCCCCGTCCGCTGGGTCCGCACATCAGGCATCGCCCGCCTCGCATCCGGCCAGGATGTGGCGATCCCGAACGTCGCGAAGGTCGTGGCCGTGAGCCGCGATGGTCATCGCATCGCCTACATCGACGACGTCTCGGATCGTTACATCGCGCTCGACCTGCGTACCGGTCAGATCCGGAAGCTCAACGCGAAACCGGTAGGCCGGGTCATGGCGCATGAGCCGCACCTGGCCATCTCGGGCGACGGCGTGTTCTTCGCCACCTCGCCTGCGGAGGTCGCGGAAACCACGATCACCAACTTTGATACCAGCGAGACCAGGATCATTAAAAATGTCTGCCGCCTCTACGGCGTGACCGCTTCGGGGGTGCTCGGCACGCGGGACTGTGAGGGCGACAGCGACCTGCGCTGGGTCTCTCCAGGCAAGAAACCGCGCGTCTTCGAGTTCCTCAACCGCAACGACGGGCCGTCGCTCTCACCCGATGGGAAGGTCATCGCGGTTCGAGGCTTCACGCTCATCGATTTCGCGACCGGTAAGGCGGTGCGGGACTTCCCGATCCCGGCCACCGAACAGTGGCTCGATGCCGATCACCTTCTGGCCAGGACCGGCAACGGGTATTACGCCGCCGATATCGGAACCGGCACCCTCACCAAACTCACTGTGGAAGCGCCCCCGTACGAGACGGTCCTGTTCGGCCGGTGGCAGTAGCGGCCACCCCCTTAATCGCCATCTGGGCATACAGGGCAGTCTTCACCCGCATAAAGATCAAGGGCGGCCGGATCAGCGAGATCGCTGACCGACCGCCCTCTGACGACGATGTTGTGGAGCTATGGGGATTCGAACCCCAGACCTCCTCCATGCCATGGAGGCGCGCTACCAACTGCGCTATAGCCCCTTGCCAAGTACGAGTTTATCGGACTCCACGACTCCCAAAGTACGCTCTGGACATCTCACGAGAGAAGGGCCCGGCCCCAGGGTTCAGGGCCGGGCCGGTGGCCTAACCGACCGAGCGGGCCTTCTCGATGAGCGTGGCCAGCTCCGACACCATCGGGTCCTCGGAAGTCGCGGCCAGCCGCGAGGCGTGCTCGCCGAGCTCGGGCAGGTCCATGCCGAACGCCTTCCTGTCCCGCAGATAGACGGCGAACGCCGCTGCGACCACGTCCACCTGGAGCCGGACCGGTGTCGCCTTGGCCCAGACGTCGGCGGCCAGATCCTCGGCCTGGAGCGACTTGCTCGCTTCGGAGGCGGCGCGGGTGTCGGGGTGTTGCCAGCGGACGGTGGCCTGGGCGAGCTGCCCGGTAGCGCCGGGCTTGAGGCGGATCGAGTAGAGGGCGGTGACCGCGTGGCCGGGGCCGATCTCGCCGCCGTCCTTGCTGTCGTCGCGGAACTCCTCGGTGGCCAGGGCGCGGTTCTCGTACCCGATGAGCCGGTAGCTGTCCACGACCGACGGGTTGAACACCACCTGAGCCTTGGCGTCGCGGGCCCGCAGCTCGATAGTGGCGGGCAGCTGGGTGGTGAAGATCTTGTCGGCTTCCTCCTGGGAGCTGACGTACACGGCCAGGCCGTCGCCGTTGTCGGCCAGTTGCTCCATCAGCTCGTCGCCGTACTCCCTGCCGACGCCGACCGTGAGCAGCGCGACCTGCTTGCCCGCGTACTCCTTGACCTGCTCCAGGATCTCCTGCCACTCGGTGCTGCCCTGGTTGGCCAGGCCGTCGGAGAGCAGGACGACCCGGTTGGTGGCGGCGGGGCGGAACGCCTTGGACGCCTCCTCGTACCCGGCGACCAGACCGGCCTCCAGGTTCGTGCCGCCGTCGACGACGAGCCGGTCCACCGCGCTCTTCAGCTCGCCCCTGGCGGTCAGCGGGGTCATCGACGCCAGCACCTCGGCGGCGTCGTCGAAAGCCACGATCGACACCTGGTCACCGGGCGCGAGCTGGTCGAGCAGCGTGTGCAGGGCCGACTTGACCAGGTCGAGGCGTCCGGGCTCGGCCATCGAGCCGGACACGTCCACCACGAACGTGAGGTTGGCGGGCCGCCGCGCCGCCGTGTCGGACGCGCGCGTCTGCAGGCCGACGCGCAGCACGGCCTCGTCGCGACCGGGCAGCTTCGCGCCGTCCACGTGCACGGCGAACCCGTCGTCGGGCGGCTGCGCGTAGTCCTGCCTGAAGGCGTTGACCCACTCCTCGGGGCGGATCTCGCCGGGCGCGGGCCAGCGGCCCTCCTGGAGCGTACGGCGGGCGTAGCCGTACGAGGCGGTGTCCACGTCCAGTGCGAACGTGGAGATCTGGGCCGTGGTCGTGTCCTGCTCGTCGTTCTCCTGAATGGGCGACTTCGTGGGGGCCGGCCGGTACGGGGACGCGGCCGGCTGCTGGGCGTGCTGGGGAGCGTTCTCGTCGCTGGTCGACATGCTGCCGGAGCCGCCGCAGGCCGCGACGGCGAGGAGCACAATGAGCCCGGTGCCGACCGCTAACGGGCGAATTCTCATCTCAACCACCTCCGCCCCGTACGACGGAACTGGATCTTCAGCGGCCGGGCCGGTGACTCAAGCGAGCACAAACCGCGATCGATACGTGATCAGTTGTGACAGTTGGTGCCACCGAGGCGTCAGTTCCGGGCGGCCGGCGCAGCCCCTGGGCCATGAGCATGACCAGGACGATCAGGACCAGGTAGGCGATCACCAGTGCAGCAGGAGCAACTCGGCGGAGAAGCCCGGCCCCAGGGCGAGGAGCACGGCGGGCGCGTCCGGCCGGGCCTGGGTCTCCTGCAGCACGTGGAGCACCGAGACCGACGACAGGTTGCCGTGCTCACGCAGCGAGCGCCACGTGACGTCGAGGGCCCTGGACGGCAGGCCGAGCGTGTCCACGATCTTCTCGATGACCTTGGGCCCGCCGGGATGGCAGATCCACGTGGCGACCTGGTCCGGGGTCAGGCCGTAGTCGGTGAGAAAGAGCCGGATGTCGGCGGCCAGCGCCTGCTCCACGAAGGCGGTCAGCTCCGGGTCCAGCACGATGCGGAATCCGCGGTCGCTCACCTCCCAGCCCATGAGGTGCTCGGTCCCGGGGTAGAGGCGGCTGCGGGTGGCCACGACCTCGGGTCCGGGCCCGCGCCCGGTCGCCACGACGGCCGCCGCGCCGTCCCCGAACAGGCCGCTGGCCACGAGGTTCGCGATCGAGGTGTCGTCGCGCTGGATCGTCAGTGAGCACAACTCCACGCACACCAGCGCCGCGGCGTGTCCCGGCCAGCCGCGCAGGTAGTCGTGCAGGCGCGCCAGCCCGGACGCGCCGGCCGCGCAGCCGAGGCCGAACACGGGCATCCGCTTGACGTCCGGCCGCAGCCCCACGCGCTGGGCCAGCCGGGCGTCGAGCGAGGGCGTGGCCAGGCCCGTGGTGGAGCAGAACAACAGGTGGTCGATCTTCTCGGGGCGTACGCCGGCCTTGTCGAGCGCGCCGCGCAGCGCCTGCTCGGTCAGGTCGAGGGCGATCTCGGCGTACATGTCGTTCGCGCGGGCGAAGGAGTCGAGCTTGGCGTAGTCCTCCAGCGGGAGGGCCAGGTTGCGGCCCGTCACGCCCGTCGCGGCGTGGAAGCGCCGCAGGAGCTCCTCGTCGCAGTCGGTCAGCCGGGAGAACGCCTCGGTGATCTCCTCCTGGTCGTAGCGGTTTTCCGGCAAAACCGTCTGTACACCCGAAATGTGCATATATCACTCCTGCCGCGGAGAGGCTCCGGCTAACATGCGGGCATGGCGCTGCCCGACCCGTACCGGCCCCACAGGGTGGCCGTGCTCGCTTTCGCTGGGATGGCGCCGTTCGAGCTGGGCTGCGTCGTGGAGCTGTTCGGGCTGCCCCGGCCCGAGCTGGACGTCCCCTGGTACGACCTCAAGGTGTGTGCCGAGACGCTGGAGCCGCTCAGGGTGGTGGGCGGGTTCACCATGCGGGCCGAGCACGGGCTGGACGTGCTGGCCGGGGCCGACACGGTGATCGTTCCCGGGGCGGACGTGCACACGCCGGCATCCGGAGAGCTGGTCGCGGCGCTGCGACAGGCCCACGCGCGTGGCGCGCGCATGGTGTCGATCTGCTCGGGCGCGTTCGCCCTGGCCGCCGCCGGGCTGCTGGACGGACGCGTGGCGACCACGCACTGGAGGTACGCCGACCTGCTCCAGGACCGTCACCCCGCGGTGCGGGTCAACCCGTCGGTCCTGTACGTGGACGAGGGGGACGTGCTGACCAGCGCCGGCAGCGCCGCGGGGCTCGACCTGCTGATCCACCTCGTCCGCACCGACCACGGCCCCGGCGTGGCCAACACCGTGGCCCGCCGCCTGGTCGTGCCGCCGCACCGGGAGGGCGGGCAGGCGCAGTTCATCGAGGCCGCGGTCACGGCGGTCGAGGACGATGACGCGGTGGCCAGGGCGATGTCGTGGGCCATGGACAACCTGGCCCGGCCCATTGCCGTGGCGGACCTGGCCAGGGTGGCCAACATGTCTCAACGGTCGTTCATCCGGCATTTCAAGCGCCAGACCGGCACCAGCCCGTTGCGGTGGGTGATCGCGCAGCGGGTGGCCGCCAGCCTGACGATGCTGGAGTCCACGGCGGCGCCGGTCGAGGAGATCGGGGCGGCGGTCGGGTTCGAGAGCCCGGTGACGTTCCGCCACCATTTCTCCAAGACCATGCGTACGTCCCCCTCGGCCTACCGGAAAGCATTCAGCGGGCACGCGGGGTGAGCCGCCAGAGCGACGTCACCTCGGCGGCGCGGGCCGCGTGCAGGGGGTCCGCCGCGTCCTTCGGCCTCCGGTGGCGCGGCGCGACGTCCCGGCGGCCGGCGACCCGCAGCCCCGCCCGCTCGAACGCGCCCAACAGCTCGTCCCGCCTGCGCAGCCCCAGGTGCTCGGCCAGATCGGACAGGATCAGCCAGCCCTCGCCCTCGGGCTCGAGGTGCTCGGCCAGCCCGTTCAGGAACCCGCCCAACATCCGCCCGCCTGAATCGTAAACGGCCTGGTCGAGGGGCGAGATCGGGGTGGCGGGCAGCCACGGTGGATTGCACACGACCAGCGGCGCCCGCCCCGGCGGGAACAGGTCAGCCCGCACGATCTCCACCGTGCCGCCCAGCCTCAGCCGCGCGACGTTGTCCTCGGCGCAGTCCACCGCCCGCTGCTCCAGGTCGGTGGCCACGACGTGCCGGACGCCGCGCCTGGCGAGCACCGCCGCCAGCACCCCCGTGCCCGTGCCGATGTCGAACGCCAGCCGGTCGGCGGGCAGCGGCGCCTCCGCGACCAGATCCACGTATTCGCCCCTGATGGGGGAGAACACACCATGGTGCGGGTGGACGCGGGCGCCGAGCGCGGGGACGTAGACGCCCTTTTCGCGCCACTCGTGGGCGCCGATCAGGCCGAGCAGCTCACGTAGCTGGCCCACGCCCGGGGGCGCCTGCGGACCGTAGACCTCGGCGCAGGCCTGGCGCACGTCCGGCGCCCTGCGCAACGGCACCACGTGGCCGGCGTCGTAGGGGATGAGCAGCATGCCCAGCGTGCGGGCACGCTGCGATCGGGCCTGGCGGTGACGGTGGAATCCCGATCCCGGAGCGGCGGGCTTGCAGCGGCGGCCCATGGCGCTCAGGAGCTGACGGGCGTTGTGGAAGTCGCCGCGCCACAGGAGGGCGGTGCCTTCGCAGGCGAGACGATAGGCGGTGGCGGCTCTCATCCGGTCGTCGGCGACCACGACACGCTGGGGTGGCGGCACTCCCAGCGCCGAACGCCACTCTGCCGACCGTTCCCGCCCCGCCTCGGTCCATCGGATCATCAGGACTCGACCGTTTCATAGACCGCGTCCTCAGGCGATCCATTTTCCACTTCGCAGTGGTACGGGCCGGCGCTCTCCATACGTTCTTCGCGCCACCGTCCTGATCATGTCCCCGTGAACCGCACGCGGCAGCCGGAGGCCCCGCCACGTCGCCACCAGCCTTCCGTCCGCCAGCACCGTGCCGGGCTCGCCAGTCGTACGCCAGATCCGCCGGTGCAGGCTCTGGAGACCGGCGCGTCCTGCGTCGGGAACAGGAACGGCGCGCCGCGCATGCACCAGGTCTGCAGGAGCGTCTTGTCGGCCTCGATCGCCTGGGCGATCTCCTCCGAGGTGACGCCGGCGACCCTGGCGTGCAGGGCGAGCAGAGCCGAGCCCGGCGGGGTGTTCTGGATCGCGCACGCCCCGGCACGCCCCTGCCGGTCTGGGGCGACGATGCCGAAGGCGTGAGGTCCTGATTCAGCTGCCCCTCTCCCGGATCCGGAATTCTCTGACTAGAGTCAGAGAATGGACGTTTCGACGATCGCGCAGGTGCGCAGGTTCCAGCGGACCGTGACGCAGCGGATCGGCGCACTCGACGACAGGTTCCTGGCCAGGGACCGCCCGCTCGGCCAGGCGCGGGTGCTGTGGGAGATCGGCGCGGCAGGGAGCGAGGTACGCGCCCTGCGGGCGCGGCTGGAGCTCGACTCGGGATACCTGAGCCGGTTGCTGCGCTCGCTGGAGGCCGACGGGCTGGTCGTCGTCGACGACGGGGGCGGCTCCGACGGGCGGGTCCGCACGGCCCGGCTCACCCCTTCGGGCCTCGCCGAGCGCGAGGAGCTGGACCGCAGGTCCGACGAGGCGGCCACGTCGATCCTCGAGCCGCTCTCCGCCCGGCAGCGCGAGCGCCTGGTGGCCGCCATGGCGGAGGTCGAGCGGCTGCTCCTGGCCTCGACGGTCGCCATCGACGTGCTCGACCCGCGCCACCCGCACGCCCGCCACTGTATCCAGGCGTACGTCGACGAACTGGCCGACCGGTTCGATGGCGGCTTCGACCCGGCTCGGAGCATCTCCGCCGACGACCACGAGCTCCGCCCGCCGGCCGGGATGCTGCTGGTCGCCACGCTCCGCGCCGAGCCGGTCGGATGCGTGGCGCTCAAGCTGCACCCCGGCGGCGGGTACGCCGAGCTCAAGCGCATGTGGGTGGACCCCTTCACGCGCGGTCTGGGCCTGGGACGCCGCCTGCTCGCCGAGGCCGAGGGCCGGGCGGCCGCGAACGGGCTGCTTACGGTGCGGCTGGAGACCAACCGGTCGCTCACCGAGGCCATCGCCCTGTACCGGGCGTCGGGCTACCGCGAGGTGGAGCCCTTCAACGACGAGCCGTACGCTCACCACTGGTTCGAGAAGCGTCTCCAGGAACCGGCGGGTTGAAACGGTGGTAGCCCGGGGCCGTCCAGCCCGGTGCGACGGTCCCCGCGACGTGGACGTACTCGTCCAGCTCGAACCGCACCAGCCGCTGCGCGCCCGGCACGTCGCCCGGATCCCAGTCCACCTGGGCCCGCCCGGTCAGGTGCAGCGTCTCCCCGCGTTCCCAGTCCACGAACAGCAGCCCGGCGGCCGGGTTCAGCTCCAGGTTGCCGAGCGTCATGTACATCGAGTTGCCGGCGTAGTCCGGGAACACCAATGATGCCTGCCCCGTGATCTGCACGAACCCGGGATTGCCGCCGCGGTGCGACACGTCCGCGCCGAGACCTTCGACGCCGGTGGCGATGAAGAACGTGTCCGCCGTGCCGATCCACTCCTGGTGACGGGCCAGGAGCGTGGTCCCGCCACCGAGTCTCGCCGGCGTGCCGGGAGGCTCCGAGGTGGGCTCGCGGGTCTGGATGTACTTGGGGCAGTTCGAGTAGACCTGCTCCGTCCACACCACCAGCGCATCTCCCGCCTGTACGGCGGTGCCGTTCACGCGCATCCTGCGCCGCGTGTGCGGTTCGATGGCCAGCAGCCCGATGGCGCGTTCCCTGGCGAACAGCCCATCCAGCGGCGGACCGGGCAGGGCGTGCACCACGATCGTGCGGTCGTCCTCGGGTGAGGCGAAGCCGGGCGGGCCGGTCATCGCACCGGCCCAGAAGCGGCCCCGGTCGTCGGCCGCGCCCGCGACGAGCAGGTGCTGCTCGCGCAGGAAGGCGGCCGCCACGTCCGGGATCTCGGGGCGGGTGCGGGAGCTGCCGCGGTCTTCTCCGCGCACCCCTGCCCGCCGCTGCACGGCGATCTCGCCTGGGTGCCGCATTAGAAGAACCCGCAGGTCGGTGCCCCGGACGTGGGAGCGGGCCGGTCGCCGGCGGCATCCGGAGCGTAGATCTCCAGGCGGATGCCGTCAGGGTCCTCGAAGAACACGCCACCCGATGAGGCGCCCTCGCCGTGCGGCACGACGCCGTCGTGGTGCAGGGTCGCCCCGATCTCCCTGATGACCGCCTCGGCCTCGCGTACCGCGGCGAGGTCGGCGACCTGGAACGACAGGTGGTGCAGTCCCGGCTGGGCGGTGGCGAAGCGTCCCTCGCTCTGCTGCCAGAGGGTCAGCACCAGCGTGCCGTCCTGTGCCAGGAACGCGTAGCGGCGATCGTCCTGCCGCGACTCGCCCGCCACCGTGAAGCCGAAGACCCGACGATAGAACTCCTTGGACTTGTCGAGGTCGGTGACGTTGAGCCCGATGTGCCCGGTCTGGAACGACATTCCGCACTCCTTCAAATCTAACGAATGCATGGCCGGCTAGCCGTTAGGAATACTATAACGGCAAATCGGCTCTGCAAGCGTTAGATGGAGCTATTTCTTGTGTTCCCGGTAGTGTCTGGCCGCTCTCGCACGGTTGCCGCAGGCCGTCGAGCACCACTCCTGACGTGGGTGTTCCTTGATGAAATAGAGCACGCAGCGCGGCGCCTGACAGGTACGCAACTGTGTGCGCTCCGGCGATGCCAAGAACTCCACGGCGGCCGTCGCGAGCGCGCCACGCACCCGTACAGACGGCTCGGCCTCCACGGCGGGGACCGTGAGGAGGGTCGGCTGCCCGTTCCAGGACAGTTGCGGGGCCCGGGGCGCGCCCAGGGCGGTGGCGTTGACCAAGGCCAGCGACTCCGCGAACGTGGGCAGGCCGGCCGCATCTGCCCGGCTCGGCGGCTCCGGGGCCACGGCTCTGGCGAACAGCGCGCGTACGGCCTGGCGCAGCCGCACGGTCTCCTCGCGCGCCTCCTCCGTCGCGGTGAAGCCGGGACCGACGTCCAGTTCGGCCGCATGCTCGCGCACCCACGCCGTCATGGCGTCCACGTCGGCCAGCAGGTCGATCAATCCGGAACGATCGGCCCTGATCGTGCTGACGAAATCGAGGGTCAGGGACATGTCCTCAATCTAACGCGTACGGGCACACTGGCCCGTGAGAGTCCATAGGGGCAGCGCTCGCCGCGTCCTTAGAGACGTGGTTCGACGAGCGTCTGGAGATGGCGGCGGAGCGCCTGGACCATCAGTTCGGGCGTCATCCGCTCGGGATGCAGCACGCCCTCCATGGTGAGCCCGTCGATCAGCGCGCACAGCCGCTCGGTCTCCACCTTCGGGTCCCCGGCCAGTCGTCGGCGCCGGGCGATCCCGTCCACGATCCGCCGCACCAGGGTGCGCATGCCATCGTAGGACTCGCGTGCGAGCGGCCGCAGCTCGGGCCGGGTGCGGGCGGCCGTCGCGAACGCCAGCCAGACGGTGGCCTCGTCCCGCCGCCGCTCGTCCAGCGGCAGGAGCTCCGACAACATCAGCTCGACGCCCTCAGTCCGCTCGTCCTCGTCCTGGGTGGCCAGCAGCGGGCCGACCCGCTCCGTCAGCCGGGCGCTCACCCGGTCGAGCGAGGCCCGCATCGCGAACACCATCAGGTCCGTGTGGCCGTCGAAGTAGTGCCTGACCGAGCCGATGGCCAGTCCGGCCTCCTCGGCCACGTTGCGCAGGGACGCCTGCTCGAAGCCCGCGCGCCGCACGACGCGGAACACCGCGTCGACGACCTCGTCCCGGCGTGCCTCCGGATCGACCACTTTCGGCATTAGCCGCTCGTCGCCAAGGATGTCTACGTGCCGCCGGTCGTGCTGGTCGCGGTCGGCGTGCACGGCCTGGCGAAGCAGGGCCTGTCCGCGCTCGACGTGGGATGGCTCGCCGTCACGGTGCTGCTCGGCGTCGCCTTCGGCGCGGTCCGGGCCGCCACCACGGTGCTGTACGCGAGGAACGGTGTTCTGTGGCAGCGCTATACCGCGAAGACGCTGGTGGTGTGGGTGGCCACGTTCGCCGCCGGCGTGGGCGTGGGCGCGCTGGCGATCACGGTCGGCATGCACCCCGAGGCCAGGTCCATGCCGCTGTCGATCGGCGTCGGGCTGCTGGGCGAGGCGCTGGTGGTCCTGCTCAGGTCGAGGGTGGCAGGCGTGCCGCTCTCGACCGGCAAAAGATGATTTATCCGCGTACGCGGCCCACGCCGGCCAGGATGCCGGACCTGACGAGGTCGTACGAGCCGTCGGGGGAGGCGTCCGGGGCCCAGTCGGCGACCGGCACGACGCCGGGGCCGAGCAGGTCCAAACCGTCGAAGTACGCGGCGATCTCGTCGTAGCCGCGCCGCGCCAGGCCGCCCGGCGAGGTGCGCGAATAGACCTGCCGGCTGGCCTCGGTGACGTCGTCCGCGGCGTCGCCCGCGTACAGGTGCGACAGCACCAGATAGCCGTCCGGGCCCAGGCGCTCGCGGAGGCGGGCGACGATCCGGCGGGCCTCGGCGTCGTCGGTGATGAAGTGCAGCACGGAGACCAGCAGGACCGCGTACGGCTGGGACAGGTCGAGATGCCCGGCCACGCGCGGGTCGTCCAGGATCGCGTCCGGGTCCTTCAGGTCGCCTTCCAGTGCTAGCACGTCCGGGTCCCTGGCCAGCAGCGCGCGGGCGTGGACGAGCACGATCGGGTCGTTGTCCACGTACACGACGCGGGAGCCGGCCCCGTGCCGCCGCGCCACCTGGTGGACGTTGTCCTGGGTGGGCAGCCCCGCGCCGATGTCGACGAACTGGCGCACGCCCGCCTCGGCCAGCATCCGCACCGACCGGCCGAGGAAGCCCCGGTTGGCCAGGGCGATCTCCCGGGCGTCGTTGCCCATCTGCCGGCCGATCTCGATCATCTTCTCGGCCGCTTCGCGGTCGGCGGCGAAGTTGTCCCGGCCACCGAGGTAGTAGTCGTACATGCGGGCGACGCTGGGCACGTTCGGGTCGATCCCGGCGGGTACGCGGTCCGCCTCGGTCATGCGACGACCTTTCCTTGGCGATCTTCCTCGCGCCGATTGTAGGGGCAGAAGGGAGTATTCGGGCAAGGGACGCGGTGGAGGGGGATCAGGTGCGGCGGAACGTGTGCCGATAGGCCAGTGGCGCCACCCCCACCGCCGCGTGCAAGTGCTGGCGCAGCGAGACCGCCGTGCCGAAGCCCGCCCGCCTGGCCACCTCCTCCACCCCGAGGTCCGTCGTCTCCAGCAGGTGCCTGGCGTGCTGCACCCGCTGCCCGGTCAGCCACTTGGCCGGGCTCACGCCGGTCTCCTCGCGAAAGCGCCTGGTGAACGTGCGCACGCTCATCCTGGCGTGCTCGGCGAGCGCGCTCAGATCGACCGGGGTCTCGAGATGGGCCAGCATCCACGCGCGGGTGGCGGCGGTGCCGCCGGCGGCCTCGTACGGAAGGGGGCGCTCGACGTACTGTGCCTGGCCGCCTTCCCGCCACGGCGGCATGACGCAGCGGCGGGCGGCGCGGTTGGCCACCTCGCTGCCGTGGTCGCGCCTGATCACGTGCAGGCACAGGTCCATCCCTGCCGCCACCCCAGCCGAGGTCAGCACGTCGCCGTCGTCCACGAACAACACGTCGGCGTCCAGCTTCACCTCCGGGAACAGCGCGGCGAAGCGGGCCGCCTCGCGCCAGTGCGTGGTGGCCGGGCGCCCGTCGAGCAGGCCGGCCGCCGCCAGCACGAACGACCCCGTGCAGATCGACATCGTCCGCGGGCGGCCCTGGAGCGCCGCGTACAGGGTGTCCGAGATCGTGCCGTCCTTCATCGCCCGGCCCGCGTGGATGCCGGGCACGAGGACCGTGTCGGCCGTGTCCAGCACGTCGAGGCCGTGGTCGGGCAGGACGCTGTAGCCGGCCGAGCAGCGGACCGGCTGCCGGCCCTCGGAGCAGGTCACCACCTCGTACAACTTCTCGCCCTCGGGCGTCTCCGCCGACCAGAACACCTGGCCGGGCACGCCGAGGTCGAGCGGGGCGAAGTGGTTGAGCACCACGACGGCGATGCGATGCGGCATGGCCAGATTCTTTCACATATTGACTTTCCGGCCACTCGCGACCATGTAAGGAGATAAATCATGATTGGCGCATGACGTTGAGCACCACCCCCGCGGCCACCACCCGCCGCAAGCTCCACAGGGCCTGGTACGTGGCGGCCGTCGCCTTCGTGGCGATCCTGGGCGCCGCCGGCTTCCGCGCTACCCCAGGCGTGCTGATCACCCCGCTGCGGGAGGAGTTCGGCTGGTCCACCGGCACGATCTCGCTGGCCGTGTCGATCAACCTGGTGCTCTACGGGCTGACCGCGCCGTTCGCCGCCGCGCTGATGGACCGCTTCGGCATGCGCCGCGTGGTCGCGATCGCCCTGCTGCTGATCGCGGTGGGCAGCGGGCTCACCGTCGTGATGACCGCGAGCTGGCAGCTGCTCCTGCTCTGGGGCGTGTTCGTGGGGCTCGGGACCGGGTCGATGGCGCTCGTGTTCGCCGCGACCGTGGTCGACCGGTGGTTCGTCAGGCACCGCGGGCTGGTCACCGGCATCCTCACCGCGGCGGGCGCCACCGGGCAGCTGATCTTCCTGCCGGTGCTGGCCCACCTTGCCCAGGGGCCGGGATGGCGGGTCGCCTCGCTCGCCGTCGCGGGGTCGGCGCTGGCCGTAGTGCCGTTCGTGTGGTGGTTGCTGCGCGACCATCCAGCGGACGTCGGTACGACGGCCTTGGGGGCCGAGCCGGGCGCGGTGCGTACCGAACCGGGCAAGGTCAACGCGGCCGTCCGGGCGGTCACCGTGCTCGCCCAGGCGGCCAGGACGCGGCCGTTCTGGCTGCTCGCGGGTGGTTTCGCGATCTGCGGGATGAGTACGAACGGGCTGGTCGGCACCCACTTCATCCCGGCCGCGCACGACCACGGCATGGCCGAGCCGGTCGCGGCCTCCCTGCTGGCGGTCATCGGGATCTTCGACATCGTGGGCACGGTCGCCTCCGGCTGGCTCAGCGACCGGATCAACCCCAAGATCCTGCTCGGCGTCTACTACGGGCTGCGTGGGCTCTCGCTGATGGTGCTGCCCAGCCTGTTCGCGGCCACGACCGAGCCCAGCATGCTGATCTTCATCGTGTTCTACGGGCTGGACTGGGTGGCGACCGTGCCGCCCACGGTGGCGCTGTGCCGGCGCATCTACGGCGCCGACGGGGCCGTGGTCTTCGGCTGGGTGTTCGGCTCGCACCAGATCGGCGCCGCGATCGCGGCCGTCGGCGCCGGCCTCACCCGCGACCACCTCGGCGCCTACGACCTCGCCTGGTACGGCGCCGGCGCCCTCTGCCTCCTGGCCGCCGGCATGTCCCTGGCGATCGGGCAAGCTAGAGGGCGATGAACGAACTGTATGTGCTGCCGCTCGTGGTCAGGATCGAGCGGGCCACACCCCCTGAGCGCACCGACGCGCTGGAAGCCGCCGCCATGGCGGTGCTGAGCCTGCTCGACGACCCGGGGGAGTGGGCCGCCGAACTCCATGCCTGGCAGTCCACCGGCAAGATCCGCAAGGTCGTGCGCCGGGCCAGGGGCGCCGAGTGGCGCCGCGCGATCGCGCTGCCCGGGCGCACCGTCGAGCACCGCACGGCGGAGGTGCGCGTGCACCCGCCCGTGCCACTCGACGGCTGGCCGAAAGACCTCGCGCGCCTCCAGGTGGGAGGCACCGAGCTGGTCGACAGCGCCGAGCCCCCGCCGGCCGAGCCGCCGATCCTGTGGGCCAACCCGGAGCTGGAGATGTCCGCGGGCAAGGCCATGGCGCAGGCCGGGCACGCCGCCCAGCTCGCCTGGTGGGCCAGCGACGCGGCCGAGCGGGCGGCCTGGCGGGCGAACGGGCTCGCCGTCTCGGTCCGCACGGCCGCCCGGGACGATTTCCCCGCCAAGGTGGCCGCCGGGCTGCCCGTGGTGCGCGACGCCGGGTTCACCGAGATCGAGCCGGGCTCGTGCACGTTCGTGGCGGACGCGCCCTGGCTCTACGGCGGGTCGCGTTCAGCGACTCACCGCAGGTAGCGCACGGGCAGGTCCCTAGATCGTGAACACGTCCGCCAGCACGCCGCCCGCCGGGGTGATCCGCGCGGGTGACGGGCTGTCGTAAACCACCATGAGCCTGCCATCCTCCAGCCGCGCCAGGCCCTCGGGATGGTCGCAGCCCACGCCGTAGGGGAGCTCGCGCACGATCTCCAGCTCGTCCTTGGGCACGACGCCCTGCCGCTCGGCCGGCCGCCAGCGCACGATGCGCACCGGGCCGTCGAGGTCCATGGTGGGGCCGGTGAGCAGCAGCAGCGAGTCGCCGTCCGGGCACAGGTCCCGCACGCCCAGCCCGTCCAGGTCCAGGAAGTGCTTGCGGTACGGCTCCCGCAGGCGCAGCCGACGCCGCCCGGAGTCGTCGAGCCGCAACTCGAGAACCACCGCCCAGCCGCGCAGCACCGGGCCGCGCAACCCAATGTAGATCTGCTCGGAGATGACGGCGATGCCCTCGACGTCGAAGCCGTTGTCCTTGCCCGGCAGCGCCAGGAACGGAGCGAGGTGCCGGTCCTCGCGCAGGTGTGCGGTGAGGTTGTGCGTCCCGGCCAGGATCGCGCCGGGACCGGGGACCTCGTCGTGCAGCGGCAGACGGGCCAGGATGAACCGGTTCTCCTCCCTGATCACCGTGGCGAGCCGGTCGGCGGCCTTGTCCGGGTCCTTCGACTTGACCCGCTTGCGCTTCATGCTGTGCGAGCCGACCAGCCAGAGCCAGCCGTTCGCCCGGGCCATGCCCTCGATGTCGGCCTCGTCCTCCGGACCCGCGGGCAGGTCGACGTAGTCGGCCAGCCGGTAGGTGCGCTGGTCTCCGAAGTGGTCGCCCGACCACGCCAGATGCTCGAAGGTCGCGGTCTCGTCGCCGGCGACCCAGAGACCGTTCGCGCTCTGCCGGATCGCTGAGAGATTCGTGTGTGTTTGAGACGCTTGCGAGGCGTGGTCGAATCGCAGCTCCACCTGTTCCACGAGCCCATGATTGCACTTCGGTAGCTTCCGGGGCGTAATGGCGGGATATGTCGTACGCTCCCGTCGTGCTCGATGGGGAAGATGAGATCAAGGGTTCCCGAGTGAGAACCGTCACCAGGCCTGGAACCCCTGTTTCTCCGCCCAGACGCTCCCGCATCGGAGACCTCCGCATGCGGGACGTGTACCGGGGGCTCGCCGTGGTCGCCGCCGTCGTGGCAGTCGCCGTGACGGTGGTCGCGGTGCTCCCGCCCGAGCCGGACGAGGTCGTCGCGCGGCCGGTAACCGCGCCGCCGGCCGCGCCGTCCTCGTCCGGCCCCACCGTTTCGGCGAGCGCCACCGTGTCGGCCGGCGCCACCGTTTCGGCCAGCCCCGCGGCCGGTGACGCGCCTCTGGAACGGGCCACGCCGAGCCCCGGCCCGACCCTCGCGCCCGGCTACACGCCCATGGAGGCGCTGGCCGCCGACCCGCGCGTCCCCCGCCTGACCGGCGCGGTCAAGCGCATGTCCCTGTCGTCGCCGTCCCGGCAGGTCGTCAAAGATGAGCGCACCGGCCTGGCGGTGCCCAACCTCCCCAAGCCGTGGAAGTCGTACGGGCCCGCGCCGTTCAGCACCAAGCAGGTGCTTCCCAAGACGCGCGGGACCACCCTGCGCGGCATGGTCGTCACCTGCCCGCTGCCGATCATGGCGCAGGACTCCGCGCGCGACACGGCGTTGCTGGCCGCCCGTTGGACGCTCAACCACCACCCCAAGGGCGCCAAGATCAACTGGCTCGCCTCGCAACCCGTCAAGCGCGGCTGGATGCTCGTCTATCGCGTCACCTACGGCAAGCACACGTCGCGGGCGGCGGTCGTGATCATGGATGGGGGAATGAGCAAGCCCGGTCTGGTGTTCGTCACAGTGCCTGACGCGCAGCGAAAGCAGTGGCGGGACATCGGTCGAGTGGTGTCCGGGGTGCGTGTTCTAGGCTAGAAAGATCATGGTTGCGGCGATATGGGGAGTGACGCCGTGGAACGCTCTGGACCGCCGCAGTCAGCGGAGAAGGGCAAGGGCAAGCCGCCCTGGCGCTCTGAAGGGCTGCCGGGAGGCAAGCCCAAGATCAACTGGTGGCGATTCGTCGTCACCTTGCTTGTGGTGTACGCGGCCTTTTTCGTCGTGTCGTCCTTCGTTGACAGCGGATCCGTCGAGACGATCTCGTACACCGAGTTCACCAAGCAGGTGGACGCCAAGAATGTCAAGGACATCTATGCCCAGGGCCTGTCGGTCGAGGGTGACCTGAGGTCTGCGGCGAAGAACCCCGAGACCGGTGAGTCGTACACCAAGTTCGCCACCGAGATCCCGGCCTTCGCCAACACCGACGAGCTCGACCAGCAGCTCGGGACCGGCCAGGTCGAGATCACCTCACAGCCGATCACCCGCGGATTCTTCTCCAACCTGCTGCTGTCGCTGCTGCCCGTGCTGCTGCTGGCCGGCCTGTGGATCTGGATCATGCGGCGCGGCGCGAGCATGATGGGCGGCGGCCTGGGCGGCCTCGGCAAGTCCAAGGCGGCCAAGCCGGTCGAGGCCGCGAAGGTGCGGGTCACGTTCGAGGACGTCGCGGGCATCGACGAGGTCGAGAACGAGCTCGTCGAGGTCGTCGACTACCTCAAGGACCCCGACAAGTACCGCAGGCTCGGCGCCAAGCTGCCCAAGGGCGTGCTGCTCGCCGGTCCTCCCGGCACCGGCAAGACGCTGCTGGCCAGGGCGGTCGCGGGCGAGGCCAAGGTGCCGTACTTCTCCGCCTCCGCCTCCGAGTTCATCGAGATGATCGTCGGCGTCGGCGCCTCGCGCGTGCGCGACCTGTTCGAGGAGGCGCGGAAGGTGGCGCCGTCGATCGTGTTCATCGACGAGATCGACGCCATCGGCCGCGCCAGGGGCGGCGCCGGCGGCATCGGCGGCCACGACGAGCGCGAGCAGACGCTCAACCAGATCCTCACCGAGATGGACGGCTTCTCCGGCGCCGAGGGCGTGATCGTCATCGGGGCCACCAACCGTCCCGAGGTCCTCGACCCGGCGCTGCTGCGTCCCGGGCGCTTCGACCGTACGGTGCAGGTGGGACTGCCCGACGCGGCCGGACGTACCGCGATCCTCGGGGTGCACTCGCGTGGCGTGCCGCTTGACGGGGAGGTGGCCCTCGACCAGCTCGCCAAGACCACGCCCGGCATGACCGGCGCCGACCTGGCGAACCTGGTCAACGAGGCCGCCCTCCTCGCCGCCAAACGCGGAAAGGAGAAGGTCACGATGGCCGACTTCGCCGACGCGCTGGAGAAGCTGCAGCTCGGCGCGGCCCGCAGCATCGTGATGCCCGAGGAGGAGCGCACCAGGACCGCCTACCACGAGGCCGGCCACGCGCTGCTCGGCATGCTCCAGCCGGGCGCCGACCCGGTCAGGAAGATCTCGATCATCCCGCGCGGCCGGGCGCTCGGCGTCACGCTGTCCACCCCGGACACCGACCGGTACGCCTACGACGAGCAATATCTTCGCGGCCGCATCACCGGAGCACTCGGCGGCATGGCGGCCGAGCAGGTCGTGTACGGCGTCATCACCACCGGCGCCGAGAACGACCTCGAACAGGTCACCATGATCGCCCGCAGCATGGTCGGCCGGTGGGGCATGTCGGAGAAGATCGGCCCGCTGACCATTCTTCCCAACGACGGTCAGCCGCCGCAGGCCTCGCCCGTCACCCTCGCCATGGTCGACGAGGAAGCGCGGCGCATCGTGGACGAGTGCTACGAACGCGCCATCCAGGTGCTCTCCGACAACCGCGACAAGCTCGAGGGCATCGTGGCCGCCCTGCTGGAGCACGAGACGCTCGACGAGGTGAGCGCGTACGCCGCCGCCGGCGTGGCCAGCCGGTCCACGGCCGCCGTCCAGCAATAGTTTTTCCGAGAATTAGCGCAAGACGGGCATTGACTCGATGGTGTCTCGGGAAGCTCTCCCCCGACGAGGATCGGGGGAGAGCGGTGACGCTGCACGACGAGCTTCTCGAGCAGCTCGGAGAGCCGGGTGTTGAACAGGTCGCCGGAATGCTCGGCACCGGCCCGGCCCAGGCCCGCGACGTCGTCCAGGCCGTGAGCGGCATCATCGTCGGCGGCCTTGCCCGCAACGCCCAGCACCCGGACGGCGCCGAGGCGCTGCGCGGGGCGTTGGAAGACCACGTGGACGCCGACCCGTTCAACGGCGACGTGGCCTCGCTGACCCGAGACGGGCACGGCATCCTCGGGCACGTCCTCGGCGGCCAGGGCACCGAGCAGGCCGCGGCCGGGTTGGCGCGGCTCGCCGGGATCGACACCGGCGCCGTCATGAAGCTGCTGCCGCTCATCGCCCCCATGGTGATGTTCCTGCTGGCCGACCGGGCGGCGCGCCACGACATGGACGCCAGGGACGTGGCCCGCGAGCTGGAGCGGGAGCGGGCGGCGGTGCCCGGCGGCCTGGGGGAGGCGCTCGACGGGCTGCTATCGAACATCTTCGGCAGCGCCGTGCCGGGCTGGCCGTACGTGGGAAGGGAGCTCGCGACGGACATGTCGTACGGGGCGTACGGCGAACTGGAGCCGGGACCCTCGCGCGAGCCGGAGCAGGGGCACCCCACCCCGGGCAGGTCGAACTCCGACTGGTGAGGGCCGGTAGGCTAGTGCGGTGATCGTTCTGGCCTCAGCTTCCGCCGCCCGCCTGGCCCTCCTGCGCAGTGCCGGCCTCGACCCCAAAGTGATCGTCAGCGGGGTCGACGAGGACGCCTACACCGCGCACAGCCCTGCCGCGCTCAGCCTGATGCTGGCCAAGGCGAAGGCGGAGGCCGTGGCGAGCGGGCTCGACGAGGGGCTGGTCATCGGCTGCGACTCGATCCTCGAGCTCGACGGCCGCCCCTACGGCAAGCCGGCCTCCGAGGAGGAGGTCGTGCAGCGGTGGCGGCTGATGCGTGGCCGCACCGGCCGCCTCGTGACGGGCCACTGCCTGATCGACGTCGCGACCGGGCGGCAGGTCGCGGAGGTGGCCAGCACCGTGGTCCGCTTCGGCCAGCCGTCCGACGAGGAGATCGCCGCTTACGCCGCCACCGGCGAGCCGCTCAACCTGGCCGGGGCGTTCAGCATCGAAGGGCGCGGGGGGTGGTTCGTCGAGGGCATCGAGGGCGACCACGGCAACGTGCTCGGCATCTCGTTGCCGCTGCTTCGTGACCTGTTCGCGGAGCTGGGCTACGCGGTGACCGCCTTCTGGCGTTAGCGTCTGCGATTCTCTGTGTTGTCTGAGGATCTCAGGCAATCCGGGTGGGCGTGGCGCGTGGCGGCCATCTGCGTACGTTCCGAGGGGGAGTACGGGGGTGGCTGCGACACGGTGGAAGCCGGACCGGTGATGAGGGTCGCGTATAGGCCCTGTGCGTCCCGCTGGTGGGCGGGTTGTCTGGGGTGCCTGGCCCGCCGGACGCTGTCCCGTCCCGGGGGTGCCGGGGGCGGGGGCGGGCACCGTGCGCCGGTCGGGCACACGGCTGAACGTCATGTGATGGGTCGTGGCAGGGCGGTTGGCCTGCCGTCGTTTTGGGGTCGGCCGGTCCTTGTTGCGGGACCGGGCTTGCGGGCGGGGATGCATATCGGTGCGGGTGCGCCGGGCCCGCCGCGCCGCCCGGGTGGGCTTTTTCCTGCGGCGCGCGCGGGCAACGTTCCCTTCCACGATCGTGTGGATGGTGCGAGCGCCGGTGCTGGGGTCGGTGCGGGTGTGCTGTTGGGCGAGCAGCCCGCGGGCTGCGATCCGCTCTGCCGCGGCGTGATCCCGGTCGCACGACAGCCCGCAGGCGGGGCAGTAGGCCCATTTCCAGCCGCGCTCGCCTAGCCGGTCGGGCGCGGGAACATGGCGCAGCACGCTGGCCCCTTCGCCGCAGCGGGGGCAGTAGCGGGAGGTGCCCCGAGCGGGCACCGTCACCACCGCGATGCCGTCCTTGGCGGCCAGATACCGGATGGCCTCGATCACCGTGCCGCGCACCTGCCCCGACAGCGCGGCGTTGCCAGATCGGATCCCGCGTGCCTCGAGCGTGGCCAGATCTTCCAGGTAGATCACTGTTGCGCCGAGCGCGCTGGCCTGGTCGACCGCCCACCGGGCTGCCGACCAGGCCAGCGCCTTGTTCAGGTGCCGGATCCGGGCGCACACCCGCTCATGCTCGACCGCCAGCACCTGATGCCGACGCTCCAGCGCCGCACGCCGGGCATCACCGGCACTGCCACCGGACAGGAGCGCCGCGCAGTGGTCGCGTTTGGCGGCCAGGTGTTCGCGCAGGCCGCGCAGCCGGTGCAGCTTGGCCGAGATCGCGGTGGCGTCGTAGCGCAGCATCCGCCCATCAGCGCACACCCGGCCATCGTAGAGCCGGGCGATGGCGCCGGTCAGTAGCGTGTTCAACCCCCAGTCCAGGCCCAGCGCCACGGTGTGCCCGGTGGCCGCGGCGGCAGGGACCGGCATCTGGAACGGCAGATCGATGCGCACCTTGCCGACGGCCACACGCACCGTGGGAGTGCACAATTTCGCCTCACCGGGGACGGTGGGAGGCAGCGTGAACGCGATGGCATGCCACGCCCAATCCTTGCGGGATGCGGGCGAGGCGGTCAGCGGCAGCTGAACCCGCAACACCGCGCCGGGAGCCTCGGCAGCGCCAGTGCGGCTCAGGGTGACCAACTGCCGGTCGGCCGCCGCCAGCACCGCCTGCGCGGCTACCTGGGGCGGCTCCTCTACCTCGGTGATGTCGCCCGGCAACACGCCCTCGCGCGCCAGCACGGCGCGGACCTGGCGGGTACGGTTCCGGATCTCCGCGGCGGTAACCCCTGCTGGCAGCGCCGCCCGCAACGCCTTCCACTCCACCTCCGTGCGCCGCCGCGGGTTCTCCGGCCAGGTGGCAAGGATTGCCGCCACGATGTCCCGCCGATGCAGCGCCGCCCGCAGCATGCGGGCAGCCTGCTCCTCGGCACACCGCCGCACCCGGTCTGACGCATACACCCCACCATCCGCCACTGCGCCGGTTACCCCGCCGCCGGTCACTGGGGCGGTACACCCCCAGTCCAGCCTGCGCAGCGCCATCCACCCCTTGGCCGGCAACACCCGCCCGTCCAGCCCGACACCGGCGGCCAACAGGTCCAGATCCCGCGCATTCCACCGGTCGGCGACGATCCCGGCGGTCATGGCCTGGGTCAGCGCGGCCAGCCAGGCCACTCGTTCGGCCAGCACCGGCCCGGCCACCACCTGCCCGGTTGCCTCCAGCACGGCCCGATGCCCGGTACAGGTCGCGGTCGCGACAATCGTCGCCATGCGCACCCGCCCCTCCCCCCGCGCCGAACCCGTCATATCAATGCGCGCACGTCACGCTACAGAGCGCCACCGACAATTTCCGCCACCTCGCCACCCGAAATCCAGGCCAAGGAAGCCTCACAGGGATCCGAAAACACACCCCCACCCGCGCTCGCCTAGCCAATCAGGACCAAGGTATATACCCTGCCGGGCATGCGATCACTGCGTGACTTCACCTCTGGCGTCGGGTTCTTCCTCCAGGGGTTCGGGTGGGTGGCCAGGAATGGGCGGTGGTGGGCCTTCGGGCTGATCCCGGCGCTGATCGCGTTCTCCGTGTACGCAGTGGCGCTGATCTTCCTCGGCACCAACGCCAGTGATCTGGCTGCGTTCGTGACGCCGTTCGCGGACTCGTGGAGCTGGCGTGAGGTGTTCCGCGCGCTGGTGGGGATTATGTTGTTCCTCGGAGGGCTGGCGCTGGCGGTGGTGACGTTCGCGGCGGTCACCCTGGCGATCGGGGAGCCGTTCTACGAGAAGTTGTCATCGGCGGTGGACGCGCTCGAGCACGAGACCGAGCA
Source organism: Nonomuraea sp. NBC_00507 (assembly GCF_036013525.1). Classification (NCBI taxonomy): domain Bacteria; kingdom Bacillati; phylum Actinomycetota; class Actinomycetes; order Streptosporangiales; family Streptosporangiaceae; genus Nonomuraea; species Nonomuraea sp. NBC_00507. The sequence goes on from NZ_CP107853.1 coordinate 5,456,728, forward strand.
GCCGTTCTGGCGTACGCTGCCGCGCTCGATTAGGGACAGCCTGGTGACGCTGTTCTATGTGCTGCTGTTCACGGTGCCGCTGTTCATCCTGGGCTTCGTGCCCGTCATCGGGCAGACTGTGGTGCCGGTGCTGGGGGCCGCTGTGTCAGGATTTTTCCTGACAGTTGAGCTCACCACGCTTGCTCTGGAGCGGCGGGGCATGGTCCGCAAGCAGCGGTTCGCGCTGCTGCGTGCCAACAAGGCGAGTGCTCTGGGGTTCGGCGTGGCGGTGTTCCTGCTGTTCCTGGTGCCATTCGTCGCAGTGATCGCGATGCCGGCCGCGGTAGCGGGCGCCGCGCTCCTCGTACGCGACCGGCTGGTTCCCGCCCAGTCCGGACCCCACGGACCTGCCACTCCCGCGTAACGGTCGGCGGGCGGCAACGTTGACCGGGACGGCGTTGTCCACAGGCCAGGGCGGGAAGAGCACTCTCATCCCCAGAACCGCGTTCGCGCCCGCGCCGTTACCCGTCCGCCCGGCACCCTTACCGTCCATGACGACCAACACCTCCCCGTCCGCCTCCTCTGCTTCCCCGTCCTTTTCCGGGTCGTGCCTCACCCTCACCAGCCCCGCCGACATCCTGGCCGCCGTCCCCTACCTTGTCGGCTTCCACCCGAGCGACAGCCTCGTCATCATCGGGCTCGACCGCGGCCAGGCCAAGATGGTGGTCAGGTGGGGTCTGCCGCTCCCACCGGACGCGCTCGCCCCACTGCCGCCCCTGCTCGACCGAGAGGGCGTCACCCAGGTCGTCATCATCGGCTACGGCGCAGGAGACGTGGTCACGCCCGTAGTGGACGAGGCCAGGCTCCTGGCGGCCAAGGCCGAGGTCCACGTTGGTGAGGCACTGCGGGCCCATGAGGGCCGCTACTGGTCATACGTCTGCGATCTGCCGGCGTGCTGCCCGGCGGAGGGCACGCCCTACGACCCTTCGACGAGCCAGATCGCAGCCGAGGCGACTGTGCGGGGTCTGGTCGCCCTTCCTGACCGCGAGGCCCTGGAGCGCACCGTAGCGCCCGTCACGGGCCCCGTACGGATGGCGATGCGCCGCGCCACGGCCGACGCGATCGCGGAGCTCAGGTCCAGACTGGCGGCCGGCGCGGACCTCGACGCCTTCGCCCGGCACTACGTGGCGGAAGGGCTGGCACGCGTCCGATCGGCGCTGACCACGCACGCCGAGGGCGGCCGACTGCGCGACGAGGAAGCGGCGAGGCTGGGCCTCGACCTCGCGATCACCAGGGTTCGCGACGAGGCGTGGACGCTCATGCGCGATTCCCATGCCTCGCTGTGGAAAGACCTGACCCGCAGGCTCGAGCCCCGTTTCATCCCGCCTGCCGCGTCCCTGCTGGCCATGGCGGCCTGGCGGGCGGGAAACAGCGTGCAGGCCACCATCGCCCTCGAACGCGCTCTGACCATCGACCCCGCCTACTCGATGGCGAATCTCCTCATGCACGCGGTCCAAAACCTGCTGTCCCCGGCCATCATGCGAGACCGCATGCCCACCCCTGCCGAGCTCGACGCGGCCATGGGCCGCGCGCACGCAGGCTGGCTCCTCCCACTGGTCAACCTCCTGGACGAGGAAGACCCGCCCATCCCACCCGAATGACCCACACCTCTCGACCCCCCACGGTCCGTCAGTCTGGACCGTCGTAGGGTTCGTGACCCTTCTTGCTCGGAAGCGTGCTGTCAAGTGCTCAATCAGCAAGCTGGTCACAGCGTGATGATCGTGCTTGGTCTGGAACTCGGCATCGCGATATCGGCAGAACAGGGTTCACACAGGTAAGAATCTTCCTGAAGATGTAATTCCGCTGCTGAGATTCGAGGCTCCGCGAAGCTGCAAGGCTACGGGGGTTGGGGTCTACGCCCAGCCACGCGGCGCGACGAAGGCCGGGGTCCTGCACCTCGTCGCACACGGTCGTCTTCTTGAGGGACGCGACGAGATACTCGTACACGCACCATCCGTGGGTGAGAAACCCGGGGCGATTTAGAGCACCGCACCACCAGCAGGATGCCTGAGACCAGACCATGTGCTCGAGCTGTGAACCTACAGGTCACCCCTGACGACCGAAATCGCCGCACCCCACAGGACGACGAGTTCGCTGATCCAGGGCCGGGCTGGTGCCGGGAGGGGGAAAAGGCTAGGGCGGAACGATGCGCCGAGGTGAGCCGCGCCTTTCGTACCGATGTCAGTCTGTGGGCCCCAGCCCGGCGATGCGTTGCTCACGCACGTCCTGCAGGGCCCGCAGGTAGCCGATCTCCAAGGCCCGACAGATCAGGTTATTCATCTCAGCAGAGCCGTCGAGTCGTCCCCAACTGGAGAACTCGTTGGACACCGCCTCATCGGCCGACCGCTCGAGGCCGGCATCACCAGAACGTGGCCCGTCGTAACGGACACGGCCGATGAACTCGCTCCATTCCTCCAACTCGGCACGCGCGCCATCATCGTTGCTCATACCGGCCATCGTGACCCACGATCACTCTCTTCGTGAGCCCTCCGGCCTGCTCGGCAATGAAGCATTCCTCCTCGAGGAGGCAGTGGCTGAGAGGATCGAACATTGTCTCGCCGGCTCCTGCGTGAGGACCAAGCTGGAGCTGCCGACTTTGATCGCCGGCTTCCAGGTCCAGCCCAGATCGCCTTACCGTGTTCGACCAGGCACGATGTCTGCCACAGGAACGGCCCGATCATCGCGAGTTGGCTTGGAACAAATGAGCCACAGTCAGGACCTCCCGCCGCTGAAGCCGCGATTACCCCATCGCCGGGGAATCGCTACCTTGTGGCGCTCAGTCACCTGCTCCCTCATCGAGCCGCCTACCATCCACACTGGTGTCGAGAAGGTAGGCCCCGGCATCGTGCAGGGTGATGCCATAGCCAGGCGTCTGGCCAGGAGGCGACCACTCGTTTGTCGCGCTGATCGCCTTAAAGCGGGTGTCGCGGGTCGGGCCGTCGCCAACGAGGTGGCCGCGCAGATGGCCGTCACGGTCGTACACGGCCCACCGGCCGGCGCCCACCTGCGGCATGGCGACCGGGTTGTCCTTGAGCCACTGCGCGTTGGCCGCGTGATCGGGCCCCTCGTCGGCCCCCTTCGGCTGGGAGTGGCCGCCTGTGGCATGATCTTCGGTGTTGCGAGCACTACTCATGTTGCGTCTCGCTCTCTGATTGTGGCTGTTGCCTCCGAGACATCGGAGAAGCACTTTCAGCCTCGGAACACAAGGTATGGCACAGATCGCACTCAGCCCGACACCGTCGGGATGCGCCTCCAGGAGCTTGATCCGACTCGAGCTACCCCAGGGGGCATCAGATGCGAGGTCAGTCCCGGACAGGAGCTGGGACGCACAGCCATTCCGATGTTCGGTCGGCCGGCCCGCCGCGAGCGACGAACACGTCCGCCTGCCCTCCGCCGCCTGCGCGGAGCTGGCGGGGCCGCACTCGCGGCGGCGGTGCCGGGCGATGATCGCGAAGTGCGCGGCCACCGTGGCCAGGCCGGCGTGGCGAGCGGGGTTGTCGAGCTCATGGTCGTTTCCTCTCTTGGCAGAGCATTGGAGGAAGGCGCGGAGGAGCGCGCCTCGGCGACGGGACGTCCCGGATCCGCGTCGAGAGATCGGGCCGTGTCCTTCTTCATCGGAAGTCGGTGACCGCCTGGAACGGCAGCACGGCGCGGGGTCAGGTGGCGGCGGGCCGTGCGGGCACGAGATCGGCGACGCGGCCGCCCTCGTTCTCCCATGCGGCTGAGCCGTCGCGGCCGGGTATGCCCTCGTCCGGAGCCGCAGGGTGGAGGATGTCAGCAGGACGGACGCCGACCGTGCCTGCGGTGGCAAGCGTGAGGGCTGCCGCGGCCGGATCGTTTGCGGTGCCGGGGGGAATGACCAGCAGACTGATGGGCGCGGTTCCCGCGATGCTCAGGGTGATCAAGTGCGGGTCCGCGCTGCGGAACCAGCCCACTCTGACGTGGCGACCGCGGGCCGGGATGCGGCGTGGGATGTGATCCCACGCGTCCTGATACAGGCCCACACGCAGGACGGCCCTGCCGAGCCGCTGGTCGACGGCGGAGATGAGGGTGGGCAGTTCGGCGGCGGCGTCGCGGGTGCGGGGCCACCACGCCCCGTCGACGGTGCCTCTCCGGTCAATGAGGGGGTTCAGGCTGAGCCTGGGCGCGGAATGGGCCGTGGGGGCGTCAGCGGTAACGGGGTTTGACGATGTGGACGGGGAGAGAAGCGTTGTCATCATCGTTGCCTGGCCTGTCAGGCCCTCACCATGGGCCGAAAGCGGTCTATCGCCGCGGGCGACGCTAACCTGAATGCCAACGCACGAAATGTCCTCGGTTTTTTATCGTACCTCGTTTCGCAAGGAAAGGAGATGCATTAAGTGGCCACTGGCGAAAATCGGTGCCGTTATCGATTGCGGTGATAACCAGGTCGGCGGTTGCTTGTTTCCTGTTATCGGTCCGGAAGAGCACCCTTGGGCCAGGGCCGCGTTGCGGCCGTAAACGCCGGCCGGGCATGGTGCCCGGCGACGGCGGGTCCACGACTCTCCGGGACGGACACCCGAGAGCCGCTGAAGGGAAACACTGTGAGTCTGACAAGGAAGATCAAGTCCAATACGCGGGCCGCCCAGGGTTGGATCATGCTCTACTTCGGCCGCGCCACCGGAAACCAGCACCTGGCGTCGAAAGGCGTGGCCAGCCGACCTAGAAATAATCTGGGGCAGCGCAGCGGAAGGATCAAAGGCATGTTCAAGCGTTGACCGCGGCCACCATCAACGACATCGACGGCAAGCGCCCAATGCGCCCGCCGGCGGGTCGGCACATTCCCGCTTCGAGCGATGGCAAATAGATCGTGCAAATCTGGAGGAGCCATGAATCGTGTCATTGTCGTGGGCACCGACGGTTCGGCCGCCGCGACCGCAGCCGTCGAGTGGGCGGCCGACGCCTCCGCGCGCGGAGGCCCGGCTGCGGATCGTGCACGCCGTGGACCGTTCACCGTACGAGATCGCGAAGTTCTCCAACGCGGGTCCGGGCGATGCCGTCGCCCTCAGCGCGGAGAGCGTGCTGGCCGACGCCGAGGCGGTCGCACGCAAGCGACAGCCCTGCATCGAGGTCGCCGGCGAGCTGTTTCAGGGCTCCGCAGCGGCGGTGTTGCGGACTCACGCCGGCAAAAGCCGCCGAGATCGTGATCGGCGGCAGAGGCATTGGCGGTTTCCCCGGGGCCGTGCTGGGCTCGGTGAGCGCTCACGTAGCCGGACATGCGCACGGCCCGGTGGTCGTCGTCCGCTCCAATCCCGACACCGCCTACGGGGAGATCGTCATCGGGCTCGACGACTATCACGCCGGCGAACCAGCCCTCGCCTACGCTTTCGAGCAGGCGATACTCCGCGCGAGCACACTACGCGCCGTCTACACGTGGCAACCACCGGCGCACGCCCACATCCCCGCAAGCGCCCATGACCTGGAGGAGATCCACGCTGTCCAGTGCCGGATCGCGGCAGGTGTCCTCCTGGGGGGCAGCAATATCCGCAGGTTCAGGTGATCGAGGACGTCCAGCGCGCCCACCCTGTCGACGCTCTCGCCAGCGTTTCCGCTATGGCGGATCTGGTCGTCATGGGCTCCCAGGGCCGAGGGGCGATCGGCACCGTGATGCTTGGATCCGTTACCCTCGGCGTTCTGCACCACGCGCGCAGCTCCGTCGCGGTGGTACGGCCATAAGGGCTTCCTGCTCGCCCTGGCTGTAGATGTGATATCCGAGCCGGCGGCCGTCGGGGTGAATCAGTCGGCAGGATCGCTGTTGAGCAGCGGCTCGGACAGCACCAGCGGTGCGTCGGACTGGATCGCAAGGCCGAAAACGAGCTTGTCGGACGGTGGTGGCAGCCTGCTCTTGGCGTCATTGCCGCGCCTCAGCACGGACTCAGGCGGGAGCGGCGGCAGGTCGGCGGTTTCATCGAGGCGTTCGTCGTCGTTGTGCATGTTCATGCAGCGTCACCTTGTCTCGAGCCGTTTCGGGAGTCTCCCTGGGATGTCGGCTGGTTGTCGCGGGTGTGGTCGGCGAGCTGAGGGTGGTGTGCGCCAGTGTTGTCGAGCAACTCCTGGAACAGGACGTGATAGTGCACCATGGCCTGCCGCAGATCCTCGGTGGAGGCGCTGCCGTGGGCGACGCCCCCACTGATCTCGTGAGCCTGCCGGTAGCGGTGCAGCGTGCGCCCGTGAGCCGTCGGCAATTCTGGTTGCCACCGCTCGAAGTCTTCGGTGGGATATCCGCACTCGGCCATGGCGGCGGTGACCAGCCGATCGGCCGCACGTACCGCGAGGCCAGGCACGATGGCGAACTGCTTCTGGATCGCTGTCCAGCGTTCGGCGCAGGCCTGCTGTGACTCGAAGGTGAGCGGCTTGATGTCGAAGGTGGCGCCCCGCCGTCGCCGGGTTCGCGGTACCTGCTCGGCCCCGCCGCGATTGTCTCCTTCGTTCGGGGCGGCTTTGTTTGCCGCGGCCGACGTGCCGGCGAATGCCTTCCCAGCGCTGCTGCACCACGACGAAGCTGATTGCCGCGACCAGGATCGCCACCATAGCGACGGCGACGATTGTGGTCATCGTGGGCATGTCTGCCTCCAGGAGTTGCTTCTGCCCTCACCCGCCTGCCGAAGGCCGGAGGGTGAGGGCAGCGGATTAGCTCGGGTCGACCTTTCGACGGCGGGCCGAGGGATGTCAGCTCCCGCGTACGGGCGACAGCGGCGCGCCTAGCCTTGCGTGAGGAACGGTGTGACGGTCGCCGCTGTCCAGCCCGCCTGGCCGACCGTCCCGCCTGGCCAGCCGTCCGGCGCTGGTCAGGGCCGGCGATTGCCGTGAGGCCTGCGGCCGCGGCCTTGCCCGGCGTCGTGGCCGGGCGGATCAACCGGGCTGTGCGGTGGTCGGTCATCGATGGTGTCCCGCAGGCTGCGAGCGGTTGACTGGCTCCAGCGTGACGGGGTGCGGAGCAGCAAGGGCAGCAGGAGCCCGAGGGCGCCGCCGAGCATCAGGATGACACCCGCGACGCGCAGGTCCAGGCCGCCCACCGAGCCGTCCGCCAGGGCGAAGGTGAGGACGGCGCCGAAGGCGATCACCGTGAGGGCTCCGCCTGTGGGCATCACGCAGCACCTTCGCCACGGCAGGACCGTGAACTCCCGGGGGTGCTGGGCGAGGTCATCGGCGACCGGCCCGGCGGTCCGGACGCGGACCGGTGATCAGGTGGTAGCCGCCCAGCAGGACTGCCGCGCCGACGATGGCACAGAGCCAGGTGGACAGGTGGAAGAACCCTTGGATGCCGGAGACGTGCAAGATCTGGGTGGCCACGAGGCCACCCAGCAGCGCCCCGGCGATGCCGAGCACGAACGTGATGATCAAACCTTGCGGATCCTTGCCGGGGACCAGCATTCTGGCCACCGCCCCGACGACCAGCCCGAGGATGATCCAAGCGATGATGCCCATGGCCGAGCTCCTTTGGCGGTGCATCGATGTCTGCATGGGATCGGTTTTCCGGACCGGTCGAAGCAGGAGGGCCGGCCGCCGCCTGGTTGCCGGCGCCGACGGTCGAACTCATTCACTTTGAGCCAACACCCGCGCGTGCCCTGCCGAAACAGGCGATCTGGAAAGGATCCATCTCCAGAACCGATCACCAGGGTTTCGTGGTGCACGCAGCGTTCAGCGCTCGCGAATCAGACAGGCTCATCACTGGGGCTGGCGGCGCTCGGAGCCCCTCCGCCGGGCGCCGGCCCGGTGGCGGGGCTGATGGGTTCCAGCCAGCCGAGCCGCTCGGCCAGCCGCCGGGCGCTGTCGATGACGGTGGCTATGTGGGGAGAGGGGTTGGCGTCGTGCCACAGCAGCGACCAGGGATAGTGCGTGGCAGGTTCGATCAGGGGCCGCCACGTGGTTCCCAGCCGGTTGGAGGTGCGGAAGGAGGAAGGGACGCAGTGCACGCAGCGGTGCTGAAGGACGAGGTCAGCCGCGGCGCGGCTGCTCTGAACAGTGCCCTCGTAGATTGTGGGCGCGAACCCGGCCGAGCGGCACAGCGTGATGACGAACTGGTTGAGCTCTGGGGTCTGTGTTTCTTCGCCGAGTAGCAGGAGTTCGTCGGAGAGGGCGGCGACGAGTACACCGTCGAGCTCGGCGAAGCTGTGGTCGTCGGGCACCAGCACGCCGAGCGGATCGAGCCTGATCAGCTTGGAGGTCACCTCGGCTGGAGCCTGAGAGGCGTGTCCGATGGCGATGTCCAGGCGGCCGTCGGCCAGCTGCCGGTATTGCTCGGGGGTGCCTGCTTCAACCTGATGGATCGTGATGTCAGGATGGTTGCGCTGGAGTTCGCGCAGGATCTGCGGCATGGTGTCGTAGCCGGCGTCGATGATGCCGACACGCAGCGTGGGCGTCGACGCGACGGCGTTGCGTGCGGCTTGTCCGGCGCGGCCCACGTGGTCGAGGATCTGGCGCGCCTCGATGAGGAAGGCAGCGCCCGCCGGGGTCAGATCGACGTGGTGGGTGCTGCGATCCAGCAGTCGCACGCCCAGCTCGCTTTCCAGCCGCTGGATCTGCTGGCTCAGCGCGGACTGCACGATGTGCTCGCGGGCCGCGGCCCGGCCGAAATGCAACTCTTCGGCCAGCGTCACGAAGTAGCGCAGCTGACGTAACTCCATGCCCGCCACCCCTTCCCGCCCGGGCGGCGCCCATTCGGGCCGTCTCCCCACTCTAGGTGCCATGTGGTGGCGTAGGGCTCGTGGAGGAGGCTTGGCGTCACTCGCTGGCCAAGGCGGTAGAGGGGTCTGCCAGGCTCGCTACCGTGGTGGTTTAGGGGCGTCGTTGACCCTCCCATCGGGCTGCTCCAGATGGCCCACGACCCGATCGGTCTTGCCCGCAGCCTGGTGACGCTGGTTACCGGTGGCGCGGCCAAGGCGCTGCCTGACCCAGCCCTTGAGGGCCTGTACCTTGTTGTTGATCTCCCATCGCACACTCATCGCGGTTTCCTTTCACCGCTCAGCTCGGCCATCGGGCCGGGACGCGGACCCTCGTTGGTCCGTCCACCTCCATGAGCCGTGACCTTTGCCGGTGGACACCAGCCGCGGACACGCGGCGTGGAGTCCCAGACGGCGGTGCACGTAGCACCAGCGCCATGTCGACCTTGGTTCCAGGGTGGCGACCACCGGGTGGTCGGTCTCCTGGTAGTGGGCGCGGACGTGGCCGCCCCGTGAATCGTCGGAACAGGCTACCCACCCGCAGGTCAGGCAGACCAGCAACCGCGTCCAGGTCTGGCCGAGGGCTAGACATTCCTTGCATTCGGGTGGTCCGTACTCCACAGCCGGGAGCTGATCGACGTGATCGCAGCGCGAGGCCTGACCGTTCAGGCCTGCGCGGTCGGTCGCGTTCGTTCCTTGTGCGTCCAGGGTCATGACGACCCCCTCACGGTGACAGCGACGCAAGCTGCGCCGACTGCTCACCCACCAGTCAAGGTGATCAGCGAGCCGGCGGACACACGCAATCCCAGCTAACCTCATCATCTGCGGCGATAGCGAGCCTGCCGGCATGTTGCCGACGCGCCGTATCCGGCTCGATCCCCCTCTCGACAGACCTCCACCAAGCGATCGATCGGAGATCTCTGTCACGGACTCCGACGGGCTTTCGCAGTGGGTGCCGCCTTCATCGTGTTCATGCTGAAGGACACCACCGCCACGCAGGTGTCCTTCCTCGGCCTGCCCGGCACGCCGCCGCTGGCGGTCGCGATGCTGATCGCCACGCTCAGCGGGATCTTGCTCACGCTGGTGCTCGGCACCCCCCAATCACCCAGCTCCGCCCCCTAGCCCGTCCGCGCCGCCGCCGGAACGCACATCAACGTGCGCGTCATCCCACCCGCCGCCACTGCCAACGCGCTCGGCACCTGATCACGCGTTTCGGTGCAGACCGCACTTCGGCTCCGGCCGCCGCGGAGGCCGATCATTCAACACCATTCACCGTGCCGTCCTTGAGATCCGAGTGTTGTCCGATCCCGTCGTGCCCATCAGGCCGGGACTCTGCAGAGCGGCCCCTTCCCATGACACAGCACGAGTGGCCAGGCGTCAGGAAGCGCGGACCTCGATCGCCCCGGGATCCGCATCATGCCAGCACCTCCTCCGCGTACACGATCATCGACTCCAGTAGTGGTGCGCCGAAGGTGGTGACCATGGCCACGTCGGATGCGTCCCGTCCACGTCCGATCACGATGCGGCCCTTGCGCCTGCGGTTGTTGCGCGGATCGAAGGTCCACCACCGATCCCCCAGCCACACCTCCATCCAAGCGGCGAAGTCCATGGGCGCCGGGTCCGGCGGGACATCTACATCCGGCAAGTAGCCGAAAACATAGCGAGCCGGGATGTTGAGTGCCCGGCAGAACGAGATCGCCAGGTGAGTGAAGTCGCGGCAGACGCCGAACCCGGAGGTGTTGACATCAACCGCCGTCGACAACGGGCCACTGCTGCCATAGCGAAAGGTCAGGTGGCGATGGACGTGGTCGCAGATCGCCTGTGCACGGGGAAATCCGGCGGGAACGGCGCCGAAGCGCGACCAGGCTTCGTCGCCTAGCATGTCGGGCAGGCAGTAGCGGCTGGGCAGAGTGTAGATGAGGACCCCGTCGGGTAATTCTTCCGGCGGCAGTTCCGGCGCCTGTTCATCGGCATCCTCGGTCGCGTCGGGCACGAGTGCCACGGCTTCATAGCGCAGCGAGGACCGCCCCGTGGGGAGTACTGCTCGTGCGCACAGGTTGCCGTATAAGTCGCGGTAGCGGCGGATGCGCAGCTGCGGCTCCGACGACCACTGCTGTCCGACGAGACTGACCGGCCCCGCGTCCTCCGGTTCTATCTGGAAGACCGTCGAGGTATTGACCGCGGCGACGTACACGAACTCGCACCCGACTCGTACGCGTCGCACATCCACGGGCCCATGGTGCGCTCTCGATGTTTCGACCACGTTACCCGCTCACAGCCCTTCTCGGCTTCACGGAACTCCTTCGGCAATCGTTGTCCAGCACCATGTCCGTAGCCGGTGACACCGTCGGCGCGGTTGCTACACCGACACCGCGCCCCAGGCCGACCGCACAAGCGCGCTCCCGTGGAGGGTGGGTTCGCGGTGTGGTCCTCATCCGGGAGGCCCTCAGAAGCACGGTGTCGAGCCGGCGCTGATGGCGGTGGCCGGGCCGAACTTGTTGCCGCCCTTGCCGTTCCAGATGTTCGGCGTCCCGGGTTCGGCGTGCACGGCGCCTATGTCGGTGTGACCGTCCTCGTTGACGTCCCCCAGCGACATCAACGTGCGCGCATACGGTTCCCACCCGGGGCCGAGCTCGATGGCGCCGGTGAAGCTGTCGGAACCCCTTGCCGTTCCAGACGTCAGACCCGGCACCCTGCGGATGAGCGACGCCGTCGTCGGCTGCTTGACCTGCTTCTCGAAGGATCGGTCCTCGAAGACGTCATCACGGCGGGGACGACGTGCCCGCCCGGGTTCGCGCTGAGCGCATTCCTGCACCCCCCTCGACCCTCCTCCTCAAAGACCCGCCGAACTACGGCGAAAGGGCGGACAAGCAAACGTAGGTACGTGGCCGTGGTGACGAGCGGGAAACGATGCTGGGGGTCGGAAGGGGAGTGAGTGGGGACGAAACGAGGTCAAGGGTGGGGCGGGACGAATGGGCTGGACTAGAGGGTTCCCTCCTCGCGGCGCCTTCGCTCGTTATAAGCACGCATGCGCGGCGGATACCCCGTGAGCTGAACGTCGTACACCGGCAGGGCAAGATCACGGGCGACCTTGTGAATCACCGCGGGGGATCCGACCCTTCGCCTGGTCCACTCACCGTCGTCGGCCACCGCCACAGCCGTGGTGTCGGTGGCGAACGTCTCTGGCTCGACATAGAACTCGACGCCACGCCGCGAACGGGCAAAGGCGATAAGCGCTTCGATGTCGGCGTCTGTCGCCTCACGGTCGAACTTCGCAACCTTAGGGCCGCGCTGCCGACGAAGGCCGTAGCGGTCTCGCCATCTCATGCATCCTTTTTATACCGTCTGGAGCCCGCGTGCGTCGGGGATGATCTAGGGGACATATCCGGGATTCTCCCGATACCACCCGCGGCATTGGCGACGCAGTATGAGGAGGACTGCCCAATTACCTAAGGAGAGGCATGGCGACTATGGCTGGGGTACCGACAACCCCCGGGCCGGGACAGGTGCCGCCAGCGCATTTGCGCGCCACCAACCAGGACCGAGAGCACGTGGTCGAGCACGTCAAGGCGGCGTACGCGGAAGGCCGCTTCGACAAGCTCGAGTTCGACGACCGGCTGGAGCGCGCGATGACCGCGCGTACCCACGGGGACCTGATGCCCATCATGACCGAGCTGTACGGCACCCAGGTCGCGCCCCAGCTCGCCCCGCGGCCGGCTCCGGTGCGTCCGCAGCCGATCACCGGCGCGCCGGAGAGCAACGAGCGCCTCGGCGCGGCCGCCGCCCACCTCCTCGTCCTTCTCGGGATTCCGATCGCGGGCCCGTTGATTCTGCTGCTCACCGGCGGCAAGACGTCGCCCTACATTCGCAGGCACGCACTGGAAGCGCTCAACTTCCAGATCACGGTGGTCGGCGCGACATTCTTGCTGCCGATCACCGTGATCGGCATCGTGCTGGTGCCGGTCATTTGGGTCGCGTCCGTCGTGCTCGCCATCGTCGGCGGCGTCTCCGCACTCTCGGAGAGCAACTTCCGCTATCCCATGACCATTCGCCTGGTCAAATGAGCTCTCGCCCATATTTCGCGTGATCGTGATTTCTGCGGCCGTCAGCGGGCCAGGACCTCATACCTGACCCTCATGACGCCCGCGCCGGTGTTGCCGATGGCGGAGAAGGCGGCGGCGGAGAGGTCGAGGCAGCGACCGCCGATGTACGGACCCCGGTCGTTGATGCGGACCGTGACCGATTCGCCGGTGTTGGGGTTCGTCACGCGGACCTTGCTGCCCAGGGGGAGGGTCTTGTGGGCGGCGGTCATGGCGGAGGGGTTGAAGCGCTCGCCGCTGGCCGTCATCTGGGGTTCGTCATAGAACGAGGCGCCGCATGAGCCGGACGACAGGACGCGGACCTTGGGCTTCGCGGGCTCGGTCTTGGCCTTGACCGGCTGCTGCGAGGGCTTGGCCGACGCCTCGGTGGGCTTGGCCGGCTGATCAGTCGGCTTCACCGATTGTTCCGCGGGTTTGGTCGGGTTCGGGAGGGCGGCCGACGGCGGCTTGGGGGCGGGGGAGGGGGTCTTCGGGGCGGATTGGCGGGCGGCTTCGTTGGCCGCCGCCGGTCCGGTGCTGGGGGCCGATCCCTGGGCTGCTGCGGCAGAGGCGGCGGTGTGCTTGGGGAAGTCGTCGTTGGCGAGGGCCGCCCATGCGGCGGACGAGGCGGTGGCGAGGACGGCGGTCCCCACGGCTATGGCGGTCCAGCGGCGTCTGCCTGCGGGGGACGGCTTGTGGGAATGCAGGCCCAAGGTAAACCACGGTCCTAGGTAGGGGATAGGGAAGGGAAAGGCCGGTCCGCAGGGTGGGAGGGGTGTGCGGTGGCCGATCCGTCGGCGCGGCAGGGGGTCCGCGCGGTGAGGACGAACATATGCGACAAACGGCAGGTAAAGACAACGTAATGCGACATTCAGTGATGTATCTCACTTAGCTCGCAAGATCGCCCATAACGCCACCGTGTGCCATGGATCTTGGGAGTTCGGGACAACCGTGCCGCGTCACGTCACCGGCTGGCAGTGCGCGGGTAACGTCCATAACCGGTCGGTAGGAGTCAGAGATCAGAACGTGAGCCCGTGAGGCCTCAGAACGTGAGGGGCCGTCAGCGGCCGGAAGAGGGGCGACATCCAGCGGCGGCCGGGACAGGGGAGACGTTCAGAGGTCAGACGTGAGGCCCTGAGGCGTCAGAACGTGAGGGACGTCAGCGCTCTGAACATGAAGGACATCAGAGGTCAGAACATGAGGGAGCGGACCGTTTCCACCGTGTCGGCGTCCTCCACCCGCTTGTCCAGGCGGTAGCGCAGGACCCGGGCGAAGCGCAGGGCCATGCCGCCCGGATAGCGGGGCGAGCGCTGGACGCCGTCGAAGGCGATCTCCACCACCAACTCGGGCCGGACGTTGACCGTCCAGGTGTCGGTCGGCCCTTCGGCCAGCTCCAGGAAACGCGCGGTCTGCCAGGCCAGCAGCTCGTCCGTCAGGCCCTTGAAGGTCTTGCCGAGCATCACGAAGCCGCCCTCCGGATCCCGGGCGCCCAGGTGGAGGTTGGACAGCTTGCCCTCGCGCCGGCCATGGCCCCACTCGGCGGCCAGGACCACCAGGTCGAGGGTGTGGCGGGGCTTGACCTTGATCCAGCCTGCGCCCCGGCGGCCCGCCGCGTAGGGGGACGACAGGGACTTCACCACCAGGCCCTCATGGCCGGCCTTCACCACATCGGTGAAGAACTTCTCCGCCTCCGACACGTCCCCCGTGACCAGCCGCGGCGTCAGCAGGCCCTGCGGGACCGTGCGGGCCAGCGCCTCCTGCCGTTGCGCATAGGTGAGATCGAGCAGGTCGGCGCCGTCTACGCGCAGCGCGTCGAAGAAGAACACGCTCAGCGGCGTCTGCTCGCGCAACTGGGCGACGTTGGTCTTGCTGCCGGCCCGGCTCGCCGTGACCTGGAACGGGTGCGGGCGGCCGTCGGGGCGCAGCGCGATCACCTCACCGTCCAGCACCAGATCCTCCGACGGCATCTCCAGCACGGCCTCGACCAACTCGGGCACTTGCGGCGTGATGTCGTCGAGCGTACGGGTGAAGACTTTCACCTCGGAGCCGGAGCGGTGGGCCTGAACGCGTATGCCATCGAGCTTCCACTCCAGCGCCGCCGGCGTGCCCGCCTTGTCCAGGGCCGCGGCGACGTTGGGCGCGCTGCCGGCCAGCATGGGGGCGACCGCCCGGCCCACCTCCAAGCGGAACGCGTGCAGCGCCACCACCCCACCGCTCAGCGCGGCCGCGCCGACAGCGGGGAGCCAGCCGCGCAAGGTCAGCGCGCGCCGCACGTCCGCCGACGGCGCGCCGGACGCCTTGGCCACCGCTTCGATCATGACGCCGTCGAGCGCGCCCTGCCGCAGCTCGCCATGCAGCAGCCGGCGCATGAACTGCTGCTCCTGGCTCGTCAGCCCGGCGAACAGCTCGGCCACCAGGGCCCTGCGCGCCGCCTGTGAGCCCGGGCCTGAGACGGCCTTGATCCTCGTCAGCAACGCGTCGACCGTGGTCAGTGTGGCGGTGGCGGCCAGTTTGGGCTCGGGCAGGTCCTCCAGTGTGCGCCAGCCGACGCCCACCTGCCGCTGCGGCAGCTCGCCAGAAAGGTAGGAGATCGCGATCTCCGCCTCGTCCGGGCCGACCCGGCCCAGCAACTCCGCCAGGTGGGCGATCTTGCCAAGCCTGGCGGACGTGCGCGTCACCGCCTCGGAAACTCGCACCACGTCGATCAGAAGCACACGCCTATCGTGCCTCACGCCGCCGACATTCCCTACCCGGTCTCGAGCGCCGTGTGTCGAGCGCCGTGTGGTGACTGGCCGCGTGACGGCTGATCGCCTGCCGGCGTCCGTCAGCTGACGGTGGTGAAGGTCGTCAGCTGACGGACGGGACGCAGGTCAGCTGACGCCGAGCAGGTCGACGACGAAGATGAGCGTCTCGTTCGGCTTGATGCGCGCGCCCGCGCCCCGGCTGCCGTACCCCAGGTGCGGCGGGATGACGAGCTTGCGCCGGCCACCGACCTTCATGCCGGCGACCCCCTGGTCCCAGCCCGCGATGACGCGCCCCCCGCCGAGCGGGAACTCGAACGCGTCCCCGCGGTTCCACGAGGCGTCGAACTCCTCCCCGGTCGAGAAGGCGACGCCCACGTAGTGGACGCGGACGCGATGCCCGGGCTTGGCCTCCGGGCCGTCGCCCTCCACCAGGTCGACGATCTCCAGGTCGGTGGGCGGGTTGCCTTCGGGGAAGTCGATCTCGGGCTTTTCGAGTGCCACGACGTGCTCCTGATAACGATGACGGACGATGAAAAGTGAACCCGACGACTCTATGCGCTCGGGATATCGTCATCGTTCATGACCGCCATCACACCCGACGCGATCCTGCTCACCGGGCGCGTCGCCGTGGTCACCGGGGCGGCCCGGGGCATCGGGCTGGCGATCGCGGAGACGTTCGCCGCGTTCGGTGCCCACGTCGCGAGCTGCGACCGTGACACGCCGCACGCCGAGGTGGCGATGACGCTCGACGTGCGCGACCAGGCGGCGGTGGAGGTGTTCGCCCAGGCCGTACGGGAACGGTGGGGCCGCGTCGACGTGCTGGTCAACAACGCGGGTGGCACTTTCCACGCCGCGTTCGCCGACACCTCACCGCGCGGCGAGCAGACCCTCATCGAAGAGAACTTCACGCAGGTCACCGGCATGATCCGGCATCTGTTGCCGATGATGCTCCCCGGCTCCTCGATCATCAATGTGACGTCGAGCGAGGCCCATCAGGCGGCGCCGGGATTCGCGGTGTACGCGGCGATGAAGGCCGCCCTGGAGAGCCTGACGAAGTCCCTGGCCCTGGAGCTGGCGCCCAGGGGCATCAGAGTGAACGCGATCGCGCCCGACGCGCTGCCGACCGAGGGTGAGGCGGGTGTGCGCGAGCACATGCTGGCGCACCCGCTGCCCTACGAGCCGGTACGCAATCCGCCCCTCGGCCACCTCGGCGACCCCGCGGACGCGGCGGGGGCGGCCGTGTTCCTGGCGAGCGACCTGGCGCGGTTCGTCACGGGGACGACGGTGCACGTGGACGGCGGCATCCACGCGGCCGGCGGCTGGCGGCGCACCGAACCCTGATCGCCCGCCACGCCCGCCCCGCTCCGCCCAACGCGACCGCCCGCCCGCGCCCGCTGGGATGTCACCAGCTCTGGTGCAACGGCATCCCCTCGGCGTACCCCGACGAGCTCTGGATCCCCACGACCGCCTGCGCGTGGAACTCCTCCAGATCCGAGGCCCCCGCGTACGTGCACGCCGACCGCAGCCCCGCCACGATCGCGTCGATCTGGTCCTCCACGCTGGGCCGCTTCGGATCCAGGTACATCCTGGACGTCGAGATGCCCTCCTCGAACAACGCCTTCCTGGCCCGCTCGAACGCCGAGTCCTCGGCCGTCCTGAGCCGCACGGCCCGCGCGGAGGCCATGCCGTAGTTCTCCTTGTACTTGCGCCCGTTCGCGTCGGTGTGGGTGTCGCCCGGCGACTCGTACGTGCCGGCGAACCACGACCCGATCATCACGTTCGCCGCCCCGGCGGCCAGCGCCAGCGCCACGTCGCGCGGGTGGCGCACGCCGCCGTCCGCCCACACGTGCCGCCCCAGCCGGCGGGCCTCGGCGGAGCACTCGAGCACGGCGGAGAACTGCGGCCGCCCCACCCCGGTCATCATCCGCGTCGTGCACATGGCGCCCGGGCCCACCCCCACCTTGATGATGTCGGCCCCGGCGTCCACCAGGTCGCGTACGCCGCCCGCGGTCACCACGTTGCCCGCCGCGACGGGCACGCCGGGGTCGAGGGCCTTGACGGAGCGCAGGGCGGAGAGCATCTTCTCCTGGTGGCCGTGCGCGGTGTCCACGACCAGGCCGTCGATCCCGGCCTGCAGCAGCTCCTTCGCCTTGGCGGCCACGTCGCCGTTCACGCCGACCGCCGCCGCGATGCGCAGCCGTCCCTGGGCGTCGACCGCGGGCTGGTAGAGGGTGGCGCGCAGCGCGCCGGTGCGGGTGAGGATGCCGACCAGCCGCCCGTCGGCGTCCACGATGGGCGCCAGCCGGTGCCGGCCCTCGTGCAGCCGGTCGAACGCGGTCCGCGGATCGAGGCCGGCCGGCAGCGTCAGCAGTTCGCTCGACATGACCTGCGACAGCTGCGTGTACATGTCCACGCCCTGGCAGTCGGCGTCGGTGACGACGCCGACGGGCCGGTTGTCCCAGTCGACCACGATGATCGCGTTGTGCGCCCGCTTGGGCAGGAGCTGCAGTGCCTCGCCCACGGTGTCGTGCGGCGTCAGCGTCAGCGGCGTGTCGTGGACGAGGTCGCGCTTCTTGACCCAGTCGACGACGTTCGCCACGACGTCCAGCGGTATGTCCTGCGGGATCACGGCGAGGCCGCCCCGCCGGGCCACGGTCTCGGCCATGCGCCGGCCGGCGACCGCGGTCATGTTGGCCACGACGACGGGGATGGTCGTGCCGGTGCCGTCGTGGGTGGACAGGTCGACTGTGAGCCGTGATCCGATCGAGGAGCGCGACGGGACCATGAATACGTCGCTGTAGGTCAGATCGTGGTGCGGCTCGAGGCCATTAAGGAATTTCACGTTCGTCCATCATATGCGGTGATTCGTCACCAAGGAGTTTCCCCCTTTCGCGGGGGCTTATGATCGGCCGGGACACTTTTGGGGGAGGGAGGGTCTGTGGATGTCACCGAACGGGCCGAGTTGACCGTCGTCGGCTACGTCATACGCACCACCAATGCCGACGAGATGGATCCGGCACGGGCCAAGCTGCCGGCGTTGTGGCAGCGGGCCGGCGCGCCCGGGGCCTTCGCGCATGTGCCCGGCCGCGTCGATGAAAACCTTTATGCCGTGCTGACCGACTACGAAAGCGACCATAACGGGGCCTACACGCAGATCGTCGGCATCGGCGTGCGCACGGTGCCGCGGCTGCCCGAGGGCATGGTGGCCGTGCGGGTGCCCGCCGGGCAGGCGCTGAGGGTGGAGGCGCGCGGGCCGATGCCGCAGTCGCTCGTCGAGGCGTGGCAGCGGGTGTGGAAGCACACCGAGTCGGGCGGCACGCCGTCGCGTTCGTACACGACGGACCTCGAAGTGCATCACCCGCAGGGCGCGGACCTCTACATCGCCATCTAGGCAGGTTCGGGCTTGGACAAGCCCGGACCTAGGAAAGGTCGAGCGCGGCGGCCGCCGCCTCGACGGCCGTCGGTTTGACCTGCTCCATCGGCAGGTGCGCATACTCGGCGGAGCAGTCCGACATCCCGCCGAGCGCCACCGTCGCCCGGATCTGCTGCTCGAGGGTGACCTCCGGCCCGAACAGCAGGCGGACCAGCGTGCGCCGCCACTCGAACATGCGCGTGCCCAGGTCCAGGTAGCCCAGCGTGGACATCTCCCGCACCATCATGACGATCACCTCGCGGTGCCGCCAGGTCAGCTCGAAGTAGTCCTCGAGCAGCTCCCGCGCGTCGCCCCCCGGCTCCCGCGTGGCCACGAACCGCTCCACGTCCTCGACCATCGGCTGGACGATGCTGCGCACCAGGTCCTCGCGCGAGGCGAAGTGGTAGTAGAGCGCGGGCTTGGTGATGCCCAGCCGTTCGGAGATCTGGCGCAGGCTCGTGTTCTGCACGCCCTGCTGGACGAACAGCTCGCGGGCCACCTCCAGGATGCGGGACTTGGTATCGCTGGGCATGGCCCAAGACTATCGCTTACTTACCGTTAAGTATGCTAGCGTCGATTTACCTTCCGTTAAGTAAGGGGGTTGGAATGAGAGTCCTCATCTCCGGCGCGAGCATCGCGGGACCGGCTCTCGCCTACTGGCTCACCCGGTACGGGTTCGCCGTCACCGTCGTGGAGCGCGCCCCGGCCCTGCGTAAGACGGGCGGGCACGCGATCGACCTGTTCAGGCCGGCGATGGACATCGTCGAGCGGATGGGCGTCCTGGAGCAGGTCGTGGCCAAGAAGACCGGCCTCGAGCACCTGACGGTCCACAGGGTCGGCTACGACCGCCCCATCCGCCTGGAGGTGCGCCGGCTGATGGCGGCCGTCTCCGACCGGCACGTCGAGATCATGCGCGACGACCTGAGTGAAATCTTCTACGACGCCACCCGCGACGACGTCGAGTACGTCTTCGGCGACTCGATCGCCTCGATCTCCGACGACGGCGAGGTGACCTTCGACAGCGGGCGGGCGGCCCGCTTCGACCTGGTGATCGGTGCGGACGGCCTGCACTCCAACGTGCGCCGCCTGGTCTTCGGTCCCGAGTCCGCATTCTCCACCTGGATCGGCGGCTACCTCGCCGTGGTCTCGGTCCCCAACTTCCTGGGCCTCGACGGCCGCATGGAGGCCATCGCGGGGGTGGGCAGGATGGCCGGCATGGGCGCGCCGCACATGGCCGATGCGCGGGCGGTGTTCCTGTTCAGGACGCCGGAGCCGCTCGACTACCACCACAGGGACGTGGCCGCGCAGAAGGGGTTTCTGCGGGAGCACTTCGACGGGATGGGCTGGGAGGTGCCGAGGATCATGGCGGAGCTGGACGACACCCCCGCGTTCTACTTCGACTCGATCACCCAGCTCCGCCTGGACACCTGGTCACGCGGCCGGGTGACGCTGGTGGGCGACGCCGGCTACTGCCCGGGGCCCGCCGTCGGCGGCAGCACGAGCCTGGCCGTCGTGGGGGCGTACATCCTGGCGGGGGAGCTGGCCGCGCACGGCGGCGACCACACGCGGGCCTTCCCCGCCTACGAGGCGGAAATCGGCGACTACGTGCGCCGCAGCCGCACGTTCGCCGTCAACGCGGCCAAACGCATCGTCCCGGGCAGCCGCTTCGAGCTCTGGGCGCTCGGCGCGGCCGTGGGGCTGGTCACGCATCTGCCGGCCGCGCTGACCAGGGCCGCCACCAAGATCACCAGCAAGGGCGTGCGCCTGCACGACTCGATCCGGCTGAAGGACTACTCCGCGCACGAGATCAGGCGAGCACCCCTTCGCCCCGCAGCTTCTCCGCCTCCCCCTGGGACAACCCCCACTCCGAGAGGTCGGTGAGCCGGGTGGCCGGCGACAGGTCGGGGCCGGCGGCGCCCAGCAGGCGGGGCGCGGGCACGGGCATGGTGACGCCGCCGACCTCGGCGAAGCTGCCGCGCGCGACGTTGTGCGGGTGGGCGGCGGCCTCCGACATGGACAAGACGGGCGAGACGCACGCGTCGGAGCCCTCGAAGAGCTCCTCCCACTCGGCCCGCGTCCTGGTCTTGAACTCCGCGGCCAGGCGGGCCTTCAGCGCGGGCCACTGGGCCCGGTCGTTCCTGTCGGGCAGATCCGTCAGGCCCATCAAGGACACCATCGTGTCCCAGAACTGCGGCTCCAGCGCTCCCACGGCCACGTGCAGCCCGTCGGCGGTCTCGTACGTGTCGTACTGCGGGGCTCCCGTGTCCAGCAGATTCGTGCCGCGCGGCCCCCAGAAGCCGCTCTGCACGCCCTGGTAGAACATCGCGAACAGCACCGACGCCCCGTCCACCATGGCCGCGTCGATCACCCGGCCCTTCCCGGTGCGCTCCCGCTCGAACAGGGCCAGCAGCACCCCGTACGCCAGCATGAGCCCACCGCCGGCGAAGTCGCCCAGGATGTTGATCGGCGGGGTCGGCTTGTTCCCGTCGCGTCCCAGCATCGACAGGATGCCGGAGATCGCGATGTAGTCGATGTCGTGCCCGGCTGTCGAGGCCAGCGGCCCGTCCTGGCCCCAGCCGGTCATCCGGCCGTAGATCAGGCGCTCGTTCACCGCGTGCAGGTCGGCCGGGCCGATGCCGAGCCGCTCGGCCACGCCGGGCCGGAACACCTCGATCACCACGTCGGCGTGCCTGGCCAGCTTCTTGAACGCGGCCACGCCCTCGGGTGCCTTCAAGTCCAGCCCGATCGTGCGCTTGCCCCGATCCATGAC
This sequence comes from Nonomuraea sp. NBC_00507, assembly GCF_036013525.1. Lineage (NCBI taxonomy): Bacteria > Bacillati > Actinomycetota > Actinomycetes > Streptosporangiales > Streptosporangiaceae > Nonomuraea > Nonomuraea sp. NBC_00507. Next base: position 5,478,453 of record NZ_CP107853.1, read on the forward strand.
ATCCCTGCGCGGCTCGTCGGAGACCGCCTTGACCCGATCCACCCGCAGCACCTCGGCGCCGTGGTCGGCCAGCATCATCCCCGCGAACGGCCCGGGGGCCAGGCCCGCGAGCTCCAGCACGCGGACTCCGGCCAGCGGGCCTCGGCGAACTTCAGACATACGGACAGTAGAACAACATTCGGTGATCTCTGGCAAGCGGCTCCCCGGCGAAGCCCTATCAGGTATGGGAAACTTGCCCACTGTTCGTGGTGGTCTACAGGGGACGGACATGGTTTCGGAAGACAGCCGGCTCATCGCCAGGCGCTACGAGTTAGTGCGCGAACTGGGCCGCGGGGGGATGGGCGTGGTCTGGGAAGGCCGGGACACGCTGCTCAACCGGCAGGTCGCCATCAAGGAAGTCGTGCTGCCCGACGGGCTGTCGCCCGGCGATCAGGAACGCCAGCTCATGCGCACCGTCCGCGAGGCCCGTACGGCCGCCAAGCTCAACCACCCGTCCGTCGTCGCCGTCTACGACGTCGTCGAGGAGGGTGGCCGCCCCTGGATCGTCATGGAGCTGCTCAGTCACCCCACGGTCGAGCAGGTCGTGCTCGGCTCGGGAGCTCTGCCCGTGCGCGAGGCGGCCGACGTCGGCCGGCAGGTGTTGTCGGCGCTGAAGGCCGCCCACGCGGCCGGGATCCTGCACCGCGACGTCAAGCCCAGCAACATCCTCATCACCGACGACGGCCGCGCGGTCCTCACCGACTTCGGCATCGCCACCGTCGAGGGCGACGCGTCGCTGACCAGGACCGGCATGGTCACCGGCTCGCCGAGCTTCCTCGCGCCGGAACGGGTCCGCGCCGCCGAGGCAGGACCGGCCTCCGACCTGTGGTCGCTGGGCGCCACGCTGTACGCGTGCATGGTGGGGCGCTCGCCGTTCGAGCGAGGCGACCCCATGGCGACGCTCAACGCGCTGCTCACCGAGGAGCCCGACTACCGGCGCATCCCGCCGATCATGCATCCGATCCTGCGCGGCCTGCTGCGCAAGGAGCCCGAGGAGCGGGTGGACGCCGAGGAGGCCGACCGGCTGCTCGCGGCCATCGTCGCGGCCAAGCCCGCCGCCGCCGACCGCGACGTGCCCGAGCGGAAGAGTGGCCGCGCGCGGGCGCTGCTCGCGGCGGGCGCGGCGGCGGTCGTCGTGATCGCGGGCGGCTCGGTCGCCTACTTCAAGCTCGCCACCCCCGCCGAAGGCGCGCCGCGCGCGACCGCTCTGCCCGCCGCGGCGACCAGTCCGCTCACGCCGAGCGCCACCCCCACGTCGGAGCCGACTGTCTCGCCCACGCCCAGCGTGACCCGGATGGCGCCGGTCGTACGGGCGTGGACGTCGCCTGACGGCTGGTCGATCCTGCGGCCGGTCGGCTGGAAGGGCGCGCGGCGAGAGGCCGGCACCGAATGGACGCGCCGGGACAGGAACGCCCATCTCGGCATCGAGGCCGTCTATTCCAACCTCGACGTCAACGAGCTCCTGCGCGCCTCGGAGGACACGATGCGGCAGAACGCCGAGCGCGTGGTGACCCGCGGCCGCCGCACCGTCACACACCAGGGCGTCAAGGGCGTGGAGTGGGAGTTCTCCTGGACGGCGGGCGCGGCGGGCGGGGCGCGGTGGGCCGCGGTCGGCACCCGCTACCGGGAGGTGCGCCGGGCCCTGGCGATCGGCGACACCGCGTACATCGTGTCCTGGACGGTCGCCGAGAACCAGTGGCCGCGCAACAGGGGACTGATGCGACAGGTGATCAGTAGCTTTACGGTGGGGGCATGAGGCCCTGGAACCTGCTCGCCCTGCCCCCGCTCCCGGAGGAGCTGATGCGGGGCCTGCTCGCCCCGCTGGGCGAGCGCGTGCACGTCCGCGTGCCCGCGGCCCGCGACAGGGACGCGCTCCTCGCGGCGCTGCCGGAGGCGGAGATCGTGCTCGGCGACTGGACGGGCACGCTCGTCATGGACGCGGCGGCGGTCGCGGCCGCGCCCCGGCTGGCTTTCGTGCAGCAGCCGTCCGTGGGCGTGGACGGTCATGACCTCGGCGCCCTGGCCGCGGCCGGGGTGCCGCTGGCCAACACGCCCGGCGTCAGCGCCGTGGCGGTCTCGGAATGGTGCTTGGGTGCCACGCTCTCGCTGTCGCGCAAGCTCGCCGCGGCCGACGCCGCCGTACGCGCGGGCGAGTGGCCGCAGCAGGGCCTGCAGCCGCATGAGCTGCGCGGCCGCCGCGTCGGCATCGTCGGGTGGGGCCCGATCGGCCTCTCCTGCGCCGAGATCTTCCGGGCGCTCGGCTGTCACGTGACGTTCTGGACCCGCACGCCGCGCGAGGACCCCGCCTTCGAAGACCTGGAGACGCTCGTCTCCGGCAGCGACGTGGTGGTGGTCGTCATCGCGCTGTCCGACCAGACCCGCGACCTGATCGACCCGGCCCGCATGAAGCAGGGCGCCCTGCTCGTGAACGCCGCCCGAGGCGGTGTCGTCAACCAGCCGGCGCTGGTCACCGCGCTGCGTGAGGGGCATCTGGGGGGAGCGGCGCTGGACGTGTTCGACGTCGAGCCGCTGCCCGCCGGCGACCCGCTGCGTGACCTGCCGAACGTCCTGCTGTCCCCGCACGTCGCCGGCGTCACCCCTGAGGCCACCGGGCGGCTGCTGACCGCCACCCTCGCCAACCTGACCGCCGCCGTCGAGGGCCGCGAGGTGGACGCGGTGCTCAATGGCGTAGCGCCCATCGTGCGGAGGAAGTTTACGGAATCGTCTACCACATAGGCATTTCACCTGGCACCATGAACAGTTTTCGTGTCTTTAACGACCCCGGTCTGTTCGAGGTGCCGTGTGGGAGATACGGTCTTACGGACGATCTCTACCGGCTCAAGGGGGTGCTTCGTGAACGAGCGTAACGAGCGTCGCACAATCGAACGTAGCACGACCGTCGTCACGGCCCCGACGAAGGAGGGGCCGTGACGACGACGATGTCGACACACCAACGGGCAGTAGAGCAGATCCGGCACTCCTACGCCGAGATCCCGGGTGGCGCCGCGCCGCGGCTGGCCAAGTCGACGTCCAACCTGTTCAGGTTCCGCGACGCCACGAAGACGGCCAAGCTCTCGGCCAGGGATCTCGACGAGGTCATCAGCGTCGACCCCGAGACCATGACGGCCGAGGTCCAGGGCATGACCACGTACGAGCACCTGGTCGACGCCACGCTGCCGCACGGGCTCATGCCGTACGTGGTGCCGCAGCTCAAAACCATCACGCTCGGCGGCGCCGTGACGGGGCTCGGCATAGAGTCCACGAGCTTCAGGGACGGGCTGCCGCACGAGTCGGTCGAGGAGCTCGAGATCCTCACCGGCGACGGGCGCGTCGTCGTGGCCCGCCCCGACAACGAGCACAGCGACCTCTTCCGCGCCTTCCCCAACTCCTACGGCACGCTCGGCTACGCGTTGCGCATCAAGATCAGGCTGCGCAAGGTCCAGCCGTACGTGCACCTCACGCACGTCAAGTTCACCGACGCCGCCAAGTGCATGCTGGCCATGCAGGAGATCTGCGACACCATGGTGCACGACGGCGAAAGCATCGACTTCGTGGACGGGGTCTTCTTCGGCCCGGGCGAGATGTACCTCACGGTCGGCCGCTTCGCCGACCGCGCGCCCTACGCCTCCGACTACACCGGCATGCGCATCTACTACCAGTCGATCAGGCACCGCAGCCGCGACTGGTTGACCATCCGCGACTACCTGTGGCGCTGGGACACCGACTGGTTCTGGTGCTCGCGGGCCTTCGGCGTGCAGCAGCCGGTGGTGCGCTCGCTCATGCCGCGCCGCTGGATGCGCTCCGACGTCTACCGCCGCCTGGTCGCCCTCGACCGCAAATACGGCGTGACCGCCCGCGTCGACCGGTGGCGCAACCAGCCGGTCCAGGAATCGGTCATCCAGGACGTGGAGGTGCCGGTCGAGCGCGGGGCGGAGTTCCTGGAGTTCTTCCACGACAAGGTCGGGATGACGCCGGTGTGGATGTGCCCGCTGCGATCAGGCACCCGCTGGCCGCTCTATCCCCTCGAACCCGGCAAGCTCTACGTCAACTTCGGCTTCTGGGGAATGGTGCCGCTGCCACGGGGGCAGTTCGACGGCTACTACAACCGGCTCATCGAGCATGCGGTGCACGACCTCGACGGGCACAAGTCGCTCTATTCGACGTCCTTCTACGCCCGTGAGCAGTTCTGGCAGCTGTACAACGGCGACGCCTACTGGCCGGTCAAGCGGGAATACGACCCGAACGGGCGCCTGCTGGACCTGTACGACAAGTGTGTGCGGGGAAGGTGAGTGGATGGCTCTCGCAACCATCTTTGAGAAGATCGTCGGTACGGACGCGAACGTCGCGTTCCTGGCGTACGACGGCAGCAAGGCAGGGCCCGACGGGGCCGACATCACCCTTGAGGTCAAGTCCCCGATCGCGGTGGCCTATCTGGCGCAAGCCCCGGGGGAACTGGGCTTGGCCAGGGCGTACATCGCCGGTCACATCGACGTGCACGGCGACATGTACACATTGCTCGACCGCATGTGGAACATCACTACCAACGACCTGACAACATCCGAGAAGATCGCCGCTGTCCGCTCGCTGGGCGTCAAGCCGCTCCTCATGCGCGTGCCGCCGCCCCCACAGGAGATGCGGCAGAGCACGCTGGCCAAGCTCGGCTCCCGGCACGCCAAGCAACGCGACGCCGAGGCCATTCATCACCACTACGACGTCTCCAACCGCTTCTACGAGTGGGTCCTCGGCCCGTCGATGGCCTACACCTGCGCCGCCTTCCCCGAGGAGGACGCGACGCTGGAAGAGGCCCAGTACACCAAGTTCGACCTGGTGGCCCGCAAGCTGGGGCTCGAGCCCGGCATGCGCCTGCTGGACGTGGGCTGCGGCTGGGGCGGCATGGCCATGCACGCCGCCAAGCACTACGGCGTCAAGGTGCTCGGCGTGACGCTGAGCAAGCAGCAGGCGGAGTGGGCCCAGCAGGCCATCGCCGACGCGGGCCTGCAGGACCTGGCCGAAGTGCGCCACATGGACTACCGCGACGTCCGGGAGACCGGGTTCGACGCGGTCAGCTCCATCGGCCTCACCGAGCACATCGGCAAGGCGAACCTCCCGGCGTACTTCTCCTTCCTGTACAGCAAGCTCAAGCCCGGCGGCCGCCTCCTGAACCACTGCATCACCCGGCCGACCGGCAAGGAGAAGACGTTCAACAAGGGCGGCTTCATCAACAAATACGTCTTCCCCGACGGGGAGCTGGAGTCGGTGGGCCACCTCATCAGGGAGATGGAGGACGTCGGCTTCGAGATCCGCCACGAGGAGAACCTCCGGGAGCACTACGCGAAGACCCTGCGGCACTGGTGCGACAACCTGGACGCCAACTGGGAGGACGCGGTCCAGGAGGTCGGCATGGGCACGGCCCGCGTGTGGGCGCTCTACATGGCCGGCTGCATCGTCGGCTTCGAGCGCAACAAGGTCCAGCTCCACCAGGTCCTGGGCGTGAGACTGGACGAGCAGGGCCGCTCCGGCGTCCCCCTCCGCCCGTCCGTCACCTGGCCCTGAGTCCGATGGCAGTGTCCTTGCGTAATCTGCACGCTTGCGTGCAGATTACGCAAGGACGTCCAGGACCGCTTTGCCGCCGATCCGCCGGTCGAGCAGCGCCTGGCCGGCCTCGGCGAACCGCTCCCACGAACCACGCCAGTCCACCTCCGGCGACAGCTTTCCGGCCGCGACGAACCCGAGCAGCGTCGCCAGGTCTGGACCGACCTCATGAACGTCGCCGAAGGTGCTCATCGTCTTGGCCGGGCCGATGGAGAACAGCGAGTACGGCTCGAACACGGCGGGCTCGCCGGACGCCCACCCGATGTTCTGAACGCCCCCGCCCGGCGCGAGCAGCTTCCAGGCGTCGGCCAGCTGCGGCCCGCCCACGTTGTCCAGGATGAGGTCGACCGGCCGGTCGACGCCGTCCAGGCCGATCACCACTTCGTCGGCGCCCAACTTGGCGAGGCCCTCGGCACGGGCCGCCGAACCCACCGACGCGATGACGTGGGCGCCGCCGAGTGCCGCCAGCTGGACCGCGTACCGGCCGACCCCGCCTGCCGCGCCGGTGATCAGCACCCGCCGCCCCAGGATGGAACGGGACCGCAGGGTGCGCAGTGCGGTGACGCCGGCCATCGGGAGTGCGGCGGCGTCGGCCAGATCGACCTGTGCGGGGACCGCGGCCACGGCGGTGGTGTCCACCGCCATCCGCTCCGCCCAGGCTCCGGTGCCGAACGCCGCCACCCTGGTGCCCGGGACCGGTCCGCTGCCGTCCGCTGCCGGGTGGGTGACGACCCCGGCGGCGTCGTAGCCGTGCACGGTCCCCGGTGGCAGCTGCCCGGCGAAGGCCACCTCCCCGCGATTGAGTGAGATGTGCCGGACCTCGACCACCAGCTGGTGAGGCCCGGGCACCGGCTCGGCGGCCGTACCGAGGCGAAGGGAACCGGGTGCGTCCGGATCGACGATGAGAGCGCGCATGGCCATCTCCAGGTTCAGGGGATATATCCGGACTGTTGGTCCGGATAGTACGGCACGCTATCATATGCGGACTGATAGTCCGCAACAGGGAACAAGGATGGCAATGCCCGAAAACCGGACCGAAGACGGTCGTAGCGGGCGGCGCGTCGAGCGCGCCGATGCCGCGCGTAACCGCCACGCCGTTCTCCGTGCCACCGAGCAACTGCTGGCCGAGGGTGGCGGCGACCACGTGTCGCTCGATCGCGTCGCCGCCCTGGCCGGGGTCGGGAAAGGCACGGTGTTCCGCCGTTTCGGCAGCCGTGCGGGGCTGTTGCAGGCCCTCCTGGAGGAACGGTCACAGGACCTGCGCGACGCGATCACGAACGGCCCCCCGCCGCTCGGCCCAGGGGCGCCCGCGCGAGAGCGACTGCTGGCGTTCCTCGAGGGGCTGGGTGCGATCGCCGAGGGCAACGCCATTCTGCTGGCCGCCCACGAGCAGGCCTGCGCCGAGGACAAGTACGACGACCCCAGCTACCGCTTCTGGCACGCCCACGTGGGTGCCCTGCTCGCCGCCGAACGCTCCGACCTCGACGCGGACTTCCTGGCGCACGCCATCCTCGCGGTCTTCGACGGCGCCCTGATTCGCCACCTCACCCAGCCCGGCGACCCGCGCCGCTTCACCCATTCAGTCCAGGAGATGGCCAAGGCCCTGCTCGGCGCCACCTCGGCGGGGACGGGAGAACCTCCGCCGAGGCGGCGGGCTCGCTGATCGAGTGCGGCTACCACGTGCGCGTCTGGCGCGGCCGCCGCTGGACCAGGACGGACCTGGTGAGCACGCGACGGCGCAACTACCTCTGCACCGGCACGCCGTGATCTATTTCTTGTCCTTCGGCGGAGCGGCGTGTTTGCCCCGGCTCTCCTGATGCTGGCTGGCGTTGGAGCCCTCTTTGGTCTCGTCCGGCTTGTCCTTGGGGCTGTGTGGCTTCTCGTGCCGGCCCACGCGACCTCCTCTTGCCTGGCTCGAATGCTTAGCGTGACCGCAAGATTACAGTCAGCATGGCCGGGTGGCGAATTGCGTCACGAACAGGCGCCGAGGCCGGCCGCTTACGGGCTCGGGCGTTGGGCCGGGAGCGTACCGGCCAGTCCTTCGAGGGTCCCGGTGAGCCCCGCCCAGCTCTGCTCGGCGTCCGGCGTGCGGCCGTGCGGCGAGCGGAAATACGCCACGAACTCGGCCACGTCGTCGAGCGCCCATCGCAACCGGTAAAGCTCCAGGGCGGCCGGATCCGGGGTGCGGCCTACGGCGTCGGCGTATCTGGCGAGGTCGGCGGGGTCCTTGGCGACGAGCCACAGGTCGCGCTCGGGGAGGGCCATCCCGACCGTGTCCCAGTCCACGAGCAGCAGCCGCCCGTCCGCCTCCCGCAGCAGGTTGCCGGGGTGCGGCTCGCCGTGGGTGACGACGGGCTCGCCGCCCTTCTCGGCCATCCGGTCCAGCTCCTCCAGACGGCGGCGCAGCGTCACGGCGTGGTCGGCGATCAGAGCCCGGGCAGGCTCGGCGTACGGGCCGCCCAGCCACGGGCGGTCCTTCTCCCTGATGGCGTCCTCCAGCCAGGCCCGTCCCGCCAGATCGACCGGCCGGTCCGGGGTCGAGAGCGGGGGTGGGGTCCGGTGCAGCTCGGCCAGCAGGTCGATGACCCGGCCGCGTTCCTCGGCGGACACCTCGTCGCCGAAGTCGCCGCCGGCGCCGTCCAGGTAGGGGAACACGCTCATGACGTAACGGTGGCGGTCGAGCCTCCGGAGCGTCGTGCCGTCGGCCGCCCGCATCGGCGCGACGACGAAGCCGAGCCCCGCCTGCTCGCTGAGGACCGCCGCTGTCTCCATGGCCTGCTGGAGCCCGTCGTACGGCCTGCGTCGCACGTCCGCGACCGTGACGAACCACCGCCCGTCCGCCACCCAGTGATAGTCCCCGAATCCCACCGGCGCGTAGTCCAGCGCGACGGCGTCGATGCCCCACTCGCGCAGCGCGGGCCGCAGCAGCCCTTCGTCCAGTCCTTCCGGCCGATCTCGCATGCCGATCACGCTATAGGCCCGGGCCGCCCGGCTTCATCTCCATTAAGAGCCCTAGGGCGGCCTGGACGTCGCTCACCACGTGGTCGGGCTCCTCGCAGGGAACCACCCCGCGGTCGATCCAGATCGTCCGCAACCCCGCGGCCCGCCCGCCGGCGACGTCCTTCTCCGGATCGTCCCCGACCATCCATCCGCCCCCGGCCAGCGACCTCCCGCACCGCCTGGCCCCGATCTCGAACAGCCGCACGTCTGGCTTCCGCACCCCCTCCGCCCCGGAGATCGCCCACCCGTCCACCCGCTCGGCCAGCCCCGTACGCCGGATCTTGCCCGTCTGGTTGTCGGCCATCCCGTTGGTCACGATCCCGACCGCCCACCCGGACGCTCGCAGCCGGTCGAGCCCGTCGAGCACGTCGTCGGGGCACGAGACCAGGTGCGGCAGCCGCGCCCGGTAGGAACGCCACAGCTCCTCTGCCGGTTCGGCCAGCCCGAACCGCTCCCGCACCCGTGCGAAGAACACGTCCATGGGCACGGACCCGTCCGCGTCGGTCTCCACCAGCCACGCCGCCGCAGCCGCGCCCAGTCCTCGCTCCCCGGCGAACTCGGCGGCCCACCGTTCGAACGCCGCCAGCCGGTCGATCAGCGTGTTGTCCAGGTCGAAAAGGACGAGCATGATCGCCAGTGTAGGGCGCGGGCGGAGGCCCGCGCCCTCCGCGGGGACGGTTACCGCAGTTCGCGCTTGAGGATCTTGCCCGTGGCCGTCATCGGCAGGCTGTCGCGGAACTCGATGATCCGCGGATACTTGTAGGCCGCCATGTTCTCCTTGGCCCAGGCGATCAGCTCGTCTTCGGTGATCGTGGCGCCCGGCGTGCGGATGACGTACGCCTTGACCTCCTCGCCGAGGGACTCGTGCGCCACCCCCACCACGGCGGCCAGCGACACGGCCTCATGGGTCAGCAGGACCTCTTCGAGCTCTCGAGGGTAGACGTTGAAGCCGCCGCGGATGATCATGTCCTTGGCCCGGTCGATGATGGAGTAGTAGCCGTCCGCGTCCCGGGTCGCGATGTCGCCGGTGCGGAACCAGCCGTCGTTCATGACCTCGGCCGTCGCCTCCGGACGGCCGTAGTAGCCCTTCATGATGTTGTGACCGCGAATGGCGATCTCACCGGGGCCCTCGCCCTCGACGGTCTTCCAGTCACCGTCGATCAGCTTCATCTCCACACCCCAGATCGGGGTGCCGACCGTGCCCGGCTTGGTCGGCCGGCCGAGCTGGTTGAAGCTGGCCACCGGCGAGGTCTCCGACAGCCCGTACCCCTCCAGGATGCCGATGCCGAAAGTCGTCTCGAAGTCCTTGAGCACCTCCACCGGCGACGACGCGCCGCCCGCGACCGCCACGCGCAGCGACCGGGGCACCTCCGCCCCCTCAGCGTGGATCTTGGTGAGCATGCCCCAGTACATCGTGGGCACCCCGGCGAAGAAGGTCACGTTCTCCTTGACCATGAGCGCGAGCGCGTCGCCCGGGTCGAAGCGCGGCATCAGCACGACGGTGGCGCCGCGCAGGAAGCCGGTGTTCATGACCACGGTCTGGCCGAAGGAGTGGAACAGCGGCAGAACCGCCAGATAGGTGTCGCCCTCCTCCTCGCTCCGCGGGAACATCTTGTCGCTGACCATGGCGTTCATCAGCATGTTCTGGTGGCTGAGCTCGGCGCCCTTGGGCTGGCCCGTGGTGCCCGAGGTGTAGAGGATCACCGCGGTGTCGTCGGGCGCCGTCTGCACGGTCTCGAACGTACCGGCCGTCCCGCCGAGTGCCGCCCAGATCGACTCGCCGTACTCGGACTCGGTCGCGAGCGGCGTCGCCGGCAGCACGAAGAAGTGCTCGCATCCCGCCGCCGCCTCGAAGCCGCTCCTGCCGCGCTCGCCCAGTGGCAGCTCCGGCGTGCCCTCGAAGCAGAACAACGCCTTGGCGTCGCTGTCGTCGAGGTGGTAGGCGATCTCACGCGACTGCAGCAGCACGTTCAGCGGCACCACCGTCGCCCCGGCCTTCAGGATGCCGAAGTAGACGAACGGGAAGTACGGCAGGTTCGGGCAGGCCAGCGCGACCTTGTCGCCCTTCTGGATCCCGCGCGCCACCAGGAGGTTCGCGACCTGGTTGGCGATCGTGTCGATCATCGAGTACGGCAGCCGCATGTCGCCGAAGACGATGGCCGTGCCGTCCGGGTTGTTCCTGGCGCTGTCCTCCAGGACGATCGACAGATTCAGCATGACGCCTTCCTCTCTCTAAGCCTGCTTGGGCGCCATCTAAGCAGCCACCTCATACCGGCCGGTAGGTAAACGCAGGTTACAACTGGATATGGACGCGCCCCGCCGTCGGGAGTAAGCAAGGGGTTATGGAGTACGACTACGTGATCGTCGGCGCGGGTTCCGCGGGGTGCGTGCTGGCCAACCGGCTGTCGGCGGATCCGAACGTGTCGGTCGCACTGGTCGAGGCCGGCGGGCAGGACGACAAGCTCGAAATCCGCATGCCCGCGGGCTTCGCCAAGCTGTTCAAGACCGAATACGACTGGAACTACACGACGGCCAAGCAGAGCGAGATGTCCGGCCGGGAGCTCTACTGGCCGCGCGGCCGGGTCATCGGCGGCTCCTCCTCGCTCAACGCCCAGATGTGGGTGCGCGGCTGCCAGCGCGACTACGACGAGTGGCAGGTCCCCGGCTGGTCGTACGACGACGTCCTGCCGTACTTCACCAGGGCCGAGCACCGCGTCGGCAGCAACGGCGGCAACGTCTACGGCACGTCCGGCCCCCTGTACATCTCGGAGCTGCGCAGCCCCAACGTCACCACCGCGGCCTTCCTCAAGGCGTGCGAGGAGCTCGGCTTCGAGCGGCTGGGGGAGCTCAACGGGCGCTCCAACGAGGGCTACAGCCCGACCCCCGTCACCCAGAACCGCGGCCGGCGGTGGAGCGCCGCCGACGCCTACCTGCGGCCGGCGGCCGGGCGGCCCAACCTGACGGTGATCACCGCGGCGACCGTCGACCGGGTGCTGTTCGACGGCAGGCGCGCGATCGGCATCCAGCACGACGGCGGCGCCCAGGTCAAGGCAAGGGCTGAGGTCATCCTGTCGGCGGGGGCGATCGGCTCTCCGCACCTGCTCATGCGCTCCGGCGTGGGCGCGGCCGGCGAGCTGCGCGAGGCCGGGATCGAGGTCGTGCGCGACCTGCCCGAGGTCGGCAAGAACCTGCAGGACCACCTGGCGAGCGGCGTGTACGTCGAGTGCAAGCAGCCGGTCACGCTGACCAAGGCGGAGTCGCTCGGCAACCTGCTGCGTTACCTCGTGCTGCGCTCCGGCATGCTGACCACGAACGTGGGCGAGGCGGTCGCGTTCATCCGCACCTCCGAGGAGGAGCCCGCGCCCGACATCGAGCTGATCTTCGCTCCCGCTCCGTTCATCGACCACGGCCTCACCCCGCCGACCGGCCACGGGCTCACCGTCGGCGTGGTGCTGCTGCAGCCGGAGAGCCGCGGCAGGATCGGGCTGAACGGCGGGGATCTGACGATCGACCCCGGCTACCTGACCGCGGAGGCGGACGTCAAGCGGCTCGTCGCAGGCCTGAAGACGGCCAAGCAGGTGTTCGCCACCGCCGCGATGAAACCGTACGCGGGCGGGCCGATGGCCCCGTACTGGGCGCCGGAGAGCGACGAGGAGCTCGCCCAGTGGGTGCGTGAGCGCGGCGAGACCCTCTACCACCCGGTCGGCACGTGCCGCATGGGCGCCGACGACGCCTCCGTCGTGGACCCCTCCCTGCGGGTGCGCGGCATCGAGGGGCTGCGGGTCGTGGACGCATCGATCATGCCGACGCTCAACCGCGGCCACACCCACGCCCCCGCTATCATGATCGGCGAAAAGGGGGCCGATCTGATCCGTTCCTCTTGACGTAAGTGACCACTTGCAGAAGGCTTGTCTGATATGACGCTGTCCGCGGACCTGGACCTGTCGCAGATCCCGTTCTGGGGGTTGCCGCAGTCCGAGCGTATGGAGGCCTTCCGCAGGCTGAGGCAGATGGACCGCCCGGTCTTCATGCGGGAGCAGATCGTGCCGTTCGTCGGCGGCGGGCCGGGTTTCTACGCCCTCGTCCGCCACGCCGACGTGATCGAGGCCAGCAGGAACGCGGCCGTGTTCAGCAGCGAGCCGTGCTCCAACAGCATCCCTGACATGCCGCGCTGGCTGAGTGTCTACTTCGGCTCGATGATCAACATGGACGACCCGCGGCACGCCCGGTTACGCCGGATCGTGTCGAGGGCGTTCACGCCGCGCATCCTGGCGAAGATGGAGGAGGACCTCGCCAGGGCCGCCGCGGAGATCGTGGACCGGGCGATCGAGGAAGGGCCGCGCGACTTCGTCGCCCAGGTGGCCGCGAAACTCCCCGTACGGGTCATCTGCGACATGATGGGGATCCCGGCGGAATCTCATGACCTGGTGCTCCAGCAGACCAACGTCATCCTGGGCAACATCGACCCCGAATACACCGGCGTCGCCCCCGACCTCACCCGCCGCAACGTCGCCAAGGGCCTGGCCAAGCTGCTGCGCGCCGGATACACGCTCAACCGGCTGGCAGCCCGCCTGGGCGACGAGCGGCGCAAGCGGCCCACGGGCGACCTGGTCAGCCTGCTGGTCAACGGCGAGGAGAGGCTCACCCCGCAACAACTGGGGTCGTTCTTCATCCTGCTCGTGGTGGCGGGCAGCGAGACCACCCGCAACGCGATCGCGCACGGGCTCAAGCTCCTCACCGACCACCCCGACCAGCGCGCGATCCTGCTCGGGAATTTCGAAGGACTCATCGGCACCGCGTGCGACGAGATCATCCGGTACGCGACGCCGGTGATCCAGTTCCGCCGCACGGTGACGCAGGACTACGAGATGAACGGCACCTCATACCGGAAGGGCGACAAGGTGCTGCTCTTCTACAACTCCGCCAACCGCGACGAGGCGGTCTTCTCGGACCCGGACACGTTCGACATCACCCGCGACCCCAACCCGCATGTCGGCTTCGGTGGGCCGGGGCCGCACTACTGCCTGGGCGCGCACCTGGCGCGCAGGGAGATGACCGTGATGTTCCGCGAGCTGTTCACCCGGTTGCCCCGCCTCAGGTCCGCCGGCGAACCCGACTACCTGCTGTCCAACTTCATCAACGGCGTCAAGCACCTGCGTTACACCTTCTGACCGCCTCAGTGATCGACGCTGTCACCGACTCCGGCAGCCCGTCCTCGCCGCGCCAGGCCACGAATTGACGAGCCGGCCCGCGCTGGCCCAACTCGCTCCGGCGTCTGCAGCACGCGCTCGCCGCGGCGGCGCCGCGGACCCTGGACATCACCCGGGCGGCGGCCCTGATCGGGACGATCGGCGATTACGTGCTCGACGCCGTGGCCAAAGAGCCGGCCGAGCAGGAGGCGCGGTGGCGTACGGGGCTGCCGGAGGAGGAGTGGCGGGCCGCGGCCGGCCCCTGAGCGCCACCGGGAGCAGCGCTCCGGCCAGCGCCAGTGCGGCCGCGATGAGCAGCAGCGGGACGACCCCCGAGCGGTACGGCGCCGCCAGCACCGCCACGCCCACGGCCGTACCGACCTGTTTGAGTGTGTTCACGATCCCGGTCGCCATCCCGACCCGGTCCATCGGCGCGGTCAGCCCGACCTGGTTGGCCACGACGTTTCCCGCGCCGAGCCCCAGGCCGCCGAGGAACAACCCGAACATAATCGGAGTCCACGGGTCGGCCGCTGGGACGGCCATGACCAGCAGCGCGACCGCGATGACCGCCGGGCCGACCGCGATCAGCACGCCCATCGGCCACTTGTGCAGCACCCGCCCGATCGCGACGGGCCCGATGACCGCCGCCACGCTGAAGGCCAGGAAACGTGCCCCCGCCTCCGCGGGGCTCGTGCCGAGCGGGCCCTGCACGTACAGCGTGAGGTAGGTGAACGCGCCCAGCAGGGCCGCCAGCATGAGCAGCGTCGTTGCGGAGCCGACCGCGAACACCGGGTTCCTGAACAGCCCGAAATCGATCATCGGATTGGCGGCGCGCCGCTCGACGAGCACGAACACCACCAGCAGCACCAGCCCGGCCACCAGCAAGGCCGGCAGGTCATGGATGAGCGCCGGGATGATCGCGAACAGCGCCGCTGTGATCAGCAGGATGCCGAGCGGGTCGAGATGTCCTCTGCCGCGCGACTCGGCCACCCGCTGGCGCAGCGCCACCAGGACGAACGCGCCGATGGGCAGGTTGATCAGGAAGATGGCCCGCCAGCCGAACACGCCCGTCAGCGCCCCGCCGACCACCGGCCCCAGCGTCATGGCCAACCCCGAGACCGCGCTGAAGATCCCGAGCGCCTTGCCCCGGTCCGGGCCCTCGGGGTAGACGGAGGCGATCAGCGGCGTCGTGGTGCCGTACAACGCGGAGGCGCCCAGACCCTGCACGCCCCTGGCCAGGTCCAGCAAGGGCGCCGTCGGGGCGAGCGCGCAGGCCAGCGAGGCCACGGTGAAGATCGACACGCCGACCACCAGCAACCTGCGCCTGCCGTACCTGTCCGCCAAGACCCCGGCGGGCAGCAGCGCGGCGGCCAGCGTGAGCGCGTAGGCGTCCACCACCCACTGCACCTCGGCCAGGCTCGCGCGCAAGTCGGCGCGTATGGCGGGCAACGCGATCGTCACGGCGGTCAGGTCCACCACCACGAGCACGATCGTCATGGAGGCGAGAGCGAGCACCCATCCCCGTCGCATGCGCGTCTCCTCGTGATGCGGGGGCCCCTTGAATAGTGGTACTCCCAGGACTGACCGAATGCTAGGTTTCGCAGTCATGGAGATCAGGACTATCCACGCCAATGGGGTGGAGTTCGCGTATCTAACCGTCGGTGAAGGGCCGCTCGCGCTGTGCCTGCACGGCTTTCCCGACACCGCGCACACGTGGCGCCACCTGATGCCGGCGCTGGCCGAGCGCGGTTACCGCGCGGTCGCGCCGTTCACGCGCGGTTACGCGCCCACCGAGGTCCCGGCCGACGGCGCGTACGAGGACGCCGCGCTGGTCGCCGACGTCCGTGCCCTGCACGAGGAGCTCGGCGGTGACGCCGACGCGGTCATCATCGGGCACGACTGGGGCGCCTTCCCCGTCTACCCTCTGGCCGGCCGCTTCCGGCGCGCGGTCACGCTCGCGGTGCCGCCGCCCGGGGCGCTGGCCGGCACGTTCCTCGACTACGAGCAGCTCAAGCGCTCGTTCTACATCTTCCTCTTCCAGACCGCGCTGGCGGAGACGGCCGCCGCCGGCCCGGGCTTCCTCGAGAACCTGTGGCGCGACTGGTCCCCGGGGTACGACGCGAGCGAGGACCTGGAGTTCGTACGGCGCAGCATCGGCGCGCCCGCCAACCTGAGCGCGGCCCTCGGCTACTACCGGGCCATGCTGGGCACCACGCCGCGGTCCGGTCGCTACCCCGCCGTCGAGCCCGGGGCGACCGGGCCCGTCCTCTACCTGCACGGTGCCCAGGACGGCTGCCTGGGCGCCGACCTGGTCAAGGACGTGCTCAGCCACCTTCCGGCAGGCTCGCGGGCCGAGCTGGTGGGGGACGTCGGTCACTTCCTCCACCTCGAACGGCCCGCCGAGGTCAACCGCCTGATCCTGGACTGGCTCGGTCCCGTCTCCTGAGCATCACCCGCGGCCCTTGCGCAGGACCGCGATCACCGGGTGCCGGCCCGACAGGCTCACCCGGATCGCCTCCTCCACGGCGAACCCGTGCGGGATCCCGTCGTGGACCAGCGCCACGGCCAGCCCGTCGGCGGCCAGGACCCGCCGCACCTCACGCCACAGCAGGCCGAGGTCCCGGGCGAGCAGCCCCCTCGGCGGCACCTGGCGCCCCCAGGGCGGGTTCACCAGCACGCGCTCGGCGCCGCCGTCGGGTATGGGGATCCGCCCGCCATCCGCCAGACCCCACCCGAACGGCGACCCGACGCCTCCGGCCGCCCTACCGCCCGCAGGTGCCGACTCGCCGCGTCCGGTCGGCCGGCCGCCCGCTGGCGTCGGCTTGCTGGATGGTGGTGCGCTTGCCGGAGGTCGCCCGCCTTCGATGGGCGATCGACTCGTCAGGGCCGCGTGGGCGTTGGCGGCGGCGGCCGAGAGCGCGGCCGGGTCGTGATCGAAGCCCAGCAGCCGCAGGTGCGGCGCGAGCGCGTGCGCCTCGATCAGCGTGGTTCCCGCGCCGCAGCACGGGTCGAGCACCGTGTCCGCGCCCTCCAGTCGCGCCAGCTCCGCCATGGCGGCCGCCACCGGTGGATGGAGCGTGCCCCGAATGGACGCCGTCTTGTACGGCCTGCGATGCAGCGGCCGGTGGGCCGGCCGCAGCGCGATGACGGCCTGCTCGCCCTCGATCGTGACCCGCCACGACATCGCGTCCAGCGGTGGCCGTCCACCCCCACTCCTGGAGTGGTACGGCGCCCGCAGCGCCCGCGCCAGCTCGGCCCCGACCGCGTCCTCGATCTCGAACCTCGTGTAATTGCGCCGCCCCACGAACGACGCCGACACCTCCAGCCCACGACCCGCCAGCCCACGACCCGCCGGCCCCCGACCCGCTGGCCCAGCACCCGCTCCCAACTGCGCACCGCCCAGGCGCGCCAGCCGGGCCGCGTCCACCTCCCGCGCCGCCTCGGCCAGCCGGGCGAGCGCCGTGCGGCCGGGGCCGATCCCGTCCACCACGGCACCGGCCAGCAGCACATCGTCCGCCATACGTAGTCCCATGAGCCCGGCCTCGTCCGCGGCCTCGAACCACACCTCGCGATGCCGCACCCCGCGCACCACGCCCAGCCGGGAACGCCGAATCTCCGTGGCCACCAAGGGCTCGATGCCGTGCACCGCCCTGGCCACGGCAAAAGTATGCACGTGTCCTTCTCCCACGTCGCGAACCCGGGACGGCGGTCGCTCAGCCGTCCCGCATCGCCGGCGGTGGGGTGTCCGCGACCCGCCGACGGCTCGCTAACGCAGGTAGAAGAAGGTCATGGCGATCACCATAGGTCCGGCCGCCACCTCCCGCCACCCGTTTTCCAGGCCCTACGTACGCCGTACGTCATAACCATTGACGTAAGTGGCCGCTTTTCCGAATGATGGCCTTATGAGCGTCCTCGACTTCGACCTGTCGGACCGTGACTTCTGGGCCAGGCCCATGGAACAGCGCGAGGAGGCGTTCGACCGCCTGCGTGCCCGCGCCACCCCCGCGTTCTTCGAAGAGATGGACATCGGCTTCGCCCCCAAGGGTCCGGGCTACTACGCGCTGGTCAAGCACGCCGATATTCTGGATGCCAGCCGCAACCCGGAGATCTTCTGCTCGGGTGACGGTGGAGCGACGGGCATTCCGGACATGCCAGCGGAATTCGCCGAGTACTTCGGCTCGATGATCAACATGGACGACCCGCGGCACGCCAGGCTCCGCAGGATCGTCTCCCGTGCCTTCACTCCCAAGATGATCAAGCAGTTCGAGTCGGACGTCGAGGCGGCGGCGGTCGGCATCGTGGACGACCTGCTCGCCAAGGGGCCCGGCTGCGACTTCGTGACCGAGGTGGCCGCCCGCCTGCCCTTGAAGATCATCTGCGATATGATGGGCATCCCGGAAAGCGACTACAAGTTCGTCTTCGACCGCTCGAACACGATCCTCGGCGGCTTCGACGCCGAATACGGCGGCACCGACGTCAGCGAGATCGCCACCCGCCTGCTCAACGCCGGGATGGAGCTGCAGCAACTCGTGCAGGACCTGGCCGCCCACCGTGCCGAGCACCCCACCGACGACCTGACGTCGTCCCTGGTCAACGCCAACATCGACGGCGAGCGGCTCACCATGCAGGAGCTCGGGTCGTTCTTCATCCTGCTCGTCGTGGCCGGCAACGAGACCACGAGGAACGCCATCTCGTACGGCCTGCGCCTGCTCACCAAGAACCCCGACCAGCGCGCCCTCTGGCTGCAGGACCTCGACGGCCATGCCCCCGGGGCCGTGGAGGAGATCGTCCGCCTGGCCTCCCCGGTGAACTTCATGCGCCGCAAGGTCACCAGAGACTTCGAGATGAACGGCAACCTCTACCGCAAGGGCGAGAAGGCGGTGCTGTTCTACTGGGCCGCGAACCGGGACGAGTCCGTGTTCGCGAACCCGTACCGCTTCGACATCACCCGCACCCCCAACCCGCACGTCGGCTTCGGCGGCCCGGGCCCGCACTTCTGCCTCGGCTCGCACCTGGCCCGGCGGGAGATCACGGTGATGTTCCGCGAGCTGCTGCGCCGCGTCCCGCAGATCGAGGCGGGCAAGCCGGACCGGCTGCACTCCATGTTCATCAACGGCATCAAGCACATGGAGTGCACGTTTTAGCGTTTAGCCCTGCGTGGAGAGCCTGAGCTGGTTCATCACCGTGCGGATGTCGGGCAGGAGCTGCTTGCTGTCCGACGGGATCGACATGTAGACGATCGCCGGGACGCTGCCGCCGGTGTTGATCGCCATCGTGACGATCGTGGCCTTCTCGGTCTCCGACGTCAGCGAGTACGCGATCAGCCGGCCCGTCTGGTCGCCCACCTTGATCGGCTGCTGGGCGATCTTGCGGACCTTGTTGTCCGCAGGGAAGAAGCGCTTGCGGGCGGTCAGCACCACCTGCTTGATGACCGGCTCCAGGTTGTCCTGCTCGTAGTACGAGGCCAGCTTCGGCATGAGCGGGCCCGACATGAGCTGGGCGTACCGCTCGGGCGCGACCTCGACGTACTGGCGGGTGTCGAAACCGAACGTGCCCTTGACCGTGACGCGCTGGTCCAGCTGCCACTTGCCGCCGAGGCGCGGGACGGAGATCCCCGCGGCGGCGTCCGGCACCCTGCCGAGGACGGGGGAGGCCTTGCCGGGGTAGGCCGGCAGCTTGCCGATCGTCGTCGAGGACTTGGTGGCGCTCGGCTTCGGCGAGGCCGTGGGCTGGCCGGAGGCGACGGCGGAGGTCGGGTCCTCACCGGCCAGCGGGCCCGCGAGGAACGCCCACAACAGCGCGATGACCAGCGCGACCGCCACGGACCCGCCGAGGGCGTAGATCCAGACGGGCCTGCCCTCGCCCTCGTCGTCGTCCAGGACTTCCTGGTCGCCCATGGCCTGGTAGTTCTCGCCGAAGACGGTGTTCCAGAGCTCCTGCTGGCGCTCGGGCGGAGGGGTGCGGGAGCCGCTGATCTGGCCCGCCGTCACGAACCGGTGCTCCGGGTCCGAGGGGTCGCGGCTCAGGTTGGAGCCCGGGCGGGATGCCGGAGACTCGTTGCCGTCCTCGGTGGGGGGCGTGCCTATATGGGTGGAATCCATCGGGGTGGAGGGGACCGCGCGATCGTTGAGCTGGTTCCCGGAGTGCTGGGCGGGGTGGGGCTGGGGCGGTGGGCCGTGGGGTGCGGACAGCGCGTCGTGCGGCGGGGGTCCGGCCGGGGCGGCCTGGTCGTACGCCGCCGTGCGCGGGTCCGGCGCCTGGCTCGCATGGCCGCGCTCGCCCTGCGGCCAGGGGGCCGGGGCGGACAGGTTGGACCAGGCGCCGGGGGCCGGGGTCGGCGGCTGCGCCCACGCGGGCACCGGGTCCGGCACGGGAGGCTGCGCTCCCCCGGAGTTGAACCCGGCATCGGCACGCGAGCCGGCCGGGGCGGACGGTCCGGCGGCATGCTGTGGCGCGGCCTCGGGCCACGAGGTTGGCACGTCCTGGGGCTCCGCCCAGGACGCGGGTCCACCCTGCGGGGAGACGTTCGGCGACGATGACGATGGTCCGGGCTGCGGTGCGGCGTCGGGCCAGGAAGAGGACGGTCCGGGCTGCGGTGCGGCGTCGGGCCAGGACGTCGGCATGTCCTGGCGCGGCGGCTCCGGCCAGCCGGCGTCCTTACGCGGTGGCTCGGGCCAGCCCGCGTCCTGGCGGGGCGGCTCCGGCCAGGACGGGCCGGAGTCCTGGCGGGCGGCGTCGCGGCGCGGCTCGGGGCGTGACGGCTCGGGCCAGGATGCGTCCTGGCGCGGCGGCTCCGGCCAGGCGGGGTCCTGGTGCGCGGCCGGCCGCGGGGTCTCCGGCCACGACGTCGGCACGTCGGACGCGGGGGAGCCCGGCCACGGAGAGGGAGACGACTCAGGCCAGGATGGGGGCAGGTGAGGTCCGGAGTTATCCGTTGCCATTGCTGCCGGCCCTCCCGAAGTTGTGTCCGGATCAACCCTTATATCCGGATTTGACGTACCAGGCATGATCTCATGGGATTTTCCAGGAGATGCCGGTGGTTCCGCAGCGAAACGAGTGAAGCCATGAGGATCGGTGGGCGGATCCTGCAAGGGCAGGCCGTCCTCCGGTCGATCAGGCTTAGCTCGGTACACCACGGCGACAAGGGTATTCTTGAGGGACGAATGAGGTCACAACGGATACATCACCATCAGGTCTCGCTGGACCTGAAGGGTCCATTGTGCATGCGCACCTCGATCGAGAACCTGCATTCATCCGAAGAGGTGCGCTAGGCTTGACACATGCGTTCCGCGACCCTGCTTCTTAGCGGGCCGCGACGGCCCTGAGATCTCGCCGTCGCGGCTACCCCTCGTCGTGTGCACGGGGGGTTTTCTTATGGGTCCGAATCAAGCCAGAAGGACAGTAGCCGTGAGTGAGTACGACCCGCAGGCGCTGCAGGCCAAGTGGCTGCAGCGCTGGGAGGAGCAGGAGCCCTTCCGGGCGAGCGAAGAGCCCGCCGACCCCCGCGAGCGGCGCTACATGCTCGACATGTTCCCCTACCCGTCGGGTGACCTCCACATGGGCCACGGCGAGGTGTTCGCCATCGGCGACGTCGTCGCGCGCTACTGGATGCAAAAGGGCTACAACGTCCTGCACCCGATCGGCTGGGACTCCTTCGGCCTGCCCGCGGAGAACGCCGCGATCAAGCGCAACGCCCACCCGGCCGAGTGGACCTACGCCAACATCGAGACGCAGGCGCACTCGTTCAAGCGCTACGGGATCTCCTTCGACTGGTCGCGCCGCCTGCACACGAGCGACCCCGACTACTACCGCTGGAACCAGTGGCTGTTCAACCGCTTCTTCGAGCGTGGCCTGGCCTACCGCAAGGGCGGCCTGGTCAACTGGTGCCCCAACGACCAGACGGTGCTGGCCAACGAGCAGGTCGTGGCCGGAAAGTGCGAGCGCTGCGGCGCCGACGTCATCCGCCGCGAGCTGACGCAGTGGTACTTCAAGATCACTGACTACGCGCAGCGGCTGCTGGACGACATGGACCAGCTGACCGGCTGGCCGGAGCGGCTGCTGACCATGCAGCGCAACTGGATCGGCCGCTCCGAGGGCGCCGACGTGCTGTTCACGATCGAGGGCCGCGAGGAGCCGGTCCACGTCTACACGACGCGGCCCGACACGCTGTTCGGGGCCACGTTCTTCGTGGTCGCCGCGGACGCGGCGCTGGCCGACGAGATCGTCACCGACGAGTGGCGGGAAGCGTTCGAGGCCTACCGCACCGAGGTGGCCCGGCTGAGCGACATCGAGCGCCTGGCCACGGACAAGGAGAAGACCGGCGTCTTCCTGGGCCGCTACGCGATCAACCCGGTCAACGGCGAGCGCATCCCGGTCTGGGCGGCCGACTACGTGCTGTCCGACTACGGCCACGGCGCCATCATGGCCGTGCCCGCTCACGACCAGCGCGACCTGGACTTCGCGCTGAAGTTCGACCTGCCAGTGAAGGTGGTCGTGCACACCGGCCTGGCCGACCCGGGCGAGACCGGCGAGGCCACGCCCGGCGAGGGCACGCTGGTCAACTCCGGCCCGCTGGACGGGCTGGAGAAGGCCGAGGCCATCCGCAAGATCATCGAGGTCTTGGAGGCCGAGGGCAAGGGCACGGGCGCGATCAACTTCCGGCTGCGCGACTGGCTGCTGTCCCGGCAGCGTTACTGGGGCACGCCGATCCCGATCATTCACTGCCCCGACTGTGGCGAGGTCCCCGTCCCCGACGAGCAGCTGCCCGTCACGCTGCCCGACCTGCGCGGCGAGGCGCTGTCGCCCAAGGGCGTGTCCCCGCTGGCCAGTGCTACCGACTGGGTCAACGTCGAGTGCCCCAAGTGCGGCGGACGCGCCCAGCGCGACACCGACACGATGGACACGTTCGTCGACTCGTCCTGGTATTTCCTGCGTTACTGCTCGCCGGGCTACACCGACGGCCCGTTCGACGTCGAGCAGGTGCGCAAGTGGGGCCCGATCGACCAATATGTCGGCGGCATCGAGCACGCGGTGCTGCACCTGCTCTACTCCCGGTTCTTCACCAAGGTCCTGCACGACATGGGCATGCTGGACTTCAGCGAGCCCTTCCAACGCATGCTGAACCAGGGGCAGGTGATCAACGGCGGCAAGGCCATGTCGAAGTCCCTGGGCAATGGCGTGGACCTGGGCCAGCAGATCGACGACTTCGGCGTCGACGCCGTACGCCTGACCATGGTGTTCGCCGGGCCGCCCGAGGACGACATCGACTGGGCGGACGTCTCGCCGCTGGCCTCGCAGAAGTTCCTGGCCCGGGCCCTGCGCGTGATGTCGGAGGTGACCAGCGAGCCCGGCGTGGCAGTCGAGGGCGGCGACGTCGAGCTGCGCAAGGTCACCCACCGCACGATCGACGAGGTCACCCGGCAGATCGACTCCTACAAGTTCAACGTGGCAGTGGCGCGGATGATGGAGCTGACCTCGGCCGCGCGGCGGGCCATCGACGTGGGCCCCGGCCCCGCCGACCCCGCCGTCCGTGAGGCTGCGGAGACGCTGGCGATCATGCTGTCACTGGTGGCTCCCTATACCGCCGAGGAGGGCTGGGAGCGGCTGGGCCGCACCGGCCCCGTCGCCTTCGGCGGGTGGCCGAGCGCCGACCCCGTGCTGCTGGTGCAGGAGTCGGTCACCTGCGTGGTGCAGGTGGCGGGCAAGGTGCGTGACCGGCTGGAGGTGTCGCCGGACATCACCGAGCAGGAGCTGCGGGAGCTGGCCCTGGCCTCAGAGAAGGTGTCCGCCTACCTGACGGGCATGCCCCGCAAGGTGATCGTCCGGGCGCCCAAGCTGGTCAACATCGTCCCGTAGCGTCGTCCCGCCCGGAGAGCCCACGGCCCTGGGAGTCTCGGCTCTGGGAGTCCCGTCCGTGGGAGTCCCGTCCCTGAGATTCCAGGGCCGGGGATCCTCGTCAGAGGGTGCGCAGGGCCGGGAGCAGTTCCTTCTCCGCCCAGTCGAAGAAGGGCTGCTGCTGGTCGTGGCCGATCTGGACCAGCGCCACGTGCGTGTAGCCCGCGTCGGCGAACTTCTGGACCCCCTGGACGACCGCGTCCACGTCGTTGCCGCACGGCACGCTGTGGGCCACGTCCTCAGGGCGTACCGTGCCGGCCGCGGCGGCGAAGTTCACCGGCGCGGGCAGCTCGGCCATGACCTTCCAACCGGCCGCGGCCCAGCGCCACAGCTGGTGGGCGCGCCGTTCTGCGGCCTCGGGGTCGGTGTCGTAGGCGAGCGCGAGCTGGCCGTAGACCGGCTTGCCCTGGCCGCCCGCGGCGTTGAACTGCCGGACGACGTCCGGCATCGGCTCGTTGACGACCAGCAGGTCGCCGTACTCGGCGGCGATCTCCGCCGACTGGCCCCCCGAGGCGGCGATGCCGATCGGCACCCGCTCGTCCGGCAGGTCGTAGAGCTTGGCCGAGTCCACGTCGAAGAATTCGCCTTGGTAGGTCACGTAGCCGCCGCCGAACAGCTCCTTGATGATCTGGATGGCCTCGGCGAACATCCGGTGCCTGGTGTCCACGGGCGGCCACCCCTCGCCGATGACGTGCTCGTTCAGGTTCTCGCCCGCGCCGAGGCCCAGCGTGAACCTGCCGTGGCTCAGCACGCCCATCGTCGCGGCCTTCTGCGCCACCACGGCCGGGTGGTACCGCATGATGGGGCAGGTCACGTACGTCATGAGCGGCAGCCGCTCGGTGACCTGGGCCGCCGCGCCGAGCACCGACCAGCAGTAGGGGGAATGTCCCATCTCCTCGAGCCACGGGAAGTAGTGGTCGGAGATGACCGCGTAGTCGAAGCCGATCCGCTCGGCTGTCGCGGCGTAGTCCACGAGCTCGCGGGCCGGGGTCTGTTCGGACATCAAGGTGTAGCCGATTTGCACCATGCGTCCGGACTACCCGTGTTTGTCCGTATTAGCGGCGCCGGGCCGGAGATCATCGATGGCCGAGCTCCTCGAGCACCAGCCCCAGGCCGATGCCCAGAAGCCAGATGTCCTTGGAGATGCCGATGCCCTCTTGGGGCGGGCACGAGCAGGACCGTGCCGAGGACGATCTCGGCCCGCGACAGCAGCCGGGCGAAGGTCACCGGGTCCATGCGGCCGAGGAACGGGTACGTGCCTGCGGCCATCCCGTGCAGGCCGGCGGCGCCCTGATCGTCCACGCTCGTCTTGTCGAGTCCGGAGCTCAGGATGATGGCGGCGGCCAGACGGGGCGGCACACCCTGGACTTGACCGTTCCCTGGGCCTGGTGGGTCCGCCAGGAGGGGAATTCATGGGCTGGGCTTGGTGTCGGGCATTAATGTTCAGCTGTGACGAACGGCGCATACCTGAGATATCCACATCTGCACGGTGACCTGGTCACCTTCGTAGCTGACGACGACGTTTGGCTGGCTCCCCTCGCGGGGGGAAGGGCCTGGCGCTTCACCGCCGATCGGGTGCCGGTGTCGGATCCGCGGTTCTCGCCCGACGGCAGCCACATCGCGTGGACCGGCGGCAGGGAGGGTGCCCCGGAGGTGTTCGCGGCCGAGATCGACGGACCCGAGGGGGAGCGGCTGACCCACTGGGGCAGCGACACGACCCGGGTGCGCGGGTGGACCGAGGACGGAGCCGTGCTGGCGATCAGCTCGACGGGGCAGAGCCATCGCGTCAGGAACTGGGCCTACGCGGTGCCGCTCGACGGGGGACCGGGGACGCGGCTGCCGTACGGATGGGCCAGCGACGTCGCCGTCAGCGACGGGCGGGTCGCCACCGTGTCGGCGATGTGGCGCGAGCCGTCGCAGTGGAAGCGATACCGGGGCGGGACCGCGGGCAAGATCTGGGTGGACGCCGACGGGAGCGGGGAGTTCGCCCGGTTGTTCGCCGACAGCACGGCGCAATACTGGTCCGTCAGCTGGGTGGGGGACAGGATCGTCTTCCTGGCCGACCTCGACGGGACCGGGAACCTCTACTCCGCCCTGCCGGACGGCTCCGACCTGCGCAAGCACAGTTCCCACGAGGAGTTCTACGCCCGCCACGCCACCGCCGACGGACAGCGGGTGATCTACAGCCACGCCGGGGACCTGTGGTTGCTGGAGAGCCTGGACGCGGAGCCTCACCGGCTGGATGTCCGGCTCGGCGGGCCGAGGCCGGGACGGGCCAGGCGGCCGGCGCCCACGCGGGTCGGCTCCTACGCGCCCGACGCCACCGGGCGGGCCAGCGTGGTCGAGATCCGCGGCACCGCGCACTGGGTGCCCCACCGTGACGGCCCGGCGGGTGCGCTGCGTGTCCAGCCGGGCGTTCGCGTACGGCTGCCGCGCGTTCTCGACGGCGACGGGCGCGCCATCTGGGTGTCGGACGTCAGCGGCGAGGACGGGCTGGAGATCGGCACGCCCGGCGGCGAGATACGCACGCTGGCCACCGGGCAGCTCGGCCGGGTGCTGGAGCTGGAGGCCGCGCCCGACGGCAAACACGCGGCCGTCGCCACGCACGACGGGCGGTTGCTGGTCGTCGACCTCGAGTCCGGCGGCCTCCGGGAGCTCGACCGCACCACGCAGGGAGACCTCAGCGGACTGACGTTCTCGCCCGACTCGCGCTGGCTGGCCTGGGAGCATCCGCACCAGCGCCCGCTGTCGCAGATCAAGATGGGGCGGGTGGACGGCACGTCGGTGATCGACGTGACGCCGGTGCGGTTCGACGACTACGACCCGGTCTTCACCAAGGACGGCAAGTATCTGGCGTTCCTGTCAGCGCGGACGTTCGACCCCGTGTACGACTCCCACGTCTTCGACATGTCCTTCCTCTACGGGTGCCGGCCGTACATCGTGCCGCTGCAGGCCGGCACGCCGTCGCCATTCGACCCGTCGCTGCAGGGGCGGGGCTTCAACGGCGAGGACGACAAGCCGAACAAGGACGACAAGCAGGACGACGCGCCGCCGCGGACCGAGGTGGACCCTGAAGGGCTCGGCTCGCGCGTGGTGCCCGTGCCGGTGCCCGCCGGACGCTACGGCAACCTGCGCACCGCCAAGGACGCCCTGCTCTGGCTGCGATACCCGCTCACCGGGCAGCACGGGGACGAGCCGTCGCAGGAGATGGTGCTGGAGCGATACGACCTGAAGAAGCGGGCCAAGAGCGAGCTGGGCAAGGAAGTGCGCTCGTTCCAGGTCAGCGGCGACGGCACCAGGCTCGTCACCCATGGCAAGAACGGCCTGCAGACCCGCGCCGCCACCGAGGGCGACGAGGTCGTCACCGTCGACCTGGACCGGATCACCGTCCAGATCGACCCGGTCGCCGAGTGGCGGCAGGGCTTCCACGAGGCCGGTCGGCTCATGCGCGACCACTTCTGGCGTGCGGACATGGGCGGCGTCGACTGGCAGGGCGTGCTCGACCGGTACGCGCCGTTCGTCGAGCGCATCGGCGCCCACTCGGAGCTGATCGACCTGCTCTGGGAGGCACAGGGCGAGCTGGGCACCTCCCACGCCTACGCCGCCGCCCCCAACGGCGGCTCCGACCCGCGCCGCCGCCAAGGGCTACTCGGCGCCGACCTGACCAGGGACGCCGACGGCGTGTGGCGGGTCGAGCGCATCCTGCCCGGCGAGTCCTCCGACCACGCCGCCCGCTCGCCCCTGCTCGCCCCCGGCGTCGCCGTCCGTCCGGGCGACGCGATCGTCGCGGTGGGCGGGCGTCCGGTCGATCCCGTACGCGGGCCGCTCGCCCTCCTGGCCGGCACCGCGAACCAGCCCATCGAGCTCACCGTCCGGCCCGCCTCCGGCGGCGACCCGCGCCGCGTCGTGGTCAGCCCGATCGCGGACGAGACGCCGCTGCGTTACCACGACTGGGTGGAGGGCCGGCGGACGCTGGTGCGGGAGGCGTCGGACGGGCGGCTCGGGTATCTGCACGTGCCGGACATGGTGGGGACGGGGTGGGCCCAGTTCCATCGCGACCTGCGTACCGAGATGGCCTTCGACGGGCTGATCGTGGACGTGCGGCACAACGGCGGTGGGCACCTGTCGGAACTGATCCTGGAGAAGCTGTCCCGCAAGGTCACCGGGTGGGCGCGGGCGCGCGGGTACGAACCCCGGCGGTATCCGATGGACTCCCCGCGGGGACCGATCGTGACGATCACAGACGAATTCGCGGGCTCGGACGGGGACATCGTGAGCGCGGGGATCAAGAACCGCGGCATCGGGTCGCTGGTGGGGACGCGGACGTGGGGCGGGGTGATCGGGATCGACTCCCGGTACAACCTGGTCGACGGGACCCGGGTCACCCAGCCCCGGTACTCGTTCTGGCTCGACGGGCCTGGATGGGGCGTGGAGAACTATGGGGTTGATCCGGACATCGAGGTGGTGATCACGCCGCAGGATCGGGCGGCGGGGCGGGATCCGCAGCTGGACAAGGCGATCGAGCTCGCGCTCGCCGCCCTGGCGGAGAACCCGCCCGCCACCCCGCCCGACCTGCCACCCCTGCCCTGACGCCCCGCGCGGGGCCGCGCCTGACGGTCCGCGGCGCCGCACGTGCGGCGGTGCTCACGTGCGGTGGTGCTCACGTGCGGTGGTGCTCACGTGCGGTGGTGCTCACGTGCCACGGTGCCCCGCGGCCACCAGCCTGGCTCGGCGTCAGGCCGGGAGTCGCCTGTCTGGGAGCGGCGGTGCCGCCGGGCGGGGCGCCGGGTCAGATGGTGGCCACGCGCCATAACGCGTGGCCGGGTGAGGGTCAGCGGAGGCGGGACAGGCGGTTGAGGATCTCGGCGAGGACGGGCTCGCTGGTGGCGAAGTTCAGGCGGACGTACTCCGCCCCACCGGGCCCGAAGCCCGCCCCGTCCGTCAGCAGCACCTTGGCCTCCCGTTCGATGACCTCCGCCATCCCCGTCCGCCCCACATGCAGCCACGCCAGATACGTCGCCTGGGGAATCCGATAGCCGAAGGTGGCGGGCAGGCGGGCGGCGATCGTGTGCCGGTGACGATCCAGCAGGAGGCGAACCCCGTCCAACCAGGCGTCGCCGTGCCGCCACGCCGCCACCGTCGCCTCGACCCCGAACAGGTTGGCGGAGCCGTACAGGAAGGGCGGCTGCGCCTCCAGGGCTTTGCGGACCCCCTGGTGCCCGAGGTGGGCGACCGAGAGGCGGATGCCGCCCAGGTTGAACGCCTTCGTCGCGGACGTGAGGGTGACGGTGCGTTCGGGGAGGATCGTGGCGAACGGGATGTGCCGGTGCGGCTCGAAGGTCAGGTCGGCGTGGATCTCGTCCGCGATCACGAGCAGATCGTGGCGTTCGGCCTGCTCGGCCAGGTGGGTCAGCTCCTCGCGAGTGAACACCCGGCCGGTCGGATTGTGCGGGTTGACCAAGAGCAGCACCCGGCAGCCCGACAGGTCGGGCACCTCGAAGCGCCACGAATCGCCGTCGGGCTCGGCCTGGATGGCGTGCAAGGGGCGGTCCATGACCTGCAGCGTCGTGAGGAACGGATGGTAGGCGGGAGTGTGCACGGCCACCCCGTCGCCGGGCTTGGTCCAGACGTGGAGCAGGACCTGGAGTGCCTGGTTGAGGTCGTTGAACGAACGTACCTGCGACGGGTCGGGCGACCAGCCGTACCGGCCCGCCATGCGCTCGGCGAACGCCTCGGCCAGCGGCCCCGCGTTGGGCTTGTCCAGCCAGGCCGGGTAGCCGAGGTCGGTGCCGGCCCGCCGGCGCAGCGCCTCGATGACCTCGGGCGCGGTGGGCAGGTCCATGTCGGCTATCCAGGCGGGAATGATCCCCGGACCCGCCTTCGCCCACTTAAATCCATCATTTCGTGCCTTGAGGTCGTCTAGGCGGTATGCGGTATTCACCTGGACATTCTAGGATTTAGATTGTGATGAGGCGGCGGCGTCGATTGTGGCAGGCTGAGCGGTGATGACGCCCCACCCGAAGATCGACGCGATTGTCGAGACATACCTGTCAGTGGCCGACGCGGCGGCTCCCGGGCTCATCGAAGGGCTCTACCTCGAGGGGTCGGCGGCGCTGGATGACTACCGGCCGGCCACGAGCGACGTGGACTTCGTCGCGGTCACGGCCGCCGGGCCGCCGATCGAGACGCTGGAGCGCATCCACACCAGCCTCGGCGCCCACCCGTTCGAAGGCGTCTACGTGACCTGGGACGACCTGCGCCGCAACCCCTTGGACCTCGGGGCGCGCCCGCAGGCCCACGCCGGCAAGCTCAACCCCCAGGGCGGCCTCAACCCGGTCACCTGGCATACGCTGGCCCGCCACGGGGTGACCTGCCGCGGTCCCAAGGCGGGGGAGCTCGACATCTGGACCGATCCTGCCGTCCTCGCCGCCTGGACCGACGCCAACCTCGACCGCTACTGGCGGCGCCTGGTGACCCGGGCTTCCCACCTGTTTTCGCCGTGGGGGCTGGCATCGCTGGGCCCGTACGCCACCGTGTGGATCGTCACGGGCGTCTCCCGGCTGCACTACACGCTCGCGACGGGCGAGCTCACGTCCAAGACGGGCGCGGCGCGGCATGCGCGGAAAACGTTCCCCGAGCGCTGGCACCGCGTGATCGACGAGGCGCTGCGGCTGCGGGCGGACGACACCGCGGAGCCCTCGCTCGGGTGCTTGGTCTCGGGGCTGGGTGAGCACTTCGGCACACCCCGGCGCTCGCTGTACGGCTCCCCGTTCGAACGGCGGCATGACGTGCTCGACTTCGCGGACCAGGCGATCAAGGCCGCGCACGACCTGTACACCGCTGGGGATTGACGGCGGATCGGCCCTGGGGTACGAATGCGATCACCGCGCCCTCGTCGGCGTGGTGAAATGTTAGCGCTAACATCACAGAGGGGCCGCGGATGCGTACACGTGGAGTCACTCGAAAGGCGTTAACCGGCGTCGTCGCGCTGCTCGCCGCCATCGCGGCCGTCGTGTTCGCACCCGGGGCGGCCCACGCCGCCGGGCCGGCGCCGCACTACCTGATGACCGCGTTCACCAACAGCAGCGAGTCCAACATGTACGTCTACGACTCGGCGAACGCCACCACCTTCTCGCTCGTCCGCGCCAACGCCTACACCCCGCCGTCCGGCCTGATCCGCGACCCGAGCGTGCTGCGGCACACCGACGGCTACTACTACCTCGTCTACACCACCAACTGGACCGGCGACACCATCGGCTTCGCCCGCAGCGCCGACTCCGTGACCTGGACCTTTCTCCGCAACGTCACCGTCGGCCTGAACGGCGCCACCGGCAGTACCTGGGCGCCGGAGTGGTTCAGGGACTCCGACGGCAGCGTCCACGTGATCTACTCGGCGTCGACGACGGGCACGGCAGGGCAATTCCGGCCCTACCGGATCACTGCCACGAACAGCGCCTTGTCGTCGTGGAGCGCCCCGACGCCCCTGGGCATTCCGGCGAACTACATCGACAGCTTCGTCGTCAAGGTGGGCTCCACGTACCACAACTTCCTCAAGAACGAGACGACCAAGTACATCGAGCACGCCACCGCCACCTCGCTCAACGGCCCCTGGCAGTTCACCGGCACCGGGAACTGGGCCGGCTGGGGCTCGGGCCTGGAGGGCCCGGCGCTGACGCGGCTGCCGGACGGCCGGTGGCGGATCTACTTCGACAACTACACCGGCGGTCGCTACTACTACGCCGACAGCTCGAACCTGACCTCGTTCGGCGCCAGGGTCGAGCTGGCCGGCCTGTCCGGCACCGCCAGGCACTTCACCGTGCTGCGGGAGGACGTCGGCGACACGACCGCGGTGCCCACCGGCAACCGCTCGCTGCGCTCGGCCAACTTCCCCGACCGGTACGTACGCCACCGCGACTACCTGGCCTACGTGGACCCGCTCAACTCCGCCAGTCCGCTCGCCGACCGCAGGGACGCCACGTTCGCCGTCGTCGCCGGGCTGGCGCATGCCGGCTGCTACTCCTTCCAGGCCGTCAACCAGCCCGGCTACTACCTGCGGCATTACAACATGCGGCTGACCCTGCAACGGGACGACGGGTCGGCGATCTTCAAGAGCGACGCCACGTACTGCGGGCGGGCCGGACTGGCGGGCGGGGGCACGATCTCGTTCGAGTCCTACAACCTGCCCGGCCGCTACCTGCGGCACTACAACTACGAGATGCGGCTGGACCTGTGGGCGTCCGGCTCGGTGTTCGCCGGCGACGCCTCCTACACCGTCACCTCGCCGCTGTCATGAACGCCACCCTCCGCAGGGTCGCCGCCCTCGTCCTGGCTACGCTCCTCGCCGTGATCGTCAACGTGACGCCGGCGGGCGCCTCGCCCGCCGTCCAGTACAGCAACCCACTGGCCGCCCAGCGCGCCGACCCGCACATCTTCCGCCACACCGACGGCTACTACTATTTCACCGCGACCGTCCCCGAGTACGACCGCATCGTGCTGCGCCGGGCCACCACCATCCAGGGTCTGGCGAGTGCGCCGGAGACGGTCATCTGGCGCAAGCACGCCACCGGCGAGATGGGCGCGCACATCTGGGCGCCGGAGATCCACTTCATCAACGGCAAGTGGTATGTGTACTTCGCGGCGGGCCGGGCCGACGACGTGTGGCGGATCCGGATGTACGTCCTGGAGAGCTCCAGCGCCAACCCGCTGACCGGCGCCTGGACCGAGCGGGGCCGGATCGCCACCCCCTGGGACACCTTCTCCCTGGACGCCACCACCTTCGTCGCGAACGGCGTGCGTTACCTGCTCTGGGCACAGCAGGAGCCGGGCATCGCGACCAACTCCAACCTCTACATCGCCCGCATGGGCGCCAACCCTTGGACGATCACCGGTCCCACGACCCGGCTGACCGTGCCCACGCTGGCCTGGGAGACCCGGGGCTACAAGGTGGCCGAGGGGCCCTCGGTGCTGCAGCGCAACGGGCGGCTCTTCCTCACCTACTCCGCCAGCGCCACGGACGCCAACTACTGCCTCGGCCTGCTGACGGCCTCGGCGTCGGCGGACCCGCTCCAGGCGTCCGCCTGGACGAAGAGCTCCAATCCCGTCTTCGCCTCCAGCGCCGCGACCAGCCAGTACGGTCCCGGCCACAACTCCTTCACCACGTCGGAAGACGGGCAGAGCGACATCCTCGTCTACCATGATCGCAACTATCGCGATATTTCAGGCGATCCCCTGAACGATCCCAACCGGCGGACCCGCGTACAGAAGGTGTACTGGCGGGCGGACGGCACCCCGGACTTCGGCATCCCCGTGCCGGATGGGGCGACGCCGGTGCGGCTCATGTCGTACGACACGCCGGGATCGGCGATCAGGCACTACGACTACAGGGCCCGCCTGGAGGCGAACGTCACGCCGCTGGCGGACTCCCAGTTCAGGATCGTCACGGGGCTGTCCGGGACGGGGACGGTGTCGCTGGAGTCGACCAACTTTCCCGGGTATTACCTGCGGCATCGCAACCATGAGGCGTGGGTGGAGCGGCGCGACGGCACGAGCCTGTTCAACGCCGACGCCAGTTTCCACCGGCGGGGCGGGCTCGCGGGCTCGGGCACGGTCTCGTTGGAGTCGGTGAACTTCCCCGGGTATTTCGTGCGACATCGGGGCGGTCAGGTGTGGCTCGAGCGGAACGACGGGACCAGCGCCTTCCGGGACAGCGCCAGCTTCATCCTGGAGTGACGCCCGCCTTGGGGCCGTGGGGCTGACGTCGGGGGCCCGTGCGCGCATGTGGCCTCCGACGCGTCGCCGTGCGCGACGACTCGTGTCCCGTGTGATGGTTCGCGTGCCACACGACGGTTCGTGTGCTGCGCTCCGAGTCGCGCGCGCCGCGGAGCGAGCCGGCGAGGTCGGCGGTGCGGTGCCGTGCCCCGTCAGTGCATGTTGTGGCGCGCGCCGGAACGCGGCGCGGCGAGGTGACGCGCGCCCAAGCCGCCGACCTGGTCAGAGCCGGCGCAGGACCGCTACGACCTTGCCCAGGACGGTGGCCTCGTCACCGGGGATGGGCTCGTAATTGGTGTTGTGCGGGACGAGCCAGACATGGCCGTCCTTGCGCTTGAAGGTCTTGACGGTGGCCTCGCCTTCGATCATGGCGGCCACGATGTCGCCGCTCTCCGCCACCGGCTGCTGGCGGACGACCACCCAGTCGCCGTCGGCGATGGCGGCCTCGATCATGGAGTCACCGGCGACCTGAAGGAGGAACAGCGTGCCTTCGCCGACGAGCTGCTTGGGCAGCGCGAAGACGTCCTCGACGCTCTCCTCGGCCAGGATCGGACCACCGGCGGCGATGCGGCCGACGAGCGGGACGTAGGCAGCCGTGGGACGGCTGATCGTCGACTCGTCATCCGCAGCGTCCGGGTCCACCCACAACACCGGCTCGCCCGGCAGGCGCACCTCAAGGGCGCGCGGCCGGTGCGGGTCGCGTCTGAGGTAACCCTTGCGCTGCAGCGCCGTCAGCTGATGGGACACGCTGGACGTGCTCGTCAGCTGCACCGCTTCGCCGATTTCCCGCATGGAGGGCGGATAGCCGCGCTGTTGCACCGAGTCGCGAATCACTTCGAGGATCTTGCGCTGCCTGGGCGTCAGGCCCAGAGAGTCGCGTCTGCGCACCGCGAGGTCGCTGACCCCGTTTGCGTCATCCCGCTCGGTCATGCCCTGCCTCCTCGCCCGGCCGCCCGCCTCACCGGCGGACCTGCCGTTCTGTGGTCTCGATGTCGCACACAGCGACGTTATCGCTGTTGAAGATCATCTTCAAACAATTGTTCGAGTCTTCCTCGAAATTGTCGCCAGTGTGGTGTACAACATCGTACGGGAGTTCGATCGACACCGTGTTCGATTTGCTGATCTTTATTCGGCCTTTTCCTCAGGCCACACGGCAGGAGGTCATCCATGCGAACGACCACAAACACGAACACGACCAGCGAAGACGCCAAGCGGCTCACCCTCATTGCCGATGCTACGCAGAGTAAGGACCGACGGGGAGACAATACGCGGACCGAGATCGCTTCCCGTGGAAATTCCGGTAAGAGGTTGGGGCTCCGTTCGAGTGACGGGGCAAGGCGCGGAGGGCCCTCGCCGGACGCGGCGGCGGCCCGGGGTCAGGGGAGGCCTCGCCTGCGCCTCGTCCCACCGCCGCATTCCGGGACGAACGCGGACGACACGCCCGCGTCGGGCGGCCAGGGTCGCCGAGGGCACGGAGCCGGTACGGGTCGGGGAGGGCCTGGAACCGGCGGGAGCCCCGGCGCTGCCGCGGGGCGCGGCAGGCTCGGGGCGAATGCGGGGCCAGGCGGTGGCACGGGCCGCGGAAGACAGGCGACAGGCACGAGACTAAGCGGTGCCGCGGGGAGCGGCAGTGCTGGGGCTGTGGCGAGATTGGCCGGGGTCGCGGAAAGCGGCGGCGCTGGGACCGTTGCGAGGCAGGGCGGCAGTGCGGGCAGCGGCGGGGCTGGGGCTGGTACGAGGCGGGGCAGCGTTGGGACTGGCGCGAGACTGGGCGGCGTTGCGGGCAGCGGCGGCGCTGAGACGGGTGCGAGGCCGGGTGGCGCCGCGGGCAGCGGCAGCGTTGGGGCTGATGCGCGGCTGAGTGACGCTGGGACTGGCACGACGCTAGGCGGCATTGTCGGCGGCAGCGGCGCTGGGACTGGCGCGAGGCTAGGCGGCACTCCGGGCGGCAGCGGGGCTGGGGCGAGGCTGGGCGGCACTCCAGGCGGCAGCGGGGCTGGGGCGAGGCTGGGCGGTGCCGCGGGCAGCGGGGGAGCCGGGACTCGTACTGGGATCGGTCGTGGTGTGGAGCGTGGTGGGCCCGGGGTGGGCAAGAAGCGTGGCGGGTCGGCCGCGGGCAGGGTGCGGGCCAAGGCGGCGTCGGGGGTCGGGCCGGGAACGGCTGGGTCGCGTCGCCGGCGGGGAGGCGGCGCGAAGGGCGCTGATCGCCGGTGGAAGCGCAGGGCCGGTGTGCGGCGTGATCGTCGCGCGGCGTCGCGGCTTGAGCGTCGCGCCGCGCCGCCGGTGCGGCTGACGCGCCGAGGGCGGGCCGTGCTGGTGGTGGCGGTTGCGTTACTGTCCCTGGGCGGGTTCTGGCTCGGCACACGTGCCGTCAGCCATGCGGCGGTGAAGGTCGTCGTTCCCAGCACGGCCGGGCTGCCGTGGGTGGAGGTGCGCCAGGGGGACACGCTCTGGGCCATCGCCGACGTGCTCTCCGGAGGCGAGGATCCCGGAGCCGTGGTCGCGGAGATCAAGCGCCTGAACGGGCTCCCCGACTCGATCATCCATCCCGGCACGCGCCTCTATGTCCCGAGGGACATCGCCGGAGTGGTGCGCTGATCGGCTATGTCCCGAGGGACATCGCCGGAGTGGTGCGCTGATCGGCGCGGATCCCGACGACGTCGTGGGAGTGACGACGTCATGGGGGCTACGACGTCGTGCGAGTGGCAACGTCGAGGGTGTCGTCTCGTGAGGTGACAACGCCCAAGGAGGGCGGCGTGGAGACGCTGCGGCGCGGTGTCTGAGGGATGGATCGAACAGCAAGTGGCCTGCGGTAGCGTTGTGAGGTTTGTTCACGCCCGTGACCGTTAGCAATACATGTGACACGGCCGCGCCTCCATCCTGCCATCCGGGAAGGCCGACACGCCCGAGGCTCCAGATGACCGTGGGCTGATCAGCGACTTCAGCCGGATGGGCCCGCCCAACTTGCGTTCATGGTCGCGCGCTTCTACGGTTGGACCACAACATCTAGTAGTTACACCGATGTAGTTCACCACACCTTGTGTTTCCGTGACCGCTCCATGGCCAGCCGTGGAGTGTGCGTGAGCGTCCCGTCACAACCCTTTTGCGTGTGTGGTGGCCGCAGGTCGAGGAGGCGAAGCGTGCACTGTCCGTTCTGTCGCCACCCTGACACCAGGGTCATCGACAGCCGCTCGACGGACGACGGCGCGGCCATCAGGCGCCGGCGCACCTGTCCGGAGTGCGGGCGCCGGTTCACCACGCAGGAGACCGTGCTGCTCATGGTGAGCAAGCGCAGTGGAGTGACGGAGCCGTTCTCGCGGGACAAGGTCGTCGCGGGCGTACGGCGGGCCTGCCAGGGAAGACCGGTCAGCGAGGACTCACTGGCGCAGCTCGGGCAGCGGGTGGAAGAGGCCATCAGGGCCAAGGGCGCGGCCGAGCTTCCCTCCAACGAGGTGGGCCTGGCGATCCTGGGCCCGCTGCGGGAGCTCGACGAGGTGGCCTACCTGCGTTTCGCATCGGTGTATCGCGGTTTCGAGAGCCTGGCGGACTTCGAGGCCGAGATCAAACAGTTGAAGGTGGAGAAGGGGGAGTCATGACGGAGACGGCCAGCGGTTCAGTAGCGCGCGGGGGCAAGCGTCCGCGTAAGGGGCTGAAGATGAAGCGGATCTTCACCAAGCCCGGCGTGCACCCGTATGACGAGATCCAGTGGGAACGCCGCGATGTCGTCATGACCAACTGGCGCGACGGCTCGGTCAACTTCGAGCAGCGGGGCGTCGAGTTCCCCGAGTCCTGGTCGGTCAATGCGGCCAACATCGTGACGACCAAATACTTCCGGGGCGCCGTGGGCACCCCGCAGCGTGAGTGGAGTCTGAAGCAGCTGATCGACAGGGTCGTCGGCGTCTACACGCGCACCGGGATCGAGCACGGCTATTTCGCCAGTGACGAGGACGCCGAGATCTTCGATCACGAGCTGAAGCACGCGCTGGCGCACCAGGTGTTCGCGTTCAACTCGCCGGTGTGGTTCAACGTGGGCACCCAGTCACCCCAGCAAGTAAGCGCTTGTTTCATCCTCTCCGTGGACGACCAGATGGAGTCGATCCTGGAGTGGTACAAGGAAGAGGGTGTGATCTTCAAGGGCGGCTCGGGGTCGGGGGTCAACCTGTCCCGGATCCGTTCCTCGAAGGAGTTGCTGTCGAGCGGCGGCACCGCGAGCGGGCCGGTGAGCTTCATGCGCGGCGCCGACGCGTCCGCGGGGACGATCAAGTCCGGTGGCGCCACCCGCCGGGCGGCCAAGATGGTCGTGCTCGATGTCGATCACCCCGACATCGAGGAGTTCATCGAGACCAAGGCGCGCGAGGAGGACAAGATCCGCGCGCTGCGGGACGCCGGTTTCGACATGGACCTGGGCGGCAAGGACATCGTCTCCGTCCAATACCAGAACGCCAACAACTCGGTGCGCGTCTCGGATGAGTTCATGCGGGCCGTCGAGAAGGGCGAGAAGTTCGGCCTGCGCGCTCGCCTCACCGGCGAGGTGATCGAGACGGTCGACGCCCAGGACCTGTTCCGCAAGATGGCCAAGGCGGCCTGGGAGTGCGCCGACCCGGGTCTGCAGTACGACGACACGATCAACGACTGGCACACCACCCCGGAAACGGGGCGGATCACCGCCAGCAACCCGTGCAGCGAATACGTCCACCTGGACAACTCCTCCTGCAACCTGGCCAGCATCAACCTGCTGAAGTTCCTGAAGGACGACAACTCCTTCAACGTCGCCGACTTCGTCAAGCTGACCGAGCTGATCATCACCGCGATGGACATCTCGATCACGTTCGCCGACTTCCCGACCGAGAAGATCGGCGAGACCACGCGGGCGTACCGGCAGCTCGGCATCGGCTACGCCAACCTGGGCGCGCTGCTGATGGCGACCGGCCACGCCTACGACTCCGACGGCGGCCGTGCCGTGGCGGGGGCGATCACGTCGCTGATGACCGGTGTGTCCTACCGCCGCAGCGCCGAGCTGGCGGGCGTCGTGGGACCGTACGACGGTTATGCCAGGAACGCCGAGCCGCACAAGCGCGTCATGCGCAAGCACTCGGCGGCGAACGACTCCATGCGCACGATCGGCTCGATGGACGCCAAGATCCACGCCGAGGCGTCGCGCCAGTGGGCGGAGTGCCTCAAGCTCGGCGAGAAGAACGGCTACCGGAACGCCCAGGCCAGCCTCCTGGCGCCGACCGGCACCATCGGGCTCATGATGGACTGCGACACGACCGGCATCGAGCCGGACCTGGCGCTGGTCAAGTTCAAGAAGCTCGTCGGCGGCGGCTCCATGCAGATCGTCAACCAGACGATCCCGCGGGCGCTCAAGCAGCTCGGCTACCAGCAGGAGCAGATCGAGGCCGTCGTCGAGTACATCGCCGAGCACAGCCATGTCATCGACGCGCCCGGCCTGCGCAAGGAGCACTACGAGGTGTTCGACTGCGCGATGGGCGAGCGGGCGATCGCGCCGATGGGGCACGTCCGCATGATGGCGGCCACGCAGCCGTTCCTGTCCGGCGCCATCTCCAAGACGGTCAACCTGCCCGAGTCGGCCACGATCGACGACATCGAGCAGGTCTACATGGAGGGCTGGACGCTCGGGCTCAAGGCGCTGGCCGTCTACCGCGACAACTGCAAAGTCGGCCAGCCGCTGTCGGCCGGCAACGGCGCCAAGAAGGAAGAGGCGGCCAAGGAGCCCGAGGTCAAGGTCATCGAGGTCAACCGGCCGACCCGGCGGCGCATGCCCAACCAGCGGCCGAGCATGACCACCCGCTTCACGGTGGGCGGCGCCAAGGGTTACATGACCGCTTCGTCCTACCCCGATGACGGGCTCGGCGAGGTCTTCCTCAAGATGTCCAAGCAGGGTTCGACCCTGGCGGGCGTCATGGACGCGTTCTCCGTCGCGATCTCCATCGGACTCCAGTACGGGGTGCCGCTGGAGACGTACATGAGCAAGTTCGTGAACATGCGGTTCGAGCCGGCGGGCATGACGGACGACCCGGACATCCGGATGGCCACGTCGGTGATGGACTACATCTTCCGCCGCCTGGCCCTGGACCACCTGCCCTACGAGGAGCGGGCGGCCCTGGGCATCTTCTCGGCGGCGGAGCGGGCCGCGCAGCAGCGCGGGGAGGACCCGGCGGCGTTGCAGGAGACGGTGGACCGCGAGGCGCTGGCCCAGTCGGCGCCGATCGAGGAGAAGCCGAAGGAGACCCGCCCGGGACCGGCGGCCCAGGAGCTGACGCTGGAGAGTCACCAGCGCTTCACGGCCGACGCGCCGCTCTGCATGACCTGCGGCACCAAGATGCGTCCCGCGGGCAGCTGCTACGTCTGTGAGGGCTGCGGCTCCACCAGCGGTTGCAGCTGACTCCCCGAAGTCCTCCGGTCTAACCGGAACTCGGCGCCTTGGCTGAGGCCTTGCTGATGCTGGGGTTGTGAAGAGGCCCGGCCTTTTGGCCGGGCCTCTCTGCTGCTGTGACCGACCCGCCAGTAGGTGGGGGTTACTCCAGAGGATCACCTGAAGATGTTTTCCTCATATAAACTTCAGGTGTGTGCCGGGGTTCTGGCTCTTCTCTGCTTGCCGAGGGACGGTCACGGACGTGGGCGACGCTGCTGATCGACGCTCCAGTTGGACATTTCTGACCAACCACGCCCGCGTGCTGCTGCTCATTGCGGCTGATCCGCAAGTGCGGGTCCGCGACATCGCCAAAGGCATCGGCATCACCGAACGAGCTGCCCAGAGCATCGTGACCGACCTGGTGGGGGCTGGCTATGTGGAGCGGGAGGGCCGCCGTAACCGCTATGCCATCCTTCCGGGTCGGCACCTGCGTCACCCCAGCCAAAGCACCATACCTGTTCAAGCGGTCATCGACCTGTTCGCCTGCTTCGGTTTGCCCGCCGGTGGCCCCGGTCCTCGCTGAGGACCGCCTTCCCGTTGGCGGGACCTTTGCCTGGCCCACCCGCCACGGTGATGACGATGAGCAGGCCGGCGATCGTAGCGTGGATCTCACCCCAGGGAGATCAACGGCGGGGTGGAAGCCCGGCCCGGCCGACAGGCTGCGCATGGTTCATGGGCCACTCCGGCGCGTGGTGCGGGAAAGAGGGGGTGAACCCGGCCATGGGCAAGGAGATCGTGGACCGGTCGGAGGGTTTCGGTGAGCGCCTGCTCGGCCTCCTGCTGGACAGGGCGCGGTTGTTGCCGCCGCAGCTGGTCGCTCCGCTGGTCGCGGAGGAAGTGGCCAGAATCGGCGGTCGTGATGTCTCCATTCTGCTCCAGGACTACGCCCAAGAGCTGCTGGTGCCGCTTCCGGGCAGGAAGCTGCACGTGGGCCAGCCCGAGCCGATCGCCGGCTCCCCCGCCGGCCGGGCCTTCCTGCGCGTGGATGTTGTCGAGGTGCCCCAGGCCCGCGGGGTACGGATGTACCTGCCCCTGCTGGACGGAAGCGATCAGGTGGGGGTGATGGCGCTGACCATGGACGCCGTCACCGATGACGACCGGCGCCTGCTGCGCCGGCTCGCCGGGCTGGTCGCGGACATGCTGGTCACCAAGAACTGCTACACCGACCAGTTCTTCCTGGCCCGGCGCCGGGAGCCGATGAGTGTGTCCGCGGAGATCCAATGGAGCCTGCTGCCGCCGCTGTCGATGTGCGTGCCGCAGGTCGAGGTGGCCGGCATGCTGGAGCCCGCCTACCGCGTCGCCGGCGACAGCTTCGACTACGCCCTGAACGACGACATCCTGCACGTGGCTGTGATCGACGCGATGGGCCATGGCCTGGACGCCGCCTCGATGGCGACCATCGCCATCGGCGCCTACCGGCATGCCCGGCGCGTGTTCGTCAGCCTGGCCGAGAAGTACACCTTCATGGACGATGCCGTCTCCCGGCAGTTCGGGCCCGACCACTTCGTCACGGCGCAACTGATGCACCTGAACATCACCACTGGTGAGCTGGAGCTGGTCAACGCGGGCCACCCCGCGCCGCTGCTGATCCGCGATGGCCGGGTCCTGTGCAAGCTGGAGAGCGCGACGACGCTGCCCGTCGGCTTCGGCGGTGAGGAGCCCCGGATCGCAGAGCACCTGCTCCAGCGGGGCGACCGGGTGCTGTGCTACACCGACGGCATCATCGAGGAGCACGTCACCGGCGGGGAGCCGTTCGGTGAGGAGCGCCTCATCCGCTGCGTCGACCGTCTGGGGGAAGAGCCGCCGGCGGGGGTGCGGGCGGATCTGCGCCGGCTCTCCCACACCCTGATGGGGGAACGGGGCCGGCGCACCAGCGACGACGCCACCCTTTTCATGATCGAGTGGCGCGGGGGCGCCGCCGACCACCTCGCGGTGCTTGACTGAGCAGCCCCGATCGGTGTTCGCCGTACGTGACCGTCGACCCCGACCCGGACCCCACTCACTGGCCGGGGAGTCGCGTTCTGGCTGGTGCGCCAGTAGCGTGACGAGATCAATCTCGACGACAGCGACGGCATCACCCGGCTCGCTTGCCACGATCCCCTGCGGGTCGGCCGTCCGGGACATCAGGTGTCCAGCAACTCGTGTAGCACGTCCGGCTTGTTGGTGATGATGCCATCCACCCGGTAGGTCAGCATTCGGCGCATGACGTCGGGGTTGTCCACCGTCCAGGTGAGGACCTGCATGCCGAGGCCGTGGACGCGGCGCACGTAGGACGCCGTGAGCGTGGTGTACGGCGGGTTGATCTGGTCGGCGAACGTCGCCAGCTCGGGCAGCTCGGCGGTGGAGGGTGTGCCGAGGAGCCCGATCGGCACATCCGGCAGCAGCCGGTGGAACCTCCGCATCGACTCGAAGGTGAACGACTGCACCACCAGCCGCCCCGGTGTGAGCCAGCTCGAGTGGCGGCGCAGCTCGTCGGCGATGCGCTGCTCGATCCCCGGGTAGAGGTCCGGCTTCTTGACCTCCAGCAGCAGGCCCATGCCGGAGCCGCTCATCGCGCGGAGCGCCTCGCCCAGCGTGGGCACCGGCTCGCCGGCGTACTCGTCGCTGAGCCAGGAGCCGGCGTCCAGCTTGCTGATCTGCGCGAGCGTGAGGTCGCCGACGTTCCACGGCGACAGGCCGGGGAAGACGCGCTCCACGTTGGTGGTGCGGGACAGGGTGGTGTCGTGCATGAGGACCAGCTCGTGGTCCTTGGTCTCCTGGACGTCGAGCTCGAACATGTCGGCCCGTTGCTTGCCTGCCAGCTCGAAGGCGGCGATCGTGTTCTCGGGAGCGTACGCGGACGCGCCTCGGTGCGCGACGTTGAGCACCGCCGGGGCGGCGGTGGCTGCGGTGGCGGGGGCTGCGAGAGCGGACAGGGCGGTGGCCAGGACGAGCACCAGACATCGGAACATGGGTCTCCTCAGGTGGAGAGGGGCCTACGAACCGACGGTGACAAGATTGCATGACCGATAGTTGATGGAAGACTAGACCAGCGGTGCCCAGGTGATGAGCAATCGACACCGGCGTGTCACCGTTGATGCACTTCACCTCCTCCGGCGGCCCCGCCGCGCCACGGTTGATCGCGGCTTATCTCTAGCTCGAGACTCATTCGAAGAAAATATCGAATCAAACTTGCCAATAATCTCATTGGGTTGGAAATAGTCGAATTCATACGTTTTGTAACTATTTGCGCCGTTATGTCCTGGTATGTTCGGATTTGCTGGGATAAGTTCCGGAAGGAGCAGCTCATGCCCGGATATCGCGCATTCGGCATCGTGGGAGCGGCACTCGTCGCCTCCCTCACAGCGCCTCAGGGCCTCGCCTCGGCGGCGTCCGCCGTCCCGTCCCAAGCGCGTCCAGCTGTCACAGACCTGTCGGCACACCTGGACCTCTACGCCGCAGGTCACGCAACGAGCTGGGAGGAAATCCTGTGGGGTGGCGCCCAGGCAAACAATGGCGACGAGGAGAACGGCTACGACGACAACGGAGACAACGGCGACAACGGGAATGAGGAGAACGGCGACAACGGCTACGACAACGGCGACAACGGCGACAACGGGGACGAGGAGAACGGGGACGAGGAGAACGGGGACGAGGAGAACGGGGACGAGGAGAACGGGGACGAGGAGAACGGGGACGAGGAGAACGGGGACGAGGAGAACGGGGACGAGGAGAACGGGGACAACGGCTACGACAACGGCGACAACGGGGATGAGGAGAACGGGGACAACGGCTACGAC
The DNA here is from genome assembly GCF_036013525.1 of Nonomuraea sp. NBC_00507. Lineage (NCBI taxonomy): Bacteria > Bacillati > Actinomycetota > Actinomycetes > Streptosporangiales > Streptosporangiaceae > Nonomuraea > Nonomuraea sp. NBC_00507. The sequence continues at coordinate 5,522,150 of NZ_CP107853.1, forward strand.
AACGGCGACAACGGGGATGAGGAGAACGGGGACAACGGCTACGACAACGGCGACAACGGGGACGAGGAGAACGGCGACAACGGCTACGACAACGGCGACAACGGGGACGAGGAGAACGGCTACTAAAGCCATCTAGAAAAAAGCCCGGCTGAAGCACGGAGTGCGCGAGGGCGCGGACGGTACAGTTCGCGCCCCGTGCGAATGCTGCCGCAGCATCCGTCGGCTTGGTCTGGGCATCAGTGGTTCGATGGCCTGACATTCGGCGTCGGCCATGTCCGCGGTGTAGCGGTGGATCCTGGGTGAGCCGACCTTGCGGAAGCGCCACGGGGGAGAGGCCGTGCGGTTGCGCTGTGGCGACAGGTCACCGGTGGAGGTGATGGGGATGCGGGCAGTCGGCGATGATCTCGTAGTGTTGACGATCTAGCCTGAATGTCGTGAAATCTGCTGGCGCGCTGGCCGTCCTCCTCTCCGCATGGTTCATGGCCCAGTTCGACTTCTTCGTCGTCAACGTGGCCGCCCCCTCCATCGAGCACGACCTGCACACCGGCCCCGCCGCCCTCGAGCTGATCGTCGGCGGCTACGCCTTCACGTACGCGGCCGGCATGATCACCGGGGGCCGGTTGGGCGACCGCTACGGCTACCGGCGCCTGTTCATCTGGGGCGTGGCCGCGTTCACCGTCGCCTCGGTGTTGTGCGGGATCGCCGTGAACCCGGCCCAGCTGGTCGCCGCCCGCCTCCTGCAGGGCTTGGCGGGCGCGGCGATGGTGCCGCAGGTTCTGGCCACGATCTCGGCCGTCTACCCGCCGGGGGAGCGGAGCAGGGCCGTCGGCTGGTACGGCGCGGTCGGCGGCCTGGGCTCGATCGCCGGGCAGGTGCTGGGCGGGCTGCTGCTGACGGCCGACGTGTTCGGCCTCGGCTGGCGGATCGTCTTCCTCATCAACCTGCCCGTCGGCCTGGTCGTCGTGCCGCTGGCCGCGTGGCTGCTGCCGCAGGTCGACACGGCCCGCCGGCCGAAGCTGGACCTGACGGGCGCGGCGGGCCTGGCCACCGGCCTGGGGCTGGTGCTGGTGCCGCTCGGCCTCGGCAACAGCCTGGGCTGGCCCGCCTGGACCTGGGCCAGCATGGCGGCGAGCGTCCCGGTGTTCGCGCTGACCTGGCGGTGGCAGCGGCTGCTCGGGGCGCGCGGCGGGCAGCCGGTGCTCGACCTGGCGCTGCTCAAGGTCCACTCCTACCTGGCGGGCGTCGGGTCGATCGTGGCCTTCATGGCGTACTTCGCCGCGTTCATGTTCACTCTGACGTTGCTGCTGCAGGGCGGGATGGGGCTGACGGCGTTCCAGGCGGGGCTGGCGTTCGCGCCGATGGGGGTGCTGTTCTCGGTCACCTCGGTGCTCGGGACGCGGCTGGTCGGGAGGTACGGGCTGATCGTCATCATGATCGGCGGCACGGTCACGGCGCTGGGGCTCGGCCTGCTGGTGGCCGCGGCCGGGCTCGGGCTGCCGTACGTCATGGCCGCGCTCGTGCTCGTCGGCGCCGGCAACGGCCTGATCCTGCCGCAGCTCATCGGGGCGGCGCTGGTGGAGGTCGAGCCGCACCAGGCCGGCATCGGCTCCGGCATGCTGAGCACGGCGCAGCAGTTCGCGGGCGCCGGTGGGGTGGCGGTGATCGGGGCGGTGTTCTTCGCGGTCGCGCGAGAGGGCGGGCATGTCGCCGCCATGCGCTGGTCGGCCGCCATCGACCTGGGACTCGTGCTGATCGTGATCGCGGCCGTGGCCTACAACAGGAGCCGGGCTAGAGGCCGAGTGCGGTCCCGTACAGGCGTGACGCCCTGAGCCTGATCACCAGCCGCCGGTCGGTCACCATCTGCCGCAGGAACGCCGCCTCGTCGGTCAGGCCCGTCTGCATGGCGAGCAGCTCCATGCCCACTTCGTCCCCGGGCTCCGTGGTCACCGGCGACAGCTCCGCCTCGCCCTCGGCCACGGCGTACGACCAGAAGTCGTTGCTGGTCACGTAGAGAGCGCAGAGCGGGTCCTTGTGCAGATCCCGTACTTTGAGCCGGTCGGCGATGGTCGAGATCCGCACCACGCGCTGGCCCGGGTCCCACGTGTAGAGGACGGTGGACAGGTGGGGGTGGCCGCTGCTCTTGTTGGTGGCCAGCGCGCCGAAACGCTGCTGCGCCAGCAGCAGCGTCATCTCCTCGTCCGTCAGCGACCTCAGACCCGCGCCCGGTTCGATTTCCTGCGGCACCTCATCGTCCTCCATCGGGGTTGGGGACAATTCACCCTATCCCAAGCTGCTGGTTGAACGTCTGGGCGTCCGAGATCACCCAGTATTCGGCGAACCTGTCGCCGTCGGCTCGCAGGATGTCGTGGCCGCTGAAGGCCACCCGCGTCCCCGCCGCGGCGCTCGCGCCGGGCAGGCCGCCCCGGTAGGCGCCGCTGAACGTCCACCGGGCCGCCACCCGGTCCCCGTCCACGATCGGGCCCACGTCCAGCGTGACCTTGACGTCGTCGAAGGGCGCGTGCCCTTGTCGCAGCGCCTCCACCAGCCCATCGGGTCCGTGCACGTCCATGCCGGGCCAGTGGCCGACGAAGCCGGGGGTGACGAGGTCGTGGGCGAGCTTGAAGTCTCCGTTCCACATCTCGAGCAGCCAGCGCTCGTATCGTTCCGCGATCATTCAGGTCCGCTACCCACTGCCCGATAAGTTACGAGTCGTGAATTTTGCTATTACTGGCGGATATGTCGTGCGCGTCGACGGTGCCCCCATCGACGGCGGCGTCGTTCTCATCGTGGACGGGAGGATCGCCGAGGTCGGCGCGGACGTGCGGATCCCCGACGGCTTCGAGGTCGTGGACGCCGCGGGCGGCTGGGTGCTGCCCGGCTTCGTCGAGGCCCACGGCCACCTGGGCGTGCACGAGGAGGCCGAGGGATGGGCCGGCAGCGACACCAACGAGATGACCGACCCCAACGGCGCCCGCCTGCGCGCACTCGACGCGATCAACCCGGCCGACCTCGCCTTCGCCGACGCCCTCTCCGGCGGCGTGACGACCGCGGTGATCAAGCCGGGCTCGGGCAACCCCATCGGCGGCCAGACGGTCGCGGTCAAGTGCTGGGGCAGGACGGTCGACGAGATGCTGATCAAGGAGCCGGTGAGCGTCAAGAGCGCGCTCGGCGAGAACCCCAAGCGTGTGTACGGCGACCAGAAGAAGCTGCCCTCCACCCGCCAAGGGGTCGCGGCGGTGATCCGCGACGCGTTCATGAAGGCTCAGGACTACAAGGCCAGGAAGGCCGCCGCGGCGGACGAGGGCAAGCCGTTCGACCGCGACGGCACGTTGGAGGTCCTCGTCCGCGTGCTGGACGGCGAGCTGCCGTGGTGCCAGCACACCCACCGGGCCGACGACATCGCCACCGCGCTGCGGCTGGCGGCCGAGTTCGGCTACCGCCTGGTGATCAACCACGGCACCGAAGGGCACCTGCTGGCCGACACGCTGGCCGCCAGGAACGTCCCCGTGATCATCGGGCCGCTCTTCACCAGCCGGTCGAAGGTCGAGCTGCGGCAGCGCTCGCTCCGCAATCCCGGCATCCTGGCGCGGGCCGGGGTCGAGCTGGCCATCACCACCGACCATCCCGTCGTGCCGATCCACTTCCTCGTCCACCAGGCCACGCTGGCGGTCAAGGACGGGCTCGACCGCGACGCCGCGCTGCGGTCGATCACCGTGAACCCGGCCCGCATCATGGGCATCGACGACCGGGTCGGCGCGCTGCGGCCGGGGCTCGACGGCGACGTGGTCATCTGGTCCGGGGATCCGCTGGACGTCATGAGCCGGGCGCTGAGAGTGTTCATTTCCGGCCGGGAGGTGTATTCGTACACGGAGGGTGAGCCCATCGTGGCGGATCCGTACTACCGAGATTCAAGTCATCGTTAAGCGCCTGTAGATGCGCGGCGCGCATAGTGGGCGGATCGGACGGGAAGAGAGGCGCCAACCATGACTGCTCCTTTGCTTGCTCAGCGACCCAGCAAGGCGCTGGTGATCGGCTTGGTCGTCTCGGGAATCCTCGCGCTGCTCGTGCTGGCCGTCATGCTGATCTCGGGCGGGCCCGCCGGGTTCGCGTTGTCGGCGGTGCTCGCGGTGGCGCCGCTGCCGGTGCTGCTGGCCGCGGTGCTCTCCCTTGATCGGCTGGAGCCGGAGCCGAAGCTGCATCTGGCGTTCGCGTTCGCGTGGGGTGCGGGCGTGGCCGTCGTGGTCGCCGTGGGGTTCACGCTGCTCGGCCAGCAGTTGTTCGTCAGGGCCGGCTACGGCGCCGCGGTCGCCGAGAACATGGGCACCGTCCTGCTCGCCCCCGTGATCGAGGAGGCGCTCAAGGGCTCGGCGCTGCTGCTGCTCCTGCGCAGGAGGCGCGAGATCGACGGCCTGACCGACGGCATCGTGTACGCCTCCATGGCGGGCCTGGGCTTCGCCGCCGTCGAGAACGTCGGCTACTACCTGCTCGCGTTCGGCGAGGACGGCGTCGGCGGCGCGATCCAGCTGTTCGTGTTGCGCGGCCTGATCGACCCGCTCGGCCACCCGGTCTACACCTCGATGATCGGCCTCGGCGTCGCCTACGCGCTGACGAGCCGCTCGCCCGCCAGGTTCGCCGCGATCCCGCTCGGCTATCTCGGCGCGGTCTTCCTGCACGCGCTCTGGAACGGCTCGGCCACCACGGGTTCGCTGGCCTGGCTGGGCGTGGCGTACCTGGTGATCATGGCGGCGCTCGTCCTGCTGATCGTCGTGACCGTCGTCGAACGCCGCCACCTCGTCGGCAAGATGGCCGTCTACCTGCCCGGCTACCGGCCCACCGGGCTCGTCACCGACCAGGACGTCCGGATGCTCAGCACGTTGTCGGCACGCAAGGCGGCCCGCAGGTGGGCCAGGGGAGCAGGGCTCGGCCGGGCCATGAGCGACTATCAGCAGGCGGCGACCGAGCTGACCATGCTGCACCTGCGGGCCGAACGGCGGGGCATGGACCCGGCCAGGTTCGCGGTGGAGCGGGACGCCTACCTGGGGGCGATGGCGCACGCCCGCCGCTGGTGATCAGCGGGGCAGCAGGAAGTTCGACAGGTGGGCGAGCACCGCGTCCGGCTGCTCCTCGGCCAGGAAGTGCCCGCACTCGGGGATCTCGGCCCCGCGCACGTCCAGGGCGTAATCCCGCCAGATGTCCAGCACCGGCACGCTGCTCGGCAGCCCGGCGGCGCCCCACAGTGCGAGGACCGGCATCTCCAGCCGCCGGTCCGCGTCCCAGTCGGCGTCGTCGTGCTGGGCGTCGTGCGGGAACGAGGCCCGGTAGTCCTCGAACCCGGCCCGCAGCGCGCCCGGCTGCTCGAACGCGCGCACGTACTCTTCGACATCCAGCCGTGAGCGCTGCACCGCCCACTTCTCGAAGAAATAGCCCAGGTAGCCGCGGACGTCCTGGCCCGCCAGCCGCTCCGGGAGATCGGGCTGCAGGTGGAACGTCCAGTGCCAGGTGCCCGACGCCAGGCCGCTCGTCATGTCGAACCTGCGCCACATCTCCCTGGTCGGGATGATGTCCATGACCACGAGCCGCTCCACCTCGCCTGGGTGGTCGAGCGCGTAGCGGTGGGCGACCCTGGCGCCCCGGTCGTGGCCGGCGAGCACGAGGGTGGAGTGGCCGAGCGAGCGCGCCAGGGCGCGGATGTCGGCCGCCATCGTGCGCTTGTCGTAGCCGGTGACCGGCTTGTCCGTGCGGCCGTACCCGCGCAGGTCGGGGGCGACGACCGTGAAGTGGCCGGCCAAGGCGGGGATGAGCCGCCGCCAGCAGTGGGAGGTCTGCGGCCAGCCGTGCAGCAGGACCAGCAGCGGCCCTTCGCCGGCGATCAGGTAGTGCAGGCGCAGGCCGTCGAGGTCGGCCATGCGCGATTCGATGGCCGGTTCGGTCATTGAACTCATGGTGCCGCACGCTAGCACGGTTCGGTGAATGAACTAACATGCGCCCCATGGCGCTCGGCAAGAACTACGACGGTCAAGACTGCTCCCTCGCCAAGGCCCTGGAGGTGATCGGCGAGCGGTGGACGCTGCTCGTGGTCCGCGACGCCATGTACGGCGTGCGGCGCTTCGGCGACTTCCAGGTCCACCTCGACATCCCGCGGGCCGTTCTCTCCCAGCGGCTCGCCACGCTCGTCGCGGCCGGCGTCCTCGGCCGACGCCGCTACCGGGACGCGCCGCCGCGCGACGAGTACGTCCTGACCCCCATGGGCCGCGAGCTCTGGCCGCCCGTGCTGGCCCTGACGCAGTGGGGCGAGCGCCATCTCGCCGCGGACGGCCCCCGTCGCCTGTACCACCACGTGACCTGCCGGACCCGGCTCGACCCCCAGTCCGGCTGCCCGGCCTGCCGCCGGAGCGTCCCGCTGGAGGAGGTCGAGGTCCGCCCCGGGCCGGGCCTGCGCCACGACACGCGCGAGGACCTGGTCAGTCTCGCCCTTCGGACACCACACCGGATGTTGGCCCCCATTCCTGACAAAATCATCAGGGAAACCCTCGAAGGGAGATCACATGAGCTGGGCGGAGATCGGGTCCGAGGCTGAGCTGCGCGAACTGCTGGGGGAGGTCATGCCGAGGGCGGCCACCAAGGAGCGGGTACGCCTGCACGAGCGTGACCGGCAGTGGCTGGCGGCCTCGCCGTTCTGTCTGATCGCCACCTCCGACGACCAGGGCAACTGTGACGTCTCGCCCAAGGGCGACCCCGCCGGGTTCGTCCACGTCATCGACGACGCCACGATCGCCATCCCGGACCGCCCAGGGAACCGCAGAGCGGACGGATTCCTCAATATCCTGAAAAATCCGCATGCAGGGTTGGTCTTTCTCATTCCCGGCCGCAATGAGACCCTCCGCATCAACGGCCGGGCGCGTCTCGTCCGCGAAGCCCCGTTCTTCGATGAGATGATCGTCAAGGGTCACCGCCCGCATCTCGCCCTCGTCGTGGAGATCGAGCAGATCTTCTTCCATTGCGCCAAGGCGTTCCTGCGCTCCGGGCTGTGGAAGCCGGACACCTGGGGCGGCGACGACCTGCCCTCGCACGCGCGGCTGGTCAAGGACGTGCAGGCGGTGCAGGAGAGCCTCGAAGAGCTCGAGAGCTACTACGGCGAGACGTACGCCAAGAAGCTGTACGCCTCCTGACCTGCGACGACCCAGGCCGCACGCCGGCCTGGGTCGTCCGGTGGGCTAGGCGGCAGGCGTGGGACCGCCGGGGAAACGGATCACATTCCTGCCGGTGTAGGCCCGCAAATCGATCACCTTGGGATCTGCGGGCGGCTTGCGGCGGTCTGCCGACCGAATGTCGCGGACCTTGTGCCTGGCAACGTGTGGCGGCACCGCCACAAGCCTCTTCATCGTGAGCCCCCCGTGATGTTCTTGTTATCTATGTTATCTACAGATACCCCCGTAAGTTTGCTGTAAGGAGCAAGTCAGTAGGGGAGTCTGCGACCTGCCGGTGAACGCAGGTCCAACTCCATGGCCGGCCGCGGACGCCGCCTGGCCGTCGCCTTGGTGACTTTGACGCGTTTCACGGTGTATCCCCCTTCCGAAGCGCGTCGTTCTCCTTCCACGACTGTGCGCCGCGCCGTTTGGCGACGGCTTGGCGGGCGCTTGCCACCCGCCATGCGCGCCAACCTAGCTCCAGTGCCGGTCCGGCTCAATGCATTTCTACGAGGTCAGGTACCGGGCGTGAGCCGGGCGGTGACGCCGATCCGGTTCCAGGCGTTGATCATGGCGATCGCCGCGATCAGCAGGGCGAGCTGCTTCTCGCTGTAGTGCTGGCCGGCCTGCTGCCACACGGCGTCCGGCACGGCCTCCCGGTCGGGCAGCCTGGTCGCCTCCTCCGTCAGCGCCAGCGCGGCCCGCTCGGCCGGCGTGAAAACCGTGGCCTCACGCCAGGCCGCCACCATCCACAACCGCTCGTCGCTCTCGCCCGCCTTCTTCATGTCGCGGCTGTGCATATCCACGCAGTAACCGCAGCCGTTGATCTGGCTGGCGCGCAGCTTGACGAGCTCGATGGTGCCGGCCGGCAGCTCGCTGTCGTGCAGGATCTTCTCCACCGCCAGGAAGTGGTGGTACACCTCGGGGATGTTCTTGGCGACGTTGATCCGCTGGGTCATGTGGGCCTCCTCAGTTTTCGCTCTTACATCTACAGGACGGGGTAGGCCGCCCGGTTGTGACAGCTTCGGAGGAAAACCTTGGATGCCGCGGTCAGCCCAGGCAGTTGCCCCAGGACTGACGGCCGCCCCACGCCTCGACCCGGCCGGCGGGGTCGCGGGTCCAGCCGGCGTAGCGTACGCACTTCCAGCTCCCGTCGAGGTGGCCGGTCTCGGCGTAGTAGCGGTACTTCTGCTCGTCCTGTGACTTGCCGCCGCCCTTTACCTCGAGGTAGGCGCCGGTCACCGAGCGGATGCCCTGGTAGACGGTCTTGATCGCGGCGACGCAGTTCTTGCCGGAGTGCTTGTTGTACATGAGGTACACGTGTCCGAACACGGCGCCGCGCGTCTTCATCGCCCGGTGCCCGTCCTTGACGCGGTGGAAGCCGGGGCCGCAGATGCGCTCGGGCGTGTAGCGCGCCGTGGCGGCGTAGGCGGAGGAGGGAAGGGCGGCGATCCCGGTGGCGACCAGAGCGGCCGCGATGACCGTTCGCGTGAGCACGGTTTTCCCTTCGACAGGGGATATAAGGACATCGATGATCTTTACTGTGACTTAACCGTAATTGCAAGGGGGTGGGATGCCGCTCATCGCGGTTTGTGCGGCCTGGGCCGTGTTCTGGGGCTCCTGGTCGGCCCTGCTGCCCGCCATCAAGCTGGAGCTGGGCATCTCGGCGGGCGACCTCGGGCTGGCCCTGAGCGCCGTACCGGTGGGGGCCCTGCCCGCGATGGCGTTCACCGGGCGGCTGGCACGGGGGCGGGAGCGGTCTGCCCTGATGGTGACCACGACATTGTTCGCGCTCAGCGTCGCCTGCGTCGGCCTGGTCGGCTCGCTCTGGCAGCTGGGGGCGGCGTTGCTGCTCGTGGGCGCCACCAGCGGCGCGCTGGACATCGCGCTGAACCTGGCCACCGGGCGGGTCGAACGCGAGAGCGGCCGCCAGCTCTTTCAGTTGGTGCACGCGGCGTTCCCCGTCGGGGTCATCGCCGCCGCCCCGGCCACGGGGCTGGCCCGCTCGCTCGGGTACGGCGCCGGCGCGGTGCTCGCGGTCATCGCGGTGATCGTGGTCGTCACGTCGTTGTCGCTGCTGGCACTGCCCATGAGGCGTACGGCAGCCGAAGCCCCTTCGCACACCGGCAGACGCGGGCTCTGGGGGATAGCAGCCGTGCTCGGGGCGCTGGCAGCCTGCGTGCTCATCATCGAGAACTCGGTCGAACAGTGGTCGGTGCTGCTGCTGGAGGACCATCGCGGCGCCACGCCGCTCGTGTCGAGCGCCGCGCCCGCGGTCTACATGGGGGCGCTCACCGCCGGGCGGCTCATCGTGCAGGCACTGCCGCGGGTGCCGCTCAGGGCGATGTACCTGGTGGCGGGGGTGGGTGGCGGGGCGGGCATCGCGCTGGCCGCGCTGGGCGGCACCGTGGTGATCTCCATGGTGGGGTTCGCGGTGACCGGGCTGGCGCTCGGGCCGCTGGTGCCCGCCCTGCTCAGCCGCTCGGCCGCCGACGATCCGAGCGGGACGCTGGTGTGGGGGGTGTCCACGATCTCGTACACCGGCTTCGTGGTCAGCCCGCTGCTCGTGGCCGGTCTGAGCGGGTGGTTCGGCCTGCCCGCGGCGCTGGCCGCGCTCGGGCTGCTGGGACTGCCGCTGGTGGCCCGCTTCGCGGTGGAACGTTCGTGACGGGCGGAGACGGCCTGATTATGGTGATGCTTTGGGGAAAGGAGAGCACGGAACGGGGTATCCCCCCGGGCGGACACGACTGCAAAGGGGATCACCATGGCTGTCTGTGAGAGCTGCGGCAACGATTACGACATGGCGTTCGAGGTGCACGCGCAGGGATCGGTGCACACCTTCGACTGCTTCCAGTGCGCGATCGAGGCCATGGCACCGGTGTGCGAGCACTGCGGCACCAAGGTCATCGGGCACGGGGTCCAGGCCGGTGACCACTGGTATTGCTGCGCCCACTGCGCCCGCGAGGAGGGCACCAAGGGCATCGTCGACCGCGTCATGGCGGGCACCACGTCCTAGGGTTTCAGGAGGCCGCGCACGCGGGCGACGGCCTCCTCCAGCGACCCCTGGGGCACCGGTGCGTCGAGGTCCAGGGCGATGTCGCCGTTTCTGGCCTCCCAGACGCCCGCCACCCGGCCCTCGTGGACGACCACGGGGGAGATCCAGCCTGCCTGCCGGCTGACCTTGGGTTTGAGCGACGGCGGGAGGAGCGGGGCCAGCGTGCGCGGGGCGGCCAGAATGTATTGATCGAAGCCCGGCAGCAGGTGGACCTCGGCGGACGGCCGGGTGCCCGCCAGGTCGTCCAGGTGCTCCTTCAGCGCCGGCAGGGTCGTCCCGTCCTCGGTCTCGACCTCGGTCAGCTCCGGCGCCAGGTCGCGGAACCAGCCCTTCAGCACGGTCTTCCTGGCCACGCCGCCGAACAGCCAGGTGTCGAACATCTCCGGCGTCGCCGGGCCGTGCGCGCCGAGGAACGCCCGCGCCACGCGGACGCCCGCCTCCTCGAACGGCGGCGGCTCGGAGGGCCAGCCGGGGATCCAGGCGCGCGGGGCGGTGAACGTCACCCTGCCTTCGCGGGGCGGGCCGTAGCACAGCTCGCCCAGGCGGCTGAGCGGCTTGAGCAGCGCGCCCCAACCGGAGGTGAGCGCCTGCCGCAGGTGAGCGTTGCCGGTCACCTCCACCACGGCGTCGACCAGCTCCTCGCGGGTCAGCGGGCGCTCAGCTCCATCGCTCAGCGCCTGCGGGACCGCCTCGATGATCGCCGCGATCTCGGCGGCGGTCACCCCGTGGCCGCGCTGCCACGACCCCTTCTCCCAGAACCGCAATGTGCTCAGGGCGGCGCAGTATCCGGCCAGCTCGTCGGCGGGGACGAGATGGAGGGTGCCGCGCATGATCCACGTCTTGGCGAGCGTCCGGTCGGTCCACAGGGCGCGGTCGATCTCGCCAGGCTCGGGCTTGGCGCTCCTGACCGCCACCGCCAGCTGCGCCGACGACGGGACCTGGGTCTGCACGCCGCACAACCTCCGGGCCACGCTCACGGCGTCGGGCCCGCCGGCTCCGCTCACGAACTGCCTGCGCAGGCGCCACGCGAGGATCTGCGCCCAGGTCACCTTCGTCGTCACTCGCCCTTTGTACACCCGCCCACCGACAGTCCCGCCGCGACGGGCTGTCCGGCCCCCGGTGCCCGCAGGGTCAGCGCATGAAGCCGATGTTCTCGTAGCGGAGGTCGTAGAAGCCGCGCGCCCCCGCGTTGGCCAGCGTCGCCTTGGTCGCGACCAACTGCGGCCGCTGGTAGAGCGGCAGCACGTTCACCTCCTGCCAGATCAGCTCATCAGCGGCGTTGGTGGCCGCGCGCGCCCGCACCGGGTCCAGGCTCTGCGCGGCCCGGCTCATGGCCTGGTCGATGGCCGCCGACCCGGTACGCCCGAAGTTCGCGTTCCACGTCTTCCCGTCGGGCGAGTTCGCGTAGATCCCGTAACTGCTGGACACGGGGAACGGTGTCCCGATGTAGGCGAACGGCGTGATGTCGAAGTTCCCGGGGATCACGTAACTGGTGAAGAAGTCGTCACTCGGCACCGCCTTGATCGTCAGCTTCACCCCGATCTGCGCGAGCATGCTCTGCGCCAGTTCCCCTTCCGCCTTGCTGATCTGCACCCCCGACGGCACCACGAACCGCAGGTCCAGCGTCTTGCCGTTCTTCTGCCTGACCGCCCCGTTCAGCTTCCACCCGGCCGCGTCCAGCAGTTGCCGCGCCCGCTGGGGGTTGTACACCCCCAGCGCCCCCGCGTTGTCCTGGTAGCCCTCCTGGGTGTTCATGAAGAAGTGGTTGTTCAGCAGCGCGATCGGCCAGTTCAGCCCCTGCAGGTCGGACTGCGCGATGGCCTGGCGGTTGATGCCCAGCTGGATCGCCTGCCGCACGTTCCGGTCCCGCAGCAGCTCGCTCGACCCGTTGAAGGTGAAATGCCGGAAGTCGGGCCCCGCCGCCTGGCGTACCTGTGCCCCCGCCGTGGCCTTGGCTCGCGCGTAGTCGGGGGCGGACGGGCCTATGTCGATGATGTCGAGCTCGCCGTTGCTGAACGCCCCGATCAGCGAGTCCTGCTCGGACGCCCGATAAATGATCTTGTCGAGCTTGGCCCGCTCACCCCACCAGGCATCGTCCCGGACCAGCGTGATCGTCTTGGCCGTCTGGTCGAACCCCCCGAACTTGAACGGCCCGGCCGTCACGGGGATCTTGTTCAGCCAGGCGGTGTTGAACGCCTCCGGCGTGCGGTTCGTGGCGGCGGGCAGCAGCGGACCGAAGAGCGCCTGCCAGTCGCTGAACGGCCGGGCGAACGTGACGATCACCTCGAAGTCGTCCTTCCCCCGCGCCACCTTCTTGATGTCCTGGTAGCCGGTGGCCGAGACGATGCGGTAGGCCGAGTCCCGCCCGTTCAGTGCCTGCCACTGCGCCTGGTAGTCGGCCCATGTGATCGGCCGCCCGTCGGACCAGCGTGCCTTCGGGTTCAGTGTGTACGTCACCACCTGCTCGGGCCGCTGATCGGTGACCTTCGCGTCCAGCACGTAGTCCCGGTTGACGGAGATCTCCGCCTTCTCGTCCGACACGAACGGTGACGGCAGCAGCGCGTTGCTCACCGAGGCCGCCACGGCCAGGTTGCCGTCCACGTGGTTCCTGTTCCACTGCGCGGGGAACTCGTTGATCCCCCACCGCAGCGTCCCCCCGTCCTTGACCTTGTCGCGCGGCTGCGGGTTGATGTCGAAGGCCTTGACCGTATGGTCGTCGCCGGCTCCATCCCCGGTCCCAGGGCCGTTTCCCGTCCCGCCGCCGCACCCTCCCAGTGCCACGACAACGGCGGCGGCCGTGACAAGACGTGCTGCTTTCATCGAGCGATTCCTCCTGGTCTATACGACTTCACGCCGCTCGGCGTAGTGGCAGGCCGCGCCCTGGTCCTCGCCCAGCGGCCGCACCTCGGGCTCGACGTCCACGCAGCGCTTGCGCTCTTCGTCGGTCAGCTCGGCACGGAACTTGGGGCACCTGGTGCGGAAACGGCAGCCCGACGGAGGGTGGGCCGGGCTGGGCAGGTCGCCGTGGAGCAGGATGCGCCGCCGTGACCGCTCGCGTACCGGATCGGGCAGCGGGATCGCCGACAGCAGAGCCTGCGTGTACGGATGCGCCGGGGCCTCGTACACGGCGTCCACCTGGCCGATCTCGGCGATCTTGCCGAGGTGCATCACCGCGACCCGGTCGGCGATGTAGCGCACCACGGCCAGGTCGTGCGCCACGAACAGGTAAGACAGCCCGAGCCTGGCCCTCAGGGCGTCGAGCAGATTGATCACCCCAGCCTGGATCGACACGTCGAGTGCCGAGACAGGCTCGTCCAGCACCAGCAGCTGGGGCTCCAGCGCGAGCGCCCTGGCGATGCCGATGCGCTGCCGCTGCCCGCCCGAGAAGTCCTGCGGGTAGCGGGCGGCGTGCGAGAGGTCCAGCCCGACCAGGGATAGCAGCTCGGCGACCCGCCGCCCGGGGGCGCGCCGCCCGTGGGTGCGCAACGGCTCGGCCAGGATGTCGTGCACGGTCATGCGCGGGTCGAGCGAGGCCATCGGGTCCTGGAAGACGACCTGCATGTCACGCCTGATCGCGGTGCGCTCCCCTCGGCCGAGCCGGGCCGTGTCGTGCCCGAGCACGACGATGCGGCCCTCCTGCGGCTTGGCCAGCTCGAGTATCTGCGTCAGCGTGGTCGTCTTGCCGCTGCCCGACTCGCCGACCAGCCCGAGCGTCTCGCCCTCCCGTACGTCGAACCCGACCCCGGCCACGGCGTGCACAGTGCCCACCCGGCGCTTGAACACCGCCCCGCGCACCAGCGGATAGTCCTTGACCAGGTCGCGGACCTCCAGCACCGTGCGCTCGCCGCGCGCCGCCCGGGCCTCCCGCGGCCCCGCCGGCTCCGCGAGCCCCGGCGGATGCACTTCGTCCCACCGGATGCACGCCGCCCCGTGCCCGGCCCCCACTTCGAACAGCGGCGGCTCTCCCTCGTCGCACGCGTCCACCTTCATCGGGCAGCGCGGCGCGAACGGGCACCCCGGCGGCAGCGCCGCCGGCGAGGGCGGGTTGCCTTCGATCGGCACGAGCGGCCTCCGCCCGCCCCGGTCCACCCGCGGCACGGAGCCCAGCAGGCCCACGGTGTACGGCATGCGCGGCCCGTAGTAGATGTCGTCCACGTCGCCCACCTCGACCGGGCGCCCGGCGTACATGACCAGGACCCGGTCGGCGAACCCGGCGACCACGCCGAGATCGTGCGTGATCATGATGATGGCGGCGCCGGTCTTCCGTTGCGCCTTCTTGAGCACCTCCAGCACCTGCGCCTGGATGGTGACGTCGAGCGCCGTGGTCGGCTCGTCGCAGATGATCACGTCGGGGTCGTTGGCGATGGCCATCGCGATCACCACGCGCTGCCGCATGCCGCCGGAGAACTCGTGCGGGAAGGCCAGCGCCCGCTCGGCCGGATGCGGGATGCCGACGAGCTCCAGCAGCTCGATGGCCTTGACCAGGGCGGTCTCCTTGCTGACCCGCTGGTGCACGCGCACGGCCTCGGCGATCTGGTCGCCGACCCGGTAGACCGGGGTGAGCGCCGACAGCGGGTCCTGGAACACCATCGACATGGTCTTGCCGCGCAACGCGGTCAGCTCCCGTTCCGGGGCCCCGATCAGCTCCTTGCCGTGCAGCCGCACCGATCCGGTGACGCGTGCGCCGGGCGGCAGCAGCCCCATGACGGCGGCCGAGGTGACGGACTTGCCCGAGCCGGACTCGCCCACGATGCCGAGGACCTCGCCGGGGCGTACGGAAAAGCTGATCCCGCGCACCGCCGGCACGTCTCCGAACGCCACGTTGAGGTCGGTCACCTCGAGGACCGGGCTCATCGTTTGGCCGCCGGGTCGAAGGCGTCGCGCAAGGCGTCGCCCATGAGGTTGACCGCGAGCACCGTGACCACCAGCAGCCCGGCCACGAACCAGAACGTCCACGGCGCGTACGTGGCCGTCTTGGAGCCGTCGGCGATGAGCGTGCCGAACGACACGTCCGGCGGCTGGATGCCGAACCCGAAGTACGACAGCGAGGTCTCGGTGAGTATCGCCGCGCTGACGTTGAGCGTGGCGTCCACGATCAGCAGGGACGCCAGATTGGGGATCACGTGCCGGAACACGATCCGCGCCGGCGGCACCCCCATGTAGCGGGCGGCCTGGATGAACTCCCGCTCCTTCAGCGAGATGGTCATCCCCCTGACGATCTTCGAGGTGACCATCCACAGGAACAGCGCGAGCATGAGCACGAACAGCGGCCACTGCCCCGACTCGAACAGCGGCGACATGATCGCCAGGATGAGGAATCCCGGCAGCACGAGCAGCAGGTCGGTCATCCAGCTCAGCACCCGGTCGGTCCAGCCCAGGAAGTAGCCGGCGAACGCCCCGACCACGGCCGCGAGCGCCGTGGACACCAGAGCCGCCAGCAGGCCCACGACCAGTGATTTCTGCATTCCGCGCAGGGTCAGCGCGTAGACGTCGGCGCCGGTCTGGAGCGTTCCGAACCAGTGGGAGGACGACGGCGGCTGCAGGAACGCCGTGAAATCCTTGTCCGTGTAGCTCCACCGGCTGAACAGCGGGCCGGCGAACGCCAGCAGGAACATCACCACCAGCACCACGAACCCGGCCACCCCCTGACGGGAGCGGAAGAACCGCCCGGCGACCACCCGCACCCGCGATGGATAGGTGACCATGACGCCGTCGGACAGCTCCTCGGCCACCTCCTCCTCGTGCAGCGTCATCAGGCCCGCACCCTGGGATCGAGGGCCGCGCGCAGCAGGTCGGCGGCCAGCGAGGCGCACAACACGGAGATCGCGGCCAGCAGGGAGATGGCCGCGACGGTGTTGACGTCGTTGGTGAAGATCGAGTTGATCAGCTGCTCGCCCAGCCCGTGCCAGCCGAAGATCTTCTCCGTGAACGTCGCCCCCGTCAGCAGCGCGCCGAACATGAACGCGAAATAGGTCACCACGGGGATCAGCGCGGTCCGCAGCGCGTGCGTGACGAGCGCTCTGCGCCTGCTCAGCCCCTTGGCCATGGCCGTGCGCAGGAAGTCGGCGCCGAGCACGTCGAGCATCATGTTGCGCTGGTAACGGCTGAAGACCGCGATGAGACCGACCGACAGCGAGATCGTCGGCAGAATCAGGTGTTGCAGCCGGTCCACCACCTGACCCCAGAACCCGGCGGCCAGCCCGTCGCTGTATTCGCCGCTGACGAGGAACACCTGGCGGCCGAAGACGCGCTCGTTGGCCCAGGTGGCCACCAAGATCATCATGTTGGCCAGGACGACCACCGGCACCGCGAGGACGACGAACGACAGGCCGGTTGAGAGCCGATCGAACCACCCGTATTGCCGGACCGCCGCCAGCGCCCCGACGATCACCCCGAGCGCGCTGCCGAACAGCAGCCCCAGCATGACGAGCCGGAACGTGACGCCCACGCGTCGCTTGAGATCCTCATTGACGGGCGAGCCCACGACCGTTTTGCCGAAGTCGCCGCGGAGCACCCCGGTGCCCCAGGTGGCGTAACGCTGCAGCAGGGGTGTCTTGTCGTTGAGATTGAGCGCGGTGAGCTGGGCGTCGACCACGGCGGGCGGCGGCTTGGGCGTGCGGTCGGCGTAGTTGGAGCGCGGGTCGAGGGCGGTGGCCGCCAGGAGATAGGCGAGGCTGGCGGCCACCGCGACGAGCACGACGGACGAGAGCAGCCTGCGGACCAGAAACCCGGCCATCGCCTCCCCCTCTGACGCGCACGGCATGTAGTCATATAGCTACACCATGTGAGCGGTGCTGCGCACGCAGCCGGGGTAAGTCAGCGTCCGGAAAGCTCGTCCACGGCCGTGGCGACGTCCTCGCTCGTGATCGTGGTCAGGTCGGCGGAGCTGGCGGACCCGCCGCGCGCGGCGTGCGCGGCCAGTCGCACGTCGCGGCGCATGGCCGCGCGCTCGAACAGGGACCTGGCGAAGCGGCCGTTGCCGAGCCCGTCGATCAGCCGCTCCTCGCACACCCAGGCGAACACCTCGTCGAGGTTGCGCAGGGCGTCCTCGTCGAACGTGTCGCCCGACTTCTCGGCGAGCAGCACCGCGATCTCGGTCAGCTCCTGCGGCGAGTAGCTGGGGAAGGCCACCCGCTGGTTGAACCGGCTGGCCAGACCGGGGTTGGTGGCCAGGAACGCGTCCATCTCGCGCTCGTAGCCGGCCAGGACGATGACGAGCCGGTCGCGGTCGTCCTCGGCCCGCTTGAGGAGGGTCTGCACGGCCTCGGAGCCGAACGCGTCGCCGCCTTGGTAGCCGGGGTTGACCAGGCTGTAGGCCTCGTCGATGAACAACACCCCGCCGAGCGCCCGGTCGACCAGCTCGTTGGTCTTGATCGCGGTCGCGCCGAGGTGCTGGCCGACCAGGTCGGCCCGGTGCGCCTCGACCACGTCGGGCCGGGCCAGCAGGCCGAGCGCGGCGAAGATCCGGCCCAGCACCCTGGCGACGGTGGTCTTGCCGGTGCCGGGCGGGCCGGCGAACACGAAATGCCGCATCTGCTGCGGCGTCGGCAGGCCGCGCTCCTGGCGCATCCGCGCCACCTGCAGCTGGGCGGCGATCGCGTGCACCTGCCGCTTGACCGGCGCCAGGCCCGCCATCCTGTCGAGATCGGCCAGCGCCTCCTCGAGCGTGGGTGTGGCGACGTAGCCGCGGAAGCGCGCGGTCAGCTCCTCGAACGCCTTCGTCACGTCGGCCGTGGTGGTCGTGACCAGATCCTGTGTGCTCGGCGTGCCGCCGGCGCCCACCACGCGCACGTCGCGGGCCTGCGCGGCCGCCTCGACCAGGCTGCGCGCGAACCTGGCGTTGCCGAGCTCGTCGACCAGGCCGCGCCGGTGCACGTCCTCGTATCTGCTGAGCAGCACGCGCCGGGTCTCGGCGTCCATCGTGTCGCCCCTGCGCCGCTGGAGCAGCTCGGTGACCTCGACCAGCTCGGCGGGGGAGTAGCCGGGGAAGCGCACCCGGGTGGCGAATCTGCTGGCCAGGCCCGGGTTGCTGGACAGGAACCCGCTCATCTCCTGCTCGTAGCCGGCCAGGATGATGATCACCCGGTCGCGGTCGTCCTCGGCCCGTTTGAGCAGGGTCTGCACGGCCTCGGCGCCGAACCGGTCAGGCTGGCCGTCGGAGGAGTTGACCAGCCCGTAGGCCTCGTCGATGAACAACACCCCGCCGAGCGCCCGGTCGACCAGCTCGTTGGTCTTGATCGCGGTCGCGCCCAGGAACTCGCCCACCAGGTCGGCCCGCTGCGCCTCGACCACGTAGGGGGTCTCCAGCAGACCGAACGCGTAGAAGATCTTGGCGAGCGCGCGCGCCACGCTGGTCTTGCCGGTGCCCGGCGGACCGGCGAACACGAAGTGCCTGGTGGGCCGCTCGGCGGTGTAGCCGGCCTCGGCGCGCAGCCTGGAGGCCTCGATGGAGGCGGCGATGGAGCGCACCTGCTCCTTGACCGGGGCCAGGCCGATCATGCTCTCCAGCTCCCCGAGCGCCTCCTCCACGGAGATCTGCGGCGGCGCGCCGCCCCTGTCGTGCGCCGACTCCGGCCTGCCCTCGCGCACCCTGACCCGGACCTGCTCCTCCACGGCGGCGTTGGCCGCCTTCGCCTGGCGGGCGAGCACGAATCGGTAGACGAGCACGGCCAGCGCCGTGGCGTAGCCCGTCCACACGGAGACGGTGGGCGACACGGGCGACAGCGCGGCGGCGAGCATGCCCGCGGGAATGAGCGCCACCAGGGTGGTCACCCACGGCGTCACCCATCGGATGAGATGCGCGGCGGCGGCCACGAGGAGGGCCAGCCCGACCATCAGATGCACGGCCATGGAGCCGGGCGGATAGAGCGCTTGGAACAGATACAAAGCCACCACGCCCCAGCCCACGACCACCAGCGAGGTGGCGGCGGCGCGGGGGAAACGCATGGTCAGCGCGATGAAGGCGAGGAGCACCAGCGTGGTGACAAAGGTCGCGCCCAGGTTCCAGCCGAGCGCGGCGCCCACCCCCATGGTGGCGACGAGCACGACCACGTAGAGCACCCGGCGCATGGCAGGGGGAATCTGGAAATAGCGCTCTCGCACCTGCTCGAACAGATCCCGCGCTGCGGCCCGCCCCGCGGCCTGGGCCCTGCCGGACTCACGCATCACGCCTCCCCGGTCCGCCCCCGGTTATACCGCACCGGACCGACTCTTGGGCGCTCCTGACACGCTAGGTGGCGGTCACGAACACGGCGATCTGACGCCCGAGTTCCGCGCCCGCGTCCTCCTGAAGGAAGTGTCCCGCACCTTTGATCACGGGATGTGCCAGGCCGGACGTGCCTGAGATCGATTTGAGCAGAACAGGCGCCATGCCCCCGGTGATCGGATCGCCGTCGGAGAAGGCCACCAGGAACGGCCGATCGAGTGTCGTGAGGACCTCCCAGGCAGCGCGGTTGGCGGGGGCGGCGGGATCGTCGGGGGAGATCGGGACGAGCCCCGGCATGGCGCGCGGACCCGCCTTGTACGACTCGTCGGGGAACGGAGCGTCGTAGGCCGCCCGCACCTCCGCAGGCAGCTCGCTCGTGCAGCCCGCCTGGACCAACCTGGCGATATCGAGGACCGGAGCCTTCAGCACCGCGTCCTTGAACCGATGCCACACCTCGGGCATGGGAATGTCACCGGTGGGCAACCCCGTGTTGGCCGCCACGATCCTGGCGACGCTCCCGGGGTTCTCCGCCGCGATCCGCAACCCGATCAGCCCGCCCCAGTCCTGGCCCACCATGGTGACCCCGCTCAGCTCGAGCGCATCGAGCAGCAGGGTGCGGGTCCACTCGACGTGCCTGGCGTAGGTGTGGTCGGCGATCTCGGCCGGCTTGTCGGAGCGGCCGAACCCGATGAGATCGACCGCGATCGCGCGCAGTCCGGCCGCGGCCAGCTCGGGCATGACGTGCCGGTAGAGGAACGACCACGACGGCTCGCCGTGCAGCAGCACGACGGGCTCGCCGTCACCCGGGCCCGCCTCCACGTACGCCATGCGCAGGCCATCGGCCACGTCGGCGTACCGGGGCTCGTAAGGGAAATCAGGGAGATCCGCGAAGCGTTCCTCGGGCGTACGCAGGGTTCTCATAGAACGAAATTCTAGTCAGCGCCGCTGGTGCCGCCCAGGGAATTCGCCGACCAGCACCTCTTTGGGGGTGACGCGCAGGATGTCGGAGTCCGGCAGGGCGATGCCCCGTACCTCCACCCAGAACCGCCGCTGCAGCGGGTCGGCCGCGAACACCGCCACCCGCGGGTCGGCCTCGATCGCCTCCCACGCCTCGGTCTCCGCGATCAGCCGCAGCTCGCCGGTGGGCGTGACGGACGCGGCCGCGCCCACGACCCGGGGACCCAGCTGGTCGCCGTACGACAGGACGATGCTGCGGGCGTAGGAGAAGGTCTGGCGCACCTCAGGGGTCAGCACGATGGACGGAGCGGCGCCCATCGGCGGGTCGGACATGATCAGGGAGGCCCGCCACGGCCCCGGACCGCCCCGCCACCACGCCCGCAGCGCCCGCGCCGCGAACACGGCCATCGCCGCGCCGAGCGCGCCCAGACCGATCCGCCACGCCCACGCCGAGGCCAGCGCCCCACCCGCCGCGCAGGCCGCGGCCGCCAGCACGACGAAGCCCGTCGCGGCGGCCAGCCAGGCGTCGTCGCGGTAGCGGGCACGCAGGTAGCCGCGCACCATCGGGTACGGCACCGCCAGCGCCGCCACGGCGGCCCGGGGCTCCACCGCGAGCGCCCCGCACACCACCGGCACGAGGATGGACCAGGTCCTGCAGAGCAGGATCCAGAGCGTGACGCCGGTGTTCCTCCTGGCGGTGCGGTCGGCGCCGGCCAGGAGCAACTGCTCCAGCGCCGCCAGCGGCCTGCCACGCCACGCCTCGGCCAGCGCGCGCACGGCGGCCAGCGCCGGCCAGCCCAGCACCACGATGCCCGCCAGCCCCGCCCACACCGGATCGAACGAGGACGGCACCGCGGGCATCGCCCCCAGCAGCAACCATGCGGCGAACGCGAGCACCGACACCGCGGCCGACACGACGCCCGCACCCAGCCACGGGTCCCTGCCGAACATCGCGGGCACGTACGACCACAGCCTTACCCGCCGCGCCTGCCCGACCGTGAGCGGCACCAGCAGGACGAGCACCGCGAACCCGGCCAGCTGCGCCTGCGCGCCCAGGTCGAACAGCAGCGCCGAGACCGCGACGGCCACAGTGGCGACGGCGACCAGCAGGCGCGACTGCCGCGACCACACCTCCAGCGCCCGCCGGGCCCTGCCGGTGTCGCGCGGATCCACCGGCCAGGCCGGATCGTGGTGCGGGCGGGGCCGGTCCCAGCGCAGCAGCGACAGCGCCAGATTGACCCGGGCCTGCCGGTGCCCGGGGTCGGCGGCGAGGGCCGCCAGGTAGGAGCGCCCGGCGTCGGCATGATCGCCGCGCAGCAGCGCCAGGTCGCCCAGCATGACCTCGGGGTCGGGCTCCTCCGGCGCGAACTTCCTGGCCAGCTCCGCGTGCTCGACCGCCTCCCGCCAGCGGCCCGGTGTCCTGCGCAGGATCGCGGCCAGGCGCAGGCGGGCCGCCCAGGAGCCGCGGGCCAGCTCCACTGCCCGCTCCGCAGGGGGCACCGCGTCGGCGTCGCGGCCCAGCCGCTCGTGGGCGAGGCTGATCAGCCGGTACGCCCACTCCGCGCCCGGATCCAGGTCCGCGGCCCGGCGCGCGGCGTCCAGCGCGGACTCGGGCCGGCCGGCGTCAAGCCTGGTCAGGGCCTCGTCACACCATTCGCGTGAGGACCTATCTGGAATGTCGTCATTTCTGGTACTTCCATCGGTCCCCACGCGACCCATGATCGGCTGACGGGCGAATGTTGGATAGATACCGACATATGGCTGTATCTCTCTAGAGAGGTACGGGCCACCGTGGATCGGGCGATACCGCTATGACAAGCGCGCCGCATAGCCTAAGCTGCCACGCAAGCCGGAGCGCGCGAGCCGGAGCGCCAGAGCTCGAGAAGGAGCGAGTGTCGAGGCGCGGCACGCAAGCGGCCGACCGAATAGCACGTGCGGGCCCTGTCACGGATCGGCCTGCAAGGAGGCCCATGACCGTCACACAGGCCGCACCCCCCGTACGGACTGCCGATCGCGGGCGCGGTGACCACCGCTGGTCCATTCTTGTCCTGCTCTGCCTGAGCCTGCTGCTGATCACGGTCGACGCCACGGTCCTGCACATCGCGGTGCCCGCGCTCACGGCCGCGCTGGAGCCGTCGGCGGTGCAGCTGCTGTGGATCATCGACACCTACTCGCTGGTGGTCGCGCCCCTGCTGATCATGTTCGGCACGCTCGGTGACAGATATGGGCGCAAACGGCTGGTCCTGTGTGGCTTCGTGCTGTTCGGCGTGGCCTCGGCGGCGGCCGCGTTCGCCCCCACACCGCTGACGCTCATCCTGGCCAGGGCGCTGCTCGGTGTCGGCGGCGCCATGATCATGCCGGCCACGCTCTCGCTCATCCGCCAGGTGTTCACCGACCGGCGCGAGCGGGCCATCGCCCTGGGCGTCTGGAGCGCGGTCGCGGCCGCCGGGGCGGCCGTGGGGCCGCTCATCGGCGGCGTGCTGGTCGGCGTCTGGTGGGGCGCGGTGTTCCTCATCAACGTGCCGATCCTGCTGGTGCTGCTGCCCGCCGCCGTACGCCTGCTGCCCGAGTCGCCCGTGCACAAGGGACGGCCCTGGGACGCCGTCAGTGCGGTGCTGTCGGTGCTCGGGATCCTGGCGCTGGCGTTCGGGCTGAAAGAGGCGGGTTCGGGCAGTCTGATGCCGCTGTGGGCGTCGGCGCTGGTGTTCCTGGCCGGGCTGGCCCTGCTGGTCGTGTTCGTCCGGCGGCAGACCCGGCTACGGGTGCCGCTGCTGGAAGTCGGGCTGTTCCGGCGGCGGGAGTTCACGACCGGTGTTGCCGGCGTGCTGCTCGGCGTGTTCGCACTGGTGGGGCTGCAGCTCATGCTCGCCCAATACCTGCAGCTCGTGCTCGGCGACAGCCCGCTGCGTGCCGCCGTGAGGATGTTGCCGCTGGTGTTGTCGGCCATCGTCGGCGGGCTCGCCGCGGCCCATATCCTGCCCAAGGTCGGCATGCGGGCCACGATGAGCGGCGGCCTCGGGCTCGTCGCGCTGGCCATGACACCCACGCTGGGCTGGGGCGTCGAGGGTCACCCCGTCATGCTGGCGATCTGCTTCGTCGGCATCGGGTTCGGCGTGCAGGTGGCGCTGCTGGCCGCCTCCGACACGATCATGGCCTCGGCCACGGAGTCCCAGGCGGGCGGAGCCGCGGCCATCGAGGAGACCGCATACGAGCTCGGCGCGGGCATGGGCGTGGCCGTGCTCGGCACGATCACCGCGATCGTCTATGCCCCCGGACTGCCCGCCGTGCCCGGAGTGTCTGAGGGCGGCATGGACAAGGCCAGACAGTCACTCGCCGCCGCCGCGCACGTCGCGGACGAGGTCGGCGGCAGCGCGGGCGGCGCGCTGCTCGACGCCGCCCGCTGGGCCTTCGTCAACGCCCTGCACACGACCGTGGTCGTGAGCGTCGTCCTGCTGAGCTTGACCGCCGTCGCGGTGGCCATGCTGCTCAGCCGTGATGACGCGAAGGGAGCGTAGCTCCCGAGCCATGAGAAAGGTGTGTCATGTCCCCGTTAGGGCAGACAATTACCGTGAAACAGGTCCTTCGTGATCTTGCCGCTTTAGTCGCCCGCGTCGGAGTGGGCGGCATTTTCTTCGCCAACGGCTGGACCAAGCTGGAAAACGGTCTCATCAACACCGGGGCGAGATTTCTCGAGCAGGGCGCGCCCGCGCCCCAAGCCTGGGCAACGGTCACAATGCTCTCCGAACTCATCGGCGGCGCGCTGCTGATCGCCGGGCTGGCGGTGTCCATCACCGGGCTCATCCTGTTCGCCGAGGCCCTGGCGGTGTTCCTGGTTGCGACGCCGCTCAACCCGATTACCACGAACGAGCTGATCCTCCTGGGAGCCGCGTCCCTCCTGCTCGCCGCGGTGGGAGCCGGGCGGGTGTCGGTGGACCATATGGTGGTGATCCGCCGGAGGGAGTCGGAGGCGGCGGAGGAGTTCGCCGCCGACAACGAGGCGGACCGGGTCATCGCCTCGCTCCGCGCCCCGGACCCGTCCGCCCCGGCCAAGGCTCCGGAGGACGAACCGCCTTCGGAGGGGTCACCGACCGACGACACGGCCCCGCACCCCCGCCCCCGGGGCCAAGCGGCCGAACCCAAGCGGGGCGACGACCCGGCACCTGCTCCGGCGCCCGGTGACACGCTGGTGGCGGGCCGCAAGAAACCCGCCCCCCGCGGTCGCCGCCCCAGCGCCGACTGACCCACTCTCGCGAGGTCGGCGTCCCCGCCCGCGCTGCGTGCGGGGCCCGCCGACGTGCTCTGAGCCCGGCTCAGGCGGCCGGGGCGGTGGCGCGTTCGCGGGACCGCCTCAGGGCGCCCTGCGTGAGAGCGATGGCGGCGAGGATGATGACCGCGCCCACGGGCTGGTTCCAGCTGATCGTCTCGCCCAGCACCACCACGCCGGACGCCGCCGCGAACACCGGCAGCAGGTACGTCACCGTCGACGTCGTCGTCACTCCCGCCCGCGCCTGCACCCAGTACAGCAGCAGATACGCCAGCCCCGTCCCGAGCCCGCCGAGGGCCGCGAGACTCCACCACACCTGGGCAGGCGCCCCGAAGTCCACCAGCGGCACCCCCGCCAGCACCGTGACGGCGGCGAGCTGGAAGGTCCCCGCGACGAGCTGCCCGGTCGCCAGCGCCACAGCGGGCTCAGGACGGCGCCCGGTGATGAACCGCCCCATGTACGCGCCCCCGACCCCGTAGCACAGCGCCGCGCCGAAGCAGGCCAGGCTGCCGCCCAGTTGCCCGCCGTCCATCGGCTGCCACACCCCGAGCACCACCATGACCCCGGCGAATCCCAGCCCGAGCCCCGTCACCCGGCCGGGCGTCGATCGCTCGGCACGCAGCATGAGCGTGAAGGCCAGCGTGCACAGCGGCGTCGTGGCGTTCCAGATCGCGGCCACGACCGACGAGACGTACTGCTCGCCGTACGCGAACAGCGTGAAGGGGAGCGTGGTGAGCACCACGGACGCGATGAGGAAGTGTCCCCAGAGGCGGGGATCGCGGGGGAGCGTCCGCCGGGAGATCGCGAGCGCGACCAGCAGGACGGCGGCCCCGATGGCCATCCGGCCGAACGACACCTGCAGCGGATGGAGCGACCCCACCGCGACCTTGATGAAGAAGAAACTGTTGCCCCAGATGGCCGCCAGCACCAGGAATCCTGGCAGCCACCCCGTCAGGGTCTTGCTCCGCACGCACGCCTCCCGTCGATGAACCATCGCGAGCGTAGTGATCGGAGCCCCGGAGCGCGTAGGGATATATCCCTATTTCGGGACCTCAGATCGCGAAGCCAACCAGACGTGGACCTTCACGGAGGAAGAGGGCCCGGCTTACATGCCTGCCGTGAGCCGGGCCACCACCCGCATCTTGTTCATCGCGTCCAGCGCCGCCACCTTGTACGACTCCGCCAGCGTCGGATAGTTGAACACCGCGTTGACCAGGTAGTCCACGTTCCCGCCGCACCCCATCACGGTCTGCCCGATGTGCACCAGCTCCGTCGCCCCCGTGCCGAACACGTGCACGCCGAGCAGCCGCCGGTCCTCGGAGGACACCAGCAGCTTGAGCATCCCGTAGGAGTCGCCGATGATCTGCCCCCTGGCCAGCTCCCGGTAGCGCGAGATGCCCACCTCGAACGGGATCTTGTCCCGGGTCAGCTCGTCCTCCGACTTCCCGACGAAGCTGATCTCCGGGATCGTGTAGATCCCGATCGGCGGCAGGTCGGCCAGCTCCTCGACCGGCTCGCCGCACGCGTGCTGGGCGGCCAGCCGGCCCTGCTCCATGGAGGTGGCCGCGAGCGCCGGAAAGCCGATCACGTCGCCGACCGCGTAAATGTGGGGGACGGGCGTGGCGTAGTTGTCGTCCACCGCGATCCTGCCCCGCGCGTCGGCGGCCAGGCCCGCCGCCTCCAGGCACAGCTCGGAGGTCTTGCCCTGCCGCCCCGCCGAGTACATGACGCAGTCGGCCGGGATCTTCTTGCCGCTCTCCAGGAGGGTCAGCGCGCCGCCCGGGCGGCGCTCGACGGCGGCCACGTTCTCGCCGAACCTGAAGGTCACGGCCAGGTCCCGCAGGTGGTACTTCAGCGCCTCGACGATCTCCAGGTCGCAGAACTCCAGCATGCGCTCGCGCCGCTCCACGACCGTCACCTTGGTGCCGAGCGCGGCGAACATGGAGGCGTACTCGATGCCGATGACCCCGGCGCCCACGACGACGAGCGTCTCGGGCACCCGCTCCATGTGGAGGATCGCGTCGGAGTCGATGACCGTGCTGCCGTCGAACTCGACGCTGTCCGGGCGGGCCGGCGAGGTGCCGGTGGCGATGACGATCTTGTCCGCGGTGATCTTCTTCTCCGCGCTCTCGTCATCGTCATGGATGATGCCGATCGTGTGCGGGTCCAGGAACCGGCCGGTGCCGTGCAGGACGGTCACGTGGTTGCGGGCCAGCTGGCTGCGGATGACCTGGATTTCCCTGCCGATGACGTGCTGTGTGCGCATCCCCAGGTCCGCGACCGTGATCTCCTCCTTGACGCGGTAGCTGGCGCCGTACAGCTCGCGCTGGTTGAGCCCCGTCAGGTAGAGGACCGCCTCACGCAGGGTTTTGGAGGGGATCGTGCCCGTGTTGATGCACACGCCGCCGATCATGTGCTTTTTCTCGACTATCGCGACGCGCTTGCCGAGTTTCGCCGCCGCGATCGCGGCCTTCTGCCCACCAGGTCCGGAACCCAGGACCACAACATCAAAGTCCGCCACATCATACAGTCTGGGGGCGGCATGTTAACGGGGAAAGACCTGTACGGGAGACTCTGCCACTTGTTGCGCGCTTTCACCCAGGTCGCCGGGCGCGGTCATCACCTGCGTCACCGGCCGGGCCGCGTGGTGAACCACACCTCGTCGCCCGGCCTGAGCTGGGCGGCGAGCGCCAGATCCGCGGCGCGTACGACGCCGATCACCGGATAGCCGCCGGTCGGCGGGTGGTCGGCCAGGAACACGATGGGCTGCCCGCTCGGTGGCACCTGGATCGCCCCGGCGACCATGCCTTCGCTCGGCAGCTCGCCCTCCTTCGCCCGGGCCAGCTCCGGCCCGTGCAGGCGCACGCCGACGCGGTTGCTGTCCTGGCTCACGGTGTAGGGCCGCGCGCACATGTCCTCCAGCGCCTCGGGCGTGAACCAGTCGTCGCGCGGCCCCGGCAGCACCCGCAGCACGGCCGGTCGCTGCTCCGGCAGCGGCGCCATGTCCACCGCGATCACGCCCTCCGGCCGGCCCACCGGCAGCAGCGCGCCCGCCCGCAGCGGCTCGGGACCCAGCCCCGAGAGCGAGTCGGTGGAGCGGCTGCCGAGCACCGGCTCGACGGCGATCCCGCCGCGCACCGCCAGATACGTCCGCAGGCCCCGCTCGGGCATCCCCAGCCGCAGCTCCGCCCCCTCAGGAACCCAGAACGGCACGCCCATGCCCGCGCCCCGGACGGGACCGGCCGGCACGGGCGCCCCCGCCAGCGCCACCCACGCCCCCGCGCGGAACCGCAGCCGCGCCATGCCCAGCGTCAGCTCGATCCCCGCCATCCCTTCGGCGTTGCCCACGAGCCGGTTCGCCAGCCGCAGGCTCGCCGCGTCCGCCGCCCCCGAGTGCGGCACCCCCAGGTGGGCGTACCCGGGCCGCCCCAGATCCTGAACGGTCGCGTACGGGCCAGGCGCCAGGATCTCGATCATGCCCGCTCGAACCGCACGCGCATGCCCGGACGGAACAGCGACGGCGGGTCCGCCTCCACGTCCCACACCCGCACGGATGTGCGCCCCAGCAGCCGCCACCCGCCGGGTGAGGCACTCGGATAGACCGCCGAATACGGCCCCGCGATCGCCACCGACCCGGCGGGCACCGACGTGCGCGGCGTGTCCAGCCTGGGCGTCCGCAGCACCGGATCCAGCCCGGTGAGGTAGGCGAACCCCGGCGCGAAGCCCAGCCACCCCACCACCAGCTCCCGCCCGGCGTGCCGCTCGATCACCTCGGTCACGGGGATGCCGGCCAGTGCCGCTACGGAATCGAGATCCGCGCCGTCATAGACCACGGGAATCGTCACGACCGGTCCCTCGGCCGCTCCGGCCTGCTCCTTGCCGCGCTCCAGCGCCACGAGCGCCTCCAGTCGCGCACACAGCCGCGCCTGGTCCACGCCCGGAGCCACCACGAGGACGGTGTCCGGGCCCGGCACGATCTCCACGACGCCCTCGGGCCTGTCGTCCCGCAGCGCCGCGTCCAGCCGGTGCGACAGCTCCAGAGAACCCGTCTCCACGAGCAGCCCGTGCTCCCCGGCCATCCGGATCACGCGAAGGCCTGCAGGACCACTCCTGCCCCCAGCAACGCGTCCCGCACCCCCTGCGCCAGCCGGACGGCGTCAGGCGTGTCTCCGTGGACGCAGATGGAGCGGGCGGAAATCGGTACGGAACTCCCGTCCACGGCCGTCACAGAGCCCTCCACGGCCATCTGGAGGGCACGCTGGGCCACCGCCGCGGCGTCGTGGAGCACGGCGCCCGGCTCCCTGCGCGGCACGAGCGTCCCGGCAGAGGTGTAGGCGCGGTCGGCGAACGCCTCGTTCACCGTCGGCACGCCCTCGGCCGCCGCCACCTTGTGCACGACCGAGCCCGGCAGCGTGAGCACCGGCAGGGAGGGGTCGTAGTCGGCGACCGCGTCGATCAGCGCCGCCGCCTGGACCTCGTCGCGGACGACCCGGTTGTAGAGCGCGCCGTGCGGCTTGACGTACGACACCCGGCCGCCCATCGCTCTGGCGATGCCGTCCACGGCCGCGAGCTGGTAGAGGACCTCCGCGCACAGCTCCTCGGGCTCGACGTCCATCTCCCTGCGGCCGAAGTGCGCCAGGTCGCGGTAGGACACCTGGGCCCCGATCGTCACGCCCCGGTCCACGGCCGCGGCGCAGGTGCGCCTGATCGTGACGGGATCGCCGGCGTGGAAGCCGCAGGCCACATTGGCGCTCGTGACGATGTCGAGCAGCGCGAGGTCGTCGCCGAGGCGCCAGATGCCGAAGCCCTCGCCCAGGTCCGCATTGAGGTCGATCACCATGGCACCATCATGGCAACTCTCCGTCATCTTGGCGCCTCATCGCGGCGCGACGAACAGCGTCTGAGTCGCCGTGCCCACCTGGCCGGCCTCGTCATACAGGGTGGAGCGGGTCAGCCCACGGCCGGACGGGCCGATGACGGTCTCGGCGTCCATGCAGATCCACTCGCCTTCCGGGGAGCGGAACAGGGAGATCGTCAGGTCCACGTTCACGAACACGTGGGTGGCGAAGTCGAGGGCGAAGCTGACGCCGTTGCCGCTGTCGGCGAACACCGCCAGGCGCTCGAGCGGGGTCATCTCCTCGCCCTCGACCAGCGGGATCGTCAGCCTGCCCCACACCGTGGCCGGGCCGAGCTCCATGGGGCCGCCGGCGACGAAACGCCAGTCGAGCGCCCTGCCGTACCCGAAGCCGGAGCCCAGCCACGAGCGCGCCTGCGCCCCCGTGCCGCTCCCGTGCGGCGGCACGGGGGCGGGCGGGCCGGGGACCGGCGTCGCGGGCGTGCCGGCCTCGCGGAGCTCGCGGATGCGCCAGGCGCTCGCCCTGGCGTACTCGCGGCCGCCGGACGACACGCTCGCCGTGAGGCACTGGACGCGCTTGCCGTCGCGCGCCACCTCGGTCGCGATCTCCAGCTCGGCCACCGGCACCGGCGCGAACACGTCCACCACCAGCCTGGACAGCTCCAATCCCGGGCGCGGCGCGGCACGGGCCAGCTCGTGGACGATGAGAGCGGTGACCGGGCCCATGTGCTGGGTGGCCGGGTCCCAGGGACCCTGCGTGTGCTCGGACGCCAGGTAACGGCCCTCTGCGAGGCGGACGTACATCGACATAGAAGGGAGATTCTAGATTTCGTCGGGGATGTCGGCGATGTCGTCGAGGGCCGCGGCCAGCTCGTCGGGGTCGCCGCCGATCCGCTCGGCGATCTCGATCAGCACGTGGAGCACGTCGTGCCGGTCGTGGCCGAGGTCGAGCAGGCGTTGCACGGCCTCCCACAGCTGCGGCGGGTCGCCCTCCCACAGCCGGGTGGCGATCTCCTCGTGCCAGGCCAGGTGCTCCTGGTCGATCGTGCCGCCGTGGTCGATCTCGAGCAGCGTGCGCCGGTCGGCCTCGTCGGCCGGGTTGAGCCGGTCGAGCTCGATGCCGTCGTGCGTGCCCTGCAGATAGGGGAACGCGAAGACCCGCCTGGCCAGCGCCGACAGGTCGCCGTCCGGCAGCAGGCGCTCCAGCAGCACCCGGTCGAGCCCGAACGACGTCGGATCCCGATAAGCCTCTGGGAACTTGCCCGTGGCCTCCCACACCGCGTCCAGCGTGGCCTTGAGCCCCTGCTCGGGCAGCCCCGTGCGCTGCGCGGCGAAGCGCACCCACGCCGACAGCACGTGCGGCATGGCCTCCTGCTCGGCCGCGCTCAGCATCACCTTGCGCGGCAGCCAGTCCAGCAGGAACGTCTCGCACTTGGTCGGGCTGACCCGGAGCGGCCGGTTGAAGTCCTGCTCGCAGCCGTAGTCGATGATGTGGTCGGCGCACCGCGAGCCCGCCGAGGGGTCCGACAGGTGCTCGGCCGCGTCCGAGGCCAGGAACTCCGCCGCCAGCATGGCCCGCCGCTCGCGGCTGTAGGGCGCCTCGATGTGCAGAGGGGCCGGGCGCTTGCGGCCCGGTGGCAGCGCCTTGAGCCGGGCGCGGGCGAAGGCGTGGTAGGCGCTGTAGCTGTCGCTCACCGGGGGCGGCGTCTTGGGCTCCCTGGTGGCCTTCATCGCCGACTCGAGCAGCGCTCTGGCCTGCTCGGGCTGGATCTCCTCGAACAGCAACATCGGGTTGTCCGCCGCCTCGGCCCTGGCCTGCTCGAGGAGCTTGTCGACCTGTGAGGACACCCAGGCGTCGCGGGCCATGCCGCTCATGTTGTAGTCGACGACCATGACCAGCGCGTGCCGGTCCTTCAGCTGCGATGTTTCGTTCCAGCGGTAGGCGAAGGTGCAGATCACCGTGTCCTGGTCGCCGTAGGCGTCCCGGGAGACGTAACAGCCCGCGGGCTTGACGGCGCCGACCTTGTCGGCCCAGCCGGGCCTGGCCACCCCGGACTCCATCATCGCCAGCGCCGCGCCCTCGGCCTTGGCGCCCTGGCGGGCGGTGCCCAGATACGCCAGGCAGATGAGCAACGTCAGCGAGGCCGGTGTGCCGGCCTTGGCGGCGTAGTCGACGAGCCCCTCACCGAGCACCTGCTCCACGTCGCCGCCTCTGACCCGCCTGCCCCACCAGGCTCCGATCATGTCGGAGACCATCAGCTCGGCGTCCAAGGGGGTGCGTACGGCGAGCAGCTCGCGGGCCGCTTGCACCATCTCCTTGAACACGTCGTCTGGAGGGGTGCTCTCCCGGGGATCTCGTCGGTGTCGGCGCACACCCTCACTCTCTCGTATTCCAGGCGCAAACGGCGCGGAGATCTCGGCCTGGTGACCCCGATGTTATCGGGGTCACCTCGTGCCGGAGGCACAAATGGGGCAGCGACATGGGCACTGTGCCGGAGGCGCATATCGGTACGGTGCCGGAGGCGCATGTAGGCGCTGTGCCGAAGGCGCGCGAATAGGGGCAGTGCCCGGGGCGCTGCGCCCGGGGCGCGTCGTGCGCGCCGCTGCGCGGTTATCGCATGCCGCGCGGCGGAGGCGCCGAGTTGACGATGGCGAGCAGGTGCTCGCGCGCGATGCGTTCCACGATCTCGGGCGTCGCTGAGATGCCGAGATGCTGCGTGCACGCGCACACGTCCGCGACACAGCGGTCGATCGTGTCCACGGGCACGGTCAGGAACTCTTCGGCCAGCCTGAGACTGACCGGTTCCCGCAGGAACCGTGTGGCCAGAGCGAGCATAGATGTGAGATTCCTCTGGAGACCCAGGGGCAAACCCCCAGGAATGTCTGCAGGGTGACTTGCGCTCTCATTTCACCTTTTCTCGGGCGTGTGTCAAGCCTCCTCGACGGCTGTGTTCACGTCACCGGGTACCCATTCATGCGAAGCTGTCTCCATGCGCATCCAGCTCGCCCAGCAAAGCGAGGCAGACGAGCTCCTCGGCCGCAGCCCGCTCGCCCTGCTCGTCGGCATGCTCCTCGACCAGCAGGTCCCCATGGAGTGGGCGTTCACGGGGCCGTTCACCATCTCGCAGCGGCTGGGGCACGACCTCACGGCCGCGGAGATAGCCTCATATGATCCTGAGGCGTTCGCCGCGCTGCTCGCCGAGAAGCCGGCCGTGCACCGCTACCCGAAGTCTATGGCGGCCAGGGTCCAGCAGCTCGCGGCCTACCTCGTCGAACACTACGACGGGCAGCCGGAGAAGATCTGGGCGGATGCCACGGACGGCAAAGAGTTGCTGAAACGACTCATGACCCTTCCGGGATACGGCAAACAGAAGGCCCAGATTTTTTTGGCATTGCTGGGGAAGCAGTTGGGGGTCCGGCCATCAGGCTGGCGTGAGGCAGCCGGAGCCTACGGCGAGGAGGGGTCACACCGATCGGTCGCCGACGTCGTCGACGCCGAGAGCCTGGTCCGCGTGCGTGCCGGCAAGCAAGAGGCCAAGCGCGCGGCCCCGGCCGAGTAGCTGCGCTGTAACCTGATCTTGCTGCGCGACGTGGAGCGATTTTGACAGGATGCGTTGACCTTAGAGGCGACCGGGCCGCGGCGGGGGCTTCCGTCCGCACATGCCCATCGCCGATGATGTACTGCAGAATCCGGTCGCCCGGAGCTGTGCTACGCCGATACACGACTATGGAGATGTGCCGCGTGGGAGACCCTGGCACGCGACGGAGGTGCCGACCATGAGCGCCGAGACCTCCGTTCCCCGTCCCCGGGAGTCGGATGTGGACATCTCAGACTCCGCCCTCTTCCAGGGCCTGCTGTCGGAGGCCGAGTTCGCCTTCGCGTTCTTCGACGGCGACAGCCGCGTTCAGCGGGTCAACGACGTGTTCTGCGACGTCGTCGGCGTGCCCGCCGAGCGCTTGCTCGACCGGCAGCCCGTCGAGGTGCTCGCCCCCGATCTCAGCCAGATCATCACCCACGCCGTGCAGGCCGTCATCGAGACCGACGCGCCGGTCACCGAGGGCCGCGTGCGCGTGCGGTCGGCAGAGGGCGACACCAGGCACTGGTCGCTGTCGTTCTCGCCGGTCCACGACGAGGCGGGCGACCTGCGGGCGATCGCGCTGGTCGGGCTCGACGTGACCGAGAGCCGCCAGACCGAGGAGGCACTGCGCCGCAGCGAGGAGCGCTACCGCTCGCTGGTGGAGGCGCAGTCTCAGCTCGTCTGGATCACCTCGCCCACCGGCGCCGTCGTCGAGGACGCACCGCAGTGGCGCGCCATCACCGGCCAGGGCCTGGAGGAATACCTCGCCAACGGCTGGCTGGAGGTCGTCCACCCCGAGGAGCGGCAGGAGACCGAAGAGGCCTGGCGGGAGGCGCTGCGCGGGCGCACCATGTTCGAGTGGAACTACCGGGTGCGCACCCGGGCCAGCGGCTACCGCCACTTCGAGGTGCGGGCCGTGCCGATCATCAGGCACGGCCGCGTGGTCGAGTGGGTCGGCGCCAACACCGACGTCACCCCGCAGCGCGAGGCCGAGGAGATGCGCGGCCGGCTGACCGACCAGCTCGGCGCCGCCGCCCTGCGCACCGCCCGGCTGCAGGGCGCCACAGCCCAGCTCGCCGAGGCATTGACGGTCGAGCAGGTGGTGCAGGTCATCATCGACGTGGGCCGCACCGCCCTGGCCGCCGACCGCTCGGCCGTGGCGCTGCTCGACACCGACCGCGCGGCGCTCAAGCTGATCAACGGCGAGGGCATCCCCGAGGCGTCCGGCGCCTTCGGCGAGGAGATCCCGCTGTCCAGCTCCAGCGTGATGACCATGGCGGTCAACAGCCGCAGGCCGATGTTCGCCGAGTCGACCGACAGCCTCAAGGCGCAGTTGCTCGAGGCCGGCGGCGACGAGGAGGTCCTGGCCAACTACCTGGCCAACAGCGACGAGCGGGCCTGGGTCGGGCTGCCGCTGCTGGCCGCAGGGCGGGCATTGGGAGCGCTCAGATTCTCCTTCACCCGGCCGGTGAAGATCTCCCAGGAGGACGGCGTCTTCCTGGAGGCGCTGGCCGGCCAGTGCGCGCTGGCGGTCGAGCGGGCCACCCTGTTCGAGCGCGAGCACCGCACCGCCGAGACCCTCCAGCGCAGCCTGCTGCCCGACCGCCTGCCCGTGGTCAAGGGCCTGGAGCTGGCCCAGCGCTTCCGCTCGGGCAGCCGCCACGTCCAGGTCGGCGGTGACTGGTACGACGCCTTCGTGCTGCAGGACGGGCGCGTGGCGGCCGTCGTCGGCGACGTCATGGGCAAGGGCGTCAAGGCCGCGGCGGGGATGGGCCGCATCCGCAATGCCATGCGGGCGCTGGCGCTGACCAACCCGCCGCCCGCGGCCGTGCTCACCGGCCTGGATCGCGTCTTCGAGGCCACCGAAGAGGAGGAGCAGGTCACGACCCTGGCCTACATGGTCGTGGAGCCTGTGACCGGCGAGGGCACGCTCGCCCTGGCCGGCCACCCACCGCCCGTGCTGGTCTCTCCGCAGGGCACGGCGATCCTGTGCGACGCCGAGCCCGGCACTCCGCTAGGCTGGCCGACCAGCCGTAGGCAGTTCCGGTTCGTGGTGCCGCCCGGCCATACCGCCGTGCTCTACTCCGACGGTCTCGTGGAGAACAGGAAGCGCGGGCTGGATGCCGGACTCGCCGAGCTTTGCAGTGTTGTGACCGAAGCGCCGCCTGAGGTCGTAAGTAGTCCGCACATGTTGCTGGACTTCCTGGTTGACCGGATGTTGTCTGGATATGAACAGGATGATGACGTTACTGCGCTAGCAATTCACGTCCCGCCAGCCACGAAGAGTGACTGAATGAAACAGTCATAACGGTTGCTTTCGGGTATCAGTGACCCGCTTACGTACGCACTACTGTCTCGGTCGGCCTAGGGTGGAGGTCAACCGCCGGGAGGTGGCCGTATGGAGTGCGGGGTCGTGCCACAATGCTGTGCAGGTCCGTCGCGGTCCGCACGGCCTCACTGATCTCCGAGAGAGGGAGCAGCCCCCCAGCGGGCATCTGGGTCCATTGTCGCCACGCGTTCGTTCGAGAGGTGTTCGTGTCGCCTGCAAGTTCGACTCGCTCGAAGCCACAAGAGCTGAACGAGCCCGTCATTCAGCGACTGCTCGAGCGTGGGCGCTCGCAGGGTTTCCTCGAGTCTGAGGATGTCCGTCAGGCCTTCGAGGAGGCGGACATCCCCATGTCGCACGCCGCCGCGTTCTTGCGGAACCTCAGTAAAGAGGGCGTGACCGTGGTGGTGACCGCCGCGGATTCGGCTGCGCCGAAGAAGTCTCGTGGTCCAGCAAAGCGCCGCACCGCCGCCCCCGTCAAGACCAAGACGGCGGCGGCCGCCAAAGAGCAGCAGCCCGAGACCGTGACCGCGGTCGTGGGCGCCGCTGAAGCCGAGCCGGCCGCCAAGAAGGCGGCCCCTGCGAAGAAGGCCGCTCCGGCGGCGAAGAAGGCCGCGGCTCCCGCCGCCGCCAAGAAGGCCGAGCCGAAGAGCGCTGGGCCTGCCGAGACCAAGCCGAAGGCGCCCGAGTCCGCCGACGCGGACAACGACGACGAGGACATCGAGCTCGACGGCGACGTGGAGCTGGAGGACCTCGAGGACATCGAGGTCGACGACGAGGTGATCGTCGCCGAGGAGTCCGACGCCGAGGGTGACTCCGACTCCGACGACGAGACCGAGGAGGGGCCCAAGCCCTCCGAGATCGCGGCGACGGAGAAGACCGAGGACGAGGTCCTCATCCTGTCCGACGACGACGATGACGCCCCGGTCGCGCAGGTCGCAGCCGCCGGCGCCACCGCCGACCCGGTCAAGGACTACCTCAAGCAGATCGGCAAGGTCCCCCTGCTCAACGCCGAGCAGGAGGTCGAGCTGGCCAAGCGCATCGAGGCGGGCCTGTTCGCCGAGGAGCAGCTGGGCGGCGACGAGACCGGCAGCCTGCCGGTCGACGTCCGGGCCGAGCTGGAGTGGATCGCCGAGGACGGCCGCCGGGCCAAGAACCACCTGCTGGAGGCCAACCTCCGGCTCGTGGTCTCGCTGGCCAAGCGCTACACCGGCCGCGGCATGCTGTTCCTCGACCTGATCCAGGAAGGCAACCTGGGCCTGATCAGGGCCGTGGAGAAGTTCGACTACACCAAGGGCTACAAGTTCTCCACCTACGCCACGTGGTGGATCCGGCAGGCGATCACGCGTGCCATGGCCGACCAGGCGCGGACCATCCGCATCCCGGTCCACATGGTCGAAGTGATCAACAAGCTGGCCCGCGTCCAGCGGCAGATGCTGCAGGACCTCGGCCGCGAGCCCACGCCGGAGGAGCTGGCCCGCGAGCTGGACATGACGCCCGAGAAGGTCGTCGAGGTCCAGAAATACGGTCGTGAGCCCATCTCGCTCCACACGCCGCTGGGCGAGGAGGGCGACAGCGAGTTCGGCGACCTCATCGAGGACTCCGAGGCCATCGTTCCGGCCGACGCCGTCAGCTTCACGCTGCTCCAGGAGCAGCTGCACTCCGTTCTCGACACGTTGTCGGAGCGGGAGGCGGGCGTCGTCTCGATGCGCTTCGGGCTCACCGACGGACAGCCGAAGACGCTGGACGAGATCGGCAAGGTTTACGGGGTGACCCGTGAGCGCATTCGCCAGATCGAGTCCAAGACCATGTCCAAGCTGCGTCACCCGTCCCGGTCGCAGGTGCTCCGCGACTACCTCGACTGATCGGGCTGGACTGATCGGCTGAACGAAGAAGCCCCGCACGGGTATCCGTGCGGGGCTTCTTCGCGGTGGCTCACGTAGGGTCGTTGACGTGCACGTCCAGCGTCCAGGGGCGGTTTGCGCGAGCGGGGGGCGTCAGCGTGACGATGTAGCCGAGGGCGTCCAGGATCTTGGCCAGCTCGTCCGGGGTGGCCGGGGTGGCGTCCTGGTGGAGAAGGGCGCGGGCGATCTCGCCGCGGGTGGCCTTGGCCATGTGGCTGACGACCTTGCCGTCCCTGAACACCCGCACCGTCACCGAGCGCTCGCCCGGCTGCCAGGCGGCCGCGTACGTCGCCGAGCGCAGGTCCACCACCAGGCCCGGGAGCGTGTCCAGCGCCTTGGAGATCTGGGGACGCCAGAACGCGGCCAGCCCGCCCACGGGTGAGAGGTTGACGCCCATCGAGAGGCGGTACGGCGGGATCCGGTCAGTGATCCGGACCACGCCCCACAGGCCGGAGAAGATCAGGACCGATTCGGCGGCCCGGGCCCGGGCGGCGGGATCCAACGTGTCCAGTCCGAGATTGTCGTAGAGCACGCCGGTGTAGAGCTCGGCGGCGGGGAGGGTGGGGGCCGCCGGCAGCGCCGTGTTCTTGGCCAGCTCGCCCGCCAGACCGGGGGACAGGCCCAGCACCTCGAGGGCGTCTCGGCGTTTGGAGGCCCGGATGAGCGCGGTCTGCACCCGCTTGCGGGGCTTGTCGAGCGACGAAAAAGACAGCTGCCCGACGGGCGGGCCGCTCCCCTCGGAGGCCTTCCCCTCCGACGGCGGCAACACAATCAGCACGTCCCCAGCCTATTGGTGCTGGTCTTTCCTTCTGTACGGCGGGCCACGCGGGCCGTTCGCTTCGCTGAAACCTGGACCAATGGTGCGGCGACACGCCCGGGTGTCACGGGGCGGCTGGGCGCTTGGCTAGGCTGCGCGAGTGGATTTCGACATGCTTGTGCACGAGGCCTGGCCTGCCTATGAGCAGCTCGTTTGCGACGGGTGGGTGTTGCGTTACGCGGGAGGCGTGACCAAGCGGGCCAACTCGGTGCTCGCGTTGGGGCGGCCGGTTGATCTGGGCGGGGCCATCCAGAGGGCTGAGCGGTTCTACCGGGAGCGTGGGCAGCGTTGCGTCTTCTCAGTGGGGCTGGGGGCCACGCCCGGTCTCGATGAGGAGCTGGAGGCTAGGGGCTACGAGCTGGTCGACCCGACGCTCGTCATGGCGGCCGGCTCTCTCCGTCCCGAGGTGCTGGGCGAGGCGGAGCGCGAGCTCAGGATCGAGGAGCGGCCCTGGCGGGGGTGGCTCGACACCTGGTGGGCCGTGGACGGGCGGTTCGGCAGCGGGCTCGAGGAAGCCGAGCGCATTTGCACCGGCGTACCGGCCTGGTATGGGGCCTACGAGGAGGGCGGCGTGGCACTCGCCGTCGGGCGGGCCGTACCGCAGGGCGGCACGCTGGGGATCTACTGCATGGCCACCCGGCCGGAGGCGCGCCGTCGTGGGCTGGCCCGTACCGTGCTGCGGGCGCTGGCGCGGCACGCGGGCACGGACTCCGCGTATTTGGTCACCACCGCGCCCAACCAGGCCGCGCAGGCGCTGTATCGCGGCGAGGGGTTCGAGATCGCGGGCCGGTATCACTACCGGGTGCGCTGACCGCCGGGCGGCGGCCTACGGGAAGTTGACCGCCGGGCGGCGGCCTACGGGAAGCTGACCGCCGGGCGGCGGCCTATTGGAATAGGCGCGCCGGCCACGGCGTCTTACGCAGGACGGCGACCCCGGGCACGCCCAGGGTCGCCGTCACTGTCACGCGATATGTGGTTATCTCATCACGACCAGCGCTGGGGTCAGCGCTCGTCGTTGGGGGCAATTGAATCGGTCTTGCTGAGTCGAGCCGACTCGTCCAGGATGTCGGCGCCCTTTTCGCGCAGCGCCGCAATGTGCTGACGCCCGTGGTGGGCGCAGAACAGCAGCTCCCCGCCTATGGGCAGGGTCGCGCGAATGTAGGCCTGGGCACCGCAGCGGTCGCAGCGGTCGAGGGCCGTCAGCGGCTTAACGGGGGCGAGAGCTCCAGTCACGTATCGCCTTTCGGGTCACCCCCGCCGAAGCGAGGATCTGGCGTCAGTCACTTGGACAACATCTAACCGGACGTGGAGCTTCCCAACCTCCCCCTCTCTACGCCCAGAGCAGAATGTGTCCGATAGTAATGACGATCAGCCGGTTGGTAACGGCAAACGTGTCGCCATGGCAAGCTTGTACGCGTGCGTATGGGAAGAACGGTAGGCTACGCACACGTGTTCGATGCTTAGACCTGGGGAGCTGGAGTGACGCTAGTGGAGGCGGGTTACACGGCTCGTCACCTGTCGGTGCTTGAGGGCCTCGAGGCCGTCCGCAAGCGCCCGGGGATGTACATCGGGTCCACCGACAGCCGCGGGCTCATGCACTGCCTCTGGGAGATCGTGGACAACGGCGTCGACGAGGCGCTGGCGGGGCACTGCGACCGGATCGAGGTCGAGCTCTACCCCGACGGCTCCATCGAGGTGCGCGACAACGGCCGCGGCATCCCGGTCGACAACGAGCCCAAGACCGGCCTGGCCGGTGTGGAGCTCGTCTTCACCAAGCTGCACGCGGGCGGCAAGTTCGGCGGCGGCTCCTATGGCGCCTCCGGCGGCCTGCACGGTGTGGGCGCGTCCGTGGTCAACGCCCTGTCGGCGAGGCTCGACGTCGAGGTGGACAAGGACGGGCGCGTTCACGAGATCAGTTTCCGCCGCGGCGTCACCGGGATCTTCGATGGTGATGGGCCGACGGCGAAGTTCAAGAAGAAGTCCGGGCTGCGGGTTGGCGCCACGCTCCCGCGCAAGGTCACCGGCACCCGGGTGCGCTTCTGGGCCGACAAGCAGATCTTCCTGCCCGAGGCCGAGGTCTCGATGGACGAGATCCACGTGCGCCTGCGGCAGACCGCGTTCCTGGTGCCCGGGCTGACCCTGGCCGTCTACGACAGCAGGCACGAGGAGCGCGTGGAGGAGGAGTTCCGCTTCGACGGCGGCATCTCCGAGTTCACCGAGTTCCTGGCCCGTGACGAGCCCGTCTGCGACGTGCTGCGGCTGCAGGGCGTGGGCCACTTCCACGAGACCGTGCCGGTCCTCGACGACCAGGGCCACATGACGCCCACCGAGGTGCAGCGCGAGCTGACCGTGGACGTGGCGGTCCGCTGGGGCAAGGGCTACGAGTCCACCGTGCGGTCGTTCGTCAACGTGATCGCCACCCCCAAGGGCGGCACCCACCTGAGCGGATTCGAGCGTGGCCTGGTGCGCACGGTCAACGAGCTGCTGCGCGAGACCCGCCTGCTGAAAAACGGCGACGACCCCGTCACCAAGGACGACATCTCCGAAGGCCTGACCGGCGTGGTCACGGTCAGGGTGCCCGAGCCGCAGTTCGAGGGCCAGACCAAGGAGGTGCTGGGCACCTCCGCGGCCACCCGCATCGTCTCCCACGTCGTCTCGCGCGAGCTCAAGGAAATCTTCACCAACCCGCCGCGCGGCTACAAGCAGCCGCTGCGAGCCGTTCTGGAGAAGATCGTCGCCGCCGCCAAGGCCCGCATCGCCGCCCGCGAGCACCGCGACAACCAGCGGCGCAAGAGTGCGCTGGAAAGCTCCGCGCTCCCCGCCAAGCTCGTCGACTGCCGCAGTGAAGGCGTGGACCGCAGCGAGCTGTTCATCGTCGAGGGCGACTCGGCGCTGGGCACCGCCAAGCTGGCCCGCGACTCGGAGTTCCAGGCGCTGCTGCCGATCCGGGGCAAGATCCTCAACGTGCAGAAGGCGTCCGTGAGCGACATGCTCAAAAACGCCGAATGCGCCGCCATCATCCAGGTGGTCGGCGCCGGCTCCGGGCGCTCGTTCGACATCGAGGCGGCCCGCTACGGCAAGGTCATCCTCATGGCCGACGCCGACGTGGACGGCGCCCACATCCGCACCCTGCTGCTGACGCTCTTCCACCGCTACATGCGGCCGATGCTGGAGGCCGGGCGGGTGTTCGCGGCGGTGCCGCCGCTGCACCGCATCGAGCTCACCAACCCCGGCAAGGGCAAGGAGAAATACATCTACTGCTACTCCGACGCCGAGCTGCAGCGGGTGCTGCGGGACCTGGAGCGGCGCGGCAAGCGGTGGAAGGACCCTGTGCAGCGCTACAAGGGTCTGGGCGAGATGGACGCCGACCAGCTGGCCGAGACCACGATGGACCCGCGGCACCGGATCCTGCGCCGGGTGCGCATCGAGGACGCCGAGGGCGCCGAGGGCATCTTCAACTTGCTCATGGGGAGCGATGTGGCGCCGCGGCGGGAGTTCATCGTCAACAGCGCCGCCGAGGTCGACCGCGACCACATCGACGCCTAGAGGCCGCCAGACGGCGTTCCGTCCCTCCTGCACCATGTTCGAGGTGCAGGAGGCCTAAGAGCCGTCTGGGCGCGTTCCTGGGGCCGTCCTAGGCCTCTCTGGAGCTGGTGCGCCCTGTCTCGCGCCGGCACGTACGAGATCGTGCTGTATGAGAGGGCGGCGCCCCGCGCCTGGAAGCAGCAGCCTGGTCTCGCCCTTCAGAACTCGGACGCGGTCAGGCGGCCCGTCCGGACGTCGTAGATCGCACCGGCCACCGGCATGTCCGCGGGCAGGAACGGGCTGGTGCGGATACGGGTCAGATCGTGGCGCAGCGCCTCGTACTGGTCGGGCACCGTATGAAACTCCAGGCTGCGGGTATCCACCCCGCGCTCGCTGGTGAGGGCGTGCACGTCCGCGTCCGTCACCTTGGCCATGCCGCAGTCGGTGTGCGGCATCACCAGCACGCGCTCGACTCCGAGCAGGTAAACGGCCAGCACCAGCGTCCGCAGCACGTCATCGGTCACGCGGGCGCCGGCGTTGCGGAGAATCTTGGCGTCGCCCGCCTGCAACCCGAGCAGGCCGAGCGGGTCGATGCGCGAGTCCATGCAGGTCACGACGGCCAGCCCGCGGGCTGCCCGGCCGGTGAGCTCGGAGCTCCCGAAGTCTTTCGCAAACTTAGCGTTGGCGGCATACAGGTCGTCGAACGCACTCATGTCCCAGATGATGACACCACCCTCAAAAGTGGCTGCTCCCGGGGTGGCGACAGGCGGGAGTTGGCAAAGGTCCCACGAAAGCGCGTCACCTTGCGTGATGATGTCGTAGCCGCATGTACGTGATCTAAGAAGGTTTCAGTCGTGACCAGGTCCGAATCGCTCGCCGCGTATCTCCGTGCTCAAGCCTGGCGCCGCCTTGACCGCGTGGAGTCCAACGACGACGGTCGCAATGCCAAGTGCGCGCTGGCCCTCATCGACACCGCCGCCTACGCCGCCAGCCTGCCCGATGACGATCCGCTCATCCTGATGCTGGACCAGGCGGGCTGCTTCGGGCCTTTGGGGTGTGAGGAGTTCGATCCCGGGGAAGCGGGCGCCCGGCTGATCCGGCACTGGCAGGGCGGCCAGCCGCACGAGCTCCTACTCGCGCTCCCGACGGCGATCTCCGCCTCCACCCGCTGACCGACCCCGTCATCCGGCCCCGTCATCCGATCCCGTCACTCGTGCTCGCCACTCGTGCTCGCCACTCGTGCTCGCCACTCGTGCTCGCCACCTGTGCTCGCCACCTGTGCTCGCCACCTGTGCTCGCCACCTGTGCTCGCCACCTGTGCTCGCCACCTGTGCTCGCCACCCGTGCTCATCACTCGTGCTCGCCACCTGTGCTCGCCACCCGTGCTCATCACTCGTGCTCGCCACCTGTGCTCGCCACCTGTGCTCGCCACCCGTGCTCATCACTCGTGCTCGCCACCTGTGCTCGCCACCTGTGCTCGCCACCCGTGCTCATCACTCGTGCTCGCCATCTCCACGGGTGCGCGCCGTCTTCAAGGGCAAAAGAGCTTTTGGGCAACCCCCTCGGGCTGGACGCCGCACTGCGTGCCTTCGGCCCGCTGGGCTCGCCGTAAACGCCGGTATCGGGTCGGCCGTCGCGGGCATGCCCAGCCCGGTGGTCTGGGCATGCCGAGCGGGGTCAGGCGCAAGCGTTCAGTGCCGTTCAGGCGGGCTCGTTGCCCGGCTTCCACTTGATGCTGCAGCCG
Organism: Nonomuraea sp. NBC_00507; assembly: GCF_036013525.1. Taxonomy (NCBI): domain Bacteria; kingdom Bacillati; phylum Actinomycetota; class Actinomycetes; order Streptosporangiales; family Streptosporangiaceae; genus Nonomuraea; species Nonomuraea sp. NBC_00507. The sequence goes on from NZ_CP107853.1 coordinate 5,565,567, forward strand.
AGCGACGGGCTCTGCTCCGCGGGCACCTCGCCGCCCTCCAGCAGGGCGTCGATGGCCGCCCGCAGCGACGCGCCGGTCACCGGCACCGAGTTGCCGGGGCGGGAGCCGTCGAATTCTCCCCGGTAGACGAGCTTGAGCCGGGAGTCGTACAGGAAGAAGTCGGGCGTGCAGGCGGCCTTGTACGCCTTGGCCACCTCCTGGGTGTCGTCCAGCAAGTACGGGAACGTGAACCCGGCTCGGGCGGCCTGCTCGGCCAGGTGTGTGGGATCGTCGTCCGGGTAATTAACGCTGTCGTTGCTGCAGATGGCGACGATCGACAGCCGGGCGCCGTAGTCCGCGGCCAGCGCGCCCAGGCCCTTCTCGATGTGCCGCACGTAGGGGCAGTGGTTGGAGAGGAAGACCACCAGTGTGGCGGGAGAGTCTTTGAGGTCTTCCAGCGAGACGCTGCCGCCGTCGATAGCGGTGAGATCGAAGTCGGGCGCGGGAGCGCCGAGCGGAACCATGAACGAGTTGACAGCCATGGCATCCATTGTCGCAACCACGTCAGAGAGAGGTGAATGATGAGCGGCATCGCGGAATTCCGGACCGTCGTGCTCGACACGCCCGATCCCCCAGGGCTGGCCGAGTTCTACTCCCGGCTGCTCGGCTGGCCGATCACGTCGGTCGAGGACGATTGGGTGGTGGTGACCGACGGGGGGCCGCCCCGGCGGCTGGCGTTCCAGCTCGCACCCGACTTCCGGCAGCCGACCTGGCCCGACCCCGAGCGGCCGCAGCAGTTCCACCTCGATCTCACCGTGGACGACATGGAGGAGGCGGAGAAGCGGGTGCTCGAGATCGGCGCGGTCAAGCATGAGCACCAGCCCAGCGAGGACGACAGCTTCCGGGTGTTCCTCGATCCGGCCGGGCACCCGTTCTGCCTCTGCCGGGACTGACCCGCCCCCGGTCCCTGCTACCAAGCCGGCCCCACTCCAACGCCAGGCCGTAGACTCCGACGCCCCCGGGGCTTGCCGGGGGCGTCGGGGGGTGTGGCTACTCGTCTTCGGGCGGCGAGGCCGAGGACTCGACGGCGGGCGGGAGGGTTTCCTGGCCGGAGCCGAGGGCGCCGCCGATGGCGCCGATGGTGTGTGTCAGGCGGACACCTGAGCCGTCCCGGCGCCCGATCTCCTCAGGCAACGGCACCGGCTTGCCGACCCCGGACACCGCCTTGGCCGGAGCAGGCCCCGCCCACGCCAGCAGCAACTCGTCCTCGCCCTTCAAGAACCGCTGTGCCCGCACCCCACCGGTGGCCCGCCCCTTGGCGGGGAACTCGGCGTAGTCGGACACCTTGCCACCGCCCACCTGCGTCCCCGGCAGGGCCGTCGATGACCCGGCGATCGTGACCACGTGCGCGGGCAGCTCAGGATCGACCACGCCGAACCAGATCGCCCTGGCCCCGTCCTCCAGCCGGATCCCCGCCATGCCGCCCGCCGGCCGCCCCTGCGGTCGCACCAGCGAGGCCGGGAATCGCAGCAACTGGGCGTTGGAGGCGATGAACACCAGGTCGTGCGACTCGGACACCAGCTCGACCGCGCCCACCACGCTGTCGCCGTCCTTCAAGGTGATCACTTCGAAGTCGTCGCGGTTGGCAGGATAGTCGGGCACCACCCGCTTGACCACGCCCTGCGCCGTGCCCACGGCCAGCCCAGGCCCGTCGGGATCCAGCGAGCCCAGGCCGATGACCTGCTCGTCGGGCAGCAGTGAGACGTATTCGGAGACCGGGTGACCGCCGGACAGCGACGGCGGGTTGGCCGTGGACGGCAGAGTCGGCAGGTCCACGACCTGGACCCGGATCAGCCGGCCCAGCGACGTCACCACGCCGACCTCGCCCCGCACCGAGGTGCGTACAGCCGAGACCAGCACGTCATGGGCCGAACGTTCGCCCTCGCCCGGCAGCGGCGTCGCGTCGGAGGTGCGGGCCAGCAGGCCGGTCGACGACAGCAGCGCCAGGCACGGGTCGTCGGCCACCTGGAGCGAGACGACGGGGGTCCGGGCCACGCCGGGGGCCTCCAGCAGGACCGTGCGGCGCGGCGTGCCGTATTTCTTGGCCACGTCGGCCAGCTCGCCCGAGACGACCTGGCGCATCTTGGCCTCCGAGGACAGGATCTCGGTCAGCTTGGCGATCTCGTCGCTCAGCGTCTCCTTCTCCCGGTCCAGCTCCAGCTTGTCGTAGCGGGTCAGGCGGCGCAGCGGCGTGTCGAGAATGTAGGCGGCCTGGATCTCGGTCAGGTCGAACACGTCCATCAACCGCGTGCGCGCCTGTGCCGAGTCGTCGGAGGCACGGATGACCTGGATGACCTCGTCGATGTTGAGCAGCGCGATGATCAGGCCGTCGACCAGGTGCAGGCGTTCTTCGCGCTTGCGGCGCCGGTATTCCGACCTGCGGCGCACCACCTCGAGCCGGTGGTCGACATAGACCTGGAGCAGCTCGCGCAGTCCCAGCGTGCGCGGCTCGCCGTCCACCAGGGCGACGTTGTTGATGCCGAACGTCTCCTCCATCGGCGTCAGCCGGTAGAGCTCCTCCAGGACGGCCTCGGGGATGAAGCCGTTCTTGATCTCGATGACCAGCTGCAGGCCCTTGTGCCGGTCGGTGAGGTCCTTCAGGTCGGCGATGCCCTGGAGCTTCTTGGAGGTGACCAGCTCCTTGATCTTGGTGACCACGCGCTCGGGGCCGACGTTGTAGGGCAGCTCGGTGACGATGATGCCCTTGCGGCGCGGGGTGATCTGCTCGACGGCGCACTTGGCCCGCATCCGGAACGTGCCACGCCCGGTCTCGTACGCGTCCCGCACCCCCTGCAGCCCGATGATCGAGCCGCCGGTCGGCAGGTCGGGACCGGGCACGAACCTCATCAGCTCGTCCAGCGTCGCGTCCGGCTTCTTGATCAGGTGCCGGGCGGCCGCCACGACCTCGGTGAGGTTGTGCGGCGCCATGTTGGTCGCCATGCCGACCGCGATGCCGCTCGTGCCGTTGACCAGCAGGTTGGGGAATGCCGACGGCATGACGCCGGGCTCGGTCTCCTGCCCGTCGTAGTTGGGCTTGAAGTCGACGGTCTCCTCGTCGAGCGACTCCACCATGAGCATGGCGGCCGGGGCCAGCCTGGCCTCGGTGTATCGCATGGCGGCGGGCAGGTCGTCGGGCGAGCCGAAGTTGCCGTGGCCGTCCACCAGCGGCAGCCGCATGGAGAACGGCTGCGCCAGCCGCACCAGCGCGTCATAGATGGCGGAGTCGCCGTGCGGGTGCAGCTTGCCCATGACGTCGCCGACGACGCGTGAGGACTTGACGTGCCCGCGGTCGGGGCGCAGGCCCATCTCGCTCATGGAGTAGAGGATGCGCCGCTGCACGGGCTTGAGGCCGTCACGCGCGTCGGGCAGGGCCCGCTGGTAGATCACCGAGTAGGCGTACTCGAGAAAGCTCGTGCGCATTTCGGAGGAGACGTCGATGTCGACGATCCGCTCCTCGAAGTCCTCAGGCGGGGGTGCAGTCGTACGTCGGGCCATCTTGTGCTGCGCGGCTGCCTCGGCCGTCGCGCCGAGGGGAAGCGCATCCTCCTTCTGCTCTCGTGCTGTAACCGTAGCCGTCAGCTCGCTGGAGAAGCGTCAGATCGGCGTGTGAGGCGTCGACGTCACCCGTCCCGGTCGCGAGGTGATGGCGGCCAGAGGCGCGTGGGTCACGCGACCAGGAGGGGTTCCGGTGTGTTCGCCTTTGGAGATGATGGCACGAGCCGGGTCCCCTGTGGCATATCCAGCCATGGAAGACGCCTCCTCGCCAATGACTGAGCTGGTCATCCACCCGGCAAGGAAGCCGGGAAAGGTATGACGGCGAACATCGTGCCCGAACCACGATGGTACTCGATGCCGGCCACTTATCGCAGACTTGTTCGATAGCGCGTTTCTGGTTGACCAAGCAATTGCTTGGTGTTACCTTGCCGACGAGGATTCCGCGTTCCCGGAGGCGTCATGATCGAGTTTCATCCCGTGACCAAGCACATCGGCGCCGAGGTCACCGGGGTCGATCTGCGCAAGCCGCTGTCGCAGGAGGAGGTCGCGACTCTGCGGGAGGGCTGGCTCAAGCACCTCGTGCTGTTCTTCCGCGACCAGCACATCGACGACGAGCAGCACCTGCAGTTCGCCCTGAACTTCGGCACGCTCAACCACCCGGCCTTCAAGAAGGACGCCGCCAGCCCCATCCATGTGCTCGACCAGACCTCACCCAAGGGCGAGGGGGGCGACGAGTGGCACAGCGACAACACCTTCGAGCCCACGCCGCCCATGGGCTCGCTGTTGCGCTGCGTCCAGCTGCCCAGCGTGGGCGGTGACACGTGCTGGGCGAACACCTACCTGGCGTACGAAACGTTGTCTCCGTCGCTGCAGCGGCTGTGTGACGAGCTGACGGCCGTGCACGACATCACGATGTCGATGAAGAAGGCGATCGCCAAGGGGCATCCGTTCGACCTGGCCGAGATCCAGGCCAGGTGGCCGCCGATCGAGCGGCCGGTGGTGCGCGTGCACGCGGAGACGGGCAGGAAGGCCCTGTTCGTGAACCGGTCCTCGACGACCCGCCTGGTCGGCCTGTCGGACCGGGAGAACGAGGCGCTGCTGCCGTTCCTGATTGATCACATCCGCTCGCCGGAGTACCAGTGCCGCCTGCGGTGGCGGCCCGGCACCCTCGCCTTCTGGGACAACCGGCCGACCCAGCACTACGCGGTGGCCGACTACACCGAGCGCCGCCGCATGCACCGGGTCACGATCAACGCCTTCCCGGAGCACGGGGATCCGTCCTGAGTGCGGTTCCGTACGTCCGCCCTGCCCGTCGTGCCGGCTCGCGATTCACCACGCGGCCGGTCCACGAGGCGCACGTATCGGCGCCCGGCTCGGTGAACCGGAGGAGCGTTCCCCTGGACGGGGCCCGGCCCCGTGCGGCGGGTGGAGCCCAGTCGGCGCAGCCGTACAGGATGGGGTTTCACGAGGAGGAGCGCGAACCACGGCGGGAAAGGTGGTAACAAGGGTGCATGATTGACGCCCCCGATGCCGGGATGCTGCGGCAAGAGGCCGAGGAACGCCTTCAAGCGCTGGCCGGAGCGCACGCGAGGCTCCGCGACGACCAGTGGTCGGCCATCGAGGCCCTCGTCCTCGACCGGCGCAGGGTGCTGGTCGTGCAGCGCACCGGCTGGGGCAAGTCGGCCGTCTACTTCGTGGCCACCGCGCTCCTGCGGGAGCTGGGTGAGGGCCCCACGGTCATCGTCTCGCCGCTGCTGGCGCTGATGCGCAACCAGATCGCCGCCGCCGAGCGGGCCGGCATCAGGGCCGTCACGATCAACTCCGCCAACCCGGAGGCGTGGGAGGAGATCTACGGCCAGGTCGCCGACGGCATGGTGGACGTGCTGCTGGTCAGCCCCGAGCGGCTCAACAACCCCGACTTCCGCGACAACGTGCTGCCCGAGCTGGCCGAGAGCGCCGGGCTCGTGGTGGTCGACGAGGCGCACTGCATCTCCGACTGGGGACACGACTTCAGGCCCGACTACCGCAGGCTGGCGCGGCTGTTCGAGGACCTGCCGCCCGGCATCCCCGTCCTCGCCACGACCGCCACCGCCAACGCCCGCGTCACCCGCGACGTGGCCGAGCAGATGCGCCTCCCCGCGGAGCTGCGGCCCGACGGGGACGACACGCTCGTGCTGCGCGGGCCGCTGGAGCGCGAGAGCCTGCACCTGTCCGTCGTACGCCTGCCCACGGCCGAGCAACGGCTGGCGTGGCTGGCCCAGACGCTGCGTGAGCTGCCCGGCTCCGGCATCGTCTACACGCTGACCGTGGCCGCCGCCCACGAGATCGCGGGCTACCTGCGCGAGCAGGGGCACGAGGTGGCCGCCTACTCCGGTCAGACCGACCCGGCCGAGCGGCTGGCGGCCGAGGAAGCACTGCTCAGCAACAAGATCAAGGCGTTGGTGGCCACGAGCGCGCTCGGGATGGGCTTCGACAAGCCCGACCTGGGATTCGTCGTGCACGTGGGGGCGCCGCAGTCGCCGGTCGCCTACTACCAGCAGGTCGGCCGGGCCGGACGCGGGGTGGAGCGGGCCGAGGTGATCCTGCTGCCCGGCGTCGAGGACCGCGACATCTGGGCCTACTTCGCCTCGCTGGCGTTCCCGCCCGAGCCCGTCGTCCGCGCCACGCTCCAGACGCTCGAAGAACGCGGCGGCGTCATGTCCACCCCGGCGCTCGAGACCGCCGTCGATCTGAGCCGCAGCCGCCTGGAGATGATGCTCAAGGTCCTCGACGTGGACGGCGCCGTCCGGCGGGTCAAGGGCGGCTGGGAGGCCACCGGTGAGCCGTGGGCGTACGACACCGAGCGTTACACCCGCATCGCCGCCGAGCGCAGGGCCGAGCAGGAGGCCATGCTCGGCTACCTGACCACGACCGAGTGCAGGGAGCACTACCTGCGCAGGCACCTCGACGACGAGTCCGCCCGGCCCTGCGGCCGCTGCGACAACTGCACGGGCAGGCACCGCTCGCCGGAGATCGCCGCGCAGGCCGTGGAAACCGCCCGCGAGCGGTTGAGCAGGCCCGGTGTCGAGATCGAGGCCCGCAAACAGTGGCCGACCGGCCTGGCAGACCTTTCCGGGCGGATCAAGCCGGAGCTGGGCGCGGAGCCGGGCCGGGCGCTCGGGCGGCTGACCGACATCGGGTGGGGCAACCGGCTGCGAGAGCTGTTCAACGGCGACGACGGGCCGATGGCCGACGACATGTTCGCGGCCGTCGTACGGGTGCTGTCCGCCTGGGACTGGCGTGAGCGGCCGGTGGCCGTGGTCAGCCTTCCGTCCGCGACGCGGCCGAAGCTCGTGCGCTCGTTCGCCGAGCGGCTGGCACAGGTCGGGCGGCTGACCTACCTCGGGGAGCTGGGCTATCGGGCCGGCTCGCCCGGACAGCAGTTCAACAGCGCCAAGCGCGTCCAGGCGGTCAGAGGCACCCTGGCCATGCCCAAGGACGTCGGCGCCCAGATCGCCCAGTGTGGTGGGCCCGTCCTGCTCGTGGACGACCGGGTCGACACTGGGTGGACGATGACGCTGGCCACCGCCCTCGTCCGCCACGCCGGCGCTCCGGCCGTGCTGCCGCTGGCCCTGGCGACCGTCAGCTGACGCCGGCGTTCAGCACGCCCGGCGTCTTGTCCTAGAGGACGGACGTGCGGCCAAATGTCTAGAAGGGCGGACGGGCGCCCAAATGCATGATCGCCTTGGCCGCCAGCCGGCATCCCGAGGCCAGCGCTTCGGCCGGCGGCTTGCCCTCCAGCCACGGCGGCAGGAAGCCGGCGGAGAATGCGTCGCCCGCCCCCGTGCCGTCAACGATTTTGTCGACCGGCTCGGCGGCCACGTGGACCGGCTCGGGGCGGCCGTTGCTGAACCACAGCGCGCCCTCGGCGTTCTGCTTGATCACGACCTGCGGGAACCACGCCGTCAGCACCTTGGCCGCGGCCTCCGGTTCGTCGCGGCCGGTCAGCACCTTCGCCTGGTCGGCATTGGCGAACAGCAGCTTGGCGCCGTTGGTCCACTCCAGGAACGGCTCGGCCCCAGTACGCTCGAGCGGCGCGGACGAGGCGCAGTCCACCGAAATCGACATCCCGCCGCGCCTGGCCATGTCGAGCGCCGCGAGACCGGCGTCGCGCGAGCCCTCGTTGATCAGCGTGTAGCCCGAAAGGTGCAGGTGCGAGCCCGAGGTGAACAGGTCGCGCGGCAGGTCCTCCGGCGACAGCGCGGCGTTGGCGCCGGGGTCGGAGAGCATGGTGCGCTCGCCCTTGTGCGTGACCAGCACCACGCAGGTGCCGGTGGGCCGCTCGGGATCCATGACGAGCCGCGCGTCCACGCCGTAGCCCATCAGCTCCATGTCGCGGTTTCGCCCGGTGATGTCGGCGCCTCTGCGGCCGATGAAGGCCACTTCCGCACCCTCGACGGCGAGCCACGAGGCGATGTTCGCACCCGAGCCGCCACCGTGCATCGTCACGATCGCCGGGGTGTCACTCGCCCTGGCGAGCGCATAACGGGCGCGCGCGACCGCGTCGGTCATGAGATCGCCCACCACGACGACCCGCGTCATGATGTCACCACCTTGCTGCCTTCAGTCCACCCTGGCCACGGCAAAACTAACAGCTTCCGGGCTGCTCGTGGGGCGGACCCATCACACCAAGCTGGAGTCGATGCACAAGCGTTGCCCAACTGGGCCCCGGGTCTTGGCATGTGGGATGCGGGTTTACGCTCGAGACTGTGGAGGCACAATATCCGGCTCATTGGGAGGCCGACGTCGTCCTTGCCGACGGCGGCACGGCGCACGTACGCCCGATCAGGCCCGCCGACGCGGACCGCCTCCGTGCCTTCTACTCGCGACTGTCGGACGAGTCGATCTATTTCCGGTTCTTCGGGCCGCGGCCGCGGTTGTCCGACCGCGACGTCGAGCGGTTCACCAATGTCGACTATCTCCACAGGGTCGCCCTGATCGCCACCATCGGCACCGAGATGGTCGCCGTGATCCGTTACGACCGCACCGGGCCGGGCGAGGCCGAGGTGGCCTTTCTCGTCGAGGACGCCCACCAGGGCAGGGGAGTGGCCTCCGTGCTCCTGGAGCACCTGGCCGCCACCGCCCGCGAACACGGCATCGAGCGTTTCATCGCCGATGTCCTGCCCGCCAACATGCGCATGATGGGCCTGCTGCGCCAGGCCGGCTACACCGCCCAGAGCCAGTTCGCCGACGGCGTCGTCCGCATGACGCTCGACCTCACCCCCACCGAGACCTCCGCCGAGGTGACGGCGGCCCGCGAGCACCGGGCCGAGTCCAGGTCGATCGCCAGGCTGCTCACTCCGGGCTCGGTCGCGGTCATCGGCGCCTCCCGCGAGCCCGGCGGGGTCGGCCAGACCGTCCTGCGCAACCTGCTGGCCGCCGACTTCACCGGTCCCGTCTACCCGGTGCACCGGGAGGTGCGGGCGGTGGCGGGCGTGCGGGCCTACCCGAGCGTCACCGCCATCGACGGCGACGTCGACCTGGCCGTGGTCGCTGTGCCCGCCGAGGGCGTGCTCGACGTGGTCAAGGAGTGTGCGGAGAAAGGCGTGCACGGGCTGGTCGTGGTCTCCTCCGGCTTCGGCGAGACGGGCGCGCCCGGCCGGGCCAGGCAGGACGAGCTGGCCCGCATCGCGCGTTCCTACGGCCTGCGCGTGGTCGGCCCCAACTGTCTCGGCATCGCCAACACCGACCCCGCCGTCCGGCTCAACGCCACGCTGGCCGCCACCGTGCCGGGGCGGGGCAAGGTCGGCTTCTTCAGCCAGTCGGGCGCGCTCGGCACCGCGCTGCTGCAGCGGGTGGCGCAGCGCGGCATGGGCATCTCGTCGTTCGTCTCCGCCGGCAACCGTGCCGACGTGTCGGGCAACGACCTCCTGCAGTACTGGGAGGAGGACGACGCCACCGAGGTGATCCTGCTTTACCTCGAATCGCTGGGTAACCCGCGCAAGTTCACCCGGCTGGCCAGGCGCATCGCGCGGAGCAAGCCCATCGTGGTGGTCAAGAGCGGCGGCACCCCGTCGGGGCACTCGGCGGAGGAGCTCGGGCTGCCGGACTCCGCGATCAGCTCCCTGTTCGCGCAGGCCGGGCTGATCAGGGTGGACGACCTCATCCAGCTGTTCGACGTGGGGCAGTTGCTGGCCTACCAGCCGCTGCCCGCCGGGCCCAGGGTCGCGCTCGTGACCAACTCCGACGCGCTCGGGCTGCTCGCCGCCGACGTCTGCCGCGCCGCCGGGCTCGAACCCCGGCCGCCGGTCAACCTGGGACCGGCCGCGGGAGCCTCGGAGTTCGGTACGGCGCTCGCCGGCGAGCTCGCCTCGCCCGACGTGGACGCCGCCGTCGTGATCTACATGCCGCCCCTTGCCGGTGACACCGAGGCGGTGGCGGCCGAGCTGGTACGGGTGTCGAAGGACGTCCCCAAGCCGGTGCTGACAACGTTCCGCGGCCATCTGGGCATGCATCCGGCGCTGCGGCTGGAAGGCCCTGCCGGTACGCAGGCCACGCCCGGGCGGGGATCCATCCCCTCCTACGCGGCCCCCGAGGAGGCGGTCCGGGCGCTGGCCCACGTGGTGCGGTACGCCACGTGGCGCGCGCAACCGGCGATGCCGCCGCCGGAGCTCGACGACATCGACACCGACCGCGCCCGCTCCCTGGTCCACACCCTCCTGACGACCACCCCGGCGGCTCCGGACACTCCGGCTTCTGCCCAAGCGACGACGCCGCCGTCCGTCCCGGGCTCGGCCCCAACGGACAAGGCAGCTGGTCAGTCGGCGTCGGGCACGGCCTCCGGTCCCGTGGGCGGATCGCAGGAACAGGCGAGCGCGCCGGCGGTCGCGTCGTATGACGCTCCCGGTCCCGCGAGCGCGGACCGGGCCGCCGCTGTGCGCCCGCGGCCCGTGGTCTTCGCGGAGCCGGGACCGCCGGTCGAGATCGACGCGACGGATCTGCTGTCCTGCTACGGCCTCACCGTATGGCCCGCCGAGGTGGTGCGCTCGCCCGACGAGGCCGTGGCCGCCGCGGAGCGCCTCGGGTGGCCCGTGGTCTTGAAGGTCGCCGACCCGGGCGCCTCGCGCCGCGCGGGCACCGTGCGCCTGGGGTTGGCGGGCCCGGAGATGGTGCGCCACGCGTACGCCGAGTTCGCCGACCAACTGGGCGAGAAGGTGCGGCTGGCCGTCCAGCCCATGGCGCCGCAACCGGCCGTGCCCACCGTGGTGGGCGTCATCGAGGATCCGGCGTTCGGCCCGGTGGTGTCGTTCGGGCTCGGTGAGGTGACCGCACGGCTCCTCCTCGACCAGGGGTTCCGCCTCGCGCCCCTGACGAGGGAGGACGCCGCCGCGCTGGTGCGCTCCGTACGCGCCACGCCGCTGCTCTTCGGCGAATACGGCTACCCGCCGGTGGCGGTCGACGCCCTGGAGGAGCTGCTCGTACGCGTCGGCCGACTGGCCAACGACCTGCCCGAGGTGGCCCGCCTGGACCTGGACCAGGTGCTCGTAGGGGAGTCCGACGCCATGATCCTCGGCGCCCGCGCCACCCTCCGCACACCGGCGGGCCCGCGCCTGGACGGCGGCCCGCGCCGCCTGTCATGACCGCGCCCCGGAGGTGAAGGCAAAGTGAGGCCAGTGCTCCGAAGTGGCCTTTGTTACCAATCTAAAGACGTTATAGAGCGTTATATCCGGCGGGTGAGTGTACTGCCCGGCCCTGGCAGGATGGACCCATGAGGGAAACCCGAGTCTCAGCCGCGGGCCTGCGTGAAGCGATCGAGCGCAGCGGCTACTATCCCGACCTCGTCACCGATGCGGTCGAATCCGCGCTGGGCAAGGAAGCCGTGACCGCGTTCGTGGTCCACCATGAGGCCACGTTCGATCCTGCGATGGAGGTGCGCAGGCACGTCACCGTGCTGGTGCTGACCACGACACGGCTGCTGGTCTGCCACACCGACGAGCACCCCGCGGTGGAGGGCGTCTCGACGTCCCATGCCTCCACGACCACGGAGGCCGTGCGCCTGAGCCGCATCCAATCGGTCGCCGTCACCCGCGTCGTGCCCGACCCCGCCTCCTACGTCCCGGGCGTGCCGCCCACGGAAGTCACGCTGACCATCGGCTGGGGTGCGATCTCCCACGTGGACCTGGAGCCGGCTACGTGCGGCGACGAAAACTGCGAGGCCGACCACGGTTACACGGGGGCGATCACCGCCGATGACCTGTCCCTCAGGGTCAGTGAGGCGGCCGACGGCCCGGAAGCGGTCACCCACGTCCTGTCCTTCGCCAAGTCCCTCTCCGAGGCCACCGCCCGCGCCGCCGCCTGACCCTCTCTCCTTCGGCGCCGGACGCGTTCCGGCCGGGGCACGGCCGCCTGCGCCGCCACGCCCGTCAGCGGGCGGACACGAAGACGATGGCCAAGACGTCAGCGAAGACGCAGGTCAAGAATGCGCTCGTCACGGCGAGCACCCCGTGAGCCTTCACGACCGGCCATGACAGACGGAAACCAGCGATGGCGAGTGCGGGTAACCTGGCCGGCCGTAAAACAAGGGGGGCGAGATCCCCGGCGAAAACGGAGAGGCCCGCGATCCTCATGAAGACCGACAATCTCATGAAGACGGACAGATGCCTAAGATGAGGGGCATGCTGGTGCCAGGGTATGGCGGCGGGTCGCTGGCGGATCTGCCTGGTGCGCTGCTGGCCGCGCTGGGAGTGCACGACGGCGACTCGAGCGTTCCTGAGCCCGTTCCCAGCGCTCCGACCACGCCGAACGAGCCCGGCACACCGAATTCGCCCCTCGTCCTGGCGCCCGCTGAGCGGGTCTGCCTGTTCCTGGTGGACGGCCTGGGAGCGGAGCTGTTGCGGGCGCACGCCGAGGCGGCGCCGTTCCTGTCCGGGCTGAGCAGCAGGACGCTCACGGCCGGATTCCCCGCCACCACCGTGACCAGCCTCTGCTCGCTGGGCACCGGCCTGCCGCCGGGCGAGCACGGCATGCTGGGCTTGACGCTGGCCGTGCCGGGCACCGGACACCTGTTCAACTGCCTACGGTGGACGATGCCCGACGGCCTCACGATGGATCCCGAGCAGTGGCAGCCCGCTCCGACCGTCTACCAGCGGGCCGCCCGGGCCGGCATCGAGCCCGCCTACGTCGCCCCCGCCGAGTTCGAGGGCACCGGCCTCACCAGGGCCGTCTACCGGGGCGTGCGCTACGTGGCGGCCGACACCGTGGACGAGCGCGTCGCCCGGACGCATCAGGCGATGCGCGAGCGGCCTGCGCACGTCACGGTCTACTACGGCGATCTGGACTCCGCCGGGCACCTGGCAGGCTGGGGCAGCGAGGAATGGCTGCGGCAGCTCGCCATCGTGGACGACATGGCTCAGCGGCTGGCCGAAGGACTGCCACCCGGCGCGGCCCTCTACATCACGGCCGACCACGGCATGGTCAACGCCACCGAGAAGGTCGACGCGGAGACCACGCCCGAGCTGGCCGAAGGCGTGGCGCTGATCGGCGGCGAGGCCAGGGCCAGGCACATCTACGCCGAGCCCGGCGCCGCGCCGCACGTGCTGGAGGCGTGGCGCGAGGTCTTCCAGGGCAAGGCATGGGTAGTGTCCAGGCAGGAGGCGGTCGAGTCCGGCTGGTTCGGGCCGCGGGTGCGCGAGGCGTGGCTGGAGCGCATCGGCGACGTCGTGGCCGTCCCCTACACCGGCCTGGCCATCATCGCGCCGAGCGCGAACCCGATCGAGGCCCTCTTCACCGGCTACCACGGGTCGATGACGCCGGCCGAGCAGAACATCCCGCTGTTGGAGGTACGCACGTGACGAGCTCGCCGACCAATCCGCCCACGAGCCCGACCGGCTCGCCGCCGAGTCCGCTGATCAGCCCGGACGGGCTCGCGGCGCTCGGCGACGTGGCGCTGTTGGACGTTCGCTGGCGGCTGGGCGGCCCGCCCGGGATTGAGCTCTACCGGGAAGGCCACATCCCAGGCGCCGTCTACTGCGACCTCGACACCGATCTGGCGGCCCCTCCAGGAGCGGGCGGACGTCACCCGCTGCCTGCGCCGGACGCGTTCCAGAGCGCGATGCGCCGCCTCGGGGTGGGCGAGGACCGGCCGGTGGTGGTCTACGACGACGTCGGCTCCACCGTCGCCGCCAGGGCCTGGTGGGCGCTGCGGTATTTCGGCCACCATGACGTCCGGGTGCTGGACGGCGGGTTGTCCGCGTGGAGTGCGGCCGGCCTGCCGACCACGAAGGAGGCCCCGGCGGTGAAGGAGGGCGACTTCACGGCGCGGCCGGGCGGTATGCCGGTGCTGACCGCCGGCGGGGCGGCCGACGTGGCCGCCGAGGGCGTCCTGCTCGACGCCAGGGCGGCGGAACGGTATCGGGGCGAAGTGGAGCCGGTCGATCCGGTGGCCGGGCATGTTCCCGGGGCCGTCAGCGCGCCCACCACGGAGAACGTCGGGCCCGACGGCAGATTCCTCGACGCCGCTGTGCTTCGGGCCAGGTTCGCGGAGCTTGGCGTGGGTGACGGGGTCCGGGCGGGGGCCTACTGCGGCTCCGGGGTGACGGCCGCCCACGAGGTGCTCGCGCTGGAGGTGGCGGGCCTGCCCGCCGCGCTCTACGTGGGCTCCTGGTCCAACTGGGTCGCCGATCCTTCGAGACCTGTCGCCACCGGCTGATACAGCGGGCGGTCGCCGGCTCCGAAGCTGGTGAACTCGTACACCCCGGTCTTGGCCGAGGCGTGCGCCAGTGCCGCGTCCGGCGGCTGCCCGGCCGCGACGAGCTCGTGGAACATGCTCATCACCGCCCGCGCCGCCTCGTCCTGCACCGGCACCATGCCTGCGATCACGCACGACGACCCCTTAGCCAGGAATGTCCCCGGCAGCCCCAGCGGAGCCCCCTCCATCGGCGTTCGTGACATGCCCGAATTGCAGGCGGAAAGCACCACGAGCTCTGGCGATCGCGTCACGTTCAGCAGGTCGTACGCCATGAGCGACCCGTCCTCCAGCGTGATCCCGGACACCAGCGGACTACGGGCGTGGAACACCCCGTGCGCCGCCAGATGCAGCACATCCGCGACCGCCAGCGCGTTCAGCACCGGCTCGATGCGCCCCGGCACCTCGCGCCCGCCCGGATGACAGGCCAGCACGTGCGCCACCTCGGCCTGCGCGTGAGCCAGCGCCGGCCCGGCCGCCGCGGCCACCGAGGGAGGCCCGGCCCCGCGAGCGCCTTCCCGTGCCCGCACCCAGGAGGCCGCGCTGGCCGCCACGCTCACGGGGCGCCCGCGCAGGAACGGCAGCGCACCCCACGGAAGCGTGTGCAGTGCGCCCACCGGCACCACCACCAGCGGCGCGTCGCCCAGGTCGGCCGCCAGCGGCCGGAACACCAGCTGCTCGAGCTCCCCGGCCACGATCTGGAGATCCTTGTCGCGCCGCAGATCCGGCCGCTCTCGCGCCTCCGACCGCCTGCGGACGGCGTAACGCAGCCGTACGATCGCCTCCTCGACCGCCCGCACGGCCCCCAGCCGCCGCAGCACCACCCGCTCCCCGGTGATCAACACCGCCAGCAGCGAGTCCCCGTCCACCACGAACTCCACCAGAGCCCGCCGCCCCAGCTCGGCCCGCACCCGTTCGGGGTCCGCCAGCGCACAGGCATGGGCGGGCGCCGTGACGGCCCGCCATCGCTCGGCCCATTCGAACACGTCGCACGGCCCGCCGGCGCGTACCGCCAGCCCCAGCCCGAACGCCGCAAGCCGCTCCCCGGCCCTGGCCACGTGCGCCCGCAGCGAAGGGTCGGCGAACGTCTCCACCTGCACGCTCACCTCGGCCAGCCCGTCGCGGACGGCCAGAAAGGCTCCGGGGATGTCCTCCTGCAGCGCCGCCTCCATCGCGAGCGCATGCTGGCGTACGGGGACCGGGATCTGCGACGCCCGCGCCAGCTGCCTGGCCTGCGGCTCCGACGCGAGCGAGGTCAGCCGGGCGCCCGCGGGCGCCCACCGCTCGCCGCGCCCGGGGAGGTCGGCGTGCCGGGTGAGGCGGGCCAGCTGCGCGGAGGCCGTCGGATGATCGTCGACGGCGAGTGCCGCCTCGGCCGCCACCAGGCGCAACGCCGCCGCCCCCGCCAGGTGGGCGCCTCCGTCCTCCAGCTCGTCCGCGCCCGCGATCAGCTCGGTGACCAGTGCTGGCGTGACGGGTTCGAGTGCCAGGCGCGAGCGCAGCACGACCTCCCTGGCTAGTGGCAGCCACGAGGTGCGGCCCTGCGCGGCCAGCTCGCCCGCCGCCTGCTCGGCCACCGCTCGCGCTCGGTGCGGGTCGCCGATCAGCAGCTCCGCCTGGGCGAGCTTCAGCCGCGCCTCGGCCAGCGCCGCCCGGGCCCCGCAGGTCTCCAGATCGGGCACGGCGAGGTTCAGCATGGCCCTGGCCTCGCCGGGCAGGTGGGCGGCCAGCAGGGCGCCGGCGAAGTCGGCCCGCATGGTGGCCAGCCGCTCGGGATAGCCGAAGAGGGTGTCCTCTGCCTCCCGGTAGTGGTGGAACGCCTCGGCGATGTCGCCCCGCCGTACCGCGAGGAACGGCAGGTTGGCGGCGGACAGGCGGGCCAGGTGACGCAGCCCGGCATGCTGGGAGATCTGGAGGCAGGCGGTGAGATCGCGCATGGCGGCATCCCAGTCGCCCCGGTAGGAGTGGACGAGGCCGCGGTTGAGCAGGCCGCCCGCCAGGAACCTGCGGTTGTCGAGGGTGCCGGGCGCGCCCGCCAGGGCTCGCAGCGCGCGGTCGCACGCGGCGACGGCCTCCTGCAGCCGACCGAGGTGGGCCAGCGCGACCGCGCGCTGGGTGTCGAGCTTGGCACGGTCGAGCGGGGACAGGTAGGCCCACGCCAGTGCGGCCACGCGCAGGGCCTGGACAGGATGGCCGCGCTCGGTGCGCACGGTGACGAGTGACAGCCGGGCCTGCGCCACCCGCTCCCGCGAGGCTCCCGGGGTGGCGATGGCCTGCCGGAGGTGCCGCTCGGCGCCCTCGAGATCGCCCAGCTCGCGGGCGGCCAGCGCCATCGCCCTGAGCGCGATCGCCGCGGCGTCGGAAGATCCGGTACGGCGGGCAGCCGCGAGCACGACGCCGCCCGCGTGCATGGCGTGACCGGGATCGACCAATGAACGCAGCATGGCGGCCTCGGCCGCCGCGATGAGCGGGTCGAGATCCTCCGAGGTGTCCCTCATGGGCGGGCCTTGATCGAAACGGCCGGGAGTCCCGGTCACGGGGGCGGTCAGGGCCGGATGCGCACCCACATGGTCTGCACGGGCACGTGGCCGGGCCGGTGGCACACCACGCTGACCCAGCCGGGAGGCAGGCCGGTGGCGGCGAACTGGCCGTTGTGAGTGATGCGCGTGGTCAGCGTGAGATGCGGGGTCTTCACATCGACGAGGGTGCCCTCGCCCGGGTGGGGGACGACCTGCCCGGCGACGTCGATGAGCCCGTCGCCCACCGTCATCTCCAGATCGAAGGTGAGGCCGCCCGTGACGAAGCGCATCACGTGCGAGCCGTCGTCGTCGCGTGTGCCCGAGCTCCTGCGGACCCCTGCGCACTCGACGGGGCCGGCGGTCCGCGCCCGGGGAACCCGGAGCCCGTAGACGTCCCGCGCGGCGGCCGACACATGGCTCGGAATGGGGTCGTTGCCGGCGGCGAGCCGGAGTGCGGCCAGAAAGTATTCGTCGTTGATCATCGCGCCGTCTCCTGTGCCGAGATCAAAGTGCGCAGTCTCTCCAGACAGCGGGCCCTGGTCGGGCCGACGCTGCCCATGGGCAGTCCGAGCCGCATCGCCGTCTGCCGGGTCCCGAGATCGATCGCGACCAGCTGGAGCAGCGTGCGGCAGGGCTCGTGCAGGGCGGAGACCGACTTCCAGAGCAGCTGCCTGCCGTCGGTCTCCAGAACGGCGGTGGCCGGGTCGGGGTCTTCGACGACCGCGGGGGAGAGGACCCGCGGGCGGTCCTTGCGCAAGAGCAGCAGGGCCTCGCGGCGCACGGTGGTCGCGAGCCACCCGCCCACCCCCGCCGGGTCCTTGATGCCGTCCAGGTGCTGGAGCAGGCGCAGCCAGGAGCCCTGGACCACGTCCGCGGCATCGGCCGGGCTCAGGCCGCACGCTCGGGCCACGGCCCACATGAGCGGCCCGAACCTGGACTCGAGCTCCTCCCACGCCGACCGGTCGCCCTCGGCCGCGGCGTGGACGAGCTCCGCCGGATCGCGCTGCACGCGGCCTCCTCTCACCCGGCACGGAGAGGCGATGATGCCCATCCGTGATCGACTGGGAACTGAGCGTAAACTCTACAGACTCGACGGGATGAGCACCCCCAGATCCGGAATTTGCCGGGTGCCCTCGCCGTCGAGAAGCCGGCGGACCACCTCCTTCGCCGGTTCGTTCCTGGCCGCGTCCGCAATAGTCCCCGCCACCAGGGCGGTGGCGAACGACGTGCCGCTCCACGCCGCGAAGCCGCCGAAGTCCTCCGTGTCGAGATAGCTGCTGGTCAGCCAGTCGCCCCGGGCACAGGCGTCCACCCACGTGCCGTAACCGGAGTAGGGGGCCCGGCCGGCCTGCGCGGCGTCCAGCGCCGCCACGCCGACCACGCTGGGCAGTGCGCCCGGCCAGAACAGCCGGTCGGAGGCGGTGTTGCCGGCGCAGGCCACCGTCACGGTGTCGGTCAGCCCGGCGATGGCGTCGGCCAGCAGCGGCGGCGGGCGGTCGTCGAAGGTGTGGCCGCCGAAGGACAGATTGAGCACCTGAGGGGGGTGCTCCCGTAGGCGGTGGAGCGCGCGCACGATGGACGCCTCGTCGCCGATGCCGTCGCCGTCCAGCACGCGCCCCACCCGCAGGGCCGCGCCGGGCGCGCTGCGCGTCAGCAGGCCGGCGAGGAACGTCCCGTGCCCGGCCTGCTGACCCTCGGACGCGTCGGCCTCCTCGGGGCCGACCTGGCCGTACCAGTCGGTGCCCAGCCACCACGGGTGCTTGGCGATGCCGGTGTCGAGCAGTCCCACCGTCACCTCCGACCGGGTCCTGCCCGGTTTGTACGAGATGGGCGGGGCGGGGAACGGCCTGGACGCCGGACCGCCGAAGAACAGCGGCTGGCCGCGGAGGACATGGTTCGGCGACGCTCTGAGCCCCTGCCCGCGCAGCTCGGCCGTGAGCTCGCAGGGATCGACGCCGGGCGCCAGGTGGACGACGCAGACCCCGTCCGCCTCGGAGACGGCCTGGGTCCAGCGGGCCGTCGCGGACAGGGCACTGCGGTCGATGAGCAGCTGACCTGGCCGGATGAAGGCCTCGCCGACAGATTGCATTTCCATGGCCGGGTATGTATCCCGCCTGTATCAGGTGTCACGCACCAACTTGGTATGGCCCCCCTCTGGTGTCGAGTAGCGACCGACGGTAGTCTCTCCCTAGTCACTTGTGATCATCCCGGGACGAGGCCGTTGGGGAAGGCGCACCTCGTACCGAAACGGGAGGTCCGGTGTCTGCTCGTGGCGTCCTTTACGTCCACTCGGCTCAGCCCGCGCTGTGCCCTCACATCGAATGGGCAGTCGCGGGTGTCCTTGGCGTGCCCGTAGATCTGACGTGGACTCCGCAACCCGCCGCGCCCAATGTCGTGCGGGCACAGGCGGAGTGGGAGGGCCGTGCGGGCATCGCGGCGGCCATCGCCTCCTCGCTGATGGGCTGGCAGCGCCTCAGGTTCGAGATCACTGAGGACGCCTCACCCGGGGTGGACGGCTCCCGGCATGCCTATACGCCGACGCTCGGCGCCTTCACCGCGGTCACGGGCGTCTCCGGCGACATCATGATCCCCGAGGACCGGCTCCGCGCGGCCATGATGATGGCGGGCCAGGGGCGGTGCGTGCTGGAGGAGGAGATCGACAAGATGCTCGGGCGCCCGTGGGACGAGGAACTGGAGCCGTTCAGGTACGCCGGCGACGGCGCCCCGGTCCGCTGGCTGCACGCCGCCGTCTGACCCGGGCCCGTGTCGACGGGTCCTCGTTGGTCACGCGATGCTGCCGCCCGCGGACCCTGCTCGTCGCCCGTGTCTATGGTCGCACTCCCGACGGGCCCTCGTTGGTCACGCGATGCTGCCGCCCGCGGACCCTGCTCGTCGCCCGTGTTTATGGTCGCACTCCCGACGGGTCCTTGTTGGTTACGCGATGCTGCCGCCCGCGGACCCTGCTCGTCGCCCGTGTCTATGGTCGCACTCCCGACGGGCCCTCGTTGGTCACGCGATGCTGCCGCCCGCGGACCCTGCTCGTCGCTCCGTAGGAAAGCATTAAGGATTCCGTAACGGGGTGTTGCGAGGCTGAAGGCGCAGGAAAGAAAAGCACCCTCACCTCGAGAGAAGGATCGACAGATGGCCAGCAAGCTCGTTGTCGGAACGTTCGTGACGCTGGACGGGATCATGCAGGCTCCCGGCGGGCCCGGAGAGGACCCGTCCAACGGTTTCCCGCACGAAGGCTGGTTGCCCCCGCACCTGGACGAGGGGTTCGGCCGCATCATGGGTCCCCTGCTGGACCGCGCGGACGCCATGCTCCTGGGCCGCAAGTCGTACGACATCCTCGCCTCGCACTGGCCCAACGTGCCGGACGAGGAGGGCGGCGCCCAGATCAACAACATGCGAAAGTACGTCACCACGCGG
The DNA here is from genome assembly GCF_036013525.1 of Nonomuraea sp. NBC_00507. Lineage (NCBI taxonomy): Bacteria > Bacillati > Actinomycetota > Actinomycetes > Streptosporangiales > Streptosporangiaceae > Nonomuraea > Nonomuraea sp. NBC_00507. The sequence continues at coordinate 5,585,769 of NZ_CP107853.1, forward strand.
TCGCCGATGACGGCCGAGTGGCGCAACACCGAGGTCCTGGTGGGAGAGGCCGCCCAGACGGTCGCCGACCTCAAGCAGCGCACCGACGGCGTGATCCTCGTCCAGGGCAGCAGCGACCTGCTCCGGACGCTGCAGCAGGCCGAACTGGTCGACGAGTACCACCTGCTGGTCTTCCCCGTCGTCCTCGGCCAAGGAAAGCGGCTCTTCGCCGAGGGCGCCACGCCAGCCGGCCTGAAGCTCACCGGGTCGTCCACCACCGACGCCGGCGTCGTGTACGTCACGTACGAGTGGGCGGGCAAGCCCGCGTACGGTTCCGTCGCCTGAGGCCCGAGAACCAAAGGCACGACAACCAAAGGCACGCCGAACGCGTCACACATACGTACGAAGCGGGCGGCTTTCTCGGCGGACGTGGCGTCGAGGCAGCCGCCGAGCCGCATCGGCTTGCCGGCGATCACACCGACCGCCCGGCCGCCGAGGCGGCTCAGCGGCGTGGCGAACTGGCGCGCCTTGACGTCGGCGTGCGGCGACTCGACGCCTTCGGCGAGTCGCGCACCGCCGGAGTGCCGGATCCTGATGACCGGCACCCGTTCACGGACGACCACGTCATCTGCGTGGACGCTGTGCTCGCAACCCTCACTGCCCGCCGCCTTGGACGATGGCCGGCGCGCCTTCGAGGCGGCCCATCGCGGCCAGGCGGATGGCAGGATCGCGGAGATCGGCAGGCTCCTGATCGGAGCCGCGCGTCACCTCCGGTTGCCGAGCACGTTTATTCAGGCTCCCTTGAACACGACGGACACGTTGTGCCCGCCGAATCCGAACGAGTTGTTGACGGCGGCGATATCGCCTTGCGGCAGCGTACGGTTCTTGCCGTAGACGAGGTCCACCTCGATGCCGTCGTCGATGTTGTCGAGGTTGATGGTGGCGGGGACGATCCGCTCCTGCAGCGCCTTGATGGTGAAGACGGACTCGATGCCGCCGGCGCCGCCGAGCAGATGCCCGGTCATGGACTTGGTGGAGGTCACCAGCGGGTGGGTGCCGATGGCCTTGGCCACCGCCTGGACCTCGCCGACATCGCCCGCGGGGGTCGAGGTGGCGTGTGCGTTGACGTGCTTGACGTCGAGGCCGGTGATGCCCGCGTCGTTGAGCGCGTGGGTCATCGCCATGATGATGCCCCGGCCCTCGGGCTCCGGCTGGGTGATGTGGTGGGCGTCGGCGGAGTAGCCCACGCCGGCGCAGTAGGCGTAGATCCGGGCGCCGCGCGCCTTGGCGTGCTCCTCCGACTCCAGCACGACGATCCCGGCGCCCTCGCCGAGCACGAACCCGTCACGGTCGCGGTCCCACGGCCGGGACGCGCCCGCAGGGTCGTCGTTGCGGGTGGACATGGCCCGCGCGGCGGCGAAGGCCGCCAGGTTGAGCCCGTGGATCGCCGCCTCGGTGCCGCCGGCGACCACCACGTCGGCGCGCCCTGCCCTGATCATGTCCATGGCGTAGCCGATGGCCTCGGCCCCGGACGCGCAGGCCGACACGGTGGCGTGCACGCCTGCCTGGGCGCCCCGGTCGAGGCCGATCCAGGCGGCCGGCCCGTTGGGCATGAGCATCGGCACCGTGAAGGGCGACAGCCGGTTCCAGCCGCGCTCCCGGTAGGTGTCGTAGGCGGCCAGCGTGGTGTTGATGCCGCCGATGCCGCTGGAGACCACCACGCCGAGCCGCTCGGGCGCCACCTCGGGGGCGCCGGCGTCCTGCCAGGCCTCCCTGGAGGCGACCATCGCGAACTGCTCGCTGCGGTCGAGCCTGCGGGCCTCGGGCCGCGGCAGCACCTCTGCCGGATCCACCGCGGCCGTCCCCGCGAACTTCACGGGGACGGTGTCGATCCAGTCCGCGGTGAGCGTCTCGACACCCGACTGACCGGCGAGGAGCGCCGTCCAGGTCGAGGTGACGTCTCCACCGACGGGCGTCGTCGCTCCAAGCCCGGTGACGACGACACGTACCCGGTTCGCACTCACGTTTCGCGCTCCTTGCTAGTCAGATGGGAGGCCCTCCGGACAGGAAACCTGCTCATCGGACTGCCGCACTGTCGTGTCTGGTCGAGGCAGCCACGGCGGCGGTCCATTCAGCAGGTTTCTCCATCCGCTAGGCCTGGATGAAGGTGAGAACGTCCTTGACCGTCTTCAGGTTCTTGAGCTGGTCGTCGGGAATCTCGACGCCGAACTCGTCCTGGGCGGCCACGGCGATCTCGACCATGGACAGGGAGTCGATGTCGAGGTCGTCCACGAAGCTCTTCTCGGGCGTCACGTCGGAGGCCGGAATGCCGGTGATCTCGTTGATGATCTTGCCGAGGCCTTCGAGGATCTCCTGCTCGCTGGCTGCCATGTTATTGGTTCTCCTTTGGTTTCCTGGGTTCTGTGCGGCCGCGCCGCACAAGCCTGTGAGTGGTACGGGCGAGATCCTACGGAATCTCGATCACTTGGCCCGCGTAGGTGAGCCCCGCGCCGAAACCGAGCATGAGCGCGAGGCCGCCCGAGCGGACCTCGCCGCGCTCCAGCATGCGCGACAGCGCGAGCGGGATGGACGCGGCGGAGGTGTTGCCGGCGGTGATGATGTCACGCGCCACGACGGCCTTGTCGGCGCCCAGCTTGCGGGCGATGGCCTCGATGATGCGCAGGTTGGCCTGGTGGGGGATGAACGCCGCCAGCTCGGCCGGGTCCACCCCCGCTCGGGAGCAGGCTTCCAGCGCCACCGGATAGAGCGCGGTGGTGGCCCAGCGGAAGACGGTCTGCCCCTCCTGGTGCAGGAACGTCGTGCGGTCGTCGATGCGGATGGCCTCGGCCTTGTCGCCGGCGCTGCCCCAGACGACGGGCCCGATGCCGGGCGTGTCGGAGGGGCCCACCACCGCGGCTCCGGCGCCGTCGGCGAAGATCACGGCGGTGGCCCGGTCGGTCCAGTCGACCCACTGCGACAACTTCTCCGCGCCGATGACCAGCACGTGCTTGGCCGAGCCCGCGCGTACGGCGGCGTCGGCGGTGCCGAGCGCGTAGCAGAAGCCGGCGCAGGCAGCGTTGACGTCGAACGCGCCCGGCGCCTTGATGCCGAGGCGGTGCGCCACGATGGCGGAGGCGTTGGGGATCTGCGACTCGAGCGTGCAGGTGGCGACGATGACCAGGTCGATGTCCTCGGGCGACAGGCCGCTCGCGGCCAGCGCCTTGCCGCCGGCGATGGTGGCCATGTCCTCGAGCGACTCGCTCTCGGGAGCGACCCTGCGCTCTTTGATGCCGACGCGCGACTGGATCCACTCGTCGTTGGTGTCCATGGTCTTGGCCAGGTCGTCGTTGGTGACGACGTTGGCCGGCTGGTAGTGGCCGAGCGCCAGCACCCTGCCGCCGGGGGCGATGTCGGGGATCCTCATTTGATCAGCTCCCTGGCCGCGTCGAGGTCGTCCGGAGTCTTCAGCGCCACGGTCTGCACGCCGCGCAGGCCACGCCTGGCCAGGCCGGTCAGCGTGCCGCCGGGTAGTAGCTCGATCATCGTGGTGACCCCGAGCGCGGCCATGGTCTCCGCGCAGGCGTCCCACCTGACGGGGCTGCTGACCTGCTTGACCAGCCGCTCCACGAACTCGGCGCCGGTGGCGACGGGCTTGCCGTCGGAGTTGGACAGCAGCGTGACCCGCGGGTCGCCGGGCACGATGGCCCTGGCGGCCTCGCGCAGGCTCTCCACGGCCGGCGCCATGTGGTGCGTGTGGAACGCGCCCGCCACCGACAGCGGGATCAGCCGGGCGCGGGCCGGCGCGTCGTCCTTGAACGCGGCCAGCTGCTCCGTCGTGCCGCCGGCCACGATCTGGCCGGCGCCGTTGATGTTGGCGGGCGTCAGCCCGTGCCGCTCGATGGCGGCGAGCACCTCGTCCCCCACGCCGCCGAGCACGGCGGTCATGCCGGTCGCGGTGATGGCGGCGGCCTTGGCCATGGCCTGGGCGCGCTCGCGTACGAGGGTGAGCGCCTCCTCCGGGGTGAGCACCCCGGCCAGGGCGGCCGCGGCGAACTCCCCTACGCTGTGGCCCGCGAGCACGTCGGGGGCCACACCGAGCGCCTCGGCGGAGGCCAGGGCGGCGGCCACGAGCAGCGGCTGGGCGACGGCGGTGTCGCGGATCTCGTCGGCGTCGGCGGTGGTCCCGTAGGCGATCAGGTCGATCCCGGCGACCTCGGACCAGGCGCCGAGCCGGTCAGCGAGACCGGGCAGCTCGAGCCATGGGGTCAGGAAGCCTGGGGTTTGGGCACCTTGGCCCGGAGCGACGACTACAAGCACGAAATCCACCTTGCCCTGTAGAACTCCGACACGCGGATAGAGATCCGTACGAACTTTGTCCACGGCGATTTGTAGGAAGCCTACAGTGGGGATTTCGGCGCCATTACGTTAGGGCCCGCCAAGTTACGGCGCTCTCCGCGAGCCTGCCCAGAATCAGGCCGACCTGGAGCGTGAAGGCGGACCGGCCCTCCGTCGGCAGGTATCCGGTCAGCTCGGTGATCTTCTTGAGCCGGTAGCGGACGGTGTTGGGGTGGACGAACAGCAGCCGTGCCGTCGCCTCCAGCGAGGTGCCCTGCTCCAGGTACGTCGCCAGCGTGTCGAGCAGCGGAGTGCCGGCGAGCGGCAGGTAGACGTGCTCGATGAGCTGCTGCCTGGCATCGTCGTCGCCGTCGAGCGCCCGCTCGGCCAGGAGGTCCTCGGCGTGCACCGGGCGGGGCGCGTCCGGCCACCCGGAGGACGCCTTCAGCCCGGCCAGCGCGGCCCTGGCCGACCTGGCGGCCGCGTGCAGGTCGGGGACCTCGGGGCCGATCACGATGGGCCCGATGCCGAAGCGGGCCACGACCTGTTTGGCGGCGTCGTCAACGCTCTGCGCGCCGCCGACGATCACGATCAGCCGGTCGGCCTGCACGCCGGCCAGCAGGTCCATGCCGATGCGCCGGCCCTTCTCCCGCAGGCCGTCGATCACCGCGCGGGGGTCGTCTTCGGGGGCGTGGCCGGCGATGACGACCACGGGGGAGGAGGTCCAGCCGAGCGCGGCGGCCCACGAGTGCAGCCCGTCGTCCACCTCGCCGCGCACGAGGGCGTCCACGATCAGCGCCTCAAGCCGGGCGTCCCACGAGCCCCTGGCCTCGGCCTCGCGGGCGTAGACGTGGGCGGCGGCGAAGGCGACGTCCCGGGTGTAGCGGAGCATGGCCTGCTGCAGCTGGTCCTCGCCGCCGGGGGAGGCCAGCTCGTGGGTGCGGGCCTCGACGATCTCGACCACGACCCTGACGATGTCGACGGTCTGCTGGAGCGATATCGAGCGCTTCAGCTCGCGCGGGGCGGTGCCGAAGAACTCGATGCTCGGCGTGGGCGGGTCCTCCCCGGCGGTCGAGAACCACTCCACGAACGCCGCGATGCCGGCCTGGGCCACGAGCCCCACCCATGACCGGTCCTCGGCGCTGAGCGCGCGGAACCACGGCAACTGGTCGTCCATGCGTGCCATCGCCGCCGTGCCGAGCGAGCCCATGGCCCGCTCGAGCCTGCGCGTGGTGTCCTCCCGGGTCCGGTCTGTCACGTCTTCTAGAGTGCCAGTTCGGCCCAGGTGAATGCGACGCCCGTCAGATGACCGCGACAGCGGTGATCAGGCCGATCGCCACATGCGTCACCGCCAGCAGCCGCGCGCCCGGCTGCAACTGCTGCTCCTTGACCAGGTCGCGTACCGAGATCCCGACGATCTTGTCGAATATGAGCATCGCCACGGTCTGCACCACGATCCCGACCAGGCCGAACACCGCCGTGCCCGCCAGGCCCTCGGCGAGCCGGCCGCCGGAGGACCAGATGGAGGCGGCCACGATCAGGCCGACGGCGGCCAGGGCGGACGTGGCCAGCAGGGTGGCGTTCGGATTGCGCTCGCTGCGGATGATCTCGCTCAGCTTGCCAGGGGTGGCCCAGTCGATCACGTAGAAGCCGACGATCATCAGGATCACGCCGACGGCGGCGTACGAGGCGATGGCACCCGCGCCGCGGGCGAGGGTTTCGAGAAGGGTCACGTCAGTTCCTATCACGTGGAGGGTGTCAGCCCGCGATGCGATGCGGGACGAAGGAGGAGGTGTCGTCGGTGATCAGGCCGGTCGTCTCCCTGATGCCGAGGCCGGCCGACTCGTCGGCGACCATCCAGGCGCCGAGCACCGGCCGCTGCCCCTCGAACACGGGCAGCGCCTCGAAGCCCTGGAAGACGTAACCTTCCTGGCCGTATCTGCCGGGCGTCTCCTGAGTGCCCTCCGGGGTGACGATCCGCATGGAGGCGCCCTCCCTGCCGAGCAACGGCTTGGCGATGTAGGAGGTCAGCTCGCGCGGGCCGTCCAGGTAGGCGGGCAGCAGCGAGGGATGCCCTGGGTAGAGCTCCCACAACACGGCCAGCAGGGCCTTGTTGGACAGCAGCGCCTTCCACAGCGGCTCGATCCAGGTGGCGTGCCGCACCGCGTGCCGGCCGAACTCGTCGCTCAGCATCCACTCCCAGGGGTAGAGCTTGAACACCGAGCGGATCATCTGCTCGTCGAGGTCGACGAAGCGCATGTTGAGCGAGTCCCAGCCGATGTCCTCCATGGCGATGGCGGCCGTCTGCAGTCCCGCCTGTTCGGCGGTCTCTTGCAGGTAGGCCACCGTCATGGCCTCCTCGCCGGTCTCGTCCGCGTTCGTGAACGAGAAGTGCACCGGCCCCGGCGGCAGCCGCAGCTCGCGCCAGCGGTCGATGAGCCGCTCGTGCACGGAGTTCCACTGGTCGTCGTCCGGGTGCGTGTCCTGCAGCCAGAACCACTGCACGACGGACGACTCCACGAGCGAGGTCGGCGTGTCGGCGTTGTACTCCAGCAGCTTGGCCGGGCCGGTGCCGTCGTAGCGCAGGTCGAAGCGGCCGTACAGGTGCGGATCGCGGCGCTCCCACGAGCGCGCCACTTCCTCCCACGCCCACTCGGGGATGGCGAAGTCGGCGAAGCGCCCGGTGGAGATCACGTGCTCGACGGTGCGCAGGCACATGCCGTGGAGCTCTTCGACCTGCTCCTCCAGCGCCTCGACCTCGTCCATCGAGAAGACGTAGTGCACGGACTCGTCCCAGTAGGGCCGGCTCAGGCCCTCGGGGTGCGCGGCCCGGTGGTAGGCCAGGCCGTGGCTTTCGATCGTCTTCTCCCAGTCGTCCCTGGGAGTGCCATGTTCGCGGCGCACGTCTCAGCTCCCGCCGCTCCAGCTGTTGCCGAACCCGCCCCGCTGGATCGACTTGCCGTTACGAGAGGTGATGTTGACGTCAGAGGGCCGGTAGGTGGTGCCGCCCTCGACCCGGTTGCCGACCCTGCGGCCGCCGTAATACCAGATGTACGCCCCGCGGGAGCCGCCGTAATAGTGCGTGCGGCCGTCGTCATCCTCGCAGTTGTCGTCGTCGACGACCTCGTAGGTGCCGTCCGCAAGCTGGACGACGCAGTCCGCGGCGACCTCGTCGTCGTCCTGCACGGCGGAGCAATATCCGACCACCATCACGGATAGGACCCCGAGGACGACCAGTGGAACGACCTTCGACGATTTGCGCGGCTGCCCCGTGGGCGCCTGCGGCGGTTTTGCCATCAACTCCTGCTTTCCTGGGCCGATCAGCCTAGCGGTGGCCCGCGTCGCCGATCAATGTGTAGCGGCCCGCGATTGCCATTGGCTTGGGTATGACTTAACGCATGGAACCGACTGAGGCGCTGCGCGAGATCGCCTTCCTGCTGGAGCGCGCCGGCGAGCCCACCTACCGCGTGCGTGCCTTCCGTCGCGCCGCCGCCGTGGTCGCCGACCTCCCCCAGGACGAGCTCGTGCGGCTGGCCCGCACCGGCGGACTCGGCGACCTGCCCGGCATCGGGAAAGTCACCGCTCTTGTTGTGAACGAAAGCCTGGACGGCCAGGTTCCTACGTACTTGAGAAGGATGCGGGCCACTGCCGAGGTCGAGCTGGACGCCGAGACCGCCGTGTTGCGGGCCGCGTTGAAAGGCGACCTGCACAGCCACTCGGACTGGTCGGACGGCGGTTCCCCGATCGAGGAGATGGCCGAGGCGGCCATCGGCCTCGGTCACGACTACGTGGCGGTGACCGACCATTCGCCGCGGCTGACCGTGGCCAAGGGCCTGTCGGCGGAGCGGCTGGAGCGGCAGCTGGAGGTGGTGGCGAAGCTCAACGAGCGGCTGGCGCCGTTCAGGGTCCTCACCGGCATCGAGGTGGACATCAACACGGACGGCACGCTCGACCAGGATCCCGCGTTGCTGGAGCGGCTGGACGTCGTGGTCGCCAGCGTGCACTCCAAGCTGCGCATGGGCGGGGAGGAGATGACGCGGCGGATGGTCACCGCGATCGCCAATCCGCTGGTGGACGTGCTCGGGCACTGCACCGGGCGGGTCGTGCAGGCGGGCGGCAAGCGGGGCGTCAAGCGGCCGGAGTCGGAGTTCGAGGCCGAGCTGGTCTTCGAGGCCTGCCGGCGGTTCGGGGTGGCGGTCGAGATCAACTCCCGGCCCGATCGGCTCGACCCGCCGAAGCGGCTGATGCGGCTGGCGTACGAGATGGGCTGCGTGTTCGCGATCGACTCCGACGCGCACGCACCCGGGCAGCTCGACTGGCAGCGGTACGGGTGCGAGCGGGCGGCCAGGTGCGGCATCGAGGCCGAGCGCATCGTCAACACCTGGCCGCTGGACCGCCTGCTCGACTGGGCCGGCGCCTAGATCCTGTTGCCCGGGGCCTCGTGCGGGACCGGCCAGACCTCGACCGCGCCGACCGAGGCGAAGGGCAGCTCGGCGGCCAGGTCGAGGGCGCGTTGCTCGTCGTCGACCTCCACCAGATACCAGCTGGCCAGGTATTCCTTGGACTCCAGGTAGGGGCCGTCGGTGACGGCGGGCAAGCCGTTGCGCACCCGCACGGTCTTGGCCTGGACGGCGTCGGCGGTGCCGAACGCGCCCAGCAGCTCACCTGTCTCGGCGTACTTGCGGTTGAACGCGTCCTGCTCGGCGATGTGCTTCTGCGTCTCCTCGGCCGAGAACGACTCCCACAGTTCCTGGTTGCCGTAAATGATGATCATGTACTTCATGGTCTCCTGCCTCTTTCGGATGCTTGCGTCAGCGGGTCGGAGCCGGCGCGGCCTCTTCGACATCGCCGGCGGAAAAACCTGCGATCGTTTGCCGGGCGTGAAAGCGGGCTCCCCCACCCGGGGCTCAGGCGGCGGTGTGAGATGCGCCACAGGGGCGTCAGGACACTGGCCGAAACCGTGATAGCCGTGTGACCCGGCAGTGAGGAGGGTATCTCGGGGCTGCCCGGGCCCCGGCGATTGTCGGTGGCGCGGCGTAGCGTCACGGCTGTGAATCGTACCGACCGGCTCTACGCACTCGTCGAGGACCTGCGTGCCATCGCCCCCCGCCGCCGTTCCGCGCGGGAGCTGGCTCAGCGGTTCGAGGTCAGCGTGCGCACGATCGAGCGCGACATCACCGCGCTGCAGGAGTCGGGCGTGCCGATCTACGCCGAGCCGGGACGCAAGGGCGGTTACGCCATCGACAAGAAGATGTCCCTGCCGCCGCTCAACTTCACGCCCGCCGAGGCGGTGGCCATCGCGGTGGCGCTCAGCCGGGCCGGTGACCAGCCGTTCGGCCGGCAGGCCCGCAGCGCCTTACGCAAGGTGGTCGCCGCCATGCCGGGTCCCGAGGGCGATCTGGCCAGGGAGCTGGCCCGCCGGGTGCAGCTCATGCGGCTGCCGGAGGAGCCGGGCAGCGCGATCCAGCCGCTCGGCGGCGAGGGCATCTCCCGGGCCATCGAGGAGGCGCTGCTGCGCCGCCGGGTGCTCAGGCTCGAATACGCCGACGCCAAGGGGGCCCTCACCTCACGCGACGTCGAGCCAGGGGTGTTCCTGGGTGGCCGCGGCGGTTTCTGGTATCTCGTGGCGTGGTGCCGGCTGCGCGACGACGTACGCGTCTTCCGCCTCGACCGCATCGCGGCCGCCACCGTCACCGCCGAGCGCTGCCCCGACCGGCCGCTGGAGGGCTTCGCCACCGACCTGCCCGAGATGATCGTGCACGGCACTGTGCTCGATTAATCAATCGAAAACACCGACATAGGGTTGTCGCCAACACGCTACATCGTTGTCTTGTTCGAGAAAGCAAGGAGACGATGATGGACAACACGGTGACGTGGTTCGAGGTCGCGACCGACGACCCCGAGGGTGCTCAGACGTTCTACGGCGGGCTGTTCGGCTGGACGTTCATGCGCGACGAGGGCCCGATCGACTATCGGCTGATCGGCCATCCGGGCGGTGAGCAGCCGGTGGGCGGGCTCTACAACACCAAGGGCGAGTTCCCCAACCACGCGATCTTCCACGTGCACGTGGCCGACGTCGAGGCGACCTGCGCCCAGAGCGAGACGCTCGGCGGCAAGGTGATCACGAAGGTGATCGACGACGGCGCGGGCACGGACTTCGCCTATCTGCGTGACACGTCCGGCAGCGTCTTCGGGATCTTCCACCGCAGGTGATGACCCGTGGCCGGGCCGGGGAGAGCGCCTTCCCCGCCGACCCCGGCAGGCCATGGGCCCGCTTCCCAGGAGCGGTTCACCCCTCGCCCTGGGCACGCCGCCGATCGCCGAGCGGCGGCGCGCCCAGGGCCTCGACGACCGGCGGCTCCGGTCGGCCAAACCGGCCCGATCCAAGGCGACGGCCTCCGACGCCGGTCCGCTGGGGATCAGGCGCCGGTCAGAACGCGGCAGCGGTCAGCCAGCGCTCCAGCAAGCTGTGGTCGCCGTACACGGTGAGCGCCTCGGGGGAGCGCCGCCCGTACAGCATGAGGAGCAGGTCGCGCACCGGCCCCTGGACGGCGGTGTCGCCCTTGGCGTGGCCACGGGCCCATGCGATCGTCCCGGCGGGTCCCTGCGTGATCGTCCACTCGCCCTCGGCGTCGTTAGCGTGGAGGTGGATCGTGGCCCCCTCCACGCCGAGCTCGCCCAGGGACCGGGTGACCCAGGCCGCGGACGGCAGGTTGTGCAGGAACTCCTCGATGCCGTCCACCGCGGTCGCCGCCGGGATCACCGGGTCGACGCCGAGCGCGAGCTCAGCGTCGGCCCGGTGGATCACCAGCTCGAACACCATCCGCCGCGGCCACCAGGACGCCCGCTTGTCGGGACCCCAGGTCCACACCGCCAGCTCCGGGTCGGTCTCGCGCAGGGTTCGCAGCAGCTCCGCGGCTCCGGCCAGCAGCCACCGGGCGTCGCCGCTCTGACCCTCGGCAAGCCCGCTGGGCACCTGGCGCGACCAGACCCGCTCCTGCACCCGGTTGCGCAGCACGTGCACCGCCCACCGATGGGTTTGGCCGACGTGTGTGACCAACTCGGCGAGCGTCCAGCCCGGGCACGTGGGCACCGGGACCGAGAGGTCGCCCGACAACTCCGCGAGGCGTGCCGCCTCCGTCTCGATCTCTGACTCGTAGTCCTTCACCCGCCACACACTAGGCCGCCGGGCACGTGGCGCCCTTCTCCGGCACCTTGCCGTCGATCATGTACGCGTCCACGAGGCCCTGCACGCACTTGCTGCCCGACAGGTACGCCCCGTGCCCTTCGCCCATGTACGTGACCAGCGTGGCGGTCTTGAGCTGGGCCGTGAGCCTGGGCGCCCACTCGTACGGCGTGGCCGGGTCGCCCTTGCCGCCCACCACCACGATCGGCGCCGACCCGGTGGCGTTCACGTGCCGCGCCTGGTCGCTGCCCTGGGCCGGCCACACCCGGCACAGCCCGCCCGAGCCCTCGCTGCCGAACAGCGGGGAGATCCTGAGCGCGGCCTGCTCGGTGCGCCGCAACTCGGCCGGGGTCGGCCGCTCGGCGGTGTCGACGCAGGTGATCGCCGGGAAGCTGGTCATCTGCGTCGAGTAGGTGCCGTCCGGTTTGCGCCCGGTGTAGGAGTCGGCCAGGTACATCAGCGCGCCGCCCTTGCCCTTGAGCGCATCGCTCAGCGCCTGCTCCAGGAACGGCCAGGTCATCTCCGAGTACAGCGCGGCGGCCACGCCGGTCGACGCCAGCCCCTGAGTGAGGTCGCGGTTGCCGACCTTCAGCGGTTTGGCCGTCAGCTCATTCATCAGGTTCTCGACGTTGGCGTTGGCCGTGGCCGGGTCCCTGCCGATCGTGCATGAGTTCTTGACGCACGCCTTGAGGAAGCTCTCGTACGCCTGCTGGAAGCCACGCGTCTGGGCCAGCGTCCGCTGCTCGAACGTGACGGTCGGGTCGAGCGGCGCGTCGAGCACCATGCGGCCCACCTTCTGGGGGAACTGGGTGGCGTAGACGCCGCCGAGCTGGGTGCCGTAGGACATGCCGACGTAGTTGAGCTTGGCGTCGCCCAGGGCGGCGCGGATGCGGTCCAGGTCGCGGGCGGCGTTCACGGTGCCGACGTACGGCAGGATCTTGCCGGAGTTCTTCTGGCAGAGCGCGGCGAACTCCTTGTTGGCCGCTTCGCTCCGCTGGTGCGTCTCCTCGTTGGGCGGCAACGTGTCAAGCGAGGTGAATCGGTCCATATCGGCCCCGCTGCCGCAGCGCACCCCGGAGCTGCGCTCGACGCCGCGCGGGTCGAAGCTGATCAGGTCGTAACGGGCCCGCAGTGTGGTGAGCGCCTTGGCGGCCTGATCGAGCGTGTCCACCCCGGAGGCGCCCGGGCCGCCGAAGTTGAACACCACCGACCCGAGCCGCTGGCCCGTGGCCGGCAGCTTGATCAGCGCCAGGTCGATCGTCTCCCCGGCCGGCTGGGCGTAGTCGAGGGGCACCTCGAGCTTCCCGCAGCGCACCGAGGCGTCCTGGCGGGCCGGTAGCTCGCCGTCAGGGCGCTTGATGTCGGTGCACGGCCCCCATTCGACAGGGGCAAGGCTCCCACCGCCGGACTCCGTGGCGGACTCCGTGGCGGGCTCGGCGGCGGGCACACTGGAACAGCCGGCGGCCGCCAGGAGCAGGGTGGCGGCTAGGACGCGTCGCATGGCACAAAACTTCCCCTCAGTCTCTCCGGGGGGAAGTAGTGCCCACGATACGCGACGGCGCACATAAACAGGGTGAGGCGGCACGTAACCTGCCGCCTCACCAGCGCCGACGTCAGACGCCCATGGATTGGGTGTCGTTGCTCTCCGCGCCGCCGGCCTCGGTGACGCCGTTCTTGAGGTGGTAGCGGGCGATGGCCTCGCGCAGCACCTCGCCGTCGAGCTCACCGCGCTTGACGAGCTGGGTGAGCACGGCCAGCGTGATCGAGGCCGCGTCCACGTGGAAGTGGCGGCGCAGCGCCGAGCGGGTGTCGGACAGGCCGAACCCGTCGGTGCCCAGCGAGGACCAGTCGCCCGGCACCCACTGCGCGATCTGGTCCTGCACGGCCTTCATGTAGTCGCTGACGCCCACGATCGGCCCCTGGGCCTGGGAGAGCGCCTGGGTGACGTAGGGGACACGCGGCTCGGCGTCGGGGTTGAGCAGGTTGTGCTCGTCGCACGCCAGCGCCTCGCGGCGCAGCTCGGACCACGACGTCGCCGACCACACGTCGGCCGACACGCCCCAGTCCTCGGCCAGCAGCCGCTGCGCCTCCATCGCCCACGGGCCCGCCACGCCGGAGGACAGGATGTTGGCCTTCGGGCCCTGCGTCTGCGGCCCGTCGGCGAACTTGTACAGCCCCTTGAGCAGGCCCTGCACGTCGAGGTTCGCCGGCTGGGCCGGCTGCAGGTAGGGCTCGTTGTAGACGGTCAGGTAGTAGAAGACGTTCTCCGGCTGGTCGCCGTACATCCTCCTGAGGCCGTCCTTGACGATGTAGGCCACCTCGAACGCCCAGGACGGGTCGTAGGAGATCGCGGCCGGGTTGGTCGAGGCGATGAGCGGCGTGTGGCCGTCCTCGTGCTGCAGGCCCTCGCCGTTGAGCGTGGTGCGGCCCGCGGTGGCGCCGATCAGGAAGCCGCGACCCATCTGGTCGCCCATCTGCCACATTGAGTCGCCCGTGCGCTGCCAGCCGAACATCGAGTAGAAGATGTAGATCGGGATCATGTGCTCGCCGTGGGTGGCGTAGGAGGTGCCGGCGGCGATGGTCGAGGCCATGGAGCCCGACTCGCTGATGCCCTCGTGCAGGATCTGCCCCTGCACGGCCTCCTTGTACGACAGCAGCAGCTCCCGGTCGACGGCCTCGTACGTCTGGCCGTGCGGCGAGTAGATCTTCGCCGTCGGGAACATGGCGTCCAGACCGAACGTGCGGGCCTCGTCCGGGATGACCGGCACGAACCGGTGCCCGATCTCCTTGTCCCGCATGAGGTCCTTGAGCAGCCGCACGAACGCCATCGTGGTGGCGACCTGCTGCTTGCCCGAGCCCTTGGCGAAGCCGCCGTAGACCTCGTCGCCCGGCAGCTGGATCTGCTTGGCGCGCAGGACCCGCTTGGGCAGCACGCCGCCGAGCGCGGCGCGGCGCTCCTTCATGTACTGGATCTCGGGGTCGTTCTCGCCCGGGTGGAAGTAGGGGGGAAGGTCGCCCTCCAGCGCCGAGTCCGGGATCGGCAGGTAGAGCCGGTCGCGGAACTCCTTCAGCTCGGCCTTGGTGAGCTTCTTCATCTGATGCGTGGCGTTGCGCGCCTCGAAGTCCTTGCCCAGGGTCCAGCCCTTGATGGTCTGGGCGAGGATCACGGTCGGCTGGCCGACGTGTTCGCGGGCCGCCTTGAACGCCGCGTAGACCTTGCGGTAGTCGTGGCCGCCGCGCGACAGCTTGCGGATGTCGTCGTCGGTCAGGTGCTCGACCATCTTGCGCAGGCGCGGGTCGGAGCCGAAGAAGTGCTCGCGGATGTAGGAGCCCGACTCGACCGAGTAGGTCTGGAACTGCCCGTCCGGCGTGGTGTTCATCTGGTTGACCAGCACGCCGTCCACGTCGGCCGCCAGCAGCGGGTCCCAGTCACGGCCCCACACGACCTTGATCACGTTCCAGCCGGCGCCCCGGAAGTACGACTCCAGCTCCTGGATGATCTTGCCGTTGCCGCGTACCGGGCCGTCGAGCCGCTGCAGGTTGCAGTTGATCACGAACGTGAGGTTGTCGAGCTCCTCACGGGCGGCCAGGCCGATCGCGCCGAGCGACTCGGGCTCGTCCATCTCGCCGTCGCCCAGGAACGCCCACACGTGGCTGCGGCTGGTGTCCTTGATCTGGCGGTTGAGCAGGTAGCGGTTGAACCGCGCCTGATAGATCGCGCCGATCGGGCCCAGACCCATGGAGACCGTGGGGAACTCCCAGAAGTCCGGCATGAGCCGCGGGTGCGGGTAGGAGGGCAGGCCGCGGAAGCCGTGCGACAGCTCCTGGCGGAACGCGTCGAGCTGGCTCTCGTTGAGCCGCCCCTCGAGGAAAGCGCGGGCGTAGATGCCCGGCGCCGCGTGCCCCTGGAAGAAGACCTGGTCGCCCGACTCGCCGTGATCCTTGCCGCGGAAGAAGTGGTTGAAGCCCACCTCGTAGAGCGAGGCCGCCGAGGCGTAGGTGGCGATGTGGCCGCCCACGTTGGTGCGGGCGTTGGCCCTCGACACCATGATCGCCGCGTTCCAGCGAATGTAGGCGCGGATGCGGCGCTCGACGTGCTCGTCACCGGGGAACCAGGGCTCGCGCTCCGGCGGGATCGTGTTGATGTAGTCGGTGCTGCGCAGGCCCGGCACGCCGACCTGATGCTCGCGGGCCCGCTCCAGCATGCGCAGCATGAGGTAGCGGGCTCTGGTGCGGCCTTCGGTCTTGACGACGTTGTCGAGAGACTCGAGCCACTCGTTGGTCTCGCTGGGGTCGACATCAGGCAGTTGGCTGGGTAGGCCGTCGCTGATGATCGAGAATCGCTGGCGTCCGGAAGCCACTGGGTCTCGCCTTCCGAGGATGACTGATGTCTGGTCTGGGTCGCCTTCCATCCTGGTCGCTAGCCGTAGAAAACGCATCTCTACTGGCTGGTAACCAGAGTGTCCCTGCTGGCAGGGCCATCTTCGATGGCCTAGACCACCGATGGTAGGACGAATCGCATCACAGGTTACATCCCCGATCCAATTTAACAAGACGGGAAAACAAACGAAATTTTACGTGCTGTGCTCGCTGTGTCCGATGGCTACCCATGGCATCCCCCGAAGCGGGGAGATCATCACCGCTCCTGGGCGAGCTGCCGATATTAGCGAATCGCCATGAGTCGGGCCCGGGGCGGGTCCGGGTGCGCCCCGAACGGTGTTGGGCGCGGGGAACAGCGTGAGCCGGTCGCCTGTCTCCGGCGGGTCTTGCCGCCGTGGGGGCGTGCCTGCGGGGGCGTGCCTGCGGTCCCGGGCGGGCTCACGTCCCGTGCGCCGGCGGGCGGGATGCGGTCTGGCCGGTAGCTCTCCACGCTGCCTCCTCCGCAGCCGTTCGCGATCCCGGCGCAGCCGTGCTGGTGGGCGAGGTCGATCAGGTCGCTGATCGCCTGCCGCAGCCGCCCGTCGTGCCACTGCTGCTCGGAGAGATCAGCGTCGGCGAGGCGATGCCCGAGTTAGGCCAGCCTGCGGCCGCGCCGACCACGACCGCCGGACGGCCCGTGGCGATGCGGTCTTCCACGCGGGCCAGCGGGCGGTGAGCACCATGAGTCCGAGCTATTGGCTGGCGGCACCAGGACGATCATCACGTACGAGTCCGCCGTCGGTGCCACGCAGCCCGAAACGCCGCATCTGAGCAGCGTAACGTTTTGGTCATGTTTCTGACCTCCCCCGAAAGGGGGAGGCAAAATTCATCCGATCTCGGGATTCGCTCTTCTCGTAGGGCATTCCGCGTACCAGTGTGGGAGATATGAACGCGACGGTGGGCGACCGCCTCCTGGTGCACGGGAGCACCGTGGGTGAAAGGGACCATGGAGGCGAAATCGTGGAGGTCAAGGGCCCTGACGGCGAGCCTCCCTACATGGTGCGGTTCGACGACGGGCACACCGGGCTGGTGTTTCCCGGCCCTGATGCCGTGGTGGTGCATAAGTAAGATTTCCCTGTGAGATCTGAAATCATCTCTGTGGCCACGGGTTCGCGAGAGAGGGTGCACGACATCACGGCCGAATGCGCCGACTTCGTGCGCGCTCAGGGCGAAGGCGAGGATGGGTTGCTGCACATTTTCGTGCCGCATGCCACCGCCGGCGTCGCCCTGCTCGAGCTGGGCTCGGGCAGTGACGATGACCTGCTCGCCGCCTTGCGCGACGTCTTGCCCGCCGACGACCGGTGGCGTCACGCCCACGGCTCGCGCGGCCACGGCAGGTCGCACGTCATGCCCGCGCTGATCCCGCCGTACGCCACCATCCCGGTGCTGGGCGGGCGGATGGCGCTGGGCACCTGGCAGTCGGTGGCGCTCGTGGATCTGAACGTCGACAACCCGCAACGCCAGGTTCGACTGTCGTTTTTGTCTGATTGATTATGGCCGACTAGGGCCGTACCCGTGGCGACCGTTGACGACTGAGGGTCACAGCGTGTGGACTGTGCCGAAGCGATAAACCGCATATGCGGCCACTCAAGCAGGAGGGATAAACGTGAGCGCGACCGCGGGTCAGGCGCAGAGCGAGCGCGGCCTGGCCGAACGACTCGGCCTCAAGCCGGGTCAGGTGGTGCAGGAGATCGGTTGGGACGAGGACGTCGACGACGAGCTCCGCGACTCCATCGAGGAACTGACCGGCAACGAACTGCTGGACGAGGAGAGCGACGACGTCGTGGACGTGGTGCTGCTGTGGTGGCGCGACGGGGACGGCGACCTCTTCGACGCTCTCAGCGACGCCATGCGAGCACTCGCCGACGGCGGCCAGATCTGGCTGCTGACTCCCAAGGCCGGACGCGATGGCCACGTGGAGCCGAGCGACATCGGGGAGGATGCCGCCACTGCGGGTCTCTCGCAGACCAGCAGCATCTCCGCCGCGCCCGACTGGTCCGGGACCAGACTCGTGACGCCCAAGGGCAAACGGTAGATCGGGCCGCACATGGGTCGACGGCAGATCGGGTCGCACTTGGGCCAACCGTAGGGAGCCCGAGCGCCTGCCATGCGGCAGGATGATGCCCGTGAACGCACATCCTGCCGAGGTCGGCGCCCTGGCTCCGGATTTCGAGCTGCAGGACCAGCACGGCACTCCGGTGCGCCTGTCCCAGTTCCGGGGCAGGAAGGTCGTGCTGGTCTTCTATCCGCTCGCCTTCACCGGCGTCTGTAACAGCGAGCTGTCCGCGCTGCGCGATCATCCGTTCGACGACGCCCAAGTGCTGACGGTTTCGGTGGATTCGGTGTTCACGCACCGTGCGTGGGCGGAACGCGAGGGTTACACGTTTCCTCTGCTCTCTGATTTCTGGCCACACGGACAGGTCGCGCAGGCGTACGGTGTGTTCGATGAGGCGAAGGGGCTCGCGCTTCGGGGGACCTTCATCATCGACGGCGAGGGCGTGATCCGGTGGTCGGTGGTCAATCCGATCTCTTCGGCACGCGACGTCGCCGACTACGTCAAGGCACTCGCCGACATTCACTGACTTCGGAGGGAAGGATGCCCTGCTACCGGTGCGGGGCCCGGCAGACGGACCCGGTCCGCGGCGCCAGTCCGTGGCAGCGCGGGGTGCGCAAGGAATCCCAGGTCCTGATCTGCCCGGACTGTCAACGGCTGCACGACCTCGACCTGGACGCCTGCGGCACCTGCGGGTCCACGGCGCTGATCTGCCGGCTGGGCGAGGTGGAGTGCCGGTCCTGCGGGGCCGTGTGGATGGCACGTTCGGACACCCCGCTCTCCGGCTCCACGGGCCCGCCGCCGCCGGGGTTGTCGGCGGAGGTGGAGGCAGCGCTCAACCGGGTGCTGGGACGCGCCTGAGGGCCTCTGAAGGCCTCGCGAGATGTGCGCGACCATGGTGCGTTGACCCGCCACGGGGTCCTGGACAGGTGGCCAGGTGCCGTCAAGCCGAGCCGCCCATCATGACCCCGAGCCACGAGCCCATGACGTCGTGGACAGGACGCGGCCCTGACCGTGCGCCGGGAGGACGGGGAAGCGTGCGGCCGGATCGGGCATTCCAGGCATCTGCTGACCTGCGCTATCGTCTCCTACCGTGTCCGCAGTGAGCAGCACCAGGAGCAGTGGTACTACGAGCAGTGCGTTCGTTGTCGCGCTCGACGTCGGCGGCACGTCCATGAAGGGCGGCCTGGTCAACGACTCCGGCGCGGTGCTGCTGAGCGAGCGGCGCCCCACTCCGCGAGCGGACGGCCCGGAGGCGGTCGTCACCGCCATCTCCGACTTCATCAGCCACCTGGCCGCCGCAGGCGACGGCGACCCGGCCGGCGTGGGGCTGGCCGTGCCCGGCCTGGTGTCCGAAGACGCCGCCCTCTACGCGGCCAACCTGGGCTGGCGCGACGTCCCCGCCACCGACTTCACCACCCTGGACATCCCGGTAATGCTGGGACACGACGTCCGCACCGGCGGACTCGCCGAAAGCATCCTGGGTGCCGGCCGCGGCCTGTCCGACTTCCTGTTCCTCCCTATCGGCACGGGCATCGCCGGGGCCTCCATCATCCGCGGCGAGCCGTACGGCGGCTCTTCCGGCTGGGCCGGCGAGATCGGCCACACCCCGGTCTTCCCCGACGGCGAACAGTGCGCCTGCGGCCAGTTCGGCTGCCTGGAGACGTACGCCTCGGCCGCCTCGGTGGGCCGCCGCTACAGTCAGCGGGCGGGCGTCGAGGGCGTCAAGGCCGAGCAGGTGGTCACCTCTGACGACCCCATCGCCATCGAGGTATGGGACGAGGCCGTGGAGGCCCTGTCCTTGGCCCTGGCCACGTACACGCTGCTGCTCGACCCCTCGGTCATCGTCCTGGGCGGCGGCCTCGCCGAGGCCGGCCCCGCCCTCTTCGACCCCGTACGCACCCGCCTGGTCAAGCGCCTGGCCTTCCGCGAGGCGCCCCCGCTGATCCCGGCCGCGCTGGGTGTGGACGCCGGCATGCTCGGCGCCGCCCTCCTGGGGTGGCGCGCCGCCGGCCGTCCCGAGCTGGGGCCTGGCTGGACGGTGGATGTGCGATCGGCCCCCCTGGTGTCGTAAGGTGTAGTGCCGATCAGGGGCGGTTAGCTCAGCGGTAGAGCACTCGCCTTACAAGCGAGGGGTCACTGGTTCGAACCCAGTACCGCCCACCAGCGAAAACGCCCCGTCTCCGATCAAGGAAACGGGGCGTGAGTGACAAACTGAGTGACATGCTGGGTAGCTACGCATCATCCGCCACGGGGAAGATGCGATCCATCGCAGTCGCGCCTTCTTGGATGACCGGCCGGATCTGCTGACGGTAGACCGTCTCCGTGACGACCGTGTTGGAGTGTCCTACCAGGCGCGAGATGTCCTCGATCGGAATGTCATGATCCGAGAGCAACGACACGAAACTGTGTCGAAGCTCCCTTGGCGCCCAGTCCTCGCCGGTGAGCTTGGCGCTATCGAGCACCTTCCTGAAGTCCCGGCGGATGTTGTGGGCGGTCATCTTCGAGCCGTTCCGAGTAGAGAACACCAGCTCGCGATCGTCGTTCTGAGCTTCCTTGAGGGCTTTGAGAGCGTCTACGCAGCGTTTGGGTAGAGCAAGGCTGCGTCGGGACTTCGGGGTTTTGGTCTCGCCCTTCTTGCGGACCGATCGCCAGACATACAGGGCGAATTCCTTGTGATCCCAGCCGATCTCAGCCACTGATCGCCATGCCTTGGTCGTCTCGTCATAAGCGACTACATGGCTCCACTGAAGCGCCCGTACTTCCTCTGTCCGTGCTCCAGATAGCAGCGAGACCACGATGTAAGCCCGGATGCGGGACGGTGCGTTCTCTGCCGCCTTCAAGACAGCTTCCGCCTGGACCAGCGTGAGCGCTTTAGAGTTGCGCCCTGCTCGACCTTCCGGGACCTCACAGAGCTCCACCACGTTGCGTTTGACCTTGTCGCGCCGCATGGCGCTCTTGACGGAGCGGTTCAGAACGTTGTGGAGGATCTTGAGGGAACGAGTGCTGAGATCGCTCGTCTTACGCTGCAACCACTGATCCACATCTTCAACGGAGAGATCCCGAAGCTTCCGTTTGCCCAGTTCGGGGAGAAGATGCGTTCTGGCGTACGTTCGATACATCTCGACTGTGACAGGCTCACGTCCTGGTAGACCATGGTCCAGCCAGTAATTCACCGCATCGCCAACTGTGTAGTTGGTTGGCGCGATAGCCAGCCCGTCCTCGTGATCGCGTAGGACCTCCTTGAGTTTGGCCTTGGCTTCGGTCTTGGTTCGTCCGGCGGCTTTGCGGGTGATGCGTCGGCCGGCCGGGGTGTAGCCGATGGTGATTTCGGCGATCCATCGCTGACGAGTTTCACTCCAGTACAGACCGCCGTCGCCGTGTGCGCGTTGTTTGGGCATCAGGCAGCCTGCGCTTCCCGCTCTAGGAGCGCAACGTACTCGGCGATGGCGGAAGCAGGCACGCGACGAGCGCGTCCGGCCTTGACGCTGCGCAGGCGTCCGGACCGGATCTCTTCGTACAGGTACCGGCGGGACAGGCGGAGAACGACGCCGGCCTCGTCGACGTCGTACAAGGCTTGGCCCGGGTACACGACGGTCTTGCCGTGGGTTGGCATGGTGGTACTCCGTTCACAGTCTGAAGGTTGATCAGGCGGCGAGCGGTGTGGACGAACTGCATGCCTGTTGGTAGGCGAGTTCTTCGTGTCCTGCTCGGGTGTATTCGCGGGCTTGTGCCGCTGCCGTGTTGGCTAGGAGGGCGTCTCCGGTGGTTTTCCACCCGGTTCCGGCGTAGGTCAAGTCGCCGATGACGAGCGTGGTTTCGTCGTCAAGCTCGTCTTGACGGTCGAATGCGTCGGGGTTGTATTCGTTGCTGGCGTCCTGGGCGCGGCGGTAGTGGAGGCGTGCGGCGCGTAGGGCGGCGAAGGTAGTGGAGTAGCGGCGGGCTTTGGTGAAGAAGTGGCCGCCGAAGCCGAACATGTGTGCCCAGCGGCGAAGGCCATCAAATCCGGCATAGTCGGGGTGGCCGAGGTCCCAGCAGGCGGCGATGAGGCGTTCGGTGTGGGTGCCGGTGCGGTTGGCGTATTGCTCGATCGAGGCTTGGTCCAGGCGGCGGGAGGCGTGGCCGGTGATCTCGGTGCCTTTGGTGGCGTATTTGGCGAGGTAGGCGGCGACCATGACGTCGGTGACCAGGTTGTCTCCTCGGAGCCTCAGTGGGCGTACGTCGAGGCCTTTGTCGGGGTCGCCCCAGGCGATGGGCCAGCCCTCGGGGCGTTCTGCGTGTCCGTCGGTGGTGAACTGGGTGACGGTGGCAGCGTGCTGGACTGCGTCCTGTAGGTCGTCAGCTGTGAGCCCGTCCGGTGGAGGGATGACGGCGGTGGGGTCGTCGGGGTCCAGGCCGTCGAGGCGGAGGAGGACGTGGAAGTGGACGGCTCCGCGTCGCTGGTATTCGGCTGCTTTGCCGTGGGCGATGCGGATGCGGGGTAGTCCGCGACGGCGGGCGATCTGATTGAGGTGGCGTTCCATCGTCTGTTTGGTGCGGCGCCACAGTTCTCCGGCCTGGTTGTTCCAGACGACGTGGTGGTCGTGGTCGTAGCAGTCCAGGCAGAGCGGTTGCCCGATGCGCTGGTCGGTGGGCTCGTGGCGGGCGAAGCAGGCTTGCCGGATGCCGTGGGGGCAGGTGTCGATGGTGCGGCGGGCGTGGCAGGGTTCTGGCCGGCAGGTGCAGCGGGTCTTGTCGGTGCAGGTGTGGGTGCAGACGTGCCGGGTGTGGACGGGGCCGAAGCTGGGCGCGGTGAAGGTGGCGAAGACAGCCGGGTGCGTCGTCACCGTCTCGGGGACACCTTTGCCGCCGGTCAGGCCGGAGCGGACGAGCTGGTAGGCGTCGCGGCGGTAGGTCTCGGCGCAGGAGGGGCAGACGGTGGCGCGGCGATTTCCGCAGGCTTTGTAGATGACGCCGTCGGGCATGGCCGAGGTGAGCAGCGTGGCCAGGATGACGCCGGTGCGGGGGTCGACGGTATGCATCTGGCCGTGCAGGCGGATGGGGGCCGTGCATCCGGCGGCGGACCAGACGTGGTCGAGCCAGGCGTAGTAGCCGTCACCGGCACGGGTGAGGGCGCTGTCGTGGGCGAAGAGTGCAGCATCACCAGGGCGCCGGGTGATGTCGGGTTCGGTGTTCGCCCCCGTGCCCGGGAGAGTGAGCTGGTGCCCAATCTTCCCGGGGACGAGAACCGGCGTCGAAGGCGTCGGCAGCTCTGGGTTCATGCAACCTCCTGCTGGTGGAACAGGGGCGGCTGCACGTAACCGCGAGCGACGGTGCGGCATGGGTAGAGATTGCGAAGGTAGGTGTGAACGGCGGCTTGCCAATCGAGTCCAAGCACGGTGCCGAGTACTGCGGCGGCCACGGGCGGGGCGACGACGTCGGCGGCTTGCAGAAATTGCTTGGAGCGAGACCCCTGCCAGGGGTAGTCCGTTGGGAACCCGATCAACAGCCCAGCCTGCGCCGCAGTGAGCGGGGCACTGTCGGAGATGCGCTTCCAGGAGCGGGTCTTGCTCGTCAGACACCAGGCGGGCTTGTCGGCGGAGAACTCATTCCCGCCGGACGTGCGACGATTACCGCGGGTGTTGACGCGTTCGCCGGTTGACCAGCCGAGGGCGTCGGCCATGCTCATGGTGGGGAACAGCTCGCATGGGAAAACGGGCTCGTCCATGGGTGGAGGCCCGAACTTGCCGGTGTGCCAGAGCGAGCGCATCGGCAGGCCGGTCAGGTCGGGTGCGTAATCGCGGGTGGCGATCAGGAACGTACGGGTACGGCGGCTTGCCACGCCGAAGTCCTCGGCCGCCACCGAGATCACGCCGATGAAGCACCAGCCCGCAGTCATGGCCAGCTCGGCACCGATTTCTTTCCAGAGCTGGGCCATGGCGGGCACCTGCTCGGCGATGACCCATCGCACCCGTGGCATCAGGAACGCGAACCTCAGCGTCTCGATCACGAGCGCCGATCTCGGGTCGATCAAGCCGGTCAGCGCCTCGCGGTAGGCTCTCTCGGCCGCAGACCCGCCGATGTAGTCGCCCAGCAGACTGAGCGCGGTCGAGATGGTGGGGTAGTCCTTCAGGCCGCCGCCGAGGCCCGCGCGACTGTACGGCGGGCAGGGCGGAGTGATGACGACTCCAGTCGCATCGGGGAAGTCGTCGGGGTCCAGGTAGGGGACGCTCGCCTGCGTGCGGTGGAAACCGGCGGCGCGGGCGGTGGCGCAAGCGTCGGCGTCGATGTCATAGCCGTGAACGGCCTGGGGCAGGGAGAGGATGCGGGCGCCCTGGTCGATTCCGCCGGGTCCGGCATACAGCACGAGGATCATGGGTGGTCGTCTCCTTTGCTCGGCAGACAATTGGGCGTTCGCCCCCGTGCCCGGGAGGTGAGCGGGTGCCCACGTCTTCCCGGGGACGAGAGCCAGCGTCGAAGGTGCCGACGAGCTGGGGATCATGGGCGGCCCCCGTCGTGGGTGCCGTCGAGGTGGTGCAGCAGGGCGGTGGCCGTGCCGGTGTCTATGCCGAGGTGTTCGGCGAGGATGGCCGGGGTGATGGGTTGTTCACTGCGCTGCCGGTACGCGAAGACGGCCATACGAGCGCCCTGGAGGAGTTCGTCAGGGATGGAGGCGACAGGTTCGATTGCAGGAGCCTCGATGCGAGGGACTTCCGCTGTCACGGTGGTGATTGCCGGGTTGGCCCGCTCTTCGGGAGTGGTGTTGTGATCATCGATGCGTTTGCTGGCCTGGGTGCCGGAGAGGGCGAGTTTGGTGAGGGCGAGAAAAGCCAGTGCCGGGACGGCGCTGAGGAGCCATCCGCTGGGGCTGGGTTTGGCGACCGCGAGTTGTGCGGCGATGGACAACGCGGCGGCGGCGATGAGAACGACCATCGGGTAGATGACGGAGCCGCCGTTGCGTTTACGTCGGCGGATTTCCAGGCCGGCGGCGGTGGGGGTGAGTTCGGAGATGATGGCGTTGGCCCAGCCGAACCAGTCGCCGGTGCCGGCGGGGACGTGTTGCATGGTCCAGTCATGGACGTGGGTGAAAGAGGCGAGTCCGGCCATACCGCCGATGAGGAGCAGGATGAGGATTTGCACGGCGTTCTCGATGCGTTCGGCTCGGTTAGACGGTGAGGACATGGTGGGTTTCCTCGCTGTCGAGGTGGATGGGAACGAGTGGTCGGTGGCACTGGCTGCAGGTGAAGGAAGCAGTGGCCAGTAGGGATGCGGCGATGCTGGTGACTCGCTTGCAGCCGCAGGTGGCGGACACGAGGGTGATCTCGTACGGCGTGACGGTGTCTGCCGGGCTCGTGTCGTGGTTGTCGGGCTGGTCCCAGCCGGTGACGCGTGGGGTGATGCCGCACAGGGGGCAGGCGCGTGATGCTCCGCCGCGTCGTTTGAGGGAGCGTTCGAGGTTGCGTCCGCCGTCCCAGGTGCGGGCGAGGGCGAAGCCGATTCCGGCGGCGGTGATGACTTGCATCAGGCGGGCGCCGGTGCCGTTGCGGTGCTGGTGGAGTCGGCGCTTCAGGTCGCCGGGGGTCCAGCCGATGTAGTGGCGTGCGTGCTTGTAGGGCCGGTCGAAGTGCAGCAGGTAGACGGTTCCGCCGGTGCTCATGCGCTCTCACCGCCCCAGCGCTGTTGAGCAGCCTGGCGGGTGATCTCTAACGGGCGGGCGATGTCGGCCCAGGAGTAGCCCTGTTCGCGTAGGCCGGTGACGGCGTTCGCAATAGCCGTATCGAGTTCGTCGATGAGGGCGATGGCGTCGGCGAGTGCTTCGACGTCGCCGGAGGCGATGCGGCGTCCGTAGGCGCGGATGGCGCGTCGGAGGAAGGCGGCGTACTGGTCGTTTTCGACGACGCGTCGCGGGCTGTTGGGTGTCAAGGATGGGTTGTCGGTGCAGTCGGCTTTGGGCATGCCGGACTGGGTGCAGGTACGCTGCATGGATCCACGTCCTTCGCTTGAGGGTGGAGTGGTGGAGAGCAGGGGCCGGGAAACTTTGGTAGGTGGTTCCGGCCCCTGTGCCTGTTAAGGCAGAACCCAGCCGCAGAAGTCGCGGTTGGGGGTGACGATGAGCACGGCGTCGCAGCGCAGGCAGCTTGCGTAGTGCGGTCCGTAGTAGTCGTATCTGGACTCGTCGGGGTCCCAGAAGCACAGCTCAATGGCTTCGCATCGAGGGCAACGCACAACGCCGGTGATCAGGTCGTAGGCCTGGTTGTAGGTGCACCAGGGGCAGTAAATGGGCGTTTGCGGAACTGCTGTGATAAGCCAGTCGGCCGAGCCCAGCATGGGGGCGGTGGCGTCGCAGTCGTGGCTGTCGCATTGAACGAGCCAGTTCCTCACATCCGGGCTGCCGTCGGCCCGATAGACCTTGATGATCATGAGGTGTTCCTTTCACGAGGTGATCAGGCCGCGAGTCGCTGTCGGGATGAGCTGGTGTGGCCGTTGCGGCGGATGGCGACGGCGTAGTCGGCGATGTGGGCGATGTCGCTGTCGGTGAGGTAGGCGACTTTGATCTTTCGGGGGGTGCCGCCTTCGGCGATGAGGTAGCAAACGCCTTGGCTGGTGGGCAGGATGTCGGTGGCGCTGTAGCCGGAGCCGGACCAGCCGTCGCCGAGGATGATGTCGCTGGAGCCGGTGGAGGTGCAGCGGAAGGCGGCGCGGTAGCCGAACAGGTCGCGCATTGACTTGGGGATGATGTCGACGCTGGGGCGTTGGGTGGCGGCGACGACGATGATGCCGGCGGCTCTGCCGCGTGCGACCAGGTCGCGGAGCAGGGCGATGAATTCGCGTTGCTGGCGTTCGTCGCCGACGGTGGCGGAGAAGTAGGCGATCTCGTCGATGATGACGACGATGACGTTGACGTCGTCGTACTGGTCGATCTTGCGGCGGCGTCGGACGGTCAGCCAGGAGTAGCGGTTGTCCATGACGCGCTGGAGGCGGCGCAAGGTGATGATGGCCTCGTCGACGTCGGGGCCGACGAACTTGTCGGCGGCCTGGGCGAGCATGCCGAGCTCGACCTGTTTGCCGTCGAGGAGGATGAGGCGGGTGCGGTCGCACAGGGCGGCGTGGCAGGCGATGCATTGGACGAGGCCGGATTTTCCGCCGCCGGGTTCGCCGGCGGCGAGGATGTTGCGGTAGATGAGCGGCAGGTAGACGGGCCGTCGCATCTCGTCGATCCCGATGAAGATCGGGTCGTACATCGACATGATCGGCCCTATCGGCACGGCCGAGGCGAGAGCAAGAGTCATGATCGTGGCTTTCTGCGAGAAGTAGAGAGGCCGTGCGGGGTGCCACTGGGGCAGGGCCCGCACGGGCCGTCTGAGCGTTGGTTATGGAGTGACCTGGCCGTAGTAGGTATCCGAGGCTTGGATCTTGGTCATGTGTTCCTCGGTGATGGCGGTGACGTGGTATTCGACCGGGCCGAAGGCGCGCATGGCGGTGTAGTGTTCGCCGTCGGCCTTGAGTGCGGGGGTGACGCCGAGGATGGCGGCTACGCGGTCGACTTCCGCGCGTTTCGC
The DNA here is from genome assembly GCF_036013525.1 of Nonomuraea sp. NBC_00507. Classification (NCBI taxonomy): domain Bacteria; kingdom Bacillati; phylum Actinomycetota; class Actinomycetes; order Streptosporangiales; family Streptosporangiaceae; genus Nonomuraea; species Nonomuraea sp. NBC_00507. The sequence continues at coordinate 5,613,280 of NZ_CP107853.1, forward strand.
GTCTTCGCTTCCGTCTTCGAGGTCGTTGGCGAGGACGCTGTAATGGATGTCGATCTTGGAGTTGACGGGTACGCCGGGCTCGTTCTCGAGGAAGTCGGCGAAGTCACGCAGCTGGTCGATGAGGTCGACTCGCGCGATCGTCTTTTCGACGTCGCGAATGCGCCGGTAGTACTCCTCGGCTGCGTCGGCACGGCCGTGGTATTCGTAGTAGCGGGCCCACTCAGACACTTCGCCGAGTTCCTGGTTGAGCTCGTATCTCGTGTTGAGATCCATCGCACGTTTCCTTTTCAAGGGATCAGAGGCATGGCGATGCCAGGGGACGGCCGGGCCAGGGAAGTGCTCAGCCGCCCCGCCGGCGGGTGTGATGGCTACGGGGCGAAAGCGGCTAGGTCAGTCGATGTAGTCGCTGATGTCTTCCGTGCCGCGTGCGGCCGGGACGGTGACTGCCTCGCGCGTGGAGGCGGGCTTCTTGCCGTTGTCGGTCCGGCCGTTCTTGGTCGTGGTCTTCGGCGTGTCAGTGACGGACGCTTCGGTGACGTCGTCCAGGTCCAAGCCACCGGTTACCGTGTCGAGGACGAGTGTCGGTGACTGGTTGATCGTGTTGTCCGCCCCGTTGATCTCGTCGGGTAGGGGTGAGACGACGCGTCCGGTGAGGGCGTCGCGTCGGCTGATGTTGATCCGCACGAGGGCGGAGTTGGACTGCGAGGCGCGCTCGGCGGTGACCTTGTCGGCCCAGCACGCGGCAGCGATTTGTTCGAGTCGGTTTTCCAGGTCCGACATGGCCAGGCCGGGGCGAAGCCACAGCCAGACCGATTCGCCGATGAGCGTGGGGCGCGCCCACAGGATGAACGGCAGTGAGGCGCGGTTGTTGCCGATGATGAAGGCGGCGAAGCAGGTCCGCAGGCGGTGCCGGGAGATGACGCACCAGGCGACCTTCATGACGTTGCGTCGGACCTGGGGGAATGCGAACGGCAGGACCAGTGTGGCGATGACCGCCAGGCGCATGGTCAGCGTGGTGTGTTGGGCCAAAATCGTGAAGCCGTAGACGAGGCCGGCGGCGGTGAGGATTTCCGGCAGCCACCAGACGATGACCCGCAGCAGGGGCCAGATGGCGATGACAGCGGCGATCGGCGAGGCCACGATCGCGCCGATGGCGGCTCCCAGGATGAGAGCGATGATCGGGTGCCAGTCGTCTGCCAGGACGGTGGCGGCCAGCAGGCCGACCACGACGGAGACCACCCAGAAGGCGATCTTGGCGTTACGGGTGTAGGACCGGGAGACGTGATCCTCGATCACGGTGACGGTGCCACGGCGGCCGGAGGCTCGCCGAGATGGGACACGGCCGCTATTCTTGGCCATGGATCGACTTCCTTCCGCTGGAGGAGATGTCGGTTTCTGGTGTGAATGCGGCGGGGCCAGATCTGGGCAGATTGGTGGCCCCGCTCGCATGTCGTGTGTCGATGGGAACGAATCGCTATCCGTCGGTTAGGGCAGCTTCCTCGCCCGACGAGTTGCCGATAGCGACGTTGTGGCCGAAGGCCGTGTCGGCGATGACTACGTGCGTGTCCTCGCCCGGGTCCGTTGACCCGCTGTTGTTTCCGATCGCGGCGCTGTTACCGAACGTGCTGCCGGTGATGACGATTGATTTGCGTCCCATGCGCTGACCTCTTTTCGTGAAGATGGACAGGCCGTTCGGCCTGGGTGTGATGCATCCGAATCCGTCTCGGTCTGGCATCACATGCGGACACCGCAGGTAGAACTGTGAGCGTCTGAAGTCTGGTCAGGCGGACTTGACCGCTGAAACCGTCGCTGCCTTGATCTCCTGAGCGCGGAACGCAACGCCGCTGCGCCCGTTGGTCGACCACGGCAGGGCCTCCAGCTTGGAGAGAGTGACGACCTGTCCTACCTTCACCTCGGGCCGGATGCCGGCCGTAGTGATGGTGATGACCTCGCCACCGTCCTCGTCCAGGATGAACACCTGCGTCGACCACATCGGGCGGCCCGTGTCGCGCTCGGTCTTCTGGCGACCGTTCTGGTCGGTCTTCTCGACCGACTCCTTCGACACCGTCACCTGCTTGTTGCTCGTGTCCACGTAGAGCTTCATCGAGCCCTTCCCTTCGTCTTGGGCCGCACCGCCTCTCGGTGCACTCCCCTAATGGACTTGTCCTCTATAGGACTACTGTGAGAGTTGCATGCCACCGACTTCTCGTCAAGTCCTCTATAGGAATATGCTTGGTGTCGGAGGAAATCTGTGACTGACGAACTCGGTGCAAAGGCACCCAAGTACCACCGAATCGCCGATGAGCTGCGACGCGACATCAGAGATGGCGTCTATCGGCCAGGCGACCGCCTACCGGCAGAAACCACACTCCTCGATCGCTTCCGATCCCAGCTGCCAAGCCTGAGCTTGCCGACGCTGCGCCAGGCCATCGCACTACTGCGCGCCGAAGGTCTCATCGAGTCCCGGCACGGTGTGGGAACGTTCGTGAAGGAAAACCGACGCCTGCAACGCCGCTCTCGTTCGCGGTACGGCAGAGCAAGAAGTGACAAGAAGCTTCTGACCTCACACCTTGAGCACGAGATCACGTTCGCCGGTACTGGCCCAGTGCCGCCACACATCGCCGAAGCGGCAGGTCTTGACGAAGGCACCCAGATGGTCATCCGGCGTCGGACTCTTCGAGATCGGGAGACCCGGAAACCTGAAGAGCTCGGAGGAAGCTACCTCCCAATGGAGTACGCCAACGGCACCTTCCTAGAGGAGCCTTCGGTCGTGCCCAAAGCACTCTTTCTCTGCATGGAGGATCTCAGCGGCAAGCAGTACGCGCACGCTCAGGATCAGTGGCTGGTTCGCGTCCCCACCGCCACCGAAAGCGATCTCCTCGACCTGGCCACCGGCAGCCAAGTCATCCATGTAATCCACGTCGCACGAGCCCACGATGGAACTCTCTTGGAGGTCTCAGAATCCGTCTGGCCTGCCGATCGCATCGTGATCATCGACGAATACCCGATCACGCAGGAGCCGGAGCCTCCTGACGTGCCGTCCGACATTTAGAAGGATCATCATGGATCACACCGCGATCGAGCGCGTGCCCGCGGTCCGTAACCACTGGTGGTGGCGGCCCGGCTGGCGCGAAGGACGGCACTACTACGCGTGCCATCTCTCTTTTGAAGACCAACCCGAGCTTCACAGCCTGGTTGATCATTACCAGGGAGCGTTGAAGACCTTCCCTGTTCTAGACCTGATCCCGCGCCCCTGGCTGCATCTCACCATGCAAGGCATCGGATTCACGGACGAAATCAGCAACGAGACAGTAGAGAAGATCGAGGACGCCCTTCGATCGGAGCTGCGACGGACAACTCCTCCTGTCGTAACCTTCCATCGGCCAGTCATCGTGCCGGAAGCCATCTACCTACCAGCCGTGCCTGCAACGCAGATCCAGGAACTCCGAACGACCTGCCGCACGGCCATCACAACGACGCAGGCCATAGAACCTGACTCACGCCCATACCGTCCGCATGTCAGCGTCGCATACGTCAACACGGAGAGCGCGACCGAACACATTGCACAGACCCTCGACATGATCGACGCGGACCCTGTCGAGGTCACGATCTCAGATGTGTCGCTCATGGTGTTCCACCGTGATCGCCGTATGTACGAATGGACCAAGGCAATCCGCATCCCGATCGGCAACAACCCTGCATGATGCGGCACCGGTGCCACAGCAGATTGCTGCTCTGCAGCTGCACATGCAGCTGCACCGAGAGCCTGTGAGAAGTTTCTGTACGTCTTCAAGGCGGCCCCGAGGGGGCCGCACGCGCCGCCGTCTCGGCAACGCCGCCGCCTCCCGCTGACGCTCCCGGCGGACGGCTAAAAGCACCGCCGGACGGCTGGCGCGGACGAGTGGAAGGGGGGCCGCCGTGCGACGGTACAGCGTGATCACAGGGGAGCGCACTTCTCGGGTCACGGGGGAGCCGGTCAGCGCACGCGTGCGCGGTCGCGAGGTCGGGCTTGACTGCATGCCTCCGGCGGGGGCGCTCCGGCTCCGGGATGGCGTCGAACGCAGGTGCGGGTTGTGGGGTGGCTGGTGTCGGGTCCATCCCGTCTGCCATCGACCCAGGCAAGCCCAGCAGACCGTCGCCTCCGCCGCGAGCCCGGCTGTGATCGTTGGCGTCAGATGTCTGTGGAAGGTGCCCAGGCGCAGGGACACGTCAAGCCGGGCTTGCACCTCCGGCGCCGGCCCGCTGCCGCTCCGCGGTGGGTCGATGGCAGACGGGATGGACACCTGCTGGCATGGCCCAGATGGGATACCGATCGGGTCCGCGATGACGGGTATTGGGGTGTGCATTTACCTCTTATTGGTTGCGTTGGAAATAGTGGCCAAGCAGCATGGAAGAGAAGGCATCTACGCTGGAGTTATCATGGGTACATGCGCTTGGCTCGCAACGACTAATGATATATTTATGCTAGAAAATAAAGGGGTGCATATTTGGCATCCCGACCAAGCGCTCGACAAAATGCCCGCCCGAACTGGAACAGACGTCGCGAGAGACCTTTCCGGTAGGCTCCTTATGCGCTATGTCGTTCCAGATTTGCAGCATGAGCCTGACATGCCCCAAGGTGTGACAAGGAAAGTATTCGTAACGCCTACGCCATACAATAAAGACGACCTAACAGAATGGTGTCAACTACCTATTGGCGAGACGGTACGACCCTATGTCATATTGATCGACCCCGCCAAACTAACGCGTGAAATTCGTGGGCCGCAATATATAGCTCGAGCAAGGGGTGTTCAGTACATTTTGCCGGAGGGTTACACGCAGGAGTCCATCGTTGGCCCGTACGGGCTTAAGATTTGCTAATGGAGGGTGTAATGTGGGAAATAGAACTCGTCACTGAAGAATTCGAGGCGCGAGCCGAGAGTAGAGATTATGCAGTTATCTACTCGGCCGTTGACAGGGGAGGGGCGTTTGAGTGGCGCGCGATGCGCGAGGCGGAGTTGAAGCGCTATGTGTCCTTCGCTATTCTGCCTGAGTGGCGACATGTTCGCATGCAGAACGACTTTAAGGGCGTTATGATAGACGTTGAGGGACGAGTGTCTGTGGACTCTGGGCACTCAAAGTCAAGTCGAGTAGTGCTAAAATACAGCGCCACCATGGATGACAATTTGTTTCATAAGATCCCTGAGCTCATAGCGCATGTATTCGATCAGGCTGAAATCCTATCCAGTAAGGATCTTGAGGTTGATCCGTTCCCATTGGCGTTGCATGCAAAAGACTAGTCTAGCCAGTCGGCAGCTCCTGATCTTCGGTGCTTTGTCGCTAGTAATGGACGATAAACCAAGATCGTAGGGTGGGACGCCGACGCCTGTTCCTTTAGCGCCCAAGCCCGAAAGACCTCGAGGCTTCGAGGGGCCAAGTGACAAACTGAGTGACATCAGGGGCGGCTCACCACAGCACGGCCCTGCACATGCGCGCACACTGGATGTAGGCCTGAACAGCCAAAACGCCAGCTCCAGTGCTGGAATAGCTACGCTTACAAGCGAGGGGTCACTGGTTCGAACCCAGTACCGCCCACCTGCGACAACAGCCCCGTCTCCGATCATGGAAACGGGGCTTCGTGCCATTAACGTGCCATAAGCCGGTGCGAGAGAGAGCCCTTCCGAAGATTCATTGGCGTTGTGCGCGATCTTCGTGTTCATCGCGTCGGCGATCCTGCGGTCAGCGTCCGCCGTGCTGTGCTGGTAGATCAGCGCGGCCCGGACCGAGTCATGCCCCATGCGCTGCATGAGATCTTTGAAGCTCGCGCCGGAACTTGCGGCGATCATGTTTCCGGTGTGTCGGAGATCATGGAAGTGCAGGCCCGGGAAGCCGATCTTCTCGGTGCTCTCGTCCCACTTGGCCGCCCGCCGGAAGTTGCTCCGGCGCAAGATGCCGCCTCGTGAGCCGGTGAAGATCAGCGCGTCGGCCTCTGGGCCGGTGAACTGGTCGAGGTGGTCGCGAAGTGCCGGGACGATCGCTTCCGGGATGGCGACCGTACGGACCCCCGCGCGGGACTTCAAGTCCACCTGCAACCGCGTTTGAGCAGGACCCCTGAACGGCCCCCTTGCTTCCCCTTTCGAGCCCCCAGCCGGGAGGAAGAACCGCAGATGCCCGACTACATCCCAAACGTTCGCCTGCGCGCCTGGAGAAACGAGCGGCGGCTATCCCGCGCGGAGATGGCCGACCAGATCAACGCCACCGCAATCGGCGTTGCCGAACAATTGGCATGCGACGAGGAACGCGTGCGCCGATGGGAGGCCGGTGAAGTCCGCTGGCCACGCACCCCCAATCGACTGGCGCTCACGCAGCTGACTGGCCTAGAACTGGAAGCGCTGGGGTTCTCCCAGAGTAAGCAAGCGGGTAGCGGCCTCATCGAGGCCCGTTGTGATCCCCGCCGACGCCCCTGCGCGCCGAGGCCAATCTGTACGGGACCATGGAACTTGCCCAGCAACTCCAGGCCTCCGACGTCGGAACCGGCACGCTGGAGGCACGAACGGTTCGTAACTGCACGTCGGGCCCTCATGAGCCGCCGCCCAGACCTGCTCGACTAGATTCGAGAGATCGTCGTCTGGCCACCTGCGCTCGCCGCGCAAGATCCTCGCCGACGGCACTCCGAAGGCGCCTGATGCCAGGGCCCTGACCGCATACGTGACTGGACTGCCGAGAGTGTGTGTGGAAACATCCAATTCCGAGACAGTGGTGCTGCTAGCCTGTCGAGCCAAGCACGAGACTTGAAGTGTCAATGAGAGCTGTTCGGAGATCAGATCATCGACCGCTTCAGCCTGTGTTGTGTTGAGGAATTCCTTGTGCATGATAACAGGTTGACATGAATCTTCCGCTGCCTATACTTCGGGAGCTGCCACATGCGGAGGGTATGGAGAAGAAGGCGTGTCCTACACCAACCTTTGGAGCACATACTCACACAAAGAGCAACTCAGGTGCTGGACTTAGCCAGTGAAGAGGCTGCGGCACACCATCACGAATGCGTGTCTCCCGAACATCTCCTGTTGGGACTAGTTCGGCTCAATAAAGGAGTCGCCCTCTATTCTCTGGCAAGGCTAGGAATCAGCTCGCAAGCCGTCCAGGAACAGATCCAACACTCAATCGCAAACGAGATAGGGGAGCGCGAAAGCGAGACCTTTTATACCCCTCGTGCCAAGCAAGTACTCGACCTGTCGCGTCGTGAGGCTTCTCAACTCGGTCACGGTTATATTGGTACCGAGCATATTCTGCTTGGGCTCATTAAAGAGGGCCAAGGAACTTCTGCACGTGTGCTAGAAGAACTGGGCGCCGACCTTCACCGCGTTCGCCAAAAGATCCTCGATGTCCTGAGAGGTCCAGTACCTCTCGAATGGGCTCAATAGTCAGCCGACTTCCCGAGGTGCAAGATCCCTGAAAGTGCAAGGCTTTAAATGCATCCGGTCCACGCAAGCTCACGTGGTCAAGGTTGCGTGGACCGGCTTTGATCGGGGGTTAGGAGCTATCTCGGATCGAGAGTTCGTCGGATATTAGCATCCGCATCCCACAGTGCACATTCCATTGCAGGCATACTGGTACCAGGTTCCGCACCCGTCGTAGGAGACAGTACAACTGGGGAGTTGTGAACAGATGTAGAGGCCTGTGCACCAATCGCTCTGAGTGGAGCATTCGCAGTCAACCGCCAGGGCAGCGTTGTTGTCTGGTTTTGCGGTGTCAGCATTGACTGGCTCTACCGGGCCCAACGTGGCTATAAGAGCGATGGTCTCGTCGTGACCGAACGCATCAGCCACGAGGAGTTTGAGGCGTTCGTCCTCGCTCCTCTCCGCGTCTGTGACATTGTGTGGATGGAATTTGGATACATTCCTCGCTTGCTCTTCGAGAGATGCGAGTATGCTTTCCTGTCTAGGCGAAAGATTTGGATGGTTCTGCCGGTAAGTCGCGAAGTGCTCAAGCCACAGTTTAGATCTGGCTGACGGGTCTAGTTGCTGATAGATCGCCCTGCGATAGGGCATCGTGTGCTCGGAGAAGGCGGAATAGGTCTTCGGAAGACGATCTTTGTTGGCCGCAACCCAGGCACGAGCCTTTCCGGGTTCGTCGGCCAAGGCTGGAGCTTCGCCAGTCAGGACGATACCAACAGCGATACCGAACCCGGCACCGAACCTGAAGAAACGTCGCCGGCCGATCGGGTCTTGGCCGGATGTCGCCGTCTGGTTCGCTCGGCTTAGTTCGCCTAAAGCGCCGAACAGCTTGATGGAGGCCTTCGGCCCGAGTCGGCCCAGCAGGCGCATACCCATTGCGGGGCCGGTCCAGGCACGAACCCGATTTTCATCAACTCGTAAGAGAGTCGGGGCCCACGGTGCTTCAGCACCCAGCGCTTCCTCGCGCCACCGCAGCACATCCGGGTGCGCGAGTGGCAGGACCTCCAGCTTTTCGCCGGCGGCAGCTTTGGCCGCTTTTGCGATTTCGTTACACCTCCCGCAAGAAGCGTCAAATCCGAGGATCCAGCGCGAGTGTGAACGCATTGATTTCACTCTCCGTTCTCCGTGATTGACTCGATGTAGGTGTTTGGATAGGCCTAACTCTCCAGCGACGTAAGCTTCTGAGACATGATCGGCAAACCCACCTGTCAGGATAATGGGGCCTAGTTACGCCAGTAGTCAAGATCCATCTACCTATTGTGTTGTTCGCGATGGCGTGATGTCGCCGCTTGGCCTTGGGTGGTCAAGCCCTTCATGTGCTCGCACGCTTAATCTACTTACCAGCTCGAATCGTGGCGTGGATGTGATTGCAGTCGTTTCCGTATTGCATATATGGGTGGACCGTAATCTGTGGCGTGGTTGTTCACGCTTTCAGTGCTGCTGAATTATTGCGTAGGCGAGCTCCCGCCTCCGTGGTAACAACTGGTTGGTGTCTGGTTGGTCTTTGCCGATTTTCGCTCATAGGGATCAAGCGGCGACGCGGCGCGCCGCCGTACCCCGGCCCGCCACCCGTCCGCCGTCCGGGCGTGCGGCCTGGGGGCCGGTCCCGGACGGCGCGGGACTGCGGGCCGTCCGCCGTACGCGCACGTGACCGCGCGGACCGGAGGCTCCAATCGGGGTTGCCGCGCCGCCGCATAGATACAGCACTTACGATCCCCACGGCATGGCTGGTCGCCGTACATGGTCGGGGGCGATCGAAGGTCCAGAGCTTCGTTCCTCAGCCCTGGCCCACTGAGCACTGTGTCTGATCATTACGTGCGGTTCTGACGCCGATGTTGCTCCCCGCGACGATCGCGACAGGCACCCGGAGGCCGGCGTGTACGTGTGTGCCATTCCCGTGCCATTCAGTGATCTCAGAGCGGTGTGAAAGCCCTGGTCGGTCGCCATGGTTGCAGGTTGGGGACACATGATCACCGTGCCGTTGGTTCTGACCGGAACGCTTCCGGCGAGGCTAAGTCCCGTCGAGCTGCCCCAGGTCGGAGGCATGCGAAGCCGATCTTGGCTCCTTACAAGCGAGGGGTCACTGGTTCGAACCCAGTACCGCCCACCTGTCAAACCGGCGCTCATCCCATGATCGCCGAGACGCCCAAGGGGACGAGACGGGGACGATCATGCAGGATCGCCCGCAGCCACGTCGCCCGGGCCTCGTCGAAGGTCACAGGTGTAGGGGATCACCTGTCAGCGGTTGACCTGTTCCAGCACGAGCCGAGCGCAGACAACACAAGCCCGTCCGGATGTGGGGGCGAAGGAGACGGACCAACCGCAGATGGGCAGCGGGTACACCTTCTGTCCGCACAGGCTGTCCTCGGTATCCGCTGGAACCGCATGTTGTATCGCCTCGCGGCCTGAGCCCGACAGACCAAGGAGATAGTCAGCGTCAGCGGCGTCTGGCCCGCTCTCTGCCGGGCAGATGAGCAGGTCGTCCCACTGGACTGGCCAGCGCCGCACCCCACCCGGAAGATCGGCCCAGTCCGCTTCCAGTTCCACCAGCGCCAGCGTGCCACTACGGAGGACCTCCGCCACCGTTCCGCGCTGCCCCATCAGCACATCGCCAACGGCCCGAGTACGGGCTGGACTGTGCAGCATGGCCACGATCTCAACCCGGCATCCCAACTTCTCGCGAGCCTCCTTCATCGGGGGCTCGCTTCCGCCGCTTCCGGGCAGAGAAGATCGCGGATCGTCTCCGAAAGGGGATGCTGTCTCCGGAGGTCCGCGTAGCGGAAGGCGATCCGCCGCGCGGCTCTTGACGGCTCGACGGTGGGATGGCGGGCGTACAGCACCCGTCTGCGCCGGTCGTCCCAGCCCGCACGCCACCAGTACCACTCGCCGTCGCACCAGACGACGAGCCCCACCCACACAGATACCAGGCTCAGACCGTAGCCATCGTGCACGTCTGCAGAGACGCCTTGGGCGGCCAGGGCGTCCGCCAGAGCTTCGGCGTGCTTCTCCGGCGTGGGGTGTCGGTTCGGTGGTTGCATCGGTGGACTCCCATCACGTGCGGCGGTGACGTAGCGTGACGGTATGTGACGGCTCAGCTGCTAGACCGGAAAGAAATTCCGGGGTCCGTCGTAGGCATCCAATGAGGATGAGGTGCATGCGGGGAATGACCAGCAACCTGTCCATCGGCCAGCGCGTGGCCTGGTACCGGCGACGGCGTGGGATGTCCCAGGACGTACTGGCCGGGCTTGTGGGACGGACCACCGATTGGCTGAGCAAAGTCGAGAACGACCGCATCACCTTGGACCGCTTGTCCGTCATCAAGTCTCTGGCGAGAGCGCTGGACGTGTCCCTTGGCGACATGCTGGCCGAGCCACACCTGTTCGAGTGGACGGACGAAAGCGGCGATCAAACCGTCCCCGCGCTGCGAGCGGCGATCACCGACTACCGGCAGCTATCGCCAATAGCCGAGCTGATCGAGAACACGGAGCCGTCGAGCCATGCCGAACTGCAGCGTGCCCTTGCCGAGGTGTGGCAGGCGTACCGGGGAGCCAGATACAGCTACGTGATACGCACCCTGCCTGGGCTTCTAGGAGAAGCACATCATGCTGTGCGTGCCGAGGACGGCGATGCGCGCATGGCGGCGATGGGAGCGCTCGGGCAGGTCTATCACGCCGCGGCCAGCATCCTGACCAAGGTGGGTGAGGCTGATCTCGCGTGGATCGCCGCCGAGCGAGGCCTGACCTTCGCGCGAGAATCTGGTGATCAGCTCGTCACTGCCTCATTGCTTCGCGCGGTCACCCACGCCCTCCTGTCCAATGGTCGCTACGAGGCAGCCAAGCAGCTCACGATGGATGCCGCCGAATTGCTGGCTCCTGACCTCCCGTACGCCACGCCTGAGCTGCTGTCGGTGTACGGCACGCTGTACCTCGCCGGGTCAATGGCGGCGGCGCGAGACGATGACCGCAGCACGACACGGGCGTTCGTGGCCGAGGCGGAGGTGTCGGCGGCGCGTCTGGGCAGGGATGCCAACTACGTTTGGACCGCGTTCGGGCCGACGAACGTCCGCATCCATGAGGTGGCGACGGCGATCGAACTGGGAGACATCCAGATCGCCGTCGATCTCGGGCCGAGACTGGACACCAGCGGACTTCCGATCGAACGTCGCGCCCGCCATGGTCTCGCCGTGGCGCACGCCCTGAGCCTGTGGAACCGCACCGACGATGCCCTGGCGGCGCTGCTGGAGGCCGAGACCATCGCGCCCGAGCAGGTACGCCATCATTACCTCAGCCGCCAGCTCACGATGTCATGGATCAGAAGGCAGAAGGGCAAGCCCAGTTTCCAACTCTCTGCGCTTGCCCGGCGTCTACATATCGTGTGACAGCGGCCTTCGTCGCGTAAGGTCAAGGCCGTGAACGATCAGGAGGCCGTACCGTTCGCCCAGGCCCGCGCCGCCGCTGGAGCGCTGTTCTTCGACGACATCGGCCGTGTGCTGCTCGTCCGGCCTACGTACAAGTCCTACATGGACATCCCGGGCGGGTACGTCGAGACGGGGGAGACTCCGTACGAGGCGTGTGCCCGAGAAGTGCACGAAGAGCTGGGCATCCGGCCGACCATCGGGCGTCTCCTCGTGGTCGATTGGGCACCTCTCCCGCACGAGGGCGACAAGGTCCTGTTCGTCTTCGACGGAGGCATTCTCGACGGCGAGGCGATCAAGCGGATCACGTTCGCTGACAACGAGTTGAGCGCGTACGAGTTCCGCCGCGTTGACGAGCTGGATGGTCTCCTGATCGAGCGCCTCGCCCGTCGTCTCAAGGCTGCCGCCACCGCCCATGAGCTGGGAGAGACGGTTTACCTTGAGCACGGCCGGGCCGTCCCGGCTGAATGATCATCTGGGTGACCATGGTCTGGGGCGAGGCGACAGTCGGGATCTCGGTGGAACGTTTGCCCAGGTAGAGACTCAAATTCCTCCAAACGGGTGGGCGCGCTCAAGATATGCGGCGGGAGGTCATCGCCGAGAGCAAGAACCACGAACCCGCCACGGTGCATCCCATCGCCAGAAGGTTCAGCGCCAGGGACAATGCGTGTGACCAGCCCATCACCGCATTGGACAGCGACAGGAAAACGGAGAAGAGACCCATGAATAGTTGTCCCAAGCCGTGACGGCGCGGCTCATATTGCGTACGCCTGCCCCTTAACGGGCGAGGGAGTCGCTTGGAAGCGAGTGTGTATATCCCGGATGCAGCAACGACGCACCCGAGCCCTAATATGAGTGCCCATGCCACTGTGAAGTCCACTTGAGTCAGCTCCTCGGGTCGCGGAGGTAAGCCCCTCTTTCGGTGGTAATCCTGCCGGATCGGTTTGATGAAGATCAAGCGGAGCGCACTGCCGTACGGCGGCTCGTCGCTTGCCCAAACGCCCGGCATGCCGATCCGAGGTCTGTCCCGGGCGGCAGCACCAGTACGCTGTGGCGCCTTCGGACCGACCGCAGCCACGGCACGGGAGCTGGGTAGACGGTCTTCCTGGAGCACGACCGAGCCGTTCCCGCTGAGTGACTATTTGAGCGACTCTCCCAAAGCGTGTCGGAACCGGAGCTTCGGGGCTGCAGGTTACCGAGGCCGGTGGCCTTTCCTTTTACGGCTGGCCGGCGCGGCCCGGCGGCCGGAGCCTTTCTGCGCGGGTTTTTGTGCCTGCCGCTGTGGCGGTTTCTCCGCAGAGGTGGCGGGGGTGCGGCCTCGCGAGCTGTTCACTGTCCGGCCGCGGACGATGCCGATGAAGTCTTCCACCAGGTCAGTGGTCGCGTCCGTGGGCCAGGCCAGCGCGACCTGAGACTGTGGCGCGTCCGGCACCGGCCGGTACGTGAGATCCTTGCGGTGGTGGAGGCGTGCCAGCGACTGCGGAACCAGGAGAAGCCCGGTGCCGGCCGCTACCAGTTCGACCGCGTTCGCCGTTGTGGCCGGGCGGGTGAACGCGGGCAGCCCAGGCCGGACCGTCCACTCGATGGTGTCGTCCAGAGGATGGAGCACCTCGTCGTCGGTCAGGTCGGCGATGGCCACCTCGTCGGCGGCGGTCACCGCGTGGTCCTTGGGCGCCACGACCACCGTGGTCTCCACGTAGAGAGGAATCACGCTGAGGCCGTCCCGGTCGACCGGCAGCCTGACGAATCCGGCGTCGGCGCCGCCATCCCGCAGCAGTCTCACCACCTCGGCGGCGGGAACCGCGACCAGGGTAATTGGCACGCCGGGCATCCTCTCGGTCCAGACGTTGACCCATTTCGCGGGTGTCACCCCGGGCACGTACGCCAGCCGGAACGCTCTGCCGGTCTCCCCATCAGTCACTTCCTCAGGGTACCGATGTCAGGAAACCCGTTCCGACTGACTACCCTTGGCGTTATGACCTCGCCCAAACCGAAGACTACTCAGACGATGAAGCCCGAGACCGCGGCCAAGAAGCTGGGTGTCCTCCTCTCGGCCACTCCCGCCGAGTTCCAGGAGGGTGTCGTCTCCAGGGACGAGCTGAACGAGTTGCAGTCGAGGCCACCCACCTGGCTCGCTGACCTGCGCCGTAACGGCCCGCACCCCAAGCAGGTCGTCGCGGCGAAGCTCGGGGTCTCCATTTCCGGCCTGGCCCGAGGCGGGATCACCGAACCGCTCACCACCGCTGAGATCGATGCGCTGAAAGCGGAGAACCCGGCGTGGCTGGAGCGCGAGCGGTCCATCCAGGCCGAGACCCGCAAAGAGGCACTCCGCCTCAAGCAACGCTAGACGCGCGACCAACTCGTTCACGTACCGGCTCATGAATACACGTGCCGGCTCATGAATTAATGTAACTGCGATCTGGTTGCATTTACTCGAGTTCTGGTTGCATTTGGTCTAGGGCAGCCAGTCCTGGAGGCAGGGAAGATGCCCGAGCTCGGACTCGATGCGCCGTAGGTCCTCGGCGGACAGTTCGAGTCCGCGCAGGTCCTCCAGCCACGGCGCGGTGGGCTCGCCGAGGGTAGTGGCCAGGTCGACCAGGTGACACAGAGCCAGGGCTCTCTTAACCACCGGGGCGTCCGCGCTGTGCCGCCGCACCGCGGATTTGAGCGCACGGAAGGCCTGCAGGTCATCGTTTTTGAACTCGCGCAGGATCCGGGCGTTGTCAAGCGCCTTGGCCAGGCCTGTCAGCTGTTTCGACCCGCCGTATTCCAGTTCGGCGGGCTCGTCTCGCTGGATGAAGATGATCGAGTTACCTGAAGGGTCGACCAGCGTGAACCGGCTCGCTCCCGGCCGGTATCGAGTGATTCGCGGACGCCCGGAACTCAGGACCTTCCCGTATGCCCGGCGCATCGCCGCGACGAACGCCGCGTGATACGGCGCCACGGCGTCGACCATGACCAGGCAGGCCCCCAGATCCTCCCGGGCCGGATCCAGGTCTTTGGGGGTTGCCACGAAATGCAGTTGGAATCCGCTCCACCGCATCGCCAGATACACATACGGCTTGGTCTGCTTGTAAATCGCCTCGAATCCGAGCGCCTCATAGAACGCGCAGGTCTCCTCCACCGACGCGCACAACATCGTCGGCACGGTGGACTCGTTCGGTCGAATTGCCGGCTCACCCGGCCGCTCCACGTTTTCGGTCACGCGGGGCATCCTTGCAAAAGTTCGGAAGACTCGCCTATGGATCGTTCCAGCGGGGCGCCGGCCCGGCCGTCCGGGTTCCGGGAATCCGCCGAGTGGCCTTGGAGCCGGCCTCCGGCTTCAAGGCCACTCGGCGTCCTCCGCGGGACGGCGATGTGCGGGTTGCCTCAGGAACGCACTGTGACCTGGTCGAATACGGCGGTGGCGAGGGTGTCCGGGCTTCCGGACGTCACGGCGAGGCCCGCGTAGTACGGGGCGTCGCCAAAGGCTGCCAGGGTGTCCTGGCCCACCGTCGTCCAGGTCTCGCCGTCGCCCGACACGGAGGCGGTGAAGACCAGGCCCGCGCGCCGCAGCCGCAACCACACCGGGCCGCCGGAGAACGACGGACCGTTCACCGCGGGTGCGCTGCCGGCCACCTTGGTGCGCCGGATCAACTGGCACACACCGCTTCCTCCCGTGGCCACCACCGTCCCGGCCATCAGGTCGAAGGGATTGAGCGACTTCGCCATCACCACCCCGATCCGGCCAGGTGCGCCGGTCGGCCGGGTCAGCCGGGCCGTGAGCTCCGCGTCCTGGGTCAGTGGCACGTAGGCGAAGTGGGCGCTCGCGCCCTGCCCGTTGACGTTGAGGTCGACGCCCGCGCCCCGCACGGTGAAGACCCCGTTGTCATGGTGGGTGACCCCAGGTGCGCGGACGAACGCCACGCCGTACGTACCGAGAAGCCGCTCGTCGTGGACGACATCGCCGAGGTCACGGTACGCCCAGGGGGCGGGTGGGGCGGCGGCCACGGACAGCGCCAGTGCCGCCGTTGCCGAGCCTTTCGCGTTCTCAGCCGCCAGCTGGACGGAGTACTCCCCGGCCGCAGCCGGGGTGCCGGAGAGGAGGCCGGTCCGGGCATCCAGGGTCAGCCCGCCGGGCAACCCTGTTGCGGTGAACCGCACGGGATCGCCTGTTGCGCGTACGACGAGGCGGAACGGCTGTGCGGCGTTGCCGTAAAGGGCCTTCGGGACGGACAGCGCGGGCGCCGCGGACGGCTGGGGCATCTGGGCGCTCACCGGACGTGAACGCGGCCCCGTTCCGGCCGTGTTGCTGCGCGCGACCACGTAGTGATACGTGCGGCCGGGCACGCCGGTGGCGTCCCTGAACCGGGTGCGGGTTCCGAAGCCGATCGGGGCGATGCCGGTGGCCAGCACCCGGTAGGGGCCGCGCTCGGTGTCCCCGCGCCACACCGTGTACCGGCCGGACAGGTCGTGGTCCCGCCACTCGAGCTCGACCGCGGAGCCGTCCGCTGCCGCCCGCACCTGGCTCACGCCGCCCCGCGGCTCCGGGACCGACCAGCCGGTGCCGCCCGCCTCCACTGTGACGTTGTCGAAGCAGGCCGTGCCGGTCTCCGCGTAGTCCTCGGACACCCCCAGGCAAGAGGAGAAGGCGAGCCCCACCAGGGCGTGCCGGCCCAGCGGCAGCTCGTCCGAACCCACTGTGGCCCACTCGTGTCCGTCCGGTGAGATCTCTCCTGTGAGGCGGTCTCCCTTGCGTGTGATCCGCACCCAGTAGGGCATCCGGAGCCGGTAGCCGTCACCCGCCGCTTCCACATAGGGGGATTCCAATGGCGTCGCCGACTCGGGCAGCGGCCCCAGCTCGGAGATCGGGAAAGCGGCATTGGTGGTGATCGCCGGGCGCTGTGACGGCGGCACGGGTAGGGAGCCGGTGCCGCGCGTGGCGCCGCCGGGCTTGGCTCGCACCGTCCACACCCCGCTCCAGGCGTGCAGGGGCAGACCCTGCAGCAGCATCGCCGCGTGCGGGGCGCCCGCTTCCAGGGAGCCGCGCACCATGACGCCCACCTGTGAGTACTGCGAACTGAGCGGGTACACGATCCGGGCCGTGACGACGCCCTCTCCCGGCAGCGGCAGCCAGGCGAAACGGAAGGAGTCGGCCTCGCCGGCGATTCCGGCGCCACCGGCCTCCATGGTGATGCGCTCACCGTCGTGCCCGGTCGAGCCCTTCGGCCGGACATCGCCGATGTCGCCGGTACGCCAGGGAGCGGGCAGTCCCGGGGCGGCCACGACGGGCAGCGACCGAGGCCCGGCGCCCTGGCCGGCCGACGCCGTGACCGTGTACGCGTACGCACGACTCGCGGCCGAGGTGCGGTCCGTGTAGGAGGTCGCGGTGAGCCCGTCCGCGAGCAGGGTGTACGTGTCGGCGTCCGGCTCCTTCCGCCACACCGCGTAGGTCTGGGCTCCGACGACCGCCGGCCACGCCACGTCGACACCCGCGCCGCCGGACGCCGCCGTCACCCCGGCCGGAGCGGTGGGCGCTCCCGTCGGCAGGCCCGAGCCGCGCTCCGTACCGGCGAAGGTGAGCGTCCCCCACGACGGGTGGTCGTCGTTGTAGCCCTCGACCACGCGCGTCCCGCCCGCACCCCGGAAGATCACCTTCTCGGTGTGGGGAGCGGACTTGCCGAGGCGTCCCGCGTAATGGGCGTAGGCCATCTCCCACAGCGGCCGGATCACTCCGCGCTGCCGGTTGGAGACGGCCGTCTTGATGTACTTGCCGGTCCGGTCGAGGTCGGGGGTGAACGGTACGGAGTCGTCGCCGAGGTTGTATCGGGCGAAATACTCGAAGTTGGCGAGGATCCGGTCGTCCGCGTAGCCGAAGAGGTCCACGCCCTGCTGCCAGGCGACCTGGGCGGCATCCGCGAGCAGTCCGACCGCGAGCTGCTCGTGGGCCTGGTCGCGGCCGGACTCCTGGCCCTGACCGGCAGCCGTGACGATGCGGCCCAGGACGGAGCCGTTGCCGGCGCCGGTCGTCGCGAACCGCATGGCGTCCTCGAACATCACCCGGTCGTCGCAGAACACGGCGATGGCGAGGATCGTACGGAGTGCGGCGAGGTCCCAGTTGCCGTTGGCGTACAGGCAGTAGCCGGAGACGGCCGGATACCACACCTCGGTGAAGGAGCGGGCGCAGCGCTGCACCGACGCCTCGGGCCAGCCGTCGTAGCCGCTGTGCCGGAGGATCTCGGCGGCGTTGACGAGCTTGAAACCCTGCAGGCCGGCGCCGAGCTGCCCGTCCGCGCCGGTGATGCCGGTGAGGGAGGCGGCCCAGGCGTCCAGGATGTCACGAGCCTTGTCGGCGTGGCGTACGTCGCCAGTGCTCGCCCACATCAGGGCGTTCTGGTAAGCGGCGGCCGCGTCGGAGGCGGCCTGGTTCGTGAAGTTGGTGGGACCGCGGCCCCAGGTCGTGATCTGTCCGGTGTTCTGGACGGCGTAGGTGTGCTGGGAACGGGCGTGGGCGGCCATCGCGGCGAAGCCGGAGGCGATCGGCTCGCGTCCGGCCGCGACCGCGGACTTCATCCGGTCGAGATCCGCGCGGGAGTGCAGGAGACCGGGATGCGCGAAGGCGAACGCCTCGTCCGCGTGCGAGGCTCCTTCCGGGTCCAGGGCCCACGCGGGCGTGGCGGAAGCGGACAGCAGCCCGCTCGTGGCCACGGCCGCGAGCCCCGCCGCACCGAGGAACGACCGCCGGTTGAGGGAAAGCACGGGCGACTCCTCGCTCATGCCGGGTGCCCGACGGTGAGGGAGAGGGACTTCGTCGCCGTGCCCACGGTGTTCGTGGCCGAGACGGTGACCGTGTAGGTGCCGGGGACCTGCGGGGTGCCGGAGATCAGACCGGTGTTTTTGTCGACCGTGAGCCCCTTCGGCAGACCCGCGGCGTCGAACGACGTCGGCAGCGCGGTCGCGGTGATCAGGTGGTTGACGATCTGGCGCGCGGTGGCCGTGGCCTCGCCCGCACTGGTGATCTCCGGGGCGACGGTGGACGCGGCGGTGGCGGAGTCCAGGAAGCGCAGGTCCTTCACGTGCTCGTTGACGAACATCGGCACCATGTCCTGGGTCAGGTACCAGCGCGGCTTCTGCATCGTGTCGGCGATGACCGTACCGTTGATCGCCAGGTTCTGGAAGGTGACGTTCTTGACGGGGCGGTCCGCGTCGTAGCCGACGATGACCGACATATTCGCGTTCTTGCCGTCGTACTTCAGGTTCCGGACGTACACGTTCTCGATGCCCCGGCCCGGCGAGGCGTTGTACCTGTTGGCCATGACGCGCATGTTGATCAGCTGGCCCCAGCGGAAGTCCTCCACCCGCACGTCCTGGATGCGGACATTGCGGATGAGGTTGCTGTCGCCGGTGTTCATGGCGAAGCAGCCCTGGTAGAGGATCTGGGGCTCGCGGTGGTCGAGGACGTCGATGTTGCTGAACACGATGTTCTCGATGACCTCGGGCTTCTCCGGGTTGCCGTGCGTGCCCATATTGACCGGGTGCGCGACGTCAGCCCAGAGGACGCAGTCACGTACGGTGACGTTGCGGGTGTCGCCGTAATAGTCCCAGCGGTGGGCGTAGATGGCGATGCAGTCGTCGCTGTTGCGCATGAAGACGCCCTCGATCAGGACGTCCTCGCTGCTGAACACATCGATGCCGTCACCCCACTGGCCGTGGCTGTAGGAGTGCAGATTGCGGACGGTGACCTGCTTGGACTGGCCGATCGTGCAGGCGTAGCCGCTGCGCGGGTTGAGCACCATGATGCCGTCGATCTCGATGTTCTTGGAGAACGCCGCCAGGACCCCGCCGTCCGCGTTCCACAGGATGCCGCGGCCGAGCAGCCGGGCGTTTTCGACGTTGCGGAACTCCACCCGGGCCTTCAGCACCGCGCCGCCGGCCAGGTACACCGTCTTGCCGCTCGGCACCATCACCACGTTGCCGGCGACGGTGTGCAGGCCGGGGCCGAAGTAGATGACGTCGGAGTCGCCGGGCTCCGGCCGCTGCGCCTCGATCGGGTTGGCGTGCAGCTGCAGGTTGTCGAAGATCTCGCCGTCGATCTCGATGGAGAGGTTGCGGGGCTCGCTGAGGGTGAAGCGCACGGTGTCGCCGGCTACTTCGTGCTTGATGTCGTACGACAGCGGGCGGATCCGCGCGGAGCCGATGGCGCCCTTGGACGAGGTGACCTCGACCTCCACGGTGCCGTTGAAGTCGAAGGTGGCGACCGAGGTGTTCCGGACGATGCCGGAGCCCGTCTTCTCGTTGATGGTCTTGGTCTGGCCGCGGAGGACAGGTACCGGTTGCCATTCGCCATGCGGCGTGCGCGCCTTGATGGAGAAGCTCGTGTTGGTCGGGACTCCGGCCGGGATGGGGTACACGACCAGCCGGTCGGCGACCTCGGGCCTGTCGTCTGCCCTCGCGGTGCCGGCCATCGCGCCGACCAGGGAGTACGCGGCAGCGCCAACGCCTGTGGCCTGGATGAAGGTGCGCCGGGTCAGCCCGATGCCGTGGGGGTCGGTCATTGGGGGGTTCCTCCGGGTGGGGGTCGAATGCTCCGGGGACATAGAAATCGGTTGCTATGTCTTGCGTAGATATATCGCGGATGCCGCCCGGAGGGAACCTGTTGACCGAAACTTTCGCACAGGCCGGCTTTCGCCTCTGTGCGTGAAACCCTCAGGTGCCTGCACCTCTGCTCGCGCTCTAGGTTCGACAGCGTCCGGGGGCTTTCCAGGACGTCGCACCAGCGCGCGATGAGCTGCCATGGCCACCACGCCCGCTTGCGCCGCGCCGCGCTGCGGGGCAAGCGGGCGTCATGGCGTCAGGGCTTCGGGATGTGGTAGCGCAGGTGGGTCACGGGCGCGGTCCCCGCCACGGGTTTCCCCACAGGGATCAGCTCGGCCCGGTCCCCGGCGAACAGCGGTGTGCCCGCTCCCAGCAGCAGGGGGACGAGGTGGAGCCATATCTCGTCGAGCAGGCCTGCCCTGAGCAGTTGCCGGGCGACGTCCGCACCCAGCACCAGGACGTCCTTGTCCCCCGCGGCGTCCTTGGCACGTCGGACTGCCGCCTCCAGTCCATCGAAGGCGAACGTCCCGCCGTTGTCGCCGAGGAGGTCGTCCCTGGTCCGGTGGGTGACCACGAAGCTCGGGACGCCGGGCCATGGCGTGCCGCCCCACGGGCCCAAGCCGAGGTCGAAGGTACGCCGTCCGATGACGGTGGCCCCTACCGCCGCGTCCACCTGCCGGCGGATGCCGATGTCGACCCCGTCATCCGGCCCCTTCGCGGCCATCCACTCGTGCAGCCGTTCGCCGCCGTCCCCCATAGGTTCCGCCTCCCGGACGTTCGGTCCGGCCGTGAACCCGTCTAGGGACATCGACACATCCAGCACGACCTTGCTCATCGCGGGCCTCCTTCTGCTCCACCGGCGCCGCCCTCCGGCGCCGTCACGAGAAGGTCGGAGCCGGACCGGCCGTCTCGACACCACCACGGCAAAATCAGTGGGGGCGAGGTGAGGCGTACTCGAGCCGGGGACGGCCCCTTATTGCTCTCCGGGACGTGCCGGACGGTAGCGGTCGCGATCACTCGATCAGGTCGCAGAGACCTGGTCCCATGTCGTCACCCACCATGCACAGGGCGGTCTCGGCGCGGGAGGCAAGGACGAGAGGCGGGACCCCGGCCACCAGGTCGGCGTGCGTCAGCCGGTCGAGTGCGGCTCCCACCAGGGGTGCGGTCACCCGGAGGGCCGCCTGGAGTGCCACCCCGCCGGTCGAGCCGCCGTGCAGGACGATGTTGCGGCTGCGGTAGAGCCTGCGCAGGGAGATCTCGACATAGCGGCGCACCCGGGCGAGCACCGGGGCCGGCTCGGCAAGCAGCGCCCGCATCCGGGCGACAGCCGCGATGTCGCTTCTCCGGCGCCAGGAACGTTCCAAGGGAAGTGAATGACCCTGTGCCAGCTCAGTAGCGATCAGGATGGCGCGTTCCCGGTTGGAGGCGCACTGCTCCAGCCGTTCGGCCAGATCTCCGTCTCCTGTGCGCCGGATGCGATAGGAGAGCGCGGTCAGCTCGGCCCGCGGCCAGGAGCAGGTGACGAGCGCGGCCGCGCGTGAAGCGGCGATGACGCGCTCTCGCTCGTCGGGGTCCCGCGCCTCGGTCAACAGCGACTCCAGAGCGCTCCACCCGCCGGCGACGGCCGGGGCGAGCGGGCCGTGGTTGAGGGCCGAGGCGATCTCCAGTGCCTCGTCCACGGCGCTGCGCCGCCGGTCGGCCAGGCGCTGCGGCTCGGCTCCGACCACGTAGAGCTGACGTTCGGCGGCCAGGGACAGGACCCGGGCGCCCCGTGCGGGCATCCGGAGCGGCATCGCGCTGCCCTGGTTGAGCACAATGGCCGTGTCGAACGGCGTCACCGACCCGGTCGAGGCGAAGCGGGCGCGCGCCTGAAGGCGCTCGACCAGATCCGAGACGATTTCCAGTGCCCGCTCCGCGTCTCGTGCCTCTACCTCGTACGAAAGGGCGCCGATGACGTGAGCGGTCGGCTTCGCTCCGGCGGAGGCCATGAGCTCCGTGGCCTCACGCGCGCCGATCCAATGGGGCAGCTCCGCGGCCAGCTCTTCCCAGTTGTGCAAGGTGGCGAAGGGAACGACCACCGTCCAGCAGGTCGGCGGCAGTGTCAGCAGCCCGGCGGCCTCGCTGATCAGCTCTGTGGCCGACAGGCCGAGCCTGTCCTCACGGAGCCAGCGGTTGAGGCCGTCCATGCTGTGGCCGCTGTCGAGCAGATGAGAGGCGACCGCTCTGGCGACCTTCTCCGGCGGTGGCGGGTCGGCCTCGGCCACACACGCGGCCCAGCGGTCGAGGTAGCCGGGACGGCCCAGGTCGATGAGGTGGCGCAGCTTCCTGCGGCCGTCGCTGGCGACCGTCAGTGTCGTCCGCAGGCATTCCTGGAGCTCCCGCCGGAAGGCCTTCGAACCGAGCGCCGGGTCGTTGCCCAGCAGCCGCTCCATCTCATGCCGTTGCCAGTCGAGCGCCGACTGGGAGAGCACCCGACGGTCCACCCATGCGCCCGCCTCATGCAGTTCCTCCAGAGCCAGAAAAGAACTGACATCCCAGAGACGGCGAGGCCAGGGGGTCGCGGTGCCGCTGAAGTTCATCATGCGCGCAGCGACGTGTCGGGAGTATGAAGAGGACGGATCGCGCCCGGGAGGCGTTTTGTGCATGCTGCGAACCTTGCAATGAACGGAGGAATATGTGAGCCCAAAGTGTCGACCTGACTACTGTGAGCATAGAGAAGTGGCGGGATCGGTGTATGCTGTACCATGAAAACGCCGTGTGAGACGGCGACAAGCTTGTCCGGGGCTACGGCCCCCCAGAGGGCGTGATCGTAGAGATCACGCCCTCTGTTTTTTGGCCAGGCTCAGATGCCGTCGCGCCGCGACGCGGCTGAGCGCGGGGACCGGCGAACGTCCTACTCCCGGAATGGTATTCGGGAGCCCGTCCGGACGCTCAGCTCAGATGAGCGACAGGGGAGCGGAAACGTGGGCGTAGCACAGCGGCCGGGGGTGCTGCCGGCCATAGGCTCGGATCTCAGGGTGGCGCTCGCGCTGGGCGAGCGTGCGCTGCAGGTGAACGGGGATCTGCAGACGGCGCGGCGCTGGTTCGACGCCGCCTACCGGCAGGCGGAGTTGTGCGGCGATCCGATCGCGCTCGGGGTGGCCGCCCTGGGGCTGGGCGGGGTGTGGGTGCACGAGCACCGTACGTGCGCCGAATCCGAGATGGTGCGCGCCCGCCAGCGGCACGCGTTGTCGCTGCTCGATCCCGCGTCGCCGCTGGCCTTCCGGTTACGCGTGCGGATGCGGGGCGAGGAGGACTACCGCGCCGGCGGGCACGTGGCGATCATGGGGTTGCTGCGGCAGGCCAGGGACTCCGGGGATCCGCTGGCGCTGGCGGAGGCGCTGAGCCTGGCGCACCACTGCCTGCTCGGGCCTGAGCACGGGGCGACCCGGCTGGAGCTGGCCAGGGAGCTGATCGGCCAGGCGGCGGTCACCGAGCGCAGGGGCGACCTGATGATGGGCTTACTGTGGCGGACGGTTGATCTCTATCTGGCCGCCGATCCGCATGCCGAGCGGTGCCTGGAGGAGTTGCGCGGCCTGCTGCACGCGAACACCTATCTCGCGGTGGGGTACGTCGTCGACGCCATCGACGTCATGCTGACCATCCGGGCCGGGCGGTTCGGGGAGGCGGAGCAGCTGGCGGGGGAGTGCTTCGAGCGCGGCGTCGCGGCCGGCGACATGGACGCCACCGGCTGGTACGGCGGCCAGCTCGGCGCCATCCGCTGGTACCAGGGCCGGGCCGCCGAGACGCTGCCGGCGCTCCAGGACCTGGTCAGCTCGCCCACACTCAGCCCGATCGACAACTCGTACGTGGCGGCTCTGGCGCTGGCCTCGGCGACGGCGGGGGACCGGCGGTCGGCGGCCGGGCACCTGGCGCGGCTGCGCGGGCGGGATCTGGGAGACCTGCCCAGGTCGAGCAGCTGGCTGGTCTCGATGTACTGCGTCGTGGAGACCGCGCACCTGCTCCAGGACGCCGCCACGGCGGCGCAGGCGTACGCGTTGCTGAGCCCTTTCGCAGACCTCCCGGTGATCGGCAGCCTCGGCGTGGTCTGCTTCGGTTCGGTGCACCACGCCCTGGGCATGGCCGCGCTCACCATCGGTGACCTGGAGCGGGCGGTCGGGCACCTGCGGACCGCCGTGCAGGCGAACCTGGCGCTGGGGCACTGGCCGGCGGCCGCGCTGTCCAGGTGCCGGCTCGGGCAGGCGCTGGCGCTGTGCGACGGGCTGCGGGACGAGGCCGCGCTCGCGGAGCAGGTCGCCGCCGCGCGGGAGGCCAAAGAGCTGGGCATGGTGCTGCCCGCCGTGGTGGGACGGGCGGACGGCGGGCGGCGCGCCTGCCGCTTCCACAGGCAGGGGCGGCACTGGCAGGTCGAGCTGGGCGGGCGGGTCACGCTGGTGGAGCATAGTGTGGGCATGGCGTACCTGGCCGCGCTGGCCGACAATCCCGGGCGCGAGATCCTGGCCGCCGACCTCGCCGCGGGGATGTGGTCGCGCGGAGCCGAGGACGTCTCGGCGCAGCCGGTGCTCGACGACCTGGCCAGGGACGCCTACCGGGAGCGGCTGGCGCAGCTGCAGGCCGAGATCGACGAGCTCGAGGCCATGAACGATCTGGCGCGGGTGGCGGCGCTGCGGCTGGAACACGAGTGGCTGGTGGCCGAGCTGTCCGCGGCGACCGGCATCGGCGGGCGGTCGCGGCCGTTCGCGGGTAACGAGGAGCGCGCCAGGATCGCCGTCGGCAAGGCCATCAGGCGGGCGTTGTCGCGCATCGCGGCCGTGGATTCGGTGATGGGGGAGGAGCTGCGGGCCACCGTGCAGACGGGCCTGCGCTGCAGTTACCGTCCCCGGTGACGCCGGCGCGCGAGCCGGTGGCCGCATCCCCATGGTGGAATACAGGGTGGGCAGTGTTGGACAGGAAGAGAGCCACCCATGGAACACCGCATGTTGGGACGCACCGGACGCCAGGTCGGCGTCGTCGGCCTCGGGGCCTGGCAGCTCGGCGCCGACTGGGGTGAGGTCTCCGACGATGAGGCCTTCGCCACGCTCGAGGCCGCCGTGGACGCGGGCGTCACCTTCATCGACACCGCGGACGTGTACGGCGACGGGCGCAGTGAGCAGATCGTCGGCAGTTTCGCCAAGGGCCGCCCCGAGCTCACCGTGGCCACCAAGATGGGCCGGCGCGTGGAGCAGATCCCCTCGAACTACGTGATGTCCAACTTCCGCGCCTGGAACGAGCGCTCCCGCCAGAACCTCGGCGTGGACACGCTCGACCTGGTCCAGCTGCACTGCCCGCCGACCCCTGTCTACTCGGCGGACGCCGTGTTCGACGCCCTGGACACGCTGGTGGCCGAGGAGAAGATCGCCGCGTACGGGGTCAGCGTGGAGACCTGCGAGGAGGCGCTGACCGCGATCGCCCGGCCGGGGGTGGCGAGCGTGCAGATCATCCTGAACGCGTTCCGCCTCAAGCCCCTGGAGCAGGTGCTGCCGGCCGCGCGGGCGGCAGGGGTGGGCATCATCGCCCGGGTCCCGCTGGCCAGCGGCCTGCTGTCGGGCCGGTACGACGAGCACACCACGTTCGCGCCCGACGACCACAGGACCTATAACCGGCGCGGGGAGTCCTTCGACGTCGGCGAGACCTTCTCCGGCGTGGACTTCTCCACCGGCCTGGAGGCGGTCCGCCGCCTGGCGCCCCTGGTGCCGGAAGGCGTGACCATGGCTCAGTTCGCGCTGCGCTGGATCCTGGACCAGGAGGGCGTCTCGGTGGTCATCCCGGGGGCGCGCAACCCCGCCCAGGCGACGGCGAACGCGGCGGCGGCGTCTGTCCCGCCGCTCCCCGCCGAGACGCTCGACGCGGTGCAGGCGGTTTACGACGAGCTCATCCGCCCCCAGGTCCACGACCGCTGGTAGATCAGGCTCTCGCATGGTCACCAGAGCTGACGTCGCTCGCCTCGCCGGTGTCTCGACCGGCACCGTCTCGCATGTGCTCACCGGGGCGCGGTCGATCCGCCCGGAGACCCGCCGCAAGGTGCTCGACGCCATGGAGCAGCTCGGCTACACCCCCAACGCCATGGCCAGCGCCCTCGCCGGGGGCCGCAGCCGGATCATCGCGATCGTCTTCCCCTCTCAGCCGCGCACGATCGTGGGGTCGGACCTGGAATATGTCCTGGCCGCCACCGACGCCGCCCGCGCGCGGGGCTTCCACGTGGTGCTGTGGACCTCAGGCCCGGACGACCTGCACGAGCTCCGCCAGCTGGCCAAGGCCGGGCTCGTCCAGGGGTTCCTGCTCATGCAGGTCACGCTCACGGACGAGCGGGTGAGCTTCCTCCAGTCGGCCGGCATCCCGGTCGGGCTGATCGGGCGCACCCACACGCCCGGCCACGTCCCCTACGCGGACGCCGACTTCCCGCAGATCGCGCGCATGGTGGCCGAGCATCTCGCCGGACTCGGACACCGGACGATCGGCATGCTCAACGCGCCGTACGAGCGGGGCTCGCACGGCATCGGCGCGGCCGTGCGCTTCGCCGACGACGTCCGCCGCACCTGCGCGGACCTCGGGCTCGGCTGCACGATCGTGGCCGGCGAGCACACCGTCAGGGCGGGCCGCGCCGCGCTGCGCGAGCTGCTGGACACCGCGCCGGAGACGACGGCGATCATCTCCTACAACTGGGAGGCCACGCTGGGCGCGATGCATGAGGCACGCGCGCTCGGGCGGCCCATTCCCGAGCGGCTGTCGCTCGTGTTGTGCTCCAACGGCGAGCCGGAGTCGACCGATCCGGAGCTGACGACGGCTACCCCGCCCGCCACGGAGATCGCCACCGCCGCCGTGGAGGCCCTCATCGACCACCTGGCCGACCCGGACAGCCCGCCGACGCAGCGCCTGGTCCCGAGCGTGCTCGTGGAACGCCGCAGCACCGCGCCCGCCGTACGCTGAGGGGCATGATTCGTCCCGCAACGCCCGCTGACGTGCCCGCGATCCTCGACATGATCCGTGAGCTCGCCACATACGAGAAGGCCGCCCACGAGGTGCGCGCCACCGAAGAGGACTTGCGTACAGCGCTCTTCGGCGACTCTCCCGCCACCTTCGTCCACATCGCCGAGCAGGACGGCGAAGCCGTCGGCTTCACCCTGTGGTTCCTCACCTTCTCCACCTGGAGGGGCGTGCACGGCATCTACATGGAGGACCTCTACGTACGCCCCCAGCACCGCGGCGGCGGCCACGGCCTGGCGTTGATGGGGGAACTGGCCAGGATCTGCAAGGAGCGCGGATACCAGCGCTTCGAATGGTCGGTGCTCGACTGGAACGAGCCGAGCATCGGCTTCTACGACAAGCTCGGCGCGCTCAGGCAGGACGAGTGGCTGAAGTACCGGCTGACCGACGAGCCGCTGCGGCGCCTGGCCGAGCGGCAGGACTGAGGACCAGGCCGCGCAGGTCACGCACGGTGACGTGACCTGCGTGACACATATGCGTTAAACCCCGGCGTGCGTCCTGGGCCTGATGCGCTGGGTCTCCTCGAACCTCTCCATGCTCGGCTCCTCGACGTCACGACGCGTCTCCTCCATGCGCAGCGCGACTCCGATCGCGAAGAACGTGGGCGCCCACTCGCCGACGAAGAGTCCCCACCGGTCGGCGCGATCAAGGCCTGAGTATTCGGTGCTTCGTGAGGCCATCCAGGACGTGCAGGCCAGCCCGATCGAGCACAGCCCCGCGAGATACATGTGGTTGGACTTGATGCCCATCTTGTGCAGCGTTTTGATCATGGTTCCCCCCTTGCTGTGAGAGCTGGTACCCGGGGGGCGCGGCTGTAACCGAACATTACGATCGTGTTTCCGCTGTGACGCTTGTGCGCGGCTTGTTACAACGGTGAATCACATGTAACGAGCGCACAGCCACGGACTGTCAAAGTGCGTAACGAGCCATTCCTACCTTGGAGATCCCCGGACGCCGAGCGTAGGAGAGATCGATGGCGCGCTGGATCGCCGACTGGCACCCCGATGACCCAGCTTTCTGGGAGAATTCAGGCAAGCGCGTGGCGCGCCGCAACCTGATCTTCTCGATCGCTGCCGAGCACCTCGGCTTCACGGTGTGGACGCTTTGGAGCATCGTGGCCACCAAATTGGGTGTCTACGAGTTCACCACGGACCAGTTGTTCTGGCTGGTGGCCCTGCCGAACCTGATCGGGTCCGTGCTGCGGATCCCGTACACGTTCGGTCCCGCCAAGTTCGGCGGACGCAACTTCACCGTCGTCAGCGCACTGTTGCTGCTCATCCCGGCCATCGGCCTCGGGATCGCGGTCAGCAACCCGACCACGCCGTACTGGATGTTCCTCGTGATCGCGGCGCTGGCCGGGTTCGGTGGCGGCAACTTCGCCTCCAGCATGGCCAACATCACCTACTTCTACCCCCGCAGCAAGCAGGGGGTGGCGCTGGGGTTGAACGCCGCGGGCGGCAACATCGGCGTCAGCTCCGTGCAGCTCGTCATGCCGCTGGTCATCGGCACCCTCGGGCTGGCCGCCGCCGGCTGGTTCTGGCTCCCGCTCATCGTCGTGGCCGCCGTCTGCGCCTGGTTCTTCATGGACAACCTGACCAGCGCCAAGGCCAACCCGCGTGAGCAGTTCGCGGTCGCCGGCAAGGCTCAGACGTGGATCATGTCCTTCCTGTACATCGGCACGTTCGGCTCGTTCATCGGCTACTCCACCGCCTTCCCGCTGCTGAGCAAGAGCCTGTTCCCCGAGGCTCCGTTCGCCGTCGTAGCGTTCGTCGGGCCGCTGGTCGGCTCGCTGATCCGGCCGGTCGGCGGCTGGCTGGCCGACAAGCTCGGCGGCGCCCCCGTCACGCTGTGGAACTTCGCCGCGATGGGCGGCGGCGTGCTGCTGGTCTGGGCGGCCAGCTCCTCCGGGAACTTCTGGTTGTTCTTCCTGTCCTTCCAGCTGCTGTTCCTCACCTCCGGCATCGGCAACGGCTCCACGTACCGCATGATCCCGGCGATCTTCCAGGCCAAGGCTGTGGCCGAGCGCGGCGAGGGCGAGGAAGCCCTCCTGTACGGCAAGCGTCAGGCCTCGGCCGCCATCGGCATCATCTCGGCGGTCGGAGCGCTCGGCGGGTTCCTCATCAACCGGGCGTTCGGAATGGCGTTCGCGGCGGCCGGCACCCCCGCCCCCGCCTTCCTCGCCTTCGGCCTCTTCTACGCCTCCTGCTTCGCGCTCACCTGGTGGTGCTACACGCGCAAGGTCGGCGTCAAGGTCGTGGCCAGCCTCGCTCACGCAAGGGTCTGAACGTGACGGACGCGGTGAAGACGCACTGTCCGTACTGCGCACTGCAGTGCGGCATGGAGATCGGTCCTGAGCTGGCCATCCAGCCCAGGACCGACATCCCGGCCAACGCCTCGGGCGCGCTGTGCCAGAAGGGATGGACGTCGGGCGAGCTGCTCACCAACGGCGAGCGCCTGACCTCCCCCCTTCTGCACGGCGAGCCCGTGGAGTGGGACGTCGCGCTCGACTACGTCGCGTCCCGGTTGTCCGCCATCCGCGCCGAGCACGGCCCCGACGCCGTGGCCGTGTTCGGCGGGGGTGGCTTGACCAATGAGAAGGCCTACACGCTCGGCAAGTTCGCCAGGGTCACGCTCGGCACCAGCCAGATCGACTACAACGGCCGCTTCTGCATGTCCTCGGCGGCCGCCGCGTCGATCAAGGCGTTCGGCATGGACCGCGGGATGCCCTTCCCGATCACCGACCTGGCCGAGTCCGACATCGTGCTGCTGGCCGGCGGCAACGTCGCCGAGACCATGCCGCCGTTCGTCCGGCACCTGTCGGGCCCCCGGATGATCGTCATCGATCCGCGGCGCAGCCAGACCGCCAAGCTGGCCTGGCTGCACCTGCAGCCCACGCCCGGCACCGACCTGGCGCTCGCTCTCGGGCTCCTGCACATGGTCATCGCCGAAGGGCTCGTGGACGAGGAGTACGTCGCCGCCCGCACCACCGGGTTCGACGAGGTCCGCACCTCGCTCGCCTCCTGGTGGCCGGAGCGGGTCGAGCGGGTCACCGGAGTGCCCGTCTACCGGATGCGGCAGGCCGCTCGGGCCATGGCCGCGGCGAGCAAGGCGTACATCCTGACCGGGCGCGGCGCCGAGCAGCACGCCAAGGGCACCGACACCGTCACCGCGTTCATCAACCTCGCCCTCGCGCTCGGCCTGCCGGGCCGGCACGGCTCCGGCTACGGCTGCGTGACCGGGCAGGGCAACGGGCAGGGCGGCAGGGAGCACGGCCAGAAGGCCGACCAGCTGCCCGGCTACCGCAAGATCGACGACCCGGCGGCCCGCGAGCACGTCGCCGGTGTGTGGGGCGTGCCCGCCGAGTCGCTGCCCGGGCCGGGGCGGTCGGCGTACGAGCTGCTCGACGCCCTCGGAACCCCGGGAGGGCCGCGGGCGATGCTGCTGTTCGGGTCGAACCCCGTGATCTCCGCGCCGGCCGCCGAGCACGTCTCCGAGCGCATCGCCTCCCTGGACCTGCTCGTGACCTGCGATTTCGTCATGTCGGAAACCGCCGCCATGGCCGACGTCGTGTTCCCGGTGACGCAGTGGGCCGAGGAGACCGGCACCATGACCAACCTCGAGGGCCGCGTCCTGCTGCGCAACCGGGCCGTCTCCCCGCCGGACGGTGTCAGGAGCGATCTCGACGTGCTCGCCGGTCTGGCCGAGCGGCTCGGGCACCGCTTGGAGACCGACCCGGTCAAGGTGTTCGACGAGTTGCGCCGCGCCAGCAAGGGCGGACCCGCCGACTACTCCGGCATCACGTACGAGCGCATCACCGAGGAGAAGGGCGTGTTCTGGCCCTGCCCCTCGACCGATCACCCGGGCACGCCCCGCCCGTTCCTGGACTCCTTCGCCACCCCGGACGGCCGCGCCAGGTTCGTGCCGGTCCAGCACCGGCCGGTGGCCGAGGAGATCGACGAGGACTATCCCGTCTACCTGAGCACGGGACGGGTGCTGGCGCACTACCAGAGCGGCGCGCAGACGCGCAGGATCGCCTCGCTCGTCAAGGCCGCGCCCGAGCCGTTCGTCGAGATCCACCCGGACCTCGCCGAGCAGCTCGACATCTCGGCCGGCGACGTGGTGCGGGTCACCAGCAAGCGCGGCGAGGCCAAAGCCGTCGCCAGGATCAGCGACGCCATCAGACGCGACACCGTGTTCATGCCCTTCCACTGGGAGGGCGCCAACCGGCTCACCAACCCGGCCCTCGACCCGACGTCGAGGATGCCGGAGTTCAAGGTCTGCGCCGTCAGGGTGGAGAGGGACTCATGAGGCTCGTCGTCGTGGGGAACGGGATGGCCGGTTCGCGGCTGGTCAGCGAGGTGCGCACCCGCGACCCCCACATGAAGATCACGATTTTCGGCGCGGAGTCGTGCCAGCCGTACAACCGGGTTCTGCTGTCCAACGTGCTGGCCGGCAGCTCGCGCCCGGAGCAGGTGCGGCTGCTCGATTCCTCCTGGTACGCCGCCCACAACGTCGAGGCCGCCTTCGGCAGCTCGGTCGCCCACATCGACAGGGAGACCAGGCACGTCGTCACCGAGGACGGGCGGCACGAGCCGTACGACCTGCTGGTGCTGGCCACCGGCAGCGACGCCATCGTGCCGCCGATCCCCGGCGTGGAGCGGGCGATCCCGTTCCGCACCCTCGACGACTGCGAGCGCATCATGCGCGTGGCCGAGCAGGCCCGCCGGGCGGTCGTCATCGGCGGCGGGCTGCTCGGCATCGAGGCCGCCCGCGGCCTGGCCGGGCGCGGCCTGCCCGTCACGCTCCTGCACCTGGCCGGACACCTCATGGAGCGCCAGCTCGACGTCGAGGCCGGCGAGGTGCTCGGCGAGACACTGGCCGGGCTCGGCGTCGAGATCCGCACCGGCGTCTCCACCTCCTCCGTGGACGCCGACGGCGTCCGGCTCGACGACGGCGAGCTGATCGAGGCCGACCTGGTGGTGCTGGCCTGTGGCGTGCGCCCCATCACGGGCCTGGCCGCCGAGGCCGGGCTGGAGGTGCGGCGCGGCGTCGTCGTGGACGACGAGCTGCGCACCGACGACCCGTCGATCTTCGCCATCGGTGAGTGCGCCGAGCACGACGGCACCGTGTACGGCCTGGTCGCCCCCGCCTGGGAGCAGGCCTCCGTGGCCGCCGACGTCATCACCGGCGGCAAGAGCCTCTACCGCGGCTCCAGACTCGTCACCCGGCTCAAGGCCAGGAGCGTCGAGCTGGCCGCCATGGGCGAGACCCAGCTCACCGAGGAGCACGCCGAGGTCGTGCGCTTCAGCCACCGGGCCCGCGGCACCTACCGCAAGCTCGTCATCCGCGACGGCCGCCTGGTCGGCGCGATCCTGCTGGGGGAGAGCGACGCCGTCGGCACGCTCACCCAGCTCTTCGACCGCGGCGGACCGGTGCCGGGCGACCGGGCGGGGCTGCTGTTCCCGGGGCTGTCGTCGGCGCCGGTGGCTGACAGTCCGACGCTGATGCCCGACGCGGCCAAGGTCTGCCAGTGCAACAACGTGACCAAGGGCCAGATCAGGGCGTGCTGGGAAGCGGGGGCACGGGATGTGGACGGAGTGGCGGCCGCTACCCGGGCCACGACCGGATGCGGTACCTGCCGCGACGCCGTGGAAGGCATCGTGAGCTGGCTCTGCGAGCAGGAAGGGATTTCCGTATGAGCAGGATCGTCGTCGTGGGGTACGGGCCGACGGCCCACCGGCTCGTCGAAACCCTCGTCAGCAAGGGCTTCGACGGGCAGATCACCGTGATCGGGGAGGAGCCGCGGCCCGCGTACGACCGCGTGGCCCTGACCTCCTACCTGTCGGGCACGACCGTGGAGGACCTCACCTACGACGTGCCGGCCGGCACGGTGACGAGGCTGAGCACGCGGGTCACCGGCATCGACAGGGACGCCCGTCTCGTCACCTTGTCGGACGGCGCCACCGAACCTTATGACGTGCTCGTGCTGGCCACCGGATCGGCGCCGTTCGTGCCGCCGGTGCCCGGGGCCGAGCACGCCTTCGTCTACCGCACGATCGAGGACCTGGACGCGATCAGGGTGGCCGCCAAGGACGCGGTCGAGGGCGTCGTGGTCGGCGGCGGGCTGCTCGGCCTGGAGGCGGCCGACGCGCTGCGGGCGCTCGGGCTGAAGGCGCACATCATCGAGATGAGCCCCTGGCTGATGCCGCGGCAGGTCGACGAGGGCGGCGGCTCGGTGCTCAAGCAGCACATCGAGGGCCTCGGGCTGAGCGTGCACGCCGGCGCCGGCGTCAAGGAGATCGTCGCCGACGACAACGGCCAGGTCATCGGGCTGCGCAAGCCGGACGAGACGCTGGTGGACGCCCAGGTCGTGGTGTTCTCCGCCGGCATCAGGCCGCGGGACGAGCTGGCCAGGTCGTCGGGGCTGGAGGTCGGCGAGCGCGGCGGCATCGTGGTCGACTCCGCGATGCTCACCTCCGACCCCGCCATCTACGCGGTGGGCGAGTGCGCGCTGGCCGGCGGCATGATCTACGGGCTGGTCGGGCCGTGCAACAACATGGCCGAGGTGGCCGCCGACCGGATCATGGGCGGGTCCGCGACGTTCGAGGGCGCGGACATGTCCACGAAGCTCAAGCTGCTCGGCGTGGAGGTCGCTCAGTTCGGGTCCATGACGGGGGCGCTGGATGTCACCTACATGGACCCGGTGGCCGGCGTCTACAAGAGGCTGTTCATCAGCGACGACGCGCAGACGCTGCTCGGCGGCATCTGCGTGGGCGACGCCTCGCCGTACACGCAGCTGCGTCCCTTCGTCGGCAAGGCGCTGCCGGCCTCGCCGTCCGACCTGCTCTTCAGCGGGGCCGGGGCCAGCCTGGACCTGCCGGACGAGGCGCAGGTCTGCTCCTGCAACAA
The DNA here is from genome assembly GCF_036013525.1 of Nonomuraea sp. NBC_00507. NCBI lineage: Bacteria > Bacillati > Actinomycetota > Actinomycetes > Streptosporangiales > Streptosporangiaceae > Nonomuraea > Nonomuraea sp. NBC_00507. The sequence goes on from NZ_CP107853.1 coordinate 5,647,636, forward strand.
CGTGTGCGCGGGCGACATCCGCACCGCCATCGCCGACAAGGGCTGCACCGACGTCCCCGGGCTCAAGGCCTGCACCCGCGCCGGCACCACCTGCGGCAGCTGCGTGCCGATGCTCAAGCAGCTGCTGGAGAAGTCGGGCGTCGAGGTCAGCAAGGCGCTGTGCGAGCACTTCACGTACTCGCGGGCCGAGCTGTTCGACATCGTCCGCGTCCGCAACATCACGACGTTCTCCCAGCTCATCACCGAGCACGGGCAGGGCCGGGGCTGCGACATCTGCAAGCCGGCCGTGGCCTCGATCCTGGCCTCGCTGCACAACGGGCACGTGCTGGAGGGCGAGCGGGCCGCGCTGCAGGACACCAACGACCACTTCCTCGCCAACATGCAGAAGAACGGCACGTACTCGGTCGTGCCGCGCATCCCCGGCGGCGAGATCACGCCGGAGAAGCTCATCGTGATCGGCGAGGTCGCCCGCGACTTCGGCCTCTACACGAAGATCACCGGTGGGCAGCGGATCGACCTTTTCGGGGCCCGCGTCGACCAGCTGCCGGAGATCTGGCGGCGGCTGGTGGAGGCCGGGTTCGAGTCCGGGCACGCCTATGGCAAGGCCCTGCGTACGGTGAAGTCCTGCGTGGGCTCGACCTGGTGCCGCTACGGCGTGCAGGACTCGGTGGGCCTGGCCATCGCGCTGGAGCTGCGCTACCGCGGCCTGCGCTCGCCGCACAAGCTCAAGTCCGCCGTCTCCGGCTGCGCCCGCGAGTGCGCCGAGGCCAGGTCGAAGGACTTCGGCATCATCGCCACCGAGAAGGGCTGGAACCTGTACGTCGCCGGCAACGGCGGCTTCAAGCCCCGCCACGCCGACCTGCTGGCCGGCGACCTGTCCACCGAAGAGCTCATCAGGACCATCGACCGGTTCCTGATGTTCTACATCCGCACCGCCGACCGGCTGCAACGTACCGCCGCCTGGCTGGAGTCCCTGGAAGGCGGGCTCGACTACCTACGGGAGGTGATCATGGAGGACTCGCTCGGGATCTGCGCCGACCTCGACGCGCAGATGGAGCACCACACCGCGACCTACGCCGACGAGTGGGCCGCCACTCTGGACGACCCGGAGAAGCTGAGCAGGTTCGTCAGCTTCGTCAACGCACCCGGCGTCCCCGACCCGTCGATCGTCTTCGAGCAGGAGCGCGGCCAGATCAAGCCGGTGATGGCTCGATGAGCTGGACGCCGATCTGCGACTACGACAAGCTGATGCCGGAGCGCGGCGTGTGCGCGCTGGTGGACGGCCGGCAGGTGGCCGTCTTCCGCACCTACGACGGCACGCTGCACGCGCTGGACAACCTCGACCCGTTCAGCGGCGCGTACGTGCTCTCGCGCGGCATCGTCGGCACCAGGAAGGGCGAGCCGACCGTGGCCTCACCGCTGCACAAGCAGGTGTTCTCGCTGGTGTCCGGGGTCTGCCTGGACGAGAAGGACGTGTCGGTGCCCGTCTATCCGGTACGGGTGGCCGGCGGGTACGTAGAGGTGAGCCTCTAGGCGTACCCAAGGATCAGGCCCAAGTCGTCCGCTCGCACGACGGCTTGGGCCTGATTTTTTGTGTGTGGTCAGTCCTTGCCGTGCTCCACCGGCGGGTAGACGTGCGGGCTGCGGTGGGCCGCCGGCAGGACGCAGCGCCGTCCGGCCTCGACGCTGTCGCAGCGTTCGGCGTCCTCGCGCTGGGGGAGGGGCTCGGGGTTCGCCTGTGTACGTGCCACTGGACGGACGCTATCGGCGACCTCCGGTGCTCTGGTCTCGAGGCGGCAACGATCGCAGCTCTGAACGGTCTCCCTAGAACCGGTCATTTGGTCTAGTAATACCGGTCGAGGTAAAGAGGGCGTGCAAAGTGCCTAAACCGCGCATTCGGCGACGAGTGGCGCGGGCATCTAGCGGCCATGAGCAAGATTTCTCAGCGCAGGGCGCTTCTGATGGCCGCGATCATTCCCGCCATGCTGCTGGCGGGCTGCGCCGCGGGGGGCAGCGGCACGCAAGCAGCTTTGAAGGGGGCGGCGAGTCCGGCGACGCCGACCGAGGACATGATGTCGCCGGAGGAGACCGACACGGCCTCGCCCACCGAGACGGACGCCACGCCGACGGAGGGCGGGGCCACCGAGGCGCGCGCGGCCGTCGAGGGGTTCTTCAACGCGCTCAAATCGGGGAACGTGGACCAGGTCGCGGGCGCCTTCGCCGAGGACGCGGTGGTCGCCGTGAACGGGAAGGCCACGGCGGAGGGCACCGAGGCGATCCGCACGCTCTTCCAGGGCCAGATCAACGAGATGAAGCAGGCCACCCACACCATCGAGGAGGAGCGCGCGCTCGGCACCGAGAACGCCTTCGTCACCGCGACGAGCAAGCAGGGGCAGAACAACCTTCGCGAGCTGTTCCTGCTCTCGCAGGACGGCGGGGAGTGGAAGATCTCGCACTACATGAACAACCAGGCCGGCTGAACACGGCGGAGCGGCGCGCCGACGGTGCGCCGCATTCCTGGAACCTTGTCCTCTCAGGCGGTGTATCACCTGCGGAGGTGGTCCCATGAAGAGGATGCCGGCGATGTTCGCCGCACTGCTGGCCGCCGTGGTGGCGGCTCTGGTCACAGGGACTGTTCCGGCCGGTGCGGCGGGGAACTGGGCGGTGACGTACATGGATCCGCTGCCGGGCCGGTTCGACGGCGGCACGCCGTACGCGGTCGGGTTCTGGGTGTTGCAACACGGCAACCACCCGTACGAGGGGCAGCTCGGGACGGTCGGGCTGCGGCTCACCCGTGAGGACGACGGGAAGAGCCTGATGTTCGAGGGCACGGCCCTTCCCGAGGCCGGGCACTACGCCACGTCGGTGGTCGTGCCGGAGGGCGTGTGGAAGGTCGAGGGCATCCAGGGAGTCTTCATGCCGCACGAGGTGGGTCGGCTCAGCGTTCCCGGCGGGCTGAAGATCAAGCCCGTGCAGCAAGAGGTGATCGAGGGCTTCGTGTCGCTGCGGACGGACTATTGGGACGCCGTGCGCCCGCCCGGGTTCCCCGACCTGCCGGGAGACAAGGTGACGGCCGGGATCGGCCCCGGCCAGGAAGTCGCCACGGCGGCGCCCCCACCGGCCACGGCGGCGCCTCAGAAGGTGGCGGCGGCCCAGGAGCAGGGCTCCGGCGGGATCCCCGTGTACACACTGGCTCTCGCGGCACTCGGGGGCGCGCTGCTCGCGGTGGCGGCGCTGCGTCTGCCGGGCCGCAAGGACACGGCGTCGGTCGGCGCATCTTGACGATGAACCTGCGGATCTCGCGGAGGTCGCGCAGCCTGTGCTCGTACGTCGCCCCGGCCATGGCCGCTCGTGACAGAGGCCGGTGGGGGCGGCGTCAGAGCTCGCGTTCCTGCGCGTCCAAGATGGCGACCGACACCGCGACCGCCCTCGCCGGATTCCCGTCCTCGATCGCCCGCAGCAGCTCCTCGTGCGAGGTGTCCGGCTCCAGCATCGCCTCCTCCTGATCCCGCACGCTGTCGCGCAACGCGTCGCTCATGCTCCGGTAGAGGTCGGCGAGCAGCGCGTTGTGCGCCGCGTCGGCCACCAGCACGTGGAAGGCGACGTCAGCGTCCGCGTAGCCGTCCAGATCGCCCGCCTGCCCCGCCGCGTCCCGCCGGGCCAGCGTCTCGCGCAGCGCGACCAGGTCCTCCTCGCTGCGCCGGCCGGCCGCCAGCCGGGCCGCGACGAGGTCGAGCCCGCGGCGCACGTCGATGATGTCCATGGCGGCCGCCGTGTCCAGCCGCCGGCGCAGCGCGACCTTGGACTCGTCGGTGGCGGTCACGTACGTGCCGTCGCCCTGCCGGGTGTGCAGCAGCCCGGCATGGGCCAGCACCCGGACCGCCTCGCGCACGGACAGCCGGCTCATGCCCAGGCTCTGGGCGAGCTGGCTCTCGGACGGGATCTTGGTGCCGACCGGCCACGCCCCGCGGGCGATCTCCCGGCGGAGCTCGTCGATGGCGGCGTCAACGAGCGAGGTCCGAGCGACGTTTCGCATGCAATCCTCTTCCCATTTCGGCTGGGGAGTCCCACCTTAAGCGGTGATCAGGCCAGCTCGGCGGCCAGGCGCTCGATCGTGTCGCGGCCTTCCAGCGGACGCAGCCAGGCGGGCGGCAGGGCGGCGGCGCCGTGCAGCGTGCCCAGCAGGTTGCCGCAGACCGAGCCGGTCGAGTCGCTGTCCCCGGAGTGGTTGACCGACAGCAGCAGCGCACGCTCGACGGAGGTCTCGGCCAGGGCGCAGTAGACGCCGATGGCCAGCGCCTCCTCGGCCACCCACGCCCCGCCCAGCGACTCCACCCGCTCGGGGGAAGGCGGGCCGCCGAGCTCGAGCGCCGCGCGCAGCGCCGCCGTGGTCTCCTCGTGCGCCCGGTAGTCGGCCAGCAGCTCCAGCGTGCGGTGCACGGCGGGTTCCAGGGCCTCGCCCGCGATCAGGTAGGCGATGATCGCCGCGAACGCCCCCGCCGCCAGGTAGCCGGTGGGATGGCCATGGGTGATCTGCGCGCACGCCGCCGCCGTCTCAAAGGCCGACCGGGGGTCGGACGGCGTACGGAACAGGCCGAAGGGGGCCGAGCGCATCACGGTGCCGCAGCCCTTCGAGTCCGGGTTCACCGGCCCCGGCTCGCCAAGGGGCGACGGGCCGGGAAAGGGCCGGCGCAACCCCGACAGGCAGGCGTTGCCGGGCGCCCGGCGCGAGTACAGCCAGCCCTCCTCGCGCAGCCGCCCCGTACGGTGCGGCTGGTCTGCGGGCGGGGGAGCGTCGTGGCTCTGGGTGTCGTACCAGCGCAGGTATGCCTGCCGCACGGCCTCGACCACTTCCGCGTCGCTTGCCGCCGCGACTCCCGTGTCGCCTGCTCCTGGGGACGCCGCCACCGGCGCGCCGCCGGCCACCGCCGCCGATGATCCGCTAGCGTGATCGGCGCGGACGAGGCCTTCGACCGTGAAGAGCGTCATCTGGGTGTCGTCGGTGATGAGACCCGTTTTGCCGCGCCAATCGGCGACATATCCGGAAACGCCATCCGGGCCGTGATGCTTGCGGATCTCCCGCAACGATGCGAACTCGATGGGCGCCCCGAGCGCGTCGCCGATCGCGCCGCCGAGGAGGCAACCCCGGACTCGATCCTGACCATCCATACCCCGGATCTTGTCAGGTCCCGAGCCGTCTGAGAGATTGCCATGTATTTTCGCTCACTCGCACGGAGGTCACGCGTGCCACAATTACGCCCGGCCCTCATCGCCGTCGCCCTCACCCTGGCGATCGCGACGCCAGCGCAGGCCACTGCCGGACCTGCCCTCACCATCGAGAACGGCCGTACGCAGCCGGTCTTCTCCTATGCGGACGCGATCCGCGAGCACGTGTACGTCGAGTCCACTGTCGACAGCGACCTGGACGGCAAGCTCGACAAAGTACGTGTGGACATCATCAGGCCCAAGGAGTCCGGCCCCGGACTCAAGGTGCCCGTGATCATCGACGAGAGCCCGTACTACGACAACTCGGGCCGCGGCAACGAAGGCGAGCGCAAGGTCTACGACGCCGCCGGAAATGTCGCGAAATTCCCCCTCTTCTACGATAACTACTTCGTCCCCCGCGGCTACGCCGTCCTCAACGTCGACATGCTCGGCACCACCAGGTCCGAGGGCTGCCCCGACATCGGCGGCAAGGCCGACGTGCTGGGCGGCAAGGCCGTCATCGACTGGCTGAACGGCCGCGCCAAGGCGTACAAGGCCGACGGCGCCCCCGCCGTGGCCGACTGGACGACCGGCAACGCCGCCATGATCGGCAAGTCGTACGACGGCACCCTGGCCAACGCCGTCGCCGCCACCGGCGTCGAGGGCCTGAAGACCATCGTGCCGATCTCGGCGATCAGCTCCTGGTACAAGTACCAGCGCTCGAACGGCGTGATCTACAACTACGACTACGCCTCCTGGCTGGCCAACTACGTCGACACCGACCCCGAGGCCAAGTGCAAGCCGGTCCGCGACAAGATGGACGCCGAGGACGGCGACGACACGGGCAACTACAACCCGTTCTGGGCCGAGCGCGACTACATCAAGGGCCTGCTCGGCGACGCCTCCAAGGTCAAGGCCAGCGTCTTCGTCATCCACACCGTCAACGACCTCAACGTCAAGCCGGACAACTTCTCCGCCTGGTGGAAGGCCCTGGCCGACCGGGACGTGCCGCGCAAGATCTGGGTCGGCCAGACCCAGCACGTGGACCCGTTCGACTTCGAAGGCCGCAGAGGGCTCTGGGTGGACACCCTGCACCGCTGGTTCGACCGCTGGCTGCACGGCGTCGACAACGGGATCATGAGGGAGTCCCGCGCCGACGTCGAGGTCGGGCCGGCGAAGTGGATCACTCAGCGCGACTGGCCGGCGCCGTTCGCGATGAAGGCGACGCTGCGTCCCGCGCCCGACGGCTCGCTCGGGCTCAAGCCCGCCGCCAAGAACAGCACCGCCTCGTTCACCGACGTCGCCATGAGCGAGACCGCCATGGTGGCCGACGTGGGCACCCCGAATCCGGGACGGGTGGCGTTCACCACCGGCGCGCTCCCGCTCGACCTGCGCCTGTCCGGCACACCCACCGCCGACCTGCGGGTCAAGCTGGACAAGCCCACCTCTAACCTGACCGCCCTGCTCGTCGACTTCGGCGAGGACACCCGCGTCGACTGGCGCCGCGGCCAGGGCATCACCACGCTCACCGAGGAGGACTGCCACGGCGAGAGCACCGCGGCCGACGACGCCTGCTACAAGAAGGTCGTCACGAACGTGGCCACCCGTCCGCTGGAGATCGTCGCCCGCGGCTGGATAGACGTGCAGAACCGCTTCTCGCTCAGCCAGGCCGCGCCGCTGCCCGTCGGCACGTACGGCACGGTGAAGTGGCTGACGTTGCCGCAGGACTACATCTTCAAGAAGGGCCACAGGATCGGCCTGGTGATCGCGGGCACCGACTCCACCTACAGCGGTGAGACCGGAACCGGCGCCGGCGTCACCGTCGACCTGGCCCAGAGCAGTGTCGTCGTGCCGTTCGCGCTGACCACGCCGCTGGCCGACGTGCCGCAGGACAAGGCCAGGTTCCACGGACCCGACCGGATCGAGCTGCCCAAGCCCGAATCCGCGTTCCAGTTCTTCTAAACCGCTCGCGGCCCCGGGCTCTGCGGAGCCCGGGGCCCCTTACCGCCAGTTGCTCCAACGCACGCTCGTCAGGCTGGACTGCGCGGCGGTGGTGACCTGGGGCACCCCCGGAGCTCGGGGGTCCTCGAGCAGCACGCTCGGCTGCGAGGCGGCCCTGGTGATCGTGGCCGGGTGCTCGCGGGCGTTCAGCATCGCCCACACCAGCCCGGCCGCCAGCAGACCCACGCCCAGGATCAGCGCGAGCCTGGCCACCGCCCTGATGGGCGCCCCGGCCTCGGGGTCGTCGTCGCCGGAGCGGTCACGCCAGTATTCCTGCCACTGCCGGCTCTGGAGATCGGCCAGCTCGTCGCTCAGGGTGATCCCGCCGTACCGGATGATCTCGCCCTCAGGCTTGTGGAACCCGTTGCTCTCGCCCTTCAGCGCGGCGCTGTAGACCAGCTTGTCGCCGTTGACACCGCCGCGGAAGGCCCGCGTGCGGCTGGGCGGCGTGAACGGGTGCCGGCCGCGCACGGGGGGTGCGGCGGGTTGCTCCTGGTCGGCGGCAGCCGCGCCCGCCGCCGACCAGGGCTCTCCCGGAGTCGCCGTCGTGGGGTCGGCGACCGGGACGTGCGAGGTGGAGCCGGGAACCGGGACGTGCGGCGTGGAGCCGGGAACCGGTGGGACCGCCGCCGCGCCCGTCTGCATGGGGCCGGGCTCCTTGGGACCGGTCTCCACCAGCGTGCGGGCCTGCACAGGAAAGCCGTCCCTCCGCCAGACAGGCCCCTCGCCAGGCAGCGGCTGGGCCGAGGCCAGCCGGTTGGGAAGCGTGCCGGGCAACGTCGTGATCGGCAGCCGGCGCAGGAGCGCGCCCGCCGTCATGGTCCTGGGCGCGGCCCGGCAGATCGCGCAGGACTGGATGTGGCGGCCGATCCTGGCCCTGGCCCGTCGCCCGGGCGCCGCGACCCACTCCGCCATCCGCGCCGTCAGATCCGGGCAGCCGCCACTGCCGCGGGCGGCCATGATCGCGGCGAACCACCCCTCGAGGCCGGCCGCGGCCTGCGTCACGACGGCCCGTACGTCGGCCGCGCCGAGCTCGAAGATCACGGCCAGCTCGGCGTCGGACAGGCCGTGCCGCACCGACAGGTCGAGCAGCTCCCGCTGCGGGCGGTCCAGGGACAGCAGGGCCTCGGGGAGCAACTCCGACATGCGTCCTGGGCGTGACCAGGAGCCGATGCTCGCGGGCTTGGCCACGATCGCGCGGTGTGCCCTGGCCACCCCGTACAACCAGGGCCGGCGCAGGGCCGGGTCCATGACGCGGTCGGCGTACAGGTGCGCCGTCAGCAGCGCGCCGGCGACGGCCTGCTCGGCGTCGCCCGCGGCGAGCTCGGTGCGGCAGTAGTCATAGAGCCGGGCTCCATGTTTGTCGCACAGGTCGCGAATGGCCTGGCGAGCGTCGTCCGACAGGGTTCGCCACATCCGGCGCACCTCCTCTCACGTCTTCCCCGGCACCGTCATGTCCAGGAGGGATGCCTGCGCCAGATAGGCCCGGGTCGCGTCGGGGTCGCCGGCGATCGCCCGCAATCCCGCCATGGCCGCGGCCAGCCTGGCGCTGTCGTGCTCGCGCACGCCTGCCAGCCGCGTCTCCCCGCGCGGCACCACTCGCTGCATCAGCACCGAGCGCCGCCGCCAGGCCCACGCCTCCAGCGCCGCGGGCGGGGCGAAGCCGCCCAGCACCGCCGCGATCACCTGACCGACCTCGGCCGCGTCGTGGATTCCCGCGTTCATGTTCAGGCCGCCGACGGTGGAGGTCAGGTGCGCGGCGTCGCCGACGAACATGACCCGCCCGCACCGGTACGAGGTCAGCACGCCCCTCGACAGGCCGAACCGGTCCGCGCCCGTCACATGGATCGGCCCACTGGCCCCCGGCAGGGACCGGCGCACCAGCAGCGACAGGTTCGCCGGGGACAGCGGCTCGTGCGAGTCGACGGGGATCTTGAAGATGATCCGCCAGTGGTCCGGCAGCGCGAGCAGCGTGCACGACTGCTGCACGTCCCGCACGTACGTCAACGGCGCCAAGCTGGGCAGCAGCCGGTCCAGCGGCGAGTCGGTGAACACCCGCAACGCCTGCGTCGGGTACCCGGACCTGGGAAACGGCAGCCCCAGGGACCCGCGCACCGTGCTGTGCGCGCCGTCGGCGGCGATCATGTACCGGGCCCGCGCCCAGGTGTGGCCGACGCGGACCCGGATCCCTGTGCCGCCTTCCGCCACACCGTCCACGCGGGTGCCGAACCGCACGTCGACGCCGGGGTAGACGTTGAGCGCCGCCAGGAGCAGCGGCGTGAGCGCGGTCTGGTCGGCGTGGATCCTGAACGGATGCCTGGTCAGCCCGTCCAGCCGGTTCATGCCCATCTCGGCCAGCACGATCCCCGACCGGTCCCGCCACTGCACCCGGTCGACCACGCGGCCCTTGGCGACGAGCTGCGCGGCCACGCCGAGCTCGTCGAGCAGGTCCAAAGTGGCCGGATGGAAGGTGCAGGCCCGCGGCTGCCGGATCGGCTCGCTCTCGCGTTCCAGGACGGTGACCGGGATCCCCGCCCTGGCCAGGGAGAGCGCCGCGGTCAGCCCCGCCGGCCCCGCTCCCACCACGATGACGCCGTTCATGCCGGCCGCCTCCCTTGCGCCGCCATCGGGCGGCGGTAAGGCACGCGGCCGAGCTTCACGTGCTGCCCGACGGCGTGGGACAGGGCCCACCAGGCCGTGCAGAGGTTGGAGGTGAGCAGCAGCCGGTCGTTGCCGGCGCTGAGCGGGCCGAGCACGGGCAGCGTGGCCATGCCGGTGCCGGTGAACAGCAGCACCGCGTCCCCCGGCACCTCGGCCAGCTCGACCTGGTTGATCAGCTCGGCCGGGGTGACCGCGTACGAGGAGTAGCCGTCCTTGGCCCGTACCTGGACCACCCGGGTGACGTTCAGGCCGGCGGACTTCCAGAACCGCTCGGCCAGCTCGGTCAGCCACGGCTGGTACGGCGACACCAGCACGATGTCGCCCACCACGACGTGATCCAGCGCCTCACGCGTGGCCAGCGTGGCCGAGGCGAACGGCACCCCGGCCATGGCGCTCAGCTCGGCGCACTGATCGCGGTCCGCGTCGGGGCCGAGCAGGTAGCGAGGTTCGCTGCAGGCCATGACCATGGCGCTGAGCGGCAGGCCGTCGAACGCGGAGACCATGAGGGGCAGGTCGTCGTTGTAACCCTCCAGCCGTTCGGCCAGGGGCAGCCTGCGCCGTACGGGAAGGCGGGCGACATGCATGTCGGCCCGCGACCCGAGCAGGCGGGTCAGCTCTGGCTCCGCCGACGGGTTCGCGGGCGCGACGATCACGCCCACCCGGCCGCGGCGCGCCGAACCGGTGCGCATAGGGGTGTCCTCCAGAGGGGGTATCAGGAGGCGCGGTGCCGCAGCGCCTGGTCGATCTCGGTGATGGCCTGGACGGACACTTGGCGGATGCGGCGCAGCCGATGCACGGTACGCGCTGATGTCTGCTCGTCCCGGTCCTGCGGCGTGCCGGCCCGGGCACCGCGCGTGGGGACTTCGTGTGGTTGTGACCTGTGCATCTCGTCGGCGAGCATCTTCGCTCCTGTCTATCGCGGGTTGACGACTCGGGAGTCGCTTGCGGATCGTCCGCACTGCCCGGCGAGGAGCCGGCCGGACATCGCCGGCTCCTCTTCCGCCGCGCGTTGAGATCGATGACCGGTCTCACGTCCCGACGCCCCGGCGACCCGCACCAGCGCCGTGGCGGCGAGCAGAACGGCGGCCGGGAAGGCCACCAGCACAGCGGCGTGCACAGGCGCCGGCCCCTTAAGGAGCCGGCCGATCAGCACCGTGGCGCCTGTCACGCCGATCGCCCCACCTAGCACCACCCCTGTGCCGATGGCTCCGATCGTGGAGGCGCGCCGAGCCGGCGGCACGCCTCCACCCAGGGCATAAAGCCGGCCCCAGGCGCTACCCCTCGAGTTGGCCAGCACGCCAGCCGCTACCGCGCTGGCCAACAGCACCGCACCGACTAGGTCGGGCACGTGCCGCACGGTGCCGGGGGGGCGGGGAAGCGCCGGGGCCAGCGCCAAGGGCGCCGCCGCCAGTCCCGCGCAGGGGACGAGCAGACCGCGCCGGCCATGGTCAGCCGGCGGCGGCGCGTACATCATCGCGGCACCCTGAACCGGCCGCGGCGGCCGTGCCGCCGAGGTCGAGTGCTCGCGAAGGAGGGTCGGCGTCATGGCGCCGTTCCCGCGCTCATGGCCATGTTGGGCACGCTGACGCAGACCATGCGCTCCGTCAGCCCGGCTCGTGGTCCGCTCGCGCGTGACCTGGCCGGCACCGCACCGCCGGCGACCGTCCGCGCGACCTTCGACGCGAGTGCGAGATGCGCGCCGCAGCAGCGGCCCACCTTGGCCTCCAGTCCGGCCACCTGGGCCAGCCTGAGCCTCAGCGGTTCCAGCGACGACCTGCGTTCGAGGCCGTCGAGGTCGGCCAGCCGGGCAGGCCAGCGCAACGCGTCGCCGCAGCGGGCTTCCACCTCGGCCGGGAGCTCCTCCACCGGGAACCCCTGGTGACGCAGCCGGGTGGCGATCATGACGGCCATGAACGCCGTCTTGTCGAAATGGGCCAGCCGTCCCGCGAGGGCCGCGCCCAGCATTCTGGCGCGGTGGCTCAGGCACACCGAGCTCCACCCGAGCAACAGCAGCCGATCCGGGCCCGTCTCCGTGTGCCAGCCGGCCAGCCGCAACTCGCGGGCCATCCGGTGGTAGAAGCGCCAACGGTGACGGGGGCTCTCCAGCCAGACCTGGACTCCGCCCAGCGGCAGGCTCGCGACGTGCACATCCGGTCCGATCACCGGACCGGCCACGCGGGAGCAGATGCGCTGGACCACTTGCTCCTGTCCGGGGACCGGATCGCTGAGGAACCAGGAATCCATGGTCATGTCCGGCCACCTCCTCGACGGGAACTCTCCAGAACCGCCATGCTGTTAAGCCTCAGTTACCACACGCTCCGATAGTCCCCTTCTCCATGGGACTATGTCAACTGACAGTTTCCGCATAAGTTGATAGCTGCCCGCGTGGCAGAGCTTGCCCGCATGGCAGGGGACAGTGGGGCTCGCGTCCCTTACGCTGGAAAAGTTCACGGGCAGTAGGAGGTGTGCCGTGGCGAACTTCGCCGAGCGGCTCGATCTCGCGCTGACCAAGCGCGGCTTCACCGGCGCGCAGGTCGCCTCCGCCCTGACGGAGGCAGGCATCCCCATCACCCGTGCCTACGTCAGCCAGTTGCGCACCGGCAAGCAGACCAACCCGACGCTCCAAGTGCTCCGCGCGCTGGCCTCCTGCCTGCAGGTGAGCGTCGGCTGGCTGGTCGGCGACGACCACCTGGAGTCGGGCGCCGTTGAGGACCTGCAGCTGCGGGCGGCGACCATCGGATTGTCCGCCTCCGGCCTGTCGGAGAGCTCCCTGGCCGTCCTGCGCGGTGTGGTCGAGCTCGCCCGCAAGGCCGAGGGCCTTCCCGACGAGCCCGAGCCCACCCCCGACATCCCCGACGCCGCCACGCCGCTGAGCGGGCCGCAGCGCCGGGCGCTCGGCCGTCGGCTGCACGGCCTGCGCCTGTCCGCGCAGCTGTCGGAGGAGCAGGTCGAGACCGCGATCGGCAAGGGCGCGGCGGCCATCCCCGCCGTCGAGGAAGGCCGCATCGCCCCCGCGCCGATCACCGTGGAGCGCCTGCTCACCCTCTATGGCATCGCCTCGCCGCCCATCCGCGAATACGTGTTGTCGCTGGCCAGGGGCGAACGCGAGGCCGCCTGGTACGATGCGCAGTCCATCCCGGTGTGGCTGGCCACCACCTACGCGCTGGAGCAGCGGGCCACGCTCATCCGCACCTTCCACACCCAGTTCGTCCCTCCGCTGCTGCAGACCGAGGACTACGCCAGGGCCGCGATCACAGCGGCCGGACCCGCGACTTTGGGACAGCCGACGGTCGAGGAGGCGCTGGCCCTCGTGCTGGCCCGGCAGGAGGCCGTGGCCAGGGACACCGGAGTCGTGGTGTGGGCGGTGATCGACGAGAGCGTGCTGATGCGCTCGATCGTCGGCGGGCACGTGCAGCTACGGCAGCTGGAGGTGTTGCTGGAGCACGCCAAGCGGCCCAACGTCTCGCTGCACGTGGTGCCGATGGAAGACCCGGCCTACGTGCCGCGCACCGGCCCGTTCACGCTCTGGCGCTTCGCCGAGGCGTTCGAGCCCGACATCGCGTGCAGGCACGGCATCGAGGGCGACGAGCTGGTCACCGACACCGGCGCGGTGGAGGCCTACCATCAGGCGTTCACGAGATTGTCGGTGACGACGACCACCCGCGAGGAGACCGTCGAGGTCTTGAATTGCCACCGCGAAAGGCTCTCGCGTTCACTCGGAAAGTGATCTCTTTCCCTCGTAAATGATCGTTATGCGCGAACGCCGGTGACGCACATATACCCAAAACTAATGGCTTTTCGTGTTGTCTTCTCGTGAGTAGCGAGGATCATATGGTCTGGGTCATCGAGTGGGGTCCGCAAGGATCAGCTTTTCCCGAGATAGTGGGCGAGGGGAAAGGGGCAACACTCAATGCGTCAGCGTGCCATCCGAAACCTGGCGAAGCTGGAGATGACCCAAGCAAGTGTCACCCGGATTCTCGACGCCGCGGCGGGTGGAAAGAACAACTTCGTAGCGGACAGAGAGGTGATGCGCCGCTACGATCAGGCCGCCCCCATCACGACGACGGCCGCACGGGCCGTGCTCCAATATCTCTGCCGTGTGGTCCGTCACCTGGCGACCGAGGGTGTGGATCAGTTCGTGATCGTCGGCAGTGGCGTCCCCAGCGGCCTGCCCGCGGGCGGGCAACTGCATGACGTGGCCCGTGACGCCCTGGGCGCCTCCGTGCCCCGGGTGGTCCCGCGAGTCGTTTACGTGGAGAGCGACCCCATGGTGCTGGCCGGGGCGCGGGCGACCATCGAGCCCGTCACCGACCTCGTACGCGTCGTAGAGGGCGACGTGCGCGAGATCGACGACGTTCTCGACGACAGGGTCGTCCAGACGTTCCTGGAGTGGGACCGGCCCATGGCGGTGCTGCTGCTGTCGGCCCACAGCCTCAACGACGACGAGTATTTCCATTACGTGATCAAGCGGATCAGGCAGGCGGTGCCGGAAGGAAGCTACCTGTCATTACTGCAGACCACGTTCGACGCCATTCCCCCGGAGTTGTTGCCGGCCATTCACGACCTGCTGGCGATGACGCTGCCCGGGCAGGCGATTCGCACCCGGGAGGAGGTTGAGGCGTTGCTCGAGGGTCTGGTGCTGGTGGATCCGGGATTGGTGTGGGTCCCGGAATGGCAGCCGAACGGCCACGACACCGCATGCCTTGAAGATCCGGGCTCGTCCGGCAATTACGGCGCCGTGGCCTGTATTCCGTGAATCGGGTCAGGTCGCGGCAGGGAGCCTGGCCGGCTCGCCGGCCGGGCTCTGCGCCGGCTCGACGCCGAACGCCAGCACCGCGGGCACGGCCAGCACGAGGGGCACCGCCCCCGCAACGCGGTCGTGCCGATGGAGGGCGCTGCGGCGCCTGCGACCAGCACGCCGGTGACGGCCACGCCGCCGAACTTGCCGACGCCCGCGGACAGCCCCGAGCCGCGCGAGCGGACCCGGGTCGCGTGCCCAGCCAGAAGTACAGCGGCCGGGCTAACGCGACCCCGCCCATGAGTTCCCCCTTCGATCGATCACACCAAGCGACCCCCCCGAAGCCGCCACTTGACGAACAGCACCCGCATGGGCCCGTTCACGAACAGCCACTGGCCCAGCCAGACGAAGGCGAACATCACCGCGAACGCCCACCAGGACACCGGCCCCTGGACGCCCGGGACAAGCCCGCCGTCCAGCAGCATCCACATGACCAGACCCTCCGGCACGGCCGTGAGCAGGCCGAACATCGTCGGCCAGTCCTTGTCCCAGCGGAACTGCATGAGCAGGTGGTAGAGCAGCTCCCAGCCGACCCCGGTGACGGCGACGGCCAGCAGCACGAGATAGGCCTCTGGGAAGGACATCGGCAGCAACGGCGTGATCAGCGCGGTCAGCACCGCGCCCACCGTGGCCAGCACGAACAGGCGGGTCTGCACCCGCCCGGCCAGTGTGGGGATCAAGCAGGCCTCCTGTTCGCCGCCCACTTCACCCACTGGGACACCGACCTGAGCGGGCCGAGCCCCTCGCAGAACCCGCGCCTGGTCAGGTCGTCGGCGATGTCGAGGGCGGCGGTCTGCAGGCCGAGGAAGCTGTCCACGGCCAGGAAGTGGTTGCCGGCGGTGGCCGCGCCCGAGGCGTAGAGCGCGCCGTGACCGCTTTCCGCGCCGAGCACCTCGAAGTTCCGGCCCACGGTCAGCCGCCCCGCCTTGTTGGGCTGCGCGCCGCCGTGCTTGAGCAGGTCGTCGAGCACCCGGTGCTCGGGCATGTCGGCCTCGAGCCCGGTGCAGTCGATGATGAAGTCGGAGACGTACTGCATGCCCGCCGAGTTCGCGCTGCGCGTGTAGGTGACCAGGCGGCCGTCGGGATGCTGGTCGATGCGGTCGACCACGCCTTGCACGGGGTGATACCAGCGGCCCTGTCTGGCGCGGTGCATCTGGTCCTGCCAGCGGGCGAGCTTAGGGGTGGTGGTGCCGGCGACCAGCGCGGCCAGCTTGGCCCGCCGCTCGGGGGACGCCTTGCGGAACTGGGCCTTCAGCTGCCCGCCGAACGCCGACTTCGGCATGGTGAACGCCTGGTAGGCCCACCCGTCGCCGCCCTTGCGCCGCATGAACACATGCGGCCCGTGCGGCCCGGTGACGTAGGTGCGGAGGAGGTGGACGATCTGCGTCCCCAGGTTGTAGCGCTCCCTGTCGTCCATGAGCCGCTGCAGCACGCGCGAGGCCACGATCCCGGCGCCGCGCACGACCACCACGCCGGGCCGCTTCCGCAGCTGGTCATAGACGTGCTCGTGCGGCTCGTAGGCGTTGACGACGCGATAGCGCTCCCCCTGCCGCTGCCGGAACTCCTGCAGGTCGTCCAGGAACTTCAACCCCGGATAGCCGACGGCCAGGTGCACGTAATGGGAGCGCAGCACCACCCTCTTCGTCTGCGCGGTGCCCGACGGCGGCGTCAGCACGGTGAAATAGCCGCCGCCCAGCCGCTTCCTGACCATGCGTACCTGGCCCTTGGCCACCATCTCCCAGTAGCCGATGCGGTCGGCCTCACGCCGCACGCTCGCTATGACCGTCCCGGCCTTCGGCGCGTAGAAGTCGGCCAGGACCGGCTCGGTGAGGACCTGGAGCAACGGCTTGACCGAGCGCTCTGTCCACGCCTCCTGCACCGCGTACGACGGGAAGCCCCAGACGTTGTCGGGCCGCGCGCCCGCGTCGGATCGGATGCGCTCGTGGGCCGGCAGCTGCGAGACGCGGGTGAGGTATTCCCAGGTCTGCCAGGGCGCGTCGCTGGTCGACAACACCCGCATGGCCGCCGCCGCGACACCGCGGATGCGCAGCACGTCCACCAGTGTGAACGAGCCCAGCCCACCGCCTACGGACACCAGCGGCATGTCATAGACGGGGATGCCCGCCGACTCCACCAGCCCGTCGGCCCAGACGGAGGAGTGGAGTAACTCGGGCGTCAGATCTCCCCAGGACACGAAAGCTAAAGGTAGCGTAAAACACGATATTCAGTCCCACCAGAAGGACCAGGCGTGTCCGCCGATGATCTGCTCGGCGTAGCCTTGGAGATCGCCGGGTCCCTGGACGACGTTGTCGGGGCAGAACGCCCAGTGCTCGGCCGCCACGTGTAACGCGTGCTCGAGGTCGACCGGCGGCGCGGCCACGCTCATTTCCAGTGTGTTGAACCCGACGCACACCACGCGCGCCCCGAACCTGTCCTCCCAGCTGCGCACCACGGCGGCCATCGGCACCATCCACTCGTTGTGGTGCAGCGCGCCCTGCCAGCCCATGACCGCCAGCGCGTCGGCGCCCCTGGCGGCCGCGACCAGGCCGAGCGGCATGCCTCTGGCGGCCAGCTCGCCCGCGTACCAGTCGGAGACCGCCGCAGGGTCGGCCTTCGGCACGCCGGGTGGCGCGAGGCCCGGGCAGATCGCGCCGTACGGCTCCAGTTCGGCCAGCGCGTCCTGCGGCATCCGCGCCACCCACTCCTGCCACACCTCGGTCATGAAACCCTCGGCGGTGAAGTGGTCGATCTGGCGTGGATCGTCCGGCACGACCTGCCCGACCGCCCAGGGCTGCGCCGACTCGTCCAGCAGCACCGGCCACAACCCGCTGTGCGGATGCCACTCCCGCAGGCGTGCCCAGTCGGCGCCGCCGACCGGCTCAGCGCTCATCCAGAACGCCGGCCTGGGCGCCTCGCCCTGCCGCGCGTACCCGGGATCGGGCCAGACCACGTCGCCCGCGGGCAGGGCGGCGGGCAGGACGCGGTCCCTGCCGCCGTCGGGGAACAGCTGGCACAGCTCACGTGGCAGCCGGTGATCGTTCATGCCCTACCGTTCCGATACCGAATCCTGTCTCGGAGATGGTAGTGCGGCCGATCGCCCCGGCACCGTCAGCAGTACACGAAACATTCGTTGCTGCGAGAATGTGGGGCTGTGATCCCCTTTGCCGCGGTTCTGACTGACCTCGATGGCGTGCTGCGCCACTTCGACCACGCCGTCCAGGCCGACATCGAGGCTCGCTACGGACTGCCTCTCATGAAAACCGCTTTCGACCCCGAGCTGATCCTGCCTCCCACCCTCGGCCAGGCCACCGAGGCGCAGTGGGCGGAGGCGATCGTCGCCGCCCTCGGCGGGGACGATCGCGCACGTCAGGCCGTCGCCGAGTTCATGGAGGTGCCGTTCTGGGTGGACGAGCAGGTCAAGGAACTGCTGGCCAGGGCCCAGCAGCACGTGCCCGTGATCATCGTGACGAACGCCATGGACACGGTGGAGGAGCACCTCGACCGGCTGGGGCTCACCTACTTCGCCGACGACCTGGTCAGCAGCGCCAGGGTCGGCGTGGCCAAGCCGGACCGGCGGATCTACGAGATCGCCGCGGAGCGCGCCGGGGTTGCGGCCGAGCGCTGCCTGTTCGTCGACGACCGGCTCCCGAACGTGGAGGCGGCCAGGGCGCTCGGCATGACCGGCGTCCACTACCGGACGATTCAGGACCTGGCGGCGGTGCTGGGCTGACGTGATGCGCACGTGGTTGTTTCCGGCGCGGCTCGCGCCAACCGCGCCGGAAACGTCGGGTGGACCGCCGCCCCCGGCCTGCTGTCGGCGAGCTGCGCTCCTCGCCTGGCCGGGGGCGGCGGCGCGAGAGCGCCGGTCAGTACCCGCCGTACGGATTGTTCTGGGAGGGCGGCTGAGTAGCTGGGGCGCTCGACTTGTGGCCGGCCGGGTGCGTCGGCGAGGCCGACGGGCTGGCTCCGGTTCCCGTCCCGGTGGACGTCGGCTTCGTGCCCTGCGGGGCGATGACGCCGATCAGGCCGTGCTTGGTGCCGTCGATGCCGGCGGAGAACCACAGGGCCTTCTCGCCGCCGGTGGCCGCGGTGCCCGGCTCCAGGTCCCACAGGCCCGGCAGCACGATCGGCTTGCCGCTGGAGTCGCGCAACGAGCCCAGGTGCCGGCCCTGCTTGTACGCGTGCACGGTGCCGTCGCCGAAGTTGCCGACCAGCAGCGAGCCGGCGTACGGGCCCCAGCCCTGCGGCGCGGCCGTCAGGCCCCAAGGGGCGTTGAGCCCGGTGCGGGAGATGCGGCCCGTCAGGCGGCCGGAGGCGTTGAAGCGGCTGACGAAGCCCTTGCCCCTGCCGAAGACCGGCTTGCCGGTGGCCGGGTCACGCAGCGCGTAGGACACCCAAATGTTGCCGTTGGCCACCGCGACGTTGTACGGGTGGTAGCCGTCGGGGAGGGCCCCGTCCTGGAACTGCCAGCGGGCCAGGCGGATGCGCCGGAAGTCCTCGTCGAAGGCGTGGATGCGGCCGCCGGCGAAGTCGGGGGCCAGCAGGAATGCCTCGTCCTCGGTCTGGACGAGCTCCAGGCCCTTGTAGTCGGCCCCGCGGGTGAACGCCGCTATGATCGCGTTCTTCGGGTCGACCTCGGCGTTCCATCCGGTGATGGCGCCGCTCGGGCTGGAGAAGATGAATGTGGCGGGCTTGCCCTTCACGGTGAAGCCCTCGCCGGGGTTGAACACCTGGCCGGTGGGGGCTCCGCCGGGGATCCACACCTCGGTCTGCTCCTTCTTGCCGGTGCCGGAGTAGACGGTGGCGGTGCCGGTGCCCGTGTTGGAGACCCACAGAGTCTTGCCCATGGCCAGGCCCCACGGGTTGACGACCTTGGGGTCGGTGACCGGGGCTTTGCCCTGAACGTCCGACACAAGGTTGATGACGTCGAAACGAGTCCTGGTGGTGGCGTGTGCGGGAGTGGTGAGAGTCGCTCCCAAGACGACCGCAACAGCGCAGAGTGTGATGATGCGTGGCCGCATCCGTTGCCTCCTAGTTAGCGCTTGTGACGCGAGATACGCGGAGGGCGGGAGGCCGGTTCAGCCGGGTGTCGGAAATATCGGTACACGAGTTTCCCCGCGACATGCGGGGGAGAGGGAAAAGCATGAACGTGTTGGGCATCGACATCGGCGGTTCGGGCATCAAGGGCGCCCCTGTGGACACCGAGGCGGGCCGGCTGGCCGAGGAGCGTCTGCGCATCCCCACGCCGCAGCCGTCCAAGCCCGATGACGTGGCTCATGTGGTGTCGTCGATCGTCGAGCATTTCCACTGGAGCGGTCCTGTCGGCGTGACGTTCCCCGGCGTCGTCGTGGACGGCGTCGTGCGTTCGGCCGCCAACGTGGCCCGTTCCTGGATCGGCGTGGACGCGGCCGCGTTGTTCGGCGGCGCGACCGTGCTCAACGACGCCGACGCGGCCGGCATGGCCGAGATGACCTTCGGCGAGGGCCGCGGGAGGCGGGGGACCGTGCTCGTGCTGACGTTCGGCACGGGGATCGGCAGCGCGCTGTTCACCGACGGGACGCTGGTGCGCAACACCGAGCTGGGGCACCTGGAGCTGCACGGCAAGGACGCCGAGCACCGGGCCTCGGACCGGGCCCGCCAGGAGCACGACCTGAGCTGGGAGCATTGGGCCGAGCGGGTGCAGCAATACCTGGAGCACGTCGAGATGCTCTTTTCGCCCTCGCTGATCGTGATCGGCGGGGGAGCGAGCAAGAAGGCGGACAGGTTCCTGCCGCACATCACGCTCGACACGCCCGTGGTGCCCGCCGCGCTCCAGAACGAGGCGGGCATCATCGGGGCGGCTCTCGCGGCGGCCTCCTGACCGGTTCAGTCCTCGGACGGCTCGGCAGCCGGCTTGGCCGGGGCGACCCACGCGAAGTCCTTCGCCGCGTCAGGCAGCTCGTCGCCTCGGTCAGGGGGCTGGAAGGTGGGGAACTTCCTGGCGTCGATCTTCACGTGGGCGAAGTCCACGTCCTGCAGCCTCGAGCTGGGCACGCCGTCGGGGAAGTGGAAGTCGGCCAGCTGGTCCAGCTGCCGCTGCTCCCACTTCATGATGCCGATCGCGGCCAGCTGCGCCGCGACGGACGCCCAGAGCGCCCCGATCATCACGGTCACCGCCTTGTCCGCGGCGTACGCCAGCCACCTCAGCGACGCATGGGCCTGCGCGGCGGTCGCGGGCACCAGCGCCATCGGGACAAGGGCTGTGATCGGCGGGATGAGCACAGCGCCGAGGGTCACCATCGCCCCCTTGAAGAGCCGGAAGGCGAACACCACGGCTTCGAGGCTGTCTCCCACCTTGTCGAGCGAGTCGCGCAGGGCCTCGGTGCCGGCGTGCATCTCGCCCGTCACCCGGGAGAACTCCCGCTGGTCGTCGGCGATCCAGCCCTGCCTCGACGCGGCGGGAATGCGGTCAAGCAGCTCGACGGGGGTGTCGAGGTCCCTGGCCAGTTGCTTCCAGATCTTGGCGACCTCCGAGACCTTGTCGTCGTCCATCCCGAGGGTCAACAGGTACATGAGCCCCACCATGGGAACGCCCCCCAACACCTCCAGGTGCCTGAGTGTCATGAGGGTCTGCGGGGGCACGCCGGCCATTACCGGTAGTCCACGATGCTGGCCTGCTCGGCCGTGCGCCAGTTATGGGCGCAGGTGGCCAGGCTCTCGGAGATGCCATGAGAGGCGATGGCGCCGTCCCGAAGGGCATCCTGGCAGCCCATCTGCGCCTTGTAGTAAGTCTGGGAGAGTATGTCCCGGAACATCTCGCCGAACGCTTCGATGAGGTCGGTGTCCCAGGCGCGGTCAGCGCTCCTCTTGAAGTCGTCCCCGATGTCCTTGTAGCGCTCGCTCATCGTGTCGATGGTGCGAGAGGTGATGAACCTTGTGTCCTGCGGGCTGGACATGTCGCTCCTTCAGCAATATTGCGTCGAAAGCCATCTTTGTCGCCGAAGAGGCGATGATCGTCGGGTTCATCGGATGTTCACCGGCGAGAAACCGTTCGCTGGCGGCCGGTTCAGTGAGTCTTGATCGACTCCCAGGTCATATCGACGAACAGGGAGGTCATGGCATGTCCGACTTCGATCCGGCCGCTGTCACGCCAGAGGAGCTGGAGAAGATCGCCCGGCGCGCGGACGAGGCCATGGCGACGTTGGTGCAGGCGATGAACGGGCTCGAAGAGGTCACTGGGGAGGGAACGTCCGCCGGCGGGAAGATCCGGGCCGCGGTGGAGTCCGACGGTCTCCTGCGCGAGATCCGCCTGGATCCGCGCCTGCTGCGCTCGATGGGCAGCGACGAGCTGGCCGAGGCGGTCGTGGCGGCGGTGCGTGCGGCCCAGCTCTCGGCCCGCGGGCAACTGGAGGAGCGGCTCGCGGCGGCCCAGGGCGGGGTGCGGCCCTCCTTCGACATCCGCGACGTCGGCCGTGGCCTGGACGCCATCCAGTCGGCGTTCCTCTCCTCCCTCCCGCCGCGCTGATCCAGGGGAGGTCCCCGACCGGCTGATCGGCGCTCCGACGGGATATTGGGATGCGCGCGGGCGGCGCGATCGGGCACCATGGGCGGTTGGCTCCGGGGAAGCCGGGCTCAAATATCCTGAAAGCAGTATGGGAACGCCTTCCTTGTCCTCGTCCTCTTCACTCGCCGAGCTTCAGTCCCGCCTGCCCGAGCTCATGCCGCGCGACCAGCGGCGGCTGCGGCGCAGGCTCGACGGCATGCGCCGGGTGCGCTCCCGCGACGCCCGCGACAAGATCGCTGCGGAGATCCTCGCCGACGTGGAGCGGGCCGAGCAGCGACTGATACGCCGCCGCGAAGCCGTGCCGCAGGTGAGATATCCGGAAAACCTGCCGGTCTCACAGCGTAAGGACGACATCCTCGCGGCCATCCGCGACCACCAGGTCGTGATCATCGCCGGTGAGACGGGGTCCGGCAAGACCACCCAGATCCCCAAGATCTGCCTGGAGCTGGGCCGGGGCGTACGCGGGCTGATCGGCCACACGCAGCCCCGCCGCATCGCCGCCCGCACGGTCGCCGAGCGCATCGCCGAAGAGCTCGGCACCGGCCTGGGCGAGGTGGTCGGCTACAAGGTCCGCTTCACCGACCAGGCGAGCGAGCGCACCCTGGTCAAGCTGATGACCGACGGCATCCTGCTGGCCGAGCTGCAGAACGACCGCATGCTCGACCAATATGACACGCTGATCATCGACGAGGCCCACGAGCGCAGCCTCAACATCGACTTCATCCTCGGCTACCTGAAACAGCTCCTGCCCCAACGGCCGGACCTCAAGGTCATCATCACCAGCGCCACGATCGACCCCGAGCGGTTCTCCCGCCACTTCGGCGACGCGCCGATCGTCGAGGTCTCCGGCCGCACCTATCCCGTCGAGGTGCGTTACCGGCCGCTCGACGAGGACGACGACCAGACGCAGGGCATCGTGAACGCCTGTCAGGAGCTCATCTCCGAGGGCCCCGGCGACATCCTCGTGTTCCTCTCCGGCGAGCGGGAGATCCGAGACGCCGCCGACGCCCTGACCAAGGCCGACTTCCGCAACACCGAGATCCTCCCGCTCTACGCCCGCCTCAGCGCCGCCGAGCAGCACCGCGTCTTCCAGCGCCACACCGGCCGGCGCATCGTCCTGGCCACCAACGTGGCCGAGACCTCGCTCACGGTGCCTGGCATCAAATACGTCGTCGATCCGGGTTACGCGCGCATCTCCCGCTACAGTCACCGCACCAAGGTGCAGCGCCTCCCCATCGAGGCCATCTCCCAGGCCAGCGCCAACCAGCGCAAGGGCCGCTCCGGGCGCACCTCCGACGGCATCTGCATCCGGCTCTACGAGGAGGAGGACTTCCTCAGCCGGCCCGAGTTCACCGACCCGGAGATCCTGCGAACCAACCTGGCCTCCGTCATCCTGCAGATGACCTCCATCGGGCTCGGCGACATCGAGGCGTTCCCGTTCGTCGAGCCGCCGGACCGCCGCCAGGTCAAGGACGGCGTCAGCCTGCTGCATGAGCTGGGCGCCTTCGACGCGCACAGCAAGCTCACCCCCGTCGGCCGCAAGCTGGCGAACCTGCCGGTGGACCCCCGCCTGGGCCGCATGGTGCTGGAGGCGGAGAAGAACGGCTGCCTGCGCGAGGTCATGGTGATCGCCGCCGCCCTGTCCATCCAGGACCCGCGCGAGCGCCCTGCCGACAAGCAGCAGCAGGCCGACGAGAAGCACCGCCGCTTCGCCGACCCCGAGTCGGACTTCCTGGCCTACCTCAACCTGTGGAACTACCTGCGCGACAAGCAGGAGGAGCTGTCCTCCAGCGCCTTCAGGCGGCTCTGCAAGGCGGAGTTCCTCAACTACCTGCGCGTGCGCGAGTGGCAGGACATCTACAGCCAGCTGCGCCAGACGCTGGGCGCCCAGCTCAACAGCGGCCCGGCCGACCCTCGCCACGTGCACGCGTCCCTGCTGGTCGGGCTGCTGTCGCACATCGGCGTCAAGGACGTCATGGAAAAGCGCGGCGCCGACGGCCGCCGGCCGATCCAGGAATACATCGGCGCCCGCAACGCCCGCTTCGCCATCTTCCCCGGCTCCACGCTGGCCAAGAAGCAGCCGCAGTGGGTCATGTCGGCCGAGCTGGTCGAGACCTCCCGCCTCTGGGCCCGGGTCAACGCCAAGATCGAGCCCGACTGGGTCGAGCCGCTCGCCCAGCACCTGGTCAAACGCACCTACTCCGAGCCGCACTGGGAGAAGAACCAGGGCGCGGTGATCGCGCTGGAGAAGGTCACTCTCTACGGCGTGCCGCTCGTCGTCGGCCGCAAGGTCAACTACGGCCGCATCGACCCCGACCTGTCGCGCGAGCTGTTCATCCGGCACGCGCTGGTCGAGGGCGACTGGGACACCCACCACCGCTTCCTCAAGGACAACCGCAGGCTCCTGGAGGAGGTCGAGGAGCTGGAAAACCGCGCCCGCCGCCGGGACATCCTGGTGGACGACGAGGCGCTGTTCGACTTCTACGACCAGCGGGTGCCCGCCGACGTGGTCTCCGCCCGGCACTTCGACTCCTGGTGGAAGAAGGCCGGGCGGGAGACGCCGGACCTGCTGACGTTCTCGCCGGAGATGCTGGTCAACGAGGGCGCCGACATCAGCGCCCGCGACTACCCCGACACCTGGAAACAACTGGGCCAGCGGATGAAGCTGACCTACCAGTTCGAGCCGGGAGCAAACGCCGACGGCGTGACCGTGCACGTGCCGCTCCAGGTGCTCAACCAGGTCAACTCCGACGGCTTCGACTGGCAGATCCCGGGACTGCGCGAAGAGCTGATCACCGCGCTGATCCGGTCGCTGCCGAAAAACCTGCGCCGCAACTTCGTGCCTGCCCCCAACTACGCCAAGCAGGTGCTGGCCGGGGTCCAGCAGGGCGGGGAGCCGCTGCTGGCGGCCGTGGAGCGCGAGCTGCTGCGGCTCACGGGCGTACGCGTGCCGCGCGAGGCCTGGCAGCTGGACCAGGTGCCGGACCACCTGCGCATCACGTACCGGGTGATCGACGAGCGCAAGCGCACGGTGGCCGAGGACAAGGACCTCGACGCGCTCAAGCGCCGCCTCGCGCCGCGCCTGCGCCAGACGTTGTCCCAGGCCGGCGACGACCTGGAGCAGACGGGACTGCACACGTGGAGCTTCGGCCGCCTGCCGAAGGTCTTCGAGCAGGGCCGGATGAAGGGCTATCCGGCGCTGGTGGACGCGGGCGACTCGGTCTCGATCAAGATCTTCGAGACGGAGGCCGAGCAGCGCCGCTCCCACTGGCCCGGCGTCCGCCGCCTGCTGCTCCTCAACGTCACCAACCCGGCCAAGTCCCTGCTCGGCGGCCTGTCCAACCAGGCCAAGCTGGCCCTGTCACGCAGCCCGCACGGCGGGGCGGTGGCGCTGTTCGACGACGTGATCAACGCGGCCGTGGACAAGCTCATGCTCGACGTCGGCGGTCCCGCCTGGGACCCGGTCGCCTTCGACCGCCTCTACCAGCATGTGCGCGCTCATGTGTACGACGCGGCAGCGGACGTGCTCGGCAGGGTGGAGCAGATCCTGGCGGTCTGGCACGAGGCCGGCGCCCGCCTCGACGCGTTGCGCGCGAGCGCCTCCACCGACGACATCCGGGACCAGTTGGGCAAGCTCGTCTACCCGGGTTTCGTCACGGCCACCGGCTACCGGCGGCTCTCCGACCTCCTTCGCTACATCCGAGCGATCGACCGCCGCCTGACCAAGCTCCCCGAGGAGCCCTGGCGTGACCAGGAATGGATGGACCGGGTGCACAAGGTCGAGGACGACTACCACGACCTGCTGGAGAAGCTGCATCCGGCGCGGCGGGGGGATCCGGACGTGGTGGAGATCCGGTGGATGATCGAGGAGCTGAGGGTGAGCTTCTTCGCGCAGACGCTGGGGACGCCTACGCCGGTGTCGGAGAAGCGGATCACTAAGGCGATGGAGAAGCTCACACCATGAAGATCGAGGTGTCGAGCTCGAAGTCGGCGGCCATCGACGATCGCCTCCGATAGATCGCGTGCCGTGCGCGGGCCGTGAGCCCGCGCCACGGATTTCACGCCGGCACGCTGAACACGTCCCGCGTGTAGAAGCGATGCCCCGCCACCGCCTCCGCGAACTCCTTCGCGATGTCGTTCCCGTCCCCCATCACGACCCCGACCTCGTTGGGCAGGTGCGCCGCCTCGATGAGCAGGCGGCCCGAGCCCACCGCCCCGATGGCCTTCTTGTGCCTGAACGCCTCCTTGACGAAGAACTGCGCCCGCCCGACCGTGGCCAGGTTCGCCCCGTCGGCGGCCACCACCGCGTCGTACAGCACCGAGTTCGCCGCGCTGAGCTGCCGGTCCACCGGCAGGCCGCCGACGCTGCCCTCGAAGGGGGCCACCACCTCGCAGATCGCCCCCTGATCCTCGAGCTCCCGCCGCAGGCTCGTGACCGCCGCCGCGTCCGTGCCGTCGGCCATAAGGATGGCGATCTTGCGGGTGGCGACGCTGCGCGGCTGGTTCGTCATGCTGAGGGCGGGGGAGGCGTTGGCATGGACCGCGGACACGGCGGGCGCGGGGAGGCCGAGGCCGTCGGCGACCTGGGTGGCCAGGTCCGGGTGGATCTTGCCCAGATGGTTCACCACGGCTTCCTTGATGGGGGAGCGCTCCACGTGGCCCAGCTCGAACAGGAAGGCCGCCACGATGTGCTGCTTCTCCCAGCCGGCCATGCTGTTCCAGAACAGGGTGGCCTGGCTGTAGTGGTCCTGGAAGCTGGGGCTGCGCATCCGGATCTTGCTGCCTTCCACCTTCTCCTGGTAGTGCCGGTAACCGTCGGCGGCGCCCGGGTGGCCGCCGCTGATGGAGTTGGGCGCGTAGCTCGTCTGGGACTCGTGGATCATGTGCTGGTGGAAGCCGTCGCGCTGGTCGTTGCGGACCGCGGCCAGAGGACGGTTGATGGGGATCTGCGGGAAGTTGGGACCGGCCAGCCGCAGGAGCTGGGTGTCGAGGTAGGAGAAGTTCCTGGCCTGCAGCAGCGGGTCGTTGCTGAAGTCGATGCCGGGCACGACGTTGGCGGTGTGGAAGGCGACCTGCTCGGTCTCGGCGAAGAAGTTCTGCGGGTTGCGGTTGAGCGTCATCTTGCCGATGGGCCGCAGCGGCACCACCTCCTCAGGAATGATCTTGGTGGGGTCGAGCAGGTCGAAGTCGAAGTCGTGCTCGCGCGACTCGGGGACGAGCTGCACGCACAGCTCGTACTCGGGATAGGCGCCGCGCTCGATCGCCTCCCACAGGTCGCGGCGGTTGTAGTCGGGGTCGTTGCCCTGGATGCGCAGCACCTCGTCCCACACCAGCGAGTACGTCCCCAGCACCGGCCGCCAGTGAAACTTGACGAACGTGCCCTGCCCCGAGGCGTTCACCAGCCGGAACGTATGCACCCCGAACCCCTGCATCATCCGGAAGCTGCGCGGGATCGCCCGATCGGACATCAGCCACATGACCATGTGCAGCGACTCGGGCTGGAGCTGCACGAAGTCCCAGAACGTGTCGTGCGCCGACTGCGCCTGCGGGATCTCGTTGTGCGGCTCGGGCTTGACCGCGTGCACGAAGTCGGGGAACTTGACGCCGTCCTGGATGAAGAAGACCGGGAAGTTGTTGCCGACGAGGTCGTAGTTGCCCTGTGTGGTGTAGAACTTGGTGGCGAACCCGCGCACGTCCCTGACGGTGTCGGCCGAGCCGCGCGAGCCGGCCACGGTGGAGAAGCGCACGAAGGTCGGCGTCTTGGCCGAGGTGTCGTTGAGGAATGCGGCCGTGGTCAGGTCGCCGAGCGGCTCGTACAGCTCGAAGATCCCATACGCGCCGGCGCCCCTGGCGTGGACCACGCGCTCGGGGATGCGCTCGTGGTCGAAGCGGGTGATCTTCTCGCGGAAGTGGAAGTCCTCCATGAGCGTGGGACCGCGGGTGCCCGCCTTCAGCGAGTTGTCGGTGTCGTCGACCGGGATGCCCTGGTCCGTGGTCAGATTGCGGTCGTCCAGCGGCACACGGGTGGCGTCGAGCTGGCGGTCCTTCGCGTCACGCTCCGGTTGCATGAAAAATCCCCCTTAAGGTTGTTTTGTCGGGCCTTCACCAAGTGCCCGGATGACTGAGCTGAAACAGGGTCGAGCGGGGGGATTGATGATCAAGGCTGTGGTGTTCGACGTCGGGGAGACGCTCATCGACGAGACGCGCATCTGGTCGCGCTGGGCCGAGCGGCTGGGTGTGAGCAGCTTTGTGCTCATGGGCGCGCTCGGCGGCATGGCCGCGCTCGACCGCCCGCACGCCGAGGCGTTCCAGCTCATCCGGCCCGGCTTCGACCTGGACGCGGAGGAGGCCGCCTGGGAGCGTGACGACCCCGACGGCCTGCGTAACCACTTCGACGCCGACGACCTCTATCCCGACGTGCGCGGGGCGCTGGCCGCTCTTCAGGCGGCCGGTTACCAGGTGATCATCGCGGGCAACCAGCCGCGCCGGGCTTACGGGGCGCTGCTCGCGATGGACCTGCCGGCCGACTCCGTGCACACCTCTGAGGGCTGGGGCGTGGAGAAGCCCCAGCCGGAGTTCTTCGCCAAGGTGGCCGCGGTCGCGGGCAGGGAGCCCGGTGAGATCCTGTACGTGGGGGACCGCATCGACAACGACGTGCTCCCGGCGGCGCAGGCGGGCATGCGCACCGCGTTGCTGCGCCGCGGCCCGTGGGGCTATCTGCACGCCGCGCGCCCGGAAGCGGCGGCCGCCGACCTGGTCGTCGATGACCTGCACGCCGTCCTGCCCGCCGCGCGCCGGCTCACCTGAGGCCTTCGCCGGGATCGATGCGGACCGCCCGCTCCTCGGCCGACAGGTCCGAGTCGTCATCGCCCCAGTCCTCGCCGAGCTCCTCGTCCTCCGTGTCCGGCTCCAAGCCCTCGTCCGGCTGGGTCAGCCGGTGTTTGGGACGGGGCTCATGGAGCCGTTCGGGGGCCTCCCTGCGCAGCCGCTCGTCGAGGGTGTCCCTGCGCCGCGGGTCGTCCTCCACGACCTCGTGATGGAGCCCGAGATCGTCGGTCCACTCACTGACCTCGATCGCCTGCTCATCGCTCATGCCGTGCCGGTTCGGAGGTTTTTCGGTCATACGCGCCCCCTACCCAAGGAGCGGCCCGGAATCCTCTGACTTGGCGGGCCTTAGGGTGTCGGCCAACTCTTCCTTGACGGGATGCGCCGAGGCGCGCACGCCTGAGGTCAGGCCTGCTCGAGGCGGGGGCGCAGCCGGGCGGCCTGCCTGATCGTCCGGCCGGAGAGCCTGGCCAGCGCCATGGCCGCGAGCAGCGCCGCCGCCACGCAGGCCACGCCGCCGAGCTCCAGCGCGAGCCGCGGACTGAGCGTGTCGCTGAGCCAGCCCAGCAGCGGCCCGCCGAGCGCGCCCGAGCCCGCGCTGACGATGGACAGCGCGGCGATGACCCGGCCGCGCATCGGCTCTGGGCTGTCGAGTTGCGCGCGGGCCGAGACGGTGGTGTCGACGGCCACCGCGCCCGCCGCGATCGGCACCATCAACGCCGCGAACGACCACAGCTCCGGCATCAGCCCGCTCAGCGCCTGCGCCACCCCGATCGCGAACGCGGTGATCAGCAGCAGCCGGATCGTCAGCTCCGGCCGGGCGGCGACCAGGAAGCCGCCGAGCACCGTGCCGACGGCGAACGCCGTGGACAGCAGGCCGTACCCGCCGGCGCCCGCCTCCAGGGGGCCGGCGCTCATGGCGGCCATGGTGACCTGGTAGTTGCGGCCTACGCTGCCCGAGACGAACCACAAGGCCAGTACGACGAGCAGCCAGGGGGTGCGCATGACGTACCGCAGCCCTTCGAGCACGGCGCCCCGCTGCCGCTCGGCGGCGGCGAGCCGGTGGAACTCCGAGCGCCGCATGGCCGCCACCGCCGCGATCACGACGAAGAAGCTGGCCGCGTTGATGACGAACAGGCCGGCGTTCCCCGTGACCGGCAGCAGCACGCCCGCCAGGCTCATGCCCAGGATGCGCCCGGCCGAGCTCAGGAGGGAGCCGAGCGCCATCGCGTTCGACAGGTCGGCGGGGGGCACGACCTGGGCTCCGAACCGGCCGAGCGCCGGGCCGCCCAGCGCGGTCACCACGCCGCCGGCCAGCGCCACTGCGTAGATCGGCAGCACGGAGTCGACGCCCGTCACGACGATGGCCGCGAGCACGGCCGCCAGCGCCGCCTGCGCGAGCTGCGCGGCGACCACGACAGGCCGGCTGGGCAGCCGGTCCGCCAGCGCCCCGCCCCACATGCCCAGCAGCAACGTCGGCAGTGCCTGCATGACGAGGCTCAGTCCCACGCTCGCGGCCGAGCCCGTCATCTCGAGGATGAGCCAGTTGAGACCGAGCACCTGCATCCAGGTGCCGGTCACCGAGATGATGTCCGCTCCTGCCCAAAGCCGGTAATTGTGATGACGCAGGGCTCTGATCCCAGAGGAGATCAACGCAGGGGAAGTCAGAGACAAAACATGTCCTTGCCTTGAAGATTCGCCGGAGAATCCAACAGGGCCTTCCGGCGAAGCGATTCCGGTCTGGCCGGAATGTGAGGCAACACACGTTTAAAATGACATCAAACCACTTCTACTGGATGGTCCCTGCTCACCAGCGCCGCGTAGTGGCCTCCACGCGCCATCAGCTCGTCGTGAGTGCCGCGCTCGACGATGCTCCCGTGGTCGAGCACCACGATCTGGTCCGCATCGCGCACGGTGGACAGGCGGTGCGCGATCGTGATCGTCGTACGGCCCCGCGCCAGCGCGTCGAGCGCCTCCTGCACGGCCCGCTCCGTCTGCGTGTCCAGCGCGCTGGTGGCCTCGTCGAGGATCAGCACCGGCGGGTCGCGCAGCAGCGTGCGCGCGATGGCCAGGCGTTGCTTCTCGCCGCCGGAGAACCGGTAGCCGCGCTCGCCCACCACCGTGTCATAGCCGTCGGGCAGGGCGGCGATGTGATCGTGGATGCGCGCGGCCCGCGCCGCCGCCTCCAGTTCCTCGTCCGTGGCCTCGGGGCGGGCGAAGCGCAGGTTGTCCGCGATCGAGGCGTGGAACAGGTACGTCTCCTGCGAGACCACGCCGACCGTCGCGCTCAGCGTCTCGAACGTCAGCTCCCGCACGTCCACGCCGTCGATCGTCACCCGCCCGCCCGTGACGTCGTAGAGCCGGGGCGGCAGGTAGCTGAGCGTGGTCTTGCCCGCGCCCGTCTCGCCCACGACGGCCAGGCTGGTGCCCGCGGGGACCATGAGGTCGACGCCGGTCAGCGTGGGAGTCTCGCCGTAGGAGAAGCCGACCTCCTCGAAGCGCACCTCGCCACGGACGCGCTCGAGCGTACGGGTGCCGGGGTGGATGTCGACCGGCAGGTCGAGATACTCGAAGATGCGGCCGAACAAGGCCAGCGAGGTCTGCACCTCGACGCCGAGCCGCAGCAGCGACACCGCCGGCCGGAACAGGCTCGTCTGCAACGTCGTGAACGCCACCAGCGTGCCGACCGAGATCGTGCCCGTGTACCCGACGGCCCAGTAGATCATCGCGGGCATCGCGGCCATGACGATCTGGATGGACGACTGCCGCCAGCGCCCCGCCATGCTCATGCGCACTCCGAGGTCGGCCAGCTCGTCCGAGGCCCGGCCGAAGCGCTCGGTCAGGCCGGCGGCCTGGCCCATCGTCCGGCCCAGCAGGATGCCGCTGATCGACAGCGACTCCTGCACAATCGAAGCGATCTTCGCCAGCTTGCGTTGCCGCTCGGTGGTGATGCGCTTGCGTTCCGTGCCCACCTTGCGGCTGATCCACACGAACACCGGCAGCAGCAGGAGCGAGATCACGGTCAGCCGCCAGTCGAGCGCGACCATGGCGGCGATCGTGGCGATCACGGTGGTGAGGTTGGAGACGAGAGAGGAGGCGGTCGAGGTGACCACCTGCTGCATGCCGCCGATGTCGTTGGCGATGCGCGACTGCACCTCGCCGGTCTTGGTGTGGGTGAAGAAGGCCAGTGACATGCGCTGCAGGTGCGTGTACACCGAGATGCGCAGATCGTGCATGACCCGCTGGCCGATCGTGGTGGAGATCAGGGTCTGCACCACGTCGAAGACGCTGGTCGTGACCGCGACCGCGATCATGCCGAGGGCGAGCAGCGCCAGCAGCCCGGCGTCCCTGGCCGGGATCGCCACGTCCAGCACCTCGCGCAGCAGGAACGGCTGGGCGAGCGACACGAGCGAGGCGAGCAGGATGAGCGAGCCCACGAGAGCCAGACGGCCACGGTAGGCGCGGAACAGCGTGATGATGCGCCGCAGCGGCGCCCGTGGTTCCTCCGCCAAATGGTGCTCCTCTCAGATGTCCACTCAAACAGAGGTTAACTCATATTTGTTCCGGCTAAGCTTAAGGCATGGCGGAAAAGGAGCTCGCGGAGCTCTTGCACCAGGTCAGCCGGCGGCTGCGGCATGGATACGTGCGGCGGCTGGTCCCGCTCGGACTCAGCCCGAGCCAGGCGCGGGCCTTGCGTGTGCTCGCCGACGCCGACCCCGAGCGGCCGCTGCGGATGGTCCAACTGGCCGAGGAGCTGCGGATCGTGCCGCGCTCGCTCACGCCCGTCGTGGACGCGCTGGAGGAGGCGGGGCTGGTGCGCAGGCAGGTCGATCCCGGCAACCGCCGCTCGACGCTGGTCGTCATCACCCACCAGGGGCGCGCCGCTGCCGGGCAGGCGCGCGAGGCTCGCCGGCAGGCCGGTGAGGAGCTGTTCGCGGTGTTGTCGGAGGAGCAGCGCGAGCAGTTGGGGGAGCTGCTGGGCGTCGTGGACGGTCAGTTCAGGTGACAGCGGCGGCGTGGGGGCCGCCTTCAGCGTTCCACGCCGCCGACGACCGTCCCGACGCAGGGCGGCGCGGCGAGGAGCGCGGCGTACGGATAGCGGCCGCGCGCGTCGAAGACCGCGAAATCGGCGCGGGCGCCGGGGCTCAGAGACCCGATCCGGCCCGGCCCGCGATCCATGCCCAGCGCCCTGGCGCCGCCGAGCGTGGCCGCCTCGACCAGCTTGCGATCCAGCCCCCGGGGCCGCAGTCCGAGCTCACGCGCGTGCCGCTTGATGGCCGTCGCCAGCCCGAGCGGCCCGGCGGCGGACGCCTCGCGGCCGGTGCCGAGGGCGAGGGAGTTGCCCTCGTCCAGCAGGGCGAGCACGTCGGTCACGGGCGGCGGCACCGACGGGCACAGGGCGACCGTGGTCTCGCGCAGCCGCAGCAGCTTGCGCTCGCCGGGATCGAGCGACCGCGTGCAGGTGACGTGGCACAGCGGCCCCAGCACCCCGGCCTCATCGAGTGCGGCGGGTGAATGCCGGTCCAGGTCGGCCAGCAGCCGCAGCCCGAAGGTCCTGGCCAGCACGGCCACGTCCTCCAGCACCTGAGGGTTCCTGGTGCGTGCCGCGATCCCCACCGCGAACGGCCTGTCGATCTCCCGGATCGCCGTGATGACGGCGTCGCGCTCACGTTCCTCCCAGTCTTCCTCGCTGTCGGCGTTCACCTCGATGTAGGTGATGCCGGGCATCCCCGCGGGTTCGGCCAGGTGGCACACCACGCTCGCCCGCGCGGTCACCCCACGTGCCGCCGACGGCGGGATCGAGCAGGCGTCGACCGGCCCTGCCACGATCATCCCCGGCCACCGGCGCTCCTCGCTGACGGGAAAACACGAGAGCAGCTCGGCCCGCGAGCCCACCTGGAGCACCCGATCGCCCCTGATCACCACGGCGCCGTCGCGGAGGGGATCGTCGCAGACGGGCAGGACCAGCGGCGCGGAGTGGAGCACGATCGGCACGGGGGAGCGCCGTCCTGGGATCGGCCGGGCAGGCCGTCTTGCCGTCGGTCCAGCACGCGTCGCAGCAGAGGGCATCAGCACTCCCGTCGGATTTACCTTTCAGGGAATTAAACGTGAGCTACGCTAGGGAATCAATCAATCAGGTCGAACCAGGCAAATCCCTAGGTAAGTAGCGTCCGGAGAGCCGGGCCAGCTTCAGGCTCAGGTGCAGGGCGAGCCGCTCGCCGCCGTCCTTCAGGTCCGTACGGGCGAGTTCCTCCACCCGCTGCAACCGGTAGTACAACGACGTGCGGTGCAGTCTCAGCGCCCGGGACGTGGCCACCGCGCTCCCGGCCAGGTCCAGATACGTCTCCAGCGTTTCCAGCAGCGGCAGGTACTGCGCGTCCCCGAGCAGGTCCTCGAGCCCCGGATGCAGCTCCTGATCGGGCAGGTGGGTGAGCAGGCGGTACACGCCCAGCCGCGCCCACTCGGCGGTTCCCCCGAGCCCCGGCACGCGGGCGGCCACCTCGGCCGCGTGCCTGGCCTCCTGGTACGACCCCACCGCCGCCGCCAGGGTGGGCTTGGCCCGCCCCACCCCGACCACCACTGGGACCGGCATGGCCGCGTGCAGCTCGTCCGGCGAGACCGGCGCCCCGGCCGTGAGCAGCACGGCGTGGTCGTAGCGGACCAGGTGCAGCGGATGATGCCCGCTGAGCCGCCGCCGCAGCGCCAGCAGCCCCTGCTCCAGCGCCAGCCGGAGCGGGTCGGACGGCTCGGTCGCCAGCGGCCTGGCCACCTGCACGGTCACCGCCTCCGCCTGCGGGAATGCGCCTGCCTCGATCAGCTGCCTGGCCGCGTCCGGCTCGCCGAGCAGCACCCCGGTGACCGCCTCCAGCTCACGGTGCGAGGCGAGACCGCTGGCCAGGCTCTCGTGGAACAACGCCAGCGCCAGGCCCGGGGCGGCGGCCTCGGCCTCGGCGACCTGCGCCTCCGACATGGCCGGCTCGGCGTCGATGAACCACAGGAAGCCGAGCAGCCCGTCGGCGTGCCGCACCGGCACGCACACGCGCGGCAGCAGCCCCAGGTGCGGCGCGCCCAGGGTGCGGATGGGACCCGGCGCCTCGTGCACGCCGGCCGCGCGTAACCACTGGCGCACCTCGGGCGTGGTGTGCCTGCGCAGGATCGAGTCGCGGCGGATGTCGTCCATGGCGCCGTTCTGCTCGCTGTAGGCCACGACACGTTGCACGCGGTCCTCGAGCAACAGGGGGCGGCCGAGACGGGCGGCGAGCTCGTCAACGGTCCGCTGAAGATCCGCCACAACCACCCCCTTACATGCATATTTCAACATTTGTAGGACACGCCGCTACAGGTCTTCCCTACAACTGTTCGGTGATCTCCGTCAACAACGTCTATACCGTCGATCCGTGAACCTCCCGAAGAAGCTGCTGAAGGGGTTACTCGCGGCCATCGTGCTCATCCCGGTGAGCCTCGTGGCGACCCCCGCTTCCGCAGCACCCCCCACCGATCCGGAACACCCATGGCGGCGCGATCACTGGCCGCGAACGCAGCCCTGGCAGAGCGACACACCCCTCGACGCCCAGACGCTGCGCGGCCGCCCCGCCGGCGGCACCCAGCCCATCGACCCCCAGAACTGGGAAAATCCCGACAACATGACGTGGGCGGACTACAAGAAGCCGCCCGGCACCAAGTGGAACGACCCCGCGGTGAAGGGGTCGAAGCGCACCTTCAAGGGCGCTCTCATCCTGCTCGACTACCCCAACCAGCAGTTCGTCGTCACCCAGCCCAAGGGCTCGACGATCTACGCCAACCCGAGCGCCGAGGCCCACGACATCCCGCGTGACCAGGTCGCGAAGTTCTACGAGGACTTCCTCAACACCCCGAACGACCTCAACAAGGGCCACACCATCCATGAGTACTGGATGGAGGATTCGGGCGGCCGCTTCGGCGTGGAGCTCACGGGATTCGGCCCGTACACGATGCCGGGCAAGGACCACGAGTACGCCATGGAGTACCAGCGGGACGCCTGCCCGGCCGGCGACACCTGCACCAGGAACCTGCGGACCGACGGCAACGCCGCCTGGCTGGCCGCCGTCGGCCCGGACGTGGCCGCGCAGTTCGACTTCGTCTTCTACCTGAGCGCCGGCCAGGACGAGTCGTCCACGTGGCAGGAGTTCGGGATGATGAAGTTCCCGACGAAGGAGTCCGTGACCGACGAGTGGGGCCCGCCCGACCCCAACCTCACCAACTGGTCCAGGACCCGCTACGTCGAGTGGACCTCCTGGCAGGCCGGCTCCAACTTCTGGCCCAACGCCCGCTTCGGCGTCGACTCGGTCCAGGCGGAGAGCTCCGGCATGGCGGTCTACGCCCACGAGCTGAGTCACATCATGGGCGTCGCCGACAACTACAACAATCCGTACGCCGTGCCGCCCAAACGGGCGTACACCGGCATCTGGGAGATGCTCAGCCGCGGCAGCTTCAACGGCCCCGGCGGCCCGCACTCGCGCTGGCTGATCCCGCCCACCGCGGGCGCGTCCATGGGCGCCCAGCACATGCTGCGCAACAAGATCGTGCTGGGGATGGTCGACGAGCAGAACGTCCTGCGGCTGTCGCGCGAGGCGCTGGACGAGTCGGGCCTGGTCACCGCAAAGGTCCTCGCCCGAGCCGTGCAGCCGGGCCAGGACGAGCTGGCCGGGATCAACATCTCCTTCGACACCGGGGACAAGAGCTCGTGCAGCACGGCCGATCCGCTGTGCGACGGCGGCGGCTACGAGAACTACACGGTCGAGGTCGTCGACCGCATGGGCACCGACTCCTTCACCCCCGACTCCGGCGTGCTCCTGGCCAAGACCAAGAACCAGGACCGGGCCCCCTTCGAGTGGGTGGTCGACGCCAACCCGCAGGACATCGGCATGACCGACTACGTGCTGCCGGACGGCACCAAGGTGCCGATCACGATCGGCGACTACCGGCAGTTGTCCGACGCCCTCTTCCACGCGGGCACCGACTCGGGCAGCGAGTACGAGTTCGTCGACGAGGCCAACCGCCTGCACTTCTACGTCACCGACCTGAAGCGCAACCGTGAGGGCGAGCTGTCCTACACGGTCGCCGTGCGCTCGCTCGACGGCGCGGGACCGCAGCAGCGCGGCGTCAAACTGCTCCCCGGGGCCGGCGTCCCGGCCGGCAAGAACATCTCCTCCTGCACCTTCCCGCTGTTCAACACCGGCAAGGCGGCCCCGGCACAGGGCCAGCACCCAGAGGACGTCAGCGCCTACCTGGGCTCCGACGTCTACCGGCTCAAGGCCGAGGTCCAGGGGAAGGGCTGGACCACTCAGGTGCCGAACGCCCTCGCCTCCGTCGCGTTCGGCAAGCAGGCGCTCGTGACCGTGAACGCGGTCCGCGAGGCCGGCGGCGACCGGCTGGCCAGGGTCAAGCTCACCGCCACCTCGGAGAGCGACCCGGCCAAGACCATGACCGCCACCTGCCACGTGATCGGCTTGTAGCGGAAAGCCGTGGGGTACGGCTGGCGCGGGCCGTACCCCATTCGGTTGAATCACCCCCGTAGAGGGGGTGTTCATTGACCGGGGACCTGCCCGACAAGACAGACAATCTTCCAGAAAAGCCGCGAAGACGTCGAAGAAGGGTGCCATGGGCGGCATCCGTCTCCGCGGGTTTGGCGGCGGCCGCGGCGAGCGTCCTGGCGGCATCGGTGGAGTGGGAGATCCCGCCGCTCGCCAAGGTCGGCGTGACCCTGGGGGCGGCCATCCTCGTCGGGCTCACCACGTGGGCCACCACCGAGTCGCGGTCCAGACGTCCGGAGATCAGCGGCAGCGCCGGCGGCGTCGCGCCCGACCAGTGGCCGCCCGTCCCCGAGCACTTCACCGGCCGTGCCGAAGCCCTGGCCGAGCTGCGTGACGTCTTCGCCTCTCGCCGCAAGGCCACGGACCTCTCGCCGCCCCTCGTCGTCTCCGTGTACGGCCGCGGCGGCGTCGGCAAATCGGCGCTCATGACCCGGTTCGGGCAGGAGGT
Source organism: Nonomuraea sp. NBC_00507 (assembly GCF_036013525.1). NCBI lineage: Bacteria > Bacillati > Actinomycetota > Actinomycetes > Streptosporangiales > Streptosporangiaceae > Nonomuraea > Nonomuraea sp. NBC_00507. The sequence goes on from NZ_CP107853.1 coordinate 5,685,690, forward strand.
CGCGGACTGGTTCCCCGACGGCCGGCTCTACGCCGACCTGCGCGGCGGCGTCGACGCCCCCGTACGCCCCGACGAGGTCCTCATCGGCTTCCTGCGCGCGCTGGACGTGCGCCTGACCACCGACCCCGGCGGCCTAGACGAATTACGCAAACTCTGGCTGACCTGGACCAAGGGCCGCAGGATCCTCATCGGCCTGGACAACGCCCACGACGCCGACCAGGTCAAACCGCTGATCCCGGCCGAGCCGGGGTGCGCGGTGCTGGTGACGTCGCGCGCGCCGCTGTTCCTGAACGGCACCCACGACACGCGGCTCGGCGTCTTCAGCGAGGCACACGGCGTGGAGCTGCTGGCCAGGCTCAGCGGCGGCGCCAGGATCGTCGACGACCTCGACTCCGCCAAGGAGATCGTCCGGCTGTGCGACTACCTGCCGCTGGCGATCAACATCTGCGGCGGCCGGCTCGCCACCCGCGAGCAGTGGACGCTGCGCGAGATGGCCGGCCGGCTGGCCGACACGCGCCGCATCCTCGACCAGCTGGAGCTGGCCCCGACCGTCGACAAGAGCGTGCGCGCCTCGGTGCAGCTCAGCTACGACGACTGCACCGGCATGCAGCGCCGGCTACTGCGCCTGCTCAGCGCGCTGCCCGCGCCCGACGTGCCGGGCTGGGTGGCCGGCGAGCTGCTCGACATCTCCGGCCTCGACGGCGCCGACCAGCTGGAGGCGCTCATCGACGCCCAGCTCGCCGAGTGCTCGGGCACCGACCAGACCGGCGCCATGCGCTACCGGCTGCACGACCTGGTCCGGGTCTTCGCCGCGGAGCTGACCGAGCAGGACGAGGGCGAGCGGCGCAGGGCCGCGATCGAGCGGGTGCTCTACGGTTACCGCCGCCGCGCCGAGGAGGCCGCGCAGAACCGCTGGCCGCAGGACTGGAGCCGGGGCGGCCGCCGCGCCAGTGCCGACGGGCAGCTGCGGGCCGGCGACTGGCTCAACGCCGAGCGCCTCTCGCTGCTCGCCATGATCAACCTGGCCAGGCAGCTGGAGCTGTGGGAACTGACGTGGGGCCTGGCCAGGGCGTTCTGCTCGCTGTGCCACTCGCTGCGCGCCTACTGGGCCGACTGGAAGGCGGTCGCGGAGATCGGCTGCGCGGCCGCCGAGCGGAGCGGGGACCGGCGCTCCCTGGCCATCGCCCTGCTCGACAGCGCTTCCGTGCACGGCGGCCTCGGGCTGCGCGAGCGGGCTTTGGAGGAGGCCGAGCAGGCCCTGGAGATCTTCACCGAGCTGGGCGAGTCGTGGTGGGCGGCCAGGTGCATGCGCGGAATCGGGATGACGTTGTACAGCGACGGCCACCTGGATCGGGCGCAGGACTACCTGATCGGGGCGATCACCGCGTTCAAGGGCGAGGAGGACCTGTGGTGGATGGCCCGCACCCAGCGCAACCTCGCCGAGATGCGGATGGCCGAGCGGCGGCCCGAGGAGGCCAGGGAGCTGCTGGAGGGCGCGCTGGAGATCTTCAAGCGCGAAGGCAACCGTTACTCCGAGGCCCAGACGCTGCGGGTCTACGGTGAGGTGCTGGCCGCGCAGGCGCGGGGCGAGCTGGCGGCGGACGACCACCGGGCCGCGACCCACCTCTTCACCCGGGCGGGGTTCAGCCTGGACCGGGCGGCCGAGATGTTCCGGCAGCGCGGTGAGCTGTGGGAAGAGGCCCGCTGTCTGCGGGCGGCCGGCGAGGTCGGCGACCCGGCCAACGGGCTGCGCGAGCTGGAGTATGTCCGGCGGGCCGAGGAGATCCTCGTGGCCCTGGGCGACTCGTGGGGGGTGGCCCGCAACGCCGTGTCGGCCGGCCGGGGGCTGGCCCGGCTGGGCCGGATCGAGGAGTCGGAGGCGGAGCTGCGCCGCGCCGTCCAGGCGTTCGAGGAGCTGGAGGACCGGTGGTGGATGGCGCGGAGCCTGCGTTACCTGGGCGAGGCGCACCTGGAGGCCGGCGGGCGCCAGGCGGCCGTGGCGCCGCTGGAGCAGGCCAGGGAGATCTACCGCAGCCTCGGCAACGAGGCCGGCATGCGCCGCACCCTCGAGTTGCTCAGGCGTGCGGCGTCCTCGGCGTAGTCGCTGCTAGGTGAGCGGGGTCCTGAGCAGCTCCCCGGCCGCCAGCCTGGCCTGGCTGATGCTCTCCTCGAACATCTTGCGCGCGTGCGCCGCCTGGTCGGCCAGCTCCCTGATGTGCTGGCGGGCCAGCTGGTCGTGCACGGTCTCGGCGATCAGCTGCTGGTATTCCGGGGTCTTGGCGGCCAGCGCCTCCAGCCGCTTGTGCGTGTGGTAGACCTTGTCCGCCTTGATCACCTGCTTGGCGTACTTCTCCAGGTGGCGCACCCGCTGCGACAACGACGTCCAGGCGGCGTCCAGCGCGCTCGTGTACGGCTTGAACGCGTCCTCCAGGCCGGGCGGCAGCTCGCGGGGGATGAGCTTGCCGTGCTCGGCGTGCATGGACGACAACTTGCGCAGCCGCTGCGCGATCTGCCAGACCTCCTCCGGCAGCGTCACCTGGTTGTCGATGCTGTCGATCAGTCCCGCCCGGTGCACCTTGGAGTTGAGTATCGCCTCGACCGCGTTCTGCGCGCGGCGCAGCAACATCTGGCAGGGATAGTCGAGGTCCTCGGCCATGATGTAGTGCTCGGCATGGGTCTGCGCCAGCCGGAGTCTTCGTTTGGTCGTGCGATAGGAGCCGTCCAACGCCATCCACCGGATCAGCGCGATCATGCTGATGCCGAGACTCGCCACGAAGACGCCGTACCCACCGGTCACCAAGAAGATCAGCAGGAGGAAGCCGGGGAGCACGAACAGCAGGGCGGGGTTGTACGAGGTGTCCATTCGCTTGCCGGTTCGAGCCATGCGCAGGATGTGCGGGCTCGACCGCAGCTCTACCGAGATCTCCGGGGGCAGCGAGGGATCGATCACCAGCCGTGGAGGCAGAGCTCGTGGATCCATACGTTCATGCTGCGTTATGAACCTCGAATCCGCTCATATTTGGTGGACATATAGGGTCGAGATAATGAGCGAGATGACAAGGTGGATTGATCTTGAAGGCGCGGTCAACGCGCGTGACCTGGGCGGGCTTCCCACGCGTGACGGCGGCGTCACACAGCGCGGGCGGATCTTCCGGGCCGACAATCTCCAGGGGCTCACGCCCCGGGACGTGGGCCTGCTGGTCGGCGAGCTGAAACTGCGGCACGTCGTAGACCTCCGCTCCAACGCGGAGGTCTCCCTTGAGGGCCCCGGCCCGCTGACCCTGGTGCCGGAGGTGCGGCACCACCATTTGACGCTGTTCGCCGAGGGCGGCCGGCACACCGACGTCGAGGCCGATACCGCTCCTGGCGCCATCGACGGCGACCGGGTGCTGCCGTGGGCGGAGCGGGTGCTCGACGAGGAGCTGCGGGTGACCGGCTTCTACTTCGGCTACCTGCGTGACCGCCCGTCCGCGGTGGTGGCGGCCCTGCGCACGATGGCGCTGGACGAGGGGGCGGCGCTGGTGCACTGCGCGGCGGGCAAGGACCGCACGGGCGTGCTGTCGGCGCTGGCGCTCGAGGTGGCCGGCGCCACCAGGGAGGCCATCGTGGAGGACTACGTCGCCACGGGGGAGCGGCTGGAGCTGATTCTCACGCGGCTGCGGGGCAGCGACACCTACCGCGGCGACCTGGACTCCCGGCCGGCCGACGACCACAAGCCCCGGGCGAAATACATCGAGCAGTTCCTGGACGTCCTGGATGACCGCTTCGGCGGCCCGATGGGCTGGCTGATCCAGCACGGCTGGACGACCACCGACACCGAGGCCCTGCGCTCCCGCCTGCGGGACTGACGTTCGGGGCAGCCGGGCGTTCAGGGCGGGCGGGCGTTCAGGGCAGCCGGACGACGATGCGCCGATCGGCCGACAACCGTGCCGCCTCGATGACGGAGAGCGCCTCGACGGCGCTCTCCGGATCCACGGGCGGCGCTGCCCCGTCCCGCACCGCCGCCACGACGCCACGGTAGAAGTCCAGGTACGCCCCCGGCTCGGTACGCACGACCCGGTGCTCGTCATCCGTGCCGAGCACGCCCCAGCGCGCTTCCTCGTCCTCCCCGAACCCCGGCGCATCGGGCGCGACCCCGGCCCGCAACCGCTCCTCCTGCACATCCATCCCGTGCTTCACGAACCCCGCCGCCGACCCCAGCACCCGAAACCGCGGCCCGAGCCGCGCCGCCACGGAGCTGACCCACAGATGCGAGCGCACCCCGCCGGCATGCGTCAACGCCACGAACGTGTCGTCGTCCGAGGCCACCCCGTCGCGCCGCACGTCACTCTCGCAGTAGACCTCGTGGACCGGCCCCAGTAGGTGCAAGGCCTGATCGACGAGATGACTCCCGAGGTCGTACAGCAGCCCGCCGACCTCCTCCGGACCGCCGGCCTCCCGCCACCCGCCCTTGGGCATCGGCCGCCACCGCTCGAAGCGCGACTCGAACCGCCGCACGCCACCCAGCGCCCCCTCACCGACCAGCCGCCGCACCGTGAGAAAGTCACCATCCCACCGCCGGTTCTGGAACACGGTGAGCATGACCCCGCGTTCCTTGGCCAGCCGCACGAGCTCCCGCCCTTCCTCGGCGGTCCTGGCGAGCGGCTTGTCGACGACCACAGGCAACCCCCGCTCAATGGTCGCCGCGGTGAGGGCGACATGCGTCCTGTTGGGCGACGCCACCACAACAAGATCACACCGGCCCCAAAGATCCTCAACCTCCGCCACGCCGGCAGCCCCGTACCGAGCACCGACCTCGGCCTGCCGCTCGGGATTCCGGGTCACGACGGCAGCCAATGACAACCCAGGAGTGGCATGGATCAGTGGCGCATGAAAGACCGCCCCCGCCACGCCGTAACCGACCAGCCCCACCCTGATGTCGCTCATCGGCCCAGGCTATCGAAACCATGTAATCGGCTCAGAGTGCGCTCCGTAACGGCGGCCCGCCGGTGAAGGGCTCAGAGGCCGTGTTCCTGGAGGGCCGTGCTTATGGTCGCGCTCGCACGGGGCTCCGCTGGTCACGCAAGCTGCCGCTCTCCGCCCCGGCTCGCCGCGCTGTGTTTATGGTCGCGCTCGCACGGGGCTCCGCTGGTCACGCAAGCTGCCGCTCTCCGCCCCGGCTCGCCGCGCTGTGTTTATGGTCGCGCTCGCACGGGGCTCCGCTGGTCACGCAAGCTGCCGCTCTCCGCCCCGGCTCGCCGCGCTGTGTTTATGGTCGCGCTCGCACGGGGCTCCGCTGGTCACGCAAGCTGCCGCTCTCCGCCCCGGCTCGCCGCTCCGTCAGCCGAAGTACGTCGAGTGGCGGCCCACTCGGCACCGCCGTACAAGAAAATGGTCTTTATGGGTTTTGCGGATCATCCCGCTCTGCGAGAAACCGCTCAAACTGAGCAGCGAGCTCATCCCCCGTCGGCATCGGGGTCGACTCGGCGATGAGGTTTTCGCGCTCGCTGCCGGTGGCGAACGCGTCATACTGCTGCTCGAGCCCCGTGATGGCGGTGGACAGCTCGGCGGACGCCTGGATCTGCTCTTCGATCTCCACGTTCGTACGCTGGGCCGCATCACGCAGCGTGTCCATCGGGAACACCAGCCCCGTCCCCCGCGTCACGGCCTCCAGCGCGGTCACGGCTGCCGTCGGGTATTCGGCCTGGGACAGGTAGTGCGGCACGTGCACCGCGTATCCCAGCGCGTCGTGCCCCTGCGCCCCCAGCCGGAACTCGATCAGCGCCGCCACGCTCCCCGGCACCTGGACACGCCCGAACGAGCTCGTTTGCGAATTTATTAGCTCAGGCCTGCTCGCGTGCATCGTGAGACCCAGCGGGCGGGTGTGCGGCACCGCCATCGGGATGCCGTGCATCGTCACCAGCTTGCTCACCCCCAGCCGCGCCACCAGCGTCCCCACGGCTTGGGTGAACAGCTCCCACTCCCGATCGGGCTCGGGCCCGCTCATCACCAGGAACTGCGTCCCCGTCGAGTCCCTCATGACATGAACGGCCAGCTCCGGGCTCTCACACTCGACCCAGCGGTCGGTGTCGAAGGTCATGATGGGCCGGCGTGACCGGTAGTCGAGCAACCGGTCCACGTCGAACGTCGCCACGACCCGGTGCTCCAGCTCGGCCAGCAGGTGGCCCAGCGCGAGACGTCCGGTGCCGCCCGCGTCGACGAAGCCGTCGAAGTGGTACAGCAACACCGGATCATGCAGCTCGGGCGCGTCATCTGCGAGCTTGTAGAGATCCTTCGGGTCGAACACGATTGGACAGCCTTTCCGTAGGTACTCTCCTCAGAACCTATGGCGAGCCGGAACGATTCCGTGCCTGTGGCGGGGGGCGGAATCATTCCGTGGGGGGCACCCTATCGGGGCACAATGAGGTCCATGGACGGGGACCCGGAGCTGGAAGAGTTCGCCGCCAGGATGTTCGACCTGGCCCGGGCGGGCGACACCGAGACGCTGCGCGCGTACGTCGAGGCTGGGGTGCCGGTCAATCTGACCAACGGCAAAGGTGACACTTTGCTCATGCTGGCGGCGTATTACGGTCACGCGCCGACGGTGCGGATGCTCATCGAGCTGGGCGCCGATGTCGACCGGCCCAACGACCGCGGTCAGACCCCCTTGGCCGGAGCGGTCTTCAAGAAGGAGCTCGAGGTGGTCACGGCGCTGGTCGACGCGGGCGCCGACCCCCATGCGGGCGAGCCCTCGGCCGTGGACACCGCCCGCATGTTCGGTATGGAGGGATTGTTCTCATGAACAGGGGAGTCGTTCTAGTCGACTAACTCGCGCTGGAAGCCGGTGACCTCGCCCCGCAGCACCGGGTCGGCGAAGCGGCGCGTCTCCTTGGCCCAGTCGAGGTAGCCGCGCATCCAGTTCTCGAGCCCCATGACGCAGCGCAGGGTGCTGTGCCGCCGGTTCTCGTCGATGCCGAGCTGGTCGAAGACGCGCAGGAGGTCCACTTTGGCCGCCTCGAAGATGCCGATGCGCTCCGAGATCTTCTGGTCGACCATCTCGACGGCCTCCTGGAGGGGGCAGCTCAAGGCCTTCCAGTAGACGATGACGAGGTTGTGGAACTCGCCCTGCAGCAGCTCGCGCCGCAGGCCGATGAGATCGTTGGTGCAGACGACCACGTGCCCGGCCTCGTGGACGAGCGTGCGGTACGCGGCCGACGCGCGGATCGCGTCCGGCACCTCGAACTGCTCGGCCAGCTCGATGAGGTCGAACGAGGGCGGGACGTAGGCGATGTTGAGCTTGTGCTCGACATAGCTGTCGGGGTCGGGGATCCGGCCTCTCGTGCGGTTGTCCACTTCCCACTGAGCGGTCTCGAAGCAGTCCTGGAGGTGGGTGGCGAAGCGGTGCCACCATCGCGCGCCGGCGTGCAGCCGCATGCGGTCGCGGATGTCGGCCAGGCCGTGGAGTATCGGCCCCGCGGTGGCCTCGAGCGGCGCGCCGTCCAGCACGGCGCGGAACTTGTCGGCCATGCGCCGCGCGAGGTCCGGGTCTGAGCCCACCTCGGCGAGCTCGAACTGGTCGTCGTAGACGTGGAACCAGCTGTTGAGATCGGCGGCCAGCGCGAGCACCGGCACCGAGGCCTCCGGGTAGAGCCGTGCGACGAGGCGGGAGTAGGACTCACCTGCGAAGCGCGAAGTCGCGGTCTCGTCTTCGATGAGCTTCAACCTCCGTGCCCAGGCGATGGTGTGATCGGCCACCACAGCCTCGAAGGGGTTGAGCTTGGACGGGTACGGGATGAAAGGGTCAGGAAGGGACACGGAGGGAATGTCGGGCATGGGTGCGCAGCCTCCACATGAGAAACTGTGGCAAATGCCCCCTCGTCGGGACAGATGTCGGTTCTCGTGGGGCGTACCCGAAGCAGAATTTTTCCAATCGCTCTCCGATTTACGGGTTATGAGCCGAAAGTATTGCGGTCCTGGTCTTCGGAACTGTCGGGTGCTTCCTGTGCAAGAGTGACCGCTTCGTCCAGATCCAGTTTGGCGCCCGCCTCGAATTCCAGTTTGTAGCCGTCCTCACCCAGGGCCCTCTTGCACTCTTGGACGCACTTCTCGTGCTCCGCCGTGAGGAACGGCGCGCCCAGCATGGGCAGGCCGGAGGTGCGCCAGTTTTGATGCAGCGCCCCGAGCAGCCGCGAGGCACGCTCGATCTGGCCCTGAGACGAGTAGATCTTGGCGACCGTCTCGAGCACCATGAGCGTGCCGACGGTGTCATGGAAGTGACGCTTGATCCGCAAGCCCTCCAGGGCGGTGCGCAACGCCTCCTCCGTCCTGCCCATCGCCAGCATCGGCAACGACAGCGCCCAATGCGCGTATGAGCTCAGCCACAGCTCGCCGCGCTCGCGGCAGACCTGGAGGCAGTCCTGCAGCAGCGACTCGGCCTCAGGGAGCTCCCCTTGGGTGGTGAGGACGATCGACAGCTCCACGATGGCCGGGAGCAGCCCCGGGTTGAGCTCCTTGTTGTCGGTGTTGAACTCGATCGCCACGCCGAGCAGCGCGCTGGCCTTCTGGAGGTCGCCCTGCAACATCGCGGCCGTGCCCTGCATCTTGGAGGCCAGGATCACGGCCTTGGAGTCACCGACCCGGACGGCCTCGTTGCTGCACGTCTCGGCCGCGTCCCGCGCGCCCACGCTGTCGCCCTGGGCGCTCTTCACGTAGGAGAGCACCCACAGCGCCTTGCACCGTTCCCTGCTGAGATCCGGGTTGGCCCCGAGCGCCCGCTCGAGGTAGAGGCGGCCCTCGCGGGCGAAGCCGCAACACACCCACATGAACCACAACGACGACAGCAGGGTCAGCGCCAGGACCTCCATGCCCGGCGTCTTGAGCGCGTGCTCCAGCGCCACGCGCACGTTGTCGTGCTCCTGGCGCATGCGGACGAACCAGTAGATCTGCCGCGGCCCCGACCAGGCGTCCTCGCTACGCTGCGCCAGGCTCAGGTAGTAGTCCAGATGGCGCTGGCGCATCTGCTCCTTCTCGCCGAGCTTGTCCAGCCACTCGTCGCCGTAGTCCGCCAGGGTGTCGATCAACTTGTATCTGACCCCGGCGTGGTTGCTTCTGATCAGCAGGATCGACTTCTCCACCAGGCCGGTGACCAGGTCGGTGATCTGCCCGGACGGCAGGCGCGCGTCCGAGCACACGAAGCGCGCGGCGTCGAGCTCGAAGTCGTTGGCGAACACCGACAACCGGGCCCACAGCAGCCGCTCGGCCGGCTCGCACAACTCGTGGCTCCAGCCGATGGCCGCACGCAGCGTCTGGTGCCGGGGCAGCGCTGTGCGGCTGGCGCCGGCCAGCAGGCTGAACCGGTCCGCCAGCAGCCCCAGGATCTGCTCCACGGACAACGCCCGCAGCCGCACCGCCGCCAGCTCGATCGCCAGCGGGATGCCGTCGAGCCGCCGGCACAACTCGGCTACCGCGTTGATGTTGTCCTCGTCCAGATGGAAGTCGGGCACGCTCGCCCCGGCCCGGGCCGCGAACAGCTGCACGGACTCGTTGACGAAATAGGTCTCGGCCGGGTCCTCTCCCGGCACCTGCAGCGGCGGCACGGGGAGCACGTGCTCGTAGGGCAGATTGAGCGACTGCCGGCTGGTGGCCAGCACCTTGAGGTTGGGCGCGACCTCGAGCAGCTCCTGCACCAGCTCCGCCGCTCCCTGCACCACGCGGTCGCAGGTGTCGACGATGAGCAGCATGTCCCGCTCGCCCACCCACTCCGACAGCGTCTCGGACTCCGCGCGCGTGGACTGGTCGGCGATGCGCAGCGCCGAGGCGATGGTGTGCTTGACCATGCCCGCGTCCTGCAGCCGGGCGAGATCGGCGAACCAGACGCCGTCGGGGTATTGGGCGCGGACCTGGTGGGCCAGCCGAAGCACCGTGCGCGACTTGCCCACACCGCCGATGCCCGTGACGGTCACCAGACGTGATTCGCCGAGGTACCGTCTGAGGTTGGCAAGCAGACGCGTGCGACCGATGAAGCTCGTGAGCTCCGCCGGAAGATTGCCTTCTCGCCGCCAGCCTGTAGGGGTGGCCATGGGCAGCCTCACGGGGGTAGGCGACACCTGCTCCCGCATCGTACCGCCGTAGCCCCGACATGTCCCTGGACCTGCGGACACACCGGGTATTGCTTTGTCCGTCCGGGTAGCATGTCAGCCGTGGAAGATTTCTACCCCGAGCAGACGGCGGACGACAGGGACCTGGGCTGGGGCGACGACCTGCCGGAAGAGGACCCGGACGACTTCTTCGTGGAGAACCGGCCGCCGCACTGGGAGTGACCCCGTTGACCGGACACGTGCTGCGCCCTGCCACGCCTGCCGACTACGACGCCGTGGCGGCCGTGGTCGACGAGTGGTGGGACCGTCCCGTCCTGGCCTCGCTGCCCAGGCTCTTCCTCGACCACTTCCACCGCACGAGCCTGATCGCCGAGGGCCCCGAGGGCATGGCGGGCTTCCTCGTCGGCTTGCTCTCGCCGTCGGCCGAGGATGAGGCGTACATCCATTTCGTCGGCGTCTGTCCCGCCGCACGGGGCGGGGGTGTGGCGCGGGCGATGTACGAGCGTTTCTTCGCTCTGGCCCGCGCCCATGACCGGCACGTGGTCAAGGCCATCACCTCGCCGGTCAACGAGGCGTCCATCGCCTTCCATCGGCGCATGGGCTTCACGGCGAGCGAGCCGGTCCCGGACTACAACGGTCCCGGCACACGCCTGGTCACCTTCGCGCGCGGCATCTGACACGTGCCCCGGTCCAGGAGGTCGTCCTGGAACCGGGGGCCACTCACCGCCGGCGCCTGGAATCGGCGTCCGCTCACCTCTGCGGTTCGTACTCCTCGTCGCTCATCCTGGCCAGCGTGAGCGCCGCGGCGGCGAACCCGAGCGCCGTCAGCCCCCACGCGCCCCCATCCAGGATCTTGGGGGCGCCGGTGAGCACGAACAGCAGGTGGACCGGCTGCGAGGCGACCAGCGCCGCGCCCGCCCAGGTGGGGATCACCCGCGCCCGCCACAGGGCGGCGCCCAGCAGCACGGTGCCGAGGACGTGGCCGAGCACGAAGAGGCCGACGGAGAGCGAGAGGGCGGGCTGGGCGGCCAGCGCCTCCAGCAGCGCCGTGCCCTCCGCAGGACTCAGCCCGGCCGCGACCGCGGCCAGGGCGGCGGCGTCCGAGACGCCCAGGGCGGCCATCCCCAGGTACCCGGGCAGAGCGAGGGTGATCGCCGCGATCGCTAGCACCGGTGCACCGCGCAACGCCAGCCGCGTCAGCACGAACAGGGTCGGCACCAGCGCGAGGACGGCGATCGGAGTGAGCCAGAGCACCGCGCCCTGCGCCCCCTGCCCGGCTGTCACCGCGGTCAGCTGAGCGGCGGCGTCGTCGGTAGTGCCGTAGGGGAGGATGGCGCGGATGACGGCCACGCACAGCGGGCCGATCGGCAGGAGCACGGCGAGAGCGCGGCGGCGGAAGGCACGTGTGTCACGCACGCGCACGGCGGCGGAGCCGATGGTCATGATGTCTCCCATGGAGTAGGGATTGAGCCGTCCGAGGGCTACGGCCGGCCTGGCAGGCTCATGGTCGGCCGCGGACCGGCCGTCGCGGCACGGCGCACGCCCCTGACCGGGCCGGGCGATCTTCCCGGCTGATCTGGGGGTCTGCCCCTATGCGCCGGGCTCCGCGACCGCTCATCATGACCCTTATGAAGGTGCTGGCCTGGGGCCTGTTCGCGGTGGCGGTGACCGAGGCGGTCACCGGTGTCGCGGCCGCCATAGCAGCGGGAATGACCTTCGAGGCGGCCACCGAGAGCTTCATCGTCACGAACTCCGCCATCGGTCTCTCCCTTTCCTGCGCAGGCGTCCTGCTCGCCTGGCAGCGTCCGCGCAACCCCATCGGCTGGCTCCTGCTGGCCGGCGCCGTCGCCCAGGCCGGAACCGCCGCCGGGGTCGGCCTGCTGGTGATCGGTGAGGTCCACGGCTGGCCCGCCGGCGCTCTGCGAACGCTCGCCACGTACGCCGCCTACTCCTGGCCGTGGTCGATCGCGTTGTGCCTGCCGCTCGTCCTTCTGCTCTTCCCCGACGGCCGCCCGCCGGGCCTTCGCTGGACCTGGCTGGTCCCCGTGACGGTGGTGACCGCCCCGCTCTTCGTCCTGGAGATGGGCGCCGCACCGACCGGCCTGTCACCCGGCTCGGACGTCGTCGGCTACCTCACCATCCCCTTCCACGACGACCTGGCCGCGCTCTGGACCGGGACCGAGGTGCGCGGCGCCGCCCTCGTCGTGGCCGCCCTCGCCGGGCTGGGGCTGCGCTACCGCCGGGGCGGCGAGCGGGAGCGGCGCCAGCTGCTGTGGCTTCTGCTCGCCGTCCTGCTGCTCGCCGCGGTCATGGTCGTGTGGGGGGTGTTCCAGACCGGGCCGGCGCTGATGCTGCTGGCCATCCCGCTCGTGCCGATCGCGATCACCGTCGCCATCCTGCGTCACGGCCTGCTCGACATCCGCCTGATCATCTCGCGGACGGTGCTGTACACGCTGCTCACCTCGGGCGTGATCGCCGTCTATGCCCTGCTGGTGGCCGTCCTGGACCGTGCCGGGCCAGGAGACTCGGTGCTCGCCACCGTGCTGATCGCGGTCGGCTTCAACCCGGTGAGGGTACGCCTGCAGCGGATCGTCGACAGGCTCCTGTACGGCGACCGCGACGACCCGGCGCGCGCTCTGTCACGGATCGGCCGCCGACTGGCCGACCCGGCCCCAGGGCTGGCGGGAGCGGTGGCCGCGGTGTGCACGGTCCTGCGCCTGCCCTTCGCTGCGCTGCGCTCGGCCGACGTCGGTGATATCGGGGGAGCGGCGGTGGAACGCACCTCGTATGGCACCGCCCCCGAACGCCTCCACAGCGTCCCCCTCGTCTACGGCGGCGACCGTGTAGGCGAGTTGATCATCGGCCTGCGGCCGGGGGAGAAGGCGATCTCCGTGGCCGACGCCCGGGTCCTGGAGCTGCTGGCCGTGCCACTGGCGGTGGCCGTGCACGCCACCGGCCTGTCCGAGGAACTGCAGCGGATCCGCGAGCACATCGTCGTGGCCCGCGAGGACGAACGCCGCAGGCTCCGCCGCGACCTGCACGACGGGCTCGGCCCCACCCTCACAGGCGTTGTGTACCAGGCCGACGCGGCCGGGAACGTGCTCGCCGACGACCCCGCCCGCGCCAAGGAACTGCTCCTGAGGCTGCGTGCCGAGGTGACGTCGGCCATCGAGGACATCAGGCGGCTGGTGTACGGCCTGCGCCCGCCCGCACTCGACGACCTCGGTCTGGTGGGCGCGCTGCGGCGGCAGGCCGAACGGTTGTCGCTCGACGTCAGCATCCGGGCTTCCCGCGACCTGGCCGCGCTGCCCGCCGCCGTGGAGGTCGCCGCGTACCGCATCGTCACGGAGGCGCTGAACAACGTCGCCCGGCACGCCCGGGCCACGACCGCCCGCGTGGACTTCACACTCGGGGACCGTCTCCGTGTCGAGGTGAGTGACGACGGTGTGGGTGGTGGCGTGTGGCGGCCGGGGGTGGGCCTGCGGTCCATGCGCGAGCGCGCCGAGGAACTCGGCGGCACCTGCCAGGCCGGTCCGCGGGACGGCGGCGGACGGGTGGTGGCACTGCTGCCGCTGGCGCAGGTGGTGGCATCATGAGCGTGCGCGTCTTGATCGCCGACGACCATCCCGTGGTACGCGACGGGCTCGCCGCGCTGCTGTCCACGGTGCCGGGCATGGAGGTGGCGGGGACCGCGTCCAGCGGACGCGAAGCGGTGCGGGCGACGGTCGTGCTGGAACCGGACGTCCTCGTCCTCGACATCCAGATGCCGGAAATGTCAGGCATCGACGCCGCCAGGGAGGTGGCCGCGGCCGCGCCGGGCGTGGCGGTGCTGATGCTGACGATGTATGAGGACGACGAGTCCGTGTTCGCGGCCATGCGCGCGGGGGCCCGCGGATACGTGCTCAAGGGCGCTGAACAGGACGAGATCGTCCGCGCGATCCGTGCCGTCGCCGCCGGCGAAGCGATCTTCGGGCCCGGCGTGGCCCGCCGCGTGCTCGGTCACCTGACGGCTCCCCGGCCCGCGGGCGAGCCTTTCCCTGAGCTCACGCCGCGGGAGCGGGAAGTGCTCGGCCTGATCGCCGCCGGCCACGGCAACGCCTCGATCGGGACCCGGCTGTCGCTGGCGCCCAAGACGGTCGGCAACCACATCTCCAACATCTTCGCCAAGCTCCAGGTCGCCTCCCGCGCCGAGGCCATCATCCGCGCCCGAGACGCGGGCCTGGGCCACACCGACTAGCCGGCGCCGGTAAATGCGTGGCCCCCGCGCGCTCGGCGGGGCTAGGTTCCGTGCCATGGCGGACATCCAGGGCACATGTGAGGACCGGTTCCACGAGGTGCGCGAGATGCTGGCCGCCTCCCTGGACGGCGGCGACGACGTGGGCGCCTCGGCGGCGGTCTACGTGGACGGCGAGCCGGTCGTCGACCTCTGGGGCGGCTACGCCGACGCCGGTCGCACCGTCCCATGGCAGCGTGACACCATCACCAACGTCTGGTCCACCACCAAGACCATGACCGCGTTGTGCGCGCTGATCCTCGCCGACCGCGGCGGGCTCGACCTGACCGCCCCGGTGGCCGCGTACTGGCCCGAATTCGCCGCCGCGGGCAAAGAGCGCGTGCAGGTCCGGCACGTCCTCTCCCACACCGCGGGCCTGCCGGGCTTCGACGCGGGGACGACGGTCGAGGACCTCTACGACTGGGAGAAGACCACGGCACGGCTGGCCGCACAGCCGCCGCTCTGGGAGCCGGGCATCGAGAGCGGCTACCACGCGGTCACGCAGGGATACCTCATCGGAGAGGTGGTCCGCCGCATCACCGGACGCACGCTGGGCACGTTCCTGGCCGAGGAGGTGGCCGGACCGCTGGGCGCCGACTTCCACATCGGCCTGCCCCCGGAGCACGACCACCGCGTCGCCCCGGTCATCCCGCCGTCGGACCCGCCCGGCGCCGCCCGCCCTGACGCACCGCCCGGCCCCGAGATCCGGGCCGCGGACGCGAACACCGCCGCCTGGCGGCGCGCCGAGATCCCGGCGGTCAACGGGCACGGCAACGCCCGCTCGGTCGCCGCCATCCAGTCCGTCCTGGCCTGCGCGGGCACCGTCAACGGCGTGCGCCTGTCGTCCCCGTCCGGCTGTGAGCGCGCCTTGGAGGAGCAGCACTACGGCGTGGACCGGTATCTGGGCGCCCCCATGCGCTACGGCATGGGCTACGGCATCTACGGCGGCCAACGCGCCTGCTTTTGGGGCGGATGGGGCGGCTCTCTGGTCTTCATCGACTTCGACGCCCGGATGACGGTGGCCTACGTGATGAACCAGATGGTCGACCAGGGCGGCCTCGGCGACGAACGCGGCTTGGGCATCGTCCTGGCCGCCTACGGCGGCCTCGCCGCGGCTAACTGACCACGTCCTTGCGGCGGAAGCGGCGGAAGGCCACGGCGATGAGGATGGCCGCGTACGTGATCGACACCGAAGCCCCCTTGGCCATGCCGCTCCAGTCCAGCTCCGGTGCCAGGGCGTCGACCCAGGCGTTGTTCCAGAACGTGGGCAGGAACTCCCGCAGCACCCCGAGCGCCTCGACCGCCTGCAGGATGTTGCAGACGATCCAGAGCCCGACCGCCCCGCCGACCGCGCCCAGCGGGGAGTCGGTGACGGTCGAGATGAAGAACGCCAGCGCGGCCACCACGAGCTGGCTGACCAGCGCGTACCCGATCACGATGCCGAAGCGTGGCAGCACGTCGAACGCCGGGATCGTCTCACCCGTGCCGGGCACCTGGATGTCGTTCCACCCGAACGCCAGCGTGCCCGCCAGCAGCGCCATCAGCGGCAGGCAGATCACCGCCGCCGCCGAGTAGCCCAGCGCCACGATCAGCTTCTGCCGCAGCAGCCGGTCCCGGGGGATCGGGGCGGCCAGCAGATAACGCAGTGACGACCAGTTGGCCTCGCTGGCCACCGTGTCACCGCAGAACAGGGCGACCGCCACCACCAGCAGGAAGCTGGCCGACACCGACAGGGCGAACGCGGAGAAGTTGAGTCCGCTCTCCGTCGCCAGGTCGGAGATGCGCAGCGCCGCCTGCTGCTGCCCGCTGGACTGCGGCCCGAACTGGAACGCGATCACCAGGATCCACGGCAGCGCCAGCAGCAGGCCGAACATCACCATCGTCCGCCGCCGCTTGAACTGCCTGATGATCTCCACCCGCAGCGGCAGCGTGCGGCGGGGCGCGTAGCCCGGCGCGGCGGTCATGACTTGTCTCCAATGAGGTCGAGGAACACGTCTTCCAGCCGCGGCCCGTGCCCGTTGCCGGTGGCGGCCCCGGCGGAGGCCGACGTGAGCAGCTGCGACACCGGCCCGGCCGAGACCAGCCGGCCCCGGTGCATGACGACGACGTGGCTGCAGGTCTGCTCCACCTCGGCGAGCATGTGACTGGAGACGATCACGGTACGGCCGTCGCGCGCGTAGCGCTTGAGCACCTCGCGCATCTCCCTGATCTGGGGCGGGTCGAGACCGTTCGTAGGTTCGTCGAGCACGAGCAGGTCCGGCAGGCCGAGCATGGCCTGCGCGATGGCCAGCCGCTGCCGCATGCCCTGGGAGTAGGTGCGTACGGCACGTTCCAGCGCCTTGCCCAGGCCGGCGATCTCCAGCGCCTCGTCGAAATGGGCGTCGGCGGACGGGCGGCCGGTGGCGGCCCAGTAGAGCTCGATGTTGTCCCGGCCGGACAGGTGCGGCAGGAACCCGGGGCCCTCGACGAACGACCCGAGCCTGGAGAGCACCGGCGCCCCCGGCGTCACCCGGTCGCCGAAGATCCGGATCTCGCCGTCGTCCGGCCGGATGAGGCCCATCATCATCCGCATCGTGGTCGTCTTGCCTGCGCCGTTCGGCCCGAGCAGGCCCAGCACCTGGCCCTTCTCGACCCGGAACGACAGGCCGTCGACGGCCAGCTCCCCGTTCCTGTACGCCTTCGTCAGCCCGCTGATCTCCAGCGGCACCGGCTCGCCGCCCGGTTCGGCCGGGCCGTCGTGGGCGCTCCGGCCGGTGACGGCGGCGGGCACGGCCCTGCGGCGCACCCCGGCGCCCGCCGGCGCGAGGGTCGAGGCGCGGCCGGTCGCCAGCAGCGCGGCGGCGATCACCACGGCGGCCAGCGGCATCGCCCACACCCACCACGCGACCCCGGACGGCGGGGCGGCGAGCGTGCGCACCGTGGGCACGGCGAGGGCGGGGGAGGCCAGCGACACCTGGTAGGTGGCGGGCTCGGCCGGAGTGGCGAACCCCATGTCCGTGGTGGTCACCACCAGGCGGAGCCGGTGGCCGACGGCGAAGCGGTGGTCCACGGCGGGCAGGGTGATCGTGGCCTCCACACTGCCCGCGCCCTCCGGGATCGTCACGCGGATCGGCGCCACCAGCCCGGCGGGCAACGTCGGTGGCTGAGTGGCGGTGTCGGCCACGTCGTACAGCTTCGCGAACAGCGTCGCCTCGCCCTTGCCCGACACCTTGATCTTGGCTGTGGTGGTGCCGGTGAGCTGGAGCGGGGCCGTGAGAGGCCGCGACTCGAAGGCGGCGCTCTGGCCGGGCATGTCGATCGAGACGCCCGCGGTGTTCTGGCCGCCCAGCAGGCCGCCGATGCCCGGCACCGTCGAGATCGAGGCCGGGGCGCCGCCGGGCGGGTTGACGATGCTCTGCTCGGGGCCGCTCAGCTCCACCGTCGTGGTGTCGGTGCCGGCGAGGCCGGGGTAGGAGGCGGCCTCCGGATGCAGCCGGATGCGCTGGCGGGTGCCGGGGTCGCGCCCGCCGTCGCGCGTCACCGTGAACGCGCTGACCGGCGGCGCCGTCTGAGCCGAGACGTCACCCTTCAGATAGCGGGCGAACCAGGCCGAGGACTGCTCGAAGAGCCAGTCGGCCTCGCCGTTGCCGCCGTCGTGCCCGCCGTCGAACCACGCCAGGCTGACCGGGGTGCCCGCGGCGGCGATCGCCTTGGCGTTGGCGTCGGCGTGGCTGAGCGGGAACAACGAGTCGCGCTGGCCCTGCAGGAGCAGCGTCGGCGCCTTGATCTGGCCGGCCACGGTGATCGGGCTCGACTTGCGCAGCAGGGCGACGGCCTCCGGTGTGGCCTTGCCGTCCTTGGCGACCTGCTGGTACATGTCGCAGATCGCCGGCAGGAACCTGCCGCAGCGCGCCTGCTGGGGCGTCAGCGGCCCGGCCTCCTGCCGCTGCCCCTGGCCCTGGAGCGCGAAGCTCTCCAGCGAGACGCCCTGGCCGAAGAAGATGCCTGCCCACATGCGCTTGAACACGCCGCTCTCAGGCTGCCCCAGGCCGTTCGCTGGGGCACCGGCCGGGCTCTGGGCGGAGGCCGCGCCGGAGGTGTCCTGGTCTGTGGCGGCGGGGGGCTGGACGGCTGCGTTGGGGAAGAGGGCGTCGGCCAGGTCGGACCAGGTGATCTGCGGCACGATCGCGTCGACCCGCTGGTCGTGGGCCGCCGTCATCAGGGCGATGGAGCCGCCGTACGAGCCGCCCACGATGCCCACGCGCGGGTCGCCCGAGGCGTCCAGCAGGACCTCCGGACGCTTGGCGAGCCAGTCGATCAGCTGCTTGACGTCCTTGACCTCGTAGTCGGGGGAGTTGAGCGCGATCTCGCCGGTCGAGCGGCCGAATCCGCGTGCCGACCAGGTCAGCACCGCGTAGCCGTCCTGGGCGACCCGCATCGCCTGCTGCCTGACGCTCTGCTTGCTTCCGCCGAAACCGTGGCCGATCAGCACGGCAGGCGCCTTCCCGCCCCCCGGCGGCGGGAAGAACGTCGTATCGAGCTCCACCCGTTGGTCGTCGGCGGGTCCGTCGACGACGGTTATCTTCTGGTCCTGGGCCCGCACCTCAGGAGCCGACGGCCACACCAGCCACGTCGTCACCCCGATGAGGGCGAGTGCCGCTACCAGCGCGGCCACACGCTTCATGACGAGGAGCTTACTTACGGCACCTGAGAGATCCCTGAGACGGGGCTCGCCGCCCTCGGGCCGCGCCGCCTGTGGATGACCCATGGGCGCTTGCCTGAGAGCTACGGAAAGGTCAATATCGTACGCGGAGGACGCGATCTTGGCGTATGCCCGACGAGGTAAGGAGCTCAAGTGACGGTCCAGCCCGCAGTGGAGGCGTTCCTGCCGTCCACCTACGCGAAAGCCGTGCCGTACGACTTGTTAGCCCACCTGAGGCGGGAGACTCCCGTCTGCTGGATCCCCGAGCCCGCCATCGGCCCCTGGCGTGAGGGTCCGGGTTACTGGGCCGTCTTCAGGCACGCCGACGTCAAGCAGGTCCTGCGCAGCACGGAAGACTTCTCCTCCCACCTCGGCGCCACCCAGCTCCGCGACTTCGACACCCCCGCTGACTTGGCCTTCGTTCAGAACATGATGGTCAACATGGACGCGCCCGGCCACGCCAGGCTGCGCAAGATCGTGGCGGCGGCCTTCACGCCGCGCGCCGTGCGAGCGCTGGAGCGGGCGATCGCTGAACGCGCGGCGGCGCTGTTCGCGGAGGGCGAGTGCGACTTCGTGGAGGTGACCGCCGACCTGCCCGTGTGGACGCTGGCCCACGTCATGGGCTTCCCGGAGCAGGACAGGCGACTGCTGTACGACTGGGCGTCGCGGGTCATCGGCTATCAGGACGCCGACCACGCGGACCTCTCGACGGCCGAAGCGGAGTCCCTCACCCCGATGGGCCGCCGCGCCGTCGCGCTGCGTCCCCGGCTCGAGCCTGGGACGAATCCGCGTTCCAAGGCGGCGCTGGCCGACGTGTTCGCCTATGCGCACGACCTGGCCGAGGCCCCCGTCGACGACGAATCCCTCATGGCCGCCATGATGAAGGGCGGCCTGACCGTAGAGGAATTCGAGAACATGTTCTCCCTCTTCGCCGTCGCGGGCAACGAGACCGTCCGCAACGGCATCCCCGGCGGCCTCCTCACGCTCCTCCAGCACCCGGCCGAGCTGGCCCGCCTGCGCGACGACCCCTCCCTGCTCGACTCCGCCATCGAGGAGATGCTCCGCTTCTGGCCGCCGGTCATGCACTTCCGCCGTACGGCCACGCGCGACCTCACCCTCGGCGGCCGCGACATCCGCGCGGGTGACAAGGTGGTCGTCTACCACATCTCCGCGAACCGCGACCCGTCCGTCTTCCCCGACCCCGACCGCTTCGACATCGCCCGCACCCCGAACGACCACGTCAGCTTCGGCTTCGGCCCGCACTTCTGCATCGGCGCCCACCTGGCCCGCGCCCAGATGCGCTCGATCTTCAGGGAACTGCTCGCTTGGGATGTCGAGCTCGCGGGCAGCCCGCAAAGGCTCACGTCGAACTTCCAGAACGGCCTCAAGCACCTCCCCGTACGCCTCACCAGGCGCCCCTCACTGAGCCGCCTATAGAACCTGCCGGCCGAAAAGCGAATGCGGCGCGATCAAGCCCGCCCCTAGGCTCGTGCGCCATGGACTACTTGACGACGAACCGGGCCAACTGGAACGCACGCGTCCCGATCCACGTCGCCAGTGACTTCTACGACGTCGAGGGCTTCAAGGCGAGCGGCCGGAGCGTCCTGAGGCCGTTCGAGGTGGCGGAGGTGGGCGAGGTATCCGGCCGCCGCCTGGTGCATTTGCAGTGCCACCTCGGACTGGACACGCTCTCCTGGGCCAGGCTCGGCGCCGAGGTGACCGGGCTCGACTTCTCGTCCGACGCCATCGACCAGGCCAGGCGGATCGCGGCTGGATGCGGCATCCGGGCGAGGTTCGTCACCGCCGACGTGTACGACGCGGCCGAGGCGCTCGGCGAGACCTACGACATCGTCTACACCGGCATCGGCGCCCTGGTGTGGCTGCCCGACCTCACCCGGTGGGCCGAAACGGTCGCCGCCCTGCTCAACCCGGACGGATTCCTCTATCTCGCCGAATTCCATCCATTCGCCGACATTCTTGACGACGAGACCGGCACCAAAGTCACCCACGACTACTTCGCCAGCGGCCCGCACGTCTGGGACGAGCCATACACCTACACCGGTGGCGAACTGAGCGAGCACCGGACCTCCGTGCAGTTCCAGCACGGCCTCGGCGAGGTCGTCAGCGCGGTGGCGGCGGCCGGCCTGCGCGTGGAGTTCGTGCACGAGCACGACCACACGCTCTTCCGCCGCTACGCCACGCTGTCGAACGACGGCACCGGCTACCGCCTGCCGGAAGGCGCTCCCAAGATCCCGCTGATGTACTCGTTGCGCGCCGCCGCCCCTGTCTGACGCGGGCCTCGCGATCCTGCCCCGCCGATGACCGTAAGATTCCTTCCCGTGAAGTCTCCAGCATCGTTCAAGAAGGCCGCAGAGTGGGCCTTGCCCTATTGGACCCGAGGCCAGGCGGGGCGCGAGACGCCGCAGGATCTGTTCAGGGTGCTCTACTTCGGCTGGCTGGCGGCGTTCACGCTCAAGGTGCTCGGCTCGGCCTGGGACGTCTCGTGGCACTTCAAGTGGCTGCGTGACGACCTCGCCCCGCCGCACCTGCTCAACTCCGCCGGCACGGCCCTCGCCCTCGCGCTGACGATCATCCACGGCTACACCGGCTACGGCGTGGACAAGGTGGCGCTCAGGACGATCCAGTGGGGCACCGGGATCTTCCTCGTCGCGGTCCCCCTCGACCTGATCAATCACCGTGTCAACGGGCTCGACATCACCTCGTGGAGCCCGTCGCACATCATGTTGTACCTTGGAACGTTCTTCATGATCGCCGGCGTGATCCGCGGCTGGTTCATGGGGGCTCCTCCGGGCAGGGAACGCACGGTCGTGCTGGGGGCGTTCTTCGCGTTCTTCCTGGAAAACGTGCACTTCCCCGAGCAGCATCAGGAATACGGCATCCTGTCGATCGGCGCCTGGGACAACAAGGCCGTCTACGCCGAGCCGATCCTGCTCCAGTTCGCCGCCGACCAGATGGGGCGGCCGGTGGACCGGACGATGATGACCGGGTTCGCGCTGCCCGTGCCGGACTTCCTCTACCCGGTCTTCGCGGTGGTGGCCGGGCTGTCGGTGCTGGTGGTGGCGCGGTTACTCATCGGCAGATTCGGCGCGGCCACCCTCGTCGCCGCCGGCTACGTGGGCTTCAGGACGCTGATCTGGCCGCTCCTGACCTTCACCGGGTTCCCGCCGTCGGCGGTGCCGTTCTTCCTGGTCGTGGCCGGTCTCCTGGTGGACCTCGCCTTCCTGGTACGGGTGCCGGTGGCGCGCGCCGTGCTGGGGGCCGCCGGCGCGACCGCGGCCGCGTACGGCGCACTGGCGGCGCAGAGCGCGATCATGGGCCCGGTGTACGGCGCCATCAAGGGCCAGGACGGGCTGCTGGGCGCACCTCCCCTGGCCATGTCGTCCGCCGTCTGGGCCGGGCTCGGCCTGCTCGCCGCCTGGCTGGCGGTCGAGTGGATCGCCGGGAGACGTGGCCGTCAGGCGATGGAGGCCCGCGTGATCGCCACCGCCACCCCGTAAGCCAGACCCATCACCGACACCTCGGCCGCCGCCCACCCCACCAGGGCGGTGGCCCTGCCGTGGCGTACGGCAGGCAGCAGCCGGAAGCGGATGTGCGCGGCCAGTGGCACCAGCGACGCCATCAGCAGCGTCTTGACCACGACCAGCACCCCGTACGGGCTGGTCACGATCGCGCCGGGCAACGTCACGCCCGGCGTCAGCGCCATCGTGCCCAGCCCGGTGATCAGACCCGACAGGCCGACCAGGAGCAGGCACACCGTCGCCATCCTGGAGAACTTCGGCAGCACCGCGGCGAGGAGCTCCTTGTGCGGCGCCACGAACACGGCCGTCGCCACCAGCCCGCCCGTCCACGCCGCCGCACCCATCACGTGGATCTCCATCGAGACCATGAGGGGGTCGTGCCAGACCGAGTTCACGGCGTGTCCGGTGACCGGGATGGGCAGCAGCCCGAACAACGCCACGATCACCCGCAGCTCGGCCGGCACCTTCTCGCCGAACCGCACCGCCATGAGCCCGATGCCCGCCGCCGCCAGGGCGCAGGCCGCGCTGAACAGCAGCCCCTGACCTGTGCCGACATCGCCGACATATGCGGCGATCATCCCGAACGTCGGCACGCCGCCCGGATTGAGCTCGGCCGTCTGGAACACGATCGTGAGCAGTGCGCAGATCGCCCACGCCCAGGCGGCCATCACCGCCAGCGGCCGCACCCTGAGCAGCACCGGCTCCGTGCGCTCCGGGTCATCGAAGCCGAGCAGCTTGGGCAGCAGGCTCAACCCGACCACCGCCACGGCGGCCACATCGAGCAGGACCCGGACGATCGGCAGCCCGAAGGACACGATGGGACCTGGCAGCGGAATGCCGGGCACCGCCTCCTGACCCGTGAACGAGCTCGCCGCCACGGCCGCGACCACCGCGCACACCCCGAACCCGCCGGCAACCAGCCGACCGCCGACGCCTCGCCGGGCGAGCGGGGGAGCGCTGACCGTCACGACCGCGCCCCTTCGTCCCCGGGCACGTGCACGACCTCGCTGCCAGACGCCTCGGCCGCCGGACGCTGCCCGGCCGTCGTCGCTCCGCGAGCGCTCACCGGGCCGGTGAGGGCTGAGGGGGCGCGGCGGAGGGCCACGGCCGTGCCTGCGGCCAGCACCAGCAGCGCGCCCACGATCCACACCACGGCCATCCCGGCCCCGCCGTTCGCCGCCGCCTCGGCGGCGTCCGCGCTGGAGCCTGGGGCGCTCTCCTGGGCGGCGGCTCCGGGCGCGGTTGTGGCGCTGGAGGCTCGGGCCTGCTGACCGGCGGCGTCCGGGCTGGTGCTCTGGGCCGGCTGGCCGGCGGACTCCGCGGCCAGGTTGAAGGTGATCTTCCCGGTCACCGGATGCCCGTCGGCCGACAGGATCCGGTAGCCCACCACGTACGGCCCTCCGCTCGGCAACGGCTTGACCTTCACCGACACCCGCTCGGCGGCGACCACGGCCGCCCCGTCGGCCCACGCGGACCCGTCCGCCCCCGTCACACCGACCTGCGCGTACCCCTGCCGCACCGCCTGGTCGAACACCAGCGTCACCCGCTCGGGCGAGGCCGTCAGCGTGGCCCCGTCCTTGGGATCGCTGCCGATCAGCACGTTGTGCGCCTGCGCCGCCGGCGGGAGGACCCCCACCGCGGCGAAGGCGAGCAGCAGGACCGTAAGTAGCCGCCTCAAGAGCTTGAAGCCTTCCGTCGAACTTCCGAACCGAACGCGTCAAGGACATCGGACATGTCCCGAACCCGTATATGGTGCCATCCATGCCGGACCTGTTCGGCGGCGCGGCGCCGTACTACGCCAGATACCGGGCCGACTACGGCGAGGAGGCCATCAAGCACCTCGCCACCACGTTCGGCCGGGACAGCAGCGTGCTGGACCTCGGCTGCGGTCCAGGAACGGTGGCGATCCCGCTGGCCCGCCACGTCCGCGAGGTCACCGCCGTCGACCCGGACGAGGAGATGCTGGCGGAGGGCAGGCGCCTGGCCGCGAATATCCCCAACATCCGCTGGCTGCGCGGCGACTCGGCGATGCTGCGCGCGTTTCCGCCGTTCGACCACGTCGTCATGGGCAGGTCGTTCCACTGGATGGATCGCCGCACGGTGCTGGCCGAGCTGGACGAGCTGCTCCCGCCGGACGGCGTCGTGGCGCTCGTCGGCCCGACCCGCGACCCCGGCGAGGAGCCGTGGGAGCCTGTGGTGCGGCGGGTCCGCGAGGAGTTCGGCCTGGGCGCGATGACGGCCACGAACTCCTGGGAGGCGACCGGCGAGCACCCCCATGACGTGCTGGCGACCTCGTCCTTCTCAGACCTGAGCTCGATCATGTACGAGCGCCGCCTCATCTACGACCTGGACGCCGTGATCGGCCTGCAGCTGTCCTACTCCTACAGCGCCCCCGCCCGCCTCGGCGACCGGCTGGAGGCGTTCACCGACGCGGCGAGGGAGGCTCTGCTGGCGAGCAACCCCTCAGGCAGGTGGGAGTACGTGACGGAGACAGAGGTTCTCACCGCCAGGCGTGCCCCCGCCTGAGGCCGGTCAGCGCGGGTCCGCCCAGATGCCCATGGCCCGCCAGATCCGCCGGGTGACGGCATTGACCAGCCCGAGCTCGGCGCACAGCTCCCGCGTCTTGCTGACCGAGTCGCGGATCTCGTCCTTGGCGGCCGCGTTGCGCACGTAGACCTCGGACACCACGTTCGAGGGGATCCTGAAGTGCCTGATCATCGCCATCGGAGGCGACAGCATGATGCGGGCCATCACCCCGAGGACGATCGGCGCGGCGATGCCGAGCATGAGACGCCGATAGGCGGGCATCCGGGGCACCCGGTTACGCAGGTAGTGCCGGGCGAACGAGATGTGCCTGGCCTCCTCCGCGATGTGGATGCGCATGATCGTCTCTTCGAGCGGGTGGTGCGCCCGCCCGTCCTTCAGGACCTTGCGCTGCACGTGGTCGATCGGGTCCTCGCCGCCGAGCACGAACACGAAGAACAGCTCGGTCGAGATCAGCGGGATCCATGGCGCGACCTGGGCGACCGCCGACAGCGGCCCGGGCATGCCGCGGATCGGCAGACCGGTACGGTTCACGAACTCCTGGAACATCATCCCGTGATGTCCCTCTTCGATGGTCTCGTGGTAGACGTACCGGAACTCCGGCGACCCGTTCGGCAGCCGGTAGGCGTAGTTGAGCAGGCCGCGCTTGAGCAGGTTTTCGAACTGCAGCCCGACCTTCATGGCGGTGGCCACCCGCCACAGTCCGATCGTGGCACGCACCTCGGGGGGACGGCTGCGATACCAGGGATGGCCGCCCAGCTTGTCCACCTCGGGCAGCTCCCACCGCGGGTCGGCGGGGTCCACCAGGAACTCCGGGTCGTCCCACGGGATGTCCCGGTACGGCTCCCAGTGTTTGTCGACCGACGCCTTCGAGAGGCGTTCGATGACCGCTTCGTAGGCGCTGCGGCTCGCGACCCGCTCGTCGCGCTCCCGCGCGGTGGTAGAGCTCGGTGCAGGTGTCATCACGCGCACTCCTCTCCTCGCCAAGTAATTGTACGAAGCGTCCAATAACTCGGGAAGAGTGGTGTCACAGCTTTTCCGGCGACACCCCCAGCTCGTTCGCCGCGGCCTCGCGGATGAGCACGTTGACCCGGCGCCGCGACAGCGCCTTGGGGTGCACGTGGGTCTGAATCGCGAACCCGTCGATGAGCGCGCAGATCCGCCACGCCGTCCCGTCGGGGTCCGCGCAGTCGAACTCGCCGCGCTCGACCCCGGCCTCGATGATCGCGCGCAGCAGCAGGCGGCCCCGCGTGTCGATGCGCCGCGAGATCTCCTCCAGTTCCGGGCTGCGCATCGCCTCCGCCCACGCGTCGATCCACAGTCGCCAGCCCTCCGTGGGGATGGCGGGGGAGCAGAGCCTGAGCAGGGAGACCAGCCGTTCGAGCGGGGTGCCCGTGGAGTGTTCGACATCGTCGAGCGCGTTCATGTGAAGGCGGGCCGCGTACGTGAAGGCCTGCGCGAACAGCCGTTCCTTGTTCTCGAAATGGTAGAAAAGCAAGGCCTGGCTGACGCCGGCGGCCCTGGCGATGTCGATGGTCCTGGTATGGCCGAACCCTTGCTCCGCGATCACCTCGCAGGCCGTCTTGAGAAGATCCTCACGCCTTAATCGGCTGAAACCTGATGTCACTGCGAGTAACTCTTGCGTCTGATCATTGCTATTTGTGGGACAAACCGGGCGTCGAGCGCCTCTGTTGCGGCTGGTCCGCTCCTCCTTCTGGCTTTCACGGTGATCATGGTAGTGACACCATCGAAAACCTTTCATTACCCGTTCTGGGGCCCCGTCAGTCCTTTCTGGTCGGCATTCGCAGCACGAATCGGGCGTCGCGGTTGCGTGCGGCGTTCAGCCGGGTGAAGCGGACAGAACACTGCTCTATGCGTGTTGTGGTCGTCTGATTAGAGTAAGTGGACACTGATACCAAGGAGGCGACGTGGACCTTGCTGAGTATCGGCGCGCCGCCAGGGCCTGGCTCCAGGACAACACCCCGACGGACGAATCCGCTGAAGGGGACGGCATCGCGCGGGCCAAGCACTTCATGGCCAAGCTCTACGACGCCGGTTATTCGGGCATCACCTGGCCGAAACGCTGGGGCGGCCAGGGGCTGACGCAGGCGGAGGAGCGGGCGTTCGCCGTCGAGGCACGCGACTTCACCCTCCCCACGTACGTCTTCTCGATCGGCCTCGGCATGACCGGCCCGACGCTGGTGGACCGGGGCACCGACGCGCAACGCGAGCGTTTCCTCAGGCCACTGCTGCGCGGCGAGGAGATCTGGTGCCAGCTGTTCTCCGAACCGGGCGCGGGCAGCGACGTGGCCAGCCTGCAGACCAGGGCGGTCCGCGACGGAGACCAGTGGGTCGTCAACGGACAGAAGGTGTGGACCTCCGTCGCCCACCACGCCGATCGGGGCCTGCTGCTCGCCCGCACCGACGTGGACGTGCCCAAGCACAAGGGGCTCACCATGTTCGTGGTGGACATGCACCACCCGGGCGTGACGGTCCGGCCGCTCAAGGACATGTCGGGCAGAGCCAATTTCAATGAAGTCTTCTTCGACAACGTCACGATCCCGGATGAAAATCGCGTGGGCGAGGTTGATGACGGCTGGAGTGTGGCCGTCACGACCCTGTTGCACGAGCGGCTGTCGATCTCGGCCGGCGTCGGCATGGGCGGGCAGAAGGACAACCCGGCCTCGCTCGAAGCGCTGCGCCAGGCCGTGGACACCAGCGATCCGCTGGTCCGCGACCAGCTCGTCGAGCTGCACATCCGTAGCCGCGCGCTCGCGCTGTTCAACCAGCGCCTGGCCCAGGAGACCGAGGCCGGGCTCTTCCCCGGCGCCCGCGGCAGCGCGGCCAAGCTGCTGCTGGCCGAGCTGACGCTGTTCCAGGCCGACCTCGCCACGCAACTGGTCGGGCCCGAGTCGGTGCTGGCCGATCACCCGCTCGCCCAGGCGATCTCCCTCGCTCCGGGCATGGCCCTGGGCGGCGGCACCAACGAGATCATGCGCAACATCGTGGGCGACCGGGTGCTCGGCCTGCCGCCCGAGCCCCGCGTGGACAAGACCGTGCCGTTCAAGGACCTGAAGGTGGGGACGCAGGCGTGAAGCTCACACTCAGCCAGGAGCAGCAGCAGCTGCGCCAGTCCGTGCGGTCCTTCCTGCGCACGGCCTCGCCGCTGCCCAAGGTCCGCCAGGGCTACGATCCGCAGGTGTACTCCCGGCTCAACGGCGAGCTCGGCCTGTCGGGCCTGATCATTCCCGAGGAATACGGCGGCGCCGGCGCGGGCCTGATCGAGCTGGCCGTCGCGCTGGAGGAGACCGGCGCGGCCCTGCTGCCCGGACCGTTCCTCGCCACGACGTTCGCGGCGATCGCCCTGACCAGGGTGCCCGACAAAGAGCTGCTGACCGGCATCGCCGAGGGCCGGATCGCGGCCACGCTCTCCGGTGACGAGATCGCCTACGACGGCGTTGCCGTGCGCGGAAGGCTGACTCAGATCCTCAGCGGCATGGAGGCCGACGTGCTGGTGGCGCCCGCGCGAAGCGCCGACGGCGCCGTGATGGTCGCCGTGGACCTGGCCGGGCCCGGCGTCACCAGGACCGCTCTGGAGACGCTCGACATCACGCGCGGCCAGGCCGAGGTGGTCATGGACGGCGCGCCGTGCCGGGTGCTCGGGCCGCCGCCGGAGACCGGTATCGGCGACCGGCTGTGCGTGGCGCTGGCGGCCGAGCAGCTCGGTGTGATGCGGGCGGCGCTGGACGCCATCGTCGCGTACGCCAAGATCCGCGTCGCCTTCGGCCGCTATATCGGCTCTTATCAGGGCGTCAAGCACAAGCTCGCCGACATGCACTGCAAGCTCGAACAGGCCGAGTCCATCGTCAGGTACGCGGCCTGGGCAGCCGACGAGTCACCCGCCGAGCTGCCCGGCGCCGCCGCGCTCGCCCAGGCGTACGTCGGCCGCGCCTGCTTCGAGGTGGCCCGCGACCACCTGCTGCTGCACGGCGGCATCGGCTTCACCTGGGAGCACGACGCGCACCTGTTCTACAAACGGGCCAAGGCCGACGAAGTGCTGATGGGCCCGCCCCGTATGCACCGCGCCCGTCTGGCCGAGCTGTTGGAGGTGCTGTGATGGATCCGCAGCGGAGCGAGGACATCCATCACAGCCCTCCGAGCGGAGCTCGGCAATCAGACGCTGACGAGACTCCGGGCTTCTACGCCATCGCCGCCGGCGACCCCGACCGCCTCGCCGTGATCGACGCCGACGGCACGCACACCACGTACGGGCAGCTGCTCGCCCGGGTCAACCAGGTCTCGCACGGCCTCAGGGCACGCGGGCTCGGCACCGGCGACGTGGTGGCGGGGGTGCTGCCCAACGGGATCGACGCGGTGGTCATGCTGATGGCGACCGGACAGATCGGCCTCTACTACGTGCCGATCAACTGGCACCTGACACCGTCCGAGGTGACGTACATCCTTCAGGACTGCGACGCCAAGGTCGTCGTGACCGAGGAGACCGGCACGGCGGAGCTGGCCGAAGGGCAGCCCGAGGACGCCCCGGCGGACCGCACCTCCGGGGCGGTCATGTGGTACACCTCGGGCACCACCGGCTTCCCCAAGGGCGTGCAGCGGCCGCTGCCCGGCGCCCCGCCGGAGGCGATCGTGCCGCTGTACACGTGGTTCCTCGGCGAGGTCGTGGACCTCAAGCCGGGCCACGAGGTGCACCTGGTGACCTCGCCGATGTACCACTCCTCGCCGTGCGCGCACACCCAGTTCGCGCTGCACTTCGGGCACACCGTGGTGATCGCGCCGCGGTTCGACCCGGTGACCATTCTTGAGCTCATCGAGCGGCACCGGGTGTCCAACGCGATGATGGTGCCGACCATGTTCCACCGCATGCTGCAGCTGCCGGAGGACGTCCGGAGCAAGTACGACGTGTCCAGCCTGCGCCAGGTGATCCACACCGCCGCCGCCTGCCCGGTCGCGGTCAAGCAGCGGATCATGGACTGGTGGGGGCCGGTGCTCTACGAGTACTACGGCTCGACCGAGTCGACGATCGCGTTCGCCGTCAAGCCCCAGGAGTGGCTGGCCAAGCCGGGCACCGTGGGCCGTCCTGCGCCCACGTTCGAGGTCAGGATCCTCGACGAGTCGGGCGAGGAGCTCCCACCCGGTGAGCCCGGCATGATCTACGTCAAGTCCAGCCTGGGCACGTTCGAATACCGCAAGGACCCGGCGAAGACGGCCGCCAGCATGCGTGGGGAGTGGTACGCCCCAGGCGACATCGGCTACCTGGACGCGGACGGCTACCTGTTCCTGTGCGACCGGCGCACGGACCTGATCGTCTCCGGTGGGGTGAACATCTACCCCGCCGAGATCGAGGCGGCCCTGCTCGAGCACCCCGCGGTGGCCGACGTGGCCGTCATCGGGGTGCCCGACGAGGAGTGGGGCCACAACGTGGTCGCGCTCGTGCAGCCCGCCGAAGGCGTCGAGCCGGGGCCCGAGCTCACCGCCGAGCTGCTGGAGCACTGCGGGCCCCGCATCGCCAGGTTCAAGCACCCGAAGGTGGTCGAATACCGCCCGCGGCTGCCGCGCACTCCCACCGGCAAGCTGTCCCGCTCGAAGGTGCGTGCCGCCTACCTCGCGGAGAACAGCGGCCGCTGGCCGTCGCCCGGATAGGAGCAGGTCGACAGGCCTTACCGGCCGCTGACCGCCCGCCTGTAGCGCTCCGACAGCCGCAGCACGTGCTCGGCCAGCTCCGGCGGGTCGAGCACCTCGAAGTCCACGCCGATGAACCCGATCCACACGGCCATGCCGTTCAGGTCGTCACCGCCCAGCTTGAGCAGGCAGGACGAGTCGTCGACCGGCTCCACCTCCAGCCCGAGCGGCAGCGCGGTGAGCTGGTCGGCCGGGGCGTGCACCAGCACGGTGCCGCGGTAACGCCACATGGCCGTGTTGACGCCTTTCTCCACGTACGCCGCCACGTCGCCGTTCTCCGGCAGCTCGCGGGGGATGAACCGGGGCCCGCCCGGCGTGCGAAGGAACACCCGATCCACCCGGAACGTCCGCCAGTCCCGCCGCTCGACGTCGTATCCCACGAGATACCAGCGGCCGCGCCGGTGCACCAGGCGGTAGGGGTCGACGTTGCGCATGGCGGTCTCGCCGTCGTGGCCCGTGTAGTCGAAACGCAGCCGCTCGTGGTCGCGGGCCGCGTTCGCGATCGTGGTCAGCACCTCCGGGTTCACCGACGGGCCGCTGCGGGCGATCTGCACGGTGTAGGTGTTGAGCGCGTTCACCCGGCGGCGCAGCCGGTTCGGCAGCACCTGCTCCAGCTTGGCGAGGGCGCGGAGCGAGGTCTCCTCGATGCCCTCGACGCCGCCGCCCGCCGCCCTGCCGAGCCCGACCGCGACCGCCACGGCCTCCTCGTCGTCGAGCAGCAGTGGCGGCAGCGCGGCCCCTGCGCCCAGCCGGTAGCCGCCCGCGACGCCCGGCGTGGCGTGCACCGGGTATCCCAGCGAGCGCAGCCGCTCGATGTCGTTGCGGATCGTCCTGGTCGAGACCCCGAGCTTGGCCGACAACGCGGGGCCGGACCACTCGCGGTGCGCTTGGAGGAGGGAGAGCAGTTTGAGCAGGCGGGCCGAGGTTTCCAGCATGGCACCCAGTCTGCCTGCTCATGCGGAAAGATTCCTTCCGCATTCGTAGAGCTCGTCAGCTCAGGTCGTGGGCCGTCTGGTGGCGTGGCTCGTACAGCCCGAGCCGCCCGCCTCCGGGCAGCGTGATCGCCGTGAGCAGTCCCCACCCCTGGTCGCTGACCGGATCGGCGAACTCCACCCCCTTGGCCCGGAGCTCCTCCATCGTGCGCTCCAGGTCGTCGCACATCAGGTAGAGCTCATGGGTCTCGGCCGTGTCCGTGGGATGCACGGCGACCTCGGCGGGCGGCAGCTTGAAGATCAGCCAGCCGCCGCCCGCGTCGACGTTTGGATAGCCGAGCACGTCGCGGAGGAACGCGCGATCGGCATCCGCGTCCCGGCTGTACATGATCAGATGCGCTCCATTGATCATCTGACCACAATACGCCCGCGGGTCAGCGAACCGTCACGACCCGCCGAACAACCGCTGCGCCTGCTGGATGACGACGATCACGGTCAGCGTGCCGAAGAAGGCCACCGACCAGATCAGCGCCCCCAGCCGGAACGAGCGCACCTTGATGGCGTCGGGCAGCGCCCGCCGGTTGAGGATGATCAGCAGGATCGAGTACACGAACATCATCACGGCCGCGAAGGACGCCGAGAACACCAGCAGGATCAGCGGCTGGTCGAAGCCCAGCAGCAGGATCCCGATGCCGATCAGCACCATCGCCCAGACGGTGTAGAAGTAGATCGTGTTCACGGACGCCGGCTTGTCGCGCAGGTAGACCGTCTTGATCGTGTCGGAGGCCAGCCGCGAGGTGTAGTCGACGATGCCCATGGCCGAGGCGAACAGGGCCAGCGCCCCGATCAGCCAGAACAGCACCCCGAACCAGGGACCGACGAGGCTCTGCAGCGCCTCGCCCTCGACCTTCAGGAAGCCGATGCTGTTGGCCAGCCCTTCCTTGCCGAAGACGGTGGAGTAGGCCAGCATCGACATGAGCGCGATCGTCACGAACGACACCATCGCGAATGTCCAGGCCTGCTCGACGTTCGCGAAGCGCCACCACTGCCGCCACCGCGCCAGGTTCTCCTTGGTGGGCGCGAACTGGAACCCGGTCGACGCGGCCGCTTCCTCCTGCCCGGTCACGGGGCTGACCAGGCGCGGCACGTACGCGCCCATGCCGAAGCCCTTGTCACGGATCCAGTTGCTCTGGCACAGGTTCTGGCCGCCGCCCGCGCCGGCGTAGGCGATGGCGCCCATCAGCAGCGCGAAGTCCAGCGGCGGCACCGGGAACCTGGCCCCGACGGTGAGCCCCTTGCCGAGCTCGACCCAGCTGTCGGCGTTGATCGCGAAAATGATCGCGACCACGATCAGCGTCGCGACCAGTCCGATCTTCACGAAGATCACCCGTTCCAGCGCCGTGTAGATCACCGGCGCCAGTGTCAGCCCGAGCGCGATCACGATGAGCATGCCGATGGCGATCCACCGGACGCTGCTCGCGTTGGAGCCGGTCAGGTAGGTCACCATGGTCGCCGAGCTGGTCACCCATCCCGGCCACAGGTTGGAAGCGAGTGTCATCAGCACGAAGACGAGTCCCCAGTGCCGCCACATCCGGCTGAAACCGGTCAGCGCGGTCTCGCCGGTGGCCAGCGTGTAGCGCTCGATCTCCATGTTGAGGAACCACTGGGTGATGATGCCGATCGCGGCTCCCCAGACGAAGATGAGCCCGACCTGGGAGGCGATGTAAGGCCAGAGGATGAATTCGCCCGACGCCAGCCCCACCCCGGCGCCCACCAGACCGGGGCCGATGATGCGCCACTTCGAGGAGGGCGGGTCGGGCAGGTCGCGAAGGGTGACGGGGGGCAGGACACGCGCAGGAACAGTGGGGGTGAACTCCGCCATGCGGATCTCCTTGTTCGACTTACCTATCCGTCACATTACAGAGACCCGAAACACTGGTGGAATAGCTAGTTAACCACCACTATGTACTCTCCGCGGTCCGTGAATCCCACCACGCGTCCACCCCCGCCCATCAGGCCGCCGAGCACGGTTCGCACCGCCGTCCGCCACTCCCTCGCGGCCGCCGGATTCGCCCGCCGCAATGCCTCGATGTCGTGCGGCGTCCCCACCAGAACCACGTCTCCCTGCACCCCTCTCACGACGGGCCACTCACCCTCGCAGTCCAGCAGGACGGGCAAGGTCTCGGCCTGGAGGTCATCCGGGCCGTGATCGTCCTGGGCCACCTGCCACACCGCGAGCAGCCGGTCGGAGGCGTCACCCTCGTTGATCGCATCCGCCATCGCCCCGTAGAAGTCCTCCAGGTACGTCTTCGGCATGGCGCCCAGCTTGACGAGGTTGAACCGGGCGTTTCTCCGCACGAGCGGGTCGAACGTCCATGTGATCTTCTTCAGCCCGTGCTCCAGGCACCAGTCCCGCTGGTGCAGCTTCAACGCGTAGCCGATGCCCCGGCCCATGAGGGCGCCGGTCACGTGCGAGTGCAACGCCTGCCCGGCGGCCAGGAACCCGACGGACGCACCGACGAGCGTGCTCCCGTCGAAGGCGCCGGCCACGTAGTTGCCTGTGTGCGCGAACCCGATCATCAGGTCCACGGGGGCGGGCGCGTTGTGCGGATCCGGATGCCAGATCTGGTCGAAGAGCCGGTAGGCCTCGCGGAACTCGTCGATCTCCCGCAACTCCCTGACGACCACGCCGGCCTTGGCCGCCGCTTCCTCGCTGCTCTGCCTGCTCATGCCCCCCATTGTGACCGTGTCGCCGCGAGAAGATGGCCATCCACGCTCAGTCGTGGTCCAATTACCCTCTGTAGTATCCTGTTGACCAGGGAGGTCTCATGAACGTTGGGCTCACTGCCGCCCGCAGGGCGGCCGCGTTCGGGATCTGCGTCGCCGCGATCCTGACCACGCCGTTCGGCACGCTGCCCGCCGGCGGCGCCGTCGCGGGCGCGAAGCTGCGCATCACCGTCACTCCCGACGCCGGCGGCGGCGCGTACGCGGTGCGGCTGATGTGCGACCCCGACCGAGGGGCCCACCCGCGTCCGACGGAGGTGTGTGACGCGTTGCGCGCGGTCGACGGGCGCATCGAGGCCCTGGACCTCAATCCCGGCGCCTGCCCGATGGTCCACCTCCCGGTCGAGGTGGAGGTGGCCGGGGACTGGCGCGGCCGGCCGATCGCGTATCGCAAGGTGTTCTCCAACACCTGTGTGATGAACAGGTCGCTCAGCCCGCTCGTCTAGCCGCGTTCGCGTCCCGGCCTGGCCTGGCCTGGCCTGTTCGCAGGCTCCGCCGTCGATCAGGCCAGACGCTCACCGAAGAACCGGTGCACGTTCCCACCGATGATCTTCATGACGTCCTTCTCCGGCAGGCCGCGGGCGAGCAGGCCCTCGGTGACCATGGGCAGGCCGGAGGGCCCCTCCAGGCCGGGCACCGCGGACTTCGGGTTCACCCCTCTGGAGAAGACGCCCTCGCAGCACGGTGGCGTCAGGTCCTCCATGACCTCGCGGATGAAGTCCGGGCCGAGTCCCACGTGGTCGATGCCGGCCACGTCGGCGACGTGTTCGATGTGATCGAGCAGGCGGTCGAGCGTCATGTCCTCCTCCCGGTCGGCCAGAAAGGGGGCGAAGAAGTTGACGCAGACCACGCCTCCGGTGGCGGCCACCCCGCGCAGTTGCTCGTCGGTGAGGTTGCGGTGGTGGTCGCGCAGCGCGCGGGCGGCGGAATGGGTGGCCATCACCGGTTTGGCGGCCAGCTCCAGGACGTGGGCGACACCGGAAGCGCCCAGGTGGGAGACGTCGAAGACGATGCCGAGCCGCTCCATCTCGGCCAGGGCGGCGACGCCGTGCGAGGTCAGCCCGCTGCCCGTGGCGTCCTCGCCGCTGCCGTCGGCCAGCGGTGTGCGGCCGAAGTGCGCGATGGAGGCCACCCGCACGCCGAGGCGGTGCATGGTCGAGATCAGCTCGACGTTGGCGTCCAGGCCGGGCATGCTCTCCAGCGCCAGCAGCAGGGCGATCTTGCCGTCGGCGAGTGCTCTGTCGA
The DNA here is from genome assembly GCF_036013525.1 of Nonomuraea sp. NBC_00507. Lineage (NCBI taxonomy): Bacteria > Bacillati > Actinomycetota > Actinomycetes > Streptosporangiales > Streptosporangiaceae > Nonomuraea > Nonomuraea sp. NBC_00507. The sequence goes on from NZ_CP107853.1 coordinate 5,721,464, forward strand.
TGTCGCCGGCGTCGAGGCAGATGCGGACGTGGTCGGCGTTGGCCTCGGCGAGCACGTGCGCGCACTCGATCATCCGCAGCGTCTGCCGCAGCGCGCCCTCCGGCCGATATTGGTCGTCGATGAAGACGGGCAGGACCTGCAGATCGACCCCGCCCGCGAGGAGCTGGGGCAACCATTGCTCGCGGAAGAACGAAGCCCACTGCTGCGGCGGGCGGGCGGAGACGGCCATCAGCAGATCGTTGTGAGTGTCGGCCACGACGGCACGCTGGTGCAGGGCAAGCGTCATGATTGGACGTTACCCCGGGCGCTCGGCCCGGTCATAGCCCGCGGCCTGAGCGCCTGATCATCTAGCCCGCGGCGACCGGCTGATAGGCGGGCAGCGGCGGCTTGGCCGTCAGCCTGCGGTAGAGCGTCGTGGATCCGGGCCAGTTGTTCGTGACGCGGCCCTGCGGCGTCTTGTACCAGCTGTGACAGCCTCCGCCCCACACCATCCGGCTCATCGCCGCGTCGAGCTGCCTGCTCCACGCCGCCATCGCTGCCGGCCGCACCTCGATCGGGCCGTGCGCCGACACGTGCGGCAGGCACGACATGATGTGGCGCACCTGGCATTCGATCATGAAGATGATGGAGCTGTGCCCGAGGTTCGTGTTCGGGCCGTAGAGCAGGAACATGTTGGGGAAGTTCGGCACGGAGATGCCCAGGTACGCCTCCGCCCCGCCGGTCCACTGCTCCCGCAGCGACCGGCCGCCGCGCCCGGTGATCTCCATCGGGGCCAGGAACTCGGTGCTCTGGAAGCCGGTCGCGTACACGATCGTGTCGACTTCGCGCAGGCCCTCCGTGGTCTCGACGCCCTCCGGCGCGATCCGGACGATCTTGTCGGTGACCACGTCGACGTTGTCCCTCGTCAGCGCCGGATAGAAGGTGCTGTCGATGACGACCCGCTTGCAGCCGGGCGGGTAGTCGGGCGTGAGCTTGGCCCGCAGGTCCGGGTCGGGCACCTGGTCGCGCAGGTGCCGCAGCGCCCGCTTCTTCAGCAGTCCGGCGCTCCAGCCCTGGGCGAGCGCGGGGTAGAGGGTGGCCTCGGCGTACCGGTAGATCCACTCGCGGTAGGCCCGCTGGAGGCCGGGGACGAAGCGGAACGCACGTGTGGCCAGAGGTCCGAAGGTGGCGTCCGGCTTGGGGATCACCCAGTTGGGGGTGCGCTGGAAGACGTGCAGCCGCTCGACCTGCTCGGCGATCCGCGGGATGAACTGGGCCGCCGACGAGCCGTTCCCGATCACGGCGACGCGCCTGCCGGTGAGGTCGTGGTCGTGGTTCCAGCGGGCGGAGTGGAAGGAGACGCCCGCGAAGTCCGGCAATCCCGCAATGTCCGGCAGGCGGGGGCGGTTGAGCTGGCCGACGCCCATGACCATCACGTCGAACGCCTCCGTACGCTCCTCGCCGGCGCCATCGGCGGTGGTGAGCCACCACTGGGAGTCATGGAAGGCGGCCCGGCGGACCTCGGTCCCGAAGCGGATTTGTCGCCTGGTGTCGTACTTATCGGCGCAATGCTCTAGATATCCGAGAATTTCAGGCTGCGCCGGGTAGCGGCGGGTCCAGCTCGTGTACTTCTCGAACGAGTAGGAATACAAATGCGAGGGAATGTCGCAGCCTGCCCCCGGATAACTGTTGTCACGCCAGGTGCCGCCGAGGTCCCCTGCCTTCTCGAACACGGTGTAGGAGCGGATCCCGGCCCGTTCGAGCTGGATCGCCATGCACAGTCCGCCGAATCCCGCTCCGACGATCGCGACGTTTGGTGCCATGCCGTCCTCCGCGTGTCAGTATCCACTTACCGTATGCCGAACCCCGTACCGGCGACACCCCCTGCAGAGCCCCACGAACCCCTCCCGCGTGCCGATAGTCTGCGCAGGTGGCTGCTGTGACGTTGACGGATGTGATCGAGGTGCTCGAGGCGGCCTATCCGCCCGCCCGGGCCGAGTCGTGGGACGCGGTGGGGCCGGTCTGCGGGGATCCGGCCCAGCAGGTGCGGCGGGTGTTGTTCGCGGTCGATCCGGTCGCGGTCGTGGCCGAAGAGGCCCTGGAGTGGGGCGCCGACCTGATCGTCACCCACCATCCTCTCTACCTGCGCGGCACCACGAGCGTCGCCGCGACGACCCCCAAGGGCCGGCTCGTCCACACTCTGATCAAGAACGACGTCGCCCTCTACACCGCCCACACCAACGCCGACGTCGCCAACCCCGGCGTGTCGGACGCCTTGGCCAGGGCCGTCGGGCTGACCGGCGACCTGGTGCCGCTCCAGCCCTTTCCCGACGACCCGTGGCGCGGGCTGGGCCGCATAGGGGAGCTGCCGGAGCCGGCGACGCTGGGGGAGTTCGCGGCCCAGGCCGCCAAGGGGCTGCCGCACACCTCGTGGGGGGTTCGCGCGGCCGGCGATCTGTCCAGGACGGTGCGGCGGGTGGCGGTCAGCGGCGGCGCGGGCGACTCGCTCCTCGGCACGGCCGCGGCCGCCGGAGTCGACGTCTTCCTCACGGCCGACCTGCGCCACCACCCGTCGAGCGAGTTCATCGAGGCGGGCGGGCCCGCGCTGATCGACGCCGCGCACTGGGCGACCGAGTGGCCGTGGCTCGACAGCGCGGCGTCCATCCTGCACGCCAGTGGCGTTAACGTTGAAACACGTGTCTCCGCCACGGTCACCGATGCTTGGACAAGAGGATATTGATCATGAAAGCAGCCCCTGAAGCCCAGAAGAGACTGCTCGACCTGGCAGAGCTCGACTCCGTGATCGACCGGCTGGCCCACCGCCGCCGCACCCTTCCGGAGCTGGCCGAGATCGACGAGCGGTCGAAGCAATATGCCAGGCTCGCCACGCAGGTCATCGAGGCCCAGACCGAGGCCGGCGACCTGGCCCGCGAGCAGACCAAGGCGGAGAGTGACGTCGACGCCGTGCGCACGCGCGCCGACCGTGACCAGAAGCGCCTGGACTCCGGCGCCGTGACGTCCCCGCGTGACCTGGCGAGCCTCCAGTCCGAGATCGCCTCGCTGCAGAAGCGTCAGGGCGATCTGGAGGAGATCGTCTTGGAGATCATGGAGCGCCGCGAGGCCGCGGACACCAAGGCGACCGACCTGGTGGCGCAGCGCGACGAGGTGGCCGCCGCCGTGTCCGCCGCTGAGGGCCGGCGCGACGCCGCGCTCAAGGAGATCGACAAGGAGGCGGCCGAGGTCCAGGGCCGCCGCTCCGCCGTCGCCAGTGACATCCCCGCCGACCTGATGGCGCTCTACGTGAAGCTCAGGGACCAATACGGCGTGGGTGCCGCCATGCTGCGCGGCGGCCGGTGCCAGGGCTGCAAGGTGGCCCTGTCCATCGCCGAGATGAACCGCATCAAGGCCGCACCCCACGACGAGGTGCTGCGCTGCGACGAGTGCCGCCGCATTCTCGTACGGACGGCAGAGTCCGGGTTGTGACGCACTACGTCATCGAGGCCGACGGCGGCTCGCGCGGCAATCCCGGCCCCGCCGGCTACGGCGCGGTCGTCACGGACGCCGCGGACGGCCAGGTGCTGACGGAGTCGGCCGAGGCCATCGGCGTCACCACCAACAACGTCGCCGAATACCGCGGGCTGATCGCCGGCCTCGAGGCCGTGCTCCGCCTGGGCGGCGAGGGCGCGCAGGTGGCCGTGCGGATGGACTCGAAGCTGGTCATCGAGCAGATGGCGGGCCGCTGGAAGATCAAGAACGAAGGGCTGCGCCCGCTCGCCATGGAGGCGGCGGCGCTGGCCCGGCGGCTGCGGGTCACGGAGTGGACCTGGATCCCGCGCGAACGCAACAAGCACGCCGACCGCCTGGCCAACGAGGCGATGGACGCCGCCGCCAAGGGCCTGACCTGGAAGGCGGGCGGCACCACCGACCTCCACGCGCAGGAGGGGGTGCGCACCCTGGCCACCCGCCGGACGGACCTCCTCGACGCCGGCGACATTTCCGAAATATCCGCTCCAGCCGCCTCCGTCGCCGCGGCCCAGCAGCGCGTCAAACCCGCCGGCACCGGCACCGGCTGGGCTCCGCCCACCCGCGTGGCCACCTCGCTGCTCCTCCTCAGGCACGGCGAGACCGAGCTGTCCCTGGAACGCCGGTTCTCCGGCCTGGGCGACCCCGAGCTCACGCCCAACGGCCTCGCGCAGGCGTCGGCCGCCGCCGACCGGCTGTCGCGGGAGCCGTACCGGCCGGATGTGATCGTCACCTCCCCGCTCAAGCGCGCCCGCCAGACCGCGGCCGCCGTCGCCGGGCGGACCGGTGTCGACGTCGAGGTGGTCGAGGACCTCAGGGAGGCCGACTTCGGCGCCTGGGAGGGCCACACGTTCACCGAGGTCCAGCGGAAGTGGCCGGCCGAGCTCGCCGCCTGGCTCGCCGACCCGGCCACCGCCCCGCCCGGCGGGGAGAGCTTCGCCACGGCCGCACGCCGCGTCCAGGCGGCGGGGGAGCGGCTGGTGGAGCGATACGAGGGCAAGACCGTTCTGGCGGTCTCGCACGTGACCCCCATCAAGATGCTCCTGAGGCTCGCCCTCATGGCCCCGCTGGAGTCGATTTACCGGATGCACCTCGACCTGGCGTGCCTGTCGCTGATCGAGTACTACGCGGACGGCCCGGCCGTGGTGAAGTCGTTCAACGACACCTCGCACCTGCGCTGAGGTGTCGGGGCCGTGCCGGGTTCCGCCAGGATCACCCGGCACGGCCGCCGGCGCATCGCCCCCCTCAGGCGATGACATGCCCCATTCCAGCGCTGCGATCTTGCGGCTGAGTTGGGAACCGCTTGGGACTTGATAGTGTTCGATAGACGAGTCGGCCGGGCGACCGCGTCGAGCCCGCGAGGGCTCGCCGAGGAAGGTCCGGGCTCCACAGGGCAGGGTGGTCGGTAACGCCGACCCGGGGTGACCCGCGGGACAGTGCCACAGAAAGCAGACCGCCTTCCGGTCCACGGGAGGTAAGGGTGAAAGGGTGGTGTAAGAGACCACCAGCGCCCACGGTGACGTGGGCGGCTAGGTAAACCCCACCCGGAGCAAGGTCAAGAAGGGACGCTCTCCGGAGCGTTCTGCGCGCGACGTTCGAGGGCGGCCCGCCCGAGCCGCGCGGGTAGACCGCTTGAGGCCGCCGGCAACGGCGGTCCTAGATGGATGGTCGCCCCTTCGCACGAAGGACAAAACCCGGCCTACAGGCCGACTCGTCACTCTCCGCCTCTCTGACCTGGGGCGGAGCTGTGTCTTTTGATGGCCCTCCCGCACACTCCCACGCTCGCGGTTCGGCATTCGTTTCCACCATCAGGCCGAGTTCGCGCTATGGCGGGGTGGGACACGCAGCTCGCGGAGCGTTCCATGCCGTCTCGCGGATGCCATGGCAGAAGACTGAACCGCGCTGCTATTGCGGCGAAGGAGGGGCCTTCAGGCTGGCAGGTGCGAGGGGTATGGTGTGGGTTGTGACGACGTTTCGGATCAGCGAGGCCGCCGCGCTCCTGGGGGTGAGCTCCGACACCGTGCGCCGCTGGGTGGATGCCGGACGGCTGACGGCCGAGCGGGACGAGCACGGTCATCGGCAGGTGAACGGCGCGGACCTGGCCGCGTTCGCCCGCACCCAGGTCGAGGCTCCCGACGGCGGTCGTTCCTCGGCGCGCAACCGCTTTCGCGGGATCGTCACCGAGGTGATCCGCGATGCGGTGATGGCGCAGGTAGAGATCGCCGCGGGGCCGTTCCGGGTGGTGTCGCTGATGAGCCGCCAGGCTGCCGACGAGCTCGGCCTGGAGGCGGGGGTGGTGGCGGTCGCCGTGATCAAGTCCACCAACGTCGTCGTCGAGACTCCCGGTCAGGAACGCGTGGCCGGCAGCCCATGAAGGAGCTTTTGGTGTCCAGGCGTCTTTCCCGATGGGTTCTCGCCCTTCCCCTCGCGCTCGTGGTCGCGGGGCTGTCCGGCTGCGGCTCCGGCCGGCAGGCCGGCACGTCGGCGTCCTCTGCCGGGGGCGGGGCCAAGGAGGTGACGGTGTTCGCGGCGGCGTCGCTGACCGGCACCTTCACCGAGCTCGGCAAGGACTTCGAGGCCGCTCACCCGGGCACGACGGTGAGGTTCAACTTCGGCTCCAGCGCGACTCTGGCCCAGCAGATCACCCAGGGCGCGCCGGCCGACGTCTTCGCCGCCGCCAGCCCGGCCACCATGAAGACGGTGACCGACGCCGGGCTGGCGAGCTCGCCGACGACGTTCGTACGTAACAAGCTGCAGATCGCCGTGCCCGCGGACAACCCGGGCAAGGTGGACGAACTGAAGGATCTGGCCGATCCGAGGGTGAAGGTGGCGTTGTGCGCCGAGCAGGTGCCGTGCGGGGCCGCCGCGATCAAGGCGCTGGCCGCGGCCGGGCTCAAGGTCACCCCCGTCACCTTGGAGCAGGACGTCAAGGCCACGCTGACCAAGGTCGAGCTGGGCGAGGTGGACGCGGCGCTGGTCTACAAGACCGACGTGATCGCCTCGGCGGGCAAGGTGAAGGGCATCGACTTCCCCGAAGCCGACCAGGCGATCAACGACTACCCGATCGCCGCGCTGACCAAGGCGCCCGCCGGTGATCTGGCACGGCAGTTCGTGGACCTGGTGCTGTCACAGCGGGGCAAGGACGTGCTGGTCAAGAGCGGCTTCGAGGCACCCTGATCCGCATGGTCACTCCTGAGCACGCCGATCCGGACAGGGCCGCCGGACGTTCGGCGGCCCCCCGTCAGAGGTCCGGCCGCCTGCCCTGGATGCTGGTGCTGCCCGCGCTGCTCGGGCTGGCGTTCCTGGTGCTGCCGCTGGCCGGGCTGCTGATCCGCGCTCCCTGGTCCACGCTGCCGCAGCGGCTGGCCGAGCCGCACGTGCTGGAGGCGCTGCGGCTGTCACTGGTGTGCGCCACCATCGCCACCGCGCTGTGCCTGCTGCTCGGCGTGCCGCTGGCCTGGCTGCTGGCGCGGGTCGACTTCCCCGGCCGGAGGGTGGTGCGGGCTCTGGTGACCGTCCCGCTGGTGCTGCCCCCGGTCGTCGGCGGTGTGGCGCTGCTGCTGGTGCTGGGGCGGCGCGGCCTGCTCGGGCAGTGGCTGGAGTCCACGTTCGGGGTCACGTTGCCCTTCACCACGGCGGGGGTCGTCGTGGCCGAGGCGTTCGTGGCGATGCCGTTCCTCGTGATCAGCGTCGAGGGCGCGTTGCGCGGCGCCGACCAGCGCTTCGAGGAGGCCGCCGCGACGCTCGGAGCCTCGCGCTGGGTCGTCTTCCGCCGCGTCACCCTGCCGCTCATCATGCCCGGGGTGATGGCGGGGGCGGTGCTGTGCTGGGCTCGGGCGCTGGGCGAGTTCGGCGCCACGATCACATTCGCGGGCAACTTCCCCGGCACGACGCGGACGATGCCGCTGGCGGTCTATCTGGCGCTGGAGACCGCCCCTGAGGCGGCGATCGTGCTCAGCCTCGTCCTGCTGGCCGTTTCGGTGATCATCCTGGCCAGCCTGCGCGACCGGTGGGTGAACAGCCCATGACCCTCGACGCTCACCTGGTGGTCACCCGACCCGCCTTCGCCCTCGACCTCGCCCTGCAGGTCGCCGCCGGGGAGGTGGTGGCGCTGCTCGGCCCCAATGGCGCGGGCAAGACCACCGCACTGCGCGCTCTGGCCGGCCTGACCGCCATGACCGGCGGACACGTGGTCCTGGACGGCGACTCCGTGCACAGCCTGGCCGCCGAGCAACGCCCGATCGGCATGGTCTTCCAGGACTACCTGCTCTTCCCGCACCTGTCCGCCCTGGACAACGTCGCCTTCGGGCCGCGCTGCCATGGCGCCTCCAAGAGCGAGTCCCGCCGCACCGCCGCCGCCCTGCTGGAGCACGTTGGCCTGTCGGCCCACGCCGCCGCCAAACCCCGGCACCTGTCCGGCGGCCAGGCCCAGCGCGTCGCCCTGGCCCGCGCGCTGGCCGTACGCCCACGCCTGCTGCTGCTGGACGAGCCGCTGGCCGCGCTGGACGCCCACACCCGGCTGGAGGTGCGCTCCCAGCTACGCCGCCATCTGGCGGACTTCGACGGCGCCACGGTCCTGGTCACCCACGACCCTCTCGATGCCATGGTGCTGGCCGACCGGCTGATCGTCATCGAGAACGGCGCCGTGGTGCAGGAAGGCGCCCCGGGCGAGATCTCCCGCCGGCCGCGTACCGACTATGTCGCCCGCCTGGTGGGACTCAATCTGTACCGAGGGACGGCCGACGGGCCCCGGGTCAAGGTGGGCGACCTGTTGATCACCACGTCGGACCGCCTGAAGGGGCCGGTGTTCGTCGCGTTCCCTCCGGCGGCCGTGGCCCTTTACCGCACCCGGCCGGACGGCAGCCCCCGCAACGTCTGGCAGGCCCGCATCGACGGCATCGAACGCCACGGCGACAACGTCCGCGTGCACCTCGACGGCCCGATCACCGCCTTCGCCGACATCACCCCCGCCGCCCTGGCCGACCTCGACCTGACGCCCGGCCAGCAGGTGTGGGCCTCCGTCAAGGCCACCGAGACCCACACCTATCCCGCATGAGGGCGGCCTCACCGCCTACGAAGCCGTCCGGGACATGGCCTTGGTGACGAGCCGGCTCACCCGCTCCACCGTCTTGACGCCGGCCCCCATCGAACCGTGCCGCTCCGAGATCACCGCGAGCAGGTACGTGTGCCCGCGATCCCGTACCCGCCCGATGCTGTTGACCGTCCACAGCCCTCCGTGCCGTGGGCGCGGCAGCCAGCCGTTCTTGAGCGCGACATCGGTGCCCTCGCGCCCGGACGCGCTGACGCCCCACGCCTGCTCGGCCGCCACATCGGCCATCAGTCCGAGCACGTACCTGCGGTTCTTCGCCGACAGCGGGCTCTTGGGCGAGGTGAGCGCGGTCAGCAGGCGGACCTGGTCGGCGGCGCTGGTGGTGGTCGCTCCCCATGCCCCGCCCGGTCCGGGGCGCGTGTCGCGCAGGCCGAACTTCTTGTTCGCGGCGGCCAGCCCGGACGCGCCGCCGATGGCCGACCACAGCGCGGAGGCGGCGGTGTTGTCGCTGACCTTGATGGCCCGCGCGGCGGCACGCCGTTCCCAGGTGCTGAGGCCGCGGCGCTGGCGCTGGGCCCTGAGCAGCAGCGCCATCACGATGTCCACCTTGACGATGCTGGCCGTCGCCGTCCTGAGCCCGCGGTTGTAGGAGTAGGACCGCCCGGTGGACAGATCGTGAGCCGTCACCGCGAACCGGCCTGGGAGGTCCCTCAAGGACCGGGTCAGGGCCTTCTTGTACGAGGACGACGGCTTCGGCTTCTGCTCCGCAGCGGGCGCCGGAGCCGGGGTCGTGAGCATGGCGACGGGGACGGAGATGAGGGGGACGGGATCGGGTAGCGGGGCGCTCGACGTGAGGAGGATCAGCGGCGCGAGCGCCGCCACGACGGGCAAGGGGTGCATGGCAGGAGCATCCCGATGGAGCTGTTTCCGCCGCGTTAGCCATGCGTAACAGTGCTCAGCGAGCTTCCACCGAAGTGGGCGCCTCTAAGCGGGACAAACCTCCCGGTAAGCCAGATCGGCTCCCACGTGCTCGCGCCATTCCTCGCGAGTGAGCCGGCGGCCCGCCCGCTCGCACACGGCCCGGACGGCCCGCCCGGGGTCGACCGGCAGGTCCTGGAACGCGCCGTCGTGCCCCACCACGTGCAGACTCGAGCCGTCGCGCGTGAAGGCGAGCGCGGGCATGGGGTCGTCGTCCGTCGGGTCGTACGCCCCGGTGGTCACGGTCCAGGCGGCGCCGAGCTGACGCCCCGCGACCGCGTCGAACAGCGTCACCCTGGTGTCGTGGGCCACCGCCAGGAGCCGTCCGTCAGGGGAGAACCTCGCCCCCACCACGTCTCCCGCCACCCTGAACACCTGACCCGTCGTACGCCAGGTGCGGGTGTCCCACAGGACCACCGCCCTGCTCCCGTACGGTGAGACGGCCAGCGGGCCCTTCGGGGCGAGCGTCATCCACTTCTCCGCGAGCGTGCCGGGGCCTTGCGCATGGGGCAGCACCTTGCGGGAGACGAGGTCGATGACGTCGGCACCACCGAGGTCGGCGGTGACGAGGAACCTGCTGTCGGAGCTGAAGGACAGCGGGCCTCCCGCGACCGGGCTGAACCGCATCACCCGCTTGCGCTGCGCGAGATCGATGACGACGACGTCGCCCCCGCCGTAGTAGTCGCCGCCCAAGGCCTGGCTGATGGCGAGCAGCCGGCCATCGGGGCTGATCTGCATGTCCGCCCTGCTGTCCAACGAGCTCAAGGGCACGCTGCCCAGCTTGCGCCCGGACGCCGCGTCCCAGAACGCAGGGCCCGCGGTGAGGTCCTCCGTGGAGATGGTGACGACCGTACGCCCGTCGGGGCTGACCCGCGTGATCGCCCCACCCTCCGTGGGCGCGCGCAGTCGCCCGGTCTGCGTGAAGCGGGGCACCGACCAGCTGCGCACGGTCTGGCCCGTCCGGGCGAACAGCAGGTCGCCCGACGCGGTGAACCGCGGCTGCAGGGCATCGGCAGGCAGGACACGCCGGGGACCGGTCTGCCGGCTGATGTCGTAGGTGGTCACCTGCCCGGCGTCGTCCAGGATGCTCAGGGTGCGATTTCCGGGGCCGAACCGCGGTGATCCGACGATCCTGGAGGTGACGGTGAGCCGCAGGAGCGGGGCCGCGTCGTCCAGCCGCCACAGCGTGAGACGACCGCCCGCCCAGTTCCCGAAGGTGATCAGGTACCGGCCGTCGTCGCTGAAGACGGCGTCGGTGGCGTGCCCGGGGAAGACCCGCCGCTCCCGCCTGCCGGTGGACAGGCTCCACAGGGTCGTTCTCTTCTCGTCTCCCACGGTGGCCAGCGCGCCGTCGGGGCTCAAGGAGAGGACCTGCCCCGGCAGGGTGCTGGGGAGCCGCTTGCCCGTAGGCGTTCCCCAGCCGGGGAAGGTCCGCAGCGCGGACTCGGTGCGGTCCTCGGTGATCTCGACGGCGCCGAAGCGGTCGCCGGGTCCGAGCCGCGCGTTGCTCAGCCACCCCTTCGGCTTGTCCAGCGCCCGCCGTGCCACGTTCCACAGCCCGACGTACGGCCCGCCCAGATTGTCGCGCACGACGATGTAGCCCCCGGCGGGGCTGAACTCCATGCTGTCCGGGCGGCCGTCGTTGCTGGTCGACTCGTCAGGCGTCCACTGGCCCTCGCCCAGCCGCTTGCCGCCGCGCAGGCTCCACAGCTCCATCCTGCTGCCCCGCGCGAGCGCCAGCGTGTCACCGTCGGGGCCCACCGCCGCGGTGACGGGCGCCTCGCCGATACCGCCGAAGGTCCTCACCGGACGTCCCGTCGCCAGGTCGTAGGCGGTCACCCGGCCGGCCCCCGCGCTCACCAGCGTCCGCCCGTCGGGGCTCAGCGCCCGCCCCTCGTTGGCCGGGGCAGGGTCGGTGAAGACCGACTGCTCCTGCTGGGCGAGCGAGCCCAGCACCGCCGATCCCGCCTCGGGAACCGGTGCGATGCGGTAGGCCGCCACGCTGAGCAGCATCGCCTTCACCGGGTCGGTCCTGCGCAGCGCGTCCGCCTGCAGCGCCACCCGCCGGGCCGCGGCCTGTGCCCGCTCCTCGGCCAGGCGCCTGCCGGCCTCGTCACTCTTGAGCGACTGCTGCCAGGCGAGGGCGCCGGCGGTGAGCGAGGCGACGAGCAGCACCACCACGCCGGTGGTGACCAGGCGGCGCAGCCTGCCCTGACGGACCGATCCGGCCCGGCTCGCCTCGATGAACTCCCGCTCCGTGGTGTTCAGGGTCAGGGACGCGCCGTGAGTCCACTCCAGCGCCTGGCGCAGGGCGGCGCCGCGAAGGAGGTCCTCGGGGCGGCGGCCGTTCCGCGCCCACCGGCGGGCGGCCTCGCCCAGCTCACGGTGGCGGCCAAGCGCGTCGCGGTCGCCGGTCACCCACTCGTGCAGCCGAGGCCAGGCGTACAGCAGGGCGGCGCTGCCGATGGCGACCCCGTCTGCCTTGCGGCGGACCAGCGTGGCCTCCTCGAGCGCGGCGAGCACCCGCTCGGTGGCCTCGTGGCGTACGTCGAGGAGCTCGTCCACGCCGGCGGTGCGCGGCACCTCGTCGCCGTCGCGCACGTCCACCAGCCGCAGCAGCAGATCACGCGCTACCTGGCGCTCGGACGCCGGCAGCGCGGCGTAGAACCGCTCGGCCACCGTGCCGAGCGCAGGGTCGGCGGCCGGCTCACCGGGAGGCCGCACGCCGGCGGCGGCCTGGGCGCCCTCGGCCAGCATCGCGCGTCCCCCGCCGCCGAGCAGCGTCAGCAGCAGGCGCTGCGCGGAGGGACGCGCGGCCGGGACCTTCGACAGCGCGGCGCGGACCAGCTCGCGCAGCCCCTCGGGCAGGACGTCGAGGTCGGGGTCGTGATTGAGCAGGCGGTTGATGACCGCGATCGTCGTCGGGGCGGTGAAGGCGTCGCGTCCCGTCGCGGCGAACAAGACCACCGCACCCCAGGCGAACACGTCGGCCGCCGGCTCGGCGCGGCCCCCGGAGAACAACTCCGGCGCCATGTACATCGGGGTGCCGGCCAGCTCGCCCGTCGAGGTCATCGACAGCCCCGCGGCCCGGGCGATGCCGAAGTCGATCACTCGAGGCCCGTCCGGCCCCAGCAGGACGTTCTCCGGCTTCAGATCGCGGTGCACCACGCCCGCCTGGTGGATGGCGGCCAGCGCGGTGGCCACGCCCACGGCCAGCCGGTGCAGCGGGTCACCCGAGAGCGGAGCCCCCTCCGAGATCGCCGCACGCAGGCTCGGCCCGGGGACGAACTCGCTGACGATGTACGGGCGCTCGCCTTCGAGGTCGTGATCCAGGATGCGGGCCGTGCAGAACGAGGCCACCTGCTGCGCGGCGGTCACCTCGCTGGTGAAGCGGCGGCGCAGGGGAGAGTCGCCGGACAGGTAGGCGTGCAGGACCTTGACCGCCACGCGGTTGGCCGCCTCGTCGTAGCCCTCGTAGACGACGCCTTGGCCGCCGGAGCCGAGCCGGCTCGCCAACCGGTAGCGGCCCAGCCTCGACGGATCCCCCGGGCGCAGCCTGTCTGCTGTCATGGTTGCTTAGACAGTCGATCATCGGATCTGGTTCGGGCGGCGGGTCTAGCACTCGATGACGTTGACGGCGAGGCCGCCGCGCGAGGTCTCCTTGTACTTGTCCAGCATGTCCCGGCCGGTGTCGCGCATCGTCTTGATGGCCTTGTCCAGCGAGACGAAGTGGCGGCCGTCGCCGCGCAGGGCGATCCTGGCCGCGGTGATCGCCTTGATCGAGGCGACCGCGTTGCGTTCGATGCACGGGATCTGCACCAGGCCGCCGATCGGGTCGCAGGTCAGGCCCAGGTTGTGCTCGATGCCGATCTCGGCGGCGTTCTCCACCTGCTCGGGCGTGCCGCCGAGGACCTCGGTGAGCCCGGCGGCGGCCATGGCGCAGGCCGAGCCGACCTCGCCCTGGCAGCCGACCTCCGCGCCGGAGATCGAGGCGTTCTCCTTGATCAGCACGCCGATCGCCGCCGCCGTCAGCAGGAAGCGGACCACGCCCTCGTCGTCGGCGCGGGGGATGTATCTCGTGTAGTAGGTCAGGACGGCGGGGATGATGCCAGCCGCGCCGTTCGTCGGCGCGGTCACGATGCGGCCCCCGGCGGCGTTCTCCTCGTTGACCGCCAGCGCGAACAGCGACACCCAGTCCATGGCCTGCAACGGGTCCTTCTCCGGCGACTCGCTGCGCAGGCGCCGGTGCAGGCCGTGCGCGCGGCGCTTGACGCGCAGGCCGCCGGGGAGCACCCCCTCCCGTGAGATCCCGCGTTGGACGCACTCCGACATGACCCAGCACAGGTTGAGGATCCCCGCGCGGATCTCCGCCTCGGTGCGGCCGAAGGCCTTCTCGTTCTCCAGCATCAGCCCGGAGATCGACAAGCCCGTGTTCGAGCAGTGTTTGAGGAGCTCTTCCCCGGTGGTGAAGGGGTAGGGGAGCACGGTGTCGTCGGGCTTGATGCGGTCGGCGCCGGTGGCGTTCTCGTCCACGACGAAGCCGCCGCCGACCGAGAAGTAGACCTTTTCCCGCAGCGTGTCGCCTTCCGCGGTGCAGGCGGTGAAGCGCATGCCGTTCGGGTGCTCGGGGAGGGAGATCTTGCGTTCGAAGATCAGGTCCTCGCCGACGACGAAGGGGATTTCGTGGGTGCCGTAGAGGTTGACGGTGCCGGAGGCGCGCATCGCGGTCAGGCGGTCGTCGATGGTGTCCACGTCCACGAGTTCGGGCTTCTCGCCCGACAGGCCCAGTAGGACGGCCTTGTCGCTGCCGTGGCCCTTGCCGGTGAGGCCGAGTGAGCCGTACAGGATGGCCTGGACGCGCGCCACGCGCGGCAGCAGGCCGTCCTCGTGCAGGCCGCGGGCGAACTTGTGCGCGGCCGCCATCGGCCCGCCGGTGTGGGAGCTCGACGGGCCGATACCGATCTTGAACAGGTCGAAGACGCCGATGCTCATGTCACATATTCCGTCGCCGCGTCCAGCAGCCACTCGGCCAGATAGGCCGCGAACGACGAGCGTACGAGCACCAGGAACCCGTCCTGCTGGGGGAGCAGCACGACCTGGGCGCGCGCCAGCATGGTCTGCGCGCACGCGCCCGGGCCGAACACCGAAGGGTGCAGGTCGAGGGCGCAGCCATGGGCCAGCAGGTCGCGTGCCCGAGGGCCGCCGACCAGGAGGGTGGTGCGTTGCGCCGACACGTCCACCACGGATCCGTGCCGGTCGCCGAGGGCCGCGCGCAGCGGCTCGGCGTCATACCCGTCGGGCCCGATCACCAGCCACTCGTCGGGCCCGAGCCAGGCCACGGTCACCTCGCCGGAACGCACGGCGGTGCCCGGCGAGACCGGCAGCGCGACGCCGAGCGCCCGCCCGAGGCCGGCGGCCGCCGGGCTCTCCGGGTCCACCCGTACGTTGATCTGGCGGAGAAAGGGGATCTCCGCCAGCGTCAGCGCCTCGCTCTTGGACGCGGTCGCGAACCGGTCGGCGAAGGCCGCGGCCGGACTCCTGCGCTCAGCCATCGCGGCGTGCTCCTTCCGGGTCGTACAGGACGTGAGAGGTCACGGTGACGGGCACCAGGGTGTCGCCGACCGGTGCGTAGAGCCGTTCGCCGACCCGTCCCTGCCCGCCGCTGACCAGCGCCAACGCGAACGTACGGCCCAGCGCGGCGCTGCGGTAGCTCGAGGTCACGTGCCCGAGCATCGGCACGGGCGGCTCGGGCAGGCCGGCGAACTCCACCACGTGCGTCCCCTCGGGCAGCAGCAGAGCGGGGTCCTCGGGGAGCAGCCCGACGAGCTGTTTGCGGTCCGCGCGGACCGTGTCGGCCCGGGCGAACGAGCGCTTGCCGATGAAGTCGGCCTTCTTCTTCGACACCACCCACGACATGCCCAGGTCCTGCGGCGTGACCGTGCCGTCGGTGTCCTGCCCGACGATCGGGTAACCCTTCTCGGCCCGCAGCACGTGCATGGTCTCGGTCCCGTACGGCGTGACGACCCCGGTGTCCATGATGGCCTCCCACAGGGCCAGACCCTCCCACGAGGTCACGTTGATCTCGTAGGCCAGCTCGCCCGAGAAGCTGATCCGGCACACCCGCGCGGCCATCCCCGCGACCTCCGCCTCCCGCCAGGTCATGAACGGGAACTCGGCCGCGCCGACGGCCAGAGCGGGGGCGAGCCCGGCCAGCACCTCGCGCGAGCCGGGACCGACCAGCGCCACGGTGGCCCATTGCTCGGTGACCGAGGTGAGGTGCACCCGCAGCCACGGCCACTCGGTCTGCAGCCACTCCTCCATCCAGTCCAGGACGGCCGCGGCGTTGCCCGTGGTGGTGGTGACGAGGAAGTGGTCCTCGGCGAGCCTGATGACGGTGCCGTCGTCGAAGACCATGCCGTCGGCCCGGCACATCACGCCGTACCTGATGGCGCCGACGGCCAGCGTGCTCATCAGGTTCGTGTACAGCCGGTCGAGGAACTCCGCCGCGTCGGGCCCGATCACGTCGATCTTGCCGAGCGTGGAGGCGTCCATCGCCGCCACACCCTCCCGCGCCGCCCGGCACTCGCGCAGGACCGCGGCCTCCATGTCCTCGCCGGGACGGGGGTAGTACCACGGCCGCTTCCACTGGCCGACGTTCTCGAACAGCGCGCCGTGCGTGACGTGCCACTCGTGCAGCGCGGTGACCCGGACCGGATCGTGCAGCGCGCCGCGGTCGCGCCCGGCCAGCGCCGCGAAGCTCACCGGCGTGTACGGTGCCCGGAACGTCGTGCTGCCCAGCTCGCCCACCGGAACGCCCAGCGCGTGCGCCATGACGGCCGTCGTCAGCAGGCCGGAGGTCTTGCCCTGGTCATGAGCCGTGCCCGCGGTGGTGTACCGCTTGACGTGCTCGACCGAGCGCAGCCCCGCGCCGGTCGCCCGCAGCACGTCCGCCACGGTCACGTCCCGCTGCAGGTCGACGAAGTGGGTGCCGTAGTCGGTGGCGGGCACCAGCCAGTACGGCTCGCCCGCGGCGGAGGCCCGGCCGCCACCGCCGCCCGCGCCGTCCTCCAGGCATCCGGCCAGCGTGAACACGCCCCTGGCCGCGCCTGCCACCTCCACCGCCTGCCGGGACGCGCCAGGCACCAGCGTGCCCAGCGCCTCGTCGTAGCAGAGCGTCCCGCCCGACTGGCTGAACAGGTGCACCACCGGGTTCCAGCCCCCGGAGACCAGCAGCAGGTCGGCGTCGAACGACCGCTCGCCCGCGGCAGCCGCGCCGTTGCCCGGACGCCGCCCCACCAGGACCGAGGAGACCTGCCCGTCCCCGGCGGCGGCCGTCACCACGTGCCCGGTCAGCACCTCGATGCCGGCCTCGCGCGCCCGCTCGGCCCAGCCCGCGCCGGGCGCCGGCCGCACGTCCGCGATGGCCAGCACGTCCACGCCCGCGCCGGCGAGGTCCAACGCGGCCGCGTAGGCGCTGTCGCCGGTCGTGAACACCACCGCCCGGCTCCCCGGCAGCACGCCGTACCGGTTGACGTACGTCCGCGCCGCGCCCGCCAGCATCACGCCGGGCAGGTCGTTGCCCGCGAAGGCGATCGGCCGTTCGTGCGCGCCGGTGGCCAGCACGACCCGCCGCGCCCTGATGCGCCACACGCGCTCCCTGGCCACGTGCGCGGGAGCCGCCCCACCGAGGTGGTTGGTGCGCCGTTCGACGGCGATCAGGTAGTTGTCGTCGTAATAGCCGAAGACCGTAGTACGTGGCAGCACCGTGACCTCGGGCAGGCCCGCCAGCTCCGCCGCGACGGCCCCGGCCCATTCGGCGGCCGGCAGGCCCGCCAGCTGCTCGGCCGTGCCGAGCAGGCTGCCGCCGGGCTCGGGCTGCTCGTCGGCGAGGATCACACGGGCGCCGGTGCGCGCGGCCGCCCGGGCCGCGGACAGCCCGGCGGGGCCCGCGCCCACCACCAGCACGTCGCAGTGCGCGTGGATGGCGTCGTAGCGGGCCGGGTCGGGCTCGGCGGCCAGGCGGCCCTGGCCGGGCAGCCCGCTCGCGACCAGGCCGTCATACAGCTCGACGGTGGTCGCCGTCAGCATGGGCTCGGGGAACGGCTCCTCGATCTGCACCAGCGCGCTGGGCTCCTCGCTGCCCGCGGCGACGATCCCGCGCGGGCGGCCGAGCTTGACGCTCGTCCCGACCTGGCGCACACCATTGGCCAGCAGCGCCGAGGCGAGCGTGTCGCCGGGGTGTCCCGTGTAGTCGCGGCCGTCGAAGCGGAAGCGGAGCGTGCGGGTGCGGTCGACGCGCCCGCCGGTCGCGCGCCTCACGGCGTCACCGGTCGGCGCTCGCCCACGCGGTAGACGGCGTGGATCTCGTTCGTGGCGGTGTCGCGTACGGCGTTGAACCAGCGGCGGCAGCCCGCGGAATGGCTCCACCGCTCGGCGAACGACCCCTTGGGGTTGTCACGGAAGAACAGGTAGCGGGCCCACTCCTCGTCGGAGAGCGCACCCGGATTCTCCGGGTAGGCGACGTGGGCCTGGCCGCCGTAGTGGAACTCGGCCTCGTCTCGAGGGCCGCACCAGGGACAGGGGATCAGCAGCATCGTGGCGTTCCTCAGTGCGCGACCGCGGCGGCGCCGTGCTCGTCGACGAGCGCCCCGGTGACGAATCGGTCAAGGGAGAAGGGAGCGTTGAGGGGGTGCGGCTCGTCGTTGGCCACGGTGTGGGCGAAACACCAGCCCACGCCCGGTGTCGCCTTGAAGCCGCCGGTGCCCCAGCCACAGTTGAGGTAGAGGCCCTCGACCGGGGTCAGGCCCATGATCGGCGAGGCGTCCGGTGAGACGTCCACCACGCCGCCCCAGGTACGCAGCACGTGCGCCCGGGCGAAGACGGGGAACAGCTCCAGGGCCGCGGCCATCTGCTGTTCGATGATGTGGAAGGCGCCGCGCTGGCGGTAGGAGTTGGCCGCGTCGATGCCCGCCCCCATGACCAGCTCGCCCTTGTGCGCCTGGCTGACGTACACGTGCACGGCGTTGGACATGACGACGGTGGGGTGCACGGGCTCCAGCAGCTCGGAGACCAGCGCCTGGAGGGGGTGGCTCTGCAGCGGCAGGTCGATCCCCGCCGTGGCGGCCACGACCGAGGTGTGACCGGCGGCGCACAGCGCCACCCGGCCCGCCGCGATCGTGCCGCGGGTGGTCTCCACGCCGGTCACCCGGCCCTCGCGCACCTGCAGCCCGGTGACCTCGCAGTGCTCGATGAACTCGACGCCGAGCGCCGCGGCCGCCCTGGCCAGGCCCCAGGCGACGTGGTCGTGCTTGGCGATCCCGGCCCTGGGCTGGAAGGTGCCGCCGAGCACCGGGTAGCGGACGTCGGGGGAGACGTTGACGATCGGGCAGACCTCCTTGACCTGCTGGGGGTCCAGCCATTCCGCGTCCACGCCGTTGAGCCTGTTGGCCTCGACCCGCCGTACGCTGTCGCGCACATCCTGGAGGCTGTGCGCGAGGTTGAGCACGCCGCGCTGGCTGAACAGCAACGGGTAGTCCAGCTCCTCCTCCAGCCCCTCCCAGAGCTTCAGCGCGTGCTCGTAGATGCCGGCGCTCTCGTCCCACAGGTAGTTGGAGCGGATGATGGTGGTGTTGCGGGCCATGTTGCCGCCGGCGAGCCAGCCGCGCTCCAGCACGGCGACGTTCGTGATGCCGTGGTTCTTGGCCAGGTAGTAGGCGGTGGCCAGGCCGTGCCCGCCGGCTCCGACGATCACCACGTCGTAGGACGCCTTGGGCTCGGCCGCGCTCCACAGCCGGTCGGGGTGCTCGGGCAGATCGGCGCCCGGAGTGCGGGGGCTCATCGGACCTGCCCGTAGAGCGGGTGCTTGCCGGCCAGGGTCTCGACCCTGCCGCGCAGGAAGGCCAGGTCGGCGTCCGGCGTGAGTGCGGTCGCGATGATGTCGCTCACCTCGCTGAAGTCGTCGGGACCGAACCCGCGCGTGGCCAGCGCCGGCGTGCCGATCCGCAGGCCGGAGGTGACCATCGGCGGGCGCGGGTCGAACGGCACCGCGTTCCTGTTCACCGTGATCCCGGCGGTGTGCAGCCGGTCCTCGGCCTGCTTTCCGTCCAGCTCCGAGTCGCGCAGGTCGACCAGGACGAGGTGCACGTCGGTGCCGCCGGTCAGCACCTTCACCCCGGCCGCGGCGGCGTCGGGCCCGAGCAGCCGGTCGGCGAGGATCCCGGCGCCCTCCAGCGTGCGCCACTGGCGGTCCCGGAACCCGTCCCCGGCAGCGATCTTGAACGCGACCGCCTTGGCGGCGATGACGTGCTCCAGCGGTCCGCCCTGCTGGCCGGGGAAGACCGACGAGTTGATCTTCTTGATGAGGTCGTCCGTCGTCAGGATCACGCCGCCGCGCGGGCCGCCGAGGGTCTTGTGCGTGGTGGTGGTGACGATGTGGGCGTGCGGCACGGGGGAGGGGTGCAGGCCCGCGGCCACCAGGCCGGCGAAGTGCGCCATGTCCACCAGCAGGTACGCGCCCACCTCGTCGGCGATCCGCCGGAACGCCGCGAAGTCCAGCTGGCGGGGGTACGCCGACCAGCCGGCGATGATCAGCTTGGGCCGGTGCTCGCGGGCCAGCCGCTCGACCTCCTCCATGTCCACCAGGTGGTCGCTCTGGCGCACGTGGTAGGCGACCACGTTGTACAGGCGGCCGGAGAAGTTGATCCGCATGCCGTGCGTGAGATGGCCGCCGTGGGCCAGGTCGAGCCCGAGGATGGTGTCGCCGGGTTCGAGCAGCGCGGCCATGGCCGCGGCGTTGGCCTGGGCGCCGGAGTGGGGCTGCACGTTGGCCGCCTCGGCGCCGAAGAGCGCCTTCACCCGGTCGATGGCGATCTGCTCGATCACGTCCACGTGCTCGCACCCGCCGTAGTACCGCCGGCCCGGGTAGCCCTCGGCGTACTTGTTGGTGAGCACCGAGCCCTGCGCCGCCATGACGGCGACGGGCGCGAAGTTCTCCGAGGCGATCATCTCCAGCGTCGAGCGCTGGCGGGCCAGCTCGTCGCCGATGGCCGCGTGGACCTCGGGGTCCACGACGTCCAGCGGGGTGTCGATCATGTGCGTCCTTTCCTAACCGCGCAGCCGCTGCATCGTGGGGTCGAAAAGCGGTTCCTCGGCGACGACGGCGCGTACGTACCGGTCGAAGTAGCCGATGGTCACCTCCTGGCCGGGGGCGGCCAGGTCGGCGGGCAGCCAGGCGTAGGCGATGCCGCTGCCGATCGTGTATCCGTAGGCGGCGCTGGTGACGTAGCCGGCCGGGCCGCCGTCGCGGTCGTAGACGGGCTCCTTGCCCATGACGACCTCGTCGGTGAGCAGGCAGGTGAGCCGGCGGCGCACCGACTCCTTGCGCTCCAGCAGCGCCGCCCGGCCGACGAAGTCACCCTTGTCCAGCTTGACGGCGAAGCCGAGCCCGGCCTCGTACGGGTCGTGCTCGAAGGTCATGTCCGTGCCGAAGGAGCGGTAGCCCTTCTCCAGGCGCAGGCTCGTGAACGCGCCGCGGCCGCCGGCGATGACGCCGTGCCGCTGCCCGGCCTCCCAGAGCGTGTCCCAGAGCTTGAGTCCCATGTCGGCGGTGGTGTAGATCTCCCAGCCCAGCTCGCCGACGTACGACAGGCGCAGCATGGTGACCGGGACGTTGCCGATGTAGCCGCGGGCGCCGCGGAAGTAGCGCAGCGCGGTCAGGTCGATGCCGGTCAGCGGCTGGACGAGGTCGCGGGCACGCGGGCCCCACACGCCCACGCAGCAGGTGCCCGCGGTGATGTCCCGGATGTGGACCGCGCGCGGTCGCCGCCGGTCCAGCCAGTCGAGGTCGAGGTTGCCGTTGGCGCCCACCTGGAACAGCTCGGGCCCGAGGCGCGCGACCGTGACGTCGCTGCGGATGCCGCCGTCGGTGTCCAGGAGCAGGCAGTACGTCACGGAGCCGACGGACTTGTCGATGTCGCCGGTCACGAGGGACTGCAGGAAGCCGACCGCGCCGGGGCCGCTGATCTCCAGGCGCTTGAGCGCGGTCATGTCGTACATCGCGACGGACTCCCGGGTGGCCTGCGCCTCCGCGCCCACGATGGGCGACCAGTACTGCGCGGCCCAGTCGCCGGGCGCCGGGATGTCGCGGCCCTGCAGCAGCGGGGCGTTGGCGCCGTACCACTGCGGCCGCTCCCAGCCGGAGGCCTCCAGGAAGATCGCGCCGAGCTCCTGCTGGCGGGCGTGGAACGGACTGGTCCGCATCGGGCGCGGGCTTTCCATGGGCTGCAGCGGATGAATGATGTCGTAGACCTCGACGTAGTTCTGGCAGCCGCGCTCCCGCACGTAATCAGGGGCGATCTGGTGCTGCTCGAACCGGTTGACGTCGCATTCGTGCAGGTCGAAGGAGGAGCAGTGGCCGTCGACCAGCCACTCGGCCATGGCCTTGCCGACGCCGGCGGAGTGGGTGACCCAGACGGCCTCCGCCACCCAGAAGCCCTCCACGTCCCGCGACTGGCCCATCAGCGGCATGTGGTCGGTCGTGAACGAGAACAGGCCGTTGATGCCCTCCTCCACCTTGGCCGACCGCGTCCCGGGGAGCAGGCTCTGGGTCTCGGTCCAGGCGTCGGCGAAGTCGTCGGGCGTGAAGGTCAGCACGGAAGGCATGACCTCGGCCGCGTCCACCGAGAGGATGTCGTCGGGGCTGACCGGCATGGGCCGGTGGCCGTAGTAGCCGATGCCCAGCGTGTCGTACCGCTCCCGGTAGTACAGGTCGGCGTCCTGGTGGCGCAGGATGGGCCGGGTCGCCTCCTCGCTCTGCCCGGCCAGGTCGGGGACCTGTCCCGTCCAGGCCAGCTGGTGGGCCAGCGGCGTGAGCGGCAGCTCCATCCCGGCCATCCTGGCCACGCGCGGCCCCCAGATGCCGGCGCAGCAGACCACCACGTCGGCGGGGATCTCGCCGTGGTCGGTGACCACCGCGCTGACCCGGCCGCCCTCGGCCCTGATGTCCAGCACCTCGTGCCTGGCCAGGACCTGCACGCCGCGCTCCATCGCCCTGGTGAGCTGCGCCTGGACCGCCTTGACCGCCTTGGCCAGGCCGTCGGTGGGGATGAACAGGCCGCCGAGCACCTTGCCGGGGTCCAGGAGCGAGTGCTTGGCCACGCACTCGGCGGGGGAGAGCAGCTGGGCCTCCAGGCCCCACGCGGCCGCCCAGCCGTGGCGGCGGTGCAGCTCGGCGAGGCGCTCGGGGGTGGTGGCCACCTCGAGGCCGCCCACCTGGAGAAAGCTGTCCAGTTCGACGAACTTCTCCACGGTGTAGCGGGCCATCTCGGTCATGGTCTTGGACCCGTTGGTCTGGAACACCAGACCGGGCGCGTGCGAGGAGGAGCCGCCGGTGGCGGGCACGTCTCCCTGGTCGACCACCGTGACGTCGGTCCAGCCGCGGGCCGACAGCTCGTCGGCGAGTGCCGCGCCGACCACGCCGGCCCCGATGACAACGACTCTCGGGCCCGTCATAGCCACCTCCGTTGTTGCGGAATATGCAACCCAAAGCGCTTTCCGCAACAAGCGTCGCTCGCCGGATTGCGGGTGTCAAGGGGCGATCTGTCTAATTTCAGGCGGTGTCGCTGGACATGCGAACCCGGCCCGACCGCGAAGCGCGATCGGGCCGGGTCCGGCCGTGCCGTCAGCTCTTGGGGAGCCAGGCCTTGACCTTGTCCGC
Organism: Nonomuraea sp. NBC_00507; assembly: GCF_036013525.1. NCBI lineage: Bacteria > Bacillati > Actinomycetota > Actinomycetes > Streptosporangiales > Streptosporangiaceae > Nonomuraea > Nonomuraea sp. NBC_00507. The sequence continues at coordinate 5,744,707 of NZ_CP107853.1, forward strand.
GTTGTCGGCCACCCACTTGGCGGCCGCCTCCTCGGCGGTCATCTTGTCCTCGGTGATGTACTTCGCCACGAGGTTCTGGTCGTCGTTGCCCCAGGTGAAGTTCTTGACCAGCTCGTAGGCAGGGCTGCCGGAGTCGGCGAACTTCTTGCTCACGATCTTGTCGAGCTCGTACGGCGGGTAGTCACAGGCCACCCTGGCGGCGTCGGCGTCGCAGCCGGCCGTGTAGGCGGGCAGGTTGACCTTGACCAGCTTGAGCTCCGACAGGAACCACTGCGGCTCATAGAAGTAACCGATGAGCGGCGTCTGCTGCTTCTGCGACTGGCGGAAGGCCGTGATCAACGCGGTCTCGCTGCCCGCGTAGACGACCTTGAAGTCCAGCTTGAGGTTCTTGACCAGGGCCTCGTCGTTGGTGACGAAGGAGGGGTCACCGTCGAGGAGCTGGCCCTTGCCGCCGGACTCGGAGGTCTTGAACAGGGAGGCGTACTTGTTGAGGTTCTTCCAGTCGGTGATGTCCGGGTACTTCTCGGCCATCCACGGCGCCACGTACCAGCCGATGACGCCCTTGTTGCCCGTCGGCCCCGCGGAGACGGCGGTCTTCTGCTCGTCGATGTACTTCTTCTTCAGGTCGTCGTGGCCCCAGTTCTCCACGACCGCGTCGACCTCGCCGGTGCCGAAGCCCTGCCAGGCCACCTCCTCCTTGAGGTCCTTCTTCACGACCTTGCAGCCGAGGTTCTTCTCGGCCACATAGCCGATCACGGCGGCGTTGGCCTCGTACCCCACCCATGGGTTGATCGCGAGGCTCAGGGTCCCGCACGCCTTGGCGCTGCCGCTGCCGGCGGCGGGCGCGGCCGTCTCGCCGACCTTCGCACCCGCGCAGGCGTTCACCAGGAGGCCCATGCCGGCTACGAGCACGAGTGCCCTGATTCTTCTGCTTCTCGAATTCGTCACCTAGGTCCTCCTAGTGGTTCCCGGGCCGAGAGGGCCCGTCATCTGGCTATTGGTGCGGTTGCCCCCCGTGAGCGGCCGCGTCGGCGCGCTGCGTGGCAGCGCGCATGACACGGTCGAGCACGATGCCGAGCACGACGATCGCGAGCCCGGCGGCCAGCCCCTTCCCCCGGAGCTGGTGCTGCGAGAACCCGGCCACGACGTCGTAGCCGAGCGCTCCCGCTCCCACGAGGCCGCCCACGACGACCATCGAGAGCACGTAGATGAGTCCCTGGCTCGCCGCGAGTGTCACGCCGCTGCGGGCCATCGGGAGCTGGACCTTGGAGATGAGCTGCCAGGCGTTCGCCCCCACCGAGGTGGCCGCCTCGACCGTGGTGGGGGAGACCCGCCTGATGCCCTCGGCGACCAGCTTGATCGCGACCGGCGCCGCGAAGACCACGGCGGCGATGATCGCGGTGAACCGCGTCGGGCCGAACAGGCCGAGGATCGGCACCAGATAGACGAAGGCGGGCATGGTCTGCCCGGCGTCGAGCACGGGGCGCAGCACGGTGTCGGCCCGGTCGCTGCGGCCCATCCACACGCCCACCACCACGCCGAGCATCATGACGAGGATCGTGGCGACCAGGGTGGAGGCCAGCGTGACCATGCTGTCCTGCCAGAGCCCGAGCAGGACCAGCAGCGCCAGGCCGACCGCGGTCGCCAGGGCCGCGCGCGCGTTGCCCACCAGCAGCGCCACGGCCACGGCCACGGCGAACACCAGCCACCACGGAGACCCTGTCAGCAGCGACTCGAACGGGTTGAGCAGCCCGTTGGTGAGCAGGTTCTTGATCGCGTTGGTGAAGCCGACCAGGCTGTCCTGCACCCAGACGCTCGCCGCGTCGGCGGCGCGGCGCACGATGGGGCCGAGGTTGGCCTGCGCGGGGAACTCCGCCGCCCACACGTAGGTGTACGACAGATAGCCGAGCACCGCCGTGACGCCGAGCACGCCCGCCACCTGCAGCCGCCGCCGTCCGGGAGTGAGCAGCCGGCCGGCCCTGCGCTCGGCCTCGACCCGGCGGCTGGCCGCCGAGGTCACCCGGTCCAGCACCACCGCCATGATGACGATGGCCAGGCCCGCGTTGAACGCGGTGCCCACGTCCAGGGTCTGCAGCGCCTTCAACACCGTCTTGCCCAGGCCCGGCGCGTCGATGAGGGCCGCGATGGTGGCCATGGACAGGGCGGCCATGATGGTCTGGTTCACCCCGACGATGATCGTCTGCTTGGCCATCGGCAGCCGCACGTGCCGCAGCGACTGAGCGGTGGTGGCGCCCAGCGAGGCGCCGGCTTCGAGGGTGTCCGGCGAGACCTGGCGGATGCCGTGCGCGGTGATGCGGATGGCCGGCGGGATCGCGTAGATCATCGTGGCGACCGTCGCGCTGGCCGGCCCGATGAGGAAGAAGAGCGTGAGCGGCGCCAGGTAGACGAACGTCGGCATCGTCTGCATGAAGTCCAGCACCGGGGTGACCAGCCGGTGGAAGCGGTCGCTCATCCCCGCCAGCACCCCGAGCGGGATGCCCACGGCCAGCGACAGCACCACCGCGGTGAGCGTGAGGGCGAGCGTGTCCATGCTCTCCTGCCACAGCCCGAGCAGCCCGAAGGAGATCAGGCCCGCCGCCGCGAGCAGCGCCGCCTTCCTGTTGGCATACAGGTACGTGACCGCGGTCGCCACGGCCGTCACGCCCAGCCAGCCCAGCACGGGGACCGGGCGGCCGAAGGACGGCTGGCTGATCAGCGCCTGGACGAACGTCACGGCCTCGTCGAGGAAGAGCCGGATGTAGTTGATGAAGTAGAGGAAGAACGGGTTGGTGTTCCTGCTGTCGTCGATGGCGTCCATGCCCTCGCTGAACGAGGTGTGCAGCGGCGTCAGCTCGGCCCCGCCGAGTGCCAGCGTGTCGCGCCCGTTCAGCAGCGCCCACCCCAGCACCCAGACCGCCAGCACCGCCACGATCAGGAGCCTGCGGCCGCGCAGCCGCGTGGCCACCGCCGTGACCGCGGCCGTCACCGGAGCCATCAGGACTGCCCTCCCGCGATGACCTCGAGGATCTCGGCGCTGGTGACCACGCCCAGCAGGGCGCCGTCCCTGGTCACGCGGACCGGCCGGTCGGCCGACATCACGCTGTGCACCGCGTCCCGGATGACCACGTCGGGGCCCAGCTCGGGGCCGTCCAGGGGCTCGCCGGGCAGCGGGTCGCGCATGATCCAGCGCAGCGTCAGCACGTGGGAGCGCGCCACGTCGCTGACGAAGTCCCGTACGTAGTCGTCGGCCGGCGCGCCCACGACCTCGTCGGGCGTGCCCATCTGGACCAGCTCGCCGTCGCGCATGATGAGGATGCGGTCGCCCAGCTTGAGCGCCTCGCTCAAGTCGTGGGTGATGAAGATCATGGTCTTGCCGACCTCGTGGTGCAGGCGGATGACCTCGTTCTGCATCTCGCGCCTGATCAGCGGGTCGAGCGCGGAGAACGGCTCGTCGAACAGCAGGACCTCGGGATCGGCGGCCAGCGCGCGGGCCAGGCCGACGCGCTGCTGCATGCCTCCGGAGAGCTGGTCGGGATAGGAGTTCTCGAAGCCGGTCAGGCCGACCAGCCCGACGACCTCGCGGGCCCTGACGTAGCGGTCCTGCTTGGGCACGCCGCGGATCTCCAGCCCGAAGACGACGTTGTCCAGCACGCACCGGTGCGGCAGCAGCCCGAAGTGCTGGAAGACCATGGCCATGCGGTGCCTGCGCAGCTCCCGCAGCCGTTTCTCGTCGGCCTTGCGGACGTCGTCGCCGTCGAGCAGGATCTCGCCGGCCGTGGGCTCGATCAGCCTGGTGAGGCAGCGGACCAAGGTGGACTTGCCCGAGCCGGACAGGCCCATGACCACGAACACCTCGCCCCGGCGTACCGAGAAGGACACGTCGCGGACGGCGGCGACGCAGCCGGTCTGTTCCTTCAGTTCCGTGCGGCTGAGCGTGCTGCCGACGACGCGGTCGGCCTTGGGCCCGAACACCTTCCAGAGCCCCCTCACCTCGAGGATGGGGGGTGTCTCGGTGCCGAGCGGCGTGCGTTCGGTCAGTGACGGTACGGTCATGACCACCTCTTGGTCGTCAGGCGTCAGTTCGCTGGGAACCACCGCTGGGGGCGTGGGCGGATGTTCTGCCAGACATGCTTGATCTCGCGGTACTCGTCGAGACCGGTGGGCCCGAGCTCACGGCCGATGCCTGACTGCTTGAAGCCACCCCACTCGGCCTGCGGCACGTAGGGGTGGTAGTCGTTGATCCACACCGTGCCGTGCCGCAGCCGGCCCGCGACCCGCTGCGCCTTGCCGGCGTCCTGGGTCCAGACGGCGCCGGCCAGGCCGTACTCGGTGTCGTTGGCGAGGCGCACGGCCTCGTCCTCGGTGGTGAAGCGCTCCACGGTCAGCACGGGGCCGAAGGACTCCTCGCGCACCACGCGCATGCCCTGCTTGCACTCGTCGAGCACGGTGGGGCGGTAGAAGAAGCCGAGGCCCTCCCCGCGGCGGCCGCCGCAGCGCAGGACCGCGCCTTCGGCCAGGCCCGCCGCCACGTACTCCTCGACCTTGGCGAGGTGCGCGGCGGAGATCAGCGGGCCGGTGTGCGCGTCCGGGTCGAAGGGGCCGCCCAGGCGGATCAGCTCCGCGCGCCGGACGACCTCGTCCACGAAGGCGTCGTGCAGGGAGTCCTCCACGAGGAGGCGGGCGCCGGCCGAGCAGACCTGGCCCGAGTGCAGGAACACCGCGGTGAGCGCGAAGTCGATCGCGGTCTCGACGTCGGCGTCGGCGAAGACGATGTTGGGGTTCTTGCCGCCCAGTTCGAGCGCCACGCGTTTGACGGTGGGTGCGGCGGCCGCCATGATCCGGCGTCCCGTGGCCACGCCGCCGGTGAACGACACCAGGTCCACGGCCGGGTGCTCGGCCAGCGGCGCGCCCGCCTCGGGGCCCGCGCCGAGCACCAGGTTGGCGACGCCCGCAGGCAGGCCCGCCTCCTCCAGCGCACGCATCAGCAGGATCGAGGTGCTGGGTGTGAGCTCGCTGGGCTTCAGCACGAAGGTGTTGCCGGCGGCGAGCGCGGGGGCGACCTTCCACGTCGCCTGCAGCAGCGGATAGTTCCACGGCGTGATCAGGGCGCAGACGCCGACGGGTTCGTGGACGATGCGGCTGATGGCGTCGTCCCGGCCGGTGTCGATCACCCGCCCGGCGTCGGTGCCCGCCACCCCGGCGAAGTACCGCAGGGAGGCGATGGAGTCGTCGACGTCGTACTCGCTCTCCACGAGCCGTTTGCCGGTGTCGCCTGACTCGGCCTTCGCGAAGCTGTCGCGGTCGCGTTCCAGCAGGTCAGCTACCCTGTTCAGGAGTGCGCCCCGCTCGCGGGCGGGAGTCTGCGGCCAGGGGCCCGCGTCGAAGGCGTGCCGGGCGGCCTCGATCGCCCGCCCGGTGTCGGCCGCCGTGGCCTCCGCCACCGTGGCCACCAGACCACCGTCGGCGGGCGAGTGGATGTGCCGCAGGCCACCGGCGATCGGCCTCGTCCACGTTCCACCGATGTAGAGGTCGGTCATCGGGCACATCCCTGATCGTTGCGCATGGCGCAAGCTTGTGCTTAATGGGGAACAGGATTGACCGGCTGCTGGGGGTTCGTCAAGGCCTTGAGGGAATCACTGACCGAAACTATGTGTTGTGATGGGTTTTGCCCGGCGTTGGATCACATTTCACCTCTTGACGGACGTGCTGCTCTGCGTTCACGCTGTTGCGTATAACTAACTCATTTGCGTAATACGCAACACAAGGAGGAGCGATGGCTCCTGGGCGCGAGTTCATCCTCACCGTCTCCTGCGCCGACAAGCCGGGCATCGTCTACGCCGTGAGCAGCTTCCTCATCCAGCACGGCGGGAACATGCTGCAGAGCAAGCAGTTCAACGACCGCAAGGGCGGCGGCTTCTTCATGCGCGTGCACTTCACCTCCCAGGACGCCCTGGAGGAGCTGCGCGAGGGGTTCGCCTACGTCGCGGCGTCCTGCCAGATGACCTGGCAGCTCAAGGACGCGGCCACCCCGACCCGTACGCTGATCATGGTGTCGAAGTTCGGTCACTGCATGAACGACCTGCTCTTCCGCCGCCAGGTCGGCGGCCTGAACATCGAGATCCCCGCGGTGGTCTCCAACCACCCGGACCTCGAGCCGCTGGCCGCCTCCTACGGCGTGCCCTTCCACCACGTCCCGGTGACGTCGGAGGGCAGGGCGGAGGCGGAGGCCAGGGTGCTGGAGCTGGTCGCCGAGTACGACGCGGACCTGGTGGTGCTCGCCCGCTACATGCAGATCCTGTCGGACGACCTGTGCAAGCGGCTGGAGGGGCGGGCGATCAACATCCACCACTCCTTCCTGCCGGGGTTCAAGGGCGCCAAGCCGTACCACCAGGCGCACGAGCGCGGCGTGAAGCTCATCGGGGCGACCGCGCACTACGTGACGGCGGACCTGGACGAGGGGCCGATCATCGAGCAGGACGTCGCCAGGGTGGACCACGAGCTGGACCCCGACGACCTGGTCGCCGTCGGCCGGGACGTCGAGGCCCAGGTGCTCGCCAGGGCGGTGAAGTGGCACAGCGAGCAGCGGGTGCTGCTCAACGGCGACCGCACGGTCGTCTTCCGCTGACATCGCCGGAGACGTGAGGCGGTGGGGATCCCCCACCGCCTCTGTCGTCGTCTAGGAGCGGTGCCGGTAGAACTCGGCCGGCTCCGGCGGCAGCGGGGTGTTGCCGAGGATCAGGTCGGCCGCCTTCTCCGCCAGCATCATGACCGGCGCGTAGATGTTGCCGTTCGTGACGTACGGCATGGCCGAGGCGTCCACCACCCGCAGCCCGTCCACGCCGTGCACGCGCATGCTCTCGGGGTCGAGCACGGACATCTCGTCCACGCCCATCCGGGCCGTGCAGGAGGGGTGCAGCGCCGTCTCGCCGTCCTTGGCCACCCAGTCCAGGATCTCCTCGTCGGTCTCGACAGAGGGCCCGGGGGACAGCTCGCCGGTGCTGTACGCGGCCAGCGCGGGCTGACCGAGGATGCTCCTGGCCACCCTGACGGCCTCCACCCACTCGCGCCGGTCCTGGTCGGTGGACAGGTAGTTGAACCGCAGGGCGGGATGCCGCCGCGGGTCGCCGCTCTTGATCTTCACGGAGCCGCGGGCGTCGGAGTACATGGGGCCGACGTGCACCTGGTAGCCGTGTCCGCCCGAGGGCGCGGAGCCGTCGTAGCGCACCGCGATCGGCAGGAAGTGGAACATGAGGTTCGGGTAGTCGACGTCGGCGTTGCTGCGCACGAAGCCGCCGGCCTCGAAGTGGTTGGTCGCGCCCGGCCCCTTGCGCAGGAACAGCCACTGGGCGCCGATCCAGGGGTGGCGCCACTTCTGCAGGTTCGGCTGCATCGAGACGGGCTCGCCGCACCCGTGCTGGATGTAGACCTCCAGATGGTCCTGCAGGTTCTCGCCCACTCCCGGCAGGTGGTGCACAACGTCGACGCCGAGGGCGCGCAGCTCGTCGGCGTTGCCGACCCCGGACAGCTGGAGGAGTTGCGGCGAGTTGATCGCGCCGCCGCACAGGATGACCTCTCCCGCGCGCACCGTCCCGCCGTCGTACTCGACGCCGACGGCCCGCTTGCCCTCGAAGAGGATGCGCGTCACGAACGCCCGCGTCTTCACGGTGAGGTTCGGCCTCTTCATGACCGGGTGCAGGTACGCCCTGGCCGCGCTGAGCCTGCGGCCCCGCCGGATGTTGCGGTCGAAGCGGGCGAAGCCCTCCTGACGGTAGCCGTTGACGTCGTCGGTGAGCGGGTAGCCGGCCTGCTGCACGGCCTCGAAGAAGGCCGGGTAGAGCGGCGTGCTCGCCGGCCCCCGCTCCAGCGCCAGCGGGCCCTCGTGACCGCGCCAGGGGGTGCCGGGGTCGGCCAGGCAGTTCTCCATGCGCTTGAAGTAGGGCAGGCAGTGCGCGTAGTCCCAGGTCTTCATCCCGGGATCGGCGCCCCAGCGCTCGTAGTCGAGCGGGTTGCCGCGCTGGAAGATCATGCCATTGATGCTGCTCGAACCGCCCAGCACCTTCCCGCGCGCGTGGTAGATCCGTCGGCCCCGCATGTGCGGCTCAGGCTCGGACTCGTACCGCCAGTCGTAGAAGCGGTTGCCGATCGGGAAGGGGAGCGCCGCCGGCATGTGAATGAAGACGTCCCAGGGGTAGTCCGGCCGGCCCGCCTCCAGCACCAGCACGCGGGTGGCAGGGTCCGCGGAGAGCCGGTTGGCCAGGGCGCAGCCGGCCGAGCCGCCTCCGACGATGACGAAGTCGTACTGCTGTGACGTCATGGTGCCTCGTCTCTCGCGCATTTCCGCGAATCGTAGCGTCATGTGCATTTCGTTGCACTACTCGCAACAGGAGATCTTTTCCGCACTTCAGCTCGCGTGAGTTCCTCACAGCACTTACAGTTTCGCTATGAGCAACGACTCGGGTAGTGGGGGCGTGCAGTCGGTCGATCGGGCGATCAGCGTGCTCGAGATCCTCTCCCGCCGGGGCGAGGCCGGCGTCAGTGAGGTCGCCGCCGAGATCGACGTGCACAAGTCGACCGCGTTCCGGCTGCTCGGCGCCCTGGAAGCGCGCGGACTGGTCGAGCAGGCCGAGGACCGGGGCAAATACCGTCTCGGTTTCGGCATCATCCGCCTGGCCGGCGGCGTCAACACGCAGATGGACCTCGGCCGGCGCAGCCATCCCGTCTGCCAGCGGCTGGCCGAGGAGATCGGTGAGACCGTGAACATCGCCGTCCTCCGCTCCTCCTACGCGGTCAACCTGGACCAGGTGCGCGGGCCGTCCGCCGTCACCGCCTACAACTGGGTCGGCCAGCTCACCCCCCTCCACGCGACCTCCAGCGGCAAGGTGCTCCTGGCTCACCTGGAGGACAGGCAGCGGGCGAAGCTGCTGTCCGAGGGGCCGCTGGAGGCCCTGACCGGCCGGACCATCACCGACGTGGCCGAGCTGGAGAAGCAGCTCGCCGAGATCAGGAAGACGGGCTACGCCTACTGTCTGGAGGAGCTGGAGGACGGGCTCAACACCATTGCCGCGCCCATCCGCTCCTACCACGGGGACGTCGTGGCCGCGGTCAGCGCCTCCGGCCCCGCTTACCGCTTCCCCGCCGAGCGCATGCACGAGCTCGCCTCCGTCCTCATCACAGGGGCCGATGAGATCAGCGGGCGGCTCGGCTACGCGGGCTAGACCGCGCCAGCCGCACCACCACGCTCTTCGACGTCGGGGTGTTGGACGTCTCGGCCACCGAGTCCAGCGGCACCAGCACGTTGGTCTCGGGGAAGTAGGCCGCGCAGCAGCCGCGCGCCGTCGGATAGGCGATCACCCTGAAGCCCTTCGCCTTGCGCTCGCCGTCCGGCCACTCGCTGATCAGGTCCACCACGTCGCCGTCGGCCAGGTCGCGCTCCGCCAGGTCGTCGGGGTGCACGAAGAGCACGCGGCGGCCCGCCTTGACCCCGCGGTAGCGGTCGTCCAGGCCGTAGATCGTGGTGTTGTACTGGTCGTGGCTGCGGACCGTCTGCAGCAGCAGCCGTCCCGGCGGCACCCGCAGCACCTCCAGCCGGTTGACGGTGAAGTTCGCCCTGCCGGTCGCGGTGGGGAAGCGGCGTTCGTCCCTGGGGGCGTTGGGCAGCGCGAAGCCGGCCTCGGCCCGCGCGTTGAAGTCCGCGAACCCGGGGATCACCCGGGCGATGCGGTCCCTGACCGCGCCGTAGTCGCGCTCGAACTCGGCCCACGGCACGTGCGGGTCGTCGCCGAACAGCTCGCGGGCCAGCCCGCACACGATGGCCGTCTCCGACAGCAGGCCGGGCGCGGCGGGCCCGAGCCTGCCCCTCGAGGCGTGGACCAGGCCCATCGAGTCCTCCACCGTCACGTATCCCGCGGCATCGCGCTCGGTGCGGCCCAGCGCGGGCAGGATGAGCGCCCGCTCGCCGCACACGGCGTGCGAGCGGTTGAGCTTGGTGGACACCTGCACGGTCAGCCGGGTACGGCGCAGCGCCGCCTCGGTGACCTCGCTGTCGGGCGTCGCCCTGACGAAGTTGCCGCCCATCCCGAAGAACACCTTGACCGCGCCGTCGCGCATCGCGCGGATGGCCTCCACGGTGTCCAGCCCGTGCCGGCGCGGCGGGGCGAAGCCGAACTCCGCCTCCAGCGCGTCCAGGAAGTCCGCAGGCGGCTTCTCGTAGATCCCCATGGTGCGGTCGCCCTGCACGTTGGAGTGGCCGCGCACCGGGCAGACGCCCGCCCCCGGCCGGCCGACGTTGCCGCGCAGCAGCAGGAAGTTGACCACCTCCCTGATCGTCGCCACGGAGTTGCGGTGCTGGGTCAGGCCCATGGCCCAGCACACGACGACCGAACGCGCGCCGCGGACCTCCCCGGCGGTCTCCTCCAGCTCGGCCCTGGACAGCCCGGTCGCCTCCAGCACCTCCGCCCAGTCGAGGGCGGCCAGGTGCCGCTCCCACTCCGCGAAGCCGTGCGTGTGCTCCTCGATGAACTCCCTGTCGGCCGAGTCGAGCAGGAGCAGCGACAGCGCCTGGAAGAGCGCCATGTCGCCGTTGAGGCGGATCTGCAGGAAGCGGTCGGCGAGCGCGGTGCCCGAGGCTAGCCCCGAGGGCCGTTGCGGGTTCTTGAACCGCAGCAGCCCGGCCTCCGGCAGCGGGTTGACCGCGATGATCCGCGCCCCGCCGCGCTTGGCCCGCTCCAGGGCGCTCAGCATGCGCGGGTGGTTGGTGCCGGGGTTCTGCCCCACGACGAAGATCAGCTCGGCGCGGTGCAGATCCTCCAGCGTGACGGTGCCCTTGCCGATGCCCAGCGTCTCGGTGAGCGCCGAGCCGCTGGACTCGTGGCACATGTTGGAGCAGTCGGGCAGGTTGTTGGTGCCGAAGCGGCGCACGAGAAGCTGGTAGGCGAAGGCCGCCTCGTTGGAGGTGCGGCCGGAGGTGTAGAACACGGCCTCGTCAGGGCCTTCGAGGGCACGTAGCTCCTCGGCGACGATCCGGAACGCCTCCGCCCAGCCGATGGGCCGGTAGCGGTCCGAGCCCGCGTCCTTGTACAGGGGCTCGGTGAGCCTGCCCTGCTGCCCCAGCCAGTAGTCGCTCATCGTCGCCAGCTCGCCGACCGGGTGGTCGGCGAAGAAGCCGGCGCTCAGCCGCCGCGTCGTGGCCTCCTCGGCGACCGCCTTGGCGCCGTTCTCACAGAACTCCGCCGGGCTGCGGTGCTCGCCTTCCGGCCAGGCGCAGCCCGGGCAGTCGAATCCGCTCTTCTGGTTGACCCGCAGCAGGGTGAGGACGGTGCGGCGGGCGCCCATCTGCTCGTACGCCATCCGCATGGCGTGTCCCACCGCGGGCAGCCCGCCCGCCCAGTCCTTGGGCGGGCCGACCCGGAGTCCCTCGTCCTCGTCCGCCATCGCTCAGCCGATCCGTTCCTGAACCCACTCATGGAAGGCGCCGATGTGGTGCTCACTCGGTACCAGCACGCCGCCCTTGGCGTAGGTGCGCGAGCTCATACGCGGCTGGGTGCGCTCGCACGCCTCGAAGTCCTGCTCGTTGACGCGGTGGAAGAGCTCGACCGACTTGTCCAGGTCCTTGCCGCTCGCCACCACGCCGGGCAGGTAGAGCCAGTCGCACTCGACCACCGTGCGGTCGACGGCCATAGGGAACATCCGGTGCACGATCACGTGGTCGGGCACCAGGTTCACGAAGACCTGCGGTTTGATGGTGATCGCGTAGTAGCGCCTGTCCTGGTCGTCGTTCACCCCGGGGATGCGGTCGAGCCCGGCGGACCCGTCGATGGTGAAGCCCTTGATCTCCTCGCCGAACTCTGCGCCGTGGCCGACGAAGTATTGCGCCGCGTAGCCGTCGGCGAACTCGGGCAGCACCTCGGTCAGCTCAGGGTGGATGGTCGCGCAGTGGTAGCACTCCATGAAGTTCTCGATGATGAGCTTCCAGTTGGCCTGGACGTCGTACACGATGCGCCGCCCGACCTCGAGGTTCGGCACGTCGTAGTTGTCGATCAGCTCCAGCGCTCCGAGTCGCTCGGTGACCGCGCCCAGCACGTCGGCCTCGAAGGAGGGCGGATCGTCGGCCAGGCAGACCCACACGTAGCCGAGCCACTCGCGCACGTGCACCTTGACCAGGCCATACTCGACCCGGTCCAGGTCGGCCATCTTGGTCAGGTTGGGTGCGGCGATGAGCTTGCCGTCCAGGTCGTACGTCCACGCGTGGTAGGGGCACTGGAACGCCCGCTTGACCTCGCCGGACTCCTCGGTGCGGATGGTGGCGCCGCGATGGCGGCAGACGTTGTAGAACGCGCGCACCGACCCGTTCCTCGCCCTGGTGACGAGGATGCTCTCGGTGCCGACCTGCACGGTCTTGAAGGCTCCCGGCTTGCCCAGATCGGACGAGCGCACCACGCAGAACCACATCGACTCGAAGATGTTCTTCTGCTCAAGGGCGAAGATCTCGGGGTCGACGTAGTAGCGGCCGGGGAGGGTGGGGATCACGCTTGACGTGGTCACGTGAGTACTCCTGTGGGGTGGGCCGGGTCAGTGTCCTCGGCGGATCCAGTCCTCGAGCTGCGGAGCCTCGGCTCCGATGGTGGTGTCGTCACCGTGCCCGGTGTGCACCACCGTCTCACCGGGCAGGGTGAGGAGCGTCGTGCTGATCGACTTGATGATCGTCGGAAAGTCGCTGTACGACCTGCCGGTGGCGCCGGGGCCGCCGTGGAAGAGGGTGTCCCCGGAGAACAGCACCCCCAGCTCGGGCACGTAGAGGCAGACCGCGCCGGGGGCGTGCCCCGGAGTGTGCAGCACGTGCACGGCCGAGCCGCCGACGCGCAGGATCTGCCCGCCCGCCAGCGCCCGGTCCGGCGTGGCCGCAGGGTGCGTCAGCTTCCACAGCACCTCGTCGTCGGGGTGCAGCAGGACGGGCGCGCCGGTACGGGCGGCCAGGTCGGGTGCGGCGTTCACGTGGTCGTCGTGCGCGTGCGTGCACACGATCCCCGCGACCCGGCGGTCGCCGATCGCCTCGGCGACGGCGGCGGCGTCGTGGGCGGGGTCGATCACCAGCACCTGGTCGCCGTCGCCCAGCAGCCAGACGTTGTTGTCGACCTCCCAGGTGCCCCCGTCCAGGCTGAACGTGCCCGAGGTGACCAGATGCTCGACGCGCATTAGAGCACCACCACCGAGCGCAGCACGTCGCCGTGGTGCATCTTGGCGAAGGCCTCCTCGACGCCGTCCAGGCCGATGGTCTCGGTGACGAAGGCGTCCAGGTCGAAGCGGCCCTGCAGGTAGAGGGAGATCAGCAGGGGGAAGTCGCGGCTGGGCAGGCAGTCGCCATACCAGCTGGACTTGAGCGCCCCGCCGCGGCCGAACACGTCCAGGAGCGGCAGCTCAAGGGTCATTTCCGGAGTGGGCACGCCCACGAGCACCGCGGTGCCCGCCAGGTCGCGCGCGTAGAACGCCTGCTTGAACGTCTCGGGCCGGCCCACGGCGTCGATCACCACGTCGGCGCCGTTCCCGCCGGTGAGCTCCCTGATCGCCTCGACCGGGTCGGCCTCCTTGGCGTTCACCGTGTGCGTGGCGCCGAAGCCGCGCGCCCACTCCAGCTTCCTGCCGTCCACGTCCACCGCGATGATCGTGGTGGCGCCGACCAGCCGCGCTCCGGCGATCGCCGCGTTGCCGACGCCGCCGCAGCCGATGACCGCGACCGAGTCGCCGCGGCTGACCGCGCCGGTGTTGACCGCCGCGCCGAGCCCCGCCATCACACCGCAGCCGAGCAGGCCGGCCGCCGCGGGGGAGGCGGCCGGATCGACCTTGGTGCACTGGCCCGCGGCCACCAGCGTCTTCTCGGCGAACGCGCCGATGCCGAGCGCCGGGCTCAGCGGGGTGCCGTCGGCCAGCGTCATCTTCTGCGTGGCGTTGTGCGTGTTGAAGCAGTATTGCGGCCGCCCGCGCAGGCACGACCGGCACGACCCGCACACCGCGCGCCAGTTGAGGATGACGAAGTCGCCGGGCGCGACGTCGGTGACGCCGTCGCCGACGGACTCCACCACGCCGGACGCCTCGTGGCCGAGCAGGAACGGGAAGTCGTCGCTGATGCCGCCCTCACGGTAGTGCAGGTCCGTGTGGCAGACGCCGCAGGCGAGCACCTTCACCAGCGCTTCGCCGGGGCCAGGGTCGGGGACGAGGATCGTCTCCAGGCCGACCGGCTTGCCCTTGCCCGTCGCGACCACGCCGCGTACTTCATGAGCCATTGATTCACTCCTGTTTCAGACCGCGGTCTCCAACTGGCGGCGCCAGCGGGAGAAGAGGCGGACCTGGTTGACACCCAGCACGGCCACCGGCCGCTCACCCTGCCGGTAGACGGCGAGGAAGCTGTGATCGGCCGGGTCGCCCTCCTCCACCACGACCGTGTCGGCGTGGCGGGCGTGCCCGACGAACTGGATCTTCACATCGAACTGGTCGGACCAGATGTAGGCCGGCCGTGGCCGCGCGGGCCGGGCGGCGCCGCCCGACAGCAGCGTCTCCGCCGCCACCGCGGCCCGCAGGCGCGCGCCGGTCCAGTGCTCGCACCGCTCGTGCCTGCCGAGCGCCGGATCGAACCAGGCCGCGCAGTCGCCGACCGCGACGATGCCCGGCATCAGGGTGCCGCCACCCGCGTCGCAGATCACTCCGTCGCCCAGTCGCAGGCCGCTGTTCTCGAGCCAGGCGATGTTGGGCACCGCGCCGATCCCGACGACGACCACGTCCGCGGGCAGCAGGGTGCCGTCGGCCAGTCGTACCCCGTCGACCCGGGTCACGCCCGTCAGCGCCGTCACCCTCGCGCCGCGCAGCAGCCGGACGCCGCGCCGCTCGTGGAGAGCGGCGATGGCCTCGGCCATCTGGACTCCGACCACGCCGGCCAGCGGGATCTTCCCCGCCTCCACGAGCGTGACCTCCAGGCCCAGGGCACAGGCCGTCGCGGCGACCTCGGTGCCGATGAAACCGCCGCCGATGACGACGACCCGCTTCGCGCTCGCCAGGTCGTGGCGCAGCGCGCGGGCGTCGTCCAACGTCCGCAGGGTGTGCACCCCCGCCAGGCTCTCCGTGCCGGGAAGCCGGCGGGCCGAGGCTCCGGTGGCGATGACGATGCCGTCCGCCTCGACGTGCGTGCCGTCGCTCAGCGTGACGCGACGGGCGGCGGCGTCCAGGCCGGTGGCGGCCACACCGAGCCGCCACTCGGCCGCCAGCTCCTCGCCGTCGGCTTCCAGGGCCAGGTCCGACTCGTCCAGGACGCCTTTGAGGAAGTCCTTGGACAGAGGGGGACGGTCGTAGGGGCGGTGGAGCTCCTCGCCGACGAGGACCAGGCGGCCGTCGTAGCCCTGGGCGCGCAGCGCGCGGGCGGTCAGCAGCCCGGCGAGCGAGGCGCCGACGACGCAGACGCTTCTCACGCCTGCCCCTTCAAGGCGACGCCGGGAGGCAGGTTGGGCGGCGCGTCGGACGGCACGACGTAGACGACGTCGTCCTCGACCACCACGCGGTGTGTGCGGACGGGGCGCTTGGCAGGCGGCGCGTCGACCTTGCCGGTCCTGAGGTCGAAGCGTGAGGCGTGCAGGGGGCACTCGATCTCGCAGCCCTCCAGCCAGCCGTCGGCCAGCGAGGCGTCCTGGTGGGTGCAGGTGTCGTCGATGGCGTAGATCTCGCCGTCCTCGGTGTGGAACACCGCGATGGGCGGATCGGCCTCGACCCGCAAGGCCTCACCTCGCGGCAGTGACGCCAGAGGGCACGCTGGAATCATCGAGTCACACCCCGGTTTCGCAAAGAGAAACGTCAAGCGCTATACGCAACAGCGTGAGGGTGCGGAATTCAGATGTCAAGCCTGATTTGTAGTGCTTCGTGGTGGTGCCGGTAGGTACGTCACGCCTCCCCATCGTCTACCCGACGAGGAGTGGTCTGCGCCAGAGGGCCGCTCGCGGCCTTTCGCCACCGGGACCGACCGGCAGACGTGGTGAGGGGCGGAAGTGCAACAAAGGCACCTCCGCCCCTCCGGCCCCTGGGAGTCAGGACCGGTGTGGCGAGGTGTGCCATCGGCACCTCGCCGGCACCGCCGACACTAACCCCGGCCACGCCCACCGGTCTGCGGAGAACTACTCAGAACGGGCCGCCCACGCGGTGAGAATCGCGGCCTCCTTCTCCGGCGCGATCCCATGCGTGCTGTTGTTGCCGAAATTGCGGCGCTTCTCGGGGATCTCCCGCAACCATTCCCACGTGTCGCGTACGGTCTCCGCGACGGGACGGATGCGCAGCCCGGCCGCCTGCGCCTTGGTCGTGGGGACGTTCCAGAACGTCTCGAGCTCCGCAGACGGCGGGCCGCCCCACAGCGGCAGCTCCACGAACGTCCCCGCGCCCTGCTCGGCCAGGAAGGCGCTGTCCACCCACACGAGCTCCGCGTCGGACCCGGTCGCCTCCTTGCACGACTCCAGCCACTCCCCGAACGTGGTCTGGCCGACCGGACCCGTCACCAGGAACCGGCCGGCCGTGCCGCGCTCGGCCTGGTCGAGCGTGAAGATCCCCAGGTCGCGCGCGTCGACGAACTGCATCGGCGCGTCCGGCTCGCCCGGCGCCAGCACCTGCCCGCCCTGCGCGATCCTGGTCAGCCACCACGGCAGCCTGGCCACGTCCTCGCGCGGACCCAGGATGATCCCGGGCTGGACGATCAGCACGGTGCCGTCGAACCCCTGCTCGACCGCTCGCTCACAGCCTGCCTTCAGCACGCCGTAGTTGCCGTCGTCGGGCCCCGCGTCGGGCTCGCACGGCCAGATCTCCGCGTCGTCCGCCGCCGGCTTGCCGGGGAAACCGGCGAGCGCGGAGATGGTGGAGACGAACGCGTACGCGCCCGCATGCCCGGACAGCGCCCGCGCCGACGCCCCCACCACCCGCGGCACGTAACCGGACGTGTCCACCACGAAGTCCCATGAACGCCCGTCGACCAGCCGCTCGAGGTCGCCCGGTGTCTCACGGTCGCCGCGCACCACTTCTGCCCCGGGCACGTCCACGCCGCTGCGCCCTCTGTTGAATGTCGTGACCTCGTGCCCCCGGGCCAGCGCCTCCTCCACGATGGCGCGGCCCAGGAACCCAGAACCACCGATGACAAGAACCCTCATAAGGGTTCATTCTTCGCCTGCGAGAACCCTTCGATCATGTGTCTTCACCGAGGGCGTAGCGCGCAGCGGCGGCACGAGGTGCACCCTGGCCGTCGCGATGTCGAAGAACAACCCCACGAGCTGCAGCTTCCCGGCTCTGACCTGCTCGTCCACCTTCCGGTACGTCCGCAGGTTCTCCAGCTGCTGCTGCACGTTGACCCGGCACAACACATCCAGGGCCCCGCTGTGCAGCCGATCGCCTTCGGTCTCGATGAACGTGGCCAGGCTGTGGTGGCCGTGCCGCAGCCACCGTCGCAGCCCCGGCAGGCTGCCCGCCTGCACGCCCGCGCTCAGCAGCCCCGCCATGGCTCCGCACCCGGAATGGCCGCACACCGTGATCGTGTGCACGCCCAGCACCTGCGTCGCGTACTCGATCGCCGCCACCACCGAGTCGTCGTGCGGCTCCGACCCCCTGCGCGGCACCAGATTGCCGATGTTGCGCACCGTGAACAGGTCGCCGGGCCCGCTGGCGGTGATCAGGCTCGGCACGATCCTGGAGTCCGCGCACGTGATGAACAGATGCGACGGCTGCTGCTTGCGGGCCAGCTCGGTGAAGATGGGCTTCACCAGCGGCGCCGTACGCCGGTGGTATTCGCGCGCACCGCGGGTCAGCTGGCACTCCACCTGCGTGACCCCGCCGTGGGACGACGGGGTGCGGCCGCCGAGGCGGCGGTGGCGGTGCGTCCACGGCAGCCACCACCGGTCCGGCGCCACCGGCGGCGACTTCACCGGGAACATGCGCACCCCACTGGCCGCCAGCGTGTACCACTCCTCGTGCAGCTCGTCGATGTCGACCGTGCCGCCCATCCGCTCGTGGTGCAGCCGCCAGGAGTGAATGGCCTCGAAGGCGGCGTTGTCCATGAAGTCGATGTTCAGGTCCAGGTCCACGGGCGTGCCCGCGGGCAGCGCCCGGAGCTCGTGCGTCAGCCGCGGCACGCCCAGAAACGTCAGCGACCCGGAGATCGTCACGCGCATCCGGCCGTCCCTGTCCTCGTGCTTCAGCACGGTGACCCAGGTCAGGCGGCGCAGCGCGAGCAGCGCGGCCAGCGCCAGCCCGGCCAGCACGCCCTCGGCCAGCCCGAGCAGGATCACGGCGACCAGCGTCACCACGTAGACCGGCACCTCGCCGTGGCCGTGCACCTTCTTGACGTGGCCCAGGTTCACCATCTGCACGCCGATGAACACCAGCAGCGCCGCCAGCGCCTCCATCGGGATCAGCGTGATCGTCCAGCCGAACCCGAGCGCGAACACCAGCACCCACACCCCGTGCAAGATCGTCGAGCCGCGTGTGCGCGCTCCGGCGTGCACGTTCGCGGTGCTCCGCACGATCACCCCGGCGACCGGCAGGCCGCCCAGCGCGCCGGTGACCATGTTGGCCACACCCTGGCCGGTCAGCTCCTGGTCGAGGTCCGCACGGCGACCGCCGTGCAGGCCGTCGACCGCCACGCAGCACAGCAGCGACTCGCACCCCGCCAGCAGCGCCACCAGCATCACCGCCGCCACGACCAGGTGCCAGTCGCCCTGCGGAAGCACCGGGAAGGCCCACTCGGTGAGACTGTCGGACAGGTCGACCCGGGTGACGTCCCAGCCGAAGGCCCATGCCGTGACCGCCGCCACCAGCAACGCGGCCAGCGGCGCGGGGATCACCTTGGCCTTCTGGGGCAGTCGCGTCCACGCCGCCAGCACCGTGATCGTGAGCAGGCCGACCGCGACCTTGTGCCCGTGCAGGTCGGCGATCTGCCCGGGCAGCTCCATCAGGTTCGCCACGGCCGAACGTTGCGAGCTGCCGCCCAGCACCACGTGGAGCTGGGACAGCGCGATGATCACACCGACCGCCGCCAGCATGCCGTGGATGACGGCCGGCGACACCGCGAGCGCCGCCCTGGCCGCCTTGAAGACCCCCAGCACGAGCTGCACGGCTCCTGCCAGCAAGGTGATCATGCAGGTGGCCCGCCACCCGTACGTGTGCACCAGATCCACGACCACCAGGGACAACCCGGCGGCGGGCCCGCTGACCTGCACGGCCGAGCCGCCGAGCGCGCCCGCCACGATCCCGCCGACCACGGCGGCGATCAGCCCGGCGGCGAGCGGCGCCCCCGAGGCCATCGCGATGCCCAGCGAAAGGGGCACCGCGACGAGGAAAACCACGAGCGAGGCTGGCACGTCATGCCGGAGGGTGCCCAGCCAGCTACTCTTCGTGTCGCGGAACATGGAGCAAACCCTAACGCTCCACCCTCCGCGCTTTAGCTGCGTCACATGGGTTTTACGTATTCATGGCGCCGATGATCAGCGGTAGTAGTCGTGCGGATAGTCCGGGTCCGAGGGGCGCCGGTGACCGCCGCCGTTGCCGTTGCCGGGGGAGGCCTGCGACTGGTTGCCGAACATGTCGCCGCCGTATCCCGGCCAGGTGGACTGGGCGCCGTTCTGCGCCGGCGGCTCGGGCCACGCGGCGCCGGGGGTGGTGGTGATGTCGCCCGTCTCGTACGCGGGGTACGAGGGCAGGGGCGTCGGCGCCGACAACATGTCGTCGTGGTTGGCCGAGACCGCCCTGCGGGGGGTGGTCGGGGCGCCGGTGTCGGGGGTCGGGCCGGTCAGCGGGTCGGAGTCGTCGGCCACCGCCCAGCCGGGGCGCACCTCGTAGGAGGTGGGGTAGGACGAGCGGCTAGCGGGCTGCTCGAACGCCGGCCAGGAGGTCCCCAAGTCGTAGGAGGGGGCCGCCGCCGGGGCGGGGTCGTCCAGGATGTCCGGCGAGGGGCTGGCGGGCCAGGAACCCGACGGGGTGGGCGTCGGCGGGGTGGTCCAGGTGGTCTCGAGCGGGTCGGCCGCACCGTTGTAGGCGGGGAACGGGTCGCTCGTCGGGGCGCCGTGGATGGGCGCGGGCTGCGCGATCGGGAACGAGCCGCTGGATGTCGGGCCCGCGGCGGGGAACGAGCCGCTGGATGTCCGGCTCGCGGCGGGGAACGAGCCGCTGGATGTCGGGCTCGCGGCAGGGAAGGACCCGCTGCCGTTCGCCGGGGAGGCGGGGCGGGAGGCCGGGACGACCGGCTGGGCGCCCAAGCCGAGGATGCTCATCACGTCGGCCGTCGGGGCCGCGAAGGTCACGGTGCGCTGATCGGCCAGGTCGGCCTGCGAGGGAGTGGCGCGCTTGGCGGGCTCGACCAGGTCGGCGAGGTTCGACGCCGCGGCGGCCGCGGGAACCTGGCGCTGCGGCAGCGGGGCTTGGACGGTGGTCGCGTCGGGGTCCACGGCGGCCACGGGCTGCGGCGCGGCCTTGCGCTCGCTGCGCCGCTCAGGGCGGCTCGGGGGTTCGGCGGCGCGCTGCGGCTCTCGCTGCCGGTCGTCGGGACGGGCCGCGGCCTTTCTGGCCGCCACGGTGCCGCCGGCGCCGAAGTTGCCCTGCTCCGCGTCGCTGCGGATGTTGGCCCAAAACTCCTCGTCCTCGTCGTCCGAGGTCGGGTTGCCCCACTCGTCGACGCCACGCCTGCCACGCTGGCCGGTCCGCACCGGTTTCGGCGCTTTGGGCGCGTCAATGGGGCTGAAGTCAGGACTGAAATTGTTCATCCGCGGCTCGTGCGCGGCGAACTCGTCCGTCGAGCGCGCGTGGGTCTGCTCCTCCTTCTCGGCCATCTCCTTCAGCCGTTCCGGAGGCAAGGAGCTCTCCCGCCTGTTCATCGAACGCATGCCCAGTGCCACGACGACGAGCACGAGGAGCACGACGGCGACCAAACTTACGATAACCGCAGTCATTGCACCACCCTCAAAGCCATGGCCTCCCTCTGGCATCGGTGAGATCGCGCGGCCATCGACGCGACCTGCCCCCTTTGATCACCAATGCCTAACAATTGGATCTGATTGTGTCGGACCACTATGAGCGTTGTCACACCCTACGTGAAGAATTGGTACACCGTATTACCTGCGGTGTTCGGTCTCTCACTCGATGTCAACGGCTGTGAGTCGGCCGCGGGCTATGGTCTGGTCCGCGATCTGCTTCAAGATCGTGGGGAGCGGGTCGCCCTCCTGGACGTCGACCTTGCCGTTCAACGTGTAGACCGTGAAGCGGTAGCTTCCCGGGTCGCATGGAGGGTCATAACCCACTTTTCCGTTGGTCGACCTCGCCTGCTTGATCCCGTCGTCCGGGGGGTCCTCGGAGGCACCGGGGCCCAGCTCGGTCGTGGTCGCCGGGATGTTGTAGACCACCCAGTTCACGGTCGCCTTCGACGACGCTCGCGAGTCGACCACGATGGCGATGGACTTGGCCTCGGACAGCGGCTGGCTCGACCAGCGCAGCGGCGGGCTGACCTGGCCGCCCTGGCAGGAGTATTGACGCGGCAGCGGCTTGCCGTCGCGCAACTCCGGGCTCGAGACGTTGATCTCTGCGATCTCCTGGGCCTGGGATCTGCCGATGAAACTGCCGCAACCTGACAGCGCGAACGCCGCGACCACCGTCGTCACACTGACGGCGATGCGTCGCACGAGTGATGCCGTGTTACACAGCCCCATGCCGGACGATGCTACGCGGATCTCGGCGGTGCACAGACCGTTTCTCGATGGTCCGTGCTCGGTAAAGGATCCGAAATCAGCCAGAATGGAGGCATCTGGAGAGTGAGCTTGACCACACCTGTGTCCTGCGCCCCACCCGTCGCGTCGAATCGGGGCGGGCCGGGGGACCCTCCCTGGCCTGCTGCGTCGCGGGGACGGAACGGCGGGCGAGATGTCGCACAGCGACCCGACAAAACGGACACTCGTTTCGGTCGTGATCCTCGGCAAAAACCAGGTGCGCCAGCTGTGCGGACGGCGGCTGCCACGTTACGTGAGGCGCTCGCGCTGCGGTGCGGTCCCGCGCTTGCCCCGGGCCTGGATGGCACGAACGTGGCGCCGCCGACGCGGCCTTGCTCGACAGCCTGCGGCCGGCCGCCACCGAGCATGGCACCAGGCCCTCGGCCCCGGCGGGCAGACACGCCGCCGCGCTCGCCGGATCTTTACCGCCCCCGCGGGCCGATCACTTCGCTGGAACGGCGGCCTAAGCTGGCCTTGTGACGTCAACAGGCCCGCTACGCGATCCGGCGAACCGCGTCTCGCCCAAGGCCGTGCGCCTGTGGCTGCTCGAGGCGCTGGTCGCCTTCGTGTTCTTCCTGGGCGGCTCGCTGCTGGTGTCGCGGTGGGTCGGCGGCAGCGGGTGGTCGTGGGTGCCGGACTGGTTCGCCGCGAACTCCTGGCTGCTGCCTTTGGCCGTAGTCGTGGTGACCCTGCCGTTCCTGGTGGCCGAGCCGTTCGTCCGCTACGCCGTGCATCGCTGGGAGCTCTCAGGCGACGTCGTCTACGCCAGGTCGGGGTTCCTGACCAGGGAGTGGGTCTTCGTGCCCGTGAGCCGCATCCAGACGGTCGACAAGGGGCAAGGGTGGTTCGAGCGGATGCTCGGGCTGGCCACGCTGGAGATCCGCACCGCGTCCCATGCCGGCTCATCGACGATCAAGGGCCTGGACTACCAGGTGGCGGCGGGCCTGGCCGAGCAGCTGGCGCACCGGGCCGAGGCGCTCAGGGATGACGCCACATGACCGACCCCGGACCGCCCCGCGGCGACTCCGCGCCCGGCGACGGGACGGGCGACACGTCGCGGGCGGCAGGCGACGGGCAGCCGGCGCCTCCTCCTCTCCCCGTCCGGGCGCCGTTGCGGCTGAGCCCGAAGGTGCTGCTCATCGATCCGGTCCGCATGTTGCCCTCGCTGCTCCTGCCCCTCCTCGGCGTGCTGTTCGTGGGCGGCTTCTCGGCCAGGTCGTACGGCTGGGCCATGCTCGGCATCGTCGGCACCGTGGTGTTCGCGATTGTCCGGTGGGTCACCTTCACCTACGAGATCGCCGGGGACCGCCTGGAGACGAAACGGTCGCTGATCAGCCGCTCGGTCCGTACCATCCCGCTGGAGCGCATCCGCGGCGTCGACGTGTCCACGCCTCCCATGCACCGCCTGCTCGGCCTGGCCGTACTCAAGATCGACACGGGTGCGAGCGGAGGTGACGAGGAGGCCGAGCTCGACGGGGTCACGCGGCAGGAGGCCGACCGGCTCAAGGCGCTGCTGCTGCGGCGCGCGGCCCGGCAGGAAGGTCCCGTGCCCGAGACCGCGGCGGCCGGGCCCGCGGAGCGGGCGATCGTCAGGGTGCCGCGCAGGTGGCTGCTGTACGGGCCGCTGTCCGGCGCATACCTGCTCACCCCGTTCGCGCTGGCCGGCGGCGCCGTGGGGCTGGCGTTCCAGTGGGGGGACGAGCTGGGGTTCGGCCGGGACGCCGCCTGGAACGTGGGCCAATGGCTCTGGGACCGCCCCTACCTGCTGCTGATCGCGGCGGTGCTGCTTGTCATGGCGATGCCCATCCTCGGCGGGCTCATGTACGCGGTCTTCAACTGGAACTTCGAGCTCAAACGCCGCGATGGCTACCTGGTGGCGGAACGCGGGCTGATCAACCGGCGCAGCGTGTCGCTGGAGTCGGCGCGGGTGCGCGGCTACGAGATCGTGGACGGCCTCGCCGAGCGGTGGGCCGGGGTCGTGCGTGTGTGGGCCATCGTGACGGGGCTCGGCGACTCGGAGACCCGAGGGCAATTGCTGCCCGACGTGCCGCGCCCGGTCGCGCACCAGGTGACCGGGGACGCGATCGGTCCCTACACGGCCGCGCTACGCCGTCATCCGCCGGTGGCGCGCAACCGCCGCCTGTTCAGGGCCGTCTTCCCGTGGGCGATGATCGCGCTGGTCAGCGGTGTGGCGGCGTGGGCGACCGGCATGATGGTGTGGTGGATCCTGCTGGTCCTGTCGCTGCTGCTGGCCGGGGTGGGGATCCCGCTGGGGCTCGACAGGTACGCGTCGCTGGGGCACGGCTACGACGGGGTGCGGGTGGCGGTGCGGTCGGGCTCGCTGCGGCGGTCCCAGGCCGTGGTCGAACGCCGGGCCGTGGTGGGGTGGCGGCTGCGGCAGACGTGGTTCCAGCGGCGGGCCGGGGTGCTCACGCTGATCGCCGGCGTCGGGGCCGGCAAGGGCGGGTACGAGGCGCTCGACGTCTCGGAGGCACAAGGGGCGGGCTTTCCCGCCGAGGTGACCCCGGAGTGGCTCGCCCCGTTCCTGAACCCGGCACCCCCAGAGCCCCCGTCTTCCGCCAAGCCTCGGACGCCGCCCACAGGGTTGGTCTGACCCGCCGCCGCGCGCATCACGCCCTGAACACGGCACCGCCAGGCCAATGGCCCGGCGGAAGGCCTCGATGGCGGGTCGGTGGAGAGGTCAGTCCTGGCGGCGGGCGCCGAACATGATCTCGTCCCAGGTCGGGACCGAGGCCCGGCGGCCACGGGAACCCTTGCGCGTCTGCCGGGCGGCCGGCGCAGGCGGCGGGGAGGGCACCGGCACGGCCTGCTCCTCCTTGGCCTCGTCCTTGCCTGCCCGGGCGGCCGGCACCTTGGGCGCGGCGGGGCCGGGCTTCGGCTTGGGCGCAGGCGGCTTGGTCTCCTTCGCCACCTGCTTCGACTCGCCCGGCTTACCCTCCGCGACCTTGGAACCGCCGGCCTCCGCGGCTGGGGAACCGCTGGCCTCCGTGGCTTGAGAAGCGCCGGCCTCCGTGGGCTGGGGAGCGCCTGGGTCCTCGGCCGTGACGTCCGCCGCCGGAGCAGTGGCACCCGCGGGCTCGGCAGCGTCCGCGCCGGGTGAGGCGGTGGCCGGTGGGGCGGTGGCGTCGGTTTCAGCGGGCGCGGACGCCTCGGAGACGGGCGCGACGTCGGAGGGCGTCATTGCAGCTGGTTGAGCGGCGGGAACGGCCTCGGCAGCGGGAACCGGTCGATCGTCGTCGGCGACCGGCGCCTCGGTGAGCGGCTGACTTTCGGTGGCCGGCTGACTTTCGGCGGCTGGCTGGCTCTCAGTCGTCGGCCGGCTCTGGGCGGCTGGCTGACTCTGGGTGGTCGGCTGACTTTCGGTGGCCGGCTGGCTTTCCGTGGCGGGCGGAGGGCCGTCGGCGGCTGGCCGAGCGTCGGCGGTCGACTTGCCGTCGCTGGTCGCTTGGCCGTCGCCGGTCGCTTGACGGTCGGCCGTCGGGCGCGGGTCGAGGGTCGGCTGGCTCTCGGTCGTCGGCCGGCCGGTCGTCTCGGGCTCGAGCGCCGTGTCGGCTGCGGGTGCCGTCTGCGAGACCGCCGCAGCCTGTGCGGCGGCTGCCGAGGCGGAGGCCGACTCGACGGCGGCGGTCTGCGCGGCAGGCTGAGACGCCGTGACCGGCTGCTCCTGGACGGTCACTGCTTGCTGTGCGGGAGGCGGCTCCTGTGACAGGCCGGTGGCGTCCGCAGGAGCCTGCGCCTGCGGCGGGGTGTGCTGGCCGGCGGCAGCATGCCCCTCCGCGACGGCGCGCGGCTCCTCGGCGGATGCCTGAGGAGCGGGGCGGACGTCCGCAGGGACGGCAGGAGCGTAGATGGAGTCGGTGTCGTGCTCGCCCGGGTCGCGCTCGGCTGAACGGCCGGAGCCGAAGTCGGGCAGCCACGACGAAGACCCGCCGCGACGCGAGGCCGTCTCGCCGGGGCGGGCATGACCGGTTTCGCGGGCAGGCGTCTCAGGCCGGATGGAGTCGTCGCGCGATGGCGAGTCCGGGCGGAAGGAGCCGTCGCGGGACGGCGGTTCCTCGCGGAGGGTGCTCTCGCGAGACGGCGGTTCGTGGCGGAGTGTGGTCTCGGGGGATGGAGGGGCCACGTCGCGGGGCGGAGCGGCGCGCTCGAAGGGAGCGGCCTCGCGGGATGGACCGTCCGAGGCCCGCGTGTAACCGGTCTCCGAAGACCTGGGCGGCGGGTTGTAGCCGACCGCCGGCTCTTCGGGCTCGCGCCGCGCCGATGGGAACGGCACGGCGTCGGAGGCGAGCGGCGGCACCGGCTGCAGCTTGGCCACGCGCGGCGCGAACGGTGTCACCGTCGTGTCCTCGACGACCGGCGGCTCCGGGTCGAAGTCGGCCGACGACAGCCGCATGGCCTCGTCGCCGTACGGCGTCACATGCCGCTTGCGCGGGTCGAAGAGCCATTCGGCGTGCCGCGTGTGACCGTTCCACACGTAGCCCAGCTTGACCCGCCACAGCCCGTCGTCGCGCTTGGCGGAGTCCCAGTCGATCTCGTCGGTGGGCACGCCGCGTCTGGTCAGCCGCTCGGCGACGAGATCGCCGAGGGTCGGCCCCGGCGCGGTTTCGCCGGGCATGCGCACAGCGACCCGCTGCGCCTGTTGAGCGACGTACTCCCGCTCCTGCAGCACCGGCCCCTCGAACCAGCGCACGCGCTCGACCGGGATGCCGGCGGTCGCCGCGATTTCCTCTGCGGTCTCACCGGCGCGAATGCGGGCCTGGATCTCCTTGGGGCGCAACGGACTCTCCACTTCGATCTCGTACTGGCCGAGACGGGAGAAGTTGCCGCGGACGGCAGCACGGAGCCGGTCGTCCACGGGAAGCGTGAAGCGCGTACCTCGCCCGGCAGTCGCCAGCACGAGGTAGGTGCCGTCCTCACTCACCGCGACGAGTCGGAGCTCCTGCATGCGAGTCCCTTCGTCAGCGTCGTCGCCATTCTTCCCCCGGACCCTTGAGTCTCTCGCGTGTGCCGGTTGCCTGCCAGCACCGTACCCGGCATGTCCGAACATCGCCTTCCTGGGATAGCCCCGGGGCGATGTGACGCCAGTCACATTTGACGAATCCATGCCTCTAGAGCCCGCCGTTGCGCATGAGGAGGTTAAATGCCCTGGCTGGGTTCTGGCGAATCGCGCCCGTGGCGTCGACCGGCCGGTCGGGCTCGGCGGCGACGGGGCGCAGGGCGAGTCCTGAAACAGGCGTCATGGCCAAGGGGACGGCGGTCGTGGCGGCCGTCGCCACGGCCGCGGCGAGGTATACGGAGGGCAGGCCGAGTCGTCGGGGCACGAGTGACGAGGGTGCAGGCCGCGCGTGTCATCCGGGAGGCCGGACACGCGTTCCCGGCCGTTCGCGAGGCAGTTCTTTACCGAAACAACGACGACCCTAGCCGAGCACCAGATTCAGGTAGTCGTTGGTGAACAGGCGGCGCGGGTCGAGCCGGTCGCGCAGCGCGGCGAAGTCGGCGAAGCGCGGATAGACCTTGGCCAGGTAAGCGGCGTCCCTGGTGTGCAGCTTGCCCCAGTGCGGCCGGCCGTCCAGCCGCACCATGATCTCCTCCACGCCCTCGAAGTACGCCGGATTCGGCGTCGGGCGGTAGATATGGCAGGCGATGTACGCCGAGGCCCGCCCGTACGCGGTGGACAGCCAGGCGTCGCTGGGCGGCGTGACCCGCACCTCCACAGGAAAGGTGATCATCCACCCCATGCGGTCGATGAGGTCCCGCGTCTCGCGCAACGCCTGCGCCAGGCGCTCGCGCGGCACGGCGTACTCCATCTCAAGGAAGCGCACGTCCCGCCGCGCCGTGAAGATCTTGTACGAGGTGTCGACCGACTCGGAATCCCCCAGCGCGGCCGCGCTCGCCACGTTGATCCGCGGGATCAGCCCGGGGAAGCGGGCCCCGGTCGCGCAGGCCGCGCCGAACACGGTGTTCTCCAGGAACACGTTCTCCAGCCAGCGCTTGACCGCGCTCGGCGGTGACGCGGGACCGGGATGCCGGTTGTTGGTCTTGACCAGGCAGGCGTCGGTGTGCGGCAACCAGAAGAAGTCCAGGTGCTCGTTCGCGGAGGTCAGCTCGTCGAGGGAGTCCAGGATCTCGCCGAGCGCCATCTTGCGCCGCCTGTTGTGCAGCAGGAACGCGGGCTCCACCCGGAACGTCACGGCCGTCACCACCCCGAGCGCGCCCAGCCCCACCCGGGCCGCGTCGAACAGGTCGTCACCGGGGGAGGCGGTGGCCACCGACCCGTCGGCCAGCACCAGCTCCAGCTCGGCGACCTGGTCGGCGAGCCCGCCGCTGTCGCGTCCGGTGCCGTGGGTGCCGGTCTGGATGGCGCCGGCGACGGTCTGCTCGGTGATGTCGCCCATGTTGGCCAGCGCCAGCCCATGCTCGCCGAGCAGTTCGTTCAGCGCCCGGAGCGGGGTGCCGGCCAGCACGGTGACGCGGTCGTCCGCCTGTGACCTGATGCCGGTCAGCGCGTCGGGGCGCAACATGATGCCGTCGGTGAGGGCCACCCCGGTGAAGGAGTGGCCCGTGCCGACCATGCGGACCCGCCGCCCGGAGGCGGCGGCGTCGTGCACAGCGCGTACGACGTCCGCGACGGACGCCGGAGCACGCACTTCGGCGGGGCTGCCCGACTGGTTCTTCGCCCAGTTCGTGAAGACCATGAGCGCCCCTTAAAGAAGAGTCTCGTTCCAGTGAACGTGAACGATACTCAGTTCTCCCAGCCCGCGGGAACCGGGAAAATGTCGCCGGGCTCGAGGTTCTCCTTCTTGACGATGTCGGACACCGTCACGAGGTGGTAGCCCTTGTTCTGCAGGGTCTTGATGATCGACGGCATGGCCTCGACGGACTGCTTCACCCAGTCGTGCATGAGGATGATGCCGTCCTGCTTGGCCACCTCGAGGGTCTTCTTCTTGATGGACTCGACGTTCTTGGTCTTCCAGTCCTCCGAGCCGCCGGTCCACAGGATGATCGGCATGCCGAACTCGGCGGCGATGTCGGAGACCGTCAGGTCGGCCATCCCGTACGGCGGCCGCAGCAGCTTGGGCTCGACGCCCGCCGCCTTCTTGACCTCGTCCTGAGTCTTCTTGATCTCGGCCCTGACGTCCCAGGGCTCGATCTTGGTGAAGTCAGGATGCTTGTAACTGTGGTTGCCCAGCTCGTGGCCCTCGGCGACCATGCGCTTGACGTAGGTGGGGCGGCTCTTCACGTATTGGCCCTCGAGGAAGAACGTCGCCTTGGCGTTGTGCTTCTTCAGCGTGTCGAGCAGGACGCCCGCGTACTTGCCAGGTCCGTCGTCGAAGGTCAGCGCGATGCACTTGACCTGCGTGCAGTCGACCGGAGCCTTCTTGGGCGCCTGGGCTAACGCGGGCGATGGGGTGAGGGTGACGCATACAGCCGCGATTGCGAGAAGTGAACTGATCTGTCGGGACATGAATAAAGCTTCCATAGTGATGGATGTTGCGAGGGATGTCCCGACGGTAGCGGATCAACTCTTCGCGGGTGAAGGTGCCTCGGGGACTCTCAGGAAACCCGAACCTCCAAGTCCCACGATCACGGCGAGGAACGCGGCGCCCAAACTGAAGATGTAAGCGTTGGACGCGCCGTACATCTCGGTGAGCCGGCCGCCCGCCCACGCACCGATCGCCACCCCGAAGCCCAGCGCGGTGGAGATCCACGCCATGCCCTCGGTGAGCAGCGACGGCGGCACCAGCCGCTCGGTGAGCGAGAACCCGGTGATGAGCGTCGGCGAGATCGCGAACCCGGCCAGGAAGAGCGCCCCCGCCATGACCCGCGCGTCACCGATGAACACGATCGGCACCAGCCCCAGCGCGAACACGCCCAGCGCCCGCACGAACCGGCCCTGCAGCGACATCCGCCAATGTCTGGACCCGAACCAGAGCCCCGACACCATCGACCCGCCGGCGAACGACGCCAGCAGGAACCCCGCGGCCGCCTTCACCCCCTCCTCCTCGGCGAACGCCACGGTGATCAGATCCACGGACCCGAACACCGCCCCCATCGCCAGGTAGACGCACGACAGCA
This sequence comes from Nonomuraea sp. NBC_00507, assembly GCF_036013525.1. Taxonomy (NCBI): domain Bacteria; kingdom Bacillati; phylum Actinomycetota; class Actinomycetes; order Streptosporangiales; family Streptosporangiaceae; genus Nonomuraea; species Nonomuraea sp. NBC_00507. Next base: position 5,774,565 of record NZ_CP107853.1, read on the forward strand.
GGGCGATCGCGGGGATCAGGATGGGCGTGCCGCCCCCGGACCTGGCCGGCTGCACGGGCGGCTGCGTACGCCGCTGCGTCGCCAGCGCCAGGCAGCCGACGAACATGAAGACCAGCGCCACGGCGAGGCCCATGTACGGGCTCACCCCGGTGGCCAGCACCGTGACCAGGGCGGGACCGGTGACGAAGATGACCTCGTCCACCACGGACTCGAAGGCGAAGGCGGTGTGCAGCTTGCTGGAGCCGCCGTGGATGACCGACCACCGGGCCCGCACGAGCGAGCCCACCGACAGCGACGTGGCCCCGACCACCAGGCCGGAGGCGTACAGCGTCCAGTCGGGCAGTCGCAGGCCGGCGCTGAACAGGAGCGCGGCCAGCCCGAGCGCGTTGATCACGGCGAACGGCGGGATCACCCGGCTCTGCCCGAACCGGTCCACGAGTCGCCCGGACAGCGGGGCGCCGATGGCGAAGGCCACGTTGGTGGTGGCGGCGACCGCGCCGGCGGTGGCGTAGTTGTCGGTGAGCGCGGAGATCAGTAAGACGATCCCGATCCCGATCATCGACATCGGCATGCGCCCGACAAATCCGGCGAGCACGAACGCCTTGATGCCAGGCCCATTGAACAGCCCCCGGTAAGGCCCGACCACCCTGTTTCCTCCTTACTTACGCCAGCTAACCATTGCGCAACCGATGTCCGGTAAGCAAGTGGATATTTGGCTGGCTGGACTAACGTGTCCCGAGTGTCCGGTCTTCCCACCTTCCGTGCGGTCATGCTCATGGTCATCGCGGTGCTGGCGGTCACCGCCGCAGCCGGTGGAATCGTCGTGTTCCTGGACGGTGACCTGCTCAAAACCGCTCAGGAGCCGGTACGCAGGCCGACCCGTCAGCCCACGGCCGCCCCCCGCCTCGACCAGCTCGTACCCCACGCGGAGCCGGTCAAGGATTTCGGCGCCGGTGGGCCCGGCGTCACCTCGACCCCGCCGCGGGTGCTGGCGATCGCCCCGTCCGCCGTGCCCAAGCAGACCAGGCTCAAGCTGGGCGAGCTGAAGCACGTGCAGAAGGTGACCGTCGTCGACGCGGGCGCGGTCAAGGTCTCGGGCACCGCGCTGAACCTGCTGGCCGTGGACCCGGCCCACTTCCGCTCGTGGACCCCGCAGCCGGTTGCCGACCAGCCGGCCGTGTGGAGCGCGCTGGCCAGGGGAGAGCTGGTGGCGGACACGAGCGCGATCAGCAGGTTCGGGATGATCCTGGGCGCCATGTACCAGGTGGACGGCGGTCCCACGCTCCGCGTCGCCGCCTCCGCCCCGCTGGGCCTGCGCGGCGTGGACGGGCTGGTGGGCGCCGACCTGGGCAGGTCGCTGGGGTTCGCGCCGGGGGTCGCGGTGCTGCTGCACGGCAAGCCAGGCACGATCAGCGAGTCGGGGGTGCGCAAGGTGCTCGGCAAGGACGCCCAGGTCGTCATGCTGGACTCGGCCGCCCGTGCCCCGAAGCGGGACCAGCCGAGCCCGCAGACGGTCAACGTGGGCCGCCCGGGCAGCTACCTCGAGCTCTACAAGGCCTCCGCCACCCGCTGCCCCGGACTGTCGTGGACGGTGCTCGCCGCGATCGGCCAGGTCGAGAGCAGCCACGGCCGCAACAACGGCCCGTCCAGCGCGGGCGCGCTCGGGCCCATGCAGTTCATGCCCGCCACCTGGAAGGCTTACGGCGTGGACGGCGACGGCGACGGCAAGGCCGACATCTGGAGCCCGTACGACGCGGTGCCGGGCGCGGCCAACTACCTGTGCGCCAACGGCGCGGGCAAGGGCGGCGAGAAGCTACGCAAGGCGATCTGGTTCTACAACCACTCCTGGGACTACGTGAACAAGGTCATGGGCATCGCCGAGGCCTACGCGCGCACCTACGCCTGAGGGCGACGGCGGGGCGGCGGGCAGCAGGTGAGGGCGCAGGGGACCGGCTCGGGCTCGTCCATCAGCTCGCGCACCATCCGCACGAACCGCGGGTGCGTGCCCGCCGTCGCCGCCCGCTCCAGCGGCAGGCCGATCTCCGCGGCCACGTCCCTCGCCTCGGTGTCGAGGTCGTAGACGACCTCCATGTGGTCGGAGACGAACCCGATCGGCACCAACACGACCGCGTGGGCCTCCGTCTTGCGCAGATGGTCGCAGACGTCCGGCTCCAGCCACGGCACCTGCGGCGGGCCGCTGCGCGACTGCCACACCAGGTCCCACGGCCCGGTGCGGCCGAGCTCCTGGTTGACCAGCTCGGCGCTCCTGCGCAGCTGCGCCTCGTAGAGGCCGCCGGACGGGCCCGCGGTCTCGGCCATCGACACCGGGATGCTGTGCGCGGTGAACACGAGCCTGGCGTCGTCACGGCCGAGCCGCTCCAGCGCCGCCCGCGTGTGGTCGGCCATGGCGGCCACGAACCCGGGGTGGTCCCCGAAATGCCGCATCTTGATCAGCTCAGGACCGTCCTCGACGGAGATCCTGGCGATGTCCTCGTAGTATTGCCGGCAGCTGGAGTAGCCCGCGAACGCCGAGGTCGGGAAGACGGCCGCCTTGCGGATCCCGTCGGCCTTCATCCGGCGCACGGTGTCCTCGCCGAACGGGTGCCAGTTGCGGTTGCCCCAGTAGACCGGCACGTCCACGACCGGGCGCAGCGCCTCGACCAGGTCGCGGTTCTGCTGGTTGATCGGGCTGACCCCGCCGAAGCTCTGGTAGTGCTCGGCCACCTCGAGCAGCCGCTCGCGCGGCACGCCGCGGCCGCGCACGACGTTTTCCAGGAACGGCATCACATCGTCGGGACCCTCGGGGCCGCCGAACGACAGGACCAGCAGAGCGTCGTAATCTCCCACGTGACCCACCTTATTCGGGAGTGCTCATAGTCCCGGGCGCGCGGTAGGTTCGGGTGAGTGAGCGCATTTACCGACATACGTGAATATGTGGCCATTCCCCGGGTTCTCTCGCTGCGGCTCTCCCCTGACGGCTCCAGGCTGATCTCGACAGTCCAGTCACTCAACCCCGACGGCAAGTCGTACGGCACCGCGCTCTGGGCGATCCCGCTGGACGGCGAGCCCTACCGCCTCACCCGCTCCGCCAAGGGCGAGTCGGCCGCCGTCTTCACGGCCACGGGCGATGTGCTGTTCACCTCCGCCCGCCCCGACCCCACCGTCAAGGACTCCACTGATGAGGTCCCCGCGCTCTGGCTGCTGCCCCGCGCCGGCGGCGAGTCCCGGCAGGTGGCCACCAGGCCCGGCGGGATCAGCGGGATCCGCACCGCGGGTGACGTGGTCGTCTTCGCCGCCGACGTGCTGGACGGCGAGGAGGCGGCCGAGGAGGACAAGCGCAAGGACCGCAAGGAGGCCGGGATCAGCGCGATCCTGCACGAGGGCAACCCGGTCCGCTACTGGGACCACGACCTCGGCCCCGGCCGCACCCGGCTGTTCGCCGCGCGGCTCGGCGGCGACCGGCTGGAGGACGTGCGCGACCTGACGCCCGACGCGGGCGACGCGCTGCGTGACGCCGCGTTCGAGCTGACGCCCGACGGCGCCGGTGTGATCACCACGTGGCGGGCCTACCTGCCGAAGGGCGAGACGCGTACCGACCTCGTCGTCATCGACGTGGCCACCGGTCAGCGGCGCACGCTGCTCAGCGACGACGCGCACGACTTCGAGGGCCCCATGGCGATCTCCCCGGACGGCACTCGCGTGGCCTGCGCCCGCGATCGGCACACCGGGTGGGACGTCTCGGCCAGGAACGAGCTGTGGATCGCCGACCTGGCCACCGGCGAGGGCCAGGCCTACGCGCCCGACCTGTTCCCCGGCGACCTCGAGTGGGCGCCGGACTCCTCGGCCATCTACGTGGCGGCCGACCACCAGGGGCGCCGCCCGATCTTCCGCGTCCCGCAGGACGGGGAAGTGACCAGGCTCACCCGGGACGACGCCGCCTACATCGGGCTCAACGCCTCCGCCGACGGCCGCTTCGTGTACGCGCTGCGCAGCGCGGTCAACCTCGCCCCCGCCCCCGCCAGGATCGACGTGACCACCGGCGAGATCACCGACCTGCCCTCGCCCGCGCCGCGCCCCGACGTACGCGGCACGCTCACCGAGATCTCGGCCACCGCCGACGACGGCGCGACGATCCGCGGCTGGCTCGCGCTGCCCGAAGGCGCCTCCGCCGCCGATCCGGCGCCGTTCCTGCTGTTCATCCACGGCGGCCCCGTCGCCTCCTGGAACGACTGGCAGTGGCGCTGGCAGGCCTGGATCATGGCCCAGCACGGTTACGCCGTGTTGATGCCGGACCCGTGCCTGTCCACCGGTTACGGTCAGGACATGATCGATCGCGGCTGGGGCAACTGGGGCCCGCGCACCCAGGCCGACCTCGACGCGATCGTGGACGTGGCCCTGGCCAGGGACGACATCGACAGCGAGCGCATCGCCGCGCTGGGCGGCTCGTTCGGCGGCTACATGGCCAACTGGCTCGCCGGCCACACCGACCGCTACAAGGCCATCGTCACCCACGCCTCACTGTGGAACCTCGACCAGTTCGCCGGCACCACCGACGCCCCGATGTACTGGCAGCGCGAGTTCGGCGCGCCCGGCTCCGAGCGATACGAGCTGCTGTCCCCGCATGTCGCCCTCGACAAGATCACCACGCCGATGCTCGTGATCCACGGCGACAAGGACTACCGCGTGCCGATCGGCGAGGCCCTGCGCCTGTGGTGGGACCTGCGGCGCACCGAGGTCGACGCGAAGTTCCTGTACTTCCCCGATGAGAACCACTGGATCCTGAAGCCGGGCAACATCGTCGCCTGGTACGAGACCGTGCTCGCCTTCTTGGGCCAGCACGTGCTCGGTCAGGAGTGGAAGCGCCCGGACTCGGTGGCATGATGGCTGATCTCATGGGCTCGGGAGTTCCGCTGCCTTCGTACTTCCTGAGACTGGCCGAGGACATCGCCCGCGAGGCGGGGGACATGCTGCTCGCCAAGCGGCCCACGATGTCGGAGGAGATCGAGACCAAGTCGAGCCCCACCGACGTGGTCACCGCCCTGGACAGGGCCTCTGAGGAGCTCATCCGCGCGCGCATCCAGGCCGCCAGGCCCGGCGACCGCATCCTCGGCGAGGAGGGCGGCGAGGCGCCGGGCGAGTCGGACGTCCGATGGATCGTCGACCCCGTCGACGGCACCGTCAACTTCCTGTACGGCCTGCCGGACTGGGCGGTGTCGATCGCCGTCGAGGTCGGCGGCCAGGTCGTGGCCGGCGTGGTGAACAACCCGATGCGCGGCGAGGTCTACACCGCCGCGCGCGGCGAGGGCGCCTGGCTCGGCGGCGAGCGGCTGCGCTGCAACACCGGGGTTCCGCTGGCGCAGGCGCTGGTCGCGACCGGGTTCGGCTACGGGGCGGCCAGGCGGGTGGTGCAGGGCCAGGTGGTGGCGGCGGTGCTGCCTCGGGTGCGTGACATCAGGCGCGGCGGCTCCTCCGCCATCGACATGTGCTCGGTGGCGGCCGGGCGGGTGGACGCGTACTACGAGCGCGGCATCAACCCGTGGGACTACGCCGCCGCCGGCCTGGTGGCGACCGAGTCCGGAGCCAGGCTCGGCGGGCTGCGCGGCAAGCCGGTGAGCCCCGAGTTCGCCGTCTGCGCCGCACCCGGGCTGTTCGAGGAGCTGCACGACCTGCTGGTGACGCTGGATCCCGAGCGCGACGCGTGAGCTGACAGGGGAAACGGCCGGAGCCAGGGGCTCCGGCCGTTTCGCGTGGCTAGCGGGGCAACGCGATGCCGTGATCGTCCGCCAGTCGGCGCAGGTCCTCGATCTCGGCGGTGAGCGTGTCGGCGAGGTATTCGTCGCCGACGCTCCGGGCCTCCCGAAGGCCTTCATAAGCCTGGTCGAGGCGGTGTTCGATCGTGGTCGTGAACTCGCCCATCTCACCTTCTCTCTAGGGGTTCGGTCCGTGTCCGGGCGATAGGCGCCCATTGCCGGTCGATGTCCTGGCAATGGGTGTCCCGCAGGCATACCCCGGCTCATCGCCCTCCGAAACATGAATTTCTCTGTGCCCCGCCTCCCCTGGCCGTCACCAACCCCTGAACATGCCTTACCGTGCGCTTATCGAGGCTGTGGGCAGAATGAGTGCCCAGAATCGGAGAGAGGTGTATCAGGCGTGCGCGTGCTGGTGGTAGAGGATGAGCGGGTGCTCGCCGACGCGATCGCGACTGGGCTGCGGCGCGAGGCCATGGCGGTGGACGTGGCCTACGACGGCGGTGGCGCGCTCGAGCGGACCTCCTACATCGACTACGACGTGATCGTGCTGGACCGTGACCTTCCGGTCGTGCACGGGGACGAGGTGTGCCGGCAGCTGGTCGAGCAGCGTTCCGCCTCGCGGATCCTCATGCTGACCGCGTCGGGCGACGTGGACGACAAGGTCGAGGGGCTCGGTCTGGGGGCCGACGACTATCTGGCCAAGCCGTTCGTGTTCATCGAGCTGGTGGCCAGGGTGCGGGCGCTCGGCCGCCGCTCGGCGCCCGCCCTGCCGCCCGTGCTGGAACGGGGCGGCATCCGGCTGGACCCGGGCAAGCGGCTGGTGGAGCGCGACGGCAGGGAGGTCGTGCTGACCAAGAAGGAGTTCGCGGTCCTGGAAGAGCTGATGCGCGCCGAGGGCGCCGTGGTCAGCCAGGAGGACCTGCTGGACAAGGCGTGGGACGAGAACATCGACCCGTTCACGAACGTGGTCCGGGTGACCATGATGACGCTGCGGAAGAAGCTGGGCGAGCCTCAGGTGATCGAGACTGTGCCCGGGGTTGGGTACAAGCTGTGACTGAAGGGCCAGAGCGCCAGACCGGGCCGACGCATCCGATGATCAGCCCGCATTCGGCGCGCAAAGCAGCACGTGTGGAGGAGGCGCCGCCGCCCAGCGGGCCGCCCGCCTGGGACGGACCGCCGCCGCCTGAGCACACGCCGGTCCAGCGCACCACGATGGAGCGGGTGAAGGCGCTCCCGGAGCGGGTCAGCATCCGCTGGCGGCTGACCATGGCCTACAGCCTGCTGTTCTTCGTGGCCGCGGCCGCCCTGCTCTACTCGATCTACGCCATCGTCGGCAGGGCGATCGCGGAGGCGTGGCTGCCGCTGGACACCTCCCAGCTCGACGCGATCTCGGCCGCGATCATGCAGAACCGGTGGAGCGCGGCCAGGGAGCGGGCCGTGGAGAACGCCCAGAGCACGTTGTTCAGCAGCTCGCTGATGGCGCTGCTGGGCGTCGGGATCCTGGCGATCATCCTCGGCTACTTCGTGGCCGACCGGGCCATGCGGCCGGTGGCGCAGATGACGACCACGGCGCGCAAGCTCTCGGAGAGCACGCTCGCCCACCAGCGCATCGACCTGCAGGGCCCCAACGACGAGCTGAAGGAGCTGGCCGACACCTTCGACGCCATGCTCACCAGGCTCAACATCGCCTTCGACACCCAGCGCAGATTCGTGGCCAACGCCTCCCACGAATTGCGCACCCCTCTCACCATTAACCGGACGGTCCTGGAGATCGCTCTGTCGGATCCGGAGGCGTCGGAGGATCTCAAAGCGCTCGGCCGTACCCTCTTGGAAGTCAACGCGCGTAACGAGAAGCTCATCGAGGGGCTGTTGCTGCTCGCCAGGAGCGAGCGCGAACTCGCCGTACGCAAACCGGTCGACGTCCGGGAAGTCGCTCAGACGGCCGTGGAACAGCTCACGCCCTTCGCCGAGGAGCACGGCGTCACCCTGACGACCGAACTGGTCAGCGCGCCTACCATAGGCGATCCCGTGCTCTTGGAGCGCTCCGTCAGCAACCTGCTCGAGAACGCGGTCAAGTACAACATTCCTGAAAATGGAAAAGTCTGGATCCGGACGGGAATGGTGGACGGTGTCTTGGTTGTTCAGGTGGCCAACATGGGGCAACATGTCCCGGCATACGAGGTGAACAGCCTGTTCGAGCCGTTCAGGAGGCTCAACGCCGATCGCGTGGATTCGGCCAAGGGAGCGGGTCTCGGGCTGTCCATCGTCCGTGCGGTCGTACAGGCGCACGGCGGAAACGTGGCCGCCGTGCCCAGAGATGGCGGAGGACTTGTGGTGACGATTCGGCTGCCGAGGCGCTGACCGCGGTTGGTCCTGGAACGTTCGTCAGCGTGTTGATGGACGGGGGGAGTCTCGTTCTCGCCGTACATGTGGTTGGATGTGCCGTCGAACACGGTGGTGCATGGCGCCAAGGCTGTGGGTTTCGCCATATTTGGCTAACCATTGCCGACGGCAGCAGGCCCTGACGTGTTGGGAGGTTCGTTGTCCGTTCCGGCGGGGTACCCATGGGAAATCTCCCCGGGCGGAACGGGCACAAGATGGGTCTCCTGGACGTTAGTAGAGCGCGCAACGAGCGCGAAGACTTATAGATGAGGGGGATGGAGTAAGCACAATGGCTACCGACTACGACAGCCCGCGCAAGACAGACGACGACCTGGGGGAGGACAGTCTCCAGGAACTGCAGGCGCGACGCACCGACAAGTCGTCTGGCAGCATCGACATCGACGAGACCGACCTGGCCGAGTCGCTTGAGCTGCCCGGTGCGGACCTGTCGAATGAAGAGCTCTCCCTGCGGGTGATTCCCCGCCAGGCCGACGAGTTCACCTGCTCGCGCTGCTTCCTGGTGCACCACCGCAGTCAGCTGGCTTCTGAGAAGAACGGCCAGCAGGTCTGCCGGGAGTGCGCCGCCTGATCGCCGTGGCTCAGGGTACGACAGCAGCGAGCCGGCGAACCCTGAGCGGTCGACAATGAGGACGGAGGCATCGCGTGGCCGTACCGGAGAACGACCGTCAACAACCGGGCAACGAGATCGCCGACCCCGACAAAGAGGTCGGCGAGCTCGTCGGTAAGCTCGCCGAGCCCGGTGAGCTCGAGCCGGCCGAGCGGCGCAGGCTGCTCGGCCGTCTAGCCCAGGCTCTGTCCGCGGGAGCGAAAAGGGCACGCGTGACCGGCGCGGGCCGGGGCCGCTGGCTGGCAGACGTCTTCCTCAACATCGCCCCGCGCATTCCGATCCGCGACCTGCACACCCTCTCCGAGCATCATCACGGCCTGACCGGCGAGCAACTCGCCGACGACCTGGTGCGCACGGCGCAGAAGGCCACGATGACGGTGGGCGCCATCGGCGGAGCGCTCGCGGCGGCCGAGTTCGCCGCACCACCTCTCCTGCTCTCCGCCCCCGCGCAGCTCGTCGCCGAGACCATCGTCGTCGCCGCCATCGAGGTGAAACTCCTGGCCGAGCTGCACGAGGTCTACGGCGTACGCGTCGAGGGCACCGGCACCCAGCGCGCCTTCGTCTTCACCTCCGCCTGGGCCCGACAACGCGGGATCGACCCCCTCGCTCCCGCGTCCGTCTCCCTCGCCTTCGGCGCGGCCGCCAAGACCGCCCTGCGTAACCGCCTCCTGCGGACCCTCGGCCGCCATCTGACCACGCTCGGCCCGTTCCTCACCGGGGCGGTCGCGGGCGGCGCGCTCAACAGGGCCGCCACCAAGAGGCTGGCCGAGGCCGTGCGCAATGACCTGCGCGGCAGGCTGCCCCCGCCGCCGCGCCGGGACGAGCTATCGCCGTAGGCCGCCGAAGGCCATCTTGACCAGCGCGTCGGCCAGGTCCTCTGCCGAGGCGCCCGGCACCGGCCGATACCACTCCGCGATCGAGTTGACCGTGCCGAACAGCAGCCGCGTCAGCAGCGCCGGGTCCACGTCAGGGCGGACGGTCCCCTCCTCCGCCGCGGCCCTGACCAGCCCGCCGACGAAAACGTCGAACTCCTGCCGCCGCTCCAGCGCCGCCACCTCGGTCGCGCTGTTGCCGCGCACCCTGAGCAGCAGCGTCACGTAGGGCAGCCGGTCGATGAGCAGCCGCACGCTCTGCCGCACCACCCACTCCAGACGGTCGATCGCCGGGCCCGTGGCCGCCCGCTCGTCGGCGGTCAGCTCGAACAGCCCGTCCAGCGCCCGCTCGAGCGCCCGCGCCAGCAACTGCTCCTTGCCCGGCACGTGGTAGTAGATCGCCGACTTGGTGACGCCGAGCGCCCTGGCCAGGTCCTCCATGCTCGTCCCGTCGTAGCCGCGCTCGTTGAAGACGCCCACGGCGATCGACAACACGGACTCGGGATCATGTCCGCGCCGGCGCGAAGGGGTGGAGATGGGGGTAACCATATGCCTAATTATCCTGATGCGAGTCAGTAACCCGTCTCAGCTCCCGGCTCCGGCCGCGGAACTCCGCGACCACCTGTCCGTCCGGCCCGCGTACCGAGATGTCGTAGATGCCGCTGCGGCCGTAGCGGGTCCGCTCGGCGGCCTCGGCCACCAGCACGTCGCCCTCGCGGGCGGGGGAGACGAACGTGATCTCCGCGCCCGCCGCCACCGTCACCGGGCCGCGCGTATTGCACGCGCAGGCGAAGGCCGTGTCGGCCAGCAGGAAGACGTAGCCGCCGTGGCACAGCCCGTGCCCGTTGATCATCTGGCCGGTCACCGTCATGCGGCACACCGCCCGGCCCTCCGCCAGCTCCGTCAGCTCGATGCCCAGGGCCGCGGAGGCGGTGTCGGCGTCCATCATGCGACGCGCGCTTTCCAACGCAGGTCTCCCTTGTCAACTGACCGAATGTTCGGTAAACACTTCACCGTCTGGTCGATCTCTGTCAAGACGGTGAGCAACCATGTTCGAACAGCACCGCGACACCCTGGAGAAAGCCCTTTCCGCGATCGCCGGACGGGGATACTGGAGCGCCTACCCCGAGTCGCCGAGCCCGCGCGTGTACGGCGAAGGGGCGGCCGAGCGGGGCAAGGAGGTGTTCGAGTCCTACCTCGGCAAGCCGTTCCCCCTCGACCAGCCCGGCACCGGGACCTGGATCGGCGCCGAGCGCTCGCCGTACGGGATCGACCTCGGCGTCACCTACCCCGAGCCCGTCGTCGACCAGCTCATCGGCGCCGCCAAGGCGGCGATGCCGGCCTGGCGCGACGCCGGCCCCGACACCCGCGCCCTGACCTGCGTCGAGATCGTCAACCGGATCAATCAGCACAGCTTCGAGCTCGCCAACGCGGTGCAGCACACGACCGGGCAGGCGTTCGTGATGGCGTTCCAGGCCGGCGGGCCGCACGCGCAGGACCGCGCGCTGGAGGCCGTCGCGTACGGCTACGCCGCCATGACCTCCTCCGCCTCGATCGCCCACTGGGAGAAGCCGGGCAAAGGCGAGCCGCTCGTCATGGACAAGCGCTTCACCGTCGTGCCCAGGGGCGTCGCGCTGGTGATCGGGTGCAACACGTTCCCCACGTGGAACGCCTACCCGGGGTTGTTCGCCTCGCTCGTCACCGGCAACCCGGTGATCGTCAAGCCGCATCCCCGGGCCGTCCTGCCGCTCGCGATCACGGTGCGGATCGCCCGCGAGGTGCTCGCCGAGGCGGGCTTCGACCCGGCGCTCGTGTCACTGGCCGCCGAGGAGGGCCGGGGGCTGGCCAAGACCCTGGCCACGCACCCGGACGTACGCATCGTCGATTTCACCGGCTCCACCGAGTTCGGCGAGTGGCTGGAGCAGAACGCCCGCCAGGCCCTCGTGCACACCGAGAAGGCCGGGGTCAACACCGTCGTCATCGACTCCACCGACTCCTGGCGGGGCATGCTGGGCAATCTGGCGTTCTCCCTGTCCCTCTACAGCGGGCAGATGTGCACCGCGCCACAGAACGTCCTCGTCCCCGCCGGCGGGATCGACACGGACGAGGGGCACAAGAGCTTCGACGAGGTCGCCGCGGGGCTGGCCGCGGCGGTCGGCAAGCTGCTCGGCGACGACGCTCGGGCGGTCGAGCTGACTGGCGCCATCGTCAACCCCGACGTGCTGGTGCGCGTGGAAAGCGCGCCCTCGCTGGGAGATGTGGTGCTGCCGTCGCGGGCCGTCCAGCACCCGTCGTTCCCTGACGCGGTGATCAGGACGCCTGTGATCGTCCGGGTGGATCCGTCCGCCTCCGACGTCTACGGACGTGAGCACTTCGGCCCCATCGCGTTCCTCGTGCCGACGGCCTCCACCGAGGAGAGCCTGGAGGTGCTGCGCCGCACGACCAAGGCGCGCGGGGCGCTCACCGCATCCGCCTATTCGACCTCTCCGGAGGTGCTCGACCAGGTCGAGAGCGCGGCACTGGACGCGGGCGTGAACCTGTCGTGCAACCTGACCGCCGGCGTCTTCGTCAACCAGTCGGCCGCCTTCAGCGACTACCACGGCACCGGCGCCAACCCGGCCGCCACGGCCTCTCTCACCGACCCCGGCTACGTGGCGGGCCGCTTCCACCTGGTGCAGTCCCGCCGCCCGGCATGACCCCTGGGAGGGGGACGCGGGAGCGGGAAGGGACTCTACGAGTGGTGACGGGAGGAGAGCCATGGCCAAGCCGTTCGCCTCATCGGCGGATCTCGGTGAGAAGAGGCAGACCCTGGAGGTGCTGGCGGACGGCGTGTACGCGCTCACCGCCGAAGGCGACCCCAACGTGGGCGCCATCGAGGGCGAGGACTTCCTCGTCTGCTTCGAGGCCCTGGCCACGCCGGTGGCCGCCGGCGAGTGGCTGACCAGGCTGCGTGCGCACACCGGCAAGCCGATCAGGTATCTGGTGTTGTCGCACTACCACGCCGTCAGGGTGCTGGGCGCGTCGGCGTTCGGCGCGGACGTGATCGTGACGCACGACAAGACCCGCGAGCTGATCGCCGAGCGCGGCGAGCAGGACTGGGCCAGTGAATACGCCAGGATGCCCCGCCTGTTCAAGGAGCCCGAGTCGATCCCCGGCCTGACGTGGCCGACGGCGACGTTCAGTGACACCTTCACCATCGACCTGGGCGGCGACAGGGGCGATCTGGTGCTGGCCTACTGCGGGCGGGGCCACACCGAAGGAGATCTGGTGGCGTGGCTGCCGCGCCACCGAATCATGTTCGCCGGCGACCTCGTGGAGTCGCAGGCCGCCCTCTACACCGGCGACGCCTTCCACCGCGAGTGGTCTGCGGGGACGCTCGACCGGGTGGCGTCCTTCGGGGCGGAGACGCTGGTCGGCGGCAGGGGAGCGGTGGCCAGGGGCAAGGCCGGGGTGGAGGCGGCCATCGCGCAGACCCGTGACTTCCTGCGCGTCATGATGCGCGAGGTGAGCGCGGCAGGGTCGGTGAAGGAGGCGTTCGACAACACCCACCGCGCTCTGGAGCCCCGCTACGGCGGCTGGCCGATCTTCGAGCACTGCCTGCCGTTCAACGTCTCCCGGCTCTGGGACGAGCTGCACGGCGTCGAGCGGCCGCGCATCTGGACCGCCGAGCGCGACCGCGAGGTCTGGAACGAGCTGCAGTCGTGAACACCGAGCCGCAGGTCATCGTGATCGGCGCGGGGCCGGTGGGGCAGAGCGCCGCGTTGTTGCTGGCCCGCTGGGGCATCCAGGTGCTGGTGCTGGACCGGCGGCCGGGTCGGGACGCGGGCGGGTCGCGCTCCATCTGCCAGCAGCGGGACGTGCTCGACGTCTGGGCCGCGGTGGGGGCGGGCAAGGTGGCCGAGGAGGGGCTGACCTGGACGACCGCCCGCACCTACTACCGCGACCGTGAGTTGTTCTCCTGGTCGTTCGAGCGGGAGGGCCCGATGCCCCCGTTCGTCAACATCTCGCAGGCGCGCACCGAGCAGATTCTCGACGAGGCCATCGCCGGGCAGCCGCTCATCGAGGTGCGCTGGAACCACGAGGCCACCCGGCTCACGCAGGACGCCTCCGGCGTCACGGTGCACTGCGGGCAGCGGTTGCTGCGGGCACCATACGTGCTGGTCTGCGCGGGAGCGCGGGCCCAGCAGGTACGCCAGTCGCTCGGCGTCACCTTCGACGGAGAGACGTTCGACGACCAGTTCCTGATCTGCGACATCAAGGCCGACCTGCCGGGCTGGGAGAGCGAGCGCCGTTTCTACTTCGATCCCATCTGGAATCCGGGACGGCAGGTGCTGATCCACCCGTGCCCAGGGGGCACGTTCAGGATCGACTGGCAGATCGCGCCCGACTTCATCCCAACGAAGACTGATATTTCGCGAAAAATCAGGCAAATCATTGGCGAGCGGCCCTACGAGCTGATCTGGCACAGCACCTACCGCTTTCACTCCCGCATCGCCTCCCGCATGCGCGTCGGCCGGGTCCTGTTGGCCGGCGACTGCGCTCACCTGGTGGCCCCGTTCGGCGCGCGCGGGCTCAACTCCGGAGTGCCCGACGCCGAGAACGCGGCGTGGAAGCTGGCCTTCGTGCTCAATGGCTGGGCCGGGGACGGCCTGCTGGAGTCCTACCACGCCGAGCGGCACGCGGCCGCGCGGGAGAACCTCGAGGTCACCGCCGCCACGATGCGTTTTATCGCGCCCCGCAGCGTGGAGGAGCGGATGCACCGGCGGGCGGTGCTGGAGGGCGGGCTGGTCGCGGAGATCGACTCCGGGCGCTTCGCCGAACCTTACTGGTATGTCGATTCGCCGTTGACCACGCCCGAGCCGACGCGGCCCTTTACGGGCAGGCCGCCCAAAGGCGCATTGTGCCCGCCCGCGCCCGGTGTGATCCTGCCCGACGCGAGCATTCCGGGCGGGCGGCTGCGGGAGTTCTGCCGGGATGGATTTCTAGTACTTCTGGGTGATATGTGCGATTCGAGTTTGTTTGTGCAGGTCCTGGGCAAGGTCACTACGGCGCCGCTCGCCGTACGCGGGCTCGCGGAGATGGATGGGACCGGCTCGCTCACTGAAAGGCTTGGCGCCGGGCCTGAGGAGGCATGGGTCATCAGGCCCGACTCCCACATCGCCGCGATCATCCCCCACGCGGGTCCGGAGTCGGTGGCGGCCGCCCTGAGTCGTGCCATGGGCGGCTCACCTGACATGACCCCATAAGAGGAGGGAACTGCGTGACTGGCCGGAGCTCGTTTCTGATCGTCGCGAACCGTTTGCCGGTGGACAGGTCGATCGAGCCTGACGGAACGGCCTCGTGGCGCAGGAGCCCTGGCGGGCTCGTCACCGCGATCGCGCCGGTGATGCAACGGCGCCACGGAGCGTGGGCCGGCTGGCACGGGGCGCCCGACGAGAAGCTGGAGCCGTTCGAGCAGGGCGGCATGAACTTGATCCCGGTCCCGCTGTCGGCCCGCGAGGTGGAGCTTTATTACGAGGGCTTCTCCAACGCCACGCTGTGGCCGCTCTACCACGACGTCGTGGCGCCGCCGGTGTTCGACAGGGAGATGTGGGAGACCTACCGGGAGGTCAACGAGCGCTTCGCCAACGCCGCCGCCGACGCGGCCGAGGAAGGCGCGGTCGTCTGGGTGCAGGACTATCAGCTCCAGCTGGTGCCTGCCATGCTGCGCAGGCTCAGGCCCGACCTGCGGATCGGGTTCTTCCTGCACATCCCCTTCCCGCCGGTCGAGTTGTTCTGGCGGCTGCCGTGGCGCAAGGAGCTGGTCGAAGGGCTGCTCGGGGCCGACCTGGTGGGCTTCCAGCTGCCCGGCGGGGCCTCCAACTTCCGCAGGCTGTGCCGGCGGCTGCTGGGGCTGCCGTACAAGGGCAACGAGATCTTCCTCGACGACCGTATCGTCCAGACACAGGCGTTCCCGATCTCCGTGGACTTCGGGCAGCTCGACTCGCTGGTACGCGAGTCCAGCGTCGTGGCGCGGGCCAAGGAGATCAGGGTGGAGCTCGGCGACCCCGAGCACGTGCTGCTCGGCGTGGACCGCCTGGACTACACCAAGGGGATCGGCCAGCGGCTCGAGGCGTTCGGTGAGCTGCTGAAGGACGGGCGGCTGCAGTCGGGCGAGGCGGTGTTCGTGCAGATCGCCACGCCGAGCAGGGAGCGGGTGGAGGAATACCGCCGGCTGCGCGACGACATCGAGCTGCAGGTGGGGCGGATCAACGGCGAGCACGCGCAGCTCGGCTACCAGCCGGTCGTCTACTTCCACCAGTCCTACGACCACGAGGAGCTGGCCGCGCTCTATCTCGCCGCCGACGTCATGGTCGTGACCCCGCTGCGCGACGGGATGAACCTGGTGGCCAAGGAGTACATCTCCTGCCATCACGACCTGCACGGCGCGCTGGTGCTCAGCGAGTTCGCCGGGGCCGCCGACGAGCTGCGCCAGGCCTATCTGGTCAATCCGTACGACGTCGAGGACGTCAAACGGCAGATGCTGGCCGCGATGCGGGCCACGCCGCACGAGCTGGCCCGGCGGATGCGTACGATGCGCCGCCGGGTCGCCACCTACGACGTGGACCGCTGGGCGAGCGAGTTTCTCACTGCCCTGGAGTCACCTGCTTCAGCGACTTCCACGCGTCGTAGCGCTTCCTGGCGGTCCGGTTGACCACGATCTGCGCCACGGACATGCCCACGCCCATGAGCACGGCGTAGCCGATGGCTTCGCCCATGCTGACCTCGGGTGACTCGCTGTCGACCGGCGGCTCCTTGCCGGTCGCCTTCACCCAGACGAACCCGAGAAGCTTTTTCATCGCCCACCCGGTCACCAGACCCACGAGGCCGCCGATGATCCGCCAGGCCACGTCGGGCTTGTCGTCCGCCATCCCGATCTCCTTCCCCATATGTAACGAACACTAGTCTCTACCGCTTGTGGCGCCCGCGAAGCCGTACCATAAGGAGGCATGACTCAGCAGCGACTACGCCATGCATCCATGCCCCAAAAGCCGACCCTTGACGGCTTGGAGCAGGTATGGGTAGCTCGCTGGGAGGCCGACGGCACCTATCGCTTCGACCGGTCCAAGCCGCGTGATCAGGTCTACTCGATCGACACGCCGCCGCCGACCGTGTCCGGGTCGCTGCACGTCGGTCATGTCTTCTCCTACACCCAAACCGACATCATGGCCCGCTATCAGCGGATGATCGGTAAGGCGGTCTTCTACCCCATCGGCTGGGACGACAACGGCCTGCCCACGGAGCGGCGGGTGCAGAACGTCTACGGCGTGCGGTGCGACCCGTCGCTCCCGTACGACCCGGACTTCCTTCCACCGGACAAGCCCGGCAAACGTGAGGTCTCGATCTCGCGGCGCAACTTCGTGGAGCTGTGCCACAAGCTGACCGCGATCGACGAGCAGGCGTTCGAGGAGATGTGGCGGCGGGTCGGCCTGTCGGTGGACTGGTCGCTGCTCTACACGACGATCAGCGACGAGGCGCAGGCGGTGTCGCAGCGGGCGTTCCTGCGTAACCTCGCGCGCGGCGAGGCCTACCTGGCCGAGGCGCCGACGTTGTGGGACGTCAGCTTCCGCACCGCCGTCGCACAGGCCGAGCTGGAGGACCGGGAGTGGCCCGGCGCCTTCCACCGGATCTCGTTCTACGGCGAGAAGGGCCCGGTCTGGATCGAGACGACCAGGCCCGAGCTGATCCCGGCGTGCGTGGCGCTGGTCGCGCACCCCGACGACGAGCGTTACCAGGAGTTGTTCGGCACGTCGGTGCTGACGCCGCTGTTCGGGGTCGAGGTGCCGGTGCTGGCGCACCACCTGGCCGAGCCGGACAAGGGCTCCGGCATCGCGATGATCTGTACGTTCGGCGACATCACCGACGTCACCTGGTGGCGGGAGCTGCGGCTGCCGATCCGGCCGGTCATCGGCTGGGACGGGCGGCTGCTGCCCGAGCCGCCCGAGGGCGTGGACGCGGAGCCTTACAAGGAGCTGGCCGGCAAGACGGTGCACAGCGCGCGCGAGCGGATCGTGGAGCTGCTGCGCGAGTCCGGCGACCTCGAGGGCGAGCCGCGGCCGGTCACGCGGACGGTGAAGTTCTACGAGAAGGGCGACAAGCCGCTCGAGATCGTCACCACCCGCCAGTGGTACATCCGCAACGGCGGCAGGGACGAGGAGCTGCGGCAGCAGCTGCTGGCGCGCGGGCGCGAGTTGCGATGGCACCCGCCGCACATGCGGGTGCGCTTCGACAACTGGGTCGAGGGACTCACCGGCGACTGGCTGATCTCCCGCCAGCGCTTCTTCGGCGTGCCGTTCCCGGTGTGGTATCCGGTCGACGAGTCCGGGCAGCCGGTCCACGACGAGCCGATCGTGCCGCCGGAGGACACGCTGCCGATCGACCCGTCCTCCGACGTGCCGCCCGGCTACACCGAGGACCAGCGCGGCGTGCCCGGCGGGTTCATGGCCGACCCTGACGTCATGGACACGTGGGCCACCTCGTCGCTGACGCCGCAGATCGCCGGCCGCTGGGAGAGCGACGACGACCTGTTCAAGCGGGTCTTCCCCGCGGACCTGCGGCCGCAGGCCCACGAGATCATCCGCACCTGGCTGTTCTCGACCGTGGTCAGGTCGCACGACGAGTTCGGCGGGCTGCCGTGGAGCGACGTCGCGATCTCCGGGTGGATCCTCGACCCTGACCGCAAGAAGATGTCCAAGTCCAAGGGCAACGTGGTCACGCCCATGGACCTGCTGGAGCAGCACGGCTCCGACGCCGTGCGCTACTGGGCGGCCAACGGCCGCTACGGCGTGGACACCGCGTTCGACGTCGGGCAGCTCAAGATCGGGCGGCGGCTCGCCATCAAGATCCTCAACGCGTCCAAATTCGTGCTCGGCCTGGCCGAGAGCGACGGTGAGGTCACCGAGCCGCTCGACCTGTCGATGCTGGCGGCGCTGTCGGAGGCCGTGCGCGAGGCCGGCGAGGCGTTCGAGGCCTACGACCACACCAGGGCCCTGGAGGCCGTGGAGCGCTTCTTCTGGGCGTTCTGCGATGACTATCTGGAGCTGGTCAAGGCGCGGGCCTACGACAGGTCCGCCTCCGCCCACGCGGCGCTGCGGCAGGCGCTCGACGTGCTGCTGCGGCTGTTCGCGCCGTTCCTGCCGTTCGTGACCGAAGAGGTGTGGTCCTGGTGGCGGGAGGGCTCGGTGCACCGTGCGCCGTGGCCCGCCGCCGAGCCCGGGACGGGGAACCCGGCGGTGCTCGCCGTGGCCTCGGACGTGCTCCGGCGGGTGCGCAAGGCCAAGTCGGAGGCCAAGCTGTCGATGCGTGCCGAGGTGTCCCGGCTGACGGTCACGGGCCCTGAGGCGGAGCTCGTGCGGCAGGCGCAGGACGATCTGTGCGCGGCGGGCAACGTCGAGGAGTTCGTGCTCGACCACGGTGACGAGCTGACGGTCGAGGTGCACCTGAGCTGACGCCCGGGGGACGCGCGGCGTCCCCCCGCTTCAGCTGTCGCGGCTCACGTCCCGGTGGAGAGCCACGAACAGCGAGTACGCCTCCCCGTCCGGCGGCGGTCGCCGGTCGCGGAAGTCGTCGAAAACCTCTTGCAGTCGCTCCAGCAGCTCGCCGAGGCCTTCGGCGGTGAGCCTGAGTCCCAGCCTGGTGAAATGGCCCTCCTCGACGTCGACGAGTTTGAGCTCCTCCAGGAAGGCGTCCAGCATCGCCCCCTTGGCGCCGGTGACGCCGCTCTCGCGGACGTCCATCTCCCAGGACTTGCCCGTGGCACGGTAGGGGATCTCGGTCGAGCCGCGCGGGCCGGGGCGGCTGGGCTCGGCGGCCAGGAACTCCGTCTCGACCAGCTTGCGCACGTGGTGAAGCGTGGTGGCGGGGTTGGCGCCGAGCCGCTGGGCGATCTCCTTGTTGGTCAACGCCTGGTCGAGGCAGAGCCGCAGGATGCGCAGGCGGATGGCCGAGGCCAGGGCGCGGGCCTCCGCCTCGGTGGCTGGGCGGCGTTTGTTGCCCATGGCACGCCAGCCTACAACTGATTGACTTTTATCAATCGGTCCTGGATCGTCTATCCCGTGAGCTTGTTGCGCGATCACGACTTCCGCGGGTTGTTCCTGGCCGACAGCGCCAGCCAGGCGGGCGCCCAAATCCTCCTGCTGGCCCTGCCGCTGGTCGCGGTGTCGGCGCTGCGGGTCTCGGAGTTCGAGGTGGGGCTGCTGGCGGCGTGCCAGACGCTGGCGTTCGTGCTGATCGGGCTGCCTGCGGGAGCGATCGTGGACCGGTTGCGCAAACGCGTGGTCATGGTCGTCGCCGACTGGGCGCGGGCCGCGGCGCTCGCGTCGGTGCCGCTGGCGTGGTGGCTGGACGCGCTGACGATCCACCAGCTGTACGCGGTGGCGCTCGTGCTCGGGGTGTTCACCGTGTTCTTCGACGTGGCCTACCAGAGCTACCTGCCGCACCTGGTCGGGCGGGAGCGGCTCGTGGCGGGCAACTCCTCGCTGGAGATCGTACGCACGGTGGCCCAGCTCGGCGGACCCAGCGCGGGCGGCTACCTGATCCAGTTCCTCACCGCGCCCTTCGCGCTGAGCGTCACTGTGGCCGGGTTCGCCTGGTCGGCGCTGTGCCTGGGGAGGATCCGCAAGCGCGAGGAGCGCCAGGGGGCGCGCCGTGGCCACCTGGGCCGGGAGATCGCCGAAGGCGTCCGATTCGTGCTCGGGCACCCGCTGCTGCGCCGCATCACGGCCTGCACCGCCACCTCGAACCTGTTCTCGGCGATGGCCTTCCCGATGGTCCTGCTGCTACTGGCCAGGGAGCTTGGGCTGGCCGCGGGCACGATCGGGCTGCTCATGGCCGCGGGCGGGGTCGGCGGGCTGGCCGGCGCGCTGGTCAACGCCAGGATCGCCCGGTGGCTCGGGCAGGGGCCGACGATGTGGGTGGCCATCGCGCTGCCCGCGCCGCTGACGTTCGTGTTGCCGTGGCTGGAGGCCGACTGGCGCCTCCTGCTGTTCGGGCTGTACGAATTCTGCGTCGGGGCCTCAGTGGTGGTCTACAACGTCACCCAGCTCAGCTTCCGCCAGGCCATCACGCCCGAGCCGCTGCTCGGCAGGATGAACGCCACCATCCGCTTCGTCGTCTGGGGGACGATGCCGCTGGGCGGAGTGATCGGTGGCGTGCTGGGCGAGGTGATCGGGGTGCGGAACACGCTCCTGGTGGCAGCGCTCGGGGCCTGCCTGGCGTTCCTGTGGCTGGTCACCTCGCCCCTGCGCTCGATGCGCGAGCTGCCCGTACCGGCGAGCGCCACGCAGTAGTCGCACACCCCGGATCCGCTTACGCCGGGCCCGATCGTACGCCGTCGGCCGGTTCTGAGCCGCACCGGCGATTATCCGCGCGCATCCGCGGCCCGGACGTGCCAGTCTTGAACACGTGCTGCCGGACCGCCCAACCAAACTCGTGCCGCCCGTGCTGGCCAGGATGGCCGCGTGGTGCGTGTGCCTGATCCTCGTCGGCGTGGTCGTCTATTTCTTCGCCCTGGTCATCGCCCGGCTCACGTTCGTGGCGCTGCCGGTGGCGATCGCGCTGCTGCTGACCGCGCTGCTGTTCCCGTTGACCAACCGCCTGCGGAAGGCGGGCATACGGCCGATCTACGCGACCTGGATCACCATGCTGGTGGCCCTGACCGTGCTCGTCGGCACCGGCTGGCTGGTCGGGGCGCGGGCCGGCGAGGAGTTCCCCAACCTGGTCAAGCAGGTGCAGTCGACCGCTCGCGACGTGCAGGACTGGCTGATCACCGGCCCGTTGCACCTCGAACAGACGCAGATCACCGCCTACGTCGACGAGATCGCCAACATCATCAACACGCAACGCCAGGCCATCACCGGCACCGTGCTGAGCGCCGGCGCGGCCGCCCTCGAGGTGCTCGCGTCCATCGTGCTCCTACTGTTCGTGACATTCTTCCTGCTCAAGGACGGCGAGCGGATCTGGGCGTGGTTCCTGCGGGGATTCGGCGGGATGGCGCCGCGCGTGGACCGGGCGGGGCGGGTCGCGTGGACCACGCTCTCCCACTACGTGCAGGGCACCGTGGCGGTGGCGGCGGTGCACGGGCTGGTCATGGGCATCGTGCTGGCCGGCATGGGCGTGCCCCTGTGGGCGCCGCTGGCGGTGCTGATCTTCTTCGCCAGCTTCATCCCCATCGTCGGCATCTTCTTCGCCGGCACGGTGGCCACGCTCGTCACGCTGGGTGCGAAGGGGCTCGTGCTCGCGCTGGTCTTCCTCGGGATCCTCATCGTGGAGCAGCAGCTGGAAAATCATGTGCTGCAGCCGCTCATCGTGGGGCGGGCGCTCAACTTCCATCCGCTGGCGATCATCCTGGTGCTGTCCATCGGGGGCATCCTGGCGGGCATCGCGGGGGCGGCCGTGGCCGTGCCGGTGGCGGCGGTGCTCTACCGGGCGCTGCCGGAGCTCAGGCACGAGCCGCCGGCCCTGCCGCCGCCCGAGGACCATGTCGAGCCACCGCCCGGCGGCGAGCCACCGCGGCCTGCACCCCGGCCTGTTCCCGCAGAGGGCACGCCGCCCGCGGCAGGGCCGCCTTCGGCCGGCGGGACTCCCCCCGCGGGCGGAACTCGGTCGGAGCACGAACGCGGCACGGGCACAGCGCGCACCGAAGACGCGTAAGGCATGGGCGTGGCGCGTGCCGTGGACGGCCGGTGTGAGGCGGAGCGCGGACCCGGGACGGGCAGGGCCGGGACACGGAGTAACCTCGTCACCCGTGACCCGTTCCTCCCTCACCACCCCGCCACACGGCGCCGGTGTGCCCGCGGCGCACCCCGACGCGCCGCCGGGCACCCACCTGGGCTCCCATTACAGCCGCTGCTTCGGGTGCGGCGATGACCACCCGACCGGCCTGCACCTCACGGCCAGGACCCCCGACGGCGCGACCGTCGAGGCCGAGTTCACGGTGGGGGAGGCGCACCAGGGCGCGCCCATGCTGGCGCACGGCGGCGTGCTGGCCGCCGCCATGGATGAGGTCATCGGTATGTCTGTTTACCTGTTCCGCAAGCCCTATGTGACGGGACGGCTGGAGACCGACTACCTTCTCCCCGTTCCCGTGGGCACGACACTCCACCTGCGCGCCTGGTGCAACGGCATCGCGGGCAGGAAGGCGTACCTTGAGGCAGAGGGGCGCATCGGCGCCCCCGACGGACCGGTCGCCGTCCGCGCGGCAGCGCTGTTCATCGAGGTGAATATGGAGCACTTCGCCAAGCACGGCGACCTGGCCGCCATCGCCGCAGAGCACCAGGACTACGAGGTGAACCCTTGAGCAACGTGGAGGTCCTCATCCACCGGCTCGACGCCGAGCTGCCGATGCCGTCCTATGCCCATCCGGGAGACGCGGGCGCCGATCTCTACGCGGCTGAGGACGTCGAGCTGCTGCCCGGCGAGCGGGCCGTGGTCGGGACGGGCGTGGCGATCGCCCTCCCCGACGGCTATGCGGCGTTCGTCCATCCGCGCTCGGGGCTGGCGGCCAGGCACGGGGTCACCATGGTCAACGCGCCCGGCACGGTCGACGCCGGCTACCGGGGCGAGATCAAGGTGACGTTGATCAACACGGACGCCAAGGAGCCGTTCCGGCTCCAGCGCGGTGACCGCGTGGCGCAACTCGTGATCCAGCGGGTCGAGCGTGCGGCGTTCTCCGAGGTCGAGCGCCTGCCGGGCTCAGTACGCGGCGCGAACGGCTTCGGATCGACGGGACGTTGACGGACGGGTCGTTCCGCGGCCCAAGCGAGCAGGGAGAGTGAGTAAAGTGTTCCGACGTCGTCGTCGGCATGAGCAGCCGGAGCAGGCGGTCGCGCACGAGCAGGAGCCTGCCGCCCCCACGCGGGAGTCCGGCCCCTGGGACGCCGACGAGCCTCACCCGGACACCGACAGGATCGACTACGGCGGCCTGCGGCTGCCGGACATCCCCGATTTCGACCTACGGCCGGCCACGGTCGGCGACCAGCACGTCAGCGTCGTCGTCCGCTACGACGACAGCATGCTGTCGCTGCAGGCGCTGGCCGCCCCGCGCAGTTCGGGCCTGTGGGACGATGTGAAGACCAAGATCCGGGCGCAGGCGAAGGACCTGGAGGAGCGGGAAGGCCCGTTCGGCACCGAACTGAGCGGCGAGGTCAAGGCCGCCGACGGCACTGTCATGCCGGTCCGTTACCTCGGCATCGACGGCCCACGATGGCTCCTGCTGGCGCTGATCTCCGGCAAGGGGGCGCGCGACGAGGCGGTCTTCGGGGCGTTCGCCGACTTCATCAAGGATGTCGTGGTGGTCCGCGGCGACGAGCCGATGGCCCGGGAGGAGCCGATCCCGCTGCGCCGGCCCAATGAGCAGACCGGCGAGAAGGCCGAGGAGCGGACCGGCTACGACCCCTTCCGACGAGGACCTGAAATCAGCGAGATTCGCTAAGGGCTGACATTCGCATAGGCTGATTCATCATGAGTACGGCAGAGCCCCCCAAACGCGGGGGATTGCGCGGCTTCTTCAGCCGGCTGGCATCCCCGCAGTCCGAGATCGAGGCCCAGGAGCTGCGGGAAGACGCCGATGAGGTCGGCGCGACGCCGATCGCGTCGTGTGGCGGCCGACGGCGCTTCTGCGTAGCAGGTACGCTACGTACGGTGACGCTACGTCCTAGGGGCGGTGCCCCCGCTCTCGAAGCCGAGCTCTACGACGGGTCGGATGTCATCGACCTGGTCTGGCTCGGCCGCCGCAAGATCGCGGGCATCGAGCCCGGCCGCACGGTCAAGGCCGAGGGCCTGGTCAGCATGCAGGACGGGCGCAAGGTGATGTTCAATCCACGCTACGAGCTGCGCCCAGGGAGTTGACCAGGTGAGTGCTGAGGCGGAAGAGGTCGCCCACGACACCGTGGAAGCGGCGGTGCGAGCGCAGCTCGCCAAGGCGTTGGGCGGGGTGCGCGGCATCCTCGAGGCGGCGATCCCGACGATCGCGTTCACGGTGTCCTGGATCTCCACCGAGGACCTCAAACTGTCGCTCATCATCAGCATCTCGCTGGCGGTCGTGCTGCTGGTGGCCAGGATCGTGCAGCGGTCCAGCCCGCAGTTCGTGATCAACAGCTTGATCGGCATCGCGATCGGCTGGTTCTTCGCCAGCCGATCAGGCGACGCGAAGGACTTCTTCCTGCCCGGCATCCTGTGGAACGCCGCCTACATGGTGGGGATGCTGCTGTCGATCGTCACCCGGTGGCCGGTCGTGGGCTTCCTGATCGGCTCGGTCACCAACGACCCGACCGGCTGGCACAAGGATCCGGGCATCGTGAAGCTCTGCACGCGGCTGACGTGGCTGCTCATGCTGCCGTGCGCGGTCAGGGTGGCGGTGCAGGGGCCGGTCTACCTGTTCGGCGGCGGGGACCAGGCGGTGGCGGCGCTCGGGGTCGCCAAGATCGCGATGGGCTGGCCGCTCCAGGTGGCCGCGCTCGCCGCGATGCTCTGGGTCCTGGGCCGCGGCCGCACCCCGATCAAACCTCCGGTCGCCCCGGCCTGACGATCCCTCAGCGCCGCTCGCTCATCAGCAGCAGGATCGAGGGCGTTCCGGTGCCGGCCTGCGTGCTTGCGGGGCGGTCGCGGGGCGTCAGGGGCACAGCGTGGCGGCGCGCTGCAGGAATAGCTGGCGCTCGCACGTGTTCCGGGTCAGCTCAGCGGCGCGGCGGAACTCGGCGGCCGCCTCTTCGGCTCGTCCGAGCTTGGCCAGCAGGTCGCCGCGGACGGCTGGCAGGTGGGCGTAATCCCGCAGGGCACGGTCGTGCCGGAGGGTGTCGGCGAGCTCCAGCCCGCGTGCGGGTCCGTAGGCCATGCCGAGCGCGACCGCGCGGTTCAGCTCAACGATCGGCGAGGGCGTGAGGTGAGCCAGCAGCCGATACAGCGCGGCGATGCGCTCCCAGTCGGTGGCATCCGGCTTCAGCGCGCGGGCGTGGCAGGCGGCGATGGCGGCCTGGAGCCCGTACGGTCCGAGCGTGCCCAGATCCTCGGCGCGGCGCAGCGCGTCCAGACCACGACGGACGAGCAGCCGGTCCCAGCGGCTGCGGTCCTGGTCGAGCAGGAGGATGGGGGAGCCGTCCCCGGCGGTTCTGGCCGGGATGCGCGAGGCCTGGAGCTCCATGAGCGCCAGCAGGCCGTGCACCTCGGGTTCGGCGGGCATGAGCCCGGCCAGGATGCGGCCGAGACGCATGGCCTCCTGGCACAACGACGGGCGGATCCAGTCCTCGCCGGAGGTCGCCGCGTACCCCTCATTGAAGATCAGATAGATGACCTCCAGGATGGAGGCCAGCCGTTCCGGCAGTTCGGCGGGCGGCGGCAGCTCGATGGGGATCTTCTTGTCGGCGAGGGTGCGTTTGGCGCGGGAGATGCGCTGGCCGACGGTGGGCTCGGGGACGAGGAAAGCACGGGCGATCTCGGCGGTGGACAGGCCGCCGAGCAGGCGCAGGGTGAGCGCGAGCCGGCCCTCGGCCGGCACGGCGGGGTGGCAGGCGGTGAAGATGAGGCGGAGCAGGTCGTCGCCGATGTGATCGTCGAGGGCGTCGTCGAGCTCGGCTTCGGCCGTTTCCTGACGGAGCTCCATGTCGCGGCCCATCTCTTGCAGCTTGCGCTGGTAGGTGTCGCGGCGGCGGAACTGGTCGATGGCGCGGTGCTTGGCAGTGAGCGTCAGCCAGGCGCCCGGATTGTCGGGCACGCCCTTGCGAGGCCACTCTTCGAGCGCCGCCACCAACGCGTCTTGGGCCAGCTCTTCGGCCAGGGCGAGGTCGCCCGTCATGCGGGCCAGGGCGGCGATGACGCGGGCGGACTCGATCCGCCAGACCGCCTCCACCGCCCGATGGGAATCGGCTACCGTCATGCGTCCTGAATACAGCATCCGGCCGCGGACCCGCGCCTTCGCGGTCCGCGGCCGGTGGGGTGTGGGGTGTCAGGCCGGTGGGGCGAAGTCCGCCGGCGAGAACAACCGCAGCACGTCCGCCTGGCCCTCCCATCCCGGCCACAGGTCACGGTGCAGCTTGATGAAGCGGGAGGTCCACTCCACGGCCTCTTCCTTGGTCTTGACCTCGTACAGTGCGTAGCTGATCATTTCCTTGGCCTCGGCGAACGGCCCGTCGCTCACGGCCAGGCGGCCGCCGCTCACCTCGACCCTCGCCCCCTCGGAGCTGGGGGCCAGACCGCTCTGGTCGAGCAGGGCGCCGGCCTCGGTGGCCTCCTGGCCGAGTTTGAAGATGGCCTCCATGAGGTCGGCCGGCGGTGGCCCGTCGGGCTGGGCGGCGATCTTGAGCGTGACCAAGTAGCGCATCGTGCGTTGCCTTTCTTCGTTGCGGTGGGGAACGTCAGGTCTTCGTAGGGGGAGTCAGGCGGTCTGGCGGGACAGGCTCAGAGACAGTAGCGACAGCCAGCCCCAGATCGCCACGATGCCGGCGATGAACGCCAGGTTGGCCCAGGCGACGCCGCCGCCGCTGGCGATGCCCGCGAACGAGCCGAGGAAGAGCGTGCCGGTGACCCGGGAGTACAGGGCCCAGCCCTTGCGGTCCTCGCGGGCCTGCCGGGAGGCGATGACGAAGCAGGCCGCGGCCATGCACAGGAATCCGACGCCGCCGACGGCCATGTGCAGCGTCCCTGACAGGGTGACCGTGCCCGGACCTTCGGGGGTTCCAGCGGGGAAGCCCATCGCGGGGTCGGCGGGGAAGATCGCGGCGCCGATCATGCTAGCCCCGAACGCGCCGACCAGGATCGGGGCCCAGCGCGCGCCGCGCCCGGGGGACAGGCTGCGACTCAGGCCGACGGCGGCGGCGATGGTGGCCAGGGCGGTGAGGACGAAGTTCGCGGTCTGGATCCAGCCGAGCTCGCCGTTGGCCAGGAAGCTCCAGGGGTGACGGGCCAGGTCGAAGCCGTCCCGGGTGAGCGCTTGCGCCAGGGCCACGGTCACGTACGTGGGGCCGGCCACGATGCCGCAGCCGAGCAGCAGACGCCGGGTGGAGAGAGGGCGGGCGGGGGAGTGGGCAAGCTGCTGGGTCATGGTCGTCAACCTCGCGTCGGCGGGGCCGGCTCGTCCAGCCCACTGGATACGCTGCGAACGAGGCGAGGCGGTTTCGACACGCGCCCACAGATTTTTTGCAAGATTTTTTGGTGGTCCGTAGTGCCGCTCGGGTGGGACGGCAAGAAGCGCCGCCAGGCGAGAACCTGGCGCGGGGTCGAGACGGCCACGTCGACGCCACCGGCGGAGAAGGGGCTCGGAGCTATTGCGGTCGGTGGCGTGAGCAGTTGAACAGGAACGTCGCAAGGAAATTGGGCCGGCTAGGAGGCTGACGTGGGCATCCAGGACATCATCGAGGGCAAGAAGCAGTGGCGGGCGCACATGGCGCGGGTCAACGCGCTCCCGCCGGACTATCGGATCGTCTATAAGGAGATTCAGAGGTACTTCTTCAAGGTCGGGCCGGTCGGACTGACTGACTGACGGGTCTCTGCTCTCAGGGATCGTCGATTTCTTCGAGGAGGGCGTCGCGGCCAACAGAGGAGTCCTGGAACTCATCGGCAACGACGTCGCTGCCTTCTGCGACGACCTGATCAAGGACTCGCGCATCAACGCGGACATCTATCAGGAGTCCACCAGCGGGGAACCCGGCATGGCCGGGAAGTAGCACCCGTCGTCGACCCAAGGCACCGGCGGGCGCTGGGCTGTGCAGTAGGCGCCGTTCCGTTGGACGGACCCCGAGGGGGTGCTTGAACACCCTCCCGAGGCCGCGCCTGCCGGAGCAGAGCGGGGCGAACGGACCCCGATCCACGAAGACGTCGGGGAGGATCCTTTGGACGCCGAACGCCCCTTGGGAGGCGCGCCAGGCCGGCGGATGTCGCGGCGGTGAGCAGGCCTGCCGCGGTGTCGTGTCGGCGGTCGTGTCAGCACGGCAACGGGATGACGAACTCGCTCACGGACAGCGATCAGGCCGCCCGCACCCACACGCTCAAGCTTCCGCTTTACACCTCAGCTATTCGGTATTGCTAAGTACTGGTAGTCAGTGTTACTTTGTACCGGTAGTCAGCAACACCAAGTAGCTGAAAGGGGGAGGCGTCCCATGGGCAAGCTCGTGACGGAGATGCTCAAAGGAACGCTGGAGGGCATCGTCCTCGCGATCCTGTCCGGCCGGCCCGCATACGGCTACGAGATCACGGCGTGGCTGCGGGCTCAGGGCTTCTCCGACATCGCCGAAGGCACCATCTACGCGCTGCTGGTCAGGGTCGAGCAGCGCGGCCTGGTCGATGTGCAGAGGGTCCCGTCGGAGAAGGGGCCGCCGCGCAAGGTGTACTCCCTCAACGACCAGGGACGGGAGTACCTCGAAGAGTTCTGGCGGACCTGGAGCTTCCTGGCCGACCGGCTCGAACAGCTCCGCAAGGGAGGCAAGTAGACATGACTACAGGATCAAACGAGCCGAAGAGCCGCTACCTGCAGTACCTGGAGATCGTCACCGGATCGCTGGAGGAGAAGAAGCGCTACCGGCAGTACAAGGCACGCATCAAGCAGCTTCCCGAGAACTACCGCATCGCGGTCGAAGCGCTGGAGCGGTACCTGATGCACTTCGGCCCGGCCGACGGCGCCGGTGCGATGGCGATGTACGACGACCTTGCCGAGCTGTTCGAACAGGGGGCGGCGGACGGCACCCCGATCCGCGACATCTTCGGGGAGGACCCGGTGGAGTTTGTCGAGGCGTTCGTGGCCAACTACCCCCTCGGCCAGTACAGAACCCGGGAGCGCAACCGCTTCACCACCGCCATCGAGCGCGCCGCCGGCGAGAACACCACGACAAAGAACAGGACAGACTGATGACGACACAGCAAGCTGCGGCGATCCATGTGCAGGGCCTGGAGAAGTCGTACAAGGAGCTGCGCGTGCTGCGCGGCGTGGACTTCACCGTGGCGCGGGGCAGCATCTTCGCCCTGCTCGGCTCCAACGGGGCGGGCAAGACCACGGCCGTGAAGATCCTGTCCACGCTGCTCAAGGCCGACGCGGGCACGGCCCGCGTGAACGGCTTCAACGTCGCCACCCAGGCCGCGGACGTACGCGAATCGATCAGCCTGACGGGGCAGTTCGCCGCCGTCGACGAGATCCTCACCGGGCGGGAGAACCTCGTGCTGGTCGCCCGGCTGCGGCACCTCAAGAACCCAGGCAAGATCGCCGATGAGCTGCTCGCGCGCTTCTCGCTCACCGACGCGGGCGGACGGAAGGTCGCGACGTACTCCGGCGGCATGCGCCGGCGCCTGGACATCGCGATGAGCCTCATCGGGAGCCCGCCGATCATCTTCCTCGACGAGCCGACCACCGGCCTGGACCCCCAGGCCCGCATCGAGGTCTGGCAGGCCGTAAAAGAACTCGCCGGCCGCGGCACAACGGTGCTGCTCACCACGCAGTACCTGGACGAGGCCGAACAACTCGCCGACCGGATCGCGATCCTCCACGAGGGCCGGATCATCGTCAACGGCACCCTGGACGAGCTCAAGCAACTGCTCCCACCCGCCAAGGTTGAATACGTCGAAAAGCAGCCGACCCTCGAGGACGTCTTCCTCACCCTCGTCGGCACGAAGGCATAAGGAACAATGATGAGCAAGCATTTCTTCGGCGACACCGCCGTCCTGCTGGGACGCTCCCTGCGCCACATCACGCGCAGCCCGGACACCATCATCACCACTGCGATCATGCCGATCGCCATGATGCTGATGTTCGTCTACGTGTTCGGCGGCGCGATCAGAACAGGGTCGGATTCGTATGTGAACTACATGCTGCCCGGCATCCTGCTCATCACGGTGGCCTCGGGCATCGCCTACACCGCGTTCCGGCTGTTCATGGATATGAAGGGCGGCATCTTCGAGCGCTTCCAATCGATGCCGATCGCGCGGTCGTCGGTGCTGTGGGCGCACGTGCTGACCTCGCTGGTCGCCAATGTGATCTCGCTCGTGGTCGTGACGCTCGTGGCCCTGCTCATGGGCTTCCGCTCCTCGGCGGGAGTGCCGGCGTGGCTGTCGGTGGCGGGCATCCTGATCCTGTTCACCCTGGCGTTGACCTGGATCGCCGTCATCCCCGGCCTGTCCGCCAAGACGATGGAAGGCGCGAGCGCGTTCTCCTACCCGCTCATCTTCCTGCCCTTCCTCAGCTCGGCCTTCGTGCCCACCGACACCATGCCCGGCCCGCTGCGCGTCTTCGCCGAGAACCAGCCGGTGACCTCCATCGTCAACGCCATCCGCGCCCTGTTCACCGATCAGCCGGTCGGCACCGACATCTGGATCGCCCTGGCCTGGTGCGTCGGCATCCTCATCGTCGCCTACGCCTTCGCCATGAACACCTACCGCCGCAAGATCTCCTAGGGCGTATCGATCGGGCATGTCTTGATCGCGATGAGCGTGGCGGACAGGCAGATCGCGGCGCGGTTGCCCTGAACAGAACAGCACTCCCTCGGCTCGTCTCGCGCCGCCGGGCGGAGGCGTCCCCTTCGAGCTCCACACAACACCTCCTGTCGCGAGACAAGGAAAGACCATGACTGAATCCCTCCACACCGTCACGACGATGCCGACCGAGCGTCAGCCCGGCTGCCCCTTCGACCCGCCAAAGGACCTCATCGAGGCCCGCGAGCACGGCCCGATCAGCCGCTTCCCCTTCCCCGACGGACACCAGGGCTGGCTGATCACCGGCTACGACCTGGTCCGGGCGGTCCTGGCCGACCCCCGGTTCAGCTCGCGCAAGGAACTCATGCGCCACCACCCGCTGATCGACTACGGCGACATCGAGGTCCCTCCGGCCCCGCCCGGCGAGTTCCTGCTCATGGACGAGCCTCAGCACAGCCGCTACCGGAAACCGCTGGTGGGCAAGTTCACCGTCCGGCGGATGCGGCTGCTCACCGAGCGCGTCGAGCAGATCACCGCCGAGCACCTGGACGCCATGGAGAAGGCCGGGCCGCCGGTGGACCTGGTGACCGCGTTCGCCAAGCCCATCCCCGCCATCATCATCTGTGAGCTGCTGGGGGTGCCGTACGAGGACCGGGGCCGCTTCCAGGAGAACATCGACAAGTTCCTCGGCGGAGAGGTCAGCGACGAGGAGCTGATGGCGGCCTACACCGCGACGCAGCAGTACCTCGCCGAGCTGGTGGTGGCCAAGCGTGCCAACCCCACCGACGACGTGCTCAGCGACCTGCTCGACAGCGACCTGACCGACGAGGAGCTGCAGGGGATGGCCCTGATCCTGCTGTCGGCCGGGTTCGACACCACCGCGAACATGCTGGCGCTGGGCACCTTCGCGCTGCTGCAGAACCCGGACCAGCTTGCCGCGTTGCGCGCCGAGCCTGCGCTCACCGACCAGGCCGTGGAAGAGCTGCTGCGGTATCTGAGCGTCGCCAAGCAGTTCCACAGGGTGGCGCTGGAGGACATCGAACTGGGCGGCCACACCATCACGGCCGGCACGACGGTCATCCTGTCCCTCAACACCGCCAACCGCGACCCCGAACGCTTCCCCAACCCCCACGTACTCGACCTCAACCGGCAGGACGGCGGCCACCTGGCCTTCAGCCACGGCATCCACCAGTGCCTGGGCCAGCAGCTCGCCCGCGTCGAAATGCGCGTCGCGCTCCCCGCGCTGATCGACCGCTTCCCCACGCTGCGGCTGGCCGTACCAGCAGGCGAGGTCGCCCTGCGCCCGGAGACCGCCGACATCTACGGAGTCAAGAGCCTCCCGGTCACCTGGGACGCGTAACCACGAACCGATGACAGGCGAGGGCGCGTACGGGCCCGCCCGCCACCGCTGTGACTGCTCGCCTGCGGCGATCGCGTCCGCGACTCCTTTGCGCCCATATGCCGGTGACCCCTGACGAGGGCGGC
This sequence comes from Nonomuraea sp. NBC_00507, assembly GCF_036013525.1. NCBI lineage: Bacteria > Bacillati > Actinomycetota > Actinomycetes > Streptosporangiales > Streptosporangiaceae > Nonomuraea > Nonomuraea sp. NBC_00507. Next base: position 5,807,108 of record NZ_CP107853.1, read on the forward strand.
TCGCGTTCCACGACAAGACCACCTAGTGCGAGCCGGAGCGACACGACGGCACGGAACCGACGGCCGGCCATGTCCGCCTTCGACGAAACCTGCTCGTGCTCCTCGCACAACAGTCTTGCCACACCGATCCAGCAGCACGGGCCGTCCCAGTCGATCCGGGCGTACGCCGTCGCCAGAAGTCTCAAATCCCTGCTTTCAGATCCCTAGAAAGGAATACAGCACGGTGGACACGACAAGCGGGACACCCGAACAGGGACACGTCGGACGCCGGACCGTATTAAGGGGCGTGCTGGGCGCCGGCGCGCTCGCCGGCGCCCACGCTGCCCTGACCGGCCGTGCCAACGCCTCCGTGAGCGGTGGTGGTGACGGTGTCGAGCACGGTGTCGAGCACGGCTGGGGAAAGGTCGCCGACGTGTTCCGCGCGAACTTCAGGAACCCTGGCGAGGTCGGCGCGGCGTGCAGCGTCTACGTGGGCGGCCGCCCCGTCGTCAACCTGTGGGGCGGCCTGGCCGATCGCGAAGCGAAGCGACCGTGGCGCAGGAACACCATCGTCCAGGTCGCATCGACGACGAAAGGCGCCACCGCGATCTGTGCCCACATGCTGGTCCAGCGCGGTGAATTGGATCTGGACGCCCCGGTGGCCCAATACTGGCCGGAGTTCGCCGCGGCCGGCAAGGAGCAGATCCCGGTGCGCTGGCTGCTGTCGCACCAGGCCGGTCTGCCGATCGTCGACGGGCCGCTGACGTTCGAGCAGGCGTGCGCATGGCACCCGGTCATCCGCGCGCTCGAGGCGCAAAAGCCGCTGTGGCAGCCGGGCACCGAGCACGTCTACCACAGCGTCACGTTCGGGTTTCTGGTCGGGGAAGTCGTGCGCCGGATCACCGGCAAGTCACTCGGCACCTTCTTCGCCGAAGAGGTGGCCGCCCCTCTCGGGCTGAGCGCCTGGATCGGGCTGCCCGAGAAAGAGGAGACACGGGTGGCCCGGATCCACTATGCCGCTCCGTTCAGCCTGGAGGAGCTGAAGGCCGGGCTGATCGCGATTACCGGGCTCGATGCGGATACGGTCACCGCATGGGTGAACGCCGTGTGGGCTCCGGGCTCGGTTCAAGCCCGCGCCGGCGAGCTCGGCGGCGCCTTGGACAACACCTCCGACTATCCCTCGACGCGTGCCTGGCGCGCGGCTGAGTTCCCGGCCGCAAACATGCTCGCGGACGCGCGATCGGTGGCGCGGATGTATGCCGCCACGGTCAGCGACGTGGACGGGGTGCGGCTGCTCGATGCGCCAACAGTCGAGAAGATGACGGTTGTCCAGACCGACAAGACGCCGATGCACGGGCTGCCGCCGGGGCTGAACATCCCGGCTGACCGCTCCTTCTACATGTCGCTGGGGTTCTGGCGAGCCTGCCCGCCGATGCCGTTGGTGGGGCCGGGGTCGTTCGGCCACCCGGGCTCGGGCGGATCGGGGGGCTTCGCCGACCCCGATGCCGGTGTCGGCTTCGGCTACGTCACGAACCTGTGGAACTTCCGGCCCGACGACCCGCGCGCGGCGAACCTGGTCAAGGCCGTCCGGGCCTGCCTCGGATGATGACAGTCCTCGCGTGAGGAAAACTCCAGAAGGCGTGGGCAGAGCTGGAGAGGTCCTGATGATCCCGCGCCTGGTGACGGTACGCGATCGCCATCGGAACGGCCGCTGGCTGCGGCTGAAGGTCCTTGTCGTGCCGGCGCCGCTACTGCTGCTCGCCATGCCGACCGGATTGGTCGCATGCCCCGCCAGCCGGGTGAGCCCTGGAGGCGCGCTGTGTGGGGCACTGGGCAATTGCTGTGGGCGCTCCCCGGCCCGGGGTCGAGATCGAGTAGGGCCGAACGGCCGTGCCGGAAAGCGTCAGCGCAGCACATCGAGGAGCACATCGAGCAGCTTGGCGCGGCCGTCGTCGACGTGTCCGACAAAAGGTGCGGGTGTTCTGCGAGTGACACCGCCCGGGCTCTACGAAGAGAGACCACGATGACGACACAGGAGGTCCACGTGCAGGGTGTTGAGAAGTCCTGCTCACCCGCGCTGCGCGCGTCCGACGAGGACCGTGACCGGGTCACCGAAGTGCTGCGCACCGCCGTCGCCGACGGCCGGCTCGACCCGGTCGAGTTCGACGAGCGGCTGGACGCCAGCACGGTCAGGCCGTCGGGGATGTGGTCGAGCTCGTCACGGGCCTTGGCCAGATCGTTGGTTCTGATGGCATGCGTGTCGGCGGGGCCGGCTCGTCCGGCCCACTGGATACGCTGCGAACGAGGCGAGGCGGTTTTCGACACGCGCCCACAGATTTTTGGTGTCCGTAGTGCCGCTCGGGTGGGACGGCAGGAAGCGCCGCCAGGCGAGAACCTGGCGGCGCTCGGCAGACCCCGGCGGGCGTCCTGCCTTAGTGCAGGGACAGCAGGTGGGCGAGCTCCTGCTCCACTTCCTGGCTGGCGACGAACAGCAGCTCGTCCCCCGCCTCCAGCGGATCGTCCGCGGTCGGCACCAGGACCCGGCCCTCGCGCAGGATCGCCACCAGCGCCGCGTCCACCGGCCACGGCACCGAGCCGGCTCGCTGGCCGACCACCGGCGCGTCCTCGGCCAGCGTCAGCTCCACCAGGTTGGCCTGGCCCTGGCGGAAGGTCATCAGGCGGACCAGGTCGCCGACGCTCACCGCCTCCTCCACCAGCGCGCTCAGCAGGCGCGGGGTCGAGACGGCCACGTCGACGCCCCACGACTCGTTGAACAGCCACTCGTTGTTGGGGTGGTTGATCCTGGCCACCACGCGGGGCACGCCGTATTCGGTCTTGGCCAGCAGCGACACGACCAGGTTGACCTTGTCGTCGCCGGAGGAGGCGACGACGACGTGGCAGTTGTTGAGACCGGCCTCGTCCAGCGACGCGATCTCGCAGGCGTCGGCGAGCAGCCATTCGGCGCGTGGCACGCTGTCGATCTTGATGGCGGCGGGGTCGACGTCGATGAGCAGGACCTCGTGGCCGTTCTCCAGGAGCTCGGCCGCGATGGAACGGCCGACGGCCCCCGCTCCGGCGATGGCGACGCGCATCAGTGATCCTCTTCCGGTGCCGCGGCGAGCACCTTGTTGATCCGGTCCATGTCGTTCTCGGCGGCGATGACGTGCAGCACGTCGCCATCCTGGACCACGGTGTCCTCCGTGATGGTCACGGCCTCGCCCATGCGGTTGACGAAGGCGGCGCGCGTGCGGACGCGGCTCTCCAGGTCGGCGATGCGGGTGCCGATCCAGGCGGGATGGGCGGCGACCTCCGCCAGCACCACGGTGCCGGTGGGGTCGCGCCAGAGCGGCTCGGCGCCCTCGGGGAGGATGCGGCGCAGGATCTGGTCGGCGGTCCAGCGCACGGTCGCCACCGTGGGGATGCCCAGCCGCTGGTAGACCTCGGCTCGCCGAGGGTCGTAGATGCGGGCCACCACGTTGTCGACGCCGAACGTCTCGCGGGCCACGCGCGCGGAGATGATGTTGGAGTTGTCGCCGCTGGAGACCGCCACGAACGCCGCCGCGGACTCGACGCCGGCCTCGGTGAGCACGTCGCGATCGAAGCCGACGCCCGTCACCCGCCGCCCCCGGAACCCGGCGCGCAGCCGCCGGAACGCCTGGGGGTTGCGGTCGATGATGGCGACGGAATGACCGCTGTCTTCGAGGATGTGCGCGAGGGTCGAACCCACCCGGCCACATCCCATGATCACTATATGCATATCCCCCCGCATCTCGCGGTCGGCCGGTTGCTCGACACCAGTATGGCCCCAGTGGGGACTCGCCTCGTTTAGCGCCTGCGTATGGGGCTAGCATCTCGTTACGTGGCGAAGGTAACGGATCTTGTCAAACGCGTGCTCGTGGGGCGTGCCCTACGCAGCGGGCAGCTCCATGAGCAACTCCTCCCCAAACGGATCGCGCTACCTGTTTTCGCGAGCGACCCGCTCTCCTCGGTGGCGTACGCGCCGCTGGAGATCCTGGTCGCTCTTTCCGTTGCGGGAGTCGCCGCCTATCACTTCGCCCCGTGGATCGCCGTCGCCATCGTGGTGCTGATGTTCACCGTCGTGGCGTCGTATCGGCAGACCGTGCACGCCTATCCGAGCGGCGGCGGCGACTACGAGGTCGCCATGACCAACCTCGGGCAGAACGCCGGCCTGACCGTGGCGAGCGCGCTGATGGTCGACTACGTCCTGACGGTCGCCGTGTCCGTCTCGTCGGGGGTCGACAACATCGGCGCGGCCATCCCGTTCGTGGCCGAGCACAAGGTCGGCGTGGCCGTCTCCATGGTGGTCCTGCTCACCGTCATGAACCTGCGGGGCATCCGCGAGTCGGGCGGGATCTTCGCCATTCCCACCTACGCCTTCGTCGTCGGCGTCCTCGGCATGATCGCGTGGGGGTTCTTCCGGCTGGGCGTGTTCGGCGACGACCTGACGGCGCCGAGCGCGGACTTCGAGCTCCACGCCGAGCAGGACGGCTCCGCGCTGGCCGGCCTGGCCCTGGCCTTCATGCTCCTGCGCGCCTTCTCCAACGGCTGCGCCGCGCTGACCGGCGTCGAGGCGATCAGCAACGGCGTCCCGGCCTTCCGCAAGCCCAAGAGCAAGAACGCCGCCACGACGCTGGCGCTGATGGGCGTGATCGCGGTGTCGATGTTCGTGGGCGTCATCGCGCTCGCGCTCATCTCCGGCGTCAAGGCGGCGGAGAACCCGCAGGAGCAGCTCATCATCGACGGGCAGCCGGCGCCTCCCGGCTACACCAATGAGGCGATCCTGCCGCAGGTGGCCGCGGCGGTGTTCGGGCACGACTCGACCGGCTTCGTCTTCATCAGCGCCATCACCGCGCTCATCCTGTTCCTCGCCGCGAACACCGCCTTCAACGGCTTCCCCGTGCTCGGCTCGATCCTGGCCCAGGACCGCTACCTGCCGCGCCAACTGCACACCAGGGGCGACCGGCTGGCGTTCTCCAACGGCATCGTCCTGCTCTCCGGGTTCGCCTGCCTGCTGATCTTCGTGTTCAACGCCAACCCCAGCGCGCTCGTGCACCTGTACATCGTCGGCGTGTTCGTGTCGTTCACACTGAGCCAGATCGGCATGGTGATCCACTGGACTCGGCTGCTGAAGACCGAGACCGACCGGCAGGCGCGGCGGCACATGATCCGCTCGCGGGCCATCAACGGCTTCGGCGCGGTGTTCACGGGGCTTGTGCTGGTCGTGGTCCTGGTGACCAAGTTCCTGCTGGGCGCGTGGATCGTGGTGCTGGCCATGCCGGTGCTGTTCGTGTTGATGAAGGGCATCCGGGGGCACTATGACCACGTTGCGAGCGAGCTGGAGATCACCGAGGACTACGAGCCGACGATGCTGCCCGCGCGCAACCACGCCATCGTGCTCGTCTCCAAGATCCACAAGCCGACCCTGCGCGCGCTGGCGTACGCGCGTGCCACGAGGCCGTCCATGCTGGAGGCCGTCACCGTGGGCGTCGAGGGTGACGAGGCACGCAAGCTGCAGGACGAGTGGGAGCGGCGGGGCATCCCGGTGCCGCTCAAGATGCTCGACTCGCCGTACCGGGAGATCACGCAGCCCATCCTCGACTACGTCAAGCACCTGCGCAGGCGCTCGCCGCGCGACGTGGTGACCGTGTTCATCCCCGAGTACGTCGTCGGCCATTGGTGGGAGCACCTGCTGCACAACCAGAGCGCGCTCCGGCTGAAGGCGCGGCTGCTGTTCAAGCCGGGGGTCATGGTCACGAGCGTGCCCTGGCAGCTGCACTCCTCGGACCGGCTCAAGGGCCGGCCGGAGCCGTTCGCACCGGGTGCGGTGCGCCGGCCGTGGCATCAGACGGTCAAGGAAGAGGAGCAGCTCAAGGGCTGATCAGCGTGCGCAGCCGGTCGGTGTCGGACGCGTTCCAGCCCGGCGGCGCGGCGACCGCGGCCCAGCCGTCGACGATGTTGGGGCCGTAGCGGTGCCCGTGGCCCGGCGGCACGGACAGCCCGGCCGTCAGATCCACCAGCACCTGCCAGAAGGTCACGAGCGGGAACCAGTTCATCTCCGGATTCATCCCGGGACCTCGCGCGCCCTCCAGCCAGGCCGGCCGGCGGTAGATCAGCTCGGGAGACCACCACACGACCGGGTCGGAGGCGTTCTGCAGGTAGACCACGCGCGGGCGGACCCATGGCCCCGGCGGCCGGTCCAGGTCGTCGGGGTGCTGGGCGAACCTGACCGTCTTGCCCCCTTGGTAGACCGGCCGCCACACGGGGCTGCCGGGTTCGCGGCCGTTCGTGACGCTGCGCCAGATGTGATTGGCGTTCGGCGGGCCGACGAACACCGCGCCGTCCGCCTTGGCCGCCAGGTCCTCCAGGTCGCGGAAGGCCCCCTCCAGCTGGTAAGACCCCAGGCTCTCGCCCGACAGCACCAGCTTCGGCCGCTCGCCGGGCGGCAGCCTGGCCCACCTGGCGCGTACCGCCTCGAACAACGCCCGCCCCGCGGCCGCCGCCTTGTCCCGGTCGAGCAGGAACGACGCCCAGCTCGGCAGATACGAGTACTGCAGGGCGACCATGGCGGAGCGGCCGTTGTACATGTACTCCAGCGCATCGGCGATGTGCGGGTCGACCCAGCCGGTGCCCGTCGTGCCGAGCACGGCGAGCACAGGGCGGCTGAACGCGCCGGCGCGTTCGAGCTCGCGAACCGCCAGCGCCGCCTGGGCCTGAGGCGAGCGCGTGGAGTCGAGTCCGACGTAGACCCTGATCGGGTCGGCGGCAGGGCGGCCGGAGAAGGCGGCGAGCCTGGCGCGGGTGGTGGCGGTGCCGGTGAAGCGGCGGCCTTCCTTGCCGAGCGACTCCCAGGTCACCAGCGAACCCGGGCCGCCGGACACCAGGGTGGAGGTGGGCCTGTGCACCCCCGGGTGGGTGCCGGCGTTGGTGACCGAGGAGACTTCGCTCACCCGGGCGGAGAAGGCGGAGAAGACCACATCGTTGGCCAAGACGACGACCACGAGCCCGATGACGAGCACGCCGAGGACATGACCGACATAGATCGGGACGAACCGCTCGAGCCAGGCGATCAGCTTCCGGCAACCCAAGCGGACAAGCCGCGAAATAGCGAGAAATAGTGCGAAGAGGGCGACGGCTATCGCGACGATCACCGGAGGAAACCACGTGATCCTCGTGTCCATGCCCATGAGCGCCCGCAGGTCGCGTTGCCAGTCCACGCTGTACCAGAGCGCGACCGCCGCCAGTGCCCCGCCCACGCCGATCAGGAGCTGCCAGGCGACCCAGCGGCCCCGCTCCGGCAGCCGGTAGGAGATCACCGCCCGGCCCAGCGCGCCGAGCGTGGCTCCCACGGCATATCCCAGAATGCCGGTGACCGCGCACATCACCCCCTGGTACAACCACGTGCGGGGCAGCATCGACGGCGTCAGCGACGCGCAGGCGAACAGGACGGCCAGCAGCGTCCCCCCGAAGCCGGGCCGCCGCCGCACCACCCTCGCCGTTCCCACGACCACCTACAGTAATGGATCAATCTGGCCAGGTAGGGGGCATAGGGTGGCGGTGTGGAACAGGTATCTCTCGAGTTGACGGTGGGTCCGGTCGCGCATGGTGGCTGGTGTGTGGCACGCCACGAAGGACGCGTGGTGTTCGTCCGGCACGCGCTGCCCGGCGAACGGGTCATCGCCGACGTCACCGAGGAGACCACCCGGTTCCTGCGTGCCGACGCCGTGGAGATCCTCGAGCCGTCGCCAGACCGCGTGGTCCCGCCCTGCCCCTACGCGGGCCCGGGCCGCTGCGGCGGCTGCGACTGGCAGCACGCCACGCCGCAGGCACAGCGGCGACTCAAGGCCCAGGTCGTGGCCGAGCAGCTGCACCGGCTGGCGGGGATCGAGCGTGAGGTCGTGGTCGAAGAGGTGCCGGGGGCCAAGGACGGGCTCGGCTGGCGTACGCGCGTGCAGTTCGCCGCCCTGCCGACCGGCGAGCTGGGCTTCCGGCGGCACCGTTCGCACGAGATCGAGGTAGTGGACGCCTGCCTGATCGCCCACCCCGAGGTGGAGGCGGTCGGGGCGGAGGCGCATGACTGGCCCGGCGCCTCCGGGGTCGAGGTCATCGCCTCCTCCAGCGGCGACCGGGCCGTCGTGGTCTCACCCCGGCCGCGCCGCAGCGTCACCGTCCCCGAGCTCGACGCGCCCGCCTCGATCCTGCTCGACCAGGGCAAGGGCCACACGGTGCCGCGGCGCGGGTCGGGAGTGCTGCACGAGCAGGTGGCCGATCGCGAGTTCCGGGTGGCGGGCAGCGGTTTCTGGCAGGTCCACCCGGGGGCCGCGGAGACGCTGCTGGACGCTGTGCTGGCGTACGCGGCGCCGGAGCCGGGGGAGTGGGCGCTCGACCTCTACTGCGGCGTCGGCCTGTTCGCGGCCGGGCTCGCCGAGGCCGTCGGGCCCGAGGGAGCGGTGTTCGGCCTGGAGTCCGAGGCCTCGGCCGTCCGCGACGCCCGCGCCAACCTGCGCGACCTGCCGCAGGCGCGGGTGGAGCGGGGGCGGGTGGAGGAGGCGCTCGACCGGTTCCAGATCGAGCGCGCCGACCTCGTGGTGGTGGACCCGCCGCGGTCCGGGCTCGGGCGCGAGGTGGTCGAGCGGATCACGGGGCTGGAGGCGTTGCGGATCGTGTACGTGTCGTGCGATCCCGCCACGTTCGCCCGGGATCTGAAATGGCTGGCCGAACGCGGATATATGCTCGAGGACCTGCGTGCTTTCGACGCCTTCCCCATGACTCATCACGTGGAATGTGTGGGGCTGCTCGTCAGGAAATAACCCTGCGAACAGCGCCATTTCCATGCCAACCGTGAGCTGTCATCCGTCGTCCTTACATGCGTCACATTGCCCACATGTAGAGGACCTCGACGGTGAGAATCGTCTTATCGGCCGCGCTCGTCGCGGCGGCGACGCTCGGCACGGCACTCCAACAGCTCGCTGAACGCCGAGTACATCACCGTCCTCAACACGACGACGCGCACGGTCGATCTCGAAGGCTGGACGATCCGCGACAAGACCGGCTACACCTACGAGTTCGGCCCGGACGTCGTGCTCGGCGCCAAGAAGCGGATCACCCTGCGTTCCGGGCAGGGTGAGGAACCTACAGCGCCTCGCGGTACCGGGGGTCCTCGGCCTACGTGACCTGCTGACTCGTGCTCGCGGCCGCCGACGGGGTGGCCGGGGGCACGACGCCGATGTGAATCCTGGGCTCAGAGCCAGCCCATGCGCTGGGCGGTGCGGATCGCCTCCAGGCGGTTTTGAGCGTGGAGCTTGGTCATGGCGCTCGACAGGTAGTTGCGCACGGTGCCCTCGGTCAGATGCAGCTCGCCGGCGATCCGCGAGATCGTCGCCCCGTCGCCGGCCAGCCGCAGCGCGTCGCGTTCGCGCTCGGTCAGCGGGCTGTCCCCCGCCGCCATCGCCGCCGCGGCCAGCTCCGCGTCCAGGTAGCGGCCGCCGCTCTGGACCTTACGGATCGCCATAGCCAGCTCCTCGGCCGAGGCGTCCTTGCCGAGGAACCCGCTCACGCCCGCCGCCATGGCCCTGCGCAGGTAGCCCGGCCGGCCCAGGCTGGTCAGGATGACGATCTTGCACTGGGCACTGATGCGCTCGGCCGCGCTCAGGCCGTCCATGCCCGGCATCTCGATGTCGAGCACCGCCACGTCGGGCCGATGCTCTCTCACCGCGGCGAGGACCTCGTCGCCCCGGCCGACCTGGGCCACGACCTGGATGCCGTCCTCGAGGTCCAGCAGGGCCGCGATGGCGCCGCGGATGAGGTGCTCGTCGTCGGCGAGCAGCACGCGGATGGTCATGAAAGCTCCCGGAGAATCATGCGGGCACCCCTGCCCGCAGCAGGTAGCGGCCCTCGGGCGCCGGCTCCGCCTTCAGGGTGCCGCCAGCCGCGCGCACGCGATCGGCCAGGCCCGCCAGCCCGTTGGGCGCATGCTCGCCCACCGGGCCGTTCACCCCGTCGTTGGTCATTTCCAGCACGCCGTCCTCGATGGTGATCGTGCAGCGTTCGGCCCGGCTGTGCTTGAGCACGTTCGTCGCGCCCTCGCGGACGACCGTGGCCAGCAGTGTGCGGGCCTCGGGCGTCAGTGAGTCCGTCTCGGCGCGTACGGTGCACCGCACGTCCGCCGCCTCCAGCACCGCCCGCACGCTGGCGAGCACCTCGTCCAGGTCGACGGCCCGGTAGTTCTGCACGACGGTGCGCACTTCGCGTAACGACTGCCTGGCCAGGTCGCGTACCTCGAACATCTCCGCCGCCGCCGCGCCAGGATCGCTACGCAGCGTCTGCTCGGCGTGGGCGGCCCGGGCCGCGACGTCGGTGAGGCTCTGCCCGAGCAGGTCGTTGAGATCGCGGGCGAAGCGCAGCCGCTCTTCGGAGACCGCCAGCCTGGACAGTGCCTCCTGCCCCTCGTGCGCTTCCTTGGCCAGCTGCCAGAGCCGCAGGTTGGCCCACACCGCGCCGACGCAGATCACGGTGAACACCGTCTGCATCAGCAGCAGGGGGAGGACGGGGCCTTCGACCAGGGCGATGTAGACGTTGATGACCACGATCGAGGCGACGGAAAGGGCGATGACGGTGCGCTTGCGCACGAACGCCGCCATCAACGCGAGCCAGGCCGGGATGATCCAGATCAGCGGGAAGACCGAAAGGAGCACGACGATGGCCCCGGTGACCGCCAGGATCGCGGTCGGCCGCTTTCCGCCCCGGACGGCGATCGTGAACGGGCGCGTGCTCAGCACGTTGAAGACCAGCAGCAGGAGGACCGCGCCCACGCCCAGCGGCCACGGCAGGATCCCCGCCTGCCAGCGGATGAACAACTCCGCGTAGCCGAACAGCGGCAACAGGAGGATGACGTTGGTGGAGCCGATGCACAACCAGCGGACCTTGTCCAGCTTGGAGGCCCTCCGGACCTTGGCGACCATCCCGCGCATCAGGCCGGCACCGCCGCGCGCAGCAGGAACTCGCCCGCCGGGGTGGGCGCGGCGGAGAAGGACCCACCGGCCGTGGCCAGCCGCTCCGACAGGCCGCGCAGGCCGTTGCCGGGCGGCGCGGGCTCCCCGTGCACGCCGTCGTTGAGCATCTCGAGCACGCCTTCGTGGATGGTGATCGCGCAGCGGGTGGCCCTGCTGTGCTTGAGCACGTTGGTGCCGCCCTCGCGGACCGCCCACGCCAGCAGCGCCCTGGCGGCCGGCGACAGGCCGTCCGCCCTGGCCACGATGTCACAGCGGGCGCCGGCCGCCTCCAGCGCCGCGCGTACGCCGTCGAGCTCCTCGTCCAGGTCGAGCGCCTGGTAACCGTGCACCGCCTGCTGCACCTCGGCCAGCGACTCCGCGGCCAGCGCACGGACCTCGGCCATCTCGGCCGCCGCCCGCCCGGTGTCCTTGCTCGCCAGCTTGGCGGCCAGCTCGCTCTTCAGCGTGATGACAGAGAGGCTGTGCCCGAGCAGGTCATGCAGGTCGCGCGCGAAGCGCAGCCGCTCCTCGGCCACCGCCAGCCGCGCCTTGGCCTCCCTGCTGTTGTAGGCGTCTCTGATCACCCACCAGAGCCAGCGCCATAGCAGCATGGCCACGACCATCGAGACGGAGGAGACCGCGCTGCCGAGCAGCACGCCCTGCCATGCCTGCTCGGTCATCAGGACCGTGTATCCGGTGACGGCGGTCACGACGGCCACTGTGAGACCGGCCGTCGCCCACGGCCGGAGGTAGAGCGCGGCCGCCGCCAGCCACAGCCCTTCGGTCTGCATCCACACGCTCGCGGCGTCCGCGTCCAGCGGCAGGAGCGCCAGAGCGGCCACCGCGAACACCGCCGCGAGCAGCAGCTTCACCGTGGGACGCGGCCGGGTGTCGAAGGCGTCCCTGAGGAGGAAAGGGAAGAGCCCGTAGAAGCCGATGGCGCACACGATGGAGACGGCCGCGGCTAAGGGAGAGAGCGTGCCCTCCGCCGCCGCCGCGAGGGTGAACACGATGGAGAGGATGGCGACGAACACCACCAGCCCGTCCATCCAGTAGATCAGGATCTTCCGCGCCGTGTCCGGCCGGGCCGCCATCGCCCCTCCCCACTGACAGAAGCTTCCTGGTCCCCAAATCCTATAGTCAGGGGCCCCGCAGAATCCGCGTCACGTCCCGCGACGGTGGGACGCCACGCAGCGACAGCCAGGCCAACCCGTGGCGGGCGGCGTAGCCGGCAAGTGTGCGGGCGTCGAGCTCACTCAGGTCGCCCTCGCCCGCCAGCACCGGGGTCAGGGCGATGCGCCGCCATGCCTGGCCGGGATCCGGCAGGTCCTGTGCCCGGACGATCTGGTCCTTGGCCAGCTGGATGGCCGCCGCGAGCCGGCGCAGGCGGCCGTGGGGAGCCGAGCGCGGCTGCATGGCGGCCAGCAGGTTCACGGTGCCGACCTCGGCGCCCGCCTCCTGGGTGGTGCGCAGCATCGCCACGTCGGCGGCGTCCAGCCCATACGGCCTCAGCGGGAGCGTGAAGCTGACCCGCAGCGGCCGCTCACGCTGCATGGCCCGGATTGCGCGGGCCCTGCGCAGCGCCACGCCGCCGTTCTCACTGTCGCGGATCTCGAAGTCGACGGCCGCGGCGTCGAACGCGCCGACCACCCTGCGGTAGGCGGCGGCGAGCCCGCCCGGCCTGGTGCAGGTCACGGCCAGCTCCTCGACGCCGGGCCCGCCGAAGGTGGGAACGGCGTCACCACCCAGCGCCCTGAGCCGGCCGATCTTGTTCGCCACCGGGTTCTTACCGGGATCGAGCGGATCGCTCCGGCTGGTGTACTGATCGGGTGATTCGAGCGGATCGCCCTGGTCCGTGCCTGGCTCAGACGTTTCGGGTGGAACACTCCGGTCGACATCGGGCTGGGGTGTTTCGAGCGGCCCCGCCCACTTCGGGGAGCAGCCGTCGTCGCCGCCGGCGATGAGGTGGCCCAGCATGTAGTGGCGCACGCCGGTGCGGCGGGACTGGGCCGGCAGGTCGAAGCCGGGGTCGCGGGCCGTGTCGACGAAGCCCACGAACGGGGCGGGCCGCTCCGTGGCCGCCGCGGGGGAGGCGCTGGGGGACGGCTCCACCACCGTCGGCGGTGTCCGCGGCGGCGGGGCGGCGGCGCCCGCGGGCAGCAGCTGGATCGCGACGGCCGTGGCGGCGGCGAGCCCGAGGCCGCCGAGGATCGCGAGCGGGCGGGGGAGCGTGCCGGGTTCCCGTTTGTGCCGTGGCATCGAACACCCCGTGTAATCGGTCGGCTACGTACGGCGCTTGACGGGCACGTTAGCAAGCATTCCCGGCGCGGCGCGGGCCTTTTCTGGTTCGCGTCCGATGTGTGCCGATAATGTGGGCATGAAGCTACGGATCTTCACCGAGCCCCAGCAGGGCGCGACATATGACGACCTGCTTAGCGTCGCCCAGGCCGCCGAACGGTTGGGCTTTGACGCTTTCTTCCGCTCTGACCACTACCAGCGCATCGGCCCCGGCGACCCGGGCCCCGGCTCCACCGACGCGTGGATCACGCTGGCCGGCCTGGCCAGGGAGACCTCCCGGATCCGGCTGGGCACGCTCGTGACGCCGGCCACGTTCCGGCTTCCCGGGCCCCTGGCGATCAGCGTCGCGCAGGTCGACCAGATGAGCGGCGGCCGGGTCGAGCTGGGCTTCGGCGCCGGCTGGTTCGATACCGAGCACGCGGCGTACGGCATTCCGTTCCCGCCGCAGAACGAACGGTTCGGGCGGTTCGAGGAGCAGCTCGAGATCATCACCGGCCTGTGGACCGCGGAGAAGACCTTCTCGTTCGAGGGCAGGTACTACCGGGTCGCCGACTCGCCCGCGCTGCCGAAGCCGGTGCAGCAGCCCCGGCCGCCGATCATCATCGGGGGGTTCGGCGCCAAGCGCACGCCTCGGCTGGCGGCGACGTACGCGGATGAGTACAACGTGCCGTTCCGCACGCTGACCGACACGGCCGAGGCGTTCGGCCGGGTGCGCGAGGCCTGCGAGAGCACCGGGCGCAGCCTGGTCTGCTCGCTCGCGCAGACCGCCATCGTGGGCCGCGACCGGGCCGAGGTCGAGCGGCGCGCGGCCGCGGTCGGCGAGAACCCCGGCACGCTGCGGGAGAACGGCCTGGCCGGCACGCCCGCCGAGGTGCTCGAGAAGATCGGGAAGTTCGCCGAGCTGGGCGCCGAGCGGGTCTACCTGCAGATCCTGGATCTGGGCGACCTCGAGCACCTGGAGCTGATCGCGGCCGAGGTGCTCCCGCACGTGTAAGTAATCGTTGGCGGAGGTTCGCGGGGTTGCGGCAAACTGGGGGCGTGCTGCTGACGATCACGACTACCGCGAGCCCTGCCACCGACCTGGGTTTTCTCCTGCACAAGCATCCCGGGCGCGTGCAGGAGTTCAGCCAGTCGTTCGGCACGGCCAGGGTGTTCTACCCGGAGGCGGGCGAGGAGCGGTGCACGGCGGCGCTCCTGCTGGAGGTCGACCCGATCGCGCTGGTCAGGTCGCGCGGCAAGGGTTCGCCCGACTTCAGCCTGTCGCAATACGTCAACGACCGCCCCTACGCCGCGTCCTCGCTGCTGGCCGTGGCGCTGGGAGACGTGTTCCGCACCGCGCGGGCGGGCCGGTGCAAGGCCCGGCCCGAGCTTCCCGGCCAGGCACTGCCGCTGGAGCTGAGGTTGCCCGCGCTGCCCTGCCGGGGTGGGCCCGACCTGGCGCGGCGGTTGTTCGAGCCGCTCGGCTGGGAGGTCGAGGCGCAGCCGCTCCCGCTCGACGAGGGTTTCCCGGAGTGGGGCGAGTCGCGCTATGTCCGGCTCACCCTGCGCGGCGCGGCCCGCCTGTCCGACGCGCTCAACCACCTCTATGTGCTGCTGCCCGTGCTCGACGACGGCAAGCACTACTGGATCGCGCCCGACGAGGTGGACAAGCTGATCAGGGCCGGTGAGGGCTGGCTGCGCGGGCACCCGGAACGCGGGCTGATCACCCGGCGCTACCTGGGCCGGCGCTGGGCCCTGGCCCGCACCGCGCTGACCCGGCTGGCCGAGCTCGGCGACGAGACGGAGGAGCAACTGGAGCCCGCGGTCGCGGAGGACGCGCCGCCGGAGGAGACCGCCGCCGACGAGATGGCCGCCGCCGAGGCCGAGGCCCACGCCACAACCACGGCACCCGCCGCATCCTACGCGGACGCGCCCACCGCGCCCTACGCGCCCGCCGCGACCGGCGTGCTCGCGCAGGACGCGCTCATCGGTGGCGCGCGTGTGGAGGGCGTGAGCGCGCCAGATGCCGCGGCCGAGGTGGCGGGGACCGAGGGGAGCGAGTCCAAGGGCAAGTCGCTCAGCGTCCGGCGACGGGAAGCCGTGCTGGCCAAGCTCGAAGAGCTCGGCGCGGTCAGTGTGATCGACCTGGGCTGCGGCCAGGGCGAGCTGGTCGGTGCGTTGCTGGCCAGCTCCAGGTTCGCCAGGGTCGCCGGCATGGACGTCTCGTCGATGGCGCTCACCATCGCCGCACGCAAGCTCCGCCTGGACCGCATGCCCGACGCCAGGCGCGCCCGCCTCACCCTGTTCCAGGGCGCGCTCACCTACACCGACAAGCGGCTCAAGGGCTACGACGCCGCCGTGCTCATGGAGGTGATCGAGCACGTCGACCCACCCCGCCTGACCGCGCTCGAACGGGTCGTGTTCGGCCACGCCAAGCCCGCCCACGTGCTCGTCACCACGCCCAACATCGAGCACAACGTCCGCTATGAGTTCCTGACCGGCCTGCGCCACCCCGACCACCGCTTCGAGTGGACCCGCGCCGAGTTCGCCGCCTGGGCGACCCGGGTGGCCGCCGAGCACGACTACCAGGTCGCGTTCGAGCCGGTCGGCGACGACGACCCCGAGGTCGGCCCGCCGACCCAGATGGGAGTGTTCACCCGTGATCAGCGTTCCTGAGCTGTCCCTCGTGGTGCTGGTCGGCGTCTCCGGCAGTGGCAAGTCCACGTTCGCACGCAAGCACTTCAAGCCGACGCAGGTCATCTCCTCCGACTTCTGCCGCGGCCTGGTCTCCGACGACGAGAACGACCAGGCGGCCACCCCCGCCGCGTTCGACCTGCTGCACCACATCGTCGGCGTGCGCCTGTCCAGGGGCCTGTTCACCGTGGTCGACGCCACCAACGTCCAGTACACCGCCCGCAAGAGCCTCATCGACCTGGCGAGGAAACACGACGTGCTGGCCGACGCGATCGTCCTCGACGTGCCGGAGGAGGTGGCCATCGAGCGCAACGCCGTCCGGCCCGACCGCGACTTCGGCCCCGGCGTGGTGATCCGCCAGCGCAAGGACCTGCGCCGCTCGCTCGGCAAGATCTCCGGCGACGGCTTCAGGAAGGTCCACGTGCTGCGCGGCCTCGACGAGATCGACGACGCGATGATCACGTACGAGAAGGCGTGGTCGGACCTGACCGAGCTGACCGGCCCGTTCGACGTCATCGGCGACGTGCACGGTTGCCGCGCGGAGCTGGAGACCCTGCTGCGCGAGCTCGGCTGGGAGGGTGTCAGGCACCCGGATGGCCGGACCGCGGTGTTCGTCGGCGACCTGGTGGACCGCGGCCCCGACGCGCCAGGAGTGCTGCGCCTGGTGATGGACATGGTCGAGGCGGGCACCGCGATCTGCGTGGCGGGCAACCACGAGCAGAAGCTGGTGCGCGCGCTGAACGGCCGCAACGTCAAGGTCACCCATGGCCTGCAGGAGTCGCTCGACCAGCTCGGCGCCCAGCCGCCCGAGTTCGTCGAGCGGGCCAAGCGGTTCATGGACGGCCTGCTCAGCCACTACCGCCTGGACGGCGGCCGGCTCGTGGTGGCGCACGCCGGGCTCAAGGAGGCCTACCACGGGCGGGCCTCCAAGCGGGTGCGCTCGTTCGCCCTGTACGGCGACACCACCGGCGAGACCGACGAATACGGCCTGCCGGTCCGCCTGCCGTGGGCCGAGGAATACCGTGGCCGCGCCATGGTCGTCTACGGCCACACGCCCACGCTCCGGCCCGAGTGGATCAACAACACGATCTGCCTCGACACCGGCTGCGTCTTCGGCGGCCACCTGACCGCGCTGCGTTACCCCGAGCGCCAGATCGTCCAGATCCCGGCGGAGAAGGTCTGGTACGAGCCGACGAAGCCGCTCGGCGCGGGCGTCCGCGACCCGGGCATGCTGGACGTCAACGACGTGATCGGCACCCGCCACGTCGAGACCAGGTTCGGCGCCCGGGTGAAGGTCCTGGAGGAAAACGCGGCCGCGGCCCTGGAGGTCATGAGCCGCTTCGCGGTGGACCCGCGCTGGCTGGTCTACCTGCCGCCCACCATGGCCCCGCCGGAGACCTCCCGGCTCGACGGCTACCTGGAGCACCCGCACGAGGCGTTCGAGGAGTTCGCCGCCGCCGGGGTGCGCGAGGTCGTGTGCGAGGAGAAGCACATGGGCTCGCGGGCCGTCGCCGTGCTGGCCAGGACCCCGGAGGCGGCCGCGGCCCGGTTCGGGGTGAGCGACGGTAGCGCCGGCGCCGTCTACACGCGCACCGGGCGGCCGTTCTTCGCCGACACGGGGCCGCTCGTCGAACGGCTGCGGGCGGCCTGCGAGCCGCTGTGGGCCGAACTCGGCTCCGACTGGGTGGTGCTCGACTGCGAGCTGCTGCCCTGGTCCGCCAAGGCCGGCGACCTCATCAGGAGCCAGTACGCCTCCGTCGGCGCGGCCGCCCGCGCCGCGCTGCCCGAGGCGGTGCGGGCCCTGGAGGCGGCGGCCGAGCGCGGGCTGGATGTGGGCGATCTGCTGGACCGCACCCGCCGCCGCTCGCACAACGCTGCCCTGTTCCGCGAGGCCTATGCCCGTTACTGCTGGCCGGTCGACGGGCTGGAGGGTGTCAAGCTGGCGCCGTTCCAGATCCTCGCCTGCGAGGGCCGGGCCACGGCGCTGGAGCCGCACGCCTGGCACCTGAGCACGCTGGCGCTGCTCGACTCGCCGCTGATCGCCCCGACCCGCCACGTGTTCGTCGACCTCGGCTCTCCGGAGTCCAGGGCCGAGGCGACCGCCTGGTGGGAGTCGATGACGGCGGCGGGCGGCGAGGGCATGGTGGTCAAGCCGTCCGCGTACGCGCCCGGCCGGGTGCAGCCCGGGGTCAAGGTCCGCGGACGCGAGTATCTGCGGATCATCTACGGTCCCGACTACACCGAGTCGCTCGACGTGCTGCGCAGGCGTTTCCTCGGCAAGAAGCGCTCGCTGGCGCTGCGCGAGTACGCACTGGGCCTGGAGGCGCTGTCGCGGCTGGCGGACGGCGAGTCGGCCTGGCGGGTGCACGAGCCGGTCTTCGCCGTGCTGGCCCTGGAGTCGGAGCCGGTGGACCCGCGGCTGTAAAGCTTGGGTAAGCCGAGCGATATGTCGCTGACGTGCGGGTATGTCCCGACCCCCAGGGGAGGAACCCGCATGACGTCTCAGCGCACGCACCACGAGCACCTGGGCCACGTGCTCTTCATCACGGCCGCCGCGGCCATGGGCGGGTTCCTGTTCGGGTATGACAGCGCCGTCATCAACGGCGCGGTCGTCGGGATCCGCAGGCACTTCGGCGTCGGGCCGGTCGAGATCGGGTTCGTGGTGGCCATCGCGCTGCTCGGGTCCGCCGCGGGCGCGTGGACGGGTGGCCGGTTGGCCGATCGGCTGGGGCGCACCAGGTCCATGCAGGTGGCGGCGCTGCTGTTCGCGGTGAGCTCGATCGGGCAGATGTTGCCGTTCGCGATCTGGGATCTCGCGGTGTGGCGGGTGATGGCGGGCTTCGCGATCGGCATGGCCTCGGTCCTGGCGCCCGCGTACATCGCAGAGGTGGCCCCGGCGGCCTACCGGGGCCGGCTCGGCTCCCTCCAGCAGCTGGCCATCGTGCTCGGCATCGCGGTCTCGCAGCTGGTCAACTACCTGATCGCCTGGCGGGCCGGCGGCGACGTGAACAACCACCTGGGGCCGCTGCAGGCGTGGCAGTGGATGCTGGGCGCCTGTGCGGTGCCGGCCCTGCTGTATCTGCTGTTCGCCCTGAACATCCCCGAGTCGCCCCGCTACCTCGTCATGAGAGGGCGCACCAGGCGGGCACGCGAGGTGCTGGCCGAGGTCGAGGGCGACGGCGTGGACATCGACGAGCGGATCTCGGAGATCCAGCACGTGTTGCGGACCCAGCGCCTGCCGGGCGTGAAGGACCTGCGCGGGCCTGCGCTCGGGCTGCTGCCGATCGTCTGGATTGGCATCGCCCTGTCGGTCTTCCAACAGTTCGTCGGCATCAACGTGATCTTCTACTACTCGACCGTGTTGTGGCAGTCGGTAGGCATCAACCAGGCCGACTCCCTGCTGATCAGCTTCTCCAGCTCGATCATCAACATCATCGGAACGTTCATCGCGATCTCGCTCGTGGACAAGATCGGCCGCAGGCCGCTGCTCATGATCGGCTCGGCCGGGATGGCGGTCTCGCTGGCCACCGCGGCGTGGGCGTTCAGCGCGGCCAGGGTCGCCGATGGCGCGGTCTCCTTGCCGGACCCGCAGGGGCCGATCGCGCTGATCGCGGCCAACGTGTTCGTGTTGTTCTTCGCGCTGTCGTGGGGCGTGGTGGTGTGGGTGCTGCTCGGTGAGATGTTCCCCAACCGTATCCGCGCCGCAGCCCTGGGTCTCGCCGCCGCGGCCCAGTGGATCGCCAACTGGGCGATCACGGTGTCGTTCCCGGCCCTGTCGGCGTGGAACCTGCCACTCACGTACGCCGGGTACGCGCTGTTCGCGCTGCTGTCGTTCTTGTTCGTGGCCAAATACGTCAGGGAGACCAAGGGCCGCAAACTTGAAGAAATGGGTTGACGACGTGCTCGGCGTCTCGGCGTACCGCACCGCCTTCCCGCGGCCCGAGGCGCGGATCGGGCCGCAGGGAGAGGCGGTGGGTGGCCTAGCGCTTTACCGGGCCGCGAAGTCCTGGGTCCAGTAGATCCGGCCCTGGGAGTTCTTGGCCGCCCCGACGCCGATCAGGTTGAACCGGCAGTTCATGATATTGGCGCGGTGACCCGGGCTGTTCATCCAGCCCTGGACCACGGAGGCGGGCGAGGGCTGGCCGAAGGCGATGTTCTCGGCCCAGGCCGATCCTCCCGTGAACCCGGCCGCCTTGATCCGGTCGGTGAAGCTGCGGCCGTCCCTGGAGGTGTGGTCGAAGTAGTTGTTCTTCGCCATGTCCTCGGAGTGGCCAAAGGCGGCGGCACGCAGCTGCGGGTCGTGCTTGAGCGGTCCGCAGCCGCCCTTGGCCCGCTCGGCGTTGGTCAGCCGGACGACCTCGTTCTCCTCGGCCGTGCCCACCGCCCCCGTCGAAGGTGTCGCGGTGGGGGAGCTCGACGGCGTCGGGGTGGGAGTGCTCCTGCTGTCCGGGGAGCAGGACAACCTGGCCGCCCTGGACTTGGCGATGGTACGGCCGCGGAGGTCGGTGGCGAGGGCGTAGTAGACGCCGGGCTCGCAGGCCACCGCGACCTTGACGCGGCCGTTCCTGGTGGCCCCGCTCTTGACCACGGGGTCGCGGCCGGGGACGGCGCGCTTGATCCGGATGCGCAGCAGCGCGGATGAGAAACAGCCGCGGCGGGCGGCAAAGGATTCGATCTTCAATGCGCTGTTGAGCCGGGGCTTGGCCACGCTGACGCGGCACCTGGCTGCCTCCGACGCCGTTGCGGCCTCGGCCGCTGTGACCGGGACGCAGAGCGCGGCCAGGCT
The DNA here is from genome assembly GCF_036013525.1 of Nonomuraea sp. NBC_00507. Lineage (NCBI taxonomy): Bacteria > Bacillati > Actinomycetota > Actinomycetes > Streptosporangiales > Streptosporangiaceae > Nonomuraea > Nonomuraea sp. NBC_00507. The sequence continues at coordinate 5,827,853 of NZ_CP107853.1, forward strand.
CACGAAGCCGGCGAGTACCCCAAGGGGTCTACGCATAGGGGGTTTCCTCCAGTTGCGGTAGACGCTGGATGGCTCCGCATTCTGTCGGGACCGCAACCCATTTGTCATCAAATTCGCAATATTCCGGTGATGTGGAGGTAAACCAAAGTGATCGTTGAAGCGTCTGTGCCGGACGATCGGCCGGTTCTGCCGGTCGGACCGAAACCCATCGGAGCCTTGTGACGTTCGACACGGCCGGCTGCCCCCGACAACGCGAAAGCCGCCCGGCGGGGGTTTCCCGCCGGGCGGCTCTCATGTGTCGGGTGGTTCCCCCGATACGGGCGCGTGAGGATCGCGCCCCACCCCCGGCTCGACGAAACTGCCAAGGGCTCCCGGCTCCCGCCCGGCTCATGACCGGACGGGCGCGGAAGATCTACTTGGCGAGCAGCGAACGCAGCACGTACTGCATGATGCCGCCGTGCCGGTAGTAGTCGGCCTCGCCGGGCGTGTCGATGCGGACCACCGCGTCGAACTCGACATCGCCCGCCTTGACGTGCACCGTCTGCGGGATGCCGCCCTTGTTGAGCTCCTCGACGCCCGTGATGTCGAACGTCTCCTCGCCGGTCAGCCCCAGGGATGCGGCCGAGGCGCCCTCGGGGAACTGCAGCGGCAGCACGCCCATGCCGATCAGGTTGGAGCGGTGGATGCGCTCGTAGGACTCCGCGATGACCGCCCGCACGCCCAGCAGCGCCGTGCCCTTGGCCGCCCAGTCGCGCGAGGAGCCCGAGCCGTATTCCTTGCCCGCCAGCACCACCAGCGGCGTCCCCGCGGCCGCGTAGTTGACCGAGGCGTCGTAGATGAACGACACCGGGCTCTCGGGCTGGGTGAAGTCGCGGGTGTAGCCGCCCTCGGTGCCGGGGGCGATCTGGTTGCGCAGGCGGATGTTGGCGAACGTGCCCCTGATCATCACCTCGTGGTTGCCGCGCCGCGAGCCGTAGGAGTTGAAGTCCTTGACCTCGACTCCGTTGGCCTGCAGGTATTGCGCGGCCGGGGTGCCGGCCTTGATGGAGCCGGCCGGCGAGATGTGGTCGGTGGTGACCGAGTCGCCGACCTTGACCAGCACGCGGGCGCCGGCGATGTCCGTGACCGGCTCCGGCTTCTCCGGCATGCCGTCGAAGTAGGGCGCCTTGCGGACGTAGGTCGAGTCCGGGTCCCACTCGAAGGTGTTGCCTGTCGGGATCGGCAGCGAGCGCCAGTGGTCGTCGCCCTTGAACACGTCGGCGTAGTCACGCTCGAACATGTCGCGGCCGATGGAGGAGTTGACCACGGCGGAGATCTCCTCCGGCGACGGCCAGATGTCCTTGAGGTAGACCGGCTCGCCGTCGGTGCCGAGGCCGAGCGGCTCGGTGTCGAGGTCGATGTCCATGGTCCCGGCCAGCGCGTACGCCACCACGAGCGGCGGCGAGGCCAGGTAGTTCATCTTGACGTCGGGGTTGATGCGGCCCTCGAAGTTGCGGTTGCCCGAAAGCACGGCCGTGACCGCGAGGTCGTTGGCCTGGATGGCCTCGGAGATCTCCGTCGGCAGCGGCCCCGAGTTGCCGATGCAGGTAGTGCACCCGTAGCCGACCAGGTTGAAGCCGATCTTGTCGAGGTAGGGCTGCAGCCCGGAACGCTCGAAGTAGCCGGTGACCACCTGCGACCCGGGAGCCAGCGAGGTCTTGACCCACGGCTTGCGGGTCAGGCCCTTGTCGACGGCGTTGCGGGCCAGCAGCGCCGCGCCGAGCATGACGAAGGGGTTGGAGGTGTTGGTGCACGAGGTGATCGCGGCGATCGAGACGATGCCGTGGTCGATCTCGAACGACGTGCCGTCGGCCATCGTGACCGGGACCGGCTTGTGCGGCCGGCCGCCGTTGGCCGCGGCGTTGGAGGCGGGCGCGTCGGAGGCGGGGAACGACTCCTCGCCCTCCTCATCCCCGTCGGCCACGTAGTTCTGCACGTCGTGGCGCCAGGTGCTCTTGGCGGCCGACAGCGCGATGCGGTCCTGCGGGCGCTTGGGCCCGGCGATGGACGGCACGACGGTGGCCAGGTCGAGCTCGATGTATTCGGAGAACTCCGGCTCGGGCGCGGAGTGGTCGAGCCAGAGACCCTGCGTCTTGGCGTACGCCTCGACGAGCGCGATCTGCTCCTCGCTGCGCCCGGTCAGCCGCAGGTAGTCGACGGTCTGGCCGTCGATCGGGAAGATGGCGCAGGTGGAGCCGAACTCGGGGCTCATGTTGCCGATCGTGGCCCGGTCGGCCAGCGGCACGGACGCCACGCCCTCGCCGTAGAACTCCACGAACTTGCCGACCACGCCGTGCTTGCGCAGGATCTCGGTGATCGTCAGGACCAGGTCGGTGGCGGTGGCGCCGGCCGGGAGCTGGCCGTTGAGCTTGAAGCCGACCACCCGCGGGATCAGCATGGAGATCGGCTGGCCGAGCATCGCGGCCTCGGCCTCGATGCCGCCGACGCCCCAGCCGAGGACGCCGATGCCGTTTTCCATGGTGGTGTGGGAGTCGGTGCCGACGCAGGTGTCGGGATAGGCCTTGCCGTCGCGGGTCATGACCACGCGGGCCAGGTGCTCGATGTTGACCTGGTGGACGATGCCGGTGCCGGGCGGCACGACCTTGAACTCGTCGAAGGCCGTCTGGCCCCAGCGCAGGAACTGGTAACGCTCGCGGTTGCGCTCGTACTCCCGCTCCACGTTGCGCTGGAAGGCGTCGGGGTGGCCGAAGAAGTCGACGATGACCGAGTGGTCGATGACCATCTCGGCAGGCGCGAGCGGGTTGATCCGGGCCGGGTCGCCGCCGAGGTCGCGGACGGCCTCACGCATGGTGGCCAGGTCGACCACACACGGCACGCCGGTGAAGTCCTGCATGATCACCCGCGCGGGCGTGAACTGGATCTCCACGCTCGGCGTCGCCTTGGGGTCCCACGATCCCAGCGCCCGGATGTGGTCGGCGGTGATGTTGGCGCCGTCCTCGGTGCGAAGGAGGTTTTCCAGCAGGATCTTCAGGCTGTACGGGAGGCGTGCGGCGCCCTCGACGGCATCCAGCCGGAAAATCTCGTAAGACGCGTCGCCGACGCGTAGCGTGTCACGGCTGCCGAAGCTGTTCGCGGACACGGTGATTCGCCTCCTCCATCAGACAGGGTTCCAGACCAAATCCTGCCGCACTCCCGGAGGAGCATGCATGTTAGGTAAACCTAACTCGCAGGCCCGGAGTACTGCGGCGCAGATGTCTCGACGTCAAGATATCTCTAGAGTATCTCGACATCAAGTTAAACGGGCGCCAGGCGCCAGAACAGCAGGCCGATGATCGCGACCGACAGGATCGGCGCCAGGATCTTCTGCTCGAACGTCTTGCCCGTCTTGATGCCGATCTTCCACGGCAGCAGGAACCTCGCGCCCAACGGCCATAACACCGGACAGCCCCGTTCGGTCATGCAGTCGCCCACCACATGCATCAGGCAGCCGATCGCCACGGCCAGCCCCAGCCACGCGTATCCGACGGACAGCGACAGGAAGACGGCGTAGAGCCCGGCGGTCAGCCCGACGTTGATCATGGCGGACCCCATCTTGTTCCCCGGGATGCCGATGCCCACCGCACGCAGCGCGAGACCGATGAGCAGCACGACCATGATGTCGCGGCCGATGGGATAGGTGTTGGCCAGCCAGTGCGCCCCGAACCCCATCGCCACGGCGAAGGCCAGCGAGTGCGTGGCGCCGCGGTGCCCGCCGCTGATCCACGACACGGCCTTGCTGAGCCCCCACGTGACCGGACCGAACGTCTGGGCGATGGTCGCGCTCGGGTGGTCGAGGTCGGGCAGCATCGCGGCGCCCGCACAGACCACGGCGCCCGCGATCAGCTCGGCTGGGCCTAACGCGCCCGCCATGATCCCTGTCTCGATGAACCGCGAGGACTCGGTCAGCAGCGGCAGCGCCGCCAGCGGCGGCGCCAGCCCCAACCAGGCGATGGCCCCGGTCAACGCATGCGTGTGCCCCATCATGATCGGGACTGTACGGCAAAGAAGCCCTTTACGCGCTGAAGCGGGGCCGGACACGGCGAAGCATGCCCCGGAAACGCAGACGAGGTCGTCTCCGCGGCGACAGCACCCCCCAGCCCTGCCGACGCGAAACGACCTCGTCTGCTCTGAACAACGACCCTCTCCCCAATCCTGTTCCCGGATTCCGCAACTTTTTCGTGATCTGGATCACTCTTGGTCTGCGCTTGCGAACGACACACTATCGATATATCTTTGACGCATCGAGAACAGATCACGATATAGGGGGAAACCTATGAGTTCCGCACAAGCAGCAGGAGGGCCCTGGCCCGGCGCACATGAGTACCGTCAGGCGGCCCGCGAGGCCAAGCAGGCAGCCCGTGAGGCGTTCAAGACCTTGTCTGAGGCCTTCGAGCAGATGGGTGGCCGGCACCACCACCACGAGCACCGGGAGCGCGGCCCGCGGCGCGGTCCCGGGCCGTTCCCGTTCGACTTCGGGCGGGGCGGTCCCTGGGGCGGCCCCGGCGGGCCGTGGGGCGGTCACCGCGGCTGGGGCGGCAGGGGCCGCAAGGCCAAGCGGGGCGACGTACGCGCCGCGATCCTGGCCCTGCTCGCCGAGGAGCCGCGCAACGGCTACCAGATCATCCAGGAGATCGCCGAGCGCAGCGAGGGCGGCTGGAAGCCCAGCCCTGGCGCCGTCTACCCGGCGCTGCAGCAGCTCACCGACGAGGGCCTGGTGGTCTCGGCGGAGAGCGAAGGCCGCAAGACCTTCCGCCTCACCGACGAAGGCCGCAATTACATCGAGGCGCACGCCGACGAGGTCCGCGCCCCGTGGGACGAGATGCGCCCGGACATCGACGACAACACCGCCGATCTCTGGCACATCGCCCGCCAGTCGGCCTTCGCGATGATGCAAATTCTCCAAACCGGAAACGACGCACAAATCCGGGAAGCGCGTAAGACTTTGGTAGAGACCCGGCGCAAGCTCTACCAGATCCTGGCAGACGACGAACCGGGCGAGGAGTGACCGGGCTACGGGGACCGAGGAGTCGGGTATGGAGCGTGACGACCTGCGCATCGGCGATGCCGAGCGTGAGCAGACGATGGCCGCCCTGCGTGAGCACTTCGCGCAGGGCCGCCTGACCCACGAGGAGCTCGACGAGCGGCTCGACCGGACGCTGACCGCCAAGACCGGCCGGGACCTGACGCAGATCACGGCCGACCTGCCCGGGCACCAGCCCACCCCGCAGCACGCCATGGACGACTGGCGCGCCTCGATGATGGCGAACCGCTACCAGGTCGAGGCCATGCGGCAGGCCCATGGCGACATGCGCCAGGCGCACAGGGAGATGCGGCGGCAGTGGCACCGCCACGGGCACCCGAGGCGGCAGCATCACCGGGGCCCGCACCCGTTCGTCGGCGTGCTGTTCGGGCTCATGGTGCTGAGCCTGATCTTCGGGCTCGGCATCTTCAAGGTGCTGTTCGCGCTGTTCGTGGGCGCGATGGTCTTCAGCCTGATCCACCGGCGTTTCCACTATCGCCGCTGAGACCCGTCCAGGTCGGTTTTGGGCCTTGACCCTGTCGAGGGCTGAACTGATGATCTGGGCGGGCCTTAAAACGCGAAAGGGACGCCGCATGACCGAGGGCACTCCGGCCAACCCGTTCGCCGCCGTCGCGCACGCCGACGGGCTCGACCTGGACGTGCCGGACTATCAGTCCCGATTCGACCGCGACCACGCCGCACGCACCGAGTCGATGTGGAAGCTGGAGCGCGCCCAGGTGTTCTACGAGCCGGACGTGGCGAGCTGGCGGGCCATGATGGACGGTGACTGGGCGGGCTCGCTGGCCCTGGCCGAGCGCATGGCCGGGCCGCTGGAGGATTACTTCCGCAGCCGCGTGCCGGTCTGGCGGGTGCGGGTGGTGGAGTTCCCGATCACCGCCTACCTGCAGTGGGAGCTGCACGTGCTGGCCGTGCGCGCCCGGGCCGGGTCACCCTGCCGGGTGGTGCCCGCCGAGCGGGTCGCCGCCCTCGACCCGCTGCCCGAGCTGGTGATCTTCTCGCCGTCCCTCATGTACGAGGTGCTCTACGACCGCTACGGCGGCTGCGGGGGAGGCCGGCGCATCACCGATCCCCATGTCGTGGGCCCCTGCCTGCGGGCGGTGCGCGAGTTGTACGCCGGCGGCGAGGACGTGCTGCGCTTCCACGAACGCGACATCGCGCCGCTGCCGCCGCCGGTCGTCACCGACGCGATGCGGGCCGCGGTGCCCGCGTACGCGCACCGCACCGAGGAGTTCAGGGTCTGACCTCGTTCACGCACCGCAGCACGGGAAAGCTCGTCAACGCCCCGGCGTCCAGATCCCTGGCCGTGGTGACCTGGAAGACCGCGCTCTCGCCCGGCAGCAGGGTGACGAGCTGGTCGTCCACGGTCGCGTCCGGGTCGAGCCGGTCGGGGAAGATCGCGAGCTCGCGCAGCAGGCTGATCGCGGTCACGATCACCCGGTAGCCGCCGGACGAGCGCTCGACGTAGGCGTCGTAGGCCGCGTCGGGCAACGCCACGGCGGTGTCCTCGGCGTAGAAGCGCACCGCGCGGACGTGGCCCAGCCGGGCGGCGAGCAGCTCCCGCGCCGGGTCGTCGGGCACGGCGACCGGCTCCGGCAGCGTCACCTTGGTCACCGACCGGGGGGCCACGTGCACGGCCACGACCTCCTTGGCCAGAGGCTCGCCCGACAGGCTCTGCCGGACCAGCTGCAGCTCACCCGACCAGGGCTCGGGCAGGTCGTTGACCAGGGCAAGCTCGCCGTCCTGCACGGTGAGCAGCCGGTGGGCGTAGGCGCGGCGCAGCGCGTACCAGAGCGGCTTGCGTCGGCCGTCGCCGTCGACGGCCGACCACGACGTCACCGGCCAGCAGTCGTTGAGCTGCCAGACGATCGTGCCCATCGTCCAGGGCATGAGCGAGCGGAACCGCTCGACGCCGAACGTCACCGCCCGCGCCTGGTTGAGCTGCGTCAGGTAGTGCCAGTCGTCGAACGTCTCGGGCCGCGGCAGGTGCTCGCCCAGCCCGCGCAGCAGCTTGGCGCGCCCGTCGATCGCCTTCTGGTGCGCGGAGTCCGGCGTCAGCGGCTCGTCGGAGGAGGCCCGGCGCAGGGTCGCGTACGCGGGCGGCCCCTGGAAGCCGAACTCGGCCACGAACCGGGGCCGATAGGCGGCGTACCGGGAGTAGTCCTCGCGGTTCCAGACGTCCCAGATGTGGATCGTGCCACGCGCGGGGTCGTTCGGCGGCAGGCCGGGCGCGCCCGAGTAAGGACTGCCCGGCCAGTACGGGCGCGTGGGGTCGAGCTCGGCGACGATCCCGGGGAGCAGGTCGTAGTAGAACCCCGCCCCCCAGCTGCGCCCCTCGAGCCGCTCCTGCCAGCCCCAGCCGGCGTGGCCCTCCAGGTTCTCGTTGTTGCCGCACCACACCACCAGACTGGGGTGCGGGGCGAGCCGGGACACGTTCTCCCTGGCCTCCGCGGCCACCTCGGAGCGGAACGGCTCTTCCTCCGGGTAGGCGGCGCAGGCGAACGGGAAGTCCTGCCAGACCATCAGGCCCAGCTCGTCGGCCAGGTCGTAGAAGTCGTCGCTCTCGTACAGGCCGCCGCCCCAGACCCGCAGCAGGTTGACCCCCGCGTCCACGGCCTGCCCGAGCCGCTCGGCCAGGCGTTCCCTGGTGACGCGGGAGGAGAAGCAGTCGTCGGGGATCCAGTTGACCCCCTTGACGAAGACCGGGACGCCGTTGACCTCGAGCCTGAACGCCTCACGCTCCAGCTCCACGGACCGGAACCCGACCCTGCCTCGCCATACGTCCTCGCCGAGGCGGACGGCCAGGTCGTAGAGGGGCTGGTCGCCGTACCCGCGTGGCCACCACGGCTGGGGGTCGGAGACCTGGAGCGAGAGCACGGCGGCCCGCCCGTCCACGCGTTGCTCCGCGGTGACCCCGGCGATCTCGGCGGACAGCGTGAGCGGCTCCTCGGTGGTCCGCTCGACGCGGACGTGCACGTGCACCGTGCCGTCCGCGTGCGCCAGCGGGCGCACCTCCGCCAGTCGGGCGCCGCTCCAGCTCTCCAGCCCGATCGGCCGCCAGATCCCGGCCGTGACCAGCGTGGGACCCCAGTCCCAGCCGAAGTTGCAGGCCATCTTGCGGATGAAGGGATAGGGCTCGTCGTAGGCGCCCGGCCGCGTCCCGAGCGCCGCCCGCCGCTCCTCGGCGTAGGCGTAGGCCGAAGCGAAGGTCACCGTCAGCTCGTTGTCACCGTCTCGCAGCAGGTGGCGGACGGGAAAGCGGTAGGAGCGATGCTGGTTGGCCGTGCTGCCGACGCGCACCCCGTTGAGCTTGATCGAGGCGACCGTGTCCAGGCCCTCGCACACCAGGTCCGTGCGCTCGTGCTCGTCCGGCGACCAGGCGAACGTGGTGCGGTAGGTCCATTCCGTCCGGCCGATCCAGGCCAGCCGGTGCTCGTGGTCGTCGAGATAGGGGTCGTCGATGATCCCGGCCGCGAGCAGATCGGTGTGCACGCAGCCGGGCACGGTCGCGGCCACGCCCGTGATGTCCTGCGACGACAGGGTCCAGCCGTCGTGCAGCGGACGGTAGGTCAAGTAGATCTCCTTAGCAGGTTTCGAGCTGGGCGCAGGCCACGAAATGCCCCGGTTCGGCCTCCAACAGGGCCCCGGTCGCGCCGCGCTCGTGGTAGAGGCAGCTGTCCACGGTCGCGGCGTCGGCCCACTCCTCGTGCAGGCGCGGCACCGCCGACAGCAGCTCGCGCGTGTACGGGTGCAGCGGGTCGCCGAAGACCTTGTCCGTCAGCCCCATCTCCACCACGCCGCCCTTGCGCAGCACCACCGTGCGCTCGGCGAGGTAGTTGCCGAGCGACAGGTCGTGCGTGATGTAGAGCACGCCGAGACCCCTCGTCTTCAGCTCGGCCAAGAGGTTGAGCACGTCGATACGGGTGGAGGCGTCCAGCATGCTGGTGATCTCATCGGCCACCAGCAGCTTGATGTCCAGCAGCAGCGCCCGGGCGATGAGCAGGCGCTGCAGCTGACCGCCGCTGAGCTGGTGCGGATACTTGCCGAGCACCTGATCGGGATTGAGCCGCACGTCCCGCAGCGCGGCGCGCACCCGCTCGTCCCACTCCTGCTCGGGCACCGCCGGGTAGTACGACTCCTTGATCATGGCGAACACGCGGTCGGCCTTGAATACCGGGTTGAACGAGCTGAACGGGTCCTGGAAGATCCCCTGGACTTGGCGGTAGTACTCCTTGGCACCGCGCACCGGCCGCCCGTCGAACGTGATCGAGCCGCTGGTCACCGGGTTCAGCCCGAGGATCATGCGGCCGATCGTGCTCTTGCCGCTGCCGCTCTCCCCGATCAGGGAGACGACCTCGCCGGGCACGACGTCGAAGCTGACGCTGCGCACGGCCGCGACGGTCTTGCCGCCGAAGGCGCCGATCCTGAATTCCTTGGTGACGTCGTCGAGTCTCAGCATCATGCCTTCCAGCAGGCGACGTGGTGGGCGGGCGCGATCTCGACCACCGGCGGCTCCTCGGCGCACTCCTCCCCGGCGATCGGGCAGCGATCGCGGAAGCGGCAACCGGCGGGCGGGTTCAGCAGCGACGGCGGGCTGCCGGCGATGCCCTCCAGCCGGCGCTCGGTGTACCGGACGCCGACCTCGGGCAGGGAGTCCAGGAGCAGCCTCGTGTACGGGTGCCGCGGCGCTTTGACGATCACGTCGGCGGGCGCCTTCTCGGCCAGCTTGCCCGCGTACATGACCATGATCGTGTCGGCGATGTGGTGGGTGAGCGCGAGGTCGTGGGTGACGAAGATCATGCTCTTGACGTAGCCGCTGTCGCGGAAGCCGAGCAGGGCGCGGGCGACGGCCTTCTGGGTGGAGACGTCCAGCGCGGAGGTGACCTCGTCGGCGATCAGCAGCGACGGGTCGAGCAGCGTGGAGATGACCATCACCATGCGCTGCTTCATGCCGCCCGACAGCTCGATCGGGTAGCGGTCGAGCACCTCGCGAGGCAGCCCGACCTGGTCCATCCGGCGCTCCAGCTCCGCGGTGTCCAAGGTCGCGCCCCGCGACTTGAGCAGCTCGGTCACCATCCTGCGGATCTTGCGGGTGGGGTTGAGCGCGCTCATGGCGTACTGCGGGATGAGGGAGACCTCCTTGAAGCGGAAGTCGTTCATCCTGCGGTCGTCGGCGATCGGCAGCTCCGTGCCGTCGAGCTCCACGCGGCCGCCCACGTGGTGCATGCGGCCGTCCATGCGGATGAGGCTCTTGCCCAGCGTGCTCTTGCCACAGCCGGACTCGCCGACCAGGCCGAGGATCTCGCCGTCGCCGAGGCCGAAGGACATGCCGTCGAGGGCGCGTACCTCGCCCTTCAGCGTCCTGTAGTGCACGCGCAGCTCGCTGACCCGCAGGCTCATGTCTCCCTCAGCTTCGGGTTGAAGACCTCGTCGAGGCCGACGTTGGCCACGTACAGGGCGCCCACGATGGCCGTGATGGCCGCGCCCGGCGGCACGAACCACCACCACATGCCTAACTGGAGTGCGCTCCACTGGGTGGCGTTCTGCAGCATCAACCCCAGCGAGACCCCCTCGGTGGGGCCGAGGCCGATGAAGTCCAGCGAGGAGGCGATGAGCACCGAGCCGCCGAACAGCAGGATGAACGTCATGAACAGGTAGGAGCTCATGTTCGGCGCGACCTCCCTGGCGATGATCCGCCCGGTGCCCGAGCCGCTCATCCTGGCCAGGTCCACGAACTCCCGCGTCCGCAGCGAGAACGTCTGCGCCCTGATCGCCCGCGCCGCCCACGGCCACTGCGTCAGCCCGATGAACAGCCCCTGCACGGCCACACTGCGGATGCCCAGGTACGCGTTGATGATCAGCAGCACGGCCAGGGTCGGGATGACCAGGATGATGTTGGTCAGCATGTTGAGCACCTCGTCGACGATGCCGCCGAGGTAGCCGGCAACGAAGCCGACGACCATGCCGATGACCGCGGCGATGCCGCCGCCGATCACGCCGACCGCGAAGGTGCTGCGCAGGCCGTGCACGAACTGGGCGAAGATGTCCTGGCCGAACGTGCTGGTGCCGAGCCAATAGTCGCCGGAGGGCGGGCTCATGGGCTTCGGGCCGTACTGGTTGGGCGCGGCGTCCACGAACAGCGGCCCGATCAGGCCCAGCACGAGCAGCGCGAGCACGATGCCGAGGCCGGTCATCAGCTTGCCGTTGCGCACCGCGAAGTACAGCGCCTCGCGCCGCACCCCGGCCCGCTCGCGCGGAGCGACTTCCTGGAGCGTCGTCATGCCTGCGCACCCGCCATTCCCGCCCTGGTCCGCGGATCGACCACGACGTAGACGATGTCGATGATGAAGTTGGCGATCAGCACGCCGAGCACGATGAACAGGAACGAGCCCTGCAGGAGGAAGAAGTCCTTGTTCTTGATGGCGTTGAGAATGAGGCTGCCGAGGCCTGGGTAGGCGAAGACGATCTCGGTGACCAGCGCTCCGGCCACCAATACGCCCAGCTGCAGCGCCAGGCCGGTGATCTGCGGCAGGACGGCGTTGCGGAAGGCGTACCTGCGGATCAGCCTGGACGGGGCGCCGAGGGCCGACAGGTAGTTGGAGTAGTCGGACTCCAGCTCATAGATGATCATGTTGCGCATGCCGATGGCCCAGCCGCCCAGCGCCACCAGGAACAACGACAGGAACGGCAGCGTCCAGTGGTGCACCAGGTCGAGCATGAAGGTCCACGACCAGTTGGGGCGCATCGAGAAGCTGTAGCCGCCGGCGACCGGGAAGAAGCCACCGATCACGCCGAGCGCCCACGCCAGGAGCACCGCCAGCCACATGTACGGCATGGCCGTCAACACGTACCCGACCGGGAGCACGGTGTTGTCGAGGAGCTTGCGGCGGGCGGCGTACGCGCCGAACTGGTTGCCCACCACCCAGCTGAGCAGCACCGACGGGACGATCAGCGCCAGCGTGTACGGCACCGCGTTGATGATCACGTCGCTGACCGGCGTCGGGAACAACCAGATGCTCAGCCCGAAGTCACCCCTGAACAGGGCGCCCCAGAAGTTCAGATACTGCTGCCACAGCGGCTGGTCGAAGCCGAAGAGGTTGTTGTAGTAGGCCCGCATGGCCTCCACGGCCTCGGGCCTGGTCACGTTGGCCCTGGCCACCATGCTGGCGACGGGGTCACCCGGCATGAAGCGCGGGATCATCCAGTTGACCGTGACCGCGACGAAGAAGGTCAATCCGTAGATGAGGAGTTTTCTGCCGAAATAACGACGCACGTGCGGCTCTCCGGGAAGGCCCCCCGCTCGGCGAGCGGGGGGCTAGGGGGTTGGCGGGGTCGAGGGGCCGATCAGGAGCCGGAGGGCTGGAGCTGGGTGAGGCTCTCGAAACCGCCGAGTTCGAGCCAGTTACGCCACATGACGGCGCCGGTCTTGGGAGCGCTGCCCGCGCCGGACGGCCAGTTCTTCCACACGGAGTTGCTGGACTGCGCCCACAGGCCGTTGTACCAGAGCGGGATCACCGGCATGTCGTCCAGGTGGATCTGCTGGAGCTGCGAGATGATCTTCTTCATGCCCTCGACGTCGTCGGTCTTGACCTGGTCGAGCTGCTGCACCAGGTCCCAGGCCTTCTTGTTCTCGTAACGGGCGAAGTTGACCGTGTTCTGCTGCTTCTGGATCGGCAGCTGGAACATGTACTCGTAGTAGGTGTACGGCGAGTTCGACAGCTGCCGCTCGTTGTTGATGAGCAGGTCGTAGTCGCCCTTGGCGCGCTTCTCGACCAGCGCGTTGAAGTCGGGGAAGTCCGGCGTGATCTGGATGCCGGCGCCCTTGGCGCTGGTCGCGATGGACCGGGCCGACTCCATCCAGTCGGTCCAGCCGGACGGCACGATGAGCGTCAGGTTCATCTTGGAGCCGTCCTTGTTCTCCACGAACCCGTCGCCGTCGGTGTCCTTGTAGCCGGCGTCCGACAGCAGCTTCTTGCCCTTGGCGGCGTCGAACGCGAACCCGGACGAGGAGACCACGTTCTGGTCCACGAACTGCTCCCACTGCGGCAGCAGGCCGGTCGGGCTGGAGGCCTTGACCAGATTGCCGTAGACGCCCTCGACGATCTGCTTGACGTCGATGGAGGAGGCCAGCGCCTTGCGGAAGGCCGGGTCGTTCATCGGCTTCTTGGTGTTGTTGGGCACCAGCCAGGCGGTGTTGGCGGACAGGTGGTACGGCGGCTCGGCGTAGTAGGTCGTCAGGCCGAAGTTGCCCTTGACCAGGTTCGCCACGCCGGGCAGGAAGTTGTTGGACAAGTCCAGGCCCTTCTGCATCAGCAGGCCCAGCGCGACCTCGTTGCTCGGGGTGGCGATGTCCACGATGTAGCGGGGCTTGGGCTCCATGTTCAGCGCCGTCTTGCCCCACCAGTCGTCGCGGCGCTGCAGCACCACGCGGTCCTGGTCCTTGCTCATGAACTTGTACGCGCCGGTGCCGACCGGGTTCTCGTTGACCCCGTCCAGGACCTCCTTCTCCGAGCGGCCCTTCCAGATGTGCTCGGGCACGATCGTGCGGCCGTAGAGGTTGAAGTCCCACTGCTGGTAGTTGGCCTTGGAGAAGGTGAACTTCACCGTCTGGTCGTCAACGGCCTCGACGGTCTTCAGCCAGGTCCACAGGTTGTGGTACGGGATCGTCTCCATCTTGCCGAGCTCGAACGAGAACACCACGTCCTTGGCGGTCAGCGGCTGCCCGTCGGACCACTTGATCCCCTGGCGCAGCTTGACCTGATAGGTGGAGTCGTCGGTCCACGAGCCGCTCTCGGCCAGCCACGGGGTGAGCTTGGCCGCGGTGGTGTCGTAGTGGAACAACGTCTCGTACACCAGGCCCTTGGTGCCCACGGCCGAGTCCCATTCCCTGACCGGGTTGAAGTTGGCCGGTGGACCCCATTGCGTGCCCGTGGTGTAGAGCGTCTCGCTACGCGGCAGCTGATCGGGGTTGGCAGGAGCCGCCGCGCCCTGGCTCCCCTGTGTCTGACCGGCCGGCGGGGTCGGCGTGGATCCGCCGCCGGTGCAGGCCGTGGCGAGCAGGCCCGCCGCCACGAGCGGAATCATGATCCGAGCCCGGTTACGCATCGCTTCTCTCCTTCCCTCCGCGCGTCTGGCACGAAGGTTCGCACGTGTGCTTCAACACCCCCGATGGGCCGGGCTCGGACGGGCCCCGCGCCTGCTGGTGCCGGGTTTGCTGGGAGCGCTCCCACACGTAACGCAAGCACGCTCCGCCTATGAGACCGGTGAGCGATCACTCTTCAGTAGTCACAGGTCACGCGACCTGCTGAACCGGATAAGTACCGCGAACGTAAATTCCGCATGTCCATGCCGTCAATAGCCGTGACGCTTTCGAGACGTGCGTTTGGAAGCGCTCCCATGTCGCCGCCGCGGCCCCATCCAGCACGAACACCCGCCCGGCGAGGCGACGACTAACCGGTTCAACGAGGCCACTGAACGGCACCCTCATGCACGGCGGCACGGCGACAGGGCGGCACGGCGGCACGGCGGCACGGCCGTGTGGCGGCGGCGTGGAAGTCGTCGGTCAGGAGACCTTCGCGGTGGGCGCTGACCAGGTGTCGCAGGCGGCCGGGGAGAGGGCCCGATACCCCCGCTTGAGCCAGTAGACGCGGGTGGCGCCCTTGCCATGGCTGCGGTAATCATCGCCGTCGTCCCCGCTGGCCCGGGTGGCATCGATGAGCGTCTCCCAGTCACGCCCCGTACGGTCCAGCGATCCCCACGCGCTGCCCAGGAACACACCGGCCAGGCAGTCGGCCTGCAACTCGTAGCGCCGTTTCAGTTCGTCCTGACGCACCGGCTCGGCCCGCACCCGCACTTCGTAGGCGCCCCGCACCCCGGTGAGGCTCTGCAGATGATGCCCGTACTCATGGGCGGCCACCTTGAACGGAAAGAGATCAGTCCTGTCCTCGATCCACCGCCCGGTGAGCGGGAACACCAACGTGCCGCGCTCAGTGCAGTAGAAGGCCGCCGCGTGCTCAGGCCACGCCACCCCGCACACGGTGCTCTGGGGCTCCTCGAAGTAGAGCACGACCGGCCTGTGGAACGTCCACCGCGTCCGCTTGAAGTACGCCGCCCACGACTTGTCCAGACATTTCACGACGCCCTGGAGATACTCCCGCGTCCGCGGAATCCCTCCCGAACTGATCGCCGTCTCCGGGCATGACGTGATCGCCAGCTTGCCGGCCTTCTTGGGGAAAGCGACTGGGGCCGCCTGGGCGCTCTGGGCGGGTACGCAGGCGATCGCCAGGCTCGCGACGAGCGTCAGGGCACGCTTGAGTGGGAGGGATTGCACGATGGGCAGCTTAACGATCAGTGGCGTGTGGCACGATGGGGGTGCCACCCGGCGAACTACTATTTCGCCGGGCGGCAACATTCCTACATCGTGTCCGTGATCCAGTCGGTGACCTCGCGGACAACCTCGTCGGGGGCGATCCCGATCCTCTTCATGAATCGCTGAGGCGACACGCTCCGCACGTGCTCCACCATGGCCCAGCTGGGCTTCTGCAGGCCCGTGCCCTCGCAGCCGATGGGGATGTGGTTGTCCCATCCCCTTTCGGTCGTAGTCAGCGGGACGATGATCTTGACGGGCGTGGCGGCGTTGAATCCGTCGTTGCTGACGACCAACACAGGACGGCGGAAACCCTGCTCGCGACCGACTGGATCGCCTAGCTCAGCGAGCCAGATCTCGCCCTGAATCACCCTCATCTCTCTCCTCGGGGAACGTGATGAGCCCTTCCCATTCGGGTGCCATGCGGGAAGAGCGTGGCGGCGGGCCTTGGACCAGCTCGCTTTCTGCGAGGTAGTCCGCCCAGGCTTGCGGGTCCTCTTGTCGTGTCTCCTCCATCTGCTCCGCGACCCGCTGCCAGCGGTGCCTCTTCTCCATCTCCCTGATGGCCTGGTCAATGATCGCGGTCATGGGCTCACCTGCCTTCTTCGCCAGTGCTGCGATCCTGTCTCTGGTCTTGACGCTGACGCGTATGGTCGTGGCTTTCGGCTTCGTGGCCATACACCAGAGGCTACGTCTGTATCGGTGGCTGACACTACACTCATCCGGTCACGTTCGCAGTATGAATGGCAACGGAGAGTAAAGATGGTTGACTCTCGTGCATGACTAATGCCGCATTGGTGCTGATTCTCGCCGGTCTGGCGGTTTTCGTCGGTGCGACCGTCCAGGGCGCCGTAGGTTTCGGCCTGGGCCTGGTCGCAGCGCCCGTGCTCACCTTGCTCAATCCCGAGCTGATGCCGGGCGCGATTCAGGTCGTCAATATGACGTTGCCGCTGTTCACACTGGCCGCCGAATGGCGGAAGGTGGACTGGCGCGGGCTGGGTTTCGCGGTGCTCGGCAGGATCCCTGGCAGCGTCCTCGGCGCACTCATAGTTGTCTACGTTTCTGTCTACACGCGCGGCATTTTCGTCGCCGTCATGGTGCTCGTCGCGGTGGCGCTGACGGCAAGGGCGCTGAGCGTGCCGCGTAACGGTGTGACGATCACGTCGGCGGGTTTCGTGTCGGGGATCACCGGCACCGCCACGGGCATCGGCGGGCCGCCTCTCGCGCTGGTCTATCAGAACGCCAAGGGCCCGCAGATCCGCGCGACGCTGGCGATGTTCTTCTTCCTCAGCGCGGCGCAGTCGCTGGCCATCCTGGCCCTGGTGGATGAGTTGCCGTCCCGGGCGCTGACGACGGGGGCGATCCTCATCGTGCCGATGGTGCTGGGCTTCTTGGTGTCGGGGCCGTTGCGGCGCTATCTCGACGGCGGGAAGGTGCGTGCGGGCGTCCTGGTCGTGGCGGCGGCCTCGGCGGCGGCGTTGATCGTGCAGAACGTGGTCAGCCAGGTCATGGCACCCTGAGGACGCCTCACGCGTCGCTGGGACCGGGTCGCCAGCCGATGCTCTGGGCCCACGTGTCGGCCTGCCGCACGACGTCCCAGACGTACGGCTCCTTGGCCGCGACGTATTTCTCCCGTTCGTCGCGAAAGCGCTCCGCGCAGCGCCGTTTCGCCTCGGCGAACTCGGCCGCGGCAGCGGGGTGGACGCGCAGGTAGTCGCGGAACAGTCCCGCCCGATGCACCAGCCCCAGGCGTTCCAGTGGAGCCTTGAACGCCTCCAGCGGCTCGAAGGACCGTACCGAGATCTGGATGTCGATCACCGGCTTGGCGGCCAGGCCGGGCACGGACGTCGACCCGATGTGATCGATGCGCACCGCGACGTCACCGAGCGCGGAACGCATCGCCGCGCCCAGTGCGGCGAACCGCGCCGGCCAGCCCCGGTCGTAGTCCACGACCTCGACGAGATCTGCCATGCCCGGATTGTCCCAGGAAGGTCCTGGTGGTGCACAGGTGGCGAGGAGGAGTCGGGGAGATTGAGGTGGCGTTTCTGGATTGTTACCGGATACAACAAACTCCCGGCCCCAAGCCTCTTCCAAAGCAGGCCGTCCCGGAATACGTTGCCGCAAACAACATTCATCCGGGCCCCTCCGGAAGAAAGGACCCTGCACCATGCGCAAGGGGATCCTCAGCTTGACCGCCGCGGCAGCCGCGCTCGCCCTCGGTCTCACCGCCTGCGGGGGCGATAGCGGTCAGACCACTTCGACGTCGACCGCATCGGCCCCCGCGGCCAAGGCGGGAAAGATCGGCGTCATCCTGCCGGACAGCAAGTCGTCCGCTCGGTGGGAGACGGCTGACCGCAAGTATCTGGAAGAGGCGTTCAAGGCCGCCGGCGTCCAGTACGACATTCAGAACGCCCAGAACGACAAGACGGCGTTCCAGACCATCGCCGACCAGATGATCACGAACGGCGCCACCGTTCTGATGATCGTCAACCTCGACAGCGGCACCGGCAAGACGGTCATCGAGAAGGCCAAGTCTCAAGGTGTGCCGACGATCGACTACGACCGGCTGACGCTCGGCGGCGGCGCCGCCTACTACGTCAGCTTCGACAACACCAAGGTCGGCACGCTTCAGGGCGAAGGCCTCACCAAGTGCCTGACCGACAAGAAGGCCGAAAAGCCGATCGTGGCTTACCTGAACGGCTCGCCGACCGACAACAACGCGACGCTGTTCAAGAGCGGCTACGACGGGGTGCTCAAGCCGAAGTTCGACTCCGGCGACTACGTCAAGGGCCCCGAGCAGTCGGTGCCCGACTGGGACAACACCCAGGCAGGAACGCTGTTCGAGCAGATGCTGACCGAGCAGCCGAAGATCGCCGGCGTGCTGGCCGCCAACGACGGCCTGGGCAACGCCGCCATCACCGTGCTGAAGAAGAACAACCTCAACGGCAAGGTGCCGGTCACCGGCCAGGACGCCACGGTCCAGGGCCTGCAGAACATCCTGGCGGGTGACCAGTGCATGACCGTCTACAAGGCGGTCAAGAAGGAGGCCGACGCTGCGGCCAAGCTCGCGGTGGCGCTGGCCAAGGGTGAGAAGCCCACGGCCGCCTCGAGTGTCAAGGACCCGGAGACCGGTCAGGACGTGCCTTCCGAGCTCATGGATCCCCAGGCCATCTACTTCGACAACGTCAAGGACGTGGTGGCCGACGGTTACGTGACCAAGGAGGAACTGTGCACCGGTGACTTCGCCGCGAAGTGCACCGAGGCCGGAATCCAGTGAGTCCATGGGGGCGCGGCCGCCGGTCGCGCCCCCTTGAGGGAGCCCCATGACCCCCCTGCTTGAAGTGCGCGGGATCGACAAGAGCTTCGGTCCGGTGAAAGTCCTGCACAACGTCGAGCTCTCGGCGTACGCCGGCGAGGTCACAGCGCTCGTCGGCGACAACGGCGCGGGCAAGTCGACGCTGGTCAAGTGCATCGGCGGCATCTATCCGATCGACGCGGGCGAGGTCCTCTTCGACGGCCGCCCGGTCGTGATCCACACTCCCCGCGACGCGGGCGAGCTCGGGATCGAGATCGTCTACCAGGACCTGGCGCTGTGCGACAACCTCGACATCGTCCAGAACATGTTCCTCGGCAGGGAGCGCAAGAGCGGGCTCCTGCTGGACGAGGACAGCATGGAGGAACTGGCCGAGAAGACGCTCAGCAGCCTGTCCGTGCGTACGGTCAAGTCCATCCGGCAGCAGGTCTCCAGCCTGTCCGGCGGGCAGCGGCAGACCGTCGCCATCGCCAAGGCCGTGCTGTGGAACAGCAAGGTCGTCATCCTCGACGAGCCGACCGCGGCGCTGGGCGTCGCCCAGACCGCGCAGGTGCTCGAACTCGTCCGCAGGCTGGCCGACACGGGCCTCGCCGTCGTCCTCATCTCCCACAACATGAACGACGTGTTCGCCGTCTCCGACCGGATCGCGGCGCTCTACCTCGGCAGGATGGCCGCCCAGGTCAAGACCTCCGACGTGACGCACGCCCAGGTCGTCGAACTGATCACCGCGGGCCGCAGCGGGGATCTCGGCCTCAAGAACGGGGTCACGCCATGATCAAGGTCAAAGAACTCCCCGGCGAGGCCATCGTCACCGCGACGCAGGCCCCGTCGATCAAGAACAGCTTCCGCGCGTACATCCAGCGGGTGCGCGGCGGCGACATGGGAGCGCTGCCCGCCGTGCTCGGCCTGGTCGTGCTGTGCGTGGTCTTCGCCGTGGCCCGCCCGTCCTTCGTGACCGCGGGCAACTTCGCCAACCTGTTCACCCAGGGCGCCGCCGTCACGCTCATCGCGATGGGCCTGGTGTTCGTCCTGCTGCTCGGCGAGATCGACCTGTCGGCCGGCTTCGCCAGCGGCGTGTGCGCGGCGGTGCTCGCCGTCACGCTCACCAGCATGGGCCTGCCCTGGTACGTGTGCGCGCTGGCCGCCATCATCACCGGCGTGATCATCGGGACCGTGCTCGGCACGCTGGTGGCCAAGGTTGGCATACCGTCGTTCGTCGTGACGCTGGCCGCGTTCCTCGCCTTCCAGGGCCTGGTCCTGGTGCTGGTCGACGAGGGCACGAACATCTCCATCCGGGACACCGTGATCGTCGCGATCGCGAACAGGAACCTGCCGCCGTGGCTCGGCTGGGCGCTGTACGCACTGTCCGTGGCGGTGTTCGCGGGCGTGCAACTGCTGCGGGCCAGGAAGCGGGCCAAGCGGGGGCTGGTGGCCGACCCGCTGTCGCTGATCGCCTTCCGGGTCGGGGCGCTGGCGGTGCTGGCCGGGGCCGCGGTGTTCGTGCTCAACCTGGAGCGCAGCCGCAACCCCCTGCTGGTCTCGCTGACCGGCGTGCCGATCGTGGTCCCCGTCATCCTGGTGCTGCTGGTCGTGTGGACCGTGATCCTGCGGCGCACCGCGTTCGGCCGCCACCTCTATGCGGTCGGCGGGAACACCGAGGCCGCCCGCAGGGCGGGCATCCCGGTCGACCGGCTCAGGATCAGCGCGTTCGTGATCTGCTCCTCGATGGCCGCCATCGGCGGCATCGTGGCCGCTTCCCGCGCCAGCTCCGTCGACCCGAACACGGGCGGCAGCTCCGTCCTGCTGTACGCGGTCGGCGCCGCGGTCATCGGCGGAACGAGCCTGTTCGGCGGGAAGGGCCGGGTGCTCGACGCCGTGCTCGGCGGCGCCGTGGTGGCCGTGATCGAGAACGGCATGGGTCTGATGGGATACGGGGCGAGCGTGAAGTATCTGGTCACGGGGTCCGTTCTGCTGCTTGCCGCAGGCGTGGACGCCTTGGCGCGCAAGCGGGCGGCTGCCGCTGGGTTAAGGTGATCGGCGACCAGCAGCCCCTGAAGGAACCCCAGCCCATGCGTGCCGGCCCGTCACAAGAGGACATCAGACGCCACAACCTCGGCGCGCTGCTGCGTCACGTCCACCTCGGCGGGCCGATCTCGCGTGCCGAGCTGACCTCGAAGATGGGGCTCAACCGCAGCACGATCATGGCGCTGACCTCCGATCTCACCGCCGCCGGGCTGGTGCGCGAGGAGCTGCCCCGGGAGACGGGCCGCGCGGGCCGGCCCTCGCTCGTGGTGCGGCCCGAGTCGGCGCGCGTCTACGTGTTCGCCTTCGACGTGGGTCCCGACCGGCTCGCCGTCGCCCGGGTCGGTCTCGGCGGGGTCATCCTCGACCAACTCGAGACCGTCCGGCGGCGGGGCGCGTTCGAGCTGGAGGAGCTGATCGGCGAGCTGGCCGGGTTCGCCCGCCAGATGCGGCGCAAGACCAGGGACGACACGGTCTGCGTCGGCGCGGCGGCGGCCGTGTCGGGCGGCGTGCGCAAGGCCGACGGCGTGGTCATGTTCGGGCCCAATCTGAAGGCCGAGAAGGTGCCGTTCGGCGAGGAGCTGGGCCGCAAGCTGGGTCTGGGGCTGCCGGTCAGCGTGGGCAACGACGCCAACCTGGCCGCGCTGGCCGAACACAGCCGCGGCGTCGGCGTCGCCGTCCGTGACCTCATCTACCTGCACGGCGACGTGGGGATCGGCGGCGGGATCATCGCGGGAGGGCATCTGCTCGGCGGCCACGACGGCTACGGCGGTGAGATCGGCCACATGGTGGTCAACCCGGGCGGCCGGGCGTGCGGCTGCGGCTCACACGGCTGCCTGGAGGCGGAGGTGGGGGAGCGGGCCCTGCTGGAGGCGGCCGGTCGGTTCGGGGCCGGGCCGCAGGGGCGGGACGCGGTGCGGGCCGTGGTCGAGGCCGCGGACCGGGGGGACATCGTCGCGCAGGAGGCGCTGAGCCGGATCGGCGAGTGGCTGGGGCTGGGCCTCGCGAACCTGGTGAACATCTTCAACCCGGAACTGCTGATCTTCGGGGGGATGTTGCGTGAGGTCTATCTCGGGTCGGCGGCGCAGGTGCGTACGCAGCTGGCCCTGCACGCCATGGCGCCGCAGCGGGAGCGGCTGCGGTTGCGCACCTCGGCGCTGGGGGACGCGGCCACGCTGGTGGGCGCCGCCGAGCTGGCCTTCGCCCACGTCCTCGCCGACCCCCTGGAAGTCCTGGCCCGCGCCAACACCTGATCCTCTCAGGTGACCTTGGCCTTGGTCGCCGTCCACGTGTTGCAGAAGCCCGTGGCCCCGCCCCGATAGCCGCGGTCCTGCCAGAACGCCAGGTTCTTCGGCTTGCCGTGGATCTCGCTCTCCTCGGCCCGCCGGACGGCGTCGATCCATTCCTCCCACTCGATCCCGGGCTTGATCGACTCGAGCGTCGCACCGTAGAAGACTCCGGCGAAGCACTCGGCCTGCATCTCAAGACGATGGCTGAGCAAGGTGCGCGCGCTGCCGGACGCCGGCCAGTACAGCGCGCTCTGCGCGTCCAGCACGCCGGTGAGCTGCTGCACGTGGTGCCCCCACTCGTGGGCGACGGAGTGCGCCATGTTCATCCTGAAGGGGTCCCGCAGGTCCTGTCTCGTGATGCGGATGACGATCGTGCGCTGGTGCGGGCAGTAGTGGGCGCCGCTGCTGGTGATCTTCCCGCAGACGGAGTCGGCGCCTGTCGTGACCGTCACCTCGGGAGCGCTGTACGCCAGCCCGGCGGCCGCGAAGCGATCGGCCCAGAACCGGTCGGCGCAGCGGGCCATCGCCCGGTGGAAGGACTTCAGCGAGGCGACGACCCCTGCCCGGATCGCGGGGATCGCGCATGTCAGGCGGAGCTGGTCACCGCCCATCACGTCGGACAAGCCGGCCTGGGGAGTGCCCGGCGCCGCCGCCCGGGCCGGCCCCGATAAGAGAAGACCCGCGACCGTGCACGTAGCTGCCGCTACGAGAAGAGTGCGCACGACCGCGGATAATAGATCAATATGTCGGGATTTGTCCTAGAGTACTTGCGACTTCGGCGCCTTGAAGGTGTTGCAGCCGCCCGCGGACTCGGTGTCGAAGCCGCGCTTCAGCCAGCGGCCCACCGTGGTGGGCTTGCCGTGCGTCTTCGAGCCCCAGTCCTCCGCATTCACCCCGATGAGACCCAGGCCGCCGCCGCTACCGCCGGCCTTGACGAGGAGGTCGAACTCGGTCTGCCGGCGGCCCAGCGTGTGCCACACGTCGCCGATGAACGCCCCGGACAGGCATTCGGCCTGCAACTCCAAGCGGCGCAGCTCGTCCAGCGCCCTGGCCAAGTTCTTGCCGTTGTAGCGCGTCAGGCCCTTGAACATGCCCGTGAGCTGCTGGATGTGGTGGCCGTACTCGTGGGCGACGGTCACCAGTAGGAGCATGTCCGACTGCTCCTCGACGAGGGCCGGTTGGACCAGGAGGCTGATCTTCTTGTTCGTCGGGCAGTACAGTGCCAGGGCGCCCGCGGGGTACTTGCCGCATCCGGTCGCCGCGCCGACCTTGGTGACCACCTGGAACGAGGGCTTGCTGAAGGCGAAGCCGGCCTTCTTGATCTTCGGTTCCCAGGCGGCGTTGAGGCAGTCGAGGACCACGTCCATATAGCCCTTGACCTCTTCCGCGCTCCCGGTCAAGACCTTCGGCTCCTCGCAGGTCTCGAGGCCCAGCTCGCCCGTCTTGTAAATCGCGTTCTTGGCCAGGACCGGCTTGTACACCGGAGCGGAGACGGCTGCCGCAGGGGCCGTGCCGGCGAACAGCACGCTCGCCAGGGCGCCCGCCATGAGCGCCAATCGGGGGATACGCATGGGAACGAACCCTAGTAAAGAGGGAGTTCCAGGTAAAGGAAGATTAAAGCGTGGCGTCAGTTGACATTGCGATGGTTCGCGGCCCACGTGTTGCATGAGCCAGGAGTGCCGCGGTTGAAGCCCCGTGACATCCAGGCGGCCTGCGTCGGGCCCTTGCCGTGGTCGTTCTGCGGCCACCCCTTGGCGCCGTTCTTCCTGAACCAGTCCACCGTGTACGCCCAGTCCGCGTCGGTGACCAGCGGCGTGCCCTGCATCGTGCTCATGAAGATCGACGAGAAGCACTCGGCCTGCAGCTCCGACTTGCGCGAGAGCATGAGCCGCTGGGCCTTGGTCGCTCCCATCCTTGCCGTCCAGTAGTAGTTCCAGATGCCGGAGATCTGCTGGACGTGGTGGCCGTACTCGTGGGCGATCAGCCGCGTGATGCCCAGCGGGAACGGGTTGCGCAGCTGGTCCCGGCTGATCATCAGGTACATGGTGCGGTCGGTGGAGCAGTAGACGCCGTCGGCGCCGGTGTTCCAGGACCCACAGGGCGTCTTGATCTTGCTGGTGATGATGCGCAGGCGCGGCTTGGCGAAGGGCAGCCCGGCCTTGCGGAACTGGGCGCCCCACGCCCTGTTCAGGCACCCGGTGACGCGGGTGAGGAAACGCCGGTACGCCGTCATGCTGCCGGCCGGCAGGTGACCGGGCGAGCAGTTCACGTCGGCCAGCCGCCCCGTCTTGTAGAGCGGGTTCGCCGTGGCCAGCGCCTTGCCCGGCGCCGCCTTCTTCCCGTCGGCCGCCTTCACCGGCGGTGAGACGATCTGCTGGGCCTCGTTGGCCGACTCCGTCGAGGTCGTGGCCACGTCGGCGAGCACGAGCACCAGACCGGCCGCCGCCAGAGCGAGCGCCAGAAGCGCGGCGACGAGTGCCACAAGTTTGCTTATGGGGACGGAGTTCATAGGTACCGAAAGACTAGGTCAAGATCGGACATATGTGGGTGCGTTTGACTCGATGGAGTCAGCGAGGCGTCCGCGAACTACACTCGGGGGGTCGGCGCACAAGAGCAGAGGGGAGTCGGATCCGTGAGCGGGTTGCTGGGCTCGATCAAGGGACCGGACGACGTCAAACGGCTGGCGGCAGAGGAGCTGCCGGGGCTCGCGGGGGAGATCCGTGACCTGCTCGTCGACTCGTGCGCGAGATTCGGCGGCCATCTGGGCCCCAACCTCGGTGTCGTGGAGCTCACCCTCGCCGTGCACCGCGTCTTCGACTCCCCGCGCGACCCGATCGTCTGGGACACCGGACACCAGGCCTACGTGCATAAGCTCCTCACCGGCCGGGCCGCCGGGTTCGCGGCGCTCAAGCAGGAGGGCGGCCTGTCCGGCTATCCGAGCCAGGCCGAGTCCGAGCACGACTTCGTGGAAAACTCCCACGCCTCGACCGCGCTGTCCTACGCCGACGGGCTGGCCAAGGCGTTCAAGGTGCGCGGCGAGCACGACCGCACGGTCGTCGCGGTGATCGGCGACGGCGCGCTGACCGGAGGCATGGCCTGGGAGGCGCTCAACAACATCGCCGCCGGCGCGGACCTGCCGGTCGTGATCGTGGTCAACGACAACGGCCGCTCCTACTCGCCCACGATCGGCGGGCTCGCCTCCCACCTGTCCTCACTGCGGGTCAACCGCCGCTATGAGGACTTCCTCGACTACGTCAAGGACAAGATCGGCAACGTTCCGCTGCTCTACGACGCGCTGCACGGCGTGAAGAAGGGCGTCAAGGACGTGCTGGCGCCGCAGGTCATGTTCGAGGACCTCGGGCTGAAATACCTCGGCCCCATCGACGGCCACGACGAGCAGGCCATGGAGGCCGCCCTGCGCAAGGCCCGCGACTTCCGCGGCCCCGTCATCGTGCACGCGGTCACCCAGAAGGGCCGCGGCTACACGCCGGCGGAAAACCACGACGAGGACCAGTTCCACGGCCCCGGACCTTTCGACAAGGTCACGGGCCAGGAGAAGCCCAAGGGCCGCATCTGGACCAACGTGTTCAGCGAGGAGCTCGTCCGGCTCGGCAAAGAGCGGGACGACATCGTCGCCATCACCGCGGCCATGCTCCACCCGACGGGGCTCAACGCGTTCGCCGAGGCCTACCCCGAGCGCATCTACGACGTGGGCATCGCCGAGCAGCACGCGCTGACCAGCGCCGCCGGGCTGGCACTCGGCGGCATGCACCCGGTCGTGGCCGTCTACGCCACGTTCCTCAACCGGGCCTTCGACCAGCTCCTCATGGACGTCGCCCTGCACCGGCTGCCGGTGACCGTCGTGCTCGACCGGGCGGGCGTCACGGGTGACGACGGCGCCAGCCACAACGGCATGTGGGACCTGTCCATCCTCCAAGTGGTGCCCGGGCTCAGGATCGCGGTGCCGCGCGACGGGGACCGGCTCACCGAGTTGCTGCGCGAGGCCGTGGAGGTCACCGACGGCCCGACCGTGCTGCGTTTCCCCAAAGGCCCGGTGGCCGAGGCGGTCGAGCCGGTCGGCAAGCTGGGCGAGATGGATCTGCTGCGCGCCCCCGTGGGAGAGCCTGACGTGCTGCTGGTCGGTGTGGGGCCGATGGCGCAGGTCTGCCTGGACGCGGCCGTCATGCTCGACGCCCAGGGCATCGCGGCCACCGTGGTCGACCCGCGCTGGGTCAAGCCGCTGGACGAGGCGCTCGTGCTGGCCGCGAGCGCGCACAAGCTGGTGGCCGTCGTGGAGGACAACGGCCGGGTCGGCGGAGTGGGCGACGCCGTGGCGCGGCTGCTGCGCGACGCCGACGTCGACGTGCCCGTGCGCACCTACGGCATCCCGCAGGAGTTCCTCGACCACGCCAAGCGGGCCGCGATCCTCGGCCAGATCGGCCTGACCGGCCAGGACCTCGCCCGCCAGATCACCGAGGCCGTCGCGAAGCGGACCTCCCACGTGGAGCCTGCCCGCCAGTGAGCGCCCTGCGGACCGCGGCGGAGATCCCCAGCACGACGATCACCGCCGCGGCCGCGATCGGCACCAGCCACTCCGCGTGTTGCCGCGCCACACCACCCGCCACGGCGCCGAGCGTGACGTACGCGCTCACCCAGGCCGTGCTGCCGGCCATCGCCCACGGCATGAACGTGCGATAGGGCATGCCGACCGTGCCCGCCACGGCCGGGGTCAGCGCGTGCAGCACCGGCAGGAAATACGCCAGCGCCAGCGCCCATCCCTTGCGCTCGAACAGCTGCTCCGCGCGCTGCCACCGGGCCTCGCCGACGCGCCGCCCAAGCCGCCCGTGCCGCAGCCGGGTCCCGTACCGGCGGCCCAGGAAATGGCCGCCCGAGGCGCCTGCGAAGCACGCCAGCATGCCCGCGCCGATCAGCGCCAGCGCCTCCGGCGCACTGTCCGCGCTGGCGCCCGCGACCAGCAGCAGGGTGTCGCCCGGCGTGATCAGGCCGACTCCGACCGAGGCGTCCAGCGTCAGGAAGACCAGCAGGAGCAGCATCACCACGCCGAGGTCTTGCCGGGCCAGAGTGTCGAGCAGACCATGGGACATAGTCCAGGACCGCTACCCCGATCCGGGAGGATCATCGGGAACGTCACGGAACCATCCCCGTCAAGGAATCAAGGAATGATCGCCTAGCGTATGGGAAGGATCACTGGCCGTGGAGATCTTTCGTACGAAGTCCGTCGAGCAGTCGATCCGTGACACCGAGGATCCCGAGCATCAGCTGCGTAAACGCCTGACCGCCACGGACCTCACGGTCTTCGGCATCGGCGTGATCATCGGCACCGGGATCTTCGTGCTCACAGGAACGGTCGCGAAAGGACTGGCGGGGCCTGCGGTGGCGCTGTCGTTCGTCGTGGCGGGCATCGTCTGCGGGCTGGCCGCCCTGTGCTACGCCGAGTTCGCCTCCACGATCCCGGTGGCCGGGTCGGCCTACACGTTCGCCTTCGCCACCCTGGGCGAGTTCCCCGCCTGGGTGATCGGCTGGGACCTGCTCCTGGAGCTGGCGCTGGCGGCGGCCGTGGTGGCGACCGGCTGGTCCGGCTATTTCGCCTCGATGCTGGCCTCCATCGGCATCCCCCTGCCGGAGTCCATCGCCGGGGCGAATCCCGTGGTCAACGTCCCCGCCGTGCTCATCATCGCCATCCTCACCGCGATCCTGGTCGCCGGCATCAAGCTCTCCTCCCGGGTCAACCTCGTCCTGGTGGTCACCAAAGTCGCGGTGGTGCTGCTCGTCATCATCGCCGGGCTGTTCTTCATCCGGGCCGCCAACTACACGCCGTTCATCCCCGAGGCGGTGTCCACACCGCGCGTCGGCGGACTGAACGCGCCGCTGATCCAGGTGCTGTTCGGGATCACGCCGGTGGCCTTCGGCGTGATCGGCATCTTCAGCGCCGCGGCGATCGTGTTCTTCGCCTTCATCGGCTTCGACATCGTCGCCACCGCCGCGGAGGAGACCCTCGAGCCGCAGCGGGACGTGCCCCGCGGCATTCTCGGCTCACTGGCGATCTGCACGTTCCTGTACGTCGCCGTCTCGCTGGTCGTCGTGGGCATGCAGAACTACAGCCAGCTGAGCACGTCCGCGCCGCTGTCGGACGCCTTCCGGGCCGTCGGGCACCCGTGGCTGGCCACGATCATCAGCGTGGGCGCGATCGCCGGCCTGACGACCGTGGTGCTGGTGCTGCTGCTGGGCCAGACCCGGGTGTTGTTCGCGATGTCCCGTGACGGGCTGATGCCGCGCGCGCTGGCGGCGGTCCACCCCCGGTTCGGCACGCCGACCAGGCTCACCGTCGTGATCGGCGTGGTGACGATGGCGCTGGCCGGTTTCGTGGACTTCGAGGAGCTGGCCGAGCTGGTCAACATCGGCACGCTGTTCGCGTTCGTGGTGGTCTCGATCGGCGTGGTCGTGCTCAGGCGCACCCGGCCGGACCTGCCCCGCGCCTTCCGCGCGCCGCTCGTGCCGCTGCTGCCGATCCTGTCCGTGCTGGCCTGCATTTACCTGATGCTGAACCTGCCGGTCGAGACCTGGCTGCGGTTCCTGATCTGGATGGCCGTCGGCGTGGTCATCTACTTCGGCTACAGCTACTGGCACAGCAGGACGGCCGCGCCCGTGAAGGGCGGGCGCTAGCCCGCCCCGCACCGGTCAGGAGAGCAGCTTCCCGCCCGCGGCCTGCATCACGCAGAAGTTGCGGTATCCCTTGCTCCACTCCACCTTCTTGCCGCGCCAGGTGCCCGTGATCGCCACCGCGTACGGCTCGAGCTTCTGATCGCAGGTCTCGTCCGCCGGGACGTGGATCTGGTTGAAGTCGCCCCCGATCTTGCGGATCACGTCGCAGGCTGCGCGTGGGTGGGGATGGGTGCCGCCGTCGGGACCGCAGCGGAGCGTGCCGCCCCGCGTCGGGCTGCCCTTCGTAGCGATCGCGATCTTCAGTTTGCCCTTGGGTGGGCGGGCCGCCTGCGCGGCGGGGGACGAGCACGCCAGGAACGCCGCGCAGAGCGCGATCGTACCGATCGTTCGCATCATGATTACCCTCCGTTCGTCGTGCGGCACCAAACGCTACGGAGGTGAAGGTCATGAAAAGCGGGAGCCCTGGTCGGGCCCCCGCAAAGAATCAGGCGGGGAGTGAGGCCACACCCGGAGGAAGGAACCGGGGCTGGGCGATGCCGGTCCTGTCCAGATAAGGCGTGATGCCCCCCAGGTGGAACGGCCAGCCCGCGCCGAGGATCACGCACAGGTCGATGTCCTGCGGCGCCGCGACCACGCCTTCGTCGAGCATGATGCGGATCTCCGTGGCCAGCGCCGTCAGGACGCGTTCGCGTACCTGCTCGGCGGTGGACGGTGCGGCGCCGCCCGCGAAGAGCGCCACCGCCTCCGGGTCGAGCGTGAAGTCGGGGCGGTAGACGCCCGGCTTGCCCGCGGCGACCAGCTTGGCCATGTTCTCCGAGACGCCGAAGCGGTCAGGGAACGCCTCGTGCAGGGTCTCGGCTACGTGCAGGCCGACCGCCGGGCCGACGAGCTGCAGCAACGCGAACGGCGTCATCGGCAGCCCCAGCCCGTCGAGCGCGTGCTCGGCCACCTCCAGTGGCGTGCCCTCGTCCACGGCCGCGACGACCTCGCCCATGAAGCAGGTCAGCAACCGGTTGACCACGAACGCCGGAGCGTCCTTGACCAGCACCGACGACTTCTTCAGCGACTTGCCGACGGCGAAGGCCGTGGCCAGCGTGGCGTCGTCGGTCGCCGCGCCCTTGATGATTTCCAGCAGCGGCATGACGGCGACCGGGTTGAAGAAATGGAACCCGACCAGCCGCTCCGGGTGCTTCAGCCCGGCGCCCATCTCGGTCAGCGACAACGAGGAGGTGTTCGTGGCCAGCACGCACGTCGGCTCCACGACCGCTTCGACCTCGCCGAACACCTGCTTCTTGACCGCCATGTCCTCGAACACGGCCTCGATCACGAAGTCGGCGTCGGCGAAGGCGTCCTTGGTCAGCGAGCCGGTCACCAGGGACGTGAGCCGGTTGGCTTGGTCCTCGCTGACGCGGCCCTTGGCGAGGAGCTTGCCGACCTCGGCGCGTACGTACTCCACACCCTTGTCGAGCCTGGCCTGGTCGAGGTCCGTCATGACGACGGGCACCTCAAGGCGGCGAGCGAACAGCAGCGCCATCTGCGAGGCCATCAACCCCGCACCGACGATGCCGACCTTGGTGACCTTGCGGGCCAGCGACTTGTCCGGCGCGCCCGCGGGCCGCTTGGCCCGGCGCTGCACCAGGTCGAAGGCGTAGAGCCCGGCCCGCAGTTCGTCGCCCATGAGCAGGTCGGCCAGTGCCTCGTCCTCGGCGGCGAAGCCCTCGTCTCGGGTGGCGGTCTCGGTGAGGGCGATCAGGTCGAGCGCCCGGTAGGGAGCGGGGGAGGCGCCACGCAGCTTCATGTCCACCAGGAAGCGGGCGTCGGCGACCGCCTTCTCCCAGCCGTCGTGGGAGCGGCGCTCGACGCTCACCTCGCCCTGGAGCACGCGGGCGGCCCAGCGCAGCGACTCCTCCAGGAAATCGGCCGGCTCGAACATGGCGTCCGCGACGCCGAGCTCGAACGCGTCCTTGCCCTTGATCATGCGGTTCTGCGCGAGCGGGTTCTCGACGATCAGCTTGATCGCCTTCGCCGGGCCGATCAGCCGCGGCAGCAGCTGCGTGCCGCCCCAGCCCGGCACCAGGCCGAGGAAACACTCCGGCAGTGCCACCGCGGGCACGCCGGAGGAGATCGTCCGGTACGTGCAGTGGAGTGCCACCTCCAGGCCGCCGCCCATGGCCGCGCCGTTGACAAACGCGAACGACGGGATCGGCAGCTCGCCCAGCCTGCGGAAGACGTGGTGGCCGAGCGCGCCGATGGCCAGAGCTTCCTCGCGGGAGGCCACCTGGGCCGCGCCCTTGAGGTCGGCGCCGACGGCGAAGATGAACGGCTTGCCCGTCACGCCGACCGCGGCCAGGTCGGTGCGCCCGGCGATCTGCGACAGCGCCTCGTTCAGCGCGAACAGGCCGTGCGGGCCGAACGTGTTGGGCTTGGTGTGGTCGAAGCCGTTGTCCAGCGTGATCAGCGCCATCGTGCCCGCGCCGTAGGGCAGCTGCACGTCCCGTACCAGCGCCTTGGTGACGACTTCGTCGGAGTTGCGGTCGCTGAGCAGCGCTCGCCAGGTCTCAAGGTTGCTCATGCCAGGTTCTCCCAGATCACAGTGCCGCCCATGCCCATGCCGACGCACATCGTGGTGATGCCGTAACGCACGTCGGGACGCTCGCCGAACTGCCGGGCGAGCTGTGTCATCAGCCGCACGCCCGAAGAGGCGAGCGGGTGGCCGTAGGCGATCGCGCCGCCGTAGGGGTTCACGCGGGGGTCGTCGCCGTCGATGCCGAAGTGGTCGAGGAACGCCAGGACCTGTACGGCGAACGCCTCGTTGATCTCGAACAGCCCAATATCCGAAATATCGAGATTCGCCAGCCGGAGCGCCCGTTCCGTGGACGGGATCGGGCCCACGCCCATGACCTCGGGGTCGACGCCCGCGAACGCGTACGACACCAGCCGCATCTTCGGCGCCAGCCCCAGCTCCTCGGCGACGTCCTTGGCGGCCACGACGCAGCCGGTGGCGCCGTCGTTGATGCCGGAGGAGTTGCCCGCCGTGACGTTGCCGTGCGGCCGGAACGGCGTCTTGAGGCCGCTCAGCCCCTCCATCGTGGTGCCCGGCCGCGGCGCCTCGTCCTCGACGGCCAGGCCCCAGCCCTTCTCGGCCGTCCTGATCGCGGTCGGGACCAGGTCGGGCTGGATCTTGCCGTCGGCGTACGCCTTGGCCGCCTTCTCCTGCGAGAGCACCGCGTACGCGTCCGCGCGCTCCTTGGAGATCGACGGGTAGCGGTCGTGCAGGTTCTCCGCCGTCATGCCCATGACCAGCGCGCTCGGATCGACCAGCTTCTCCGACAGGAAGCGGGGGTTGGGGTCGACGCCCTCGCCCATCGGGTGGCGGCCCATGTGCTCGACGCCGCCCGCGATCGCCACGTCGTACGCGCCGAACGCGATGCCGCCCGCGACCGTGGTGACCGCGGTCATCGCGCCCGCGCACATGCGGTCGATGGCGTAGCCGGGCACGCTCTTGGGCAGCCCGGCCAGCACGGCCGCCGACCGGCCGATGGTCAGGCCCTGGTCGCCGATCTGCGTGGTCGCGGCGATGGCGACCTCGTCCACGCGCTCGGGGGGCAGGTTGGGATTACGCCGGATGAGCTCGCGGATGACACGGACGACCAGGTCGTCGGCGCGGGTCTCGGCGTACAGTCCCTTCGGCCCTGACCTGCCGAAAGGCGTGCGCACGCCGTCGACGAACACGACGTCACGAGAGGAAGGCACGGATTCGCTCCTCGCTGCTGGAAGGGGTTCCACGCTTATGCTACTCGTGAGTAACTAGTCCGCGTCCCATGCCCTCCCCAGGGTCAGGTGATGGAGGAGTGGCGGAAAGGTCATAGTCTGCCGCGCCTCGGAGGGGCGAACTGAGCGTGGGGGCGGTGGAGTGGTGGTGATTCGCCGTCGGGGGCCCCTGTTGGTGACTATGCTTCGCGATCATGACGCAGGGGGTGGAGCGCGTGCGAGGGCGCCCTGGCGAGGTGGCCGGCGATACTCGCGTCGCCCCCGTGCCGCGCCGGTCCAGGAAGCTCGACCCGCGGCCCCGCAGGAATCCGCTGACGCCCCTGGGCTGGGTGAGCGTGGCACTGACGTTCGTGCTGGTGGCCACCACGCTGGGCGCGTACGCGTACTACCGGAGCATCGACGGCAGCATTCCCCGCAACCCCATCGTCGTCGGCCCGAGCCGGCCGCCGGAGACCGGGGCGCTCAACGTGCTGCTCGTCGGGTCCGACTCACGTGAGGGCGACAACAAGACGTACGGCCCCAAGTCGCAGGGGCTGGGGGAGCGCACCGACACGATCATGTTGCTGCACATCTCTCCGAACAGGGACAAGGCCACCATGATCAGCTTCCCCCGCGACTCCATGGTGGCGATCCCCGAGTGTCAGGGCAGGAACGGCGCCGTGCTGCCCGGCGGGATCCGGCAGATCAACTCCGCCTTCAACGACGGCGGCATCAACTGCACCATCAAGACACTCGAATCGCTCACCAACATCAAGATCAACCACTTTGTGAAGGTCGACTTCACCGGCTTCAAGGGCATCATCGACGCCGTCGGCGGCATCGAGATCTGCCTGCCCAAGCCGGTCAACGACCCCAAGGCGAAGCTGGTGCTCCCCGCGGGCAAGCACGTGGTCAACGGCGAGCAGGCGCTCGGCTACGTACGCACCCGCTACGCGCTGGGCGACGGCAGCGACCTGAGCAGGATCCAGCGTCAGCAGGTCTTCCTCACCCAGGTGCTGAAGAAGGTCACCGACGGCGGCCTGCTCACCAACCCCATCAGGCTGGACGGGTTCCTGCGCTCTGCTGCCGCCGCGGTCACCGTGGACAGCGAGCTGACGTTCGAGCGGATGCTGGAGATCGCCAACAGCGTCAGGGGGCTGACCGCCAAGGAGCTCAAGGGCATCACGGTGCCCGTCGAGGCGTATCCGGGGGACAAGAACCGGGTGCAGTTCAGCCAGCCGGCCGCGAAGAACTTCTTCGAGTCCGTACGCAGCGACGTCGAGGTCACCGCCACGCCGACCCCCGGCACGTCCGCCACGCCGAAGATCGAGCACGAGGAGGTGCGCGTCCAGGTGCTCAACGCCACCGGCGAGGCGGGCAAGGCCGTCCAGGTGGCCGACGAGCTGGCCGCCCAGGGCTTCGCCGTCATCGAGGTCGGCAACGCTCCCGCGACCGCGACCACCGCGATCCGCTACGCGAAGAAGGACGCCCAGGACGGATCGGCCTACGCCGACGCGGTTGCCGTCCGGCTGTCCCAGGACAAGCGGACCGCGGTGGCCGGCAAGGTCAAGCCGGTCAACACCCAGCCGTACAAGTCCAAGGTCGCCGAGCCGCCCGACGGCCCGATCGTCCAGCTCGTGATCGGGGCGGACTGGCCGGGCGTGCGCGTGCAATCGGCGATCCCGGACTCGCTCAAGGACAAGGTGGTCGACTCGAGCACCAACCCGTGCTTGTGAGCCTCAGGCCGTGACGCCTGCGTCGACGGGGATCGAAGCGCCCGTGATGTGGCGCCCGCCCTCCCCGGCGAGGTAGGCGACGGCAGCGGCGATGTCGTCGGGAGAGCAGTACGTGCCGAGCGCGGTGTAGCGCCGCTCTTCCTCTGCCTCCGGGGTGTCGGCCGGGTTCATATCAGTGTCCGTGGAGCCCGGGTTGACCAGGTTCGCGGTGATGCCGCGCGGTCCCAGATCTCGAGCCAGACCCTTGACGAGGCCGGCCAGCGCTGACTTGCTCATCGCGTACGCCGTCCATCCGGGATAAGGCACCCGCTCGGCCAGGCTGCTGCCGATGAGGACGATCCTGCCGCCCCGCCCCATGTGCCGGGCGGCCGCCTGTGCCAGCACGAACGCCGCCCTCGGGTGGACGGCGAGCAGCCGGTCCACCTCCTCGAGCGTCACCTCCTCCAGCGCCCCGTACGGCGCGATCCCGGCGTTGCTCACCAGCACGTCGAGCCGCCCCAGCTCGCGCACCGTGCGCTCCACCGCCTCGACCAGCGCGCCGGGGTCGGCGGCCTCAGCGCGCATGCCGAGGGCGCGCCGGCCGGCTGCCTCGACCTCCTTGGCCACGGTGGCCGCCCGGTCGCTCGCGTTCTGGTACGTGATCGCCACGTCGAATCCGTCGTCGGCCAGCCGCCGTGCGACGGCCGCGCCGATTCCCCTGCTCCCGCCCGTGACCAGGGCGACCTTTCGGATCATGCCATCCTCCAAGAACCGGAATGTGTTCCGTTTATGACTCTAACTGGAACGTATTCCGCATACAAGTGGTGCCAGGATGGAGGTCGATCGTGAGAGGGTCCGGGATGGCGTGAGGGCGGCGACCGTGACGCGAGAGGGCGGAGACTGTGACGCGGGAGGGCGGACCGTGACGCGGGAGGGCAGACCGTGAAACGCGAGCGCACCGACGCGGCCCGCAACCGCGCGAAGATCCTCGCCGCGGCCGAGGCCATCGTCGCCGACCGGGGAGTGGGCGGCTTGTCGATGGCGGAGGTGGCCGCGGCCGCCGGGGTCGGCGTCGGCACGCTCTATCGGCGCTTCGGGGATCGCTC
This sequence comes from Nonomuraea sp. NBC_00507, assembly GCF_036013525.1. Classification (NCBI taxonomy): domain Bacteria; kingdom Bacillati; phylum Actinomycetota; class Actinomycetes; order Streptosporangiales; family Streptosporangiaceae; genus Nonomuraea; species Nonomuraea sp. NBC_00507. Next base: position 5,863,175 of record NZ_CP107853.1, read on the forward strand.
CGGGCTGGCGTACGCGCTGATCGACCGGCGGGAGCGGGAGTTCCAGTCCGCCTTCATCGAGGGGCCGCCGCCGCTCGGGCCAGGTGCGGAGCCCGCCGCGCGGGCACGCGCGTTCCTCGACGGACTCGCGGACCGCACGGTCGAGCAGCTCGACCTGCTGGTCATGGCGGAGACGGCGGGGCCGTTCGCCCGGTTCGGCGGCGCGTACGACGCCTATCACGGGCACCTGACGATGCTGATCGCACGGGTGCGGCCGGATGCCGACGCCTCCTGTCTGTCCGACGCGTTGCTGGCGCCTCTGGCCGCGCCGCTGCTGGCGTATCGGATCCGGGAGTGCGGGGTGGGGATCGAGCGGGTGAAGTCGGCGCTCGGCGACCTGCTCAACGGACTCACCCCCTGACGGCCGTCCGGAATACCGCCTGAGGTGGCGTGAGAGCGGGGAGTGACGAATGTTACTCTACGTGATTTTAGGGAAACATGTGAAATATCCGGACAACTCGTGGTCGGGTCTGCTAGGAAAGGGCGCGGTCCGCATTCGTACTAGAGAGGTTCATCGTGGCGCGCGACGAGAACGACAGGCCATACGAGGATGGGCAGGGTAGGTCGTTGAACCCGGAGCTGACGGGTGACGTGCTGTCGCCGCGGTGGAGCACCGATGACACCGACGAACAGCCTGCCATCCAGGTCGTCGGCAACGAGACCTACATCATGCCGCCCAATTCGCTGACCGGTGAGCCGCAGTTGGTGGGCCGCGACGGCGTGCGTGACGTGCTCGACGACGGCCCGGCGGCCTCGCACGATCTGCTGAGCGGCGGGCCTCGCGACCTGGGCGGCGGCCCGCAGGACGTGCTGGGCGACCCCGGTGGCCCGTACGACGTGCTCGGCGGCCACAGCGGTCCCCATGACGTGCTTGGCGGCCACAGCAGTCCTCCCGACGCGCTTGGCGGTCCTTACGACGTGCTCGGTGGCCACAGCGGTCCCCATGACATGCTCGGCGATGCCAGTGGCCCGCAGGACGCCCTGCCGGAGCACAGTGGACCGCATCAGGTCGAGGACGGGGCCCCGTACCTGCCGCTCGACCGGAGCTACGAGGGGGGTTACACCGACGACCGCGAGGAGGAGCAGACCAAACGCGGCTTTCTCGGCTCGGGGTGGACCGACGACTCTCCTCGCGGGCGCTCGGGCGGCGACCGGGAGGTGCGGCGCCGCACCAGGAAGCTGCTGGTGGCGGCGGCCGCGGTGGTGCTGGTCGGGGTGGGAGCCGGCTTCATGCTCACCGGCACCTCGTCGGACGACCCGTGCCAGGGCGGCCAGTGTGCCAGCGCTGGGGAGGTGACCACGCCCTCCGACACCGCGGCTCCCGAGGACACGCCGGCCGAGGAGGCCACTCCCGAGCCCGACGATTCGGCCACCTCGGAGCCGACCGATACCGAGTCCGCAATGCCCACCCCGACGGCCCAGCGGGCGCGGCCGACTCGCGAGCCGGCCGCCCGTCCCACCTCCACCCGCGCCGGTGAGCCGACCAAGAAGGCCACCAGCAAGGCCACCCGGCCGCCGGTGAGCGAGATGCAGGACACGGACACGGACACGGACTCGGGTCCCAAGAGCGGGCAGTCGGACAGCAAGCAGCAGCAGCCCACGCAGCCGAGCAGCAGCCAGCCGGCGCAGCAGCCCACCACCCAGGCGCCCGCGCCGACGCCGACGCAGGAGGAACGGAAGGGACTGCTCGACATCCTCTTCCCCTGGTGACGCTCCCACGGGCCGGGGGCTGACCCGATCCGCACCCCGGCCCGCCGCTGCCGGCCGTCCCGCCCTGCCCGGGGGCGTTCTGTCGTCTGGGGCCCGGGCATGTAAGGATGCGGATCCAGGTGCTGTTCTGGCACACTGGAAACCGCTTTCCGGGAGGTCACGTGGTCACGCTTGAGGACGTCGCCAGGCAGGCGGGCGTCTCGCTGGCGACCGCCTCGCGGGTGCTCAACGGCAGCACCCGCCAGGTCGGCGCGGCCCTGCGAGCGCGCGTCGAGCAGGCCGCCGACGAGCTGGGCTACCGAGCCAACATCGCGGCCCAGACGCTGGCCCGCGGTGCCGGCAACGTCATCGGCATCGTCGTGCACGACCTGACCGACCCCTACTTCGCGGCCCTGGCCGACGGGGCGATGCGGGCCGCGGCCACCGAGGGCCTGCTGGTCATGGTGGGCACCACGCATCGCGACCCGGAGCAGGAGATCGCCTACGTGGCCACGCTCAACGCCCAGCGCGTGCGGGCCGTGCTGCTGGTCGGCTCCCGCGTGGCCGACCCGGCCGTCACCGGGCGGCTCCGCGACGAGCTGGCCCGATACCGCTCAGGCGGCGGCCGGGCGGCCTGTGTCGGTCAGGACCTGCTGGGAGTGGACACCGTCGCGCCCGCCAACCGGGAGGGAGCGGCGGAGCTGGCACGCGCGCTGGCCGGGCTCGGGCACACCCGCTTCGCGGTGCTCGCCGGGCCGCCGCACCTGGTGACCGCCGCCGACCGCTGCGCCGGGTTCGCCGGGGCGCTGGAGGAGTTGGGGCTGCCCGCACCGCACGTGATCCACGGGCCGTTCGACCGCGACGGCGGCTACGCGGCCGCCCAGCAGGTGGGCGAGGACACGACCTGCGTGTTCGCGGTCAACGACGTGATGGCGGTCGGGGCGCTGGCGGCCTACCGCGAACGCGGAATCCGGGTGCCGGAGGACGTGTCGGTGGCCGGTTTCGACGACATCGTGACCCTGCGGGATCACGTGCCGGCGCTGACCACGGTGCGGCTGCCGTTGAAGGCCATGGGTGCGCGGGCGCTGGAGCTGGCACTGGGTGAGGAAGAAGCGGTGGCCGTCGAGCAGGTCGCCGGCGAGGTCGTGTTGCGGGAAAGCGTACGGAGGCTGATGTGAGGCTGGCGGTCAGCACGCTGGGGATGCCCGGCGAGGATCTGGACCGGGCGATCGAGATCGCGAGCGGGTCCGGGTGTCAAGGGCTGGAGCTGCGCCTGCACCCGGACACCGGGGTGCACGCCGGGCTGGACTCGGCGGAGCGGCGTTCGGTGCGGGAGCGGGTGGAGCGCGCGGGTCTGGAGATCTCCGCCCTTGCCGGCTATGTCGGGATCTGCGAGCCGGGGCCGGACGAGCCGGTCCTGGAAGCGCTCCTCGCCGACCTGCGGCTCGCCGTCGACCTGGGCGCGCCCGGAGTCCGGGTGTTCCCTCGCGGCGACGATTCAGCCATCGGCGCCCGCAGGCTGAAGGCCGTCTCCGGCACGGCCGCCGCGCTGGGCCGCCGCGTGCTCGTCGAGACGCACGACAGCATGGCCACCTGCGCGGCCGTGGCGGGGCTGCTCGCCGAGGCGGCCTGCCCCGAGACCACGGGAGCGATCTGGGACCTGCTGCACCCGTGGCGGCACGGCGAGTCCCCGGCCGACTCGCTGGCCGCGCTCGGCCCCTACCTGTCCTACGTCCAGGTCAAGGACGCGGTCTCGGCGCAGGACACCACGCCGGTGCCGATGGGCGCCGGATCCGTGCCGCTGGAGGAGGCGGGCGCGTTGCTGCGCGGGGCCGGGTACGAGGGGTGGGTGTCGCTGGAGTGGGAGCGCACGTGGTATCCACAGGTCGCGCCGGTTGAGGAGATCCTGCCCGGAGCGGCTGACTGGGTGCGGAGGTTCGCCGCTTAGATAGGGGGATGCCCCTACCTAGGAACAAAGTCTTGGTCGTCGGGATGGACGGCCTGCGGTTCGACCTGCTCGCCGCGTCGGGCGCCCCCGTGCTGACCGCGTTGATGTCCACCGGCGCGTACGGCACCAGCCTGCTCCCGTACGGCGAGGCCGGCGCGCCCCGCACGGAGTCGCCCGGCGAGGTCGTGCCCAAGAGCCCGGAGCCGGGGGATGGCGGCCGGGTCATCAAGTCCCGCAGCGACTCGGGGCCGGGCTGGTCGTCCATCGCGACCGGAGCCTGGCCCGACAAACACGGCATCGTTGACAACGGTTTCGCCGACCCCCAGTTCCAGAAATTTCCGGACTTTCTGACTCGTGCGAAGAATGCTCGGCCGGACTTCGTGACCTCGGCGTTCTTCTCCTGGGCGGCGCTCGCCGACCACGGCGCGTTCGGTCCGGTCATCGACCACCGGTTCGTGCTGGACGGGTACACCTGCGGCTGGGCCGAGGCCGACAAGCAGGTCACCGAGGCCGCCGAGCGGCACTTGGCTCACGACCACCCCGACGCCGTGTTCGTGTACCTGGGCGACACCGACGAGGTGGCCCACGACCTCGGCCCGCACGGCCCTGAGTACGCCGCCGCCCTCCAAGCCCAGGACGCGTACCTGGGTCGCCTGCTCGACACGATCCGCGCGCGGCCGTCGTACCCGGGCGAGCGCTGGACCGTGTTCGTCACCACCGACCACGGACACGTGGACGAGGGCGGCCATGGGGGCACGTCGGACGAGGAGCGCACGGTCTTCGTGATCGCCGCCCGGCTCGGCGAGGACCTGGGCGGCCGCTCGCTCGGCACGCCGCGCCTGGTCGACGTGGCGCCGTCGGTGCTGGCGGCGCTGGGGGTGCCGATCGATCCGCAATGGGACCTGGACGGCAGGCCACTGGAGCCGTGAGCTCAGAGTTCATCACCTGTTGAATTTCTGCCGAAAAAGCGGGAAACTGAGTGACAGGACGCTGAACGGCTGGAGTGCACTCGATGAACACGGCACTGGACTTCTCCGAGATCGACGGCGGGATGCTGGCTGAGGTGGGCGGCAAGGCCGCCAACCTCGGCGAGCTGACCAGGGCCGGGCTGCCCGTGCCGCCCGGCTGGGTGCTCACCACGGAGGCCTACCGTCAGGTCGCGGACGGGCTGGAGACCGGCGGAGAAGGGCTGGCCGAGCGCGCCAGGCGGCACCTGCTCCAAGCCCCGGTGCCGGCCGCCGTGCACGAGACGATCGTGAAGCACTACGCCGCGCTCGGCCCCGACGCCCCGGTGGCGGTGCGCTCGTCGGCCACGGCCGAGGACCTGCCGTTCGCCAGCTTCGCCGGGCAGCAGGAGACCTACCTCAACGTTGTGGGTGCCGAGGCGGTGGCCGAGGCCGTACGCCGCTGCTGGGCCTCGCTCTGGACCGACCGCGCCGTGGCGTACCGCGAGTCCAACGGCATCGACCACGCCGCCGTGCGCCTCGCGGTGGTCGTCCAGGTCATGGTGGACTCCCAGGTCGCCGGCGTGATGTTCACGGCCAACCCGGTCACGGGCCGGCGGCGCGAGGCCGTCATCGACGCCAGCCCGGGGCTGGGCGAGGCGGTCGTTTCCGGCGCCGTCAACCCCGACCGCTTCGTCGTGTGCGGCGGAGAGATCCTCGAACGCCACGCCGGCGACAAGCGGCTGGCCATCCGCTCCCTGCCCGGCGGCGGCACCGAGCGCGTCGAGACCACCCACGACGGCCTCTGCCTGACCGACGCCCAGGTCCTCGCGCTGGCCGAGCTGGGCGCCCGAGTCGAGGACCACTACGGCGCGCCGCAGGACACCGAGTGGGCCATCGACGCGGACGGCACGCTCTGGCTCACCCAGGCCAGGCCGATCACCACTCTCTACCCGCTGCCGGAGACCACCAGGGAGGGCCTGCGGGTCTTCTTCTCGGTCAACGTGGCCCAAGGCGTGATGGGGCCGATCACGCCCCTGGGGCTGTCGGCGTTCAAACTGATCAGTGGCGGTGCCGCGAGCCTGCCCGGTTACGGCCCCGCCGACCCGCTCGACGGCCCGTCCTTCGTGTCCGTTGCAGGGCAGCGCCTGTGGCTCGACATCACCACCGCCGTACGCAGCCGCCCCGGCCGCACCATCCTCCCGCGCGCGCTGACGCTCGGCGAGGCCCGCACCGCCACCGTCATGGAGCGGCTGGTGGAGGACCCTCGCCTGTCGCTCGTCCCCGCCTCCCGCCGCCCGTTCCTGCGCGCCCTCGCGCGCTTCGCCCACCGCGTCCATGCCCCGTCGCGTGTCCTGATGGCCCTGACCAGGCCGGAGAGGGCTCTGGCCTATGCCGCCCGGCTCGGCGGAGAGCTCGACAAGAGGCTCCAGGTGCCCGATTCCGCGACCCCCGCACAGCGGCTGGACCACGCCGAGCGCATGCTGGCCGGCACGTTTCCCACCATCATCTCGATCATGCCCATCGTGATCACCGGGTATGGCCTGTTCGCGCTGGCGTCCAAGCTGTCCGGCGTGCCGCTGGCCGAGATGCAGGACGTGCTGCGCAGCGTCCCGCACAACCCGACCACGGAGATGGACCTGGAGTTGTGGGCCCTGGCCACCCGTATCGAGCCGGCGCCCTTCAAGGAACTGCCGGTCGCCGAGCTGGTCCGCCGCTACAAGGAAGGCGGCCTGCCGCCGGTCGCGCAGCGCGAGATCACCGCGTTCCTGGACAAATACGGCCACCGCGGCGTCGCGGAGATCGACCTGGGCGTGCCCCGATGGTCGGAGGAGCCCGCGCACATCCTCGGCGTGCTGGCCAATTACCTACGCATGGACCTGCAGCGGGATGGGGGCGCCGACCTGGCTCCCGCCGCGCTGTTCGGCAAGGGCGCCGAGCAGGCGCAGGCCGCCATCGCGCACGTGGTGACGCAGGCCCGGCGCAGGGCCCGCTGGCGGGGTGCCGTGGCGCGGTTCGGGCTCCGGCGCACCAGGAAGTTCGCCGGCCTGCGTGAGCTGCCCAAGTTCTACCTGGTCAAGACGCTCGCCGCGGTGCGGCACAGCCTCTTCGCGGTCGGCGAGCACCTGGTGGGGCTCGGCGTGCTCGACGCGGCCGAGGACGTGTTCTTCCTGGACCTGCGGGAGGTCAGGGCCGCGCTGGGCGGAGGCGACCTGCGGGCGGTCGTGGCCGAGCGGCGGGCGGCGTACGAGCAGGAGCGGCGCCGCAGGCACGTCCCCCGAGTCCTGCTGTCCGACGGCACCGAGCCGGAGGCGCTGGCGGTTGCCGCCGCGGACGGCGCGCTGATCGGCACGGCCGCCTCGGCGGGCACCGTCACCGGCGTGGCCAGGGTGGTGCTCGACCCGGTCGGCGCGCACCTGGAGCCGGGCGAGATCCTGGTCTGCCCGTCCACCGACCCCGGCTGGACGCCGCTGTTCCTCACGGCCGGCGGCCTCGTCATGGAGATGGGCGGCGCCATGTCGCACGGCGCGGTGGTGGCCCGCGAGTACGGCATCCCCGCCGTCGTCGGCGTCCCCGACGCCACCCACCGCATCACCACGGGCCAGGAGATCGAATTGAACGGTGCGGCGGGCACCGTGACGCTACTGTGATCAAATGCCCGAGGCGTACTGGAACCACAACGTCCACTACCAGCAGCTCGTGCTGAAGCTCCTGCCGGAAGGCTGCGAGCACGTGCTCGACGTCGGCTGCGGGGACGGGCTGCTGGTGAGCAAGCTGGCCGCCCGCGTGCCGGCCGTCACCGGTGTGGATCGTTCCGCCGACGCGATCGCGATGGCGCGTCGGCAGTATGGCGACCTGGACAACGTCACTTTTGTGGAGGCCGACTACCTCGATGACGCGAAAGGCCTGCTCTCCGAGGGCAAGTACGACTTCGTCACCGCCGTCGCCGTCGTCCACCACGCGGACTTCGGCGCGGCCATGAACGGCCTGATTCGGCTGCTGGCGCCGGGCGGCCGGCTCGTGATCATCGGCATCGCGCGGGACCGCACACTCCTGGACCACGTCGTGCGCCTTGCCGGACAGACGGTCTCGCACGTGCTCAAGCTGTTCCACGGCGGCAAGCGCGGGCCCGGCGTGCCGGGCATGGACCCCGTCATCACCAAGGGACAGGTCGCCAAGCAGGCCCGTGTGCTGGTGCCCGGCAGCCGCTTCCGCCGCCTGCTGCTCCGCCGCTACCTGCTGACCTGGGACAAACCCGAGCGCTGACCGGGCGGCGGCCCTCTTCGAGCCGCCGCCCCGAGCCTCACGGACGCGACAGCACCACGTCCTCGTAGCGGGCCTTCATCGTGGCCACCACCTCGTCCGGGTCGGCGGCCCAGATGTCGGCGTTGAAGATCTCCACCTCGACGTCGCCGGTGTAGCCGGCGTCCAGGACCGCACGCGTGATCGGCTTGAAGTCGATCACGCCGTCGCCCATCATGCCCCGGCCCAGCAGCACGTCCTCCGGCAGCGGGTGCAGGTAGTCGCACACCTGGTAAGACGCGATCCGGCGGCCGGCCCGCGCGATGTCGTCGAACACCCTCGGGTCCCACCACACGTGGAACGTGTCGACCACCACGCCGACCTGCTCCTCCGGGTGCGCCAGCGCCAGGTCGAGCGCCTGGCCCAGCGTGGACAGGACCGCACGGTCCGGGCAGTAGATCGGGTGCAGCGGCTCCAGGGCCAGCTTGACGCCCCGCTCACCGGCGTACGGCGCCAGCTCCGCCAGCGCCTCGGCCACCCGCTCCCGAGCGCCCGCCAGATCCCGTGACGCGCCCGCGGTCAGCGGCTCGCCCGGCTGCACACCTGGCAGGCCGCCCACCACCATCACCAGGCAGGCCGCCTCCAGCTCGGCCGCCTCGTCGATGGCGCGGCGGTTGTCGTCGAGCGCCTCGGCGAACGCCTTGCCGCTGGTGGTGAGGAAGCCGCCACGGCACAGCGAGGACACCCGCAGCCCCGCGTCCCGCACCAGCTTGACACTCTCCGCCAGGCCCTGCTCGGCCACGTTCTGCCGCCACAGCCCGATCGCCTCCAGGCCGTGCCGCACGCACCCGTCCACGGCCTCCGCCACGGACCAGCGCCTGGTCGTCCACTGGTTGAGTGAGAGTCTCACAGTCCGTTCACCGCCAGCAGCGCCTTCATGCGGTGCACGGCCAGCTCCTGGTCGGACAGCAGACCGGCCTGGTCGGCCAGGCGGAACACCTCCGACAGGTGCAGCAGCGAGCGGGCCGACTGGGCGCCGTTCACCATGGCGAACGCGTCCTGGTGGCCGTTCAGCCATGCCAGGAAGACGATGCCGGTCTTGTAGTTGTACGTCGGCGTCTCGAAGATCTTCCGCGACAGCGGGACCGTCGGGCCGAAGATCTCGTCGTACGCGGCCAGCAGCCGGTCACGGCCCGCCTCGTCGCAGGCCGCCTCGGCCGCGTCCAGCACCTGCAGTGCCGCCGCGGCCGCCGGGGCGATCGCGTCGAAGATGCCCAGCAGCGCGTGCGAGCCCGTCTTGATCAGCGACGGGTAGTTGAAGTCGTCGCCCGTGTAGAGCTTGACGCCCTCGGGGAGCGCGGCGCGCAGGCGCACCTCGTGCTCCTCGTCCAGCAGCGACACCTTCACGCCGTCCACCATCGAGGCGTGGGCGTGGATCAGCTCCAGGAACGACTCGGTCGCGGCGTCCACGTCCCGCGAGCCCCAGTAGCCGGCCAGCTGCGGGTCGAACATCTCGCCCAGCCAGTGCAGGATCACCGGACGGTCGGCCAGGCCGAAGAGCTTGCCGTACACCTGGTGGTAGTCCTGCGGCCCCGCGGCCACCTTGGCGAGCTGACGGGAGGCCATGATGATCACGCCGGCGCCGGCCGACTGGACGGTCTCCAGCTGCTCGGCGTACGCGGCTGTGATCGTGTGCAGGTCGGCGGCCTCAGGCGCGTGGTCGGTGCCGGCCCCGCAGGCCACCAGCGTCGCCGGGTCGCCGAACGAGCGGGCCTCGGCGGCGCTGCGCCGGATGAGCTCCTTGGTCGCCGCCCAGTCCAGGCCCATGTTGCGCTGCGCGGTGTCCATCGCGTCGGCGATCCGCAGGCCGTGCGACCACAGGTGGCGGCGGAAGCGGAGGGTGGCGTCCCAGTCCACGGCGGCGGGGGAGCCGGGCGTGTTGTCGCCGAGCGGGTCGGCCACCACGTGGGCGGCCGCGTACACGATGCGGCTGGTCGCCGGCGTCTCCGACACCGGCCAGACCGTCGGCTCGGCCAGCGTGTACGCGCCGGCGCCGGGCAGATCGATCATCACAGCCCCGGCACCTCGATCCTGCGGCCCTCTGCGGACGAGCGCAGGCCCAGCTCGGCGAGCTGCACGCCCCGAGCGCCCGACGCGAAGTCGTACGGGAAGGGCGCGTCCTCCAGCACGTGCTTGATGAACGACTCCCACTGGATCTTGAACCCGTTGTCGAACTCGGCGTTGTCCGGCACCTCCTGCCAGCCGTCGCGGAAGCGCGCCGTGACCGGCAGATCGGGGTTCCAGACCGGCTTGGGGGTGGCCGCGCGGTGCTGCACGCGGCAGTTGCGCAGGCCCGCCACGGCGCTGCCGTGCGTGCCGTCCACCTGGAACTCCACCAGTTCGTCCCGGTTCACGCGGACGGTCCAGGAGGAGTTGATCTGCGCGACGATGCCGCCTTCAAGCTCGAAGATGCCGTACGCGGCGTCATCCGCGGTGGCCTGGTACGTCTTGCCCTGCTCGTCCACACGTGACGGGACGTGCGTCACGGCGCGGGCGTAGACCGACTCGACCCGGCCGAACAGGTTCTCCATCACGTAGTGCCAGTGCGGGAACATGTCCAGCACGATGCCGCCGCCGTCCTCGGCCCGGTAGTTCCACGAGGGGCGCTGCGCCTCCTGCCAGTCGCCCTCGAACACCCAGTAGCCGAACTCGCCGCGCACCGACAGGATGCGGCCGAAGAAGCCGCCGTCGATCAGCCGCTTCAGCTTGAGCAGGCCGGGCAGGAACAGCTTGTCCTGGACCACGCCGTTCTTGATGCCCTTCGCGGCGGCGGCCTCGGCCAGCGCGATCGCCTCCTGCGTGGACTCGGCGGTCGGCTTCTCGGCGTAGATGTGCTTGCCGGCCTCGATGGCCTTCAGCACGGCCTTCACCCTGGCGCTGGTGACCTGGGCGTCGAAGTAGATCACGTTGTCGTCGTCGGCGAGGGCCGCGTCGAGGTCAGTGGTGAAATCCGAAATTCCATGCTTCGACGCGATATCTGCCAATTTGTCGGCATTCCGGCCGACCAGCACCGGCTTGAGCTTCACCCGGGCGCCGTCCGAGAGCGTCACACCGCCCTGCTCGTTGATCGCCAGGACGGACCGGACCAAGTGCTGGCGGTAGCCCATCCGCCCGGTGACGCCGTTCATCACGACGCCGATGGTGCGCACGCTCATTGAGGATCCCTTCAGGTCAAACGGGGGAGGAAAGCGCTTTCCCGAACCGTACGGCCGCCCCACCGGGGGCGTCAAGTAGCGCCTCCCTTAACCACCGATCACAGGGTACGGAGTGGCACGTCCCGTGCCAGTCACGGGGGTCGTCACGGCTCTTACGAGATGCCTGCGCTGGAAGGCCGCCTGCGGGCTGGGACTGCACGACACCGACACCGCCGCAGGCGCCCACCCGTCGAACGCGCCGTCGCCTGAATCGTCGCGCGGGGCAACCGGCGCTTGGCTACTAGTCGGCGCGCCTGGCCCGGCTCGGCTGGACCCGCATCGGCTCCCCCGGCATCTTGGGGTAGTTGGGCGGGTATGGCATGTCGCCGCGTTCGTCCTTGGTGTACATCTCCAGCAGGGGCTCGATCGAGTATGACCGGTCGTCGATGTCCGCGTGCACGTCGCCCACGTCGGCGAAGCGGGCCGGGACCGTGCGGATGTCGAAGTCCCGCGGGTCGGCGTCGGCCAGCTCGTCCCAGGTCAGCGGCGTCGAGACGGGCGCGTGCGGCTGGGCCCTGACGGAGTAGGCGCTGACCACCGTGCGGTCGCGGGCGTTCTGGTTGAAGTCGATGAAGACCCGGTCCCCGCGCTCCTCCTTCCACCACGCCGTGGTCACCAGGCTCGGGTCCCGCTCCTCGACGGCTCTGGCCAGGGCGATGCCGGCGTGGCGGACCTGGATGAAGTCCCAGCGCGGTTCGATGCGCACGGCGATGTGCGCGCCCCTGTTGCCCGACGTCTTGACGAACCCGGTCATCCCCAGCTCGCCCAGCACGTCCCTGGTGAGGAGCGCGGCCTTGCGCGCGGCGTCGAAGTCCAGGCCGGGCTGCGGGTCCAGGTCGATGCGCAGCTCGTCGGGGTGCTCGACATCGGAGGCCCGCACCTGCCAAGGGTGGAAGTCGATGGTCCCCAGGTTGGCGCAGTAGGCGATGGCGGCCACCTCGGTGACCCGCACGGACTGCGCCGTCCGGCCGCTCGGGAACGTGACGGTGACCGACTGGAGCCAGTCGGGATGCTTGGGCGGCATGCGCTTCTGGTAGATCGCCTCGGTCTGCACGCCGTCGGGGTGGCGCTTGAGGTTGGTCGGCCGGTCCTTCAGCGCCCGCAGGACGCCGTCGCCGACGCTCACGTAGTAGGCGACCAGTTCGCGCTTCGTGGCGCCGATCTCCGGAAAGTAAACCTTGTCGGGGTTGGTGACCTTGACGGTCCGCTCGCCAACCTCGAGCTCTATGAACGGCGATGCCATGCCCCCGAACCTACTACCGTCCTGTGACATTGAGGCGGATCCGCCCCCGCGGGGTACTGAACAGGGCGGGCCCGCCCCGGAGCCGCCTCGGTGGCGGGACCGAGGGCTCGACGGGGCGGGCCAACAGATCGTCCGTCGCCGTTCCGGGCGCTGGCGCGCCACCCGGTCGGCCATGACGATCCCCAGCGGCTCCAGCACGGGCGTGGGCTGTGCCGCTCGGCGGGATCTGCGGACGATCTCACCCCTTGGCAGGAGGCGATGACACCCCCTTGCCTACAAAGACGCGAATTCTCCCCAGAATGGATGCTTCACCCAGTGGAGATCTCTTTTTGCCGGATCTCGTACCCTGGACGCATGGAAAAGGTCGTCAAGAGCGAGGCCGAGTGGCGGGTCCAGCTTGCCCCCGAGGAGTTCCACGTCCTCAGGGAAGCCGGGACCGAGCGCCCGTTCACGGGGGAGTACGTCGACACCAAGACCGAGGGCGTCTACTCGTGCCGCGCCTGCGGGGCCGAGCTGTTCCGGTCCGACACGAAGTTCGAGTCCCACTGCGGGTGGCCGAGCTTCTTCGCGCCTGCCGACTCCGATGCGGTGACGCTGATCGAGGACCGCAGCCACGGCATGGTCCGGATCGAGGTCCGGTGTGCTCGGTGCGACTCGCATCTGGGGCATGTGTTCCACGGCGAGGGTTATCCGACTCCGACCGACGATCGCTACTGCATCAATTCGGTCTCGCTGCGGCTCGAGCCCAAGGCGTGATCGACTCGCGACTCCGCGTATCAACCTTCTGTCACGGGTAAAGAATCCCGCGTGGGGTTCCGCCATCTCCGCCACCGCTGGGTGACGATCGAGGCCATCGGTCGCATCGTGACCCAGCGGTGCGAGGTGTGCGCGAAAACACGGGTGCGAGTGCGGTGACCGCTCAGTCCGGCGCCGGATGGGTGACGCGGCAGCTCCGGTCGGAGGGGCCGAGGATGTTGGCGAGCACCGGGTTGCCGTTCCCGCCGAACCTGGCCTGCACGAACACGACCGGCCTGGCCACCCCGGCGGCCTTCAGATAGGCGAGGCCACGCTTGCACAACGTTATGGCGTGAGGGGAATTGTGCGCCGTTTCCGGTAAATCAGTATAAATCCGCAAATATCCGCCGATGGTGCGAATGTCTTTGAGGCGTTTCAGTGCCTTGTCGTCCGGGCCCCAGTGCGTACGGAAATACTCCGCCGCCCGCCGATCCGTATGCGCCGAGGGCCCGTCGGCGCGGTAGCCATCGGTGTCGTCCATCCCCGGCACCAGGAGCACGGCCTCCTCCGGCCCCTCCTCTGGAGGCGCCGAACCCTCGACCACGTCAGGCGCGGCGGAGCCCGCCACCGCGTCGGGAGTCTCTTCCCGCACAGGGGTCTTGGTCTCCTTCGGCACGGCCTGCTCGATCTCGCGCGCCTTGGCCTGGCCACTCGGCCTCGGGCTCGCCGCCCCCGCCCGGCCCGGCAGCGCCGCGGACGGGCTCGCCTCCACCGCCCGCGCGTGCGGCCCGGGCTGCGCCGGCGACCTGGAAGCCACCGGCGCCCCGCCGAAGGTCCCGCCCGTGCCCAGCAGCCCCGCCACTCCACCGGCCAGCGCCAATGCCCCCAGCGCCAGCCCCCGCCGCACGGCACGGCGATGCCGCCGCCCGTGCCGCGAGCGGCCCGCCGCGTGCCGACCGGCCGGGCGCCGTCCGCGGCCCGGCCCTCCGGATGTCTCCACCCGCCCCTCCTTGCCCCCGTGGAACGTGCCACCACACGTCACATCCCACGAACAAGGGATTTCCCTGATTCTGACAAAGGGGGTAGATCACTTCAGTTGGATCGCCAACTTGGATCCGCCTCTCCCCCCGATCAAGGACGCCGGGCTCGGGTCGGCGGATTACGGCAAGGCGGCGACCAGCTCGCGGACCGGCTTGCGCGCGCCGGTGTAGAACGGGATCTCGACGCGGGTGTGGCGGCGGGCCTGCGCGCCCCGCAGCGTCCGCATCAGGTCGACGATCCGGTGCAGCTCGTCGGCCTCGAACGCCAGCATCCACTCGTAGTCGTTGAGCGAGAAGCAGGCCACGGTGTTGGCCCGCACGTCGGGATAGTCGCGCGCCATCCTGCCGTGCTCGGCCAGCATGGCCCGCCGCTCGGAGTCCTCCAGCAGATACCACTCGTATGAGCGGACGAACGGATAAACGCTCACATACGCCCGCGGCTCCTCCTCCGCGAGGAACGCCGGAATGTGCGACTTGTTGAACTCGGCCGGCCGGTGCAACGCCATCGCCGACCACACGGGCCTGCTGTGCCGCCCGAGCGTGGTGCGGCGGAACCTGGCGTAGACGTCCTGCAGATCCTCGGGCGTGGCCGCGTGCCACCAGAACATGTAGTCGGCGTCGGCCCGCAACCCGGCCACGTCGTAGACCCCCCTGGTCACGACGTCCTTGCCGGCGGCCTGCTCCAGCAACTCCTCGACCTCGCCCGCCAGGCCGTCACGGTCAACGGGACACGGCTCGGTCACCTGGAAGACCGACCACATCGTGTAACGGATCACCTGGTTGAGATCGCGGGCCTTGAGCCGCGGAGCTGCCTCTGTCATGGTTCCTATTCTCCTCGCAGGGACAGGTGGTCGAGAATCCGGGCGGCGGCCGTGCGGGCGGTGCCGACGCAGGCCGGGATGCCGATGCCGTCGTAGGCGGCGCCGCAGACGGCCAGCCCCGGCTCCATCGCGACCGCCGCCCGCACGCGCGCCACCCGATCCAGGTGTCCCACGTTGTACTGCGGCAGCCCGCCGCCCCAGCGCGTCACCCTGCTGTCGACCGGCAGCCCCCGCGCGCCCATCACGTCGGCCATCTCCGCCGTGGCCAGCGACACCAGCTCGGTGTCTTCGCGGTGCAGCAAGTGCTCCTCGCCGATCCTGCCGATCGAGCAGCGCAGGATCACCAGGTCCCCGGCCAGGTGGGGCCACTTCACCGAGCTGAACGTGACCGCCTTGACCGGCCGCCCCTCGACGGGCGGCACCAGGTAGCCGCTGAAGGCGGGCGGCTCGGGGAAGGCGCCCAGCGGGTAAGCGAGCGTGACGATGGCCATGCTGGCGTATTCGATCCTGGCCAGCTCCCCGGCCGCCTTGGGCGCCTCGGCCTTGAGCAGCCGGGCCGCGGCCGGCCCCGGCACCGCGACGATCACCGCGTCGGCTTCGATCGTCTCGGGTCTGGGCACCGGACCGGTCACCAGCCGCCAGCCCTGCTCGGTCCTGTGCAGCTCGCGTACGGTGACCCCCGTCCTGACGTCGGCCCCCGACGCCTTGGCGACAGCCTCGGGGAGCGCGCCGACGCCGTGCGTCAGCGAGGTGAAGACCGGCCCGGCGTCTTTGGGCGTCTCCTCCACGAGGTGCCGGGCCGCCGTCAGCAGCGAGCGCTCGGAACGGGCGACGGCCGCCACCCGCGGCATCGTGGCCTCCAGCGACAACATGTCGGAACGGCCTGCGTAGACGCCGCCGAGCAGCGGCTCCACCAGCCGGTCCACGACCTCGCCGCCCATCCTCGCGCGGATGTAGGCGGCCACGGACACGTCGGTGCGCACCAGCGTGGGCGGCAGGATCTGGTCGAGCGGCACGCGCAGCAGCCCGCCGGGCGAGATGATGCCCGACTTGGCCAGCTCGGTCAGGTCGGCGGGGACGCCCATGACCTGCCCCTTCGGCATCGGGCGCAGCGCGCCCCTGGTGTAGACGGCCGATTGCATGGTGCCGGGGAACACCAGGGCGTCGCCGAGCCCAACGGCTCTGGCCAGCTCGGCGCCCTCGGGCCGCCTGGCCAGCATGGCCTCGGCGCCCGCGTCGACGCTCACCCCGGCGACCTCCGAGACGTGCAACTTGCCCCCGACGCGCGGGCCTGCCTCGAGCACGGTCACTTTGACCCGCTCGCCGGCGCCCTGCCGGATGTACCAAGCGGCGGCGAGACCGGAGATTCCCGCGCCGACGACGACCACGTGCGCCCGATTCCCTTCCACGCCTCCTGACGCTACCGCCTCATGGGCGTGGCCAGCCGCTCGGGGCCGCGAGGGCCGCGGCATATGGCGACGGAGTGAGGCGAACACGGTGACCGTACCGTGACTCCCGCCTTCAAACCGGGATGATCCGCACGCCGTCTTAGAGGCATGAGGAGAATCCGGTACGGCATCGCGCTCTCGGCCGCCTGCGCGGCCCTGGCTCTGACGAGCTGCGGTGGCAGTGGCAGCACGTTGCGGAGCACCTCGGATACGGCCGGAGCCCCCGCCCCCGAGTCCGCGGTCAGGGAGCAGGCTGCCACCGCCGAGGTCCAGGCCAAGCAGCGCCAGCCTCAGAAGCAGGGCGACCAGGACAGCATCGTCTCCAACGTCAAGGTCACCCAGCAGGCGCGGCAGGTCATCTACACCGGCAGCATGACCGTGCGGGTCAAGCAGGTCGCCGCGGCCGTCGAGCAGGCCAAGCAGATCGTGATCGCGGCCGGAGGGTACCTGTCCAAGGAGGAGAGCCGCTCGGCCAGTGACTCCCGAGACTCGGCGACGCTGGAGTTCAAGATCCCGCCGAACGGGTACGGCGGGGTGCTCGGGCGGCTCGGCAAGGACCTGGGTAAGCAGATCTCCATGAACCAGGCCACCCAGGACGTCACGCTGCAAGTGGCCGACGTCAACAGCCGGCTGAAGTCGGCCGAGCAGGCGCTCGAGTCGCTTCGTTCGCTGCTGAAGCGGGCCGACACGATCGGGCACGTGCTGGAGGTCGAGCGGGAGATCTCCGCTCGGGAGGCCGACCTCGAATCGCTGCAGGCGCAGCAGAAGGAGCTGGCCGCCCAGGTGTCCATGGCCACGCTGACGCTGCGGCTGCTGGGGCCGGTCGCGGTCGCGGAGGAGCCGGAAGAGGAGGAGCCTGCCGGGTTCCTCGGGGGGCTCAAGTCGGGATGGAACGGGCTGGTGTCCTTCACGAAGGTCGTGCTCACGGTGCTGGGCGCGGTGCTGCCGTGGACGATCGTCGCACTGCCTCTGGTGGCGCTGCTGGTCTACCTGGTCCGCCGCGCCCGCGCCCGACGTGCCGGGATGCCGACGCCCCCGCCGGGCCCCCGCGCGGGCGACCCGGACCCGGAAGCCGCCTGACCCGGCGGCCGCGCCGCCGGCATCGACGCGGCGCGCGTTTCACAGTGGAGGCGCGTCGAAGGCGGTGAGGCGCGGCGCGTCACTGCGCGCTACGCGGTGGCACGCTCACGCGAGACCGTCCCCGGCACGGGCGGCAGCACCCGCAGCCGGTCATGTCGGCACCCCGGGGCTCAGGGCCCGAGACGGTCGCCGCAGGCCCGGCGGCGCGGGCGTCAAGGCCCAGAGACGGTCGCCGCAGGCCGGGCGTCAAGGCCCCGAGACGGTCACCCCAGGACCGGCGGCGCGGGCGTCAGGACTCGGGGGTGAAGGCGTGGACCAGATCGGTGAGGCGCTTGAGCTGATCGGGGTTGGTCGAAGGGAGCACGCCGTGCCCCAGGTTGAACACGTGCCCTTCGGCCGCCCGCCCCCGCCGCAGCACCTCGCGGGCCTTGCGCTCGACCACCTCCCACGGCGCCAGCAGGATCGCCGGGTCGAGGTTGCCCTGCAGAGCCTTGCCGGGCCCGACCCGGCGGGCCGCCTCGTCCAGCGGCACCCGCCAGTCGACCCCCACCACGTCGGCGCCCGCCTCCCCGAGCACGCCGAGCAGCTCGCCGGTGCCCACACCGAAGTGGATGCGCGGCACGCCGGCGATGCCCTCGAAGATCCGCCGGGTGTGCGGCAGGATGAACTCCCGGTAGTCGTCCGGCGCCACCGCCCCCACCCAGGAGTCGAAGAGCTGCACGGCCGAGGCGCCTGCCGCGATCTGGATGCGCAGGTGCTCCAGCACGATGCCGGACAGCCGCTCCATCAGCGCATGCCACAGCTCCGGCGCCCCGTACATCATGGCCTTGGTGCGGTCGTGGTTCTTGGACGGGCCGCCCTCGATCAGGTAGGAGCCGAGCGTGAACGGCGCCCCCGCGAACCCGATCAGCGGCGTGCCGCCCAGCTCGCCGGTCAGCGCCCGGATGGACTCGGTGACGAACGGCACGTCGTCGGGCTCCAGGGGACGCAGTACGTCGAGCCCCTTGGCATCGCGGATGGGGTCGGCGACGACCGGCCCGACGCCCGGCTTGATGTCAAGGTCGACGCCGATGGCCTTGAGCGGCACCACGATGTCGCTGAAGAAGATGGCCGCGTCCACGCCGTAGCGGCGGACGGGCTGCATGGTGATCTCGACGATCAGGTCCGGCGTCGCGCAGGCGGTGAGCATCGGCACGCCCTCGCGCACTTTGAGGTATTCCGGCAGCGACCGGCCGGCCTGGCGCATATACCAGACAGGGGTATGCGGGACGGGCCGGCGGCGGCAGGCACGCAGGAACGCTGAGTCGGCGAGGTTCACCCCACAAGGGTGCCATGCTCGGGGGCCGGTCCCCGCATCGGCAGCGAGGTGTCGGAAAAACATCCATTGGACACCCCAAATCATGATCAGATAGCGGGATGAAGGTTTACCGGTCCGCTCGGCGACGGCGTCGCACACGGGTCGAACACGGCCCATGGCGTACCAGAGAGCCGGTCTCGACTGGGTCAAATGTTCGCCAACCCACCGCGCGGCACCGATTCAGCGACCACTTTCGGGACACGCCGAGCGCGTTGCGGGGAATTGTCAGCGGCTCGTGCCAACGTCGGACCCACAACCCGAAGGAAAGGCCCCGTGCGATGACCGCGTTGTGGAGTTCCACAGAGCGCCGCAGTGAGCGCTGCGCCTCCTGCGCTGGTGAGCGGCTGTTCGAGCAGCCGCCGTGCTTCGACGGACACGGGCCGGGAGAGTGCCCGGAATGGGCCTGCGTTGACTGCGGCCACGCGATCATGCTCGGCTCCGCCGAGACCACCACAGCGGCTCGCCGGCTCGTTATGGCTGCGGCTTGATCACCAAGGATGAGCACCCCCGTGGTCCCCTTCCGTCCGATATCGACCTACGCTTCGGCTATGACACTCGGTGACCAGCCACCGCCACCTGCGGCGTTCACGCGCGCGGCGGAGAGCCTGCGGCTGTCCGAGGTCAGGCCGGAGATCGAGCTGGAGGACCTGCCCGCGCCCCAGCGGCTGGCCCCCTACTCGGCCGCGATCGGCGCGTCGGTCTACCGCGACGACGACGAGCTCGCGGTGGGCAGGCTGATCCTGCTCTACGACCCCGACGGCCAGCGCGGCTGGGAAGGCCCGTTTCGGCTGGTGGCGTACGTGCGGGCCGACATGGAGCCGGAGATCACCTCCGATCCGCTGCTCGGGCCCGTCGCGTGGAGCTGGCTGACCGAGGCGCTCGACGCCCATCAAGCCGACTACTCCGCCGCTGGCGGTACCGTGACTAGAGCCGTGTCAGAGGGGTTCGGCAACAAAGCCGAAGACCCGGTCACGACCGAGCTCGAGCTGCGGGCCTCCTGGTCACCCGCCCAGGAGGATCTCTCCGGCCACGTCGCCGCCTGGTGCGACCTGATGTGCCTGGCGGCGGGGATCCCGCCGCTCCCGCCGGATGTGGCCGCGCTGCCCCGCCGACGTGATGAAACCGGAGAGTGACCGAACGAAGTGAGGGCACCAGTCAATACAGCACCCGCGTCATGAGGCCGGTGAACTCGTGACAGAAGAACGCACCGTCGAGCCGCTGCTCGAGCCGCGCGAGGGCATTCCGCCGGTGATCGAGGACGCGGACGGTTTCGCCATGGTCGTGGAGCGGTTCGCCGCGGGCAGTGGCCCGGTGGCGGTCGACGCCGAGCGTGCCTCGGGCTACCGCTACGGCAACCGCGCCTACCTGGTCCAGTTGCGCCGGGCCGGGGCGGGGACCGCGCTGATCGACCCGACCTCCTGCCCCGACCTGTCCGCGCTCGACGCGGCCGTGGCCGAGGCGGAAATCGTGCTGCACGCCGCGTCGCAGGACCTGCCGTGCCTGCTGGAGGTCGGTTTCCGGCCGCGCGAGATGTTCGACACCGAGCTGGCGGGCCGGCTGCTCGGCTACGAGCGCGTGGGACTCGGCACGATGGTCGAGACGGTGCTCGGGCTGCGGCTGGAGAAGGGCCACTCGGCCGCCGACTGGTCGACCAGGCCGCTGCCCGAGGACTGGCTGCGCTACGCGGCGCTGGACGTGGAGGTGCTGGTCGAGCTGCGGGACGAGCTCCACAAGGAGCTGACGGACAGCGGAAAACTGGAGTGGGCGCGCGAGGAGTTCGCCGCCGTGCTCAACACCCCGCCGCCGGCGCCCCGGTCGGATCCGTGGCGGCGCACGTCGGGCATCCACAAGGTACGCAACGTCCGGGCGCTGGCCATCGTGCGGGAGTTGTGGACCATGCGCGACCGGATCGCCCGCGAGGCCGATCTCGCGCCCGGCCGGGTCCTGCCGGATGCGGCGATCATCACGGCCGCGCTCGAAGGGCCCCGCACCAAGAAGGCCTTGACCGAAATTTCGGCTTTCACCGGGCGCAGCGCACGCCGCCACATGAGCGACTGGCTCGCCGCCGTCAACCGGGCCCGCAACCTGTCCGACAGCCAGCTTCCCCAGCCCAGCACGCCCGGGGACGGCCCGCCGCCGCCCAACCGCTGGGCCGACCGCGACCCGGCCGCCGCCAAGCGCTTGGCCGCGGCGCGCGCCGTGGTGGCCGCGCTGGCCGACGAGCACCACATGCCGACGGAAAACCTGCTGCAGCCGGACGCGGTGCGGCGGCTGACGTGGGAGCCGCCGGACGAGATCACGGACGAGACGGTCGCGGCCCGGCTGCGCGAGCTGGGCGCCCGCGAATGGCAGCTCTCCCTCACCGCCCATCCCATCGCCAAGGCGCTTTCCCGCCTCGAGGTGGTGTCCTGATCGTTCTTTACGCGGGTGCCGCAGCCGGCCACCCGCCGCACTCCGGCTGCCAGAGCGGCGAGCCTGGGGCGGAGAGCGGTAGCTTGCGTGACCAGCGGAGCCCCGTGCGAGCGCGACCATAGACACGGAGCGGCGAGCCTGGGGCGGAGAGCGGTAGCTTGCGTGACCAGCGGAGCCCCGTGCGAGCGCGACCATAGACACAGTGCGGCGAGCCTGGGGCGGAGAGCGGTAGCTTGCGTGACCAGCGGAGCCCCGTGCGAGCGCGACCATAGACACAGTGCGGCGAGCCTGGGGCGGCGGCAGCTTGCGTGACCGTCGACCCGCTCGTGCTGGTCCATTTGCGGGTCAGCTGTAGCCCGTGCGTCTTTGCCGGAGTCGCGTCGGCTAAGAAGCGCGGAGAGACCGACGGGCGGATGCACAACATGGTCACCTGGCGCGAAACACCCTTCTTCACCGAGGCGAAGCGAGCCCGCGCTTGCGCTGGCCGAGGACGCCACCCGGATCCAGGACGGCGCACCAGGCGTGACCGACGAGATCTGGGACGCAGCCGCCGCCCACTTCGACGAGAAGCAGGTGTCCGCGATCAACGTGGAGAGCGCGCTGGCCAACTTCGCACTTTTTCCGAACGCCGCTTCGTCAATCACGGTCCTGACCTGGGCAAGCACGTGGCTTACATGTGCGCGACGTTCGAAGTGGCTGACCGATCTGCAGCTCTTGATCGCGGACGCCGTCTCGTATTGATCGTCACGAGCAAAGCGAAAGGCCGCCGCCGCGCCTGACTCGACGCGGACGGTCGGCCTTTCCGCTATTTCATCAGGTTGTGCAGAGCAACGATGACGGCGCCCATGGCTCCACACGTTTCCGTTCGTATGCGTCTCGCGAGCCTGCTCACGCACCTAGCAGGTTCAGGCAGAGAGAAAGCGGCCGTGATACGCGGCAGACGATATGAGCGATGTGACTCTTGAGTCGAGTCGTCTACGGTGCCAGGCCGGACTCGTAGGCGGCGATCACCAGATGGACCCGTGCCGTGCCGCCGAGCTTGGTCAGCAGGCGGCTCACGTAGGTCTTTACCGTGGCGGGGCCGATGTGCAGGCGGGCGGCGATGTCGGCGTTCGACAGGCCCTGCGCCACCAGGGTCAGCACGTCCACTTCGCGGTCGGTCAGGTCCGGCAGGGTTCGGTCCGGCAGCGGAGCCGGTGAGTCGGCGAACACCTCGACCAGGCGCCGGGTGATCGACGGCGACAGCAGGGACTCTCCCGCCATGACGACACGTATCGCGCGCAGCAGGTCCTCTGGTGGTGTGTCCTTGAGCAGGAAGCCGACGGCGCCGGCACGCAACGCGCCGAAGACGTACTCGTCCAGCCCGAACGTGGTCAGGATGACGACCCTGGCGGACGCCAGCCCAGGGTCGGACCTGATCTGGCGGGTGGCCTCGATGCCGTCCAGCACCGGCATGCGCACGTCCATCAGGACGACGTCCGGTCGGGTCGCGCGGACCAGGCGTACCGCCTCTTCGCCCTGGCGGGCCTTCCCCCCAGGCCGGACACCCGAAGATCGAATCATTCCCGGCAGCAATGATCAAACTCACGGACGGTCACGCCAGCTACTCAGTCGTCACCCAGTGCGCACGAGGTGAATGCTTACGCGATCACCTTGATGATCGCCGCCGAACTCCTCGGCCAGGCCGCGCTTCTGGAACGCCCGCGTGTCCACCGCCTCCGTGTGCTCCTCAAGGGTGATTCATCTACCACGCAGGGTTGAGGTGCGTGGTGACGTACACCGTGCGATTGAGGCAGAAATCGACTCCCGCATTGATGCTGCAACCGCCCCGGCTCCTTTACGGTTACGCAGTCGGCCAGGTCCGGCCGCCGCACCATACTTCTCACCGTCCTCCACGTCCGTCTTCAGCCCGTCGGCTTCGGGGAGGCTCTGCGCGGACGGGCACAGCGTCAACGGTCACAGCGGCCGTCGTCATCATGGCGACGAGCCTTCTTTCCGCTAGTGACTCGTTGGCCAGCAATTCCCAGAAACGCATTGTTTGCCTGCCTGATGAGGGCTGCCGAACAATCGTGCCGCCATGATCCTGGTGGCACTGGCCCCCTCTGCGATGGGTGGGTCTGTTGTGGGTGTGTCAAAAGGGAGATCGTGGATGGAACCAGTTAACCTCCGCTCCCGCGGATCGCGACGCGCGCTCATCGCCGTTGCTGTCGTTCTGCTGTTACAGGTGGTGGCTCCCGCCGCCGCTACCGCCGCGTCGCCCCTGCCGACCGGCTTTCCCGACACATGTGCGCCGAAGGCGCGCTCGGGTGCTGCCCGTGGCGCCTGTGTTCGTCTGCTGTCCGCCTCGCAGGCTCAGGCGATCAAGGCGCGCAGCAACGCCGTCCGCCAACGTGCGCTTCGCGTAGACCTGCCAGATGAGTGCGGGTTCGTCGGCGAGGTGTTCGCTCCGAACCCTGATCGGTTCACCTCCTGCAGCGACCTGTTCTGGGAGCTGTATCTGTACGAGCGGCGTAGCGATGGCACGGTCGTGACGACTGGGGCGCTGACGGTGGAAAACCTGCAGTGGACGCGATATGTCTTCAACTCGCTGACGTGGGAACACGGCGTATCCGTGTTCGTCTATTACGGCAGCGGCACACTCGCCAACGGCACGCAGGCGCTGGCGACGTCGCTGTGCGCGGCGAACCCCGACTGCGCCGTCACCGGCGCTGGCGCCCCGGCCAGCGTGGCGGTGAATCTCGCGCCAGGTGCCGACAATTCCTGGATCTGGAGAGAGACCGACACCGGACCGGCTCTGAACCTGGAGAAGGGGATGACCTTTCATGACCTGCTCGGCATGTCCCTGGCCTCCTCCACTACGCCGGGCGGCGACTGGCACATGCAAGACAGCTACCTGATCGGCCGATGCGACGCGATGGTGGGTCGCAACAAGGGGTGCGTCAACCCCGAGTACATTCCCACCCTGTCCCTCTCCCAGACGCAGTTCGGCGCCTCGGCCGCCATGATCAAGTGGGCGCAGATCCACCTGCGCGACCAGTGGGGGTATAGGCCCAGCGGCAGTCCGCTGCACCGCTTCGCCGACGATGAGGGACCCAACCGTAGGGTCATCTGCGACGGAACCTGGGTCGCTGACGAAGTGATGAACGCCGCGCTGGCGGCCTACGGCCCCGACGAAAGGGACTCCTGTGATGAGTTCGCGTTCGCGTCCAGCTACGAGTCGGGCAACCTGAAGGGCGTCACCAGCGGCGCGCAATGCGCCCAAGTCACGGCCATCCGCACCGACACGACCAACACCGATCAGGCCAAGGACTGGAACGACATCTCCCCCGTCGGGGTGTTCACCGGTGCTGAGCGGTGCGTGCGCGGCCATATTCCGCAGAAGTTGAACACGGCGTTAGGCGGGGAACTGGGGCGGTTTTCCCCGGCTGTCCGGCTGCTGGATCGGGACCCCTACTGGCTGGACATCGTCCCATGACACCGGCGAGCCGATGTGCAAGCACCGCCGATGGAGAGCCCGAACTCTTCCGATCATGCCCGCTCCGTGAGTGCCGTCCAATCTGCTGGCGAAAAGGACACCAGGCGTATGAGCACAGCGACCCCTCCACCTGAACCGGCTGCCCAGCGGCTCACGCGGCGCTCCCTGTTACGTGTCTCCGGCACGGCGAGCGCCGCCGCGCTGATCGCCACCCCCGCGCTGGCCTCCCCGGCGGCTGCCCGCCCCATGCTGTCGCAAGAGCAACTGCTCATGGTTTTGCAGGTGGCCAAGGCGGGCGCGGTCTACCCGATCGAGGTACCCGGGTTCGGCGAGTCCGGCAGCGCTGCCACCCGCGCCAGCGCCACCCGGCTGCAGGCGGCGCAAACCCGGCTGCGGCCTGACCGGCTGACCCAGGTGGCCGCGGGAGCCGACCTGCTCATCGCCCGGGGTCTGCTGGGCGTGCCGCGTCTGGCGCTGCTGGCCGGGATCGGGAAGGCGTCCGCGGTCGCGACCGGCGACGAGCAGCGGGCCATCATCGCGGTGGCGGCGCTGGGCGCCGCGACCGTGGCCCGGCACTTCGACCCGAACGCGGCCCACCCGGCCACCGTGTGGGTCGGCCTGTTACGCCGTCTGCATCAACGCGGCCACCAGCCGCGCATGCTTCGTCACGTGGAGGGCTCATGAGGTTTGACGCCGCGACCGAGGCCCGCCTCCATCAGGGCAAGCGGCACATTCTCGATACCTTCGGCGCCGACCCCAACGTCACTGGTGCCGGCATCGGCTTCCGCCAGCGTGGCGGCCGCTGGACCGGCCAGCCGTCGGTCGTGGTCATGGTCGCCAGGAAACGCCATGCGGCGCTGGTGTCACGTCGGCGGCTGCTGCCCAAGACCATCCAGATCGAGGGCCGCACCACTCAGGTCGACGTGATTCAGGCCGGGCCGTTTCACACCGGCTGGTCGGCACCGGTGCGCGAGCACAGCAATGTGGCCGACCTCGATGATCCGATCGTCGAACGGATCCGCCCGGTGCAGCCCGGCTGCAGCATCTCTCGCGGCTCCGAGAAGGCCGCGGGCACGCTCGGCTTGTTCGTTGTCGACAACACCGACGGCGCCGCGTGCCTGCTGTCGAACAACCACGTGCTGGCCGACATGGGCCGCGCCGCGATCGGCGACCCAATCGTGCAGCCCGGCGGCTACGACGGCGGTGTCGCGACCCGCGACACGATCGCCCTGCTGAAGCGCTGGGTCCCCACCCCGGGCGCCAGGACCAACGTGGATGCGGCCATCGCCCAGCTCACCGACCGAACCCTCTACGACATGCGGCCGGCCCGCAACCTGATGCCGCAGCTGGCGACCAACCATCCAGTCGTCGGCATCGTCACCGCCGGAGACATTTTCGGCGGCTGCCTGCTGACCCGGATCGACGCCGCGCTCACCGCCCTCAACGTGGACTTGATCGTTCCGGCTCCGGACGGCAGCCTGGTGCCCGCCGCCAGCCTGGCCGCCTCGGCCGCCGGGCCGATGAGGGGGGTGGTGGCCCCCTATCCGGGAATGGTCATCGAGAAGGTGGGCCGGACCACCGGATACACCTCCAGCAGGATCGGGGCTGTGGGAGTGGAGGCAGAGGTGGAAACCCCCGCCGGTATCTTCACCTACACCGACCTGGCCTTTACCCCGTACTTTAACTTGGCGGGCGACTCCGGATCGGTGGTCTACCGCGGCGGCAACGGCGCCACTCTGGTCCCGCCCGACTACTACCCCTGCCCAATCCTGCCCGTCCTCGAAGAGTACTACTGGGTGGTCCCCTTCACCGCCGAGGAGGAAACGGCCGACAGGGTGCGTGATGAGTTCTTCGCCCAAAGCCTGCTCGGCCGGCTGCTGCTGCGCCTGCCCTACCTTAACGAGACCAGCCTGCGCGAGAGGCTGTACGGCAAATGGGCCAGTCGAGATGAGGAGATAGCAGCCTTCGAATTCTACGACAAGTACCGCGATTTCATGATCAACGTCCTCAACGATCCGAACTCGCCGGAGGTCGTCACCCAAGAGCACTTGGATGATGCGGCAGAGGTGATCCAAGGCTTGCGGCAAACCGTGCTCTACCCCGATGAAGGCCAGCTCGCCCGCACTCTCTACGATCGGGCTCTGGTTCCGATCAAAGGAATGACCCGCAGCCAGGTCAGGACCTACATGGACGACCGGGCTGTGTTCGACCTGGTGCTGGCCGAGCTGAAAAAGGCGCCGAGTATCGAGGTGTTCGGCCCCGCCGAGCTGCCCCGCATGCCGGATCCGGCCGCCTGGTGGAAGCTCGACGGCGACACCGTGGATGCTTCCGGCAACGGCCGGACGGCCACCTTGCACGGCCTCACGTCCTGGATCGGCGACGGCCAGGTGGGCGGCGCGTTACGGACGGGCGCCAACGGTTACGCGATCACGGCCGAGCCGGTGGTGGATCTGAACGCGAGTTTCACCGTCGCCGGCTGGTTCCGCATCACCCAGGACCTGACGGCCGATTCGTTCTTCACAGCCGTCGCCCAGGGCAGCAACCCCGACGCGGGATTTCAGCTCGGCGTGCACGCCGACCGCTGGTGGTTCCACCTCCCCGGCGCCTTGCTGCCGACCGAGTCCGCCATCGCCGCCAGCACGGGTACCTGGACGCACGTGGCCGCGGTCTACACCGCCGCGGCCAAGACCATCCGGCTCCACCTGGACGGCCGCTGGACAAGCCCGGCCTCATCAGTGAGCGATCAGACGCGCACCAGCACGGGCGGTGTGACGATCGGCGCGGTGATCCTGCCCAGCCAGACCACCTACTGGAACGGCGACATCGACGACCTGCGCCTCTACCAGCAGGCACTGACCCCGGCACAGATCTACGACCTAGTCCAGCAGGCCGGTGGCCCGGCACGCCTTGACGGGTCATCCACACCGCCGCGGGCCCAGCACACCGGGCCGGACGCGCAGCGGCGGCTTCTGGAGCGGCTGAAAATCCCCCGGCGGGGCCGGTGAGCGCACCGATGTTCACCCATGCCCCGCTCGAGCTGGTCCGCGAGCGTCTGATCGGGCTGGCCGCGCGCCTGCCCCCGCCGCTGCGGCCCGCCGCGTACGCACTGGTCGCCCGCGGCGGCAAGCTCCTGCGGCCACGCCTGCTGCTGGCGTGCACTCGCCTGGGCGCAGCACCGGCGGACCCGACGGTCAAGGCGGCCGCCATGGTCGAGCTGGTGCATGTGGCGTCGCTGCTGCACGACGATGTGATCGACAAGGCGGCGAGCCGGCGCGGCGGACCGTCGGCACACGTGACGGCCGGCTCGGAACAGGCGGTGCTGGCCGGGCTCGCTGTCTTCGCCCTGGCCGGGATGGACGCGGCCGACCTGGGGCCCGGCGTCGCGCGCGCCACATCGCAGGCGATCGCCCAGATCGCCTCCGGCGAGCTGCTGGATGTCGAACGCGCCTTCAACACCGCGCTGCCGATCGAGGACTACGTAGCCCTGGTACGCGCCAAGACCGGCCTGCTGTTCCAACTGTCCTGCCAGCTCGGCGCCTGCTTGGCCCAGGCCCCCGCCGAACAGGTAGCGGCAGCGGCCCGCTTCGGCCAAGCGCTGGGCATCGCCTTCCAGATCCTGGACGACTGCCTGGAGATGAACCCCGATCACCAAGCGGGCAAGCCGACCCAGACCGACCACACACTCGGCCTTTTCGGCGCGCCCACCCTGTATGCGCTGCACGCCGACACCACCGGCGATCTCGCGCACCTGCTCATGTCACCGGCCTTCGCCCCCGACGACATGATCGCCGTGCGCGCGCTGGTGGCCGAACTCGGCGGCATCGACGCCGCCACACGGCTCGCGCAGCAGTGGCGTGACCAAGCCATGGCGGCGTTGGACGCGTTACCTGTCGGCCCGGCCAAGGACGACCTGACCGATATCGCCGCCGGCCTGATGCCAGGCCCCCGATGAACCACCAGGAGAACCGCCAGGTTGACCTGCTGGTCGTGGGAGCCGGGCCCGCCGGTGCCGCCGCCGCGATCGAGGCGTCCCGCCACGGGCTGCACGTCGTGATCGCCGATCCCGGACAGTCCCGGTCACCCGCTGACGTGATCGTGAGCGAGGCCGCGCTGCGCGCGCTCACCGCCTTGGATGTGGCCCGGCACATCCCGCTACGCCCCCTGGACGCGGTCGAACTGCGGCTCGGCGCCGGCCCAACCCGGCACCTGCCGGAGGCCACCGCCGCCGTATGCGATCGGGCCGACCTGGACACCGCTCTGCGCCACACCCTCGCCGACCTCGGCCTGCCCCTGCTGCGGGGGGTCGTCGAGACAATCACCCTGGAGGCCGACGGCCTCCAGCACGCGACGATCTGCGGTACCCACCCGCCCACCGAGATCGGCACCGTCGCGGCGCGGCACGTCGTCGTGGCCAGCGGTCCGCCGCCAACCGGCACCGGCATGGCATGCACACAGCCCTACACCGGCGCCCCCCTCGCCAACCGGCTCCTGCTGATGCTGCCCGCCCCGCGCACCATCGATCCCGCCGAAACACCGACATGCGTCTGGGCGGCACCCGCCGCCCACGCCGGCACCTTCACCCTCGGCGTCGCCCGGCTCGGACCGGCCGACCCCGGCACCCTGCTCCAACAGGCCCATGCCGCCCTGCTGGCCGCCCACCCGGAACTGACCGGCGCCCGCCCCTGTGGCCCGCCGCGCACCGGCGTGCTCAACAGCGCCTTCTCCCCTGACCACGTCGTGGACGACGGGCGGCTGCTGGCAGGCGACGCAGCCGGCCTGAGCAACCCCTTCACCGGCGAAGGCATCAGCTACGCCACCCAAAGCGGCGTGCTGGCCGCCCAGGCGGTCGCCGCCCACCCCAGCGACCCACAGGCCGCGGCCGCCGCCTACCGCCGCACGCTCAGCCGTACCTTCGTCGGCTACTTCGAGACCGCCCGGCACGCCAGCCAGCGCTACCACCTGGCCTGGCGGATCTTAGCCGCCACGGCGCACACCGACCGCCCCCTCTTCGCCAAGGTCAGACGCGCCGTGCTGCTACCTGAGGGCTTCTCCAACCTGACCGCCGCCGAACGGATGCGGCTAGACGGCGGCGACCACCTCCTGCTGGCCCCCTTCCTGCTCGCCTGCGACGAAGTGGCCATCAGCACCGTGCGGCGGGAATGGCCGTTCATCGCCCGCCTGCTCATCGCCGACGACAGCGACCCGCACCGACGGCTGCGGCCCGCCGCCCCGTTCCTCGGCGCGCTCATGGCGGCCGGAGCCCCGCCCGACATCACCCGCGCCACCCTGGCCGCGGCCATCGAACTCGCCACCCTGGGCGCGCTCGCCTTCCTCGGGCCGATGCCCGACCAGCCACAACCCGGCCGCCTCGTCGACTGGTCAATCACAGGAGCCGTCCTGGCCGGCGACTTCCTCCTCGGGCAGGCCACCCGACTGGTCGCCGCCTCCGCGCCCGAGATCTCCTGGTCCTTCGCCGACTGGCTGGCCGACCTGGCCGCCCACCGCTCGCACCGCCTGCAGCACGACACCAGCACACCGGCCAGCGCGCTCTTCGCCGCCCTTCTGGAGTTTCCTGCGCGCATCGGCGGTCAACTCGGCGGCGCGCCCGCCGAGGTGATCGACGCGCTGCGCATCTACGGCGAGCAGTGCGGCCACGTCTTCTTACACGCTGAGGACGCCCTGACCCTACGCGGCCAGCGGACCCGGCTAGACGTCGACCTGCCCGCCATGATGAACGGACGCATATCGGCGATCACCGACCTGCTCGGCGACCAGCCGATATGCCGCCGCCAAGCCCTCGAGGCCACCATCGCAGCGGGCACCACCGCGGCGCAGGCCGCCCACACCACGCTCGCAAAGATTCCGCACGAACCGGCAGCGCGAATCCTGCACGCCTTCCTCGACGCACTCGCCAACCCGCTCACCCCCACACGCCCAGGCGACGGCGCTGAACGAAACCGTGGGGCCGACGCCGGGGCTGGACCACCCGCTACATGCGCGAGGGGCACGGCGACGAGTTCAGCGCCCGCGACGCGATGTCCGCCGCCCGAGCGGCGATGACCTCGGTCAAGGACATGCACCGCGCCACCACCTTCGAGGCCTCCAACCCGCACTCGATCGCCCGCAAGGAGTTCGCCACGATGGCCCAAGCCGCCGACGAGTGCATCACCAAGGTCTCCGGCATCGACAAGGTCGGCCCGCAGGCGGTCCGGCAGGAGAACACCAGCCTGCTGACCCAGATGATCGCCGATGTGGAAGCCCGGCTCACCGAGCCGGCCGCAGGCTGACCAGGGCCCCACCGCCCCTCAATGACCAGCCAGGAGCCCCACCATGACCACGCTCGAACGCGCCCTCGCCAAAGCCCTCACAGAGATCGTCATCGGGCTTGATCTCAGCGCCGACGACGCCATCGCGCCCGAGGCCGCGATGGAGGTACTCCAGCCGGTGATCGACCTCCTGCATGACCTCCCCAAGCAGAACCGGCAAGCCCTCGCCGAACTGATCAACCAGTGCGCGCAGGAGGAAACCGACCCCGAGCGGCATCTGACGGCCTGGGAAGCGCCTGAAACCCTGGGTCACCTGGCATGAGGGCATCGCTGCTCAAGGCGTCCAGCCAGGGCCTGGGAAGACCCTCAGCGACCTGCGGTGACCCGCTCCAAGACCTGCTCCAGTTCGTGGGCCGGGGCAAGCGGGGAGCTCCACGTCAGACGCAGGTCGTCCCCGCGCCAGCGCGGGACCACATGCACGTGGTAGTGGAAGACGTCTTGGCCGGCGGCCTCGCCTGTGTTGTGCTTCACGTTCACGCCCTCAGGGGCAAGGGTCGTCTTCAGCACAGCCGCGACCCGATGCACCATGTCGGCGACCTCGCCGTGAGAGGTCTTGGAGATCTCCCACACGTCGCGCGCATGCACGCGCGGAATCACCAACGTGTGTCCCGGAGACGCAGGTCTGATGTTCAAGAACGCAAGCGTGTGCTCATCCTCGAGGACCCGATAGGACGGCAAGAGACCTGCCACGATCTTGCAGAAGGTGCAGTCGCTCATCCACGCAATGATCGCATCCGGCGGGCGTACTTGCCTCACATGATTGACAAGATCATCTCTCTTTGACCTGGAGGAAGAGGCTAACTGCCCCAGATTACAATGGCCGCTGTCGACCTTGACGGATGATCGTCACTTGAGCAAGACGATCAGCTCTCGGCCGGAGCCGCTTCGCTGTCGGCCAGGACCCGGTAGACAGACTTCCCACCGAAGCCGACTCCTCTGAATTGATCACCGGTGTGTCCCCGACTTTGCAGCCGATCTCTCGAGGCGTTCTAGTCGGGCGGGCCGGGTAAGTGGCCGGATTGACCAAGTACCTGGGCTTCGAGCTGGGCGATCCGGCGATCGGCGAAGCGGGAGTTGGACCGTGCCGCTTTCAGCCGCTCTTCCAGCCTCTGGTTGCCCTGGGTCAACTGGCGGACACGCTGCTGAAGCGCAGTATTAGCTGCGACGATCCGCTGGGCGGCCTGGGGCGAGATCTCCTGCTGCAGGTCGCGGATCTCCCCCATGAGCACCGCGATACGCTCGCGCTGCGTCTGGATCTCGCTCATCGCCTGCTTGAGAGCGTCCTCGGCGTTCAGCGCGCGTTGCCGCCAGGACGTCTCCTCTTGAGCGTCGGCGATCTCCTGGTTGTGCTGGCGCCGGCTGGTGTCTCGGGCTAGGGCGTCGGCCATCAGCGCGCGGGCGTGGGCGTTTTCGTACAGGAATGTGCGGGAGACCTCGGCCCGCCGGGCCACCAGTGGGTAGGTGATCGGCACTTTCTGGCGTGCGAGCTGGACCAGGGCGTCATGGACCCGCTGGACCCTAGCCTGGCTGCTACGGCGGCGGGCCTCGACGGCAGCCGCGATGCGGCCGAGCTCGGTGCCGCTCACGCGCCCTCCTCCAGCCCTTCGTCGAGCTCATCCAGGTCAATGGCGTCGCCGCCTTCCGGGTCTGCAGCCGCGAGCTGGGAGGCGCGAAAGCCGATACTCCAGACCCGCTGGAAGTAATCCTGAGGGCGACGCAGGTCCAAGGCCAGCGCCTTGTCCAGCAGGCCCAGCGCCGACAACGCGCTCTCCAGACCGTCGATGGCCCGGGCGGTGGGCTCGAACACGCTGTGCAGGTAGTCGGCGACCTCATCGGTCGGGGCGCGCTCGGCGTGCGAGGCCCACTGCTCGCGTTTACGCCGCCAATACAGCAGATCCGCGCCGGACAGGACGAAATTCTTGCAGTTGTGGCAGTCCAGGTTCCACGGACAGGCACCACCGTCGACGACGGGCTGGAAGGTGCAAAAGCCGCCCTCGGTCGGGGTGCTGCGCCGGGTGAGGTTGACCGCAAGGGCCTCGGCCTCCTGGCGGGTCATCGTGGTGCCCCC
This sequence comes from Nonomuraea sp. NBC_00507, assembly GCF_036013525.1. Classification (NCBI taxonomy): domain Bacteria; kingdom Bacillati; phylum Actinomycetota; class Actinomycetes; order Streptosporangiales; family Streptosporangiaceae; genus Nonomuraea; species Nonomuraea sp. NBC_00507. The sequence goes on from NZ_CP107853.1 coordinate 5,896,297, forward strand.
GTCACAGAGCAACTCCCCTGGGTTGTCCGCGCCCGGGCCGGAGACCCAGACATGGTGCAGCACGTCCTCGATGTCGGACAGGGCGACCTGTGCGTAGTGCTCGGCCATGCGGACCGAGACGTGGCCCAGGTAGCGCCTGATGTGGTGCAGGCCCGCGCCGTGGCGCAGCAGCTTGGTCGCCAGGGTATGGCGGGCCTGGTGGGTGACGTAATGGCCGCCGAGATCAAGCCCCTTGACCCAGGCACGGAAGCAGGTGGAGTACCAGCCATAGGACATGGCCTTGGTGCCGGAGCGGTTGCGACTTCGGCGGGGAAACAACGCCAGGTCCGACTTTTCCTGCTCGGTCGGAGCGCGGCCATGCAGCCGGGTGAAGCGCGCGATCGTCTTGTCTTGGCGCATCGTCAGGACGCGGTAGAGGGATTCCGGGATGCGGATAGCTTGATCAAAATTGCTGACCTTGGTTTGGTCGTGCCACAGCATCGGCAGGTCGTGATAGCGGCCCAGGCAGTCCAGGCGGAGGTTGACCACCTCACCGCCGCGCCGCCCTGTTGCGACGATGGCTTCCCAGATGTCGCGAAGCCCGCTGTCGAACCTGTCCATGCCCGCCAACTGCTGCAGGTTGGCCTCATCAGTCAGCGCCTGGGCGACATCGTCGGGGAAGGGCCGCCGGCGCGGGCGAGGGTTGATCCCTCCTCCGGTCGGGCGGCGAGGATGAAGTGGCGATCCAACCCCAGCCGGTCGGCCGCTCCGGAATCGAGGGCGAATCGGAACAGCCGGTGGACGGTGCTGAACACGTACATGCGGGTGATGGCGGTGACGATCGAGGGACGGCCGTCACGCCGATGGATGCCCCGCGCGAGCAGGCCATGGCGCTCACGATGGCGCATGTCCGCCAGGAAACGATGCATGTGCTCGGCCCGCAGCACTGTCGGGTCGTGACCCGCGCCGGAAACCTCGGCCTCCAAAAAGGCGCTCAAACTCACCGCGCCGCGGCGCAGGCCGTCGAAGGTGCCGCCGCTGCGCGGGCACCGTGGCGAGCGCAGCAGGTCGGCCATGACATCCCAAACAAGGTCGCGCAGCCAGCGCTGGGTGATGTCGGTCAGGTCGTAGTGGCTTTGACGCTGGGTGAAGCGGACCCCGAAATGGTCCGTCTCGATGAATCCGGCCTCCCGGGTTTGTGCGGGGGTGAAATAGATCAGCCTGAGCTCGTTGAGCATCTCGGTGACGATCGCTTGATGGGGTCTGCGCAACGCGGCGACGTCCAGGTCGGCCACCGAGTTCAGATCACGTTCGCGGCAGATGTTGACCAGGCCCTGCAGAAGCGGAAGCCGCCATTGGGTGCGGTCCCCTTCGGTGTGTTTGACCAGGGTCCATTGAATCTCGGCCCGGGCCAGCGGCCGCAGCCCAAGCAGGTTGAGCTGCCCGACCACCAGGCGCGCGGGCGCGCGGGCGCACCAGCGCCGGAACTGATCCTCATCGACGTAGGAGACCGGTGTCGGCTTGCCTCGCCCGTCGTAAAACCGGGCCCATCGTGACGGCAGGCTAGCCCCGCCGGGGCTGTCGTGGCGCTGGTAAGTCAGCCGGTGGAAGCGGCACAGCAGCAAGGGGGACTCGGCCAGATCCTCACAAGCGGTGACAAGACAGGACCCGAAGCCGGGAAAAGCCTCCTCACTCAGCACCCACTGCTCGAAGGCGAGCGAAGGATCGAAACCGACGGCATGATGCCAACGATCACCATGCCGGACACACAGCCGCTGGATGGGGCCACGGGCCGGCCGCTCCGGACAGATGATGCATCGGGGCTGCTCGCCTCCACGCAGCGGTATCAGCGGTTCCTCAGCCGCGATGAAGGCGGCGAAGGCCAGCCAGTCACGATCGGCTCGGCGCCACCGCTGCGCGTGCAGGGAGCACAGCTTCGAGCTGGTGGCGGGGTGGCGTTGACAGCCGTGAACGGCACAGCGCCACCGGAACGTCGGATGGTCCGACGGAATGTGCACGATCTCCTGCCGGAACAGCGGATCGACGTCCGCTCTGTCGAGTAAGGACAGGAGCTGGCCGAGCCGAACACCAACACGATGATCAGGGTGAGCTTGGACGTACTGCGCCGTGCTCATGGTTGTCCCCAGACCGTGCGCAGGGCCCGCTCGAAGACCGGATCGTGAATGTCGACGTGCGCGTAGATCTCATCGACCACCGCGGTGGAAGCCCACCCGCCCGCATCCCGAGCCACCAGCAGGTTGCCGTCGGAGGCATCGAGAACGGCAGTGGCGAAGGAATGCCGGAATTCGTGGGGGCGGATCCTGCCCAGGCCCGCCCGCTCACCCGCCCGGCGGAGCATCCCCCGGGCGGCCGCGGGCGCCCACGGCCGTCGTGACCCGGGCCGTGCAGCTGAACCAAGAGCATGCCGTGCCCGGCCTGGCGTGGGTACTCGGTGGTCATGTACTCGAAGTACGTGTGAATCATTGCCGGGCTGACGCGTTTGATCAGGCCGCCGCGGACGGTGCCGTTCTCCACGCACCAGGGGTATCCGGTCTTGGCCCGTGCTTGGTTGGGATTGGCGTCCCGGTGGCAGACATGCACGTGGGGCGAGCGGCACTCACCGCACGCGGCCTTCTCCAGCAAGTGCAGGTCGGCCAGGTGGAGGCCGCACAGCTCACCGATCCGGAACCCTGCATCGGCCAGCCAGATCACCACCAGCCGGTCGCGGGCGGACAGCACCGCTTCAGCGAGCCGGGCACGGGCCCCCTCGGGCAGCATCTTGGGATGACGCCGCCGGCCCCGTCGCGGCGCCAACGGGTTGCTAGGAAGCTCGCGAGTCAGGTGTCCGAGCAGCGCCCGCTCACGGTCGGCACGCGTCGGCAGCCGGAAAAGGCTGAGCTGTTGCCCGAGTTCACGGTTGACGCCCAATGCTGCTTGGTGCAGGTAGAACCCCTTCAGGCACGCCGCCATCGTGGTCAGCGTGTCAGAGTTGAAGGGGGGTCGGTCGGCTCGCCAGGGCTCCCCGTAGGGGCCGCGCCACTCCGCACCCAGCGCGGCCATGTAGTGGCCAGATCACGCAGCGACACCGCCTCCAGGGCCAGGGCCTCACGCTCTAACCATCGAAGATGATCCACGAGCAGGTAGGCGTAGGTCCGCTGCGTGCCCGACCGCTCGTGTCTCCGGAGAAATCGATCCGCCGGCTCATGGACCGTGCCCTCCGGCCAGACGATGGTGAACGATCGATGGCCATCATGGTGGCTGATCGACTGCACCCGCAGGTCGTTGATGACCAGTCTGCGTCCCATCCGTCCTCCAATCACTGCGTCGCGAACGTATCGACGACAGGTGGTAAAGGAGGTCAGAACGCGTCCGAAGAGCAGCTTGGCGTACGTCACGTACACCTGAAGCAGCGGTGGGAAAACTACCAAAATGTGCTCGGGCGTTTATGCCGGGGGTGAAGGCCCACGTGGGAGTGCCCGCTAGGGCGCGAGTGTGCCCTGACCTTTCAGGTTTGTCGGCAGCTTCACTCACGCAGGTCGTTTCTGCTGCTCGATGTACTGCTTGAGCGCGGCGAGGGGCGCGCCGCCGACCGATCCGGCGAAGTAGGAACCGGACCAGAAATGTCCGCCCCAGAGGTGTTTGCGCACGTGTGCGCTGTATTCCTTGCGAAGCATCCGAGCCGAGACCCCTTTCAGTGAGTTGACGAGTTTGGACAGGGCGACCTTGGGCGGGTAGTGGACCAGCAGGTGGACGTGGTCGTGCTCGCCGTTGAACTCGCGCAGTTCGACCTCGAAGTCGGCGCATACCTCGCGCATGAGTTCCTCGCAGCGGATCAGCATCTCGTCGGTGAACACCCCACGCCGGTACTTTGTGACGAAGACCAAATGGGCATGGAGGTGGTAGACGACATGTCGTCCCGTTCTCACATCGGGGTTCGGATTCCAGCGCGGTGACATAAACCAAAGGATATGATCAGTGTGTGGAGAAGGTGAAGCGGACTCGTGCGCACGTGGCGCGACTCGACCTCAGTCCGGCCCAGGTGGCCGTTTTGGACGGTCAAGCGCACACCGCGCGTGCCTTGTGGAATCTGCTCCATGAGTTCACGACCTTCCGCCAGGGCCGGTTCGCCTCCCTGAAGGAGTGCGATGCGGCGATTCGGCAAGCCCGCCACGAGATCGAGTGGATGGGGCAACTGCCCGCTCAGGCCGCGCAAGCCGTGCTGAAGTCCTACCGGCAGGCGTGGGCGAACTACTTCAACCCCGACCACCCGGCCAAGCGCCCGACGTTCAAGGGCCGGTTCTCCTCCCGGATGGCCGTGGACGTCCCCCAGGCCCGCGACTTGCAGATCACCCGGATCAACCGCAGGTGGGGCGCGGTGAACCTGCCCAAACTCGGGCGGGTGAAGTTCCGCTGGACAAAGGATCTGCCCGGTGTCACCAAGGGCGGACCACCCGGCAGGGTCACCGGGGCTCGCCTGGTGAAACAAGCCCACGGATGGAACATCGTCTTCCGTATCGAGCTGCTCGTATCCGCGCCCGTCCCGCATACCGGGCCGAAGGCCGGCATGGATCGAGGCATCACGGTCCCCCTCGCCCTGTCCAACGGGGAACACTTTCGGCACGGCCCGTGGCTCTCCAGCGGGCAGAGCGAGCGGCTCTTGCGTCTGGAGCGCAAAAGCGCCCGTCAGCGTGCCACCCGCGAGAAAGGCGCCCCGGTCTCCAACCGGGAACGCCGCACCTACGACCAGATCGCCCGGCTCCGCGCGATAGCCAAGCGCCGAGCCGTCGACTGGCAGCATCAGAGCACGATCGACCTCGCGCGGCGGTTCAGCGCGATCGTGGTCGAAGACCTGAAAATCACCGACATGATGGCCTCGGCGTCCGGGACCGCGCAGGAGCCGGGGGCCGGCGTCGCCCAAAAGCGGGGCCTGAATCGCTCGATCGCGGGCGAGGCGTGGGGCCGAACGGTGCAGTTCCTCACTTATAAGAGCGCCGACCGCGGCGGCGTGGTCGCCAAGGTCCGCCCGCACGGCACCAGCCAAGAGTGCCACCGCTGCCACACCACCACTGCAGGATCTCGCGAAACGCAGTCGCGGTTCGCGTGCAAGAACCTGGCGTGCGGATGGATCGGCAACGCCGATACCAACGCCGCCCGAAACCAGCTTCATCGGTACAACTTTGCCGCCGGACGGGCGGTCACAGGACGTGGAGACTCCGGGATACCGGGGCCTGTGAAGCGTCAAGCATCCTGTCCCACAGTCTCGCCCGCACCCGCGCCGCGAGCTGCTGCGTAAGCAGCACAGGAATCCTCCACACTCATTCATGTGGAGGAGCACGTCAAAAGCATCAGATCCACGTTGTTGTTGTTGTCATCGGCCTGAACATCGGCATCCTGATCCAGTCCGCACCGCAAATCTTCGGCGACGTCATGGGTGAGATGTTCGGGCTCCTCGCAGCCGGAGTGCTCGGCCCCGGCCGGCCCACCATCTATGAGCTGGCCGAGGGGCCGAAGGCACTCGCGGCATTGGAAGCGCGGGCCACTGTGGGCAAGCTGGCACTGCTGCCCTGAGCAGACCGTGCACGAGCGCCGGCTCCAGGGCACGCTGCGCCAAGGGGCCAATGCGGTGATCAGTCCCCGGTGCCGGAGAAGGTTCGACGATAATGTTCGGCCGCCTGGGCCATGTCGCGGCTCAGGAGGTCGAAGAACCGGCTTGCGGTCTTGAGCCGGATGCTGGCGGGGGATTGGGCGCCGAGAAGATCGACGCCTTCCCGGATGGTGTCCGCCCACAGCGCCATCGACCGGGTGCCCACCAGCCACGCCCGATACCAGACCTCATCGTCGATGACGTACCGCTCACGCCGGTTGTCACGCTCGCGGGTGACGAACCCCAGTTGCTCGAGCGCGCCGACGGCCTTGGAGATCGACGCGGGGCTGACCCGCAGCCGCTCGGTCAGGTCGGCGACGGTCAGGTTGCCGGAATCGCTGGTGAGCAGGCAGACCATCACCCTGGCCGCCATGGGCGGCCACCCTCCTGACATCAGCCTGGTCAACCTCTGCTCGTACTCCCGTACGGCGAGGGGATCACGCTCGTCGGCGTTCGCGGTGGCGGGCGTGCTCAGTGGCGAGCTCGGCCGGCGGCGGGCGCGCCATCCGGTCGCCTGCTGGGCCCGGGCCGCGTGGTAGCCGTGCGGGCCGCCGTTGCGTGCGATCTCGCGGCCGATGGTCGACCTCGGCCGCTCCAGGCGGCGGGCGATCTCCGCGTACGTGAGCCCTTCCGCCAGCCCCTCGGCGATCGTGCGGCGGTCCTCGTACGTCAGGCGCCCTCCCGGCATCGATCCTCCCCTTGTCGCGCGCCTGCACAAGTATGTCCCCAGCCATGGCTGATTGCGACACGGCATCGAGCCGGTTGCATTCGCTGACAATGTCGTTGCACCAATTGCTGCCCTCTGAGCTGCGACAACGCCGCTAGTCACTTGCCTACAGCTCGAACGCAGCCGTAGCTTTCCCTGTGCGTGAACAATGAGCGCCCCCGGACGGCATCGCATCCCAAGGAGATCCCTGGCATGGCCGCCAAGATATGTCTCGTCACCGGTGCCTCATCCGGCATCGGCCACGCCACCGCACTCGAGCTCCTGCGCGGCGGCCACATCGTCTACGGCGGAGCGCGGCGGGTGGGCAAAATGGCCGCGATCCGCGAAGCAGGCGGTCACACCCTGCCCATGGACGTGACCAAGGAAGAAGATCTCCAGCGGGTCGTCCGTACCATCCTGGATGAGCACCAGCGGATCGACGTCCTGGTGAACAACGCGGGCGCCGTCGTGCACGGCGCGGTCGAGGACACGCCTCTGGCGACTGCCCGAGATCAGTTCGAGGTCAACGTGTTCGCACCGGCCCGGCTGACCCAGCTGGTCCTGCCGCGGATGCGGGAGCGGCGATCAGGCACGATCGTCAACGTGTCCTCGATCGGCGGCGAGATCGCCTTGCCGCTCGGTGCCTGGTACTACGCCTCCAAGCACGCCCTGGAGGCCTTCTCCGACACGCTCCGCATGGAGGTCGAGCCGTTCGGCATCGACGTGGTCGTCATCCAGCCCGGCATCATCAAGACGGACTTCGAGGCCGGGACCGCGCGGCAACTACGGGAGACCTCGGGAAGCGGCGCCTACCGGCAGATGGCCGAAGCCATGGCGCGCGCAGCCGAGACCCAGCTGGGCGAGGACACCCCGGCCTCCGACCCCGGCGTCGTCGCCACGGCGATCCGGCAGGCCGTCGAGTCGGCCCGGCCGGACACTCGCTACGTCGTGGGCTGGCAGGCCGAAGCTCTCCTGAGCCTCAACAGATCCCTCCCGGACCGCGAGTTCGACGCCCGGGTGACCGGCCGGCTCTAAATGATCGAGGCCTGAGGAGATCGCGGGTCGCCTCCTCGCCATGCTCAACGAGGCCCGCTCATCGGAGAAACCATGATCCCTGCCATCGCCACCTCCGGGCTCGTCAAGACCTTCGGGCCGGCACGCGCCCTCGACGGGCTCGACCTCACCGTGGACACCGGAGAGGTGCACGGTTTCCTCGGCCCGAACGGGGCGGGAAAGAGCACCACCATCCGCATTCTGCTGGGCCTGATGCGCGCCACCTCCGGCAGCGCCAGGCTGCTGGGCGGTGACCCCTGGGCCGACGCCGTCGCGTTGCACCGGCGGCTGGCGTACGTGCCGGGCGATGTGGAGCTGTGGCCCAACCTCACCGGAGGCGAGGCCATCGACGTGCTCGGCCGGCTGCGTGGCGGGCTCGACATCAAGCGCAGGAACGAGTTGATCGAGCGGTTCGAGCTCGATCCCCGGAAGAAGGCGCGGACCTACTCCAAGGGCAACCGCCAGAAGACAGCCCTCGTCGCCGCCCTCTCCGCCGACGTGGAGCTGCTGATCCTCGACGAGCCCACGAGCGGGCTGGACCCGCTGATGGAGGCGGTGTTCCAGCAGGTCATCGCGGAGGCCAAAGCCGCCGGCCGCACCATCCTGCTGTCCAGTCACATCCTCGCCCAGGTCGAAACCCTCGCCGACCGCATCACCATCATCCGGGACGGGAAGGTCGTGGAGTCGGGGACGCTGGCACAGCTGCGGCACCTCACCCGGACGACGATCGTGGCCGGCACCGCCACCCCGGTCACCGGCCTCGACCGGTTGCCGGGCATCCACCACGCGAAGATCGAAGACGCAGGCGTGCGGTTCAGCGTGGACGCCGAACACCTCGACGCCGCCGTCCGGCACCTGTCTGGGTTCGGCATCCGCTCCCTGGTCAGCCATCCGCCGACGCTCGAAGAGCTCATGCTCCGGCACTACGCGACTAGGCGGGCGGCATGACCGCGACGGCTTCCCCGGCGCGGGGCCGTACCGGATCGAGAGCGCCGGGCGGCCACCTGACCTGCACCGGCGCGATGGTACGGCTGGCGCTGCGCCGCGACCGGATCAAGCTGCCCATCTGGGTGCTCGCCATCACGGTCCTCGTCCCGCGCTTCTACCACGCGGCCGTGACCGCGGTCGTCCCGACGCCGGAGGCCATGGCCGAAGCCGCGCAGATGATCCAGACGTCGTTCATGAGGGTGCTCGGCGGGCCCCTTTTCGGCGACGTCACCTCGCAGCGTTACTTCCTCGCCGCCTACTGGGTCGAGTTCCTGCTGGCCGCCGCGCTGATGAACGTCCTGCTCATCACCCGGCACACCCGGGGTGAAGAGCAGACAGGCCGGGCCGAACTCATCCGGGCGGCCGCCGTGGGCCGCCACGCCCAGCTCACCGCCGCGTTGATCGTCGCCCTGATCAGCGATGTCGTCCTGGCGGTCTGCACCGCCGCCGCGGCGATCAGCCTAGGCTTTCCCGCAAGCAGCGCGTTGCTGTTCGGCGCCTCGCTCGCCGCGGCCGGGCTGGTGTTCGCCGCGGTCACCGCGGTGACCGCCCAGATCACCGAGCACACGAGAGGCGCCGGCGGGCTCGCCGGCGCGGCGCTCTTCGTGGCGTGGATTCTCCGCGGCGCGGGGGCGATGCAGAGCCAGGAGGGCGGTCCGCTGTTCTGGCTGTCGCCGATCGGCTGGTCGCAGCAGACCCGGGTGCTGGCGGACGAGCGCTGGTGGCCACTCGGCCTCTCGGCTGTGCTCACCGGGCTCCTGGTCGCCGGCGCCTACACGCTGGCGAGCCGCAGGGATCTCGGTGCCTCCTTGGTCGCCCCGCGTCCCGGCCGGCCCTCGGCGCCTTCCTGGCTGCGCTCGCCGTTCACGCTCGCCCTGAGACTTCAGCAGGCGACGATCGGCTGGTGGGGAGCCGCGTTTCTCGGCGTCGGCCTCGTCCTGGGCGGCATGACCGGCGGAATGTCGAACACCGATCTGCCGATCTTCGCCGGGGCGGACTTCGGGCGAGCCTGGATCAGCCTCATGGTGTTCACCGGCTCCCTCTACACCGGCGTCTTCGCGGTCCTGTCGGTCATCCGGCTCCGGGGGGAGGAGGTGCGCGGCCGCATCGGTCCCGTTCTGGCCGGGCCGACCGGCAGATCGACGTGGCTCGGGTCGTCTCTGCTGGTCTCCGCGCTCGCCGGGGTCATCCTGCTGGCGGTGTACGGTGCCGCGCTCGGCATCGGCGCCGCCGTGTCGACCGGCGATCTCGGCCTCGTGGGAGAGACCATCGGGGCGACCCTGCTCCGCGTCCCGGAGGCGCTGGTGCTGCTCGCCGTCCCCGTCGCGCTGCTCGGGCTCGCCCCCCAGGCCATGACCGTGGCCTGGGCCGTGCTCGTGTACAGCGGGTTCGTCCAGATCCTGGGGTCCTACTGGGGGCTGCCGGGATGGGTGACGAACACGTCGGTGCTGTCCCACCTCCCCTGGCACCCGTTGGGGTCGTTCGCCCCGGTGGCCACGGTGGTGCTGGCCGCACTCGCCGCGGCGCTGACAGGCCTCGGTCTGTACGGCCTGCGCCGCCGCGACCTCGCCGAAGGTTGAGCCGCCGCCGCGGATCAGTGGCGGATGAGCCGGTGCGGGGCGAGCTCTCGGGTCTCGCCCCGTTCCAGGTAGACCAGCCGGTCGGCGTGCCCGGCCTGGTCGATCTGCCGCCGGAAGTCGTCCAGCGGCGAGCTGAAGACGGTGTAGTCGTCGTAGTGCACCGGCACCACCGTCTTGGGATTGATCACGTCCACCCATGAGGCGCCCTGCTCGCCGTCCATGGTGACCATCAGGGTGCCGAGCCTGGTGCCGCCCAGGTGGACGAGGGCCAGGTCGATCTCCGGGAAGCGGCGCGGAATCGCGTCCAGGCGGCGGTCGAGCAGCGTGTCGCCGCTGATGTGCAGGCGCAGCTCGATGCGCTCGTCCCGGTTGTAGAACTCCAGCATCGTGCCGATCACCGGCGGCAGCAGCGCCTCGGCCGCGCCGGGCGCGTGCCTCGCGGGCAGGGCGGTGATCACGACGGTCCCGCCGTGGCCGCGGAGCTTGTGCTGCTGCCACTCCTCCAGGCCCACGCTGCTACGGAACCCCCGCCAGCGCAGCTTGCGTGCCGCTGTGGTGGTGGTGATGATCGGCGTGTCCCTGTCGAGGCCCCGCCGGGCGACCCGGTCCCAGTGGTCGCCGTGCAGGTGGGACAGCACCACCGCGTCCAGGGTGGGCAGATCCTCCATCTCCACAGCGGGGTCGGTGAGCCGGCGCGCGCTCAGGCCGAATCCCAGATACGCCCGCTGACCCCGATGCAGGAAGTTCGGATCCGTCAGCAGCGTGAAGCCGTTGTAACGGATCAGCGTGGTGGCGTTGCCGATGAACTGCAGGCTTCCCTTCACCTCTGGCCTCACTCCGGATACGGCGAGCGCTGGCCGGGAGGCACGCCGCCGCCCTTGCCGCCGCCTTTGCCTCCCTTGTCGGTCCCGTGCGGGCGGATGGTCCGCCGCTTGGCGCCGCTCTTCGTCTCAGGTATGGCGTGGGCGGATGTGGAGTCGGTGGCCGCCTTGCCTGATCTGCGAAGTTCGGGCTGTTGTGGTTGACTCATGGCTTTTGTCCCCCTAACGGAGTACTTCTGCCACGTCGGCGGCCGACCAAACACTCCGTATCCGCCTGTTTCACTTCGGTCACATTACTTGACTCGCCGTCCAATAGTTCGCAAGGCTCACTGCTGCATCGGGGGGCGACAGCCGACGAATTCGGGAGCCTTCATGGCAAGAGCGCGACGTCTCGCGGCCGCTGGAGCGGTCACGGCATTCATGGCCGCAGGAGTGAGCCTGGCGGCGGGCATCGGCACCGCCTCCGCACAGTCCGGCCCTGAACTGCCGGACGTGGTCCCCACCTGCCTCCTTCCACTGCCGATCCTCTGCGACGAATCCCCGCAGGACGACACCTCCTCGAGCACCCCCGCACCCGAGGATTCCTGGTCGGGCGAGCCCGCACCGGACGAGGAGCCCTGGGCCCACCAGCCAGGTCCCGAGGCGAATGAGGATCCGTGGCGGCCGGCGAGCGAGCGCGAGCACAAGGTGCCCGATGGGCATCCGGAGACCGGCGGGGGCGGGCTCACGCAGGACGGCGCGGTGTGGCCGTTCGCGCTGGGCGGGGCCGCGCTGCTGACCGGGGCCGGGCTGGCCGGGTTCGCGGTACGGCGCCGCGGGGATGCCGCCTAGGGTGGCCAGCAGCTCGCGCGCTCCCGCTGAAGCGGCCGGTGGGTCGCGCACTCCTGCCGACGCGACGCGCGGGACACGTGCTCGCGGAAATCGGCTGATCCTGGCCGTCGCGGGCGTCATCACTCTGGCCGGGGCGCTGCTGATCTGGTCCGGGCTGAGCGGCATCGTGGGCGGCGAGCCCGAGACGACGCCGGTCGCGACCGCACGCCCGGCGCCGATCATCGGCGTGCCGCTCTCCAAGATGGCCAGGCCCATGGAGGCCGCCCGTCCCACCGCCGTCTACATCCCGTCCATCGGCGTCGCCGCGCCGCTGACGGAGCTGGGCCTGGACACGCGCGGCGCCATCGAGAACCCGCCGCTCGACGCCCCGAACCTGGCCGGCTGGTACCGCTACGGCCCCGTCCCCGGCCAGCGTGGCGCCGCCGTGATCACCGGGCACCTCGACACCAGGAGTGGCCCCGCCGTCTTCGCCCGCCTCAAGGAGGTCAAGCGCGGCGACCAGGTCCAGGTGCTGCGGGCCGACCGCTCGGTGGCCGTCTTCGTCGTCGACAAGGTCGAGCACACGCCGAAGGCGCGCTTCCCCGCCAAGAAGGTCTACGGCAAGCTCGCCTATCCGGGGCTACGGCTGGTGACCTGCGGCGGGGCGTTCGACCGGCAGGCGCACAGCTACCGGGACAACACGATCGTGTACGCGCACCTGGCGGCCCCGTACTATCCCAAAGGCTGATCACGGGTCCCGCGGCAGCCCCAGCACCCGCTCGGCGATGATGTTGAGCTGCACCTCCGTGGTGCCGCCGCCGATCGTGAACGCGCGGGTGGTGAGGATCATGCGGTTCCAGTACGGGTCCGCCGGGGCCAGCGACCAGCAGAACTCCGAGATCGCCTGCGCGTGCCGCATGCCGAGCAGCTTGCGGACACTGGAGGCCGCTCCGGGATCCGTGCCGGACAGCTTCGAGAGCGTCACGCGCAGGCCGAGCGCCGAGATGGCCTGGCCCTCCGCCCACAGACGTCCTGCCTGCTCGCGCTGCGCCTGCCGGAGCTCAGGCAGGCTGGCGATCAGTTTGACCATGTCGGTGTGTTGCGAGCCGGGACCCCAGGAATCGCCGAGCGCGACGCGTTCGTGGGACAGCGTGTCACGGGCGACCCGCCAGCCTGCGTTCACCTCGCCGACGACCAGGTCGTCCGGCACGAAGACGTCGTCGAGAAACACCTCGTTGAAGATCTCCTCGCCGTTGATCTCCTTGAGCGGCCTGACGGTGATCCCGGGGGAGGACATGTCCACCAGGAAGTACGAGATCCCGTCGTGCTTCGGCCTCTCAGGCGCGGTGCGGGCGAGACAGATGCCCCAGTGGGCGTACTGCGCGAGCGACGTCCAGATCTTCTGCCCGCTCAGCGACCAGCCGCCCTCCACCTTCGTGGCCTTCGCCGACAGCCCGGCCAGGTCGGAGCCGGCTCCCGGCTCGCTGAACAGCTGGCACCAGACGATCTCGCCGGTCAGCGTGCCCGGGAGGAAACGTTCCTGCTGCTCGCGGGTGCCGTACCGGACGATGGACGGGACCGCCCAGGCGGCGATGCCCAGGTTCGGGCGCTTGAGGTCGCGGAACTCCTGGTGGATGATCACCTGCTCGAGCGGGGAGGCGTCCCTGCCCCACGGCCTGGGCAGGTACGGCATGATCCAGCCCTCGCGGGCGAACCTCGCCCGCCTGGCCGCCGGCTCCTCCGCCCGCAGTGACTGCGCCTCCGCCCTGATCGTGTCCCTGACGGCGGCGGCCTCGTCGGGCAGGTCCGGCTCCATCGCCCGCCGCGTGCCCTGGACCGCCAGGCCGGTTGCCTCCTCCGCCCAGGGGCCGGGGTCGCCGGCCAGCATGCGGTCGGACAGGGCGCGGCGGTAGTAGCGGTGGGCGTCGTGCTCGAAGGTGTAGCCGATGCCGCCGAGCACCTGGATCGCATCCGCCGCACACCGCACGGCCGCGTCGGGCCCGAGCACCGCAGCCACCCCGACCGCCAACCGCGTCTCATCCGAGAGGCCGGTGTCCCCGACGGCGGTGTCCATGGCCCGGGCGGCGTCCCAGACGGCGGCACGGGCCTGCTCCAACGCCACCAGGGCGGCGGCCACCCGGTGCTTGACGCCCTGGAACTGCCCGATCGGCCGGCCGAACTGCTCGCGGACCTTGGCGTAGCCGGCCGCCGTCGCAACCGCCCACGCCGCAATGCCGCACGCGTCGGCGCCCAGCAGCGCCGTGGCGAGCTCCCGTACCGGCGCGTGGGGGAGCACCCGGTCGGCGGGGATCTGCCCGCGCGGCGTCACGGAGCAGAGGGCGCGGTCGAGATCGACGCTGTCGGCGGGCTCGGCAGCGACATCGTCACGACCCAGCACCGCCCACGCGCCACCGCCTACCGGCAGGAGGAAGAGGTCGGCGTCGCACGCCCCCAGGGCGAGCAGCCCGGCACCGGCGACCGGGGCGTCGGCGGGGAGAGCGACGGTCGCGGTCATCGAGCCGTCGGCGAGCGCCTTGACCAGGTCCCCGTACCGGTCGCCGCCTGAGCGGGCGAGAACCGCCGACGTCAGAACCGTAGGCAGGTAAGGGCCGGGGACGCGCCGCTCGCCCAGCACCTCGAGCGCGACGCACAACTCCAGCAGCCCGTACCCCTGCCCGCCGTGCTCCTCCGGAAGATGCAGCCCCAGTAGCCCTTGCCCGGCGAGGGCCGCGTGCTCGACGGTCCGCTCCGCCAGCCCCCGAACGGAGGCGGCCAATGCCAGGTGTTCCTCGCTCAGCCCGATCCCCATGAGCCGAATCTAGAACCTTATTCGGTCAATCACCAGCCGGACCCGGAAGGAGCCCTTCACTCCTGCCGGGTGGGCTGCACCGCCCGACGGCGCGTCAGCACGCGAGTGGTGCCCCCGTCATCCTCTGCTATGTCCCGGACGTGCTCGAATCCGATCCTGTTCAGCACGGCCAGCGAGGCACTGTTCGACGCCGCCACGGTGGCGTGCACCTCCGTGAGCCCCAAGGAGTCGAAGCCGTAGGCGACGATCGCCTCGGCCAGTTCTCTCCCCAGTCCCGATCCCCACATAGCAGGGGCCAGTGCGTAGATGATCTCGTAGCCTTGGACCACGTCGGTCTGCTTGATCTCAGCGTGTCCGATCAAACGGCCGTCCCGGCGAACGGCCCAGACGTCGAACAGATCCTGGGCATAGACCTTCGTGAAGATCCGTCCGAACAGCGCGCGGTCCTCCGCCTCGGGAGCAGGACCGTCGCCCATCCACTGCGAAACCCTCTGGTCCTGGAACAGGGCGACGAAGTCTTCCTGGTCTTCGGGGACGTACGGCTCCAGCAGCAGGCGCTCAGTGCGCAGAGTCGGGGTCATGGACGGCGAAGCTAGCCGTGCGCCGCTCTCCCGGCAAATCGCCTCGATCGCTCCCTCGCGACTGCTGCGACAGTATTGACGGCATGCTCATCGTCATCGGCGGCCTGCCCGCGACAGGAAAGACCACGCTCGCCCGCCTCCTCGCCGCGCACATGGGCGCCGTGCACCTGCGCATCGACACCATCGAGCAGGCGATCGTCCGTTCCGGCCTGGCCGGTCAACCCCTCGGCCCCGCCGGCTACGCCGTCGGGTACGCCCTGGCCGGAGACCACCTTCGGGGCGGACTCACCGTGATCGCGGAATCCGTCAACCCGCTGGCGATCACCCGTGACGCCTGGCGAGACGTGGGGACCGAGGCGGACGTACCGACCGCGGAGGTGGAGGTGATCTGCTCGGACCCGATCGAGCACCGGCACCGTGCGACCTCGCGCTCGACCGACATCCCTGACCTCCACCTTCCCGACTGGCAGCAGATCATCGACCGCGCCTACGAACCTTGGGATCGGGAGCACATCGTCATCGACACGGCCGGGCAGACTCCAGACGACTCGCTCAATGTCCTTCTGCGCGCCCTGCACGACGGTCGGCACGCCGGCGAAAACCATTGGCGGTAGGCCATCCGGCGCCGTTACCCTCGCACGTGGCCGAGTCGAACGGGCGGGTCATGCCGCCGTGGAAGGGGTGGGTTGATGTCTGGCACCGCGCCAAGTGCGCCTCGACGTGTTGCCGGCGAATCCTGCCTCTGACGCATCACATCTGACATCGTCCACGGGGCCGGGCCGGCCGCGGCTGGCGCACTTCCTTGCTGTCTTCACCCCCATTCGTTTCCGGCAAGGAGTACCCGCGTTGTCTGCCAACGGCAAACCACGTTCCATCGTCAACACCGAGACCTTCCAGTGCGTCCGCTGCGGCCTGACCGTGACGGCGACCGCCCCTGACGGCACCCGCCGCAACCACTGCCCGAGCTGCCTGCACTCGCAACACGTGCTCGACCGTATGGAGGGCGGCCCGTCCGAGTGCCGCTCGCGGATGATCCCGATCGCGATCGCGGTCCTCCGCACCGGCGACTGGATGATCATCCATCGCTGCACCCGTTGCGGTGAGCTGACGTCCAACCCCATCTGCGGGGACGACAACCAGCTCATCCTCATGCGCATGGCGGTACGCCCGCTCGCGCAGCCGCCGTTCCCGCTCGAGGCGTTCGGCGACCTGTGACATGCCCAGGAGGAACCCGGCCCGGGAGAGGCCGCAACGGCGCAAGACCGCGCACCATCATCGGGAGTCCGCCGACGCGTTCCGCTGCGTCGGCTGCCGGCTGGACGTCCCGATGATCGCGCCGGGCACGGCGCACCGCAACCACTGCCCGCACTGCCTGACCAGCCTGCACGTCGACCACCGCATTCCGGGGGACCGGCGGGCGGGCTGCCGGGGCCGGATGGCGGCGCTCAGCGTCACCGTCCGGCCGGACGGTGAGTGGCTGATCATCCATCACTGCCAGTCCTGCGGCGAGCTCAGCGCCAACCGCATCGCGGGCGACGACAACGCGCTGGCGCTGCTCCGCATCGCCATACGCCCGCTGTCCGACCCCCGCCTGCCGGTCAACGCCCTGCTCGCCCTCTGATCCTCACCGGGGCCGTGCGGTACGGCCCCGGTGAGACACCTGGCGCTCGGATTCCCTGGTCGTTAGGCTCGGCCGGGTGGTGAAAGAGCTGACGCTGGATCTTGGCGACGACCGTACGCTGCACGTCTACGACACGGCTGCCGGCGATGCCGATGATCGGCTGACGGTCTTCTGGCATCACGGCACGCCCAACATCGGCACGCCCCCGGAGCCCCTCTTCCCGGTTTCTGACCGGCTCGGCATCCGCTGGGTGTCGTACGACCGCCCTGGTTACGGCGGCACTACCCCTGTTCCCGGCCGGAATGTGTCTTCGGCGGCCGAGTACGCCCAGCGCGTCGCCGACGCTCTGGGCATCGCCAGGTTCGCCGTCATGGGTCACTCGGGCGGCGGCTCGCACGCCCTGGCCTGCGCCGCCTTGCTTCCCGACCGGGTGCTGGCCGCCGTGAGCGTGTCGGGACTGGCTCCGTACGGCGCGGAGGGGCTCGACTGGTTCGCCGGCATGTCCGCCTCGGGCGAGGCCTCCCTGCGTGCCGCCGTCGCGGGACGCGCGGCGAAGGAACGGCACGAGGCGACGGCCGAGTACGACCCGGAGATGTTCGCCCCTGTGGATCATGCGGCGTTCACCGGTGAGTGGTCCTGGTTCGACAGTGTCGTCGGCCCCGCCCTGGAGGGCGGCCCCGGAGGGCTGATCGACGACGACCTCGCGTACGTCGCCCCGTGGGGTTGTGATCCCGGCCAGGTGACCGCTCCGGTGCTGCTCATGCACGGCGGTCAGGACCGGGTCGTGCCCAGTTCACACGGTGAATGGCTGGCCCGCCACTGCCCTCGGGCCGAGCTGCGGCTCTACCCGGAGGACGGGCACATCTCGGTTCTCCATGCGGCGGCTGACGCCTTGGAATGGCTCGGCGTGAACGCCGCTGCATGAGGCCTCAAAAGTCAAACGTTGCACGTGTTTCGATCTGAGCCATAAAGGCGGCTCAGCCCCACATTCACCGGAGTTGTCCGACGCTGCGCGGCGCACGCGGATCCGGGCTCAGCTTTCGCCACCGAGGGCGAATAAAACCGGCAAATCGCCTCATTTTGTTTTATTTCATGAAAGCTTAAATAGGGCCATGGATGCGTTAGAATCAGGCAAACACACGAAAGCCCCCCGTTTACTGCACACTTATCCAGGAAAGAAGATGCACGGATAGCATATTTGGCTGCCATTCATCAACATTTTCCCAATCATCCGGAAAATATTGAGAACAGGGCAACCGAACCTTTGGGGGGAAATTCAATGCCCAAGTTCAAGACTGCGACCGGGGCTCTCGCGGTCAGCATCGCCATGTCCGCTGCCGCCGTCACGCTGGCCACTTCCTCGACCGCCTACGCCGGAGGCGCGCCGCCACAGCCCAAGGGGCAGCCCGTCAAGGAGCAGCCCGTCGTAAGCCACGCCAAGCCAAAGATCCACCACCACTACAGCTACTACAACCGCCAGAAGCAGAAGGCCCACCTCTGGATCCACAACAACAACCATCAGAACCAGCATCAGGTCGGGCGTCAGGACCAGGACCAGGCCCATGCCCAGGTCGAAAAACAGATCTCAGACAACACGTCGTTTGCAACCGCACCGGCGTCCGCTGACGCTGACGCTGGCTCGTAGTCCCGTCGAGCGCTCGCAGGAGCGCGTTGAACGGTCAAGTGGCGATCACGTGACCTTATCCAGGTCGTAGTGAACCGCGGCAAAGTGCCTGTGTCCCGCAGTGGCTTCACCTACTCCGACGAGAGGCAAGGAGGCGGCGCGGGACACAGGCACTCCGTTTCATCGCCGCCTTACCCGGCTCCGATGCCGGCCTGGATGTTCTCGGCGGCCTCCTGCGGGCTGATGTCCGCCGCTTGAGCGGCGCTCTGCAGATCCTGTGCGGTGATGTTGGCCGGATTGCCGTGATCGTCGTTCGGCTCTCCGCAGCCACAGCTCAGACACATGTCAGTCTCCCCCCTGTGAGCCCGCACCACCTACCCGGCAGCCGACGACGAAACAGACGTGCCGTGGCGGCCGGCTGATAACGCCATGGTGATCGACATCTTCGATCGCCATGACAGGCCAACCTGTGGCCTCATCGAGCAGCACACGGGCATACGCTCCTGTTCGACTGCATCGACGGTCGGGCTTGGGGCATCAACGTCTGGGCTTACGTGCAGGTGCTGCCGTGGGTTCGTCATGCCGGGGTGGGCTGGTTGTAGAGCCAGCCGGTGGCCCTTTCGTAGAAGTGGCGGAAGAAGACCGGCATGACGAGGTCGTTGATTCGGCGTTCGATCGGTCCGGCGGTCTTGGCGTCGCGGTTGTCGCTGGCGGCCTTGACCATCTTGGCGATGCGGGTGCGGCGGGTCTGGGCATAGTCGGCGAGGGCTTGGGGGATGTCCCGGACCGCAGCCAGCGAGCGGGCGAGGACCAGGGCGTCCTCGATGGCCATGGAGGCGCCCTGGCCGGCGCCGACCGGGTGCCCGGCGTCACCGAGCAGCACGACGCGGTCGTTGTGCCAGGTCGGCACCGCGGCCAGCTTGTGCATGAGGGTCGGTCGGTGCACCTCGACGGTGGATTCCAGGATGGCGGTCGCGCTCTTCTCGTGGCGGTAGAGCTCGGTGAGCTCGGGGATCCAGTCGGCGACCGCATTCAGGTCCGGCTCGTCGGGGCTGGCGACCTGGGCGGACCACCACAGGGCCCCGTTCGGGGCCGGGACGTGGATGAAGGCGCCGTTGCGCGCGAAGGTCATGTTGAAGGTGCCGGGGGTGACCGTGAGTCCGGCGGGCATGTCGGCGACGCCCGAGACGCTGAACAGGCCCGCGTACTCGGGGGCGGGCGCGTTCGGGTCGAGCACGGTGCGGGTCCGGGACCAGATGCCGTCCGCCCCCACCAGCAGGTCGGCGTCGTCGGTGCGGCCGCTGGCGAACTCCGCCCTCACCCCGGTCGCGGTCGTCACGGCGCCGGTCAAGCGTTCTCCCGTGACCAATTCGGCGCCCGCGCGCACCGCGTGGTCGCGCAGGACCTCGACCAGGTGGCCGCGCGCGAGGGTGACGCTGTGCATCGGATCGCCGGACAGCCGGCCGCGCGGCACGTCGCCCAGGAGCCTGCCCGAACTGGACCACATGTGCTGGCGCGGTACGTCGATGCCGGCCTGCCGCACGTCCTCCAGGCAGCCGAGCGTCTCCAGTCCGCGCAGACCGTTGACGGCGAGGCTGAGGAAGGAACCCACCTGGCCCGCGGGGTCCGGATAGGCCTCGTAGACGGTCACCTCGCAGCCGAGCCGCCGCAGGGCGATCGCGCCGGCGACCCCGGCGACGCCGCCGCCGATGATGATGGCACGCATAGTGAACCTCAATTCAGTGAATCTATATTCGGCGAACGAGGGTTCAGTATGCTTGGCTCGCGAAACGAGGTCAAGGAGAAAAGGCGTGACAACGCGGAAGATCAAGGCGGCCGAGACCGAGCAAGCGCTCAAACAGGCAGCCCGGAAGCTGTTCGTCGAACGCGGCTACCTCAACACCAAGGTGACCGACATCACTCGGGAGGCCGGGCGGGCCACCGGCTCGTTCTACGACCACTTCCCCAGCAAGGAGGCACTGCTCCAGGCACTGCTGGAGGAGATGGCGGCGCAGGCCGACCGGGAGATCGACGCCGCAGTGCACCCGCGCGAGCATGACCTCGGCGACCCCGGCCAACTCCGCGCGCACATCGCCGTCATCTGGCACGTCCTGGGCGACCACCTGCCGGTAGTGGCGGCGCTGATGCAGTCGACCATCGCCGAACCACCCGGCGACGGCCATGCATGGCGGCACATCCTCGCCGAGACCGATACGCTCCGCGACCACCTGGAGTACATGCGAGAGCAGGGAAAGACGTTGCCGGGAGATCCCGCCCTGGTCGCCGCCGCGATCGGCTCGATGATCTCCCTGCTGGGTTACGCCATCCTCGGGGCGGGTCAGAACGGGCCGCGTCTGCCCGACGAGGAGATCATTGACACGCTCACGTCCCTGCTCCTCCACGGACTCGCCGACCGCACGGCCGGCTGACCTGGGGCCACAACGTGAAGGTGTGCATGACTATGCTTCCGTCATGGAGATCATCAAGGGTGCGGGAGTGTGGACGCCGCTCGCTGCCGGAGCGGCCAACGACTGGGTGGAGCACCTGAGGGTGCCGGATCTGTCGGTCGGAACGTACTGCATCCCGGCAGGCGGGCGCGACGATCAGAGCCCGCACACCGAAGACGAGATCTACGTGGTCACCGCGGGCCGGGCCAAGATCGTGACCCCGGACGGCGCTGCCGAAGTGAGCCCCGGTTCGGTGATCTTCGTGCCGGCGGGCGAGGAACACCGCTTCGACGAGGTGACCGAGGACCTGGCACTGCTAGTGGTGTTCGGCCCGGCGTACGGCTCGCGCGCCCAGGGTCGGTGAGTTGTTCTTAGGGCAGGATCGCGCTGTTCGGTGACCACAAGCCCACCGATACGTTGCTCGGAGTGGAGACGCCGGCCGCGCCCGGCTACCTGATCGAGGTGGACGCGATCGCGGTCGTCGATGGTGCGGGCGGGGCATAGGCCGATAGCAGTGTCGCTGTGATCATCGCAATGGCGTCGTGGTCGGGCAGTCGCCCTGCGGTGATCTCGTCGGCGGCGCTATGCAGCATGCTGTAGAAGACCGTGACCAGACAGGATGTCGGCTGGTCGCCGCGGAGCACGCCCTCGCGCTGCCCTCGGGCGATGAGTGCCTGGACACGGTGCAACGGCTGGTCGTGGTGGGCGCGGATGCGTTCGGCGGGCCGCTCCCGTTCGGCGGCGGCGCAGCAGCGCGCGAAACTCGGTGACCAGCCGCCAGCTGGACGCGATGAGGTCGGCGAGGGCGTGGTGTGGGTCGCCGGCCGTGTCGACCGCCGACAGAGCCTGCTCGGCCCGCTCCGCGGCATGGGCGAACACCGCGTCGACGAGCTCGGCCCGGGAGGGGAAGTGCCCGTACAGGGTGGCCCTGCCGACCCCGGCCGCCTTGGCGATCTCGCCCATGCTCACGTCCGGGTCGCGCGCCAGGCAGGCCAGGGCGGCGTCCAGGATCGCGCTGGTGTTGCGCCGGGCGTCGGCCCGCAGGTCTCGCGCGTCGCCGGACATGCCTGTCCAAGTTATCGCCTCGTGGAAGGAGGCCGTCGTGGCTGACCTACCGAATTAGGTGTGGGCGCTGGTGCTGCTGGGCGTGGTCGGGATACCAGCTGTCACGTGCGTGATGCTCTACCGCGGCGCCGTCGCCGCCGGCGTCGGCACGCGGGCGGCAACGGGATCGCCGGTGGCGCGCTCGCACCGATCGGAGGATGGCTGGTCGTCAGCGCCCTGATCGCCAACGCCGGGATCTATCACCAGCAACCCGGCCAGGTCCGACCCTGGCTCGCCATGGCCTTCGCCGGCATCCTTGCCGCGCTGCTGCTGGGCAGCAGGATTCCAGCGGTGGCCCGTGTCCTGGCCCAGCCGGATACCCTGGCGCGATTGGCCCTGCCCCATACCCTGCGGGTTGCCGGGGTGCTGTTTTTAGTCGTGATGGCGCTGGGGAAGCTGCCGGCCGTCTTCGCGCTGCCGGTGGTGTGGTTCAAGCTCCCGCTCGCGCTCGTCGCCACCGGCGCGGTCCCCATGGCGATCGCACTGCACATCGTCTCGCTGCGCCGGCTGCGCGCAATCCGGTCACTGCCCCGCCAAGACGGCCACCTCCTGCCATGGCCGGCTGAACGGCACCGAACACGAGATCAAGGACAGTCTCTGATGCAACAGATCATCAACACCGAGCAGGCCCAGGCCTGGAACGGCTACGAGGGCACCCACTGGGCCGACAACCACAATCGATGGAACGCCGTGCTCAGCGGGATCAACGACGCCCGTACAGCAGCACACGGCCACGCCCTGGGGGTGGACCTGTCAGAACCGATGCTCGCCCGGGCACGAGCCACCGCGACCCCTAGCCGCCGAATTCCAGGTGGAGGGCCTGGGTGAAGTCGGAGACCGCTTCCTCGTGGCGTTCCAGCTCCTGGAAGATCTCGCCCCTCACCCGATACGCCCACACGTACTCGGGGTCCAGCTCGATCGCCCGATCCAGGTCGGTCAGCGCCGCCTCGTTGTCGCCCAGCTCGCTCAGCACCGCTCCTCGGCTGCCCAGCGCCCGATCATTGTCCGGGTCCAGCTCCAAGGCACGGCTCAGGTCGGACAGCGCCTCCTCGTAGCGGTCCACCATACGCAGGGCCTCGCCGCGCCGGCTGAGGGCCCGCACGTGCTCGGGGTCCAGGTCCAGCGCCTTCGTGTAGTCGTCGATCGCCTCGGCGTACAGGTGCAGGCGCTGATACAGGTCGCCGCGGGCCACCCAGGAGTACGGCTGGTCACCGTTCATGGCCAGGATCTTGGCGTGCTCGTCCAGGGCCTCGTCGAGGCGGTCCAGGTCCACCAGGGCGTCCGCCTTCGCCTCCAGGATCCACAGGGAGTCGGGGGAGAGGGTGAGGGCGTGGTCGAAATCGGCCATGGCTTCCTCCAGGCGGCCCATCGCGGCGTGGGTCTGGCCGCGCGAGCCCAGCGCGTACGCGCTGTCCGGCTCCAGCTTCAGCGCCTCGTCGAAGTCCTCCAGCGCGGCCTCGTACCGCTCGATCATGCGGTGGCTCTCCCCGCGCAGGCGCCAGGCGCGGGCGTTGTCGGGCGCCAGGGCGATCGACTCCGTCAGGTCGGCGATCGCGGCGTCATGCCGCGACAGGGCGATGTACGATTCGGCGCGGCTACGCAGCACCGATGCCCGTGACTGGGCGGCTGCCTCCGAAAGCCCGGAGTGGTCCTTGATCCCCTCGCTCACGAGGGGCAAATCTATCTGACTAGATCTGGATAATGGCGGCTTTTTCGCGGGTGAACTCGAGGACCGAATCGTGGCCGTACCCGCTGTCCTTCACGCCTCCGAACGGCAGCCCCGGCGGCATTTGGCGGAAGGTGTTCACCCACACCGTGCCGCTCTGCAGATCCCGGACGAAGCGGTGCGCGCGGCCGAGGTCACGGGTCCAGACGCCGGCCGCCAGCCCGTACGGGGAGTCGTTGGCGATCTCCAGCGCCTCCTCGTCCGTCTCGAACGGCAGCGCCACCGCCACGGGCCCGAAGATCTCCTCCTGGCACAGCCGCAGTGAGTTGTCCTCCGTCGTGAACAACGTCGGCTCGACCCAGTAGCCGCCCGGCAGTCCAGGCACGACGTCCGCGCCGGTCCGGCCGCCGAAGACCAGCCTGGCGCCCTCCTTCTCGGCCAGTTCCAGGTAGGAGGTCACGCGCTCGAACTGCCCCGCCGACACGATCGGCCCCATCGTCGTCGCCAGATCCTGCGGGTCGTCCAGCACCAGGCCCGCGCAGATCGGCTGGATCCGGCCCAGCATGTCGTCCCAGATCGAGCGGTGGATGAGGATGCGCGAGCCGGCCACGCAGACCTGCCCGGCGTTCCCGGTGTAGATCGAGTTCACGGTGACGCCCAGGGCCGCCGCGTCCAGGTCGGCATCCGGAAAGACGATATTGGGGGATTTGCCGCCTAGTTCGAACGTCATCGGCTTCAGCGCGTCCGCCGACGCCTTAGTGATCGCCTGGCCGGTCGCCGTCGAGCCGGTGAGGCTGATCTTGCCGACGTCGCGGTGCCGCACGAGGGCGTCCCCGACCTCCTCGCCCAGGCCGCTGACGATGTTCAGCACCCCAGGGGGGAACACCCCGGCCAGCAGCTCGCCCAGCCGCAGCACCGACGCGCTCGCCTGCTCGGCCGGCTTGACGATCACGGTGTTCCCGGCCGCCAGCGCGTACGCGGCCTTCGCCGAGAAGGTGGAAATGGGGGAGTTCCACGGGATGATGCAGACCACCACCCCGTACGGCTCCCGCCGCGTCAGCCCCAGCGCGTCAGGACCGAGGATGACCGTCTCGCCCTTGACCGCGTCCAGGCACTGCCCGGCGGCCAGCTGCCACAGGTACGCCATCCCCGGCAGGTCCTTCTTCAAGGTGTCGCGCAGGATCCTGCCGTTGTCGCGGGTCTCCAGCCTGGCCAGCTCCTCGGCGTGCCGGCCGAAGACCTCCGACACCTTGCGCAGGAAGTGCGCCCTGGCCAGCGCGGGCAGCGCCGACCAGGCGGGGAACGCGGCGCGGGCCGCCGCCACGGCCGCCTCGGCCTCGGCGGGACCGCTCGCGGGGACCCGCGTCCACGCCTCGCCGGTAGCCGGGTCGATCGAGTCCATCGTCCGGGCCGCGGCGACCAGCTCGCCGCCGATGAGATTACGGTAGTCAGGCACGTACCCAAGCATATGCTTGCTTGATAGGATCAAGCCATAAGTCCTGACATGTCGATGAGGGCCTACGCCTGGACGCCCAAGAGCCTGTAAAGCGCCCGAACATGGGCGCATAGTCACAGAGGTGTGGGGCAAAACGCTTCGCAAGGTGGTGGCTATGTCATATCGACGACTTTTGGGGCGGCTCGCGTACGGCTCCCGTTATGACCGTGTTCCTTGGGGCCAGCGGGTCTATGTGCGGCCCGGCGAGCGGGCGATCCGCGAGGCGCAGTGGAAATGGCTGACCAGGCGCGCGCCGGTCATCTCGCTGGAGGCGTACCGGCAGCTCAGGCCGCTGGGGGAGATCGAGGAGTTTCTCAGCTGCATGATGTGCGGGGAAGCCCGCCAGCAGCCGCTGTTCGAGCCGACCGGCGGCTCCGGCTCGTGGCACTACTACGTCGTGCGCTGCCCGTCGTGCGGCTTCCTCTATCGCAATCCCAACGTCCGCCCGGAACGCCTCGGCGACCTCTACTCCACCGGCTACAGCAAATTCCTGTCCGGCAAGTACGCGGCCAACCGGCAGCGCCGCTACGACCTGACCATGAGGGCGTTCTCGCCGGTCTTCGACGAGGGCAAGGAGCGGCGGCTGCTGGACTTCGGCTCCGGCGTGGGCCTGTTCCTGGAGCTGGCCGAGCAGCGCGGATTCGACGCCTACGGCGTGGACCTGTCGCCGGAGTCCGTCCAGCAGGCCAACGAACGGCTGAGCAAGGCGCGGACCTACTTCGGCGCGCCCGAGGACGTGCCGGAGATCGCGGCGGGCGGGTTCGATGTGATCACGCTCTGGTCGGTGCTCGCCCATCTGCCCCGGCCGCTGGAGGACTTCAGGAAGTTCCGCAGCCTGCTGGCGCCCGGCGGGGTATTGCTCATCCTGACCGTCAACGCCCGGTCGCTGCTGCTCAAGGCGTACGGGTCGGCGTGGAGCGGCTTCACCAAGAACCACCTGATGTTCTACTCCTCGGAGACGGTGCGCACGCTGCTCGGCCGTACGGGATTCGCCGGCGTCGCCTTCGCCCCCCACTACGGTGACACCATCGAGGCCGGCACCACCAACCTGGCGCCCGATTTCGTCACGCGGCTGCGGCGCAACGTGGAGGCCAGCGACGGCGGCAACATGATGCGCGTGCTCGCCTTCGCCGACGAGGAGGCGATCGGCCGCTGGGGCGGCGGCCCGCTCACGGTCCACCGCCTGCACGCCTAGCCCGGCGGCTGCCCGATCCTGGTGTTCTGGAAGGTGGTGAAGAGCCAGGCGCCGTCGCGCTTCACGGCGACCCGGGTCTGCATGGAGCGTGCCTCCTGACGGCACTCGTCCTCGCCCGGGCGGAGCACGCAGTTGCTCGTGACCATGATCGCCCTGTCGGGGGAGAGGAAGCGGATATGCCGCACGTCTCCCAGCTGGAACCGCGTCCCCTTCATGAACGTGCTGAGCCCCTGCCGCATGCTCTCGGCGATCTTCGCCCGCGTGCGGATGTGCTCGCCGTTGACGGCGATGAAGTCGGCGTCCTCGGTGAAAGTGGCGGCGAACGCGTCGCCGTCCCCACGGTCCCAGGCGTCGGCCTGCCGCTGTTCGAGCCGCGTCAGCGCTTGGGCGTCCGTGTCCTGCCGCATGGTGTTCTCCTTTCCGCCGGTCGGTTCCGTGGCCGCCGCCGTGGCGCCTCCACCGGCACCACCGCATGCCGCCGTCATGAGCAGCACGCCGGCCACCGCGCCGATCGCCATCCCGTTGAATCGTTCGCCGAGCAAGGCGACTCCCTTCTCGTGTCTGTCACCGGACAGGCGCGAGCCGCGCCGTAGCGATCGCTACGCCGGCCCGCCGCGAGCGACACGGCGCCCTCAGGCACGGGCTGAGCTGGGAAGGAGGTCGGGCTGGGAGGAGGGCGGGCTGAGGCGTTGGGACAATGAGCACATGCCAGCCCTCATTGGACGCGACCTACCGGCCGCGATCGTGCGTGGCGCGCTCGAGCGGGCGCGAGGCGGTCACGGTGGTCTGGTGCTGATCGCCGGCGAGGCGGGGATCGGGAAGAGCGCGCTGGTCGCCGACGCGGCCGACGCCGCCCGGCGCACGGGCGCCCTGGTCGCGGGCGGCGCCTGCTGGGACCGGGACGGCGCCCCGGGCTACTGGCCGTGGACCCAGGTCGTGCGATCCTTGCGCCGGAAGGCCGCGCCGGAGGAGTGGACCGCCGCGACGCAGGCCGCGGGCCCTGCTTTGCCCGCACTGCTCAGCGAGCCGGGCGGGCGGACGGCTGATCCTGGTGCGCGGTCCTGGGCTCAGGCGGAGTTCCCGCTGCACGACGCGGTGACGACGTTGCTGACGGCTCTCGCGCAGCACCGGCCGGTGGTGATCGTGCTGGAGGACCTGCACCGGGCCGACGACGCCTCGCTCCGCCTCCTGTGGTTCGCGTCCCAGCACGTTTGGCTGGAGCGGCTCCTGGTCATGGGGACGTACCGGGACGCGGAGACCGGACCGGCCGAGCCGCCGCTGTCGTCGCTGGCGGCGAAGGCCGAGGTGATCACCCTGGCCGGGCTCGACCGCGCGGGCGTCACCGAGTTGGTCACCCGGGTCACGGGTCACGCGCCGGAGCCGGAGACCGCCGCCGAGATCCACCGGCGCACCGGCGGGAACCCGTTCTTCGTCCAGCAGCTGGCCCATTTGCGGCAGTACGGCGGCACGATCCCGTCCGGGGTCCGCGCCGCCGTACGGGAACGGCTTTCCGTCTTGCCACCGGGGGTCGAAGAGGCTCTGGCCGCCGCCGCCGTGCTGGGCCACGAGTTCGGCGCGCGACTGCTCGCCGCGACGACCGGGGTACGGGCGGAGCGCGTCGAACGGCTCCTCGCCCGCGCCGCGGCGGCCCGCCTGATCGTCCCGGCGGGGGACGACCGGTTCGCGTTCGCGCACGACCTGGTACGGGAGGTCGTCTACGACTCGCTCCCCGAGGAGGACCGGTGGCGCAGGCACGCCGCCGTGGTGGCCGCCCACGGCCCGGCCGCGTCGATCGTACCGGCGGAGCAAGCCCGTCACGCGCAACCGTCACCGGCGGAGCAGGTCCGTCACGCGCATCTCTCACCGGCTGAGATGGCCCGTCACGCGCAGCTCGCCGGACCCGTGCTGGATGCCGGTGAGACCGTGGGCTGGCTGGTACGGGCCGCCCGCGACGCCTCCGCCCGCATGGCCACGGAGGAGGCCGCCCGGCACGCCCGCCACGCGCTGGAGCTCCTCCCCGCCCATGATCTCCGCACCCGGGCACTCATCCTGCTCGATCTGGGCACGATCCTGCACCACGACGGCGACCCGGCGGCGGGACGGGAGGCGTTCGAGGAGGCCGCCGAGGCCGCCAGACGGCTCGGCGACGACGAACTGCTGGCGCGGACGGCGCTGGTCCTGCACCGGCTCGAACACCCCACCAGGAAGCCCCCGCTGGAGGTCTCCCTCATCGAGGAGGCACACCGCAAGCTCGCGCCGGCCGGGACCGCGACGCGCCTCGACCACGCGGTACGCGAACTGAGCCTCCGGACCGCCTCCCTGGCCAGACGCCGCGAGGATGACGAGACGCTCGGGCTGAGCCTGCTGACGGCCCACGACGCCATGCTCGGGCCGGGGACGGCGCGGGACAGGCTGGCCATCGCCACCGAGCTGGCCGACCTGGCCCGCCGCACGGCCGACCGGGAGCTGGACCTCCACGCCGCGCGCCTGCGCACGTGGGCGCTGCTGGAGCAGGGCGATCCCCGCTACCTGGCCGAGCACCGTGCCTTCGTGGCAGCGGCCGAACGCGCGGGCCTGCCGCGCTTCCGTTTCGACGCGCGATGGGACCAGGCCACCATCGCCACCCTCACGGGCCGTTTCGACCAGGCGGCGGCGCACATCGACCAGGCGCTCACCCTCGACCGGCCGCCGCACGTGGACGCCACCAGCGTGTGCCGCCACCTGCGCTGGGCACTGGAGCTGCGCCGGGGACGGCCGGAGGCGGCCGAGGCGCTGCTGTCCGCGCTCGATGACGGCCTGCACCCATACCCCCATCTGGTCAGAGCCGCCACGGCGCTCCACCGGGGCGACGTCACGTCCGCCCTGCGTCACCTGCACGACGATGCTGCCGGGGCCGAGGGGCACGGCTGGTACGCGCCGCTGCGGCTGCGGCTCCAGGCGGAGGCGGCCGCCGCCCTACGGGACCCTGCGGAGTGCGCGCGGGTCCTGGCCGCGATCGGCCCGTTCGCGGGCGAATGGGCGGTGCCCGGCATGGCGACCGTCGAGGGCCCGATGGCGTACTGGGCCGCCCTGCTGCACGCCGCGATGGAGCGATGGGACGAGGCGATCGACGGGTTCGCCGCCGCCTGGCACGCCGCCGACCGCCTCCAGGCCCGCCCCTGGTCGATCGAGGCCCGGCTGCGGCTGGCCGAGAGCATGCTCGCGCGCGGCCACGACGGCGACGCCGCGCGCGCACACCTGGACGAGGTGGAGCGGGAATCGGCCGCCCTCGGTCTGGCCGGCGCGAGCGAGCAGGCCCGCCGCCTCCGATCACACAGAACGGGTCCGTCGAGGGTGTTCAGGTTCGACGGCACCATGTGGACGCTCGCGTACGCGGGCCGCACCGTCCGCGTGCCCGACGCCAAGGGGCTGCACGACCTGCGGATCCTTCTCCGGCAGCCGGGCGTGGACGTGCCGGCCTCACGGCTGGCCGGAGATCCCTCGCCCGGCGACCGGGCCAGGACCGATTACCGCGACCGGCTCGCCAGGCTGGACGCGGAGATCGACCGGGCGCTGCACCTCGGCCACGACGACCTGGCCGCCCGGCTCGACCGGCAACGCTTGAGGCTCATCGAGGAGGCCGGGACCGCCGCGACACGTGCCGGCGACGCGGCCGAACGCGCCCGCAAGACGGTGTCCAACCGCATCCGCGCCGCGCTCGCCCGGCTCGACCGGAGCCATCCGGAGCTCGCCCGCCACCTCCGCGCCTCCATCACGACCGGCGCGAGCTGCCGCTACCAGCCCGTCTCGGACATCACCTGGCAGGCTTGGGCAGGAGGCTAGACCCGTTTTCCGCAGCTTCGTCGCGGCCCGGCCGCCATGCGACGCACGCCCCAAGGGACCGCGGCCGATGCGGTGGGGCAGGGAGGAAGCGGTGGTCTGGCGCAGTGACGTGCGGAAAACGGGACTAGACCTCGGGCACGCCGAGGTCGGATGGGCGAGAGCGGGCCGGCAGTTTGGCCAATTCGGGGTCGAGCTGCTCGATCAGCCGCTGCACCAGCGCGGCCCGCCGCACCCGCTCACGGCCCAGCTCGCGCGGCACCACGCCGAGATGGGAGCCGGACGGGTAGATGTTGGGCGCGTTACGCAGCCCCATCTTCAGGTAGACGGGCGCGGCGGCCCGGACGATCTCCACCGCCTCGTAGAACCGTACGAACCCGCCCTGGTCGTCCGGCACCTCAAGGTAGAGGTCGATCGGCAGCCGGGTCGCGGCCCGGATCTCGGCCAGGTGCGGCACGGTCAGGTCGGTGCCGACGTTGACCGTCGTCGCGCCCAGTCGTTCGAGGATCGCCGCGGTGGGGCCGTTCGTGAGCGGCAGCAGTACGGAGGTCTTCAGCACCAGGTTGGCCGGGAGCGTGCCGTCCTCCTTGAGCGTCCGCAGCACCTCCAGCGTGCCGAGATCGCCCACCAGCAGGCTGCGGATGCCCAGGGAGCAGGCCCGCAGGGCGTCGGCCACGCACGCCGCGACCATCGCGTTCCCCCGCGCCGCCGCGCCCACGGCCTGTGTGAGCTTGGCTTGCCCGCCGGTGTCCCAGGCGGCCCGCGGCCCGAGGAACAGATTTATCTCGATGCCGCGCTCGGCCCCGATCCTCGCCATGTCGGAAATTTCATCGTCCGTCAGCATCATCACGCCGCTGCCCTGCGACGTCCTGGCGATCGGCACGCCCAGCCGGTCGGCCTCCGTGACCACGGCCTCCAGCACGGCAGGCCCCTCCACGCTGGGTATCTCGTACCGGTACGGGGCGCCGTCCGCGAAGCCGCGCCCGGACGGGGCGGCCAGCTGGACCACCGGGTGTCCGAGGCGGGCCATCAGCACGTGCAGGTCGGCGAGGCTGGTCATCGGGAATCCCTTCCATCAGGTACGTCTCCCAGCACTCTAGGATCTAGGCATGCAGCTGGCTCCCGGAGTGCACGTCGCCATCACCGACCGGCACGGAGGCGTCAGCGCCCCGCCCTATGGCTCCCGCAACCTCGGCGGCATGGTCGGCGACGACCCCGCGGCCGTGCGGGCCAACCGGGCGGGCCTGGCGGCCGAGCTGGGCGTGCGGGCGATCGTCTACATGCGCCAGGTCCACAGCGCCGACGTCGCGTACGTGAGCGAGCCGTTCGGCGACGACCCGCCGCCGCTCGACGGCGTGTTCACCACCGAGCCGGGGCTGGCGCTGGCCTCACTCGGAGCGGACTGCCCCGCGGTGCTGGTGGCCGATCCGGAGGCCCGGATGGTCGGCGCGGCGCACTCTGGCCGCCCCGGCACCGAGGCCGGCATCGCCACCGCCCTGGTGGCGGCCATGGCCGCCAAGGGTGCCGTGCCGGGCAGGATGGTCGCGCTGGTGGGGCCCGGCGCCTGCGGCCGCTGCTACGAGGTGCCGGCCGCGCTGCGCGAGCAGGTGGCGTCGAAGGTGCCCGAGACGTGGTCCACGACGTCGTGTGACACCCCCGCGCTCGACCTGCGGGCCGGCATCGAGGCCCAGCTCAGGGCGGCCGGGCTGGCGGACGTACGCCACGACGCCCGCTGCACGATCGAGTCCGAAGAGCTCTACTCCCACCGTCGCGAGCAGCCGGGCGGCCGCTTCGCGGGACTCATCTGGCTGGTCTAACCGCTCTTGCCCCGGTTGCTGAACAACACGTTGACGATGATGATCGCGACCCAGATTGGGATCACATAGCCCGCACGGCCGTCGCCCATCAGGACGAACAAGATGGTGGTGAGGGTGCCGAGGCTGAGCGACACGATCGCCAGGGCGAGCCGCTGCGCGTCGCTCGGCCCCTGGTGGGCCACCGACTTCGGGGCCGCCTGGGCCAGGCGCTCATCCACCCGCCGGTCGACCTCTTTGCCCATCGTGTCGAGGAACGACTCCACGATGGCGTCCTCGAACTCGGGCCCGAGCTCGCGGCGGGCGGACACGGCGGCCTTTAACTCATCCCCAGTGCTCATACATCGAGATATATCGGGATATCGGGCTAGTGGGCAAGGATGTCGTCAAGGTTGTAACTGACCGGACGCTCCAGTTGCTCGTACGTGCACGACTCAGGCGTGCGGTCGGGCCGCCAGCGGCGGAAGTGCGCGGTGTGCCGGAACCGGTCGCCTTCCATCTGGTCGTAGGCCACCTCCATCACCCGCTCCGGCCGCAGCGGGATGAACGACAGGTCCTTCTTGGCGTTCCAGCGCGACACCGCCCCCGGGACCCGCTGCCCGCCCCTCGCGGGCCCGGCGGCCGGCTGGCCGATGTTGGCCGCCGCCTGCTCGGCCCAGTGGCCCCACGGGTGCTCGCTCAGCTCCGCCACGAGCGGCCTGAGCTCCTCCACCAGCTCGGCCCTGCGTGCCATCGGGAACGAGGCCGCCACCCCCACGTGGTGCAGCCTGCCGTCGTCGCCGTAGAGCCCGAGCAGCAACGACCCGACGATCGGGCCCGACTTGTGCTCCCGATAGCCGCACACCACGACATCGGCCGTGCGCTCGTGCTTGACCTTGAACATCGTGCGCTTGTCCGGCACATACGGCTGGTCGCCCGGCTTGACGATGATCCCGTCGAGCCCCGCGCCCTCGAACGTCTCGAACCACTCGTGCGCCTGCTCGTCGCTGGCCGTGACGGGGGTCAGCCGGACGGATCCGACCTTCTCCGGAAAGATCCCCTCCAGACGGGCGCGCCGCTGCGCGAACGGCGCCTCCATCAGCGACTCCTCGCCCAGCGCCAGCAGGTCGAACGCGATGAACTGGGCCGGCGTGCGCTCCGACAACATCTTCACCCGCGACGCGGCCGGATGGATGCGCTGCTGCAGCGCGTCGAAGTCCAGCTGCGCCCCCATGGGCAGCACGATCTCGCCGTCCACCACGCACTTGTCCGGCAGCTCGGCCCTGACCGCCTCGACCAGTTCGGGGAAGTAGCGCGTGAACGGCCGCTCGTTGCGGCTGCCCAGATAGACCTCGTCCCCGTCGCGGAACACGATGCACCGGAACCCGTCCCACTTCGGCTCGTAGAACAGCGTGCCGTCCTGCTTCGGCATGGTCTTGACCGCCTTGGCCAGCATGGGCGGCACGGGCGGCCGCACCGGCAGATTGGGCACCGGCTCCGGCTCTTGGACCGTCCCGGTCGGCTCCGTCGGCTCGCTCATCAGCTGTGCTCCCTCACATACCTGCAGAAGAGGACCCCCTCTTCTTCCAGCACCTGCCTGAGATCCAGTGTGACGTGCGCGGGCTCGCCGTTTTGAATACGCGCCGCGCCGCCCCCGACCAGCATGGGGCTGATCGACAGGCACAGCTCGTCGACCAGGCCGTCGGCCGACAGCTGGGCGTTGATCCTGGGCCCGCCCTCGCACAGGATCCTGGTCAGCCCGCGCTCGTGCAACTGCGCCACCGCCAGCCGCATGTCGACGCTGTCCTCGCCGACCACGATGACGTCGGCGTGCCTGGCCAGCTCTTTGCGCCGCTCGTGCGGCGAGGACTCGCAGGTGATCACGATGGTCTGGCTGGTGGCGTCGGTGAACAGCTCGTCGTCGAGGTCGAAGCCTAGGCTGCGGCTGATGACGGCGATGTGCGGCACGTCGGGGCGGCCCTCGCGGATCTCCGCCCACGAGTCGCGCGGCTTGACCGGGCCGTATCCCTCCTTGCGCACGGTCGAGGCGCCCGCGACGACGACGTCGGCCAGCCCGCGCAGGACCTGGAAGATCCGCTTGTCACCGCTGCTGGACAGGCCGCCCGAGCGGCCTTTCAGCCAGGCGGCGCCGTCGGCGCTGGCGACCATGTTGAGCCGCAGCCACGGCCGGCCCTGCGGGTAGGCGTATGCCTGCGCGATGTCTGGGTTGTCCTGTATGTCGGGATAGATGCGCCGCACTCCTCTACCTTGGCACACCGCACCGACAACCGCCCCACCCAGCGTCACCACCCCACCGGCCCGCCCCCGCCCTGGTCGGCCCTCGCCCTGCGCGGCACGCCGCCCGGCACGCCGACCGGCCCACCGCCCGGCCCGGCACGCCGCCCGGCCCGTCGCCTTGCTCGGCCCGGCCCGGCCCGTCGCCTTGCTCGGCCCGGCCCGGCCCGTCGCCTTGCTCGGCCCGGCCCGTCGCCTTGCTCGGCCCGGCCCGTCGCCTTGCTCGGCCCGGCCCGTCGCCTTGCTCGGCCCGGCCCGTCGCCTTGCTCGGCCCGGCCCGTCGCCCTGCTCGGCCCGGCCCGTCGCCCTGCTCGGCCCGGCCCGTCGCCTTGCTCGGCCCGGCCCGTCGCCTTGCTCGGCCCGGCCCGTCGCCTTGCTCGGCCCGGCCCGTCGCCTTGCTCGGCCCGGCCCGTCGCCTTGCTCGGCCCGGCCCGTCGCCCTGCTCGATCCGCCGCGCTGCTCGGCCCCGCTGCCAACCCTGCCCCGCTGCCGTGTCCGGGTCTGCGCTTTGTCCGGGTCTGCCGGTCGTCGGGCCCACTGCTCTGTCCGGGCTCGCCGCCGGTCCCGGCTTGCGAGGCGTCCCGTTCACCACCCGGCCGGGCCCAAGTGATGGCGAGGCGGAGAGGTTGCCGGGTCCGGGGCGCACGCGGGCGCCTGCCTCCGCGGATGGCGAGCTTTCCGGCAGGTGCCGCTTTCGTGTATGCGAAGACATACCGGCGACTCTCGGCTTAACGTGACAACAGGGATGGGACGGACAGGGGAGGGCCCCGTGGGTCTGGTCACCGCCGGGACGTGGACGATCGCCGCAGTCGCGGGGCTGCACCTGCTCTGGCACTGGCTCTCAGGAGGCGGCATGCGCCGGGCCAAGGTCACCCGCTTCCCGGCGACGCTGGTCTTCTCCCATCCGGTGCTCGCGGTGTCGGCGCTGGTGTGCTGGGTGGGCGCCCTGGTCACGGGGAGCCGGGTGCTGGCGTGGGTAGCGTTCGGGGGACTGGCGGCGGCCGCGTTGCTGGGGTTCGCGATGTTCACGCGATGGCTCGGGGCGGGCCGGCACGAGAAGGGCGGCCCGGGGTTCCCCGCGCTGGCGGTGATGTTGCACGGGCTGGCCGGAGTGGCGACGTTCGTGCTGGTGTTCCTCACGGCCAGCGCGGCACGCGTCTTCTGAGCTCCCCTACCTGCCTGGGCGCGGGCGCCTGAGCACCTGGAGGGAGCGGGCCGTGACGGCCACCACGTCGCCCCCGTGCCACTCGTCCTCCCCGAACGCGTCCTCCACCGTGTCGTGGCTGGTGTCGAGGACGGGCAGCCACTCGGTGCCGAACTCCTCGCCGGGCAGCGTGAACGACATGTTCTCGTGGTGCGCGTTGATCAGCAGCAGGAACGAGTCGTCCACGATCTTCTCGCCCCGCGGCCCCGGCTCGGTGATCGCCTCGCCGTTGAGGTAGACCATGAGCGACTTGGCGTAGCTGATGTGCCAGTCGCCCGCCGTCATCTCCGCACCGCCCGGCGTGAGCCAGACCAGGTCGCGGGCGCCGTTGTCGGGGTGGCGGCCCTGGAAGAAGCGGCGGCGCTGGAAGACCGGGTGTTCGCGGCGCAGCTTCGACAGCACGCGGACGAACTCCAGCAGGTCGGACTCGGCGTGCACCATCGACCAGTCCACCCACGCCAGCTCGTTGTCCTGGCAGTAGGCGTTGTTGTTGCCGCGCTGGGTGCGGCCGATCTCGTCGCCGTGGGACAACATCGGCACGCCCTGCGACAGGAACAGCGTGGCCAGGAAGTTGCGGCGCTGGCGACGGCGGAGCGTCACGATGCCGGGGTCCTCGACCGGACCCTCCGCGCCGCAGTTCCATGAGCGGTTGTCGTTGGTGCCGTCGCGGTTGTCCTCGCCGTTGGCCTCGTTGTGCTTGTGGTCGTACGACACCAGGTCGGCCAGCGTGAACCCGTCGTGGCAGGTCACGAAGTTGATCGAGGCGACCGGGCGGCGGCCGGACGACTCGTAGAGGTCCGCGGAGCCGGTCAGACGCGAGGCGAACTCCGGGAGGGCGGAATGCGTACCGCGCCAGAAATCCCGGACGATGTCGCGATATTTGCCGTTCCACTCCGTCCACAAGGGCGGGAAGTTTCCGACCTGATAGCCGCCCGGGCCGACGTCCCATGGCTCGGCGATCAGCTTGACCTGGGAGATCACCGGGTCCTGCTGGATCAGGTCGAAGAAGGCGCTCAGCCGGTCCACGTCGTGCAACTCGCGCGCGAGCGCCGACGCCAGGTCGAAGCGGAACCCGTCGACGTGCATCTCCAGCACCCAATAGCGCAGCGAGTCCATGATCAGCTGCAGCGCGTGCGGCGAGCGCACGTTGAGCGAGTTGCCGCACCCGGTGTAGTCGAGGTAGTAGCGCCGGTCGCCGTCGTGCAGCCGGTAGTAGGCCGCGTTGTCGATCCCCCTGAACCCCAGCGTGGGCCCCATGTGGTCGCCCTCGGCGGTGTGGTTGTAGACCACGTCGAGAATGACCTCGATGCCCGCCTCGTGCAGCGCCCGCACCATGGCCTTGAACTCCAGCACCTGCTGCCCCCGCGTGCCCGCGCTGGAGTAGCGGCCATGGGGCGCCAGGTAGGCCATGGTGTTGTAGCCCCAGTAGTTCGTCAGCCCGCGGGCCACCAGGAAGTGCTCCGGCACATAGTGGTGCACCGGCATCAGCTCGACCGCCGTGACCCCCAGCGACAGCAGGTGATCGATGATCGCCGGATGCCCCACGGCGGCGTACGTGCCCCGCAGGTCCGGCGGCACGTCGGGGTGCCGCATGGTGAGCCCGCGCACGTGGGCCTCGTAGATCACCGTCTGGTGGTAGGGGATGCGCGGCGGCCGGTCGTTGCCCCACTCGAAGAACGGGTTGATGACCACGTTCTTCGGCATGTAGGGCGCGCTGTCCTCGGTGTTGCGCCGGGAGGGATCGGTGAAGTAGTAGGGGAACAGCGCCTGGTTCCAGGTCAGCTCGCCGTCGATGGCCTTGGCGTAGGGGTCGAGCAGCAGCTTGGCCGGGTTGCACCGGTGTCCCTGCGACGGGTCGTAGGGACCGTGTGCGCGGTAGCCGTATCGCTGGCCCGGCTGGATCCCCGGCAGGTAGCCATGCCAGACGAAACCGTCGACCTCGGGCAGATCCACCCGCTCTTCGGTGCCGTCATCTTGAAAAAGGCACAGCTCGACCCGCTCGGCGACCTCGGAGAACACCGAAAAACTGGTGCCAACACCATCCCAGGTGGCGCCGAGTGGATAGGGCTCGCCCGGCCAGACCTCGCGCATGTGGCCCAATTGTCGCACGGGAAAACCGCTCTTGGTCCTCAATGAGCCGATGGCCTCACGACCAGGACACCTACGGGCCCCGATCGCCGGCGCCCTGCGTCGCGTGAAACGGCGCAGGAACGGCTCGGCTCGCCCCGCAGCGCCGCGGACGGTCTCGGAGGGGAGACCGGCAACGGCGCCGAGGGCGGGCGGAGGAGCGTCAGAGCAGCTCGGCCTTGAGGGAGATCGTGGTGCCCGTCAGGGCCTTGCTGACCGGGCAGTTGGCCTTGGCGGTCTCGGCCGCCTCCTGGAACTGCTCGGCCGTGATGCCGGGGACGTGACCCTTCACGGTGAGCACGATGCCGGTGATGCCCTCACCCGGCTGGAACGTCACGTCCGCGCTCGTCTGCAGCGACTCCGGCGGCGTGCCGGCGCCGGCCAGGCCGTGCGAGAGCGCCATCGAGAAGCAGGACGAGTGGGCGGCCGCGATGAGCTCCTCCGGCGAGGTCTTGCCGTTGGCCGCCTCGGCCCTGGAGGGCCAGGAGACCTCGAACGTGCCGACGCCCGAGGTGTCCAGCGAGACGGTGCCCGAACCGTCGAGCAGGGCACCCTTCCACTGGGTGGTGGCGGTGCGTGTGGTGGCCATGGCTATGTGCTCCCTCCGTCGTGGACTTCCGACCCTATCGTGGTCCGATCAACGGTTCACAAAGTGTGGCGCGCGGTTCATCCGGCTCTACTTTTCCGACGAATAATGGCATGCTCGGGTCGCGGCGCATCTGCCGCCTTGGTCCGGATAAAACGGGAGTGTGGTGCCAGTGGAGGCACCGTACGACGACCGGCTGCTGCATCAGCGGGTGGTCGGCGGCGATGAGTCCGCGCTGGGAGAGGTCTACGATCGGTTCTCCTCGCTGATCTTCGGTCTGTCCCTGCGGGTCACCAGGGACCGGGTGATCGCCGAGGACATCACGCAGGAAGTGTTCCTGGTCTTCTGGGAAAGGCCGCTGGCCTACGACCCGGATCGCGGCACGTTGCGCGCCTGGCTCGCGACGATCGCGCACCGCCGGGCGGTCGACCATGTGCGCGCCGAGGAGCGGCGGCGGGTGTCGGCCCTGGGTCCCCGGTTGTTCGAGCGGGAGCCGGCCAGGCTGGAGGACACCGTGCTCGCCGCCGACGAGGCCGCGCGGGTGCGGCAGGCCGTCACGTCACTGCCCGACGGCCTCCGGCAGGCGATCGAGTTAGCCTACTTCGGGGGCAGAACATATCGGCAGGTCGGCGAGGAACTGGGCGTGCCCGAGGGCACGGCCAAGTCGCGCATCCGGCTGGCCCTGAGGCGGCTGGCGGACGCGCTGGCGGAGGAAGAGGTGTGATGGACCCCGTCGAGCGTCTTTACCTGGACGCGTTGATGGAGGAGCCGGTGGTGCCGGCGGGCTCGGTGCGGCCCCAGCTCCTGGCCGGGGCCCGTGCGCGGCGCAGGCCCGCGGCTCCCACCGCCGTCTGGGCGGCCCCGTACGCGGGCCGCGTGGCCGCGATGGACGCACTGCTCGCCTCGGCCGTGGAGGACGACTGGTCACGCGTGATCGTCGAGGGCTGGACGCTCCAGGAGCTCGTCGCGCACCTGGCCGCCAAGGACGGCCTCCTCTCCGCTTCCGTGGGCGCCCCCGTGCTCGGCCCGCCCATCGGGGCGGCCGACTCGCTGGGACGTACGCACGACGTGCAGGCGTACGAGCGGGCCCGCAGCCCCGAGCAGACGCGACGGGACTGGCGGGCGCAGGCCGACGCGCTCTGCCGCCATCTGGCGGAGTTGCCGCCGACCACGCCGGCCACCCTGGACGGCATGGAGGTCCCGGTGAGTGACCAGATCCTGGCCAGGGGCCTGGAGACGTGGATCCACACCGACGACGCCGCCAAGACGGCCGGCCTCCGGCTCCCCGACCCGATTCCCGAGCACATCCGGCCGACCGCGGACCTGTGCGCCCGCCTGCTTCCCTGGACGATGCTCTTCTCCGGCATGAACGGCGCCGGACGCACGCTCCACCTGACGCTGACCGGCCCGGGCGGCGGTGAGTGGGTGCTGCCGCTGGGGGTGGAGGAGAGCGCGCCCGGTGAACCGGACGCGCACATCAGCGCGGACGTGATCAAGTTCTGTTTCCTGCTGGGCGGCAGGGGGGATCCGGCGGACTTCCCAGCGGAGGTGGCCGGCGACCTGGCCCTGGCCAGGGACGTCCTGTCCACGGCCCCCGCCCTGTCCGGCCCCTGACCCCGGCCCCTGACCCCGGCCCTGCCCGGCCTCGTCCGGCCCGTGGCTCAGGCCCCTGTCTGGCCCCTGCCCGTGACGCCGGCCTGCGCCCTGCCCGGTCCCCGACCGATCCCCTGGCAATGGCGGCATCGGCCTGCAAGGACGCCGGCTCCATGCTGAGCGGGGCATGCGTGAGGGGGAGCCCGTGTTGAGCGGGGCATGCGTGAGGGCGCCGGCTCCGTGTTGACCGCGGAATCCGTGGGGCGGGTCCGTGCTGAGGGCGGCGTCCGTGGCGGCGGGGCGGGGCGCGTGCTGAGGGCGAAGCATGCGCCGGCGGCCCACTCCGCCGCCCTGCGGTGCCGCCTCCGGCCCGCCGAGGCGTCTGGCCGTGCGGGGCAGTGCGCGGCGAAAAGCGCGGCGACACGCCGCGCGCCGCGCAAACGAAAAGGAAATCGTTGTTTGGCAACTCCCTCGGGTAGCGCCAGGGATTTGACGCGTTGTTAAGGTTCGAAGAGGTTACCTTCGATTTCGTGGATGGGTAATTCTGTTTCCGTCCGGCGCCCACGGCATTCGGGCACCGGATTCGCGGCCGATCTATCCATGAATGGAAGTCGAATGCACGAGAACACCGAAAGTCGGCAACCGCGCACGCGAAGCCTTGGGCGTGTCGCGACACTGGCCCTGGCCGCCGCGGCCGCCGGGGTCATGTTCCTTCCCGTCGGTCAGGGGGTGGCCGGCGCGAGCACCACCGCCACGACCGAGGTCTCGGTCAGCTCGCACGAGACGCCGCCGCAGTATTGCGCGTGGAACTACCGGTGCCGTTACGGCTGGTGGCGCTACCAGAACCCCGTCTGGCGCTACCACCCCGGCTGGCACCACGGTAGCCGGGACTACTACGGCCGCTACTACGGACACCACCACGGATTCTGGCACCACGGAGACCACGACTAGGACGGCCTGGGACGACTCGGGACCGCCCGGCCCTCCGGGGCCGGGCGGGCACCACACAACGACACGCGAACGCCATGAGCCGGACGATTCGTGCGTCCAGCTGGACGAACCGCATGGGCATGACGGCGGACGAGGTCGTGCGGAGAATCGCCTCCACGAATCCGCCGAAATGACAAATGCCGCGGCCAGAAGAATGGTCGCGGCATTTGTCGTAATTTGGAGCATCTGCCGCCGTCCTCTGTCCTCGCCGGCGCACCGCCGACCGGGCGCCGCGACCGTCCCCCGGCGGCAGCCAGAAAAGTCGTTTAAGCTCTAAGGCCCTGTGCATGACGAGAGGGGGTCATCGTGACGGGCGATGAGACGGGGCTGGCAGGGCTGCTGTACGAGTTCGGGCTGCTCAAGCGCTACAAGCGGACCGGGTGGCATGTCGCCGGCGTGCGCGACCCGGAGAGCGTCGCCGAGCACTCCTTCCGCGCGGCGATCATCGCGGGGATGATCGCCAAGCTCGAAGGCGGTGATCCGGAGCGGGCCGCGTTCATGGCCCTGTTCCACGACACGCAGGAGACGCGCATCACCGACATCCCGTACATCGGCAAGCGCTACCTCACCGTGGCGCCCAACGAGGAGGTCACCGCCGACCAGGTGCGGGGCGTGCCGGAGCCGGTGGCGGACATGATGCGCGACGCCGTCGCGGAGTACGAGGAGAAGGCCAGCGTCGAGGCCGTCTGCGCGCGGGACGCCGACAAGCTGGAGTGCCTGCTCCAGGCCGTCGAATACCGCGAGCAGGGGCACCAGAACGTCCAGGGCTGGATCGACAGCTCCCTGGCCGCCCTCACGACCCCGACGGGCAAGCGCCTGGCAGAGGAGGCCCTGCGCACGGGCACCCTGGAATGGGTGACCCGCGTGCTCAACGGCGACTGAGGGACCCTCTACTGCTGCGTGACGAGGTCTCTGGCGTAATCGTCGTCGCTCTCGGCCAGCACCCGCTCGGCGCCCCGGGCGGCCCTGTCGTCCCCGCGGATGGCGAGCCCGCGCGTGGCCTCGGCCACCGTGCGCAGGTCCGAGTCGGCGAGCCGGGCCGCCAGGGCCTCGCGGATGCGCGGCGTGTCGGCCTCCAGCCCGGCGAGCCCGGCGGTGGCCCAGTCGCGCACCTCGGCCTCGTCCTCCTCGGTCATCTCGATCAGCAGCGCCAGGCCCTCCTCGTGGTCCGGCGGCAGCACGTCGGCCAGCGCGATGGCGTCCGTCATCGTGCGCTTGTGCCCCGGGCGGCCGATGATGTCGAGGACGGCCGGCAACGCCCGCGGGTCGCCCTGGTGGCCGAGCGCGGCCAGCACCGAGCGCAGCACCTGCGGGTTGCCCTCCG
Organism: Nonomuraea sp. NBC_00507; assembly: GCF_036013525.1. Lineage (NCBI taxonomy): Bacteria > Bacillati > Actinomycetota > Actinomycetes > Streptosporangiales > Streptosporangiaceae > Nonomuraea > Nonomuraea sp. NBC_00507. The sequence continues at coordinate 5,938,150 of NZ_CP107853.1, forward strand.
TGGTGACCATCTTCTGCAGCAGCGGCAGCGTGCGCTCCAGGAACGGCTTCTCGCCTTCGGCGAAGCCGAACTGGGCGATCGCGTCCACGCCGAACTCCCGCTCCCTGGCGTCCTCGCTCACGCACAACCTGGCCAGCGCCTCGTACGTCTCCTCGTCGGCGCGCCTGTCCAGCGTGTCGGCCACGATCCACCAGGTCTCGGCGTCCTCGTCGATGTCGCGATGGGCCAGCGCCCGCGCCACGAGCCGCTCCACCGGCGGGTAGACCCCGGTCGCGTCCTCCAGCAGCGTCGCGATGGCGGCGTGGCCGCGCTGCGCCTGGACCTGCTCGGTCTGCTCGCCGTCGGGCGCCTGCCCGGCCACCGTGACCAGTTCGGTGCCGTCCTTGGCGTACTGGCGGGCCACGACGTAGTCCCAGCCCTCCTGCTCGATCTGGTCGAGCAGCGCGCTCTCCAGGTGCACGCCCACCCAGTCGACGGCGATGTCGAGCGGCGTGTCGCCGTCGCCGTCGTACTTCGCGGGGTCGGCGCCCGCCTCCAGGAGCACCTGCACGACACCCAGCGCGCCGCGCCTGGCGGCCAGCGAGAGCGGGGTGTCGCCGTCGTCGTTGGCCGTGTCCACGCCGGCCCCTGCCTCGATCAGCACCCTGGCGGTGGCGGCATGGCCGTTGGAGGCGGCCCAGAGCAGTGCCGTCCAGCCGCCGGTCTCCCGGCCGTTGACGTCGGCACCGGCCGCCAGCAGCGTGCTGGCCACCTCGTGCCGGTCCCAGGCGGCGGCCGCGCACAGCGGCAGCCCCTCCTCCTCACCCTCGCTGGGCTTGTTGGGATCGGCGCCGCCGGCCAGCAGCTTGCCCACGGTCTCGTTCTCGCCGTTCAACGCCGCGCGGTAGAGCTGTTCCTCATGCATGACACGGACCCTAACCTGGTCCGGCCGCGCCCCGGACCAAGCTAGGGCCATGTCATCGAGTGGTACGCGCCCGAGGCCCGCCAGGGTTCACCCCTCATCCCGAATATTCACAGTTTGGCTGCTTTCTCCTCCACAAGGAGGAGCTGCATTCCGGCCAAGACGCGATATGTTGCGAGTATGACTGATCCCGGTGGGGTCCGCGCGTCGGATGCCGAGCGCGAGGCCGTCGTCGAGCAGCTCCGTGTCGCCTCGGTGGAAGGCAGGCTGACGCTGGCCGAGCTGACCGACCGCACGGAGGCCGCTTATACGGCCACCACGCACGCCGAGCTGGCGATGCTCACCCAGGACCTGCCTGCCGCCGGCGCCGTGTCCGCCGGAGCCCAGCCGCCCGCCGGAGCTCGACCCCTTCGCGAGGGCAGGAAGCGGCGCTGGTTCGTCGGCGTCATGGGCGACTCCAAGCGGCGCGGGAAGTGGCGGATCGACCAGGAGCTCGGCGCCGTGGCCGTCATGGGGGACGTGGTGCTCGACCTGCGCGAGGCCGAGGTCCGCACGAACACGGTCGACATCACGGCCGTCTCCGTGATGGGCGACGTGAAGATCATCGTGCCCGACGGGGTCAACGTGGACCTCGACGGGATGGCCGTCATGGGCGACAAGAAGGTGGACGTGCTGGAGGCCGCGCCCGGCATGAACGTGCCGGTGGTGCGGGTGCACGCGTACGCGATCATGGGCGACGTGAAGGTGCTCGGCGACTCGCGGGCGCAGCCGCTGAAGCGGACCTTCTCGGCCTGGCGCGAGCACTGGCGGCAGCTGCACGGGGAGGACTGGCGCAAGCTCGGCAGGCAGCTGCGGGCCGAAAGCCGCGAGCTGCACAGGCAGCTGCGCGACGTGAACAGGGACATCGGGCGCGGCTACTGATCCGCCGGCTCGCCGAGCCGAGCCGACCCGGGGGCTGCTGACGCGCCCCGCCCGTCGCGGCGGATCGTCGCGAACCGCTGCTCAGATCGCGAGTGACACCGGCTGGCGTTGTGCCTGCTCGTAACGTTCCAGCAGGACGTCGACCAGCTCCGGCGCCGGGCCGAGCACGTCGGCCACGACGGCCGCGCCCGCCTCCAGCGCGCTGAGGCGCACCTTGTCGGCGAAGTAGCCAGGAGCCAGCAGGTAAGGCGCCACGGCCACGCGCGGCGCGCCCGCGCGCACCAGCTCGGCCACCGCCTGCGCGGGGGAGGGCTCCGCGGCCGAGGCGTAGGCGGCCTTGACCGTCCACCAGCCGGCCCGCCGCCACTCCCGCGCCATCTGTGAGATCACCGCGTTCGCTCTGGCGTCGCTGGAACCCGCCGACACCAGCACCACCGCCGTGTCCGGGTCCCCGGGCCGCACGCCCGCCTCGGCCAGCCGCCGCTCCAGCGCGGCGCGCAGCAGCGGGTGCGGCCCCAGCGTGGCGCCGTAGTGCACGCGCAGGCGCGGCCGGCGCGCGCGTACCTCGTTCAGCGCCGACGGCAGGTCCACCCGGCTGTGGTAGGCCTCGGTGAGCAGCAGCGGCAGAACCACGGCCTCTTCCAGGCCGCCGAGCGCCTGGGGGAGCGTGGGAGCACAGTGATCCAGATACGCGACGCGGACGTCCAGCGGCACCTGCTCGAGCAGCGCGGCCACGGTGGCGGCGGCGCGCGGATCGCGAGATCCGTGCGCCACCGCCACCAGTGGCACGCCACCGGGGGCCGTCCCGCCTGCCAACGGGACGAGTCCCCTCCTGGGGATCACAGGTGAATGCCGCATTCGACCTTCCCCAGGCCCGCCCAGCGCCCGCTGCGCGGATCCTCTCCCTCCGCGACCTGCCGCGTGCACGGCGCGCAGCCGATCGAAGGGTAGTTGTCATAGTGCAACGGGTTGATCAGCACCCCGTTGTCAGCGATGTAGTTGTCGACGTCCTCCTGGGTCCAGGCGGCGATCGGGTTGACCTTGACCATCTGCCGCTTGGCGTCCCACTCGACGACCTTGGTGTCCGTCCGGCTGGACGACTCGTCGCGGCGGATGCCGGAGATCCACGCCAGGTACGGCTCCAGCGCCCGGTTCAGCGGCTCCACCTTGCGCAGGTAGCAGCACAGGTCCGGGTTGCGGCCGAACAGGCGCGGGCCGAGGTCGCGGTCCTGCTCCGCGACCGTCCGCGACGGCTTCACGTCGATCACGTTGACGTCATAGACCTGCCGCACCGCGTCCCGCGTGCCGATCGTCTCGGCGAAGTGGTAGCCGGTGTCGATGAACAACACGTCCACGCCGGGCTTGACCCTGCTCACCAGGTCGATGAGGAGGGCGTCGCTCATCGAGGACGTCAGGCACAGCCGGTCACCGAACGTCGCCGCCGCCCAGCGGATGATCTCACGGGCGGGGGCGCCCTCCAGGAACGTCGCGGCGGACTCCACGATGTCCTGCAGGTCGAGCGTGCCGCGCTGCTGTCTCAAACCGACCTCGATGTCCACCAGCGTCATATCTTCACTCCGATTCCGAGAAACTTCAGCTTGAAGGCACGAGCGCAGGCCCTGCAGTACCAGCCGCCGTCGCTCTCGTAGGGCTCGAGGTCCTCGTCGCCGCAGTAAGGGCAGTGGAAGGGGACCGCTCGCGTGCTCATTTCAGGTCCGCCTCGTCCGCGCGCTGCACCCAGTCGGCGAACGACTCGCCTTCCTTGCGCTGCGCGTCGTAGTGCTTCACCACGCGCTCCACGTAGTCGGGCAGCGCCTTGGCGGTGGTCTTCAGCCCGCGCACCTTCCGGCCGAAGCCGGCGTTGACGCCCAGCGAGCCGCCCAGGTGGATCTGGAAGCCCTCCACCTGGTCGCCGTTCTCGTCCACCACCAGCTGGCCCTTGAGGCCGATGTCGGCGACCTGGATGCGGGCGCAGGAGTTGGGGCAGCCGTTGACGTTGATCGTCAGCGGCTCCTGGAAGTCGGGCAGGCGCCGCTCCAGCTCGTCGATCAGCTGGGCCGCGGTGGCCTTGGTCTCGACGATGGCCAGCTTGCAGTATTCGATGCCGGTGCACGCCATCGTCTGGCGCCGGAACGTGGACGGCCTGACCTGCAGGTCGTTGGCCTCCAGCTCCGCCACGATGGAGTCCACTTGGTCGGGCGCGACGTCGAGGACGACCATCTTCTGCTCGACCGTCGTACGCACCCGGCCGGAGCCGTGCCGCTCGGCGATGTCGGCGATCGTGTGGAGCTTGTCACCGTCGAGCCGGCCCACCTTGGGCGCGAAGCCGACGTAGAAGTTGCCGTCCTTCTGCGGGAAGACGCCGACGTGGTCGCGGCGGCTGCCACGCGGCAGCTCGGGCGCGGGCCCGTCGGGCAGCGCCCCCTTCAGGTATTCGGTCTCGAGGATCTCGCGGAACTTCTCCACACCCCAGTCGTTGACCAGGAACTTGATCCGCGCCCGGTGCCGCAGCCGCCGGTAGCCGTAGTCGCGGAAGATCCCGACGACGCCCTCGTAGACGTCGGCCACCTGCTCCGGCTTGACGAACACGCCGAGCCGCTTGCCGAGCATCGGGTTCGTGGACAGGCCGCCGCCCACCCACAGGTCGTAGCCGATCTCGCCCCGCTCGTTGACCACGCCCACGAACGCCACGTCGTTGATCTCGTGCACCGTGCAGTGCGCCGGGCAGCCGCTCACCGCCGACTTGAACTTGCGGGGCAGGTTCGAGTAGGCCGGATTGCCGACGACCCGCTCCTGGACCTCGTAGATCTGCTCGGTCGCGTCGAGCACCTCGTCGGCGTCGATGCCGGCCAGCGGACACCCCAGGATCACGCGGGGAGTGTCGCCGCACGCCTCCGTCGTCGACAGGCCCACGGCCTCCAGACGATCCCAGATGTCCGGCACCGACTCGATCTCGATCCAGTGCAGCTGGATGTTCTGGCGGTCGGTCAGGTCGGCGGTGCCGCGGCCGTAGTCGTTGGAGATGTCCGCGATCGTGCGCAGCTGGGCCAGTGAGAGCTGGCCGCCGTCGATCCGCACGCGCAGCATGAAGTAGCTGTCGTCCAGCTCCTCCGGCTCCAGGATCGCGGTCTTGCCGCCGTCGATGCCGGGCTTGCGCTGCGTGTAGAGGCCGTACCAGCGCATGCGGCCGCGTAGGTCGGCGGGATCGATCGAGTCGAAGCCACGCTTGGAGTAGATGTCGATGATGCGCTGGCGGACGTTGAGGCCGTCGTCGTTCTTCTTGTTCTCTTCGTTCTTGTTGAGCGGCTCACGGTAACCGAGAGCCCACTGGCCTTCGCCGCGCGGGCGTTTGTGGTGCCTGCTGGCAGGGGTGCGGCTGGCAGGGGTGCTCATTGCGCGTCCTTCGGATCATGGGCGCGCGCAGGGTTCCTCAAGCCTCATCGTCGAGGGCAGGATGCGAGGGAGGATTGCGACGCGCTCAGCGGCAGAAACAATCGGGTTAGCGGGCGTCGCAACAGATGGCACTGCGGACACGCTGGAGGTCGACGTGGCGTCGACCGACGAGCATGGGGTCCGCTGGCATGCTTCGAAGATACCCTGGCGGTCCCGGATGTCCAAGACGGGGTCCAGAGTGTGGGACTGTCCGGATGCTTCAACCCTGGCGGCGCCAGCCGAGCTCCGAGTCCTTGGGCTTTTCCTCGGTGCTCTGGTGCTGGCAGTCGCACCACGAACCGCCGCGGCAGTCCTCGTGACGCTTGTCCTTGCAGCTCTGGCAGATCACTCCTGCATTATTCTCCTGGAACGTTGTTCGGGTTAGGCTGGCCCGCGTGGATCTCATGGCCGAATTGCTTGGCGATCTCCGCGCCGAGACCGCCTCCTTCGAGGAGCTGCTCCAGCCCCTCCGCGACGAGGACTGGGAGCTGGCCACACCCGCCGAGGGATGGGCGATCCGCGACCAGGTGAGCCATCTGGCCTGGTTCGACGACGCCGCCGTCCAGGCGGTCACCGACCCCGAAGGCTTCAACGCCTCGCTGGCGGACTTCGCGGCATCGGGCTTCTCCTCGGTGGACGACCTCGTCGTGCGGGCGCGCGGGAGATCGCCGGCCGAGCTGCGCGAGTGGTTCCGCGTCGCCCGAGCGCGCAGCATCGAGGTGTTCGCCGCGCTGGACGCGCGCGACCGGGTGCCGTGGTTCGGGCCCCCGATGTCGGCCGCGTCGTTCGTGACCGCGCGGCTGATGGAGACCTGGGCCCACGGGCAGGACGTGGCCGACGCACTCGGCGTCATCAGGAAGCCGACGGTCAGGTTGCGGCACGTGGCCATGATCGGGTTCAGGGCCCGGCCGTACAGCTTCGCCGTACGTGGCCTGGCGGAGCCGCCCGAGCCGGTGCGGGTGGAGCTGACCATGCCCGACGGCAGCGCGTGGACGGCCGGCCCGCCGGAGGCGGCCGCCGTGGTGCGCGGGCCGATGCTCGACTTCTGCCTCGCCGTCACCCAGCGTGTCCACCTGTCCGACACGGCACTGGAGATCGACGGCGAGGCGGCGCGGGCCTGGATGGAGATCGCCCAGGCGTTCGCCGGGCCCCCTGGTAAAGGCCGGGCACCCAGATCAGGGTGAAATCAGGGACGCGGTCGGCACGCGCGCTGACATGCTGGAAGCATGCGCACGATTCTGAACGTCATCTGGCTGGTGTTCGCCGGCATCTGGCTGGCACTGGGTTACGCCCTGGCCGGCGTCATCTGCTGCATCTTGATCATCACCATCCCGTTCGGCATCGCCTCGTTCAGGATCGCCGCCTACGCGCTGTGGCCGTTCGGCCGGACCGTCGTACGCGATCCGGACGCGGGCGTGTTCTCACTCCTCGGCAACATCATCTGGTGCGTGGTGGCCGGAATCTGGCTCGCCATCGGCCACGTCATCACCTCGATTCCGCTCTTCATCTCCATCATCGGCATCCCCATGGGCATCGCGAACATCAAGCTGATCCCGGTCTCCCTCCTTCCGCTGGGTGCGCGCATCGTGGACAACGACTAGACCTGCTGCCGGGGACGTAAGCTGTCTCGAAGAGTCACTGCGAAAACCGTTGGGTGCCATGACGTCCACAGATGCTCCTCCCCGGCCTAAGCGAGGGCTCGTCTCCAACGCCAGGGCCAGGCTGAGCTGGGTGCTCGACACGAAATCGTGGGCGATCGTCCGCTCGGCCACCAACGCCGGCGTCACCTATCGGGTGACCGGCCTGGCGGGCGAGGCGGCGTTCTTCGCGTTGCTGTCGCTGCCTCCGTTCGTGCTGGGCCTGATCGGCGTGCTGGCCAAGATCGGAGCCTGGGCGGGCGGCGCGGTGGTCAAGCAGGTCAATGCGTGGGTGATCGAGCAGGCGGGGCTGCTGTTCGCCGAGGACGCCGTGGAAAAGGTGGTCAAGCCGCTCATCGCGGACGTGCTCAGCGACGACGCGAGCAAGGTGTCGATCATCTCGCTGGGCTTCCTGCTGTCGCTCTGGTCCGGCTCCCGAGCCCTTTACGTCTACGTGGACCTCATCTCCGTCGCCTACGGCCTGGGCGAGGAGCGCGGCATCATCCGCACCAGGCTCATGTCCTTCGGCCTCTACGTCGTGGGACTGGTCATCGGCATCATCGTCATGCCGATCCTGATCGTCGGCCCGACCCTGCTCAAGGACACGCTGCCCGGCGAGTACGGCATCATGATCGACATACTCTACTGGCCGGTCGTGATTATCGGCTCGGTGCTCTTCCTGACCGTGCTCTACCACGTCAGCGTGCCGGTCAGGACGAAGTGGTATCGGGAGCTGCCCGGCGCGATCCTGGCGCTGTTCCTGTGGATCCTCTGCGCGGCGGTGCTGCGGGCCGTGCTGGCCGCGTGGTTCTCACCCGTCTCCGTGTACGGCTCTCTGGCGGCGCCCGTCGCGGTGCTCCTGTGGCTCTACATCACGGCGCTTGCCGTGCTGATCGGGGCCATACTCAACGCGGAGGTCGACCGGCTCTGGCCGGGCGTGGGTCGTACCAAATAGAGCCATACAGGGTTGCTGGGCGCGGGCCTGACGCTCGCCATCATGCGCCCCCGGGAGGAACGCGGCAGAGAGCCCGGCACCCCCGCCGTGGCCGGCACGATCGACACCCTGGACAGCACCTTCCGCGTGCAGGTCGACTCGCTGACGCGGCAGGGCACGATGGCGCGTCGCCGTCACGTCCGCCTGAACCCCCAGATCGGAGGCGGTAGGCCGCCACCGGATCCGCTATCGTCTACAGCGAGACGCGACTGGCGCATTGGGTGGGAACGACCACCGGGGAGCGAAAGGAGCGGAGGCCGTGCGCCTGGGTCTTCGCACGTTGTCAACGATGACAGGAGAGTCATGAGTTCTCTCGCTAGCGTCGACCCGCAGATCGCCGAGCTCATCAAGGCGGAAGAGCGCCGCCAATCCGACACCGTCAAGCTCATCGCGTCGGAAAACTACGTGTCCAAGGCCGTGCTGGAGGCCACCGGCACCGTCCTGACCAACAAATACTCCGAGGGCTACGCGGGCAAGCGTTATTACGAAGGCCAGCAGGTCATCGACCAGATCGAGATCGTGGCGGTCGAGCGGGCCAAGTCCCTGTTCGGCGTCAACCACGCCAACGTCCAGCCCTACTCGGGCTCGCCCGCCAACCTGGCGATCTACATGGCGTTCCTGCAGCCCGGCGACACCGTGATGGGCATGGGCCTGCCGTTCGGCGGCCACCTCACGCACGGCTGGTCGGTCTCGGCCACCGGCAAGTGGTTCAACCCGGTGCGTTACGGCGTACGCAAGGACACCGGCCGCATCGACCTCGACGAGGTGCGGCAGCTCGCGCTCGAGCACCGGCCGAAGCTGATCTTCTGCGGCGGCACCGCCATCCCGCGCATCATCGACTTCGAGGGCTTCGCCTCGATCGCCCGCGAGGTCGGTGCCGTCCTGGCCGCCGACATCGCCCACATCGCCGGCCTGGTCGCGGGCGGCGCGCACCCGACCCCGGTCGGCCACGCCGACGTGATCTCCACGACCACCCACAAGACGCTGCGCGGCCCGCGCGGCGCCATGCTCATGGCCACGAGCGACGAGCACGCCACGGCACTCAACAAGGCCGTCTTCCCCGGCCTGCAGGGCGGGCCGCACAACCACACCACCGCCGCCATCGCCGTCGCGCTCAAAGAGGCCTCCACCGACGAGTTCAAGGCCTACGCCCACCAGGTCGTCGCCAACGCCAAGGCGCTGGCCGACGAGCTGGGCTCGCGCGGGTTCGACCTCGTGTCCGGGGGCACCGACAACCATCTGATCCTGGTGGACCTCACGCCCAAGGGCATCGGCGGCAAGCCGGCGGCGCAGGCGCTCGACCGGGCCGGTCTGGAGACCAACTACAACACGGTGCCGTTCGACCCGCGCAAGCCGTTCGATCCGTCGGGGATCCGCATCGGCACGCCGTCCGTCACGTCGCGGGGGATGGGCGAGGCGGAGATGCGGCAGATCGGGGCCTGGATGGACGAGGTCGTCACCGCCCTCGCCAAGGGCGACGCCGAGGACGTCATCAGCCGGGTTCATCACGAGGTCAGTGAGCTGACCGCGCAGTTCCCTGCTCCTGGTCTTTAAGATCTTCTTTACGGCGGGGCCGGGTCTTTCCAGCCGTCGACGTTCGCTGTGTCCTGCCGGGAGAAGGGCTTTTGATCTTTTACGGCGGGGCCAGGTTCTTCCAGTCGCCGACGCTGGCTGAGCCCCGTCCAGGGAGACGCTTTCTGACCCGGTCAGTGGCGCGCCGCCGCTACGGCGTTCCGCTGGCTGGGTTCCGTGGTTCCCGGCCTTGCCGCCATACACGGTGCCCGGTCTCCACCGCCCCGCGTCCAGGAGCGCCCCGCCGCACGGGCTCCCGTGTGCGGCGGGGCGCTTGTCGCGAGCGGGGCGGGCCGGAGTGCCCCGTCGCGATGGCCGGGCGGCGGGACCCGGAGGACTGGGCGCCGCGCCGGCCGGGGATGGCCTGCCGGGGGACGGGACCGAGTCGTCCCCCTGGCCGGTCCTCAGCCGAGGAAGATGTAGTCGGCCCCGTACGGGACCTTGGCCTGGCTGCCGGGCTGGCAGGCGCCGGTGGGGGCGACGCCGCCGGTGGTGTTCAGGCGCAGGATCTGCGTGGTGTGGGCGAGCAGGCCCGTGGCGGCGCCTGACTGGGTGGCGTTGAGCACGAGCTCGGGGATGTTGCCGTCGCCATTGGGCGTTCGAGTGACGACCGCGCCGCGAACCGCGCTGCCGTCGGGGGCGATCCACTGCGGCGGGCCCGAGGCGGGCGTCACGAAGGAGTGGTCGATCCCGCGCCCCAGCTTGGCCGTCACGCCGAGCTGGGTGAAGGCGTAGGCGCCCGACGGCTGCTGGGTGCAGGCGTAGATCTGCTCGCCGCGCAACACGTCGGCCGTGAGCGCGCGCGGGTGGGTGAACGGCGCGCCCGACAGCTGACCACGTACGGCGCCGCCGTTGAAGTCGGCGGTGTGCAGGTTCGTGTAGTAGCGGCCGGGGTCCGCGGCGATGCGCTTGACGGTCTTGGAGGAGACCGGCGTCACCCCCGCGACGCCGGTCAGGTTCTCCGGCAGGGCGCCGGCGAACAGGTCCGCGACCACGGGACCGTTCGTGCCGGGCGCGCCCTTGTGCACGTGCCCGTCGGTGACCGCGCCGAGGCCGGACCAGTGGGCGGTGTAGGCGATGGAAGCGCCGTCGGGACGCAGCCACCAGATGGCCTGGCCGTCCTGGTCGCCGCGCTTCTTGCCGTCGTTCTCCTGGACCTCCTGCGCGGCGTCGGCGCGGGCCGACAGCGTGGCCTGCTGGCTCCCGTGCAGCACGCCGTTGAGGTCTATGGGCTTGCTGAGCCGCTGGAGTCGGCCCCGTACCGCGCCCTTGGGGTGTGCGGCGTCGTGCAGGTTGGCGTAGAAGCCGCCGGGATTGTCGAGAAGGGCCTTGACCAGCTCGGGGTCGGCCTTCACGGTGCCGGTGACGCCCAGCACGCCCTTGGGGAGCGGCTTGGCGAAGAACTCCAGCCGCACGTCGCCGTTGGCCCCCTTGGCACCGGCGTGGACGTGACCCGCGGTGGGCGCGCCGATCTTGTTCCACCGGGCCGCGAACGTCACCTCGTTCCCGCTGATCTTGAGGACGACCGTCGAACGCCCGTCGGCGTCTCCCGGCGTCCCCACCTCGTTCGCGCCGCGCAGCCCGGCCGCGAGATAGACCTCGTCGCCCGAGGCGTGCGCCGGCGCTGGGCCGATGATCAGAACACTGGCTAACAGAGCACCAGGAATCATGAACTTTCGGATAGACATGATGAAACCTCTTATAGGGCTATATATTCCGGCTGGTACGGCAAGCAGTACGCAGGGAATCGCCCAGCGGTTCAACTCAGCTATCCGTAAATTTCCACACAACCGCGCTGGGGCATGGGAAAGCCCTCCCACCAGCGGGCGGGAGGGCTCCGAAAGCGAGGATCAGGCCTCGATGGTGAGCAGCTTCTTACCGGTCGAGGTCACCACCTCGAAATGATCGACGTCCTTCAGCTGCGTCGCGCTGCCGCCGTGCATGTAGAGCGGATCGGGCGACCCCGGCACTCCGTACCCGGCTGGAGGCACGGACCACCCGGTCATCACCCGGCGCTCACCCGACGTGGAGACCGAGATCAGCTCGCACTCCAAGGGCCCTTTGACCCCGGCCAGCTTGAGGGCCGCGTGCGTGCCCCACCCCTTGGACTCCACCACGAGCCCGCCGGTGATCCCGTCGACCCCTTTGCCCTCGATGGGCCGGCCGTCGGCGTAGAACTGCTCGGCCGGTCCCATATGGGCCATGTGATCGGAACCCTGCGCGACCGGGGGCGCGTCACCCCCGCTGAGCTGCGTGCCGACGGTCAGCCCGCCGGCCACCAGCGTGACCGCCGCCGCCATCCCGATCACGAACGTCCCCCTGCGCGTCCTCCTGTCCGCCGCCCGCTTGCGGCGCAGCATGTCGATCGCCGGGGCCGGCGATGGCGGGCGGTCGTCCTCCACGGGACCACCGAGCCCGTTCAGCACGCTGGCCACGCCGGCCAGCTCCGACAGTTCGGAGCGGCAGGCGGCGCAGAAGAGCAGATGGGCTTCGAACGCTTCTTTGTCCTCGTCCTCGAGCAGCCCGAGCGCGTACGCGCCCACGTCCGTGTGCTCGACTCTCGATGTCACGCCGTCACCCCCCTCTCCTCCAACGCGATGCGCAGCGCGCGAACGGCGTAGTAGACCCGGGACTTCACGGTGCCCACCGGGATGCCGAGCGCCACGGCGGCGTCATGGACCGACCGGTCCCGCAGGATCGTCTCGTTGAGGATCTCGCGGTGGGCCGGCGACAACGCCTTCAGCGCCTCTGACACGACCACCTGGTGCAGGAGACCCTCCATCTCGTCCGGCACGGGCATGCTCTCCAGCGGCCCGTCGCCCGACTCCTGGGGGCGGGCGTCCCTGCGCCGCCGGTCATCGATCACGATACGTCTGGCGACCGTGGCGAGCCAGGGCATAAGTGAGACTGCCTCAGGATCGAGTTGCTCCGCGCTGCGCCACGCCCGGATCATGGTCTCCTGCACCACGTCTTCCGCCCACTGCCGATCGCCCGCCGTCAGCCGGATCACGAAGGCCAGCAGCGGCCTGTGATACTCCCGGTAGAGCGCGGACACTGCCACCTCGTCGTCTGGCGCCTCATGATCCGATCGCATGCGCCGGATCCGGTGGCGTGAGCGTGGCTGGCCCATCGGGGCGGCTCCGTCGGCCGAGGGCGGGGGATACGTGCTCGCTCGCATCATCTCCCCTTTCTCGCGTCCGTCGGCAGGAGGTACGACGAGCCGCCCGGGCAGGGTTCAACGGAACGCCAGACCAATATGTGATTGCAACCTTGGGGACAGGTGCGTAGAGTCGCCCCGGAACTGATCGAGGAGGTGAGGACTATGCGGGTCGTTCTGCTCAGCGTGCCGTCAGTCCACCTCCGGGCGCTCTCCTGACGCTGCCCGGTTCCTTCTCGAATCAAAGGGTTTCACTCAGTTGTCCTCTTACGATCTTTCCTTGCTCGGCTGGACCGATCTCCGCGCCGCCGAGCTGCCTTCCGGCACCGTTCCCGCCCGTGTGGCCCGCGTCGACCGCGGCGCGGCCGAGGTGATCGCGGCCGACGGACAGCATCACGTCAAATACGCCTCCCACATCCGCCGGGCGTCGGCCGCCGATCCGGTCGCGCTGCCGTGCGTCGGCGACTGGGTCGCGCTGCGGCTGCTGCCCGAGGGCCGCTACGAGCTCGACGACGTGCTCCCGCGGACGACCGCGTTCATCAGGGGCGGCGTGAGCCGCGACTCGGTCGGCGGCCTGTCCGGCGACGGCCAGGGCCAGGTGCTCGCGGCCAACGTCGACCTCGTGTTCGTGGCCGAGCCGTCCATGCACTCCACCGACTTCGCCGACCTCGGCCGCATCGAGCGGCTCGTGGCGCTGGCCTGGGAGTCCGGCGGCACGCCCGTCGTGCTCATCACCAAGTCCGACCTGTTCGAGCAGGGCCTCGAGGACCTGCTCGCCGACGTGCGGGTGGCCGCGCCCGGAGTGGACGTGCACGCCGTCTCCTCACTGCATGGGGAGGGGGTGGAGCTCGTCGCCGGCTACCTCGGCGGCTCCCGCACGGCCGTCATCCTCGGCCCGTCAGGGGCCGGCAAGTCCACCCTGGTCAACGCACTGGCCGGGGGGACGGTCATGGAGACCCAGCAGGTACGCGCCGCGGACGGGCGCGGCCGGCACACCACCGTGCACCGGGAGCTGATCCCGTTGCGGGGCGGCGGGCTGGTCATCGACACGCCTGGCATCCGCCGGATCGGCCTCTATGACATCGGAGAGGGCGTGGACCTCGTCTTCTCCGACATCGAGACGCTGGCCGGGCAGTGCAGGTTCGGCGACTGCGGGCACAACGGCGAGCCGGGCTGCGCCGTGCTGGCCGCGCTCGAAAGCGGCGAGCTGCCGGAACGGCGGCTGGAGAGCTGGCGGAAGCTCCAGCGCGAGGCCGCCTGGATGGCCGGCCGCACCGATGCGCGCCTGCGCAAGGAGCAGCAGAACAAATGGAAGGTCATCACGAAGGAGATGCGCCGCTCAGGGAGAAACCGCCCCTGACCGCCCGCCCGGGTTCGGGCCGGATCGTCCGTGACCCGCCCGCCCTGTCCGGCCGCCCTGTCCGGGTCCGATGGGTCCGGGTCGGATGGGTCCGGGGTCGCGGGGCCGGGGCTGACGGGTCGGGGCGGCCGTGGTGGGAACGGCTGGTGGTCAGGAGGCGAGGAGTGCGTGCCTGTGGGGTAGGGCACAGGTCATGGAGCTCTTCGCAGACCGGGCCGAGGCCGGGGCAAGGCTCGCCGAGCGGTTGCTGGACGCGAACGACCCCGTCTTGCTCGCGCTGCCCCGCGGCGGCGTGGCGGTGGCCGTGCCCATCGCGCGCAGGCTCGATGCAGACCTCGAGGTGCTGGTCACCAGGAAGATCGGCTATCCGCCGACGCCCGAGCTGGGCGTCGGCGCGATAGCCGAGGGCGGCGAGCCCGTCTTCGACCTGCGGCTGCTGCACCGTCTCGGCATGACGCCCGAGTCCGTCGCGGACGTGGTCGAGCAGGAGCGGCGGGAGCTGGCGCGCCGGGTGCGCGCCTACCGGGGAGATCGGCCACTGCCCGCGCTGGAGGGCCGGGAGGTGATCGTGGTCGACGACGGCCTGGCCACCGGCGGCACCGCCCGTGCCGCGCTCAGAGCGGTCGCCACGCACAAGCCGGCCAAGGTGACGCTCGCCGTGCCGGTCGGAGCGCGCGAGACCGTGCGGTCCATGCAAGAGGAGGCCGACGAGGTGGTGGTGCTTCTGACGCCGATCGACTTCAGGGCGGTGGGCCAGTGGTACGAGCGATTCGACCAGCTCAGCGACACCGACGTGCTGGAGCTGCTCGGCCGGGACTGACCGGCTCAGCCCGGGCAGGACTGACCAGCTCAGCTCGGGCAGGACTGACTAGCTCAGCTCGACCGGGATTGACCGGCTCAGCCCGCGAGCACGGCCCAGACCAGCTTGCGCGGGCCGCCGGGGGACAGCCACCCCCAAGCCGTGCAGAGGGCGTCCACCAGCCGCAGCCCCCGTCCGTACTCCGAGAACACGTCGGGTGTGGCGGCCACCGGGACGGTCTGGCTGTGGTCGGTCACCACGCAGGCCAGCTCGGCCTGGTGGGCGAGGAGCCGGAGCTGCGCGGCGCCGCCGCCGTGTCGCATCGCGTTGGTCACCAGCTCGGAGACAACCAGCTGCGCGTCGAAAGCGACCTCGATGGCGCCCCACGTAGTGAGCGTATGATCGACGAACCGCCTGGCCGTCGCCACGCAGGCGGGCTCGAGCGCCGCACGCTGATGAAAGGGGAACACAGCGTCGCAGTCACCGGCACGGCCCTCGACCAGAATGGACAAGAGCCATCCTGGTGGCCGGGAACCGATGGCGGCTTGCGGCCGAGCGTCGAAAGTCGTCATTCTGGCCCCCGAAGCGCGGTCTGGTGATCCAATGCCCATCTTTACGGGGTGTGCTGACCAATGCAAGACTTTTCGTAGTTTACAGATGCCAATAGCATCTGCACGTGCAGACGATCTTGAGGCGGCGCAGTGAGCGCAGAGAGCGCGGAAGGGAAGCTTCTCAGCTATTCGCCGGGAAGCCCGACGGTGCTGCGTATCCTGCTCGGAACCCAACTCCGTAGGCTCCGTACGGAGAAGGGTATCTCGCGCGAGGACGCCGGGTACTCGATTCGCGCATCTCACGCCAAGATCAGCAGACTGGAGCTCGGCCAGGTCAGTTTCAAGCAGCGCGACGTGGCCGATCTGCTCACGCTGTACGGGGTCACGGACCCGGCCGAACGTCAGTCGCTGCTCGACTTGGCCAAGCAGGCCAACGCTCCCGGCTGGTGGCACAAGTACACCGACGTGCTGCCCACCTGGTTCGAGGTCTACATCGGCCTCGAGGGCGCCGCCTCCAGCATCCGTACCTATGAGAACCAGTTCGTCCCCGGCCTGCTGCAGACTCCCGACTACGCCAGGGCCGTCATCGAACTGGCCCACGAGAGGGCCACGCGGGCGGAGATGGACCGCCGGGTGGCCGTGCGCACCATGCGCCAGAAGCGTCTCGAGAGCGGGCTGAAGCTCTGGGCGGTGATCGACGAGGCCGTCGTACGCAGGACGCTCGGCGGTCCGGACACGATGCGGGCGCAGATCGCCCATCTGCTGGAGATCACCGGCTCGCGCAACGTCACCGTGCAGATCATGCCGTTCGACCGCGGTGGCCACGCGGCGGCCGGGGGGCCGTTCAGCATTCTGCGTTTCCCGGAGCCCGAGCTGCCCGACGTGGTCTACATGGAGCAGCTCACCAGCGCCCTCTACCTGGACAAACCCGCCGACTCCGACCACTACATGGAGGTCATGGACCGGCTGAGCATCCAGGCGGAGACGCCGAAGGAGACCAGGCGCTTCCTGGAACGCCTCATTTCCGCATGATCTGCTGATAGCCCCGCTGATATCCCTGTGATCCACCACATACCGGGATTTTTGGTCGTCCGGTATATGGAGATCAACGCGTTGCCGTATTGTCACCTCGCAAACGCGGATGCACGTGCATCCGTAAGATCGCGAGGAGCTGCCCCCATGCACGAGTTCCGGAACGGAACACCCGCCGGCCGCCTTCCCGTCGTCTGGCGCAAGAGCAAGCGGAGCAACCCCAACGGCAACTGCGTCGAGGTCGCGAGCCTGCCCACGGGGGAGATCGCCATGCGCAACTCACGCTTCCCCGAAGGACCGGCGCTGGTCTACACGCAGGCGGAGATCACCGCGTTCGTCCTCGGCGCGAAGGACGGCGAATTCGACGACCTCATCGTCTGAGACGCCGGATTACGGGCGACTCCTGGAGCAGATTTCGGTCACGCGCGGGGCGCGCCGTGCACATGTCCCGGCGCAGAGCCCACGGCAGGCACGCGGATGCCCGGCGGCGTGGTGCGCACCATAGCGACCAGCAGCGCGCCGAAGCCTCGCCCGGAGCCTCACTCGGACAGCGAGGGCAATCCGCACGGCCTCATCGAGGTCGTCGGCGGTCACGGGCGAGCGCTCGGGACGTGCCATGGCAGGCGCACTCTGCCCGACTCGGCCGGTGGCCGGGCCACCGGCCGAGCCGGGCGGCGCCTACCGGTAGACGCGGGGGTCGGCCTTGAGACCGCGGGTCAGTCGAATGGTGATGAACTCGTTGTCATCCGGCTTGCCCGGAGTGCGGCCGTTGGAGAAGGGGAAGTTGTTGTCGTCGAGCACGCCGAGCGTGCCGTCGTCAAGGATGACGACGTCCTCGATCGTCTGGAACGGGAACCTGAACGTCCCCGGCGCGCCGCCGAGGCCGCGCGGGTCGGCGATGTTCAGCAGGTCGGCCACCAGGGTCTTGTCGAGCGCGCCGTCGCCGTCCTTGTCCCGCATGTCCGCCAGGTAGATGCGCTTGACCTGCGCGGCGTCGCCCTGCAGGTTGTCCCGCTCGATGATCAGGAACCGGTCGGCGTCGACCGCGATCGCGTCGCCGATCGCGTGGGAGGGCGAGTCCAGCCGGTACGTCCACCGCCGCCCGGTGTAGGCCCGCTCGCGCAGGTCGAACTCGTTCATCCGCAGCGTCCCCACGGGGTCGCCGGCGACCGTGCCCTCGAGCAGCGGGTAGAGGTGGCGGCCGTCCACGGACCTGGCCATGCCCTCGAAGCCCTTGCTGCCGCCGAGGTTGGGCTGGGCGCCGTTCAGGTTCGGGTTCTCGGGCGCACGGACGCCCGGCAGCTCGATCGGGGCCTCCATCAGCCGGCCCTTGCGGTCGAAGTGCAGCAGGAACGGGCCGAACTCGTCGCCGATCCAGTACGTGCCGTCCACGGTGCGCACGATCGACTCGACGTCGAAGTCGGCGCCGGTCAGCTTGCGGTCCTGCCGGGTGAGCGGGAATTTCACCAGCTCGCGCGGGTCGGTCAGGTCGAACCCGCCGAGCACCTCGACGGACTTGGCCGTGAAGTCGGGCTTGACCCGGTGCACGCGCAGCAGGAAGTCCGCACTGTTGGCTTTTCCGCCGAAGCCGTTGTCGGACAACACCTCGAAGGTGCCGTCGTGGCGGCGGACGATGCCGCTGAAGCCCTGGACGGGCTGGCCGGGGAACGGCGGGGTGACCCCATTGACGGGCGTGGTGCCCAGGGACGATCCCGACGGCTCGCTCCCGGGGACGAAGGTCAGCGCGGGCAGCGAGGCGAACCCGGTCAGCGTGGCCTGCCCGAAACCGGGCTGCCCGCCGTGGCGTCCGGGGTCGGCGGCGGCGGGAGCGGCCAGGGACAAGGCCGTCACGCCCGCGCACATCAGGATGGAAATGCGTTTCATGGCGGGCACCCTAGGGCGGCCATATGACGGGATTCCGAACACACGGCAACGGGCGGTGACCGCCGGATGTCGGCGCGGCTGTCGTCGCGCCATGGGCTCAGTGGAGACGACGCCGCGCCGGGGGAGCGCGGCGATCGCCGTGGGATCCGCCTGATCAGGCAGTTGTCCCGACCGGGTTCGCCGGAGCCTGGGCATGGAGGGCCAGGCTCCGGTTCATCGGCACAACTGCTTGATCACGCGATGGTGACGCTGCCGGGTATGTCAGGCGGCGGAGATGCCGGCGCTGGCCGCGCGGCGCATGCGACGGCGCCGCTCGGAAGCGCGCTCGTCTTCGTTGAGACCGCCCCACGTGCCGTACTTCTCTGGCCGGGACAGCGCGTAGTCAAGGCACTCGGTGCGGACGGGGCACTGGGCGCAGATCGCCTTGGCCTTCCGCTCACGTACGTCACGCTCGGGCTGCCGCTCCCCATCGGGGCCGAAGAAGAGCACGAGGTCCTCACCCCGGCACGCGGCATCATCCTGCCAACCCCAGCTGGGGCGCGGGCGGGCGAGCTGCCGACGTACCTGAGACATGAGAAAACCACCTTCGTGAGAGGTATTTCGGTAATTGAGCCGCATTGGACGCTTTTGGCGTCACTGTTCCAACGCAACGTACGGCCGTGGTGTTCCCTGTTCAGGCAAGAGCCGACGTGGCGTACCGCACAGGCGCGAGCCTGTCCAGCGAAACCAGCCGGTAGGTAGTGATCGTCTCGGCGCAAGCCGTGCCGCACGGCGCTGTGAACGCCGATGGCTCAACCACAACCTGGAGCCGGACGTCGCCGCAACGCACGATGGCTACGGTGACGTCACCGTCCGACCTGGAGGATTCCACGGCCACCGCGCCGACGGAACACTCTCCCGTATGGGCTCGGGCGAAGTGCTCGACGGCTTGCAATGGCTCAGGGATGCCTGCGCGTCCCCGGTAACGGTCGAGAATGACCTCGCCCGACCGGTACGCGTTAGCCGCTGCCAGTGCAGCAGCCTGAGACATGCTGCCGTAGAAAATTCCGTGTGGCAAGCACACGAGGTTGGCGGCGTAGCGATCGCCGCCAACGTGTGACGTTTCCCACACTCTGTCCGGCAGCGAATCGGCCAGGGACCGAGCGAGGGGTAGTCCAATGCGGGCGCAGCACACATTGCGCTTGGCGTGCGTGCAGACCAGAAATACCGGCTCGTCTTCAAGTATGCAGGACTCCGGGACCACTCCGGCCACCAGCGCGTCCAGGTCAAGATCGTCAGGACCTGCGATGACGCCGCCGGCCAGCCAGGGGTGGTCGCCCACCGCGTACGCCAATAGCACACGGATGCCCTGCTCCTGCGGGCGGGTCCGTTTGCCGGGGCGGCGGATCAGCTGGGGCCTGATACCACGTTCGAGCGCGCGGCGGACGAGTTTGTTGATTCCGGAGAATTTTTCCGTATGTTCGAAGCTCTCCAGGTGGGAGGGCCAGGCGCCGTTGTGCTCGATGAGCAGCCACAGCCGGGCTCCCACGGTGGCGCTGGCCAGTGTGGGCACCGCCCCGGTGTGACACCCGACAGGATGCTCGCAGCCCCTCGCCAACGCCTTCTCTCCCTCGCTCCGTCGAATTAGGTAAGACTAACCTAACGGATTGGTGGGGTCAGGCGTGGCTGGTTCGATCCAGTACGTCCCGTGTCGCGGGCAGGGCGCGGTCCCTGTCCGTTCTGACCAGGCCGATCCTGGTCCGCCGGTCCAGCAGGTCGTCCTCGTCGAGCGCGCCCTCGTGCATGACCGACCACATCAGCTCGCCCTCGGTGATGCCGAGACCGACCTCCTCCGGGTATGCCTTGACGAGCTCGTGCACGGCCTCGGCCTCGCTGCCGTACCGCTCGGCCAGCCGGATCGGCACGCCGGACGGCTGCGGCCCGGCGCCTGCGAGCGGGATCTTCCGCGTCCGGCACCGGCCGGCCGGGAGCTTCCTGGATGAGACCGCTCGATCCACTGCGTCCTCGGCCATGCGCCGATATGTCGTCAGCTTGCCCCCGATCACGGTGACCACGCCGCCGTCCGACAGCACCGCGTGCTTCCTGGAGAGGTCCGCCGTGCGTCCGTCGGCCGCCAGAAGGGGCCTGAGGCCCGCGTAGACGCCCGCAACCGCCTCTCTGGTCACCGGAGTCCCGACAACCCCGTTCAGCACCTCCAGAAGCACTCTCACGTCCTCCTCGGGCGCTTCGGGGACGTCGGGCACCGGACCCTCCACGGGTTCGTCCGTGAGACCGACGTACACGCGGCCGTCGCGCTGAGGCAGAACGAGCGCGAACCGGTTGAGCTCGCCCGGCACGGGCAGGTGCATGCCGGCGATCAGTCCCGGCAGCGTGCCCGGGCTCAGCACGAGGTGCGTGCCGCGCGAGGGCCGCAGCTTCACCTGGGGGTCGAGGGCGCCGGCCCACACGCCGGCGGCGTTGATCACCGCACGGGCGCGGATGGTGAAGTGCTCGCCCGTCAGCTCGTCCCGTACGTCGGCGCCGCGCTCCGACAGCCGCAGCGCGCGGCAGCGGGTCAGCACGCGGGCGCCCTGCGCGGCGGCGGTCCTGGCGATCGCCACCACCAGCCGGGCGTCGTCGAGCAGCCGGCCGTCCCATGACAGCAGCCCGCCGCGCAGGCCGTCCTCGTTCACCACGGGGGCCAGCGTGTGCGCCCTGGCCGCGTTGAGGCGCGTGGGGCCGGGCAGCAGACGGCGCGGCGTGCGGGCGGCGGCGCGCAGGGCGTCGCCGGCCCGGTAGCCGGCCATGATCAGCGCGGCCTGCCGCCGGGAGACCGCCGCGGTCAGCGGCAGCACGTACGGATGCGCCTTGACCAGGTGCGGAGCCGTCCTGCGCAGCAGGATCCCGCGCTCCACCGCGCTCTCGTAAGCGACGTCCACCTGCCCCCTGGCCAGATACCGCAGGCCGCCGTGGATCAGCTTCGAGCTCCACCTGGACGTGCCGAACGCCAGGTCGTGCGCGTCGATCGCGGCCACGCTCAGCCCGCGCGCGGCGGCGTCGAGCGCGGCGCCGGCCCCGGTCGCGCCCAGCCCCACCACCAGCACGTCCACGCGTTCCTCGGCGACCTCGCCCAGCTCGCGGGCGCGGCGGCGGGCGTTCAGCGAACTTCTCACAGGTAGGCCTCCAGGAGGGCGGCGAGCTCGGCGTCGAGCTCGTCGAGCGTCACAGGGTCGAGCATGGTGGGCGCCGACAGCAGGAACGACTGCGCCACCAGCAGCACCGCCCTGGCCTTGCGCGCATCCCCGACGGCCGGCTCCAGCACCTGTAGCACGGCCTCATGGGTCGCGCCCCGCCGGTCCAGCAGGTAAGGCATGAGCAGCTCGGGATCCGCTTCCACGATCTTCCGCCACAGCGGGTGCGCGCGCAGCCCCCGCACCCCGGCGACGACCGCGCGCACCGGATCCGACAGGTCCAGGCCGGCGACGACGCTCACCCACTCCCTGGTCATCACATCGGCGACCAGCGAACGCACGTCGGGCCAGCGGCGGTAGATCGTCATCCGGGACACGCCCGCCCGGCGCGCCACGTCCGTGAGCGTCGTCCTGCGCACTCCGTAGGCCAGCACGCAGTCGCGAGCCGCGTCAAGAACGCCGTCATTGTGACGAATCAACGTCATGTGTCACAGTGTAAGCGTGCCGAGAGAACCCATGCGATGGGCGGGCTGGGGCGATCCCGCCAAGAGCCGCGAGCTGCCCGATCAGGTGCTGAAGCTGCTGCACGACCTGCTGGGGGTGCGCCCGCCGCCCGCTCCCGCCGCCACCATGGAGTCGGTGGAGCTGCCGCCGATCGCCCTGCCCGAGCCGCTGCTGCGGGCGCTGGCCGGGGTCGTCGGCGAGGAGCACGTGCTCACCTCGCGGGCCGACCGCGTCCGGCACACCCGCGGCAAGTCCACCCCCGACCTGCTGCGCATGCGTGCCGGGGACGGCTCCGACGCGCCCGACGCGGTGGTGCTGCCCGGCTCCCACGAGGAGGTGGCCGCGCTGCTGCGGTTGTGCACCACGGAGCGGATCGCCGTGGTGCCCTTCGGCGGCGGCACCTCGGTCGTGGGCGGGCTCCAGGCCTCCCGCACCGGCTTCGCGGGCGTGATCGCGCTGGACCTCGGCCGGCTCGACCGGCTGCGGTCGGTGGACACCGAGTCGATGGTGGCCGAGTTCGAGCCGGGCGTGCGGGCTCCCGACGCCGAGCGGCTGCTCGCCGCGCACGGGCTGACGCTCGGGCACGTGCCCCAGTCCTTCGAGTACGCCACGCTCGGCGGTTTCGCCGCGGCCCGCTCCAGCGGCCAGGCCTCCGCCGGATACGGCCGCTTCGACGACATGGTGGTCGGCCTCACTGTGGCCACGCCGTCGGGCGACCTGCACCTCGGCCGTGCCCCCAAGTCGGCGGCCGGTCCCGATCTGCGGCAGCTCCTGCTCGGCTCGGAGGGCGTCTTCGGGATCATCACCTCGCTGCGGCTGCGCGTCCGGCGCGCCCCCGCCGAGCGGCTGTACGAGCGGTGGCGCTTCGCGTCGTTCGCCGCGGGAAGCGCCGCCCTGCGGATGATCGCCCAGGAAGGGCCGCTGCCGGCCGTGCTGCGGCTGTCGGACGAGAACGAGACGACGTTCGGCCTGGCCAAGCCGGAAACGATCGACCCGGGCGGCGAGGCGGGCTGCCTGGCGATCGTCGGCTACGAGGGCAGGCCGGCGACCGGTCGCGACGGCGTGGGCGCCTCGGCGGCGGGCCCGGGGATCTCCCTCGCGGATCGGCGGGACGCGGTCGCGGGCGTGCTGCAGCGCATGGGCGGCGAGCCCGCGGGTGAGGTGTCCGGGGAGGAGTGGGAGCGGGGCCGCTTCTCCGCCCCCTACCTGCGGGACGCGTTGCTCGCGGCCGGCGCCACGGTGGAGACGCTGGAGACGGCCGGGTTCTGGGCCGATCTGCCGCGGCTCTACGACGCGGTGCGGCTGGCCCTGCTCGGCGAGCTCGGCTCTCCTCTGGTCATGTGCCACATCTCGCACGTGTACGAGACCGGCGCGTCGCTGTACTTCACGGTCGTCACCGCGCAGGAGGAGGACCCGGTGGCGCAGTGGGAGCGGGCCAAGGCGGCGGTGAGCGCGGCCATCGTCGAGGTGGGCGGCACGATCACGCACCACCACGGGGTCGGGCGCGATCATATCGACGCCTACGCCGCCGAGCTCGGCCCGGTCGGCGTCGCCATCCTGCAGGCGGTCAAATCCCGGCTCGACCCCGCGGGGATACTCAACCCCGGCGTGCTGATCCCGCGGACCGGCTGAGGCGGCCGGGCCGCGCCGGCGCTCCTTACCGCGGCCGCCCGCGCCGGTCAGGCGTCCGGCGGCGGGGTGACGCCGTCCGCCTCGGCCAGCGTCTCGGCGGCCTCGCTATAGCGGTGGAGCGCCTCCAGCACGGTAGCCAGGCGATGCAGCGAGACCACGAGCGGGGCGCCGCCCACCGCCCGGGTGAGCGACACCGCCTGCTGGGCCGGCGACAGCGCCTCCTTCGCCCGGCGCCGCTTGAGCAGCACGTTCGCCGCCGTGCCCAGGCAGCGCGCCAACAGCTCCGTGTGCTCGCCGGGATGTTCCCTGGCCAGGGCCCGGCTCCTGGCGATAGCCTCGTTCACGCAGGCGATCGCGGAATTGCCCCACCGGGGTCGTTTCTGGGCATATGCCAGCAAACCCTCGATGGCCCTCGCCTCGGACGTGCCTTTTCTGAGCGCGTCGTCCGGGCCGTTCTGCGTCATGGGCGGCGCCTCCCCTGGGCGATCCCAACCGCTTGCTTGGGGGGTGAAGGCTACACCATTGCGAACCTTCTGTGTTCTCTGCGGTACAGAGCGTTCGGGGTGCGCGAATGGGAGATCGCGGTAAAGATGTGGTCATGGTCGATGTCGCGGCGGAGCGCGGAAAAGAGCTTTCCTCACGAGTGTCGGAAGCGGGCGCCGGGTGGGCATGCACGCAGATCGGTACGTTTGACCAGCTCAGACCGAATGGTCATGGGTTCAGTTGGTTGAATCCGGCGACCCTGTGGCGTTCGCGCAATGAGATCCTGGCCGGGCTGTTCGGCGATCCCTCGGGGGATGTCCGGGTGCGGTGGGTGGCGGCCCAGGAGGCACGCGGGATTGATCCGGAATTTCGTATCAAGCCACCCGTTGGGGGAAATTTCAGTTTTCTCCTGCTCGGCGATACCGGCGAGGGCGACGCCTCCCAATACGCCGTCGTTCCCGGAATGCTCAAAGTGGGCGAAGGGACGTCCTTCGCGATCGTCGCCAGCGACGTCATCTATCCGACGGGATCGGGCAACGAGTACGGGGACAAGTTCTTCCGCCCGTACAAGGACTACGACGCCCCCATTTACGCGATCCCCGGCAACCATGACTGGTACGACGGGCTCGGCGGCTTCATGCGGGTCTTCTGCGACGCGCCGCCGCTCAGGCCCAAGCCGGACCCCGGGCTGCGCGGGCTGCTGTGGCGCAAGCCGGAGACGATCGACGAGGCGCGGCTGGCCGAGGCGCGCTCGCTCAGGGGCAAGCCGTCGCAGCAGGCCGAGCAGCCGGGACCGTACTGGGCGATCGAGAGCGACAGCCTGCTTATCGTCGGCGTGGACACCGGCATCAGGAACGTGATCGACAAGGCGCAGGCCGCGTGGTTGCGCCGGGTCTCGCTCGATCCCCGGCCGAAGATCCTCGTGACCGGCAAGCCCATCTACACCGCGAACGCCTACAAGCCCTCACCGCTGGAGGAAGGCGGCACGATTGACGACATCGTGCGCGACCCGGCGCACCGGTATGTCGCGGCCATCGGCGGAGACGTGCACAACTACCAGCGGTATCCGGTCAAGGTGGGCGACCGGGTGATCCAGTACGTCGTGGCGGGTGGCAGCGGCGCGTTCATGCACGCCACGCACACCATCGGCAGGGTTGGCGTGGCAGGGGTGCACGAGGACGACTTCAAGTGCTACCCGCTGCGCGGCGACTCGCTGTCGTTCTACAGCCAGCTGTACGCGCGCAGGCTGCGGATGAAGTGGCTCTACCTCAGGCCCGACGAGGCCCTGTGCATCATGTCCGAGCACATCAAGAACCAGCCCGTCAGGACGCCCGCGGGGCCCGTGAAGATCACCCGCCGGATGCGGTGGGCGGCGCGGTTGCTCGGGGCCTGGCCGTGGCCGTTCCGGTTGCCCGTGGACAAGGTGTTCCACCGCTACCTGTCCGAGCTGTCCGATTGGGACACACCGCCGTTCTTCAAGCAGTTCCTGCACGTGTCGGTCACGCCGGAGGAGCTGACGTTACGGTGCTTCGCCGCCACCGGGTGCCTGGCGCAGGAGCTGGAGCCGCCCGTGGAGGACGAGGTGCGCATCAGTTTGTCGTAGTCGTCTGTCACCCTTGGCTGCGTGTATGTCGTGGTCGCCGGCGAGACGGTGCTCCCGGTCGGGGGCGCGGCTCGCCGTACCGTCGATCTCGCGGAGACCGTGCGCGAGATCGAGGCGGCCGAGCGGCCGCGGTGGGTGTGGGCCGACGCGCGCGAGACCTATCCGGCGCTGCTGCGGGCCGGCGTGCGGGTCTCCCGCTGCCACGACATCGCGCTCACCGAAGGGCTGCTGCTCGCGCACGAGGGCCGCTACGGCGAGCCCCGCTCGGCCAGGGCCGCCCACGCGCGGCTGCACGGGTTGCCGGTGCCCGACGAGCAACCGGACGCGCCCGGCACGCTGTTCGCCCCCGAGCCGCTCGCCGCGGAGGCGGTGGCCGAGGTGCTGGCCGATCAGCTGCGGCGGATCGGGGCGCTGCCGGAGCCGGGAAGGTTCAGGCTGCTGGTCGCGGCCGAGTCGGCGGGGGCGCTGATCGCGGCCGAGATGGCGCACGACGGCATGCCCTGGCGCAGGGACGTGCACGACGCGCTGCTGACCGAGCTGCTCGGGCCGCGGCCGGTGCACGGCATGCGGCCCGCCAAGCTGCAGGCGCTGGCCGACGAGGTGGCGGCGGCGTTCGGGCATCCGGTCAATCCCGACTCGGTGCAGCAGCTGGTCAAGGCGTTCAAGGGAGCCGGGGTCGCGCTGAAGAGCACCCGGTCGTGGGAGCTCAAGCAGATCGACCATCCGGCGGTGGCGCCGCTGCTCGCCTACAAGGAGCTGGCCAGGCTCTACAGCTTTCACGGGTGGGTGTGGGCCGACCAGTGGGTGCGCGACGGGCGGTTCCGGCCGGAATACGTCGTGGGCGGTGTGGTCTCCGGGCGGTGGGCCACCAGCGGGGGAGGGGCGCTGCAGATCCCCAAGGTGATGCGGCGGGTGGTGGTCGCCGACGACGGGTGGGTGCTGATCGTCGCCGACGCGGCGCAGCTGGAGCCTCGTGTGCTGGCCGCGATGGCCGGGGACATGGGGCTGGCCGCGGCCGCCGGCGAGATCGACCTCTACTCGGCGCTGGCGCAGTCCTTCGGCGGGCAGCGGGACAACGCCAAGATCGCGATGCTGTCCGCCATGTACGGCGGCACCAGCGGGGACGCGCCCAAGCTGCTGGCGATGATGCGCCAGCGCTTTCCCCAGGCCTACCAGTTCGTGGAGGACGCGGCCAAGGCGGGGGAGGAGGGGCGGCTCGTGCGCTCCTGGCTCGGCCGCACCTGCCCGCCGCCGTCGCCCCGGTGGAAGGAGCTGGTGTCGGGGCCGGAAGGCGGGCGTGCGGCCAGGGACCGGGGGCGGTTCACCCGCAACTTCGTGGTGCAGGGGACGGCCGCGGAGTGGGCGCTGGTGCTGCTCGCGGTGCTGCGCGGGCTGCTGCCTTCGCCTGCGCGGCTGGTGTTCTTCCAGCATGACGAGGTGATGGTGCACTGCCCGATCGCGCAGGCCGAGGAGGTGATGGCGGCCGTGACGGCGGCGGCGGCGGAGGCCAGCAGGCTGCTGTTCGGGCAGACGCCGGTGCGTTTTCCGATGGAGGCGGTCGCGGTCGCCTGCTACGCCGACGCCAAGTGAGGCCGTCCGGCGGCGGTGGGTCAGGGCCGGGTGCGGTAGTAGGTGGTGGCCAGCCAGAGGCCCGCGGCCGTGACCATGACGCCGACGCCCAGGCCGAGGGCGCTGTAGGACAGGACGCCGACGATGACGCCCGCCACGATCGTGCCCGTGGCGCCGCAGACGTTCATCAGCAGGTCGGACAGCCCTTGGACGGCGGGCCGGCGGTCGATCGGGACCGACTCCGTGACCAGGGCGGAGCCGGCCACCAGCCCGCACGACCAGCCCAGACCGAGCAGCACCAGCGCGGCCGTCACCTGCCACACCCGGTGCCCCGCCGTGGCGGCCAGGACGGCGGAGGCGAGCAGCAGGGCCATGCCGAGCACCAGCACCGGCACCTTGCCCGCCTTGTCGGCCAGCCAGCCCACGAGCGGGGACAGCACGTACATGCCGGCGATGTGCAGGCTGATCACGAGCCCGATGACCTCCAGGTTCGAGCCGTCGTGGTGCAGCTTGACCGGGGTCATCGACATGACGGACACCATCGCCGTGTGGCTGACCGCGATCATGACCAGCGCCCGGCGGGCCATCGGCGTGGTGCGGAGGGTCTGCCAGGCGGTCCTGACCGTGCGGTGGCGTCCTGAGCCGGGGTCCCCGGCGCCGTTCAGCCGCCGGGCCAGGATGAGCGGGTCGGGCCGCAGGAAGCCGATGATCACGACCAGCGCCAGGGCGAACGCCAGCGCCGCGAACGCGAACGGTCCCGCCGTCTCCACCAGCCCCAGCCGCATGCCGATCTGGTCGGCGGGCTTGGCCAGGTTCGGGCCGGCGACGGAGCCGATCGTGGAGGCCCAGACGACCAGCGACAGGTGCCTGGCCGAGCGGCCCTTCGGCGACAGGTCCGTCGCCGCGTATCGCGCCGCCAGACCTCCCGCGGTGCCGCCGCCCACCAGCACCAGCCCCACCAGCAGCAGTGGCCAGGTGCGCAGGTTGATCGCGACCACCGAGATCGCGCAACCCGTCAGCGCCGCCATGTACGCCAGCGCCAAGCCCGCACGCCGCCCGCCCCTGCCGGAGGCCTTGGCCGTCGGCAGGGCCAGCAGCGCCGCGCCGAGCACGGTGGCCGTCCCGGCGAAGCCGCTGATGACCGTGGACCCCGACAGGTCGTCGACCACGACGGAGCTGAGCGCCAGCCCGACGGCGACCCCCACGCCGCCCATGATCTGCGCGACGGACAACACGCCCAAGGTGCGGCGCTGGACGATGTGGATCCGGTCAGATGGGGAGACAGCGGGCTTTGTGGGGGTGCTGGTCACCTGTGAAGTCTCGCATAGCCTCCAACATCACCCCAAAGGGGACAGGCATCCGATTTATCCAGAAAAATCCCTTTTATTGTGTTATTTCAGAGAATGGTGACGGAATCTCCGGTCATGATCCGTCCGGGTCCGTCCGGGATCAGGTTGATCCCGAACCAGACCTTGCCGTCCCACCTGCGGTGTCTGGACAGCGTGCGGATGGGTTCCTTGCCCTTGGTGTACGTGGCCGTGTCGATCGTGGTGAGCACGCACCGGTCGCAGCCCTTGCTCACCCGGAAGTCGACCGCCCCGATGCGCACCCGCTTCCACTCGTCCTCCGCGAAGGGCGTGCCGACGCCGTCGATCACCACGTTCGGGCGGAACCGGTGCATCGGCAGCGGCTCGGGCGCCTGCTCGCCGCGCTCCAGCGCACCCTCGACGATCCAGTCGTTGAGCCGGGCGAGCGAGGCGGTGGAGGTCAGCAGCAGCGGGTATCCGTCGGCCAGGCTGACGCGGTCCTCCGGGCGGCCGTAGTCGGGGTTGACCGGGCGGCGGGTCGGGTCGTCGAGCCACTTCAACCTGACCGGCCGGCCCGCCAGCTCCGACAACCAGCGTGCCGCGTCGTCACCGCAGTCGGTGAGCTCCACCGGTGTGCGCCCCATGAGCACCGTGGACATCGTGTCGTCCGGGGTGACCCGCAGCGGAGCGGCGTGGGGGCCGGTCAGCGTGAGCGTGCCGTCATCGACCCTGGCCACACAGGCCAGCAGGCGCGGCTGCTCGCGCGCGGTCAGGACCTCGCCGCGCTCGTCGGTGATCAGGTAGCGCCGGTCGTCCGCCAGCCCCCAGGGCTGCACCTCGGCCTCGTGGATCTCGTGTCCGGCAGTGGACTTGACGGGGTAAAAGTGGATGCTCGCCAGCCTCATACGGCCGACCGTACCTCACCGGCGCAGCCGGCTCCGAGGCGGCCGCGCGATGCGGGCGGGGGGCTTGCCCCCCGCAGGGCTATGTCGTCTTCCTGAAGGTGTCCAGGAACGCCTGCCGCGTGCCGGCCTGGTCGTCCCACTTGAGCTCGGGCAGGTCGAACGTGATCTTGAACGCGGTGGTGTCGTCGATCGTGACGTACCTGGTCAGCGCGTGCATCGGGACGCCGTTGGCGGTGGTGTAGGTGTACTCCCAGTCGGCCGCCTTCCAGCCGCGGTAGTCCACCGCCTGCAACTGCACCTGGATGTAGCTCTCCAGGCCGCCGTCGGCCTCCAGCCTGCCGAGCTCGGACAGCCCGCCGTCGGCCTGCGGGGTCGCCTCCTCCACGAGGAAGCGGATGCCCGAGTCCTTCGGCCCGGTGAACGTCGCCTCGCCGCCCGACGTGGTCAGCTTCCAGGCCTCGGGCACGGCGACGGAGAAGCCGGCCGGCGTGTGCTCCTTGTAGCCCTCGGGCACGGCCGACGGGTCGGCCTGCAGCGTCGTGGCGGAGGCGGCGGGCGTGTTCGTGGTGGTGGCCGCGGGCGTGCTTCCGCCTGACAGGATGACCATCACGGCGCCGATGACGACGGCCACCGCCACCAGCGAGCCGATGATCGTGAGCGGCGTGGGCCGCCCGTCGCGCATCCAGGGCCCGTCGTCCTCGTCCGTCCTGCGTCTGCTCTTGCCCGTGCGCGGCGAGGCGCCCGGCAGCGCGGCCAGGCGGCTGTTGCCGATGTCGTGCGACAGGTCACGCGACTGCTCGCGCAGGTCGTCGGGGGAGGCCAGCGGCCACGGGGTGGCGCCGGAGTTCGTGGACGAGCGGCTGTCGGTGGTCAGCGGCAGGATCGGCTGCGGGTGCGGTCCCGACGGGCCGTCCAGGTCGTCGTCGCGATTTCGTCCCGCCATCCGGTGCGGGCCGGTGGAGAACGCCGGTGGCACCTGCTGTCCCGGGCCGGTGGAGAACGCCGGTGGCGCCTGCTGTCCCGGGCCGGTGGAGAACGCCGGCGGCGCCTGCTGTCCCGGGCCGGTCGAGAACGCCTGGGGTCCCGTGCCGAAGGCCCCCGGCAGCTGGTCGGTCCGGTGGCTGCCCGACGGCGTGGAGAGCCCGTCGTACGGCATCGAGTGGCCGCCCGACGGGCTGCTCGCCGGGTCGTACGGCACGCGCACCGGCCCTGAGGGCGTCTCCACGATCCGCGACGGCATCGGTCCCGACGGCGTGTCGAACGGCGGAAGCAGCGCGGCGGGCGTCGGGTCGACCGGGCTGGGCAGCGTCTCCGGCTTGCGCGGACGGGCGGAGCCGTGGGCCCGCAGCACCGCTTCCAGCATCTCCATGACCTGTGCGGCCGTCAGCCGCTCCGCGGGGTTCTTGCGGAGCAGGCCCTCGATCACCGGCATCAGCGAGCCCGCCCGCTGCGGCATGATCGGGTCCTGGGTGAGCACCTGGCCGAGCACCGCCACCGGGTCGGGCCCCTCGTACGGCGGCCGCCCCTCGACGGCCGCGTACAACGTCGCCCCGAACGACCACAGGTCGGCCGCCTGGGTGATCGGCTGCGCGGACAACCGCTCCGGCGGGATGTACGCCGGGGACCCCATGAGCAGCCCGGTCTGCGTGATGTTCACATCGCCCTCGATGGCGGCGATGCCGAAGTCGGTCAGCACGACCCGGTCCTGGGTCAGCAGCACGTTGCCCGGCTTGATGTCGCGGTGCAGGATCCCGGCGGCGTGCGCGTGCGTGAGCGCATCCAGCACGCGGATGCCGATCTCGGCGGCCTGGATCACGGGGAGCGGGCCGCTCTGGCGTACCGCCTGCTCCAGCGACCACGCCCGGACCAGCTCCATGACGATCCAGGGGCGGCCGTCCTCCTCGACGACGTCGTGCACGGTCACAATGCCCGGGTGCGTCAGACGCCCGGCCGACCTGGCCTCGCGCAGCATGCGCCGGTGCGCCACCTGCTTGCCCGCGTGGTCGAGCCCGTACGGGAGGATCAGCTCCTTGACCGCCACGTCCCTGTCGAGCAGCACGTCATGGGCGTGCCACACCATGCCCATGCCGCCCCTGCCGACCGGCGACATGAGACGGTAACGTCTGCCGATCAGGCGGCCCTGGCTCTGTGGGGCGCCGCTCGGGGCACTTCCCTCTCCTCCGGGACCGCTCAGCAAGCGGTCGGCTGCCATCTTCCCGCCCCCATCTCGCCTCATCCGTCACGTGCGTCTTCACGCTACTTGCAGATTATTGAGGTTGGACACGATATCGGCGGGGAATCCGTAATGGAAGCTGATGCCCCTTTACTGCGCTGATGACGTGCAGATATATCACTCATCAAATGGATCACTTACTGCGCCGGCCAGGGCCTGCAATGCGCTCGTGAAAGCCTCGGGGGGCGGCTTGACCAGGCCCGCTCCCACTTGGCCCGTTCCCGCGACCCGGCCCGCGATGCCGGTGTTGACCACCGGCAGCAGGCCCGTCCTGGCCACGAGCGTGACGTCGATGCCGACCGGCGTGCCGCGGAAGCCGAGGCCCGGGATCTGGTAGGCGGGGTGCTCGGCGAGCGTGATCTCGTACATGGAGCGGGTGGCCCGCACCGCGTCGGCCACCTCGCCGCCCACGAACCGCACGATGGCCGGGGAGGCCGCCATCGCGAACCCGCCCAGCCCCGACGTCTCGGTGATCGTGGAGTCGCCGATGTCGGGGTTGGCGTCGCCGGGGCCGTACGAGCCCAGGTAGAGCCCGTCGGGCACCCCGGCGGGACCGGTGAACCAGCGCCCGCCGAGCCCCGACACCTGGACGCCGAAGTCGGTGCCGTTCCTGGCCATGGCGACGACCATGGTCGAGCCGGGGATGTCGCGAGCCGCGTCCGTGCTGACCTTGGCCGCGGCCATGCCGGCGTTCAGGAAGAAGTGGTCGTTGCCGTTGATGAAGCGCAGCACCTCCGCGGCGTGCGCGGGGGCCGCCTCGACCACGGCCGGGGCCAGCTCGCGCAGCAGCAGCGAAGTGGCGGCCCGGTTGCGGTTGTGCAGCTCGTCGCCCATCTGCAGGGCCTGCGCGATCAGCGAGCGCAGGTCGATCGGGCCGGTCCGCTCCAGCGTCGCGGCCAGCGCGGGGCCGAGCACGGTGTCCATCCAGCGCAGCCGGTCGAGGACCTCGGGTCCGTACGCGCCGTACCTGAGGACCTTGCCCAGGCCCTCGTTCAGCGAGCAGTAGGCGGTGCCGCCGTGCTCCTCGTCGCGTACCTCGAACACCCACATCGACGGGCTCACCACACCCGCCATGGGCCCCACGGCGCCGTGCTCGTGGCACGGCCGCAGCGTGATCTCGCCGGCCGCCAGCTTGGCGGCCGCGTCGTGCTCGTCGCCCGCCAGGCCCTCCAGCAACATCGCGCCGATCAGCGCGCCGCGCATCGGCCCCGAGGCCCGCTCCCACGTGATCGGCGGCCCGGCGTGCAGGAAGGTGCCCTCGGCCAGCACCTCCGACGCCCGCCGCACCCCCGCCAGGTACGGCCGCGCGGAGGTGAGCCGGCTCGCGGCCAGCTCGTTGGCGGCCTGCCTGCGCGGGTCGGCCAGCACCGTGACCAGCGCCCCCGCGGTGCCGGGCAGGGGCGGGCGCCAGTCCACCGGGGTCGTCGGCACGGCCTGCGCGGCCAGCGCCTCGTCGAGCAGCCCCGCGCCGACCGTGATCACGTTGGACGGGGCGGACAGTGGGCTCATATGAGACTCCTGGAGTGCCGGGCCGCCTGGGCGTTGGACAGGAACACGGCCGCGCCCGCCGCCCGCAGCGCGGCGGCCTGGCGGTGCAGGTCCTGCGGGTCGCCCAGGGTGCCGACGAGGGCCACCACGACGGTGGCGGGAGTATGGGCGATGGCGGGCACGAGAGACGCCGCCGGGTCGGGGTCGGCGCCGTGACCCAGCACGACGTCCATGAGCACCACGTCGGTCTCCCTGGCCCGGGACAGCGCCTCCACGCGCAGGGTCGGATCGATCATCGGGTGCGCCCGTCCCCTGGTGTAGGCGTCGTCGCCGTAGTCGACGAAGTCGCCCTGCCCGGCGAGCGCCGCGGCCTCCATGCTCAGCGTGCCGCCGGCGTAGACGCCCTTGAGCGTCTTGCCCGAGGTCTCTCGCAGGGCGCCCGGCCAGGACGGCCACTCGGGCACGGGTCTCCCGAGGGTGCGCAGCGTCTGCTCCGCCGCCTCCGTGAGATCCGCGGGCAGCAACGCGGACACCACCGGCGTACGCAGCCCTGCCACGGCCTCCTCCACGCGGCGCGCCACCTCGTGGGCGGGCGGCTTGGAGATCAGCACGATCAGCTCGGTCGCCGGGTCCTCATCGAGCATGCGCAGCGCACGCAGCGTCGACAGGCCGCCGACCGCGGCCGACAGGTCCCTGCCGCCCACCCCCAGGATGTGGCTGATGCCCGCGCCAGCCCAGTCCAGGAGCGAGGTGACCTGCTGGGCGCCGGTGCCCGAGGCGGCCACCACGCCGACGGGGCCAGGGGCGAGGACGTTCGCGAAGCCGAGGCCGACGCCGCCGATCGAGGCGGTGCCGCAGTCCGGGCCCATCACCAGGACGTCCCGCTGCTCCGCCAGCTCCTTCAGCCGCCGCTCCTGCGCGACGGGCACGCCGTCGCTGAAGATCATGACGGGCAGGCCGGCCAGGACGGCGTCGTACGCCTCGCAGAACGCGTGCTCGCCCGGCACCGAGACCAGGACCAGATCGGCCGGGCCCCTGGCGGCAGCCGAGCCGGTGGTCAGCGGCGGCTGCTCGGTCGCGGTCCCAGGACGCTGGAGCGTGGTCAGCTGCCGGTCGGCCTCGGCGACGGCCGCCCGGGTGTCGTGCGCCCTGACGGCGATCAGCAGGTCGCCGGGACCGGCCTCGGGGACGGTGAAGCCGAGGTCCCTGATGACGGCGACGTTGAGGTCCGTCGCCATGGCGACCATGGCCGCCTCGACGCCCGGCGTGTCCGCCAGCGCCCGGCTGACCCGCATGAGCTGGACCGAGTCGTAGTACGCCCCCTTACGGACCAGCACCACCTCTGCGCTCACCCCTTCTGGGCTCACCGCTGCCCGCCAAGGGCCAGGACGGCGTGCACGCCGATGGCGACGCCCTGGGCGAGGTCGGCGCCGGAGGTATGGCCTAGACGGCGCAGGCGGTTCAGCGCCGGTTCGAGCGCCTGGCCGCCGGTGACGCCGCGCAGCACCGCGAGCACCTCAGGGCTGGCCTCGCCCCTGGCCGCGCAGTGCAGGAGCGTGGCCGACAGGGGAGTGGTGCGGGTGCGCGCGTCGAACGTGACGGTCGCCCCCAGCCAGTCCGCCAGCCACACCGCGCGCTCCGCCCCCGTGGCCCTGCCCACGTGCCGCAACGTCACCAGCAGTCCCGCCAGCACGTCGTCACCGCTCGGCGTGAGCCCCGGCCCGAGCCCGATGAGCTGCTCGGCCGCCGTGACGACCCCCAGCAGCCACCCTTGCGCGCAGGCGGCGGCCAGCGAGGCGACCGCGCCGTTGCCGTGCAGGCCGGGCCGCGGCTCGGCGGGTCGCGCCAGGATCGCGGCGGCGCCGGCCAGGCAATCGCGATCAGCCGGCCCCAGCGACGGGGCCGGATCCCACCAGCGGCGCACGCGCAAACTCAGGTGCCCCACGTCGATCGTGCGGTCGCCCACCGACGCCTCGTCACCCACCGTGACATGAGGCAGTGGCCCCGCGAGCAGCGCCGAGTTCGGCAGCCTGGTGGCCTCGCCGGTGATGACGGCGATCACCGAAGGCTCCAGATCGGTCCTGACCTCCAGATACACCCCCGCGGGGAAGGCGGCGAGCACGCGGGCGGGGCGGCGCGGCGACTCCAGGAGCGGGCGTACCGCCGTGCTGGCCGCGCCCGTGACCTGGATGCGGGTACGCCGCGCGTGAGTGCTGACCGTCACCGGACCTCCCAACCGACCTTGGACCTGACCGTAGAACGGGCAGGGAACCCTCCGTACGGAGAAATTTGCCAACAGTCAGCGGGAAGGTTGGCTCTTCCTGACAGACCGCTTCCCGGGTCACAATCTCCCCATGGAGCCCCCCGTCCGTCTCGCCAGCACCGGAACGATCATTCATGGCGTGTCCGTGGAGGAGGTGCTGGGGGTGTCGACCCTCGCGGAGGCCAGGCTCATCGCCGGGGAGAGCGGGCTCGGGCGCATCGTCCAGCGGCTCAACGTCATGGAGGTCCCCGACATCCTGGCCTGGGTCAAACCCCACGAACTGCTGCTCACCACCGGATATCCGCTACGTAACACGCCGCAGTCGCTCGGCCGGCTCGTGGCCGACCTGGACGAGCGCGGCCTGGCCGCACTGGCGATCAAGCTCGGCCGCTATGTCGACGAGCTGCCCGACGAGATGGTCGAGCAGGCCGACCGGCTCGGTTTCCCGCTCATCCTGCTGCCGAACGGCGTCGGCTTCGACGACATCCTCAACCAGGTGCTGACCGACATACTCAACCGCCAGGCCGCCATGCTGGCCCGCGTCGAGGAGGCGCACCGGGCCATGGTGCAGGTGGTGCTGGCGGGCGGCGGGCTGGGCGAGGTCACCGCCGAGGTGGCGCAGCTGCTCGACGTGTCGGTCGCGGCCGTGGACGGCGCCGGCCAGGTGCTGGCCACCGCCGGTCCGGCCGACCACGTCGCGGTGCTGCGCGAGTCGATCTCCCGCGAGGGCCCGCCGACGTCCCCGGCGCGGACGTCGGGGCGCGGGCGGGCGTTCGCCTCGGTGCCGGTGCTGGCCGGCGGGCACCATCACGGCAGGATCGTCGCCTACAGCCCGTCGGCGGCGATCAGGGACGGCGACGTCGGCATCCTGGAGCGCGCGGCCACCGTCGCCGCGCTCGTCGTCACCCGGCAGGAGGCGGTCAACGCCGTCGAGAGCAAATACCGCGCCGACTTCCTGCGCGACGTGCTCACCGGCCGGGCCGGCGGCATCGAGCGGATCACGGCGCGGGCCAGGGCGTTCGGATGGGATCTGGCGCGGCCGGTGACCGTGCTCGTGGCCGAGCTCGACCCCGACGGCGACGAGCGAAGCGCGCAGGACCGGCTGGTGTCGTGCTGGACGGCGGCCATGAGGCGGCACGACCCGCGGGGGGCGGTGGCCGGGTTCTCGCACGAAGTGGTGGCCGTGGTCGACGCCTCGATCGACGCCACCCGGGTGGCCAAGGACGCGGCCTCGGCGTTCGCCGACGTGCCGCCCGCGACGTTCTCGACCGGCACCTCCCGGCCCAGCCCTGGCGCGGAGACGTTGCCGGAGGCGTACTCGCAGGCGCTGAAGGCGGCCAGGGTGGGCCGTCAGCTGCACGGTCCCGGCGCGGTCGCGCACTTCGACCAGCTGGGCGTCTACCGGCTGCTGTCGCTGGTCAACGACACCGACGAGCTGCACGCGTTCGTCCGCGAGACGCTCGGGCCCCTGGCCTCCGACGACGACGCCGAGAACGCCGACCTGCGGCGCACCCTGCAGGTGCTGCTGGAGACGAACCTCAACGTGGCCGAGACGGCCAGGCGCCTGCACTTCCACTACAACACGCTGCGCTACCGGATCGGCAAGCTGGAGCGGCTGCTCGGCAACTTCACCGACGACCCGCACCTGCGGCTCAACCTGACCCTGGCCCTGCACGTGCTGCGGATGCGGGGCATCTAGGCTTGAGTCTCGTGGACCTGGACTTCGAACTGCAATCCGACTACATCCCGCTGTGCGACCTGCTGAAGTACTGCGGGATCACCGAGACCGGCGGCCTGGCCAAGCAGCTGATCGCCGAGGGCATGGTGCTCGTGGACGGAGAGGTTGAACTCCGCAAAAC
Source organism: Nonomuraea sp. NBC_00507 (assembly GCF_036013525.1). Classification (NCBI taxonomy): domain Bacteria; kingdom Bacillati; phylum Actinomycetota; class Actinomycetes; order Streptosporangiales; family Streptosporangiaceae; genus Nonomuraea; species Nonomuraea sp. NBC_00507. The sequence goes on from NZ_CP107853.1 coordinate 5,975,406, forward strand.
CGCCAAAATCAGGGCAGGTCAGGTCGTGAGTGGGGACGGATTCTCGATTCACGTCGCGTAGTTCTGGCATGTGCGCGAGGGTTTCACTGGTAGTCGGCGCAGATTTGGCAGATCATGCCCGTGTAGGAGCGTCCGGGCGGGCCTAATGTGCCCGCAACGGAACGTGGCGCCGGCTCAGCGGAAACCAGCACAAAGGGGCCCTCTCATGGTGTGGGGTTGGACCAGACACGGTGACGGCAAACACCTGACGCCTGGAGAGGTGGTCAGACCCGACGAGCGCTTGAGCTGGCCCAGAATGGTGGGCTTCGGCGCGCAGCACGTGATCGCGATGTTCGGCGCGACGTTCGTCTTCCCGATCGTCATGGGGCTGGACCCCAACGTCGCCGTGATGATGTCGGGCGTCGCGACGATCCTGTTCCTGCTGATCGTGAAGGGGAAGGTGCCCAGCTACCTGGGCACCAGCGCGTCCTTCGTCGGCGGCGTGTTCGCCATCAGGGCGGCCGCGGGCGGCGACACCGCGGGCGCGGACGCGATCGTGACCGGCGCGATCCTGATCGCCGGGCTCGTGCTGGCGCTGGCAGGGCTCGCCATCCACTTCCTCGGCGTGGAGATCATCCACAAGGTCTTCCCGCCTGTGGTCACCGGCGCGGTGGTGATGCTGATCGGGTTCGGGCTGGCGTTCGTGGTGGCGGACGTCTACTGGCCGCAGGACCACTGGATCGCGCTCATCACCATGGTGATCACGTTCCTGGTGATCGTGTTGTTCAAGGGGTTCATCGGGCGGATCGGCGTGCTGATCGGGCTGGTCACCGGGTTCCTGCTGTCGTGGCTGCTCGACCGGGCGGCCGGGCCGATCACCTCCGTGCTGCCCGGCCAGAACCTGCGGGACGCGGCCGGCAACCCCTGCCCGGTCGAGGGCACGTACTGTGTGGCCACGGCTTTCCCGCACGACCGGGTGAACTTCGACCAGGTGGCCCAGGCCGAGTGGTTCGGGCTGCCGAGCTTCCACGGCCCCGACTTCCGGTTCTCGGCCGTGCTGCTGGTTCTGCCCGCCGTCATTGCGCTCATCGCGGAGAACATCGGGCACGTCAAGGCCGTGGGCGAGATGACGGGCGCGGACGTGGACCCCTACGTCGGGCGCGCGGTGGTGGCCGACGGCATGGCCACGGTGGTGACCAGCGCGGTCGGCGGCTCGCCGACGACGACGTACGCCGAGAACATCGGCGTCATGGCCGCCACCAGGGTCTACTCGACGGCCGCCTACTACATCGCCGGCGTCATCGCGATCTTCTTCGGGCTGGTCCCCAAGTTCGGCGCGCTGGTCGCGGCCACGCCGGGCGGCGTGCTCGGCGGCGTCACCGTCATCCTGTACGGGATGATCGGGCTGCTCGGCGCGAAGATCTGGATCGAGAACCGGGTGGACTTCGCCGACCCGGTCAACATGGTCCCCACCGGCGCGGGCATCATCCTGGCCATCGGGCCTGTCAGCCACTTCATCGCCGGGGAGTTCATCCTGGAGGGCATCGCCCTCGGCACCATCGTGGTGCTGGGCGGCTACCACCTGCTGCGGGCCATCGCCGGGCCGTCGCTCAAGCCGGCCAGGAACGAGGCCGGGTGAAGCCGCCGCCGTTCGAGTACCACGCCCCGCGCGACCTCGGTGCGGCGTTGCGGACCCTCGCCGAGGTCCGGGGCAAGGTGCTGGCCGGAGGGCAGAGCCTGATCCCGATGCTCAACATGCGGCTGACCGCGCCCGAGCATCTCGTCGACATCAACCAGGTGGCGTCGCTGGGCGGCATCGAGCGCACGGAGGCGGGTGTGCGGATCGGCGCGCTGGCCCGGCACTCCGAGGTGGAGCGGGCCGGGGCGCATCCGCTGCTCACGCGGGCGCTGAAACTGGTCGCCCATCCGGTGATCCGGAACCGGGGGACCGTGGTCGGGAGCCTGGTGCACGCCGACCCGGCCGCGGAGTTGCCCGCCGTACTGGCGGTGCTGGGCGGCTCCGTACGGGTGGCCCGCTGGGAGGGAGACACGCGGGCCGAGCGGGACGTGCCCGCCGAGGACTTCTTCGTCGGTCCCATGGAGTCGGCCGTCCAGCCCGGCGAGCTGGCCGTATCGGCATATTTCCCGGCATTGGGCCCGCGGACCGGGGCCGCTTTCGAGGAGGTGACCCGCAGGCACGGCGACTACGCCCTCGCCGGGGTCTGCGCCGTCGTCACGCTGGACGAGGACGCGTTCGTCACGGCGGCCAAGGTCGCGTGCATCGGAGTCGGGCCGGTGCCGACGGTCGTGGACGTGACAGAGCTGAGCGGGCCGTCTCCCGTCCAGGGGATCGACTGGGTCGTGGCCCAGCTCGTGCATGACGCGATCGAGCCCGAGAGCGACATCCACGCATCGGCCGCCTACCGCAGGCATCTGGTGAGGGTGCTCGCCCAGCGGGCGCTGCGCAACGCGGCAAGGGAGGCGGAGACCCGTGGAGCATGAGATCACGCTCGTCGTGAACGGCGCCGCCAGGCGGGTGAGCGTCCCCGCCCGCCGCCTGCTGTCCGACTGCCTGCGCCACGACCTCGGCCTGACCGGCACCCACGTGGGCTGCGAGCACGGCGTCTGCGGCTGCTGCACCGTGCTGCTCGACGGGCAGCCGGTGCGCTCGTGCCTGACGTTCGCCGTCACCGTGGACAGCCGCGAGATCACCACCGTCGAGGGGCTCGCCGGACCGGACGGCCTCTCACCCGTGCAGCGGGCCTTCGCCGAGTGCCACGGCCTGCAGTGCGGCTTCTGCACGCCGGGGTTCCTCTGCACGGTGACCGCCCTGCTGGCGGAGAACCCGGCGCCGACGGAGGAGGAGGTGCTGGAGGGCGTCTCCGGCAACCTGTGCCGCTGCACCGGCTACCAGAACATCGTCAAGGCCGTTCACCGGGCCGCCGAGCTGCTGGCGGAGGAAGCATGACGACGAGGTTGTTCGGGGAGTCCGTAGCGCGCAGGGAGGACCCCAGGCTGCTCACCGGACAGGGCCGCTACCTCGACGACCTGGGGCGTGACGCGCTCGCCGCGGCGTTCGTGCGCTCGCCGCACGCGCACGCCCGCATCCGCGACATCGACGTCGGGCCCGCGCTGGACGTGCCGGGGCTCGTCGCCATCTACACCTGGGAGGACCTGCCCGAGCGGGTGGGCCGGGCGCTGCCCCTCCTCATCCCGCACCCGGCGCTCACCCACGGGCGCACCGCGTACCCGCTGGCCAGGGACGTCGTCCGGCACGTCGGCGAGCCGGTGGTGATGGTCGTGGCCGCCGACAGGTACGCCGCCGAGGACGCCTGCGCGCTCATCGAGGTCGACTACGAGCTCCTCAAGCCGGTCGTCGGCCTGGAGGAGGCCGTCCAGGGCGCCCAACTCGTGCACGAGGACGTGCCCGGCAACATCGGCGCCCACCTCGTCCAGGAGGTCGCCGCCGCCGACGGGCGCGGCGCACGGGAGGCCATTGAGACCGCGCCGCACACCCTGGCCTTCCGGCTCGACATCGAGCGCAGCGCCAGCATGCCGCTGGAAGGACGCGGCGTGTACGCCCGATGGGACGACGAGGACCTGCGCGTCTACTCCAGCACCCAGACTTCCACCAGCGTCCGCATGGCCGTCGCCGCCACGCTCGGCCTGCCGCTGCCGAAGGTCGAGGTGATCGCGCCCGACGTCGGCGGCGGGTTCGGCGTGAAGATCGTGCACCCGTGGCCGGAGGAGATCCTCGTGCCGTGGGCGGCCATGACGCTCGGCCGCGAGCTCAAATGGACCGAGGATCGCAGAGAGCACTTCATCTCCTCCGCGCACGAGCGCGGGCAGGTGCAGTACGTGCGCGCCGGGTTCGACGACGACGGCCGGGTGCTCGGACTGGACGTGACGATCCTGCACGACCACGGCGCCTACACCCCTTATGGGATCATCGTGCCGATCGTCACGTCGACCCAGCTGCTCGGCCCCTACAAGCTCGGGGCGTACCGGGTCGAGTTCAGCGCCGTCTACACCAACACCGTGCAGGTCACCCCCTACCGGGGCGCGGGCCGCCCGCAGGGCGTGTTCTGCATGGAGCGCACCATGGACAAGATCGCCCGGTATCTGGGCAAGGACCGGACCGAGGTGCGGGCGGTCAACTTCATCCAGCCCGAGGAGTTCCCGTACGACCAGCGGATGACGTTCCAGGACGGGCGGCCGCTGATCTACGACAGCGGGAACTATCCCGAGATGCTCCGCATGGTCAAGGAGCTGATCGGCTGGGACGACTTCGAGCCGGCGCCCGGCCGGGGCATCGGGATCGGCTGCTACGTCGAGGGGACCGGGGTCGGGCCGTACGAGGGCGGACACGTGCAGGTGACCTCCGATGGCCGCGTGCACGTGTCCACGGGACTCACCTCCCAAGGCCAGGGGCACGAGACGGTGTTCGCCCAGATCGCCGCCAGCGAGCTGGGCGTGCCCATCGAGCGGATCAGCGTGGTCACCGGCGACACGCGCCGGTTCGGTTACGCGGTCGGCACGTTCGCCTCGCGCGCGGCGGTCGTCAGCGGCAACGCCATCGCCCTGGCCTGCAGGAAAGTACGGGAGAAGGCGCTGCGCATCGCGGCCGACGCCCTCGAGGCCGACCCGTCGGACCTGCAGATCACCGACGGCGTGGTGCACGTGGCGGGCGCGCCCACCGCGTCCATCCCGCTGTCCACGGTCGCCGTGCTGGCCAACCCCCTGCGCTACGCCTTCGACGAGGAGGCCGCCAAGGCCACCCAGTTCTCCGGCACCGCCTCCCCGGACCGGCCGCCGGTGGCCGAGGGCGAGGAGCCGGGGCTGGAGGGGCGCGACTACTACTCGCCGATCAGGTCCACGTTCGCGGCCGGCATGCACGCGGCGGTCGTCGAGACCGACCCGGACACGGCCGAGATCAAGATCGTCCGGTATGCGGTCGTGCACGACTGCGGCCGGCTCATCAACCCGATGATCGTGGAAGGGCAGATCCACGGGGGAGTGGCGCAGGGCGTCGGCGGCGCCCTCTACGAGCGCATGGTGTACGACGCGCACGGGCAGCTCGTCAACGCCTCCTTCATGGACTTCCTCATGCCGTACGCCACCGAGGTCCCCCGCGTCGAGACCGCCCATCTGGAGACACCGTCGCCGCTCAACCCGCTCGGCATCAAGGGCGCCGGCGAGGCCGGGGTCATCCCGGTGTCCGCCGTCATCGCCTCGGCCCTCGAGGACGCCGAGGGCATCGAGATCGACCGCATGCCCATCTCCCCCTCTGAGCTCTTCGACCTGCGTACCGCCCACACCCGATAACCCCGTGCGATGATCGGCGGCATGCGTGCCCCCGCCGCCGGACTGACCGCCTTCCCCGCCGTCTCGGACGATGTACGGCTTATCGACCTCGCCTGGAACCAGATCACCGAGGTGCCCGCGTGGGTCGCAGGGCTGGCCGCGCTAGAGGAGCTGCGGCTCGACGGCAACCGCCTGCGCCGCCTGCCGGACCTCTCCCGGCTCACCGCCCTGCGCGCCCTGCACCTCGACGGCAACGAGCTGACGTCCTTCCCGGCCTGCCCGCCGCACCTGGAGACACTCTTCCTGTACGCCAACCGCATCGGCGCCCTGCCTGACCGGCTGCCCCCGGCGCTGCGCCACCTGGCGGCCGGCGGGAACGGCCTGACCGAGGTGCCCAGCTCCCTCTGGAAACTGGGCGCCCTGGAATCGCTCAACCTGGCCGAGAACGCGCTCACCGAGATCCCCGCAGCCATCGGCGGCCTGACCCGCCTCCGCATGCTCGACCTGGGCCACAACCGGCTCACCACGATCCCGCCCGAGCTCGGCGACCTGCCCCTCACCGACTACCTCTATCTCAGCGACAACCTGTTCACGCACGTGCCCGAGTCGATCGGACGGCTGGACCGGCTCGCCTACCTCAATCTGACCGACAACCGCATCACGCGCCTGCCGGACCCGATCGGGTCCATGGCCTCGCTGGTGGAGCTGCGGCTCTACAACAACCGCCTGGAGGAACTCCCCGGCACCATCGGCAGCCTGGCCCGGCTTCGAGAGCTGCACCTGCAGGGCAACGCCCTGACCCGGCTGCCCACCTCGATCCACCGGCTCGGCGAGCTGCGCGTGCTGGATCTCCGCAACAATCGCCTGCGCGAGCTGCCGGACGCGATGCCGCCCCAGCTCACCCACCTGGACCTGCGGAACAACCGGCTGCGCGAGCTGCCCGATTGCCTGGCCGACCTGCCCGCGCTGGAGAAGCTCGACCTGCGGTGGAACAAGCTCGACGGAGAGCCCGAGGTCGTGCGGAGGCTGACCGCGCGTGGCTGCGTGATCCTGCGCTGAACCGAGGCGGCCCTTCTATCGGATCACCCGATACGTCAGGTGGCTGACGAGGCGGGTGCCCGAGGGGGCGCCGAGGGGTTCGAGGGTGATGTCCCCGACGTTGTGGAGCAGCCGCTCGCCTTTGCCGAGGATCACGGGCGCGACGTGCAGGCGCAGCTCGTCGATGAGCCCTGCCGCCAGGTACTGGTTCACCGTCTCGGCGCCGCCGGCGATGGCCACGTCGCGCTCGCCCGCAACCTCACGTGCCTGGGCCATCGCCGCCTCGATCCCGTCGGTGACGAAGATGAACGTCGTGCCGCCCTTCATCGTCACCTGCTCGCGCGGGTGGTGAGTGAGGACGAAGACCGGCGCGTGGTACGGCGGCTCGTCGCCCCACCAGCCGTTCCAGTCCAGGTCCCAGGTGCCGCGGCCGGGGCTGAACATGTTGCGGCCCATGATGAAGGCACCGGCCGCGGTGATTCTTCTGCCCCCGACAGGCATGGCAGAACGTCGAGCACGACCACGTCGGCTGCGCCGCAGTCAACGGGATCCAGCAGATGAAGGACTCCTGCTCTGCGCTACGGGGACTCCAGGAGACGCTGACCTCGTCGGGAGCTTCTTCGACGATCCCAGCCTTGGCCACAATCCCACTGGCAATCCAATCAGGACCGCGCGGCGTCCCGAGGCCAGGACAGAGGCTGGGCCAGGTGGCTACGTGAGCTCAGCGCTCTAGCGGCGTGGCCGGTGAGCTCGCGCGATGAGGGAGACGCCCGGCAGCGATTTCACGGGCATATACCTCTCCGCCACGATCACGGCGGTGAGACCCAGGTTGACCAGGAATGGCATTTCCATGACGTCGGAACCCGACGTGTGTTTCCTCCTGCGAGCCACGACCGGCCTGAGCAGCACGTTCCAGCTCCAGACTCGATCGAGCGCCAAGTCCTGCTCCGTCAGCAGGGCGCACAGGCTCTCGCGGGAGTAGCGGCGGACGTGGCCCGACGCCACGTCGTGAGCCGACCAGAGCGCCATGTCGCAGGGAACCGTGATCAGCGCCGTTCCCCCCGGCTTGAGCACACGGGTGAGCTCTCTGGCGGCCGTTCCGTCGTCCTCGATGTGTTCCAGCACATCGAAGGCGAGTACGAGATCGAACGACTCGTCTGGCAGCGGCAGGTCACACGCGTCCGCATGGATCGCTGACAGGCCGCGCTCGCGGGCGAGGCCCACGGCGGTCTCGGAGTAGTCCGCGATCAGCGCGTCCCATCCGTGCCGCACGAGGACCCTGGTGTTGCCGCCTCCCGCCGCGCCGACGTCGAGGGCCCTGCCAGGCATGCCGAGGCGGCGCAGCTCGCGAGCCAGGATGGCGCGCCGCTCGCGATACCACCAGTGCCGGTCCTCCACCTCGACCGTGCGATAAATCTCCCTGGCTTCCATGGTTCCTCCTAGATCAGGCGACACCACCATTCCTGGTTGTCGCGATACCAACGCACGACCTCAGCGAGACCTTCGTCGAAGGGCACCTGGGGCGCGAAGCCGATTCCACGGATCTTGCCGCTATCGACGGAGTACCGCCGGTCATGCCCGGGCCGGTCCGCGACGTGCTCCACCATGTCCCAGCCCATGCCGCAGGCGGCCAGCACTCGTTCCGCGAGCTGCCGGTTGGTGAGCTCGATCCCCCCGCCCACGTTGTAGACCTCGCCGGCAGCACCCTTGTCGAGCACGAGTTGGATCGCCCGGCAATGGTCGTCGACGTGGAGCCATTCGCGGGTGTGCTGACCGTCCCCGTACAAAGGGACGCGACGTGCGTCGATCAGGCGGGTGAGGAATTGGGGGATGACCTTCTCGGGATGCTGGTTGGGACCGTAGTTGTTGGAGCAGCGCGTTACCCGGACGTCCAGCCCGTAGGTGCGATGATAGGAGCGGCACAGGAGATCGGCCCCGGCCTTGGACGCGGCGTACGGGGAGTTGGGCGCCAGCGGCTCGGATTCGGTCCAGGATCCCTCGGTGATGGACCCGTACACCTCATCTGTGGAGACCTGGACCACCGTACGGACGCCGGCCTTCAGGGCGGCCTGCAGGAGGAGTTGCGTGCCGTGCACATTGGTGACGACGAAATCTCCCGGACCGGCGATGGACCTGTCGACATGCGTCTCGGCGGCGAAGTTGACGATGACGTCGTGGCCGGGCACGACGTCGGCAAGGAGCCGCGCGTCGGCGATGTCTCCGCGGACGAAGCGGAAGTGCCGATGCTCCGCGACAGGCTTCAGATTCGCCAAGCTGCCCGCATAGGTCAGCTTGTCCAGCACCGTCACGTGGGCGTCCTCGTAGCCGGGATAGCGCCTGCCGACCAATGACCGCACGTAGTGCGAGCCGATGAAGCCGGCGCCGCCGGCCACCAGAACCTTCATGCCCTCACCTGAACCCTGCTGTGGTCGCCGACCATGAGCTGATGCGTGTTGGGGATTCCCTCGGCCCTGGTGACCTCGACATTGCGTCCGATCAAGGAATAGGTGAGCCGGGAGACGCCTTTGATGGTGGAGTCCTTCAGCACGATGGCGTACTCCACCTCGGAGTCCTGCACTAGGCAGCTGTCTCCGATCGAGGTGTAGGGACCGATGTAGGAGTTGCGGACTCTCGCGTCGGCCCCGGTGACCGCGGGTCCTCGGATCACCGAGCCCTCCACCGAGGCGCCGGGTTCGATGACGACGTTGCCGGCGATCTCGGACCGCCCGTCGACGGCACCGCAGACGGCTCCGTTGATCATCTCCAGGACGATGCGGTTGCACTCGAGTATGTCCTGCAGCCGCCCGGTGTCCTTCCAGTAGCCGCTGACGAAGTGAGAGTGGACACGGTGCCCGCGGGCGATGAGCCACTCGATCGCGTCGGTGATCTCCAGCTCGCCGCGGGCGGACGGCGTGATGGCGCGGACCGCCTCATGGATCGCAGGGGAGAAGGTGTAGACGCCGACGATCGCCAGATCGCTACGCGGGTGCTCTGGCTTCTCCTCCAGCCGGAGGATCTCGCCGTTGGGGCCGAGCTCGGCCACGCCGTAGAACTGGGGCTCGGCGACCTTGGTGAGCAGGATCTGGGCGTCGTAATCCGCTTTGCGGAACGAGTCGACCAGGTCGGCGATGCCGTCCACCAGGAAGTTGTCGCCGAGATACATCACGAAGGGCGCGTCGGTGAGGAACTCCCTGGCGATCAGCACGCAGTGCGCGAGCCCGAGTGGCGCGTGCTGGGCGATGTACGTCACGTCCAAACCGAAGCTCGAGCCGTCACCGACGGCGTCCCGTACCTCTGCTCCCGTATCACCGACGACGATGCCCACGCTGGTGATGCCCGCCGCCCGTATGGCCTCCAGACCGTAGAACAGGACCGGCTTGTTGGCGACGGGGACCAGCTGTTTCGCCGACGTGTGGGTCAGCGGGCGAAGCCTCGTCCCCTTTCCGCCTGCCAAAACGAGCGCTTTCATCGCTTCAAGAGTCCTTCCCCCGAAGAGCGCGTGGTCGTGGTGACCATCGATTACTTGAACCTATTGCAGCCTCAGTTCAACGTTTTTCCGGCAACCCGCGACTTTGTTCAAGATTGTGCCGCTTGTTGCCTGGAACAGACTTTTCGTCGCCGCGGCATGCGGCCGTAAAGGATCAGTAGGTCGGTGACAATGAAACATTAATAAATCACGGCCCACCAGGGTGCCACTCACCGGATATGTGATGCAGTGCCTGAAGTGTGGATTCACATTACGAGTGATTCGGCGCGTCTCGCGAGGGATTGTAGCGGGAGCCGAACGAACTCAACACTGATCACCGGGGGGATCAATGTCGGTGTCGGTAGTCATACCGTGTTACCGCTCTGGCCGTACTCTTCCTGTGCTCGTGCCCAGGCTCATTTCCATGCTCCACGGCGTTTCCGTCTCCCACGAGGTCATCCTCGTCGTCGACGGCAGCCCTGACGACACCTGGGAGACGGCCAGGGAATTGGCGTGCCAGTTCGACGCCGTCCGCGCGATTCAGCTGTCGCGCAACTATGGCCAGCACAACGCGCTGATGGCCGGGATAAGGGAGGCAGCGTTCGACTTGGTCGTCACGATGGACGACGATCTGCAGCACCCGCCTGAGCAGGTGCCCCTTCTGCTTGCAGCCATCGAGACCGACCGCCTCGACCTGGTGTACGGCGTGCCGCACGAAGAGGAGCACGGCTTTCTCCGCAGCCTTGCGTCCCGGTCGGTGAAGGCTGGCATGGCGGGAGTGTTCGGGGTCAGCGGTGCGCAGGCGATCAGCGCCTTCAGGGCGTTCCGCACGCGCCTACGCGATGCGTTCGAGGGCCTCAACGGCCCGCATGTATCGGTCGACGTGGCCCTTTTCTGGGCCACCACGCGGATCGGCTCGGTGAATGTGCAAATGAGCCATCGAGTCGATGGGCGGTCCAACTACACGCCTCGCCTGTTGGCGCGGCACGCGGTCAACATGTTCCTCGGCTATAGCACGGCTCCGCTCCGGGCGGCGAGCTACCTGGGATTCCTCGTCGGCATCTTCGGGTTGTTGTTGGGCGGCGCCGTGCTCTGGCGATTCGTCATGGGCGACACGACGGTCGCCGGATTCACGACCATCGCGACGATGGTCGCGTTGTTCTCGTCCGCCCAGCTGATCGCCATTGGGGTGCTCGGCGAGTACATCGGCCGTATTCATAGCGGTGGCATGGGCCGACCCGCCTACGTGATCTCTGATTGCGTCGACGGCTCCGGCTCCGTGGAACTGCGCCGGCGAACGAGCGGCGATAGCGCTAGCCCTCGTACGCGGGCAGGAGCCGCCTCCTGATGAGATGAACGGTGAGGAAAGCCTCAACGGGCACGAACCCGTACCTGGTCCATGCCTTCTGCACCCTGGTGTTGTGGCCCTGGGTGGAGATCACGACTTCCTCCGTACCACAGGCGAGGGCGTGGTCTTCCACCGCCTTGAGTAGATAAGCGTACAGGCCACGTCCTTGTGCGTTGGTGACCACACCAGCGAGCAGGATCTCTGTCCTCGGACCATCGAAGTCCAGCGTCGCGATCCCGAGCACCCGCCGATCGTCCCTGAGAGCCAAGCAATGACCCTCGGCGGCGGACCGCAGCGCCCACTCCTGATAACCCTCCGACACCGCGGTGGCGTCGAAGAGGGGGTTGGCCAGGTAGTGATTTCCGTAGGCGCCGAAGATGTCGCTGATCAAGTCCTTGACCAGCGGCGGACTGCTCATTGCAGTGGTAATGAGATGTGGCGCCGGTTCCGGCGCGCGACCTTGCCCGGCGACCAGGCGCCAGTACACCAGGGAGTCAGCGAACACCGCGGTCCGTCCCAACCTGGTCAGTTCCGCGAACCATCCGACGTGCCGAGCCGGATATCGGAGCACGACGACCTCAGCGGTAGAGGCAAGGATGGCCTCGCGAACCGCAGAAAAGGGCCTCTCCGCTCGAGCCCCGACAGTCAGGCGCTCCATCGAGCACCCGAACCGGGCGGATTCAAGCGGTGAGCCCTGGGCCCGCACGCTGCTCGCCTCGATCACATCGCGCCAGGCCATCAGGTCGGCTCATAACTCAGGACGGCGTCGATGACCTGCGCCACGGAATCTTCATCGAGATCAGGGTAAAGCGGCAGCCGGACCAGCCTGTCGGCGATCTGCTCCGTGACCGGGCAGCCTCCGGGTGCCTGCCGCCCGTGCCGCAGTCCGGCAGGGGAGGCATGCAGCGGTTGGTAGTGGAAGGCTGCCCGGACGCCATGCGCTGCGAGGTGAGCGATGAACTCCTGCCTGCTTCGGAGATCGGGAAGCAACAGGTAGTACAGATGAGCGGGATGGGCGCAGTCGTCCGGGACCGTCGGCTGGGAGATCCCACACTTCGCGGCCCAGTCCGCCAGTCCCTCGTCATAAGCCCGCCAGACTCCGTGACGCCGGCACTGGATCTCGTCGAAAGACTCCAGCTGTGATGCCAACTGGGCTGCCAGCACGTCGGACGGCAGATAGCTCGAGCCGATGTCGATCCACCGGTACTTGTCCACCTGCCCGCGGAAGAAGCGGCTCCGGTCCGTGCCCTTCTCTCGGACGATCTCTGCTCGGGTGACAAGTGCGGGATCGTTGAGCAGAAGTGCGCCGCCTTCGCCGCACTGAACGTTCTTGGTCTCATGGAAACTCAGTGCCGACATGACGCCAAAAGACCCGAGGGCCCGACCTCGATAAGAGCCGCCCAGACCATGCGCGTTGTCCTCAATCAGTGCAAGGCCGTACCGCTGCGCGATCTCTGCGATGGCGTCCATTGCGCAGCCGACGCCCGCGTAGTGGACGACCGCTATGGCACGCGTGCGGTCGGTGACGGCCGCCTCGACAAGGCGCTCATCGAGATTGAGCGTGTCCGGCCGAACGTCGACGAACACCGGGACGGCCGAGCGCAGGGCGAAGGCGTTGGCCGTGGACATGAAGGTGAAGGATGGCACGATTACCTCGTCGTCCGGCCGCAGGTTGAGCAGGATCGCCGCCATTTCCAGCGCATGCGTGCAAGACGTGGTGAGCAGTGCGTCACTCGCCCCGGTCAGTTCGCTCAGTAGCGTGGCGGCCTGGCGGGTGAAGGGTCCGTCGCCGGAGGTTCGCCCGCATGTTATGGCCTCGGAGATGTAGTGGAGCTCGTTCTCCGCAACGTACCGCCGGTGGAAGGGAACGGTACTCAGCTCGGTTTTGCTCACGGGCCGCAGTGAACAACAGCCGTGCCATCGCCGCCTGTTGCCCTCACTCCACGTGGAGAAGTCGTCGCGGAAGCCTTACTCAGAGCCGACGACTCCTTGATTCCGAGAACGAGATGACCGCGTGAGCTGGATCGCGCGAAGGCGTCCGCGTTCAACGGCTGGAGGGCAAATACCCGAATGTTGCCTTCGGCTCGGGCCCGCGAGACAGCGGATCGGCGATTCGCACGGCCAACGCTGAGAGCTCGGCATGTCAGGACACGACGAGATCGTAGGTGCGGCATAAGGTCATGCGCAGACCATCGCTCATCGATCCTCCTCAGCCACGCGGGCGAACTCGAAGATCTACCGAGGTCGTGCCAGGGACATTTCAGGCAAACCGCGGAGCCGCTCACACAATATAAGCCGCTGACGAATCGAGGATGACTCCGGCCATTGGTCGCGGGTAGGCAGCGACCATCTTGACCCGAATTGATCCTAGATTCCGGATATGTGAGGGCTCTCCCAATTGCGGACATAGTCAGCCTCACGCTACGCGCCGATTACTCTTTGGAAGATATTGGTTGCGGTGTAGAACGAGTGGATACGCCCGTGAAGGCAAAAGGCATATACCAAGTGATGTGTAGCCGTCTACTGCGCCGGAAAGAAGATTTCGGTGGCGTGGGGCCAAATGGCTCTGCTGCCACTCTCATTAAATCCCTTCTATTCACTGCTGTGCGTGCACCCATCGTGCTCGCCGTTACTGTCGCTGTGCTGCTGCGTGCGGCCGCCATGCTTGGCTATCAGCGAGCATTCTGGTATGGGGATTCCCTCGACTATGTAACCAATGCACTGCAGGTCTTTCCCGGCACCGTGAAGCCTCTTGGCTATTCAATATTCCTCCGCGTTCTTCTGCCTTTCCATAGCAGTGTGCTCGTAGCGGCGATCCAACACGTCATGGGGCTTGGTATCGGCATCTTGATCTATGGCTTGCTCCGCCGATGGCAAGTGCGCCCAATGTTGGCAGTGGCTGCCGCACTTCCAATTTTCCTTGATCCTCGTCAACTTGCCATGGAGCACTCCCTACTTAGCGAGACGCTGTTCACATTCTGTTTGACAGGAGCCGTGGTCGTTACCCTATGGCGGCGTCGACTTACAGGACCAGCAGCAGTAGTGGCAGGACTGCTTCTCGCCGCTGCCACGCTCACCAGATCGATAGGTATGCCGCTTGTGGTCCTGTACTTGGCACTCCTGCCAGTGCAGCGAGTCAGGTTTCGCGCGCTGCTCGCGGCAATAGCGAGTTGCCTCATACCACTTTTTGCCTATGGTCTGTGGTTCCAGGCACACCATGGCGTGCTTGCCCTTGGCGCTAGCGACGGGATGATCCTTTGGGGGCGGACTATGTCATTCGCCGACTGCGCAAAGATACGTCCCCCGACCGTTCTCGTCCCGCTATGCCCCCGGAAGCATCCTGTACACTCCATATGGAGCGACCCTAACGCCTGGTTTTACGCTACGGGCAATTCTCCGATGAGCCCGGATAATAATTCCCTTGCACGACAGTTTGCACTGCGCGCCTTCGTTTCCCAGCCTGTGGATTACGCCCTGATAGTGGTGCGCGACTTTGCCCTGACTTTTCTCACGAACGACCCGCCGGTGACCGAGTCCATCTGGCTATTCTCGGTTGCCAAATACATAGGAGTCGAACCGCGGGCGGTGGACGTAGCGGAAGCGTATGGATATGAGGGCACGTTCAACGGAATCACGCCCTTCTGGACGTTCCTCGAACGGTACCAGTATTGGATCTTTCTGCCTGGGCTGGGCCTGCTCGCTGTGATGGTGGCACCCGTGGTGTTTGCAGTTCGCTACAAACGTCTATCAATCCCGGCTCTGATACCGTGGACGATGGCGATCACACTGGTGATGCTCGCGGTGGCCCTGGGGCCCGAATACCGCTATCTCCTACCCGCAGTCCCCCTAGCATGCATAGCGCTGGCCCTCACTATGGCGCACACCAACGCCGTGCGTACCACCACCACCGGCGCGACCGCCATCAACGGCACCCACGCGGAGGCTGCCTCGTCAGGCTAATCTCTGCGAACAAGACCCCACGGGTTCATCCGGTGATCGGTCTAACGCCGTTAAGATGGTGATCGTACTTACTGGCGGACTGATGGGCCACTCACGGAATGTGTGCCTGAGCCAGTTTTGAGGCGTCGTCGAGAAGAGGCGCCTTCTCCACGCGGATCAGACCGGTGGCAACATCCACACGGCGCCCAGGCCGCCAGCGATTGAGCCACGCGCCGGGTGTCGACTCGATCGCCGCAGGTCGCGCCACCTGTGCCAAGAAGACCCTGAACGAGCTTGCCCGACCAAGGCCGGCCTCGACACCAAGCCGCCGTAACCTCGGTCCTTTAAAGCTCACTAAACGGCATCGGCATACACAAGAACATCAGCAATCCAGGCTACTCTGTTGTATAGCTGTAAGTCCTGACATGTCTACTAAACCAGGGCGAACTCCCGCGGAATCAAGCTGTGTTCAGATCTGACCAATTGTTTGACATTGGTTTAGCAGCACGCTGACATAGTTGCCCCGGAAATGCCTGCTTCCTGGCTATCATGCCGTTATGGCTGGACAGAAGGGGACTACAGTGCAGGTCGGTGCTGCCGTGCAAGATATCGGAATGGTGCGACATTCCACGTTGGTTGACTCCTCGGGAAGACGATACGTCGATTTTCGACGCTGTCTGACACCTCGCTGGGGAATAGTCTGGACGACGCTGCTTGGGGGCCATCTTGGCCTCATTATTTCGGCGGCACTAATCGTCTTTCTGGGCCAGACGATCGCTGTAGGATGGCCGGGTGCAAGCGTCCTCGCCATCGCCGGGGGAGCAGAGCTCGGTTTCTTTCTGCACTATCTGACGACGTATCTACACGAAGGCGCTCATTACAACCTTGCGCCCAGCCGGCGAACCAGCGATGCGCTGACGAACGCGTTCATCGGAGCTTTTATCGGCATGAATGTGAAAGCCTACCGAAAGGTGCATTTCGACCACCATCGGTATCTTGGAACTACGCGTGACCCGGAGCGTAGCTACTTCAATCCACTCAACCTACGCTTCCTGCTCGAGGGAATCACAGGTGTTCGGCAGGTTCGTGCTCTGAAAGCCTATCACCAGGGCCTTAAGAGCAACTCAGGCGCAAAGACTAGGGATGCGAGCCTAAGATCCGAGGGCATAGTGTTTCTCCCCGCCGTCGCGGTAAACGGATTGATTATAATCTGCTCGCTCTGGCTCAATGCCGTTGCGTTCGCGATCGCCTGGATGCTGGCGCGATTGGTATTCATGCCACTATTCAACACCGTCCGACAGTTGCTCGAACACCGCAGCGAGTTGGCGGATGATGAGACAGACTACAGTCGCGTTCCGCATGGGCCAGTGAATCGCCTTTTTGGCGGCAGCCTTTTCGCGGCCCTCTTCGGATCGGCGGGATTCAATCGCCATCTGCTGCATCACTGGGATCCTAGCGTATCCTTCACCCGACTGAAAGAGGTGGAGCAGTTTCTCATGAAAACTGAGATCGCGCCGATACTCCAGCGACGGCACACCACCTATTACCGCACGTGGCAGCAATTGGGTAGGATATGAAGGAGTATATATACCGAGCGAAAGTGTGCACCAGCACCAATACTCGGTGCCCGGCGTGCGCGGTATCAGGAGCGATCCACTGGGCGCGAGCTCGCGATGTTGAGTACCACACTTCTGACCGTGAGTACGACTACTATCGTTGCGTGGAGTGCGGCGTCATCTTCCTTGATCCTATGCCGGTCGATCAACTCGCTCATATCTATCCGGGGAACTACTACGCCTACGCATCGGATGAGCAGTCGTTCGTTCACAGGATCAAGGACCGTCTCGATGCCGTACGACTTAGACGGATTCTTTCCAGGCTGTCCGGCGACAAACTGCAAGTGCTCGATGTGGGCGGGGGCGACGGCTGGCAGCTCGATGTGATCCGAGGCATCGATCGGCGGGTCACATTCACTCAGGTAGTTGATTTGGATTCGGGCGCTCAAGCGCGTGCACTGGCGAGGGGGCATCACTACTTCTGCGGCCGTGTCGAGGAATTCACCACGGAACGTCGCTTCGACCTCATCCTGCTTATCAATCTGATCGAACACGTCAGCGATCCAGGAGCGGTCCTCAAGGCGCTCCGCTGTCATCTCACATCGCAGGGTGTGATCCTGATCAAGACCCCTAATACGAAAAGCCTGGACGCCAATCTGTTCCGACACCGCAACTGGGGTGGATACCACTGTCCGCGGCATTGGGTCCTGTTCGATCGGCAGAACTTTGCGAGACTTGCGTCCAAGTGCGGATTCTCCGTCTACCGGTTTGCATATACCCAGGGTGGCCCATTCTGGAGCACGAGCATCCTGGCGGAGTTGGTTCGCCGCGGATGGGCGAACGTCACTGCCAAGCGTCCGATGACTCAGCACCCGCTCTTCCCGTTCTTCGCTGCCGCTTCCGCCGGCTTCGACCTTATCCGGGCGCGATTCGGAGCGCGGCCGTCGCAGATGTTCGTCGAACTCGTCTCGGCTCCCACGCTCGACCGTCACCCAATGCCGTTTGATAAAGAATGAGCACGATCTTTGGTGTGGCCGACGACCCTAGTGGCCAATTGCGATGACACGCCTTCGATGTCGGTGATCTTGCGCTGATCTGCCACGATGATGCCCGCTGCGGCCGGTTCCCCTACCCCGGCCATGGAATGAGGTGTGTGGTGTCGGTGCAGCCGCGACCGTGGCCGCAGATCCCGGAGATTCCCGCGAGGGTGGCCCGAGCCGCCTCGGCCAAGGGTGCCTACCCGCTGGCCATGCGGGTCCGCGATGGGCGAATTCCCTCGATCACTGCGGCGTGCTGCTCGGACTCACCGAACATCCATTGGTGGATCCATTGGTGCAGGCGGTCGCCCACGCCGTCGCCGAACGGCTTGTCCAGGCTCTGGTTCGGTCCAGCCACGAAGCCGTCGAGGGACATCGCCATGTCACAAGTGACCTTGCTCATCTCACTGCCTCCTGTGTGGTTCCGGCGCTCGTCTGGCGCCGCCTTCACGGGGAGGTCGGAGCCGTCCTCCTGTTCTCTACATGCCGGCCGGAATCTTTTTCAGAATGCGGGCTGCGGCAGGTTGCTGAACCGCGGTGCCAGGCCCTGCGTACCTCCGCACATGACGACATTTCCACGTCTGGCCGCTTTCGCGCTGCTGGCCGGGCTGGTCACTGGCTGTTCCCAGTACGTCGGGAAGAACAGTGACTACGGAGCAGCGGGAAATGCGCAGGCCAACGCCGCCCCCCTCACGGTCGAGCAACTCTCCGCCAAGGTGGGCTGCAAGCCGAAGATGCAGGTCGACGCCGACGAAATCCGAACCGCGTACTGCAAGACCAAGGAAGGCGAGTTCTTCGTCAACACCTTCAAGACCGAGAAGCTCAAGGACGAGTGGATGGACCGGGCGCCCGAGTACAACCCCCATCTGGTGGGCCCCCGCTGGACCGTCCTGGGCCCGCTCGAGGTGCTGGAGGTCATCAAGCCCACACTCAACGGCGACCTGCACCTGACCGACCACCGGGTCTCGCAGACACCCGCACCCAAGTGAGCGGCGCCGGACGGGCCGGCGCCGCCCACGACGTCAGCGCATCAGCTCGTACTGGGCTCTGACCTCCCCTGGGGAGGCCACGCGGTCCAGGAACATCAGCCCGTCCATGCGGCAGTCGCACGGGTTCTGCTCTCGCGTGTTCTGCGGGTAGCTGCCGCCGATCTTGATGCCTCGCGGGTCGGTCGCCGAGGTGACGTCCGGCTCGGGGTCTCCTTCGACGCCCCACGGGTCGCCTGCGACGGTGGAGAAGCCGTCGAGCGGGCGGCCGTTCCGGTAGAGCTTCATCGTCGCGGTGTCGAAGTCGAACGTCGCGGTGAGGAACACCCACTGGTCCCGTGGCAGGATCTCCTGCCACGGCCGGCCGGCGGCGAAGGTCTGTGAGCTGCCGCCGTCCACGCGGCGGGCCAGCGCCACCACGCGCAGTTCGCCGTTCACGGTGATCAGCTCCAGGAGCGCCCTGACGTCATGGCCCTGCGAGTTGCCGCTCAGCACCCCGGCCAGGCCGATCGCGTTGAAGAAGTCGGCCGGGTCGGCGGTGTTGGAGTTGGGCGCGGGACCCGTGCCCTGCATCTTGAACCAGCCCATGATGGTCACGCCCTGGACGGCGTTGAACGCCCGCAGAGTCGGCACCCCGGTCTCGCCGTAGATGCCGGCCTTCCAGTCGTCGTTGCCTGCCGTGGCGGGCTCGACCTGGCGGGTCTGCAGCGCGTACGTGCTGCCCCGGTAGGCGCGGTCGGCCACGCGCATGGCGGCGCCGCCGTTGACGAGCGTGATGTCGGTGCCGGACAGGCCCTGGTCCCGCTCCTTGGCCGGGTCACCGGCCACCGGGTGCTCGAAGTCGTAGGCCGCCACCAGGTCGTCACGCAGGCTCGGCAGCACGTCGGGCGGCGTCCACCCGGCCTTGGTGACCTTCCAGATCTTGCCGTTGGCCTTCGACAACACATACAGCTCGCCGACGGCGTCGCGGCCGAAACGCAGATCCACCCGGGAGTGGCCGGCCAGGTCCTGCAGGGTGACCTGCTTGCCGGCGGCGTCGACCAGCCGCGGCTTGTAGATGGTGGCCCGGTGGCCGGTCTCCTCCCTCATCTGCGCGGCGACCGTGAAGAACACCTGGCCGTCCACGATGTCGCCGAACAGGTATTTCCCGTGCAGCAGCGGCAGCTTGAGCCCTCGGTAGACGAAACCGCCGACGACCGCGTGGCCGCTGTCGGACGTGCAGGAGTGGCCGGGCGGCGGGTCGTGGTCGTAGGCCGCCACCGGGTAGGTGTAGCCGAACTCGGCGTCGTTGTCCGGCAGCGTGTAGAGGTGGCAGCGGTCGGCCTTGTTGAACAGGAACGACCCTTCGCGCTCGCTCCAGCCCAGGTTGTCCCCGGCGCCGACATCGTAGATCGCCTCGATGGCGTGCTCACCGATGTGTCCCAGGAACAGGCGGTTGCCGGCGTTCGGGTCCCAGCTGAAGCGGTGCGGGTCACGCATGCCGTAGGCGTAGATCTCGCCGAGCGCGCCCGGCCGGCTCACGAACGGGTTGCCGGCGGGGATGCCGTAGCGGCCGTTGGCGCCGTTCGTGCCGGACGGGTCGATGCGCAGGATCTTGCCGTGCGGCACGGCCAGGTTCTGCGGGTCGTCGCTGCTGACGCCGCGTCCGCCGTCGCCTGCGGCGATGTAGAGCAGGCCGTAGTCCTTGTCGCCGGGGCGGGCGGCCGGGTTGAAGTCGATCTGCTGGATGCCGTGGATCTGGCCGGAGAAGCCGAGCCTCAGCACCTCCCGGCGGGTACCGGAGAACGTGCTCGCCTTCGGGTCTGTCGCCGTCCACTCGGTGATCACGCCGTGGAACCTGACGCCCGGCTGGGGCGGCAGGTCGGGGGTCTTGGTGGTGAGCGCCTCACCCCACTCGGTGTGGACGGTGTAGAACGTGCCGTTCCTGCCGAACTCCGGGTGGAAGGCAGCGAAGCCGAAGCCGCTGCCGAGGCCGCGTCCCGAGATGAAGTCGGGTGCGAACGTGGCGCCGACGTCGAGGTACTCACGCGGCCGGCCGCCGCTCTTGTCCAGGAAGTAGAGCTTGCCGTTGAGGTCGTTGACGTACAGGCGGCGCGAGCCGTCGGGGAGCTCGCCCAGGTAGTTGATCCTGGCCCAGCGGACCAGGCGCGGGTCGGTCGGCGCCGGGGTCGTGTCGGTCTTGGGGAAGGAGGCGAACTCCTCGAGCGTCAGCGTGAGGCCCGACGAGGTGGGCTTCTCGGGGATGGGGTCGTCGAGGGGAGTCGGCTCCGCCTGCGCGGTGGCCGGCGAGGCGCATAACACGGTCGCCAGCAGCACGGCCATCAGGCCTCGGAGGGTTCTGGGCATGCCTCACCACCAAGGGTGTCGATTCACGGGTTCACTGCTCAACGGGCGCGGTGCCGTCACGGGCCGGGGTGCCCTTGACGGTCAGGTCGTGCATCCTGCCGATGTTGTCGAACGAGCCGAAGCCGACCCGGCCGGAGGCGAACGTGCGGTCGGTGGCCGTCATCAGCGGGGTCTCGGCGCCGTCCACGTAGACCGAGATGCGGCCGGTGTCCGTGCAGTGCGTGACGCGGACGCGGTGCCATGCGGTGTCCGTCACCGCGGGCGACGCGCCGACCTGGCCGTTCCACTGGTCGTCGATGCGCAGGCGGTCGGCGTTGTTGACGACGAAGATCCCGTTGTGCGGGTAGATGGTGTTGTCCTGAGAAAGGTGCACGTAGTAGAACTCGGTGTCCGACCGGTAGCCGAACACGATGATCACGTCGCGGTTGCTGACGCTGGTCGGCGTGTCCAGACGGACCTTCGCGTCGATGCGTGCCGAGGCGAACTCGGGGCCGGTCTTGAGCACCGCGTACTCGAAGGGCCGGCGCGGTCCTGGGCGGGCGACCCCGGCCTCGGCGAGAATCACCTGGTCGCCGGGGAACTGCCACTTGGCGGGGGTCACGGGCGCCCAGTTGTGCCCCGCGTCCACGCCCTTCACGCGGGCGTGTCCGAGTGCGCAGTCCTGAGCGGCGACGGCGTGGGCGGGCAATGGGAGTGCCGGGGCGGCCAGGGCGAGTGCGGCCGCGAGGGTGAGAGTGCGAAGGGCTGACATCCGGGCATCCTCTCGCCGGGCGTAAGCGCTTCCGAAAGCGCTTACGTGACCTTCGAGCGGATCGTATCCCGGGGGAAAGGTCTGTCAAGGGGGGTGACGTCAGGGCGGGGGTGGGGCGGTGGAGGCGCGGATGACCAGCTCGTGACGGGTACGGCGGCGGCGCGGGCGCGAGGCGGGCGGCTTGAGCACCAGCTCGAAGGCCTCCTTGCCCATCCCCACCATGGGCAGCCTGATCGTCGTCAGCGCCGGGTAGACGTCGCGCGCCACCGGCGCATCGTCGAACCCGGCCACCGAGATCTCCTCCGGCACCCGGCGCCCGTGGTTCAGCAACCACGACAGGGCGCCCACCGCCATCGGATCGTTCAACGCCACCACCGCCGTCAGGTCGGGACGCGCCCGCATCAGCTGCGCGGTCGCCGCCGCGCCGCCCTCCCTGGTGAAGTCCCCGTGCACGACGGGGACCGAGCGCCAGTCGAGCCCGGCCACGTCGAACGCGGTGCGCAGCCCCGCCAGCCGGTCCGCCACGGTGGTCAGGTTGGCCGGGCCGCCCAGCACGCCCAACCGGCGATGGCCCAGGTCGAGCAGGTGCCGCATGAGCGTCACCCCGCCGCCCGCGTTGTCCGGCAACACCGCGTCCACGGGCAGGTGATGCCGGCCGATCACGGCCACCCGGCCGCCCGCCGCCGTGTACGAGCGCACCTCGGCGGCGATGTCGACCTCCGTGGCGGCCTCGATGTAGCCGGAGCCCGCCAGCACGATCTTCGTGACCCGGTGGGCCCGCAGCGCCCGGATCCTGCCCAGCTCCGCGCCGGGATCGCGCTGGGTCTGGCTGATCAGCGCCAGGTAGCCGAGGCTCTCGGTCTCACGCAGCACGCCCCTGGCGATCTCGCCGAAGTAGGGGTCCCCGACGTCGTGCACGATCAGCCCGATGATGGCCGCCTGCCCGCCCGCCAGCGCCCGCGCGTGGCTGTTGGGCACGTATCCCACCTGGGAGGCGACCGCCTGCACGTGGGCCGCGACCTGAGGGCTGACCCCCGTGCTGCCGGTCATGGCACGCGAGGCGGTGGCGAGCGAGACTCCTGCGGCTTTGGCGACGTCCACGAGGCGCGGCGGCCGATGTGCCATACGAACCCCCTTGTCCGGGGCTGAATCCCGTGTAATCGTAACCGAAAGCGCTTCCGAAAGCGCTTACGCGGCGCCTCTCCAGACGGGGGTTCCCTCGATGGCAAGAGTTCTCAAGAGCCTGGCGATCATCTCGATATGCGCGTTAGGGATGACCGCCTGCGCCAAGACCGACGAGCCCGGTGGCGCCCAGACGCCGGGCCAGCAGACGGGGCCGGTGAAGATCGGCATCTCGCTCCCGTTGACCGGTGACTTCTCCGAGCCCGGCAAGGGCATCCAGGAGGGCTACCAGGTCTGGGCCGACCAGGTGAACGCCAAAGGCGGCCTGCTGGGCAGGAAGGTCGAGCTGATCTTCCGTGACGACGCCTCCGACCCGAACCGGGTCAGCTCCGACTACGAGTCCCTGATCACCCAGGACAAGGTCAACCTGGTGTTCGGGCCGTTCTCGTCGCGGCTGGTCATCCCGGCGGCGAAGGTGGCGGAGTCGTACAACATGGTGTTCGTGGAGCCGGCCGGGGCCGCCAAGGAGGTCTTCGAGCAGGGCTTCAAGCGGCTGTTCTACGCGGCTCCGGCGATCGCCAGCGATCACTACAACTACCTGGCCGACTACATACTCAAGCTGCCGGCCGACCAGAAGCCGAAGACGGCGGCGTACGCGAGCCTGGACGACCCGTTCGCCCAGGGCACCGCGTACGGGCTGCGTGACAAGCTGGCCGCGGCCGGGATCAAGACGGTGGTGGACGAGGTCTACCCGCCGGAGACCACCGACTTCGCGCCCATCGCCGCCAAGATCGCGGCCGCCAAGCCGGACATCGTGGTGGGCGGCACGCAGTTCGAGGACTCGGTGGGCCTGGTGCGGGCGCTGCAGGAGCTGAAGGTGCAGCCCAAGCTGGCGGCGTTCTCGACCGGGCCGACGTTGGCCGAGTTCCCCACCGCGGTGAAGGGGGCGGCCGAGCACATCATCTCGCCCGTCGGCTGGTCGGCGACCGCCACGTTCACCGGCAACCAGGACATGGTCAAGCGGTACAAGGAGATGTTCGGCGGCGAGGCCAACGAGGACGCCGCGAACGGCTACACCGTCGGCCAGATCGTCGAGGCGGCCGTGAGCGCGGTCAAGTGCGTGGACCCGACCCCGGAGTGCCAGAACAAGCTGGCCGACCACATCAGGCAGGGCACGTTCGACACGGTCGTGGGCCCGCTGTCCTTCGACGATCAGGGAAGGCCCGAGCAGGCGCACATGATCCAGCAGTACGTCGACGGCAAGGTCCAGATCGTCCTGCCGGAGAGCGCCAAGACCGCCGACATCGTCTACCCGAAGAAGGAATGGTGAGCCTGCTCCTGCAGGGACTGGCCCTGGGCGTGCTGACGGGCGGGCTCTACGCCCTGCTCGCCTCGGGCCTGTCGCTGTACTTCGGCGTGATGCGGGTGGTCATGGTGGCGCACCCGGCGTTCCTGTTCCTGGGCGCGTACCTGACCTACACCGTGCACACCGTGTTCGGCCTCGACCCGTTCCTGGCGCTGCCGGTGACGGTGCCGCTGTTCTTCGTGCTGGGTGTGGCGGTGCAGCGGCTGCTGATCGCGCGGCTGGCGCCGGAGAACCTGGCGATGATGTCGGTGCTGCTGACGTTCGGCATCGCGCTGACGATCGAGGGGCTGCTCGGCACGTTCTACACCGGCTCGTACAAGTCGGTCAGCATGGACTACGCCACCCGGTCCCTGACGATCGCCGGCGTGCACCTGCCGTACGACAAGATCATCGCGTTCTGGGTCGCCGCGATCACGCTCATCGTGCTGTTCGCGGTGCTGGTCAAGAGCAGGTTCGGGCAGTCGCTGCGGGCCACGATCCAGCATCGGGAGGCGGCCAGGCTGGTCGGCATCCACACCGAGCGCGTGGCCGGCTACGGCTTCGGCGTGGGCCTTGCCACCGCGGCCGTGGGCGGCACGGTGCTGGCGCTGATCACGCCGTTCTTCCCCGCCTCGCACTGGGTGTGGATCGGCAAGCTCATGGCCATCATCGTCGTCGGCGGCCTGGGCAGCGTGATCGGCGCCGCGCTGGCGGCCGTCCTGCTCGGCGTGGTCGAGGGCCTCGTCCTGGTCACCGTGGACGCGACCTGGGCCACGATGATGTTCTACGTCTTCCTCTTCCTGACCCTGCTCGCGCGCCCCCAGGGGTTCTTCGGAGGCCGGCTTGCGCATCGCTTCTAGAGGGCTCCCGCTGCTGGTCGCCGCGCTGGCGATCGCCTATCCGTTCCTGGTGCCCAACTACTACCTCGTGTACGCGGGCGCGCTGACCGTCATGTACGCAGCCATGGCCACCTCCTGGAACCTCCTGGGCGGATTCACCGGCTACGTCTCGCTCGGCCACTCGGCGTTCTTCGGCCTCGGCGCGTACGGCACCGGCCTGCTCGTCGTCCGGGCAGGTGTCCCGTGGGTCGTGGCGCTGCTGGCGTCGGCGCTGCTGGTCACCGTGTTCGCCGTGGTCGTCGGCATCGCGGCGGTCCGGGTCCGCGGCGCGTCCTTCGTGATCGTGTCCATCGCGCTGGTGTCGATGATGAACCTCGTCGTCCAGGGCTGGCGCTCCCTCACCGGCGGCTCCACCGGCCTGCAGGTCCCCTCGCCCTTCCCCGGCCTGCACCGCGGCCAGACGCACATGGTGTTCTTCTACCTGTTCCTGGCGCTGCTCGCGATCGCGCTGGCTTCCTGGTGGTACGTCTCCCGCTCCCGCTTCGGCGCGGGCCTGCGGGCCATCAGGGAGGACGAGGACAAGGCCGAGTCGCTGGGCGTGCCGACCGGGGCCTACAAGGTGACGGCGTTCGCCCTGTCCGCCCTGTTCGTGGCGCTGGCCGGCGGGCTCTACGCGGTCTGGTTCGGCAGCCTCGACCCGATCTTCGTCTTCTCCATCCTCATCGGCTCGTACATGGTGCTGATGAGCCTGCTCGGCGGCGTGCGCCACCTGTTCGGCCCGCTGCTGGGGGCGCTCATCGTGGCTCCGGCCGGGGAGTACTTCCTGATCGCGCTGGGCGAAACGCAGATCCACCTGACCGCGACGGGCCTGGTGCTCGTGCTGGTCGTGCTGTTCATGCCGGACGGCATCCTCGCCCGCTTCACCAGAAGGCGCGCCGGGCCGTCCATTCCCGACGAGACGGCCGAGCAGCGACTTCAAGGGGTGGCGCCATGAGCTCGCTGCGGACCGAGGGGCTGAGCAAGTCGTTCGGCGGCGTGCTGGCCGTGGACGGCGCGAGCGTGGAGCTGCTCGAGGGCAAGATCAACGGCCTGATCGGGCCGAACGGCTCGGGCAAGACCACGTTCTTCAACCTCATCACCGGCATGATCAAGCCGGACGCGGGCCGGGTGCTCTACCGCGACCGCGACATCACCCGCCACTCACCGCACCGCATCGCGCACGCCGGCATCGGCCGCACCTTCCAGCTCTGCCGGGTCTTCCCGCGCCTGACGGTGCTGGAGAACATGCTGGTCGCCGTCCGCCGTACCCGCCTGCGCGAGCTGCTGGCCGGCCTGCGCGACAAGGGCGAGGTCGAGCGGGCCCGGCACTGGCTGCGCAGGATGGGCATCGAGCACCTGGAGGACGCCGAGGCCCGCGACCTGTCCTACGGCCAGCAGAAGCTCCTGGAGCTGGCCGCCGCCCTCATGGCCGAGCCGGAGCTGGTGCTGCTCGACGAGCCGGCGGGCGGCGTCAACCCGGCGCTGATCGACCGGATCGTCTCGCTCGTGCGCGACCTCAACGCCGAGGGCCGCACGTTCCTGGTCGTCGAGCACAACATGGACATGGTGATGGGCATGTGCGACCACGTCATCGTCTTCGACCGGGGCGCGCCCATCGCCGCGGGCCCGCCGTCGGTGATCAGGGACGACCCACGCGTGCTGGAGGCGTATCTCGGTGTCTGAAGTCGTGCTGTCCCTGGAAGACGTCGAAGCCGGGTACGGCAGGGCCGCGCTCGTGTTGCGCGGCCTGAGCGTCACCGTCCGCGCCGGCGAGGTCGTCTGCCTCGTCGGCCCGAACGGCGCCGGCAAGTCCACCGCGCTCAAAGTCGCCAGCGGCCTGCTCGCGCCCCGGTCCGGCCGCGTGCTGCTGGCCGGCCAGGACGTGACGGGGCTCTCGCCGCAGCGCCTGCTCGGCCTCGGCCTCGCCCACGTGCTGCAGGGCCACAGTGTGTTCCGTGAGATGACCGTGGCCGAGAACGTGCGGCTCGGCGGGTTCACCGTCCGCGACCAGGCCCGGCTGAACACCCGCATCGAGACCGTCAAGGAGCTGTTCCCCGTCGTGGCCGAGCGGTGGGGGAGCATGGCCGGGCTGCTGTCCGGCGGGCAGCAGAAGCAGGTCGAGTTCGCCCGCGCCCTCATGCTGGAGCCGAAGGTGGTGCTGCTGGACGAGCCGTCGATGGGGCTCGACCCGCGCAACACGCAGGTGGTCTTCGACCAGATCGACCTCATGCGCCGGACCGGCGTCGCGGTGCTGCTGGTGGAGCAGAACGCGCGCCGGGCCCTGGAGATGGCCGACGTCGGCTGCGTGCTCGACCTCGGCCGTGTGCACATCTCCGGCCCGGCGCGTGAACTGGCCGCCGATCCCCGCCTCGGCAAGCTCTACCTCGGCGGCGCGCCTGCCACTTAGATGGGGGCCACCTGAACGCGCTTCCTGAACACCCAGTACGTCCACCCCTGGTAGACCAGCACGAACGGGAGTGCGATCAGGCCGATCCAGCTCAGCATCGTCAGCGTGTACGGCCCGGAGGCGGCCTCGGCCAGCGTCAGCCCGGGCAGCGGCGACACGCGCAGCTCCATGAAGACCGCCAGCGTGGTCAGCACGATCGCCGCGGCGGTGGCCGCGAACGCCCAGCCCTCCCTGCGCCGCCAGATCAGGGCCGTCGCCGCGGCCAGCGCCGCCATGGCGGCCAGGGCGGGGAACGTGCCGAGGTTGGACAGCGCGAACACGGCCACCGGGATCACCACGGCGCTCGCCACCAGGGCCGCCGTACGGGCGCGGCGGCGTACCGGGCCGGTGGTCTTGAGCGTCAGGAACACGGCGCCGTGCAGCGCGCACACCGCCAGCGTGAACGCGCCGCCGAGCACGGCCGCGGGCGCGCTGTCGAACAGCAGGTCGGCGAAGACCGCGCCCCACAGGAACGCCGCCAGCCCGCTGCCGACCATGATGCCCAGGTCGCACCAGCGGGGATCGTTCACCTTGCCCCGCCACTCCAGGCCGACGCCGCGCACGATCAGACCCACCAGGATGAGCGTGACCTGCAGGTAGAAGGCGCTGAACACGCCCGCGTACCAGGCGGGGAACGCCGCGAACATCGCGCCGACCGCGGTGATCAGCCACACCTCGTTGCCGTCCCACACCGGGCCGATGGTCTGCAGGCTCTGCCGCTGCTCGGCGGCGTTTCTGCTGAGGAGCGGCGCGAGCAGGCCGACGCCGAAGTCGAAGCCCTCCAGCACGAAGTAGCCCGTCCAGAGGAAGGCGATGATGACGAACCAGAGATCGATCATGATGGGTGTCCCTCCTCAGTACATCAGCGACGGCTCGCGCCGCTCGGCCTTGACGGTGATGGGTTCTGGCTCCTCGACGCCCTTGCGTACGTGCCGGGTCAGCAGCACGGCCTCGGCCACGGCGAGCACCCCGTACAGCACCGTGAAGATCGTCAGCGACGTGGCGACCTCGGCGAGCGTCACCCCCGGCGACACGCTGGAGGCGGTCAGCAACTCGCCCGCGACCGTCCACGGCTGGCGGCCGATCTCGCTCAGCAGCCACCCGGCGATCACGGCGGCCGTCGGCAGCGGCAGCGCGAGCAGGAAAGCCCGCGACAACCACCGCGGGAAGGCTCGCTTGCGGCGGGTCAGCCACAATCCGAGCACCGACAGGCCCACCGTGGCCAGCCCGAAGACGATCATCACCCGGAACGACCAGAACACGATCGCCTGGTTCGGCCGGTAGTCGCCGGGGCCGAACTGCTGCTCGAAGCGGCGCTGCAGGTCCTCCGTGCCCTGGATGGTGGCGTCGAAGTCGTTGGTGGCCAGGAAGCTCAGGACCTTCGGGATCTCGAGGCCGGGGGCGACGGAGAACGCCGCGCCCGCCGTGTCGCGCTCCAGGCCCTCGGCGGAGGCCAGCTTCATGGGCTGCTGCTCGTACATCAGCTTGGCCGACATGTCGCCGGTGCCCGCGACCACCGCCCCCGCGATGGCGGTCATCACCAGCGCCGCCCGCGCCGCGCTGCGCCACATCTCGGCCCGCGTCCTGAGCAGCCAGTAGCCGCTCACGGCCAGCACGAACCCGCCGGCCACGATGAACGCCGCCCCGATCACGTGCGGCACCTGGGCCAGCGCCGTGGAGTTCGTCAGCACCGCCCACAGGTCCGTCATCCTGGCCTTGCCGTCCACGACCTCGTAGCCGACCGGGTGCTTCATCCAGGCGTTGGCCGCAAGGATGAAGTAGGCCGACAGGTTGGACCCGATGGCCGCCGCCCAGATGCACGCCAGGTGCACCTTCTTCGGCAGCTTGTCCCACCCGAAGATCCACAGCCCCAGGAACGTGGACTCCATGAAGAAGGCCAGCAGCGCCTCCATCGCCAGCGGCGCCCCGAAGACGTCACCGACGAACGTGGAGTATTCACTCCAGTTCATCCCGAACTGGAACTCCTGCACGATGCCGGTCACCACGCCCATGGCGAAGTTGATCAGGAACAGCTTCCCGAAGAACTTCGTGAGCTTCAGGTAGTGCTCTTTCCCCGTACGGTGCCAGGCCGTCTGCAGGCCGGCCACGAAGATCCCCAGACCGATGGTCAGGGGCACGAACAGAAAGTGGTAAACGGTGGTCACCCCGAACTGCCACCGCGCCAGGTCAAGTGCGTCCATCATCCCCGTCGACTCCTGAGCTCTACAAGCTGTAGTTCATCTACTTAAAGTAGTACTACAAGCTGTAGAGCAACGCGATGCGACCTTGGTCACATCGTTGTGCGTGCTGGTTGCCGGGTATCGAGAATGCCCGGTGGAGAGGGGCTGGGGCGTCCCCCGCCGGGTTGATTCATCCGTACGTCCCTCGGCGGACCGTCTGGCAGGTGTTGCCCTTATCCGGGCTGGTCGTGGCTGCTTAGATGGGCGGCATGAAAGTGGCGGGCAGCGCCGTGATCGGCGTTCAGCGGGATCAATTGTGGGCGGCGCTCCAGGACCCGGCGGTGCTGGTGCGCACCATTCCGGGGTGCGAGCGTCTGGAGGAGTGCGGGCCGGACGCCTACCGGATGACGGTCAACGCGGGGGTCGCGTCCGTCAAGGGCGTTTACCAGGGGGAGGTCGTGCTGGCGGATCCGCTGGCGCCCGAGAGCTTCACGCTCAAGGCGCGCGGGCAGGGGGCGCCGGGGACGGTGGACGCCACCGTCCAGGTACGGCTGAGTGAGATCGACGGCGGGACCCGGGTCGACTACGACGCGGACGCCGTGATCGGCGGGATGATCGGCGGGGTCGGGCAGCGCATGCTCGGCTCGGTGGCCAAGCGGACGGCGGGGGAGTTCTTCGCCGCCGTGGAGGAGCATCTGTGCGCACCTGCGGCTCCCGGCCTGGCCCCCGCCGCGGACAGGGCCGCGGTCCCGGCGAGCACCGTCCCGGCGGGCTCTGCGCCGGGTGTGCTGGCGGGCGAGCGCACTGGTGCGGCGGGTGAGGCCGGTGCCGCCGGGGCCGTTTACGAGCGGCCGCCCAAGCGGCACACCGAGACGCGGCCGTGGGTGATGCTGGCGTCGTTCGGCATGGGGGCGGGCATCGCGCTCACGAGTGTCGCGATCGGCTGGGTTCTCGGCCGCGCCTCCCGCCGCTCCCGCCCCTGACGTCCAACGGGGCTCTAGAGGAAAAGGATCTCCAGGCGTAGCGTGGCGGGTATGCGGCAGGCACACGCGGAGGACGCACGGACAGAAGCCAGGCGAATCGTACGCAATCTACTCGGCGAGGAGCGCCCCACCGCCGAGACCCTGATCGGTGACGTGCGCCCCGTGCTCGGGGACGAGCGGACCGATCGCACGCTCGAACTCGCCCTCGGCGCCTCGCTCACCAGGCGTTCCGCCGAGCTGGCCGCCCTCGCCGCGCTGCTGGTGGGCACCCGCGAGCTGGGCACGGACTGGTGGGCGCGGTCCAGGGGTGGCAAGCTGCCGCCACCGGACGAGGTGGTGCGCACGGCCGTCGCGATCGAGCCGTGGACCGACCTGACCGCGCTGGAGATGCTGGCCGCCTGGATCTCCGACGACGCCGCCGACCAGCTGTGGGGCCAGCCCGTCGCCCGGGTCGACCTCAACTCCTGGCAGGCCGAGGACCGGTTCGACCTGCCGCCGGGCGTCAAGCCAGGGCAGCGGCTGGTGGTGCACTTCGACGCCGGCGGGCGGCTCGACGCGGTCGTCACCCGGCGTGCCGACGAGGATCTCGGATCCAACCTCGACTTCCACTCCCTGCGCTACTCGCGGCCCGCCGAGGCGCAGTGGAGCTGGGGGGTGGCGGCCGGCCTCGGTCCGCACCGGCTGCCAGGGGAGAGCCCCGACCCTTACGCCCGCGAGGTGCCTGCCGCCGCCGTGGGCATCCTGCGTGCCTGGGCGTTGCGTCACGGCGCCTCGCGCGAGCAGCTCGGTGAGCGCTGGGAGACGGTCGGCGACGTGGTGGCCGCCATCGAGCGGGTGGACTGGATGTGGCGCAGCGGCGAGTGGTTCGGGTGGTGGCGCGGCGCGTCGGCGCTCGTGGACGACTCGGCCTACCTGCCGTACCGGCTGGAGGAGCTGGCCGCCGGCTGAGCGGCGCAGGAGCATCGTGGAGCTGACCGAGCACGGGCGCCTGGTCGGGTGAGCCCTCGCCGGGCTAGTTGGGTGAGCCCTCGCCCAGCAGCCCGGAGCGGTGGTGGCGGCGGCAGAGCACCTGGTAGCGGACGGCGGAGGCATCGGTGTCACCGATCATCACCTGTTCGCCGGTCCGCACCATCGCCCCGCCCACGACCCTGGCGTTCAGCAGCCCCGGCCGCCCGCACCAGCACAGCACCTCCACCTGCAGGCGGCACACCTCGTCGGCCAGCTCGAACAGCCGCTGCGCCGCCGGGAACATCACGGAGCGGAAGTCGGAGGCCAGCCCGAACGCGTACACGTCCACGCCGTGCTCGTCCACCAGGTCCGCCAGCTGCTCGATCTGCTCGACCGTGTAGAAGCACGCCTCATCGCAGATCAGATAGTCGACCCGGGTGCGCACCCCCGTCACCAGCCGTACGAGGTCGAGCGAGTCGTCCACCTCGATGGCCTCCAGTCCGAGCCCGATCCTGCTGGTGACCTTCGGCCCGCCCGACCGGTCGTGCTTGGTCAGCACAAGGCCGCGCCGGCCTTGCCGTCCATGGTTGTAGTTCATCTGGAGCGCGAGCGTCGACTTCCCGCAGTCCATGGGCCCGAAGTAGAACTTCAGTACAGCGTCCCTGGCAGCAGACGGTACAGCAGACAAGGCAGACGATTCGGTCACGGCGGGCCAGCTTAGCGGCTTGGCTTGTTCCATGACCTCGTGGGACATTTTCCCCCTGAGGTTTCAGGAGGAACTATGGTCACCGATAAACCACCGGCGCTCGACGCGATGATGAAGCAGGACGACCTCACGGCCGCCCAGGCGGATGCCACCCGATGGCGTTACGGCTTCCTCGTCGTCGTGGTGGGCATTGTCGCGGTCCTGGTGGCCTTCGGCGCCGCCGTGTTCGCCACGCGGGAGTTCGCTCCGTTGTTCGCTGGTGTGGCGGGAGTGATCGGTACCATAATCGGTGCATATTTCGGGGTGCAGGCGGGGCAGTCGGGAAGGGCGAGGGTCGAAGCTGAACTCGCCAGATCTCAGGAGATGGTGATCCGGCTGGCGGCGTACGTCGGCACGGAAAACGCGCCCCGAGTCATCGACGAAGTGCTCGGCCGACGCCGAAGCTGAGGAGCCATGCGTAGCGTCCGTATCGGAGTGGACACCGGAGGCACATTCACCGACGTAGTCGCGGTGGACGAGCAGACCGGTGAGATCCTCACCACGAAGACCCCCTCGACTCCCGCCAACCCTGCGGACGGATTCCTCGCGGGCATCGCCAAGCTGGGCGAGCTCGACGTCGGCTCGATCGTGCACGGCACCACGGTGGCCACGAACCAGCTGCTCGAGGACCGGATCGCGAACCTCGGGTTCATCACGACCGAGGGCTTCGAGTTCATCCTGGAGATCGCCAGGCAGAGCGTGCCCGACGGTTACGGCAACTCCTACTTCTGGGTCAAGCCGCCCAGGATCGTTCCCGTGCACCTGGTGAAGACCGTCGGCGGGCGGCTCGACCACCTCGGCAACGAGGTGTGGCCGTTCTCGGAGGAGCAGGCCGTGGAGGTGGCCCGCTGGTTCCGCGCCAAGAACATCACCGCGATCGGCGTGTGCTTCCTGCACTCCTACGCCAACCCCGAGCACGAGCGCCGCATGCGCGAAGTGCTCTGGCGCGAGCACCCGGAGGCGGTGATCTCGTTGTCGAGCGACGTGCTGCGCGAATACCGCGAGTACGAGCGCTCGGTGACCACCCTCGTCGACGCGGCCGTCAAGCCCGCCATGCGCGGCTACATCGCCAGCCTCTCCACCCGCCTGGGCCGGCCGTTCTCCGTCATGAAGTCCAACGGCGGTATCCTGTCGGCGCGCGAGGTCGTCAACCAGCCGATCACCACTGTCCTGTCCGGGCCGGCGGCGGGTGCGCTGGGCGCGGCGCTCATCGCCGCCACGGCCGGGCACAAGTCGGTGATCACGCTGGACGGCGGCGGCACCTCGACCGACGTGGCCGTGGTGATCGACGGCGAGCCGTCCATCACCACCGAAGGCGCCATCGGCCGCTACCCGTGCAAGATCCCGATGATCGACATCGTCACGGTGGGCGCGGGCGGCGGCTCGATCGCCTGGATCTCGCCCGAGGGCACGCTCAAAGTCGGCCCCAGGTCCGCCGGCGCCGACCCGGGACCGCTCTGCTACGGCAAGGGCGGGACGGAGGTGACGGTCACCGACGCGCACGTGTTCCTCGGCCGCATCCCGCCGCACCTGCTCGGCGGTGAGATCCCGCTGAACGCCGACGCCGCTCGCACCGGCATCGAGGGCCTGGCCGACAAGCTCGGACTCAGCCCGGAGCGCACCGCGACCGGGATTCTGGAGATCAGCGCATTCAACCAGAGCAACGCGATCCGGCAGCTCACCGTCAAGCGGGGGCTCGACGTGCGGGACTTCCCGCTGGTGACGTTCGGCGGGTCCGGGCCGCTGCTGGCGTGCCGGCTGATCGACATCCTGGGCCTGCCCTCGGTCGTCATTCCGCGCGACCCTGGGAACGTTTCAGCGTTCGGGCTCCTCACGGTGGACGTCAAGAACGACTACGTCCGCACGTACGTCACCCGCGACCTCTCCCTCGGCAAGGCCGCCGAGATCTTCCACGACCTGGAGCATCAGGCGGGCGAGGCGCTGGACCGCGAGGGCTTCGACGACCCGGTCTACGTCCGCAGTGCCGACCTGCGCTATTACGGCCAAGGCTACGAGGTGCGCGTCCCCGCCCCGACCGGCGAGATCGACGGCGACTGGCACGCCCAAGTGATCGACCGCTTCCACGAGGCCCACGAGAAGCTCTACGGGTACGCCTACCGCGACGACCCCCGCCACGGCGTCGAATGGGTGAACCTGCGCGTCTCCGGCGTCGGCCCCATCACCCGCCCGACCCTGCGCCCGCTGGACAAGCCCGGCCCGGGCGCCACCGCCGTCCGTCCCGTGCACTTCGACGAGACCCGCGACACCCCGATCCACCAGCGGGCCGCGCTCGGCGCCGGCGCCAAGGTGTCGGGCCCCGCCGTGATCGAGGAGTACGGCTCGACGATCCCCGTCCACCCCGGCTTCACCGCCACGGTGGACACGTACGGAAACGTGGAGATAAAGCGTGACTGACCCCATCCTCATCGAGATCGTCGAGGGCACGCTGGCCTCCGTCGAGAAGGAGGTCGAGACCGCCATCGCGCGGACGGCGCGCTCGCCGATGATCCGCGACGCGCACGACTTCCGCGCCGGCATCCACGACGTGCGCCTGCGCAAGCTGACCGGCCGCTCCTACAGCGCGCTCGTCCAGCCGATCGTGCGTGACTTCCCGATCGAGACGATGAAGCCCGGCGACGTCTACTTCCACAACGACGTCTACCTCTCCGAAGGCGGCATCGGCCACCTGCCCGACCTGTGCGTGACCGTGCCGGTGTTCCACGAGGGCGAGGTCGTGGCGTTCGTGCAGGCGTTCGGCCACCACGACGACATCGGCGGCGCCGTGCCGGGCTCGATGCCCTCGCACGCCCGCTCGGTGTTCGAGGAGGGGCTGATGGTCCCGCCGATCAAGCTGTGGGACGAGGGCGTGCCGAACGAGGCCGCGCTGCGCATCATGACCCGCAACTCGCGCATGCCCGACTCGCTCGCCGGTGACCTGGACGCCGAGTGCTCGGCCTGCCTGATGGGCGCCCGCCGCCTGGCCGAGCTGTTCGAGCGGTACGGCAGGCAGGCCATCGAGGAGTGCTTCGACGCGATCATCTCCAAGACCACGGAGACGTTCCGCAGGGAGCTGCTGTCGAAGATCCCCGAGGGGACGTACGTGTGGGAGGACTACGCCGAGCACGACGGCGTGGACGAGCCCCGCCTGCACGCCCAGCGCATCACGCTGACCGTCGACCACGCGGTGGACTCGCCGCTGACGATCGACTTCACCGGCACGTCCCCGCAGGCCAAGGGCCCGATCAACCACGCCGGGGACTACGCCGACGGCGTGTTCCTGAAGAAGTGGCTGGCGCCGATCCTGCGCAACCTGGCCGACACGCCGGAGCGGATGGCGGAGCTGGACGTCAACGAGGGCGTCGTGCCGCTCATCAAGATGATCTTCCCGGAGAAGGGCACCCTCCTCACCCCGATCTTCCCCGCCCCCACGAACGCCCGCACGTTCGTCATCCTGCGCCTGCTCGGCGTGCTCGCCGGCGTCCTGGCGAAGGCCACGGGCGGGCGGATGCCGGCCGACCAGGAGACGATCCGGTACACAGGCGTGTACGGGACGGGCGTGGACGGGCAGCCGTACCTGATGCGGGAGGTGCTCGGCGGCGGCTCCGGCGGGCGCTGGTACGCCGACGGCGAGGACACTATCCACGTGGTGCCCGACTCGCGCAACATCCCGGTCGAGTTCGCCGAGGCGCGCTGGCCGTTCCGGGTGGAGCGGTTGGCGCTGGCCTGCGACTCCGGCGGTCCCGGCATGTTCAGGGGCGGGCTCGGCTACGACAAGCACATCAGGATGCTGCGGGACGCGTCGTACATGTCCATCGCGGATCGGTCCATCCTGTCCTGCTGGGGCGTCAACGGCGGCCTCGCCGGGCGGCCGTTCCGGGTGGAGATCGGCGGCAAGGAGATGGAGGGCCTGGTCGACGACCACCCGGTCCAGGCCGGCGAGGTCATCCGCATCCGGACCACTGGGGGTGGGGGCTGGGGGTCGCCGTACGACCGGGATCCGCGCGCGGTGGCGGCCGACGTCCGGGACGGCAAGGTCTCCATCGCCGGCGCTCTCGGCGACTACGGGGTCGTGCTGGACGGGGACCGCATCGACGAACAGGGCACGGCCGAACTCCGCGCCACCCTCCGGCCGCCGGCGGACCGGTTCTTCGACCGGGGGCCTGGCTACGCCAAGCTCTCGGGTGGGCGGAGTCTCGCAGAGGTAGACGAATTGTGATGAGGCGGCGACGCACCGCGCGGCGCTCCGGGCGCTCCTATTGCGTCGGCAGCGGACGCTGCACTGGCGCGATGAGAACGACAAGCGTCGCACCTGCATCATCGAGACGATCGCGCTGTTGCGTCCATCGGCGCTGGTCATCGTGGGCGCTGGGCTCGACGTCAAGCGACAGGAACGGGCGCGCCGGAAATGCATGGAGCACCTGCTCTGGGAGCTTGGGCGCAGGCCGGTGGTGGACGTGTTCTTCGAGTCGCGTGATCCTGCCATGGACACGGCCGACAAGAAGCTGATCGACGTGCTCCGCGTCCGCAACGCGATCGCTCCTCGGCTTCGGGCGTTGTGGGTACCCGCCGTCGAAGAGCCCCTCGCTTGGCTGCCAGACATCGTGGCGGGCGCGGCTTCGCTGGCCGCGTGTGGCGAGACGGAGTTTTGGGAGATGCTGGGTGGCGGCGTCGCATTGATGCCGATCGCGCTGGACTGAGCCCAGACAGCGCAAAGCCCGGGCTCCTGTCGTCCGGCAGTCCACCCGGGCTCACTTCCACTCCCATCAGCGATGGGCGGCAACCTCAATGTACCCGAGCGCCCACGGAAAGTCACCTGGAATGCGCAGGCCGGGGCTCCTGTCGTCCGGCAGTCCACCCGGGCTCACTTCCAATCCCCCCGCAGGAAGGCGGCGTGCTGCGACTTTATCGACTACCCCTTGTCGAAGCTCGCGAAATACGTAGCCGCCATGTCCTCGTCCCCATGCCCCTGGGCCTCCGCCCGCCGGAAGCGTTCCCCGGCCGCCTCCACCACGTCCAGCCGGACCCTGGCCGCCTCCCCGGCCCGCGTGATCAGCCGCGTGTCCTTCTCCGCGTTGGACACCGTGAAGCTGGGCGTGAAGTCCCCCTCCATGATCGCCTTCGACTTGGCCTGGAAGTAGGCGTTGTCCAGCGGTCCGCCGCTGATCACCTGCCGGACCAGGTCGGGATCCAGCCCCAGGCCCTTGGCGAGGGCGAGGGACTCGGCGATGACGGCGGTCAGGGAGATGGCGTAACTCACCGCGGCGAGCTTCAGCTTGGAGGCCGTGCCGTCGGCACCGGACTCGCCGAGCCAGAGCGTGCGCTGGCCGACCGCGGCGAAGACCGGCTCCAGCACCTGCTGGGCGGACTGCGGCCCCGCGGCCAGGATGATCAGCTTGCCCTGCTCGGCCGGCTGCTTCGTGCCCTGCACCGGCGCGTCCACGAACGTCAGCCCGTGCTCGCCCGCCAGCGCCGCCAGCCCGGCGACCGCGTCGATCCCGACCGTGCTCATTTGCGCCCAAACCTGCCCGGACCGCAGCCCGGGCGCGGCGGCGGTCATCGCGGCGCGTACCGCGTCGCCGTCGCTCAGCATCGTGACGATCACGTCCGCGCCCTCGACCGCCTCGGCCGGAGACCCGGCCACCACCGCGCCGTCGGCTTCCAAGGGCTCGGCCTTGTCTCGAGTGCGGTTCCACGCCGTGACCAGCAGGCCGGATTTGACGAGGTTGCGGGCCATGGGAGCGCCCATGAGGCCGGTTCCGAGAAATGCGACAGAGGTCATGGGATCACCCTACGAAGAGCCGGGAAGCGGCCCACGCCCGGGGGACCGGTAAGCCGACTGGAACAAGGTCTTAACGGCGGGGAAACACCGCAGGAGTCCACTGAGGGGGACTCACCGAGAGCGTGAGGCGCACCTAGGGTTCCGCCGGTTCCACGGGTCTGGTCCGAGAGGTGCAGGCGGCCTGTGCCGGTCGCTCCACGGCGGGACAAAAGCCCGGGAGGTCAGCCAACGCCTGGCTGCCTTCCGGCCGGGCGACGATCATTCGGAGCTCGAATGCACTGGCACCCCCGCAAACTCCACGACGACTACGGACCCGAGGCGCGCTTCGCCGTCGAACGCGAGGCCGAGCTGCCCACGACCGCCTGGGACCGCGAGGTGGCCCGCGCCCTGGAGCTGGGCCTGCAGGGCGCCGACTCCATCGTGGACCGGCGCATCCCCACCTTCTCGCGCGGCGAGCTGCCGCACTTCGCGGGCATCAACACCTTCCTCAAGGCCCCGTACGTCGAGGACGTGCGCACCTGCGGCGACTACGACGTGGCCGTGCTCGGAGCGCCGTTCGACGGCGGGACCACCTATCGCCCCGGCACCCGGTTCGGGCCGCAGGGCATCCGCCGTATCTCGGCGCTGTACGGGCCGTACAGCTTCGAGCTCGGCGTGGACCTGCGCGAGTCGATCACGATGGCCGACCTCGGCGACATCTTCACGATCCCGGGCAACATCGAGAAGACCTTCGACCAGATCTCCAAGGCCGTCTCCCACGTGTACGCCAGCGGCGCGTTCCCCGTCGTCCTCGGCGGCGACCACTCGATCGGCTACCCGACGGTGCGCGGCGTCGCCGAGCACCTGTCCGGAAATCTCGGGATCATTCACTTCGACCGGCACGTCGACACCCAGGAGACCGACCTCGACGAGCGCATGCACACGACGCCGTGGTTCCACGCCACCGACCTCCCCAACGTGCCCCCGCAGAACCTCGTCCAGATCGGCATCGGCGGCTGGCAGGCCCCCAGGCCCGGCGTGAAGGTCGGCCGCGAGCGCGGCACCACCATCATGACGGTCACCGACTGCGTCGAGATGGGCATCGAGGCCGCCGCCGAGAAGGCGCTGGAGGTGGCCTGGCGCGGGGCCGAGGCCGTGTGGTTGTCGTTCGACGTGGACTGCCTGGACGCGGCGTTCGTGCCGGGCACCGGGTGGCCGGAGCCTGGCGGGTTCCTGCCGCGGGAGGTGCTCAAGTTCATCCAGATCATCGCCGACGCGGCGCCGCTGGCCGGGATCGAGGTGGTCGAGTGCAGCCCGCCGTACGACAACGCCGACATCACCTCGCTGATCGCCACCCGCGTCATCTGCGACACGCTCGGCTGCCTGGTCCGCTCCGGTCACCTGCCGTCCAAGAAGAAGGAGGCCGCGTCATGATCCGCATGATCCGCCGGCTCCTGACCGCCGCACTGCTCGTCGTCTGCGCCGCCTGCGGCGGCGGCCAGCCGGCCGCGCCCACGGGCTCTGCCGGCAAGGCCGTCACCCTGGGTTTCTCCGCCTGGCCCGGCTGGTTTCCGTGGCAGGTCGCCCAGGAGAAGGGGCTGTTCGCCAAGAACGGCGTCACCGTCGAGCTGAAGTACTTCGACAGCTACACCGACAGTCTCACCGCCCTCGCCACCGGGAACATCGACGCCAACAGCCAGACGCTCAACGACACGCTCGCCTCCGTCTCCGGCGGCGCCAAGCAGACGGTCGTGCTGGTGAACGACAACTCCACCGGCAACGATCAGATCATCGCCAAGCCGGGCATCACGTCGGTGGCGCAGCTCAAGGGCAGGACGGTCGCCGCCGAGCAAGGGACCGTGGACCATTACCTGCTGCTGCTCGCCCTGCGCAAGGCCGGGCTCAAGCAGAGTGACATCACGTTCAAGCCGCTGCCCACGGATGCGGCGGCGGCCGCGTTCAAGGCGGGGCAGGTGGACGCGGTCGGGGTGTTCGCGCCCTTCACGACGACCGCGCTGGAGCTGCCCGGCGCCACCGCCATCGCCACGTCCAAGGACTTTCCCGGGGCCATTCCGGACCATCTGGTGGTGTCGCGTTCTCTTGCCGCCGACCGGCCCGAGGTCGTGCAGGGGCTGGTGAAGACCTGGTTCGACACGCTGACCTGGATCGAGTCGAACAAGGCGGAGGCTCGTACGATCATGGCCAAGCGGGCGGGGGTGAGCGAGCAGGCCTACGCCGAGTACGACGCCGGGACCACGATCTTCTCGCTGGCCGACAATCTGGAGGCGTTCAGCTCAGGGAGCCTGGATAAACAGGCCAAGGAGATCGGCGCCTTCCTGACCGAGTCGGGCCTCGCTGACACGGCGCCGCCGCTGGACGGCCTGCTGGATGCGCGCTTCGTCCAGGGGGTGTCGTCATGAGCGGTCCGCCGGTCCGTGCGGCATCCGCCCAGGGTGCCGGATCGACCCCCGCGCCGTTGGGCGCACGGCCTTCGAGGGAGCCGGCCGCGGCGCCGGGTGCCGGGCATGCGAGCGAGCGGCGGTCAGGAGACCGCGCCGATTGGCCGCCGCTCCCGAAACGCTCCACCCGTGGCCTGCGCCGCACGGGCGCCTCACCGCTCGCCCGCCTGCTGCACCGGCGATCGGCGGATGGCGGCATGCGGGTGTTGCCTGGGCGGGCGCGGTGGGGGCTGAGGGCCGTGGCGGTGCTCGTGCCGCTGGCTCTCTGGTGGGCTGTCAGCTCCATGGGCGTCGTCGACCCGACCTTTCTGCCCTCGCCCGCCGCCGTGGCCCAGGCGTTCGCCGAGATGGCGGCCAGCGGACAGCTGTGGTCGGACACCGCCGCCAGCCTGGGCAGGGTGAGTGCCGGCTTCGGGCTCGCGGTGGCGATCTCGGTGCCGCTGGGCATGGCCATGGGCACCTCCCAGGTCGCGCTGGCGCTGCTGGAGCCGGTGATCGGGTTGCTGAGATACCTGCCGGCTTCCGCGTTCATCCCGCTCCTGATCATCTGGCTCGGCCTGGGTGAGCCGTCCAAGATCGCGATCCTGGTCATCGGGGTGGTGTTCTTCAACACGCTCATGACGGCCGACGCGGTCCGGGCCGTGCCGGCCGAGCTGCGCAGGGCCGCCGCCACGCTCGGCGCGACCGGCGGCGAGGTGCTGCGCAAGGTCGTCTGGCCGTACGCGCTGCCCGGCATGATCGACGCGATGCGCGTCAACGCGGCGGCCGCGTGGAACTTCGTGGTCGTCGCCGAGCTGATCGCCGCCGAGTCCGGGCTCGGCTACCGGATCGTCCGCGCCCAGCGCTTCCTCCAGACCGACCGCATCTTCGCGGTGCTTGTCGTGATCGGCGTCATCGGCCTGGCCATCGACGTCGGG
Organism: Nonomuraea sp. NBC_00507; assembly: GCF_036013525.1. Classification (NCBI taxonomy): domain Bacteria; kingdom Bacillati; phylum Actinomycetota; class Actinomycetes; order Streptosporangiales; family Streptosporangiaceae; genus Nonomuraea; species Nonomuraea sp. NBC_00507. The sequence continues at coordinate 6,016,937 of NZ_CP107853.1, forward strand.
TTGAGGCTGGCCAGAGCCAGGATCGGGAGGTGGGTGGGGTGACGCTCGTGCTGTGCGACGTCGTCAAGGAGTACGCCGGCTGCCGCGTCCTCGACGGCATCGGCCTGGAGGTGCGGCGCGGCGACTTCCTGTGCATCGTGGGCGCCAGCGGTTCGGGCAAGTCCACGCTGCTCAGCATGATCGCCGGCCTGGAGCCGGTCACCGGCGGCACGATGGAGCTCGACGGCGTCCCCGTGAGCGGTCCGGGCCCCGAGCGCGGGCTGGTGTTCCAGTCGGGGGCGCTGTTCCCGTTCCTCACAGTGGCCGAGAACGTCGCCTTCGGCCTGCGGTTGCTGCCCCTGCCCGCCGCCGAGCGCGAGCGGCGCGTCCAGTGGTACCTGTCGGAGGTCGGGCTGACGGCCCTCGCGCACGCGTTGCCCAGGCAACTGTCGGGCGGCCAGCGGCAGCGCGTGGCGATCGCCCGTGCGCTGGCCTGCGAGCCGTCCATCCTGCTGCTCGACGAGCCGTTCGGCGCCCTCGACGTGCAGACGAAGGAGGACATGCAGGTTTTCCTGCACCAGGTGTGGCGGGACACCGGCGCGACCGTCCTCATGGTCACCCACGACGTCGAGGAGGCCGTGCTGCTGGGGAGGCGCGTGATCGTGCTCACCTCCGACCCGGGGCGGGTGGCGGCCGAGTTGCCCGTACCGCTGCCGGACCGCCGGGAGATCGGCCTCAAGCGGACGCCGGACTTCCTCGACCTCCGCGCGACGGTCGAGGACCTCATCAGAGGACGAGTGCCAGTGCGAGATTAGTTCCTTTGCCGTAATTCGGTATTGACGCGAAACACGGCGGCTTTCTAGGTTTCGGTCATGACCCTAATAAAACGCTTACTGGCGTACGGCATGGTGACCGCCCTCGCCGTGCTCGGCGCCGCCGACCCGGCGGCCGCGTCGGCGCCCCGCGTGGAGGATCTCGGCGTCCCCCTGGAGGACGTGCTGCTGATCGGCGGCGTGGTGGCTCCGGGACCCGGCGGCCGGACCGTGCTGTGGGGCGCCTCCTCGGGCGCCCCCGCCCACCTCAACGCCGTCGATCCCGCCACCGGCGCCGAGGTGGCCAGGCACGACCTGCCGGGCGCCGCCGGCTCCTGGGCCGTGGACGCCGCTCCGGACGGCGGCGTCTACATCGGCACGTACGGCGACGGCCGCCTCTACCGCTGGACGGACCAGGGCGGCGTCCAGGACCTCGGCAGGCCCCTGCCCTCGGAGAACTTCATCTGGTCTGTCGCCGCGGGCGAGGGCGCCACCGTCTACGGCGGCACCTCGCCGGGCGGCCGCCTGTTCGGCTACGACCCCGCGACCGGCGTACGCGACTACGGCCGGCTCTCACCCACCCACGCCTACGTCCGCAGCGTCTCCTACGCCGGCGGGAAGATCTACGCGGGCACCGAGGCCCCCGCAGCCGTCTTCGAGATCGACGCCGCCTCGGGCGCGACCCGGCAGCTCCCTATGCCCGACGGCCTGGACCCGGCGGGCAAGTGGGCCTACGACGTCAACGTCGCGGCGGGCTTCCTCTATGTCCGCTTCGGCGGCGCGAGCCCCGGACCGCTGCACGTCTGGGACATCGCCGCCGGCCGGTGGAGCGACACGCTCGACGCCGCGCACGGCCTGGACGTCTCGCCCCCGGACGACCAGGGTGCGGTCTACCTGGTCAAGGGTGGTGAGCTGGTCCGTTACGACCCCCGGACCAAGGCCACGACGGGGACCGGGGTGCCCATCACCGGCCGGGTGGCCAACACGCGCGGCATCGGCTGGGCCGAGCTGGGCCTGCCGGACTATCCGGGCAAGAGCGTCGTCGGCCTGCTCTGGCGCGGGCTGATGTTCCGCTACAACCCGCAGACCGGCGCGAAGTCGTTCGTGCAGACGGGTGTCAAGGGCGAGCCCATCGACGTGACCGCGCTGGCGGAGGGCCCCGACGGCCGCATGTACACCGGCGGCTTCCTCAACGGCGGCTTCGCCGCCCTGGACCCGGTGACGGGCAAGAGGGAGGAGTTCCACACGTTCTCGCAGAGCGAGGACATGACGGCCCACGACGGCAAGCTCTACATCGGCGCCTATCCCGAGGCCAGGGTGTACGCCTACGACCCGGCGCTGCCGTGGAACAGCACCGAGTACTCGCCGAGCCCCGAGCCCGGCCCGGCGGCGAACCCGGCCCGGCTGTTCGACCTCGCCGCGGACCAGCAGATCAGGCCTCGGGCACTGGCGTCGGCGGGCCGCTACCTCGCCGCGGGCACCATGCCCGACCTCGGCCACCTCGGCGGTGTGCTGGCCATCTGGGATCCGCGGACCGGGACGCTCAAGCACGCCCAGCGCAACGTGGTCAAGGACCAGAGCATCGTCTCGCTCGCCTACCGCGACGGCGTGCTCTACGGCGGCACCTCCATTTACAGCGGCCAGTCGGCCACACCGCCGACCCAGCCGGAGGCCAAGCTGTTCGCGTGGTCGGTGAAGGAGAACCGGCTGCTGTGGGAGATCGTCCCCGCCCCGGGCAAGCCCGCCGTCCCGGCGCTGACGTTCGACGACCGGGGGCGGTTGTGGGGGATCGCCGGCGGTGAGGTGTTCGCGGTCAGCACGGCCGCCCGCAAGGTGGTCGAACGCGTCACGCTGTCGACTAGCAAGAGCTCGAGCGGGCAGATCGCCTTCAACCGGCGCGATCGCGTCCTGTACGGCGCGCACGCCGGCCAGAGCGTCTTCTCGCTCGACCCGCGGACCGGGCGGCACGCCGTGCTGCGGCAGGGACCTGTGCACCAGCTCGCGGTGCACAGGTCCGGGGACGTCTACTTCGCCGAGGGGTCGCGCCTGTTCCGGCTGACCCGTTAGCAAATGCGGTAGGTGTAGAAGTTCTCGTTGCGTGACAGGTAGAGGTGGCCGTCAGGACCGAGGGTGAGGTTGGTGATCGGGCGGGCGATGCGCGCGAACGCCATCGTCCCTGGATCGAACCGGTACACCTTGCCCTGCACCTTGCCCCACAGGAACCCCTTGTGGAAGAAGAGGTGGGTGTCCAGCCAGACCTGTGTGGCGCCGGCCCAGTTGTAGGTCTGGTGCTGGACGGACCTGACGGTCCGCCCGGTGGCCGGGTCCAGCTCGAACAGAGTGTCCGGGGTCAGCCCCCACAGCCGCCCCGCGTCGTCGAAGACGATCGAGCCGAGCGCCAGGTCGCCGGCGACGGGGGTGGACTGCCACTTGAGCGAGTCCGTGGCGATGTCGTACGCGAACGCCACGGCCTCGCCCGCCGGCGTGCTGGTGCCGCCGAAGGCCGACGTAGCGCCGTAGATGATCCCGTCGCGGTACGCCAGCCCGATGATGCTGTGGCCGGGGATGATGTTCCGCCTGATGACCGAGCGGCCGGTGGCGGGGTCGAGCAGGCCGAGCGCGCCGCCGTGGGTGCCGGCCTTGGGCACCGTGCCGAACGCCAGCCAGTCGCCCGCGGAGATCATCGCGAAGGGCCGGTCCTGCTCCTGGCCGCCGAGGTCGAGCAGGAGCCGGGGCGCGGTTCCGTCGAACTCGTAGATCCGCGCTCCGGGGTAGACGCCGAGGTAGAGCTTGCCCTTGTGGGTGACGATGCCCTCGCTCTGACCGACTTTTGTCCAGTTCGTTGCCTCGCCGGTGGCGGGGTCGTAGGCGGCCAGGCCGCCGCTGAAGAAGCCGCCCGCGTAGACGCGGCCGTCGGGGCCCGCGCCGAGTGAGCGCATGCTGACGGGCTGGGCGGTCAGCGTGCCGTCGAGCAGCCGGCCCTGCCCCGTCTTGCGGTCGAAGTGCCAGATGCGGCCGGTGGAGCTGGTGCCGACGAGCACGTTCCCGAGCCAGCCGAGCGTGCGTGCGGCGCCGTCGCCGTACTCGGTGAAGCCCAGCTTGATGATCTTCTCGGTCTCGAGGTCGTATTTCACCAGCTCGTCGTTCTGGAACAGGTAGAGGTCGTGGCCGCGCCTGGCGCCGCCGACCGTGAGGCTGTCGACGTCCTCCACGACGTCCTTCCACTTGCGCGAGCCCAGGTCGTACACGCCCATGGGGTTGGCGCCCGTCGAGGTGGAGAAACGGACGAGCAGGTAGCGTCCGGCCACGTCCACGTCGTACGCGTAGCCGCTGCCCTCGATGGGCGGGTCGATCATCCGCTCGACCGTGCCGCCGGGGGCGAGCACCGCGACCTTCATGCTGCCCGCGCCGACGCCCGCGTATACGGTGCCGTCCTTGCCCACGGCCAGGTCCCTGACGAGCTGGTCACCCGGGACGGGGCTGCCCAGGTCGGTGTAGCCGCCGGTCGCGGTGTCGTAGCGGAAGAGCTTGCCCGTGGGTGACGTGCCGCCGTAGACGGCCGAGCCGTCGGGGCTGGCCGCGACGGTCCAGATGAAACTCTCGGTCGCGATGGGGATGCCGAGCTCGCTGACCTGGTCGGTGGACGGGGTGTAGCGGAAGAGGCGGCCGCCCATGGCGCCAGTCGTGCCGTTGTAGCTGCCCACGTACACCGAGTGGTCCGGGGTGACGGTGACGGCCCAGGAGCCGAGGGCGACCGGGAGCGGCCGCTCGCCGATCAGGCGGCCGTCGCGGGCGTCCCTGATCCCGAGCTGCGCCGGCCCGGAGGCGCTGGAGGTGACGGAGTAGACGCGTGGTCCCTCCGGGTGGTGGGCGTCCAACGCGGTGCCGGCGGTGGTGGTCTCCGTCAGAAGCGTGCCGAGGTTCTGGAAACCGCATCCGGAGGGAGGAGTCGGCGTAGATTCGGCCTGGGCCGGAGATGAGAGGGATAAGGCTGTGAGTAGTACTACAGCGAGGATGCGCACGGATGGCCTCCACTAGTCGATAACGGACTAGACCGTAATTTGCCGAGCGGGTTCGTGGCAAGATGGCGGGATGGGGCCGGGACTGATCATGGCGGTGCGACACGGGCAGAGCCAGGCCAACCTCGCCTATCAGGAGGCCGGCGATCGGCCGCTGTTCTACGAGCCGGGCGACCATGAGGTCACGCTGACCGAGCTGGGCAGGGCGCAGGCCGCCGCGCTGGGGCGGTTACTGGCGGCCATGCCCGCCGCCGAGGCCCCCGAGCTGGTGTGGTGCTCCCCCTACTTGCGGGCGCTCGACACGTGGAAGATCGCGCAGCACGCGTGGGGCGTGGACCTGCTGCCTGTCACCGTGGACGAGCGGCTCAGGGACCAGGAGGCGGGGGCGTTCGCGCACTACAACCTGGCCGCGATCAGGGAGCGGTTCCCCGAGGAGCTGGCGCGGTGGGAGGCGGAGGGCGCCTACGCCTTCCGCCCGCCCGGCGGCGAGTCCCTGGCGGACGTCGTCGTCCGGCTGAGGGACTTCCTGAAGGACCTGGACGGGCGGCGGGTCCTGATCGTCGCCCACGACTCCGTGGTGCTGGGGTTGCGCCACGTCATCGCGGACCGCCCGGACGCCGACCTGGCGGAGGTCCTGGAGTTCGCGCCGGTGCTGAACGCGTCCGTGTCCGTCTGGCGGAGCGGCGCCGGCCGGTTCGAGCTCGTCCGGTTCAACGACGTCGCCCACCTCACGTCCGGATGACGAGATCGGCACGCTCGCGGGTGCGGTCCGCCGCGAACCACGCCTTCTCCGCCGCGAACCACTCCTGCCACTGCGGCTCCAGCTCGAGCCCGTCCCGCTCCAGCACGCGGGCGAAGCGCACCGGCTCGGCGGCCTCCACCCAGATGGTGAACGCCAGCAGATGAGCCGCCGAGGCGCGGGCCGTGCCGACGCCCTCGATGACGAGGACCGGTGCCAAGGGGACGGTCACCTGCTCGGCGTATTCTCCGCGTACCCAGTCGTACCTGCGGAAACCGCCAGGCCGCCCGCTCTGGAGCGGGCGCAGCACCTGCTCCTCCAAAGCGTGGAACCAGCGGCCCGGCCCCTCCTCCCACGGCACCGGAAAGTCGTCGCTGTGGATCACCTGGCACCCGAGTGCCGTCCCGAGCCGTTTCGCGAACGTGGTCTTTCCCGCCCCGGCGGGCCCGTCCACGGCCACCAGGCGGACCGGACCGCAGGAGGGCCGCAGGCTCCTGATGCGGTCGGCCAGCGAATTCACCGACCCAGGTTAGATGACGGGGGACATGCAACTGAGAGAATGTTCTTTCGCCCCGACCGCAGGCGGCACGTACGCAAGCAGCCCGGACGCAAGCAGGAGGTTGACCGTGCTCGGACCCCTCGGCGACATCGTCGTGCTCGACCTGTCCAGGGCCCTGGCCGGACCGCACGCGGCGCAGATGCTCGGTGACCTGGGCGCACGGGTGATCAAGGTGGAGCATCCGGACGGGGGTGACGAGTCGCGCGGCTGGGGGCCGCCGTTCGTCGGACCGGATCACGATATTTCGACGTATTTTCTGGCGGCCAACCGCAACAAGCAGTCCATCGCCGTTGACATGAAGTCTCCCGAGGGCAAACGGCTCATCGAGCGCCTCGTCCGCCAGAGCGACGTCCTCGTGGAGAACTTCCGCACCGGCGTGCTCGACCGCCTCGGCTTCTCCGTCGAGCGGCTGCACGAGCTCAACCCGCGCCTGGTCATCCTGTCGATCACCGGCTTCGGCCACGACGGCCCGGAGGGCGGCCGCCCCGGCTACGACCAGATCGCCCAGGGCGAGGCCGGGCTGATGTCGCTGACCGGCCCCTCGCCCGACGAGCCCTACCGCGTCGGCGCCTCCATTTCCGACCTGCTCGCCGGCATCCACGGCGCCTACGGCGTGGCCGGCGCGCTCTACGAGCGCGAGCGCACCGGCAAGGGCCGCGTCGTGCGCACCTCGCTGCTGGCCGCCGTCACCGGCGTGCACGCCTACCACGGCACCGCCTGGACGGTGGGCGGCCAGGTGCCCGCCGCCAGCGGCAACCACCACGTCTCCATCACCCCGTACGGCTCCTTCCGCTGCGCCGACGGCATGCTGCAGATCGCCGCCGCCAACGAGGGCCAGTGGCGCAAGGTCGCCACCCTGCTCGGCATCGACCCCGAAACGCCGCGCTATGCCACGAACAAGGACCGGCGCGCCCACCGCGAGGAGCTGATCGCCGACATGGAGAAGGCCCTGGCCGCCCACGACCGCGGCCACTGGCTGGCCAAGCTCGGCGCGGCCGGAGTGCCGGCCGGTGCGATCAGATCGCTCGACGAGGTCTACACCTGGGAGCAGACCCGCTCGCAGGGCCTGGTCGTCGAGGTCGAGCACCCCGTGCTCGGCCGCATCGAGCTGCCGGGGCCGCCGCTGCGCTTCGACGGGCTGACCGGGGCGGAGCACACCGCGCCGCCCATGCTCGGCCAGGACGGCGACGCGGTGCTGGCCTGGCTGGAGGAACGTGAAGGATGATTCGCGATCGGTGGCACCGTCTGATGCGCTCGCGCGTCAACATTGCAACGTCGGCAGACATTAGGGAGCGATAGTGAGCCGTCCGGACGCGCGCACTCTGATCGAAACGGTCCTCGACCGGGGATCGTGGAAGTCGTGGGACGCGCCGCCCGCCGATCCGGCCGAGCCCGGCTCCTCCTACGCCGACGAGCTGGCCGCCGCCCGCGCCAAGTCCGGCTACGACGAGGCGGTGGTCACCGGTGAAGGGCTGCTCGAGGGCCGCAGGGTGGCGGTCGTGGCGTGCGAGTTCTCGTTCATGGCCGGCTCGATCGGGGTGGCGGCCGCCGAGCGGTTCGTGTCGGCGGTCGAGCGGGCCACCCGCGAGCGGCTGCCGCTGCTGGCCGCGCCGGCCTCCGGGGGCACCCGCATGCAGGAGGGCGCGCTCGCGTTCGTCCAGATGGTGAAGATCACAGTGGCCCTGCAGGCGCACCGGCTCGCCGGGCTGCCCTACCTGGTGTATTTGCGGCATCCGACGACCGGCGGAGTGTTCGCGTCGTGGGGGTCGCTCGGGCACGTCGCCGCCGCCGAGCCGGAGGCGTTGATCGGGTTCCTGGGGCCGCGGGTCTTCGAGGCGCTGCACGGCTATCCCTTCCCCGAGGGCGTGCAGGTCGCTGAAAACCTGCGCCGCAAGGGCCTGCTCGACGCCGTGGTCTCGGCCAGTGACCTGCGGGCGATCGCGATCAGGGCGCTGGCCGTGCTGGCCGCCGACCGCTCCGCCATCGAGGCGGGACCGGCCCCGGAGGAGGACCTGCGGCCGGTGGAGGCGTGGGAGGCGATCACCCGCTCACGCCGCGACGACCGGCCGGGCGTGCGTGCGCTGCTCAAGCTCGCCGCCACCGACGTGACCCCGCTCAGCGGCACGGGGGAGGGGGAGAACGAGCCGGGGCTGCTGCTGGCGCTGGCCAAGTTCGGCAGCGCGCCGGCCGTGGTGCTCGGCCAGGACCGGCGGGTCCAGCGGGCCAACTCGCCGCTAGGCCCGGCGGGGCTCCGGGTGGCCAGACGCGGCATGCGGCTGGCCGCCGAGCTGGGCCTGCCGCTGATCACCGTGATCGACACGGCCGGAGCCGACCTGTCGAAGGCGGCCGAGGAGGGCGGGCTGGCCGCCGAGATCGCCCGCTGCCTGGCCGAGCTCGTCATGCTCGACGCGCCGACCGTCTGCCTGCTGCTCGGCGAGGGCGCCGGCGGCGCGGCGCTGGCGCTGCTGCCCGCCGACCGGGTGCTCTGCGCGCAACACGCCTGGTTGTCGCCGCTGCCGCCCGAGGGCGCCTCGGCGATCCTCTACCGTTCGGTCGACTTCGCTCCCGAGATCGCCCAGGCGCAGCGCATCCGCGCCACCGACCTGCGGCACGACGGCATCGTGGACCGGGTCATCCCGGAGCTGCCGGACGCCGCGTACGAGCCGAGGCAGTTCTGCGAGCGGGTGGGGCGGGCGCTGGAGCACGAGATCGCGGGATTGCTGGCGATGAGCCCGGCGGACCGTCTCGCGGCCCGCCAGGCTCGCTACCGCACCCTGGGTCAGCGGTAGGTCCACACCTCCTTGCCGTCGGCGGCGTAGCCCGTGAGGGTCGCTCCCTCGCCGAAGTCGGTTCCCTTGGGCGTCACGCCCGCGAACAACGTCACGCCCTGCCTCCAGGGATCGGGCACGGCCGCGGCTGTGGCGGTCCCGCCGACCTTCAGGGTGATCACGACCTTGGCCGTGCCGGCGGGCGCGTAGCCGTACCAGGCGTTATCGCCGTGGCTCCAGTACGCCGGCCGCCGGGCGTCGAACTGCTCGCTCAGCTTCGCGCCGGGGACCGGCCCGGGAAGGGCCGGCACCAGCTCGCCGTCCTCCCAGAAGGACATGCAGCTGCCGCTCAAGTACGCCGTGATGCCCGCGGACAGGGCCAGGCGGTCGGCCTCGGACGTGGGAGCCTGCCTGCCACACGCCTTGTCGAAGGTGGCGACCGGCCGGGCTGCCTGGCCCTGGACCTTCAGGAGGTAACCCCCGACCTCGGCGTCGAGCGGCACCGAGACGTGCCAGAACGGCAGTGGAGTACCTTCGCCGCGCAGGAACTCGGCCCGCACCCGCCGCCCGTCGGACAACACGGCCTCGACCCACTCCCAGTCGTCGCGGGCCGGGCCGAAGTGGATGACGGCTCCTGGTTCCGGCAGGTAGGCGGTCGTCGACTGGACCGGGAAGGAGTGCTCCTGGCCAGTGGCGGCGCACCACGTCACACCCCGGTCGGCCGGTGAGGCGCCTCCGGACGCGCAGAACATCTGCGGGTCGCCGTCGTGTTGGGAGAACCAGACGCGCATCGGCCGACCGGAGCTCTCGGTGCCGGGGACGACCATCACGGGGCCGATCGTCCGGGTGTCCGGGCCGGGTTTCTCCCTAGACGGTTCCTCGTGCCGCCAGATCTCCTTGCCGGTGGTGTCGTAGGCGACCGCGCGGTAGCCCTGGTGCCCGTCGCCGTCCACGCCGGCGTCGGCGAACAACACGATGCCCAGGCCCCACGGATCGGGCCGGGTCTCCAGGCCGGTGGTGCCCCCGCCGTTGACGGACACCTCCACCCTGGCCACGCCGGCCCGGGCGTAGCCGGTGATGACGTCGTCGCGCACGTTCACGATCACCGGCGCGTCCCGTGTGGTCGCCAGGCCCCCGCCGAGGTGCGCGCCGTTCCGCGACCAGTTCAGCTCGGCGCCGTCCTTCACACGGTGCGGCCGCACGGTGATGCCGTCGGACAGCTCCATGGCCAGGCCCATCGCCGGCCCGAGCGGCGGCGAGAGCATGTCGCGGGACGATCGCGCGATGCTCCTGCCCTGCTCGTCGGCATACTCGACGCCGGTCATCGCGTCCTGGGCCGGATAGGCGACCGTCCAGATCCGGTACGGCGCCCCCTCCGGGGTCACCAGCGTGCCCGTGATCTTCCGCCCGGACGTCGTGATCCCGGTGACGGCGCCGACGTTCGGCGTCGCCACGCCCCAGTCCAGCGCTGTCGCCGCCCCATCGCGCAGGGTGCTGCCCGAGAACCAGACGTCCCACTGCTCCGGCACGTCCGAGCAGCCGCCGTACGGGTCCCCCGCGGCCCGCTCCGCGATGTAGCAGACCTCGGGATAGCCCGCCCGCGCCTTGGCGAACCAGAGCCGCAGCGGCTTGCCCTCGGTCGGATTGTCCACGGTCACCTGCTCGCCGGCGGGCGTACGGTCCCGCATGAGCTGCCGGTAGATCGCGTCAGGGTCGGCCGCGGTGTTCCTGCCCAGGCCCCCGTTGAGCAGGACGGGAACGAACACGGCCAGCAGCGCTGCGGGCAGCGCGGCCACGAGGAGCCGGCCGGGGCGGCGGCGCGGCCGGCGGGCCAGCACTCGCGCCCAGGCGTCCGGGCTCGCCTCGTAGGTCTGGGCGTGCGCGTCGAACGCGGCGCGAAGGCGCCCTTCCAGCTGGTCCATCACGCGTCCTCCTCCTTCAGCGCCTTGCCGAGGGCGGCCAGGGCCCTGCTGGCGTGCGTCTTCACCGAGCCGGGCGACACGCCCATGGCGTCGGCGATCTCGCGTTCGGACAGGTCCAGCCAGTAGCGCAGGACCAGGGCCTCGCGCTGGCGGCGAGGCAGGCGGTCGACGGCGGCGAGCAGCTCGCGATGCTCCTCGGCGACGAGCACGGCGTGCTCGCTGCTGCGCGCCGGCTCAGGGGGGTCGGGGCGGCGTAACCGGATCAGCCTGAGGTGCCGCAGCCGGTTGCGGGTCAGGTTGCAGACGGTCGCGCGCAGGTAGGCCAGGGCGGCCCCGTCGTCGCGCAACCGCCTGGTGTGCAGCCGGGCGAACGCCTCCTGGGCGATGTCCTCAGGGTCGTCGGCGCCGAGCAGTCCCGCCAGGCGTACCAGACTCTGGTACTGGGCGGCGAACAACTCGGCGAACGACGGCTGCGCCATGGTTGCTGTGTCGATCACACTTCAGAGACACACCAGGCGTGTGTTCGTTGACTAAGGAACCGGGATACGTTCGACCCGGATGGAGAAGACCTCTTCGCGGGGCACCACGACCTCGTAGGCGCCGTGGTCCACCATCCAGTAGCCCAGCGCCTCAGCCTTCATCCCGCTGTGCCCGGTGTAGGCGATGTGCAGCCCGTCCTCGTCCTCGTCCAGCACGATGCACGGCTCCCCGCCGAACGCCCCCACCGTGCGGATCAGCACCAGCCACTCCACCTCGGACCTGGCCACGGTGCGCCGCCAGTAGCCGGCCGCCGGCTCGAAGCCCTCCAGCTCGGCCTCGCTGAACAACACCACCTGGTCGTTGTCGGGGCCGAGCGCGGCAGGCAGGGTCCGCTCGCCGTAGCGGGCCACGAAGCCGGAGGCGACCGGCGCGATCTCCTCGCTCATGCACCCTCCTTCGTCGGGTGCATGAGCGAGACTCGGCTGTGTCTACTGGTTCGCTCGCTCATGCGGCGGGCCGCCAGGTCAGCCCGTCGTAGTCGGCGAAGCGCCGCTCACTGTCCGGGGTGAGGTGGACGATCTCCGCACCGGCCGGGATCGGCATCGGCACGGTGTGGAACTGCGGCACCACGTGGTCGGGGGAGGTCGTGAACCCGTTGCCGGCGAACGGCGGCGCGTCACTCCAGTCGCCACCCATGTGGGGCCCGTACGGCACCGCGTAGGTGTCGACATCGCGGGCATACCACCGCATCACATATAGCTCGGGCACCTCGGCGAACAACTCCGATCCGTCGAACGACAGGTCGAGCCCCCAGTAGAGCGCCTCGGGTGTGGTCAGCCTGACGCAGTCCTGCACCCGATAGACGTAGCCGGAGATCACCGTGCGCTTGCCCGACAGGTAGGGCACGAGCAGACGCGGCGGGATGACCTTCTGCATCTGCGTTCCGCTCACGGTACTACTTTACGATCGGTTGACCCCTACAAAACCCGATGTTCCAAGCAGGGGAGCGTGGCCCGGGCCGTGGCGGTCCATTCCTGGTCCACCCGCACCACCTGCACGCCGGGTGCGGTGCCGAGGTCGGCGCGGACCACGCCCAGCGGGTCCACCAGCATGCTGCGGCCCACGCCGTAGCCGTCGGACGACTCGGCCGGGTTGGGCGCCTGGCCGACGGCCGCGGTCCACGTCGTGTTCTCCAAGGCCCGGGCCCTGACGAGGGTCACCCAGTGGTCCTCCTTCAGCGGCCCGGAACCCCAGGCCGCGATCACCGCGAACAGCTCCGCGCCCTTGTCGACCAGCGCCCTGGCCAGCTCGGGGAAACGGATGTCGTAGCAGGTGATCAGCCCCACCCTGAGCCCGGCCAGCTCCACGACGACCGGCTCGGCGCCGGGCGCGACCAGGTCCGACTCCTTCGCGCCGAACGAGTCGAACAGGTGGATCTTCCGGTACGCCGCCGCGATGACGCCCTGGGCGTCGATGGCCACGGCCGTGTTGTGCACCCGATCCTCGCCCGGCTCGAACACGCCGGCGATCACCGCCGTGCCGTGCTCGCGTGCCGCCTCGGCCAGGCCCGACACGAACGGCCCGTCCAGCGGCTCGGCCAGGCTCGTGATGCGCCGTCCGTAGCGGGTGAGCGTGGCCTCGGGGAAGATGGCCAGGTCGGCCCCTTCGGCTCGGGAGAGCGCCTCCCTGACCCTCTTGAGGTTCGTCGACGGGTCAGGTGACACCGGGATCTGGCAGAGGGCGATTGTGGTCACGGCCCGACTCTAGCTTGTTGGGCACCAGCCGGAATCGGGTCAGGCACCGCCAGACCCACTCGAGCGGACCGTACCTGAACCGCGCCAGCCACCACCGGCTGAGCACCACCTGCACGGCCACGGTCACCAGCGCCACGGCCACCACCGCCCAGCGGGTCGGGTCGGCCTCCCGCACCGGCCCGGTCAGGACGATCACCGCGGTGCCCGTGACGTAGTTCGTCAGCGCCATCTTCCCCAAGGGCTCCAGCACCGCCGACAACCACGGCCGCAATGCCAGCAGCAGCCCCAGCGAGTACGCAGCCGCCCCGGCCAGCGCGGCCATGCTGTAGGCGAGCCACTCGTTGGTGAGGGCCCACGAGGCCGTCAGCAGCGCGGTGGCCACCCCCGCCGCCGCGAACCCCGGTAGCAGCAGCCACCTGGGCGGCCGCAGCTCCCACAGGGCCATGCCGACCAGGAACAGCCCGGGGATCAGCAGCGGCCCCCCGCCCACCAGCAACGCCCACGTGATCGTCGCCAGCCCCAGCAGCAGCACCGGCGCCCCCGGCGCCAGGAACGTGGCGGGCAGCAGCACCACAGCCCCGTAGAAGGCGTAGTCGGTGAGCACCTCGCCCTCGTAGAACGTGTGCTGGATCAGCCCGATGCAGAACAACCAGAACAGCCGGCTCAGCAGCGCCCACCGGCTGTTGCCGCGCAGGAAGAGCATGAAGCTGATGCCGAACAGCAACGAGAAGATCGGGTAGAACCGGCTCTGGAGGAACGCCTCGATGGTCCAGTCGAGGGTGTTCGGCGGCTCATGCGGGGTGTGCTGCCAGGTGTTGACCAGCATGATGCCGCTCACCGCGAAGCCGCGGAGGGCGTCGAGCTCTCGGATGCGCGTCATAGGACCCAGGTGAACCACCATACGAGGAATCCGCCGCTGATGACGGTCGCGGCGATCTGCGGCCATCGGCGGTGGCGGAGCAGCACCGCGGCGGTCAGCACGGCCGAGGCGACCGCGATCCACGTGTACATGCCGACCACGCCGGGGACGCCGACGGCCAGAGCCGTCTCGTTCCTGACCGCCTGGTCGTACACGGACTGCGCCACCAGCCCGGCGAACGCCACGCCCGCCAGCCCGCCGAACGCCGCCATCGACCGGCCCTTCAGCGCGCCCGTCACCAGCTGGACCAGTGCCGCGAGCGCGAACAACCCGAACGGCGCGGCCAGCCACGGCGACCGGGAGATCTGGTAAGGGGCGCCGGTCACGTGCAGGTCGCCAGGCCGGTCGGCGTCGTCCAGGCACGGCGCGGCGGTGTTGGAGACCGGATCGGCCATGAACTCGACGATCTTCCTTCGGGCGCATGCACTGGTGAGGAAGACGGCGTGCGCGGCGCCGGGGATCTCGGCGAAGCGGCCGGCGGGGAGCGCCTCGGCGGCGGGTCTGCTGGTCCTGGGCGGGGTGGTGGGGTCGTACCGGCCGCCGAGCACGAGCACCGGGCCCTTGGGGGCGCTGTTGACCGGTGTGGACTTGGGGAGCCGCCACGCGTCGCACACCGCTCTGTCGGCGTTCACGGTGAAGAGCCGGGACTTGGCGGTGAAGGCGTTGAACGGGACCTCGTCCTGGCACTGCACCGCGTGATACAGCCCGAACGCGTGCGAGGTCAGCCCTTCGCCCACGGCGTCCGCCAGCGGCCGCAGCAGCTCGTCGTGCCCGTCGGCCAGCGCCGGGACCAGCGTCGGCGCCACCGCGGCGACGTCAGCCTCGTGCAGCGCCTCCGCCATGATCGTGGCCACGTCGTCGCCGGTCATCCGCGCCGTGAACCCCCTGCCGAGCACCGGGTCGGCGACCGGCACCCGCGCCGGTGCGGCGTTCAGCCTGGCGGTCATGGCCGCGGACTCGTCCCGGACGCCGAGTAGGGTCATCGTGTCCGCGAGGTTGCGTTCGGCGTCGTCGTACCAGGCGACGCGCTCCGGCAGGAACGAGTCCAGCACCACGGTGCGGGTGCCCTCCGGGTCGGCCGCGGCCACGTCCAGCATGACCCTCGTCGAATAGCTGACGCCGAACAGGTTCCACGACGCGTAGCCGAGCTCCCGACGTAACGCGACGACGTCGGCCACGATCTCCTTCGTGTTGTATCCCCGCAGGTCGATGCCCTGTTCGCGGAGCCGGTCCCGGCACTTGACGGCGGCCGCGCCCACGTCGGCGGGCGGCGTGCGCAGCTGCCCGAGCAGCGCCGCGGCCGTCTCGGGGCAGCCCAGCACCGGCTCGGAGTGCGGGCCGCCGCGCTGCTCGATCGTCACCACGTCACGGTCCGGGAACATCGCGCTCAGGAAACCGGTGAGTTGGATCGACGCCGATCCAGGGCCGCCGCTCATGTACACGACCGGGTCCGGTTTGCGCCCTTTCGCGGTCGAAGAGCGCACGGCGTAGCCGACCTTGATCTTCCTGTCCGGGGCGTCCCTGCGCTCAGGGACGACGAGGAACCCGCAGGTGGTGCGGGGCGGCATGGCGACCGGGCAGCCGCCTGGCCGAGGCGCGGCGGACGGTGGGGTGAAGGTCATGACGGCAGGCACGGCCAGGGCGAGGGCGAGCACGACCCGAGTGATCACGGAAGGAAGACTAATAGTCTGGCGTTGTGACGGAACCTCTTGTGGCCAGGATGCGCGCCTTCGGGACGACGATTTTCGCCGAGATGAGCGCGCTCGCCGTTCAGACCGGGTCGATCAACCTCGGTCAGGGCTTCCCCGACACCGACGGGCCGGCGGCGATGCTCGATCGCGCGGTCCAGGCGATCACGTCGGGCGCCAACCAATATCCTCCGGGGCCCGGGATGCCCGAGCTGCGCCGTGCCGTCTCCGAGCACCGGGCCGAGCATTACGGGCTGTCCTACGATCCGGCCGGCGAGATCCTCGTCACCGTGGGCGCCACCGAGGCCATCGCGGCGAGCGTGCTGGCACTGTGCGAGCCGGGCGACGAGGTGATCGCGTTCGAGCCCTACTACGACTCCTACGCCGCCTCGATCGCGCTGGCCCAGGCCCGGCTGGTGGGCGTCACGCTGCGCCCGGTCGCGGGCCGCTTCACGTTCGACCCCGACGAGCTGCGTGCCGCCGTCACGCCGCGCACCCGCGCCATCCTGGTCAACTCGCCGCACAACCCCACGGGGACCGTGTTCACCCGCGCCGAGCTGACCGCCATCGCCGAGCTCTGCCAGGAGCGGGATCTCGTGGCGATCACCGACGAGGTCTACGAGCACCTGACGTTCGACGGAGTCGAGCACATTCCGCTGGCCACCCTGCCCGGCATGCGGGAGCGCACCGTGATGATCTCCTCGGCGGGCAAGACGTTCTCGGTGACCGGCTGGAAGACCGGGTGGGTCTGCGCGCCGGCGCCGCTGGTCACGGCGGTGCAGACGGTCAAGCAGTTCCTCACGTTCACCGCGAGCGCGCCGTGGCAGCTGGCGGTCGCGTACGGGCTGCGGCAGGAGCTGGAGTGGGTGGCCGCGTTGCGCGCCGGGCTCCAGGACAAGCGCGACCGGCTCATGGAGGGGCTGGCGGCTGCCGGGTTCGAGGTGCTCAAGCCGGCGGGCACCTATTTCGTGCAGACCGACATCAGGCCGCTCGGGTTCGCCGACGGGCTGGACCTGACGAGGAGGTTGCCGGAGCTGGCCGGGGTGGTGGCGATCCCCACCCAGGTCTTCTACGAGCATCCCGAGCGCGGCCGGCACTTCGTCAGGTTCGCCTTCTGCAAGAAGGAGGAGGTCATCGACGAGGCCGTGACCCGGCTCAAGCGTCTGTCGGAGGCCTGAGTCCGCTGGTATTGCGGTTGGTCATCACATCGTCACGTAGGGTAAACTGCGGTATGCGGTATCGCGGTGATACCGCCTCGCGCCTACGCTGGGGATATGGCTATGACCCTTCGCTTGAGTGACGAGCAGACCGAGGCCCTTCGCAAGCGTGCGGAGGTGGAGGGGCGAAGCATGCAGCAAGTGGTGCTCGCGGCCGTCGACGACTATCTGGCCAGGCACAGCGCCGACGAGGAGGTCCGCCGCCTTGGCGCGAAGTCCAGGGAGCGCTGGCGGAATGTGCTCGATCGGCTGGGCGAATGACCAGATATCTCACGCTGGAGCAGGTCCTCGAGCTGGCCGAGGCGGAGCTGGGCGACGCTCTCGCGGTGCGGGACCTCGGCCTGCTCGACTCGGCGGTCCATCGGCCGACCACCGCCATGTTCGGCCACGAGGCCTACCCCGACCTCATGACGAAGGCCGCCGCGCTGCTCCATTCGTTGGCGGTCAATCACCCGCTCATCGACGGCAACAAACGGCTGTCCTGGCTGGCGACGGACGTCTTCCTCCGCTTCAACGGCGTCGTGCTCGACACCGACGACGACTCGGCATATGACCTCGTCATCGCCGTCGCCTCGGGCAAACTCAGCGAGGTCGACGAGATCGCCGACGTCCTGCGCACTTTCATCCCGTCATCCTGAGAACCCCGTCAGACCCCTCACCCCGCGACTCCGCCCTCTCGAGAGCCCGCCCTCCTGAACGGCCTCACGCCTCGTTGGGCTTGTCGAGCGGCGTCAGCGCCGCCGTGGCCTCCTCGTGCTCCATCCCGGTCGCCTGCAGCAGATCCACGACCACGGACCGCAGCTGCGCGATGATCACATGGGCCGAGAAGCCCAGCTGTTCGGGCCGCTCCCGTGCCGCCACCGCCAGCAGCGCCTGCTGCGCCAGTGTCGGCTCCCGCCCCGCCCCCAGCTCCAGCTGCAGCAGCAGGGCCGCCTCCGACACCTCACGCATCGCCTCGGCCAGCGCGGCCGGTGGCGGGCTCGCCTCTCCGAGCGAGGACAGCGTGCGCCTGCTGAGCACCCGGGCGTTGCGCAGGGCCAGATCGACGGGCACGGCGGCGGTCTCGTACCGGGCCAGGCGGGCCCGCCGGTGCCAGTGCAACGGTGAGATCATGGTGATCTCCTTGCTGGTCTCCAGCGCCTGCTCGAACTCCTCCACCGCCGCCTGCGTGCCGCGCGCCTCCTCCAGCGCCTCCGCCGCCAGGTCCACATCCCGCTTCTCGATGGCCTCCGCTGCCCGCTCCAGCACCGTGGACAGCGCGTCGAGCACCCCGGACAGATGCTTGGCCGCGATCGCGAAGGGGCTCGCGGGCAGCAGCGCGACGGCCGCGATGCCGATGAGGCCGCCGGTCAGCGCGTCGAGCATGCGGTCCAGCCCGCCCACGCCCGCGCCGGGCACCAGGGTGACCACCAGCACCGCCGACGACCCGGCCTGGGCCACGAACAGCGCCCCGCTGTCCAGCAGCCCCGCGATGGTCATCGCCAGCGCCACCACCAGCGCGATCTGCCACGCCCCCGAGCCGATCCAGGACACGAGCAGGTCGCCCACGCCGACGCCGAGGCTGACGCCCACGACCAGCTCGACGACCCGCCGCAGCCGCTGCCCCAGCCCGATGCCCACGCAGATCAGCACGGAGATGGGCGCGAAGAACGGCGCCGGGTGACCGAGCAGATCCCTGGCGATGACCCAGGCCAGCGCGGCGCCGACCGCGCACTGCGCGATGGACGGCACGATGAGGCCGAACGTGCCCAGTCGGTCCTTCACATGATCGCTGAGCCGGGTTCGCACCCTTCTACCTTGGCGGATCTTTGTGACATTAAGGTCACATTCCCCCGGAAACGTCCTTTTCGGGGAAGGTGTCCAGCGGCGGCAGCGCGGCCACGGCCTCCTCGCGATCGGTGCCGGTGGCCTGCAACAGGTCCACCGTGATCGACCGGACCTGCGCGATCATCACGTCCGCCGAGAACCCCCAGCGCTCGGCGCCCTGCCCCGACGCCACCGCGAGGATCGCCTCACGGGCCTCTTCCGGCGTGCGCCCGTCGGCCAGCTCCTCCCTGAGCAGCAGCGTGGCGTCGGCCAGCGCGCGCAGCGTCCCGGGCAGCCAGGGCGGCAGCGCGCTGGAGCCGTCGAGCGCCACGATGGCCCGCCTGGCCAGCACCCTGGCGTTGCGCAGCGCGTGGTCGAGCGGCACGGCGGCCTTCTCGTACCCCTCGAGCCTGCCGCGGCGGTGCCGGTGCAGCGGCGAGATGGTGGCGATCTCCTTGCTGGTCTCCAGCGCCTGCTTGAACTCCTCCACGTTCGTCTGGCTGCCCCGCGCGGCCTCGAGCGCCTCGGTGGCCAGGCTCGAGCGGGACTTCTCGATGGCCTCCGCGATCCCTCGCAGGGCGTCGCCGAGCGCGTCGAACATCCCGGCCGCGTGCCGGTGCGCCAGCGCCGACGGGCTGGACGGCAGCAGCGCCACCGCGGCCAGCCCCATGAGGCCGCCCACCAGAGCGTCGACCATCCGGTCGATTCCGCCTGTGCCGCTCGGCGGCAGCAAGGTCGCCACGAGCACCGCCGAGGAGCCTGCTTGGAGCACGATCAGCGAGCCGCTGTCGAGCAGCACCGCGGCCGCCATCGCCAGCGCCACCACCAGCGCGATCTGCCACGCCCCTGAGCCGATCCAGGACACGAGCAGGTCGCCCACGCCGACGCCGAGGCTGACCCCGACGACCAGCTCCCCCACCCGCCGCAGCCGCTGACCGAGCCCCACGCCGATGCACACGACGACCGCGATGGGCGCGAAGAACGGGCGGCTGTGCCCGAGCAGGTCCTTGGCCACCAGCCAGGCGAGGGCGGCCGCTACGGCGCACTGCAGGATCGGCGGCGCCATCAGCCGCAGCCGGCTCAGGCGCTCGTGTACGTGCATCTCGACCACGCCCCTACCCTTGCTCCCCCGCGTCACACGCGCGTTACGGCGTGGTGAGCCGGTCGTTCACGAAGTCGTCGACCGCCCGCAGGAACGCCCGGCGCGCCGTCGCGTGCACGAGATGCCCGGCCTCGATCGTCACCAGCCTGGCCCCCGGGATCCGGGCCGCCGTCCCCGCGGCGTCGAACGGGCTCGCCGCCCCACCCGAGATCACCAACGTCGGCGCGGTGATCCTGGCCAGCCCCTCCAGCCAGCCCGGATCGGGATCGAGGAACTGACGCTCGGTGTCGTGCATCATCCGCCAATCGAACCCGGTGGAGCCGTCCTCCACGATGGGCGGCCGGTTCTTGAACGGCAGCGGCGGCGCCACGTCCTCCAGCACGAGCCGCTCGACGCGGCCGGGATGGCGCATGGCCAGCTGATAGGCCACCATGCCGCCCAGTGAGTGCCCGATCATCGTGGCCCGTTCCATCCTCAGGTGATCGAGCAGGGCCGCGATGTCCTGGGCCATGTCCGGCAGCGCGTACGCGCCCGGGTAGTCGCTGGCCCCGTGCCCCCGCAGGTCGGGGACGAGCACGTGGTAGCGGGCCGCGAAGTGCTGGGTGATGCCGTTCCAGTCGTTGTGGTTCGCCGTGCGGCCGTGGATCAGCAGCAGCGGGGGAGTGGCCGGGTCGCCTTCCTCCCGGTAGACGAGCTTGATCCCGTTGACGTGTGCTTCGCGAATCACGCGTTTAGATTACGTTGAACTTTCCGCTTTAGCCTGGCGGCCATGGACACGTTGCTCGTCGTGGAGGACGAACCGAGCCTGCGCGAGCTGCTCGTCGGCTGCCTGCGCGAGGGGTTCGAGGTGGTGGCCGCCGCGGACGGGCGGGAGGCGGTGCGTCTGGTCCAGCGGCACGCGCCCGACCTCATCGTGCTCGACGTCATGCTGCCCGACCTGGATGGATTCGACGTGGTACGTCGGCTGCGCGGGGGCGGCGACCGCACCCCCGTGCTCTTCCTGACCGCCAGGGACGCCACAGCGGACAAGGTGCGCGGACTGACGGCGGGCGGCGACGACTATGTCACCAAGCCCTTCAGCCTGGAGGAGCTGATCGCCCGCATCCACGCGCTGCTGCGCCGCAGCCGGCGCACCGCGGCGGCGCCGGTCCGGCTGGCGGTCGCCGACCTGGAGCTCGACCAGGACGCGCACACCGTGTGGCGGTCGGGCAGACAGGTCCATTTGTCGGCGACGGAGTTCCAGCTGCTGCGGTACTTCATGGTCAACCACAACCGGGTGTTGTCCCGTGCCCAGATCCTCGAGCACGTCTGGGATCCCGACTTCAGCGGCAATCCCGGCATTGTCGAGCAGTACGTGTCGCTCTTACGCAGGAAGGTCGACTCTGCGCAGCCGCGGCTGATCCACACGGTGCGCTCGGTGGGCTATGTTCTCCGCGTTCCGTAGCCTGCGGGTGCGGCTGATCGCCGGGACGGTCGCCCTCGTGCTGCTCGCCCTGGTCACGATCGGTGTGGCCAGCCTGGTCCTGCTGCGTGCCGAGCTCGTGGACAAGGTCGACCTGCAGCTCCGGACGCTCGCCCAGGCCGGCCCGGCCGACGACCGCCCGGCGCGGCGGCCCGCCGGTTACGTCTTCCAGGTCCGCGACGCCACGGGGGCGGTGGTCAGCGGGGACCCGGGCGGGCCGCCGGTCGTGCCGCAGGCCGAGCGGGAGCCGTACACGTCGGGCGACTGGCGCGTGCTCGTCGACACCCGGCCGGGCGGCCAGTCGATCGTCGCCGCCATGGACCTGCGCGAGATCGACGCCACCATCGGGCTGCTCGGCATGATCGAGCTGCTCGCCGGGGGCGTGGTCGTGGTGGTGCTGGCCGCCGCGGGGCTCGTGTTCGTACGGCGGAGCCTGCGGCCGCTCGCCGAGATCGAGAGCGCGGCCCGGCAGATCGCCGACGGCCGGCTGTCGCGGCGGGTGCCCGACGTGGACCCCCGTACCGAGGTGGGCCGCCTCGGGGCCGCGCTCAACGACATGCTGGCCAGGATCGAGGCCGCCTTCGCCGCCCGGCAGGAGTCGGAGGAGCGGATGCGGCGATTCGTGGCCGACGCCAGCCACGAGCTGCGCACACCGGTGACCGTCGTGCGCGGCTACGCCGAGCACTTCCTGCGGCACGCCGACAGCGAGAACGTGCGGCGGATCGAGGAGGAAGCCAGGCGGATGGGAGCGCTCGTGGACGACCTGCTGGTCCTCGCCCGGCTCGACGCCGAGCGGCCGCGCGAGCATGGGCCCGTGGACCTGCTGCCGCTGGCCGCCGAGGTCGTCCGCGACGCGCGGGTGCTGGCGCCCGAGCGCGACATCACGTTCGCGTTCGGCGAGGACGCGGCGTTCGTGGTCCTGGGCGACGCGGCCGAGTTGGGGCAGGTGCTGGGCAATCTCGTACGCAACGCGCTCACGCACACCCCGCCGGGGACCGCCGTCGACGTACGGGTCCGGCACGAGGACGGGCACGCCGTGCTGGAGGTCGCCGACCACGGCCCCGGGCTCGCCGAGGGCGAGGCGGCCAGGGTGTTCGAGCGCTTCTACCGGGCGCCGGGCGCCCGCTCACGCGAGGGATCGGGGCTGGGACTGGCGATCGTCCAGGCGGTTGTGGCGGCGCACGGAGGCTCGGCAGGCGTCGAGTCGACCCTGGGCCGCGGCACGACCTTCTCCGTCCGGCTCCCGCTCGATTAGCAAACCCTCAGGCGGGGTTTGAGGTCTGATGAGACCCGCCGCCTACACCTGGATCCGCACGGGGACGACCGTTCCCCGTGCGGGAGGTGATCGACCATGGTCAGGTGCCTGGTGGCACTGATCGTCCTTGCGGTGACGACAGGCTGCGCCGCCGCCCCGTCCGGGGACGGTGTCGCGTCCGCGGGCGGGCCCGCGTCCGCCACGTCCTCGCCGTCCGCGAGCGCGGACGTGCTGAAGTTCGCGCAATGCCTGCGCGACCAGGGGCTCAAGGTCGAGGATCCGGCCCCGGGGGAGCGGGTCGACGTCGGCGACGCCGACCAGGCCGGGCGGGAGCTGATGGAGAAGGCCATGACGGCCTGCCGGTCGCTGGCGCCCCCGCAGACCGTGAACCGCGACAACGATCAGCATTCGCTCGACGGCATGCTCGACTACGCGCGCTGCATGCGCGAGCAGGGCCTGAACTGGCCGGACCCCGTCGTCGTGAACGGCGACGCCCGCTGGCCCGACACCGACGACCTGCCCCGCAGGAACACCAGCCCGTTCAAGACCGCCGACGAGAAGTGCCGGCCGCTGCTGGGCGAGAAGAAGTCCGGGGGGACCAAGTGAGACGCGCGATCCTGGCCGGAGCAGTCCTGAGCGCCGCGGCGGTGGCGGCGCTCGCCCTCACGCTCGGCGCCGGCGAACCCGCCGCCGCGCCCGCCCCGTCCGCCGCTTCCTCCTATGCCGAGGTGACGAGGGGAGACCTGGCCGACTCCGAGACCGTGGAGGGCATGCTCGCCTACGCCGACGAACGCGTGCTGCGGGCGGGGCCCTCTGGCACGCTGACCGCGATCAAGGCCAAGGGCACCTCGGTCAAGCGGGGTCAGACGCTCTACACAGTCGATCGCCGCCCGGTCACCCTCTTCTATGGAAAAATCCCGATCTACCGGGAGCTGTCCGTGGGCGTGAACGGCGCGGACGTCGCCCAGCTCGAACGCAACCTTAAAGCTCTCGGCTACGGCACCGGCATGACAGTGGACGACCACTTCACCACGGCCACCGCCGCCGCCGTCGCCGACTGGCAGGCCGACAGGAACCTGCCGGTCACCGGCGCCGTGGACGCCGCCCAGGCGGCCGTGCTGCCCGGCCAGGCCTGGGTGAAGCAGACCAAGGCCCAGGTGGGTGATCCGGTCTCGGCCGGAACCGAGCTGCTCGTGGTACGCAGCACCCGGCGGGTCGTCGCCATCGACCTCGACATCGCCGACCAGCACCTGGCCAGGAAGGGCGCGGAGGTCGAGATGGAGCTGCCCGGCGGCGCCCGGCTCAAGGGCACGATCAGCAAGGTCGGGGTGGTGGCGGAGGTGTCCGAGGACAGCGTCACCGTCGACGTCGAGGTCGCCCCGCGCGGCTCGACAGGGGCGCTGCGCGAGGTGCCCGTCACAGTGGACCTGCGCAGTGACACCCGAGAGGACGTGTTGTCGGTGCCGGTGGAGGCCCTGCTGGCCCTGCGCGAGGGCGGGTACGGCGTACGCACCCAGCAGGGCGTCGTGATCACCGTCAAGCCCGGACTGTTCGCCGGAGGCCGCGTGGAGGTCACAAGCGCCGGACTGAGCGAGGGCATGAAGGTCGAGGTGCCGGCGTCATGACCGACATCGCAAAGCGGCGGCTTCCGGCGTGCGGCGTGGGCGACGGTCCGGCAAGGGGCATGGCAGGCGGTCGGGGCGAGGGGCCCGTGGCGGAGCTGGCCGGAGTCACGAAGGCATACCCGGGCGGGGTCGAGGCGTTGCGGGGCGTGGATCTCAGGGTCGACGCGGGCGAGGCCGTGGCGATCGTCGGGCCGTCCGGCTCCGGCAAGTCGACCCTGCTCCACCTGCTCGGCACCCTCGACCGACCCTCCTCGGGAACTGTGCGCGTCGCCGGCCACGACATCGCTCATCTTCCCGACCGGCGGCTCGCCGCGCTGCGGGCCTCGACGATCGGCTTCGTCTTCCAGCACTTCCACCTCATCCCCGGCCTGAGCGCCCTGGAGAACGTCGCCGACGGCCTCCTCTACGCGCGGATCCCGATGAGCGAGCGCAGAGGCCGGGCGGCGCTCGCCCTGGAGCGGGTCGGACTGGCGCACCGCCTCCACCACCGCCCGCACGAGCTTTCGGGCGGCGAGCAACAACGGGTGGCCGTGGCCCGGGCGATCATCGGCGAGCCCGTGCTCCTCCTCGCCGACGAGCCCACGGGCAACCTGGACTCGGCCTCCGGGGCGGAGGTGCTGCGGGTGTTGTTCGCCGTGACGGCCACACTCGTGATCATCACCCACGACGCCGACCTGGCCGCCGCCCTGCCACGCCGCGTCCGCATGCGCGACGGCCTGATCGTGGAGGAGACCGCTCATGAGCCCGCGTGACCTGCTCCGGCTCGGCGTCGTCGGGCTGCGGGCCAGGCCCAGCCGGGCCGTGCTGTCCGCCCTGGGCATCGCGATCGGCATCGCCACCATGGTGGCGGTCATCGGCATCTCCGCCTCCAGCCGCGCCGACCTCCTGCGCAAGCTCGACAGCCTCGGCACCAACCTCCTCACCGTCACCCCCGGCCAGACGGTCAGGGGCGAGCAGTCCAGCCTGCCCAAGACGGCCGTCGCCATGACCGGTCAGATCGGCCCGGTACGGTCTGTCGCCGCGACGGCCCAGCTGGAGGCCAGGGTCTACCGCAGCGACCTGATCCCGCCCGAACGCACCGGCGGCGTCGCCGTGCAGGCCGCCACCGAGCACCTCCTGGACACCCTCCAGGGCACGGGCGCCTGGTTCAGCCAGGCCACGAGCCGCTACCCGACGGTCGTGCTCGGCGCCGTCGCCGCCCAGCGGCTGGGAGTACGCGGTGGCGACCAGGTATGGCTGGGCCGCCGCTGGTTCACCGTGCTCGGCGTGCTCGACGCGCTCCCGCTGGCGCCGGAGATCGACCGGTCGGCACTGGTCGGGTGGCCGGCCGCCGCCGAGCTTCTGGGCTTCGACGGGCATCCGACCACGGTCTACGTACGCGCCGATCCCGAGTCGGTCGAAGACGTGGCAGCGGTGCTCGCCCGTACCGTCAATCCCGAGCATCCGGAGGAGACCACGATCGCCCGCCCGTCCGACGCGCTCGCGGCGCGGGCGGCGGCCGCGGGGGCGTTCACGAACCTCCTGCTCGGACTGGGCGCGGTCGCCCTGCTGGTCGGCGGGGTGGGCATCGCGAACACGATGGTGATCTCCGTGCTCGAACGCCGCAGGGAGATCGGGCTGCGCCGCGCGCTCGGCGCCACCAGGACCGACGTACGCCTGCAGTTCCTCACCGAGTCCCTGCTGCTGTCCGCGCTCGGCGGGTTGGCCGGCATCGTGCTGGGCGCCCTGGTCACCTCCGGGTACGCGCTCGGCCACGCCTTCCCGCCCACCCTGGACGCCTGGGCCCTGGCCGGGGCGGCCGCCGCCACGCTGCTCGTCGGCGGGGTGGCCGGGATCTATCCCGCGGCCCGAGCCGCCCGGCTGTCCCCGACCGTGGCGCTCAGCGCACCTTGACATGGCCGGCGGGGTTCATGGGCAGACATTGCCCATGAACCCCGCTGACCGGCTCGGTTAGCGTCACCAAGGGGCAACAGGGAAGGGGCGTCGCATGCCGGAACCGATCGAAGTGCGCAAGGTGCCGATCGAGAGTGTCACCGACGCGGCCGGGTTGTCGCGGCTCATCGCCGACGGTGTCATCGAGGCCGATCGGGTCCTGGCCGTCATCGGCAAGACCGAGGGCAACGGCGGCGTCAACGACTACACGCGCATCCTGGCCGACCGCGCCTTCCGGGAGGTGCTGGCCGCGCACGGGCATCCGGCGCCGGAGAGCGTGCCCCTGGTGTGGTCGGGCGGCACCGACGGCGTGCTCAGCCCGCACGCCACGATCTTCGCCACCACCGCGAACGCCCCCGCGTCCGAGGAGCCGCGCCTGTCGGTCGGGGTGGCGATGAGCGAGGTCATCCTGCCCGAGGACATCGGCCGTCCGGCCATGGTGGAGAAGGTCGCCGCCGGGGTCCGCGAGGCCATGAAGATCGCTGGTATCGACGACCCGCGTGACGTCCACTACGTGCAGACCAAGACGCCGCTGCTCACCCTGGCCACCATCACCGACGCCAAGAGCCGCGGCCAGGACACCGCCATCGAGGAGACCGGCCCCTCCATGGACCTGTCCAACTCGACCACCGCCCTCGGCATCGCCGTGGCGCTTGGCGAGATCGACATGCCCGGCGCCGACCAGATCCACAAGGATCTGTCGCTCTACTCGTCCGTGGCGTCCTGCTCGTCCGGGGTGGAGCTGGACCGGGCGCAGATCGTGCTGGTGGGCAACGTACGGGGGATCGGCGGGCGCTACCGCATCGGTCACAGCGTCATGAAGGACGCCCTGGACGCCGACGGCATCTGGGCGGCCATCCGGGACTCCGGGCTCCTGCTGCCCGAGCGCCCGCACCCGTCGGACCTCGACGGGCGGCTGGTGAACGTGTTCATGAAGTGCGAGGCCGACCCGTCGGGCCGCGTGCGAGGGCGGCGCAACATCATGCTGGACGACTCCGACGTGCACTGGCACCGCCAGATCAAGGCCGCCGTCGGCGGGGTGGCGGCGTCGGTCACGGGAGATCCGGCGGTGTTCGTGTCGGTCGCCGCCGTCCACCAGGGCCCGTCGGGTGGCGGCCCGGTGGCGGCCATCTCCGACCTCGGGTAGCGGGACTGTGGCTCGACGGCCACAGCTCTAGCTATGTAGAGTACGAGATATGAAGAGCAACGGCCCGCGCATGACCATGCCGACCCAGGCCGTGCTTCGCGCCCTCCTGAACGATCCGGCGCGCGAACGCTACGGGCTGGAGCTGTGCGAGCAGGCGGAGATGCCGAGCGGCACCCTTTACCCGATCCTGGCCAGGCTGGAGCAGATCGGCTGGGTGGAGAGCCGGTGGGAGGACCCCGAGACGCATGTGGCGGAGGGCCGCCCGCGCCGCCGTTACTACCGGATCACCGCCCACGGCGCGGAGCAGGCCCGCGACGCGATCGCCCGCGCCTACCGCTCGCGCCGCCAGGCCGTCCCCGCCTGGCTGCTCCCCTCGCAGGCCGCGTCATGACGGGGGCCGCCGGACACGACGCGAACGACCGGGGACCGAACCTGCACGGCCGGCTCCAGCCGGTCCTGGACGCCGCCGGTGGCAGGCTGTCCGGCGACCGGCTGGAGCTGGTTCAGCGAGCTCATCTGGTGGCCGCCTACTGGCATCGCGACCAGTGGCGGCGCAGCGGAGACCCGTACATCACCCACTCGATCGCCGTCGCTGCGATCCTGGCCGAGCTCGGCATGGACCACGAGCTGATCTGCGCAGGGCTGCTGCACGACGTGCTGGACGACACCGGCTGCACAGAGCAGGAGCTGGTCGCCGAGTTCGGGGAGCCGGTCGTGGAGCTGGTGCGCGGCCTGCGGACTCTCGACGACCCCGAGCGAAGGCCCCCGGACTGGGAGACCTCGACCGACGAGCGCGTGCTGACGCTGAAGCTGGCCGACCGCCTGCACAACCAGCGGACGATGCGCTTCCTGCCCGAGGAGAAGCAGCGGCGCAAGGCCCGGGAGACGCTGGACGTCGTCGTGCCCATCGCCGGCCGGCTGGGCCTGGTGCGGGTCGAGGAGGAGTTGCGGCGATTGTCCACCGCCACGCTGTCCGGGCGGGGCGGCATACGAGCATCTTTCGGCGTCATCACCGCCGGTGCGATCATGCTTCCGGCCGGGGCCCGGGGCCGATGGCTGGAGGAGTGGCTGGGGGAGTTGCACGCGTTGCCGGGCCGGCGGGCCAGGTGGGGGTTCGCGGTCCGGCTGATCGCCGGCATGCCGCGCCTGGCCCGCACCCTCCGGGCCGAGGCTCGGCGCAGGTAGGCTCATGTGCCGTGCCCAGCATCCCGCAGCCACTCGACCCCGACGACGACGGCCGCGCCGCACCCGCGGTGGCCGCCGCCCTCGCCGCCTACCAGGCGGGCACCGGCGACGCCACCGACGTGCTCAACGCCCTCAGCGGGGCCAGGCTCCTGGTGCCCGTCGTCGCCCTGCTGACCGAGTCCGAGGTCGGCGCGCACGGGCTGCGGCAGGAGAAGGAGAGCGAGATGGCCCTGCCCAAGCTCGTCGGGCAGGACGGCAGGCAGGCGGTGCCGGCGTTCACCGGGGCGGAGGCGCTGGCGAGGTGGCGGCCGGACGCGCGGCCGATCCAGGCCACCACGCTCCAGGTGTGCCGGGCGGCCGTGCAGGAGCAGGCGGCGGCGGTCGTGGTGGACGTCGCCGGGCCGGTGCCGTTCGTGATCGAGGGTGCGGTGCTGGAGGCCCTGGCGGCGATCGAGTCCGGCACCGCCGACCGGCTCGAGAACGCGACCGTGGCCAAGGTCGAGCCGGCGCGGCGCCGCCGCCGCTGGTTTTCGCGCCGCTGAAGGGCGATGATTCTGGCGCCGTTGAACCTGTACGTCCCGGTGTTCTCGCGCCGCTGAATGGGGCGATGCCGGCGATCGGCCACGAAGGCCGCGGCGGACCGGCGGAACCGCGGCGGGCGCGGCCGGGTCCGCATTAGGGTCGGCTCGTGGTCGCACTCATGGCGCTGGCCGGATTACTTTGCGGACACCGCATCAGGGCGCTGGCCGACTCCTACGACGGCCTCCCGGAGCCCGCCTGGCCGCCGAAGGCCGAGCTGGTGACCGCCGCCGTCGTCGCGCTCGTCACCTGGCGCCTCGGCCTCCCTTACGTGCCGTTCGCCGTGATCGGTGTCGCTCTGGCCGTCATCGACTGGCGCACCACGCTTCTGCCCGACGCGATCACGCTGCCCGCGTACCCGATCACGGCCCTGGCCCTCCTGCCCACCGGCGAGCTGCCGCGAGCGCTGGCCGGAGGAGCGGCGCTGGCAGCGATCTACGGGCTGCTGTGGGTCATCAGGCCGGACGCGCTGGGACTGGGCGACGTCAAGCTGGCCGGGCTCATCGGCATGGTGGGCGCGGCGCTGGGCTGGCAGGCGTGGGTGGTGGCGGCGTTCGGCGGGCAGCTGCTCGGCGCGCTCTACGCTCTGGCGCTGCTCGCGACCGGTCGCGGCACCAGGCACACGCAGTTCCCGTTCGGGCCGTTCATGCTGTTGGGGGCGTTCACGGTGCTGTGTCTCGACACGTGAACGTGGGACATCTCACTAGGCCGCACATGGAAGACTTGTACGCATGTTGCGCTGGTTGACCGCCGGAGAGTCTCACGGGCCCGAACTCGTCGCCGTCATGGAAGGCCTCCCGGCCGGGGTGGAGGTGACCACGGCCGCGATCGACGAGGCCCTGCGCCGCCGCCGGCTCGGCTATGGCCGCGGCGCCCGGATGAAGTTCGAGCAGGATCAGGTCACGATCGTCGGCGGCGTCCGCCACGGGCGGACCATGGGCAGCCCGGTCGCGATCCGCATCGGCAACACCGAATGGCCCAAGTGGGAGAAGGTCATGGCGGCCGACCCGGTCGACGCTGCCGAGCTGGAGGGCCTGGCACGCAACGCGCCCAGGTCGCGCCCCCGTCCGGGGCACGCCGACCTGGCGGGCATGCAGAAATACGGGTTCGACGACGCCAGGCAGGTGCTCGACCGGGCCAGCGCCCGCGAGACCGCGGCCCGCGTCGCGCTCGGCGAGGTCGCCAGGCGGTTCCTCAAGCAGGCGCTCGGGGTCGACATCGTCAGCCACGTGACCTCCATCGGCGGCGCCCAGACCCCGTCCGAGATCTTGCCGGGGCCGAACGACCTGGCCAGGATCGATGAGGACCCGGTCAGGTGCTCGGACCCCGAGGGCAGCGCCGCCATGGTCGAGGTGATCGACAAGGCCCACAAGGACGGCGACACGCTCGGCGGCGTCGTCGAGGTGCTCGCCTACGGCCTGCCGCCGGGCCTGGGCAGCTACACCCACTGGGACCGCAGGCTCGACTCCCGGCTCGCCGCGGCGCTCATGGGCATCCAGGCGATCAAGGGCGTCGCGGTCGGCGACGGTTTCGAGACCGCGCGCAGGCCCGGATCCCAAGCCCACGACGAGATCGAATACACCGCCGAGGACGGCGTCAAGCGCATCACCAACCGCGCGGGTGGCGTCGAAGGCGGCATGACCAACGGCGAGATCCTGCGGGTCAGCGCTGCCATGAAGCCGATCTCCACCGTGCCGAGGGCGCTGGCCACGATCGACGTCAAGACCGGCGAGGCGGCCAAGGCGCACCACGAGCGCTCCGATGTGTGCGCCGTGCCGGCGGCCGGCGTCGTGGCCGAGGCCATGGTCGCACTGGTGCTGGCCGACGCGGCGCTGGAGAAGTTCGGCGGCGACTCGGTCGAGGAAGTCGCCCGCAACCTGTCGGGCTACCTCTCCTCCATGGTGATCAAATGACACGGTGGAGCGTACGAGGAGGGGTGAAATGACGACAGTGGTCCTGATCGGGCCTCCTGGGTCCGGCAAGACGACCATCGGGCGGCTGCTCGCCGAGCGGCTCGGCGTCGCGTTCCGTGACACCGACGTCGACGTGGAGGCCGTGGCGGGCAAGCCCGTCGCCGACATCTTCGTCGAGGACGGGGAGGCCCGCTTCCGCGAGCTGGAGCACGAGGCCGTGCGCCGGGCGCTGGCCGAGCACGACGGCATCCTGTCGCTGGGCGGCGGAGCCGTGCTCAACGAGGAGACCCAGGCGCTGCTCGCCGGCCACCACGTGGTCTACCTGCAGGTCGGGCTGTCGGACGCGGTCCAGCGGGTCGGGCTCGCCTCCGCCCGGCCGCTGCTCGTGCTCAACCCGCGCAGCCAGCTGAAGAAGCTCATGGAGGAGCGGCGGCCGATCTACGAGCGGCTCGCCGTGGCGACCGTGGTGACGGACAAGCGCGAGCCGGCAGAGCTCGCCGACGAGATCGTGAAGGGGCTGCCCGCATGACCGCCGCCACCAGGATCACCGTACGCGGCGACAGCCCCTACGACGTGGTGGTCGGCACCGGCGTGCTGGCCGAGCTGACCACGCTGCTCAAGCCGGGCGTGCGCACGGTCGCCGTGATCTGCCCGGAGACCCTGCCCGACATCTCCCGGCCGGTCTGCGCGGCGCTGTCCGAGGCCGGCTATGACGTGGTCGAGCTGCCCGTGCCGGACGGCGAGCAGGCCAAGACCGTCGAGGTGGCCGCGGGGCTGTGGTCGGCGCTCGGCCGTCATGGCGTGACCCGGTCGGACGCCGTCGTCGGTGTGGGCGGGGGCGCGACGACCGACCTGGCCGGGTTCGTCGCCGGCACATGGCTGCGCGGCGTCCAGGTGGTGCTCGTGCCCACGACCCTGCTGGCCATGGTCGACGCGGCGGTCGGCGGCAAGAACGGCATCGACACACCCGAGGGCAAAAACCTCGTCGGCACGTTCCTTCCGCCCGCGGGCGTGTTGTGCGAGCTGTCCACGCTGGACGGCATGCCGAAACGGGACTACGTGGCGGGCCTGGCCGAGATCATCAAGGGCGGCTTCATCGCCGACCCGGAGATCCTCCGGCTCATCGAAGAAGACCCCGAGGCCGCCACCCGCCCCGACGGCCCCCACACGCGCGAGCTGATCGAGCGCAAGATCCAGGTCAAGGCCGACGTCGTGGGCACCGACCTGCGCGAGGCGGGGGTGCGCGAGATCCTCAACTACGGCCACACGCTCGCCCACGCCATCGAGCGCAACGAGCACTACGGCATCCGCCACGGCGAGGCCGTCGCCATCGGCATGGTCTACGCCGCCGAGCTGTCCCGGCTCTCCGGCCGCGCCGATCTGGTGGATCGGACCCGCGCGATCCTCACCAGTGTGGGCCTGCCCATCTCCTACCGCGCCGACGCGTGGCCGCAGCTGCGCGACCACATGCGGCTGGACAAGAAGAACCGCGGCGCCAAGCAGCGGTTCGTCGTCCTCGACGAGCTGGCCAAGCCGGGCCGCCTCGAAGACCCCTCGGAAGAGCTGCTCGCCGCCGCCTACAAGGAGATCTCGGCATGATCCTCGTGCTCAACGGCCCCAACCTGCGCAGGCTCGGCACCCGCGAGCCCGACGTCTACGGCGCCGAGACGTTCGAGGACCTGGCCCAGCTCTGCCGCGACACCGGGCGCAAGCTCGGCGAGCACGTCGAGGTGCGCCAGACCGACGACGAGGCCGAGATGATCGGCTGGATCCACGAGGCCTGCGACGGCCGCATCCCCGTCGTGCTCAACCCCGCCGCGTTCACCCACTACTCCTACGCCCTGCGCGACGCCATCGCCCAGCGCACCGCCCCGCTCGTCGAGGTGCACCTCAGCAATCCCGCCGCTAGGGAAGAGTTTCGTCATACCTCCGTCGTCGCCGGGGTGGCGACGGGCACCATCGCGGGGTTCGGGCTACAGTCGTACGTCCTTGCGCTGCAGGCTATCGCGGAGATGAACACCACCTCATGAGGCACTACAAGTCCTTCGTCGCCC
Organism: Nonomuraea sp. NBC_00507; assembly: GCF_036013525.1. Lineage (NCBI taxonomy): Bacteria > Bacillati > Actinomycetota > Actinomycetes > Streptosporangiales > Streptosporangiaceae > Nonomuraea > Nonomuraea sp. NBC_00507. The sequence continues at coordinate 6,049,853 of NZ_CP107853.1, forward strand.
TCGGCGACAGCTTCACGGAAGGACTGAACGACCCCGGCGTCAACGGGCACTACCGCGGCTGGGCCGACCGGGTGGCCGAGCGGCTCGCCGCCGACGACCCGTCCTTCCGGTACGCCAACCTGGCCGTCCGCGGCAAGCTCATCGACCAGATCGTCGCCGAGCAGGTGCCGCCGGCCATCGAGATGGCCCCGGACCTGGTCAGCTTCTGCGCCGGGGGCAACGATCTGCTCCGGCCGGGCAGCGACCCGGACGAGATGGCCAAGAAGGTCGCGCGGGCCGTGCGGGACCTGCGGGCCGGCGGTGCCGACGTGCTGCTGTTCACCGGCGTGGACCCGCGGGACACGCCGCTGATGCGGCGGCTGCGCGGGCGGTTCGCGATCTTCTACCTGCACGTGCGGTCCATCGCCGACCTCTACGGGTGCCGGCTCGTCGACCAGTGGTCGATGCAGGGGCTGCGGGACTGGCGGGCGTGGAGCGCCGACCGGCTGCACATGAACGAGGACGGGCATCGGCTGGTGGCGGCGCGGGTGCTGGACGTGCTGGGGGTGCCGTTCGAGGACTGGCGCAAGGACTGGCCGGCACGGGCGGTGGATCCGCGGGTGCGGCGGCGCGAGGACGCCCAATGGATGCGTGAGCATCTCGTCCCGTGGGTGGCTCGCCGCCTGCGCGGCGTCTCCTCGGGCGATGGTCTCTCCCCCAAACGCCCCGACCTCACCCCATTCGGATAATTTTCTTTACGCGGTGCCGTGGTTTGCCACTCGCCGTACGTTGGCTGAGGGCCCTCCAGGGAACGGCCTCTGACCCTTCACCGGCGGGTCGCCGTTACGCGAGCATCTTCTGGACCGGCTACCTGGTTCGAAGACTGGACCGGTCGCGTGGCTTGTGCGTGTCGCCATGAGTGTTGCGCCAAGCTCCGCCTCTCGCCGCGCCGGCGCTCGGAAGGCGCGACGGCTGCAGGACCCGCCTCGGCACGCCTGGCACGCCTGGCACGCCGGGCAGGCCGGTACGCGAGGCACGCCTGGCACGCCAGGCACGCCGCAGCCTGTGGCAGCTCACGCGAGGACCACGGGGCTGCCAAGGGGCGTTACGTGGTTGGTTCGGCTGATAGGCGTTTCAGGGCGGCGCGGGGGATGGAGGGGTCCGTGGTGCGCCAGAACGGGGGGAGGGAGCCCAGGAGGAAGCTGCTGTAGCGGGCCGTGGCGAGGCGGGGGTCGAGGACGGCGATCACGCCCTTGTCGTTCTGGGCACGCAGGAGGCGGCCGGCGCCCTGGGCCAGCAGCAGGGCCGCGTGGTTGGCGGCCACCGCCATGAAGCCGTTGCCGCCTCGCGCCGCCACGTGGCGCTGCCTGGCCGACGTCAGCGGGTCGTCGGGGCGAGGGAACGGCACCCGGTCGATGATGACCAGCCGCAGCGACGGCCCGGGCACGTCCACGCCCTGCCACAGCGACAGCGTGCCGAACAGGCAGGTCGGCTCGTCCTCGGCGAACTGCTTGACCAGCAGCATCGTCGAGTCGTCACCCTGGCACAGCAGCGGCACCTCCAGCCGCTCCCGCAGCGCTTCCGTGGCCGCCTTGGCCGCGCGCATCGACGAGAACAGCCCCAGCGTGCGCCCCCCGGCCGCCTCGATCAGCTCGGCGATCTCATCCAAATATTGCTGCGGCAGCCCGTCTCGGCCTGGCTGGGGCAGGTGCTTGGCGACGTAGAGGATCCCGGCGCGCGGGTGGTCGAACGGCGAGCCGACGTCGATGCCCTGCCAGCCCTTGGCATCGCCGAGCCCCCACTGCGCGGCCAGCCCGTCGAACGTGCCGCCCAGCGCCAGGGTGGCGGAGGTGAGGATCACCGTGCGCTCGCCGAACAGCTTGTCACGCAGCATGCCGCTGACGGTCAGCGGTGCCACCCGCAGCGCGGGTGGCCGCCGGTCGGTGCCCGCGTCGAGCCACACGACCTCCGCCCGGTCGGCCTCGGAGTCGTGTCCGTAGGCCTCCAGCATGCGTACGGCCGTGTCGTGCACCTCGTCCAGGGCCGTGAACGCGGCCTTGCGCTGCCCGGCCTTGTCCGGGTCGTCCTTGTCGGCGCCGCGCGGACCCATGGCCGTGATGCAGCGCCAGGCGGTGTCGCGGATCAGCTGCAGCGTCAGGCCGAGCACCTGCGGCATGTCGTCGATGCGGCCGGGCGGGGCGGCGGCCAGCAGCGCCTTGAGGTCCTCGCCCGCCTCCTGGAGCTGGTCGGCGACCGTCTGCTCGATCAGCCTGCCCACCCGGCGGACCGCCAGCGACACCGTCAGCTCCGACAGCTCGCCCGTCACCACCGACGTCACGCGGTCGACCAGCTCGTGCGCCTCGTCCACGACCACGACCTCGTGCTCGGGCAGCACCGGCAGGTCGCCCATGGCGTCGATGGCCAGCAGCGCGTGGTTGGTCACCACCACGTCGACCTCGCCCGCGCGGGCCCTGGCCAGCTCGGCGAAGCACTCGGCGCCACTCGGGCAGCGGTTGGCGCCCAGGCACTCCTGCGCGCTCACCGAGAACTGCCGCCACGCCTGCTCGCTCACCCCCGGCACCAGCTCGTCGCGGTCGCCGGTCTCGGTCTCCTCGGCCCACTCCTGGATGCGCTGCACCATGCGGCCCGTGGCGCTCACCTCGCGGGGGTCGAACAGCTGGTCCTGCTCGTCCTCTTCGGGCCAGCCCGCCGTGGCCTTGTAGCGGCACAGGTAGTTGCGGCGGCCCTTCAAGATCGCGAACGTGGGCTCGTGCGGCAGCTCCTTGCTCAGCGTCTCGGCCAGCCTGGGCAGGTCGCGGTCCACGAGCTGGCGCTGCAGCGCGATCGTGGCCGTGGACACCACGACCGGCTTGTCGCTGTCCATCGCGTGGCGGATCGACGGCACGAGGTAGGCCAGCGACTTCCCGGTGCCCGTGCCGGCCTGGACCGCCAGATGCTCCTCGTCGTCGATGGCCTGCTGCACGGCGCGGACCATCGTGATCTGGCCCTGCCGTTCGCTCCCTCCGAGAGCGCCGACCGCGATGCTGAGGAGTTGGTCCACTGGCGGGAGATGGGAGTCCGGCACGGCACTAAACGCTACCCGCATTTTCCGGGTCGCCGTGCCGAACGCGGTGTGATCGGCCATGCGCATCCCGACATTCCTGAATCCTTTCGCCGGCGCGCATGGCACACTGGGCGATCGGGACTCCAACTGGTCAAACACGATCTTCCCGTGTGTGATCGGAGGGATTCGCGGTGTATATGGGAAGGCCGGTTCCGTAGGGTTTTCCGGGGTTGAGTGGACGAATAAAGGCTGGTTAAAGCAGTATGTCTGCCATGTCGGAAGTTGTCCCGTTGCCGTCGTTCGGCGAAGTCTTCTTCGATGCACGAGGTCAGGAGCGGTGTCTCCGGGTCACGTGGCACGAGGGCACCTTGGTGCTCAGCCTGTGGCGGGGGGAGATGTGCACAGCGAGCTTCCGCATGCCGATGGAGGACGTCGGCCGGCTGCTCGACACCCTTGACGAGGGCTTTGCCGAGGCCACGGGCGAGCAGCCCGCCGTGCCCGCGCACGATCCGGGCACCGAAGTCATGCCGGGCACCGGCCAATACCAGCGGCCGTCGCAGCCCGCTCCCCAGCAGCCGGCCCATCCTCAGTTCGACGAGCGTCCCACGGCCGCGTTGTCGCCCAACGACGTCCTCGTGGCCAGGGGGCCGGCGCCTCAGGACAAGCTGGTCGCCTCCTACAGCGAGACCACGGCGCCCAGGGACACGACCCCCGCCTACGGCGAGCAGGCGGCGGCGCCCTTCACCGGCCCCCAGTACGTCGACTCCACCGCATCCCAGCCCCAGTACGCCGGCGACCCCTTCAGCGGCCCCCAGTACACCGGCGATCCCTTCAGCGGCCCTCAGCACACCGGCGACCCTTTCAGTGGCCCTCAGTACACCGCCGAGGCGCCGCAGTACCAGCAGCAACCTGATCGCTTCAGCGGGTCTCAGTACGTGGACAACCAGCCCGTCTACCAGATGCCCGAGGAACAGCGCCGCCCGTCGCCGCTGAGCACCGACCCCCTGGGCTTCCCCTCCCAGGCCGCCGACCCCTACGCGGCGGCCCCCCAGCACCGGTCCGAGCCGTACCACTCCGACCCGTACCCGTCGGATCCGTACGCGTCCGACTCCTTTGGGCGGCGTCAGGAGGCCTACCAGCAGCCCCAGCCCCAGCCCCAGCCCCAGCCCCAGCCGCAGAGCCAGAGCGCCGCCGGCCTGGGCACGCCCATGCACGGCATTCCGGGCGCAGGCCGGCGCCGGGCGGCGCCCCAGCCCGCCCGCGACGACTACGCCGCCTACCAGCAGGCCCCGCAGGCCAACCCGGTGGACCCGCTGCTGGCCCTCGGCAGGCAGGAGCCCCAGCAGCCGGATGCGGGCTTGGCCCGTCCGTACGCCGGGGATCCCATGTTCTCTACCGGCGAGCGCCTGCGTCCGGAGCAGCAGCACCCGGACTACCACCAGCGGAGCGACCGCAGGGAGTGGTGATTCACCCGGCCCCGTCCAGGTACGCTCTGCGCGAGGTGATCGGGCCGAGGTAGAAGGAGCGTCGGTGAGTCCCATCCTGGGCTTGCAACTGCTGCTGGTGGCCGCCGGTGCTATCGCGGTCTCCGCCTTGGCGCGGCGTAAGGGCTGGCCGGCTCCGCTGCTGCTGGTGGCCGCTGGGCTGCTGGCCTCGCCGCTGGTGCCCGCGGTGCCGCTGGATCCCGAGCTGGTGCTGTTCGTGTTCCTGCCGCCGCTGCTCTACTCGGCCGCGCTCGACAGCTCCTACCTGCGCCTGCGTGACCTCAAGCGGGCCGTGCTGCTGCTGTCGATCGGGCTGGTGCTGTTCACGACGGCCGTGGTCGGGCTGCTCGTCCACCTGCTGCTGCCGGATCTGCCGCTGGCGCTGGCGTTCGCGCTCGGCGCCATCATCGCGCCGCCCGACGCGGTGGCCGCGGTCGCGGTCGGACGGCGGCTCGGCCTGCCGCGCAGGACGCTGACGATCCTGATCGGTGAGAGCCTGTTCAACGACGCCACGGCGCTGACGGCCTACCGGGTGGCGATCGGGGCGGCCGTGGGCGGCACCGTGGACCTGGTGGAGAGCATCGGAGCGTTCTTCATCGCGGCGGCGGGCGGGGTGGCGATCGGGCTGGCGCTGGCGTTCCTGTTCGCCTGGGTCTTCCAGCACACGCGAGACTCGCTGGTCGAGAACACGCTCATGCTGCTGATCCCGTTCGCCGCCTTCTTCGCGGCCGAGACCGTGCACGCCTCAGGCGTGATCGCGGTCGTGATCGTCGGCCTCTACCTGGGCTACCGCATGCACCTGCGCGGGTTCGGCACCCGGCTGGTGTCCGACGCGGTGTGGAAGGTCACCGACTTCTTCCTCGAGACGATCGTGTTCGCCCTGATCGGGCTGCAGCTCGTGACCGTGATCCAGGGCATCGGCGGCTACAGCGCGTGGGCGGTCGCGGGTTACGCGGCGGCGGTGCTCGCGGTGACGATCCTCAGCAGGTTCGTCTGGGTGTTCACCGCCACCTTCCTGACCAGGGCGCTGGTCAGGAACGCCAGGCAGCCGGCGCCCACGCCGAAGCAGGCGGTGATCCTGAGCTGGGCGGGGATGCGGGGCGTGGTGTCGCTGGCGGCGGCGTTCGCGATCCCGCCGGAGGTCCCGCCGCGCGACCGGGCGATGCTGCTGTTCCTGACGTTCACGACCGTGATCGGCACGCTGCTCATCCAGGGCATGACGTTCCCCGCGCTGATCAGGCGGCTGGGCGTGACGAGCACGCAGGAGCAATATGAGGACCGCCTGGCCGAGGCGGCCGCCCAGCAGGCGGCGCTGGAGGCCGGATTGGCCGAGCTGGAGCGGCTGGTCGCCGAGCAGGACGGCGAGCCCGACGAGATCCAGAAGCAGGTCATCGACCAGCTCAGGGAGAAGTCATGGCGGCGTTCGCTGACCGCGTGGGAGCGTCTGGGCGGCGGCACCGGGCACGGCGGCGCGGAGACCCCGAGCGCGCTCTACCGGCGGTTGCGCCGCGACATGCTGCAGGCCGAGCGCCAGGTCTTCGTGCGCCTGCGCGATGAGCGCCGCCTCGACGACGAGGTGCTGCGCGAGGTGATGGCCCAGCTCGACTTCGAGGAGGCCATCCTGGAGCGTTAGCGGAGCCGTCCCCGGCCGCGCTAACCCATCTGGCTGTCCACGAAGCACCACCGCCACTCCTCGCCGCGCTCGAACGACTGGATCACCGGATGCCCCGTCGCGTGGAAGTGGGCGGTGGCGTGCTTGGCGGGCGAGGAGTCGCAGCACCCGATGTGGCCGCACTCCAAACAGCGCCGCAGGTGCACCCAGCGGCCACCGTCGGCCAGGCACTCCTCGCAGCCCTCAGGCGTCTTCGCCGCCGGGTCGTCGGCCTGAGAAAGATGCTCGCACATTGCCATAACAGAAATCTTAGGGCCAGTGCGCGGTCTAATTTCGGCCAGGCCCCTTGTCGGCTGGCGGCCAAGCGTAGAGATTGTGCTCAACGGGGGAGTGACATAGGCCACACTGTCCCGAGGAGCCGCCCTTGCTGGAGGTACGCAACCTCGAGGTCGTCTACGACGACGTGATGCTCGTGCTGCGCGGCGTGAGCCTCAATGTCCCCCCTGGCTCGATCGTGGCCCTGCTCGGCGCGAACGGCGCGGGCAAGACCACGCTGCTGCGGGCCCTGTCCGGGCTGCTCGACGTCCACGACGGCGAGATCACCAAGGGCGCCGTCACGCTGGAGGGCGAGCCCATCCACCACCTCAAACCCGCTCAGATCGTCCGGCGCGGGGTGAGTCAGGTGATGGAGGGCCGCCGCATCCTGTCCGAACTGACCGTCGAGGAGAATCTCAAGGTCGGCGGCCACACCGCCACCACCTCCCACCTGGACCGCGTGTACGGTCTGTTCCCGCTGCTGGCCGAGCGCCGCAAGAGCGTGGCCGGCTACCTGTCGGGCGGCGAGCAGCAGATGCTGGCCGTCGGCCGCGCCCTCATGGCCGGCCCGAAGTACCTACTGCTCGACGAGCCCAGCCTGGGCCTGGCCCCGTCCCTGGTCGGCCAGGTGCGCGACCTCATCGTCGAGATCAACCGGCAGGGAACCACGGTCCTGCTGGTCGAGCAGAACGCCACCATGGCCCTGTCCATCGCCTCCCACGGCTACGTCATGGAGACCGGGAAGATCGTCATGGACAAGCCGGCGCAGGAGCTGCTCGCCGACGAGGACATCAAGGAGTTCTACCTCGGGGCCGTCCGGTCCTTCCGCGAGGTCAAGCACTACAAGCGGAGGAAACGATGGCTCTCCTGACGTTCGAGGACGTGCACCTGAGCTTCGCCGGCGTCAAGGCCGTCGACGGCGTCAGCTTCGAGGTGGGACAGGCGGAGCTCCTGGCGGTCATCGGGCCGAACGGCGCGGGCAAGACCTCGATCTTCAACGTGCTGTCCGGCGTCTACCGGCCCCAGCGCGGCCGGGTCACCTTCCTCGGCGAGGACCTGCTGCTCAGGCGGCCGCACGAGATCGCCGCGATGGGCCTGGCCAGGACGTTCCAGAACGTGGAGCTGTTCCACAACCTCACCGTCCTGGACAACCTCATGCTCGGCCGCCACCACCACTTCCGCTACGGCGCGTTCTCCGCCCTCCTGTGGTACGGCCGCGCCCGGCGCGCCGAGCTGGCCGCCCGCGCCAAGATCGAGGACATCATCGACTTCCTCGAGCTGGAGGCCTGGCGCCGCCACCCCGTGCGGCTGCTGCCGTACGGGATCCAGAAGCGGGTCGAGCTGGGCCGGGCCCTCGCCATGGAGCCACGGCTGCTGCTGCTCGACGAGCCGGTGGCCGGCATGAACCTGGAGGAGACCGAGGACATGGCCAGGTTCGTCCTGGACATCCGTGACGAGCTGGGCATCCCGCTCGTGCTCGTGGAGCACGACATGGGACTCGTCATGGACCTGGCCGACCGGGTGCTCGTGCTGGACTTCGGCCGCCCCGTCGCGCTCGGCAGCCCGGCCGAGGTGCAGCAGGACCCCAAGGTGATCGAGGCGTACCTGGGAGGAACCGCATGACAACGATCGTGGACCGAGTGCGGGAGCGGGCCAGGGGGACGCCCGACGCGGTCGCGATGCGGCACAAGGACTTCGGCATCTGGCAGGAGGTCACCTGGGCGGCGTACTGGACGCACGTCGAGCTGGTCGCGCACGCCCTGCTCGCGCTCGGCGTCGAGCCCGGCGACCGGGTGGCCGTCCACGCGGACAACCGCCCGGAATGGCTCTACGGCGACCTCGGCACGGTCGCCGTGCGCGGCATCACGGTCGGCCTCTACCCCACCAACCCGCCCGCCGAGGTCGCCTACCTGCTGGCCGACTCCGGTGCGAAGATCCTCATCGCCGAGGACCAGGAGCAGGTGGACAAGGCCCTGGCCGTCCTCGACGAATGCCCCGGCCTGCGGCGCATCGTCTACCTCGAGCCGCGCGGCATCCGCGGCCGCTACGACGACGAGGTCCTGATGTCCTGGCCGGAGCTGCTCGCGCTGGGCGCCGAGCACCGGGCCGCGCACCCGGACGCGGTGGAGCGCCGCATGGCGGAAGCGGCGCGCGACGACGTGGCGACGCTCATCTACACCTCCGGCACCACCGGACCGCCCAAGGGCGTCATGCTCACCATCGGCAACATCGAGTTCGCCGTCGACACCCTCGTCACGGGCGGCGGCTTCACCTCGCCACCGCCGTCGGAACGCGACCTCGCGCTGTCGTACCTGCCGCTGTGCCACGTAGCCGAGCGGGCGTTCACCGTGTGGTTCAACTCGGCGGCCGGCGTGCAGGTGAACTTCGCCGAATCCATCGACACCGTCCAGGCCAACCTGCGCGAGGTGCAGCCCACGATCCTGTTCGGGGTGCCGCGCATCTGGGAGAAGGTGCTCGCCCAGGTCACCATCAAGCTGGAGTCGGCCTCGCCGGTCAAGCGGGCGATGGCCCGGTTCTGGCTGCGGACGGCCGACCGGATCGGCGACACGCTGGTACGCACCGGCGGTCGGCACACCTTGCGGACGCGGGTGGCGTACGGGATCGGCTGGGTGTTCTGCTACCGCGCGCTGCGCGAGCGGCTCGGCATGCGGCGGGTGCGCTACGCCGCCTCCGGCGCCGCGCCCATCGCGCCCGACGTGCTCAAGTTCTACATGGGGATCGGCATCCCCATGCACGAGGTGTACGGGATGAGCGAGAACACCGCCATCGCCACCGCCAACCGCCCCGGCCGGGTGCGCCTCGGCACGGTCGGCGAGCCGCACCCCGGCATCGAGCTGAAGATCGACGAGGCCACCGGCGAGATCATGACCCGGCATCCCGGCAACTTCGCCGGCTACTGGCGCAACCCGCGCGCCACCGCCGACGTGCTCGACCCCGACGGCTGGCTGCACACCGGCGACGTGGGCGAATGGGTGGACGGCACGCACGTGCGGATCACCGACCGGATGAAGGACATCATCATCACGGCCGGCGGCAAGAACGTCGCGCCCAGCGAGATCGAGAACGCGCTGAAGGCGTCGCCGTACCTGAAGGAGGCCGTCGTCATCGGGGACCAGCGGCCGTACCTGGTGGCGCTGATCGGGATCGAGCCGGACACGGTGGGGGAGTGGGCGCGGCGGCGCGGCCTGCCGTACACCACCTACCGGGACCTGTCGGAGAAGCCGGAGACGCGGGAGCTCGTCCGGGGGATCGTCAACGAGGTGAACGAACGGTTCGCGTCGGTCGAGCAGGTCAAGCGGTTCGCGTTCCTGCCGAAGGAGCTCGACCACGAGGACGGCGAGCTGACCGCCACGCAGAAGGTCAAGCGCAGTGCCATCGCCAAGCTGTTCGAGGACCTGGTGGAAGGGATGTACGCCCGGTGAAGGGGCTGCTGGAGACGGTCATCAGGGGCCTGGGCAACGGGTCGGTGTACGCGTTGCTCGCGCTGGGGTTCGTGATCATCTACAAGGCGACGCGGGTGATCAGCTTCGCGCAGCCCGCGCTGATGCTGGCCGGGGCCGTCGCGGTGAGCTATCTGGCCGAGGTGACCGGGTTCTACGCGGCTGTGCTGCTGTCGGCGCTGCTCATCGCCGGCGTGGCGCTGGGCATCGAGCGGGTGGCGATCCGGCCCATGGTGGGGCGGCCCGTCTTCGTCGTGGCGATCATCACGCTCGGCATCGACGTGGTCGTGCGGGTGGTGGTCAACGCCTTCATCGGCAGGGACGTGCGGCAGATGGGCGATCCGTGGGGGTTCACCCAGGTCTCGCTCGGGCCGCTGGTCGTGCAGTCACGCTGGCTGGCCATGCTGGTGGTCACCGCGGTGCTGGTCGGGCTGCTGTTCGCGTTCTTCCGCTTCACCAGGTACGGCCTGGCCATGCGGGCGGCGGCCTTCGACCAGGAGACCGCGCTGGCGCAGGGCGTGTCGGTCGGCATGGTGTTCGCGCTGTCGTGGGGCCTCGCCGGGTTCCTGGCGGCGATCGCCGGAATGTTCGTCGGCACCGGGCAGGGCATCGAGCAGCTGACGTGGGTGATCGCGTTGAAGGCGCTGCCGGCGATCATCGTGGGCGGGCTCGACTCCCTCGGCGGCGCGGTCGTGGGCGGGCTGGTGGTCGGCGTCGTGGAGTCGCTGTTCCAGTCGTACCAAGGGGATTTCGCGCCCTGGCTGGGACAGAACTTCGCGGTCGTCTCGCCGTACGTGGTGATGCTGATCGTGCTGCTGGTCAGGCCGTACGGCCTGTTCGGGACCCGGGAGGTCGAGCGGGTATGACCGACACGCGCTCCGCGGCGGCGCAGACCGCCCCAGACATACCGACCGGCCGGTCTCGCCGGGTACGCGGCCGGCCGCTGCTCTACACCTCCTACGCCCAGGACATGGCGCTGCTCGACACCCGGGCCAAACGGGTGTGGACCGGGGTGCTGGTGCTGCTCGCGTTCGCGCTGGCGGTGCTGCTGCAGGACCGGTCGCTGGAGGTGCTGGCGGGGGCCTATGTGCTGGCCATCGGCGCGATCGGGCTCAACATCGTCACCGGGTACGCCGGCCAGGTCTCCCTCGGCCACGCCTTCTTCGTCGCCATCGGCGCCTACACGGCGGCCGCCCTGTCCGGACCTGTCGACGGCGAGCGGCTCGGCTACGGGATCGCGGAGATCTGGATCTGGCTGCCGGCCGCCGGGCTGGTCGCCGCCGCGGCCGGAGTGCTCGTCGCGCCGCTGGCCACCCGCCTGCGCGGCCTCTACCTGGCCGTCGTCACGCTTGGCCTGGTCTTCCTCGGCGAGCACGTCTTCAAGGAGTGGCAGGAGCTCACCGGCGGCCCCGGGGTGGGGCGCGAGGCGGCGATCCCGCAGCTCTTCGGCGCTCGCCTGGACCAGGACGGCCCGCTCGGCACCAAGGAGCAGACCCTGTACGTCCTCATGCTGGTGCTGCTCATCGTCTTCGCCGTCGCCGCCCGCAACCTGGCCCGCTCGCGCATCGGCCGCGCCTTCGCCGCCATCCGCGACCGGGACATCGCGGCCGCGGTCATCGGGGTGCCGCTGACGCGGAACAAGGTGCTGGCGTTCGGGATCTCCTCCTTCTATGCCGGGTGCGCGGGCGGCCTGCTCTACACGATCTCCGGGTACGTCGAGCCGGGCTCGTTCAGCCTGCTCATGTCGGTGCAGTTCATCGCGATGGTCCTCATCGGCGGCGTGGCCACCGTGTCCGGGGCGATCGCGGGCGCGTTGTTCATCTCGCTGTTGCAGCCCCTCACCAGGGCGCTGCCCTCGCTGGTGCCGTTCGTCAGCGGCGACACCACGCAGACCCCCAACGTGTTCCAGGTCGAGACCGTCCTGTACGGGCTGCTGATCGTGCTGTTCCTCATCTTCGAGCCGCGCGGCCTGTTCGGTCTGTGGATCCGGATCCGCAACTACTGGAAATCCTGGCCTTTTTCATACTGAGAAGGGATTTTTCATGAAGAGTCGCTGTGTGGTGGCGTTCACCGCGGTGGTGGCACTTCTGTCCGCATGCGGCGTCATCCGGGGGGACGACGAGGGCAGCAAGGCCGGCGCCCAGGCGCCAGGTGTCACCGCGGAGCCCTGCCCGAATGCGGTCGACCGCAACAAGGGCTGCATCTACCTCGGCACGATCTCCGACCTCACCTCCGGCCCGTTCGCCGCGCTCGCGGTGCCCATCACCGACGCGCAGAAGGCCTTCTGGGCCCGCGTCAACAAGGCCGGCGGCGTCGGCGGCAAGTACGAGGTGGACGTGACCCGCTACGTCCGGGACAACAAGTACAACCCCGAAGTGCACCGGCAGGTCTACAACGAGATCAAGGACCAGGTGCTCGGCCTGGCCCAGACGCTCGGCTCGCCCACGACCGCCGCCATCATCGGCGACCTCAAGGCCAACAGCATCGTCGCCGCCCCCGCCTCGTGGACCTCGGCATGGGAGTTCGAGGACGTGATCATCGAGACCGGGTCCAACTACTGTGTCGAGGCCATGAACTCCGTGGACTACGCGATGGAGACGTACAAGCCGAAGTCGGTCATGGCCGTGCACCTGGCCGGCGACTACGGCGCGGACGCCGCCGCCGGCGCCAAGATCGCCGCCGAGCGCAACGGCCTGACGTTCACCAGCGTCGAGACCCCGAGCGGCGCGAACGAGCAGGGCCGCGCCATCACCGAGATCACCAAGAACAAGCCGGACCTGGTGATCCTCACCACCGGCCCGGCAGACGCCGCGACCATCATCGGCCAGGCCGCCGCGGCCGGCTTCAAGGGCCGATTCATCGGGACCGGCCCCACCTGGAACCCCGCGTTGCTGAAGTCGCCCGCCGCACCGGCCCTGAAGGCGTTGTACGAGCAGTCGGCGCCCGGCAAGCCCTGGAACGCCGACACGCCCGGCCACCAGGCCATGCGCGAGGCGTTCCCGAACGTGTCCGCCAATGACGGCTACACCTCGGGGTGGGCGTGGGCGTACCCGCTGAAGGCGGCGCTGGACAAGATGGTGGCCGGCGGCGACGTGAGCAGGAAAGGCCTGCTGGCGGCCGTGAAGACGCTGAAGACGGTGGATTACGAGGGCATGCTGCCCCCGGAGGCCGGAAACTTCGCCGACGACGCCAACACGGCGACCTTCCGCCAGACCTTGATCAACAAGGTGGACGACCAGGCGCCGACCGGCGTCTCGATCGTCAAGGACTTCTTCACGGGCCCAACGGCTCAGTCCTACACCTTCGACGGCCCCTGCTTCACCAAGCTCTAGATGCTGGGAGGCCCAGGTAGCCAAGGGCAACTACTTGGGCCTCCGCCATGAGACGCACTACGCGCGCAAGAGCTCGAACTGCGCCCTGGTGGGGCAAGCCCCCACACCCCCGGCTGGGGATCTTCCGATCCCCAGACCCCAGGTCGTTGGGCGGTTTCCACCCGTTGGACATATAGGCCTTCTCACTCAGCAGGCGGCGAGGCCGTCCACAGCGCGAACGGTGTCGGCCTTACGCGTGATCGCCGTCGATGCAGCCTTGACCGGCGCCCGGTCGTGCTGGTCGACTGTCGCGGCCATCTCCAGTCCATGATCGATGGCCACGGCAGCAGTGAACGACCGGGACTTGAGGATGGAGGTGAACAGCCGCGAGAGCTCACTCTGGCCCTTCGCCTTAAGGAGCTGGCGTCGTTCCTGTCGGCTGATCTCGGCATAGGCCCACAGGTTCGACGTGTTCCCGTGGCCATCCAGGCACTCGAAGATGTAATACCTGCGGTGCTGCTGGATGATCCCAGCGAGTGGAATGTCGTAGTGGTTGAGGATCTTGTCGAGCTTCGCGGTATCTGCCGGACACCACGGCTCGGCGCCGATCCGTAGATGGATCTGATCACTCATCTCCGCCCTCCTTCCACTCTGGCTCGCCGAAGCAGTTGCGAGCACTCGTTGTCCGGTTCGGGAAGTTCGCCACGGCCTCATCGACCGTGATCTTGCCGCGCAGCGTGAGGTGTGGTCATTCGTCAGAGGCCTCGACGTCCGTGTCCTGCCGGCTGCCGTTGGTCGCCAAACCGGTGTCTTCCTGATCGTTGTCACGCCCGGAGCCGGTGTCCCGCGGCTCAGGCCGGCAGTGCCGCCCGCAGCCGCCGAACCGCGCCGAACCGCGCCGAATCGATAGGCGGGAACGATGACGGTTCGACGCTCTTCAGCGCCGCCACCATCGTGTCCTTCCAGATCGGCCCGGGAAGGCTGGACCCCGCCACCACCCCGTAGTACCGCCCGCCGATCGTCACCCCAACCAGCTTGTGCCGCTGCGACCCGCGCGGATCTCCGATGCTCACCGCCCCCGCCAGATCCGGGGTGAACCCGGCGAACCAGGCGGTCGCGTAGTCGTCGGTGGTGCCGGTCTTGCCCGCCGCGTCGCGCCCGATCCCGCCGATGCCGCGCATCGTGCCCTTGGTGAACACACCTGACAGCACGTCGGCGGTGGCGTCCGCGACGGCCGGGTCGAGAGCCTGGCGGCATTTCGGCCGGTAACGGGTGGTGTTCCCGTCGCGGTTGGTGATGCGGGTGATCGCCATCGGCGCGCAGAACTTCCCGCGCGCCCCGATCGCCGCGTACGCCGCGGACACCGTCACCGGGTCCATCTCGTTGATGCCGAGCGTGAACGTCTCATACTCCTGGAGCCGTTGCCCGTCCGCGCGATGGATGCCCAGCGCCTTGGCCGTCGTGACGGTCTCGCAGAGCCCGACCCGCTGCCAACTCCATGAAGAACGTGTTCACCGAACCCCAGGTGCCGGTCCGCAGCGTCTTCCACCGCGGCGAACCCTCGTCGTTGGTGACCGTGTGGGTGGGGTCGCCGATGTTCTCGCCCTTGCAGTTCTTGAACGTCGCGTAGCCGGGCGCCCGGTAGCCGGCGCCCGCGGTGAGGCCGTCGTCAAGCTTCATGCCCTGCTCCAGCGCACTGATCAGGGTGAAAGTCTTGAACGTGGAGCCGGCCTGGAAGCCGGCCCCGCCGCCGTGGGCGGCGTCCGCGACGACGTTGTACGAGATCTCGTTCCGCGCCTTGCGAGGACCGTACGGCCTACTGGCGGCCATCGCCTTGATCGCCCCGGTGCCCGGATGGACCAGGGCCTCGGCGGCGACCGGGGCATCGGAGGCGCGCACGTACGTCCGGACGATCCGGTCGGCGGCCGCCTGCATGGCCGGGTCCACCGTGGTCCTGATCGTCAGTCCGCCGCGGTTGAGGGTCGCCAGGCGGGCCTCGGCCGTCTTGCCGAAGTCGGGATTGCTGAGGATCTCGTGCTGGGGTGATCTTGCCCAGCTCCGCCATCCGGTTCAGCACGACGTTGCGGCGGTTCAGGAGCCGTTCCCGGTGCTTCCTGCCGAGGTTGGGGTCGGTGGCGTTGGGGTCCTGTACGCCGCCCGCCAGCGTCGCCGCCTGCGGCAGGGTCAGGTCGGCGGCCTTGACGCCGGCGCGCGTAGGTGGCCTCCAGCGCCGCGTTTCGCTCCCGCTCGGTGCCGGCGGAGTTGAGCAGCACCTGCTTGACGTACTGCTGCGTGATGCTCGAACCGCCCTGGCTCACCCGGCCCGCCTGCAGGTTCGTGGCCAGCGCGCGGAGCGTGCCCTCGATGTCGATGGCGCCGTGCTCGTAGAAGCGGTAGTCCTCGATCGCGACGATCGCGGTCTTCATGACCTCGGCGATGTCGTCGAGACCGACGATCTCGCGGTACTCCTCGTAGAACCGCGCGATCACGTTCCCCTTGGCGTCCCGCACGATCGTGACCTCGGCTTGCGGCGGCTCCACCAGGTCGGCCGGCTCGAGATCGACCTCCCCGGCCGCCGCCACCAGCCCGAAGCCCGCGCCCCCGACGGCCGGCACCGCGATCCCGGCCATGAGCACGCCCGCCGCCGCGCCCGCGGCGGCGAGACGTACGATCTTCCTCCCCCGACCGGACATCAGAGCTTGCCGAGCCCGCGGGCCAGGACCGTCGCGGTCTTCGCGATCGTCTTGTCGTCGGTGGCGAGACCGGGGGAGCGGTTGGTGTAGATCGCCATGATGATGGGAGCGGCGCCCTTCTCGGGCCAGATGACGGCGATGTCGTTCCCACCGCCGAATCCCGTGGAGTTGGTGCCGGTCTTGTCGCCGATCGTCCAGGTCTTGGGCAGGCCCGCCCGGATACGCGCGTCGCCGGTCTTGGTGGCGATCAGCCAGGCGTTGAGCTGCTCCCGATCCTTGGCGTGCAGCGCGCTGCCGCTGGTCAGCACGCGCAGATCACGGCCGATCGCCGCGGGGGTGGTGGTGTCGCGCTTGTCCTTCGGCGTCCAGTCGTTCAACCCGGGCTCGTAGCGGTCCAGGCGGGAGATCGGGTCCTTGAGCGAACGGAAGTACGCGGTCAGACCGGCGGGGCCGCCGATCTGCTTGAGGATCAAGTTGCCCGCGGTGTTGTCGCTCACCGTGATGGTCGCCTCACACAGCTGGGTCACGGTCAGCCCGTCCTTGACGTGCTTCGCGGTGACCGGTGAGTAGTCCAGCACCTCGTCGGCCGTCCAGTGGATGACCTTGCTCATCAGCCCAGGCTCGGAGGTGCGCGCCTTGTGCAGCACGGCCGCGCAGGCCATGGCCTTGAACGTCGACAACAGCGGGAAGCGTTCACCCGCCCGGTACGTCACGGTCTTGCCCGTGGCGGTGTCGAGGGCGTACGCGCCGATGCGGCCGTTGAAGGCCTTCTCCAGCGCGCTCAGCTCCTTCCTGACGCTGACCTGGGCCTCGCTGGACACCGCCGGCGCGGTCGCCAGGCTCGCGGCCGAGGCCGGACCTGCGCCGAGGCCTGCCACGAGGGAGACCGCCAGGGCGGTGGCCGCCGCCAGCCGATGGGTGCGGAGGTTTCGCATGTCACGTGTCCTTGCTCTCGCCTGTCAGAGGGCAGGAGCAAAGCAGATGAGATCTCCGTATGTCTAATAGCGATATCAGACACCGAACCATAGTCATTCCGATATGCAAGCTGGTGGAGGCCCGTGCAGTCGGAGTCAGCCGCTGATCCGGGGTGCTTGGGTAGGGTCGAAGTATGCGACTCCACAAGAGCCGGTTCGTGCCCCTCGCCGCCTTCGCCCTCTGCATCGCCGCCGCCGCCGGGTGCGGCGAGGTTAATCAGACCATCGACAAGGCCCAGGCGTGCCTGGAGGCACCGAAGATCGTCAGCGAGCTGGGCGCCCAGATCGCCAACCTCACCAACGACCCCCAAGCCATGGACAAGGCCCTGGACGACGCCGCGGCCAAGCTCAACGACGTGGCGGACAAGGCCACCAACACCACGATCAAGCAAGCCTCCGACGACCTCGCCAAGACCCTGGGCGGCATCACTGTCAATGACGTCAACGACGCCGTCGACGCGACGCAGAAGGTCGCCACCGAGGGAGCCGCGTACGTGGAGAAGGTGACCAAGGCCTGCACCGGCTGAGAGCTGAATCCCGGCTTCTCTAGGGGAAATGGGGACGAAATATCGTTTTTCCTATGGAACCCGACCCGCGTTTTACCTTGGCCAATGAACGAACCTTCCTCACCTGGCTGAGCACGGCGCTGGCGCTCAGTGCGGGTGGGGTGGCCATGGCGGCGGTGCCTGCCGACGTGTTCGTGCCATGGATCCGTACCGCACTCGCCGTCGTGCTCGTCACGCTCTCCGCGCTGGCCGCGGGCATGGCCTACCCGCGCTGGCGCAACATCCAGCGAGCGCTGCGCAACCAGACGCCGCTGCCGCCGCCCGCGCTCGCCGCCGTCTTCGGCTACGGCGTGGCCGCCGTGGCCGTGATCGCCCTGATTCTCATCATCCTCTCAGCATGAGGCGGCGAGGATGACTCGCGAAGAGGAGGTCTGGGATCGCGGGCTACAGAGCGAGCGCACCAGGCTCGCGTGGGTGCGCACGGCCGTGGCTCTGGCCACCGGCGGGCTCGGCGCGACCGGGCTGGCGGCCAGGAGCGGCCTGCCGGCCCTCGCGGTCGTGGTCTTCGCGCTGGCCGCGCTGTGCGGCGGCGTGCTGCTCATCAGGACCAGGACCCGGTTCCGGCGGGTGCAGGCGGCACTGCACGGCGGCAGGCCGCTGGACCCCGGACTGGACGTGGTCTTCGCCTGGCTGGGCACGCTCAGCGTGGTCGCGGGTGCCCTGACCTTTGTGTTCACCATTCGGTGAGTCCGCTTGCGAGATTCCGGCGAGCAGGCGGAAACTCGAAGCAAGGGGGTGACCTCGTTGGAAGAAGAACGCAGGATCGTGCCGTTCGAGTGCCGCAGTTGCTGGCACGTCTGGGAAGAGGAATACCTGGTCAGGCACGTCGACGATCAGCACGGCAACGAAGCGGAGATCTGGTTGCGCAATGGGCTGCCCGTGCCGCCGCCGTCGCCGGGCGCCATCTGCCCGCGGTGCCGTCGCCAGGACAGCAC
Organism: Nonomuraea sp. NBC_00507; assembly: GCF_036013525.1. NCBI lineage: Bacteria > Bacillati > Actinomycetota > Actinomycetes > Streptosporangiales > Streptosporangiaceae > Nonomuraea > Nonomuraea sp. NBC_00507. The sequence continues at coordinate 6,068,247 of NZ_CP107853.1, forward strand.
CACCTTCCCTGAGGGCTACCTGTCGCGTCATCCGGAGTTGATCCCGCCGGAGAAACCGGCGGCGCCCGATCCGACCCCGCTGCTCAGCCCGGTGCCGCGTCCACTCTACTGGCAACCTGACACACGGTGAGGATTGCCTGACGGCGAGTGTCGCAGGCATGTGCGGGAGGTGGCCGAGCCGGACAGGGCGTCCGCTGAGTGGACACCGCTGTCCGGTCGGCCACTGGTCGCCTAGCTGCTGAGACTGTCCAGCCAGGCCTGGTGCAGACCGGCGAAGCGGCCCGAGGCGGCGATGAGCCGGGCCGGTGGCCCGTCCTCGACGATCTCGCCTCGCTCCATGACCAGCACCCGGTCGGCGATCTCCACGGTGGACAGCCGGTGCGCGATGATCAGCGCCGTGCGGTCGGCCAGGATCGTCCGCAGCGCGCGCTGCACCAGGCGCTCGCTCGGCACGTCGAGGCTGGAGGTCGCCTCGTCCAGGATCAGCACGGCCGGATCGGCCAGGAACGCCCGGGCGAATGCGACGAGCTGCCGCTGGCCGGCGGACATGCGGCCGCCGCGCTTGCCGACCTCGGTGTCGTATCCGTCGGGCAGGCCGGAAATGAACTCGTGGGCGCCGATCGCCTTGGCCGCCTCGCGCACCTGACGATCGGTCGCCTCCGGTCGGCCGAACCTGATGTTGTCCGCGACCGTGCCGCTGAACAGGAAGTTCTCCTGCGTCACCATGACCACGGCCTGGCGCAGCGTCGGCTCGTCCAGTGTCCGCAGATCAACGCCGTCCAGCAGCACCCGGCCCTCGGTCGGGTCGTAGAAGCGGGAGATCAGCTTGGCCAGCGTCGTCTTGCCCGCGCCCGTCGCCCCGACCAGCGCCACGCTCTGCCCGGCCGGGACCGTCAGGTCGAGCCCCGGCAGGATCGGCATCTCCTCGACGTAGGCGAACCTGACGCCCTCGAAGCGCACCTTGCCGCGCGCCCTGCCCTGCGGCAGCGGCTGCGGCTTGCGCGGCTCGGGCACCGACGGCTCCTCCTCCAGCACGCCGGACAACTTCTCCAGCGCCGCGCCCGCCGACTGCAGCGTGTTGTAGAACTGGCTGACCTCCTGCATCGGCTCGTAGAACTGGCGCAGATACAGCAGGAATGCGGCCAGCACGCCGACCTTGACCTCACCCTGGAGCGCCAGCCAGCCGCCGTAGAGCAGCACCCCGCCGATCGTCAGGTTGCCGATCAGCTTGATGCCGGTCATGAACGTCGCGCCGAGCCGCATGCTGCTGGCGTTGGCGCCCCGGTAGTCGTCGTTCAGCTGCTGGAAGATCTCCTGGTTGCGGGGCTCGCGGCGAAAGGCCTGCACGGCGCGGATGCCGGTCATCGACTCCACGAAGTGCACGATCACCAGCGCCACCGTCTCCCGCGTACGCCGGTAGACGAGCGCCGACTGCCGCCGGAACCACCGCGTGAAAAACACCAGCAGCGGCAGCGGGATCAGCGCGACCAGGCCCAGGTGCACGTCCAGGATCAGCAGCAGCACGGCCGTGCCCACCATGGTCAGCACAGCCTTGACCAGCGCGTCGAACCCGGACTGCAGCAACTCGGCGATGGCCTCGATGTCCGAGGTCAGCCGCGAGATGACCCGCCCGGACGTGTATCGCTCGTGGAAGCTCAACGACAGCCGCTGGAAGTGGTCGAACACCCTCCTGCGCAGCTCCAGCAGGGTGCTCTGGCCGATCTTGCCCGACAGCCGCAGGAACGCCTGCCGGGTCAGGGCCTGCGTCACGGCCGCGGCCAGGATCACCCCGACCACGGTCAGCAGGATCGCCGCGCCCGACCCGCGGGTGATCGGCGGAATGCCCTCGTCGATGCCGACCGAGACCAGGAAGGGGATGGCGAGCCCGGCCGCGTTGGACACCACGATGATCGCCACGAGCAGCGCGATCTGCTTCCGGTACGGCTTGAGCAGGTCGCCGAGGAGCCGGCGGGAGCGCGCCCGCAGCAGGATGGAGACCTTCTCCGAGAGCTCGTCCTGCTCCTCGGAGGCGACGCCGCGCCAGGACGCCGAGGTCGGCGTGGTCGTCGTCGTCATCGCAGCGCTCCTTCCGACGCGTCGTCCAGGTCGGCGTCCTGGGCCAGCAACTGCCGGTATTCGGGCACGTCGGCCAGCAGCTCGTGGTGCTGCCCGACGTGCGTGATCGTGCCGTCGCGCAGCAGCGCCACCTTGTCGGCCAGCAGCACGGTGGAGGCCCGGTGGGCGACCACGATGCCGGTGGCGTCGCGCAACACATGCCGCAGCGCCTCTTCCACCAGCGCCTCGGTCTCCACGTCGAGCGCGGACAACGTGTCGTCGAGCACGAGAATCCGCGGCTTGCTGAGCACCGCCCTGGCCAGGGCCAGGCGCTGCCGCTGGCCGCCGGACAGGGACAGGCCCTGCTCGCCGATGCGGGTGTCGAGGCCCCATGGCAGGTCGTACACGAACATGGCCTGCGCCGTCTGGATGGCGTCGGCCAGCTCCTCCTCGGTGGCGTCCAGCCGGCCGAGCGTGAGATTCTCGCGCACGCTCATCGAGAACAGCGTCGGCTCTTCGAACGCGGTGGCCACCACCGATCGCAGCGTGGTGAGCTCCAGGTCGCGCACGTCGTGCCCGTCGATCGTGACCCGGCCGTCGGTGGGGTCGATCAGCCGGGGCACCAGCGCGGTCAGCGTCGTCTTGCCCGCGCCGGTCGCGCCCACGATCGCCACCGTCTCGCCGGGGCGCACGTCCAGCCAGACGTCGTGCAGCACTGGCCGGTCCGCGCCGGGGAAGCGGAACCCGACGCCTTCGAAGCGCAGGTGGCCGCGCGGCCTGGCGATCGTGTCCGTCCCGCCTTCGATGGCCGGGACGGTGTCCATGACCTCCATGAGCCGGTCGGCCGAGGTCATGGCCTCCTGGCCCATGGCCAGGATGTAGCCGAGGCTGGCGATCGGCCACACCAGCTGCAGCATCAGCGTGGTGAACGCGACCAGCGCGCCCAGCGTCAGCGCGCCGGAACCGACGGCCAGCGCGCCGAGCAGCAGCACCATGGCCAGCGTGATGTTGGGGATCACCTCGAGGAAGGCGAAGAACTTCGCCGACAGGCGCGCCTTGTCCATCGACGTGCCGTAGACCTTGAGCGCGGCGTCGTCATAGCGGTCGTAGACGTGGTGGCGGCGGCCGAACGCCTTGATGGTGCGGATGCCGAGCGCGGACTCCTCGACGAGCGTGGCGAGGTCGCCCTGCTCGTCCTGCACCTGGCGGGAGATCCTGATGTAGCGCTTCTCGAAACGCAGCGACGTCCAGACGATCGGCACGGATGAGGCCAGCACCAGCAGCCCGAGCGGCCAGTACTTGTTCAGCAGCAGCACGGTCACCGTGATCAGCTGCAGGATGTTCATGACCAGGAACAACATCCCGAAGCCGAGGAAGCGGCGGATCGTCGACAGGTCGGTCGTCGCCCGGGATAAAAGCTGGCCGGACTGCCACTCCCCGTGGAAGCCCATGGGCAGGCGCTGCAGGTGCTCGTAGAGGTCGTCACGGATGGCGGTCTCCAGGCCGAGCACCGGTTTGACCTGAGCCCACCGTCTGAGCAAGATCAGCAGGGCCTCGACGACGCCGACGCCGATCGCGAGCAACCCGAGCGGGAGCAGCCCGTCGGAGTCGCCGTGGGCGATGGGACCGTCGATGACCCTCTCGCTGATGAGGGGGAGGGCGATGCCGGCTCCGATGCCGACGATCGCGGCCAGCCAGATGAAGACCAATCTGGTGACGTAGGGGCGGAGGTAGGACTTCATCCGCCACAGGGAGTTGGAGGACAGCAGGGGACGGCGAGGTGTGTGCGTATCGGGAGGCATCACTTCTAGGTTAGTACGCGAGATCAAGCCATTTTTGGTGGCGCGGAGGTGCGTTTCCTGTGCCTGACGTGGGAAAACGTGAGGAATCATGCCCTTTCGGGCGGGCCGTTACGCTCATGGTGATGAGGCGTAGGATGAGGGACTCGTGATCAACGAATCAGACCTGCCGCACCTGCGCCGCTGCGTCGAGCTGGCCACGCGGGCCCTGGAGGTGGGCGACGAGCCGTTCGGCTCCGTGCTCGTCTCCGGCGACGGCGCCGTCCTGGCCGAGGACCACAACCGCGTGGCGTCCGGAGATCGCACCCAGCATCCGGAGTTCGCGCTGGCCCGCTGGTCGGCGGCGCACCTGACGCCGCAGGAGCGGGCCGCGGCCACCGTCTACACCTCCGGCGAGCACTGCCCGATGTGCGCGGCCGCCCACGCCTGGGTGGGGCTGGGACGGATCGTGTACGTGGCGTCCTCGGAGCAGCTCGCCGCCTGGCTGTCCGAGCTCGGCGTGCCCGCGCCACCGGTCCGCACGCTGCCGATCAACGACGTCGCGCCCGGCGTGGAGGTGGAGGGACCTGTGCCCGAGCTGGCGGATGAGGTACGCGACCTGCACCGCCGCTTCCACAGCGGCGGCTGACCGGCTTCCAGCCGCGGGCCACGTGGCTAGGACTCCTGGCCGAGCGCGATCGTCTCGGCGACCTCGGTGTGCCGCTCGGTCTCCTCCTGCGCGAAGCGCTCCGCGTCGAGCTTGTCGGCGATCTCCTCGTCCTGGTTTATCAGCGCCTCGAGCGACTGGCCGGCCATCTCCAGCACGCCCATCTCCGCGTACGCCTGCTGCAGCCGCGGGCTCCACAGCCCGATGTCCTTGACGCACGGCACGATCCTGCTGAACAGCAGCGACCGGAACAACCTCAGGTACTCCGAGTGCTCGGTCGCCTCCATGGCCTCGTCGACCTCGGATGTCGACAGGCCTAGGTACTCCCAGGTCTCCTTGCCGCGCAGCCGGTCGCGCATCAGGTAACAACCCTCGATGACGAAGTCCTCGCGCTCGCGCAGCTCGCTCTCCGACAGGCTCCTGTAGTAGTCGCGCAGCGCCATCCGGCCGAAGGCGACGTGCCTGGCCTCGTCCTGCATCACGTACGCGAGGATCTGCTTGGGCAGCGGCTTGGTCGTGATGTCGCGCATCACCCCGAACGCGGCCAAGGCCAGCCCCTCGATGAGGACCTGCATGCCCAGGTACGGCATGTCCCAGCGCGAGTCGGTCAGCGTGCTGTCCAGCAGCGCCTTGAGATGCTCGTTGATCGGGTACGCCAGCCCCACCTTCTCCTGCAGGAACCGGGCGTACGTCTCGGCGTGGCGGGCCTCGTCCATGGTCTGCGTGGCCGCGTAGAACTTGGAGTCCAGGTCGGGGACCGACTCCACGATCTTGGCCGAGCAGATCATCGCGCCCTGCTCGCCGTGCAGGAACTGGGAGAACTGCCAGGCCGCGCCGTGCAGGCGCACCTCCCGGCGGGTCTGCTCGCCCATCCGCTCCCACAGCGGGGTGCCGTAGATGGCGATCGTCTGGTCGGGGATCCCGAGCACGTTGTACGGGTCGACCTCGAGGTCCCAGTCGATGCGCTTGGTCGAGTCCCACTGCTTGTCCTTGCCCTTCTGATACAGGGCCAGCATGCGATCTCGGCCGTCGTCGTACTCCCAGGTGAACCGGCTGCTGCCGGCCATCCGCACGTCCCAGGTGGAGAGCTCGGCGGGGATGGTGTAGAGATCGTGCGTCGACATGGGACCTCCGGGGGAGTTACGTACACCGTACGTCCATGGTTCGAGCTTGCACGTACGGCGTACGTCCGTCAATAGAATGAGCTATGCCCACGGAGCCCCTGTCGCGCAGCCGCATCGTCGCCGCGGCCATCGGCCTCATCGAGCGCGAGGGCGCCGACGCGATCTCCATGCGACGCATCGCGGCCGACCTGGGCGTCGGCGTGATGTCCCTCTACAACCACGTGCCCAGCAAGGACGTGCTGCTCGACGGCGTGGCCGAGGCGGTGCTCAGCAAGATCGAGTTCACCGACGACCCCGACGCGCACTGGACCGACCGCGTGCGGATGCAGGCACGGGCGTTCCGGCAGATCGCCCACCATTACCCGCGCTCGACCATGGTCGTGGTCAGCCGCCAGCTCCACTCCGCGGCCGGCCTGCTACCCGTCGAGCGGGCGCTGGCCACGTTGCGCAGCGCCGGGTTCGACGGGGCGGACGCGGTCAGGACCTTGCGGATGTTCATCGCCTACATCGTGGGCTCGCTGCTGCGCGAGGTCGGGGTGACGCCGACGTTCGCGCCCGTCCACACCAGGACGATCAAAGCCGACAGCGTCGATGCCGCTCTGTTCCCCGAGGTCAGTTCGCTGGCGCCGCTGCTGGACGAGTGCGACCACGAGGCCGAGTTCGAATTCGGGCTCGAGCTGCTGATCCAGGCCATTGTGGCGCACTCGGCGCGCAGCCGGTGAGACTCAATACCAGTTGTGCGACCTGAAGTGGCCCCATGCGCCGCACGGCCTGCCGTATCTTCCCTTGATGTAGGTCAGGCCCCACCGGATCTGCGTCTCCGGGTTGGACCTCCAGTCGCGGCCCGCGCCGCTCATCTTGCCCGCAGGCAGGGCCTGTGGGATGCCGTACGCGCCCGATGAGCTGTTGCGCGCGCGGTGGTTCCAGTTGCTCTCTCTGGTCCACAGGTTGTCCAGGCAGCGGAACTCCTGAAGGTTCCACGATCGCTGGACGACGTGGTCCAGGGCGATCTTCTTGTTCCTGCTTTCCGGCCGGATGGCCGGGATGTCCGGCTCCGCCGATGTGGTCCAGGTCCTGGTCCGGACCTGCGGCACCGACTCCGACCAAGCGGTCGTGGTGGCGCCGAACGCGGTGAACGCGGTGACGGAGATGAGAGTGCCGCTGAGTACACGTTTGCTGTCCAAGACGATCCTTGCTGTCGGGTCGCGTGCGGACAGGCGCACAAGCTTTCGCGCCCTGCTCGTCCGCGTCCGTGGCTCGGACGTGGAGGGTCCGCCCGGCCCTCCGGGATCTTGCTCCGCCCGATCCTGCTGGGCGGCCCGGAGGGCACCGCGACGTGTCCTTTAGCACGATTCCTATTACGCGCCGTCACCGCGGGTCATACATCTCGACACGCGAAGGACAGGTGTTTGTGTGATCGTTACGGATAAACGGCCGGCTCGCTGGGACGGGATTGCCCGGCCCGCCGCGCCTATGGTCTGCCCTTGCCACAAGAATCGGGCAAGCCTGGGGTTTGGCTCAGTACCAATGGTGGGATTGGAAGTGCGCCCACGCGCGACACGGCGTGCCGTACCGCTTCTTGATGTAGGTCAGGCCCCACTTGATCTGGGTGCGGGGGTTGGTCCGCCAGTCGCGGCCCGATGAGGCCATCTTGTGGGCGGGGAGCGCCTGCGGGATGCCGTAGGCGCCGGACGAGCGGTTGCCCGCCCGGTGATTCCAGCCGCTCTCACGGGCCCAGAGCTTCTCCAAGCACCTGAACTGGGCCTTGTTCCAGCCGCGCGCCGCCACCAGGGGCTTGGCGATCGACTTGTTCCTGCTGCTCGCGCTCGTCTGGGAGCTCTGTGCCTGTGCGGCCGAGGCGCCCCCTGCCGCCACGAGGGTGGCGGTCAGGACCAGGACGCCGGTACGGCGGAGCATGGGCATGCGGGTTCCCTTTCGAAGGGGGACATGGACCGCGCCACCGTGCCCGACAGAATCGCTTGACAGGGAATTGACGGATCAAACGAAGATCGCCAGTAAAGATTCCGATATATAGCAATTTCAGGGGTTTTGCCCGATAAATGTGGTCTGCGTCTCATTTTCGGCGCAACTCGTTCAGTAAGGTCTTCTCATGACCCTTAGCGAGATCCCTCTCCGTACCCTCACGGACGCCCCGACCACCCTGGCCGAGCTGTCGGCCGGCAAGGCCGCCCTCGTCGTGAACGTCGCCTCCCGCTGCGGCCTCACCCCGCAGTACGCAGGCCTCGTCAAGCTGCAGGAACAGTACGGTCCGCGCGGCTTCACGGTGATCGGCGTCCCGTGCAACCAGTTCGCCGGCCAGGAGCCCGGTTCGCCGGAGGAGATTCAGGACTTCTGCTCGGCGACGTACGGCGTGGACTTCCCGCTCCTGGAGAAGACCGACGTCAACGGCCCGGACCGGCATCCGCTGTACGCCGAGTTGACGAGCGTCCCGGACGCGGACGGCGAGGCCGGCGACATCCAGTGGAACTTCGAGAAGTTCCTGGTGGACGGAGAGGGCAACGTGGTGGGCCGCTTCCGTCCCCGCACCACCCCCGAGGACCCCTCCATCACCTCGGCCATCGAAAAGATCCTCTGATCCGGCCGGGCGTCAGGTCGAGGCAGCCGGTCCCTCGGTCTCTTGGGTGTACACACCCGGGGCCTGCCCCGGCGCCTCTGCCGGCACCGAGAAGATCGCTCCGGCGTGCGGCTGCTCGCGCAGTTCCGTCTCGGACAGGCCCACGCGGGCGGTGGTCACGTACAGCGTGCCGAGGCCGGGGCCGCCGAAGGCGCAGCTCGTCACCTTGCGCGCGGGGATCTCGACGGTCCGCGTCAGCCGGCCGTCCGGCGAGTACCGTTGGACGGCCCCTCCCTCCCACAGCGCCACCCACACGAACCCCTCGGCGTCGACCGTCAGACCGTCGGGACGGCCACGCTCGATGTCGATGAGGCGGCGACGATGCGCGAGCGCGCCTGTCTCCGGGTCGTGGTCGAAGGCGTCGACGCCGCCCGTGGGGGAGTCCGCGTAGTAGAACGTCCGCCCGTCGGGGCTCCAGCCGAGGCCGTTGGAGACCGAGACGCCGGTCACCAGGGCGCGCAGCGCGCCGTCGGGATCGAGGCGGTAGAGGGTGCCCGCGCCCCGGGTGCCGGAGACCAGGGTTCCGGCCCAGAAGCGTCCCCATGGGTCGGCCTTGCCGTCGTTGAACCGTCCGCCCGGCGGGCTCACCGCGTGGAGGACCGTACGTCCCGAGCCGTCCGCGGCGCAGGCGACGATGCCCGTCGCCGTCGCCAGCAGCAGACCGCCGCCGTGGCGGACGGCCACGGCCCCGACGGCCTCACCCGCCGTGAAGCTCACGTCCTCGCCGGTGGCGGGGGAGAAGCGGTGCACGCGGCCGGCCGGGATGTCCACCCACCACAGTGCCTGCCTTCCGGGGTCCCAGGTCGGGCACTCCGCCACCGTCGCCCGCGCGTCCAGCACCAGATCGGCCGCCGTCATGGGCGGGGCGCCGCGATGCTCTGATGGGCCAGGAACGGCAGCAGCCCGGGCAGCCCGCCCTCGTAGCCGATACCGCTGTCGCCGCGGCCGCCGAAGGGGATCTCCGGCGTCGCGGGGGTGGCGACGTTGACGCCCGCGATCCCCACGTCGAGCCGGGCCAGCAGGTCCGCACCCGCGGCGGCGTCGCCGGTGCAGACGTAGCCGGCCAGGCCATGCGCGGTGGCCGAGGCGTCGGCGATCGGCTCCTTCAGGTCGGTGAACGAGCGGACCAGTGCGATGGGGCCGAAGACCTCCTCCCGCCACTCGGGCCGGTCCTGCGCCGGATCGACGACCAGCGTCGGCGCGACGTACCAGCCGTCCCGCCTAGGGCCGTCACCCTGGTGCACGGACGCGCCCGCCGCAGCGAGCGCGGCGACGGCGCCTTCCAGGCGGTCGGCCATCTCCCGGGTACGTACGGGCCCGAGGGTCGTACGCTCGTCCAGCGGGTCGCCGGGGACCAACCGGGAGACCCGTTCGGCCAGGCGGGTCAGGAACTCCTCGCGTACGTCCTCGTGCACCCAGACGTTGTTCGCGGCGATGCAGGAGGCCCCGTTGTTGCGGAACTTCGCCACCATGAGCGTGTCCGCCGCGTCGTCCAGGTCGGCGTCGGGCAGCACGATGAACGGCGCGCGCCCGCCGAGCTCCATGACCACCGGCGTGAGGGCCGGACCGGCCGCCTTCGCGATGCTCCGGCCGACGGCGGTGGAACCGGTGAAATGCAGCAGGCGCACGCGGCGATCGTCCAGCCAGACGCCGGTGATCTCCGGTCCGTCCCCGGCCACCGTGTTGACCAGGCCGTCGGGGAGCTCGGCCTCGCAGATCTCGGCGAAGGCGAGGCTGGACAGCAGCGACAGCTCGGAAGGCTTGAAGACCACGGCGCAGCCGGCGGCCAGCGCGGGTGCGATCTTGCGGGCGGGAATGGAGACGGGGAAGTTCCACGGTGTCAGGACGGCGGCCACGCCCACCGGTCCGGTGCGTACGAGGTGCCGAAGGCCCGGGCGTACTGAGAGCACCTGGTCGGTGAGGGTGTGCGCCAGCCCGGCGTACCAGTCGAAGTAGTCCGCGGCCAAGGCGAGCTCGGCGCTCGCCTCGCGGAGGCATTTGCCCGTTTCGCGCGCGACCGTCTCGGCCAGGCCGTCGGCGGTGCGCAGCCGCCCGGCGATCGCGCGCAGCACCGCGCCCCGCCGCGGGGCCGGCGTGCTGCGCCATCCCTCCAGCGCGGCGGCGGCGACGTCCACGGCGCGTGCGGCGTCGCGGCCGGTGCCCGCGGCGACGTGCCCGATCGTCCGCCCGGTCGCGGGCTCCACCACCTCGTAACGGGGCCCGCCACCGGCATGGTGCCGGCCGCTCAGCCGCACCCCGGAGATGTCGTCCTGCATGATCTGTCCCTCCTGCGTCATTGGTCCTCGCCGCGCAGCACGGCCAGGTAGCGGAGCGCGCCGTGCGCCAGCCGGTCCCAGTCCCCGTCCCTGACGGCGTCCGCGTCGATCAGCCCGGCGCCGACCCCGACCGTCGCGCAGCCGGCCAGCAGGCACTGCCTGGCGAGCTCGGCGGTGAGCCCGCCGGTGGCGAGCAGCGGCACGTCGGGCAGCGGCTGGCGCAGTTGCCGGACGTACTCGGCGCCGGCGGGGGCGATGGGGAAGATCTTGACGAGGTCCGCGCCGGCGGCGTGCGCCCGGACGACCTCGGTCGGCGTGAACGCCCCCGGTATCGACACCAGCCCGGCCGCCTTCGTCGCCGCGACCATCTCCTCGTCCAGATGAGGGGAGAGCAGGAACGCGGCGCCCGCGTCCGCGGCGGCCTTGACGTGGGCCGGCGTGCGTACGCTGCCCGCGCCGATCAAGGCGTCACCGAACCGTCGCGACAGCCCGGCGATCGAGGTGAGCGCGCCGGGGCTGTCCATGGTCGTCTCAAAGGCCGTGACCCCGGTGGCGTAGAGGGCGTCGGAGGCCGCGAGCACGTCGTCAGGGCCCAGGCCACGGTAAATGATCAAAAGTTCGGGAAGATCCATGTCTCTCACCAGTTCGTGAAGGAGCCGTCAGAGCGCGACAGCCGCGGCGGCTCGTTCCAGGTCTCGGTACGGAAGGCCGCCAGCGCGTCGAGGTCGATCGGCAGGCCGAGCCCCGGCCCCTCCAGCGGCAGCAGGCTCCCGCCGCGCCACTCCGGCGCCGCGGGAAACACCTCGGGCAGCAGGTCGCCGGGACGGTAGGGCTGTTCCTGGACGCCGAACGCGGTGCACGCGAGGTTGAAGTGGAGCGCCGCGGCGGTGGCCACGGGGCCGAGGGGGTTGTGCACGGCCACGCGGATGTAGTGGGTCTCGCACCAGCCGGCGATCTTCGCGGCCTCGGTGAGCCCGCCCGCGATGCACAGGTCGATCCGGGCGTAGTCGATCAGTTCGTCCTCGATCAGCGGCCGGAACTCCCACTTCGACGCCAGCTGCTCGCCGGCCGCCAGCGGCACGGCGGTGCGTTCGCGCAGCCTGCGGTAGGCGTCGAGGTTCTCGCACCGCAGCGGGTCCTCGACGAACAGCGGGCGCAGAGGCTCCAGCTCGCGGCACAGCAGGGCGGCCTCGGGCGGATCGAGGCGGGTGTGGGCGTCGAGGATCAGGTCGACGTCATCGCCCACCGCCTCCCTGGCCGCCGCGAAGGACTCGACGCCCGCACGTACCGCCGCGCGGGGCTCGAACGTCTCTCCGGACGCGGGGAGTGCCAGCCGCAACGCCCGCCATCCCGCCTCGCGCAGCTCCGCGCAGGCCCGCGCGACGTCGGCGGGACCGCTTCCCGCCGGCCGTACGTGCGTGTAGCACGCAACGCGGTCGCGTACCCGTCCGCCGAGCAGGAGGTGCACGGGTACGCCGAGTGCTTTGCCCTTGATGTCCCACAGCGCGAGGTCGACCGCGGCGATCGCCGAGGCCACCACCCGGTCGGCGGGGAAGAAACCGCCGCGGGACATCAGCTGCCACAATCGCTCCGTGCGGAGCGGGTCCTGGCCGACCAGCAACGGCGTGAGGTGCTCGAGCGCCCCGCACACCGCCGCTCCACGGCTCGCGAGCCCCGACTCGCCTATGCCGAGCACGCCCTCGTCGGTGTCGACGAGCACGAAGAGGTACGTACGCCGCCCGCCCCGTACGGGCACCGCGCGAACGTCGGTGATCTTCACGCCGTCTCCTCGCTGAAGTGGCACGCCGACCAGCGGCCCGGTGCGACCTCGCGCGCGACCGGCCGCTCGGTGCGGCAGATCTCCCGTCCCGCCCGCACCGCGCACCGCGTGTGGAAGGGACAGCCGGAGGGAGGCGACAGCGGGCTGGGCACCTCGCCTGACAGCGCCACCCGGCTCCGCCGCCGCTCGACCGCGGGATCGGGCTCGGGCACCGCCGACAGCAGCGCGGCCGTGTACGGGTGCAGCGGCCGGGCGCACACCTCGCCGGCCGGCCCCTCCTCCATGATCTGCCCCAGGTACATCACGGCGATGCGGTCACTCATGTGCCTGACCACGGCGATGTCGTGCGCGACCAGCAGGTACGCGATGCCGAGCCGGTCCTTCAGGTCGAGCAGCAGGTTGACGATCTGCGCCTGGAGCGAGACGTCCAGCGCGGAGACCGGTTCGTCGAGCACCAGCACCGACGGGCTCACGGCCAGGGCCCTCGCCAGGGCGATGCGCTGGCGCTGGCCGCCGGAGAAGTCGCGGGGCAGCCGGGCCGTCATGGCGGGGTCGAGGCCGACCAGCTCCAGCAGCTCAGCCACCCTGCCTTCGGTCCGGCCAGGGCCCGCCATGCCGTGGACGCGCAGCGGCTCGGCCACCAGGCGGCCTACGGTGTGCCGCGGGTTGAGCGATGAGTACGGGTCCTGCAGGACGAGCTGCACCTGCCGGCGCAGTCCCGCCAGCCCGCGGCGGTCCGTGGACGTCAGGTCATGGTCCCTTACCAGCACGGACCCCGCATCGGGTTTCTCCAGGCCGAGCAGGATGCGCGTGAGCGTGGACTTGCCGCAGCCCGACTCGCCGACCAGCCCGAGCGTCTCGCCGGCGCCCAGCCGCAGGCTCACCCCGCGCACGGCCCTGACCTCGCCCTTGGCGCGCCGCACGATCCCGCGCCCGCGCACGGCGTAGCTCTTGTGCACCTCGCGCAGGACGAGGACGTCGGCGCCGGGCTCGTCAGGCTGCGACGAGGGGTCGGAGCCGGCCGGTTCGCCGCCCCGTTGCGCGGGCGCGCCCCCCGCCTGCGGGCGATCGGTCACGGTGAGGCGTAATCCGTCGGCGGTGACCCAGCAGGCGGCCCGGTGGCCGTGGTCCCGCTCGGTCAGCGGCGGAGCCGTGGCGTGGCAGCGGTCCTCGGCGAACGCGCAGCGCGGTGCGAAGGCGCAGCCGCCGGGAGGGCGACGCAGGTCCGGTGGCCGGCCGGGGATCGCCTCCAGCCGGTTCGCGCCGCCGGTGAGCCGGGGCACCGATTTGAGCAGGCTCCACGCGTACGGATGCCGCGGCGCGTCGTGGAGCACGGTCACGGGGGCCTCCTCGACGATCTTGCCCGCGTACATGACCAGGGCCCGGTCACACAGCCGGGCCACCAGGCCGAGATTGTGGGTGATGACGGCGATCGCGGTGCCCAGCTCCGTGTTCAGCCGCGCGAACACCTCCAGGATCTGCGCCTGTACCGTGACGTCCAGCGCTGTCGTGGGCTCGTCGGCGATGATGAGCGACGGGTCACCCGCCAGCGCGATGGCGATCATGACCCGCTGCCGCATGCCGCCGGAGAACTGGTGCGGATAGTCGGTCAGCCGTCGCGCGGGGTCGGGCACACCTACGAGCTCCAGCAACTCGGCAGCCCTGGCCCGGGCGCGGCGGTGGTCGTGGCCGTGGGCCCACACGGCCTCGGCGACCTGTTCGCCGATGGTCATGACCGGGTTGAGCGAGGACATGGGGTCCTGGAAGACCATGCCGATCTCGCCGCCGCGCAGCTGGGCGAGCTCGGCCCCGGACATGTCGAGGACCTCGCGTCCCCGGTACCGGATGGAGCCGGAGGTGATCCGTCCTGGGTCGCGTACGAGGCGCAGCACGCTGCGGGCGGTCACGGACTTGCCGGAGCCCGACTCGCCGACGATGGCGAGCGACTCGCCGGGATGGACGTCGAAGCCCACCCCGCGCACGGCCTGCACGCGGCCCTGCCGTCCTGGGAACTCGACTCTCAGGTCGCGCACCTGGAGGAGGGTGTCTCGGTGGTCGTTCACGAATTCTCCAGGGGGTCAGTAGCCGCGGCGCAGGGTCGCGTTGAGTGCGTCGCCGAGCATGTTGAGTCCGATGACCAGGCCCGTGAGCACGGCGATGGGCGCCAGCACGGCCCAGTGCTGCTCCGCCAGGTAGGGGAGCCCTTTCTCGATCATTCCGCCGAGCGACGGGGCGGGCGGCTGGATGCCGAAGCCCAGCAGGCTGAGCGCGCCCTCCAGGAACACGGCGCCGGCCGCCGACATCACGAAGTTCACCACGAGCGCGTCGACCGCGTTCGGCAGGATGTGCGTCACCAGGATCGCGGCGCGCGAGGCGCCCACGACGCGGGCTCCGGTGACGTACTCCCGCTCGCGTTCGGTGAGCACCGCCGTCCTGGTCAGTCGGGCGGTGATGGGGATGCCGCCGATGACGATGACGATCAGCACGGTGGAGAACCCGGGTCCGAGGAACGCGGCCAGCGCCGCGCCCATGATCACCGTCGGGAAGGCCAGTTTGACGTCGAGCACCCGCTGGATGAGGACGTCCACGATCCGGTGCGTGGTCGCCAGCAGCCCGACGGCGATGCCGATGGCCTTGCTGAGCGGCACTGCCAGGACAATGATGATCACGTCCTGCCTGATGCCGTACAACAGCCGGGACAGCACGTCCCTGCCCAGGTCGTCGGTGCCGAACCAGTGCCCGGCCGAGGGCCCTTCCAGCACCGCGCCTGCCTGCTGGAAGTCCGGCGCGTACGGGCTGAGCCACGGTGCGAGCAGGCCGGCCACGACCAGCACCAGCACGATCGCCGTGCCTGCCGCGCCTCCTGGGGAGCGCAGCGCGTGGGGCATTCTCATGACGCCTCGCCCTCCAGCCTCACGCGCGGGTCGAGCGCCGCGTGGATCAGGTCGCCGCCCACCTGTACGGCGATGAAGACGACGACGAAGTAGACCACCATGTCCTGGATGATCAGGTAGTCGTGGCTGACGACCGCGTTCGCCAGGACCTGGCCGAGCCCGGGCCAGGCGAACACCGCCTCGATGACGACGGCGCCGCCGAGCACGTGGCCGACGCGCATGCCCAGCACGGTGACGACCGGCGGCAGGGCGTTGGGCAGAGCGTGCCGCCAGAGCACCCGCCGGGCGGAGACGCCCTTGGCACGCGCGGTGTCGAGGTACTCCTCCTCCAACTGCCTGCGCAGCTCCGTCTCCAGGAACCTGCCCACGACCACCCCGGAATGCAGCCCCAGCGCGATGGCGGGCATGGCCAGGTACTGGATGCCGATCTCCGGGTCGGCCAGCAGCGGCTCACGGCCGCCGGCGGGCAGCAGGCGCACGGTGATCGCGAACAGCAGGATCAGCAGGATGCCCAGCACGTACTCGGGAACCCCGAAGATCAGCGCGCTGGCACCGCGGATCACCGCCTGGGTCGCCCGCCGCCGCGCCGTGGCGGCGGCGATGCCGAACGCCGCGCCGGTGAGGGCGGTGACGATCAGGCTGGCCAGCGCCAGCTCCGCGGTCGCGCCCGCCGCCGCGCCGAGGGTCCCGGCGATCGGGGCACCGGAGATGTAGGAGGTGCCGAGGTCGCCGGTGACCAGGCGGCGGGCCCAGTCCGCATACTGCTGCACCATCGGCCGGTCCAGGCCCATGCGTTGTTCCAGGGCGGCCACGGCGGCCGGATCGGCCTGGTCGCCGAGGATGACCGAGGCGGGGCTGCCGGGCAGCAGGCCGATGAGCAGGAAGACGACGACCGAGGTCAGGACGACGGTGAGTGCCGCGGTCGGCAGGCGGCGGGCGATGTAGGACAGCACGCGTCAGGCCACCGTGGACTTCCCCAGCAGCACGTCGTCCCAGACGGTGTAGTCCCAGGCGGAGACGCCGTTGGTGACCGCGGTGCTGGTGGCGTGCACGAGGTCGCAGCAGAACGCCTCGTCCAGGATGAACTCGGTGACGGCGTCGTAGGCCGCGCGCTGCTCGGACTCGCCCGTGGCGCGCAGGGCGGCCTGGGCGAGCTTCTCGTACCGGTCTGAGGCGAAGTTGAACAGGTTCTGTGTGGTCCGGTAGGGCATGGCGCTGTAGAGGAGGTTGGTGGGGGAGAGGTTGTTGTACCCGTGCTGGCCCATCCACATCCCCTCGAATGAGCGGCTCTCGATGCGCTCCTGCTGCTGGGTGGCGTTGAGCACGCGCAACCGCGGTTTGAGGCCGGCTTCGCGCAGGTTGAACTCGACGATCTCCGCGGACTTGCCGACCGGCTGTGCCGATTCCAGGATCAGCTCGGCGCCGTCGGCTCCGGCCTCCTTCAGCAGGCTCACGGCCCGGGTCAGGTCGCGGGCGTAGTGATCGGCGAGCCGCTGGTTGTGGGCCGGGCTGGTGGCCGACCAGGGGGTGGCGTTCGGGGTGGCCTTGCCGCGGTAGATCTCCTCCGCGATCCTGCGGCGGTCCAGCGCGTAGTGGACGGCCTGGCGCACCCGCTTGTCCTTCAGGGGGCCGGCGTTGACGTTGCAGCCGAGGTAGACGCCGGAGCTGTAGGTGTCGTACGGCGTCACGGTGAACGTCCGGTCGGACTCCACCTGCTTGAGCTCCATGGGGCCGACCCCGGTGGCCAGGTGCACCTGGCCCGAGCGCAGCGCCGACATGCGGGCCTCCGGCTTGGTGATCACCCTCACCAGGACGCTGTCGAGGGCGGGCCGGCCGGACTCCCAGTAGTTGGCGTAGCGGTCGAGCCTCAGGCTCGTGCCCTGCCGGTATTCGGCGAAGGTGAACGGCCCGGTGCCGATCACCCTGGCGCCGGTCATGAGCTCCTGGGCCGACTCCCTGTCCAGCATGATCATCAGGGAGAGCGCGTCGAAAAGGTTGTTCACCGGTTCGTCGAAGGCCAGCCGTACGGTGCCGGAGTCCACCGCCTCGACCTCGGAGAGCTGTTTGAGCAGCCACGCGAAGGCGAACGGCGGCTGCATGTCGCGCTGGAACTCCACGGAGAACCGCACGTCGTCCGCTGTGAACGGGCGACCGGAGTGCCAGGTGACGCCCTCGCGGAGTGTCAGGGTGGTGACGCGGCCGCCGTCGCTCGTCTTCCAGCTGGTCGCCAGCTCCGGGATCACCTCGTGCGTCTTCCTGTCGAGGCGGATGAGGCTGTTGAAGACCTGCCTGCGCCAGGTGGCGTTCTGCGCGGACTGGTTGACCACGGTCTTGGGGATGATGTCCGTGCCCTGTGCGATGACGAGCCGGCCGCCGCGCGTCCCGGTCGTGGCCGTCCTGTTCCTGGCCTCCCGTTCGACGGCGGAGGTGCAGGCGCTCGCCCCCAGCAGGGCGAGGCTCGCGGCGCCCCAGCGCAGGATGTCTCTTCGCGGCACCAAGCCGTCGGGAGGGGGCTGGTTGCTCATGGTGGAATACCTCCGTCGCGCGTCGGCCCGCGGGTCCGGGGCTCGTCCGGCCCGGCCTTCTGGCTGCTCGGCCGATTTAATTCCTGTCAGAAGTTAATCTCTCGGCAACGGTGCCGTCAAGACGTTCCGGGGGAGCGGGCCGATGTCCTGCCGCGCGTTGACGGCCACGGGCTCGACTATTATCTTCCGTAGACAACTTATAGATGACCAGATGGAAGGGCCCGTATGAGCATGCGCATCACCGACCTCCGCCTGCGCCGCTTCCGCGCCACTCAGCGATCGACATGGATGTTCCTCGAGGTCGAGACGGAGGACGGTCTGGTGGGCACCGGCGAGTGCTCCGACAGCGGGTGGCCGGAGCAGGTTCCGGAGACGGTCGGGCTGCTGGCGCCCCGCGTGCGCGGGACCGACGCGCTGGCCGGTGGGCAGGACCTCTGCGACCGGTTGCGCCGCGAGTGCGCGGCCCACGGCGACCCCCGGACGCGTTTCCTGCGTCGCACCGTCATCGGCGGCCTCGACATGGCGCTGGCCGACCTCGCCGCGCAGGCGCAGGGGGTGCCGCTGTGGCAGTGGATGGGAGGCGAGCGGCGGGAGGACGTCCCGGTCTACGCCAACATCAACCGCAGCGGCGGTCGGCGCCGGCCGCAGGACTTCGCCGTCAAGGCGGCCGCCGCGGTCGCCGACGGCCACGGCAAGATCAAGGTCGCCCCGTTCGACGGGCCGCCGCTGCCGGGTGAATCCATCGTGGACACCGGGCTCGCCATCGCCCGAGCCGTACGCGAGGCCATCGGTGAGGACGCCGAGCTGATGATCGACGTGCATCACAAGCTCTCCGAGGACGAGCTCGCCGTGGCCGTGCCGCGGCTGGACGACCTCGGTGTCGCCTGGCTGGAGGACGCTGTGGACGTCACCGACCCGGAGGCCATGCGCTGGCTGGCCGCCCGAGCCAAGGCGCCCATCGCCGGCGGCGAGACACTCCACACCGCGGAACAACTGGCCGCCGCCCTGTCCACGGGGCACCTGAAGGTGCTGCTGCTCGACCCCAAGTACACCGCCGGCGTGACGCCGCTGCTGCGCCTGGCCGAGCGGGTCACGGGCGTGGACGTGACGTACCACAATCCCTGCGGGCCGATCAGCACTGCCGTATGCGCCCATCTGTCGACCGTCCACCCCGGCTTCACGCTCGTGGAGTACATGTACGGCGAGGACGTGGACCGCGCCGCCGTGGTCAGCCCGCGCGAGAGCGTGACCGCCGCGAGCCTGCCCCTGTCCATGGCGCCCGGACTCGGTGTGGCCCTCGCCCCCGGCCTCACGTTCCTCCCGGACCTTCCGGAATCGGCGTGAGCGGCGGCGGCGCGGCGGAGGGAGGGCCGATGATCCGAGGCGTCAGCCCCGTGCTGCCGACTCCCTTCCGCGCCGATGGGTCCCTCGACCGCCGCTCCTTCGAGCGGCTGATCGCACACACCTGGGAACTGGGCATCGGCTCGGTCATGTTCCCGGGCTTCGCCTCGGAGTATTTCGCGCTGAGCGACCTGGAGCGGCTCTGGCTCCTTGCCGACCTGGCCGGGACCGTGCCACCGGGAGGCCTGCTGATCGCCTCCGTCGCCGAGCACGCCACGCACCTCGCCGTCCGGCAGGTCAGGCGGTACGCCGACCTCGGCGCGGGCGCGATCAACGTCCTGCCGCCCCACTTCTGCGACCCTCCCCACGCCATGGTCCTCGACCATCTGGCCGCGGTGCTTCAGGCGGCTGGGCCGCTCCCGGTGGTCGTGCAGTTCGCCCCGCGCGGCACCGGCACCCGGCTCGATCCCGGCGACCTCGCGATGCTGCGCGCCGACCACCCCAACCTCGCCGCGGTGAAGGTCGAATGCCGCTCGCCCGGCTCCTACATCCGTGCGCTCACCCGGCACGGCGTGCCGTGCCTGGCCGGGAACGCGGGCATCGACCTTCCCGAAGCGCTGGAGGCGGGGGCGGTGGGCGTGCAGCCCGGGGCCGGCTTCATCGAGCTCTGCCTCCGGATCCTGCGGCTGTGGGACACGGGGGAGCGCGCGGCCGCCCTGGACCTGCACGCGCGGCTCGCCGCCTGGCTGGAGTCGTGGTGGCCGGTGCCGGGCGTGCCGCTCGCGATGGGCAAGGCGATCGCCTGGCGGCGCGGCCTCATCGACGAGCCGCACTGCCGGGCGCCCGGCCCGGCGATCCCCTCCGGCCCGGGAGATCCGGCTCTGGCCGACGTGGACCGGTTCATCCGCGAATTCTCCCTCGACCGCCACACCCTGTAATGACGGTGGCCGGTCCTTTGCCGGGCGCCCGCCGTCGGGGTGCGGGCGCCCGGGCCCCGGTCACGCCGAGACGCGTTCCGCCTCGCGCCAGGTGAACTCCGGGCGCCAGCCGAGCACCCGGGCCGCTTTGCGGGTGTCCCACAGGGACGCGTGCCCAGGCAGCGGCCGGCGGATGACGGTGTCCGGGTGGTGGCGGCGCAGGAGCTCTTCGGTGGGTACGTCGCTCAAGGTGTCGGCCGCGGCCACCCCGAACACCTCCCACCCGATGCCGTCGGCGGCCACCGCTGCGGCGAAGGCCCGGGCCAGGTCCCGCACCTCGACATACGCCCACAGGCCGCGACGCAGGAAGCCCGGCTCCACCCGTTCCCTGAGCACCCGCTCCCGCAGCAGGCCGGGGGTGCCGATGGCGGGGAAGCGCAGCGCCGCGACCGACAGCCCGGTGGCTCGGTGGAACATCGCGCACGCGGCCTCGTCGGCCTGCTTGGACAGGGCGTAGCCGTCCTGCGGACGTGCCGGGTGCTCCTCGTCGAGGGGCGCGTACAGCGGGGACAGCTCGTGCGGCCCACCGGAGATGCCGAGCACCGACCCGCTCGACGCCGTCACCACGCGCGGCACGCCCTCGTCGGCGGCGGCGTCGAGCACGGCGTAGGTGGCCGCGGTGTTGGTGGTGTAGATCGTGTGTCCGGGGCCGGTGCGCGGGTTCGGCATGGCGGCGAGGTGGATGACGGCCTGGGCGCCCCGGAACACGGGCCGCAGTGCCCCGGGGTCCCTGACCGGCATGGTGTGCACCCGCACGCCCGGGGGCGTCGGCGCGGCCTCGCGGTCCACGCCGACCACCGGGACGCCCGCCGCCACCAGGTGCTCGACGACGGCTCTGCCGAGCCGCCCCGCCGAGCCGGTGACGACGACGGCGTCCTGCCGATCGATCATGGTGCTCATATCACGTGGACGGATTCGGGGCGGTGGATGAGCTGCTTGAAGGTGTCGAGCCGTTCGCCGTCGAGCACCCAGGTGCCGTTCGGGGACTCCACCCCGGAGTTGAAGTACGACAGCGCGACCAGCCCCTGTTCCAGCGCGTACTCGTAGGCGTGGGTCAGCCAGGCGGCGGACTTGCCCGGCTCCTGGTAGGCGTAGCGGACGCCGTACTCGGCCACGAACAGCGGCTTGCCCCACTGGCGGCAGGTGGCGATGGGCTCGCCCCAGATCCTTTCCGGGGTCTTCCACGGACGGTAGTTGGGCTCCGTGGTGTCGTACGTCCACCAGGGGTTGTAGTCGTCGACGCCGATGAGGTCGGCCTCCGGGATGTGCCACGCTTCGACGTCGTCGCCGCCCTGCCAGATCCAGCCGTTGAGAATCGGGGTCACCGCGATGTTCGGGAAGCGGTGCAGGATCGGGGCGGCGTGCGTGTACATCGCCCGGTAGGCCGCAGGTGTCTGCTCGCCGCGCGGCTCGTGGTGCAGGCAGAACCACACCGGGCCCGGCACGCTGCCGAGACCTGCGGCCACGTTGCGCAGCCAGCCGTCGTGCTTGCCGTCGGCCACCTCCTGCCACGGGCCGGGCAGCTTGGTGGAGATGACGGGTACGCGATGGTTGTTGATGTCGTCGAGGGCGACCCGCCGCATGTCGCGCCACTGCTCGTCGTGGACGTACTTGAAGTAGCTGCGGTGGCAGCCGAGCGTCGTGCCGATGCCCTTCTCGAAGTCCGGCACCGTCTGCTGCGGGCCCATCGAGGACCCGTACACGATCTTGCCCGTGCCCGGGTCACCCGGGAAGCGGCCACTGCGCCACCAGGGCGTGGCCGCCGCGGCGGGGGCGGGGGGCAGCAGGCCGAGGCCCGCGGCGCCGAGCGCGGCCGCGCCGCCGAGCAGGATCGAACGCCGCGAGGGCATGGTGTCGTCGGTCATAGCGCTCCTCCTTCAAACAAAGCCAGGATATAAACTTCTAACAGAAGTTAATCGGCGTGACCAGCCCCTGGTACGATCTTCTACAGGACGGCGCGCCCGTTTACGGGATCGGGCCTGCGGCTCTTTAATTTCAAGACACAGAAAATCTGCCGACGGCGGGCAAGGGGAGTGATGGCCATGCGTAGCCCGAGCGCGGCCCCCCGGGCCGCCGTGACGCTTGACGTGCGCAGGCACAACGTGGCCGCGCTGCTGCGGGCCCTGCTCAGGGAAGGGCCCGCGCCGCGCATCGATCTCGCCGAGCGGCTCTCGCTGAGCTCCGGGGCGACGACCCGCATCACGGCCGAGCTGACCCGGGCCGGCCTGCTGGAAGAGCTGCCCGCACTCCCGTCGCGCGACGCCGGCCGCCCCCGCGTGCCGCTCGACCTCGCCTCCGCGCGTTTCCACGCCGTGGGCATCCACGTCGGCCTGCGGCGCACCACCATCGGCCTGGTGGACCTGCGCGGCCGTCTCGTCGGGGAGCCGGTGCGGATCGCGCACGACGGCGAGCTCGACCCCGCGGTCGTGGTCGCCGAGGCCGCCGAGCGCGTGGCCGAGCTGGCCGCCGACACCTCCGCGCGGATCCTCGGCACCGGCTTCACCACCGTCGGCCGGGTCGACGTGGCCTCCGGCCGGATAAGAGAGCAGGACGTGCTCGGCTGGACCGACGTCGACATCCCGGACCTGGCGGCCGGTCGCTTTCCCGGCCTGCTCGTCGTCGAGTCGACCCAGCGCGCTCTGTGCAGGGCCGAGATGTGGTTCGGGGCCGATCAGGGCGTGCAGGATTTCGTGCACCTGTTCATCGGCAACGTGATCGGCGCGGGTCTCGTCATCGGTCGCGAGCTCTACCACGGGCAGGGTGAGGGCGCCGGGCAGATCGCCCATCTCCCGCTGTCCCGGCCCGCCCAGATGCCCTGCGAGTGCGGCCGCGGCGGTTGTCTCATGTCGGTGGCGGGGGATCGCGCCGTCGTCGGCAGGGCCGTGCGGGAGGGGTTGCTCAGGGAGGGGCAGTCGGTCCACGACCTGGCCGAGCTCGCCCGCGGTGGCGATGCCCTGGCCGACTACCTGCTGCGCGACCGCGCCCGCGCGATCGGGGAAGCCGTCGTGATCGTGATGGATCTGCTCGCCCCCGATCAGGTCATCATCTTCGGCACGCCGTTGCTCGTTCCCGACCACATCACCGAGATCCGCGGGGAGGCGCGGCGATGGGTGCGCCGGGAGTTCGACGCCGACAAGGTGATCAAGCCGAGCGCCCTCGACGACAACGCACCGGTGATCTCCGCCGCCACCTGTGTGCTCGAGCGTTTCTACGCCGACCCGTTCGCGCTCATCGGCTGAGCACCGCCCGGTCAATTTTCTGCTGGCTGGAATTAAGTGCGGACGGCCGGTGGCGCCGGTCAGGCGGACCGGACGTGAGCCGCGCAGGTGAAGCGCGTCCATGCTGCCGCCGGATTGATTTGTGTCGGAAGTTTATGGCTGGTCCCTGCCACCAGGCAGGGACCAGCCATCCCCCGGCCGTGTCAGGTCTTCACGAAGACGGCCGCGTAGCGCCCGCTTTCGCTGTTCACCTGCACGGGGTACAGGCCTCGGGCGCGCTGCTGGTCGAAGCGCTTCTGGTAGCCGGAGCTCGACATCTCGATGTAGTGGGCCCAGGAACGCAGGCCGTCCTTGCGCCAGACGGCCGCGTACGTGCCGTCCGGGCCTACGGCCACCTGCGTCGGCCGGAAGCCCTGCCTGAGGCGCTTGGCGACCTCGGCCTCGTGCTGCTTGGCCGTCTTCCCGTAGGTGTAGTACCAGCCTCCGCCGGTGTTGGCCGTCCAGACGCCCACGTAACGCGGGCTGGCGGCGCTGCCGTACACGTCGACGGAGGACAGCGTGTAGCCGGTCGAGGCCGCCTTCTGGTTGACCGACGCGAACTGGCGGGCCGTCAACCCGTGCCTCGCGAAGTGCTTCCCGCTCTTCTTCTCGAAGACGGCGGCGAAGACCGCGCCACTGCCGGAGCCGGTCGCGGAGACCGAGATGGGCTGGTAGCCCTTCTTCGCGAACTCGTTGAACCGGCTCTGGTAGCCGGGGCCGGACATGCCCTGATAGATCGCCCAGGCGGGGCTGCTGCCCTTGACCCAGACCGCCGCGTACCGGCCACCGGCCGAGACGTTGACCGTGATGGGGTGGTAGCCCTGCTTCTTGAGCGTTCTGGCGTAGGTGGTCTGACGGCCCGCGCTTGCCGCGTGATAGGCGACGAAGGCCGGCGTCGCCGTCGCCTCCGCGTGCGCGGGCGAGACGGCCGCCGTGGAGATCACGACACCGGCCGTCACCGTCGTGACGGCGGCGATTCTGCTGATTGTCGGCATTTCCCCTCCGAGGGTGCTGAATCGTATTTTCTGCCATCGGAAGTTAACTGAAGTCTGACTGGGACTGTCAACCCGAGTTAGCTGATTCCTGGAGATAATTCCGGACCGGCTCAGGGGCGCCAGGGCCGTGCCCCGCAGCGCCGGGCCCACTCCTCGTACATCCCGGCCATACGTGTCACCTGCGGCCTGTTCACGCTCGCAAGGTCGTGCAGCTCGGTGCGGTCCTCCGCCATGTCGTAGAGCTCCCAGTCGCTCCCGTACGCGTTGACCAGCTTCCAGCGGCCGTGCCGCACGGCCCGGTTGCCTTCGTGCTCGAAGAACAGCGGTCTCGCGCGCGACCACGGCCGGCCGTCGATGAGCGGCAGGAAGCTCTCGCCTTCCAGCGGGGTGATCTCGTGGCCGCCGAACTCGGTGGGATAGGCGGCTCCTGCGGCGTCCAGGCAGGTGGCGAAGATGTCGATGAAGTGTGCCGGCTCGTGCACGACGCCGGGTCTGACGATCCTGGCCGGCCAGCTGACGATGAACGGCGTGGAGATGCCGCCCTCGTGCACCCACCGTTTGAACCGCCGGAACGGGCTGTTGCTGGCGTTGGCCCAGGAGCGGCCATAGCTCATGAAGGTGTCGGCCGGTCCGGAGCGCAGGTCCGGGATGTTGCCCACCCGGATCGAGCGTCCGTCGAGCGGGTCCGTGCCGTACCTGAACGGTTCGTCCGGGTTGTTGTCCTCGCGGAGGAACTCGGCGCATCCGCCGTTGTCGGAGGCGAACATGACGAGCGTGTCGTCGCGCAGGCCCAGCTCGCCCAGGCGATCCAGGATGCGCCCGATCCCGGCGTCCATGCCGGTGATCTGCGCGGCGTACGTGGCCATCCGCCGGTCTTCCCACTCCCGGTGCGGAGCCTCCTCCCACGGCGGGGAGTCCTTGTCCCGTGGCGTGATCCGCCAGCCGGGATCGACCAGCCCGAGGCCCTTCAGCTCCTCGTGCCTGCCGGTTCGGATGGCGTCCCACCCGTCGCGGTAGGCGCCTTCGTAGCGGGCGATGTCCTCTTCCGGCGCGTGCAGCGGCCAGTGCGGGGCCGTGTAGGTGACATGGAGAAAGAACGGCCGGCCGGCCGCCGCGGCCTGCTCCACCATGCGCACGGCGTTGTCGGTGATCGCGTCGGTCAGGTAGTAGCCGGAGGCCTGGAGCGGGACGAACGTGTCGTCGCGCATCAGGGTGCGGGGATAGAAATAGCTGCCGGCTCCCGAGACGATGCCGTAGAACCGGTCGAATCCCCGCTGCGTGGGCAGCGGATGCGTGGCGTCGCCAGGACGCCAGCTGCCGGGGTCGAGGATGTTGTAGGCGCCGCCCACGTGCCATTTCCCCGACATCAGCGTGGTGTAGCCGTGCGTCCGCAGGGCCTCGGCGACGGTGACGCAACTCCGGTTGAGGAAGCCCTGGTAGGAGGGCACGCCCAGGTTCTCCATCATGTGCCCGACGCCGGTCTGGTGCGCGTAGAGGCCGGTCAGCAGGGAGGCGCGGGACGGGCAGCAACGGGCGGCGTTGTACATCTGCGTGAAGCGGATCCCGGAGAAGCCGAGCCGGTCGAGGTTCGGGGTCCGGATCTCGGAGCCGTAGCAGCCGAGGTCGGAGAACCCCAAGTCGTCGGCCAGGATCAGGACGATGTTGGGCGGGCTCGTGTTCATGGCCTCACTCCGTACTGTTCATCGGATCTTGCCCAGGGGAAGGTGGAGCCGCATGCCCGTGGTGGCCGGGGCGTTCCTGTCGATGAGGGCCTTGATCTGGGTCGCGGTCAGCGCCCTGGCGAAGAGGTACATCTCGTCGACGCCGCCGTTGACGGGATTGTTGATGCCGTCGACGCGCGCGCCGATGCGGATGCCGCAGATCGCGCCCGCGGACACCGACCCGGGAATCGCCGCGCCGGTCGTGGGCGTGCCGTCCACGTAAACGATCGTCTCCGTCTCGTTCCTGACGAGCGCGAGGTGGTGCCATCTCCCGTCGGCGAAGGACCCCTCCTTCTGCACCCTCCCGGAGGCGGTGCCGGTTCTGATCTGGCCGCGGACGACGGCGCTGTCCGGCGCGTCACCCTGGCCAGGCCCGAGCTCGAGGTACCACTGAGGGAACTCCTCGTAGTTGTACGCCTGGACGATGCGCTGCAACCGGCGCTCGCTCGTGCGAAACCAGATCGCGACGGTGAACGGACCGCTGCCGACGGCCAGCGACGCGGTCAGCGGCGCCTCCACGTAGTCGCCGGCGAGCCGCATCGCCCCGCCGTACTTGCCCTCGATCAGCCGCGGGGCGCCGTCCACGATCGCGTGATTGCCGCGTCCCGACGTGTCGGGCGTCGTCTTGGGAGCCGGGATGGGCTGGTCGAACGCCGGCCTCGGCACCCGGGCGAAGGTGAGCCGCTTGTGGTAGGTCAGGCTGGGCTCGGTGGAGAAACGCGGGCCGTTCTCGTAGATGACCCCCAGCACGTCGTCGGGGAGCTCGACGAGGTCGGAATAGCCCGACGGGCCGTCGTACAACCGCACGCTCTTCCGCCACGACGTCGCGCCGTCCGTGCTCGACCAGATCGAGAGGTCCTCCCGCGCCGAGACGTGCCCCGGGCACGAGAAGACCACCCGGTCGGCCAGCCGGAACAGGGAGCCGTGCACGATCGGCGTCTCCAGATCGGGCACGACCTGGAACGGCGCGTCGAAGGACGCGCCCCCGTCGCTGCTCGTGGTGGCCGCGCGGTGGCCGGGGTCGGTCCCGCGCTGGTCCCGCGTGTTGAAGTAAACGGTGCCGTCGGGGAGCTCGACCAGCGTGGTCTCGTTCGGGTGCACCCTGCCGTCGTCGTGCCGGTCGATCGCGCCCATCCGCCACGTCTTGCCGTGATCGTCGCTGTAGATGACGTGCGCGCCGACGACCGGCGGCTTCCCGTCCTCCCCCGGCCGTACGGAATGATTGCCCTGCACCAGCAGCCGTCCCGCGTGCGGGCCCTTGGTCAGCTGGATCCCGTGCCCCGGCCCGCCCACGAAATGCCGCATGTCGGGGCGTTTCACGTCGGCCGTGATCTCCACCGGGGTGGACCAGGTGGCGCCGTGGTCGTCGCTGTAGAGCACGTGCGGGCGGGGCGCGTCCTGCGGGCTCACGGTGCCGTTGATGATGTCCTCGCCCACCACGTGCCCGGCGGTGCGGATCAGGTACAGGTGGATCCGCCCGGTCTCCCGGTCGACGACGGGCACGTGGTTGGCCACCTTGTGCGGCGGATCCGCCCAGACGACCTGCAGCGGACCCCAGGTCCGCCCCCCGTCGGACGACCTCTTGAGCACCATCTCGACGTGACCCCAGTCCTGGGCGTCGTTGACATGGGCCCCGGAGAAGGCGAGCAGCGTGCCGTCCGTCGCGCGGACGACCGCAGGCGTACGGAAGGTGTGGTACGCCTGCGTCTCGCCCCGCTCGAACACGGTCACGTACTCGATGTCCTGGAGTAATGCCGCCGACGCCGTGCCCCGCCACCAGGCTGGGCCGGCGATCGATGCGCCCCCGATGATCCCGGCCGTCTTCAACAGATCACGTCGCCCCAGTACGGACACAGCCCACTCCTTCGTGAGATTAGCGGGATATCCTACAAGTCACGGCAACGTATGATCTCAGTCAAGCGGCTGTCAAGGAGCTATGGTCCTGATGGCTCGTCTCTCAGGCGCGCCTCGATCCCGCTGTAGTGGTCATAGATGGCGGCCCTGGCCACCTCGGGATCCCCCGTGAGGATGGCGTCGAAGATCTTCGCATGCCACTCGTAGGCCCGTATCGGCGTCCCGCGCCCCGGGGGAGCGGCATGGTGGAACGCCTGCCAGAACAGATCGAACAGGCTCAGCAACATCTCGTTGCCGAGATCGGCGAACAGCAGCCGATGGAACTCCCGGTCCTCCTCGGGAAATCCCTCTCCCTTCTCGGCGCGGGCGCGCATGGCCGCGAGGGTCTCGCGCATCGCCGCCACGCTCTCCTGCGACATCGCCCGCATGGCGTCGGCGATCATGCCGGCCTCGAGGGTCTTGCGCAGCTCGGCCAGCTCGCTCAGCGCCCTCCGGCCCTGCATCAGCGCATAGGGCAGGTGGTCGAGCAACGGGCGGAACGAGAAGTCCCGCACGTAGACGCCGCTGCCCCGGCGGGTCTCCAGGACGCCGGTGGACTCCAGCGCCTTGACCGCCTCCCGCACCGAGTTGCGGCTCACCCCGAAGTGCCTGGCCAGCTCGGCTTCCGGCTTCAACGGGTCGCCGGGGCGGAGGCCCAGCCTGATGATGTAGTTCCTGATCTCCGCCTGCACCGCTTGGTGCACGGGAGGGGACGGACTCAGGCGCCGAAAAGCAGGTTCAGCCGGTTCAGCCGTTTCCACTGTGCCTCCTGACTGGTTCACCGATGGGCTGCGCTCTTGACAGCCCGACCGCGTCATTCTATGGTCCCCAACTTGTAGGATATCTTGCAGATTCCGGTCTCCTGAACCCCCAAGTGATCGCGAGGGAACATGTCGGTGCCGGACCAGCTCAGCACCGCCTCACCGGTGTTGAGCATCCATGATCTGATCGTCGAGTTCGATACGCCGGCCGGAGTCGTCCGCGCCGCGGACGCGGTGAGCTACGACGTCCATCCCGGCGAGACGCTCGGCGTCGTCGGCGAGACCGGGTCGGGAAAGAGCGTTACGGCGCTGGCCGCCCTGGGCCTGCTCGACGCGTCGAATCTGCGCAGGGTGTCGGGGTCGGCCCGCCTCGGCGGAGCCGATCTCCTGTCCCTGCCGGAGCATGAGCGCCGGCGGCGGCTGGGCAGGGACGTGGCGATGGTCTTCCAGGACCCGATCTCAGCGCTCAACCCGGTCCAGCGGGTCGGCGACCAGATCGCCGAGGCGCTGCGCGTCCACGACCCTGGCCTGTCCGCCAGGGCGGCCAGGGCGAGAGTGGTGGAGCTGCTCCAGATGGTCGGCGTCCCTCAGCCGGACGTCCGGTACGAGCAATACCCCCATCAGTTCTCCGGCGGCATGTGCCAGCGGGCGATGATCGCGATGGCGATCGCCAACCGGCCGAAGGTGCTGATCGCGGACGAGCCGACGACCGCGCTGGACGTGAGCGTGCAGGCCCAGATCCTCGACGTGCTGCGGATCGCCCGCGAGGAGACCGGCGCGGGCGTCGTGCTGATCACCCATGACCTGGGCGTGATCGCGGAGACCGCGGACCGCGTCTGCGTCATGTACGGCGGGCGGGTCGTCGAAACCGGAGGTGTCGTGGCGACGTTCACCGAGCCGCGCCATCCGTACACGGCGGCGCTGCTCGGCTCGCTGCCCAGGATCGACACGTCCGCCGCCCTGCCGCGGCCGATCCCCGGACGGCCGCCGGATCTCATCGACCTCCCCGCCGGCTGCGCGTTCGAGCCTCGCTGCCCGATCGGCGGCGGGAACGCCGAATGCGCGCAGCACCGGCCCGCGCTGCGCGATCTCGGCGGGACGGCCAGCGCCTGCCATTTTCCCGACAAGGTGGCGGGTCTGCTGGAAGGCGGGCGCACCGAGCCACGCGCCGTCCGCGTCCACGACTCCAGCGAACCCGTGCTCGAGGTGCGGGACCTGGCGAAGAGGTTTCCGGTGCGCTCGGGCGTGTTCGGGCGGCCGAAGGCATGGGTGCACGCGGTGGACGGTGTGTCGTTCCGGATCGAGCCCGGCCGGACGCTCGGCCTGGTGGGCGAGTCCGGGTGCGGCAAGTCCACACTGGCCCGGATGCTGCTACGGCTGATCAACGCCTCCGGCGGGCAGGTGCGGATCGGCGATCGCGACGTCGGCCGGGCGCACCGGCGCGAACTGCGGGAGATCCGCCAGCATGCGCAGATGGTTTACCAGGACCCCTACGCCTCGCTCAACCCGAGACTGACCGTCGGCGACAACGTCGCCGAGCCACTGCGGCTGCACGGAGGTCTCAGCAGGGCGCAGCGCAGGGCACGCGTGGTGGACCTGTTCGAACGGGTCGGGCTGCGACGGGAGCACGCCGACCGCTATCCGTCGGAGTTCTCGGGAGGGCAGCGGCAGCGGGTCGCGATCGCCCGTGCGCTCGCGCTGCGTCCCCGGCTGCTGATCCTGGACGAGCCGGTGTCCGCCCTGGACGTCTCGGTGCAGGCGCAGGTGCTGAACCTGCTCGATGACCTGCAGCGGGAGTCGGGGATGGCATACCTGTTCGTCAGCCACGACCTGTCCGTGGTCCGCCAGGTGGCCGACCAGGTGGCGGTGATGTACCTCGGCGCGATCGTGGAGCACGGCCCGGTGTCCCGCGTGTACGGCGACCCGCGGCATCCGTACACACGCTCGCTGCTCGCGTCCGTGCCGGTCCCCGATCCGGTGGGACGGGAACGGCGACGGCGCGTCCCGCTGGGCGGTGACGTGCCGAGCCCGATGAATCCGCCATCGGGCTGCCGCTTCCGTACCCGGTGCCCGATCGCCGAGCCGACGTGCGCCGAGGAGGCGCCGGCGCTCCGCGAGGTGGCCGGCGGCCATACGGCCTGCCACTTCGCCGAGACGCGGGTGCGGTCATGAGCGGCGGGCGCACCCGGTTCGCGGCCCTGCGCCGCTTCGCGCGCTCCAGGTCGGCGGTCGTCGGCGCGGGTGGGCTGGTCCTGCTCGCCGCGGTGGCGCTGCTCGCGCCGGTCGTGGCGCCGTACCAGCCGAACGAGCAGGACGCGCAGAGCCTGCTCGGCCCGTCCGCCGCGCACCTGCTCGGCACCGACGAGCTCGGCAGGGACATCGCCTCGCGGATCGTTCACGGCACCCGGGCCTCCCTGGTCGTCGCCTTCGGCGCGGCCGCGCTCGGCGCCCTGATCGGCGTGCCGCTCGGGCTGGTCGCCGGCTATCTGGGCCGATGGGTCGACGCGGCCGCGATGCGCCTCATCGACCTGCTGCTGGCGATGCCGGGAATCCTCCTGGCGCTCGTGATCATTGCCGCGCTCGGGCCGGGCCGGGTCAACCTGATCATGGCGATCGGGATCGGCGCGGTCCCGGAGTTCGCCAGGCTGACGCGTGCCGCGACGCTGTCGGTCAGGGACCGCGACTTCGTCGTGGCGGCCAAGGGCATGGGGGCGAGCACGCCGGACACGATGTTCCGCACCGTGCTGCCCAACGTCCTCGGCCCGGTCGTGGTCCAGCTGGTCATCACCGCCTCGCTGGCGGTGGTGATCGAGGCGGGCCTCAGCTTCCTGGGGCTGGGCACGCCGCCGCCGGCGCCCTCGTGGGGCGGCATGCTGCAGGACGCGCGCTCGTACCTGTATCAGAGCCCGTCGTACGGCTTCTTCCCCGGGCTCTGCCTGGCCTTCACGGTCTTCTGCCTCGACCGGATCGGTCGCGGGCTGCAGCTCGCGGTCGGCACGCAGGTGTCCAGCGGCACGCGAACCGGGGTGGTCTGATGTACGCCTACCTCGTCCGCCGCCTGCTGCAGTTCGCCGTCGTGCTGCTGCTGGGCTCGATCGCGGTGTGGGCCTTCGTGTTCGCGCTGCCCGGCGACCCCGCGACCGTGCTCCTGGGTCCCGACGCGAGCGATGCCGAGCTGGCCGCCACGCGCGCCAGGCTCGGGCTGGACGAATCCGTGGCCGGACAGTACCTCACGTGGCTCGGGCACGCCCTGTCCGGGGATCTCGGCACGTCGTTCCACTCCGATCAGAGCGTCGTCGACGTCCTGCGGGAGCGGGTCCCGGCGACCGCCCAGCTCGCGGTCATGGGCATGGTGCTCACCCTGGCGATCGCCGTCCCGGCGGGCGTGGTCGTCGCGCTGCGGCCTCGGTCCGTGCTCGGGCGGGCGTTCCAGGCGTACCTCACCGGAGGGCTGGCCATCCCGGCGTTCTGGCTGGGCCTGCTGCTCATCATCGTGCTCGCCGTGCAGTCCCGGCTGCTGCCCGCCACCAGCGATTACGTGCCGTTCTGGGAGGACGCCGGGCAGGCGCTGCGCCACACGATCCTGCCCGCCATCGCGCTCGCCGTGCCCTCCTCGGCGGTGCTCGCCCGGTTCGTGGCCACGTCGCTCGGCGAGATCATGACCAGGGACTACATCCGCACGGCCCGCGCCAAGGGCCTGCCGGAGCGCTCGGTGATCCGCGGGCACGCGCTGCGCAACGCCGCGCTGCCCACGGTCACGGTCGTCGGGATGCAGCTCGGCGGGTTCGTCGGCGGCGCCGTCGCCATCGAGGCCGTCTTCAACTATCCCGGGCTCGGCCGGCTGCTCTACACCGCGATCGGCGAGCGCGACTACGTCGTCGTCCAGGGCGGCGTGCTGTTCGTCGTCGCCGCGTTCCTCTGCCTCAACCTCATCGTCGACGTCCTCTATGCCTACCTCGACCCCCGCATCCGACTCCTCTGATCAGGAGGCCGTCATGCCACCGACACCTCTCACCCGACGTTCCCTTCTCACGGCCGCCGGTCTCGTGCCGTTGCTCAGCGCGTGCGGGGGCGGCTCCTCCGGCTCCACGGGCCGGAGCGGCAACGGGATCAAGCTCGCGACCACGCAGATCATGCAGTTCGATCCGTACCTGACCAACAGCGCGCTGCACGTGCACGCCTTCTACACCTATCTCATCGACTACGCCGCCGACGACGACTACACGCCCGTCCCTGCGGGTGCGGAGAAGTGGGAATTCGCCTCGGACCACCGCTCGGTCACCATCACGTTGCGCCAGGCGGCCTTCCACTCGGGCACGCCGGTGACCGCCAAGGACGTGGTCGCCGGGGTGGAGCGCGCTCTGGACAAGGAGGCCGCGTTCACGCTGGCCCAGCCGTCGGCGTTCATCAAGTCGGCGACGCCGGTCGACGAGCGGACCGTGCGCCTCGACTTCACCGAGCCGACGCCCGAAGGGCTCGTCCACTACTGGATGTTCGCCTTCCCGCTCGTCCCGGCCGCGAGCAACGACCCGAAGCAGCTGGAGACCAAGCCGGCCGGGTCCGGTCCGTACCGGATGGCATCTTTCAGCAAGGACCGCAGCCTCGTCCTGGAGCGGAACCCCGGCTACTGGGAAAGGGGCAAGCCTCACCTCGATCGGATCGAGGTCCGGTTCTTCAACGACGAGGACTCGGTGGTGGCCGCGCTGGAGTCCGGCGACGTGGACGGCGTGGCCTACACCGAGCTGCGGAACGCCGACCGGCTGCGGGACCGGTTCTCGCTGGTCGAGGGCGGCGGCCGGATGGACCTGTTCTTCATGAACGGGGCGCGCCCGCCCTTCGACAACAAGAAGCTGCGCCAGGCCGTCGCCCGGGCCATCGACCGGGAGCGGATCATCAAGCAGGTCAGGTTCGGCATGGGTGAGCCGGTCTACACCGCGTTCATGCCGTCCTCACCGGCCTTCGACCGGAGCTATCTCGACTCGCACGGCTTCGACCTGGACGCCGCGGCGGCCCTGCTCAGGGCCTCGGGCGCTCCTCTCACCGCCACAGCGGGCATCGGCACAGAGCCCGCCGCGAGGGACATCATCCAGATCATCCAGGCCGACCTGAAGAAGATCGGCTTCGATCTGCGGATCCAGCCGCGCGAGCAGACCGCGTTCCTCGACGCGCTCTTCGCCGGTGAGCTCGACTGCGCCGTCGCCGCACAGCCGAACAACCTGCAGAGCCCTTCGCTCATCTCGCGCGGCAGGCAGATGTTGCCGAACGACGACAACGTCATGATGCGCGGCGTGGTGCCCGACGCCTACGTCGCGGCGGTGAAGGCGGCCCGCACCGCGATCGAGCCCGAGGAGCAGAAGGCCGCCTACGCCGCGCTGAACAAGGTCCTCGTCGACGAGGCCTGGGCCATCGGCATCGCCACCCGGCCCTCGCTGTTCGCGCTGGACAAACGGGTCACGGGGCTGCGGACCGACCCCCGCGACTCCGTGGTCCTCACCGACATCCGGCTATCCGGCTGAGCTGACACATCAAGAAAGAGGCTGCATGAACGGCTTGAATTACCCCTCGGGCGGCCGGGGGATGTCCCTCCTCACCGCCGTGTTCACCCCGTTCGACGAGGCCGGGCGCCTCGCTTTGGAGACCGTCGAGAAGCAGGTGGACGCACTCGCCGCCGTGGGTTCGCCGGCCGCGTTCGTGGCCGGCACGGCCGGCGAGGGCGCCTCGCTGACCGTGGCCGAGCGCCAGGCCCTGACCGAGCGCTGGTGTGAGGCCGCCGACGGCCGGCTCGACGTGATCGTCCACGTCGGGCACACCAGCCTCGCCGAGGCGCGGGCGCTCGCCGCGCACGCGCAGTCGGTCGGCGCCCGCGCGATCGCCGCGGTGGCGCCGTATTTCCACAGGCCCGCCGACGCCGGCGCGCTCGCCGAATTCTGCGCGCAGATCGCCGAGGCCGCGCCGAAGCTCCCGTTCACCTACTACCACATCCCCGGCGTGACGGGGGTGAACGTCCGCGCGAGCGACCTGATGATCGCCGCCAAGGACCGGATTCCCACGTTCGCCGGGGTCAAGTACGCCCACACCGATCTCGTCGATCTCCAGCACTGCCTGGAGATCGCCGACGGCAGGTATGAGGTGTTCGTCGGGGTGGGCAAGCTCGTGCTCGCCGCGCACGGCATCGGCGCGAAGACCGCCATCGGCTCGGTGTACAACTTCGCGGCCCCGCTCTACCAGCGCATGCTCGACCTCGCCGCGAACGGCGAGGTCGCGGCGGCCAGGCGATGCCAGGCCCTCGCCCAATCCGTCATCGACACCGCGGCCGGGTACGGCGGTGAGCTCCCCGGATTCAAGGCGCTGACAGCTCTCACCGGCGTCGACTGCGGCCCCTGCCGGCCGCCGCTGACCTCGCCCGACGACGCCGGTCGCGCGAGACTGCGGGCCGAGCTGACCGAGCTCGGCTTCCTCGAACCGGACGAGGCCGGCGCGGCCCGCGAGGCCGTACACCCATGACGGCGGCGGAGGGCGCCGCCCGGCGCCCCAACGTCCTGGTCATCCAGGCCGACCAGTTCCGCGCGGACTGCCTCGGCGCCGCGGGCAACACCGACGTCCACACCCCGAACCTGGACGGCCTGGCGGCCGACGGCGTGCGCTACTCCAACGCCTTCTGCCCGTTCCCCGTGTGCACGCCGTCGCGCTACTCCCTGCTGTCCGGCCTCCATGTACGCCGGCACGGCGGCTGGACGAACCGCAGCACCCTGGCCCCCGGCATCGACACATTCCCCAAGGCCCTGCGCCGCGCCGGATACCGCACCGCCGCCGTCGGGAAGATGCACCTGACGCCGACCTATCTCGATGTCGGCTACGACACCATGGAACTGGCCGAGCAGGACGGCCCCGGCCGCTACGAGGACGACTACCATCGCGAGCTGGCCCAGGCCGGGCTGACGCCGGTGACCGATCTCGTCGACCAGGAGCAGGAGTTCCGAGCCGGCGCGCCGGTGAGCTACTGGCAGACCTACGGCGCCGGCCGGACGAATCTGCCGGAAGAGTGGCACTCGACGACCTGGATCGCCGAACGCGCCCTGGGAGTGCTCGACAGCTGGTCGGACGGCGGAGGCCAGCTCCTCCACGTGTCGTTCGTCAAGCCCCACCACCCGTTCGACCCGCCCGCGCCCTGGGATGAGCTCTACGATCCCGACCGGCTCACCCCACTGCCCGGCTGGACCGACGCCATCCCCGACGCCGACCTGCCCTACCGGCGCCGCTACTTCGACTACGAGCCGCTCACCCTGCCCGTGCTGCGCCGGGTCATGTCCCATTACTACGCCACCATCACCCAGCTCGACCACCACGTCGGACGGCTGCTGGACCACCTGCGGGAGCGCGGTCTCTACGACGACACCCTGATCGTCTTCACCTCCGACCACGGCGAGTACCTGGGCTTCCACCACCTGCTGCTCAAAGACGGACCGATGTACGACCCGCTGGTCAAGGTGCCCCTGCTGGTCAAGTTCCCGGGGACGGGCGGGCGGCGGAACCGGGCCGACGGCTCGCTGGTGTCGCTGGTCGACTTGGCCCCCACGATCCTGTCCGCGTGCGGGGCCACCTCACGAACGCCGCTGTCCGGTGTGGACCTCGCCGCGTCCGCCTCCGGCCGCGACGTCGTGTTCGCCGAGGACAACAGGGACGGCCTGGCCTGCATGGTCAGGACCGCACAGCACAAGCTCATCCGGTGGGCGGACCGGGAGGCGATGTTCGACCTGACGCGGGATCCGTACGAACTCGACGACCGCATCGCGGATCCCGGCTACGGCGACGTGGTCACGGTCCTCCGGGACGCGTTGTGCCGATGGGCACTGCTCGACGCCCTCCCGCACACCTATGCCGACCCGGCGGCGCCTCAGATCCGTGGTGCCAGGTCAGGCCCATCCTCGGAGCCACGCGCGTTCTTCACCGCAGAGCTGGACAGGCGGGTGGAGTCGCCGATCGAAGAGTAATCATTCAATTACGGTACGCGATTTTCCGGCGGGGTATCAGCTCCGATATGACGATCAATCCATACGCAGGATCGCCTTTCAGCTACGTCGCCGAGCCGGCCGCGGCGCCATACTCGATCGTCGAGTTGATGCCCGGGGTGCGCAACCTGCTGGACTACGTCGGGTTGCGGGCCGGCGAGCGGGTGCTGCTGCTCATGGAGCACACCGTCGACCCGGTCGTCGTCCAGGCGATCGCCGCGGCGGCCGCCTACCGGGACGCCGACGTGCGGATCCTGTCGGTGGCGCCGTTCAGCCCCGGGGGGTGGGACCGGGAGGCGCCGCTGGAGATCGAGGCGGCCGCGTTCCGGGAGTCCGACGTCGTGATCAGCGGGACGTGGTGGGGCGAGGTGCACACGGCGCCGCTCTTCTTCGACCAGATCGCGTCCCGCTCCGCCCGGTTCCTGTCCCTGCACATGACCGCCACGGCCGGAGCACTGCTCACCGGAGCGCGGCTGCCCACCGAGGTCTTCTATGCGCTGCTGGGCCGCGCGCTGCGGCAGTTGTCGGCAGCCCGGTCGATCCGGGTGACCTCCGAGCGGGGAACCGACGTGACGTTCTCCGGGCTGACGTTCGAGTCCAATCCGGGTGGCGCGTTGCGGCCCGGCGACTGGCGGCCCTTCCCGTACGGGGGCGCCAACTTCTGGCCGACCGACACCGAGGGCGTCCTCGTCGTCGAGGACTGCACGGTCACCGGCGTGCCCGAGGAGCCGGTCCGGATCATCCTGGAAGGCAACCTGGTCCGCAAGATCGAGGGCGGGGCCGCCGCCGAGCAACTGCGGCGGTACGCGCCCGGCGGCTACTACATGCGGCACGCCCTGTTCGGGCTCAACCCGAAAGTGCGGGTGTCCGGCGGGACACAGTTCGAGCGGGAGAAGCACGCAGGGGCCTTCTACTGCGGCCTCGACGGGCTGACGGACGGGGTGCCGGTCACGACGGGACCCGGTTTCGCGCATTGCGACTGCCAGGTCGACCGGCCCACCGTGCTGGTGGACGGCGAGGTGTTCGTCGAGCGCGGGCGGCTGCTGATGCTCGATGAGCCGGAGATCCGCGAGGTCGCCGCCGCGTTCGGGCCACCGGAGGTGATCCTCGACGACAACCCCGTCATGATCCTTCCCCGCCGTTACAGCGGCGCGCCCAAGAGCGTCAGCGGTGCGGGCCGCAGCTCCCCCTGATGATCAGCTCGGTCGGCAGGACCACGCTGCGCGGTTTCCTGCTTGCGGCGCGCAGCACCAGCTCCGCCGCCCGATAGCCCATGTCCCGCCCCGGCTGGGCGATCACCGTCAGCGGCGGGGCGCACAGCTCGGCCCAGGGCACGTCGTCGTACATCACCAGGGACACGTCCCGCGGCACCCGCAGATCCAGCTCTCGGGCCGCCAGCACCGCCGCCTCCCCGAGGACGTTCCCCCCGGCCACCACCGCCGACAGGTCGGGGCGGCTCTGGAACAGGCCGGAGGCGGCCGCGTAGGCGGAGTCGCGGCTGCCGGTGCCGAACACCACGAGCTCCTCGTCCACCGGCGCCCCCACCGCCTCCCTGAAGGCCGCCGCCCGGCGATCGTGGCCGGGCCCGCCGAGGAAGGCGATGCGCTTGTGGCCCAGGCCCCGCAGGTAGCGGACGGCCGTGCGGATGCCGGCCCGGTCGTCGGCCACCACGGCCGGCACGTCCAGCGGGCGGGCCTGCGCGGCGGCGGACAGGCCGTCCAGGGCCATGAGGTCCGCCAGGGCCGCCGGCCCGAGGTCCTCGTCGGCGGCATGGGCGGGCAGGCGGTCGGCGAAGACCACGGTCATGCCCGCGCGAATCGCCGGGGTCCAGGTCTCGGCGTCGCCTGACGGCACCGCGATCAGGCGGTCCACGCTCTGCTCCAGCAGCATGCCGATCAGCTCGGACTCCTGCTCGGGGTCGCCGCCGGTCGAGCCGAGCACGACCGGCTCGCCGGCCGAGCGGGCGCAGGCGAGCACGCCCTCCGCCAGCTGGCCGTAGAAGGTGTCGGTCAGGTCGGGGACGAGCAGCCCCATGCCGCCGGTACGGCGCTGGCGCAGGTTGCGCCCGAGCGCACTGGGGCGGTAGTCGAGCTGCGCGGCGACGGCCAGGACACGTTCCCTGGTCTGCGGGCTGGCCGAGCCGCCCGACAGCACCCTGGACACGGTCGCGACGCCCACGCCGGCCGCCTCGGCAACATCTTTGATCGTCGCCCGCCTCTCCATGGAAACGATTCCATCATGGTTTTCACCCAAGGGGAAGACTCACGCAGCGACAAAGGCTGGTCACACGGGAACCCTTGACACCGATGTCCTCTTTCGGGTGAGATGCTTGAAAACGTATCCACGGAAGTGGGCACACGGTATCAACATCCGGGCTACCGCCCTGGAGCGCGAAGGAATGTCATGGCATCCATCGTTCTGACGAACGTCGACAAGATCTACGCCGGTGGCGTAAAGGCCGTGAACGGGCTCAACCTTGAGATCAAGGACGGCGAGTTCATGGTGCTGGTCGGCCCCTCCGGTTGCGGTAAGTCGACCGCGCTCCGGATGATCGCGGGTCTGGAGGACATCAGCGGGGGCGAGATCTCCATCGGCGACAAGGTGGTCAACCACCTGCCGCCCAAGGACCGCGACATCGCGATGGTCTTCCAGAACTACGCGCTCTACCCGCACATGACGGTCGAGGAAAACCTCGCCTTCGGCCTCAAGCTCCGCAAGATGCCCAAGCCGGAGATCCAGAAGCGGGTCAACGACGCCGCCAAGATGCTCGGCCTGGAGCAGTACCTCAAGCGCAAGCCGGCCGCCCTGTCCGGTGGTCAGCGCCAGCGTGTCGCCATGGGCCGCGCCATCGTGCGTGAGCCGCAGGCCTTCCTCATGGACGAGCCGCTGTCCAACCTCGACGCCAAGCTGCGCGTCTCCATGCGCGCCTCGCTCAACACGTTGCACGAGCGCCTCGGCGTCACCACCGTCTACGTCACCCACGACCAGGTCGAGGCCATGACCCTGGGAGACCGCGTCTGCGTGCTGCGCGACGGTCTGCTCCAGCAGGTCGACACCCCTCAGAACCTGTTCGACAAGCCGGTCAACCTGTTCGTGGCGGGCTTCATGGGCTCGCCGTCGATGAACTTCGTCACCGCCGAGCTGGTCCGCGACAACGGCGCCGCCGTCACCTTCGCCGACATCAAGCTGTCGATTCCCGAGTCGACCTTCTCCGACAAGCCCGGCCTCGACCAGTACATCGGCAAGAAGATCATCCTCGGCATCCGCCCGTCCGACTTCGAGGACGCCACCTCCGCGGGCAACCACGCCAATGGCTGGGCCACGCTGCCGGTCAAGGCGGAGGTCACCGAGGAGCTGGGCTCCGAGATCAACGTCCTGTTCCTGATCGACGCCCCGCCGGTCGAGCACAAGGACACCGTCGCCGCCGCCGACACGGGTGACGACGACGAGGCGGCGCTGCCGCTCGTGGGCGACAAGTCCCTGTGGACGGCCCGCGTCAACGCCCGCAGCCACGTGCGCCCCGGCCAGAACATCGAGCTGGTCGTCGACACGCACAACATGCACTTCTTCGACCCGGCCTCCGGTCTGGCGATCGGCCACGAGGCCAACCGCTGACCGCGAGCCGCAGTTCTCGATCGTGAGCCAAGCTCACGATCGCTGGGCCCCCACCGCGACCCCCTCCCGCGGCGGGGGCCCTTCCATGTCCGCCGGCGGAATCCCGCCGGCGTCCGATCCTCAGCGTCCGAGCTTGCCCGACACGAGGCTCTGCAGGCTGCGCGGCACCAGCCTGCCGACCGCCACGATGGCCTTGTAACGGATGTCCGGCACCGACACCCGCTTGCCGAGCGCCAGATCGCGCAGCGCTTCCCGTACCACGTTGTCGGCCTTCAACCAGAGGAAGCCGGGAATGCCGGAGGTGTCCATGGAGGCCCGCTGGTGGAACTCGGTCCGCACGAACCCGGGGCACAGCGCCATGATCTTGATGCGCGGATTGCCGACCTCGGCTGCGGCGGACTCGCTGAAGTTCACCACCCATGCCTTGGAGGCGCTGTAGGTGCCGCGCGTGAAGAACGCCGCCACGGACGCCACGTTGATCACCGCCCCGCGGTCGCGCTCGCGCATCCCGGGCAGCGCGGCCAGCGTGAGCCGCAGCACGGCCTCGCAGTGCACCTTGAGCATGCGTACCTCATCCGCGACCGGCACGTCGGGGAAGCTGCCCGGGTGACCGAACCCGGCGTTGTTGATCAGCAGGTCGACGCCGTCGCGCAGGCGGGATTCGACCGTGGCGATCCCGTCGTCGGTGGCGAGGTCGGCGGGCAGCACCTCGACGCTCACGCCGTACCTGAGCTTGAGCTGGCCGGCGGCCTCGGCCAGCCGGCTCTCGTCCCGCGACACCAGGACGAGCGAGTAGGCCTCGGCGGCCAGGCGCCGGGCGAAGGCGGCGCCGAGGCCGGCGGTGGCGCCGGTGATCAATGCGGTGGGCATGCCTGAACCCTAGCGTCCGTGACAGGATGAACGGCGTGCGCCTCGTCCTGGCTGTGCTCCTTTTCGCCGTAGCCGTCACCGCCTGCTCGCCTGAGGCTTCGCCGCCTGCCGGGACGCTCACTCCCCGTGCCGGGACGACGACCGCCGCCCCGCAGACCCCGCAGAGCCAGGAGACGACCCCGGCCGAGCGGGGCGAGTTGCGGTTCAGGAAGATCGGAGAGTTCGACAAGCCGGTGGCGTTCGCCGTGCGCGAGGGCGATGACCGCCTCTACGTCGCCGAGCAGACAGGCCGGCTGCGGACCTCCGACGGCAAGACGGTGATCGACCTGTCGGGCGAGGTGAGCGGCGGCAACGAGCAGGGCCTGCTGGGCGTCGCGTTCCACCCGTCCGGGCGGTGGGTCTACCTCGACTGGACCGACACCCAGGGCCGCACCCACGTCACCGAGTGGGCCTACGACGGCTCCGAGGCGACGGGCCGGCGCGACGTGCTCACCCAGGACCAGCCCTTCCCCAACCACAACGGCGGCCAGCTCGCCTTCGGCCCCGACGGCCACCTCTACATCGCGCTCGGCGACGGCGGCGGCGCGGGCGACCCCGAGGGCAACGGACAGGATCTCGGCACGCTGCTCGGCAAGATCCTGCGCATCGATCCGCGGGCGGGCCGGCCCTACAAGGTGCCCGAGGATAACCCGTTCGTCGGCAAGGACGGCGCGAAGACCGAGATCTGGGCGTACGGGCTGCGCAACCCGTGGCGGTTCTCCTTCGACCGCGAGACCGGCGACCTGTGGATCGGCGACGTCGGGCAGAACGCGTGGGAGGAGGTCGACTATCAGCCAGCGGGTTCGGAAGGCGGCGAGAACTACGGCTGGAGCCTGCGCGAAGGCGGCAAGTCCTTCAAGGGCGGGAAGGAGCGCGAGCTGGTCGAACCGGTGCTCGTCTACCCGCTCAACCAGGACGGCAACTGCTCGGTGATCGCCGGATACGTCTACCGGGGCGAGAAGATCCCGTGGCTGGAGGGCCAATTCCTCTACGGCGACTTCTGCGCCGGATGGATCAAAGCCGCCCCCGTCGACGAGTTGGAGAGGGCGGCCGAGGTCGGAGAAGTGGAGCAACTGTCATCGTTCGGCCAAGGGCACGACGGCGAACTCTACGCGCTCAGCCTCCGGGGCCCGGTCTATCGGATCGAGCCTGCCTGACGCGCTCGATCAAGCTCTCCACCTGGTCATTCAGCATCGCCCCGCGGGCCCAGCCCGCGTAGTGGGCGAGGAAGACCACCACCTCCCGCAACTCCGTCTCGCTGAGGTCGCCGGCCCGCAGGGCGAGGTCGAGCTGAACGTCCGTCAACTGGTCGAGGCCCTGGCCGACGAGCAGCCCGAGCAGGAGCAGGCGGCGCTCCCTGACCGACAGGACCGTCCTCGACCAGACGTCGGCGAACTGGCGTTCGGCCGACATGCCGAAGGAGTCCACGGTCTCCATGGCGGGTTCTGTCATCCCATGCTCCGATGTCGATACGGATCCTCATATCTTTAGCTACTTCCTGAGTTGAACCAATGGGGGTTGCATGAACGTTGTACGGGTCCGCGAGCCATGGAGCGAGGACCGCACGACGTGCGGCTTTTGATCTGTAACAAGTAAAGCCAACCCTCGGCCAAGATTTGGTCAAGATTTCTCAGCCTGCAAGGGGCTCATTCCGCCTGAAAGCGGGCACAACAACTCCGTTGGTCCGTAAATGCGGAGGTAAGCCCTGGTGAAAAAGACACGGGCTTTGATCGCGCTCCTAGCCGCGATCTTCATGCTGTCGGCGTGCGGGCAGCCGGAATTCACCTATGTCCGGGACCGGACGGGCACCACGTACTTCAAGGTGCCGGCCTCGTTCACGCAGCTCAACGCCAGCGCCATCGAGATGTATCTGTCCGGCGACCATCCCCACTCACAGGCGGCGCAGCTGCGGGCGCAGCGGGTCTGGTCGACGGCCTTCGACCAGTCCACGGAACCGTCGGTCGACCACATCCTGGGCTCGGCGGATCCTTTCGTCTACGCCACCGTGCACCAGCTGACCGAGGAGCAGCGGGACGCGATCTCGCTCAACAGGCTGCGCGACTTCGTCCTGCCGGTCACCGAGCAGGTGCGCGAGGCCTATCTCCAGCAGTCGATCGCGACCGGCCAGCCGCCGACCCTCAACAACTTCGAGCTTCTCAACGACGAGGTCCTGACCCTGGACGCCGGCGCCCGGGGCGTCCGGGTCCGCTTCAACTACCAGATCGGCAACGACGTCCAGACGTTCGACCACACCGCCATTCTCGACGAGAAGGGTTCCACGGTCTCCGTCATGCTCATCGGCTGCCAGTCGCTCTGCTTCAGGAAGCGCGCCGGCGAGTTCGACAAGATCGCGAGTTCTTTCAAGCTGCTCCGGCTGCCTGGATGAGGGAGCACCATTGACCACGACCATTCACCATGAAGGGCTGCGTGCCCCCGGCAGCGGGCCTTCCGATCCCGAATCCGTGACCAGGAAGAAAATGCAGTTCTGGGATCGGAGCAAGTTCCTCATCGTTCTGGTGGCGGCCTATCTCATCCTCACCTGGAAGGTGATGGCCGACTACGAGGGCGTCGTCACCTTCCCTGAGGCGGCGCGGGCCATCGCGCAGGAATACCAGTGGATCTTCTGGTTGCTCGGCGCGGAGGTCATCCGCCAGCTGCACTTCTTCATCAGCGAGCGCTGGTCGGCCTACCACCGCTTCTGGAGCCAGAAGGTCTTCGGCGGCTTCGACCGCTGGACGCACCGCCGCTTCGACGATTGGACGCGTTACCGGCTCTCGCGGGCACTGAAGATCACTTTCTTTGTCGTGCTGATCGCCCTGGTGCTGGGGGCGGTGCTGGACATCAGCCCGTTCCAGGCGCTGTTCCAGGTGCCCGCGCTGATCTGGCAGGCGCTGCCGTTCTTCCTGCAGATCGTTTTCCTGTTCTTCTTCGTCATCATCCAGTTCGTGGGCCTGTTCTGGTTCCTGTCCAGGGGCGGCGTCGAGACCTACTTCCCCGACGACATCAAGACCCGCTTCCACGACGTGTGGGGGCAGGACCACGTGGTCGAGCGCGTCAGGGAGAACATCGTCTTCCTGGAGCGGCCCGACGAGATCGAGAAGCGCGGCGGGTACGTCCCCAGCGGCCTGCTGCTCTGGGGGCCGCCGGGCACCGGCAAGACCCTCAT
Organism: Nonomuraea sp. NBC_00507; assembly: GCF_036013525.1. NCBI lineage: Bacteria > Bacillati > Actinomycetota > Actinomycetes > Streptosporangiales > Streptosporangiaceae > Nonomuraea > Nonomuraea sp. NBC_00507. The sequence continues at coordinate 6,112,625 of NZ_CP107853.1, forward strand.
GGCCGAGGCCGTGGCCGGTGAGACCGGCAAGCCGTACGTGTTCGTGGATCCGGGTGCGTTCACGAACATGTTCATGGGCATCGGCATCCTCAAGGTGAAGAGCCTGTTCAGGAAGCTGCGCAAGCTGGCCCTCCGGTACGGCGGCGTGATCGTCTTCTTCGACGAGGCCGACTCGCTCGGCAAGCGCGGCCGGCTCGCCCAGCAGGGCCCGAACGTGCCGGGCGGCGGCTTCTCCGGGCTGTCCGGGTACGCCGGCTGCCACGGGCTCAACTACCTGTCCGAGGAGACCCGCCAGGTGCTGGCCTTCCGCGCCCGGCGCGAGGAAGAGGAGCCGGGCCGGCGTAACCGCTTCATGATGGGCGGCGGCATGATGGGCAGCGGCGACCCCGGCACGCTGCAGGCGCTGCTCACCGAGCTGTCCGGGCTCAAGAAACCGCGCGGGTTCTTCAACCGGCTCGTCAGGCGGCTACTCGGGATGCGCCCCAAGCCGCCGCCCAAATACCGCATCCTCGTCATGATGGCCACGAACCGGCCCGACGCGCTGGACGAGGCGCTGCTGCGGCCGGGCCGCATCGACCGCATCTACAAGGTCGGCTACCCGTCCAAGGCCGGGCGGGTGCGCACCTACCAGGGCTACTTCGACAAGGTCGACCACGAGCTCACCCCCGAGCAGGTCGACAAGCTGGCCACGATCACTCCGTACGCCACCGGCGCCACGATCAAGGACCTGGTCAACGAGTCGCTGATCACCGCCATCAGGGACGGGCGCGAGATCATCACCTGGTCGGACGTGCTGCGCGCCAAGCGGCTCAAGCAGCTCGGCCCGCCCGAGGACGTCGAGTACATCGAGCGCGAGCGGCACGCCGTGGCCGTGCACGAGGCCTGCCACGCCGTTGTGGCGTACGTGACCCGCTTCCACCTCGAGATCGACATCGCCACCATCGAGAAGGGCGCCGACTACCTGGGCATGGTCGCCTCGATCAAGCCCGAGGACCAGTTCACCCGGTGGAAGTCGGAGCACGAGGCCGACATCATGGTCTCGCTGGCGTCGCTGGCCGGGGAGCGGATGTTCTTCGGCGAGGACAACTCCTCCGGCGTGTCCGGCGACCTGTTCTCCGCGACCTACCTCACCGCGATGATGGAGTCGTACTGGGGCATGGGCTCGGGCGTCACCTCGCTGCCCGCGCTCCAGGAGCTGGAGATCATGGGTGGCAAGGCCGTGCGCAAGCCCCTCCCCGGCGGCGGCTCGATCGGCATCACCGAAAGGGAGCCGAGCAAAAAGGAGCCCGACCTCACCCCCGACGTGCTGGGGGAGCGGATCGAGTTCAACCTGGTGCGGCTGCTGGAGAAGACCGGGGAGCTGCTGCAGGAGCACCGCAGGGACGTGCTCTGCGTGGCACACGCACTGGAGACGCACAAGACGCTCAACGGCGACGACGTGGTGGCGATCATCCGGCGGGAGCCGGGGCCGCTCATCGACGGCACGATCTACGCTTCCGACGAGCTCTACCAGGAGCTGGAGGAATACCACCGCGACGCGGCCAGGGCGCACAAGGAGCACAGCCGCATCGATCGCGACCTGCCCGGGGCCGTCGAGCGGGAGGCCGAGCCCATGCCGGTCGCCCTCGGCGGGCACGGCGTCACGGTCATCCCGCCGGCGCCTCCGTCCTCGCCGCCGGTCACGACCATCCAGCCGCCGGTGATCGCGCCGCCGGCCGCGACCGCGCCCGGCTACCGGATCGCCGGCGACGCCGCCCAGGCCTCCGCCGCCGATCAGGTCGATCGGCCGGAGTTCGTGCCGTGGGCGCCCGAGTCGGCCTCGGCGCCCCCACCGGTGCCCGTCATGGTCCAGCCGGCCGCCGCGCCACCGCCACCGCGGCGGCGGAGCCCTGGCCGGGTCTGGCTGGTCATCGCCAGCCTGCTCGGGCTCGTCGCGCTGTCCGCCATCGCCGCGCTGGCGGTGACGGGCGCCAACGGGGCGGGCTCCTCCCTGGTGGCCTCGCCGGGCCTGCTGTTCCTGCTGTTCGTCGTGATCGTCGCGGTGATCGTGGGTGCCGGCCTCGCACTGGTGGCGATCAAGGGGGTACGCGCGGCGCAGGCCAAGGCCGAACGCGAGCGCGACGAGGCCCACGCCCGGGCCCAGCTCCTGGCCGCGGCCATGGACCCGGACACCGCCATGCGGCTGCTCGGCTACGACGGCAACGGGCGCGACGGCCGTACCTGAGGGGTGGCGCACGACCGGCGCGGGCTCAGCGCCGGTCGTGCTCCTCGTGGACCCTGCGCAGCAGCGCCATCAGCTTCTCCTCTTCGCGGATGCGCCTGCGATATTTCTCCGGCAGCTTCTTGAGCTGCTCCTCCTCGTGGCACAGCTTCCCGAACAGCTCCTCGCGCAGCTGCGGGTCGTGCTCGACCTCCAGGTACGCCTGGGCGTGCCGCCGTGCCGCCGAGACGGCGTTCTGCGCCCGGCCCTTCGCGCTGGTCAGCGAGGCGATCACGGTGATCACCAGCACACCCACGATCACCGACAGGGACAGGCCGGTGCTGATCTCGGTGACCGGCACGGGCTGGCCGTCGTTGATGAACGGCACGTTGTTCTCGTGCAGCGCGTGCAGGACGAGCTTGACCCCGATGAAGCCCAGGATGGCGGCCAGGCCGATGGCGAGGTAGATCAGCCGGTCGAGCAGGTCGTCGAGGAGGAAGTAGAGCTGCCGCAGCCCCAGCAGGGAGAACGCGGTGGCGGTGAAGACGATGTAGATGTTCTGGGTGAGGCCGAAGATGGCCGGGATGGAGTCGAGGGCGAACATGATGTCCGTCCCACCGATGGCGATCATGACGAGCACCATCGGGGTCATGACCCGCTTGCCGTCCTGGACGGTGAACAGGCGGTCCCCGTCGTAGACCTCGGTGGCCGCGAAGAGCCTGCGGGCCAGGCGGACCATGACGTTGTCGGTGTCGTGGCTCTCCTCGCTTTCCGGCTTGAGCAGGTTTCCGGCCGTGACCAGCAGGATCAGGCCGAAAACGTAGAACGCCCAGGCGAAGGTGTTGATCAGCGCCGCGCCGATCAGGATGAACCCGGTCCTGGCCAGCAGCGAGAACACGATGCCGAACAGCAGCGCCTTCTGCTGGTTGGCCCGCGGCACCTTGAAGCTGGACATGATGACGAGGAACACGAAGAGGTTGTCGACCGACAGCGCCTTCTCCGTGATGTAGCCGGCGAAATACTCCGTTCCCGGATCGGGGCCACCGAAGATCCACACGCCGACGCCGAACGCCAGGGCGATGCCGATGTACAGCGCCGACCAGATCGTGGCCTCGCGCAGCGAGGGGACGTGCGCACGGCGGACGTGGAAGACGAAGTCGAACAGCAGCAGCCCGACGATCCCCGCGATCGTCAGCCACCACACCAGCGGCGAGACGCCCATCAGACGCGCACCCCGCAAGACAGAACGTGCATGAGCAAACCCCTCGATGATCGTACGGTGAGGCGAACCCGATACGTATGACCCGCGCCTTACGGGTTATGCGTCGGCTCGTCCGGCCCGCCCTCGTGTGCGCCCTGCTCACCGGCCGGCGCTACAGGATGCGAAGGGGACCAATCGTGACGGCTTCATGACGGGCGCAGGCGTTTGGCTTGGTAAAACTTGTGCTGATTAACACGGCGTTCACATGCGGGCAAAAATGGGGAAACGGCTGTCCATAAGACTCGGCGTGGCTGGAAGGAACCCTGAAAGGACCGCCGTGAGCTACAAGGCTGAGTACATCTGGATCGACGGCACCGAGCCCACGGCTCTGCTGCGCTCGAAGACCAAGATCCTTGCCGATGGGGCCGAGCCTCCGGTCTGGGGCTTCGACGGCTCCAGCACCAACCAGGCTGAAGGGCACTCGTCGGACCGCGTGCTCCGCCCGGTGTTCGTCTGTCCCGACCCGATCCGCGGCGGGGACAACGTCCTCGTCCTGTCCGAGGTCGAGGAGATCAACGGGGACCCGCACGTCAGCAACACCCGCGCCCTGCTGCGCCCGATCGCCGAGCAGTTCGCCGACCAGGAGTCCTGGTTCGGCATCGAGCAGGAATACACCTTCTTCAAGGGCAGCCGTCCGCTCGGCTTCCCCGAGGGTGGTTTCCCTGCCCCGCAGGGCCCCTACTACTGCGGTGTCGGCGCCGACGCCATCTTCGGCCGCGAGATCGTCGAGCTCCACCTCGACCGCTGCCTCGCCGCCGGCCTGGCGATCTCCGGCATCAACGCCGAGGTCATGCCCGGCCAGTGGGAGTTCCAGGTCGGCCCGGCGGGCCCCGTCGAGGTCTCCGACCACATGTGGATCGCCCGCTACCTGCTCTACAGGACGGCCGAGGAGTTCGGCGTCGAGGCCACCCTCGACCCCAAGCCCGCCCGCGGCGACTGGAACGGCGCCGGCGCGCACACCAACTTCTCCACCAAGGCCATGCGCGAGGGCTACGACGCCATCGTCGCCGCCTGCGAGTCGCTCGGCGAGGGTGACAAGCCGATGGAGCACATCTCGCAGTACGGCTCCGGCGTCGAGTCCCGCCTCACCGGTGCCCACGAGACCGCCCCGTGGAACAAGTACAGCTACGGCGTCTCCAACCGTGGTGCGTCGGTGCGTATCCCGTGGCAGGTCGAGGTCGAGAAGAAGGGCTACATCGAGGACCGTCGCCCGAACGCCAACATGGACCCGTACGTCGTCACCCGCCTGCTGGTGAACACCGTCTGCGCGGCCCTGGAGAAGAAGGGCCTGGTCTGACCTTCCTCGTGAAACGGGGCCCCCGGATGGGGGCCCCGTTTTCCGTTCACGGGAGGCGGAACTCGAGGTCGGGAACGATCTCCGCGACATCCATCTGTGCCTTCTGCAGCCGGCCCGAGTGGTCCCAGTTCATGGCCTGCCAGCGGGTGAACTGGTCGAGCACCCACACGCCGGACTGGCGGCTGCCGTTGCCGGACTTGCCGTTGCCGCCGAAGGGCAGGTGCGCCTCCGCTCCCGAGGTGGAGTTGTTGACGCTGACCATGCCGGCCGAGATGCCCTCGCGGAAGCGGAAGGCGCTCTTCGGGTTCGTGGTGTAGATCGAGCTCGACAGGCCGTAGCCGGGCAGGTTGGCCAGCTCGACGGCCTCGTCGAGAGTCGCGAACGTGGTCACGCCCACGATCGGGCCGAACGTCTCCTCCATGAAGAGGCGGTCGCCGGGCTTGACGCCGTCCACGACGACCGGGTGGTAGTAGAGGCCGCCCTCACCGTCGAAGTCGCCGCGCGGGTTGTCCTTGGTGATTTTTCCGGTATTTCCGGACACGACCCTGTGGTGGGGCCGGATCCAGGTCAGATACTCCTCGTACCGGTCGGCGAACTTCTGGTCCAGCAGCGGACCGGCCAGCACGTCCTGCGCGGGGTCGCCGATCCTGGCCTCGCCCACCGCCCGCGCGAACCGTTCGACGAACGCGTCGTGCACGCTCTCGTGCACGATGACCGTGCCGAGGCTGGTGCAGCGCTGGCCGGCGGTGCCGAAGCCCGAGAACAACGCGCCCTCGACAGCCAGGTCCAGGTCGGCGTCCGGCATGATCACCATCGGGTTCTTGCCGCCCAGCTCCAGGCAGGCCGACTGCAGGTGCCGCCCGGTCAGCTCGCCGATCTTCCTGCCCACCTCGCTGGAGCCGGTGAACCCGACCTTGTTGACGCTGCTCTCCTCCAGGGCCAGCTCCAGACCGCGGAAGGTCTCCGCGCCGTCGGCGAAGACGACGTTCAGCACGCCGTCGGGCAGCCCGGCCGCCACGAAGAGCTGGAACATCGCGTGCGCGGAGGCGGCGGCGTATTCGGCGGGCTTCCAGACGACGGCGTTGCCGCACAGCAGGGCCGGGACCAGATACCACGACGGCACCGCCACGGGGAAGTTGCCCGCGGTGACGACCGCCGCCACACCCACCGGGTTGCGGAAGGTGAAGAGGTTTTTGTCCGGCATCTCCGACGGCACCGTCTGCCCATAGAGCCTGCGGCCCTCGCCGAGGAAGAAGTCGCACGTGTCCACGATCTCCCGCACCTCGCCGAGCGCCTCGGCGTACGGCTTGCCGATCTCCTCGGTGACCAGCCGGGCCAGCCGCTCGGTGTTGGCCTCGACCAGCCGCCCGATGGAGGCGATCACCCGGCCGCGCACCGGGGCGGGCACCCTGGCCCACTCGCGCTGGGCCTCCTTGGCGGTGCGGCAGGCGGCGGCGAACGTGCCGGCGTCGGCCATGCCGACCCGGGCCACGACCTCGCGCGGCCGGGCGGGGTTGGTGGATTCGTACGTGCTCGTGGCGGCGGCTTCCTTGCCACCCACGAGGGAAACGATTTGTCGGCTCACCGGGGCCCTCCTCATAGGTTCTGCGGACAGACAATCATCCCGCCGCAAGAATCCCAACTTTCAGCCGCTCTCCTGAGCCAGCCTACGCAGCTCCGGGCCGTAGGCCGGATCGGCGAGGGCCGCGGCGAACTGGGCCTTGAGGTAGTTGAGCGGCGAGCCCGTGTCCCACCAGGTGCCGTCGATGACCTGCCCGTACACCGGGTGGGCGGCGGCGTGGCGGTCCAGCGCGTCGGTGAGGTAGATCTCGCCCTCGGGGTTCTCGTGCCACTTACGCGTGGCGGCCTCCAGCTCCTCCACGACGCCGGGGGTGACGACATAGCCGCCGATGGCGGCGTACCGGGACGGGGCCCGCTCCGGCGACGGCTTCTCCACCAGGCCGGAGATCCGCAACCGGCCACCGCCCAGGTCCTCCTCGACGACGGGCACGCCGTAGCGGGAGGCGTCCTCGACCGCCATCGGCATCAGGGCCAGGACGGGGGCCTTCGTGGCCTCGTACGCGCTCTTGAGCTGCTTGGCCCGCGGCACCTCGGCCACGAAAACGTCGTCGGCCCAGAGCACCATGAACGGCTCGTCGCCGATGACGCGGGCGGCGTTGAGCACGGGTGTGCCGTTGCCGTAGGGGCCGTTCTGGTACAGGTAGGTGATGTGCGCCAATGACGACAGCTCCGCCACCGCGTCGGCCAGGTCGTCCTTGCCGTCGGCGCGCAGCTGCAGCTCCAGGTCGGCGTCCGGGGCGAAGTGCCGCTGCACCAGGTCCTTGCGGGCCGAGGTGACGATGGTGATCTCGTCGATGCCGGAGTCCACGAGCTCCCGGATGGTGTGCTCGATGACGGGTTTGTCGCCGATCGGCAGCATCTCCTTCGGCAGGGCCTTCGTCAGCGGCAGCAGCCGGGTGCCCAGGCCGGCCACCGGGATCACGGCTTTGCGGACCATGCGACTCTCCTTGATCGAGCGACGGGGAGAGTGCCGACGTTACCTCAGGCACATTCCATGATCACCGCCTGGATCGTGTGCCGTGCGTTGGACGCCATCGCGTGGTTCGTGTGCTGGTAGTAGTCCAGCTGGCCGACCGCCATGGACAGCGCCCAGCCACGGCCCCGCGCCCAGGTGCCGTCGTCCACGTCCAGCCCGGCGCGGAAGACGTCTCTGGCGTCCGGGGTGAGCAGGTTCCACGCGGGGATCAGGTCGCAGGCCGGGTCGCCCACGCCGGCCGTGGCGAAGTCGATCACGCCGGTGAGCCGGCCGTTCTCGACGAGCAGGTTGCCGGGCATCAGGTCGGAGTGCGTCCACACGGGCGGGCCCGGCCACTCCGGCGAGCGTGCCGCCGCGTCCCAGATCGCCGTCGCCGCCGCCGTGTCGATCAGCCCGTCCAGCTCGCCGATCGCGTGCCGGGTCGCCTTGTCCAGCCGGCTGAGCGGCCCCGCCCGGTACGCTCTCGGCCCGTCCGGCAGATCCACCTGCCGGAAGGCGGCCACGAACGCCCCCAGATCCTTGGCGAGAGGCTCGTCCCCGGTCTCGGGGTTGGCGCCGGGCAGCCATCGGCACACCGACCACGGCCAGGGGAAGCCCTCACCGGGCACACCCGCGCCGAGCACCTCCGGAATGGCGAGCGGCAGCAGCGGGGCCAGCCGCGGCAGCCACAGATGCTCCTTCTCCACGTCGCCGACGCCCCACTCGACGATCGGCAGGCGTACGGACAGGTCGTCGCCGAGGCGGTAGACGGCGTTGACCGTGCCCGGCGAGGGGAAGCGCTCGATCGGCAGGTCCGACCACTGGGGGAACTGCGCGGCCAGCAACCGGCGCACGAGGGTCTCGTCGGTCTCCACCTCGTCGTCATGCATTTTGCCCATGGACCGCCATACCAGCGTTTCGGCAGGCGGCCCGTCAACTCGATATTCGCCGACCCGGCGGGGCGGACCGGCGACAGGAACGTGCTCACCAAGAGCGGCTCGAGGTGGGGGAGTCGGCAGAGCTCGCGATGTCCCGCTGGGTGATGACCGCGAGCCGCTCGGCCAGGTCGGCCAGGGCGCGCGCGGCCGCCAGCTCGTCCCCGATCTCGGGCACCGCCGGGTCGGACGGGTTGCGCCTGGCACGGCCGTTGCCCGTGACGACGGTGTCGTCGATGGTGAGCGCCGCCCGCGCCGCCGTGTCGTCGCCGTCCTCGGTCAGCAGGATGCGCACGTTCCATTCCTTTGCTTTCATGGCCACACGCGCTTCCCTTCGACCCCCCGGTTATGCGGTGAAGTCGGCAAAATCGAAGCCCGGCGACACGATGCAGCTCACCAGCACGGGCTCGTCGCCGGCCGGCCGGGCCGACTGCCACACCCCGCCGGGCACGATCGCCTGCGGCGCCTGGCCGACCTCCACGTCCGGCCCCAGTGTGACCGTGGCGTCGCCGATCGTCAGGTTGAGCGGGCCGCCGCGGTGCCACAACCACACCTCGTCCGACCTGACCATGTGCGGGACGGACTCCTCGCCCGGGTTGAGCAGGAAGTAGATGCCGGTGGCGCTCGCTCGCGGCCCGGAGTAGCCGTCCGGGTGGAACGTCACGGGCGACCTCCACGTCTCGCGGAACCAGCCGCCCTCCGGGTGGGGGAGGAGGTCGAGGGCGGCGGCGACGGGCGGTCGCTCGAGGAACGCGACCGGGGCGCCGGTGACGTCCCTGCGCAGGAACCGGGTGCCGTCGAGGACGAGCTGCCCCTCCAGCGGACTGGCCAAGGCCGCGGCCTCGTCGGGCACCTGGACGGACGGGCCGTCGGGATAGATCTTCAACTCCACCTGACGCATTTTAGGTCGGATATTTCTGGGGTCGGGCGGCCGGTTCTGCCCTTGCGCATTTACCCCCGGGCCATCCGATCAACAACGAGGCGATGACAGATGAAAGCGGATCAACGGCGCAACCTGCTGGACAGTCGCGCCTCCCGGCGTCAGGTGCTCACCTACGCCACGGGCGTGGCCGGGGTCATCGCGCTGGGCCAGGTGCCGAGCGGGGCGACCGACCCCGTGCCCGCTTTATCCGCCAACCCTTTCACGCTGGGCGTCTCCTCCGGCGACCCGCGCCCGGACGGCGTGGTGTTATGGACCAGGCTCGCCACCCAGCCGCTGGCCGACGACGGGATGGGCGGCATGCCGCGGACGCCGGTGCCGGTCCGGTGGGAGGTCGCCGAGGACGACGGCATGCGGCGCGTGGTGCGCAAGGGCGTCGCCACCGCCCGCCCCGAGCTCGCCCACGCCGTCCACGTCGAGGTGAACGGTGTACGTCAGCGCCGACGGCCAGAGCTTCACCGAGGTCGCGGCCGGCACGTGGGCGGGCGACGCCCGGCTCAAGACGGCCACCTTCACGCCGGTGGACGCCCGCTACGTGCGCCTCGAAGGGCACCGGGCGCTCGGCGGCTCCTACCTGTCCGCCGCGGAGGTCAGCTCGGCTGACGTCGGCCGGGGATCTCCCCGACTCGCGGCGAAATGTCGGTCGGGCTGGCTAGTCTGCGGCAGGTGATCGAACGGTGGAGCCGGGATCAGGTGCTCGCCCTCGCCCCTGACGCCTCCTCCCAAAAGGCTGCCCAGGGGATCGCGGCGCCGGGGAAGTGGTCGTCGCGCGGCACGACAGGCACGGTCCTCTATGGCGAGTGCAAGGGCAGCGGGGCCAAGCCCTACCTGGCGTGCGTCGACCTGACCGAGCCTGCCTACCGGTGCAGCTGCCCGAGCAGGAAGTTCCCCTGCAAGCATGCGCTCGGGCTGCTGCTCATGTGGTCCGCGGACGGGGTGCCGGAGGCGCAGGCGGCGCCGCAGTGGGTGATGGAGTGGCAGGAGGCGCGGGCGGAGCGCGCCGCCAAAGCCGCGGCCCGCCTCGACGCCGCCCGCGCCAAGGCCGCCGCCTCCGCTCCAGCCGGGACCTCGGCGGGATCCGAGGCCGCCGCCGACAGCCAGGCGGACGCGGCACAACCAGGCCCCGGCACGCCGGCCGGCCCCAGCACCGGCGCCTCCGGCCACGGGCAGGGGGCGGCAGGGCCGGGCGTCTCGGGCGGGGCGGAGTCGCCGCGTCACGCACGCGTCGCCTCCGGGCTGGCCGAGGTGGAGCGCTGGCTGGCCGACCAGGTGCGGCAGGGCTTGGCGGGGGCCGCCGAGCACGACTGGGACGGCCTGGCCAAGCGCCTCATCGACGCCCAGGCCCCAGGCCTCGCGGGCATCGTCTCCCGCCTGGCCCAGGTGCGGGCGGAGGACGACTGGCCGGGCCGGCTGCTGGAGGAATACGCCCTCATCAACCTGCTCGCCGTCGCCTACCGGCGCCGGGCCGAGCTGCCCGGTCCGCTCGCCCAGACCGTCCTGATCCGCACCGGGTTCCCGGTCACCAGGGAAGAGGTGCTCGCCGGGCCGGCGGTGCGCGACCACTGGGACGTGCTGGGCAGGAGAGAGGAGGTGCAGGACGGGCTGACGGCCCGCCGCGTCTGGCTCCGCGGTCGCCGCAGCGGCCGACCGGCGCTGATCCTGTCCTTCGCTCCGCAGGGCCGGCCTTTGGACGCCTCCCCGGTCACCGGCACCGTCATCGACGCCGACGTGGCCTTCTACCCGGGCGCGGCCCCCTTGCGCGCCCTGATCGCCACCCACCATGGCACCCTGGCAGCTCAGGGCGCGGCTGCCGAGGCCGGCCCTGCGGCCCCGCGCGCTGCCGAGGCCGACCCGACGGCCACGCGCGCCGCTGTGCCGCAGGTCGTTCCTCCTGGCCTGTCGCCGGAGCAGGCGCTCGATGAGGTCGCAGGGGCGCTGGCCGAGGATCCGTGGACCGAGTCCTGGCCGCTCGTGCTGGCCGGGGTCGTCCCCGAGCGGACCTCGCTCGGAGGGCTCCCGCTGCACCCCAGATCCCGTGACCCGTGGCGGCTGATCGCCGTCTCGGGCGGACACCCGCTCACGGTCGCCGCCGAATGGACTCCGCAGGGCCTGCGCCCTCTGACCACCTGGGACGACGAAGGAACGGCGGTGATCGTGTGAGCACCTGGGAGGAGCTGGCGTCGGCGGCGCTGGTCGGCACCGACCGCAGGCCCTACCACGGGGTCCTGCTCGAGGACGCGGCCGTCGCGGTGGCCAGGCGGCGGGCCGGGCGCGGGCTCCGGCGACCGGGCGAGGCGGCGCCGCCGGAGCCCGCGCCCGGCGAGGAGCGCCCCGCGATCGCCAGGCGCGCTGCCGAGCGCCTGGTCAGGATCATGGGCGGCGAGCACGAGAGGCTGCTGCCCGAATGGCTCGCCGCGGCGGCGGGGACCGGTCGCCGGGTGCCTCCTTATGCGCTGCCCGAGCTGCTCGAACGCGGCCGCCGCGACCGCTCGATCCGGGTCCACCTCGGCGTGCTGGCCGGGCAGCGCGGCAGGTGGCTGGCCGGTCACAACCCGGCGTGGGCCTACCTGCTGGAGGAGCCGACGGGGGAGACATGGGAGCTGGGCGGTTCGGCCGACCGGCTGGCGCACCTGCGCGCGCTCAGGGCGGCGGACCCCGCCCAGGCCAGGCGGCTGCTGGAGGGCACGTGGGAGCGTGAGACGCCCGACGACCGCGCCGAGTTCGCAGACGTGCTGGCCGACGGGCTGAGCATGGACGACGAGCCGTTCCTGGAGTCGGTGCTGGACGACCGGCGCAGGGAGGTGCGCCAGGCCGCCGCCAACCTGCTCGCCGGCCTTCCCGGCTCGCGCCTGTCCCAGCGGATGGCCGAGCGGGTGCGCGCGTGTGTCGCCGTCGCCGGCAACGTCATCACCATCGAGGCCCCCCTCGAGTGCGACAAGGCCATGGAGCGCGACGGCGTCAGGCCCAAACCCCCGAGGGGCATCGGCGAGCGGGCCTGGTGGCTCCAGCAGATCATCGCTCGCGCGCCGCTCGCGGTGTGGGGCCACCCGCCCGCCCGGTTGCTCCGGATGCGGATCCCCGACTGGGACGCCGACGTGAAGGCCGCCTGGGTGCGTGCCGCCGTGCTGCAGAAGGACCCCGAGTGGGCGCGGGCGATGTTCGGGTGGGACCCGATCGCCGACCTCCTGGAGTCCCTCCCGGCCGGCGAGCAGCAGGAGCTCGCCGCTGATTTCGTCCGCACGCACGACCTGGACAGCCAGCTCATCATGGTCCTGGGCGGCGTGTCGTCCCACTGGCGCGAAGGGCTGGCCACCGCCGTTCTCCGCAAGATCGTGAAGGTGGCCGCCACGCAGCCGTGGAACCTCGGCGAGCTGGTCAAGCTGGCCGGCGAGCGCATCGACCCGGCGTTGTTCCCGCTGGCGGAGAGCTACTCGCCGGTCGAATCCATCCAGCAGGTCGCCGCGCTGCTGCGCTTCCGTGCCGACATGTACAAGGAATTGAAGGAGACCCCGTGACCGTTCTGCGCCCGCACGCGGAGGACCAATACGCCGAAGAGCTGGCCCTCCTGGCCAAGGACGACGACCGGCCCCGACCGCCGGGCTGGAAGTTGTCGCCGTGGGCCGTCACCACCTACATCCTGGGCGACGGCGACCGCGTCACCCCCAAATACGTGGGCGCGCGCCGCATCGTCGAGGTCGCCGTCGCCACGCTGGCGACCGACCGCGCGCTGTTGCTGCTCGGCGTGCCCGGCACCGCCAAGACGTGGCTGTCGGAGCACCTGGCCGCCGCCATCAGCGGCGACTCGACACTGCTCGTGCAGGGCACCGCCGGCACCGCGGAGGAGGCCATCCGGTACGGCTGGAACTACGCCAGACTGCTGGCCGAGGGCCCCTCGATCCAGGCGCTGACTCCTTCGCCGGTGATGCGGGCGATGGCCGAGGGCCGCATCGCGCGCGTCGAGGAGCTGACCCGCATGCCGTCGGACGTCCAGGACGCGCTGATCACCGTCCTGTCGGAGAAGACGCTGCCGATCCCCGAGCTCAACCGGGAGGTGCAGGCCGAGCGGGGCTTCAACGTCATCGCCACCGCCAACGACCGCGACCGGGGGGTCAACGAGCTGTCCAGCGCGCTGCGCCGCCGCTTCAACACCGTGGTGCTGCCGGTGCCGGCCACCGCCGAGGAGGAGGTGGACATCGTGACGCGCCGCGTCACCCAGCTCGGCCGGGCGCTGGAGCTGCCCGAGACCACGACCGGCCTGGAGGAGATCCGGCGCGTGGTGACGGTGTTCCGCGAGCTGCGCACGGGTGTCACCGAGGACGGCAGGACCAAGGTGAAGTCGCCCAGCGGGACCCTGTCCACGGCCGAGGCGATCTCGGTCCTCACCAGCGGCATCGCGCTGGCCGCCCACTTCGGCGACGGCGTCCTGCGCCCGTCCGACGTGGCCGCCGGCATCGTGGGCGCGGTGGTGCAGGAGCCGGTGTCGGATCGGGTGGTGTGGCGCGAATACCTGGAGACCGTGGTCAGGGAGCGTTCCGACTGGCGCGACTTCTACCGCGCGTGCCGCGAGGTCTCATGAGTGTGCATGTTCTGGGCGTGCGGCACCACGGGCCGGGGTCGGCGCGGGCCGTCCGGGCCGAGCTGGAGCGCCTGCGCCCCGACGCGATCCTCATCGAGGGCCCGCCCGAGGCCGACCCGCTCATCCCGCTCGCCCCGCAGCTGGAGCCGCCCGTCGCACTGCTCGCGCACGTGCCGGGCGACGCCGCCAACGCCGCTTTCTGGCCGTTCGCCGGGTTCTCGCCGGAGTGGCAGGCCATCCTGTACGGCGCCTCCGCTGGCGTCCCCGTGCGCTTCTGCGACCTGCCCGCGGCCCATTCGCTGGCCGGCCGGACCGATGAGGAGGTCTCGGAGCTGCGGGCCGACCCGATCGGCTCGCTCGCTGCGGCCGCCGGATATGACGACCCCGAACGCTGGTGGGAGGACGTCGTCGAGCACCGCGGCGACACCCCCTTCGAAGTGATCGCCGAGGCCATGGCCGCCGTACGCGAAGGCTACGAGCCGGACGAGCGGGAGGCCAGGCGCGAGGCTCACATGCGCAAGACCCTCCGCGCGGCGCTCAAGCAGGGCTACGGCAGGATCGCGGTGGTCTGCGGGGCCTGGCACGTTCCGGCGCTGGCCGGGCCGCTGCCGCCCGCGACAGCGGACACCGCGCTCCTGCGTGGGCTGCCGAAGGTGAAGGCCGAGCTGACCTGGGTGCCGTGGACGTACGGGCGGCTGGCCTCGTGGAGCGGCTACGGCGCGGGCATCACCTCGCCCGGCTGGTACCACCACCTGTTCACCGCGCCCGACCGGCCCGTCGAGCGATGGCTGGCCGAGGCCGCCGCCGTGCTGCGCGATGAAGGTCTGCCGGTGTCGTCCGCGCACGTCATCGAGTCCGTACGCCTGGCCGGCAGCCTGGCTGCGCTGCGCGGCCGCCCGCTGGCGGGGTTGAGCGAGGTCACCGAGGCGGCCAGGGCCGTGCTGTGCGAAGGCGACGACCTGGCCGTGGAGCTGATCCAGCGCCGCATGGTCGTGGGCGACCGGCTGGGCCACGTCTCCGACGGCACGCCGATGGTGCCGCTCCAGCGTGACCTGCGCGAGCAGCAGCGGCGGCTGAAGCTCAAGCCGGAGGCGCTCGACCGCGAGATCGACCTCGACCTGCGCAAGCCCCTCGACCTCGAGCGCAGCCACCTGCTGCACCGGCTGCGGCTGCTCGGCGTCGGCTGGGGGACGCCGGGGCAGGCGCGCGGCAAGGGCACGTTCAGGGAGACATGGACGCTGCAGTGGCGTCCGGAGCACGATCTCGCCCTCATCGAGCATGCCGCCCTGGGCACCACCGTGAGGTCCGCCACCGCACAGCGGGCCAGGGACCTGGCAGGCGCGCCGGGCGCGGCGCTGGCGGACCTGACGTCGCTGGTCGAACAGTGCCTGCTCGCCGACCTGTCAGAGGCGCTGCCCGAGGTGCTGGCCGCGCTGTCGGCCAAGGCGGCGCTCGACACCGACGTCACACACCTGATGGCGGCCCTGCCCGCGATGGTGCGTGCCCACCGCTACGGCGACGTACGCGGCACGTCGGCCGAGGGGCTGGCGGTGATCGTACGCTCGATGCTGGAGCGGATCTGCGTCGGGCTGCCGGTGGCGGTGACCGGGCTGGACGACGACGCGGCGGCCGATCTGCTCAAACACGTGGACGCGGTGCACGCCGCCGTCGCCCTCCTCACCGACCCGCCCTCCGACGGTGGGGCGCCGGCCAGGGACGGCGTGTCATCCGACGGCGTGTCAGCCGAGGGCGGAGAAGCCGGGGCGGCGCCGCGGAGCCGGTGGCTGGTCACGCTGCGCGGGATCAGCGACCGGCAGGATCTGCACGGGCTCATCGAAGGGCGGCTGACCAGGATCCTGCTGGACTCGGGCGAGCTCCAGGATGCCGGTGACCGCATGTCCAGGGCCATGTCCAGGGGGCAGACGCCGGCCAGGGCGGCGGCGTGGGTCGAGGGATTCCTGGCCGGAGGCGGGCTGCTGCTGGTGCACGACGCGAGGCTGCTGGCCCTGGTCGACGACTGGATCGGCGGGCTTGCTGGTGACCAGTTCACCGACGTGCTGCCGCTGTTGCGCCGTACGTTCGGCAGCTTCGCCGTGCCGGAGCGCCGGGCCATCGGGGAGCGCGTCCGCTCGGCCGGGCGCGTGGAAGCGGAAGGGGAGCAGGACGTGGACGAGCGGCGCGCGGCGGCGGCCGTCACCACCGTGCTGGCGATCCTCGGGAAGGCGGGCGGATCCGGGCAGGCGGACGGGCTCCGGAAGGCGGAAGGACTCGGGAGGGCGGGCGGATGAGCGCGGCAGACGATGAGCGGATGCGCCGGTGGCGGCTGGTGCTGGGCGGCGGGGACGCCGACGGCACCGGGTGCGGGCTGCAGGGCGCGGACGTGCAGATGGACGCGGCCCTGGCCGCCGTCTACGACCAGGATGGCCGGCAGGGCGGGCTGGGCGCGTCGGCGCCGCGGGTGGCCCGCTGGCTGGGCGACATCAGGACCTACTTCCCCTCCACGGTCGTCCAGGTCATGCAGAAGGACGCGATCGAGAAGCTCAACCTCACCAGGCTTCTGCTGGAACCGGAGATGCTCGAGGCGGTGGAGCCCGACGTGCACCTGGTCGGCACCTTGCTGGCGCTCAACAAGGTCATGCCCGACCAGGCCCGCGAGTCGGCCAGGGCCGTGGTGCGCACGGTGGTGGCGGAGCTTGAGCGCAGGCTCGCGCAGAAGACCAGGGCGGCCGTGACGGGCGCGCTCGACCGCGCGGCCAGGACACATCGCCCCAAGCGGGTGGCCGACATCGACTGGAACCGGACGATCAGGGCGAACCTCAAGAACTACCTGCCGGAACGCAACACCGTCGTCCCGTCACGGCTCGTCGGCTACGCCCGGCGCCAGCGGTCGGTGCAGCGCGAGGTGGTGTTGTGCATCGACCAGAGCGGGTCGATGGCGGCCTCGGTGGTGTATTCGAGTGTGTTCGGGGCGGTGCTGGCGTCGATGCGCTCGCTCAAGACGTCGCTGGTGGTGTTCGACACGGCGGTGGTGGATCTCACCGAGCGGCTGCACGATCCGGTCGAGCTGCTGTTCGGCACCCAGCTCGGCGGCGGCACCGACATCAACCGGGCCATCGCCTACTGCCAGGGGCTCATCACGAGGCCGGCCAACTCGATCTTCATTCTGATCAGCGACCTGTACGAGGGCGGCGTGCGGCAGGAGATGTTGCGCAGGGTCGCCGCGATGACGCAGGCCGGCGTGCAGGTGATCGTGCTGCTCGCGCTGTCCGACGAGGGCGCGCCGTTCTACGACCACGACAACGCCGCCGCGCTGGCGGCGCTGGGGGTGCCCGCGTTCGCCTGCACGCCCGACGCGTTCCCCGGCCTGATGGCGGCGGCGATCGAACGGCGCGACATCGCCCAGTGGGCCGAGCGGCAGGTGAGCGCGTGAGACCGCGACCCCGCATCGGGGCCGCGGTCTCATGACGCTTAGTGGGCGGCCTGTTCCGGCCGGGCCCGGCGGGGCATCAGGAACGACAGCGCGAGCGTCAGCACCAGCAGCCCGACCTCGACCCACACCGTGACCTGCATGGACGCCCCGAAGCTCCACTCGGCGGCGAGCAGGTTGAAGAACAGCGTCCCCAGCACGGCGGTGCCGAGCGCAGCGCCCAGCTGCTGGATCGCGGTCAGTGTGCCGGACGCGGAGCCGGACTCGTGCGGCTCGACGCCGGCGAGCACGATGTCGAAGAACGGCGCCATGGTCAGGCCCATCCCGATGCCGACGAGGCCGAGACCGGGGGCCAGCTGCCAGCTGGTGACCTCGACGCCGGCCAGGTGGATGGTCAGGGCGAGCACGGCCGCGCCGGCCGCCATGACGACGGTGCCGATCTGCAGCAGGCCCCGGCCGAGCTTCTCCTGCAGGCCGGACATCGCCAGGCCGAAGCCGAGCACGCCGCCCACCGCCTGCGGCAGTCCGGCCAGACCGGCCTGCAGCGGCGTGAAGCCGAGCCCCATCTGGGTGTAGAGGCTGAAGACCAGGCCGAAGCCCATCATCCCGGCGAAGAACGCCAGTCCGGCCACCAGGCCACCGGTGAAGGCACGCTTGCGGAACAGTCCGGGCGTGACCAGCGGGTCCTTGCCCGCCTTGGCGCGGCGCGACTCGTAGCGGCCGAAGACCGCGAACAACACGATCGAGGCGGCCATCGACGCGAACGTCCACGCGGGCCAGCCCAGCTCACGGCCTTGGATGAGCGGGTAGATCAGCAGGAACGCGGCCGCCGACACCAGGGCCACGCCGCCGAGGTCGAGCCTGGTGGCGTTCGAGAGGCGGAACTCGGGCAGGAATCGGATCGCGGCCAGCGCGGTGGCCAGGCCGATCGGCAGGTTGATCAGGAAGATCATGCGCCAGCCGGTGCCGAAGAAGTCGGCGTCGACCAGCCAGCCGGCCAGGATGGGGCCCCCGACCGACGAGATGGCCATGACCGGGCCGAACATGCCGAACGCCTTGCCCAGCTCGCGCGGCGGGAACATCTCCTTGATCAGGCCCAGGCCCTGCGGGATCATCACGGCCCCGAACAGGCCCTGCAACACCCGGCTGCCGACCAGCATCGCCGGGCTGACCGCGACCCCGCACAGCATCGAGGCGGCGGTGAAGCCGAAGGCGCCGATCAGGAACATGCGCTTCCTGCCGTACAGGTCGCCGAGCCGGCCACCGGTGATCAGGCCGACGGCCATGGCCAGCGTGTAGCCAGCGCCCAGCCACTGCACGAGGCTGGCAGAGCCACCGAGCTCCTTCTGGATGGTGGGGGCGGCGATCGTGGTCACGAGCGCGTCGAGTAAGTCCATGACCTCGGCGGCCAGGACCACGAAGAGCGCGACCCAGCGCCAGCGATAGGGCTGGACCTCGGTCGTCGCCATGGAGGCGGTGGTCGTCATGGGGACTCCTTCGTCATAACGGTGTTCTATGGACGAACGCTGTTCGTTGCGAACACTGTTTAGTGACGAACAGCGTTCGTGTCAAGTACGATGTTCGTATGGATCGCGAGAGGACAGAAAGCGTGCCGGCGCCGCCCTGGCGTAAGTCGCGCACGCCGGCGCCGGCCAAGCGGCAGCTGAGCCAGGACCTGATCGTCGAGACCGGACTCCGGATCCTGGACGCCGAAGGGCTCGACGCGCTCAGCATGAGACGCGTCGCCCAGGAGCTCGACACGGGCCCCGCCTCGCTCTACGCGCACGTCGCCAACAAAGACGAGCTGCTGGAGCTCGTCTACGACCGGGTGCTCGGCGAGATCCGGCTGCCCGAACGCGATCCGGCGCGGTGGAAGGAGCAACTCCGCGCCTACGCCATGGAGGTGCACGGCGTGCTCGCCTCCCACGCCGACGTGGCCAGGGTCGCGCTGGCCAACATCCCCACGGGCGAAAACTCGGTCCGCATCGGCGAGTTCGTCTTCGGGCTGCTGATCGAGGCCGGCATGGCGCCGCGCCAGGCGTCCCTGGCGATGGACCGGCTCTCCCTCTACGTCGTCGGCGACGCCTACGAGGGCACCGTTCACTACGCGCGGATGCGATCGGCCGGGCTGACGGACCCCGGGGAATACTTCGAGCAATTCGCGGGGCAGATCGCCGCCTACTACCGGGAGCTGCCGGTGGAGCGGTTCCCGACCGTGAGCAAGTTCGTCGACGAGCTGATCGCCGGCGACGGCGAGGACCGCTTCCGTTACGGGCTGGAGCTGCTGCTGGACGGCATCGAGGCACGCATGCCGTAGACCGCGCCCGCATGCCGTAGGGCTAATGGCCCAGGACCGTCTAGGTCCCGCGCCCGATGTGCCGGCCCGTGGCCGGGCCATAGCGTTGCCCGCCATGACGACGACTGTTGAGAGATCGGAAACGGCGGGCGTGGTGTCCGCCCCGTACCGGGCCCTGAGCTTCGGGCTGGTCGCGATCGTGACGTTGCTGGCGTTCGAGGCGATGGCGGTGGCCACGGCCATGCCTGTGGTGGCCCGCGAGCTGCGCGGCATGCACCTGTACAACCTGGCCTTCAGCGCCACTCTGGCGGCCAGCGTGATCGCGACGGTGCTGGGCGGGCGGTGGAGCGACCGGAGGGGCCCGGTGGAGCCGATCACGGCCGGCGTGGCGACCTTCGTGGCCGGGCTGCTGCTGGCCGGGTTCGCGCCGACCATGGAGATGTTCGTCGCCGGCCGGTTCGTGCAGGGGCTCGGGGCCGGGGCGACCCAGGTCGCGCTGTACGTGCTGGTCGCCCGGGTCTATCCCAGCGCGCTGCATCCCAAGGTGTTCGCCCTGTTCTCTGCCGCTTGGGTGGTGCCGTCCATGGTCGGGCCCGCGATCGCCGGCTTCGTGGTCGAGAACGCCGACTGGCGGTGGATCTTCCTCGGCGTCTCACTGATCGTCGTGCCTTCGGCGCTCCTGCTCTGGCGCGGCACCGCCGGCCGCGAGCTGAGCGGCGGCACCGCCGGCCGTGAGTTGGGTGGCAGCCCCGCCGGTCGCGAGCTGAGTGGCGGCACCGCCCAGCCCGCCCCCGGCCTCGGTCGCAAGCTCGTCTGGGCCTCGCTGACCGCCGTCGCCGCCGCGCTCATCCAGTACGGCAGCGCCCTGAAGCTCGTCGGCCTGCCGCTCCTCGCCGCCGGCGTCATCCTGCTGGCCGTGGCCCTGCCCAAGCTTCTCCTCCCCGGCTCCCTCAGGGCCGCCCCCGGCCTGCCCACCGCGCCCGTGCTGCGCGGCCTCGCGTTCGGCTCACTCACGGCCGCCCAGGTCCTCATCCCGCTCATGCTGATGAACGAGCGCGGGCTCAGCGCCACGGCGGCGGGCGTCGTACTCACCGTCGGCGCGCTCGGCTGGTCCACCGGCTCCTGGATCAAGGGCCGCGGCCGCATGAGCCACCTGACCGCCATCCGCGGCGGCGCCGCCCTGCTCACGATCGGGCTCGCACTGGTGACGCTCGTGCTGATCGACGCGGTCCCGATCGCGCTCGCGTACGTCGCCATGCCGCTGGCCGGACTGGGCATCGGCACGCTGCACCCCACCGTCTCCGTCCTGGTGCTGGAGATGTCGGCGCAGGGCGAGGAAGGCCAGAACAGCGCGGCCGTGGGCGTGGGGGAGTCGGTGTTCACCGTGGTGGCCGTGGCGGGCAGCGGCGCCCTGTTCACCGCCACCTCCGAGAACTACGCCATCGGCCTGGCCTCCACCGTCGCGCTCGCGTTCCTGGCCTTCCTCCTGGCCCCGCGTTTGGTGCGTTCCGCGCGAGCAGGCAGTATGGAGGAAACCGCGTCATAAAAGGGGGGTACATGCCGCGAGTGCGGGAGCTTGAGGTCTTCCGGGTGGTTCTGCCATTCGGCAGGAGGTCGGAGACCCTGCTGGTGAAGCTCACCGACCACGGCGGCATGACCGGCTGGGGCGAGGCGACCTCCCCCCAGCCCAAGACCTGGTCGAGGCTCGAGGAGACGCTGGCCGCCCTGCTGATCGGCGTCGACTGGGAGCACCCCGACGCCGTGCCGAGCGGCGACTCCGCGGTGGACATGGCCTGCTGGGACCTGTGGACCAGGATGCGCGGGGTGCCGCTCGCGGAGGCGATCGGCGGCACCCGCACCTCGCTCATCGCCACCGTGCGCCTGACGCCCGATCCGTCGCCCGAGAGCCTCGTCTCCCGGGTCAACCAGCAGGTCTGCGCCGGATACGGGCACGTCACGCTGGACATCAGGCCCGGCTGGGACGTGGAGCCGGTGCGCGCGGTGCGGCAGGCGTACCCCGCGCTGACCCTCGCCGTCGACTGCGGCAACGCCTACACCGACCTCGGCCAGCTCGTCGCGCTCGACTCCTATGGCCTGGAGGTGATCGAGCGGCCCTTCGCCGCCGGCGACGCCTACGCGCACGCCGCGCTTCAGGACCAGGTGGCCGCGTCGGTCGCGGTCGAGGTCGGCTCGACCGCCGAGCTGGACGACTACCTGACGCTGCGCGCCGCCCGCGTCCTGCTGCTGCGGCCGGCGGCGTTCCCCTCGCTGACCGAGGCCCGCCGGGCGCACGACCGCGCCGCGGCGGCGGGCTGGGACATCCAGTGCACGGGCGGCCAGGGCGCGGGGCTGGCCAGGGCGGCGACGGTGGCCGTCGCCAGCCTGCCGGGCTGCACTCTGCCGTGCGACGTGACGCAGCCGCCCCGCCAGAACCAGATCGTCACCCCGATCGTGGGCGCCAACGCCGGCGTCGTCGCGGTCCCGCTGACCCAGTCCGGCCTCGGCCACGACATCGACGAGATGCGGCTGCGGCGGATGGTCAAGGACTCCTTCCACGCATAGGGTTCCTGCCCGGTCGATTGGCGGGTGAGTGGACCGCCCGCGTCGGCTGCGGTTATCGGTTCTCTGTGGCGGACGCGCTCGAAAGCTGGAATACTTAGCGTGTCCGTTCGAATACGAAGGGAAAGATTCCATGGTCGCCATGGTCGAAGAAGAGCACCACACGGAATCAATCCAAGCGAGCTTCCCGCACCTACCGCAGACCGCTCGTGAGCTGTTCGATGCCCTACCCCCCCTCCCCGGTCTCCGGGTTGAGGTCGTCGAAGGGAACCTGCTTGTGAGTCCTATGGGCAGTCCAGAACACACCTGGATGGCAGTAGACCTGCATGATGCCCTTTCCCCCGTCCGCCGAGAGCGAGGATGGCGCGGGGCCCCCGGCGGCCTGAACATCTGCATCGAAGGCCCTCGAGATTCCCTCGTGCCCGACTACGTCCTCGCGCCCCCTGATTGCCCGCGGTGGGGCGCGGGGGAGCTGCTGTCGTCCGGGGTGGTGATGGTTGCCGAGGTGGTCTCGCCCGGCAGCGTTCACACCGATCGTGAGGAGAAGGTTCGCCTCTATGCGGTGGGTCAAGTGCCGATCTACCTCTCGATCGATCCCATCAGCAAGCCTCCAGCCGTCACCGTGTTCAGTGACATCAAGGACGACACCTATAGGACGATCTTCAAGGTGGACATGGGAACACCGATCAAGCTGCCCGCCCCGGTCGATTTCGAGCTGGACACCTCCATCTTCAAGGTGTGACGGCAACGGTCCCATGACTGGTTCAGGGTGGCCGGGGGATGGTCATTTCCTGATGTCTCCGCGAGCTCGTCTCTCGCCTGCGCGCTGGGCTGGCCAGGGCGGCGACGGTGGCCGTCGCCAGCCTGCGGGGCCGCACTCTGCTGGTGCGACGTGACGCAGCCGCCCCGCCAGAACCAGATCGTCACCCCGATCGTGGGCGCCTACCCCGGCGTCGTCGCCGTCCCGCTGACCCAGTCCGGCCTCGGCCACGACATCGACGAGATGCGGCTGCGGCGGATGGTCAAGGAGTCGTTTCGCGCGTAAGGTTCCTACCTGATCATTTCGCGCGTGGGAGGCTCGGCCGTGCGGTTGACTCGGTGGCGCGTGTTACGGCTCCAGCTGGCTCTCGAACCGTCCGGCCTGCTGCCCCAGCCCGTGAAGCTGGTCGCCGGCGTGGTGGCGATCATGGGCGCCGGTGCCGGCCTGGTGCTGGTCAGCGGGGCCGTCGAGGTGGGGCCGATCGTGGCAGCCGCGTTCGCCGCCGGCACGGTCGCGTTCGTGGTGGACCGGGTGCCGCGGCTCTATCGCTGGCGCCACCCCGTGCTCCGGGTGGATGACCATCCCCGGCTGGCGGAGATGGCGGCCGACGCCGCGCGGGTGGCGGGCTACGACAGCCCGCCCCGCGTGCGACTGACCGCCCTGGCCTCCGTACGGGCCCACCGCACGTGGCGCGGTATGCCGGAGCTCCTGCTGGGGCCGCCCCTGCTCATGGGGCTGAGCGCGCCGGACCTGCACGCGCTCATGATCAGGGAACTGCTGGCGGTGAAGCTGTGGCGGCCGCATGAACGCCGGGCCGTCCATCTGTTCCTCTCTCGCGCCACCGAGTCGGACGAGCTGCGGGATGCGTGCCGGCCATTGCGGCGCACCGTCTGGGCCGCGACCCGCTCTGTGGTCGGCGGAGAACGCCTGTCCGCCGCCTCGCGGGCCGAGCTGTTCGTGACAAGCGCCTTCGACTGGCATCTGACCCGCTACGTGGCGCCGTTCGCGCACCGGGGTGGCGCCTTGGACGTCTACGAAAGCTTCCAGTGGAAGATCCAGCAGGATGGACTGATGGCCCGCATCACGCCGCACGTCGACGCGTTCGCGGATGAGCATCCGGATGAGAGGGAGCTGTTCGGCGAACGGCCCTGGACCATCCCTGAGCGCGTGCCCTCAGGGGTGGTGTCGCGGGTGGAGGGCAGGCTCGAGCGCCGGCTGGGGAAGGTGATCAGCCATCAGCTGCTGGGACGTGGCGGCTTCGTGCTCGGCCTGAAGCCGTTTCGGCTGGACGAGCTCCCGGTCGAGAGCTGGAAGGGCGTCCTGGCGGCAGAGCGCGAGTCCGTCCTCGAGGCCGCGACCAAGCTACTCGCCCGGCCCGCCACCCCACTGGACGTCGTCGAGCTGGTGGTCGCCGGCCGGGCGGGCGAGCTGGAGTGGCGGCATGCGAAGCAGCCCTGTCCGCACCCCACGCCCGGCGTCTGCGTGCTGCTGCCGCTGTTCGACGTGGTGCTGCGGCGCAAGGGGTACGTGCACGACCACCCCTTCGTGCAGCGCGAGCTGGTCGGCCCGCTGGGCGATCGGATCAATCTGGTAGAACTGGCAGCGAAAGCGGAGCGTGGCGAACCATACGGGATCCTGCTGGGGGCATGGATGACGGGGAGAGATCCTGACGAGGACGCCATCAGGTTGGCCGCCGAGTCGCTGGCTTCCGGAGATCCGGTGGGCTGGTTCGAGCGGCTTTACGCCGAATCGGCGAACGGGGACGCGATCGTGCCGTGGGACTCGCGGTCGCCGCACTTCCTGCTGTCCGAGTGGGGCGTCCCCGGGACGGGGCGGGCGCTGGTCGTGGGGGCCGGGCTGGGGGACGACGCCGAATACGTGGCGGGGCTCGGCTACGAGACGGTGGCGTTCGACGTGAGCGAGTCGGCCGTACGGCTCGCGCGGGAACGCTTTCCGGAGAGCGCGGTGCGCTATGAGGCCGCGGACCTGCTGGACCCGCCCGCGGAGTGGCGGCAGGCCTTCGACCTGGTCGTCGAGATCATGACCGTGCAGGCGCTGCCCGAGCAGCTGCACGCCGCGGCCATCGCGCGGATCGCCGAGTTCGTCCGGCCCGGAGGCACGTTGCTGGTGATCGCCTCCGGCCGGGAGGAAGACGGGCCGGTGTTCGCGCCGCCGTGGCCGCTGACCCCGTCCGAGATCGCGGCGTTCGCGACGGACGGGCTGGAGAAGGGGACGATCGAGGACCTGCGCGACGGGGAACGGCACCGCTGGCGCGCCACCTTCCACCGCCCCGCATAACGACATATGTCAGAGTGGAACGCCCTGCCGATGAGGATGTCCGTGCCGTCGCTACGTAACCTTTTCCAGGCCAACCGCTATCCGGGCCGGAGTGTGGTGTGGGCGAGAACGCTCGACGGCGCGATGTGCGGCGGCTACCTGCTGACCGGCCGCAGCCAGGCATCGCGGGAACGGGCCCTGCGTGTGAGCGATCAGGAGCTCATCGTCGGCCCGACCGGTCCAGCCGCGAATGATCCGCTGCGCCACTACGTCGCCGCCATGCAACGTGACGGCTGGCTCGTGTTCGGCAACGGCGAGCAGGTGGCCACCGTTGCAGACCGCCTGCTGGAGGGGCAGCCGGCAGCCGTCGCCCTGGACGGCCTGGACTACGAGCCCGACCCACCGATCTTCACGCCGCGGATCACCGTGATCGTGGATGTGAGCTCTCCGGCGGACGCGTGGTTCGGGGCGGCCCGCCGCAGTCTCGGCGACAGAACATCGACCAACGTGCTCACCCTCTCCGTCCGGGAACTGACCCCCGGTGATGCCGTGCTGATGACCACGTACGTCTCCGACGGCCGCCGCATCGTCACAGGGGAGCCTTTTCTCGAAGGCCGGACCACGGCCGCTGACCAGGGCGAACTGCTGGACGAGCTCTGGGAGGCACTTGATCCGCACTATCGGGTGGCGGCGGCGACCTTCACGCCCCACCGCCTCGCCGAGACCACCCTGCGCCACCAACGATGAGGCGGGGACGTTCCATGGGGTTGGCCTGGAGCGGACACCTCAGCCGGTGAGGACGGGGGCCTCCTCCTGGCCGAAGGTGATCACGATGTACCTGCCGTTGGCGTAGCTGACCACAGGCCGCCCCAGTATGTCACCCACCCTGCGAGCGACCCCCTGGAAGAGCTCCACCATCTCCGGGGTGTCGGCGGACACCCTGAACCGTCCGTTGGCGAGGAGTTGTTCGGCGACCAAGGTGGAGAAGTTCGCCTCGGCTCGGACCTTCTCCTCGGCGCTGAGAGGGGTGCGCCGCGGCGCGGGCTGCGTGCCGAAAGAGTGGGACATTGATGATCTCCTTCTGATCGCCGTCATTCTAGGATGCCATCCGTGTCTCCTGTCTGGACCGCCGCCGAGCTCCCGCCAGCCAATCCGGTAATTCGGGATTGGGGTGGGTGCTTTGGGGGTCGAAGGGGGCGCGAGCCCCTGGGAGGCGCTGCCCCGGACTCCGTCGCGCGGAGCGCGCCTCTGTGGAGGACCGTGTAGTTAGGGCTGGGTGAGGGCGGCTTCGAGGAGGAGGGCGCCGGCGCCCAGCAATGCGGCGTCGCGGCCTGCTCTCGCTGGGGCGATTTCCAGGTCTCTAGTGGCCAGGGGGAGACAGCGTTCCCAGACGGCGGCGCGGATCGAGGTGATCAGGGGTTCTGCTGCCGACAGGCTGCCGCCCACAGCCACCACGTCCGGGTTGAAGAAGTTCACCAGGACCGTCAGCACCTCGCCGATGCGGCGGCCGGCGTTGCGGACCAGGCTTGTCGCCTCAGGGACGGCGTCGTGCACCAATCCCACAATGTCGGCCGGGCGGGTCACCTCGATGCCGGCCTCCGACAGTGCCGTCATCAGGGCGGCGCCGCTCGCGTACGCCTCCAGGCAGTCCGGGTGGCCGCAGGCGCAGATGACGGAGGAGTCGGAGCGGACCCGGACGTGGCTGATGTCGCCGGCCGCGCCGCGGCCGCGGTGCAGGCGGCCGTTGACGATCACGCCGCAGCCTATGCCGGTCCCTGCCTTGACGACCATGAGGTTCTCGTGGTCCGGCCACCAGCGCGCCTCGCCGGCCGCCATCAGGTTCGCGTCGTTCTCGACGAGGATGGGCAGGTCGTAGCGGGTGGCGAGGTGGTCGGCGACGGGGAAGTCGTTCCAGCCGGGCATGCGGGAAGGGGTGACGACGCGGCGGGTGGCCGGGTCCACCGGGCCGGGGATGCCGGTGCCCACCCCGCGCAGCGGCACCCCGGCCGGTACGTGCGCCGCCACCAGCTCGTCGAAGGCGTCGGCGATGCGGTCGAGCGTGCTCCGCGGGCCGTCGGCGATCTCGCATGCACGCTCCTCCACCAGGAGCGGGGTGCCGCTCAGGTCGAGCAGGCTGAGGCGTACGTGGTGAGCGCCCAGGTCGGCGACGGCCAGCACGCCGGCCGTGGGGGAGAGGCGGAGCAGGCGCGGGCGGCGGCCGCCGCGGGAGGCGCCGGAGCCCTCCTCGGCCAGCAGGCCCGCGTCGATGAGCTCCTCCACGCGCAGCGACACGCTCGACGCGGCCAGGCCGGATAAGCGGGCCAGGTCGGCGCGGGACTCCGCCTTGCCGGTGGCGACGAGTCGCAGCAGGTCGCCCTGTGCCCCCTGCACGGGCAGCCGCTGGTCCATGTGAGATACCTACCATGCAGAACTTCCGCCAGCAACGTATTGACTTGCTCCGAAATATCCCACTACGGTCCGGACTATCTTCGAAATCGAAGGAAGTGACCGTTCATGAAGAGGTTTGTCGCTGTCGCCGCCGTCTCCCTGTTAGCCCTGACGGCCTGCGGTGAGTCGAGCAGCCCCGCCGTCCCCGGGGCCACGTCCCCCCAGAGCGATGTCCTGGCCAAAGCGCCGGTCGCGACGGTGGCCGAGATCCTGCCCGGCTCCACCATGGAGAAGATCAAGCAGCGCGGCGAGCTCCTCGTGGGCGGCTCGCTGGACGCGCCCCTGTTGTCCCAGCAGAACCCAGCCACCGGCGAGGTCGAGGGCTTCGACGCCCAGATGGGCAAGGCCCTGGCGAAGTACATCCTGGGCGAGCCCAAGGTGAAGATCGTCAACTCGGCGTCGGAGACCAGGGAGGCGCTGCTCGCCAACGGCACCGTCGACGTGGTGTTCCAGACGTACACAATCACGGAGGAACGGGCGAAGCAGGTGGCGTTCGCGGGCCCGTACTACACCTCCGGTCTGACGATCGCGGTGAAGAAGGGCACGACGGGCATCGCCAAGCCGGAGGACCTGAACGGCAAGAAGGTCCTGGCGGGCGCGAACACCCCGGCCATCCCCGCGATCAAGAAGCTGGCGCCGCAGGCCGAGATCATCACGTTCGGCAGCGACCCCGAGTGCATCCAGGCGCTCAAGCAGGACCGGGGCGTGGCGTACGTGCAGGACGAGACGATCCTCATCGCCGACGCCAAGAAGGACCCGTCGATCGAGATCGTGACGAAGCCGTTCACCGTCGACCCGTACGGGATCGGGCTCAAGCACGGCGACGACCAGATGAAGACGTTCGTCAACGACTGGCTGAAGAAGATGCAGGACGGCGGGGTCTGGCAGGAGATCTGGAAGACCTCCATCGGCACCGTCGTGACCGGTGACGCGCCGGCGCCGCCGCAGATCGGCTCCGTGCCGGGGTCCTGATGGGAGTCCTTCTCGAGCACCTGCCCGAGCTGTGGCAGGGGCTGATCGTGACGTTCCAGCTCACCGCCGCGTCCTTTGCGGGCGCGGCGGTGCTGGGCGTGCTGGTCTGCGCTCTGCGCGTCAGCCCGGTAGGGGTGTTGCGCGCCCTCGGCACGGCGTACGTCGAGACGCTGCAGAACCTGCCGCTGCTGGTGCTGCTCGTCCTGGCGTTCTTCGGCCTGCCGGAAATCGGGATCAAGGCCGAGCCGCTGGTGACGGCCATCGTGGTGATCGCCGTGTACGAGGCCGCCTACATCGGCGAGGCGCTGCGCTCGGGCGTGAACTCGGTGTCGAAGGGGCAGGGCGAGGCGGCCCGGGCGATCGGGCTGACGTTCGGCCAGTCACTGCGGCATGTCGTCCTGCCGCAGGCACTGCGCACGGTGGTGCAGCCGATCGGCAACATCTTCATCGCCACCACCATGAACACGGCGCTGGCCGGCGCCATCAGCGTCGTCGACCTGACGGCGAGCGCCCAGCGGGTGAACCTGGTCGAGGCGCAGCCCATCCCGATCTTCGTGGGCGCAGGGGTCGCGTACGGGCTGATCGCCGCCGCGGCCGGGTTCGTCACCGGCAGGCTGGAGCGCCGGCTGGTGATCCTGCGATGAGCACCGTCCTGTTCGACGAGCCGGGGCCCAAGGCACGCCGGCGCATCCGGGCCGCCACCGCGCTCGGCACGCTGGCCGCCGTGGCGCTGGTCGCGCTGGCCGTGCGGCAGTTCGCGGCGAACGGGCAGCTCGACGCCGCCCGCTGGCAGCCGTACGCGACGTGGCCCATGTGGCGGTACCTGCTGGACGGGCTGTGGTCGACGTTCCTGGCGGCCGTCGTGTCGGCGGCGCTGTCGATGGCGTTCGGGCTGGCCCTGGCGCTGGGGCGGGTGTCGCCGCGGGCGTGGGTGCGCGGCCCGGCCGCCGCCTACGTCGAGGTGGTCCGGACGATCCCGGCGTTGCTGCTGGTGTACGTGGTGCTGTTCGCGCTGCCGCGGTACGGGCTCGACCTGCCGCTGTTCTGGAAGCTGGTCGTGCCGCTGACGGTGTCCAACGCGGCCGCGTACGCGGAGATCTTCCGCGCCGGGATCAACTCGATCGAGCGCGGCCAGACCGAGGCCGGCCTGGCCGTCGGCCTCACGCGCCTGCAGACGATGCGGCTGATCGTGTTGCCGCAGGCTGCCCGCCGGGTGCTGCCGTCGCTCGTCAGCCAGTCCGTCGGGCTGCTCAAGGACACCTCGCTCGGCTTCATCGTCAGCTACGGCGAGCTGCTCTACAGCGGCAAGGTCCTGGCCGCCTACAACGGCCTGCTCATCCAGACGTACCTGGTCGTCGCGCTGATCTACTTGGTGGTCAACGCGTCGCTGTCCAAGCTGGCCCGCACGCTCGAGGCCCGCCAGCCCACGAGCTCCGTCACGCTGAGAAGGAGAATCGCCCGTGCCTGAGCTCGCCGTCCTGGCCGAGGTGATCCGCTCGGGATTCGTGGAGAGCGTCCACTACGGCAGCGCCGTAGGCCTCGACCCGTCGGGGCTGGGCGCGGTGACGCTGGGCCTGGTGGACGCGCCGGTGTTGCCGCGCTCGTCGGCCAAGCCGTTCCAGGCGCTGGCGTGCCTCACAGCGGGTGCCGCGCTGGCGGGGCCGCGGCTGGCGATCGCCGCCGGCAGCCACACGGGTGAGGATGTCCACGTACGGCTGGTACGGGAGCTGCTCGCGGACTACGGCCTGGACACCGGAGCCCTGCGCTGCCCGGAGTCCTGGCCGGAGGACCAGCCCACGATGCACGCGTTGATCAGGCAGGGCGCCGGCGTCTCGCGCGAGCGGATGAACTGCTCGGGCAAGCACGCCGCCATGCTGGCCGCCTGCGTCGCGAACGATTGGGATGTGCCCGGCTACCTGTCTCCCGGCCACCCCCTGCACCTGCGCGTGCGATCGGTCACCGAGGAGCTGGCGGGGGAGAAGGCCGCGCACGTGGCAGTGGACGGGTGCGGGGCCCCGCTGTTCGGGCTGTCGCTGACCGGGCTGGCACGCGCGGCGCAGGCGCTGGTGCTGGCCGCGCCGGGCAGCGGTCCGCGGCAGGTCGCGGACGCGATGCGCGCCCACCCCGAGTATGTCGGCGGCACCGGCCATCAGAACACCGAGCTGATGCGCGCCCTGCCCGGCGCCGTGGCCAAGGGCGGCGCGGAAGGCGTGCTGGTGGTGGCGCTGGCGTCGGGGCACGCGGCGGCGGTGAAGGTCATCGACGGCAGCCCGCGCGCCACCACGGCCATCGCGCTGGGCGTGCTGCGGCTGATGGGCTGCGACGTCACGTCCGCCGCCGCCTTCGAGCATGTGGACGTGCTGGGCGGCGGCGTCCCCGTGGGCCGGATCGCCGTCATGCCGGCTTAGCGCACCGGTCGCACGACTTCGCAGCGCTCGTTCACCCGCCTGCCTCTCCGCTGTGACGCGCCGTGAACGCGAGGATACGGTGCCAGGCGTCGGTGCACGCCTCCTGCCACTGGTCATCGGAGTCGTCGAAGAACGAATGCGGTGCGCCGTCGTACACGTGCGCCTCGTATGTCTTGCCGGCCTGGTCGAAGGCGGCGGTCAGCGTGGCGTACTGCTCCGGGGTGGTGGCCACGTCATCCCCGGCGAGCAGCATGAGAAGCGGCGCGGACGGTTGGGCCGTACGATCGCCGAGGAATCGGGGCGGCCCGTAGAAGCCGACGGCGCCGGCCAGGTCCAGCCCGGAGGCGGCGAGCCGCCAGGAGTAGCCGCCGCCGAGGCAGAAGCCGACGCTGAACAGCGGGCCGGGATGCCAGGCGCGGATCGCGTCGGCCGCAGCGGCGGCGTCGGTCTCGACGTGGTGCGGTTCGAGCAGGGCCAGGTGAGCGAACCCGTCGAACGCGTCGTCCCGGGAGCCGGTGCCGGCGCTGCGCCCGTAATAGTCCATCACCAGCGTGTGGAAACCTGCTTCGGCGAACCGGTGGGCCAGGCTCGCGTAGAACGGGTGGAAACCGCGCACGTCGGGCAGCAGCAGCACATTGCTGCCGTTGGGCACGGCCGGGGCCGCCCGGTAGGCCCGGAAACGGTTGCCGTCGGCGGCGCCGATCTCCCATGCCCCGTGTGCGGCCACCCCTCCGGTGACGACGGGGGCGGCGGGCGGCCTGCTGTCGATGTCGTGGCACATGGTGGTCTTCTCCTTCAGGGTCTGGTGTGGGGAAGCCTGCCGGGCCCGATGCGGGCGGTCCCAGGCCCTGGAGATACGGGTACTGGCAGGGCCACCATCCGCAACCGGCGAAGCCGACATACTGGACCTCATGGGAGATCGACCCGAGCTGGCACGCTTCCTTCGGTCCCGCAGAGGCCGGATCAGCCCCGAGAGCGCAGGGATCGTCGGCGGAGGCCGCCGCCGGGTGGCGGGACTACGCCGAGAGGAGGTCGCCCAACTCGCTGGAATCAGCGTGGAGTACTACCAGCGACTGGAGCAGGGACGTGCCGCCCATCCGTCTCCCGAGGTGCTCGACGCCATCGCCGCCGCACTCCGCCTCGACGACGTGGAACGCGAGCACCTGCGCACGCTGGCCCTCGCCGTACGGGAACACCGGCGCAGGGCGGCCCGGACCGGCCCGCCGGCCGAGGTCGCCCGGCCGGAACTGGTGCGGATGCTGGACCTGGTCCATACGCCAGCCATGATCATCAATGACCGGTTCGACGTCCTCGTGGCCAACGGCGTGGCCGCCCGCCTGTTCACGCTCGAAGCCACCTTGTCGGCGCAGCGGCCGAATCTGGCCAGGCGGCTGTTCCTCGCCCCCGGGAGCAGGGATTTCTACGTCGAGTGGGACGAGATCGCCGCCGTGACCGCCGGGCAGCTGCGGGTGGCCTCAGGGCTGTACCCAACGGACGCCGAGCTGGCCGAACTGATCCGCGAGCTCCGCCACGGCAGTGAAACCTTCCGCACGCTGTGGAGCGCCCGCGACGTCAGCGTGCGGACGAACGGGGTGAAAAGCTTCCGGCACCCCGCTCTAGGAACGGTGACGTTCAGCTACGAGCACTTCATCCCAGCCGGCGACTCCCGGCAGCGCCTGGTCGTGCTCGTCCCCGTCGCCGGCAGCGCCACCGAGGCCGCGGTCCAGCTGCTCGCGACCTGGGCGCACACAGCACGACCCAGAACCACAGCGTTGGTGACATAAGAACGGCCGCGCCTGCCAGGGGCATCGGCGCGGCCGTGGGCGCCACGGTAGATGTTCACCGTGCAATGGTCACCACGATAGCGCTGCGAGGCCGGCGGGGTGGCCGGTTATCACCTTTCTCCAGGCGTCCCGATAGGTTGCGCAGAGGATCACTCATGGAAAGGAACGACGGTTGACTGTCGATTTGGTGATCTTCGACTGCGACGGAGTGCTCGTGGACAGCGAGCCCATCTCCGTACGCGTGGGCACGGCCGCACTGCGCCGCCTCGGCTGGACGATCGACGAGGCTGAGTACGCCGAGCGGTTCGTGGGCTGCAGCAACGAGTACTGGGCCGAGCAGATCGGCGAGACGCCGGCGGGCTGGTGGGAGGAGTTGATCGCCGAGTACGCCGCCGCGATCAAGGCCGAGCTGTGCGCCGTCGAGGGCATCGAGGAGGCGCTCGACCAGCTGACCGTGCCCAGCTGCGTGGCCTCCAACGGCCGGCACGCCACGATCCGCCGCAGCCTGGAGGTCACCGGGCTGACGGAGCGGTTCGCGGGGCGGGTGTTCAGCGCCGAGGACGTGGCCGAGGGCAAACCGGCGCCGGACCTGTTCCTGCACGCGGCCACCACGATGGGGGTGACGCCGGAGCGGTGCGTGGTGGTGGAGGACAGCCCGTTCGGGGTGATGGCGGCGGTGAGCGCGGGCATGCGCTGCCTGGCCTATGCCGGCGGCCTGACCCCGGTCACCCGCCTGGCGGGCCTGGGCGCGACCGCGCTCTTCCACGACGCCGCCAAGCTGCCTGACCTGATCGGCGCCCTGGACTGACCTGCCCCGATCGCGGCCCGGCGACGTACGGTGAGGTCATGGCGCAACCTCCGTATGTGGTGGTGCACGTGGGCGTGTCCGTCGACGGAGCGACCACCGGGTTCCAGCCCGACGTGGCGAGGTTCTACCAGCTGGCCCAGACGTGGAGGGAAGACCTCACCCTGGCCGGCGCCGACACCATCCTCGCCCAGGAGGAAGCCCTGGCGCAGGGCGAGCGTCCCGGACCGGCCGAGGGCGGCCCGCTGCTGGCCGTCGTGGACGGCCGCGGCCGGGTCAGCCAGTGGGAGGCGCTCCGTGAGGCCGGCCACTGGTCCGACGTCGTCGCCCTGCACTGCGCGATTACTCCTCCGCGCCCGCCGGGGCGGCAGGTGCGCGAGCTCGTCACCGGCGCCGACCGCGTCGACCTCGCCGATGCCCTGCGGACGCTGGGCCGGGACGACGGCGTCAGAGTGGTGCGCGTCGACAGCGGCGGCGGGCTCACCGGCGCGCTGATGACCGCCGGATTGGTGGACGAGATCAGCCTGCTCGTTCACCCATGCCTGGCCGGCGAGCGGGCCACCCGCTTCTGGTACGGCTCCGCGCCCGCCGCCGCGCCGCTCACTCTCGCCGCCGCCCAGAGCCTGCCCGACGGCCTGGTGTGGCTGCGCTATCACCGCTGACGAGCGCGCCCGTCACCGTCCAGATAGTCGCGCCACGACCGCTTCGGGTTCCAGCCCAGCATGCGGTGGGCCTTCGCGCACGAGATGCCCGAAGCGTCGGGGCGGGCGAGCGGCCGCAGCTCGATCTGGTCACCGAAGTACTGCCGCAGCGCCGCGGCGAAGTCGTGACCGCCCGCACTGTCCGGCGAGGCGATGTAGAAGACCTCGTGGCCGGGCAGCCGCGACTCGACGGCCAGGACGATGGCGTCGGCGAGGTCGTACACGTCGATGTAGCTCCACAGCCCGGCGCCGGCGAGGGAGGGGTCGCGGACCACCGGGCCGAGGTTGCGCTCATAGTTGCCCTCGTGCTGGACCCAGCTCGGCCGCAGCGAGATGCACCTGATGTCGGAGCGGCGGACGGCGGCGTCCATGAGCTGCTCGCCGAAATGCTTGGCCAGCGCGTACGGGTCCTGCGGCCGGGCCGGATGCTCCTCATCGACCGGCGCGTAGTCGGGCAGGAATTTCCGTTCGGGGAAGAAGTATCCCGGGACGGTCTCGCTGGAGATGTTCACGAACCGCGGCACACCGAACCGCACGGCCGCCTCGATCATGTTGAACGTCGACATCAGGTTGTTCTGGAACACCACATGCGGCGGGTTGTGCGTCGGGTCCGGGAGAGCGGCGGCGTGCACCACCGCCTCGGCCCCGCGGACCACGGCGAACGCCTGCCCGGCATCGGTCAGGTCGGCCTGCAGGTAGCGGGGCTCACCCGGCTCGTCCCGCTCCCAGACCGGGCGGGTGAGGTCGACGGCGGTCACCTCGTGACCGGCCTCCATCAACGCCTTGACAGCCGCACGCCCGACCTTGCCGTGGGCTCCTGTGACGACGACGCGCATGGGTGACTCCTTCAGTGAGCGACCCGACAAGCCTAGATCTCCGCGCGGCCGGCCGGAGACGCCGCTACCCCACTCCGATGGCCGCGAGCGTGGAGCCCGTGCGGGTCTTGGTGACCTTGAGCTGAGCGGTGATCCGGGAACGCAGCTCGGCCACGTGGCTGACGATGCCCACCGCCCGGCCCCCGTCGCGCAGCCCGTCCAGGATGTCGAGCACGCCGTCCAGCGTGTCCTCGTCCAGGGTGCCGAAGCCTTCGTCCACGAACAGCGTGCCGATCTCCGCGCCGCCCGCCTCCGCCGTGACCACGTCGGCCAGGCCCAGCGCCAGGGCCAGTGAGGTGATGAAGCTCTCGCCGCCCGACAGGGTCGCCGGGTCCCGGTCGACGCCGGTCCACCCGTCCGCCACGCGCAACCCGAGCCCGCCGCCCGATCTCCCCCGCGAGCCGGCCGTCTTGCGCAGGTCGTGCCGCAGCAGGTAGCGGCCGGCGGACATGTGGTCCAGGCGCTCGTTCGCGGCGTCCACCACCTGCCGCAGCCGCTCGCCGAGCACGTAGGAGGTCAGGCTCATGCTCCACTGGTTATCGCTGGACGTGCCGCCGGCCAGCGCGGCCATGCGCTCGGCCAGCCGGTGCCGGTCGGCCGCCGGGCGCCACCGCTCGACGCACGCCGTCAACTCGCCGTGCAGCTCTTCCAGGCGGCGCGCCCGGGCCGCCGCGCGGTCGCGGGCGCTGGCCAGCCTCGTGTACGCCGCCTCCGCCCCATCCCGCTCGGCGCCGATCGCCGCCAGATCGGGCACGGGCTCGGCCGCGGCGGCGGCCAGCTCGGGATCGGCCAGCGTCTTGGTGACGGCGGCGTGCTCGTCGTCCAGCCGCCGCAGCCGCTCCGCTTTGTCCTCGCGCTCGGCCTGGCTCCTGTATGCGGCCTGCGCGTCCGGCACGTCCGCGAACCCTGCTGCGAGCGCCGCTTCCTGAGCCTGCCGGCGGGCCCTGTCCAGCTCGTCGGCGGCCGCCACCGCCGCCTGCGTGGCCTCCAGCGCCTCGCGCAGCAACTCGGCCTCGTCGCCGAGCCTGGACAGGCGGGCGGTGATCGTCGTGTCGTCGCCACGCGCGGCATCCAGCCTGGCGCCGAGCCGCGCGGCGTCACCGCTCAGCTCCTCATGCCTGGTGCGGCACGCCGCCAGCCGCGCGGCCACCCTCCGGCCCTGCTCCTCCAGCTCCGAACGCTCCCGCCCGAGCCCGGCCGCCTCCTGCGCCAGCCGCGGCTCCCCGCGGGCCGACGCCTGAAGCCTGCCCAGCTCCCGCTCGGTCGCATCGAGGACCGCCACGCCATCCAGCTCGCCCCCGGCACCGGCCCGCACGTCACGTGCACCGGAATGCCGGCCCCCGGCCGCAGGGCCGGCGTCCGTCACGCCGGAAACGTCGGCGACGCCACCGCACCCCTGGACCGCGTCCGCCGCCGATGGCGTGCCGTCGGCGACCGAGCGGGTCACCGCCCCGATGTTGTCGGTGGCCGAGCGGACCTCCGCCGCGATGTTGTCGGTGGCCGAGTGGGCCTCCGCGTCGAGGCTGTCGGTGGCCGAGCGGACCTCCGTCCCGATGCTGGCGGTGAGGCGAGAGCGGAGGCGGGCCCGTTCGGTTGCCAGGCGGGTGCGGTGGGCGTGCTGGGCGGCGAGTGCCTCGGCGATCTCCCTGGTCTGCTCCCTGACGCGTTCGCGTTCGGCTTCGGCCCGGTCGAGCGCGGCGGCCAGGGCGGGTTCGCGGTCGGC
Organism: Nonomuraea sp. NBC_00507; assembly: GCF_036013525.1. Taxonomy (NCBI): domain Bacteria; kingdom Bacillati; phylum Actinomycetota; class Actinomycetes; order Streptosporangiales; family Streptosporangiaceae; genus Nonomuraea; species Nonomuraea sp. NBC_00507. The sequence continues at coordinate 6,149,405 of NZ_CP107853.1, forward strand.
CACCGCCTGGAGGCGGGCCAGCTCCTCCTCGGCCTGCTGGACGGCGGCCTCGGCGGAGTCGGGGTCCAGGCCGCCCGCGGCCTCGACCGCGGCGGCGTGCCGGGACTCGAGCGAGGCGAGGACGCGTTCGGCCGCCTCCCGCTCGGCCAGGGCGACCTCGTGCGCGTCCTCCGCCTCCCGCTCGTCGTCGGCCGACGGTGCGCTGGGAGCAGGCGACGCCGGCTGGGGGTGGTGGTCCGAGCCGCAGACCGCGCACGGGCGGCCGTCCGCGAGGTCGCGGGCCAGCTCCGCCGCCATGCCGTCCATGCGGGCCTGGCGCAGGTCGAGCCAGCGTTCGCGGAGCGTCTGGGCGTGGTCCACGAGCACCTGGTGCGCGGCGGCCGCCGCGTCCAACTCGGCGGCCAGGGCGTCGCGGCGGTGGGTCGCCTCCAGCGCGGCCCGCGCCGCGTCGAGGTCCGCGGCGGCCGCCGGGATGGCCGCCGCCTGCGCGCGCGCCTGCGCCAGAGCCGCGCCGGCATCGGCGACGCGCTCGGGTAGCTCGGCGTCGGCGGCGGATGCCTCGGCCTCGCGCTGCGCCAGCGCGTCGAGCTCCACGGCCAGCCCGGCCAGCTCCCGCTCGACCTCGATCAGGTCCGCCGCTGCGTCGCGAACGGCCTGCACGGCGGGGATCCTGGCGGCGTCCGCCCGCGCCTGGGCCAGCCTGCCCTCGGCCTGCTCGATGAGCCCGGGCAGGAGGGCCAGCCGGGCCGCGACAGTGTCGTCGTCGGCGACCAGCTCGGCGAGCTCCGCCTCCACGCGCAGGAGGTCTCGCCGGACGACGGAGAGCCTGGCCTCCTCGGTGAGCAGCTCGGACAGCCGCGCGATCTCCGCCTGCCGCTGCCGCTCCAACAACGCCAGCTCGCTCACCGAGGGCGCCCCAAGAGCGGCCGGTGTCCCCACCACAGCGCCGTCGGCACGGCTAGCGCCGTCGGCACAGAACGCGCCGTCGGCACGGCCAGCGCCTTCCGCACGGCCAGCGCCATCGGCACGGAACGTGCCACCTGCCCGGGCAGTGCGGCCGTTTGCGAGGCCGAGGTCGGGGCCTGGGTCGGGGTTCGGGAGAGCGCCGGATAAGAAGGGCCGGGCCTGGGACGAGACGTCGGAGTCCGGAGGGGCGTCCGGCGGGAGGGGGTGGGCACGGGCCTGAGGGTCGGCGGCCATGGTGGCGGATAGGAGAGGACGGGCACGGGCCTGAGGGTCGGCGGCCATGGCGGCGGACAGGAGGGGACGGGCTCGGGACAGGGCGTCGGCGGCCATGGTGCGGGTCTTGGCGGCGGCCTCTTCGCGTTGCCTGGTCGCGGTGATGAGGGGGATCACGCGGTCGGCTCGGGCGGCGTCGTCGAGGATGGCCTGCAGGTCGGCTCGTTCGTCGGCGCGCTCGTCGAGCGTGCGGCGGGCGGTGAGGGCCTCGCCGTAGCGGCGTTGCCGGTCGGCGAGGGCGGCGGCCTGGTCGAAGCGCAGGCGCGCCGCACGCAACACCTGCCCCGCCGTCTCGTGGTCCTCATCAGTCCGCACCACGGCGGCCCGCGCGGCGTCGAGCAACGCCCCGGCCCATCGCAACGGGTCCGCGTCGGGTGTCGGCGGCACATCTCCACCGTCGCCGGACCGACCGGCCGGGCCGGTGCCAGAAGCCGAAGGCACGTCGAAGGGAGCCAGCGGGGGCCCGGTCGGAGCGCGGGTCGCGGGCGCGAGTGCGGTGCGGAGGTCGCCGCCCGCCGCCTCTTCTACGCGCTGGATGCGGAGGTCGTCGCCCGCGGCCTCCTCTACGCGCTGGATGGCGAAGTCCACCTGTTGCCGCAGGTCCTGGGCCGCTCGCCAGGCCAGCTTGCGCTGCTCGGCCAGCCACGACTCCGCCGCCGTGAACACCTTGACCGTGAACAGCCGCTCCAGCAGCTTCGCCCTTTCTTCCCCGTCCGCCCGTAGGAACTTGGCGAAATCCCCCTGGGGCAGCATGGCCACCTGCCAGAACTGGTCGGCGTTCATGCCGAGCAGCCCGCCCACCAGATCTCCTGCCTCGTCCAGCCGGGTCGTCAGGCCATGCCAGGAGGTCCCGTGCCGCTCCGAGACGACGACCTTGGCCTTCTCCTCCGTGAACCCCGTGCCCCGCAGTTTGGGCCGCTGCCAGGAGGGCGAGCGCTGGATGCGGAGTAAGCGGCCGCGGATCGACACCTCCAGGGTGACCGACGGTCCGGCCGAGGACGGGGCGTGGTCGCAGCGCAGGCTGCGGGCGCTGTTGCGTTGCCCGGGGACCTGTCCGTAGAGGGCGAAGCACAACGCGTCGAGGATCGTGGTCTTGCCCGCCCCGGTGGGTCCGTGGACGAGGAAGAGGCCGGCCTCGGCCAGGGCGTCGAAATCGACCGTCTCGGTGCCGGGGAAGGACCCGAACGCCGTCAGCGTGAGCCGGTGCGGCCGCATCTATGCCATCGTCTCCTTCGCCCTCGACGCCTCGATGGCCTGTCTTAGCAGGTCTTCCTCCTCAGGTGCGGCAGGCTCGCCGCGAACCTCCTTGACGAAATCGAGCGCCACCTCCGCCTCGGGCCGCCCGCTCACGCGCAGGGGCTGGGCCGATGGCACTGCGCCGACGGGGTCGAAGGAGAGCGCGAGGGTGTGGGGGAAGCGGGCGCGCAACCGGTCCATGGCGGACTTGGGGCGGACGGCGTCGGTGAGGGTGATCTGCAGCCAATGACCTTCGAGATCGGCATATTTCGGGTTTGTCAGCAGCTCTTCCAACTCCCCGCGCAGCCGCCCGACGGGCCGGGGCACCGGCGCCGGCACGAACGCGATCGAAGAGCCCAGCTCCACCAGCCACGACCCCTTGACCTGCCCCACCTCGGAGAAGGAGTAGGCCAGCGGCGACCCGGAGTAACGCACGGTCTCCGCCATGCGCTGCCGCCCGTGCAGGTGCCCCAGCGCCACGTAGTCCACCCCGTCGAAGGCCGCCAGCGGCACGTGGGCCACCCCGCCGACGCTGATGTCCCGCTCGCTGTCGCTGGCCTGCCCTCCGGTCACGAAGCAGTGGGCCAGCACCACCGACGCGCGACGGCCTGCGGAATCGGCCCTGACCCGGTCCATCGCGTACGTGATCGCGGCGGTGTGACTGCGGTCGGCCAGCTCCCACGGCGCGCGGACCAGCTCCGGCTCCAGGTAGGGGATGCCGTAGAAGGCCACCCCGTCCACCAGCACCGGCTCCCAGGCGAGATCCTGCACCGTGCGCACGTGCACCCCGGCCGCCTCGAACAACGCCGAGCCGAACCGCAACCGCAGCGCCGAGTCGTGGTTGCCGCTGATCAGCACCACCCGCGCCCCCGCCGACACCAGCCGGCCGAGCGCCTCGTCCAGCAGGGCGACCGCGTCGACCGGCGGCAACGCCCGGTCGTAGACGTCGCCGGCGACCGCGACCACGTCGACCCGCTCGGCCCGCACCGTCTCCACCAGGTGATCGACGAATGCCGCCTGCGCGGCGAGCAGGCTCTCGCGGTGGAAGGTGCGCCCCAGATGCCAGTCGGAGGTGTGCAGGATCCGCATGTCGCAGGAAGCTAACAGTTCTCACCGACAAAAGCGGTCCCTGTAGCCCCACCCGCCAGGAGTAGGCTGGAAGATCGGAGCGGGCAAAACAACGCACATGGGGAGGCCGATGCGCACAGGCCGTGGCACCTTGAGCGTAGCCGCCGGTCTGGTGCTGGTGGCTCTTGCGACGGTCGGCTATGTGTTGCCGCCCGCGTTCGATCCGCCGCCGCTCAAGGTGGATCCAGCTTTCCAGGCGATCGCGCCGCAGCCGGCGGGCGAAGTGCGGCCGGTGGTGGCGCTCGCGCCTGTCCGCAGGCAGGAGATCTCGCTTCCCGCCGAAAGTCAGCGGCTGGAAGGCACGCTGCGGATGCCCATGACGCCCGGGCGGCATCCGGCGATGGTGTTCGTGTCGGGGTCGGGCAACGGCTCGCGCACGGAGTTCACGCCGCAGGCGGAGTTCCTGGCCAAGGCGGGCGTGGTGACGATCGCGTTCGACAAGCGCACGATCGGCTACAACTTCCGCGAGCGCGACTTCGGGCTGCTCGCCGACGACGCGCTGCGCATGGTGGAGTATCTGCGCACGCTGCCCGAGGTGGATCCCACGCGGGTCGGGATCTGGGGCGTCAGCGAGGGCGGCTGGGTGGTCCCGATCGCGGCCGCCAAGAGCGCGGCGGTGGGCTTCGTGGTGCTGGTGTCCTCGCCGAACGTCTCGCCGCTGCGTCAGGTCGCCTGGGCGCTGAACGAGCAGCTGCTCAGGCTGCGTGCCCCGGTCGGCGCGCGCGACCTGCTGACCAGGGCGATGGGCGGCGTCGGCTTCAACTTCCTGCGTTACGACGCGATGCCCGCTTTAAGCCAGATCAAGCAGCCGGTCCTGGCGTTCTACGGCACCACCGACCCCTCGATCCCCTTCGTCGAGTCCACCAAGGCGCTCATCACGGCCATGGACAAGGCGGGCAACGACCACTACACGATCCGGTTCATGGCCAAGGGCGACCACGCCATGCGGGTCCAGGGCGGCCCGTTCACCCAGGGCTACCTGGAGACCCTCACCAACTGGATCACCGGCCTGCCCACCACCGCCAAGCCCGCGATCCACATGGCGGGCGCCACCCCGGTGCAGCGGTTCGAGGCCAGCGACGTGCCCGAGGCACCCTGGTACGCGGGCGGCACGATGCTGGGCCTGACGATCTGCCTGGCCGCGGTCGGCTACGTGGCCGGACCCGTCGCCGCCGTCCTCGTACGGCTGCGCGGCCGCAGCCACCTGACCGTCGAGAGCAACGCCCGTCTGTGGCGGCCGATCAGGCGGCGGCTGGTCAGGATCGCGTGGACCAGCCTGGGCCTGCTGGTGTCGGTGGTGGCGTTCATCGCGCTGCTGGTGATGTTCTCGATCAACCAGGCCGGGGCCTGGCCGGCCGTGCTGGCCGGGTGGCTGGTCGTGCGAGTGCTGGCCGTGCTCATGCTGATCCAGGAGGTCACGGCGGTGGCGGCGTTCGTGTCGGCGCTGCGCGAGGGCATGCAGCCGAGCCGCTGGCAGCATGTCGCGGTCGCGGGCGTGCTGGGCGGCACCGGGCTGCTGATGGTGGCGGCGGCCTACTACGGGCTGTTCTCGTTCCCCTGGTAGAGGAAGGCGTTCATCCAGCGGTCGAGCTCGGCGAACACCTGCTTGCGCACGGGCTCGGCCGACAACACCAGGTCGTGCACGCCGTCCTGGATGCGGACGCACGTGACGTGCGGCCCGACGGAGGTGGCCCAGCGGGCGATCTGCCGCGGGTCGAGCACGACGTCGGCCGAGCGCGCCTCCGGGACGAAGTCGCGCACCTTCAGGCCCGTCGTCGAGCAGAGCACCAGGACGGGCACGTCAACCGCGAGACCCGCGTGCAGGCGGCGCTGGGCGCGGCGGATGGCGGCCAGCCACGTGGCGTGCACCGCGAACCCGCCCAGCGGCTTGAGCTCCAGGTCGTAGTCCCATTCGCCGTGGTGATCGCGGTGCAGGGTCTGCCCGTACGCGGTGCTGATGCCCAGCGGGAGCGCCCTGCGCGTGTACGACATCGGCGTCTTGAGCAGGTCGGCCGCCAGGCGGAGCGGCGCGGGCACATTGAGGTCGAAGAACGGGCTGTTGAGCACGAGACCCTGCACCAGGCCGCGGCCGCGCACCCGGTCGGCCCACAGCGGGGCGATCAGGCCGCCGGTCGAGTGCGCGTTGATCGTCAGCTCGTCGTGGTCCCGCCTGATGATCCGTACGGCCTCGTCGATCTCGGGGAAGTAGTCGGTGACGCTCCTGATCAGGCCCCTGGTCTGGTGCGGCAGCAACGAGCGGCCGTATTTACGCAGGTCGAGCGCATAGAAGTCGACGCCGCGCTGAAGGTAGTAGTCGGCCAGGTGGTCCTGGAAGAAGTAGTCGGTGAACCCGTGCAGGTAGAGCACTGCCTTGCGGGATCCGGCCGTCCTGGAGACCAGCGTCGCGACGACCTCGCCCTCGAAGTCGTCCGGGAGTCGCAGCGTGGTGACCTCGTACATGTTAGCTACGATAAGGATTTTCCGGCCAGAACGGCACAGCTGACGGCAGATCCCGGCTCACCTTCATCGGGAAGTTCGCCTCCTCGTCGTCGGTGCCAGCGAGGTCGAACGCCTCGGCCAACTCGCCGCGCATCGCGAAGGTCAGCGCGTTGAGGCGATCGGGGCGGTTCAATGTGATGGTAGCGATGCGATCGGCCACGCCGTACTCGATCTCAGAGAAGGGCATGTCCGAACTTTATTCGGTTACTGATGTTCACTCTCCGATAAAGACATATTTCGTATTCCATGCGTAGGCTGCCGACTCAATTCATGCCTAGGGTCGGCACACGGGGAAACGGGGATGGCGTGCAGCAGGCGAAGGGACCGGTGAGTGCCGGTGAGGTCCTCGGCTGGCTGGTGCTCTCGGCACTGGCGCCGGGGGCGGCTCACCTGCGCGCCGGCTGGCGCAAGACCGGCCTCGTCCTGATCTCCTGCTACGCCGCGGGGTTGCTGGCGCTGCTCGCGGTGTGGCTGATGAACGACCTCGACAACCTCGCGGGCTCGCTGATCGACAACTCCCGGCTGACCGCGATCATCGTCGGCGCCGGGATCCTCGGGATGGCATGGTTCGGGCTGATCGTGCACTCGTTCGTGGTGCTGCGGCCGGGGCGGCTGACGCAGAACGGGCAGATCGTCAGCGGCACGGTGGCTGGGCTGCTCGCGGTCGTGGTGATGGTGCCGTTCGGGTGGGTCGGGCAGTTCGTGTGGACCTCGCAGCAGACGCTCAACGACATCTTCCAGGAAAACCCGTCCGACGGCGAGTCGCCGGCCCTGGCTCAGCCGAAGCCCGAGGATCCGTGGGCGGGGCGGCAGCGGGTCAACATCCTGCTCCTCGGCGGCGACGCCGACGATCACCGGGTCGGCGTGCGTACCGACAGCATGAACCTGGCCAGTGTGGACGTGAAGACCGGCAACACCGTGCTGTTCAGCCTGCCGCGCAACCTGGAGAACGTGCGGTTCCGGCCGGGCACGCCCATGGCCGTGCGGTTCCCCAACGGGTTCCGGCTGCCGCCCGACGCCGCCGGCGGGCGCAGCGACCTGCTCAACAGCGTCTGGGAGTACGCCGACGCGCACCCGGAGATCTTCGGCGGCAGGCAGCACCAGGGGCCCAAGGTCCTGATGGACACGATCGGCTACACCCTCGGCGTCAAGGTCGACTGGTACGCCCTGGTCAACATGTGGGGCTTCGCCCGCCTCATCGACGCCATCGGCGGCATCACGATCAACGTCGAGACGGACGTCGTCTTCGGCAAGTACAACGAGGGCCTCGTCAAGGCCGGCACGCGCAAGCTGAAGGGCGCCGACGCCATGTGGTACGCCCGCTCGCGCACCAACAGCGACGACTACACCCGGATGCGCCGCCAGCGCTGCGTGCTGGGCGCCCTGCTCGACCAGGCGGATCCGGGGACGGTGCTGACCAGGTTCAACAAGATCGCGCTGGCTACCAAAGAGCTGATCAGGACCGACATCCCGCGGCGCTGGCTCACCCACCTCGTGCCGCTGGCGCTGAAGGTCAAGAACGCGAAGGTGACGAGTGTGCAGTTCGTGCCGCCGCTGATCAACACCGGTTACCCCGACTGGGAGAAGATCCGCACCATCTCGACCAAGGCCATCCGCGATTCGTCCGCGCCCAAGCCGGCCCTCGCCGCCACCGCCTCGCCCGGCGTGCCGTCCAGCCCGGCCCCGAAGAAGACCCCGAAGAAGAGCACCAGCACCGGCACCAGCACCAACCCGGCCAAGGGCCTCACGGAAGGGTGCGGCGGGGCGCTCTAGTCCGGCCCAGAAGGGCTGCGGGCGGGTGCCCCTCCACCTGTGCGGGCCCCCGTTCCGCACAGGTGGCCTGGGTCATGCGCTGCCGAGGGCGGTGCGCAGTGTGCTGATGGCCTGGTTGATGGCGGCGTCGGCGGCATGGGTTTCGCGCAGGGCGTTGAGCATGACGAAGTCGTGGATGATGCCCTGGTAGCGGACGGCCGTGACGGGGACACCGGCCTGGCGCAGCTTGTTGGCGTACGCCTCGCCCTCGTCGCGGAGGACGTCGGCCTCAGCGGTGATGACGAGGGCCGGTGGCAGGCCGGCCAGGTCGTCCAGAGAGGCCCGCAGCGGGGAGGCGGTGATCTCGGCGCGCTGGGCGTCGTCGGTGGTGTACTGGTCCCAGAACCACTGCATGGCGTCGCGGCGCAGGAAGTAGCCGGTGGCGAACTGGTGGTAGGAGCCGGTGTCGAAGCTCGCGTCGGTGACCGGGTAGAAGAGCACCTGCTGCACCAGCGGCACGTCACCGCGTTCCTTGGCCATGAGGGTGAGCGCGGCGGACATGTTGCCGCCCACGGAGTCGCCGGCCACGGCGATGCGGGTCGCGTCCAGGCCATGGGTGGCGCCGTCGGTGACGATCCAGCGGGCGACCGTGTAGTTCTGCTCGATGGCGATCGGGTAGCGGGCCTCGGGGGACAGATCGTACTCGGGGAAGACGACGGCGGCCCGGGTGCCGACCGCCAGCTCGCGCACCAGCCGGTCGTGCGTATGGGCGTTGCCGAACACCCAGCCGGCGCCGTGGATGTAGACGATCACCGGTAGCCGGCCGTCGGCGTCGGCCGGCCGGACGATGCGGGCCTGGACGGATCCCGTGGGCCCGCCCTGGACGGTCACCCACTCCTCGGTGACCTCGGGTTTGGCGATGTCGCCGGACTGCACCTCGTCCACGACCTTGCGGCCGTCGGCCGGTCCGAGGTCGGACAGGTATGGCGGGTTGGCGGTGGCTTCGGCGAACGTGGCGGCGGCCGGCTCCAGCACGGGACTGATGGCGTGTTCGGACATGGCGTGCTCCTTGTCATGGGCGCCGAAGTGGCGACAGCCGGAACAGTAGCGCGCAATTAAGTCGTGCACAACTTATTTGGGTACAACTTTGTCGTGTGCGCCTCAGGTTGGGCTAGGATGGCATCGTCATCGATCGCGCGCGCCAGGGAGGAACGGGTGGACCCGGCTCCGAACGTCAACGTCCAGGAGGGCTCTCTCCTGCTGGACGACCAGCTCTGCTTCGCCCTCTACGCCGCCTCGCGGTCGGTCACCGCGCGATACCGCCCCCTGCTGGAGGAGCTCGGGCTGACCTATCCCCAATATCTGGTCATGCTCGTGCTGTGGGAGCAGGGCTCGGTCTCGGTGCGGGAGCTGGGCGCCGCACTCCAGCTGGAGTCCAGCACGCTGTCCCCCCTTCTCAAGCGCCTCGAAGCCGGCAACCTGATCCGCCGCGAACGACGCGCCGACGATGAGCGCTCGGTGGCCATCACGCTCACGGAGGCGGGCACGAGGCTTCGCGAACGAGCGCGTACGGTGCCCCTCGCCATCGGCGACGCCATGGGCCTGACCCCCGAACAGCACACCACCGTCAAACACCTGCTCCGCTTGCTCATCGCCAACGTCAGCCGCGGTTAAGGGTCTGCTCGCCCGCCCCGGCGGCGTGACTTCGCAGGGCACGCTGCCGGCCCGTCGTGTGGTCAGTCGCCTTCGTAGCCGGGGAAGAGCAGGGACAGCTCGCGGGGATAGGTCGCGATCAGGCGCAGCTCGTCGTCGGTGAGCGGCCGGCCGGTCATCGCGTTGCAGAGCTGGACCAGCCGGAACGCCAGATCCTCGTCCTCTGCCACTTCGACCCCGAGTCCGTCCATGACGTGCCGGAACCCGGCCTTCCCGCCGTACTCGCCGGTCAGCACGACCCGCCCGCTCCTCGCGTGCCAGTCCTCGGGGAACGGGCCCAGCGTCGCCTCGTCGTACAGCTCGTAGTTACCATGATCCTTCAGCGCGCCGTCGGCGTGAATGCCCGACTCGTGAGCGAACGCATTGCGCCCCACCCCCACCTGGTTGTACGGCAGCGGCTGCCCGAACGCGTAACTCGCCCACAACCCGAACCGGCGTGCCCAGGACAGGTCGAGCGCGTCACCGATCTCGGCGTTCAGCCCGAAGCCGTGCTCGAAGGCCAGGATGGTGGACAGCAGGTCGGCGTTGCCGGAACGTTCGCCGATGCCGTTCACGCACGTGTTGATCCACGCGTCCTGCCCGGCGTCGAGGTCGCCGAGCGCGCCCGACACCGAGTTGGCCACGGCCAGGCCCAGGTCGTTGTGGCAGTGCGTCTCTACCGGCATCGCGGTGGCCGAGGCCAGCTTGGCGAAGCGCTCACGGATCCGGTCGGGCGTGTCGCCGCCGATCGTGTCGCAGTAGCGCACCCGGTCGGCGCCCGCCTGCTTGGCCGCCAGCGCGAACTCCAGCAGGAACCCGTCGTCGGTACGCGAGCCGTCCTCCGCGTTCACGCCCACGGTCAGCGCGCCGGCGTCCTTGGCCACGCGGACCGCCGCCGTCATCTCCCTGATGATCGCGCCCCTGTCCAGCCGGCCACGGAACTTGTTCTGGATCATGTAGTCGGACGTCGAGATGGACAGGTTGTAGTGCTTGAGTCCGAGCGGCGCCGCCCGCTCCACGTCCTGCGGCACGCCCCGGCACCAGCCCGACAGCCGCAGCTCACCGAACGCCCCCGCCTCGGCCAGCGCCAGCTGCGCCTTCACGTACGGGACCTCGTGGAAGAGGAACGGGAAACCGATCTCGGACTGCGCCACCCCGAGCCTGGCCAGATAGAAGTTGACCATGGTCTTGCCGAACTTCGACAGGCCGGTGCGCGCGGTCTGCACGCCGTCCCGGTTGGTCACATCGAGGAAATGAACCTTTGGCATGCCCCCACGTTGACATGCCTGCTCAACATGGATCAATATTGATTTTCATCAATATGGAGGCTGGGGTGGAGTGGATCGACGCGGCCACGGCGGCCGAACGGCTCGGGGTCAAGCCCGCCACGCTGTACGCGTACGTGAGCAGGGGAGTGCTGCAGCGACGGCGCAGCGACGACGGGCGGCGCAGCCTCTTTTCCGCCGAGGAGATCGAACGGCTCGCCCGGCGGGGACGGCCGCGCAGCCAGCCGCCGGAGCTCGTCATCGAGTCGGCCGTCACCGCCCTCGGCGTCGACCGTCCCTACTACCGGGGGGTCGACGCGCTGGAGCTGGCCGGGACGACCGCCTTTGAATCGGTCGCAGAATGGCTTTGGACCGCCGACCCCAGCGTGCTGCCGGGCTCACGCCGACGGCGGCCGGCTGCCCCCGCGGAGCCACAGGGCGACGGGCAGCAGCCGCGACATCGCGCGTCCGCCGATTCGCCCGCGATGGCGCAGCAGCGCGACCCCGGCCCAGCGCCCGATACCGGGGTGGTGTCGTGGCGGTGCGAGCCGGGCGCGTTGCAGGCTGCGGTCGTGGCCCAGCGCGGGCTCCCGGAGGACCTCCTGCCTCTCGACCGCCTGCAAGTGATCACCACGGTCCTCGGCGCGTCAGACTCCCTGCGTTACCAGCTCGACCCCGCCTCCGTCGCCGCCACCGGCCGCCGCCTGATCGCCGGGCTGGTCGATGCGCTGCCCCAGCTCAGCGAGCCGCAGGGGGAGTCGATCGCCGAGCGCCTGTGGTCCCGCCTGTGCCCGCACCCCGCTTCGCCGGCCCTGCTCGACGCGGTGCGGGCCGCGCTGGTGCTGCTCGCCGACCACGAGCTGGCCGCCTCGACGCTGGCCGCCAGGGTCGCCGCCTCCGCGAAGGCCGACCCGTACGCCGTGGTCCTGACAGGGTTCGGCGTGCTCGGCGGCCCCTTGCACGGCGGCGCGTCGTACGGAACCGAGCGGCTGCTCGCCGAGATCGCCGAGCCGGGCCAGGCCGCGCGGGCGGTCGCCGAGCGAGTGCGGCGCGGCGAGCGCGTCCCCGGCTTCGGCCACAGCATCTACAAGAACGGCGACGGTCGCGGCGGCCTCCTGCTCGACCTGGTCAAGGAGGCCGCGCCGGGACACGAGCGAATCGCCGCGGGCATGGCCGTGCTGGCGGAGATGCGCCGGCGGCGGCTCCCCGAGCGCAACATCGACTTCGCCCTCGCCATCCTCGCCGCCGTCAGCGGAATGGTCAGGGGCGCGGGGGAGGCCGTCTTCGCGGTTGCCAGGGTGGCGGGGTGGCTGGCGCACGCGATGGAGGAGTATGAGCGAGGCACCCTCCTGCGCCTGCGCGCCTCCTACACCGGCCCGCCGGTCCGCGGCGCGTGACCTCTATCGGCGGGCCACGGGAACCGTCTGACCACGCCGCGCCGCCTCACCGGCACGCCGGGGCGCGAGCGCCCGTCCGCTGGGTGGCCATCATGCGCAGCTGCCGCAGCCGGCCGTGGGAGGCCGCGTCAGCTGCGGTCGACGTACGCCGCCAGCGCCCGCACCCGCTCCGCGTGCTGGTCGTGCCCGACGATCACCGGAGGCTCGTTGTACGGCATCGCGTCCGACGAGCGCCGCAGCTTGACGTATTGGCCGCAGGCGTCGATCGCGTACGGCTCCATGTCGTCCTGCAGCGCCCCGATCACCGTGATCCCGTACGTCTCGCCGATCCGCCTGAACAGCGCCACCGCCTCCCTGCGGTGCTCCTTGCCCAGGTTGCGGCCCAGCTCGTCGAGCACCAGGCACAGGTGCCCGCCCCCGGACGACGCGATGGCCGCCGCGCACACCAGCTTGACGGCCTTCTCGTCCATGAGCGCGGTGTTGGCCCGCCGGTTGTACGGCACGAACCCCTGCCCCTCGCCACGCCGCCACTTCGGCGTCACGCGCCATTGCCAGCGCTGCTCGGGATCGGCAGGCGCGGGCGGCACGGGGAACTCCAGCGTCGCGCCGTAGCCGCCGTAGGACGTGTCGAGCTTCTCGAACTCCTCCGCCACCCGCGTCAGCCGCGCCTTGATCGCCGCCGTGAGCGCCGCCCGGTGCACGGCCGTCGACTGCGCCGCCTCCTCAGCGCCCCTGGCCGCCGCCGCCAGGTCGCGCTGCCTGGAGACGATCTGCGCCTCGATCTGCCGCCGCTGGTGCCGCTCGTACTCCTCCTGACCTCGCAGGTACGACGCCAGCGCGCCGCACACCGCCGCGAACGTCGCCTGCTCCCGCGCCGTGCTCCCGCCCCGCTCGCTCAGCAGGAACCGCAGCTCCTCAGGGATCTCCGCGTCCTCCTCCGGGAACGTGTCGCGCAACGCCTGATCGAAGTGCCGCTCGGCGATCCGCCACCACTCCTCGGCCGTGCGCGGCCGCTCCTCCTCCGCCAGCGTGTCCAGCCACTCGCGGGCGGTCTCCACCGTGCCGCCCCAGTCGGCGGTCAACGCCTCGAGCTTGAGCGCCTGCCGCTCGGCGGTGACCTTCGTCTCCTGGTCGCGGGCCTGCGCCCGCTCGCTCTCGTGCCGCTGCCGCCGGCCCTCCAGCCGTTCGATCTCCATGTCCCGCGTACGGGCGCGGAAGTCCAGCGTCCCGGCCAGCCGCTCGGCCTCGGCGACCTTGGGCGCCAGCTCCTCGATCGCGGTGTTGAGCTCGCCGAGCCGGATCCGCCGCTCGCTCAGCTTCGCCTCGACCTCGGCCAGCCGCACCCCGGCCCTGGCCCCCTCCAGCCGCCGCTGCGCCTCCGCGACGGCCTCCTCCCCATCGCGTACGGCCTGCGCCGCCGTCTCCTGAACGTCCTTGGCCCGGTGCAGCCGCTGCTCGGCCGCCTTGATCCGGGCCTCCCGCCCGGTCGCCACCCCGTCGAACGCCCCCACGACGCTCACCCCGGCCGCGCTGACCAGCACCGACCCGGGCAACGCCGCGAGGGCGTCGGCCGCCGAGGAGAGCTGAGCGGCATCCACGATCACGGCGTGCTCGTGCGGCCACCCGCGCCGCCCGGCCGACTGCGCGACCTCACGCGCCTGCTCGGCCACGTCCAGCGCGTCCAGCAGGCCGGTCGCGCCGACGCCCGCCGCCGCCAGCGCGTTGAGCTGGGCCGCCGCCGGGCCGCCCTCCGCGTCGTCCAGCGCGGTCTGCGCCGAGTGCGCCTCCTGGTCGGCCACGCCCAGCGCCTTCAGCGCCTCGTTGAGACGGAGCCGGACCTCCCGCAACTCCCGCTCCGCCGTGGGCACGTCACGCCCGTCGGCGAACCTGCGGGTCTCCTCCAGACCCTGGCTCTGGCCGCGCAGCTCGTCGGCGGAGTTCTCGGCCACGGCGCGGTCCGCGTCCAGCTTGGCGGCTCTGGCCTGCAGCGCCACCAGCTCCTTGCGGGCCTGCGACACCTGCCGGTCCAGCGTGTCCTCCCTCAGCGTGGTGATCTCGGCCTTCACCATGGCGATCGCCTCGGCCGCCTTCTCGCCGGCCGCGCGGTGCCTTTCGAGGTCGGTGGCCAGCGACTCGTCCTTGGCCGCCGCGTCGGCCAGCCTGCGCGCCTGCCTGCCGCGCCAGCACCGCAACGCGTCCGCCAGGCGGATCCTCGCCTGATCCCGCCGGTCGAACGTCGTCAGCAACGCCTTCGACTCCGCCTCGAACTCGGCCAGCCGGTCGCCCGCCTGCGCCGCGCGCACCCGCCTGGCGTGCTCGTCCCTGCGGGCCTCGCGTTCCTGCTCCAGCTCGGCGTCCAGGCCGGTGAGCGCGGCAATGGCCTCGAAGACCCGCTCGGGGGAGATCTCGTTGAGCGGCTGGGAGAGCAGGTTGGTGGCCACCTTGCTGCGCACGGACGTGGACAGGAACGACACACACCTGATCCGGTCGCCGTAGAGGACCTTGGTGAGGTCGCGGGCCACCACGTCGCGCCGCCCGGCCGACCTGGGCAGCGACGCCCAGATCTCGTCGGCCCGCGCCACCCGCCCCGCCTCCGACGGTGCGGCCGCCAGGTGCACGCCTTCCCGCCAGCGGATCTCCAGGTGCGGGGCCTCCTGGTTGACCTTCAGCCAGACGGTGAGCGCGCCGCCGGAGGTGTCCGGCACCTCGAACAGCTCCCCACTCGCCCCCTCGCCATCGGGCCCGCCCAGAACAAGCTCCCCGGGGTCCTCCGCCCCGCGATCCGCCCCCGCACCGGCGCCGCCCGCCCCGCGCGATCCGCCCCCGCCGCCCGCACCGCGCCCGCCGCCCGCGCCGGTCGCGCCGGTCGCGGAGCCGGGAGGCGTGGCGACGGCGCCAGCCGTGGAACCGGGAGGCGCGAGGGCGGGCAAGCTTGACGCGCCCGCGACGGTCGCGCCCTCCGCGCCGCTTGCGCCTGCGCCGTCCGCGCCGCTTGCGTCTGCGCCGCTTGCGTCTGCGCCGCTTGCGCCTGCGCCGCCCCCGCGAGCTGCGCCGTCTGCGTCGCTTGCGTCGTGCCCGCCGATCGCGCCGCCCGCGCCGCCCGCGCCGCCCGCGCCGCCCGCGCCGCCCGCGCCGCCCGCGCCGCCCGCGCCGCCCGCGCCGCCCGCGCCGATCGCGCCGCCCGCGCCGATCGCGCCGATTGCGCCGCCCGCGCCGATCGCGCCGCCCGCGCCGATTGCGCCGCCCCCGACGGTCGTGGAGCCGGGAGGCGTCGTGAGGGCGGGCAAGCTCGGCGCCCCCGCGGCGGCCGTGCTGAGGCCGGCAACCCCTCGCGTGCCGTAGGCCCCGGCGGGAAAGCCGTTCATGCCGGGCGGGGCGAAGACGCCCACGATGTAGCCGTGGTCGGCGCTCGCCCACTGGCGGGCGCCCGCCCCGCTGGCCAGCTCGGCGTTGAACAGCAGCTCCGACACCGCCTTGGCGCCCGAGGCGAAGCGCCACTGCTCGTCCCCGAGCAGCGCTGTGATCGAGGCGATGAACGACGACTTACCGGCGCCGTTGGAGTCCTTCGGCCCGGCGCCCGCCACGACGATGAGCGTGCCGGGGACGGTGGGCACCGGATGGGTCGACAGCCGCGAAATGTTGACCGCCTGCACGGCGATCAGCACCCGGTCCCCGACGACGTTCTCCACCTGCGACACCTGTGACCCCCGTAGACCTTCCAGAGAACATGCTCATTGCGCGGATCTCCGCGCCCGGACAGCGACCGCCAGCGGCGTGTTCGGCCCCGCCGCCAGGATCAGCTCCTCCTGCAGCCGCCGCCGCGCCGCCGGGGTGAGCCGGTGGAACTGCGGCCCCGGCACATAGCCGCCCGCCTCCTCACCGGCCTTCACCTGGCTCAGCAGCCCGGCGTGCCGCAGCGTCCGAAGCGCCGCCTCCAGCTCGCCGATCGGCAGTTGCGTGTGACGGCGCAGCTCGTCGGCCGGGGTGGGGTGCGGCGACAACCACGAGTCCTCGGGCAGCAGGCCTTCGGCCCGCGGAATGGCCACCGAGTGCACCAGCACCAGCGTCAGCACCGCCCGCTCGCTCACCCCCAACGGCGTTGCGCCAGGCTCCACGGTGGTGAGGGCGTCGTCGTAGCCGGAGATCCAGCGATCGCGGTGCTGGATGAGAGTGCGGCCGCGCCGGGCCAGCATCTCGCCCAGCGTGCGGCGCAGCGCAGGGTCGCGCAGGGCGGCGAAGCGGACTTCCTGCACCGGCTCGGCGGCGTGCTCCACCACCATGAACGCGGCCACCAGCTCGGCTCGCCGCCGCTCGTCGTAGCCGCCCAGCAGATCGTCGAACTCGGCCGTGCCGCCCTCGGCGCGCACTCCGGCCTCCGCCTCCGGAGAAGGGGCCGCCTCGGCGGGGCGGGCGGTGGCCACGATGTCGGCGTCGCGCACCACGGTGAGATCGGGCCGCTCCGGCTCGGGCAGGCGCCGCACCAGCTCCTGGAGCTGCGCGTGCGACTCCACCGGCCACAGGGCGCAACGCGGGCCCAGCACCACCACGCCGTCATCCAGGACGATCCACGCCGAGTCGTGCAGGCGACGCAGCGCCCCGATCGCCCAGTTGCGCATCAGATCGTCGGTACGCCCGATCAACGCCCGGTAGGTGTCCAGCACCAGCTCCACGGGCGCCGGATCCCCCGGCCACGGATCCACGGACAGGTCCGTCCAGCAACACTTCAGCACGGCGGCCAGAACCCGCCTGGTCTCGCCGGCCCGCTCCACGGGGACGGCCGCCACCTGGTATTCGTCCAGCAACGACGGCGTCACCCCGTCGGGCCACACCGGCACGGCATGCCCGGTGGAGTCCGGCCACGTCAGGCGCACCATCCCGGCGGGCGCGGCCACCGAGGCCCCGAGCGACAGCGGCCCGCCCGAACGGGCCCGTGCATGCGCGACCCGCCCCTCGAGCGCCCCGGCAAGCGTCTGCGCGGCGCCGGGCTTGTCCGTCGTGCTCATTGGACCCGCTCCAGCCATCCGTGCGACAACCACGCCGGCTCGCGGCCGGGGTCGATCGTCAGCTCATCGGACCAGGCCAGCCGGTAAGGCAGCTCGGGACGCAGGTCGACCGTGGTCAGGTCGGCCAGGAGGCGGCGGGCCGACGGCCAGTCGGGGCCGAGCACGTCGGCGAGCGCCACCCGGGAGGCGTCGCCCAGCAACGACTCGGCCACCGATCGAAGCCGCTCCATCGCCGCGCCCGGTGAGGAGTCGAGCGCGTCGGAAGGCCCGGGATCGGGCAGGGTGGAGCGCGGGGGAGTGGGCTGGGCAGGCGCCGGTCGCGGCGCCTCGTCCACGGCGCGGGCGATGGCGGCCGGGTCGTGCCACGGCGCCGGCGCGTCGAACACGAACCCGTCGAGCACGGCGGCCAGCCGCTCCTTCGTGGCGGTCTGCGCGAACGTCCGCCACGTCTCCGTCGGCAGCAACGTCAGATTGCGCGTGGTGCCCGCCGAGTCGGCCAGGCGACCGGCGGCCCGGCGGGAGGCGTCGCTGTAGGAGTAGATCGCCGCCCGCAGATCGGTGCACACCCGGTCGAGCTCGGGCCAGCGGGTCAGGATCGTGCCATGCAGCCCCTGCGCGCGCCGGGCGATCTCCTCGGTGCCCCACAGCTTGGGCGCCTGCTCACGCAGCTCCTCGATGGTGCCCGTGGTGAGCGTGATCAGCTCCAGCGCCCACAGCCGGAACGCCCGCGCCAGGTTGACCGCGCTCTGCCTGGCCTCCTCCATCGTGGTGCGCGGGTCGGCGACATTGAGGTCCTCGAGGGCCAGCAGCCGGTGCATCTCCGACTGCCCGCCGTCGTCCATCATCCGGCGGATGAACATCAGCCCGACCACGCTCGTGAACGACGCCCGATAACGCAGCTGGTTGGGCTTGGGGAACACCTCGCGGATCGCGCCCAGCCCCTTGAGCACCCGCAGCCGGTTGTCGAACTGGTCGCTCGGGTAGGCCCGGCAGGCGAAGCGCATCTGCTCGTGCGTCAGCCACTCCTCGCCCGCCTCCGCGAACGCCGCGAACAGCGTCTCGGCGATGTCCACCAGGGCCGGGTCGTCCACCACGGCGCCGCTGTCGCGGGCCAGCGCGGCGAACATGCGGCGGTAGGTGGACAGCACCGCCTCGTCGGTGAGGACGGTGTCGAGGGTCAAGGGCTGTTCGGGCACGCGCACTAAGGTACGACGTCCGACCGACACTCACGGAACCCAACGCGGCTACCAGCCGGTACGCACACGCCGGCGGCGCAGCGGGTGCCCACCACTCGCCTGCGCCGGCGACTGCTCCTACGATGATCCACGCGATGAGAAGCATCGAGGCACAACTCCTGCACCGCCCGTCCGGCCTGACCGCGGGCGAGATCGTCCGACGCCTGGTGGCCGTGCAGGCCCAGGACGTGCCCGCCGCCCTTCTCGCCTTCCGCGCCCGCTCGGCCACCCTCAGCCCGGCCGACGTCGAGGCCGCCTGGCACGGTCGCGAGATCGTGAGGACCTGGGGCCCGCGCGGCACACTCCACTTCGCCCACATCGACGACCTGCCCTGGGTCCATGCGCTGACCAGGCGCGACACGCACATCCTGCGCCGCCTGCGCGAGGAAGGCGTCACCGCCGACGACCCCCTCGGCCTCATCGCGGGAACGCTCGACGGCCAGGGCCCGCTCACCAAGGCCGACCTGGAGGACCGCCTGACCGGCCGCGCCCGCGGCCAGGGGATCGTCGCCCTCGTGGCGCTGGCCGCGTACCACGGACTGGCCGTGCTGGGCCCGCTCCACGCGGGCAAACCCACCTACGTGCACGCGGCCGACTGGCTGGGCGCTCCCGTCGTCCCCGAGCCTGACCACGAACGCGCGCTCAAAGAGCTGGCCATCCGCTACCGCCGTGCCCACCACCCCGCCGCGCCCGAGGACCTGGCCGCCTGGTCGGGCCTGCCGCTCGGTCAGGCCCGCGCGGCCTGGGGCATGAGCGCGGACGAGCCGCCGCCCGACCGGGAAGGGCCGGGGGCACGCCTGCTGCCCGCGTTCGACGAATACCTGATGGGCTGGCGGAGCCGGGACCCGATCCTGGCCGCCGAGCACGCGAAGCAGGTGTTCCCCGGCGGCGGCGTCCTGCGGCCCGTCGTGCTGGTGGACGGCGTGATCAAGGGTGTCTGGGGGAGAAAGGGCGCGCAGGTGAGCGTGCGGCCGTTCGAGTCACTGCCGGCCGGCCTGCTCGACGACGAGATCGCCGACGTGCGCCGCTTCCTCGCGGGGGAGCCGTGAAAGCAAACCGGTGTATCGGGAGATAACAAACGACCACTGATACATCGGAAGGGTGCACATGACGGGGGAGACCATCGCGGCGGCGGTGCCGTGGGCCGCACGCGCACCCGGGGCCCTGCACGCCGACGGGTTCGCCGAGGTGTTCGGCGCCTACTTCGGGGAGATCCACACCTATGTCGCCCAACGGCTCGGCCCCGACCACGCCGAGGACGTCGTCGCGGAGACGTTCCTCATCGCGTTCCGCAAGCGCGCCACCTATGACCCGTCCCGCGCGGCCGTACGCACCTGGTTGTACGGCATCGCCACCAAGCTCATCGGCAAACACCGCCGCCTCGAGGCCCGCGCCCTGCGCGCGCTCGGCCGCTGCGGCCCCGACGGGGACTCCCCGGGGCACGAGGACGCGGTCGCGGTCCGGGTCAGCGCCCAGAGCCTGCGCCCCGAGCTGGCCGCCGCCCTCGCGGAGCTGGATCGGCGCGACCGGGACGTGCTGCTGCTGGTCGCGCTCGCCGGGCTGAGCCACGACGAGATCGCCACCGCGCTCGGCATCCCGTACGGCACCGTCGGCTCCCGGCTGAGCCGGGCACGGAAGAAGCTGCGCGCCCTGCTCGGTGAGGCGGTGCTGGTCCATGGATGACCTCGAGCTCGTCCGCGACCTGTACGGCCGGCCGCGGCCCGGCCCGGACGCCCAGGACAGGGTGTGGCGGCGCGTGGTGTCCCGGCGCCGGCGACGGCGGCTGTCATGGCTGGCGGTCGTCCCGGCCATGGCGGCGGCGCTCGCCCTGGTCTTCACCGTCCACCAGCCCCAAGAGCTGTCCGGCCGGTCGATCCTGCTCTCGGCGGCCACCACGGCCGCCTCCGGATCGGGCGGGACGTACTGGCACGTCAAGAAGCTGCACGACGGCGGCCGGGTGACCGAGCTCTGGGTGACCAGGCAGGGCCAGGCGTGGGCCGCCGAACAGGGCAGGATCACGCGCGTCACCGGCAGGTCGCCGTTCAGCATGGCCGGGCGGGACCTGACGGTCCAGCAGATCCAGAGCCTCCCCGCCGAGCCGGGCGCGCTGCGGAAGCGGGTTGCCGCGATGTTGCCCGCCGGCTCGGAACGGCTCCTCGCCGACGCGCTCGCCGGCCTGCTGTGGACCAAGCCGTCCGCTCCGGCCGTGCGCGCCGCCGCCTACCGCGCGCTCGCCGACCTGCCGGAGGTCCGCTACCTCGGCGCCCGTACGGACACGCGGGGCCGCGCCGGTGAGGCGTTCTCCTTCAGCCTGCCCGCCGGCGGCCGGCGCACCCTGATCATCGACCAGGCCACCTCACAGGTGTTGTCCAGCGTGGACAGCGGCGGCCGCGCCGAGATCGTGCTCGGCGCGGGCTGGACCGACCGCGGCCCCGACCTTCCCTGACCCTTCCCCCCGCAACAGGAGCCGCGAGGTGTTCTGGCGTGCCCGCACGACCTCAGGCAGGGCCATTTGCCTGAGCGACCGGTTTCCCGTGATCAAGGTGGAGGAGGTGATGCGCGGCCGGGTCACGTTCGCCGGGCTGCCGCCCGTCGAGCTCGGCGCCGACGTCGACTGGACCGCGAACCCGCTCGGCAACCGCTCCTGGGCGCTCAACCTGCACACCCTGCGCTGGCTGGGCGGCCTGGTCGCCGCATACGAGCGGACCGGCGAGAGCACGTACCTGGACCGCGCCCGCACCCTGGCCGAGCACTGGATCCGCGAGAACCCGCGCGGCGCCCACGGGATCAGCCCGTGGGCGTGGGCCGAGCACGCAGTCGCCCTGCGCGCCCCGGTGCTGGTGTGTCTCAGCGAACACCTCCGCACCGGCGTGCTGTGGGACAGCCTGGCCGAGCACGGCGAGATCCTCGCCGACCCCGCGCTCTACCGGTCCGGCCACAACCACGGCCTGGACCAGGACATCGCGCTGCTGGTCGTCGGCTGCCGGCTGGGCCGCGGCCGCTGGCGGGACCTGGCCGTGCGCAGGATGACGGCCTCCGCCGAGTTGGCCATCGACGCCCAGGGCGTGCTGCACGAGCAGGCCCCCCGCTACGGCCTGTACGTGCACCGCCGGCTCGGCATCGCCCTGCGGGCCATCCGCGAGAGCGGCGCCGAGCCGCCGGAGCGGCTGGTGGCCAGGCGGACGGCGCTGGAGGCGTACATCGCGCACGCCACCCAGCCCGACGGCCGGCTCGTCCCCATCGGCGACAGCCCGGCCGACGTGCGCGCGGACGGGTTTCCCCATGATGGGCCGGTGGTGCGAGTGTTCGATGGCGGGTACGTCTTCGGGCGGACCGCCTGGGACGATCCGCGTTCCGCCTACTACTCGATCAGGTTCGGCCCGGGGCGGCGGCTGCACGGGCACGAGGATCACCTGGGCGTCACCTACAGCGCCCAAGGCCGCCGGATCCTGGTGGAGGCCGGGTTCCACTCCTACGAGCGGACCGGCTTCGTGGAGTGGACCCGCTCGCCCGAGGCGCACAACGTGCCGGTCGTCACCGGGACCTTCAGGCCCGGCACGGCCACCCGCCTGACCGGCTCCACGATCGGGCCGTCGCGCCAGGCCTTCGAGCTGGCCGACGAGGCCTACGGGGTGCGGAGGACCCGGCACGTCCTCGTCAACCACGGGCCCGACCTGATGGCCGTGCGCGACACCGTCCGGCGCGGGACGCTGCGCAGCTTGTGGCACTTCGACCCGGCGCTGGAGGTGGTCTCCCGGGGCGACGGCGCGGTGGTGCTCGGCGACGGGGACCGGCGGGTGACGCTGCTCCAGCTGCCGGGGGACGGGCAGGCGGTGCGTCCCGGGCTGGTGTGCACCGGGTACCTGCGTACGGCGGAGGCGGTCACCGTGCTGTCCCCCGAGGCGGTCGGCGTGCTGACGGTGATCGTCCCGGGCGAAGCCAAGCTGTCCGCATCCGGAGACGTCGTGACCGTCCACACGCCGGATGGCCCCGTTCAGCTGCCGTACAGCCAGTCGACGTAGGTGTGGCTCGCCATGTCCCTGGTGCGGAACAGCTCGTTACGCAGCACCCTCGCCACCCCGTCCACGTGCCAGATGTCGCCCCACAGGCGGGCCGTGGTCTGGACCCGCGCCGTGCGCGGGACGCGGATCTCCTGGTAGGCGGCCAGCGCCCGGTCCCAGTCCCCGCCCGCAGCCTGCTCGGCCAGGACGTGGGCGTCCTCGATCGCCTGGCAGGCGCCTTGGGCCAGGTACTGCAACATCGGGTGGGCCGCGTCCCCGAGCAGGGCCAGCCGTCCCCGTACCCACGTGTTGATGGGCGGCCGGTCCAGCATGGGCCAGTGGCGGTCCCGCCACAGGTAGGGCAAGCCCTTGCCGATCTCCGCGCAGCAGCCGCCGAAGGTCGCCTCCAGCTCGCCGGGGCCGCGGAAGACGGCGACCTGGTTGAGCAGCTCGCCGCCGCGCAGGGCGTACTGGACGAAGTGGCACTCGGGCCCGATGTACGCGACCACGTCCGCGGTGTCGAAGTCCCCCGGAAGCGGACACGTACCTCTATAGGCGACATATCCGGAATTCTCGGGTTCGTCGGACGCCAGCTGCGCACGCAGACCCGACTGCAGCCCGTCCGCCGCCACCACCACGCTGCCCTCGTGCACCGACCCGTCCACGCAGTGGGCCCGCGCCCGCTCGCCCTCGGTCGTCACCCGCTCGACGTGCTGCCCGTTCAGCAGCTCGACGCCTGCCTCGGCGCAGGCGTCGAGCAGGATGGCGTGCAGATCGCTGCGGTGTGCCACGACGTACGGCGCGCCGTAGCGCCGCCTGAACTCCTCGCCCAGGTCCAGGTGCGTGAGCTCCTCGCCGGTCAGGGCGTCGCGGAAGACCAGCCGCCGGGGCAGCACCCCGGCCGCGACCACCCGGTCGAGCAGGCCCCAGGCGGCCAGCGCGCGGGTGGCGTTCGGGCCCAGTTGCAGGCCCGCGCCGACCTCGCCGAACTCGGGCGAGCGCTCCAGCACCCGCACCGACCGCCCGGCCCTCGCCTGCGCGAAGGCCGCCGCCAGCCCGCCGATCCCACCGCCGACGACCAGCACCTCACTCACGACCACACCTGTCTCCCGCGCGCCGGCCGGCACTCATCGGCCATGGCGGCGCGCCATGTTCACCAGCTCCCCGACCCCGGCGATCCGCGTCACGACCTTGCTGCCGTCCGCCAGGTAGCGCGGCGGCTTGCGGGCATGCCCGACGCCGCCCGGCGTGCCGGTGGCGATGACGTCGCCCGGCCGCAACGTGAGGATCTCCGACAGGTACGCGATCAGCTCCGCGGGCGAGAACACCAGGTCGCCGACGTCCGCCTGCTGCATCCCCTCCCCGTCCACCTCGCACACCATGGTCATCGGAGCCCCGTCCACCTCGTCCGGTGTCACGAGATAGGGGCCGAACGGCGTGGTGGCCTCGAACGTCTTCCCCTGGAGCCACTGCAGCGTGCGGTTCTGGTAGTCCCGGGCCGTCACGTCGTTGAACACCGAGTAACCCGCGATGCACGCCGGCGCCTGCTCGGCGGGCACGTGCCGCGCCGTCGTACCGATGATCACCGCCAGCTCGGCCTCCCAGTCCATGGCCTGGGAGACGGCCGGCAGCACGATGTCGTCATACGGCCCGATCAGCGCCTCGGCGAACTTCGCGAACACCGTCGGATGCTCGGGCAGCTCCCGCCCCATCTCCAAGATGTGGTTGCGGTAGTTGAGCCCCACACAGATGATCTTCCCGGGCCGGGGCACCACGGGCGCGAGATCAGCCGTGGACAGCGGATGCCTGGGGCCGTCGGCGGTGGCCGCGATCTCCCGCCACTGCGGATCGGCCAGCAACACGCCGACATCGGGCGCGCCGATCTCCACAGCGTGATCATCGTCGATGCGGGCGGCCGTCGTCCGGCGCGGCAGCCGCAGTGTCGCGAGCCTCACCCGAGCCCTCCTTGGGGCGTGCCGTCGAATAGGAGCGTCATGGGCCCCCACGCTATGAGATGCGTTCCGCGCGCCGCATCAGCGTTCTGCTGTGAAGAACGAGCCCGTGCTCGCCCTCGGCTATCCGCCGTCGCCCACGGGTGGAGCCGGAGTGAAGCGCACGGGCATGGACTCGTACCCGGAGACGAAGTTGGCGGCGCGGTAGGCGGGCTCTTCCTCCTCGACCGGCTCCATGTCCGGGAGGCGGGACAGCAACCGCTCGAACATCACCCGCAACTCCAGCCGGGCCAGGCTGTTGCCGAGGCAGAAGTGGCCGCCGAGCCCGAACGCGATGTGGTCGTTGGGCCGCCGTCCCACGTCGAAGCGGTCCGGGGCGGTGAAGACGTCGGCGTCGCGGTTGGCCGAGGGGTAGAGCAGCAGGACGTTGTCACCCTTGCGGATGAGCTGGCCGCCCAGTTCGACGTCCCGGGTGGCGGTGCGGTTCATGTTCTTGATCGGTGACACCCAGCGCAGCATCTCCTCCACCGCGACGGGAATGCCCTCCGGGTCGTCGATCAGCTTCCGGCGCTGCTCCGGATGCTGAAAGAGCTGGTACGCGCCTCCGGACAGGACGTGCCGGGTGGTCTCGTCCCCGCCGATCAGAATGAGCAGCGACTCGTACACGAGCGAGTCGTGGTCGAGCCGCTCGCCGTCGGTCTCGGCGTGCACCAGCACGCTGATGAGGTCCTCCCGCGGCCCCGCGCGGCGATCGGCGATCACCGTGCTCACGTAGGCCTGGTATTCCTCGAACGCCTCACCCGCGCGGATCAGCTCCGTGTCGTCGGAGATCCCCGTCAACCCGCGCAACATGTCGTCGGACCACCTCATGAGGTCCTCGCGGTCTTCCGGCGCGACCCCGAGGGCGTCACCGATCACGATCAGCGGCAGCGGCGCGGCGAGGTCCCACACGAAGTCGCAGGTGCCGCGCTCACAGACCCGGTCGATGAGGCCATCGCAGATCATCCGGATCCGGTCCTCCTGCGCGGCGACCCGGCGCGGTGTGAAGCCGCGGTTCACCAGCCTGCGCCGGCTGAGATGCTCGGGGTCGTCCATGTCGATCATCATGGGCAGCCGGCCGGTCTCCACCCGGATGCCTCCGGCACTGGAGAAGATCTCCGGGTGCAGCGACGCGTATCGCACGTCGCGGTGTTTGGCCAGGCCCCATGCGTTGGATTCGTCATCCCGGTACACCGGGGCGTTCTCCCGCATCCACCGCAGCTCGTCGTGCGGGTTACGGCCCCAGAACGCGCCGCTGATGAGCGCGATGGCGTCGTTGGTCGGATGGTCGGCCATGAGACTCTCCTTTGCGGAACCGGAACCGGTGTCGCGCCTCATGGCGATCATTACTCGACTTCCCGATAGACGCCATCGCCCTGTCACGCGACCTTGGAAGCGGCTGCCGTCCAGGTGTTGCACGCGCCCGGCCGGCCCGACTCGTACCCCTTCTTGATCCAGGAGAGGCGGTTGGCGGTCGTGCCGTGGAATCGGTTCTTCCAGAAGTCCGGCACCTTGATGACGGGCTTCCAGTCCTTGACCACCCGCCCCACGCTCTTCGCCGAGACCCCCGCGAAGCAGTCGATCTGCAGGTAATACCGGCGGTTGTGCTCATCCATGACGGATTCCACGGCGCCGTTCTCCAGCGACCACCATGCCTCGCCGATGCCGGTCTGGCCGGTGACGACCCCGCTCCACGTCCTGACGATGGACGTGAAAACCTTGAGATCGTCCTTCGCCTTGATCCAGTCATCGGCCAGCCGCACGCTGATGGTGGTGGCGCAGATCTCCGACATGGAGCCGGAGAGGTCCATGCCGGTGGAGCAGGACCGTTTGTCAGAGGTCCCCTTGAATGTCACCTCGACCGGCTTGAAATCCTTGATGGCCGGCTTCCACGCCGTGTTCAGGCAGCCGACAAGCTTGGTGACGTATTTCCTGGTCGAGGCGGAGCTCGTGCCCTTGCTCAGCTTGCAGGAAACCTTCGGGAGCTTGGCCGCCTTGTAGAGCTCGTTGTGGGTCAGCTCAGGGGCGCCCTTGATCGGCTCGGCGTGCGCCGCCGCACCGGAAAACAGCGCCAGGCCGGCGGCCGTCCCCGCTAATACACGATTGATCATGAACGTGCATACTAGAGCCAATCCCGCCGTTTGAAGACCACGTAGAGAACGAGGCAGACGACGGCCATGAGCAGGATCGCGAACGGATAGCCGAACGCCCAGTGGGTTTCCGGCATGAAATCGAAATTCATCCCGTAAATGGTCCCCACCAAAGTCGGCGCGAACAGGATGGCCGCCCAGGCGGAGATCTTCTTGACCTCTTCGCCCTGCTGGATGCTCGCCTCCGTCATGCGCGCCATCTCCGCGTTCTGCGCCTGCGTCACCAGTGTCGAGTTGACGACCAGGATGTTCTGCAGCATCTGCCGGAAGGCCGAGATCCGCTCCGCGACCGTGATCGCGTGGTCGGCCACGTCACGCAGGTAGCTCTGCAGCTCGTCGTTGACCCCGTACTTCGCGGCCCCCGCGATGAGGCCGTGGATCATCCCGACCAGTGGCGCGGTGGCTCGCTGGAACTCGATGACCTCGCCGGACAGCTCGTACACGCGGCGCGACACCGACGGGTCCCCGCCGAAGACCTGGACCTCGATCTCCTCGATGTCCTTCTGCAGCCCGGCCACCACCGGCGCGTAGCCGTCGACCACGGCGTCGAGTATCGCGTAGAGCACCGCCTGCGGGCCCTGCCGGAGCAGGTCGGGGTCGGACTCCATGCGCTTGCGCACCGCGTGCAGATCGGGCGCCTCGGCATGCCGTACGGTGATCACGAAGTTGGGGCCGATGAAGACGTGTACCTCGCCGAAGGCGACCTCCTCCACGTCGTCCAGGTAGCGGGCGGCGCGCAGCACCACGAACAGCGTGTCTCCGTAGCGGTCGGCCTTGGGTCGCTGAGAGCCGACGATGGCGTCCTCCAGCGCCAGCTCGTGCAGCTCGAACTCCTCGCCGAGCTTGACCAGCTCCCACTCCTTGGGCCGGTACAGCCCGATCCAGGCCATGCTGCCCGGCATCTCCTTGAGGCGTTCGAAGGCGTCGGCCAGCGAGCCGGGGTTGTCGACGCGCTCACCGTCCTGGTAGATCGCGTTGTCGATGACCGTCGGCCGGTACGGACGCTCTTCTGCGGCGCGTGGGTCCATCGAGTGTTCGGGCGCCTCCTCGCGGGCCTCGCCGCTGCGCCTGAAACCTCTGACCCTGGCCATGTTCACACTCCCGAACGACTGCTGTGCGGGGCCGAGTTGCTGCGCGGTCCGGCCCCTGATGGTCTTGCGCCATATCGGCGTCCACCCGAAGGGCACCGCGTGCGGTCGGCCGCGACCAGTGCCGGACCTCGAGCCTGTCGTGATGGCGGACAATTCAGATTGTCGTCGAATCTGAACTGTGCGTCGATTTCGCCATCCATCCCGGACTACCTGCCCGTGGTCCATACCCGGCCAGAATGTTGTTCTGTGGCCGCGGCCGAGTCTTTGCCCGGATAGGGTTTCTCCTCGATGGACAACTTCTGGGCCCACCTGATCAAGGTTCAGCCTGACCCCGACCCTTGGGTCGTGGTGGTCTCGGCTCTGGTCGCGCTCGTGATCGTCGGTTTCCGCATGTCCTGGCAGCTGTCCCGGGGCCTGATCACGATCGCCCACGAGGGCGGCCACGCGCTGATGGCACTGGTCACCCGGCGCAAACTCGAAGGCATCCGCCTGCACTCCGACACCTCCGGCGTGACGTTGACCAGGGGCCGGCCCACCGGGCCCGGCATGATCCTGACCGCGCTGGCGGGCTATCTGGCGCCGCCGCTGCTCGGTCTGGCCGCCGCCTGGCTCACCGCGCAGGGGCGCATCACGCTGCTGATCTGGACCGTCCTGCTGTTCCTGGTCTGCATGCTGCTGCTGATCCGCAACCTCTACGGCGCGCTGATCCTCCTGACGACGGGCGGCGCCGTGTTCGCCCTGATCATGTACGCGGCCGCCGAGATCCAGCAGGTCGTCGCCCTGGTCGCGGTGTGGTTCCTGCTGCTGGGCGGGATCCGGCCGATCATCGAGCTGCAGCAGAAGCGGCGCAGGCGGCAGGCGAGGGACTCCGACGCCGACCAGCTGGCGCGGCTGACGTTCCTGCCGGGCGGCTTTTACGTGTTCTTCTTCTTCCTGGTGTCGCTCACCGCCGCGGTCTTCGGTGGATATCTCATGAATCCGCTCTAGTCCCGGACATTCGCACAAGCTCTCACCCGCAGCACGGCGAGAGGCGCACGGGCCTCAGCCGAGGAGCTTGCGTGCCGCCTGCTCGATCTCCTCCTCCGACAGCAGCACGTGATCGGCCGCCGCTCCCAGAGGGATGAAGCTGTCGGCCGAGGTCACCCGGGCCACCGACCCGGTGTATCCGGCGTCGGCCAGCTCGGCCATGATGCCCTCCGAGACGGCCCCGGTGTGCCGGGTCTCGTCGGCGATCAGCACCTTGCCCGTCAGCTCGGCGGCCCGCAGCAGGTCGTCCAGCGGCAGCGGCGCCAGCCAGCGCAGGTCGAGGACGCGGCAGCCGTATCCCTCCTGGGTCAGCCGCACGGCGGCCCGCAGGCTCATCCGCAGCCCGTTGCCGAACGTCACGATCGTCAGGTCGCGCCCGTCGCCGTAGGAGCGCGCCCGCCCGATCGGCACGTGTGTCTCCGCCCACCGCGCGGGCGGCACGTAGGGCGACAGCCACCCCCCGTCGCCGTCGTCGAACAGATCCCGCGTGTGGTAGAGCGCGATCGGCTCCAGGAACACGCACACCGACCCGCACGTCTGAGCCGCCGCCAGGCACGTGCGGAGCATCGCGGCCGCGTCGTCCGGCCGCGACGGCGAGGCGATGACCAGCCCCGGGATGTCGCGCAGCGCGGCGATCGCGTTGTCGTTGTGGAAATGCCCGCCGAACCCCTTCTGGTAGGCGTAGCCGGCCACCCGCACCACCATCGGGTTGCGGTAGGCGTGGCGCGAGAAGAACGACAGCGTGGCCGCCTCGCCGCGGATCTGGTCGAGCGCGTTGTGCAGGTAAGCCAGGTATTGGATCTCCGGGACGGGCAGCAGGCCGGACACGCCGGCGCCGAGCGCCAGCCCCAGGATGGCCTGCTCGTCCAGCAGCGTGTCGAACACCCGCGCCGCCCCGAACCGCTTCTGCAGCCCCCGGGTTACGCCGTAGACACCGCCCTTCTTCGCGACGTCCTCGCCGAACACCGTCATGTCCGGGTAGACGGTCAGCGCGTCGGCCAGCGTACGGTTGATCGCCATCGAGAGCGTCATCGGCTTGTCGTTCTCCGGCAGCGACCCGGCGAACGCCTTTTCCCTGGCCTGACCCGACGCCGCCATCGGGCTGATCTTGGCGATCAGCTCGGGATTGCGCGGCGCGATCGGCTCCATGATCTCCCTGGCGGTGCCCAGCCGCGGGCTGCGCGTGGTCTCCAGCGCGATGCGCAGCACGTGCTCGCGCATGGACTCGTAGGTCTTGAGCAGCTCCTCCGGAGTCTCCAGTCCCGCCTCGACCAGCAGCGCCGCCGTGCGCACCAGCGGGTCGCGCTCGAGGTCGGCCCTGATCTCGCGCTGCGTGCGGTAGGCCACCTCGACGTCCGACCCGGCGTGCCCCATCAGCCGCACCATGGACAGGTGCAGGAACGCGGGGGAGCGGTGGGTGCGCACGTGCTCGACGGCGCGTACGGCGACGTCATAGGCGTCGGCCAGGTCGCAGCCGTCGGCGGCGAAGTATTCGATGCCAGGACGCCGCGCGGCCGCCTCCACCCAGCCCTTGGGCGTGCGGACGCTGATGCCGATGCCGTTGTCCTCGCACACGAACAGGATCGGCAGCGGCTGCCCCTGGAAGGTCGCATAGGAGGCGGTGTTGAAGCCGGACAGCGCGCTCGCGTGGTTGATCGAGGCGTCGCCGAAGCTGCACACCGTGATCGCGTCGTCCTGCTTCCACCGGGAGGGCGTGCCGAGGGCCCTGGCCCGCTCGATGGCGAAGGCCACTCCCACAGCCCTGGGCAGATGGCTGGCGATCGTCGAGGTCTGCGGGATGACGGCCAGGTCGGGGTGGCCGAACACCTTGTGCCTGCCGCCCGCGATCGGCTCTTCCGCCGATGCGGCCACGCCCATGAGCACATCTCTGATGCCCTGCTCGGGGACCCGCTCGGCCTGCTCCGACCGGGTCAGGTAGAACGCGCCGGAACGGTAGTGGAGCAACGCGGGGTCACCGGGCCGCAGCGCGGCGGCGACGGCGGCGTTGCCCTCGTGGCCGGCCGAGCCGATCGTGTAGAAGCCCTCGTCCTGCTCGCGCAGCCAGCGGGCGGCGATGTCGAGCAGGCGGCTCTCGAGCTGGCGGCGGAACAGCGACCTGCACTGCTCGCCGGTCAGCGTCGTGCCCGCGCGGACCGGCAGACCGGGATCTCGCGCGGGACCTGCCGTCAGCGTTGCAACCGTCTGGGTGAAATGAGTCTCAACAGTGTCGCGCGCCACACCATCGATTATGTCTTTGATCGGCGCTGCCGTCTGCTGGACGCCGGTGACATGTTGTGGACCGGTGTTATTGACCCCGATCAATAACGGTTTGTCAGTATCCACAACTTTCTCGGCCGTGTGCACGTCTACTGAGATGACACACGTGGCACCCTCAATGCCGCGTTGGACGACAGGGGTCTCCAGAAAGGAACCCACATGTTACAACGCATCCGTGTCGCCGCCCTCGCCGTCATAGTCGGCGCGGGGGCCCTGGTAGCCCTCGCACCGACCGCCGCGACGGCGGCCCCGGCACCCATCCTCACTCCCGTGGGCATCAGTCCCAGCCCGCCGATCGACGTCACCAAGGGCGCGGTCACGGCGACGTTCAGCTTCCTCACCAAGAACGCGGGGAAGGCGGAGCTCATGCTCAAGCCGCCCGGCGAGGTGAGCGTCGAGTCGCCCGTCACGCTGACGCCGTCCCCGCACGGCACCTGGACGAAGTGGACCGGCACCAAGTCCTTCGACTCCGCGAACGCCGGCAAGTGGAGCTGGCGCGCCCTCGCCCAGGGCGATGGCGACGCCTCCCGCAGCGGCACGTTCGAGGTCGTCGTCAAGAAGGTGCTCGACACCAAGATCGTCGACTTCGACGCCCGCCCGGACCTCGTCGACCGGGGTGACCTGATCAAGGTCTCCGGCCGGCTCCTGGCCGACGGCGAGGGCTACCCCGGTCAGAGCGTCTCGATCACCTTCCGCGAGCGCGGCTCCGACACCTACCGCGAGGTCACCAAGGTGACGACCGGCCGCGGCGGATGGTTCGGCGCCACCGTGCGGGCCAACGCCACCGGCTGGTGGCGGGCCGAGTTCGCGGGCACGTCGGCGGCCAAGCCCTCCGTCAGCGACGCCGACCGGGTCGACGTCAAGCGCCGCAACCTCGGTAGCAAGATCGTCGGCTTCGACGCCAGGCCCGAGCCCGTGGACAAGGGCGACAAGCTCTCCTTCACCGGCGCCCTGCTGGTCGAGGGCCGCGGCGGCGTGGCCGGCGAGCGCGTGTCGATCTTCTTCAAGGCCGGCGGCTCGTCCAGGTGGGAGTACGTCACCAGTGACGTGACCGGCCGCCACGGCCGCTTCTGGGCCTCCGCCGAGGCAGCCACCTCCGGCTGGTGGCGCGCCGAGTACGCGGGCACACGCGGCGTCAACGGCTCGGTCAGCGCGGGCGACTGGGTCACGGTCGAGCAGCCCGCCCCGCCGCCCGTGGAGAAGGCGGACACGCGGCTGTTCAAGTTCAACGCCTATCCTGAGCCGATCAAGCGCGGTAGGTACCTGAAGTTCACGGGCAAGCTGCAGATCGACGACGAGGGGTCCTGGGAGGGCTACTCGGGCAAGGTGGCGCTGTTCTTCAAGCCGCTCAAGTCGAAGAAGTGGCAGTACGTGAAGTCGTTCTGGTCCAGCGACAGCGGGCGGCTTTACACCAAGGTCAAGGCCTGGAACTCCGGGCACTGGAGGTTCGTGTTCGGCGGTGACGAGGACACCTACGGCTCCAGCAGCCGCAAGGACTATGTCCGCGTGAAGCGCTGAAAGTCATGAAATGAGCTGAGGCCCGGGGCACACCACCCCGGGCCTCAGCTTTGCCCGGCTTAGTTGACCTGCTGGTCGGGCAGCTTGCTCTCGATGCGGACCAGGATGGTCTTGATGTCGGCGATCTCGCCATCGACGGCGTTGAACCGCTTGTCCACCGCGTTGAACCGCTTGTCCACCGCGTCGAACTGCTTGTCCACGGCGTTGAACCGCTCGTCCACGGACTTGAACCGCTGGTTCACCTCGCGGGCCTGCTTCTCGATGAGCGCTTCGAGGTGCTGGAACCGCCCATCGTGCTGGTCCAGCCGGACGTTGACCTTGTCGAGCCGCAACTCGACTCTCGAGATGTCGCCGTCGACTCGATCCAGCCTCGACGCTGTTGCCGTCGTCAAGCCGTCGATCCGCCGACTCATGTCGCGGATCTCCTCATCGACGGTGCTGAAGCCTTCGCTCATCCGCTGATCGACATCGTTGAACCCCTTGCTCATCCGCTGATCGACATCGCTGAAACCCTTGCTCATCTGCGTCGTGATTTCGGCTGCCTTTTCGTCGATCTTGGCGAGGATGTTCTGCCCGACGAGGCTGACACGGTTGTGGAGCCCGTCGAAGCGTTCGGCGATGCTGTTGCCAGGCACGCCACTAACAGTAGCCTTCTCCAGCGCTGCGACTCGGACATCGAGCTCACGACACTTGGCTCGGAGATCGAACATCATCGGGTGTGCTCCTTTTCGAGCGGAGGGAGACAGAAAGCCGCGCGGCGCATCAGGAAAGTTACCCTCCGTACATGATCGACCGCAGCCCGAACCCGAAAGCCCGTCCTATTCCGCGCGCCGGAACTCCGCGATCCCGATCCCCAGCAGCACGGCACCCAGCGCCGCCACGACCCCCAGCTCCAGCGGCACCGGCACCTGGTAGCCGAACCACTGCACCCCCGGGTTGAGCATCGCGTTCACCTGCGGCGGCACGTCCAGATGGGCGAAGACCGCCTGCCTCATCGGATCCACCGCGTACGTCATCGGATTGACCACGGTCAGCACGTGCAGCCACGAGGGCAGGTTCGCCAGCGGGAACATCGCCCCCGACAGGAACATCATCGGCATGATCGCCATCTGCATCAGCCCGAAGAAGGTCTGCATGTTCTTCATCCGCGCGGCCAGCATCACCCCGAAGGCCGTGATCGTGAACGCCGCCAGGAACATCTCGGCCAGCAGCGTCACCATCAGCACGGGCGAGTAGGGCACCCCCACCAGCCCCGCCATGGCGAGGATGATGATGCCCTGCGCGGTGGCGACGAGCGCGCCGCCCAGGCACTTGCCGACCACGATCGCCCCGCGGGAGACCGGTGCGACCAGCATCTCCCGCAGGAAGCCGAACTCGCGGTCCCACACGATGGACCCGGCCGAGAACATGCCCGTCATGATCACGGTCATCGAGATCATGCCGGGATACATGAACGTCCGGAAGTCGATCCCAGGGATCGAGCCCTGCACCAGCGACCCCAGCCCCGTGCCCATGACGAACAGCCACAGCACGGGCTGCACCAGCATCGAGAGCATACGGGTGCGGTCGTTGACGAAGCGCAGGATCTCCCGGTGGAGAACGATCTTGATAGCCCGCAGGTCGTGCCCGGCACTGCGCGCGGGCACCCGGACGCTTATCGCCTCAGTAGCCATGACGTCATCGCCTCGCCATCGCGCGCATGAAGGCCATGTTGCCGTCGCCCGCCTCGGCGTCGCGGATCGTGGAGCCGGTGTACGACATGAACACGTCGTCCAGGGACGGCCGCGCCACGCTCACCGCCTTGATCGGCATGCCGAGCTCCGCGAACAGCCTGGGCACGAACTCCTCGCCCGACGCGACCGCGAACGTCACCGCCCCCTCGCGCACGGCCGCCTCCAGCCCGAACTGCTCCCGCAACGCCTCGATGGCCTTGGCATCATCGAGGGTGTGGATCTGCACGCGGTCCTTGCCGACGCTGGCCTTCAGCGCCTCAGGCGAGTCGATCACCACGACCTCGCCGTGGTCGATGATGGCGATCCTGTCGCAGTACTCGGCCTCGTCCATGTAGTGCGTGGTCATGAAGATGGTGATGTCCTCGGTGAGGCGCAGCTGGTTGATGTACCCCCAGATGGCCGAGCGGGTCTGCGGGTCCAGGCCGACGGTCGGCTCGTCCAGGAACAGCACCCGCGGGGAGTGCAGCAGGCCGCGGGCGATCTCCAGCCGGCGCTTCATGCCGCCGGAGAAGGTCATGACCTTGGCGTCCTTGCGGTCCCACAGCGCGACCATCTCCATCACCTGGCGGATGCGGTCGCCGACGACGTCCTTCGGCACGCCGTACAGCTCGGCGTGGAAACGCAGGTTCTGCTCGGCGCTCAGGTAGCCGTCGAGGGTGGGGTCCTGGAAGACGAGGCCGATGTTCCTGCGTACCTCGTCACGCTCGCGCACCACGTCGTGCCCGGCCACGGTGGCGCTGCCGCCGGTGGGGTTGACCAGGGTGCAGAGCATGCTGATGGTGGTGGTCTTGCCGGCGCCGTTCGGGCCGAGGAAGCCGAACACCTCACCGGGACGCACCTCGAAGTCGACGCCCTTGACGGCCTCGACCTTCCCGTACGTCTTCCTCAGGCCCCGTACGGCGACGGCCGGTTCGCCGCTCATCAGTCCTCCGCCAGAATCTGGAAAACGGCTTTGCGGGTCTTCTTGATCAACTGTTTGGCCTCCTCCACCTGCCGGTCCCCGGCCGTGCGCACCAGATGGGCGAAGGCCTCGTTGAGCTGGGCCCACAGCAGGCGCAGCTCGTGGCGGTCGTCCGAAACCGACCTCGCGACCTCCTCCCACGGCGCCTCCTCGGCGTGCCGGGCGGCCTGCTCGCGGCCCTCCTCCGTCAGCTGGTACGTGCGGCTGCCGCCCGACTCGTTCGCCGTCACCAGCCCCTCGTCCTCCAGCTGCTGGAGCGCCGGGTAGACCGAGCCGGGGCTGGGGCGCCACACGCCGCGGCTCCGTTGCTCGATGTCCTGGATCATCTGGTAGCCGTTCTGCGGCCCCTCCAGGAGCAGGGCCAGCAGGGCCGCCCGGACGTCGCCGCGGCGTACGCGCGGAGCGGGCGCCTCCCAGTGGATCATCGCGCCGAACTCCGGCGCAGGCGGTGCGAACGGGTGGTCAGGCCCGAACGCCGCCCGCCGTAACCTCTCCGGGCCGGGCGGTGGGCCCGGTGGGCCCGGTGGGCCCGGCGGGCCCGGCGGGCCCGGCGGGAACGGGGGAGTGGGAGGGGCAGGGGGCGGCGGGGCGTCCCAGAAATCTGGATCTCGCATGACGTCCTCCAACTATCGAGATACCGTGACGATATATCTAGATAGTTGGGCCAACAAGGCCTTTATGGACGAAGCAGATGAGTTAGCGTTCGCTAACAACGGCGGCGATCGCCGCCTTCGCCATCGCGTGCAGCAGCGGCCGCATGTCCCGGCCCGGCAGCTCGCCCGCGCTGTGCGGGGTCGAGTTGAGCAGGCCGAAGACGGCGTGGGTGGCGGCGCGCAGGCGGGCCGCCGGGCACCCGGGGTGCAGCTCGGCCAGCACGGTCACCCACTCCTCGACGTAAAGCCGCTGCAGTCGCCTGATCTGCCGCCGCTGCGGCTCGGGCACGTTGCTCAGCTCCCTGTCGTGCACGGTGATCAGCGCCGGCTGCTCGATGGAGAACGTGATCTGCACGTTGAGCAATGCGTCGAGGGCCTGCCGCGGGTCCGGGGCGGACGTGGCGACCGCGACGGCCGACTCGCGCAGCCGCGAGCTGATGTCCAGGAGCATCTCGGCGAGCAACGCGTCCTTGCCCCTGAAGTGCCGGTAGAGGGCCGGACCCGAGACGCCCACCGCGCCGCCGATGTCCTCGATCGAGACGCCGTGGAAGCCGCGTGCCGCGAACAGCCGGGCGGCCGCGTCCAGGATCTCCGCGCGCCTGTTGCGCCGAGGGCGGGTAGAGGTGGTGGGAGCCGTGGTCACGTCTCACATACTAGACGGCTACGTTAATGATGACTAACATCCGTGCCATGAGAGGGGACTCATGAGCAGCGACTGGCCGGTGCTGAAGTCGGTCGCCGACCCGGGGAGCGAGGCGTACAAACACAACGCCGAGCTCAACGAGCGGCTCGCCGCCGAGCTGCTCGAACGCCTCGCCGTCGCCGCGCTCGGCGGCCCCGAGCGGTCCCGGCAGCGGCATGTCGAGCGCGGCAAGCTGCTGCCGCGCGACCGCGTCGACGGCCTGCTGGACCCGGGCTCCCGCTTCCTGGAGCTGTCGCCGCTGGCCGCGAACGGCCTCTACGACGACCAGGCGCCCGCCGCCGGGATCATCACCGGGGTCGGCCGGGTCTCCGGCCGCGAATGTGTGATCGTCGCCAACGACGCCACCGTCAAGGGAGGCACCTACTACCCGATCACCGTCAAGAAGCACCTGCGCGCGCAGGAGGTGGCCCTGCACAACCACCTGCCGTGCGTGTATCTCGTGGACTCCGGTGGAGCGTTCCTGCCCAAGCAGGATGAGGTGTTCCCGGACCGCGAGCACTTCGGGCGCATCTTCTACAACCAGGCCACGATGTCGGCTCGCGGCATCCCGCAGATCGCCGCGGTGCTCGGCTCCTGCACGGCGGGCGGCGCGTACGTGCCCGCGATGAGCGACGAGGCCGTCATCGTGCGCGGCCAGGGCACGATCTTCCTGGGCGGCCCGCCGCTGGTGAAGGCGGCCACCGGCGAGGAGGTCACGGCCGAGGAGCTAGGCGGCGGCGACCTGCACGCGCGGGTCAGCGGCGTCACCGACCACCTGGCCGAGGACGACGCCCACGCCCTCGCCATCGTCCGCGACATCGTCTCCACGCTGGCCCCGCGCCCCCCTCGGCCGTGGGAGACGATCGCGCCGGAGCCTCCCCGGCACGACCCGCGCGACCTGTACGGGATCGTTCCCGGCGACACGCGGCAGCCGTACGACGTGCGCGAGGTGATCGCCAGGATCGTGGACGGCTCGCGTTTCCTGGAGTTCAAGGCGGAGTACGGCTCGACGCTCGTGACCGGGTTCGCCCACGTTCACGGCCACCCGGTGGGGATCGTGGCGAACAACGGCATCCTGTTCAGCGAGTCCGCCATGAAGGGCGCGCACTTCATCGAGTTGTGCGACCAGCGCCGCATCCCCCTGGTCTTCCTGCAGAACATCAGCGGGTTCATGGTCGGCAAGGCGTACGAGGCGGGCGGCATCGCCAAGCACGGCGCCAAGATGGTCACGGCCGTGTCCTGCGCGCGAGTGCCCAAGTTCACGATCGTGATCGGCGGGTCGTTCGGGGCCGGGAACTATGCGATGGCCGGGCGGGCGTACGCGCCCAGGTTCCTGTGGATGTGGCCGAACGCCCGCATCTCGGTCATGGGCGGAGAGCAGGCCGCGAACGTCCTCACCACTGTCGGCAACGCCGACGCCGATGCGATCAGGGCCCAGTACGAGCACCAGGGGAACCCGTACTACTCCACGGCCAGGCTCTGGGACGACGGCGTGATCGACCCGCTCGACACCCGCACCGTTCTCGGCCTGGCGCTGTCCGCCGCGGCCAACGCCCCGCTCGAGCCCGCAGGCTACGGCATCTTTCGGATGTGACGGATGTGACCATGTTGTTCGACCGTGTTCTCATCGCCAACAGGGGCGAGATCGCCGTACGGATCGTCCGCACCTTGCGCGGGCTCGGCCTGACATCGGTGGCCGTGCACACGGCGTCCGACGCGGGCGCCAAGCACGTGCTCGAAGCCGACATAGCCCTCCAGGTGCCGAAATATCTCGATATTGAGGCGATTGTGGGGGCGGCTCGGGATTCCGGGGCGCAAGCCATCCATCCCGGATACGGGTTTCTCGCCGAGAACGCCGCGTTCGCGCGGCGGTGCGCCGCGGCCGGGCTGGTCTTCGTCGGCCCGCCGGCCGAGGCCATCGAGGCGATGGGCGACAAGATCCGCGCCAAGGCCACCGTGTCGGCCGCCGGAGTGCCAGTGGTGCCGGGCGCGGCCGAGCCGGACGAGGCGCTGGAGAGCTGGCGGGACTTCCCCGCGCTCATCAAGCCGTCCGCCGGCGGCGGTGGCAAGGGCATGGTGCTGGTGCGGTCGGCCGCTGAGCTGCCCGACGCGCTGGAGTCGGCCCGCCGTACGGCACGGGCCGCCTTCGGGGACGGCACCCTGCTGATCGAGCGGTTCGTCGAGCGCCCCCGCCACATCGAGATCCAGATCCTGGCCGACGGCCACGGCAACGTCGTGCACCTGGGCGAGCGCGAATGCAGCCTGCAGCGCAGGCACCAGAAGATCATTGAGGAGGCGCCGTCGCCCTTCGTGACGCCGCCGATGCGCGCCCGGATGGGGGCGGCGGCGGTAGAGGCCGCGCGGGCGGTCGGGTACGTCGGCGCCGGCACGGTCGAGTTCATCGTGGACGGCGCCACCGGGGCCTACCACTTCATGGAGATGAACACGCGCCTGCAGGTCGAGCACCCCGTCACGGAGCTGGTGACCGGTGTGGACCTGGTGGAGCTGCAGCTGCGGGCGGCTGCGGGGGAGCGACTGCCGTTCTCGCAGGAGGACGTCCGGCTCGACGGGCACGCGGTCGAGGCCCGGGTGTACGCCGAGGACCCGGCCCGCGGCTTCCTCCCCACAGGGGGCCGCGTCCTTCTCCTCCGTGAACCAGGTCATCTCCCTCCCGGCGGCGTTCCTTCGCGCGCCCCTGGGCACCCTTCCCGCGCGCCTGGCGGCCTTTCGCACACGTCGTCTGGCGACCCGTCCCGCGCGCCTGGCGACGCGCCGCTCGGGCCGCCGGCGGGGGGCTCGGGCGGGCCGGCTCAGGCCGGTTGGCGCAGGGCGGCCGCGTCGGTCGTGCGGGTGGACTCCGGGCTGGTCGAGGGCGGGGTCGTGGGCAGCGAGTTCGACCCGATGTTGTCCAAGGTCGTGGCCTGGGCGCCGGACAGGGAGGCGGCGCTCGGGGCGCTCGATCGGGCCCTGGCCGGCACGGCCGTCCTGGGCGTGGTCACCAATGTCCCGTTCCTGCGCGCTCTGGCCGCCCACCCGGGCGTCGTGGCGGGCGAGCTGGACACCGGCCTGGTCGAGCGCGTCCTCCCGGGCCTGATTCCCGGCGTTGAGGTGCCGGACGAGGTGCTCGCCGCCGCCGCGCTGGTCTTCCACGCCCTCCCGCAGGGCGACGACCCGTGGGAGGTCACCGACGGCTGGCGCGTCGGCGAGCCCGCGTGGACGACCTGGCGGCTGGAGTCCCGGGACGGCGTGCACGCGGTCCAGGTGCGCGGCCTGCCCGAAGAGTCCGCCGAAGTCCTGATCAACGGTGAGAGGGTGGCCGCGCGGATCCGGAAGGGCAGCGGTGAACAGGCCGGGCTGGCGGTCAGCGTCGGCGGCCGTACCGAGCACTACCTACATGTCCGTGACGCCGACACGCTCTGGCTCGGCAAGGACGGCCGGGCGTGGGCGTTCACCCGTCACCTCATCGGCGACCCCGGCGACCGCCCAGGCGCGGCGGCGGCCGGCGACGGCGTGGTCAGGAGCCCCATGCCGGGCACCGTCCTGGTCGTCAAGGCGCAGGTCGGCGAGCGGGTGAGCGAGGGGCAGCCGCTGGTCATCGTGGAGGCGATGAAGATGGAGCACACGGTCACCGCCCCGTGCGACGGCGTGGTCTCCGAGCTGTCCGTGGAGCCCGGCCGGCCGGTCGACATGGACGCCGTCCTGGCCGTGGTTACCAGCGAGGAGGCGTGATGCCGTACCCGATGGAAGGCCTTCCGCAGCAGGTCACGATCTACGAGGTCGGGCCGCGCGACGGGCTGCAGAACGAGTCCGCGGTCGTGCCCGTCGAGGTCAAGGCCGAGTTCATCGACCGGCTCGCGGACGCGGGGCACAAGGTGATCGAGGCGACCAGCTTCGTGCACCCGAAGTGGGTGCCGCAGCTGGCCGACTCCGACGAGCTGCTCACCAGGCTGCACCGTAGGCCGGGCGTGCGCTACCCGGTGCTGGTCCCGAACCTGCGCGGCCTGGACCGGGCGCTCGACCGGGGCGTGGACGAGATCGCGATCTTCGCCAGCGCCACCGAGACGTTCGCGGCCAAGAACCTCAACCGGAGCCTGGAGAGCCAGTTCGAGATGTTCGAGCCGGTCGTCGCCAGGGCGGTGGACAACGGGGTCAAGGTGCGGGCGTACGTGTCGATGTGCTTCGGCGACCCCTGGGAGGGGCCGACGCCGATCTCTCAGGTGGTCACGGTCGGCGAGCGGCTGCTCGGACTCGGCTGCTACGAGCTGTCGCTCGGCGACACCATCGGCGTCGGCACGCCCGGCCACGTGACGGCGCTGATCAAGGCGTTCCGCCGGCCGGACCGGCTCGCCGTGCACTTCCATGACACCTACGGCCAGGCGCTCGCCAACACGCTGGCCGCGCTGCGGGCGGGCGTGACCACCGTGGACGCCTCCACGGGCGGCATCGGCGGCTGCCCATACGCCGAGTCCGCCACCGGCAACCTCGCCACCGAAGATCTCGTGTGGATGCTGCGCGGACTCGGCATCGAGACCGGGTTGGACTTGGGCAAGCTCGTCGCCACCAGCACTTGGCTGGCGGAGCTGCTCGGCCGGCCCAGCCCATCCCGCGTCGTGCAGGCCCTGTCCAAATAGGCCCTGTCGAAATAAGCGCTGTCGAAAGGCTGACATGCTCAAGGACGAGTACGAAGAGCTGCGCAAGACGGTCGAGGCGTTCGCCCGCGACGTGGTGGCGCCCGTGATCGGCGACTATTACGAGCGCGAGGAGTTCCCGTACGACATCGTGCGTCAGATGGGCGCGATGGGTCTGTTCGGCCTGCCGTTCCCCGAGGAGTACGGCGGGATGGGCGGCGACTACTTCGCCCTGTGCCTGGCCTTGGAGGAGCTGGCCCGCGTCGACTCCAGCGTGTCGATCACCCTGGAGGCGGCGGTGTCGCTGGGCGCGATGCCGATCTACCGGTTCGGCACCGAGGAGCAGCGCGCACACTGGCTGCCCAGGCTCACCTCCGGCGCCGAGCTGGGCGCCTTCGGCCTGACCGAGCCGGGCGGCGGCACGGACGTGCCGGGCGGGATGCGGACCACAGCCGTGCTGGACGGCGCGGAATGGGTGATCAACGGGACGAAGGCGTTCATCACGAACTCCGGCACTGACATCACCAGCGTCGTCGGCGTGGCCGCGCTCACCGGCGAACGGGAGATCTCCACGATCCTCGTCCCCAGCGGCACCCCGGGCTTCACCGTCTCCAAGAAGTACTCCAAGGTCGGCTGGAACGCCTCCGACACCCGCGAGCTGTCCTTCGCCGACTGCCGCGTGCCCGCCGGGAACCTCCTCGGCGGCCGCGGCCGCGGCTACGCGCAGTTCCTCCAGATCCTGGACGAGGGCCGCATCGCGATCGCCGCGCTCAGCGTGGGACTGGCCCAGGGCTGCGTGGACGAGTGCCTGAAGCACGTCAGGGACAGGAAGGCGTTCGGCCATCCGATCGGCCACTACCAGGCCATCCAGTTCAAGATCGCCGACATGGAGGCGCGGGCCCACACCGCCCGTCTGGCCTACTACCACGCGGCCGAGCGCATGCTGGCCGGGCAGCCGTTCAAGAAGGAGGCGGCGATCGCCAAGCTGGTGGCGTCCAACGCGGCCATGGACAACTCCCGCGAGGCCACGCAGGTGTTCGGCGGGTACGGGTTCATGAATGAGTTCCCCGTCGGCCGCTTCTACCGCGACGCCAAGATCCTGGAGATCGGGGAGGGCACGAGCGAGGTCCAGCGTATGCTCATCGCCCGCCAGCTCGGCCTCGGCGACCTGTAGGGGGTATTTGCGCAGGCGATGCAGCACCGTCTAGTGTCATTGCTCATGACGGCTGACGATCTTCTCATCAGGAGGGCGGAGAAGTCGGACGCGGACGAGGTGTTCGCGTTGGCGCGCGACTTCGGGCTGACGTTCCGGCCCGAGCGCGAGGCTTTCGACGCCGCCCTGCCCGAGCTGCTGGCGAACCACGACGCCCTGCTGCTCACGGCCGTCGTGAACGGGCACGTCCACGGTTACCTGCTGGGGTTCGTGCATTTGACGTTGTTCGCGAACGGGCCCGTCGCCTGGGTCGAGGAGGCGATGGTCCAGCCGGGGTCGCGCCGGCAGGGGCTCGGGCGGGCGCTGCTGGAGGAGTTCGAGCGGTGGGCCCGCTCACGCCAGGCGGGATACGTGGCCATGGCGACGCGACGGGCGCCGGAGTTCTACCACGCGCTCGGATACGAGGCCTCGGCCACGTTCTTCCGCAAGGTGCTGCGCTAGCTCCTGCTTCCCGCATCCGGCGCCGGCCGCCGGCCAGGGCTGCCACCAGAGCGCGGCCGTCTCAAGGGCTGGCGGGCCGGAACTTCTGTCGGAGACGGATGGCATCCTTGCCTACGTGAGTATCCACGCCGTGAGCCCCTTGTTCGTGGGGCGTGCCCGCGAGCTCGCCGTGCTCGGAGACGCTCTGGCCAGAGCGCGTGCCGGGGTGCCGTCCACCGTGCTGGTCGGCGGCGAGGCCGGGGTCGGCAAGACGCGGCTGGTCGGCGAGTTCGCCGGCCGGGCCGACGACGCCAGGGTGCTCGTCGGCGGCTG
Organism: Nonomuraea sp. NBC_00507; assembly: GCF_036013525.1. Classification (NCBI taxonomy): domain Bacteria; kingdom Bacillati; phylum Actinomycetota; class Actinomycetes; order Streptosporangiales; family Streptosporangiaceae; genus Nonomuraea; species Nonomuraea sp. NBC_00507. Next base: position 6,192,528 of record NZ_CP107853.1, read on the forward strand.
CCTGGAGCTGGGCACGGAGGGCCTGCCGTTCGCGCCGTTCACCGCCGTTCTGCGCGGGCTCGTGCGGGAGCTGGGCCGCGACGGGGTCGCGGCGCTCGTGCCCGGAGGCGCGACGGGCGGTCTGGCGCGGCTGCTGCCCGAGTTCGGCGAGCCGGACAAGGACGGCCCTGAGGCCAGGGCCCGACTGTTCGAGCTGGTGCTGGGACTGCTGGAGCGGCTGGCCGAGGAGCGCGCCGTCGTGCTCGTGGTCGAGGACGCGCACTGGGCCGACCGGTCCACCCGTGACCTGCTGTCGTTCCTGGTCCGCTACCAGCGCACCGCGGGCCGGTTACTGATCGTGGTCACCTACCGCACCGACGAGCTGCACCGCACCCACCCGCTGCGGCCGATGCTCGCCGAGCTGAGCCGGGTGGAGTGGGTGGCCAGGGCCGACCTGCGCAGGCTGACCCGCAGGGAGGCGGTCGCCCAGGCGGCCAGCATCCTGGAGCGGGAGCCGTCCCCCGCCGACATGGACCTGATCTACGCGCGCAGCGAAGGCAACCCGCTGTTCGTCGAGGCGCTGCTCAGCGAGGCCGGCGGCGGCGACGCGCTGCCCGAGTCGCTGCGCGACCTGCTGCTCGCCAGCGTCGAGCGGCTGCCGGAGGAGACCCAGGAGCTGCTGCGCGTGGCCAGCGCGGGCGGCCAGCGCCTCGAGCACGACCTGCTCTCCGCGGTCGCCGGGCTCGACGAGAGCGCGCTCTCGCGCGCGCTGCGGCCCGCCGTGGCCGGCAACGTGCTGGTGGTCGACGGCGAGGGCTACAGCTTCAGGCACGCGCTCATCCGCGAGGCGCTCCACGACGACCTGCTGCCCGGCGAGCACACCCGCCTGCACGTGCGCTACGCCGAAGCGCTGGAGCGCGACCTGTCCATCCTGCCCGCCCCGCGCGGCGCGATCGAGCTGGCCCACCACTGGCACTCCGCCCACGACTCCACCTGGGCGCTGGTCAGCGCATGGCACGCGGCCGCCGCCGCCCGCAAGTCCACCGCCTACGACGAGCAGCTCGGCATGCTGTCCAGGGTGCTGGAGCTGTGGGACCAGGTGCCCGACGCGGCCGAGCGCATCGGCTGCGACCGGCTCGACGTGCTCAAGCAGATCGCCACGGTGGCTCACCTCGCCGGCGAGTACGAGCGGTCCATCGCCCTGGCCAGCGCCGCGCTGGCCGAGCTGGACCAGGAGGCCGACCCGATCAGGACCGCCGTCGTGCTGCGCCAGCGCGGGCTGACCCGCTACGACCTGGGACGCTCCGGCTACCTCGACGACCTGCGCCGCGCCGCCGCGTTGGTGCCCGCCGACCCGCCGAGCAAGCTCCGCGGGCAGGTGCTCGAGACCCTGTCACGCATGCTCCACGGGCCCGAGGACTGGCCGGAGAAGATCGCCACGGCCGAGCAGGCCAGGCAGATCGCCCGGGAGGTGGGCGACGCCAACGTCGAGGCGCACGCCCTCATCAATCTCGCCTGGGCGCGCTTCGGCTATTCCGAGGTCGAGGCCCAGATGGCGGCCTTCGCCGAGGCGCGAGGCATCGCCGCCGGCGGGGGCGCGTACAACGCGCTGATGCGCTGGGCCATCTCCGAGTCCGACGCGCTGGAGGGCGCGGGCTGGCACGAGCGGGCCGCCCAGGTCGCCAGGGACGGCGCCGAGGAGGCCGCCCACTACGGCCTGGCCCGCACGTCGGGCACGTTCCTGGCGATCAACCTGGCCGAGCCGCTGGTGTCACTCGGGCGGTGGGACGAGGCGCTCCAGGTCATCGAGCACGCGCTCGACCTCACACCGCCGGCTCCCTACCGGGCCAGCCTGCAGGGATTCGTCACGGACATCGCCCTCGCACGTGGGCAGTTCGACCGGGCGGAGCAGATGCTGGGGGCCTCGCGCAGCGTGTTGTCGCGGGGGACCTACCGGGATCAGACGGTGCTGCCGCATCTGTGCAGGGAGGTGCAGCTGCTGCAGGGGCGGGGTCAGATGGAGGAGGCGGTACGCGTGGCGGCGCGTGTGCTGGAGGAGCGCGATCTGGTGTCCAGCCCGCGTTATGTCTGGCCGGTGCTGGTGACCTTCGCCCGGCTCCTGCTGGCCGTCGTGCCGCCCGCGCTGCGCTCCTGGTCCACCGCCGGTCTCGCCCAGTCCGGTGCCGGTGTGGACGCTACTCAGTCGGGCACCGGCGGGGGCGCTGCTCAGTCCGGCTCCGCCGTGGGCGCTCAGTCCGGCTCCGCCGCGGGCGCTCAGTCCGGCTCCGCCGCGGGCGTGGGTGCGGCGCACGCTTCCGGCCCGCTCGCGCAGTTCGGTCTGGCGCTCCTGCCGCGGCTGCGGGCGCTGGGGCAGGGGCTCGCGGTCGTGGGGGATCTGCAGCAGGCGCACCGGCTCACGTTCAGCGCGTTGACCGGGCCGGAGACCCCGATCGAGGACGCAGCGGAGCTGGCCGCCTGGCAGGTCAAGGCATGGGATCTGGCGGCGGGGGCGTGGGCGGCGCTGCGACAGCCGTACACGGAGGCGAGGAGCACGCTGGGGGCCGCGCAGGCGGCGCTGGCGACCGGGGACCGGCAGGAGGCGGCCGTGCGGCTGACGCGGGCGCGGGAGCTGGCCGCGCACCTTGGGGCCACGCCGCTGCTGGAGCAGATCGACGTCTTCGGACGGCGGGCCAGGATCGGGGGCTCCGAGGAGTCGGCCGCGGACGGGCAGCCGACACTGGGTTTGACGGCGCGGGAGCTGGAGGTGCTGCGCGAAGTGGCGAACGGGCGGAGCAACCGGGAGATCGCCGAGGCGCTGTTCATCTCGGTCAAGACGGTGAGCGTGCACGTATCGAACATCCTGGCCAAGCTCGGGGCCGCCACCCGCGGCGAGGCCGCTGCCACCGCCCACCGCCTCCACCTCTTCGACGCCCCGTGACGGGCGCACCTCCCGCGCCGAACGGCCGCTCGTGTTATCGACCGCCCACCTATCGACCGCCGCGTCCGTGACCCGGCCTCGTGCCGGTCCCGTGCCGGTCCCGTGCCGGTCCCGTGCCGGTCCCGTGCTGGCCCGCCCGTGCCAGCCCGGCCTGTCTGGTCCGTGCCCGTGCTGGCCATGCTGGCCCGCCCATGCTGCCCCGCCCATGCTGCCCCGTGCCCGTCTGCCCCGTGCCCGTCTGCCCCGTGCCCATGCTGCCCCGTGCCCGTCTGCCTCGTGCTGGCTGGCCCGTGCCGGACGTGTCCGTGCTGCCCCGTGTCCGTCTGCGTCGTGCTGGCCGTGTCCGTGCTGCCCTGCCCATCTGATCCGTGCCCGTGCTCGCCCGTGGCGTCTCGTGTCGGCCTATGCCGATCGTGTGCTGGCCCGCGTTGGTCGCACGCTGGCCTGGCGCTGGCTTGGTGGTTTGGCTTTGTGCGGGCCGGGGCCCGTGCAGCCGTTGCGCCGCTTGTTGTTCGCGCTTCGGCAGTGCGGCCGATCTCGCACCTTGCGTCACGCGGCCGTGTGGCTTCGTGCGGGGCGTGGTTCGGTGCTTCTGCGTCGTGCCGGGCTGTGGCTCGTCTCATGGCACGGCTACGCGCCTTGGCCGCTGGGGTCGACAGCGCGCGTCGGCGGCCGCAGCTCCCCAGACGCGGGCTTTCCGATCCACCCCATCTTGTACGGCTTCGCCACGTGGACCGCCACCCGCCGCACGTGGCCGGGGGCCTCCAGGAAAACGCCCTCTGACCCCGCACGGGGCCGGGCGCCGTTACGTGCGCACCGGACCCGATGGCCGTGGTGAGCGCTCAGGCGGTCAGCTGGGCTTCCAGGCGATAGCCGTCCACCGTGACGTACACCTGGTCGCCCGGGCGCGCGTTCAGCCGCATGAGCACCGGCTGGAGCGAGTCGAAGACCGGTTGGTGACCTTGCCAGACCAGGACGATGGCGTTGTCGCCGGGACCGGTGACCGACAGCAGGGTGCCGGGACGCATGCCGAGTTGCGCGGCGTAGCCCTCGGGCACCGGCACAGGGCCGCCGCGCAGGTGCTCGGGGGTGACCTCGATGCGCTGCCAGCGGCGCGGGTCCGAGGATGGGCTCGGCAGCGGCGGGGGCGGGGTGGCCGGGGCGCCCGCCACGGGCAACATGCCGGAACGGCCGCTCGACAGCGCCGACAGCGTGGCCAGAGCGGCGGACGGGTCGATGGAAGCGGTGGTCGCGGGCGGGATGGGCTGGCCGCCCCGGTGGTGGTGGCCGTTGGCGCCCGGGGTGCGGCGAGGCAGAGGCTGGGCCGGTGACGGCGACGAGGCGACCGGGTCGGGCGCGGTCTCGGAGGGCAGGGCGTCGAGCCACGCCTTGGCCGAGTGGGCGCGGATGCCCAGCTCCGCCATCAGCTCGACGACGTCGGCGTCGGGCGGGCTGGAGGCCAGGAGTTGCCGCGTACGGGCCTGCAGGCCGTGGATATCGCCCACCACCAGCCAGCCGTCCTGGAGGCGCCGGTCGGGCATGAGCGTGACCAGCACCCGCCACAGCGGGGTACGCAGCGACGGCACCGTCACCGGGTGGGCCGGGTCGGCGCCGATGAGCTGGTCTTCCGTGGCGGCGGCGCCGAGCCACTCGGTCAGGCGGAACATGTGTCCCGTGACCGGGGCGGACTCCGACGAGCGCAGCCAGTGCAGCACACGCTCCTCAGCGGTGCGCTGGGCATGCGAGAGCGCATCCCGGTCGACCAGCATCTTGTGTGCGAGGGTGCGCAGGCTGACCGGGTCCTCGGCGAACAGCCGGTGCACGGCCACCGCCAGCTCGAGTTTGTCCAGGCCGCGGAACAGGTTGTCCACCACTCGAACCATGGCGTGGTCGGTGTCGGACGGCACGGGGCCGGCGGATGCCGTGCCGGGCGTCGGGTACGCGGGAGTCCGCGGGGCGCCGCCCTTGGAGGCGTCCCCCCCAGGGACGGCGGGCAACGATCCGGTGCTCGGACCGCCGGGGACGGCCGGGAACGACCCGGTGCTGGGACCGCCGGGGACGGCTGGCAACGACCCGGTGCTGGGACCGCCGGGGACGGCTGGCAACGACCCGGTGCTCGGACCGCCCGGGATGGCCGGGAACGACCCGGTGCTCGGACCGCCGGGAACGGGCCCGCCCGAGCTCGGGATGCGGGGCAGGGAGCCGGTGTCCTGGCGGCCGGACTGGGGGCCTGCGGGGCGCTGCGGGAGGCGTTCGGGCTGACCGGGGCGCTGGGGGAGGCCGCTCTCGCCAGCGTGGCCCTGGCGCGGGCTGCCGCCGCCTTGCGGTTGCGCGGGGAAGGAGCCGGTGTGGCGCTGTGGGCCGCTCTCCGGTTGCGCGGAGCCGGTCTGGCGTTGCGGGCCGCTCTCCGGCTGCGCGGGGAAGGACCCCGCCTGGCGTTGCGGGCCGCTCTCCGGCTGCGCCGGGAAAGACCCCGCCTGACGCTGTGGGCCGCTCTCCTGCTGGGCGGGGACGGACCCGGTCGGACGCCCGCCGTCCGATGGAGGCGCCGTCTGGTGCTGGGAGCCGGCATCCGCGGCAGAGAAGGGGGTCGCCTGACGCTCCGGCGGCTGGCCGGGGAAGCCGGCGTTCTGGCGTTGCGGCGGGCCGTCACCCTGGGCGGCGGCGAAGGGGCCGGCGGTTTGCGGTTGCCGCGCGGGGCCTTCCGGCCGCGCCGCGGGGGAACCACCCTGGGCGGGGGCGAACGGACCGCTCTGGGCGGCGAACGAGCCGGTCTGCGGCTCCGGCCCCGTCCTTCTGGTCTCGTCCTGAGCGGGGGTGGCGCCGCGCTGCAGCGGGCGCGTCACCTCCGGGTGATCCGGCTGTCCGGCCTGGCGCTGGACGGGGATGCGGCCGAGGATCTCGCGGAAGATCGAGCCGATCACGACTTCGGGCGTCGCGGACGGGGTGCTCAGGTCGCTGGGGGACAGGCGGCGCAGCCGCTGCCAGCCGCCGAGACCGGTGATCGCCGTACGGGTGGCCTCGGGCCAGCCGGGCAACGCCGGGTCGACTTGGTGGACCGTCAGCGCGGGCAGCAGGTCGATCAGCGGCAGGTGGTCCCAGCGAGAGAAGGCCAGCCTGGCGAGGCGTTCGCAGATCCAGTCGAGGCCCGCCATGCCGAGCGCCTTCGACAGGGCGAGCGAGGACCACCACCCCGCGGGCAGGCGCGGATCGCCCAGCGCCTCGGCCACCTGCTGTGGTCGGCTCCAGCGCAGAGCAGGGACTAGGTCGCTCAGGCAGATCGATGACTCGACTTCCATCGGCGGACCTTATCCTCCCCAGTGAGCCGCGTGGTGGCGCCCGTTACGCATGTGGCTAATGGTGCAGCCTACGCGGCAAGCTATCAATCAGTGTGAATTGGGTAAAGACGGTTCAGATCCAAACCGTACCGTGGACGGCCGCCCACCTGGGCCACACATGCGGCACCCGCACGGCAACCTGACTCCAAAGCGCCCCGCTCGCCGACCCCCTGCAAACTTGCTGTGAGAAACCCCGCGGCGAAGGCGTCACCTGCTCCGGTGGAGTCTACGACCTCGGCGGGCAAAGCGGGGGCCGTTGCCACGATCGCGCCGTCCACGGCGGCCAGCGCGCCCTCGGCGCCCTGCTTCACGACCGCTGTGCCATTTCTCTCACTCAGCAGTACGGCGGCGCGCTCCGCGGTTGAGGCACCGGTGAGCAGAAGGGCTTCGTCGAGGTTGGGGATGACCAGGTCGGCAGCGGCGCTCTCACACAGGAAACGTTCAACGCCGAAGTCCCGCAGCGGTCCCGTCGAGGCCGGGTCGACGCTGATCGCCACGCCCGCGGCCGCCGCGTCCGCCATGGCGACCCTGGCCAGGCGCAGACCAGGTGCGGTGAAGAACACGTATCCGGACAGATGGAGCCGGCCGACGCCGTCCAGCAGGGCGGGGTCCCAGTCCTCGTCGGAGATCAGGCCGCCCGCGCCGCGGTTGGTGAGCATCGAACGCTCGCCGCTTCTGTCCACCATCGCGATCACCACGGCGGTGGGATGGTCGGGATCCACCGTCACGTGGGGGCGCACCCCGGCCTTGACCAGTTCGGCGGTGTGCCAGTCGCTGCTGTCGTAGCCGAGCCTGGCCAGCAGGCGGGTATCGGCGCCCAGGCAGGCGGCCCAGGCGGCGGTGTTCGCGCCGGAGCCGCCGGGGCGCAGCACGATGTCGGCGGTCGTGTCGGTGCCCGACATGACCGGCGAACCGTGCAACGCCACCACATCGGTGACCACGTCACCGATGACCAGCAGGCCCCGGTCCGTCACAGCGGCCTCAGATGTCACCGTCGCGCCCAGGCAAGGGCGATCCGGGTGGCCAGGGCGGTGTTGCCGCGTACGGCGGCCAGGTTCGCCTCCAAGGAGGCGCCGCCGGTGCCGTTCACCAGGTAGCCCAGCAGGAACGGGGTGATCGCCTGCCCCTTGACGCCCTCGCGCTCGGCGGCGGCCAGCGCCTCGGCCAGCACGCGGTCGTGCAGCTCGGGGTCGAGCTGCAGGTCCTCGCGGACAGGGTTGGCGACGATCAGCGCCGTCTCCTGGCCGCCGAGCGCGTCCTGGCCGCGCATGATCTCCGCGGCCTCCTCGGGCGACTCGATCCGCCAGTCGATCGGCTGACCGGAAGAGTGCAGGTAGAAACCGGGGAAGGTGTCGGTGCGGTAGCCCACCACGCTCACGCCCCTGGTCTCCAGCCGCTGCAGCGTCGCCGGCACGTCGAGGATGGACTTCACGCCCGCGCACACGACCGTGATCCGGGTACGGGCCAGCGTGTCGAGGTCGGCGGACTCGTCCTGATCCTCGGTCCAGCCACGGTGCACGCCGCCGAGCCCGCCGGTGGCGAACACCCGGATCCCGGCGCGCGCGGCCAGGAACGACGTGGCCGACACGGTGGTCGCGCCGCTGGCCTTCAGCGCCGCCGCCACGGGCAGGTCCCGCTGGCCCAGCTTGCGCAGCCCGGACTCGGTCGCGATGCGCTCCAGCTCCACCTCGGTCAGGCCGATCCTGGGCACGCCGTCCAGCACGGCGATCGTGGCCGGCACGGCTCCCGCGGCGCGGACGACTCCCTCCAGCTCACGTGCCACCTCCAGGTTGCGCGGCTGCGGCAGTCCGTGGGAGATGATCGTGGACTCCAGCGCGACCACGGGCGCGCCGTTGGCCAGAGCCTCGGCCACCTCGTCGGACGGCTGGAGTACGGGGTCGGTGGTGCGGCGCATGGTCGGTTTCGTGCTCCTCGCGTAATCCTTGCCCTGCTCAGGGCGAACGTGGAAGTTTACGGCATTTCCGGGGATCCGTAGGTCGCCGGGCCTCGGTGTTCCCCGTGAGGTGATGTTTCCTGGAACGTGCCGTCCCGAGCAGCATCGCATCGCGAGCCCGAGCCGATCAAGAAACCCTTCCCCCGGCGTTGACGAGGGTCGTGGTTTGGGCTTTAAAGTGCGGGGATGAGGTCGTATGACGTGATTGTCGCAGGGGGCGGGCACAACGGGCTGGTCGCGGCCGCCTACCTGGCCGGGGCCGGCCGGCGGGTCCTGGTGCTGGAGCGGTTGGACCATGCGGGCGGGCTGGCGATCTCGGCGCAGGCGTTCCCCGGCGTGGACGTGCGGCTGTCGCGCTACTCCTACCTGGTCAGCCTCCTGCCCTCGAGCATCGTCCGCGATCTAGGGCTAGACCTGGAGCTGCGGCGGCGCCGCTACGCCTCGTACACACCCACAGGTGACACCGGGCTGCTGGTCGACAACGAGGACGCGGCGCGTACGGCGGCCTCGTTCGCGGCCGTCACCGGCGGCGGAGCCGATCACAAGGCCTGGGACGACTTCTACGGCATGACCGCGCGGGTGGCGCGGGCCCTGGCCCCCACCCTGCTCGAACCCCTGCGCACCCCCGCTGAGATCGAGCGCCTGGTCGGCGCCGAAGCATGGCGTGAGCTGTTCCAGCGGCCGATCGGCGAGAGCGTCGACGAGCGGTTCGGCGACGACACCGTGCGCGGCGTCGTGCTCACCGACGCGCTCATCGGCACGTACGCCGATCCGGCCACCGACCTGCTGGCCAACCGGTGTTTCCTCTATCACGTGATCGGCGACGGCACCGGCGAGTGGAACGTGCCCGTCGGCGGCATGGGCGCGGTGTCCGGGGCGCTCGAGGCGGCGGCCCGGCGGGCGGGCGCCGAGATCAGGACCGGTGCGGAGATCATCGGGATCTCGCCGTCCGGTGAGGTCGCGTTCGTTGACGCGGACGGCGAGCACGCGGTGAACGGCGGGCATGTGCTGGTCAACCTGCCGCCCGCGGTGCTGGACCGGCTGCTCGGCAGGCCTGAGGCGGTGCCCGAAGGGGCGCAGCTGAAGGTCAACATGGTCCTCAGCAGGCTGCCGAGGCTGAAGGACACCTCCGTCGAACCGCGGGCGGCCTTCAGCGGGACGTTCCACATCAACGAGGGGCGCGACCAGCTGGCGACGGCGTACGCGCAGGCGGCGCGGGGGGAGATCCCGGCGCTGCCGCCGGCCGAGGTCTACTGCCATTCGCTGACCGACCCGTCGATCCTCGGGCCCGGGTTGAGGGGGAGGGCGGAGACGATGACGTTGTTCGGGCTCCACATGCCCGCCCGACTTTTCCGGAAAAATCCCGATAAGGCGCGTGACGATGCTCTCCGCGCCACCTTCGCCTCCATCAATTCCGTTCTCGCCGAGCCCATCGAGGACTGCCTGCTCCAAGCCCCCGACGGCACCCCGTGCGTGGAGGCCAAGAGCCCGGTGGACCTGGAACGGGAGGCCGGGCTGCCCGGCGGCCACATCTTCCACACCGACCTGAGCTGGCCGTACGCCGAAGAAGGCCAGGGTGGATGGGGCGTGGAGACCGAGCACGAGCGTATCCTCATGTGCGGCGCGGGCGCCCGCAGAGGCGGCGGCGTGAGCGGCATCGGCGGCCACAACGCCGCGATGGCCCTCCTCACGTCCTGATCCTCAGGAAACATGGGTGAGCGCGTTTATGAGCTTTTCATGATGAGCCCTTAGCGTTTGCACCATGAGTGAGCCCGCACGGTTGCTGGTGGTGGACGACGAGCCCGCGTTGCGCGAGGCGCTGCAGTCGAGCCTGGAGTTCGAAGGCTACAAGGTCGTCACGGCCAACGACGGGCAGGCGGCGCTGGACGAGCTCGCCCGCGAGTCCTATGACGCCGTGCTGCTCGACGTCATGATGCCCCGCCTCGACGGGCTGACCGCGTGCCGCAGGCTGCGTGGCTCGGGCAACCACATCCCCGTCCTCATGCTCACGGCTCGCGACGCGGTCGGCGACCGCGTGTCCGGGCTGGACGCCGGCGCCGACGACTACCTGGTCAAGCCGTTCGAGCTGGACGAACTGCTGGCCCGGGTCCGCGCCCTGCTGCGGCGAGGCGCGCTGAGCACGGGTCCTGAGGAGGACGGCACGCTGTCGTACGGCGACCTGCGCATGGACCCGGCGACCAGGGAGGTCACCCGGGGAGCGCGCCGGCTCGACCTGACCAGGACCGAATACCTGCTGATGGAGCTGTTCCTGGCGCATCCGCGTCAGGTGCTGACGCGGGATCAGATCCTGAGCGAGGTGTGGGGGTTCGACTTCGAGCCGACCTCCAACTCGCTCGACGTGTACGTGATGTATCTGCGGCGCAAGACCGAGGCCGGGGGTGAGCCACGGGTGATCCACACGGTGCGCGGGGTGGGTTATGTGCTCCGGACGTCGCCGTGAACTGGCGCAGCCTGCGCACCCGGCTCACCTTCCTGGTCGCGGCCGCGGTCGCACTGGCCATCGCGATCAGCGCGGGCGCGTGCTTCATGATCGTGCGCAAGCAGCTCTACGACCAGGTGGACCGGGAACTGAAGCCGAAGGCCAGCAGCAGTCTGCCCTGGCTGATGGAGAAGTGCGGGCCGGACCCGGCGCCTGCCGGCCCTTACGGCCCGCCGCAGTCGACCCAGATCATCTACAGTGACGGCCGTCCCACCTGCTACTACGGCTTCGCGCTGAAGGTCACGCCGGACGATATCCAGATCGCGCGGGAGGGCGGCCGGCCTCACATGCACAACGGGGTCGCCGAGGACGGCAGCCCCATGCGCATCCTCACCATCAACGTCGGCCCGGGCATGGCCGTCATGGACGCCCGGCCGATCGGTCACCTGCAGGACACCCTGCGCAATGTCGCGATGCTGCTCGGTTTCGTCTCCGCGCTCGGCGTGCTGGGCGCGGCCACCGCCGGCCTGCTCATCGCCCGCACGGCCCTGCGTCCCGTGGGACGGCTCACACACGCCGTCGAGCACATCGCGCAGACCGAGGACCTCGACACGCGCATCCCCGTCAAGGGCAACGACGAGATCGCCCGGCTCAGCTCCTCCTTCAACGCCATGACCACCGCGCTCGCCGGTTCTCGCGAACGCCAGAAACAGCTGGTCGCCGACGCCGGGCATGAGCTGCGCACCCCCCTGACGACCCTCCGTACCAACATCGACCTGCTGCTGCGCAGCGAGCAGACCGGCCGCAGCCTCGACCCCGATGCCAAGCGGCGCCTGCTGGTGAACGTGAAGGCGCAGTTCGCCGAGCTGTCCACGCTGGTCGCCGACCTGCTCCAGCTGGCCAGGGGTGACACCGAGCACGAGCCGCACGTCGAGCTGCCCTTCCATGAAGTGGTGACGGCGGCCGTGGAACGGGCCAGGCTGCGTGGCGCCGAGGTCGTCACGGACCTCACCCCTTGGTACGTCGTCGGCAGCGCCGCCTCGCTCGAACGCGCCGTGCTCAACCTCATCGACAACGCCGCCAAGTTCAGCCCCGACAGCCAGGTCGATGTTTCGCTGAAGGACGGCCGGCTGACCGTGCGCGACCACGGCCCGGGACTGCCCGAGGAGGAGCTGCCGCACGTCTTCGAGCGGTTCTGGCGCTCACCCTCCGCCCGTGGCCTGCCCGGATCCGGGCTCGGGCTGGCGATCGTCGCCCAGTCCGTCCAGGAGGCCGGCGGCAAGGTCAGCCTGGCGAACGCGCCGGGCGGCGGGGCGATCGCGACGATGGATCTCCCGGGAACTCTCAGCCGAGGCTCGGAATCGGAGACGCTGGAATCCTCCGGAACTCTCATCCGTACCTCAGAATCGGATAAGTCGCGTTAAAGGCGTGAACCGTGTGCTAGATGCATGCACACGACAGCAATCAGGACACGCCTGGTCGAGGTGGTCGTCCCGGTCTACAACGAGCAGCGGGCGTTGCGCGCGAGCGTCACCCGTCTGCACGCCTACCTGACCGGGAACTTTCCCTACGGTTTCCGGATCACCATCGCGGACAACGCCAGCACCGACAACACCTGGCAGATCGCCACCGAGCTGGCCGGGGAGCTCCCGCACGTGCGGGTCGTGCGCCTCGAGGAGAAGGGCCGCGGGCGGGCCCTGCGGCGGGTCTGGTCGCAGAGCGACGCCGACGTCGTCAGCTACATGGACGTGGACCTGTCCACCGATCTGGACGCGTTCCTGCCGCTCGTGGCGCCGCTGCTGTCGGGCCACAGCGACCTGGCCATCGGCACCCGGCTGGCACGCGCGTCGCGGGTCGAACGCGGCCCCAAGCGCGAGTTCATCTCCCGCTCGTACAACCTGCTGCTCCGCTCGGTGATGGGGGCCGGGTTCTCGGACGCGCAGTGCGGCTTCAAGGCCGTCCGTACGGAGATCGCCCAGGCCCTGCTGCCCGGGGTCGAGGACGAGGAGTGGTTCTTCGACACCGAGCTGCTGCTGCTGGCCGAGCGCCACGGGCTGCGCATCCACGAGGTGCCCGTGGACTGGGTGGACGATCCGGACAGCCGGGTCGACGTCTTCCGGACCGCCCTCGACGATCTGCGTGGCATGGCCCGGGTGGCGCGCAGGACGCTGTCCGGGGCCGCGCGCATCCCCGTGCCCACGCGGGTGCAGCGGGCCGAGCTGCCGAAGGGGATGGCCAGGCAACTGCCCAGGTTCGCGATCGTCGGGGTGGTCAGCACGCTGGCGTACCTGGCGCTGTACTCGCTGCTGCGGCTGCTCGTCTCGCCGCTGGCCGCCAACGCGGTCGCGCTGCTGGTCACGGCCGTGGCCAACACCGCCGCCAACCGGCGCTTCACCTTCGGCGTCACCGGCTCGGCGGGGGCGATGCGGCACCAGTTCGAAGGGCTGATCGCGTTCCTGGTCGGGCTGGCGCTCACCTCGGGCAGCCTGTCGCTGCTGCCTGACGGGGTCTCGCACGGGGTGGAGCTGCTCGCGGTCATCGTCGCGAACGCCGCCGCCACGCTCGTGCGCTTCCTGCTCCTGCGCGTGTGGGTCTTCAACCCGAAGCGGAGGACCGTACGATGACCGCCACCGCGCTGCGGCCCGCGCACCGGGCCGCCGAGAGCCGTTCCCTGCCCGCCCGCCTGTTCCTGGGCGCCGAGGGAGATCCTCGCTGGTCGCGACCCGCGTTGTGGGCGGTGCTGGCGACCGCGTCCGTGCTCTACACATGGGCGCTGAGCGGCAACGCCAACGCTTACTACGCCGCCGCCATCGTCTCGGGGACCCAGAGCTGGAAGGCGTTCTTCTTCGGCGCGCTCGACGCCGGGTCCTTCATCACCGTGGACAAGCCGCCGCTGGCCCTGTGGGTCATGGGGCTGTCGGCGCGGATCTTCGGCTACAGCACGTGGAGCATGCTGATCCCGCAGGCCCTGGCCGGCGTGGCGGCCGTCGGGCTGGTCCACTCCGCCGTGCGGCGGGCCTTCCCACAGGCGGGGGTACGGGCGGGACACGTGGCCGCGCTGGTCGCGGCCGTCGTCATGACGCTCACGCCGATCACCGTGGCGATCAACCGGGACAACAACCCCGACACGGTGCTCGTGCTGCTGCTGGTGCTGGCCGCCTGGTTCTGCCTGGAGTCGCTGCGGACCGGGCGGCTGCGGTCGCTGCTGTTCGCCGCGTTGTTCGTGGGGCTGGCGTTCAACGCCAAGATGTTGCAGGCGTACCTGGTGGTGCCGGCGTTCGGGGTGGCGTACCTGGCGTGTGTCCGGGTGTCGTGGCTCAAGCGGGTGGGGCATCTGCTGGCCGCGGGCGCGGTGCTGCTGGTGTCCAGCGTCTGGTGGATGGTCATCGTGGACCTGTGGCCGGCCGAGTCGCGGCCCTACATCGGCGGCTCGACCGACAACTCTGTCTGGGACCTGGTCATCGGCTACAACGGCCTCGGCCGGATCTTCGGCCAGGGCGGGCCCGGCGGCGGGGGCGGCGGCGGTGCAGGCTTCGGCGGGGAGTCCGGGGCCGGGCGGCTGTTCAACGACATCATGGCCGGGCAGATCTCCTGGCTACTGCCGTTCTGCTTGGCGGCGCTCGCGTTCGCGGTCGTGATGCGGGTGCGGCGCATGCCGTCCGAGGACGCGCCCTCGGGGGCGGCGTGGCTGGTGTGGGGCGGCTGGCTCGTCGTCCACTACGTGGTGTTCAGCTTCTCCAGCGGCACCTTCCATCCGTACTACACGACCGCCATGGCGCCTGCCGTGGCCGCGCTGAGCGGGATGGGCGTGATCGCCATGTGGCGGGCATACCGGCGGTCCCGGGCCTGGGCGTGGGTGCTGCCGCTCGCGGCGGCCGTGACCGGTGGCTGGTCGTTCACGGTGCTGCGTCGTACGCCGGACTGGGCGCCGTGGCTGGCCTGGGTCGTGCTCGGGGCGACCCTGGTGGCCGTGCTGGTGCTCATCCTGGCCCGGATGCGGGCGCAGGTCACGGTCAAGGTGGCGGCGATCGCGCTGGCGGCCACCGTGATCGCCGGGCTGGCGGGGCCGGCCGCGTACGCGGTCACCCCGCTGCAGTCCCAGGTGAACGGGACCAACCCGACGGCCGGGCCGGCGACGGGCGGCTTCGGGCGGGCGGGTGGCATGCCCGGCGGCGGTCAGTTCCCCGGCCGGCCGCCCGGACAGGACGGGACCACGCAGCGGCCTACCGGTGCTTCCATGCGAGGTGGGCCTGGGGGCGGGGTGAGCGACACCGTCGCCAAATACCTCGTCGCCAACCAAGGCAAGGCCACGTGGCTGGTCGCGGTGAGCAGCGCGCAGCAGGCGTCGTCCCTGATCTTGTCCACCGGCAAGCCGGTGATCGCCATGGGCGGCTTCACGGGCAGCGATCCGGCCATGACGGTGGAGCGGCTCAAGGAGCTCGTGTCGTCGGGACAGCTCCGTTATGTCATGGCGGGTGGTGATCAGGGTGGGCCCGGTGGCCGGGGGAACGCCGAGGTGACGAGTTGGGTGCAGGAGAACTGCACGGCGGTGGATGGGCAGGACGGTCTATACGACTGCACGACGTAATGACACAAGGGGCGCCGCGCGGTCGGCGCCCCAATTTTCTTCATCAGGAAATAGGTGGATTAGTCCGAATTTAGTGTCGTGATCTGCCCTCTGACCTGGAGAAACTTTTTTCGGATTCGTTTCCGGGCGGCGATCAGCGGAGTATTCTCGACGCAGTCGACGGGACCGGAGATGCGATAGATCCCCGGTCCCTCCCCCCAACCTACGGGAGATCATCTTGGGTTACAAGGAAATCGGCTGCGCGCTCGGCACCTCCCTCGACAACGACTTCATCCAGGTGCGCGCCGACCACGCCGAGCTGGCACAGGACCTCACCGAGCGGATCAACGGAGTGGCCAGCCGCGTCAAGACACTCGACGGGAAGGTGACCGTGCTCGATGAGCGGGTCACTCGGGTCGAAGACAAGGTCGACAAGCTCGACAAGCGGGTCGCCCGGGTCGAGGTCAAGGTCGACATGCTCGATGAGCGGGTCACTCGGGTCGAGGACAAGGTCGACAAGCTCGACGAGCGGGTCACTCGGGTCGAAGAGAAGGTCGACAAGCTCGACGCCAAGGTCGACAGGCTCGAAACGAAGATGGACGCCAAGTTCGAGCAGGTCGACGCGCGCTTCGAGCAGGTCGACGCGCGCTTCGAGCAGGTCGACGCCAGGTTCGACAGGCTGGAGTCGAAGGTGACCGATATGCAGGGGAGCCAGCTGGAGATGATGCAGATCCTCGTCGCCATCCAGCGCAAGCTCGACATCGACCGGCCCGACATCGACAAGGCCGACCTCAACTAACGCGTCCCCATGCCGAAGAGCGGGCCCGTCTGTGCCACGGGCCCGCTCTTCTCAACAGCCGACGTCAGGCGGGCAGGGCCGCGAGGAGGAAGGCGAGGCGAGCGGCGGCGGATTCCACGTCGTCGGTCGTGCCCAAGCGGTAACCCCACGACGTAATGAACGCCCCCTCGTCCGAACACGTCACGGTCTCCGCGAGCGTGGCCGAGAAGCGGTTGCGGACCGATACGTAGGCCGGATCGCTCGACAGCGCCAGGGTCTGGACGGACAGGTCGGCGTGACGACCTGCGTGCCAGGCGAACCGCTCGAGGCTGAGCGCGGTATCAAGCATCATGTGTCACCTCCGCATCGTCTCGCGCCAGAATTGCACGATCTTGCGGTGGGAGGCAAGCAATTGCGGCAGTTAATGTGGGTCTTGTTTACGGTAAGCGTGAAGAATGCGGATCAGAACCTCCCGCCCGCCCTCATCGAACTCGGCCACTTTCGCATAGGCGTCGAACGCGTTGACGTAGAAGGCGATGTCATCGGGATCGCGTAGGACCAGGTCTTTCGTCATGGTGGCCACGCCCACCATGGCGTCGTTGTAGATCCAGAACCCGTTGATCGGCGCGGACGGCAGCTCGGTGCCGAAGGGGATCACGCCGAACTCGACGTTCGGCAATGTGCTGACCGCGAGCAATCGATCAAGCTGGCCGCGCATGACGTCGGCCGGGGCCAGCGTGGTGTGCAACGCAGACTCCGGCACCACGAACCTGAAGGTCCTGCTCCGGTCGTACAGGATCTCCTGGCGCTGCATGCGCACCCGCACCGCCGCGTCGATCTGGTCGGCGGCGCTGTAGAGGCGCTTGACCTTGCGGAAGACGTGCCTGGCGTATTCGGCGGTCTGGAGCAGGCCCACGACGATGCCCGGCTCGAAGGCCCGGAACAGTTTGGTCCGGGCCTCGAGGTCCCGCATGTCCTCCTGAATGGCGGCCAGGCCGCTGCGGTAGCGCTGCTTCCAGCTGTCGTGCCGCTCCGCCAGGGCGATGACCTGCCTGATCAGCTCGTCGGTCGTGTCGGGCGTGGCGCTGACGGCCTGCGCCCACGCGACCACGTCATCCTCGGTAGGCGTCTGCCGGGCGTTCTCCAGACGTGAGACCTTGGACGGCTGCCAGCGCAGCCGCTCGGCCAGCTCTTTGCCCGACAGGTGGACGGCCTCGCGCAGCTGCCGTAGCTGACCGCCGAGGTCGATACGCGCCTGCTGAAACGACGTCACGCCGCAAGAGGCTAGTCCCGATTGCGTCGATCATGCCAGCTCCCGCCGCAATTGTGATCAACCGGTTGCCGTGGGTGTTTCTCCGCTGGTCGGGAAAGCGGTTGCCGCGCCGTCGGGCAGGACCCGGCGGGCGATTTCGGTGATGAGTTCGCGAGGGACCTCGACCGCGGTCTCGCCGTCGAGGACGTCGCGGAGGTCCGCGAGCGCCTCCGCGTCGGTGACTTCGAGTCCTTGTATGACGATGGTGCCGCGGTCGGTCTCGTACAGGGTGGGACAGGCGCCCGCCTCCGAGGTGGAGCCGAGGAACCGCATGCGCATGACGATCCTTCCCCGAAATATCAGTGCAATTGCGCGCAATTGTACGTCTCGGAGAGGAGCGATGATCGTGCTTTCCGAAAATTGCGATATACGGTCAGCCGAGAACGCCGTCCCTGAACTCCCGCGCCCGCTCGAACAACTCCAGCGTCGTCGCGTGCAGCAGGTCGCCGATGTCCTTGGGCGCCTTGCCGGCGAACGCCCGGGCGTGCGTGCCCTCCAGCACGATGCCGAGCTTGAAGCAGGCCATGACCGCGTACCAGTCGATCGCCGACAGGTCGCGCTCGGACAGCGCCGCGTAGTAGGCGACGAGCTCCTGCGGCGACGGCAGCCCGGGCACGTGGCCGTTGTTGACGGGCCAGGTGGCCAGCAGCCAGCCCAGGTCGAGCAGCGGGTCGCCGATCGTGCACATCTCCCAGTCCACGATCGCGGCCACGCGGGGGCCGTCGCAGGCGAACATGAGGTTCGCGAAGTGGAAGTCGCCGTGCATGATGCCGGGCGTGAACGATCGGGGGAGGTGGCGGGTCAGCCAGTCGGCGGTCTCGCGCAGGCCGGGGATGTCGGGGCCGGGGTAGCCGTCGAGGTCACCGTAGGAGTCGAGCTCCTTGAGCCAGCGCGGCACCTGCCGCTCCAGGAAACCCTCGGGCCGGCCGAAGCCCGGCAGCACCCCCGGATCGACCCGCCCCAGCTCGGCCAGCGCGGCGGCGGCCTCGAGCCCCATCCGGTGCCTGATCGCCGGGTCGGACGCGTGCGGCTCGGGCAGCCCCACCGACGGGTTGAACCCGTCGACCGGCTCCATCAGGTAGAAGACCGGCTCCCGCGCCGTCTGCGCGGCCACCAGCACGGGAGCGGGGACCGGCGTGTCACGCAGCGCCGCCAGCAGCCGCGCCTCGCGGCGCAGCACCTCGTTGCTCTTCTGCCGGGCGTGCAGGGGCGGGCGGCGCAGGATGTACGGGCGGCCGCCGCGTTCGAGCCGCACCATGACGTTCTGCGTGCCGCCGAGGACCGGCGCCACACCCGTGATCGGACCTCCAGGCAACCCTTGGCCGTCCATCCACGCGCCGAGCGCGTCGAAGTCGATGGCGCCGACGTCGATGTGGGTGGAGGTCATGTACCGCCCCTCGAAGGCCAGTTCGCGCATGCACAAAGCCGCCGGGCCGCCGCCGGCCGGCCGACTACCGGACAGAACGATATTCTGGTGGTGACCCTATGAAGGCGCCGCGCCCCGGTCAACCCAGGGCCTGCATGAACGGCAGAAACTGGCGGGCGGGATCGCCGGGCAGGCCGCTGCCACGCACCATGCGCGAGACCTGCCACGAACTGGTGACGCCGTGCTCGGCCGCCCACCTGATCATGGACTCGCGGGTGAGGTCGAAGTCCATCCGCACCTCGCCCTCCGCCCCCAGAGCCAGGTCGCCGATGAGCGCCCGCGCGGTCTCCTCGTCCCGCGCCACGACGGGGCCGATGACCGTGTTGTCGTCGTTGCGCCAGCGGTGACCGAAACCGCCGTCGGCGATCCTGACCTCCTCGCCGAAGGTGAACATGCGGCGCAACACCGCGGACCTGTCCGTTCCCAGCGCCTCGGCGTCCAGTGCCAGGATCGTGCCGAGGTCGTCCGAGGTTGCGGGGCGCGTCCGGCCGGAGGGTTCGCCGCTGAAGTGGCCCGCGTGCTTGCCCGCCGTGCGGACGACGCGGAAGCCAAGTCGTTCGTAGAGTGGTCGGCCGTACTCGGTGGCGTAGAGGGAGACCGTCCGGTCCCCGGCCCGCTCCAGCACGTGCTCCATGAGGCGGAGGCCCAGGCCGCGCCTGCCGAACCTGGAAGCCGTGAGCACCATGCTGATCACGGCGTGGTCGTCGCCGTAGCAGGTCAGGATGTTCGTCGCGGCCAGGCCGTCGCCGTCCGGCGCGTCGATGCCGTACGGCTCGCCGACCTCGAGCAGCAGGCCCCACTTGTGCTGTTCGGGCAGCCAGCCGCGGTCCTTGGCCAGACGCGTGCAGTCGTCCAGGTCGTCGAGAGTGAGACGGCGAGGGGTCATAGGGGACATCTTTCTCTATGGGGGATGCTGATCTCAAAGTGATTGTTGGAGGGCGGGATGGAATGCGTTGCGGCGGTCGATGTCGGCGGGACCACCATGAAAGGTGGACTTGTCGCCCGTGACGGGACGATCCTCTACGCCGAGCGCCGGCCCACGCCGCGCGCGGAAGGGGCGGAGCGGGTGATCGCCGCCATCTCGGCCTTCGTCAGCGACCTGTGCGGCCCGCGGGCCGGGATGCGGCCGGTGGCCGTGGGGCTGGCGGTGCCGGGGCTCGTCACGGCCACGCACGCGGTCTTCTCCGCGGCGTTCGGGTGGCGAGACGTTCCGGTCTCCGCGTTCACGGACGTCGACCTGCCCGTGGTGCTGGGGCATGACGTGCGGGCCGCGGGGGAGGCCGAGCTGGTCTACGGAGTGGGTGGCAGGGATGTGTTGTTCCTGCCCATCGGCACGGGCATCGCGGGCGCGGTCGTCCTGTCGGGCTCCCCGTACGGGGGCGCGGGCGGATGGGCGGGGCAGATCGGGCACATCCCGGTCCGGCCGGACGGGCTGCCGTGCGGGTGCGGGCAGCAAGGCTGCCTGGCGGCCTACGCATCGGCCGGGGCCATCGCGGCGCGATGCGGCGAGCCGTCGGCCGAGCACGTTCTCCGCAGGATGCGGCAAGGGGACGATGCAGCGGCCGAGGTATGGCGGGAGGCGGTCGAGGCGCTCGCCCTGGCGCTGGCCACGTACACGCTGCTGCTGGATCCGGCACTCGTCGTCATCGGCGGCGGACTGTCGCAGGCGGGTGAGGCCCTGCTGGAGCCGGTACGCGCCCGCCTGGCCGAGCGCCTCGCCTTCCGTCCAGCTCCGGACGTGCGCGCCTCCCGGCTCGGCGTGCAGGCCGGCCTGTTGGGGGCGGGGCTGCTGGGGTGGCGGGCGCACCGCACGGACGCGCGCTGAATGGAGGCCGGGCGGGGCGGCCGGCCCTCAGGGGCCGGGCAGGAGCATGGCGGGGATATCGGTGAGCTGGGCGCGTAGTTCCTCGCCCAGGGCCTTGGCCTGCGGATCCATCCGCGGGCTCGCCGCCACGCCCCGGCCCAGCAGGCCGTGGACGACGAAGTTGAGCGCCAGGATGTTCGGCAGCTCGAAACGCTCGATCCGGTACGGAGCCAGGGCCGGGAGCAGTTTCCTGAGCGTGGCGATTGTGAGATGGCCGGCCAGCCAGCCGTACCGGTCGGCGGTGTCCGCCCAGACCCCCAGGTTCGCGTTGCCGCCTTTGTCGCCCGACCGAGCCCCGGCGACCCGCCCCAGCGGCGCCCGCACCACGGGACCGTCGACCCTGGACGTCACGTCGCGCTGCGCGGGGGCCGGGAGCGGCTGCGCGGCCGTCGCGGTGTGGGAGGCCGCGTCAGCGAGGGTCAGCTCGTCGCCGTTCATGAACACCCGAGGCCGGACCTCGGCGGCCGGGACGAGGACCGGCCAGTACACGCCGTACGGCGAGGCGTCGCCCGGCGGCGTCAGCCCGTAGAAGCCCGGATAGCTGGACAGCCCCGTCTCCACCACGGCCGAGGAGAAGGCCCGGCCGGCCGTGCGCCGGTCGGCGTCCATGACCGTGATCCGCAGCAGCCCGCCGTCGGTCAGCGTCACGTCCACCTGGTCGAACGACTCACGCGGGATCCGCGCCCAGATCGCCTCCTCCGCGACCCTGGCCTTCGCCTCCACGTCCAGCCCCGTCAGCACGAGCGTCATCGTATTGCGGTAGCCGGCCAGGTAGTTGACCGCGACCTTGAGCGTGTCCGGCGGCGGCTCCCCCCGGACCCCGGACACGAGCACCCGGTCCGGCCCGTCCTCGGACAACGTGATCGTGTCGAACCTCGCCACCACATCCGGACCGGGATAACGCGGGCCGCCGATCTCGTAGACGAGCTGCGCGGTCACCGTGCCGATCGAGACCAGGCCACCCGTGCCCGGATGCTTGGTGATCACGGCCGACCCGTCGGCCCGCAGCTCGGCGATCGGGAAGCCGCAGTGAGCCAGGTCGGGCACCCGTTGGAAGAACGCGTAGTTGCCCCCGGTCGCCTGGCAGCCGCACTCGATGACGTGCCCGGCGACCACCGAGCCGGCCAGCGCGTCCAGATCGCCGGGACCCCAGCCGTACCGCCACATGCCCGGCCCGGTGACCAGCGCCGCGTCCGTCACCCTGCCGGTCACCACCACGTCCGCCCCCGCCGACAACGCGGCCGCGATGGGGCGCCCGCCCAGGTACGCGTTCGCGGTCAGCGGGGTCGCGTCGAGCCGCTCACCGGTGTCGGCGTTGACCAGGTCGAGCGGCCGGCCGGTGAGGTCGTCGCCGGTGACGTGCGCGACCCTGGGGGACAGGCCGAGCCGGGCGGCCAGCTCATGCACGGCCTCGGCGCACCCCGCCGGGTCCAGGCCGCCCGCGTTCGAGACGATCTTGATGCCTCGGTCGAGGCAAGGGCCGAGGACGTCCTCCAGCTGCCGCAGGAACGTGGGCGCGTAGCCGGGACGGCCCTTGAGCCGGTTGCCCGCCAGGATGAGCATGGTCAGCTCGGCCAGCCAGTCCCCGGTCAGCACGTCGATCGGCCCGCCCTCGACCATCTCCCGCGCCGCCGAGAGCCGGTCGCCGTAGAAGCCGCTGCAGTTCGCGATCCGCAGCGTCACGGGGACGCCCACTTCGGAGGGCGTTTGTCCCAGAATGCCGCGATGCCCTCCTGGCCCTCCTCCGAGGTGAACCGCTCGGCGGACAGCTCCGCCATGCGTCGCAGCCCGTCCGCGAACGACAGCTGAGGCACCTCCCTGACCAGCCGCTTGGTGATCGCCAGCGCCTCCGGCCCGCCCTTGATCAGCAGCTCGGTGTAGTGCGCGACCGTCGCGTCCAGCTCCTCCTCCGGCACGGCCCGCGACAGCAGCCCGATCTCGGCGGCCCTGGCGGCGTCGAACACCTCGCCGGTCAGGAAGTATTCAGCGGCTGCCCGGGGATCGAGCCGCCTGAGCACCGGTACGGAGATCATGGCGGGCACGACGCCGAGGCGTACCTCCGTGAACGCGAACGACGCCGTCAGCGGCGCGATCGCGAAGTCGCAGGAGGCCACCAGCCCCAGGCCGCCTGCACGGGCGGTGCCGTTCAGCCGGCAGACGACCGGCTTCGGGCTCTCCCAGAGCAGCGTGAAGATCTCCGGGAGCGACGCCGTCACCGGAGCGCCCGCCCCCTTCTGCTCCTTCAGATCGGCGCCCGAGCAGAACACGGTCCCGGTGGCGGTCAGCACGATCACCCGGGCCGCGGGCTCGGCCAGCGCCCAGGTGAGCGCCTCCATGAGGTCGGCGAGCAGGCGTGTGGACAGGGCGTTGCGGTTGTGCGGCGAGTCCAGCGTGACGGTGGCGACGCCGTCCGCCAGATCCTTGCGCACGAGGCTCGTCATTGGTCCCCCTCCTGAATGATCGCCAGTACGGCGCCCGCCTCGACCTGCTGTCCCTTCTCGACGTGCACGCCGGAGACCACGCCGTCGGCCGGGGCGGCGATCCGATGCTCCATCTTCATCGCCTCCAGCACCAGCACCGACTGGCCCTTCGTCACGCGGTCGCCGGCCGCCACCTCGACTCTGAGCACGCTGCCCGGCATCGGGGCCAGCAGGGATCCCGGTGCGACGCGCTCGACGGGCTCGGGCAGGCGCGGTACCGGGGTCAGCTCGGCGTGGCCGCCGGGATGATCCACGTAGACGGTGCCGCCCTCGTCGTACTGGGCGATCTCGAACGTGTGCCGGACGCCGTCGCGTTCCAGGACCACCTGGTGCGGCTCGGCGCTGATCGTGACGACGCCGCCGGGCAGAGGGTCGTAGACGACCTCTGCCCCGGCGAAGCCGGCCCTGCGGGGCTGGGAACGGACGTTGCGCCAGCCGCTCGGCAGGCCGGCCAGCACGCGGGCGCGGCGGCGGTTCGCGGCGGCCAGGGCGAGGGCGGCGGCCAGCGCGGGCAACTCGTCGGCCCGCTCAGCGGCGTCAGCGCCGACGGGACCGCCGGGAGCCAGGGCGTCAGCGCCGACGGGACCGCCGGGAGCCAGGAAGCCGGTGTGGGTGTCACCGGCCACGAAAGCCGGATTTGTCAGGATTTTCAGCAACAAATCGCGATTGGTGGTGAGGCCGTGTAGCCGCGCTCCCCGCAGCGCCGCCACCAGCTTCCGCAGCGACGCCGCCCGGGACGAGCCGTGCGCGATCACCTTGGCCAGCATCGGGTCGTAGTACGGCGAGACGACCGATCCCGACTCGACCCCCGAATCCACCCGCACGTCCCCGCCGATCTCGAACCGCCGCAACACCCCCGACTGCGGCAGACAGTCTCCGTCCTCCGCATACAGCCGCACTTCCACGGCATGCCCGGACGGATCGGGCGGCACGGGCGGCAGCGCGGCGCCCTCGGCCACCTCCAGCTGCAACCGCACGAGGTCGACACCGTAGACCAGCTCGGTGACCGGATGCTCGACCTGCAGCCTGGTGTTCATCTCCAGGAACGCCACCCGATCGCCCTTGACCAGGAACTCCACCGTCCCGGCCCCGACGTACCCGATCGTGCGCGCGGCCCTGACCGCGGCCTCGCACAGCCGCTCCCGCAGCTCGGGCGAGATGCCCGGCGAGGGGCACTCCTCGACGACCTTCTGGTGCCGCCGCTGCACGCTGCACTCCCGTTCGCCCAGCGCCCACACGCTCCCGTGCGTGTCGGCCAGCACCTGCACCTCGACGTGCCTGGCCCGCTCCAGCAGCGGCTCGGCGAACACGGCCGGGTCGCCGAAGGCCGACTCCGCCTCCCGCCGCGCGGACTCGACCTCCCGCGCCAGCTCGCGGGCCTCCCGTACGATCCGCATGCCGCGTCCGCCCCCACCGGCCGACGCCTTCACCAGCAGCGGGAACTCGGCGGGCGCGGTCAGGTCGAGGGAGGGCAGGACCGGGACCCCGGCCTCCTCCATCAGCCGCTTCGCCGTGATCTTCGTCCCCATGGCCTCAATGGCCGCGGGCGGCGGGCCCACCCAGGTCAGCCCCGCAGCCAGCACCGCCTGCGCGAACGCGGCGTTCTCCGACAGGAAGCCGTAACCGGGATGCACCGCGTCCGCCCCGGACGCCCGGCAGGCCTCGAGAATGCGGTCCGCGGCCAGGTAGGTCTCGGCGGGGCGGGCGCCGCGCAGCCGTACCGCGAGGTCGGCCTCGGCAACGTGCGGCGCGTCCGCGTCGGGGTCGGCGAAGACGGCGACCGTGGAGATGCCGAGCGACCTGCAGGTACGGAAGACGCGGCGGGCGATCTCGCCCCGGTTCGCGACGAGCAGACGGGTGATCATGGCCGGAACACCCCGAATCCCCTGGGCTCCGGGACCGGGGCGCTGTTGATCGCCGACAGGCACATGCCCAGCACCGTACGCGTGTCACGCGGATCGATCACGCCGTCGTCGTAGAGCCGTCCCGACAGGAAGAACGGCAGCGACTCCGCCTCGATCTGGGCCTCCACCATGGCACGCATCGCCGCGTCGGCCTCCTCGTCGTAGACCTGCCCCTTGGCCTGCGCCGATGCCCGCCCCACGAGGGACAACACCCCCGCCAGCTGCGCCGGGCCCATCACCGCCGACTTGGCGCTCGGCCAGCTGAACAGGAAGCGGGGCTCGTAGGCGCGCCCGCACATGCCGTAGTTGCCCGCGCCGTACGAGGCTCCCATCACGATCGTCAGGTGCGGGACGGTCGAGTTGGAGACCGCGTTGATCATCATGGCGCCGTGCTTGATGATGCCGCCCTGCTCGTAGTCCTTGCCGACCATGTAGCCGGTCGTGTTCTGCAGGAAGAGCAGCGGGGTGCGGGACTGGTTCGCCAACTGGATGAACTGTGTGGCCTTCTGCGACTCCTCGCTGAACAACACGCCGCGCGCGTTGGCCAGCACGCCCACCGGGTAGCCGTGGATCCGCGCCCATCCCGTCACCAGCGAGGCCCCGTACAGCGGCTTGAACTCCTCGAAGTCGCTCCCGTCCACCACCCTGGCGATCACCTCGCGCGGGTCGAACGGCACCTTGAGGTCCTCGGGCACGATGCCCAGCAACTCGTCAGCCGGATATTCCGGATCCCGCACGGGGAGTGGGGTGAGTCCTTGCTTGCGCCAGTTGAGCGACCGTACGATGCGCCGCCCGATCCTGAGCGCGTCGTGCTCGTCCTGGGCGAGGTAGTCGGCGAGCCCGCTGACCTTGGCGTGCATCTCCGCCCCGCCCAGCGACTCGTCGTCGGACTCCTCCCCGGTCGCCATCTTGACCAGCGGCGGGCCGCCCAGGAACACCTTTGCGCGATCCCGCACCATCACCACGTAGTCGCTCATTCCGGGCACATACGCGCCGCCGGCCGTGGAGTTGCCGAAGACCAGCGCGACGGTCGGGATGCCGGCGGCCGACAGCCTCGTCAGGTCCCGGAAGACGCGGCCGCCCGGAATGAAGATCTCCTTCTGCGTCGGCAGATCCGCGCCGCCGCTCTCGACCAGGTTCACGTAGGGGAGGCGGTTCTGCAGCGCGATGTCCGCGGCCCGCAGCGACTTCTTCAGCGTCCACGGATTCGACGCCCCGCCGCGGACCGTGGGGTCGTTCGCCGTGATCACGCATTCGACCCCTTCGATCACCCCGATCCCGGCGACCATCCCGGCTCCGACCTGGAACTCGCTGCCCCAGGCCGCCAGCGGCGACAGCTCGAGGAACGGTGAGTCCGGGTCGACGAGCAGCTCGATGCGCTCCCTGGCCGGCAGCTTGCCCCGCCTGCGGTGCCGCTCGACGTACGTCTCCCCGCCCCCGGCCACCGCCTTGGCGTGCTCGGCGTCGAGCTCGGCCAGCTTGGCCAGCATCGCCTCGCGCCGCTGCCGGTATTCGTCGCCGTGCGGGTCGATCCTGCTCCTGATCATGAGCCCTCCGTAGTTGACGTTCGCGTCAACCCGATGGCCTGCGCCCACAGCCGCGTCAGATGATCGACGGCCAGCTCCTCGTCAGCCTGTTCGCCGAGATCAAGCCAGACATGAGCGAAATGCTCCACCATCCCGCCCAGCATGATGGCGGTGAGCCTCGGATCCAGCGCCGGATCGGCCAGCCCCTGCTCCTGCAGCCGCCGCAGCCCGTCCGCGCCGCGCCGCACGAACACCTCGCGCAGCTCCAGCAGCAGCCTGCCGAACCTGTCCTCGGCAACGGCCGCCTGCTCCACCATCCGGACCAGCCGCGAGTTCGCCGCCCACGCCCGCAGATAGAGCCGGTTGGCCGCCTCGATGCGCGCGTACGGGTCGCCTGAGGTCGTGTCCCCGACGACGCTGGCCGCGAACATCTCCCCGACCACTGCCTCCGCCACCTCGCCGAACAGCGCTTCCTTGGAGCCGAAGTAGGTGTAGAAGGAGCCGTGCGAGACTCCGGCGCGGCGGCACACGTCGTCGATCCGCACGGCGTCGTATCCGTGCTCCTCGAACGCCGCGCGCCCGGCCTCCAGCAACGCGGCCCGCGTCCGCTTGCCGCGCGGCGTCAGTACCGGCGACGACCTGACGATCACGTCAACTACGGTAGCCGCCAGGTCGTGTGACGGGAAGGGGGAGCCGTCGCGGGCGACACGGTCGCCCGCGAGCCTACTTGCAGTGGCTCCAGCCGGACTTCCAGCTCATGCCGGCGAACGAGCCGCCCCAGATCACGCACTTCTTCACGGCGGACAGCCGGACCGGACCCGCGTAGGCGGTGAACCGACCGGGGTTGCTTCCGCTGGCGCCGCCCTTGACCTGCAGGATGGCGTTCATCTGCACCTTGCCGGGGTAGACCACGCTCGACATCGTCACCACGCAGTTCTTGCCGGCGGTGCCGTTCCACAGCAGGTAGATCCTGGCGCGGCCCAGCGCGTGCGAGTTGATCACTTTGTACCCGGATCCGCACACAGTGGTCGGCTTGTAAGGGTTCGGCTTCAGTGTCGGGGTGGGCTTGGGCGAACTGGGCTTGGGCGAGCTGGGCTTCACGGTGGGTTTGGTGGTCGCCGGGATGGTGGCCGTCTGATCCGGAGTCGGTCTCTCCGTCGGCTCCGCTCCCGGGTCGATCACGTTCGTCTTCTTGGTCTTGGTCGGCGAGGGCTCGGGGTCGGGCCTCTTCGTCGAGGTCTGGGGTCGCGGCGCGGCGGTCTCGGCCGTGGTCGGGACCTGGGCGATGGGCTCCTTGGACTTCTTCGGCTCCTTGGTCTCCTCAGGGAGCTCGATGTCCATCGTGGGGACCGGGTCCGAGGATTCGGTCGGGATGACCGGCGCGGGGGTCTGGTCAGTGGTCGGAGGCTCGACGGGCTGGCCCGCGCCCGAGCCGTCACCGGGGGTGCTCTGGCTCGCATCGCCCACGGCCACCACCGGGACATGCTTGCTGTTGCTGTTGGCCTGCACCACCACGGCGCCGACCACCACGAGCAGGGCCGCGGCGGCGGTTCCGGACAGGGCGAGGGCCAGGGTGCGGCGCTGCCTCGCGGGCGCGCCGTCACCGGGCCGAGAGGATCCGCCGGGCCCACCTGGGCCGCCCGTTCCACCAGGCGGCCTGCCGGGCCCGCCTGGCCCGCCCGAGCCAGCGTGCCCGCCTGGCGCGCCGGGGCCACCGTGACCGCCCGGGCCACCATGCCCAGCCGGACCACCTGGACCACTCGGACCGCCCGGGCCGCTGTGCCCGCCCGGGGCTCCGCCTTGGAACGGCCCGGCGGCGGGGATGCCGGAGGCGGCGCCCTGAGGGCCGTCGGTGGGAGCGCTCCGGGCGGCGCCGCCATGCGGGGCGCCACCCTGGGGCGATCCCGGGTGCTGACCGTTGCCGGGCGTCGCGTGCTGGGAGCCGGCGGTTCCGGACTGGGGGCCGCCGGGCGTCCCGGCTGGGGCGCCGAGCTGCAGGCCGCCGGGCGTTCCGGGCTGAGAGCCGCCGAGTTGAGGGCCACCGAGTGTCCCGGGGTGCGGGTGGCCATGGGCTGGGCCGCCTCCAGGGGCCGTCCCCATGGGGGAGGCGCCCTGACCGGGGCCGTTCTGGGCGGCCGCGGGGACACCGTAGGGGCCTGTCTGCGGCGGTG
This sequence comes from Nonomuraea sp. NBC_00507, assembly GCF_036013525.1. NCBI lineage: Bacteria > Bacillati > Actinomycetota > Actinomycetes > Streptosporangiales > Streptosporangiaceae > Nonomuraea > Nonomuraea sp. NBC_00507. The sequence goes on from NZ_CP107853.1 coordinate 6,221,205, forward strand.
TTCCGGGCACCGAGGGTTGAGCGGGCTGCCAGGGCCCGGAGTAGGCGTCCTGGCCCGCGTGGGGCCCGCCGGCCTGCGGCTGCGCGCCGGCGGCGACCCCGAGCTGCTGCCCCGTCACCGGCTCGATGGCTGACTTCGGCACGGGCTGGCCCGTGAGGCGCAGGATGAGGTCGTCGGCGCTCGGGCGCTGGGTCGGGTCCTTGGACAGGCAGGCGGCCACCAGGGTGCCCAGCTCGCCCTCCATCTTTCCGAGCTCCGGCTCCTCGTTCAGGATCCGGTTCATCACCACCGGAATGGAGTCCGCGCCGAACGCGGGCTTGCCGGTCGCGGCGTACACCATGGTGACGCCCCACGCGAACACGTCGGCCGCCTCCGAGACCGCCGCGCCGCTCAGCTGCTCCGGCGCCAGGTACGACGGCGTCCCCATCGCCATCCCCGTGGCCGTCGCGCCCGGCGAGTCCAGGGCGCGGGCGATGCCGAAGTCGATCACGACGGGACCCTCGGGGCCCATGAGCACGTTGGCGGGCTTGAAGTCGCGGTGCAGGATCCCCGCTCGGTGGATGGCGGCGAGCGCGGTGGCCGTGCTGATCGCGAGTCGTTCCAGCGCCGCGCCCCGCCGCGGCCCCTCGTTGATGACCAGCTCGCGCAGGGAGGGGCCGGGGACGTACTCGCTCACGATGTACGGCCGGCTCCCGTCCAGGTCGGCGTGGAGCACGGGGGCGGTGCAGAACCTGGCCACCCGCTGCGCCACCGCCACCTCGCGCAGGAACCGGGTCCTGGCGTCGGCATCGGCCACCAGGGCGTGGTGCAGCAGCTTGACCGCGACCTGTTCCCCGGAGTCGCTCTTGCCGAGATAGACAACGCCCTGGCCGCCCTCGCCGAGCCGGGCGACGATGTCGTACGCCCCCAGCCGTCGCGGGTCGTCCGCCGCCAACGGCTGGAACTGATTCACGTCGGACCCCCATCACAACCCAATAGATGAGGCAAAACGCTACCAGCGTGATGCTTGGGGCGTCTGCCGGACCAATCAGAAGTTTCGTCTTTTGACGTGCCTAGTCAGGCTTTCGGTGCAGGTCGTGTGCCTGGCGACGTCCAAGGTCACGGCTTGGTCAAGAGCGGCTCAGATGGCCTTGCCCGGGTTGAGGATGCCCAGCGGGTCGAAGACGGCCTTGATGCCGCGCTGGACCTCGGCGGCCACCGGCCCGGCCTCCATCGCCAGCCAGCGCTGCTTGAGCAGCCCCACGCCGTGCTCCCCGGTGAGCGTGCCGCCCAGTTCCAGCGCGTGGGTGAAGATCTCGTCCGCCGCCGCCCACACCTCGGCGGGCGGCTCCAGCGACCCGCGGTCGAAGATGAAGACCGGGTGCAGGTTGCCGTCTCCGGCGTGCGCGACCGTGCAGATCTTCACCCCGTGCCGGGCCGCCGCCGCCTCGACCGCGGTGATCATGTCGGGCAGCACGGATCGCGGCACGCAGACGTCTTCCACCAGGCACGCCCCGAGCCGCTCCTTGGCGTCGTACGCCATCCTGCGCAGCCCGATCAGCTCCTCGGCCTCCTGCGGGCTGGAGGACACGGCCACGAACGAGGCGCCGTTGTCCATGCAGATCTGCTCCATGCGCTCGGCCACCGCCTGGCCGTCGGCCGCGTCGGACTGGCCGATGAGCATGGCCGTCGTCTCGGCCTCCAGGCCGAAGTTGCGCAGGTCGTTGATGGCCTCCAACGTCGCGCGGTCGAGCAGCTCCATGAGCGACGGCTGGCAGCCGGCCGCCATGATCGCCGACACCGCCGCCCCCGCGTCCCTGAGCGAGCCGAACTCGGCGGCGAACGTCGCGGGCGGCGCGGCCGGCGCCCGCCGCAGCCGCACCGTGGCCGCGGTGATCACGCCCAGCGTGCCCTCCGAGCCGACGAACAGGCCGGTCAGGTCGTAGCCGGTGACGCCCTTCATGGTGCGCCGGCCGGTGTTCAGCACCCGTCCGTCGGCCAGCACGACCTCGAGGCCGAGCGCCGAGTCCCTGGTCACGCCGTACTTCACGCACCGCAGCCCGCCGGCGTTGGTCGCCAGGTTCCCGCCGATCGTGGAGATCTGGTACGACGACGGGTCCGGCGCGTACATGAGACCGTGCTCCCTGGCGGCCCGGTCCAGGTCGGCGGTGATGACCCCGGGCTCGACGACGGCGATCTCGTCGGCGGGGGAGAGCTCCTTGATCGCCGTCATCTTGGCCAGCGACAGGATGATCGCGCCGTCGCCGGCGACGGACGCGCCCGCGAGGCCCGTGCCCCCGCCGCGCGGTACGACCGGCACCCGGTGCTCGCTCGCCCACGTCATCGTGGTGACCACGTCGTCGCGGGAGGCCGCGAGGACCACGCCGAGCGGCTTGCCGGGCTCCAGGAACGTCCGGTCGCGGGCGTAGGAGTCGATCACGTCGGGGTCGGTCAGGACCCGGCCCTCGGGCAGGGCGCTCACCAAGGCATCAATCGGTCTCACACCATGCAGCTTATGGTTTGCGCAGAGTGCTCCTTAAGGACAAACTGCCCAGGTGGAAGTCAGGTGCCCGGTGTGCTCGCGTACTGACCAGGTCGTCGCGGTCCCCGGAGCGGTCGCCGCGGGGACCACGTACAAGATCGGGCGGGTCAGGTTGCCGGGCACGCGGGAGGTCGCCGATCTGCCCACTGCCGCGACGCTGGGGGCATCCAAGCACGTGATGAGCCGCACGCAGCTCGCGGTCTGGATGTCCTTTCCCAGCCGCCACTACACCCCGTGGGCGAGGAACCAGGGCTACATCATGTTGTGCGCGGCGGCGCTGGTGCACCTGGTCGTGTCACTGGTGATCGCGATGGGGCAGGACCCGCAGTGGGGCGAGGTCCTGCTCGCCCCGTTCTGCCTGACCGGGCTGTTCTGGGGGTTCGGGCTGCTGAACGTGCTCGGCGCGTACGGCGCGCGCAAGCGCGACAACGTCGAGGCCCCGGCCAGGGAGAAGGCCCTGGCCGTCTGGGAGGGCCTTTACTACTGCGCCCGCGACAACGTCGTCTTCGAGCCGGAGATCGGCGTCTCGTTCCACCCGAGCGAGACGCGCGACTACATCTTCGGCTTCAGGCCGGGCCGCTAGGCGGTCAGCCGCGCTCCTCGGCGACCAGGCGCACGCACACGGCCAGGCCGTTGATGGCCTGCTCGAGCTCGTCCAGGTCCGGGTAGGTCGGCGCGATCCTGATCGTGCGGTCGTCCGGGTCCTGGCCGTAGGGGTGCGTGGCGCCGGCCGGCGTCAGCGCGATGCCCGCGGCCTTGGCCCTGGCCACCACCTCGGCCGCGTGCGGCACCTCCAGGCTGATGAAGTAGCCGCCCTTGGGGCTGGTCCAGGTGGCCAGGCCGCCGAGCTGCTCGGTCAGCACCTTGTCCACCAGCTCGAACTTCGGCCCGATCAGTTCGGCGTGCCGCCGCATGTGCGCGGCCACGCCCGCGCCGTCGCGCAGGAACTCCACGTGACGCAGCTGGTTGATCTTGTCGGGGCCGATGGACTGCTTGGCGGTGTTGTGGAGGAACCACTCGGCGTTCGCCGGCGAGGAGCCGAAGAACGACACGCCGGCCCCGGCCAGCGTCACCTTGGAGGTGGAGGCGTAGACGAACACCCGGTCGGCGTTGCCGTGCTCGGCGGCCAGCGCCAGCAGGTCGGCCAGCTCGGCCGGGGTGTCGGTGAGGTGGTGCACCGCGTAGGCGTTGTCCCAGAAGATCCGGAAGTCGGGGGCGGCGGCCGGCATGGCGGCCAGCCTGCGGACCGTCTCGTCGCTGTAGACGATGCCGGACGGGTTGCTGTACTTCGGCACGCACCACATGCCCTTGACGCTCGCGTCGGCGGCGACGAGGCGCTCGACGACGTCCATGTCGGGGCCGCCGGCGTTCATCGGCACGGGGACCATCTTGATCCCGAGCCGCTCGCAGATTGTGAAATGCCGGTCATAGCCGGGCACCGGGCAGAGGAACGTGATCTCCGGCTCCTCGATCCAGCGCCGCTCGGCACCGGGGACCTTGGACAGCAGCGCGTGGGCCACCGTGTCGTGCATGAGCGCCAGGCTGGCGTTGCCGCCCACGACGAGTTGCTCGGCGGGCACCTGGATCAGCGGCGCGAACAACGCGCGCAGCTCGGCGAGGCCCTGCAGGTTGCCGTAGTTGCGGCCATCGGTGCCGTCGGCCGCCTTGTAGGACGACGGCAGCGTGAGCATGTCGTTGGAGAGGTCCAGCTGGCGCGGTGACGGCTTGCCTCGGGTGAGGTCGAGCGAGAGCCCCCGCTGGACGAGGGCGGCGTAGTCACGCTGAGCGGTCACAGAGATCTCTCCTTGAAATCGGTCCCAGACCGCAAGGATAGAAGAACTCCGGACGCGGCACCGCCGCCGGTCTGCCTCATGCGACCAGCCGCGGGCAAAATCATCGGCCGCCAATGTCAAAGAACGACTTCCCGCGCGGCTGCGGTTGGCGTGGAATGGGTAGATCGGGGCAGGCCCAACTCCGCACTGGAGGGAGCAGCCGTGACGACCGTTCGCGAGCCCTCGATCGAGCAGGTCCGGCGCCGCCGTACCGGGACCGTCATCGCCTCCTGGTTGTCGACGACCGACCACAAGGTCATCGGATACCTCTATCTGATCACCTCGTTCGGGTTCTTCCTCGCGGCCGGGATCATGGCGATGATCATCCGGGCCGAGCTCGCGCAGCCGGGCATGGATCTGATCAGCCAGCAGATGTACAACCAGCTGTTCACCATGCACGGCACGATCATGCTGTTGCTGTTCGCCACGCCGCTGTTCGCCGGCTTCGCCAACGTGGTGATGCCGCTGCAGATCGGCGCCCCGGACGTGGCCTTCCCGCGGCTGAACGCGGTGGCGTACTGGTTGTTCCTGTTCGGCGGGCTCATGGTGCTGGCCGGGTTCTTCACGCCGGGCGGGGCGGCCGACTTCGGGTGGTTCGCGTACACGCCGCTGTCGTCGTCGATCTACTCCTCGCAGGTCGGCGGCGATCTGTGGATCATGGGGCTGGTGCTGTCGGGGCTCGGCACCATCCTCGGCGCCGTCAACTTCATCACCACGATCATCGGCATGCGGGCGCCCGGCATGACCATGTTCCGGGTGCCGATCTTCACCTGGAACGTCCTGCTGACCAGCGTGATGGTGCTGCTGGCGTTCCCGGTGCTGGCCGCCGCGCTCCTCGCGCTCGAGTCGGACCGCAAGCTCGGCACGCAGATCTTCGTGAGCGAGAACGGCGGGCCGTTGATCTGGCAGCACTTGTTCTGGTTCTTCGGCCACCCCGAGGTGTACATCATCGCGCTGCCGTTCTTCGGGATCATCACCGAGGTGATCCCGGTCTTCAGCCGCAAGCCGCTCTTCGGCTATCTGGGGATGGTCGGCGCCACGATCGCGATCGCCGGGCTGTCGATGACGGTGTGGGCGCACCACATGTTCGCGACCGGCCAGGTGCTGCTGCCGTTCTTCTCGTTCATGACGTTCCTCATCGCGGTGCCGACCGGGGTGAAGTTCTTCAACTGGACCGGGACCATGTGGCGGGGGCATCTGTCGTTCGAGTCGCCGATGTTGTTCTCCGTGGGTTTCCTGGTGACGTTCCTGATCGGCGGGCTCACCGGGATCATCCTGGCCTCGCCGCCGCTCGACTTCCACATCAGCGACACCTACTTCGTGGTCGCCCACTTCCACTACGTGGTGTTCGGGACCGTCGTGTTCGCGATGTTCGCCGGGTTCTACTTCTGGTGGCCGAAGATGACCGGCAGGATGCTCGACGACCGGCTCGGCAAGGTGCACTTCTGGACGTTGTTCATCGGCTTCCACACCACGTTCCTGGTGCAGCACTGGCTGGGGCAGCTCGGCATGCCCAGGCGCTACGCCGACTACGGGGTGGCCGACGGCTTCACCTGGCTCAACCAGGTCTCCTCCGTCGGCGCGTTCCTGCTGGGCGCCTCCACGCTGCCGTTCCTCTACAACGTGTTCAAGACCGCCAGGCACGCCCCCAAGGTCACGCTCGACGACCCGTGGGGCTACGGCAATTCCCTGGAGTGGGCGACCTCCTGCCCGCCGCCCCGGCACAACTTCACCAGCATTCCGCCCATCCGCTCCGAGCGGCCCGCCTTCGACCTGCACTACCCCCGGCAGCTCGAGGAGCGCCCCTCGGCGGTGGGGGAGGGCGGCGAGGCCGAGGTGTCGCCCCGCCAGGACACATCCGACTGACCTTTCCCGAAACAGATCGCGGTGCTTGTGTGGAGATGACGTTTCGCCCATCTAAGGAGATCGGCGATGACAGGCACGAAGATCCCCTTCGACCCCGAGACGGCCCCCTGTGGCAAGAAGTCCGGAGGTGAGCGCCTCGTCGACGACGACGGCTACGGCCTGCTGATCCGTGACCAGTTCTTCGACTGCGGCTGCCGCCGGATCCGCCACGAGTACCACGACGGAAGCATCCACCTGTCCGCCATCCGCCACGACGGCAAGCGGGTGAAGGACCCGATCCAACCCGACCACGGGAGCTGAGGCATCAAATGATCGACGTGCTGATCGTCGGGGGAGGCGGGGCGGGCCTGCGCGCGGCCATCGCGGTCGCCGAGTCGGACCCGTCCTTGAAGGTGGCGGTCGTGTCGAAGGTCTATCCGATGCGCAGCCACACCGTCTCCGCCGAGGGCGGCGCGGCGGGGGTGATCGGCCTCGACGACACGCTCGACGAGCACTGCTACGACACGATCTCCGGCGGCGACTGGCTGCCCGACCAGGACGCGGTCGAGGCGTTCGTGTACGAGGCGCCGCGCGAGCTGATGCAGCTCGAGCACTGGGGCTGCCCGTGGAGCCGCGAGCCGGACGGCCGCGTGGCCGTCCGGCCGTTCGGCGGTATGAAGAAGATGCGCACCTGGTACGCCGCCGACAAGACCGGCTTCCACCTGCTGCACACCCTGTTCCAGACGACTCTGAAATACCAGGACATCATCAGGTATGACGAGTGGTTCGTCACCCAGCTCGTCGTCGACGACGGCCGCGTGCACGGCGTCGTGGCCGTGGAGATCAGGACCGGCCGCATCGAGACCATCGCCGCCAGGACCGTCATCCTGGCCACCGGCGGCTGCGGCCGGGTCTTCCCGTTCACCACCAACGCCGCCATCAAGACCGGCGACGGCATGGCCCTGGCCTACCACGCGGGCGCGCCGCTGAAGGACATGGAGTTCGTCCAGTACCACCCGACCGGCCTGCCCTTCACCGGCATCCTCATCACCGAGGCGGCCAGGGCGGAGGGCGGCTGGCTGATCAACAAGGACGGCTACCGCTACCTGCAGGACTACGACCTCGGCAAGCCCACGCCCACGCCGAAGCTGCGCAGCATGGAGCTCGGCCCGCGCGACCGGCTCTCCCAGGCGTTCGTGCACGAGCAGGAGAAGGGCCGCACCGTCGACACGCCGTACGGTCCAGTCGTCTACCTGGACCTGCGCCACCTCGGCGAAGGCAAGATCGACACTCGCATCCCGTTCGTGCGCGAGCTGTGCAAGAGCTACCAGAACCTCGACCCGGCGACCGACCTCATCCCGGTGCGCCCGGTCGTGCACTACATGATGGGCGGCGTCCACACCGACATCGACGGCGCCACCCCCATCGCCGGCCTGTACGCGGCCGGTGAGACCGCCTGCGTGAGCATCAACGGCGCCAACCGGCTCGGCTCGAACTCCCTCCCCGAGTGCCTGGTCTTCGGCCGCCGCGCCGGGACCGCCGCCGCCGAGTTCGCCCGTTCCCACCGGGACGGCGAGGCGGCGGCCGTCCGCAGCCAGGGGGAGGACGAGCGGCGGCGCTTGGAGCGGGCGCGCGAGGGCAGGAGGACCGGCGAGCGGGTCGCCGACCTGCGTGAGCAGATGCAGCACACGCTGGAGGGCGCGGCCGGCATCTACCGCAACGGAGACGTGCTGGCCAAGGCCGTCGACACGCTGGCCGAGCTGCGCGAACGCGCCGAGGAGGTGTGTTTCGACGACACCGGCGCCGCCTTCAACACCGAGCTGATCAACCTGCAGGAGCTGCACACCATGCTGGACGTCGCGCAGACGATCGTGGCCTGTGCGCTGAACAGGCAGGAGTCACGCGGCGCGCACCAGCGCACCGACTTCGCCTCCAGGGACGACGCCGCCTACCTGGCGCACTCGCTGGTGCACCGCGCCCCCGACGGCACCCCGTCAGTGACCCTGCTTCCCGTAACGATCACCCGCTGGCCGCCGGGAGAAAGGGTCTATGGCCGTGACTGAGACGAAGGAAGCGATCGAGCGGACGGCGTCGAAGACCATCCGGCTGGAGGTCACGCGCTATCGGCCGGGCGAGGACGACGCGCCGTCCTTCGAGGCCTACGACGTGCCGCTCATGGAGGACTGGGCCGTGCTCGACGGGCTCAACTACGTCAAGGACCACCTCGACGGCAGCCTGACCTACCGCTGGTCGTGCCGGATGGGCGTGTGCGGCTCCTGCGGCATGAACGTCAACGGCGAGCCCCGCCTGACCTGCGGCACCTTCCTGTCGGAGTTCGGCGACGGGCCGGTGCGGATCGAACCGCTCAAGGGCTTCCCGGTGATCAAGGACCTGGTCGTGGACATCGACGACTTCCTGGCCAAGCTGTCGTCCGTGCGGCCCTGGCTGGTCAGAGAGGGCGAGGAGCTGCCGCTGAGCACCGAGTACGCCCAGACGCCCGCGCAGCTGGAGGCGTACAAGCAGTACAGCATGTGCATCAACTGCCTGCTGTGTTACTCGGCCTGCCCGGTCTACGTGCTCGACCCCGACTTCCTCGGCCCGGCCGCCATCGCCCTCGCCCAGCGCTACAACCTGGACTCGCGGGACATGGACGACCGGTTCGACGTGCTCAATCTGGACGACGCGGTGTGGGGGTGCACGTTCGTCGGCGAGTGCACCCGGGTCTGCCCCAAGCACGTCGACCCGGCCGAGGCCATCCAGCGTTACAAGCTGACCGCCGCCATGCGCTCGGTGCTGCCCTGGAGCAGACGATGACGACCGCCTACCGGCCGCGCCGCGACAACCTGTGGTTCGCCCGCACCCGCAACTACACGATCTTCGTCCTGCGCGAGCTGACCAGCGTCTTCGTGGCCTGGTCGATCGTCTTCCTGCTGATGTTCCTCGACGCCGTCGTCGGCGGGAGCCTGCCGGAGTTCATCGCGCTGGCCGGGCAGCCGTGGATGATCGCGATCAACGTGGTCGCCCTCGCCGCCACCTGCTTCCACGCCATCACGTTCCTCAACCTCGCGCCCAAGGCCACCGTCGTCCGCCTGGACGGCTGGCGGGTGCCCGCCTGGATGATCCAGGGCGGCAACCATTCGCTCTGGTTGCTGGTCTCCGCGGTGATCGCCTACTTCGTGCTGAGGTCGCCATGAAGCGCACGCTGGAGCCGTACCTGTGGTTGTTGTTCAGCGGCGGGGGAGTGGTGGCGGCGCTGGTGCTGCCGGTGCTCGTGCTGCTGTTCGGGGTACTCATGCCGCTCGGCGTGCTGGACTGGCCCGCTGCCGAGGACCTGCGCGCGCTGGCCGGCCACGTGCTGGTGCGGCTCGCGCTGCTCGTGGTCGTCGTGCTGTGCCTGTTCCACGCGGCGCACCGGATCAGGTTCACCAGCGAAGAGCTGCTCGGGATCGCCAGGTTCGATCTGGTGATCGCGGTGATCTGCTATGGCGGCGCGGTCGCGGGCGGAGTGGTGGCCGCCCGTTTGATGTTCTGAATGTCGTAGTTTGATCACGTTTCAACAACGTACTTTACGATCGGTTGATTGACGCTCTAACGTCCGGCATTGCACACCCCTATGGCCATGCGCCCGGCGATCCCGGGCAGAGAGGGTTCCTGGTGCCCAGTACGAAGCGCTTATTAGCAGCCTTCCCGGCGGTCGCCCTTCTCGGCGCCGCCCTGTCCGTGCCCAGCGCTCAAGCGGCGTCCGTCGCCCATTACGAGCCCGCGGCCTCGGACTTCTACATCAACTACGCGCCGCCCACGGTCGGAAAGGACCCGGAGGAGCCGCGTCTGACCGATGTGAGCGCACGCTCGCTCACTCCGGCGCAGAAGTTCGACAGGAAGTTCTCCAACGGGAATCCGGCCTCCGGCCGCATTCTTGCCGCGCGGGAGAACGAGGCCATCAGGACCGGCCGCAATCCGGCTGAATGGATATTCAAAAACTCCAAGCAGACCCGCACCGCCAAGCTCCTGACCCTGCTGGTCGAATTCAATGAGCAGGCCGGCGACGACTTCTCCGGCTTCAACCGGCTGCGCACGGTCAACAGCGGACCGGACGACTGCCTGGTCGAGCCGCCGGGCACGCTCAAGAACGGCCCCCTGCACAACAACATCCCGGACCCGGCAACGCTCCCGCACAAGGACAACAACTCCTTCTGGGTCAAGGACTTCAGCCCTGAGCACTTCAACAAGATGCTCTACACCGACAGGGGCATCACCGAGCGCGTCCGCCCCGACCTGAAGGACCCGCGCGACGGCAGGCCCGGCATCGACATCTCCGGCTTCACGATGAAGAAGATGTACGAGGAGATGTCGAAGGGCGCCTACTCCGTCACCGGCTCCGCGGTCGGCTGGATCAAGGTCCCGCACTCCGAGGCCTGGTACGGCGCCGCGGCCTGCGGCGGCGCACCCCAGGACATGTCCGGCCACCCGGACAACCCGCTCGGCGCCCAGCAACTGGCCATCGACTCGGTGACCACCCTCGCCCAGACCCAGCCGGACTTCCCGTGGGCCGACTACGACGTCGAGGACATCTCCGACGCCGACGGCGACGGCAACCACCAGGAGCCCGACGGCGTCATCGACCACCTGGTGCTGGTGCACGCAGGAAAGGACAAGTCCTCCGACGGCGGCGCCGAGGGCACCTACGCCATCTGGGCCCACTCCAGCGCGGTCGCCGGCGGCTACAAGGTCCCCGGTACCGACAAGAAGATCTCCAACTACATCGTGCAGCCGGAGGACTCCGGCGTCGGCGTCTTCGCCCACGAGTACGGCCACGACCTGGGCCTGCCCGACCTGTACGACACCTCAGGCCAGGCCAGCTCGGCGGTGGACTTCTGGGACCTGATGTCCAGCGGCTCCCACTCCGGCCCGATCTTCCAGTCCATGCCGACCCACATGGGCCTGTGGGACAAGTGGGTGCTCGGCTGGGCGAACCCGACCACGCTCAACCCCGGCGACGCGGCCAAAGTCGTCACGGTCGGCCAGTCCTCGCGCACGCCCAAGCTCACCGCCGACGGCGTCCGGGTGAACCTGGCCTCCACACCGCAGAAGATGATCGACGTCCGCAGCGGCTCGAACGCCTGGTGGACCGGACTCGACCAGGATTGGGCGAACCTCACGCTGACCCGTGACCTGCCCGTGCCCGCCGGGACCGATCTCAGGTTCTGGATGTGGAACAACTACGTGATCGAGCAGGACTGGGACTTCGGCTTCGTCGAGGTCTCCACCGACGGCGGCGAGACGTGGGCCCAGCAGAAGGTCTACGACGAGGCCGGCGCCGAGGTCAGCACGCCTGACGACTACCCGGACCCGAACAAGAACCTCAAGTCCTTCGGCAACAAGAAGTACGGACTCACCGGGGACAGCGGCGGCTGGCGCCACGACTACGTGAACCTGACGCCGTTCGCCGGCCAGACGATCAAGCTGCGGCTGACGTTCAACACCGACGCCGCTTTCCAGGAGCGTGGCTGGCACGCCGACGACTTCCAGCTCACCAACGGCGGCACCGCCGTGTGGAGCGACGACGTCGAAGGCGGCGACAACGCGTGGAAGCCCGTCGGCGGCACGTTCACCAACACCAGCGGCCAGGGCTGGACGCGCAACAACGGCGAGCGCGAGATCTCCCGGTTCTACCTGGCCGAGTGGCGTAACTTCGACGGCTTCGACAAGGGCCTGCAGCACACCTACGACACCGACTACCTCCGCGACGGGGCGTGGAAGGTGCAGAAGCTGAAGTACAACGCGCCGGGCCTGCTGGTGTGGTACCGCGACTCCACGTTCGTCAACAACAACCTCCTCAGCACCCTGCGGCTCCCGCCGAGCGTCGGGCCCAAGGGCAGCCTGCTGGTCGTGGACTCGCACTACGAGCCGCTGCGCCGCACCGGGACCGCGGCCGAGAAGGACCCGACGGCCAACAAGAACCTCCAGGGTCGGGTGCAGACGTCCAACGCCGCGTTCGGGTTCGGCAAGACGTACCCGTTCAAGGAGTGCCTGGAGGCGCCGGACGAGCCGTTCAGCGAGTACTGCACGGACTTCCCCGCGCAGAAGGGCGTCTCGCACTTCACCGACGCCAAGACCTGGTACCCGGGCATCGAGGTGCTCAACGGCGCGCTCGCCTTCCGGGACTTCGACGCCTCGGTGGTCGTGCCGTCCAAGGGCGACCAGACGTACACCACGCGCGTGGTGCACGCCGACGGCACGCCCGCCACGGAGCTGTACGGCCAGGTGGCGGCGGGCTCCGTGCTCGGTACCGGCAACCCCGGTGACGAGAGCAAGGCGCTCGGCGTGCAGTTCAAGCTGATCTCCCCGCTGCCGGGCAACCTGGGTGCGATTGTTCAGGTAGTCCCGCCCAAGAAGTAAATTCGTAGGGCCGCCGAGGTACCCCGGCGGCCCTACGATTGATGACCATGAGCGAACTGCGCACCAAGACCGAGCACACCGAGGCGATCCTGAGGGATCGCCGGGTGGCCGTGGTGGTGAACACTCGCTCGCGCCGGGGCCGCCGCCACTACTTCGAGGTGATCGAGCAGATCCACAACCTCGGGTTCGAGCCGCTGGCCGAGCTGTCGGTCTACAACCCCAAGCGGCTGCGCGACCTGCTCGACACCGCCCTGGCGACCAAGCCGGACCTGCTCATCGTGGGCGGCGGCGACGGCACGCTCTCCTCGGCGGTGCGCCACGTGGCGCACCGCGACGTGGCGCTGGGCGTGCTGCCGCTCGGCACCACCAACAACTTCGCCCGCAGCCTCGGCCTGCCGCTCGACCTGGCCGGGGCGATCAAGGTGTTCGCCACCGGCAAGGTGGCCGACATCGACCTGGGCATGGCCGGCGACCGGGAGTTCGCCAACCTGGCCAGCTTCGGGGTGTCGGTGGAGGTGGCGGGCAAGGTCAAGCCGTGGCTCAAGCGCATCGTGGGCCGGCCCGCCTACCCGCTGACGGCGCTGACGATCCTGCCCAACCACAAGCCGTTCCGGGCCTACATCACGGTCGAGGGGCAGCGCCACGAGCTGCTCACCCACCAGCTCAACATCGCCAACGGCCGCTTCCACGGCGGCTGGCAGGTGGCCAAGGACATCAGCATCGACAACGGCCTGCTGGTGGCCTACCAGCTCGGCTCCGGCAAGAAGCTGCGGCTGCTCGGCGAGACCCTGCTCAGGGCGACCACCGGCCGCTGGCGCAGCCTCGCGGGCGGGCCGTTCGTGGTCGGGCGGGAGATGTATCTGGAGACCGACCCGCCGATGGCCGCCGACGTGGACGGCGAGGTGCGGCTGCGCACCCCGATCAGGCTCCGCGTGGTGCCCAACGGCGTGCGTGTCATGGTGCCCGCCTCGTTTGAGGATCGCTAACCCAGCCGCCGATACGCCGGACCGAGCACCCGCGCCAGGTCGGCGGGCGGCGGGAAGACCCGCAGCAGCAGGTCAGGGGCGGCGGCCGCGGGGCGACGCTCGGGCCGGTGCGCGGTGGCGCCGGGGGCGTAGAAGTCGGCCAGCCGGTCGGCGAACGGCACGTCCTCGACCTGCAGCTCCTCCGCGGCCTCGCCGGCCAGGGAGCCGAGCAGCTGCTCCCGGGTGCGCCCGCGCCAGGCCAGCACCAGGAACGGGTCGTCGTCGAACGACTCGGCCAGCAGGTAGAGCACCGCCGACAGGTGCTTGCACGGGAAACCCCAGTCCGGGCACGAGCAGTCCATATCCAGGTCGCGCGGGAACAGATCGACTCCCATCGCGGCGAACAGCTCCTCGATCTCGACCGGCATCTCCCCGGCCAGCAGCTTGGCCCGGTAGACGGCCTGCGCCGCGATGGCCTCCTCGAGCGTGGCCCACCGGCTCTCGTCGTACACGTCGATCCTGATCACGATCTCGTACGGATCCGGCCGCGAGCCCTGCACGGCGGCCCTGACCTCGCCCGCGGACAGGTCGATCGACAGGACCTGGCCCTGCCGGGCGTAGGCCCGGCCGCGCGAGAGCCGGCCCTTGTCGCAGATGCGCTCCAGGATGTCGATGAACCGCCGCGACCACCAGGTCGAGCCGATCGAGCCACGTTGCGTGCGGGCCCTGATGCCGCCGTCGACCTTGATGGGCCTGCCGCCGTCGAACCACGCCACGTCAGCTCACCCCCTCCGCGGTCAGGCGGAACACCTCGCGCAGCTCGTCTGTCGACAGGTCCGTGAGCCACTCCTCGCCGGTGCCGACCACCCGCTCGGCCAGGGCCTTCTTGCGCTCGATCATCTCGTCCACGCGCTCCTCCAGGGTGCCCGCGCAGATCAGCTTGCGCACCTGCACGTTTTTGTGCTGCCCGATGCGGAAGGCGCGGTCGGTGGCCTGGTCCTCGACGGCCGGGTTCCACCAGCGGTCCACGTGCACGACGTGATTGGCGGCCGTCAGGTTGAGCCCGACGCCGGCCGCTTTGAGCGACAACACGAACAACATCGGTTCCGGGTCCTGCTGGAACCGCTCGACCAGCCGGTCGCGGGTCTTCTTCGGCAGGCCGCCGTGCAGCCACAACACCGGGCGGTCCAGCCGCTGCGCCAGATAGGGCTGGAGCATCGTCCCGAACTCGGCGTATTGGGTGAAGAGCAGTGCCTTCTCGCCTTCCGCCAGGATCTCCTCGGCCAGCTGCTCAAGACGGGCCAGCTTGCCCGACCGGCCCGCCAGCCGGGAGCCGTCCTTGAGCAGGTGGGCCGGATGGTTGCAGACCTGCTTGAGCTTGGCCATGGTCGCCAGCACCAGGCCGCGCCGCTCGATGCCCTCGCTGTCGTCGATCTTGGCCAGCATGTCGTCCACGACCGCTTGGTAGAGCGAGGCCTGCTCGGGCGTGAGCGGGCACCACTCCTTGACCTCCATCTTCTCCGGCAGATCGGTGATGATGGATTTGTCGGTCTTGAGGCGGCGGAGGATGAACGGACCCGTCGCCCGCTTGAGCGCCCGGGCGGCCTGCTCGTCCTGGCGGGCCTCGATGGGCTCCTGGAACCGGGTCCTGAAGCGCGAGCGCGACCCCAGCAGTCCCGGGTTGGCGAATTCCATGATCGACCAGAGCTCGGCCAGGTGGTTTTCCACCGGGGTGCCGGTCAGGGCCAGCCTGGTGGGCGCTGGGATGGACCGTACGGCCTGGGCCTGCAGCGTCCCGCTGTTCTTGATCGCCTGGGCCTCGTCGCACACGACCCTGCGCCATTCGTGCTGCTTGAGGGTCTCCAGGTCGCGTTGCGCGGTGCCGTACGTGGTGATCACCAGGTCGGCGCGCCCGATCTCGGCCGCGTCCCTGCCGCTGCCGTGGTGCACGTAGACCCGCAGCCCCGGCGCGAACCTGGCCGCCTCCCGCTGCCAGTTGCCCACCAGCGACATCGGGCACACCAGCAGTGTCGGCACGTCCGACCGCTCGTGCACGAGCAGGGCCAGCGTGGTGATGGTCTTGCCCAGCCCCATGTCGTCCGCCAGCACCCCGCCGAGGCCCAGCTGTGACAGGAAGCTCAGCCACGCCAGGCCGCGCTCCTGGTAGGGCCGGAGCATGGCGTCCAGGCCGGCCGGGGTCCTCAGCGGCTCGAGCCGCCGCTCGGCCTGGCCGGACAGCAGGTCGCCGAGCACACCGTCGGCGTCGACCTCCAGCAGCGGCAGCTCGTCGTCGCCCCAGAGATCGGCGCCGACCACGTGCTGGAGGATGTCGGCGGCCGTCACCTCGCCCGTGCGCTCGCCCTCCACGGCCCTCAGGGCCGCCTTCAGCTGCCGGTCGTCCAGCTCCACCCACTGGCCACGCACCCGGACCAGGGGCACCTTGAGCCTGGCCAGCTCGGCCAGCTCCGCCTCACTGATCGTCTCGTCGCCCACCGCCAGGTCGATGCGGAAGTCGACCAGCTGCCGCATCCCGAACCCCTGGCTCACGGCCGCCGTCTGCGCCTTGGTCCTGGTGGTGAGCTTGAGCCCCAGCTTGGTGCGTCCGGCCCAGCGGGGCAGCTGCACCCCGAACCCGGCCGCCTGCAACAGCGGCGCCGCCTGCCGCAGGAACCCGAACGCCCCCGCCGTGTCCAGCGCCAGCTCGCTCGGCTCCGGCACGCGCAGGGCCCGGTCCAGCTCGGGGTAGAGCCGCACCGCCCGGCCCAGCCCGGTCAGGAGCTCGCGCTCCGGTATCGGCGGCAGGCCGGGCATCCGCGTGCCGCGCCACACCTCCGCGGCGGGGACGTAGAGGCTCGGGTCGCCGGCGGCCTGCAGCGCCAGCTCCACGCGCCAGTCGTCGGTGTCCGCCGGCTCCAGCAGCCGGAAGCACACCCGTGCCGCGCCCTCGGCCGCCGTCGCGGCGTCGTGCCACTTCTCCAGCTCCCGGCGCAGGTCGGGGACGTCGGGGCAGGTGGGGTCCGCGCCGGTCAGCGCGGCCAGCCAGCGGTCCTGGAGGGTCTTGGGGCGGGCGACGAGGGGCTCGATGAGCGTCTGGCGCACGAGGGCGTCGGTGAAGGCTTCGAGTGCCTCGCGGAGCACGCCGGCGGAGGGGCGCTCGGTGCGGGAGGTACGGCACGCGGGCGGCATGGCCAGCGCCAGATCCCGGAAATATCCGGCATCCACCCCGGTCACCACAGGCCGCCACACGGCCCGCGCGTCGGCCTGGGGAACCCCCCACATGTCGCCGTCCACATGCCCTGCGACCGGTGGCACGAGCTGGGGGATGACGCGGCCGCGGCGTACCAGGTCGCGGGCGAAGTCGGCGACGGCGGCCCAGTGGCGCAGGGTGGCGGTGCCGGTGCGCCCGCCCAGCACCCGCAGCGTCGCCGCGGCGGGCGGCACGACCGCGGGCACCTGCCACAGACGCAGCCGCGGCCGGGCCACCGCCGAGAGCCGGCCGGTCTCCGGCGACGGCAACGGCTCCTTGACCGAGCCGGGCAGCAACAACTCCAGCGTCCGCCCCGGCACGTCGTCGAGCCCGAGCACGGCCGCGACGCCGGATGCGGGCGCGGCGAACGGATGCGACTGCGGCTCACCGCTCCGCACTGCGCGGCCCCGCGGCGGTGGGCCGGCGGCAGGCGCGGACGCGTCGTCGCCGTTCTCCGCCCAGAAAGCGAGCCCATCGGCCGCCCAGACCCCGTGTACCAGCACCACGGCAGGTTACCTCCGAGAGCGGAAGATCAGGTCCGGCCAGGATCCCGCCGCCCCGCGACGTGTCCTGGACGTCGGCCGGCACCTCCTCTGCGAGAGGTCCGGGAGTTAGCATGGAGATATGAACCCTCCCGGATCGTGGTGTGAACGGCCGAAGCCGCAGGCCCCGCCGTGCGAGCTCCCGTCCCCGTGGAGCAAGCCGCGGCAACCGGACAACTGGTGTGATGTGCCGAAGGACCCCGTTCTCTCGGTTCTGGGCCTCCTGCTCAAGGGCGGCAAGCGGAAGTAGCGGCGCGTGATAGAAGGCCTTCCGCCTGGGTAGTCGCCTTCCTCAGCGGAGGAGGCGAGCGTCGTGAACGACACCCACAGGTTGGTCAACGATCTCTCCGAGCAGGTCTCCAGGCTCGTCAAGGACGAACTCCGCCTGGCCAAGATGGAACTCGCGGAGAAAGGCAAGCGCGCGGGCTTCGGCGCGGGCCTGTTCGGCGCGGCCGGCACGGTCGCGTTCCTCGGTGGCGGCACACTGGTGGCGGCCGTCGTCTTGCTCCTCGCTCTGATCATGCCCGGGTGGGCGGCTGCCGCGATCGTGGCGGGAGCGTTGTTCGTCCTCGCCGCCGTGCTCGGCCTGATCGGTAAGAACCAGGTGAAACGAGCCGCGCCGCTGGTCCCCCAAGAGACCGTCGCGAGCGTCAAGGCCGATATCGACATGGTCAAGGGGAGGGTACGGCGATGAGCGAGACCGACCCCGGATACGACAGCGAGCACCACGCGGGCGACGTCGGCGCCCGCAGGGCGAGGGTGGGCACGCCGACCGAGCGTGAGTCGATCAACGTGCCACCGACGAGGCCCGGCGCGGCCGAGAACGCGCAGCGGGCGGAGGCCGCCCGCGAGGAACACGAGACATTCATTCCGGAAGCCCCCATCCGCGACGAACGATCCGAGGCAACGGAAAGCCTGCGTACCGAGGAGGAGTCGCTGCAGCGGACGCACGGGGACGCCGATGACCAGGGAGAGGGCGACGTGCGTAAAGACATCAAGGAAACGCGGCAGGAACTGGGCGACACGGTCGGCGCGCTGGCCGGCAAGGCCGACCTGAAAGGCAAGGCGAGCAACGCCGCCGAGACCGCCAAGGACAAGGCGGGCGAGGCGGCCGAGGCCGTGAAGTCCAAGGCGGGCGACGCCGCCGAGGCCGTGAAGACCACCGCCACTGACGCCGCCGAGGAGGCGAAGAAGCGGCCCGTGCTGCTCATCGCCGCCGCCGGAGCCGTGGTCGCCTTCGTGGTGCGCCGCATCATGAGGCGCCGCAAGGGCAAGTAGGACGGACGGTGCCGCCCAGAGCCCCGGGACCGGCCGGAGGCCGATAGCCTGCCGGAATGAGGCTTCGAGCGGCCACCTGGCTCGCCGTGCTGGCCGTCGCGGGATGCGGCGGCGGGACGGCGGTGAGCGACTACGGCCTGGTGGTCAAGGGCGCCAAGGGGACGACCGTAGCCGTCGAGGTGCGGCCCGGCCAGCGGTTCTCGCTGGCCGTGGCCGACAACCCGTCGGTAGGCGACGACTGGTCGCTGGTGGCGGTGCCGGACACGAAGGTGGCCTCGTTCATCAGTGAGGAGCACGAGAGCGAGGGCGGCGGGCCCGGCTCCGGCGGCACGACGTATTTCGTCTTCAACCCCAAACGGCCGGGCAGAACCGAGATCCGGTTGTTCAACTGCTGGCGCTGCGGCCAGGACCGGACACCGGCGACCGAGGAGAGCAGGCGGCAGTCCGGTGAGGCGATCTTCGCGGTCACTGTGAAGTAGCCTGCGGATCATGGACTTCATTCGGGTACGCGCCTCCGCCGACGGAGCGGAGACGATCTCGTACTGGACCGGCGACGTCTACGGCTGGCAGGACGACGACGGCCCGCACCACCTGTTCGGGTTCGAAGGGATCAACGTGGCCAGGGCGGTCCAGGCCGACGACGGCTGGCGGCTGCTCACCAGGGAGGCGGCGCTCTACCTCGACCCGCGGACGAGGGAGGTGCTCGACACGTGGGACAACCCGTTCACCGGGCGGGCGGTCGAGGTGCTCCATGTCTTCAACGACCCGGTCAACCAGCGGCTCGGCGCCTACCCCGTGCCGGTGACGCGGCTGGGGGACCAGGTGGTCTACAACGTCGACGTGCGGCTGGCCTACCCGTCGCCGCTCAAGGTCGCCGACTACCCGGAGAACTCGGCGAGCGACACGTACCGGGCGCTGGAGTTGTTCCAGTTCTTCGCCGCCGCGAAGGATCTGGAGTCGGGGATGGCCGACGTGCCGTGCGTGTTCTCCTGGTGCCGGGTGTCGCCGTGGCTGCCCTGGATGGCGATGGGGCAGCGCGGCGGCGGGCTGGTCTACCACTGCCGGGGCGCCAAGGTGCCCGAGGTGCCCGCGCGGCTGCGCGAGCGCGTGGGCGAGCGGTTCCTGCACGCGCCCGAGGAAGAGTCCGGGCCGAATATGACGAGCTGGACGGCCTTCGCCGATAGGGTCAAACGGTGAGCAACGACCTGTTCTGCGAGATCATCGCGGGGGAGCGGTCCGCCTACGTGGTGAGCTCCGACGAGGTGGCGGTCTCCTTCCTCGACGCCCGGCCGGTCTTCAAGGGACACGTGCTCGTCGTGCCCAGGGTTCACGTGGAGACGCTGGCCGACCTCGCCGACGTCGGGCCGTTCTTCGAGCGGGTCCAGGCCATGGCCAGAGCCGTCGAGGCGGCTCTCGAGGCGGGCGGCACGTTCGTGGCCATGAACAACCGCGTCAGCCAGAGCGTGGCCCACCTGCACGTCCACGTGGTGCCGCGCAACAAGAAGGACGGGCTGCGCGGGTTCTTCTGGCCGCGGACGACGTACGACTCCGCCGAGGAGGCCGAGTCGTACCGGGACGTCATCGCCAAAGCACTATGAGCGGAGCGAACCAATGGACACGGGAGTTACTCAGAGGGCCGACGAAGGAGGCCCTCTGAGTTAGGCTCTGACCCCGTGGAGTACCTGGTCGGGGTCGCCGTGGTCGCGGTGCTCGTCGGCGTGCCCGCGATCGTGTTGTGGCGCGTCATGCGGGGCCGCCGCGAGCTGGGCACGAGCCCGGCCGAGCGGGCCACGTTCGTGACCCTGCACACCGCCTCGCTGGCCGGGCCGCCGCTGCGCGCCGGGCTCACCGCCGACGGCGCCGAGCGCGCCTCGCGGCACCTGCGCGCGCTGCTGGGCTCGGCGGCGCTGGCGATCACCGACGGCGAGCGGCTGCTCGTCTACGACGGCGCCGGCGACCACCACGCCGACCAGGCGTTCGAGCACGCGGCGGCCACGTTGAAGGACGGCCGCACGCAGGTCCTGACCATCGACTGCGACCTGCTCGAGTGCCCGATCAGGCACGCCGTGGTGGTGCCGCTCACCACCGACGACCGGGTCGTCGGCGCGCTGGCCGCCTACGGGCAGAACGCCTCGGCCGGGCTGGTCAGGGCCGCCCAGGAGGTGGCCGGATGGGTGGACTCGCAGCTGGAGCTGGCCGAGCTCGACCGCTCGCGCACGTTGCTCATGGAGGCCGAGGTGCGGGCGCTGCGGGCGCAGATCTCGCCGCACTTCATCTACAACTCGCTCACCACGATCGCCTCGTTCGTGCGCACCGACCCGGAGCGGGCCAGGGAGCTGCTGCTGGAGTTCGCCGATTTCACCCGCTACTCCTTCCGCAGGCACGGCGAGTTCACCACGCTGGCCGAGGAGCTGCGCTCGATCGACCGCTACCTGATCTTGGAGCGGGCCAGGTTCGGCGACCAGCTGCAGGTCACGCTGCGCATCGCACCCGAGGTGCTGCCGGTCGCGGTGCCGTTCCTGTGCCTGCAGCCGCTGGTGGAGAACGCCGTCAGACACGGACTGGAGAGCCGCAACGGCGTCGGCCGCATCACGATCATCGCCGAGGACGCCGGAGCCGAGTGCCGCATCAGCGTCGAGGACGACGGGCTCGGCATGGACCCCGAGCGACTGCGCCGCATCCTCGCCGGTGACATCGCCTCGGCGGGCGGCGTGGGGCTGGCCAACGTGGACGAGCGGCTGCGCCAGGTGTACGGCGACGAGTATGGCCTGGTCGTCGAAACCGGTGCCGGCGCGGGCACAAAAGTCAACATAAGATTGCCGAAGTATCACCCGGGCGTCTCTGCCCGTTGACCTCGATCTTTGTTGTCGGTTTTATCACTATCTATGGCACAACTCCGGGTTCTCGCGGTCGATGACGAGCTGCCCGCCCTCGAAGACCTGTCGTACCTGCTGCGCGCCGACCCCCGCATCGGCGAAGTGGCCACCGCCAGGGACGGCGCCGCGGCGCTGCGGCTGCTCGACCGCGCCATCGCCGACGGCAGGCCCATCGACGCGGTGTTCCTCGACATCAGGATGCGCGGGCTCGACGGCGTCGTGCTCGGGCGGCTGCTGTCGCAGTTCGCCAACCCGCCCCGGGTGGTGTTCGTGACGGCGTACGAGGAGCACGCCGTGGACGCCTTCGAGATCAAGGCCGAGGACTACCTGCTCAAACCGGTACGCCCGGAGCGGCTGGCCGAGGCGATCCGGCGGGTCGCGGTGTCGGCCGACGTGCCCGTGGAGAGCGGCGAGACCGACACGATCCCGGTCGAGCTGGGCGGGGTGACGCGGTTCGTGTCCAGCGCCGACGTGATCTACGTGGAGGCGCACGGCGACTACGCGCGGCTGCACACCGCGGCCGGCAGCCACCTCGTCCGCATCCCCCTGGCCACGCTGGAGGAACGCTGGGCCTCGGCCGGGTTCATCCGGGTGCACCGCAGCCACCTGGTCGCCGTCAAGCACATCGAGGAGTTGCACATCGACTCGGGCAAGTGCACCGTGCGGGTGGGCGACACGGAGATCCCGGTCAGCCGCAGGCACACGCGCGAGCTGCGCGACCTGCTGGTCCGCCGCGCCAGGAAGGGCAGGCAGGAATGAGCCCAGAGCCGCGTCCGGCACGCCGCATCATGCGTGAGGCGCCGCGCCGGGTGGCCGTGACGAGCCCGCGCACCGCCGCCGCCCGCCGTCCCCGCTTCCCCGCCACCCGCGAGATCGACGAGCAGACCCGGCTCGGCGAGGTCTACATGCGCTCCCTGCTGCGCACCCAGTTCCGGCTGGCGTTGTTCGTCTGCACCTTGCTGGCCTGCGTGGTCGGCGGCCTGCCGCTGCTGTTCCTGCTCATCCCGGAGCTGCGCGAGGTGCACCTGCTCGGCGTGCCGCTCCCGTGGGCGGTGCTCGCCGGCCTCATCTACCCCGCCTTCGTCATCGGCGCCTGGTGGTACGTCCGCCAGGCCGAGCGCAACGAACGCCACTTCGCCGAACTGGTCGAGCGCCGATGAGCGAGCGCATCGTCAAGCTGGGGCTCATGCGGCCGGCGGAGCCGATCGCATGAGCCTGACCGCGGTCCTCGTCGTGGTCGTGGCGGCCGTGCTCATCGGGGCGTTCGGCATCAGGGTCTCCCGCACCACCTCCGACTTCTACGTCGCCTCCCGCACCGTCAGCCCGCTCTGGAACGCCTCGGCCATCGGCGGCGAGTACCTGTCGGGGGCCTCCTTCCTCGGCATCGCCGGGCTGATCCTGTCCTTCGGCGTGGACATGTTGTGGTTGCCCGTCGGCTGGACCGGCGGCTACCTGGTGCTGCTGGTGCTGGTGTCGGCGCCGCTGCGCCGCTCCGGGGCGTACACGCTGCCCGACTTCGCCGAGGCCAGGCTCGAGTCGATGACCGTGCGCCGCACGGCCAGCGTGCTCGTCGTGCTGATCGGCTGGCTCTACCTGATGCCGCAGTTCCAGAGCGCCGGCCTGGTGCTGCGGACGATCACCGGCGCGCCCGTCTGGGTCGGCGGGCTGCTGGTCGCCGTCGTCGTGGCGGTGAACGTGCTGTCGGGCGGCATGCGGTCGATCACGTTCGTGCAGGCGTTCCAGTACTGGCTCAAGCTGACGGCGCTGGCGGTGCCGCTGGTGTTCCTGCTGATGGCCTGGCACGCCGACGGCGCGCCCGGCGTCAGCGCGGCCGACGCCGCCACCTGGCAGGTGCCGCTGGCCGGGGCCAAGGAATACGGGCTGTACTCGACGTACTCGCTGATCCTGGCCACCTTCCTGGGCACCATGGGGTTGCCGCACGTGCTCGTACGCTTCTACACCAACCCCGACGGCCGAGCCGCCCGGCGTACGACGCTGGTGGTGCTGTCGCTGCTCGGCGCCTTCTACCTGCTCCCGGCCGTGTACGGCTGGCTCGGCCGCCTCTACACGCCCGGCCTGGCGCGCACGGACACGGTCGTGCTGACGCTGCCCGCCCAGATGATCGGCGGCACCCTGGGCGACGTGCTGACCGCCCTGGTCACCGCCGGGGCGTTCGCCGCGTTCCTGTCCACGTCGTCGGGACTGACCGTGTCCGTGGCGGGAGTGATCGCCCAGGACCTGCTCAAGGGCAGCGTGCGCTCGTTCAGGATCGCCACGCTGATGGCGGTGGCGGTGCCGCTGGTCCTGGCGTTGTGGGCGCGGGCGCTGCCTGTGGCGGACGTGGTGGGGCTGGCGTTCGCGGTGGCCGCCTCGTCGTTCTGCCCGCTGCTGGTGCTGGGCATCTGGTGGCGTCGGCTCACCACCACGGGGGCGCTGGCCGGGCTGTTCGTGGGCGGCGGGCTGGCCTGCGCCGCGGTGCTGGCCACGATCACGGGCGCCCCGAGCGGCTTCACGGCCGCGCTGCTGGCCCAGCCCGCCGCGTGGACGGTGCCCATCGCGTTCGCGGTGATGGTGGCGGTGTCGTTCCTGACCCCGCACCGGGTCCCGTCCGGCGTGGCCAGGACGATGGTCAGGTTGCACACCCCGGAGAACCTCGACCTCGACCGCGGCGACTGGCGCCCCCGGTCTTCCTAAGACTGCGCTGCGGGCACTTCGGCCCGGCTCCCGTTCCTACGGCAGATATGCTTTGGTGATCTTGGCGCGGGGGATGGTGTGGCCTCGATCGCAGTCGTGGCAGTAGCCGGTCACCACGTTGCCCGCGATGGTCAGGTCCTCCATGTAGTGCTCGCGCCGCTGCCACACAATGACGATCACCTCGCCGGTGACGGCGGCCAGTGCCATGGCCTCGCCTTCTGCGTCGGTCCCGTTGCCCTGGAGGATGGCTGCGGCCGCCGCAGCGGTGTCGGTGTCAGTGTGTTTCTTGACGTCCACCGCGAGTCGGCGCCGCTGGATGCTCTCCGCCCTGATCGTTCCGTCTGACGCCACGCTGACTGGGGCGTGGCCTCCCTGGCGCAGCAGCCGCAGGGTCTCGTCGGGTGGCAGGGCGGCGAGCGCGACCGTGGGCGCGATCTGGCGCAGGCCCAGCTTACGGAGCGCCTTCGCGCCGCACAGCTCGGCGATGACCGCGGGGTCGGTGGCGATCACGACGGAGGGTGTGGAGGTCACCTTGATGACGCCGTGCTTGCGGGCGGTGTCGTTGACGAGATAGCGCAGCGGCTGAGGGATCGCCTTGGCGGAGAAGCGGGCGAGATCGGCGAGCAGGGTCTCGGCGGTGGTGCCCGCGTCCAGCGCCCTGCGTATGGTCTTCTCGGAGAACCGCCACACGCTGGCCCGGTCGCGTGACTCCAAGTCGGCGCAGCCGTTCAGGAAGGTGGCCAGATCGGCAGCGGGGATGCCGGACACGATCGCGGTCAGGTCGTTCTGCAGGGTCGCCGTCGTCACCGGCGTGGGGAACAATGCGCTCACTGCACCGGTGTCCGGGTCCTGCTCGCTGTGGTTCGTCTCGCCGTTCCCCAGGAGGGCACGGCCGAGGGAGGTGAGCGCTCCACCGGCGATGATCCCGAGCAACTCGCCCTCGCGCAGGGCCGCGGCGACGAACTCATCGGCCGTCTGCGCGGCCTCCGCGGCCGCCCGCGTACGCCACGCCACCGCGTCCTTCACCCCGGCGGCGTCCGTGCCCAGGCCCGGAGTCAGGGTGCGCAGCGTCTCCAGGGTCGCGCGCCGGATCCGGCCCGCCCCGCATTCGAACTCGTACGGCGGCGGCAGCGGCTCCATATGGTCCTCGCAGCAGCCCACAACGCGGTAGGTGGCCGCCTGCGGCAGCCGGAGCCAGACGTCGGCCAGCGCCCGCCATCTGGCGTCGGGGGAGTGCGCCAGCCAGTCGTCGACCAATGTGGTGCTGACCAGCCGCTCGCCCAGCTCCGAGGCGATCAGGTCGGCGCCGAAGGCGATGTCGAGCCACAGCACGGCTTCTTGCTCGGACACGCCGAGCAGCTTGGCCAGCCGCCTGAGCTCACGGACGCCCACACCGCCGGACTTCAGCTCGGTGATCTGCTCCGTCCCCGCCAGCTCCACGAGGGCTTGGATGCGGTCGATCGCGGCCAGCGCGGCGCCCACGCCGTCGGCCTCGGGACGCGGCCCGGCCGGCACGTCGGGTTGTCCGGTGAGCGCCGGCTTCCAGCCGTCGCCGCGCAGGGCCAGCGCCACCTCCCTGGGCATCTCGTACTCCCAGCCGTCGCGGAGGACGAACCCGGCGTCGACCAGGCGTTGCACCGGATGCGTCCGAGACACCGAGCCGTAGTAGAGCTGCTCACCGCCCAGCACGGGCGCCCTGGACGCCATGGACTCCGCTAACGCGACGGCCTGGCTCGGGAGCTTGGCCGCGCGGGAGCGTACGGAGGCGCCGTCGCGCAGCAGCTCCTCGGCCCGCCTCACCAGGTCGGCCTTGCGGCCCAGGGGCTGCCCGCCGAGCGCCTTCACCATCGTCTTCAGCGCTTCGGCCGTGACCTTCTTCTCGAACTCGCGAAGCGGCCTGCCCAGCGCGAACGGGTGCGCCCACAGGCCGGGATGGTGCGGGGAACGTACCGTGTCGCCGTCGAGCGCGATCAGCCCCCTTCCGGCCAGCAGGTCCAGCACCTCGCCGAGCCGGCCGTGCGGGTCGCGCAGCGTGGCGGACAACATGTCGCGGGTCGTCTCACCGCCGGCGGCCTGTATGGCCTGGCTGACGGTGTGGCAGTCGGCGTCCAGGTCGAGCAGGACGGGGACGGCCAGGTCGGGCCTGGCCAGCAGGCGTTCGAGCACCTCCAGCGAGGGCGCCACGGCCAGCTCCGGCCTGTTGCGAAGGAGACGGGTGAGGTCGGCGGTCACACGAGGCACGAACCGACTGTAGCGGGATGAGCACTGCGCCCGGACAAGGAAGCGCACTTAAGCCCCGGCCCCGGGGACATCTGCCCCGCCACGCGGCATCTCCGGGCTCCCTTTCGCGTGAGGTCAGGGAGGTGGCAGCTCGCCCGAGCCCCTGGCCACCAGCTCCACGGGCACCTTCACCCGGCGTGGCGCCGGCGAGGGGTTCAGCAGGAGGTCCACCGCGCTGTGGGCCAGGCGGGCCACGTCGTAGCGGACCACCGTCACCCCCGGGTTGAACACATCCGCCAGCGCGAAGTCGTCGAACCCCACGTACGCCGGCCGCTCCGGCCGCTCCCGCAGCGCCTGCAGGATCCCGATCGCGGCCCGGTTGTTGGTGGCGAAGAACGCCGTCGGCGGATCCTCCAGGTCCAAGAGCCTGGTGACCTCGCGGGACACCCGCCACGGATCGAAGACCCCCCGCACCACCAGCGTCTCGTCCGCGGTCACCCCGGCCGCGTCGAGCGCCGTGCGGAAGCCGGTGGCCCGGTCGTGCACCGAGCTCAGCCCATTGTCGTCGGAGATCAGCGCGATCCGGCGATGCCCGCGGGCCAGCAGGTGCTCGGTGGCCGCGCGGCCGCCCCGTACGTCGTCGAGGACCACGACGTCCGCCGCCTCCAGCCCCCGCGGCACGCGGTCCACGAAGACCATGCGCAGGGTCGTGTGCTCGGCCAGCCAGGCGTGGTCGGCCGCCGAAGGGACCATGATCAAGGAGTCGACGCCGCGTGCGGACATGGACTCGATGAGCATGCGTTCCTTGTCCGGGCTCTCCTCGTACGAGCCGAACACCACCAGCGCCTCGTGCTCGGCCGCGGCGGCCTCCACGGCGGCGGCCAGGCGCGAGTAGAACTCGTTGGAGATGTTCTCCATCACCAGGCCCAGCGTCAGCATCGTCGCGCCCCGGGCCAGGCGGGCGGCGGCCTCGTTGCGGCGGTAGCCGAGCGCGCTGATGGCCGCCTGCACCCGCTGCTGCAGCGACGCCCGGACGTGGGGCTCCTGGTTGACGACCCGGGAGACGGTCTTCAGGCTCACCCCCGCGTGCTGGGCCACGTCCGCCATGGTCGGCTTGCGTGTTGTCATACTCTGCCCCCATGGATGACGAATGGATCTGTGGCCGGTTGGGCGAGGACGAGCCCTGGGTGCTGGGGGCGGTCAACCCGCCGGTGTTCGAGAACTCGCTGTTCACGTTCGCGACCGCGCAGGAGCTCGGCGAGGCGGTCAGGAACGAGGACGAGCGATACGTCTACTGGCGGGGGACCAACCCGACGGTCGATCTCGCCCAGCGTAAGCTGGCCGCGCTGGAGCGGGGAGAGCGGGCCAAGTGTTTCGGCTCCGGGATGGGCGCCATCTCGGCGACGATCTCGTCGCTCGTGTCGGCCGCCGACCACGTGCTGGTGCTGGGCGCGGTGTATGGGCCGACCACGCAGTTCCTGCGTTACCTGGAGAAGTTCGGCGTCACGCATACGCACGTCGGCGACCTCGCAGAGGGTGACAGCGCTATCAGGGCGGACACGCGCCTACTCTACTTCGAGTCCCCCTCCTACATGGCCTACGCGGTCGTCGACATCGCCGAGGTGACGGGGTGGGCGCGCGAGCGCGGGCTGGTGACCGTGATGGACAACACCTGGTCCACGCCGATCTTCCAGAAGCCGCTGACGATGGGCGTCGACCTGGTCGTGCACTCGTTGTCGAAGTACATCGGCGGGCACAGCGATCTCGTCGGCGGCGTGGTCGTGGGTTCCTCGCGGCTGATCCGGCCGCTGGCGCTGACGGAATACCAGCTGTACGGGGCCGCGATGTCACCGCACGACGCGGCCAAGGTGATCAAGGGGTTGCGCACGCTGCCCGTGCGGATGGCGGCGCACCAGGAGCGAGGGCTGGCGGTGGCGGGGTTCCTGGCCGATCACCCGGCCGTGCGGGTGGTCAACCATCCGGGGTTGCCGTCACACCCGGGGCATGCCGTCGCCCTGCGGCAGATGTCGGGGTTCTCCAGCTTGTTCAGCATCGAGCTGGCGACCGAATCGCGGGAAGAGGTCGCGATCTTTCTCGATAAATTGCGACATTTCAGGATCGGCGTGTCCTGGGGTGGGTTCGAGAGTCTGGTGAACGCTCCCGCCCTGTCCACCGAGGAGAGCGTTCGGGCCACCATGGGCATCCCGGTCGGCCTCGTCCGCCTCTCGGTCGGCCTGGAGCCGGCGGACACTTTGATCAAGGATCTCGGTCTAGCGCTGGAAGGCGTAGGTCGCCTAGCGTGACTGACAGCGCTGTCCAAACCAGCGCTGTCAGAAACACGCGGGAGGCTCCCCATGACAAAGCCCCTCCTGGCGGCCGCGGTCGCCGCCACGCTGGTGCTCACCGGCTGCGGCTCCGGCTCCGGCTCGTCGTCCTCGGGAGAGGTACGACTCCGCATGATCGAGAGTTTGACCAGCCCCGAACGCACGAAGCTCATCAAGACCCTCATCGCCGACTTCGAGAAGGCCAACCCGGGCGTCACGGTCGAGCTCGTCTCGCCACCGCTCGACAGCGCCGACCAGAAGATCACCCAGATCCTGCAGACCAAGAAGGACCTGGACGTGCTGGAAGTACGCGACCACACGGCCAAGTCCTTCTCCAACAACGGCTGGCTGGCCGAGCTGCCCACCGCCGAGTGGCCCGGCTGGTCGGACCTGACCGAGCTGGCCCAGAAGAAGGCCGTGGAGGTCGGGGGCAAGGCCTACCTGATCCCGTACGGCTTCTACCAGCGCACACTGTTCTACCGAACGGACTACGGCATGACCCAGCCCCCGACGACCTGGGAGGAGCTCTACGCGGCCGGCAAGCAGATGACCTCGGGCGACCGCTACGGCTACTCCTTCAGGGGCGGCAAGGGCGGCGCCGACTACGCGGTGATGATGATCAGCGCGTACAACGGCGAGGCGCTCAACCCCGAGAAGTCCTTCTACCTGAAGGACAAACGCACGATCTTCTCCACGCCCGAGGCCGCCCAGGCCATGGAGCTCTACGTCAAGATCTTCAAGGAGGCGTCGCCGCCCGACTCGGTGTCCTGGGGTTACCCCGAGATGGTCCAGGGCTTCACCTCGGGCGTCACCGGCATGCTCATCCAGGACCCGGAAGTGATCAAGACGGTCGAGGACAGCGGCGTCACCGCCTGGTCCACCGCCCCCATCCCCAAGGGCCCCACCGGGTACGCCTTCCAGCCCGTCGGCTACGCCGGCTGGGGCGCCACCTCCTTCACCAAGCACCCCAAGGAAGCGGTCAAGCTCGTGCAGTTCCTGTCGGAGGCCAAGCAGAGCATCGCCTTCGCCAAGGGCAACTCGCTCATCCCCATCTCCAAGCAGGCGCAGAGCGACCCGCAGTTCTCGCAGGGCGCGTGGAAGGCGTACCTGCAGGCGCAGCAGGACCCCAAGCAGGTGATCACGATCAGGCCGGTCGACTACCCCGGCTGGAGCCAGTTCCTCGTCGACTCCGATCGTGACGTCCAGGCGCTGATCACCGGCAAGACGACCGTCGCCGACGTGCTCAAGTCGTGGGACGCCTTCTGGATGGATCAGGCCAAGAAGGTTTCATGAGGACCTTCAACGTCCGAAGGGCCAGGTTCATCGCGCTGTGCCTGCTGCCGGGCGTCGTGTTCGTGGCGCTGTTCACGTACTACCCGGTGCTCCGCGGCGCGGTGATGGCCTTCCAGCAGTACAACCTGTTCGACCTCACCTCGACGCCCTTCGTCGGCCTGGAGAACTTCCGTGCCGTGCTGGGCGAGGACCGGTTCTGGACGGCGCTGCGGAACACCGGGACGTGGGTGGTCGTGTCGCTGTTCTTCCAGTTCTTCCTGGGGTTCGGGCTGGCGCTGCTGCTGCGGCGGCACTTCCGGGGGCGCGGCCTCTACCAGGCGTGGGTGTTCTTCCCGTGGGCCATGTCCGGGTTCCTCATCGGGCTCCTGTGGCGGTGGATGTTCAACGGGCAGTTCGGCGTGATCAACGACCTGCTGCTCAAGACAGGGATCATCGACCAGCGCATCGGCTTCCTGGCCTCGCCGGGATGGGCGATGACGTCCGTGATCGTGGCCAACGTCTGGTACGGCGTGACGTTCTTCGCCATCATGATCATGGCCGCGCTGCAGTCGGTCCCGAAAGAGCTGTACGAGGCGGCATCCGTGGACGGGGCCTCGCGGCTGCGGCAGTTCTGGCACGTGACGCTGCCACACATCCGGCCCACGCTGGCGCTCATCGTGTTGCTGCGGATCATCTGGATCCTGAACTTCCCGGACCTCATCTATTCGATGACCGGCGGCGGCCCCGCCGGCAGCACCGACATCATCACGACCTTCCTCATCCAGCAGGTCATCGGCGGAGACTACGGCCGGGCCGGCGCGGTGGGCCTGCTGATCCTGGGTCTGCTGCTGTCCTTCAGCGTCTTCTACCTCAACGCCACGAGATTCGAGAAGTCCCGATGAGACGTGTCGCGACGCTCGCCAAAGTGGTCGTGCTGACCGCCTGGCTGCTGATCACCCTCTTCCCCCTTTACTGGATCGTCATCACCTCGCTCAAGCCCAAGCCCGAGATCTTCGCGGTGCCGCTCAAATACTGGCCCGGCACGGTGACGTTCGAGCACTACGCGGAGCTGTTCTCCTTCGCCGACTTCGGGACGTATCTGCTCAACAGCCTCATGGTCTCCCTCGTGGCGGCCGGGTCGGTGACGGCCATCGGAGTGCTCGGCGGCTACACCCTGGCCCGCTTCGCCTTCCCCGGCCGGGGAGCGCTCATGCTGGCGTTCCTGGTCACCCAGATGATCCCGCTGTTCATCGCGCTCGGCCCGCTCTACCTGCTGATGTCCGACCTCGACCTGCTCAACCGGCTCGCCGGGCTCATGCTCGTGTACGTCGCCATGCTGGTGCCGTTCTCCACGATCATCATGCGCGGCTTCTACGAGCGGGTGCCGGTCGCGCTGGAAGAAGCCGCGCAGGTGGACGGGGCGTCGCGCCTGGTGGCCATGGTCCGGGTGGTGATCCCGGTCATGCTGCCGGGCATCGCGGCGACGTTCATCTTCGCGTTCGTGCAATGTTGGAACGAATTGTTCCTGGCGATCACGTTCATCGACAGCGAGGACGCCAAGACGATCCCGGTGGCCATGAACTCCTTCATCACGCAGTACGACATCGACTGGGGCTCGATGGCGGCCGCCACCGTGGTGTCCGTCGTGCCCACGCTCGTGATGTTCGCCGCCATCCGCCGCTACATCGTCGAAGGGCTGACGGCGGGGGCGGTCAAGGGCTGACCCGGTAGCGGATGTCGCGGAAACGGGACTCGGCCCGGCCGGACCCGTGGTGGTAGACGCCGTTCTTGAAGTGGCGGATCGCCGGGCCGCGGTCGGAGACGGTGGCCACGTGCCGGTCGTCGACGTAGACGTCGATCTTCCCGGCGGTGTCCGAGCCCTCTGACGTACGTGAAGCTCACCTGCCGCCATGCGGCGGCGTGGGCCGGGTCGGCGCCCAGCAGGATCGTGATGGCGGCGACGGCCATCGTGCGTTGTAACGGCATGCGTGTGTTGTACCGGCGCCGGGGCGCGATGTCCAGATGCATCCGATGATTTGGCCGCTCCGGGAATGTGCGGTCGCCGAACGGAAAACCTTGGTAGTGCTATCTCCGCAGCTCAAGTAGGAAGGAAGGTTTCCTGAAGGTTGACGGATGAGCACAAGATTCCTTGACGGCGGTGAATCTATGTGTCATACAGGCGAAAGATCCGATCTCTTTCTGGAGAGCCCCGATGACACCTCCCATCGAAGACCCGACCCGCCGAGCCGTCATCGGCGGTTTGGGGCTCGCCCTCGTCCCCATCACCACCGCCTCGCCCGCGCAGGCAGCGGACGGCTGGCGCCTGCAGGAGCACGTGCCCTGGGCGGAGTTCATGAAAGGCCAGGACCTGCTCTGGGGCAAGCTGCCCAAGGCCTGGCACGAGGGCCCGTTCCTCGGTGACGGGCTGCTGGGCAGCATGATCTACCAGGAGCCGGGCCAGAACAAGATCCGCTTCACCGTCCAGCACGGTCGCGTCCAGGACCACCGGCCCCAGTTCGGCAGCGGCTGGGGCACCTGCCGCCTTCCCGTCGGCCATGTCACCCTCGACCCCGCCGGCACGATCACCGCCGTCGACTGGCGGCTCAGCCTGTGGGACGCCGAGGTCACCGGCACCGTCACGACCGACAAGGGCACGCTCGTCTTCTCCGCGTTCGTGCACGACGAGATCCTCGTCGCCAAGGCCGAGGCGAGCGGCGAGGAGCAGGTGCGCTGGGTCTTCCACCCGGCGGAGGCCATCAGCCCGCGCGCGGCCACCGAGGCCCCGCCGAGCGGTTACACCCGCAACCCGCCCTGGACCACCGCCACCGCCGACGGCGTCGAGCAGGTCGTCCAGCCGCTCGCCGGCGGCGGGCAGACCGCCACCGCCTACCGCGTCCAGGGCGGCACACTCCAGGTGGCCGTGGCCCACAGCTTCCCGGCCGCCGACGCGCAGGAGAGCGCGCTCGGAAAGATCCGGAACGCCGCGCCGTCCGGGATCTTACGGAAGCGGCACCGGGACTGGTGGCACCACTTCTACGCCAAGAGCTTCATCTCCCTGCCCGATCAGCGGCTGCAGAGCTTCTACTGGATCCAGCTCTACAAGGTCGCCTCGGCCAGCAGGGCGGGCGGCCCCGTCATGGCCACCACCGGCCCCTGGCTGGAGCCCACCCCGTGGCCGGCGGTCTGGTGGAACCTCAACGTGCAGCTCGAATACTGGCTCATCAACGGCTCCAACCACCTGGAGCTCGACTCGCTCACCACCACGCTGGACCTCAACCGGCAGCAACTCGTGGACAACGTGCCGGCGGCCTACCGCGCCGACTCGGCAGGCGTGGGCCGCAGCTCCGACATGTTCGCCAACCGCAGCGTCGGCACACCAGGCTCGGGGGCGGAGGTCGGCGACCTCACCTGGGCCCTGCACAACGCGTGGTTGTCCTACCGGCACACCATGGACGACCAGGTGCTGCGCGACACGGTCTTCCCGCTGCTGCGCCGGGCGATCAACTACTACCTGCACTTCCTGACCCCTGGCGCGGACGGCAGGCTGCATCTGCCCAGCACGCTGTCACCTGAATACCCCGTCACACCGTCCCAGGACACCAACTACGACTTGGCGCTGATCAGGTGGGGGTGCGGGACGTTGCTGGAGTCCGCGGCGCGCCTGGGCATCGACGACCCGCTCAAGCCGAAGTGGCAGGAGGTCCTGGACAAGCTCGCCGGCTACCCGGTGGACGGCAACGGGTTCATGATCGGCGCGAACACGCCGTACGCGCAGTCGCACCGCCACTACTCCCACCTCCTCATGGTCTACCCGCTCTACCTGGTCAACTGGGACCAGCCGGAGAACCGGGCGCTCATCGAGAAGTCCGTCGTGCACTGGCAGTCGTTGACCAGCGCGCACCGCGGCTACAGCTTCACCGGCGCGGCCTCGCTCTACGCGATGATGGGCCGGGGCGACACCGCCCTGTCCTATCTCGAGAGGTTCTTCGATCCGGCCGCCCGTTACCCGTGCCGGGCCAACACCCACTACGCCGAGGGCGGGCCGGTCATCGAGACGCCGTTGTCGGCGGCCCAGTCGATCCACGACATGCTCTGCCAGAGCTGGGGCGGGATCGTGCGGATCTTCCCCGCCGTGCCCGCGGCCTGGCAGGACGTCGCGCTGCACGACTTCAGGACCGAGGGCGCGTTCCTCGTCTCGGCCGTACGCAAGTCCGGACGCACGGAGTTCGTCCGCGTGCGGAGCCTGGCGGGGGAGCCGCTGCGGATCCTGCACGGGCTCGGTGGGCCGCTCACGGCGGTGCTCGACGACGGCCGGCCGGCTCAGGTGAAGGATCTGGGGGAGGGCGTGGTCGAGATCACTCTGAGCAGGGGACGGGAGGTCCTGCTCTACAGCGGTCGGCGGCCCGGCCTCGTCGTCGCCCCCGTGACGATCGCCGAGCCCGGTGAGCCGTGGGGCCTGCCGCCGGTCCCGCCGCCCGGGGCCACCACTCCGGTGGACCTGTCGGCGCACTTCGACAACGACGGCGTCTCCACCCACGAGGTCATGACCGACGGCAACGTGGACGGGTCCGGCTACACCTACCCGGCCGAGGAACTGCCGCCGGCCGGGCCGCTCACGCACGAAGGGCTGAGCTTCGTCTTCCCCGCCTACGGCGACGGGGTCGAGAACAACGTCACCGGGCAGGGGCAGACCATCGACGTGCCGCCCGGCACGTACGCCAAGGTGCGCCTGCTCGGGGCCGGCACCTCCGGCAGCGTCAGCGCCGCGCTGACCGCCACGTACGCCGACGGCTTCACCGCCCAGGTGCCGTTCATCCTGCCCGACTGGGGCGGCCAGGCCGGCGCCGGGACGACCGAGGTGCTGCGCTGCACCCACCGCCACGGCCAGAACGGCACGAACGCGCTACGCGTCGGCCTGTTCGAGACGCAGGCGGCCCTGGACCCGGCCAAGGAGCTGCGCTCGCTCACCCTCCCCACGCTCACCCGCCCGCAGCTCCACCTGTTCGCCCTCTCCCTGGAGGCGCCACGGTAGAGGCCGTAATGGGGTGAAAGGGATGGCCGACCGCTCGTCGCGTTGAAAGGACCTTTCGCCGCAAGCCATCACCAACTAATCGCCGCACGCCGTCGGCTCAGCGAACAACCCAGCTACGGATCTCCCCGGCGGGTAGGTTGCGCTCTTACCTTGAGCGTGATCCGCATCACAGTGGAGGTCCCGTGACAACAAGAGAACATGACGCGTCCGTATATGAACAAGTCCAGGAGAGCACCGAGTTCCAAGAACTAAAGAAACGATTCCGCGCCTGGACTTTCCCCATGACCGTGGCGTTCCTCGCGTGGTACCTGCTGTACGTCGTGCTGTCCGGGTGGGCGCGCGACTTCATGGGGATCAAGCTGCTCGGGGAGATCAACGTCGGGCTCGTCTTCGGCTTGCTGCAGTTCGTGTCCACGTTCTGGATCGCGTGGGCGTACGCGAGGCACGCCGAGAAGAAGCTGGACCCGATCGCCGACAAGCTGCGTCACGAGGTTGAGGAGAAGTCCAAGTGAGCTCGACCACGCTGGGAATGATCCTCTTCCTCACCTTCGTCGCCGCGACGCTGGGGATCACGTTCTGGGCGAGCCGCCAGACGAAGACGGCCGCCGACTACTACGCGGGCGGCCGGTCGTTCACCGGCGTGCAGAACGGCCTGGCCATCGGCGGCGACTACATGTCGGCCGCGTCCTTCCTCGGCATCGCGGGCATCATCGCCTTGTCCGGCTATGACGGGTTCCTGTACTCGATCGGGTTCCTCGTCGCCTGGCTCGTGGCGTTGCTGCTGGTGGCCGAGCTGATGCGGAACTCCGGCAAGTTCACCATGGCCGACGTGCTGGCGTTCAGGATGAGCCCGCGGCCGGTCCGTACCGCCGCCGGCGTGTCCACGATCGTGGTGAGCATCTTCTACCTGCTGGCGCAGATGGTCGGCGCGGGCGCGCTGGTCGGCCTGCTGCTCGGCATCACCACTCCGGCGG
The DNA here is from genome assembly GCF_036013525.1 of Nonomuraea sp. NBC_00507. Classification (NCBI taxonomy): domain Bacteria; kingdom Bacillati; phylum Actinomycetota; class Actinomycetes; order Streptosporangiales; family Streptosporangiaceae; genus Nonomuraea; species Nonomuraea sp. NBC_00507. The sequence goes on from NZ_CP107853.1 coordinate 6,257,226, forward strand.
GCAAGGCGTGGACGATCGTCGGCGTGGGCGCGCTGATGATCGTGTACGTGGTGTTCGGCGGCATGAAGGGCACCACCTGGGTCCAGATCGTCAAGGCCGTGCTGCTGATGGGCGGTGCCGCGCTGGTGACGGCGCTGGTGCTGGGCAAGTTCGGCTTCAACCTGTCGGCGCTGCTCGGCCAGGCCGCCGCCACCAGCGGCCCGAAGGCCAACCCCGGCAACTTCCTCATCCCCGGGCTGAAGTACGGCACTGACGCCCAGGGCTTGGCCGGCAAGATCGACCTCATCAGCTTGGGTCTGGCGCTGGTGCTCGGGACGGCGGGCCTGCCGCACATCCTCATCCGCTTCTACACCGTCCCCACCGCCAAGGACGCTCGCAAGTCGGTCCTGTGGGGCATCGGCATCATCGGCACGTTCTACCTGCTGACCCTCATCCTCGGCTTCGGCGCGGCGGCCCTGGTCGGCAAGGACGCCATCGTCGCGGGCGACAAGGCGGGCAACACCGCGGCGCCCCTGCTGGCCCAGGCCGTCGGCCAGGACATCTTCGGCGATGTCGGCGGCACGCTCCTGCTGGCGCTCATCGGGGCCGTGGCCTTCGCCACGATCCTGGCCGTGGTCGCCGGCCTCACCCTCGCCTCCTCCTCCAGCTTCTCCCACGACCTGTACGCGCACGTCTTCAAGCGCGGCAATGCGACGGAGCGGCAGGAGGTCGTGGTGGCCCGCATCTCCGCGCTGGTCATCGGCGCCGTCGCGATCGGCCTGGGCATCCTCGCCCAGGGTCAGAACGTGGCGTTCCTGGTGGCGCTGGCGTTCGCTGTGGCGGCCTCGGGCAACCTGCCCGCGATCCTCTACAGCCTGTTCTGGAAGCGGTTCAACACGGCGGGCGCCGTGTCGGCGATCTACGGTGGCCTCGTCTCCGCCCTGGTGCTGGTGATCTTCTCGCCGGTGGTGTCCGGTGGGGAGACGGCGCTGTTCAAGACGGCCGACTTCGCCTGGTTCCCGCTGAGCAACCCGGGCATCCTGTCCATCCCGATCGGCTTCCTGTGCGGCTACCTCGGCACGATCATGAGCAAGGAGTACAACGCCTCCAAGTACGCCGAGATCGAGGTCCGCTCCCTGACCGGGGTCGGCGCGGAGAAGGCCGTCCAGCACTGAGTCCCTGCCCCCCATCGAGGCGCCGCCTGCCCTGAGGCGCCTCCCCGCCGAAGGCGTCCCACCCCCCGCCCGGGGCGTCTTCCGCGCCGAGGGCCCGGCCTCCTCGCGAGGCCGGGCCCTCCTGCTCTTCCACTCCCCACCAGGCGTGTACTGCGACCGGCCCGGGTTCAAGCTCATCCACATCGACTACGCGACCGGCGTACGGACCATCGAGAATTCCGGGTGATACTACGCCAGGCTCATCGCAGGGGGCGGACCGCTCCCGACCTGCCCAGGATCGAGGCATTCGGCCAACACATGCGCATCACCACCACCGACCAGGCCTATCACCTGGACAGCGGGCACTACCGGCTGACCGTCTCCCGTACCGACCCCAGCGCCGAGCTGGAAGGCTGGATGACGCTCAGCCTCCTCGCCTCTGTCGGCACCGCGAGCGGGCGGGACGAGACGTACGAGACGCTCCCGACCGTGCTCGTCGAGCGCGGCAACGTGGCGATCTTCGATGTCCCGCAGCGCACGACCGCGTGGGAGACGAAGATCGTCCGGCTGACCTGCTCTCCCGAGACGATCGCGCTGGAGGTGCGGGTCGAGGGCGACGGCGTGCTCGGCGACGTGACGCTGATGGGCGGGCGGGCCGTGCTCAACAGGGGCACGGCCGGCACGTTCCGCAGCGGGCTGCATGCCCGCGGCGTCTTCAACCCCGCTCCCACCCATCCTGTGCAGGTCGTGCGGCCGGTGTCCGTGCCGCTCGCGCTCACCGTGATCGGCGACGCCTCGCCGGGCCGGTTGCACGCGGTCTTCTCCCCGCCGCCGCTGGTCCTGGCCTTCACCAAGGAGGAGCCGGACGGCGCCACCGCCGTGCCGGACGGGCCGTGGCTGGGGGCCTCGGTACGCGCCGGGATCGCCGACCTGACCTTCACCGAGCTCGCGTACGAGCCGCTCGACGGCGGGGTGATGCTGCGCTTCGACTACGAGTGCCACACGGTGGTGCGTGGCTCATGGACGTCACCCGCGGTCGTCTTCCGCACCGCGTCCTCCCCGTGGGAGGCGATCGCGCAGCACCGCGAGGACCTGGTCGCGCACGGCCTGGCGCCCGCCGGGCCCGTCCACGAGCGGCACGACTGGTGGAGCGAGCCGATCTTCTGCGGCTGGGGGGCGCAGTGCGCCAGAGCGGATGGCCGGTCGCCGGTGGAACTGTCCCGTCAGGACCTCTACGACGAGTGGCTGGCCAGGCTCGAACGCCACGGCGTCGTGCCGGGGACCGTCGTCATCGACGACCGCTGGCAGCTGACGTACGGGGACATGGAGCCAGATCCGGCGAAATGGCCCGCGCTGCGCGAGTGGATCGCGGCCAGGCACGCGCGCGAGCAGCGGGTGCTGCTGTGGTGGCGGGCCTGGTCGGCCGACGGGCTGCCGGCCGAGGAGTGCGTGCTCGACGGCGGCGGCCGGGCCGTGGCCGCTGACCCGTCGAACCCCGCCTACCGGCTCCGCGTCCAGCGGATCATGGAGCGGCTGCTGGGCGACCTCGGGGCCGACGGATTCAAGATCGACTTCACGCAGTGGTTCCCCAGCGGGTCGCATCTGAAGTCGTACGGCTCGACCTGGGGCCTGGCCCTCCTGCACGAGCTGCTCGCCACCATGTACGACGCCGCCAAACGCGTCAAACCCGATGCCCTGATGGTCACTCACACGCCGCATCCCGCCTTCGGGGACGTCAGCGACATGATCCGGCTCAACGACTTGCTCGAGTACGACGCCCGTGGCGAGCTCGTGCCAGCCGCCGACCAGCTCCGCTTCCGCCACGCGGTCGCCACCCACGCCATGCCCGGCCATCTGATCGACACCGACCAGTGGCCGATGCCCAGCAGGGCGGACTGGCTGGCCTACGCCGAGGCGCAGCCGTCGCTCGGCGTGCCCGCGCTGTACTACGCCGAGCGCATCGACAACTCCCTGGAGGAGATCACCGGAGCGGACCTCGAACTGGTCGCGAGGTGGTGGCGGCGATGAGGCGGACCGCCAGGGCATCCATGTGGGAACGATACCGGATAGAATCGCGCCTCGATGAGCAGTGATGTGACCGAGGTTGTGCCCGGGGTGTTCCGCGTTGCGGACACCTGCCACGTTTACGTCGCGGCGGCCCCCGCGCAGGCGGGGGAGGAGCGCACCGGGATCGCGATCGACTTCGGTTCCGGCCGCGTGCTCGACCTCCTGCCCGAGATGGGGATCGACCGCCTCACCCACGTCCTGATGACCCACCACCACCGCGACCAGGCCCAGGGCCTGGCGAGAGCGGTCGGCGCGGGCATCCCGATCCACGTTCCGCCGGTCGAGCGCGACCTGTTCGAGAAGGTCGGCGAGATGTGGGCGGGGCGCCAGATCAGCAACGACTACGACCTGCGCGACGACCGGTTCTCCCTGCTCGACCCGGTGCCGGTGGCCGGCGTCGTGCCTGAATACCGGACGGCGACGTACGGCGGCGTGCAGGTGCGCGTGCTGCCCACCCCAGGGCACACCCCCGGCTCCGTGACGTACGTCGTCGGCAAGGCCGCCTTCACCGGCGACCTCATCTACGCCCCGGGCAAGGTATGGTCTCTGGCCGCGACCCAGTGGTCGTACACCGAGAACGAGGGCCCGGCCATGGTCATCCTGAGCTCCGAGCTCCTCCAGCGGGAGGAGCTCGAGGTGTTACTGCCGTCGCACGGCGAGCCGATGACCGACCCGCACGACGCGCTCCGGCAGCTCTCCCAGTCCATGCAGCGGTATGTGAACTTCCGTCGCCCCCACCCCTGGGACGTACGCGGACTCCTCCACAACCCCTTCGTCGAGGTGACCTCCCACCTGCTGATGAACCGGAGCGCCAATTCCCACAGCTACGTCCTGCTGTCGGACTCCGGCGCCGCCATGGTCTTCGACTTCGGCTACGACATGTCCACCGGTCTGGTGCACAACACCTCACGCGCGGCCCGCCGCCCCTGGCTGGCCTCGCTCCCCGCCCTGCGTGAGCACTACGGCGTCACCAGCATCGAGGTCGCCCTCCCCACCCACTACCACGACGACCACGTGGCCGGCATGCCGCTGCTGCGCGACGTCGAGGGTACGCAGATCTGGACCCCGTCCCACATGGCCCCCATCCTGGCCACGCCACTCCACCATGATCTGCCCTGCCAGTGGTTCGACCCCATCCCCTCCGACCGGGTGCTCGAGCTGGGGGAGACCGTGCGGTGGCGGGAGTACGAGATCACGGTGCACGACCTGCCGGGGCACACGTTGTTCGCGGCGGCGTACGAGTTCCAGGTGGATGGCCACCGGGTGCTGGTCACCGGCGACCAGCAGGACGGCATGGGCATCCCCGGCGAACGCCAGGAGAGCCTGAACTTCCAGTACAAGAACAGGTTCAGGATCGAGGACTACCGCAAGAGCGCCGCACTCTACCGGCGCCTGCGCCCCGACCTCATGGTCAGCGGCCACTGGCGCCCCCGCTGGGTGGACGACGACTATCTGCACATGCTGACCGAACGCGGCGAGGAACTCGTCGCCCTCCACTACGACCTGCTCCCGCTGGACCACCTGGACCTGGGGGCGGACGGGGTGCTGTGCCGCCTGACGCCTTACTACGCGAGCGTTCCCGCGGGCGGCGAGCTGGTGCTCACGGCCACCGTGCGCAACCCGTTCCCGGACAAGGTCGTGGCCACCATCGAGCCCGTCGTTCCCCCGGGCTGGCAGCGGGAGCAAGGGTCCCTGACGCTAAGGCTGCCCGGAGGGGGTATGGAGCAGGTGCATCTCCGTCTCGGCGCCGACGTCGTGCCGCGACGCCGCGTTCGCCTGGCAGTCGACGTGACCATCGGCGATCTGCGTCTCGGGCAGCACGCCGAGGCGCTGGTCGACGTGGTCGGGGAAGGGCCTCGATGACCTTAGAGCGGCGTACCCCCGTCAGCCGTTCCCGGCGGCCCACCATCAAGGATGTCGCAGAGGCCGCCGGCGTCTCCCGCTCCACCGTCTCCCGCGCGCTGACCGGCCGCGGGTACGCCGCCAGCGACGTGCGCGAGCGGGTCCTGCGCGCGGCCGCCGAGCTCGGATACGTTCCCGACGTCATGGCCCGCACGCTCAAACAGCAGGTCAGCAGGTCCGTCGGGATCCTGGTGAGCGACCTGCGCAACCCGTTCTACGCGGAGCTGGCGGCCGGGGCCAGCAGGGAGGCCCGCGAGCGCGGCTACACCATGGTGCTGGCGGACACGAGCCTGTCGGCCGAGGCGGAGAGCGAGGCCGCCGAGGCGCTCGTCGCGCTCAGGGTGGCGGGCGTGGTGGTGACCCCCAACTCCTCGGCCGTGTCCACCTACCTCTCCTCCCACGGCATCCCGGTGGTCGAGGTGGACCGGCAGTTCGCGCCCGGCTCGACGGACGGGGTGGTGGTGGGCAACCGCGTCGGCGCCCGTACGGCCACCGCGCACCTGGTCGCGCTGGGGCACCGCAGGATCGCGCTGTTCATCGACGAGACCGACTGGACCACCGGCTACGAGCGTTACCAGGGTTACCTCGAGGCGCTCGGCGCGGGTGACATCAAGGTGGATCCCGGCCTGGTCGTCTCGTCCGGCTGGGACGTGGCGGACGCGCGGCGCCGGGCGCTCGACATGTTGCGCGGGCCCGACCGGCCGACCGCCGTGTTCGCCGCCAACAACGTGCTCGCCGAGGGCGTCTGGCGGTCCATCCGCGAGCTGGGGCTGAGGGTGCCGGACGACATCAGCCTGGTCGCCTTCGACGACGCGCCCTGGATGAGCATGGTCTCGCCCATGGTCACCACCGTCTCGCAGGACACCTTCGGCCTGGGTGCGACGGCGATACGCAGGCTGGACGAGCGGATCGGGATGCCGGAGGCGGACTCCGTCACGACTGTGCTCACTGTGCAGCTCGTGGCCCGCGAATCGACTGCATCACCGCCCATAATCTGACATTTCACCCATTGGGTGCGTTGACCGACGGGAGAGGTCGCCCTAGGATCCGCTGTGGGAACGATGTCACAAGCCCTTGACGCGGCAGCCGTTCCCGTTGGAGGCCCCATGGAGCACGTTGGCGCAGACCCGGCCTGGGCGCACGGGGGGCCGCTGCCGGCGGTGCTCGCGGCACACGTGGAAGGACATCTCGCCGCCGCGCGGGGCATGGCGGCGCTGATCCCGGACGTGGAGGCCGCCGCGGACCTGATCATCGCGACGTTCGCGCACGGCGGCACTCTTTACACGATGGGCAACGGCGGCAGCGCGGCCGACGCCCAGCACCTCACCGGTGAGCTGATCGGCCACTACAAGCGCGAGCGCCGCCCGCTGCCCACGGTGACGCTGACGACCGACGCCACGGTCATGACGTGCATCGCCAACGACTACGCCTACGACAACGTGTTCGCCCGCCAGGTGCAGGCGCTGGCCCGTCCGGGCGACATGGTGGCGGCGTTCACCACCAGCGGCAACTCGCCCAACGTCATCAGCGCGCTCAAGGCCGCACGGAGCAAGGGCGCGGCGACAGTACTGTTCGGCGGCAGAGACGGAGGTGCCGCCGCCGAGCACGCCGACCACCTCCTCCTCGCCCCCTCCTCAGAGACGCCGCGCATCCAGGAGATCCACACACTGATGCTGCACATGATCAGCGAGAAGGTCGACGCTTGGGCGGCCGCATGACCCGGCGCCCGGCACCCATGGCCAACGCCCCCTCCGGCGCCCAGCCGTCCGGCCTGCCGCGTGCCCCCCGCCCGGCGGCCACCCCCGGCCGCACCCTGCACATGATCGGCAACGCGCACCTCGACCCGGTGTGGCTGTGGCCCTGGCAGGAGGGATATCAGGAGGCCCGCGCGACGTTCTGGTCGGCCATCCACCGCATGGACGAATACCCCGACTTCGTCTTCACCTGTGACCAGGTCGTGCTGCTGTCCTGGGTGGAGGAGTCGGACCCGGAGCTGTTCGCCAGGATCCAGGAGAAGGTGGCGGAAGGCCGCTGGGCGATGGCCGGCGGCTGGTGGGTGGAGCCCGACTGCAACATGCCCTCCGGCGAGTCGTTCGTCCGCCAGGGCCTGTACGGGCAGCGCTACCTGAAGGAGAAGTTCGGCATCACCGCGACGGTCGGCATGAACGTCGACCCGTTCGGCCACAACGCCATGCTGCCCGCGATCCTGCGCGGCCAGGGCATGGACTCCTACTGCTTCCTGCGCCCCGGACCGCACGAGGCCGACCTGCCCTGCACGATGTTCTGGTGGGAGAGCCCCGACGGCAGCCGCGTGCTGGCGTACCGGATCCCGTTCGAATACTGCAGCCCGCCCGGCGAGGTCGCCGGCCAGACCGAGAAGGCCCTGGGCCAGCTCGACCGCTCGCTCGGCGACCTGATGATCTTCTACGGGGTGGGCAACCACGGCGGCGGCCCCACCAAGGCCAACATCGAGTCCATCCACCGCTACGACCGGATGGGCACCTTCGGCGAGCTGACGATGTCCTCGCCGCGCCGCTACTTCGACGAGATGGCCAAGCGCCTGGGCGAGCAGGGCCTGGCCGAGCTGCCGGTGTGGCACGACGATCTGCAGCACCACGCCGCCGGCTGCTACTCCGCGCACTCCGGCGTCAAGGCGTGGCAGCGCCGGGCGCAGGCCGCGGTCCTGTCGGCCGAGCGGTGGGCGGCCGTTGCCGGCCACGACGTGCGCGCGGACCTGGAGCGGGCCTGGAAGCAGGTGCTGTTCAACCAGTTCCACGACGTGCTGCCCGGCTCGGCGATCGAGCCCGCCTACGACGACGCCCGCGACCAGCTCGGCGAGGCCGTCGCGATCGCCAAGCGGATCATCACCCGGGCCCACAACGTGATCGCCCGTGACATCCGCATCCCGCAGGAGGACGGCACCCAGCCGGTGGTCGTCTTCAACCCGCACCCGTGGCCGGTCACGACCCGGGTCGAGATGCAGTACGGGCTCGCGCCGGCGGGCGTGCGGGTCGTGGACGCGGACGGCGCCGACGTGCCCTGCCAGCGCACGCAGTCGGTCGCCACCACCGACGACAAGGGCCGCGGCGCCACGGTCTTCCAGGCCGAGCTGCCACCGCTGGGCTACCGCCTCTACCGCCTGCGCCAGGGCGCCGCGACGGCCCCGAGCGGCCTGTCGTGCGGCGAGACCCACATCGAGAACGACGTGCTCCGCCTGGAGCTCGACCCCGCGACCGGCTGGCTGTCCAGCCTGCTCGACAAGCGCACCGGCGTCGACCTGGTGGCCGGCGCGGCGGGCGAGCACACGGTGATCTGCGAGGACCCGACCGACACCTGGGGGCACCGCGTCATCTCCTACGACTGGCCGGGCGAGGCGATGGCGGTCACGAACATCGTGCTGCGCGAGCAGGGCCCGCTGCGTGCCCGCATCCGGGTGGAGCGGGAGTGGGGCCGCTCGACGATGGTGGAGGAGTTCATCCTGGGCGCGGGCGGCGACGACGCGGTCGAGGTGCGGGTCACCATCGACTGGCGGGAGCAGGCCCACCTGATGAAGCTGCGTTTCCCGGTCGCGCTGGAGTCCCCGGCCGCCACCTATGAGATCCCGTTCGGGCACTTGAGCAAGCCACTCGACGGGGCCGAGGAACCGGCGCAGTCGTGGGTGGATCTGTCGGGGGCCGGCGCCGGCCTCGCCGTCGTGAACAACGCCAAGCACGGCTACGACGTATCGCCCGGCGACCCCGGCCGCAGCCCCAGCATCGGCATCACCGCCGTGCGCAGCCCCGTCTACGCCTGGCACGACCCACGGCTGCTGGACCCGGAAGGGTACTACTCCTACCAGGACCAGGGGACGCAGCGGTTCACGTACCTGCTGGTGCCGCACGCCGGCGACTGGCGGGCGGCCGGGCTCGCGCGGCGGGCCGCGCTGCTCGGCTCCCCGGTGCGCGCCATGCTGGAGAGCTTCCACGACGGCGCGCTCCCCGCCGCCCGCGGCTACCTCGACGACAGCGGCGGCCAGATCATGGTCACCGCGGTGAAGGCGCACGAGGACACCCCACGCGACCTTGTCGTCCGCGCCGTCGAGACCACCGGGCGGGCCGGCGTGGCCACCTTCGACATCCCGCTCGCCGGGGTCCGGCTCACGGCGGACTTCGGGCCGAGCGAGATCCGTACGTTCCGGATCCCGCTCGACGATCCGCTCTCCGCGGTCGAGACGAACCTCGTCGAGCTGACCACCCGCAAGGGCGCGTTCACAGTGGAAGCATGGTGATCATCGCCGACCGCCGAGGGCGGCGAGCTGGTCGTCGAGGCGCCCGAGCCGGGCATGGCCGCGTGGCGGTGGGGCGAGCGGCTGCCGAAGGGCATGTACCTGAAGCTGTCGCACGCGTGGAGCGTGGGAGTGCTGCTGGCCTGCGAGCAGGTGCTGGCTCGAGACCGGGTGCCCCTGGGTCAGGTCAGGCGGGCACGTCCTTGATGAAGACGATCCCGTCGTTCTCGCCGAGGTGGGCCGGGTCGAGCGCGAAATAGCCGTAATTAGCAGATATGTCGGTCCGCGGGACCGGCTTCGTGCCCGCCTCGGCGAGGGCTGCGGCCAGCCGGCGGGCGTCGATGAGGGAGCGGTTGCCCGGCAGCGTGTACAGCAGCCCCTCCAGGGTCTCGGGGTGGGGAGCGGGAAGCGCCTGATGCGGGATGGCGCCGAGTGCCGAGGCCAGGAAGGCGTACTGGCCGCCCAGGCGGGCGCTGACGATCGCGCCGGCGCTCCACCACTCCAGTGCCATGTCGGCCAGCTGCCAGGTGCTCTTGTCCCGCTGCAGGTGGCGGTTGTGGGCGTAGACGAGTGCCGGGCCGTGCTCGGCGATGGCCTGGAGGTTGCCGGCCATCATCGCATCCCGCAGGGCCATCAGCCGCCAGACCCTGGCGGGGGACGTGTCGGCCATCCAGAAGTGGTAGCGGAGCAGCCCGGTGGCGGTGCGCCCGTACGTGCTCGCCCGCCACCACTCCTCCCGCGAGGTCGACGCGATCAGGTGCGGCGCGTACACGTCCAGCAGCGTCACGAGGTCGTCCGCGAGCAGTCGCAGCTCCCTGACCTCGGCGGAGCGGCCCACGGACTGGGAGGCGTCCATGGCCGCCGCGGGATTGGTCCACCGGTCGTCGCCCCCGATCAGGCGGTCGAGGGCGTCCGCGGCGCAGGGGAGCAGACCCGCGTCCAGCCCGGCCGCGAGGTAGCCGTGCAGCGCGGTCAGCGCCTGGCGGGGACTGGCGGCCACGGTCATCTCCAGCGGGGCGTCGAACCCGAAGAAACGCAGCCGCTCCGCGACGGGCCGGCCCTCGTTGTACGCGCGCATCCAGCGCACGAGCTCCCGGTTGGCCGCCGACGCGCCGAACCCGTGGCTGAAGCCGCCCTCCATGACGTCGTCGAGCGTGCCCGTGCCCGTGCCCGCCGTGACGTAGTCGTCGACGGCCAGGCCCATGAGGCAGTCGCTCTCGATGGCGAACGATCGGTAGCCCTCGTGCTCGACGAGATGCCGGAAGATCTCGTTACGCAGCTCGGGCAGCGCCTCCTCGCCGTGCGTGGCCGCGCCGAGCCCGAGCAGGCGGGGCCGGCAGGGAAGAGTCCGCAGCAGCCTCGTGACGGCGGCGACGCCCTCGCCGTCGAGAGAGGTCGCGGCGTCCTGGACGAGCGGGTCTGGTCTCCTCGATGACGACATGCCCTCAACGATATCGTTGAACTTTCAGTGTAAACTTTCCGCACAACACGCTCACGCCCACCTGGGCCAACCTTCAACACGGTGACGCACCCATGGCATCCCGCGAACGGCTGAGGCCGGTGGATCTCGCCCGCGAACACGGCCTGTCCACGCAGGCGATCAGGAACTACGAGCAGGCCGGCATCCTCCCTGGCGCCGGTCGCACGCCCCATGGCTATCGCACCTACACCGTGCGGCACGCGCAAGCCCTCCGCGCGTTCCTCGCCCTGGTGCCCGCCCACGGCCACCAGACCGCGACCTCGATCATGCAGGCGGTGAACCGAGACGCGGTCGAGGACGCCCTGAAGATCATCGACGAGAGCCACGCCCAGCTCCTCGACGACCGCCGGACCCTTCTGGCCGTCGAGAACGCGCTCCGCGACCTGGCGCCCTCCGCCCCTCCAGGACCGGGCGTCACGTTCATCGGTCCCCTGGCCAGGAAACTCGGGATCCGGCCCGCGACGCTGCGCAAATGGGAGCAGGCCGGGCTGGTGCGGCCACGGCGCGACCGGCAGACCGGTTACCGGGTCTACACCGCGGCCGACGTACGGGATGCCCAGCTCGCGCACCAGCTCAGACGGGGCGGATACCTGCTGGAGCAGATCGCGCCGCTGATCGAGCAGGTGCGCGCGGCCGGCGGGCTGGCGCCCCTGGAGGCCGCCCTGCGGGACTGGCACGGCCGGCTGTCCACCCGCGGGCGCGCGATGCTGAGCGGCGCCGCCGAACTCGACGCCTACCTCCGCCACACCGCCGCCTGACAAGGCTGCGCTCAGCTGCCGACCGGCTCCGCGCGCAGCCTCGCCGAGTGCTTCACCAGGGCGATCAGGACCTCCCTGCTCGACTCCCGTTTCCTGGCGTCGCACATGATGATGGGGATCGACGGGTCGAGCTGGAGCGCGAGACGCACCTCGTCCAGCTCGAACGTCGGCGCCCCCTCGAAACAGTTGACCGCGACCACGAACGGCGTGTTCCGCCGCTCGAAGTAGTCCACCGACGGGAAGCAGTCCGCCAGCCGCCGCGTGTCCGCCAGGATCACGGCGCCCAGCGCACCCTCCGCCAGCTCGTCCCACACGAACCAGAACCGCTCCTGCCCGGGCGTGCCGAACAAATAGAGCACGTAGTCGTTGTTCAGCGTGATCCGGCCGAAGTCCATCGCCACCGTGGTGGTGCGCTTGGCCTCCACGGAGGAGAGGTCGTCCACACCGATCCCGCGGTCGGTGAGCACCTCCTCCGTCCGCAGCGGCCGGGTCTCGGAGACCGCGCCGACCATCGTCGTCTTTCCCGCGCCGAACCCGCCGGCGACCAAGATCTTGATCGCCGTCGGCAGGCGCGGGCGGTCAGAGCGAGCGAAGACCATCGAGCACCGCCCTGTACATCTTCATGTCACGCATGTCCACCTCGGATTGTGGTTCCTGGGCAGAGACGAGTTCGCGGTCGAACAGGTCGCCGAGCAGCACGCGGATCGTGCCGGCGGGCAGGTCGAGATGCGCGGCGATCTCGGCGACGGACTTGGGTTCGCGGCAGATCTGGAGGATCCGCAGGTGCTCGGGGTCCAGCCCGGCGTCCGGGCCCGGCGGGCCGCCCACCGCCAGGGCCATGGAGATCAGGTCGAACTTGCCGTGCGCCGGCTGGGTCCGGCCCCGCGTCACCACGTAGGGCCGGACGATCTCCGGGTCGACCCAGTGCTCATCCCTCGGACCGTCGGCGCCTGTCACCGCTCGCTCCTGGCGATGGCCTCGGCGTTGCGAGCGCCCGAGGTGAGGTATTGGCCCACCCGCGCGACCATCATGGCCATCTCGTACGCGATCAGCCCGATGTCGGCGTTCTGCGCGCACAACACGGCCAGGCAGGCACGCTCGCCCGCCGTGGTCACGATGAGGAACTGGCTCTTCCACTCCACGACCGTCTGCCGTACCGCGCCGCCGGAGATGTGCTCCGAGATGCCCTTGGCCAGGCTCTGCAGCCCGGAGGCCACGGCGGACAGATGCTCGCCGTCGGTGCGCTGCAACCCGGCCGAGGAGGCCATCAGCAGGCCGTCGGAGGACAGCACGATGGCGTGGTCGGCCTCCTTGACGCGGCTGACGAGGTCGTCGAGCAACCAATTGAGATCGGTGCCCGCGGTGGGGGTCATGGTGCGTCGCCTCCCGGCTGTTCATCCAGCATCTTGGCCGCCTGCGTACGGCCAAGGCGGGTGCCTGACTGAAGAGATCCCATCATCGCGCGGATCTCCTCCGGGGAGCGCTCGTCATCGTCCTCCTCGTGGTCTGGCAGCGTGGGCGTGTCCTCGCGCAGCGCCGCCGCGAGGTTCGCCTGGGGCACGCGGAGCGGCAGCCCCGACGGTGTGAATTCGGCCACGGGCTGCTGCTCCGGTTCGGCTGGCGGCTCGGGTACTGATGCGAGGGCCGGCTCGGGCGCGGGTGCGGGGGCCGGCTCGGGAACGGAGGCGGGGACCGGGCGGGCGGGTTTGAGCGTGCGCACGTTCTCCCCGGCGGCGGGGCGCGCCATCTCTCCGGCGACGGGGCGGGCAGCCGCCTCTCCCGCGGCGGGGCGGGCCACCGTGGCCACCGCCGTCGGCCGGCGCGGCAGCCGCTCCCCGCCGTCGCCGCGCTGCGGCTCCGGCCTGGGGTCGAGCTGGACGAGCTCCTGCGGCAACAGCACCACGACCGTGGTCCCGCCGTACGGCGACGCCTTGAGCACCACCTGGATGTCGTGCCGCTTGGCCAGTTGGCTGACCACGTAGAGGCCCAGGCGGGCGGTGCCCGTGATGCGGAACTCCGGCGGGTTCGCGATGCGCTCGTTCGCGGCCTCCAGGTCCTCGGGCTTCATGCCCAGGCCCCGGTCCTCGATCTCGATCACGTACCCGTTGGCCACGAGCTGGCCGCTGACCTGGACGTTCGTGTACGGCGGCGAGAACGACACGGCGTTCTCGATGAGCTCGGCCAGCAGGTGCACGACGTCGCCGACGGCCCGGCCGACGAGCACGACCTCGCCCATCGGCATCAGCGTGACCCGCGTGTAGTCCTCCACCTCGGCCAGCGCGCCGCGCACGACGTCGACCATGGGGACCGAGCGCCGCCACGTGCGGGCGGGCGAGGAGCCGGAGAGCACGATGAGGTTCTCCGCGTTGCGCCGCATGCGGATGGCCAGGTGGTCCAGCCGGAAGAGCTCCTTCAGCTCCTCGGGGTCGGTCTCCCGGCGCTCCATCACGTCGAGCACGGTGAGCTGCCGGTGCACCAGGCCCTGCGTCCTGCGGGCCAGGCTGAGCAGGATGTCGCGGATGCTGCGGCGCAGTTCCGCCTGCTCGGCCGCCACCTTGATCGCGGTGCGCTGCACGGTGTTGAACGCCTGGCCCACCTGGCCGATCTCGTCGTCACCGAAGTCCAGGTCCGGCGCCTCCTTGACCAGGTCGACTTCCTCGCCCTGACCGATGCGCTCGACGACGCCGGGCAGCCGGTCGTCGGACAACTCGTGGGCGGCGTCGCGCAGCTTCCGCAGCTGGGCGAGCAGCTGCCTGGTGGTGGTGATGGACAGGATGATCGAGGCGATAACGGCGATCAGGCCAAGACCGCCGGCGAGCAGCAGTCGTACGATGACGCCGGCCGCGACGGGCGTGATCCGCTCGAGCAGCCGGTCACCGCCGGCGAGCGTGACTGTCTGCATGCTGGTCAGCGTGGCGTCGGCGGCCTTGTGCCACTCCTCGCCGCTCACCGGCAGCGAGTCTATGGCGGGGTCGTGCCGGATGAGCTGCGTCTCCATGGCCTGGACCCGGGACACCGGCGCGGTCTTGAGCCAGGCGTCGAAGGCTGCCTGGTCCTCTGCCGGCAGCTTCGCCAGCGCCTCGCTCAACGTGTAGCGGAAGACGCCGGCGGTCTCGACGAATTCGGCGTGGTCGGTCCTGGTGAAGCCGCCCTTGGCGAAGACACTGGCCAGCAGCGCGTCCTCGCGGGCGAAGATCTCCCGCGAGCGGTGCATCTCGGCCAGCGTTCGGCCGTCCTTGGCGATCTCCTTGTCGTCGAACTCGGCCACCGAGTCGTACATGCGGTAGAAGGAGTCGATGACGGCGTTGTACTGAGCTGCGGCCTGCGCGACGTTGGTCTTGCCCGTGTCAATCGACTTCCTGGTGGCCGCCAGCTTGCCGAGCTGGCCCTTGACCTCGCCCAGGCGGCGGCGGAGCGCGTCGTCCATGGCGAACTCGGCCGCCGTGCTCTCGGATGCGGAGTCGAACTCGGAGGTCAGCGCATCGGTCTTGGCTCGCTGGGCACGCATCGGCTGGTCGACGTCGCGCCTGTTCGCGCCCAGGTGGGCGAGCGCAAGGCGGCGCTCGCGCTGGAGCTCGATAAGCAGTGGCTCGCTTGGGTCGACGACGTTGCTGTTGACCGTCGCGGCCCACAGTAGGTTCACGCCCTCCCGCAGGGTTACCCAGGCGGCGAACGCCCACAGGCAGGCGAGCGAGACGATGAGTGCCGTGACCTTTGCCCGGACACTGGCATTACGGAAGCGCATCGAGGCCACCCGGAGAGAAAGCAGCGCGGTCAGCGTGCCATGTCAAGAGGAAGAAATGGGCATCCCAGGAATCTGACACTCGGGTCACCCTAGCAACGCAACAATGCTCACTCAACATGAAAGAGCGCCATTAGGTCGCTATGTCCTACTTTTCGGTCGAAGTTCTCCTTCCAGATGAACGCTGGGTTACGTGTACGGCGGCCAGCACCGCTGCGCGGACAATTGCTGTCGGCGTGTAAAGGTCCTTGTCATGCCAGAGTGGAGGGTAATCCGATAAATCGCCCACATGGGTGAGGAACGTGTAGCCACGCGCCGCCGCCTGTCGGCACCGTTCGTCCGGCTCCGGCCCCGAGAGCAGCAGTGTCTGCACCGCGTACGCCGTCTCCTCCGGCATGCCCATCCACCGGCCCCACGATCCGTCGTCGCGCTGGGTCGCCACCACCCATTCCCGGGCGGCGCGCACCGTGTCCGCGTATTCCGGCCCTCCGAACTCGCCGAGCGCCAGAGCGCAGCTGAGCGTGGCGTAGTAGGGGGAGGCATGCCACCTGTCGCGCCAACTCCCGTCGGGCCGCTGCCGCACGGCCAGCCACCGCGCCACGCGCGCCATCAAAGGCCGGTACGTGCCCGCCGTCTCCGGCCTGGCCCGCACGTACTCCCCGAACGCGTCGAGCACATGGGCGTTGACGCTGACCGAGACGCCGTCCTCGCCCTGCCAGGTGCAGAAGTGCTCCCCGGTGTCGAAAGCCTTGAGCGACTCGGGCTCGCACGGCATGCCGAGCAGTGCGAGCGCATGGAGCGCGACGCTGGTCGTGTCGGCGTCGGCCGGCAGCCCGGCCCCGGCGGGAGTGCCGTTCGGGCCGATCGCGGCCCGCAGGTCCGCGGTCATTTCCGGTGGCAGCTCCACCGGCGCGCCCGCCCTGAGCAGCCAGCTCAGCACCCAGCCGCGCTCGAAGACCGTGATGGGGAGCCCGACGGGGACGGGCCCGCCGTACCGCTTCGCCACCGCCTCCAGGTGCCTCCTGGCCGAGTCGGCCGAGTCGGGCGGCGCGAGAGTGTCCAGCCAGGCGGCCGTCGCCGCGGGTGAGGCACCGACGGTGCCGATGGGCGTGGGGCTCACGGCGCTGGTGATGGAAGCCGTCGCGCCCACCACCTCGAGGGCGTGCAGGAGTTTCTGTGGCGGCTCGCCGCCGGACTCCAGAAGGTGCCGCACCATGCCGAGGCGCCTGCCGTCCATGCCGGGTGGCAGGGGCAGCGGATCAGCGCACCCGTGGTCGTTGATGAGCGAGACGAGGTACGGCACGATCAGGTCGATCGCCGGCGTGTCGGGCAGCTCGCGTGGCTCCTGGAGCATCGACCGCAGCGCCTTCAGCCCGGCGCGCGCGGCCGGCATGAGCACGGCCGGATCGCCATCGCCCCGGGCCGCAGCGGTGAGCAGTGCCTCGGTGGCGCTCAGGGTGGGCACGAGCCCGTAGCCTTCGGGGGCGCCCCAGAATCCGTCGTCGCGCTGCTCGCCCAGGAGGTACGCCACGCGCTCCCGCTGCCCGACCAGCCAGGGGGCGATCGTGACCAGCCGCCCGGTCTCGTAGACCGAGGGGGATACCTGGCCCCAGGGCTTAGCCATGAGCCCGGAGACGAGGTCATTGGCCTCGCGGAAGACGTCGATCACGACTCGGCCCAGAAGTCGGAGAGGCCGTAGAAGCCGGCGCTGTAGTTGATCTGCCAGGTGAGGTACTCCGCGGCACGCGGGTACGCGTCCCGCAGCGGCTCGATCAGCTCGGTCGCTTCGTCGGCCAGCTCTGACAGCTGCTCGATCACTTCGTCCAACTCCATTCCCAGCGTGAATGCGTTGACGTCTCCTGAGCCGGACTCCCTGCGCCACGTGGCCAGGTCGTTGAGCAGGCGCAGATAGCGCTGCACGGCGTCGGCGGCCGGGCGCAGCCGGTCCAGGTCGCGGGGTGCCTCGACCAGCCCTGTGTGAATCCAGTGCGACAGGCCGATGAAGAGTGCGCCGCAGCTGTCGGCGTTGGCCAGGTACTCCTGCCTGGTGGGCGGGTGCTCGGAGCCGCTCCAGTCCCATTCGCGGGCCATGGCGCGAAGCATGCGTTCGAGCTGATCGCGCCAGGCCCGGTCGAGCTCAGGCGGGGCGGCCAAGTCCGATCGCAGGTCCGCGACGAAGGCGGCCGCCTGTGATTCGGGCGCGGCCCCGCCCGCCGCAGGGCCGCCCGCCGCGGCCAGGCACTCACCGACCAGGGCGCCGACCTGCTCTCGCGAGCTCGCCTCCTCGTCGATCAGTCGGTCCAGGGCGAAGACCAGCAGTGAAGCCCGGTTCACGGCGCGCAGGCCCTCGACCGTCGCCCAGGGCGCGCAGAACGCGCCTGCCATGGACAGCGCGCCGTACAGCCCGGCGTCGAACGACTTCTCAGGGAAGAGCCCGTCGTAGCGGGTCGCGAATCTGGCCAGTTCGCGGCCGCTGGCCACGGCCAGGGCGCATGTTCGGCCAGTCTCGAAGGAGCCGTTCACCGCCGCCCCACCGGCACCAGCGTCATCGACAGGCCGGCGGTGGGACGCAGCGAGGAGGCCAGCCGGGGGGTCACGGAGCCGTCGTGGTGCACGATCGGGCGGTACTTCCGCAGGATGCCGGCGATCAGAAGGGGCGCCTCCATCATGAACAGGTGCTGCCCGAGGCACACGTGCGGGCCCGCGCCGAACGGCCAGTACGCGTATCGGTGCCGCTTGGCCTCGTTCGCCGGCGCGAAGCGCTCGGGGTCGAACTCCAGCGGCCGTTCCCAGAACCGCGGCAGCCGATGCGTCAGGTACGGGCTCAGCATGACGGTGGAGCCGGCCTCAACGGTGATCCCGCCCACGACGTCCGTCTCGACCGTCTTGCGCGGCAAGATCCAGCCCGGCGGGTAGAGCCGCAGCAATTCGGTGACGAACATCCTGAGGTAGACCAGGTCCGGCAGGTGCGCGGTGCTGACGGGGTCGTCGCCGACCACCCGCTCGACCTCCTCGTACAGCTTGGCGGCGACGTGCGGGTACGCCTGCAGCACGGGCCAGGCCCAGGTCAGCGCGGTCGCCGAGGTCTCCGTCGAGGCCCCGTGCATGGCGACCAGGTCGTCCCTGATGCGCCTGTCGCCCTCGGCGCCCTCGATGTCCTGGCGGGCCTTGACCAGCCGCGACACGACGTCGTCCCCCTCCTGGTCCTGCGATCTGGCCTGCCGGATGCGTGGGTAGACGACCTCGTCAATGGTCTTGATCGCGCGCTTGAACGACTGGTCGCCCGGCATCGGGAACAGCTCCGGCACGAACGGCATCAGCAGGCGGATGGCCTTGGCGGTGACGGCGACGTCGTAAGCGGGCACCAGTCGGTTGATGTCCGCCACGGAGATCTTCGCGCCGAAGAACAGCCGTACGATCGTCGGGTGCACGATGGCGGACACGCCCTTGGCCACGTCGAAGGGCCGCCCCGGGATCACCGTCTCCTCGATGAGCTCGTTGATGATCTCGGCCATGTGCTCGGCGAGCGAGTTCACGTACTTGGCCGTGAACAGCGGCTGCAGGATCTGGCGGCTCTCCGCCCAGCTCTCGCCGTCCGACAGGATGCCTTCGCCCAGCAGCGGGGCCAGCGGGTCCCAGAACATGCCCTCGCGCACGTAGTTCGGCTGCTTCCTGGCGAGCACGTGCTGGACGTGGTCGGGATGGGTCACCAGATACGGGCGGAAGGGGCCCATGCTCAGCCGGACGAGATCCCCGTTGGCCTGGGTGCCGGCTTCTTCGAACGCGTTGACAGGGACGCGCGCATGTCTCGTGAGCTTACGGAGGAAAGGCAACGTTCTGGTAGGGGCGGCGTCAATCGCCACTGTTTTTCCTCCATCG
Source organism: Nonomuraea sp. NBC_00507 (assembly GCF_036013525.1). NCBI lineage: Bacteria > Bacillati > Actinomycetota > Actinomycetes > Streptosporangiales > Streptosporangiaceae > Nonomuraea > Nonomuraea sp. NBC_00507. Next base: position 6,276,451 of record NZ_CP107853.1, read on the forward strand.
CATACGGTGTCCGTCTCACATCCCGGACATTTCCTGACAAATGTCAACCGTTGAGGTGGAGTATCACATGCTTATGCATGTAGATTCAAGATCGTACTTGGGTAGGAGTTCCGATTGAATCTCAGCCATCCCCTGGGCGGCGGCGCCATGCCCCGTTTCCGGGGCCTGCTCGAACCCGCCCTCCGTGAGGCGGTCTCGAACCTGCATCCGTGGGGTGCCAGGATGGCCGCGTTCGCTCTGGGCTGGTCGGACGCGGATGGCAGGCCGTACCACGGGGACGGCGGCAAGGGCGTGCGACCCGCCATCGCCATGCTCAGCGCCGAGGCGGTCGGGGCCCCGGCCGAGTCGGCGCTGCCGGCGGCGGTCGCGGTGGAGCTGGTGCACGCGTTCTCGCTGGCGCACGACGACATCATCGATCACGACGAGCGGCGCAGGCACCGCGAGGCGCTCTGGAAGGCGTACGGCGTGGGGCCCGCGCTGCTCACCGGCGACGCACTCCTCGCCCTGGCGGTCCAGCAGCTCGCCGGAGCGCCGGAGGCCATGAGGTTCCTGTCGGCGGCGCTCGTCGAGCTCGTGAACGGGCAGAGCGCCGACATGGCCTTCGAGAACCGGCCCTGGCGCGGGCCCAAAGAGGTCACCATCGGCGAGTACACGGAGATGGCCGCGGGCAAGACCGGCAGTCTGCTGGGAGCCGCCGCGGCCGCCGGCGTGGCCCTGGGCGGCGGCGCGCCCGAGATCGCGGACCGGATGTGGGCCGTGGGCCGCGACCTGGGGGTGGCCTTCCAGATCGCCGACGACATGCTCGGCATCTGGGGCGATCCCCGCGTCACCGGCAAACCCGTCCACAACGATCTGCGGCGCGACAAGAAGACGTTGCCCGTCCTCGCCGCCCTCGCCACCGACTCGCCGGCCGCCCGCGAGCTGTCGGCCGTGCTCTCGGCCGGCGTCACGGACGAGGAGTCGGTACGCCGGGCCGCCCGGTTGGTGGAGGAGGCGGGCGGGCGGGCCGCCGCGCTTGCGATGGCGGATCGCTACGTGGCGTCGGCCGTGGACATCCTGGACGAATGCCTCCCCGGCGCGACCGAACTGCGCACTTTGTGCCACGGCCTGGTGAATCGCATCCACTGAACCCAGCCGCCCGAGTCGTACCCGGGCGGCGCGGCAGGGTCAGGGGCGCGAGGCCTCGTCCAGGAGGGCGAGCTCCTCCGTGCTCAGCGTCAGCTCGGCGGCCGTGATCAGGGCCTGCAGTTGCTCGACGCTGCGCGCGCTGGCGATCGGCGCCGTGATCGTCGGCTGGGCGGCGAGCCAGGCCAGCGCCACCGAGGCCGGGTGGACCACACGCTCGGCCGCCACCTTGGTCAGCGCCTCCAGGGTGCGCCGCCCGTGCTCCGTGGCCAGGTATTCGCCGGCCTTGCCCGCCCGCGGGCTCTCGACGGTGACGCCGGGCGCGTACTTGCCGGTCAGGAAGCCGCGCGCCAGCCCGAAGTACGGCGTGCTGCCCAGCCTCTCCCTGGCCACCACATCCCGCAGCTCGCCCTCGTAGCCACGCTCGACCAGGTTGTACTCCTGCTGCAGCGCGACGTACCTGACCAGCCCCTCCTCATCGGAGATCTTGAGTGCCTCCGCCAGCCGGGCGGCGCTGTGGTTGGACGCGCCGGCGTAGCGGATCTTGCCCTCGCGCACCAGCGCGTCGAAGACGGCCAGCGACTCCACCATCGGCGTGTCGTGGTCGTCCACGTGCGCCCAGTAAAGGTCGATGTAGTCGGTACGGAGCCGCCGCAGCGAGTCCTCGACCGCCGTGCGGATGGTCGCCGGGGCCAGGCCCCGGAGCCCTTCGAGCATGCCGACCTTGGTGGACAGGACGAGCGAGTCGCGGTTGTGCCGGTGGGCCAGCCACTCACCGATGATCATCTCGGACGCGGAGTCGCCGGTCGCCCAGTACGGATAGACGTCGGCGGTGTCGAGGAAATTGCCGCCGTTCTCGACGTATTCGTCGAGGACCGCGAACGACGTCTCCTTGTCCGCCGTCCAGCCGAAGACATTGGTGCCGAGCGCTATCGGGAAAACGGACAGGTCCGTGGTACCTACTGATCTCATCCTGCCATTATCCGCGCGTCCCATGAGGAGGCTTCGATGGCACTCCGATGACACGGTTGCCTGGTCGGCGCGCCGGTCCTCGGCGGCCCCGCGCAGCGGCACGCCTCGAACGCGGCTCAGCGATGACCGGCGGACAGGTCCAGGCCGCGCGGCGTCAGCAACCACACCAGCACCGCGCCGGCCAGCATCAACGCCGCGCCCGCCCCGCTGGTCAGCGCGAGTGAGTGGGTGAAGGCCGCCGTCGCCTGCTCGGCCAGCCGCGCGCCCTCCGCGCTGAGCTGGAAGCCTTCCGCGCCCAGCCGGGCACCTTCCGCGCCCAGTTCCCTGGCCACGTCGATCGCGCCGCCCAGGGACTCCCGCGCGACCCCGGCCGCCGGCCCGTCGTAGTCCAGCCCGCCGCGGTAGACGGCCGCCGCCACGCTGCCGAGCACGGCCACGCCGAGCGCCCCGCCGAGGTCGTAACTGGTCTCCTCGATGGCCGCCGCGCTGCCCGACTTCGCCGCGGGTGTACCCGACATGATCACCGCGGAGGCGATCGCCAGAGCGCCGTTCCCGATGCCGATCAGCGTCAGCGCGCCCGCCACCGGCCAGTAGTCCAGCGGCGCCGGCGCCAGGAAGAGCAGCAGGAACCCCGCCGCCGTCACCGCCAGGCCGCCCGCCAGCACCGTACGGGCGCCGATCCTGGCCGCCAGCGACGGAGCCAGCGGCGAGGCCACGAGCGCGGCCAGCGCCGCCGGCAGCAGCCGCACGCCCGTCTCCAGCGGCGAGTAGCCCCGCACCAGCTGCATCCACTGCGCGAGCAGCAACAACACCGCGCCCATCGCGATCGCGGTGGTCAGCGCCGTCGTCACCCCGGCGGAGAAGGGGCCGCTGCGGAACAGCCGGAGCTCCAGGAGCGGATCCGGCCGGCGCAGGCAGCGCAGCACGAACCAGCCCAGTGTCACCGCCGCGACTACGGTCGCCAGCAGGGCGCCGGCCGAGGCGGGGCCGTACTTGCCGAAGCTTTTGACGGCGTACACCAGCGTCACCATGCCGGCCATCGACAACACCGTGGCGAGCGCGTCCCAGCGGCCGGGGCTGGGGTTCCTGGACTCGGGCAGCAGCACCAGCCCCGCGCCGATCGCCGCCGCCATGACCGGCACGTTCACCAGGAACGCCGCATGCCACGTGAAACGCTCCAGCAGCAGCCCGGCCAGGATCGGTCCCAACGCGGCGCCCACCGCGGCCATCGCCGACCATATGCCCAGCGCCTTGGCCCGCTCGCCGGGGTCGGGGAACAAGTTACGGATCATGGACAGCGTGGACGGCATGATCATGGCGCCGCCGACGCCGAGCAGCGCCCGCACCGCGATCACCTCCGCCGGGGCGTCCGCCGCGAGCACCGCCAGCGAGGCCAGCCCGAACACCGCGAACCCGGTCAGCAACATCCGCTTGCGACCCCACCGATCGCCCAGCGCGCTCACCGTGACCAGCAGCCCCGCCAGCACGAGCCCGTACGCGTCCACGATCCACAACAGCTCGATGGAACTGGGCCGCAGGTCCTCGGAGATGGCCGGAAGCGCGACGTTGAGCACGGTCATGTCCATGACCACGAGCAGCACGGCGGCCGACAACACGGCCAGGCCGGCCCACCGCCGCTTCGCCGAGACCGGCGACGTGGTGATCGTCATGCTGGCCTCCGGGGCGCGGCGCCGTGCAGGAACATCTCGAGGAGCAGCCGGGGGGCGTCCCGGCGGGCGATGTCGCCGCGGCGCAGGCCGTCTCGCACGGCCACGAGCAGGCCGTAGACGGCGTCGCTGATCCAGCGGACGGGCAGTTGGGCGCTCAGCAGGCCCGCGCGCTGGGCGGCGGTGTAGAACGCGATCTCGCGTTCCTCCAGCTCCTCGACGCGGCGCGACAACTCGGGGTGGACGGCCAGTGCGTAGTCGGTGAGGCCGAAGCCGTATTCGTCGGCGACCTCGATCAGGCCGGTGAGCAGCGCGTTCAGCGCCTTCTCCAGCCTCGCCGCGTCCCCTGAGGCGCTCGCGGCGTCGAGGCCGGCGGCCAGCTGCACGCGCTCCCACTCGTCGTGGCCGCGGCGGGCCAGGGCCAGCATCAGCTCGTCGCGGCTGCTGAACTGCCGGTGCAGCGTGGCCCTGCTGATCCCGACCGCGTCGGCGAGCTGCGCCATGGAGGCGGACGGGTCCCTGTTGAGGTGCTGGATCGCCGCCCTCATGATCTGCTCTCGGCTCATCGCCACCTTGACACCGCCGTATCGTTTGAGACGAATCTGTCTCATATGATACATGGATGCCTCGTAGCGGGGAGGGCAGGAAAGCGCCACGCTTCCTGGCATGGCGATGAAGCCGCAGGTGGGGTTATGGTTCGTGCTGTGGTGACGGGTGACGCGCGCACGCGCATCCTGGACGCGGCAGAGGAGCTGTTCGCGGGCTCCGGTTACGAGGCCACTCCGACTGCGGTCATCGCCAGCCTCGCGAAAGTGCCCAAAGGGCTGATCTCCGACTACTTCCCGCGCAAGATCGACGTACTGGTCGCTCTCGTCAATGAGCGTACGCACATCGAGGAGGGTCGCGACGTCGACGCGGTCCCCGGCGACCCGGCGGGCACGCTGGCCAGGCTCGCACGGGGGCTGCCGCTGCGGGCCTCACCGGCGATGCGGCGCATCCTGTTCCGTGAGGCCGACACGCACGGCTCGGTCAAGGAACGGCTCAGCCGTCTCAACGGGGAGCTGATCAGGCGGGCCAGGTTCGCGCTGGAGTTGGCGCTGCCCGGGGCGCGGGGGGACGCGGCCAGGCTGGAGGTGGCGGCGGCCACGTTCGCCGCCATCCTGCTCTACCAGGAGAACCTCTGGCAGCTAACGGGCCACCAGATCGACCCCGAGGCCGTCGCGGAACTCATCGCCCACTCGCTCGTCTAGCAGCTCATCCAGCGCCGTACGCAGGTGCCGGAGCAGGCCCCACACGTCGTCGACGCGCTCGGGGCAGGCGACGATGCCGAAGTCGAGCATGCCGTCGTAGGAGAAGCAGGTGATGTTCAGGCCGCCGCTCATGTCGGTCAGGACGGACAGCGGGTAGTACGACAGCACCCTCCCGCCGCACAGGTACAGCGGGAACTGCGGTCCTGGCACGTTGCTGATGATCAGATTGATCGGCGGGAACGCCATGCCGGCCAGCCGGAAGATCGCCGGCGTGGCCAGGCTCGTGACCGGAGCGGGCAGCACCGAGCACAGCTCGCTCAGCCAGGTCGCGGGCGCGAGCGCGAAACGCCGCTTGGCCCGGCCCATGGTCGCGCCGACCGCCTGCAGGCGCTCGTGCGGGTCGGAGACATTGGTGGGCATGGGGGCGATCATGGCGGAGATCTGGTTGCCGACCAGGTCCTTGGCGTCGGCCGTACGGACCGCGACCGGGACGGCGACGATCAGCGGCGCCTCCGGCAACGCGTCGCGCTCGTGCAGCCACGAGCGGAGCGCCGACGTGCACAGGGTCATGACGACGTCGTTGACGCTCATGCTGTTGGAGGTGGCCACCTTCTTGACGTCCTTGAGCGACAGCGAGCCGAAGGACAGGTGGCGGCGGGCGCTGATGGGCCCGTTGAAGGGGGTGCGGGGAACGGCGAGGCTCGGCAGCTCGGGGCGGTTGGGCCGGTCGCGGGCGACCACTCGTGCGGCCTTGGCGATCAGCTTCGCGCCCGGCACGGTGGCTGCCAGCGGGATGGCGTCCAGGTCTCCGGCCGCTCTGACGACCGATCGCACGGCGCGGACGGGGTGGGTGGCGGTGCGCAGGGCGGCGCCGGCCAGCATGTCGATCAGCCCGGGCGCCTTCTGCCCGTGCCCATCGGCCGGCACCAGCCGGTCGCCGGCGGGGACGCCGCCGCATGACCCGCCGGCCCGGCCGTTGGCGTGGCCGTTGCCCGAGGCGTGATCGCGCTGGCCGGCGGCGGGGAGGGCGGCGCTGGGCGCGTGGCTGCCGTTCGCGCTGACCGGCTGGACCGTCGTGGGGAGCTTGCGGCGGGTGAGGTGGCCGTCCGGGGTGAGGTCGAGCAGGGTGGCCAGGGTCTCCGCGCCCGAGATGCCGTCGATGGCGGCGTGGTGCACCTTCGTGTAGATGGCCACCCGCCCGTCGGGCAACCCATTGATCAGATGCATCTCCCACAGCGGATGCGCCCGGTCGAGCCTGCGGGCGTGGATCTCCGCCACGGCGTCGGCCAGCTGCCAGTCGTTCCCCGGCTCGGGCAACGTCAGCTCGAACAGGTGGTTGCCGATGTCGAAGCCGGGATCGGGTGCCCAGTAGGGATGGTCCAGTCCCAACGGCACCTCGGCCAGCCGCAGGCTGAGCGCGGGGGACAAGTGGATCCGGTCGAGCAGCAACTCCGCGAGCGCGTCCCGGTTGAGCGACCCGTTCGCCGAGTCGAGTATCGCCAGCCCGGCCACGTGCGCGGCGGTGGTCGCCGTCTCGACATTGAGGAACTGAGCGTCGAGTGCGGTCAGCTGGCGCATCTGCTCTCCTTTTTCCGGCGTGTGTGCAGCATCACATGAGGGCATTTCCGAAAGGTTTCCGCGAGAGTCTTTCAGATGAATTCAGGTGCGCCGGACCGTGGTAAAGGAAATCGCCAGCTCAGCCGGGATCGGTGACAATTACCTATCCGAGGACAACGTGAATGGGGTGTTGCACGACGGCGTCGAAGTGATAGCCGAAGGGATGCCGGGGCGTGACCATGGGCTGCGTGGCGCCTGTCTCGTCGGTCGCCCTGGCCATGAGCACATACCGCCCCGTGTGGCGGGGAGCCCACGCGATGTGCCAGGGCAGCCAGGCTCCGACCAGGTGATGCCCGTGGTGCTCGGCCGCGCGCCAGCTGAACCCGCCGTCGAAGCTCACCTCGGCCCGCACGATCCTGCCCCGCCCCGACCAGGACCGGCCGTGCAGGATGTGCGGCCCGGTGATGGGCAGGACGGCATTCCAGGCGAGCTCGAAAGCGCTCTTCACAGGCTGCGTGGTGACATCCGCGTAAAAGACCGTGTTCCACGGAGTGAAGAGCTTGGCCGTGGAAACTTCGATGTCGCCCAACCATTTGATGGACGCTATTCCCACCCATCCCGGCACCACCAATCGCACCGGAAATCCGTGATCGGGAGGCAGCGGCTCGCCGTTCATCTCGTAGGCCACCAGCACGTCGTCCATGGCCTTGTCGATCGGCAGCGGCCTGCGTACGTGACCGTAGTCCTCGAACGGCGCGTCCAGCCCCGAGGGCAACACGTCCACGGCCTCGGGACGCACGCCGACCTGCTTGAGCAGGTATTTCAACGGCACCCCGCGCCACCGTGCGACTCCGATCGCCCCCAGGCCCCACTGCGTCCCCGGGGCGGGGTCGTGCTGTTGCGTGCCGTAGAAGCGCCGCCCGTTGCCCGCGCACTCGATCGCCAGGTCGTAGGTCCGGGACGGCATGGCCCGGAGTTCGTCGTAGCCGAACTCGCGCGGACTTCGGATGCCCGCGCCGTGCAGTCGCAGCCGCCAGGTCGTGACGTCGATGAGCGGCGTGGAGGTGTGGTTGCGCACGAAGAACCGGTCGGTCGGCGTGTGGTATCCCTGCCCCGACATGGCCTCCCACCGCATCTCGGCACTCGCGCCGTGCACCCGGAACAGGTGGTCGGGCAGCGGCTTCACGATCGTCGCAGTGGCTTGCTCCATCGATCTCACCTCGCAACAGCTATTCCCTACCTGGAAACCATTTAATCTCCTCTCGCTTGGCTTCGGCATCCCTCTTTGCCGACCCCGGACCCCCGCCCATCGCATGAGGAACGTTCCAAGCTCTCCTCGGGCCCTTCTACCCGGGCCCCCACCTGCAGAACCGGCCGGCGCCAGGCTTGCCGGCCCTCAGGGAACCGGGTCCGCGTCAAACAGGTCCAGCGGCTGACGGCACGATGAAGGCGCGGCGTTGAGACGGTCGAGCAACGACAGGGAGGCCGGGCGGCGTGGTCAGCGGCCCAGGAAGGCCTGGAGCCGGTCCAGGGGCCAGGTGTTGATCACGTCGTCCGTCGTCAACCACGCCCGCTGTGCGATCCCGATCCCGAACCGCTGGTTCGCCAAGTGGGGAATCGCGTGCGAGTCGCTGTCGATCGAGAACTTGACCCCGTGGTGCCTGGCCAGCCGCGCCAGATCCGACGGCAGGTCAGAGCGGTCGGGAAAGGAGTCGATCTCCATCGCGGTGCCCGTGCGGGCCGCCGCGCGGAAGACGGCCTCCCAGTCCGCGTCCACCGCCGCCCGCTTGCCGATCTTCCGCGTCGTCGGATGCCCGATGATGTCCACGTACGGGTTTTCGCAGGCGGCGATGAAACGGCGCGTCATCTCCTCCCGCGACATCCCGAAATGGGAGTGCACCGAGGCCACGCACACGTCGAACTCCCGCAGGATCTCCCCGGGCCAGTCCACCGAGCCGTCGGGCGCGATGTTGAGCTCGGTGCCGTGCAGCAGGCGCATGTCCGGGTATTTCCGCTGGAGCTCGGCCACCCGTCCCCGCTGCTCCAGCGCCTTGTCCAACGTCATCCGCTGCATCGCCAGGTCCGGCGCGTGGTCGGTGACCGCGTAGTAGGCGTAGCCGCGGGCGTGCCCGGCCGCCACCATGTCCTCCAGCGACGCGATCCCGTCCGTGAGATCGGTGTGCGTGTGCAGGTCGCCCTTGAGGTCGGGCAGCTCCACGAGCACGGGCAGCTCGCCCCGCAGCGCCGCCTTGACCTCGCCGCCGTCCTCCCGCATCGGCGGCGGCACGAACCGCATGCCGAGCGCGGCGTAGATGTCCTCCTCGGACTCGGCGGCGATCACCCGCTCGCCCTCGAACAATCCGTATTCCGAGAGCTTCCAGCCCTTCTTCACCGCCATCTCCCTGATGGCGACGTTGTGCTCCTTGGAGCCAGTGAAATATTGCATGGCCGCGCCCCACGACTCGGCCGGGACCACGCGCAGGTCCACCTGGATGCCGGACGTGGTGCGGATCGAGGTCTTCTTGTCGCCCGCCGCGATGACGTCGGCGACGTAAGGCTGGGCCCGGAACTCCTCCATGATCGACTCCGGTGCGACCGCGAGGATGTCGATGTCGCCGATCGTGTCCTTCATCCGCCGCAGCGATCCCGCGTACGCGATCCGCTCGGCCGGCAGCGAGGCCATCACCTGCTCGGCCAGCGACATGGCGACGCCGATGTGCACGCGGCGACCGGACTGCTCGAGCTGCTCGATGCCCTTGAGCAGATTGGCCAGGGTCTTGGGGCCGAGGCCTTTGACGCCGTCGAGGCGGCCAGAGGAGATGGCCTCGCGCAGCGCGTCGGTGGAGTCGACGCCGTAGTCCTCGAACAGCATGATCGCCGTCTTGGGGCCCAGGGTCGGCACCCGCGTCAGCCTGCGCACGCCGTCGGGGACGCGCGCCCGCAGGTCGTCGAGCTGCCGGAAGCTCCCGCGCTGCAGGAACTCCTCCATCTTCTTGGCGATCGCCTCGCCGACGCCGGGGACATTGCGCACGTCGACGACCAAGATGTCCTCAGGGAACCCGGCGATGGCCTTGGCCGCCTTCTGGTAGCTCCGCACCCGGAAGGCGTCGCCGCCGCAGAGCGCGAACAACTCCGCGTATTCCTGCAGCGCCGACGCCGCCTCCTCATTTGCCCGCATGCCCCAACCCTAGGGGCTCGGACCGACAATCCGGGATGGTCAGAACCGCACCTCACGCGGCCGGTACGGCTCGCCGAGGAAGGCCAGCTCCGCCTCCGACAACGCCACGTCCACGGCCGCCACCGCGTCGTCGACGTGCCGGTCCTTCGTGGCCCCGACGATCGGCGCCGTCACGGCCGGCTGGTGCAGCAGCCAGGCCAGCGCGACCTGAGCAGCGGGCAGCCCGCGCTCGGCCGCCACCTGCGCCACCCGGTCCAGGATCAGCTTGTCGTTCTCCGGGTCGTACAGGGCGTCGATGCGCTCGTCCGACCCCGTCCTGGTCGTGGTGGTGGCCGCCGAGCCTGCCCGGGCCAGCACGCCCCGCGCCAGCGGACTCCACGGGATCACACCCACGCCTTGGTCGAGGCAGAGCGGCAGCATCTCGCGCTCTTCCTCCCGATAAAGCAGGTTGTAGTGATTTTGCATGGCGACGAACCTCGTCCACCCGTTGCGCTCGGCCACCTGCTGCGCCTTGGCGAACTGCCAGGCCCACATGCTCGACGCGCCGAGGTAGCGGGCCTTGCCCGCCCTGACCACGTCATGCAGCGCCTCCATGGTCTCCTCGATGGGCGTCTCGTCGTCCCATCGGTGAATCTGATAAAGGTCCACGTAGTCGGTGCCCAGCCGGTCGAGCGAGGCGTCAATGGCGGCGAGGATGTGCTTGCGGGACAGGCCGCGGTCGTTGACGCCCCTGCTCATCGGGAAATAGACCTTGGTCGCCAGCACGTAATCCTCGCGCCTGGGGAAGGTTCCGCGCAGCACGTTGCCGGTCACGACCTCGCTCTCGCCACGGCTGTAGAAGTCGGCGGTGTCGAAGAACGTCACGCCCGCGTCGGCCGCCCTGCGCACGATCGGCTCGGCCTGGTCCTGCGGCAGCGCCCACTCCTGCCGGGCCGGATCGCCGTAGCTCATCATGCCCAGGCACACCCGCGAGACCTTCAAACCCGTGTCACCAAGTCGCATGTAATCCATGCCGCTCACCCTAGGCCGCCCACGCACTGGTCAACCGTCGTGCCGCTCCGTGGTCGGGCCTCACCGAAGCCGGTCGGTCGAGGACCGTCCAAGCAGCGCAGCGGGGACGCTCAGAGCGACGATCGAGGAGTGATGATCGTCACGCCTGGGACCGAGCCCATCGAGGCCAGTGCCTTGCCGACGTCGGCGAGCCCGATCGTGCGGGTGACGAGCTGGTCGGGATGCAGGATCCCGCCCCGGATCATCTCCAGCATCGGCGGGTACGCATGTGCAGCCATGCCATGGCTGCCCAGCAGCCGCAGCTCGTGGCCGATCACGCGGTCCATCGGCACCGGCGTCGCCCCGCCGGGCAACAGCCCCACCTGGACGTGCCGGCCCCGGCGGCGCAGGCTCTCGATAGAGGCGGCGCACGTCGCCGGACTGCCCAGCGCGTCGATGGACACGTGCGCCCCGCCCCGGGTCAGCTCCCTGACCTGGGCCGCCGCGTCTCCTCTCGACCCGTTGACGAAATGCGTGGCGCCCGCCAGCTCAGCCAGGTGCAGCGCGTCGCTGCTGATGTCGACGGCCACCACGCGGGCGCCGGCCGCCGTCGCGATCATCACCGCGGACAGTCCCACGCCGCCGCAGCCGTGCACCGCCACCCATTCGCCCGGGCGCACCTCGCCCACCTGGGACACGGCGCGGAACGCGGTGGCGAAGCGGCAGCCCAGCCCGGCCGCCGTGGCGAAGGCCATGTCCTCGGGGATCGCGATCAGGTTGACGTCGGCGTGGTCGACGGCGACGTACTCGGCGAAGGAGCCCCAGTGGGTGAAACCCGGCTGGGTCTGCCGCTCGCACACCTGCTGGTCGCCGGCGGCGCACGACGCGCACGTGCCGCAGGCGCAGATGAACGGCACGGTCACGCGCGCCCCCGCCCGCCACCCGCGCACGTCGGACCCGACGGCCTCGACCACGCCCGCGAACTCGTGCCCCGGCACGTGCGGCAGGGCCTTGATATCGGGATCGTGCCCCTGCCAGCCGTGCCAGTCGGAGCGGCACAGTCCCGTCGCCTCGACCCTGATCACCGCTCCGTGCGCGGCCGGGGCTGGGTCGGGCAGCTCACGTACATCTAGCTCGCCCCCGAAGATGTCAAACGCAACCGCTCGCATCTGAGCAGCCTAGCCTTAGAGTCGGCGCCCGAGGTCGCGCAAGGCCTGGTAATAGGGTGAACCACAACCCTCCTTTCGAAAACAGTATGGAAAAGCTCGGTCGCGTAGAGTAGTGCGCTGTGCTTACTGCGCCGCCAGCGGGACACCATTGAACATCGACCACATCCACCCGCGCAGCCGAGGCGGCACCGACCGGATCTCCAATCTGACCCTGGCCTGCGTGCCGTGCAACGAAGCGAAGTCAAATCGGCCGATCAAGGAGTTCCTGGCGGGCAAGCCGAAGCTGCTCGCCACCGTCCTGGCCCAGGCCAACGCTCCACTCCGGGGCGCTGCTGCGGTGCAGTCCACCCGCTGGGCGCTGTGGCGGGAACTCGATGCCCGCCTGCCCAAGCACGTGGCCTCTGGGGGCCGGACGAAGTGGAATCGCACGCGCAACCGCCTGCCCAAGACGCACGCTTTCGATGCCCTGGCCGTGGGCAAGCTCGATGCCATCACCGAAACGGTGTCCGCGGTGCTGGTCGCCAGATGTACAGGTCGCGGCACTCATACCCGCACCCGCACCGACAAGCACGGCTTTCCCCGCCTCCGCCTGCCCCGGCAGAAGAGGTACTTCGCCTACGCCACCGGTGACCTGGTAACGGCCGTCGTCCCCACTGGAAAGAAGCAAGGAACCCACACCGGTCGTGTTGCCGTCCGTGCCACCGGTAGTTTCAACATCACCACCGCCCACGGCATCGTCCAAGGCATCAGCCACCGACACGTCCGCCTGCTGCAACGGGCGGACGGATACGCCTACACCTTTAAGCAGGAATCATGCCGACCGTACGCCGTTGCCTCGCCTGAAGGCGGGATCTCCACGGCGGTCACCTGATCAGCTAAGAGTCAGTTGCCGCAGCTCGCGCAAGGCCTGGTGCGAAGGGGAGCCGGGTTCGGTGGTGTAGAGCACGAGACGGAGGTCGTCGCGGTCGGGCACCGGCATGACCTGGCAGATCATGTCGATCACGCCGACGAGCGGGTGGGTGATGCGCTTGCGCTGCTCCCTGCGGATCTCGACCTCGTGCCGGGACCACAACTCGGCGAACTCGGGGCTGAGCGCGAGCATCTCGGCCACCAGCGCCCGCAGCCTGCGGTCGTCCGGGTAGCGCCCCAGGGCGGCCCGCAGGTCGGCGACCGCGGCGCGGGCGAAGCGGCCCTTCTCCTCGTCGTTGAGGTAATCGGCGATGTCGGGGGACATGAAGACCCAGCGGATGACGTTCCTGTCCTCGGGCGGCTGGTTGTCGAGGTCGCGCATGATGATGTTGGCCATCGGGTTCCAGGCGAGGATGTCGTAGCGGGCGTTGAGGACGTAGGTGGGCACCTCCTCCAGGAACGCCAGCAGGTGCAGCACGCCGCCGGGCACGTCCTCCCTGATCGACGGCGCCTCCAAGGGCTGCCCGGCCAGGTCGAACAGGTAGGCGCGCTCGTCCTGGGTCAGCATCAGCGCCCTGGCCAGCGCGTTGAGGACCTGCCGCGACGGATGGGGGCCGCGGCCCTGCTCCAGCCGGATGTAGTAGTCGATCGACATGCCGGCCAGCTGCGCGATCTCCTGCCTGCGCAGGCCCGGCGTGCGGCGGCGCTCGCCGCTGGGCAGTCCCACGTCGGCGGGGCTGACGCGGGCACGCCTGCTGCGGAGGAACTCTGCGAGTTGGTCCCGGTTCATGCCTCCATCCTCGGCCATGACCGTGCGGTCGTGGGTGGTACTGCCGATCCCAGCTTCCGCAGGTCTCTCCCGCACCCGGGCTCGCCTGGGCGAACGTGGAGGCATGACGAAGATCGCTCTTATCACGGGTGCCAACAAGGGAATCGGCTACGAGATCGCGCGGCTGCTCGCCGAGCAGGGCGTCACCGCGATCGTGGGAGCGCGCGACGAGGAGCGCGGGCGGGCCGCGGGCGAGCGGCTCGGGCTGCCGTACGTGCGGGTCGACGTGACCGACGAGGACAGCGCGGCGGCCGCCGCGAAGTGGATCGAGCAGGAGTACGGCACGCTCGACATCCTGGTCAACAATGCCGGGATCAGCGGCGACCTCAACCAGGTCGTGCCCAGCACCGCCTCGGCGCAGGCGCTCAGGGACGTCTACGAGACGAACGTGTTCGGCGTGGTCACCGTGACGAACGCCATGCTGCCGCTGCTGCGCACCTCGGCGGCGGGCCGGATCGTGAACATGTCGAGCGAGCTCGGCTCACTGAGCATGGCCGCGGCCCCGGACAGCCCCTTCGCGGAGGCCACGTTCCTCGCGTACAACTCCTCCAAGAGCGCGCTCAACATGATCACGGTTCTCTATGCCCGGGAGCTCAAGGACACCGCGATCAAGGTGAACGCCGCCAACCCCGGCTACTGCGCCACCGACCTCAACGGCCACGCCGGTTTCCGTACGGCCGAGCAGGGCGCGGCGATCGCCGTGCGGCTCGCCACGCTGGGGGAGGACGGTCCGACGGGCGCGTACCTGCAGGATGACGGCGCGCTCCCCTGGTGAGGTGTCAAATCTGGCGAAGCGGACAGAAGGGGGTGATGGGACGAGATCTGGATAAAGAGCGATTCACTGAGGCGGAGTACGTCCGCTTCGGGGAACGCCTCCAGGAGCAGCTCGGCGTCTTGCGCGAGCTGCTCGATACCCCCGGCTTCGGCGCGGGCCCGGCCACGATCGGGGCCGAGCTGGAGCTGTTCCTCATCGACGAGCGCGGGCGGCCGTTGCCGCGCAACAGCCAGGTGCTGGAGGCGCTCGGCGACCCCCGCGTGGTGCTGGAACTGGGCCGCTACAACGTCGAGGTCAACCTGACCCCGACGCCGCTCGAGGGCCGGCCGTTCGAGGTGATGAGCGGCGAGGTCCAGGAGACGATGACGAAGGTGGACGGCGCGGTCGAGGGCGGCGGCGCGCTGCCCATCGGCATCCTGCCCACCCTCGGCACCGACGACTTCACCGTCAACGCCATGAGCGACCAGAACCGCTATCGCGCCTTGAGCAGGGGCATCCGGCGGCTGCGGCTGGAGCCGTTCCTGGTCAAGATCGACGAGCTGGAGCTGGCGGTGGAGGACGTGATCCTCGAGGCCGCCAACACCTCCTGGCAGGTGCACATCCGCACGCCGCCCGAGCGCTTCGCCCGGCTGTTCAACGCCGCCCAGCTCGCCATCGGGCCGGTGCTGGCCGCGTGCGGCAACTCGCCGTTCTTCCTGGGCAGGCAGTTGTGGGAGGAGACGCGGATCGCGCTGATGGAGGAGGCCGCCGACGACCGGGACGTGGAGCGGCGCGGGCGCAGGGACGGACGGGTCACGTTCGGCTCCGACTGGTTGCGCGAGGGCGCGCACGAGCTGTTCGAGCGGTATGTGCGCGACTACGAGCCGATCGTCCCCGACCTCCACGACGATGCCGGGCCGCACGAGGTGCCCGAGCTGCGGCTGCACCAGGGCACGATCTGGCAGTGGAACCGGCCCGTCTACGACCCGGCCGACGGTGGGCACCTGCGGATCGAGATGCGGGCGCTGCCGGCCGGGCCCTCGTGCGCGGACATGGCCGCCAACACGGCCTTCCTGCTGGGGCTGACGTTGTCGCAGGCCGAGCGGGACCTGACCGGTTACCGGTTCGCGGAGGCGTACCAGAACTTCTACCGGGCCGCCATGCACGGGCTGGACGCCAAGCTGTCCTGGCCGGGGGAGGACGGCGAGTTCGGCGCCGCCGACCTGGTGCTCACCCTGCTGCCCGAGGCGCGGGCGGGGCTGCTCGGAGCCGGGGTGACCCCGAGCGACGCCGACCGCGCGCTGGGCATCATCGAGCAGCGGACCCGGCTGCGCCGCACGGGGTCGGTGTGGCAGCGGGAGGCGCTGGCGCGCTTCCGCGGCGACCGGGAGCGACTCGTGCGGCGCTATCGCGAGCTGGCGTTGTCGGGACTTCCTGTGCATTTGTGGCGCTGACCCGCAACCATTGCCGTTCCCGTTCCGTCACACTAGGTAAAGAAACGGGAAAGGTGAGGGAGATATGGCGGAAACAGGGATGGCTCCCACCGAGAAGGCGCCGTACGTGCTGAACCGGGCGACGGGGGACCTGACCGAGGGGGCCGCCAAGCTCACGCAGGAGATCGGCGGCACCGGTGTCGAGGCCCTGCTGGCACAGGCCAACAGGACCGCGGCCCGCAGAGGAGCCGCCGGCGCGCTCGGTGCCATGCAGCCCAGGCCGGCCGAGTGGTACGCCTTCGACGCCAAGGACCAGGACACCGCCGACTGGTATCCCCAGGGCCTGACCTGCGGTGAGGAGTCCGGCTCCATCGGGGTGCCGGTGTTCGTGGCGAGCTGGTATTTCAAACCGGAGGCCGGCGAGCGGGGGGTCAGGGTGTCGTTCCTGAGCCCGCGCACGCTGAAGTATCAGCACGCGTTGCTGGTGACGGCCAAGCCGGACGGGACGTACGGGCCGATCGACATCCACGCGGGCGGCATCGCCATCGACGGCACCCTGCTCTACGTGGCCGACACGGTCAGGGGGCTGCGCGTCTTCGATCTGAACAATCTGCTCGACCTACGGACCGCGCAGAACGACCTGGGCGACGCCAAGCTGATCGGGCGGCACGGCGGCAAGTTCCACGCCTTCGGCTACCGGTACATCATTCCCCAGACGGACTTCTGGCGGGTCGGGCAGCGGGGGCCGCACTTCTCGTTCGTGTCGATCGACCGCAGCGGCGGGACGCCGCGGTTGATCACGGGGGAGTACCGGGAGGACGATCCGGGTGGCTGGGTGGCGCACTGGGACCTCGCCTTCTCCGGCGGCGAGCCCAGCGAGGCCTTCGTCATGGGGCACCCCAAGATCCAGGGGGCGATCTCGCACGGCGGGAAGTGGTACCTCAGCCAGGCGGCCAGCGCCACCACCAACGGCAAGCTGCTCGTCTACGCCGACCAGAAGCTGCAGACCAGGCCGTTCCCCATCGGGCCCGAGGACCTGACCGTGCAGGACGGCAAGGTGTGGAGCGTCACCGAGTTCAGGAACAAGCGGGTGATCTTCGGGGTCGGTCTCTGAGGTGCCGCCTCGGATCAGTCTTTGAGATGGCGGAGCAGGACCTCGCGGTAGCGGGTGTCGAAGTCGTCGTAACGGGCCCGAAGCTCCGTGCCAGGCCAGCCGGCCGGCAGCAGCTCCTCCGGGAGCAGCGGGTCGGCCAGCAGGTGGCGCAGCACCGCGGCCGACACCAGGAAACCCTCGGCCAGCCCGTCGGCGCGCTCCAGCTCCCGCTCCAGCCGGCGGGCCTCGGCCGCCCAGCCGTCGAGGTCCCACAGCAGGGGAGTGGGGTCGGGATGCGGGCGGCCGTCGATGCGCGTGCACTGCGCGGTGACGCTCTCCGGCCACGCGCGCACCAGGTTGGCGGGCCGCAGCCAGGTGCCCTCGCGTAGCTCGGCCAGGCGCAACGTGGTCATCGTGTGCCGGAACGCGGCCCGGTCGGCGGGCGCGCGCCGCTCCGCGGTGACGACGGCCACCTCCCAGGTGCCGTCCCACGGCCTGGTGTGCGGGTCGCGGCTCTCGTCCTGCCTGGCCTGGCGCTCGACGAGCCGCTCCGACAGCGTGTAGAAGCGGTCCTCCTGGATCAGGTCTCCCGCCGCCACCATGCGGGACAGCGCGACGCGTACGGTGCCCTCGGCGATGCCGAACAACGCCCCGATGCGCACCAGATGGCGGGCCGGCAGGCGCGGGGGATGGTGGCCCAGCAGCGCGCTCAGGACGGCCGACCGCGCACTCAAGGTTTTATTACGCTCTTCCATCGCATGTCGAGTATATGTAACACTCGCAGACATGGGGCGCTATCTCGTAGAACCTTTCGACCGCAGCGACCGCTACGCCACCGAGCGCTACCAAGGCGCGGCCGGGCGCAACTGGTGGGCCTGCGATCCCACGCTGCAGCTGCTCCTGCGGCGGCACCTGGGCGAGGGCTTCACCTGGGCCGAGCCGCACCTCCACCGGCTGGGCGCGCTCATGGGCGGGCTCGTGGCCGAGTGCGCCGAGGAGACCGACCGCCATCCGCCACGGCTGGAGAAGTACGACAAGTGGGGCAGAGACGTCAGCCAGGTCGTCATGCCGCCGTCGTTCCAGACCGCCCGGCAGGCGCTCATGGCGGACAACTTCACCGCGCCGTCGTTCGCCGAAGAGGCCCGGGCACACGGGGCGGATCCGGCGGCGCTCGCCGCGGCGTGGACGTACCTGCTCGACCAGGCCGACATCGGGATGGGCTGCGCGCTCGGCACGGGCGGCGACATGGTGGTGCAGCTGGCCGAGAAGCACGCGCCGCCGGACGTACGCGATCGGGTGCGGGAGATCTTCGCGAACGGCTTCTACTCCGGCGAGGCCGCTCAGATGTTCACCGAGCGGACGGGCGGTTCGGACCTGGCGGCTCTGGAGGCCGCGGCCGTGCCGTCGGGCGACGCCTGGCAGCTGACCGGCTTCAAATGGTTCGCCTCCAACGCCAACGGATCCGCGTTCGTGGTGCTCGCCCGGCTCCCCGATGGAGCCGTGGCGCCGTTCCTGGTGTTGTGGGAACGGCGGGACGGCACCCGCAACGGGGTGCGGATCAGGCGGCTCAAGGACAAACTCGGCACCCGCTCGGTCGCCTCGGCCGAGGTCGAGTTCGCCGACGCGGAGGCGTTCCTGCTGGCCGGGCAGGGCTCCGGGTCAGGGCTCGGGACCATGATGAAGCTCACCAACGCCTCCAGGCTCGGCGTGGCCATGATGGGTCTCGGCGTGGCCAGGCGCGCGCTGGTGGAGTCGATCTGCTACGCCCGCGCCCGCGAGGCGTTCGGCCGCCCGCTCATCGACCAGCCCCTCATGCGCCGCAAGCTCGCCGAGCTGATCGTCGAGGTCGAGGCCGCGCAGGCGCTCGTCTTCGACGGCCACGTCGGCCCCCGGCTGCGCCTGGCGCCCGCCCTGATCAAGCTGCGCGCGGCCCGGCTCGGCGTGACGGCCGCCAGCGACGCGATCGAGGTGCATGGCGGCAACGGCTACATCGAGCAGTGGCCGGTCGCCAGACTCCTGCGCGACGCCCAGGTCAACCCCATCTGGGAGGGCGGCGACAACATCCTGTGCCTGGACGTACGGCGGGCCATGGTGCGCGAGAACGCCCACGAGCCGTTCCTTGAGCGGCTGGAAGCGGCCGCCGACCAGGCCCCGCCCGGCTCCGGAGACCTGGTGCGGCAACGCATCGAGGACCTCCGCAAGGCGATCACCGCCTGGTCCTCGCTGGAGCTGTCGGCGGCCGAGGCCCGGCTGTATCCGCTGGCCCAGCTCATGGCGGACGTCTACGCCGCCGCCCTGCTGCTGGAACAGGCGGGCTGGGAGCAGCGCTCGGGCCACGGTGACCGCAAGGCCCTGGTCGCCCGCCTCTACGCCGACGCCCACCTCGCCGACCACGGCCCGCTGCGCGGGATCGACCGCCCGGCAGACGACCTGGAGCACTTCGACGATCTCGTCGCGGGGGCGGTGACGCTCTAGCCCCTCGCCACCATGGCCTCGAACCCCTGGACGATCGTGGACCACGTCGCGGTTCGCGGATCGATGACCTCGAAGTGGCCGACGTCCTCCAGTTCGAGCAGCTGACAGGGGTCCCCGGCCTGGTGCGCGGCCTCCGCGTACCGGCGGCTGAGCTCCGGCGGGACGCGATCGTCATCGGTGCCGTGAACGACGAGCGCCGCAGATCCGCTCGGCAGCCGGCGCATCGGGTCGGCCAGGTCATAGAGCTCAGGCCGCTGCTCAGGCGTGCCACCGACGAAGTCGAGCGCGGCCCCGTCTCCGATGCCCAGCCGCGCCGCCTCGGCCAGATCGCAGACGCCGCCGAGCGGCACGACCGCGGCGACCGGTCGCGTCCCGGCCGCCCACAACGCGAGCTGGCCGCCCGCCGAGTGCCCGAGCAGCACCACCGGCACGTCGCCGACCGGCCCGAGCTCGTCAAGGTGCCGGAGGGCGGCCGCGATGTCGTCGAGCGTCGCCGGCACGCCTCCGCCGGTGCCGACCCGCCGGTACTCCACGTTCCAGCTCGCCCACCCGCGCAAGGCGAGGTCGGCGCAGAGCGCCCGAGTTATCTCCCGCCCGAAGCGGGACCGCCAGAAGCCACCGTGGATCACCACCACAAGCCCGCGCGGCGCGGCATCGGGAGGCAGCCGCAGATCGGCTTCGTGGTCGGGAAGAGGCCCGTACCGGTGGGTCTCCACCGTGACGTCATACTCATCGGACCAGCTCGCGAGTTCGGCGAAGAATCGGTCGAGATCCATTGGAGTCCCCCTCGGGTCCTCAGCTTAGGGGCATGAAAGTGAAGGAGAGCTCCGCGAGGCCCACGGAGACGGCGTGCGCGGGCAGTACGCCGCGTCGGCCTCGGCTTCGGCCGCCTGCCAGCCGGGCGCCCAGTACCAGGCGTCGTCGGAGGGAAGGATGGCGGCCACTCGGCGGCCGTGATCGGTCAGGTAGGCGCTCGCGCCACGCTCGGATGCGGCACTGATGACCTCGGGCAGGTGGCCGTCGGCTTCGTTCAGCGGGACCTCGCCGTCAGCAGCGGAACGGGACGAAAGTCTGATCGTTGTCAATAACTGATCATGTCCACCTTCACGGCGACGCCCTAGGATGCGCGAGCAACACCAGTCCATTCCCTGGAGCACCCATGATCTTTTCACCACGCCCCCGACGCGTGTTAGCGGTGACGGCGGTCGCCGCCGTGGCTGTGACCGGCCCGTTCGCAGCCGCCGCAGCGGCCTCTACGGAGGACGCCTCTCGCGGCAATGCGGCGTACACGCTGACGATTCTGCATAACAACGATGGCGAGTCTAAGCTGCTCAACGCGCCAGGACAGCCGGACTTCGGCGGCGTGGCCCGTTTCGCGACCCTGGTCGACAAGCTCCGCGCCCAGGCGACCTCTGGCCGGTCGGCCAGAGGCGAGGCGCACGCACGGGGAGCGATCCTGCTGTCCTCCGGCGACAACTTCCTCGCCGGTCCGGAATTCACCGCAAGCCTGCGCAAGGGCGTGCCGTACTACGACTCGCTCGCGCTCAAGGCCATCGGCTACGACGCGATGGCGATCGGCAACCACGAGTTCGACTTCGGCCCGGACGTCTTGGCGGACTTCATCAAGGGCTTCGGTAAGAAGCCGCCGCCGTTCGTGTCGGCGAACCTGGACATGAGCGCTGAGCCGAAGCTCAACGCTCTGGTGAAGAACGGCACGATCGTCGCCAGCACGACGCTGCGCGAGGCCGGCCAGCGCATCGGCATCGTGGGGGCCACCACACCTGCCCTGCCCTCGATCTCCAGCCCCCGCAACGTCAAGGTGCTGCAGAACATCGCCGGACTGATCCAGGCGGAGGTGGACAATCTCACCCGGCGCGGCACTGACAAGGTCATTCTGATCAGCCACCTGCAGGGCCTGTCCGAGGACCGCGCCCTGGCTCCGTTGCTGAAGAACGTGGACGTGATGATCGCCGGTGGCGGCGACGAACTGCTCGCAGCCGACACCACCCCGCTGGTCCCCGGCGATGCGATCAGCACAGACCCGCAGACCGGCGAGAAACTGCGCTACCCGCTGTACGCCAAGGACAAGGCGGGCGCCAACGTCCCGATCGTGACGACCGCCGGAGACTACAAGTACGTTGGCCGCCTAGTAGTAAACTTCGACCGTCACGGCAAGGTGCTCGGCGTCGGCTCCGGTAGCGGCCCTGTGCGCGTATCCGGGGTGGCTCCCGACGCGGTCACGCCCGACCGTCACATCCAGCGCACGGTCGTCGAACCGGTCGGCGCTTTCGTGAACGCCATGGCGGCCAACGTCATCGGCCAATCCGCGGTCGCGCTGGAAGGCCGCCGGGACCCGGGCGTCCGGACCAAGGAGACCAATCTAGGTAACTTGCTGGCGGACGCGCTGCTGGCGACTGGGAAGAAGAATGCGGCCGGCTTCGGTGTCAAGCCGCCGGACGTCGCCCTCCAAAACGGCGGCGGAATCCGCAACAACAGCCTGATCCCGCCTGGTCCGATCAGCGAACTGACCACCTTCCAGATTGCCGCGTTCGGCAACTTCGTCTCGGTCGTACCGGACGTGCCTCGGAACCAGTTCAAGGAGATCCTGGAGAACGCGGTGTCCAAGATGCCCGCCGCGGACGGGCGGTTCGCGCAAGTGGCGGGCTTCACGTTCGTCTACGACCCAACCGGCACCGCCCAGGTCGTCGACAACGCCGGGACCGTGCTGACGCCTGGCACCCGCGTCCGCTCAGTCACCCTCAGCGACGGTACCGTGATCGTGCGAGACGGTGCGGTCGTCCCCGGCGCAGGCATCTCGGTGGCCACCAACGACTTCAGCGCCCGCGGCGGTGACCAGTATCCGTTCCGCGGCTTGCCGTTCACCACCGTCGGCGTCACCTACCAGCAGGCACTGGCCGACTTCATCACCACCGATCTCGGCAGACAGATCACGGCGAACGCCTACCCAGCGGCCGGCTCCGGCCGTATCACCACCTCATAGCCCATCCGGAGCAATCGGGCAGGGGACGGGGTCAACCCGTTCCCTGCTCACGCCACCGGACATGCGGCCCTGCGCCGGCCCGTCCCTATGGCCTCCATCGGTCGGCTCGCGCTGCGCTCGGATGACCAGGTGTGTTCATGGCTTGCATGCGACGCCCGCCAGGGAGACGGTCACGGAGACTGGCTTGTCCCGTCGGTCGGGTTCGGGGCGCCACTCCGCGGTCGGTACGAGACCGGGGTCGATCAAGTCCAGCCCGTCGAAGAAGCTCGCAAACTGTTCGGGGCTGCGCAGCTGGTAGGTGTTGTTCGCGTTCTGGTTGTAGATGCGCAGTGCCTCTACCAGCGGGGGATGGACGTTCGTGCCGTCGGTGAACGCGAGGTAACTCCCCGATGGGAGGGGGTCGAGGATGGCGTCGATGAGGCCTTTCGGATCTTCCTCATCGGTGACCTGACCGGCGATGCCGAGCATCATCACCGCCACCGGCCGGGTGAAGTCCAGGATCTCCTCCGCGCCCTGCAAGATCACGTCGGGCTGGCGGAAGTCCGCGTCCAGATAGGTGGTTGCACCCTGCTCCGTGCTGGTGAGCAGGGCGCGGGCGTGGACCAGCACGATCGGGTCGTTGTCGACGTAGACGACACGGGAATCCGGGGCGATCCGTTGCGCGACCTCATGGGTGTTGTTGGCTGTTGGCAACCCAGTACCGATGTCCAGGAACTGCCGGATGCCCGCCTCACCCGCAAGATAACTGACCGCGCGGATGAGAAACTGCCGCTGCAAGCGGGCCACCTCAGCGTAATCAGGGAACAAGGCCATCATCTTCGTGGCGGCTTCGCGATCGGCCGCGAAGTTGTCCTTGCCGCCGAGCAGGAAATCCCAGAGCCGCGCCGAATGCGGGATGGTGGTGTTGATGCGCGCCCATGCCGCTCGAGCGTCGGTGTGGTCGTCACTCATGAAGATCCTTCAGTCGGGGGACTCGACCGTCCCGCCTCGCTCCTGGGTCGCCAAATCCTGCCTCAGGCGCGCCTACCTACGCCAAGGCGTCGGCTCCGGCTGGGTGTACTGCATCGATCTTAACGGGTACACCGCCATCCCGAGTGCTTACTGGTGGCCCGGGAGGATCTCCGTAGGCGCGCAAACCAGCTGTTCTGGGGAGCTGACCGCCGAGGAGGAGTAGTTGCTCCGAGGCGCCACCGTCGTGAAGTAACAGCAACCAGCAACGTGCCGGGTACGAGAGGACCCGCGCCGACCACACCGGGCGCCACGTACCCGCAGTTCATGCTGACCGCCTCGAAGAAGGCCTCGGGCATCCCGCTATAGCTGATCTATACCGCGCCTCTCTACGCTCATGGCGATGAGGCAGCGAACCGGAACCGTCTTCATCGTCATCGCCGCGGCCCTGACCATGATCGGCGCGTTGATCCACATCTTTCCCCCGCACCTGACGGTGGTCACGGTGTTTCTCGGGCTGGCTGGGGCGCTCTGCTACACCGTCGGGGTTGCCCTGATCAGCGGCTTGCCGCGACAGGTTCTGGTCCGACCCGTGGCATCGATTGTCATAGTGGTCCTTGCCTGCGGGATGTGGGGCGCCCTCATGGGCCTCACGCCCGTGGCCGGCGGAACGGTCGCGCGGGCGGTGCTCGGGGAGAGACAAACCTGCACGGTGACTGAGGTCGACAGGGAGACCACCCGCGCACGGCGAGGCGTGACGAGGACCACCTACGTGCATACGGTCCGCTGCCCGGACGCACGCATCCATGAGATCCGGACGGGGGAGGAAGGATGGCATGACGAACGCTCCCCAGCCGAGGTCATCGCGGACTCGAAGGGGCTGATGTCAGCGACGTTCGTTGCGGGCTCCTACCAGTGGGCCGGGGTCGGGGTCTTCGCGGTGCTGGTTCTGGGCGTGTCCGTGCTTCCGCTCTTCGCCCGTCGCGTCGCGTCGCCGCCACCGTCGTCGTACGCGTGGAGCGCCAAGCTCACACCATGATCGGTCCGAACGCGGCTGAGGACGGGCCTTCCGGGGGCCCGTCCTCAGCGTTGACATCACCACCGGTCCCTACGCCCGGCACTGAACCGTTGGCGCCCTCCGGACGCCATCCCCGCCCTCAGAGACCAGTGCCCCATACGGTCACCCGCCAGAGCGCCTCGAAGAGGACACCGACGTTCATCTTGCTAGCGCCGGCCGTACGGTCGACGAAGGTGATCGGCACTTCCGCCACCGTGAATCCGTGACGTACGGCTCGCAGCGTGAGATCCACCTGGAAGCAGTAACCCCGCGACTCGACACCGCCGAGAAGGATCTTCTCGAGTGCGGCGGCCCGGTAGACGCGGTACCCGCCTGTGGCGTCGGCGACGGGAAGGCCGAGCGCCACCCGCACATAACGGTTCGCCAGCCGTGAGAGCAGTTCCCGTCGCCGCGGCCAGTTCGCCACGCGGCCGCCACGCACCCAGCGCGAGCCGATGACGAGGTCGGCGTGCTCGGCCGCGCCTAGTAAGGCGGGCAGCCGCTCAGGCGGATGCGAGCCGTCCGCGTCGATCTCCACCAGCAGGTCGAACCCTCGGGCCAGTCCCCAGCGGAAGCCCGCCAGGTACGCGGCGCCGAGCCCTTCCTTGCGTTCCCGGTGCAGGACGTGCACGCCGTCGAGTTCGGCGGCGAGCTTGTCGGCGATCAGGCCCGTCCCGTCGGGGCTGTTGTCATCGACGATGAGGATGTGGGCGGCGGGTGCGGCCGCGCGGATCCTGCCGACGATGCCGGGAAGGTTGTCGCGTTCGTTGTAGGTCGGCGTGATGATCAAGACGGTGCTCATGATTCTTCCCCTCAGCTCGCGTGCTGGTAGTCCGGCCAGGCGGTCGTCCACGGAGCCCGCGGACCTGAGCAGATCGTGATGGGCAGGCCCTGCTCCTCGTTCGCGACTCCGGTGCCGTGATCGATGACCCCGGCGGATTCACAGAGCGCGAACCGTTGCCGCAGTCGCTCGGGCGGCAATCCGAGGGCGACTACCGTCTGCGCCGTTTCCGGCGGCGGCCCTTGGTACCAGAGCTCGTTGTGGCCGCTGAAGACGGGAATGTCGGGTGCGAACCGGTCCAGTGCACCGGCCTCGCCATAGTTCGAGGTGAGGACGATCGTCCCCGGCGGCAGCGCCCGGTGCACCGCGGCCACCTGGGCGACGAAGCGCGGCCAGCCCACCGACTCCCTGGACACCTCGTTGGGCGAGTAACCGAGCGCCGGTAGCGGGAGCAGCGGCAGCGCCACGACGATCCCGATGATCGAGGAGCCGAGCAGTCCCCACCACACCATCCGGCGCCTGGAGACCCGGCTCTTCATCCACACGGTGGCGGGCACGCAGCCGGCCACGAAGGCGAAGATCAGGCTCCCCGCGACATAGTCCGCCCGTCCTCCTGACACGAGACCGAGCAGGATCGTCACCAGGGACGCGATCGCCAGCGGCCGGGTTTCCTGCCGCCGGCGCAGCCAGAGCCACCCGACGACGGCGATCACGAACGCTCCCATGCTGAGGAGCGCCACCAGCATGGGTACGAACATGATCCGATTCACGGGTTCGCTGAGCGTGGCGGCCATGGTGAGCTGAGGCCAGCCGTTGACGGCCTGGTAGAGAAGGTTCGGAGACGCGATGACGGCGGCGAGGAACGCCCCGGACCAGAACCATCTGTCGCGGAAGACGGCACGCGGCCCCTTCACCGCCAGGCCGACGGTGATGAGCAGGCCGGTGGCCAGCCCGGTGATCAGCAGGATGATGAGGTGTTTGTTGAACGTGGCGGCTCCCGCGATGGCGCCGGCCGCCACCCACCATCGCCCGTCGCCACGCAGCAGGGCACGCAGCACGAACAGGATGCAGGCCGTCCAGAACACGAAGTCGGCCGATTGGGTCAGCAGGGTGTGCCCGGCGAGCAGGGGGAACATCCCGGTGCCGAGGCCGGCGGCGGCGAGCGTCTGCGCGCTTGTGCGACCGCCGAGCTCGCGGGTGATCGCGGCGCCGATCAGGATCAGCAGTGCCGCGCACACCGCGGGGACGACCCGCAGCCCGACGAGGGTGTCCCCGAACAGCTCCGTGGACAGCCGCGCCAGGAGCGGGGTCAGGGGAGGCTGGTCGAAGTATCCCCAGGCGGGGGTCTGACCGAGCAGGCGGAAGTAGAGCTCGTCGCGGTGGTAGCCGTACCACGGGCTCAGCAGCAGCAGGATGACCACGACGACGCCCGCGATGGAACCGGTGGTCCGCCAGGCGAAGGCCGGGAGTGAGGGAGCGGTGGTCTGACGACGGGGGGCTTGAAGAAGCATGCCTCCACGGTTGCCGATGGGGCCCTGCCCGTCGTCTGGCCGGGAACAGAACCTGGAGTCAGACCCCAGGCATAGGCGGCGGCTCCCCCGGGCGGACCACGCCGTGGTCGAACGCGAAGACGACCGCGGCGGCCCGGTCGCGCACCCCCAGCTTCGTGAAGATCCGGCCGACGTGGGTCTTGATCGTGCCCTCGCCGACCACGAGATGACGGGCGATCTCGGCGTTCGTGAGCCCTCGGCCGATGAGCTTGAGCACGTCGAGCTCGCGAGAGGTGAGCTCGCCGAGCCGCCGGACCGCGTCGGGGTCGGTCACCGGATCCGTGCGATAACGTCGCAGGACCCGCCCGCAGACGGCGGGATCCAGCCAGCCGTCGCCTGCCGCCACCGCCCGGACGGCACGCTGGATGTCCTCGGCCGGAGCGTCCTTGAGGCAGAATCCCGACGCGCCGGCCCGCAGAGCCGCCGCGAGAACGCTGTCCTCACCGAACGTGGTCAGCACCAGGATGCGGGACGCCGGATCCGCGGCGAGGAGAGCACGAGTGGCCTCGACCCCGTCCATCCGCGGCATGCGGATGTCCATGACCACGGCGTCGGGCCGGACGCGCGCGACCTCCGCCAGCGCGGCCTGGCCGTCGGCCGCCTCGCCGACCACGTCGAATCCGTACGGCTGGCGCAGGATCGTGCGCAGCCCTGCCCTGGCGAGCTCCTGGTCGTCGACGAGCACCACCGAGATCATGCCGGCAGCTCCGCCCGCACGACCCACCGGTCGTCCTCAGGGCCGGCAGTGACGTGGCCGCCGACGACGCGCACCCTGTCGGCCATCGCGCGAAGTCCCATGCCGCCATTGTGCCGGGGCGGGCCGTCAGGCAAGGGATTGGTGACGGTGGCGCGCACGGCGCCTTCCTCCGATATGCGCAGCCGTACCTCGACGGAACACCGCGGAGCGTGGCGGCTCGCGTTGGCCAGCGCCTCTTGCACCAGCCGGTAGAGCACCATCCCGGTCGTCGGGCTCACGGCCGGCAGCTCACCGTCGACGCTCCACTCGAGTTCCAGACCCGCCGTCCGGTATTCCTCGAAGAGCTCGTGAAGCAGGGGAGCGGTGGGCTGGGGAGCGACCACGGCGGGATCGGAGCCTTCCTCGGCAAGGACGCTGACCACCTTGCGCAGCTCCGCCATGCTCTGCCGGGCGAGGCGCTCGGCCTCGGCGATCCCTGCCGCCGCTTCCTTCGGATCGTGCTCCAGCGCCAGCCGTGCACCCCCCAGATGCAGCACCGTCACGGCGAGCGTGTGCGCGACGATGTCGTGCAGATCGGCGGCGAGCCGCTGCCGCTCGGCCAGGGCGGCGGCAGCGGTGGCGGCGCTCTCCGCCCGGTGCAACCGCTCACCCACGCCGATGCGGTAACGCGCGGCCCAGCCGCTCCAGAAGACGAGGGTTACGGCGGCCAGCCAGTTGGGCCACCCGGGGTCGGGCGAGGTGAACGCCGCCGTGACCACCACGCAAAGCGAGGCGAGCCAGATGACGATGCCCGGCCAGAGCCGCAGGGTCAGCGCGACGAACGCGAGGTAGAGCACGAGAATGAACCAGCCGATGCTGTTGACCGCGAGCCCGGTGAGCGCTGCTATGGCCGCAGGAGCCAGGAGACCGGCCACCTCTGCGGGACGGCCCGGCCCCGCCCGCACGATGACGAGACAGACAGCGACCAGGGCGACCCCTCCGGCGAACGGCCAGACGCAGTCACAGCCACGCATGATCGTTTGCACCCACGACAACCCGACCAGCAGCATCAGCAGCCCGAGGCCGGCCGGTAACAGCCAGCGGGGAATCACCACCACCCGCCCATCGTAGGAACGGCCGGCTCCACGCACATCCACCCTGAGTGATACCCGCCATCCCCCCACGGTCAGAGACCGCACGTCAGTTCGCGGCGCGGCATCGACGCCCGCGGGCGATCGGTGCGGCTTGTCGCTGGCCCGAACCCCGGCCTCGGCGTACGCTCGGCACGTTTCCCCGAGGACCATCCGCACGTTCCCGGAGGAGGACCGACATGACCGTACGCGTGGAGCGCCAAGGTCCCGTCACCACCGTGGTGATCAGCAGGCCGGAGGCGCGCAACGCCGTCGATCGCAAGACCGCCGACGCGCTGGCGGAGGCGTTCAGGGACTTCGAGGACTCCGATGCCGACGTGGCGGTGCTGTGGGGTGAAGGGGGCACGTTCTGCGCTGGGGCCGACCTCAAGGCGCTCGACAACCATGTCGGCGAGGAGGGCGACGGGCCGATGGGGCCGACCAGGATGCGCCTGGGCAAGCCGGTCATCGCCGCGGTGGCCGGGCACGCGGTCGCGGGCGGGCTGGAGCTCGCGCTCTGGTGTGATCTGCGGGTGGCGGAGGAGGACGCGGTGTTCGGGGTGTTCTGCCGCCGGTGGGGCGTGCCGCTGATCGACGGTGGCACCGTGCGCCTGCCCAGGCTCATCGGGGCGTCCCGGGCCATGGACATGATCCTCACCGGGCGGCCGGTGGGCGGGCGGGAGGCGTACGAGATGGGGCTGGCCAACCGGCTCGTCCCCACCGGGACGGGCAGGCGGCACGCCGAGGAGCTGGCGCGCGAGATCGCCCGCTTCCCGCAGGCTTGCCTGCGCGGCGACCGGCTGTCGGTGCTGGAGCAGGACGGGCTCGGCGAGGAGGAGGCCATGCGGAACGAGCTGCGCCATGGCCTGGTTTCCCTGCCCGACGCCGCTGAGGGAGCGGCCCGCTTCGCCGCCGGCGCCGGACGCCACGGCGAGTTCGGCGCGATCTAGCGGTAGTCGCTCGACCGATGGGACCTGGTGAGAGGACCGGTCCATGGGTGTCCGGGTGGTCGCCGCCCGGTTCGGCAGGCCGGACTCGCCGCCGCTCCATGCTGGTGTCACCGTACGGTGACAAGGCGACTGATGTCGCCGAACGCTGACATCCTGGGTGCTATGTACGCGAGAACTCCGATGGAGCTTGGCGCGCTCATACGTGAGCGGCGCCGCGCGCTCGGCCGGACCCAGCAGGCAGTGGCTGACGAGGTCGGAGTGAGCCGTCAGTGGATCGTCCGGCTGGAGGCCGCCCATCGACCTGGATGAGGTCCTCGCAGCCGTACGGCGGGACCGCTGACCTGGAGGAGCGGAGCCCTGCTGAGCCTGCTACGTGCCGCCGGGCGCGGAGGACACGAAGAAATGAGAGGGGCGCCGCGTAGGGTGACCTTATGCCTGACATCAAGGTCGCCGGGCGTGAGGTCCGCATCACCAGCCCCGACAAGGTGGTCTTCTCCCAGGCCGGGCACACCAAGCTCGACCTGATCCGCTACTACGAGAGCGTCGGCGAGGCGGCGCTGCGCGGCGTGCACGGGCGGCCGATGGTGCTCAAGCGGTTCGTGCACGGGATCGAGCAGGAGGCGTTCTTCCAGAAGCGCGCCCCGGCCAAGCGGCCCGACTGGATCGAGGTGGCCGAGCTCAAATACCGGTCGGGGCTCAGTGCCGAGGAGGTCGTGTGCACCGACCTGGCGCAGCTGCTGTGGGTGGTCAACCTGGGGTGTGTCGACCTCAACCCGCATCCGGTGCGCTCCGACGATCTCGCCAGGCCCGATGAGCTGCGGATCGATCTCGATCCGGTGCCGGGCGTCGAGTGGGCCGACGTGTTGAAGACCGCGCAGGTCGCGCGGGAGGTGCTGGCCGATCACGGGTTGGTGGCCTGGCCCAAGACGTCCGGGTCGCGCGGGTTTCATGTGTACGCGCGGATCGAGCGGCGCTGGCCGTTCGCGAAGGTGCGCAAGGCGGCCGAGACGGTCGCGCGGGAGGTCGAGCGGCGGGCCCCTGACCTGGCCACGAGCCGGTGGTGGAAGGAAGAGCGGCACGGCGTGTTCGTGGACTTCAACCAAAACGCCTACGACCGGACCGTGGCCTCCGCCTATTCGGTGCGCGCCGTCCAGGACGCCCGCGTGTCCACGCCGCTGACCTGGGACGAGGTGCCCGGGTGCCAGCCGGAGCTCTTCACCATCGACACGGTGCCCCGGCGGCTCGCCGAGCTCGGCGACCCCTGGGAGGACATGGATCTGCACGCCGGGTCCCTGGACGGGCTGCTGGCACTCGCCGAGGAGCTCGGGCCCGCGCCCAAGCCGCCCAAGGGCAGCGGGCGCAGGCAGCAGACGATGCCCGTCATCGAGATCGCCCGGGCGGAGCACAAGGACGAGGCGATGGCGGGGTTCGAGCGATGGAAGGCCCGGCATCCCGAGGTGGCGGCCCAGCTGGAGCCCGCCGACGTGCTGGTGGACGGGATGCGGGGGCGCAGCAGCGTGTGGTATCGCATCCGGGTCAACCTGCAGCACGTGCCGGAGGGGGAGCGGCCGCCGCAGGAGCCGCTGGAGGTCGACTACGACCCGTGGGGTGGCGCCTCCGGCCCGCCCCGCGGCTGACGACAAGCCCGCCCCCGGGGCTGACGACGTGTGCGCCCCGGGCGGCCGAGGACGTGCGCGCCCGGGTGGCTGAACAGGGACCGGTCGGCGGTCAGCGGCCGGCGATCAGCGTCGCCAGGCGGGCGTACGCCGACGTCGTCGTGGTGCGGTCGTTCTCGTGGCGGTCAGCGGCACGGTAGAGGGCGTAGATGAGCTGCACCCCGGCCCACCGCAGCGGCTCCGGCTCCCACTGCCGCACCTGCCGCCCCACCCACGGCAGCGCCGTCAACTCCGTCTCCCGCCGCAGCACCAGGTCCCGGAGCGTCCGCCCGGCCAGGTTCGTCGTCGTGACGCCGCTGCCGACATAGCCGCCCGCCCAGCCGAGCCCGCTCGCGTGGTCCAGGTGCACGGTCGAGCACCAGTCGCGCGGCACCCCCAGCACCCCGCACCACGCGTGCTGGATGCGCGCGTCGGCCGCCGCGGGGAAGAGCCTGACCAGCATGCGCCACAGCAGCGCGACTGTCTGCCGCTGCGTGGCGCCCCGGTCGTCGGTACGCGAGCCGAACCGGTAGGGCACTCCGCGCCCGCCGATCGCGATCCGGTCGTCGGCCGTGCGCTGCGCGTAGATGTAGGCGTGCGCCTCGTCCCCCAGCAGCTCGTTTCCGGCCCAGCCGATGTGCTTCCACACCTCGGCGGGCAGCGGCTCGGTGACGATCATGGAGCTGTTCATCGGCAGCCACTGGCGGCGCTGGCCGGCCAGCCTCGCGGTGAAGCCCTCGGTGGCGCGGATGACGTAGTCCGCCGTGACCGCCCCGCGCGCGGTGACCGCCGACGCCTTGCCGCCCTGCCTGGGCAGGATCTCGGTCACGGGGGTGCTCTCGAAGATGTCGACGCCCAGCCCGGCCACCGCCCGCGCCAGGCCGACGGCCAGCTTGGCGGGCTGGATGCGGGCGCAGTGCGGCGAGTACGTGGCCTCCAGCGTCCCGGCCACCTGCACCCGCTCCCGCTGCTCGTCGCGGTCCATCAGCCGCAGGTCGTCCTCGCCGTACCCCCAGGTGCGCAGCTCGGCGAGCTCCTCGCGCAGGCGCCGCCGCTGAGCAGGATTCGTGGCCACGTGGATGAGGCCGCCCTTGTGGAGGTCGGCGTCGATGCCTTCCTCGCCGGCCACCGCGATGACCTCGTCGACCGCGCGGAACATCGCGTGCTGCAGGTCGATCATCGCCTGCCGCCCACGGGCCTTGGCGTGCCGCCGCCGCGAGCCGGCGAACTCGGCCGACAGCCAGCCGCCGTTGCGTCCCGACGCGCCGAACCCGGCGAACTCCTTCTCCAGGATCGCGATCCGCAGCCCGGGGTCGGCCTTCTTCAGGTAGTACGCCGTCCACAGCCCGGTGTAGCCGCCGCCGACGATGGCCACGTCGTAATCGCGCGGCCCGGGCAACGCGGGACGCCGCTCGGGCAGGCCGATCTGCCGGTACCAGTAGGACACGCCGCCGTTGGCGAACTCCTTGGCCAGCGGGATGTCTGTCATGTCAGTACGGCCTCCACATCGGGCGAGTCGGGCAGCAGGACGGAGTCGGTGACCCGCCACGTGAGCGTGACCTCGTCGCCGCCGCGGGCGTCGCTGAGGTGGCCGGCCTGCTCCCGCACCAGCGCCGCCGAGCCGTCGGCCAGCCGCAGCTCCAGCTTCCTGCTCGAGCCCAGGTAGATCTCGCCGGTGACGGTGGCCGGCAGGGCGTTCCATCCTGGATCGGGGGAGTGGCCGGCTTTGCGGACGGACAGTCGTTCAGGGCGCACGACCAGCGCCCCGGCCTTGGCGGCCAAGGTGCCGGGGGCCTGGAGCAGGTGCGCGCAGACGCCGATGCCGTCGGGCGTGACATCGCCGCGCAGGATCGTCGACTCGCCGAGGAAGCGGGCCACGAACAGGGTGGCGGGCCGCTCGTACAGCTCGTCGGCCGGGCCCACCTGCTCGATGCGTCCCCGGTTGAACACGGCGATGCGGTCCGAGAGCACCAGCGCCTCGTCCTGGTCATGGGTGACGTACACGAACGTCGTGCCGAGCTCCCCGTGAATGCGTTTGATCTCCAGCTGGAGCCAGTCGCGCAGCTTCTTGTCCAGCGCGCCCAGGGGCTCGTCCATGAGCAGCACCCGCGGGCTGTAGACGATGGCCCGGGCGACCGCCACGCGCTGCTGCTGGCCGCCGGACAACTCGCGCGGGTAGCGGTGGCCGTACTCGCCGAGGTGCACGGTCGCGAGGGCCGCGGCGACCAGCTCGGCGCGCCGGGCCTTGGGAACGTTGCGTTGCTTGAGCGGGTAGACGATGTTGTCGGCGACCGTCATGTGCGGGAACAGCGCGTAATGCTGGAAGACCATGCCCATGTCCCGCTTGTGCGCCGGGGTCGCGGCGATGGCGGTCCCGTCCACGGTCAGCTCGCCGGACGTCGGCCGGTCGAAGCCGGCGATGATGTTGAGCGTGGTCGTCTTGCCCGAGCCGCTCGGCCCCAGCAAGGTGATGAACTCGCCCGGCTCGATCGACAGCGAGACGTCGTCCACGGCGACGAAGTCACCGTAACGCTTGGTCAAGCCGGACAGCTCGATGCCGGCGCCGCGGGCGGCGAGATCGTTACTGGCGGGCACGGGACCTCCTGGCGACGAAGAACGTGGCGATCAGCACGAGGCTCGTGGTCATGACGATGATCATGGTGGCGGCCGCGGCGATGGTCGGGTCGGTCTCGCGGGTGACGCTCGCGTACATCTTGACCGGCAGTGTCTGCAGGTAGGGGCTCTGGATGAACAGCGAGACGACCACCTCATCGAAGCTCGTGACGAACGCGAACAGCGCGCCCGCGGCGACACCCGGCGCGACCAGCGGCAGCGTCACCGTGCGGAAGGCGGTCCAGCGGCCCGCGCCCAGGCTGGCCGCCGCGCTTTCCAGCCGCCGGTCGAAGCCGCGCAGCGACGCGCTCACCGGGATGATCACGAACGGCAGCGCCAGCACGGTGTGCGCCATGACGAAGCCCGCCAGCGACCCCACCAGCTGCAGCTTCAGGAACACCGCGTAGACCCCGACGGCCAGCACCACGCCGGGCACGATCATCGGGGCCAGCATCGAGCCCTGGACCAGCGCGAGCCCGCGCAGGCGCGCCCGGGTGAGGCCGAGCGCGGCCGCTGTGCCGAGCACCGTGGCCACCACCGTGACCAGCAGGCCCACCTGGATCGACGTCCACAGCGCGGACATCCAGGCCGGGTCGCCGAAGAAGTTCTCGTACCAGCGGGTCGAGTAGCCGTCGGGCGGGAACTTGAGCGACGCCTTCGAGGTGAAGCTGAGCGGCACCACGATCAGCGCGGGAGCCACCAGCCACGCGCCGACCAGCGCGCAGAACGCCCACAGCAGTCCGCGTCTCATCCCGTGACCCGCCTTCCGCCGCGGCGCAGCGTCACCGCCAGCAAGGCGATCATCGCCAGCGTGAGCCCGAGCAGGACCACGCCCATGGCGCCGCCGCGCCCCCACTTGAGCAGCCCGTTGACCTGTGTGAAGATCTGCTGTGAGAGCAGCGCGTCGGTGGGCGAGCCGAGCAGCGCGGGGGTGACGTAGAAGCCGAGTGCGCTGATGAAGACCGTCAGGCAGCCCGCTGACACCCCGGGGAGCGAGAGCGGCACGTAGACCGTGGCGAACGCCTTGACCGGGCGCGCGCCCAGGCTGCCGGCCGCGCTGAGCAGCCGCCGGTCGATCCCGCTCATCACCGCATAAAGCGGCAGCACCATGAACGGCATCAGCAGCTGCACCATCCCGATCACCACGCCCGTCTGGGTGCGGATCAGGCTGAAGGGCCCCAGCCCGGCCGCCCCCAGCAGGTCGTTGACCACGCCGGTGTCCTGCAGCAGGATCACCCACGCGAAGGTCCGCACCATCAGGCTGGTCCAGAACGGCACCAGCACCAGCAGCGTCAGCACGGCCCTGGCCCGCGGCCCGGCGACGGTCATCGCGTACGCGTACGGGTACGACAGCGCCAGCGCGATCACCGTCACCCACAACGCGGTGGTGAACGTGCGGCCGAGCACCCGCAGGTTCTGCGCCTCCCCGAAGAACCAGGTGAAGTTGCCCAGCCCGGGGGAGGGGTCGGTGAACGCGCTGATCACCATCGAGACCAGCGGATACAGGAAGAAGACGGCGAGCACGACCAGCGCGGGCAGGATCAGCAGCGCCGGTCGCCGCTCAGGAGCGGTCGTCCGGGTGCCGGCGGGCAGGGTGACCGCCTGCAGGGCGGAGGCCATCGGCGATCAACCGCCGAGCCAGGCGGACCACTTCTCGATCATCTGTTCCTGGTTCTCCGCCCACCAATTGGCGTCGATCTTGAGTGCCTTGGACGCCGCCTCGGGCCGGGTGGTCAGGAACGACTGGCCGAGCTCGTCCAGTTTCGGCTTGGCGTCGGTGTTGACCGGCGAGTACGAGGTCAGCTCCGTCAGCTTGGCCTGCTGCTGCGCGCCCAGGTAGTAGTTGATCAGCGCCATCGACGCCTTGGGGTTCTTGGCGTTCTTCGGCACGGTCAGCGAGTCCATGATCGGCATCCACTGGTCGAACGACACCGCGAACGGTGCGCCGTTCTTGACGCCCGCGTACGCCCGGCCGCTCCACACCATTGCCATGTCGACCTCGCCGGACTCCAGCAGTTGCTGCGACTCGGCGCCGGTCTTCCAGAAGACCAGGTTGGAGCGGACCGACTCCAGCTTCTTGACCGCCCGGTCCACGTCCAGCGGGTAGAGCTGGTCCGGCGCGACCCCGTCGGCGATCAGCGCGGCCTCGAACGGGCCGGGCGCCGAGTCGCCGGGGTTGCCGGAGATGCCGCGCTTGCCGGGGTACTTCGCCGTGTCGAAGAAGTCCTTCCAGCCCTTGGGCGGGTTCGCGCCGAACTTGTCCTTGTTGTAGACGAGCACCATGCCGTACTGCATCGCGGGCACGCTGCACTCGGTGGCCAGACCCTCCGGCACCTTGGACTTGTCGATGATCGTGTAGTCGAGCGGCTGGAGCAGCTTGCCGCACTGCGCCTGCGCCCAGATGGCGTCGGTGTCGATGACGTCCCAGGTGACGTTCGAGGAGTCGACCTGGGCCTTGATCTTGGCGTAGTCGGTCGGGCCGTCCTGGAGGATCTTCGCGCCGGACTCCTGCGCGAACGGGTCGACCGCGGCCTTCTGCTGGCCGTCCTGGTAGGCGCCCCCGTAGGAGACGAAGGTCATGTTGACGCCGTCGAGCGCGCCCTTCTTGACGGTGCCGGACGTGGCCGGCCCGGAGCCGAGGTCGATCGAGGCAGGCGCCGCCGAGCCGGCTCCGCAGGCCGTCGCGAGCAGGAGCGAAGCCGCGACACCGGCCATACCGGCCAGTCGGCCAGGGTGTGTGGGCATGGGTTACCCCCTTGGGGTTGCCGAATGGGGTTTCAGTTGGAGGTGGTGGGCGGGCTGACCACCCAAAGGATCTCGGCGGCCTCGTCACCTTCGTTGACGATGCGGTGGGGGATGGACGTGCGGTATTCGATGCTGTCGCCGGGCTCCAGCACATGCGGGGCGGCCGCGTCCGCGGGCCCGAGCCACAGCGTGATCCGGCCGCGGAGCACCAGGAGGACCTCCTGGGAGTCGCCGTGGGTGTAGGGGTCGGCCCCGGTGGACGAGCCGGGCTCGAACTCGCCGGCGTACATCTCGAGGTTCTGGAGCGGACGCTGGGAGATCAGGAACTTACGCGTGCCGGGGGCGGTCATGAGTTCCGGACGCTCGGCGCGGCGCACCACGCGGTGGCCGACCTCGTCCTCCTCGCTGAAGAGGTCCGCGACCGTGATCCCGAGCGCGGAGGCGATCCGTCGGAGCATCCCGATGCTGGCGCTGGTCTGCCCGCGCTCCAACTGGCTGATGAAGCTGGCGCTCGCCTTGGCCTGGGCCGCGAGCGCGCGCACGGTCATGCGGCGCATGGCGCGGTAGGCCCGGATGCGTGCACCCAAACGGGTGTTCTCCGACTCCGTCATCGAACCTCTCGATTGGCTGCACTGAACAAGTTGTTAAGTGGCAATGAAAGGACCGTACACAAGCCAGTGAAGACCCATCAAGGGGGCAAGGCGTAACGAGCGTGTAAAAGCGGCGTCAACCGCGGGTCGGGCGCTCGTAACCCTCGTCGCCGCCGTAGACGTGCCGGTCCGGGTCCATCTCAGGCTGGGTGGCCGGGCTCGTGGGGGAGGCGGTGTGCTCGGAGGCGAAGTCGTCCGAGGGCACCGGCGGGGGCGGGGCCAGATAGTCCTGCCAGGTGATCTCGCCCTTGGGTGTCGCGTCCGTGGTCAGGAGATCGGCGCGCATGGACGCGTACAGGCGGCCGGGGTAGCGGACCGGCAGGCAGGCGCGGCGCAGGTGCTGGGCACGCAGCCAGGTCCGGGTCAGCTCCGCGGTGTCGAGCACCTCTGGGCCGCCGTACTCGATCTCCGTGCCCTGCGGGCCGCCGGCGAGCAGGTCCGCGGCCCGTGCGGCGACCTCGCCCGTGTGGACCGGCTGCCAGGGCACGGTCGGGTCGACCGGCAGCACCGGCAGCGCGGAGAAGTCACGCAGCCGCTGGTGAAGCCACTGATGGAACGGGGTGGAGCGGAGGATCGTCCAGCCCAAGCCGCTCTCTTCGACCAGACGCTCGGCCTCCAGCTTGTACCGGAGATAGCCGACAGGCGCGCGGTCCGCGCCGACCATCGAGGTCAGCAGCACGTGCCCGACCCCGGCGTCGCGGGCGGCCATCATGAGCAGGCGAGTGCCCGGGATGTCCACGGCGCCGCGCCCCTTGCGGCCGCTCGTGGCCAGGTGCGCGATCGCCTCCATGCCGGCGACGGCCTCCGTGACGCCGTGGCCGGAGAACAGGTCGCCCCACATCCACTCGACGTTCCCGCGGCTCTCCCTCTTGGTACGGCTCAGCGCCCGCACCTGGTGACCCGCCTTGACCAGCGCGGGCACCAAGGCCCTGCCCAGCGTGCCCGTCGCTCCCGTGACCAAAATGCGCATGCCGCCCCTCTACCCTCGAATCCGCACCCTTGACATGGGTGCCGCGAAGTGGGGTAGGGCCGCTCGCATGGCTCGAATCGCATCGGAATCCCTGATCGAACGGCTCGCCGAGTGGGGCGTCGACACCGTCTTCGGCCTGCCGGGCGACGGCATCAACGGCATCATGGAGGGGCTGCGGCGCCATCGCGACCGGGTGCGCTTCGTCCTCGTCCACCACGAGGAGGCCGCGGCCTTCATGGCGACCGGCTACGCCAAGGCCACCGGGCGCATCGGGGTCTGCCTGGCCACCTCGGGGCCGGGCGGCATCCACCTGCTCAACGGACTCTACGACGCCAAGCTCGACCACGTGCCCGTGCTGGCGATCACCGGCATGCAGGAGACGTCCGTGCTCGGCACCGGCTACCAGCAGGAGGTCCACCTGGACAAGGTGTTCGCCGACGTCGCCGAGTACACCATGATGATCAGCAATCCCGCGCAGCTGCCGTCGCTGGTGGACCAGGCGGTCAGGACGGCGTACGCGCGGCGCGGGGTCTCCCATCTGACCCTGCCCAACGACATCCAGGTGGCCGGGGCGGACGCGGACCCGTACAAGCACGTCGCGCCGGTCAGGCTGCCGCAGACCACGCCCGTCTTCCTGCAGCCGTCCGGCATCCCCCGGCAGGAGGACGTCGAGTGGGCGGCCGAGGTGCTCAACCACGCCGAGCGGCCGGCCATGCTGGTCGGGCAGGGCGCGCTGCACGCCAGGCAGGAGGTGTTGGCCGTGGCTGAGGCGCTCGGCGCTCCGGTGGTCAAGACGCTGCCCGGCAAGGCCGTCATCCCGGACGACTCGCCGTACACGACCGGCGGGATCGGGCTGCTCGGCACCGGGCCGAGCGAGGAGCTGATGGACGACGCCGACGTGCTGCTCATGGTGGGCACGAACTTCCCGTATTCGAAGTTCCTGCCGGAGCCCGGCAAGGCGCGCGTGGTGCAGTTCGAGGCGGAGCCGGCCAGGGCGGGGGCACGGATCGCGACCGACGTGCCGGTCGTGTGCGACGCCAAGGAAGGGCTGGCGGCGCTGCTGCCGCTGCTGTCCCGCCGGGACGACACCGCTCATCTGGAGAAATATCAGCGCATGATGACCCAGTGGCGGGCCGACATGGACGCGCTGGAGAACCCCGAGCGTGACCCGATCGCGCCGCAGTATCCCGTCTCCGTCCTCGACGAGCTCGCCGCCGACGACGCCATCATGACGTGCGACAGCGGCACCGTCGCCACCTGGGCGGCCCGGCACTGGACGATCCGCGACGGGCGCGAGTTCTACCTGTCGGGGACGCTGGCCACGATGGCGAACGGGCTGCCGTACGCGATCGCGATGCAGCACGCCCACCCCGGCCGGCAGGTCATCGCGTACGTCGGCGACGGCGGCTTCTCGATGCTGATGGCCGAGTTCCTGACGGCGGTCCAGCAGCGGCTGCCGATCAAGGTGATCGTCAACAACAACAACTCGCTCGGCCAGATCCTGTGGGAGCAGATGGTGCTCGGCTACCCCGAGCACGGCGTGCGTTACGCCGAGCCGGAGGCCGATTTCTCGGCCTGGGCCCGGTCGTGCGGCGGGTTCGGGGCCAAGGTGACCAAGTCGGACGACGTGGCCCTGACGATCGGGCAGGCGCTCGCGCACGACGGCCCGGCGCTGGTGGACGTGGACGTCAACCCCAACGAGCCGCCCATGCCCGCCAAGGTCTCCTACGAGCAGGCCAGGAACTTCGCCCAGGCGTTCCTCAAGGGGCAGCCGCACCGGGCCGCCATCGCCACCACGTTGTTCAAGGACCGGATCCAGAAGCTGGGGGACTAGCCTTCGCGATGCCGGCCGCGGCGTTCAGCAGGGGATCGATGAGGCGGGGCAGCTCGCGGGCGCGCCGGGAGGCCACCACGATGCCCACCGCCGCCACGGGCCGCCCGTCCACCAGGATGGGGGCCGCGGCCGAGCACGAGCCGAGCGTCATCTCCTCGTACGTGAGCGCGTAGCCCTGGGCCCGGACCGCCGCCAGCTCTCTGGCCAGCCGGCCCGGCTCCGTGATCGTGTGCCGGGTGGGGCGCTCGAGCTTGCGGGCCAGGTAGGACTTGACGAACCAGTCCGGCTCGTACGCCAGCAGCGCCTTGCCCACGCCCGTCGGGTGCATCGGCAGCCGGCCGCCGGTCCTGGAGACGATGGGGACCGCGCGCCGGCCGTAGACCTTGTCCACGTACAGCACCTCGAGTCCGTCACGGACCGCCAGGTGCACGTTCTCGCCCGTGGTGACGAACAACTCCTGCAACCACGGATGCGCCAGGCCGAGCAGCCGGTCCGGGGCGAGCTGGCCCAGCTCCCACAGCCGCAGCCCCACCCGCAGCCGCCCATCGGGGTCGCGGCTGAGCGCCTGCCACTCCTCCAGCTCGGCCACCAGCCGGTGTGCCGTGCTCAGCGGCACCCCGCTGCGCCGGGCCAGGTCCGTCAGCGTGAGCTGCGGATGGGCGGCGTCGAACGCGCCGAGCAGGGCCAGCACCTTGGACGTCACGGTGCGGCCTGGCTCACGGGATCCGCCTGACATGCCCGTCATCATTCCACACAGTAATTCCACTCAGTGGAAGCAGGCGCTCGGCTTACCCCGCTCGAGGCAGGATGCTTCCCTCATGCGAACTCAGGTCGGGATCATCGGCGCGGGCCCCGCTGGCCTGCTGCTGTCTCATTTGCTCCACCTCCGCGGCATCTCCTCCGTGGTGCTGGAGAAGCGTAGCCGCGACTACGTCGAGCGGCGGGTGCGGGCCGGCGTGCTGGAGCAGGGCACGGTCGACACGCTCGTCGAGGCGGGCGTCGGGGAGCGCATGCTGCGCGAAGGGCTGCCGCACCACGGCATCGAGCTCAGGTACGGCGGCTCCGGTCACCGCATCCCGTTCGAGAAGCTCGTCCCCGGCAGGTCGATCACCGTGTACGGGCAGCAGGAGGTGGTCAAGGACCTCATCGCAGCCAGGCTGGCGGCGGGCGGCGACGTGCGGTTCGAGGTGGAGGACGTGGCCGTGCACGGGCTGGACTCCGAACCGTACGTGACCTTCGGTGGCGAGCGGCTCGACTGCGACGTGATCGCCGGCTGCGACGGCTTCCACGGCGTGACCCGGTCGTCCATCCCTGAGGGCGTTCTGAGCGTCTTCGAGCGCGAGTATCCCTTCGCCTGGCTCGGCATCCTGGCCAACGTCACGCCGTCGTCGGAGGAGCTGATCTACACGAGGACCGAGCGCGGCTTCGCGCTGCACAGTATGCGCTCACCCACCGTCAGCCGCTTCTACCTGCAGGTTCCCGCCGACACCCGGATCGAGGACTGGCCGGACGAGCGGATCTGGGACGAGCTGAAGGAGCGGCTGGAGAGCGTGCCCGGCTTCACGCTGACCACCGGGGAGATCACCGAGAAGGGCGTCACGCCGATGCGGTCCTTCGTGGTCGAACCCATGCAGTACGGGCGGCTCTACCTGGCCGGGGACGCCGCCCACATCGTGCCGCCCACCGGGGCGAAGGGGCTCAACCTGGCCGTGGCCGACGTGCGCGTGCTCACCGAGGCGCTGGCCGCGTACTTCTCGGAGGGCTCCACCGCGCTGCTGGACGGGTACTCGGAGGCGTGCCTGAAGCGGGTGTGGCGAGCGCAACACTTTTCGTGGTGGATGACGACGTTGCTGCACACGTTCGAGGACGACGACGCCTACGGGCGGCGGCTGCAGCTGTCGTATCTGGACTACGTCACCTCGTCGGAGGCGGCGGCCACGACGCTCGCGGAGAACTACGTGGGCCTGCCGTATGGCCGCTGACCTTGGGACATGCTTTAGGGTTGTTTGGTGTTCTTTGAGGAAGGTTGGGCGACTTCGCCCTTTCGGTGGTTGATGGGTGAGCTGGGCGACACCCAGCTCGCGCGGATGGGCAGCGAGCCTGGGCTGGTCGCGGCCGTGGACCAGCATGCCGCGGTGCTGCGTGATGCGATCCCGATGGATCGCGAGACCCTGGGCGATTACCTGCTCGGCTTCCTCGACGAGCTCCGCCACCGCGGCTGGGCCTTCACCGGCGAGCCCGATGCCGCGGCCCTGCGGCTGACGGCGGTCTGCTGGCTCGCCCGCGAGCTCGGCTTCCTGAACGACGAACTTCCCGCCTGACCGGCGGCCCACCTGCCCCGCCGACCGGCGAGCCACCCGCCCCGCTCGGCTCGGAGGGGGCCGAGTGGGCGGGTCGCCGTCCGGGCCGGCCGTGCGGCAGGTCCGACGCCGGGTCAGCCGGAAGGCACGTCCGCCGGCGGGTCACTCGGGAGGCATGTCCGAACGGGGCGGACCCGAGGACGGCGGCATGTCCGGGCGGGGCGGACCCGACGTCGGCGGCATGTCCGGCCGGGACGGAGCGCCCGGAGTGGTGCGGATAGGCGCCGTCTCCTCGGTCATCGCCGCGGCGTCCTGGCGCCCACGCTGGTACGCCTCCGCGTGCGCCTTGGCCTGCGGCGCCTCCTCCTCGATCCGGCCCAGCCAGCGCTCCCAGCGCTGCTGCATCGGCCGGACGAGCCCGCCGCCGACGCCGATGGCCGCGATGGCCCCTATGGTGGCGAGCACGGTGATCAGCACCGGAGTCGTGACCGTGGTGGCCACGCCGATCTGGTTGAGCGCCGCGATGATGCCCAGCGCCCAGATGAACACCGCCGCGGCGGTGGCGATCCAGCGGCCGTACGACAGCCCGCCGAGCGCCCCGTTCAGGATGTCCCTGACGCCCCTGGCGATGGCGCCGGCCACCACGATGATCACGATGGCGACGAGGGCCATGGGCAGCCAGGCCACCACGGCGGTCAGCAGCGCCGAGATCGGGTTCGGGCCGAAGACGCTGAACGCTATCTGCAGGGTGACCAGGATGATCGCGTAGAAGACGATCCTCGCCAGCAGACTGCTGGCGTCGTACTTGCTGCGCTCCAGCCAGCGGCGTACGCCACTGCGCTCCACCGCCCGCTCGAACCCCACCCGGTCCAGGATCTTGTTGACGATCTTCTCCAGGGCCTTGGCCACGATCCACCCGATGAAGAGAATCACCAGGAACGCGACCAGCCTGGGAACGAACGTCGCTATTTGCCGCCAGGCGTCTTGGATGCCCTGGCCTATGTTGATGTCCACGGTTTCCTCCTCCGAGGAGTCAATGCCACGGCGCTACCCGTACCGAAACGGTCTATGCACGCAGCGACACCAAAACTGCGCGTTCGGCTACATTTCGCCGAGGGTCGGCATGTGGGTGGCAAGGGACGAGTAAACGGTCGCTCGACGGCTTCGCTAGGGTGAGCGGTCGTGCATCGCAGCCGCGTCTACGCCCTTCTCATCGACACCCCCTCGCCCGAAGCCGACCAGGCCGCGGCCTTCTGGGCGGCCGCGCTCGGGGCCACCGCCCGTCCCCTCGAGGGCGAGGAACAGTTCATCTCGCTCCACCAGGCCATTCCCGGGCTGGTCACGGCCGTCCAGGCAGTCGGTGACGCGCCCCGCTTCCACCTCGACATCGAGACCGATGACGTGGAGGCCGAGACGGCGCGCCTGCTGGCGCTCGGCGCGACCCCGGTGTCGCAGTGGATGGAGTGCCGGACCCTGCGCGCTCCCGGCGGGCACCTGCTGTGCGTGCTGCCCGTGGAGAGCGACAGGGAGGTGTTCGATGCCGAGGCCAACACCTGGCCGTGACGCGGCGGGCTCTCAGGCGCCGCCCCTCGCCGCCTTCAGGTGCGCGGCGGCCGCCTGCTCCAGGTGGACGAGGTCGGAGGCGACAGTGGCGATGCCGAACACCGCCTCGTCGGCAGCGGTCCCGACATGGCCGTCGTTCCCGAGGCGTCCCGTGGGTGGTCTACCGCGTGCGGCACCCTTTGCGTAGGGCGGGGCGGGGAGGATCTCCCCTGAACAACAAGAAACCCCAGGCTCCGGGTGTGCGGTGAGCTGGCGTCTTTGAGTGGTGGACGATACTGGGATTGAACCAGTGACCTCTTCCGTGTCAGGGAAGCGCTCTCCCGCTGAGCTAATCGTCCGTATTGAGTTATCACTCAGAGCGGAAGACGGGATTCGAACCCGCGACCCTCACCTTGGCAAGGTGATGCTCTACCACTGAGCCACTTCCGCATGGCGTTGCACTGTACTTTAGCGGATCCTGGAGGGTCCGCCGGTCGCCGAGGTGGAGACGGGATTTGAACCCGTGTAGACGGCTTTGCAGGCCGCTGCCTCGCCTCTCGGCCACTCCACCAGGAGTCTCGCTCCGAGCGGAAGACGGGATTCGAACCCGCGACCCTCACCTTGGCAAGGTGATGCTCTACCACTGAGCCACTTCCGCGTGAACCCCCGGCGACGTGCGCCGGGCCACGGGAAAACCATATCGTCTCCGCGGAGTGCCCGTGCGCACGCGAAGGTGCGCACCGCGAAATTCAAGGGATCAGGCGGACGTCCTTCGTCATCACGAACATCACCCGATGGCCCAGCTGGATCTGGTGGTAGCGGATTTTGCCGGTGGTCGTGACGTGCTTGGACGGGTGGAACGCGCCAGTGGCGTAGTAGGAGCCGGTGATGGTGTCGCCCACCGCGTACGTCTGCCCGGGGGAGATCGTGTACTGGAGTGGGGTCAAGGGCTGGTACGACGAAGGGTCCCGCGTATAGGCAGACTTTTCGGGATATGCGCGGCCGTACACCTTGGTGTTGGGTTTCAACGGTGTGACCAGTTGGCCCTTGGCCGGGACAGCGGTGGGGCTCGCGGCCG
Source organism: Nonomuraea sp. NBC_00507 (assembly GCF_036013525.1). Lineage (NCBI taxonomy): Bacteria > Bacillati > Actinomycetota > Actinomycetes > Streptosporangiales > Streptosporangiaceae > Nonomuraea > Nonomuraea sp. NBC_00507. The sequence goes on from NZ_CP107853.1 coordinate 6,321,332, forward strand.
GGTTGTGGAACCACGCCTTCTGGCCCAGGTACCAGATGGCCGTCCAATCGCCCCGCCGCTCGGCGACGGCGAAGCGCTGACCCGTCGAGGCGCGGGCGGAGTGGTCGTGCACGCTGTAGGAGCCGGGCTTGCCCCCGTGCTTGCCCACGTCGGTGACCAGCGGGGAGGTCTCGCTCGGCGCCGTGTGCAGCCAGACGGTGGCGGCGCCGTGCGGCGGGCAGTCCTGGTCGCTCATGGCAACGGCGAGGCCCTGGGCGTTTTTGGCGGCGAGGGCTTGGTCGCTCTTGGTGGCGAGGCAGCCGGTGAAGCGAGGGCGGTTGGTGTCGTACGACGGGCGGATCATGACGGAGTCGCCGCCCTTCACGGCCGTGAGCGGACTGCCCATCAGGTCGAAGTAGTGGGCCCAGTCCCAGTAAGGGCCGGGGTCGTTGTGCATGCCGGCGACGGACTTCGGGGTGGCGCCCGGGACGTTGTCGTGGCCCAGGATGTGGGCGCGATCGAGCGGGATGCCGTACTTGTCGGCCAGATAACGGACGAGCTTGGCGGACGCCCGGTACATCGCCTCCGTGTACCACGTCCCTCCCTTCGCCAGGTACCCCTCGTGTTCAATGCCGATGGAGCGGGTGTTGACGTCCCAGTTGCCCGCATGCCAGGCGATGTCCCTCGTCGCCACATGCTGGGCGACATGTCCGTCACGGGAGCGGATCGTGTAGTGCCAGCTCACGTACTTCGGGTCGCCGATCATGGCGGGGATGCCCTGGAAGGTGCCTTCCGTGTCGTGGATGACGATGTAGTCGACGGATCGGGGGCGCAGCAGGCGGTCGTGATTGCCGTAGTCCCTGTTGTTCTTCTTGCCGAAACGCTGGTAGGCGGCGGGCATCCAGGCGCAGGCGAGGGAGGCCGGGCACTCCGCCGTCGCGGGCCTTTCCACCGGCGGTTCCGCCTGCTCGGCAGACCAATCCTGGGACAGGGGAGCGCTGTTCATGGACGGCAGCCCGTCGCCGTCCGCACCGAGGCCGGGCTGCCCGTCGGCCCCGCCGACCGTCTGGGTGCCGACTGCCGCATGCGGGGCGTCGCCTGCCGCCGGCTGGGCATTGACGTCCGGCAGCTGTGGATGGCCTGCCGCCTGCTGGGCATTGACGTCCGGCAACGGAGGGTAGCCCGCCGCCGGCTGGGCGCCCTCGCCGGCACCGGAGGACTGGGCCTCCGTGCCGGTGTACGGAACGCGCAGGCCCGGTACGGGGTCCAGTCGCACCACGTGCCCGTCGTCGGTGCGGCGGTGCATTCCCTCCTGGATCACCGCGAACACCTCGTCGGCGAACTCCCGCGCCGCTGCCGGGTCCTCCGCTCCCGAGTATCGGGCGATCGCGTCGTACCAGTCGGCCGGGTCGGTGCTGGGGCGCTGCTGGTAGGAGGCGAGCAGGGCGGCGCCTGCGCGGATGTTCGCGGAAGGGTCGGTCCGCAGCCGGGCCGGCTCCACGCCGGCCAGCCGCCCCGCCTCGGGCAGAGTGGTCCGCGGCGTCGCCTGGATCGTCCGTGGCGTCGTCTGGATCGTCCGTGGCGCCGCATGGGCGGTCCGCAGCGCCGCGGCGGGAGGCGCTGCGGTGGCCTGGCCCCGGTGTGGCGGCATCGGCCGGGCCTCGTCTCCCCGGGCGTCTCCCAGCGCGTCGCCGATCACCGTAGAGCCGGTGGGGATCGCGTCCACGAGGTGCATCGGCCCGTAACCGCCGGCGGTGCTCGGCCACCCACCGTGCGTGTCCCACCGGGACCCCAGGTACGCGACCCCGAGCAGCACGCTCACCGGCACCCCGAATTCGCGGGCGGCGGCCACGAAATCGTGCTGCCGCCCCGAGGCGAGGTCCTCCCCGGGCGCGGTGAGCACACCGGCGGCAAGGATGGCGGCGAGCAAGATCTGCATGACATCTCCCCCGTGCAACGTACGATCTGACTACTCAGCGTAACTGTTCCCAGAAAGGGATGTGTCAGACGGGACAGGTGATACGGATGAGGTCGCTGTTCCATGCCGCGTGGCGGAGTTAAATCCTGCCCGATATCGGGCAGGATGTTGGCGTGTCTCGTTCCAGAGCCGTAGTGTCCTCCTCTGTGTCCACGGCACGACATCCGTACGAAGATCTCATCGCGCACCTCACCAGGACGAGCCCGCTGGGGCCTGGAGAGGCCGCCCGGGTGGTCGCAGACGTGCTGTCGTACTTCTTCGAGTCCGTCGAGGAGTACGTCCGCCGCCGCCACGGCGAGCTGAAGTCCCGCGGCCTCACCAACGACGAGATCTTCCCCAGGATCGCCGCCGAGTTACGCGGCCGCCGCGTGGCCGCCCCAGAGCTGTCGCTCCGGCAGCTTCGCAGAATCGTTTACGGATAAAGAGGAGGACCTCGATGTGCGGAATCGTGGCCTACGTAGGCCCCAAGGACGCAGCGCCCATCCTGCTGGAGGGCATGCAGCGGCTTGAGTACCGGGGCTACGATTCGGCGGGGATCGTAGTGTCCAACAAAGGGCTGAAGGTCCGCAAGTGCAAGGGCCGGGTGGCCGACCTGGCCAAGGTCGTGCCCACGCGGTTCAAGGGCGGCCTGGGCATCGGGCACACCCGATGGGCCACGCACGGCGTCCCCAGCGATGAGAACGCCCACCCGCACCTGTCGGCCGACCAGCGCATCGCGGTCGTGCACAACGGCATCATCGAAAACGCCGGCGAGCTGCGCGCCAAGCTGATCGCCGACGGTGTCGAGTTCGCCTCGGAGACCGACACCGAGGTGCTCGCCCACCTGATCGCTCACGCCGTCGACGAGAACGACTCCCTGGAGGAGGCGGTCAGGAAGACGCTCAAGAGCATCGTCGGCACCTACGGCATCGCGGTCATCGACGCCGAGCGGCCCGGCGAGGTGGTCGTGGCGCGCAACGGCAGCCCGATCGTGCTCGGCATCGGCGAGAAGGAGATGTTCGCCGCCTCCGACGTGTCCGCCCTGGTCCGCTACACCCGCCAGGTCGTGCACCTGGAGGACGGCGAGCTGGCCGTGCTCAAGGCCGACGGCTTCCACACCTTCGCCAGTGACGCCCGCGAGACGGCCAAGGAGCCGCTGACCGTCGACTGGGACGCCGGACACTACGACACCGGCGGCTACGAGCACTACCTGCTCAAGGAGATCTCCGAGCAGCCCGAGACGATCACCCGCACGATGAGCGGCCGCCTCGACGAGCGCTTCCACGTCGCGCACCTCGGCGGGCTCAACATGGACGCCCGTGAGACGCGCGGCTTCCGCCGCGTGAAGATCATCGGCTGCGGTTCCGCGTACTACTCGGGGCAGATCGGCGCGCAGCTCATCGAGGAGCTGGCGCGCATCCCGTCCGACGCCGAGCCGGCCAGCGAGTTCCGCTATCGCAACCCGGTCGTCGACCCCGACACGCTCTACGTCGCGATCAGCCAGTCGGGCGAGACCTACGACACGCTCGCCGCCGTGCAGGAGCTCAAGCGCAAGGGCGGCCGGGTCATCGGCATCGTCAACGCCGTGGGCAGCGCCATCGCCCGCGAGGTGGACGGCGGCATCTACCTGCACGCAGGGCCGGAGGTCTCCGTCGCCTCGACCAAGGCGTTCACCTCGACCGCGATCGCGTTCGCGCTGCTCGCGCTGCACCTGGGCCGGGTGCGCGACCTGTCGCCGGCCGACGGGCGGCGCATCGTGGAGGGCCTGCGCCGGCTGCCGGGGCAGATCGAGGAGATCCTCACCCAGGGCGACAAGATCGCCGAGCTGGCGCGCAAATACGCCGAGCACCCGAGCATGATGTTCGTCGGCCGCGTGCGCGGCTACCCGGTGGCCAGGGAGGGCGCGCAGAAGCTCAAGGAGATCTCGTACGTGCACGCCGAGGCCTACCCGGCCAGCGAGCTCAAGCACGGCCCGCTCGCGTTGATCGGCCCCGACATGCCGACGGTCGCGATCGTCCCCGACGACGAGCTGCTCGACAAGAACCTCACCACGCTCGGCGAGATCCGCACCCGCGGCGGCCGGGTGCTGATGGTGGGCCACCGCGAGCCCGAGCACAAGCTGGCCGACGACGTGATCGTGATCCCCAAGAACGAGATCGAGCTCGACCCGATCCTGCTGACAATCCCGCTCCAGCTGCTCGCCTACCACGCCGCGGTCGCGCTCGAACGCGATGTGGACAAGCCGCGCAATCTTGCAAAGAGCGTAACTGTCGAGTAATCGGCTCCAATTCAGCCGCAAACCTCGTTATTCCGCTGCGAACGACATAAATTCAGTGGTGTGCGGCCGTTCGACCAACACAGGCCCAATCCCGCACGCATGTACGACTACATGCTCGGCGGGTCGGCCAACTACGCGGTCGACCGGGAGGCCATCGAGCAGCTCGCGGAGCTGATCCCGGAGGCGGTCCCGCTGGCCCGCGCCAACCGGGCCTTCCTGCAGCGTGCCGTTCGGTACGTGGCCGCCGCCGGGGTACGCCAGTTCCTCGACCTGGGCAGCGGGCTGCCGACCCAGGGCAGCGCGCACGAGGTCGCACCCGAGGCCCGGGTCGTCTACGTCGACCACGACCCGGTGGTCGCCACGCACGCCAAGGCCCTGCTCGCGGAGCTCGCCGAAGCACGAGCTCCGCGAGCTCCGGGCAGGGCACTCGTGGTCGAGGCCGACCTGCTGGACCCCGACGACGTGCTGGCCCAGGCCGGGCGGTTCCTCGACCTGGCCGAGCCGGTCGGGGTGGTGCTGGTGTCGATCCTGCACTTCCTGCCCGACTCCGCGCAGCCGCAGCGGGCGGTGGCCGCGCTGCGCGAGCGGATGCCCCCCGGCAGCCATCTCGTGATCACCCACGCCACCACCCGAGGACGGCTGGAGGAGGAACGGCCGCAGGGCCCGGCGGCGAGTGGCGGCGATCGTACACCCGCTGAGATCCGCGCGTTCTTCGGCGATTTCGTGCTGGAGCCACCGGGGCTGGTGCAAGCCGTCGACTGGCGTCCTGACCGGCCCAAACTGGTGGGGGACTGGTCGTTGCCGTCGTCACTGATGGCGGGCGTGGCGAAAAAGGTAGCAGCGAAAAAGTAGCTGTTTGACCGAATTAATCCCGCTATTTCAGCATCTATCTTCGGCGCGATCTCAACACGTACGTGTGCATCTCTCTGTAATGGGTGAATAACTTAGGGTAAGGGGGGTCGGGCGAAGGAGAGGCACATGCGCCGTCGGCGGTTCTTCGCATGGGGGCTGGGCGTGGCCGCGATCGCGGCCGGCTGCGGGACCGGGCACGTCACCGGCGGCGGCGGGGCGGGCCGGCGGGCCGAGTTCTCGATCAACCCGGGCGGGCGCCGCTGGGACCGGGTCGGGCAGGCGTTCGCCGGCGCGGCCCGCACCTCCGGGTACGAGACCGGCACCGGGACGAGGGTCACCGTGACCGGCCTGCCCGCGCTGGCCGCCGCCGAGCTGAACAATGCCGAGACGCTGCTCGACACCGCCACGCCGCTGTCCAGGCTGGCCGGCGACGTGGAGGTCGTTGTCGTGCCCGCGAACTCCCGCTTCAAGGACTTCGCCGACTTCGGCGCCCACCTGCTGGCCTGGCCGGGTCAGACGCCGCTGGCGGGCGGGCCGGAGGGGGCGCCCGACCACCTGCTGTTCGGACTGATCGCCAAGGGGCTCGGCGCGGACACCAGGCAGGTCGACTACACCGGCTATCCCAGCAGCCAGGAGGCCATGATCGCGCTGCTGTCCGGCAAGGCCGCGGCCGCCGCCGGGCTGCTCCCGGACTGGCGTGGGAGCATCGGCCAGGGCCGGGTGCGGGCGCTGGCGGTCTCTTCCGCCGTCCGGGTGCCCGACTTCGACGTGCCGACGTTGCTGGAGTCCGGCGTACGCGTGGACTTCGCCGACTGGACGGCCGCTTTCGGGCCCGACGACATGCCGGAGGAGAGCCGCGCATCGGCCATTCGCATGTGCGAGGACGTCACCGCCTCGCCCGGCTGGCGGGCCGCCTGCCGGGCGGCCGGCTGGATCTCGATCCCGCTCAGCGGCGACGACTTCGCGCGATGGCTCGGCTCCGAGGTGGAGCGCACCCGCGCCGTCCTGCGGGACTTCGGCCTCGTGGACGCGACCAAAGCCACAACATGCTGGGGTAGTTGCGGGAACGGCCACTAGATGTAGGATCCTGATCGTCGCTGGTTCGCCTCCCTGGAGGCGAAGCAAAAGGGAACCCGGTGCGATTCCGGGGCTGCCCCGCAGCGGTGAGCGGGAACGACCGCCGTCATGAGCACTGGAGCGATCTGGGAAGCGACGGCCATTAGGAGCCTTTGAGCGCGCCCGCGAGCCCGAAGACCTGCCAGTGGCGTGCAGTGTCCATGGCCTCGAGGGAGGGCCGCGGAGCGACGGGGACCCGCCGTGCTCTCGCGCTGCCCTCACGGGGATGAGCTCGCGAGGAGAGAGCACGTGACGCAGGTCATTGAGATCGACCGCCGGCTGGCCATCGAGGAGGCCGCGGCCCGGGTGATCACCGACCCGGCCAACTCCAGGGTCGCCGCCCGGCTGCTGGCCGAGGAGATCGCCGACGAGGCGGCCGGGCACGGGGTGCGGACGTTCTCCGAGTCCATCGCCGCCACCCACACGGCCGGGCTGATCCAGGACGGGCTGGCCGCGTTCGTCGCCACGCACGCCGCCGAGCTGGACGCGCTGATCTCGGAGGAGGCCGACGGCCGGTTCGAGTACTTCGGCCTGCGCACCGTCTACGACCGCTACCTGCTGCGCCACCCCGAGACGCGGGCCGTGCTCGAGCGGCCGCAACACTTCTTCCTGCGCGTGGCCTGCGGGCTGTCGGAGACGGTGGGGGAGGCCGCCGAGCTCTATGCCCTGATGTCCACGCTGTCCTACCTGCCCAGCTCGCCCACATTGTTCAACTCCGGCGCCCGACGGCCGCAGCTGTCGTCGTGCTTCCTGCTCGACTCGCCGCGCGACGAGCTGGAGTCGATCTACGACCGGTACGGCCAGGTGGCGCGGCTGTCGAAGTACGCCGGCGGCATCGGCATCTCCTGGACCCGGGTGCGCTCGCGCGGCTCCCTGATCCGAGGCACGAACGGCCACTCCAACGGCATCGTCCCGTGGCTGCGTACCCTCGACTCCTCGGTCGCGGCGGTCAACCAGGGCGGCCGGCGCAAGGGCGCGGCCTGCGTCTACCTGGAGACCTGGCATGCCGACATCGAGGAGTTCCTGGAGCTGCGCGACAACACGGGCGAGGACGCGCGCCGCACCCACAACCTCAACCTGGCCAACTGGGTGCCCGACGAGTTCATGCGCCGGGTGGAGGCCGATGAGGTCTGGTCGTTGTTCGACCCGAAGGAGGTACCCGACCTCACGGACCTGTACGGGGAGGCGTTCACGGCCGCGTACCGGGCGTACGAGGCCGCCGGGCGCCATGTCCGGCAGATCCCCGCCCGCACCCTGTACGGCCGCATGATGCGCACCCTCGCCCAGACCGGCAACGGCTGGATGACGTTCAAGGACGCTGCCAACCGCACCTCCAACCAGACCGCCCGTCCCGAGAACGTCATCCACCTGTCGAACCTGTGCACCGAGATCCTCGAGGTCACCAGCGACGGCGAGACCGCCGTGTGCAACCTCGGCTCGATCAACCTGGCGGCCCACCTGACCGCCGGGGGCATGGACTGGGAGCGGCTGCGCCGCACCGTCCGCACCGCGGTGCGCTTCCTCGACCGCACTATCGACCTGGGCTTCTACCCGACGCCCGAGGCAGAGGCGGCCAACAAGCGGTGGCGGCCGATCGGCCTCGGCGTGATGGGCCTGGCCGATGTCTACTTCACCCTGCGGCTGCCGTTCGACTCCCCGCAGGCCCTCGCCCTGTCCACGCGGATCGCCGAGGAGATCGCGCTGGCCTCGTACGACACCTCGGCCGACCTGGCCGCCGAGCGCGGCAGGCACCCGTCGTACGCCGACACCCGGGCGGCCGGGGGAGTCCTGCACCCGGACCACTACGTGGCGAGCACGCCGCCCTGGGACGCCCTGCGTCAGAAGATCGCGATCAACGGTCTCCGCAACTCCCTCATGATCGCCATCGCGCCGACCGCCACGATCGCCTCCATCGCCGGCTGCTACGAGTGCATCGAGCCGCAGGTGTCCAACGTGTTCAAGCGCGAGACCCTGTCAGGGGAGTTCCTCCAGGTCAACCGCTACCTGGTGGCCGACCTGCAGGCACGCGGGCTGTGGACGCAGCAGCTGCGCGACGCGATCAAGCGCGCCGACGGCTCGATCCAGGACGTCCCCGGCATCCCCGACGACCTGAAGCCGCTCTACCGGACCGCCTGGGAGCTGCCGCAGAAGGCGCTGATCGACCTGGCGGCGGCGCGGCAGCCGTACATCGACCAGTCGCAGTCGCTCAACCTCTTCATGGCCAGCCCGACCATCGGCAAGCTCTCCTCGATGTACGCCTACGCCTGGAAAACGGGCCTGAAGACCACCTATTACCTGCGCTCGCGCCCTGCGACCCGCATCGCCCAGACCACGGTGGCCGCCTCCGCTCCGGAGGCCGTGGCAGAGGCCGTCGCGTGCTCACTGGAGAACCCAGAGGTCTGCGAAGCCTGCCAGTGACCCGGTGACCACTTCACCGAAGAACGCGGCCACCGATGCGCTCGTCACGGCGCGCACCCCGTGAAGAAATGTTTTGAGGAGAAAACGTTGCTGCTCGACCCCGGCATGGACCTCACCCTCCGCCCCATGCGCTATCCGGACTTCTACGAGCGCTACCGCGCCGCCATCCGGAACACGTGGACGGTGGAGGAGGTGGACCTGCACTCCGATCTCGCCGACCTGACGAAGATGACGCCGCAGGAGCGGCACCTCATCAACCGCCTGGTCGCCTTCTTCGCCACCGGCGACTCCATCGTGGCCAACAACTTGGTGCTCAACCTCTACCAGCACGTCAACGCCCCCGAGGCCCGCCTCTATCTCAGCAGGCAACTGTTCGAGGAGGCCGTCCACGTGCAGTTTTACCTGACCCTGCTCGACACCTACCTCCCCGACCTCGACGAGCGGGTGAAGGCGTTCGCCGCCATCGAGCACATCCCGGCGATCCGCGACAAGGCGGAATTCTGCTTCAAGTGGATCGACTCCATCAATGGCCTGGAGCGCCTGGAAACCGCTGCCGAGCGCCGCCGATTCCTCCTCAACCTCATCTGCTTCGCCGCCTGCATCGAGGGCCTGTTCTTCTACGGCGCCTTCGCCTACGTGTACTGGTTCCGCTCCCGAGGCCTCCTCGGGGGCCTGGCCACCGGCACGAACTGGGTGTTCAGGGACGAGTCCATGCACATGGAGTTCGCCTTCAGCGTGGTGGACACGGTCCGGGCCGAGGAGCCGTCGTTGTTCGACGACGAGCTGGGCAAGCAGGTCACCGCCATGCTGGAGGAGGCCGTGGCGGCCGAGCTGGCCTTCGCCGAGGACCTGTGCGGCGATGGCATGGCCGGCATGAGCGTGGACCAGATGCGCCAATACCTGGAGTACGTCGCCGACCAGCGCCTGGCCAGGCTGGGCCTGCCCCGCCACTACGGCTCCGCCAACCCCTTCGCCTTCATGGAGCTGCAGGACGTCCAGGAGCTGGCCAACTTCTTCGAACGGCGTGTCTCCGCTTACCAAGTGGCGGTTGAGGGCAATGTGACCTTTGACGAGACGTTTTAAGACAAAGGGGGCATCAGCGTGCAGTCTCCGTCGGACTGGCCCATTCTCGTAATCTCGGTGATCGGGGCGATCATCCTGGTCGAGGCGGTCCGCCGGACGCTGAACAGGATCGGGCGCAAATTCGCGCTCGCCCGGCATCTGGTGGAGCACTGCACGTGGCCCGCGTTCACGGTGGCCGCCGTCCTGGCGTTCAATCTGGTGTTCGGCCCCGGCATCTTCGGCGACTCGCCGTCCGAGCGGAGCCTCGCCGGCACGGTCGAGCGGGTGCTCGGCCTCGTCTCGATCGCGGCGATCACCTGGCTGATCGTGCAGGCCACGTACGCGCTGACGGACGTCATCCTCGATCGGCTGGTGCAGGTCGAGGGCGAGCGCAACCGCCGGGCGCGGCGGATCATGACCCAGATCGCGCTGGTCCGCCGGGTCGCCGGCGCGATCATCATCGTGGTCGCGGTCGGCGCGATGCTCTTCTCCTTCCCACAGGTGCGGGCCCTCGGAGCCGGCCTGCTCGCCTCGGCCGGCATCGCGGGCGCCATCGTCGGCATCGCCGCCCAGCCCACCATCGGCAACATGCTCGCCGGGCTCCAACTCGCCTTCAGCGACGCGCTCCGCCTCGACGACGTCGTCGTGGTCGAGGACGAATGGGGCAGAGTCGAGGAGCTCACCCTCACGTACGTCGTGCTGCGCCTGTGGGACGAGCGCCGGCTCGTCCTGCCGGTCAGCTATTTCACCCAGACCCCGTTCGAGAACTGGACCCGGCACGGCAGCCGCGTCCTCGCCGTCGTGTTCCTGCGCGTGGACTGGTCGGTGCCGGTGAAAAAACTCCGCGAGGCCCTGTACGAGTTCCTGCAGGGCAACCCGCTGTGGGACCAGAAGGACTGGACGCTCCAGGTCACCGATGTGCTGCCCAACGGACTGGTCGAGCTCCGCGCCCTCATGAGCGCCGCCGACTCGCCGTCCTCCTGGGATCTCAAGTGCGACGTACGGGAATTCCTCGTCGACTACGTCAGGGACAACTTCCCGGAATCCCTGCCCCGCTTCCGCGTCGAAACCCCGGAGAGCAGGGTCGGCTTGCCTTGGGAACACGCGGAGAAATAAATAGGTGGCCCGCGCGCCGATCATCGGTTTACCGTGGTAACCGTCCACCCGAGAAGAGCAAGCAGCGAAAGGCGGCGAAAAATGCGCGACCTGAGCACTGTCCGGCCGCTCGCGGCCTGCCCCGAGCCGCCGCCGCGCAGGTTTTCCGGATAGTCCCCGAGGACTACCAGGAAAGCCGTCTCGACCATATCCGAGGCGGCTCTTTTCATGCACGACATCACATATCCGAGTGTGGGGTAGCTTGGTCGCCCGCCTGCCTTGGGAGCAGGAGCATCGCAGGTTCGAATCCTGCCACTCGGACGACGGCCCTGAAAGAAAAGGGCCGCGGGCCACGGCCTGGCCGACGGGAATGGCGCCCCCCGGCCGGACCACGCCCTCGCCCCGGGCGCGGCCCACGCCAGCCAAGCCCGGGGCCCAGCCGCTGCCTGCACGGGAATGCACGCCACCTGTGGCACGCCTTGCGCAAGCATGAGAAGTGGGGGTGGTGCGTGCACTAGCGTCCCCTTATGGCTACTTTCGCCAGGCTGACCGGACGGGCGGTGGCGGGCGCCGGAGTGCTGGCGCTGTCGCCGGTCCTGGGGCTGGCCACGCTGGCCGGGATGGCGATGGTGGGCGCGGAGCCGACGGCGTTCGCGGTGACGGGCCTGGCGGTGTTCGCGTCGGTGTTCTTTCTGGGCCTGCTGCTGTGCGTGCCGAGGCCGAGGGTGGCGTGGGGGCGATGGTTACGCGCGGCGGTGATCCTCGGGGTGGAGGCGACGGTGGTGTGGCACGTCAGTGTGGCCACCTTGCGCCCGGCTCCGTCTCACGCTCCGCCGGCGCCGGTGGCCGGGCAGCGCGAGTGGCGGCTGCCGACGGGCTCGGTGCTGGCGTACGTGCGGCTCGCGCCGAAGCGGGTCACCCGGCCCGACCCCGTGGTGTTCCTGCACGGCGGCCCAGGCGTGGCCGATCTGGCGGCGTCCTCGGCGTTCTTCGGGAAGCTGGCGGCGGACGGCTATCAGGTGTACGTCTATGACCAGCTCGGGGCCGGGCGCTCGGCGCGGCTGCGGGACCCTCGGGGGTACGGGCTGACGCGCGACGTGGCGGATCTGGAGGCCATCCGCCAGGCGGTGGGCGTCAAGCGGCTGAACCTGATCGCCCAGGATTACGGCGCCCAGCTCGCGGCCGCCTACCTGACCGCGCACCCGGACCGCGTCGCGAGGGCGGTGCTCTCCTCCCCGGCCGGACTTTTCCCGGCAGGACCGTCCCGGGGCGCATCCGCCTGGGAGCCCCAAGGGCGGGAGGCGGACGGGAAGGTCGAGGTGGCGGCGGTGTTCGGACGCGACGGGACACCGGACCCGCGCCTGCTCGCCGTCTCTACGCTGTTGCGGGTGGACCCGCGGGCGGCGCACGCGTTTGCGGGTGACCGGGAGTTGGACGCCTACCTCGACCTCGTCCGCGAGGGAGCCCCGCACCCCTGCCCCGCCGCCGCAACCGGTTCTGGCGGGTACGTCGGCCTGACCGGGCGGGCCGCGCCGGGGTCGCTCCGGCCGAGCCTGGCGATGGTGACGGTGCCCGTGCTGATCGTCAAGGGCCAGTGCGATGAGCAGAGCTGGGCGTCGGCCATGGACTACCGGCGGGCGCTGCCCTCGGCCAGGCTGGCCTACCTCGGCGGCGGCACGTACCAGAGCGAGGCGTATCTCGGGCTGCTGCGGGCGTTTCTGTCCGGCCGTGCGGTGCCCGCCTACGAGGGCCAAGGCCCGCCCCCTGGTTACCGAGGCCCCGCCTGACCAAGTCCCCACTCATCCGCTTCTTGGCGGCCGGCGGCGTGGCATGCACGCCGAAGCCGCCGCTCGCCTGCAGGCCGGGGCTGGTCGACGGTGCCGTCCCTAGGCGCCATAGTACGAGAGTGTTGATGTTCACCCCCCGGCACCGCCGGACTACCGCCTGCCTCACCGTCGCTACCGCCGCGGCGCTGCTCGTCCCCGGCACCGCCCACGCCGGCACCGACCCCACCGCCACGGTCTTCTACCCCAACCCGGTCCAGACCCTCGGCAACCAGTTACTGGCCGACGACAAGGACCGCGACAGCGCGGCCTTCGCCCTCGCCTACCGCACCGTCACTCTCGCCGACCTGGACGGCTCCGGAACCCTCACCGGGCGTTACGTCCGGGTCAAGAGCGAGACCGGCAAGCCGGCGAGGGGCACCTTCTCCTTCCACCGCGACACCGACCAGTTCGAGCAGGTGATGGGGTACTACTGGGTCACCACCGCCCAGCACTACCTGCAGTCGCTCGGCTTCGGCTCCCGACTGCGCCCGGTCAACCAGCGCCAGATCGAGTTGCGGATCAACCAGTATGGTCCCGACAACTCCTTCTTCCGCGAGGACAAGGCCAACATCACCCTCGGTAAGGGAGGGGTGGACGACGCGGAGGACGCCGAGGTGATCGTCCACGAGTACGGTCACTCGGTGCAGGACGGTCAGGTGCCTGGCTTCGGCACCACGCTGGAGTCCGGCGCGATCGGCGAGGGCTTCAGCGACTACCTCGCCGTCGCCGTGACGAGCTGGAAGACCGGCGTGCCCGCCAACGCGCCGGAGGCCTGCGTCGCCGACTGGGATGCGGTCTCCTACACCTCCACCACCCCACACTGCCTGCGCCGCCTCGACGGTACCAAGCGCTACCCGGAGGACGCGGTGGGCGAGGTCCACCGCGACGGTGAGATCTGGTCGGCGGCCCTGTACGACATCCGCGCCCGCCTGGGTGACAGTCTAGGCAGCACGATCATCATCGATGCCCAGTTCGACTTCGCCAAGGACACCACGTTCCGTGCCGCCGCTGAGGCGACGATGGCCACGGCGCAACGCCACGGCGGCGCCGCCGCCACCGCAGTCCGCGAAGCCTTCGCATCCCGAGGCCTTCTCTGACCGAACAGCACTCCGCCGGAGCAGGCGTGCCTCGCGGGCGCTACCGCGCCCGCGAGGCACGCCGTCAACAAGCCCACTTGTTCACCTGGCGGCCCTTGCTCCGGTAGTTACCGCTCTGTGCTGCATCCGACGACGGCAAGCACGGCAATCCGCGACACGGTCGGCTTGGCGGCCTCGCCCTGAGCGGCTCTAGCCGGAGCCGAGCGAGCCGACCGTCACACGCCACTCGCGCAGCTCGCGATCCTTGGTGACCTGCAGCTGTGTGTAGGGGTCCTGGTCGACGAGCGCCTGCGCCGCGGTCTCGTCCTCCGCCTGCAGGACGATCATGCCGGCCGTCAGGTCCGTGTAAGGGCCGGCCGCGACGAGGCTGCCCTGCTCCAGGAGCTTGTTCAGGTGTGCGAGATGGTCCTCGCGGCGCTCCGCTCTCAGTGGGGTGTCGTTGTAGCCGTAGGTCAGGACGAACAGTGCCATGCCGAGATGCTCCTTTTCCGCTGTTTCTACTGTTGGACGACCGGGACCGTTTGACGTTGCCCGTCGAGGCCTCCCAGCCCGTACACCCGTCGTGCATTGCCGGCGAAGACGTCGCGTTGGCCGGCGGGCGGGAGGTGGGCCAGCGCGTCCTTCCACGTGCCGACCAACTGCGGCATGGTGGTCCAGATCTTCTCGACCGGGAAGTTGGTGCCGAACATGGCCCGGTCGGTGCCGAACCAGCCGATCACCTGGTCGGCGACCATGGAGATGAGATCGGGATCCACGCGGTGGACGAAGGTGCCCTGCCCGGTGAGCTTGACGACGATGTTCGGCCGCTCGGCCAGCGCGGCCATCCCGGCCCGCCACGGCTCGAGCCACTCGTGGCCGATGAGCATGCCCGCGTGCACGAGGACGAAGGTGACGTCCGGGAAGGCGGCCGCCAAGTCGACCGCATCCGGCATCTGTTCGGGAAAGACCTGCAGTTCGAACAGCCAGCCGAGGTCGGCGAGCGCGCCGACGTTCTTGCGGAAGACCGGATCCTTCATACGGTCGGGCGCCGTGGCGAACCGGAACTCCGGGCGCTCGTGCCAGTGCAGCTGCTGCCGGATCCCCCGGATCAGCGGGGTGAGCGCAGCCTGCCGTCGCATGATCTCCGGAGCGGCCTCGTCGAACATGTCGGCCGACCCGATGACGGCCATCGGCCAGCCCGTCTCCTGATGAACCTCGCGGAGCCATCGCACCTCGTCCACGACCCGGTCGAGCGGCCAGTTCGTCTGCACGTAGACCGACTCGCTGATGCCCGAGGCCGTGGCGTCGGCGATGTACTCGTCGATGAGGTAATCCCGCCTGATCGGCTCGTACGGCCCGAAGATCCGCGGCACCATCGGGCCGGACAGCCACGGCAGGTCCCCGGCCCGCCAGATGTGATGGTGCGAGTCGACGATGTCGCCCGAGTAGCGGGTCGTCTCCGACATGACGATCACTCCCTGACCAAGGTCTGTACCTGCTCGTACGCCGTACGCAGGTCGCGTACGCCGGCAAGTGCGTCCACACTGCCGAGCACGGCCGACATGCCGCGGGTGACCGGCCGGTACGCCGGGTCGCAGGCGAGCGGCGACCACCACAGCAACCGGTGGCTCAGCAGCGACAACCGCCGCACTGCCGCCTGCATGGGCCCGCAGTCGCCGCGTTCCAGGCCGTCCGAGAGCACGATCACGAGGGCGCCGCGCGCCACGGTGACATAGCGGGCGTTGCCGAGGAACTCCTGGAGCGAGGCGCCGATCCGCGTCCCGCCCTCGGCGTCCAGGACGACGTCGCTCAGCGAGCCCACGGCCGCATCGACGTCCCGGGCGCGCAGCGGCCCGGTGACGCGGGTCAGCCGGGTGCCGAAGGTGAACACCTCGGCGCGTTCGAGGCGTCCGACCACGGCGTGGGCGAAGCGGAGGTAGTCGGAGCTGTGCTGCTTCATCGACCCGGACACGTCGATGAGCAGCAGCACGCGGCGCTGCCGCCGCGGACGGGTCCGCCGCCGCAACGTCAGGATCTCGCCGTGGCCGCGCCAGGACTCACGGCAGATCCTGGCGACGTCGATCCACGGCCCTCGCCGGGCGGGCCGGCGGCGGCGTGACCGGACCGTCGGCACCGCGCTGGGCAGCTCCCGCCGCAGCAGCGAGAGCACTGCCCGGTCGTCCTCGCTCGCCGGGCCGAACACCGGGCGTCTGTCGCGCTCCGAGGAGCCGGCCTTGAGGCCCGCCTCCCCGCCGAACGTTGCCGTGAAGGGAGCTTCGTCCCCCTCTCCACCCGGCGCGGGGGTCTCGTCGTCGGGGGACTCCTGATCGCGGACGGGCCGTGCCGTGACCTCCCCGAACCAGCGCTCGAACGTGGGGGAGTAGACCTCCAGGTCCTCGCTGGAGGTGGTGAGCGTGGCCGCCCCGATCCAGTAGAGGTGCGTGGCGTCGCGCGGGCCGGCGGCCTCGATCGCCTGAAGGAAGATCCGCTGTCGGGGCACCGGCACGCGCAGGCCCTGATCGTGCAGGTCCCGCAGGAACCCGTGCACATGATCGCCGATGCGGGCGACGAGGGACCGCTCAGTCACGGAACACCTCCGCGGCATGGCGGCCGACGAGGGCCAGGTCCTCCTCGTGCTTGACGAGCAGCCCCGCGGACCGGCGCATCGCCTCCAGCCAGCTCGAGCCCTCGCGGGCCAGCGCCTGCACGCCGCGGGCCCAGGAGACCGACTCCGCGATGCCGGGGCGCTTCAGCAGAGCCAGTCCGCGGATGCGATGCACGGCGGTCACGAGACGGGCCGCGCTCCTCTCGTCCAGACCCGGCGCCTGCGCCCGGATGATCGCTCGCTCCCGTTCGGCGTCGGGGAAGGGGATCCAGTGGTAAAGGCACCGGCGCTTGAGCGCGTCGTGCAGTTCGCGGGTCCGGTTCGAGGTGAGGATGACGAACGGAGCGCTCGCCGCCCTGATGGTGCCGATCTCCGGGATGGTGATCTGGAAGTCGCCGAGGAACTCCAGGAGAAACGCCTCGAACTCGCTGTCCGCACGATCGATCTCGTCGATCAGCAGCACCGCCCCGGATGCCGCCCGCAGCGACCGCAGCAGCGGGCGCTGCAGCAGGAACTCCTCGCGGTACAGGTCGCCGACGCCGCGCCCCTCCACCTCGGCGGCCCGCAGGGACAGCAGCTGCTTCGGGTAGTCCCACTCGTACAGGGCCTGGGAGGCGTCCAGCCCCTCGTAGCACTGCAGCCGGATCAGCTCGCGGTCGAGGACCCGGGCCAGGACGTTCGCGACCTCGGTTTTGCCGACCCCCGGCTCACCCTCCAGCAGCAGCGGCAGCCCGAGCACGCCGGCCAGGTGGACGGCGGTGAGCAAGCCCTCGTCGGCGAGGTAGCCCTCCGCGGCCAGCCGCCGATCCAGCACGTCCTGATCAGCCGGCACGGCCGGCCCGCAGCTCGTCGAGTCCGCGCAGCACCTTCTCCGGAGTGAACGGCATGCTCGTCAGCCGTACGCCGACCGCGTCGTACACGGCGTTGGCGATCGCGGGGATCGGCGCGTTCGCCGTCATCTCACCGATTCCCTTCGCGCCGAACGGCCCGTTGTCAGCGGGCCGTTCGAGGAACACGCTGGTTTGCGCCGGGATGTCAGCCGGCCCCGGCATCAGGTATTCGGTGAAATCGACAGGGCCGTGCTCGCGGGAGCCCGGATAGTACGGCTCGGTCGACTCGAACAGCGCGTGCGACAGGCCCATCCAGGCGCCGCCCTCCACCTGCTGCGTCGCGATGGCCGGGTTGAGCGCCCGGCCGATCTCGTAGGTGTTGTAGAGCCGCAGCACCTCGATCACGCCGGTCTCATCGTCGACCTCGACCTCGGCCACCGTGCACGCGTGCGCCTGGCAGGAGTCCGGGTCCATCTCGCCGGTCTCCGGCACCGGGGTGCTCGGCTCCTTGAGGAAGATGCCCCGGCCGGAGATGGTCCGGCCCTGCCGGAAATGCGCGGCGAGCGCGACCTCGCTGATGTTGATCTTCTTTTCCGACGATCCCTTGAGGCGGATGAAGCCCGTGCCGTCGGTCTCCAGATCCTCCGCGTCGACCTCCAGCTCGTCGGCGGCGACCTGGAGCATGACGTCCCTGGCCTCGCGCGCCGCCATGATCACGGCGTTGCCGACCCGGTGGGTGCCGCGGCTGGCGAACGTCCCCATGCAGTGCGGGCCGGTGTCGGTGTCGGCGGTGTCGACGATGATGTTCTCGATCGGGATGCCGAGCGTCTCCGCCGCGCATTGGGCGACGACCGTCCGCAGCCCCTGGCCGAGATCCACCGAGGAGAGCGTGACGACGAATCCGCCCATCGTGGTGGCGTGGACGAGTGCCTGCGACGGGTCGCCGCCGAGGTTCATCCCGGTCGGGTAGTTGACCGCCGCGTATCCGCGCCCATGACGTAACGCCATCGCTCAGCCCTCCGATCGCTCGGTCGACGACATCGCCCGGTACTCCGGCGGAAGGTCGTGCCCCACCAGGTCAGCGGCGCTCTGGATCACCTCGACCAGCGCCGTGCCGGACGCGATCTTGCGATGCGCTTTCATGTCGCCGTCCCGGTAGGCGTTCTTGAGCCGAAGCTGCAGCGGGTCCATGTTCAGCTCCCGGGCGATGCGGTCCATGTGCGACTCCAGTGCGAAGTCGCCGATCGTGACGCCGAACCCGCGCATGGCGCTGGACGGCGTCCGGTTCGTGTAGACGCAGTAGGCGTCGACGTGGACGTTCGGGATCGTGTACGGGCCGGGCATGTGCGCCGCCGCCTTGGTGGTGCCGTACGGGCTGTGCCGGGAGTACGCGCCCGCGTCCACGTAGAGCGTGATCTTGCGGGCGACGATCCGGCCGTCGTCCATGACGCCGTCCTTGATATAGATGCGCTCGGCCGCACGCGGGGATGACACCTGCATCTCCTCGGCGCGGCTGTAGACGTACTTGGCGGGCCGGCCGGTGAGCGTGGCGGCGATGCAGGCGAGCGGCTCGACGATGACGTCGACCTTGCCGCCGAATCCGCCCCCGACGGTGCCCCCGACGACGCGCAGGCTGGTGGGCGGGACGCCGAGGATGAGCGCGGTGTTGTCGAGGGTGAAGAAGGCGGCCTGGGTGTTGCTGTGGATCCGCAGCCGGCCGTCGCCCTGGGGGACGACGATGCAGCCGGTCGGCTCGGTCGGCGCGTGTTCGATCGGCGAGGAGCCGTAGACGCCCTCGATGATGCGGTCCGCCTCCGCGAAGCCCCGCTCGACGTCGCCGAAGCGGACCCGGCGGCAATGATGTCCCTCGTACACGAAGTGGTTGGTGCCCGCCTGCTTGATGATCGGGGCGCCGTCGGCCAGCGCCTCCTCGACGTCGAGAACGGCGGGCAGGTCGGTGTAGTCGACCACGACCCGGGCCGCGCCCTCGCGGGCGGCGTCCTCGGTCTCGGCGACCACGGCGACGATCGGCTCGCCGCGATAGAGGACCCGATCCTCGGCCAGTACCGGCTCGTCATCGGGCCCCACGCCGATCAGGCGCAGCACGACGTACCAGTTGCCCGGCACGTCCTCGTGGGTGATGACGCGCAGCACGCCCGGCACCGCGAGGGCGCCGGAGACGTCGACCCGGTTGATGAGGGCGTGGTGCCGCGTGGACCGGTGGATCTTGACGTGCGTCATCTCCGGCAGCGTCATGTCCTCGAAGAAGACCGTGCGGCCGGTGACGTGACCGCGGGCGTCCGAGCGCTGGACCGCGGAGCCGATGACGTCGAAGTCGCCCGCACGCTCGCCCTTGAAGTACGCGACGTCGATCGGGGTGAGGCGTGCCATCAGACCTCGGCCTCCGCGGGCTCGAGCCGGGCGCCGCGGCGGCGCTCGGCGGCGGTGAGGACGGCGGAGATGATCGGCTCGTATCCGGTGCAGCGGCAGACGTTGCCGCAGATCGCCTCGGTGACCTCCTGACGGGTCGGATCCGGCTTCCGGTTGAGCAGCGCCGTGGCGGACATGATCATCCCGGGGGTGCAGAACCCGCACTGCGTCGCGAAGAGGTCGACGAACGCCTGCTGGACGTCGCTGAGCCGGTCTCCGTCGGCCAAGCCCTCGATCGTCTCCACGGCAGAACCGTCGACCGTCACGACGGGGATCAGACACGAGACCACAGGCCGGCCATCCAGCAGCACCGTGCAGCTGCCGCAGCCCCCTTGCGCGCAGCCGCGCTTGGCCCCCATCAGCCCGAACGTCTCGCGCAGGGCGGTCAGCAACGTCGTCGATGGCCGGGCGATCAGCTCCCGCTCGGCGCCGTTCAGCTTGAGCGTGACGATTGTCGAGGGCATACGACTCCCTTTCATGCCCCGAGCAGGGCGCGACGCAGGTGGACGGGGTAGACCCGAGCGCGGTACCAGGCGGAGGCGTAGGCGTCGTCGAACGGCTCGATGACGTCCGCTTCGGCCGCCCGGGCGATGACCTCGGCGTTCAGCGGCGCGCCCAGCAGAACGCGCTCGGCGCCGACCGCGCGCACCAGGCGGCGCGCGAGGCCGCCGAGCACGAGACGCACGTCGCCGACCAGGCCATCCTCGATCGTGATCCGGGCCGCCACCGTGACGATGGATCCTGAGTTGAGACGCCGCCGAGTCGCCTTGTAAAACCGGAACGCATCCTTCGCCGGAGCGGTGAACCGGACACGGGTCACCAGCTCGCCCGCCCGCGGGCCGTCGGTGACGAGCCGCTCCAGCGGCTCGCGGCGCGCGCCGTCGGCGCCGAGCACGTCCAGCTCCGCGTCCAGGGCCAGCAGAGCCGCCGCCAGGTCGCCGTACGGCTGCGGCACGAAAAGGTTGCCGGCCACGGTGGCGAGGCTGCGGACCGGCGGGGAGGCGATCGAGCGGACACAGCCGGACAGGTAGCTCAACCGGGCGTCGTCCTCGATGTCCGCGAGCGTGGTGGCCGCCCCTAGGGCCACGGTGGCGCCGTCGACGTCGATGCCGGACAGCCCCGCCCTGCGCAGGCTGACCAGCCGCAGGTCGCCGCCGGCTTGATCGTTCAGCCGGGCCATCAGATGGGTGCCGCCGCCGAGGGGCAGGGCCCCCGCCTGAAGCGCCGCATGAGCCGCCTCGGCGCTCTCCGGCATCTGAACCGATATCAGCATGCGCACTCCCATTATCGATATCGATAATTGGAGCATAGGTGGCATGATCTAAGAGTCAAGGGCGCTCTGGGCCCTCAACGTCACAGGAGGCTTGTTGTCGGAGAACCTCGTCCCGCGCTCCGCGCGGCCGACGCTGAGCCAGCAGATCCGCGACGGTCTGCTGCAGCGGATCGTCTCCGGCGAGCTCGGCGAGGGGGACCGGCTGATCGAGACGAAGATCGCCATCGAGTTCGGAACCAGCCAGGCCCCGGTCCGGGAGGCGCTTCGGCAGCTCGAGGGCCTCGGCCTCATCGAGGGCCAGCCTCGTCACGGCAGCCGGGTGCTTCCCTTCGCCGAGCAGACGATCCGCGAGGCGTACATCGTACGGGCGGCACTGGAGGAGACGGCGACGCGGCTCGCCATGCTGGCCGGAACCCTCCCCTTCGACCGGCTGGGGGAGGAGGTCGAGGAGATGTACCGCTGCGCCCGGGACAACGACGTGCACGGCATCGGCCTTGCCAGCGCACGGTTTCACCGGCACGTCGTCCAGGCCGGCGGCAACGGGCTGCTGACCCGCGCCTGGGAGGCGCTGCAGATCGAGGCGCGCACGGCCATCGCCCTGATGGTCACCAGGCCGGAGCTCGAGCGGGTCGCCGATGAGCACCGCGAGCTCCTGGACGTCATGCGCGCCGGTGACGTCGAGATGGCCTGCCGTCACGCCCGCGACCACCAGTGGGCCTACGCCGACACGCCGCACGACCCGTACGGAACGCCGAAACATGAGGACTGGAACGTGTGACGGCAGACCCGCATCACGTGCTGAATCGTCGTGCGGGCCCGTCGCGTTCCGGGCTCAGGAGTCCGCGGTGAGCCGCTGCGCCTGCGCACGGCCGACCGCGGCCGCCCGGTGGAGAAAGTCGGCGATCAGGGCCAGCTCCGCGTCGTCGTAGCGGTCGAGCGCCTCGGCGAACGCCCTGCCCGGGATCTCCCAGGCCGAGCCGATCCGCGCGCGGGCTTCGGGGGCGAGGGCGACCAGGGCCCGCCTGCGGTCGTCGGGGTCGGCCTCCCGCACGACGAGGCCTGCTTTGTCCAGCCGGTCGACCAGGCGGGTGGCCGCGCTGGGGGTGAGGCCGGTGAGGCGGGCGATCTCGCCACTGCTCACGGGGCCCGACTCCAGGTCGAGCAGCGCCACGCACTGCAGGTCGGTGGGGTGGATGCCGAGCCGGTCGGCCATGGCCTGGTTGAACAGCGTGTAAGCCGCGTAATGGCGCTGGCTCTCATCGGCGATGCGCTTCAACGTCTCGGCTCGGTTTGACACAGGCCGCTCCATGCTCCTAATAATTTGCATCATGCAAACTTTGCGTAGATCAAAGTTTGCGCCACGCCTTCATCCTAGCTGGAGACTCGCATGCTCGTCGGCGCGTCTCGCCTGCTACGGCCTGGTGTGGCTCCTGCCGAGCACACCGCAGACCCTCCACTCGAAGGGATATCAACAGAAATGACCACTCTTGTCACCGGCGCCCGCGGTGCCGTCGCCAGCGCGCTCATCGGCCTCCTGCGCGAGCAGGGGCGGCCCGTCCGCCCGGCCTCCAAGGCCCCCGCCGACCCGTCGGTCGTCAAGTGCGACTTGAGCGACCCGTCCACCTTCACCGCCGCCCTCGCGGGCGTGACGTCGGTGTTCCTGTACGCCGAACCCTCGCACGCCGGCGAATTCGCCGAAACGGCCGCCGCGGCCGGAGTCGAGCACATCGTCCTGTTGTCCTCATCGGCCGTGCTCACGCCCGATCCCGACGCCGGCCCGCTGGCCAAGTCCCACATCGACGCGGAACGCGCCGTGGCCGCCTCGGCGGTGCGGAGCACGTCGCTACGGCCCGGCACCTTCTGCGGTAACGCGATGGCATGGTCGTGGCCCGTCAAATCCGGGACGCCGATCAGCCTGCCGTACCCGGACGCGCACATCGATGCCGTCCACGAGGCCGACGTCGCCGCGGTGGCCGCCGCCGTGCTCGCCGACCCCGCGCTCGGCGGCCGGCCGTACACGCTGACCGGGCCGCAGTCGCTCACGTTCACCGACCAGATCGGCATCCTGTCCCGCGTCACCGGGCGTGACATCTCCGTCAAGCACGTCACCCGGCAGGAGTGGAAGGCCGAGATGGCCCAGTACATCGACGGGCCCGTCGCCGACGCCCTCCTGGACTACTGGCAGAGCTGCGACGGCCGCCCGGCCGAGCTCACCACGGTCGTCGAAGAGCTGACCGGGCGTCCCGCGCGCACCTTCGCCTCATGGGCCGAGCAACACCGAGCCGCCTTCCTGGACTGACCCGTTGGTGGCTAGCCGGTCACCACGTGCATGTACCACTGCCGTGACCGGTCGCTGTCGCAGTCGTACTGGACGAGACCGACGTTGTTCCAGGTGCTGGTGCCGCCGGCGACGGTGACGCATTTACCGGTCAGCCGGTTGATCAGGATGACCTCGCTACCAGCGGTGGCGCCGGTCGGCGCGGACAGGGCGGTCAGGCTCAGGGCGAGAGTGGCCACCGCTCATACGCGTCTAGTCACCGTCGCCGACGGCCTGCGTCGCCCGGGGACGGCGGGCTAGGTAGACCACCGCGGGCGGCAGGTTGCGCCAGACGGTCGTGCTCGTCACGACCTCCTCGAACTCTGTCCGCAGGCCGCCGAGGAGCCGCCTCGCCGGGGCGGCCCAGCGCGTCCAGTTGTAGGCGAACTGCGTGTAGACCCCAGCGGGGGACAGAACGCGGGCCACCGACTCGATCAGAGGGGGCTGCCCGGCGTAGGCGACCCACGGCAGGCCGCTGACCACGACGTCCACCGGCCCGACGCCGAGCCTGGCGAGCAGGCCGGGCAGGTGTGCGGCGTCCTCGCACACCACCTCGACCGACGGGTACGCCCGCGCGATCTCCGCCGCGAACCGGTCGTTGAGCTCGACCACGATGTGCCTGCCGCAACCGCCCAGCCGTCGCTGGATGGCAGAGGTGAAGGCGCCCGTCCCCGCGCCGAGCTCGACCACCACCGGCTCGCCGCGCTCCGGGACGCCCACCACCATTTGCGCCGCCAGCCGCGCCGAGCTCGGCAGCACCGAAGCCGTGCGCAGCGGCGACCTGACGAATTCCCGCAGGAATCGACCGCTGCCGGCGCCGTGGCGCTCCTGATCGATTGTCACAGTCCTGCTCCCCGAGCTCGCTCCGCCATCCTGCTCGAATCCTGGCGTACGTGCGGCGGTGCGATATTGCACGCACGTGGCTCAGAGGTGAACACAAGCGATCTTGCGCAGGCTCCCGGCGTGGCAGCGGCCGGTCAGGGAGGTTGGCAGCGGGGGCACCAGACGGTTGTACGGCCCGCGATACGGCGGCTGGACAAGGGCGTGCCGCAGCGCGGGCAGGGGCCATCGGGCTCGTCGCGGATCCCGGTGAGCCAGGTGTCACGCGCGGGCACGCATTCGGCCTTGATCGCCTCCCGCAGGACCCGGCGCATCGCCTCGTACAACGCGGCGTGTCCGCCTTCGTCCAGATCTCCCACGGCGCGCAGCGGATTGATCCGGGCATGCCAGCAAATTTCGTCGGCGAGCAGGTTGCCCAGGCCGGCGATGAACGTCTGGTCGGTCAGCACCGACTTGAGCCGTCCCCGGCGACCCGACAGCAGCTCGTCGAAGCGCTCGCGTGACACCTCGCGCGCGTCCGGGCCGAGCTCGCCGAGCACCCGCTCGACCTGAGTCTCATCGCCGGCAAGGCGGATGCCCTGGAGTTTCCGCATGTCACGAAAGCGCAGCTCACCGTCGTCGAACTGCCAGACGACACGGTCATGCCGGTGCAATGGCTCGCCGGGCGGATGCCAGGACAGTGAGCCGGTCATGCCGAAGTGCAGCATCAGCACCGGCCCGCCGGCCGGGGCGATCAGCCACTTGCCGTGCCGTCGCGGCCGCTCGAACCGGTGTCCCCGCAGCGCGCCCGCCAGTTGCCGCGCGCCGATGCCGCGAAGGACCCCCGGGTCGCGCACGCGCACGCCCCTGATCGGCTCGCCGGTGTGCTCGGACAGCACCCTGCGGAAGCCCTCCACGTCAGGAAGTTCCGGCATGAGGAAAGCCCTGCCCACGCAGCCCCGTCCCATCCCTGAGCCCGCTGTGTGTCTACCGCGCCGAAGGCCCCGCCGGTCACCTGCGCCGCCGCCGAGGTGGGGTTGAGGCAGGTGTGGAGCCTCACTCGTGGGGCAACGGGTGGGCATGGCTGGAATAACACTGCGCAGCAGCGCATTCAGCGATCATGCGATGATCCCACGCGAACACTCTCACGAGGCCGGCGACGTCTCCCCCGCGTTGGAGTGGGCCGGCGTGCCGGATGAGGCGGCTGAGCTGGCGCTGCTGTGCGAGGATCCCGACGCCCCCGGCGGCACCTTCACCCACTGGCTGGTCGCCGGCATCCCGCCGGACGCCTCCGGTCTGGAAGCAGGCGACGAGCTGAAGGCCTTCACCGTCGGTCGTAACGACTTCGGCACGCAGGGATACGGTGGGCCGCATCCGCCGCCGGGCGATGCTCCGCATCGCTACTTCTTCCGCCTCTATGCCATGCCCGCGCCGACCGGCCTGGCCGACGGCTTCTCCGCCGCGGAGTTCCGGCGCGCTACCAAGGGTAACGTGCTCGCCTCGGGCACGCTGGTCGGCACGTACGGACGATAGGCCGGGCTCACCGTTTCCTAGGGCGCGCCACTCTGGCGGATCACGAGCTGGTTGCTGACGTCCACCACGCCCGGCGTGTCCCAGGCGTCATCGCCGGCCGCGCGCTTGGCCAGCCAGGTGCTCACGTCACCACCCAGAATGACGACCCGCTGCTTGACGTCCACCCGGATGTCGGCGTCCTTGGTGTGCGGGTTGTCCCGTAGTCGATCGACCAGCTGAGACTTGATCTCGCGGTCGGTCGGCACGGCCGGGTGCTGGTCCCGCCAGCCGTAGTAGTAGCGGTCCGGCGGGTAGCTCCAGGCCGGGAGCGGGGACGGGGACATGATGTGCCTCCATGATCTCGACCGATGTCACCAGTCCGCTACCCCTGCCGAGGCCGGGCTATCACCCCAGGTCAGGCGGCCCCGCCACGGTTCGATGTTGACTGCTGCGGCCGGCGGGCAGGGTGGCCTCATGGGCTTCCTCGCGACCAAGGACTTCCGCCGGATCCCACCTGAGGTGATCACGCATGTTCGCTGACCGCACGGATGCCGGACGCCGTCTGGCGGCACGCCTGCAGCACCTGCGCGGGCAGGACGTCGTGGTGCTCGGCCTGCCGCGCGGCGGGGTGGCGGTGGCGTTCGAGGTGGCCCGGGAGCTCGGGGCGCCGCTGGATGTCATCCTGGTCCGCAAGCTGGGCGTCCCGATCCAGCCCGAGCTGGGGTTCGGGGCGATCGGCGAAGACGGCGTACGCGTCATCAACCCCGCGATCGTGGATGCCGCCCGCCTGACCGCCGGCGACATGGAAGAGGTGGAGGAGCACGAACGCGAGGTGCTCGGCCGCCGGGCGGAGCAGGTCCGCGCCGGACGGCCGAAGCTGCCCCTGACCGGCCGGACCGCGCTCATCGTCGACGACGGGATCGCCACCGGATCCACCGCCCGCGCCGCATGCCAGGTCGCCCGCGCCCAGGGGGCCTCCCGCGTCGTCCTGGCCGTGCCGGTGTGCCCGCCCGAGGCGGCTGAGCAGTTGCGCGCCGACGCCGACGAGGTGATCTGCACGGAGACACCCGGCGATCTCGGCGGCATCAGCCAGTGGTACCACGACTTCCGCCAGGTCGACGACGAGGAGGTCGCCGACCTCCTGCGCAGCGCCGGCTAGAGGTCGTGCCATTGCCGGACCGCGTCCAGGTGCTCCTGGCGGCCGATGGCCACGAGATTGGAGCGGTAGAGGCCGATCGTGCCGGGGGCGTCGAGGTCGGCTCGGGCGCACGAACGCAGGACGTTGTCCAGCTCGTCCACCAGCAAGACCCAGCGATAGTGGGCGAAGACGAGGTCGAGCAGTGCGCCCGCGTCGCCGCCGCAGTTGGCCTGGAGCTCGGGATGCAGCTCGAACAGCAGCGTCGGCGCCGAGGCCAGGGTCTGAGCCGCACCTTGGAGCACGAAGCCCTCGTACCCCTCGACGTCGATCTTGATGACGTCGGGCTGCCCGAGGCCGCTGCCGTCGAGGTAAGCGTCGATCGACGTCATGGGTACGGTGACGGCACCGGCAGGCGTCCCCACATTCGCCACGGCGGCCGAGTGTTTGCCGGACTGCTCGCCTGACAGGTGGAGGGTCAACTCGCCGGGTGCGGACCCGACGGCCATCTCTTCTACGGTCACGCGGCCCGCCAGCTCGTTGCCCTCGACGTTGCGCCGCAGGTAGGCGACGTTCTCCGGCACCGGCTCGAAAGCGATCAACCGTCCGTCCGTCGGCAACCGCACAGCGCCCGTACACGCGTAGACGCCGATGTTCGCTCCGACGTCGACGATCGAACGGCTCACCGAAGCCAGCCGCTCGAAGACGCGGACCTCGAACTCCTCGTAATAGCCTGCCGAGATCGACGGCATGATCGTCGCGTCCCACGCCGGACCGGTCAGCACGACGCCTCGGTAGTGCACCTTCACATCTCGATCGCCGGCCGCGACGCCTACCCGGAACACCATGTGGTAAATCCGGTTGACCAGCGGGAACCGCCGGATGCTCCGGCCCCCTAGCACGGTGCGGGTCAGCCGGCTCCTGTTCGCCGACCTCGCCGCGCGCATCATTCCGATAGCGATGGTGTGCCGCAGTCGCTTCAGAGAAGGGGGCATGCTGAAGAAATTTATCAAGCCGATGAGCCATATGTCGGTATATCCGCAACCCCAACAGGTCGATGGCCGCCCATCCCGGGCCGGCTTCAGTCCGGCGCCAGTGGCAGGCGCAGGACGAAGTTGGCCCCCCGCGGCGAGTCCTCCACGGTCAGCATGCCTTGATGCGTCTGCGCGATGGCCCGCGAGATGGCGAGGCCGAGACCACTGCCGTGCGGATCGCGCCGGCGCCCTTCGGTCAGGCGGACGAAGGGCGTGAAGATCCGCTCGCGGTCGGCCGGCGGGATGCCGGCGCCGTCGTCGAGCACACTGACCGTCGCGTGCCCGTCCGCGCGCACCACGCTCACCTCGACACCGGTCAGAGCGTGACGCTGGGCGTTCACGAGCAGGTTCACCAGCACCTCGGCGATCTGGACGGGGTTGCCGAACACCGCCACGTTCTCGTCGGCGTGGATGCGAATCGGCACCTTTCCGCCCTGTCGTGCGACCTCCTCGCGTGCCAACGCGGTGAGATCCACCCGCTGGGGCGTGTGCGACGAGGTGCGCACGCGGGTCAGCGCCAGCATCTCATCGATGATCAACTGGCAGCGCTCCAGCGTGACCAGCGCATCGTCTATCGCCGTACGCGGGTCCACGTCGGAATACAGCTGAGCCTCTTCCAACTGGGTACGCAGTCCGGTCAGCGGGGTGCGCAACTCGTGAGACACCATCGAGGCGAAGTGACGCTGATGGTCGACCGCCTCCTGCAGCCGCGACAGCGTCTCGTTGGCGGTGCGGGCCAGCAGCGCGATCGCGTCCTGCCCGGACGGCTGCGGCACGCGCATGCTCAAGTCGGTCACGGTGACCTGGGCGATCCGCCTGCTTATCGCCTCCACCGGGCGCAACGCCTGCCGGACCAGAATCCAGGCCACGCCCGCGAACAACCCGCTGGCCAGCAGGACGGCGGCGCCGAGGAGAAGCTCCAAGGTGTGCGTGGCCAGGATCGCGGGTTGCGCGCGACCGGCGTACACGATGTGGGATTCGCCGCCCCACAGCAGTTGCTCCTCTTGCGGCGAGGGCCTGACGGCCGTGAACATCACGCACTGCGTGGCGGAACATTCCGTGCGATGCTGGATGCGATCATCGGATGAGGGCCAATATTTGCTCAGTGCCGGCCGGCCGGCAACTGCTCTGCTGGCCGACTCGACCTCGCCGGATGAGTTGACCAGCTGGATCAGGTTGACGTCCGAGGCGGTGACCGGGGGCGGGGGCCGTGCCTCGTTCATCGCTCCGATCCAGTCGACCGCCGCCCGCTCGGTGTCTTCGAAGACACGCTGCTCCACATCGACGCGGATCGCGAAATCCGCGACGATTCCCACGGCACTGAGAGCCAGCAGCGACAAGAGCCCTGTTGCCAAGGTCAGCGTCGCCTGGACAGAAAGGCGACGGTGAAACGACACTTTGCGACCTTTCCGGTGTCTGCCGGCCTCGGAGAAGGCGCCAGACACGTTCAGCTCTCGATGTTCCCGCCTTTCCTGCTGTCGGCGTATCCATCCGGCACCTGGCACCTGACGTCCGCTGAGAGGCGCCAGATCCCGCGCCACCTCACGTTGTCCTGTCCGTGGTGCCTATGAAAGGCAATCTTGCAGCTCACGGCTATCATTTCCCTCGCCGGTCGCGGAAGACGACCCTGCCTACGGTCAAAGTTCTTTGGCCGTCCTTTGGTCAGGTCCGCTCAGGCGCTCTGCCGGACGCGGCGCAGGAGGCGGGCGATCAGCGCCGGCATGGCGAGCACGGCCGCGAGGATGCCGAGGGCCGCGGTGCCGGCGAGCGTCCATTCGAACGTGCTCGGAATGGCCTGGTCGCCGACCGCGCTCAGATCCTGGATGGCGATGCCGGTCCCCAGGACACACAGCAGGCCCGAGCACAGCACCAGCGGGATCAATCCGCGGCGGCGGCGGGTGAAACGCGAACACCGCCCCGGGCGCCATGATGGCCACGAAGAGCAGGACGATGAACAGCGATCCCTCCCACGAGACCCCCCTGCGACTCCGACCGCCACTGTCGCCAGGCGCATCAGCACCCGGGCCAGCACGCCTGCGGCCACTCCGACGACGATCGCGCTCGCGAGCCCCGCACCCAACCTGACCAGCACTCTTGCCCGCCCTTTACTGTCTTTCTTCACCGCTCTGATCGGAACGCTCAGGCGAGAGCCAGGTACGCCGAGAAGTCCGAAAGCGGTTCTACCGCCCGCACGCTGACGATGTCCATGGCAAAGCTTCACAACGCGATCCATCGCGGAGATCCGCGAACGGGCCGCTGACCGTCACGGCAGCCGGGCGGCGGTGAGCAGGGCGGTCATGTGCCGGGTGCCGCGCCGTCACCGATCCGCCACGCGCAAGTCACGGCCGGCCGTCATGATCTCGGCATGTTCGCGTCACGCTTAGCACAGGTAGCCCGCCGTACCGCGGGAATCGCCGCGGCCGCCGTACTCGTGATCACGGCCGCCACCACCACGGCGAACGCCGCCTCGGACGTGCCCGATCGTCGCATCAGGGTCGCGACCTTCAACATTCACCACGCCCAGGGCGTGGACGACAAGCTGAACCTGGAGCGCGTCGCCGATGTGATCCGCACCGGCGAGGCCGACGTCGTGGGCCTGCAGGAGGTCGACCGGCACTGGTCGGAGCGGAGCGAGTTCGCCGACCAGGCGTCCTGGCTGGCCGAGCGGCTGCACATGCACGTGGTCTACGGCGCCAACCTCGACCTCGACCCGGCCACCCCCGGCGCGCCGCGCCGCCAGTACGGCACCGCGATCCTGTCCCGCTACCCCATCCTCGACTCGGACAACACCCTGCTGCCGCGTTACGAGGGCCACGAGCAGCGTGGCCTGCTGCGGGCCCTGGTTCAGGTGCGCGGGGTGCGCGTGCAGGTGTTCAACACCCACCTGCAGCACAACAACGCCAACGAGCGCCTGGAGCAGGTGCGCGCCATCCAGCCCCTGGTCGGCGCGCGCGAGGAACCGGTGGTGCTCACCGGGGACCTCAACGCCCGCCCCGACGCGCCGGAGATCCGCGCCCTGTCCGACACCCTGTCCGACACCTGGCCGCAGGCGGGCGCGGGTGAGGGCTACACCTACCCGGTGGCGGGCCCGAACGCGCGCATCGACTACGTGTTCACGTCGGCCGATGTCCGGGTCGAATCGGCCGCCGTCGTCGCGAGCGATGCCTCGGACCACCTGCCGCTGTTCGTCGACCTGCTGGTCGGCCGCCGTGGCTGATGCCCTCCGGCGTCGCGGATTCCTCTCCGGCATCGGTACGGCCGCGGGACTGGCGGCCCTCAGCCAGGTGCCGCTCGAGGGCACCGCGCTCGCGGCGCCACGCCTGCGCGGCGAGGAGTAGCCGTTCAAGCTCGGCATCGCCTCGGGCGACCCGACGCCGGGTGGCGTGGTGTGGTGGACCCGCCTGGTGCCTGATCCGTTCAGCCCCGACGGCGGCATGGCGAGCCGTGCGGTGCCGGTGGACTGGCAACCGGCAGTGGATGAGAGCCTGCGGAATGTCGTCAAGCGGGGCCCGCACATCAAGTTCTTCGACGGCGACCGCCGCGGCTACGTCACCTGCCGGCTTGACGAGCACGAATGGCGCCCCGACCTGCGCATGGTGCCCACCGTCAGCCGGGCGGACGCCACCGCCACGACCTTCGCCTCGTTCGTCGTGGAGGACCGCCGCCCGGGAGCCGTCAGCGTTTAGCCGTGGTCCGGAGCCCGGTGACGGGCTCCGGGACCATCACTTGCTCCGGTAGAAGCGCACGTAGTCGAACTCGGCGTTGACGGCCGGCTGCGCGCCTCCATGGGCGACCAGGCCGATCCGCGGCGCGGTGTCCTTCGGGAACGTCCACACCCCGGCCCACGTCCACGTCTTGCCGTCGCGGCTGGAGCCGGCGCGGAACTCGTGCTCGCCGTTCGCCGGGTCGACGTGGTGCGCGAGCCTGAGCCACGTGGTCTTCGCGGGCGGGCCGGCGATGTTGCCGCCGTACGACAGGCGGCCGGCGAACGGGAGCTCCCTGCCGTACTCCACCTGGCGGGTGTTCCAGATGGCCACCTGGCACAGGCGGGCGAAGTCGTCGTCGGAGGCGTACGCGACCAGGCCGGCCTGCTGGTAGTTACGCACCGTGTCCTCGCCCAGGTCGAGGGTCACCTTGGTCTCGACGACGTAGTCGCCCTCGGGCGGGGTGCGGAGCAGCACGCCGGCGGTGTTGGCCGTGCCGACCAGGTCAGATCCCTGGACCGGCCAGCGGAGCACGCCGTTGGTGACGCGCGCGGAGGTGTCCTCGCGGACCCACTGCCAGCCCTTGCCGTCCTCGCTGTCGAACTCGTCGGCGTCGAGCAGCGTGCCGGGGCGAGGGACCGCCGCCGGGCGGGTGACCGGGGTGAAGAGCCGCGCCACGCTGACGTTGTCGAAGTCGGCCTGGCCCTCGGCGACCAGCCCGAACGTGCCGGACAGCGGGACGGGGGAGTGGAGGCGCACGGTGGCGCGCGGGTCGCCGAGCCGATCGGCCGAGCCGACCTGAGCGCTGATCGTCCGGCCCTTGACCGTGACGGCCAGATTGCGCCAGGTCGCCGCGCCACCCGGCAGGGCGGCCGTGCGCCGGGCCCCGCCTGCGGTCACGAGCAGCTCGTCGCCGGACACCAGCACGGTCGCCCCGCCGATGCGCAGGCCTCCCGACCGGCCGGTCAGCCGGACGTCCGTCTCGGCACGCAGGTCGCCGCCGACGCCTCGGCGGGCGATCAGCGTTGCCGCCTTGGCGTTTCCGGCGCCATGCCGGGCAAATCCATCGTGTACGGTCCAGCCGTCCGAGCCACGCCATCCCGACAGATCACCCGTGAAACGCTCGTCCACGGTCCCGCGCGTGACCGGCGCTTCTCCCGACCGCTCCGATGGCCCGGCGCCCGCCCGCACCACCGGCCAGTCGCCGATCCAGTCCAGCCGGTCCAGCAGCATGGGCCGCTCGTTGATCCCGTAGGGCTCGTCCAGGAACGGATCCGCCCGGTCGATCGCGTGGTACAACATCCAGTCCTGCCCGGACAGGTCCGTCAGCTGCGAGTGATGGCCGGTCCCGATCCAGCGGTTGCCGTTCTGATCCAGGACGGGGGTGCCGCCGGCGCGGGAGGCGAGCAGCGGCTGCCCGTCGCGATCGACGAACGGCCCGCGCGGGCTGGTGGCTCGCCCGGCCAGGACCGAATATCCGGTCGTGGGCCCGGCGCAGCAGTTCGCGGACGAGGCCAGCAGGTAGTAGAACCCGTCACGCCGTACGACGTACGCGCCCTCGAACTTGTTGTCGATGGCCACTTGGGTCGGCTGCCCCACGGTCCGCAGCCCGTCAGGGGTGAGCTCCGTAACCCACAATCCCCCGAAAAATCCGCCGAAGTAGAGATATTTTCGCCCATCCACATCCGTGAACTGCGCCGGGTCGATCGTGTTCCAGTACGAGTCTCCGGCCGGCCGCGGCGGCACCACGGGAGCGGCCTGATGCGTCCATGGCCCGGTCGGCGACGGCGCCGTGGCGACCCCGATCGAGAAGTCCCACGGATGCGGGGTGCTCGCGGTGTTGGTGACGGTGAAGTACATGACGTACCGCCCGTCGAGATACCGGACCTCCGGCGCCCACAGCAGGCTGCCGGGTGCGGCGTACGGCGGCAGGTTGTCCTCCCCGAACGCGTCACCCACGTACGTCCACTCCACGAGATCGCTGGAGCGGGCGATGGGCAGCCGGTGGTGCCTGCCCTCCCCTTCTCGCAGCGGATCGGAGGTTCCGTAGGAGTACCAGTAGCCGTCGAGCCCGCGGATGACCGCCGGATCGGCGAAGGTGTCGGCGAAGCCGGCCGACACGGGGTTGGCGTAGGAGGATGGACCGGACAGTAAGGACAGGACCAGCGAGGCAACCGCTGCGATGCGCATGTATCAGCCCTTCAGCCCACTACGGGAGATGCCTTCGATGACGTAGCGCTGCGTCAGCGCGAACAGGATCAGCACCGGCACGCTGGCGAGCACGGCCCCCGCCATGATCACCGGGTAGTCGATCGTGTAAGCGCCCTGCAGGATGGACAGCCCGGGCGGCAAGGTGAAGTAGTCCGGGCTGAAGATCACGAAAATCGGCCAGATGAAGTCGTTCCAGTTGCTCAGGAAGCTCAGCACCGCGAGCGTGGCCAGGGCCGGCTTGGACAGCGGCAGCGTGATCCGCAGGAAGATGTGCCAGTGGTTGGCCCCTTCCATGAGCGCCGCCTCGTCCAGCTCCCGCGGCAACCCCAGGAAGAACTGCCGCAGGAAGAACACCCCGAACGCCCCCGCCGCCCCCGGCACGATCAACGCGGTCAGGCTGTCGAGCCACCCCAGCGCGTCCACGATGAGGAACGCCGGAATGAGAAAGACGAACCCCGGCACCAGCAACGTCCCCACGATGACGCCGAACATCATCCGCTTGCCCCGGAACTCCAGCCGGGCCAGCGCGTACGCGGCCAGCGACGACACGACCAGCACGAGCAGCATCTGCCCGGTCGCGGCGATGAGGCTGTTGGCGAACCACCGCAGCACCGGCGTCTGCGTCGTGCCCTCGAACAGGGTGCCGTACGCCCGGGCGGTCGGCTCGGCCGGCCAGACCGTGGGCGGGACGCGGGTGGCCTCGGTCTGGCTCTTCAGCGAGGTGCCGAGCGCCCACAGCAGCGGCGCCACGAACACCACGGCCAGCGCGACCAGGACGGTGTACCGCCTCATGATCGCCCCCTGAACAGCCGGAAGTTGATCACGCTGACGACGATCAGGGCGAGCGTGAGCACGTAGCTCATGGCCGAGGCGCTGCCCATCTTGTACTGGCCGAGGCCCTGGTCGAGGATGTAAACGATCGCGGTCCTGGTCTCGCCGCCTGGCGCGCCCTGGGTGAGCAGGTACGACTGGCCGAACATGTTCGCCGAGGCCAGGATGGTCGTGGTGATCACGAACAACATGACCGGCCGCAGCCCGGGCAGCGTCACGTGCCGGAACTCGGCCCACCGGCCGGCCCCGTCCACCTTGGCGGCGTCGTACAGGTCGCGCGGGATGTCCTGCATGCCCGCCAGATAGATCACGCCGTTGAACCCCAGCGTCCACCACACGGTGACGCCGACCAGCGCCACCCATCCCCACGGCAGCGACGTCGTCCACGCGATGTCGGTGCCGAGCAGCCAGTCGACGAGTCCGAGGTTCGGGTCGAGCAGCAGCCGCCACATCAGGCAGACGACGGCGACCCCCAGCACGTACGGCGCGAAGAACAGCCCGCGAAAGAACGTCCTGCCCCGGAAAGACCGGTTGAGCAGCAGCGCGATCCCGAGCGGCAGCACCACCAGGAACGGCACACTGAGCAGCGTGAACAAGCCGGTGGCCCGCATCGACATCCAGAAATCGGCGTAGACGGCCGAGGCGGGATCGAAGAGCGCGGTGTAGTTGTCCAGCCCCACGAACGGCCTGCCCTCGAGCAGGAAGTCCCAGTCGTGCAGGCTCACCCACACGCCGTAGATCGCGGGCGCCAGCACGAACACGCAGAACAACACCAGATACGGGGCCATGAACAAATACGGAGTGGCCCACCCCGACCAGGCGACGGGCGTCGCCGCCCTGGCCGTGGAGGCCTTCGCGGTGAGCGTGGCCATCAGGCGCCGTACTTCTTCCGGTTCTGCTCGAGGATCTTGTCCGCTTTGGCGGACGCTTCGGTGAGCGCGTCCTTCGGGCTCTTCTTCAGCAGGATCGCCGCGTTGATGGCCTGGTCCACGACGGCGGAGGCGTCGCCGATGCCGGCCACGGACGGCAGGAAGTACAGGTTGTCGATCTGGGAGCCGATGGCCGCCTGCTCCGTGAGCGCCTGGAACTCGGCGCCGTCGCGGATGGACTTGCGCGCCGGCACCTGCCCCGCTTTGGCCCATTCGATGGAGTGTCCGCTGATCCAGTTGATGAAGACCTTGGCCGCGGTCAGCTTGTTCTGATCGGATGTGCGCTGCTTGAAGACCACGAACTGGTGGGAGCCCGCCCAGGCGGCGGGCTTCGTGCCGATCTGGGGGAGTGGCGCCACGCCCCACTCCAGGTCCTTGACCGCGCGCAGCGTGTTGATGGACCAGATGCCGTTCCAGTTGAAGGCGTTCTTGCCGTTCTGGAGGGCGATGAGGTCGGCGTCCTGTCCCACGTTCTTGGGGCTGTAGCCCTTGTTGACCAGCTCGACCAGCCAGGTCAGCGCCTGCACACCGGGCTCCTCGGCGAAGCGGGAGACGCTGGCGTCGTCGGCGAACAACTGCCCGCCGTGCTGGTAGAGCAGGCTGCCGAACTGCATGCTGCTGGTGAACGGGAACGGCGTCGCCCAGTGCCCCTGGATGCCGGCCTTCTTCAGGGCTTCGAGCTCGGCCAGGTATTCCTCGCCGGTCTTGGGCGGGTTGTCGGGGTCGAGCCCGGCCTTGGACAGGACGGTCTTGTTGTAGAACATGCCGAGCGGGTGCACGTCGAGCGGAATGGAGTAGCGAGCGCCCTTGTAGACGCCGGCCTGCCAGACCGGCGGGGAGAAGTCGGCCTCGGTCAGGGCGAGTGCCGTGGCCACGTCGTCGAGGGGCAGCACCACCTGGCGGGCGGCGTTGGTGGCGACGCTGTCCACGTGCATGATGCCGAGGTCGGGGCCCTGGCCGGCGGCCACCGCCGCGGGGACCTTCGCGTAGTAGTCCGCCCACTGGTAGACGTTCATGGTCACTTTGATGGTGGGGTGGGCGGCGTTGAACTGCTCGATCAGCCGCTTCATGAACGGGCCGTCGCCGCCGGTGAAGCCGTTCCAGAACGAGAGGGAGACCGCCGGGCCCGTGTACGTCGTCGGGGCCGCCGTCGTCGCCGGCTGCTGAGCGGCCTGTCTCGGCCCGCCGCCCCCGCCGCAACCGGTGAGAACGAGGGCTCCGAGGCCGAGGCCGAGCGCACGTCGCCGGGTGAGGTTGTCCAGGGACATCTGCATCACACTCCTGACCCATATGGTGATGCCTCGTTCTACATCGTTGTATCTAACGTTGTAAACAGCGCCGCCGGGGTTCGTTACAGCGTTGTAAACCGGGCCCGTCCACTGCCCGCGCGCATGCCGGACACCGCCGTGAGCAGCCCATCGGGGGCGGGGACGTGCCGCCAGGGGGCACGAGACACCAGGCGGTGGCTAGGGCGCGGTGGTTTCGCGGGCGAGGAGGCGGTGGGGGGCGCAGAGCTCCTGGGGCGGTGGCCCGGAGGTGCCGGCCAGGCGCGTGGCGAGGAGATCGACGGCGGATTCGGCGATGTGGGTCTTGTCCGGCGCGATCGTCGACAGGCTGGGAGTGGAGAAGCGGCCGTCCTCGATGTCGTCGAACCCGATCAGCGCCACGTCCTGCGGCACCCGCACCCCTCTGGACAGCAGCGTGCGCAGCGCGCCCAGCGCCAGCGTGTCGTTGAAGCAGAAGACCGCGTCGGGCGGCGAACCCGACTCGAGCAGCCGCACCATCGCGGCCGCCCCGTCCGAGCGGTGGAAGTCGCGCACGTACGCCACCGCGTGCGCCGTCAGCGAGGAGTCGGCCAGCGCGCTCTGGAACCCGCGCAACCGCTGCTTGGCCGTCATGGCCGAAGCAGAGCGCTGGGCCCCGATGGCGGCGATGCGGCGGCGGCCGAGCTCGATCAGGTGTGTCGTGGCCAGCCGCGCCGCCGCGATGTTGTCCACCGCGATGTGGTCGAGCCGCGAGCGGCCGACCCGCTCGCCGAGCAGGACCATCGGTGTGTGGTCCGTCCTGGCCGCCAGATCGGCGCGGGTGAGCGCGAGCGGGCTGAACAGCAGGCCGTCGATGAGCTGGGCCCTGATGCCGGACACCACCAGCAGCTCCTTGGCCCGCTCGCCCTGGGTCTGGTCGATGAGCACGGTCCACCCGTGCCGGTCGGCCGCCTCGATCACCCGGGTGGCGAGCTCGGCGAAGTAGGGGATGGACAGGTCGGGGACGGCCAGCGCGATCACGCCCGATCGGCCCTGGCGCAGGTTGCGCGCCGACAAGTTGGGCCGGTAGGCCAGCTCGGCGATCGCCGCCTCGACCTTGGTGCGGGTGTCGTGGCTGACGTGCGGATAGCCGTTCACGACGTTGGAGACGGTTTTGACGGACACTCCGGCGTGCTCGGCGACGTCCTTCAGCCGTGGCCGCATGATCCCCCCTCTCCAGCTCGGAAAGCACTCTACAGCCAGATTTCCAACGATAGAACAATGGCCATTTACAACGTTGCATACGACGTTGTAGAAGTGGTGGGACCCGCACGCGTGAGGAGCCGCCCTGTGAAGAACGCACGACTGACCCTCGATCCGGCCTTCGAGATCGCTCCCGTGAACCGGCGGCTGTTCGGCTCATTCGTGGAGCACATGGGCCGCTGCGTCTACACCGGGATCTTCGAGCCGGGACACCCGCGCGCCGACGAGCACGGCTTCCGCACCGACGTCCTGGAGCTGACCCGCGAAATGGGCGTCAGCGTGGTGCGTTACCCGGGCGGCAACTTCGTCTCCGGCTACCGCTGGGAGGACGGCGTCGGCCCCGACCGGCCCACCCGGCTCGACCTGGCCTGGCGGCAGATCGAGACGAACCGGTTCGGGCTCAACGAGTTCATGACCTGGACCAGGAGGGCCGGGGTCGAGCCGATGATGGCCGTCAACCTCGGCACCAGGGGCATCCAGGAGGCGTGCGACCTGCTGGAGTACGCCAACCACGCGTCCGGCACGCACTGGTCGGACCTGCGCGTCAAGCACGGCGTCGCGGAGCCGTACGGGATCAAGCTCTGGTGTCTGGGCAACGAGATGGACGGGCCCTGGCAGATCGGGCACAAGACCGCGGAGGAGTACGGCCGGCTGGCCAACGAGACCGCCAGGGCCATGCGCCTGGTGGACCCGGGGGTCGAGCTGGTGTTGTGCGGCAGTTCCAACAGCCAGATGCCGACGTTCGGGGCGTGGGAGGCGACCGTGCTGGAGCACGCCTACGACGCGGTCGACTACCTCTCGCTGCACGCCTACTACGAGGAGAACGGCGACCTCGACAGCTTCCTCGCGGCGGCGGTCGACATGGACCGCTTCATCTCGTCGGTGGTCGCGACCGCCGACCACGTCCGGGCCAAGCTGCGCAGGAACAAGTCGATCAAGTTGTCGTTCGACGAGTGGAACGTCTGGAACCAGTCCCGCTTCGAAGGACGTGAGCAGGGCGACTTCGACGAGGCGCCCGAGCTCATCGAGGACACCTTCACGGCCGCCGACGCCGTGGTGGTCGGTGACTTCCTCATCACGCTGCTGCGCCACGCCGACCGGGTGAGCGTGGCCTGCCAGGCGCAGCTGGCCAACATCATCGCGCCGATCCGCACCTCACCAGGAGGTCCGGCCTGGCGGCAGACGATCTTCCACCCGTTCGCGCTGACCGCCCGCCACGCGCGCGGCACCGTGCTGCGGGTGGAGCCGCGCTCGCCCCTGCTGGACACCTCCAGGTATGGCGAAGCGGCGCAGCTGTCCAGCGTCGCCACCCTCGACGAGGAAGGCGTGACGGTGATCGCGGTCAACCGAAGCGCCCACGAGGAGCTCGACCTGACCGCCGATCTGCGCTCCGCCGGTCCGCTCCGGGTGGCGGAGACGCACCTGCTGGCGGCCGGCGCCGACCCGCATGCGACCGAGGTGGCCGTCGTGCCCCTGGCCAACGCACGGCTCGACGGGGGAGAGCTGCGTGCCGTGCTCCCGGCCGCGTCCTGGAGCCTGATCCGTCTCACCTTCCCCAAGGACTGAGATGCCGGCGCCGGACCACTGCAAGCCGAGGTCAATTCCCGCGCAAGGAGCCCTGCTTAGCGTCGGGGTGTGTCCAAACGACTGGTTCTTCTCGGCGGCGCCACCCTCACGGCGGTCGCAAGCCTGACGCTCGCCTCCGTCAATCCCGCCTCCGCTGCTTCGGGCGCTCCTGCCGCGGCCGGGGCGCCCGCGCCCGGCAAGGTGGCGAACAAGCTGTTGCGCGCCTGGCTGGCCGCGGACCGCACGGCTGCCGCCAAGGTGGCCACCCCTGCGGCGGTGAACACGATCTTCACCTACGCCTATCGCGCCCCCGACCGTTTCGGCGGCTGCTCCGGCAACGTGTGCCGGTTCGTCCACACCAGCGTGCGGGTGCCCGGTGGGCTCGACGGCATCGCGATGGTCGTGACCGGCTCGAAGGTCACCAAGGTCTACCTGTCGCGGCACGTCGTCACGCCGTCCAAGGTGGCCGCGCACCTGCTCGCCGCCTGGAAGCGGGGCGAGCGGTACAGCGGGCTCGAGGTCGGCAGCGTGGGGGCGGTGAAGACGCTGTTCAAGGTGAAGTACGACCCGCACGGCGTCACCCACTACTTCCAGGGCTGCAGCAAGGAGCCGAAGGGCCACTCGTGCGCCTACTCCTACGACGGCGGTGCGATGGTGATGCACGTGCGCGGCTCCAAGACCACCGGCTACGAGGTCGGCTCGATCACCTACATCGCTGACTGACGGCCGGCACAACCCGCCCTTGCCCGCGGAGGGGGAGGCGCTGGCACGCCTAGCGGCTCTTGTGGAGGAAGGCGGTCAGGCGGTCCCACGGCCACGTGTTGATCACGTCCTCCGCGGTGAGCCAGCCGCGCTGGGCCGTCCCGATGCCGTAGCGCATGTTGGCCAAGTGGCCGACCGCATGAGAGTCGCTGTCGACGGCGAACTTCACGCCGTACCCATGCGCCTGCCGGATCAGGTCGGCGGCCAGGTCCAGGCGGTCGGGGAAGGCGTTGATCTCCAGCGCGGTGCCGGAGCGCGCGCAGGCCTGGAAGACCTGATCCCAGTCCACCTCGATCGGCGGGCGGCGGCCGATCAGGCGGGCGCTGGGATGGCCGATGATGTGGACGTGCGGGTTCCGCGCGGCGCGTACCAGCCGCCGGGTCATCTTGGCCCGCGGCAGGTCGAAGTGGGAGTGCACCGAGGCCACGCACACGTCGAACCCGGCCAGCACGTCGGACGGCCAGTCCACCTGGCCGTCGGGGCCGATGTTGAGCTCGACGCCGTGCAGCAGCCGCAGCCCGGACGTGCCCTCGAGCGCGCGCAGCCGCTCGCGTTGCGCGAGGGCCTTGTCCAGGGTCATGCGCTGCATGTACAGGTCGGGCCCGTGGTCGGTGACGGCGTAGTAAGCGTACCCGCGTTCGGCCGCGGCGGCGACCATGTCCTCGAGCGAGGCGTGGCCGTCGGTGAGGTCGGTGTGGGTGTGCAGGTCGCCGCGCAGGTCGTCCTCGGTGACCAGCTCGGGCAGGTCTCCGGCCAGCGCGGCCTCGATCTCGCCGGTGTCCTCGCGCAGGGTCGGCGGGATCCACGGCAGGCCGAGCCGCTGGTAGACCTCCTCCTCGGTGCGGGAGACGATCTTCTCGTCGGTGACGGCGTCGAACAGGCCGTACTCCGACAGCTTGAGCTTGTGGTGCTGGGCGATCTCGCGGGTGCGGATGTTGTGCGCCTTGGCGCCGGTAAAGTACTGCACGGCGGCGCCCCACGCGTCCGGCGGCACGACGCGGAGGTCCACCTGCAGCCCCTGGTCCGTGCGGAGCGAGGTCTTCTTGTCGCCGCGCACGATGACCTCGGTCACGCACGGTAGCCCGGCAAAGGCGTCCATCAGCACCTTCGGCCGGTTGGACGTGGCCAGGACGTCGATGTCGCCGATGGTGTCCTTCATGCGGCGCAGCGACCCGGCGTAGCCGCAGCGCCGGCAGCCCCCTACGTCCTGCAGCGCCGCCACGATGTCCTCGGCCAGCGGCATGGCCACGCCGATGTGGACCCGCCGGCCCGCGTCCCGCAGCAGGGCGATGCCGTGCAGCAGGTTCTCCTCGGTCTTGGCGCCGAATCCCGGCAGGTCCCGCAGGGCGCCCGCGGCGATCGCGGACTCCAGGCTTTCCGGGGAATCCACCCCCAGGCTCTGGTGCAGCACCATCGCCCGCTTGGGGCCGAGCGCGGGGATATGAGTGAGTGCGCGGACCCCGGCGGGAATGCGGGTGCGCAGCTCCTCGAGCTTCGGCATGGTGCCGGAGCGCAGGTATTCGGCCACCTTGGCGGCGATCGACTCGCCTACGTTAGGGATCCGCCGCAGCGCGCCGGCGTCGTAGCCGGCGATGTCGTCCGGATAGGCGCCCACGGACCGGGCTGCCTTCTGGTAAACGCGGACCTTGAAATCCTCATGGCCGGTGATGGCGAGCAGATCAGCGTACTCCTCCAGCACGGCGGCCACGTCGTCGTTGGTGCGTGCCATCTCGCATCATCCCCCACACACCCCCTATCCCGAAAACGCGCCGGCTATCCGACTGAGCCGTCAGCCGTCCTCCTCCACCCGCACCGTGCCCGCGGTCCCGTCGATCGTGATCAGCTGACCCGTCTTGATCTCGTGTGTGGCGTTGCGGACGCAGATGACCGCGGGGATGCCGTACTCCCTGGCCACGGTGGGACCGTGTGCCACCGGCGAGCCCGTCTCGGTCACCAGTCCCGCCGTCGTCATGAACAACGGGGTCCAGCCAGGATCCGTCGTGGGAGCCACGAGGATCTCGCCCGGCTCGATGTGCGCGCCGGCCGGGTCGCGGATCACCCGCGCCCTGCCGGTCGCCCTGCCGGCGGCCCCTGCCATCCCGGTCAGCACCCCCTCTTCCACGGGCCCCTGCGGGG
The DNA here is from genome assembly GCF_036013525.1 of Nonomuraea sp. NBC_00507. Classification (NCBI taxonomy): domain Bacteria; kingdom Bacillati; phylum Actinomycetota; class Actinomycetes; order Streptosporangiales; family Streptosporangiaceae; genus Nonomuraea; species Nonomuraea sp. NBC_00507. The sequence continues at coordinate 6,363,592 of NZ_CP107853.1, forward strand.
CGAGCGCCTCCACGTCGGTCCCGTCCGACAGGAGGGCTCCCGGGACGGTGTGGCGCCGCAGCTCCCGCTCGTACTCGGCGCGGCGCGCCGCGACCAGGTCCCGATGATCGGCTCCCTCGTGTACGGCGGCGCGGGCCTCGAAGAGGTCGAGGAACATGATGTCGCCGGCGCGCTCCAGCAGGCCGCGCGCGGCCAGGTCGGTTCCGATGAGCAGGAGTTGCCGCCGCGCGGCCTGGATCGCCGGCAGCCAGGCGAACTTCGCGATCTCCCGGAGCCCGGTGAGCTTGCGCGAGCGGCGCATCAGGAACGTCGCGAGCCGCCCGCGTACCGGTCGCGTGCGCCGCGCTCGCCGCGACAGCGTGTCGATCATCTGCTCCGCCTTCTGGGCGGCCTGCTCGAACCGCCGGTCGGGCGCCTGTTCGGGGTCGTCCACCCGAAGGTAGTTGGCGATCGTGGCGAAGAGGGGAGCGGGGTTCTCCTCCCAGCGGGGCATGCCGACGTCGATCTCGGCGGCCGCGCGTATGCCGTACCTGTCGAGAAAACCGGCCATCCCGATGTCGGGGAGGTCCCCCGCGTGATACCTCGCGGCGAGTTCCGCCGGCGGGGTGCCGAGGAACAGGTCGCGGTGGTCCCGCGCGTGAACCGCGATCCTCCAGAGGGCGAGGTCCATCTCCGTGGTCACGTTGTACGGCATCCCGCCGAGGACGACGTCCAGCTCGTCGTCGGCGGCGACGCCGTCGAGCAGCCCTGAGGGCGCCGTGCCGGCGATCATCCCGGCTATCAGCGGCCACACCAGCCGCATCATGCCGCGACCCATGACCGGCTTGTGGGAGTCCTCGATCACCCAGCGGAGCCGCTCGGCCGACGTGGCCGGCTCGGCCGGCGGCGTGATCTGGCGCCTGATCTCCGCCACGGCGCGATAGGCCCTGGCCCGGGCCGTGTCCGGACGCGCCAGGCTCCTGACGATGCCGGCGATCGCGCGGGGCGCCAGCCGTGCCGTCATCTTCACGGCATTGCCGAGATGGAACGGCAGGCCGGGCCGCGGGGCGAACCGCGGATCGTCCAGCATGCGCTCCACGGCGCCCTGTACCCGCGGGCCGTACACCTGGAGAGAAGTCCCCAGCCGCCTGCGCATCGACGTGTTGCGCATGAAGTCGGTCAGATCGAAGTAGAGCCGCCCGCCGATGGGGACCAGCCGAGGCAGCGGATCGCGCGGATCGATGGAGGCGCCCATCTCCGTGAACCACATGCCCGACCCCGTCTTGAGCAGCGACACCCCCATCGGCGTGGTCGGCCTGAGCATCCCTTGGATGTGGCCGAACTCGAGGTAGAGCCGCGTGTCGCCGGTGTCAGGCGGGGCCGGGAACAGGGTGGTGATCGGCCGGGACTGCAGCAGCCACAGCGTGCCGTCCGCATCGATCGCCCACTCGATGTCCTGCGGCGAGCCGAAGTGCTCTTGCAACCGCCGCCCGGCGTCCCGCAGCTCGTCGAGTTGCTCCTCGCCGACGCATCCGTCTCCGTTCGGCACGGCCGGCGCCTGGTGACCGAAGACGTAGTGGTCGGGGACGACCGTGCCCTCCACGATGGCGGTGCCCAGCCCAGGGGCGGCGTCGACGACCATCTCGGTGCGGCAGCCGCTGATCGGGTTGGCGGTGAACAGCACACCCGCGACCACGGGGTCGATCATGCGCTGGACCACCACGGCCATGGAGGCGTCCGCGACGCCCGCCGTGGCGCGGTAGGCCACAGCCCGTTCGGTGTACAGGGAGTCCCAGCACCTGCGGACCGCATCGATGAGCGCATCGGCGCCTTCGACGTTGAGATAGGTGTCCTGCTGGCCGGCGAAGCTGGCGTCCGGCAGGTCCTCGGCGGTGGCGCTGGAACGCACGGCCACGCGCCCGCCGCCGAGCCGCGCGTAGGCGGCGATCAGCTCACTCTCCGGGAGGTCTCTGGAGGTGTAGGACTCGACGGTCAGGCAGAAGCCGTCCGGAACCCGCTCACCCGCCTTGATCATCTCGCCGAGCCCGGCGGCCTTGCCACCCACGAGATCGATCATGGAAGAGTCGATCTCAGATAGATGGATGAGTTTCATCCCGTATCCTCCTCGCGGCCTCTGCGTAGATCTCCAGTGAGCGGAGGACGACCTCCCGCTCCTCCTCCGTGAAGTGATTCCAGAGCGCCATCTGCACGTCGACCCGGATCTCCAAGCTCCTGCGCAGCAGCGCTGCCCCCTTCTCGCTCTGGCGAACCCTGCGCACCCGGCGGTCCGCCTCGTCCTCGTGCCGCTCGGCCAGCCCGCGCCGGACGAGCGAGTCAACGAGGCGGCTGGTCCACGAGACCGAACGCCCGATCAGGGCGGCAAGCTCCTTGACGGTCGGTGCGGTGTCCCGGTCGAGCACCTGAAGCACGACGCGATCCAGCACCCGCAGGTCGTCCAGGTCGTCGCCCTCGTACATCCGCGTCAGCGACGGCAGCAGGTCGCGCTGCATCGAGGTGGTCACCTCGATCAGGCGTTGCCGGAAATTCATGTGCTCACCCACACTAGTTGCTACCTAGCAACTAAATTAGCCCACCGGCAGGCTTCCAGGACCGTCCACCCTTGCGCTTTTTTCAGGGATATTTGGAGCTTCGGCGGACCGCAGGCTGCAGGGAGCTCTGCGTCATCGCGGCTGAGCGGCCGCGATGACGCCCTTCACGGCCTGGTCGACCCGTGCGGCGGCCTGTTCCGGATCCGGCTGACCGGAGTCGAGCCAGGCGATCACGGCCTCGATCGTCAACGTGGGGATCAGACGGGAGGCCCACTCCAGCCAAGGACCCGCGGGGACGCGTCTGGCCAGGTTGCTCCGGGCGATCTCGGCCGAGGCCGTCGTGATCGAGTCGATCAGCTCGCGGAACTCCGGCTCCCGCGCCGCGTGATGGAACAGCAGCCGGAAGGCGTCCGGATCGGCTGCGGCGGCACGCAGCAGCGACGGAATCGAGGTCTCGTCGAAGTCGTCCTCGCCCACGGTCTCGACCAGCCGCTGGCACGCGCGATCCAGCACGGCGCGGTAAAGGTCGGCCTTCGAGTCGAAGTGCCGATACAGCAGCGCCCGCGTCAGGCTCGCCTCCCTGGCGACGTCGTCAAGGCTCGTGGCGGCATAACCGGAGCGGGCGAAGGCGTGCGTGGCCGCATCGAGAATCTGCTCCCGCCGCTCTGTCCTGCGCAGCCGGCGCACCGGTGTCTGCCCGCTGGTCGTCGTCATGTCGTCCTCTCTTGTGGAATCCATAGTCTATAAGTAGCTTTGTATACATGAAAGACTACAAAATCACGTCTACTAAGGAGTGCGGCATGACGACTGCTTTCCAGCTGCCCTTCGAACAGCCGGGACCGTTGCAGCCGGCACCACTCCTGCGCCGGCTGCAGGAACAAGGGCCGATCCACCCCATCCGCACCGCCGTCGGTGATCCGGCCTGGCTGGTCACCGGATACGAGCAGGTGCAGGCACTGCTGGACGACGACCGCCTCGGCCGCTCCCACCGCACGCCCGAAACGGCGTCCCGTACGGGCAAGTCGGCTCTCTTCGGCGGTCCGCAGGGCGGCTTCGACACCGAACAGGCCGATCACCGGCGGATGCGTGCGTTGCTGCAGCCGCACTTCTCTCCCAAGCGGATGCGGGCACTGCGCCCCCGGGTGGAGGCCCTGACCAGCGCGCTCCTGGATGAGCTGGCAGCCCAGGAGCCGCCCGCCGACCTGCACGGGGCGCTGGCGGTGCCGCTGCCGATCGCGGTGATCTGTGAGCTGCTCGGGGTCCCGTACGACGACCGGGCGCAGTTTCGCACGTGGACCCAGGCCGCGGCCGACGTCACCGATCAGGCGCGCTCCGAGCAGGGGCTGGCCGAGCTCTTCGGTTATGGCCAGCGGTTGGTGGCACGCAGGCGGCGCGAAGGCCGGATCAACGACGGCGAAACGGATGTGATCAGCCGCCTGGCCATGACCGAAGGGGTGAGCGACGACGAGGCGGCCATGATGGGCATGTTCCTCCTGTTCGCCGGCCACGAGACCACGGTCGTCGCGATCGGCATGGGTGTGCTGTGGCTCCTCGCCAACCCTGACCAGTGGCAGGCGCTCATAGCCGACCCGTCCGGGATCGACGTGGCCGTGGAGGAGATTCTGCGGGCCCCAAGGCTGGGCGGCGGTGGCATTCCCCGCTACGCCCGCACGAGCATGGAAATCGCGGGTGTGCGCATTCACGAGGGAGACCTGGTGCTGCTGGACACCGGCGCGGCCAACCACGACGCCAGGGTCTACACCGAGCCTTACCGGTTCGACATCGCTCGCCGGGAGGCCGGTCATCTCAGCTTCGGCCACGGCGCCCGATATTGCATCGGCGCCCCGCTGGCGCGGCTGGAGCTGGGCGTCGTGTTCTCCCAGCTCATCGCCCGCTTCCCCACGCTGAGCCTGGCCGTAGGCGTGGAGGAGGTGCAGGTCGACCCGCGGTTGCTCACCGCCGGGCTGACCGCACTTCCGGTGAGCTGGTGAGCGCCGTGACACCGGCACGCATGAGCCGCCCGTGAACGCGTGAAATCCGCGGATTCAGACGTTGATCAGCCAAATCCCCGGCTGAATCGAGTAAGGATCCTTCTACGAATGGTGATGGCATCTGGGCGGCTTCGCGGGGAGGCTGCGAGCTTCGTGGCAGTCCACAATCCAGGGACCTTCATCGTTCCCGGCGACACCCGGCCCAGCGCTCTCGTGGTGAACGGTTCGATCGACTTCGGCGACAGCTCGCCCTTCGGGATCGTACGAGTGCTGAACAACGGCTACGTCAAGATCGGCGACCTGGGCGGTGCAGAGGTCTCCTCAGTGGACCAGAACGGAGCTGCCGCCCTCACCCAGATCACGTCGGATGCCGGCCGCGACACGACCCCGAGGATCGAGCTGTCGGTGAGCCAGCCGGAGGATTCCGTCGGCCCCGTCCAGGTGATCGACTTCGACGCCGTCTTAGACCAATTCCGCGAGCGCAGCACCGGCCTGGCCGCGTGCCCGAACGACGTCACCCTGCTGGACGGAAACGAAATTCCCTTCCCCGACCAAGACGCCATTCCATCGGGCAGCACTGTCAAGATCCGCTTGACGCCGGGGGCTCAGAATGTGCTGAACATCAACTCGGCGACCCTCAACCACATTTCCACGCTCACGTTCCTGAATTCGCCGTCCGCCGACAGTCCGTTGCTGATCAACGTCGACACGAGCGACGTCGCTGATGAATTCACCTGGGTAGCGCCCAACATGGCGGCCATCGGCTTCGAGCAGGCGCGCTACATCCTGTGGAATTTCCCGACCGCCGACTCAATTACTCGCTCGCCCAGCGGCGCCGCGGTCGAGGGCACCATCTACGCTCCCGATGCCGACTTCCACGACGAGGGCACCTCCAACATCGAGGGCAACATCATCGTCAGTTCCCTTACCCAAAACCCGAACGGCGCCGAATACCACGACGCCTCCTTCGCCGGCGACCTGACCCCATGTACCGACCCGGCGGATCCCGAAGATGATCCGACAGACCCTAACGATCCGACCGATCCCGATGATCCGGCGGATCCCGATGATCCCACCGATCCTGACGATCCGGCGGATCCCGATGATGCGACGGACACACCGACGGTCGCTGAAACCCCCGATACCGACGACGGTGGCCGCGACGGAGACGCCGACACCGACACCGACGCCGGCGGAGCGCCGCAGGGGCACAAGCACGAGAAGCATGAGACGTACGAGGACGAGCACGAGAAGCAAAAAGAGAAGCAGGAGCAGAAGCACGCGTACAAGCTCGACAACCACGACAAGCACGCGTACAAGCACGCTAAGCACCCGCACAAGCACCGCAAGCATCCGCACCGGCACGAGAAGCCCACGCTTCACCGGTTAGCATGATCACCATGCCGTCTCCATCACGTCTCGAAGAAGCGCAACGTCTCCTTGGGCAGATGGATCCCAGGCGAGAATCAGGTGCCTGAACGGCAGCTCCCCCGGAAGGAGAACTTCATGATCGACACTGACGTGCCGCACTCCGCTCGCATCTGGAACTACTGGCTGGGTGGCAAGGACAACTACGAGGTCGACCGGATCGCGGGGGAGGAGTACAAGAAGATCTTCCCCGAGGTCGTCGAGCTCGCCCGGGCGTCCAGGGCTTTCCTTGCCCGGACCGTCACTTACCTGACCGAGGAAGCGGGCATCAGGCAGTTCCTGGACATCGGCACCGGCTTGCCGACGGTGGACAACACCCACGAGATCGCCCAGCGCATCGCCCCCGAGTCGCGGATCGTCTATGTCGACAACGACCCCCTGGTGCTGGTCCACGCCCGTGCCCTGCTGGTCGGCGCGCCGGAGGGCGCCACCGACTACATCGACGCGGACGTGCGCGACACCGAGACCATCTTGACGACCGCCGCGAAGACGCTGGACTTCGGCAAGCCCGTGGCGCTCAACCTCAGCGGCATCATGGGCCACATCGCCGACCTGGACGAGGCTTTGTCGATCGTCGCCCGGCTGATGGGCGCCTTGACGCCGGGCAGCTATCTGGCACTGAACGACGGCACGAACGTCCACAGCGCCGCGGGGGTGGAGGCCCAGGAGCAGTACAACGACAGCGGCGCCGTGGCCTACATTCAGCGCACTCCCGCGGAGATCGCACGCTTCTTCGACGGCTTGGAGCTGGTCGAGCCGGGCGTGGTGACGGTCAACCACTGGCGCTCGGACGGCCGCGAGCTCGACGCCTACGGCGGGGTCGGCCGGAAGATGTGAGCACTGTGCGGGTGCCGGGAATGACCTTCATCCGGCGGGCCGGCGCGTGGCCATGCGCGGTTCAGGCCCGCCGGACGGCCGTCACGGTGTCCAGGCTGGATCGCGGCCGATCATGCCGAGCAGGCGGTCGAACTGCGGGGCGTCGTCCGCCACGGCCACCGGCGGACCGAAGGCGCCGCGTTGCCTGCCCATCTCCACCATCTGCTCGGTGAAGTCCATAGCCTGTGAGAGCGCCGCCGGGTCCGGCTCGTACTCCTGCCCCGTGGCCCTGGCCAGGTCCCAGGCGTGCACCACCATGTCGACGAGGTACATCTGGGCCAGCGCGGTCATCGGCAGGCCCATGGCGGGGCTGGTGCCCTCCCACGCCTCGGGCCGCGACCAGGTGCTCAGCATGCGCTCCGCGCGCTCGGGGAAGTCGCCCGCGTAAGGCCCCTGCTCGATGCTCGGCCCTTTGCGACCCAGCGACTCGAACATCTCCGCCACCCACTCGAGGTGGTTGATCAGGTCCTTGACGTCGAACTTGGCGCAGGGCGTCGAGAGCCCGAACTGCTCCTGACGCACCGCGCGCACCACTCCCGTGGTCCGTTCGGCGGCGCGCGTCATCAGCGGCATCATGTCTTCCATGGCAGCCATCGTGTCCCGCCAGCCCTCGGGGCGGCTTGTAAAAACGCGACAGCGCGGCTGGGTCAACCCATATGCGGGGCTCCGGGCCTTCGATTACGTCCGGCAGGCGCCATCGCCCGAGGTTTCGGCGTATGTGGAGCACTTCTGGGTTGTCACGTGGAGCGACCTCGCCGAGCCATACGAACAGCGCATCGTCTCGCACCCCACCGTGAACCTGACCATCACCGAGGACTTCCACCAAATCGCGGGAGTGATCAAGGGAGGGTTCTCCTACACGATGCGGGGCAGCGGCCGCGCGCTCGGCACGCGTTTCCGCCCCGGCGGCTTCCGGCCGTTCCTCGGCGGCCCGGTGTCCGAGCTGACCGGCCGCTTCACGGAAATCGGCGAGATGTACGGCGCGGCGGGCGCGACCCTGGTCGAGCAGGTCGTGGCCGAACCCGACGCCAGGGCCGCCATCGCGCACGTCGAGACGTTCCTGCTGAGTCTCGGGCCGGAGCAGGATCCGCTGACGGACGAGGCCGCGGCACTCGTGGCGATGGCGGAGAACGACGTGTCCATGACCAGGGTCGATGAGCTGGCCGCCCGATCGGGGCGGTCGGTGCGCTCGCTGCAGCGGCTGTTCCGGGAGTATGTCGGCATCGGCCCCAAGTGGGTGATCCGCCGCTTCCGGCTGCACGAGGCCGCGGAGCGGGTCTACCAGGGCCTCGACCTCGCCACGCTGGCCGCCGAGCTCGGCTACACCGACCAGGCTCACTTGACGCGCGACTTCACCGCCGCGGTCGGCATGCCACCCGCGGCCTACGCCCGGCTCAGAGATCAGGCCTGAACCCCACGTCCACTGATCACGGCGACCTGGTGCCTCCACGCGGCGAAGAGCGTCACCGTGGAGTCGATCGTCTTACGGTGAGTGGTTAAGCTGCGTCACGGTGAGATCGCGAGCGGGCGACTGCGAGGTGACGGGGTGGCGGGAGAGGCGGCGCGGCTGCTGGTGCGGTTCGGCCGCCGGTACGCCGCCGCCGTGCGCCTGGCGACGCTCGTCCCCATCGGCGCGATCGCCCTGTTCCGCGCCCCGCCCGAGCATGTGACGGCCACCGCGGTGGCCGTCGGCGTCGCGGCGGCCTGGACCTGCGGATATGCGTGGTGGCTGCGGGCGGGCCAGGGGACCGCGCCGGTCGCCCTCGACGTGGTCGTCCTGCTGGGTCTGTGCGCGAGCATCTTCTGGACCGACGCCGTCGAGGACCGCAACACCGGGTGGCTGCGGCTGCTGATCACCTTCGCCTGCGTGACGTGCCAGTGGCACACCCCGCCGCTCGCGGGCGGCGTGGCGGCGGTGGCGGCAGGAGGCGGTGCGGTGGCCCTCCTCACCGCGGCGGGGGCGGTGCAGGTGGACAGCACCCTGGTCACAGGGGTGATGTGGGCGATACCGGCCGCCGCGCTGTCCAGAGCGGCCTGGGTGCTGGTCCACCGCGCCGCGCAACGGGCCGACCGGATGGGGGCCGAGGCCGCGCGGGCACATGCCGAGTCGCTGGTGGCCGCGGCCGTCCGTGCCGAGGAGCGTGAGCTCGCCAACGCGTTGCACGACACCGCGGCGACGACCCTGCTGATGGTCGGCATCGGGCAGGTGCGGTCGGACGCGGACTGGCTGGCGCCGCAGGCACGCCGCGATCTGGACAGGCTGCGCTCCGACGACGGGCGCGCGCCCCGGCACGCCGACCTCGTCGACCTGTTACGGGCCGACCTCGACGCCGTGCAGCTGACCGTGGAGTTCGACGCCCCGGCGCGGCTGCGGCTTCCGTTCGAGGTCGCCAGGGCGATCGCCGACGCGGCGCGGGAGTCCCTCACCAACGTGCGCCGCCACGCGGGCACGACCCGGGCGACGGTTCGGCTGCGCGGGGACGCCCGGTCGCTGCGGCTCGACATCGCCGACCAAGGCAAGGGATTCTCGCCGGAAGACGTATCGGCCACCCGGCGCGGCCTGCGCGAGTCCGTGCGCGGCAGGATGAGCCGCCTCGGCGGCACGGCTACGATCACGTCGGCCGAGGGCCAGGGCACCCTCGTACGGCTGGAGTGGAGCGCCGCCGATGACTGACGTCGTGGAGGAACGGACGCGGGCGCAGCTGCGGCACGGGCTGCGGATCGCGACGCTGCTCGTCGCCGCGGCGACCGTGTTCGTGCTCGGCCTAGCCAACATGCTGCCCCGCCTGGACGTCTATGAGTCGGCGCCGGCGCAGCTGGCCGCCTTCGCCGCGCTGGGGTCCGTGATCGTCGGCGAGGCGGTGCTCCTCGTCCGGGGGCGGGCATGGGGCCGGCTGCGCGGGCCCGCCATCGCCGTGGTGCTCGCCGCGTCCGCGCTGTCGTACGCGACCCTGCCGGATGGGCGCACCTCGAGCGGCACGGACTGGATCTTCGGTGCCGCCAACTGGGTGGGCGTCGTCGTGCTGCTGGACCGTCCGCTGCGGTCCGCGGCGGCGTTCCTGATCACCCACGAGCTCACTGCCCTGCTGCACCTGCTCCTGTTCGACGACCCCAGCCGACCGGCGCTGGCCCGGTTCGCCACGGGCTCGGTGAGCGTGGTCGGCTTCCCGCTGTGCATGGCCGTGGTGGCGGCCGTCCTGCGCCGCCTCAGCGCGGCCGCCGCGACCTCCCGCAGGGAGATCGAGCGGGTACGCGTCGCCGAGGCCGTCGCGGCGGAGTCCCACCGCCGCAGGCGGCAGCGCTTCGCCGAACTGTCCGTGGCCACCGTTCCGCTGCTCGAAGGACTCGCCGACGGCTTGCTGCGCCCGGAGGACCCGGAGGTTCAGCGGCGCTGCGCCATCGAGGCGGCCAGGATGCGGCGGCTGTTCGCCGAGTCCGACACCGTCGAGAACCCGCTGCTCCACGAGCTGCGTCACTGCGCCGACGTGGCCGACCGCAAGGGCGTCGTGGTGGAACTGGACGCGCGCGGCCGGTGGCCCGCACCGCCCGTGGCCGTACGGCGCGATCTCACCGAGGCGGTGCTCACCGTGCTCGCCACCGCCGCCTCACGGGCACGGGTCACCGTCGTGGGTGGCGCGGACCTGGTGTCGGTCAGTGTCGTCGCGGACTGCGGCGAGGTGGACGTGCCGAGCCCGGCGACACCGGGCGTACGGGTCGAGGCGTTGACCAACGACGACACCGTCTGGATGGAGGTCACATGGCAGCCGACGCTGCAGCGGACGAATTGATCACTGCGGTGATCGTGGATGATCATGCGGCCATCGCCGCCGGCGTCCGCTCCTGGTGCTCCGAAGCCGTGCCGCCGATCCATCTCATCGACGCGGGGGACCGGCTCGGCGATGTCTGGACCGGACCGGGCGCCGCCGCCGACGTGGTGATCTTCGACTTGGAGCTGGTGCCGCGCAGACCGGACTTCGGCGAGCTTCGCAGGCTGGTCGACAACGGCAGGCGTGTGATCGTGTATTCGCAGCACACCGACGATGCGATCGCGATCAAATGCGTCGATCTCGGCGCGCTCGCCTACCTGACCAAGCGCGAGGGACCCGACCATCTCGTACCGGCCATCCGGGCTGTTGCGCGGGGCGAGCCCTACACCGCGCCGTCGCTGTCCGGCGCGCTCATCGCCGACGACGCCCCCGGCCGGCCGCGGCTGTCCCAGCGCGAGACCGAGGTGCTGCGGGCGTGGTTCGTGTCCTCGTCGAAGGACCTGGTCGCCGCGAAGCTCAACATCACCGTCAAGACCGTTGACACCTATATCGCGCGTGTACGGGTGAAGTACGCCAATGTGGGGCGGGCGGCCCGTACCAAGAGCGAGCTCGTCGGGCGTGCCCTTGACGACGGACTCATCACGCTCGCTGAGCTCAACGAGGCGGCGTCCCCGTTGTAGGGCGTTCACCGGACACCGGCGGGCCCTTCGTCTTCGTAGAGTGGCGATCAGTCGCGGTCAAGCCGCGCGCGTGCCCGCCAGGACGGGGTGGCGGGCGATGACACCTCGGCGCAGCTCCGCGGCGGTTCACAGGGCAGGGAGATGCCTTTGCCGCGCAGGAGAACAAGGGGAGCGCTCCCGATGGACCTGGACATCAAGATTCTCGGCCCGTGGCAGGTGCTCGCCGGCGGGGAGCCGCTGCGGCTGACCGGGCAGCGGCGGATCGGGGTGCTGGCCAGGCTCGCGATCAGCGCCGGGCAGCCGGTCACCGCGAAACAACTCATCACTGACGTGTGGGCGGAGAGCTGGGCGGCGACGGCCGACAAGCAGCTCCATATCGTGGTGTCGAAACTCCGGGAACTGCTCGCGCCCCACGCGGGCAGCGAGATCATCGAGACCGTTCCCGGTGGATATGTCCTCACCCTGCCCCGCGACAACATCGACGCCCTCCTGTTCACCCGCCTGGTCCGGCGGGCACGTGCCGCCACGACACACGAGGGCACGGCCGCCGCGGACAGCCTGTTCCGGCAGGCCCTCGCCCTGTGGCGGGGCACGGCGCTGGCCGAGGTGAGCGCGCCGTGGGCCCAGATCGAGTCCGCCCGGCTGGAAGAGGAACGCCTGGCGGCCTTCGAGGACCACGTCGACCTGCGCCTGGCCACGGGCGGTCACCACACGGCGGTGCCCGACCTCGTGCCCCACGTCGAGGCCAATCCCTTGCGGGAGCGTCCACGTGCTCAGCTCATGCTGGCGCTGTATCGGGCGGCCCGTCCGTCGGAAGCGCTCGAGGTCTATCAGGAGGCCCGGCGCGTCGCCGTCGCCGAACTGGGCATAGAGCCGGGTGCCGAGCTGCAGAGGCTGCATCGAGCCGTGCTGGCCGGCGATCCCGTGCTCGACCTGGCCACGCCCGCGCAGCAGACCGTGCTCGGAGATCCGATCATCCCGGCCGAACTGCCCGCCGACACGCAGGTGTTCACCGCCCGCACCGACGAGGTCGCCTGGCTGCGCGAGGTGCTCACCCGACCGGCCCCGGGGGTGCCCGCCGTGGCCGCCATCGACGGTCCCGGCGGCATCGGCAAGTCCGCGCTGGCCGTCCATGCCGCACACGGCATCGCCGACCGGTTCACCGACGGAGTCGTCTACGTCAACCTGCAGGGGGCCACCACGGGGCTCACGCCGCTCTCCTCGCTCGAGGCGCTGCGGCGGCTGCTGCGCTCGCTGGGGCTCGACGGCACCGCCGTACCAGCGGAGCCGGACGAGGCCGCGGCTCGTTATCGCTCGCTCACCGCGGCGTGCAACCTGCTCGTCATTCTCGACAACGCGCTCAACGCCGCACAGGTGCGCCCGTTGATCCCGACCGGAGCGGACTGCGCCGTCGTCATCACCAGCCGCGATTTCCTCGGCACCCTGGAGAACGCGCACCATCTGCACCTCGCCGGGCTTGCCGACGCCGACGCCGTCACCCTGCTGGCGCGCACCGCGGGACCGGCACGTGTCCAGGCCGAGCCGGGGCCGGCAGGCCAGATCGCCCGGCTCTGCGGTGGACTGCCCCTCGCCGTTCGCATCGTGGGCGCCCGGCTGGCCTCCCGTCCCGGCTGGACCCTGGCCTGCCTTGCCGAGCGGCTGGCCGACGCCACCCGCCGCCTCGACCTGCTCCAGTACGGCGACCTGGCCGTACGCGCCGGCATCGCGGTCAGCCACCAGCACCTGAGGGAGGAACCCACCGGCCGGGACGCGGCGCGCCTGCTGTCGCTGCTCGGCCTGCTCGACGCGTCCACCCACACACCGGCGGCCGCCGCCGCGCTCGCCGGCTGGCCGGAACACCGGGCGGAGGCGGCCCTGGCCCGCCTCCGCAACGCCGGCCTCCTCGAATCGGCAGGCCCCCGCCGCTACCGGCTCCTCGACCTCATCCGCCTGTACGCACGCGAACAGGCCGGCCACGAGATCCCCGGGCCCGACCGCGCCGCCGCCGTCCACCGCGCTCTCCACCATTGCCTGGGGACCGCCATCACCGCCGCTACCTGCCACCACCCCGCGAGTCGGGATCTTCCTGGCATCAAGGCGGACCGGCCGAGAGTCCCTCATGCTCCTGTGGGACGCGCGTCTGCTCACGCGTGCGGAGGTGGCCGAGGCGGATCATGAACATGCTCGGAATGCGCCGCCCATGACGTTTGGCGACGACGTCGACGCCTGGCAGAGTGATCCTGCCCGGGCCTGACCGTCACCGCCCATCCGAAGGCCCCGCGCACGAGGAGCACGCATGACCACCGCACTCCCGGTCACCCTGGACGACGTCCACGACGCCGCCGCCCGGCTCAAGGGCGTCGCCCACCGCACGCCCGTCCTGCGCTCCCGCACGCTGGACGCCCTGGCCGGGGCGGAGGTCTTCGTCAAGTGCGAGAATTTCCAGCGCATCGGCGCGTTCAAGTTCCGTGGCGCTTACAACGCCGTCTCCCGGCTCTCACCCGAGCAGCTGGCCAGGGGCATCGCCGCCTACTCCTCGGGCAACCACGCCCAGGCCGTCGCCCTGGCCGCCCGCGAGCTGGGCAGCACCGCGGTGATCGTCATGCCCGAGGACACGCCCCGCTCCAAGGTGGAGGCCACCGCCGCGTACGGCGCCGAGATCGTCACTTATGACCGCTACACCGGCGACCGGGTGGCCATCGGCGAGGCGCTGGCCGCCGAGCGCGGGCTGGCGCTGATCCCTCCCTACGAGCATCCGCATGTCATCGCCGGGCAAGGCACCGCCGCGCTGGAGCTCCTCGAGGAGGTCGGCGAGCTGGACGCGCTGCTGGTGCCCATCGGCGGCGGGGGCCTGATCGCGGGCAGCGCCACGGCGGCCAAGGGCCTGCACCCCGGCATCCGGGTGATCGGCGTCGAGCCGGAGGCGGGCGACGACACCAAGCGGTCGCTGAGCGCGGGCCGGCGGGTGTCGGTCCCCGTCCCGCGGACGATCGCCGACGGCCAGGCGGCGGAGATCCCGGGCGAGCTGACGTTCTCGATCAACAGGCATCTGGTCGACGAGATCGTGCTGGTCTCCGATGACGAGATCCGGGAGGCGATGCGGCTGGCGTTCGAGCGCATGAAGATCGTCATCGAGCCGAGCGGCGCCACCCCGCTGGCCGCACTGCTGGCCGGCCGCCTGGACCGCGTGCCGCCCAGGATCGGCCTGATCGTCTCCGGCGGCAACATCGACGTCCGCCGCTTCGCCGAGCTGTGCGCGGGCCTGCCTCAGGGATAGAGGCGCCGGTCGTCGTGCCGTCACTGCGCGAGCGAGGCGATCGGCATGGTCACGATCATGGTGAGGCCGCCTCCCGGGGTTTCGTCACTCGGTCATCGGTCAGGACCGCCGGATCGCGGCGACGTCGAACTCCAGTGTTACCTTCTGGCTGACCAGGACCCCGGTGGCGGCGTTCCAGTTCACGCCCCAGTCCATGCGGTTGATCGTGACGCTGCCCTGGAAGCCGACCCGGAAGGCGCCCCGCGGATCGTTCGCGGCGCGGGTCAGCTCGAAGTCCACGGTGACGGGCTTGGTCACGCCGCGAATGGTCAGGTCACCGGTGACCTTGAAGGCGGTGCCATCGACCTGCCTCACCTGTGTCGAGGTGAAGGTGATGGCCGGGTGGTCGTCCGTGTCCAGGAACGTGCTGCGCAGCTGGTCGTCGCGCTGCCGGTTGCGGGTCTGGAGGCTCTTCGCCTGGATCGTGAGCCGGGCGCTCGACTTCGACGGGTCGTCGCCGTCCAGGCGCGCGCTGCCCTCGAACTCCTCGAACTGCCCGCGCACCCTCGTGGCCATCGTGTGCCTGGCGACGAACCCGATCCGCGTGTGGGCGGTGTCGAGGAGGTAGTCCCCGGTCAGCTCGCCGAGCTCGGTCGTGGTCGTCATGCGTCGCGCACCGGCCCCGGCGCCGAGCCCGCCAGCGGAGTGGCGTCGAGGTATCTGACCTCATACACGCGCTCGGCGAACTTCCAGCCGTCCGAGGTGCGCTGGTAGCGGTCGTGGTAAATGGCGTAATTCAGGTTGGAGCGTCCGTCGTGCATACGTCCGAACTCCGCGGTGTAGGCACGGCCGACTGCCGTGTCGCCCTCAAGCCGGATCGTGCCCAGGTGCACGGTTTGCACAAAGAACTCCCAGAGACCCTGCAGCCGCTCGATCGCGGCGCGGATCTCCTCCCGGCTGACGAACTCGACGTTGATGTGGGGCATCCGCCACGCGCCGTCCTGGGTGAACAGCGACGCGAAGCGGTCGTAGTCGCGCATCATTCCCGCGTCGGTGAACTCGCCGCGTAGCGCCTCGATCTCGACGCGGTCCACGATGATCTGTATGTCGCTCATGGGATTTGATCTGTCTCCTTGTCACATCAAAGGGATCAGAGGGGTCACCCATACGACACCTAGCGACGGAGGAACGTGACCGATGACCGAGTCCGACTGGCTGACGGAGGGCTTCGAGAAGAACCGGACCCGCCTGAGGGCGGTGGCCTACCGGATGCTCGGCTCGTTCGCCGAGGCCGACGACGCCGTCCAGGAAGCCTGGCTGCGCGCCAGCCGGTCAGACACCGGCGCCGCCGACAACGTCGGCGCCTGGCTGACCACCATCGTCGCCCGAGTGTGCCTGAACGTGCTGCGCTCGCGCAGAACGCGGCGTGAGGAGCCCATGGGCGTGCACGTGCCCGACCCGGTCATCAGCCGTCTGGACGGGACGAACCCGGAGGAGGAGGCGCTGCTGGCCGACTCGGTCGGGCTCGCGCTGCTCGTGGTGCTCGAAACACTGACCCCCGCCGAGCGGCTGGCGTTCGTCCTGCATGACATGTTCGACCTGCCCTTCGACGAGATCGCCCCCATGGTGGGCCGTTCTCCGGCCACGGCGAGGCAGCTCGCCAGCAGGGCCCGGCGCCGGGTGCGAGGAGCCGACCTCCACACTCCCGACCCGGATGTCGCCCGTCAGCGGGAAGTGGTCGACGCCTTCTACGCCGCGGCGCGTGGCGGCGACCTCGACGCGCTCGTCGCGGTCCTCGACCCGGATGTCGTGCTGAGGTCCGACGGGGGGACGGCGCGTCCAGATGCTTCCGTGGTGGTCCACGGTGCGGCGGGCGTCGCCCGTCAAGTGCTCAGGTTCCACCAGCCCTCCGCAGTGGCGCGGCCGGCACTGGTGAACGGGGCCGTGGGGGTGGTCCTGACCATGGGCGGGCAGCCGTTCGCGGTCATCGGGTTCACCGTCTCGCGCGGCAAGATCGTGGGAATCGACGCGGTCGCCGACTCCGAGCGCCTCCTCCGGCTCGACCTGGCCGTCCTTGATGACTGACGGCGCCGGCTCACCCCCAGCTGATGCGCTCCTCCAGCAGCGCCTGCTGGGCCGGGTTGGCGGTCAGCTCCAGCGCCCGCGCGTCGGCCTGCCGCGCCTCCTGCCGCCGTCCCAGATCCCGCAGCAGCTCGGCCAGCGTGGCGTGGAACAGCGGGTAGTGCGCCAGCGCCCGGCCGAGCTCCTTCAGCTCGGCCAGGGCCGCCTCCGCCCCCTTGGCGTAGCGCAGCGCGATCGCCCGGTGGAGCCGGGCGACAGGCGACGGGGTGAGATACAGCAGCATGTCGTACAGCATCACGATTTGCGGCCAGTCGGTGTCGGCGAAGCTGCCGGCCTCGGCATGACAGGCCACGATCGCCGCCTGCACCTGGTAAGGCCCCGGCCGGTGGTACGTGCGCGCGGTCCGGGTCAGCAGCGCGGTCGCCTCCTCGATGGCCTGCCGATCCCACAACGAGCGGTCCTGGTCGGCCAGCAGCACCAGGCGGCCCGCGGCGTCGAAGCGGGCCGCCCCGCGCGCCCGGTGCAGCCGGATCAAGGCCAGCAGCCCGGCCGCCTCCGGCTCCTTCGGCATCAGGTTCGCCAGCAGGGCGGCCAGCCATTCGGCGTCCTCGACCAGGTCGCGAGCATGCGCCCGCTCGCCCGTGCTGGACAGGTAGCCCTCGTTGAACAGCAGGTAGATGACGGCCAGCACCTCGCTCAGCCGTTCCGGCAGATCCTCCTCGGCCGGCACCCGGTACGGGATCCCGGCCTCGCCGATCTTCCGCTTGGCCCGCGTGATGCGCTGCGCCACCGTGGTCTCGGGAATCACGAACGCCGCCGCGATCTGGGCGGTGCTCAGCCCGCACACCACCCGCAACGTCAGCGCGATCTGCGCGGTGCGGGACAGCGCGGGGTGGCAGCAGGTGAAGACCAGCCGCAGCCGGTCGTCAGGGACGGCGGGCTCCGGCCAGGTGAGCTGGGTGAGCTTGGCCCGGTAGTTCGTCTCGCGGCGCAGCACGTCCAGGCCGCGCCGCCGGGCCACGGTGAACAGCCAGGCGTCGGGCCGCTCCGGCACGCCCTCGATCGGCCAGCGCCGCAGCGCCGTTTCGACCGCGTCCTGCACCAGGTCCTCGGCGGCGGAGAAATCGCCCAGCAGCGACACCAAGGACGCGGCCAGCCGGCCCGCATGCTCACGCACCACGCGGGCCAGCACCTCGGCGCTCGCCCGCTCGTTCACGTGCTCGTTCACGTGCTCACTCACTGGGCCGGACGGATCTCCACGATGGGGCAGGCGGGCCACGAGCGGGCCAGCTTCAGCGCCTCGTCCAGGTCGGCCACCTCGACCTCGGCGAACCCGCTGACCACCTCCTTGCCCTCCACGAACGGCCCGTCGGTGACGACCGGCTCACCCTCGCCCAGCCGCACCGTGGTCGCGGTGTGGACCGGATGCAGGTGCGTATGATGCGTGATCTTGTCGGCGTTCTCGGCGAACCAGCGGCCCACCGCCTCATACGCCGCCTCCCGCTCCAGCTCGCCCATCGCCTCGAGCTCCTTGGCGAACTTCTCGGTCTCGACGAACATCAGCACGTATTTCACTGAGCGACCTCCCTGCCGTCAGCTTGCCGGGAGCGCGGCGTACAGGTCCACACCGTTGCCGTCCGGATCGGCCACCGTGGCGTACCGCATGCCCCAGAACGCGTCGAACGGCTCCTTGATGCCCCGGTACCCCGCCTCGACCAGCTCAGCGTACGTGGCGTCCACCCCGGCGGGGGAGTCGAACTCGAAGCACAGCAGCGTGCGCGGCCCACCCTGCGGCGCGGTCCAGCCGGGCAGGAACGGGGTGCGAAACGGCTCGGTGTCGAGCATGACGTGCAGCCCGCCGGGCAGATCGCAGCCGGCGTGCTCGGACGTGTGCGGGTCGAGCTTGAACTCCAGCCCGAGACGTGCGTAGAAGGCGATCGAGGCGTCCATGTCGGAGACCACGATGTCAATGGTGTTGAGTGTCGGCTTCATGATGTCGCTCCCTTTCCCGGGCCGGCGTCGGCCCCTTCACCAGTAAGACGATCGGCGACTCGGCCGATACGACACCCGCCAGGCAGTCCGTCAAAGGCGATCCGTGCCGCGACGGGCCGGATCTCGGCGGGCCCGTCACCCGGCTGGACTTCCCACGTGGTGTTCGTGATCGCCATCACACACACCCATGACTCTCATGAGCCCCATGAGCGGCGTGTCCGTGCGCCGCGTGGTCCTCGTGTTCGGCGGGTTCATGAACCATGTGCTCGTCATGGACCGGCTCATCGGACTCTGGTCGCCAGGGCTGAGTGAGCCGTCGGCTGCGCAGGGATTGGGCCTGGCACGTGTTGCCCATCGCCCTGCCGCCGACGGGGCAACAAATCGCGACAAATGGACATAGGCATACAAATGCCCAGGTTTCTCTTTACGTCGCGTGTGGCAGGCTCGACTGATTCAGCCTTGCGTTTTGGCGACTCCCCTCGTAGATCGGATAGGGCCACCACCATGCTGATGCGTCGAACAGGAGCGGTGCTCGCCGCCGCGGCCATGGCGATCGGCCTGGCCGCATGTGGTGACGCGAAGGCGTACTCCAGCGTCGAGCAGAAGATCAGAGAGGCCGGAGTCGTCACCATCGGCACCAAGTGGGACCAGCCGAACCTGAGTCTGAAGCAGGGGCACGGCGATCCCCAGGGCTTCGACATCGACGTCGCCAAGTACATCGTGAAAGAGCTGGCCGGCGGCCGGGACGTCACGATCACCTGGCGAGAGTCGCGACAGGCGAACCGTGAGGCGCTGCTCCACAACGGCACGGTGGACATGGTCGTCGCGTCGTACTCCATCACCGCGGCGCGCAAGAACTACGTGACCTTCGCCGGGCCGTACGTCATCGCTCACCAGGACACCTTGGTGCGGGCCGACGCCGCCCAGATCGTCATGGCGACCGACCTCAAGGACCGGCGCATCTGCCAGGTGCCGGGCTCCAACTCCTACAAGCGGATCACCGAGCCGCCCCCGGACGGCCGGCTCGGCCTGCGCGCCTCGCTGGTCGGCGCGGACTCCTACGCGGAGTGCCTGCAGAAGCTCAGCAGCGGTGAGCTCGACGCGGTGACGACCGATGACATGATCCTGGCCGGCTTGGCCAGCCACAACCCGCGCCAGTACAAGCTGCTGAAGAATCCGTTCACGGACGAGAGGTACGCCGTCGGGCTGAAGAAGGGCGACACGGCCACGTGTGAGGCGGTCAACCGGGCGGTCGCCAAGATGTGGCAGGACGGCACGGCCTCACGGCTGCTGCAGAAGTGGTTCGGGAACACCGGTCTCAACCTCCCCACGACGCCACCGGCGGCCGAGAAGTGCAGCTGATCCGGGCGAGCGCCGGCCCGCCCGCACGGCGGCCTCAGGACTAGGGGCGGGGAGCGCCGGCGCCCCGCATCTCCTCTTCGATGTCGCGGGCGGTCAGGGTCAGGGCGCTGACCAGACCCGGGAGGCCGTCTCGCGAGAAGCGGCTGGTGGGCATCGACACCGATACGGCTGCCTGAGCACGGCCGTCCTCACCGCGCACGGCCCGGCCGATGGCGGTGACGCCCGATTCGGTCTTGCCGGCGTTGATGGCGAAGCCTCGCTCGCGGACGGTGCGCAGCTCGCGACGCAGCGCCGCCAGATTGGGCCGCCGGTCCAGGCGGTCGGCCCACTTCGCCTCGCTGTAGAGCGCGTCGAGCCGCTCGGGCGGCAGGTCGGCGAGCATGACTTTGCCGCCCGAGGCCAGATGCGCGGGGAAGACCATGCCCTCGCGGTTGCCGACCCGCAGCGCCTGGGTGCATTCGACCGACGCGATGAACCGTACGTGGTCACCGGACAGGATCTGCAGGTTCGCACTCTCCCGGACCCGCTCGACCAGGCCGGCCAGGTGCGGCACGGCGACCGAGCGCAGCAGGGCCGTACGCGACTGCGAGCTCCCGCCCAGCGACAGGACCGGCCCGGCCGCGTATCGGTGGTCTTCGCGGCGGACCGCGAAGTCCCGGTAAACGAGCATGGCCAGCAGCCGGTGCGCGGTGGAGGGCGCCACCCCGAGGCGCCGCGCGGCCTCGCCCACGCCGAACGGCCCCTCGACCTGCAGCATGACCGCCAGCTGGAGCGCGTGGTCGACACTTCGCACGGAGTAGTTGGGGGGATTCTTCATAGCAGAATCTCCTGTTCTTTTCTGGCCCCTACGATACAAGCTGGAAACCCGGCGGGCGGGTGGATATCCGCTTGTCACGCCGCAGGTTGAAGGAGCAGGAGCAGACATGACCGAGACCGCGAACTCCCCTGTTCGCCTCGCTGTGGTCGACTCGCCGGATCAGCCGACGCCGTCGGCGGCGCTGGCGGAGTTGTACAGCGGCTTCGAGAAGGAGCTGCTGGTACCGCTGTGGACGGAGATCGGCGACCTGATGCCGCTGCACCCACGCTCCAAGGCGGTCCCGCATCTGTGGCGGTGGGAGAGCCTGGTGGCTCTGGCGGACCGGGCCGGGCATCTCGTGCCGGTCGGCCGGGGCGGGGAGCGGCGGGCGATCGCCCTGGCGAACCCGGCGCTCGGCGGCCGGCCGTTCGCGACTCCGACGCTGTGGGCGGCGATCCAGTATCTGATGCCGGGTGAGGACGCTCCGGAGCACCGGCACACCCAGCACGCCTTCCGCTTCGTCGTCGAGGGCGAGGGGGTGTGGACCGTGGTCGGCCGTGATCCCGTGCCGATGCGCCGGGGTGACTTCCTGCCCCAGGCCGGATGGAACTGGCACGCCCACCACAACGCGGCCGACCGGCCGATGGCGTGGATCGACGGCCTGGACATTCCCTTCCAGTACGTCACGGAGTCGCAGTTCTTCGAGTTCGGCCGTGACCGGATCAGCGCCGAAGAACGCACCACCCCCGAACGCTCTCGATCCGAGCGGCTGTGGGGCCACCCCGGCCTGCGCCCGGTTTCGTCCCTCGGCGCGCAGCCCGGCAGCCCGCTGCTGGCCTATCGGTGGGCCGACACCGACCGCGCGCTGACGGACCAGCTCGAGCTGGAGGCCGAGGGCCACGCCGGTACGCTCGAGCCCGGTCACGCGGCGGTGCGTTACATCAACCCCACCACCGGAGGCGATGTGCTGCCGACCATCCGGGTCGAGATGCACCGGATCCGCAGGGGCGCCGAGACCGCTCCCCGCCGGGAGACCGGCTCCTCGGTGTACCAGGTCTTCGACGGCAGCGGGCGGGTCACGGTCGGCGATCAGTCCTGGTCGGTCACCCGGGGTGATCTGTTCGTCGTCCCGTCCTGGGTGCCGTTCTCGGCGAAGTCCGAGGCCTCGGCGTCCGACTCCGACTCCGCCGCCCTCGATCTCTTCAGGTTCAGCGATGGGCCGATTTTCGAGACGCTGCACTTGAACCGCGCCCACGTAGAAGGAATCAACGCATGAAGCTCGCCACCATCCGTACTGCCGACGGCGCCACCCGGGCCGTGCGCGTCGAGGGGGAGACCCTGGTCGACCTCGGCCTCGCCGACCTCGGTGAGCTGCTGGCCCGGCCGGACTGGGCGGAACACGCCGCGCGGACGGAGGGCCCGGCGGCCGAATCCGCGGGCTACGCGCCCGTCGTGCCCCGCCCTGGCAAGATCATCTGTGTCGGGCTGAACTACCGCAACCACATCCTCGAAATGGGCCGGGAGCTCCCGCAGTACCCGACGTTGTTCGCGAAGTATCCCGAGGCGCTCGTCGGGGCGTACGACGAGATCAGGCTCCCGCCGGAGTCCGAGGAGGTGGACTGGGAGGCCGAGCTCGCGATCGTCATCGGCAGGACCGTGCGGCGCGCCGGCGAGGCCGAAGCCGCCGCGGCCATCGCGGGGTTCGCCGTTCTCAACGACGTCACGATGCGTGACTGGCAGTATCGCTCCCCGATGTGGCTGCAGGGCAAGACCTGGGAAGGCAGCACACCGTTCGGTCCCTACCTGGTCACCCCCGACGAGCTGGACGGCGGCAGCCGTCCCTCCCTCACCCTGACCGGCTCCGTCGACGGTGAGGTGGTGCAGCAGGCCGACACCTCCGACCTCGTGTTCGACCCCGTCGCCCTGGTGCGGTACATCTCGACGATCCTCACGCTCAGCCCCGGCGACGTCATCGCCTCCGGCACCCCGGGCGGGGTGGGCCACGCACGCAAGCCCGCCCGCTACCTCGCCGACGGGAGTGTCCTGGCCACCGAGATCACCGGGCTCGGCCGGTCCGAGGTCAAGGCCGTCGCCGAGCCGGTCGCGTGATGGCCGCCGACCGGAGCCGCGCCGACAGCCTGCGATGGGTGGCGCAGGGCACCGCGATCTTCTTCGGCGCCCTGGCCGCCCTGCCGGACGACCTGCTGGAGGGGCCGACGGCGCTCGACGGCTGGAGCGGCAGGCATCTGCTGGCCCACGTCGCCGCCAACGCCGACGCGCTGGTCAACCTGGCGCACTGGGCCCGCACCGGTGAGGAGCGGCCGATGTACTCCTCCCCGGCGCAGCGTGACGCCGACATCGAGGCAGGCGCGAGGCGGCCGGCCGCCGAGCTGCGCGCCTGGGCCGCACAGGCCGCCGAGACCCTCGACGCGCGGCTCGCCGAGCTGGACGAACAGCAGTGGGACCACGAGGTCCGCACCGCCCAGGGCCGCACCGTCCCCGCCGAAGAGGTGCCCTGGATGCGTGCGCGCGAGGTCATGGTGCACGCCGTGGACCTTGGCGCCGGGGTGGAGTTCGACGATCTTCCGGACGATTTCCTCGCCGCCTTGATCGACGACATCGCCGCCAAGCGGTCCGGCGCCGACGGGCCCGCGCTCGCCCTCACCGCCACCGACCACGGTGGCACGTGGGCGGTCTCCGGCGCCGGCGACCCCACTCCGGTCACCGGCACCCTCGGCGGCCTCGCCGCCTACCTGTCCGGCCGCCGCTCGGACGGCGTCACCGGCACGGGGGGCGGGCCGGCGCCCGAGCTTCCGCGGTGGCTCTAGCTGGACGTCGCAAAAGCTATACAAATCGGACTCTGGGGGATAATCTTGGCATGCCTCAGCCGGGGGAGCTGAGGCCCAAAACTTTTCCCAAGGCCCGGCCGGTCCTACACGGGGACGGACAGGGTGACGGTGAGACCCGAGGACACGCTGCCCGTCACCGTACCGAGCTGGCTCGTGTGCCCGTCGCTGAAGATGTTGTCGCTCTCCAGGGACACCTCGCTCAGCGTGCGCACGCTCTCGCTGTAGCCCTCGCTCGCGTACACCGCCTCACACGTGTCCTTGGGCAGCGCCACCTGGGACGTTGCGATCTTGTTGTCGGCGGTCGTCGCCTTGGCCAGGCTCGGATAGACCTCGAAGTGGAGGTGCGGCCACCGGCCCGGGTAACAGGCCGGGAAGACGCTCGTGAAGGTCACCTTTCCGCTGCTGTCGGTCTCCTGGACCCCGCGCAGGTAGTTCTCGTTGGTGACGGCCTCGGAGTACATGGAGTAGTTGCCGTCGCGGTCGCAGTGCCACAGATAGACCGCGGCCCCTGACAGTGCCGAGCAGTTGGCCGAGGTGTCCTGGATGGTCAGGTCGATGGTCAGGGGAACGCCCTGCGCGGTGCCTGACGCCGAGCCGAAGCTGGCGCGGATGTCGCTGCGGACGATGCCGCTCTGGCTGAGGATGTTCGGGCCGTTCGATCCGTCGCTCGGGTACGGGCCGGCGGTCTCTTCCGGGATCTCGGCGCAGCTCCCACTCGTCGCCGCCGCACTCCCCGAGCCGGTGGATGTGGACGCCGCCGTCGACGGGGCGCTGGTCGAGTCGCTGCCGCAGCCGACCAGGGTAGCCAGGCCCGCGCCGGCGAACAAGCCCAGGATCCGCCGGCGTTCCAGCAGCGTCGACACGTCGAACTGCAGCCCTCTGTCGAAGATGTCGTCGTGGTGGTGGTGCACTGTTCACTCCATGCTGAGCACACGCGCCGCTGCAGGCCGGCTCGGAGCGGGGACGGCGGCGCGTTGGGGGGTCCTCATTTAAGCAGCCAGCACCTAGATTGTCCGACAAGTCCCCACCATAATTTTCGGCCATAATCAATGAGCCATCGATCGGTTGAGGGGCACGGCATGGGTGACGAGGGCAGGCGGTTCGCAGGAGTCGACACCAGCACACCCAACCTCGCCCGCATGCACGACTACTTCGTCGGTGGGAAGGACAACTTCGCCGCCGACCGGGAGGCGGCCGAGGCGGTGCTGGCCATCGCCCCGGAGGTCCGGGTGATGGCGCTGGAGCATCAGACGTTCCACGTACGGGTGATCCGCTTTCTCGCCGAGCAGGGCATCACCCAGTTCGTCAACCTCGGCTCAGGGCTGCCCACCGAGCACAACACGCACCAGCTGGCCCGCTCGCTCGCCCCTGACGCCCGCGTCGTCTACGTCGCCAACGATCCGGTGGTGCTGACCCATGGCCGGGCGATCCTCGCCAGGGAGCCCGGGATCGTCGTCGTCGAGGGCGACGTCATGCATCCTGCCGATCTGCTCGCCGACCCCCTTCTCCAGCAGACGATCGACCTCGATCAGCCGGTGGCGGTGTTGCTGTTCGCCGTCCTGCAGTACATCCCGGACGGCAGCGATCCCTTCCGGCGCGTGGCCGAATTGCGTGACGCGCTGCCGGCCGGCAGCCACGTCGTCATCACGCACGTCGTCTTCGACGCGCGCCCGGAGATCGCGGAGCCGCTCGTCGATCTCTACAAGAAGATGCTGGGCGATGCGGACGGCGGGGCCCGCACCAAGGAGCAGGTGGCGCCCTTCTTCGACGGCTTCCAGCTGGTCGAGCCCGGGTTGGTCTACGTCCGGGACTGGCGGCCCGATACCCCGTTCCTGCCGGAGAGGTCGGAGAAGGCCTGGGGGTGGTCGTGGGAGTCGGCCGGAAGCCCTAGGCGGCCCTTCGGCGGTTTCCTCGGTGGGCTAGGCCCGCGAAGCCGTGCCACGGAGTGGCACGGACGCGTGCTCTCCTCCTCCGCCGGCCCTTCCATTCTCTTGTAACCCCCAGTCCACCCCGTGGTCTGTGGATCGACAGGTCCGGGTCCAGCCGAGGGAGTCCCTCCATGTCCGATATCGCCGCCCCCTCTCCGCCCACGCCGGCTCCCGCGAGTGACAAGCGCACGGTGTCGCGGGTCGTCGCCGCGAGCCTGATCGGCACCGTGGTCGAGTACTACGACTTCGCGGTGTACGGCACCGCCGCCGCCCTGGTCCTGGGCCCGGCGTTCTTCCCGTCGGGCAGCCCCACGGTCCAGACCCTCGCCGCCTTCCTCACCTTCGCCGGGGCGTTCCTGGCGCGGCCTTTCGGGGTGGTGCTGTTCGGGACCATCGGCGATCGGCTGGGGCGCAAGCGGGCGCTGGTCCTGTCACTGCTGCTGATGGGAACGGCCACGGTGGGGGTCGGACTGCTCCCGACGTACGAGAGCGCCGGAATGCTCGCCCCCGTCCTGCTGGTGGCCCTGCGCCTGCTCCAGGGCGTGAGCATGGGCGGCGAGTGGGGCGGCGCCGTCCTGCTGGCCGCCGAGCACGCGCCGCCGGCCCGCCGGGCGATGTTCGCCTCCATCCCGCAGGCCGGGCCGCCCCTGGGCTTCCTGCTGTCCAGCGCGGTGATCCTGCCCACGCTGGCCATCGCCGGGCGTGACGGCTTCGCCGCCGGGGCGTGGCGGATTCCGTTCCTGTTCAGCGCGGCGCTCATCATCATCGGCCTGTGGGTGCGCAGCCAGGTGACCGAGTCCCCGGTGTTCACCTCCGCACCCCGTCGTACGGCCTCCCGCTTCCCGCTCGGCACGCTGGTCAAGGAACACCCCCGCCGGCTGCTGCTGGGCATCGGCGCGGCGATCGGCGGCTCGTCGGTCTACTACCTCACCACCGTCTACAGCCTGCAGTACGGGCCGAAGGCGCTCGGCCTCTCGCAGGGCGCGGTGCTCACCGCCGCGAGCATCGCCGCCACGGCCGGAGCCCTGGCGACCGTTCCGGTGGCGCGACTGGCCGACAAGGTCGGCAGGCGTCCCGTGATGCTGGCGGGCCTCGTCGGCTGCGTGCTCTGGGCGCTGCCCATGTTCGGCTCGCTGCAGACCGGCAACGGCCTGGTGATCACGGGAGCGTTCACGCTGGGGCTGGTGCTGTTCACGCTGAGCTTCGCGCCGATCGCCGCCTTCCTGCCCGAGCTCTTCCCCGCGCGGCTGCGGTACACCGGCGCGTCGGCGGCCTTCATCCTCGCCAACACGCTCGGCGGCGGCTTCGCCCCGGTCGTCGCCACCTGGCTGAACACCCACTGGGCGTCACCCCTGGTGCTCGGCGCCTATGCGGGGGCGCTGTGCCTGCTCAGCCTCCTCTGCGTGCTCGCGCTGCCGGAGACCCGCGACCACGCATTCGCCGCCTGACCACTGCTCCCTGCTCATCACGCCCGGGACCTGCCGATATGGCCGATCCCGGGCGTTTACATCGCCGAAACTGTCCCTTAAAGTGGACTCGCGTCCATCATGGTGGTCGCTTGAAGGAACCCCAGGAGACCTCCATGGCTACGTCCCACCGCGATCCAGGCGCCGACCTGGAATTCGCCGACCCGGACCAGCGGCAGCCCACGGCCGTCGACAAGGCGCTCGTCCTGCTGAAGTCGCTCGCCGACCACGACCGCGAGATCGGGGTCAGCGAGCTGGCGCGGCGCACCGGGCTGACCAAGTCCACAGCCTTCCGCCTGCTCGGCATCCTCCACCGCAACGACCTCGTCGAGCGCGTCGGCAGCGACTACCGGCTGGGCACGCGGTTGTTCGACATGGGCGCCCGGGTCTACGGCCCGACCTCGCTGGTGTTGCGGGAGCGCCTGCTGCCGTATCTCGCCGACCTGTACGAGCTGACCCACGAGACGGTGCACTTGGCCGTGCTCCATGACACCGGGATCGTGTACATCAACAAGATCCACGGCCATCGGCCGGCGCGATGCCCCTCCCAGATCGGCGCCCGCCTGCCGGCCTACTGCACCGGGGTCGGCAAGGCGCTGCTCGCCTTCGATCACGACGCCGCCGAGGCGGCCATCGCGGAGGGACTGGCGCCGCGCACCGGCTCCACGCTCACCGACCCCGCCCATTTCCGCGCTGAGCTGCGGCGGATCAGGGTGGACGGGGTCGCCTACGACCGGCAGGAAGCCGTCCCGGGTCTCGTCTGCGTCGCCGTGCCGATCATGAACGGGGCGGGCAGGCCGGTGGCCGCGTTGTCGGTGGCAGGTGCTCACCATCGGTTCGATCCCGCACGCTTCGCCCCGGCCCTGCGCCGGGTCGCGTACGAGGCGTCACGGGCGCTCGTCGCGGCCCAGCGGCAGGCGGCGAGCGGCTGAACCCCGGCGCGCGGCGGACGGCGAGCGGCTGAACCCCGGCACGCGGGAGCGGCCCATCGACCGGTCAGCGCGGCTGGCCGTCGTGGGTCCGGGCCACGCCCATCGCCCCGGTGCCCGGCTGGACACGGGGCACGCTGACCACGACGTGGACCAGACTCTCTCCGTCCAGCGATTCGTAGAGGTGCGGCCGGTCGGCCGGATAGCGGACGAAGTCGCCGGTGCTCAGCTCGACCGCGTAGTCCACGGGTCCCACCCGGACCCGGCCGCTGATCACGTACAGGTGCTCCAGGGTGCCGACCGGATGGGGAGCGGACGGCTCGCCGGCGTCGTCGCCGGCCGCCGGAAGGATGCGGAGCAGATAGTTCTCGATCACGCCGGAGCCGTAGACGTGGTCGAGCGAGCGGGACTCGTAGCCTCCGTGCTGACGCCACGCCACGTCGTCGCCGCGCTGGACGACCATGACCTGCTCGCGTTCGGCCACCAGCCGCGTCACCGGCACGCCGAGCGCTTCCGCGACGGAGAACAGCGTGTCCACGGTCGGATTGCCCGTGCCCTGTTCGATCGTGGACAGCGTCTGCTTGGCCAGCCCTGCCTGCCGGGCCAGCTCGGCCAGTGACATGCCCCGCTGCTCTCTGAGGAGCCGCACATTGCGCGCGACCACGGTATTTCCCGATGACACGGCACCACTGTAGGCGCAGCCGGCCGAGCGCGGTGGCGAGGGCCTCCTTAGGCGGGCGTCAGCCGTCGGCCACCACCTTACGTTCGTTAAATTGCCCGAAAGTTTCGGTCATCGGGAAGGTTTCGTCGTGCTTTCCCGGACGATGAGCTCGGTGCCGAGCTCGATGCGGGGCTGAGCCGGCGGCTCGCCCTGGGCGAGCTTGAGCAGCATGGTCGCGGCGGTGGCCGCCATCTCGGTGAGTGGCTGGCGGATCGTGGTCAGTGGCGGGGTCATCCATTGCGTCGAGGGCAGGTCGTCGAAGCCGACCACGCTCAGGTCGTGCGGGATGCGCAGGCCGAGCTGGTGCGCCGCACGGTAGACGCCCATGGCCTGTCCGTCGTTGCAGGCGAAGACGGCGGTCGGCGGATCGGCCAGGCGCAGCAGCCGGTTCGCCTGGGCCAGGCCGCCCTCGACGACGAAGTCGCCTCGGCCGATCAGGTCCGGATCGATGGGCACCCCGGCCATGTCCAGGGCGGTGCGGTAGCCGTCGAGCCGGGCACGGCTGGACAGCGCGTAGTCAGGGCCGGTGATGATGGCGATGCGCCGGTGCCCGAGGTCGAGCAGGTGGCGCGTCGCCGCCAGCCCGCCGTTCCAGTTGCTTGCGCCCACCGTGGGCACCTGCTGCCCCGGATCGCCTGACGGATCGAGCAGGACCAGGGGGACGCCGCGCGTGGCGAGCTGGTCGCGCTGCTCCTTCGTCAGGTCGGCGAATACCGCGATCACGCCGGTGGGGCGGCGGCTCAGCACGGCCTCGATCCAGCCCTTGCCGGGGGTGTGGCGGTGTTGCAGCTCCGACAGGACGACGGCCAGCTGGTGCTCGCGGACCACCTGCTCGACGCCCTTGGCGATCTCCACCGGGTAGTCGCCCTCCAGGGCGTGGAAGACCAGCTCCACCAGCGGGGCCGGGCTGGCCCGCCGCCGCTGTGGGCGATAGCCGTGCTCGCGGATGAGCCCTTCGATGAGGGCGCGGGTCTCGGGCGCCACCTCGGTGCGACCGTTGACGACCTTGGAGACGGTTGCCGTGGACACCCCGGCCAGCTCGGCGAGTTGCGCGATGGTGAGTGGCTGGGGCGGGGCGCCATCGCCTGCGGGCGGCTCTTCGGTCGCGGTCATGGCCGCAGTCTAATGGGATGCTTTCGGCAAGTTGCCTTAACTGTTTCGCGGAACTTACCAGTCGGTTCTTGACGGATTTCCGAGGATCCCCCTACAGTCCCGGGGTTAACGATCGGAATTAATTACGAAACTTTTGAGGTAGCCCGTGAAGCTCCGCATCGCAACACCGGTCGTGCTCGCCGCGGCCATCGCCCTGACCGCATCCGCCTGTGGAGGCGGCGGCAGCAGCACCTCGGCCCTGCCGTCAGGCGACGGCAAGTCGTTCGAGTTCTGGTCGTTCACCGGGATCGACCAGAAGACGTCGGTCGATAAGTACCAGAAGGACAACCCGGGTGTGCAGGTCAAGCTGACCGAGGTGGGGGGCTCCACGGAGACGGCACAGGCCCTGACCACGGCGCTGGCCGGCGGCAAGGTGCCGGACCTCGTCCTCATCCAGGGTGACGACCTGCCCAAGTTCGTGCAGCAGCCGCAGAACTTCTACGACCTGCGGCAGCTCGGCGCGGACAAGATCAAGGGCGATTACCTGGACTGGGTGATGAGCCAGAGCACCGCCAAGGGCGGCGAGATCATCGGCATTCCGACGGACGTGGGCGGCATGGCGGTGGCGTACCGCCATGACCTGTTCAAGGAGGCCGGGCTGCCGACGGACCGGGAGGAGGTGGGCAAGCTCTGGCCGACGTGGGACGCCTTCATCGAGACCGGCAAGAAGTACACCACGGCCACCGGGAAGGCGTTCGTCGACAACGCCGCCACCAGCGTGTTCTACCAGGCGGTCAACCAGGGGCCGATGAAGTACTACGACCCCTCGGGCAACGTCGTCTACAGCACCAGCCCCCAGGTCAAGACCGCCTTCGACCTGGCGATCAAGGCGGCGCAGTCCGGGATCACGGCCAAGCAGAGCTCGTTCTCCGACGGCTGGAGCGCGGGTATAGGCAAGGGCCAGTTCGCGGTGGTCTCTGCGCCGGCGTGGTTGCTGGGACAGATCGAGCGGAACGCCCCCGACACCAAGGGCAAGTGGGACATCGCCGCTATTCCTGGCGGAGCGGGCAACTGGGGCGGCAGCTACCTGGCCATCCCCAAGGGCGCCAAGAACCCGAAGGCCGCCTGGGACTACATCACCAAGACGCAGTCGCCGCAGAGCCAGCTGGAGCACTTCGTCGACTCGGGGTCGCTGCCCACCACCCCGTCGGTCTACAAGGACCCGAAGCTGACCGGGCACAAGGACTCGTTCTTCTCCGACGCGCCGACCGGGACGATCTACACCAACTCGCTGCTCGGGCTCAAGCCGTTCCACGTCGGCACGGACAGCGCCGCCATCGGTCAGGAGTTCCTGAACGCGCTCGAGAACGTGGAGCAGGGCAAGGGCGACGCCGCCAAGGCATGGGACGCGGCGCTGGCCAACATCAAGACCGCCATCGGTAAGTAGGACCGGCGTGACGACGACTCTCAGCACGTCGCGGGCGGCCGGTACGCCGCCCGCGGTCCCCACCCGGGTCCGGCAGAGCATCCGCGAGCGCGTCGCCCCGTACGCCTACATCGCGCCGTTCTTCCTGATCTTCGCGGTGTTCGGCCTGGTGCCGCTGCTGTTCACGTTCTACGTGGCGCTGTTCGACTGGAACCCGATCGGCGAGCACGTCTTCATCGGCCTGGACAACTTCACCCGTCTGCTCGACGACGCCCGGTTCTGGAACGCCGCCTGGAACACCATCAGCATCTGGCTGTGGTCGACCGTGCCGCAGCTGCTGCTGGCGCTGGTTCTGGCGCACCTGCTCAACCACGCCCGGCTGCGGTTCGCGGTGTTCCTCCGGATGTCGATGCTGGTGCCGTACATCACCTCGGTCGCGGCCACCGCTATCGTCTTCGCCCAGATGTTCGACCGCGACTACGGCCTGCTCAACTGGTTGCTCGGGCTAGTGGGGGTGGAGCCGATCGACTTCAAGCAGTCGGTATGGGGCAGCCACCTGCTCATCGCGGCGATGGTCACCTGGCGCTGGTTCGGCTACACGACCCTGCTGTATCTGGCCTCGCTGCAGGCGATCCCGCGCGCGCTGTACGAGGCCGCGGCGGTCGACGGCGCGGGCAGCTGGAAGCAGTTCCGCCACATCTCCATCCCGTCCCTGCGGCCGGTCATCGTGTTCACGATCGTGACCTCCACGATCGGCGGGCTGCAGATCTTCACCGAGCCGCTGCTCATCTCCCGGGTCTCGGCGGTGACCTGCGGGCCGGTCCGCCAGTGCCAGACGCTCGCACTCTTCCTGTACGAGCAGGGATTCGGCCAGTTCCAGTTCGGCTACGGCGCCGCCATCGGCGTGGCGCTGTTCATCCTGATCATCGCCTTCGCCACGCTCAACTACCTCCTGTCCGCCCGCGTCCGCCCGGAGCGCTGATGAACAAGGCCAACCGCGTCCGCTGGTGGACCTATCTCCTCCTCGGCCTGGCCGTTTTCGCCTGCCTGTTCCCGCTGTACTGGATGTTCGTGGTCGCCAGCACCGACAGCGCGACCGCCACCCAGATGCCGCCCGAGATCGTGCCCGGCGGCAACTTCTTCCACCTGGCCGGGCTGGTCTTCGAGACGGTGCCGTTCGTCAGCTCGATGGTCAACAGCCTCATCGTGGCCGGGGCCATCGGGGTCGGGCACGCGGTGCTCTGCTCGCTGGCGGGCTTCGCCTTCGCCAAGATGAGCTTCCGCGGCCGCAACACGTTGTTCCTGATCGTGGTGCTGACCATGACCGTGCCGACGCAGCTCGCGGTCATCCCGCAGTACATGATCATATCCAACCTGAACTGGGTGGACACCCTGCAGGCGCTCATCGTGCCCGGCCTGGCCAGCGCGTTCGGCATCTTCTGGATGCGTCAGCACATCGGTGCCACGATCAGCGACGAGCTCCTCCAGGCCGCCCGCATCGACGGGGCCACGACCTGGCAGATCTTCTGGCGGATCGCGTTCCCGCTGGTACGGCCGGCCGCGTTCGTCCTCGGCCTGCTCGGCTTCGTCACCGCGTGGAACGACTTCCTGTGGCCGTTCATCGTGCTGAAGTCGCCCGAGATGTACACCGCGCAGATCGCCATCAAGGCGCTGCAGAACAGCTTCGACATCGACCTCGGGCTCGCCATGTCCGGCTCGTTCCTGGCGACCTTGCCGCTGCTGGTGCTGTTCATCTTCGTCGGCAGGCGGATGGTGGCCGGGATCATGGACGGCGCCTTCAAGGGCTGATCATTCCCTCACCGGCGCCGCCTGTGCATCGCGCACGGGCGCGCCGGTGGAGGCCTCGCGATCAAGCGCTGGACACAGAGGGGCGCAAGTGCCCGTTGCGCACCAGCCAGATGGCCTTCTCCAAGTCGGGGGTGAGATAGCGGTCGTCGCCCAGGGGTGTGACGTACCTCCTGATCTCCGTGTGCAGGCCCTGGGTGACGGCGCCGAGCGGCAGGCCCGCCATCTTCTGGGCGATCAGGTCAACGCCCTGGGCCGCCATCAGATACTGGACCGCCAGGACGATTTCCAGCCGGTCCAGGTTCTCGTGCAGGTGCCGGACCGAGGCCATCGCCATCGTGTTGTGGTCCTCCTGCCCGTCCTTGACCGGCCGGGACAGCGTCCCCGCAGGCGCGGCCCTGACCTGCATCTCCGGGACCAGCGCCGCGGCCACCGTCTGCACCTGCACCATCCCGGAGTTCAGCCCGACCGTGCCACCGGCGAGGTTCGCCGGAAGGCCGTAGCTCCACCGGGGCGACAGCAGCCGTCCCGACAGTTCCTGCGACAGCACCCCGATGTCGGCGATCTCCGCGTTGAGGGTGTCGGC
The DNA here is from genome assembly GCF_036013525.1 of Nonomuraea sp. NBC_00507. Taxonomy (NCBI): domain Bacteria; kingdom Bacillati; phylum Actinomycetota; class Actinomycetes; order Streptosporangiales; family Streptosporangiaceae; genus Nonomuraea; species Nonomuraea sp. NBC_00507. Next base: position 6,397,153 of record NZ_CP107853.1, read on the forward strand.
CAGATGCCCCATGATGGAGCCGTCCCAGTTGCCGCCCATCACGAACTCGTAGCCCGGCCCTTCATCCCGCTTGAAGATCAGCGGGTTGGAGGTCGAGGAGTTGGCCTCCCGCAGCAGAGTCCGGTGCGCGTCGGCGAGCTCGTGCCGCAGGCCGGCCATGATGTGCGGCGCCGCCCGCACCGACACCGCGTCCTGGATGCGCGGCTCGTAGTTCGCCGGGTCGAGGCGCTTGCGTCCCTCCTCCGTCATCCAGCCCGAGCCCGCCACCATCTCCCGCAGCCGCGCGGCGACCGCGTCCTCCTCGGGGATGTGGCGTTCCTTGTGCGTACGCGCGTCGAGCGATCCCCGCTCGGCCCTGGTCGCCTCCATGAACAGGGCGAAGGCGCCTTCCGCCTGGTCGGCGAGCACGGTGGCCCGGTGCACGGCGTGCAGCAGGGTGGCGGCCAGGACCGTGCTGCCGCTGACGATCGGCAGCGCTTCCCCGGCCTGGAGGGTGAAGTCCCTGGGCAGCCCGGCCTTCGGCAGCAGCTCGGAGGCCGGCCCCTCGACCCCCTGGTACCGCACCGGCGCGTTCTCGCCGATCATCGCCAGCCCGGCCGCGGCCTGCGGCTGCAGGTCCCCGGTGCCCAGCGAGCCGATCTGCGGCATCCGCGGCACGACGCCCGCGTTGACCATGTCCAGCAGCCGCTGGGGCACTTCGGGTCGTACCCCGACCTTTCCCCTGGCCATCTGGTTCGCCTTGAGGATCATGACCAGCCGGACCACGTCGTCGGGCAGCGGCTCACCGACGCCCGCGGCGTGCGAGCGCAGGACGTTGCGCTGGAACTGCTCGGCCTGCTCGGGTGTGAGCGGACGGTCCTTCAGCGGCCCGAGCGCCTGGTTCCAGCCGTACACCCGCTGGTTCTCCAGGGCCTTCAGCGCTCCTGCCCGCGTGGTGATCATGTTCGCCCGCGCGTCCGGTGCGAGCTGGGCGGAGACCGGACGGCCATCGAGGATGGCGAGCGCGTCCTGGAGGGAGAGCGAACCGCCGTCCAGCACCAGGCCCAGCACCGGCGCAGGCGCTGCTGCCACAGGAGGCGGGGCGGGTTCGGCGACTGCCTGCCCCGGCGCGCACAGGGCGGCCAGCAGGCCGACGGCGGTCGCCATTCGTCCGATGGTGGTCATCAAGGTGATCCCCCTGCCCTCGCGATCAAGAGCGATGCTGCTCCGTTATAGCGGTGGGGCCAGACAGGGCCGGGGACGGCTCGACACCGCAGAGACGAGTGCTGACCTGGTCTCGACCGGTCCTATGCAGTGCGATGCCCTTTCTGTGCCCGTGCTGTGCCAGAGCGGAGCGGGCTCCGTCATCCCGAGCGGGGAAGGCGCAGCACGAACCGGGCGCCGGTGTCGGAATCCTCGATGGTCAGGGTGCCCTGGTGGGCCGTCGCGATCTCGCGGGCGATCGGCAGGCCGAGCCCGGTGCCGCCGATGTCGCGGTTACGCGCGTCGTCCAGGCGGGTGAAGCGCTCGAAGACGAGGTCGCGCTGGGCGGGGGCGATGCCGGCGCCGTCGTCGAGCACCTCGAGCACGGCCTCCCCGCCCTCCTGCCGCACCGTCACGTCGATCCGCGTCTCGGCGTGCCGCTCGGCGTTGTCCAGCAGGTTCGTCAGCAGGCGGACCAGCTGCAGGCGGTCGCCCATGATGACCACGCTCTCCTGCGTGTGGGTGATGACGCGCTTGGTGCGCGGCCTGGTCGTCTCGGCGACGACGAGCTCGCCCAGGTCCACGTGCTCTCGGCGGCTGGGGGCGTCGGCGTCCAGCTTGGTCAGCGTGAGCAGGTCCGAGACGATGGCCTGGAGCCGGTCCAGACTGGCGAGCACCTCCGTGCCCGTCGCCTGCCAGTCGGTGTCCTCGGGGTGGAGCATCGCCTCCTCGACCTGGGTACGCATCGCGGTGATCGGGCTGCGCAGGTCGTGCGAGGCGTCGCCGGCGAACCTGCGCTGCCGCTCTATCGCGATCTCCTGCTGCCGCATCGCCGCCTCCAGCCGCTCCAGCGTCTCGTTGGCGGTCTCGGCCAGAGCCCTGAGCTCGTCGTCAGTGTCCGGCACGGGAACCCGCAGCCCGCCGCCGCCCGCGGTGATCTCGGCCAGCCTCGTCGTGATGCTGCCCACCGGTGCGAGCGTCCGGTGCACGACCCGCGACACCCCCAACCAGGTCACCGCGGCCAGCCCGGCCGTCATGCCGATCAGGAACAGGATCACCTGCGGGCTGACGTACCAGGGCACGGTCGGCTCGAAGGCGTAGATGACCCAGGTGCCGTCCGGCTGGTACGCGCGCAAGGCGACCACGATCTTGCACGTGCCGGGGAAGGCCGGCAGATCGCAGAGCTCCGCGTCGTCGTTGGCCTGGTCCGGGCGGGGGATCGCGGTGGTCTGGCGGGGCGCGCCGGCCAGGCTCCGCGTCCAGGTGACCGGATGCCCGGCCGGGTCGATCACTTGGATGCCGTCGAGCCCGTCCGGCTCCAGCAGCCGGGGCAACTGGTACTTCTTGACCAGCATGAGCACGCGCAGGGCTTTGCCGGACACCTTGAGCGACCGGATGTCCCGGGCCTCGTCCCGCGTGCCGTACAGCACGAACGCGCTGACGACGATGTTCAGCAGGACCATGGCGATGCTGGCGAGCAGTGCCAGCCGCGTCCGCAGTGAACGGCGCAACCGTGCTCTCACGCGTCTTCCCCCCGGCGATCAGAAGATCACGGTTGTCGCGCTCGCCGCTAACTTAGGGAGATTCCTCAATAAATGCGACCAGAAGGCAAGAAGGCCGGTCCACCCCTTGACGGGAACGTGGATCGCCATAAATGATTATCCCTACTTATTAAGTAGAGAAAGGGGAGATCGTGCGAGCGCTCATCCTGCTCGGCCTGGTCGGGTTCGCGGCCCAGCTCGTCGACGGCAGCCTCGGCATGGCCTACGGGGTCACCTCCAGCACGCTGCTGCTGGCCGTCGGCACCAACGCGGCCGCGGCCTCGGCCACCGTGCACCTGGCCGAGATCGGCACCACGCTCGCCTCGGGCATCTCCCACTGGCGCTTCGGCAACGTGGACTGGAAGGTCGTCGCCAGGATCGGCATCCCCGGCGCGCTCGGCGCCTTCGCCGGCGCGACGTTCCTGTCCAGCCTGTCCACCGAGATCGCCGCGCCGGTCATGTCGATCATCCTGCTGACCCTCGGCGTCTACATCCTCGTCCGCTTCACCGCCTTCGGGCTGCCGCGCGGCAACCTCGGCAAGCCGCTGCGCAAGCGCTTCCTGGCCCCGCTCGGCCTGCTGGGCGGCTTCGTCGACGCCACCGGCGGTGGCGGCTGGGGCCCGGTCGGCACCCCCGCCATCCTGGCCAGCGGCCGGCTGGCACCCCGCAAGGTGATCGGCTCCGTCGACGCCAGCGAGTTCCTCGTCGCGATCGCCGCCAGCGTCGGCTTCTTCGTCGGCATCGGCTCGGAGAACATCGACTTCGCCTGGGTCGCCGTCCTGCTGCTCGGCGGCGTCATCGCCGCGCCGATCGCGGCCTGGCTGGTCCGCCACATCCCGCCGCGCATCCTCGGCTCGGCCGTGGGCGGCGTGATCGTCCTGACCAACATCCGCACCCTGCTGCGCAGCGACTGGATCGACGCCTCCGGCGCCGTCCAGACCGTCGCCTACCTCGCCATCGCGGTGATCTGGGCCGGTGCCATCGCCTACTCGGTGCGCGAATACCGCCGCGACAAGGCCCACGAGTCTGTCGAGGCGATCGAGACCGACCTGCGCGTCCGGACCGCCGAGGAGGAGCAGGCCTCCGCATGAGGGCCGCCGGCGGCTCACTCCGGCTCGTTCGCTGCTGGACCTCCCACGGTGAACGGTGTGGTGACGTCCGCGTACATCAGGTGGGCGGTGAGCCCTTCCGAGGCGTGGGGCAGGTTGTGGCAGTGGTCCATCCAGATGCCGGGGTTGTCGGCGACGAAGGCGATCTCGTACGACTCGCCGGCCGCGACCTCGAGGGAGTCCACCCACCAGGGGCTGCCCGAGGCGGCCACGCCGTCGCGGCTGAGCACCACCGCGTGGTGGCCGTGCAGGTGCATGGGGTGGGCCTCGCCGCTGTCGTTGGATATCCGCATCCGCACCACGTCGCCCTCGGCCACGTGGAACATCGGCACGTCGGGATAGAGGTGCCCGTTGATCGTCCACCACAACCCGGGCACCCCGTCGAGGAAGCCGGGGCGGCGTCCCATGTCGTACGCGAACCGCCGATCGGGCTTGCCGGGATCGAAGGCGAGCGGCGCGGGGGCGCCGTACGTGAGAAGGTCCAGCGTCGGCCCCGGCCGGGGGACCGGAGGCAAGGTGTGCGACGTGGAGCCGAGCACCACGCCGGTCGGGCCGCCGAGGTGGATCCGGACCGGTGAGCCGTCCGCGGGCATGGTCACCTCGAAGTCGGCGCGTCCTCCCGCGGCCACCGCCACGGCCTTGTCCTGGACGTGGGCAGCCCCGTTGATCTCCGTGCCGTCGACGGCCACCAGCCGGTACGGCGCACCGCTGACCCAGGTCGGCATGAGGCCGTACTCGGTGTTGATCACCCGGACCCGCACCCGCGCCCCGGGCGGCGCCTGGACGGGAACGTCGCCCTCACGCCCGTTGACGGTGCGCACCCCGTTGTACAGGTGCACCAGCGCCACGACGTCCGTGGCCTTCTCCCGCGTCACCGGCGCGACCACCAGCGCCCCGAGCAGGCCCCCGCGAACCTGCTCGTGCGACATCTGGTGTGAGTGATACCAGAACGTGCCTGCCTGGTCGGCGACGAAGCGGTAGGTGAACTCCTTGCCGATGCCGACCGCGTCCTGGGTGACGCCGGCGACACCGTCCGCGGCATTGGGCACGTCGACGCCGTGCCAGTGCAGCGTGATCCCGCCGGGCACCGACTCGTTGATCAGCCGCACCTGCACGAGCTGGCCCTTGGTGGCCTTGATGACCGGCCCCGGCGACTGGCCGTTGAGCGTATACCCCTCGAAAGCGCGACCCGAGGGCAGCAGGAACCGCTGCTCTCGGGCGACCATGGTCACCGCCACGTCGGCGCGGCGGCCCGGGTCGGCGACCAGCCGCGTGACGTCCTGCCTCGCGCCCGCGTGCGCTCCCTGGGCCGAGGCGCCCCGGCCGGCGTGTGCTCCATGAGCCGAGACGCCCGCGTGCTCCATGGCCCCGCGCGGCCCGCCGCCGTAGTCGACGTGCCCCATGTCCGTGACCGCGTACGTCTCCGGCAGCAGGCTGTCTTGCCACAGCCAGATCAGCGGCCCCAGCACGGCCAGGGTCGCGGCGCCCGCGACGGCCAGGCGCACGCGGCCACCGCTCCAGCCCTTGCGCTGCATGGAACCCGCCGTCACCCGCGAGCCGCGAGCTGCGGCTCCGGAGCGCGCACCGCCGCGCCGCGACGTGCCGCGTAGAGCGCGGAGGTGAACAGCAGCAGCGCGTTGAGCCCGTGCACGGCGCCGATCAGGGGAATGTCGTGGCCGAGGATGCCGAACGTGACCTGCAGGACGACGAGCAGGACCACCAGGCCGGCCGCCTTGACGGCCCCCGGGACCTTCGCCCAGAAGGAGCTGATCAGCAGGAGCAGCGCGATGACGGGGATGGCGATCATGCCGTTGATGCCGTGGATGATGAGGCCGATGAACTCGGGGAACGGCATGTCGCCGCTCTCGCCGAGCGTCTTGTCGAGCACGCCGCCCTCGCCGACCCACTTGCCCATCCCGGCGTCACCCCAGACCATGACCGCCGCCTGCACGGCCACCTCGATCGCCACCAGGTAGGCCAAGACCTTGTAGACGTGCTTCACCACGCCCTCCCCTCTCAAGAGACCGCTTGTCTCGCGTGTCACGGTAGGGAGCGCCACTTGGGGAGGAATGGTGGGCGACTTGGAACGTGCTTGGGGCGGCGGTCCCCGTCGCGTCGGCGAGCGGGGGTCGCGACCGTGGCGGAGCTTCACGGGCGGGCATACCTTCCGGCAAGTTGTCGTGGGGTCGCCCGCCTGCTCCGGGCGGGCGCGCTAAGAAGATCCGGTGGCATCGAACATGTCGTGGTGGCGCGCCGATCCGTGGCGGGCGCTGCTGATCCTGGTGGCCTGCTGCTATGGGATCGTGCAACTGATCGTCGTCACGCCCGGGATGGGGCTGGGGTGGGACGAGTCGATCTATGTCAGCCAGGTGGATCCGCGGGCGCCCGCGGCCGAGTTCATCGCGCCCCGCGCCCGGGGGATCACCTTGCTGGTCGCTCCGGTGGTGCTGGTCACCTCCTCGACGGAGGCGTTGCGGGTCTACCTCTGCCTGCTGTCCGCCCTGGCGTTGTACGCGTCGTTCGGGATCTGGCTGCGGGTGCGGGCCGGGGCGATGGCGCCGCTCGCCGCCCTGCTGTTCGCGTCCTTGTGGCTGTCGTTGTTCTACGGCGGCCAGGTCATGCCGAACCTGTGGGTCGCCTTCGGCGCGGTGGCCGCCGTCGGCTGCTTCCTGCGCTGCGTGCGGCCGGGCAGCGGGCGCGGCCCGGCGATCGGGCTGGCGCTGAGCGTGGCCGCGGTGGCCCTGCTGCGGCCGCCCGACAGCCTGTGGCTCGTGCTCGCGCTCGCGGCGGCACTCGCCCGGCCGGCGTGGCGGCAGGCCAAGGTCACCGCCGCCCTGGTCGCGGGGCTGGTCGTGGGCTGGGCTGACTGGATCGTCGAGGCGTACGCACGTTTCGGCGGGCTCGCCGCCCGCTGGCAGGCCGCCGGCGCGGCGAACGAGACCGGCCTGCACGTCACCCTGCTCGAACACGCCCGCGCCCTCAACGGCCCGCTGCTCTGCCGCCCTCCCGCGCACTGCGGGCCCGTCCCGCCGTCCTGGCTGCTGTGGGCAAGCGCGATCCCCGTTCTCGTCCTGCTCGGCCTGTACGCGGCCCGGCGGCGCGGACACCTGGCCGCCTGCGCGGTGCCGGCCCTCGCCGGCCTGCTGATGGGCCTGCCGTACGTCTTCCTGGTCGGGTACGCGGCACCCCGCTTCTTGCTTCCCGCGTACGCGTTGCTGGCGCTGCCGATCGCGTACGGCGTCCTCCGGCTGCTGGAGCATCGGCCGCGACGGGCCCTTGCCGGCCTCGTGGCCGCGGGCTTCCTCGCCCAGTTCACCCTGCAGGGGCTCACACTGGACAAGGTCGTCGCCCCCCGGCTGGCCAAACGCCAGGCCGACGTCGAGGTCGCGCGCGCGTTGAGCGCCCTGGACCTGCGCCCGCCCTGCCTGGTGTACGGCGAGCACGCGGCGATGATCGCCTACCGGGTGGGCTGCGAGTCGTACACGATCCTGCGCTGGCCGCAGCAGTCGGCGGCCCCCGCCCCGATACGCGCCGCCCAGAGCGCGGGCAAACACGTGGTCGCCGTCGACAGGGGCCGGCAGGCCGCCGCGCCCTTCCTGCTGGACTGGGAATGGAGGCCGCTGCCGGAAGCACGGCCCGGTACGTGGCAGGCGTACCTGCCCCCGCCGCACTCGTAAGCCCGGCCCGGTGGGTGACCGGTGGGTGAGCGGAAACACATCGACGGCTGATCCAGGCCGGACCCGATCATAAGCGACGAATGGAACAATTTCGTGTTTGTGTTATGCGAGTGGTGATTCTCCCGTCTCCTGTCCGGAGCTACGGAGGCTCCGGATCGAGGTAATGGATGTACGCACGGCCGACGTACGAGGTGGAAACGGTGCTCGCGGCCCGGGCGGGCGACCGCGCCGCCGTCGACGAGCTGGTCAGAAGCCACCTGCCGCTCGTGTACAACATCGCCGGCCGGGCCATGAACGGCCATCCGGACGTGGACGACGTCGTCCAGGAGACGATGGCCCGGGTCGTGACCGGCCTGTCCGGGCTGCGCGACCCGGAGAGCTACCGCTCATGGCTGGTCGCCATCACCATGAACCAGGTACGGGAGTGGCGGCGGGCCACGGCCGCCACCCTGTCCGCCCTCGACGAGGCCCTGGGCCTGCCCGATCCGGGCGCCGACTTCGCCGCCGTCACGATCACCCGCCTCCGCCTGTCCGGGCAGCGCAGGGAGACCGCGGAGGCCGCCCGCTGGCTCGACGCCGACGACCGCGAGGTGCTCGCGCTGTGGTGGCTGGAGGTCGCGGGGGAGCTCACCAGGGCCGAGCTGGCCGCCGGGCTGGGAGCGAACGAGCAGCACGCCGCCGTCCGCGTGCAGCGCACCAAACGCCGCCTGGAGAGCGCCCGCGCCGTGGTGCGCGCCCTCACCGGCACCTGCCCGGAGCTGGCCGCGGCGGCGGCGCGCTGGGACAGGGCGCCGTCCGACCTGTGGCGCAAGCGGCTGTTCCGGCACGTGCGCGAATGCCCGGCGTGCAGCGCCCAGGCGTCCGATCTGGTGCCGGCCGACCGGCTGCTGGCCGGGATCGGCCTGGTGGCCATCCCCGCGGGCACCGTGATCGGCCTCGTCGAGCTCGCCCGCACCGCCGCCGTGCCGGTGGTGAAAGCGGGCCTGCTGGCCAAGGGCAAGGCCGCGGCCGGTTCACTGCTGGCGGCCAAGCCCGTCGCGGTCGCGGCGGCCGGCGCGACGGTGATCGCCGGGGGAGCGATGGTCGTCCAGACCATCAGGCCCGACGACGCGCCCCCCGAACGCGCGGTTCCAGTGATCGCCACCTCATCGCCCGCGACCGCCCGGCGCTCACCCGCCCCGTCGGCGCCAGCCGTCACCGCGCGTCCGCTGAAAAGCCCTCAGGCGAGCCTGTACGGCCGCACCGTCGACACGGTGGACCAGGCCCCGCCGATGAACCGTCCGCCGGCCCCGCTGCCCCGGCGCCGCGCCGGCCAGGTCGCGTTCGCCGGCGAGTACGGGCACGCCCGGTTCGGCGGACCTGGGCTGACGAAGCGGGGCCACTACCTCACGATCACGGGACGAGGCTACTTCCTGATCCGCTTGGGGATCCTGTACCACAACCGGGTCGGTCCCATCCAGCCCGTCACCTGGACCGGGCTGAAGGGCAAGCTGTTCCACGTGGCCTCCGGGGGCGGGCAACGCATGGATGACGAGCAGTCGCCGGGCGTCACCAAGATGGGCTCCGCGGAGACGGGTTTCGCCCAGTTGCCCAGCGGACACCAGCCGAGATGGCAGAACGAGTTCTACTACGTCGACGGCAGCGTCACCGTGCACAACAACGACAGCGGCGGCGGCAGCACGGACGTCGACTTCACCGTCGTGCCCAAGACCTGGGAGGACGTCTGGGCCGACATCTCGGCCAAGCCTGATCGCGCCAGGGGGATCCTCCGCTACGGCCTGACCCGCGACACCGGCGACGATCGAGCCCCCGTCCCGCAGTACGTCACCAGGAAACGACCCGCGGACCCGGCCCTGGTCCCGCAGCGCAGCCAGGTCTCGGCTGCCCGATGACCGGCCCGCTTCCCCACGGGGGCGGAAGCGGGCCACCTCCTCACCGAGCTCCGGAACGAGCCGACGGTCACGGTTTGCGGGCGACCCCGCAGAACGCGTCCACCTCGTCGGGCGTGCCGAACACGTCGGCTTCCACCCGCCAGCGGGAGACGGACACGACACCCGGCTCCACCAGCTCCAGCCCGTCGAAGAACGGGGCGAGCTCGGCGGGGGTGCGCAGCCGGTAGTGGTAGCCCTCGCCCCGCTCGCGCAGCCGCTCGGCTTCGGCGGCCGCGTCCGGCTTGACGACGTTGGTGCCGTCCTCGAACACCAGGTAGCTGCCGGACGGCAGCGCGTCCATCAGCTGCTTCACCAGCGCGTATGCCTGATCGTCGGCCATGATGGTGCCCATCACGCCCAAGAGCATGACCGCCGTCGGCTGGGCGAAGTCCAGCGTCTTGCCCGCGGCCGCCAGGATGGCGTCCGGGTCGCGCACGTCGGCCTCGATGTAGTCGCAGGCGCCCTGGGGGTCGCTGGTGAGCAGCGCCCGGGCGTGCACCAGCACGAGGGGGTCGTTGTCGACGTACACGATGCGGCTGGACGGATGCACCCCTTGGGCCACCTCGTGGGTGTTGTCCACGGTCGGCAGGCCGGTGCCGATGTCCAGGAACTGCCGGATGCCCACCTCGCCGGCGAGGAACCGGACGGCCCGCCCCAGGAACGCCCGGGCGTGCCGGGCGATGTCCTCCATGCCGGGATAGGCGTCCTTGAGCTTGGCGGCCAGCTCCCGGTCGACCGGATAGTTGTCCTTCCCGCCCAGCCAGTAGTTCCAGACCCTGGCTTGGTGCGGCCGGGTGGTGTCGATCCTGGCGAGCAGCTCCGGATCCGGCACGGGGGAGTCATCCGTCACGAGAGGTCCACCTCATAAGCGGCGTCTGCGGGGTTTCAAGATAGCGCACGAAGCAAGAGAGGGATTTGACGGTTGACGGACCCTCTCGTCGGAGGTGGCCGGGTACGTCGCGATCGTGACCACGCAGACCGAGGCCGCGCGCAAGATGTCGCTGCCGGCGCTGACCGCGATGGTCGTCGGGTCCATGGTCGGCGCCGGGGTGTTCTCACTGCCGCGGAACTTCGCGCAGGCCACCGGCGTCTTCGGGGCGTTGGTCGCGTGGCTGATCGCCGGCGTGGGCATGCTCATGCTGGCCCTGGTGTTCCAGACGCTGGCCGTGCGCAAGCCGCAGCTGGATGCCGGCGTGTACGCCTACGCCAAGGCCGGGTTCGGCCAGTTCCCCGGCTTCTTCTCCGCGTTCGGCTACTGGGCCAGCGCCTGCGTCGGCAACGTCACCTACTGGGTGCTGATCAAGTCCACCCTCGGCGCGATCGTGCCCGCCTTCGGCGAAGGGGCCACGCTGCTGGCGGTGGTCGTGTCCGCGGTCGGTGTGTGGGCCTTCCACTTCATGATCCTGCGCGGCGTCAAGGAGGCCGCGAGGATCAACCAGATCGTCACGGTCGCGAAGGTGCTGCCCATCCTGGCGTTCGTGGTGATCCTCGCGGTCGCCGTGAAGGGCGGGGTGTTCTCGGCCAACCTGTACGGCGGCCCCGAAGGGCTGTTCGAGCAGATCAGGGCGACCATGCTGGCGACGGTGTTCGTGTTCCTCGGGGTGGAGGGCGCCAGCGTCTACTCCCGGTACGCGCGCCGCCGCGCCGACGTGGGACGGGCGACCGTGCTGGGCTTCCTCGGCGTGCTGGCGCTGTTCGCCTCCGTCACCATCCTGTCGTACGGCGCGCTGCCGCAGCAGGAGCTGGCCGGCCTGCGCCAGCCGTCGATGGCCGGCGTGCTGGAGTCGGTGGTGGGCCGTTGGGGCTCGACGTTCATCTCGATCGGGCTGATCGTGTCGGTGCTGGGCGCGTACCTGGCCTGGACGCTCATGGCGGCGGAGGTGTTGTTCGTGGCCGCCAAGGACAGGGACATGCCCGTCTTCCTCACCCGCGAGAACGTTCACGACGTGCCGGTCGCGGCCCTGGTGATGACCAGCGCGCTCATCACCTGCGTGCTGGCCGTCACGCTCTTGTCCGAGGACGCCTTCACCTTCACCCTTGAGCTCACCAGCGCGCTGTCGCTGATCCCGTACCTGCTGGCCGCCGGCTACGCGCTGCGGCTCACGCTCAGCGGCGAGACCTACGACGCCGACCCCCGGGGCCGGAACAAGGACGTGGCGATCGCCGCCCTCGCGACGTTCTACACCGCGTTCCTCATCGTCGCGGCCGGCCCGACGTTCCTGCTGCTGTCCTGCCTCATCTACGCCCCAGGCACGATCCTGTTCGTGCTCACCAGGCGTGAGCACGGCATGCGCGTGTTCTCCCCCGCGGAATTCGCCCTGTTCGCCGTCACCGTCATCGGGGCCGTCATCGCGCTCGCCGGCCTGGTCATGGGATGGCTCACCATCTAGCCCGTGAAGGAGAGACCATGAACGACCAGCCTTTCGGCGTGCACTCCGAGGTGGGGACGCTGCGCAAGGTCATCGTCCACCGGCCGGACCTCAGCCTGCGCCGGCTGACCCCGGGCAACAAGGACGTGCTGCTGTTCGACGACATCCTGTGGGTGGAGCAGGCCCAGGTCGAGCACGACGCGTTCGTCCAGGTGATGCGCGAGCGCGGCGTCGAGGTGTTCTACCACCACGAGCTCCTCGCCCAGGCGCTGGAGGCGAGCTTCGACGCCAAGCAGCACGCCATCGAGCAGGCCGTCACCCACCTGACCGTCGGCCCGGCCCTCGTCGACGTCGTCCGCGAGACGCTGGCCGGCTGGAGCGGCGACAAGCTCGCCACGCACCTGATCGGCGGGCTGTCGAAGGAGGAGTTCGGCATCGCCGATCTGGACGGCTCCTCCCTGGTCGCGGCCTCGGCCGACCCGCGCGCGTTCATCCTGGCGCCGCTGCCCAACTCGTTGTACCAGCGTGACCCGGTGGCCTGGTTGTACGGCGGCGTCTCGATGAACCCGATGTTCTACCACGCCCGCCTGCTGGAGACGATGAACCAGTCCACCATCTACCACCACCACCCGATGTTCGCCGAGGACGACTTCTCCTACTGGTACCCGTACGGCGGCGAGGACGAGCGGCTCCACGAGGAGTCCTACGGAACGGCCGCGATGGAAGGCGGCGACATGATGCCCATCGGCCACAAGACGGTGGCCATCGGCATCAGCGAGCGCACCAACCCGCGCACCATCGAGCACCTCGCCCTGTCGTTGTTCGCCGCCGGGGCGGCCGAGCGGGTGATCGCCGTGGACATCCCGAAATCCCGCTCCTACATGCATCTCGACACCGTCTTCACGTTCCTGGACGTCGACAAGGCCAGCGCGTACCCGCCGTTCCTGGAGGCCGCCACCACCTTTTCGCTGCGCCCCGGCGACAAGAGCGGCACCCTGGAGGTGCACCGCGACCGCAGCCTGCCGGCCGCCCTGCGTGAGGCGCTGCGCCTGACCGAGCTGGACATCGTCCCCACCGGCGGCGACGACTACCAGCAGGCCAGGGAGCAGTGGGACTCCGGGAACAACTTCTTCGCCCTGTCACCTGGCGTGGTCGTCGGTTACCACAAGAATCAGTTCACCAACCGGAAGCTCCGTGAGCACGGCGTCGAGGTCATCGAGATCGAGGGCTTCGAGCTCGGCAAGGGGCGCGGCGGCACCCACTGCATGACCTGCCCCCTTCAGCGGGACGCCATCTGAGACGCACGCGCCTCGGCGGCCGGTCGCACTGCCACCGGCGTGAGCGCGAGCAGCGGCACGAGCAGGTAAACGGCTCCCGCCAGACGCTGGTCGGCGAGGAGGCCGGGCGCGCCCGACGGAGCCGCGGCCGCGAACCAGTCCGCCGCGACCGGCGGCCCCACGAGCAGGTACACCCCGACCACGAGGTGCACGCCGGCCACCACCGCCAGCAGCCGGACCCGCGCCGCCCACGGGAACGGCCCTGGCGGCGGGTCGCCGCCGACCAGCACCCACGACACCGCCAGCCCCAGCCCGAGGAACACCACCCCCGTGACCAGGTGCGCGGCATACCCGGCCAGCGACCACGGCAGCCACCCCGTCGTATACAGCAGGAGGAACGGCACCGGATAGGCGATCATGAGGACGGCCGGCCGGGTGAAAGCCGTGACGGTCCTGCCCGCCAGCGTGAGGGGTGCGCCCGCGCACAACAGGAGCGGAACGACGACGGCGAGCACGACGTGCTGCAGCGCCTGCACCGACAACATGGCCCGCGCGTAGCCGCCGACCCCGCCGACCAGGACCAGCGCCGCCAGTGCCAGCCCGGCGTACCAGGCGAACGTGCGGCCGGACGGCCACGCCGGAACCCTGCGCAGGCCGGCCAGATACCCGGCCGCGGGCAGCGCCAGCAGCAGGATGATCAGCGCGTCCGGGCGCACCTCGCTGATCAGCGCGCCAGGGGAGAACGGCGCGAGGTCGTACCCCAGCGCGCCATGCCCCGATCCTTCGCCGCCTGCCGGCGGGGGAGTGCGGGACAGGCCGACGGCCAGCCCCGTCGCCGCCGCCATCACGCCGACCTCACCTGCCGCGAGCCGCACGAACGTGCCGCGTACCCCGCGGTCGGCGACGCCCATGACGGTGCGGCGCCGGTGGTTCCAGCCGAACCAGCCGAGCACCGCCAGCGTGGCCACCTTGGCCAGCAGGAGCAGTCCGTACGGGGTCCGCCACAGATCGGACGGCGCGCCCAGCCGAACCCACGCGCCGGCCAGGCCGGAGAAGGCCACCGCGGCGAAGCAGCACAAGGCGATCGCGCTGAACCTGGGCAGCACCACCGGCAGGTCGTCCGAGCGGCGGAAGTGGACGAGCAGCGCGCCCAGGCCGCCGGCCCACAACGAGGCCGCCACGAGATGCGCCATCAGCGCCGACACAGCGAGGTCGTGGTCGGCGGCCGAGGCGGCATGACCCACATAGGCGGGCGGCAGCAGCCCGAACACGGCGATCGCCAGCGGGATCCACCGGGGCAGCCGCCGCGCGTACGTGGCCGCCGCCACCACGAAGGTCACGCCCAGCACGACCAGCAGGGCCTGGGTCTGGGGGAGCAGCGTGCCGATGTTCAGCCGGCCGGGCGTGGCGAGGAGCTCCGCCACCGGCATCGGGATGAAGCTCGACAACGTCAGCACGTAGCTCAGCAGCGTGGTGAACGCCCAGCCCAGCGCCCACCAGCCCGCCGCGCACAGGCACCGCGCCGGCTCGGCCGACCCGGCGGGGGCCAGCACGGCGGCCAGCAGCGTGCCCACGCAGGCGACCGCGCACACGACGTGGAGGAATCGCGTCAGCGGCAGCCCCCAGTCCGTCAGCGGACCCGCCGTGGGCAGGCCGGGGATCGCCGGCGCACCCGCGCCGCCGCCGAACCGCAGCACCGCGACCAGCACTACGACCCCCACACCGACCGCGAACCCGGCATACACCGTCTTCCACCGCATACGAGGGGTACGCAGGGCCGGCCCCGCCGGTTCACCCGCCCACGGCGGTGGCGCGGATCGTTCGGAGAGGGGCGGAGATGCGCCGCGTGCGGGTCAGGCGGGCGGCACCGCGCCGGGGCGGACGATCATGAGGACCACGACGACCGCCCACACGAGGTTGTAGACGCCGGCGAGCATCGACAGCGTCCGGAGCCTCCGGCCGTCATCGGGCGTGCTGAGCGCCGCGCGCTGGCGCGGGTAGATCTGCGTGGCCAGCAGCCCGCCCGCCACGATGGTGAGCACCATGGCGACGTTGATCCAGATTTCGCCCATCCGGCCCTGGACGAGGGCCAGCGCGATCCCGGCTACTGGGACGATGAGGCCGAAGGCGGCGTACCCGCCGGTGATGCGGTGCAGCAAGGCGGCCACGGCCGGGCTGCGCTCACCCGGCGGGCTCGCGGACGGACTCGGCTCATCCGGCGGGCCCGCGGCCGGGGCGAGCGGCGCGTAGCGAGGAAACAGGCTCGCGGCGACGGCCGAGCCGCCGACGAACACGATGCTGGCGAGCACGTGTATCGACAGCAGGACATGATCCATGGGAACTCCTCCAACCTTCAGTTCACCTGAAGCCTAGCCCAAGCTTCAGGCGGTCTGAAGGTCGGGTTCCCGCGCGAGATCAGCCCAGCTCGTCCCAGAGGGCGACGGGGACGGGCCGGTCCAGGGCCTGGAGGTTGGCGGTGACCTGCGCCGGGGCGTGGGCGCCGACGAGGACCGTGCGCACGGCCGGGTGCCGCAGCGGGAACTGCAGGGCCGCGGCCGGCAACGGCACGGCATGCCGGGCGCACGCCGCGGCCAGGGTGCGGACCTCGGCGGGAGCGTCCGCGGGCGGCTCGGCGGCGGCCAGGAGCCCGCGGTGGAAGAGGCTCGCCGCGATGACCGGGATACCGCGGTCCTGGCAGAGCGGGAGGAGCTCGTCGAATGCCGTCCGGCGCAGCAGCGTGGCCTGGTTGGCGGCCAGCAGCAGGTCCAGGTCGGTGAGCTTGACGAAGTCCACCAGCATGGGCGACTGGTTCATGCCCACGCCGATCGCGCGGACGACGCCCTGCGACCGCAGCTCCGCCAGAGCGGGATAGGCCTCGTCGAGCGCCTGGGGCCAGTGACGGTCGGGATCGTGGATGAACAGGATGTCCACGTGGTCGAGGCCCAGGCGGTCCAGGGACTCCTCGACGCTGCGCAGCACTCCGTCGCGGCTGAAGTCCCACTCGACGTGACGGTCGCCGAGCACGGCGAAGCCGCCGTTGTCGCCCGGCCCCGGCCGCACGAGCCGTCCGACCTTGGTCGACAGGATGAACGCCGAACGCGGGCGCTCGCGCAACGCGCGGCCCATGCGCCGCTCCGACAGCCCGAGCCCGTAGAACGGAGCGGTGTCGTAGTACCGGATGCCGCACTCCCAGGCCGTGTCCATCACCGCCTGGGCCTCGGCGTCGGAGATGGTCAGGAGGTAGTTGCCGAGCGGGCCCCCGCCTAGGCCGACGCGGGGGAGCGGGACAGAGGACATCACGCCTGCTCCAGGTGCAGCCAGGTAGTGACCACCTCGGAGACCGCCTCCAGGTGGTGGTCCTCGCCGGCTTCCACGATGAGCACATCACCCCCGGCAAAATCCGAAGTCTCGCCATTGATGTGGATCTTTCCGGTGCCGGAGAGGATGAGGAAGATCTCCGGATCCGGGTGGGTGTGCGGGCCCTTGGCGTGGCTGATCCGGCCGGGCGGCAACGTCGAGACCCCACCGGACTCGACCCGGTACCCGGGCAGCGACACTCCGGCTCCCATGGCCGCCAGCGTGCTCCTACGCATAACGACTACCTTCCTGCGATACCCGTGAGCGTGACGCCCCGGATGAACGTCTTCTGAGCCAGGAAGAACACGACGAGGATGGGCAGCATCGACAGCAGCGCGACGGCCATCATCTGGTTGTACTGGGTGACGTACTGGCCGCTGAACATGCCCAGGCCCTGCGCGAGCGTGATCTTCTCCATCGAGCGCAGGTAAAGGGTGTTCTCCAGATACTGGTTCCAGTTGCCGACGAAGGAGAACAGGCAGATCGCCGCGATCGCGGGCTTGGCCAGCGGCAGCATGACGCTCCACAGGATGCGCAGCTCCGAGGCCCCGTCGATGCGGGCGGCGTCGATGAGCTCCTGCGGGATCGTGGTGAAGAACTGCCGCAGCAGGAAGATGTAGAGCGCCACGCCGAAGAACTCCGGCACGACCAGCGGCAGATACGTGTCCACCCAGCCGAGCTTCGAGAACATGATGAACTTCGGCACCAGCGTGATCTCGCGCGGGATCATCATCGTGGCCAGCAGCGCCGTGAACATGATGCCGGCCGCCCGCGCCCGCATCCGCGCGAAGGCGTAGGCGGGCAACACGCACGAGATGAGGTTCCCGGCCATGGACAGCGCGGTGATCAGGATCGTGTTCAGCAGGAACCTGGTGAACGGCAGCGACCCCGTCCAGCCCTTGACGTAGTTCTCGACGTGGAAGGAGTCCGGGAGCCATTGGGGCGGGAAGG
This sequence comes from Nonomuraea sp. NBC_00507, assembly GCF_036013525.1. NCBI lineage: Bacteria > Bacillati > Actinomycetota > Actinomycetes > Streptosporangiales > Streptosporangiaceae > Nonomuraea > Nonomuraea sp. NBC_00507. The sequence goes on from NZ_CP107853.1 coordinate 6,414,547, forward strand.
CCAGGTTGTCGGCGTCGGACTTGAGCGAGGTCGTCAGCATCCACAAGAACGGCAGCAGGAACACCGCGGAGCTGATGATCAGCAGGACGTACGCCCCGCTGCGCCGGATCCGCCTGATGCGCTCGGCCTGGTCGGACGTCAGGGACGGGCCCGGCTTCGTACGCGCGGGCCGGGCCGCGGTCTCGAGGAGCATCGGGGGACCTCACTTGAACTCGTAGTGCACCCAGCGCCTGGCCAGGCTGAACTGGATCGCGGTCACGATGATGACCAGCACGAACATGGCCCACGACAGCGTGGCCGCATAGCCCATGTCGAAGTAGACGAACGCCTGCCGGTAGATGTAGAGCCCCAGCACCATGGTGGCGTTGCCGGGTCCGCCCTCGGTCATGACGAGGATGAGCACGTAGCTCTGCAACGCGGCGATGAACCCGGTCACCACGTTGAAGAAGATGACCGGCGACATCATCGGCACCGTGACGTTCCAGAACCTGCGCCACCACCCGGCCCCGTCGATCTCCGCCGCCTCGTACAACGTCTTCGGGATGCCCTGCAGGCCGGCCAGGTAGATGACGATGGTGTTGCCCGCGCCCCACACGCTCATCAGCACCAGCCCGGGGATGGCCCACTCCTGCGAGGCCAGCCAGCCGGGTCCGTCGATGCCGACCGAGGCCAGCAGCTTGTTGATCAGCCCGTAGTCGGGGTGCAGGATGTTGATCCACAGCAGCGCGGTGGCCAGGCCCGACACCACCGACGGCAGGTACATCACGGTGCGGAACAGGCCCTGGAACCGCAGCGGCTGGTTGAGCAGCAACGCCAGCACGAACGTGAACGTCACGCCGAGCGCCACCGAGCCCAGGCCGTACTGCACCGTATTCTCGATCGACTCCCAGAACTCGGGATCGTTGAACATGCGCGCGTAGTTGCCGAACCCGATCCACGACGGCGTCTGCAGCAGGTTCCATTTCATGAAGCTCAGGACCACGGCGGCGACGATCGGGCCCGCGCTGAACAGGACGAACCCGATCAGCCACGGCGAGACGAACAGGTGGAAACGCCGGGCCTCACGACGCGCCAGCGGGCTGACGGCGGTCATGCGATCTTGTTCTCGCTCAGGACCGGCGTGACCTTGTCGACCATCTCCTTCAGCGCGTCGTCCACGCTGATCTTGCCGAGCTGCGCCCGCTCCCAGATCGGCAGGGCGGTGTCCACGACCTTCTTGTTGGCCGGCAGCCGCAGCACGCCGTCGTCGGAGGCGTAGTCGGCCATGATCTTCTTGACCAGGTCCGCCTCCTCCGCCGGGATGCCGAGCGCCTTGGCGGTGTCCTCCCACGCGGACTGGCGGGCCGGCGCGGCGATCCGGCGGAACTTGTAGCCGGAGGCCGACAGGTATTCGTGCATGTAGATCCAGGCGGCGCCCTTGTTCTGCGACGAGGCCGCCATGACCAGCGCGCTGCCCACGGCCGGGGTGGTGCGGCCCTCCGGCCCCTTGGGCACCTGCGTGGCGCCCCACTTGAACGCCTTCTGCTTGGACAGCTCCAGCATGACCCACGCGCCGTTGACGAACAGGGCCGCGTGCCCGGACTTGAACGGATCGACCTTCTCCAGCAGCTGCAGCTCGGCCAGGCTCGGCGTCGCCTTGTCCTTGAGCAGCAGGTCCAGCCAGCGGGCCATGACGTCCCTGGCGGCCGGCTCGGCGATCATCACCTTCGACTCGGCCGCGTCCAGGAACCGCCCGCCGAACGGCAGCAGGTAAACGGAGCTCAGGTCGGGCGACGGCTTCGGCATCGGCGAGACGCCGTAGATCTTCTCCACGCCCGACCCGTTGGTCATCTTCTTGGCCGTCTCGAAGAGCTTGTCCCACGTCCAGGTCTCGTCCGGGTAGTCCAGCCCGGCCTTGTCGAACAGGTCCTTGTTGTAGAAGAGCAGCTTGGGCGCCATGTCGGTGGGCAACCCGTACAGCGCGCCGTCCCGCTGGAAGTAGCCCAGCCCGCGCTGCGGGATGTCGTCCATGTCGAACTCGGGCGTCTTGGCGATGTAGTCGTCCAGCGGCTGCAGGACCTTGTTGGCGATGAGGTTCTGCGTCCAGGAGTAGTGGTTGTAGAGCACGTCGGGCAGCGTGCCGCCGGCCGCCTGCGCCATGTATTTGGTGAGGAACTGGTCGAACGTCGCCGACTCGCGCTTGATCTCGATGTTCGGATGGCGCTTCTTGAAGAAGAAGTCGAACTGCGCGTTGCGTACCTCGGTGACGGCGTCCGTGGTGAACGCCAGCGTGATCACGACCTTGGACGCCGGGTCGGGGACATTCGTCTTCGGCCAGGTCAGCGAGTTGTTGAGCTGCTCGGCCTCCTCGAAGGGCCAGTCGTCGCTGCTGGGACGGTTGGGGTCGATCACCTGGGCGCCGGACTTGACCGGGGCCGCGGCCTGCTTCTGCTGGCGGCTGTCGCCGCAGGCGGACAGCGCGGCGGCGGCCACCGCCAGGGCCAGCATCTGCCGACGGTTCATCTCCATGGGGTCATCTCCGTGGGGGGTCTTTCACAGGAAGAGCTCGAGCACCGGCACGGCCACGTCGGGTCGCTGCACCGGGAGCTGCAGGGTCAGGGTGCCGGGCGCCAGCGCGCCCAGCTTCGTGTGCCCGCTGTCCACGGCCGGGTCGGGGGCCAGGACGCGGATCTCCGAGGCGTCGTTGAGCAACTGCGCGTAGCGCACCTTGCCCGCCAGCCCGGGCAGGTGCAGATGCTTGTACGGCCAGGCGAACAGGTGCACGTAGAGCCGGTTGCCGCGCTGGGTGTAGCGGCAGTCCGGCGGCGCCTCGTACGTGCTCGGACCGGCGCCGTAAAGGGAGCGGCCGTGCAGCCGCGTCCACGCGCCGATGCCGCGCAGCGACTCCAGCGCTCGCGCCTCGAACGCGCCGCGCCCGTTGGGCCCCACGTTGAGCAGCAGGTTGCCGTTCTTGGAGACGGTGTCGACCAGCATGCGCACGAGCAGGTCCACCGGCTTGTAGTCGAGGTTGTCGCGGTCGTAGCCCCAGCTGCCGTTGAGCGTCTGGCAGGCCTCCCAGACCTCGGCCGGCGGGGCGGGCGGCTGGAACTGCTCGGGCGTGGTGAAGTCGCCGGGGATCTCCAGGCGATCGTTGATCAGGATGTCCGGCTGCAGCCTGCGGACCATGGCCGCCAGCTCCTCCGAACGCCAGTCCGCGGCGCCCTTGCCGCCGGGTGTGCCCTTGCTGTTCCTGACCCGCTTCGAGTAGGAGAAGTCAAACCACATGGTGTCGATTCGGCCATAGCGGGTAAGCAGCTCTTCAACCTGGTTGTGCAAATAGGACTGGTATAGCCCGATATTTCGGTCATCGGGAGTCGCACCCTCGACGTACGCCGGGTGCAGGCCGTCGATCGGGAAGTGCGGGTGGTGCCAATCGATCAGCGAGTGGTAGAAGCCCACCCCGAGCCCGCGGGCGCGGAAGGCCTCCACGATCGGGCCGACGAGGTCCTTGCCGTACGGCGTGTGCGCGACCGAGTAGTCGGTGTAGGCCGAGTCCCATAGGCAGAAGCCGTCATGGTGCTTCGTCGTCAGCACCATGTAGCGCATGCCGGCGCCGGCCGCCGCCTCCGCCCACGCGTCCGGGTCGAACAGGTCGGGGTCGAAATGGTCGAAGTACGGCTGATACTGCTCGTCCGTGAGTCGCTCCCGCTGCTTGACCCACTCGTGCCGGGCGGCCAGCGCGTACAGGCCCCAGTGGATGAACAGCCCGAACCGTTGCTCACGGAACTCCGCCAGCCGGGCACTAGAGGTCGGATGTATAGCCGGGGTGGTGCGGTCATGTGGCGACAGTCCGTGAGGCATGACCGCACCGTAGACCGACTAATTAACTTCGTCAAGAATTGAATTGAAACCCGTCGCAACCTAGGCTCTTGCGCATTGTGAGGAGCGTCGGGTGCCTTGCGTGGCCGGAGCGGCAGCGCCGTCGCCGGGTGGCAGGACGCGATCTACTCCTCCTATCTCTTTCACCATGGAGGGTCACGTGCCGAATTGGACGCTGAGCGACGGGGATCTGGAGGCGGTGCTCGACCTGTCCGCGGCGGGCGAGCTCACGCTGGGGCTGCGGCACGCGGGACGGACCGTGCTGGAGCCGTCCAGGCTGGGCGTCCGCACCGCCCACGCGGATCTGAGCACGGGGCTGGTCGCGGCTGGGATGTCCGAGCGGCGAGTCGAGGAGTCCTACCGGACGGTGACCGGGAAACGGCGCGAGCATCGGTACGCGGCCGGCGAATGGACGTTGTCGTTCACCGCGGGCGGGCACCGGCTCGACCTGCTGATCCGGGTCGGCGATCACGGCGTGGCCTACCGCTACGCGATTCCCTGGACCGGTCCGGTGACCGTGGTGGAGGAGATCTCGGAGTACGTCGTGCCGGGTGACGCCCGCGCGGTCCTGCTGCCGTACGAGAACGGGCGCTGCGACTACGAGGAGATCCACCGGCACACCACGGTGGCCGGCGCCGAGCCCATCCTGTACGGATACCCGTCGCTCTTCCAGGCCGGCGACGCCTGGATGCTGATCACCGAGTCGAACCTGGACGCCGGATACGCCGGCTCCCGCCTGCGCTTCGACGGCCGCGCCTTCCGCCTCGACCTGCCGGACCCGTACGTGACCGCGGCCAGCCCGCTCGTCACTCCGTGGCGCACCATGATCGTCGGCGACCTGGCCACGATCGTCGAGAGCGACCTGGTCACCAGCCTCGCCGCGCCGTCCGAGGTCGAGGACACCTCCTGGATCCGGCCCGGAGCCGCCGCCTGGTCGTGGTGGTCCGACGGACCCTCCACGCGGGACCTGGAGGCCCAGAAGCGCTGGGTGGACTTCGCCGCCGCGAACGGCTGGCCGTACCTGCTGGCGGACGCCGGCTGGAACAAGGAGTGGATGCCCGAGCTGATCGCCTACGCCCGCGACCGGGGCGTCGGCGTGTGGCTCTGGTCGCACTGGCAGCACGTCGACACCGAGCTGGAGCACCGCGAGAAGCTCGCGCTCTGGAAGAAGTGGGGCGCGGTCGGCGTGAAGATCGACTTTACCGAGTCGGACGGTCAGGACCGGATGCGCTGGTTCGACGCCATCCTGGCCGCCACCGCCCGGCTCCGGCTCATGGTGGTCTTCCACGGCGGCACGATCCCGCGCGGCACCGAGCGCACCTGGCCGCAGTTCATGACCGCCGAGGCGGTCAAGGGCGCCGAATGGATCAAGCCAAAGCCCGGCAAGGAGCCGCTCTACCCGGCCACCCACTACCTGTCGCTGGCGTTCACCCGCAATGTGCAGGGCCCGATGGACTTCACGCCGTGCACGTTCACCGCGGTGCGGGCCATCTCGCCCGGATTCGAGCTCGCCCTGTCGGTGCTCTTCGAGTCCGGGATCCAGCACTTCGCCGACTCCATCCAGGCCTACCAGGCCCGGCCGGAGGCGCTGCGGCTGCTGTCCACCGTCCCGGCCGCGTGGGACGACACGCGGCTGCTGTCCGGCGACCCCGCCGACCACATCGTGCTGGCCAGGAGGAGCGGCGGCGAGTGGTACGTCGGCGCGGGCGTGTCCGGTGAGGCCCGCACGCTCACCGTGCCGTTCGACTTCCTCGACGAGGGGGAGTGGACGGCCGAGATCTTCCAGGACGCCCCCGGTGACCGGATCGCCACCGAGACCGTCACGGTCTCCGCCGGGGGCAAGCTCGACCTCGCCGTCGCCCCGAACGGCGGATTCACGCTTCACCTGAGGAGAGCACTCTGATGACGACCAGACGATCGGGCGGCGACTTAGCCCCCCTGTCGCGTATCGGCGCCCCCGGCTCCTGCCCCGGCGTCACGCACCTCCACGCCTGTCGCCGCGGGGTGAGGACCTGATGAGGGGCCTGCGCCTGGCCGGCACGCTGTCGGTGCTCGCGCTGCTCCTGGCCGCCGCCCCACCGGCCCAGGCCGGGGCCGGCACGGGGGCTGAGGCTGGGGCTGGGGCGCCGCGCTGGGAGACCCGGTGGAGTCCGAGCCCGTGGCGGGACGGCGTGAAAGCGTTCGAGGCGCTTGAGGACGACCGGCGCGGCTCGCACCCCGAGGGTCAGCCGCACGTCTACGTCGCGGGCAACGCCTGGCGGTTCGACGCGCACCTGGAGGACCGCGACGGCTCTGACCGCATGCGGAACGAGGTACGCGGCATGCGAGCCGCCGACGGCCGGCCGCTGGAGATGCGCAAGGACGAGACGTGGCGGATCACGTACCAGATGTACATTCCGGACACGCTCGACGCGACCACCAGCTTCACCCACATCTGGCAGTTGAAGACGTCCGACATCGGCACCCCGGTCGCGCAGCTGTCGCTGCCGGTCGTCAACGGCGTGCCGAAGATCGCGGCGCGCTACTGGACGCTGGAGGACAACAAGTCCCACGACTTCGCCACCGCCGACCTGGAGCCGATCCAGAACACGTGGGTCGGCGTCACCATCGAGCTCAAGTCGGCCGACGACGGCTACATGCGATGGGTGTTGCGGGACGGGTCGCGGACCATCGTCGACCAGAAGGTGGAGAACATCGACCTGTGGTGGACGCCGGAGCAGTACAACCGGCCCAAGTGGGGCATCTACCGCAGCATCAGGAGCGCCGGGCTGCAGGAGACGTACCTGCTGGTCAAGGGCCTCAAGGCGGACCAGCTCGGGCCTGCGGCGCCGCCGGTCACGCTGCCGCCGCCGGACCGGAGCCCCGGCACGTACGAGGCCGAGCGGCCCGGCAACGTGTGGGAGGGCGCGGCCGAGCCCGCCTACTGCGCGGTCTGCTCCGGCGGGCGGAAGGTGATCCTCATCGGCGGCAACGTCTACGACTACGCCGTGGTCAAGGGCGTGCTGTCGGAGACCACCGGGACCAGGCAGATGACCGTGCACGCGCTGGTGGACGGCTCCCAGACGTACGCGGTCAGCGTCAACGGCGGCGATGCGATCCAGGTGCCGATGACCGGGACCAAGGACACGGTGACCACCGCGACCGTGCCGGTGGACCTGGTGGCCGGGGTCAACACGATCCGCTTCTACAGCCACACCGCGCGCTCGCCCGAGCTCGACAAGATCGTCATCAAGTGAGGGACCCCTATGGCACATGACCTCAGCAGGCGCGCCGTGCTGGCCGCAGGCGGCGCGCTGGCGCTGACCGCGGCGGCCGGCTCACGGCCCGCCGCCGCCACGCAGCCGTGGCAGTCCCGGCTCGTGCACTACGACCGGTGGGGGCGGCTGGCCTACGAGCAGGACGCCGAGGCCAACCGCGTCCCCGACTTCAGCCACGCCGGCTACCGCAACGGCGAGCGGCCGATCCCGCACGTGCCGGTCGTCAAGACGATCCGGCCCGTCGAGGGCGACAACACCGCCCACATCCAGGCGGCTCTCGACGCGATCGGGGCACTGCCGCGTGCCCGCCGCGGCGCGTTGCTCCTGCTGCCGGGCGTGTACCCCGTGGCGGGCACGGTGTACGTGCGTGCCAGCGGCACGGTGTTACGCGGTGTCGGCGACGGCGAGGACCCGTCGGGCAACACGATCGTCAAGGCGACCGGGAACAACCCCAAGGACCGCAACGTCATCGTGGCCGGCGGCGTCGCGGGCGGCGGCTGGAAGGGCGAGGTCCCGGGCACCCGTACCGAGATCACCACCGGGTTCGTGCAGGTGGGATCGCGCTCGTTCGAGGTGGCGAGCCCGGGCGCGCTGCGCCCCGGCGACAACGTCGTCATCACGCACCCCTGCACCGAGGAGTGGCTCAAGGCCATCGACTACGGAGGTCACGACGTCGGGCCGCCCTGGAAGGTCGGCGAGCACCCGATCATCTACAACCGCTACGTCTGCGACGTGTCCGGAAATGTCGTGACGATCGACGTGCCGGTCTTCAACCACCTCAACCGCGCCCACGCCACCTCTTACCTCTACACGTGGGACAGGGCCGGGCTCGTCACCGAGGTGGGCGTGGAACGGCTGCGCGTGGACATCGAATACCACGGCGACCCCGAGCAGGACGAGGACCACGCGTACAACGCGATCGTGCTGCTGCGTACCGAGGACTCGTGGGTGCGCGACTGCACCATGCTGCACTTCACCCAGGCCGGCGTCGCCACCCAGGAGACGACCCGGGCCACGGTCGAGAACTGCCGGGCCATCGACCCGGTCAGCATCGTGACCGGCAGCAGGCGCTACAACTTCAACACGTACACCTACTCCCAGCAGGTGCTCTTCCGCGACTGCCACGCCTACAAGGCCAGGCACGCCTTCGTCTCCAACGGGCACAGCACGGTCTCCGGCGTGGTGTTCCTGCGCGGCACCGCCGAATACGCGCTCAACTCCAGCGAGGGCCACCGCCGCTGGTCACAGGGCCTGCTGTTCGACGGACACCGGGACGTGGACCCGCACTACGACTACACGCTGGGCCTGTACAACCGCGGCCGCTACGGCACCTCGCACGGCTGGTCCGCGGCCCACTCGGTGGCCTGGAACTGCGACGTCGCCACCAGCAGGCTCATCGTCCAGAAACCGCCGACCGCGCAGAACTACGCCATCGGCTGCCGCGGGACGATCACCGGCGACGGGCCCTTCCAGCAGCCCGCCGGCTACGTCGAAGGCGCCGGCCAGCCCGGACTCTTCCCGTCCTCGCTCTACGAGGCTCAGCTGCGTGACCGGCTCCGGCCCGCCTGACCCTGCCGCTCCAGCCGCAGCAGCCCGCCCTCGGGCACGGTGACCTCCACAGGCCCGGGGGCGAGGTCGACCAGTTCGTCGCCTTCGGTGCGGCCCCGGCAGTCGACCACGGTGGCCCGGGCCCTGCCCGGCGTGGCGACCTGGAGCAGCACGTCGGCGGAGGCGTCGCCGTTGGCCAGCCACAACGTGCCGGCCTCGGGGACGCGGACGGGCAGCGGCGCGTACCTGGCGGTGATCACCGTGTCCCCGGAGCTCGCCGTCACCTGCGGGTAGGTCAGGTCCGGCCGGGCGGGCTCGAACCGGCCCCGCTGCAGCACGTCGGCATGGTCCCTGAAGAACGACAACCAGAACCGCAGCACCTCCTCCTGCGCGGGGGTCAGCGCGGTGAGGTCCACCGAGATCTGCGGGACCGCGAACAGCACGTTGATCAGCTGCGCCGCCACGCGCTGCGGGCTCTCGTCCGGGTGCCACATCAGCATGTCCGCGTGCACGGCCAGCGGGCCGGCGATCAGGCGCAGGTCCACGGTGCGCTGCCGGTTGTGCGCGGGGCTGAGCGGGCAGTCGGAGGCGCGGATCATGGTGGCGTACGGCCACAGGCCCGGGCTCACGTACGGCTGGCGCAACTCGACCAGGCAGTCGCCGGGCAACTGGGTGAGGAGCCTGCGCACGCCCTCGTTCACCGTGGCGCAGTCGGCCTCGGGGCCCGGCGGCGGCGGGTCCTCGACCGCGAACTGGTCGATGAAGTCGATCTTGAGGCCGTCCATGCCCCACTCCCTGACCGCCCGGGTGAGGTGGCCGGCGAGCAGGTCTCGGATGGCGGGGTAGCGCGGGTCGACGATGGCGGCGTCCATGTGCTCCTTGTAGGCCAGCGTGTACGGTCGCACGCGGTCCCAGAGCGCTGTGTGGCGGCCGACGAACGGCAGGGCGTACCAGAGCAGGTAGGCGAGGCCTTCGCCGCGAACCTTCGCCACGTGTCCCGAAATATCAGGAAATGAGGTTCGGGAGGGCTCCCATTCACCGACGTAGCCGTAGCCGCGGCCCCGGTCGTCGCTGTGCCAGCCGTCGTCCACGATGATCGCCTCGCAGCCCAGCTCGGCCGCCGGGGCCGCCTGCCGCTCCACGCTCGCGGCGTCGACGTGTTGCTGCATGGCGTACCACGTGGAGTAGGCGGGCATGCGCGCGGCCCGCGGGACGTCACGGGCCAGGCCGTTCCGCGATCCCCACCACTCGGCGACCTCGGCCAGCGTCGTCGCGAAGTGCCGCCGGGTCAGGTCCAGCCGGAGCACCACCCCGTTCCCCGGCTCGGCCTCGTGCTCCATCCAGAACCCGAACTCGCCGGTCTCCTCCACCACTCCGGTGCGGGTGCGCACGGGCCTGACGACCTCGGCGGCGGCGTACGTGCACAGCGCCACGTCCCCGGCTCCCACCAGGCATCCCACGGGGGCGTTCTTCTCCAGAGCCGCCGTGCGGGGGCGCCGCCAGAACGGTGGCAATCCGCGATGCTCGCCGCCGTCGGCGCTCCAGAACGCGGTCGCGTCCACACACGGCACCCGCCACCCGAGGCGCACCGTGGCCCCACCCTCGGGGGTGACCCGCACCTCCAGCACGCCTGGGGCAGTCTCGGCAACCACCCACCTCACTCCGCCGCCTTCACCGCTCCCCAAGACCCCGGCTCCAGCGTCGATCGCGCCGCCCGGCGTGGCGTCGCCCGGCTCGGTGCTGCTCGGCTCGGTGCTGCTCGGCATGGTGCCGCCGGGTTCAGGCGCGATGCCCGTGGAGTCGGGCGCGTCCTCGAAGGACGTCGAGCCCTGCTCAGCTCGGGCCGCTTGGCCCGCGTCGCCTCCGGCTGTGGTCGGCTCCGGAGCGGTGGCGAGTGGCGGCGGGAAGGGGGTGGCCGTGCAGGTAAAGGTGAGGCCGGCCGCCTGGAAGCGCATCTCCTCCGGTGGCCGTGGCGTTCCGTCGTGTGGCTGCCAGATACCGGAGGCGGCGGTCAAGTCAGCGCTCCTGGGAGGTGAAGAGGGTCTGGATGGCGACCGCGGCCGCGCCGCGCGCCCATTGCTCGAAGGTCCGCGGCCGCAGCAGCAGACGGGAGTCGGCGGCCGCGCCGAACGCCTGGCTGATGAACGACCGGTTGATCTGCTCCTCGAACAGGTCATAGGCGGCCAGGCCCTGCACATCGCCGGTCACGATGATCCGCTCGGGCCCGAACAGATTGGCCATCGCCGCGATGCCCAGCCCGATGGCGTGCCCCGCCCGGGCGAAGACCTCCCGCGCCGCCGTATTCCCCGCGTGGGCGGCGTCGATGGCCGCGTCGATGGTGAGCGAAGCGTCCCCGGTGACGGCGCGTACGGCGGCCACGATGGGCGCGCTCCCAGCGATGGCCTCGACGCAGCCGCGCCCGCCGCAGTGGCACTCGGGCTCCTCGCCCCCCACCGGGATGTGCCCGATCTCCCCGGCCACGCCGTGCGCGCCGGCCACCACCCGGTCGTTCGCCACCAGCCCGCACCCTATTCCAGCCCCCACGGTGACCAGCGCGAACGACGACGCCCCCACGCCGTCGCCGAACCACTGCTCGGCCACGGTGAGCGATCTGACGTCGTTCTCGACGGTGACGTTGAGCCCCGTCGCCTCGGCGGCCAGCCGCGCCAGCGGAACCTGCCGCCACCCCAGAAAGGGGGAGTACCGCACCAACCCGAGCGCCTTGTCCACGTCCCCGGACACGGCCAGCCCCAGCCAGTGACAGCGCTCGCCGTAGGCCGGATCGCCGGCCAGCAGGTCGGCGACCAGCTCGGCCAGCGCCTCGACGACGCCCTCGGGGGAGGTCGTGGCCAGGCGGCGGTGCGCCGACACCAGGGGCTGGGCCCGCAGGTCGGTGACGACGCCGATGAGTTCGTCATCGGTGATCTTCACGCCGGCGAAGAACTCCCGGTTGGCCCTGATCGTCAGCGGGCTGGCCGGGCGCCCCGCGCCGGGCGCCGTACGCTCCGTGGCCTCCAGCTCTTCCAGGTAACCTGCCTCGATGAACGGGCGGGCGGCCTTGGTCACGGCGGCGGACGACAGCCCGCTGCGCCTGGCGATCTCCACTCGGGTCACCGGACCCTGGGTGAGCACCATGGTGAAGACGGTGGCCTCAGCGCGGGTGCTGGTGAGCCGAGGATGCATGACGGCAATCGTAGCACTAATTAACTTCCTCAAGAATTGAATTGGAACGTGACATGGGACGGCTTTACGCCGGGTTCGTCGTCGTCCGCTTGGCACAGCGTGGGACGGACGACGACGAACGCGGGGGAGCGGAGTGGTCAGCCCAGGGAGATCCGGTCCAGGTCGGGCGCCGCCGCCGTGTCGTTGTGAATCTTGATGGTGTTGGCCCCCGCCCGCAGGGTGACCGGCACGGACGTGGTGTAGGGGGTGTTGTTGCCGGTGCCGCTCACCTTTACCTCGACCGGCGGCTCGCCGTTGACGGTCACGAAGTACGAACGCTGGCCGTTGACGGTGAAGTCGATGTACAGCGTGTACTGGCGGGCCGTGTCCACCGTGACGTTCTCGAACAACACGGAGGCGTCCGGTCCGCCGCCGAGGTTGCGTACCTTCTGCCCGCCCGAGCACGGCCCGCAGTTGGTGATGCCCGCGCTGCCGAGCTGGTTGCGGGAGTCTTCGGCCTCGCGCATGAACACGCGGTCGGCGGGGCGCAACCGGACCCGGAGCTGCCTGGTGACCGTGTTCGGCCGGCCGAGCACCTGGAACGACGCCCTGATCGGGATGTCGGCCGAGGCGACGTCCTGGCCGGGCGGCGAGGTGAGCGTCCAGGAGCCCTCCAGCGTCTGCCCGAGCCGCAGGGTGGCCACCGTGGCCGGGCCGCCCTCGACCGTCCACCCGGCGGGGACGGCGGGGGCCAGCTCGACCTGGTCGAGCGCGTCCTCGACGTCCAGGCGCAGCTTGGCCGACACCTTCATCGACTGCTGTCCGGGGCCGACCCACTGCAGCCCGGACGGCTCGACGGTCATAGTGGTCTTGGGCACGTACGAGGTGGGTGGCAGGGGCGCGACCGCGACTCTGTCGATGCCCGGACCCTTGGCGGCGTCACTGAACACCGTGATCGTGTTGGCTCCCGCGCGCAGCGGCACGGCGAGTGCCGTGGCGGCGGGAACGCCCGCGTTGTCCCCGGTGACCGCCACCCTGACAGGGGCGGCGCCGTTGACCGAGACCGACAGCGAGGTGGCCGCGGTGGTGGTGTGGTCGATCTGGATCCGGTGATCACCGGCCTCGGCGACCGTCACCTCGCGGTACGTGATCGCGTTGCGCGAGCCGCCACCCAGCCCGGTGACCTGCGCGCCGCCGGAGCACGCCGCGCACGGGGCGAGCCTGGCCGCGCCGGACCGCTGCTGGCGTTCGGCCTCCAGCGGCACGGGGGTGGCCGGCGACAGCGGGTAGCCGTGCGCCACCTGGATCTCGTCGATCTGCAAGTGGCGGACGAAGCGCGGCGCCTGCGGGCCTGCCCAGGTGTTCAGCACCTCCAGTTTGATGTAGCGGGCATGCTGCTCGCCGAGGTCGATGGCCTGCACGCCGCGCGCGCTGGGCAGCGCGCCGGTGCGCACGGGCGCGCTCCACCGCTTGCCGTCGTCGCTCACATAGACCCGGTAGTCCTTGATCCGTGCGGAGTCCTCCGGGTGCCCGAACGTCTCCCTGGCGTACGTGGGCGACCATTCGCGCTGGTTGACCGCCAGGTAGGACGCCTTGCGCGCGCGGCCGAGGTCCAGCGTCACCGACACTGGGAGCTGCGCGTCGCTGTCCCAGTAGTCCTCGAAGCTGCCGTCCACGAGGGCGCCGGCCGGGTGCCCCTCGCGCGCCGACGAGGCGGTGGCCTTGAGGGTGGACTGGTCGTAGAAGAACTGCCGGCCGGCCGTCTCGACCTTGAACACCGTGTCGTACTCGTCCCACTTGGTGATGCCGAGGATCGTCAGGTAACCGCCGGACTGACTGAAGCGCATCTGCGCGCCGGTGCGCAGGTCGCTCACCCGGGTCACCCGGTAGCCGTTGTCGCGCAGCCGCACCATGTCCGTGCTGGGCCTGGTCACCACGTGCACGTACTGGACCGCGGCGCCGTCGCGGGAGACGGTGATCACGCCGTGGGCGCCGTCGTTCCAGAAGCCGGGCCGCATGCCGCCGTACATGTAGCCGCCGCCCTCGGTGCCCTGCAGCGACTCCTTGATCGGGGGCACCCATGTGGACATGAAGGCGTTGAACGCCTCCTGCTGCGGCGGGAAGCGGCCGTTCACCATGGGGGTCTCGGCCATCAGCGACTTCATCGACGAGCCGGCGTTGGTGATGTAGCGGCCGGTGCTGAGCCGGAAGTCCACGGGGTGGTTGCCGCCGTCGTACCACCAGTCGCCGGTGGTGGGCAGCTTGTAGTCGGCCTCCACCAGGCGCGGCATCGGCGTCCACGCCGCCTGGGGGTAGTCGTAGGACGGGGTCATGCCGGTCTTCTGCTCGTTGCTGACCGTGTCCATGATCGGCGTGTCCTCGTTGTTGTTGCTCAGCAGCCAGGACGGCCGCTTCTCCCTGATCTGCTCGTAGAGCTTGTTCTGCTCCCAGTACTCGTTGTCGTTGTCGATCCAGAATCCGGCCAGTTCCGGATATTTCTCCATGACCTCGAAGAACAGGTCATAGCTGTACATGCCAAACCCGGCGCGTGTGGTCAGATCGACCTGGCGGCCCTTGTAGGCGGAGTAGGCGGCGGAGTCGAGTGTCTCCACCCCCTGCTCGTTGTGCCACTGGGGGTCGTCGGTCATGTAGAGGATGATCCGGACGTCCTTCGCCTTGCCGGCGTTCACCAGCTCGCCGAGCAGGTCCCGCTTCGTCGCGCAGCTGCCGGGGATCTCCGACGGCCACGGGCGCGCGTAGCCGAGCCTGCTGTGGAAGGTGGCCAGGACGATGTACGAGGCGCCCAGCTTGCGGGCCTCGTCGACCCAGTAGTCCGCGGTCCAGCCGCCCTCCGTGACGTCGCGCTCCCAGGTCGCGCAGTCGAGATGGCGGGGTGCGGTGAACATGCCCCAGTGCAGGAACAGGCCCGCCGTGGAGTCGCGTAACCATTGCTGGCGGGGGTGCTCGACCTCCGCGCCGGCGGCGGGGGCGACGAGCAGGGTCAGGATCAATGCGAGGAGAAGGGTTGCTGCGCGGGCTCGGGGTCTCACCGGGATCGCTCCCTCATGGAGATGGCCATGTTGCTAGACATCCGACGAATACAGCGGGATGGTGGTGCGGTCAAGGGGTGCTTTGCTGCCATTCTGGGAGGATCTGACAGTAATGATCCTTGGATTTTCCTCTAGGGATCTTTCCTCAGGCAATCGATGCGATCGGATGTCTAGGGGTGCGGACCATGGTTCAGTCGCGGGATAAGTCCGGAGTGGAAAGGCGCTGGGACCTGAGCATGCTGTAACGAAAACAACTTGCAGCGTCGCGTTCTGTGACGATACCGTGGCATCGGTCGAACAGATGAGCGATAGCCGGGGCGCTGGTTCGTCCGCCATCACCGCCGGGGCACGTGCACTCAAGCCATGGCGCGGGTTGAGGAGCGTTTCGAGGAGCTCATCGGCGAGGTGATCGAGGAAAGGGGTGGCTGGTGGAGCTGGAGGTCATGTCCGAGCACATTCGCCCACTGGTCGCGGCGGACCCCCAGTACGGTGGTTACCGGCTGGCCAAGGCTGTCAAGCGCACCAGCCGAGTGTGGCGCGCTTTCACACCGGGAAAACCGCCCGTTCAGCGTGTTGACCTACTACTCGCTGGCCACCGCGGGTGGCGCCCGGCCAGATAGGGTCACGCCGTGCTGTGTGGAATACCGCGCTGGAGCAGCGCCGCATCTATCGCAGGCGCGGTTATCACGAGCAAGCGCGGCAGTTGGTGGAGGCCATGGCACGTGGAAGGTGCGCTGGAAGTCCAAGACCCGCACGCCGCCATCGTTCCGCTTCCCCGAGGGCGGCAAGATCGTGATGGAGCGGCTGAACCGGCGCTGGGCACGGGCCAAGCTGTCCAAACTGGGCTGGGGCCGCTTCCGCTGGAGCCGCCCGCTCGGCGGGCCAATCAAGAACGCAACCGTGGTACGGGTGGGGCCGTGGGCGGTCGGCCGAGGCGCCCGGAACGCACCTACCTGAAGGATCACGGGGCCTGAAGACATCCCATCCCTCATTCCCGAGCGTTTGATGAGTTGTGACGCCGCGTCGTCGGCCGATAGGTCGACGGCGCGGGCACGTGCCTTCGACGTGCGATCGCTGCATTTGAGTTAGGAAACTTTCCTAAACAATGGATCGTTCCAGGTGTTGACGGCTGCGGCGGTTTGCGGGAAAACCATCTAGAGCTCCAATCTCTTACTCGAGGCATCACTCTCAGCCAGGAGCGCCCGATGAACTTCAGCAAGTCCCGGGCCTGCGCCATCGCCTGCTTACTCGTCATGGGAATGGCCGCCCTCCCCGCCGCCGCGGCACCCATTCGGTACGAGGCCGAGAACGCGACGATCTCCCAGGGAGCCGTCGAGTCCAACCACACCGGCTACTCCGGCACCGGCTTCGTCAACGGCACCAACGTCGCCGGCTCGTACACCGAATGGACGATCAACGCGCCCGCCGCCGGCACCGCCACGCTCGCCTTCCGCTACGCCAACGGCACCGGCGCCGACCGCCCCAGCGACATCGCGGTCAACGGCACGACCGTGGCGGCGAGTCGGTCCTTCCCCGCCACCGCGAGCTGGGCCACCTGGGCCACGCTCACGCTGACCGCGCCGGTCGTCGCAGGCGCGAACAGGATCAGGGCCACCGCCGCGAGCGCGGGCGGCAACCCCAACTGGGACTACCTGGACGCCGAGGCCCCGGCCGCCGCGTTCACCGACTACCAGGCGGAGACCGCGACGATCTCCCAGGGCGCCGTCGAGTCCAACCACGCCGGATTCACCGGCTCCGGATTCGTCAACTACGCCAACCTGACCGGCTCCTACGTCGAGTTCAGCGTCAGCGCCGCCGCGGCCGGCACCCAGACCCTGACCTTCCGCTACGCCAACGGCACCACCGCCGACCGGCCCATGACCATCACCGTCAACGGCACCGCGGTCGCCACCGCCCGGTCCTTCCCCAGCACCGGCGCCTGGGCGACGTGGCAGGAGGTCACCCTGGACGCGCCGCTCACCGCGGGCGCCAACACGGTCCGGGCCACGGCCACCACCGACGGCGGCGGGCCCAACCTCGACCGGCTCCGGGTCACCGGCCCCGGCGACACCGAGAAGCCCACCTCGCCGGGGCAGCCGGTCTGCTCCGCCGTCGCGCACAACGCCCTGACGCTGGACTGGCCGCCGGCCACCGACAACATCGGCGTGGTGGCGTACGACATCTACCACCAGGGCCAGCAGATCGCGACCGCTCCGGCGCCGCCGTACCGGCTGACCGGGCTCACCCCCGACTTCGGCTACCAGCTGTCGGTGTTCGCCCGCGACGCCTCCGGCAACGTGTCGCTGAGCAGCCCCGAGGCGAACTGCCGCACGCTGCCCGCGCCCGCCGACGACCCGCCGTCGCAACCCGGGCAGCCCACGGTCAGCGGCGTGCAGGCCACCTCGGCCACCGTGACCTGGGGCGCCTCCACCGACGACAACGGGGTGCGCGCCTACCTGGTCCGCGACCACGCCACCAACGCCGTGCTCGCCACCGTGACCGGCACCCCGCCCGCGACCACGGCCACGGTGCCGCTGGAATGCGCCCGCACCTACCAGGTGCACGTCGTGGCGCGCGACAGCGCCAACCAGCTGTCCACGCCGAGCGCGCCGTCCGCGTCCTTCGCCACCGGCACCTGCGGTACGGTGCCGCAGACGCCCACCAGCGTCGCCGGCGGCTGGGACGTGCCGTGGGACATCTCCTGGGCGCCCGACGGGACGTTCGCGCTGGTGACCGAGCGCGACACGTTCCGGGTCTTCAAGGTGACCCCGTCGGGGACGAAGACGCAGGTCGGCACCGTGCCCAACACGCAAACCACCAACGGCGAGGGCGGCCTGATGGGCCTGGACTTCTCGCCCACCTGGAACGGCACCACCGACCAGGACGTGTTCTTCATGCACACCGCGTCCGAAGGCAACCGCATCGCCAAGATGAGCTTCAACGGCACCACCCTCAGCGGCTACGCCGGCGTCCTGCAGGGCATCGACAAGAACCGCTACCACAACGGCGGGCGCATCAGATTCGGCCCCGACGGCTACCTGTACGTCGCCACCGGCGACGCCCAGCAGACCAGCAACGCCCCTGACCTGGACTCGCTCAACGGCAAGATCCTGCGCATCACCAAGACCGGCGCCGCCGCGCCCGGCAACCCGTTCGGCACCCGCGTCTACAGCTACGGCCACCGCAACCCGCAGGGCCTGGCCTGGGACTCGGCCGGCCGCCTGTGGTCGTCGGAGCTCGGTAACTCCTCGCGCGACGAGCTCAACCTCATCCTGCCGGGCCGCAACTACGGCTGGCCCACCTGCGAGGGCACCTGCAGCGTGTCCGGCATGACGAACCCCAAGCACACCTGGGGCGTCGCCGAGGCCTCGCCGAGCGGCATCGCCATCGTGAACAACACGGTCTTCATGGCCGCGCTGCGCGGCCAGCGGCTGTGGCGCATCGTGCTCAACGGCGAGAACGTCTCGACGGTCAATTCGTACTTCAACGGCACGTACGGCAGGCTCCGCGCGGTCGAGAAGGTGCCCGGCGCCAGCGCCATCTGGTTCGGCTCCACCAACTCCGACAACAACGGCGACGGCTCCGCCGACACGATCCGCCGTTCCACCATCCAGTAATCACCCCCCAGGAAGTGACCACATGACACAACCCTTGTCCCGTCGCCGCTTCGGACTCCTGCTCGGCGCGGCCGCCGCCGTGCCTCTCCTGCCCGCGCGCCCCGCGTTCGCGGCGCCCACCCTGCTCCCGTCGGGGATGACGTGGCAGCTGATGTGGTCGCCGTCGGCCTCGGCCAACGGCATGGGGGCGTGGGAGAGCATCGAGGACGACCGTGCGGACTCCCATCCGGCGGGCGCGCCCCACATCCGCCCCGACGGCGACAACTATCGCTTCACCATGCACATGGTCGACCGCGACACCAGCACGGACCGGCAGCGGCACGAGGTGACCGGCAACCGTACCTCCAGCAGTAGCTACCTGTCCTGGAAGACCGGCGAGTTGTGGCGGGTCACGTACTCGATGTACATCCCGAGCACGCTCAAGGCCACCACGACCTTCACCCACATCTTCCAGACCAAGATGCCCGGCTCGGGGACGTCGCCGATCACGGTCACCTCGCTGCGCCGGGTGGACGGACGGCAGACCATCGAGCACAAGATCTTCGAGCCGAACATCCTGGTCGGGCGGACCGATCTGGAGCCGCTGCACAACAAGTGGATCGACATCGACTACGAGATCAAGATCGGTGACGGCTCGGCCGGCGCGGTCCGGTGGGTCGTCAGGAACGGCGGCACCACGGTGGTGGACGCGACGACGACGGGCGTGGACACGTTCCTCGGCGACCGGGTGCGGCCCAAGTGGGGCATCTACCGGTCGCTGGGCGACACGTCGGGCTCGCTGCAGGACTGCCATCTGCTGCTGACGAGACTCAGGTCGTACAAGGCCGTCCCGGGCGGCGGCGGGGGCGTCACGCGTTACGAGGCGGAGAACGCGACGATCTCGCAGGGCGTGGTCGAGTCCAACCATACGGGCTTCTCCGGCACGGGTTTCGTCAACGGAGACAACGCGGCGGGCTCGTACGTCGAGTGGACCGTCAACGGCGCCGCCGGAGCGGCGACCCTCAGGATCCGCTACGCCAACGGCACCACCGCCGGGCGCCCGGCGACGATCACCGTCAACGGCGCCACGGTCGCCGCCGACCAGCCCTTCAACGGCACCGGCGCCTGGACCACGTGGGCCACCGCCGCAGTGCCCGTGACCCTGCGTTCGGGCGCCAACACGGTGCGGATCACCGCGAACACCGCGGGCGGCAATCCGAACCTGGACTACATCGAGGTCGCGCAATGACGAGCGGTCTCCGCGGGCGCTCGCCTCCCTCCCTGGACGCCGCCGTGCGTCTTCGGCGGCCTGCCGGGGAACAGGTGCGGCATGGAAGTGCTGAGCAGCCGCGTGCTGCTGCGTCCGAAGGATCTCGGGCGCAGCCGCCGCTTCTATGCCGAGACGCTCGGATTGGCCGTCTATCGCGAGTTCGGCCCGGCCGACCACCCAGGGACGGTGTTCTTCCTGGGCCAGGGATTCCTCGAGCTCTCCGGGCACAGCGACGCCGGGGCCGGCCCGGCGGTGTCGCTCTGGCTGCAGGTACGCGATGCGGCGGGCGAGGAGGAACGCCTGCGCCAGGCGGGCGTCACCATGCTGAGGGAGGCCCGCCTGGAGCCGTGGGGGCTCGTCGAGTCGTGGATCGCGGACCCTGACGGCCATCGCATCGTCCTGGTCGAGGTGCCGCCCGACCATCCTCTGCGCCGCGATCCGCGCTGACGGGCCGCGCGTGGTTCGGTAGGGGAGACTGGGGAGGTGAGCAACGACCGTCCCGCCCCGCCCGTGACGAGCCCTTCCATCATCCTGCTGACGCTGGCCCGCCGCATCGAGACCGAGCTCAACGCCGCCCTCTCGCCGCTGGAGCTCACCGTCAGCAGGCTCGGGCTGCTCGGTCACATCGCCGTGGTGCCCGGGGTGTCGTTCAGCGACTTGGCCCGGATGTCGGGCACCACGGTGCAGAGCGTGCACACCGCGGTGAAGGCGTTGGTCGGCGCGGGACTGGTGCACGATCACACCGCCCGCGCCGGCTCCGCCTCGGCGATCGAGGTCACGCCTGAGGGCGCCCGTCTCCTCGAGGCGGCGAAGGAGGCGGTGGCCGAGGTGGACGAGCGCATGTTCGGCCCGGACGCCGATCCCGTGCAGCGGCAGATCGGACAGGCGGTGCTGGCCGCCTTCGCGCTCTGAGTCATGCTCCTGGCCGCCCGGCGGCGCGACTTTAAGCGCATGAGACGTCGACGCGGTTCACGTCCGGCATCGTGGTCCACACCTACGGGCTCAAGGAGACAGCGCGGCGTTGAGCCCGCCGTAATCCAGGCCGTCCGCGAGCGTGTCGTACGTGCCGGCGCCCAGCAGCTCGGCGGCCGCCCGCGCGGCGCACGCGTACGCGGACTGGGCGATCGCGGAGCCGACGCTGACCCGCGTGACCCCGGCCGCCGCCAGCTCGGCCACGGCCGGTGCGCCGGGCCCGGCCATCACGTTCAGCGGTAGCGGCCCGCCGGCCAGGCGGGCGATGGCGTCCAGGTCGAGCAGGCCCGGCACGAACAGCCCGTCCGCCCCGGCATCGGCGTAGACCCGCGCCCGCTCCTCCACCTCGGCTGGCTGGTCCCCTGGGATTCCGGCCAGGTAGACGTCGGTGCGGGCGTTGATGAACACGTCGACCCCGGCGGCGTCGGCCGCCTCCCGTGCCTCGGCGATGCGCCGTGCCTGATCCTTCGGCGAAAGCAGGGGAGCCCCGCCGGAGTCCTCCAGGTTGACGCCGACCGCCCCGGCCTCGATCACCGCGCGTACGGTGGCCGCCACGTCCCCGTACCCGCCCTCGATGTCAGCGGTGACCGGCACGCTCACGGCCGCCACGATGCGGCCGACCGCCGCCGCCATCCGCTCCCGGCTGAGCCCGTGGGCGTCGGGCGCGCCGTTCGCCCAGGAGACGCCGGCGCTGGTCGTCGCGATCGCCTGCGCCCCCGCGCCTTCGATCACGGCCGCGGAGGCGGCGTCCCAGGCGTTGGGCAGCACGAGCACGGCGCCGCCGTGGTGCAGGGCGCGGAACAGGGCCGCCTGGTCGGTCATGCTGATCTTCCTTCCGTTACGCGTTGTTTGAGACCAGAGCATCGCGGGTGGACCGGCGTGCCGTCTGGCTGGATTCGGACATGACCGTCGTCGGAGAGGTGGTCCTACCTCCACCTCCGCGTACATCTGGATGCATTCTCCGGCCACGTCCGCACTTCTAGCGTCGAATACGCAGATTCCGGACGAACGGCAGGGGGAGTGGGTCATGGGCAAGGTCACACGCCGGGGATTCCTCGGTGGCACCGCGGCGCTCGGCGGTGTGGCGATGACGGCGGAACTCGCGGGATGGACGACGCCGGCGGAGGCGGCCGGCGGCCCGCCCTTCGGTCCCGTCGTCGTGCGTCCCTCCGACCCCCGCTACGACGACCTGGCGGTACGCAGGACGAACCAGCGTTTCCGGCCGCGGCCCGACTACTTCCACGTGGTCGGCTCCACCGAGCAGGTCGTCGCGGCCGTCAACGAGGCGGTCCGCGCCGGCCGCCGCGTCACCGTCCGCAGTGGCGGCCACTGCTACGAGAACTTCGTCGGCGACGGCGCCCAGGTCGTGATCGACATGTGCGAGATGTCCGAGGTGTACTTCGACGCCGAGCGCGGCGCGTTCGCCATCGAGGCCGGCGCCACGCTCATGCAGGCGTACCGCAAGCTCTACCTCGGGTGGGGCGTCACCATCCCCGGCGGCCAATGCGGGGGCGTGGCCGCCGGGGGCCACATCGCGGGCGGCGGGTACGGCCCGCTGTCGCGCCGCCACGGCCTCACGGTCGACTACCTGCACGCCGTGGAGGTCGTGGTGGTCGACCGCACCGGCCGGGCCCGCGCCGTGGTGGCCACCAGGAACCCGGCCGACCCCCACCACGACCTGTGGTGGGCGCACACCGGCGGTGGCGGCGGCAACTTCGGCATCGTCACCCGCTACTGGATGCGCGACCCGAACGCCAAGGGCGGCGACCCGGCCGAGTTGCTGCCCAAGCCGCCCGCCGAGGTGCTGTCCGGCGTGGCCGTCTGGTCGTGGGACGGCATGACCAAGGAGTCGTTCCGCAGGCTGCTGCGCAACTACGCCGAATGGCACCTGCGCAACAGCGCCCCGGCAAGCCCGCAGGTCTCGCTGTGGGGCTCCCTGCTGATCCCCGGTCGCCAGGCGGGCGCCGATCCCGGGGGCATGATCCTGCCCGCCCAGATCGACGCCTCCGTGCCGGACGCGGAGCGCGTCCTGCGCGACCACTTCACCGCCGTGGCCGACGGGGTCACCCCTCAGGTGTTCGTTCCGCCGCTGAGGCGCGAGCCGTGGTTCCAGGCGGTGCGGACGCTGTCGCTCAGCGCGGAGGCGGAGTCGGGCCGTTACAAGGGCAAGTCCGCCTACCTGCGCAAGCCGTTCGCCGACGAACAGGCGGACGCGGCCTTCGACGCCCTCCACCAGGCCGGCGACGTCTCCTCCAGGGGCGTGTTGTGGCTCCTGTCGTACGGCGGCCAGGTCAACACGGTGCCGTCCGCCGCGACCGCCACCGTGGAACGCCAGTCCATCCTGAAGGCGCTCCACCTGGTCACCTGGGACGAGGGCCAGGACGGTGCCGCGCACCTGGAGTGGGTGCGCCGCCTGCACCAGCGGACGTTCGCGGCCACGGGCGGCGTGCCGGTGCCCGGGGGCGACTGCGGTGGCGCCTACATCAATTACCCGGACATCGACCATGCCGACCCCGCGTGGAACACCTCCGGCGTGCCGTGGTCCACGATCTACTACGGGGACAACTACGCCCGCCTGCAGCGGGTCAAGAGCCGCTGGGATCCGCGGAACGTCTTCCGCCATGCCCTCTCCGTCCGCCCGCCCGCGAGATAGCATTGCCCAAGCGCTTGCTTCGATCATGATGTGGTGTGATCCTTCGAGTGGCGATCACGGCCGGGGCTCCAACGCCCCGTGGCCCGCTTCGTACGCCCTGTGAACGCCCCACGAGCGAAGGGACCGACCCGCCATGGCCGAAGCGACGCACGCAAACCCCGCCCCCGAGGGCCCCAGCCGGCGCACGCTGCTGCGTGGGGCCGCCGTCGCCGGCGGCGCGCTGGTGACGGGCGCGGTGCTGGGCGGTACGCCCGCCCGCGCCGAGGTCGAGTACGACGTCGTCGTGGTCGGCGCCGGCGCCGCGGGTATGACCGCGGCCCTCGCCGCGGCCAAGCGGGGCCTGCGTACCGTCGTGGTGGAGAAGGCGCCCACGTTCGGCGGGTCGGCCGCGCGCTCCGGCGCCGGGATCTGGATCCCGAACAACGAGGTCATCCTGGCCGCCGGGGTGCCGGACACCCCCGCCAAGGCCGCCGCCTACCTCGCCCGGGTGGTCGGCGGCGACGTGCCGGTCGAGCGGCAGCAGGCGTTCCTGGCGGCCGGGCCGGCCATGATCTCGTTCGTGATGCGCAACAGCCCGCTGCGGTTCCGGTTCATGGAGGGCTACTCCGACTACTATCCGGAGTTCCCCGGCGGCATGCCGAACGGGCGCTCCATCGAGCCCGCCCAGCTCGACGGCCGCATCCTGGGCGCCGAGCTGGACCGGCTGAACGCCCCGTACATCCCCAGCCCGGCGGGCATGGTCGTCTTCAGCGCCGACTACAAGTGGCTGACGCTCGCCCTCGTCAACGCGAAGGGCGCGGCGGTCGCCGCCGAATGCCTGCTGCGGGGCACCGAGGCCGCGCTGCGCGGCGAGAAGCCGCTGACCATGGGCCAGGCCCTGGCCGCCGGACTGCGTGCCGGGCTGCTGTCGGCCGGTGTGCCGGTGTGGCTCAACACCCCGCTCACCGATCTGCACCTCGAGGGCGGGCGCGCGAGCGGCGTGGTGGTGTCGAGGAACGGCACCCAGACCCTGGTCAGGGCCGCCCGCGGCGTCATCGTCGGCTCGGGCGGGTTCGAGCACAGCGCGGCCATGCGGGCCGAGTTCCAGCGCCAGCCCATCGGGACGAGCTGGACCGTCGGCGCGAAGGAGAACACCGGAGCCGGCATCGAGGCCGGCGAGCGCGCCGGGGCGGCGCTGGGGCTGATGGACGACGCCTGGTGGGGGCCCGCCATCCCGCTGCCCGATCAGCCGTACTTCTGCCTGGCCGAGCGCACGCTGCCCGGCTGCATCATCGTCAACGGCGACGGCGTGCGCTTCGTGAACGAGGGCGCGCCCTACAGCGACGTCGTGCACGTCATGTACGACCGCAACACCCCCGCCGACCAGCACATCCCGTCCTGGCTGATCGTCGACCAGCAATATCGCAACCGCTACCTGTTCAAGGACGTCGCCCCGCTCCTGCCGCTGCCCGCCTCCTGGTACGACAGCGGCGCCGTGCACAAGGCGTGGACCATCGAGCAGCTGGCCCAGCGGATCGGCGTGCCCGCGGCGGCGCTGCGCGGCACGGTCACGCGCTTCAACGAGTTCGCCGCGACCGGGAAGGACCTCGACTTCCACCGCGGCGACAGCGCCTATGACCGTTACTACACCGACCCATCCGTCAAGCCGAACCCCTGCCTGGCGCCCTTGTGGCTGCCGCCGTTCTACGCGTTCAAGATCGTACCGGGGGATCTCGGGACGAAGGGCGGGATGGTCACGGACGCGCGGGCACGCGTGCTGCGGGCGGACGGCTCGGTCATTCCCGGCCTGTACGCCGCCGGCAACGCCAGCGCCGCCGTCATGGGCCACAGTTACGCCGGCTCGGGCTCGACCCTCGGTCCCGCCATGACCTTCGGCTACGTCGCCGCCAACCACATCGCCGACTCGATGTAACAACTGCTACATTCGGGCGTGTGACAAAGCAGTGGGTGGTGCTCCTCGTCCGGCTGCCCGCCGGTCCGTCGCGGCACCGGGTCGCGGTGTGGCGGGAGCTGCGCCGGCTCGGGGCCGTGTCCTTGGGGCAGGGCACCTGGACGGTGCCCGACGTGCCGGTCTTCGCCGACGGTCTGGCCCGGGCCGTCGAGCTCGCCGGCACGGCCGGGGGAGAGGCGGTCGTGCTGGAGGCGGCCGGTCGCACGCCGGCCGACTCCGAGCGCCTGCAGGCCATGTTCACGGCCGCCCGCCGTGAGGACTGGGCCGAGTTCCTCGCCGACTGCGGAAAATTCGAGGAGGAGCTGGCCAAGGAGATCCGGCAGGCCAAGTTCACGCTGGCCGAGCTGGAAGAGGAGGAGCAGTCGCTGGAGCGGCTGCGGCGCTGGCACCGCGCCCTGACCGCACGCGACGTGTTCGGCACCCCGGAGGCCGAGCAGGCCGCCCAGCGGCTGGCGGCGTGCACCGCGGCCTGCGAGGACTACGCCGAACGTGTCTTCGCCGCCCTCCACCAGACGCCGGGCGGGCGCGCATGACGGCGTCCGGCGCGCAGGCGCCGCCCACGCCGCGCGGGCGGATGTGGCCGCTGTACGCGGCCGGGTTCACCACCGCGTTCGGCGCGCACGGCGTCGCGGCCAGCCTCGGCGGCCAGTCCCCGGACGCGGTGACGTCGCTGCTGGTCCTGGGCGGCCTGCTGGCGCTGTACGACGGCGCCGAGGTGCTGCTCAAGCCGGTCTTCGGCACCCTGGCCGACCGGATCGGCGCCCGCCCGGTGCTGCTGGGCGGACTGGTCGCCTTCGCCTGCGCCTCGGCCGTGTACGCGCTCGCCGACAACCCCGGCGCGCTGTGGGCCGCCCGCCTCGGCCAGGGCGCCGCCGCCTCCGCGTTCTCCCCGTCGGCCTCCGCCCTGGTCGCCAGGCTCAACCCGGCCGGCACGCACGGCCGCGCGTTCGGCGGCTACGGCTTCTACAAGAGCCTCGGCTACACGCTGGGGCCGCTGCTCGGCGGCGTGCTGGTGTGGGCGGGCGGGCTCCGGCTGCTGTTCGCGGTGATGGCGGTGCTCGCGGCGGCCGTCGCGGTGTGGGCGGCGCTGACCGTGCCCCGCGTGCCGCCGCTGCCCAGGACCCGCCAGACCGTGCTGGACCTCGCGCGCCGCCTGGCCGAGCGGACGTTCTGGCAGCCCACGGCCGCGCTGGCCGCCGCCACCGCCGCGCTGTCGGTCGGCGTCGGCTTCCTGCCGGTCTCCGGGGCGGCCGCGGGCCTGGGCCCCGTCGCCACCGGGGCTGCGGTGTCCGTGCTGGCCGCCTGCGCCGCCGTCGTGCAACCGGCCGCCGGACGGGCCCTGGACGCCGGCCGGATCACCACCCGTGCGGGCCTCGCCGCCGGTCTCGCGATCACCGCCGCCGGCCTGGCCCTGGCGGTGGTGCCGGGCCTGGCGGGAGTGCTGGCGTCGGCCGTGCTCATCGGGGCGGGCACAGGACTGATCACCCCGCTGGGCTTCGCCGCCCTGGCCGCCTCCACCCCGCAGGAGCGGCTCGGCCAGACCATGGGGACCGCCGAACTCGGCCGCGAACTGGGCGACGCGGGCGGCCCGCTCCTGGTCGCCGCCGTCGCCACGGCCGCCACCCTCGCCCACGGCTACGCCGCGCTCGCCCTCCTGCTGGTCATCGCCCCGGTCGCCCTGCTCGCCGGCGCCCTCCGCGCCCGCGGGTGAGGCTCAATCGGGGAAAGATCTGCGAATCGGGGCGATCCCGGGCGAATCCTGGCAGACTCACCGGGTGACCGCGTCGTTACGCATGAGGAGGATCATGCCCCCGAGGATCATCACCGCCCTGGTCGTCGCCGCATCCATCATCAGCCTCGCCCCGGCCGGCCAAGCGTCCGCGACCGCCGCCGTGTCCGCCGTCGGTGCCAAGCCGAACCTGCGTGCCTGCTACGACGGCAGGTGCAAGCTGACCCTCACCAAGCGTGTGACGTTCCGGGTCAGCTCCCGCTTCGGCATCACCAGGTTGTCCGTCGGCTTCACCGGGAAAGGTGTGACCGTGAAGGGCACCGGGCCGGGCATCGGCGCGGGAGCGTCATTCAGCAAGGGCGGGTCCGCGACCGTCAGCGGCATCAAGTTCAGCATCGTGTCGCTGTCGTCGCGCAAGGCGGTGCTCAACCTCGTTCCCGTACGCTGACCCGCGCGTCGCGTCACGCAGGAGCAACACCGCGATGTCGTCCGCACGCTGGTCCACGGAGGCCTCCTCGATGAGGGACTCCGCCAGGTCGTGCAGGGGCACGCCGGGGATCGGGGTGAAGCGCTCGGCCAGGTCCGCTATCGATTCGCCCAGGTCGAGGCCCGGCTCCTCGATGAGGCCGTCGGTGTAGAGGGTCAGCACGGAGCCGGGCGGCAGGTCCAGCTCCGTGGTGGCGTACTCGGCCTCCGGGTCGATGCCGAGCAGCAGTCCCGGTGACGTGTCGATGACCTGGGCGGGCTTGCCCGGCCGGCCGAGCAGCGGCGGCAAGTGTCCCGCGCTGGCCAGGCAGGCGATGTGCCGCTCGAGGTCGAGGCTGACGTACAGGCAGCTGGTGAACCGGTCCGGGGCCAGCTCGATGAGCAGCCGGTTGGTGCGCGCGAGCACCTCGCCGGGGGTGGCGCCGCCCGTGGCATGGGCGCGGATGGCGGTGCGCACCTGCCCCATGAGCGCCGCGGCGGTGACGTCGTGCCCCTGGACGTCACCGATGACCGCGGCCACCATGGTGTCGCTCAGCCGGATCAGGTCGTAGAAGTCACCGCCGATGTCCATGCCGGGATTGGCGGGCACGTAGCGGGCGGCCAGCTCCAGGCCGGGCACCTCGGGCAGCGTACGCGGCAGCAGGCTCGACTGCAGGCACTGGGCGAGCTGATGCTTGACGTCGTAGAGCCGGGCCCGCTCGAACGCCTGCGCGATCAGCCCGGCGAGCGCGGTCAGCGTGGCGCGCTCGTCGGTGCTGAAGTGGTGCGGGCGGTCATAGGCCAGAACGCAGGTGCCGATGGGCCGCCCGGACGTGATCAGCGGCAGGAACGCCCAGGCGGACATGTCGTCGGAGCGGAGGGCGTCCGGGTAGGCCGCACGGAGCTCGTCCCAGGAGGAGAAGAAGGCCGGCTTGCCGATGTCGTACGGATGCCGCTCCGAAGCCGGCGGGACCACGGGACGCCCGTCGAACTCCTCGACGGCCTCCCTGCTGTATCCCCGGGAGGCGGCCACGCGCATCCTGCCGGCCCCTGAGGTGAGGATGGCCAGGGCCTGCACGTTGTAGACGGGCATGACATGATCGGCGACGAGGTCGACCACCTCCTGGGCGGTCACCGCCCGGGCGAGCGTGGTCGCGAGGTGCAGCATCTCGTGCAGCGCGATCACCCGGGTGGGGCGGTCCGTGCCGGTCTCCGGCACGTGGCGGGCGAGGTCGTGGTCCGTCTCGTCGGGCGTGATGCGCACCGTGATGCCCGTTAGGCCGGGGAACAGCCGGAAGAACAGCAGCCGCCCGTCCTTGTTGCGGCCGGTGAACGAGGTGACCTGCCGGCTGAAGACCGCGGCACGGTGGCGGTCCTCGAAGACCGGATTCCATGGCAGCGCCTTCCACAGGCGCTCACCGAGCAGCTCCGACGAGCAGATTCCGAGCAGGTCCGAGGCCGACGTGGTGAGGAAGGTCACGCGGCCCTCCACGTCCAGCGAGCAATATCCCTCGGGGAGCCGATTGAGGCACTCCATGGCCACCAGTTGCCCGTTCGGCTCGGCCGTGTGCACGAGACGGGGATCCAGGACCCGGGGCCTGGGCCCGGGGGTGATCGGATGACCTTCGTCGGCCGCCTCCCGGAGCACCTCCCCGATGCGGGTGCAGGTCGCGTCCATGATGGTACGCAGGCGCCGGCTGAGCATGGTCGCGGGCCCGGAAGGCAACAGCAGCACGAGCCCGCCCCAGACGGTGTCGCCGGTGCGGATCGGGGAGATCGCCGCCGCGTAGTGGTAGGGCAGCGCGAGCGCCGCCGTGGGGAACGCGCGGGCCATGTGCTCCCGGTCGGACAGCCAGATCATGTGCCGCTCGCGCACCGCCGCCGCGACCGGCACGGGGTCGTTCCTCCTGATCCTGGCCCACGCGCGGGCGGCCCGCGCGGGCATGCCCACCTGCGCGTCCATCAGCAGCACCTCGCCGTCTTCCGCCACAAGATAGACGGCGCCGATGTGGGCGCCCGTGCCGGCGACGGCCTTGATCAGCAGCTCGTCCAATCGAGACGAGCCACAGTGCGAGGCGGCCTCCTCCCGCACCGCCTCAGCCCTTCCTCACGCTCACGAACCGTGAACGGAAAAGCAGCTCCAAACCCCGCATACGGGCAGAATACACGCAGGAATGGAGCGAATTGCTTACGTTGTGTTCATGCTCTGGCCTGCGTCTCGTACGCCGGGGACGCCGGTCCTTAAGGAGCGGGGCGCGCTACGCTCCTCCGGCGTCGGCCTCGTCCAGGACCCGCTGGGCGACGGCGAAGGCGGCGTTGGCCGCGGGCACGCCGCAGTAGACGGCGCTCTGCAGGAGTACCTCGCCGATCTCGTCCGGGGTCAGCCCGTTGCGGAGGGCCGCGCGCACGTGCATGGCCAGCTCCTCCAGGTGGCCGTGGGCGACGAGCGCGGTGAGCGTCACGCAGCTGCGGGTACGGCGGTCCAGGCCCGGCCTGGTCCAGATCTCGCCCCAGGCGTAGCGGGTGATGAAGTCCTGGAAATCCCTGGTGAACGGGGTGGTGCGGGCGATCGCCCGGTCCACGTGCGCGTCACCGAGCACCTCCCGGCGTACCCGCATGCCGGGGACGGCGGGCAGGTGGGCGAGGAGCGCGGCCGTGACGCGTGCGGGCTGGTCGACGTTGGCCAAGTGCGCGGCGCCGGCAAGCTCGACGAGCGTGGCGCCGGCGATGCCGTCGGCCAGCTGCCTGGCGTGCTCGGGCGGCGTCGCCGGGTCGTCCCGACCGGCCACGATCAGGGTGGGAACCTTGATCGCGGCCAGCGAGTCGCGCAGGTCATAGGCCGACAGGGCGTCGCAGCAGGCGGCGTACCCTTCAGGGTCGGCGGCGGCCAGGTCGCCGAGCAGCGCCTGGGCGAGCGGTGCGGGGAGGTCGGCGGGGGCGCCGGCGAACCAGCGCTTGGCCGTGGCCTCCAGCAGCGGCCCCGTCCCCTCGGCGCGGACCAGCCCCGCCCGGTCCCGCCACGCCTGCGGCTCGCCGAACCTGGCGGAGGAGCAGACCATCGCCAGCGACCGGACCCGGCCGGGGTGGCCGAGGGCCAGGGTGGCGCCGATCGCGCCGCCGATCGAGATGCCCGCATAGTGGAAGCCGCCGAAGCCTCGCGCGTCGGCCACCTCCAGCACCATGCGCGCCAGGTCGTCGATCGAGCTCACGGCGGCCGCCGGTGAGCCGCCGTGGCCGGGCAGGTCGAATCTGAGCACCCGGAAGGTCCGCGCGAGCGCGTCCACCTGCGGCTCCCACACCCGCAGGGACGTGCCCACCGACGGGCCGAGGATCAGCGGCTCGCCGTTCTCCGGGCCGTCCAGCCGGTGCTGCAACATCGTTATTCCTCCTCGAGCGACCGGTCGACCAGGGCCCGTGCGGAGCCTGCCGAGCCGGACAGGGTGTCGGACTCGGGCACGTTGGACAGGGTGTCGGACTCGGGCACGTTGGACAGGGTGTCGGACTCGGGCACGTTGGACAGGGTGTCGGACTCGGGCACGTTGGACAGGGTCAGGTTGGCGCGCATGCGGTCCGGGTGCACCCGCAGGTCCGCGACCAGTTCGGCGGCGTCACGGGCGGCTCCGGCCACCAGGCGCAGCGCCTCGCGCAGCGGCTGCCATTCCGCGTGCCAGGCGCCGGACGGGCGCTCGTCCTCGGCGGCGAGCGAACCGTACAGGACGGCGGCGAGCGAGGGCAGCTGGCGGGCGGCGGCGGCGATCATCGTGGATCTGACCGGGTTGTGCTTGTGCGGCATGGACGACGACCCGCCGCCGACGCCCTCGGACACCTCGCCGATCTCGGTACGTGACAGGACGAGCACATCGGCCGCCATCTTGCCCAGCGCCCCGGCCGTGAACGCCAGTGCGCCGGCCAGGTCGGCGACGGGCGTCCGCAACACGTGCCACGGCAGCCGCGGCTCGGCCAGCCCGACCTCCGCCGCAAACCGAGCCACGAGCAGCAACCCGGCATCGCCAGCCGCCGCGCCGCCGCCTCCCGTCGCGCTGCCACCCGCGCCGGCCGCCGTGCCGCCGCCGGTTGCGCCGCCGCCCGCTACGCCGCGGTCGGTTGCCCACGCGTCGGTGGCGCTGTTCGGCGGCGGGCCGGCAGGCGCGGCCGTTCCCCGGGTGGGGTGGAATGCGGCCAGGGTGCCGGCCGCGCCGCCGAGTTGGGCCGGGAGCGCGGCCCGGGCGGCACGCAGGCGGGTGCGGGCGTCGGCGGCCAGCAGGCGCCAGCCCGCCGCCTTGAGCCCGAACGTCGTCGGCACCGCCTGCTGGGTGAGGGTCCGCGCTGCCATCAGGGTGTCGCGGTGGCCGGCCGCCAGCCGGCCGAGCGCGGCCACGACCCGGTCGAGGTCCGCCAGGACCGCGCCCAGCGTGCGGTACGCGACCAGCATGATCGCCGTGTCGACGATGTCCTGGCTGGTCGCGCCGCGATGGACGTACGCGCCGAAGGGCTCCGCGGCCTCGCGGAGATCCACCACCAAGGGAATGACCGGATTGCCGCCGGAACGAGCCCGTTCGACCAGCCCCGGCAGATCGAAGGCCGTGACCCGCGCGCAGGCCGCCACGGCCTCGGCCGCCTCCCGCGGCACCAGACCAAGCACCGCCTGCGCCCGCACAAGCGCCGCCTCGGCATCCAGCATGGCCTGCAGGAAGGCGACGTCGCCGGTCTCCTCGGCCGCGCCCCGCATCGGGGACAGCAGTCCGAGGTCCGCGCCGGGCACGTCACCCGAAGTCAAGGAAGACCGTCTCCTTCTCGCCCTGCAAATGGATGTCGAACCGGTAGACGCCCTCGCGCTCCCGCACCGCGACCAGCGTCTCCCGCCGGTGCGGCGGCAGCTCGTCGAGGAAGGCGTCCTGGCCGAAGTAGATGCGCGTGTACAGGTGGTGGAGCAGGCCGCGGGCGAACACGCACACGCTGATGTAGCCGTTGCCGGGCGGCAGCGTGTGCAGCGCGTACCGGCCATCGGCGTCGGTCGGCACCCGCCCGAACCCGGTGAAGTCCAGCCCGTGCCGCCCGAGGACGGCCCCGGTCACCGGGTCGCGCCGCAGCGTCCCGGGAGCGCCGCTCAGGTCGCCCGACGGGTCGGCCTGCCAGAACTCCAGCAGCGCGTCCGGCACCGGCTCGCCGGCCCCGTCGTACACGTACCCCTGGACGGTGATCCCCCCGGCGGCCACGTCGCCGCCGCCGGGGAACGGCAGCGCGTAGCCGTAGAACGGGCCCACGGTCTGCGAAGGCGTGGGGTTCATCGGCCCTCCTCCATCCAGGTCGCCGCCGGGCCGTCCAGCACGATGTCCCACCGGTAGCCCAGGGACCACTCGGGCACGGACAAGTCATGCTCGTAGGCGGCGACGAGCCGCTGCCTGGCCCGCTCGTCCGTCACCGACTGCAGCACCGGGTCGTAGGCGAACAGCGGATCGTTCGGGAAGTACATCTGCGTGACCAGCCGCTGCGTGAAGGCCGCGCCGAACACCGAGAAATGGATGTGCGCGGGACGCCAGGCGTTGACGTGGTTACGCCACGGGTACGCGCCCGGCTTGATCGTCGTGAACGCGTAGCGGCCCTCGTCGTCGGTCAGGCACCGGCCCACCCCGGTGAAGTTGGGGTCCAGCGGCGCGGGGTGGTCGTCGCGCTGGTGCAGGTACCGGCCGGAGGCGTTGGCCTGCCAGACCTCCACCAGCTGGCCGCGTACCGGCCGTCCCGAGCGGTCGAGCACCCGCCCCTGCACGGTGATCCGCTCGCCGAGCGGCTCGCCGAGGTGCTGCTTGGTCAGGTCCGCGTCGAGCGCGGTGACGTCGGTGACGCCGAAGACGGGACCGCTCAGCTCGGCCGCCTCCGGGTCCTGCACCGCGATCAGCGGCTGCTTGGGATGGCGCAGCACGCTGCTGCGGTAGGGGGCGAAGTCCCGCGGCGGATGGTTCGCCTCCTGGCCGTCGGCGGCCTTGTGCAGCTCGGCGATCTCCTGATCGATGTCCGCCTGGGTGAGGGGTGGAGTCATTGCGCCTACCTTTCGAGCACGACGGCCAGGCCCTGGCCGACGCCGATGCAGAGAGTAGCCAGGCCGGTGCCGGAGCCGGCCGCCGCCAGGCGGTGCGCCACGGTGCCGGTGACGCGGGCGCCGGAGGCGCCGAGGGGGTGGCCGAGCGCGATCGCGCCGCCGTTCGGGTTGACGAGGGCGGGGTCGAGATCGGGCAGCTCGGCCAGGCAGCCGAGCACCTGGGCGGCGAAGGCCTCGTTCAGCTCGACCGTGTCCAGGTCGCCGAAGGTCTTGCCCGCCTTGGCCAGGGCCTTCTGCGCGGCTTCGACCGGCCCGAGCCCGAAGTAGCGGGGCTCGAGCGCGCTGGCCGCGCCCGCGGTGATCCGCGCCAGGGGCTCGCGGCCGCGCAGCCCGGCCTCGTCGGTAAGCAGCAACGCCGCCGCGCCGTCGTTGAGCGGGGAGGAATTGCCCGCGGTGACCGTGCCGTCCTTGCGGAAGACCGGCTTGAGCCGGGCGAGCTTGTCCAGCGAGGTGTCCTCCCGAATGCCCTCGTCCCTGGTCACGTCGCCGATCGGGACGATCTCGCGCTCGAAGGACGACTTGGCCGCCTTCTGGTGGCTGGCCAGCGCGTACGCGTCCTGCTCCGCCCGTGAGATGCCGTGCTTGTCGGCGATCAGCTCGGCGCCCTCGCCGAGTGGCACGGTGTGCTCGGCCGGCATCTTCGGGTTGACCAGCCGCCAGCCGAGCGTGGTGGACACCAGCTCCTGCCCGCCCGCCGGGAAGGCCCGGTCCGGCTTGGGCAGCACCCAAGGGGCGCGGGTCATGGACTCCACACCGCCGGCGATCACCGTGGACGCGTCGCCGAGCGCGATCATCCGGTACGCCTGGATCACGGCCTCCATGCCGGACCCGCACAGGCGGTTCACGGTCGCGCCGGGGGTGGTCACCGGCAGGCCCGCCAGCAGTGCGGCCATGCGGGCGACGTTGCGGTTCTCCTCGCCCGCGCCGTTGGCGTTGCCGAAGATCACCTCGTCGGGGGCCGCCACGTCGTTGCGCTCGGCGATCGCCGCGACCACGTGCGCGGCCAGGTCGTCGGGGCGGATGCCGGCCAGCGCCCCGCCGTGCCGTCCGAAGGGCGTGCGGACGGCGTCCACGATGTAAACGGTGTTCATGCCAGCACCTCGGCTTCCGTACGGTCCCGCAGCTCTTCCACGCTCACTCCCGGTGCGCATTCCACCAGCCGCAACCCGTCAGGCGTGACGTCGAGCACGCCGAGGTCGCTGATGATCCGGTGGACGCACGCCTTGCCGGTGAGCGGCAGCGAGCACTCCTTGACGATCTTCGGTGAGCCGTCCTTGGCGGTGTGGTCCATGATCACGATGACCTTGCGCGCGCCGTGGACCAGGTCCATCGCCCCGCCCATACCCTTGACCAGCTTCCCGGGAACCACCCAGTTGGCCAGGTCGCCGCCGGCCGAGACCTGCATCGCCCCCAGCACCGCCACGTCGATGTGCCCGCCGCGGATCATGCCGAACGACAGCGACGAGTCGAAGAACGCCGCCCCGTCCCGCACGGTCACCGTCTCCTTGCCCGCGTTGATCAGGTCGGGGTCGACCTCGTCCTCGGCCGGGTAGGGGCCGACGCCGAGGATGCCGTTCTCCGAGTGCAGGATCACGTCCACGTCGGCCGGCAGGAAGGACGGGATGCGGGTGGGCAGGCCGATGCCCAGGTTGACGTAGTCGCCGTCGCGCAGCTCGGCCGCGGCGCGGGCCACCATCTCGTCACGCGTCCAGCTCATGAGCGCAGCGTCCCTCGTGTCGAAGATGCGGAAATTGTGCGCCGCTCGATGCCCTTGTCGGCGGCCTGCTCGGGGGTGAGCGGGAGCACCCGCTGGACGAAGACGCCCGGCAGGTGCACCTCGTCAGGGTCCAGCTCGGTCAGCTCCTCGACCTCGGCGATCGTGATCCGCCCCGCCATGGCGGCGAGCGGGTTGAAGTTCCTCGCGGCCTTGCTGAAGACCAGGTTGCCGTGCCGGTCGCCCTTCGCCGCCCGGACCAGCGCGAAGTCCGTCGTGATGCCGTACTCCAGCACGTACGGGCGGCCGTCGAACTCCCGCACCTCCTTGGGCGGCGAGGCGACCGCGATCGAGCCGTCCGGGTTGTGGCGCAGCGGCAGGCCGCCGTCGGCCACCGGCGTGCCGACCCCGGCCGGGGTGTAGAAGGCGGGGATGCCGCTGCCGCCCGCGCGCAGCCGCTCGGCCAGGCTGCCCTGCGGGGTCAGCTCCACCTCCAGCTCACCCCCGAGGTACTGCCGGGCGAACTCCTTGTTCTCGCCGATGTACGACGCCGTCACCCGGGCGATGCGTCCGGCCGCCAGCAGCACGCCGAGGCCGCCGCCGTCGACGCCGCAGTTGTTCGACACCACGCCGATGCCGGTCACTCCGGTGTTGTAGAGGGCCTGGATCAGCACGTTGGGGATGCCGCTCAGCCCGAAGCCGCCGACCGCGAACGACGCGCCGTCACGCACGCCGGCCAGCGCCTCCTCGGCGGTCGCGACCACTTTGTCTCTCCGCACGACGCTCCATTCACCGGGAGTGTTCGCATAGTGAACTTTTGTCCACTATTGTGTGGTCGAGTATCTGTAATGAGAGGCGCTCCTGTCAAAGGATCTCGAGGAGGTGGGCGATGGAACCGGCGGGAACCCTGGACCGCGGCCTGGCCGTGCTGCGCGTGCTGGCCGGCGACCCGCGCCGCCGCCTGGGGCCCACCGACCTGGTCCGCGCGACCGGCCTGGCCAGGTCCACGGTGGACCGCGTGCTGGCCACGTTCGCCCATCTCGGCTACCTCCGGCTGGAAGGGCGCGAGGTGCACCTGACGCCGCGCCTGATGGAGCTGGGGGAGGCCTACCTCGCCTGCGGCGGCCTGCGTGACGTGCTGTCCCCGCTGGCCGAGCGGCTGGCCGAGGACCTCGACGAGTCGGTGTCGCTGGCCGTGAAGGACGGCGCCCCCGGGCCGGAGCACGTGCGCTTCATCGGCCAGTTCACCCGGCGGCGCACCATGTCCGTGGCCTTCCGGGTGGGGGACCTGCTGCCCGCCGGCCGGTGCGCGGCCGGGCTCGCGCTGCTCGACCCGGCGGCGTCGTGGGCCGAGGACGACCAGCTCGTCGAGCCGGGCCTGGTGGCCGTCGCGGTGCCCGTACGGGATCCGGACGGCACGCCGGTGTGCGCGGTCAGCGTGGTCAGCCACACCAGCAGGCACACCGTCGCCGGGCTGCGCGAGCACGCCCTGCCCCGGCTGCTCAAGACGGTCGCGGAGATGGAGGCGAGACTGGCCCGGCCGGCCACTGAGCCTCGCAGGGGGATCGCCGCCGAGGACACCTCCCGGGCCGCCAAGAAGGAACTGGGCGCCGGCTACCTGCAGTCGCTGGCCCGCGGCCTGGCCATGCTGGTCGCGCTCGGCACGGCGCCGGGCGGCTCGACCCTGGCCGACGCGGCCAGGGTCACCGGGCAGCCGCGGGCGACCGTGCGCCGCGCCATCCAGACGCTGGAACGGCTCGGCTACGTGGCCGCCGACGGCTCCCGCTTCGTCCTGCTGCCCAAGGTCCTGGAGCTCGGCTACGCCCACCTGTCCGGCCGCGCCTTCCGCGCCGTCGTGCAGCCGCACCTGGCCGACCTGGTCGCCCGCGTCCACGAGTCCGCCTCGGTCGCCGTGCTCTCCGGCGACGACATCGTCTATCTGGCCCGCGTGCCGACCCAGCGCATCATGAGCGTCGACATCACCGTCGGCACCCGTTTCCCCGCGTACGCGACCTCGATGGGGCGGGTCCTCCTGGCCTCCCTGCCCGAGGAGCGGCTGGACGCCATCACCCCCAAGCCCCTGTCACGCCACACCATCACCACCACAGCCGAGCTGAAGGCCGCCGTCCGCCAGGCCGCCGCCGACGGGTACGCCCTGGTCGATCAGGAGCTGGAGGAGGGCGTGCGCTCACTGGCGGTCCCCATTAGGGACCGCGCCGGGCGGGTGGTCGCGGCCGTGAACGTCGCCACGCACGCCAGCCGCGCCACCCCCGATGACCTGGTGCGCGACGTCCTGCCCGCGCTCCAGGACGCGGCCGCCCGCATGGAGGTCGACCTGGCGTACGTCCACGGCCCCGCCTGGAACGGCGCCCTCCCCGAGGCCGCCCGTCTGAGCCGCTGAACCACGGCTCGAGTGGTGACCTAGACGTAGCCGGTGGAGCCGTCGGGCCGGATGGGCAGCACGCGTTCCCATTGGACGTAGTCGTCCGTCCCCAGAGCCGACTAGCGGGAGGCCATGGAGCTCAAGGTGTGGCGGCCTGGTCAACGGGATCCAGCGGAAGAGGGGCTCGCGCAGCTCGACCGCTATCTGGACCGGCTGGATCTCGAGACCGGCTACCTGGTGATCTTCGATCGCCGTCCGGAGGCGGCTCCGATGGAGGAGCGCGTCCGGTTCGATCAGGACCGCACCCCGGCGGGACGACAGGTCACCGTTCTGAGGGCGTAAGGAGCCGGCGGCACGCGGGTCACGGATCGACGGGCAGCCGCCTGGCCGCCACGCCGGCCCAGCCGAGCCCCAACGCGGTGACCAGGAGCACTCCGGCGGCGCCCATGCCGGCCGCCACCAGCCCGGCCAGGCCGGGCAGGATCAGCTGCCCGGTACGATTCCCGACCAGGCGCAGCGACATCGCCCGCCCGCGCAGCCCCGCAGGCGCGGACTCGGCCAGCCATGACATGGTCAGCGGCTGCCCCACCCCGAGCCCGAACCCGAGGATCAGCAGCACGAAGGCCAGCGCCCACAGCGGCATGGGCACGGGCGTGACCAGCATTGCGGCGGCCGCCGCCACCGTGCTCGTCACCAGCAGCCGCCGCCGGCCGACGGCCCGCGACAAGCGGCCCAGGAAGAAGCGAGAGGCCATCGACGCCACGCCGCGGATGGTCAGCAGCAGCCCGATCGTGCCCGAGGTGAGGCCCCGCTCGGTGCCGAACGCGGGCAGGTAGACCAGCGTGATGTCGAGCGCGGCGATGACCACGCAGCTCGTCACCAGGGCGTGCGGCAGGCCGGGCAGGCGCAGCAGGGAGCGCACGCTGCCCGCCGCCTCTCGTTCACCGTCGGCCGGGTGCGGGCTGCGGGTCAGCAGCGCCGACAGCACGACGAGCAGCACGGCCAGACCGCACGACCAGGCGAAGATGCGATCGGTGTCCGGGATCGCCCGCTCCCCGCCGAACGCCGCGATCAGCACCGGGCCGGCGGCCTGGCCCAGCGAGGCGGCGAACGTGTAGTGGCCGAAGGCGGTGTCGTGGCCGCCGCGCCGGGTGGTGTTGGCCACGAGCGCCTGCTGGGCGATCACGCAGCCCAGATGCCCGGTGCCCAGCAGCACTCCGGCCGTGAGCAGCCCCGGGACGGTGTGCCCGATCGTCAGGAACGCGACGCTGGCGGCGGTGAGCAGGATCGCACCGGTCACGGCCAGGCGCCGCTCGCCGTACCGGTCGGCGGCGTGCCCGGCAGGCAGCGCCAGCAGCAGCGGTGCGATCGCGAAGCTCGCGCCCAGCAGGCCGAGCAGCGCCGCGGGGACGTCGAGCTCGATCGCCCGGTACGACATGGTGGGACGCAGCACGAACGTGATGACCTGCGTGGCGGCGGCATGAGCCAGCAACACGGCGGTCACCCGCCTCCCGCGACCGCCCCCCTCAGACATCGCCGCCCCCGCCGCCGCCGCCGCCCCCGCCGCCCTGGTCGCTGCACTCGCCCCGGTCGCCGCGCCCGGCGCCGCCCCGGTCGCTGTGCCCGTCGCCGGGTCCGCAGCCCCCGCCGTCGGCCGGCCGCCGGACTGTGGCTACGGCGTCGATGTGCACACACATGACGCTCCAACCTATCGAGCCGCCTTGGTTGACATCGCAACACCCCTCCCTGGAAACTCTGCCGAAACACCACAAGGTGCCTTCCGTAAACGTTTACAGGAGCGGTCGATGCTCTTACCTCGCCGGCTCGGCGCCGCCACACTGGCCGCACTCGCCGCGCTCTCCCTCCTCGCCGTCCCCGGCGAGACGGACACCCGCGCGCCCGGCACGCTCATCACCGGCTCCGCGCCGTCCCCCGCGCTGGACGGGGAGCGCATCGCTTACACCGCCTACCTCCCGTACGGCTACGACCGCGGCGCCGCCCGCCACCCGGTCCTCTACCTGCTCCACGGCCGCGGCGACACCATGCAGGCGTGGACCCGCGTCAAGAGCGTTCTCGACGACATGATTCGCACCAAACGCATCCCGCCGGTCATCGCCGTCATGCCGGACGCGCCGTGGAGCGAGCGCGGCAACTGGTACGTCGACTCCCGCTACACCGGCGCCGACCTGCCGGGACGTCCGGTGGAGACGGCCCTCACCCGCGACCTGGTGGCCCACGTGGACGCCACGTACCGCACGGCACCGATCCGGGAGGCCCGCCTGGTCGGCGGCTACTCGATGGGCGGCGCGGGCGCGCTGCGGTTCGCGCTCGCCCACCAGGACGTGTTCAGCGCCGCCGCCGTGCTCAGTCCGGCCGTCTACACGCCGCTGCCGCCGTCCGACTCCTCCACCCGCGACTACGGCGCCTTCGGCCGAGGGGAGGAGAAGTTCTCCGACGAGGTCTACCGCGAGCTCACCTATCCGGCGTCGCTGCCCGATCTGGACCCCGATCTGCCGGTGCGGCTGTTCGTGGCCGTCGGCGACGACGAGTACGCCAACCCCGATCCCGCCGACGCCCGCCACGACCTGGACTTCGAGTCCGCCGCCCTCTATAACGCGGCCAGGCGCTCACCCGCCCTGTCCGCGCAGCTGCGCGTCATGGACGGGGGCCACGACTGGTCGGTCTGGACGCCGGCCTTCGAGCAGGCCATGGCCGAGCTCGGCCCCGGGCTGAGCGTCACGCCCCCGACCGGCCTGCCCGCCCCGCTGCACGGCACGGCCGCCACCGACTGGGCGGGCGGCGTCGCGGCCCACCCGGACGGGGCCCTGACCATCGGGTACGCGGCGGGCCAGTCTCCCTCAGGCCGGCTCGACGCCGTGGTGTCCCGGATCGGCGGCTGGACCAGGCAGTTCGGAACCCCGGCGGACGAGCGCCTGTACGGCGTCGCGCCGCTGCCCGACGGCGGCGTGCTCACGGCCGGGTACACGAAGGGCGACCTCGACGGCCGGCACCCGGGCAACGCGGCCGACGACGCGTTCGTGGCCAGGCTCGGCCCCGACGGCACGGTCCGGTGGATCACCCAGTTCGGCGCGCCGGACGCCGCCGACCGCCTCTACGGGCTCGCCGCCGCGCCCGACGGCGGCGCGTACGTGGCG
This sequence comes from Nonomuraea sp. NBC_00507, assembly GCF_036013525.1. Lineage (NCBI taxonomy): Bacteria > Bacillati > Actinomycetota > Actinomycetes > Streptosporangiales > Streptosporangiaceae > Nonomuraea > Nonomuraea sp. NBC_00507. The sequence goes on from NZ_CP107853.1 coordinate 6,455,407, forward strand.
GGCTATACCAAGGGCTCCCTGGACGGGCCGAACAACGGCGACAAGGACGCCATCGTCGCCAGGATCACCCCGGCCGGCGAGCTGTCGTGGCTCAGGCAGTACGGTGGCACGGGCGAGGACAAGGCGTACGGTGTCGCCGCGGACGCCACGACGCTCTACGTCACCGGCAGCGCCACCGCGGCCCCGCCCGGCACCACCGCGCTCGGCGGCCTCGACGGCTGGCTCGCCGCCTTCGCCGCCGCCGACGGCAGCAGGGCGTGGGCCACGACGGCAGGCGGTTCCGGCGACGACCGGCTGAATGCGGTGACCGTCACCACGGAGGGTCTCGCCGTCGCCACGGGCGCGTCGGGCGGCGACGCGTACACGGTGGCCCACACAGGGCAGGGCCGCCGCCGCTGGGAGCACACGCTCGCCACCCCGGCCGCCGACGAGGGCGCCGCCGTGGCGGCGCTGCCGGGTGGCGAGGTGGAGGTCGTGGGCTACACCCGCGGCCGGATCGGGGTGCCGGCAGGCGGCGCCGACGTGCTGACCGCACGCCTGGACGGCCGGGGCACGCAACGTGCCGCCGCCCAGCTCGGCACCGCCAGGGACGACGCCGTCGACCCCTTCGCCGAGCCGAACCTGTACGCCACCACGACCGCCGCCGGCCAGGTGGCGATCTCCGGCCTGACGTGCGGCGCCCCGTCCGGGGGCGCCGCACTGGGCAACGGCGACGTCTTCCTGATCAGCTGAGCTCAGAAGGTCACCAGCGGGTCCCCCACGAAGTCGGCGATGAAGTTGACGAAGAAGAAGCCGAAGAACAGGAAGTTCAGGACGAGGATGATGTAATGCCACGGCCGCGGGCGCGCCGGGCGCGGGAGCTTGCTGTTGAGATACATCAGCAGGAACGGATAGAACAGCGCGCCCAGGTTGGACATGTTGGCCGACCACTCCACCAGCCCCACCGGCAGCGACTGGAAGATGATGATCGAGATGATCACCAGCAGCAGGAGCATGAACGGGTAGTAGAACCGGCGCGGGTCGCCCTCGATCAGCCGGCGCAGGCGGGGGCTGGTGGCGTTGGCGGCGTCCGTCGTCACCCGCACCATCGCCTCGAAGATGCCGAGCTGCGTGGAGAACAGGATCAGCACGCCTACCACCAGCGCGATGTAGAACACCGTGCGCCCGTACTCGCCGCCCAGCGCGCTGGCCACGAACGTCGGGACGTTGGCGCGCGTGGGCCGCTCGCCCGACAGCTGCACCGCCTGGGCCATGAGGATCGTGGGCAGCAGCATGCCGAGGATCGCGCCGACGAAGAACACGCCCCACATGTCCACCATGAGCAGCCGATACCACCGGCGCCACAGGCCCCGGTTGCGCTCGTCGTCGGGGAAGGTGACGCCGCTGGCCAGGATCGGCCGCCGCTCGCCGCGCAGGCCCGAGATGTAGCCGACGCGGTGGCCCATGCCGTAGCCCTTGTCACGGTAGTGACCCATGACGTACCAGTTGAGTCCTGACGCCAGCGCCGTGAAGCCGGCCAGGGCGCCGAGCTGGGTCGCGGTGATCCCGGCGGGCGGCGCGGCGGGGGTGATGAAGCCGCGGATGCCCTCCCACCACTGGCTGAACGGCACCACGAGCAGGTCCACGGCCAGCAGGGCGATCAGGATCGTCCCGACCAGCACCCAGTTCGCCAGCTCCAGCGCGCGGCTGATGCGGCGCGCGGCGGCGGTGATGAGGAACACCAGCACCAGCAGGCCGATGGCCCACCAGCGTGGCTCCGCGTCCCCGGCCGCCGGGGGCACGCCGTGGACCAGTGCGTACACGCCCTGCCCCGCCGACGCGGCCCAGCCGCCCGCGATGAACGCGAAGATCACGATGAAGACCGAGAGCGGCACCCAGAGCGGCCAGCCCGGCGGCACACGCCCCCAGCCGACCACCGGGGTCTCGCCCGTGGCGAGGACATACCGGGAGCACTCGACGTTGTAGAAGGTCTGCAGCAGCGCCGAGACCAGGATGACCCAGCCGACGCCGACGAATCCGTATTGGCCGACGCTCAGCGGGCCCAGCAGCCACTCGCCGCTTCCGATCGAGATGCCGAGTGCGATCAGGCTGGGGCCGACGGCGTATTTGAAGAGCTCCTTGGTGCCGATCTTGGAGACCTTGAAGACCTCCTCAGGCGTGGGCAGGTCGGTGACTTCGAGATCCGGGCGGCTGACTCCGAGTGGGTGCGACATCACTGCCTCCTGTCGTTCAGCGTGATCCCGAACGACGGCCGCATCAAGACCCAATCGGCGATGGACGAACCACGCGTCCTGACGGCCAGCCTTGAAACCGCCCCTATCTCGTGATCTTGCGCAACAGCCTCCGCAACGCGACGCAACGATCTGCGCGTGGCGTTACCGCATGTCCCGGGAATGACTACTTAGAGTGATGATGTGTTGCCATAAGCGACCGCGGGGAGAGATCATGAAAGTCAACCTCATAGCTGCCGGTGGCGCCCTTGCCGCCACCGCGGTCGTCGCCATGGCGAGCCCGGCCGGCGCCCGCCCGGCCGAGTGTGAACTCACCATCGGCGGTCAGGTTCACACCCTCGGCAGCGGCGGCTCGGGCGTTTACGCCGCCCAGCACGAGGTCATCTCCTGCGAGGAGCAGTACAGCGACGACTCGACGAGTGGCTACGACGACGTCAGCACCGACAATGGCAGCAACACGGGCGATCCCGCAGGTTACAGCCTGGGCTACTAGTGGCCCAGGCAGCACCACGGCTCCCTGTCTCGCGCCTGCCCGCTGCGCGCCGCCTACCGGTCGACGATCTCGTTCTTGCCGATGACCACGACCCCGCCCCGGGTCAGGGCGAACCGGGTGCGATCGTATTCAAGGTCGAATCCGATCCGCGCCCCGTCCGGGATCACCACGTTCTTGTCGATGATCGCCTTGCGCACGATCGCGCCCCGCCCGACCTTGACGTTCTCCATCAGCACCGAGTCCTCCACCCGCGCGTGCGAGTGCAGCACCACCTTGGGGGACAGGACGGACCGGATTGCCGTGCCGCCGGAGACGATCACGCCGGGCGACACCAGCGAGTCGATCGCCCGTCCCACGCGGTCGCCGTCGTTGTGCACGAACTTGGCGGGCGGCAGCGGGTCGTGCCCGGTGAAGATCGGCCACTTGTCGTTGTACAGGTTGAACACCGGGTGCGCCGAGATGAGATCCATGTGGGCCTCGTAGTAGGCGTCCAGCGTCCCCACGTCACGCCAGTAGCCCCGATCGCGCTCGCTCGACCCCGGCACGACGTTGTTGGCGAAGTCGTAGACGTCGGCGCCGCCCGACTTGACCAGCATCGGGATGATGTTTCCACCCAGGTCGTGCTTGCTGGTCGGGTCGAGCGCGTCCTCCCGCAGCGCGTCGATCATCGACTGCGTCTTGAACACGTAGTTGCCCATCGAGGCGAACACCTCGTCGGGGGAGTCCGCCAGCCCCACCGCGTCCTTGGGCTTCTCCCTGAAGGCGACGATCCTGCGCCCCTGGGGGTCGGTCTCGATCACGCCGAACTGGTCGGCCAGCGACAGCGGCTGCCTGATCGCGGCCACCGTCACGTCGGCGCCGGAGTCCTCGTGCTGCTCGACCATCTGCCGCGGATCCATGCGGTAGATGTGGTCGGCCCCGAACACGATCACGTGCTCGGGCATCTCGTCGTAGATCAGGTTGAGATTCTGGAAGAGCGCGTCCGCGGACCCGGAGAACCACCGCGGCCCGAGCCGCTGCTGCGCCGGCACGGGCGTCACGTAGTTGCCCAGCATCGCCGACAGCCGCCACGTCCGCGAGACGTGCCGGTCCAGGCTGTGGTTCTTGTACTGGGTCAGGACGACGATCTTCAGGAACCCGCCGTTCGCCAGGTTCGACAACACGAAATCTATGAGCCGATATATCCCCCCGAACGGCACCGCCGGTTTCGCCCGATCCGCCGTGAGCGGCATGAGCCTCTTACCCTCTCCACCTGCCAGCACAACCGCAAGCACCCTCCGGGACCTCATGCCCGAGACGCTACCCTCAAATGGCCGATCTATCGACGAATCCCGGCACGGAGAAGTTCCTTCGTGTCCTGATTTGCCGTTCAATGGCCCGAGCCGGGGTTACCGACCTTGGGCTCGTCGATTGTGTTCCCTATGCTCAGGTTGACCGTAAGGTCGTCTCATGCGTGTTGATCTGCTCAGCCGGGAGTACCCGCCGGAGGTGTACGGCGGCGCCGGCGTGCACATGGAATACCTGGCCAGAGAGCTGAGGCGGCTGGCCGACGTGCGGGTGCGCTGCTTCGGCGCCGACCGCGACGAGCCCGGCGTCGCCGCCTACCGGGTGCCGGGCGGGCTGCAGGACGCCAACGCGGCCCTGCAGGTGCTCGGCGTCGACCTGGAGATGGCCGCCGCCTGCCAGGGAGCCGACGTCGTCCACTCCCACACCTGGTACGCCAACTTCGCCGGGCATGTCGCGAAGCTGTTGCACGGCATCCCGCACGTGGTCACCACGCACAGCCTGGAGCCGCTGCGGCCGTGGAAGGCCGAGCAGCTCGGCGGCGGCTACACGATCTCGTCGTGGGCCGAGCGCACGGCCCTGGCCGCCGCGGACGCGGTGATCGCGGTCTCGGAGGGCATGCGCCGCGACGTCCTGGCCGCCTACCCGGAGATCTCGCCGGACAAGGTCAGCGTCATCCACAACGGCATCGACACCGCCGAATACGTCCCCGACCCAGGCCTGGACGTCCTGCGGAAGCACGGCGTGGACCTGAGCCGGCCCTACGTCGTCTTCGTGGGCCGCATCACCCGCCAGAAGGGCCTGATCCACCTCCTGCACGCGGCACGCTCCTTCGACCCCGACGCCCAGCTCGTGTTGTGTGCCGGCGCGCCCGACACGACGGAGATCGCGGCCGAGGTGACGCAGCTGGTCCGCGACCTCGACCGCGACGGCGTCGTCTGGATCCAGGAGATGTTGCCCAAGCCCGAGGTGATCCAGCTGCTGACGCACGCGACCGTGTTCGTGTGCCCGTCGGTCTACGAGCCGATGGGGATCGTGAACCTGGAGGCCATGGCCTGCGAGACGGCCGTGGTCGCGACCGCCACCGGCGGCATCCCCGAGGTGGTGGCCGACGGCGAGACGGGCCTGCTCGTGCCGATCGAGCAGGGCGCCGACGGCACGCCGCACGACCCTGACCGCTTCGCCGCGGACCTGGCCGAACGCGTCAACACCCTGCTGGCGGACCCGGGCCGGGCCGCCGCGATGGGGAAGGCGGGCCGCGTCAGGGCCGTCGAGCACTTCTCCTGGGAACGCATCGCCCACCGCACCATGGAGCTGTACTCGGCGCTGCGCCCCTGAGCACGGGGGCGGTCAGACCAGGCCCCGGCGGCTGGCCTGGGCGCCGGCCTGGAAGCGGGTCTCGGCGTTGAGCTCGTCGAGGAGGTGGCGCAGGCGGCGGCGGAGGCTGCGCGGGCTGGTGCCGAGCTGGCGGGCGATGGCGTCGTCCTTGAGCCCGGCCGCCAGCAACGCCAGCAGCCTGCGGTCGTCGAGGCCGAGGTCCGTCGCCGGTTCCTCCTCCTGGGCGGGCTCCGGCGAGCTGTCGTGCGACCAGAGCTCGGGGCGCACCGGCAGGGCCTCTCGCCACAGGCGCTCGAACAGCTCCACCAGCGCCACGACCATGGTGGACCCCCTGATCAGCACGCCGCGTGTCAGCGGCGGGTCCATGTGCAGCGGCATGACCGCCCGCCGCCGGTCGACGAGCGCCATCTTGAACGGCAGCGAGGGCAGGATCCGCGCCTCCTCGCCCGCCCTGATCAGGCTGCCCACCTCATCGAGCGCCCCGGTGTGGTCGAACGCCTCCGGCACGTAGATGGTGCGGTAGCGCACGCCGCTGCGGAGCAGGTCGGTCTGCAGCGGGTTGTGGTAGTCCAGCACGTACGGGGGCCGGTCGAAGGTCAGCACCTCCTCCTTGGCCTCCTGCTGCAGCCGGACGTACCAGCGGGCCTGCTCCTCGGGCCCGGCCAGGACCTCGAACTGCCCGCTCCCCTCGGGGTCCGCGCCGACGTTGCGGAAGGCCACCTCCAGTTCGTCGGCCGTGTCGGTGAGCCGGTCCAGCTCGCTCTGCATGCCGCGGACCAGTGAGCGGATCGCGGTGCCCGGGTTCGTCGCCGTCCAGCGGGGCGAGCGCCCCCAGAGGCGGCTGATCAGGCCCCTGGCGCGGAGCCTGCTCAGCGACGACTGGATGCGCCCCGCGCTCTCGCCGCTCCTCATGACGAGCTCCTGCACGGTGATGCCGGGGCAGGCCAGCACGCATCGGTAGACGTGCTCATCGAACGCGCTGATGCCGACGATCTCCAGCGCCCGGCCGTCTTCTAGCATGGCCCCGATCTTGGCCATTTCCGGCAGTTGCCGCAATAGGCCACAGGAACCACCTTGTCCCCAAAATTCACTGGCAGTTAGAAAGCGGGGTGTGCAACAGAGAATCGCCATTCTGGGCGCCGTGCTCCTGGCCGTCACCACGGCCGCCGTACCGGCTCAGGCGGCACCCACCCCGCCCCCCGCCCAGGTAGAGCCCGCCAAGACGATCACCCTCATCACCGGGGACAAGGTCACCCTCCGCGCGCTCCCCAACAAGCAGACCCAGCTCGACATCGCTCCCGCCCCCGGCCGGGAGAAGATCGACTTCGTGCACCGCCGGTCCACGGAGGGGCTCAGCATCGTGCCCGTGGACGCCATGCCCCTCCTGGCGGCGGGCACACTGGACCCGCGGCTGTTCAACGTCACCAAGCTGGCCGCGCTCGGCTACGACGACGCCGCCAGCCAAGGGCTCCCGCTCATCCTGACGTACCCGGAGCAGGCCGGCGCCGCCACGCTCAAGGCCGCGGGCGGGCGTCCGCTGCCCGCGATCAACGGCGTAGCCAGGAACGAGCCACGTACCGGTGCGCTCTGGAAGACCCTGACCGCGCAGGCCAGGACGCTGGCGACGCCCGCGAAGATCTGGCTCGACGGCAAGGCCAAGGTGTCGCTCGACGTCAGCGTCCCGCACATCGGCGCGCCCGCGGCCTGGGCGGCCGGCCACACCGGCAAGGACGTCCCCGTCGCGGTCCTCGACACCGGCTACGACCCCGCCCACCCCGATCTGCAAGGCCTGGTCGCCAAGGCCGAGAACTTCACCTCCGAGCCGGACACGCGCGACCTGCACGGGCACGGCACACACGTCTCCTCCACGATCGCCGGCTCCGGCGCCGCCTCGGGCGGCACGCACAAGGGCGTTGCCCCCGGCGCCCGGCTGCTCATCGGCAAGGTCTGCGACCAGAGCGGCTTCTGTCCCGACTCGGGCATCATCGAGGGCATGACGTGGGCGGCGGAGAACGGCGCCCGCGTCGCCAACCTCAGCCTCGGTGGCCCTGACGCGCCCGGCACCGACCCGCTGGAGCAGGCCGTCGACAACCTCACGGAGAAGTACGGCACGCTGTTCGTGATCGCCGCGGGCAACGACGGGCCCCAGCACCTCGGCTCCCCGGGCAGCGCGGACAGCGCGCTGTCGGTCGGCGCCTCCCACCGCGACGCCGACACGGTGGCCGATTTCAGCAGCACCGGCCCGCGCCCCGGCGACGCCGCGGTCAAGCCGGACCTGATCGCGCCCGGCGTGGGCATCGTCGCCGCCAGGGCCGCCGGCACCGCCGCCGGAGCGCCCGCCGACGACTCCTACACGGCGATGAGCGGCACGTCCATGGCCACCCCGCACGTGGCGGGCGCCGCGGCGATCGTCGCCGGCCTGCACCCCGACTGGAAGGCCGGCCGCATCAAGGCGGCGCTCATGGCGTCCACCGCCCCCGGTGCCGAGCTGGGCGCCTACGTCCAGGGCGCCGGCCGCGTGGACGTCGCCCGGGCCATCACCCAGCAGGTCACGGCCGAGCCGGTCTCGCTCTCCATGGGAGACGTCGAGCTGCCCGACAACGAGCCGAAGGAGCGCACGCTCACCTACCGCAACGACGGCGACGCCGCCCTCCGGCTGGAGCTCGAGGTGACGGCCAAGGACGGGCACGGCGAGCCGGCGACGGTGTTCGCGCTCGGCGCCACCACGGTCGAGGTGCCCGCACACGGCACCGCCCAGGTCACCGTGACCGCCCGGCCCGGCGCCACCGGCATCTACAGCGGCACGGTCGTGGCCGAGGGAGGCGGCGTCACCGTACGCACCGGCATCGGCATGCGTGTCGAACCGGAGAAGCGCGGCCTCAAGCTGACCTTCACCGGCACGGACGGGCAGCCCGCCCAGAACGCCTTCGCCGGGGTGATCGACCTCGACGCCAAGGAACAGACCAACTACGACATCGCCGGCGGCACCCTGGACCTGCGGCTGCTCAAGGGTCACCGCTACACGGTCGTCACCTTGATGGCCGACCACGACGGCACGCTGGTGATGGCCGCCGAGCCGGAGTTCACCCTCGACGCCGACCGCACCGTCGCCGCCGACGCCGGCCGGGCCAAGCCGGTGGACGTGCGTACCGAGGAGCCGACGGCGCGGCTGGCCATCGGCCTGTTCGGCATGCTGCAGCTCATCGAGGGCATGCAGCCCTTCGGCGTGGACGTGGACCTGAACTCCCTGTGGGGCGCGGACCGCATCGAAGGCATCAAGGCCATCCCGACGACCCGCACGGCCAGCAAGAACTTCGCCTACTACCGGTGGACCCAATGGGCCAAGCCCAAGGACGACGGCAGCTATGACGACAGCCCGTACTTCTATCACCTGATGAAGGCCGAGCCGCGCATCCCCGCCGACCCCGGCTACCGCCCCCGCCGCCGCGACCTCGCCGAGGTCACCTCCACCTACGCCACGCAGCACGACGTGAAGTTCGGCGAGCACATGGCGCTGCCCGTGCTGTACGGAACGGAGCTGGCGTGGATGCCCTACAGCCACGTCTCCCGCCTCTCGCTGCCCTTCCGCAGGACCGAGTACTACACGCCCGGCGACACCGGCTGGTACCCGTCCTTCGTCCAGTACCGCACGCCCCCGGACGGCCTGAACGACCTCGACCAGTTCTTCTTCGGCAAGACCACCGTCTACCGGGCCGGCCAGAAGACCACCGACCGCTGGAACAACGGCGTCTTCGCGGCCGGGCTAAGCCCCGGCGGGGACCTCAACTGGCGTGAGGACAACATGCTGCAGTTCGCGGCCGGCCTGTTCGAGGACGGCACCCCCGACCGCATCTCCTACGGCGAGTACGCCTCCCCGCAGGCCAAGCTCTACCGCGACGGAAAGGAGATCTACGCCACCGACTACCTGCCCGGCTGGATCGACGTGCCCGCGGAGCAGAAGGAGAGCGACTACCGGCTCACCATGACCGCCGACCGCGCTTCCGCCCAGACCAAGGTGTCCACGCGGGTCAGCGCCGAGTGGCGGTTCCGGTCGAAGACCCCCGAGCCGGGCAAGCGGCAGGTGCTGCCGCTGCTCGCCGTCAAGATCAGCCCAGAGCTGGACGAGCGCAACCGGGCCGCCGTGGGCCACATGCGCATCCCGCTTCGTCTGCAGCGCCAGGACGGCTCGCCCGACCTGAAGCTGCGCACGCTCACAGTGGAGATCTCCTACGACGACGGCCGCACCTGGCTGCCCACGCTGGTGCATCCGTCGGCCAAGGGCGGCTGGTCCGCCGAGACCTGGCACCCGGCCGGGGCGCGCGGGAGGTTCGCCTCGCTGCGCGTCAAGGCCGCCGACACCGGCGGCAACGCCTTCGCCGAGACCGTCATCAGGGCGTACCAGATCAAGTGATTCAAGCGGAAGGCCCCGCTTCGGCGGGGCCTTCCGGCCATTTAGGTGATGCGCTCGAGGACGACGACCGGGATGTCGCGGTCGGTCTTGCGCTGGTATTCGTCGTAGTCCGGCCACGTGCTCGTCATGAGCCGCCAGAGCGCGGGCTTGTCCTCGTCGCTCGCCGTGTGGGCGCGGGCCTTGAACTTGTCGCCCTTGACCTGCACCTCGACGTCAGGGTTGGCCTTCAGGTTCTTGTACCACTCGGGATGGTCGGGATCGCCGCCCTTGGAGGCCACGACCACGTGGTCGTCGCCGTGCCGCTGGTAGATGAGCGGGGTCGTGTATGGTTTGCCCGATTTGCGGCCTTTGGTGGTGAGGAGGAGGACTGTGGTGTTGTTCCAGTCGTGTCCTTCCGCGCCGTCGGTCTCCTGATAGCGCCGGACATGTTCCTTGCCATAGAGCATGCCGTCCAGCTACCCACCTCCGGCGTGACCTCACCGTTACTCGACGGGGTCTGTACGAGAAGTTAACAAGGCTGGCACACTGCATTTGTGTAAGCGCTTACACCGCCCCATGATGAAAGCGCTTACATAAAGGAGTGGCTCCATGGACGTGACCATCTACGAGGTGGCCCAACGCGCCGGCGTGTCGATCGCGACCGTGTCCAGGGCCCTGCGCGGCACCGGACCCGTCGCGGCCAAGACCCGCGAGAAGGTGCTCAAGGCCGTCGAGGAGCTCAACTTCACGCCCAGCCGCCTCGGCGTCAGCCTGGCCGAGGGCCGGCACGCCGCCAACGGCGTCGTCTTTCCCGATCTCGCCGGCCCTTACTACACCGAGGTGCTGCTCGGTTACGAGGAGGTCGCCTCCGAGCTGGGCCGCTCGGTGGTGATCCTGTCGACCAAGGGCCGCACCAGGGTCAACGACCTGATCAAGGACCTGGCCGGGCGCGTGGACGGCCTGCTGGTCTTCGGCCACGCCGTCCCCGACCCGCTGATCGCCGAGCTGGTCCGGCTCGGCGTGCGGCTGGTGGTCATCTCCCGAGACCCGCTGCCCGGCGCGGACACGCTGCGCAGCGAGAACACCGCCTCGGCGCGGGCGCTGGCCGAGCACCTGGCCGGCCACGGCTACGAGCGCTTCGCGTTCCTCGGCGCGCCCCTGACCAGCGGCGACGACGTGGACGAGCGCTGGCGTGGCGTGCGGTCGGTGCTCGGCGGCGCGATCGAGGCCGTGGCCACGCGGGAGTACACCGTGGAGTGCGGCTTCGACGCCGCCAGGGCGCTGCTCAAGGACAAGCGGCCGGAGGCCATCGTCTGCTCCGACGACGAGGTGGCGCTGGGGGCGCTGCTGGCGGCCGAGGAGCTCGGCCTCGACGTGCCCGGCGACGTGGCCGTCACCGGCTGGGACGACATCATGGCCGCCCGCCACGCCAGGCCCGCGCTGACCACCGTGCGCCAGCCGATGCGCGAGCTCGGCGCCCGCGCCGCCCGCGCGCTCGACGAGCTGATCACCGGCGTCCGCGACACGCCGAGCCACCTCATCCTGACCACCGAGCTGGTCGTGCGCGCCAGCTGCGGTTCCCACCCCCAGGAGGTAAGAACGTGAACACCATCACCCGGCGCGCCGGAGTCCGCGCCACCGGCGGCCTGCTGGCTCTCGCGATCCTGGCCGCGGGCTGCGGCCGCGACGCCGCTCAGGCGCCCGAGCAGGCGCAGAACGTCACGACCGGCAAGGTCACGGGGGAGGTCACGGTCTGGGCGATGGGGGAGGAAGGCAAGGCGCTCGGCACGTTCGTCAAGGACTTCGAGAGCGCCAACCCCGGCGTGAAGGTCAACGTCACGGCGATCGGGTGGGACGTGGCGCACGACAAGATCACCGCGGCCATCGCGGGCGGCGCCACCCCCGACGTGAGCATGATCGGCTCGACCTGGTCGGGCGAACTGGCCAAGACCGGCGCCCTCGACCCCACCCCGCCCAATTTGGTGGACAAGGCGGCGTTCTTCCCCGGCGCGTGGCAGACGGTCGAGCTCAACGGCACGGCGTACGGGGTGCCGTGGTACGTCGAGACCCGCGTCCTCTACTACCGCACCGACCAGGCGAAGAAGGCCGGAGTGGAGCCGCCGAAGACCTGGCGGGAGTTCACCGAGTTCGCCAGGGCGCTCAAGGACAGGGGCGGGGCCAAGGACGGCTTCCAGCAGAGTTACACGCTCGGCGCGTCCTGGCAGGAGACGCTGCCGCTGATCTGGCAGGCCGGCGGCGAGATCGTCAAGGACGGCAAATACACCTTCGACACCCCCGAGGCGGTGACCGCGCTCAAGCAGTACGAGTCGCTGTTCAAGCAGAAGCTCGCCCCGACCAACACGGCCGAGGGCGCCTTCCCGCAGACCTTCATCAAGGGCGAGGTCGGCGGCTTCTTCTCAGGCCCGTGGATGATCGGGGTGCTCAACAACGACGGCGGGCCGGAGTTCAAGGACAAGTTCGACGTCGCCCCCTACCCCAAGGGCCCCGTCTCGGGCACCAGCTTCATCGGCGGCTCCGCCATGGCGGTGTTCAAGAAGGCGAAGAACCGTGACGCCGCCTGGACGTTCCTGCAGTGGCTGAGCGAGCCGAAGGTGCAGGCCAAGTGGTACACGACCGTCAAGGCGCTGCCTGCCGTGCAGGTGGCCTGGCAGGAGCCCGAGCTGACCGCCGACAAGCAGCTGGCCGTCTTCGGCGAGCAGCTCAAGGACGCCAAGACGCCGCCGCCGTTCCCGACGTGGGAGCAGGTGGCCAGGGTGCTCGAGGCGGAGCTGGAGAAGCTGGCCCGCGGCGCCCAGACCCCCGAGCAGACGGCCAAGTCCATCCAGTCGCAGGCCGACACGATCGGGACCGGCCTGTGAACCTGGCGGTTCCCACGACGGGACGGGCGGCGGACGTCGTCCGGATCGCGTTACGCCGGAGCTGGATCGGCTGGATGTTCATCCTGCCGTTCGTGGTGCTGTTCGTGGTGTTCTACCTGGGGCCGCTGCTCGTCGGCATCGGCATGAGCTTCACCGACATGCGCAGCACCGACGTGACGAACCCGTTCGCCGTCGACCTCGTCGGCGTCGACAACTACCTGCGGCTGGTCAACGACGGCGCCATGCGGCGGGCGGCGGTCAACACGCTCGTGTTCGTGGTCACGACGCTGCCGCTGACCATCGGGCTCGGGCTGGCCGCCGCCGTCCTGCTCAACTCGGGTATCGCCCGCCTGCCCGCGGCGTTCTTCCGGCTCGGCTACTACCTGCCGAACATCACCAGCATCATCGGCATCGCCGTGGCCTGGAAGTTCCTCCTGGAGCCGGAGGCCGGCCTGGTCAACCGGCTGCTGGAGCTGGTCGGCGTCCAGGGCCCGAACTGGCTGCAGAACCAGAGCACCGCCCTGCCCGCGATCATCGTCATGACCGCCTGGCGCAGCTTCGGCTTCAACATGGTCGTGCTGCTGGCCGCGCTCCAGACCATCCCGAGAGAGCTGTACGAGGCCGCGGAGGTGGACGGCGCCGGACGCTGGGCCCGTTTCCGCTCGGTGACCGTGCCCTCGCTCCGCCCCGTGCTGCTGTTCTGCACCGTCTACAGCTCGGTCGGGTTCATGCAGTTCCTGGAGGAGCCGCTGGTGATGACCCGCGGCGGACCGCTGAACGCCACGCTGTCGGCGTCGCTGGCGATCTTCAACCAGTTCGGGGTCGGCAACTACGGCTACGCCGGGGCCGCCTCGACGGTCTTGTTCACCGTGATCGTGGCGCTGGCCGTCCTGCAGCTGAGGCTGGGGAGGAACAGGTGAAGAGGACCCGCCGCCAGCACGCGGTCGTCTACCTCGGGCTCACCCTCGGCCTGGCGCTGGTCGTGGGGCCGTTCCTGTGGACCGCGCTCAGCTCGGTCAAGCCCGAGCGGGAGATCAGGCGCGACCCGCCGACGTTCTGGCCCGAGACGTGGACGCTGGACAACTTCGCCGAGCTGTTCGAGCGGGTGAACATCGGCACCGCGTTCGCCAACAGCGTGATCATCGCGCTCGTGCTGGTGGCCACCAACCTGCTGTTCTGCTCCATGGTGGGCTACGCCTTCGCCAAGCTCGACTTCCGCGGCAAGAATCTGGCGTTCGGGCTCGTCCTGGTCCAGCTGGCGATCCCGGCGATCGTGCTCATGATGCCGCAGTTCGTGCTGATCGCGAGACTCGGCATGGTCAACACCTTCATCGGGATCATCCTGCCGACCGTGGTGACCCCGCTCGGCGTGTTCATGATGCGGCAGTTCATCTCCGACCTGCCCGACGAGCTGATCGACGCGGCCAGGGTGGACGGCGCGCGAGAGTTCCGGATCTTCTTCAGGATCATCCTGCCGCTCTGCGGGCCGCCGCTGGCCACCCTGGGGCTGATCACGTTCCTCGGCTCGTGGAACAACTTCCTGTGGCCGGCCGTGGTCGCGCAGAGCGAGAACATGTACACCCTCCCGGTCGCGCTCAACATCCTCAACGGCAACGAAGGCACCCACTACAACCTGCTGGTCGCGGGGTCGGTCGTGGTGATCGCGCCGATCCTGTTCCTGTTCGTGTTCCTGCAGCGCTTCTTCATCCAGGGAATCGCCACCTCCGGACTCAAGTAAGAGGAGCCCCTCATGCGTAAGACCGTCCTGTCCGGCTTAGTCGTGCTGGCGCTCACGGTGCCGGCCGCTCCCGCGAACGCCGACAGCACGCTCCACCGCTACGCGAAGGACACCTGGCGGTCGATGGCCGCCATGGTCGAGCCGGCCACCGGCCTGCCCGCCGACAAGGTGACCGGCGACCTCAAGACCCGGGCGAAGGTCACCTCGCCCACCAACATCGGCACGTACCTGTGGAGCACGCTCACCGCCCGCGACCTGCGCCTGATCACCGGCCAGGATGCCGCCGCCAGGATCGGCCGGGTCCTCACGGCGCTGGAGCGGCTGGAGCGCAACGCCCCGACGGGCCAGTTCTACAACTGGTACGACCCCGCAACCCTCCAGCTCGTCCGCACCTGGCCGGAGACGGGCGACCCGGTCCGCCTGTTCGCCTCCAGCGTGGACAACGGCTGGCTGGCCACGGCCCTCATGATGGTCCGCAACGCCACCCCGCACCATGCCGCCCGCGCCAACCGGCTGCTGACCTCCATGAACTTCACGTCCTACTACGACCCGGCGGCCCGCCCCGACGCCGGCACGGGCCTGCTGCGCGGCGGCTTCTGGCCGGAGCCGCCCGACGGCTGCTACGTCGAGAGCGACTACGCCGGCACCGGCACGACCGTCTACTCCACCTGCCACCATTACGGCGCGCCCGCCGAAACCCGCATCGGCCAGTACGTGGGCATCGCGCTCGGCCAGATCCCGCGCGAGAGCTACTTCGGCCCGTACCGGACCTTCCCCGACAACGGCTGCGACTTCGGCTGGCAGGAACAGAAGCCGGTCGGCTCGTGGAAGCGGTATCTGGGCGTGAACGTCTGGGAGGGCACCTACGGCTACCGGGGCATGCGGTACGTCCCCAACTGGGGCGGCTCCATGTTCGAGGCCCTCATGCCCGACCTCGTCGTCCCCGAGGCGGCGTGGGCGCCGCGCAGCTGGGGCCGCAACCACCCGGTCTTCGTCCAGGCCCAGATCGAGCACGGGCTCAACGAGGCCAAGTACGGCTACTGGGGCTTCTCCCCGTCCAACGACCCGC
Organism: Nonomuraea sp. NBC_00507; assembly: GCF_036013525.1. NCBI lineage: Bacteria > Bacillati > Actinomycetota > Actinomycetes > Streptosporangiales > Streptosporangiaceae > Nonomuraea > Nonomuraea sp. NBC_00507. The sequence continues at coordinate 6,470,829 of NZ_CP107853.1, forward strand.
ACGGCGGCTACCGCGAGTACGGGGTGGACCCGCTCGGCATGGACGCGCCGGGCTACACCTCCGACCGCGAGCGCACCAGCACCGACCCCGGCTACGAGGGCTGCCGCCCCGCCCAGCCCGAGCCGGCCGCCTACGGCGACGGCGTGGTGACGCCGCACGCGAGCTTCCTGGCGCTGCCGTACGCGAAGGCCGCGGCCATGGACAACCTGGCCAAGCTGCGCCGCGACTTCGACGCCTACGGCCCCGGCGGCTTCTACGACGCGATCGCCGTCCGCTCCGGCGTGGTGTCGAAGTGGTACCTGGCCCTCGATCAGGGCATGGTCATGGCCGCCCTCGGCAACGTGCTCGCCGGCGGCAACCTGCACCGCTACTTCGCCGGCTCCGGTGTCGAGGCCAAGCTCCGCCCGGTGATGCAGCTCGAAGAATGGGATGTTCGATGAAACGGGGAAGCCATTGAGTAACACGCCCGCCCATCGCGACTGGCAGGACCGCATCGGCCAGGCGTCCGGCGAGATCGCCGCGGCCTCCCGGCCCGACCTGGAGGCCCCGACCGGCCTCCGGGCGGTGCCCGGCGCCGGCGCCGTGACGCTGACCTGGGATCCCGTGCCCGGCGCCATCGGCTACCTGGTGCACAGGGACGGGGAGCCGATCGGGCAGCCAGACGTGGACGTGCCGGCCGTCCCGTCCTGCCGGTACGTCGACACGGGCCGGGGGGCGGCGGACTACGCGGTGGCCGCCATCTCCGCGATGGACACGATCGGGCCCTTGTCCCCGGCGGTCGAGGCCGGGCCCGCCGCGTCCGCCCGGGAGGTCTCCGTCCACGTGGACGCCCGGCGGACGAGCGGTGACCTGCCGCGCCCCTGGAAGCTCATGGTGGGCTCGGAGCACCTGTCGTACCTCCTCAACACCGAGGAGACCGGCGGGCGGCCCATCGGCGAGGAGCTGACCGAGGCGCTGCGGATCACGCGGGACGAGCTCGGCGTCGAGACGGTGCGGGCGCACGGCATCCTCTGCGACGACCTGGGCGTGTACAAGCAGGGAAACGTCTACGACTTCAGCGGCGTGGACCGGGTCTATGACACCGTCACCGGCCTGGGCCTGCGCCCGGTCGTGGAGCTCGGGTTCATGCCGCGGGACCTGGCCGCCGACCCGTCCAAGACCGTGTTCGGCTATGAGGCGATCATCTCGCCGCCCAAGGACTTCGAGGCGTGGGGCGATCTGGTGCGGGCCCTGGTCGAGCACCTGGCCGCCCGGTACGGCATCCACGAGCTGATCGACCACTGGGCCTTCGAGGTGTGGAACGAGCCCAACCTGGCCGTTTTCTGGTCCGGCACGCCCGAGGAGTATTTCCTGCTCTACGACGTCACCGCCGCCGCCGTGAAGAACGTGCACCCCGACCTGCGCGTCGGCGGCCCCGCCTCGGCCGCGAACGGCTGGATCGAGGAGCTGCTCGCCCACGTCGCCGAGTCCGGGGCGGCACTCGACTTCCTGTCCACGCACACCTACGGCAACGCCCCGCTCGACTGGCGCCCGGCGCTGGCCAGGCACGGGCGGGACATCCCCATCTGGTGGACCGAGTGGGGTCCCACGCCGACCCACTTCCACGGCATCGGCGACGGGCCGTTCGGGGCGGCGTTCCTGCTGCACGGCATGAAGTCGGCCGCGGGCAGGATCGGCGCGCTGTCGCACTGGGTGGCCTCCGACCACTTCGAGGAGCTGGGCCGCCCGCCCCGGCTCTTCCATGGCGGCTTCGGCCTCCTCACCGTCGGCAACCTGCGCAAACCCCGCTTCCACGCACTCGCGCTCGCCGCCCGCCTCGGCGACGCCGAGCTGCCGGCCACGTTGGAGGGGGACGTGGCCGGCGTGGAGGCGTGGGCGGCCCGGCACGACGACGGCCGGATCGGCGTGCTGCTCTGGAATGGCACGCTCAACCACTCCCAGGCGACCGGCGCCCCCGAGCTGGCCCGCACGATCACCCTGACCGTCGACGGCCTGGACGGCCGCCCACGCACGCTCACCCACCACCGCATCGACCACGATCACTCCACCATCGAGGCCGTCTGGCACGCTATGGGGGGTGGAGACTGGCCGGCGGACGAGCAGTGGGACAAACTCCGCGCCGCCAACACCCTCGACGAGCTGGACCCGCCCGCCACGGTCACCGGCACCGGTGTCACGCTGCGCTTCGACCTGCCCATGCCGGGGGTGTCCTTCATCGAGCTGTCGGGCTGAGCCGCGGTCCTGTACGGGCGCGTCCGCCGGTGGGACCCTGTGCCCATGACCGATCCGGCCGCGGCGCTCGCCGCCCGCATCGAGCGGTTCGAACAGGCCGCGGATCCCGGGCTGATCTGGGATCCCGCGGCGCTGGACGAGGCCGAGCAGGCGATGCGGGCGTGCGCCGGCGACCGGTCCGACGCCGCCACCTGGCGCCTGATCGGCATGCTCCACCTGGCCCGCTACCGGCTCGACCAGCGGACCACGCAGGACGCCGCGATCGCGGGCGCCTTCTTCGCCGCCGTGGCCGTGGTCGACCCCGGGCGGCTGCCGGAGAAGCTGCGCGGCTCGGGCATGCCGCCCGGCGACTCGGCCGGCACGTGGGCCGGGCTGCTGGAGGAGATCTTCCTGCACGTGGACCCGGCCGCGTACCGGCACGTCGGGCTGCTCATCCACGCCTTGGTCCGCCGTGCGGTGGCCCACCCGACCGTGGACACCGCCGACCGGCTCCAGCAGCTGCTGTTACAGCAGGCCATGCGCTCGGCCGACCCGTCCTGGGCGCCCGGCGCGCTCGCGCTGCTCGGCAGCGGACTGGTCCGGCTGCACGGGCAGACGGGCGCGCGGGAGCTCATCGACGCCGCCGTGCACGTGCTGTTCAGGGCGGCCTTGGGGGCGCCCGGCGAGGTGGCCTACCGGGGGGAGCTGGCCGCGGCGCTCGCGTTGGCGGCGCCCGGCGAGGAGGACCTGGTCAGGGCCTACCTCGCGGCCGCGGAATCGGCGCCGGGCAGCCGCGGCAGGTCGCAGACGCTGCTGGCGCTCGTGGAGCTCACGCGGGCGCGGGCGGCCGGCTCGGTCCTGGACGACGACCTGCTGGCGTTCATCAGGGTGGGGCAGTGCGCGCTGGACTTCTGGCACGAGCAGTGGGCGCATCCCGGGGTGCTGGCGCCGTACGCGGCGGGGCTCCTCGAGTGGTACGTGGTCACGGGGGACGAGCGCTCGCTCGAGGCCGGCCGGGAGATGCTGGACGCCCTGGGCGTCGCCCCCGGCGAGCCGGCCCGCGGACGGGGGGACTCGTTCGCCCAGGTCAGTGACGATTCGGTGGGCCGCCTCGCCGCCGACCCGATCGTGCGCCTCGGCGCCGACCCGATCGCGCGGCTCGCACTGCTGGCCGAGCGCCGGTGGCGCCGCTACGGCGTCACCGGGGAGCAGGCCGACCTGGACGTGGCCATCGACGCCATCCGCGAAGCGGTCGGACCGGCCCCGCCCGGCCACCCCGACCGCGCCCGCCTGCTGGCCACCCTGGCGAACGCGCTGCTCGAGCGGGCCGTGGTCACCGGAGGCGACCCCACGGAGCCGATCACCGCCGCCCGCGCGGCCCTCGCCGCCCACGCCCAGCAGGACCCCGCCCGGCCCGAAGCACTCCTCCTGCTCGCCCAGTCCCTGAGCCTGCGCCTCACCCCCGCGACAGCGGACGAGGCGGTTACCGCACTGCGCGAGACCCTCACCTTCGCCGAACACCTGACGCTCCGCGCCGACGCCTACGGCCGCCTGTCGGAGGTGCTCCAATGGCGCGCCACCCACCCGGCCCCTGCGCCGCCCGAGGGAGCGGGGGCCGAGGACGTGAACGACGCCGTCCTGGCCGCCCGCCAAGGCCTCGAGCTGGCCGTGAAGACCTCCCGCGACCAGGCCCCCGCCCAGCGGCTGCTGTCCCACGCCCTGCTGACCCGCTTCTCCGCCCTGGGCGACGCCCGCGACCTGAGCGAAGCCCTGGCCCTGGCCAGGAACGGCGACGCCGACCTGCTGAACCGGCTGTCCGCCGTACTCGACGGCCCGCCGCCGGCGATGGACGAGCACCTCGTGCAGGCCGCCGTCGAGCTCGCGCTCCTGACCTCGGACGAGGACCTGACGCTCAAGCTCCTCCACTTCGCCGAGCACCAGTTCGACCCGGCCGGTGAACGCGGTCAGGCGCCGGGCGATCGCGGGGGGTTCCTGCTGTCCGCGGCGCTCCGACTGGCCGAGCTGGGCCGCCTCAGAGCCGCCAAGGCCGTGCTGGCCAGGGCGGCGGCCGCGTTCGACGAGGCTGGCGAGCGCGCCAGGACCGCCGACGCGCTCTCCAGGCTCGGCTTCAACCATGCGGAGCTGGACGAGCCGGACCAGGCCCTGGAGGCGTACGAACGTTCGGCGGCCGTCTACGGCGCCCTGGGCGAGACCCGATCCGAGGCCCGGCAGCTCACCGGCATGGGCGTCGTCCTCCTGCGGGCCGGCGACCCGGCCCGCGCCGTCGACCGGCACCTCCGCGCGGCCGCCCTGTGCGCAGCCGCCGGACTGGCCGCCGAGGAGGCGTCACACCAGGCCCAGGCGGCCGACGCCTGCCTGGCCGCCGGCGATCCGGCCGCGGCGGTGGCGTGCGCGGCCCGGGCCCGCGAGATGTACCTGACGCTGGGCGAGCGGAAACCGGCGGCCACCGCGCTGATCCCCGCCGCCCGCGCCGCCGTCGACCAGGGCGACCTCACCGCGGCGGTGGAGCGCATGACCGCCTGCGCCATCGAGCTGGAGGCCGCCGGGGCGTGGGAGGACGCCTGCCGGGCGCTCGACGCGCACGCCGTCCTGCTGGCCGGGCGCGGCCACCGCCCGCAGGCCGCCGCCTGCGAGGCCCGCGTGGTGGAGATCGTACGGCGGAGGGGGGAGCGCCGGGAGCCCGCCGACGAGTGGTACCGCATCGCGCGACGCCGCCGGGCCACCGGCGACGCCGCGGGCGCCAGGGCCGCCTTCGAGCTGGCGGAACGCGAGTACGAGGCGATCAGCCACCATGACGGCTCCGCCTCGGTCCGCTACAACCTGGGCGTGCTCGCGTACACGGAGGGTGATGCCGAGCGGGCGCTGGAGGAGTTCGGGGCGGCGGGGGAGACGTTCGCCCGGATGCGGGCGCCCGCCAAGGAGGCGGTCGCCCTGACCATGCGCGCCTTCTGCCTGGCCGGCCTGGATCGGGTGGACGACGCCCTGCCGGAGCTGCAACGGGCGCTGGAGCTGGCCGTCGGCGAAGGCGACCTCGACGCCCTCTTCGTCGCCACCCTGCACCGCGCCGTGCTCGACCTGCGGCGGGGCGAGTTCGCGGAGGCGGAGGAGCGCCTGCACGCAGCCCTCGGCCCGGCCGTCGCCGACCCGCTAAAGGATGGCGGTGGTTGGTCGGGGCCGATCGGTCCGGCGGGGAGGTGACGGGGCCTCGCCACCTCCGGCGGAGGCGCCGCCGGACTAGTGGTCCATCCACTTCGAGTCCGGCATCAGCGTGGCCACGACCAGGTAGCCGAAGAAGCCGACCGCGAGCCCCACCGCGTAGGCCCCGAACACCTCGGGCACGTCGAACAACGCCGTCACCGCCCCGCCGCCCACCGCGGCCAGCACCGTGGCGAGGTCGGTCAGACCCACGGCGCCCTCCCTGCGGCGCAGCGTCCGGTATGTGATCCAGCCGATCACCAGCCCGAAGCAGATCGCGCCGAGCACCGCCATGGGAACCTCCTCGTCGTTCAGACCGCCACCAGCGGGTTTCGCGCCGTGTGCCGGGGCCCGCCGGAAGGATCTTCGTTCACCATGGCACGCGGCGAGACCTTCTGACTAGAGGTAGGACTTGGCCGCACTCACGAGTTCGGCCGTGCCGTCGGGCGTGTCGACGTAGAGGGCGGCTTCCGGGGTGCGCTCGCGGACGTCCTGGTCGCGGATCGCGAACACGGCCGGAGCCACGCCCACGTCGCCGTAGCGGCTCGCCACGGCCTCGCCGATCGCCTGCCGCACGTCCCCGACCACGTCCCTGACCGTGTGGCCGGAGCCGGAAGCGGCGAGGTAACCCAGCATCCCCGCGAATCGCAGCTCCGTCTCGGCCGCCGGCCGCTGCTCGGGGAGCACGGGCCGGTCCAGCCAGAACACCTTGCCCGTCAGGAACGCCTCGTAGCCGGCGCCCTCGTGGCCCAGCATGCGTGCCGTCCCGGCGAGCAACGCCCCGAACTCGGCCAGGTCCGCCTCAGGCGGCAGGTCCGTCGTGACGAACAGGGGCACGATCAGCGAGTCGACCATAGGCTCATCCCTCCATGAGGAGGCTCATCGTAGGGTGCCCCACCGACAATCCCCGCGCCCGCCACACCGGCCGCTCAGCGATCGATCCACTCGTCCTCGAGTGCCGAGTGCACGATCGAGTCGCGCCACCCGTGCGGCGTGTGCACGTGGTGCCGGATCCGGCCCTCCTCTACCATCCCCGCCGTCAGCATCGCCAGCTGCGCGGGCAGATTGGCCGGCGACCGGGCACCCCAGATCCGGTGCAGCCCGAGCTCCTTGAACCCGAACGACAGCAGCAGCCGCACCAGGTCCGTGCCGACTCCGCGGCCCCACACGTCGGGGTGGAGCCCGAAGCCGATCTCCGCACTGTGCGGGTGCTCGGACTCGATGCTCAGGCGGGCCACCCCGATCAGGTCGCGGCGCTCGGCGTCGACCACGGCCATCACGTAGAGCAGCCGCGGCTGCGCACAGACCGCCGCCATGGCCTCGTCCACCAGGTCCGCGACCTCGCCCAAGGTGCGCGGCGCGAACGGCATGTGCTGCGTGACGGTGGGATCGCCGTAGATGGCGTGCAGCGCGGGCACGTCGGCCTCGGTCACGTCACGGAGGCCGAGTCGATCCCTGTTCCACACCACCTGGCGCATGCGCAGACGGTAACGCGAGTTCCGTGATCTTTACAAGCCCTTGTCAAGTCGCGAGTTGACTGCCGTAAGCTCGCGCGACAAGTTCGGCGACCGCGCTGTGCGAGCCGAGCGGCTCCGCATGCCCGGCGTTGATCTCCACGGCGGCCCGCTCGACGATTCCAGGGGGCGCCTCGTGGCCGATCATGCAGGGCGCGATCGCCAGCCGCTCGGCGCCGGCCGCGCGCAGGCGCTGGGCGGCGACGCTCACGCCCGGTTCGCTGTCGAGCGCGGCGGCCACGACCGGGAGCGTGAGCCGGGAGGCCAGCAGCACCGCGGTGGCCTGCACGGCGCGCACCGCGCGCTCGCCGCCGACGGTGCCGAGGATGACGGCGTCCACGGGGCTGGAGACGTTCAGCAGGCGGACGCGGTCGGCCCGGGCCAGGCCGCGCTCGGCGAGCCGGATGTGCAGGGCCTCGGCCAGCAGCGGGTGCGGCCCGAGCGCGTCGGACACCGCGGCCCCTGAGCCGCCGGCTGCCACGGCCTTGCCGATCTCCGCCATGACGACGGGGTCTTCCCAGGTGAGCAGGGGCACGATGACCACGTCGCGGCCGGTGGGAAGGGAGTCCGCCAGGTCGGCGACGCTCGACAGCCGGACCTCGATCTGGGGGTTGTCCACGCGTACCACGGCGGCGATCTCTTCTGCCACGCCGGCGGTGTCGCCGGGGGTGGCGAGCACGAGCACAGGAGCGTCCGGCGGCAGGGACGTGGGCACGGGCCGGCGGTGGCGACCGCCGCCCGGCCGAGGGGAACGTTCACGTACAGGCAGGCTCACAGGCGGGCAGTTTATGCCCATTCGATGGGTGTTGTTCCGTGAATAGATGGCGATTCCGTCACAACCCTGACCCTGTGCTCGAGATCACATCGTGATCCCTCGGAACGTTGACTTATCCATACAAAACGGAAAGCTTGGAGCAACTAGAAACGCGTTCTAGAGCGATGTCCCACAACCGTCCCCCGGAGGATGGGTCATGAAGCCGTTCTATGTCCGCGAGCTGGGCGTTTACCCGGTCGGTCGCCGCCGGATCTTCCTGCTGGCGATCGCGGTCCTGGCGAGTCTGGTGGCCAACTTCGAGACCACGATCGCCACCATCCTGCCCCTCCTCATGGAGGACCTGGGCATGTCGCTCACCGTCTACGGGCAGATCGCCGCGCTGTCGGTGCTCGTGGGCGGGCTCTCGGCCGGTTTCGGGGGCATCCTGTCCGACCGGTGGGGGCGGGTCACGATCCTGGTGCCCACCCTGACCATCACGGCCGCCTGCAACTTCCTGCTCGCCACCGTGGACTCGGTGGCCGGCCTGTTCTGGATCCGCTGCCTGATGTTGTTCATCGAGGGCGCGGGGATCACGATCACCGCCTCGCTCGTCCGGGACTTCTCGCCGCGGCTGGGCCGGGCGCAGGCGTTCGCGTTCTGGACGTGGGGTCCCGTCGGGGCGTCGTTCCTGGCCTCGTTCATCGCGGGGTTCACGCTGCCGCTGTTCGGCAACGCGTGGCAGTCGCAGGCGATCATCATGGGCGTCGTGTCGCTGGGTATGTGCGGCGTCATCATCTGGAAGATCGCCGAGCCGTCGGCGGCGCTGCGGGCCGAGGTGCTCGAGTCCGAGATGGCCGTGCAGGCCGAGGGGCGGACCCAGCACGGCCGGGTACGTGAGCTGTTCCGGCATCCGCACCTGTGGGCCCACGTCCTCGGCAACACCGGCTGGCAGGTCCTCTACTGGACGTTCGCGATCTTCGGCCAGACCATACTGACGGGCGCGTTCGGCATGGACCCGGCGGCGGCCAACCGGGTGGTGGCGCTGGGCATCGTGCTCAACGCCGTGGCCGTGGTCATCGTGGGCCGGGTCTCGGACCGCATCCAGCTGCGCAAGCCGTTCACCGCCGTGGGCACCCTGCTGACCGTGGCGATGCTCGTGTACTTCATCACCCTGATCGGCCCGGGCGTCCCGGCGGCACAGGTGACGGTCGTGTACGCACTGCTCTACCTGTTCATGGGCGTCGCGTACGTGCCGTGGATGGCCAACTTCTCCGAGAACGCCGAGGACGTCGAATCCCGGCTGCAGGGCTCGGCCCTCGGCATCTGGGGCATGGTCGTCCGCGTCATGATCGTGGTGCTGCTCGTGGTCTCGCCGCTGGTGGTGGAGTCCGGCGGCTGGCAGACGTGGCTCGGTGTGGCGCTCGCCGGACAGGTCGTGTTCCTGGTCTCGATGGTGGCCTTCAAGGGCAGATGGCGTACGGCGCTCAGCGTGCCTGCAGCACAACCGGCCGCGGATTCCCCGGGGCCCACACCGTGATGCCCTGCGGCGGCGACCTCACGTAACCGCGCCCTTCCGCGCGGGCGGCGGTGGCAGCCGCCGCCCGCCTTCGCGGCAATCGAGTGGTGCTTCAGGCGAACGGCCCGACCTGGCCGGGGATCCCGGGGCGCGGCGCGGGCTTCGTCTCTGCGGCGAGGTCGAGGTCGCGGGTCTCCGGCGCGATGGCCAGGCCCAAGGTGGTGACGGCCAGGGCGATGACCACGTAGATCGACACCGCGACTGTGGTCTGGTACGTCTGGAACAGCTGGAGCGCGATGATCGGCGCCAGGGCGCCGCCCACGATGCCGGCCACCTGATAGCCCATGGAGGCCCCGCTGTAACGCAGCCGGGTGCTGAACAGCTCGGCGATGAACGCGGCCTGCGGCCCGTACATCGCGGCGTGCGTGATCAGCGCGGCCACGGCGGCCAGCGCGATCAGCGGGAACGACTTCGTTTCGAGCAGTGGGAAGAACGCGAACACCCACACCGCCGCGCCCACGACGCCCCCGAAGTAGACCGGCCGCCGCCCCACCCGGTCCGACAGCGCCCCGAACAGCGGGATCAGCGCCAGCTGCAGCGCCGAGCCGATGAGGACCGCGTTCAGCGCGTACGAGCGCGGAAGGTCCAGCTGGCCGGTGATGTAGACGATGATGTACGCGGTGAAGGTGTAGAACGCCACGTCCACCCCGATCCGCGCGGTGAAGGCGGACAGCAGCGCGCGCGGGTGCGTCCGCAGCACCTCCAGCAGCGGCATCTTCGCCTTGGCGCCTTGCTGCTCGACCTCGGCGAACAACGGCGACTCGGTGATCTTCAGCCGCACCCACAGGCCCACGAACACCAGCGCGCCCGACAGCAGGAACGGCACCCGCCAGCCCCACGACAGGAACGCCGTGTCCGACTGGACGAATGACAGGAGGGTGAGCAGGCCGGTGGCCAGCACGTACCCGGCCGGCACACCGACCTGCGGCCAGCTGGCGTTGAACCCGCGCCGCCGCCCGTCGCCGTGCTCCAGCGACATGATCACCGCGCCGCCCCACTCGCCGCCGAGTCCGAGTCCCTGAACGAAGCGCAGCAGCGCCAGCAGGATCGGCGCGATCACGCCCACGCTCGCGTAGCCGGGCAGCACGCCGATGAGGAACGTCGAGACGCCCATCACCAGCAGCGTCACCACCAGCACGGTCTTGCGGCCCACCCGGTCGCCGAAGTGGCCGAACACCACGCCGCCCAGCGGCCTGGCGACGAACGCCACGGCATTGGTGGTCAGCGACGCCAGCGTCGCGTTGAACGGGTCGAGCCCGGGGAAGAACAACTTGGGGAAGACCAGCGTCGCGGCCGTCGTGTAGAGGAAGAAGTCGTACCACTCCAGCGACGTGCCGATCAGGCTGGCGAGGATCACCCGCCGGGTCTGTTGCGCGGAGCTTGACATCGATTGCTCCTAAGTTGTCGAGGGGGAGATAGTTTCAACATAAGAATCGTTGAACAATTCGACAAGAGGTTTGCTCCATGATTCCCTGTTAAATGTGGATGACGTCGTCGCTGATCTCTCCCAGGACCGGCCCCGGCTGGGACGCAGCAGCACGGCCGAGCGGGTGGCCGACATCCTGCGCGACCGCATCAGCGAGGGTTTCTTCCGCCCCGGCCAGCGGCTGTCGGAGGAGGCCATCTCCGAAGGGCTCGGCGTGTCACGCAACACGCTGCGGGAGGCGTTCCGGCTGCTCGGGCACGAGCGGCTGCTCGACCACAAGCTCAACAGGGGCGTGTTCGTGTGCCTGCCGTCCGTCGAGGACGTGCTCGACCTCTACCGGGTGCGCCGCGTGCTGGAGGGCGCGGCGGTGCGCCGTCCGGCATCGCCGCGGGCGCTGACCGTGGTCAGAGAGGCCATGCGGGACGCCGAGCGGGCCGCCGCCAAGGATGACTGGCTGGGGGTCGGCACCGCCAACATCCGCTTCCATCAGGCGCTCGTGTCGCTCAACGACAGCCCGAGGATCGACGAGCTCATGCGCCAGCTGCTGGCCGAGCTGCGCCTGGTCTTCCACGTGATGGAGAACCCACGGGCCTTCCACGAGCCGTTCGTCGACCGCAACCGCACGCTGCTCGAGCTGATCGAGGCCGGCAAGCCGGAGGAGGCCGCGGCCTATCTGGACGACTATCTGGACCACGCGCAAGAGCTGCTCGTCCAAGCGTACGAGCCGAACCGCTAACGTTTCCGCATGGACCGGATCTTCACCGTCGACGAGGCCCGCTCCCTGCTGCCCGGTGTGATCGAGGACGCCCGCGTGGTGATCGCCGCCCGCGCCGACCTCGCCGAGATCACCTTCGATCGGCAGGCCAGAGGCGGCTCCGAGCTCGGCGGCATTCCCGAGATGAAGGCGCTCGAGGCCCGCATCGAGGAGATCCTCAGCGGGTGGACCGGCTTGGGGATCGAGGTCAAGGGCATCGCGCCGGTGCTGGTCGACTTCCCCGCGGTGCTCGACGAGGTGTCGGTGCGCCTGTGCTGGATCGAGGGGGAGCGGGAGCTCGCCTGGTACCACCGTACGGACCTGGGCTTCGCCGGCCGCCGTCCGCTCCCATAACCGTCGTGCCGGACGAGGACGCGCCGACGGCCCGCGGGGTCACTTCTTCGCCTGGCCGGACATGACGTCCGTCCCGGCCGGGTTCCCTTCTGAGCCACCGGCCCGTCCCGGCGGCTCCCCGGTCGGTCCAGGAGGTGTGGGCCGGGCATCGGCAGGTGTGTCAGAGGGCTTTCCGGGCGGGCTGGGCGGGGTCTTGGCAGGTGCGGTCTTGGCGGGCGTCGGGCCCCTGGCCGCCGTCGTCTTGGCCGGCGCGACCGTCTTGCCGGGCCGCGTAGCAACAGATTCGCCGGGGTGCGCAGCGGTCTTGCTCCCCCGCGCGGTCGCGCCGACCGCCACCGGCGCCCCCCGATCTGGCGTCGGTCGTACCGTGCCCGTGGGAACGCCGCCCGGCGGCGTACGCCCGCGACCGTCGGCAGGCGTCGCGCCGCTGACAGGCAGAGCGGTGGGCGCGGCGGTGTCCGGCGTGGGGAGGACCGGCGACGCCGCGGGGCGGGCGCTGAGCGCGGCCGGCGGCGGCGCCGTCGTGTACCCCTCAGGCACGGGCACGCGGTCCAGCGTGGGCGAGCTCCCGGGAATCCCCGCCAGCACGGCGGCCATGGCCAGATGGAGCAGCCCGGCGAGCACTGTGGAGATCCGCACCGCACGCGCCCGCCGCGAGCCCCGCTCACCGGGCGCGTCCTGGGACCGCCCGGGCTCCGGGGCCACGTCCAGGCCCGCGGTGGTCACGATCGGTGAGCCCATGCCGACGCCATGCCGAATCCTCCGCTCGGGAACGATCAACCTTCTGATCTAGACATGGATGAGGGCGACGGTCAAGAGGCCCGCCAGCGCGCGTCCGACGGACAGCTGTGGCCGATCCGTGACGAACCGGCCACGGCACGTGCGGGTCTAAACGGGTGAACGAAAGGATCACAGCCATGAGGCATCCCTCAGCGACCGCCGCGCTCCTGGCGGCGGCCGCCCTCGGCGGGCTGGGACTCGTACCCGGCGCCGCCCACGCGCGGACCGCGCCCCCGGTGGCCCGCGCCGCCTGGGTCAAGTCCTGCTACGACAAGAAGGAAGGCGACTCCTTCCCCTGCGGCCACTGGCGGCTGCTGTGGCGCGACGGCAAGCAGACGACCGTCCGCGACGCCGCCATCACCACGATCGACGCTGCGGGCGAGGACGTCCGTGAGTCCGGCACGTTCGCGATCAGCGGGGACGGGCGGGTGCTCGCCTACGAACGGGCCGGCGACCACCGCCTGGTCGTCCGCTCGGCCGCCGGCGGCCCGGCGACGGTGCTGCCCAAGTCGGCCGTGCCCAAGGGCGTCGGCACCGACGAGATCGGCGTCGAGCTGTCACCCGCGGGGGACAAGGTCCTGATCGACTATCTGGACGATCCCACCCGTCTGCCCACTAAGGTCATCACGGTCGCCACCGGCAAGATCACTACGTTGCCCGCCGCGGACACGATTCTCGGCTTCAGCGGCGACGGCGACGAGGTGCTGGCCACCCGCCTCCAGCGCGACAACACCACGGCCATGTACGCCTACCGCCTCGACGGCGGCGCCCCCATCACGAGCACGCCTCCCCAGGTCGTCGCGAACGCCCTCGCGCACGCGCTGGCCCCTGACGGCAAGACCGTGGCGACGTTCACGACGGGCGACACGCACACGAAGCGGCCGCCCAGGGTGCGGATCTACGACCTGGATACCGGGGATCTCTCGGCCGCCGCCGACCTGCCCGTCAGTCCCGGCGCGCTGCCGTACGGTCCGTGGTGGAGCGCGGACGGGCGGCTCAACGTGGTCGTGCAGAGCGGCGAGGACGGGCAACCGGCGGTGATACGGGTGCTCACCGTCGACCCGCACTCCCGGGAGGCCACGCAGGCCGACACGTACACGATCAGCAAGACCAGGCACGCCTACTTCGCCGCGGGGGAGTGACCCACATGAGAACCAAGATCTTCGCGACCCTCGCCGTCGCGCTCGCCGCCCTGGCGGCGGCCCCGGCGATGGCGCACGCCGATCCGCACCACGACAGCATCAGGTACGCCTCCATCAAGAGCTGCGCGGACAAGGACGAGCAGCCCCGGCCGTGCGGCGGCTGGCGGCTCGTCCTGCACGGCGGCGAGCAGATGACGCTGCGCGACGCGCAGGGGGTCGCCCTCGACGCCAAGGGCAGGCCCACCCGCGACTTCCCGGCGCCCATCGCGGTCAGCGGGAACGGGCAGCGGATCGCGTACTACACCAAGACCGGCAGGCTCGCCGTGCGGACGCTTGGCGGCGGCGTCACCCTGCTGCCCAAGGACGCGCTGCCGCGGGTCGGCCAGAACGAGGTGACGCTGGTGCTCTCCGACGACGGCGGCCGGCTGGCCGTGATCTTCAGCAACAAGCCCCGCGCCACCCTCGTCTTCGACACCGCCACCGGCGACCGGCTCGGCACCCTGCCGTCCGACCTGGGCCTGCAGGGCTTCAGCGCCGACGGCGACGAGGTCCTCGCCACCTTCGAGGACGACGAGTCCGTCACCGACCTGATCGTCTACAGCGACGCGGGCGAGCGGCTGCATCGCGCCACGCCGCCGCAGGTCGTCGCGGCGAACGGGCCGCAGGCGCTGGCCGCCGACGGGCGTACGGTGGCGAACCTCGTGCAGGGGGACAAGCCGGAGCTGGTGCTGTACGACCTGGAGTCCGACCAGGTCACCGACCGCAAGAAGATCAAGCTGCCGGCCGGCGACCTCGACATGATCGACTGGACGGGGGACACCCAGGTGACCCTCCACCTGACCCGCCACCTGTCGAACTCCACCAAGGTGACGATCGTCCAGATCGACACCCGGACCGGCGCGGCCACGATCAGGGACCGCTACACGGTGCTGAAGGACACCTTCGTGTTCGCGGCTTGCGGCGGCTGACCCACGCGCCGACCGGCTCCTCGCTCACCTGAAGCCGGCGGTCACGCCGTTCACGCCGAGCTGGTGATGACCGCGAAACGGGCGCCGTGCGGGTCGGTCAGGAACGCCATGCGCCCGACGTCCTCCACGTTCATCGACGGAGCCCGCACCGTGCCGCCGAGCTGCTGCGCCATGGCCACCGTGGCGTCGCAGTCCGGCACCTCGAAGTAAGGCAGCCAGTACGGGGTGTCGCCCGGCTCCAGCTGGGCGAGCCCGGCCATGGACGTCTCCTCGCCGCCCCCGGCGGGGGTGATCACGGGGTAGGACAGGTCGCCCATCGGCAGGTCACGGATGGCCCACCCGAAGACGGCCTGGTAGAAGGAGCGCGCGGCGGCGAGGTCGGGGACGTAGAGCTCCGCCCAGGCGAGCGAACCCGGCTCCGTGACCATCCCGAGCCCCTTGGTCTCGCCCGGCTGCCACACGGCGAACCTGGCTCCCGCCGGATCCGCGAACACCGCCATCCGGCCCTGCCCCTCGATGTCGCGCGGCGGCGCGACCACCGTGCCGCCCGCCTGCTCGATCGTCTTGGCGGCGGTGTCGGCGTCGGGGGTCCGGAAGTACGTCAGCCAGGCCGCGGCCGGGTTGTCCTCGGTGGCGTGGCTTATCCCGGCGACCGTCCTGCCGTCGACCTGGCAGAGGCGGTAGTCCCTGTGCTCAGGCCCGAGCGTGATCGTCTGCCAGCCGAACAGCCCGGTGTAGAAGGCCGCGCAACGGTCGACGTCGGGGCTGTTGACGTCGATCCAGCAGGGGGTGCCCGGCAGGTAGTGCGTGGTGAGCATGGCGTTGGTCCTTCGCGTGACGAAGCGGTGGGTGGCCTCCTCACCTCACGGCGCGGTCTGAGGGCGACGCCACTCGTGTCCGGCGTCTGCCAGCCTGGCATGGCGCGCCGGCGAAAGCGACCTTCTCCTACTGTCGAATATGTGTTTGAACCATGGCCTACACTCGGCACTATGACAGCCGCGTTCCAAGCATCTCTGCTGGGTCTGGACGAAGAGCTCGGCGTCGGGCCGCTCGGCGCCGCAGTCCGCAGGACGCAGCTCGCCCACGGCGCCTGGATCGATCTGCGGCCGGGCTGGCTGTCGGGTGCCGACACGTTGTTCGAGAGGCTCGCCGAGGTGGTGCCGTGGCGGGCCGAGCGGCGGAGGATGTACGACCGGGTGGTGGACGTGCCCCGGCTGCTGAAGTTCTACGACGAGGACGAGACCCTGCCGGACCCGGTGCTCGACGACGCCCGGCGCGCGTTGAACGCCCATTACGGCGAGGAGCTCGGGGAGCCGTTCCGCACGGCCGGGCTTTGCTTCTACCGGGACGGCCGTGACAGCGTGGCCTGGCACGGGGACACCATCGGCCGGGGAAGCACCGAGGACACGATGGTGGCGATCGTCTCGGTCGGCTGCCCCAGGCCCCTTCTGCTCCGTCCGCGCGGCGGCGGCCCCTCGATCCGGCGTGACCTCGGCCACGGGGATCTGATCGTGATGGGCGGCAGCTGCCAACGCACGTGGGAGCACGCCATCCCGAAGACGACCCGCCCCACGGGGCCGCGCATCAGCATCCAATTCCGTCCCCGCGGCGTCCGCTGACCTCCCCGCGGCACCGCGCCCGCGCAGGCTCGGCGGGCAGGCTACTGCAGAGTCAGCTTGGCGACGCGGCCCTGTTCGCCCGACGCCCAGCAAGCCCCGTCCCGCGCGCATGACACCGTGTCGAACGACCCGCCGTCGAACGTCTCCCAGCTCCGTCCGCCCGAATACGTCACATCACTGCCGGACGGCCCCACCGCGACAGCGGCGAACGGCGGGTACGGCAGCCACGTCACCCCCGAGCGGTACGCCGGGGGCGGCGCGGCGGCGGGCTGCCAGGTGGCGCCGCCGTCCCTGGTCACCGCTCCCGCGCTGGGTGACTGCTGGTCCGGCCGGAAGTCGCCGCCGACCGCGATGCCGCGGTGCCGGTCCCGGAAGGCCAGCGCGAACACGCCCCGCGCGGGGTCTCCGGCAGGGATCGGCGTGTCGGCGACCGTCCACGTACGTCCTCGATCTCCCGAGTGGAACACCCGCGCCCGCTCGGCCCCGCCGCCGGCCAGCCACACGTCCCGGCCGCCGGCCGTGACCAGGCACTGCCCGCTGGCCGCGAACCCGGCCTCGCCCGGCAGCGCCTCCGGCATGCCGTCAGAAGGCAGCACCCGCCAGCTCCGCCCGCCGTCCTCCGTGGCCAGGATCCGGAACCTGCCGTCCACGGGGTCGCTCATGGCCAGCCCGTGCCGGGGATCGAAGAACGCCAGGCAGTCGTAGAACGCCCGAGGCTCGTCGTTTCTGAACGTCTCCGTCCAGGTCTGCCCGCCGTCCTCCGTACGGTAGACCCGCGAGTCCGTCCCCTCGCCAATGGACAGCGCCACGGCCCGGCGCGCGTCGAACGCCTCGATGTCGCGGAACTGCAGGGCGGCGGTGTCGGGCGGCGACACGTTCTGCCACGTCCGGCCGCCGTCCACGGTCCTCAGCACCGTGCCACCCGAGCCGGAGGCCCAGACCACGTCGCGGCTGACGGGCGACAGGCCACGCAGGCGCGCGGTCACCCCGGTCTCCTTGAGCTCCCAGCCGAGCCGTGGCGGGCCGGCGTGGGCGGGGAACGGGGCCGCCGCCGCGAGGACGAGGGTCGCTGACAGCGCGCTCAACGCGATTCGAAGCCTCATGTCGGGCAAACTAAACGAAAAGATCAACACCGTCTATGGGCTGATGGATCCAGTTGGCTGATCTACCACGCCTCGCGTCACGCGGCCGGCCGCCCGGCGCCGGAGGGCCGGCACGCCGGGCGTCAGGCGGACTGGCGGCTCGCGCCCCAGGTCAGCAACTCCTCGGCCGTGGCGAAGCGGCGGCTGGAGTCGGACTCCCCGAGCAGCACGCCTACCAGGCGCCGCCCGTCCTGCTCACTCGCGAACGCCAGGCAGAACCCGGCCGCCCGGGTGAACCCGGTCTTCAGCCCGATCGCGTCCGGCGTCGTCCGCAGGAGCCGGTTGGTGTTGCGCCAGCTGTACGAGCGGTGCTCATCGTTGGCGTCCAGCGAGTGGTACCGGGTGCCGGCCGTCTCCTTGATCAGCGGGAGCTCCAGCGCCTTGGCAGCCAGCAGGGCCTGGTCGCGCGCGGTGGAGTAGCCGTCGCCGCCCGGCATGGGGAGGCCGTCGGCGTTGACGTACCGGGTGTCGGTCATGCCGAGCTGGCGGGCGGTCGCGTTCATCTTGGTGACGAAGCCGCCGACGCCGGGGCCGTAGGTGCGGGCCAGGGCGTGCGCGGCATCGGCTCCAGAGGGCAGCATCAGGCCGTACAGGAGCTCGTCCACCGTGAGGCGGTCGCCGGCGCGCAGGTCCGCGGTGGTGCCGCCGCCGTCCTCGGCGTAGGCGACGTCGGCGGGAGCGATCTCGACCACGTCCGTCGGCTTGGCGGTCTTCAGCACGACATAGGCCGTCATCGTCTTGGTGAGGCTGGCGATCGGCATGCGCTCGGCGCTGTTGTCCTCGAACAACACCTCGCCGGAGGAGGCGTCGAGCAGGTAGGCGGCGCGGCCGTACATCGTGGGGGCGTCGACGGCGGTGACGGGAAGGAGCGGCGACGCGCTCGCGTGTGCGGGCGCGGCGAGCCCTGTGACCAGGGCAACAATGCCTGCCAAGGCAGCCAGGATGGCGTTCCGGGTACGCATTGACCCAGACTGCACCGCCCTTGAGGGTGCTTTTGCCGATATAAGCGAAATTAAGGGATAAAACGCCCAAGAAAGCCGATAGTGTCGCGGATTCCGACGAGTAGATCTTTTGGGCAATGTCTAAAGAACCCGGGCTCTACCTGCTGCCGCTCCAGAAACTGTCCGTCACGCGCTCGCCCTGCATCAGCTCAGAGAACAAATCCTCCCACAAGGGCATCACGAGTTCCGGCGCGTACGCCCGAGACGTTTTCGCCGCCTCTTTCCCCATTCGCACCCGCAGCTGACGATCCGCGACGACTCGCTTCAGCGCCCCGGCCAGCGCGTCCACGTCCCGGGGCGGCACCAGCACCCCGTCCACGCCGTCGCTCAGCACGTCCCGCGGCCCGGTCGGGCAGTCGAACGCCACCACCGGCAGTGCGTGCGTCATGGCCTCGATCATCACCATGGGCAGCCCCTCGACCCGCGAGCTCAGCGCGTACACGGAGGCCTCGGTCAGCTCCCGTTCCAGCCGGTCGGTACGCCCGGGCAGCGCCACGTGCTCGCGCAGCCCGTACTGCTCGACGAGCCCGCTCAGCTGGCTCTTGCGCGGCCCGGTGCCGAAGATGCGCAGCCGCCAGTCCGGATGCTCGGCCACCACTTGGGCGAAGGCCGCGATGAGCAGGTCGAACCCCTTCTGCGGCACCAGCCGGCCGGCCGCGACCACGACGGGGTTGGCCTGACGGGAACGGTTCTGATCGACCCTGTGCACGGCGTTCGGGATCTGCACGATCGGCGTCGCGGGGAGCAGCCGCTGGTATTCGAGCCGGTTCGTCCCCGTCAGCACGGTGATCGCGTCGAACCGCCCGTAGTGGCGGGCGATCTCCCTGCGGATGGTGTCGGGGTAGGCCGACAGGTTCATGTGCTCCTGGGCGACCCTGATGACGCTCTTGGGGGTACGGCGGGCGGAGATCAGGTTCAGCGCCGGCCGGTTGGTGACCAGGATGCCGTCGCGCAGCTTGGCGCAGTAGTCCATGGCCGCCCATTCCACCCGCTCGGTGAAGTAGTCGGCCGCGAACTCGCCCCGTGGCACGACCTTGCCGCGCATCCGGCGCCAGGCCCTGCGCCCGATGGAGTCGGGCCGGCGCCCACCACGCTGGTCCACCAGCGTGGTGATCGTGATCCGCGGGTCCAGCGCGAACCGCGGCCTGTCGCGCCGGCGTACCACGCTGACCAGCTCCACCTCGTGTCCCGCCGCGGCCATCGCGTTCGCCTGGTTGACGATCGTGCGAATGGTGCCGCCCATGCCGTACGCGTGCAGCATGAGATAGCGGATCTTCACGAGATGTACCCCCAGGTACGGGAAATCGGCTTGAGCGCGTCCGGGATCTCGTGCTCGGCGGGCAGTTCGCGGGCGGGCTGCACGGTGCCGGATCGGATCTTGTCGCGCCAGTCGCCGAGCCCTTTCTGGATCACGCTCTGCTTGCCGTAGGAGAGCATCTCCGGCTCCCACTCCAGGCCCAGGAACGCGCAGATCTCCCGGGTGACGCGCTCCGGCTCGGCGCTGAGCTCCTCGTACTTGACGGTCAGGCCGGGCAGTGCCTTCCTGGCCCGCTGCACGGCCTTCATGTACCGCAGCGCGTCCAGTGCGGCCTCGTCGGGAGTGCGCTTGTCGGGGCTGGCCTCGTGCCAGGACGTGGCGATCGAGGCGGGGTGGCGCAGCAGGAAGATGAAGCGGGCGTCGGGCCAGCACGTCGCGATGCGCTGGTAGACGAAGGCGTTGGCGGGTGTCTTGTCCACGACGTGCCGTTTGCCGCTGCGGACCAGCTCCCGGTGCAGGACGCGGTCCCACAGCAGATGCTCCAGATCGGCCTGGTTGTGGCCGAGCGCCGCCATCGCCTTCGACGCCAGGCTCGTCTCGAAACTCACCTTCAGGCGTCGTACGTGCAACTCATGAGGAGCGTGCAGCGCCGAGTGGGCGTTCAGTATCGACCGCAGGAGCGTCGAGCCGGACCGCACGGGGGACAGGAGGAACACGGGGGCTTCGAGCAGCCGGTCGGTCAGCGGATCCGCGGGCGGTCGGACGTCGGGAACGGGAGGGGCCGACGGCTCTTTCCCGGCCCGTTCGATCTGGAATCCGGTGAACCTGACCAGCGCTTTGTTCACCTTGCGCTGCCAGTTCATGCCGAGCGAGACTACCGTCACTTCCTGGTGATTGCCTGGCAACCTGACGGTTATGGGGAGGTCGGCGGTGGCTTGACCTCACAGTGGGCGCACCGCCGCCGGCCTCAACGGATGACTATCACTGGCCGGCCAGGCCGGTGTGCGCGACGCCGCGGACGATCTGCCGCTGGAACAGCACGAACACCACGAGCAGCGGCAGCCCGGCCAGCACGACGGACGCCATGATCTGCGCGTACCGCAGGCCGAAGGTGCCCTGCACGACGTTCGCCAGCCCTACCGGCAGCGTCATCGTGTTCGGGTCGGTGGAGACCAGGAACGGCCACAGGAAGTTGTTCCACGTGGTGATGAACGTGAAGATCGACACCGCGGCCAGCACGGGCCGCGACAGTGGCAGCACGATCGTGAAGAACACCCGCCAGCGCCCCGCCCCGTCCACGAACGCGGCCTGCTCCAGCTCCGGCGGCACGTCCTGGAAGAACTTGTACAGGACGTACACGATCAGCGGCGCGGCCACCTGCGGCAGGATGATCGCCCACCAGGTGTCGACCAGCCCGAGGGCGACCATCTCCGCGAACAACGGCGCGATCAGCACCTGCGGCGGCACCATGATCCCGGCCAGGATGACCGCCAGCAGCGCCCGCTGGCCGCGGAACTGCGTCCGCGCGAACCCGTAGGCCGCCATCGCGGAGAACAACACGGTCAGGAACGTAGTGATCACCGCGGTCACGGTGGAGTTGATCGCCCACTTGACGATGCCGCCGGTGCCCAGGACCAGCTGGTAGGAGTCCAGCGTGATCGCGCTGCCGATCCACTCCAGCGGGATCTTCGTGGTCTCGGACTCGGGCTTGAGCGAGACGGCGACGGCCCAGGCGATGGGCGCCAGCCAGATGATCGCCAGCGCCAGCGCCACCACCAGCAGGATGAGCTGGCTGATGCTGAACCGCTTGGTCATGACGAGCCCTCCGCGCGCTTGCGGAACAGCCGCAGCTGTGCCAGGGAGACGATGACGATGATGGCGAACAGGATGTACGACACGGCCGAGGCGTAACCGATGCGGTAACCGGTGAAGCCCATGTCGTAGGCGTACTCGATGATCGGCCTGGTGGAGTCCTCGGGCCCGCCGCCGGTCATGAGGTAGATCTGGTCGAAGACCTTCAACGACGCGAGCAGCTGCAGCACCACGATCAGCGCGGTCGTGCGGCCGAGCAGCGGCAGCGTGATCGAGCGCATCTTGTCCCAGGCGGAGGCGCCGTCGATGGCGGCCGCCTCGTACAGGTGCTGGGGGATGGACTGCAAGGCGGCCAGGTAGAGCAGGAAGTTGAAGCCGACCGTCCACCAGACCGTGGTCAGCACCACCGAGAACATGGAGGTCGACGGGTCGGTCAGCCAGGTGAACTCGGTGCCGAGCGTGCCGTTGATCAGGCCGTAGTCGGGCGGGTAGATCATCTGCAGCCAGAGGATCGACACCACGGCCGACGGCAGCAGGAACGGCCCGAAGAACGACAGCCGCCAGAGCCACTGCACGAACCGCAGATGGTGCACCAGCAACGCGAACCCGAGACCGAGCAGCACCAGCGGGACCGTGCTCAGCACGGTGAAGACCACCGTGTTCCAGAGCGAGCGCCACATGCGCGGGTCGGCGAACGCCTCGGCGTAGTTGTCGAACCCGACGAGGGTGTCGTTGGTGCCGGCGATGTTGACGCTCGACATGCTCATCCGCAGGCCCTGCACGGTCGGCCAGACCAGGAAGGCCACGTAGATGAGCAGGAAGGGCGCGACGAACAGCAACCCGTGCTGGGTCCAGCTGCGCCGGACCTTGGCCTCGGTGGCGGCAGGGGTGGCGGCGGCGGGGGCGGCGACGGTGGTGGTCATCATCGCTCCTGGTCGGGGAAGGGGTTCGGGGCCGACAGGAGCCGGTTCAGCGAGGCCTTGGCCGCGGCCAGGCCATCTTCCGGCGTGCGTTCAGCGCTGATCACCGGGGAGAACGCCTCCCCGAACTCGATCCACATCCGCGACGCCGACCCGGTGAACCACACCTGGGGATCGAGCGCGACCTCGGTGATGACGGAGCGGTACTCCGACTGGGGCTGCAGCGCGAGGTAGTCGGGCTCCTCCAGGGCGGGCAGGTACGCGGGCACGTGCCCGGCGACCGCCCAGTCGGCGCTGTTCTTGATGAGGTAGGCGATGAAGCGGTAGGTGGCCCGCTCGACCTCGGGATCGCGGAAGCGCTGGTGCGGCAGGACGAACGCGTGGCAGTCGGCCTGCGCCGCGCCCGTGCCGAAGACGCTCGGGAAGCGGGTCATGCTGAACGGCGTCTTGCGTTCCTTGAGCCCGGTGGTCTCCCAGTCGCCGTTCCACAGGAAGGCCGACTGGCCGTTGGTGAAGCTGGCCACGGAGGCGCCGTAGTCGGTGCGCGGGTCGCACAGCCCTTCCTGGCCGAGCTGCGCCATGAGCCGCAGCGCCTGCAGCGCCTTCTGGTCGTCGATGGTGATCGTGACGCCGTCGTCCGCCAGCAGGGTGCCGCCGCTCTGCGCATAGAGCGAATACCACACCCGCCAGGGACCCACGGTGCCCAGGCCGAGCGCGTCGAAGACCAGCGGCGGCTTGCCGCCCAGCGTCTCCTTGACCTTGCGCAGCATGGCCAGCAGCTCGTCCTGGTTGCGGGTGGGCAGGAGCTTGCCGTCCGAGCCGAGCAGTCCCGCCTTGCCGCAGATGTCGGTGTTGTAGTACAGCACCATCGGGTGGGCGTCGAACGGGATCGCGTACAACACGCCGTCGAGCTGGGCGCGTTCCCAGATGGGCGGGCTGAAGTCGGCGGCGCGCAGGCCGGCCTCCTCCAGCAGTTTCACGTTGATGGGGTCGAGGATGGCGCCGGCGCCGATCCCGGCCAGCCGGGCCAGGTGGAAGGTGGCCAGGTCGGGCGACCGCCCGCCGGAACCGGCCATGGCGATCTTGGTGTAATAAGGCTCGCCCCAGGCGAGCACGTTCTCTTCGACGAAGATGTTCGGGTTGTCCTTGGCGAACGCCGAGACCATCTGGTTCATGATGATGCCGTCGCTCGCACCGAGGAAGTGCCAGTACTGGACGCGGGTCTGAGCGGAGCCGAGCCCTACCGGGATGGCGCATCCGGCGGCCGCGGCGCCGACCAGCGCCAAGCTGCCGCCGAGGAGGCTCCGGCGGGTGACTTTGGGGGGATCTTGCACGGTTGCCTCGATGTTTCGTCGGGGTTAACCGGAGTGTTAGCGGTAACAAGAAGGATGTCAAGGCTTTGATCGCAACCCGTTTTCGTGATCGCACGACCTTGACCAGCCGTGCTGATAACGCTAACAATCTGTGCGAAGTAACGCCCGCGAAACAGGAGCCACCTTCGTGCATCAGGCCCAGCTCACGATCGATCCCGCGTTCAAAGTCGCTCCGGTGCGCCGGCGTACGTTCGGCACGTTCGTCGAGCACCTCGGGCGCTGCGTCTACACCGGCATCTACGAGCCGGGGCACCCGACGGCCGACGAGGACGGCTTCCGCCGCGACGTGCTGGACCTGACCAGGGAGCTGGGAGTCTCCACGGTCCGCTACCCGGGCGGCAACTTCGTCTCCGGCTACCGGTGGGAGGACGGCATCGGGCCCAAGGACCAGCGCCCGCGCCGGCTCGACCTGGCCTGGCACAGCACCGAGACGAACGAGGTCGGCGTCGACGAGTTCGCGCGCTGGTGCCGCAAGGCCGGCGTCGAGCCGATGATGGCGATCAACCTCGGCACCCGCGGCATCGAGGCGGCGCTCGACCTGCTGGAATACTGCAACCACCCGTCCGGCACCGCGCTGTCCGACCTGCGTGCCGCCAATGGTGCCAAGGAGCCGCACGGCATCAGGATGTGGTGCCTGGGCAACGAGATGGACGGCCCCTGGCAGACCGGGCACAAGACGGCCCGCGAGTACGGCAGGCTCGCCGCCGAGACCGCCCGCGCCATGCGCATGGTGGAGCGCGACCTGGAGCTGGTGGCCTGCGGCAGCTCCAGCTCCTCCATGCCGACCTTCGGCGCCTGGGAGGCCGAGGTGCTGGAGGAGACTTACGACCTGGTGGACTACATCTCCTGCCACGCCTACTACGAGGAGAAGGACGGCGACCTCGGCAGCTTCCTGGCCTGCTCGACCAATATGGAGTACTTCATCCGCTCGGTCGTGGCCACCGCCGACCACGTCGGCGCCCGGCTCAAGTCGCGCAAGCGCATCGACGTCTCCTTCGACGAGTGGAACGTCTGGTACCTGTCGCGCTTCCAGAACGCCGAGCCCCCCGCCGACTGGCCGGTCGCGCCGCCGTTGCTGGAGGACCACTACCACCTGGCCGACGCGGTCGCGTTCGGCGGCCTGCTCATCACGCTGCTGCGCAACAGCGACCGGGTGACCGCCGCCTCGCTGGCGCAACTGGTGAACGTGATCGCGCCGATCATGACCGAGCCCGGTGGGCGGGCGTGGAAGCAGACCACGTTCCACCCGTTCGCGCAGGCGTCCAGGCTCGCGGCGGGCGATGTGCTGCGGATCGAGCCGGTGTCGCCGACGTACGAGACGGCCGAGTTCGGCGAGGTGCCGCTGCTGCACGCCGTGGCCACGCACTCCGCCGAGGGCACGACGGTGTTCGCGGTCAACCGCTCCACCGACGGGCCGCTGTCCCTGAAGATCGACGCGCGAGCCCTCGGCGGGAAGCGGATCATCGAGGCCACCACGCTGACGGACGCCGACGTCTACGCCCGCAACACGGCCGACGGCCCGGACCGCGTCACACCGAAGCCGAACGCGGACGTCGAGCACGACCCGATGCGCGTCCTGCTGCCCCCGGTCTCCTGGAACGTGATCAGGATCGGCTAGCGGTGCTCTCGCGGACGATGAGCTCCGGCTCCACCAGCCGGCGGGCGTCGGGCTCGGCGCCCGCCATCCGGTCCAGCAACATGTGGAAGGCGTGCCGGCCGACCTCCTGGAAGTCCTGCCGCACGGTCGTCAGCGGCGGCCAGAAGTAGGCGGCCTCGGGGATGTCGTCGAACCCGGCCACGCTCACGTCCTCGGGGACGCGCCGCCCCGCCTCCCGCAGCGCGCGCAGCACGCCGAGCGCCATCTGGTCGTTGGCCACGAACACGGCGGTGACCTCGGCGTTCCGGGCGAGGTCGCGGCCGAGCTGGTAGCCGGAGCGCGCACTCCAGTCGCCGCGCAGGATCTCGGGCACCGGCCGGTCGGCGGCTTCCAGCACGCCGCGCCAGCCCGCGATGCGGTCGTTGGCGTCGAGCCAGTCGGCCGGTCCCGCCACGTGCCAGACCGTCTCGTGGCCGAGGCTGAGCAGGTGCCTGGTCACGCGGGCGGCGCCGGCCCTCTGGTCCACCTTGGCGACCGGCACGGGGATGTCGTCGCCCGCGTCCACCGCGACCACCGGCATCTCGGGCGGCAGGTGGCGCAGGCCGTCGGCCGCCGACTCGTGCGGCGCCACGATGATGACGCCGTCGACCGCCTGGGCGCGCAGCCGCTGCACGCCTTCCTCCATCGACCTGCGGTTGAGCGAGCTCAGGCTGGCGATGCTGACGTTGTAGCCGGCGTGCCTGGCGGCCTGCTCGATGCAGTAGAGCGTCGAGGCGGGGCCGTAGAGCGTGGTGTCGATGCTGACCACGCCGAGCACGCCGGAGCGGCCGGTGACGAGCTGGCGGGCGGCCTGGTTGGGCCGGTAGTCGAGCTCCTTGACGGCGGCCAGCACGCGGGCCCGTGTCTCGGCCCTGACCCGTTCGGGCGCGTTGAGCACACGCGAGACGGTCATCGTGGAAACGCCGGCGAGAACGGCCACGTCCACCAGCACCGCAGGCCTGCCGTCCCTGGATTTCACCGCGGCTCACCCCCTTGGCGGTAACGCTAACAGGCCGAAGGGGCGAGCGCGCGATCATATTCGCCCGGTTTCTGCGCCCGGCGCTGGCGGTAACCGCCATCGCCCTGAGCGCGGTCGCGGTCTCCTCCACGCCGGCGTCGGCGGTGTCCCGCTCCTCCATCGTCTCCATAGCGGAGAACGAGCGCGACAACTCCTCACGCAACCACGAGTCGCCGATGGGCAGTGGCTGCAACTTCTACACCGGCTACTTCCGCCCCTGGAAGCCCGCCGACGGCTGCCCGAGCTCCGACGGCGTCCAGTGGCGCGACAGCGACTGGTGCGCCGACTTCGTGAAGTACGTGGCCAGAAGTACGGCACCTGGCACACCCGCGGCAGCGGCTACACGCCCCAGGCCGGGGACGCCGTTGTCTGCGCCCGCACCCAGAGCAACTCCTACTCCCGCTCCAACATCGACATCGTCGGCTACAGCGCCCCTGTCGGAGGGACGCGTGCCTCCTCGTACGAGGCTGACTTCGACGGCAACGGTGTCGGGGAGATCTTCACGACGGCGGACGGCGCGTTGCACGTCTGGAACGGCAAGGGCGGCAACAGCTTCGGCAACGCCATCGAGATCGGCCCGGGCTGGGCTCCGTACGTCTGGCATCTCCGAATCCAAGGACCCCGGGAGCGATCCCGGGATCCTTCTTTTTCGCGGACATACCGGCGACATACCGGCGATCTCTAGAATCGCCCCCGGGATCGGCGATGCCTTTGGGAGTACCGATGGAGATACGCCTCCTGGGTCCGATTGAGGTGTGGTGCGACGGGCGGCAGCTTGCCCTCGGGGGACGCAAGCCGCGAGCCTTGCTCGCCGCCCTGCTCCTCGACGCCGGACGGGCGGTCACCGTCGAGCGGCTGATGGAGGCGATCTGGCGGGACGACCCGCCGCAGACCGCCCGAGGCGTGCTCCACACCTACGTCGCCTCGCTGCGCAGGGCCTTCGAGAGCGCGGGCCGGCCGGGAATCATCGTCTCCCACCAGGTGGGATACACCGCCGAGATCCCTCCCGACGCCCTGGACAAG
The DNA here is from genome assembly GCF_036013525.1 of Nonomuraea sp. NBC_00507. Classification (NCBI taxonomy): domain Bacteria; kingdom Bacillati; phylum Actinomycetota; class Actinomycetes; order Streptosporangiales; family Streptosporangiaceae; genus Nonomuraea; species Nonomuraea sp. NBC_00507. Next base: position 6,498,326 of record NZ_CP107853.1, read on the forward strand.
AACGTGTTCGAACGGCTCGTGAGCCAGGGACGGCGAGCCGCGCGCGAGGAGAGCCACCGCGAGGCCGGGGAGGCCTTCCGCGCGGCGCTGGCGCTGTGGCGGGGCCCGGCCCTGGGCGGGCTCGGCGACACCTACCTGAAGGCCGAGGCCGCCAGACTCGAGGAGGTACGGCTCGCCGTACTGGAGGAGCGGATCGCGGCCGATCTGGCGACGGGCGGCGGCGAGGGCCTGATCGACGAGCTGACCGAGCTGGTCGCGGCACATCCGGTCCGGGAGCGGCTGCGCCGCGACCTCATGGTCGTGCTCTACCGGGCCGGCCGCCAGGCGGACGCGCTGGCGGTCTACCAGCAGGGCCGGGTGGCGCTGATCGACGAACTGGGCATCGAGCCGGGGCCCGAGCTGCGGCAGGCGCACGAGGCCATCCTGCGGTCGGACACCGCTCTTCTCGCCGGTGCGGCGACAGCCGTACCTCCCAGGCAGTTACCCTCGTCACTGCCCGACTTCACCGCCCGCGAGGACGAGCTCGGCGCCTTGTGCGACCGGCTCACCAGGCCGGACTCCACGCCGGTCTGCGTGATCTTCGGGCCGGGCGGTGTCGGCAAGTCGGCACTCGCTCTGCGCGCCGCACACGAAGTCGCGCGCTTCTACCCCGACGGTCAGCTGCATGTCGAGCTGCGCGGCACCAGCGAGGCGCCCGCCACCCCGCTGGAAGTCCTCGGCCGGCTGCTGCGGGAGCTGGAGCCCGGCGTCCCGCCGCCCGGCACCATGGAAGAGCGCGCCGCCCGCTACCGCACGCTGCTGGCCGGCCGGCGCGAGCTGGTCGTGCTGGAGGACGCCGCGACCGAGAGCCAGGTCCGGCCGCTGCTGCCAGGCGCCCCCGGCTGCGGGGTGATCGTCACCTCTCGCAACCGGCTCACCGGCCTGGCCGGGGTCACGGTGCTCGAACTCGGCCTGCTGCCTGACCAGGATGCGTTGCACCTCCTGGGGCAGATCACCGGCGCGGAGCGGATCGCCGCCGACCCGGACGCCGCACAGCGGGTCGTCCGGCAGTGCAGCGGCCTGCCACTCGCGCTGCGCATCGCGGGATCAAGGCTGGCCTCGCGCCGCCAGTGGTCAGTGGCACGCCTGGCCGACCGCCTGGCCGACGAGCAGCGCAGGCTCGACGAACTGGCCGTCGGGGACCAGGAGGTACGAGCCACCATCGCCCTCAGCTACAACCTCCTGTCATCCGAGGCCAGGACCGCGCTGCGCCGCCTGGGCCTGCTCGGCCTGCCGTACATCCCGGTGTGGGTGGCGGCGGCCGCCGCGGAGACCGGCCTGGACGAGGCAGAGCGGGTGCTGGAGCACCTCGTCGACGCCTCCCTCGCCACCGTCGTGGAGAACCGCTACCGGCTGCACGACCTGATCCGGCTGTTCGCCCGGGAGCGCGCCTACGAGGAGGAGCCGGCGCCAGAACGCACGGCGGTGGTGCGCCGCGTGCTCGGCGGGTGGCTGTGGCTCATCGAACGGCTCGGCGAAGCCGTACCCAACGGAGTCCCCGTACACCGCACCTCCCCGGATCTCGCGCGGCCGCTGGACCCGCAGGTGCTGCACGGGGCACTCGCCGACCCGCACGCCTGGCTGCGTGGGGAGGAGGAGACGCTCATCGTCGCCGTGGAGCTGGCGGCGGCGATGGACCTCGACGACATCGCCGTCGAGCTGGCCGCCACACTGTGCTCCACGGCCCTCGAAGGCAGCCGGTACGTCTTCGACAACCCCTTCGCGGCATGGCACCGCACGCACGAGGCCGCCCTCGCCGTCGCCCGGCGCATGGACAACACCCTGGGCGAGGCGATCCTGCTCGCGGGACTCGGCCGCCTGTACTACGAGCGCGACCACTTCGCCGAGTCCCGCGACTACCTCAGCCAGGCGCTGTCGCTGTTCCGCGCCGCGCAGGACACCAGAGGCGAGGCCGCCACGCTCGCCGCCCTCGGCGCCTCCTGCCGTGAGCAGGGATACCTGCCCGAGGCCCTGCACTTCCTGGAGCGGGCGAGCCGGCTGTGGAGCGACCTCGCCGACCCGGAGGCCCTCGCGCACGTCAGGCGGCTGGCCGGCAGCGTCCACCTGGAGCGCGGCGACTACCCGGCCGCCTGGAGCGAGCTGACCTCGGCACTGTCGTTGTACCAGGACGTGGGCAGCCGCCGCGGGGAAGGACTGACCCTGCGCACCATGTCCCTCTACCACCGAGCGCGCGGCGAGCTGGCGGAGTCGCAGGAGCTGTGCGAGCGGGCGCTGGAGATCTTTCGCGAGCTGGGCGACAGGCTGATGGAGGCGTACGGCCTGTCCGCTCTGGCCAAGACCCAGGTACGGCTGCGCCAGTTCGACGCGGCGGGCCGCGCACTGGCGGAGGTCCTCCCGGTGACGCGCATGCTCAACGACCGCTGGGGCGAGGCGTGGACGCTGCGCACGCTCGGTGAGCTGGACCTGGCCGAGGGGCGGCTTTACCAGGCCAAGAGCCGCCTGGAGGAATCAATGGCGCTCTGGGGAACGCTGCGCGCCGCCCTGTCTCGCGCGCGCACCCTGCGCGACCTGGCCCAGGTGCACGAGGCACTCGGCGACGACGCCGCCGCGGCGACGGCCAGGGCGGAGGCGCTGGAGATCTTCCGGCTGCACGAGGCGCGGGAGTATCGCGAGCTCGGTGGAGAGGGATTACAGCGTTTTTGAAGCGGGCGGATGCATCATGAAGCCTCCCTGTCACCACCTGGAGGTCTCCATGCCCGACATCGTGCTCCTGTCCGACCCGCGGATCGCCGAGGTGCCGGTGAAGGAGTGCGGTGAAGCCCTGGTGGATCTGCGGACCCTGCCGGCACTCCGGGTCGACGAGCGCCTGGCCGACCCGGAAGGAGCCTTCGCGCGCGTACGGCTGAGCGTGGCCGACCGCCTGATCGCCGCCCAGGCACGTCTGCCCCGTGCGCTCCGGCTGCTGGTGGTGGAAGGATTCCGCCCGGTTTCCGTCCAGGAGAAGTATTTCGCCGCGTCCGTGGCCAGACACCGGGGAGCCAACCCCGGCTGGGACGACAGGCAGGTCTATGTGGAGGCCAGCCGTTACGTCTCCCCGCCGCAGGTGGCCCCGCACGTCACCGGAGGCGCCGTCGACCTGACCCTGTGCACGGCCGCCGGCACGGAGTTGCCCATGGGGACGCAGGTCAACGCCACCCCTCCGGAGGACACCGACGCGTGCTACACCGCCTACTGCGGCATCTCCGCTGAAGCCCGCCGCAACCGCGACATCCTGGCGACCGCCATGGCCTCCGCCGGTTTCGTCAACTACCCCACCGAGTGGTGGCACTGGTCCTACGGCGACCGTTACTGGGCCCTGATCACTGGCGCCCGCTACGCCTGTTACACCATGACCCAGATCCCCGCCCCTTGAGCGCGCCTTCCCGCGCGAGATTGTGCCGTCACTTCGGGGCCGCGTCGGGGAGGCGGTCGCAGATGGCGTCCTTCGGCGGCGGCTCGTTCGTGTCGAGCACCCCGCAGCGGACGACCGGCTTGGCATACCCCCACGCTGTTTTCTCCACCTTCATGATGGCGACCACCTTGTTCACCGGACCGTGCCGCTCCGACGGGGCAAAGTCGATCACACCGCCAGATCCCTCCCAGGATGAGCTGCCGGAGGTACGGGAGAGCCGGTAGAGGATGTCGCCCCTGCTGGGCAGCCCCTGATCGGTGCTGGCTGCGAGATAGGCGGCATTGGCGGCCTGGTACACCACGCTGATGGCGTCGTAGGTGAGGATGAGGTTCTCGTCCGCGGCCTTCCTGTGCGCGCCCTGGAGCAGCCTGCCGACGAACGCCGTCGGCTTGGCGGAGCCGGCCGACCAGAGGGCCCGGTTCGCCAGTGCCAGGTGGTAGACCTCGACCTGCTTCATGTTGGCGATCTCGGCGCCGTGGTCGACCACCACCTTGACGACGTCGTCACCGGCGATCACCTTGAGCACACCGGTCCCGCAGGCCTTGCCTTCGATCGCGACGAGGAAGTCGCGGAACTCCGGGGCGCGCCCCGCGTACATCAGGACGTCCGGCTTGAGCTCGCAGGCCTTCACCGCTGCCGCGGAGATCCCGCCGGCGTTCACGGTGTAGGAGAGGCGGTCCTTGACGTCGACGCCCTGCTGGACCAGCGTCGTCTCGAGGTCGGCGGCCAGGTTGTTGGTGTAATCGTCGCTGGGCGAGCCGTCCTGCACGATGACCGCCGACGTGAGCTTGAGCCTGCCGGCGAACCTGGCCGCCAGCGAGGCCTCGCGGAAGTTGGTGGGGCCCACGTGGAAGTAGTACGGAGACGGGTTGCCGGTGTCATCGAGGTAGCCGAGCCGATCCGCGGTCGCCGTGCCGGCCACCATCGGGATCTTCGCGGCGTGCAGCACGTCGACTGCCTGCCTGACTCCCTCGACGCTACGGCCAAAGCCGACCACGCCCATGACGTGCCGGTCGGCTTCGGCCAGCCTGGTGATGAGCTCCGCCGTCCGCCGGCCCTGCCGGAAGTTGTCGCCCGCGTTGGCGATCAGCACGCGCAGCCGCGGGGTGCCGGAGACCGTGCGCTGGTATTCCTCGACGGCCGCGAGTTCGGATATCGCGCTCGCCAGGCGGGTGTCGTCCGCCGCCGCCTTCTTGATCGAGAACTCGCCGAACAGGACCACGCTGACGTACCTGCCCGAGCTCGTGGCAAAGTCGTTGTTTTCGTCGATCTTCTTGATGAGGTTCTTCACCTCGCCGTCGAACAGGTCGTCCGGCGTGTCTTCCGCCGCGTTGACGACGCCCACGCACTCTCCGTCGATCCGCTCCACCCAGGCAAGGCCGCCACAGTGCGCGTCCCTGTCCTGCTGGGCCCAGAAGACCCAGGCGAGGGGCGCGGTGACCAGGAGGAGAACGGCGCCCCAGTATCCGAGCGCGCGCAACCGGCTCCGTACCAGCCGCGGCTTGTACGTCTGCGCCAGCTGGTCCGAGGGCGGGTCGGAAGACCGGAGGTCGAGCCTCAGGCGGGGAAGGCGCCGCTTCGCCAGCTCCTGCCATTTCTTGACCGCGACGTCGAGGTCGCTGAACTCCAGGGGCTTGGCTGATGTCGCGGTGGTGAAGTCGTCGGGCACGGAGGCCAGCACGATCATCGGGGGCAGTAGCCCGGTCTCCTCCGTGGTCTTCTCCAGGAGGTGAAGGAAGTCGGCGTTCACCCCCGACGAATTCTTGATCTCGAGGAGTACGAGGGAGTACAGCCCCCGGCCCCAGCTCGGCCAGGGAATGACCCACTTCTTGTACGCCGTGCGCATGTCGCCGCAGAGCGCATGGACCAAGAGCAGCTCGAGATCCGGGTCGCTCGCCTTCGCCAGGCGTGAGGCGTAATCGGGGAGCCGCTCGAACGGGGCGCGCCGCAGATAGGGCTGCTTGCGGAACCAGCCGGTGAACAGCGATCCCCTGATCGACAGCACCCCCATCGCCGCGGTGCCGATCACCGCCACCGTGCCGCCCAGCAGCCACGGAATGATGCCGACGAGGTCGGATGCGCCGCCCACCCACCAGACGGCGAACGTCCCGAGCGGGACCCACGTGGTGGCCGCGCGGGTCAGGAAGTCGGCTGTGGTCCTGACATTGTGGTCGCCGCCGCGATTGCGCCTCCTGAGCCGCTTCTTCCACTCCCCGTAGCCGCCCTCCTCAGGCTGCTTCTTCGCCCACAGGACGAACTGGACGAAGGGGAAGCGGGGCGCGGGCAGGAAGGATCCGCCTACCGGCTTGCCCAGCTTGCGGTCTCCCGCCAGGGCCTCCACCAACTCGCTCACATTCGCGTGAGCGCCCTCCTCGACCGAGGCGTACGGCACGTCGCCCTTAAAGGGCTTGGCCAGCTTTGTCAGCGCCTCGAACGCGTGCTCGCCTGTCACCAGCACGATGGGGAGTGGTGGGTCCGCTCGCCAGAACGCCGGCCGCCGAATGAGTCCAGCGATGACACCGCGCAGATCGGCCACGTGGACGTCCTCCCCTGAGTCTTACCGTCCGCACCCCGGTCAATCCATTCTGTCAAGCTCAGCCGCGCTGGACAGGCATATGGCACGAAGCTTCTGAAACGACGCTAAGGACCCACCGATGAACGGGCGGGCATACGGCTCCGCAGCGGAAGATCATCGAAGAGACGCAGGCGAGAGTCGAACTCGCTCGGACGGGCTTTGCAGGCCTGCCTCCGCACCCGCGAACTGCGCCAAGTCCACCCGGCCCTCACAATGGCGAGGCGGATCGTGCGCGAGGACGGAGTCGAACCGCCACAGCCGAAGCGTCCGGTTTACGGCCGGGTGGGCTCCCCAGGTGCCCAGCTCGCGCGAGAGGGAATGTGTGCGTAACACATTCAAGTAGCCCAGCAGACAAGTAGCCCCAGCAGGATTCGAACCTGCAACAGACCCGGCTTCGTAGGCCGGCGCTCTATCCATTGAGCTATAGGGCCGGTCCGGCGGGATTCGAACCCGCACCGCCCGGCTCCTTAGGCCGGCGCCTCTCCCATTGGGCTACGGACGCTTCAGAGCCGCAGCGGGGACTCGAACCCCGTCCTGCTGGTTGGAAGCCAGCTGCCTTACCAGTTCGGCCTCTGCGGCGTGGACCGATGTCTTCCGCTGTGGAGTTGTCAAAAAGCAAGGAAAGAGAAAGGCCGCCTGGGTATGTCCCTGGCGGCCTCCGGATCATCCTTCGTTTCGGATTACCCCGAAGCCTGCCCGATGAGCGCGCAGCCGGACACCGCAGGCCGGCGATAGAGGCACCGTTCCTGCCCGAGTGCGGCGGCTGCGTAGCGCATGGCTGGCCTTTCCATGACGTTGCGGGGGCGGCTGGGATCCGCCCCTTCCTTTCGACGTGGATCCACGTTAACGAGGGGCATTCGGTGAATGCCACTCATTTATTACCAGGACGCGTTCGCGGCCGTTTCGGTTCAGCCCGAGGCGGCGGAGCTGCTGCGGTCCCTGTCGATCATCCAGCTCGGGGTCTGCCGGGTCACCACGGAGCCGGTGACGCTGGGCGGTGATGAAGGCGGTGGTGGCCAGTGGGCAGCCTCGAGTCCCACATGACACATTGCTCCATGTTGGGCAGACTCGTCCCATGCACAACGGACGGTTATTTACCATCGTCGGCGGGATATTCGGTCTCGTCGGGCTGGTGCTGCTCTGCGTCGGCATCGCGCTGGCCGCCTCTACGGCGAGCTTCCTGGCCTCGGCCAACCAGACCGAGGGTACCGTGGTCGAGCTGACCGCACGGACCACCACGACACGGAGTTCCGGCGGCCATATCCGCCGCGACACGTCGTGGTACCCGACCGTGGAGTTCACCGTCGACGCCAGGCGGTACTCGTTTCAGAGCTCCACTGGCAGCAACCCACCGTCCCACAAGGAAGGCGAAAGCGTACCTGTCGCCTACGACCCGGACGATCCGTCCAACGCGCGGGTTGCGTCGTTCTGGTCCGCGTTCCTCGCTCCGCTGATCGTCGGTGGACTAGGCGTGGTGTTCACGCCGATTGGTGCGGTCTTGTTCGCCAAAGGACGACGGATCGCTCGGCTGCGAGCCTAATCGCAACCTGGTCGATGTGGACGCCAGTCGTACCGCTGCTCGGCCGGCAGGAAGTCATCGGTGCCGACAGCAACCGTGATCAACCCGGAACAACAACAAGCCCCAGCTCCCGGCAGGTGCCGTGAGCTGGGGCTTGGTTCCGTGGGGGGGGGGGGTTCCCGCCGCCCGAGTTGGCCCAGCGCTGGGACGGGTACGCCTGGCCGTCGGCCCGCGCCAACTCCCACGTGCCGGCCGCGCTGCCGCCCGGTTCGTCCCTCGGAGTGGACGAAGCGGATGTTTACCCTTCCTGGAGCGGCACGCGACAACCCGGTAAACATACCCGCGCTATACCGCCGCCTCCTATGGTCGGTTCCGCACAGGAGAAGTCAGCGGGAATGTGAATCGCTTGTCTGAGCATTTCCCGCCCACTCGGAATTCACCTGGAGGAATCTCATGTCGCGATCCGCAATATTACGCGGGTTCATCGCCACATTGTTCGCCGCCGCGTTCTGCGTCGTCGGCCTGGCGAGCCCGGCGCTGGCCGTACCGAACTTCCAGCTTCCCTTCCCATGCGGCCAGAAGTGGCAGCTGAACAGCTGGGCCCACGCGCCCGCCCTCGACATGGTCAAGGAGCCCGACCAGCACGGCACCGAAGGCGCCACCCTGCTAGCGGCCGCCGGCGGGACTGTGGACAGGTCCTTCTGGCATGACAACGGCGGCCACGTCGTGCAGATCGATCACGGCGGCGGCTACTTCACCACCTACATCCACCTCCAGTCCCGTGCCGTCTCGGCCGGGGACAAGGTGGAGCGGGGAACCGTGATCGGCAAGGTCGGCAGGACCGGGGCGGAGTCCAACGACCACCCCCACCTGCACTTCGAGCTCGCCTACGACGCCAACGGCGATGGGGACGCCTCGTGGGGGTTCGCCGGGTCCGAACGCATCAAGCCGATCTTCAACGGCGTCACCTACGGCCAGGCCAACGGCATGGAGTGGGACAACGTCGAGAGCCGCAACTGCGGCCCGGTGTCTCCCAAGGGCGACGCGTCCGTTTACGGCGTCCTGTCCAACGGTCTGTTGACGTACACGTCGATTGACGCGGCGACCGGTAAGCGGACGTCGGGTGCCGAGGTGTCGGCGGTGTCGCTGGGGTTCAAGCCGAAGGCGATAGCGACGCTGAATCACAACACGCTGCTGGTGACCGAGGACGGCACGGGCGGCCGCTTGTATCGGGTCGACGTCATCACGGTGAGGGATACGGTGATTTTCGAGAAGCCGGTGTTCTTGGGAACGGGGTGGACGCACGATCTGCTGGCGTATGACGGGTCGTCTTATCTGTTCGGTATCGCCGATGGTGCGTTGCGCCGGTACAAGCTGACGGCCGACAAGCCGGCGTTGGCGGATATCACGGGTAATACGCTGATCGGGAATGGGTTCACGCTGAAGACGCTGACCGCGACGGGTCCGAGCTGGATTCTGGGCACGACCTCGGCGGGTGCGCTGATCTCGTACAAGATCAATGGTGCGGAGTCGTGGCAGCGCTACCAGTTGCGTGACACGACCTGGCAGGTGTTCGACCAGTTGCTGTCGCCGGGCGGCGGTGTCTACTACGGCCACAGGAACGCCGAGGGGTCGGTGCACCGCTACTTCGATGAGAACCCGCACGACGGCCAGGGTGATGACCTGACCGGGCAGGGCGTGGTGGACGCCAACGGCTGGACGCAGGTGCTGCTGTCGGCCAACCCCGACACCGTGACCAGCTCGTGAAGGGCCTACCGGCACGCGCCGCCGTCACGGCCACGGCCCTGATCGCCCTGATCGGGTTATCCCACCCCGCGATGGCCGACCCGACGGACCCGCCGATGGAGGCGTCGGACATCACCGCCGCCTACGCCACGGTCGCCTGCGACCCCGGCGGCACCACCTCGACGGACGCGGCCCTGGCCACCCAGCTCAACAGCGCGCTCGACGACAAGATGCGCGGCTACATGACCGCCTACCGCGTCTCCTGCGCCCGCATGGTGATCAAGGCCGTGCACGACCGCGGGCTGCCGAAGCGGGCCGCCGCCATCGCGATCGCCACGACGATCGTGGAGTCCAGCATCCAGAACATCAGCGAGGAAGTCGACCACGACAGCCTGGGCCTGTTCCAGCAGCGAGCCTCCTGGGGCAGCAGGACCCAGCGCCTGAACCCGACGTGGGCCACCAACGCCTTCCTCGACAAGATGCTCCGCGTCTACCCGAACGACAGCTGGCAGACCGCGTCGATCGGCGAAGTCTGCCAAGCCGTCCAGGTCTCGGCCTACCCCGACCGGTACCAGGTCGAGGCCAGTGACGCACAGATCATCGTCAACGCCATCTGGCCCTACATCGACGGCCCCAACGGTGTGGCCTCGGTGTACGGGGTGCTGTCGAACGGTTTGTTGACGTACACGTCGATTGACGCGGCGACCGGTAAGCGGACGTCGGGTGCCGAGGTGTCGGCGGTGTCGCTGGGGTTCAAGCCGAAGGCGATAGCGACGCTGAATCACAACACGCTGCTGGTGACCGAGGACGGCACGGGCGGCCGCTTGTATCGGGTCGATATCGGCACGGTGCAGGGTACGGTGATTTTCGAGAAGCCGGTGTTCTTGGGAACGGGGTGGACGCACGATCTGCTGGCGTATGACGGGTCGTCTTATCTGTTCGGTATCGCCGATGGTGCGTTGCGCCGGTACAAGCTGACGGCCGACAAGCCGGCGTTGGCGGATATCACGGGTAATACGCTGATCGGGAATGGGTTCACGCTGAAGACGCTGACCGCGACGGGTCCGAGCTGGATTCTGGGCACGACCTCGGCGGGTGCGCTGATCTCGTACAAGATCAATGGTGCGGAGTCGTGGCAGCGCTACCAGTTGCGTGACACGACCTGGCAGGTGTTCGACCAGTTGCTGTCGCCGGGCGGCGGTGTCTACTACGGCCACAGGAACGCCGAGGGGTCGGTGCACCGCTACTTCGATGAGAACCCGCACGACGGCCGGGGTGATGACCTGACCGGGCAGGGCGTGGTGGACGCCAACGGCTGGACGCAGGTGCTGCTGTCGGCCAACCCCGACACCGTCACCTGAGAAGTCGCGAAGGCCCCGGCCTGCCGGGGCCTTCTGCGTGTACGCCCATGCCGATCAGCGCGGCCGGCGTCAACCAAGACCACCATGCTGCCCGCCCTGTGCGCCGACCGCGGCGCCACGTCCGGCGAGGTGCTCCCGATTCCTTGATCCGTAACCGGAGAAACAAGAAACCCCAGGCCGTTGACCTGGGGTTTCTGCGGTGGACGATACTGGGATTGAACCAGTGACCTCTTCCGTGTCAGGGAAGCGCTCTCCCGCTGAGCTAATCGTCCTTACGAGGTGGCGACGGGATTTGAACCCGTGTGGACGGCTTTGCAGGCCGCTGCCTCGCCTCTCGGCCACGCCACCGGGCCAGATCTCCGAGCGGAAGACGGGATTCGAACCCGCGACCCTCACCTTGGCAAGGTGATGCTCTACCACTGAGCCACTTCCGCGTTGCTCAAGTAACTCTAGCGGGTTTTCCGGCCGGATGGTTACTTGCGCAGCTGGCGGGCCACGCTTCGCTCGGTGGCGGGCAGGCTGAGGAAGATCTCCAGGATCCTGGTGAGGCGGTGGACCTCGATGCGGTGGAAGGCGGGACCTTCGGAGCGGGCCAGCAGGAGCGTGATGGCGAGCGGCGGCAGCGGGGCGTGAATGACGTGCAGGCCCTCGTCGAGCGTCATTGCCGCCGGGCGCGCGGGCACGTCGTCCGGGATGGTCAGCTCCTGCGGGGCGCGCCAGCTGGCGTACAACACGCGGTTCTCGGCGGTCGTCGCAGCCCAGTCGGCGCTGAACAGCACGGGGAGCGAGTCGACGAGCGTGGTCAGGGCCCGGTCGCCCGCCGTCGTGATGTATTTGAGTATCTCCAGCTCCGGGTAGGTGCCGGGCGCCTCGCGCGTGGTCCAGATGCCCTCGACCCGCACACCGTCGACTCCCTCCAGGCTCTTGACCAGGGCCTGCCTGGGCGTGCCGTCCGGCCAGAAGACCGTGATGTCGTCCACGGCCACACCCGCGCCACGGTCGAGGACGATCACCTGGGTGATGTCCGCCCCCGCCACACCCAGGACCTTGGTGACCTGCGCCAGCGAACCCGGCCTGTCGGGCAGTGCGATGCGCACGCGAAGAAGCATCCATCCCCCATCCACCGAAGATGCTGCTTCTCACCCTATCCGCGAATACCGCTCGCGACCTGACCTGCGCTACAACTGACGGAGTGAAGATTGGGCCGATTGGGGTTTGGCCGCCGGTGGTGCTGGCGCCGATGGCGGGCATCACGAACGCGCCGTTCCGGGTGTTGTGCCGGCAGCAGGGCGCCGGGCTGTTCGTGTGCGAGATGATCACGACGCGTGCGCTGGTGGAGCGCAATCCCAAGACGCTCAGGATGATCAGGTTCGCCGAGTCGGAGCAGCCCAGGAGCATCCAGCTCTACGGGGTGGATCCGGGTGTCGTGGGGCGGGCGGTCAGGATGATCGCCGAGGAGGACCTGGCCGATCACATCGATCTCAACTTCGGGTGCCCGGTACCCAAGGTGACCAGGCGCGGGGGAGGGTCCGCGCTGCCGTACAAGAGGAATCTGCTGCGGCGGATCCTGCGGGAGGCGGTCGCCAACGCCGGAGCGCTTCCCGTGACGATGAAGATGCGCAAGGGGATCGACGACGATCACCTGACGTATCTGGACGCGGGGCGCATCGCGGCGGAGGAGGGCGTCGCGGCGGTCGCGCTGCACGCCCGTACGGCCAGGCAGCACTACGGCGGCGTTGCCGACTGGGAGGCCGTCGCCCGGCTGAAGGAGGCCGTGCCGGAGATCCCCGTGCTGGGCAACGGCGACATCTGGTGCGCCGACGACGCGCTGAGGATGGTGGCGCGGACGGGGTGCGACGGCGTGGTGGTCGGGCGCGGCTGCCTGGGGCGGCCGTGGTTGTTCAAGGACCTGGACAACGCGTTCAACGGCAGCCCCGAGCGGGCTCGGCCGACGCTCGGCGAGGTTGCCGAGATGATGGCCAGGCACGCCGAAGGGCTGGCCGAGTGTTTCGACATTGAGCGGTACGCGGTGGCCGACTTCCGTAAGCACGTCGGCTGGTATCTGAAGGGGTTCATGGTCGGCAGCGAGCTCCGGCGGGAGCTGGCCACGGCCGAGTCGCTCGACGGGCTGCGCGAGGGGCTGGCGAAGCTCGAGCACGACCAGCCGTGGCCGGCCAACACCGACACGCCGCGGGGCAAGTCGGGTGAGCGGTCCAAGGTGCTTCTTCCCGACGGGTGGCTGGACGATCCGTGGGACTGTGTGGTGCCCGAGGACGCCGAGTCGGACATTTCCGGAGGCTAGTGGGGGCCGGCGGCCTCCGTGCCGCAGGGGCCGCCGCCCACGGCCTGCTCCAACTGGATGCGCTCGCCTGACATGGTGAGCGTCGGGTAGTACTCGGCGATGCGCTCCGCCGAGCGGCCGGCGTAGTGGCAGATGAAGCTGCGCCTGAAGCGGTCGGTCGTGCTGTTCGGCTCCGAGCCGTGGACCAGGCTGCCGTTGAAGAACAACACGTCCCCGGGATCCATGTCGACCGGCACCTTCTTCAGGCCGGGTGGCGGCGGCACGTACTCCCTGGTGAACGAGACGCCCTGGTCGGCTTCCTCCGGGCAGAACAGGTCCATCAGGTGCGTGCCGGGCACGACCTCCAGGCCGCCGTTCGCCCGGTCGACCCGGTCGAGCGCCACCCACGCGGCCACGCAGGTGCCCGGCTCGACGCGGAGGTAGAAGTTGTCCTGGTGCAGCGCCTGCCCTCTCGCGCCCGGCGGCTTGAAGTAGAACATGCTCTGGGCTGCTATCGGCTCCTCGCCGAGCAGGTCGCGGAGTATCGCGGCGATGCGGGTGTCGAGCAAGTAGCGAAGGGCCAGGTCGTTGACCTCGTGGGGGTGCATGATGCGCGGGTATTCGCGCAGGATGTCGTATGGCCGGCCGGGCTCCTGCGGCTGGGGCGAGAAATGACCGGGGATGGGGCCTCCGGCGTGGATCGCCATGAACTCCTCGCGCAGCTCGGCCACCTCTTCGGGGGCGAGCAGGCCAGGCACCAGCATGTATCCCTGCTCGTGGAAATCGTCGATCCTCATGTATTTCACGCTAAGGACTCGGATCGGGTAACGGTATGCCTGTGATTGCTGAGGACTTGTCCGTTCCTGCTGCCGAGCTGATGATCGTGGGCCACTACGACAAGCTCCCGGGGTATGGGACGCGGCGGCCCGCGGGGTCGCCCAGCTGGCTGCTGATGTGGACGCAGACGGGCGCGGGGCTGGTCACGCAGGGCGGTGCGGCGTTCGAGGTGCGGGCGGGGGATCTGGTGGTGCTGGGGTCCGGCGTGGCGCAGCACTACAGGGTGGCGCCCGGGGCGTCGCGGTGGCGGTTCTGGTGGGTGCACTTCCAGCCGCGCGCGTCGTGGGCGGCCTGGCTGGGGCCGTACGGGCGGGGCGGCGGGTGTCACGTCGTCCCGCGGGTGCCGGAAGGGCTGCACGAGCGCATCGACCTGGCGTTCGGGCGGGCGCTCCGGGACGCCAGATGGGTGCCGCCGACCCCGTCCCGCGCCCTGCTCGACAGGACTGCCGACCAGGCCGTCACCGTGACAGGACTCGGGCATGGCGCCGAGCAGGCGCTGGGGCGTGGTGGCGAGCCGGTGCCTGCGGTCGTCGTGGGCGGGCCGGCGCGGGAGCTGGTGCTGGGCGCCGTCGAGGAGGCACTGGTGCTGGCCACTGCCGCCGCCCGTCCTGAGGGGGCGAGGCAGTCCGACGAAGGCGACGAACGGGTGCGGCGCGTCCTGGCGATCATCGCCGCCGAACCGGGCGCCCCGCACTCGGTCGCCTCGCTCGCCCGCGCGGTCGCGCTCTCGCCCTCCCGGCTGGCCCACCTGTTCACGGCCCAGACCGGCCGCACCCCGATGCAGGCCGTCCGGCAGGCGCGGGTACGGCACGCGGCCGGGCTGCTGGAGGTGACCGACCTGGACGTCGGGCAGGTGGCGGCGGCGTCCGGGTTCGTCAGCCCGTTCCACTTCAGCCGCGCCTTCAAACGCGAGTACGGTCTCCCGCCCCGCGACTACCGCGCCCGCCTCCGGCCTCAACCCTGATTCAGGCCCAACGCACCGTCGCATTGTGCTAGCGATATGCGAAAGCATCGTGTCGTGGCAGGGATCGTGTATATCCGCGACATGAACGAGGACATCGTCGACGAGCTCAAGCAGCAGGCCGCCGAGGCGCGCATGTCGCTGTCCGCCTACGCGGGCAAGTTGCTCACCGAGAGCGTGGCGCTGCGCCGCAAGGGCAGTTCCGGCATGGCCGCCAAGCTTCGGCAGCGGGCCGCGGGCAGACGCGCTCGAGGTGCGGTGACGCCTTCCCGCGAGGACATCTTGGACGTCGTCCACTCCCAGCGGGAGGGACTCGATCACGAGTGATCGTAGACAACTCGCTGCTGGAAGCACTCACCGCCAGCGAACCGCACGAGGATCTGCTCTCCGTCATGGACCGCACAAGCACTGGACATGCCGCTGGCCACCTGCGATGCGCAGCAGCTCCCGGCGCATGGAGGCTCGCGGAGACTGCACAACGCCCAGGTGCTGGTGCTGCCGCAGACCTGAGCTGACCCCGAGCCCAGCCCGAGGTCGTGGCCTGTGCCGCGAGCTGGGGCTTCTTGTGTTCCTGTGAGGCAGTTAGCGGGTGAGGGGGAGGGGGCCCTTGTCGGGGGTGAAGAGCTGGTCGTCCAGGTGGTCCACGGCGTAGTCGATGGCGCCGACCACCACGCACTCGTCGCCCAGCGTGGACGCCCGTACCTCCGGCATGCGCATGCACACCCGCTCCAGCCGGTCCCGAAGACGATCGAGCAGCACGTCGGACGACCGTGAGAACCCGCCGCCCAGCACCACCATCTGCGGGTCCAGGATGAGGACCATCGCGCCCGTCCCCACCGCGAGGTCGTCGACGTACCGTTCGACGGCCTCGATGGCGACCGGGTCGCCGTTCCTGGCGGCGGCCAGGGTGTAGCCGGCGGCGTCCTCAGGTGGTGTTCCTTCGGGTACGCACGCGCAGGTGTTCAGGTGCTCGGGCGCGTCGAACCAGCGGGCCTCGGGCAGCATGGAGATCTCGCCGGCGGCCGCGCCGAAGCCCCTGTGCACCTTTCCGCCGATGATCAGCCCGGCGCCCATACGCCGGCCGACGTGCAGGAACACCACGTCCCTGGCTCCCCGGGCGACGCCGCGGCGGGCTTCGGCCATGGCGGCCAGGCGGCTGTCGTTCTCGATGAGCACCTGGCAGGGGAACATCTCGCGCAGCTTGCCCGCCAGGTCCAGGTCACGCCAGGCGGGCACGGCGGCCGAATAGATCACGCGCCCCTCGACGTCGATCACGCCGATCGTGCCGACCGCGATGCTCCACAGGTCCGCGACCGTCGTACGGCTGAGCGCCAGACACCCGCTGACCGCTCGGTCGATCGCGGCCAGCCGCTCGTCGAGCGGGGCGTCGGGCAGCACCGGCTGCCGGGTCTCGGCGAGGATCTCGCCGTCGAGGTCGGACAGGGCGGCGCGGATGTTGTGACCTCCTATGTCGACGCCGACCAGGTAGCCGCTGTCGGCGCGGAAGCGGTAGCGGCGGGCGGGACGGCCCATCGTGCCCGGGCTCGGTGGCACCTCCTCCACCCAGCCCAGGGACATGAGCTCGTCCGTGACCTCTTTCATGGACGGCCGCGACAGGCCGGTGCGTTCGGCGAGCGCGGACAGGGTGAGCGGCCCCGCCCTGCGTAGTGCCCGGATGGCGGTCAGCGAGTTGAGCTGCCGCAGCCGTGACAGGTCGCCGCCGCGTAGATCCGCCATCCGCCGTCCTTAATGTAGTTCTCCTCTGTAACTAGAGATTATGCCAGTGTTCGACCTGTGTGCACGTTCTCCCATATCTCCGGAGAAATCGGCCGTTGACCCTCTCCTGAGCTCAGTGCTACTAATGAAGGGCTCCTACGTAAGTTGAGAGGAATGAGGTCTGATGTCGTTCGCGGACATCGGCGAGATCACGTGCGTCCCCGGCCGGGCGCGGGTGTTCGAGCACGGCTGGCAGTCGTGGAGCCCCACGGGCGCCTACGGCCTGGACGACGCCCCGCCTCGGCCCGCCGGCGAGACGATCCAGGTCCTCTGCTACCGCCCCGAGACCCCGGTCCCCGAGGGGGTGTTCCAGGGGGAGGGCTTGCTGGCGGTCGAGCCGGGGGACGGTTCCGTGGAGCTCTGGTCCGCGCCGGGCCCGTCCCAGGTGCCGTCGATCAGGGCGCGAGTGGCGGAGCCCGGTCGGCTGGTGATCTCCGCCGACGGTCCGGTACGCCACCACCGCGCCGAGGGCGGCCTGGCCCAAGCGCTGCGCGACTGGGCGGACACCATGGCGGAGCCCAGGACGTTCCCCGCGGTCCCGCCCATGTGGTGCACCTGGTACGGCTACTGGGACAAGGTCACCGACGCCGACGTCATCGAGAACCTGGAGCTCGCCTCCCGGCACGGGCTGCCCGCCGACATGTTCCTCATCGACGACGGGTACGAGGCCGAGATCGGCGACTGGCTGGAAGGACGGCCCGGGTTCGGATCGCTGGAGCGGGCCGTGGACGCCGTCACGGCCACAGGCCGGCGGGCCGGGATCTGGACCGCGCCGTTCCTGGTCGGCCACCGGAGCCGGGTCTTCCGCGAGCACCCCGAGTGGCTGGTCGACGGGGCCTACGCCGGCCGTATGTGGAACCAGGACCTGGCCGTGCTCGACGTCACCCACCCGGGAGCGGCCGAGCACCTGGTGACCGTCTTCCGCACGTTCCGCGCCATGGGGATCACCCACTTCAAGCTCGACTACCTGTACGCGGGGGCGCTGGCAGGCGAGCGGCACGACGACCTGGACCCGATCGCCGCGTACCGGCGCGGGCTGGAGCTGATCCGCGAAGGCGGCGGCGCCGAGGCCACCTTGCACGGGTGTGGCGCGCCGATGCTGCCCAGCATCGGGCTGGTCGACATCATGCGGGTCAGCCCGGACATCGCGCCGACCCTGCTGCCCAGGTCCGGGGACATCAGCCAGCCGTCGCAGCTCGGGGCCCGGCTCACGGGGGCCGCCAGGGAGTTCCTGCACGCCCGGTGGTGGGTGAACGATCCCGACTGCATCATCCTGCGGCCCGAGGTCGAGAACAGGGAGCAATGGGCGGCGCACATCGCCGGGACGGGCGGGCTGCGCGGGGCGAGCGACCCGATCGCGGCGCTGGACGAGTGGGGCCTGGAGACGACCCGCCGCCTGATGGTCCCGACCGCCACGGACCCGTCGTGACCGGCCGAGCCGCCGGCGCCCGCCTCCCGTTGCGGGCCGTGCGTGGCCGAGCGGGCGGAAGGCGATGGGGGAGCGGGTGGCACGCCTACCTCTTCATCGCGCCGAGCCTCTTGGGCGTCCTGGCGTTCCTGCTGCTCCCCATGGTGATCGTCCTCGTCCTGAGCCTGTTCGACTGGGAGTTGCTGTCCGCTCCCGAGTTCGTCGGCCTGGACAACTACCACCGCCTGGCCGCCGACGGCGAGACCTGGCACTCGCTCGGGGTCACGGCCGGCTACGTCCTGCTCTGCATCCCGCTCCAGACCGTCCTCGCCCTGGCCCTGGCCATGCTGCTCAACCAGCGTATGAAAGGCGTCAGGTTATATCGGTCGCTCTTCGTCATCCCGTGGATGGCCACGCCCATCGTCCTCGCCCTCATCTGGAACTGGATCTTCGACCCGCGTGACGGCGCGCTCAACAGCGCCCTGGCCCTCGTCGGCATCACCGGCCCCGACTGGCTGTCCGATCCGGACTGGGCGCTACCCGCCGTCGCCCTGGTCAGCGTCTGGCAGCACACCGGCTACAACATGCTCTTCTTCCTCGCCGGGCTGCAGGGCATCCCGCAAGAGCTGCGCGACGCGGCCGCCACCGACGGCGCCACCGCTGCGCAGCGGTTCTGGCGGGTGACGCTGCCGCTGCTCAACCCCACGATGTTCTTCGTCACGGTGACCAACCTCATCGGCGCCTTCCAGGTGTTCGACACGGTGTACGCGATGACGGACGGCGGGCCGAGCGGCAGCACCGAGGTGCTGAACTTCCGGATCTTCCAGACCGCGTTCAAGGAGTTCGACTTCGGCTACGCGGCCACGCTGTCCGCCCTGCTGTTCGCCGTCATCCTCCTGGTGACGCTGGCGCAGGTCAGGTTCTTCGGCAAACGCACCACCTACGACCTGAGCTGAGTGACCCATGCCCAAGCGAATCCTGCTGTACGCCGCGCTCGTGGCCGGCGCCTTCATCTCGGTCTTCCCGTACCTGCTGGTGGTGCTGACCGCACTCAAGACGCAGGCGCAGCTGAGCTCCACCCCGCCCTGGCTGCCCGGGCTGCCGCCGACCACGGACAACCTGGCCAAGATGCTCGGTGGGGACTTCCCCCGCTATGTGCTCAACACGGCCGTGATGACGGCGCTGCTCACGGCGGGGCAGCTGGTGTTCACGACGTTCGCCGCGTACGCGTTCGCCCGGCTGCGGTTCAAGGGCAGGGACGTCCTGTTCTGGCTGTACGTGGCCACGATGATGGTGCCGAGCGCCGTCACCATGATCCCGCTGTTCCTCATCATGCGGGAGCTGGACCTGGTCAACACCTGGTACGGCCTGCTCGCCCCGTACATCCTCGGCACCCCGTACGGGATCTTCCTCATGCGGCAGTTCTTCAAGAGCCTGCCCGCGGGGCTGGAGGAGGCGGCCAGGATCGACGGGGCGGGACCGATGACGATCCTGCTCCGCGTCCTGCTGCCGCTCTGCCGGCCTGCGCTCGGCACGCTGGCGATCATCACGGTGATCTCGTCCTGGAACAGTTTCCTCTGGCCGCTGATCATCACGAGCGGTGACGACACCAGGGTGATCACTGTCGCGATCGCCACGCTCAAGGACGGCATCGGCGTCGACTACCACCTCATGATGGCCGGCAGCCTGATCGCGCTGGCGCCGATGGTGGCCGTCTTCATCTTCTTCCAGAAGCACATCGTCCGGTCTGTGGTCCTCACAGGCCTCAAGTAAGAAGAGGTCAGCGAATGTTGAAATCCCCCCGGATTCGCTGGGCCGGGGCGCTCCTCGGCGCCGCCATGCTCACCCTCACCGGCTGCTCGTCAGGAGAAGGAGGCGGCAGCGCGGACAAGGTCACGTTGACGTACCGGCTCTGGGACGACCAGCAGAAGGCAGGCTACGAGAAGGTCATGGCGGCCTTCGAGAAGGCCAACCCCGGCATCGACGTCACCATCGAACTGCTGCCGTACGACCAGTACTGGACGAAGCTCACCGCCGACGTGGTCGCCGGCACCGCGCCGGACGTGTTCTGGATGACGCCCACCCAGTTCCCCGAGTTCGTCACCAAGGGCGTGCTGTCGCCGGTCCAGGCCGACACGGCGAAGTACCACCAGACCGTCGTCGGGTCGTTCACCTACGAGGGCAAACTCTACGGCGTCCCCAAGGACTGGGGGATCGTCGGCCTGCTCTACAACAAGGACCTGTTCGAGCAGGCCGGAGTGGAGATGCCGGACAAGCTCACCTGGACGGCCGACGGCACCGGCACCCTGCTCGACACGGCACGCAAGCTCACCGTGGACGAGGGCGGCAAACACCCCGGCGAGGCGGGCTTCGACCCCGCCAAGGTCAAGACGTACGGCTTCGCCTCCTGGAACCACTACCAGACGCAGTGGATGAACTGGGTCAGCTCCAACGGCGGCAAGCTCGTCGACAAGCCTTTCGGCAAGTACGTCTTCAACGACGCCGCCTCGGTGCAGGCGCTGCAGTTCGGCGTGGACCTGGTCAACAAGCACCACGTGGCCCCGCCCGCCACCCAGACGAACCCGCCCACCGGCAAGATCACCGACATGTTCAAGGCGGGCCGGATCGCGATGTTCCCCGCCAACAACGCGCTGCTGCCGTTCGTGGCCCCGGAGGCGACGTTCGAGGTGGGCGTCGCGCTCATGCCGGAGGGCCCGGCCGGCCGCTCCGTCAACCTCAACGGCCTGGCCGAGGCCGTCTACGCCAAGAGCGAGCACCCGCAGGAGGCCATGAAGCTGGCCGCCTACCTCGGCACCCAGGAGCCGCAGAAGCTCATGGCCGACGGCGGCTACGCCTTCCCCGCGCTCAACGGCCTCTCCCAGGGCTACGTCGACTACTGGAAGGCCAAGAAGGTCGACGTCTCGCCGTTCGTCGACGAGGCGGAGGGATCCACCTTCCCGCTGCCGATCACCACCGGCTTCACGGGCTTCGAGACGAAGCTTAACCAGATCTTCAACGAGATGTACCTCGGCAAACTCTCTCCGCAAGAAGCCGCAGACCAGGCTGTCGCCGCAGGTAACGCCACCCTCGAGTAAGGACCCCCATTGATCACCCGGCGTTCACTCTTCGCCGGGGGCGCGAGCCTGGGCCTTTCCGCCGCACTGGGCACCCCACCCGTGCGCGCGGCCGCCCGCCGTGCCCCTCTGTCCGACCCTTTCCAGCTCGGCATCGCCTCGGGCGAGCCCACGCCCGACGGCGTCGTCCTGTGGACGCGGCTCGCCATGGACCCGATCGCCCTCGACGGCCTCGGCGGCATGCCGAGCCGCCCGATCCCCGTCCCATGGGAGCTCGCCAAAGACGAGAATTTCCGACATGTCGTGCGCCGCGGCGCCGAAGTCGCCCGCCCCGACGCCGCCCACAGCGTGCACGTCGAGCTCGACGGCCTCGACCCGGGCGCCGAGTACTTCTACCGCTTCAAGGCCGGGAACGAGCTCAGCCCGGTCGGCCGCACCCTCACCGCCCCCGCCCCCGGAACCCGCAGCCGGCCGCTGAACCTGTCGTTCACCTCGTGCGCTGACTACCAGGCCGGCTGGTTCACCCCGTACCGCCGGATGGCCGAGGACCAGCCCGACCTGATCGCCTTCCTCGGCGACTACATCTACGAGTACGGCGACTACAAGTACCCGGTCCGGGATCAGGCCGGCGGCGAGTGCCTCGACCTGGCCGGATACCGGGTGCGCCACGCCCAGCACAAGGCCGACCCCGAGTCGCAGCTCGCCCACGCCATCGCGCCGTGGGTGGTGGTGTGGGACGACCACGACATCGAGAACGCCTGGGCCGGCGACGTGCCCGAGCAGCCGGACCCGCCGTTCCTCAAGCGCCGGGCCGACGCCTTCCAGGCGTACTACGAGAACATGCCGCTGCGCCGCGCCCAGAAGCCGGACGGGGCGGCGCTCAAGCTCTACCGCAGCATCCGCTGGGGCGCGGTCGCCAACCTGCACCTGCTCGACACCCGCCAGTACCGCGACCTGTACGCCTGCACCGGCAGGAGCGGCACGGTCGGCCCCGACTGCCTGGACCGTTTCGCGCCCAACAGGACGCTGCTCGGCCGCGACCAGGAGGCCTGGCTGGACGGCGAGCTGAAAGGTTCGCGCGCTACCTGGGACCTGCTCGGCCAGCAGGTCTTCTTCATGGAGATGGATTGGGCCAACGGCCCTGGCAAGGGCTACTCGAACGAGGGCTGGGACGGCTACGTGGCCTCCCGTAACCGCCTGACCGCCGCCTTCGACGCTTACAAGCGGAATGCGGTCGTGCTGACCGGCGACGTGCACTCCCACTGGGCCGGCGAGATCAAACGCGACCATCAGGATCCGGAGTCGAAGTCCGTCGCCGTCGAACTGGTGACGACGTCGGTGACGAGCGCGGGCAACGGCCTGGACGAATACCCCAACACGCAGGTCCTGCTGGATGAGAACCCGCACGTGAAGTTCTTCAACGGCCGCCGCGGCTACGTCAGGACCAGGATCACCCAGCGGGAGATGAAAGTGGACTTCCGCTCGCTGTCGCGCATCACCGAGCCGTACGCCCCGGCCTACACCTCCGGCTCGTTCGTCATCGAGCCGGGCAACCCCCGACTCAACCCCGCCTGACAGGACTCCCATGCGTACGATCACGGCCGCCACCGCGGCGGCCCTTCTCGCCCTGCCCTTCGTCCCGTTATCCAGCGCCGCCGAATCCGTGTCCGGACCGCCGATGGGCTGGAGCAGCCGTTCACTCGGCTGCTCGGTCTCGGAGTCGTCGCTGCGACAGGCCGCCGACGCCCTCGCGACCCTGGCTCCGCTCGGCTATCGGTACGTCATCGTCGACGACTGCTGGCTCGCCCCGCAGCGCGCGGCCGGCGCCCTCGCCCCGGACCCCGCCCGCTTCCCCGGCGGCATCAAGGCGCTCGCCGGCTACGTGCACGGCAAGGGCCTGAAGCTCGGCCTCAGCCTGTCGGCCGGCACCAAGGCCTGCGCCGGCGGCGGCCCCGGCTCGTACAAGAGCGAGGCCGCCGACGCCGCCCAGGTCAAGGAGTGGGGCGTCGACTACGTCAAGTACGACTGGTGCAACATCCCTGCGAGCGACTTCCCCGGCCAGAACGTCCAGCAGATCGGCCAGGCCCTCTACCCGCGCATGCGCCAGGCCCTCGGCGGCGACGTCGTGTTCGCCATGAACAACGAGGACGGCAGCACCGTCCCGTGGCTCTGGGGCAAGGACGCGGGCGCCACCACCTGGCGCACGAACGTCTACAACCGGCCGATCGCCGACGCGTACGCCACCATGGTCGACATCTGGGAGTTCAACCAGCTCAGGGCCGAGTACGCGGGCCCCGGCAGCTGGGCCGACCCCGACCTCCTCCAGGCCGGGCGCGGCGGGATGACCGACACCGAATACCGCACCCAGGTCACGCTCTGGGCCATGGGCGCGGCCCCGCTCATCCTGCAGGCCGACCCGGCCAAGGCGCCGCCCGCGATCGTCGGCAACCCCAAGGTGATCGCCGTCGACCAGGACACGCTCGGCGCCCACGGGCGGCTCGTCAAGAGCGACGGCTGGTACCACGTGGTGTCCAAGCCCTTGGCGGGCGGCGACCGGGCGATCGCCCTGTTCAACGAGAGCGACCGCGCGGCCACGATCTCCACCCGGCTCGGCGCCTCCCGTTACCGGGTCGAGGAGTTGTGGACTGGTGCGGTCACCTCGTCGGCAGGCGAGCTCGCGGCCCAGGTGCCCGCGCACGCGGCCCTGCTCTACCGGGTGAGCGAGAGCCGCGAGCAGGCGCCGCCGCTGGTGACGTTCGAGGCCGACCCGCCCGCCTTCCTCGGCGCGGACCGGCCGTCGGTGCTGGAGCCCGGCCGCACCGGCGAGATCGTCACCCGGGTCACGAACACCGGGGCCACCGCGCGGCTGCGCGACGTCGAGGTCACGGCCGCCGCACCGCCCGGATGGCAGGTCACCGCCCGCACACCGGCCAGGACGAGCCGGCTCGACGGCGGGGAGACGTTCACCGTGACGTGGGCGGTCACCCCACCGGCCGACGCCGCGCTCCAGAACCACGACCTCACCTTCTCGATGGGCGGCCAGAGCGCGACCGCCGTCGTGGCCGTCGCCAAGTCACCTGGGGCGGGGCGGACGTACCTGAGCGACCTGGCCTGGACCAGCGTCAAGAACTACTTCGGCCCGGTCGAGAAGGACACCAGCAACGGCGAGCGGGCGGCCGGCGACGGCCGGCCGATCACCATCGAGGGCGTCACGTACGCCAAGGGCCTCGGCACGCACTCGCCGGCCGAGATCGAGTACTACACCGGCGGGCGCTGCTCGACGGTCGAGTTCCAGGCCGGGATCGACGACGAGGTCGGCGCGGCCGGCTCCGCCGGGTTCGAGGTGTGGGCCGACGGCGGCCGGGTGGCTTACTCGGGGCTGCTCACCGGCGCGATGCCCGCCCGCAAGGTGACCGCCTCCATCGAAGGTGCCCGATATATCCGGTTGGTCGCGACCAATGGCGGCGACAACGCCACCTCGGACCACGCCGACTTCGCCGACGCCACCGTCACGTGTAAGTAAGGAGTATTGATGATCGTTCCCAAGCCGGTACAGCACGAGTCCAGGCCGGGCCCGTTCGTCCTCGACAGCCGGGCCACGCTCAACGCCGATCCGGCGCTCGCCGAGGTGGCGGCCTGGCTGCGGGGCGAACTCAGCCCTGTCACAGGCGGCGAGCTGCTGCCCGGTTCGGGGACGATCACTCTCACGCTCGGCGACCTGCCGCCGGAGGCGTACCGGCTGACCATCGGGCCACGGATCGAGATCGTCGCGGGCGGGCCCGCCGGGGCCTTCTACGGGGCGCAGACGTTCCGGCAGCTGCTGCCACCCGCCGCCTTCAGGAAGGCCGCGACCGGCCCGTTCACCGTGCCCGGCACGTACGTCGAGGACGCGCCGCGCTTCCCGTGGCGCGGCTGCCTCCTCGACGTCGCCCGGCATTTCATGACCAAGCACGACGTGCTGCGCTTCATCGACCTGCTGGCGCTGCACAAGCTCAACGTGCTGCACCTGCACCTCACCGACGACCAGGGCTGGCGGATCGAGATCAAGCGTTACCCCCGGCTGACCGAGGTCGGGGCATGGCGCACGGAGAGCCAGACCGGCTGGAACGGCGCCATGGACGGGCGCCCGCACGGCGGCTACTACACCCAGGACGACATCAGGGAGATCGTCGCCTACGCCGCGCGGCGGCACGTCACGGTCGTCCCCGAGATCGACCTGCCGGGGCACACACAGGCCGCCATCGCCGCCTACCCGGAGCTGGGCAACCTCGGCACGCCGCTGGACGTGCGCACCACCTGGGGCGTCGGCGTGAACGTGCTCAACGTCGACGACACCACGATCACGTTCTTCCAGAACGTGCTCGACGAGGTGCTGGAGCTCTTCCCGAGCCCGTACGTGATGCTCGGCGGCGACGAGTGCCGTAAGGACCAGTGGCGGGACAGCCCCGCCGCGCAGCGGCGCATGGCCGAGCTGGGGCTGCGGGACGAGGAGGAGCTGCAGAGCTGGTTCGTCCACCGGTTCGACGACTACCTGACGGCGCGCGGCCGCCGGCTGGTCGGCTGGGACGAGATCCTCGAAGGCGGCCTCGCGCCCGGCGCGGTGGTCGCCTCCTGGCGCGGCGAGCTCGGCGCGGTGGCCGCCGCGAGGAGCGGCCACGACGTGATCAACTGCTCCAACACGAGCCTCTACCTGGACTACCGGCAGGGGCCGGGGGAGGAGGAGCCGATCCCGTTCGGGACGGTGCTGACCCTGGAGGACGTCTACGCCTTCGAGCCCGTGCCCGAGGAGCTGCGCGGCGACCCCGCCGCCGAGCGCGTCCTCGGCGCCCAGTGCGGGATCTGGACCGAGCTGATCGACTCCAGCCGGCACGTCGACTACATGGCCTTCCCCCGGCTCGCCGCCTTCGCCGAGACCGTGTGGAGCCCCGCCGAACGGGATCTGGCCGGCTTCCGCGAGCGGCTGGCCGCGCATTTGCCCCGCCTGGAGGCGGCCGGCGTGGAGTACCGGCGCGCCGAGGGTCCGCTGCCCTGGCAGCGGCGGCCGGGCGTCCCAGGGCGGCCGGAGGACCCGGAACGGTGGCAGGCCAAGCTCGACGCCTGGACCAGCAACCTCCGCACGCTCTAAAGATGCACGGGGCCGCCGCTGCGCCAGTAGAGGTTGTCCTCCCTGGACAGCAGCCCCTCGTCCACCAGATACCGCCGCAGCGCCGCGTAGTCGTCGTGGAAGGCCCGCAGCGCCACGTTCACGTCCTTCTCGGGGTAACGCACCCCCGGCTCGAACACCGTGGCGATGTAGCGCAGCACGACGAGGCGCTTGTCACGCCGCATCGCCAGGGTCGTCAGCCGCCCGTCCACCAGGAACGTGCGCAACACCCGCTCCTCGGCGGTCAGCTCCTCGGCCGGCTCGGCCCGCGCCCGCAGCAGCTCCTTGAATCGCTCGGGCGTGGCCCGCCACTTGCCGCTCTCGTCGCACGCCGCCAGCCCGCCGGCGGCGAGTTTCCCGAGCGTCTTGGGGGAGAGCCCCTCGGCGTCGCCGAGCACCAAGGAGGCGAAGGCCCGCAACGTGTCGTCCTGGTAGAGCAGTCCGAGGACGCGCCTGATCTCTTCGTCGCTCACGCGTACCATTTTGTCCCATGATCACTGCACTCATCCTGGCGGCCGCGGTCGCCATCCCCAACAATTTCCTCCTGTACGAGAAGGCCGCCGCGAAGAAGGACGACGACCCGGAGACCAGCTGGTCCGCCAGCAGCAAGAAGCCGGCCAAGTTAGTCGTCAACCCGTGCCAGAAGGGCACGCTCGGCCAGAACGGGCGCACGGCGGCCAGGACGCTCACCTACACGGCCGAGCCCGGCTACTCCAAGTCGGAGCAGGTGATCCTCTATGCGTCGGCGGCGGCCGCGGGCAAGGCCCTGCGGGACCTGCAGGCCGCCGTACGGGCCTGCGGCACCAAGGGCTACCGCTACTCCGCCACGAGCGTGAGCCTCGGCGACAAGGCGCTGAAGGTGACCGGGCAGGTCTACCAGGGCACGAAGGCGGCCATCGGCGGAGAGCGGGCCATCGTCGCCCGCCGCGCGAACGCCCTGATCGTCTACACCGTGACCGGCGAATGGGGCAAGCCCGCCGCGTCCGACTTCAAGCAGCAGACGAAGGACGCCACACGAATGCTCGCCAAGATCTGCACCATCGCCGACTGCTGACCGCGGGAAATGTCTCGATCTTGCGACATTGCCATGACATGACGCCGACGTTAGGCGGAGGACCATGAATCGACAGGCGTGTGCCGGGGCGCCCTTGCCAGTCCGTTCCGGCACACGGCTTGTCACTTTAGAGCCGGTTGAGCCCCTGCACGTGCAGGACGGCCCGGCCCTCCTCATCTGACGCGGCCAGGTCCACCTGGGCGTCGATGCCCCAGTCCCCATCGCCGGCCGGGTCCTTGATCGTCTGGCGTAGCTTCCAGAACCCGCTCTCCTCCTCGATCCGCAGCAGCGCGGGCCCGCGCGCGTCCGCATCGGTGAAGATCTCCTCGTGGTCGGCGTAGTAGGCGTCCAGCGCCGCACCCCAGTCCACGTCCGGAGCGAGCTCCTCCAGCTCCTCTTCCTTCTCCAGGGCACACAGCTCGACCAGCCGGAACATGGCGTTGCGCACCAGCACGCGGAAGGCTCGCGGGTTGGCCGTGACCGGGCGCACCTTGGCCTCGAGCTGCTCCTGCTGCTCCAGCGCCTCGGCCGGGTTGGTCAGCTTCTCCCACTCGTCGATCAGCGACGAGTCGACCTGTCGTACCAGCTCGCCCAGCCACTCGATCAGGTCCACCAGGTCGTCGGTCTTGAGATGCTCGGGCACCGTGCGCGACAGCGTCCGGTAGGCGTCGGCCAGGTAACGCAGCACCGTGCCCTCGGAGCGGGCCAGCTCGTAGAACTGGATGTATTCGCCGAACGTCATCGCCCGCTCGTACATGTCGCGGATCACGGACTTCGGGCTGACGGTGTAGTCGCCGACCCACGGGTGGCCGCGCCGGTAGGTCTCGTAGGCGCCGAGCAGCAGGTCCTCCAGCGGCATCGGGTACATGACCTCCGCCAGCTGCTCCATTCGCTCCTCGTACTCGATGCCGTCGGCCTTCATCTGCGCGACCGCCTCGCCCCTGGCCTTCTTCAGCTGGGCCGACAGGATCTGGCGCGGGTCGTCGAGGATGGACTCCACGATCGAGACCATGTCGAGCGCGTACGACGGCGACTCGCGATCCAGCAGGTCGAAGGCCGCCAGCGCGAACGTCGACAGCGCCTGGTTGAGCGCGAAGTCCTCCTGCAAATCGATCGTCAGCCGGGCCCTGCGGCCCTGCTCGTCGGGCTCGCGGAACTGCTCGACGATGCCGCCGGCCAGCAGCGACCGGTAGATGGCGATGGCCTGGCTGATGTGCCGCCGCTGCCACTTGCGGTCCTCGTGGTTGTCGGTCAGCAGGTGCTTCATCGCCTGGAAGCAGTCGCCCGGCCGGTTGATGACCGCCAGCAACATCGCGTTGGTGACCTTGAAGCGCGAGGAGAGCGGCTCGGGCTCGGCCTCCTGCAACTTCTGGAATGTGTCCTCGCTCCACCCGACGAACCCCTCGGGCGGCTTCTTACGGGCGTAGCCGCGCCGCCGCTTCGGATCGTCACCGATCTTGGCGAGGGCCTTGGCGTTCTCGATGTCGTGCTCGGGGGCCTGGCAGGCCACGTAGCCGATCGTGTCGAAGCCGGCCCGGCCGGCCCTTCCGGCGATCTGGTGGAACTCGCGGGCGCGCAGCCGGCGCACCTTGTTGCCGTCGTATTTGGACAGCGCCGTGAACAACACCGTCCTGATCGGCACGTTGACGCCGACGCCCAGCGTGTCGGTGCCGCAGATGACCTTCAGCAGGCCCGCCTGCGCCAGCCGCTCCACCAGGCGGCGGTATTTCGGCAACATGCCGGCGTGGTGCACGCCGATGCCGTGGCGGACCAGCCGCGACAGCGCCCGCCCGAACCTGGTCGTGAAGCGGAAGCCGCCGATCATCGTGGCGATCGCCTCTTTTTCGGCCTTCGTCGCCATGTTGATCGACATCAGCGCCTGGGCCCGTTCCATGGCGGCGGCCTGGGTGAAGTGCACGACGTAGACCGGGGCCTGCCCGGTCTTGAGCATCTCCTCCAGCGTCTCGTGCAGTGGGGTCATCCGGTAGGAGTAGACCAGCGGCACGGGCCGCTCGGCGTGCTTGACCACCGACGTCGCCCGGCCGGTGCGCCGGGTCAGGTCCCGCTCGAACATCGCCATGTCGCCGAGCGTCGCCGACATGAGGATGAACTGCACGTTCGGCAGCTCCAGCAACGGCACTTGCCAGGCCCAGCCGCGGTCGGGCTCGGCGTAGAAGTGGAACTCGTCCATCACGACTTGGCCGATGTCGGCGGCGGCGCCGTCGCGCAGCGCCACGTTGGCCAGGATCTCGGCGGTGCAGCAGATGATCGGCGCGCCCGGGTTGACGCTGGCGTCACCGGTCATCATGCCGACGTTCTCCGTGCCGAAGATCGCGCACAGGTCGAAGAACTTCTCCGACACCAGCGCCTTGATCGGCGCGGTGTAGAACGTGCGCTGGTCGCGCGTCAGCGCCGCGAAGTGGGCGCCCGCGGCGACCAGCGACTTGCCCGACCCCGTCGGCGTGGCCAGGATCAGGTTGCTGCCGGAGACGACCTCGATGAGCGCCTCCTCCTGGGCCGGATAGAGCGTGAGCCCGCGCTCGGCGTTCCACGCGACGAACGCGTCGAAGATGGCGTCGGGCTCGGCATCGATCTCTTCGGGGAGGCGGTCAACGAGTAGGGTCACGCTCTCTATCCTGCCGAAGTTTCCCCGGTGGTCGAGCCCATCTCCCTACACCCTGGCCCGCGGCGCCGTCATGAGGAGCCCGCCGAGCACGGCCAGCACGGCCAGGAACGGGCCGCCGCCGGGCGCGAAACCGCCGACGGTCAGCGTCAGCACCCCGCCGCCGGCCAGCGCCGCCGCCGCGAGCGTGCCGCCCCACCCGCTCATGCCGTACGGCAGCGCGGGCGGCGTCTCGAACCTGGCGAACACCTTCATCAGCGGCCACATGACCAGGCACAACAGCCCGAACCAGAGCGGCCACCCGGCCCACCAGAACGCGCTGCCCGGCGCCGGCGTGTCGATCCCCAGCAGCACCACCACCACGCCGGTCACCGCGAACAGGGCCGGCATGTGCCACAGGTACATCGTCATGATGCGCGGTCCCGCCCAGGCCAGCAGCCGGCGCGTGCGCAGCCGTACCAGCCACGGCCGCAGCAGCACGGCGAGGCCGACCTGCCCGGTGCCCACGGCCAGCATGGCCAGCGTGGGCGGCGCCATGTTCGACACCTCGGCGCCCGGCAGCCCGATCATGCTGCCCGGGTACGGCCCGTACGCCACCAGCAGCGCCGCCACCCCGAACCCGCCCGCGGCCAGCGCCCACGCATGGCGCAGCCGCCCGTCGGCGTAGAAGAAGCCCAGCTGGTGCACGGCCAGCCACACGAACACCACGTTCATGAAGCCCACAGCCTCGAACCCGGCCGAGAACCGCGCCACGTCCGTCACGACCGCCCCGGCCGCCAGCGCCGCGGGCACCCGCCAGCCGTGACGCTCGTGCAGGCGCAGCGCGTACGGCGTGGCCACGACGGCGATCAGGTAGACGGCGAGGAACCACAACAGCTGGCCGGTCAGCCGCGCCCCTACCTCCAGCGGCTGCTCGGGCACCCCCAAGGTGAGCAGCACGTGGGGGAGCGGAATCCACACGGCCGCCAGCGGCAGCAGCGGCCAGACCAGCCGCCGCAACCGCGCCGCCACCCACAGCGGAGCGCCCGCGGCCGAGCGGCCGAAGCTGATCGCGTTCGCCGCGCCACCCGCGAAGAACACCAGCGGCATCACCTGGCTGAGCCAGGTCACCACCCACACGCCCGGGGTCGCCAGCGCGTTCCCCGTGGTCAGCCGGACTCCTTCATAGGACAACACGGGAATCGTCCAGTGCTGGAACACGATGAGCGCCATGCCCAGCACGCGCAGCAGATCGATGAACGGGTCCCGCGCAGCCGGCTTGGCGCGCGACTCCGCGGCCACGGCTACGGGGCGGTCCAGCAGGACGGTCATGGGGAGCCTCGATTCGGGAGCGGATGGCTCAAGGCTCTCGCCGGAGAGGCCGCGGCACAGTGACGCAAGCTGCCGTCTCGCAGGCGGATCACACCACCGGGCAGGGTAGGGCCAGCACCACCCCCGCACACCGGTCCGCCTTCTCGTCACGTCCCGGGCGAAGCCCTACCGTGAAGGTCATGCGCTCCCTGACAAGGCGTGTCCTCCTCGACACCCGCTACACGCTGGTCGGCTTTCCCACGGCCGTCATCGGCTTCGTCCTCATGATCGCCGGCTTCTCGGCAGGCGTGGGCACCGCGGTCGTGTGGATCGGCGTGCCGCTGCTGGCCGGCACGCTGATGGTCGCCCGCGGCTTCGCGGACGCGGAGCGCGGCTGGCTGTCCGACGTGCTCAAGCGGCCCCCCGTCCGCCCGCGCTACAAGCCCGCCCCGCCCGGCGCGGGCCGCTTCCGCCGGCTGATCAACCCGCTGACGAGCGGCCAGTCCTGGCTCGACCTGCTGCACGGCATCCTGAACTTCCCGTTCGCGATCCTGTCGTTCGTGCTCACGGTCGTGTTCTGGGCGATCCCTCTGGCCGGGCTGACGTGGCCGCTGTACGGGTTCATCACCATGCGGATCCCCGGCAACACGGAGCTGCCCGAACTGCTCGGCCTCGGCGACGGCTACGTCGTCAACTCGGTCTTCTACCTCTCCATCGGCCTGGTCTTCACGCTGCTCATGCCGATCATGGTGCGCGGGGCCGCGCTGATCAGGGCCGGGCTCGGGCGGGCGCTGCTGACCGGGGTGGCCGAGCTGCAGGAGCGCATCGACGACCTGGCCGAGGGCCGCGCCGCCGCCGTGTCCGCCGAGGCCAACGCGCTGCGCAAGCTGGAGCGCGACATCCACGACGGGCCGCAGCAGCGGCTGGTGTCGCTGGCCATGGAGCTGTCCAGGGCGCAGCGGCAGCTGGCCAAGGACCCCGAGGCCGCGCAGGCCACGATCAAGTCGGCGATCAGCGCCACCCGCGAGACGCTCGACGAGCTGCGGGCGCTCTCACGCGGCATCGCCCCGCCCATCCTGTCCGACCGCGGGCTCGCGCCCGCGCTCGCCGCCCTGGCCGGGCGGTGCACCGTACCCGTCGATCTGGACGTGCAGACCGTCGAGCGCTACCAGGCCGCCGTCGAGAACGCCATCTACTTCGTCTGCGCCGAGACCCTCACCAACGTGGCCAAACACAGTCGCGCGACCATGTGCACCGTGCGGCTGCAGCGCCTGGGCGACGTGCTCATGCTCACGATCGGGGATGATGGGGTCGGCGGCGCGCACGTCGCCAAGGGACATGGTCTCGCCGGGCTGGCCGACCGGCTCCGCGCCGTCGACGGGGAGCTGACCGTGCAGTCGCCGGACGGCGGGCCGACGTTGATCGTGGCGGAGGTGCCGTGCGGGTAGTCGTGGCCGATGACGCGGTTCTGATCAGGGAGGGCCTGGTCAGGCTCCTGGAGGAGTTCGGCTGCGAGGTGGTCGCGACCGTCGGGGACGGCGACGGCCTCGTCGCGGCGATCGCCGAGCACAAGCCCGACGTGTCGGTGGTCGACGTGCGGATGCCGCCGTCGTTCACCGACGAGGGGCTCAAGGCGGCGGTCGAGGCGCGGCGCAGGGTGCCGGGCGCACCCGTGCTGATCCTGTCTCAGTACGTCGAGGTCTCCTACGCCGACGACCTGCTCGCCGACGCCCGCGGCGCGGTGGGCTATCTGCTGAAGGATCGGGTCGTGGACGTCGAGGAGTTCCTGGAGGGCCTGCGGCGGGTCGCCGCAGGCGGGACCGTGTTCGACCCGCAGGTGGTGTCCCAGTTGATGGTGCGCAGGCGCAAGGACGACCCGTTGGCGCAGCTGACGCCGCGCGAGCGCGAGGTGCTGGGGCTGATGGCCGAGGGGAAGTCCAATCCGGCCATCGGGCGGCAACTCGTGATCAGTGACGGAGCCGTCGAGAAGCACATCAGGAGCATCTTCAACAAGCTCGGTCTCTACGCGGAGGACGGCGACCAGCATCGCCGGGTTCTGGCCGTCCTGACCTACCTGCGTTCCTGAGAGGGTGGTCCCTCGGCTCGGCCCGCCGGACGAGCGGGGCGGCTCGCCGCTCTCCGGCCCCTCCTTGCCTGGTGCCGAGGGGTCGCCGGCCGGTCCGCGCGACGCTGCGCGCGGACCTGGCCGCCCGGGGATTAGCCGAGCGCCTCGACCAGCTTCTTGCGCTGCTGGGCGCCCAGGCCGCCGAGGCGGCGCTTCTCGTCGACGCCCGCCTCCTCCATCAGCGCGGTGGCCTTGGCCGGGCCGACGCCCTTGACCGCGCGCAGCGCCTGAGACACCTTGATCTTCTTCGCGATGTCGTCGTCGCGCTCCAGCAGCTGCGAGAACGTCATCTCGCCGGCCTTGACCTTCGCCAGCAGCGCCGTGCGGGCGGCGCGGGCCTCGGCGGCCTTGGCCAGCGCCGCTTGCCGCTGCTCGGGGGTGAGAGTGGGAAGTGCCATCTCTGTTCTCTCCTCGGGGAGTTTACGATCGGGATTCTGTTACCCGTGGTGCAGTGGCTAATCATGGCGGATACCAGCGGTGTGTGTTGCGGAAAGCGCTCGCTCACCGTGTCCGCCACACCACCGCGGCCGCTTCGGCGCACACCACGTCCTGCGCGACCGAGCCTCCGCTGACTCCTACGCCGCCGACCACACGTTCTCCCTCACCGTAGTCCGCCCACAGCGGGATGCCACCTCCTACGGCGACAAATCGCTCGCGCGGCAGGCCTGCCAGCTCCCCTCCGCGGGTGAGGTGCCGGGCCACGTCGGAGGTGTCCCTGCGCAGGGCCACCGAGGTGTACGCTTTGCCCGCCGCGAGCGCCGGTCCCGAGATCTCCGCACCGTCCATACGCTGGAAAGACACCAGATTTCCGCCCTCGTCCACGACCGCGACGGAGATCGACGCGCCCTCCCTGATCGCCTGCCTCAGGGCGGCCTCGGTCATGCGGAGCGCGAGCTCAAGATTCACGCGTTTCGTCCCTCGGTCATGATTCTTTCGCGCATCGGACCCTTCCATGGGTACAGGTCCGCCCCACGCCCCGGCAAGATCGCTCAGCGAGAGGGTGACCGGGTGTGTTATGGCGGGCTCTCCCCCGGCAACGTGGAATTCATCACATTTCGCCCGTCGGGCGTGTCGCGGCCCTGGTCAAGGTGGCTTGCGCGCCACCGGTCGAGGCCCTCCGGGGTGAGGAACGCGTCGAAGACCGACTCCATGGCACCCAGCAGCGAGCCGCGCCAGCCGAGGGCCGAGCCCTCGATGCGCGGCGGGTGATCGCGGCGGATCGCCATGAGGCCGGGCTCGCAGGCCGCCATGAGGGCGTCCCCGGCCCGCTCGTACAGCTCGACGCCGTGGCCCGACAGTGTGACCGCCTCGGGGTCGTGGGCGTTGACGAGGGCGGCGATGCCGCGGCCCAGGGCGCGGGCGTTCGCGGCCACCGCCTCGCCGCTCGTGGCCAGCACGTGCTCGGCCTGCTCGCGGCCCCGGCCGCCGCCGTGGGCCAGGCCGACGTGGCGCAGCAGGGCGTTCGCGCCGACGTCCATGCCCCAGCAGCCGATCGCGCCGCACATGCAGAGGCGGTCGCCGCCGGTGAGCGGCATGTGCCCGAACTCGGCGCCGGCGCCGCTCGCGCCGCCCAAGGGCCGGCCGTCCACGACCAGCACACCGCCGAGGTCGAAGTCCACGTGCAGGTGCAGTCCCGTCCGCACGCCCTGCAGCCGCCCGCGCCGCGCCTCTGCCACCGCCGCGAACGCGGTGTCGTTACCCACGACCACCGGCACCACCGCGCCCGCTCGGCCCGCGGTGTCCGCTCGGCCCGCGGTGTCCGCTCGGCCCGCGGCGGCAGCCGCGCCTTTCGCCGCGACGCCGGGCCGGTCCTCCGCTGCGGCGGCGGGCGGGGCCAGGCTGAGCAGGTGCGGGACGTCGACCGAGCGCCAGCTCAGGTGAGCGATGTCCACCAGGCCGCCGTGGCGGACCGGGCCCGCGAGCGCCACCCCGACCCCGATCACCCGGTGCCCGAGCCGCTCGCGCTCGGCGGCGATGGCCGCGCCCAAGTGCCCGAGCGTGTTCTCCGGCGTGCCGTCGTGCGGGCGCACGGCCAGGACCGTCACACGCCCGCCCAGCTCGCAGGCCGCCAGCTCCCAGGCGTCCTCACGTACGTCGGCGGCCAGCGCGATCGGGCCGCGGGGATGTGGTCCCGGCACCTGCGTCGGCCGGCCCCGCGCATGCTCATGGGCAGGCTCCTCGTGCAGCAGCTCGTCCTCCGCCAGACCCGCCACCAGCACGGAGGCGGTGCCGCGGGCCAGCCGCAGGTCGCGGGTCAGCTGTGACCTCGTGCGGGTGGCGCCGCAGTCGTGCACGGCACGCAGCAGCCTGACGCGGTTGTGCGCGCGGAGTTCGCCGCTGGTCGTAGCTCCATTCACAAAACACAGCTTATGCTCTAGCCGTGAACAAAAGCCTCATTGATGCCAGACGTGCCCGTGTCGGAGTGTTCGGGTTCTTCTTCCTTGCCGGGTTGGTGATGGGTCTGTGGGCGGCCGGGTTGCCGTCGCTGAACGACCGGCTCGACCTCGGCCCCGCCCGGCTCGGCAGCGTCCTGCTGCTGATCTCGGGCGGGGCGCTGGTGTCGATGCTGGTGGCCGGTCCGCTGGTGGACCGGTGGTCGAGCCGGCGCGTGTGCTGGATCGCCGGGCCCTTCTCCGGCCTCGTGCTGCTCGGGCCCGCGCTCGCGTCCTCGTACGGGGCACTGGCGGCGCTCGCGGTCGTGTTCGGGATCGGGCTGGGGGTGACCGAGGTCGCCATGAACGCCCATTCCGTCGAGGTCGAGCGCCGTTACGGCCGGCCGATCATCTCCGCCTTCCACGGGACGTGGAGCCTGGGCGGGGCCGCCGGGGGTGCGCTGACCTCACTGGTCCTGCGGGCCGAAGTGGACGCTCAGGTGTTGTTGGTCGTGGCGGCAGTGGTGGTGCCGTTCCTGTACCTCCCCGCGGCGCGGCTGCTGCTCCCCGACGTGCCGGAGCACACCTCGCCCGAGTCCGGCGCCCCGCAGGAGGGCTCCTCGCTGCGGTGGGGGCTGATCGCGCTGCTGGGGCTGGCGGCCTTCGCCGGGCATCTGAGTGAAGGGGCGGCCATCGACTGGGCGGCGCTGCACGCTCGGTGGGTGCTGGATACCGATCCGGCGGCGGCGCCGCTGGCGTACACGATCTTCTCGGTGGCCATGACGACCGTGCGGCTGATGGGGGACCCGATCAGGGCCCGGCTCGGGTCCGTGCGCACCATCCAGCTGGCCGGGCTGTTCGCCACCGTCGGGTACGTGCTCGTCCTGCTCGCGCCGCTGGCCGGGGAGATGCTGCGGGTGGCGTGCGCGTGGACCGGGTGGGCGCTGGCCGGGGTGGGGCTGGCCACCGTGGTGCCGGTGTTGTTCAGCGCGGTGGGCGCGGCCGGCGGCCGGGTCGGGCGTGCCCTGGCCATGGTGACGGCCTTCGGCTACTCGGGGCTGCTGCTCGGGCCCGCCGTGCTGGGGTACGTCGCCGAGGCGTCGTCGCTGCCGGTCGCCCTCATCATCCCCGCGGTGCTGGCCGCCGTGGTGACACTCGCCGGCATGCCCGCCATCCGCTCGCTGCTCCGCCACTCGACGCCGGCCGCTCCCATCCCTGAGCCCGTACGCGACTGACGTCCGGCGACCGCCGTCCGCTCAAGATCGACCGCAGGTCTCCGGGCAGAACGTGACCTCGGGGTAGCGCGGTGACGGCTTGTCCAGGAGGGGCTGCCGCTGCGATTTCAGGTGCTGGTCGAGGAAGGCCGCCACGTAGGTGCGCGTGAGCTCGGCGGCGCGCGCCGCGGCCAGAACGCCGTAGGGGGACTTGATGCCGAGGGCGCCCCCCACCACCGGGCCGTCGGTGAAGGACTGATGTTCCCCGCCCGTCAGCACGATCCAGCGCTTCCACCCGGTCAGCAGCTTCCAGTCGCGGTCCCACGTGGAGTCGCGGCCTCCGGGGACGTGCTGCGGTGAACCTAGGAACATGAACGGCCGGGAGAACCCGCTCTTGGGGATCCGGGCGTAGGTGGTGCCGTCCATGTCGATCCCGGCCCGTACCCGGGAGTCCTTCACCATGGCCGCCACCGCGCTGGCTCCGCCGATCGACTGGCCCACCATCGCGATCCTGGAGCGGTCGATCCGGTCGGAGCCGTCCCACTTCGTCCTCAGCTGGTCGAGCACGAAGGAGACGTCGGCCGCCCGGCCCTGGACCACGCCCGTGCCGAAGCCAGGGTCGGTGTCGCTGTCGCAGGCGATGCACTCGGCGACCCGCCCGTCGGCCAGGGTCGTGGCGTAGCTCTCGTAGGTGTGGTCGATCCCGGCCACGACGTACCCGCGGCTGGCCAGATCCTCGGCCAGGGACGTGAGCGTGCTCATCGGATTGGTGAAGCCGGGGGAGAGCACCACCAGCGGAAGCTTCCGCCCCGTGGGTTCGGCGTCTTTGATGGCGTTCGTGCGCGTCTTGCTCAGCGTGTCGTCCGGGACGCCCGTGACCCGATAGCGCCTCATGGCGAGCTCCGATTCCTTCGGTGTCATGTACGGCGCACGCTCCCCGTCCCGCTGCTTGGCCGGATACCACAGGGTGACCTTGAGCTCCCTGGCGTCGACGTCGAGGTTCCACGGATCGGGGCGAGAAGTGTCCTTCATGTACACGGCGGTGGTACCGACCGGATGGGCGCCGGTGGGGGCGGGCAGGGTCGCGGGGCCGGCCGGCGTGGGCGACGGGGCGGCGGACCGGGGCGGCGTGGGCGCTGAGCAGGCGGACGCGGCGAGGACGGCCAGTCCTGCGGCGACTGCCAGGAGGTGTCTCATCGAGAGGTCCATTCACTTCTGAAGCAAGGTCATGGCCTTGGCCAGGGCGGGGTCGCGCCCGGCGGCCGCGTCCTCCGGAGTCAGGGGCACGTGGTGGTCGGGGGGCACGCCGATCCGGTCGATCACCTCACGGTTGGGCCCCAGGTGGTGCCTGGCGGGGAAGCCCAGTGTGGTGTTGTTGCTCAGCAGGTACGCCTGCGCCGGGCCGGAGATGACCCCGGCGGTTCTGGTGCCGACCACCTGGCCGATACGCAGGTCCTTGACCGCGGAGCTGACGTGCTCGCAGGCCGAGGCGCAACTGCGGTCGGTGAGCACCACCAGCGGCAGGTCGAGCAGCTCGACGGTGTCGTCGGTCCGCATGGATGCGCACGTGCCGTCCACGGTGCACACGTAGGCGGTGACCTTGCCATGGACGAACGCGCTCACCAGCCGAATCGCCTCCGTGGGGCTGCCGCCGCCGTTGCCGCGCAGGTCCAGCACGACGCCGGTGAGGGTCCGGCCGGTGCGCAGCCTGGAGATCGCCTTGAAAGCCCTGTCCGCGGCGTCGGGAGCGAACCCGCGCACCCGTACGTAGGCGATGCCGTCGTCCAGCAGCTTCGACTGCACCACTTGCAGGGCGGCCAGATCCCGCTGGAACAGGCCGGGCTTGAGCGTGACACGCCAGCGACGGCCGGTGCTCTGCCGCAGGAGCCGCAGCTGGACCGGGCGCGCCTCCGGATACCGCGGGTAGAGGGCGGCGATCGCGGGGGTGGATTTCCCGTCGATGAAGGGCGCGGACCCGTTGATCGATTCGATGATGTCGCCCGGGCGCACTCCGGCCGCCTGCGCCGCGCCGCCCTGCACGGCGGTGACGAACAGCGGAGGGAGGGCGACGCCGGGGTTGCCGTCCACCTGCGGGCCGTTGACGTTCGCCTCCAAGCCCAGGCCGTAGCCGTCGCCGTCGTAATGGTCGGGGTGCCGCTTGGTGTCGTGCGTCCAGCGGGCGTGGTTGTCGCCGAGGGCGGCCACGATGGCCTCGAGGGTGACGACGGCCAGCTTGTCGCGGAGGTCGGGGACCTGATCGACAGTCTTGCGGTAGACGGCCTCGAAAGCGGTCCAGTCGGCTTTCCGGTCACCGGTCAGCGCCGGCATGGTGGCCTCGGGCAGGTCGCGCCCGTTGCGGTTGAGCTCCTGCGTCAGGGCGATGAATCCGGCGGTCAGCAGCGAGCGGGCGTCCAGCGTGGCGCCGCTGTAGTAGTTGCCGAGGATGCAGAAGTACGCCTGCTCGATGACGTCGACCGTGGTGGCCGTCTCCGCCCCGGGCGGTCTCTGGGGCGGCGCGCAGACCGTGCTGGCTTCCGTGCTCGCTTGGCTGCGCGGCGGCGTCGGCGCCGTGCAGGCCGCCGCCAGGAGGAGAGCGAGCCCCGCGGTCGCGGTCCTGAGAACGGTCATGCCAGGCGCCTCCGGATCCACCAGAAGGACAACCAGGTCAAGCCGAGGGTGAGGAGGGTGTAGATCCCGATCTCGATCCACTGGAAGGGCCAGAACCGCTCGAGGGGCTGGTAGGTCGCCTGCTGCCGGTAGCCGAGCCGGTTGATCTCGGCCATGCAGGCGTCCCCGCCGCCTGCCGCCGCCGACGGCGCGCAGGGGCCCGAGGTGGTGGAGACCTGGAGGTCGGCTTCTTCGCCGCTGCCGGCGATCGTGCGTCCGGACGGATCGACCAGGTTGCTGGACAGGACCCAGGCGCCCGCGTGGCCGGGAACGGCCGAATCCAGGGCGAGGTGCGCGGGTCCGCCTCCGTTCGCGTCCCGGGATATGCCGAAGTTATCCACGTTCACCCGGCCGAGCTCGAAGGTCGACGTGACAGGAGGGATCAGGTGGGGCCGGACCAGCAGCGGCATGGCCAGCTGGATCGCGGCGAAGACGGCCAGGGTGAGGGCCATGGCGGGCAGCGTGCGGCGGACCAGCATGCCCACGGTCACGCCGAGGACGAAGGCGAAGGCCGCATACCCTATCGGGGCGATGCCGCGCGCGCTGAACACCAGGGGAGTCATCAGCGCCCAGTCCGGAGCGGCCGACTTGTCCAGAGGATCGGACCACCAGGTCACCGCGAGACCGCACAGGCAGGCGGCGGCCACGGCGGTCAGGCCGGTGAGCCCGAGCTTGACCGTCAGCCAGCGGCCACGGGTGACGCTCTGGTTCCACACCAGCAGGTGCGTGCCCGCCTCCAGCTCGCGGGTGATCAATGGTGCTCCCCAGAAGAGCCCGACCAGGGCCGGCAGGAGCAGCACGACGAGGATGACGGCCATGAACGGGGTCTGATACTCGTCGAAGAAGCGGTCGAAGAACTGGTCGCAGGTGTTGTCCGGGGTGCAGTCGGCGATCCCGGAGGAGTAGCGGGAGGCCAGGCCGGGGCCGGTCAGGGCCAGGGCGGCGGTGAGGATGGCGAGGACGGCGGCCATCATGACGGCCGAGCCGCGGAACTGGCGCCAGGTCAGCCAGATCATCGCTGCACCTCCAGGGCGACTCGCCGGTTCTCGGCGGTGTGCTTGTCCATGTAGGCGAGGACCAGGTCCTCCAGGCTGAGCTGGGTGACCGTCCAGGCGGGGTCGTGGATCGGGGCGTCGGTACGGACCACGAACGTGCTCTGCCGGTCGGTGTGGCGGGCGGAGACCACGTGCTGGTCGGCGGGGAGGCGGTCGGGATCGCGGCGCGGGCCGGTGAGCCGGTGATGGGTGGCCAGCAGCTTGTCGGTCTCCCCGGCGACCTGGACGCGGGAGTCGACGAGCACGATCAGGAAGTCGCAGACCCGTTCCAGGTCCGAGACCAGGTGGGAGGAGAGCACCACGCTGAACGCGTGCTCGACCGTGGCCTCCATCAGCCCTTGCAGGAACTCCCGGCGGGCCAGCGGGTCGAGCGAGGCCACGGGCTCGTCCAGGATCAGCAACTCGGGCCGTTTGGCCAGGCCCAGGGTGAGGGCGAGCTGAGCGCGCTCGCCACCCGACAGCTTGCCCGCCCGTCGGGTGGGGACGAGACCCAGCTGCGCCATGCGTTCCCGCGCTAAGGCGGCGTCCCAGCGGAGGTTGAGCCGTGCACCCAACCGCAGGTGATCGGCGATGGTCAGGCCCGCGTAGACGGGGGTGTCCTGGGCGACGAACCCGACCCTGGCCAGCTGCGCGGGCGTGCCCCCGGGCCGCCCGCCGAGCACGGTGATGCCACCCGCGGTCGGTTCGAGCTGGCCGCTCGCCAGCTTCAGCAGCGTGGTCTTGCCGGCTCCGTTGGGTCCCACCAACCCGACGACGTGGCCGGCCGGGATGTCCACGGTGCAGTCGCGCAGCGCCCAGCGCTTGCCGTACTTCTTGCCCAATCCCTGGGCCTGCAGGACAGAACTCACGCTATGTCCTCCTGAGAGGTGGTCCGAAAGGTGGTCATGAACAGGGCCTCGATGCTCTCGTCGTCGAGACCGGCCCGGCGGGCCTTGGCCAGCCAGCGCTGCAGGTCCAGCCGCAGCGGGCCGTGCGCGGCCAGCGAGGTGTCGGTCAGCGTCGCCGTCACGAACGTCCCCACCCCTGGCCGGGCGGCGACGAGACCCTCGTGCTCGAGTTCCCGGTAGGCCTTGAGCACGGTGTTGGCGTTGATCGCCAATTGCGCCACGACCTCCTTGAGGGTCGGCAGCTGGTCGCCCTCGCGCAGGATGCCGAGCCGAAGCGCATGCCGTACTTGCTGGACGAGCTGCTGATACGGCGAGAGGCCCGACTTCGCGTCCAGATAGAACTCGATCACGGCTTTCTCCATATATCTAGTGTCCTAGGACTTTAGATAGTCGCATGTATGGTGCGGGTAAGGAAGCGCGTGAGTGGTTTGCCGTTAGGCGGCCCGACCTGGTGTTATGTGATCGTGACTTGACCGGCAAGTTACATCCGGGTTTCATGTGGGCCACACCGTAAACGTTTACAGAGACGGGCCGTAAACGTTTACACCAATGGAAGGACCACCTTGGCCGACGGACCCACGATCAACACGATCGCCGAGCGTGCCGGAGTCTCGATCGCCTCCGTCTCGCGGGTGCTGAACGGCCTGCCGACCAGGCAGGAGACGGTGCGCAAGGTGATGGCGGCCGCCGACGAGCTCGGCTACGTGCGCAACGCCGTGGCCAGGTCGCTCAAGTCCCGCCGCACCCACCAGGTGGCCTTCGCCATGGCCGACGTGGGCAACCCCGCCTACCTGGCGATGCTGCGCGAGATCCAGCCGGTGCTCAAGGCCGCCGGATACCGGCTCGTGCTGCACTCCACCGACGCCGTCGTGGCCGACGAGATCGACGTGCTGCACAGCCTGGGCGAGCGGTACGTGGACGGCCTC
This sequence comes from Nonomuraea sp. NBC_00507, assembly GCF_036013525.1. Taxonomy (NCBI): domain Bacteria; kingdom Bacillati; phylum Actinomycetota; class Actinomycetes; order Streptosporangiales; family Streptosporangiaceae; genus Nonomuraea; species Nonomuraea sp. NBC_00507. Next base: position 6,540,671 of record NZ_CP107853.1, read on the forward strand.
ATCATGAGCCCGCTGCGGGTCACCGAGGCCCACCTGGAGATGCTGGCCGCCGCCAGGGCCCCCGTCGTGATCATCGGCTCGGTGCCGGAGGGCACGCGGGTGGACAACGTACGGGCCGACTCGCGCACCGGCGTCAAGCTCGCCATCGACCATCTGCACGAGCTCGGCCGCCGCCGCATCGGCATGATCAACGGCCCGCTCGACACGGTGCCCGGGGCCGCCCGCGGGGCCGCGTACCGGGAGGCGCTCGGCGACCTCGGCCTGCCCTACGACGAGGACCTCGTGCAGATCGGCGACTTCTACCGCGCGGAGGGCGCCCGCGCGGTGGCGGCGCTGCTCGACCGGGTCCCCGACGTGGACGCGCTGATGTGCGCCAACGACCTGATCGCCCTCGGCGCGCTGGACGTGCTGCGGGCCGCGGGCCGCCGGGTGCCGGACAACGTGGCGGTGGCCGGCATGGACGACACCGACCTGGCGGCCGCTTCCTGGCCGTCGCTGACCAGCGTGTCGCTCGGCTCGGCCGAGCGCGGCAAGGCGGCCGCCGAGCTGCTGCTCGACCGGCTGCAGGGCGGCGACCGCGAGCCCAGGGTGGTCACCGTGCCGCCCCGCCTCGTCATCCGCGCCTCCTCCCGCCCAGAGGAAGGGGACGCGGCGTGACGGCGACCGCGACCAGGCCCGCGCCGCCGCGCCGCCCGCACGGGCGGCCCAGGGGGATCTCGCGCAAGACCCGTGAGATGTGGCTGCTCATGCTGCCCGCCCTGGTGCCGGTGCTGCTGTTCAGTGTGGGCCCGCTGCTCTACGGCATCGGCCTGGCCTTCACCGACGCCCGCAACACCCGCAACCACGAGACGAGCTTCGTCGGCCTGGAGAACCTCTGGGAGCTGCTGAGCGCGGCCGACTTCTGGTCCTCCTTCCGCATCGGCATGATCTGGGCCGTCTCGGTGACGGCGCTGCAGTTCCTGGCCGCGCTGGGCCTGGCGCTGCTGCTCAACGAGAACCTGCGGTTCAGGGGCGTGGCCCGGGTGCTGGCGGTGGTGCCGTGGGCGATGCCGCCGGTGGTCATCGGCCTGATGTGGCGGCTCGTCTACCACCCCGACGCGGGCATCCTGAACAGCCTGCTCGGCACCGAGATCAACTGGCTGGCCGACTTCTCGCTCGCACTGCCCGCGATCATCGTGGTCGGCGTCTGGACCGGCATGCCGCAGACCACCGTCGTCCTGCTGGCCGGCCTGCAGGGCATACCCAAGGAGCTGTACGAGGCCGGCGAGGTGGACGGCGCCGGCCGCTGGCGGCGGTTCTGGAACATCACGCTGCCGCAGCTCCGCCCGGTCATCGTGGCCATCACCTCGCTCGACTTCGTGTGGAACATCAACCAGTTCGGCCTGGTCTACGTGCTTACGCAGGGCGGACCCGGCGGCCAGACGCGGCTGCCGATGCTGTTCGCCTACGAGGAGGCGTTCCGCTATCGGTTCGCCGGCTACGCCTCGATGCTGGGCCTGGCCATGGCGATCGTCGTGCTCGCGGTGCTCGGCCTGTATCTGTGGCGCCAGATGAGGGAGGCCCGATGAGACGCGCGTCGCAGTACGCCGCGCTGGCCGCGTACATCGTCTTCCTGGCCTTTCCGCTGGTCTGGCTGCTGTCCACGGCGCTGAAGACGCCGCAGGAGATGGCGCTGGCCGACCCGACGTGGATCCCGCGCGAGCCGACGCTCGCCAACTTCACCGACGCCTTCGGCGAGCAGGACCTCGTCGGCGCGGCCGTGCGCAGCCTGGGGGTGGCGCTCGCCAGCAGCGTGATCACCGTGCTGATCTCGCTGCCGGCGGCCTACGCCATGGCCCGCTATCGCGGCCTGGTCAACAAGATCGCGATCGGGTGGGTGCTGGTCAGCCAGGTGTTCCCGTTCATCCTGATCATCATCCCGCTCTTCATGATCCTGCGCGATCTGGAGCTGGTGAACACGCTGCCCGGCCTGGTGGTCGTGCACGTGACGTTCACGCTGCCGTTCGCGCTGTGGATGTTGCAGGGGTACGTCCGCGCGGTGCCGGTCGAGCTGGAGGAGGCCGCGGCCGTGGACGGGGCGACCCGGCTGCGCTCCATCATCAAGGTCGTGGCGCCGCTGCTCGCACCAGGCGTGGTGGCCACGCTGCTGTTCGCGTTCATCTCGTCCTGGAACGAGTTCATGTTCGCGCTCGTCATCCTGCAGAACCCCGACGTCATGACGCTCCCGCTCACGCTGGTGAGGTTCACCGGCCCGGAGGGGGTGGCCAGGCTCGGCCCGCTGGCCGCGGCGTCGCTCATGGCGACGATCCCGAGCCTGATCTTCTTCGCAATCATTCAGCGGCGACTGAAGTCCGGCCTGATGGCCGGCGCCGTCAAGGGCTAGGAGGCTCATATGCGAATCACGTCCGCTCTGGCGGCCGCGGCGATCGTCGCGCTGGCCGCCGCATGCGGCAGCGGAGGCGGCGGCGGATCCTCGTCCTCCTCCGCCCCCAGCGAGCCAGTAAAGATCAATTTCCTCAGCCTGGCGTGGCAGAAGGAATCCGTCGCCGCGAACAAGCAGCTCGTGGACGAATGGAACAAGGCCAACCCCACCATCCAGGTCACCTACGTCCAGGGCAGCTGGGACAACGTCAACGACCAGCTCGTCACCCAGTTCGCCGGCGGCACGGCGCCCGACGTCATCCACAACGACTCGCCCGCGCTGTCCGGTTTCGCCACCGACGGCTACCTGCTGGACCTGAAGGACAAGCTGCCCGCCGAGCTGAAGAGCGACATCCCGCAGGCCGCCTGGGACACCGTCACCTTCGACGGCGGCAAGGGCGAGCAGGGCGTCTACGGCGTGCCGTTCCTGCAGGAGTCGCAGGTCATCATCGCCAACAAGAAGCTGCTCGAGGCCTCCAAGGTCCGCATCCCCACGGCGGACAACCCGTGGACGTGGGACGAGTTCTCCGCGGCCGCCAAGACGATGACCAAGGGCGATGCGTTCGGCGTGGCCTGGCCGATGAAGTCGCCGGTCAACAAGACGCTCAACCTGGCGCTCAACTACGGCGGCACCTTCTTCCAGACCGGCGCCGACGGCAAGACCACGGTCAAGGTCGGGCCCGAGGAGCGTGAGGTGCTCCAGCGCATCCACGACCAGCTCTACAAGGACAAGTCCGCCGACCCGGCCGCGCTCGGCCAGGGCACCGCCGACCCGCTGCCCGCCTTCTACAAGGGCAAGTTCGCCTTGCTGCCGGCCGGCGTGTTCCTCCGTCAGCAGGTCGCCGAGCAGGCGCCGGACGGGTTCGAGTGGGTCACCCTGCCCGGGCCCAAGGGCACCACGGCCCAGCAGGGCGCGGTCTCGCAGACGCTGTCGATCGCGCAGGACAGCAAGCACCCTGACGAGGCCATGAAGTTCATCGCCTTCTTCCTGAACGGCCCCAACCAGGCCAAGCTCGCCAAGGGCGACTGGCTGCTGCCGACCTCCCAGTCGGCCGCCGCCGACCCGGCGATGACCACCCAGGAGAACGGCTGGGACGTGGCCACCGCCTCCGCCAAGAACCTCGTCGTGGCGCCGTTCCTCAAGGTGAACGGGTTCGACGAGTGGAAGAGCAAGGTCGCCACGCCCGTGCTGCAGGAGTTCTACGCCAACAAGATCACCATCGACGAGGCGGCCAAGCGGCTCGTCGACGAGGGCAACAAGGTGCTGGAGCGGTACCAGAGGTGATCTCCCATCGGGACAGGGCCCGGGGGTGTCTGCTCGGCCTGGCGGCCGGGGACGCCCTCGGGGCTCCCGCCGAGAACCTGACGCCGGCGGAGATCCGGCGGCGGTGGGGGCGGCTCACCGAGATCGAGGGCGGGGGCACGGACGACACCGAGTACGCCATCTTCGCCGCGTCGCTGCTGGCGCGGCACGGGCACGGGCTGACGCCTGAGCTGGTGGCGCAGGCGTACCGGACGGAGATCATCCCGCGGGTGGCCGGGCCGATGCGGGGAGCCGGGTTCTCCGAGCTGGGCACCGTCGAAGCGCTTCGACGCGGCCTGGAACCGCCGCTGACCGGGCTGGTTCACTCGCACGGGTGGTCCGACGGGCTCGCCATGCGGGCCGCGCCGTACGGGATCTTCTGTCCGGGGGATCCGGTGGAGGCGGCTCGGCTGGTGGAACAGGACGGGCTGGTCAGTGGGTCCGGCGAGGGCATCCTGGGCGGTCGCGCCGTCGCCGGCGCGGTGGCCGCCGCCATGGGCGGTGCGCCGGTGCGGGATGTCGTGGCCGCCGCACTGTCCGTCATCCCCGCCGACTCGTGGACGGCCAGGAACATTGTGCGGGTGTGCGACGTGCTCGGCCCCTCGCCGTCCACGGGCGCCGGTACGGCGGGAGGGGGATCGGCGGAGTCCGGCGCAACGCGTGCGGCGGCCGGCCCTGGTGAGGACGAACTCGGGCTCGTCGAGGCGTTGCACGAGGCCGTCGTCGTGAAGCACTACCCGTGGACCGACATCGCGCCCGAAGCCGTGGCGTTTGGGCTGGCCGCATTCCTGGCGGGCGACGGTGACGTGGAGGCGGCGGTGACGTTCGGGGTGAGCCTGGGCCGGGACGCCGACACGATCGGCGCCATCGCCGGGGCGATCGCCGGGGCCCGGCAGGGCGAGAGCGGCGTACCCGGGCGGTGGGCGGCCAGAATCGGTCCTGTGACCGGGAAATGCCTGCCCGTCGTGGCCGGAAGACACGTGCTGGACGTCGCCGACGACCTGGCGAAAGGACGTTAGATCACGATGTCGGGGGACAGGATCAGAGGCGCCATCGCCGGGCTCGCCGTCGGTGACGCCGCGGGCTGGCCCGCGGCCCGGCACCGCGCGGCCCTGCACGCGCCCTGGAGCCGGCGCCTGCACAGGGAGCTCGACGCGTTCGCGGAAGAGCACCGGATCACCACGCTGCCGGTGCCGTTCGCGCTCAACCAGCCGACGGCGCCGCTGGCCATCGGCCCGTCCGACGACGCCGAGTGGCTCGCCTGGACGGTGCTCACCATCGACCGGCCGAGGGCGGAGGCCTTCAGGGAGCTCATCGGTGCGCAGGCGCGGGCCCGGATCTCAGTGGCCACCGCACTGGACAACCTGGCCACGGGCGTCGAGCCGCCCGCGTCCGGGCACGACAACCCCCACCACTTCGACGACGCCGCCGCCGTCAGGGCCGTCGCGTTCGGGGTCCTGGGGAGGGACCCCACACCCGACGCCGAGGTGACGAACGCCGCCGACGGGATCCTCGCCGCCCAGGCCATGGCCGCCGCCGTGCGGGAGGCGGTCGCGTCCGGCGCGATCGGCCCGGCCGTGGAGGCGGCGCTGGCCGTGCTGCCGCCGGACACCGCCATCGGCCACAATGCCCGCATGGCGCTGGCGGCCGCGCGGAAGGCAGGCGACGCGTTCGCCGCGGTGCCCGCCCTCGACGCGGCGCTGCTCGACCACGTCTACAGCTACGGCGTCGGGGCCGCTCAGACCGTGCCCGTGGCGCTGGCGCTGGCGCTGGCGGCGGACGGCGATCTCACCAGGGCCGTCCCGGCGGCGGCGTGCCTGGCCGCGCTGGCCGACTCCGCGCCCGCGCTCGCCGGGGCGCTGACCGGGGCGTGCGGCGGATACGCGGCGATCCCGGAGGGGTGGACCGCCTCGGCCCGTACGCTGGCCGGCTGTTGCCTGCCCGAGCTGGCGGGCAAAGATCTGATCGAACTGACGAGTCATCTCACGGAGGGAATCGCATGACGCCGCTTGAGGACAGGGCGACCGGCTGCGTGGCGGGGGCGGCGGTCGGTGACGCGCTGGGCGGCGCCACCGAGGGCTGGACCCCCGAACAGATCGTCGAGCGGTACGGCGGCCGCGTCGACGGCATCGTCCCGCCGTTCAACGAGGACTGGCGCAACGCCCGCCCCATCGCGCCGTACCACAAGGGCGACGGCCACATCACCGACGACACGCTGATGACGCACGCCCTGATCCGCGTGTACGAGAAGGCCGGCCGCCACCTCGACGCGTACGCCATGGCCGACCACCTCGTGCCCGAGCTCATGGGCGAGCGCCGCTGGATCCCCGAGCTGGAGAGCGACGCGCTGCCGCTGCAGCGGATCTTCCTGGCCGAGAAGTGGATCGTGGCCAGACTGCACTACGGGCACGTGGACCCGCGCGAGGCCGGTGTCGGAAACATCGTGAACTGCGGCGCGGCCATGTACGTCGCCCCCGTCGGCATCGTCAACGCCGCCGACCCCGACGCCGCCTACGCCGAGGCCATCGACCTGACCGGGGCCCACCAGTCCAGCTACGGCCGCGAGGCCGCCGGCGTCATGGCGGCCGCCGTCGCCGAGGCCATGCGGCCGGGCGCCACCACGGACTCCGTGGTCGCCGCCTGCCTGCGGCTGGCCAAGGACGGCACGCGGGCGGCCATCGAGTCTGTCTGCGAGGCGGCGGCCGGGCTCGGGCACTGGGACGGGTCGTTCGAGGCGCTGCGGGCCGCCGTCCGGCCGTATGACACGGTCGCCGACACCTACCGCGACCAAGGACTGGGGGCGCGGCGGCCGAGCCGGCTGCACAGCATCGAGGAGCTGCCGCTGGCGCTCGGCTTCCTGGTGATCGCCAAGGGCGACTACCGCGACACCGTGCTCGGCGGCGTCAACTACGGGCGTGACGCCGACTCGATCGCCTCCATGGGCGGCGCCATCGCGGGCGCGCTCGGCGGGCTGAGCGCCGTGCCGGCGGAGTGGGCGGAAGGGGTCGGGGCGGCGAGCCGTACCGACCTGGTGGGGCCGGGGCTCGCGATCGCGGAGGTGGCGCGCCGGGTGCACGCCGACGACCTGGTACGGCGCCGCGCCCACGAGGCCGCCTTCGCCGACCTCGACCGCCGATGATCCGCCTCACCTGGGTCCAGCCCGAGGACCTGATCGGGCACGAGTTCCGCCAGGCCGCCGAGGACGGCCGTGACCCCGGGGCCGTCCAGGAGATCGCCGATCGATGGCACGCGGCGGGCGGCCACGACGCGCCGCCCCGAGCCGGCGCCTCGGACCCGGAGGCCGCCCGGCTGCGCGGCTTGGCCCAGGACCTGCTGGACGAGCTGGCGGCCGTCCCGTCGCCATCGGCCGAGCCGTCGGACCTGCCCGCCATCATCGCCGCCTGCCCGGCTTGGCCCACCCACCCGTCCGTCCCTGGGGCGGAAGCCGTCGACGCGGGCGGCCAACGAGTGCCGGCCGTGAGCGGCGCGGTCGCCGACCCGGCGCGGGTGCTGGGGGCGTGGCTCGGGCGGGCGGCCGGGTGCGTGCTCGGCAAGCCCGTCGAGAAGATCCCGCGCGAAGGCATCAGGCAGATCGCCGAGGCCACCGGCAACTGGCCCATCCGCGGCTGGTTCACCGCGAAAGGCCTCCCTGACGACATCGCCCGCCGCTGGCCCTGGAACCGCCGCAGCGCCGTCAACTCGCTCGCCGAGAACATCGACGGCATCCCCGAGGACGACGACCTCAACTACCCGCTGCTCGCCCTGACCGTCCTGGAGCGCCACGGCCGCGCCTTCACCACTGACGACGTGGCCAAGCTGTGGCTCGACGAGCTGCCGGCCGGCCGTACGTTCACCGCCGAACGCGTCGCGTACCGCAACCTCCTGGACGGCGTCGAGCCGCCGCGCACGGCCTCCCACCGCAACCCGTTCCGCGAATGGATCGGTGCCCTGATCAGGGCGGATGTCTACGGCTGGGTCAACCCGGGCGATCCGGCCACGGCCGCCGAGTACGCCTGGCGCGACGCCCGCCTCACCCACACCGCGAACGGGATCTACGGGGCGATGTTCGCGGCCGCGATGTGCGCCACCTCGCTGGTCGCCACGTCGCCGGAGGAGGTCGTGGCGGCGGGCCTGTCCGTCGTGCCCGCGGGCTCGCGCCTGCACGAGGCGGTACGCCTGGCCGTCGAGGACGCCGCTGTGGAAAAGGACTTCGAACGGGTCGTCGACCGCCTGTACGAGCGCCACGGCTCGCTCCACTGGGTCCACGCGATCAACAACGCCGCCCTCGTCGCCGCCGCCCTGATCCACGGCAGGGGCTACTTCACCGCCACGATCGCCGGAGCGGTGGCGGGCGGCTGGGACACCGACTCGGCCGCCGCCACGGCCGGGTCCGTCGCGGGCGCGCTCAACGGCGGCGTGCCGGACCAGTGGCGGATGCGCGACAGCCTGGCCAGCAGCCTGACCGGGTTCGACGGGGTGAGCCTCGTGGAGCTGGCACGGCGTACTCAGGAGATGATGCACTCATGATCTCGGTTTTCGGCAGCGCCAACATGGACCTGGTCGCCTACGTCTCCGAAGCCCCGAAGCGGGGTGAAACGGTCACCGGCCACCGTTTCCGAACCATTCCCGGTGGCAAGGGGGCCAACCAGGCCATCGCCGCCGCCCGGGCGGGCGCGGAGGTGGCGTTCCTCGGGGCGGTCGGCGACGACGGCTTCGGGGCGGAGCTGCGGGCCACGCTGTCGGAGGCCGGGGTGGACGTACGCGGCCTGCGTCAGGTACCCGGCCCCAGTGGCATCGCGCACATCGTGGTGGACGACGACGGCGGCAACTCGATCATCGTTGTGCCCGGCGCGAACGGCACCGTCGCCGGCCCCTCGGGCGACGACTTGGCCCTGATCGCGCGTTCGGAGGCGCTGCTGTTGCAGCTGGAGCTGCCCATGGCGGCCGTGGTGGCGGCAGCGGAGGCCGGCCAGGTCGCGGGCGTGCCCGTCATCCTCACCCCGGCGCCCGCCCAGCCGCTCCCGGACGCGTTGCTCGACGCGGTCACGCTGATCGTCCCGAACGAGCACGAGGCCGCCGCCATCACCGGCGCCACCGCCCCCGACGCCGCCCTGGACGCGCTGCTCGAACGGGTCGAGGAGGCCGTGATCACGCTGGGCTCGCAGGGCGCTCTGTACGGATCCCGGTCCGGGGAGCGGGTGCGGGTGCCGGCGGTCGAGGTGAAGGCGGTGGACACGACGGCGGCCGGGGACACCTTCGTGGGCGCCCTGGCCGTGGCCCGTGCCGAACGGCTGCCCATGGCGGACGCCCTCCGCTTCGCCTCCACGGCGGCGGCGCTGTCCGTGCAGCGCGAGGGCGCCAGCACGTCGATGCCCACGCGCTGGGAGATCGAGGACTTCCTCACCTGACCGCGCCCCGGCGTCAGGACCGTTCGTAACGCAGCAGCACCGTCCGCGCGTCGAACGTTCGCGAGTCCACCAGCCGCAGATCGACCCGGTCCTTCAGCGGCGGGAACACAGGCTTGCCGCCACCGAGCACCACCGGGTGCACCATGATGTGGTACTCGTCGATCAGCCTCAGCTCGGTGAGGGCGGACGCCAGCTGAGAGCCGCCGTTCAGCAGCAGGTCCTGGTTCGCCTGGCGCTTCAGCTCCGCGACCTCCTCGGAGAGGTTGCCGGATACGATCCTGGTGTTCCAGCCCGCCTCCTTCAGAGTCGAGGAGAAGACGACCTTCGGGGTGCGGCGCCAGATGGGCGCGAACTTGAGGTCGTGCGGGTGGTCCGACATGGACTCGGCGTCCGGCCAGAAGCTCGACATCATGTCCCACACGACGCGGCCGTACAGGAAGGTGCCGACCCCCGCCTGGATCTCGTCCCCATACGCCGACAGCTCCGGCCCCATCTCCGGCCAGTCGAACTCGCCGTTCGGGCCCTCGATGTAGCCGTCGACGGAAGTGTGGACCCAGTAGATGAGCTTGCCCATGATGTGCTCCTTCGTCTTTCGTTTTTCGTCGTTCTCGTGACTGGGTCGGAGCCGCATCCGGGTTCTCTACATCCTTCTCGAAGAAATTCCCCGATCAGTTCTCGTGGGTCCAAGGGAGCGTGGCCGGGCTGGTGGTGTGCACCCTGGCCATCAGGCCGGGCAGGTGCCAGGCGGGCTCCTTCGGCCACGGATCCGGTGGGGTGAACCTGAACAGCAGGACCCGGTTGCTGGGGTCGGCGAGGACGACGCGGGGGGGCTGGTTGACACCTCCGACCCCCACCCCCGCAGGCTGGGCCGCGGTCGCTTGGTGTGTCGGGTGGGTGGTGCGCTGGCGGGTCGTTGAGCCGAGGGCGGTGCTCGTGGCCGTCAACCGCTCTCTCCGGTCAGGACCTGCGGCGGGCCGCCGTGAGGTCGCCGGACAGGTAGGCGGCGCACTCGTCCCGGTAGTGGAGCGTACGGCTGCGCAGCCGCTTGGGGTCGGCGAGCACCGCCCGGGACACCGAGGGCAGGACGGCATGGCGTACCGGCCCGAACAGCCGGGCCACGTCGGCAGGCGTGGCCCCCTGCGCGCCCAGCCCGGGCGCGAGAATGGGCCCGTTGAGGTCGGTCAGCGAGTGCTCCAGCTTGGGCAGCGTGGCGCCCATGACCACCCCGACGGGCCCGAACGGCGTGTGTCCCGCGTTGGCCGCGGCGGCCCCGGCCAGTACCTGGCCGGCCACGAGATGCTGGAGCTCGGCCGCTTCCGGATTGGAGGTGCGGGCCAGCACGAACACCCCCGCGTCGTTGGCCACGGCCGAGGTGATGGCCGCTTCCAGCGACCCGAACCCCAGGTATGGGCTCAGCGTCACGGCATCGACCGCCAGCGGGCTGCCCCGGTCCAGGTACGCCTCGGCGTAGGCGGCCATCGTGCTGTCGATGTCGCCGCGCTTGACGTCCAGCAGCACCAGCGTCCCCGCCTCGCGCAGGTCGGCGATGGTGCGTTCCAGGACGGCGATGCCACGGCTGCCCCACCGCTCGAAGAACGCCGACTGCGGCTTGACCACGGCGGCCACGTCGGCCACCGTCTCGACGACCGTACGGCTGAAGCTTTCGAGACCGGACGGCGAGTCGTCCAGCCCCCAGGCGTCGAGCAGCATCGGGCTCGGATCGATGCCCACACACAGCGGTCCGCACTTGTCGAGCCTGGCTCGCAGGCGCGTTCCGAACGACTCGTCCATTTCCGGGCCCCTTCACGTATTCCTTGCGGCGACCCTATGGGACCGGCCGCCGGAGTGAACAGGAGAGAGACCGTTCCCGTTGGTCAGTCTTCCAGGAGTGGCCTCCGGGGTAGATCAGCAGACATGTACGAGATCGCCCATCGGGTGCTGGTGCTGCGCAGCGAACCCCCTCGTGACGTGGTCGTCACGGTCGGGGTGCCGTATGAGGAGCCGACCGGAGCGTGGTCGTGCCCCTACCGGATCGACGGACTCGACGGGTGGGAACATGAGAGGAAAGTCACAGCGGGCGACTCGCTCGGGGCGGTCGAGCTGGCGCTGGCGATGACGCGGGCCGCGGTGGCGGCCTCGCACGAGGCCAAGGAAGGGCTGCTGAGCTGGGAGGACGCCCCGTCCGGGCCGCAGGCGCGGACGGTGTACGTCACCTGGGACAAGGAACACGACATCGCCTATATCGCGATGAAGCACGAAATAGTCCCAGGCGAGGCGGCACGCCAGGTCGTGGCGGACGACGTCGTCCTCGACTACGAGGACGCAGGGCGGCTGCTCGGCCTGGAGCTCATGAACGCCGCCACCCGGCTCCCGTCCGAGATGCGCATCTGACATCCTCCGCGCCCGTGGGCGGCCGGCTCACCGGGACGTCAGCCACCGCCAGCGCGGCAGCTCCAGCACCACCGTGACCACGGCCAGCACGGACACCAGCGCGGCGGCGACCGCGTGCCACGCGGACCACGCCGCCGCCACCGCGGCCACCAGCTGCAGGACGACCAGGCCGATCGTCACCTGACCCGGCACGGCGACGATCACGTTCCGCTTGTCGCCCGGGGTGGAGAAGACCGTCGGAAGCCCGATCAGCACCACGACCGACACCACGGCCAGCGGCACCGAATGAGGGGCGAGGGCCCAGGGGGTCGCGACCCAGGCGACCAGTTCGGTGGCGAACCGGAAGGCGGACGCGACACGACCCTCCGGGCGGATGGGGGAGGACACTCCCGTACCTTACCTTTTCATGATCTTCCCCCGCATCGTCGCCACCGACCTCGACGGCACCCTCCTCACCTCCGATCGCACCGTGTCACCGCGTACCAGGAGAGCGCTCCAGACGGCCCGCGCGGCCGGCGCCGAGATCGTCTTCGTCACCGCGAGAGCGCCGCGCGGCGTGCGTGCGGTCGCCGAGCAGGCCGGCGTCTCGGGCACCGCCATCTGCAGCAACGGCGCGATCGTCTACGACCTGGGAACGGATGAGATCACCGGCAGCCTGCCGCTCGACCCGGCCTCCGCCAGGAAGGCCGCCCGGGCGCTCGCCGCGGCCCTGCCGGGGGTGGGGCTGGCTGTCGAGACCGGCCGGGCGATCCTGACCGAGGCCGCCTACACCAGGCGGATCGCCGACGACCTGGCGTATTACCGCGAGGTGCGCTCGGTGTTCGACGAGGACCAGCCCATCGTCAAGCTGCTCGCCCTGTCGTCGACGCACACGGCGGACGAGATGGCCGCGGCCGTGACGGCAGTGCTCGCGGGGCTCGCCGAGGTCACGCACTCCGGCGAGCACGGGCTCCTGGAGATCAGCGCCCCGGGGGTGACGAAGGCCGCCACGCTCGACCAGCTCTGTAAGGAGCGCGGCGTCGATCCGAGCGAGGTCGTGGCGTTCGGGGACATGCCGAACGACCTGGCCGTGCTCGCGTACGCGGGCGCCGGCTACGCGATGGCCAACGCCCACCCGGCGGTGCTGGCCGCCATCGAGCGGCGCACGCTGTCCAACGATGAGGACGGCGTGGCCGTGGTGCTGGAGCGGCTCTACGGCTGACCTGCGGCATGGTCGCCGCCTCTGGTCGCCGGTGGTTCAGGGGCGGTGTCCCAGCGATCTTGCGCGGCCATCACCTCGTCGGCGTGCGTGAAGGCCCATTCACCGAACGTCTCGATCGGGCCGAGGAGGGTGCGGCCCAGGTCGGTGAGCTCGTACTCGACCCGCGGCGGGGCCTCGGCGTACGTGCGGCGCACCACCAGGCCGTTGAACTCCAGGCGACGCAGCGTCTCGGTGAGAACCTTGGTGCTGATGCCGCCGATCTCCTCGCGCAGCCGGCCCGGCCGCCGGGGGCCGTGCCGCAGGGACCACAGGACGACAGCGCTCCAGGTGTTGCCGATCAGATCGAAGGCGAGTCTGGCCTGGCAGTCGGCGAGGAACAACGAGAGCCTCCGTTAGGCACCGAATGGTGTGTGACGAGCTTTCTACTGTCCTCCTATCAGATAAGCCCCACACAGGAGGAGGACGGTCATGCGTATCGGGTTTCTGGGCGCGGGCGGCATGGCGGACGCCCTGGGCACACAGTGGGCCAGGGCCGGGCACGAGGTGATGATCAGCGGCAGAGACCTGGGCAGGAGCGCCGCTCAGGCCGAGAAGATGAGTGCCGCCCTGCCGGGGACGCCGGTCCGCGCGGGGAGCTGGGCGGAGGCGGCCCGGTTCGGGGAGGTCGTGGTGGTGGCCGTCAGGGCGGCGGGGCTCGTCGACGTGCTGGAGGCGTGTGGTGCTGCGCTGCGCGGCAAGCCCCTGGTCGACGTCACCAATGCCGCCGACCTGGCCGCGTATGATCCGGGACGCCCGCTCGCCGGCCTGATCCGCGATCTCACCGGCGGTCACGTGGTGAAGGCGTTCAACCTGTGCCATGTGGACGTATGGCGGATGACGCCGCCGGTGTTCGACGGGCGGCCGCTCGCCGTGCCGTTCTGCGGCGACGACCCGGCGGCGCTGGCGGCCGTACGCACGCTGGTCGCCGATCTCGGCTGTACACCGGTGGACGGTGGAGGGCTCGGCCGGGCGAGGTTGCTGGAGGCGACGGCGGCGTTCGTGATCGGCCTGTGGTTCGGGGGCGCCGACGCCCAGGCGATCCTGCCCCCGCTGGCCTCCTCCGGCGCCCACCTCCCGGCCGAGCCCCGCTGACGCTGGTGTACGCCCTGAGGTGTAGCGGTGATGACGACGGGTGGCGGATGCCCGGCGCGCCTGACGGCATGATCCTGGAGGCCTTCCTACGAGGTCGAAGGAGTGTCCACGTGGTTACACAGGTCGCCAAGACAAGCGGGTACCTGACCGCGTTCAAGATCGCCGCCACCCTCAACACGCTGGCCGTGCTCGTCCAGGCCGTGACGGCCGGCCAGCTCATGAGCGGAGGAGGCGCCGGCATGCACGGGATGGGGGCGCTGGCCGTGCACCTGCTGGGTCTGGCGCAGCACGTCGCGGCCGTGCTGCTGTGGCGGCCGGGGCGCGGCGCCGCCTGGCCCGCCCTGGTCAGCCTGGCTGTGCTGCTGCTCGGCTTCGTCCAGTCCATGCTCGGCGGCTCGGGCGCGGTGGCCGCCCACGTGCCGCTCGCCATGGGGCTCTTCGGGCTCAGCGTGTGGCTGCTCGTGTGGGCGTGGCGCCGCTGAGCCCGGGAGCGCGCTCGGGGGCGGGGAGGTCCCGTCGGAGGGCGGTGGGCCGGCGCGGGCTCAGGTGACCGTGCCGGCCTCGACGTGATAAAGCCCTGTGAAAAGTGGCCAGGTCAGGGCGGCCATTTCCGCAGGGGAGCGGGGGCAGCCGCGCTGCAGCCAGTCGGCGGCCACGCCGATGATCGCCCCGGCGGTGAACGCGGCACGGACGTCGTGCGGGCTGTCCAACGGCGAGGAGGCCCGCCGAGGGAGAGCGCCGTCGGCGTCTCGATGCGTGTGGTCGTAGACGGTCGCGGTGATGCGGCGGCGGATGTGGTCGGAGACGCGTGCGCTGCCCTGCGGCCCCAGCAGGGCTCGGTAGAGCCCGGCGTGCTCGGCGAGGCTGGCGAAGAACGCCTCCAGCGACTCCGCCGCGCCCTGTTCCCGGTCCGCCGAGTCCACGTCGGGGACCGGCAAGGAGTCGATCAAGCCGTCGATCATCGCGGTGCAGGCGGCCTCGGCCAGCTCGTGGACGTCCCGGTAGTGGTCGTAGAAGGTCGAGCGGCTCACTCCGGCCCGCTCGGCGACGTCGGCGACGCTGATCCGGGACAGGTCCTGCTTCGCGACGAGCTCGATCAGTCCGCGTGCCAGGGCCGCGTGGGTGCGGCGCACGCGCCGGTCGCCCGCTGAGGGGGTGGTGTTTCTGGTCGTGGCCACGTCATCAGCCTATCAACAAACGACATATGCAGGTTTTCCTACATTTGTCGGGTAATGTGGTGTCGCGGGACGACCGAAAGGACCACGACACCATGCGGAAAGCTGCCGTCCGGGCCGCCACCCTGCACCGGGGGGACGCCTCGTGAGCACGCTCGCGAGCGTCCTGATCGTCGGGGCGTCGGCCGCCGGCCTGAGCACGGCGGAGGCGCTGCGGCGGCACGGCTACCAGGGCCGGCTGACGCTGCTCGACGCCGAACGCCATCAGCCCTACGACCGGCCGCCGCTGTCGAAGCAGGTCCTGGCCGGCACCTGGGAGCCGTCCCGCGCGCAGCTCCGCACCGACACGCAGCTGGAGGCCTTGCGGGCCGAGTTCGTGCTGGGCGAGCCCGCCGTCGCGCTGGACGCGGCGGCGCGTGCCGTCACCACCGCCTCCGGCCGCGTACTGCGTGGCGACGCCGTGGTCATCGCGACCGGCTTGACGCCCTGCCGGCTCCCCGGCCAGGACAGCCAGAACGGCCAGGACGGCCAGGACGGCCAGAACGGCCAGGACGGCCAGAACGGCCAGAACGGCCAGCACGGGTTGGCGGGCGTGCACGTGCTTCGCGGCCTGGACGACGCTCTCGCCCTGCGCCACGACCTGACCGCCGCTGAAAGGCTCGTGGTCGTGGGGGAGGGCGTGCTGGGCGCGGAGACCGCCGCCACCGCCCGCACCATGGGCCTGGACGTCACCCTTGCCGGCATGGGGCACACCCTTCTGGGTGACCTGCTCGGCGACGTGGTCGGCGCGATGCTCACCCGGACGCACACCGAGCGCGGAGTACGGTTGCGGCTCGGCTCCGTGGTCGAAGGGCTGGCCGGCGCCGGCGGACGGGTCATGGGGGTGCGGCTCGCCACCGGCGAGCTCCTGCCCGCCGATGCCGTCGTGGTGGCCATCGGCTCCCGCCCGGCCACCGGCTGGCTGACGGACAGCGGCCTCACCGTGACCGACGGGGTCGAGTGTGACTCGCGCTGCCGCGCCGCCGAGGGCGTTTACGCCGTCGGCGACGTGGCCTCCTGGGAGCACGAGGGCCTCGGCAGGCGGCTGCGCCTGGAAAACCGCACCAACGCCACCGAGCAGGCCCAGGTGGTCGCGGCCAACATCCTCGGCGCGGACCGGCCCTACACGCCGATCCCGTACTTCTGGACCGACCAGTACGACGTCAAGATCCAAGCCCACGGCCTGCCGTCGGCGGCGGCCGAGCTGGACATCGCCGAGGGCGATCCGGCGCAGCACCGCTTCACCGCCCGCTACCTCGAGGGCGGCCAGATCACCGGCGTCCTCGGCTGGAACATGCCCAAGCAGGCCCGCCTCCTGCGGCAACAGGCCCTCGGCAGCCGGCAGGCCACTCAGCCCTTCGCACCCGCGTGACGGCGGCGAACAGCCGGCCGTTCCCGGGCGACCAACCCATCCGTTCATGAGGAGATGCCGAATGAGTCTCGACGAGCAGGCCCTGACCTACCCGATTCCCAACGACGCGCCGCTGGAGCCGCCCGCGGAGTGGGCCGAGTTGCGCGGCAAGTGCCCGGTGGCCCACGTGACGCTGCCCAGCGGCGACCAGGCGACGCTGCTGACCCGCTACGACGACGTCAAGCAGGTGCTGGCCGACCCGCGCTTCACCCGGCTGCTGAACGCTCCCGACGCGGCCCGGCTGTCGGCCACGGACGACGGCGGGCTGTTCAGTAGCGAGATGGCGGCGATCATCCCGGACGGCGGGGAGGAGCACCAGCACTGGCGGCGCCTGGTCGGCAAGTGGTTCACCGCCAAGCGCATGAACGCCCTGCGGCCCCAGATGGCGCAGATCGCCGAAGAGCTCATCGACGACATGGTCAAGCGCGGCGCCCCCGGCGACCTCAAGGCGAGCCTGGGCTTCCCGCTGCCGGTGTACGTCATCTGCGACATGCTCGGCGTGCCCGCCGCCGACCGGGACCGGTTCTCGTACTGGTCGGACACCCTGCTCAACCTCACCCGCTACAGCAAGGACGAGATCGACGCCGCCCAGGCCGAGTTCTTCCAGTACATGTCCGACCACCTCGCCGCCAAGCGCGCTGAACCGGGCGACGACCTCTTGAGCGAGCTGATCGCGGTCGGCGCCCCCGAGGACGGCGGGCTGACCGACATCCAGATCCTCGTCACCGGAATGGCCCTGCTGGTCGCCGGGCACGAGACCACGGCCAACATGATCGGCAAGATGGTGAGCATGCTGCTGGCCGATCGCACCCGCTGGGAAGCGCTGCTGGCCGACCCGAAGCTGATCCGCACGACCGTGGAGGAGTCGCTGCGCTTCGACGCCAACTCCGGCTTCGGCCTGCCACGCTACCTGCGCGACGAGACCGAGGTCAGCGGCACGGTTCTGCCCCGCGGCACCACGGTGATCTGCAGCATGGCCGCGGCCAACCGTGACGAGAGCGCGTTCGAGGCCGCCGACCACATGGACCTGACCCGCAGTCCCAACCCGCACCTGGCCTTCGGCTCCGGCGCCCACTCCTGTCTGGGCCAGGCGCTGGCCCGTACCGAGTTGCAGGTCGTGCTCGAGGTGCTGCTGCGCAAGCTGCCGACCCTGGACCTGGCCGTGCCCGTGGAGGACCTGGAACGCGTGGAGGGGCTGGCCGTCGGCGGCCTGCGCACCGTGCCGGTCCGCTGGTGACCGCCTGATCGACACACGGAGGGAATCATCATGAAAGTCATCGTCGACGAGGTCAAATGCTGCGGCGCAGGCCAGTGCGTGCTGATCGCGCCGGAGGTGTTCGACCAGCGCGAGGACGACGGCATCGTCATCCTCCTGGAGGCTGAGCCGGACGCGGATCAGCACGCCCTGGTCCGCGAGGCCGCCGCGGTCTGCCCGGCCGCCGCCATCGAGCTCAGCGAAGAAGCGTGAGCCCAGGGCCGATCCAGCCGTCAGTCCGGGTGCCTGGCCAGGTGGTCGGCGCGCCGGATCGGCTCGGGGAGCCGGTAGCGCGGCGCGAGGCGGAGGACCTGGTCCGTGGCCGTGTCCAGGGCGATGCGGTGTCCTTGGGACACGTACACCGGCTTGACGCCGCGCTGCGTGCGCAGCGCCCGCCCCACCGTGGCTCCCTCGTGCACGATCGGCGTCCACGCCCCGCGCTGCGGCCCCGGTGGCTCGTGCGTGCCGACGAACGGCGTCTTGCCCACGCCCAGCGCCGGTAGCCCCGTCAGCACGCCGATGTGGCAGGCCAGGCCGAACCCGCGCGGGTGTGCCAGCCCGTATCCGTCGCAGACCAGCAGGTCCGGCGTCACCGTGAGCTGCTCGAGCGCCTCGACCAGCGCGGGCAGCTCGCGGAAGGCGAACAGGCCTGGCACATACGGGAACGCCGCCGTCCCGTGGACGACCACCTGCTCCACCACGGCCAGGACGGCGGCGTCCATGACGACCACCGCGGCCGTCAGGCCGTCGCCCGGGCCGTGGTAGTGCACGTCCAGGCCCGCCACCAGGGCGAAGGTGTCCGGCCCGGTGAGCTCGACGTGCCCGCGGAGCCGGTCCTGAAGGGCCTGCGCCTCGGCGGCCGTGGAGGGCCATGGGTGAAGCTGCTCAACCTGCACCCGACCCACCGTAGTGCCCCGCCCGCAGGGACAAATCGGACAACACATAGCATGTCCCCGTGATCTTCGGCGAAGCTCTCGGCCTGCTCGCGGTCGGCGTCGTGGCCGGTGTGGTGAGCACGGTCGTGAGCCTCGCCTCGATCATCTCCTACCCGGCCCTCCTGGCTTTCGGCCTGCCCCCGCTGGCCGCGAACGTCACCAACACCGTCGCCCTCGTCTTCACCGGCGTCGGCGCGGCCGCCGGATCGCGGCCCGAGCTGGCCGGCGAGGGCGGCCGCGTGCTGAGGCTCGGCCCGTTGGCCGCGCTCGGCGGGGCGTCGGGCGCCCTCCTGCTGCTGGTGACCCCCGCCAGGACGTTCGAGCTGATCGCGCCCTGGCTGATCGCGATGGCGTCCTTGTTGCTGGCCCGGCCACCGTCCGGGCGGGTGCGCGGCGAGCACGGGATTCTGGGGCGGGTGGGGCTGTTCGCCGTGACGATCTATGTGGGGTATTTCGGCGCGGCCGGGGGCATCCTGGTGTTCGCCGTGCTGGCCGCCATGCTCGACCACCCCGCGGCCAAGGTGAACGCGATGAAGAACGTCATGACGGGGCTGGCGAACGCGGTGGCGGCGCTCGGGTTCGCGATCTTCGGGCCGGTCGACTGGGGCGCGGCGATGCCGCTGGCGGCCGGGTTTCTGCTGGGCGGCTGGGTCGGGCCCAAGATCGCGCGCCGGATGCCGGGCCACAGCCTGCGTTACCTGGCGGCCGTGTGCGGGCTGGCGGTGGCGCTCAAGCTGGGCTGGGACTCGTACGCGCGCTGACGGTACGCTCGGGGCCGGGTCTCGTACGTGCGCCCGCGGCACGCTCCGCGACGAGCGCGGCGAAGCGCATCGTCACCTCGCGCCAGATCGGCGTGGACACCGGCTCGTCGGCCACCGCCCTGGCATAGACCTCGCCGGGGTCGAAGCCGTCCGCGCGCCACTCCCGGATGCGCGCAGGCAGCACCTCGGGGTGAAACTGCACGCCCCAGGCCCGCTCGCCCACCCGGAACGCCTGGTAGGGGCACGTCTGCGTCTCCGCCAGCCAGACGGCGCCCGCGGGCAGCGCGATGATCGCGTCCTTGTGGTGCTCCACTGCGGGCACCACCGGGGGAAGCCCGTGGAAGAGCGGGTCGTCGGCGGCCTCCGGCCTGATCGTGAGCGGGACGCTGCCGTTCTCCGGCGCGCCCGCGTCGCCCATCACCTCACCCCCCGCGACCTGGGCGATCATCTGACCGCCCAGACAGATGCCGAGCAGCGGCACCCCCTCCGCCAGCGCCTGCCCCACCAGCCGCCGGGCGTCCGCCAGCCATGGGGCCCGGTCGTCGTCGCCGGGCAGGTAGCCGCCACCCAGCATGATCATGGCATCGTGGCCGAGCCGATCGGGCAGGGGAGCGCCGTCGTGGGCGAGCACGACGTCCAGCTCGTGCCCGGCCTCGGCCAGCCAGTCGCCCAGCCGGGCCGGGCCGCCGCTCCGGCTGTTCTGCACGACCAGCACGTCACCCATCACACGCCTCCGCCATCCACTCGATGATCAGCCGGTCGTCGCTCACGGGAGGTTCGCCGCCCTGGCGGTGTGGCGCAGCAGCAGCGCGGTCGTCACCGGTCCGACGCCGCCGGGCACCGGGGTCAGCGCCCCGGCCACGCCCGCGACCGCGTCGAAGTCGACGTCGCCGGTCAGCCCGCCGTCGCCGGTCGGGTTGGTGCCGACGTCGATCACGACCGCGCCCGGCGCGACGTGCCCCGCGCCGATCAGCCCCGCCCGGCCGGCGGCCGCGACCAGCACCTCGGCCGTGGAGGTGACGGAGGCCAGATCACGGGTGCGCGAGTGGCAGACGGTGACCGTGGCGTGCCGGTCGAGCAGCAGGTGGGCGAGCGGCTTGCCGACCACGGTCGAGCGACCGACCACGACGGCCCGCCGCCCCTCCAGCTCCACCTCGTAGTGGTCGAGCAGGGCCATGACGGCCGCGGCGGTGGCGGGCGGGAACGCCGGTCGCCCGGCCGCCAGCCGGCCGAGCGAGAGCGGGTTGGCGCCGTCGACGTCCTTGCGCGGGTCGATCGACGCGGCCAGCTCCTGCGCCGAGGAGCCGGAGGGCAAGGGCGTCTGCAGCAGCACGCCGTGCACGCCGGAGTCGCCGCTGAGCCTGGTCAGCATCTCGCCGATCTGCTCAGGGCGGGCACCCGGCCCCAGGTCGACCACGTCGCAGGCGATGTCGACGCCGGCCGCCGCCTTGGCGAGCGACCGGACATACCACAGGCCGGCCTCGTCGTCCGTGGCCACCACCACGGCCAGCCGCGGCTGAGGGCCCGCCGCGGCCTCGGCCTGCGTCTGGGCGCGGATGGCGGCGGCCAGCTCCTTGCCGGTCAGCGTCTTCACCGGTTGATCTCCTCGCGTACCTCGGCGGTCACCCAGTCTGCCCTGGCGACGGCCGGATCCACGGCGGACAGGCGGATGTTCAGCTTCTCGCGTACTCGTTCATCCTTGATCCCGCCGAGGTTGACCTCGACGTTCACCCTCGCGGTGGTGAGTGCGGCGCGGGCGGCCTCCGCCGCGGCGGCCACGTCGGTGACGACGTTGCGGTTGCCGATCGGCAGCAGCAGCTCGCACAGCTCGATCACCCGCGTGGCCTCCTCGATCACGCGGGCCGGCGGCTCGGCGGCCCCGGCCAGCGCGGCGGCGATCGCGGCGCTGCGCTGCTCGCCCTTGGGCAGCCGGTAGGCGTCGGTGACCGCGGTGAACGCCGCCGCGTCCTCCTCGGCCAGTTTCAACGCCCGCGCCCGCAGCATGTCGGTCTCGGAGATCACGGCGACGACGGTCTCGGCGTGATCGGCGTACTTCTCGCCGGTGCTGTAGCGGGCGACCATGCCGAGCAGCGCGGCGGCCTGGGCGGCGTGCAGGGCCGCCGTCGCGCCGCCGCCCGGAGCCGGCCGCCGGTCGGCCAGTTCGGCCAGGAAGTCGACGATCTTCAAGTCGCGCATGGCGGCATTCTGCCACCCCATGCGGTGCTCAATCGCGGTACATCGGCCGTGTGGCGTCCTCGGCGCCGCTCTGCGGCGGCAGGTACGGCGACGGCGCCTCACTGTAGGCGGGCGAGTAGACCGTCGGCTCGGCCATGGAGCGCCAGCGCGACGGGAAGAGCGAGACCACCAGCAGCGACACGCCGAGCACCAGGTGGAGTCCCGTGTAGGCGAGGGTGAGGTAGCCGGGCTCCAGGGAGTTGGGCAGCAAGTTATCCGGCGGCTGCCGCACGCCCAGCGCCGCCAGCAGGGGCAGGACGCCCAGGCCGGTGAACGCCAGGCCGCCGAGGAGTGAGGCGACGGGTGACAGCCGTGAACCGGCCAGGAACGCCAGGCCGATGCCGGTGGCGACCAGGACGCCCACCGCAGGCCAGGAGATCTGGAACGCCCTTGCGGCCTCCAGACGGAGCTCGCCGACGCCGAACCACAGCCCGGCGGCGACCAGGGGAGGAAGGAGCAGCCCGGCGACCACTCCGAGGACATGACGGGCACCGTTTGACATGACAAACCCCGTTTGTGTGGTTACGCCCCAACCTACCGTGCGCGCTCCCTCAGCGTGGGGTGGTCGTCGAGTCCAGCCAGGTGTCGATGAGCTTGGTGAAGTTCCTGCCGGTGTGCTGGTTGATCCACTTGGTGAACGACGCCCGGTCCTGGGTGGTGTTGCGGTGCTCCTGCGGCCACGCCGTGGTCATCGCGAAGAACTTCTTGTCGCCGAGCCGCTCCCTGATCTCGTGCAGCATGATCGCCGGGCAGTAGTAGACGTTGCTCTGCCCGAACGAGTCCCGCCGGTAGCGGGCCGGCGGACCGCTCTCCCGGCGGAGCTCGGCGTCCATGCGGCGGATGTTCGCGATGTAGGTGTCGATCGAGCCGCCCTGGTCGTCGGCGTGCCACTGCATCTCGAAGTACATGGCGAAACCCTCGTTCAGCCACATGTCACGCCAGGTGCGCGGGGTGACGGTGTCGCCGAACCAGTGGTGCGCCAGCTCGTGCGCCACCACCGACGGCTCCATGTAACGCGGGCCGAGCGCGATCATCTGCTGCGTCTCCATGCCGGAGTCGCTCGTCGCCACCAGGCCGGCGCTGGGGAACGGGTACGGGCCGAGCTTCATCTCCAGCCACTTCATGATCGCCGGCATCCGGCGGGCGACGGGGAGGGTCTTGGCCACGTCCTGCGGGCGAATCCAGTACGTGATCGGGATGCCGCGCGGGCCCTTGTCCTTGAACATGCGGAACTTGTCGGCGGCGAACACCGTCAGGTAGCTGGCCACAGGATCGGTCGACTCCCAGCGGAACGTGCTCGACCCGCCCTTCGTGCTCTTGCCCTTGTACGTGCCGTGCGCGACGCCCGACCAGCCCTTGGGCACCGTGATCGCCACGTCGTACAGCGCCTCGTCCGACGGATGGTCGTTGACCGGGAACCAGGTGAACGCCCCGAACGGCTCCTGCAGCGCCCACGCCCGGCCACCTTCGCCGGTGCGGAAGCCGAGGATGCTGATGTCCTTGCGCCGCTGCTTGGCGTCGACGGGCCGGGGCCGGCCGTGGTAGCGCACGGTCACGACGGCGCCTTCGCCGGCCTTCAGCGGTTTGGCCAGCGGGATGGTCAGGTCGTCCCCGGTCCGCCGCGGCCTGGCGCTCGTCCCGTTCACCGTGGCCTCGTCCACCTTCAACGCCCGCCCGAAGTCGACGGTGACGCCGGTGACCGGCTTGACCGCGCGGAGCGTCAGCTTCGCCGTGCCCGACAGCGTGCGGCTCGCCGGCTTCCAGTCCAGCGTCAGATCGTAGTGGAGCACGTCGATCGCCGGGTTGCCGTAGGCCGGGTACACCGGGTCCTTGACGGGCTGCGACCTGCCCTTCTCGTACGCGCTCAGGTCCACCTCGGGACGCGGCGCCTCGGCCACGGGCTTGGCGGACTGCGCCTGCCGCGTGGCGGGCGGGGGCGTGCTACAGCCCGATACGGCCAGCGAAAGGGTCAGAAGTAATAAAAGGGGCCTCCGCATTCGGGCAAAGGTAACGAACCGCCTCGTTACCTACAAGCGCTTTTCGTCAATCAGATCGTTTCTGCAAACTCCCTGTGAAGCGCGCAGCACCTCTTCACCCAGGGGCACGGGCACGGGCATCGTGGGCCGCATGAGATCCGCGATCCTGAAGACCGCAGCAAGCGCCTTAATCGTGCTCCTGCTGGGCACCGTGCCCGCGCAGGCCACGTCGAAGCCGGACCAGTTCGCGCTGCCCAACGGGTTCCAGCCGGAGGGGATCGCGATCGGGGGCGGGCCCTACGCCTACTTCGGCTCCCGCGCGACCGGTGACATCTACCGGGCAGACCTGCGCACCGGTAAGGGGTCGGTCATCAGCAAGGGCCCGGGCACGCCGTCGCTCGGGCTCAAGACCGACGGGCGCGGCCGGCTGTTCGTGGCCGGGGGGACGGGTGGCGACGCCCGCGTGATCGACCTGCGTACCGGGGAGGTCGTCAAGTCGTACAAGCTGACCACCGACCCGGCGTTCGTCAACGACGTCATCCTCACCGGGGGTGCGGCGTACTTCACCGACTCCCGCAACCCCGTCCTGTACAAGCTGGAGCTCGGCCGCGGCGGCGCGCTGCCCGGCGAGGCCGTCAAGATCCCGCTCAGCGGGGCCATTCAGTACACGACCGGCAACAATGCCAACGGCATCGCGATCAGCCCCGACCGCACGTCACTGCTGATCGTCCAGTCGAACACCGGCAAGCTGTTCGAGGCAGACCCGGCCACCGGCGTCACCACAGAGGTGGACCTGGGCGGCAAGCTGCTCACCAACGGCGACGGCCTGCTGCTGTCCGGCAGCACCCTGTACGCCGTGCTCAACCGCGCCAACACCGTCGCCGTCATCGGCCTGGCCGCCGACGGCTCGTCCGGGAAGATCGTCAAGCGACTGACCGATCCGCGCTTCGACGTCCCGACGACGGTCGCCAAGTACGGCCACCGCCTCTACCTGCCCAACGCCCGCTTCACCACCACGCCGACGCCTGACACGGCGTACAACGTGGTAGCGATCAAGCCCTGACCCCGGACGGGGGCGGGCCACCGCCCCCTCGGCCCAACTGCCTGCGCGCCTGCGGCCGGTCGGCCGCGCGCGCCGGCCGGGTGGCGGTGCTCGCGTCGCCCGCGGTGTCACGGTGCCGGGTTGTGGCGCCGGTATTCGGCAAGGCGGTGACGGGTCAGCGGGGCGGGCGGAGGGCGGCGAGCTGGTCCTCGAACGGCACGACCGTCTCCTCCTGGTCGGCCCGCGCGTGCGGCGCGCGGTGCCGGAGCAGGTCGGCCAGCTCCCCGGCGGCGCGTTCGATGCGCTCGCCCAGGCCGTCGGTGAAGGCGTCGCCCGCGCCGCCCCAGTCCTCCGCGGCCGCGTACACGGCGGTCGGGACGACGACGGCCCGCAGGTAGGCGAACAGCGGCCGCAGCGCGTGCTCCAGCGCCAGCGAGTGGCGCGCCGTCCCGCCGGTGGCGGCGATCAGCACGGGCTTGCCCACCAGCGCGGTGTTGTCGACCACGTCGAAGAACGACTTGAACAACCCGCTGTAGGAACCGCTGAAGATCGGCGTGACCGCGATGATCCCGTCGGACTCCGTGACCGCCTCGATCGCCGCGCGCAGCCGGGCGCCGGGGAACCCGGTCACGAACGCGTGCGCGACGTCCACGGCCAGCTCACGCAACTCGATCACCCGCGGCTCGACGGCCGCGAGCTCGGCCGGGCCCGCCGGCGGCGGCACGCGCCCGGCCGCGCGCTCCTCCGGCGCCTCCTGCTCCGCCAGTCGTCGGGTCACGGCCTCGGCGAGGCGGTCGGCGAGCAGGCGGGTCGAGGAGGGCTGGGTCAGCCCCGCCGTGACGACGACCAGCTTCATGATGTCCCCTTCCTCAGGCTTCGACGGTGGTGGCGGAGGCGGTGGTGACGGCGGCGGCCGTCTTGGCCGCGAGCAGGGAGTCGTGCGTGGGCGCGTCCGGCACCTCGGCCGGCCTGCCCTTGGCGAACTCGGCACGCAGCACCGGCACGACCTCCTCGCCGAGGATGTCGAGCTGCTCCAGCACGGTCTTCAGCGGCAGCCCCGCGTGGTCCATGAGGAACAGCTGGCGCTGGTAGTCGCCGAAGAACTCCCTGAACTGCAGCGTCCGGTCGATGACCTGCTGCGGGCTGCCCACGGTGAGCGGCGTCTCGGCCATGAACTCCTCCAGCGACGGCCCGTGGCCGTACACGGGGGCGACGTCGAAGTACGGGCGGAACTCGCGTACCGCGTCCTGGGAGTTCTTGCGCATGAACACCTGGCCGCCGAGCCCCACAATGGCCTGCTCGGGCGTGCCGTGCCCATAGTGGGCGTACCGCTGCCGGTAGAGGTGGATCAGCCG
This sequence comes from Nonomuraea sp. NBC_00507, assembly GCF_036013525.1. NCBI lineage: Bacteria > Bacillati > Actinomycetota > Actinomycetes > Streptosporangiales > Streptosporangiaceae > Nonomuraea > Nonomuraea sp. NBC_00507. Next base: position 6,566,710 of record NZ_CP107853.1, read on the forward strand.
CATGAAGTGCTCCTTCGGCCAGAAGATGTTGTTGGCGAAGAAGCCGTCACCGTAGTAGGCGGCCTGCTCGGCGATCTCCGGGCTGCGGATCGAGCCGTGCCACACGAACGGCGGCACCTCGTCCAGCGGCCGCGGCGTCGAGGTGAAGCCCTGCAGCGGTGTGCGGAAGCGGCCCTCCCAGTCCACCACGTCCTCGCGCCACAGCCGGTGCAGCAGCGCGTAGTTCTCGATGGCGAGCGGGATGCCCTGCCTGATGTCCTGGCCGAACCACGGATAGACGGGCCCGGTGTTGCCCCGGCCCATCATGACGTCCACCCGCCCGCCCGCCAGGTGCTGCAGCATGGCGAAGTCCTCGGCGATCTTCACCGGGTCGTTGGTGGTGATCAGCGTGGTGGCGGTGGAGAGGACGAGGCGCTCGGTCTTGGCCGCGATGTAGCCGAGCATCGTCGTGGGGGAGGACGGCACGAACGGCGGGTTGTGGTGCTCGCCCGTCGCGAACACGTCAAGCCCGACCTCCTCGGCCTTGAGCGCGATCGTCACCATCGCCTTGATCCGCTCGTGCTCCGTCGGCGTCCTGCCGGTCGTGGGGTCCATGGTCACGTCACCCACGCTGAAGATTCCGAACTGCACTTTAGTCACCATCCATGACTGTTGAATCTTTGACGGCTACGGTAGCGCAAGGGCCTTCCGTGTTATTCCATCATCGGGCATGGTGGTCCGTGCGTGGTCAGAGCGCGTTGATGTCCGCCGGGCCGAGGATCCGCTTGGGCGCGCCCCGCTCGGCGACCGTGATCATGGCCTGTCCGATCCGCTCCGTCGTGGTCACCGCGGACGGGAAGAGCAGCCGGAACAGCGGGTACAGCGGCCGGCTCGCGACGTAGGCCAGCCGGTAGAGCCGGGTGCGCGAGGTGATGCCGTGCAGGGGCTGAATGAAGCCGGGCCGGAACATGTACGCCTGCAGCGGCAGCGCCAGCAGCGCGTTCTCGGTCTCCCCCTTCACCCTGGCCCACATCGCCGGCCCGTGGGCGTTCGTCCCGGCGCCCGACACGTACACGAACGTCGAGCCGGGATTGAGCCGCGCCAGGGTGTTCGCCACGGACAGCGTGTAGTCGTAGGTGATGTGCCGGTAGTTCTTTTCGCTCATCCCGGCCGACGAGACGCCCAGGCAGAAGAAACACGCGTCGAAACCCGTCAGGCGCTCCTCGATGGAGGCCAGGTCGAGCAGGTTGCCATGGAGGATGTGCCGCAGCTTGGGGTGGTCGATGCCCGTCGGGGAGCGGCCGACCGCGAGCACGGCCGACACCCGCTCGTCGAGCAGGCACTCCCTGAGCACGCCGCGCCCGACCATGCCGGTCGCCCCAAAGATGATCACGTTCACGCCGGGCTCGCTCCGATCGTCTCGCCGATGCCCTCAGGGAGAGGATATGGACTATGGCTGCATGGCCTTGGTCCGGTGCACGGCCTGGAGCAGCCCGATCGCCAGGAGCCCGGCGACCGTGGCCGAGCCGCCGTACGACACGAACGGCAGCGGCACGCCCACGATGGGCATGAGCCCCACCGTCATGCCCACGTTCACGAACGTCTGGAACGTCAGCCACGACACCACGGCCCCGGCCAGGACGGCCCCGTAGGGCGAGGCGCTGTGCCGCGCGATCGACAACCCCCGCCACAGCAGCACGCCGATGGTCAGCACGATGGCCGCGGCCCCGGCGAAGCCGAACTCCTCGCCCGCGACGGTGAAGATGAAGTCGGTGTGCTGCTCGGGCACGAAGTGCCCGGCGGTCTGCTCGCCGTTGAACAGCCCCTTGCCGGACAGGCCGCCGGAGCCGATCGCGATGCGCGCCTGCGCGGCGTTATACCCCACACCGCCCGGGTCGGCGCCCGGGTTGGCCAGCACGAGCAGCCGCTCCAGCTGGTACGGCCGCACCAGCCCCAGCTTCCACGCCGCCGCCCCCGCGCCCACGGCGCCCGCGACGAGCACCAGCAGCCACCGCTTGGGCGCCCCCGACACCAGCAGCGCCCCGCTCACCATGGCCGCGAACACCAGCATCGTCCCGAGGTCCGGCTGCAACGCGATCAACCCGATCGGCACCGCGGCCAGCACCAGCGCCAGCAGAACCCCGCCGAACCCGGGCCTGCTCTGCCCGTCGCGCAGCTCCGCCAGCGGCACCGCGAACGCCAGCGCCAGCGCCACCTTGGCGAACTCCGACGGCTGGAACTGCACTCCGGGCGCCAGCACGATCCACGAGTGCGCCCCGTTCACCCGAACCCCGAGCGGCGTCAGCACACCCGCCAGCGACACCAGCGCCAGCACGTACGCCAGCGGCACGTACGCCCGCAGCACCCGCAGGTCGCACCGCGACACGAACCACATGAGGACGAGCCCGAGCCCGACGCTCACCGCCTGCCTGATCAGCAGCCCGTAGTCGCCCTCCATCCGCGTGGCCGACCACACCAGCAGCAGCCCCACTACGGACAGGGCCAGGGCCAGCAGTGTCAGCGTCCAGTCCGGCGCGCCCAGCGTCGGCGCCCACACGACCCGCCGCTTCCCGGTCGCCACCGCGATCATCGCCGCTCCTGTGTTGAATGGTCGCGCTCACTCGGCCCTCGCTGGTCACGCAGGCTGCCGCTCTCGGGCCTGACCGTTCGCCGCTCGTGTTGAATGGTCGCGCTCACTCGGCCCTCCCTGGTCACGCAGGCTGCCGCTCTCGGGCCTGACCGTTCGCCGCTCGTGTTGAATGGTCGCGCTCACTCGGCCCTCCCTGGTCACGCAGGCTGCCGCTCTCGGGCCTGACCGTTCGCCGCTCCGCCAACCCGATGATGCCTTCCCATATGTCGCGCGCCGCCGGCGCCGCGCCTTCTGCGCCCCGGCCGCCCTCCGACAGCACGACGACGACGGTGTAGGCGGGATCCGGGGCGAACGAGGCGAACCAGGAGGTGTCCCGGTGCCCGAACGACTCGGCCGTCCCCGTCTTCCCGGCCACCGCGACCTTGCCGAACGGGAACCCCTTGAACGCGCCCTCCGCCGTGCCCTTCTTCGGCACCTGGCTCAGCGCGTTCCTGATGAACCGCAGCGTCTCCGCCGAGGCCGGCAGCCGCCCGGCCACCGGCGGCGTGATGGTGGTGACCGTGGTCCCGTCCGGCCGGACGACCTTCATCCCGACGCGCGGGCTGTGCAGCGTCCCGCCGTTGGCCACGGCCGCGTACGCGCGGGCCAGCTGCAGCGGCGTGACCAGCACGCCGCCCTGCCCGATGGAGAAGTTGGCCGCGTCGCCGCCCCGCCACTCGCCGCCGCCGCGGCAGTTCTCCTTGGCGATCGCGGTCAGGTACGCCGCCCGCCCGCGGTCGGCCATCTCCGGGTACCCCTTGGCGGCCCGGCGGCAGCTCTCCTCGCGGGTGGCCCGCCACAGCGCCTTCTTCGCGGCCCGATCGGGCACCGCGCCGGCCGCCTCACCGGGCAGGTCCACCCCCGTCGGTTTGCCGAAGCCGAACCCGCGCGCGGTCTTCTCCAAGGCCTCGGACCCCCGCTCCCACAGCTGGTCGGCCAGCCGGTAGAAGATCGTGTCGCAGGACTGGACCAGCGCCCCGTGCATGGTCATCAGGCCGAGGTCGGCGCTGGCGAAGTTCCTGAACACCCGGGTGCCCACCGTGTAGCCGCTGGGGCAGTCGTAGAACGCGCCGAGCCCGTACCCGGCGTTCGCGGCCGCCGCGACCGAGGCGACCTTCCACGTCGAGCCAGGCGCCCACTCGCCCTGCACGGCCTGCGACAGCAGCGGCAGCCGCTTGTACTCGCGGGCGGTCACGCCGTCGGTCCACACGGCCGGGTCGTAGGCGGGCAGCCCCGCCAGCGCGACCAGGCGGCCGGTCTGCGACTCCATCACCACGGCCGCGCCCGACTTCGCGCCGCTCGTGGTCAGCGCCCGGGCGACCGCCTGCTCGGCGATGGTCTGGATGCGGGAGTCGAGGCTGGTCACGAGCGTGTTGCCGGGCACGGGCGGGTCCTGGCGGAGCGTCCTGGTGACCTGCCCGGTGTTGTCCACGGCCACGTCGCGCCGCCCGGCGCGGCCGGCCAGCTCCCGGTCGTACACGCCTTCGAGCCCGTCACGGCCCTTGGCGCCCTGCACATACCCGAGGGTGTGCGCCGCCGCCGCGCCGAACGGGTAGACCCGCACCGGCCGCAGCTCCGTGCGCACGCCGGGGAAGTCCTGCTGCCGCTCGCTGATCTGCAGCGCGGTCTGCGCGGTGACGTCCTCGGCGACGGGGATCGGCTCGTACGGAGAGCCCTGCCAGCACGGCTGCGCCACCTCAGGCCCGCACAACCGGACCTTCTCCGCGATCTGCCGGTACGGCTGGTCCAGCACCTCGCCGAGGCGCTCCAGCACCGCCCGCCCGCCGTCGGGCTGGTGGGCTAGCGCCACCGCGTCCACCGTGACCACCGGCCTGGTCCGGTTCGTCACCAGCGGACGCCCGGCCACGTCCACGATCTGCCCGCGCACCGGCGGCACCGGCACGGTCCTGATCCGTACGTCCGCCGCGGCCCGCACGTACTCGGCCCCGCTGACCACCTGCAGGAACCACAGCCGCCCCACCAGCGTGGCCACCATCGCCACCACGACCAGCCGCAATACGAACAATCTGGCCTTAGACACGCCGCATCGCCACCCTCGGCTCGGCCTCCACGGAGTGCCGGCGGCGCAGCAACACGGGGCTCACCAGCGCCCCCAGCGCCACCGTCCACGCGAGCGTCCATGGCAGCGCCGCGAGCGCGGCCCGCCACGGCTCGTCGCCGAGCGCGACCGCCGCGCCGGCCTGCAGCAGCGTGCCGACGGCGGCGCCGGCCGCGCCTGCCAGGAGCGGATTGCGGTCCCGTGTCCGCCCTTCCGGCAGGGCAGCGCCCTCGCGCCAGCGGCCGGCCAGCAGGCCCGTCACCGCCAGCACCAGCGCCGTCCGCCCCACCGTGCCGTCGGCCGGCGGCGTCACGTCGGCGGCGAGCCCGGCGGCGAGCCCGGCCACGCAGCCCCAGACCGGCCCCCTGGACAGCGCCAGCCACACCACGGCGAGCACCACCAGGTCGGGACCGCCCCACGGCGACCTGTTGATCAGCAGCACCTGCAGCAGCGGGGCCAGGATGAGGAACAGCACCAGCACGGCTCACCTCCCTGCGCCGCCAACGGCGAAAGCACCGGCCGCATGGCTCACCTCCCGGTGTCGGGCACGATCACCGCGACCAGGTCGAGCGCGGACAGCCGGGCGGCGGGCCGCACCAGCGCCGTGCGCGTGGCCGCGCCGGGCGCCCGCTCGATCCGCGCGACCGTGCCGATGGGCAGCCCGGCCACGTACGGCCGGCCGCCGGCCGACCCGAGCGTCACCACCTGGTCGCCGACCTCGAGCGGCGCGTTGGGGTCGAACAGGCTCAGCCGCAGCAGGCCGTCGCCCGGCATTCCCGTCACGACGCCTAGCTCGCCGGAGGCCGCCATCCGCGCGCCCACCGACGACCCGGGATCGGTGATCAGCGACACGGACGCGGTGGCCGGGCCGGCCCAGCTGACCTTGCCCACGAGGCCGTCGGCGTTCAGCACCGTCACGTCGCGCGTCACGCCCGCCGCCGATCCCGCGTCGATGGTGACGTTCCTGCCCTGCCCGAAGCCGACCACGTGCGCGGAGACGCCACGATAGGGCGCCGGCGCCGCCGCCGGCGTGCCCTTGGCCCCGCCCGCGGCCAGCTCGGCCCGCAGGCGGGCGTTCTCCTGCTCCAGCGCCCGCAGGCGCCCCTCGCCGCCGACCGATCGGGTGACCGTGCCGATCGCGCTCTCGACCGTGCCGTACACGGTCGAGCCGGCCGCCCGCAGCGGCTCCAGCGGCATCAGCGTCCGGTCCACCACGACGAGCAGGACCGCGGCGAGTAACACGAGCAGGATGAGCGCCCGCTTCACCGCCGCGACCAATCGGGCAGCAGCACGTCCCGCATTGCCTGGAACCGCTCGACGCAGCGGCCCGCGCCCAGCGCCACCGAGTACAGCGGCTTGTCGACGACCCGGATCGGCATGCCGGTGGCCTGGCCCATCCGCTCGGCCAGCCCGCGCAGCAGGGCCCCGCCGCCGGTCAGCACGATGCCGTTGTCCAGCAGGTCGCCGGCCAGCTCGGCCGGGCACTGGTCGAGCGTCGTCTGCACGGCGTCGATGATGGTCTGCACCTGGTCCTCGATGGCCTCGCCGATCTCCTCCGAGGTCATCGTCGCCGTCTTCGGCAGCCCGCTGACCAGGTCGCGGCCGCGTACGGGGGCGCTGGCGTCCGGGGAGATGGCCCGCGGCGCGGCGGCCGGGAGGACGGCCTCCTGCCTGGGCCTGGACCGGAACGGATTCCACCGGCGCGGGGCGGCCGGCGGCTCGGGCTCCTCGTCGTCCACCACGATCGGCGGCACGGAGTCCGCACCGGCGGCCCCCACCCGGTGCCGGCCCCGGGGCGTGATCTCGGCATCCCGGGAGGGCGCGGGCCGCACCATGCCCAGATCGATCTTCAGCCGCTCGGCCGTACGGTCGCCGAGCAGCAGCGCGTGCTCTTTCTTGGCGTAGGTGATGACGGCCTCGTCCAGCTCGTCGCCGCCCACCCGTAGCGACTTGGCGACCACGACGCCGCTCATGGACACGATGGCGACCTCCGTGGTGCCGCCGCCGATGTCGACCACCATGTTGCCCGTGGCCTCGCCGACCTTCAGCCCGGCGCCGATCGCCGCGGCCATCGGCTCCTCGATGATGTGCACCCGCCGCGCGCCCGCCTCGTAGGCGGCCTCCTTGACCGCCCGCTGCTCGATGGAGGTGGTGCCGCTCGGCACCGCCACCACGATCCGGGGTTTGGCGAGGAACCTGCTGGGGTGCGCCTTCTGGATGAACATGCGTAACATGCGCTCCGCCGCGTCCAGATCCGCGATCACGCCGTCCTTGAGCGGCCTGATCGTGGCGATGTGCGGGGGAGTACGCCCCACCATACGTTTGGCCGCCTTGCCGACGGCCACGACGGTGTTCTTGTGAAGGTTGATCGCGATGACGGAGGGCTCGTTGAGCACGATGCCCTTCCTGCGGACGTAGACGAGAGTGTTGGCGGTGCCTAAGTCGACCGCTATGTCATGACCGAGAAGACCCAATGCGAATGCCATGTGCCGCACAGCCCTTTCGACCCGGTGGGGGGCAGGGGGACACTGCCCGCACTCGCGCTGCCCTCAGGGGTTTCACCACAAACGCAATATCTTTGTAGCGGCCCCATGACCGCAGGTCAGTCCCGGTCCTGCTCAGCGGGCGGTGCGCCAGCTCTGCTCCTCGACGAGCTCCGTGCTGCGCCATCCGGCGGGCGTGCGGCGCATGCGGTGGTGATACCAGCCGCCGCCGTGCAGGAAGCCCTCGGTGCCGGCCGCGACCATCTCGCGCGTCGGGGCGAGCGTGTCGGTGAAGGGCGCGCTCACCCGCGCCTGCCCTTCGTGGAAGTCGATCGTGGGGGCGCCGATCAGGTGCAGGCGGCCCGGCCAGTGGGAGAGCACCTCGGCCAGCCAGGCCTTGACCTCCTCCCGTGTGCCCTTGATGCCGCCCGCCGAGGTGTAGTCGATCAGCGCGTCGTCGCTGAACACCTCGTCGAGCAGCTCCCATCGGCCGGAGTCGATGGCGCGGGTGTAGCGGGCCAGCAGGTCCGCGATCTCCAAACGGTCGGCGATCTCCTGAGCGTCCATGGTGTGATCGTCGCGCTAGAAGCGCTCGGTGACCAGCCCGGACAACCGCTCCCGCGAGGCCCGAACGGTGAACGGCTCGCAGCCCGTGCAGAAGTAGCCGCGGCCGAAGGTGAACTCCACCGTGCCCTTGCCCAGGTTGACCAGCAGACGCTCGTTGTCCACGGTCACGGTCCGCGGAATCTGGCGGGCCGGCATGAGGGGCCGCAGCGCGGCGGCCAGCCGCCTCCTGCCCTCCGGGGTGAAGGCGACCGGGGCGAAGATCTCCCGCACGGTGATCGTCCGCCCCTCGGCCACGTCATAGGTGACCGCCCGCCAGTGCTCGCCCGCCAGCAGGTAGCGCACCGAGATCACCTGAGCGTCGCCGCGTACCACGACGTGGGTCCCGGTCACGCTCCCGTGGGCGGCCGGGTTCGCGCGGAGGTCGCGCAGCATGTCCTCGAGGTGGTCCCTGACCGGCGCGAACAACGCCGCGTTGACCCGCCGCGCGTCCCCGCCCGAGGCCCGCGGGTAGGAGATGTCGATCGTGAGCCGCGGCCGCTGCTCCCGCCAGGTGGCCGAGGTGATCATGAACGCGGGCGGGGCCCCTCGCGCCAGGGGCGCCGCCGCCACGGCGACGAGCACGGCGGCCCCGGCCAGCAGGATCTTTCTCGGCGGTCGCGGAGCCGCCACCCCCGCCACGACGAACGGCCCCGCCACGAACCCCGCCTGCAAGCCCGCCACGGGGTCCAGCGGCAGGCTCGCCAGCCCTCCCGCCACCACCGACGACCCCCACACGGCCGTCCACGAACGGAGCCCTTTCGTGTTCGATCGCCCCAGGACGAGGTAGGTCAGCCCGGCGAGCAGGACGACGTAGAGGGCGCCGGCGAGGTTCTCCAGCGGCGCTTGCGCCACGGACACGGCCGGGGCCGTCACGAAGACCCCGCTGTCGTGGACCTCGGCGTGCGGTTCGACGCCGAACCCGCGGACCGCCCCCGCCGCCACCACCACCGCCAGCGCCGCGCCGGCCGCTCGCGCGGCGGCCGCCAGGCGTTCCCGCCGGGCCGGCACGTGCTCGCGGACCTGCTCCTTCCAGGCCCGGTACCGCTCGGCCAGCGTCCCCCAGGTCTCCTCGTCCTCCAGCTCGACGATCCGTACGAATCTGGTCAAGCCGACCTGTGAGTGCACGATGAATAACAGCGCCGCCAACCCCGGCACGACGACTCCCGTGAAGAGCGCCGCCTCCCCGGCCGGGGAGATGCCCTGCAGCCGTTCGCCGGTCACCCCGTACGCGATCACGCTGCCCGCGTTCCAGCCCATCGCCGCCGCCAGCGCCAGCACGCCCACCAGCACCACGTAGTCGGAGGCGGGGAAGAGCCGGACGAGCCGCCCCCGTACCGCGAGATGGACGAGGACCGCCGCCGACGCCGCGAACACCGCCGTCACCGTCCACAACCACACCACGGCCGTCCTGCCCAGCACGGGGTCCGGCGGCGCGAGGAAGGCGAGCGCCCGCACCATCACCGGCGTCCCGTCGTCGTACGTGCGCCGCGTCAGCACGGGATAGCGCGAGGTCACGGCTATGCAGAAGTACGTCAGCGCGAGCGCCGCCCCCGCCACGAGCAGGCTCCACCGCCGATCGGGCCGCACCGGATCCGGCGGCGCGGGCTCGCGATCGTTCCCCGGGAGCAGGATCTGCAGCCCGGTGCCGGCCAGCGCGAGCAGCAGCGGCGGCACCGCGATCTGCGCGGGCTCGGCGACCAGCGCCGCGCCGATGTCGCGGGCGTACTCCACGGCCCAGGCCGGGTTCAGGGGGTCGGCGAGGAGCGGTTCCCGCATGCCGCGGTCGATCGCGACCACGGCCGCGTACACGATCGGGGCCGCGCACAGGGCGATCCACGCCAGGACGAACGCCCGCCCCGGCCGGCCCTCCACCGGTAATCGCCGCCGCAGCGACCCCTCCAGGTAGCTCGCCACGATGGCCGCCAGCACCACGGCCACCTGGTCGAAGTAGCCGGGCGAGAGCGGCAGCCAGGCCAGCAGCGGCTCCTGGTCCCTGATGAGAACGCTCCACACCAGCGCCCAGCCGAGCACCAAGCAGGGCAGCACCCACCGGCGCGGCCAGAACACCCGCTTGGCCGGCGGCGGGGGAGAGGCCGGCAGGGTGCGCGTCACGGCCAGCGCCGCGAGCGCCGCCACCAGCGCCGTCGCCATCCCCCAGGAGGCGGCGTACGGCGCGGGCTCGGCGAACGCCGACCCGCGCGCCCCCGCCCACGCCAGCACCGCGATCACGCCGGCGGGCCCGCCCGCCAGGCACCAGCAGGCCACCAGCCCCACCCTCGACGGCCCGAAGCCGGACCAGCGGAACGCCGCATACGCTCCCGCCGTGAGCGTCACCGAGAAACCCGCCAGCGTGACCAACGCGATCAGCACCGGCCCCTGGCCCAGTCCGGGGAACACCAGCGCCCCCGCGAACGGCCGGCCGAGCAGGAACCCGCCCACGGGCGGCAGGGCGGCCAGGCCCGAGACGGCGAACGCCGAACCCGCGGCCGCTAGCAGGAACATGCCAGTCGACTTCACCACGCCCCGGTAACTGCCCGCCCAGCGCCGACCCGTGCGCGGACCGGACAGCCGCCCACGTCAAAGGCGCTTCGCCCGCTGCCGGAGCAGTCGCGCCAGCCGGAAGGACGCCAGCACGCTCACGCCGCGGCCGGGACGGCGACCGCACGGCGGCGGCCCGCGCCCGAGACGCCGGCCTCGGCACCCCGGGGGCCATTCGGCTCCCGGGCCCTTCCCGGCCACAAAGCGAGAAGCCAGGTTCGTGATCGGCGAACCTGGCTTCTCGATGCAAAACGCGTGGACGATACTGGGATTGAACCAGTGACCTCTTCCGTGTCAGGGAAGCGCTCTCCCGCTGAGCTAATCGTCCTTACGAGGTGGCGACGGGATTTGAACCCGTGTGGACGGCTTTGCAGGCCGCTGCCTCGCCTCTCGGCCACGCCACCGAGCCGGAAGCTCCGAGCGGAAGACGGGATTCGAACCCGCGACCCTCACCTTGGCAAGGTGATGCTCTACCACTGAGCCACTTCCGCCTCCGCCCCGCCCGGGGCGACGAGAGAACTCTAGCGAATCCTGGCCGAGTCCCCAAACTGGAATATGCCCGCGCAGGTCAGCTGTGGCCGCCGTTGACCGTGACCCGCTGCCCGGTGATGAACGCGCCGCCGTCCGAGGCCAGGAACGACACCGCCGCCGCCACGTCCTCCGGCGTGCCCATCCGGCGCAGCGGCACCTCCTCCAGGTAGCCGCTCTGGTCGAGCCCTGTGTGCCGCTCCACGGGGATCCAGCCGGGCGCGACCACGTTGACCGTGACGCCGTACGGGCCCAGCTCGCGTGCCCACGCCTCGGTCAGCGCGTGCTGGGCGCTCTTGGCCGCGATGTACGCCGACATGCCGGGCAGGTTGCGGTCGACGACGTCGGAGCCGATCTGGATGACCCGGCCGCCGCCGCGCTCCCGCATGCCGGGCAGCACCGCCTGCACCAGCAGGGTGGGGCTCTTGACGAAGAAGCGGAGCTGGTCGAGGTGGGCCTCCCAGGTGAGGTCCTCCATCGGGATCAGAGGCTGCGGCCCGGTGGCGTTGGCCACCAGCACATCCACCGGGCCGAGGCGTCCGGCGATCCGCTCGACCAGGCCCGCCACGCCGCTCTCCTCGGTGACGTCGGCGAGGAAGCCCTCCGCGACGCCGCCGGCGGCGCGGAGGGCGTCCACGACCTGCTGGACGCCGTCGGCGTCCTTGCCGGCGTTGACGGCGACGGCCAGGCCGTCCGCGGCGAGCCTGCGCGCGATCACGGCTCCCAGGCCGCGGGAGGCGCCGGTGACAAGGGCTACTAAGGTCATGGAGGAGACCTTAGGTCAGCGGGCGGGCTGCAGATCCGCCGGGTGCGGCCCCTCGGTCTCCAGGCGATATTCCTGGCCGGAGACGGCGCGGTTGTCGTCGATGACCCGCTCCGACGGCGGCTGCTCCCCGCCCATGATGGCCTCCTGCATCCTCGAGAACCGCTCGTGGGCCTCCCGCACGTAGCCCGTCCCCAGCGTGGTCTGGTCGATCTGGGTGGCGATCAGGTCCCGGACGTAGGCCTTGTTCGGCTCGAATGTCACCGGCGGCGGCAGGGCCGGCGCCAGCACCTGGCCGGGCTCGCGGCCGTCGAACCGCTTGAACATCTCGGCCGCCAGCCGCAGGTGCTCCAGCTCCATGCTCAGGTGCAGCTCCCAGATGTGCTTCACCTTCGGGTCGGACTCGGTCTCCATGAACGAGTAGTACAGGTAGCACTCGTTGTACTCGTGGGTGAGCAGCATCTCCCACCAGCTCTCCCCGGGGTCCACGAGCGACTCGTAGTGGGTGACGTGCTCTTCCTCGATGAGCGCGATCTCCTGATAGAGCTGGCGGGCGATCGGCTCCATGTACATCGGGCCGACGTTCATGTAGAAGTTCATGGTCTGCTGCTCGGCCGCCATGATCGTCAGTGCGTGCAGGCGGGACAGCGGCTCGGTCGTGGCGCGGTCGTAGGGCTCCCGCACGTTGTCCACGGGGTCGCGGTGGTGCAGATAGGTGGGCCGTCCCGGCATCACCTCGGTGAGATTGTCGACGATCTTCCCGGCCTTGCGGTGCTCGATCATCTCGTACAGGTTGGCGTACCGGTAGAGGTGGTCGAAGTCCTCCAGCACGCCGAACTGGTAGGCCTGCCGCAGGTACGGGTCCGGCTCCATGCGCGCCACCCACGAGGTCAGGTCCACGGCGACCTGTTCGTAGGCGATGGTGGTCTCCAGCACCGAGGCGACGCCGGGCAGCAGCCAGTTGACCACCTTCTGCTGCTGGGCCTCGAGGTAGCGCACCCGGGCCAGCTGCCGCTTGGCCTCCAGGTCCGGACAGTGGCGGGCCAGCTGGTGACTGAAGAGGATCCCCTCCGTCTCGATGCCGTTCATGGTGATGATCCGGCACCGGGTGTACGGGTCGGCGTGGTCGGGATCGATGGGCGTGACATGGAGCTCACGCCAGTCGCGCAGCTGCTCGTCCAGCGGGATGCCCCGCTCCTGCAACGGGTCGAAGGCCATGTCGCCGCCCGTACCCGGCGCATTCTCCGCGTTAAGTCCTCCAACGGCCCGCGTTCGGTAAGGAAACGCGTGCCGTCCGCGGGCCCCGGGTAGGGCGCTGACGTGGCTGAACATGATGTGATCGACCTGCTGACGGCCCAGCACGCGCAGATCAGGGACCTGTTCGACGAGGTCGAGCAGGCGCCGCCGGACAAGGTGGAGGCGGCCTTCGGCCGGTTGACGCGGATGTTGTGCGTGCACGAGACCGCCGAGGAGGAGATCGTCCACCCGTACGCGCGCAGGAAGCTCGACAACGGCCAGGGCGTGGTCGCCGACCGGCTGCACGAGGAGAACCGCGCCAAGCAACTCCTCCTCGACCTGCACAACGACGGCGTGGACCACCCCCGGTTCTGGGAGCGCCTCGCCGACCTGCGCACCGCCGTCACGGCGCACGCGCGAGGCGAGGAGCGGTACGAGTTCGCGAAGCTGCGCGAGCGCACCTCCACGGCCGAGCGGCGGGCCATGGCGGCGGCGGTGCGGGCGGCCGAGAGCCTCGCCCCGGTGCGCCCGCACCCCGGCACGGAGTCCGCCACCAAGAACCTGCTGCTCGGAACGCCCCTGGCGGTGATGGACCGGGCCCGCGAGCTGATCCGCAAGGCCCTCGGAAAGGGATGACGGCATCCTTCGACGCCGGGCGAAATATCGGCGTACTACCGTCGGGAGCATGGAGCACATCGCCCGAGACGCCGACATCGCGCCCGTCGCCGCGCTCATCGCGGATCCGACCCGGGCGGCCATCCTGACAGCCCTGCTCGACGGGCGGGCGCTGGCGGCCGGCGAGCTGGCCAGAGTGGCGGGCGTGAGCGCGGCCACCGCCAGCGCGCACCTGGCCAGGCTGCTCGACGGCCGGCTGGTGGACGTCGTGCGCCAGGGCCGGCACCGCTACTACCGGCTGGCCGGGCACGAGGTGGCCGAGGTGCTGGAGGTGCTGGCCAGGATCAGCGCTCGCCCGCCCGTGCGCTCCCTGCGCCAGTCCCGGCAGGCCAGGATGCTGGAGGAGGCCCGCACCTGCTACGACCACCTCGCGGGCCGCGCCGGGGTGGGACTGCTCGACGGGCTCAGGGAGGGCGGCTACTACGCGGCGCACGACCTGACCGGCGCGGGCGAGCGGCTGCTCGCCGGGCTCGGCGTGGACGTGGCGGGCGCGCGGGGCTCGCGCCGGAGGTTCGCGCCCGAGTGCCTGGACTGGACCGAGCGCAGGTCCCACCTGGGCGGGGCACTGGGGGCGGCGGTCACCGAGGCGCTGTTCGACCGCGGCTGGTTCCGGCGCGGCAGCGTGCCCAGGGCAGTGATCGTCACCGATGAGGGCAGGGAGGGGCTGTCGGCATTGCTCCCAAGTAAGGAGCTAACATCGCATACGCCGGTTACCTAGCAAGTGAGAGAGACCCACCATGCGCGACAACGGAGTCGTGAACGTCGGCCCGGAACCCCTGACTTTCCATGACGTGATCGAGGTGGCCCGGCACGGGGCCGCCGTCCGGCTCACCGACGACGCGGTGGCCGCCATGTCGGCCGCCCGCCAGCGGGTGGACGAGCTGGCCGAGAGCCCGGTGCCCGCGTACGGCATCTCGACCGGGTTCGGGGCGCTCGCCACCCGCCACATCGACCCGGCGCTGCGCACCCAGCTCCAGCGCTCCCTCGTCCGCTCCCACGCGGCCGGCAGCGGCCCCGAGGTGGAGACCGAGGTCGTGCGCGCGCTCATGCTGCTGCGCCTGCGCACGCTCGCCTCGGGCCACACCGGCATCAGGCCCACCACCGCCAAGACCCTGGCCGCGCTGCTCAGCGCCGGGATCACGCCGATCGTGCACGAGTACGGCAGCCTCGGCTGCTCAGGCGACCTGGCGCCGCTGGCGCACGTGGCGCTCACGTTGATGGGCGAGGGCGTCGTACGGGACAAATCCGGAAATATGCTGCCCGCCGCCGAGGCGCTCAAGCAGGCCCACATCGAGCCTGTCGAACTGGCCGCCAAGGAGGGCCTGGCGCTCATCAACGGCACGGACGGCATGCTCGGCATGCTCGTCCTCGCCATCGAGGACCTCACCAGGCTCGTCAGGACCGCCGACGTGAGCGCCGCGATGAGCGTGGAGGCGCTGCTGGGCACCGACCGGGTGTTCATGCCGGAGCTGCAGGCGCTGCGCCCGCACCCGGGGCAGGCGCGCGCCGCCGCCAACATGATGAAGATCCTCAAGGACTCCGGCGTCATGGCCAGCCACCGCGACCCGGAGGCGTGCACCCGCGTCCAGGACGCCTACTCGCTGCGCTGCGCCCCCCAGGTCGCCGGGGCCGCCCGCGACACGATCGCGCACGCGGCGACCGTGGCCGGGTGGGAGCTGGCCAGCGCCGTCGACAACCCGGCCGTGCTGGCCGACGGCCGCGTGGAGTCCAACGGCAACTTCCACGGCGCGCCGGTCGCCTACGTCCTGGACTTCCTGGCCGTCGTGGCCGCCGACCTGGCCTCGATGTCGGAGCGCCGTACCGACCGGTTCCTGGACGTGGCGCGCAACCACGGGCTGCCCGCGTTCCTGGCCCACGACCCGGGCGTGGACTCCGGGCACATGATCGCCCAGTACACCCAGGCCGCGATCGTCTCCGAGCTGAAGCGGCTGGCGGTGCCCGCCAGTGTGGACTCGATCCCCAGCTCGGCCATGCAGGAGGACCACGTGTCCATGGGCTGGTCGGCCGCGCGCAAGCTGCGCAGGTCGATCGACGGCCTGACCCGGGTGCTGGCCGTCGAGGTCCTCACCGCCGCCCGCGCGCTCGACCTGCGGGCCCCGCTGGAGCCCGCGCCCGCTACGGCGGCCGTGGTCAAGGCGCTGCGCGAGACCGTGCCCGCCCCGGGGCCCGACCGCTTCCTGGCGCCGGAGATCGACTGCGCGGTGC
The DNA here is from genome assembly GCF_036013525.1 of Nonomuraea sp. NBC_00507. Taxonomy (NCBI): domain Bacteria; kingdom Bacillati; phylum Actinomycetota; class Actinomycetes; order Streptosporangiales; family Streptosporangiaceae; genus Nonomuraea; species Nonomuraea sp. NBC_00507. The sequence goes on from NZ_CP107853.1 coordinate 6,582,432, forward strand.
GCCTGGTGGCCGACGGGGGAGTGGTGGCCGCCGCCGAGTCGGTCACCGGCCCTCTGGAGTGAGCGCCACGATCAGGTCCACCTCCAGCAGCAACCCCGGCATGAACAGCTTCGACACCTCCACGGTGGTGCTGGCCGGGGGAGTGCCGGTGATGTACCTGCGGCGCACCGCCCCGTATTCGGCTCGGGCGTCCATGTCCGTGAGGTAGGTCCTGATGAACGCGATGTCCTCGAACGTGGCGCCCTGATCGGCGAGGATGCGCGCGATGACCTCGAAGACGTGCTCGGCCTGGGCCGCCATCGAGCCCTCGCCGACCACCTTCCCGCTCTCGTCGAAGGCCGCCACGCCGGAGACGTAGAGCGTGTCGCCGGCGCGGACGGCGTGCGAGTACATGCCGTTCGTCGCCGGGATCGCCGGCACGGTGACCGGCACGGCACGCGGGGCGCGCCCGCCTCCCACGTGCTCCACGATGGCGGTCAGGTCCCGGTCACCGAACCCGGCCGCCCTCGCCTCCTGCAGCCGCTTGCGTGCCGCCGTGGCCAGCGACCCGCCCTCCCAGGCCCCCAGCTCCAGATCCTTGGCCGCGTGCGCCAGCGAGTAGCGGGTCTGCTCGGCCGGCACGCGTAGCCGCTCGGCCAGCACGCCCAGCGGGGTGCCCGACAACACCTCGATCAGCGCCTCGCGGTCCACGCCGTGCGCCTGGCCGTAGGCGTACGTCTCGGCCAGCAGCACCTGCGCGGGCACGATCGCGCTCATCACGGCGATCTTCATGGCCGCGCCCGCCCCCAGCGGCCCCAGCTCCCGCACGGTCCCGAGCGCCGACAACACCCCCCGGCAGCCCGAAAGTTCGCCACCGGCGAGCACGGTCAGCGTGCCGTCGGCGGCGGGGCCGACGCTGCCCAGCACCGGCGCGTCCACCAGGTTGATCGAGGAGGGCAGCAACGCACGCAACGCGCGCACCGCCTCCGGGCCGATCGTGGACATCTCGACCACCGTCGCGCCGGGCCGCAGCCCCGGCAGCGCCGCCGCCAGCACCTCGCGTACCGCGGCCGGGTCGCTGAGCATGGTGATGACCAGATCCGCGTCCTCCACGGCCGCCGCCGCGGAGATGCCGGTCCCGCGGCGCCACGTCGTCACCTTGTGCCCGGCCGCCAGGAGCCGCCGGGCCATCGGGACGCCCATGCGTCCCTGTCCGAGAAAAGCAATCTGTCCGAGAAAAGTCGCCATGGGGAAAGTACACCTGGATGCGAGGCATTCCACCACCGACTAGATTGCATACCAGCCATGCCTGATGAGAATGCCTTCGACACCGCGGCGCTCCGCCTCCTCGACGAGGTGGCGCGGAACGGGTCGTTCACCGCCGCCGCCGAGCTGCTCGGATACACCCAGTCGGCGGTCTCCCGCCGGGTCGCCGCGCTCGAACGCGCCGCGGGCGGGCCGCTCTTCGAGCGCCTGGCCCGCGGGGTACGCCTGACGCCCGCCGGCGCCGCCCTGCACCGCCACGCCGTCGCCGTGCTGGACCGCCTCGACCGCGCGGGCGAGGAGCTGGCCGCCATCCACGGCGGGCGGGGCGGGACACTGCGCGTCGGCGCGTTCGCCACCGCCAACGTGGACCTCGTCCCCAGCACCTTGAAACGCTTCGCCGCCCGGCGTCCCGATGTCGAGCTGCGCCTGACCGAGGGCCTCACCGCGCGGCTGATGGACCGGCTCAGAGAGGGGGCGCTGGACGTGGCCGTGATCAGCGACTACCCGGCCGGGCTGCCCGCAGGTCCGCCCCGCCCCGTGCCGCTGCTCGAGGACCGCCTGTTCGTGGCGCTGCCCGCCGGCCACCGGCTGGCCGCCGAGGACGAGGTGGATCTGCGGGACCTGGCCGGCGAGACCTGGATCGAGGCGGCCCCGCGCGGCCAGCCCACGCTGCTGGTCACCGCGTGCGCGGCCGCCGGGTTCACCCCACGCAGCGGGCTGCGGGTGGCGGAATGGATGGGCAAGTTCGCCTTCGTGGCTTCCGGGCTCGGGGTGACGCTCGTGCCGGAGCTGGCGGCGCGGGCCGTACCCGCCGATCTGGTGCTGCGGCCGCTGCGCGGGACGGCGCCGGTGCGGAAGGTGTACGCGGCCCTGCCCGGCGAGCCACTGCCCGCGGCGCTGGAGCTCGTCGAATTGCTGGGACAATGGGGGGCGTGTACGACGGCTTTGCCTACCTCGGTCACACCCTCGCCACCGGTCTGCGGGACGTGACCTCCGATCTTGGCGCGCTCGACGGCGAGGGCTGGTGGGCGGTTGTCGTCGACTACGAGGGCAAGGTGACGTGCGCCCGGTTCGACCAGGTCCGCCAGGCGCCCCTGCCCCGGCCGGCCGCCCCTTGGCACGGGCCGCACCCCGGCGAGTGGCGCAGCTCGCTCGACCGGACCGCGTACGAGCGTGGTGTGCGGGCCATCCGCGACTACATCGAGCAGGGCGAGGTCTACCAGGCCAACCTGTGCCGGATCCTGACCGCGCCCGTCCCGCCTGACGCCGACCCGCTCGCCCTGGCCGCGAGGCTCGCCACCGGAAACCCGGCACCCTACGGCGGCGTGATCCAGGTGCCCGGGCTCAGCGTGGTGTCGGCCTCGCCCGAGCTCTACCTGTCGCGCGACGGCGACGTCGTGGAGTCCCGGCCGATCAAGGGCACCGGCGCGACCGCCGGCGACCTGCTCGACAAGGACTACGCGGAAAACGTCATGATCGTCGACCTCGTCCGCAACGACCTGGGCAGGGTCGCGGCCGTCGGCTCCGTCGAGGTGCCGTCGCTGTGCGCGGTCGAGGCGCACCCCGGCCTGGTCCACCTCGTCTCCACCGTGCGCGCCCGGCTGGCGCCGGGGATGGGATGGCCGGAGCTGTTCGCGGCGACGTTCCCGCCCGGGTCCGTCACCGGCGCGCCCAAGTCATCGGCGCTGCGGATCATCAATGAGCTCGAACCAGCCCCCCGCGGGCCGTACTGTGGGGCTCTGGGCTGGGTCGACGCCGACCAGGGCAAGGCGGCGCTGGCCGTCGGCATCAGAACCTTCTGGATCTCGGACGGTCAAGGGGAGATCCGGTTCGGCACGGGAGCGGGCATAACCTGGGGCAGCGACCCCACACGCGAATGGCTCGAGACCGAGCTCAAAGCAGCCAGGCTCATCGCACTGGCGTCCACAGGAGGAAATGTATGAACATCCCTGTCTGGGTCAACGGGGAGCTGATCGACCCCGCACGTGCCACCGTCTCGGTGTTCGACCACGGGCTGATGGTCGGCGACGGCGTCTTCGAGACCATCAAGATCGTGAACGGGAAGTCGTTCGCCCTCACCCGGCACCTCGACCGGCTCAAGCTCTCCGCCCAGCGCATGGACCTGCCCGAGCCCGACCTCGAGGCCATCGCCGACGGCGTGGCCAAGTGCGTGGCGGCCGCGCCCGCCTGGGAGTTGGGCCGCATCCGCGTCACCTACACCAGCGGCCCCGGCCCGCTCGGCTCCGACCGCGGCGACCAAGGCACCACCGCCATCGTCATCGTGGACGAGCAGAAGCCGTTCCCGGCCACGGCCAACGTCGCCGTCGTGCCGTGGCCGCGCAACGAGCGCGGCGCCCTGGCCGGCGTCAAGAGCACCTCCTACGGCGACAACGCCAAGGCACTGCTGCACGCCAAGAAGCGCGGCGGCGGCGAGGCGATCTTCGGCAACCTCGCGGGCAACCTGTGCGAGGGCACCGGCTCCAACATCTTCATCGTCCGCGACGGCCGCCTGCTCACCCCGACCCTGGAGTCCGGCTGCCTGGCCGGCGTCACCCGGGCGCTGGTGCTCGAATGGTGCGGCGGCGAGGAGGCCGACGTGCCGCTGTCGGCTCTCTACGAGGCCGAGGAGGCCTTCCTCACCTCCACCACCCGCGACGTCCAGCCGATCAAGCTGGTGGACGACACCGAGCTGCCGCTCGCCCCCGGCCCGATCACCACCAAGGCGATGCGGGTCTTCGCCGAGCGGTCCGCCGCCGATCTCGACCCCTGATCCCGTCATCCGCGACGCGGCGGCCCGCCCCGGGACCGCCGCGTCGCTACATTTGATCTACATTTCCGCCGCCGGCCTCTGCGAAATCAACCGGCGGCGTTACGATTTCCGCAGAATCGCCTTCCGATCAACGGTGAGTGCACATGAGCGGGGAGGCCGGCGCGCCGCTGCCGCCCATTTCTGAAATGGGCGCGATCCTCACGGTCGAACGCGTGCTCGCCCGCACCCCGGCCCTCGCCGTCCGGCTGCCCATGATCCAGGCGTACGCCACCGGCTGCCTGCTCAACCTCGACGTCGTGGCCCGCAACGCCACCGCGCCCCGCACCCTGGCGTTGCAGCTCGACTCGGCGTTCTCCGGCGAGGAGAGCACGTCGCTGCACGTCATGCTGCGTTATCCGGACGGCGTCGAAGTGGACTCCGGCAAGGACCACGACTGCGCGCCGCCGAGCCTTTCCTGGTTCCCCGGAGGAGTGCGCGGCGACGCGTCGTTCACTCTTTACCAGATGCCCCTGTGGCTGTTTCCCCTGCCGCCGCCCCAGGATTTCCTGCTGACCGTGGAATGGCCGTGGGCCGGCATCGCACCCGAGTACGTCTGGCTCGACGGCGCCGCCATCGCGGGGGCGGCGGCGCGGTCGACGCATGCGTGGCCTCTGTAGGTGTGTCAGTAGCTCTTCTGGGTCTGGACGTTGAAGTCGTCCATCGTGACCTTCTCGGCCGGGTCGGTGAGCGGGTCGTCGATCTTCAGGACGTCCAGGCCCTGCGTGATGTCGCTGGAGTAGATGTAGCCGTTGTAGTAGTAAGCCGACCAGGAGCCGGCGATGACGCTGCCCTTGACCGGGCCGCGCTCGAAGTAGCCGATCTCCTTGGGGTTCGCCGAGTCGGTGAAGTCCCAGATCGACACGCCGCCCTGATACCACGCCTGCACCATGATGTCCTTGCCGGGCACCGGGATCAGCGAGCCGTTGTGCGCCACGCAGTTCTCCTCCCGCTGCTGCTCCCTCGGGATCTTGAAGTAGCCCCGCTTCTGCAGCTGGCCGTCCACCAGGTCGTAGACGGCGTTGGCGCCCTTCGTGTTCGGCGTGTTGCGGTCGCACGTAGCCTGGCCGCCGCCGCCCAGCTCGTCGCTGAACACCACCTTCGTGCCGTCGTTGTTGAACGTCGCCGAGTGCCAGATCTGGAAGTTCTCCCTGTCGGTGAGCTGCTGCAGCACCTTCGGCTTGATCGGGTCGGAGATGTCGAGCAGCACGCCGTCGCCGAAACAGGCGGCCGCGGCCAGCTTCTTCTCCGGGTAGGCGGTGATGTCGTGGCAGCCGGAGGCGAACTCGGAGTGCTGGCGCTCAGGGAAGATATCCGGCTTCGCCACGATTTTTGCGGATTGAGGTGAGGCTAGCGGGACTTCTACGACCTGGATGAGCTCGTGCGGTGCGGGGCAGGTCTCCGAATCGGGTTCAGGGCCGGGGGAGGAGACGTACACGTACAGGCTGTCCTGGCCGGGCACCATCGTGTGGGTGTGCGAGCCGCACTCGGTCTGGACGGCGCCCACGTACTTCGGGCTCTTCTTGTCGCTGACGTCGAAGATCCGCAGGCCTTCCCAGGACGGGTCGTTCTGGCTCGCGTCGCACTCCGGGCCGCCGACCGGCTCGTCGATGGACAAGATCAGCAGATTGTCGTGAATCGTGACATCGTTCTGCTGGGCCGGGCAGGCCACCTGGCTCACGACCTGCGGCTTCGTGGGGTCGGTGATGTCGTAGATGGAGAAACCGCCGAAGTTCCCCACGTACGCGTAGTCGCCCTGGAAGGCCAGGTCGGTGTTGATGTCGTCGGCCCCGGTGAAGGGCGCGGTCTTCGGCACGTGGGCGACGTGCTTGACGTTGTCACTCGTCATGACACCGCCGCCGCCGGCCGTGCCGGAGACGGTGGCGGCTGGAGCGCTGGTCTCCTGCAGTGCGGTCGCGGATGGCGCGGGCGGCTCCTGCGACGCCAGCGGGCCGGCCGCGCACGCGGAGGCCAGCATTAACGCCGTACCCACCACCGCTCCGCGGAACTTTGCAGAGATCAACGCATATCCCCTTTGTCTCGTAGTTCAGTATGGAAGCTATGTCAGCAGGTTCATGGCCGCGCACGGTGTTCGTCATAGTTATGGCGACTTTCGCCGTGGCTGCCTGCTCTCAGCAGCCCGTTCAGCACGTCGCGCCGGTTGGTACGGACGCGCCTGTCCTGGTGCCGGGGAGCCCCGGGGCCACGGCCCGTACGGCGATGCCGGGGGAGCGGATCGGGCAGCCGTCGAAGGCGGCCGTGGCCTCGGACGTGCGCTTCGCGGAGGCCATGATCCCCCACCACCGCCAGGCCCTGGAGATGACGTCCTTAGTGGACGACCGCACCACCACGCCGGCGATCCGCGCGTTCGCCCGCTCCATCACGACCGCCCAGACCCCGGAGATCAACGCCATGACCGGCTGGCTCGCCGAGCTGGGCCGTCAGGCGCCGGCCGGGCACGCGCACGAGCAGGCGGCGGGCTATGGGATGGCGACGACGCAGGAGCTCAACGCGCTGCGGGCCGCCCGAGGGGCCGCGTTCGACCGCCTGTTCCTTCAGCTGATGACCCGGCACCACGAGGGAGCGGTGAAGATGGCCGGCGAGGAGCTGGCCGGCGGGCGTGACCAGCGCATGCGGCTGCTGGCCAAGGACGTGTACTCGGGGCAGACCATCGAGATCGCCCGGATGAAGGAGGTCCTGAATTCCCTGCCGGCTTAGACCCTCTGACAGGGAGACGGTCCCTCCGACGGGAGGACGGTCTCTCCGGCGAGAGGACGGTCCCTCCGGCGGGAGGACGGGCGCCTCAACAGGGAAACGGCCCCGCCCGTCATGCGGGCGAGGCCGTCGGAGTGCCTATGATGTCTGGGCGCTCAAGAAGGCCACAGCATGTTCGTCAGCTCGGCGTCCAGATCCATGAAGTCGGTCTCGCGCCCCGCCGGCACCTTCTCGTAGGTCCGGTGCAGGAACTCGGTCAGCGGCGCCAGGGGCACTTCGAAGAGCGCCTGCCCGAACGGCGACGTGAGACTGATGTGGAGCGTGCGCTCGCCGTCGGCGCGGGCCGGCCACACCTGCACGTCGCCGTCGCCGACACGCCGCACGATGCCCACGGTCAGCAACTCGCGGGCGAAGATCCACTCGACCGGCTCGTCGTTCCCTACGTGGAAGGCCATGCGGATGGCGTACGGATCGTCGGCTGTGTAACTCAGTCCGGCGAGCAGGGGGACGGTAGTACGGTCGGGGACCACAAGCCGAAGGCCAAGCTCGGCGGAGACGGTGGTGCTGTTCATCGTCAGCCAAACCTTTTCGTCGTAGGTCCCCTCTTCGGGGCTTTCACTGCTCTGACGGACTTCGTCCTGAGCTATGACGCGGAACGAAGAAACCTGTAGGAAAGATTCCGCTTCAGGGGCCTTCTGTAACGCACATCACAGCTAGACATTTAGGCATCTACCAGGCTAAACGGCATCAATCGGGTCGTATTTGCAAGGGTTTTGCGTGCTGTGGAGCCTGTCCCGGAGTGGCCGACCATGAACGTTTCTCGCGAAAAGATCGCGATCGGCTCCTTCCGGAACACGACGATGGTATGCCACCGACCCCTGCCGCCGGTGGGCAACCGCCGCCTTTCACCTGAATCCCTCCCATCGCTCTCCCTGCTGCTTCTGTCATGCCCCCGCCGACCGCTTTCACTTCGCCAGCACGTGCCAGAGTGCGGTATGGTTTTCCCCGTCGGCACCGCAAGGGACCGGCAGGCGGGCGATTAGCTCAGCGGGAGAGCGCTTCGTTCACACCGAAGAGGTCACTGGTTCGATCCCAGTATCGCCCACACAGGTCAAGGGCCACACCCCACACGCGGGAGTGGCCCTTTTGATCTTTGTGCAGCAGCAAAGTGCAGCAGTCCCTACCCGTCAAGACTGTCGCCGAGGCGTCTGAGAGCGTTCCTGGTGGCCTCGGACGGAGCCTCACTGTAGATGTCCATCGTTACCGTGATTTTGCTGTGACGGAGGATCTGCATCGCCACACGGGGATGCACGTCAAGCGCGACCAGAAGCGAGGCGCACGTGCGCCGGGTGTCGTGGACCTTGATCGGCCGGACGTTGGCGCGCTTGCATGCGGTGTGGAAGTGCCGGTTGAAGTTGCGCGGCTCGTATGGCGTGCCGTACTTCGTCGTGATCACCAGATCGTTATCGCTCCAGACGTCACCCACAGCGCCTCTGTCGGCGGCCTGCTGTTCAGCGCGCTCCTTCAGCGCCATCACACACACGTCCGGGATCGGCAGTACGGCCGCCGAGCCTGGCGTCTTGGTTTCCCGATGGTGCAGCTGCCGGCCAACCCGTTGCAGTTGCCAGCTGATCGTCACTTCCCGCGCGTCGAGATCCACATCGTCCCAGGTGAGCCCGAGCGCCTCGCCACGGCGCAAGCCAAGAACCAGAATCAGCACGTATGCCACGAACAGCGGATCATGTACTTGCCGAGCAGACTCGAGGAATCGCCGTGCCTCCTCCACCGTCCACCAGCTCCTCTTAGGCTTACGCGGCGTCGGCAGCCTCACGGCGCCGGCCACGTTCTTGGCGATGATCTCTTCCGTGATGGCGATCCCGAGCGCGGCCCTGAGTGTGTCCCGGACGTCCTTGATCGTACGCGCGGCCAAGATCGCCTGGCAGCACTCGCCCAGAGCACAGCACCGCGGGTTACGCCGACTCGCGTCCTTACCGAGCGCGCAGCACTGGCACGTGTGACGCAGCGTGTTGAGCCACTCGCGGACGTGCTTGACCGTCAGCTTGTCCAGCCGCCGGTGGCCGAGTCCAGGGATGAGGTACAGGCGAGCGAAGGTCTCATATCTGGCGTACGTGGCGGGGGCGAGGTTGGGCTCGACGACTTCGCGCAGCCAGTAGGCGAGGAAGTCGGCCAGCTTGGGCACGTTGGAAGCGACCGTTTCCCCGCCTTGCACCTTGGCATGCAGCTCCAGCCAGGCCTTACGGGTCTCCTCGTACGTCTTCCGCTTGACGTACTTACGCTTGCGGCCACCGTCCGGCGTCGTCACCCAGACGAAGGCTCGGTAGCCACCTGGCACGGGGTAGATGGATCCTTCCCCGTTGCCGCGGCGGCTCACTCTGCCTGCCCTTCGGCGATCTTGTTGACGTACTCATCGACCCATTGCGGCAGGATGCGGCGATGCCGGCCGTCCTTGACGCTGCGGATCTGGCCGGACAGCACGAGGAACTTGGTCTTGGTCAAGCCGAAGCCGAGCATGTCAGCCACCTCCTTGGTGGTGTGCCAGCGTTTAGTGATCACAGTCATGGGCTTGCCTCCTTTCCTGGTGTGCCGCTTGGCGGCGCGTTGACGATCGACGTGGCCAGTACCGATTCGCCCGGGGTGTAGCCCTGGCCAGCGAAGCTCCAGTGCGCGAGCACCAGAGTGGTGCCGTCGTGTGGTTCGAGGCCGAGCTGGGCGCGGCGGTGTTCAGCGCGTTCATCGCGGATTGCGCCGAGCGTGGTCGAGTACACGCGGGATCGGGTGGAGAAGTGACCGCGGAAACCGAGCATGTGCGCCCACTTGCGAAGCCGCAGCCCGGTCAGCTCGGGATGCGTTTCGGGGTGGCCCAGCCGCCACGCGGTGCGAATCAGCCGGGCGGCGTGCGGCGTAGCACCGCGCTCGTGCAGGTTGGTCAGGTCGTGTGCGTGGACGCGCCGGTCGAGGGTGCCCGTGGTTTCGGCGGCTTTGGTGGCGTATTTGGCGATGTAGGCGGCCACGGCCTGTTCGGACAGGTGGCCGTCGAGGTCGCCGGTTTGGATGGGTTTGACGTCGACCTGCCGCCCCCAGACCAGCTCTGTGGTGGGTTGGCCGAGGTCTGGTGCTTTCAGTCGCACCGCGGCCACGGCCGAGTCGATCGCGTTCTGGAGCAGTTCCAGGCTGGCCCACGCCGGCGGTTCGGCCACGTCGGCCGGTTCGGTCGTGCGGCCGTCGAGACGGACGACGGCGTGGAAGTGCACGACGCCGCGGGCTTGGTATTCGGCGACCTTGGCGAACGACACCCGCACCGTCTTGTTGAACGCGGCATGGGTCAGCCCCGCGGCGGTGGCCAGGTGCCGGCGGAGGTAGATGGTGAAGCGGCGCCACAGCTCGCCTGCGTGGGCGTTCCACAGCACGTGCCCGATATAGTCGTAGGAGTCGGCATCCAGGGGTTGGCCGAGGCGCGAGTCGTCGGCTTTGTGGCGTTCAAAGCATGCCGGACCCGAGCGGCGGGGATGGCACACCCGGCGCACGCCGTCCTTGTCGGGGCCGCGATGCACCGGCCCGAACGACGGCGCGGTGAGCGTGAGGAACGCCCGCGGGTGAGCGCGCACGGTGGCCGGCACGCCCTTCTCCTCACCCAGGAGCCCGGCGCGGATCAGGTGGAAGGTGTCACGCCGGTACAGCTCCGCGCACGAGGTGCAGCGTGAGGCGCGACGGTTGCCGCACCGGATCAGGAGCTGTCCGTGCGGTTCGCTCGCGGTGCTGTAGCTGGAGAGCACGTGGCCGGTCGTCGCATCCAACGTCATGCTCTCCCCGGCCAGCCGTACCGGTTCGGCGCAGCCGCCGAGGCGGTGAACTTGCTCCAGCCAGCGGGACAGGTCCTTGCCGGAGCGCCGGGCCAAGTCGCGCACGACCGGCCCGACGCAGTCGGCGAGCAGCGTCGGTGTGCTCACTGGCCGCCCACTCCCGTGCCCTCGCAGTTGAAGCAGGCGATCACTTCCTCGTATATCTCGCCCTCGCTGTGACGTTCGCTGACAACGAGCTCGCCGGAGCCTTCACAGACTCGGCAGAAAGCAGGCATGTTCACCCTCGAACCCTCCTCACTTCGACGATCTCCACTCCAGGTCGGCAGGCATCGCATTGCCGGTCCGCAGGAAGACGACGGCCGCAGGCGATCAGTCGGTGTTGGCCCTTGGCCTTGACCTCGATCGGCCGTTGACAAGGCCCCCCGCTGTCAGCCGCCGTGACGTGCCGCGTGACGCTCCAGGGGTGGTCCTGGACACCGTCGGCGTAGGTTTCGGTCACGGCGATCCGGTAGCGGCTCACCGGCTGGCCTCCACCTCGCCTGTACCGCCGCATCGGCCGCAGACGGGATAGGTGCGATAGCCGCGGTCATCCCAGGTCAGCGGAATGGCAAGGTCGCCTTGCCCGTCACATGTGGGACAGGGGATGCGCTCGATGTCGGCCTTCATCGGCGCACCTCCGACGTGCCGGTGCCGTCGCAGCCGTCGCAGGGTCGGTAACCTCTGACGGCGCGCCGATCGAAGACTGAGCAGAGCAGCCACCCCTGGCCCCAGCAGCGTCCGCACTCCTGGGTGATCTTCTTTGTGGTCACTGTCCGCACCTGCGGCAAAACAGCGCCGCGTCGTAGTTCAGCGCGCGGCAGCGGCAGCATTCTCATGTGCCGGGTGTTATCGGCGGCAGCTCCGGCGCCGGGCCCGGTCACAGGTCGAGCCCTTCCAGGTCCTTGCCGGTGACGCGGCCCGTGCCGTGGCAGGTGGAGCACTCGTGCACGTAGATGCGGCCACGTCGCTTGCCGGAGCCGCCGCAGCGGGGGCAGCGCATGCTGGTGGGTTGTGTGTGCTGCATACTGGAACCTCCTTTGCTTGATGCCAGGTGATGGAGGCGCGCCCGGCGGGACGGACGTGAGCGGCCAAGCTGGAGACGTTCCGTGGGCGCGCGCCCTGGTTGATCACGATGTGGTAGCGGCGTTGAGTTCTGCTCGCGTGGAATTTCGGCAAACGGCGTTGAGTACCGCCAGGCAGCGCTCCTGTTCGTGCCGAGATCCGGTCCGTGTCGCTTTGTCGAATTCACGGACCGCCGCTTTGATTTTGTCTACTTGGGATTTCCGGACCATGTTTTCGCTCCCAGTTCTCGACCCGGCCCACCCGGCCTTGATTAGGCGAAGTTGACCCAGAACGAGTAACGGCAGTTGGGGCAGCCGACCTGCAATCCGGCCTCACCCACCAGCAACGCGTCAAAACGTGCGAGTCGGGTCTCGTAGCGGCAGTCGGGGCAGCTCACGCGCCTGTTGTTAATGCCTGTCGTGTTTGACATGCGACGGACCTCAGCATGCCCAACACTGAGAGGCGTGCTGGTTTGCATACCTGCTCAGGCTGTGACCCTTGTCACCGCACCCCTCACACACCCATCGGCCATAGGGTGCGACTTTGGGATCAAAGGCCCAGACGACGGTGCTGCCGCCCGCGGTGCGGTATGTAATTACCTCCTTCATCTTGCCTCCCTTCGCTTTTCTAGCGATCACATTTCGGGCATGTCCTCGTACGCACGTACAGGTAGCCTTTGCATATCGAGCAACGCACCGGTTGCTGCACCAGCGCAGCGTGTTGCGAGTCTTTCGCTCGGCTTCTTCTCGTGTTCCTCACGGCGGCATCGCGCTTTATCGTGCGCGGCATACTCGGGCGTGTTCGTTGGCCGCGCTCACCGGAGCGTGCCCGACTGCTTCCTTGCAGCCGTTACAGGTCCAATAGCCGTACTCGCTGGTCCTGTAGACGAACTCGACCGTGTTGCCGCCGACCGTCTCGAAAATGACTGTTTCGTTTTTCATCCCGGCCATGTCGTGTTCCTCTTCTTTTAGTCGCTCGGGTGGTTGTCGATCCCGGTGCCGTTGCAGTCTCGGCATGTCCGGCTTTCGGAGTCGATTCCGCTGCCGTTGCAAGTGCAGCATTGATATGAACCGAGTGGAATGTGGCGCCTGTTGCTGACCTTCATTTCGTCTTGTCGCCTCCTTTCTTGGGTTTGATGAGTGGCTTTCCGTGAGCCGCCCACCGGCTTTGGTGGGCGGCCGGACGCAATGTCACTCATCGGGTTGGGATAACTCCGTAACCGCCGCACACCTTGCAGGCTCGTCCTTCGTGAACGTAGCCTTTGCCGGTCTTCCACACCTTGTGCTCAAGAAGACCGCGGCCGGAGCACTTGCTGCAGGTCAATGGCTCGTTCGCTGGACTCTTACCGCGACGCAGTTTCATTTTTCACCTCCCATGCCATTCTTGTAGTGCCCGCCTTGTATCTCTTTAGCGCTTGCCTTTGCCTCCGCATCGGCCACAGTAGATATAGGTGCCGTTGGCGTAGGAGAAGCCACCTTCTCCTTTGCACCACCCGCATTCATTTTTGGCGACGGCGCCTTTCCTGTGCTTGCCCAGCATGTTCCCCTCCCTTGCAACCGATCGGACTTTGTCTCTGGTTTCGACCGTGCCCGTTCCGCCACAGATCCGGCACAGCCAGAAGCGCTGCACTTTCCATGACATGAACCAGCGCTTTTTCCTTGCCGCGCTGGAGTGGAGTCCGCGCCCGCCACATGCCGAACACGCCTGCACCGCTTCTGCCGGCATGGACTTCTGCGCCATTACAGGTGGCCTTTGCCTTGGCAGGTGAAGCACTTACGACGGACCTCCACGATGAGGAGCTGGCCGTTTTGCAGCCGCGACCGCATTTCGCCGATCTTGCCGATCCCGCGGCAGGTCCGGCATTGCCCACCTCTTGCCATGTCGAATTCTCCTTTCGAGTTATCCGGCAGAGATTCGGCCGGATTTCGGGTTTCAGGTCAGGACCGCGCTGAAGAAGATGGCCAGCTTGTCCGCGCCCGCCAGCACTCCGTCGAAGACGCCGTTGACGGCATCCGCCGCCTGAGCCGGACGCGTGAACAGGTAGAAGACGACGAACGCGATAGCCGCGTAGCCGAGCCAGCGCCGGAGCCGGAACATCAGCAGCCACCCCCGCTCACGGCGCCGTTGTAGCTGACCAGCGCCTGCCAGGCGTCCATGCACTCCTGGCTGATGGCCAGCGCTTCATAGGTGATCGGCCCGAAGTCGCGCGTGGTCTTGTAGTGCGCGCCACCACTGGCAGCCGAGCCGATCAGCTCGGCGACGCGGTCCACCGTGGCGCGTTCTTTGTCGTCGCTGTCGTCCACCACGTGCACCGTCAAGGTCGCGCCGTTGCTCGGCACGGGCACCCTGGGGTTGTCGGCCAGGAACCGCGCCAGGCTGCGCAAACCGGCGATGAACTCGGCGCGGACCGTGGAATCGGTCGTCATCATGAACTGTTGTCCTTTCGTCTTGACATAGTGGGGGGACTGGCTTTCCATGAGCCGCCCACCCGGGGAAGTGGTGGGCGGCCGGATGCAAGGTCAGTCGTCGTCCACGTGGCCGAGCAGGCTGGCCGCCAGCTCAGAAGTGATGTGCATGCGCGACCGCAGCAACTCCGCCGTGATGGGCCGGCCATGACTGGTGCGGTGCTCGGCGGCCAGGCGCCGTGCGTAGGCCAGCAGCGCAGGCGGCAAAGATGGGTCCACCTCCGCCGTGCTGCCGGCAGATGCAGTGGCGGCCTGTTCCAGCTCCGCAGGCGCCGAACGATCCGCCAGCGGTTCCGCGTGCTGGTCGACCCGGTCAAGCTGCACATGCCGAGTCGGTTGCGGATCGACATCGGCAGGCGCGAGGGACGGGTCTTCCCACACCAGGCCCATCTGTTCTGTGTCGGGTTCGGCCTCGTGCTGACCCGCGCGCCGTTCGATCATGGACATGGCGATCAGGAACGCCGCCGCCGGAGTCGCGGCCAGGATCCAGCCCCACGCGCTGCGCGGTGCTTCGGCCAGGTTCGCCGCCAGCGTCAGCACGATCCCGCCGGCCAGCACCAGCGACGGCCACGACATCAGCCCGCGGCGACGCCGGCCGGTGCGCTTGTCCCGCTGGATCTCCCGCGCGGCCATCACACACACCAGGTCGATACACACCGCCACCGCCCACGCCCGCCAGCCGTGCTGGCCGTACTTACGCGCCAGGCTGGAGATGTGATCGAACGACCCAACTGCCGCGATCAGCGCCAGCACCACCACCGGCCCCGAATCGGCCAGCCATGCCCGCAGTCGTCCCACCTTGCCCACCTCCCTTCGCCCTAACTGCGCACTTTGCAGGAGCAGCCCAGTTGCCGGCACCAGCCCGACGCGTTCGCCCACACCGGGTCATAGATCGCCCAGCCGCCTGGCTTGGCGCCGCCGGTATGCACCGCTCGCTGGTGGCCGCAGCCCCGGCACGCCTTCTCCAGCTCGTTCATGTCGTTCAGCTCCAGGCACCCGGACATCACCGGCCCTTCCGTCGCGACCGCTTCTCGGCATGGCTCCGCTACGGACTGGCGTGATCAGGGCTCACGCCCAGCCCGGGGAACCTCTCAGCCCGAGCTCAGACGGGCAGATCTTCCAGATCGGGATCGCTAAACTCGGCCAGCTCGTCCTCGGCCAGCTCGCCGGCATCACCTACGTCGATGGCGGGACCGCCGGTCAACAGCGCCCACGACGGCGTCAGATCGGCATACCGCTCCGCGGAGGCTTCGGCCTCCTCCTCCAGCACATGCACCGAACGAGCGTGATGCCAGCGGCTATCCGAGCCGATCACCACGGCCGTGCCCGGCCGGTCCGGTGAGATCTGCCGCGCAGCCGCGACCGCCCGCCGGTCCATGTCCCCCAGGCACATCTTGGCCGTCTCATCGTCGTTGACCATGTGGCAGATGCGGCCGGTCAACTGCGCGCGCAGCGCGGTCACGCCCTTACCCAGGTCCGAGCCGACCCGCTGCCCGCACACGAACAGGTAGATGCCGAACGCCCGGCCAAGCTGCGCGATCCGCAACAGCCTCGTGGCGACCGCGGCCACCTCATCCTTCTCGTTGTCCGGATCGGCCATCAAGAACAGCTCGGCCATCTCATCGACCAGCACCACCATCGGAATGGGGCGCGCTTCCTCCGGCAGCCGCGGATGCCAGATGTTCTTCACCCGGTACTGCCGACACAGCGCCATCCGCGACTTGATGATGCCGACCAGGTCAGCCAGCAGCTCGGCGCACTCGCTGCGTTCGGTGGCCAGCGCCGACAGCCGCGCCCGGTACGGCGTGAACTCCACCCCACCCTTCAGATCGAAGCCCACCAGCGCCACCGGTTGCGGAGCCAGCCCCACAATCAGCGCATTGGCCAGGTTCGACTTGCCCGACTGGGTCGCGCCCACGTTCAACCAGTGCGGCACCACCTTGAAGTCGACGACGTACGGATTGCCGTTGTCCAACAGGCCCACCCGCACCCGCAGCAGCCCATCGGCCATCACCTCAAGCCCGGCCACCGTCTCCAGCGGATCCACCAGCGTCGCCGCCAGCGTCACCCGGCCCGGACGCCACGACACCAACCGCACACTATGCACCCGCCACGCATGCGCCAGCTTGTCCAGCACATCCTCGTAATCCTCCGGCGTCTGCCCATCATGCAGCCGAGCCGTCACCTGGAACCCGAGCGGAGTCGGCCGAATCAGCCCCAGCCGCGGAGCCTTCTCCACCTGCACCCGATGCAGCTTGCGACGCTGCTTGACCATCAGCCCATGCATCACTCGCCACCGCCCATCGACCTCAGAGCGTTCTGGAACCCTTCCTCGTCCCAACCCTTGAAGTACGCGAGCATGCGACGCTGCTGCCACTCCGAGAGTGAATCCAGAATCAGGGACATCTCCTCATTGGTGAGCTTCCGCCCCTTCGGCGCCCCCATCACTCAGCCCCCCAACCGGGGAACCCCGGCACACTCCACCGCCAGCGACGCCGACGCTTCGACAACCCGCAGCCCGAGGCCACCGCCCGCCACGTGCCGTACACCATCACGGCCTTGACCGGGAAGCCCAGCACGTACCAGAACGACACCGGCGCCCAGCGCCGCCACGCCCGCAGGCACGCGCACACCGCCAGCACGCCTACGCCCAGCCAGATCAGGAAATCCGCCATACTAGAGCCCGTCTCCTTTCCTCTTGTTGGTGGTTGGAGACCCCGGAGCGGCCCAAGCTGTCCAGGCACAGCCGCTCCGGGACCCGAAACCTCTCACTGCGCACCACCGGCCACAGCCCTGTAGTGGCAGTACGCGCACAGCCACACGACCTCGTTGCGAGTAGCGTCGAACTGCTCGGCCAGGTTCCGCCCCGCGCCGCACTCGACACACCTCGCGGCCATCAGGCAGCCTTCTCCGTTGCCGGCCGAACCTGCTCGCAGCGGAAACCCATCCCCGCGCGGCCATTCATCTGCCAGAAGAAGCAGACCAGCCCCGTCAGGCGGACCTTGCTGCCCAGCGGGATCTGCGGGAACACCGCAGACGGGAACGTCACCGTGATCACCGGGTTGCGCCGGTCATCGTTCGGCATCGGCAGCAGCGGCAGCGTGTACAAGTCACGCCCCTCCGCATCCTTCTTCACCTCACCCGTCGCCCGATCCACGATCTTCGGCTCAGGCTCACCCGCGACCGTGAACGACAGGGACGACGTGTCCACCGGGATGTTTCGCATCGCCATGTGCTCCTTGGCTCGTCCTACCTCGGCATCTCTCAGCGTCCGAGGCTCTTGAGGCAACCATACTGCCTTTCCGATAGAGCAGCAAGGCTTGAGTAGAATGAAGCTGAGGCAATGTCGGATAAGTTCCTTATCGCCTACCCGGTAAGGTAGCTAGGTGAGGATCTTCCGCCACGCGAGCGAGGGACCAGGTGAAGGCCATGTCTGACCCGAACAGGTGGACAAGCACGTCGGCGTCCTATGTGCGCCCGCAAAAGCCGGGCCAAGCGGACCCTTGGGCGGAGGAGGCCGCTCAAGACGGTCGGGTCGGCTCCCACGTCATGCGTGAAGTCGTCGAGATCAGGCCACCCGCGGACATTGCTGCGGCCTTGGGGCTGGCAGACGGCGACACTGCGGTCGTTCGCCGTCGAGTCGTGCTACTCGACGAACAGCCGGTAGAACTCGCCGACTCCTACTACCCAGCCTTCATAGCGCGCGGGACCCGCCTGTCAGAGCCACGAAAGGTGCCAGGTGGCGCGGTCACGTTGCTGGCCAACCTGGGCTATCAACCTGTCCACGTCGAGGAGGACGTGACGGCCAGGCCAGCCTCCGTCGAAGAACAGCGGCTGCTTCAGCTCCCCAATGATGACTGGGTACTGGTACTCACTCGGCGATCAAGGGCCGAGGACGGCACACCGATTGAAGTGATCCAGATGACCATGGTTGCCCATGGTCGCCACCTGCGATACACGCTCACCCTCTAACAGAGAGGAGTTCTGCTTTGCCTAAGCATGCAGACAAACGACCTCGTCATCAGCAGATTGCCGCCGATCTTCGGGCGCTCATCATGGCCGGCACGCTGCCGCGGAACACGCAGATCCCATCCACACAACAGCTCGTCGACAAGTACGACGCTGCGAACGCCACGATTCAACGCGCATTGACGATATTGAAGAACGAGGGATATTTGTACGGCGTCCCTGGCAAAGGTGTTTTTGTGCGGGACAAGCAGCCCTTTGTCATCGATGTTGCTGCCTACTTCGCGCCATCTCCCGAAGGGTTCACCTACAAGCTGATAGACGTCAGGGAGGTACAACCTCCCGTCGAAGTCGTGGACGCCCTTGGGATAGCTCCGAACGAAACAGCGATCTTGAGGCACCGTCTTCTCTTGCATGCTGGCGAACCTATCGAACTGTCATGGTCCTACTACCCGGCAAGTATCGCGGCGGGTACACCGCTGGCCGAGCGAAAGAGGATCCGAGGTGGAGCCCCCCAGGCATTGGCCGATCTTGGTTACCCTCAGCAGAATCTCACCGATCAGATTTCCACTCGACCACCCACGCCAGAGGAAGTCGAGGGTTTGGAGCTACCAGAGGAAGTCCCCGTGATTCGGCAATTCCGGGTCATCTACAGCAACAACATGCAGCCCGTTGAAGCATCGATCCTTGTTAAGGGTGGCCACCTGTACGAACTTAAGTACAAGGTTGCGACGACGTGAGGCCATCGATACATCTACTGCCGATAACAATCTACAGGAGCTAACTATGGTTGAGCTCGACCAGCGCCACTCTGTGAGCGTCGCAGGCGTCGTTGTCGATGACGCTGGTCGAGCTCTGCTGACACGACGAGCCGACAACGGCGAATGGCAGGCACCCGGCGGCATACTCCAGATCGGCGAGACGATCATGCAGGGGGTATGCCGAGAGGTTTCCGAGGAGACGGGGCTCATCGTCGAGCCTTTGGCTCTCACCGGCATCTACAAAAACATGGCCCGCGGCATCGTCGCGCTCGTGTTCCGTTGCACGGCTACTGGCGGCCGGCTCTCGATCAACGACGAAGTCACCGCCTTCCAGTGGGCATCCGAAGACGAGATCCGCGACATGGTGACCGAAGCTTTCGCCGTCCGCATCCTTGACGCCCTCCACGAGGGGACACCCGCCATCCGGCACCACGACGGAGTCCGCCTCATATGACCCCAGGTCCCCCAGGTCGTGACAACACCGATGTCTTGGGACTGACCCGTCAAGCATGTCCCGGGACAGGACATCTGCCCCCAGGTCCCCAGATCGTGTCCCCAGGTCGGCCTGTTACAACTTTCCTCACGTCTTCAAGCCCGCCGCGCAGCGGCGGGCACACCGTGATCACGGGCAGGAGGCGTGTGCTGGACGTTCCCCGCAACGATGAAGATCGAGAAATGGCTGGCATGCAGACGCAGGGCTTTCACCGGAGTTCGGGGGGAGGATCGTCGGAGCTGGGACGGTGTTGCAGCACGGAGGCTCACCCGACCTCCACCAGCGCAGGATGATGACTACCAGGAGGACCAAGCGTCAGCCTGCCCAGCCCATCACCACCGGCCCCGCATTGCAGACACGCACCCCGCCGCGAAGGACAGTCGATCAGGCAGCCCGGCCCCTGCGCGCTCGCTCGCGGCGGGCTGCGGCCTTGGGGGCCGGTCCCGCCGCGGCGGCGCGCGTGCCGCAAGCGGCACCACCCAGGTAGTGATGGCCCAGGTACGGCTTCGCCGCGTCGCTCTCCTCCCAGATCTTTCACCAACCCAGCGCCCACGGTGAAGGCCACGGCACGCCACCCGAACGGCTCAACACGCCCACGACGAGGATGGCGAAAGCCCTCACACTCATAGGCACCGATCAAAAGTGAAGCGGCGAAAGCGCGACCGCGGGGAAGGCGAAAAGAAGGAATGGGGCTCCGCCCCAAACCCCGGCCCTCCTCGGAGATGGCCAAGATCGTGCAAATGTACAGGTCGGGTGGACGTTCCCCGTGGTCATCTCCTCGTCGGCCACCACAAGGGACACCAGACCAGCCACCCCAGGGCAAGCCGCCGCCTGCCGGCAGGACAACCAGCGCGCGAGGAAGCTCACCGGGACACATGTACACGCGAACGACGGCTTGCCCTGGCGCGTCCGGCCCGGTATGGCTACGCCTGCCCGACGAGGAGATGACCATAGCCCAACTCTCGCTAGAGATAACGCTGAGCTGACGCCATAATCCGTCGAACCTGTTCTTGAGAGAGCTCGTTCTCGTAGAAACGACTACTCAATGCCTCTTCTAGCCACGCTGGTCCCTTATGGCTTTGTACAAGGGGAGCTAGTCGTTCGAGTTCACCAGCACGGACCAGCACTATTCCGCACTCTTCAAGAGTGTCCAACATTCTATCCGCTGCTACGGCTGCTTCGCCCTTGAATGCGGCGACTCCGTAAGTCTTAAGCTCTTGCCAGGGACTTGCTTCACTTCGCAATGCTGCTTTTACATGGTCCGAGGTCTCTTTATCGTAAATCCTGTCTGACCTACTTTCTAGGACCAGCCTAACCTGCTCTAGGATGCGCCCACAAGTAACCTGAGCCCGCGGTCTCCTGAAGGGTTCCGTAGACACTCGATAGTCCCGATCAAGTTCGGGAGTCCAGGTGCCTCCTAGAGCGCCGAGCAGTCTTTGCACCTTGCTCTTTTCATTCAGTAGATCTATGTCTGGAACCACGACTACAGGCACGGACACACTATTGAGTGCCCCGACTAGCCGCACAAAGCCATCCTTGCCGCCAGCAGGCACAAACAGCACATCTCCTGGCGGGAACCCTAAAGCTGTAGTGGCATCCACATGGTCCAGAACAGCCTTATAATACCGACAATCTCGATCCCCTTCTGCAAGAACGACAATCCTATGAAATAGACCATCCAAGATATTTGTATATCGCAGAACGGGATCACTCCACAGCTCTTTGATGGCAGCTGGCTTAAGTTGATGAACGCGCGTACCGGACGATCGCCTATCTAGTCGGACAACTGACACTTCGGCTTGAGATTCAAGAAGCCCTATAAGCAGATTGCGATCATGTGTTGCCAAGATAACCTGCACGTCCCGCGCATGAGCCAAGTCGCCGAGAATCTTGCCGAGAATATTCGCTTGTGGTGGATGCAAGAACGCTTCCGGTTCATCAATTATGATGATCTGATACTGGGCTGTGACAATTGGCAGCAATAAACCCATAAAGCTTTTCATGCCGTCGCCTTGGTCGTGGAGAGATGGCAAGGCCGCTAGAGAATCCCGATATTCCTTCGTAATTTCAGTTATTAGCGGGGCGGGCACACTTGTCGTGCCGACTCTGAACTGAAGGTGTCCACCAAGTCGATCCAACGTTAGCGATTCCCTAAAGACCCTATAGTAAAGAGTGCACACCTCTTGCAGCAAGTTGACATCATCGCTCAACTTCTGTATCGGGTTTGTGGCTGGCATGCTAATGTCGCGTCGTTGCTCTTGCGGTTGGACCCAGCCGAGACGATTATGCGCATCCCCTTTATGTACTAGCAATGAGAATAGCGTCCCTATGCTGCCTGGGTATTGATTGTTGGTCCAAAAATGCCCCATTGTCGATTCTGACACCCCGCCGCCCGCAATGCCGCGATATATGGCGCCACCGCTTTCGAACGTCTTTGCGGCATGCTCATCCATCCACGCACGCACATCATCGATGCTGCCTTCTTGTGATATCGATATTTCTTGCACTATATGGAAATTGGTTGGGTTAGATCCTCCGACCCTATCGAGCTGTGCTGCGATCTCATTCAACAATGTTGATTTGCCCACATTGTTTCCTCCGACGACAACGCTCACGCCCCGTGATGGAAGATGTATTTCGGTTCCGTCAGTGGTGATCAGCTTGTCGATAGCAAGCTTAACTCTTTCGCTTCTGCCTTCTCCAGGCATTTAACTCCTTCTAGTGCGATTCGATCGCTAACACAATCTACTTATGGGTGCATTGAAAGCGCAGGACGGGCAGGACAACCAGCGCACGAGGAAGATCACCAGGACACATGTACACGCGAACGGCGGCTTGCCCTGGCGCTTCCCGCCCGGTCTGGCTACGCCTGCCCGACGAGGAGATGACCACAAAGACCACCCTCGCGGCGCAGTTTACGCCCACTACAAAGGTTCGGTGCGTTTCACTCTTCTGCCGACAGGCCGTACCGGCGTAATTGTTCCCCGGCTTCCTGGCCCTGCTCCATCAGGAAGCCAACCAACTGCTCGGCAGCGTGCCAGTCACCAGCATCGACGCGGGCACGCAGCTCCTCCACTCGGCCCTGCTCCACCAGCAGTTCGGCTAACCGGTCGGCAGCGTGCCAATCGCCGACATCAGCACGGGCACGCAGCTCCTCCACTCGCCCCTGCTCCACCAGCAGGTGGGCCGTTCGCTCAAGGTCCGCGTTGAAGGCTGCACGCAGCTCATCCTCTTGATCCTGCTTTCCCTCCAGCCCCACCAACCGCTCGCCTGTCAGGTTGGCGAGGTCGGCGAGGTCGGCGAGGTCGGGGCGGACACGCAACCTTGCTTCCGGGCCCTGCTCCACCAGCAGATTAAGCAACCGCACCTGTGCCAATATCTTTTCATTGGTGACGCGCAACCGCATCTGCGCTCTCCGCTCCTGTTCCACCAGCAGCATATGCAACCGCACGGCAGCTACCACGTCCCCAGCGTTGGCGCGAGCATGCAACTCCTCGTCTCGGCCTTGCTCCGCTAACAAATTAACCAGCCGTATGCTTGCAAGCACTTCATCGGCGGCGGTCCCGGTGTGCAACTCCGCCGCCCCGCCATGCTCGACCAACGGACTTAGCAATCGCAGGACAGCTACCACGTCCCCAGCGTTGGCGCGAGCATGCAACTCTTCCACTCGGCCCTGCTCCACCAACAGTTCAGCTAGCCGCTCGGCGGCATACCAGTCCCCAGCGTTGGCGCGGGCATGTAGATCCTCCTCCCGGCCTTGCTCCTTCAGGAGATCGACCAACCGCCTGTGGGCATAGTGCTCACCGGCATTAGCCCAGGCGCGCAACTCCTCCTCCCGGCCTTGTTCCACCAGGAGATCGACCAACCGCCTCAGGACATGGCGCTCACCGGCATTAGCCCAGGCGCGCAACTCCTCCTCCCGGCCCTGCTCCACCAACAAATCAACCAACCGGTCGACGGCATACTCGTCACCGGCATCAGCGCGAGCACGCAACTCCTCCACCCCGCTCTGCTCCACCAGCCAATCAACCAACCGTATCTGGGCATAAAGGTCGCCGGCATCGACCTGAGCCCGTAAGAGCGTGAGGCCCTCCTCCGTTCGCCCCTGCCGTAGCAGTAGATCGGCCAGCAACAAAGCGGCGTGCTTATTGCCACCATCGGCCGCATTTTGCAGGAGAGGTTCGGCGTAGCGGTACAACAGCCGATTTCTCGCAGCCATAGCAGCGCGAACCTGATCGCCGGGATCAGTCAAGTGCTCGCACAGCGATTGCCAGGTACTCGCTGGCACCTTGGTTGCTCGTCTCTGCCCTTCTGCGTACTGCTGCAGATAGTCGGCGACCAGATAGCCGCTGATTTGCCCCATGGTGTTCGATGTGCCGATTGGAGCCAGCGCTGCGGCGGCGCCTCTCAACCTCTGCGAAGAGTAGGCCAGCGCGGCCTCAAACCAGTTGGGTGGCGCATCCGCACGTTGACGTGGGTTGCAGTAGCCGGGCGCGGCGTCGCGTAGCAGATCCGCGCCCAACGGGGATCGCACACCCAGGCGAGTGATATCGATCGCAGCATTAAGTACTGCCAAGGCATACGGGTCCGCGCTGTGCCACCGCTCAATCAACTGCGGAGCAGCCGCGATCACTTGGGTAAGCCCATAGTCAGTTGACTCAAGGGCCAGAGCAATTCGGCGGTCACCGCACTGGGCTGCGGCGCGGGCTCGCTCGTATTCGGCGTCACTGAAGGAAGAGGCCAGACCCACGACGCTTGCCAAGCCCAGCACCTCGCGTTCAACAGCATACGGGTCGTCTCGGCCTGGGATGGGTTGAGTGGTATAAGCGATGTACCGATCTGGCCAGAGTGTGGCCACCAGCACAGCTCCTGCGTCTAGGAGAGTCCGGACGGTCCCGGCGCGCAACCCGGCTGGGCCGCCGAGGTAACGATGCAGCTCATCCAGCCACACCACCAGCCGTGCGGGTACGGCTGCGGCGGCCCGGTCCACCTGCTCGACATCAGCTGGCTGCAACAGCCACCACTGCGGTACCACCGCGCGGACCGCCTCGTAGGCGCAGCGGGTCTTGCCGACGGAGGAGTCGCCGACCAGGAGCACCAGCCCGCCTTGTTCGGAGGCGGTCTGGATTGACAGCGGCCACGACATACTCCCCATAGGCGGCCATTTAGCGCCCCACTGACGGCCACGGGATTCCCCACGTACGGCCAGATACCTCCCCGGTTCGTCCCGTCCAGACCTGGACGGTGATCATCGTCCGGGTGAAGAACAGCAGGGAGATCATGGAAATCCTTGAGGCATACGACCTCACGGGTAGTTACCGCGCTGCGGCCGAGCTGGCCGGGTGCGACCACCACACGGTGGCCCGGTACGTGAAGATGCGCGCTGCTGGGCAGAACCCGCAGGACAAGCGGTATCGGGAGCGGATGATCGATGCGTTCCTGCCGAAGATCGAGGAACTGGTGGTCCGCTCGAACGGGAAGATCCGCGCCGATGTGGTCCACAAGCGGCTGGTCGCGATGGGGTTCACCGGCGGGGAACGCACGACCCGGCGCACGGTGGCCGAGGCGAAGGCGCAGTACCGCGCGGGGCAGCGGCGGGTCTATCGGCCGTGGATCACCGAGCCGGGGCTGTGGCTGCAGTGGGACTGGGGATGGGGTCCGGTGATCAAGGGGCGGCAGACGATTCTGTGGTGTGCGTGGCTGGCCTGGTCGCGGTTTCGGGTGGTCATCCCGGTCTGGGACAAGACCATGCCGACGATTGCGGCCTGCCTGGATGCGACGTTGCGGCGGATCGGTGGGGTGCCGGCCTATGCGCTGACCGACAACGAGAAGACGGTCACCACTGACCACATCGCGGGGATAGCGGTGCGCAACCCGGAGATCGTGGAGATCGCCCGGCACTACGGCATGACCATCCGCACCTGCGTGCCGGCCGATCCGGAGTCCAAGGGCGGCAGCGAGGCGACGGTGCGCATCGCCAAGGCCGACCTGGTGCCCACCGAGGTCAACCTGCGGGAGGAGTACCGCACGTTCGGCCAGTTGGAGGCGGCCTGTCGGGCCTTCGGCGAGGAGGTCAACGGCCGGGTGCACCGGGTGACCAAGCGCCGCCCGGTCGAGCTGCTGGCCGAGGAACGGCAGCGGCTGCACCCGCTGCCCAAGCAGCCGTTCACTGTCGCCTTCGGCACCACTCGACGGGTCTGCTGGGACTCCACAATTTCGGTGGAGGCGGTGCGCTACTCGGTGCCCCACGAGCTGATCGACTCCCGCGTCTGGGCGCGTTTCCATGGCGATGAACTCGTCGTCACCGCCGTTGCCGCCGACGGCACCGCGCGCGAGGTCGCCCGGCACACCCGCGGCCAGGCTGGAACCCCCGTCATCGACGCCGCGCACTACCCGCCCCGGGAGAACAAGGAAGCCGACCGCACCCCGAAGGCCACCAGCGCTGAGGAGGCCGCGTTCTTGATGATCGGCCCCGGCGCGGCCACGTGGCTGGTGGAGGCCGCGACGGCGGGCACTCGCCGGGTCAAAGCCAAGATGGCCGAGGCCGTCGCCCTGGCCAAGCTCTACTCGACCGCCCAGGTCGACCGGGCACTCGGAACTGCCACGCTGACCGGCCGCTTCGCCGATGCCGATCTGTTGTCCATCCTGGACTACCAGGTCAAACACGCCAGCGACCAGCCCACCCGCGCCAGCGAGACCCATAGCCTGCAACCGGGCACCTCCGCCTGGGCCCACTTCGGCACCACCCCCACCGGCACCGATCTCGACGAGGACACCTTCTGATGGCCACCCCGCTGCGTTCCGTCCACGCCTCGACCGGCGACCCGCTCGCCGAGGCCGTCGAGCTCACCAAGCGGCTGAAGCTACCGCACATCCGCCGGGCGCTCGCTGATCTGATCCCCACCGCCAAGGCCCAGCGCTGGGATCCGGCCGAGGTGGTGCGCGTCCTGCTCGCCGAGGAAGCGGCCGGTCGCGACCGGGCCAACCTGCACACCCGCCGCCGGCGCGCGGGCTTCCCCGCAGGCAAGACCTTCGGCGACTGGGACGAGGGCGCCTCGTCCATCCCGCGCCCCACCCAAGATGCCCTCAAAAGCCTGGAATGGGTGCGAAGGCGGGAGAATCTGTGTGTCTGCGGGCCGTCGGGCACGGGAAAATCGCATTTCAGCGAGGCCCTCGGCCAGGCAGCGGTCGAGGCGGGGATGACGGTGGCCTGGTTCACCATCGAGGACCTCGGCGCCCTGGTCCGCCGTCACCGCGCCGACGACTCCATCGCCCGAGCGCTGGCCCGCGTCATCCGCTCCGATTTGATCATTGTCGATGACATCGGCCTGCTGCCGGTCTCACCAGACGCGGCCGAGGGCTTCTACCGGCTGGTCGACGCCGCCTATGAGCGCCGCTCGCTGGCCGTCAGCTCCAACCTGCACCCATCCGGCTTCGACGAGATCATGCCCAAGACATTGGCCACCGCCACCGTCGACCGACTCATGCATCACGCTCACATCGTGGTTACTCAGGGTGACAGCTTCCGGCTCACCCAGGCCACCTCAGGACAGGGCGTCAAGCCCTTCACCTGACCCACGCATCCATCAACGGCGGGGAGATATCTGGCCGCCGTTGGGGACACCCTCATGGCCACCAGCGTGTGAACTATCTGGCCGCCAGCGGGGAGAGCTCAAAGGCCATTGACACAGGATTAAGGTCCTTACCCCGCGGGACCCGGAGTCGACGTCGCGCTCGATATAGCCCGGCAGTTCGCCGATCGCGCCCAGGGCGTCGATCGCAGCGTGCACCCCCAGTCGGCGCGGATCAGTCCGCTCCACTCGCTTTAGCCCGTCCAACCCCGAAGGCGCCTCGGTCGAGGCACGAATACGCGCCTGCTGCCAGTCCATCCATTGTTCGCGTGGAACACCGCAGGCGCGTAGATAAGTGTCAAGTGTCTCTGCCGTCGGCCGGCCCGTCTTAAGCAGGCCACTGAGCGTGCTGGCTGGCAACCGGTCAGGTCGAGCCGCCTTGTCCAGCGCAGTATAGGGTCGGCCAGCCCGCAGCAAGTTCAGCGCGTCGGCCAGTTCCGCTGCTGTGTGCACGGTCGCAGGATCCACCCGGTCTGCGTCTTGTGCACCACTGGATACCCGCGCTGACTGTGGGACATCGGCATCTTCGTCCTGTCTCACGTTCCTGGCTCCTCACCCGGAGACGACCGTTAATCCGACAGGGTTTTGCGCCCTTCGGCACGGCATCCGAACTAGGCCGAACCTCTCACCCCACTATCCCTCCAAATAGCGACTTCCCGCTGTTCAACCTGCCGCAGCCCAGTTCAGGTCACAGCAGATTCCTTCGGACCACTACGCATCCGTTGCCGGACTCCGCGCCTGTGCGCTGCCATGACTCCATCACACGCGACGTCGGCCGACCCGCATCTCCCGCAACCTGAGGAGTCTGATCAATGCAACACCTGCCCGAGTGGGTCCCCGCCGCCACCGCTCTGATCAACCTCGTCACCGCCCTGATCAACCTCGTCACTGCCCGCCGTACCCAGTCAGATGGCACGAACGCAGACAAATCAACTGGCGGCTACTGACCGCTCCGGCGTGGCGATAGGTAGCGTCATGTAGGAAAGATCTCCCGCGCGAACCACGTTGGTCACCG
Organism: Nonomuraea sp. NBC_00507; assembly: GCF_036013525.1. Taxonomy (NCBI): domain Bacteria; kingdom Bacillati; phylum Actinomycetota; class Actinomycetes; order Streptosporangiales; family Streptosporangiaceae; genus Nonomuraea; species Nonomuraea sp. NBC_00507. The sequence continues at coordinate 6,610,451 of NZ_CP107853.1, forward strand.
CCGACGTGGTTCGTCGCTCTTAAGCGGAACCTTGAGGTGCAGCACCATCGTGCAGCAACCCCACCGGCCAAGGCTGACCACTCGCGATCTTCATGGGCGGCCTCACCGCTACAACGACCCTTATTGGCCTCTCTGCCACGAGTTCACACCGAAGAGGTCACTGGTTCGATCCCAGTATCGCCCACCAACGTCAGAGGCCACATCTCCAACACGGGATGTGGCCTCTTGATCTTCTGAGTGACAAAGTGAGTGACTTACGACTCCGGGAAGATCCGGTCCATCACGGTCGCACCCTCCTGGATCACGGGCCGGATCTGCTGTCGATAGACCTTCTCCGTCACGGCCGACCCTCCCGCGTGCCCGACGAGGCGGGCGATGTGCTCGATGGGGACGCCGTCAGCCGACAGTAGCGAGACGAAGCTGTGTCGGAGTTCGCGAGGAGTCCACTCCTTGCCAACCAGACCCGCCCTGGTGATGACGCGCCGAAACTCCCGCCGAACGTTGGCGGCACTGAGCTTGGTGCCCGTCCTAGTGGCGAAGACGAGATCGTTGTCTTCCCAGGCATCCCCCGCCGCTTCCCGGACCTTGGCTTGATGATTCCAGAGCTGCTGAAGCGCAACCACGCATCTCTGCGGGATCTTCAGAGTTCGGCGCGACTTGGCGGTCTTGGTGTCCCCACCGGCACGGTCGGATCTCCAGACGTAGATCCCGAACTCCTCATGCTGCCACCCGATCTCCTTGACAGTCGCCCAGGTCGAAGTCTTTTCATCGAGGGCGACGACGTAGGCCCATGGCAAGTCCCGGACCTCTTCGGTGCGAAGGCCGACGAGCAAGGAGACGAGGATGTAGGCGTGGAGCCAGGGTTTCGCCGTCTCGTTGGCCGCCAGCACCCGTGTGGCCTGGTCCATCGTGAGAGCCTTGGATGGCCGTCCCGTCTTGCCTTTGGGAAGCTCGCAGAGCAACACGACATTCCGCTTGACCTTGTCCCGAGCTTGAGCCCGAACGAGCGAGCGCTTGAGAATCGAGCGAAGCTCTTGGAGGGTCCGCGTACTGACCTCTTTGGACGTGCGAGCCAACCATCGATCTACATCATCGGCGGTGAGTTCCCGGAGCTTGCGCGCCCCAAGTTCCGGAATGATGTGCTTCTCAGCCAGGGTGCGCTTGGTCTTGACGGTGGATTCCGCACGACCGGAGAGACCGAACTCTAGCCAGTTCCGTACTGCTTCGCCGACGGTGTCTCGGCCGGAGGCGACGACAAGACCATCGTCGTGGTCGCGGAGCATCTCCTTGAGTTTGTTCTTGGCTTCGGTCTTAGTACGACCTCCGGCTTTGCGGGTGATGCGTCGGCCTGCCGGGGTGTAGCCGATGGTCACTTCAGCGATCCAGCGTTGCCGAGCTTCGCTCCAGTACAGGCCGCCGTCGCCATGTGCACGTTGCTTGGGCATCAGGCGGCCTGCGCTTCCTGCTCCAGGAGCTTGACGTAGTCAGCGATGGCGTCGGCCGGGACACGTCGAGCACGTCCGGCCTTAACGGTACGCAGGCGTCCAGCGCGAATCTCTTGGTAAAGGTAGCGGCGGGACAGACGCAGAACGACAACGGTTTCGTCGATGTCGTAGAGCGCTTGGCCCGGATAGTGGACGACCTTTCCTCGGGTGGGCATGGCTTGCTCCGTTCGCGGTCTGCGGGTTGGTCAGGCGGCGAGCGGTGTGGACGAGCTCTGTTCCCAGGTGTGGTGGGCGAGTTCTTCGTGTCCTGCTCGGGTGCGTTCGCGGGCTTGTGCCGCTGCCGTGTTGGCGAGGAGTTGGTCACCGGTGGTGTGCCAGCCGGTGCCTGCGTAGGTGAGGAAGCCGATGACGAGGGTGGTTTCGTCGGTTTTGGTGTCAAGGTTTGCTTGACGGTGGAATGGCGTTGTTTCGGGGTGTCCCTCTGGCCTTGGGTGGCCGTCGTTGAGGGCTTGTGCGCGTCTGTAGGCGGCTCGTTCTTCGCGGATGGAGCCGAAGGTGATCGAGTAGCGGCAGGCTTTGGTGAGGAAGTGTCCGCCGAAGCCGAGCATGTGCGCCCACCTGCGCAATCCGGCCCATTCGGGTGTTTGGCCGAGGGTCCAGGCGGCGGCGATGAGGCGTTCGGGGTGGGTGCCGTGGGGGTTGGCGTACAGGTCGATGGTGTCGGGGGTGAGTCGCCGGGAGGTATGGCCGGTGACTTCGGTGCCTTTGGTGGAGTATTTGGCGAGGTATGCAGCGACGGCCTGATCGTCGAGGGCGTCGCCGGAAGCCGACAGGGTGATGGGTCGAATCTCGTGTTGGCCACCCCAGGCAATGGGCCAGCCGTCGAGGCGAGTGGGGTGGGAGTCGGTGGTGTAGGCGATGGTGGTGGCGGCCAGGGTGACGGCGGCGATGATGTCGTCGGTGGTGATGCCGTCTGGGGGTGCGGTGATGGCGTCGGGGTTGTCGGGGTCGATGCCGTCCAGGCGGAGCAGGATGTGGAAGTGAACTGCGCCGCGTGCTTGGTATTCGGCGGCTTTGCCGTGAGAGAGCCGGATTTTGGGCAGGCCGCGTTGCCGAGCGAGCTGGTTGAGGTGGCGTTCGGCGTGTTGTTTGGTGCGGCGCCAGAGTTCTCCGGCGTGGTGGTTCCAGACGACGTGGTGGGCGTGGTCGTAGCAGTCGGCGCAGAGGGGCCGGCCAAGCTGTTCATCACCGGCGGCGTGGCGTTGCCAGCAGACCAGCGGGATCCCGTGCGGGCAGGTCGGGGCGTCGCGGCGGGCGTGGCAAGGGGCCGCTCGGCAGGTGCAGCGGGTTTTGTCGCGGCAGGTGCAGTGGCGCACATTGCGGGTGTGGACGAGGCCGAAGGAGGGGGCGGTGAGGGTGGCGAAGACGGCCGGGTGGGTGCGGACGCTGTCGGGGATGGTTTTTCCGCCGACGAGTCCGGCGCGTACCAGGTGGTAGGCGTCGTGTTGGTAGGTGGTGGCGCAGGCGGGGCAGACGGTGTGGCGTCGGTTGCCGCAGGCTTTGTAGATGACGCCGTCCGGCAGGGTCGTGGTGTGCCGGTGGGCGAGGATCTCACCAGTGTGGGTGTTGACGGTGGCGAGAGTGCCGTGGAGGCGGATCGGGTTCGTGCAGGCGGCGGCTGATTCGACGTGGCGGAGCCAGTCGGGGTAGTCGGGGCGTGCGGCGCGTTCCAGGGCGGTGCGGACGTGCTGGCGGGGTTCGTGCGCGAAGGGGCTGGACAGGTGGAGTTCGGTGTTCGCCCCCACGCCCGGGGCCAGGGAAGCGGTCCCGGGAGTGAGAGCCAGCGCCGAAGCGATGTCGAGCTGGATGGGCATGGGTTAGTGCTGTCCTTCCAGGGCGGGAGTGGGCAAGTGCAAGACCGGCAAAGCCGGGGTCCGCTCCTGGAGGGTGCGGTCGTCGGTGTGCGCATGGTCCTGGCGCTCGTGGCCGAGGGGCGCTACCGCAGGTTGAGGCGTGGTTTCCGGCTCAGCTTCAGGTGTGGTGGCCGTTTGGGGTGTCGCGGGTTCGGTGGTGGTGCGAGAGAGCACCAGCTTGGTGAGAGCGAGAAAGGCCAGAGCGGGGATGGCGGCGATTAGCCATCCGGTGGGGTGGGGTTTAGCAACGGCGATCTGTGCCGCGATGGACAAGATGGCCGACGCGATGAGTACGGCCATCGGGTAGGCGATGGGTTGGCCGTTGCGCTTGCGGCGTCGGACTTCCAGGCCGGAGGCGGTGGGGGTGAGTTCGGAGATGACGGCGTTGGCCCAGCCGAACCATTCGCCAGTTCCTTCGGGGCTGTTGGCCATGGTCCAGTCGTGGACGTGGGTGAAAGAGGCTGCTCCGGCCATGAGGCCGACCAGAAGCAGGATGAGGAGCTGGACGCGCGATTCGAGCTGTTCGCCGCGTTGAGCGTGGTTCAGCTGCATGTGAACCTCCACTGGTCGTGGCAGTCGTTGCATTCGCCCAGGGAACGGGCGATGTAGTAGGGCTTCTCAAGCCCGCAGGTGGAGCAGATCCGCCGGGCTCGCAGTGCCTTGTCGAGGGCGGCGAGCTGTGCCGGGGTGGCAGTGCGCTTGGGTTTGGCGAGGTCTTCGCGGTAGAGATAGGCGACGCGTCTGCCACGACGCCAGATGATCTGTGCGGCGATGTCTTGGCCGCCGGGACGAAGCTGCTTGGCGCGTAGCTGACGGACCGTGAGCAGGCCGGGTGGGGCCCACCGGTAGGGGTAGGTGGGCAAACCACCGTGTCGGATGCCGTCCGGGTCGTAGTTATCCAGGTAGACACCCTTGGTCTGGGTGACGTAGTCGAGCTGCGGAATGCGGATGCCGGTCATCGGTTGTCACCGCCCCAGCGCTGTTGGGCGGCTTGGCGGGTGAGACCGAGGGGACGGGCGATGTCGGCCCAGGAGTAGCCGTGCTCGGCGCGGAGCTGGATGACGGCTTGGGCGATGGCGTGGTCGAGTTCGGCGACGACGCCGGTGAGGTCGGCGAGGGCTTCGATGTCGCCTTCGGCGATGCGCTTGGTGTAGGCGCGGATGATGCGCTTGAGGAAGGCGGCGTAGTCGGGGTTTTCGATGGAGCGGCTCATGATGCGCTCCGCTTGGTGCGACGAGCGCGCAGGGCTTTGTCGAGGGCGTCGAGCTGCTTGCTGGTGGGCTTGCGCTTGGGTAGCGCGCGGGTGATGTCGTAGAGGTAGGCGACGCGGCCGCCTTTGCGCCACAGGATCTTGGCGACGGGGGCTTGTCCGCCGGGGCGCAGGCCGAGGGCGGCGAGTTGGCGTCGGGTCTTCAGGTGCTTGGGGGCCCACTTCCAGGGGTAGGTGGGCAGGCCGTATTGGCTGCCGGTGGGGTCGTAGAAGACGACCCGGGTACCGGGGGTGGCGTTGAGCCGGTCGAGCTGCGGTATCCGGGCAGCCGACGCGGGAATAGAGTGCATGACAGTTCTGCTCCTTTGCTTGGTCGCTGGGAGTGGACTTAGGAGGCGGGGGCCGGAGATCTTTGGCGAGAGGTCCGGCCCTCGCTTGCGTGTGTCAGTCAGTGCCGTCAGGCAGGGTGATGGGGTCGCCGCAGCAGGCGCAGTGCCAGCCGTCGGCGGCCAGATAAGTAGAGCGGCACTCTCCGTCGCACAGGACGAATTCGGCGGTGCCGTGGCTGTCGGTGCCGACGGTGAGTTGCGGAGAGCCGCAGACCGGGCAGGCCACGATCCAGGAGATCAGGCACATGGCGAGCACCTCGGCGCAGGCGGGGCAGTAGCAGCGCGAGTTTTCGCGTCTGCCGATGAGCCAGCCGGAAGATGTCGCGTTCAGGATGGGGATCATGTTGGAGCAGCGGTTGTCGCACTGAACCATCCAGTTGCGAAGGTCGGGGCTGCCGTTGGCGTGGTAGGCCTTGTGGATCACAGCGGCCTCCAGTGGGGGTCGTCGTAGGCGGAGGCCGGCACGGTCATCGCGGTCAGTTCTTCGCCGTTGTCGATGTCGTTCTTGAGCCAGAACATGGGCAGGAGCCAGGTGCAGGGGCGGCTGAGTTCGTCGTACCAGCGGGTGTGGTCGATGATTTCCGGGCTTTCGAGCCAGGTGATTGCGGCGGTGGAGTCAGCGGTCATTGATGTACACCTCCCGGCACCAGGTGCATTCCAGGGCGCTTTCGCGGCCTCGGTCGGTGGTGATGGTGATTTCGATGAAGGTGTCATTGCTGCACTCGACGCAGCACAGGGCGAGCACCTCCAGGTCGTGGGGTGGCTGGTCGGGCCAGGGCACCTCACTCAGGGCCGGGACCGTGTCGTGGTCGTGGGGCATGGTGGTTCTCCGTTCAAGCGGCGAGTTGTATGGGGTGCGGATCGCCGTTGCGGCGGATCCAGGTGACGTAGTCGACGAGCTGGTGGATCTGCGCGTCGGTCAGGTAGGCGGCTTTGACCAGGTGGGGGATGCCGCCTTCGGCGATGAGGTAGAAGACGCCGGGGGTTTCCGGGCTGATGGCTTGGGCGTTGAATCCGGCCGAGGCCCAGCCGTGGCCGAGGATGATGTCGGAGCTGTTGGGGGTGGTGCAGCGGAAGGCTGCCCGGTAGCCGAACAGGTCGCGTAGCGAGGTGGGGATGATGTCCACGCTGGGGCGCTGGGTGGCGGCGATGACCGGCATGGCGCAGGCTCGGCCTCGGGCGACCAGGTCGCGGACGAGGGCGATGAACTCTTTCTGCTGCTCGGGTGTGCCGGTGGTGGCGGTGTAGTAGGCGAGTTCGTCGATGAAGATGCCGATGACTTTGATGAGGTCGCTCGGCAGGAACTTGCGGCGGCCGTTCGCCAGCAGCCAGGAGTAGCGTCGGTCCATCACCTTTTGCAGGCGCCGCAGGACGCGAAGGCCCTTGTCGATGTCGGGGCCGACGAAGACGCCGCCGGTTGCTTCGGCGGCTTCCATCCACATCCCCAGTTCGACCCATTTGGGGTCGAGCAGGACCGGGGTGAAGTCGTGGCACAGGAAGGCGTGCCCGACGAGGTTTTGGATCAGTACGGATTTGCCGCCGCCGGGTTCTCCGGCGTCCAGCAGGTTGTGGTAGACCAGGTCGAGGTAGACCGGGTTGCCGAATTCGTCGATCCCGATGAACACCGGGTCGAACATGGACATGGACGGCGCTACCGGGATCGTGTCCGGGAGTTCGGGAAGAGCCGCGTGCATGGCAGCGTCACCTCTTACGTGTCTGAAGGCGCGATGTGAAGTGCTACCGGGAGGGGCAAAACAAGGGGCTTCTCCCGGTAGCGGACGACGCGTCAGATCCAGTCGAGGTCAGGGTTTTCCGTAGCCGTCTTGGCGGGGATGCCGGTGACGGCCGGGGGTCGGCCGTTCTTCCTGGCCGGACGCTCGGTGGTGTCGGTGTCGTCGGTTTCCGGCACGTCAGCGAGATCGAGCTGAGCCGGAACAGTTGGGACCGGCCGGGGTAGGGCCGGAACGTCGGTCGGCAGGTCCTCGGTGAGGGGGGAGCCGACCAGGCCGCCGAGGACATCGCGGCGTTTGATGTCCAGGTAGATGGCGGCGGAGTTGGAGGTGTGGGCCTTGGTCACGGTGACCGAGGCGGCCCAGCAGGCGACGGCGATTCTGTCGAGCTGGTTTTCGATCTGCTCCAGGGACAGGCCGGGACGCAGCCAGACCCAGACGCGTTCTCCGACCGGGATGGGCTTGGCCAGGCCGATGAAGGGCAGGTGGCCGTGCCGGTCGGCGGGCAGGAAGGAGTTGAAGCAGGTGCGCAGGCGGTGCCGGACGATGAGGCACCACAGCAGCGCCAGCGTGTAGCGGCGCACGGCCGGGACGAGGCCGATGGAGGCGATGGTGCTGGCGTAGATGACGCCTGTGATGATTGGGTTGATCTGGTCTTGGAGGTACACCCAGCCGCCGATCAGCAGCATGGCGAGGGTGATTTCCGGCAGCCACCACCAGATGGCGCGCAGGACGGGCCAGATGGCGATGATGCAGGCGGTGATGCCGCCGATGATGGTGCCGGCTATCAGGCCGAGGGGCACGGCGGCGAGCGGGTGCAGGTGTTGGGTGGCGATGACGGCGGTGAAGGGGCCGACGATGGCCATCACCACGTAGAAGGTGATCTTTGCGGTGCGCAGGTAGCTGTACTGCACGTTCTGTTGGATCACCGTGACGGAGTTACCGCGACGGCCGATGCCGCCTCTGTTGTTGTGGCGCGTGCCGAAGGTACCCTTGGACATGGCTCTCCTCCTGTCGAGGGTGGGGGGTTGAGGCGGGACCGTGGCGTGTGGCAACAGGCACGGTCCCGCTCGTGCGTTCAGGAATCCGTGAGTCCTGACGCGACGGGTGAACGACGCCTACAGGGCGTCAGGTTCGAGGCTGAAGTACAGAATGCTCAGCTCTTGTATGCCGAACTCTCGCTTGATGCGGGTTTCGACGATGTGGGTGAAGACAGCCAGACGGCTAGTTCCCGATTGCGCGTCGATGGTGCCGGTGACAGTCGCTTGGGCAGTACCCAAGACCACGGTCATGAGATACATGTACCGCGTGGTGGTTTGCGTGTTGGCGTTCATGCAGTCTCCGTTTCAACGGACGCTGACTGCTGCTCCCGGGCCGGGATCAGCCTGGATGTGAACATCAGCGCCGATCCCGAATCTCCGGTTGGTTGCCTGGAGATGTGGCAACGAATCTCCAGGTGATCTCTTTGTGCGATCTTCGACGATTCAGCTGACGAAGATCAGGAATGCGGTCTACTTGGTGGCCGAAGCACCAGCGAGCTTGATGTCAGCCGCGCGGAAGGCCACGCCGTTGCGACCGTTGGTCGCCCAAGGCAGTGCCTCCAGCTTGAACAGGGCGACCTGAGAACCAACGGTCACCGTGGGCCTTTCACCGGCCGTAGTGACGTTGATCATCTCGCCGCCCGTCTCGTCCAGCGCCATGACCTGCGTGACCCACATCGGTCGGCCGGTCTCCCGCTCGGACTTCTGACGCCCGTTCTGGTCGGACTTCTCTACCGCTTCCTTCGTCACCATGAACGACTTGCCGGTGACGTCGATGAAGAGCTTCACAGAGCTCACCTCCGGATCGAGGGCTACACCGCCTCTCGGTGCACTCCCCTAATGGACTTGTCCTCTATAGGACTCTTGGAGAGTTACATGTGCCCCACTTCTCGTCAAGTCCTCTATAGGAATATGCTTGGTGTCGGAGGAAATCTGTGACTGACGAACTCGGTGCAAAGGCACCCAAGTACCACCGAATCGCCGATGAGCTGCGACGCGACATCAGAGATGGCGTCTATCGGCCAGGCGACCGCCTACCAGCAGAAACCACACTCCTCGATCGCTTCCGATCCCAGCTGCCAAGCCTGAGCTTGCCGACGCTGCGCCAGGCCATCGCACTACTGCGCGCCGAAGGTCTCATCGAGTCCCGGCACGGTGTGGGAACGTTCGTGAAGGAAAACCGACGCCTGCAACGCCGCTCTCGTTCGCGGTACGGCAGAGCAAGAAGTGACAAGAAGCTTCTGACCTCACACCTTGAGCACGAGATCACGTTCGCCGGTACTGGCCCAGTGCCACCACACATCGCCGAAGCGGCAGGTCTTGACGAAGGCACCCAGATGGTCATCCGGCGCCGGACTCTTCGAGATCGGGAGACCCGGAAACCTGAAGAGCTCGGAGCAAGCTACCTCCCAATGGAGTACGCCAACGGCACCTTCCTTGAGGAGCCTTCGGTCGTGCCCAAAGCGCTCTTTCTCTGCATGGAGGACCTCAGCGGCAAGCAGTACGCGCACGCTCAGGATCAGTGGCTGGTTCGTGTCCCCACCGCCACCGAAAGCGATCTCCTTGACTTGGCCACCGGCAGCCAGGTCATCCATGTAATCCACGTCGCACGAGCCCACGATGGGGCTCTCTTGGAGGTCTCAGAATCCGTCTGGCCTGCCGATCGCATCGTGATCATCGACGAATACCCGATCACGCAAGAACCGGAGCCTCCTGACGTGCCGTCCGACATTTAGAAGGATCATCATGGATCACACCACGATCGAGCGCGTGCCCGAGGTCCGTAACCACTGGTGGTGGCGGCCCGGCTGGCGCGAAGGACGGCACTACTACGCGTGCCATCTTTCTTTTGAAGACCAACCCGAGCTTCACAGCCTGGTTGATCGTTACCAGGAAGCGTTGAAGACCTTCCCTGTTCTAGATCTCATCCCGCGCCCCTGGCTGCATCTCACCATGCAGGGCATCGGATTCACGGACGAGATCAGCAACGAGATGGTGGAGAAGATCGAGGACGCTGTTCGATCGGAGCTACGACGGACAACTCCTCCTGTCGTAACCTTCCATCGGCCAGTCATCGTGCCGGAAGCCATCTACCTACCAGCCGTGCCTGCAACGCAGATCCAGGAACTCCGAGCAGCCTGCCGCACGGCCATCACAACGGCGCAGGCCATAGAACCTGACTCACGCCCGTACCGTCCGCATGTCAGCGTCGCATACGTCAACACGGAGAGCGCGACCGAACACATTGCACAGGCCCTCGACATGATCGACGCGGACCCTGTCGAGGTCACTCTCTCGCACGTGTCGCTCATGGTGTTCCACCGTGATCGACGCATGTATGAGTGGACGAAAGCAATCCACATCCCCATCGGTTCGCCCCGCCTTCCACATCGGGCCATCCATTACCTGTGAGAACTTTCTTCTCATACTTAAAGCGGCCCTGACCGGGCCGCACGCGCCGCCGACGCGACGCGGGCCGGGCACTCCACTTGAGCTCCATGCCCGACCCGCAGAACGCCGGTCGGCTGGCGCGGACGAGAGTCAGGGCCGCATGGGTAGCGCACTACTCGGGTTACGGGGTTGAGCTCATCAGCGCATGCGGCTGCGCGCCACGGGGCTGGCCTTACTGCAAGCCTCCGGCGGGGGCACTCCGGCTCCGGGCAGGCCGCGATTGTTCCGTGTCGGTTGGGTTGCGGTGGAACCTGCCCGCCTGCCGTCGTCCCAGGGGCAAGCCCTAGCAGACCAGCCGCGGGGCCGCCTCCGCTCCATCACGGCCCTGGCGCCGGGCGCACGGCAGGGCAGCCCCGCGGCTGGCCCGCTACCCAACGGGTGGGACGACGGCAGACGGGCAGGACAGGCGTCCACCGTCGGAGGCGGGGACGATGATAGATGGGGAAGACAGACGACGACGCCCAATATAAGCTGGATAGGGTATCTATTGGCCATTAGGCAATCCCCTATCAATCCATTAAAACTCCAAAGGCGCATATTAGTGAATCCTGAAACTATGCTTGCAGAGCAGCAGGCAATCGAAGAGCTCTTAAATCACAACGGGCGGATAATAGAAATTCGCCAAGAACTCAAAAGTGCTCGGACATATCGATTCATCTTCATAACAGTATGGGGTGCTACGGCCGCCCTGCTCCCTGTTGTTATATTGGCCAATATTTTCACATGGGGAAGATATGACATGACACGCATTAACATTGCGTGCGTGCCAACAGTAATAGTGCTGGCGATCATTTCAGGCATACTTCTATACAGAAACAGTGAGTCCGAACTCCCCTCGTGGGAATCGACATATATAAACGATAGGCGTCTCAGGCTCGAAATCGCTGTAGAAAGAAAACGGCTCTATGCTGCGCGAACGAATCTTACGCCTTCAACCTCTAGGCACATCTACCGAGAAGGTGTGTCGCAGATAATTGAACAATATAGAATTGGGCAAAGATACTATCGCCGCGTTCATAATCTCCTGCAATCTCTAATAATTGTTGGCTCTCTGGCGTCGTCTACCGTAGCCGGACTGGCCGAAATTGAAGGTTTTCAGAAATGGGTACTCGTAGGAACCACCTTTGCTGTAGGGATAGCTTCGGGATTCACTGGATACTTTAAATTCCGAGAGCGGGGATTCTATCTTCAGCAGACCGCCGATGCCATTGATGAAGAGAAAAGCAGTCTAGAACTCCGTATTGGCCGATATGGTGGAGAAAGGGATCCCGAAAATGCAATTGGAGAGTTTGCTACACGAGTCGAAGCGCTTAGGAGCGAACAAAGGAAGCGAGAGCAACAGCTGGATCAGCCAACTGAAAACACACAACACTAAAATAACTCAAAACGTGACCCTGACCGAACGAGTGACAAACTGCGTGACATCCGGGACGCTCAACGAGGTCTGGCCGTGCACGTCGGTGCACTCTGATTGCAGCCTCTACCTGCGCACACGCCTGATCATTAAGTCCGGCTGTCTGCTTCACACCGAAGAGGTCACTGGTTCGATCCCAGTATCGCCCACACAGGTCAAGGGCCACACCCCACACGCGGGGAGTGGCCCTTTTGATCTTCCGAGTGACTGTGTGCAGCTCCGCCGCCCGACGGTGGCCGAGCTCCGTCGCTGACGCCGGTGAGGATCGACGACCTCCTGACGGCGCTCTGACCTCGCTCTCGCCCTAGCGGCCGCGCAGGATGAGGCTCACCTGCCTGCGCGGGCGTTTGGCGGCCCACGCCGCCCGCTCGTTCACCTGCGGGAACGGCTCGGCCGGCACGGGCACGCCGAGGAACGCACACAGCGGCTCCCACCCGTCCCGCACATCGAACACCAGCAGCCGCCCGGCCGGCAGCGCCGCCTTGACCTCGGCGGTGTGCCGCTCGTACACGCCGAGCACGTGGTCGCGGTCGTCGACGCGGCCGTCGAAGATCCGGTCGATGACGGTGGCCCTGGCCATGCGCGGGTAGAGCGCGAAGTCCGGCGCCCGCCACGCGATCAGCCGGCGCACCACCCGGCGGCGCAGGGGCAGCCGCTGCCGCTCGGCCAGGGCGCTGCGGAAGATGGTCTCGCTGACGCTGTCGTACCAGCGGCCGGGGTCGCGCACGGTCAGGACGACCTTGGCGTCCGGGTAGTGTGCGGTCAGCTCGCGCCAGTACGCCGAGGCCGGCCAGTCGACCGCCGACTGGAAGCCGCGGAACACCTCGTCCCAGTCCTGTGAGCGCCCCTCGCCGACGTCGAGCCACTGCCGCACCCGGTACGGCTCGGCGATGACCGACGCCATGTGATAGCAGGGACCGTACCCCAGCAGTTCGAGCGCCGCCTTCAGCGACCGCGTGCCCGTCCGGCCGAAACCCGCGCCGATCACCTTCACGGAGTCCTCCCGCGTCTCGCATCTCTGATGCGCCTCTGATCCGCGCCCTCTACCGTGAGTTCAGTTCTACGACGACCCGCCCCGGATGCCCAGAGGAGCCGGCCATGCTCTTCCCGCACCCCCTGTTCGACGCGCTGCGCGCAGCGCCCGGCACCCCCGCCTTCGAGCACGCCGGCCGCACCGTCTCGCGAGGCGAGCTGCTGGACCTCATCCGGCGGCTGACGGGCGCGCTGGCCGACGCGGGGCTGGGTCCCGGCCGGGCGGTGGCCGTGCGCACCTCCGTCACGCCCGAGGCCTTCGCCGCCCACATGGCCGCGCACGCGCTCGGCTGCCGCGTCGTGGGCATCCGCCCCGGATACGCCCCCGGCCAGCTCGCCCACGTGCTCGGCATGGACGTGGACATGGTGCTCGTGGATCCGGCCACCGCGGCGCCCGAGCTGTTCACCAAGCCCGCGCTGTCGCTGGGCCCGTGCGCGGGGGCGGTCGACCTGCTGGCGCACCCCGACGACGGCCGCCCGCTCACGGTGCAGGCCCGGCCGGACGACGTGGCCGCGCTGGTGTTCACCAGCGGCAGCACCGGGCGGCCCAAGGGCTGCTCGATCACCTACCGGGCGCTGAGCGAGCACTGGGCGTGGCAGCCGCGTGCCTGGGGGCCGGTCGCGGCCGCCCTCGCCCGGGACTTCGAGCGTTATCTGCTGTTCGGCACGCTCGCCAGCATGGTCGTGCTCGAGTTCGTCGCGCCGTGCCTGCTGGGCGGCGGCACGGCCGTGATCCCGGAGGAGGACGGGCGGCCGCTGTTCCCGTACGCGATCGAGCGTCACCGCATCACCGGGTCCATCATCACCGTGCCGAGGCTGTTCCAGATGGTGCGCCTGCTGGAGGAGCAGCCGGCGGACGTCGGCAGCCTGCGGGCGCTCATGGTGTCCGGCTCGCCGATCAGCGCCAAGCGGCTGGCCGCGGCGGCCGAACGGCTCGGCCCCGTCGTCTACCAGGGCTACGGGCAGACCGAGGCAGGCAACGTCGCCATGCTCACGCCTGAGCACATCGCCGCGGGCCGCGGGCTGGACTCGGTGGGCCGGCCGCATCCCGGGGTCGAGATCAGCGTGCGTGACGAGGACGGCTGGGAGCTGCCGCCGGGCGAGACGGGCGAGATCCACGTACGCAGCCCGTACGTGATGTCCGGCTACTGGGGCGAGGAGGAGGAGACCCGCGACACGCTGCGGAACGGCTGGCTCAACACCCGCGACCTCGGTCACGTGGACGACGGCGGCTTCCTGCACCTGGCCGGGCGGACCCGCGACGCGATCATGGTCAACGCGATGGTCGTGTACGCGGGACCGATCGAGCGCGCCCTGGCCGCCCACCCCGACGTGGACGAGGCGTACGTGGCCGGCGCTCCCGACGAGGACACCGGTGAGGCCGTGCACGCGTTCGTCGTCCCGGCGCCCGGCCGCGTCCCGGACTCCGCCGTCCTGTCCGCGCTGGTCAGGGCCGAGCTCGGCGACGACAGCGTGCCCAAGACGATCACGATGGTGCCCGCCGTGCCCGTCGCCGCCAGCGGCAAGCCGGACAAGCGCGCCCTGCTGGCCCGGTTTCTCTGAGCAATCTCTGAGAATTGCCCGCCCACACTGATGTTGTCCTTTCAACCACCTTGCCGTGAGCGGAGGCGTCAGTGCCGGACAACGCCCTGGACTACCTGGTGATCGGCGCGGGCCCGGCGGGCCTGCAGCTGGGGTACTTCCTGCACCGGGCAGGTCACTCGTACCGGATCCTCGAGGCGGGGCCGGCGCCGAGCCAGTTCTTCCGGATCTTCCCCCGCCATCGCACGCTCATCTCGATCAACAAGAAGCACACCGGCTGGGACGACCCCGAGCTCAACCTCCGGATGGACTGGAACTCGCTGCTGTCGGACGACCCGGGCCTGCTGTTCACCCGCTACAGCGACCGGTACTTCCCGCACGCCGACGACATGGTCCGCTACCTCGCCGACTTCGCCGAGCGCACCGGGCTGCGGATCTCGTACGACGCCCGCGTGGTCCGCGTCGAGCGGCCCCATGATCAGCGCGGGGCGTTCGTGGTGACCGACGAGCAGGGCCGCAGGTACGAGGCGCGACGGGTGATCGTCGCGACCGGCGTCACCCGCCCCAACCTCCCGCCCATCCCGGGCATCGAGACCGCCGACCGGTACGGCACCGCCTCCACCGACCCGGCGGACTACGTGAACCAGCGGGTGCTCATCATCGGCAAGGGCAACTCCGCGTTCGAGACGGCTGACAACCTCCTCGAGACCGCCGCGGTCATCCACGTCGCCGGCCCTCGTTCCGTCCGCATGGCCTGGCGCACCCACTACGTCGGCCACCTGCGCGCGGTCAACAACGGCCTGCTCGACACCTACCAGCTCAAGTCCCAGAACGCCCTGCTCGACGGCGACGTCAGGAACATCGCGCGCACGCCCGACGGCACCTACCTGGTCACGGTGGCCTTCGCCCGCGTCAACGAGGTCACCAAGGACATCCCGTACGACCGGGTGATCGTCTGCACCGGCTTCCGCTTCGACGCCTCGATCTTCGCCGACGACTGCCGGCCCGAGCTGGTGATCAACAACAGGTTCCCCGCGCTCACCCCCGCCTACGAGTCCGTCAACGTGCCCGGCCTGTACTTCGCCGGCACGATCACCCAGTCCCGCGACTTCAAACGCGGCACCAGCGGCTTCATCCACGGTTTCCGGTACGGCGCCCGCGCCCTCCACCGCATCCTGGAATCCCGCTACCACGGCGTCCCGTGGCCCGCCAGGATCCTCCCGGCCGAGCCAGGGCCGCTCGCGGCCGCCGTCATCGACCGGGTCAACCGCACCTCGGCCCTGTGGCAGCAGTTCGGGCTGCTGGCGGACGTGATCGTCATCGACGGAGCTCGCGGTGACGGCACCGCCCGTTACCTGGAGGAGCTGCCGTACGACCTGCAGGGCCCGCCGATCGGCGACCGCGGCCACTTCACCATCACCCTGGAGTACGGTCCCGACCACGACAAGGTGGACCCGTTCGACATCGAGGTGGCCCGCATCAGCCAGAGCGACGCGGCTCGCGCCCACGAGGGCCACTACCTGCACCCCGTGGTGCGGCACCACCGGCCGGGCAAGCCGCCGCTCGCCCACCACATCACGGAGAACCTGGAGAACGAGTGGACGTCCGAGGAGGTCCACGTCGAGCCGCTCCGGGCCTTCTTCGCCCGCCAGACCGCCTCCGTACCGGTCTGATCATGGACCAGTGGACCCTGCGCGGGTTCGAGGCCGAGGCCCGGGCCCGGCTCGAACCCGCGCACTACGACTACTTCGCCGGCGGCGCCGGGGACGAGGTCACGGTGCGGGCCAACGAGGCCGCCTTCGCCCGGCTCGCCCTGGTGCCGCGGGTGCTGCGCGGCGCCGCGAAGCTCCAGACCGACGTCACCCTGCTGGGCAGCCGCGCGGCCATGCCGGTGCTGGTGGCGCCGACCGCGTTCCACCGGCTCGCCGACCCCGAGGGCGAGCGGGCCACGGCCAGGGCGGTCGCCGCCGCCGAGACCATCATGATCGTCAGCATGGCCGCGACCGTCGCCATCGAGGACGTGGCGGCCGCGGCGCCGGGCGCCGAGCTCTGGTTCCAGCTGTACATCCAGCCCGACCTGGCCTTCACCGAGAAGATCGTGCGGCGTGCCGCGGCGGCCGGCTGCAAGGCGCTGGTCGTCACCGTGGACTCGCCCGTGCTCGGGCGGCGTGAGCGGGATCTGCGCAACGGCTTCCACGACCTGCCCGAGCACCTGTGCTGCGAGAACCTCAGAGACGGGGACCGGGTGCGGCCCATCGTCATGACTCCCGAGCTGTCGTGGGAGCACATCGACCGGCTCAGGGAGATGACGTCGCTGCCGATCGTGCTGAAGGGCATCACGCACCCGGCCGACGCCCGCCTCGCGCTCGACCACCACGCGTCGGCGATCATGGTGTCGAACCACGGCGGCCGCCAGCTCGACACCGCACCGGCCACGATCGACCTGCTGCCCGGCGTCGTCGCGGCCGTCGGCGGCGCCATGCCCGTCCTGCTGGACGGCGGCGTGCGGCGCGGCACCGACGTGCTCAAGGCCCTGGCGCTGGGCGCCGCCGCGGTCGCGGTCGGCCGGCCGGTCATCTGGGGTCTCGCGGCGGACGGACAGCGCGGGGTGTCGCGGGTGCTCGGCCTGCTCCGCGCGGAGATCGAGCACGCGCTCGTCCTGTGCGGCCGCGCGTCCATCCACGAGCTCGGCCCGGACATGGTGCGGCCATGGTGATCGCGATCGCCCTGGCGGTGGCCGTGCTGGCGAGCCTGCCGTGGTGGTTGCCCGGCCGCGTCGTCGCGCTGCGGGTGAAGGTCTTCAACCGCATCAACGGTGACGAGGACATTTCCGTACCTGGCGACCTGGTCGGTGTCGACCGGTTCAAGGAGGTCTACTCGCACCCGATGGCCGGCGGGCGCAGCAGGGGCGCGGCGCTGTCGGACCTGTTCTGGTACTGGCTGTCGCCCGGTCCCGAGATGCACCAGGAGCACCTGGAGGCGGGCGATCGCTACGACGCCGTGGCCAAGACCACCCGCGGGCTGCTCGCGGTGCCGCGCGCCGAGGCCGAGGAGCTCGCCCGCCGCTGCGCCGCCCGCACGCTGGACGGCGTTCAGGGCGAGGTGCGGCTGCGGGACCTGATGATGCCGATCTGGGCGGAGTTCTCCTACGAGCTGGTCTTCGCCGAGCCGTGCCCGCGCGAAGCCAGGGAGCTGATCGTCGGCAACGCCGACGACGTCGTCACCGCGCTCAAGTGCTGCGGCCTGCGCCACATGGAGCGCCGCCACCGCCTCACCCGCTACCTGCTCGGGCGGCTCTCCCGCGTCCGCATCCCGCTGCCGGCCGATCTGTCACCGCAAGAGCAGGCCTTCTATCTGCAGGGCACGTTCTTCAACACCGCCGTCGTGCAGATGTCGGAGGCCATGGCCCACGTGCTGATGGTCCTCGCCCAGCACCGGGAGGTCCAGGAGCGGGCCCGGCACGCCGGCCCCCGCTACCTCGACCACGTGATCGCCGAGACCCTGCGGCTCTACCCGTTGTTCGGCATCGCGCACCGCATCACCACCGGTGACATCGAGCTCGGCGAGCACACCACGATCCCCGCCGGGTCCGTGCTCTGCTTCAACTACCCGGCCTTCCACCAGGCCGGCGTGGCGTACCCGGACCGCTTCGACCCCGGCCGGTTTGAGCAGCCGGCCAAGGAGCTCAACCACATCCCGTTCGGCGTCGCCGCCAACCGTCCGTGTCCCGCGTGGCGGCTGGCGCCGATCATGATGCGCGCCGCCACCCGGGAGGTCCTGGGCAGGTACGCCCTCGCCTCGTCCGCCGCCCACACCCGGTCCCTGCCCAATCGGGGACCGTGCCTGCTCACCCCGTTGAACACTCCCGAACCCGCCCGCCCGAGCCCGGCGGCGCTGGCCTGGATGCGCCTGCGCGACCGCTGGGAGGACGTCTGGCGCAGCCTGGTCCAGCTCGTCCTCGGCACCTACATGGTGTGGGACGCGCGCAGGCGGCGCCTGTGCGAGCGCTACTTCCTCGACCGTTGAGCGGAGAAACCCCTATGCCCCTCCTGGCCCTGGTCACGGCACCCGACCCGAACCTCGCCCTGGTGCTCAAGGTCCTGCCCGCCCTCGTCGTCATCCTGATCACCTCGGCGATCTGCGGCCGGCTGGCGCTCATGGTGATGCAGCCGCGGGTGCTCGGCGAGATGGTCGCCGGCGTGCTGCTCGGGCCGACCCTGTTCGGCTGGCTGTTCCCCGAGGCCCAGGCCGCCCTGTTCCCGCCCGAGGTGCGGCCCGTCCTGTACGTGCTGAGCACCATCGGCCTGACCCTCTACATGTTCCTGGTCGGCGCGGGCCTCGACCACAGCGCCCGCACCCCCGGCGAGGTACGCAAGGCGTCCGTGCTGGCCGCCTCGGGCATCCTGCCCTCGCTGGCGCTCGGCGCCGGCGTGGGGCTGCTCCTCTACGACACGCTCTCGCGCCCGGACGTCAGCCCGTGGCACTTCGCCCTGTTCGTCGGCGGCGCGCTGTCGCTGACCGCGTTCCCCATGCTGGCCAGGATCCTGTACGAGCGGGGCCTGGAGAACTCCCCGATCGGCCGGCTCACCCTGCTGGCGGCCTCCATCGACGACGCCCTGGCCTGGTGCGTCCTGGCCGTCCTGTCCGCCGTGCACCTCGGCACCGGAGCCTCGGGAGCGCTGCCCACCATCGCGCTGACCGCGCTGTTCGCCGTCGTCATGCTCAAAGTCGTCGCCCCGCTGCTGCGGCCCATGGGCAGGACCGTGGCCCGCACCGGCCGGCTCGGCCCCACCGCCATGTACGCCGTCATCCTCATCCCGCTGACGGCCGGCTGGCTGACCGACTGGATCGGCGTGTACGCGGTCTTCGGCGGCTTCTTCGCCGGCCTGGCCATGCCCCGCGACCCGGCCTTCCGCGAGGTGCTGCACGGCCGCATGATGGAGGTCGTCTCCACGCTGCTGCTGCCGACCTTCTTCACCTTCTCCGGGCTCAACACCCACCTCGGCGGCATCGCCGGCGGCACGATGCTGCTGGCGTTCGGGCTGATCCTGGCCGCCGGGTTCTGCGGCAAATACTTCGGCTGCGCACTGGCGATGCGGGCGATCGGATTCGGCCGGCGGGAGTCGTACGCGGTGGGCGGGCTCATGAACGCCCGCGGCCTGATGATCCTCATTTTCATCAACATCGGCCTGGCCCAAGGCATGATCACGCAGGAGCTGTTCGCCATGCTCGTGCTCGTGGCCGTGCTCACCACCGCCGCCGCCCTGCCCCTCTACAAGCTGGCACTGCCGGATCGCCTCGAGCGGACGCTTGAACCTTTCGCGGAAAACGCCGTCCGTCCGGTCCAATCCGGAATGGCCTCGCAGGTCAGCCCCCCTGTGCCGGTTTCCGAACAGAGTGGACCTGGTAATTCCACGACCATGGTGTAAACGTGGTCTGGTGGCTGGGACATCGGGCACGGCCGACCTGCCCTCCCGTCGGCTGCTGCTGATCGAAGATGACCGCGAACTGGGGCACATGCTGGCCGACCTGTTCACCGAGCAGGGATACACGGTCGATCTGGCCTTGGAGGGGCAGCGGGGACTGCACCTGGGCCTGAGCCGCGGCTACGACGTGCTGATCGTCGACCGCGGCCTGCCCGCCCTGGACGGAATCGACCTGCTGCGGCGGCTGCGCCGGCAGGCGGTGACCACGCCCGCGCTCGTGCTCACCGCCTTCGGCACGGTCGCCGACCGGGTCGCCGGACTCGACGCGGGCGCCGAGGACTACCTCGTCAAACCGTTCGACGTCGAGGAGCTGCTGGCCCGGGTGCGGGCCCTGCACCGCAGGCACCTCGACCAGGCCGGCCTGCTGCCGCTCGGCGCGGGCTGGCTGGACTCCGAGGCGCACCTCGTACGGCTGCCGAGCGGGGAGCAGGTGACGCTGTCCGGGCAGGAATGCCGCTTGCTGCGCGCCCTGGCCACCCGGCCGCGGCAGGTGCACACCCGCCGGTCGCTGCGGCAGCGGGTCTTCGACGGCGCCCAGAAGGAATCCATCGTGGACACCTACGTGTACTACCTGCGCAACAAGCTGGGGCAGGGGGTCGTGTGCACCGTGCGCGGCGTGGGGTATCGCCTGGGTGAGCTGTGAGGGGCCGGTGGCGGCCCTTCGTGGCCGACCCGGGCCACGATCCGGAGCGGCGGCTGCTGGGCCGTGCGCGGCGGCGGCTCACCGTGCAGGTCGCCGGCGCGATCTCGGTCGTGCTCGCGCTGGTCGGCGTGCTCGTCCTGTGTTTCATGGAGCATCAGCAGAGCTCCTCCGCGCGGCGCGAGCTGGCCGCCGCGGCCGAGCGCGCCGACGTCGCCCAGCCGCCGTCGTGCGTGTGGTTGTACGAGCAGCGCGGCGGCACCGTACGGGCCTCGCCGGGCGCCCCGGCGGCACTGCCGGTGCACGCGGAGCTGGACCGGGTCGGCCGCGGCGGCCAGCCGCAGGTCACGCAGGCCGAGCTGGCGGGACACACCTACCTGATCCGCACCCAGCGCCGCGGCGACGCCGTCGTCCAGGCCGCGATGGACCTGCGTTACCAGGCCGCGGAACGCAGCAGGCTGCTGCGTACGCTCGCCGCCGCCGAGATCGCCGGCCTGCTGGCCGCCGTACTCGTCGGCCAGGTCATCTCCCGCCGCGCGATCGCCCCGCTCGGCGAGGCCCTGGCCCGGCAGCGGCGCTTCGCCGCCGACGTCAGCCACGAGCTGCGCACTCCGCTGACCCGGCTCAGCACCCGCGCCCAGCTGCTGGCGCGCAGGATGCGCGGCGGCACCGACCCCATCCTGCTCATCGACGAGGTGGACCAGCTCGTCACCGGCTGCAGGCAGCTCGGGGAGGTGGTCGAGGATCTGCTGCGGTCGGCCCAGCACAAGGAGCTGCGCCGGCCGTTCGGGCCGGTGGACCTGGCCGCACTGGCCGCCGAGACGGCCGAGGCCGAGAGCGCCCGCGCCCAGGCGCGGGGCGTGAGCATCGAGGTCAGGTGCGAGGGCTCCGGCGACCACGTCGTGCGCGGCGTGGAGTCCGCGCTGCG
The DNA here is from genome assembly GCF_036013525.1 of Nonomuraea sp. NBC_00507. Taxonomy (NCBI): domain Bacteria; kingdom Bacillati; phylum Actinomycetota; class Actinomycetes; order Streptosporangiales; family Streptosporangiaceae; genus Nonomuraea; species Nonomuraea sp. NBC_00507. Next base: position 6,631,671 of record NZ_CP107853.1, read on the forward strand.
GCGGGTGGTCTCGGCGCTGCTGGACAACGCGCTCGGCCACACGAGCCCCGGCGGCCACATCTGGGTGACGCTCTCCAGCGACGCCGGCGTGGTGCGGTTGACGGTCAGGGACGACGGCGTGGGCCTCGACCCTGCCGACGCCGAGCAGCTGTTCACCCGGTTCGTGGGCGGCGGGTACGGGCTCGGGCTCGCGCTCGTCCGGGAAGTGGTGGACGGTCACCACGGCACCATCACCGCGGACGGCCGCCCCGGAGCGGGTGCCGTCTTCGTCGTCCGGCTCCCCGCGGACACCACGGGCCCGCCGCCCCGCCCCGAGCCGGAGCCCGCGCGGAGCTCGCGTAGGGATCCGCTGCCGGGGTAGCCGGAAGCGGATGCGCATCGAGGACTGGTTCCTCACCGCGGAGGAACGGGGTAACCAGGCGACCCGGCTCGAGCCCTGGTCGCCCGGCAACGACGTGCGCCCGCTCGTGCATGGCGCCACCTACTTCGCCGAGCTGAAGTCCCGCCTGGAGGCGCTGGGCAAGGATGACCTGCTGCTGTTCGCCGACTGGCGCGGCGACCCCGACGAGCGCCTCGCCCCCGACGGGCCCACCGTGGGCGCGGCGATGACGGCCGCGGCCGAGCGCGGCGCCGTCGTCCGCGGTCTCATCTGGCGCTCCCACCTGGACCGGCTGCGTTTCAGCTCGGCCGAGAACCGCCACCTGGGCGAGGAGATCGAGGTCGCCGGGGGCCAGGCCCAGTTGGACACGCGCACCAAGCCGGGCGGCTCCCACCACCAGAAGTTCGTCATCCTGCGCCACGACCGCGACCCCGAACGGGACGTGGCCTTCGTCGGCGGCATCGACCTGTGCCACAGCCGCCGCGACGACGCGGGCCACACCGGCGACCCGCAGTCCGCCCCGATGCCCGCCGCGTACGGCCCCCGCCCGCCCTGGCACGACGTCCAGCTCTCCATCAGCGGCCCCGCGGTGGCGCAGGCGGCGGAGGTGTTCTATGAACGCTGGCAGGACCCGGCCCCCGAGACCCGCGATCCGCTGCGTCGCCTGAGGGACCACGTCGAACGCCTCGACGACGCCCCCGCCCTGCCCGCGCCCGGACCGCCACCGCCCCGCGCCGGCCACCACACCGTGCAGCTGCTGCGCACCTACCCGGCGCTGCGCCGCGGTTACCCGTTCGCGCCGCACGGCGAGCGCAGCATCGCCCACGCCTACCTCAAGGTGCTGGCCCGCGCCCGCTCGCTGATCTACCTGGAAGACCAGTACCTGTGGTCGACCGACGTGATCGAGCCGTTCGCGCGGGCACTGGAGCGCCAGCCGGGGCTCCGCATGATCGTCGTCGTGCCGCGCCACCCCGACCAGGACGGCTGGTTGGCCGCTCCCGCCAGCCTGATCGGCCGCGCCGACGCGGTGCGGCGGCTGCGCGCGGCCGGCGGCGACCGGGTGACCGTCTACGACCTGGAGAACCACGCGGGCGCCCCGATCTACGTGCATGCCAAGGTGTGCGTGGTGGACGACGTGTGGGCCGAGGTCGGCTCCGACAACGTCAACCTGCGTTCCTGGACTTACGACTCCGAGCTCAGCTGCGCGGTCCTGGACGAGCATGAGGACCTGCGCCCACCCCGCGGCGCGCTGCGGTTCGCCCGCGACCTGCGGCTGACCCTCATGGCCGAGCACCTGGATCTGCCCTCGGACGAACACGACCGGTTGTGCGATCCGGTCGCCGCCTTCGAGGCGTTCGCGCGTGCCGCGTCCCGCCTGGAGGACTGGCACCGGCGCGGCGGCACAGGGCCGCGACCGCCCGGCCGGCTGCGCCCGCACCCGGCCCCGACCCTGTCGCGGCTCCAGAGACTGCTGGCCCTGCCGATGTACCGGTTCGCCATCGACCCGGACGGCCGCCCCCAGCCTCTGCGCCACTCAGGGCGTTTCTAGCCCGCCGCCCGCATCCGACGCTCCTCCTCCGCCGTCTGCCGGGCCTCCGCCGTCCGCCGCGCCACTGCCGCTCCCTTAGGACGGGCGCCGAAGTGCGGCGTGCGGGGTACGGGATGTGGGACGTCGCCGCCGCCAAAGGGCTCGCACCGGCGTGCGGCCCCGGTCGGGGGGACGTGTCGGGACATGGGCTACTGTGCGGCGGATGAGCGGACGAGGAGTTCTCATCACCGGCGCGTCCAGAGGAATCGGGCGCGCGATCGCGGCGGCGTTCGCCGAGCAGGGCGACCGGGTCGCGATCCACCACCGGGACTCGGCCGCCGAGGCAGGCGACCTGCTCGGCGGGCTGCCCGGCCAGGGCCACGCCGTCGTCCAGGCCGACCTGGCCGACCCCGAGGACGTGCGGCGCATGACAGACGCGGCGGCCGGGGCGCTCGGGCGGATCGACGTCCTCGTCAACAACGCCGGAATCTTCCTCCACCACCCCATCACCGACCTGACCTACGAGCAGTGGCAGGCCGCCTGGCGGCGCACCCTGGACGTCAACCTCGCCGGCGCCGCCAACGTCACCTGGTGCGCGCTCCAGCACATGCCCGCCGGCGGCAGGATCGTCAACGTCTCCTCGCGCGGCGCCTTCCGCGGCGAGCCCGACAGCCCCGCCTACGGCGCCAGCAAGGCCGGGCTGAACGCGTTCGGCCAGTCGCTGGCCATCGCCCTGGCGCCGCGCGGCATCGCGGTCGCCACCGTGGCGCCCGGCTTCGTCGAGACCGACATGACCAACGAGCACCTCAAGGCGCCGCGCGGCGACGCGATCCGGGCGCAGAGCCCGTTCGGCAGGGTGGCGCGGCCGGAGGAGATCGCCGCCGCCGTGCTGTATCTGACCTCGCCGGCCGCCGAATGGGCGAGTGGCGCCGTCCTCGACCTGAACGGCGCCTCCTACCTGCGCTGACCTGAGAAAGCACTGATCTTCGCGGAATCCGCGGCTATTGTGGCACTCAGGGCACTACGCGAACTCGCTCAGAGGGGGACGGTGTGGCCAGAGGCTGCGGCTTGGCGCTGGCGTCGATCGCCGCCTTCAGCGCGGTCGTCGTCACCGGCATCACCCTCTACGTGTGGGTCGGCCCCCCGGACGTGGTCCTCGCCGTGCTGCTCGCTCCGCTCATCCTGTGTGGCATCGTCGTCGGGCACGACGTGTCCCGGCGCAGAGCGTTCGCCGCCGAGGAGCGCCGCCTGCTCGCCAGGGAACGGGACCATGTCAGGCGCACCGTCGATCTCGTCATGGACCCGGCGCTGACCGAGGAGGAACGCCTGGCCGTCCTGGACTGCTTCATCCCCAGGCTCGCCGAGGACCAGCCGGACGCGCCCGGCCCGGAGCGGTGCGTGGTCGTGTCCGAGCTGTCCCTGCCCTCGCGGGCCCTGCTGGAACGCGCCAGGCAGGCCGTGAGCACCGTCTACTCCTCCCAGGTCATGCGCCGCCGCCTGCTGGACGGCCTGGCCAACGAGGTGCTGCTGCCCGGGCAGCTCTGGGAGATCGCGACACTGCTGCGGACACAGACGCACCTGCAGGAAGAGCAGCACCGGGCCAGGCAGGGCGTGGTGACGCCGGAGCTGCTGGCGGTGCTGGAGCCCCAGCAGGAGGCGCTGAACCGGTCCGTCGCCGCCGTCACCGCCAGGGTCGAGGGCCTGGAGCGGTACGCCCGCCGCGTCCAGGAGGCCGACGCCGCCCTGCGGGCCCGCGAGGCCCTGGACAACAACGAGAAATACCGCGCACTGCTGGCCCACACCGACGACGCCGACGGGATGCGCGCGCTGGCCGCCCACGGCGACGCGCTGGAGGAGACCCTGGCCAAGAGCGTCCGCGAGGCCATCGAGGCGGGCCAGACCCTCGCTCCCTGACCCGTACCGGTTGGGTCAAATCATCGTGTTCTGCCTATGCCGGATCATCCGCTCGTGCCTAAAGACGCGGATCAACCGGGTCAAGCGTCATCGACAACGACGAAACGCCCTGGCGACCATGAGAGGGACGGCCCTCGAAAGGAGATCTCCGCACCCCGCACGGCGAAGACCGCACATCCTGGCCACGGGAGAAGGAGACGGCATGAGCGAGAAGCACGGGCTCATGGTGCTCGGCCCGGCATTCCTGGCAGTCCTCGTTTATGGATCGCCGGCACTGGCAGAGGAGGAGCCCACCGAACCGGAATCCACGGTGACGGCTGACGACAGGGAGAAGCCGTACGGCTTCAGGATCCCGCCGCGGCCGCGGGAACGGCAGGAACCGCCCTCCGCACCCATCGAGGAAACGTCCGTCAAGATGAGGAAGGACGAGCGGGACGCGGTTCAGGTGGTGAACGAGTTCTGGGTGCGGAACTGGCCGAAGAACTTCACCGGGCCCTACAAACCGCCCACCGTGGTGGGTCCGTATGATCCCGCCTCCCCTGACCGGCCGACGTGCGGCGGCGAGCCGCTGGGCGCGCAGACCGCAATCTACTGCGGCGGCGAGGCCGACTACATCGCCTGGGACAAGGACTTCATCGAAGGGATCCCGAGCGAGGAGGGGAACACGTTCCCGTACTTGGTGGTCGCCCACGAATGGGGACACGCCATCCAGCAACGCATCCCGGGACAGGTCTGGAGGGGCTACGAGCTGCAGGCGGACTGCCTGGCCGGTGCGACGCTCGCCGGAGCGCACGAGGAGGGCCGGCTCGAGTGGGAGCCTCGAGATCCGGACAAGCTCTCCAGGGCTCTCACCCGGATCGCCGACAGTCATCCCTGGTCGAAGCCGGAGCATCACGGTGACGCCGAGCAGCGCGTCGCCTTCTTCGACCTGGGTCAGGAAGGCGTCCAGGCCTGCGTTCAGGAGCCGTGAACTCACCCACCGAATCCGTGGCGGGCGATGCGAGAGGCGCCGCATCGCCCGCCACTGCGTTGCGCACACCGGGAGGCGGCCGGGCGGACCCTGCAAGCCTTTCGCAAGTCGTCCCTCCTACGCTCGGTGCCCTCGGCAGCCACGGGAGACGAAGCCGGCCGCCGGGCTGTATCTGACGCCCATCAAGACGCTCTGACTCCTTGAGCGACTTGAGGCGACGGGACCAGCGAAACGGGAGACTTCATGTCCGACTCTCCGATGACCGCGGACGACGTGCTGCGCATCGCGGCCTACAAGGACCGCAGCCCGGCGCTCGAGGCCATGGTCATCGCCTACGCCTACCACCGCGTCGCCGGCGACCTGGCCGAGCACCTCGGCAAGGACGCCAACAACTGGTACTGCTACGCCACCTGGACCTCCAAGGCGGTGGGCGAGAGCCTCGACCTCACGCCCGCCTCGCCGTTCATCGAGGACTTCGGCCGCAAGCTGCGGGTGCCGCGCCGGTTCCGCCGGCTCTTCCGCGCCACGCTGCTCACCCTGCTCGGCCCCAGCTACCAGCTCGGCCTGGCGCTGGCCAACCGCGCGATCTTCCTCGAGACCGCGAGCCTCGCGGTCAACCTGTGGAACGACACGCCGGACCGGTTCCTGAAGGTGAGCCCGGAGTCGGACCTGACGCCGACGCCGCCCGAGTTCCTGACGGAGCTGCTGGAGCAGGCCGACGCCCGCTATTTGAAGGACGCGGCGCATCTGCTGCTGGAGGCCAAGGAGGCGACCGACCCGGCGGTGCGGGCCGAGCTGATGCTGGGCGCCAACATCGCGTTGTCGGCGTACGAGCAGAAACGTGCCCAGAAGGCCCTGGAACTGGTGCTCTACCGGCCGGTCAGGTGGCTGACCCGGGTGTCGTGGCGGTCGCTGCGTTCGATGATCATGCGCCGCCCGTTCCCGAGGTTCCGCCTGTACGCCGCCCGGCACGAGGACCAGCCGTGGCTGACCCGCACGCTGGAGGAGCTGTGGGCCGGGCTCTACACCCGCCACCTGTTCGCCGTGCAGACGCCGCTGAGCGACGTCAAGGTCGGCAAGCCGCTGACCGCGCCCGCGGGCGTGGACATGGCGAAGGTGTGGGCGCCGATCCAGCACGAGAAGGTGCGCAAGCTGGCGGAGGAGTTCATCACCGAGGACCAGGAGGCGTCCACGGCCGGGGTGGCCAACTGGGTGTCCTACCCCGACCGCATGCGCTTCATCGTCAGCTATTTCCGCGTCTACCAGCACGTGCGCGCCCTGTACGACGTGCCGTTCGACGACAAGGTCGCCGACGGGCTCGCCGAGGAGATGCGCCGCGGCCTGGTGCCGCAGGCCGTCAGCGAGATGTTCAAGAACGACCCCGCCCTGCCCACCGTCCGGCGCAAGGTCTACCGCTACCCGGCCGAGACGGACCCGGACGCGTACGAGATGGCGCACTTCGACTTCGAGCCGTTCCTGGAGGCGATCCCTCTTGACTCGGCGACCACATAGTTCAGTCCAGGAAGTCCCTGGTGATCTCGCGGGCCTGGAGGAGCCCGCGTAGCTTGGCGAAGCAGCGGGCTCGGGTGGGCCCGATGCTCCCTACCGGCCTGCCCAGCCTGCGGGCCACATCCACGTAGTGCGGCTCGGAGGTTTCCGTGAGCGCCCTGAACAGGACCCGCTGCGCGTCCGGCAGCGCCTCGACCAGCTCGTCCAGCGTGCCGGCCAGCCACGCCCTGGCCAGCTCCTTGTCCACGTCGTCCGTACTGCCCAGCGTGTCCAGGTCCGGGGTGCAGATCTCCTTCGTCTTCTTGGTGAGCTTCAGGCACTCGCGGAAGGCGATCGTGGCCAGCCAGCCGGCCATCCGCTGCCCGTCCGTCACGCTCTTGAGGTTCTGCCAGGCCAGCAGCCAGGTGGTCTGCAGCACGTCCTGGGCGTCCTCGTGGCCGAGCCTGAAGCGGCGGATGCGCGCCTTCAGCATCGGCGTGAACTCCTCGACCAGCCGCTCCCAGGCGAATGCGTCGCCGTCCTGCGCGGCCGACACGAGCGCGCCCGTGTCGAGGCGTTCGATGGTGTCCAACTGCATGTCCGACTCCCTGCCGGTCCGGGTACTCGGGGGGTCACTTCCGGCCGGCTACCCCACAGTCCGCCGGAAGATCGGCCGGGGCTGTTTCGGGCGTGACAGTCTGAATGTGGTCCTCGTCACATTTCGTAGATCGCTTACCGGATACTGTCCGGGCGTCGATTGCGGCCTAAAGTTCTTGCATGAACGGGCGCAGCGGGGCTCCACAGGACATCCAGCCGGTCGCCGCCGTGCTGGCGGAGATCCCGCTGTTCCGCGTACTCGGAGACAGCGGCATCCAGAGCACGGCGCGGGCCGGGCTGGCGCGGAGATACCGGTCCGGGCAGATCATCTTTCATCAGGGGGACCCGGGGGAGTCTCTCTACGTGCTGCTGGACGGCCTGGTGAAGGTCGTGTTCACCACCGAGCACGGCGACGAGATCGTGCTCAACATGCTCGGCCGCGGCGACACCTTCGGGGAGATGGCGCTGCTGGACGGCTCGCCGCGCTCGGCCTCGATCGTCACCGCGCGGCCGTCGTGGGTGTTCGCGCTGCCCAGGGCCCGGCTGCTGGAGCTGATGCGGGAGCATCCGGGGCTGGCCGACGAGTTCCTGCGCATGCTCGGGCACATGGTGCGCAGGCTCACCGGCCAGGCGGCCGATCTGGCCTTCCTGGACCTGGGCGGGCGGCTGGCGAAGCTGCTGCTGCAGCTGGCCGGCAAGCACGGCACCACCGAAGGCGTGGTGGATCTGCCGGGGCTGACGCAGTCGGATCTCGCCGCGCTGATCGGCGCGACGCGGCCGGCGGTCAACCGGGCCCTGCAGTCGCTGGTGTCGAGGCGCCTCATCGCCATCGAGGGCCGGACGATCACGCTGCTGGACGTCGCCGCCCTGCGCAAGCGGGGTGGGCTCTGACCGAATCTGGAGTACGGGGACCATGAACGATCGCAACGACGCCTACGAGCGCTGGCCGGAGGAGAGGTTCCGGCAGCTCAGGAAGCAGGCCGACCCGGCCGTCGACGAGGTGGTGGCCGCCTACCTGAGCGAGCAGCCCGAGGGGAGGGGCCCGCTGGAGCTGGTGCGGGCCGTGATCGAGGAGCTGGGGCGGGCCAAGCGGGAGGCCAGGGCGCCCTCGGGGGAGCCGCCCGCCTCCCGGATCTTCGACGCGCTCGACTTCACCAGTGACCTGCCCGACTGGGGCGACGACAAGGAGCTGCTGGCCAAGGGGCAGGCCGTGTTCGCCGACTACGGGCTCTACCAGTCGGCCGCGCTGTTCTGCAAGTGCCTGCCCATGGCGTACGTCGAGGTGTCCAGCGCCAAGGTGCTGGCCGGCGTGTCCAACCTCGCCACGCACAGCCTCACCCGCCGGGTCGCCGAGACCGGGCAGATGTTAGTCGACGTGATGGGGCTGAAGGCCACCGACAGCCTGCAGCCTGGCCGTCCGGGCCACACCACCGCGATCGGGCTGCGCATCCTGCACTCGTTCGTGCGCGCCCTGGTCGACGAGCGCTTCGGCGACACCTGGGACACCGAGCGGTTCGGGCCGCCGGTCAACCAGGAGCTCCTGCTGGCCACCATCTTCGACTTCTCCGTGGTCACGTGGGAGGCCCTGGAGAGCATGGGCGTGGTGCTGACGGACGAGCAGCGCGCCGCCCACCTCTACACGTGGAGCGTGTTCGGCCACCTCATGGGCGTGGAGGCGTGCCAGGACGGGCCGCTCACGCTCGACGACGTGGTGCCGGTCAGCGAGCGCCTGGGCCGGCTCTACGAGTCCAGCCCCGAGGGCCGCAGGCTGATGGCCAGGCTCCTGGAGGAGATGGAGGAGTTCATGCACCTGGGCTGGCGCAAGCTGCCCCGCAGCCTGGTGCACTGGGTCTTCCGCGACGCCCGATACGGCGCCGACCGGGTGCCGGAGCTGCTCGGCGTGCCACCGGCCGCGTGGTGGTTCACCGCCCTGTTCGCGGCGGCGCGGGCCGCGCACCGGCGTCCGTGGCTGGGCCGGCAGGCGGACTCCGTGGTGCGCTGGCTGGTGCGGCGGGCCGGGCGCGACATCGTGGTCGCCCTGGTCGACCGCCACTCGGGCGGGCAGGCGCCGTTCCGCATCCCCGCGGAGCTGGCCCGCGCCTGGCGGATCAAGCAGTCGAAGACCGCCGTGAAATCCCGCGAGATCCGCCACAGTGTCCGGCACAATATCCGGCAGAAGACAGTCGGGCGGAAGGGACTGCGCGCGTGACCGCCCCGCACGAGCCAGGCACGCTCACCACGGCGACGATCCTGTTCACCGACGTGGTGAGTTCCACCGCGCTGCGGATCAGGCTCGGCGAGGAGCGGGCCAACGTCGTCTTCCGCCGCCTCTATCAGCTGCTGCACTCTGTGGTGACGGCGAGCGGCTCGACGTTCACCAAGAGCCTGGGCGACGGGCTGATGGCCGTGTTCGACTCGGCGACCGCCGGGCTCGACGCCACCATCGCGGTGGAACAGGCGGTGGCGGACGAGAACGAGCGCGCGATGGAGAAGATCTCCATCAAGGCCGCGCTGGCCGCAGGTGATGTGTGCTGGGGACACGACGACGTCAGCGGGCTGCCGACGGTGGAGGCGGCCCGGCTGGTCGCCATCGCCGAAGGCGGCCAGGTGCTCTGCACCGACCTGGTGCGGCGGCTGGCCCAGGGGCGCAGCCGGCACGAGTTCAAGGATCTGGGGCGGCTGCCGGGCAAGGGGCTGCGCGAGCCGCTGCACACCTACGAGCTGCACTGGCAGAACGCCGACCACCACCAGAGCGGCGGGCTGCCCACCTGGCTGGACAGCGGGCACGAGCTGCCGTTCGTGGGCCGGGACGAGGAGCTGCGGGCGCTGGACGGCGAGCTGGCGGCCGCCGAGTTCGGCAGCGGCCTGGTGATCCTGCAGGGCGATCCCGGGGTGGGCAAGACGCGGCTGGCCTCCATGGTGGCCAGGCAGGCGCTCAAGCGGCAGTTCACGGTGCTGGCGGGGCGGTGCACGGATCCGGCGCGGCAGGCCTACGAGCCGATCGCCGGCGCCGTGGAGCGGCTGGCCCGCACCTCGCCCGCGCTGCTCCTGCGGGCCGGGGTCGACCAGCAGTGCGGCCAGCTGGTGCGCCTGGCGCCGTCACTCGGCGCGCCGCCGATGTCGCTGCAGGTGCCGCCCGCCACCGAGCCGGTCTCGGAGCGCTACCAGCTGATGGCGGCGGCCCGCACCCTGATCGAGCGGCTGGCCACCGTGCGGCCGGTGCTGCTGGTGATCGACGACCTGCAGTGGGCGACGCTGGAGTCGCTGCAGATGCTGGGCTCCCTCATGTACGACGCCGAGGCCATGCCGCTGCTCATCCTGGCCACGTCGCGGCCGGTGCCGGTCGAGTCCGCCATGCCGGAGCTGCACAAGCTGACCGCCGACGGCCGCGTCGTGCAGGTCTCGTCATTCGGCCTCGACGAGGTCTCCGACCTGCTGTCGCAGGTCCGCTCCGGTGGCGACCCCGAGCAGCTGCACCGGATCACCGGCGGCAACGCGTTCCTGATCAGCGAGGTGGCCAGAGAGCTGGCCGCGGGCAAGGATCTGGACGCGCTGGCCGTGCCCGACTCGGTCACGAGGATGGTGCTGGCCCGGCTGGCGCAGCTGCACCCGGACGCCAGGGACCTGATCAGCCTGCTGGCGGTCGGCGAGCGCATGGAGTCGGCCGAGTTGCGGCTGGGGCTGGGCCTGGACGAGGCGCGGTTCGTGGCCGCGGTGGAGGAGGCGCTGGGCGCCGGCCTGGTCACCATGTCGGGACGCGGCACCTGCCGGTTCTCCCACGAGCTGACCAGGAACGCTCTCTACGCCACGCTCTCACCGCCGCGTGCCGGGCTGCTGCACGGGCGGGTGGCCGACGCGTTGTGCCAGGCGGACCCGACAGCCATGGAGTCGCGACCCTACGTGGTGGCCGCGCACCTGCTGGCCGCCGCCGAGCACGGCCGCGACCCGGCCCGCGTCGGCGCGGCAGCGGAGGCGGCGGTGCGCGCGGCGCAGCACGCCTTGGCCGGGCTGGCGCACCGCGAGGCGGTCACCTGGTATCAGCGGGTGCTGGAGCTGCTCGAGGACTTCCCCGGCGCCAGCGTGGAGCGGCGCGCGGAGCTGCTGCTGGAGTGCGGCACGGCGATGTGGCTGGCCGGACATCCCGAGGCGCGCCCGACCCTGGTGGCGGCGGCGGACCTGGCCAGGGAGTGCGGCCGGGGCGATCTGATCGTCACGGCGGCGCTCGGCGGCGACCGCGGCTTCACCAGCATCTCGGCCGCCCCCGACGAGCAGCGCATCGCGTTGCTGACCGAGGCCAGGCGGCTGGTCGACTCCACCGACGTGAGCACCAGGGCGCTGCTGGCGGCCCATCTCGCCTCGGAGCTGATCTGGGCGCCCGACGGGGAGCGCCGCTTCGCGCTGAGCGACGAGGCCGTGGCGCTGGCCCGCAAGTCCGGCGACGCGCGCACGCTGGCCCTGGTGCTGTGCCTGCGCAGCCTCACCATCATCCCCGCCGATCCGCTGCACCAGCGCCACCGCGACGGCGACGAGATGCTGCAGGCGGCCCGCAGGACCGGCGACGACCTGGTGTTGTTCCACGGTTACATGCAGCGGACGCCTCCCGTCCTGGACAGCGGCGACGCGGCCCGCGCCGCCACGCTGCTGGACCAGGCAGACGAGCTGGCGCACCGGCTGGCGCAGCCATACCTCCACTGGCTGGTCGGCTACTCCAAGAGCGGGCTGACTCTCATGCAGGGCGATCTGGCGCAGGCGGAGGCGGAGGCGACGGCGGCCATGCGGCTCGGCTCGGAGATCGGCCGCCGCCTGGAGGCCGTGGCGATCTACTCCGAGCAGATCGCCGAGATCCGGCGGCTCCAGGGACGGTTGTGGGAGTTGCGTGACCGGCTGCGCCGCGCCGCCCAGGCGCCCCGCGTGGACCCCGTGCACGCGGTGCTGCGCTATCTCTGCGAGATGGGCGACGAGGAGGCCGGCCCGCTGCTCGATCGCATCCTGGCCGACCAGGGCGCGGTGCCGCCGCGCACCATGGGGCACCGGCCCGCCCTGGACAACCTGGCCGTGGCCGCCTCCCGGCTCGGGCGGGCGGACCTGGCCGCGCAGCTCTACGGCTCGCTGGCCGCCGAGGGCGAGACGTTCGGCCACAGCACGGTGGCGCACCACTGCGGGCACCACTACCTGGCTCACCTGTGCGTGACGATGGGCGACCTGCCGCGGGCCGCGGAGCACTTCGAGGCCGCGGCGGAGGTGCACGAGCGGAGGGAGGTGCCGCTCATGCTCGCCGAATCCCTGCTGGACTGGGCGGACCTCCTGGACGCAGGCCAGGTGAGCGGCCCCAAACCGGCGGACCTGCGCGAATGGTGTGCCTCCCTGCTGTCCGGCCGCGGCGCCCTCCTCCTGGAGCGCCGCCTGCGCTGACCTCATCCGCGGGTCATTCCTTCACCACGATCTTGCTGAGCACCACGAACCCGCCGAGCGCCCCCGCGGTGCCGGCGGCGGTCGTGGTGGTGAGGTTGACCACGAGATCATAGGTACCGGGGGCGAGCTGACCGCGCATCGGGATGGAGGCCGTATATCGGCCCGACCCCGGTGTGAAGGTCATCTCCACGGGGGGCGAAGGATGCCTCGACTCGCCACCGCCCAGCAGATCGGCGATGATCTCCAATTGCCAGCAGCCGGCCAGCCAGTCGATGAGCTCGCCGGTGACCTCCCAGCTCACGTCCACGGTCCACCCCTCGCCGCACCGCACGACGGTCGTGGGCTGCGCGCCCGGATCGACAACCTGGCCGTGGAGAGCACCGGCCAGCTGCTCGGCCGGTACCTTCATCACCTGGAAATCTCCGGTTGCCATCTGTTCTCCCTTCAGTGAGGACCGTGTCCCCGTGTGAAGGAGCAGAGAGCCGGCACCGGCGGTCAGATACGCGTCCTTCGGCGTGATGTCAGGACGGGCGCAGGCGCACGACATCGCGGTCGAGCCCGCCGACGCCGCCCACGCCGCCCACGCCGAGCAACTGCGTCGTCCGTACGAGCTCGGCGTGCAGCAGGTCGAGCACCCGCGTCACCCCTGCCTCGCCGCCGGCCATCAGTCCGTACAGATAGGCCCTGCCGATGAAGCACGCCCGCGCGCCCAGGGCGACCGCGGCGGCCACGTCGGCCCCGCTGCGGACGCCGCCGTCCAGGAAGACCTCCGTGCGGTCCCCGACGGCGTCCACCACCTCGGGGAGCAGCTCCAGCGGCGTGGGGGAGCGGTCGAGCTGCCGCCCGCCGTGGTTGGACACCACCAGGCCGTCCACCCCGACGGCGGCCAGGTCCTTGGCGTCGTCCACCCGCTGCACGCCCTTGACCAGCAGCTGCCCCTGCCACGCCGACCTGATCCACTCCAGGTCCTTGATCGTCACGGACGGGTCGAACATCACGTTCGTGATCCCGGCCAGGTCGTCAGGTGCGCCGTCCACTGTGGCGAACCTGAGCGGCTCGCTGGTGACGAAGTCGAACCACCACGCCGGCCGCCGCAGCGCCTGCAGCACACTGCGCCAGCGCAGTGACGGCGGGACCGTCAGCCCGTGCCGCACATCACGCAGCCGTGCCCCGGCCACCGGCACGTCCACGGTCACCACCAGCACGTCCATGCCTGCGTCCCTGGCCAGGGACAACGTCTCCAGGGTGCGGGCGCGCTCGCGCACGACGTAGAGCTGGAACCAGTTCCACCCGCCGGGCGCCGCGGCCGCCACGTCCTGGGCCGTTGTGGTGCCCATGGTGGACAGCGTGTACGGCACTCCGGCCCGCTCCGCCGCCCTGGCCACCGCCCGCTCGCCCGCCCGGTGCATCATCCTGGTGAACCCGGTGGGCCCGAGCACGACCGGCATCGCGATCCGCCGGCCCAGGATCTCGACCGCCGTCGGGGCCTCGGCGACGTCCCGCAGCACCCGCGGGCGGAACTCCACCCGCCCGAACGCCTCCACCGCCCTGGCCATCGACCGCTCACCCTCGGCGGCGCCGTCGACGTAGTCGAACACCATCCGGGGCGCCCGCTTCATGGCCAGCCGTCGCAGATCCTCGACATCGGCGGCGTCCGCCACCCGCCGCGCCCCGCCCAGCCGCGGCCAGCCGGGCAGAACGGTCCGCAGCTCCCGCCACCGAGGCAGGCGCCGTGGTTCCTTCGGTGCCGTGTCGATGCCCAGGACGCTACCAAAGTACGGTGGAGTGGTGATCGACGCCCCGCTCCCCACACGCCGGGTTCGCGGCACCGCCGACTCACGATCAATGCGTGGGGCCGCGGCCGGGTCAGACCGATCGAAGGCGGTGCGGTGGCGGTGAGTGACGCGGCGGGCCGGATGGGGGAGCCGGGAGCGGTCGCCGGGAGGCGGGATGGACGCGGCCACCGGTGGGCGGCACTGGCTCAGCGGTGGGAGGCGCTCGCGGGTGGCTCGCCGGCCGCGCGGGCCCTCGGCGCCGAGCTGATCGCCCGGTGGGCCGAGCCGCATCGCCGCTACCACGACCTGGCCCACCTGACAGCCGTGCTGGACGCCGTCGACGAACTGGCGGGCGAGGCCGAGGACCCGGCGGCGGTGCGCCTGGCCGCCTGGTTTCACGACGCGGTCTACGACGGCAGGCCGGGCTGGGACGAGGAACGCAGCGCCCAGCTGGCCCAGTCGCGGCTGCCCAGGTGCGGCGTGCCCGCGGCCCGGATCGGCGAGACCGCCAGGCTGGTACGCCTCACCGCCGCCCACGACACCCTGACCGACGGCGACGCCAACGGCGCGGTCCTGTGCGACGCGGACCTGGCCGTCCTGGGCCGCCCCGGGTACGACGCCTACGCGGCCGCCATCCGCCAGGAGTACGCCCACGTGCCCGACGACCTGTTCAGAGCAGGCCGCGCGGAGGTGCTGCGCCGCCTGCTGGCCGCGCCCCGCCTCTACCGCACCGCCCAGGCGGCAGGCCTGTGGGAGGAGCGCGCCCGCGCCAACATGACGGCCGAACTGGCCAGGCTCACGGCGGGTTCAGCGGGGTGAGTGGCGTTTGCGGCGACGCAGGCCCGCGGCGATCAGCCGCCGTAACAGCTCGCGCGAGCTGACCGCCTCGGCCCCCAGCGACACCGCCCGCGCGTGCACGGTCTCCGGCACGTCGTAGTGATCCCGGTCGAACGCCCGCGCCGGCACCCCCAGCCGTGCCGCGAAGTCGTGCAGCTCCTCCAGCGAGCGGTCGCTGACCAGGTGCGACCACATCAGGCCGCGCGGCCCCGGCCAGTGGGGAGGGTCGATGAGAACGGTCACGTCGTCAAGGGTAGGACCCTGCCGCGCACCTCGATCTCGCCCAGCCCCGTCACCACGACATCGGCCCCGCGATCACGTGGCTCGCTCCTGCGGCCGCCTTCCCCGGTCACCCCCACCACCAGCCCGAATCCGCCCTTCCTTCCCGCTTCGATCCCGGGCAGCGCCGCGGCCACCACCGCGATCTTGTCCGCGGGCAGGTCGAGCCGGCGCGCCGCCTCCAGGAACAGGGCGGGCTCCGGCATGCCGGGCAGGTTCATCAGGGCCGCGTCGTTCCCGTCGATCAGCACGTCGAACAGATGGGACAGGCCCGCCGAGTTCACCAGCTTGCGCCCGTGCAGGCTGGGGGACACGGCCCCGGTACGGGCGCCCCGCCGCCGCAGCTCGTGCAGCAGGGCGACCGTGGCCGGGAACGCGGCGACCCCGTACTTGTCCACCTGCGCGACGAAGATCTGATCCTTGGCCAGCCCCAGCCCGTGCACGGTCGGCGCGCCGGGCTCGTCGTCCGCCGACCCCTCGGGCAGCGTGATGCCGCGCGAGGCCAGGAACGTGCGGATGCCGTCCAGCCGCGGCCGCCCGTCCACATGGCGCAGGTAGTCGTCGCGGATGTCGAACGGTCCGGAGCGGCCGCGCAGGAACGCGTCGAAAACGTGCTTCCAGGCGGCCGCGTGCCCCCGCGCGGTATCGGTGACCACCCCGTCGGTGTCGAACACGACGGCGCTGATCCTCGCCAGGTCGATGACAAGCTCGCTCACAGTGCGAACGTAACCGCTCTACCAGGCGACGGGTAGCTCCTTGACGCCGTAGACGATGGCGAGCTCCCTGAACGGCACCTCGCCCTCGATCCGCAGCGTCGGAAACCGGCGCAGCAGGGCGCGGAAGGCGATGCGCATCTCCATCTGCGCCAGCGGCGCGCCGACGCAGCGGTGGATGCCGTGGCCGAACGCCAGGTGCGAGACGTCCCGGCCGGGCCGGATCTCGTCGATGTCCTCGCCCAGGGCCGGGTCGCGGTTGGCGCCGATCAGCGAGCACAGGACCAGCTCGCCCTTCTTGATCGTTACCCCGTGCAGCTCCAGGTCGTCGCGGGCGAAGCGGGGGAAGGCCACCTGCACGACCGACATGTAGCGCAGCAGCTCCTCGACCACGTCGTTGACGTAGCCGTCGACCTCGCGCACCTTCGCGGCCTGCTCCGGGTTCTGCAGCAGCCACAGCGTGCCCAGCGCGAGCATGCTGGTGCTGGTGTCGTGCCCGCCGGTCAGCAGGCCGTCGGCCATGCTGGCCAGCGTGCGGTCGTCCAGCTCGTCGCCGTGGTCGCGCAGGAGCTGCCCCAGCAGGCCCTCGCCGGGGTTCTGCCGCTCCCTGGCGACCAGCTCCGTCAGGTACGTCATCGCGTCGTTGATCGCCTGCAGCGACGCCTCGGGCCCGGCCGTGAAGTCGAAGCGGTCTTTGCTGATCTTGACGAATCCGGCGCGCTCGTCATACGGCACGCCCAGCAGCTCGCACACCACCAGCGACGGGATCGGCAGCGCGAACTCCTCGAACAGGTCCACCGGCATGCTCTCGGCGCCCTTGGCCTCGATGCGGTCCAGCGCCTCTTCGACCATGGCCTCGATGCGCGGCTCCATCCTCCGCAGGCGCCGCATGGTGAACTCGGGGGTGAGGAACTTGCGCAGGCGGGTGTGCTCGGGCGGGTCGCGGAAGCCGAGGCCGCCCGGGTCCTCCTGGTTGGAGCCGAGACCGATGACGCCCGCGAAGTCGTTGCTGAAGCGCTCGTGATCGCCGAGCACGGCGCGGACGTCCTCCCAGCGGGTGACGAGGTAAACCGTCTGATCGCCGGGGATCTCCATCGGGAAGACCGGGTGCTCGGCCCGGATGCGTCCGAGCTCGTCCACCGGGTCCAAGCCGTCGCGCATGAACTGGACGAGCGGGAACTCATTGTCTGACATCGATATCCGTCCTGCTGGATACATCGCACGATCTTGGGATAAATCCCTCGATCGATGGTCCCATCCAGAAGCGCGTTCGGTGCCCTCCGAAAGGACGAATTTTTGTCTCAGACCTGCGACGATCACCGCCTCGTCAGCCGCCGTGACCTCACCCCGACGGCCGGCAGGGCAACGCGACACACCGGTGATGGTGGGAATCAGGAGCAAACTGAGGAAGCCGTTTGCGTTTCGCGTACAAGATGGCGACATTCTGCGATGATCTCGTCGCATAGAGCCGGAGCCACAGCCATCACGGATAGTGACAGATGCCGACATTCGAGGAAATAGCAGGCTTCGTCAGCGAGAAGCCGCTCGCCACCGCTGTCATCGCGCTGCTCGGCCTGGCCGGGCTGGCGCTCGCGTTCCTGGTGCTCAGGGTCGCGTGGAAAGCCGCAGCCTGGCTGCTCGCCAGATACGTCGCCCCGCGTCCGGTCGAGGACGTGCTGACCATCATGGCCGCCTCCATCGCCACGGGCGTGTCCGCGCAGGGTATGTGGCGCTTCTCACAGGATGTGCTGGGGCTCGACGGGCCGCTCAGGTTACTGCTGTTCGCGTTCATTGAGATCGCGATCATCACGAGCGCCGTCCGCGCCCGCCGCAACATGCGCGAGAACTTCTCCGCCGGCATCGACGGCATCGCCGTGTGGGCGCTGACCTGCCTGACCGCGGTGTTGTCCAGCATGGACGCGCGCAGCCTGCCCGAGGCCGTGTTCCGGCTGGCCGCCCCGCTGGTGGCGGCCTGGCTGTGGGAGCGCGGCATGGCCATCGAACGCCACCGCATCCGCGGCACCGGCCGCATCAACTGGCGGCTCACGCCCGAACGGGCGCTGGTCAGGCTCGGGCTGGCCGAGGTCAGCGACCGTACGACCAGCGAGGTCGACGCGCACCGCAGGCTCACCCGGGTCGCGCTGGCCGCCAAGCGGGCCAAGGCGCTGCGCGAGGGCGGGGCTTCCGACCGCAAGATGCGCCACGCGCTGGCCAGACTCGACAAGGCCATGGACCAGGCCGTCGAGCACACCGGCCTGGCCGTGGACCCGGCCCGGCAGGAGGCGCTGCTGGCCCAGATCGCCGCGCTCTACAACACCTCCGCGCTCATCGACGCCGACCCCCGCGTGCCCTGGGAGCCCGAGGCCGACCACCACCCGGTTCCCGCCCGCCCGGCGCTGCCGCCCGCACTGGCCGAGCTCGTCAACGACGAGGACGAGGACGTCGAGGTGCTCGACACCACCCCGCAGGTCGTCTCCACCGCCGAGCGCGCGGCGCAGATCCGGGCCGCCCGCGAGTTCTGGGACCGGCAGATCGCCAAAGGAATCGTGCCGCGTACCGTGGACATCGCTCAGGAGATCGGCATCTCGCTGGCCACGGCGCGCGAGTATCGTGCCCTGTGGAAGCTGGAGCCGCAGGCGCACGCCATCATCGAGGCGCTGTACCAGCAGCACGGCATCGTGGACACCGGCGCCTTCCCCGTGCTCGGAGCCGACGGGAGGGTGCTGACCAAGCACTGAGGGCACCGGGGGAGCACACGCTTGCGGGAGCGCACACTCGATCGCGTCAGGAAACTCCTGGCCAAGGCCGAACGCACCGACAACGACCACGAGCGGGCCACGTTCATGGCGGCGGCTTCGGCGCTCATGGCCAAGCACGGCATCGACGCGCTCCCGCCCGCCGGCACGCGGCAGGTGCCCGGCGACCGGATCGTCACCCTGCCGGGCCCGTGGGCCGGGGAGAAGGCCCGCCTCGTGAGCCTGGTGGCGCAGGCCGTGCGCTGCCGGCCGCTGCTCATCGGGCGGGGGGACGGAGGGCAGCGGGTGCACGTGTTCGGGTTCGCCGCCGACCTGGAGCGCGCCGACCTGCTGGCGACGTCGCTGCTGCTGCAGATGGCCTCCGGGCTGGCGCGCGTACGGGTCCCTGAGGACGTCACGGCCGTGCGGGCGTATCGGCGGTCGTGGCTGCTGGGGTTCACCGACGAGGTTTACAGGCTGCTGTGCGCGGCCGAGTCGCGGGCCGAGGCCGACGCCGCCGGCACGGGCACCGAGCTCGTGCTGGCCGATCGGCGTGGCGAGGTGGAGCGGGCGGTCGCGGCCCACTACCCGAACATCAGGATGAGCGTGCCCCGCACCAGTGGCTCCGGGTACCGCGCCGGCGTGGCCGCCGGTCGCCGCGCCGACCTCGGCCGCACCGGTATGCCGGCCGCCACGGCCCGCGAGCTCACCTGACGAGGGAAATACGTTCTGGCGCCCATGCGCAGCGCCAATCACGAACTGATCGCATTCACTGTGCGCGAATGATCATCCTTGGCGAAGATCCGTCATGCGTTTACGCTGTGATCGTTTTGTCTTCCGCCTACGGAGTGATCATGGGTTTAGCACGGACGAGCATCACCGCCCTGGCCGGCGCTCTCATCGTGGCGTCCGCGGGGCAGGCAGCAGGCGCGAGCCCGGCCGCGGCAGACGCGTGCCCGGCGACCACCGACCAGTGGCAGGCCGTCGATCTGGGAGTGATCGGCCGCGCGCTCGACATCAATGACCAGGGGCAGATCGCCGGTTGGGCAACCAACGCGGCAGGCCGTTCCCAGGCGATGATCTGGGACGACGGCCAGGTCATCGACGTGGGCACCCTCGGAGGTCCCACGAGCAGCGCATCGGCCATCGACGAGGACGGCCGTGTCGTCGGCAACAGCTACACGGCGGACAGCAAGGGCCACGGCTTTCTCTGGCACAACGGGACGATGGAGGATCTGGGCAACTTCGGCGCGCTCACCTTTCCCAGGGACGTCAGCCAGGGCGTCATCGTCGGCGACTACGTCGGCCTGCAGCCCGACGGCACCCGGCGCACTCATGCCTTCGTGATCCGGAACGGTGTCAAGACCGATCTCCATGTGGTCGCCGGCAGCGGGGCCTCAGACGTCAACAAGGCCGGCCAGATCGCCGGCACGCACCGCCGCACTGAAACGGTCGGCCTGCCGGCGGACCAGCAGACGCAGCGCGCCTTCCTCTGGGAGAACGGCGCCGTCACGGAGCTGGGCACGCTGGGCGGAATCTGGAGCCAGGCCAGCGGCCTCAACAATCACGGCCACGTCGTCGGCCAGTCGGCGCTTGGCGCGGACGGCGTGCTCCAGGCCGGATTCGTGTGGAGCCGCGAGACCGGCATGCGCTCCATCGAGGACGGCGACGGCCTGGCATGGCCGGCGGCCATCAACGACAACGGTGTGATCGTCGGAACGCACGCCTGCGACGCGGCCGGCGGCGCCGCCCACCCGGCGGTGTGGACCGACCCTGTGCACGCGCCGGTCCGGCTGCCGGACCCGGCGGGAGGTTCGGGGACGGCCGCCAACGCCATCAACACCAACGGGGAGATCGTCGGGACGGCGATGTACCCCAGCAATCAGCAGCACGCCGTCCTCTGGAGGCCCAACGCCGCCGGCTGACCCCGTGACCCTTCGCCCCGCTGGCCGCGCGGGGCGGAGCACAGGGCCTGGTAAGCCCTTTCCGGAGCTCCGTTTGGGCCGGCGGGGATCGGGCATAAGCGCGCACACGGAACGCCTCACGATGAGGATAGGCATCCCGTGAACGCATCCCCCCGCCTCATCACCGCCGACGACCTCCGCGACCTCGCCCGTGACCTCCTGGTCGCGGCCGGCGCGCCCGCCGGCACCGCGGTGACGGTCGCCGCGTCCCTGGTCGAGGCCGACCTCGCCGGGCACGGCTCGCACGGCGTGCGGCGGCTGACGCCTTACCTCGACGGGATCGAGGCAGGCGTGATCGTGCCCGACGCCCGCCCCGAGGTGGTCTCGCGCCGCGGCGCCACCGCCGTCGTCTCGGGGCGGCGCGGCTTCGGGCAGGCCGCCGCCCGGCTGGCCGCAGGCGAGGCGGCGCGGCTGGCCCGCGAGCACGGCACGGGCGTCGTCGCGATCAGGGAGTGCAACCACGTCGGCAGGCTCGGCGAGTACGCCGAGTCGCTGGCCGCACGGGGCCTGATCGCGCAGGTCGTCGGCAACGCCGACCCCACCGTCGCCCCGTACGGCGGGCGCCGCAGGATGCTCGGCACCAACCCCATGGCCTGGGCCGTGCCCCGGGCCGCCGGCGCGGCCGTGGTCATGGACTGGGCCACCGCCGCCATGGCCGAGGGCAAGCTGGGCCTGCTGCGCGGGACCGGCTCGCCGGCCCCGGAAGGGGTGCTCGTGGACCCTGGCGGCCGTCCCTCCACCGACCCGGACGACTTCTACCGGGGCGGGGCGCTGCTGCCGTTCGGCGGCCACAAGGGGTACGGCCTGAGCGTCCTCATCGAGCTGGTCGGCGGCCTGCTCACGGGCACCGGCACCGCCTGCTCGCCGGAGTACGACGGCACGTTCGGCACGGTGATCAGCGCGGTCGACATCGCCGCCTTCGTCCCCCTGGAGAGCTACATCGCCCAGGTCGAGACCTTCTGCGAGGCCCTGCGTGCCTCCGGCCCCGGCGTGGTCGTGCCGGGCGAGCCCGAGACCGAGGCACGTACGGCGCGGCTGAAGGAGGGGATCCCGGTGCCCGCCCCGGTGTGGGCGGAGCTGGCGGCGCTCGCCTCGCGACTCGGCGTTCCGTAGGCGCAAACCCCGCGGCCTATGGAGGGCCGCTGGACGCGGCCCACCCTGGCCTGACACGCCCCCGGAGGAGGTTAGATGTCCGCCACACCCGAGTTGAAGCGCGTCGTCCTGGGCGCCCTCGTCGGCACCGCCCTGGAGTGGTACGACTTCTTCATCTACGGCACCGCCGCCGCCCTCGTCTTCAACCGGCTGTTCTTCACCCAGGCCGACCCGGCCGCGGGCACGATCGCCGCGTTCGCCACGTTCGGCGTGGGGTTCGTGGTGCGGCCGTTCGGCGGCGTGTTGTTCGGCCACCTCGGCGACAAGATCGGCCGCCGCTCCACGCTGATCATCACGACCGTCATCATGGGCGTGTCCACCGGCCTGATCGGCCTGCTGCCCACCTACCCCGCCATCGGCGTGGCGGCGCCCATCCTCCTCACGCTCCTCCGCGTCTGCCAGGGACTCGGGGCGGGCGCGGAGTTCGGCGGCGCGGCCACGCTGCTGGCCGAGCACGCCCCGCCGGGACCGCGCGGCTACTACGCCTCCTACGCCCAGACCGGCGTGCAGATCGGCCTCGTGCTCGGCACGTCGGCGTTCCTGCTGGTGCGGCTCCTGCCCGAGGAGGACTTCCTGTCCTGGGGCTGGCGGCTGCCGTTCCTGGTGAGCTTCGCGCTCATCGGGGTGGCCCTGTACGTGCGGCTACGGGTGGCCGAGTCGCCGGTGTTCCGCGACATGGAGCGGAGCCGTGAGATCGTCAAACTGCCGATCAGGGACGCGATCGTCCGCTACCCGCGCAACTTCCTCATCGGGGTCGGGGCGCACATCTGCGACACGGCCGTGGTGTACACGCTGTCCACGTTCAGCGTCGCGTACGCCATCGCCGAGCTCGGCCTGTCCAACCGGACGGCGCTGCTGGGCGTCATCCTGTTCGGGCTGACCGTGATCGTGCTCCAGCCCGTGTACGGGCATCTGTCCGACCGGGTGGGGCGGCGGCCGCTCAACCTGTTCAGCGTGGTGTTCGTGGCGCTCTTCGTCTACCCGTACTTCCTCATGGTCGGCACCGGCGTGCCCATGGTGGTGTGGCTCGCCATGATGATCATGGGGGCGTTCGGGTTCGCGCCGCAGGTGGCCGTGCAGCCGGTGTTCTACGCCGAGTTGTTCGGCGCCCGGGTGCGCTACACCGGGTTCGCCGCCTCGCGCGAGCTGGGGGCGGCGCTGGCCGGGTTCTCGCCCCTGATCGGCGCGGCGCTCGCGGCGCGGCTCGACGGGGCTCCGTGGCTGGTCGCGGCGTTCCTGATCGCGACGGCGTTGATCTCGTTCGGGGCGTTCTGGGCCTCGCGGGAAACCAAGGATCTGGACATCGCGGCCGTCGACCCGGTGCGGCGTCCTGTCGTGGAGGAGTAGGTCATGGACATCAACGGCAGCGTCGCCGTGATCACCGGCGGCGGCACCGGCATCGGCGCGGCCGTCGCCGAAAGCCTGGCCAGGAAGGGCGCGGAGGCCGTGGTGGTCAACTACTCGCGCTCGGCGGCGGACGCCCAGGCGACCGTCGCCCGCCTGGCCGGCCTGGGCTGCAAGGCCGAGGCCATGGCCGCCGACGTGGCCGACGACGCCGCCGTGCGGCGCATGGCCGAGCGGGTCCGCGACCGGTACGGGCGCGTCGACGTGCTGGTGTGCAACGCGGGGACGACCAAGTGGGTGCCGTTCCCCGACCTGGAGGGGCTCACCGACGACGTGTGGCGGCACGTCATGGGCGTCAACCTCATGGGGCCCTTCTACTGCGCCCGCGCCTTCGCCTCCGACCTGCGGGCCGCCCACGGCGCCATCGTCAACGTGTCCTCCATCGCCGGGATCCTCGCCACCGGCTCCTCGATGGCGTACGGCGTCAGCAAGGCCGCCCTGATCCAGCTCACCCGTGACCTGGCGGTCGCCCTGGGACCTGAGGTGCGGGTGAACGCGGTCGCGCCCGGCATCGTGGCGACCCGCTGGCACATCGACCGGGTGGGGCAGCAGGGGTTCGCGGAGATGACGGCGCGGGAGGAGGCCAAGGCGCCGCTGCGGCGCACGGCCCAGCCCGAGCACATCGCCCAGATGGTGACCGCCTTACTGGAGGCGGACATGGTGACGGGGGAGGTGCTCGTGGGCGACGGCGGCCGCCACCTGACCTACTGACGCCACTGCCCGTGCTGCGCCGCCCGTGCTGCGCCGCCCGCGCTGCGCCGCCCGTGCTGCGCCGCCCGTGCTGCGCCGCCCGTGCTGCGCCGCCCGTGCTGCGCCGCCCGTGCTGCGCCGCCCGCGCTGCGCCGCCCGCGTTGCGCCGCCCGCGTTGCGCCGCCCGCGTTGCGCTGTGCTGCGTTGCCTCGTCCGTGGCGCCTGGCTGCCCCGCTGCTTTCGTGTGGGACGCAGCCAGCGCCGTGGCGGTGTGCTCCTGGGCGGTGCGGAGGGTCAACGGCGCGTGCGTTCGGCGGAAGCGCCCGGGTGGCCGTCCGAGGCGGTGGGCCATCGGACAACAGGCGAGCCGAACCGCGGGTGTCCGATGGCAGTCGGAAAAGGGGCCAGGGCCGGCGGTCAGCTGAGGGCGGCGGAGACCAGGGAGCGGGCCTCTTCCTGGACCTTGGCCAGATGGTCGGGCCCGCGGAAGGACTCGGCGTAGATCTTGTAGACATCCTCCGTCCCCGAAGGCCGCGCCGCGAACCAGGCGCTCTCCGTCGACACCTTCACCCCGCCCAGCGACGCCCCATTCCCCGGGGCGGCCGTCTGCACCGCCGTGATGGGCTCGCCCGCCAGCGACGACGCCGTCACCTGCTCGGCCGACAGCTTCCCGAGCACGGCCTTCTCCTCACGCGTCGCCGGCGCGTCCACCCGCGCGTACGCCGGCTCGCCGAACCGCCCCACCAGCTCCTTGTAATGTGCGCTCGGCGACTTGCCGGTGACGGCCAGGATCTCCGACGCCAGCAGCGCCAGGATGATCCCGTCCTTGTCGGTCGACCACACCGACCCGTCCCGCCGCAGGAAGGACGCCCCGGCGCTCTCCTCGCCCCCGAACCCGAGCGACCCGTCCAGCAGCCCCGGCACGAACCACTTGAAGCCCACCGGCACCTCGTACAGCCGCCGCCCCAGCGACTGGGCGACCCGGTCGATGATGCCGCTGCTGACCATGGTCTTGCCGATCCCGGCGTCGGACGGCCAGCCGTCACGGTGGGTGTACAGGTAGGAGATGGCGACCGCCAGGTAGTGGTTGGGGTTCAGCAGCCCGCCGTCCGGGGTGACGATGCCGTGGCGGTCCGCATCGGCATCGTTTCCTGTGGAAATATCGTATTTGTCCCGGTTGGCGATCAGCGACGCCATCGCGTACGGCGACGAGCAGTCCATCCGGATCTTGCCGTCCCAGTCGAGCGTCATGAACCGCCACGTGGGATCGACGAGGGGGTTCACCACGGTCAGGTCCAGGCCGTGCCGCTCGGCGATCTCCCCCCAGTACGCCACGCTCGCCCCGCCCAGCGGATCGGCCCCGATCCGCACCCCGGCCGACCTGATCGCGTCCAGGTCCAGCACCGACGGCAGGTCGTCCACGTACGAGCCGAGGAAGTCGTACCGGCCCGCCCTGTCCAAGGCCTTCGTGTACGGGATCCGCCGCACGGCGCTCATGTCGCTCAGCAGCCGGTTGGCCCGATCCTGGATCCACGAGGTCGCGTCGGTGTCGGCGGGCCCGCCGTGCGGCGGGTTGTACTTGAACCCGCCGTCCGCCGGCGGATTGTGCGACGGCGTGATCACGACGCCGTCCGCCAGCCCCGACCTCCGCCCCCGGTTGTGCGCCAGGATGGCGTGCGAGACGGCGGGCGTGGGCGCGTAGCCGTCTCGCGTGTCGATCAGCACCTCGACCTCGTTGGCCGCGAACACCTCCAGCGCCGACACCCGCGCAGGCTCCGACAGCGCGTGCGTGTCGATGCCCAGGAACAGCGGCCCGTCCGACCCCTGCTCGCGCCGGTATTCGCAGATGGCCTGGCTGGTGGCCAGGATGTGGTCCTCGTTGAACGCGGTGTTGAACGACGAACCCCGGTGCCCCGACGTGCCGAACGCGACCCGCTGCCCCACCTCCTCCGGATCGGGACGCAGGGCGTAATAGGACGTCACCAGCCGGGCGACGTCGACCAGGTCGGCAGGCTGAGCGGGCTGTCCGGCGCGTTCGTGGGTCATGTAGGCCACTTTACAAACGTGCTCGGCTCCGGGGGATGACCGTATGGCGGCCGGGGAATGTAGATTCGCGTCAGCCACCAGAACGGAGTTCTGTAACTATGCGTTACGGGTATTATCTCACCGAGCCCAAAGGATCCGACCCTGTCGGCGGCCTCCGCGACCAGATCGCGCAGGCGGCGGAGGACGGTTTCTCCTCGGCCTGGCTCTCCAACATCTTCGGCCTGGACGCGCTCACCGCGCTGGCCGCCGCCGGCGCGCAGGCGCCCCCCATCGAGCTGGGCACCGCGGTCGTGCCGACGTACCCGCGCCACCCGGCCGTGCTCGCCCAGCAGGCCATGACCACCAACGCCGCGCTCGGCGGGCGGCTCGCGCTCGGCATCGGGCTGTCGCACAAGATGGTCATCGAGGGCATGTACGGCTACGACTTCGAGCGCCCGGGCCGGCACATGAAGGAATACCTCGACGTCCTGCTCCCGCTCAGCCGGGGCGAGCACGTCAAATACCAGGGCGAGACCGTCAAGGCGAATCTCAGGCTGACCACGCCGGGAGCGGGCTTCCCCGTGCTGGTGGCCGCGCTGGGGCCGCGCATGCTCAAACTGGCCGGCACCGTGGCCGACGGCACCGTCCTGTGGATGACCGGGCCCAAGACCGTCGCCGAGCACGTCGCGCCCACGATCACGGCGGCCGCGGCCGAGGCGGGCCGCGAGGCGCCGCGCATCGTCTGCGCGCTGCCCGTGTGCGTCACCGACGACCCCGACGCCGCCGTCACCCGGGCGAACGAGATCTTCGCGGTGTACGGGCAATTGCCGTCCTACCGTGCCATGCTCGACAGGGAAGGCGCGGCCAATCCCGGCAACGTGGCCGTCATCGGCGACGAGAAGGCCGTGCTGGCCCAGCTCGAAGAGCTCGAGCGGGCCGGGGTGACCGATTTCGTGGGGTCCGTGTTCAGCAACAAGGAACGCACTCGGAACCTGCTAATCGGCGCGGCGCGGGGCTGATCGGTAGACATCTCAATAAAATCCGGCAAGGTGAAGGGCGTGCTGCAAGGCATCGATGTGTCTAATTGGCAGGGCTCCGTCGACTGGACCGGCCACGCAGAAGCCGGAGTGGCCTTCGCCTTCGCCAAGGCCACCGAGGGCGGCGACTGGACCGACAAGTTGTTCGCGCGCAACTGGAACGGCATGCGCGAGACCTGGTTGGTCTGCGGCGCCTACCACTTCGCCAGGCCCAAGGGCGACCCCATCGAGCAGGCCCGCCACTTCCTGGACACCATCAGGGCGGCCGGTGGGCTGCGCCGCGGTGACCTGATCGCGCTCGACCTGGAGGAGGACGACGGTCTGCGGCCGGAGCGGGTCGCCAGGTTCGCGCGCCGCTGGTGCCACTTCGTCGAGCGGCACGGCCGGGTGCGGCCGTTCGTGTACACGTACTACTCGTTCGCGAACCGCGGAAACTGCGCGGGCCTGGCCGAATACCCGCTCTGGATCGCGCACCCGGAGCGGCCCCGCGGCCAGCCCCTCGTGCCCAGGCCGTGGCGGGACTGGACCATCCACCAATACGTCAACAGCCCGATCGACCGCAACGTCTTCCACGGCACCCGCAAGGAGCTGACAAAGCTGGGCTTTCACCCGCGATAGCATCGGTGTTCACCACTGAAGCAGCCCCGGCGCCGGGCGCCGGGGCGATCCCAAGGGAGTCACCGTGTCAGCCGAGCTACGCATCACCCTCGCCGGAGCCGAGCGTGTGGTCGCGGCCGGCACGACGGCCGGTGAGGCGCTCGAGGCCGACGGCCGCACGGTCGTCGCGGCCAGGGTCAACGGCGAGCCGCGCGACCTGGCCTGCGTTCTGGCCGAGGGCGACGTCGTCGAGGCGATCGAGGCCTCCAGTGAGGAAGGCCGGGCCATCGTCCGCCATTCCACCGCCCACGTCATGGCGCAGGCGGTGCAGGAGCTGTTCCCCGAGGCCAAGCTGGGCATCGGGCCGCCCGTGGACAACGGGTTCTACTACGACTTCGACGTCGAGCAGGCGTTCCACCCCGACGATCTCAAGCGCATCGAGAAGCGCATGCGGGAGATCGTCAAGGAGGGGCAGCTGTTCTCCCGCCGGCCCGTCAGCGACGAGGAAGCGCGTGAGGAGCTGGCCGCGGAGCCTTACAAGCTGGAGCTGATCGGGCTCAAGGGCGGGGCCGCCGATGAGGAGTCGGTCGAGGTCGGCGCGGGGCAGCTGACGATCTACGACAACCTCGACCCCAAGACCGGCGACCTGAAGTGGAAGGATCTGTGCCGCGGCCCGCACGTGCCGTCCACCCGGTCGATCCCGGCGTTCAAGCTCATGCGCGCAGGCGGCGCCTACTGGCGGGGCAGCGAGAAGAACCCGCAGCTGCAGCGCATCTACGGCACCGCGTGGGAGTCTCGCGACAAGCAGGACGAATACCTCAAGCTACTGGAGGAGGCCGAGAAGCGCGACCACCGCAAGCTCGGCGCCGAGCTCGACCTGTTCAGCTTCCCGCCGGAGCTGGGCAGCGGCCTGCCGATCTTCCATCCCAAGGGCGGGATCATCCGCAAGGAGATGGAAGACTACATGCGCCGGCGGCAGGCCGAGGCGGGCTACGAGTTCGTCAACACGCCGCACATCACCAAGTCGTCGCTGTTCGAGACCTCCGGCCACCTGCCGTGGTATGCCGAGGACATGTTCCCGGCATTCGAGCTGGAGGGCATCGAATACCGCGTCAAGCCGATGAACTGCCCGATGCACAACCTGATCTACCGGGCGCGCGGACGCTCCTACCGCGAGCTGCCGCTGCGGTTGTGCGAGTTCGGCTCGGTCTATCGCTACGAGAAGTCGGGCGTGGTGCACGGGCTGACCCGCGTGCGCGGCATGACGCAGGACGACGCGCACATCTACACCACCAGGGAGCAGATGGCCGATGAGATCAAGTCGCTGCTGAGGTTCGTGCTCAGCGTGCTGCGCGACTTCGGTCTGTCGGACTTCTACCTGGAGTTGTCCACCCGCGACGAGTCGGAGAAGTTCATCGGCGACCCGGCGGAGTGGGTGGAGGCCACCGAGGCCCTGCGCCAGGTCGCCACGGAGTCGGGGCTGACGCTGGTGGACGACCCGGGTGGGGCGGCCTTCTACGGGCCGAAGATCTCCGTGCAGGCCAAGGACGCGATCGGCCGCACCTGGCAGCTGTCCACGATCCAGCTCGACCTCAACCAGCCCAAGCGCTTCGGCCTGGAATACCAGGCGGCCGACGGCTCCCGGCAGACCCCGGTCATGATCCATCGGGCGCTGTTCGGCTCCGTCGAGCGCTTCCTCGGCGTGCTCACCGAGCACTATGCCGGCGCGTTCCCGCCCTGGCTGTCGCCGGTGCAGGTGGTGGGCATCCCGATCGCCGAGGCGCACGTGTCCTACCTGCAGGACGTGGCGAAGAAGCTGGCCGAGCGCGGCGTCCGGATCGAGGTGGACACCGCCGACGACCGGATGCAGAAGAAGATCCGCAACGCGCAGAAGGCCAAGATCCCCTTCATGCTGCTGGCCGGTGACGACGACATCGCCAACGGGGCGGTCTCGTTCCGCTACCGCAGCGGGGAGCAGAAGAACGGGGTGCCGGTGGACGAGGCGATCGCCGAGATCGTCGACGCCGTCGAGCGGCGCGTCCAGGTCTGACGACAAGGAATGGCGGAGCAGCCGCGCTGCTCCGCCGCTCCTTCCTGGTCACTTGGCCAGCGGCTGGCCCTGCTTGTCCGTGAACTTGCCGATCAAGATCATGATGAAGTCGATCAGCACCCACACGCCGAGACCGCCGAGCGTGATGAGCTGGAGGATGCCCGTCCCGATCTTGCCGACGTAGAAGCGGTGCACGCCGAGCGCACCCAGGAAGAAGCAGAGCAGGACGGCCACGAGCCATGACTTGGTCATGAGGGATTGCCTTTCGGTTGGGGGGACCCGCCGGGAGCAGGGCATGGCATGGCGCGCCCGACCGGCGGTGCCTGCGGGAAGCATCGACCGCAGGGCATGAAACCTTAGCAAGATCCACGGGCCGTCGCATACGTTTCCGGATTTGTCGAGTTACTGAGGGTAAGTCGCGTTATTGGGTGAATAGGCGGAATATCACGGCCGGGCGGCCGCCGAAGCGCTCCGCCTCCTGGCGGGCGAAGCCCTCGATGAGGGTGCGAGCGTAGGTCTCGGGGTCCTCGTCGGTGAGAGCCTCGATGTACGCACGGTGCTCCATGAGCGACCGCACGCCCCGCTCCAGCCCGTCGGTGACGTCCACGGCGTGGGTGGGGGTGTCGCTGCCGGCGACGGCGACCCAGCGGACGCCGTTCCAGGGGGCTGCGTCGGTGTCCGGAAATATCCACCTATTGCCCGCATCTCCGGCGGCGTCCAGGACCGCCCGCCCCACCGCACGATGATCCGGGGTGTTCCAGTACGTGCCGCCCCACGTGTCGGCCGGGTTCAAGGTGATCACCAGCTCGGGGCGGTGCCTGCGGATGGCGGCGGCGATGTCCCTTCGGAGCGCGGTGCCGTACTCGATGACGCCGTCCCGATGGTCGAGGAACTCCACGCTGCTCACGCCGACCACGGCGGCGCTGGCCCGCTCTTCACGCTCGCGCATCACGCCGCTCTTGCCGGGGTCGAGCGTGTCGATGCCCGCCTCGCCCCTCGTGGCGATCACGTACGCGACCTCCCGCCCGGCGTCGGTCCAGATGGCGACCGCGGACGCGCAGCCGTACTCGAGGTCGTCGGGGTGGGCCACGATGGCCAGGGCGCGTTGCCAGTCGTCCGGCATGGGGTCGAGTTGATCGGTTGTCATGGCTCAACACCATAGGCAGCGCCGGCGTGACGCGGAACGAGGAGCGTCCGACGGCTCGGCGTACGACGCCGTCGCGCCTGCCGGTCGCCGCGCCCACCGGTGGTGGCGCCTGCCGGCGGCGTCTGCCCGTCGCCGCGCCCACCGGCCGTCGTGCCCGCTGGCGGCGTCTGCCGGTCGGCGCGTCCACCGGCCGTCACGCTGCAGGAAGGACCTCGGTCGATGACCGGACGCGCTCTGCGCACGTGTGCGGCGGCCCCGACGTGGGCCGCCCAGGTGTGGCGTGCCGGTTGTGTGGGCCGTCCGGTTGTGTGGGCCGTCCGGTCGTGTGGCGTGCCGGTCGTCGTGTGGTGCGGCGGTCGTGTGGCGTGCCGGTCGTGTGGTGCGGCGGTCGTGTGCTGTGCGGCGGTCGTGTGCTGTGCGGTTGTGTGGTGCGGCGGTCGTGCGGCCGGAGGTGGTCGTCGCCAGGTGTGCGAGGTAACCGTTCCGGCCGCAGGCGGACCGTGGTCTGCGTCGTGGTGGTCAGGGGGCCATGGTGGCGTCGTCGGCCGACGGGTCTTCGGCGCGGGCGGGGCGGCCCTCGCCCGGGAGGCGGACGTCGTCGACCGTCACGTTGACCTCCATGACCCGCATGCCGAGCATCCGGCTCACGCTCCTGGCCACGTTCATCTTGACCTCGGTGGCGACCTCCATCACCACGTGGCCGTACTCCACCACGATCGTCAGGCTCACGGCCACCTGACGGTCCTGGATCTGCGCGCTGACGCCCTGGGTGCCGCGCCGCGAGCCGATGCCGATGCGGTCGCGTACGGACTCGAAGGCGCGCGCCAGATCGCCGCCCATGTCGGCGACCCCGGCCACTTCGAGCGCCGCCAGGGCGGCGACCTTCTCCACCACCTCGTCGGCGACCTTGATCCGCCCCTTCACCATCGCGCCGGACGGATAAGGCGCTGTGGGCTCGGGGATAGGCCCGTCCGCCTGCAGCGCCGAATTGTCGGCGTTGTCGGTGTTCTCGGCTTCGGCGGGCGGTACGGAATGCTCTGCTAAAGCTTCGCTCATCACGGCCTCCTCTAGGCGAATGCTCAGGATTGTGCCGGAAGAGCATCCCGTTTGTCCGTGGTCCTATGCTGCTAGTTATGCACGATCAGGCAGGGGCAGGGGCCCCGGACAACTTCGACCGTCTGTGGACCCCGCATCGTATGGCCTACATCAAGGGTGAGAACAAGCCGACCGGCACCGGCCCCGACGACGGGTGCCCGTTCGACGCGATCCCCAAGATGAGTGACGAGGACGGCCTGATCGTCGCCAGGGGCCAGAGCGTCTACGCGGTGCTCAACCTCTACCCGTACAACTCCGGCCACCTGATGGTCGTCCCCTACCGGCACGTGTCCGACTACGACGAGCTGCGTCCGGACGAGCTGGTCGAGATGGGGGAGTTCACGCAGAAGTCGCTGCGGGCCCTGCGCAAGGCCAGCGGCGCGCAGGGTTTCAACGTCGGCATGAACCTCGGCCACGTGGCAGGCGCGGGCATCGCCGCGCACCTTCACCAGCACGTCGTCCCTCGGTGGGGCGGCGACACGAACTTCATGCCGGTCGTCGGCCAGACCAAGGTCCTGCCTCAGCTACTTCGTGACACGCGCCAGCTGCTCGCCGACGCCTGGGACTGACTGCTCCCGCCGCATGAGCACGCCGATGCCGGTGGCCAGCAGGAGTGGTATGGCCAGCGCCAGCGCCATCGACAGCACGGCCGCGCCCGAGTCGTTGACGAGCATGCCGACCACGCCGCTGACCAGCGTGCCGATCAGGCCGGCCCGCAGTGCGCGGGAGTGCTCGAACGCCGCCGGCACCACTCCGGCCGAGGCCTGCTCGGGCCGCAGGATCGCGTACACGAGGAACGCCACGGCCACGATGACGATCGGCATCAGGTTGGGGTTGAGCAGCGTGCCGAGCATGGCCTGCAGCTTGCGCCAGATGACGTCGAGCGCCTCGCCGGTCAGCACCTGGCCCACGAACCTGCCCAGGTGCGTCTGCTCGTTGGCCGGCCTCAGATAGTTGATCCAGGCGAACGTCATCACGATCACCCCGCCGGCCACGCAGAACAACGCCAGCTTCACCAGCGACACCCGCCGGCCCGACAGGATGAGCGCGGTCACCGCGATGCCCGGCACGAACGCGATGACGCCGCCGAAGTCGCTGCCCAGCCCGGACCCGCCGAGCACCATCGCGGCCGCGCCGAGCCCCACGATCGCAGCCAGGCCGATCTTTCCGGGCCAGCGGTGCGCGATCATCGTCGTGGTCAGCAGCGTGCCGGTCGCGAACAGTGCGAACGGGATGTTGCCGAGCCCGAAGTAGCGGGCGCCCTGCTCGGCGCTGAAGCCCATGAAGCTGTTGAGCTGGAGCGTCGTGCCGGTCAGCAGGTCGCCGGCGAGCGTGAGCGCCGTGACGCCCGCGACCACGGCCAGCGGGCCGAGCGGCCGGCGCCGCCATGGCCCGGCCAGCGCCAGTGCGGTGATCGCCGCCCACCAGGCCAGCATGCCGCCGAACAGCTCCAGGTGGGTGGACCACGGCAGCAGGTTGACCAGGAACGAGGTGACGGGCAGGGCCGCCAGCGCCGTCGCGGCCGCGCGTATCCAGGGCAGTTGCTTGCGGCGGCGCAGCAGCAGGAACGCCAGCACGTAGAACAGGACCTGCAGGACCGCCAGGGCGGTGAAGTATTGTCCCTTCGCCGAGCGCATCGTCTGGGCGGTGGCGTCGGCGCGCTGGAGGTGCTCGAAGGTGGCGCCGTTCTCGCCGGCCTGCACCGGCACGCCCACGACCGTGGTGGGCACCGCCACGCCGAGCTTGGTCAGCGCGGTGGAGGTCAGGTCGGGCAGGATCGAGATGTCCTCGCGGCGGGTGGAGGCGGCGCCGAGCAACCGACCCTGCGCGCCGGGCTCACGCAGCGCGGCCACCCGCAGGTGGGGCACGGAGCCGTGGTCGGACAGGCCCGCGAGCAGCACCGTCGTGTCGGCGGGCAGGACCGACAGCAGCGCGCCCGCCTTGGCGTCGGCCAGGCGCAGTGCCTCGCGCCGCTGGGCCGCGGTGAGCTGGTCGGGCACCTTCGGCAGCCGGTCGCCGGTCAGGTAGGGGCGGATGAGGTCGTCCACGTCCATGGCGATCATCCGGCACTTCTCCAGGTCGGCGGTCCTGACCTGGAGCGGCGAGGCATGGTAGTGCTGAACGGCGCCCTGCCGGTCGGCCAGCCCGAGCGCGGCGCCCGGGCCGATGGCGATCGAGCACTGCCCGGCCGCCTTCAGCGACTCTCCGAGGATGCCGGCGTTACGCTGGCCGGCCACGTCGATGAGGTAGCGGTAGTCGGGGATGACGGCGCCCTCGCCCTGCTGCTCGGGCACCGGCGGCGCGCCGCAGCCGTAGCCGACGGCCGACCTGGTGCCCGCCGAGACGGTCAGCCAGCCGTCGTAGGGGCAGGTCACGTTGCCGACGGTGCGGACCGACAGCGAGCCGATCGCGCTGGATGCGGCCAGCTCCCAGAGGTTGGGGGTGTCGGCCTGGGTGAGGTCGTT
The DNA here is from genome assembly GCF_036013525.1 of Nonomuraea sp. NBC_00507. NCBI lineage: Bacteria > Bacillati > Actinomycetota > Actinomycetes > Streptosporangiales > Streptosporangiaceae > Nonomuraea > Nonomuraea sp. NBC_00507. Next base: position 6,665,924 of record NZ_CP107853.1, read on the forward strand.
CCAGTGCAGCCCGGACACCCCGATGAGCGCCACCCGGCCCGTCTGGCCGCGAGACTGCGCCGTCCGGCCCGCGAGGTCATGGACCGGCGCGGTGCCGTCGTCCACCTGCGCCATCCGACCGGCGCCCTCGTCGGCCCGTGCCGCCCCCGCGAACAGCCCCAAGCCGGTCAGCAGCTGGCCGAGCAGCACGGCCAGCACGACTACCGCGCGCCTCACCCCGATGACCTCCCGCGATCGATGATGTCCGTGGCACGGTAGAGGACGCTCGCCTCCAGGCGCCACAAGCCCGCGACTACCCTCTCACGAACCGAGGGTGTGCCGAGGCGACGTCGGCGTGGGAGCCGCGCTGCTCTGCCGGTCCTCGCACGGCGCGGCCCGCCACCCTGATGGGCGGCGGGCCGGATGGGGCTCGATCAGCTGCGGCGCAGTGGTCAGAACGCGTCGACCTTCACCTTGACCGGCGTGCTCTCGTTGTGCAGGCGGTCGAGCGAGGTGATCAGGTAGGTCCCCGGAGCCTTCACCGCGTACGACGGGTCGGAGACGACCGTGACCAGGTTACGGGCGTCCGCGGCCTGGCAGTCCGCGCCTGACTCCGGCAGCTGGTAGACCGCGTACGCGCGGGCCCCGGCCGACGGCGTCCAGGTCATCGTCGAGCCCGTGGCCTTGGCACCCGCCGGCTGGGCAAGGGCCTTCGCCCCGGCCGGCGCGGCCGGGGCCTGGCCGCCGCGCTCCTTCATGAGCGGCAGCAGGGCGGGGCGGCCGTAGTGCTCCTTGGCGACCCGGTCCATCGCGCCCAGCGGGTTGGTGAGCAGCTGTTTGGCGCTGAAGTAGACGTCACCGTCCACCTGCTTGTGCTTGCGGTTGAGTGTCAGGTGCGCGGCCATCTCCTCGGGCCTGGTCCAGGCCTTGTCGTCCGTGGCGCCGACCCGGTAGAGGGCCTGCCCGATGTACAGGTGCACGTCGGAGCCCTTGACGGCCTGCGCCCACCACGGAGCCAGCACCTTGTAGTCGGCCGCCTTGAAGCCGCGCGGCCAGTAGAGCTGCGGCATGACGTAGTCGACGGTGCCCGACTCGATCCAGGCCTTCGCGTCCGCATAAATCGAGTCATAGGCCGACATGCCGTTGGTGTTGGATCCGGACGGGTCATTCGACTTGTTACGCCAGATACCGAACGGGCTGATGCCGAACTTGACGTGGTTCTTCCGCGTGTGGACGGCCTGGTCCACCTCGGCGACGAGCGTGTTGACGTTGCCGCGCCGCCAGTCGGCCAGGCTCTTGCCCTTGCCGTACCTTGTAAAGGCGGCCTTGTCGTTGAACTGGCCGCCCTCGCCCGGGTACGGGTAGAAGTAGTCGTCGAAGTGCACTCCGTCCACGTCGTAGCGGTCCACCACGTCCGTGATGACCTTGACGACGTGCTGGCGCACCTGCGGCAGACCCGGGTTGAAGTAGAGGCGGTCACCGTATTTGACCGTCCAGTCCGGGTGCTGCCTGGCCGGGTGGTTGGCGGGCAGCTTGGAGACGTCGGCGTCGTAGGAGGCCCGGTAAGGGTTGAACCAGGCGTGGAACTCCAGGCCCCGCTTGTGGGCCTCGTCGATGAGGAACGGCAGCGGGTCCCAGCCGGGATCCTTGCCCGCGGTGCCCGTGAGGAACTGCGACCAGGGCTCGAGCGACGACTTGTAGAGCGCGTCGGAGGCGGGCCGCACCTGGACGAAGACGGCGTTGAAGTTGCGCTTGGCGGCGCTGTCCAGGATCTTGACGTATTCGGCCTTCTGCCGCTCGGCGGACAGCCCGCTCCGCGAGGGCCAGTCGATGTTCTTGACCGTGGCGATCCAGACGCCCCGGAGCTGGCGCTTCGGGTAGCGGGCGTCGGCCGTGCAGGCGGCCACGGGGGTGGCGGCGGTGGTCGTCTTCTTCTTGCTCGCCGCGGGGCTCTCGCTCGCACCGGGGCCGAACGCGTAGGCGGCGGAGGCGGTGACGACGGCGAGGGCTGCGGCGGCTAGGAGTGGGCGTCCAGTTCGCATAATGCCACCCAGTGTGACATCTGCTCAGGGATGGTCGGTACGAAAAACCGAAATGAAGTCGTGATGTCTTTGTGACAATACTCCATGGCTGGGCCGGGAGGGACCACAGCTTTCCCTCCCGGCTCCTCAGCTCATCCGAGCCCTCTCCTCGAGGCTCAGTCCTCGGCCGCCACCTTGGAGGCGAGGTTCGGCGGCAGCGGCTCGTAGCGCAGGAACGAGCGCGTAAAGGTGCCCGTGCCGTGTGACATGGATCTCAGGTCGATGGCGTAGCGCGTTATCTCCAGCTCGGGCACCTCGGCCTTGACCAGGGTGCGTCCGGTGCCGACGGGCTCGGTCCCGAGCACGCGCCCGCGCCGCGACGACAGGTCGGACATCACCGATCCCACGTGGTCGTCGGCCACCAGCACGGAGAGCTCGTCCACCGGCTCGAGCAGCAGGGTCGGCACCTTCGCCGCGGCCTCCTTCAGCGCCAGCTGGCCGGCGATCTGGAAGGCCATGTCGGAGGAGTCCACCGAGTGCGCCTTGCCGTCGTACAGCGTGACGCGCACGTCGACCATTGGATAGCCGGCGACGACGCCCCGCTCCATCTGGGCCCGCACGCCCTTCTCCACCGATGGGATGAACTGCCGGGGCACCACGCCGCCCACGATCTTGTCCACGAACTCGAACCCGCCGCCGGACGGCAGGGGCTCCACCTCGAGGTGGCAGATCGCGTACTGGCCGTGACCGCCGGTCTGCTTGACGTTGCGGCCCATCGCCTGGCACTTGCCGCCGAAGGTCTCGCGCAGCGGCACCCGCAGCTCGATCCGCTCGACCTCCACGCCGTGCCGCTTGGACAGCCGGTCGAGCAGCACGTCGGTGTGCGCCTCGCCCATGCACCACAGGACGAGCTGGCGGGTCTCGGCGTTGTTCTCCAGCCGCAGCGTGGGGTCCTCGGCCACGAGCCGGCCGAGTGCCTGCGACAGCTTGTCCTCGTCGGCCTTGGACTTGGCCCTGATCGCCACGGGCAGCAGCGGGTCGGGCATGGCCCAGGCGGTCATCAGCAGCGGCTGCTCGACGTCTGACAGCGTGTCGCCGGTCTCGGCCCGCGACAGCTTGGCCACCGCCACGATGTCGCCGGCCATGCCCTTGGCGGCGCCGCGCTGCTGTTTGCCCAGCGGGCAGGTCAGGGTGCCGATGCGCTCGTCCACGTCGTGGTCCTCGTGGCCGCGGTCGGCCAGGCCGTGCCCGGACACGTGCACGGTCATGTCGGGGCGCAGTGTGCCGGAGAAGACGCGGACGAGGCTGATGCGGCCCACGTACGGGTCGCTGGTGGTCTTGACGACCTCCGCCACGAGCGGCCCGTCCGGGTCACAGGCGATGCCCTTGACCGGTTTGCCGGACAGGTCGGTGATCTCCGGCATCGGGTGTTCGAGCGGCGACGGGAAGCCCTGGGTGATGACCTCCAGCACCTCCTGCATGCCGACGCCCAGCCCGCTGCAGAGCACCGGGTAGAAGCTGCCGCGTGCGACGGCCTTCTCCAGGTCCTCGATGAGGACCTTGGTGTCCATCGGCTCGCCCTCGAGGTATCTCTCCATGAGCGTCTCGTCTTCGCTCTCCTGGATGATGCCCTCGATCAGGGAGCCGCGGTATTCCTCGATCTGCGTCTCGTACTCCGCGCCGGGCTCCTTCTCGATGCGGGCGCCGGTCGCGTAGTTGTAGAACTTCTGGGTGAGCAGCCCGATCAGCCCGTTGACATGCCCGTTGGTGATCACCGGCAGGTAGAGGGGCGCCACGCCGTCGCCGAAGACGTCCTGGCAGGTGGCGAGCACCTCGTCGAAGTCGGCGCGCTGATGGTCGATCTTGGTGATCACGACCGCCCGCGGCATGCCGACCTGCGCGCACTCTTCCCAGAGCATCTGGGTGAGCCCGTCGATCCCGTCGGATGCCGACACCACGAACAACGCGGCGTCGGCCGCGCGCAGCCCGGCCCGCAGATCGCCCACGAAGTCGGCGTAGCCGGGGGTGTCGAGAAGGTTGATCTTGATTCCGTTGTGCAGCAGGGGGGCCAAGGCGAGATTGACCGACCGCTGTTGCCTGACCTCGACCTCGTCGAAGTCGCTGACCGTGTTGCCGTCCTCAACCCGTCCCGGGCGCTGAATAGTGCCCGTGGCGGCCAGCAGCTGCTCGACGAGAGTCGTCTTACCTGCTCCTGAGTGGCCGACCAGCACGACATTGCGTATCGCATCCGCCCTGTCGGCCGCGGGTGCCCTGCCCGCGGCTCCTGCGGCGCCTCCCGTGTTTCTTTCCGCCACGTCGCCTCCCGCGTCGTCGGTTTGTTTCCAACGCCGCGCCCGCGCGGAAGCTTGGCAGAAACCGCATGGACGCGGTGTGTTCACCAAATACCCGTGTGGCGGATATCACAAGAGGTGGAGGGCAAAGAAAGTTGTCAGGTCTTGATGGCCTACGATCGGACCGCGATGCTCAAACTCCTGCGCCCGGCCATGACCCGGATACTCACCCCGCTGGGCAGGGCCCTCGTGGGCCGCGGGATCGGCCCGAACGCCGTCACGGCGATCGGCACCCTCGGCACCGTCGTGTCCGCCCTGACCTTCTTCCCCCTGGGCCACCTGACCGTGGGGGCCCTTGTGATTACCGTCTTCGTGCTGTTCGACCTGCTCGACGGCGTGGTGGCCCGGCTCGGCGGGAAAGGGGGCAGCACCTGGGGCGCGTTTCTGGACTCGACGCTCGACCGGGTCGCCGACGCCGCCATCTTCGCCGGCCTGATCTTGTATTTCGTGTCCAGACAGGACACGCTGATGGCCTCGGTGACGCTGGTCTGCCTGATCGCCGGAACCCTGGTGTCCTACGCCAAGGCCAGGGCCGAGGGGCTCGGGCTCACGGCCGACGTCGGGCTGGCCGAGCGACCGGAGCGGCTGGTCGTGGCGCTGGTCGCGGCCTGCTTCTCGGGGCTCGGTGTGCCGTACATTCTGCCTGCGGGGATGTGGCTGCTGGCGGCGGCCAGCGTGATCACCGTGGGGCAGCGGGTGATGGCCGTTTACCGGCAGACGAGGGAGAAATGAGCGAGAAGGCGTCGTTCGGCGATCGCGTCGTGGCCGCGGGTTTCGCGGCCGGCTGGAAGCTCGTGCCGCTGCTGCCCGAGCGCCCGACGGCCGCGGTGTTCGGCTTCCTGGCCGACCGGGTGTGGGCCAGGCGCGGCAAGTCGGTGCGCCGGCTGGAGTCCAACCTGGCCAGGGTGACCGGACTCGACGTGGGCAGCCGGGAGCTGCGCGAGCTCACCAGGGCGGGCATGCGCTCGTACTTCCGCTACTTCCACGAGATCTTCCGGCTGCCGTCCATGAAGACCGAGGAGATCGTGCGGCGCACGCATGTCATCGGCGCCGAGCACGTCCACGACACCGTGGCGGCCGGGCGGGGCGTGGTGCTGGCGCTGCCGCACATGGGCAACTGGGACCAGGCCGGCGCCTGGCTGGTGGGCGTGGGCCATCCGTTCACGACCGTGGCCGAGCGGCTCAGGCCGGAGTCGTTGTTCCGCCGCTACGTGGCCTTCCGCGAGGGGCTCGGCATGGAGGTGCTGCCGCTGACCGGCGGCGACGGCCACAACTTCGCCTCGCTGGCCATCCGGGTGCGCAAGGGCGGCGTGGTGTGCCTGCCCGCTGAGCGCGATCTGACCAAGAGCGGCGTCGAGGTGCGCTTCTTCGGCGCCACCACGAAGGTGCCCGCGGGGCCGCCGCTGCTGGCCGTGCAGACCGGGGCCGCGCTGCTGCCGGCGATCGTCTACTTCGTCGACGGCGACTGGGGCATCCACATCCACGAGGAGGTCCCGGTCCCGCAGGAGGGCACCCGGCAGGAGAAGGTCGCGGTGGTGGCGCAGCGGCTGGCCGACGTGTTCGAGAAGGGCATCTCCGAGCATCCGGAGGACTGGCACATGTTGCAGCGGCTCTGGCTGGAGGACCTGCCTGCTCAGAAGGTCGGCCCATGAAGGTCGGCATCGTGTGTCCCTATTCATGGGACATGCCCGGCGGAGTCAAGCAGCACATCGACGACCTGGCGCAGGCGCTGATCGCGCAGGGGCACGACGTGTCGGTGATCGCGCCGGCGGCCGACGACGACGAGCTGCCCCCATATGTGACGGGAGCGGGGCGGGCGGTGCCGGTGCCGTACAACGGGGCGGTGGCCAGGATGTCGTTCGGCTTCCTGTCGGCGGCGCGGGTGCGGCGGTGGGTGCGTACGGGCCGGTTCGACGTGCTGCACATCCACGAGCCGCTGATCCCGAGCCTGGGCGTGCTGGCGTGCTGGGCGGCGAAGGGGCCGATCGTGGCCACGTTCCACGCGTCGTGGTCGCGCTCGCGGGCCATCGCGGTGGCCGAGCCGCTGCTGCAGAGCGCGCTGGAGAAGCTCAGCGGCCGCATCGCGGTCTCCGACGCGGCCCGCAAGAGCCTGGTGGAGCAGTTCGGCGGCGACGCGGTGCTGATCCCGAACGGCGTGACCGTCTCCCGTTACACCGAGGCCGAGCCGCTGGACGGGTGGGGTCCCGATGGGGCCACGATCGGCTTCCTCGGGCGGATGGACGAGGAGCGCAAGGGCCTGCCGATCCTGCTGGAGGCGTTCACGGCGCTGGCGGCCGCGCGGCCGGAGGTGAAGCTTCTCATCGCCGGTCCCGGCGACGAGAAGGACGTGTTCGAGCGGGTGCCCAAGCGCTTCCACGACCGGGTGACGGTGCTGGGCATGGTGAGCGAGGCCGACAAGATCCGCGCCTACCACTCGGTCGACGTGTTCTGCGCGCCCAACACGCGGGGGGAGAGCTTCGGCATCGTGCTGGCCGAGGCCATGGCCTCCGGGGCCACCGTGCTGGCCAGCGACATCCCGGCCTTCCGCAGGGTGCTCGGCCAAGGCCAGGCGGGCGCGTTGTTCGCCAACGGCGACGCCGGCTCGCTGGCGCGCGAGGCGGCCGCGCTGCTCGACGCGCCGGAGCGCCGTGCCAAGCTGGCCGCGGAGGCGCTGGTGGCGGTCAGGAAATACGACTGGTCCACGGTGGCGCGGGACGTGGTGCGCGTGTACGAGACGGTCACGACGAGCGGCGCGGGCCGCGTGGAGGAGGACCTGTGACCGCGGGCGGCCGGGGGGATGAGCTGTGACCTCCACCATGGTCATTCTGATCGTGGGCATCGTCGTGGTGCTCATGGCGGTGTACGTCTCCTGGCGGGCCGGCCGGCTCGACCGCCTGCACATCCGCCTGGAGCTGGCCCGCGAGTCGCTGGACGCCGCGCTGATGCGGCGCCGCGCGGTGGTGCTGGAGCTGGCCGGCGCGCGCCTGCTGGACCCGGCCACGTCGCTGGTGCTGGCCGCGGCCGCCCATGAGGCCAGGAGCGCCGGGCCCGAGGAGCGTGAGCACGCGGAGAGCGACCTGTCGCGGGCGCTGCGGGCGGCGGTGGACCAGGAGCGGTTCAGGGAGAAGCTGTCGGAGTCGCCTGGCGGCCGCGACCTGCTGGAGGAGCTCGACACGGCCGTGGCCAAGGTCGTCTACTCACGGCGCTTTTATAACAATGCGGTGGCGGTCACCCGTTCGGCGCAGCGCCGCTGGCTAGCGAGAACCCTGCGCCTGGCGGGTCATACGGAGTATCCCGATTTCTTCGAAATTGATGACAATCCGCCTGCGACTATGGCAACTGAATGACCTGATTTGGGGAAGCCAGTAAGCTTCATCCGGTTTTCGGGCTGAAGCGAGGAGTGTTGCAGGTGCGGCTACCCCGGATGATCACGCTCACACTTGCCGGAGCGGCCGTGCTGCTGCCCGTCGCGGCCTGCTCGTCGGACGAGCCGGCTCCAGGCAAGGTGCCACAGGCCGCTACCGTGGCGCCGAGCGAGGAGCCCGCCGAGGTCGAGGCGCACCCGTTCACCGGCAAGCCGTACGACGCGCTCAAGCCGGTGCTCGCCGTGAAGATCGAGAACACCGCGGCGGGCAAGCCCCAGCTGGGGCTGAAGAGCGCGGACATCGTCTACATCGAGCAGGTCGAGGCCGGGCTGACCCGGCTCATGGCGATCTTCTCCTCCAAGCTGCCGGCCAAGGTGGGCCCGGTCCGCAGCGCCCGCATCTCCGACCTGCACATCGCGCCGATGTTCGGCAAGCCGGCCTTCTCCTACTCGGGTGCGCAGACCCTGATGTTGCCGCTGATCGCCGAGGCGTCGCTGTTCGACGTCGGAGACACCCGCAACCCGGGGGCGTACTTCCGGCAGCCGGGCCGCTTCGCCCCGTACAACCTGTTCGCCAACACCAAGCAGCTGGTGGCCAAGGCGCCCAAGGCCAGCAAGGCCAAGGACGTCGGCTTCACCTTCGGCGACGCGCCGGCCGAGGGCGGCGTGGAGAAGAAGGCGTACACCGTCAAGTGGCCCGCCGCGCGCTTCACCTTCGCCTGGTCCGAGCAGCGCAAGATGTGGATGATCTGGCAGGACGGCAAGAAGGACATGGCCGCCGAGGGCGGGCAGCTCGGCGCGCCGACGATCGTCATCCAGTACACCAAGACGGAGCGCTCGCAGTTCCACGACAAGAACGACAGCTACACGCCGCTGGTGCACACCACGGGCAAGGGCTCGGCGATCGTGCTGCGCGACGGTAAAGCTTTCAAAGCCAAGTGGGAACGGGAATCGGAGAAGGACGGCACGACGTTCACCACGGAGAGCGGCGAGCCGATGAACTTCGCCCCCGGCCAGGTCTGGGTGGCTCTCGCCAGCCGCAAGCCCGTGATCCCCTGATCATCCTGTACAAGCTGGGCGACAAATCCTGACATCTTGGCATGTCGGGGTGGGAGTCCATCAGGACCTACCATGGGCTTGATAACTTACCGATTCGCCCTTGAGAGCCCGTGAGGAAGACCGTGTCCAGCAGCACGCCCCAGACCCCGCCGACCACTGGCCCCGTCACCGGAACCGCCCGCGTCAAGCGAGGCATGGCCGAGATGCTCAAGGGCGGCGTCATCATGGACGTCGTCACGCCCGAGCAGGCCAAGATCGCTGAGGACGCCGGCGCGGTGGCCGTCATGGCCCTCGAGCGCGTGCCCGCCGACATCCGCGCGCAAGGCGGCGTGTCCCGGATGAGCGACCCGGACATGATCGACGGCATCATCAACGCCGTGTCGATCCCCGTCATGGCCAAGGCCCGCATCGGCCACTTCCTCGAGGCCCGGGTGCTGCAGTCGCTCGGCGTGGACTACGTCGACGAGTCCGAGGTGCTCACCCCGGCCGACTACGCCAACCACATCGACAAGTGGCAGTTCACGGTGCCGTTCGTGTGCGGCGCCACCAACCTGGGCGAGGCGCTGCGCCGCATCACCGAGGGCGCGGCCATGATCCGCTCCAAGGGCGAGGCGGGCACCGGCGACGTCTCCAACGCCGTCACCCACATGCGCACTATCCGCGCCGAGCTCAAGCGGCTGGCCTCGCTGCCCGAGGATGAGCTGTACGTGGCCGCCAAGGAGCTGCAGGCCCCCTACGAGCTGGTGGCCGAGGTCGCCAAGGCCGGCAAGCTGCCGGTCGTGCTGTTCACCGCGGGCGGCATCGCCACCCCGGCCGACGCCGCGATGATGATGCAGCTGGGCGCCGAGGGCGTGTTCGTCGGCTCGGGCATCTTCAAGTCGGGTGACCCGGCCAAGCGCGCCGCGGCCATCGTCAAGGCCACCACGTTCCACGACGACCCCGACGTCATCGCCAAGGTCTCGCGCGGCCTGGGCGAGGCTATGGTCGGCATCAACGTCGACGACATCCCGCAGCCGCACCGCCTGGCCGAGCGCGGCTGGTAGTCCGGCGCGTCGTTGCAGGCCACGGACCTGCCTCCAGTGAGATGATCACTGCGGGCGGGGGCGCTGCCGGACGACGGTGACGACGGAAATTTCCGAAAGAGGCGACATCCGCGAAGGATGTCGTCTTTTTCGTGTTGTGCGGTGTTAACTACGCAGTCATGATCGTCAGTAAGGCTACGGGAAACCCCCTCACCCTCGATCGTCCCAGGAGCCACTGATGCCCAAGCTGAACCGCCGGCATTTCCTCGTCACCGGCTTAGCGGCAGGCGCCGCGGCGGCCATCCCGGCCACCGCCGCGCACGCCGACGATCCGGATCCTGCCGCCGAAACCGCCCAGAGCCTGGCCTCGCGCGGGCTGCGCACCGACCCGTTCACGCTCGGCGTCGCCTCCGGCGATCCCGACCACGAGGGCTTCGTGTTGTGGACCAGGCTCGCCCAGGAGCCTCTCGCCGAGGACGGCCTCGGCGGCATGCCGCAGCGCCCGTTCCCGGTGCTGTGGCAGGTGTACGCCGACGAGCGCCTTCGCCGCGTCGTCCGCTCCGGCGTGAGCGTGGCCGCGCCGGAATGGGGTCACAGCGTGCACGTCGAGCTGCAGAACCTCAGCTCCGACCGCGAGTACTGGTACCGCTTCCGCGTCGGCCCGTACGTCTCGCACGTCGGCCGCACCCGCACGGCCCCGCACCCGCTGTCGTACGGCGGCGGGCTGGCCATGGCCTTCGTCTCCTGCGCGCAGTTCGAGCACGGCTACTTCACGTCCTACCGCAGGCTGGCCGAGGAGCACCCCGACCTGATCCTGCACCTGGGCGATTACCAGTACGAGTACACCAAGAACACCTACAACATCCCCGGCGGCAACATCCGCCACCATGAGGGCCCCGAGACCGAGACCCTGGCCAACTACCGCCAGCGCCACGCCCAGTACAAGGCCGACCCCGACCTGCAGGCCGCGCACGCCGCCGCGCCGTGGCTGGTGGTGTGGGACGACCACGAGCTGGACAACAACTGGGCCGACGAGGTGCCGGAGCGGCCCGAGATCCCCCAGCCGAACTTCCTGTCCCGCCGCGAGGCCGCCTTCCGCGCCTACTACGAGAACATGCCGCTGCGCCGCACCTCCATCCCGCGCGGCATCGACATGCAGCTCTACCGGCGCATCCGCTGGGGCAGGATGGCCACCTTCCACATGCTCGACACCCGCCAGTACCGCGACGACCAGGGCTGCGGCGACGGCTACAAGGACTGCCCGGCCTCCATCGACCCCGCCCGCTCGATCACCGGGGCCGAGCAGGAGGCGTGGCTGCTGGACGGGTTCCGCCAGTCGCGGGCCCAGTGGGACATCCTCGGGCAGCAGGTGTTCTTCGCCCAGCGTGACAACAACGCCGGGCCCGCCAAGGTCACCAGCCAGGACGCCTGGGACGGCTACGTGGCCTCCCGGCGCCGCATCACGCAGGGCTGGGTCGATGCGCAGGTGCGCAACCCCGTGGTGCTGACCGGCGACGTGCACGCGCACTGGGCCAGCGACCTCAAGCTCGACTACGACGACCCGACCGGGCCGTCGGTGGGCTCCGAACTGGTGGCCACGTCGATCTCCACCGGCGGGAACGGGACCGACTCCGACCCGGCCACGCATCCGTTCCTGACGATCAACCCGCACCTGAAGTTCTACAACAACCAGCGCGGATACGTGCTGACGAAGATCGAGCGTGAGCAGATGGCGGCCGACTTCAAGGTCGTGCCCCGGGTCACCGATCCCGGCGCCGAGGTCTACACCCGGGCCACGTTCGTCATCGAGGACCGGGTGCCGGGGGTGCAGCAGACGTACCTGCGGCCGCTCGACCCGACGATCCTGCGCAGGCAGCCGATGACGAGCGAGGAGACCGTCCGCCTGGAGACCGAGCGCCCCTAGCGACCACACCGGCCCGGCCGCCGTCGCGGCCGGGCTGTGGTCCTCCTGCTCAGGCGCACCGTCGGCGCCAAGGCGGTGCCCGCTCACTAGGATGTCCGACCATGGTGGGACATGTCCTGCTCCTTGTGGCCGGATTGCTGGTGGCGCCCGCGCGTGCCGATCTGTCGGTCATGACCTGGAACGTCTGCACCGGCACCAACTCCGCCTGCCGCCTCTACCGGGCGAGCGCGCTCGAACTGGCCGAGACGATCGGCACGTACGCGCTCGACCAGCCGGTCAAACCCGACGTGATCTTCCTGCAGGAATTCTGCACAGGTGCGACCGGCACGCTGGAGCTCTGGCTGGAGCAACGCACCGGCCGCGGCTGGACGATCGGCTCGTGGGGCCTGCAGTCCGCGGACGGCGCCCCGTACGCCTGCCACCCCGACCGCCTCGGCCGCCCGCGCGGCGCGCAGAGCATCGCCGTCGCGGTGGCGGGCGACGCCGCCACGTTCGAGATCCATCCGCTGCCCGCCCCGCCCTGGTATGTCAAGCGCGCCGCCGTCTGCGCGACCATCCCCGCCAGGAAGGTCCACGCCTGCGGCACCCACCTGTCCTCCGGCGCCCAGTACGACGACCGGCAGCCCGGCGCGCCCTACCGGACCAGGCAGCTGAAACGACTGCTGGAGGTCGTCGCCAAGCCCGGATACCGGACGATCGCCGGAGGCGACCTCAACGTCTCGCCCCCGGACGGTGGGTACGGCAGCGCCGCCGGCCGCCGCGCGGTCGCGCCGTGGTACCGGGCGTATCAGGAATGCGACCAGCGCGGCGCGCGGCGCACCGGACGCTGGAGCCGCGAGGGCAAGAAACTCGACTACCTGTTCGCCCCGAAAGGCACGGTGCGGCGCTGCCACGTCGACCGCCGCGTCATCCTGTCCGACCACAAACCCGTCTACGCCAAGCTGGCCCTGTAGGCGCGGACTGCGTCCGCCACCTGCAGCGCGCCGCTGAACGCGCGCCGCTGAAGGAAGATGCCAGGCCATCCTGGTGTTGAATGGTCGGTACCCGCACCCGAACGGAAGGATCGACTGTGCCCACGATCGGCGTACTCGCTCTCCAAGGAGACGTGCGCGAGCATGTGCGCATGCTTCAGGAGGCAGGCGCGACGGCCCATGCCGTCCGCAGACCGGCCGAGCTGGACGCGGTCGACGGACTCGTCATCCCCGGCGGCGAGTCCACCACCATGTGGAAGCTCGCCGAGACCTTCGACATGCTCCAGCCGCTGCGGATGCGGATCAAGGAGGGCATGCCCGCCTACGGTTCCTGCGCCGGCATGATCATGCTGGCCGACAGGATCGAGGACGGCATCGCCGGGCAGCAGACGATCGGCGGCATCGACATGGTGGTCAGGCGCAACGCGTTCGGCCGCCAGGTGGACTCGTTCGAGGAGGATCTGGACTTCGCGGGCGACCGGGTGCACGCGGTGTTCATCCGCGCTCCCTGGGTCGAATCCGTCGGCGGCGATGTCGAAGTGCTGGGCCGGTGCGAGCCTGGGGATAGGATCGTCGCGGTCCGTCAAGGTCCGCTGCTCGCGACATCGTTCCACCCCGAACTCACCGGGGACGCTCGCGTGCACCGTTACTTCGTAGACATGGTTAGGGAGCTCTAAGTAATGTCCGGCCACTCCAAATGGGCGACGACGAAGCACAAGAAGGCAGCGCTCGACGCCAAGCGGGGCAAGCTGTTCGCCAAGCTCATCAAGAACATCGAAGTGGCGGCCCGCACCGGTGGCCCTGACCCGGACGCCAACCCCACCCTCTTCGACGCCATCTTCAAGGCGAAGAAGAACTCCGTGCCCAACGACAACATCGAGCGGGCCCGCAAGCGCGGCGGCGGTCTGGAGGCCGGCGGCGCCGACTGGCAGACGATCATGTACGAGGGTTACGCGCCGGGCGGCGTCGCGGTGCTCATCGAGTGCCTCACCGACAACCGCAACCGCGCCGCCTCCGAGGTGCGCGTCGCGCTGACCCGCAACGGCGGCTCCCTGGCCGACCCCGGGTCCGTGTCCTACATGTTCAACCGCAAGGGCGTCGTCATCGTGCCCAAGAACGGGCTCGACGAGGACACCGTGCTGATGGCCGTGCTGGAGGCGGGCGCCGAGGAGGTCAACGACATGGGTGACTCCTTCGAGGTCGTCTCCGAAGCCGGGGATCTGGTGCCGGTGCGCAAGGCGCTGCAGGAGGCCGGGATCGACTACGACTCGGCCGAGTCGAGCTTCCTGCCGACGATGAGCGTGCCGCTGGACGAGGAGGGCGCCAAGAAGGTGTTCCGCCTCATCGACGCGCTGGAGGACAGCGACGACGTGCAGAACGTCTTCGCCAACTTCGACGTCAGCGACGCGGTGCTGGAGCGCCTGGGCGCCGAATAGCCGCCTTCTCCGCAAAGCTCTGGGGCCCGTTCCTGCCGGGCCCTGGCTCTTGCATGCTCAGTTCCGTGCGGTTTCCTCGTGTGGGATCCAAGCCCGGGGCCCGTGGCGACCTTGAGATGCGCGCGAGGCCGGTGGCGGCGTAGGGTCGGGCGACGTGACTTCCCCCACCCCACCGCAGACGTCCTACCGGGCGCTCGGCTGGCTGCTGGCCGTGCCCGCCCTCTTCGGCGCGCTCATCACGCTGGTGCTGCCGACGGCGCAGACGATCTGGCTCAGCTTCCAAAGCGGCGGCGTTCTCAAGGAGAGCACCTATGCGGGGATGTCCAACTACGGTGAGGTGCTGGGCGACGACGCGTTCTGGCGGGCGCTCGGCTTCACGCTCTCGCTGACCGTCGTGCCGCTGCTCGTGGCCGTGGTCGTGGCGCCGCTGCTGGCGGCGGCTCTCGACTGGGGCGGCGCCTGGACGCGGCGGGCCGGGCGGATCGTGCTGTCCCTCGCGATCGTCACGTTCTCGCCCGTGGGCGTGGCGGCGGCCTGGATCCAAGGCCTGAGGCGGGAGGCGTCCGGCCTGGTCGCCCTGGCGCAGGGGCTGAGCGAGCCGGACACGGCGCCGGGCGCGCTGCGCCTGATCGTCGCCGCGGCGACGTTCGGCGTGGTGTGCTCGCTGGCGGTCATCGCGTTCCTGCCCACCCTGCGCGGCGGCACCGTCGCGCCCGCCATGCTCGTCGTCGGCGTGCTCGTGGCGCTCGCCACCGTCGCCGTCGGCCTGCAGACCTTCTCGATCGGGCTGGTCCTCACCAACGGAGGCCCTCAGCGCTCCACAGGGACCCTCGCGGGCCTCCAATACGACTTCGCCTTCAGGATGGCCCAGTTCGGCCGTGGTGCGGCCGTTGCGACGCTCACAGGTGCAGCCCTCGGCGTGCTGGGGATCGTCGCCACCGTCGTCGTCGCGGCCTCCCGGCTACGCATCACGCTCGCGCCTGCCGGCGGCACTCCCGCCCCTCCGGCCCCTCAGGCCTTCGCGCGTCCGGACGCCTGGCCGCAGGGCTCCGCGCCGCTGCCCGATGGATCCGCCGCCGCCGCACCTTCCGGCTCCGGCGGCTCGGACCGGCCGCCGAAGACGGCCGGGGTGGTGGTCGGGGTGGCGGCGCTGGTCCTCTTCCTGGCCGTGGGGATCCTGCTGTCCTGGCCCTGGATCTCCGGCGTGCTGGGCTCGCCCGGCAGTGCGGCGGGCGGGCTGCGTACGCAGGTCAACACCTGGGTGCCCGCCGTCGCCGGCGCGCTGGTGTCGGTCGGGGTCTCCTACCTGGCCGCTCTCGGGATCGGCGGTCTGCGGCCGCTCGGGCGCGGGAGCGAGTGGCTGCTGCTGGTGTTCGCGCCCTGGCTGTTCGTCGGCACCGGCCC
The DNA here is from genome assembly GCF_036013525.1 of Nonomuraea sp. NBC_00507. NCBI lineage: Bacteria > Bacillati > Actinomycetota > Actinomycetes > Streptosporangiales > Streptosporangiaceae > Nonomuraea > Nonomuraea sp. NBC_00507. The sequence continues at coordinate 6,681,455 of NZ_CP107853.1, forward strand.
CCTCGGCGTGGCGAACTGGCAGAACATGCGCAACCTCGGCCTGGTCGACACCTTCCTCGCGCTCTTCCCGCCCCTGCTGGTGAGCGTGCCGGCCCTGCTGGTGCTCACCCTGCTGTGCAAGGGACTGGCAGAGCGGAACGACAGGGACTTCTTCAGCGGTGTCGTCCTGCCCTCGCTGCCCATGGCCGGCATCCTGGTGGGCGCCGTCGCGCTGGTGAACGCCCAGGACCTGCTCTGGCCGCTGCTGGTCGCCCAGCAGCCCGGCCTGTTCACGGCGCCCGTCGCCCAGGTGAACGAGCTCGGCCGGTACGCCGTCGCCTCACCCGGTGTCGGCGTCACCACGCCGCTGCTCGTGGTCGTCGTCGCGCTGGCCATCGTGGTGGCCGCTCAGCTGCTCTATCTCGACCGGCTCGCCGTACGCGCAAATGGTTCGCGGCGCCGTATCCCGGCTGCGTAAGTTGGATCATTGTGGATATTCGCGATCTGACTCCGGAGGACCTCGACGACGTCCTCGACATCCGGAAGCGCTCGTTCGGCCCGCTTTCGGCTGCTGACGCCGAGCGCTGGCGTCGCTCGACGATCCCCTTGCTCGGCGAGGGCCGCTATCTCGGCGCCTTCGACGGCTCCAGGCTCACGGCCGCGGCCCGGCTGCGGCAGTTCACGCAGTGGTGGCACGGCAGGCCGCAGCCGATGGCCGGGATCGCGGGGGTCACCGTGTCGCCCGAAGATCGCGGGCGCGGCGTCGGCACGCTGATCATGCGGGCCGTCATCGACCGGGCCGTGGCGCTCGGCGACGCGGTCTCCGTGCTCTACCCCGCCACAACGCCGATCTATCGGGCCCTCGGCTACGAGCACGCCGGGGCGCAGCACAACGTGCGCCTCCCGGCCGAGGCGCTGCGGCAGATCCGCCCCTCCGGGCAGGTCAAGCTGAGCAGGATGGGGGCCGGCGACGGCGCCGAGGTCATCTCCGTGCTGCACCGCGTCCACGCCGCCGCCCGCGCCAGCGGTCCGGTCTCCTGGGACGAGCGCACCTGGAACCTGTGGCTCGAGGACGAGGACGACTTCCTCTACCTCGCCGACGACGGCTTCCTGATCTACCGGTGGAAGGGCGACGACATCCAGGTCGACAACCTCGTCGCCGGATCCGCGGAGACCGCCAGGACGTTGTGGTCCCTGGTCGGCACCGCCTCCTCGATCGCGCAGCACGTCCTCGCGCCCGTGGCGCCTGACGACCCGGTGCTGTGGCTGCTGCGGGAGCGGGGCAAGGAGCACGTCAAGCAGGTGCGCTGGATGTTCAGGGTGCTCGACGTGGCCGCCGCGATCGAGCGCAGGGGATATCCGCTGCCTGTGAGCTGCGAGGCCGTCGTCACCGTGGAGGACCCCGTGCGGGGTGGCGGCACGTGGCGGCTGGAGTTCTCTGGCGGGTCCGGCGCCGCCACGCCGGTGGGGGAGTCCGGCGCCGGCGCGCCGGGCGCGGTGCTCGGCGCGAACGGCCTGGCCGCCCTGTACTGCGGGGTTCCCACGAGCACGCTGCGGCTGGCCGGGCTCATGTCCGGCGACGACCGGTACGACGACGCCCTGGACGCCGTCTTCGCCGCCAAGCCGTACATGCTCGACTACTTCTGACAGGCTGTCCCGGGCGTGGGGTGTGTCTGTGACGGCATGCCGATGGCGGCTGTCCCGTGTGGGGCTCGCGTCAGAGGCGGTCGGCCGGGCGTTTCACGGTGCGCGGCCACCTCGGCCGGGGTAGAGTCTGGTGCCGAACAGGTGTTCGGCGGCGCGGGAGGGACAGGCCGGTGCGGGTGATGGGCGTCGATCCGGGGCTGACCCGGTGCGGTCTGGGCGCCGTCGAGGGGCGTCCGGGCGCGCCATTGACGCTGGTGGGCGTCGGAGTGGTCCGCACCGGCGCGGACGAGGAGCTCGGCACGCGGCTCGTCGGCATCGAGGCGGGGATCGAGCAGTGGCTCGACGACATCCGCCCCGACGCGGTGGCGGTCGAGCGGGTCTTCAGCCAGCACAACGTACGCACCGTCATGGGCACCGCCCAGGCCGCCGGCATCGCCGTGCTGTGCGCGGCCAGGCGGGGCCTGCCGGTGGCGCTGCACACCCCGTCCGAGGTCAAGGCCGCCATCACCGGCAGTGGCACCGCCGACAAGAAGCAGATCGGCGCCATGGTGACCCGCCTGCTGCGGCTGCCCGAGATGCCCAAGCCCGCCGACGCCGCCGACGCGCTCGCGCTGGCCATCTGCCACGTGTGGCGCGGCGGCGCCCAGTCCCGCCTCGCCGAGGCCCTGGCCCGGGCCACACGAAAGGACGTCAGGCGATGAACGCGTCGGTCACGATGAGTCATGCGGCGGGTCGCCCGTGGGATCGCGCCGTGCGTGGTCCGCAGGGTCGTGCGGCGGGTCGCCCGCTGGATGGCGTGGTGCGTGGTCCGCTGGGTCGTGCGGCGGGTCGCCCGCTGGGTCGCGTGGTGGGCCGCCTGCTGGATCGCGCGGCGAGTCGAGTGGCGATCGTGTCAGGTGCGGAGGGTGAGCTGTGATCGCGTCGGTGGCGGGACGGGTGGCGGCGATCGCGCCGGACGGGGCGGTGATCGAAGTCGGTGGGGTCGGCATGCTCGTCCACTGCACCCCGGGCACGCTCGCCACGCTGCGCGTCGGGGAGGCGGCCCGGCTGGCGACGTCGCTGGTGGTGCGCGAGGAGTCGCTCACCCTCTACGGCTTCGCCACCGACGACGAGCGGGCCGTGTTCGAGCTGCTGCAGACCGCCAGCGGCGTCGGGCCCAAGCTGGCCCTCGCCATGCTCGCCGTGCATACGCCCAACGCGCTGCGGGTGGCTGTGGCCGGCGCCGACCTCAAGGCGCTCACGCAGGTGCCGGGCATCGGGCAGAAGGGCGCCCAGCGCATCGTGCTGGAGCTCAAGGACAGGCTCGGGACGCCCGAGGAGGCCGTCAACGCCGCGCTCAACGGAGAGCGGCGGGTGGCGGTGTGGCGGGAGCAGGTCCACTCGGGGCTGGTGGGGCTCGGCTACTCCAGCAAGGACGCCGACGAGGCGCTCGCCGCCGTGGAGCCGGACGCCGACGCCGAGCTCGCCGCCGGCCGCCAGCCCCAGGTCGCCGCTCTGTTGAAGGCGGCGCTTCGATCGCTGAGCGTGCGATGATCGCGTTCCGGTCCTGTTCCGGTGGCGCTGTTTTCTCTGTAGGCAAGGCCGCCTCGCCCCGTCGCTGCGCGGTGAGTGCTGAGGGCCATACGGTGAGAACTTCGGACCCTGAGGTTGGCGATCCGGTGAGGGGGTGTGGTGGGCGTGGGATTTGAGCGTGAGCTCGTGTCGGCCGATGCCGCGGGCGACGAGCTGCAGATCGAGGCGGCCCTGCGGCCCAAGCGGCTCGGCGAGTTCATCGGCCAGGGCCGGGTGAGAGAGCAGCTGTCGCTCGTGCTCGAGAGCGCCCTTCGCCGGCGGCGGCCGCCCGATCACGTGCTGATGAGCGGGTCCCCGGGACTCGGCAAGACCACCCTGGCCATGATCGTCGCGGCCGAGCTGAACGCGCCGCTCCGCATCACCTCGGGCCCCGCGCTGGAGCGGGCCGGCGACCTCGCCGCCATCCTGTCCACGCTGGCCGAGGGCGAGGTGCTGTTCATCGACGAGATCCACAGGATGGCCCGGCCCGCCGAGGAGATGCTCTACCTCGCCATGGAGGACTTCCGGGTCGACATCGTCGTCGGCAAGGGCCCGGGCGCCACCGCCATCCCGCTCGACATCGCGCCGTTCACCCTGGTCGGCGCCACCACCCGGGCCGGGCTGCTGCCCGCCCCGCTGCGCGACAGGTTCGGCTTCACCGCCCACATGGACTTCTACGAGGCGGCCGAGCTGGAGCAGGTGCTCTACCGCTCGGCCAAGCTGCTCCGCCTCGACCTCCCCGCCGAGGGCGCCCACGAGATCGCCAGGCGCTCGCGCGGCACGCCCCGCATCGCCAACCGCCTGCTGAGACGCGTACGCGACTTCGCCGACGTGCGGGCCGACGGCGTGATCAACCGAGAGATCGCCGCCGCGGCGCTCAACCTCTACGAGGTGGACGCCGAAGGGCTCGACCGGCTCGACCGGGCGGTGCTGGGCGTGCTGCTGAAGAAATTCGGCGGCGGCCCGGTCGGCCTGTCCACGCTCGCCGTGGCCGTGGGGGAGGAGCCGGAGACGGTCGAGGTGGTGGCCGAGCCGTTCCTCGTACGCCAAGGTCTGCTGGCCAGGACGCCGCGCGGCCGGGTGGCGACCGCGGCCGCGTGGGCGCACCTCGGTATGACACCACCACCGGATGCGTTCGGAGCGTCACTTTTCGGCTGATCACAGAACGGTTGCAACCGTTTCAAATCGGGAACTTCCCCGCGCGCCGAAACGCTGCCTCGTTGCCGCGTTTCGCAACAAGCGCCTACACTCCGTGGCTTGGCTGGCTGTGTAGGCTGACGGGCTGAGCGGCGCGGCCCGAAGCAACGCACGGAATTTCCGGCGCGAGGCCGGTGTCAACTTTTTGTACGGCAATGAAAGGTCGCCCCTTATGGACATGGGACAACTCGGTAGCATCCTGCCGCTGATTCTTCTGGTGGTGGTGTTCTACTTCCTGCTGATCCGCCCCCAGCGCAAGCGCCAGCAAGAGGCGATCAAGATGCAAAACTCCCTGGCGCCCGGCACCCGCGTCATGACCACGACCGGTCTGTTCGCGACCGTTGTCTCGGTGGACAATGAGGACGTCGTCCTCGAGGTCGCGCCCGGCATCGAAACCCGCTGGGTGAAGGCCGCGATCGGCCGCGTCGTCGCCCCCGGAGAGCCTCCGGCGGCAGGGGAGCGGGACGCGGACGAGTCCGGGGAGGACACGAACGAGTCCGAGCCCAGCGCGGATCGCAACGACGGTCAGGACACCAACACCAAGCAGTCCTGACTAAGCTCTGCGACAAACCTCTATCCGAAAGAACTGACGACCAGTGGCCCGACCGACCAGCCGCCACAGCCGACCGGGGCGAACGCTCCTGGTGCTGCTGGCGCTCATCCTCGCCCTGGGCGGGACGATGTTCCTGCAGAAGGCGTATACGCCCAAGCTTGGACTCGACCTCGCCGGCGGCACGACGGTGACCCTGTCCCCCGTGACGCAGAACGGTGCCTCTCCTCCTGAGGAGATCATGGACCGCGCGGTCAACATCATCCGCGACCGGGTCAACGGCACCGGCATCTCCGATGCGGAGGTCGCCAAGTCAGGCGACAACATCATCATCTCCATCCCGGGCGTCGGACAGAATGAGGCCATCCAGCTGGTCGCCACCACCGCGGAGCTGCGTTTCCGCCAGGTGCTCGCCCTGCAGGCCACGCAGATTCCGCAGGAGCTGGCCACCAACGCTCCCACGCCGGCCGCCTCGCCCTCGGCTTCCGCGACGGGGTCGGCCAAGCCGTCCCCGTCGGCGGGCTCGCCGGCGCCCAGCGCCTCTCCGACGGGCAAGGCCCTGTCGTCGGCGCTGACCGCGCCAACCCCGAGCGCGCAGCCGACGGCCACGCAAGCCGGCCAGAAGCAGGACAAGAAGGGCCAGAACGCCAAGGCCACGCCGACGGCGAGCCCGACCGCCCCGGCCAGCACGCCGCCTGCTGAGGACCCCAACGCCGGGATCAACACCGAGGGCATCGACCCCGCGGTGCTCAAGCAGTTCCAGGCGCTCGACTGCGCCGACCCCAAGAAGCGCGGCCAGGGCGTCCAGGACGACCCGAAGAAGCAGTTCGCCGCCTGCGATGCCAACGGCAGCGCCAAATACGTCCTCGACGTCGCCAGGGTCGTCGGCACCGACATCGACACCGCCTCCGCGGGCATCCGCCAGGGCACCACCGAGTGGATCGTCCAGCTCGACTTCAAGAGCAAGGGCGCGGGCGAATGGGGCAAGCTCACCACGGAGGCCTACAACGCGCAGGCGCCGCGTAACCAGGTCGCGGTCGTCCTCGACGGCGTCGTCATCACCGCGCCCAACATCATCAGCCCGATCCCCGGCGGCCGGGCCGAGATCACCGGCGGCTTCACCCAGGCCAGCGCCACCACGCTGGCCGACCAGCTGAAGTACGGCGCGCTGCCGCTGAAGTTCAACCGCAGCTCCGTCGACACGGTCTCCTCGACCCTGGGCCAGGACCAGCTGCGGGGCGGCTTGATCGCGGGCGTCATCGGGCTTGCGCTCGTGGTGCTCTACTGCCTGCTCTACTACCGCGGCCTGGGCATCGTGGCGGTGCTGAGCCTCGTGGTGGCCACGGTCATCACGTACACGTCGGTGGTCGTGCTGGGCACGAACGCCAACTTCCGGCTGTCGCTCCCGCACATCATCGGCTTGGTGGTCTCGATCGGCATCACCGCCGACTCCTTCATCGTCTACTTCGAACGCATACGTGACGAGATGAAGGAGGGGCGGCGCACGCTCCGGGCGGCCGTCGAGGTGGCCTGGGTCCGTGCCCGGCGCACGATCCTGATCGCCGACGCCGTCATGTTCATCGCCGCGATCGTGCTCTACTTCCTGGCGGTGGGCGGTGTGGCCGGGTTCGCGTTCGCGATGGGCCTTACCACGCTGATCGACGTCGTGGTGGTGTTCCTGTTCACGAAGCCGTTCATCGCCATGCTGGCGAAGGTGAAGTTCTTCGCCAAGGGGCACCCGCTGTCCGGTCTCGACGCCGAGCGTATGAGCGAAGTCAGCAGCACGACCGGCCGCACGACCACTCCGCAGGAGGCCTGAGATGGGACTCGCGCGTCGCCTCTATCGCGGCGAGATCGACGTCGACTTCGTCGGCAAATGGAGGCTGTGGTACAGCCTGTCCGGCTTCCTGCTGCTCGTGTCGCTGGCCGGTCTGCTGTTCAACGGCCTCAACCTGGGCGTGGAGTTCAAGGGCGGCACGGTCTACTCGTTCAAGGCCCCGACGGCCACCGTCGAGACCATCCGCGAGTCCATCCGCGAGGAGGGCGTGCACCAGGTGATCGTCCAGTCGGCCGGCGACGGCTGGCGGGTGACCACCGAGAGCCTGTCGGAGGACACCCGGGCACAGGTGCAGTCCGAGATCGCCAAGGACTTCAACACGCCGGCCGGCGAGGTCAGCATCCAGGCCATCGGCCCGTCCTGGGGCGGTGAGGTCTCCCAGCAGGCCTGGATCGGCCTCGGCGTGTTCATGGTGGCGATCATCCTGTATCTGTCGATGGCGTTCGAGCCGAAGATGGCGCTGGCCGCCATCGTCGCGCTCATCCACGACCTCGTCATCACGGCCGGCATCTACGCCTGGTCGGGGTTCGAGGTCACGCCGGCGACGCTGCTCGGCTTCCTGACCATCCTCGGTTACTCGCTCTACGACGCGGTCGTGGTGTTCGACATGATCAAGGAGGTCACGGCCAAGCTGGGGCACACGTCGAAGATGACGTACTCGATGGCGGCCAACAACGCGCTCAACCACACGCTGATCCGGTCGCTCAACACCTCGCTGGTCGCGATCCTGCCGGTGGCGGCGATCTTGTTCATCGGCACCACGCTCCTTGGCGCGGGCACGCTGAAGGACCTGTCGCTGGCCCTGTTCGTCGGCATGATCGTCGGCACGTACTCCTCGCTCTGCGTGGCCACGCCGCTGCTGGTGACGCTGAAGGAGCGCGAGCCGAAGTACCAGGCCATCGCCAGGAGGCTCGCCTCCACGGGTGGTGGCAAGAAGGGTTCCAAAAGCGCCGCGGTAGCCAAGGGGTAGCCCGTACCGCATAGCCGACGCCCTCGCCCGTGACCGGGCGGGGGCGTCGCGTTGTGACCGGCCCAGGGCTGGGCGGCGACCGGGAACGGGGCGGGTCCGGTCCGCTTGGGGGCCGGAATGCATCATCATGGAGCCCGGCACACGGCCGGTGGAGAGAGGCGAGGAAGCCATGAGCGAGCTGAGCACGATGATCTTGGATCGGATCCGGGACATCCCGGATTACCCGAAGCCGGGAGTCATGTTCAAGGACATCACCCCGCTTCTGGCGGACCCTGTGGCGATGGCCGCCGTGGTGGAGGAGCTGGCCGGGCTGCACCAGGTGGACAAGATCGTGGGGATCGAGGCGCGCGGGTTCATCCTGGCCGCGCCGGTGGCGTACCGGGCGGGGGCCGGGTTCGTGCCGGTGCGCAAGAAGGGGAAACTGCCCGCCGCGACCCTCGAAGAGTCCTACGATCTGGAATACGGCTCCGCCACCATCGAGGTGCACCGTGACGCTTTCGCGCCCGGTGACCGGGTTCTCATCGTCGACGACGTGCTCGCCACGGGCGGCACGGCGAAGGCGGCCGTGGAATTGGTGGAGAGGGCCGGCGCCGAGGTCGTGGGCATCGCGGTGCTGATGGAGCTGGCATTTCTCAAGGGCCGGGAGCGTTTGCCGGGAGTGGAGTTGCATTCCCTGGTGATCGTCTGAGCCCGGCCGGCGACAGCCGGGCTTTGCCACCTGGATACACTGGGGGATCTGGACTCGAACGTGAGGAGCCAAATCGCGTGAGGAGTCATTGCGGGAGGAGTCTGTGTGCCCCGTGATGCGGTCGTGCCCGACGTAACCGACTCCGGCAGTGCCGAGCCGAGCGGCGTGCCGGCGACGCGCCGGCGGCGGTTTGGGGGTGGGGCCATGAACCCGGTGCTGGAGCCGCTGTTCCGCACGGTCCGCGCCACCCACCCCAAGGCCGACCTGCGCGTGATCGAGCGTGCCTACGACGTCGCCGCCTACCACCACCGCGACCAGAAGCGGAAGTCCGGCGACCCGTACATCACGCATCCGCTCGCCGTGGCCACCATCCTCGCCGAGCTCGGCACCGACGACGAGACGTTGTGCGCGGCGCTGCTGCACGACACCGTCGAGGACACCGCCTACAGCCTCGACGAGCTGCGCGGCGACTTCGGCGAGACCATCGCGTCCCTGGTCGACGGCGTCACCAAGCTGGACAAGGTGAAGTTCGGCGACGCCGCCCAGGCCGAGACCGTACGCAAGATGGTGGTCGCGATGGCGCGCGACATCCGCGTGCTGATCATCAAGCTGGCCGACCGGCTGCACAACATGCGCACCATGCGCTACCTGCCCGAGCACAAACGGCACCAGAAGTCCCGTGAGACCCTGGAGATCTTCGCGCCGCTGGCCCACCGCCTGGGCATGAACACGATCAAGTGGGAGCTCGAGGACCTCGCCTTCGCCATGCTCTACCCCAAGCGCTACGACGAGATCGCGCGCATGGTGTCGGAGCGGGCGCCGCGCAGGGACCTGTTCCTGCAGGAGGTCATCGAGAAGGTCTCCGGCGACCTGCGCGAGGCGAAGATCCGCGCGGTGGTCAAGGGCCGGCCGAAGCACTACTACTCGGTCTACCAGAAGATGATCGCGCGTGACGTGGCGTTCGACGACATCTACGACCTGGTGGGCATCCGCGTCCTGGTCGACACCGTGCGCGACTGCTACGCGGCGCTCGGGACCATCCACGCCCGGTGGAATCCGGTGCCCGGGCGGTTCAAGGACTACATCGCGATGCCCAAGTTCAACATGTACCAGTCGCTGCACACGACGGTGATCGGTCCCGAGGGCAAGCCGGTGGAGCTGCAGATCCGCACCCACGCGATGCACCACAGGGCCGAGTACGGCGTGGCCGCGCACTGGAAGTACAAGGAGGAGGTCGGCGGCTCGGGCCCTCCCGGCAAGGTCAAGCCGGGCAGCGACATGGCCTGGCTGCGCCAGCTCCTCGACTGGCAGAAGGAGACCTCCGACCCGGGCGAGTTCCTGGATTCGCTGCGCTTCGACCTGTCGGTCTCCGAGGTCTACGTGTTCACCCCGAAGGGGCAGGTCATCGCGCTGCCCGAGGGGGCCACTCCCGTCGACTTCGCCTACGCCGTGCACACCGAGGTGGGTCACCGCTGCATCGGGGCCCGCGTCAACGGGCGGCTGGTGCCGCTGGAGTCGCGGCTGGGCAACGGTGACACCGTCGAGATCTTCACCTCCAAGTCGCCGGACGCCGGGCCGTCGCGCGACTGGCTGAAGTTCGTCAAGTCGGGCCGGGCCCGCAACAAGATCCGGCAGTGGTTCTCCAAGGAGCGCCGCGAGACCGCGATCGAGGCGGGCAAGGAGGCCATCGGCCGCGCCATGCGCAAGCAGGGGCTGCCGCTGCAGCGGCTGATGTCCGGCGAGGCGCTGCTGGCCTTGGCCCGCGACCTGCGCTACCCCGACGTGTCGGCCCTGTACGCGGCCGTGGGGGAGGGGCACATCGCGGCGCAGGCCGTCGTGCAGAAGCTCGTGGCCTCGATCGGCGGCGTCGACAGCGCCGAGGAGGACATCGCCGAGACCGCCCTGCCGACCCGGCTGCGCGGCCGCCCCCGGGGCGGCGGCGCGGGCGTCGTGGTGGCGGGGGACGCCGACGTATGGGTGCGTCTGTCGAAGTGCTGCACCCCGGTGCCCGGTGACGAGATCGTCGGATTCGTCACCCGCGGGCACGGAGTGTCCGTGCACCGGGGCGACTGCACCAACGTGCAGCAGCTCAAGTCGCAGCCGGACCGGCTGGTGGAGGTCAGCTGGTCGCCGAGCGACGACAGCGTCTTCCTGGTGGCCATCCAGGTGGAGGCGCTGGATCGGCCGCGCCTGCTGTCCGACGTCACCCGGACGCTGTCCGACCAGCACGTCAACATCCTGAGCGCTTCGGTCACGACGTCGCGGGACCGGGTCGCGATCAGCAAGTTCACGTTCGAGATGGGGGACCCGAAGCACCTGGGGCACGTCCTGAAGGCCGTGCGCAGCATTCAGGGGGTCTTCGACGTCTACCGGGTCAGCGGAGCCGGCAGCTGACCGACGGCCCCTCGCGGGGCTTCGGTCCTTTCGCTCGGGCTCGGCAGGCGAGGGTGGCCCACTCTGGACCGCTGCGTTGGCAGGGCGCCGTGGGCGCTGCCGCGTGGTGCCGGCCGATGCCGCCACCGGATCACCGTGCTGCCGATCAGAGGCTTCGGGGCTTGACGTCCATCTGGGGCGCCGGCCGCCGAGCCGCCGGACCGGGCCGTGCCGGCGGGTCAGCGGGGGCGCAGGTCGGGGAGGTTGACGACGATGGCCTCCTGGGTGCTGCGGGCGATCACGACGACCGCCTCCTGAGCCGGGTCCGGGTTCTCCTCGCGATGAGGCACGTACGGCGGCACGAAGACGTAGTCGCCGGGCTTGGTCTCCAGCCGCACCTCCCGCGCTCCCTCCAGGAACACGAACGACGGCGTGCCGCTGACCACGTAGATCGCCGTCTCCGACGCCCCATGGTGATGATCGGAGGACCGGGTGGCCGGCGCCACGTGCGTCTGCCCCATCCACAACCGCGCCGACCCGGCGGTGGCCCCGCTGATGGCCGCCAGCCGCCGCATGCCCGAGCTCTGCGCCGTGCCGCCCGAGAGCCCCTCTGCGGGCACGTGACGCAGCGGCCGGTGAAACGGGTCGCCCTCGGCCCGATAGCCCTCCCAGAGCCGCCCTCCCGCCCCCTCAAGCACATCTGAGGCCACGGCGGCCAGCCGTGCCGGGTCGTCGTGCGCGGCGAGCAGCTCGGCGGCCAGGTCCGGGTCGTGCGCGCGGAGCTCGCGCAGCAGCCACTTGCCGCTGCCCTGCCACCTGCGCCCGAACCCCAGCGCCATCCTGGCCGTCTCCTGCACCACCTGCCACCGGATGAACGTCTGCTCGCCGGGATCGATCGCCCCCGACAGGTCGTCCAGGAGGTCGGAGAGCGCGTATCTGGCCCGCTCGGCCTCTGTGTCCGTCAACCCGCCCGGGCCGGCCGCCAGGCGCTCGCTCAGGGCCGTCTGGAGGTCGCTGGCCCGGCCGCTGGTCCGGTCGGTCAGCACCGCGCCCTCGGCGCACATGCGCGCCAGGGTCGGCTGCCGCCGGTCGAAGTCCTTGTCGAGGTAGGCGTGCAGGCTGGTCTCGCTGTGCACGAACAGCTCGACCGGCCACCCGCGCCAGCGCAGCGACTCGCGATAGGGGACGGGCAGGCCGTCGAGCACCACGACGACGTCCAGGTCCGACGTGCTGGTGCGCTGCTCGGTGAGCACGCTGCCGCCGACGAAGGCGTACAGGGCCCCCGGGAACATCTCCTCGACGAGAGCGCGAGCGACGCTGACGGGATCCATGGCGCAAGCCTAGATCGCAGGCCGCTTCGCGTGCCGCCCGATTCCCCACGATCGGGCGGGAAGGCGACGTCAGCTGAACTCGGCCAGCGTCCGCTCGGCCTCCTCGAGCCAGGAGCGGCGGGCCACCAGGGCTTCCTCGGCCTCCTTGACGTCCTTGGCACGCCCGGCCGCCTGCGCCTTGGCCAGCCGCTTCTCCAGCTGCTCGATCGAGGTGCGCAGCTGGTCGACCGTGCTCTGCGCGCGGGCCCTGGCCTCAGGGTTGGACCGCTTCCACTCGGCGTCCTCGGCCTTGCGCACGGCCTCGTCGACCTTGCGCAGCCCGCCCTCGAGCCGGTCGCGCTGCTCGCGCGGCACCGGGCCCGCGGCCTCCCACCGCTCCAGGATGTGCCGCAGCGCGCCCCGGGCCGTACGTACGTCGGTGACCGGGAGAATCTTCTCCGCCTCGGCCAGGAGCTCCTCCTTGACCTGCGCGTTGGCCGCCAGCGAGGCGTCCCGCTCGGCGAAGACCGCCGACCGGGCCTGGAAGAACTGGTCCTGCGCGGCCTTGAAGCGGGCCCACAGCTCGTCCTCGGCCTCCCGCGAGGCCCGCCCTGCGCTCTTCCACTGCTGCATCAGCTCGCGGTAGACGGCCGCGGTCTGGCCCCAGTCGGTGGAGTCCGCGAGCGCCTCGGCCTCGGCCACGATGCGCTCCTTGGCCGCGCGGATGCCCTCGCGCTGCTCGTCCAGGCCCGCGAAGTATTGCTTGCGCCGCTTGGCGAACGCCGTGCGGGCGGCCGACAGCCGCTTCCACAGCGCCGCCTCGGTGACCCTGTCGATGCGGTCGGCGGCCTTCCACTCCTCGACCAGCTGGCGCAGCCGCTCGCCGCCCGACTTCCAGTGGGTAGTCTCGTCGGCGATCCGCTCGGCCTCGCCGACGATGCGCTCCTTGACCGCCCTGGCCTCGGCGCGCGCGTGATCACGGGCCGCCTTGACCTCCTCGCGGCGCTGGGCGACCAGCTCCGTCAGGCCGTCCAGGCGGGTGGTCAGCGCGGCCAGGTCGCCGATGGCATGGGCGTCCGCGACGGCCTCGCGCAGCTTGGCGATGCTGGCCTCGGCCTGCGCCGGTGCCAGATCCGTGCCCCGAACCCGCTGCTCGAGCAGCTGAACCTGGCCCGCCAGCTCGTCGTACTTGCGATGGAAGTACGCCAGTGCCTCTTCGGGTTCACCGGCCTGCCAGGAGCCGACGGCCCGCTCTCCCTCAGCCGTACGCACGTAGACGGTGCCGTCGTCGTCTACCCGGCCCCACGGGTCGGTGCTCACCGTGTCCTCCCGCACTATCCATCAGACCCTTCGGGACTACTTCGTCCCTAGTTTGTATTACGTCAGCTCTTGCCGGCGATTGTCACGTCTTTGATTTCGACGGATTGCTTCGGTGCTCCCGTCCCGTCCCCCATGTCGGCGATGACGCCTGCTTTGCTTACCTTGTCCAGGATGTCGAGCCCCTTGGTGATCGTACCCACCGGCGTGTAAAGCGGGTCGAGTTGGATGTCTCCGAAAACGAGGAAGAACTGGCTTCCCGTGCTGCCCGGCGCCTGGGTTTTGGCCATCGCCATCACGCCGCGCTTGTACTGGGCACCCTGCAGGTTCTCCTCGGCCATGACGAAACCGGGGCCGCCCGAGCCGTCCTGGCTCTTGCCGTCGGCCTTGGCGGTCGGGTCGCCGCACTGCAGCATCGGGAACTTGTCGCTGCCGAGCCGGTGGCACTTGCTGCCGTCGTAGTACTTCTTCTTCGCCAGGAATTCCAGCGAGTTGGTCGTGCAGGGCGCCTTGGCGTTGTTGAGCTCGACCACGATGTCGCCCTGATTGGTCTTGAACGTCATCGTCTTCGTGGCGGGCGTGGTCTTGACGCTCTTCGGCGGCATGCCGACGTCCTTGACCTGCCCGCCGGCGGTGTCCTTGACATAGTCGCAGGTGCCGGTCGCCGCGTCGTACGGCTTCGGCCCCGTGCTCGCGCTCGGCGCCGCCGTGGCGGTGTCGGCGGCCGACGCCGAGGGCGTGGCGGCCGCTTCCGTGGTTTGATCACCGCCGCCCAGCAGGGCGACCGCCGCCACGATGCCGCCGACCACGATCACCACGCCCACAGTGGAGCCGATGATCGCCGTGCGCTTGGCCTTCTGCTCGCGCTCGACACGGCGCTGCATCTGCCGTTCGTAGTGCTCACGCGCCAGCTGCTTCTGCCGGTCCTTCCCCGTGGCCACCGCTTTGCCTCCCATAGTCAATCAACTGAGGTGGGCGAATCGTATCGGCCAATGGGTAATGATTCGCAGCCCGGCGACCCGCACCGGTACCCTTCGGTTACATTCCCATTGGCTTTTCGACGAGATCACCTGAGGCAGATGCTCATCGCCGGCTTCCCCGCAGGGGCCTTCCAGACCAATTGTTACGTCGTCGCGCCTGCCGCCGGTGAGGAGTGCGTCATCGTCGATCCAGGTCAGGACGCGACCGAAGCCGTCGACGAGCTGCTGCGCGAGCACCGGCTCAAGCCGGTCGCGGTCCTGCTCACCCACGGTCACCTCGACCACGTCTGGTCGGTCGCCCCGGTGTGCGGCGCGCGCGACGTCCCCGCGTGGATCCATCCCGAGGACCGCCACCTGCTGAGCGACCCGGCCGCGGGCTGGTCCGACACGAGCGCCTCGCTGTTCGGCGGCCTCACGCTGAGCGAGCCCGACGACGTGCGCGAGCTGACCGACGGCGCGGTCCTCAAGCTGGCCGGCCTCGAGCTCGTGGTGGACCACACGCCCGGCCATACCAGGGGGTCGGTGAGCTTCCGGCTGCCCGATGACGAGGTCATGTTCTCGGGCGACCTGCTGTTCGCCGGCTCCATCGGACGCTCTGACCTGCCCGGGGGCGACTACCCGACGATCCTGCGCAGCCTGGCCGCCAAGTGCCTGCCGCTGCCTGACGATACGGTCGTCCTGCCGGGCCACGGACCACAGACCACGATCGGCCGCGAGCGCGCTACCAACCCATACTTGAAAGAAGCAGCGCCGCACGCCGGTCCCACACGAGGGATCTAATGAGCTTCCAAGCACCCAAAGGCGTCAAGGAGTACGTCCCACCGCAGGCCTCGACGTTCTACGCGATTCGCGGAGCGTTCGCGGAGACGGCCAGGCGTGCGGGCTACGCCTACCTCGAGACTGCGGTTTTCGAGGACACCCAGCTGTTCGCGCGCGGCGTCGGCGAGTCCACCGACGTCGTGAGCAAGGAGATGTACACCTTCACCGACCGCGGCGGCAGGTCGCTGACGCTGCGCCCGGAGTTCACCGCCGGCGTGCTGCGCGCGGTCCTGGAATATGGCCTGCACCGCGGCCAGCTCCCGGTGAAGGTCTGGACCGACGGCCCGGTCTTCCGCGCCGAGGCGCCTCAGGAGGGCCGCTACCGCCAGTTCTACCAGCTCGACCTGGAGGCGATCGGCAGCGAGGACCCGGCCGTCGACGCCGAGACCATCGCGCTGGCCTGGCAGTGGTACTCCGCGCTCGGCCTCACCCAGGTGCGGTTGCTGCTCAACTCGCTGGGCTGCAAGGAATGCCGCCCGGCTTACCGCGCCCGGTTGCAGGAGTTCCTGCGCGCGCTCGACCTTGACGAGGCCACCAGGGCCCGAATCGAGATCAATCCGTTGCGCGTGCTCGACGACAGGCGCCCCGAGGTCCGTGCGCAGCTGGAGGGAGCGCCGCTCATCGGCGACCACCTCTGCCCTGCCTGCAAGGCCTACCACGACCGGGTCAAACAGCTGCTGGCCGACCTCGGCGTCTCGTGGGAGGACGCGCCCAGGCTGGTGCGCGGGCTCGACTACTACACCCGCACCACCTTCGAGTTCGACCACCCGCTGCTGGGCGCACAGTCCGGCATCGGCGGTGGCGGCCGCTACGACGGGCTCTCCGAGGCCATCGGCGGGCCACCGTTGCCCGGCATCGGCTTCGGCCTCGGCCTCGACCGCACGGTGATCGCCATGGAGAGGGAGGGCATCGCGCTCGCCGCCCCGCCTCGGTGCGAGGTGTACGGTGTGGCGCTGGGCGACGAGGCGGCGCGCGCCATGTTCAAGCTCGTGAACGAGCTGCGCGCGGCCGGTGTCGCCGCCGACATGGCCTACGGCGGCAAGGGGCTCAAGGGCGCCATGAAGGGCGCCGACCGTTCGGGCGCCGCGTTCGCGCTGATCCTGGGCGATCGCGACCTGGCCGCCGAGGCCGTGCAAGTGAAAGACCTGACCACCGCTGACCAGACCGAGGTGCCCTTGGCCGAGGTCGTCGAATTCTTGAAAGGGAAAGTGCAGTGATCCGCACGCATACGGCCGGGTCGCTCCGCGAGGAGCACGCCGGGCAGCAGGTGACGCTCGCGGGATGGGTGGCCCGCCGCCGCGACCATGGCGGCGTGGTCTTCATCGACCTGCGTGACGCCTCCGGCTCGGCGCAGGTGGTCTTCCGCGAGGAGGACCACGCCCACGACCTGCGCGCCGAATACTGCGTGAAGGTCGTCGGCGCGGTCCGCCTGCGCCCCGAGGGCAACGAAAACCCCGACCTGCCCACCGGCAGGATCGAGGTCGTGGCCGACACGGTGGAGGTGCTGAGCGAGTCGGCGCCGCTGCCGTTCCCAATCGAGGGCAACGTGGGCGTGTCGGAGGAGGCGCGGCTGAAATACCGCTACCTCGACATCCGCCGCCAGCAGGTGGCCACTGCGATGCGCACCCGCTCCAAGGCCACCTACCTCGCCAACGAGGTCATGCACGAGCTCGGCTTCGTCTACGTCGAGACGCCCACGCTGACCCGCTCCACCCCCGAGGGCGCCCGCGACTTCCTCGTGCCGGTGCGCCTGCAGCCCGGCAACTGGTATGCCCTGCCGCAGTCGCCCCAGCTGTTCAAGCAGTTGCTGCAGGTGGGCGGGCTCGAGCGTTACTACCAGCTTGCCAAGTGCTACCGCGACGAGGACCTGCGGGCCGACCGGCAGCCGGAGTTCACCCAGATCGACGTCGAGATGTCCTTCGTGGACCAGGAGGACGTCATCGAGGTGGGCGAGAAGCTGATCGGCCGGCTGTGGAAGGAGATCGCCGGCTACGAGCTGCCCACGCCGCTGCCGCGCATGACGTACGCCGACGCCATGGCCCGCTACGGCTCCGACAAGCCCGACCTGCGCTTCGGCCAGGAGCTGGTCGAGATGACCGCCTACTTCGCGAACACGTCGTTCCGCGTCTTCCAGGCCGAATACGTCGGCGCGGTCGTCATGCCGGGCGGCGCCTCGCAGACCCGCAAGGAGCTCGACGGCTGGCAGGAGTGGGCCCGCTCGCGCGGCGCCAAGGGCCTGGCCTACGTGCTCGTGCAGGAGGACGGCACGCTCGGTGGCCCGGTGGCCAAAAACCTGTCCGAGGAGGAGGCCGGCGGGCTGGGGGCCAAGGTCGGCGCCAACCCGGGTGACGCGATCTTCTTCGCGGCCGGCCCCCGGCACTCCTCCCGCGACCTGCTCGGCGCCGCCCGCCTGGAGATCGGCCGGCGCTGCGACCTGATCGACGAGTCGGCGTGGTCGTTCCTGTGGGTCGTCGACGCCCCCATGTTCGAGCCGGTGCACGACGAGGTGGGCCGCGAGATCGGCTGGACGGCCGTGCACCACCCGTTCACCGGTCCCAAGCCGGAGTGGGCCGACAACTTCCAGGACCACCCGGGCGAGGCCCTCGCCTACGCCTATGACATGGTGTGCAACGGCATGGAGATCGGCGGCGGCTCGATCCGTATCCACCGGGCCGAGATGCAGCAGCGCGTCTTCGACGTGCTCGGCATCTCCAAGGAGGAGGCCGAGAGCAAGTTCGGCTTCCTGCTCGAGGCGTTCAAGTACGGCCCGCCGCCGCATGGCGGCATCGCCTACGGCTGGGACCGGATCTGCATGCTGCTGTCCGGCGGCGACTCGATCCGCGACGTGATCGCCTTCCCGAAGACGGCCTCCGGCTTCGACCCGCTCACCGCCGCGCCCACGCCGATCACGGCCGACCAGCGCAAGGAGGCGGGCGTCGACGCCCAGCCCAAGGCCTGAACGACGGCCGCTCAAGGCGTGAACGCAAGAACGGCAGGCGCCCGCGTCGCGGGGCCTGCCGTTCTTGTGTCTCCTACTTGACCGTGACGCTCTTGATCACGATCGGCGTCTTCGGGGCGGTGGAGCCGCCGTCGCCGGTGATGTCGTCCTCGTTGACGGTGACGCCGTCCTTGGCGATCTTCTCGATGATCTCCAGGCCCGACTTCACCATGCCCAGCACCGAATACTGCGGCTCGATCTGCGCGTTCTCGTCCGACATCGAGATGGCGAACTGGCTGCTGTTCTGGCCGGCCGCGTCCTGAGGCTGGGTCAGGAACACCACACCCCTGGTGTACGGCACCACGCCCACGGCCTCGTCGCCGAACACGTACCCCGCGGTGCCCAGGCCGTCCGTCGGGTTCTTGCCGTCCGCCTTGGCCTGAGGGTCGCCGCACTGCAGCAGGAACAGGCCGGTCGTCTCCGGCGTCGCGAGGCGGTGGCACTTGGTGTTGTCGTAGAACTTCTTCTTGGCCAGGAACGCCATGGAGTTCACCGAGCACGGGGTGGCGTTCGCGTCCACGTCGATGACGATGTCACCGTGGTTGGTCTTGATCGTCATCGTGCTGAGCTTCAGGTTGGGCTTCTTGCCGGGCATCCCCACGTACTTGTTCGGAACCGAGTCGTCCCGCTTGTACGTGCACGACACCGAGCCCGCCTTCTTCGGCGGCGTGGTGCTCGGGAGCTCTGTCGGCGCGGGGGCGGAGGCGGACGCCGACGCGGACGCCGAGGGCGTGCTCGCCGCCGAGGCCGCCTCACCGCCATCCTTGCTGACCAACGTGGTCGCGGCGAAGATGCCGCCCGCCACCACTACGACGGCCACGCCCGCGCCGATGAAGGTGTTCCGCCTCGCCTTGGAGGACTGCTCGGCCGCGGCGCGCTCCTTCTGCCGCTCCTTGTGCTCCCGCGCCAGCTCGCTCTTGCGGTCGTCGTCGCCGCTCACCGCTTGTCTCCTTCATCTTTGCCGTCACATGACCAAACAACTCCGCGCATGCTACCGGCCTCCGATATGTGCCGGACGTAAGTGGCGAAAGCCGTGATGTGCGACTTGTGAGGTCGCGAACCATATGGTGCTCACATTCGTAGTTGAAATGAGCACTAAGGAGCCCCCATGTTCGACCAGATCCTGGGCCTCCCGGCCCACCCCCTGATCATCCACTTCGCCGTCGTGCTGACCCCGCTCCTCGTCGTCGCGGCCGCCGTCTACGCGCTGCTGCCGCGCTGGCGGCCGTACGTGGCCTGGGCCGTCGTCCTGCTCTGCCTGGCGGCGCCCGCGGCCGTCTACGCGGCCAAGGAGAGCGGCGAGAGCCTCAAGGCGGCCCGCTTCGCCACCGCCGGCGGCGAGGTGGGCGCCCGCATCTCCACCCACCAGAGCTTCGCCAACCCCTTGCTGCTGTCGGTGCTCGGGCTCGCCGCCGCCGCCCTGCTGCTGGTGTACGCCACCCGCCCGGCCCGCGACTCCGTGGGCGGCGACCGGTTCGGCCGCGCCGCGACGCTGACCCTGTCGGGACTGACGCTGGCGCTGGCCGGAGTCGCCAGCTACTACGTCTTCCGCGCTGGCGACTCCGGAGCGAGAGCCGTGTGGGGGCTGTAATCTCGCGTTGTGGAGAGCGTCTCTGACTGGCTGGGAGTGCCAATCGTGGTCGCGCCCTGGTGCCGATGTCGGCCCGTTGGTGCGCGTCCCTCCGGACGCTGGCCCACCAGGCCGGGGCCGGATGGGGGAGGGCACTCCGCGTCGCCTGGGCGCGGAGCGTTTACAGTTCGTAACTGTATGATTACTGTGGATCGCGAGTCAAGTGGATAGCCTGTTCGATTCGGCGGCTGAGGAGGCCACCCCGCAGCCCCTCGCGGTGCGCATGCGCCCGCGCACGCTCGACGAGGTGATCGGCCAGCGGCACCTGCTCGGCCAGGGCACCCCGCTGCGGCGCCTGGTCGAGAGCGAGGCCCCCATGTCGCTGTTCCTGTGGGGCCCGCCGGGCACCGGCAAGACCACGCTCGCCTACGTCGTCTCCAACGTCACCAAGCGCCGCTTCGTCGAGGTCTCGGCCGTGTCCGCCGGCGTCAAGGACGTGCGGGCCGCCATCGACAACGCCCGCCGCGAGCTGGGCATGACCGGGCGGCAGACCGTGCTGTTCGTGGACGAGGTGCACCGCTTCAACAAGGCACAGCAGGACGCCCTGCTGCCCGCCGTGGAAAACCGCTGGGTCACCTTCATCGGGGCGACCACCGAAAACCCGTTCTTCTCGGTCATCTCGCCGCTGCTGTCGCGCTCGCTGCTACTGACGCTGGAGTCCCTGTCCGAGGACGACATCCGCGTGGTGCTGGAGCGGGCCGTCGCCGACCCGCGCGGCCTGGACGGCCGCGTCACCCTCGCGCCCGAGGCACTGGAGCATCTCGTACGCCTCGCGGGCGGCGACGCGCGCCGGTCGCTGACCTACCTTGAGGCTGCGGCGCTGCTGGCCGACGACGTCACGGTCGAGGTCGTGGAGAAGGCCGTCGACAAGGCCGCCGTGCGCTACGACCGGCAGGGCGACCAGCACTACGACGTGATCAGCGCGTTCATCAAGTCGATGCGCGGCTCGGACGCCGACGCCGCACTCCACTATCTGGCCCGCATGATCGAAGCGGGCGAGGACCCGCGCTTCATCGCCCGCCGCATCGTCATCTTCGCCTCCGAGGACGTCGGCATGGCCGACCCCACCTGCCTGCAGACCGCCGTCGCCGCCGCGCAGGCAGTGCAGCTCATCGGCCTGCCCGAGGGGCAGATCAACCTGGCGCACGCCGTCATCCACTGCGCCCTGGCCCCCAAGTCCAACGCCGTCGTCAAGGCCATCGGGGCCGCGATCGGCGACGTGCGCCGCGGCCTGATCGGCCAGGTGCCCGGCCACCTGCGCGACGCCCACTACCCAGGGGCCGCCAAGCTGGGCCACGGGGACGGCTACAAATACCCGCACGACTTCGACCACGGGCTCGTCCGCCAGGACTACGCGCCCGAGCAGGTCCGCGAGCGCCGCTACTACGAGCCGACCCGGCACGGCGCCGAGGCCCCGGTCGCCGACCGCTGGGCCAAGATCCGCGACTTCCTGCGCGCAAAGCCGGACGCATAGGTGAAAGCCGTACTAAACAGCTGTTCACGGGGAATCACCACCGTGTGAAGGCGACCGTTACCTCCGGTGGCGGCCTGTTCGGCCCCACATCGATCACCTGGCGCATCCACACCGAGCCGCTCGCCTTGCCGGCGGTGCTGCGCGCCTTCCAGCTGCAGGCCCTTCATCCCCGCACCATCCGCGGCATCGCCCAGAACTGTCTGCTCGACGACCCCGAGGTGGCCCGCGAACGGCTGCGGCGGCAGCTCGCCTACCTCACGGTGCGCACGTTCGGCACCCGCGAGCAGGCCGAGCAGGCCGCCGAGCGGGTGCGCCGCGTGCACGCCCGCCTCATCGGCCTCGACACCGACACCGGCACTCTGTTCCGGGTGGACGACGAGGAGAACCTGCGGTGGGTCCACTGCGTGGAGACCTCCTCGCACCTGGAGGTGGCTCTGCGCGCCGGCGTGCCGCTCACCGGCGCGGAAGCCGACGCCTATGTGGCCGAGCAGCGGCGCAGCGCGAGTCTCGTCGGGCTGCGGGACGTGCCGGGCGACGTGCCGGAGCTGCGCGATTACCTCGAGGGCATGCGCCCGTACCTGTCGGCCACCGACGAGGCGCGCGACGCGCTGCGCCGCAGCCTCAGCCCGCAACTGTCATTGCGCATTCTGTGTCTATGGTCGCGCTCGCACGGGGCTCCGCTGGTCACGCAAGCTGCCGCTCTCCGCCCCAAGCTCGCCGCTCCGCTACTGACAGCGCCGCTGGCGCTCGGCTCGCTGCCCGCCGCGGGCGCCCTCGCCTTCGCCACGCTGCCCGAGTGGGCCAAGGAGATGTACGGCTGTCACGCGGGCAAGGCCACCGAGTACGCGGCCGGCACGGCGCTCAAGGCGTTGCGCGTGGCGGCGGCCGCCCTGCCGGATCGGCTGGTCGCGCCGGAGATCAGAGCGGCCCGCGGGCTCATGCGCGCGCTCGCGGGCG
Source organism: Nonomuraea sp. NBC_00507 (assembly GCF_036013525.1). Taxonomy (NCBI): domain Bacteria; kingdom Bacillati; phylum Actinomycetota; class Actinomycetes; order Streptosporangiales; family Streptosporangiaceae; genus Nonomuraea; species Nonomuraea sp. NBC_00507. The sequence goes on from NZ_CP107853.1 coordinate 6,703,732, forward strand.
CGCCGGGAGCGGACGTGGCGGCCTGAGGCGGCTCGTCGTCCTCACCGATGTTGTCGCTCGGACGCGATAGGGTCGTGCCGTTCCGGCCCAGCGTACGAGGGAGAGAGCGGATGCTTACCGCTGGAGAGGTCGCCGGGCTGATCGCGGCCACGGGCTGGATCGTCCTGGTCTGCGTTCTCGCCATGGTGCTCGTCAAGCTCGCCAGGCTGCTCACGGAGACCACCAAGGCGGTCGCCGACCTCAACAACCGCCTCACGCCGCTGCTGGACGACCTGAGCGTCACGGTCAGCGAGACCAACAGGCAGCTGATCGCCGTCGAGGCCATCGCCAGGGACGTCAAGCAGGTCAGCGGCCACGCGGCCAAGCTCAGCGCGGTGACGCAGACGGTCTTCACCGGACCGCTGATCAAGGTGTCGTCGCTGACCTACGGCGTGCGGCGCGCCATCGAGGCCCGCCGGCCGCGCAGAGCCGTGCCGAGGCGGACGCGATGATCAGAAGGCTGTTCTACCTTTCGCTCGGCGCGTTCCTCGCCATGTGGGTGATGCGCAGGCTGCAAGCGCTCCATCCCAACCATGTCATCCACAGGACTGCGGACGGTGCGGCAGGCATGCTCCGGCAGGTGAGAGACTTTACCTCTGACGCGCTAGGCGAGGCCGCCGAGCGCGAAACCGAGTTGCGGGCACGCTTCGGGCTCGACAACGTTGAAGACAACAACTGACTAAACGCAAAGGATGGCCATCATGGAGTCGGCAGAGATCGCCCGCCGCTTCCTGCGCTTCTTCGAGGAGCGTGGGCACAAGATAGTGCCCTCGGCCAGCCTGATCGCTGAGGACCCGACGCTTCTCCTGGTCAATGCGGGTATGGTGCCGTTCAAGCCGTACTTCCTGGGGCAGCGCAAGCCTCCGGCGTCACGGCTGGCCACCGCGCAGAAGTGCGTGCGCACCCCCGACATCGACGAGGTCGGCAAGACCACCCGGCACGCGACGTTCTTCCAGATGCTGGGCAACTTCTCCATCGGCGACTACTTCAAGTCCGAAGTGATCCCTTTCGCGTGGGAGCTGCTCACCAGGTCCGAGTCCGACGGCGGCTTCGGCTTCCCCGAGGACAAGCTGTGGGCGACGGTCTACCTCGAGGACGACGAGGCCTACGACCTCTGGCGCAACAAGGTCGGCCTGCCCGAGCACCGCATCCAGCGCCGCGGCCTGGAGGACAACTACTGGCACATGGGGGTGCCAGGCCCGGGCGGCCCCTGCTCGGAGATCTACTACGACCGCGGCGCCGAATACGGCAAGGAGGGCGGTCCGGTCGCCGACGAGGACCGCTACCTCGAGGTGTGGAACCTCGTCTTCATGCAATACCAGCTCAGCCAGGTCCGCACCAAGGTCGACTTCGACGTGGCGGGCGAGCTGCCGGCGAAGAACATCGACACCGGCATGGGCCTGGAGCGCATGGCGGCGATCCTGCAGGGCGTCGACAACATCTACGAGATCGACACCACCTACAAGATCCTCGACAAGGCGGCCGAGCTCACCAAGACCCGTTACGGCCGCGACCACCGCTCCGACGTCAGCCTGCGGGTGATCGCCGACCACGTGCGCACCGGCACCATGCTGGTGGCCGACGGCGTCATGCCCGGCAACGAGGGCCGCGGTTACGTGCTGCGCCGCATCCTGCGCCGTTCGGTGCGCAACCTGCGCCTGCTCGGCTCCGGCGACGAGCGCTATATGCACGAGCTCACCGACGTCGCGATCAACGTGATGGGCGAGCAATACCCCGAGCTCAAGGCCGACGCGCCGCAGATCCACGGAGTCATCGACGCGGAGGAGGCCTCCTTCCTCGGCACGCTGCGCACCGGCACCGCGATCTTCGACGTGGCCGTCGAGGAGACCAAGCGCAAGTCCGGCACCACGATCCCCGGCGACCAGGCGTTCAAGCTGCACGACACCTACGGCTTCCCGATCGACCTGACGCTGGAGATGGCGGCCGAGCACGGGCTCAAGGTCGACGAGGAGGGCTTCCGCCGCCTCATGAAGGAGCAGCGGCAGCTGGCCAAGGCCGACGCGGCGGCGAAGAAGACCGGCAACGCCGACATCTCCGTCTTCGGGCAGCTGCTCGAGGCGGCAGGCAAGATCGAGTTCCTCGGCTACGACCAGACCGAGGCCGACACCAGCGTGGTGGGCATCCTGGTGGACGGCGCGTCCGTCCCCGCGGCGGGCGCGGGCTCGACCGTGGAGGTGGTGCTCGGGCGCACCCCGTTCTACGCCGAGGGCGGCGGCCAACTCGCCGACCAGGGCGTGATTCGCACCAGCGGCGCCGAAGTCGAGATCGTCGACGTGCAGTCCCCGCTGCCCGGGCTCGTCGTGCACCGCGGCAAGGTCCGCAGCGGCGAGCTGAGGGTCGGGGACGAGGCGCAGGCCGAGATCGACATCGAGCGCCGCCGCGCGATCTCCCGTAGCCACAGCGCGACCCACCTCGTCCACCGCGGCTTCAAGAACGCGCTCGGCGAGACCGCGGCGCAGGCCGGCTCGGAAAACTCGCCCGGCCGCTTCCGTTTCGACTTCACCGCATCGGGCGCGGTCCCGGCCAGCGTGCTGCGCGACGTCGAGGACGAGGTCAACGCGGTGCTCATCAACGACCTCAAGGTCAACGCCTTCTACACCTCGCAGGCGGAGGCCAGGGCGATGGGTGCGCTGGCGATGTTCGGCGAGAAATACGGCGACGAGGTCCGCGTGGTCGAGATCGGCGACTACTCGCGCGAGCTGTGCGGTGGCACCCACGTGCACAGCTCCGGCCAGCTCGGCCTGGTCAAGGTGCTGGGCGAGCAGTCGGTCGGCGCGGGCGTGCGCCGCGTCGAGGCGCTCGTCGGCATCGACGCGTTCCGGTTCCTGGCGCGTGAGAGCGTGCTGGTCAACCAGCTCACCGAGCAGCTCAAGGCGCGTCGCGAGGAGTTGCCTGAGCGCATCGACGGCATCGTCACCCGGCTGCGCACGGCCGAGAAGGAGCTGGAAAGGCTCCGCTCGGCGCAGGTGCTCGAGGCGGCCGGTGATCTGGTGGCCCAGGCTCGTGACCTGCGGGGAGTCTCCGTCGTGACACACCGCGCGCCTGATGGCACCGGCCCCGATGACCTGCGTAAGCTCGCGCTTGATGTGCGTGGCAGGTTCCCGGCCGACCGGCCGGCGGTCGTCCTGATCGCCGGCGTCCCCTCCGACCGGCCCGTGGTGGTTGCCGCGGTCAACGAGGCGGGGCGCGAGCGGGGGCTCAAGGCCGGACAGCTGGTCGGCGTCGCCGCCAAGGCGCTTGGGGGTGGCGGCGGTGGCAAGGACGATGTCGCGCAAGGCGGTGGCACACGACCGGAGGCGATCGGCGACGCGCTGCGCCTGGTTGAGGAGGCCATCGCGGGGCAGCTCGGCTGACATGAGGTTCGGTTCACGGATCGGCGTGGACGTCGGCTCCGTACGCGTCGGCGTGGCCCGCAGCGACCCTTCGGGGCTGCTGGCCACGCCAGTCGAGACAGTCAAGCGGGGCAAGGGCGACCTCGACCGCATCGCCGCGATCGTCGCCGAGCACGACGCGATCGAAGTCGTGGTGGGACTGCCCACCTCGATGTCGGGCCGCGAGGGGCAGGCGGCCACGCTGGCCCGCCAGTTCGCCACCGCTCTGGCCGCCCGGCTCGCGCCGACGCCCGTACGGCTCTTCGACGAGCGGCTGACCACGGTAGCCGCCCAGCAAGGACTGCGGGCCAGCGGCGTGAAGGCCAAGAAACAGCGTGGCGTCGTCGATCAGGCGGCGGCTGTCGTGCTGCTGCAGGATGCGCTCGACTCCGAGCGTGCCACGGAAAGACCACCAGGCAGGCCCGTCGCACCGCCCCCGGCGGACGACGGACCTGCCCGATGAGCGGGCGATTCACGGGGCAGGTCGGCACGGCGGCGACGGCGGGGGGCCGGTCGGCCGGGCGTGTGAGGGGGACGTCGAACGCGTCCCCCATGAGCGGGCACGCAGGTGCGGCGCCGATGGCGAGCCTTCCCAGGACGCGCGCGAGAGTGGCGCCGATGGCGGGCCTTCCCGGGACGCGTGCGAGAGTGGCGTTGATGGCGGGCCTTCCCGGGACGCGCGGGTGTGTGGTCGCAGGCCGGAGGGGCCAGGCGTTTGGCGGGGTGGTCGCATGAGCGGCGACGGCACCGGCGGACGCGCGCCGAATGACCCTCGTGAGGAGGAGCAGGGCGACGTCGGCGACGTGATCCCGTTCCAGGCCGACGACGACCCGCCCGAGGAGGCCGGGTCACAGGGTGGCGAGCGGGCCGAGCCCGAGGGCTCCCAAGACCGCGAGGGCTCCCAAGACCGCGAGGGCTCCCAAGACCGCGAGGGCTCCCAAGAGCGCGAGGGCTCCCAAGAGCGCGAGGGCTCCCAAGAGCGCGAGGGCTCCCAAGAGCGCGAGGACTCTCAGGAGCGCGAGGACTCTCAGGAGCGCGAGGACTCTCAGGAGCGCGAGGACTCTCAGGAGCGCCAGGACCCTCTGGAGGGGGAAGATGCCGAGGCGGACGACGTCCGGCTGCCGGCGCCCCGCAAGCAGGCCATGCGCACGGTCGCCCTGGTCTCAGCCGGCCTGATCGCGGCGGTGGTGGCACTGGCGCTAGGGGCGTTCGCGGTGCTCAAGCCGTACCTCAGCCCCGACGACTTCGAAGGCCCCGGCAGCGGTGCGGTGACCGTGCGGATCACACCCGGCTCCAGCGCGGAGGCCATTGGCTCGGCGCTCGCCGAGGCCGGGGTGGTGGCGAGCACGCAGTCGTTCGTCCGCGCGACGGAGGATCGCGCGGTGGCCGACCGGCTGCGGCCCGGGCACTACCGCCTGCGCAAGGGCATGGCCGCGGGCGCCGCGCTCGACCTGCTGCTCAGCCCCGCGTCCAGGGTGGTGCGGCGGGTCACTGTGCCCGAGGGCATGCGGGTGAGCGAGGTGCTGCCCCGCCTCGCCCGCCAGGCCGGGCTGCCGCTCAAGGACCTGCAGAGCGTGGACAAGGCCCTGGTCGGACTGCCCAAGTACGCGCCCGGGCTCGAAGGGTTCCTCTTCCCCGCCACGTACGAGATCGAGCCAGGGGACACGGCCGTGGACGTGCTCGCCGCGATGGTCGAGCGCTTCGGCGTCGCGGCCAAGAAGGTGCGGCTGGCCGAGCAGGCGGCGCGCGTGAAGCTGACGCCGCTGGAGGCCGTCACGGTGGCCAGCCTGATTCAGGCGGAGGGCGGCACTGACGAGGACTATCCCAAGATCTCCCGAGTGATCTACAACCGGCTCGCGAAGGGCACACCGCTCGAGATCGACAGCACCGTCCTGTACGCGCAGAACCGGCGGACACTGAGAGTAACGGAGCGCGATACCAAGGTGGACTCCCCCTACAACACCTACCGCCGCAAAGGACTGCCGCCAGGACCCATCGCCAATCCCGGGGAGAAGGCGCTGATGGCGGCCTTGCACCCGGCCAGGGGCGATTGGTACTGGTTTGTAACGACGGATCCGGCGCATAGAATCACCAAATTCACCAACAAAGAGAGCGAGTTCGTGAGATACCGGGAAGAGTTGAACAAGAACCTCGGGGCGAGCTGATGGCCGACGGGACCCCCTCCGTCCCCACGCAAAAGCTCCAACGCGGGGCATGCGTCCTCTTTCCGTCCCCTAGCATGGCTACCCAGAGTGATCTCCGCCGGTCATGGCAGCATGTCCGGCGGTTCCCCCAGTTCCACTCGGTAACCCCTGCCGGTTGGGCACTTCCGCTTGACGCCTGGCCGGCAGTACCGGGAGATTGGCCAGCGAACCTATGAACGATCTCGATCTGAACACGCTGCTCGGCGCCGAAGACGACGAAGGTCAGACCAGGCGCCGCACCCGAGGCTCCGGCAAACGTGGCAACGGCCGCAGACGGCGCAGGCGCCGCAACCGGGGTCGATTCATAGCGCCACTGCTCGCCTTCGTCGTGCTGGCGGGCATCATCGGCGGCGGCGGATACTACGGCTACCTTTGGCTCAGCGACGCCCTCGTCCCCGACGACTACACCGGTCAGGGCACCGGCGAGGTCGTCATTGAGATCAAGGACGGGCAGAGTGCCTCGGAGGTGGCCGAGGAGCTGGAGCGGCAGGGGGTCGTAAAAAGCGCCAGGGCGTTCACCAACGCGATCGCCAACGCCGGCAAGAGCGCCTCGCTGCAGCCGGGCTCGTACAAGCTGCGCAAGCAGATGTCGGCGGCCTTCGCCGTAACGATGCTCGTCCCGGAGAACCGGCTGCTCGCCAAGGTGACGCTCAAGGAGGGCCTGCGGCTGTCCGACACGCTCACCACGCTCGCCAAGGAGACCGGCAAGCCGGTCAAGGAGTTCACCTCCGCGGCCAAGGACGCCGAGGATCTGGACCTGCCGTCGTATGCGAAGGGCAAGCTCGAGGGCTACGCCTTCCCCGCCACGTACGACTTCCAGCCCAAGTCCACCCCGAAGCAGATGCTGGCGGCGATGGTCAAGAGGTTCAACCAGACGGCCGAACAGATGGACCTCGAAGGCGGCGCCAAGGAGCTCGGCCACACGCCGCACCAGATCATGGTCATCGCGAGCATCGTGCAGGCCGAGGCGGGCCGGCAGGAGGACATGGCGAAGATCGCCCGCGTCATCTACAACCGGCTCGAGCGCAAGCCGCAGATGAAGCTGGAGATGGACAGCACGGTGATGTACGCGCTCGGCAAGTACGGCACAGCCGCCACCTTCGCTGAGACGAAGACCAGACACCCGTACAACACCTACCAGAACCTGGGCCTGCCGCCCGGCCCGATCTCCAACCCCGGCGACCACGCCATCGAGGCGGCGCTGAACCCGGCGAAGGGGGATTGGCTCTGGTTCATCGCCACCGACCCCAACAGCAACGTCACCAAGTTCGCCTCAACGGAGGCTCAGCGCCAGGCGCTTCTCGCCGAATACAAGAACAACGGCGGCTGACCGAGCCGTCCGCGCTCGCCGCCGCCCACCCGCTGAGATGGGTGGGCGGCCGACCGGGCCCGGTGCCTGAAGCCCGAGGGCCGGATCTTGCGGTCATGGGTCCCGCGAGAGGGCACCATGATCGCCACCGTGCCCGCCCGTTGCAAGGCCCTTCGGCCGCCCTGTGCCGGTAGGGGGTGCCGGGCGTAGCTGTGCCGGTAGAGGTGCCGGGCGTTGAGCTTGCCGTACACCCGCGCGGTGCCCGTGAAACTGGGCCGGCCCCGTGTATGTGGCGGGACCCCCGGTGCGAGGGTGGGCGGGCGGTGACAGGGCTGAGCTGCTGGGCGGTGCCGGGCTTGCGATGCTGGGCGCCGCGTTGGCGATAGGGTCGTCGTGTTCGTTCGGAAGGAGTGCGGATGCGAGCCGCCGTGTTGGGATCGCCCATCGCTCATTCGCTCTCGCCCTACCTGCACAGGGCCGCCTATCAGGCGATGGGCCTGGACGGGTGGAGCTACGAGGCGCTCGAATGCGACGAGGCACGGCTGCCGGGCCTGCTGCGCGAGCTGACACCCGTGCGCGGGCAGGGCCAGGAGGACGGTGACGCCTGGGCGGGGCTGTCGCTGACCATGCCGCTCAAGCGGGCCGTGCTGCCGCTGCTCGACTCCGTCTCAGAGCTGGCCGTGGAGGTCGGCGGCGCCAACACGGTGGTGTTCCGCGACGGACTGCGGCACGGCGACAACACCGACGTCTACGGCATCGAGCAGGCGCTGGCCGAGGCCGGAGTGCCCGCGCCGCGGTCGGCCACCGTGCTGGGCGGAGGAGCCACCGCGGCCTCCACGCTCGCGGCCCTGCGCAACCTCGGGCTGTTCTCGACGACCCTGCTGGTACGCGACCCGGCGCGGGCAGGCGAGACGGTGGAGGTGGCGGAGCGGCTCGGCGTGGCGCTGGCGGTGGAGACGTTCGACAAACTCGACGCCCTCACCGGGGTGGACCTGGTGGTGTCCACGCTGCCGAGCGGCGCCGCCGACGCCTTCGCCGACCGGCTGGCCCGGGTCCCCGCGCTCTTCGACGTCGTCTACTCACCCTGGCCGACCAGAGCGGCGGCGGCCGTGCAGGCGGCGGGCGGCACGGTGGTCGGCGGGTTCCCGATGCTGCTGCACCAGGCGGCGCGGCAGGTGGAGTTGATGACCGGCCGGACGGATGTGCCGGTGGAGGCCATGCGTGCGGCCGGTGAAGCGGAGATCCTCAGGCGGGCGGCCAGTCGAACGGATTGATCGTTTTCACGCCGAGCCCAGCGAAGTCCTTGACGTTGCGGGTCACGAGGATCCAGTCGTGCGTGCGTGCGGTGGCGGCGATCAGGCCGTCGACGATCGGGAGCGGCCGTATGGCATGCAGCCGCCCCCATTCCTCGGCCACGGCGGCGGTGACCGGTAGGATCCGGGTCTTGAACTCGCGCTGGAGACGAGCCAGCCAGCTGTCGTAGCCGCCTGCTCGTGCCGGATCGCGGCGCCGCAGCAACTCGACGCCCTTGCGGATCTCGCCGAACACCATGACGCTCACGTAGAGGCCCGGCCCGTTGACGGTGTCGAGCCACGCCTGCATGTTGGCGTCCCTGGTGCGCTTGGTCATCTCCGACACGACGTTGGTGTCGAGGATGTAGCTCATTCGATGCCCTCGAAGTCGATGTCCCGCATCTCGGTGCTCTTGTCTCGAGCGAGGTCCAGGTCGCTCAGGTCAGGACCGGAGAGCAGAAACTCCTTGAAGCCCGGCTTCGGCTCCTGGCTCTTGAGCTGGCGATATTCCTCCATGTCGAGGATCACCGCCACATCGCGCCCGTGCCGCATGACGATCTGCGGCCCCTCGTCATGTGCTCTGCGAACGACCTCGCTGAACCGCTGCTTGGCCTCTTGCAGCTGCCATTTGGTCGCTTCGAGCTGTTCTCCTGTCATATGACTCCATTCTGACTATTTTCCTGGACAGAATTCTAGGGGAAGGTGTCGGGCCAGCGGGGAAGATTCGAGGACGCTACGTGGTTGTGGTAATGTAGCTCTCTGATCGGTCCGGCATGCACTGCTGGACGCGCAAGCGGAGGTCTCCCTCCCACCCGAGTCGCCGAAAGGTGTCCGGGTCCAGGATCACGCCGGACTACTCCGGGGAGCTCGAGGCCACGAAAGCCACAGAGCTCAGTGGCCCCGCATGCGCGACGTGCGGGGCTTTTCGCGTCAGGAAGCGCGGAAGGCCCTCGGCACGACGAGCACGTAGGGATCGCAAACCTAGGAGGCCCCATCAGCACTGAGCCCCGCATCAACGAGCGTATCCGAGTTCCCGAGGTTCGCCTCGTGGGCCCGAACGGCGAGCAGGTAGGCATCGTCTCGATTCACGACGCCCTGAAGCTCGCCCAGGAAGCCGACCTTGACCTCGTCGAGGTCGCGGCCACGGCTCGACCGCCCGTGTGCAAGCTCATGGACTACGGCAAGTTCAAGTACGAGTCCGCGATGAAGGCGCGCGAGGCGCGCAAGAATCAGGCGCACACGATCATCAAGGAGATCAAGCTCCGGCCGAAGATCGACCCGCACGACTACGAGACCAAGAAGGGTCACGTGGTGCGGTTCCTCAAGGCGGGAGACAAGGTCAAAGTCACGATCATGTTCCGCGGGCGCGAGCAGTCCCGGCCGGAGCTGGGCTTCCGGCTGCTGCAGCGGCTCGCGGACGACGTCCAGGAGCTCGGCTTCGTGGAATCCCACGCCAAGCAGGACGGCCGTAACATGATCATGGTGATCGGTCCGCACAAGAAGAAGGCCGAGGCCAAGGCCGAAAAGGCCGCAGCCAGGGCACAGCGTGGCAGCGAGGACGCTTCCGTACAGGAAGGATGACCCGCGGTTGGGGTTAGCCTTACAAAGCACCCCGATTCAGCCACCGGGACGACGAAAGACGCCGCGACCGGGTCGGCCAGCACCGGCCCGGCCACCGGCACGACCGAAACGAGGAGAGACGGCGACATGCCGAAGATGAAGACGCACAGTGGTGCGAAGAAGCGGTTCCGGCTGACCGGCACCGGCAAGATCAAGCGTCGCCGTGCCAATCGCGCCCACTACAACGAGTGGAAGTCGTCCACGCTGACGCGCCGTCTCAAGAATGAAGTCGTCCTTTCCGACGCCGATTCCAAGAAGATCAAGAAGCTGCTCGCCAAGTAGCGCGAACTTTCCCCGGGGAGAAGAAACATGGCACGCGTGAAGCGGGCGCTCAACGCCAAGAAGAAGCGCAAGGTCGTCCTCGAACGGGCTACCGGTTACCGTGGCCAGCGGTCACGTCTTTACCGCAAGGCCAAGGAGCAGATGCTCCACTCGATGACGTACGCCTACCGGGACCGTAAGGACCGCAAGGGCGCGTTCCGCCGTCTGTGGATCCAGCGGATCAACGCCGCGGCCCGCCAGAACGGCATGACGTACAACCGTCTGATCCAGGGCCTGCGCCTGGCCAACATCGAGGTCGACCGCAAGATCCTCGCCGATCTCGCGGTGAACGACATTCAGACCTTCGCCACGCTCGTCGAGGCCGCCAAGAAGGCGCTGCCGGCGAACGTGAACGCTCCGGCCGCGAGCTGAAGCACCACAGAGGGGCCCACCGGCTGACGGTGGGCCCTTTGCCGTATCCACAGGGGGAGAGCATGGCCGGGTCCGAGCTGACCAACGTGAAGTCGCCGCGGGTCAAGGCCGCCCGGCGCCTCACCAAGCGGGCCTTCCGGGAGCAGGACCGCAGGTTCCTGGCCGAGGGCCCGCAGGCGGTACGCGAGGCGCTGCGGCTCGACGGCGTCACCCTGGAGCTGTTCAGCACCGCCGAGGCCGAGCTGCGCCACCCCGAGCTGATCACCGAGGCGACGCTCAAGGGCGTGCCCGTGCACCGGGCCAGCGGCGAGGTGATGGCCGAGCTGTCACAGACGGTGACCCCGCAGGGGCTGCTGGCGGTGTGCACGCTCGTGCACGTCCCCTTGGACGAGGCGCTGGAGGAGCCGCCGCGCCTGGTGGCGGTGCTCGCGCACGTTCGTGACCCGGGCAACGCCGGCACTGTGATGCGGGTGGCCGACGCGGCCGGCGCGGACGCGGTGGTGTTCACCGATGCCTCCGTCGATCCGTACAACGGCAAATGTGTGCGCGCCAGCGCCGGCAGCATTTTTCATCTGCCGGTCGTCATCGGTGCACCGGTCAGTGCCACTGTGCGTCAACTGAAGGAGCGAGGCTTGCGGGTGCTGGCGGCAGACGGCGCGGGCAAGCATACGCTCGACGACGTCGACCTGTCGGGCCCCACCGCGTGGATCTTCGGCAACGAGGCTTGGGGACTGCCGGAGGAGATACTGGCCGAAGCGGATGATGTGGTCAGAGTGCCCATCTACGGACAGGCTGAAAGTCTCAACCTGGCCACCGCGGCGGCGGTATGCCTTTACTCCTCCGCTAGGGCTCAGCGAGTGTCCTAGGCGGCCGGAAACCCGCTATTGTCGGCGTTGTAGGCGGAGGAGGCGAGGTCGTGCACGGTGCGGAAACCGACGGGCAAGTAGTGGCCGCCGCGTGCACGATAGCCATCGACGACCTTCCCGACGGTCTCATCGTGACCGACCGATATGGGTGCGTGCTGGCCGTCAACCGGGCCGCGGCCCGGCTCACCGGCGTGGCCATGGAGCGCGCGGTCGGCCGCCACATGAACGACGTGTTCCCGTTCCGCGACCACGACGGGCGCGACTGGTGGAAGGCGGTCGACCCCGAATGCGGGCTGCGCACCCGTAGCCGGGTGCCGGAGCGGCCGCTGCACCTGCCGGGCGGGCAGGAGCTCCACGTCACCGCGAGGCTCGTACGCGAGCCGGAGCGCGGTGGCGAGGTCGAGCGGGTCGCGATCACCCTGCGTGACGGCGGCGCCCGCGCCCGGCTGGAGCGCAGCCGCGCCGACCTGGTCTCCACCGTGGCCCACGAGCTGCGCTCGCCGCTGACCAGCGTCAAGGGCTTCACCGCGACCCTGCTGGCCAAGTGGACCCGTTTCACCGACGAGCAGAAGCGGGTGATGCTCGAGACCGTCAACAACGACGCCGACCGCGTCACCAGGCTCATCACCGAGTTGCTCGACGTCTCCCGCATCGAGTCCGGGCGGCTGGAGGTGCGCCGCCAGGTCGTCGACATCCCCGCCAGGGTGCGCAGGCTCATCGCGGGCCGGGTCGCGGCAGGCGAGGCGGAGGACCGCTTCCACCTGATCGTGGGCGACGACCTGCCCGAGATGTGGCTCGACCAGGACAAGCTCGACCAGATTCTGGGTAACCTGGTGGAAAATGCGCTGCGCCACGGGCGCGGCACCGTGACAATCGAGATCGAGTCCGTGGGATGGGGAGTTGCCGTGTCGGTGCGCGATGAGGGCGAGGGCATCGAGCCCGAGCTGGCCCCGCGCGTCTTCCGGCAGTTCTGGCGGGGCGGCAACAGCCGCAGGCGCGGCGGCACCGGTCTCGGGCTGTTCATCGTCAAGGGCCTGGTCGAGGCGCACGGTGGCACCATCACCGTGCAGCGGGCGCCCGAGGGCGGGGCGGAGTTTCGATTTACCGTGCCCACCGGCACGCCCGACTTCGCCTCGTCTATGTGACAAGCGGAATGCGGGCTCGGTGGGCGGGCCCCACTAGACTCTTTTCCGCTCAAGCCCTGGATACGGAGCTCACTCTTGTCTGACTACGACCCCGTCGAGGTGACACCGCTGCATGCCGATGAGGTGTCGCGCATGGAGGCCGACGCCATCGCGGCGATCAAGGCGGCCGACAGCCTCGACGCACTCAAGCAGGCCAGGCTGGCGCACGCGGGCGACCGCTCGCCCATCGCCCTGGCCAACCGCGAGATCGGCGCCCTGCCGCCCGCCGCCCGCGCCGAGACCGGCAAGCGCGTCGGCGCCGCCCGCAAGGCGATCAGCGAGGCGCTGGCCGCCCGCCAGGCCGAGCTGGAGGCCGAGCGGGACGCTCGGGTGCTCGTCGAGGAGACCGTCGACGTCACCCTGCCCTGGGACCGGCGGCCGCGCGGCGCCCGTCACCCGCTGACCACGCTGCAGGAGCGCATCGCCGACGCGTTCGTCGCGATGGGCTACGAAGTGGCCGAGGGGCCCGAGCTCGAAGGCGAGTGGTTCAACTTCGACGCGCTCAACATCGCCAAGGATCACCCGGCCCGCTCCGACCACGACACGTTCTTCGTGGGCTCCACCGAGTCGGGCATGGTGCTGCGCACGCAGACCTCGCCGGTGCAGATCCGCGCGCTGCTCCAGCGCGAGCTGCCGGTCTACGTGATCTCGCCGGGCAAGACGTTCCGCACCGACGAGCTCGACGCCACCCACACACCGGTCTTCCATCAGACCGAGGGCCTGGCCGTGGACGAGGGCCTGACGACGGCCCACCTCAAGGGCACGCTCGACCGGTTCGCCGAGGTGATGTTCGGCAAGGGCATCACGACGCGCTTCCGGCCCAACTACTTCCCGTTCACCGAGCCGTCCGCCGAGATGGACCTCAAGTGCTTCGTCTGCCGCGGCGCCTCGGCGACCCCCGGCAACCCGCCCTGTCGCACCTGCAAGTCGGAGGGCTGGATCGAGTGGGGCGGCTGCGGCATGGTCAACCCGCGCGTGCTCATCGCGTGCGGCGTGGACCCCTCGCGCTACTCCGGGTTCGCCTTCGGCATGGGCATCGAGCGGACTCTGATGTTCCGCCACAATGCCGAGGACATGCGAGACATGATCGAAGGAGACGTGCGCTTCACGCTCCCGTTCGGAATGGAGATCTGATGAAGGTCCCGCTTTCCTGGCTGCGGGAGTACGTCGATCTCCCGGCGGTCACCGCCCACGAAGTGGCCGACAAGCTCACCATGGCAGGGCTCAAGCTCGAGTCGATCACCTCGCACGGCCACGACGTCAAGAACGTCGTGGTCGGCGAGGTGCTCGAGATCGAGGAGCTGATCGGCTTCAAGAAGCCGATCAGGCACTGCAAGGTCGAGACCGGCGAGGCGACGCCCCGCGAGATCGTCTGCGGCGCCACCAACTTCGTGGCCGGCGACCGCGTGCCGGTGGTGCTGCCCGGCGGCGTGCTGCCCGGCGGGTTCGAGGTCGGGGCGCGCAAGACGTACGGGCGCATGTCCGAGGGCATGATCTGCTCCGAGCGGGAGCTCGGGCTGAGCGACGAGCACGCCGGCATCATGGTGCTGCCGCCGGACACGCCGATCGGCGCCGACGTCGTCGAGCTGCTCGGTCTGCGTGACGACGTGATCGAGCTGGAGATCACGCCCGACATCGGCTACGCCCTGTCGATCAGAGGCGTGGCCCGCGAGGCGGCGACCGCGTTCGGGGTGGCCTTCCGCGACCCCGCCGCCGTTGAGCTGCCCACCGAGACCGGCCCGGCGTGGCCGGCGTCGATCGCCGACCCGACCGCCTGCGACCGGTTCGTGCTGCGCGAGGTCACCGGCTTCGACCCGGCCGCGTCCAGCCCGCTGTGGATGCGGACCCGCCTCACGCGGGCCGGCATGCGGCCGGTGTCGCTGGCCGTCGACATCACCAACTACCTGATGCTGGAGCTCGGCCAGCCGCTGCACGCGTTCGACCGGTCCAAGCTGAGCGGCGAGATCGTCGTACGCCGGGCCCAGCCGGGGGAGCGCCTGGAGACGCTCGACCACGTTGTCCGTGAGCTCGACCCCGACGACATCCTCATCACCGACCGGTCGGGCCCGATCTCGATGGCGGGCACCATGGGCGGCCTGGAGACCGAGATCTCCGACGAGTCCACTGACATCGTCATCGAGGCCGCACACTTCTCCGCCACCGGCATCTCGCGAGAGTCCCGCCGGCACGGGCTGGTGTCCGAGGCGTCCAAGCGATTCGAACGCGGAGTGGACCGGGAGCTGCCGCTCGTCGCCTCCTGGAGGGCGGTGCAGCTGCTGGCCGAGCTCGGCGGGGCGACCGTCCAGCCCGGGGTCACCCACGCCGAGGTCGAGGTGACGCCGCCGCGCATCGCGATCCCGTCCGGCTACCCGAGCGTCGTGGCCGGGGTGAGCTACTCCAAGGACACCGTGGTCGCCCGGTTGCGGCAGGTCGGCTGCGTCGTCGTGGACGGCAACGATCCCGCGGTGCGCAAGGGCGGCGTCGACCCGACCGGGGTCGTGACCGGCGGCGCGCTCGCGGCCAAGCTGGCCGTCAACGGCGACGACATGATCACGGTGACGCCGCCGTCGTGGCGGCCCGACCTCACCGACCCCAACGACCTGGCCGAAGAGGTCATCCGGCTGGAAGGCTACGACACCCTGCCGTCGGTGCTGCCCAGCGCCCCGGCCGGAGCAGGCCTCACCGAGGGACAGCGGCTGCGCAGGCGGGCCGGCCGGGCGCTGGCCGAAGGCGGCTACGTCGAGGTGCTCAGCTACCCGTTCATCAGCGCCGACGACTTCGACCGGCTGTTGCTGCCCGCCGAGGACGCGCGACGCCACGCCATGCGGCTGGCCAACCCGCTGTCGGAGGACGAGCCGCTGATGCGCACCACGCTGCTGCCGGGGCTGCTCAAGACCCTGGTACGCAACGTCGGGCGCGGCTTCACCGACGTGGCGCTGTTCGAGACCGGGGCCGTCTACCGGCCGCGCGAGGGCGCTCCGGAGGTCGCGCCGGTGCTCGGCGTCGAGCGCAGGCCGACCCTCGAGGAGCTGGCCTCGATCGAGGCGGCGCTGCCCGACCAGCCGATGCGGGTCGCGGTCGTGCTGGCCGGCGAGTTCGAGCGGTCCGGCTGGTGGGGCGGCGGCCGTCAGGCCACGTGGGCCGACGCCGTGCAGGCCGCGCGGCTCGTGGCGACGGAGGCCCGGCTCGAGCTGTCGGTCACCGCCGACCAGCACGAGCCCTGGCACCCCGGGCGTTGCGCCGCACTCTACGTGGGCGACACGCTCGTCGGGCACGCCGGCGAGCTGCACCCGCGCGTGATCGAGGCCTACGGGCTGCCGCCGCGCACCGTGGCGATGGAACTCGAGCTGTCGCGCTTGGAGCCGGCCATGCCGGGGCCCGTCGACGCGCCTGCCGTGTCCTCGTATCCGGTGGCCACGCAGGACGTGGCACTGATCGTGCCCGACTTCACGCCGGTCGCGGACGTGGAGTCGGCCCTGCGCGACGGGGCGGGGGAGCTGCTGGAGTCGATCCGGCTGTTCGATGTCTACGCCGGGGAGCAGGTGGGTGAGGGGAACAAGTCGCTCGCCTACACGATGCGGTTCCGGGCGGCTGACCGGACGTTGACGGTGGAGGAGACGACGGCGGCGCGGGACGCGGCGGTGGCCATGGCGGCCGATCGTGTGGGGGCTCAGCTGCGGAGCGCCTGAGCCTGGGAAAGGGCCGGTACGGCGGGATGCCGTGCCGGCCCTTTCGTTCAGATGCGGTCGAGCTCGGTGAGGTCGATGTCCAGGTCGAACGGAACGGGTCAGCCGCAATCTGTCTCGATGGATGCCGGTGAGGGCATAGGAGCGAGTGGCGGGGTCGAGCTCGTAGACGTAGACGACCGCTCGGCCGGTGTCGGTCTCGACCCGCCAGAAATGCCGGATCCCGGCCTCTGCGTAGAGGAGCGGCTTGCGCTTCCTGTCGCGGGACCTGGTGTCCTGAGTGACGACTTCAACCGCCAGTTGGACGTCTTGCGCGAGGTAGAAGGTCTCGTCCAGGCTTTTGTGAGCCTCGGCGCGGATGACAATGACGTCCGGTTCGGGGCGTTGATCCTCGTCGAGGATGACGGTCATCCGGCTGCACACGAGGAGATGGTCGGGGGCTGTGCGGTCCAACACGGAATGGAACAGCATCAGGACCCGGCAGTGGATGTCGGTTTGCGGGGCGAAGAAGACCAGGCTGCCGTCGATCAGTTCAGAGTGGTTGGGCAGTCCTGGGAGGTGATCGAGATCCTCGGCCTTGAACCCCTCAGGGGGTGGGATGACCCAGGACGGGAGGCAGTCAACATCCTCTTCCGCGGTTGTCATAGCGCAACGTCAGCGTGCTGATACGGTGCGTGCTCAGATGTTCACCTCTTCATACCGGGTTGGCGGAATTCGGTCGCATGACGCAATTGCTGGTGTTCGGCGAGCGTGAGGACGCCGAGGAAGTCGCGGAGACGCTGGGTGAGTGGTTCCCTCAGTTCGGGGTGCCGCGGGTGGTGCGCGAGACGCTCGCCGGCGAGGACGACGTGGAGGACGCGCAATGGGTGGTTGTCGTCGAAGGGCCCGGTGAGGACGCACTGGCGAAGGTGGATCAGCTAGTGGAACAGTACGACGGGTGGCGGGAGGCGGGCTGAGTCCCGCTCGCATGCGGTCGATCTCGGTGAGGGTCGTGGCATGAGATGTGCGGTCTCACGACCGCGTACGCCGCTTACGCGGGTGACGCCCGTACGGCCAGGTGAAGCCGTGCGGGTCTCCCCTCGACCGTGTTGGACACTCCGCTGCCCGAAGGCGTCCGCGCCCTGTTTCGTCGCTGCTCCAGAGTTGTCTGCTGACGCGGCCCGCCGCGGTTTCATGGGACAAGCCCCGGCCTTCAGACCGGGGAGCGAGTGACGCTGCAACGCTACCAATCACGCTTAGTATATGCACAACTACAGATCGAGGCAGGGCAATGTGTTCGTCCGGTGCGAACGGCTCTCCCGTCGCGGCCCGGATCGGGGCAGAGTAGCGGCATGCGTATCGCCGTGCTGTCCGACATCCATGGTGTGCTGCCCGCGCTCGAAGCCGTGCTGGCCGAGCCCGACGTGGCTACCGCCGACCTCATCGTGCTGACCGGGGACATGGCGGCGGGGCCGATGCCGGTGGAGACGCTCGACGTGCTCGTGGCGCTGGGGGAACGGGCGCTGTGGGTGAGCGGGAACGCCGACAGGGAGCTCGTGGAGGTGGCCCAGGGGAAGATGCATCCTCGTGCGGTCACTCAGTGGGCGGGCGAGCAGTTGCGGGGCGATCAGGTCGAGGTGCTGGCTGGGTTGCCGGCGCGGCAGGTGGTCGAGCTCGGGCGGCTCGGGGCGACCTTGTTCGTGCACGGCACACCGCGCAGCGACGAGGAGGTGATCCTGGTCGACAGCTCGCTGGAGCGGTGGGGTGAGGTGCTGGCGGAAGAGACGGCCGGGACCGTGGTGCTGGGGAACACGCACATGCCGTTCGTGCGGCTGGCTGATCGGGTGCTGGTGGTCAACCCGGGTTCGGTCGGCATGCCGTACGGGAAGGATGGGGCGCACTGGGCGTTGCTGGACGGCGAGACCGGGGCGGTGGCCCTCCGGCGCACCCCGATGGACAGCGAGCGGATGGCCCGGCGGCTGGTGGCCGAGAACGGGTTCGACGGGATCGAGGAATGGGTGGCGGAGTACGTGACCAGCACCTATTCCGATGCCGAGGCGTTGCGGGTGTTCGCCAAGGCCGAGAACCGTTAGGACTCCTGGGCTGCCGGCTCTTGCCTGCGGGCCTTTTCCGCCAGGGCGTGCTCGTCGGTCCTGGCGTCGTAGCGGCGGAACCTCGGCAAGGCCGTGGCCAGCGCCAGGACGGCTCCCACGCACAGCATGCCGCCCGCGGTCAGCGAGAAGCGGGTGCCGCCGAAGTTCGCCATCAGGCTGGCCCGGGCGTTGCCGAGCATGGGGCCGCTGGCGTACGACAGGAGCTCGATGCCCGCCAGGCGGCCGCGCAGCTCTCGTGGGATCGTCTGGTTCCACATGGTCATCCGGAAGATGCCGCTGACCATGTCGGCCGCGCCGGCCAGCGCGATGCAGACGAAGACCAGCCACACGTTGGGGGCGAGCCCCGTCAGGGCCACCGCCACGCCCCACAGCGTCGCGGCGACGATCACGCCCAGGCCCTGCCGCTGCACCCGGGCCGTCCAGCCGCCGGTGAGGGAGGCGATGAGCGCACCGACCGCGGCGGCCGAGTACAACAGCCCGAGCGCCTGTGGCGCACGAAGCTCGTCGGCCAGGAAGGGGAAGAGCGCCGTCGCCATGGCGAACACCATGGCCGCGATGTCGACCAGGTACGTCCCCATCAGGTCGCTACGCCCCACCGCGTACCGCACACCTTCGACCAGCGATTTCAGCGACGCGGGCGCCGCGTCCTCGGCGGGCGGCAGGGATCTGATCCGCCACAGCAGCGCCAGCGACAGCAGGAACGTCACCGCGTCCACCCCGTACGCGGCCGCCGCGCCGGCCGACGTCACCAGGAGCCCGCCGAGGGCGGGGGCCACGATGGCGCCGAAGTTCCAGCGCAGGCTCGCCAGCACCGCCGCCGCGCCCTGGTGCTCGTGCTTGACGACCTGCTGAAGCACCGCCTCCAGGCTGGGCCGCTGCAGGCAGGCGATGCCGGTGGAGATCGCGCCCACCACGTACAGGACCCAGACCTGAGGGTTCGGCAACATCGCGTTGACCGTGAGAGCGGCCGAGGTGACCAGGAGGCCCAGCTCGCTCAGGACGATGATCTTGCGGCGGTCGAGGGCGTCGGCGAGGGCGCCGCCCCACAGGCCGCACACCACCATCGGCACGAACTCCGCCAGGCTCACCAGCCCGACCGCGAGGTAGGAGTCCGTCAGCTCCTTCATCTGGTACGGCACCGCCACCAGGGTGATGAACGTGCCGAACATCGTGATGACCCCGGCCCCGAACAGCAGGCGATAGTCGCGGGAGTCGCGGAGCGGGCTCAGGTCGATGGAAAGGTGACGAAGAAGGCGTCTTACTCG
The DNA here is from genome assembly GCF_036013525.1 of Nonomuraea sp. NBC_00507. Taxonomy (NCBI): domain Bacteria; kingdom Bacillati; phylum Actinomycetota; class Actinomycetes; order Streptosporangiales; family Streptosporangiaceae; genus Nonomuraea; species Nonomuraea sp. NBC_00507. Next base: position 6,723,375 of record NZ_CP107853.1, read on the forward strand.
ATCGGGCACGAGGTCCGATTGTCCGGCGGAAGCTGCGGTCCCCGCAAATCGTTTTCCCGCACAACGGACATGCGAAGGCCCCGGGGTGACCGGGGCCTTGGTTTCGGGGTCAGGCGGTGGGGACCTTGTCGAGGAACCCGAGGACCTTGCGGATCCTGCCGTCCGCGGCCAGCTCCACGACGTCGAAGCCGACCGCGACCGGCTCCCCGCCCGCCGGTCCGAGGTGCCAGGTGAACCTGGCGATGTTGTGGTGGGCCTCGAAGACGTGTCCGGCGCTGAACACGAGGCCGGGGAACATGCCCTGGGCGCCCTCGATCACCGCGGCGATCCCGGCGTGACCGGCCATGTCGGCCAGCGGGTCGGTGTACGTGGCGTCCTCGGTCCACAACTCGGCCACGGCCTTGGTGCGGGCGTCGGCGTCGGTCTCGTTCCAGGCGGCGATGTAGCGGTCGACAAGAGTGGTGTCCATGGTGATCTCCCTTACTGGTTGCGGGCCTTGCGCAGGCCCATGATCTGCAGCTCGGCGAACCCGGCCACGGCCAGCGCCTGGGCGATGGCCCAGATCGCGCCGATCGTGGTGAAGCCGACCGCCCCGCTGATGACGGCCGCGACGCTGCCCAGGGTCCAGATGATGTTCAGGGCGATCACGGCCCTGGTGGCGGCCGGGCTGATCGCGCGGCGGGTGGCCAGCAGGCCGACCGCGGCGCCGTACACGAACAGGAAGACGCCGATCCCGCGCAGCAGGCCCGCCTCGGGGCCGAGCAGGGCGGCGACGGGGCCGGCGAAGGCCAGGTAGACCAGCCCGTTGCCGCCGGTGACGACGGCGTCGGCGGCCAGCGCCAGGCGCAGGAACTTCAGGCGGTCGGTCGTGACGCTCAGAGCGGTCATATCGGCTCCCTCGGTGGTTCGGTGCGACACCTGAAAGATGTCAGCCACCGCATAGGGGCCGCGATTACGCCAGAGGTAAGCGCAGGTGGTGATTCGCTGCTTCACCTGCGGCAATGGTCATGGTGTGACGCTCGTCACGGACCAGCGGTTCCGAGGATCTCCTGGCGCAGGCGGGTCTTGAGGATCTTGCCGCCGGGGTTGCGGGGCAGCTCGCCTTCGCGGAACCAGAAGTGGACCGGGATCTTGAACGTGGCGATCCGGCCGGCCAGGAACGCCTGCAGCTCCTCCGAGGTGACGGACTGCCCGGGGGCCAGGCGGATGACGGCGCCGACCTCTTCTCCCAGCTCTTCGTGCGGCACCCCGATCACGGCCGCGTCGTCGACCGCCGGGTGCTCGAACAACGCCGCCTCCACCTCGGCGCAGTAGACGTTCTCGCCGCCCCTGATCACCATGTCCTTGGCCCGGTCCACGATGTAGACGAAACCCTCTTCGTCGATCTTGGCCAGGTCGCCGGTGTGCACCCACCCGTCCACGAACGTCTGCGCCGTGGCCTCCGGCTTGTTCCAGTAGCCGAGGATCACGTTCGGGCCGCGCAGGCACAGCTCGCCCACCTCGCCGGGCGGCAGCTCGTTGTCCATCGGGTCGACCACGCGCACGTCCACCACGGGCACCGGGCGGCCGATGCTGTCGGGCCTGGCCCGGTAGTCGGCGCCGCCGTTGCCGATGGCCAGCGCGGTCGTCTCGGTCATGCCGTAGCCGTTGGAGGGGGCGCGGTTGGGGAGGTTCTCGGTGATGCGCTCCAGCAGCTTGGGCGGGGCAGGGGCGCCGCCGTAGCCGAGGGTGGCCAGCGACGACAGGTCGTACTTGCCGAAGTCGGGGTGGGACATGAGCTGCCACGCGCTGGTGGGCACGCCGATCATGGCGCTGATCTTCTCCCGCTCGATCAGGCGCAGCGCCTGCTCGGGATCCCACTTGTACATGAGCACCAGTCCGCCGCCGCTGAACATCGTCGTCGTCATGGCCGAGAAGCAGCCCGTGACGTGGAAGAGCGGCACGGTCAGCAGCGTCACGCGGCGCGTTCCCGCCGCCGCCGCGAGGTCCTTGCCGGCCAGCGCGAGCGCGTGCATGAGCCCGTAGGCCACGGTCATGGGCGACTGGCCCAGGTTGCGGTGGCTGCCCAGCGCGCCCTTGGGGCTGCCGGTCGTGCCGGAGGTATAGAAGATCGTGGCCGGGTCGTCCGCGGACAGCTCCACGCCGGGCAGCTTCACGTCGGCCGCGACCTCGCCCAGCACCTCGTCGAAAGCACGCGCTCCGGCCGGTGGCTCGCCCCTTGTGACGATCAGCGGCACTCCCGTCGAGGCGAGCCGCGCCGCCCGCTCGCCGTCCGCGATCAGCACCTTCGCGCCCGAGTCACGCACGCCGTAGGCCAGCTCGGCCTCCGTCCACCAGGCGTTGAGCGGTACGGCCACGGCCCCGGTCGCCAGCACCGCCGAGAACGAGACCACCCATTCCGGATAGTTGCGCATCGCCACGGCCACCCGGTCGCCCTTACGTACGCCGTAGTCGTCCACCAGCCGGTTGGCCAGTGTGGCGGCGCGGCGGAAGTGGTCCTCGAAGGTGATCTGCTCGTCCTCGTAGACGAGGAAGACCTTCTCGCCGTGGAACCTGCTCATCTCCAGCAGGGCGCGGAAGTGGGCGGGTGCGTGTTTCCACGTGCGTACCCCGGTGTCGCCGATCTCCTCTATCTCGAAGAGCTGGCCGGGGCCGGTGAGCTGCTCCTGGACCTGGGCGTGCGTGAGGGACATCTGCAGAACGCTCCCCGCGGTGGACGATTATTCTGGGTAAATCACTGTACCGACCGGTAGGTACGTCGCGCTAGAACCCCGCGGCCGTGAAAGTTTCATCGTTGTGCCGATAGTTTCTGCTGCCCAACTGCTGCTTTGGTGGCTGCCCGCGACTGGCATTGACCGCTGACTTGCATGTCAATACCGTCTGCGGTGCGATCCAAGCGGGATCGAAACTTTCGGGTCGAGTGCCTGCCTCCGGAGGTAGATGTTCGTGCTGTCGTCCTCGTTCGCCAGAGTCCTCGCCTTGGCGGGGATGTCTTTAGCCTTCCTCCTGCCCGCCAGTTCGGCCGACGCGTCGGCGTCCCTGCGCACGCACGCCTCCGCCAAGGGCAAGTTCATCGGGGCGGCGCTCGCCACCAGCCCGCTGTCCAATGAGACCTCCTACCGCAATATCGCGGCCACCGAGTTCAGTCAGGTCACTGCCGAGAACGCGATGAAGTGGGACGCCACCGAGCCCAGTCAGGGCCAGTTCAACTTCTCCGGCGCCGACGCCATCGTCAACTTCGCCACCCAGAACAACCAGCAGGTCCACGGCCACACCCTGGTGTGGCACAGCCAGACCCCGAGCTGGGTGCAGAACCTCGGCGCCAGTGCCATGCGCACCGCCATGCAGAACCACATCAGCCAGGTCGTCGGCCGCTACGCCGACAACGCGACCGTGGTCTCGTGGGACGTGGTGAACGAGATCTTCGACGACAACGGCGGCTGGCGCAGGTCGTTCTGGTACAACACGCTCGGCCAGAGCTTCGTCGCCGACGCCTTCCGCGCCGCTCGCGCCGCCGACCCCAACGCCCGGCTGTGCATCAACGACTACAACGTCGAGGGCATCAACGCCAAGAGCACCGCGATGTACAACCTGGTCTCGTCGCTGCGCCAGCAGGGCGTGCCCGTCGACTGCGTGGGCTTCCAGGGGCACCTCGCGATCCAGTACGGCTTCCCGAACGACCTGCAGCAGAACCTGCAGCGCTTCGCCGACCTCGGCGTCCAGGTCCGCATCACCGAGCTGGACATCCGCATGCAGACGCCCAGGAACGCCACCAAGGACGCGACCCAGGCCACCTACTACCGCAACGTCGTCAACGCCTGCCTGGCCGTGACCGCCTGCGCAGGGGTGACCATCTGGGGCTTCACCGACAAGCACTCGTGGGTGCCGGGCACCTTCCCAGGCGAGGGCGCCGCGCTGATCTACGATGAGAACTACCAGCCGAAGCCGTCGTACAACGCCGTGCACGACGCGCTGGCCGGCGGCACCACCACCGACACCACGCCGCCGACCACGCCGGGCACGCCCACGTCGAGCAACGTGACGTCCAACTCGGCCGCCCTGACCTGGGCCGCCTCCACCGACAGCGGCGGCAGCGGGCTGGCCGGCTACAACATCTACCGCGAGCAGGGGGCCACCGACACGCTGCTCGGCCAGAGCTCCACGAACTCGACCACGCTGACCGGGCTGAGCTCCGAGACCCAGTACCAGGTCTACGTGCGGGCCCGTGACGGCGCCGGCAACCTGTCGGGGAACTCGCCGCTGGCCACGTTCACGACGCTGTCGGGACCGGGTGGCGGGGGCCCCTGCACCGCGGCCGGCACCGTGCAAACCCAGTGGAGCACCGGGTACGTGGTGCAGCCGGTGACCGTCACCAACACCGGCACGTCCGCCATCACCGGCTGGACCGTCACCTTCACCCTGCCCGCCGGCCACACGCTCACCGGCTCGTGGAACGCCGACGTGACGGTGAGCGGGCAGACCGTCACCGCGAAGAACGCGGGTTACAACGGCAACCTGGCCCCGAACGCGAGCACCAGCTTCGGGTTCCAGGTCAGCCGGCCGAACGGGAACACTCAGACGCCCTCCGGATACACCTGCGCCTGATGTTCCGCGAATCCCCTGGGCGCTTCTCCTGCCGCCCAGGGGATTCTCTCTGCCGAAGATATTGACAATTAAACCGTCGAGGTCTGTCGTTCGCCATAGGAGGTGAACGGCATGAACGAATGGGATGCCACCTCGTACGCGGGCAAGGACACCATCCTGCGGGTCGTCAGGGACGAGGCCGATCGGCTGTTCGCGCTGGCCGAACCGGAGGAGGCATGGGAGGCGCCGACCGCCTGCCCAGGCTGGACGACGCGGGACGTGGTCGCGCACATCGTCGACACGACCGAGGGATACTTCGCCGCGTTCGACGCGGCCCGCCGTGGCCAGGACTTCGGCACGGCGTACGGGCTGCCCGGCATGGGCGATCGGGTCAACGAGCAGGCCGTGGCGCTGCGCGGGATCCCGCAGAAGGAGCTGCTCGACCGGCTCAAGACGGACTTCGAGCACATGCAGGCGATCCTGCGCGAGCTCGGCGAGGACGAATGGGCCGGGCTCACCGTCCCGCACTTCTACATGGGGCCGCTGCCCGCGTACTTCTACGCGGCAGGCCAGCTCATGGACTACGCCGTGCACTCCTGGGACATCCGGCAGGGGACCGGACGGGCGCACGGGCTGTCGGGGGAGGCGGCCGATCTGCTGGTGCCGTTCATGTTCGTGCTCTGGCAGTCCACGATCAGGAAGGAGGCGGACCTGACGACGCCGTTCGAGCTCGGCATCCGGGTGGGCGGGGTCAACGGCGGGGACTTCCGCGTGTCGGTGGGGACGGGCGGGATGACGTACGAGCAGGGTGACCTGGGCGGGTTGCCGACCGTCCTCGAGTTCGACGCGGGGAGCATGGTGCTCACGACGTTCGGGCGCAGCAACGCCGGCACCGTCAGGGGCGACCTGGCGATCGCCGACCGTTACCTGAACCTGTTCTTCCGCATCTAGAGCCGCGGGCCGCCGGTACGTATGCCGGCGGCCGCGTGCCGTTACGGTTGGCCCGTAATGTGGGGTGATGACAGATCGGGAAGTGGCCGTTCTCATCGGCCTGCAGGCTTCCGGTAAATCCGCCTTCTACCGGCGATGCCTGGCCTCCACTCATGCCCATGTGACCAAGGACGATTTCCCCAACGCGCGGCACCGGCAGCGCCGCCAGCTCCGTCTGATCCGTGAGGCGCTGGAGGAGGATCGGAAGGTGGCGGTCGACAACACCAATCCTTCGCCCGAGGAGTGGCGGCCGTTGATCGTGGCCGGGCGGGAGCACGGGGCGCGGGTGGTGGCCTATTGGTTCCCGCCGAACCTGAAGGGATCCCTCCAGCGCAACGCGGAACGGCTCGGCCGGGCGCGTGTGCCGGAGGTGGGCGTCTTCTCGACGTTCAGGCGGCTGCGGCGCCCCCGGGTGGCCGACGGGTTTGACGAGGTGTCCGTGGTGGAGTTCGACGGGCGCGGCGGCTTTCTCGTGCGGAGGGAGGAGGGATGAGGGTCGACCGGTTGGAGGCGGGGATGCGGGCGCGGGAGTGGTTTCACTCGCTGACGCTGCTGCCCGGTGCGTGGGCGATCGTGCGGGTGGATGGGCGCGCATTCTCCCGCTACACGGAAGGCCGCTTCGACAAGCCTTTCGACGTGCGCTTCCGCGAGTTGATGGCAGTCGCGGCGCGGAGCCTGCTGGAGGAGTTCCAGGGGTGTTACGCCTATGCGCAGAGCGATGAGATCTCCCTCGTGCTGCCTCCCTCCTTTGACCTGTTCGGGCGGGAGGCGGAAAAGCTGGTGTCGATCTCGGCAGGCGTGGCGTCGGCGGCCTTCACGCACGCGGCGGGCGAGCCGGTGCATTTCGACAGCAGGGTCTGGCTGGGCAGCTCGGTGGAGGACGTCGTCGATTACATGTCGTGGCGGCAGGCCGACGCCGCCAGATGCGCACTGAACGGCTGGTGCTACTGGACCTTGCGCAGGGACGGCAGGACGGCGCGGCAGGCCGGCAAGCTGCTCGAACACACCACGGTCGCCGACAAGAACGAGCTGCTGTTCCAGCACGGCGTGAACTTCAACGAGCTGCCTGCCTGGCAGCGCCGCGGCATCGCCTTGTGGTGGGAGACGCACGACCATCAGGGGCACGACCCCATCCGCGGCGTGGACGTGGTCACCCAGCGGCGGCGGGTGCACGTGGAGTGGGATCTGCCCATGAAGGACGACTACCGGCGGCTCGTGGAGCGGCTGGTCACCGGCTGACCGCCGGCAGCGGTCGCGGAGCTCGCTCAGCGCTCACCCCAGGTCGTGCCCTCCGGCCGCCGGCAGCTGGTGCTTGGCCACGCGCGCGGTGGGCGTCCGAGGCAGGGCGTCCAGCCGCTGCCAGAACCTCGGCACCTTGTACGGAGCCAGCCGCGCGGCCGTCCAGTCACGCAGGGCCGCCAGGTCCAGTTCGCGCCCAGGGGCCGCGACCACGAACGCCTTCACCTCCTCGTCCGTCAGCTCGGACGGGACCCCGATCACCGCGCATTCCAGCACGTCGGGGTGGGCTTCCAGGGTCTCCTCGACCTCCAGGGGCGAGAGGTTCTCGCCGCGGCGCCGGATGACCTCCTTTTTGCGGGCCACGAACGTGTAGGTGCCGTCGGGGTTGGCCGTCACCAGGTCTCCGGTGTGCAGCCAGCCGTCCTTGACGGCCCTGGCGGTTTCATCGGGCATGCCCCAGTATCCGGGGGTCACGGCGGGGTTGTGCAGGAGCAGCTCGCCGTCCTCCGCCACCCGCGCGTGGTTGATCGTGCCCAGCGTCGGGTGCTGGCGCGGGGTGCCGAGCGTCTCGTACGGTCGGGCGCCGCGGGGCCAGATCAGCCCGTACGGGGTCTCCGACAGGGCGTAGCCGACGACGATCTCCAGGCCGAAGCGGCGCTCGATCTCCAGCTGCCGTTCGCGGGCCGGAGCCGGGCCCGTGTAGCAGAGCTTGAGCGGGTTGTCGGCGTCGTCCGGCCTTTCCGGCTGCCGCATGAGGATCTCCAGCATGGCGCCGATCGCGTTGAACTCGGTGGCGCCGTACCGCCGGGCGTCGTCCAGGAAGGAGCCGGCCGAGAAGCGGGGCAGGAGGACCAGGCCGGCGCCGCAGGACAGCGAGCCCATGACCGAGTAGGCCGGGGCGTTGATGTGGAACAGCGGCAGCGACGTCATCAGGCGGTCCGCGCCGGTCAGGCCGAGCCAGTGGGCGAAGCCCTGGCCGGCCAGCGCATACGCCCGATGGGTCTGCATGACCAGCTTGGAGCGGCCGGTCGTGCCCGAGGTGGGGATGAGAACGGCCAGGTCGTCCGGCCGCACCAGGTCCGTCGGCAGCTCGGCGGGCTCCGGCCACGGGCCGGGGTCACGGATGACGTGGGCCGGTTTCGCCTGCTCGATGAGGGCGTTGAGCTCGTGGTCGGTGCTGCGGGGGTTCACCGGGAGCGTGACGGCGCCCAGCGTCGTCAGCGCGAGCCAGCAGATCAGGTCGCGCGGCGTCGTCCTGGCCACGAGCATGACGACGTCGCCGTGCCGCACGCCCCGCGCGGCCAGGGCCTGCGCCTCGCCGCCCACCAGGGCGGCGGCCTCGGCGAACGTGATCATCGAGTCGCCGTGCAACCAAGGGCCGTCACAGCAGGCGGCGGCGAGCACCTGCGGGATCGTAGCCGGGAGCGATCCGGGAGTCGTCAAGGCTCCAGTGTGATCCCTTCGCGCCTGAGGTCCTCGATGATGCCGTCCACCAGGCGGGTGGCGACCGTGTGGCGCAGCTCGCCGTGGTCACGCAACTCGCGCACGGCGGGAACGGGATCCGGGTCGGCGAACAGCCGCTCATCGGCGTAGTCCACCGGCCGGCCGGTCGGGTCGATGGTCCACCAGGACGCCTCCAGCGCGATGCCGTTGGGGTCGCTAAAGTAGATCGACCGCAGGAACCCGTGGTCGATGACGTCAGTGACCTCGCACCCATGCGCCTTGAGCCGGTCGCGCATCCGGTTGAGCGCGTCCTCGTCCGGCAGGTGCAGCGACAGGTGATCGAACTGCGCCGCCTTGGCGTACGGCACGCCCGCGGGCTTGGCGAAGCTGTCGAGGGGCTGGTCGGCGTATTCGAAGAAGGCGACGGTGTTGCCCGGCGCCACCTCGAAGAAGTAGTGCTTGAACGAGGGCACGGCAAGAGTGGTGACCAGGCGGGCGCCGAGCACACCGTGCCAGAACCGCACGGTGGCGTCCATGTCCGCGGTCACCAGGGCGAGATGGTGCACGCCGCGCCAGTGCACCGGATCTGGGGTCGCAGCCATGCGTCAACCGTACGCCTTTCAACTATCCCTGGTAAGTGAGGACTACCTGCCCTCAGCCCTTCACCGAGCCGGCGAAGCTGAAGGAGCCGGCCAGGTATTTGTTGACCGCGACGTAGAGGACCACGGCCGGGGAGGTGTAGAGGATGGAGAAGGCGGCCAGCTGACCGTAGGCGACCTGGCCGTACTCGGAGAAGAACGTGAAGACGGTGACCGCGGCCGGCTGCTTCTCCGGGGTGTCGAGCAGGACGAACGGGGCGAAGAAGTTGCCCCACTGGCCGACGAAGACGAAGATCGCGACGACGGCGATGCCCGGGGCCATCAGCGGGCCGACGACGGCCGTCAGGGAACGGATCCAGCCGGCCCCGTCGACCCAGGCCGCCTCCTCCAGGTTCACCGGCACGCCGTCCATGAAGTTCTTCATCATCCAGATGGAGAACGGCAGCGAGCTCGCCGTCAGGAACAACACCATCGCCGGGACGGAGCCGTACAGGTTGAAGCGGAAGAACATCGCGTAGACCGGCACCAGGATCGCGGTCACCGGCAGCCCGGTGGTGAACAGCAGGGTCAGCATGAAGTGGCGGCGGTAGCGCAGCTGGTAACGCGACAGCGGGTACGCCGCCAGGCCAGACACCAGGACGGTCAGGATCGCCGTCGAACCCGAGATGACGATCGAGTTGATCAGCGGAAGGATGATCGTCTCCCAGGTCAGGACGGCTTTGAAGTTGTCCAGGGAGAAGGTGAGCGTGGGCGTGGCGGACAGGGTGGCCTCCGGCTGGACCGAGGCGATCAGCACCCACAGGAACGGCCCCAGGAAGGCCAGGGCGATGAGCAGCAGGGCCAGCACCGCCGCGCCCCTCGCGGCCAGCCGCGTCATGCGTCCTCCACCTTGATCAAACGCAGGTAGATCAGCGAGAACAGGGCTCCGATCACCAGCATGACGAGGGCGATCGCGGAGCCGTAGCCGATCTCGAAGTAGCGGAACGCCTGCTCGTACATGTACAGCGGCGTCGTCTGGCTGGCCGTCCCCGGGCCGCCGCCGGTAAGGGCGTAGATGAGGCCGAAACTGGCCAGGGTCTGCAAGGTGATCAGCATGAGGTTCGCCATGATGGAGCGGCGGATCAGCGGCAGCGTGATGTGCAGCAGGCGGCGGCCTGGCCCGGCGCCGTCCACCGCGGCGGCCTCCACCAGGTCGGCGGGGACCTCCGAGAGCGCCGCGGAGTACACCAGCATCGAGAACGCCGTGCCGCGCCAGATGTTGGCCAGGATGACCGCGAGCATCGGCGCCGTGTAGAGCCATTCCTGCTCGATGCCGAGCACCGTGTTGAGCGTGCCCTCCTCGGCCAGGAACGAGAACCAGCAGGCCGCCGCCACGACCTCCGGCACCACCCAGGCGGCGATCACGACGCCGTTGACCACGCTGCGCGTCACCCGGCCGCGGCCGCGCTGGAGCAGGGCGATGATCAGGCCCAGGGTGTTCTGGCCGATGACGGCCGAGCCGATGACGAAGACGAACGTCAGGAAGAACGAGTTGAGGAAGGTCGGGTCGCCGAAGAGCTTGATGAAGTTGGCCAGGCCCACGAATCGCGAGTTCACCGACGCCGAGCCGGTGAGCGTCTCGTTCGTGAACGCGATGTAGACGCTCCAGAGGATGGGCCCGGCCAGGAACAGGGCCAGGATGACCAGGGCCGGGCCGAGGGGGAGGAGCCAGCGCAGGACCCCGCGCCGCGCCGGGCCGCGCACGGGCGGGCTCGTCACGGGCGGGGACTGCGGCGCGGTGGCGACTGTCATCGGGCCAGGACCTTGTCGGGGCCTCCCACGGCGGAGGGCAGCGCCTGGACGTACGCGGCCGTCGCCTCCTCAGGGGTCTGCGCGCCCGTCGTGACCGCCTCCATGGCCTCCTGGACCTCGGTGGACACCTTCGGGTATTCCTCGAAGGCGGGCCGGTAGTGGGTGACCGAAGCCAGGTCGGTCCAGAACTTGATGCTCGGATTGCCCTCGCTGTACTTCGGGTCGGCGGCCACGTCCTTGCGGGCGGTGAGGTCGCCGGTGCCGACCGAGTACGCCGTCGAATTCTCCTTGTTGGTGGCCACCGTGATGAAGTCGAACGCCTCCTGCTTGTTCTTGGCGTAGGCGCTCATCGCGATCACCCAGCCGCCCGACATGCTGACCGCGCCCGGCGGCTCGCCGTTCTGCGTCGGCATGCGCGTCCAGCCCATCTTCTCCGTCCACTCCGGCCACGGCTTCGTGCCGGTCGCCTTCCACGCGGAGGACGCCCAGGCGCCGTCGAGGGAGATGCCGAGCTCGGCGCCCGGGAACCACTCGAACGTGATCTTGTCGCCGAGCTTGGCGTTGTGCGCGTCGGCCTGCTTGGGGCCGAGTTCCTCGCGGTAGATGGTGTTGATGAAGGTCAGCGCGTCGGTGAAGTTCTTGCCGCCGGCCACCCACTTCTTCTGCGTCTCGTCGTAGAGGGTGCCGCCGGGGGTGCCGTACAGGAGCATCTCGAAGCCCTGCATGGTCGACGCCTCGCCGTGGATCTTCGTGGAGTACATGGCGAAGGGGATGACGCCGGGGACCTTCTGCTTGATCGTACGGGCCGCCGTCAGCACGTCGTTCCAGGTCTTCGGCTCCCACGGGACCGGCAGCCCGGCCTTGGCGAAAACGTCCTTCTGATACCAGAGACCGCGCGTGTCCGTGCTGATCGGAACGCCGTAGACCTTGCCGTCACCGCCCATGGCGGCCTGCTTGACCGAGTCGGGGAACTGGCTGCTCCAGTCGGGCCACTTGGCCAGGTAGTCGTCGAGCGGGGCCAGCTTGCCCGCCGCGACGTCCGCGTTGACCTGGAACGTGTCGTGGTAGTAGACGTCGGGCGCCGAGTCGGGGGAGCGGTTGAGCAGGGCCAGCTTGGTGTAGTAGGCCTCATTGGTGCCCTGGACCGCGGTCAGCTTGACCTTGACGCCGGGGTGGGCGGCTTCGTACTGCGTCTTCGCGCCGGTGAGCATCTTCTCCAGATGCGGCCACGTCGGCTCGACCCTGTAGAGGACTTCGAGTTCCTTGCTGCCGGAGGTGTCCTGCGCGGGGTCGGCGCCGCAGCCGGCGACGACCGCGAGGAGCAGGAGGGAACCGGCCAGCGGACGTTTCATCACGACCTCCCCGTGTTGCCTTGGGTTGAACGTGACGGTAAATCTTTTTGATTTACTAAGTCAATACTTTGTGTTGACATATTGACATGCAGCTCGGCACGAACCTGCCCAAGATCGGCAGCTACAACCGGGCCGTGGTGCTGGAGGCCGTCCAGGCCTCCGACGGCATCAGCCGGGTGCAGATCGCGGCCCGCACCCGGCTCACCGCGCAGACGGTCTCCGTGATCGTGCGCAGGTTGCTGGAGGAGGGCCTGGTCGTGGAGGACGGCTCGGCGCCGTCGAGCGGCGGCAAGCCGAGGACGATCCTGCGCGTCGATCCGGCCGCCGGGTACGCGGTCGGCGTGCACTTCGATCCGAAGGAGATCTCGTGCGTGCTCGCCGACCTGGCGGGGCGACCGGTGGCCCGCTCGCACCTGGCCGTGCGGCCGGGGCTCAAGCCGGAGGCGGTCATCCGGCAGATGGCCAGGGCGGCGCGACGGATTCTGCGTGAGGCGAGGGTGCCGGACGGGAAGGTGCTGGGGGTGGGGCTGGCCTGTCCCGGGCCACTGGACGGGGACGGCGTGATGGTGTCACCGCCGCGGCTGCCGGCGTGGGAGCAGGTGCCGATCAAGAAACTGCTGCGGGAGCACACACGGTTCCCGGTGACCGTGGACAACGACGCGACCGCCGCGGCGATCGGGGAGCGGTGGGCCGGGATCGCACGGACCACGCCCAGCTTCGCCTACCTCTATCTGGGGACCGGCATCGGCGGCGGGATCTTCCTGGACAACCAGGTGTATCGGGGGCGGTCGATGAACGCTGCCGAGTTCGGGCACATCACGGTCGAGCCGGACGGGCCCGAGTGCCACTGCGGGAATCGCGGGTGCGTGGAGGCGATCTGCTCACCGAGCGCCATCGAGGCCGCGATGGGGGGACATTTCTCGCATGCCGACATTTGCGCTGCCGCCGCGCGAGGGCAGGCCGCGGCGCGCGAGGTGATCGAACGGGTGGCGGGGCGGCTCGCCGATGCCGCCGTGAGCGTGGTGAACATGCTGGACATCGACCTGCTGGTGCTCGGCGGGCCCGCGCTCAGGGAGGTGGGAGAGATCTACCGGGAGGTGATCGCGGCGGCCACGGCGAGCCGGGCGCTGGCCCGGCGGCTGCACACCGTGCGCGTGGAGACTTCGCCGATCGCCGCGGACGCCGCCGCGATCGGCGCGGCCTCACTGGTCTTCCACGCCACGTACGCGCCCAGGCTGGCGACCACCCTGCTCGGCGGCTGAGTTTGCTGGCGGGTTTACGACAAGTCGGGATCTGGCCACGCCGACCTCATGGACAATGGCTGATCAGGATGGCTAGGAATTCGGTATTCATGCTTACCGATTCTGTGGAGGTCGTCCATGCCGCGTGGGACAGGGCGATGGCGGCGGAGCACCGTGGTGGTGGGCGTCCTGGCCATGATCGCCGCGCCGCTCTCGGTGCCTGGCGCGCACGCGTCCGCCGCGTCGCTTCCGGTTTCCGGCGCGGCGAGCGACGAGATCACGCTGATCACCGGTGACCGGGTGCGGGTGACGGCCGTGGACAGCGAGCACAGCACGGTGACGGTCACCCCGGCGCCGCGGGCCGACGGCTCCGTGCCGACGTTCCAGGTGCTGGAGGCGGACGGCGCGGTGAGCGTCATCCCCGACGACGTGGCCGCCTTGGTGCCGGAGCGGCTCGACAGCGCGCTGTTCGACGTGACGGAGCTGGCCGGGCAGGGGTACGGCGCCGACCTCCCGCTGATCCTGGACTACGCGGGGCCCACGCCCAAGGCCGCGATCCCGGCCGTGAAGCAGGTCCGGACGCTGGAGAGCATCGGCGGCGCGGGCGTCACGGTGGCCGCGGCCGACGCCCCCAGGCTGGGTGCCGAGCTGACGAAACTGGCCCGGGCCCGAGCCGCGGGAGCGCTGGCGGGCGTGTCGAAGATCTGGCTCGACCGCAAGGTCAAGCCGGCGCTGGAATACAGCGTCCCGCAGATCGGCGCTCCCGCGGCGCGGGCCGCCGGGTACGACGGCGCGGGCACGACCGTGGCCGTGCTCGACACCGGCGTGGACGCAGAACACCCCGACCTCGCCGGCCGGGTCGCCGACCGGCGCGACTTCGCCGGCGCGAACGTCACGGACGACCCCCACGGCCACGGCACCCACGTGGCCTCCACGGTCGCGGGCGCCAAGGGCGTCGCGCCCGGCTCGCGACTGATCAGCGGCCGCGTGCTGGACTCCACCGGCCACGGCCTGTCGTCCTGGATCATCGACGGCATGGAATGGGCGGCCGGCGAGCAGCACGCCCAGATCGTCAATCTGAGCCTCGGCGCCCGCGAAGCGGGCGGCCCGCTCACCGACGCGCTCTCGCGGTTGACGAAGCAGCACGGCACGCTGTTCGTCGTGGCGGCCGGCAACGACGGCTGCGACCAGTGCGTGGGCACCCCCGGCGACGCCCCCGAGGCGCTGACGGTCGGCGCGGTGGACCGGGAGGACCGGCTCGCCGGCTTCTCCAACCGCGGCCCCATCGCCGCCGACCAGGCCGTCAAACCGGACGTGACCGCGCCAGGCGTGGGCATCACCGCGGCCGAGCCCGGCGGCGGTCACGTCGCGATGTCCGGCACCTCGATGGCCGCTCCGCATGTCGCGGGCGCCGCCGCGCTGCTGCGCCAAGCCCGTCCTGGTATCACAGGCGGCGAGCTGAAATCCCTGCTCATGGCCACCGCCGCAGCGGGCAGGGAAATCCCGGTCGACGCGCAGGGCGCGGGCCGCATCGACGTGGCCGCCGCGCTCAAGAGCTCCGTCGTGGCCTCGCTCGGCTCGGCCCACTTCGGCCGGCTCGGCACGGGCGAGCGCAAGAGCATCACCGTGACCTACCGCAACCTCGGCCAGGCACCTGCCGAGCTGGACCTGACCAGCGGCGCGGCGTTCACGGTCGAGCCCGCGAAGCTGACCGTCCCCCCGTCGGGGACGGCCGAGGCCACGGTCACGGTCACGGCCGCCGAGCCGGGCCGGCTGCGCCAGGAGCTGACGGCCGCCGTCGCGGGCGGCCCGCCGGTGCGCACCCTGCTGACGGGAGTCGTCGAGGACCGGCGCGTCGAGCTGCGGGTACGCGGCATCGCCAGGGACGGCCGCGTCGCACGCGGCGGCTTCACCGTGCTCAACCTCGACGAGGGCACCCTGGTCGGCCGGGTGCTCCCCGGGAACCCGGCGCAGCCGTGCACCGACCAGAAGTACGGCACCGGCACCTGCCTGCTGGTCAAGCCCGGCACCTACTCCGTGCTCGGCCACGTCTTCACCATGCCGGCCACCCAGGACAGCACCGCCGCCGGCAAGCCGCTCAACGAGAGCCTCCTCGGCGACCCGGAAATGGAGATCACCGAGAACACCGAGGTCGTGCTGGACGCCCGCAAGGCCGTCGAGGTCGAGATCGAGACGCCCGATCACAAGACCAAGCGGAACACCGGCGCGGCCGCCGCCCTCATGTGGTACCGCTCCGGTGAGCAGGGCACCGCGCTACGCGGCGGCACCACGATCTCGCCCGGCGCGCACATCGAGGAGCGGCTGTTCGTCCAGCCCACCAGGAAGGTCACCAAGGGCGTCTTCACCGTCGCCACCCGCTGGCGACTGAAAGCTCCGGACATCGCCCTCACCGCGCCGGGACTTCGCCTGGAGCCGCAGTACGTGGACCCGGTCCAGTTCAGCGACTTCTCCACCGAATACCCGCGCCTGGACGGCACCCGGCTGCTCATGGCCGTGGACGCCGGCCGAGGCACCGCCGAGGAGATCCAAGCCCGCGATCTGAAGGGCAAGCTGGCCGTCATCCGGCGCACCGACGGCGTGCCGGTCTCCGCCCAGGCCAACGCTGCCGCGGCCGCCGGGGCCGCGATGGTGGCGGTCTACAGCGACCGGCCCGGCGCCGACGTCACCACCGGCGGCAACAAGGTCAAACTCGCCGTCCCGACGGTCCGGCTCACCCACGAAGAGGGTCTGCGGCTCATCGAGCGGCCGGTGCCGGTCCTGGCCAAGGGTGTCGTGGCCAGCCCGTACGTGTACGACCTCTACCTGCGGGAGAAGGGCCGAGTTCGCGACCGGCTCCAGTACGTGGTCCGCGCCGGCGAGCTGGCCAGGATCGAGACCGGCTACCACAGCCAGCTCACCGATGACGTGACCGTGAACGAGGCACGGTACGCCTTCGAACCCTGGGACACCCTGTCGATCTCCACCAACCACCCCATGGCCAAGGTGCCGCGTACCCGGGTCGACTACGTCACCCCCGACCCCGAGGTGCGGTGGACGACGGCGGCGACCAGCCCGGAGCGGCCCTACAACAACATGTGGCCGCACCCGGACACCCCGCGCGTCTCGGTCTCCTCGCCCGACTTCCGCCCCTACCAGGCGGGGGAGCGGGTGAGCCGCACGGTGTTCAAGCAGCCCCTGCTGCCGGGCGTCAACCCGCGCAACCCGCTGCGCAGGGAGGGCGACCGGTTGCGGATCTCCATGCAGGGTTTCGTGGACGCAGGCGGCAATTACGGCGAGGCGTACACCAGTCCGTACGAACGCGGCCTGAAGACCAGCTTCCGGCTCTATCGGGACGACACGCTGCTGGTGCAGACGAACCACCTGCCGTCGGGGACGGCGACGCTGCCGGCCGGGCGGTCGGCGTACCGGATCGAGTACGACCTGGCCAACGAGGCCGAGTGGGCCAGGATGTCCACCCGCACCAAGGCCGTCTGGACGTTCAGCTCGGAACGGGCCGCGCAGACCACGGTGATCCCGCTGCTGCTGGCCACGTTCGACGCACCGGTGGACCTGAAGAACCAGGCCACCTCCCGCAGGCTCGGCGTGACCCTCTCCCACCAGGAGGGCGCAGAGCAGAGCGCGGTCAAGAGCGTGTCGCTGGAGGTGTCGTACGACGACGGCGCCACCTGGCGGCCGGCCCGCCTGCGCGACAAGGGCGACCGGAGCTACGAGACCACGCTGGACCGGTCGCCCTCTGGATTCGTCTCACTGCGGCTCACCGCCGCCGACGTCGCAGGCAACTCGCTGACGCAGGAGGTGATCCGCGCCTACGCGGTGCGCTGAGCGCGCGGTCAGGGCCCGCCCGGGATCGCGGCCAGCAGCTCCCGGGTGTAGTCGTCGGCGGGACGGTCGAAGATCTCGTCGGTCGTGCCGCTCTCCACGATCCGCCCGTCGCGCATCACGTGCACCGCATCGGAGATCATCCGTACCACGGCCAGGTCGTGGCTGATGAACAGGTAGCTCAGCCCGAGCTCCCGCTGCAGCTCGGCGAGCAGCTCCAGGATCTGCGCCTGGACGATCACGTCGAGCGCCGAGACGGCCTCGTCGAGCACGACCAGCTCCGGCGAGAGCGCCAGCGCCCGCGCGATGGCCACCCGCTGGCGCTGGCCGCCGGACAACTCGTGCGGCAGCCGCTCGCCCAGCGAGGCCGGCAACGACACCTTCTCCAGCAGCTCGGCGGCGCTCTTGCGGCGCTCGGCCGCCGTGCCGACGCCGTGCACGCGCAACGGCTCCATGATCGACTTCTCGACGGTGTAGCGGGGGTCGAGCGAGGCGTACGGGTTCTGGAACACCGGCTGCACCCGCCGGCGGAACGCGAACAACTCACGCCGCCCGAGCCCGGCCAGGTCCGTGCCGTCGAAGCGGATGCTGCCCGCGGTGGCGTCGTCCAGCCCGAGCAGCAGGTTCGCGGTCGTCGACTTGCCGGAGCCCGACTCGCCCACGATCGACACGGTACGGCCCTTCGGGATGGTGAACGAGACCGCGTCCACCGCGGTCAGCTCCTCACCCGTGCCCCTGATCGGGAACACCTTGCGCAGGCCGTCGACCACCACCAGGTCCTCCGCCGCCGTCTCCGGACGGGCCACTCGCACCGACGACAGGCTCGGCACGGCCCGCAGCAGCCGCTTGGTGTAGTCGTGCTCCGGCTCGGCCAGGATCCGCGCCGCCGGCCCGGTCTCGACGATCTCGCCCTGGTACATGACGGCCACGACATCGGCCCGCTCGGCCGCCAGCGCCAGGTCGTGCGTGATGAGGAACACGGCCGTGCCCATGTCCGCGGTGAGCCGCTCGAGCTGGTCGAGGATGCGCCGCTGCACGGTCACGTCCAGAGCCGAGGTCGGCTCGTCGGCGATGAGCAGCCGCGGCCGGCAGGCCAGCCCCATGGCGATCAGCGCCCGCTGCCGCATGCCGCCGGAGAACTCGTGCGGGTACTGCCCGATCCGCCGCGCCGGGTCGGGGATGCCCACCATGTCCAGCAGCTCCAGCACGCGTGCCCGCGCCGCCTTCCCGGTGGCCACGCCGTGCACCTCCAGGGCCTCGGCGATCTGGTCACCGATGCGTAGCAGCGGATTGAGGTTGGACATGGGGTCCTGCGGGACCAGGCCGATGCCGGCGCCGCGGATCGCGGTCATCTCCCGCTCGCTCGCCGTCGCCAGGTCGTGTCCTTCGAACACGACCCGGCCCGAGGTGATGCGGCCGTTGTCCGGCAGCAGCCGGTTGACCGCGGCGGCCGTGGTGGACTTGCCCGATCCCGACTCGCCGACCACCGCGACCGTCTGGCCCGGCATGATCTCCATGGAGACGTTCTTGACGACGGTGACGTCCTGCCTGCGGGTGCGGAAGGCGACCGACAGGTCGCGGATCTCCAGAAGCGGGCTGCTCATGCGGTCCTCGATCGTTGCGTGGTGGCCTGCAGCAGGCGGTGCCAGAGGTCCTCGGCCGGCGTCGGGGCGCCCGCGACGAGCAGGCGGTTGCTCGCCACGACCAGGGAGACGTCGCGGCCGGGCACGAAGCCGATCGCGCAGCCCACGTGGCCGGGGTGGCCGAGCACCGTGACCGTCTCGCCCGCCAGGTCCAGGGAGTAGCGGCGGAAACCGAGCGCCTGCTCGGGGTCCGGCCCCGGGGCGAAGAACTCCCGGGCGACCTCGGGCCGCCACAGCCGGTCGTGCTCCTCGTACCGGGACAGCGCGGCGCAGTATTTGAGCAGGTCGGGCACGGTCGAGAACAGCCCGGCGTGCCCGCCGACCCCGTCGAGCGCGTAGTAGGCGTTGCCGTCGGCCACTTGGCCGAGCACGGGCTCGCGCCGCCAGCGGGTGAAGTCGGTGCTGCGGTACGGGACCGGGTACGGCCTTCCGGTGTCGAGCATGGTCATCTCGACCCGGTCGTCCAGGGCGCTCATGGCCACCTCGGTGCCCGTGGGGCGGGCGTACGTGGTCTGGGTGAGCCCGAGCGGCCGGGTGACGAGCTCGGCCACCGCCCGGTCCAGCCGCAGCCCGGTCGCGGCCGTGATGATCCGGCCGAGCAGGATGAAGCCGAGGTCGGAGTAGTGCCGCGCGCGGCCGGGCCGGTAACGCGGCGGCGGTGGCTGCGCCTGGATGTAGAGCGGCCACCATTCCCACAAACCGCCCCGGTGCAGGAGCAGCTCCCGCACGGTGATCGCCTCGTACGACCGCGGCAGGTACGCGCTCAGCGGCGCGTCCAGGTCCACCAGCCGCTCCGACACCAGGCGCATGAGCGCCGTCGTGGTCGCCACGATCTTCGTGACGGAGGCCAGGTCGTGGTAGGTGTCCAGGGTCATGGCCGCCTGGCCCGAGAGCTCGCCGCCCTCCACGCGCACGGTCCGGTGCCCGGTGCACTCGGTCAGCTCGAACCAGGGCGTGCGCGCGGCCATGACCAGGCCGGGGGGCTCGTCCGGGCTCATCGGGTCAGCACCAGCGAACGCGGCGGCTCGGCCATCGGGGCGGGCAGGACGAGCGGGCCCGCGCCCGGCGTCAGCGTGCCGAGGACGCGGGCGGCCCGCGCGCCCGTCCCGCCGGGCACCGTGCCGGGCAGACCGTGCGCGGTCAGCCAGCCGATCAGGGCGAACGCGATGGCCTCCTTGTCGTCGGCGGGCGCGCCGAACGCGTCGGACGGCGCCACCTCCACGCCGGGCAGTGCCGCGCGCAGCCCGCGCATGATGACGAGGTTGCGGCATCCGCCGCCCGAGACGACCAGGGCGCTGACGCCGGCGGCACGCACGTCGTCGGCGACGGTGCGCACGGTCAGCTCGGTGAGCGTCGCCACTAGATCCGCATCGCCGATCGTGCCGGTCACCGCCGGATCCAGGTCACCGGCGGCGCCGGTCGCCGCCGAGCCGGTGCCGTCGGCCCGCAGACCCGCCCTGGCCAGCGCGGCCTCCACATATCCCAGGTGGAACAGCTCCTTGCCGGTGCTCTTGGGGGCGGGCAGCCGGTAGTAGGGCTCGTCGAGCAGCACCTCCAGCAGCCGGGCGTCGACGCGCCCCGACGCCGCGATCGCGCCGTCCTCGTCGAACCCCCGGCTGTTCAGCCGCCGGCTCGTCACCACGGCGTCGATCAGCGCGTTCGCCGGGCCGATGTCGTAGGCGAACAGCTCGCCCCCGCGCACGACGGTCATGTTCGCGATGCCGCCCAGGTTGAGCGCTCCGGCCCCGCCGGGCTGCCCGCCCAGCAGCAGCCCGTCGAGCACCGACACCAGCGGAGCCCCGTGCCCGCCCGCCGTGATGTCGCGGATGCGCACATCCGACAGCACGGGAACGCCGGTTCGCTCGGCGATCCACGCGGGCTGCCCGATCTGCAGCGTGCCTCGCGCCTGCGAACCCTCCACCCAGTGGAACACCGTCTGCCCGTGCGACACGATCAGATCGACGGGACCGCCCCGCTCGATCGCCTCGGCGGCGGCCGCGGCGAAGCTCTGCCCGATGAGCGTGTCCAGCACGCACACCTCCGCCAGCGTCGTCCTGGCCGGCGGCAGCGCCGCGATCAGCCTGGCCCGCAGCTCGCCGGTGTACGGCGTGCTCGCCGTGTGCCCCACCCGGCCCTCCAGCACCTCACCGGCACGCGAGAAATCGACGACGGCCACGTCGATCCCGTCGTGCGAGGTGCCGGAGATCATCCCGAGAACCCTCATGAGCGCCTTCCTCGATTACGCGGGTCAAGCGTGTCACGCAGGCCGTCACCCAGCAGATTCAACCCCACCACGAGCAGCACGACGACCGCGCCCGGCGCGATCAGCGTCCACGGGGCCACGAACACCAGGCTGCGCGCCTCGAAGATCATCGAGCCGAGCGACGGGGCCGGCGGCGGCGTGCCCAGGCCCAGGAAACTCAGTGACGCCTCCGTTAGCACCGCCCACGACAGCGACAGCGCCACCTGGACCACGATGATCGAGGTGATGTTCGGCAGCACGTGCCGCACCATGATCTGCGCGCGGCTCAGGCCCGTGGCGACCGCCGCCTTCACGTACTCGATCTCCCTGAGCGACAACACCGGGCCGCGGGTGACGCGGATGAAGATGGGCACGTACACGATGGCGATCGCCACGGCGATCGTGAACCAGTTGCGGTCCAGCACCGCGGCCAGCGACAACGCCAGCAGCAGCGGCGGGAACGCGAACAGCACGTTCGTCACCCCGCCGATCGCCCCGTCGGCCCATCCGCGGTAGAAACCCGACACGAGCCCGCCGAGCGTGCCGATCACGGTCGCGAACGCCACCGCCACGACCGCGATGAGCGCCGAGTTCCCCACCCCGGCCGCCACCCGCGAGAAGACGTCCCTGCCGAACTGGTCGGTGCCGAACAGGTGCGCGCCCGACGGCGACTGGAACCGCGCCGGCGGGTTCTGCGCGATCGGGTCGTACGGCAGCAGCCCGAAGTACGCCAGCACCGCCACCCCGGCCAGCACCACGAGGATGACCGAGCCCGCCAGCGCGGCGGGACTCCTGCGCAGAGCCGTCACGACGCCCTCACCCGCGGGTCGATGATCCGGTAGAGCACGTCGGTCAGCAGATTGACCAGCACGAACGCCAGCGCGATCACCAGCACCGTGCTCTGCACCACCGCGTACTCCTTCTGCTGGATGCCCAGCAGCACCTGCCGGCCGATGCCCGGCACCGAGAAGATCTGCTCGACCACGACCGCGCCACCGAGCAGGTAGCCGAACTGCAGGCCGGTCATCGTCACGATCGGCACGAGCGCGTTGCCGAGCACGTGCCTGACCTGCAGCAGCCGCTCCGGCACCCCCTTGGCGCGGGCGGTGCGCACGAAGTCGTGCGAGCGCACCTCCAGCACCGCCGCCCGCGTGGTGCGCAGGATCGGCGCCGCGATCCCGAAGCCGAGCACGAGCGCGGGCAGCACCATCTGCTGAAGGTTGAGCAGCGGATCCTCCAGCAGCGTCGCGAAGCCCTGCCCGTTGGGGTTGAACCCGAACGACGCCGCGAAGATCGACAGCAGCGTCGTGGCCAGGAGGAACGCCGGGATCGACAGACCCGCCAGGCTCACCGCCTGCCCCACGGCGTCCCGTGGGGCGCCGGCCTTCGACGCCGACAGCATGCCGAGCGGCACGCCGATCAGCAGCGCCAGCGCGATCGACAGCACCGCCAGCTCGAACGTCACCGGCAGCGACTGCGACGTCAGGTCGAGCACGCTCTGCTGGTTACGCGCCGAGTAGCCCAAGTTCCCCGTGACCATGTTGCCCAGCCACGAGAAGAACTGCGTGACCAGCGGCTGGTCGAGGCCGTAGTAACGCTCGAGCGCCGCCCGCTGGGCGGGGGTGAGCGCGGCGGCCTCGGTGCCGAGCCCCGCCGTGATCTGGTCGCCGGGAATCGCCCGGAGCATGACGAACACGAACACGGCCACCCCGAAGAGAGTGCCGAGCGTGCCCGCCACACGCCGGACGACGCGATTGCGTAGGAGAGCACGCATCAGGACGCGGACGTGGTGCGCAGATACTGCAGCGAGCCGTTGGCCATGGGCGTGAAGCCCTGCACGCCCGCGGTCGTGGCCGTGTAGGTGTAGCCGGAGAACAGCCAGATCCAGGCGGCGTTGTCCTCCAGATGGGCGGCGACCTGGTCGTAGATCGCCTTGCGGGCGGCCTGGTCGGTGGTGGCCTTGCCCTCGGCGAACAGCCGGTCCAGCTCGGGGGAGCTGTAGCCGGCGACCTTGTTGAGGTTGCCCTTGCTGGTGAAGTAGCGGCCGTAGGAGCCGTCGGGGTCGGGGCGGCCGCCGTTCAGCGCGACGGCCGCGTCGAAGTCGGCGGCCACCCAGCGGTCCACGAACGCCCCCGACTCCAGCACCTCCAGCTCCAGGTTGATCTTGGCTTCGGCTAGCTGGGCCTTGAGGTTTTGCGCCTCGTTGACGGACGTCGCGTACTCGCCCTGGGAGACGATGGCCTTGACGGTCACCCCGCCTGACTTGCCGGCCTTGCTCAGGTAGTCGGCGGCCTTGGCGAGGTCGCGGCTGGGGCAGGGGCGCTTGTTCGGGTCCGACTTGAACGCGGTGGCCGTGATGGGCCCGGTCACCTCGCCCTCGCCGAGCGCGGCGGTGTCGAGCACCTGCTTGCGGTCGATCGCGCACTGGACGGCCAGGCGCACATTGACGTCCTTCAGGTCGCCCTTGCGCGCGTTGAGCTGGAGCACGTGGTAGCTGAGCTGCGGCGTCTTGGCGACCGTGATCGTGCCGCCGCCCTCGGCGGTCTGGGCGACCAGCGGGTCGTTGAAGACCGCCAGCTGCACGTTGCCCGACTGCATCGCCGAGACGATGGACGACTCGTCGGGGATCACCCGGAACTCGACCGTGGGGACCTTCGGCTTCTCACTGCCCCAGTAGGTGTCATTCCTGGCGAGGGTGATCGATTGGCTGGGCACGCGCTTGCTCAGCGTGAACGGCCCGGTGCCGTTGGGGGTGGCGTTGAGCTTCTCCTCGGTGTCGTCGGAGGACAACATCGCCATGTTGACCGTGGCCAGGTTGGCGGGCAGCGCGGCGTCGGGCCCGGTCAGGCTCAGCACCACCGTGGCCGGGTCGGGCGCCTCGACCGACTTCACCGATGACAGCGACGCCATGGCCACCGCCGCCGTGGCCTCGTCCATGATCTTGTCGAGGGAGTGCTTGGCGTCCTTGGAGTCGAACGCGCTGCCGTCGGCGAAGGTGACGCCCTGCCGGAGCTTGAGCGTGAGCGTCTTGCCGTCATCGGAGGTCTCCCACGACTCGGCCAGCCCGGGCACCACGTTGAGGTCCTTGTCGAACTCCGTGAGCGTCCCGTACAGGTTCTGCAGCACGTTGACGGCCTGGAACTGGGTGGCCTTCCAGGGGAAGAGCGTGTCCGGGTCGGAGGTGACGCCGACCACGAGACCCTTCGCGGCGCCCGTGCCTGTGCCGGCGCCGGGCCCGGGCCCGGAGGAGGATGAACAGCTGGTGAGGGCGATGGACAGCGCCGCCGTGAGGGCGACCGTGGAGAATGCGCCACGGGGCATGTGGCCTCCTCAGGCAGTAGGTCATAAAATTACGCAGACCTTACCACTGGGGTATTTTCTTTTCCCTCCCAGGATGGATGACGATGGCCGAGGACGACGGCACCTTGCTGATCCGCATCCGCGCCGCCATGCCCGCCCTGCGGCCGTCCGAGCGGCGCATCGCGGAGGCGTTCGCCGGGGACCCGGCCGCGGCGGCGAACCTGTCCATCGCGGACCTGGCCGCCCGCTGCGCCACCTCCACGACGTCCGTGGTGCGCTTCTACCGGCGCATGGGGTACGCCCGCTACCAGGACTTCAGGATCGACCTGACCCGGGCGGTGGCCAGGGAGGAGCTCGCCACGTCGAGCCTGCCGGAGGCGTCCGGCGACATCGACCGCCACGACAGCCTGGAGGGCATCGTCTCCAAGGTGGCGATGAACGAGACGTTGTCCATCGCCGACACCGCCCGTTCGCTGGACATGAAGGCCCTGGCCGAGGCGGTGGCGCTGCTGGGGGCCGCCCGCAGGATCGACACGTTCGGCGTGGGCGCGAGCGCGCTCGTCGGGCTCGACCTGCAGCAGAAGTTGTCCCGCATCGGGCGCACCGCGATCAACTGGCACGACCCGCACTCGGCCTGGACCTCGGCCGCCACGCTCGACGGCACCTGCGTCGCGGTGGCGGTCTCGCACACCGGCGCCACCGTGGACACGGTCGAGTTCCTGTCGATCGCGCGCAACTCGGGGGCCGCCACGGTCGCGATCACGAACTTCCTGGACTCGCCACTGGCCCGCGCGGCCGACGTGACGCTCACCACGGCCGCACGGGAGACTCAGTTCCGCTCCGGTGCCCTGGGCAGCCGCATCGCCCAGCTCATGGTGGTCGACTGCCTGTTCACCGGGGTCGCGCAGGCCTCCTACGACGAGTCGATGGAGGCGCTGCGCGCCACGTACGCGGTCGTGCACGGCCGCGTGGTCAAGCGCGCCTAGTTTCCTCGCAGCATGTTCACAGACCGGATTCACCTGGGGTTCACTGGATATCTCTACCTTGTAGGGCCATGAGCTGGAAGTACCGGGCCAACGCGACGCTTGAGGGCCTGACGGGATACACCTTGACGCGGCGGCTGGGCAAGGAGCCGCCCAAGCCGCCTCCACCGAAGCCTCCGCTGGAGTTGCAGCGGCTCCCGGGTGACACGGTGCGCCCGCCCGTCGACCCGGTGCACGACCGGCTGCTGCGCGAGCCGGCCTTCCTGCTGTCGTCCGTGCGGTCGGGCTCCACGCTGCTGCGGGTCATGCTCAACAGCCATTCGCAGGTGCACTCCCCGATCGAGACGCACTTCCGGCGGATCACCATCGGCCTCGGCACCGACCCCGTGCGGCAGGCGATGGAGGCGCTCGGCCACACCCACAGCGACATCGAGCACATCGTCTGGGACCGCATGCTGCACCGGGAGCTGACCCGCAGCGGCAAGCCGGTCCTGGTGGAGAAGACGCCGAGCAACGTGTTCGTCTGGCGGCGCCTGGCGACCTGCTGGCCGGACGCGCGTTTCATCTTCCTGCTGCGCCACCCGATGTCCATCGTGCAGTCCTGGCATGAGGCCGATCCCGAGAAGCGGCCGATGGAGGAGGCCGTGCCGCGCACGATGAGCTACATGACCTACCTGGAGGAGGCCCGTACCCACCTCGACGGGCTGACCATGCGGTACGAGGACCTGGTCGCCGACCCGGAGGCCGAGCTGCGCCGGCTCTGCCTGTTCCTCGGCCTCGAATGGGAGCCGGGCATGCTCACCTACGGCAACAAGGACCACGGCGGCTTCGTCAAGGGCATCGGCGACTGGCGGGACAAGATCCGCACCGGCACCGTCGTCGCCGGGCGGCCGCTGCCGACTCCTGACGAGGTGCCGGACGCCCTGCACGAGATCTGCCGGAAGTGGGAGTACCTGTCCTGACCAGACCCAGTCCGCACGGTAACCGTTTCAGGTCTGTGACAGAGTTTCGTGCGCCATTTGCCCGCTGTTCGCCTTGGGCTTCGATATGGTGCCCGTCGTGATCAACGGGCCCTCGCGCCGCGCTTTACTAGCCGGAACCCTCGCCAGTCTCGCCGTCCCATCGGCCGCATCGGCCGCCGACCCTGACGGCCTGCCGTCGCGTCCCAACATCGTCGTCATCCTGGCCGACGACCTTGGCTGGGGTGAGATAGGAGTGCAGGGCCAGCGACTGATCAGGACGCCGAACCTGGATCGGATGGCGGCCGAGGGCGTCAGGTTCGAGGCCGCGTACTCGGGGGCGCCGCTGTGCGCCCCCTCACGCTGCGCCCTGCTCACGGGGCTGCACGCCGGGCACGGCACCGTACGCGAGAACCCCGAGGGCGGGCCGCAGCACGCGCTCACCGACGCCGACGTCACCTTCGCCGAGGTGCTGCAGCTGTCCGGCTACCGGACGGCCTGCATCGGCAAGTGGGGCTTCGGGCCCGAGCTGGCCGGTCAGGTCTCGCACCCGAACATGCGCGGGTTCGACGAGTTCTTCGGCTACATCGGCCACCGCCACGCCCACCAGTACTTCCCCAAGTACCTGTGGCACAACGGGGCCAAGGTGCAGCTGGACGGCACGTCGTACGCGCCGCACCTGTTCCGCGAGCAGGCGGTCGAGTTCATCCGGCAGGGCGGCGAGGACCCGTTCCTGCTCTACTTCGCCAGCACCCTGCCGCACTCGCCGAGCGTGATCGCCGGCGACGCCGGGCCGTACGAGGACATGCCGTGGAGCGGTCCCAACCGCCGGCACGCCGCGCAGGTGGCCAGGCTCGACACCGACGTCGCGGCGCTGCTGCGCGCGTTACGCCAGGCGGGCGTGGCCGAGCGCACGCTCGTGCTGTTCACCAGCGACAACGGCCCGCACCGGGAGAAGGGCGTGACGCCCGCGCTGTTCAACTCCAACGGACCGTTCCGCGGTGACAAGCGCGAGGTGTACGAGGGCGGCATCCGCGTGCCGATGATCGCCTGGTCGCCGCGGCTGCGGCCGCGCGTGGTCAAGCAGCCGGTGGCCTCCTGGGACGTGCTGCCGACGCTGGCGGACCTGGCCGAGGTGCCGGCCCCGGCGAACCTGGACGGGCTCTCCTTCCGCGGCCTGCTCACCGGCGCGGGCGCGCCCAAACACGAGCACCTGGTGTGGAACCGGCCGCGCAAGGCCCAGGCCATCCGCCGCGGCCGGTGGAAGGCCGTCAGATTGGCCCCCAACATCGGCGGCGCCGGGCCGGAGGGCCGGATCGAGCTGTACGACCTGGCCGCCGACCCCGGGGAGCAACGCGACCTCGCCGTGGCGCGGCCCGACCTGACCGACGAGCTGATGACCGCGCTGGACGCGTCGATCGGACCCGACCCGCGGATCCCGTACGGGCTGAAGACGGAGATCGTCGGCAACGAGGTCGTCGTGACCCTGCACAACGGCTCCACCGTGCCGTGGAACGAGGTCAAGCTGGGGCTCGACGGACCGCGCCGGGTCCGCGCGCACACCGTGGCGCGGGTGGACCCGGGGATGTCGATCGCGGTCGGCTTCCCGCTGCCCGCGGGGAGCCGCAGCCGCGTCGTCGCCCTCGCCGACTTCGAGTCAGGCGGCCGCTCGCACCTGTTCCGCAAGGTGCACCGCAGGAGCGCCTTCCCCGCCGACGTCGTCACCCCCTGAGCCCCCACCCGGTCTCAGGGGAGACAGCCCACGTATGCGAGGGCCTGCTTCAGCAGCACCCCCTGCCCGCCGGGCATCTCCTGCTGCACCATCGGCGAGGCCGCCTCCTCGGGCGTGAACCACACCAGGTCCAGCGCGTCCTGCCGGGGCCGGCAGTCGCCCGCGACGGGCACGATGTAGGCCAGGGACACGGCGTGCTGACGCGGATCGTGGTACTGGGTGACGCCCGGCGTCGGGAAATACTCGGCGACCGTGAACGGCTGCGGAGACGCCGGGATGTGCGGGAGCGCCACCGGGCCGAGGTCCTTCTCCAGGTGACGCAGGAGCGCGTCGCGGACCCGCTCGTAGTACAGCACCCGGCCCGAGACGAGCGCCCGGCTGACCGTTCCATCCGACGCGATGCGCAGCAGCAGGCCGACGCGGGTGACCACGCCGGTGTCGTCGACGCGCACCGGCACCGCGTCGACGTAGAGGATCGGCAGCTGGCCGCGGACGGACTCAAGCTCTTCCGGCGACAACCAGCTGGGCGTCGTTTCGGTCTTTTCGGTCATTGGCTGATCGTACGTCCCCCCGACCTACCGGCGTACCCGGGCCGGCTCCGGCAGGGCACGACCGGCCAGCCACGACGCCGTGCAGATGACCAGCACGAAGCCCAGGAAGGGCAGATACTCGACGATCTTACGGTTCATTGGAGATCACGCTCCGCTCTCGCTCTCGCCAGCCGCTTGCGCTGCGGCTGGACGGTGTACGTCGGGTCGTTCGCCGACTCCGTTCCTGCGTGGAAGATCCCGAATCGGGTGCAGGCCGATCCCGCCAGCAGCGCCGCCCCCGCCGCGACGGCCGCGATCCTGCTGCGCCGGCCGA
The DNA here is from genome assembly GCF_036013525.1 of Nonomuraea sp. NBC_00507. Taxonomy (NCBI): domain Bacteria; kingdom Bacillati; phylum Actinomycetota; class Actinomycetes; order Streptosporangiales; family Streptosporangiaceae; genus Nonomuraea; species Nonomuraea sp. NBC_00507. The sequence goes on from NZ_CP107853.1 coordinate 6,752,177, forward strand.
AGGCGATCCCGGCTAGCGCACCGCCCAGCGTCAGCGCCTCGCCCGCCCACAGCAGCCTGCTGCGTTTGAGCGGCACGGCCTGCGGCCCGAGCCGCCGCTCCATCCGGAGGGCGGCGGCGCACCCGGCGGCGGCGCCCAGCAGCGCCACCCGCCGGGCCGGGCCCGCCTCGGCCAGGGGCGCGGCCAGCATGCCGAGCCCGCCCGCCGCCGCGGCGGCCGAGCCGGCGAACAGGAACGGCATCTCGCGGTAGCCCTCGTGCCAGACGGGCACGGCGGTGTCGCAGACCAGCGCGGCCGTATAGGTGGCCACCGCGGGCCCGGCCAGCCCGGCTCCGATCGTGGCCGCCCGGCCCAGCCGGGGGAGACGCCCCGTCAGGGCGGTGGCGGCCGCGCAGGCGGCTGGCGGGCCGTACGCGGTCAGGAGCCACGTGCCGACGCTCATCGGCGAGGTCACCTTGAACACGCGCAGCATGTTGACGAACCGCTCGGGGCGGCCGAGGTCGTGGATCAGCGAGTAGAGCGACCCGCCGAGCGCGCACAGCGCCCCGGTCTTGGCCGCCCTGGCCAGGCGCGGCCGGCCGGTCAGCTCGGCGGCGGCGGCCAGCGTGGACGAGGCCCCGGCCAGGCCGCCGAGGAACAGGTATCCGGCGATGTCGGGGGCCTGCCACGTCGGCTCGTTCAGCACCGGCAGGCCGTAGTAGGAGCCTGCTCGCGGCTTGGCCGTCGCGGGGCGCAACGGCCTGGGTCCCGCGGACCCCGGCGTGGCCTCACGTTCGGTCCGCACCTCGGCCGAGCCGTCCAACCGCACGTCGGTCTGGCTCATGATCTCCTCCGTCCTGGGGCCGCCGAGCCCAAGAGGGCTGAGCTCACCGCCTCCGCGCCGGCCGGCCGCCGTAGCAGGGCCGCGGCGGTCATTCCCGCCATCAGGGCGAGGGCCGCGGCGCCGGCGTGGCGCCACATCGACGGCAGGTCTCTGGTGGTCACCACCGGGTCGGGTGGCAGGCCGTACACCTCGGGCTCGTCGAGCAGCAGGAAGAACGCCCCCATGCCGCCCACGCCGTCACCGGTGTCGTGGCCGTACAGCCGCGCCGAGGTGACCCCGGCCCCGCGCACCTGCTCCAGCCGCCGCTCCGCCCGCTCGCGCAACTCCTCCAGGTCGCCGAACTGGATGGAGTCCGTGGGGCACGTCTTGGCGCAGGCCGGCTCTTGCCCCGCCCCCAGCCGGTCGTAGCACATGGTGCACTTGGCCGCCGTGCCGCCCTGCTCGCGCTCCCGCTTGCCGATCACCCCGAACGGGCAGGCCGGCACGCAGTAGCCGCAGCCGTTGCACACGTCCTCCTGCACCACCACCGTCCCGTGCTCGGTGCGGAACAACGACCCCGTCGGGCACACGTCCAGGCAGGCGGCGTGCGTGCAGTGCTTGCACACGTCGGAGGCCATCAGCCAGCGGAAGTCCTGGTCGTTCAGCCCGGGCTCCTGGTGGCCGAGCGGCCGCCGCTGCTCGATGAACGCCACGTGCCGCCAGGTGTCGGCCCCGAGGCCCACCGTGTTGTCGTACGACATGCCGGTGAAGGTCAGCCCGTCCTCGGGGACGGCGTTCCACTCCTTGCACGCCACCTCGCACGCCTTGCAGCCGATGCAGACGCTGGTGTCGGTGAAGAACCCCACCCGCCCGGCGCCGATCGCCTCGTCCAGGTCGAAGGCCATGGCTCAGGCCTCCATTCCGGTGTCGCCGGTGACTCCGGCCCGCTGCCGGTAGGCCAGGACGAGCTCGGGCAGCGCCGCGCCGCGTGGCCGCCGCCCCGGCCGGATGTCCGCCGACAGCGCCTTGACCTCCTGGATGTGCGAGTTGGGGTCCAGCGAGATCGACGACAGCTCGTTGGCCGCATCGCCCCTGGCCAGGCCGTTCGGCCCGAAGTGGAACGGCAGGCCGATCTGGTGCAGCGTGCGCCCGTTCAGGTGCAGCGGCGCGATCCGGTCGGTGACCAGCACCCTGGCCTCGATGGCGTTGCGGGCCGTGATGATCGTGGCCCAGTCGCCGTGCACCAGCCCCCGCTCGGCGGCCAGCTCGGGCGACACCTCGCAGAACATCTCCGGCTGCAGCTCGGCCAGGTACGGCGTGTGCCGGCTCATGCCGCCCGCGGTGAAATGCTCGGTCAGCCGGTAGGTCGTCACCACGTACGGGAAGACCGAGGCGCCCGGCTCGTCCCCGCTCGGGTGATACCGGTTGTCCTCGTGCGGGTAGAGCCTGCGGGCCGGGTTGCGCTGGTGCCCGTACAGGGGGTTGGCCACCGGCGAGTCCTGCGGCTCGTAATGCGCCGGCAGCGGCCCGTCCACCACCCCGGTGGGCGCGAACAGCCAGCCCTTGCCGTCGGCCTGCATGATGAACGGGTCGATGCCCGACAGCGCCGCCGCCCCCCGCGCGTCCGGCGGCGGCCGGTAGTCCGGGCTCTTGTCCACCTCGAAGTCGGGCACGTCATAACCGGTCCACCGGCTCCCGTCCCACCAGACGAGCTTCTTGCGCTCGCTCCACGGGCTGCCGTCCGGCTTGGCCGAGGCCCGGTTGTAGAGGATGCGCCGGTTGGCCGGCCACGCCCACGCCCATTCGGCGGCGATCCAGTCCTGCTCGGCGGCGGGTTTGCGGCGGGCGGCCTGGTTGACGCCGCCGGCGCGCACGCCGCAGTAGATCCAGCAGCCGCACGCGGTGGAGCCGTCGTCCCGCAGCTCGGCGTAGCCGGACAGCGGCCGTCCCTGCGCGTCCCGGCCGTTGATCTCGGCCTGCACCGCCTCCGCGTCCGGCTCGGCCGTCGGGCCCTCGACCGGGTAGTCCCAGGTGAGGTCGAGCACGGGCCGGTCCATCGGGTCGTCCGAGTCGGCCAGCTTCTCCCGGATGATCCGTCCCAGGTGGTACATGAACCACAGGTCGCTGCGGGCGTCCCCCTCAGGCTCGACGGCCTGGTGGTGCCACTGCAGCAGCCGGTTGGTGTTGGTGAAGCTGCCGCTCTTCTCGGTGTGCGCGGCGGCGGGCAGGAAGAACACCTCGGTGCGGATGTCCCCGGTACGCAGCTCGCCCGTCTCGAGCTCCGGGCCGTCCTTCCACCAGGTGGCGCTCTCGATCAGGTTGAGGTCGCGCACCACCAGCCAGTCCAGGTTCGCCATGCCGAGGCGCTGCATCCTGGCGTTGGCCGAGCCGACGGCCGGGTTCTCGCCGAGCAGGATGTAGCCCTTGCAGGTGCCGTCGAGCTGCGCCAGGACCGTGTCGTACGTGCTGTGCGACCCCGTCAGCCTGGGCAGGTGGCCGAAGGCGAAGTCGTTGTCCGGCCGCGCCGCCTCACCCCACCATGCCTTGAGCAGACTCACCAGGTAGGCGGGCATATTGGCCCAGAACCCCTTGGGCGGGGCGTCGGCGTGCAGGAAGTCGCGCAGCCGCTCGTGCTCGTGCGCGTACGGCATCGGGATGTACCCCGGCAGCAGGTTGAACAGGGTCGGGATGTCGCTGGAGCCCTGGATGCTGGCGTGCCCGCGCAGCGCCTGGATGCCGCCGCCCGGCCGGCCGATGTTGCCCAGCAGCAACTGCAGGATGCTCGCCGTGCGGATGAACTGGGAGCCGTCACTGTGCTGCGTCCAGCCCACGGCGTAGACGAACTCCGCCGTCTTGTCCGGCCCGGAGTTCTCCGTCAGGTGCCGGCACACCTCCTCGAACAGCCGGCGCGGCACCCCGCACGTCTGCTCCACCATCTCCGGCGTGTAGCGGGCGAAGTGGCGGCGCAGGATGCTGAGCACGCAGCGCGGATGCCGCAGCGTCTCGTCGCGCTGCGGGGTGCCGCCCATCGGCGCGCCGAGTCCGCCATGCGCCTCCGCGTGGCCCGCCCGCCGCTCGAAGTCCTGGTCCCTGGCGCCGGCCGCGGGGACCACCTCCATGCCCTCGTACTGCCAGGTGCCGTGGTCGTAGGTGTGGGTGCCCGGGTCGAAGCCGGAGAACAGGCCGTCGAGGTCCTCGGCGTCGCGGTAGTCCTCGCGCAGGATGGTGGCCGCGTTGGTGTAGTCGACCACGTACTCGCGGAAGAAGAGCTCGTTCTCCAGCACGTGGTTGATGATCCCGCCGAGGAAGGCCACGTCGGAGCCGGCCCGGATGGGCACGTGCAGGTCGGCCAGCGCGCTGGTGCGGGTGAACCGCGGATCCACGTGGATGATCACAGCGCCGCGCGCCTTGGCCTCCATCACCCACTGGAAGCCCACCGGGTGGGCCTCGGCGAAGTTGGAGCCCTGGATGACCACACAGTCGGAGTGCTGCAGGTCCTGCATGAACGTGGTGGCGCCGCCCCGCCCGAACGATGTGCCCAGGCCCACCACGGTCGAGCTGTGGCACACCCGTGCCTGGTTCTCGATCTGCACCACGCCGAGCGCCGTCAGCAGCTTCTTGATGAGGTAGTTCTCCTCGTTGTCCAGCGTGGCGCCGCCGAGGCTCGCGATGCCCATGGTGCGGGCGGTGCGCCGGCCGTCCCGCTCCCACTCCCAGGTCTCGCGCCGGGTGGCGATGATCCGGTCGGCCACCATGTCCATGGCCGTGTCCAGATCGATCTCCTGCCAGTCCGGCGCACCCGGCGGCCGGTGGAGCGCCTTGCGCTGACGGCCGGGCGCGGTGGTGAGCTGGAGGCTCGCCGCGCCCTTCGGGCACAGCCGTCCCCTGCTGACCGGCGAGTCCGGGTCGCCCTCGATCTGGACGACCTTTCCCTCCCGTACGTACACGTTCTGGGCGCAGCCCACCGCGCAGTACGGGCACACCGACTTGACCACCCGCTCGGCGTCGGCGGTTCGCGCCCGCAGCCGCTCCGTATGGGCGGACTTCACCGCCTGTCCCCGCCCATACCGGTCTCTGCCGGTCAGCTGCCGCAGCAGCGGCCACGCGAAATCCATGACACCCCCCGATGCCCCTGGTCCGACTCTTGCCCGAACCGGACAGAGCGAAAACCAAGGTCAAAGGGGGTCAGAAGACGCGCGAGGCAGCCTCGTCCCATGCGCCGGCGTCGCCGGAGGGCTCGTAGCGGCGCAGCGGCTCCGCCGCGGCCACCAGCGACCGCATCTCCGCCAGGTCGGAGACCAGCCCCGCCGCGCGCGCCTGCACGAGCACGTTGCCGAACGTGGTCGCCTCCGCGGGACCGGCCACCACCGGCAGCCCGCAGGCGTCCGCGGTCAGCCGGCACAGCAGCTCGTTGCGGGACCCGCCGCCCACCAGGTGCACGACCTCCACGTCGCGCCCCGACAGCTCGACGGCCTGCCGGATGGCCTGCCGGTGCCCGAGCGCCAGGCTCTCCAGCACGCACCGCACGTACGCCGCCGGGGTGGCCGGCGGTCGCTGCCCGGTGCGGCGGCACTCGGCCGCGATCCTGGCCGGCATGTCGCCCGGCGGCAGGAACACCGGCTCGTCCGGGTTGACCACGGCCGCGAACGGCCGCTCGCCCGCCGCCGCCTTCAGCAGATCGCCCAGGTCGGAGCCGGGCCAGGCGCGCAGGCACTCCTGCAGCAGCCACAGCCCCATGACGTTGCGCAGGTAGCGGACGGTGCCGTCGATGCCGGCCTCGTTGGTGAAGTTCGCGGCGCGGCTGTCCGGCGTCAGCACCGGACCCGGCAGCTCCACCCCGGCCAGTGACCACGTGCCGCAGGAGACGTACGCGAACGCCGGCCCGGTGGCGGGCACCGCGACCACGGCCGAGGCCGTGTCGTGCGAGCCCACCGCTCTGACCGGCGCCGACCAGCCGATCTCGGCGGCCACGTCCCGGCGCAGCCCGCCGACCGCCTCGCCCGGCTGCCGCAGCGGCGGGAAGATCCCGGACGGCAGCCCCAGCCGCTCGATCAGCGGGGTCGCCCACGTCCTGGTGCGCACGTCGAGCAGGCCCGTCGTCGAGGCGTTGGTCACCTCCGCGCCCAGCTCGCCGGTCAGCCAATAGCCGAGCAGGTCGGGGATCAGCAGCATCGTGGCCGCCTGGTCCAGCCGGTCGGCCAGCAGCTGGTAGATCGTGTTGAACGGCAGCACCTGCAGCCCGGACACCTCATACAGCGCCTCGGCGCCGACCTCTTCGGCCACCCGCTCGGCCACGCCCTGCGTGCGGTCGTCGCGATAGTGCACCGGGTTGCCCAGCAGCGCGCCGGACTCGTCCAGCAGCCCGTAGTCGACCGCCCACGAGTCCACGCCGATCGACGACACCGGGCCCGCGGCACGCAGGCCCGCCAGGATCTCGCGATAAAGGCCGAGGATGTCCCAGTAGAGGCGGCCGGCCACGCGCACCGGGCCGTTGGGGAAACGATGCGCCTCGGTCAGCTTCAACCCGTCGGACAGATCGGCCAGCATCACCCGGCCACTGGAAGCTCCGAGGTCCACGGCGGCGAAACGGCGGCTCATTGGGTCGACTCCCTGGCGACCAGCTCCGGCTGGAACATGATGTGCTGGTGGGCGTGCGTCTCGGGGTTGTCGCACTCGTCGAGCAGCAGCTCGGTGGCGATGCGGCCGAGCTGATAGGTGGGCTGGCGCATCGAGCTCAGCGACACCGTCGAGGCGGCGGCGAACTCGATGTCGTCGTAGCCCATCAGCGCCACGTCCTCGGGCACCCGCACCCCGGAGCGGAGCAGAGCCCGCAGCATGCCGAGCGCGAGCAGGTCGTTGGCGCAGAACACGGCCTCCGGCAGGGGGCCGCCGGCCATCAGCTCGGCGGCCGCCTTCTCGCCCGCGCGGGCCGTCATCGTCGCGACCTCCACCACCCGCAGCTCGCCGGCGTCGAGCCCGACGGCCCGCATGGCCGCCTTGGCGCCCTCACGGCGCTCCACGCACTGCCTGATCGTCAGCGGTCCGGTGATGTAGGCGATGCTGCGCGCACCCTTGGACAGCAGGTGCGCGACGGCGGCGCGGCCGCCCGCCACGTCGTCCACGGCGACGGCGCACTGGTCGGGCCGGTGCGCCGGGTGGTCGACCAGCACCACGCTGATGTTGTGCTCGCGCATCCGGTCGAGTCTGGCCGGGTCCTCGCCGGACGGGGTGATCAGCACGCCGCGCACCCGGTGCTCGGCCAGCACCCGCAGGTTGCGGTCCTCCTTGTCCTGCGAGCCCGCCGAGTTGCCCAGGATGACGGCGTAGCCCAGCTCGCTGGCCACGTCCTCGACCCCGGCGGCGACCTCCGTGAAGAACGGGTTGCCGATGTCGATCACGCTCAGGCCGATCGTCCTGCTGTGCCCGGCACGCAGCGTCGAGGCCGAGCCGTGCCGGACGAAGCCCAGCTCGCTGATCGCCGCCTCCACCCGCTCCCGCGTGGCGGGAGCGACTTTGCCTGGCCGGTTCAGTACGTTGGAGACCGTGCCGGGGGAGACGCCGGCGTGCGCGGCGACGTCCTTAATGCTGACCATGGCCATGGGGCCCAATTAAAACGTACAAACGCACAGGACGCCACATGGCCGCCCCTACATCGCCCGGTCCAGGGGAACCAGGCGATGGCTGCGGCGCGCCCTCCTGGCAGGTCCTGGCGACGGCCGGGCGAAGCTGCCGCCTAAAGCATTGAATCGGTTCACCCGGAGCGATGCCTGCGGGCGCACGAGGAGTGGTGGGGAAGACGGCGGCGACAGTGATTTCTTACGCCCTGACCTGGAGCTACGCTCTCACGCTGGCGTAAAGGTCTTGTGCGGCAGGCGCGAGGAACGTTTTAATCCCCCGTACACGCAGGCGTAACAAGCTGTGAGCGCTAACAGTTACTCGAAAGGCAGGCTCATGCCGGATGTCATCGCCTATGGCGGCGACTGGAATCCCGAGCAGTGGCCCGAGGAGACGTGGGAGCAGGATGTCGCGCTGATGCGCGAGGCCGGCGTCAACAGGGTCAGCGTCGGGATCTTCTCCTGGTCGATGCTGGAGCCCGTCGAGGGGGTGTTCGACTTCGGCTGGTTCGACCGGGTGATGGACCTGCTGGCCGCGAACGGCATCCAGGCCAACCTGGCCACCCCGACGGCCTCTCCGCCGCCGTGGTTCTCCGACACCTACCCCGAGGCGCTACCGGTCGACGCCGACGGGCGGCGGCTCTACCACGGCAGCAGGCAGGGCTTCTGCCCCAGCTCGCCGATCTACCGCGAGAAGGCGCTGCGGATCGCCGAGCAGGTGGCCCTGCGCTACCGCGCGCACCCGGCGCTGGCCCTGTGGCACGTGCACAACGAGTACGGCTGCCACAACGCCCGCTGCTACTGCGACACCTCCGCCGCGGCGTTCCGCGCCTGGCTGCGCAACCGCTACGCCTCTCTGGACGAGCTCAACGACGCGTGGGGCACCGCCTTCTGGTCACAGCGCTACAGCGACTGGGCCCAGATCCTGCCGCCCCGCGCCACCCCCAGCTTCCCCAACCCGGGGCAGCAGCTCGACTTCCGCAGGTTCAGCTCCGACGCACTCGTCGAGCTGTACGTCGCCGAGCGCGACCTGCTCAAGTCGATCAGCCCGGACGTGCCCGCCACCACGAACCTGATGGCGGGCGCGCACTGGGACATGGACTGCTGGTCCTTCGCCGACGAGCTCGACGTGGTCTCGACCGACCACTATCTGGTCGGGGCCCGCGCCGAGCCCCACATCGACCTGGCCTTCGCCGCCGACTACGCGCGCTCGCTGAACGGCGGGCGGCCCTGGCTGCTGATGGAGCACTCGACCAGCGCCGTCAACTGGCAACCCCGCAACCTCGCCAAGGCGCCCGGCGAGCTGCGCCGCAACTCCCTGCAGCACCTGGCCAGGGGCGCCGACGGGATCATGTTCTTCCAGTGGCGGGCCTCCCGCGCCGGCGCCGAGAAGTGGCACTCGGCGATGCTGCCGCACGCCGGCACCAACACCAAGATCTTCCGCGAGGTCGCCGCGCTCGGCGCCGAGCTGGCCGGGCTCTCCGACGTCGCAGGCAGCACCGTCAAGGCCGACGTGGCGATCCTGCTCGACCACTCCAGCGTGTGGGCCCAGGACCATCCCGCCCAGCCGACGGCGGACCTGGACCCGGTCGAGGAGGCCAAGCGCTGGCACGCCGCCCTGTGGCGGGCGGGCGTCACCTGCGACCTGGCCCGGCCCGAGTCCGACCTGTCCGGCTACCGCCTGGTGCTGGTGCCCGCGCTCTACCTGGTGAGCGACGCGGGGGCGGCCAACCTGGAGGACTTCGTCCGCCGGGGCGGGGTCGCGCTCGTCGGGCCGTACAGCGGGATCGTGGACGAGCACGACCGGGTGCGGCTGGGCGGCTACCCGGGGGCGTGGCGTGACCTGCTCGGGGTGACGGTCGAGGAGTTCTTCCCCCTGGACGGGCCGATCCGGCTGGCGTCGGGGGCGACGGGGACCGTATGGAGCGAGCTGGCGCACGCCGGCGGGGCGAAGGTCCTGGACACCTACGCCACCGGCGAGCCCGCCTGGACCCGCAACTCCTGGGGCGACGGGGCCGCGCACTACCTGACCACCCGGCTGGACGACGAGGCGCTGGCCGAGGTCGTGGCCGCCGTCTGCGCCGAGGCGGGCGCCGAACCCGTCGCCAAGGCAGGCCCGGGTGTGGAGGTGGTGCGGCGCTCGCACCCCGACGGCCGCTCGTTCCTGTTCGCGATCAACCACACGGAGGAGGACGCCGTCGTGACGACCCCTGCGGGGGACCAGGTGACCGTGCCCGCCGGCGACGTCGTCGTCCTCCCCGCCTGACATCCGAGCCGCGGCGCTCAGCCGCCCGCGGCCCGGCATACCCGTTGGGAAAGCGCTTCCAGGCGCCGTCCCATCGATCACCCCCCTTCCCGTACGGAGGTGCACCCCCAATGTCCGAAATCTCGCGACGTGATGCGTTAAAGGGAATGGCCGTCGCCGGAGCGGCCGTCCCGCTGGCCTCGATGCTGGAGTCGCCCGCCCTGGCCGCCCTGGACATCCCCGACGTCAGCCTGCGCTGGCTGGAGGGCAAGCCCGCCGAGGCCCCCGGTACCACCTGGGGCGTCCCCTGGCCCAAGGGCACGGTGCCCAAGGAGCAGCAGTTCGCGCTCACCGCCGCCGACGGCGCGGCCGTGCCGGTGCAGACGTGGCCGCTCGGATACTGGCCGGACGGCTCGCTCAAGTGGACGGCCCACGCCACGGGCCCCGGCACCCCCGTTGCCGAGACGTACACGCTGCGGCCCGGCGCCGCGGCCGCTCCGGCCAAGCCGGTCACGGTCAAGGACGAGAAGCAGTACGTGGACGTGGACACCGGCGTGATCCGGGTCCGCGTCCGCAAGGGCGGCAGCGAGCTGATCTCCCAGATCTGGCGCGGCGAGACCGAGATCGCCCGAAAAGGACAGCTGGTCAGCCTCAGGCAGAGCAAGATCGACGACGGCGACGACCGCACCACCGAAGTGGACTCCTACCTCAGCGACATCGCCAAGGTCGAGGTCGAGCAGTCCGGCCCGGTGCGCGCCGTGATCAGGATCGAGGGCCGCCACACCTCCAAGAAGGGCAAGTCCTGGCTGCCGTTCACGGTCCGGCTGTACTTCTACGCCGGCGCGGAGAGCGTGCGCATGACGCACACGTTCGTGTTCGACCGTGACGGTCAGAACGACTTCATCGCCGGCCTCGGCGTGCGCTTCCGCGTCCCGATGCGGGACGAGGCCTACAACCGGCACGTCCGCTTCGTCGGTGACGGGCACGGCCAGCTCGCCGAGGCGGTCAAGGGCATCACGGGCCTGCGCCGCGACCCGGGCCTGGCCGTCCGCAAGGCGCAGGTGGCCGGCCAGAAGCTGCCGGACATCGCCACCTGGGACACCCGGGTGAGCAGCCGCGTCCACCTGATCCCGGACTGGGGCGACTACACCCTCTCCCAGCTGTCCTCCGAGGGCTTCACGCTGAAGAAGCGCACCAAGAAGGGGTACGGCTGGGTCGCCGTCGACCAGGGCAAGCGGGCTTCGGGCTTCGGCTACGTGGGCGGCGTGGGCGGTGGCTTCGCGTTCGGCATGCGCGACTTCTGGCAGCGCCACCCCGGCCAGCTCGACATCCGCGGCGCCGCCTCCGAGGAGGCCGAGGTCACGGTCTGGATGTGGTCGCCGGAGGCCGGGCCGATGGACACCCGCTTCTACCATGACGGCCTCGGCCAGGACACCTTCCCTGAGCAGATCGAAGGCCTCAACATCACCTACGAGGACTACGAGCCCGGGTTCGGCACGCCGCTCGGCATCGCGCGGACGACCGAGCTGACCTTCTGGGCTGTGGCCGCCACCCCCGACGCCGCACGGCTCGGCGCGATGGCCGACGCGGTGCGCACGCCGCCGCTGATCATCGCCCCGCCCGAGCACTTGGCCGCCGCCAAGGTGTTCGGCGGCCTGTTCACCCCGGTCGACCGGTCCACCCCGGAGAAGAAGACCATCGAGGACCGGCTCGACTTCCTCTTCGACTACTACAAGAAGCAGGTCGAGCAGCGCCACTGGTACGGCTTCTGGGACTACGGCGACATCATGCACACGTTCGACGAGGACCGTCGCGTGTGGCGCTACGACATCGGCGGCTACGCCTGGGACAACTCCGAGCTCTCGCCGGACCTGTGGCTCTGGTACGCCTACCTGCGCTCGGGCCGGGCCGATGTCTTCCGCTTCGCCGAGGCGATGACCCGGCACACCGGCGAGGTGGACGTCTACCACCTGGGCCCGTGGGCCGGGCTCGGGACCCGGCACAACGTCCAGCACTGGGGGTGCAGCGCCAAGCAGCAACGCATCTCGACGGCCGTCTACCGGCGCATCTTCTACTTCCTGACCGCCGACGAGCGCACCGGGGACCTGATGCGGGCGCTGGTGGACTCCGACAAAACGTTCATGGCGCTCGACCCGCTGCGGAAGATCCGCACGGCGCCGTACACGCCGAACCCGGAGGCGCTGGCCATCGGCCTGGGCACCGACTGGAGCGGCCTGGCCGCCGCCTGGCTCACCGAATGGGAGCGCGGCGGCGACCCGATCGCCGAGAAGAAGCTCAAGGCCACGATGCGGACCATCGCCGCGATGCCCAACGGGTTCGTCACGGGGGAGGGGCTCTACAACATCAACACCGGTGAGTTCGCGGCTGCCGCGAAGAAGGTGGCGGTGTCTCATCTGTCGGCCATGTTCGGGCAGGTCGAGATCTGCGCCGAGCTGATCGACCTGGTGGACATGCCGGACTTCGAGAAGGCGTGGCTCCAGTACTGCCGGCTGTTCAACGCCACCAGGGCCGAGCAGGCGGCCGAGACCGGGGCCCACTTCGGCAACCTCATCCTCAAGCAGGGGCACTCCAGGCTCACGGCGTACGCGGCGGTCCGGCTGAAGCGCGACGACCTCGCCACCCGCGCCTGGACGGAGTTCCGCACCGGCGACGGGTACGCCCCGACCCTGCCGTGGAAGTCCGAGAAGGTCGGCACCACGCTCAACCCGACCGACGAGGCGGCCTGGGTCTCCACCAACACCACCGCCCTGTACGGCCTGGCCGCCATCCAGAACCTGGCCCTCGTGGGCGACAAGCTCCCCAGATGACCGATTAAAACGTGTCACCACCCCCGGCTGACCTCGTGGTCAAGCCGGGGGCCGGGGACGCATTGACAGCGAGCACCAGGAATCATAGTTTCCTGCACGGAGGATTAAAACGTTTTGAAGGGAGTGTCAGTGCAACGCGTCTGCTTCCTGCTGAAAGTCCGCCCGGAGCGGCTGGCGGAGTACCGCGAACGCCACCAGAACGTCTGGCCGGACATGCGAGAGGCGCTGTCGCGCACCGGCTGGCACAACTATTCGCTCTTCCTCAGGGATGACGGCCTGCTCGTGGGCTACCTGGAGACCGAGGACTTCGAGGCCGCCAAGAAGGCCATGGCCGAGACGGACGTCAACGCCCGCTGGCAGGCCGAGATGGCGCCCTTCTTCGAGGACCTCGACGGTCGCCCCGACGAGGGCATGGCGCCGCTGACCGAAGTGTTCCACCTGGATTGATCGGGGAGTTCATGACTGACATCAAGGCCGCGCTACGGGCGCAGCACATCGAGACGCCGTCCTGGGCGTACGGCAACAGCGGCACGAGGTTCAAGGTGTTCGCCCAGCAGGGCGTGCCGCGCGACCCGTACGAGAAGCTCGCCGACGCCGCCCAGGTGCACGCCTACACGGGGGTGGCACCCACGGTCGCCCTGCACATCCCGTGGGACAAGGTGGACGACTACGCCGACCTGGCCCGGCATGCCAAGGACCTGGGCGTCGGCATCGGCGCGATCAACTCCAACGTCTTCCAGGACGACGACTACAAGCTCGGCAGCGTCACCAACCCGGACCCGCGGGTGCGGCGCAAGGCCACCGACCACCTGCTCGAGTGCGTGGACATCATGGACGCCACCGGCTCCGACACCCTCAAGCTGTGGTTCTCCGACGGCATCAACTACCCGGGTCAGGACGACATCCGCGCCCGCCAGGACCGGCTGGCCGAGTCCCTGGCCGAGGTGTACGCGCGCCTGGGCGAGGGCCAGCGGTTCCTGCTGGAGTACAAGCTGTTCGAGCCCGCCTTCTACGCCACCGACGTGCCGGACTGGGGCACCGCGTACGCGCACTGCGTCAAGCTCGGCCCCAAGGCGCAGGTGGTCGTAGACACCGGGCACCACGCGCCGGGCACCAACATCGAGTTCATCGTGGCGTTCCTGCTGCGCGAGGGCAAGCTCGGCGGCTTCGACTTCAACTCCCGCTTCTACGCCGACGACGACCTGATGGTGGGGGCGGCGGACCCGTTCCAGCTGTTCCGCATCATGTTCGAGGTGGTGGGCGGTGGTGGCTTCGACCCTGAGCTCAACGTGGCCTTCATGCTCGACCAGTGCCACAACATCGAGCCGAAGATCCCCGGCCAGATCCGCTCGGTCATGAACGTCCAGGAGGCCACCGCCAAGGCCCTGCTGGTCGACCGCGAGGCTTTGGCCGCGGCGCAGAACGAGGGCGACGTGCTGGGCTCGAACGCCGTGTTCATGGACGCCTACAACACCGACGTGCGGCCGCTGCTCGCCGAGCTGCGGGAGGAGATGGGCCTCGCGCCCGACCCGATGGCCGCGTACGCCAAGTCCGGATATTTCGAGAAAATCGCCGCCGAGCGTGTCGGCGGACAGCAGGCCGGCTGGGGGGCCTGAAGCACCATGGATGTCATCAACGAACTGCTGGAACGCTCGCACCGCCTGGGAGCCGACCCGCGCAACACCAACTTCGCCGGCGGCAACACCTCGGCCAAGGGCAGTGAGTCCGACCCGGTGACCGGCGAGGACGTCGAGCTGCTCTGGGTCAAGGGCTCCGGCGGCGACCTGGGCACGCTCAAGGAGTCCGGCCTGGCGGTGCTGCGCCTGGACCGGCTGCGCGCGCTCAAGGGCGTCTACCCGGGCGTCGAGCGCGAGGACGAGATGGTCGCCGCGTTCGACTACTGCCTGCACGGCAAGGGCGGGGCGGCCCCGTCGATCGACACGGCCATGCACGGCCTGGTCGAGGCGGGCCACGTCGACCACCTGCACCCCGACGCGGGCATCGCCATCGCGACCGCCGCCGACGGCGAGGAGCTGACCAGGCGCGTCTTCGGCGACCGCGTGGTGTGGGTGCCGTGGCGGCGGCCCGGCTTCCAGCTCGGCCTGGACATCGCCGCGATCAAGGACGCCAACCCGCAGGCGATCGGCTGCGTCCTCGGCGGCCACGGCATCACCGCCTGGGGCGCCACGTCCGAGGAGTGCGAGTCCCGCTCGCTGGAGATCATCCGCACCGCGGAGGCGTACCTCGCCGAGCACGGCCGGCCCGACCCGTTCGGCTCGGTCGTCTACGACACGCTGCCGGAGGCCGAGCGGCACGCCCGCGCGGCCGCGCTGTTCCCGGTCATCCGCGGCCTGGCCTCCACCGACGTGCGCACGGTCGGCCACTACACCGACACGCCCGAGGTGCTGGACTTCGTCTCCCGCGCCGAGCACCCGAGGCTGGCCGCGCTGGGCACGTCCTGCCCCGACCACTTCCTGCGCACGAAGGTCGCGCCGCTGGTGCTCGACCTGCCGCCGGACGCGCCGCTGGAGCAGGCCGTCGAGCGGCTGCGTGAGCTGCACGCCGCCTACCGCGAGGACTACACCGCCTACTACGACCGGCACGCCACCCCCGACTCACCGCCGATGCGCGGCGCGGACCCGGCCATCGTGCTGGTGCCGGGCGTCGGCATGTTCTCCTTCGGCAAGGACAAGCAGACTGCCCGGGTGGCCGGCGAGTTCTACGTCAACGCCATCAACGTCATGCACGGCGCCGAGTCCGTCTCCACCTACGCGCCCATCCCCGAGTCGGAGAAGTTCCGCATCGAGTACTGGGAACTGGAGGAGGCCAAGCTCCGCCGCATGCCCAAGCCCAAGCCCCTGGCCACACGCGTGGCGCTGGTCACCGGCGGCGGCTCGGGCATCGGCGCGGCCACCGCCCGCCGCCTGGCCGCCGAGGGCGCCTGCGTGGTGATCGCCGACCGCGACCTGGCCGCCGCCGAGAAGGTGGCCGAGGAGATCGGCGCGAGCGCGTACCGGGTGTCCGACGTGGCCGTGGCCGCCGGCGTGGACGTCACCTCCGAGGAGCAGGTCGTCGCCGCGGTACGCGCGGGCGTGCTGGCCTTCGGCGGCGTGGACCTGATCGTGAACAACGCCGGCCTGTCGCTCTCGCGCGCGCTGCTGGAGACCACCCTCGCGGACTGGGACCTGCAGCACGACGTCATGGCGCGCGGCTCGTTCCTGGTCTCCCGCGAGAGCGCCCGGGTGATGATCGACCAGGCCATGGGCGGCGACATCATCTACATCTCCTCCAAGAACGCCGTCTTCGCCGGGCCGAACAACGTCGCCTACGGCGCCGCCAAGGCCGACCAGGCCCACCAGGTCCGGCTGCTCGCGGCCGAGCTGGGCGCCCACGGCGTGCGCGTCAACGGCATCAACCCCGACGGCGTGGTCCGCGGCTCAGGCATCTTCGCCTCCGGCTGGGGCGCCAACCGCGCGAAGGTCTACGGGGTCGAGGAGGAGAATCTCGGTGAGTTCTACGCGCAGCGCACCCTGCTCAAGCGCGAGGTGCTGCCCGAGCACGTGGCCGCGGCCGTCTTCGCCCTCACCGGCGGCGACCTGACCCACACCACGGGCCTGCACATCCCGGTGGACGCCGGCGTGGCCGCCGCCTTCCTGCGCTAGGCGTAGGAGGCGACGAGCCCGACCAGCATCCCCGCGACGCCGGCCGCCGTGATCAGCCAGCCTCCGATCACGGCGGCCCGCCGCCCCCTGCGTGCGCCCGCCCAGTACATGATCACGTACGGCAGGAAGCCCAGTCCGCCGAATCCGACCGCCGGCAACGTCAGAGCGGCGAGCACGCCCATCGTCCCTGCCGGAACGGCCCGATCTCCTTCGGGCGTGAGCTGCGCCCGCTTGACGTCCCCCGCCGAGGAGTCCGGCGAGGCGTCCACCGGCATGGGAGCGCCCCCCGAGTCCGGGCTGAACAACCCCTTGCAGTCGTAGCGTCCCTCGCCCAGGTCCTCGCACGAGATCACCTGCAGCGTGCCCGGTGTGCCGATCCGGCCCGTCGCGAGCTCCAGATCTCGTACGACGAACACCATCGGCATCAGGCACACCACGAGCCAGAGCAGCACGAGGATGACCTTCCCCACCCGCCCAGGGTCCCTCCCCGCGGGTGTGACGAACTGCACATCGGGCAAGAAATCGCTCATAGGCTCATCATTCTGCCTGCGACTTGGGTTTCACCTGCAGCCTGCTGGGACGACCGGCTTGCACATCCATCCTGAGCAGTGCATCATCTTCACAAGCAAGGTCATGAGCAGTTATGCATGAATATGCAGGAGGATGGGATGAGGGCGGCGATCGCCGGAGCCAGCGGCTATGCGGGGGGCGAGCTGCTGCGGCTCCTGCTCGGCCATCCCGAGTTTGAGATCGGCGCGCTCACCGCGGCCTCCAGCGCGGGCAGCCGCCTGGGCGCCCACCAGCCCCATCTGCCGCAGCTGGCCGACCGGATCATCGAGGACACCACGGCCGGCGTGCTCGCCGGCCACGACGTCGTCTTCCTGGCGCTGCCTCACGGCCATTCGGCCGCCGTCGCCGCCCAGCTCGGAGCGGACACGGTCGTGGTGGACTGCGGCGCCGACCACCGGCTCGCCGACCCGGCCGCCTGGCAGGAGTTCTACGGCGGCGAGCACGCGGGCACCTGGCCCTACGGGCTGCCCGAGCTGCCGGGACAGCGCGACGCCCTGCGCGGGGCCACCCGGATCGCGGTCCCCGGCTGCTATCCGACCTCGGTCCTGCTGGCCCTGTTCCCGGCGTTCGCCGCCGGGCTGGCCGGGCCCGACGTGGTCGTGGTGGCCGCCAGCGGCACCAGCGGCGCGGGCAAGTCGCTCAAGCCCAATCTGCTGGGCAGCGAGGTCATGGGCTCGGTCAGCGCGTACGGCGTGGGCGGCGTGCACCGGCATACCCCCGAGATGGAGCAGGGCCTGTCGGCCGTCGCCGGCACGCTGGTCCGGGTGTCGTTCACCCCGACGCTGGCCCCGATGAGCCGCGGCATCCTCGCCACCTGCACCGCCCCCGCCACGCCCGGCCTCACCCAGGAGTCGCTCAGGGCGGCGTACGAGGTGGCGCTGAAGGACGAACCGTTCGTCCGGCTCCTGCCCGAAGGGGTCTGGCCGGCCACCGCCATGACCTACGGCGCCAACACCGCCGCCCTGCAGGTGACGCTCGACGAGCGCGCGGGCCGCGTGGTCGCCGTCATCGCCATCGACAACCTCACCAAGGGCACGGCCGGAGGCGCCATCCAAAGCGTCAACCTCGCCCTCGGCCTGCCGGAAGAGCTCGGCCTCCCCCTGGCAGGAGTCGCACCGTGACCTCCGCCGTGGCGGCCAAAGGCCCCCGACCGGGTGGTTCGCGGTTCGCGGCCGGTGCCTGGAGGGCCGAGCTGAGCACCATGTCCTGGGACTCCACGTTTACTCGCAGGCGCGCAACGGTGCGGCTGACGAAGGAGGAAGTGTGAGCGTTACAGCGCCACTAGGTTTCAGAGCCGCGGGTGTCGCCGCCGGGATCAAATCCGCCGGCGCCCGCGACCTGGCCCTCGTCGTCAACGACGGGCCCAGCCGCGCCGCCGCCGGCGTCTTCACCGCCAACCGCGTGAAGGCCGCCCCCGTGTTGTGGTCGCAGCAGGTCCTGGCGGGCGGCCGGCTGCGAGCCGTGGTGCTCAACTCCGGCGGCGCCAACGCCTGCACCGGCCCGGAGGGTTTCCAGGACACGCACGCCACCGCCGAGAAGGTCGCCGCGGCGCTCGAGGACTCGGCGGGCGAGGTAGCGGTCTGCTCGACCGGCCTGATCGGCGAGCGCCTGCCGATGGAGGCGCTGCTGTCCGGCGTCGACACCGCCGCCACCCAGCTGTCCCGGGACGGCGGCCTGGCCGCGGCCGACGCCATCCGGACCACCGACACGGTCTCCAAGATCTCTTTCAAGCGGGCCAACGGCTACATGGTCGGCGGGATGGCCAAGGGCGCGGGCATGCTCGCCCCGGCCCTCGCGACCATGCTCTGCGTGATCACCACGGACGCCGACGTGACCAGCGACGAGCTCGACACGGTGCTCCGCAAGGCCACCGCCAAGACGTTCGACCGGCTCGACACCGACGGCTGCATGTCCACCAACGACACCGTGCTCCTGCTGGCCAGCGCCGCCTCCGGGGTCAAGCCTGACCTGGCGGAGTTCGAGCAGAAGGTCACCGAGGTCTGCGCCGACCTGGCCAGGCAGCTCCTGGTGGACGCCGAAGGCGCCAGCAAGGCCATCGCCATCGAGGTGATCGGCGCCCACTCCGAGCAGGACGCGGTCAAGGTCGGCCGCTCCGTCGCCCGCTCCAACCTGCTCAAGTGCGCCATCCACGGCGAGGACCCCAACTGGGGCCGCGTCCTGGCCGCGGTCGGCACCACCGACGCCGTCTTCGAGCCCGACCGGCTCAACGTGGCGATCAACGGCATCTGGATCTGCCGCGGCGGCGCGGTCGGCGACGACCGCTCCAAGGTGGACATGCGCCCCCGGGACGTGACCATCACGATCGACCTGTCGGCCGGGCCGCACACCGCGACCGTGCACACCACGGACCTGACGGCCGACTACGTCCACGAGAACTCGGCGTACAGCTCATGAGGCTCTCCACCGCCCAGACGAAGGCCGAGGCCTTGATCGAGGCGCTGCCCTGGCTGACCCGCTTCCACGGCGCGACGGTCGTCATCAAGTACGGCGGCAACGCCATGACCGAAGAGGCGCTCAAGGAGGGCTTCGCCGAGGACGTCGTCTTCCTGCACCACGTGGGCCTGCGCCCGGTGGTCGTGCACGGCGGCGGCCCGCAGATCAGCAGCGCGCTGGACAAGCTCGGCATCGAGTCGACGTTCACCGCCGGCCTCCGGGTCACCACGCCCGAGGCCATGCAGGTCGTCAGGATGGTACTGACGGGCCAGGTCAACCCCGAGATCGTGGGCCTGGTCAACCGGCACGGCCCGTTCGCGGTCGGCATGTCCGGCGAGGACGCCCACCTGTTCACCGCCGTGCGCAAGCACGCGCTCGTGGACGGCGAGCCGGTCGACATCGGCCAGGTCGGCGAGATCATCAAGGTCGACCCCGGCGCCGTCAAGGCCCTGATCGACGACGGCCGCATCCCCGTGGTCTCCAGCGTCGCCAGGGGAGACGACGGCCAGATCTACAACGTCAACGCCGACACCGCCGCCGCCGCGCTGGCCGTGGCGCTCCAGGCGCAGAAGCTGATCGTGCTGACCGACGTCGAAGGCCTGTACGCCAACTGGCCCGACGACACCGACGTGATCGACAGCCTCACCGCCGACGAGCTGGAAACGCTCATGCCCACGCTGTCCAGCGGCATGGTCCCCAAAATGGAGGCCTGCCTGTCGGCGGTGCAGGGCGGCGTGCCGCAGGCCCACGTGCTCGACGGTCGCGTGCCCCATTCACTGCTGCTAGAGATCTTCACCAACGAAGGAATCGGAACGATGGTGATGCCCTGATGGACCTATATCAGAGGTTCGAAAAGGTGTTCATGCCCAACTACGGCATCCCGCCGGTCGCGCTGGCGCGCGGCGAGGGCTGCCGTGTGTGGGACGTGGACGGCAAGCAATACCTCGACTTCATCGGCGGCATCGCGACCAGCTCGCTCGGCCACGCGCACCCCGCCCTGGTCGAGGCCGTGTCGACGCAGGTCGCCACCATCGCGCACACGAGCAACCTGTTCCTGCACGAGCCCGAGGTGCTGCTCGCCGAGAAGCTCATCGCCCTGCTGAACGCCCCCGCCCGGGTCTTCTTCGCCAACTCCGGCACCGAGGCCAACGAGGCGGCGTACAAGCTGGCGCTCAAGTACGGCCGCCGCGAGGGCCGCTCCTACTTCGTCGCCGCCGAGAACGGCTTCCACGGCCGCACGATCGGCGCCCTGTCGCTGACCGGCAAGCAGTCCATCCGCGACCAGTTCGGCCCGTTCCCCGTCGATGTGCGCTTCGTCCCCTACGGCGACGCCACCGCGCTCAAGGAAGCCGTGACCGGCGACTGCATCGCGGTCTTCCTGGAGCCCACCCAGGGCGAGGCCGGCGTGGTGCCCCCGCCGGCCGGCTACTTCGAGGCCGCCCGCGAGATCTGCGACTCGACCGGCGCGCTGCTGGTGGCCGACGAGATCCAGTCGGCGATCGGGCGTACCGGGCACTGGTTCGCCCACCAGGCCGACGGCGTCACGCCCGACATCCTGACCCTGGCCAAGGGACTGGGCGGCGGCATGCCGATCGGCGCCTGCGTCGGCTTCGGCGAGGTCGGCAAGCTGTTCGCGAAGGGCGACCACGGCTCGACCTTCGGCGGCAACCCGGTCTCCTGCGCCGCCGCCCTGGCGGTGCTGGACACCCTGGACCTCGACCACGTGAAGACCGTTTCCGCACGTCTGCGCGACGGTCTGGAGGCCGTCGGCCATCCGCTGCTGAAGGGCGTCCGCGGCCGCGGCCTGTGGCTGGCCGCGGTCCTGAACGAGCCGCGCTCGGCCGACGTCCAGAAGGCCGCCGCGAACGCCGGCTTCCTGGTGAACGCCCTCCAGCCCGACGCCGTGCGCATCGCCCCGCCGCTGGTGGTGACGGCCGACGAGGTGGACGCCTTCGTGGCCGCGTTCCCCGCGATCCTGACGGAGGCCGCCCGATGACCAGGCACAGCGCGGACTCGGCGCAAATCAGGCACTTCCTGAGGGACGACGACCTCTCGCCCGCCGAGCAGGCGGAGGTCCTCGACCTCGCCGCCGCGATGAAGAAGGACCGGTTCGGCTACCGGCCGTTCGAGGGCCCGCAGACGGTCGCGGTGCTGTTCGACAAGCCGTCGGCCCGCACCCGCGTCTCCTTCCACACCGGCATCGGCGAGCTGGGCGGCCTACCGCTGGTCGTGGACAACGTCTCGGTCCTGATGGGCCGCGGCGAGCCCACCGCCGACCTCGCCAGGGTGCTCGACCGGCAGGTCGCCGCCATCGTCTGGCGGACCACCGGCCAGGAGCTCATCGAGGAGATGGCGGCCCACTCCCGCGTGCCGGTCGTCAACGCGCTCACCGACGAGTTCCACCCGTGCCAGATCCTCGCCGACCTGCAGACCGTCCGGGAGCACCTGGGCAGGACCGCCGGGCTCACGCTGACCTACCTCGGCGACGGCGCCAACAACATGGCCCACTCCTACCTGCTCGGCGGCGCCACGGCCGGGATGCACATCCGCATCGCCGCCCCGGCCGGCTACCAGCCCGACGCGGTCATCCTCGACCAGGCCGCCGCCATCGCCGCCAAGACGGGCGGCTCGGTGGTCGCGCTGTCGGACCCGGTCGCCGCCGTCCAGGGCACGCACGTGATCGCCACCGACACGTGGGTGTCGATGGGCCAGGACGGCAAGGAGCAGCGGGTCCGCGACCTCATGCCGTACCAGGTCAATGGCGAGCTGCTCGAGCACGCCGCGCCCGACGCGATCGTGCTGCACTGCCTGCCGGCCTACCGCGACTACGAGATCACCGACGCGGTGCTCGAAGGGCCGCGCA
The DNA here is from genome assembly GCF_036013525.1 of Nonomuraea sp. NBC_00507. Lineage (NCBI taxonomy): Bacteria > Bacillati > Actinomycetota > Actinomycetes > Streptosporangiales > Streptosporangiaceae > Nonomuraea > Nonomuraea sp. NBC_00507. Next base: position 6,774,215 of record NZ_CP107853.1, read on the forward strand.
GCGTCGTGTGGGACCAGGCCGAGAACCGGCTGCACGCGCAGAAGGCGCTGCTGCACTGGCTGGCGACACACCGATGACCATTCCGATGACCAAAGCGGCCAGGCAGCAGAGGATCACCGATCTGCTGCGGCGGCAGGCCGTGCGCTCCCAGCCGGAGCTGGCCAAGCTCCTCGCCGACAGCGGCGTCGAGGTCACCCAGGCCACGCTCTCGCGCGACCTGGACGAGCTCGGGGCGCTCAAGCTGCGCGCGGAGGACGGCTCGCTGGTGTACGCGCTGCCCGGCGAAGGCGGCGGGCGGATCCCGCTGGCCCGGGTGGGCACCGGCGAGTCCCCATCGGCGAGGCTGCAGCGCGTCGCCGAGGAACTGCTGGTCAGCGCCGAGGCCTCGGCCAACCTGGTCGTCGTGAAAACCCCTCCGGGGGCGGCACAGTTCATGTCCTCCGCGATCGACCACGCCGACTGGGAGTCCATCCTCGGCACGGTGGCGGGCGACGACACCATCCTCGTCATCACCCGCGACCCGGCAGGCGGGCCGGCGGTCGCCGACGCCCTCCTGAAAGTCGCCGCCCGGCGTAGTTTGGAGCAGAAATGACCGAGCGCGTGGTCCTCGCCTACTCCGGCGGGCTCGACACCTCCGTCGCCATCCCCTACCTCGCCGAGAAGATGAACGCCGAGGTCGTCTGCGTCGCCGTGGACCTCGGCCAGGGCGGCGAGGACATGGAGGCGATCCAGAAGCGGGCCATCGACTGCGGCGCCGCCGAGTCGGTCGTGGTGGACGCCAAGGAGGAGTTCGCCGCCGACTTCTGCGTGCCCGCGCTGCAGGCCAACGCCCTCTACATGGACCGCTACCCGCTGGTGTCGTCGCTGTCGCGCCCGCTCATCGTCAAGCACCTGGTGTCGGCGGCCGAGCAGTTCGGCGGCACCGTCGTCTCGCATGGCTGCACCGGCAAGGGCAACGACCAGGTCCGCTTCGAGGCAGGCCTGGCCGCGCTGGCGCCCGGCCTGAAGGTCGTCGCGCCCGCCCGCGACTTCGCCTGGACCCGCGACAAGGCCATCGAGTACGCCGAGGCCAAGGGCCTGCCCATCGAGACGTCGAAGAAGAACCCGTTCTCCATCGACCAGAACCTCTGGGGCCGCGCCGTCGAGACGGGCTTCCTGGAGGACATCTGGAACGGCCCGACCGAAGAGGTCTACGCCTACACCGCCGACCCGTCCCAGCCGAAGGAGCCGGACGAGGTCGTCGTCACCTTCGAAGCTGGCGTCCCGGTCAAGATCGACGGGCGGCCGCTGACGCCGTACCAGATCATCGACGAGCTCAACAAGCGCGCCGGCGCCCAGGGCGTCGGCCGGATCGACATGGTCGAGGACCGGCTCGTCGGCATCAAGTCCCGCGAGGTGTACGAGGCGCCGGGCGCCATCGCGCTCATCACGGCCCACATGGAGCTGGAGAACGTCACCGTCGAGCGCGACCTGGCCCGCTTCAAGCGCGGCGTCGACCAGCGGTGGAGCGAGCTCGTCTACGACGGTTTGTGGTTCTCGCCGCTCAAGGACGCCCTCGACGCGCTTATCGCCGAGGCCCAGAAGCACGTCTCCGGCGACATCCGCATGACGCTGCACGCCGGCAAGGCCACCGTCACCGGCCGCCGCTCCGAGGAGTCCCTGTACGATTTCTCGCTGGCCACGTACGACACCGGCGACACCTTCGACCAGTCGCTCGCCAAGGGCTTCGTCCAGCTGTTCTCCCTCCCCGCGAAGATCGCCGCGGCGCGGGACGCGAGGAAGGGCTGATTGCACTAATGTCGCGGGGGATACAGGAGGAGAAGATTACGGTGAGTGATGGCAAGCCGATGCGGCTGTGGGGCGGGCGGTTCGAAGGAGGCCCGGCCGACGCGCTGACCCGGCTGTCGGTGAGCGTGCACTTCGACTGGCGGCTGGTGCCGTACGACCTGGCGGCGTCCAGGGCGCACGCGCGCGTGCTGCACAAAGCGGGGCTGCTGAACGACGAGGAGCTCGAGCGCATGATCGGCGCGCTCGACGACCTGGAGCGGGCCTGCAAGGCGGGCGAGTTCCGGCCGACGGTCGCCGACGAGGACGTGCACACCGCGCTGGAGCGCGGCCTGCTGGAGCGGCTCGGCTCGCTCGGCGGCAAGCTCCGCGCCGGCCGCTCGCGCAACGACCAGATCGCCACCGACCTGCGTCTCTATCTCCGCGACCACGCCCGCACGATCGTCTCCCGGCTGGTCGAGCTGGAGACGGCGCTGATGACCCAGGCCGCCGAGCACGCCGAGACGGCCGCGCCCGGCATGACGCACCTGCAGCACGCGCAGCCGGTGTCGTTCGGCCACCAGCTGCTGGCGCACGTGCACGCCTTCACCCGCGACATCGACCGGCTCATCGACTGGGACAAGCGCGCCGCGATCTCCCCGCTCGGCTCCGGCGCGCTGGCGGGCTCGTCGCTTCCGCTGGATCCGCAGGCTGTGGCGCAGGAGCTGGGCTTCTCGGCGGCCGCGCCCAACTCCATGGACGCCGTCGCCGACCGGGACTTCGCGGCCGAGTTCCTGTTCGCCGCCGCCCTGATCGGGGTGCACCTGTCGCGGCTGGGCGAGGAGATCGTCCTGTGGGCCTCGCAGGAGTTCCGCTGGATCGAGATGGACGACGCCTACTCCACCGGCTCGTCGATCATGCCCCAGAAGAAGAACCCCGACGTGGCCGAGCTGGCCCGCGGCAAGTCAGGGCGGCTGATCGGCAACCTGATGTCGCTGCTGACCACGCTCAAGGGCCTGCCGCTGACCTACAACCGCGACCTGCAGGAGGACAAGGAGCCGGTCTTCGACACCGTCGACACGCTCCTGCTCGTCCTGCCCGCGATGGCCGGGCTCGTGGCGACCATGCGGGTCAACACCGCCCGCCTGGAGGCCTCCGCCCCCGACGGGTTCGCGCTCGCCACCGACCTGGCCGAGCTGCTGGTGCGCCGCGGCGTGGCGTTCCGCGAGGCCCACGAGGCCGTCGGCCACCTGGTGGTGTGGTGCCAGGTGCACGACAAGGACCTCGGCGAGCTCACCGACGACGAGCTGGCCAAGGTGTCGCCGCACCTCACGCCCGACGTGCGCGACGTGCTCAACGTGCCCGGAGCCCTCGCCGCACGCAAGGCGCACGGCGGCACTGCCCCCGACCGCGTACGCGACCAGCTCATCGCGCTCCGCGAAGCGGTCGACGCGCAGGCGGCATGGGCGGCGGGCAGCTGAGCTCCGCCCCGCTGCCGCGGAGCTTCTTCGACAGGTCGTCGCACGAGGTGGCGCCCGACCTGCTCGGGCGCGTCCTCGCGCACGGCGACGTCGCCGTGCGCCTGACCGAGGTCGAGGCGTACGGCGGCCCGGGCGAGGACCCGGCGGCGCACACCTACCGGGGCAGGACGCCCCGCAACGCCGTCATGTTCGGCCCGCCGGGCCACCTGTACGTGTACTTCACCTACGGCATGCACTTCTGCGCCAACCTCGTCTGCCTGCCCGACGGCTGCGGCTCGGCCGTGCTGCTGCGGGCGGGCGAGGTGGTGGCGGGTCTCGACGAGGCACGCCGGCGGCGCAACGGCGGGCGCGCGGCGGACAGCGCCGGCCGCAGGTCCATCCCCGATCGGGATCTCGCCCGGGGCCCCGCCAGGCTCGCGGTGGCCCTCGGCCTCCTGCGCGAGCACAACGGCCTTGACGCGATCTGGGAAGGCCCGCCGGACCTGGCCGGCGGGGACGGCGCCCGCCGGCTGACCGGCCGGCCCCACACAGCGGCCATGATGCTCGAAGGCGACCCGGCCGACCCCGCCTCGATCAGGTCAGGGCCTCGCACCGGCATCTCGACGGCCAAGGAGGTGCCGTGGCGGTTCTGGATCGACGGCGACCCGACCGTGTCGCCGTACCGAGCTCACGTGCCGCGCCGCCGCAGCGCCGCCGCCACCTCCGTGGGAGAGGCGCCCAGCTCGTGAGGACTGAAGACGTGCAGGTGATCACCCGTGTCGATCTCCAGCATCCCGCTGCGCAGCCCCCACCTCCTGCGGACGTCGACCTTGATGTCCCAGATCGCCTCCCAGGGCACGTGCCGCTTGCCCGCGAACCCGTGCACCACGGTGATCCCGCTCTCGTCGGCCGCCAGCCGCACCGGAACGATCAGGTCACGCAGCCCCATCGCCCCCACCAGGACGGCCGCGGGGACGGCTAGGATCACGCCGCGGACATCGCCTGCCAACCACCAGTAAACGGCGAGTCCGGCGCATACCAGACCCCCTAAGATCTTGAAAACGGCCAGCTCGCGACGGACCCTCCACATGGAGACAGAGCGTATCCAAGTGGCGGTCAACCCAAGCGATCAGGCACGCTTGTAACACCCAACGTCCAACGTCTCAATGAAAGCCGGCACCGTGATCGACATTCTCGATGACCTCGCGTGGCGAGGCCTGATCGCTCAGTCCACCGACCTCGACGCGCTGCGTGCGTCCATGGCCAAGGGACCGATCACGGTCTATTGCGGTTTCGACCCGACCGCGCCCTCCCTGCACGTCGGCCACTTCGTGCCGCTGCTCACGCTGCGCCGCCTGCAGCGGGCCGGGCACCGCCCGATCGGACTGGTCGGCGGCGCCACCGGCCTGATCGGCGACCCGAGCGGCCGCAACACCGAGCGCTCCCTGAACGCGACCGAGGTCGTCGCCGAATGGGTGGAGCGCCTGCGCGGGCAGGTCGGCCGGTTCCTCGACTTCGACGCCCAGCCCAACGCCGCCCTCATGGTGAGCAACCTCGACTGGACCGGCGAGCTGAGCGCCATCGGCTTCCTGCGCGACATCGGCAAGCACTTCCCGGTCAACCGCATGCTGGCCAGGGAGTCGGTCTCCGCGCGCCTGCAAGGTGAGGGGCTGAGCTACACCGAGTTCAGCTACCAGATCCTGCAGGCCAACGACTACCTCGAGCTGCACCGCCGCTACAACTGCACGCTGCAGATCGGCGGCAGCGACCAGTGGGGCAACCTCACGGCGGGCGCTGACCTGATCCGCCGCGTCGAGGGCGCGCACGTCCACGCGCTCACCCTGCCGCTGATCACAAAGGCCGACGGCACCAAGTTCGGCAAGACGGCGGGTGGCGCGCTCTGGCTCGACCCGGAGATGACCTCCCCCTACGCCTTCTACCAATACTTCCTCAACTCCGACGACCGCGACGTGATCCACTACCTCAAGGTGTTCACGTTCAAGAGCCGCGAGGAGATCGAGGCCCTGGAGAAGGCCGTCGCCGAGCGGCCCTTCGCCCGCGAGGCGCAGCGGACGCTGGCCGAGGACCTGACTGAGCTGCTGCACGGCAAGGAAGAGCTCGACGCGGTCGTGGCGGCCTCCAAGGCGCTCTTCGGCCAGGGTGCTCTGGAAGACCTGCCTGCCTCGACGCTGGCGGCCGCGCTGGCCGAGGTGCCCAAAGCCGAGATCGCCGCGCTGGGGGCGCCGTTCGTGGACCTGCTGGCCGACAGCGGCCTGGTGGAGTCGAAGTCGGCGGCCCGGCGGGCGGTCAAGGAGGGCGGGGCATACCTCAACAACGTCAAGATCACCGACGAGACGTACGTGCCGGCCGCCGACGACCTGCTGCACGGGCGCTTCATGGTGCTGCGGCGCGGCAAGAAGTCGATCGGCGGCGTCGAGGTCGGCTGACAGGCGCTTGTGCCAAGCGGGCCTTTCCAGCGGCGGAAGGCCCGCTTCGGCGTAGTAGGAGGTGTTTTCGCAGACGGTCGGGTCCGTCGGTGAACTCTCAGCAGTTCAGCGACGCATGAACAGCGCCACGGTGAGGCCCGGCAGATCCCCGGAGTGCTTGGCCATGCTGAGCTCGAACCCCGCCTCTTTCACCTCTCCGACGCGAGAAATCCCGTCACCCTCCAGCCCCGATTTCTTCGTCCCCCGCCATACCACCCAGACCCGTTCCCGCCCGTCCAGCGCCGCGGAGACATCGGACCGCTCGGGATAACCGAACCCGTCGGGGTGGGGCGCGACACCGATCCGCAGCACATCGACCGGCATCAGGGAGTCCGCGTAGTAGTCGAATCCCCGGCGCACCTGGCTCTGCCCGAACACGATCGCATCGTCCGGCTCGGCCTTGATCACGCGAAGGGCCCACGGGATGTTCTCGAAGCGCCCGTTCTCCTCCCGGATCTCCACGTGATCAGGAAAGGCCAGCCCGGCCCCGAGCAACACGACCACCACCCCCGCGACCACGGGGAAGCGCGGGATGGCGGCCACGGCCAGCCCCGCCAGCAGCGCCAGAGCCGGCGCGGTCACGAAGAGATACCGGTCCACATAGACCGGGGTGAGCAGGTGAGACACCGCGAGAAGCAGCAGCGGCGGCAAGATCAGCCACCCCGCCAGCGCGAGCGCCCACGCCCTGTCCCTGCCGCCCGCCGATGAGCCCGCGCCCCCCGCGGGTGATCCCGCGGCATCCGCCGGTGAGCCCGGGTCCCCAGCTCCACGCCGGCCCGCCCACAACAGCGCCGCGCCGGCCAGCGCCATCGCGAGCAACAACACACCGAGCGCCGTCGTCCCGGCCGCCATCTTGGGGAACTTCAGCCATACCTCAGGCCCGCGCTGCGGGATCCAGCTGATCGCGTGCCGCTCGCCGTACCCGATCAGTCCCAGCACCACGGCAGGCACGAAGCCTGCGGCGAGCGCGCCCAGCATCGGCGCGAGCACCGCCCGGCGGGCCAGCGCCACGTGGGCGGGCAGCGCCAGCACAGCGAACAGATGCGTCGAGCACACCAGCGCGATCGCCACCCCGTACACCACCCACCGCCTGCCCTCCGGACGCTCGAGAGCCCGGTGCAGCGCCCAGAAGGAGAACACGACGGCCGCGGCCGCGAACGCGTACGACCTGGCGAAAGCCCCGAGGTAGGACACCGACGGCAGGGTCGCGAAGACGGCGGCCGCGATCACGCCGGCGCGGGTGGAGTGCAGGCGCCGCCCCAGGTCGGTCAGGAACCAGGCCGCCACGCCGATCGCGATCGCCGACGGCAACCGCAGCCACAGCTCTGCCGTGCCGGCCTTCATCCAGAAGTGCATGAACAGGTAGTACGGCAGGAAATGGCCGTCGATGTGCTGCGCCAGCTCCCACATACCCGCCAGCGATCGCGAGGCGAAGCTGATGGTGGCCAGCTCGTCGCCGTTCAAGGTGGCGGAACCCGTTCCCGAGAAGGCTGCGCCGCCCGCGAGCAATGCCATCCACCACGGGGTTGACCTGCGGAGACGTTGGGCGGGACGAGCGGGGGGTGCAAGAGTGGCGGCAGTGGTCACCGGGGCAGGATACGCGGCGTAAGGGCGGTCAAATGGCAGATGTGATCGCCGGCCGCCTCATTGGCCTCATTGGCGCGAATCACCTCGGTGTCACTGACTGGTGGTGCGTGTCGGCTTCATAACGATCACAACGCGCCGCTCCGCATCGCCGACCGGTCGCTCGTACTCCAAGCCGTAGCGCGTGGCCAGCACGTCGAAGAAGTCACCCGACGAATCCGGCTCAACCCGCTCGACCACGCCTCGGATCTCCAGATAGCGGTACGGCCTCTCGGGGTCGTTGATCGAGATCGCCAGGTGCGCGTTCTGGGTGACATTTCGGTGCTTGCGGCGGTCCGTCGTGGTCGTGAATCGCAGGAACTCCCCGTCCCACACTGTCCAGACCGGATTCACGTTGGGCGTGCCGTCCGGCTCGATCGTCGCCAGGTGGGCGAACAGCGGTCGCTCCAGCAGGTCCAGGTGGCTCTTCGGAATCATTGCTCCCTCTTCTCCTTCAGCGCCTGATCTTCAGCGAGCTGAGCTTATCAAGGTTTTGATGATTATCAAGGTTCGTATCATTGTATGAGGTTGTATTGTCCGGGCATGGGGATGCCCGCAGGTGACCGGCTCGGCATAGACATCAAGCGTGCCGAGCAGTCGCTCATGGCCGCCAAGCAGCTGGCCGTCAGGGCCGCCGGGTTGACCGTCCCTCAATACGCGGCGCTGCTCGCGCTTGCCGACAGTCCCGGAATCTCAGGCGCCGCGCTGGCGCGGGCCTGCCTCGTGACGCCGCAGGCCATGACGGTCGTGCTCAAGAACTTGGAGGAACGCGGCCTCATCGAGCGTTCGCCGCATCCCTGGCATCGCAACGTCCTCGAGACACGGCTCACGGAGTCCGGGCGTGCGGCAGTGGAAGTGGCGGACGAGAGGGCCGTGGTGATCGAACGGGCCATCGCGGATGAGTTCACCGAGGGGGAGCGTGCGACGTTGCGCGAGTTGCTGGCCCGATGTGAGCAGGCCATCGGGCGCGGGGCGGCGCAGCTGTGAACGGCCCGTGCCTGGCGATTTGACGTGTCGCGAATCGCGACCTAATCTTTGACTTCGCCCCGGGAGTGAGCCGGACGCCGATCAGGCGGACGGGCCCCGGACAAGCCCCTTGAAATGACGAACCACTCGGCAGAGTCGCTTCGGCGTGCTCGAGCCCGAGTCGTTCCTGGGTGTGCCGCAGTCACCGGAAAATCGGTTGATTCGACAAGCTCTGGATGGAACGGTAAGTTACGAGGGTTGCCCCGGAAACGGGGCGCACCATCCTAAGCAGGTTGGGCAGTGCTTCTCAAGTCTCACGATTTGACACGGCACTTTCTCGCCTGATAAGATGATGGGGACGAAACTGTCGCCTCCGACTCGAGATCGCAAGATATCGATGAGGATGTACGCGTCCGTTTCTTGAGAACTCAACAGTGTGTTAAAAGCCAGTGCATGTGCATCACACATGTATGACCCCGTCATTTTTGACGGTTATTGCTTGGATGATTCATCCGAACATGATCATTGTTTGGAGAGTTTGATCCTGGCTCAGGACGAACGCTGGCGGCGTGCTTAACACATGCAAGTCGAGCGGAAAGGCCCTTCGGGGTACTCGAGCGGCGAACGGGTGAGTAACACGTGAGCAACCTGCCCCTGACTCTGGGATAAGCCCGGGAAACTGGGTCTAATACCGGATACGACCGCCTCCGGCATCGGGTGGTGGTGGAAAGTTTTTCGGTTGGGGATGGGCTCGCGGCCTATCAGCTTGTTGGTGGGGTAGTGGCCTACCAAGGCGACGACGGGTAGCCGGCCTGAGAGGGCGACCGGCCACACTGGGACTGAGACACGGCCCAGACTCCTACGGGAGGCAGCAGTGGGGAATATTGCGCAATGGGCGGAAGCCTGACGCAGCGACGCCGCGTGGGGGATGACGGCCTTCGGGTTGTAAACCTCTTTCAGCAGGGACGAAGTTGACGTGTACCTGCAGAAGAAGCGCCGGCTAACTACGTGCCAGCAGCCGCGGTAATACGTAGGGCGCAAGCGTTGTCCGGAATTATTGGGCGTAAAGAGCTCGTAGGTGGCTGGTCGCGTCTGCCGTGAAAGCCCGCAGCTTAACTGCGGGTCTGCGGTGGATACGGGCCGGCTAGAGGTAGGCAGGGGCAAGTGGAATTCCTGGTGTAGCGGTGAAATGCGCAGATATCAGGAGGAACACCGGTGGCGAAGGCGGCTTGCTGGGCCTTACCTGACGCTGAGGAGCGAAAGCGTGGGGAGCGAACAGGATTAGATACCCTGGTAGTCCACGCTGTAAACGTTGGGCGCTAGGTGTGGGGGTCTTCCACGATCTCCGTGCCGGAGCTAACGCATTAAGCGCCCCGCCTGGGGAGTACGGCCGCAAGGCTAAAACTCAAAGGAATTGACGGGGGCCCGCACAAGCGGCGGAGCATGTTGCTTAATTCGACGCAACGCGAAGAACCTTACCAAGGTTTGACATCACCCGGAAAGCTCCAGAGATGGGGCCCTCTTCGGACTGGGTGACAGGTGGTGCATGGCTGTCGTCAGCTCGTGTCGTGAGATGTTGGGTTAAGTCCCGCAACGAGCGCAACCCTTGCTCCATGTTGCCAGCACGCCTCTTCGGGGGTGGTGGGGACTCATGGGGGACTGCCGGGGTCAACTCGGAGGAAGGTGGGGATGACGTCAAGTCATCATGCCCCTTATGTCTTGGGCTGCAAACATGCTACAATGGCCGGTACAGAGGGTTGCGATACCGCGAGGTGGAGCGAATCCCTAAAAGCCGGTCTCAGTTCGGATTGGGGTCTGCAACTCGACCCCATGAAGTCGGAGTCGCTAGTAATCGCAGATCAGCAACGCTGCGGTGAATACGTTCCCGGGCCTTGTACACACCGCCCGTCACGTCACGAAAGTCGGCAACACCCGAAGCCCGTGGCCCAACCAGCTTGCTGGGGGGAGCGGTCGAAGGTGGGGCTGGCGATTGGGACGAAGTCGTAACAAGGTAGCCGTACCGGAAGGTGCGGCTGGATCACCTCCTTTCTAAGGAGCATCTTCACCCATCGCCACCGAATGTGTGGTGGGGTGACAGCTCACTAGTGGAGCACTGGCTACTCGGCACAACATGGTCGCTGGCCGGCTAGTACCGCCTGCCCCCTTCGGGGGTGGGAGTGGGAACGGCGGTGCGGGGGGCGTGGGGTGTCGGACACACTGTTGGGTCCTGAGGGAACGGGCATTGCGCTCGGTTTCTTCGGACACAGGACCGGTGAACAGCTCGCGGTTGCGGGTTGGGATCCGGTTGCTGTTTGTTGTTTGAGATTTGCATAGTGGACGCGAGCATCTTTGTGGCCAAGTTTTTTAGGGCACACGGTGGATGCCTTGGCATCAGGAGCCGATGAAGGACGTGGGAGGCTGCGTTAAGCCTCGGGGAGTCGCCAACCAGACGTTGATCCGGGGATGTCCGAATGGGGAAACCTAGCACCAGTCATGTGGTGTTGCCTCCGCCTGAATGTATAGGGCGGTTGGTGGTAACGCGGGGAAGTGAAACATCTCAGTACCCGTAGGAAGAGAAAACAAGAGTGATTCCGTGAGTAGTGGTGAGCGAAAGCGGATGAGGCTAAACCGGGCGTGTGTGATAGCCGGCAGGCGTTGCACGTCCGGGGTCGTGGGACCCTCTGGCAGTCTCTGCCGAGTCTGCAAGAAGTGATAAACCTTCGAGGTAGTTGAAAGCTCTGGGAAGGGCTGCCGTAGACCGTGAGAGCCGGGTAGGCGAAATCTTGAAGGCTTCTTGAGGGGATCCCAAGTAGCACGGGGCCCGAGAAATCCTGTGTGAATCTGCCAGGACCACCTGGTAAGCCTAAATACTCCCTGGTGACCGATAGTGCACGAGTACCGTGAGGGAAAGGTGAAAAGTGCCCCGGTGAGGGGTCGTGAAAGAGTACCTGAAACCGTGTGCCTACAAGCCGTAGGAGCTTACATGAGGTTCGCCTTGTGTGTGATGTGACTGCGTGCCTTTTGAAGAATGAGCCTGCGAGTTATGGTGTGTGGCGAGGTTAACCCGTGTGGGGGAGCCGTAGCGAAAGCGAGTCTGAAGAGGGCGTTTGAGTCGCATGCTGTAGACCCGAAGCGGAGTGATCTACGCATGGGCAGGTTGAAGCTCAGGTAAGACTGGGTGGAGGACCGAACCCACCAGGGTTGAAAACCTGGGGGATGATCTGTGTGTAGGGGTGAAAGGCCAATCAAACTCCGTGATAGCTGGTTCTCCCCGAAATGCATTTAGGTGCAGCGTCACGTGTTTCTTGCCGGAGGTAGAGCACTGGATGGCCGATGGGCCCGACAAGGTTACTGACGTCAGCCAAACTCCGAATGCCGGTAAGTGAGAGCGTGGCAGTGAGACTGCGGGCGATAAGGTTCGTAGTCGAGAGGGAAACAGCCCAGATCACCGACTAAGGCCCCTAAGCGTGTGCTAAGTGGGAAAGGATGTGGAGTCGCAGAGACAACCAGGAGGTTGGCTTAGAAGCAGCCACCCTTGAAAGAGTGCGTAATAGCTCACTGGTCAAGTGATTCTGCGCCGACAATGTAGCGGGGCTCAAGCACACCGCCGAAGTCGTGGCACTGACAGCTATGTGCTGTTGGTGGGTAGGGGAGCGTCGTGCAGCCGGTGAAGCAGCAGAGTGATCTAGTTGTGGAGGCTGTGCGAGTGAGAATGCAGGCATGAGTAGCGAATCGAGGGTGAGAAACCCTCGCGCCGGATGACCAAGGGTTCCTGGGGCAGGCTAATCCGCCCAGGGTAAGTCGGGACCTAAGGCGAGGCCGACAGGCGTAGTCGATGGACAACGGGTTGATATTCCCGTACCCGCTTCAATGCGCCCATATCGAACCTCGTGATGCTAAGAGTCCTTAGCTCGGGTTGTCCTTCGGGACGGCCGTCAGGGTGAACGCTCGGACCGATCGGGTAGTAGGTAAGCGATGGGGTGACGCAGGAAGGTAGTCCAGCCCAGGCGATGGTTGACCTGGGGTAAGCATGTAGGGCGGAACGTAGGTAAATCCGCGTTCCATTCAGCCTGAGATGTGATGCCGAGCCGATTGTGGTGAAGTGGATGATCCTATGCTGCCGAGAAAAGCCTCTAGTGAGTGTTGTGGCGGCCCGTACCCTAAACCGACTCAGGTGGTCAGGTAGAGAATACTAAGGCGATCGGGTGAACTGTGGTTAAGGAACTCGGCAAATTGCCCCCGTAACTTCGGGAGAAGGGGGACCTCTGCTGGTGATCGGACTAGCTCTGTGAGCTGGTGGGGGTCGCAGTGGCCAGGGGGAAGCGACTGTTTACTAAAAACACAGGTCCGTGCGAAGTCGTAAGACGATGTATACGGACTGACGCCTGCCCGGTGCCGGAACGTTAAGGGGACCGCTTAGTCAGCTTCGGTTGGCGAAGGTGAGAACTTAAGCGCCGGTAAACGGCGGTGGTAACTATAACCATCCTAAGGTAGCGAAATTCCTTGTCGGGTAAGTTCCGACCTGCACGAATGGCGTAACGACTTCCCCGCTGTCTCAACCGCAGACCCGGCGAAATTGCACTACGAGTAAAGATGCTCGTTACGCGCAGCAGGACGGAAAGACCCCGGGACCTTCACTACAGCTTGACATTGGCGTTTGGAGCGTCTTGTGTAGGATAGGTGGGAGACTGGGAAGCTCGGACGCTAGTTCGGGTGGAGTCATTGGTGAAATACCACTCTGGTCGTTTTGAACGTCTAACCCTGGTCCGTGATCCGGATCGGGGACAGTGTCTGGTGGGTAGTTTAACTGGGGCGGTTGCCTCCTAAAGAGTAACGGAGGCGCCCAAAGGTTCCCTCAGCCTGGTTGGCAATCAGGTGTCGAGTGTAAGTGCACAAGGGAGCTTGACTGTGAGACTGACGGGTCGAGCAGGAGCGAAAGCTGGGACTAGTGATCCGGCATCGGCATGTGGAAGCGGTGTCGCTCAACGGCTAAAAGGTACCCCGGGGATAACAGGCTGATCTTCCCCAAGAGTCCATATCGACGGGATGGTTTGGCACCTCGATGTCGGCTCGTCGCATCCTGGGGCTGGAGTAGGTCCCAAGGGTTGGGCTGTTCGCCCATTAAAGCGGTACGCGAGCTGGGTTTAGAACGTCGCGAGACAGTTCGGTCCCTATCCGCTGCGCGCGCAGGAGACTTGAAAGGGGCTGTCCCTAGTACGAGAGGACCGGGACGGACGAACCTCTGGTGTGCCAGTTGTACCGCCAGGTGCACGGCTGGTTGGCTACGTTCGGAAGGGATAACCGCTGAAAGCATCTAAGCGGGAAGCTCGCCTTGAGATGAGGTCTCCCACCACGAGAGTGGGTAAGGCCCCCGGTAGACGACCGGGTTGATAGGCCGGAGGTGGAAGCGCGGTAACGCGTGGAGCTGACCGGTACTAATAGGCCGAGGACTTGACCACAAAGCATAATGCTTTGGTGTGTGCTGCGCTCTGTTACTCTTCGCCGGGTCCGGAGCTGCGCCACACCAAAGAAATTCTTGCTCGCGTCCACTATGCAATTCTGAGACAGCAAACAGGCTGTTTCTCAGGGTTACGGCGGTTATGGCGGGAAGGAAACACCCGGTTACATTCCGAACCCGGAAGTTAAGCTTCCCTGCGCCGATGGTACTGCACTCGGGAGGGTGTGGGAGAGTAGGTCACCGCCGGACAATCTTTGATGAGAAAGGCCCCCGACCAGCACGGTCGGGGCCTTTCTCTTTTTTGGGGTAAGAAACGCACATGCTGCCGGCGAATCGTCTGAGTCCGCCGAAACAGATGATGCGAGATTTGCAGGCGAGGACATCCTGCAGTTACGGAAACGACTTGCGTTGTCGCGCTGCGTGGCGACAGTGTGAGCGGCGGTCGAACACCTGAGTGATGGCAAGCAAGCTGGGTGGGTCGCCGCTGCTCGCCGTCGGACTGACGGAGCACGCGCTTGCCCAGCCCGGAAGCGTACCGATCATCCGTATAGCCTCATGGTTGCGGCGGCTGGGATCCTGCGGATTCAACCGTGGGGAGCGCTTCCATTCGTGAGTGCGTAACGTGATGGCTAGGCGGTCTTGGCTCGTGAGCGTTTATGGGCCGGCCCCTTCATGGACTTGAGTCGGGCTCGTGGACGTTCTCCGGCTTGCTAGGCTGGAAGAACCGGGCCACCCCACGGGTGGCCTTCGTCGCGTAAGGCCCGAGGACGGGCGGCGACCAGCCACGGTGGACCGTCGTTGTGAGTCCGCTGGTTGAGCCCAACGAAATGGACCAGAAGTGAACAGAGATAACGGACCGGACGGCGGACAGCGCGGGCGCGGCGATCAAGAGGACAGGCGCTCTGGCGGGAGCGACAGGAGCGGCGGGTACGGCTCTCGCGGGCGAGACTCCGGCGGCGGCGACCGACCGTTCCGTTCCGATGACAGGGGACGCTCCTCCGGCCCCGGCGACGACAGAGGCTCGCGGCGGGACGAGGGCCGGGACGACCGGGGCGCGCGTCGTGAGGGCGGATACGGCGATCGCCGCGAGGGCGGCCGATTCGGCGGCCGTGGCGAGAGCGGCGGCGGGTACGGTGATCGGGGCGCCAGGCGCGAGGGCGGGTTCCGCGACGACCGCGGGCCGCGTCGTGAGGGTTCGGAGCGCGGATCCCGCGGTGATGACCGCCCCACCTACCGTGACAGGGACGACCGCGGCGGGCAGCGCGAGGGTGGCGAGCGGCGTCCGTTCCGGGATCGGGATGACCGTGGGGCGCGTCGTGACGGCGGTTCCGGTGAGCGTCGCGAGGGCGGCGGTTACGGCGCCCGGCCTGGCGGCGGGTTCCGTGACGACCGCGGTCCGCGGCGAGAAGGCGGTTATGGCGACCGCGGTCCGCGGCGCGAGGGCGGTTTTGGCGACCGCGGTCCGCGGCGCGAGGGCGGTTTTGGCGACCGCGGTCCGCGGCGCGAGGGCGGTTTTGGCGACCGCGGTCCGCGGCGCGAGGGCGGTTTTGGCGACCGGGGTCCCCGGCGAGAAGGCGCTTATGGCGACCGTGGTCCGCGGCGCGAGGGCGGATACGCAGACCGCGGCCCCAGGAGCGAAGGCGGCGGAGGCGGCGACGCACGTGGCGGGCGGCGTGAGGGCGATGAGCGGCGTCCGTTCCGGGATCGGGATGATCGTGGGGCGCGTCGCGAGGGCGGTTCCGGCGACCGGCGCGAAGGCGGCTACGGCGATCGTGGTCCGCGCAGGAGCGGCGGTTTCCGTGACGACCGAGGGCCACGTCGTGAGGGCGGTTACGGTCCCCGGCGCGAGGGCGGCTACGGCGATCGTGCTGCCCCGCGCGAGGGCGGCCTCCGTGATGACCGCGGAGGCGGTCGTGAAGGTGGGTTCCGCGATGATCGTGGTCCTCGTCGCGAGGGCGGGTTCGGCGGTGATCGTGGTCCTCGTCGCGAGGGCGGGTTCGGCGGTGATCGTGGTCCTCGTCGCGAGGGCGGGTTCGGCGGTGATCGTGGTCCTCGTCGCGAGGGCGGGTTCCGTGACGATCGTGGTCCGCGTGGCGAGGGCGGTCGTGACGATCGGGGTCCTCGTGGCGAAGGTGGCTTCCGCGACCAGCGGGGTCCGCGCCGTGAGGGTGGATACGCGGACCGAGGCCCTCGGCGCGAGGGCGGCTTCCGCGAGGACCGCGGTCCGCGGCGAGAAGGCGGTTTTGGCGACCGCGGTCCCCGGCGCGAGGGCGGTTATGGCGACCGCGGTCCCCGGCCCGAGGGCGGCCAGCGGCCGTCACGGCCGTTCTCGCGTGACGACCGCGACCGGCGGGACGAGCGTTCCGGGGAGGGCACTCGCGCCAGGTATGGCAGGTCCGACCGGGAGAGCGAAGCGCCGCAGCGTGAGCGGCTGCCGGAGGTGGCGCCCGACATCACAGCGGACGAGCTGGACAAGGAAGTGCTGGAGGAGCTCCGCTCCCTGCCCGGCGACCTCGCCGACCTCGTCGGTCGGCACCTGGTCGCCGCTGAGCGGGCACTGGAGGAGGACGACGCCGACCGGGCGCACGAGCACACGAAGGTGGCGCGCAGGTTCGCCGCCCGCATAGGTGTCGTGCGGGAGGCCGCCGGCATCGTCGCGTACCGCGCGGGGCACTTCTCGGAGGCGCTGAGCGATCTGCGGGCGGCGCGGAGGCTGACGGGGTCGGAGGCGTACCTGCCCGTCATGGCTGACTGCGAGCGCGGGCTCGGCCGTCCGGAGCGGGCCATCGACCTCGTACGGTCGCCGGAGGCCGAGCGCCTCGACCGGGCCGGGCGCATCGAGCTGACCATCGTCGAGTCCGGCGCCCGCCGCGACCTGGGCCAGCACGACGCCGCCGTGATCACCCTGCAGCGCCTGCCGGAGCTGCGTGACCCGCAGCCGAAGCCCTGGTCGGCACGGTTGGCGTTCGCGTACGCGGACGCGCTGGCCGAGGCCGGGCACACGGAGGCGGCGACCGACTGGTTCGGCCGGGCGATGGCGTTCGATGACGACGGCGAGACGGACGCCGCCGAGCGGTACGCCGAGCTGACCGGCGCCGTCATTGAGGACGTCGAGGAGGACTTCGACGACGAGGACGACTTCGACGACGCAGGCGTGGCCGAGAGCGGGAGCGCTGCCGAGGCGGAGGAGGACGTGGACGAGGCCGAGGCCCTCGCCGAAGCAGGCGACCTCCTGAAGGAGGAGCCCGAGCCCGCCGACACCCAGGGTGGGGAAGCGGAGGACATCGAGCCTGCCGAGGCCTTGGACGGCACCAAGCCTGCCGAGGAGGGCGTGGACGGCTCGGAGCCTGAGGAAGTTCTCGACGGCTCAGAGCCTGAGGAGGTTCTGGACGGCTCAGACGTGGACGAGCAGAGCTCCGACGATTCCGGAGCCGAGCAGAGTGCCCCTGGCGCGGCGGCGCAGGCGGAGACTCCGGGCATCACGCCGGCGTTCATCGAGCCCGACTTCGGCGCCAGGCCGGACGAGGACGACGAGCCCACCCAGAGCCGCTCCAAGTCCGACGACTAGGCCGGCGGCCTCGCGCTCCGCCGTACCGCGACCATGCGGTGCGGCGGAGCACGGCCACGTGATCGCTGAACGGGGATCCCTCTGAGCAGCTGTCTTTGATCAGCGGCTGGTCAGGGCGCGTGAGACCGCCATGCGTCGCGAGGCAGGCTCATGGTGGTCGACGCCCACCACGTGCCGGCGACGCATGTCGCCTGAGGGTCGGCGCTCTCGGTGCGAAATCCCAATCGTTCGTACAGCCGCATGGCGCCGGCGTTGTGCGAGTAGACGCCCAGGTTGACCCGCTGAATGGCCGGGGAGGCGAAGGCCTCGCCGAGCGCGGCCTCCACCATGGCCTCGCCATATCCCCGCCCCCTGACCGCAGGTGAGACCAGGACCATGCCCAGCCGCACCGATCGGCCGGACGGCTCGGTTCGCAGCAGGAAGTGGCCCACCGGTGTCCCGTCGGGGCCGACGGCGACGTGGGAGCGACGGCTGGGGTCCGACGCGTGGAAGGCGGAAAGCTGGCGCGCGTCAAACGGCCAGGTGAATCCGGTGTTGCCGGACCAGGTGATGAGCGCCTCCAAGCTATCGATCCACGAGGCCACACTCACGGCGTCGGCAGGCGCGAACGCGCGAAGCTCAATCACCTGATCATACGTACCGGAACCGTCTCATTCCGGTCAATTGATCTCGCACGCGTAGGGTGCCGCCGTCAGGTGGCCGAGGGGCGTGGTGCGGATCTCGCCAGTTTCGCGGCCTTGAGCCGGAGATATCGCTGTTCGGGCCCACTGGTGGTGCGGCGGGCGGCGCTCTCGTAGCACTCCCGGGCCTGGCTCGGCTCCCCCGCCAGCTCCAGCAGGTGCCCGCGGACGGCCTCCAGCCGGTGCTGCCCGGCCAGGCGGGGGTCATCGTCCAGATAGGACAGGAACGTGAGGCCGGCGCGCGGACCGTGCACCATGGCCACCGCGACTGCCCGGTTGAGCGTCACGACCGGGTTGTCGGTCATCCGTTCCAGCAGGTCGTACAGGCCCAGGATCTGCCGCCAGTCGGTGTCGCCCGCGGTGGCCGCCTCGGCGTGCACCGCCGCGATCGCCGCTTGCACCTGATACGGGCCGAGGTCGGCGTGGGACATGGCGTGGGTCACCAGTGCGATGCCTTCGTCGATCTCGTCCCGGTCCCAGGCGCCGCGGTCCTGCTCGGCGAGCGGTACGAGGGCGCCGCTCGCGTCGGTCCTGGCGGCGCGGCGGGCGTGGACGAGCAACATCAGGGCGAGCAAGCCTGCCACCTCACCGTCATCCGGGAGAACACGATGCAGCATCCGGGTCAGCCGGATCGCTTCCGCCGCCAGATCGGTGCGCTGCAGGTCCGGGCCGGCCGTGGCGACGTACCCCTCGTTGAAGACGAGGTAGAGCACCTGCAGCACGGCGTCGAGCCGGGGTGCGTACTCACTCGGTGGCGGCGGCTGGAAGCCGATTCCCGAGGTCTTGATCTGTTTCTTGGCCCGGCTGATCCGCTGCGCCAAGGTCGGCTCCGGGACGAGGAAGGCGCGCGCGATCTCGGGGGTGGTGAGCCCGCCCACGGCCCGCAAGGTGAGCGCGACCTGGGACGGCCGGCTGAGCGCCGGATGACAGCACACGAACAGCAGCACCAGCGAGTCGTCCGTGGGCAGGCCGGCATCCGCCGGTGACGCCAGATACTGCTCGGGAAGGATCCGGACCGCCTCGGCGGCCTCCCGGTCGCGGCGGGACTGCTCGCTGCGCAGCATGTCGATCAGACGTCGCGAGGCGACCCGGATCAGCCAGGTGCGCGGCTCCTGCGGGATCCCGTCGGCCGGCCACTGGGCCGAGGCCGCGACCAGGGCCTCCTGCACCGCGTCCTCGGCGGTGTCGAAGTGCCCGTAGCGGCGGACGAGCGCGCCGAGGACCTGCGGCGCGTGCTCGCGCAGCAGGTCCTCGATCCGGGGCGGCACCGTCACGACAGGGGCGTGTCCTCCGCCAGCGGACCCTGGCCGATCGGCCGCACCTCCACCGTGTCGCCGACCGCCGCGACAATGCGGGCGGCGATCGCCATGGCCCGGTCGTGGCTGGCGCAGTCCACGATCCCGAAGCTCGCCAGCACCTCCTTGGCCTCCGCGTAAGGGCCGTCCACGGCGACCGGGCCGTCCTCGCGCATCCGTACGGTCCGGGTCAGGGACGGATGCGCCAGCCCTTCCGTGGAGACGAACTCGCCCGACTCGGTGAGCTCTTTGCCGAGGTTCTCGTAGAACGCGCACATGGCCTGGAACTCCGGGCTGTTCACGTCGACCGAGTCCCAGTCCGCCTTTTTCGTGTACGCCAGCAGCAGGTACTTCAAGCGTGCCTCCTGGTCACCTGTCGGTCCGGGTTCCGATGGTGTCATAGCCGCCACCGGGCCAGACCCACGATGCGGTGAACGAGTCGCCGTCCTCACCGACGGTGGTCCGGCAGTACGCAGGGGAGCCCTTCTCGCCGCCCCAGATGGTGAGACTGCCGTCGTCGTGCGGCTCGTACACGTAGTCCAGGGTGTTGCCGGTGGAATCGTAGAAGCGGGACTTGATCTCCTCGCTGGGCTCGGCGCCGAAGAGCCGCTCGTGGCCGATCACCTCCAGGCCCTTGATCTGGCGGCCCTCGTGGACCAGGTCGACGTGCTGGAGGAGGAAGAAACCACCTTCCATCCACTCGAACCGCACCGTCCCCTTGGCGCCGCCCGACAACTGCCAGGTGCCGACCATCCCGGCCAGCTTGCGCATCTGCTCGCTCATCGCCGTCTCCTCGTTCTGGCTTCACTCGCCCCTCTGGGCGGGTTCTGCTGATACCTCGGAGCCGGCACACCGGTTTTCGACATCCTCCCCGCTGTTTCTCCAAGATTTTTTCGGGAGCGCTATTCCTGCGGGCCGCGCGGCCGCGCGGCCTGGTCGGCGAATGTGCGGTGCCTGCCCCTCGCCGGCGGAGATCATGAGAACACTGAGGCTCAGGGAGAGACGCGGTCGAGCCAGTGGAGGATGCCCGCGACGTTCGACGGGGCGCCACTCAGCAGCTCGAACTGCTCCGCCGTCGGGTCATCCGACTTCAGTGCGGTATAGCGCTGCTTCGTCCGGTCCCTGACCATGGCGACGGCGTGGTCCAGATCCATGCCCTCGGAATGGGCCTGCCGAGTGAGGTCGACCCAGACGCGAAGCTCTTCGGCGGAGCGTTCGAGCGTCTCCTGGACCGCCTCTACCGGGCCGTAATGGCTGAACAGCAGCCGTTGCGGGCCGAGCGCCCCGAACAGCGCGATCGAGTCCAGTGCTGTCTGCAGGTCGAAGTCCGGTGGGGGCGTGGCCGGACGCAGGTCGCCCGTCTGGGGGAGGTAGACGCCGGCCGCGTCGCCGACGTACAGGTCGCCCGTGGCGGAGTCGACGAGGCCCACGTGGTGCTTCGCGTGGCCGGGGGAGTAGTGGCTGTTCAGCGTGCGTCCGTTGCCCAGATCGATGGCGCCGGTGTCGCCCAGGGCGACGATGCGCTCGGCCTCGGTGGGTGACAGTTCGCCGAAGAGGGTGTCGAGCCGGTCACCCCACACCATGCGGGCGCTCGCCATCAACCGTGACGGTTCGGCCAGGTGGCGGGCGCCCTTCTCGTGGACCACGACCTGCGCCGACGGGAAGAATCCGGCGATGTCGCCCACCCCGCCGGCATGATCCAGATGAATGTGGGTCACGACGACGGTGGCCAGATCCTCCGGGCCGACGCCCAGCGAGGCGAGCGCGTCGCGCACCACGGGAGCGGAGGTCGAAGTGCCGGTCTCCACCAGGCATGGGCGGTCGCTCAGGATCAGATAGCCGGCCGTGATGCCGGAGTAGCCGGCCATCCTGGTGTCGATCTCATAGACGTCGCCGCCTAGAGCGGTGATGTTGTCCACAGGCACTCCCGAGCGCGCAACCATTGTCCCCAGAACGGCGTTCGAGCCGATCCGGCCTCCCCTTCATCGTAAAGAGTGATCTCCACCAGAGCATCGACAGGAGGATGGCAGTGGACCGAAACGAGGTCGTGCTGATGGGGAGGCTCTCGGCGGCCGTCGAAGAGTTTTCGTTGCCGAGCGGCGACACCGCGACGAAGTGGCGCATCATCGTGCGGCGCCGGCGGCGGGACAGGCGAGGGGGCATCGTGACGGACAGCATCCCGTGCGTCACCTACAACGGCGAAGCGGCCGCCGTGGTCCGTGGTCTCAAGCCTCGCGACTACATCGAAGTGACGGGCGCGTTCCGCTGCCGCGTCTTCGGCCCTGCGGCGGCCAAGATCTGGAAGTACGAGGTGGAGGTGAGCACCGCCAAAGCGGTCACCGCGGCCGCGCCTCTTCCCGCGCCGGAAGACGACCGCCCTGCGGAGGTGCCTGCCGCCCTGGTGCCCAGACAGGTGTCCCGCTTGGCCCAGGCAAGCTGACCCGCCCCCTCCCGACCGGTTCGGGCCGACTCCCGACCGGTCGGGGCTGGGGGGCGGGGCCGGTCCTCTGCGCGAAGCGAGGATTTGGGCGCCGCTGCGGGACGGGGCGGCGCTCGCGGCATCCCTTTGTGCGCGGAGCGAGGCTGGAGGCAGCTGTTGCGTTGGTCGGACGGCGTGGGGGTGAGGGGATGGGTTCCGCTCTGGCGGAGGACCGCGGGGTTGCGCTGCTCAGTCGATCGCGAACGTGCGGAGGACCAGGCCTGTTCTGGGTTTGGGGCCGAAGGAGGTGGACTTGCGGGGGACGCGTTCACCGCCCGCGGCGACGGCCAGCACGTCGTCGATCGCCAGTGGCTTGAGGATCACGGCGGTGCCCCCGGTTCGGGCGGCCAGCCGTACTGCGGCCTCCGCGTCGTGGTGGACGATCCGTACGGTCTCCTCGTCGTCACGCATGCCCCAGACCTTGGGCAGGATGAACTCGGTGAGGATGGAGGTGTTGAGGGCGTTCCAGCGGTCGGAGTGGTCGGGCGGCATGGCATGGGCGAGCTGGACAGGATCGGGATCCGTGAGGAGGTGCACGCCGTTCCCGCCGGCGAGCAGGAACGCCGGTTCCTGGGCGTTCTCGAGCTCGGCCAGGCCCTCGGCCAGGTCGTCATAGTCGCGGACCCGCCACGAGCCCCTGGCCTTGGCGGTCGCCTCGGCCGGCGGGAGGCCGGGGATCACGCGATGGATGGCCTTGAGGTCGGGCGGATAGGCGGTGGAATCGACGAGCAAGGCGAGGCCGTAGTCCCACGGGGCGAGCAGGCCTCCCACGGGGGATGGCCGGCCCTCCTCGGCGTGCTCGGCGGCTCGGTTGTCGCGTTTCGGGTGGTCGGGGCGCGGAGGTTGGCGGGTGGCTCGTTCTTGGCGTTGGAGTACGCGGTACGTCGCGTACCTGTGATGGCCGTCGGCGATCAACGCCTGCCGATCACGGAGGTCGGCGTTGATCGCGGCGATCTCTGTCTCGTCCGTGATCGCCCATAGGCGGTGCGTGAGGCCGTCCTCCGTGTGGGCGGTCACGAGGGGGTGGCGCTTCGTGGCCACCTCGTCCACCAGGCGGGAGGCGGCGCGGTCAGCGCCCTCGTAGAGGAGGAAGATCGGTTCGAGGTTGGCCTTGGTGGTGCTCATGAGCGCGAGCCGGTCGGCGACCGGGCCCGGCATCACGTCCTCGTGGGGCAGGATGATGTGCTGGCCGGGGTCGGCCAGGCCCACGTCGCCGATCAGGCCGCGCTGGACGACGTCCGGTCCGCTCTGCTCGTACACGTAGAGCGCCGGAGCCTCGTCCGGGACCAGGATGCCCGCCTCCAGCCAGGCGCGCAGCGTATCCCGGGCGTCGGCGTACCGTGCTTCGAGCGGGACCGCGGCGGGTGGGGCGCCCGTAGCGCCGGAGTCGGTCGTTGTGGCTGTGGGGGAGGAGTTGCCCGGATCGGGGCAGGGGAGGATGAGGCGGACGACGTTGTTCGGGTGAAGCTTCAGGAGGGCGTCCACGTCCGCGTCAGAGATCAGGTCGTAGGGTGGGGAGGTCACCTTGGCGGGATCTTCGACGGCGAAACGCACCCCTCGGAAGGGCCGCAGCACGAGTCCGTTCGGCACCGGCAGTTCAGGAATCCCCATACCGGGCATGCTCCCATAAATGCTTGCGCCTTCCGGGAGTCGCCCCTTGGTTGCAGCCGTGCCCGCTCCACAGCGGGGCAGAGCGGGTCTGTCGTCCAGCGGCCAACTGCACACCCACCTGGAAGGAGGGGGCTTGCTCTCAAGACTTCCGGTCGGCTCCCGGACGACCGTGGCGTCCGGGCGGTTGACAACGTCCAGGTGGCACGTTGTAACCATGGTATCACTCATCGTCACTTCAGGCTTACTCCGTCCTGAAGGCGGAGTCTCCGGCAAAGGATCAAGAAAGGGAGTCTTCACCCATGGCTCCAGATGGAAACCCCAATGATGAGAACTCGGGCACTCCCCGGGGCACTGTTTACGATTGGTACCAGCGCGGGGTCAAGCTGCTCCAAGAAGGCAGTCCCGCCGCCGCGGCCGCCCTGCTCGAGCGTGCCGCCGCGGCCGAGCCGGAATCGCGCAGCATTCTTGAGGCGCTGGCCCGGGCCCAGTTCAATTCCCGGCAGTACGCCGAGGCCGCGGCCAGTTTCCGGCAGATCGTGGACGCCAATCCGGCGGAGGATTACGCCTACTTCGGGCTGGGGTTGTCGTTGTGGCGGACCGGTGATGTGGAAGGGGCGCAGGAACCGCTGGCCATCGCGGTCGCCATGCGACCCGATGAGCGGCATTACGTGTCGGCGTTGAAGAGCGTCCGCGCAACCTTGCGCGCTCGCCGGGAAATGTAGGCTCATTGCGTTTCGTTGCCGGGCGCTTTCCCCGGGCGTTGTGGTGGCGGGGCATTGGCCGTCAGGGGCCCGGATGGCCCGGTGGTGGGTGACCAGGCCCGTCGGGGCTGGTGGCGCGTGAGGAGGCCGGATTGTTCGGCGCTAGAGTCTCACGCGGCCTGAGAGGCAAACGGGAAGAGGCGCTGTGCTGATCGACGGGTACGACACCCTGCTGCTCGACCTCGACGGCGTGGTCTACTTGGGCAGCCACGCGGTGCCCGGGGCGCCGCAGGCCCTGGAGGAAGCGCGCGGGCAGGGCGTGCGGCTGGCCTACGTCACGAACAACGCCTCCCGTACACCGGCCGCCATCGCCGCCCATCTGCGCGAGCTCGGCGCGCCTGCCACGGCCGAGGATGTGGTGACCTCGGCACAGGCCGCCGCGCGGCTCATCGCGGAAAGAGTGCCGCCCGGGTCGAACGTGCTCGTGGTCGGCGGCTCCGGGCTGCGGATGGCCGTACGGGATCGAGGGCTTCGACCGGTTTCGACGGCCAACGAGTCGCCTGTCGCCGTGGTGCAGGGGATCGCGCCGGGGCTGTCGTACGGACTGCTGTCCGAAGGCGCGCTGGCGGTGCGGCAGGGTGCGTGGTTCGTGGCGTCCAACCGCGACAGCACGATGCCCACCGGCCGGGGTGAGTTGCCGGGCAACGGGGCTATGGTGCGGGTCATCGCCGCGGCCACCGGGGTGGAGCCGGTGTACGCGGGCAAACCGGATCCGCCGCTGCACCGGGAGTCGATGATCCGTACGGGGGCTCGGCGGCCGCTGGTCGTGGGGGATCGGCTGGACACCGACATCGAGGGTGCGGCCAATGCCGGGGTGGACAGCTTGCTGGTGCTGACGGGAGTGGCCGCGGCCGTCGACGTGCTGACGGCGGAGCCGCGGCACCGGCCCACATACATCGCGGCGGATCTGCGAGCGCTGCGCCTGCCCTATCCCGAGGTGCGGCACGGGGCCTGCGGGGGCTGGCGGGCCCTGTGGAAGGACGGGGCGCTGCGGCTGGAAGGGGACGGGAGCAGGATGGACGGGCTGCGGGCGGCTTGCGATGCGGCTTGGGCGGCGGCTGGAGAGGGACGGGTCGAGGAGGACGCGGTCAAGCCTGTGCTGGACCGCATCGCCGGGTGAGCTGATGCGCGCGTCGGGGCTTGGCGCGTGGTAGGGCCGCCTGCACCACGTTGCTGGTCGCCCATCGCCAAATGATTAACGCTGTCAGTAAATAACGTGGGCGACAGGGGTGGTCGATCGGCTCGTCTAGATCAGCTTTCGTAGCCGCAACAGGTCTCCGAAGCTCGCGTCGATTTTCACCCGGCCGCCGAGCAGCGCACGCGCCAGGTCCAGCTCCCCGTCGACCAGCGCGATCAGGTCGTCGCTCGCGATCGTGATCTTCACGTTGGCGGGCTTGCCGTCCGCCGGCGGCTGCTCCGTGAACGGGTCGAGCCCCCCGTGATGCAGCCGGCCATAGAAGATCACGTCAAGGTCGGGCACACGGCAGCTGACCGTGCGTTCCACCACGTGCTTGGCCCGGTCCTCCTCGTCGATCTCGTCGAACTGGGCGACGAGCTTCACCAGTGCCGCCCGGCACTCCTCGACGCTTGCCATGATGCGCATCCTTTCTCTTCCTTTACGGACCGTAGCGTTCCACATCGCTAGCACCCCCGTATGACCTTCAACGCGTGACACGCCTGCCAAGGTCCCGCGCGCTCGCGGGAGGCGTTACGGTCGAATCATGAGTGAGCTGCCGGAGGAGACCGGCGACGAGCGGGTCGACGCCATCGTGGCCGGCCTCGGCCGTCTGGGCGAGCTGCCGGTCGGCGCCCACGTGGCCGTCTTCGACGAGGCGTTTTCCGAGCTCGAGGCCACGCTGGCGGCCGTCGAGGCCGCGGAGGCCACGCAGGTCCCAGCAGCCCCAATAGCCGCGGGCGAGCCGGCGCCGGGTGAGCGGTGACCCGGAGGATCCGCCTCGACAGCGAGCTGGTGCGCCGGGGCCTGGCGAGGTCACGCGAGCAGGCGGCCCAGCTCATCGACGACGGCCGGGTCACCGTCGGCGGCCAGCTGGCACGCAAGCCCGCCACCCAGGTCGACACCGCCTCCCCCATCGTCGTCGCCGCCTCGGATGACGGCCCCGACTACGTTTCGCGCGGAGCGCACAAGCTGCTCGGCGCGCTGGACACGTTCCGGAGCCTGACCGTCGAGGGCCGCAGGTGTCTCGACGCGGGGGCCTCCACGGGCGGGTTCACCGACGTGCTGCTGCGCCGCGGCGCGGCGCACGTGCTGGCCGTCGACGTCGGCTACGGCCAGCTGGCCTGGTCGTTGCGGACCGACGAGCGAGTGACGGTGATGGAACGGGTCAACGTCCGCGATCTGACCCCCGGCATGGTCGGCGAGCCGCCCACACTGATCGTGGGCGATCTGTCGTTCATCTCGCTGCGGCTGGTGCTGCCCGCTCTGGCCGCGGTCGCCGCCCCCCAGGCGGATTTCGTGCTGCTGGTCAAGCCGCAGTTCGAGGTGGGCAAGGACCTCGTCGGGGCGGGCGGCGTCGTGCGCGATCCCGAGCTGCGGCGGCAGTCCGTGCGCGACGCCGCCGCCAAGGCCCGGGAGCTGGGGCTGACCGTGCGCGGCGTGACCGCCAGCCCGTTGCCCGGACCGTCGGGAAATGTGGAATATCTGCTCTGGCTGGGCAAGGGAGAGGGCGAGCCGCCGGTCGCCGACCTCGAAGCCGAAATCCAGCGTGCCGTCGCGGAAGGGCCGCAATGAACCGGACCGTGCTGGTCGCCGTGCACACCGGGCGGGACGCCGCCGTCGAGAGCGCCCGCCTGGTCATCAACCGGCTGGTCGACGCCGGGATCACCGTCAGAGTGCTCGAGTCCGAGGCGGGCGAGATCGGTTGCTCCGGGGTCAAGGCGGTGCCCGGCGACCCGAGCGCGGTCAAGGACGCCGAGGTCATGATGGTGCTCGGCGGCGACGGCTCGCTGCTGCGCGCCGCCGAGCTGGCCAGGCCCGCCGGCACACCGCTGCTGGGGGTCAATCTCGGGCATGTCGGGTTCCTGGCCGAGGCGGAGGTCGACGACCTGGCGTCGGCGGTCGACAGCGTCGTGGCCGGCCGCTACGACGTCGAGGAGCGCATGACGATCGATGTGATCGCCCGGCTGAACGGCCGCGTGCTCGCCGACACGTGGGCGCTCAACGAGGCCACCGTCGAAAAGCAGGAACGCATGCTCGAGGTGGTCACCGAGATCGACGGCCGGCCCCTGTCGCGCTGGGGCTGCGACGGCGTGATCTGCGCCACGCCGACGGGTTCGACCGCCTATGCCTTCTCGGCGGGCGGGCCCGTGGTGTGGCCGGAGGTCGACGCGCTGCTCATGCTGCCCATCAGCGCCCACGCGTTGTTCGCCAAGCCTCTGGTGGTCTCACCACGCTCCACGCTGGCCGTGGAGATCCTGCCGGACACACCGGGCGGCGTCCTGTGGTGCGACGGGCGGCGCCGCTTCGAGCTGCCGTCCGGCTCGCGGGTGGAGGTGCGCAGAGGCGCCGAGCCCGTGCGCCTGGCGCGGCTGCACGGGGTGGAGAGCACCGGCGCGCCGTTCACCGACAGGCTGGTCGCCAAGTTCGAGCTTCCTGTTCAGGGCTGGCGCGGAAGGGTGCGACCCTGAGTGAATGGGAGGCGGAGCGCGTAGGATCACGTGGGCACACGTGTTCGGAGACGATCCGTGGACCATCAGTGAGACGATCCGTGTGACCGAAAGACACGGCAGTGACGGGAGTGGGCAGTGCGACCAAGGGTCGAGGAGGTCCGCATCCAGGGGCTCGGCGTCATCGACGAGGCCGTGCTCGAGCTTTCGCCGGGGTTCAACGTGGTCACCGGCGAGACGGGCGCGGGCAAGACGATGGTCGTCACCGGGCTCGGGCTGTTGTTCGGCGGCCGGGCCGACCCCTCGCGCATCCGCCCGGGCGCCGACCGTGCGAGCGTGGAGGGCACGCTGGTCATCGAGTCCGGCGGGCGGGTCGCCCAGCAGGTCGAGGACATCGGCGGCGAGGTCGAGGACGGCATGCTGATCATCTCGCGGGCCGTGTCGGCGGAGGGCCGGTCCAGGGCCTGGCTCGGCGGCCGCACGGTGCCCGTCGGCACCCTGACCTACCTGGCCGACGACCTGGTGGCGGTGCACGGGCAGATGGACCAGCAGCGGCTGCTCCAGCCCGCCAGACAGCGGGCCGCGCTGGACCGATACGCCGGAAACGAGCTGGTCAAGCCGCTGCGGGCCTACGCGCAGACGTACAAGCGGCACAAGCAGGTCGCCGCGCTGCTGGAGGAGCTGACCACCAGGGCGAGGGAGCGGGCACAGGAGGCCGACATGCTGCGCTTCGGCCTGGAGGAGATCGAGAAGGTCGACCCCAAGCCGGGCGAGGACGCCGACCTGCGCTCGGAGGAGGAGCGGCTCTCGCACGCCGACGCGTTGCGCAGCGCCGCGACCACCGCGCACACCGCGCTGCTCGGCGACCCGATGGAGGCGGCCGGCAGCCCTCATGATGTGATCTCGCTGCTCGGCGAGGCGCGTGCGGCCGTGGAGACGGTGCGCGACTTCGACACCCAGCTCGCCGGCGTGGCCGACCGGCTGGCCGAGGCCGGATACCTGATCTCCGACGTGGCCACGGATCTGGCGGCGTACGCCGAGTCGATCGAGTCCGATCCGGCGCGGCTGGCGGCCGTGCAGGAACGCCGCTCCGTGTTGTCCGGACTTATCAGGAAATATGCCGAGGACAGTGCCGGGGTCCTGGCGTGGGCGCAGCAGGCCGCGGACCGGCTGGCCGAGCTGGAAGGCGACGACGAGCGCATCGACGAGCTGACCCGCGAGCACGATGAGCTGACCGACAAGCTCACCGACCTGGCCGGCGAGCTGACCAGGGTGCGCGAGGCCGCCGCCGAGCGGTTCGGTCAGGCCGTCACCGAGGAGCTGACGGCGCTGGCCATGCCGCACGCCAGGGTCGTCGTGCAGCTCAGCCGGAGCGCGGAGTTCGGCCCCGAAGGGGTCGACGAGGTGGAGCTGCGGATGGCCGCCCACCCCGCCGCGCCGCCACTGCCGCTCAACAAGGGCGCCTCCGGCGGTGAGCTGAGCCGGGTGATGCTCGCGATCGAGGTGGTGTTCGCCGGGGCGGATCCGGTGCCGACGTTCGTGTTCGACGAGGTCGACGCGGGTGTCGGCGGCAAGGCGGCGGTGGAGATCGGGCGCCGGCTCGCCCGGCTGGCCCGCACCGCCCAAGTGATCGTCGTCACGCACCTGCCGCAGGTGGCCGCGTTCGCCGACCAGCACCTCGTGGTCGAGAAGGCGAGCGACGGCAGTGTCGTGCGCAGCGGCGTCACCGCGCTCGACCACGAGGGCCGGGTGCGCGAGCTGTCCCGCATGCTGGC
Source organism: Nonomuraea sp. NBC_00507 (assembly GCF_036013525.1). Classification (NCBI taxonomy): domain Bacteria; kingdom Bacillati; phylum Actinomycetota; class Actinomycetes; order Streptosporangiales; family Streptosporangiaceae; genus Nonomuraea; species Nonomuraea sp. NBC_00507. Next base: position 6,803,765 of record NZ_CP107853.1, read on the forward strand.
CGGCCTGGAAGACTCCGAACTCGGCCGGGCGCACGCCGAGGAACTCCTGGGGCTCGCCGCGACGGATCGGTGATCCTGGGTGACATAGCGGACACGCCGCGTCATGCGTGGCCTCTGCGCTGTTTCGCTCTGGCAGGATGGTCTTGATGAAGGTTCCGGGAAGCAGGATGCCGGGCCTCCGCGGCAGGAAGGTCGGTGACCTTCCCGGCATAACGGCAGTGGCGAGAATCGACCGGCGCACCAAGAGGCTCACCAAGCGCCTCCAGCCGGGGGAAATTGCGATTATCGACCATGTCGACGTGGACCGGGTCAGCGCGGAGGCGCTTGTCGCATGCGGAGCGGCGGCCGTCGTCAACGTCGCGTCCGGCATCAGCGGCCGCTATCCCAACCTGGGGCCGCAGATCCTGCTGGACGCGGGCGTGCCGTTCGTCGACAACGCCAACACGGAGCTGTTCGAGCGGGTCAAGGACGGCGACGTCGTCAGGCTCTGCGACGGGGTCGTCTATCTCGACGAGGACGCGGTCGGCAAGGGTGAGCAGCAGACCGCCGAGGCCGTCGAGGCCGCCATGGCCGAGGCGCGCGCCGGGCTGGCCGTGCAGATCGAGGCGTTCGCCGTCAACACGATGGAATACGTCCGCGGCGAGGGCAAGCTGCTCATCGACGGGGTCGGCGTCCCCGAGATCCGGACGAAGCTGGAGAGCAGGCACGTCCTCATCGTGGTGCGTGGCTACCACTACAAAGAGGACATCGCCACCCTTCGCCCTTACATTCGCGAATACCGGCCCATCCTCATCGGCGTCGACGGCGGGGCCGACGCGCTGATGGAGGCCGGCTACCTGCCCGATGTGATCGTGGGCGACTTCGACTCGGTCTCCACCAAGGCCCTGACGTGCGGCGCGGAGCTGGTCGTGCACGCCTACCGCGACGGCCGGGCCCCCGGACTGGAGCGCGTGCACCAGCTCGGCCGTGAAGCCGTGATCTTCCCCGCCACCGGCACCAGCGAGGACATCGCGATGATCCTGGCCGACGACAAGGGCGCCGAGCTCATCGTCGCCGTCGGCACCCACGGCACGCTGGAGGAGTTCCTCGACAAGGGGCGCTCCGGCATGGCCAGCACCTTCCTCACCCGGCTGATCATCGGGAGCAAGCTCATCGACGCCAAGGGCGTGAGCAGGCTCTACCGCAGCCGCATCTCCACCCCGTCGCTGCTGCTCCTCGTGATCACCGCGTTGATCACGATCGTCGTCGCACTCGTCTCCGCGCCGATCGGCCGCACCTGGCTGAACGGCCTGCAAGACGCCTGGAACGCGTTCATCTTCTGGCTGGTCGGACTCTTCTCGTGATCGATTTCCGCTATCACCTCGTCTCCATCGTCGCGATCTTCCTGGCGCTGGCGGTGGGCATCGTGCTGGGCACCACCTTGCTCCAGGACCCCGCGATCGACCTGGCCAAGAGGACCAGCGACGAGCTGACCAACACCAACAACGGGCTGCGGGCCGACCTCGACATCCTGCGCGGCAGAGAGGCCGGCAACGACGCGTTCGTCACCGCCCAGACGCCGGAGCTGGTGTCCGGCGCCCTGGTCGGCCAGCGCGTGCTGCTCATCGAGTCGCCCGGCTCGAGCACCGCCGTGCGCGAGGCCACCCAGCAGGTGATCGTCCAGTCGGGAGCGGAGGTCTCCGGTCGCCTCACCCTGGCCGAGAAGTTCCTCGACCCCGCCGGCAAGGGCGTGCTCGACGGCCTGGTCAACCAGCTCAAGCCAGCCAACATGATCTTCCCGGCCACCGCAACCAGCTGGGACCGGGCCGCCTCGCTGCTCGCCGCGTCCCTCATGACCAACGACCCCGCCCAGGCCAACACGCCCAACGCCGCCACCGGTGACGTCCTCAGCGCGTTCGAGACGGGCGGGCTGCTCAGCACCGATGGCGATCCCGCCAAGCGGGCCACGCTCGCCGTGATGTTCGCGCCGGAGAAGCCGTACGAGGGGGAGAGCGCCGAGGTACAGGCCGAGGCGCTGGCCTCGGTGGCCGACGGGTTCGACGCGACGGGCAAGGGCACGGTGCTGGCCGGGGCCGCGGCCCCCACCACCGTGACGGGCGACGCGATCAGCTCCGTCCGCGACGAGAGCGAGATCTCCAGGCGCGTCTCGACCGTCGACACCGCCGATATGCCCGCGGGCCGCGTCGTGATCGTCTACGCTCTGCGGGAGCAACTGGCCGGGCGCGCCGGCCAATACGGCGTCGGCAAGGGGGCCTCGGCCATGCTGCCCCCGGTGACGTCCGCCAGCCCCACCCCCACCAATCAGTCAGGGAGCTGACATGCCTGCCATCCGGGCCCGTGGCCTGCTCTCCGCCCTCGCCGGCGCCGCGATCGGCGCCGTGGCCGCCCGCGCCGCCTACGCGGCGTTCACCCGCAACCGGCCGGCCGACCTGGCCGGCCGCTGGACGCGGAAGAACCACCGCGGCGAGCCCATCACCCTGCTCGAGGGCCCCGCGTTCGTCGCCGGCGCCGGCGCGGCGGCCGCACTCACGCCCGGCCTGCCCGGCAAGCTGCGGCTGGCCGCCCTGGTCGCGGGCGTCGGCAGCGGCACGCTCGGCGCCTACGACGACCTTTACGGCACGACGGCGTCCAAGGGCTTCAAGGGGCACCTGACCGCGCTCGCCCGTGGCGAGGTCACCAGCGGCGCCGTCAAGATCCTCGGCATCGGCGCCACGGGTCTCGGCGCGGCCGCCCTCGTGTCCAACGGACCCGCCGACACGCTGGTCAACGGCGCCGCCATCGCCGGCGCCGCCAACCTGGCCAACCTCTTCGACCTGCGCCCGGGCCGCGCCATCAAGGTCGGGCTGCTGACCGGCGGCCCGCTGCTGGCCGCCTCGCTCTTCCGCGCCACGCCCGCGGCGGCGGCACTGGCCGCCGTGCCGCTCGGGGCCGCGGCGGCGCTGCTGCCCGAGGACCTCGGCGAACGCGCCATGCTCGGCGACGCGGGCGCCAACGCCCTCGGCGCGCTGCTCGGGCTGGCCGCGGTCACCAAGCTGAGCAGGCCCGGCCGCTACGCGCTCCTGGGGACCGTCGTGGCGCTCACCGCCGCCGCCGAAAAGGTCAGCTTCACCAAGGTCATCGCCGGCAACCCCGTGCTCAACCGCCTCGACATGCTCGGCCGCCGGCCCGTCGACCCCGTGTGACGCGATTGTCGGTGCGACCTGCCAGGATGATGTCCGCGTGACCGGGTGTTCGACGCGGACCGGGGAGGCCGGGTGGGGGTGGTGACGGCGCGAGGCGTCGCCGGTGGGGCCATGCTCATCGGGGCGATCACCGTGCTCGCGCGCATCACCGGCTTCGCCAAGCAATATGCCTTCGCGCAGACGGTCGGGACCAACTGCCTGGCCACGGCCTATATGACGGCCAACCAGATCCCCAACATCGTGTTCGAAGTGGTCGTCGGTGGAGCGCTGGCGGGGATGGTGGTCCCGGTGCTGGCCGGAGCGGCGGCCAGGCGGGCGCCGGACGGCCCGGCGCGGGGCGGTGCGCCCGACGGGCCGTCGGAGGCCGGGCCGGCGCAGGCCGGGGGGCCGGACGGCTCGGCCGGGCTCGCCGGGGCGCCCGACGGGCCGATGGGGGTCGGCTCGGCGCAGGCCGGAGGGTCGGCCGGGCTCGCCGATGCGTCCGCGCAGGCGGACGGTCAGGACGCTGCGCGGGTGAGCTGGATCAGCTCGGCGCTGCTCACCTGGGTGATCGTGGTGCTCGTCCCGGTCGGCGTGCTCACGGCCCTGTTCGCCGGGCCCATCGTCGGGGTGTTCTTCGGCTCCGCGATCGACGGGTGCACCGACGTCGGGGCGGTGACCGCGGTCGCCGCCCGCATGCTGGTCGTCTTCGCGCCCCAGATCCCCCTCTACGGCGTCGCGGTGGTGCTCTACGGCGTGCTGCAGGCGCACAAGCGGTTCGCCGGACCCGCCGTCGCGCCCCTGGTGTCCAGCATCGTGGTGATCGTGGCCTATCTGCTGTTCGTGCCGCTCAGTGGTGGCGTGACCGATCCCGCCGCCGTGCCGGGGCCGGCCGAGCTGGCGCTGTCCGTGGGCACCAGCCTGGGGGTGCTGTCGCTGGTGCTGGCCGTGCTCGGGCCCCTGACCCGGCTGGGACTGCGGTGGCGGCCGGTCCTGCGGTTCCCCGACGGTGCGGCCGCACACGTGCGCAGGCTCGCCCTGGCGGGCATCGCCGCCTTGCTCGCCCAGCAGGCGGCCATGATCGTGGTGTTGGTGCTGTCCAACAACGCCATCGGCAACGGGGCCATCGCCGTTTACAACTACGCGTGGGCGATCTACCTGGTGCCGTACGCGGTGCTGGCCGTACCCATCGCCACCAGCGCGTTTCCCCGCCTCTCCGCGCAGGCCGGGGACCCGGCGGGGTTCGCGGCGCTGACGGCGCGCACCACGCGAGCCGTGGTGCTGGTGTCCGGGCTGGCCGCAGGGGTGCTGGCCGCCGCCTCGGGACCGGGGGCGGTGGTGTTCCTGGGGATGAAGAGCGACGTGCCCGCGCCCGAGCTGGCGCGGGCCATCGCGCTGTTCGCGCCCGGGCTCATCGGCTACGGGCTCATCGCGCATCTGAGCAGGGTGCTCTACGCGGCCGGGCGCGGCCGGGCGGCCGCCACCGGGACGGTGGCGGGCTGGGTGGTCGTGATGGTCGCGCAGGCCGCCTTCGTGGCGGTGCTGCCCGAGGGGTGGCAGATCGGCGGGATGGCGCTGGGGATGAGCGTGGGGATGAGCGTGGGCGGGGCGTTGCTGCTCGGCTCCGTGACGCGGGCCAGGGGACGGGCGGCAGCGGCCGGGCTGCTCAGGGCCTTGTGCGCGGCTGTTGCCGGTGGGCTGCTGGGATACCTGGCGGGAGGCGCCGTGGTGGGATGGCTCGCGGCGCAGGGTCTGTGGCCGAACGTGGGCGCCGCCGCCCTGGCCGCAGCCGTGGCACTGGCGGCGGGGGGCGTGGTGGTGGCCATGGTGGACCGGGCCGACGCGGGTGCGGTGGCCGGGCTGCTCAGGCGGAGCGGGAGGAGCTGAGCCGTGCGGGTGGCGTTCGTGCTGGGCACCACGTCCGGCGGCACGGGGCGGCACGTCCTGATGCTGACCGAAGGGCTGGTGCGGCGCGGGCACCGGGTGCTCGTCGTGGGACCGCGCAGCGTCGAGGAGCAGTTCTCCTTCGCCGCCGCGGGGGCCCGGTTCGTGGAGGTGGCCGTGTCGGATCGGCCACATCCGGGCAACGACCTGCGTGCGGTGCTCGCGATCAGGCGGCTGACCCGGGAGGCCGAGGTCGTGCACGCCCATGGGCTGAGGGCGGGGGCGCTGGCCGCGCTCGGAGCGGGCGGCCGGCGAGGGAGGCCGGCGGCGCTCGGGGCGGGCGGCCGGCGGGGGAGGCCGGCGGCGCTCGGGGCGGGCGGCCGGCGGGGGAGGCTGGTCGTCACCCTGCACAATGCGCTGACCGCGGGCGGCCTCGTCGGATTCGTTTACGGGGTGCTCGAGCGGATCGTCGCGCGGAGAGCCGATCGGGTGCTGGTCGTGTCGCCGGATCTCGGAGAGCGCATGACCCGGCTCGGGGCTCGGGACGTGCGTGCCGCCGTGGTGCCGGCGCCTGCCCTGCGGCCGGCCAAGCGCACACCCGAGGAGGTCAGGGACGAGCTGGGGGCCGGGCAGCGGCCCCTCATGCTGACGATTGCCCGGCTCGCCCAGCAGAAGGGACTCGAAACGCTCCTCGATGTCGCCGCCGGGCCCTGGAGGGAGAGGACCGGCCTGCCGGCGGACCTGGCCGGGGGGCCGCTGTTTCTGGTCGCCGGAGAGGGGCCGTTGCGGGCGGAGCTGGAAGGCAGGATCCGGCGGGAGGCGCTGCCTGTGAGGCTGCTCGGAAATCGGGATGACATTCCCGACCTGCTGGGCGCGGCCACCGCCGTGCTCACCGCCGCCCGGTGGGAGGGGCAGCCGCTCAGCATCAGGGAGGCGCTCATGGCCGGGAAGCCAGTGATCGCTACTGCTGTGGGAGGAATTCCGGAGATTGTGGGGGACGCCGGGATCCTCGTTCCCTACGGGGATGTCCAAGGCTTGCGTGGTGCCGTACGGACGCTGCTGGAGGAGCCGGGAGCTGCGGAAACGCTCGCCGCGGCGGCCGCGCGGCGCGGGCGCGAGATGCCCGGCGGCGACGCCGCCGTGGCGAGCGTGCTGGAGGCGTACGGGCCGCAAGATCCAACGGGATGATTAGGTGGGGATAAGGCGTTCTCGTATACTGCCTGGGTTAGGGAGGGGAGTATCCCTTCGCGACAGCCTCGTCATCACGGTGCAGCCCCGCTCCACGGGGCCCCCGGGGCTGCCGGTCCGCGCTTTTCGCGGGCGGGAGAGACCTCCGGCACTGAGTCCTGCAATGCCGGAGGGTCTTGAGACGTGAGCGTACCCGTGTGGGCCTGGATCGCCGTGATCGGCGGTCTCATCGTTGTCCTTGCCATTGACTTGTGGATCGTCGACCGCGGAGAAGCACGTGAGTTCTCCATGCGGCAGGCCGGCTACTGGGTGACGTTCTATGTCGTCCTCGCCATAGCGTTCGGGGTGGTCATGTGGACCACGGTGGGGGCGGACAAAGCCGGGGAGTTCTTCGCCGGCTATATCACTGAATACAGCCTGAGCGTCGACAATCTCTTCGTCTTCTTCATCATCATGAGCAGGTTCGCCGTGCCCCGGGCCTACCAGCACAAGGTCCTGCTCGTCGGTATCCTGCTCGCGCTGGTCATGCGCGGCATCTTCATCGCGCTGGGCGCCGCGGCGCTCGAGCGGTTCAGCTGGCTGTTCTACGTGTTCGGCGCCTTCCTCGTCTACACCGCGATCAACATCGTCCGCCAGCACCTCAAGGGCGAGGAAGAAGAAGTCAACGAGAACATTCTGCTCAGGTGGGTGCGTAGGACGCTCCCGTCCACCGAGGGCTACGTCGGGTCCAAGGTCACCGTCAAGATCGACGGCAAGCGCCTGGTCACGCCGATGCTCATCGTGATGATCGCCATCGGCAGCACCGACCTGCTGTTCGCGCTCGACTCGATTCCCGCGATCTTCGGGCTCACCAAGGACCCCTTCATCGTCTTCACGGCCAACGCATTCGCCCTGATGGGGCTGCGTCAGCTCTACTTCCTCCTGGGTGGCCTGCTGCAGCGGCTCGTCTACATCAGCTACGGTTTGGCGTTCATTCTCGGGTTCATCGGGGTTAAGCTTGTCATGGAGGCGTTGCACGCCAGCCATGTCTCCTGGGCGCCCGAAATTCCCATCTGGGTCTCGCTCTCGATCATCGGCGCCACCATGGTCATCACCACTGTGGCCAGTCTGGTGAAAGCCCGCATGGACGCGCGCAAGGGCGAGGAGACGACCCCGGAGCAGGTCTAGCGAAAAGGGCTTCGAGGCGCTTTGCTTGTGTAGTTGTGCCGTGCATAGTTGCTGGTTCTGTAACATCACGGCAAAGCGCCCAGTCCAGTCACCACCAAAGGTTGTACGTGTCCGACGATTCTGCTAAGCCCACCCGCCCGAGCTCTGTCAGGCTCGCCCGCGGCGTGTCTCCTTGGCTCCTTCCGACGGCGGCCGCGGCGGCCGCGACCGCGCTGCTGACGCGCAAGGACCGGCGATGGGCGCTCGCGGCGCTGCCGCTGAGCGCGCTCACCGGGGGCATGCTCTGGTTCTTCCGCGACCCCGACCGGACCCCGGGAGAGGGCCGCGTCCTGTCGCCCGCCGACGGCGTGGTGCAGAGCATCGACCCGTGGCCGGACGGCCGCACCAGGGTCGCGATCTTCATGAGCCCGCTGAACGTGCACGTCAACCGTGCCCCTCTTGCGGGAAATGTCACCTCCGTGCAGCATGTGGCAGGTGGGTTCCTGCCGGCGTTCAACAAGGACAGCGACCAGAACGAACGCGTGGTGTGGCATTTCGAGACCACGCTGGGCGACATCGAGATGGTGCAGATCGCGGGCGCGGTGGCGCGCAGGATCGTGCCCTATTTGAGCGCGGGCGCGAAAGTCGTGCCAGGCGAGCGGATCGGGCTCATCCGGTTCGGCTCGCGGGTCGACATCTACCTTCCCGAAGGGATCTCTCCCGCGGTGTCCGTGGGTGAGAAGACGGTTGCGGGGGTGACCAGAATTGACCGAGGCTGACGCCGGTAGTTGGCAGGCGGAAGAGGAAGAGCCTCGAGGTCCCGTCGGCAAGGCGTTCCGCCTCTCCGCTGCCGACTCCCTCTCGCTGGGCAACGCGGTCTGCGGGTTCCTCGCGGTGTGCGTCCTGGCGTACTCCGCGATCCAGCAGCTCCAAGTCGAGGGCGGCCGTTTCACACCCAACCCCAGCTACTTCGCCACCGCCATCGTGCTGCTGCTCATCGGGGCGACGTGCGACCTGTTCGACGGTCTCGTCGCACGGCGCTTCCGCGCCTCGGCGATGGGGGCCGAGCTCGACAACCTCGCCGACGTGATCAGCTTCGGGTTCGCGCCCGCGTTCATGGTCGTGATCTGGGGCGGGTTCACCGATCAGGTGCCGTTCACCGCGGTGCTGGTGGCGGCGGCGTCCGTGCTGGTCGCCGGGGTCGTCCGGCTGGCCAGGTTCGCCTGCGTCAAGACCAAGAGCGGCGACTTCATGGGGCTGCCCATCCCGATGGGCGCCATGACCGTGATCTCCATCGTGCTGCTGTTCCAGCCGAGCATCTGGGCGCTGCTCGCCGTGCTCGGCGTGGCGTGGCTGATGGTCAGCCGGATCGAATACCCGAAGCCGAAGGGGCAGCTCCTGGCGGTGGTCCTCGGGTGGATCATGGTGAACGTGGCGTTCCTCACCGTCTGGGTGGCCTGGCCGGAAGGCGGCGACCTGCCGATCAAGATCGGCGCGTCCATGCAGATCGCGCTCGTGGCGGCCATCCCGTTGCGGATGTTGTTCTACAAGCGCGAGCAGCGTAAAGAAGCCGAGCGCATCAGCAACTGACCGGGATTTTTCGTCTTACTTCGGCTTTGATGGAGCCATGTCGGCCACGCCGCGCGAGCACACGCGCACGTACTACCTCGGCAAGCTGGCCACGGAGCTGGAGCAGCGCGGGCTGACGGCGGCACTGCGGCCGTATCCGCCCGCGTTGCGGATCAGCGACCCCGACACCGTCATGCTCGTGGAGACGGTCGACTGCGTGCCGATGTCGGAGGGCTGGTTCTATCGGTGGTCGTGGGGCGAGCTCGTCGGGCTCGCTGACGATCCCGCCCTCGCGGCCGAGCGCATCGTCCGGGTCCTGGCCGCCCGCCGGTGAGCCTTGTGCCCCCGGCGGCCGGCACGGCGCCGGTCACCAGCCCTGCCGACCGGCCGGGCGCCGGTTACCAGCCGCGGGCCTTCCACTCCGGGAGGGAAGGGCGTTCGGCGCCGAGGGTCGTGTCCTTGCCGTGGCCCGGGTAGATCCAGGTCTCGTCGGGCAGGCGGTTGAAGACGCGCTCCACGACGTCGGTGTAGAGCTGGTCGAAGCGCTCCGGGTCCTTCCAGGTGTTGCCGACGCCGCCGGGGAACAGGGAGTCGCCCGTGAACAGGTGTGTGCCCGCCTCCTCGCCTCCGTCGTACAGGAGCGCGATCGATCCTGGCGTGTGGCCACGCAGGTGGATGACCTCCAGGGTGACGTCGCCGACGGTGATGGTGTCGCCGTGCTCCACCGTGCGGTCCACCGGCAGCGGGAGTGCGGCCGCGTCCAGCGGATGGGCGATCACCTGGGCTCCCGTGACCTTGACGACCTGCCCCAGCGCCTGCCAGTGGTCGCCGTGCTGGTGCGTCGTGACGATCGCGCCGATCGGCTGGTCGGCGATCAGGGCGAGCAGGCGATCGGAGTCGGCCGCCGCGTCGATGAGCAGGCCGTCACCGGTCTGCGTGGAGCGCAGCAGATAGGCGTTGTTGTCGTACGGGCCGACGGCGAGCTTGCAGATCGTCAGCGCGGGCAGCTCGCGCACGTCGGCGGGACCGCCGACCTGGACGTCACCTGTGTAGGTCATCAATAGTCCTTCGGGGGCGTCGCGGGCAGATCTGCGGGGGCCGGTCAGCCACGGCGGCGGCTCTGGAAAGCCTGTCCCCCCGGGGCCTGGCATGAACGACTGCCCCGCAGGCACCAGGGTAACGCCCCGGCCGTCCGACCTGCCGGTCAGTCAGGCCAGCATGTCGCGTGGCGTGCCCTGGACGACGGGTCCGCCGCCGAGGTCGCGTCCGTGGGCGACTCCGCCTGCAGCGCGGATAGGACCCGCCATATCTGGATATTTCAACATCTGGGCTCCTCGTCTGAGGGCGGGCATAAAGCCGCAGGTCGGATCGTTAGATGTCGAAGGCCTCCTGCCGAGGTGGCTGATGGCCGTAACCTGTGAGGGACGGATTTTTCGGGGGCCGGGATGCGGGCCGCCGAATTTGTCGGAGCTCCCGTCTACCATCCCCCGTGGACCTATCCGCCTTTCGACTTCCGGGATCGCCGTGGCAGACCGCCTGATCGTGCGTGGTGCACGAGAACACAACCTCAAGGACGTCTCGCTCGACCTGCCGCGAGACTCGCTGATCGTCTTCACCGGCCTGTCCGGCTCGGGCAAGTCGAGCCTGGCCTTCGACACGATCTTCGCTGAGGGGCAGCGGCGCTACGTCGAATCGCTGTCGGCGTACGCTCGCCAGTTCCTCGGGCAGATGGACAAGCCCGACGTCGACTTCATCGAGGGCCTGTCCCCGGCGGTGTCGATCGACCAGAAGGCCACCAGCAAAAACCCCCGCTCGACCGTTGGCACGATCACCGAGGTCTACGACTACCTGAGGCTGCTGTGGGCCAGGATCGGCAAGCCGCACTGCCCGGTGTGCGCGCGCCCGATCGCCAGGCAGATGCCGCAGCAGATCGTCGACCGGGTGATGGACCTGGAGGAGGGCACCAGGTTCCAGGTGCTCGCCCCGGTCGTGCGCGGACGCAAGGGTGAATACGCCGAGCTCTTCCGCGAGCTGCAGACCAAGGGCTTCGCCAGGGCCAGGGTGGACGGCACCGTCGTGCGGCTGGAGGACCCGCCGACGCTGAAGAAGTACGAAAAGCACGACATCGAGGTCATCGTCGACCGCCTGTCGGTCAAGGAGTCGGCGCGGCGCCGGCTCAACGACTCGGTCGAGACGGCGCTGCTGCTGTCCGGCGGCACGATCACGCTCGAGTTCGTCGACCGGCCCGAGGACGACCCCGGCCGCGAGCGGTTCTACTCCGAGCACCTCTACTGCCCCTACGACGACCTGTCGTTCGAGGAGCTGGAGCCGCGCTCGTTCTCGTTCAACTCGCCGTTCGGCGCCTGCCCCGAGTGCACGGGCCTGGGCACGAAGATGGAGGTGGACCCCGACCTGGTGGTGCCCGACCCGGAGCGCACGCTCCGCGAGGGCGCGCTGCATCCCTGGTCGGGCGGCCACACCAGTGAATACTTCGTCAGGCTGATCGAGGCGCTGGGCAACACCGTCGGGTTCACGCTCGACACCGCGTGGGAGGGGCTGCCGAAGAAGGCGCAGAAGTCGCTGCTGTACGGCCACGACGAGCAGGTGCACGTCCGCTACAGCAACCGTTACGGCAGGCAGCGCTCCTACTACACCACCTACGACGGCGTCATCCCGTGGGTGCAGCGCAGGCACGCCGAGGCGGAGAGCGACTCGAGCCGCGAGCGGTTCGAGGGCTACATGCGCGAGATCCCGTGCCCGGCCTGCAAGGGAGCCAGGCTCAAGCCGGTGACGCTGGCGGTGACGGTCGCCGACAAGTCGATCGCCGAGGTCGCGGCCATGTCGATCGGCGAGTGCGCGAAGTTCCTGGCCGCGCTCAAACTGTCCGACCGCGACATGCAGATCGCCGAGCGGGTCGTCAAGGAGATCAACGCCCGCCTGGGCTTCCTGCTCGACGTCGGCCTCGACTACCTGACCATGGACCGGGCCGCCGCCACCCTCGCGGGTGGCGAGGCGCAGCGCATCAGGCTCGCCACCCAGATCGGCTCCGGCCTGGTCGGCGTCCTCTACGTGCTGGACGAGCCGTCCATCGGCCTGCACCAGCGCGACAACATGCGCCTGCTCGACACGTTGGTCAGGCTGCGTGACATGGGCAACACGCTGATCGTGGTCGAGCACGACGAGGACACGATCGCGGCCGCCGACTGGGTGGTCGACATCGGTCCCGGCGCGGGCGAGCACGGCGGCCAGGTCGTGGTGTCCGGCACCGTGCAGCAGCTGCTGTCCAGCGAGGAGTCGCTGACGGGGCAATACCTGTCCGGGCGCAGGAGCATCCCCATCCCCGCCATCCGCCGCCCGCGCAACAAGAAGCGGCAGATCACGGTCAAGGGGGCGCGCGAGCACAACCTCCAGGGCGTGGACATCGAGTTCCCGCTGGGGCTGTTCACGGCCGTGACGGGTGTGTCGGGGTCGGGCAAGTCGACGCTGGTCAACGACATCCTCTACAACGCGCTGGCCAAGGAGCTCAACGGAGCGCGCACGGTGCCGGGCCGGCACTCGCGGATCAACGGCATGGATCTCGTGGACAAGGTCGTCCACGTCGACCAGTCGCCGATCGGGCGCACCCCGCGCTCCAACCCGGCCACCTACACCGGCGTCTTCGACCACGTTCGCAAGCTCTTCGCGGCCACGACCGAGGCGAAGGTGCGGGGCTACCAGCCCGGGCGCTTCAGCTTCAACGTCAAGGGCGGGCGCTGCGAGGCGTGCGCCGGCGACGGCACCATCAAGATCGAGATGAACTTCCTGCCGGACGTCTACGTGCCGTGCGAGGTCTGCCACGGCGCCCGCTACAACCGGGAGACGCTGGAGGTCCACTACAAGGGCAAGACGATCTCCGAGGTGCTGGACATGCCGATCGAGGAGGCCCTGGGCTTCTTCGACGCGATCCCCGCGATCAAGCGTCACCTGCAGACGCTCCACGACGTGGGTCTCGGCTACGTCCGGCTCGGGCAGCCGGCCACCACGCTGTCCGGGGGCGAGGCCCAGCGCGTCAAGCTGGCCTCCGAGCTGCAGCGGCGGCAGACCGGGCGGACGATCTACGTGCTGGACGAGCCGACCACCGGGTTGCACTTCGAGGACATCCGCAGGCTGCTCGGCGTGCTGGGGCGGCTGGTCGACGGCGGTAACACGGTGATCGTCATCGAGCACAACCTCGACGTGATCAAGACGGCCGACTGGATCATCGACATGGGTCCCGAAGGCGGCTCACGCGGCGGGACCCTGGTCGCCAGCGGCACGCCCGAGGAGGTCGCGCTGGTGGAGGAGAGCCACACCGGGCGCTTCCTGCGGAAGATCCTGTCCTTCTGAGGTCACCCGGCCTGGTGGCCGCGAGGGTCATGCGCCCTGGCGGGCATGGGTCATGCGGTTTGGCGGGCGCGGCGGCGGCGTTTGGCGGCGTCGCCGCGCTCCAGCCACCACTCGGCGAAGAGCAGCGGCAACACCCAGCCGAGCCAGGCGCTCAGCGCCGACACCGCGCTCGCCAGAAGTGTCTCGTCGCCGTGGAAGGTGGTCTCCAGTTGCGGCGACAACACGATGAAGAACACGGTCCCCCACAGGCGGTTCGTGATGATCGACATGGTGAGGGCGAAGCTGCGCACCATCCACCGGCGATGGTCGACGAATCTGCGCTGCCTGGCCATCCTCCAGCCCGCCAGCGTGCATCCCAGCCAGACAAGTGCCAGCACGACGCCGCTGGCGGCGGTCACCGGGCCGAAATACGGGGTGGTCACGGAGACGATCAGACCGAGCAGGCCGGCGGGGAGGCAGCCGGCGAAGACGTACACGCGGCCGATCAGGCGATGGGCGCGCGGGTAGCGGCCGCGGAACCACGGCCAGACCTGCAGGCAGCACGTGATCATCGCGATCGAGCCGAAAACGACGTGCAGCGACAGGACGACGAAATGCGGCGGGAAGAAGTCCGGGGCGGGGACGCGCGACTGGCTCGGGTCCATGGACAGGTACGGGGGCAGGGAGAAGGCGACGAACGCGACCGCCACCACCGCCAGCGGCGCCACCCATGGACGGCGCCACCATCGGGGACGGCGGGGTGGGGCGGGGGAGACCGGTGGCTGCTGCTCTGTCGAAAGCGTCATGGCCGCAAGGGTCAAGGCGGTCGCTGACCGCCGGCCTACCAGCCGCTGACGTGCCGCCCTGGAGGGCGGTCAGAGGTGCCCGCCGGGCGCTGCGACCTGCCACCCGCGGACGGGACCGGCGGGCGGCGCCCATAGACTTGACTCTGGGTGACGACTTGACCGCAGTGGGTCAGCATCGACTGTTAAGGGGCAGCAGGCCGCGCCACCGAATGTCACACGCTGACCACGAAGAGATATGGGATAGCTCTCGAACATGAACACCTGGGGTTCGACGGAAGTGGCCGCTGAAAGCGGCCTCGGACGGCGCGAGATGCTGGGGGCGGCCGGAGTCGCGGCGTGCGGGCTGGCGCTCGCGGCATGCGGCACGGGGGACATCAAGGCTCAGCAGAGCATCAAAGGCAAGGTCATCGCCAAGACGGCCGACGTGCCGGTGGGCGGCGGCAAGCTGATCGAGGACCTGAAGATCGTGGTGATGCAGCCCGCGCAGGGCGTCTACAAGGCCTACAGCGCGATCTGCACGCACATGGGCTGCGCCGTGAGCATTCCCGAGGGCAAGATGATCAAGTGCGCCTGCCACGGCAGCGAGTTCGCCGCTGACAGCGGCAACGCCACCAAGGGGCCCGCCACCGCTCCGCTGACCGCATTCCCGGTCAAGGTCGAAGGCGACGGCATCGTGATCGTCTGAACCGGTAATTGTGCGTAGTCGCCGGGATTGGTCTCGGGCACGCTGAACCGGCGCCATGGCGCTGGCCGTACCTGAAGTGAAGACAATCCTGGGAGGAACGCACAATGACGGAAACGACGCGCCGGACAATGATGCTCGGCGCCGGTGGCGCGGGGCTGGCGGCGGTTCTGACAGCGTGTGCGAGCTACGGTTCGCCGACGACGGAAGCGAGCGCCGACCCTCCGGCCGAAGAGCCGGCCGAGGAGGCGTCGTCCGCGGCACCCAAGAAGAAGCAGGCATCGAAGGGCAAGGCGCTGGCCGCCACCAGCGACATCCCCGAAGGGGGCGGGAAGGTCTTCGAGGGTCAGAAGATCGTGGTCACGCAGCCGACCGCAGGCGATTTCAAGGCGTTTACGGCCGTCTGCACCCACGCGGGCTGCACGGTGGCCACCGTCTCCAACAACACGATCAACTGTCCTTGTCACGGCAGCAAGTTCAGCATCGAGGACGGCTCCGTCACTGATGGGCCCGCGGGCGAGCCGCTCGCGGAAAAGAAGATCACGGTGGACGGAGACAAGATCAGGCTGGCGTGAACACGCGTCTCATGAATTTCTCACCTGGGTGCGTTTGGGTGAGCGCATGGGAGAAGACCTTCGTAGCCGCCGGGTGGTGATCGCAGGCGTGGGCGCAAGCGGCCTGGCACTGGCGATCACCGCATGTGGCGGCGGTACCGATACCGCGACGAGCGCCGGTGGCGCCACCGAGTCGAGCGCGCCTCAGTCCAGCGCCGCTAAGTCCAGCGCCGCGCCGCAGGGCGGGAGTGCGCTGGCCACGACCGCCGACATCCCCGTCGGCGGTGGCACGATCTTCAAGGACCAGAAGATCGTGGTCACGCAGCCCACGTCGGGTGAGTTCAAGGCGTTCAGCGCGGTGTGCACGCACAGCGGCTGCGCGGTCGGCAGCGTCGCGGACGGACAGATCGTCTGTCCTTGTCACGGCAGCAAGTTCAACATCGCGGACGGGGCCGTGACGAACGGGCCCGCCGACAAGCCGCTGCCCGAGCAGCAGATCAAGGTCGACGGCGACCAGATCACGCTCGCGTAGCGCCGCCGCCGGGAACGGCCCGGCGCGAGCTGGGCCGTCCAGCGGCCGTTCGCGCCGGCCGGGCCGGGCGAGTGCCCGTGTGCCCGTGTGCCCGTGTGCCCGTGTGCCCGTGTGCCGATCAATGTCGGCCAGTGCCAGTCGGCCAGTGCCAGTCGGCCAGTGCCAGTCGGCCAGTGCCAGTCGGCCAGTGCCAGTCGGCCAGTGCCAGTCGGCCAGTGCCAGTCGGCCAGTGCCAGTCGGCCAGTTGTGCCGGTGTGTTGGCCAGTGCCAGTTGGGCAGTGCCGGTGTGTCGGCGAGTGCCCGTGTGTCGGCCAGTGTCGGTCGGAACCGGGGTGGTGTTGGTCTTGGTCGCGTTTGGGGGCGCGGCCGGGATGCCTGGTCTAGCCGGTCGTGCCCGCGACGGGGCGACCTTGTCGGTGTGGGCTACTAGGCTTTTGTTCGTGGCGAGATCAGCGGGCAGCCCTTTGAGTTTCCGGCCCAAGCCGGGTTCGATCCCCGATTCCCCGGGGGTCTACCGGTTCAGGGACGCGCACGGCCGGGTGATCTACGTAGGCAAAGCCAAGAGCCTGCGGCAGCGGCTCAACTCGTACTTCGCGGACTTCTCCGCGCTGCACCCGCGAACGCAGACGATGCTGACCACCGCCGTCGACGTCGACTGGACGGTCGTCGGCACCGAGGTGGAGGCGCTGCAGCTCGAATACTCCTGGATCAAGGAGTTCGACCCGCGCTTCAACGTGAAATACCGCGACGACAAGTCCTACCCCTACCTCGCGGTCACCTTGGGAGAGGACTTCCCGCGCGTGCAGGTCATGCGTGGGGCCAAGCGCAAGGGCACGCGCTATTTCGGGCCCTACTCGCACGCCTGGGCCATCAGGGAGACAGTCGATCTGCTGCTGCGGGTCTTCCCGGTGCGCACCTGCAGCGCGGGGGTGTTCAAGCGGGCCGGGCAGATCGGCCGCCCCTGCCTGCTCGGCTACATCGACAAGTGCTCGGCGCCCTGCGTCGGCCGGGTCAGCCCAGAGGAGCACCGCGCGCTGGCCGAGGACTTCTGCGACTTCATGGCAGGCAACACCAGCCGCTTCATCAAGCGTCTGGAGAAGGAGATGCGCGAGGCCGCCTCCGAGCAGGAATACGAGCGCGCCGCGCGGCTCAGGGACGACATCCAGGCCCTGCAGCGGGCGCTGGAGAAGCAGGCGGTCGTGCTCGGCGAGGGCACCGACGCCGACGTGATCGCGCTGGCCGAGGACCCGCTCGAGGCCGCCGTACAAGTCTTCTACGTGCGCGGCGGCCGCATCCGCGGCCAGCGCGGGTGGGTGGTCGACAAGGTCGAGGAGACCACGCCCGGCGAGCTGGTCGAGCAGTTCCTGCTGCAGATGTACGCCGAGGCCGCCCCCGAGTCGATGCCCCGCGAGGTGCTCGTGCCCGCCCTGCCGCCCGACAACGAGGCGGTCACGGAGCTACTGGGCGAGCAGCGCCGCGCCCGCGTCGACGTACGCGTGCCGCAACGCGGCGACAAGCGGGCGCTGATGGAGACCGTCGAGCGCAACGCCAAGGAGTCGCTCGCGCAACACAAGATCCGCCGCGCCAGCGACCTGACCACGCGCAGCAAGGCGCTGCAGGAGATCGCCGACGCGCTCGACCTCGACCAGGCGCCGCTGCGCATCGAGTGCTACGACGTCTCCCACCTGCAGGGCGAGAACGTCGTGGCGTCGATGGTGGTGTTCGAGGACGGGCTGGCGCGCAAGATCGAATACCGGCGCTTCGCGGTCAAGACCAAGGAAGGCGACGTCGCCTCGATCTACGAGGTGATCATGCGGCGGTTCCGCCGCTACCTGGAGGAGCGTTCCGCCACCGGCGAGCTGGCACCCGACGACCAGGACGCGCACGGCCCCATCGACCCCGAGACGGGCAAGCCGCGCAAGTTCGCCTACCCGCCCAACTTGGTCGTGGTCGACGGCGCGGGCCCCCAGGCGGCCGCCGCCCAGCGGGCGCTCGACGAGCTCGGCATCGACGACGTGTCCGTGTGCGGGCTCGCCAAGCGGCTGGAGGAGGTGTGGCTGCCCGGCGACGACCAGCCGGTGATCATGCCTCGCTCGAGCGAAGGCCTCTAC
This sequence comes from Nonomuraea sp. NBC_00507, assembly GCF_036013525.1. Taxonomy (NCBI): domain Bacteria; kingdom Bacillati; phylum Actinomycetota; class Actinomycetes; order Streptosporangiales; family Streptosporangiaceae; genus Nonomuraea; species Nonomuraea sp. NBC_00507. The sequence goes on from NZ_CP107853.1 coordinate 6,821,742, forward strand.
CTGCTGCAACGCGTCCGAGACGAAGCGCACAGGTTCGCCATCACCTACCATCGTTCCAAGAGGGCGAAGACGGTGAAGGAGAGCGCGCTCGACAGCGTGCCCGGCCTCGGCCCCGCCCGGCGGCAGGCGCTGCTCAAGCACTTCGGCTCCGTGAAGAAGCTGCGTGAGGCCACCGCCGACGAGATCTGCGAGGTTCCGGGCATCGGCCCTTCGATCGCTGAGGTCATCGTCTCGACGCTGAAGGGAGACTCGCCTTGATGCCGCCACGGTCATTCAGAGCGGCGAGCCTGGGGCGGAGAGCGGTCGCTTGCGTGGCCGGCGGAGCCCCGTGCGAGCGCGACCATGGGCACAGAGCGGGGAGCTTGGGGCGGGGAGCGGTGGCTTGCGTGGCCGGCGGAGCCCCGTGCGAGCGTGACCATGGACACGAAGCGGCATGGCCAAGGCGCGTTCCCGCATTCGCTAGTGTGAAAGGGCGTGCCGCGATGACTCAACCGGGCGTGCCGGGCGGCCGCCGTGCGGTGAGCGCCCGGGCCGCTGAGCCGGCGGACGACGCCGGCCGGAGAGGGCGTAGACATGGACACCGGTGAGGCAAAGCCGGACGGGCGAAGCACTGGTGAGACGGTGCCGGACGGGCGGAGTGAGGCGATGAGCACCGGGCCGGCGTTCGTCATCGTGACCGGCATGTCCGGAGCGGGACGCAGCACCGCGGCCAAAGCGCTCGAGGACCTGGGCTGGTTCGTCATCGACAACCTGCCGCCGGGCCTGCTGTTCGCGATGGCCGAGGAGGCGGGCAAGGTCAAGCTGGCCGCCGACAAGGTGGCGGCCGTCGTGGACGTGCGCAGCCTCGCCTTCACCACCGACCTCAACGCCGCCATCGAGGAGCTCGAAGGGCGCGGGGTGCGGGTGCGCGTCGTGTTCCTGGAGGCCAGCGATGAGGAGCTGGTGCGGCGCTTCGAAAACGTCCGCAGGCCTCACCCGCTGCAGGGCGAGGGACGGCTGGTCGACGGCATCGCACGGGAGCGGGGGATCCTGCGGGAGGTGCGGGCCAACGCCGATCTGGTGATCGACACCTCCTCGCACAACGTGCACGATCTGAGAAACAAGATCGTGGCATACTTCGGCGGCGAGGACCGGCCGGGGCTGCGGGTCAACGTCGTGTCCTTCGGGTTCAAATACGGTCTGCCGGTCGACGCCGACCTCGTCGTGGACTGCCGGTTCCTGCCCAACCCGCACTGGGTGCCCGAGCTGCGGCCGATGAACGGGTTGGAGGCGCCGGTCCGCGACTACGTGCTGGGGCAGCCGGGGGCCAAGGAGTTCCTGGACGCCTACGAGGAGGTCCTGCGGGTGGTCGCCGCCGGCTACGCGCGTGAGGGCAAGAGTTACGCGACGCTGGCGGTGGGCTGCACGGGTGGCAAACACCGCAGCGTGGCCATGGCCGAGCAGGTCGCCGCCCGCCTGCGCGACCGCGGGATGGAGGTCCAGGTGAGCCACCGGGATGTGGGGCGGGAGTGACCGATGAAGGTTTCGAAGCAGCGACTGTGCCGGATCCGGCAGGCGGCGGTCCCATCCCGGTAGAGCGTTCGCGGCCGGCTGATGCTCCCCTGCGCGACGTGGGCGACGCCTCGGCAGGGCGTGGTGTGGCCGGAGGCGTCCCGCCTGGTGAGGAGGGGCGGTTCGGCCCTCCCGGGCGGCACGCGGAGTTCGGGCCGGGCGTGGTCGCGCTCGGCGGCGGGCACGGGCTGTTCGCGTCCCTGTCCGCATTACGAATGGTCACCGACACGCTGACCGCGGTGGTGACCGTGGCCGACGACGGCGGCTCCAGCGGGCGGCTGCGCCGTGAGCTCGGTGTGCTGCCGCCCGGCGACCTGCGCATGGCGCTGGCCGCGCTCTGCGGCGACGACGAGTGGGGCAGCACCTGGAGCGAGGTCGTGCAGCACCGCTTCCGCAGCGAGGGCGAGCTGCACGGGCACGCCGTCGGCAACCTGCTGATCGTGGCGCTGTGGGAGCTGCTGGGCGACCCCGTGGCCGGGCTCGACTGGGTCGGGCGGCTGCTGGGCGCGCACGGGCGGGTGCTGCCGATGGCGTCGGTGCCGCTGGACATCGTGGCCGAGGTGGAGCTCGACGGCGTCATCTCGACCGTACGCGGTCAGGTGGCGTGTGCTCTGACACCGGGTCGCGTCCAGGCCATCTCGCTGGTCCCCGAGGACCCGCCCGCACGGCCCGAGGCCGTCACGGCGGTGCTGGAGGCGGACTGGGTGGTGTTCGGTCCGGGGTCGTGGTTCACCAGCGTGCTGCCGCACCTCAAGGTGCCCGAGCTGGCCAGGGCCCTGCACGAGACCCGGGCCAAGCGGCTGGTCACGCTCAACCTGGCTCCCCAGGCGGGCGAGACCGACGACTTCTCCCCCCAGCAGCATCTGGAGGTGCTCGCGCAGCACGCGCCTGACCTGTCGATTGACGTCGTGCTGGCCGACACCGGAGTGGTCGACGACCCCGACGCGCTGGAGAAGGCCGCCGCCGCGCTCGGCGCGCGGCTCGTCATGGCCGACGTGGCCGCCGCCGACGGCTCTGCGCGGCACGACCCACGACGTCTTGCCTCCGTCCTGGACGAGATTTTCCTCCAGAAGCGTTGATCCTGGTCGGCGTGGCGCGAAGGTGCGAGAGACTGACGAGAGCCGGTCTGAATGGGGGAGAGGACTAACGCTTATGGCGATGACAGGTGTGGTGAAAGACGAACTGAGCCGCCTGCCGGTGCTGAAGCCGTGCTGCCGCAAGGCGGAGGTTTCCACGTTGCTGCGGTTCGCCAGTGGCCTGCACCTCGTGGGCGGGCGGATCGTGATCGAGGCGGAGCTCGACACCAACGCCACCGCGCGGCGCCTGATCAAGGACATCGGCGAGGTGTTCGGCCACAAGGCGGAGGTGCTCGTTCTCGCGCCCGCCGGGCTGCGCAAGGGCTCTCGCTACGTCGTGCGCGTCTACCGCGACGGTGAGGCGCTCGCCCGCCAGACGGGCCTGATCGACAACCACGGCCGCCCGGTGCGCGGCCTGCCCCGCCAGGTGGTGGCGGGGGCGGCATGCGACGCTGAGGCCGCCTGGCGCGGCGCCTTCCTGGCGCATGGCTCGCTCACCGAGCCGGGGCGGTCGATGTCGCTCGAGGTCACCTGCCCGGGGCCGGAGGCGGCGCTCGCGCTGGTGGGCTCGGCACGGCGGCTGAAGATCCACGCCAAGGCGCGGGAGGTGCGCGGGGTGGACCGGGTCGTCGTACGCGACGGCGACGCGATCAGCGCCCTGCTCACCCGCCTGGGGGCGCACGACAGCGTGCTGGCCTGGGAGGAGCGGCGGATGCGCCGCGAGGTGCGGGCCACCGCCAACCGCCTGGCCAACTTCGACGACGCCAACCTGCGGCGCTCGGCCCGTGCCGCGGTGGCGGCCGGGGCGCGGGTGCAGCGGGCGCTGGAGATTCTCGGGGAGGAGGCTCCGGAGCACCTGGTGGTGGCGGGGCGGCTGCGGGTGGAGCACAAGCAGGCGTCGTTGGAGGAGCTGGGGCAGATCGCTGATCCGCCGCTGACCAAGGACGCGATCGCGGGGCGGATCCGGCGGCTGCTCGCCATGGCCGACAAGCGCGCCTCCGATCTCGGCATCCCCAACACCGAGGCCAACCTCACCGTCGACATGCTCGCCCCTTGACGGCGACACCAGCTGAGGGCGTCGTCTGCTGCGGCCGATGATGGGCCGTGCGGCTGGGGTCGTGGTGGTGGCGGTGCGGCTGGGGTCGTGGTGGTGGCGGTGGCGGCGGTGCGCCTGCAGGCCCGTTGATGGTGGCCCTGCGACTATGCGGGGCCGTGATGGTGGGGCTATGTCTGGTTCTGCAGGGCCGTGATGGCGCTTTGTGTGGTTCTGCGGGGTCGCGATGGGGCTTTGTGTGGTTCTGCGGGGCCGTGATCGTGCTTTGTCCGGATCTGCGGGGCCGTTGTGGTGGCGGGGCTTTAGGACCCGTTCTTTACGGCGAGCCGAGTGGGCCGCACGCGCCGACGTGGGTTTCCGTCCGTCATGGCCGGTCGTGAAGGCTCACGGGTCGCTCGCCGTGACGGAGCGCATGCTTGACCAGCTTCCGTGGTCGGATGACCCGGGGCGGGGCCGTTCGTGCGTGTCCCCTTCTTGGGTGAGCTGGGCGGCGTCAGCCCGGACCGCGTCAGTCGCCGGCCGGTTTGCGGGGTGTGAACAGGTCACCCGCCGGCTGCTTGGCCGGGGACTGGGCGGGCTCGAACGGGGCTCGGTAATCGGGCTCCTCCGGCTCCTCGGTCGCCGCCTCGGTGCGCTGGGCGCGGCGGACGCGTGACACCACGCGCAGAGTGAGCAGCAGGAGTGCGGCCAGGGCGGCCACGCCGATGGAGAGCCAGATCGGCCACGTCTGCCCCAGCGGGGAGCTGTAGATGCTCAGGGCGGGGAAGAAGCCCCCGAAGAAGTTGTCGAGGGTGATGTCGGCCAGGTCGATGGGCGTGCCCCGTCCCCGCGTGAGGGCGCCCCAAATGATCGCCTTGCCGATGATCTGGCCACCGGCCACGGCGCCGCCCGCGTACAGCGCCGCCACGGCCGGCAGGGCGACGCTGCGCGGACGTGCCATACCCATGGCCAGGGCGACGATCAGCGCGACCACGAGGGACAGCGCGATCGAGAGGGGATACCCGTTGCCGAACGTCCGGACTTCGATGGGAAGGCTTCTCTGGAACGCGATGGCCATCCCCATACCGGCCGCGCAGACCAGCGCCGCAACGAGTCCTGCGGCTAGTCCGGGAAGCAGCCCGGACCGCTTATGTGACATCTCAGCCCCCAGAGAATGCACGAATTTACTCCGATGAGTCGGGCACTTTACTCGAACGCCTCAAAACTAGTGTGCAGAACCGTCATTCAGACTGCGGGGGTGGCAGTGGTCTAAACCAATTTGGGTCCGATAAGGTTCGTGGTTGAGGTTCAGCCCGCCATCTGTTCGAGGAGTTCGGTTCCCGTGAGCATCCGCGTAGGCGTCAACGGCTTCGGCCGTATCGGTCGCAACTTCTGGCGCGCTGTCGCCGCCAGTGGCAAGGACATCGAGATCGTCGCGGTCAATGACCTGACCGACAACGCGACGCTCGCTCACTTGCTGAAGTACGACAGCATCTTGGGCCGCCTGCCCTATGAGGTGAAGGCCACCAGCGATGAGATCATCGTGAACGGCAAGGCGATCAAGGTCTTCGAGGAGCGCGACCCGGGCAAGCTGCCCTGGGGCGACCTCGGTGTGGACGTGGTCCTGGAGTCGACGGGTCTGTTCACCGACGCCACCAAGGCCAAGGTGCACGCCGACAACGGCGCGAAGAAGGTCATCATCTCCGCCCCGGCGAAGAATGAGGACTTCACCGTCGTCATGGGCGTCAACGACGGCGACTACGACCCGGCCAAGCACACGATCATCTCCAACGCCTCCTGCACCACCAACTGCCTGGCGCCGATGGCCAAGGTCCTGCACGACACCTTCACCATCGAGAAGGGTCTGATGACCACCATCCACGCCTACACGCAGGACCAGAACCTGCAGGACGGCCCGCACAAGGACCTGCGCCGCGCCCGCGCCGCCGCGCTCAACGTGGTGCCCACCTCCACCGGCGCCGCCAAGGCCATCGGCCTGGTCCTGCCCGAGCTCAAGGGCAAGCTCGACGGCTTCGCCATGCGGGTGCCGATCCCCACGGGCTCGGCCACCGACCTCACCGTCGACGTCAGCCGCGACGTCACGGTCGAGGAGGTCAACGCCGCGGTCAAGGCCGCCGCCGAGGGCCCGCTCAAGGGCATCATCAGCTACACCGAGGACGAGATCGTCTCCTCCGACATCGTCACCGACCCGGCCTCCTGCATCTTCGACGCCGGCCTCACCAAGGTCATCGGCAACCAGGTCAAGGTCGTCGGCTGGTACGACAACGAGTGGGGCTACTCCAACCGGCTCGCCGACCTGATCGAGCTGGTGGGCCGCGGTCTCTGACGCCGGATCCCGCGAGGGAGCGCCGCCGCCTGGACCCCTGCTTCGCATGATCGGTCTCGCCGCCCACTCGTCGCATCGTGCGATGCCCGGGCCGGCGAGAACGACCTCCCTGTGAGCGTCGCACCGATCACCCGCGCGAGGTGCCGGATCGCAGGAGAGCCGATCCGAGGACGAGCGCCGGGAGCGGAGCGACCGGGGCGCCGGAAGGCGGCGGCATGGGCGACTGAGCCGGCTCACGGAGTGAGGCCATGTACACAGTGACGGGAGAATGAGCATGCGCACGCTCGATGATCTCGACGTGAAGGGGCGGCGCGTGCTCGTACGCGCAGACCTCAACGTCCCCCTCGACGGGGAGACGATCACCGACGACGGCCGCATCCGCGCGTCGGTGCCGACGATCAAGGCCCTGCTGGACGGGGGCGCCAAGGTCGTCGTCTGCGCCCATCTGGGCCGGCCCAAGGGCCAGGTCAATCCGAAATACTCGCTCAAGCCCGTGGCCAGGCGCCTGGGCGAGCTGCTCGGCCAGGACGTGGCCTTCGCCGCCGACGTGGTGGGCGACAGCGCACGCAGCACCGTTGAATCGCTCCAGGACGGCCAGGTGGCCCTGCTGGAAAACCTGCGATACGAGCCGGGCGAGGAGTCCAAGGACGATGCCGCGCGCGGCGCCTTCGCCGAGCAGCTGGCCGGGCTGGCCGAGCTCTATGTCGGCGACGGGTTCGGCGCGGTGCACCGCAAGCACGCCAGCGTCTACGACGTGCCCAAGCTGCTGCCGCACGCGGCGGGCGGGCTGATCGTGGCCGAGGTGGAGGTGCTGAAGAAGCTCACCGAGGATCTCGAGCGGCCCTACGTGGTGGTGCTGGGCGGCGCCAAGGTCTCCGACAAGCTCGGCGTCATCGCCAACCTGCTGACCAAGGTCGACCGGCTGCTGATCGGCGGCGGCATGGCCTACACCTTCCTCAAGGCCCAGGGCCACGAGGTCGGCAGGTCGCTGCTCCAGGAGGACCAGCTCGACCAGGTACGCGGCTTCCTCGAGGAGGCGGCCAAGCGGGGCGTCGAGCTCGTCCTGCCCGTGGACGTGCTGGCCGCGACCACGTTCGCGGCCGACGCCGAGCACGAGGCGGTCGAGGCCACCGCGATCCCGGCCGACCGGGAGGGGCTCGACATCGGGCCCAGGACGCGGGAGCTGTTCGCCGCCAAGCTGGCCGACGCCAGGACGGTCTTCTGGAACGGGCCCATGGGCGTGTTCGAGTTCGACGCGTTCTCCGGCGGCACGAGGGCGGTGGCCGAGGCGCTGATCGCCGCCGACGCCTTCACCGTGGTGGGCGGTGGCGACTCCGCCGCCGCCGTACGCAAGCTGGAGCTTCCCGAGGACGGCTTCTCGCACATCTCCACCGGCGGTGGAGCCAGCCTCGAATACCTGGAGGGCAAGACCCTCCCCGGACTCGCCGCCTTGGAGGAGTGACCATTGAGCACGCGCAAGCCGCTCATCGCCGGCAACTGGAAGATGAACCTCAACCATCTCGAGGCCATCGCGCTGGTCCAGAAGCTCGCCTTCGCACTCAACGACAAGGACTTCGACAAGGTCGAGGTCGCCGTCCTGCCCCCGTTCACCGACCTGCGCAGCGTCCAGACCCTCGTGGACGGCGACAAGCTCAGGATCGTCTACGGCGCCCAGGACCTCTCTCAGCACGACGGCGGCGCCTACACCGGTGAGATCTCCGGCGCCATGCTGGCCAAGCTGGGCTGCACCTACGTCGTGGTCGGCCACTCCGAGCGGCGGCAATACCACGGCGAGGATGACGACCTGGTCAACGCCAAGGTCCAGGCCGCCTACCGGCACTCGCTGACGCCCATCCTGTGCGTCGGGGAAGGGCTGGCGGTGCGCCAAGAAGGCGGCCACATCGCGCACAGTCTCGGCCAACTCGACGGAGCGCTGCGCAAGATCTCGGCCGAGCAGGCAAAATCGATAGTGGTGGCCTACGAGCCGGTGTGGGCGATCGGCACCGGCGAGGTGGCCACCCCCGAGGACGCCCAGGAGGTCTGCGGAGCATTGCGAATCAGACTCGCTGAGCTCTACGACGCCGAAGTGGCCTCGGCGGTCCGTATCCTTTACGGAGGTTCGGTCAAGTCAGGCAATATCGCAGGGATCATGGCACAGGCGGATGTCGACGGCGCACTGGTGGGCGGCGCCAGCATCGACGCAGGTGACTACGCCAAGATCTGCCGATTCTCCGAAATGCCTGGCTAACTGAGTCGTTCTGGGGGTGCGACTTGACAACAGGTCGTACCCTCAAGAGGCAAGTTTGAATCGTCACGCGTAACAGAGCATTGAAGGAACAGGCATACCGTGGAAATCGGAATCTCCATCGCCCTCATCCTGGCGAGCCTTCTCATGATCCTGCTCGTCCTGCTCCACAAGGGCAAGGGTGGTGGCCTGTCTGACATGTTCGGCGGCGGCTTCTCGTCGAACTTCGGTGGTTCCTCGGTGGTGGAGCGCAACCTTGACCGGCTGACCGTCATCACGGGCACGGTCTGGTTCGTCTGCATCATCGCGCTCGGCCTGCTCCTGCGGCCCTGAGCAACAAGTTAAACGCGTGACAGTGATTCTCCCCCCGTGTCCGCACACGGGGCGATCGAGCGAGGAGTTCATCCGTGGGTAGTGGCAACGCGATCCGTGGCAGCCGAGTCGGCGCCGGCCCTATGGGGGAGGCCGAGCGTGGCGAGGCGGCTCCGCGAGTGCGGGTCTCGTTCTGGTGCGCCAACATGCACGAGACGCGCCCCAGTTTCGCCAGTGACGCGGCGGTCCCCGAGCTGTGGGACTGCCCGCGTTGCGGCCTCCCAGCCGGACAGGACGAGGAGGCCCCGCCTGCCCCGCCTAAGAACGAGCCGTACAAGACGCACCTGGCGTACGTGAAGGAGCGCAGGAGCGACAAGGACGGCAAGGCGATCCTCGAGGAGGCACTGGAGCGCCTGCGCGCCAACAAGTCCCCCTGGTAGTCGAGTCACCGCGAAGGGCCCCGGGCGATCGCCCGGGGCCCTTCGCGGTTCGTCAGGAGCTTTCGTAGACCGGCTCGCCGTCCACGAACGTCATGCGCACCCGTGTCGTCCAGATGTCCTGCGGCGGCAGGGCGAACGGGTCGCGGTCCAGGACCACCAGGTCGGCCGGGCGGCCGGGCTCGAGCACACCGGCGGGGGAGCGGTTGATCCAGGCGGAGCCGGAGGTGTACGCGGCCATGGCGGTGGCCAGATCGAGGCGCTGCCCGGGCAGGAACGGCGTTCCCGCGGTCGGGTAGCCGGCGTGGACCGAGCCGCCCGGCTCCGTGCGGTTCACCGCCACGTGCATGCCCTGCAGCGGGTCGGCGTCCGAGACCGGCCAGTCGCTGCCGGCGCAGAAGCGCGTGCCGTGGTCGAGCAGGTCCTTGAACGGGTACTGCCACGACGAGCGCGGCTCACCCAGGTACGGCAGCGTCAGCTCGTCCATCTGGGCGTGGTGGGTGGCCCACAGGGGCTGCAGGTTGGCCGTGACGCCCAGGGCGGCGAAGCGCGGCACGTCCGAAGGCTCGATGATCTGCAGGTGGGCGATGTGGTGGCGGTTGGCCGGGTTCGTGCCCTCGAAGCTGTCCAGGGCCTCGCGGACGGCCCGCTCGCCGATGGCGTGGAAGTGCACCTGGAAGCCGAGCCGGTCCAACTCGGCGACGTACTCCTTGAGCTTGTGCGGGTCCACGTACGACAGGCCCGTGCCGCCGCACAGGCAGTACGGCTCCAGCGTCGCGGCCGTGAAGTTCTCCGTGATGCCGTCCTGCATGATCTTGACCGAGGTGGCCTTGAAACGATCGAGGCCGTCGGCGGCGGCCCGGCGCTCGACCAGGTCACCGATCTGGTCCAGGCCGCGCGTCCTGTCCCACCACAGAGCGCCGGTCACGCGGGCCCTCAGCCGCCCTGAGCGGGCCGCGGACACGTAGGTGGGCAACTGGTCGACGGAGCCCGCGTACGAGCCCACGATGGCGTCCTGCCAGCCTGTGATGCCCAGGGAGAACAGATGCCGCTGCGCGTCCTCCAGCGCGTCGTCCAGATCCTGGGCGGCCGGTCGGGGGGTGAGCAGGCCGACCAGGTCCATGGCGCCCTCGTGCAGCACGCCGGTGGGCGCCCCGTCGGGGCCGCGCTCGATGCGGCCGTCCACCGGGTCCGGGGTGTCCTTCGTGATCCCGGCCAGGTCGAGGGCGCGGGTGTTGACCCAGGCGGCGTGGTGGTCACGCTGGATCAGGTAGGCGGGCCGGTCGAGGAAGTCGAGGTGGTCGCGGTGGGGGAGGCCGTTCGGGAACGCCGACATGTCCCAGCCGCCGCCATCAATCCACTCTTTATCAGGATGTTTCGCGGCGTAGTCCGCGATCTTCGCTATGTAGGCGTCAAGACCGAAAAGCTCGGACAAATCGCACTTCGCCCGTTCCAGGCCCGCCTGGACCGGGTGGATGTGCGCGTCCGTGAAGCCCGGCACCAGCAGTCCGCCGGCCAGATCCACCGTGTCATGGGACGGTGCCTGGCGGGCCAGCTCGCCCTCGGGGCCCACGGCGGCGATCACGCCGTCGCTCACCAGCACGGCCGCCTGCCGGACGCCTCCCGGAGTGAAGACGCGGCCTCCTCGGAAGAGGATGTCCATCAAGATCTCCCTTCTGCGATCAGTGACCGGTGATGAGGTCGGCGAAACGGGCCAGGGCCGAGGTGCGGGGCATGGCGCGCTCGCGGTGGTCCGCGACCCGGTACAGGCGGTACATCGTGTGCACGCCGAGCCAGCGCAGCGGCTCCGGCTCCCACGGGCGCACCCTCCGGCCCACCCACGGCAGGGACGTCAGCTCCGTCTCCTCGTCCAGGATCAGGTCGCGGAGGGTGCGGCCGGCCAGGTTCGTCGTGGTGACGCCGTGGCCGGTGTAGCCGCCCGCCCAGCCCAGTCCCGTGGCGCGGTCCACGTGGACCGTCGAGCACCAGTCGCGCGGCACGCCGAGCACGCCGGACCAGGCGTGTGCGATCGACGAGGAGCGGGCGGCCGGGAAGAACTCGGTGAGCAGCCGCCACAGCGCCTCCACGGTCCACTCGTGGGTGTGGCCCCGGGCGTCGACGCGCGAGCCGTACAGGTAGGGGCGGCCGCGGCCGCCGAAGGCGATGCGGTCGTCGGCGGTGCGCTGGGCGTACATGTAGTAGTGCGCCATGTCGCCGAGCAGCTCGGCGCCGCGCCAGCCGACCTCGTCCCAGAACGACGCGGGCAGGGGCTCGGTGACAATCATGGAGCTGTTCATGGGGAGCCACTGGCGGCGCAGGCCGCGCAGGCGGGCGGTGAAGCCCTCGGTGGCGCGGATCACGTGCCCGGCCGTCACGACGCCGTACGGGGTGACCGCCCGGTGCGGGACGATCTCCGTGACCGGAGTGCGCTCGTAAAGGGGCACGCCCAGGTCGCGTACGACCCTGGCCAGGCCCTGGGCCAGCTTGGCGGGCTGGATGCGGGCGCAGTGCGGGCTCCAGGAGGCGGCCTGCGCCCCGGCCACCCGTACGTGCTCCGCCGGGTCCACCAGTCGCAGGTCGGGCTCCTCGATGCCCCACGAGCGGGCCGCCGACACCGACGCACGGAGCCTGGCGACCTGGGCGGGAGTCCGGGCCACGTTCACGACGCCGCCCTTGACCAGGTCGCAGTCGATGCCCTCCTTCTCACAGACCGCGATGACCTCGTCGATCGAGGCGTACATCTCGCGCTGCAGGCGCCGCGCGTCCGCGCCGTAGCGTTCGTGCGAGCCGGCCAGGTCACCGGTCAGCCAGCCGCCGTTGCGGCCGGAGGCGCCGAATCCGGCGAACTCCTGCTCGAGCAGCACGACCCGCAGGGACGGGCGGGCCCGCTTGAGGTAGTACGCGGTCCACAGGCCCGTGTAGCCGGCGCCGACGATCGCCACGTCCGCCTCCAGGTCGCCGTCGAGCCTGGGGCCGGGGGCGGGCACGCCGGCCGATCGGTACCAGAAGGACACGTCGCCGTTCACGAACTCTGACGACAAGGGAACACGCACGCTCATGCCCCCGTATCCTGCTATATCCGGACACTGTGTCGCATCTCACGACGAAATTCGTGATCGATGCGGTACGGGGCGCGGAGGTCGTCGGCGCGCCGCTCGGCGTCGCGGCGGGGCAAGCGGGACGACAACCATCCTCCGGCTATATCCGGATATATAGGTTCATTCCTGATGAAACACGTCGTTAGCGGAGGCGTAACAGCTGCCCGGCATCCTGATGGGCATGGGATTCTTGCGCATCCGCACCACGGTGGACGAGCGGCCCGGGCGGCTGGCCTCCCTCGCCTCGGCCCTGGCCGACAGGGGCGGCAACATTCTCGGCCTGAGCGTGCAGTCCGACACCGACGGAACCGTTGACGAGTTCGTCGCCGACATCCCCGCCAACCCGGAGACCGTGCGCGAGGCCCTGGAGGCGGCCGGCGGTCGCCGCGTCCAGGTGGTGCCGGCCACCGCCCACGAACTGACCGACGAGCCCACCAGGGCCCTGCTGCTGGCCTCCAGGCTGCGCTCGATGCCGTGGCGGCTGCCCGAGCTGCTGGCCGAGCTGCTGCGCGCGGACGACGCCCGGTGGATCTATGGTGAAGCGGTGAGCGATCTTCCCGACCCGACCCAGCTCGTCGTGCCCGTGGCCGCCCGTCGCGCGGTCCGCCTGCGCCGCGCCGAGCTGCCCTTCACCCTGACCGAGGCGGCCAGGGCCGCCGCCTTCGCCAGGCTCGCCCAGCCGGCGGTCGAGCAGAGCGGCGCCGACCGCACGGTCAAGCTGGGCGACGGCGCCGAGGTCACGGTCCGCCCGCTCACCTCGATCTACCGCGAGGCCGTACGCGACCTGCACGACAGGTGCTCGCCGGAGTCGCGCAGGTTCCGCTACTTCACCTCGATGCCCACGCTGCCGGTGCGCATGTTCGACCGGCTGTGCGACAGGAGCCGGGGATATTCGCTGGTCGCCGGGCACGACGGGCAGGTCGTGGCGATGGCCAACCTGTTGTTCACGCCCGACCCGGGCATCGCGGAGATGGCGTTCCTGGTCGAGGACCGCCGGCAGGGCCAGGGCCTGGGCACGGCCATGGCCAGGATGCTGGTGGCGGCGGCGCGCGACCTCGGGTACGCCGAGGTCAGGGCCACCATGTTGTCCGACAACGCCAGGATGCGCAGGCTGCTGGTCTCCCTGGGCGCCACGCTCAGCTACACCGAGGACCCGGGCGTGGTCGAGGCCCGGTTGCCGGTCGGCGCGCTGGCCCCTGCCTGACGGACGGGCCTAGCCGACGCCTTCCTCGTCGTCGCCCCGCCGGTCTCCGGGCTTCTGCTCGGGCCGCTGGATGCCCAGATGGCGCTCGATGCGCTCCAGGCTCTCCTCGACCCGCGTGAGCCGCTCGCTCAGCATGGACCCGCCGGCGAAGAACATCTCGCTCGGGCGCTCCTTGGAGCCGCGGCCGACGCGGTCGAGCAGGCGCTGCCGTACGTCGGCCAGGTCCGCGCCGGCGTTCGTGAGCGCGTGCGCGGCCAGCCCCTCGCCCTCCCTGATCAGCCCGAGCAGGATGTGCTCGGTGCCGATGTAGTTGTGGCGCAGCTGGAGCGCCTCGCGCAGGGACAGCTCCAGGACCTTCTTGGCCCGGGGTGTGAAGGGGATGTGCCCGCTCGGCGGGTTGCCGTCGTGGCCGGTCTCGCGCTCGACGAAGGCGCGTACGTGCTCCAGCTCCACGCCGCAGCCGTCGAGCACCAAGGCCGCCAGCCCCTCACCCTCGTGGATGAGGCCGAGCAGGATGTGTTCCGTGCCGATGTATCCGTGGTTCATCATCCGCGCCTCCTCCTGAGCGAGGACGACGACCCTGCGCGCGCGGTCGGTGAAGCGTTCGAACACCGGGAGGCCTCCGTTCGACTGGGGCTGCCTCCACTATGCGCTACAAACCCCGGCATGTGGGGTATTTGTCCTGTGTGGATCTTGACGAGGTGGCCGACCGCCTTTACGCGCTCCCCCCGCCGGAGTTCACCGCCGCCCGCGAGGCCGAGGCCCGCGCGGCCAAGGACGCGGGCGACGTACGGCTCTCGCGCGACATCGCGAAATTCCGCAAGCCCACGGTGTCCGCCTGGGCCGTGAACAAGGCCGCTCGCGAGCATCCGAAGGAGCTGGCCGAGCTGCTCGAGGTGGGGGAGCGGCTGCGCGCGGCCTGGCAGGAGCAGGACGCCGACGCCCTCGCCGAGCTGACCCAGCGCCGCAACGCGGCCACCGGCAGGCTCAGCAGGCTCATCAGGCAGTCCGGCGGCCTTTCGCCGGCCGCCGCCACCGAGGTCGACCAGACGCTGGACGCCGCGGTCGTCGACGCCGACGCGGCCGATCAGGTGCGTCGCGGCCACCTGGCCAAGCCGCTCAGCTACAGCGGCTTCGCGCCCGCCCCCATCCCCCGGGAGCGGCCCGCCAGGAAGAAGAAGCCCACCCCGGAGGAGGAGGCGGACCAGGCCAGAGAGCGCGCCGAGGCCGAGGCCAGGAAGGCGAGGGAGCGGCAGGAGGCCGAGGCCGCGCACCGGGAGTGGCAGAGCGCGCTGGAGGCCGCGACCAGGGAGTACGACGAGCGTGCCGAGAAGGTGGCCACGCTGGAGCGCATGCTGGCCGAGGCACGCAAAGAGCTGGACGACAGCAGGAAACGGGTCGAGGTGACGCGGCGCGAGGAGCGGAACGCCCGGCAGCGGATCGATCGTTAGGCTATGGTGTACGAAACGGTTTCGTACACCTCTGGATCGGAGTGGCGATGACTACGTGGACCCCCGCCTCCATGCCGGACCTGACCGGCAAGAGCGCCATCGTGACCGGCGCCAACAGCGGCATCGGCCTGCCGACCGCGCTCGAGCTGGCCCGGCACGGCGCGCGGGTCATGGTGGCCACGCGCTCGCCCGAGAAGGGCGGCGCCGCGGTCGAACGGATTCTGCGGGAGGTGCCCGGCGCCCAGGTCGAGTACGCCCGCATCGACCTGGCCGACCTGGCCTCCGTCAGAGAGTTCGCCGAGGGTGTCGGCGAGGTGGATCTGCTCATCAACAACGCGGCCATCGCGATGATCCCCAGGCGGGAGACCAGGGACGGCTTCGAGATGCAGTTCGGCACGAACCACCTGGGGCACTTCGCCCTCACGGGGCTGCTGCTGCCCAAGCTGCTCGCCCGCCCGGGCGCGCGAGTGGTGACCGTCTCCAGCGACGCGCACGCCGTGGGCAAGCTGGACTTCGCCAACCTGGATCTGGAGCGTGGCTACGGCCGCATGAGCGCGTACGCGCGGTCCAAGCTCGCCAACCTGCTCTTCACCCTGGAGCTGCGGCGACGCGCCGAGAAGGCGGGAACGGGCCTGATCTCCGTCGCCTGCCACCCGGGCACCACCGCCACGAACATCGTCAAGCTGGGGCCCCTGCAGCCCCTCTTCCGCCTGATCTTCAAGTCGCCCGAGAAGGGCGCCCAGCCCTCCCTGTACGCCGCCACCTCGCCCGCCATCCGCGGCGGCGAGTTCGTCGGCCCCAAGCTCACGATCCTCACGCCGTCGGAGACCGCCAGGTCAGAAGAGCTCGCCAGGCGGCTGTGGGACGTGTCCACCGAGCTGACGGGCGTACGATTCGAGGAGATCTCGTATAGCTAGAAGGACGTGTACGTGGCTCCACTCGACCCCGAGCGTGACAGGGCCATCCTCGACGCCACGATGGAGCTGCTGTCGGAGGTCGGCTACGACCGCATGACGGTCGACCAGATCGCCAAGCGGGCCAGGGCGAGCAAGGCCACCATCTACCGGCGCTGGGCGGGCAAGCCCGAGCTGGTCGTGGACGTCATCTGCCGGCGTTTCGACATGGACATGCCGCGCGGGCAGGACACCGGCTCCCTCCGCGGCGATCTGGCCGCCATCTTCAGCAGCCTGTGCCAGGCGGTGGAGCGCAAGCACACGCTGGTCATCGGGCTGTCCTCCACCCTGGTGTCCAACCAGGAGCTGGCGCGCACGCTGCGCACCCACATGCAGGCCAAGGACCTGGGTGACGTCAAGACGCTGCTCGACCAGGCGGTGGAGCGGGGAGAGCTGGCCGGGGCCGTCGATCCCGCGCGGCTGTTCGCGATCGCGGAGGCGCTCGTGTGGCACCGCATGATCTTCAACGGGTCGCCGTTCGACGAGGCTTTCGTCGCGGAGTCCGTTGACGGGGTGCTGCTGCCGGTGGTGACCGCCTGGGCGGCGGGCTAAGGGGGCGGTGGCGGGTCCCCGCGAGCCGGGTCTAGCCGGGGCTGCGCCTGGCATGGGCCAGATAGGCGCAGACCGGGAAGCCGTCGCGCGCGTACGGGGCCGCCAGGCGCGTGTAATGCGCCTGGATGCGCGAGACGACCTCCGGCGGCTGGCCGGCGATCACCGCGAACCGCGGCCCGCCCGCCTCCACGATGTCCGTCCACCAGGCCCCGAGATCCACCTGGTGCCGCCACCGGACGGTCTCCACGGCCGCCTCCTCGAACCCCGCGGTCGTGAGCAGGGCGGCGAAGCGGTCCGGGGTGTCGTTGGCGGTGAACGGGCGGGGCGGCGGCTCGTAGGACACCCCGGCCGCCTCGATGGCCTCGGCGAAGATGTTCGTGGCCGTCATCTCGTCGGCCTTCCACCACGTCAGGGCGATCCTCCCGCCCGGACGCAGCACCCGGTGCAGTTCCCTGAGCGCCTCGGCGGTGTCCGGCACGTGGTTGATGATGAAATTTCCGGCCACGGCGTCGAACTCCGCGTCCGCGAACGGGAGCTCGGGCAGTGCGGCCTGCCGGATCGTGGCGTAGGGATGGCGGCGGGCGGCCAGCTCCAGCATGTGCGGGTCGGCGTCCACCGCGGTGACCTCCGCCCCTAAGGCGAGCGCCGCGGCGGTCACCACGCCGGTGCCGCAGCCGACGTCGAGCAGGCGGGCGGCGTGTGCCCGCTCGAGCAGGGGGCCGACGGTGTGGGAGCTCAGCTGAGCGAAGCCGCGGTCGTACGCTTCGGCGTTGATCACACGACCTAGCGTAACCTAAGCATTTAATTTAACATTTTACTGTGAGATTTCGGTGTTCAGGCTAGGAAAAGCGGAGACGTGCGACCTAAGGTCGTCGTCATGACCACCATCGACGCCTCCACCGACGCCTTCATTCACGCGCTGCCCAAGGTCGAGCTCCACGTCCACCTGGTCGGCTCGGCCTCCGTCGCCACCGTCCTGGAGCTGTCACGCCGCCACCCCGGGAGCGGCGTCCCCTCGACCGAGGAAGAACTGCGCCGCTTCTACACCTTCCGCGACTTCCCGCACTTCGCTCGGGTGTACCGGGCCGTCAACCAGTTGGTGCGCGAGCCGGAGGACGTGGCGACCCTGGTGCTGGGCCTGGCCCGCGACCTCGCGTCACAGGGCGCCCGCTACGCGGAGCTGCAGGTCACGCCGTACGCCCATCACATCGTCGGCATGCCCATGCGCGAGATCACCGAGGCCCTCGACCTCGCCGCCGCCCGCTCCCTGGCCGAGCACGGGGTGGAAATGGCGTACATCTTCGATATTCCCGGCGAGTTCGGCGAGGAGGCCGCAAAGATCACCCTGGACCACGCGCTCCAGGAACCTCCCACCGCGCTGGTAGGTTTCGGCATCGGCGGTATTGAGCAAGAACGCCTGAAATATCGCGACGCCTTCCGTTCCGCGTTCTCCGCCGCCCGCGCCGCCGGCCTGCACAGCGTCCCGCACGGCGGCGAGATGACCGGCCCCGAGACGATCTGGGAAGTCATCGAGGGCTACGGCGCGGAGCGCATCGGCCACGGCATCAACTGTCTCGCCGACACCCGCCTGGTCGCCTACCTGCGCGACACCCAGCTCCCCCTGGACGTCTGCCCCACCTCCAACGTCTGCACGGGCCAGATCGCCGCCATCGAGGACCATCCGCTGCCCCGGATGCTGGAGGAGGGCCTGTACGTCACGCTCAACAGCGATGACCCGCCCATGTTCGCCACCACGCTGGCCGAGGAGTATCGCGTGGCCGCGAAGGTCTTCGGGCTCGGCACGGCGGAGCTGGCCCAGCTGGCCAAGAACGGCGTCCAGGCCTCGTACCTGGCCGGAGAACGCAAGGATGCCTTGCTGAAGGAGATCGACGACCTCGCGTCCGCGTCCAGCTGAGGAAAACAGGCGGGCGGCGGTCCGCCGAGATGCTCACGTGCACGCTCGGCGGCCCGCCGCCCGGCTGAGGTCAGACGATCAGGGCGACGACAGTCGCCCCAGCTCCGGCGGGATCTTCCCCGCCGCCGCCCGGTCCAGCAGGAACAACGTCCGCCCGCGCCCGCGAGCGCCGGCCGCCGGCACCTGGACGGGGCCCGAGTGAGACAGAGCCAGGCGGACGGCCCCGGACTTCTCCTCGCCGGCCGCCACCACCCACACTTCCCGCGCCGCCTGGATGGCGGGCAGCGTCAGTGAGATGCGGGTGGGCGGCGGCTTGGGGGAGCCGTGGACGGCCACCACCGGGCGGGTGTCGTACAGGGCCGGCATGCCGGGGAACAGCGAGGCCACGTGCGCGTCCGGGCCCATCCCGAGCAGCATCACATCGAAGTTCGGCACCGGGCCGTGGTCCTCGGGACGGGCGGCGGCCCCCAGCTCGGCGGCGTAGGCGTTGGCGGATTCCTCGGCCGTCATGCCCGAGTCGGGGCCGCGCATGACGTGGACCCGCTCCGGATCCACGTCCACGTGGTCCAGCAGGGCCTCGCGGGCCCCGGTCTCGTTGCGTTCCTTGTCCCCGGAGGGCACGAAACGTTCGTCGCCCCACCAGATGTCCAGACGCCGCCAGTCGATGGCGTCACGGGCGGGCGTGGCGGCGATGGCCGCCAGCGTGGCGATGCCGACCGTGCCGCCGGTCAGCACGATCGAGGCCGAGCCCTTGGCCGACTGCGCGTCGACCAGACGGGTGATGATCCGTGCGGCCACCGCCTTGGCCAGGACGTCGGCGTTGCGGTGGACGACGACGGTGGGGACGCTCACAGACATTACTTTCTCAGCCACGGTCTCTCAGGTCACCCCTTGAAGGTCTGGGCGAACCGCTTGACCGCCGCCTCGTAGATCTCGTCGCTGTCGAGCCTGCGCATTTCCTCGGCCATCAGCTCCGAGGTGTGCCGCCTGGCCAGGGCCACGTTCCGGTCCGGCTGACCGGGCCGCGACAGCGTGGCCAGCCGCGCGTCGGTCCTGACCACGGCCAGCTCGCCCGCGTCCAGCTGCAGGCGTACGGCGGTGAGGCCGGGGCCGGGCGAGTCGGCGACCTCGATGGGCGCACCGAGCCGCTCCGACAGCCAGGCGGCCAGCAGCGGCGCGCTCGGATTGCCCGTGGAGGCCTCCACCACGCCGTCGCGTACCTGGCCCACCGGCTGGTCGAACGCGGCGGCCAGCAGGCTGCGCCACGGCGTCAGGCGCGCCCAGGCCAGGTCGGTGTCGCCGCGGGCATAGCCCTTGGCCCTGGTCACCAGCGACCTGACGCCGCCGTCGGACATGCCCCTGGCGTCGGTGATGCGCCGCTGGGCCAGGGCGCCGATCGCGTCCTTGGAGGGCACGTCCGGGGCCATGCCCGGCCACCACACCACGACCGGCGTGTCGGGCAGCAGCAGCGGGCTGACCACCGAGTCGGCGTGCTGGGTGAGCTCGCCGTACAGGCGCAGCACCACCACCTCGCCCGGCGTGGACTCGCCGATGCGCAGCTCGGCGTCGAGCCTGATGGGCTCCTCGACCTCACGGTTGATCACCACGATGATGCGCGACGGGTGCTCCCGGGCCGCCTCGGCGGCGGCGCGGAGCGCGTCGTACTGGTGGCGCTCCTCGCAGACCACCACGAGCGTCAGCACCATGCCGATGGCGGGCGCGCCCATCTGATGGCGCAGGTGCATGAACTGCGCCGAGATCTTCCCCGCCGTCGTGTCCGACAGCATGAAAGTTGTCACTAAAGTCTCCTCCACACGCGGCCGTCACGCGCCATCATCGCGTCCGCCGACGGCGGCCCCCACGAGCCCGATTCGTAGGGCTCGGGCTGGCCCTGAGTGGCCCAGAACTCCTCGATCGGGTCGAGGATCTTCCACGACAGCTCCACCTCCCGCTGGTGCGGGAACAGCGGCGGGTCGCCGATCATCACGTCGAGCAGCAGCCGCTCGTACGCCTCGGGCGACGACTCCAGGAACGACTCGCCGTAGGCGAAGTCCATGGAGACGTCGCGCACTTCCATGGCCGTCCCCGGCACCTTCGAGCCGAAGCGCACCGTGATGCCCTCGTCCGGCTGGACGCGCACCACGAGCGCGTTCTGCCCGAGGATCTCGGTGTCGTCCTTGCTGAAGGGCAGGTGGGGCGCGCGCTGGAACACCACCGCGACCTCCGTCACCCGGCGGCCCAGGCGCTTGCCGGTGCGCAGGTAGAACGGCACGCCCGCCCACCGCCGGTTGGCGATCTCCAGCTTGATGGCGGCGTACGTCTCGGTGGTCGACGCGCGCGAGATACCCTCCTCCTGCAGGTAGCCGACGACCTTCTCGCCGCCCTGCCAGCCTGCCGAGTATTGTCCGCGCGCCGTGTTGAGCCCCAGGTTGGAGGGCAGGCGCACGGCCTTGAGCACCTTCTCCTTCTCCCGTCGCAGCGCCTGGGCCTCGAACGAGGTCGGGTCCTCCATCGCCACCAGCGCGAGGAGCTGGAGCAGGTGGTTCTGGATCACGTCGCGGGCCGCGCCGATGCCGTCGTAGTAGCCGGCCCGCCCGCCGATGCCGATGTCCTCGGCCATCGTGATCTGCACGTGGTCGACGAAACTCCGGTTCCAGATCGGCTCGTAGAGGTTGTTGGCGAACCTCAGCGCCATGATGTTCTGGACGGTCTCCTTGCCCAGGTAGTGGTCGATCCGGAAGATCGAGCTCTCCGGGAAGGCCGACGTGGTGATCTCGTTGAGCTCGTGCGCCGACTGCAGGTTGTGCCCGAACGGCTTCTCGATGACCACGCGCCGCCACGACCCCTCGGGCGCGTCGGCCAGCCCGGTCCGCTTGAGCTGCTCCACCACCAACGGGAAGAACTTCGGCGGCACCGACAGGTAAAAAGCGTAGTTTCCGCCGGTGCCGCGGGTCTGGTCGATCTCCGCCAACGCCATGGACAGCGCGTCGAACGCGCCATCGTCGGAGAACTCGCCCGGCACGAAGTGGATGCCCTCGAGCAGCTGCCTCCAGACCTCCTCACGGAACGGCGTCCTCGCGTGCGCCTTGACCGCGTCGTGCGTCAGCTGGGCGAAGTCCTGATCCTTCCAATCCCGCCGGGCGAACCCGACCAGCGAGAACCCCGGCGGCAGCAGCCCGCGGTTGCCGAGGTCATAGATCGCCGGCAGCAGCTTGCGCTTGGCCAGGTCACCGGTCACGCCGAACAACACCATCACGCAGGGGCCGGCCACTCTGGGCAGGCGCTTGTCACGCGGATCCCGTAGCGGGTTCGCGGCGACCACCTCCTCCGTGGTGGCGGTCCCCGCCACGGCCGCCGCTACGGTGGCGGCCTCCTCCGCGGGTGCTCCAGGGTCTGTCATCTCAAACCTCCTGTGCGGCTGCGAGCAGGTGCGCGACCCCTGCAGCGCGGTCGGTCAAATGCAGGCGTACGGCGGGCCGTCCGCGCGTTTCGAGGGCCTCCAGGTCGCCGAGCGCCTGGGCGAGCTGGAGACGGCCCAGCGTGTAAGGCTTGCCCGGGACCGCGACGTCCTCCGCCACCGCCCCGGTGATCTGCAGGAACACCCCGTTCTGGGGCCCGCCCTGGTGATATTGCCCGGTCGCGTGCACCGAGCGCGGCCCCCACCCGAACGTCACCGGCCTGTCGGTACGCAGCGCCAGCAACGCCCGCAGCGTGGCCGGGTCGGCCATCATCCAGGCGTCGGTCATCTGCTCGAAGTCGGCGCCGTCGGGCACCGGCGCGTCGAAGGCCGCCAACCGGTCCAGGTAGGCCGTCACCGCCAGGTAACCGTCGGCCGGAAGAGCGTGCAACAGCTCGATGAACACCCCGGGCAGGTCCTTGGCCGTCACCGGGCCGTAGACCTCGACCGGGCCGTCCACCAGCGCGGGCGCGCCCGCGGGCAGCTCGGGCAGCGCCAGCAGGGCTTCGGTGTTGCCGGCGGGCTCGGCCTGGTCGGGCCGGTCTGCCGGGTCGACCTCCAGCAGGAGCGCGGCGACGGCGGCGGCGTACTGCCAGACCAGGAACTGCGCGCCCAGCGGTCCGTCCACGCGCACGTCGCCGATGTCGGACTCGATGGCGACGACCAGCTCGTCGTGGGCACGGTTGGGGTCGGCGCCCACGACGGGCAGGATCCCTTTGCCGCGCTTGCCGGTGGACGCGGCGACGAGCCATTCGATCCAGTCGGGCAGCCCGGCGATGGCGGACAGCTGGTCCTCCAGCAGGAGCTTGTCCCGGCCGCTCAAGGCGGCGCCGCCGAGCACCGCCCCCAGGGCGAGCCCGGGGTTGCCGCTGTCCCGCGACAGCAGCGGCAGCACCTCCTCGGCGTCGTCGAGCAACCGCGCCACGTCAGCCCCGGCCAGCGCCGCGGCCACCAGCGCGGCCGTCGGCACGGCCGCGCCCCAGCCGCCCGCCGGCGACGCCGGACCCGGCCCGCCGGCCGGTGACGGTGTGTCGGGGGCGCTCGACGGCACCAGGCGGTAGCCGCGCTCCACGGCCCGCCGCTGCAGCGGCGAGCCGGGGACGGCGACGGCCACGATGCGCTGCGCGGCGTCGATGCCCGCCGCCGCGAACCGCTCCTCGTAGATCCGCAGGCAGCAGTCGGTCTCCACGGCCGGGCCCGCCACCACCATGACCGTGGACTCCAGGGGCTCGGCCAGCGCCCGCCGCACCTGTCCGGGGTCGGACGTGTCGAGCACGGTGAGCGGCACGTCGGCGGTGTCGCAGATGACCTCCGCCGCCAGCGCCGCGCCGTCCGTGGCGGCCAGCACCACGGTGGTCAGGCCGGCGGCCCGGGCCTGCTCGGCGAGCTCGCCCAGTTCGGGCAGCAGCTCGCGTGAGGCGTGGAACGGCAGCCCGTCCGCCCACGCCTCGGCGTCTCTGGGAGCTTCGCTCCCTTCGCGACCCCACAGCGTGGGGTCGCCGGCGGCGAGCCGCGCGGGCACGCCGTCGGCGACGAGACGCCCCGCGACGGAGGAGGCGGCCGAGGCCGCCCTCTCGTCGCGGTAGAGCACATCCATCACGGAACCAGGTTCTTGGTGACGCTCTCGAGCAGCTCGTTCCAGGACGCCTCGAACTTCTGCACGCCCTCCTCCTCGAGCACCTTCACCACGTCGTCGTAGTCGACGCCGGCCTCCTTCAGGGCGGCCATGGTGTTCCAGGCGTCCTCGTAGAACGGCCGGATGGTGTCACCGGTGATGTTGGCGTGGTCGGCGGTCGAGTCGAGCGTCTTCTCCGGCATCGTGTTGACGGTGCCGGGGGCGACGAGCTGGTCGACGTAGAGCGTGTCGGCGTATTCGGGGTTCTTCACGCCGGTCGAGGCCCACAGCGGGCGCTGCGGCCGGGCGCCGGCGGAGCGCAGCCGCTGCCACCGCTCGGTGTTCATGACGTCCTCGTACGCCGCGTACGCCAGCCGCGCGTTGGCCACGCCCGCCTTGCCCTTGAGCTCCGGCTTGCCGACCTTGTCCAGCCGCTTGTCGATCTCGGTGTCGACCCGGCTGACGAAGAACGAGGCCACCGACTCGATCGTGGCCAGGTTGAGCCCCTTGGCCTGCGCGGCCTCCAGGCCGGCGAGCCAGGCGTCCATGACCGCGCGGTAACGCTCCAGCGAGAAGATCAGCGTCACGTTGACGCTGATGCCCTCGGAGATCGCCTGCGTGATCGCCGGCAGGCCCTCCACGGTAGCCGGGATCTTGATGAACAGGTTGGGCCGGTCCACCATCCACCACAGCGCCCGCGCCTCGGCCACGGTCTTCTCGCTCTCGCGGGCCAGGCGCGGGTCCACCTCCAGCGACACGCGGCCGTCCACGCCGCCGGTGGCGTCGTAGACCGGGCGCAGCACGTCGCAAGCCCAGCGGATGTCATAGGCCGTGATCGCCCGCACGGCCTCGTCCACGTTGACGCCACGGATGGCCAGGTCGTGCAGCTGCACGTCGTAGGCGTCGCCCTTGCTGAGCGCGCCGGCGAAGATCGTCGGGTTGGAGGTGACCCCGACGACGTTCTTCTCCCTGATCAACTGCTCCAGGTTGCCGCTGCGCAGCCGCTCACGGCTGATGTCGTCGAGCCAGATGGCCACGCCCTGGCCGGACAGCTTGTTGAGGATCTCGCTCATGTCTTCTTCAGTTTCCCGTCGTCTCGCCTTTTTCCTGACCAAGCTTGGCCAGGCTCGCATGTGCCGCCGCCGCCACGCGCTCGGCCGTCAGCCCGAACTGCTCGTACACAGTCCTGTACGGAGCCGACGCACCGAAGTGTTCGAGGCCGACCACTTCGCCGCATTCGCCGACGAACTGGTGCCAGCCGAGCGCGATGCCCGCCTCGACCGCCACCCGAGCCCTGATCGACGACGGCAGAACCGTCTGCCTATATGCGGAATCCTGCCCGTTGAACCACTCCACACACGGCATGGAGACCACTCGCGTGGGGATGCCCTGCTGCTCGAGCAGCTCGCGGCCCTCCACGGCCAGCTGCACCTCGCTGCCGGTGGCGATGATGATGACCCTGGGCTGGCCGTCGGACGCCTCGCGCAGCACGTAGCCGCCGCGGGCCACGCCGTCGGCGCTGGTGCCCTCGTACACCGGCAGGTTCTGCCGGGTCAGCGCGAGCGCGGCGGGCCGGTCCTTGTGCTCGAGCACGGCCTTCCACGCGTACGCGGTCTCGTTGGCGTCGGCCGGGCGGACCACGTCGAGGCCGGGGATCGCGCGCAGCGCCCACAGGTGCTCGATCGGCTGGTGGGTGGGGCCGTCCTCGCCCAGGCCGATGGAGTCGTGCGTCCACACGTAGGTGACCGGCAGCTTCATCAGCGCGGCCAGGCGCACCGCCGGGCGCATGTAGTCGGAGAAGACCAGGAACGTGCCGCCGTAGGGGCGGGTGCCGCCGTGCAGGGCGATGCCGTTGAGAATGGCGCCCATGGCGTGCTCGCGGATGCCGAAGTGCAGCGTGCGGCCGTAGCGGTTACCGGGGAACTCCTTGGTCTGGTATTCCTCCGGGATGAAGGACGGCTCGCCCTTCATCGTGGTGTTGTTGGACTCGGCCAGGTCGGCCGAGCCGCCCCACAGCTCGGGCAGCACCGGCGCCAGCGCGCTCAGCACCTCGCCCGACGCCTTGCGGGTGGCCATCGACGCGTCCACCTCGAACGAGGGCAGCGCCTTGTACCAGCCGTTCGGCAGCTGGCGGTGGGAGATGCGGTCGAGTTCCTCGGCGCGCTCGGCGTTGGCCAGCCGCCATTCGGCGTAGCCCTTCTCCCACTCGGCGTGCGTGGCGCGGCCGCGCTGGGCCACCTCGCGGGCGTGCGCGAGCACGTCGGCCGGCACGTCGAAGGTCTTGGCCGGGTCCATGCCGAGGACTTCCTTGGTGGCGGCCACCTCCGCCTCGCCCAGCGCCGAGCCGTGGATCTTGCCGGTGTTGCGCTTGTTGGGCGCCGGCCAGCCGATGATCGTGCGCAGCCGGATGAACGACGGCCGGTCGGTCTCGGCCTTGGCCGCCTCCAGCGCGTCGTACAGGGCCTGCACGTCCTCGTGGTAGTTGTCGCCTGCGGTCCAGTCGACGCTCTCCGTGTGCCAGCCGTAGGCCTCGTAGCGCTTGACCACGTCCTCGGACTTGGCGATCAGCGTGTCGTCCTCGATGGAGATGTGGTTGTCGTCCCACACGACGATGAGGTTGCCGAGCTTCTGGTGGCCGGCGAGGGAGCTGGCCTCGTGGCTGATGCCCTCCTCGATGTCGCCGTCGCTGACGAAGCACCAGATGTGGTGGTCGAACGGCGAGGCGCCGAGCTCGGCGTCGGGGTCGAACAGGCCGCGCTCGCGGCGGGCGGCCATCGCCATGCCGACCGCGTTGCCCAGGCCCTGGCCGAGCGGGCCGGTCGTGGTCTCGACGCCCGCGGTGTGGCCGTACTCGGGGTGGCCGGGGGTGAGGCTGTCCCACTGGCGCAGCCGCCTGAGGTCGTCGAGCGTCAGGCCGTAGCCGGAAAGATAGAGCTGGAGGTAGAGGGTCAGGCTGGTGTGGCCGCACGACAACACGAAACGGTCGCGCCCGATCCAGTTGGGATCGGTGGGGTCGTGGCGCATCACACGCTGAAACAGCAAGTATGCGGCGGGGGCCAGGCTCATGGCGGTGCCGGGATGACCCGAGCCCGCCTTCTCCACTGCGTCCATCGCCAGGGCTCGAATGACGTCGACCGCCTGCTTGTCCAGGTCGGTCCAGTCAAGGGCTGGCACGAGTTCGGTGCTCAAGTGCTCGATCTCCGGAATCTAGTTGTCATTGGTCATGCCGGTTGGCTATCCCGCCCACACGGACCCTAACCGAGTGGACGTGGCGATCAATTCCATATCCACCCGCGCGTGTCCATGTATGGCGCAAGCCCCCCATTGGCCGGACCGGCCCACCCTGCGACTACAGTTTGTTGGGTTCGCAGAGGCGTCACCGGCGCCCACCCATGGATCCGCTCTTATCAGAGGTTACGCGTTGACTCCGCACAGGCTGGAAGCGCCTTGACGGTGCTGACCAACAGGCAGGCGACGGCGCCATCTCCGCAGGTGGAGGCGCCGCGCACGATCGGCACGATCGTGAAGGCCTACATCGCGCTCACCAAGCCGCGGATCATCGAGCTGCTGCTGATCACCACGCTGCCGGTGATGTTCCTCGCGGCGGGCGGCCTGCCGCCGCTGTGGACGTCCATCTCGGTCATGGTGTTCGGCACCCTGTCGGCGGGCAGCGCCAACGCGCTCAACTGCTATGTGGACCGCGACATCGACCAGAAGATGCGCCGCACCCGCCGCCGGCCGCTGGCCAGGCACCAGGTGTCGCCGCGCGGCGCGCTGATCTTCGGGATCGTGCTCGGCGTGCTGTCCCTGGTCGGGCTGTGGGTCACCACCAACTGGCTGGCGGCGCTGCTGTCCACCGCGGCGATCCTGTTCTACGTGCTGGTCTACTCGATGATCCTCAAGCGCCGCACGGCCCAGAACATCGTGTGGGGCGGCATCGCGGGCTGCATGCCGGTGATGATCGGCTGGGCGGGCATCACCGAGCGGCTGGACTGGGCGCCGCTGGTGCTGTTCGGGGTGGTGTTCTTCTGGACGCCGCCGCACACCTGGACGCTGGCCATGCGCTACAAGGAGGACTACGCGGCGGCCAAGGTGCCGATGTTGCCGGTCGTGGCCACCGAGCGGCGGGTCATCCTGGAGTCCATCGGCTACACGTGGGCGACCGTGCTGTGCTCGCTGCTGCTCTGGCCGGTGGCGGGGACCACGTTGTTCTACCCGGTCGTGGCGGCCGTGCTGGGCGTGATGTGCCTGTGGGAGGTGCACCGCCTGCTGGCCCGGCTCAACGCCGGCAAGACCGGCGTCGAGCTGCGGCCCATGCGCTTCTTCCACTGGTCCAATGCCTACCTGGCGCTGCTCTTCCTCGCCGTCGCGATCGACCCGCTGCTGGCATGATCGCCGCCGCCGCCGCGGGTCCTTTCTGGACGGTGAGGACTGGCTATGCTGGCACGGCCACCGGCACTCTGATCCGTTAAAGTCACCCTATGGCGTCCCGTGATCCACGCTGGGTGTTGAAGGACCGCCCCTCATTGGCGTTGATCATCGGGCTGGTCCTCACCGGCATCTGCGCTCTGGTCTCCTTCTCGTTCGACGTGCTCAACGGCGAGCCGGTGCAGTTTTTCATCGCGCTCACGCTGGCGCTGGCGCCGGTGCCGATGCTGCTGGCCGCGGTGCTGGCACTGGACAGGATGGAGCCGGAGCCGCGCAGCAACCTGACCTTCGCCTTCGCGTGGGGCGCGGGCATCGCGGTGCTGGTCGCGGGTGTGGTCAACTCGCTCAACCTGCACTACATCATGGACACCGTCAAGCTGTCGGAGGCAAGCGCCCGCAACATCGCGGCCACGTTCGGCGCTCCCGTCGTCGAGGAGACGATGAAGGGCCTGGTGCTGCTGGGGCTGCTCAGGTTCCGCAGGGCTGAGCTCGACGGGCCCACCGACGGCGTCATCTACGCCAGCATGGTCGGCCTCGGCTTCGCCATGAGCGAGAACGTCAGCTACTACCTCGCCGCGCTCAACTCCGAGTCCGGCGTCAAGGGACTGGCGGTCACCGTGGTGCTGCGCGGCATCCTGTCACCGCTGGCGCATCCGTTGTTCAGCTCGATGATCGGGGTCGGCGTGGCCTACGCCGCCCAGCGCAGCGGCTCCGAGCGGGTGTTCTATATCCTCGCCGGCTGGTCGGGTGCGATGGTCCTGCACGGCCTGTGGAACGGCCTGGCCTCCTACGGCGGCTTTCCCGGGCTCGTGGTGGCCTATCTGACGCTGCTGGTGGTGCTCGTCGTGCTCATCGGCGTGGTGTTCAGGGACCGGCGCCGGATCGTGGCGCTCATCCAGCGCTATCTGCCGCCGTACGAGCCGACCAAGCTCGTCAACGGGGCCGACGTCTACATGTTGTCGACGTTCTCCCGGCGCCGTCAGGCCAGGCAGTGGGCCAAAGCGCACGGCGGCAAGCGCGGGCTGCGCGCGATGCGCGACTACCAGCTCGCCGCCACCGAGCTGGGGCTGCTGCACGAGCGGGCGGCCCGTCACATGGTCGACGAGCAGACCTTCCATGAAGAGCAGCGGGCGCTGCTGGAGTGCATGAGCACGGCCAGGGCGGACTTCCCTGTGCCGTCGGTGCACGCCGGGTCCGTCGCGAGGGGCACGCCGCCGCCCGGCTACGCCCCCGGCGCCCCGGGCTGATCCGCTCAGACGGTGGCGGGCGCTTCGATGGGGGAGTGGGGCGCGGGCACCGGGTCGCGGGTGCGCAGCGAGGTCACCACCCTGAGGGCGGCGATCCAGACCAGGGTCGAGCCGAGCACGTGCAGGAGGACCAGGGCGGCGGGCACGGCCAGGAAGTATTGGGTGTAGCCGATCACGCCCTGCAGCAGCTCCACCACGAACAGCGCCAGCGCGGCCCGCCGGGCCGGCCGCGTGGAGTCGCCCACGTGCAGGGCGAACAGCAACGCGAACGTCAGCCCGACGACGACGTAGGCGAGGTCGGCGTGCAGCCGGGCCACGGCCTCGATGTCGAGGTCGAAGCGCGAGGCCATCACATCGCCCGAGTGCGGGCCCGTGCCGCTCACCACCACGCCGGCCACCAGCAGCACGAAGACGGCGCCCACCAGCACGTAGCCCAGCCTGCGGACATCCCGGTGGGTCACTCGCCGTGCCGTGCCGTCGCCCTCGCCCGCGCGGGCGTACAACATCCAGCAGGCCGCGATCAGGCCGCTGGAGATGAGGAAGTGCATGCCGACCGTGAACGGGTTGAGCATCGTGTTGACCACCAGCCCGCCCCACAGGGCCTGGGCCAGGACGCCGACCGGCTGGAGCAGCGCCAGCCGCACCAGGGACCGCCGGCGGGGCACCATCCGCCAGGCCGCGATGACACACGCGGCCCCCACGGCCAGCACCAGGAAGGTCAGCAGCCGGTTGCCGAACTCGACCAGCATGTTGAGCATCGACACCTCAGGGTGCGCGACCGGGATGAAGCTGTCCGGGGTGCACCTCGGCCAGGTCGGGCAGCCGAGCCCGGAGCCGGTGACGCGCACGCCCGCGCCGGTCACCGTGATGCCCGCGTTGACGACCACGGATGCCATCGCCCAGCCCCGCATCGACCGCGTGGTCGGCACCCAGAAGGAGAACAGGTGGCGCACGAGAGGGTTGGAGTGATCCGTGGGTAGCTTCACGTCATCGATGGTACGGGCCGGTACGGTCGGTCCCGCCAGGGGGAACGGGCTTCTCAACCCGCATAGGTATGTGACATATTACTGGGGGAGGTGGTCATGTCCGACGTCATCGTCGTCGGCGCCGGTGTCGTGGGGGCGGCGTGCGCCTACTACGCCGCGCGAGCGGGACTCGACGTGACCGTGATCGACCGTGGGCCCGTCGCCGGCGGCACCACCGGCTCGGGCGAAGGCAACGTGCTGGTGTCGGACAAGGAACCCGGGCCGGAGCTGGAGCTGGCGGTGCTGTCCAACCGGCTCTGGCGCACACTGGCGGAGCACGGCGGGTTCGAGTTCGAGGCCAAGGGTGGGCTGGTCGTCGCCGAGACTCCCGAGATCCGGCGGCAGCTCGAGGACCTCGCCGCCAAGCAGGACGTCGACCACGCCGTCGTGGCGAGCGACGCGCTGCGTGACTACGAGCCGCACCTCGCGCAGGGGCTGGCCGGCGGCGTCTACTACCCGCAGGACGCCCAGGTCCAGCCCATGCTGGCCGCCGCCACCCTGCTCAAGCAGGGCGCCGACACGTTTGGGCGCGCCAGGCTTCGCCTGCGGCTCGGGGTCGGGGTGACCGGGTTCATCCGCTCGGGGGAGCGGGTGACCGGCGTGCGGACGACGCACGGCGACGTGCTCGGCGACGCGGTGATCAACGCGGCCGGCACGTGGGGCGGCGAGGTGGCCGCGTTGGCGGGGGTGCGGCTGCAGGTTCTGCCCAGGCGCGGGTTCATCCTGGTCACGGAGCCGTTGCCGGAGCCGCTGATCAGGCACAAGGTCTACACCGCCGCCTATGTCACCAACGTGGCCAGCGACTCGGCAGGGCTGGAGACGTCGGCCGTGGTCGAGGGGACGGTGGCGGGGACGGTGCTGATCGGGGCGAGCAGGGAGCGGGTCGGGTTCGACCGGACGACGTCCGTGCCGGTGCTCGCCCGGCTGGCGGCGCAGGCGGTCGCGCTCTTCCCGGTGCTGCGGGGCGTGCGGGTCATCAGGTCCTACTGCGGTTTCCGGCCGTACTGCCCCGACCACCTGCCTGTCATCGGCGCCGATCCGCGCGTGCCCGGGCTCTACCACGCGTGCGGGCACGAGGGCGCCGGCATCGGGCTCGCCCCGGCCACCGGTCACCTGCTCGCCCAGGTTCTCACCGGCGCCCGGCCCGACCTGGACCTGCGCCCTTTCCGCCCGGACCGCTTCCCCGAGGAGGCTTCTTGACCGTCCGCCCGTTCTCCATCACGGTCGACGGCCGGTCCGTGCCGGTCGTGCCCGGCCAGACGATCGGCGCGGCGCTGCACGCGGCCGGGATCCGCTCGTGGCGCGCCACCCGGTTCGGCGGGCGGCCCCGCGGGCTGTTCTGCGGGATCGGGGTGTGCTTCGACTGCCTGATCTCGGTCAACGGGCGGGCGCCTGAACGCGCCTGCCTGGCCGAGGCCGCGCCAGGGGACGAGGTGACGACCTCATGACGTACGGCTCAGCCGGCGGGCGGGCGGGCGACCGCGGGACGTACGACCTGGTGGTCGTCGGCGGCGGGCCCGCCGGGGTGGCGGGCGCGCTCACGGCGGCGCTGGCCGGACTGCGGGTGGCGCTCCTGGATTCCTCGGCGCGGCTCGGCGGCCAGTACTTCCGGCACACCGTCGTGCCCGGCCGGGCGCCGGGGCTGGACCGGTTCCTGCGGCAGGCGCGCGCCCTGAGCGACCGGGCCGAGGTGCTGTCGCGGCACCAGGTGTGGAGCGTGGCCCGCGAGCCGGACGGCGACCTGCTCGTGCACGCCGGCTCCCCGGACGGGCGTTCGGTCGCCGTGCGGGGGCGGCGGCTGCTGATCGCCACCGGCGCGTACGACCGGCCGCTGCCGTTCCCCGGCTGGGACCTGCCCGGCGTGCTCACGGCCGGAGGCGCGCAGGCGCTGCTCAAGGGCAACGGCGTGGTGGCAGGCAGGCGGATCGTCGTCTCGGGCACCGGGCCGTTCCTGCTGCCCGTGGCGACCGGGCTGGCCGCGGCAGGGGCGAAGGTGCTCGGCGTGTTCGAGGCGGGCGGGGCGCTCGGGCTGGCCAGGCATCCGCTGCTCGCCCTCGGCAAGGCCGCGGAGGCTGCCGGGTACGCGCTGAGCCTCGCCCGGCACCGGGTGCCGTACCTGACGCGCCACGCGGTCGTCGCCGCCCACGGGGAGCGCGAGGTGGAGGCCGTCACCGTGGCCCGCCTCGACCCGCGGTGGAACGTTCTCGACACCCGGATCGTCGAGTGCGACACCGTGGCGACGGGATACGGCTTCGTGCCCCAGATCGACCTGGGCGTGCAACTCGGCTGCGGGACCCGGCGCGACGTGGACGGCAGCCCCGTCCTGGAGGCCGACTCCGCCCAGCGCACCACCGTGCCCGGGGTGTGGGCGGCAGGCGAGCCCACCGGTGTGGGGGGATGGCGGCTGGCCGAGCTCGAGGGCCGCATCGCGGGCCGGTCCATCGTCGCGCACACCCGCCGCCGCCCGCCCGGAGCGGCGGGGGTCGAGTTGATGGCCGGCGAGGTCGCCGGGGCGCTGTCGCGGCGGCGGGATCGGTGGCGGGCCTTCGGCGCGGCGTTGCAGCAGGCGTACCCGGTCCGGGCGGGCTGGCAGGGGTGGCTGCGGGACGACACGCTGGTGTGCCGGTGCGAGGAGGTGCCGCTGGCGCGCGTCCGCGAGGCGCAGGAGCTCGGCGCCACCGACGCGCGCTCGATCAAGCTGCTGGCCCGGCCCGGGATGGGCTGGTGTCAGGGCCGCATCTGCGGGTACGCCGTCGCCTGCCTGGCCGGCGAGCCGCAACAACCGCCTCGCCGCCCCATCGCCCAGCCCATCACCCTCGGCGCCCTCAGCGAGGCCGCCGGACCTGGCGACGACCTCGCCACGAGCCGCGCCGGCGATCCCGGCGAGCCGGCCACGAGCCGCGCCGACAAACCCGACGATCCCCTCGCACACTGAAACACCCGACATGGAGGACTCCTGATGGAACATCGCAGCAAGCCATGGCACGGCGTCATGGTCGCCACCGCGCTGCCCCTGCGTGACGACCTGTCCGTCGACTTCGACGGTTACGCCGCGCACTGCCGCTGGCTGGTCGACAACGGCTGCGACGGCGTCGTGCCCAACGGCTCGCTCGGCGAATACCAGACGCTCACCCCGCAGGAGCGCGCCCGCGTGATCGAGACGGCGGTCGAGGCCGTCGGGGGCCCGAACGTGATGGCCGGGGCCGGCGCGTACGGCGCCGCCGAATCGCGCCGCTGGGCCGAGCAGGCGGCCGAGGCGGGCTGCGGCTCGGTCCTGCTGCTGCCGCCCAACGCCTATCGGGCCGACGAGCGGGCGGTCCTCGCGCACTACCGCGAGGTCGCCAAGGCCGGGGTGCCGATCGTGGCCTACAACAACCCGTACGACACCAAGGTGGACCTGACCCCCGCGCTGCTGGCCAAGCTGCACGAGGAGGGCCTGATCGTGGCCATCAAGGAGTTCAGCGGGGACCCGCGGCGCGCGTACGAGATCGCCGAGATGGCGCCCGAGCTGGACGTGCTGATCGGCTCCGACGACGTGCTGCTGGAGCTGGCCGTGGCCGGGGCGGTCGGCTGGATCGCCGGTTACCCCAACGCCCTGCCCGCCTCCAACGTGGCGCTCTACCGCGCCGCCGTGGCCGGTGACCTCGCCACCGCGCTGCCTCTTTACAGGAAGCTGCACCCTCTGCTGCGCTGGGACTCCAAGACGGAGTTCGTCCAGGCCATCAAGCTGTCCATGGACCTCGCCGGCCGGTACGGTGGCCCGTGCCGGCAGCCCAGGCAGCCGCTCACCGACGAGCAGGCCGCCGTCGTGCGGGCCGCGACCGAGAAGGTCTTGGCGGAAGGGCTGAGATGAGGACCAAGCGGGTTTTCCACGCCGTCGACTCCCACACCGAGGGCATGCCCACCCGCGTGATCACCGGTGGGGTGGGCGTGATCCCCGGCGCCACCATGGCCGAGCGGCGGATCTACTTCCGCGACAACCTCGACCACATCCGCACCCTGCTGATGACCGAGCCGCGCGGCCACGCGGCCATGAGCGGCGCCATCCTGCAGCCGCCCACCCGGCCGGACGCCGACTTCGGCGTGCTGTTCATCGAGGTGTCGGGGCTGCTGCCGATGTGCGGGCACGGCACGATCGGCGTGGCCACCGTGCTCGTCGAGACCGGCATGGTCGAGGTCGTCGAGCCGGTCACCACCGTGCGCCTGGAGGTGCCGGCGGGGCTGGTCGTGGTGGACGTGGCCGTCGAGGACGGCATGGCCATGTCGGTGACGCTGCGCAACGTGCCCTCCTACAGCGACCGGCTGGACGCCGTCGTCACCGTGCCCGGGTTCGGGGAGATCCGCTACGACCTCGCCTACGGCGGCAACTTCTACGCCATCGTCGACCTCGACTCCTACGGCCTGCCCTTCGACCGCAAGGCCAAGAACGAGATCATCGCGGCCGGTCTGGCCACCATGGAGGCGATCAACGCCGCCGACCAGCCCGTGCACCGCGAGGACGACCGCATCCGCGGCTGCCATCACGTCTACTTCGCCGCCCCCGGCTCCGACGCCCACCACTCGCGGCACGCCATGGCCATCCACCCCGGCTGGTTCGACCGCTCGCCGTGCGGCACCGGCACCAGCGCCCGCATGGCCCAGCTGCACGCCCGCGGAGAGCTGCCGCTCGGCCGGGACTTCGTCAACGAGTCGTTCATCGGCACCCGCTTCATCGGCCGCCTCCTGGAGGAGACCACCGTGGGCGGCGCGCCGGCCGTCGTGCCGTCGATCACCGGCCGCGCGTGGATCACCGGCACCGCCCAATACTTCCTGGACCCGCGCGACCCGTTCCCCGCGGGGTTCGAACTATGACGATCACCACCGTCGACTACCACACCGGTGGCGAGCCGTTCAGGATCGTCACCGGGGGCGTGGCCGAGATTCCCGGCACCGACGTGCTGTCCCGCCGCGCCGCTGCCATGGAGGGCTTCGACGACGTGCGGCGGCTGCTGTGTCACGAGCCGCGCGGCCACGCCGACATGTACGGCTGCTTCCTCGTCCCGCCGAACGATCCCGGCGCCCGCTTCGGCGCGCTCTTCTGGCACAAGGACGGCTTCTCCACCGCGTGCGGGCACGGCACGATCGCGCTGGGGGCGTACGCGGTGCAGGAGGGCCTCGTCGAGGCCGACCCCGACGGCGACACGGACGTGGTGATCGACGTGCCGTCCGGACGGGTCACGGCCCGGGTGCGCAGCTCCGGCAGCCGGGTGAAGGGGGTCACGTTCGTCAGCGTGCCGTCGTACGTGATGGCGCGTGACGTGGCCGCCGGCGGGGTGAAGGTGGACGTGGCGTGGGGCGGCGCCATCTACGCGTCCGTCCCGGCCGGGGCGCTGGGGGTGTCGGTGGAGCCCCGGCACCTGACGGCGCTGATCGAGCACGCCCGGCGCATCAAGGCCGACCTGGCCGGCCACCCGGCGTCCCGGCATCCTTCCGACGAGCGGCTGTCCGGCGTCTACGGCGTGATCTTCTACGACGAGCTGCCGGACGTGGACGGCATGACGCATCAGCGGAACGTGACGGTGTTCGCCGACGGGGAGGTCGACCGCTCGCCCTGCGGGTCCGGCACGGCGGCCCGGCTGGCGCTGCTGCACGACTCCGGGCTGCGCGGGACGCTGGTCCACAGCAGTATCGTCGGCAGCGTCTTCCGGGCTCGCGTGGCCGGCGTGGCCGGCGAGGGTGTCGTGCCGGAGATCGAGGGGATGGCGTACCGGACCGGGCGGCATTCGTTCGAGCTGGATCCGGAGGATCCGATGGGAACGGGGTTCACGCTGCGATGACCGACGCTCTGCCGTACCTCGACGCCTCCACCCTGGAGCGGCTGCTGCCCGTGGGGCGGGCCGTGCGGATCCTCGAGGACGCGCTGCGGGCCGGGCTCGACCCGGAGGCCACGCCGCAGCGGCCCGTCGTGGACGTGCCGGCCGGGCAGCTCCTCCTCATGCCCGCTGCCGCCGGGCGGTACGTGGGGGTGAAGGCCGTCACCATCGCGCCCGGCAACCCCGGGCGGGGGCTGCCCCGGATCCAGGGGACGTATCTGCTGCTGGACGGCGACACGCTCGCGCCGCTGGCCGCCATGGACGGGATCGCCATCACCTCCCTGCGCACCCCGGCCGTCTCCGCCCTTGCCGTCCGCCACCTGGCCGAGGCGCGTGGCGGGAAGCTGGTGGTGTTCGGGAGCGGGCCCCAGGCCTGGGGCCACGTGCTGGCCTTCCGCGAGGTCCGGTCCATCACCGAGGTGACGGTCATCGGTCGCGACCTGGCCCGCGCCGAGGCCCTGGCCACCCGCTGCCGCACCCTCGGCCTCCCCGCCCGCGCCCTCGCCTCCGGCCCAGCCGGTCCGGCGTCTGCGCCTGTCGGCTCCGCCCCCACAGCCCGCAACCATGCACCTGCCGGCTCGGCCGATGCACCCTCCAGCGCCGGTGCGCCCAACGCACCCGTCGCCTCACCGAGCCTGCCGACCGCGCCGACCGGACAGGCGCCGGACAGGGCGACGGGGGAGGCGTCGGACGCACCGGTTGGGCGACGTCCCGCAGTCGCGGCCGGTGCGTCCGCTCATGGGCCGGTCGCCTCGCGGGGGGCGCCGGATCCGGTGACCGGAGGGCGGGAGCGCGGCGCTGACCACATGTCAGGTGCCGCCGGAGCGCACGACGACGTCGTGGCGGAGGCGGTGGCCGAAGCCGATCTCATCGCGTGCTGCACGACCGCCAGAGAGCCCCTGTTCCCCGGTAAGCTCGCCCGCGACGGCGTCACCGTCGTCGCCGTGGGCTCCCACGAGCCCGGCGCCCGTGAGCTCGACGGCGACCTCATCGCCCGCGCCACCGTGGTCGTCGAGGCCAGGGCGGCCGCCCTGGAGGAGGCCGGGGATGTGATCATCCCGATCCGCCACGGTACGATCACCTCTGGTCATCTCGCCGGAAACCTCGCCGAGCTGATCGCCGGACAAGTGATCGCCGGTCCGGGGCCACGCGTGTTCAAGAGCACGGGCATGGCGTGGGAAGACCTGGTGATCGCGGCCGCCGCGTATGAGGCGTGGATTTAGGAGGATGGGCGGATGCCTGCCGAGGATCGGCTCGACCTGCCGATGGTGGGGGAGCGTCAGAGCCTGCGCGAGCAGGTCGCGCACGCGCTGCGCGCCGCGCTGATCACCGGCGAGATGCGGCCCGGGGTGGTCTACTCCGCGCCGGTGCTGGCCGCCCAGTTCGGCGTCTCGGCCACGCCGGTCCGTGAGGCCATGCTCGACCTGGCCAAGGAGGGCCTGGTCGAGGCGGTGCGCAACAAGGGCTTCCGGGTGACCGAGCTGTCCGACCGCGACCTCGACGAGCTCACCGAGATCCGCCAGCTCATCGAGGTGCCCACGGTGGCGCGGCTGGCCGACAGCTCGCGGGCGGAGGAGTTCGAGCGGCTCAGGCCCATCGCCGAGGAGATCGTCTCGGCCGGCGAGCGCGGCGACCTGCTCGCCTACGTCGACGCCGACCTGCGCTTCCACGTCGAGCTGCTGACCCTGTGCGGCAACGCCCACCTCGTCGAGGTCGTCCGCGACCTGCGGACCAGGGCCAGGCTCTACGGCCTGTCGCAGCTGTACGAGCGCGGCGTGCTGGGCGACTCGGCCAGGGAGCACCTGGCGCTGCTCGACGCGCTCAAGAGCGGCGACAGCGAGGCCGTCGCGCACGTCATGGGCGAGCACATCGGGCACGTGCGCGGCATCTGGGCCGAGCACTGACTTCCGACATTCGGGGATCGGGCACGCCTCGATCGAGGTAACCTCGATGCAGGCCGGTTGAGCGCGCTGACGCCCAACGGCCGGCAGACCGCCCCCTCCACCCGCGCCGGACGGGCTATTCGCGCGTGCCGGGGACCGGCGAGGGACGGCATCAACCCCGGTCCAGCGGAACCCCGCACTCCGCTGACCCTCCGCGGGCTCGGCACACCCCGCCCACCGAGAGCCGAGCCCTCCGCCGCGCGCCCGAGAGGCCCCATCCCTGGGCGCGCGGCGGTCCTCCTATTTCTTCGCCTTCTTGGTCGAGCCCAGGCTGGCGGCCACGACGCACAAGATCGCCGCCCACTGCTGCACGTGCAGGATCTCGCCGAGCAGCAGCAGCCCTATCATCGCCGCCACCGCCGGCTCCAGGCTCATCAGAATGCCGAACACATGCTTGGGCATGCGCCGCAGCGCCTGCAGCTCCAGCGAGTAGGGGATCACCGACGACAACAACCCCACGCCGAGCCCGATCAGCAGCAGCTCCGGCTGCAGCAGGTCGGCCCCGCCCGTCGTGACCCCGACCGGGGCGATCACCAGGGCGGACACGATCATCGCGAACGACAACCCGGTCGTCCCGGGAAACCGCTGCCCCGCCGCCGCCGACAGCAGGATGTAGCCCGCCCAGCAGGCCCCGGCCACCATCGCGAACGCGATGCCGACCCAGCTCACCGACGCCGACTCGCCCCACGGGGCCAGCAGCACCACGCCGGCTCCGGCCAGCCCGACCCACAGCAGGTCGATCCTGCGCCGCGAGGCCGCCACGGCCACGCCCAGCGGACCGAGGAACTCGATCGCCACCGCGATGCCCATGGGCAGCCGCGACAGCGCCTCGTAGAACGACAGGTTCATCACGGCCAGCGTCACGCCGAAGCCGATCCCCACCGCCCAGTCGCGCCAGGCCAGCCCCTTCAGCCGGGGCCTGATGAACGCCCCCATCACCAGCGCGCCCGCCGCGATGCGCAGGAACACCACCGCGCTCGGCGGCAACACCGCGAACAGCTCCTTGGCGAATCCGGCGCCGATCTGCACCGAGACGATCCCCAGCAGCACCAGCGAGGACGGCGGGATCGAGTCGGAGGCCGCCCGCAGCAGGCGCCCCGGCCGGGGCAGGCCGGAGCCACGATCGAGGGGCTCGTCCAGGGCGAAGGCGGTCATGGGGCTCCTCGGGTGAAACATCAGATGGTGGGTTGAGCCTACTGATGGCCGGTGACATTCCTGGACTTAGGGTGGTGCCACATGGAAGCCCCCGCCGCCCCCGTGAGCCTCGCCCGGCCTCCGCTGGGCCTGTCCGTCGCCTCGTTCGTCAGCAGCTTCGACCGCTTCGCCGTGAGCCCCATGCTCGTGGTGATCGCCGCCGACCTGCGTGTCCCGCTGTCGGCGTCGGTGGCCGCCGCCAGCGGCTACTACCTGGCGTATGGGCTGACGCAGCCGCTGTGGGGCGTGTTGTCGGACCGGTTCGGCCGGGTGCGGGTGATGCGCCTGGCGTTGCTGGGCGCGGCCCTGGCGGGGCTGGTGTCGGCGCTGATGCCGGTGCTGGGAGCGCTGGTGGCGGCCAGGGTCGTCACGGGCGCCTGCTTCGGCGCGGTGATCCCGACGGGCCTGACCTATGTGGGCGACACGGTCCGGCCCTCGGTACGCCAGCGCGCCCTGACGGACCTGATGGGCGCCGCCGCGCTCGGCACGGCCCTGGCCACGGGGCTCGGTGGCGTGCTGGCGGGTCTGGTGGACTGGCGGGTGGGGTTCATCGTGCCGGCCGCCTGCGCCCTCGTCTGCACGCTGGCCCTGCGCTCGCTGCCCGAGCCGCCGCGCGGCAGCGGGCGCGGGGGGCTCGGGATGGGGCGGTACCTGGGCATGGTGCTCGGGCAGCGCTGGGCCCTGCTCGTCTTCGCGCTGGCGTTCACCGAGGGCGCGATCATGCTCGGCACGATGCCGTTCCTGGCCACCGCGCTGGAGCACTCGGGGGTCGCGGCGGCCGTGGCCGGCCTGGGCATCACCGCGTACGGGCTGGGGTTGTGGGCGCTGGCGAAGGTGGTCAAGCGGCTGTCGGGGCGCTGGCCCGTGCCCGTGCTGATGGCCGTGGGCGGTGCGCAGATGTGCGCGGGGCTCGCGCTCGTGGCCGCCCACGTGAGCATGGCGACGGTGGCCGTCACCGCGCTGCTGCTCGGCGGCGGCTGGTCGTTCCTGCACTCCTCGCTGCAGACCTGGGCCACGTCGGTGGTGCCGGAGGCCAGGGGGACGACGATCGCGTTCTTCGCCTCCGCGTTGTTCGTCGGCAGCGCGGTCGCGTCGTGGGCGGCCGGGCCGCTGGCCGAGGACGGCCGATATGCGCTGCTGTTCGGAGTGGCCGCGGCCGCCGTCGTCCCGCTCACCGCGGTGGCCGCCCTCACCCGCCGCCGCTACGGCGCCCTCCAGACCGAGCGCCCCCGGCCGCAGCCCGAGTGAGGCCGCGTCACTCCCAGCGGAACGTGCGGGAGACCAGCGCCAGCGACAACACCGCCCAGGCGGCGAGCACGGCCAGCGGGCCGAGCGGCAGCGCCGCGCCCTGGGCGAGCACCGAGCGCAGGCCGCCGGTGAGGGCCGAGATGGGCAACAGCTCCAGGACCGGCCGCACCCCCGCGGGGAACTTCGACAGCGGGAAGATCACCCCGCCCGCGCCCAGCAGCACCAGGTAGACCAGGTTGGCCGCGGCCAGCGTCGCCTCCGCGCGCAGGATGCCGGCCATGAGCAGCCCGAGCCCGCTGAAGGCCGCCGTGCCCAGCACGATCAGCAGCGCCGCGCTCACGAACGACCCCTGCGGCCGCCACCCCAGCGCCAGCCCCACGGCCACGATCATCACGACCTGGATGCCCTCCACGGCCACCACGGCCGCGGTCTTGGCCAGCATGAGCCCGGCCCTGGACAGCGGCGTCGCGCCCAGCCGCTTCAGCACGCCGTAGCGGCGCTCGAAACCCGTCGCGATGGCCTGCCCGGTGAAGGCCGTGGACATGATCGCAAGCGCCAGCACGCCGGGGGCCAGGAAGTCGATCCGCCGCCCGCCGCCGACGTCGATCAGCGGCGCCAGCGAGAAGCCCACCAGCAGCAGCACAGGGATGATCAGCGTGAGCAGCAGTTGCTCGCCGTTGCGCAACATCGCGCGGACCTCCGCGCCCGCCTGCGCCAGCACCATCCGATGGAACGGCGCCGCGCCGGGCGCGGGGGTGAAGTCCAGCGGGGCCGCCCCGCCGGGGCCGTGCGCGCTCATCGCAGCTCCCTGCCGGTCAGCTCGAGGAAGACGTCCTCGAGGGTGCGCCGCTCGATGCTCAGGTCGTCGGCCGTGACACCCTCGGCCGCGCACCACGCCGTCACCGTGGCCAGCAGCTCGGGACCCACCAGGCCCTCGATGATGTAGTGGCCCGAGGGCGACTCCTTGGCCGCGCTGCCCGCCGGGAGCGCGTTGAGCAGCTCCTCCAGCCCCAGCCCCGGCCGGGCGCGGAACCTGAGCTGGCGCTCTGCGCCGGTGAGCGAGGCAGGCGTGCCCTCGGCCACCACCCGCCCCCTGTCGATGATCACCACGTGGTCGGCCAGCCGCTCGGCCTCGTCCATGTGATGCGTGGTCAGCACCACCGACACGCCCGCACTGCGCAACTCGCCCACCAGCTCCCAGCAGGCGTGCCTGGCCTGAGGGTCCAGCCCGGCGGTCGGCTCGTCGAGGAAGACCAGCTCAGGCCGTCCGATCACGGCCGCGGCCAGCGACAGCCGCTGCTGCTGCCCGCCCGACAACCGCCGGTAGGGGGTGCGCGCGTGATCGGTCAGCCCCAGGCGGGCCAGGAGGGCCTGGGCGTCGAGGGGCTGGGCGTAGAAGCGCGCCACCAGCCGCAGCCACTGGCCGCAGCGCATCGCCGGCGGCACCCCGCCCGCCTGCAGCATGACCCCCACCCGGGGCCGCAGCTCGGGCTGCTGAGGTGCCAGCCCCAGCACCTTGACCGTGCCGGAGTCGGCCCTGCGGAATCCCTCGCAGATCTCGACCGTGGACGTCTTGCCCGCACCATTGGGGCCGAGGACGGCCGTGACCGCGCCGCGCTCGGCACGGAGTGCGAGGCCGTCGAGCGCCGTGGTGCCGCCATAGCGCTTGACCAGGTCGACGATCTCGACGGCTGGGGATTCCATGGCCATGAGTTTAGGGACTACGCCACGCGGTCCGGCCCGCAGGTGAGGATGGCCGGATATGGACAGGTCTTGACCCGCACGTTCCCCGGAAATCGTCGTACCGGAGTGAGAGTCTGACGGTGAGCCCCACGTCACAGGAGGTTGCAATGTCGCAACGCAGTGGGTATGAGCCCGGTGTCCCGTGCTGGGTGGATCTGTCCAGCACCGACGTCGGCGCATCCGCCCGGTTCTACAGCGAGATCTTCGGGTGGCAGGCCGAGATGGTCGACGATCCGGCGGCCGGCGGCTACGGCCAGTTCACCTACGACGGCAAGAAGGTCGCCGGAGTGGGACCGGTCATGGGCGAGGGGATGCCCTCGACCTGGAACACCTATATGGCCACCGACGACATCGCCGCGCTCGCCGACCGGATCAAGAACGCCGGCGGCACCGTCGTCATGGAGCCGATGCAGATCTTCGAGGAAGGCAGCATGACCGTCTTCCGCGCTCCCGACGGCTCGCACGCGGCCGCCTGGCAGGCGGCTAACCATCACGGCGCCGAGCTGGTCAACGAGCCCGGCTCGTTCTGCTGGAACGAGCTGATCACCCGCGACCCGGCGGCGGCCGAGCGCTTCTACTCCGAGGTCTTCGGCTGGCGGCCCGAGCTGCTGGAGATGGGCGGCGTCAAATACACCGAGTGGCACGCGGGCGAGCCGGCCATCGCGGGCATGATGGAGATGCCCTCCGACTATCCCCAGGGCACGCCCTCGTTCTGGATGACCTACTTCGCGGTCGGCAACCTCGGCGCCACCACCGCGGCGGCCGAGCGGCTGGGCGCGCAGGTGCTCGTCCGGGCGATGGACGCGCCGCCGGGACCGTTCTCGATGCTCACCGACCCGCAGGGTGCGATCTTCTCGGTCATCCAGCTCAACGAACCTCAGTGAAATATCTGATAACCGGGAATTAGGAGGACCGACTCCTGGTTTGATTCTCTCGGCCCTCGTGGGCCACCGGCCTACGAGGGAGAGGGGATCACGCATGTCCGTGGCAGCCGAAGCCACGTCCACCGTCGTTGTGCCGAAGCAGAAGAGCGGCCGCGGATTACTGCTGGTCATCCTCGGCGCGCTGTCGGCGATCGGGCCGCTCTCCATCGACATGTACCTCCCGGCGCTGCCCGCCATCACCTCCGAGATGCTCAGCGCGCCCGCCCAAGTGCAGCTCACGCTCACCGCGTGCCTCATCGGCGTGTCGGTCGGCCAGATCATCGCCGGCCCGGTCAGCGACGTGCGGGGGCGCCGCGTGCCGCTCATCGTGGGCGTGGCCGGGTTCATGCTCGCCTCGCTGCTGTGCGCGTTCGCGCCGTCGGTTCCCATGC
Organism: Nonomuraea sp. NBC_00507; assembly: GCF_036013525.1. Lineage (NCBI taxonomy): Bacteria > Bacillati > Actinomycetota > Actinomycetes > Streptosporangiales > Streptosporangiaceae > Nonomuraea > Nonomuraea sp. NBC_00507. Next base: position 6,864,983 of record NZ_CP107853.1, read on the forward strand.
TCATCGCCTTCCGGTTGCTGCAGGGCATCCTGGGCGGCGCGGCACTGGTCATCGTGCGCGCGATCGTGCGCGACCTGTACGACGGCGCCGCCATCGCCCGCATCTTCGCCACGCTCATGCTGGTCGGCGGCCTTGCCCCGATCCTGGCGCCGATCGCCGGGGCGCAGCTGCTGTCGTTCACGTCCTGGCGGGGCGTGTTCGTGGCGCTCAGCCTCACCGGCCTGGTGCTGCTGCTGGCCGTGCTGGCGGGCGTGCGTGAGACGCTGCCCGCGCAGCAGCGCGAGGCCGGCGGGCTCAAGCACACCGCCCGCACGTTCTGGCGGTTGCTGCGCGAGCGCGCGTTCATGGGCTACGCGCTCACCGGCGGCCTGGCGTTCGCGGCGATGTTCGGCTACATCTCCGGCTCGCCGTTCGTGCTGCAGGAGGTCTACGGCGCCACACCGCAGCAATACTCGCTCATCTTCGCGCTCAACGCGTTCGGCCTGGTCATCGCGGCGCAGGTGGGCGGCCGGCTCTCGGGCCGGGTGTCGCCGGTCGCGCTGGTCGTGACCGGGCTGGTCGCCGCCCTGACCGGGGCGGGGGTGCTCATGGCCGCCGCGCTCGCGGGGCTCGGTCTGCAGGGCATCGTGGGCGGCTTGTTCGTCATCATGCTCGGCCAGGGTCTGCTGCTGCCGAGCACGGGCGCGCTGGCGCTGGCCTCGCAGCCCCCCCAGGTGGCCGGCAGCGCCTCGGCCCTGCTCGGCGTGCTGCAGTTCGCGCTCGGCGCCCTCGCGGCCCCGCTGGTCGGCCTGGCCGGGGCAGGTACCGCCGTGCCTATGGCGGCCGTCATGCTGGGACTCATCGCCTGCTCGGTGGCGACCTTCGCCGTGCTCGGCCGCCGGCCGCGATCAAATGAGGTTAGGTAAGCCTACCCTGCGTGACAAATTCCATCCCCGGGCTGGTCAGAACCGTTTGGAACCGGGAAGGAATTACGGCACACTGATGTTGTGAAAAACATGCCCATGATGGAGCCAGGTCACGAGCGCGGCACGCGTGCCCGCGTCGCCCGGCTGATTCTTGAGCATGGTCCCGTCGCGGCCGCCGCCCTGGGCGAGCGGCTCGGGCTCACGCCCGCCGCCGTGCGGCGTCACCTCGACGCGCTGGTGGCCGACGGGATGATCGAGCCTCGCATGGTGCGCCCGCGCGGTCAGCGCGGACGCGGGCGGCCGGCCAAGCTGTTCGCCATCACCGACGCGGGGCGCAGTGCCTTCGAGCACGCCTATGACGACCTGGCCGGGAGCGCGCTGCGCTTCCTGGCCGAGCGCATGGGACAGGACGCGGTGGCCGACTTCGCCCGCGCGCAGGTGTTGGGCCTGCTCAAGCGGCTGGAGCCGGTCATGCGGACGGTGCCGGCGGATCAGCGCGTTCAAGTGCTGGCGCAGGCGCTGTCGGCGGAGGGGTATGCCGCTTCGGCCAGCAAGGCCAAGTCGGGCGGCGACCAGCTCTGCCAGCATCACTGCCCGGTGGCACACGTGGCCGCGGAGTTCCCGCAACTCTGCGAGGCCGAGACGGAGGCGTTCGCGCAACTGCTCGGCACACCGGTGCAGCGCCTGGCCACGATCGCCCACGGCGACGGGGTCTGCACGACGCACGTGAGCCCACAGAAGCTGGGTGAATCCGCACATAGAGACAAGAGCAAGGAGACCGGAAGGTGACTGTCACCGACCGCCCGGAGCTGGAAGGCCTCGGGAATTACAAGTTCGGCTGGGCCGACCCGGATGCCGCGGGCGCGGCGGCCAAGCGAGGCCTGTCCGAGGAGGTCGTTCGCAACATCTCCGCTCTCAAGAACGAGCCGGAGTGGATGCTTGACCTTCGCCTGAAGGGCCTCCGCCTGTTCCACAGGAAGCCGCTGCCCACCTGGGGCTCCGACCTCACCGGCATCGACTTCGACAACATCAAATACTTCGTGCGTTCGACGGAGAAGCAGGCGGCGTCCTGGGACGAGCTGCCCGCCGACATCAAGAACACCTACGACAAGCTCGGCATCCCCGAGGCGGAGAAGCAGCGCCTCATCGCCGGTGTCGCGGCTCAATACGAGTCCGAGGTCGTCTACCACAAGATCCGTGAGGACCTTGAGGAGAAGGGCGTCATCTTCGTCGACACCGACACGGGCCTGAAGGAGCACGAGGAGCTCTTCAAGGAATACTTCGGCTCCGTGATCCCGGTGGGCGACAACAAGTTCGCCGCGCTCAACACCTCCGTGTGGTCCGGTGGCTCGTTCATCTACGTGCCGCCGAACGTCGAGGTCGAGATCCCGCTGCAGGCCTACTTCCGTATCAACACCGAGAACATGGGCCAGTTCGAGCGGACCCTGATCATCGTGGACGAGGGCTCCTACGTCCACTACGTCGAGGGCTGCACCGCGCCGATCTACTCCTCCGACTCGCTGCACAGCGCCGTCGTCGAGATCATCGTGAAGAAGAACGCCCGCTGCCGTTACACGACCATCCAAAACTGGTCGAACAACGTCTACAACCTGGTCACCAAGCGCGCCGTCGCCTACGAGGGCGCGACCATGGAGTGGATCGACGGCAACATCGGCTCCAAGGTCACGATGAAATACCCGGCCGTCTACCTCATGGGCGAGCACGCCAAGGGCGAGACGCTGAGCGTCGCGTTCGCGGGCGAAGGCCAGCACCAGGACGCCGGCTCGAAGATGGTGCACCTGGCGCCCCACACGAGCTCCAGCGTGATCTCCAAGTCGGTGGCGCGTGGCGGCGGCCGCACCTCCTACCGCGGTCTCGTGCAGATCGAGGAGGGCGCGCACGGCAGCGCCAGCACCGTCAAGTGCGACGCGCTGCTGGTCGACCAGATCAGCCGCTCCGACACCTACCCCTACGTCGACGTCCGCGAGGACGACGTCTCGATGGGTCACGAGGCCACGGTCTCCAAGGTCAGCGAGGACCAGCTGTTCTACCTCATGAGCCGCGGGCTCGACGAGGACGAGGCGATGGCGATGATCGTGCGCGGCTTCGTGGAGCCGATCGCGCGTGAGCTGCCCATGGAATACGCGCTCGAGCTCAACCGGCTGATCGAGCTGCAGATGGAAGGAGCCGTCGGCTGATGGGCCTGAACGAGAAGCCCTTGTCGACCCTGCACGAAAAGGCGTCGTTCGACCTCGGCGACTTCGAGGTCCCGACCGGGCGCGAGGAGTCGTGGCGCTTCACGCCGCTCTCGCGCCTGAAGGGCCTGCACAGCGGTAAGGCCGAGCCCGTGGGCCACGTGCGCCTGGACGTCGACGCGGCGCCCGAGGTCACCGTGGAGACCGTGGGCCGCGACGACACCCGGCTCGGCAAGGCGTTCGCGCCGACCGACCGGGTGAGCGCGCAGGCGTGGCACAGCTTCGAGAAGGCCACCGTGATCACGGTGCCGCGCGAGGCCGTCGCGTCCAAGCCGACCGTCCTGACGCTGACCGGCTCCGGCGACGGCGCGGCCTTCGGCCACATCGTGGTCAAGGTGGAGCCGATGGCCGAGGCCGTGGTCGTGCTCGATCACAAGGGCAGCGCGGTCTACGCCGACAACATCGAGTTCGCCGTCGGCGACGGCGCCTCGCTCAGGGTCGTCAGCCTGCAGGACTGGGACGACGACGCGGTCCACGTCTCGCACCACCACGCCCAGCTGGCCAAGGACGCGACGTTCCGCAGCTTCGCGGTGACGATGGGCGGCGACCTCGTACGCCTGTCGCCCAGCGTGTCCTACACCGCCCCCGGCGGCGACGCCGACATGGCGGGCGTCTACTTCGCGGACGCAGGTCAGCACCTGGAGCACCGCCTGCTGGTCGACCACTCGCAGCCCAACTGCAAGAGCAACGTCGACTACCGCGGCGCCCTGCAGGGCGAGGACGCGCACGCCGTCTGGATCGGCGACGTGATCATCAGGGTCGAGGCCGAGGGCACCGACACCTACGAGCTCAACCGCAACCTCATCCTCACCGACGGCGCTCGCGCCGACTCGGTGCCCAACCTGGAGATCCTCACCGGTGAGGTCGCCGGCGCAGGGCACGCCTCCGCCTCCGGCCGCCTCGACGACGAGCACATCTTCTACCTCCAGGCCCGCGGCATCCCCTACGACGAGGCCCGCCGCCTGGTCGTCAGGGGCTTCCTCGGCCAGCTCATCGAGAAGATCGAGGTCGAGGAGATCCGCGAGCGCGTGCTCACCGCGGTGGAGGCGGAGCTCGCACGATGAGCTACGAGAAGGTTTGCAAGGTCGAGGACATCCCTGAGCAGGGGGTCCTCGGAGTCGAGGTCGGGGAGACCCCGGTCGCGCTCGTCCGCAAGGGTGAGGAGATCTTCGCCCTGCACGACGTCTGCTCCCACGCCGAGGTGAAGCTCAGCGAGGGCGAGGTCTACGACGGCACGCTGGAGTGCTGGCTGCACGGCTCGTGCTTCGACGTCCGCACCGGCAAGCCCACAGGTCCGCCCGCCACCAAACCCGTGAACGTCTACACAGTCAAGATCGACGGCGATGACGTCCTCGTCTCGCTCTCGAAGGAGTCATAACCACCATGTCCACCCTTGAGATTCGCGACCTCCATGTCGCCGTCGAGGACAAGGAAATCCTGCGCGGCGTCAACCTGACCGTGAAGGCCGGGCAGACCCACGCCATCATGGGCCCCAACGGCTCGGGCAAGTCGACGCTCGCCTACGCCATCGCCGGCCACCCCAAGTACACGATCACCGGCGGCCAGGTGCTGCTCGACGGCGTGGACCTGCTGGAGCTGTCGGTCGACGAGCGGGCCCGCGCGGGCCTGTTCCTCGCCATGCAGTATCCGGTCGAGGTCCCCGGTGTGTCGGTGTCCAACTTCCTGCGCTCGGCCGTCACCGCCGTCCGCGGCGAGGCGCCCAAGCTGCGCGAGTTCGCCAAGGACCTCAAGGGCGGCATGGACGCGCTGTCCATCGATCCCGCCTTCGCCCAGCGCAACCTCAACGAGGGTTTCTCCGGCGGCGAGAAGAAGCGCCACGAGATCCTCCAGATGGAGCTGCTCAAGCCGAAGATCGCCGTGCTCGACGAGACCGACTCCGGCCTCGACGTGGACGCGCTGCGCGTGGTGTCGGAGGGCATCAACCGCTTCCGCGCCAACGGCGAGACCGGCGTGCTGCTGATCACGCACTACACCCGCATCCTGCGGTACGTGAAGCCGGACTTCGTGCACGTCTTCGCCGGCGGCCGCATCGTCGAGGAAGGCGGGCCCGAACTGGCCGAGAAGCTCGAAGCCGAGGGCTACGAGCAGTACACGAAGGCATCTGCATGACAATCGTCGGCTTCGATGTGGAGAAGATCAGGAAGGACTTCCCGGTCTTCTCCCGCGAGCTGCCCGACGGGCGCCCGCTCGTCTACCTCGACTCGGGTAACTCCTCGCAGAAGCCCGAGCAGGTCATCGAGACCATGCGGGAGCACCTGGCGCTGCACTACAGCAACGTCGGGCGGGCCATGCACGTCCTCGGCGCCGAGTCGACCGAGGCGTACGAGGGCGCCCGCGACAAGATCGCGGGCTTCGTCGGCGCGCCGTCGCGCGACGAGGTGATCTTCACCAAGAACGCCTCCGAGGCGCTCAACCTGGTCGCCTACGCCTTCGGCAACCCGATCAACACCGACCCGCGCTTCACCCTCGGGCCCGGCGACGAGATCGTCATCTCCGAGATGGAGCACCACTCCAACATCGTGCCGTGGCAGCTGCTCTCGCAGCGCACCGGTGCGACGCTGAAGTGGTTCGGCGTCACCGACGACGGCAGGCTGGACCTGTCGGCCGACGTGATCACCGAACGGACGAAGATCGTCTCGGTCGCCCACCAGTCCAACGTGCTCGGCACCGTCAACCCGGTCGCCGAGGTGGCCAGGCGGGCGCACGCGGTCGGGGCGCTCATCATGCTGGACGCCTCCCAGTCCGTGCCGCACCACCCGGTCGACGTGACCGAGCTGGGCGCCGACTTCGTGGCCTTCACCGGGCACAAGATGGTCGGCCCATCCGGCATCGGCGTGCTCTGGGGGCGGGCCGAGCTGCTGGAGGCCATGCCCCCGTTCCTGGGCGGCGGCGAGATGATCGAGGCGGTCTGGATGGACCACTCGACGTACGCGCCGGTGCCGCACAAGTTCGAGGCGGGCACGCCGCCGATCGTCGAGGCCATCGGGCTCGGCGCGGCCGTGGACTACCTCACTGGGATCGGCATGGACGCCATCGAGGCGCACGAGCGCGAGCTGACGGCCTACGCGCTGGACGCTCTGCGGGACGTGTCCACCCTGCGGATCATCGGCCCCGAGACGCTGGAGCAGCGCGGCGGCACGGTGTCGTTCACGCTGGAGGGCATACACCCGCACGATGTCGGGCAGATCCTGGACGACCAGTTCGGCGTCGCCGTACGCGTCGGGCACCACTGCGCGCGTCCGCTGCACCTGCGCTTCGGAATACCGGCGACCACGCGGGCGTCGTTCTACCTGTACAACACCACGGGCGAGATCGACGCCCTGGTGCGCGGCCTGCATCACGTTCAGAAGGTGTTCGCATAGCCATGATCGGCGAGTCGATGTACCAGGAGCTGATCCTGGAGCACTACAAGCACCCGCAGGGGCGGGGGCTGCGCGAGCCGTACGACGCCGAGGTTCACCACGTGAACCCCACGTGCGGCGACGAGATCACGCTCAGGGTCAAGGTGGGCGACGCCGGCAAGATCCTCGACGTCTCCTATGACGGACAGGGCTGTTCGATCAGCCAGGCCGCCGCCTCCGTGCTGCACGAGCTGGCCACCGGCTCGACGGTCGAGGAGTCGCTCTCGGTGGTCGACGAGTTCACCCGGCTCATGCAGGGCAGGGGACAGGTGGAGGCCGACGAGGACGTGCTCGGTGACGCGGTCGCGTTCTCGGGCGTGGCCAAGTTCCCGGCGCGTGTCAAATGCGCGTTGCTTTCTTGGATGGCCTACAAGGACGCTGTTGTGAGGAGTGCAGCCCAGTGAGCAAGCCAGTTGAGACCCCTACGGACTTCGATGGTGAGACCAGCCTCGAGGAGGTCATGGAGGCGCTCAAGGACGTCGTCGACCCCGAGCTCGGCATCAACGTCGTCGACCTGGGCCTGATCTACGGGCTCAACCTCGACCCCGCAGACGGCCAGCGGCCGGTGGCCACCATCGACATGACGCTGACCAGCGCGGCCTGCCCGCTGACCGACGTCATCGAGGACCAGGCCCACTCCGCGCTCGACGGCATGGTGTCCGACGTGAAGATCAACTGGGTCTGGCTGCCGCCGTGGGGCCCGGACAAGATCACCGATGAGGGCCGCGAGCAGCTCCGTATGCTAGGATTCAACGTCTGATCTTTTTCTGCTGTTACGGCTGGCGTCAAGTGTCAGCCGCTTCAGCATGCCAAAGAGGGTTTCGGAAGGTCCGGGCCCATCCGGGAAATATCCGATAACATCCCGGCGTTGGTAAAGATGCACCCCCGACGTCTCATTGCGCGTCTCGCGCCGCCTGCGGCCGGTGCCCGGTGTATCCCCCTTGTGGATTTGATCCGCCCCGATGGCGGGTCGCCCTGAACCCCTGTGCGGCTTGAGCCGCACATCCTGGCTCGTCCTTTCGCAGAAGTGACGTGCCACTTCGACTGAAAGGCACGACTTTCGTGACCATGCTTGACCCTGTCATGCCCTCGTTCGACGAGACCGGCTCCGACCTCACGGTCGAGGCCGCCTCGCAGCCGGGCCCCTCCGAGTTCGAGCTGCTGGGCCTGCCCAAGCCGCTCATCACCGGACTGGCCAGGCAGGGCATCGACAGCCCGTTCCCCATCCAGAGCGCGACGATCCCCGACGTTCTCGCCGGCCATGACGTGCTCGGCCGCGGCCAGACCGGCTCCGGCAAGACCCTCGCCTTCGGGCTGCCCACCATGGCCCGCCTCGCCGGCGTGAAGCCCGCGCCCGGCCGGCCCCGCGCCATGATCCTCGTGCCGACCCGCGAGCTCGCGCTCCAGGTCCACGACGCTCTCGAGCCCCTCGGCCGCGGCCTCGGGCTGCGCATGAAGGTCGTCGTCGGCGGCATGTCCATGGGCAAGCAGATCGAGGCGCTGCGGCGCGGCGTCGACATCGTCATCGCCACCCCCGGCCGCCTCGGCGACCTGATCCGGCAGGGCGAGTGCTCCCTGTCCGACGTCCAGGTGAGCGTGCTCGACGAGGCCGACCACATGTGCGACCTCGGCTTCTTCCCCGTCGTGACCGACCTGCTCGCGCAGACGCCGAGCGACGGCCAGCGGCTGCTGTTCTCCGCCACGCTCGACGGTGACGTCGACAAGCTGGTGAAGCGCTTCCTCACCAACCCGATCACCCACTCCGTGGCGCCCGCGACCTCGCCGGTCGACACCATGGAGCACCACGTGATGCAGGTCACGCGCGACGACAAGTTCGACGTCATCGCCGAGATCGCCAATCGCGAGGGCCGCACCATCATCTTCGTCAAGACCCAGCACGGCGTGGACCGGCTGTGCAAGCAGCTGGCCCGGGTCGGCGTCAAGTCGGGCGGCCTGCACGGCGGCAAGCGCCAGAACCAGCGCACCCGCATCCTCGCCGAGTTCCGCGAGGGCTCCGTCAACGTGCTGGTCTGCACCGACGTCGCGGCGCGCGGCATCCACGTGGACAACATCAGCCTGGTGCTGCACGTCGACCCGCCGCAGGACCACAAGAGCTACCTGCACCGGGGCGGCCGCACGGCCCGCGCCGGCGAGAAGGGCACCGTCGTCACGCTGGTGCTCCCCAACGAGCGCCGCTCCACCGACGCGCTCACCCGGCGCGCCGGGATCCACCCGTTCCGCCTGAAGGCCACCCCCGGTCACCCGCGGGTCGCCGAGGTGACGGGCGCCCGCACGCCCAGCGGCGAGTCCATCCCGGTCTGGGAGCCGGACGTCCGCAAGCCGCTGCGGCCCCGCCGCGAGGGCGGCCATGGGGGTTCGGAGCGTCGTGGCCGCCGCGGTGGCCGCCGTGACTTCGACGGCGATCGCCGCCCGCGCAGCCACGGTGACGGCGACCGCTCGTTCGGGCCCGGTGAGGACCGGCGTCCGCGCAGGCATGAGGACGGTGACCGGCCGTTCGGCGGCGCGCGGCGGCACACCGATGGTGAGCGGCCGGTCGGGCGCGCGCAGGAGCCGCGGACGTTCGGCGACGACCGCCGCCGAGATGGCAGGTCGGGCGGCGGCTACCGCTCCGACGACCGCCCGTTCCGGCAGGACGACCGTGGCCAGCGGGGTGGCGGATTCCGCTCCGACGACCGCGGCGGCCGCTACGGCTCCGACCGTGGCCGCCCGTTCTCGGCGGACCACCGTTCGGACGACCGCACTCCGCGCGACGGCTACCGCTCCGGCGACGGCTACCGCTCCGCGCCGTCGGGTGACGGCGGCTACCGCTCCGCACCGTCGGGTGACGGTTACCGCTCCGGCGGTGGCCGTGGCGACGACCGGGGCAACGGCGGATTCCGCCGCAGCCAGGGTGGCCCCCGCTTCGAGCGCTGACCCGGTCCGGCCCGCTCCGCTGCGGCGCCGTCACTGAGCATCACCTGCCCGCCGTACCTCGTTCATCGCGAGGTGCGGCGGGCAGTCGCGTTTACGGGCTGAGACCGATATGAATCGGTTCAGCAATGTGGGTGCCGAGCGCTGTAAATAGGGGAATAGGGGCTGATATCTTGCCTATTGCCTCAATCGACGTCCGGAGAGTTTTCATGGGCTTTCAGCGCGCCTTGCATGAGTCATGGACCGTCCAGGCGGCAGACGGCGAGGTGGACGCGCCCGCGCCTGTGCCTGCCACTGTGCCCGGATGTGTGCATACCGACCTGCTCGCCGCCGGTCTCATCCCGGACCCCTACCTGGACGACAACGAGGACGGACTCACCTGGATCGGCCGCACCGCCTGGCGGTACGAGACCGTCTTCGACTGGTCGCCGACCGGGCACGAGCGGACCGACCTGGTCTGCGAAGGGCTCGACACGGTGGCGCTGATCGAGTTGAACGGCAGCCGGGTGGGCGAGACGGCCAACATGCACCGGTCGTACCGTTTCGACCTCCGGGATCTGCTGCGTGAAGGACAGAACCGGTTAAGAATCACGTTCGGCTCGCCGTACGAATACACCGACAGGCTCCGCGACGAGCTGGGGGAGCGGCCCGGCTCGTACGCCGAGCCGTACCAGTTCATCAGGAAGATGGCCTGCAACTTCGGCTGGGACTGGGGGCCGACACTGGTCACGTCGGGCATCTGGCGGCCCATCGGGCTGCACGCCTGGAGCGGGGCCAGGATCGCCGAAGTGCGCCCGCTGGTCACCCTCGGGGACGGGGCGGCCAGGGTGGACGTCCACGTCCAGGTGGAGAAGTCCGGACCCGTCGAGGTGACGGCGACGATCAAGGGCGTGTCCGGACGTACCGTGATCCCCGAGGGCCGGAGCGAGGCCGTCATCACGCTGGAAGTGCCGGAGCCGGAGCTGTGGTGGCCGAGAGGGTACGGCGAGCAGGCGCTCTACGACCTCGAAGTGACCGCCGGCGAGGACGTCTGGCACCGGGAGATCGGACTCCGCGAGGTGCGGCTGCGCACCGAGGGCGGCGCGTTCACGCTGGCCGTCAACGGCGTCGACGTGTTCGTCAGAGGAGTCAACTGGATCCCCGACGACTGCTTCCCCACCAGGGTGACCCATGACCGCTACGCCGCCAGGCTCGCCCAGGCGTGCGAGGCGGGCGTCAACCTTATCCGGGTGTGGGGCGGCGGCCTGTACGAGAGCGAGGACTTCTACGACCTGTGCGACCGGCTCGGGCTGCTGGTCTGGCAGGACTTCCCGTTCGCCTGCGCCGCCTACCCCGAGGAGGACCCGATCGGGGCCGAGGTGGAGGCGGAGGCCCGCGAGCAGGTCGCCAGGCTGAGCCGGCACCCGAGCCTGGCCCTGTGGTGCGGCAACAACGAGAACATCGAGGGCTACGCCGACTGGGGATGGCAGGAGTCGCTCCAGGGACGCAGCTGGGGAGGCGGCTTCTACCTGGAGACGCTGCCGCGCGTCGTGGCCGAGCTCGACCCCACCCGCCCCTACTGGCCCGGCAGCCCGTACTCGGGCTCCATGGACCTGCCGCCCAACGACCCGGCCCACGGCACCATGCACATCTGGGACGTGTGGAACCAGCGCGACTACACCGTCTACCGCGACTACCGGCCCCGCATGGCCGCCGAGTTCGGCTTCCAGGGCCCCGCCGCGTACGCCACCATCCGCAGGGCGATCAGCGACGAGCCGCTGCTGCCCGATTCGCGTGGCCTGCTGCACCACCAGAAGGCGATCGACGGCAACCTCAAACTGGCCGCCGGACTCGAGCCGCACTTCCCCGTGCCCGGGACCTTCGACGACTGGCACTACCTCACCCAGGTGAACCAGGCGCGCGCCATCCAGCTTGGGGTGGAGCACTTCCGGGCCCTGTGGCCGCACTGCGCCGGCAGCGTCGTGTGGCAGCTCAACGACTGCTGGCCGGTCACCTCATGGTCGGCCGTGGACGGGGACGGCAGGAAGAAGCCGCTGTTCCACGCGCTGCGCAGGGCCTACGCCGACCGGCTGCTGACCGTGCAGCCGCGGGACGGCGGCCTGGCGCTGGTCGCCGTCAACGACACCGGCCGGCCGTGGCGGGCGTCGGCGCGGGCCGTACGGCACGGCTTCGACGGGGCCGAGCTCGCAGCCCAGGACCTCGCGTTGGACGTGCCGCCGCGTACGGCCGTCACCCTGCCCCTGACCCCGTCCGTCGCCGAGCCAGGCGACCCGGCGGCCGAACTGCTCGCCATCGCGATCATCGGGTCCGGAGCCGCCACTGCGATGGCCGAGCACGCCGTGGTCGACCTCGGCCGCCCCGCCGCATCCGCCGGGCCAGCGGCGAATGGGCCAAGGGCGGCGGACAGGCCACCGGCGGCGGACGGGCCGGGTGAGGCGGGGGAGCGGCCCGTGGGGCGGGCCTTGTGGTTCTTCGCGTCCGACAAGGACCTGCACCTGCCCGAGCCGGGCTACGACACGACGACGGCGCCGGCGCCGGAGGGCATGCTGCTGACGGTCACCGCCCGCACGCTCCTGCGCGACCTGGCCGTCTTCCCCGACCGGCTGGACCCGGATGCACAGGTCGACGACCAGCTCGTCACGCTGCTGCCGGGCGAGCGCGCCGAGTTCCTGATCCGTACGGCAGGCTTGGACGAGCGGGCCCTGGTCCGCGCGCCGGTGCTGCGCTGCGTCAACGATGTGGTGGTCCGATGAGGCGGTCATCGACATCGTCCCTATCTCGGTGGCGTCGCCCTGGTCTCGATAGCAGGATTGCGTCTACGTAGCGCCGTGGCTGCGGCAACGGCGCTGGGTCGGTGGCCGTCGCGCTCGCTTCCGAACCTATCGGCTGCTGATCCTCCGGCTCGGCGGCCACGCTTGCCGCGGGCAAGGGCGACCTCGCTGGGGGGTTCGTGAGTGCTGGCATTCCAGGTATCGATCACATGTTCTAGCCAGCAGTGCCGAATTCCGGTAGCCTACTGATCACTCAGCGTAAAGGGCTGGTGGGGTGACAAGTTCTGTGTGCGTACCGGCTCATGCTAGTCCGGACGTCCCGATCCTGTTGGGAGTCTGGTGGGCGGGCAACTCGGCGAAGGGGCGACGGGGTGGGCGGGCGTCTGAAGGCTGGGAAGAGGCTGCGGGCGATCGCGGCACCGTTCACCATCGCCCCACCTGCAGGGGCGCGGATCCGGGATCGTCTGCGGCTGTCCGAGCGTGACGTCGAGGTCTTGACCGCTGTCGGCCGTCATCTGGGCAGCCATGCCCGCGCTGATCTGGCCGAGCGCATCCGTATTGGGGATGTCGCGGTCGCACAGAACCGGAGGGCGGAGCGGAAGAGGAGGCTCACCGCGGTGTCCTCGTCGCGGTGGGCCGGGGCGATGACCCGTATACCTCGGAGGATCAGTACCAGCTGGCGCTGCGCTGCCTGCACGACCAGCGCGCTGGCCTGCGCCGCGCCATAGCCACGATCAGCAAGCGGCTGGCGGTGCCGTGCGGCAAGCGCAAGGGTCGGGTGCGCGGGTACGCCGATCAGGAGGAGCGGTGGAACAAGCAGCGCCGGCTGCAGGTCCTCACCGCCCGGTTGGCGCGCGTTGAGGACCGTATCGCACAAGGCCGACCGGCGATCGTGGTCGGCGGCCGTCGGCTGGCCAAACTCCGGCACAATCTTGCCGACGCCGATCTCTCCGAGCAGGAGTGGCGCCGGCGGTGGGAGGCGCGGCGGATGTTCCTGACCGCCGACGGGGAGTCCGGAGCGCCGTTCGGGAACTACACCATCACCGTCGACCCCGGTGACGGCTCGGTGTCGATCGTGCTGCCGGAGCCGCTGCGGCACCTGGCCAACGCCCCTCGGGGCCGCTACCGGCTGGCGGCCACGGTGGGCTTTCACCACCGGCGCGAGGAGTGGCTGGATCGCGTGCAGGCCAACCGGGCGGTGCGCTATGACATCACCTACGAACCGGAGCGGGACCGGTGGTATCTGGACGCCTCCTGGTCCGCCGATACCCCGACCTTGCCGTCCCCGGGCCGGCTGGCCGCCTCCGGGGCGCGGTTGCTGAGCGTGGACCTCAACGGCGACCACTTGGCCGCCTGCGTCGTCGACGCCTGCGGCAATCCGATCGGCCAGCCCATCACGATCCGCACCGAGCTGACCGGGCCCGCCTCCCAGCGCGACGGACGGCTGCGGCAGGCGATCAGCGACCTGATCCACCTCGCGCACCGTCATGGCTGCACGGGGATCGCGATCGAGAACCTGGGCTTCGATGACGCCCGCGCCACCGGCCGGGAGAACATGGGACGCGGACGGCGGGGCAAGAGCTTCCGCCGCACCGTCGCCGGCATCCCCACCGCACGCTTCCGGGAACGGCTGCGCGGCATGGCCTACCACCGCGGCCTGGTCGTGGTCGCCGTCGACCCGGCCTTCACCTCCAAGTGGGGTGGCCAGCACTGGCAACGCCCCCTCCAGCAGCAGACCAAGCAGAGCACGGCCACCCGGCATCATGCCGCTGCGGTGGCGATCGGACGACGCGCTTTCGGACACGGGATCCGGCGTCGGCCAGGTGTGACCGTCCGCCACCAGAGGATGGCGGCGCGGAGAGCTACCGGCCAGACCGCATCCCGCCCGCCGGCGCACGGGACCGCGAGCCCGCCCAGGACCGCAGGCACGCCCCCGGGGCGGCAAGACCTGCCGGGGCCGAGGTGACCAGCCCGCGCTGTTCCCAGCACCCAAGACCGTTCGGGGTGCACCCGGACCCAGCCCGGGCCCGGTCCACGACGATGCGGCCAACACCGGCCAACCCGCCTAGGAACGGTCAGCCCTTGATTCCGCTGAGCGCGATGCCTTTGGTGAAGTACTTCTGGAAGATCAGGAAGAAGACGATCGTCGGAACCGACGCGAGCAGCCCGCCCGCCATGATCGCGCCTTGGTGGTCGGGCCCCCCGAAGTAGGAGTTGAGCCTGGCCAGCGCGACGGGGATGTTCGCCATCTCGTCGCTCTGCACGATGATGAGCGGCCAGAGGAAGTTGTTCCACTCCGCCAGCACGATGAAGATCGACATCGCGGCGAGGGCCGGCCGTAGCAGTGGCAGCACGATCCTCCACCAGATCCGCCACTCCCCGGCGCCGTCCACCCTGGCCGCCTGGATCAGCTCGTTCGGTATCGACTGCAGAAACTGCACCAGGAAGAACAGCACGAAGGCCTTGGCCAGCGCCGGGACGATGTAGGCCGCGTAGCTGTCCAGCCAGCCCAGGTTCCGCATGATCACGTAGTTCGGGATCAGCGTGGTCTGCCAGGGCACCATCATCGAGGCGATGATCAACAGGAAGATGGTCCGGCGGCCCTTGATGTCGTGCTTGGCGATCACGTACGCGGCCAGGGAACAGATCAGCAGCGACCCGACGGTGATGGCGGTGGTGATGAAGATGCTGTTGAGCATGAACCGCCAGAAGCCGAGGTCCACCTGGTAACGCTGGAAGATGCCCTGCAGGTGGCCGGGGTTGATGGCGGCGGGGGACCATTCCGGGTCGTAGAAGTTGGCGAAAGTGGGGGACTCCGGCACGAACGACGGCGGTGTCCTGGCCAGCTCCCTCGGTGGCTTGAACACTGTGATGAGCAGCCAGTAGAACGGCGCGATCATCGTCAGCGCCAGCAGGTAGAACGGCAGGCGCAGCAGGTGTGCGTTGATCTTGGAGCGCCGGCTGCCGGTCGCCGTCCCGTGCGGGGACTGCTGGACCGGGGCGATCGTGTCCATCGGGGCGACGGCCATCACAGCTCCTTCATGGCGCGGCCCACGCGCAGGTTGACGAGGCTGAGCACGAAGATGATCAGGAAGAGCACCCACGCGATCGCGGAGGCATAGCCCAGCCTGAAGTGGGTGAATCCCTGGTCGTAGAGGTAGGGGACGATCATCAGGCCCGAGTCGAGCACGCCGCCGATGGTGTTGGCGCCCTGACTGAAGACGATGTAGACGGCCTCGAACACCTGGAAGGCGCCGATCAGGCCGGTCACCACCACATACGTGGTGACGGGGCGCAACAGCGGCAGCGTGATGTGGCGGAACTGCCGCCAAGCGGACGCGCCGTCGATCTTGGCGGCCTCGTAGTACTCCTCGGGGATCGAGCCGAGCCCGGCCACGTACAGCACCATGCCGTAGCCCATGCCGCCCCACACCGACATCAGCACCAGGATCGGGATCGTCAAGCCCGGTGTGGCCAGCCAGGCGACGGCCTGGCCGCCCAACCAGTCCACGATCGTGTTGGCAAGGCCCACGTCGCTGGGGTAGAGAACCCACTTCCACATCAGCATGAGCGCGATGGAGGAGGTCACCGAGGGCAGGAAGAACAGGGTGCGCATGATCCGGTGCGGCCAGCTACTGCCGTTGAAGGCCAGCGCCAGGCCCAGCGACAGCAGCGTGCCGAGCACGACCGACCCCACCACGTACAGGGCCGTGTTGCCCAGCGCGTGGCGGAACCTGGTGTCCGACGCCAGCTGCACGAAGTTGTCCACACCGTTGAACACCGCGGGATTGACCCCGTCGAACTTGGTGAAGCTCAGGTAGAGCGAGTTGGCCAGCGGCCAGAGCAGGAACCCCGCGAACAGGGCGAGGAACGGCAGCAGCATCGCATACGACGTGCCGTAGCGGCGCAGCCTGCCGCGCAGGGGGATGGGGGAGGCCATGTCAGACTCCTGGATCAAGGGCCGGGACCGGGCGGGGCCGGTCCCGGCGGGTGCGGCTATCCGGCGTTGCGTTCCATGACCTTGGCGGCTTCCGTCAATGCGGTCTTGACGTCCGCCTTGCCGAGGATCGCCGACTGGAGCTGCTTGGTCACGTCCGGCGCGCTCTCGTCCCAGCCGGGGCAGCCCGGCGCGGCCTTGCCGGCCTTGATCGCGGTCTCGAACACCTGGGCCTGCTCGGGAGCGAACACCGAGCCGTTCACGATCTTGTCGGGACGCGGCGGGATGTAGGAGATGTTCCGCTTCCTCGCCTCGTCCGCGATCGCGGTGATGGCCTCGTCGCTGTACATGAACTTGACGAAGTCCGTGCTCGTCTGGACGTACTTGCTGAAGGAGGTCACGCCGATGGCCCGGCCGCCGATGAACGTGGTCGGCCCGGCGGGGCCCGCGGGAATCGTGGTCATCGCCCACTTGTCCTTCAGCTTGGGCTTGTTGATGTCGATGCCCTTGGCGATCCAGTTGCCCGCCACCACCATCGCGGTCCCGGTGTCCAGCGCGTCGGCGCCCTCCACGGTGGCGGTGGGCGCGCCGTGCTCGCGGTAGAGGTCCACCCAGTACTTCAGCGCCTGCTCCGCCTGCGGGGTGTTGAGCGAGGGCTTGCAGTCGGCGGTGTAGAACGAGCCGCCCGCCTGGTAGAGGTAGTTGAAGTAGCCGATCCAGTCGAGGTTGCCCCAGTCCTGGCTGTAGGGCTTCTTGATCCCGGCCGCCTTGAGCTTGCCGATGGCCGCGGTCAGCTCCTCCCAGGTCTTGGGCGGCTCGACCTTGGCCTGCTCCAGCAGGTCGGTGCGGTAGTAGAGGGCGAGGGTCGACATGTCCAGCGGCACGCCGAACACCGAGCCGTCGGGGGAGATGGCCGACTCCCATTGGGCGGGCAGCGCCTGGGCCTTGAGCGAGTCGAGGCCGTGCTTGCGCAGGTCCACCATGGCGCCCTTGACGCCGAACTGGATGGTCCAGGTCATGCCGCCGGAGATGATGTCGGGTCCGCTGCGGCTGGTGGCCGCCGCCAGCAGCTTGGCGTACGCGTCGGACCACGAAAGGGTCTGCACCTTGACCGTCACGTTCGGGTGCTTCTGCTTGTAGAGGTCGGCGGCCTTCTGGAAGGTCGCCGTCTCGTCGTCACCGCCCGTGGACCAGAAGGACAGGGTCACGGGGGCGTTGGTGTTCTGGTCCGCCTGCTGGGTCTGCGTCTGGCCGCTAGTGGCGCAGGCCGCGCTCAGAACCGCCAACAGGACCGTGCTGCAAGCCGCCATTGTTCGTCGCATGGGCCATCCGATCTATCGGTCGGATGGGCGCCTTCGGGGGGCGTGCGGATGTGCGAGGGGCATCCCACGACCGGCGCCCACATTCATATGTGTAGGGATCTCACCACTTAAACGGGTAAGTTACAATAGGCCGTCGACAACGTTGTCAGGAGGTTTCCGCTCCACACGGCTCTGAGCTGTAAGGAAGCGGTCCATGAAACGGTTCGGTCACATCCGCGCGGGAGCGGTGCTGCCCCGGGGCAGCAGGCTCGCCGGCGGCCCCTCCAGGCTTCCCGTCTCCCCGCTTTCGATCAGCCGGAGCAGGGTCTGCGCGGCGTGCGCGCCGCCGGCGGGGATGTCCCGGGTCACCGCGGTCAGCGACGGCCGCACCACCTGGGAGAGCGGCGAGTCGTCCCAGGCCACGATCGACAACTCGCCCGGGACGTCCAGGCGCATCTCTTGGGCGACCGACAGCCCCGCCACCGCCATGATGTCGTTGTCGTAGACGATCGCAGTGGGCCTGGAGCGGGAGCTGAGCAGCCGTCTGGTCGCCCTGGCGCCCTGCTCGCCGGTGTAGTCGGTGTGGGCGACCGGATGCTCGGACACGCCCGACTCCTCGCAGATCTCCGCGAACGCCTCGTCCCTGATCCTGGTGTGGAGCAGCGCCGGCAGCCCGGCCACCCTGGCGATGCGCCGGTGGCCGAGCGCCGCGAGATACTCGATCACCTCACGCAGCACGACCACCTCGTCCGACCACACCGCGGGCAGCGAGCCGGTACCCGACGGGTGCCCGGTCACGACCGCAGGCATGCCGAGCTGCTCGACCACCGGGATCCGGGGATCGTCGACGTGCAGGTCGACCAGGATCGCGCCGTCCACCCTGCCCTCGCCCCACCAGCGCCGGTAGACCGCGATCTCGGTCTCGTGGTCGGGCACCACCTGGAGCATCAGCGCACGCGAGCTGGCCGCCAGCTCACCCTCGATGCCGCTGATCAGCTCCATGAAGAACGGCTCCACGCCGAGGAAGCGCGCGGGCCGGCAGAGCACCAGGCCGATCGCGTCGGCCCGGGCGCCGCTGAGCGAGCGCGCGGCCACGTTCGGCCGCCAGCCGATCTCCTGCGCGATCGCCTGGATGCGCGCCCTGGTCTCCTCGGAGACACCGGGCAGGCCGTTGAGCGCGTAGGAGACGGCGCCCTTGGACACGCCGGCCCGCTTGGCGATGTCGGCGATCGTCGGCCTTTTCACCCGGTCCGCCTCTCCATGAAACTTTCGCTGAACCGTATCAGCGACATGATGACAGAATTCCTGGGCGATCCGCCCTTTCGCGCGGGCACGCAAATCACTCGGGTCACCGGCGCCGTCTCGCGTGGCGGACGCGGGGCGGCGGCATCCCCTGTCGCAGACTAGGCTTGATGAGCACGTCAGCCGACCATCGAGAGAGATCATGAAGACCTTCGAAGAGCTGTTCGCCGAGCTGTCAGAGAAGGCCCGGACCCGGCCCGCGGGCTCGGGCACCGTGGCCGCGCTCGACGCCGGCGTCCATGCCATCGGCAAGAAGGTCGTCGAGGAGGCCGCCGAGAGCTGGATGGCCGCCGAGCACGAGTCAGACGACAGGGCCGCCGAGGAGATCTCGCAGCTCCTCTACCACGTGCAGGTGCTCATGATCGCCAAGGGCATCGGTCTCGACCAGGTTTACAAGCATTTGTAGGGCGCCGAGCGCCCCGCCGCCGACGACCCTGGAGAAGCGAGAGAAAACCGAGGACCTGACATGCTGCGTCTGGCAGTACCCAACAAGGGCGCGCTCAGCGAGGCCGCCCAGCACATGCTTAAAGAGGCCGGATACCGGTCGCGCAGGGACAGCAAGGAGCTGGTCGTGGTCGACCAGGACAACGGCTGCGAGCTGTTCTTCCTGCGCCCCCGCGACATCGCCGTCTACGTCGGGGAGGGCACGCTCGACCTCGGCATCACCGGCCGCGACATGCTGGTCGACTCCGGCGCCCCGGTTGAGGAGATCATGCCGCTCGGCTTCGGCGGCTCCACCTTCCGCCTGGCCGCCGCCGCGGGCACGATGACGTCGGTCCAGGACCTCGACGGTCGGCGCATCGCCACCTCCTACGCGGGCCTGCTCGAGAAATACCTGTCCGACCAGGGCGTGGACGCCCGAGTGATCAAGCTGGACGGCGCCGTCGAGACCGCCATCAGGCTCGGTGTGGCCGACGCGGTGGCCGACGTCGTGGAGACCGGCACCACGCTGCGCAACGTCGGGCTGGAGGTGTTCGGCGACCCGATCATGCGGTCGGAGGCCGTGCTGATCAAGCGGGAGGGCGGGCAGGAAACGCCCGGCTCCGGCCAGCTCGTCCGCCGCCTCCAGGGCGTGGTGCACGCCCGCGACTTCGTGATGATGGATTACGACATCCGCGCCGAGCGCATCGAGGAGGCCATCGCGCTCACACCCGGCATGGAGGGTCCGACGGTTTCGCCGCTGCACCGGGAGGGCTGGGTCGCCGTCCGCGCCATGGTCCCGCGCAAGGGCCACCAGCAGATCATGGACCAGCTGTGGGACATCGGCGCCAGGGCCATCCTGGTCACCGACATCTACGCCTGCCGCCTCTGACAGCCCCCCGCCGGCTCCGGGCAGCAGGCCCATTCATCTCAGCCCCGCCACCGCCTTGACGGCCCGATCGACCTGCTCGGGTGTGGTCACGATGCTCGTGCCGAAGCGCAGCAGCGGCTCGTTGTACGGCGTGACGCTCGCGATCACCTTCTGCGCATGCAGCCGATTCACCGCCTCCAGCGGTTGCATGCCACTGATCGAGCAGCACACCAGCCCCGCCGACAGCTCCTGCGCCTCGGGCGTGGCCAGCGTGACGTGCGGCAGCTCCCGCAGGCCGCTCTTGAGCCGGGCGGCCAGCTCCTGCGTGCGCCGCTGCACGCGGTCCTTGCCGATGGCCGTCATGAACGCGAACGCCTGCGGCATCGCCCACCGGTGCTCGAACGCCTTGTAACCACCCGGCGTGACCAGCTCGGCCGTGCTCGCGCCCGGCGACCCACCGCCCTGCCAGGCGTCGAACGCGGCCTGGCTGAAACTTGGGATGATCGGCGCGACCGCGTCCCAGGCCCGGCCCCACACGATGCCGGTGCCGCGCGGGCCGAACAGCCACTTGTGCGTGCCGCTGGCCAGGAAGTCGCATCCCAGGTCCGCGACCCCGTCGGCCATCGCGCCGAACCCGTGCACGCCGTCCACACACAGCAGCGCCCGATCCTGCTCGTCGCGGCCCTTGTTGACCTCGGCCAGCATGTCGGCGACGGCCCGGACGGGCACGCGGACGCCGGTGCTCGAATGCACCCACGTGACCGCCACCACCCGCGTACGCGGGCCGAGTCCCTCCTTGATCGCCGACACCATGCGGTCGGCGGAGGCCTTCGCTGGGGCGTCGTACAGGCGGACCCTGCGGACCTTCGCGCCGGTGCGCTCGGCCAGCAGCCTCAGGCCCTCGTGCGTGGCGAGGAAGTCGTGCTCGGTGGTCAGCACGTCCTGTCCCGGGCGCAGCCGGATGCCGGAGTAGAGCAGGCCGAGGCCCATCGTGGTGCTGTCGGTCAGCGCGATGTCGCGCGGCTCGGCGCGTATGCCCAGGTAGCGGGCCGCGGCATCACGTACCGCCTGGTCGGGGGCTTGGCCGCCGGGCGGGGTGTACTCGGGGTCGGCGTCCAGGGCGTCCCGGTGCTTCACGATCGCCTCGCGGACCGGCGCCGGAGCCGGGGCCAGCACGAACGCCGCGAACTGCCCGTACGCGGGGTCCAGCGCGAACTGCGCCCGGACGGACGCCCAGTCCTGCGGATCGAAGGCACGCCCCCGCGGCGTGTTCCGGGCGGGCGCGGGAGCGGGCGTGGACGTGCACGCGGAGACCCCGGCCAGCACCCCGGTGCTGAGCAGAGCCCGTCTGTTCAGGCGCATGCCTGGTTTCTACCCGGGGCGCGGCGCCGCCGCCCGTCCCGTTATCAGTTCCTGATCGAGGCCACCTGCCGGATCAGGTCCGAGACGCGCACGATGCCCAGGCAGCGGTTCATCTCGTCGGTCACCACCAGGTCGTCGTAGACGCGGCCGGCGTCCCGGCCGGCCGCCTGCATGGCCGCGATGGCCGGCGTCGTCCGCGGGACCGTGCGCGGCGGGTCGGCCAGCCGCTGCGCCGGCTTCGATCCGTGCAGGGCGTGACCGAAGCGGGCCGCGAACGACAGCAGGAACCGGCTGCGATCGAGGCTGCCCTTGGGCCGCTGGTACTCGTCCACCAGGATCACGCTGGTGATCGTCGGCTCGTGCCCGAACGCCTCCACGGCCTCTTCGGCCTTGGCCTCGGCCGGCAGCGTCACCGCGGGAATCAGCAGCTCCTGCACGCGCGGGCCCAGCAGGACGGCGTCCGGCGTGGCATCGGTGACAGGGAGCGGCACCCGTACCTTGCCGTCGGGACCGGGCGCGAGCAGCGGGCCGTGCGCGAGGCGCACGCCCAGGCCGCGGACCACCGACACCTGCGCCTCCCGCTCGACGCCCGGCGCCATCACGTGCGCGCCGATGCCGCGCGCCAGCGTCACCACCGACCGCGCCACCGCGGTCGCCCGGTGGTCGGCGGGGATGCGCGCCACCAGATCGGGGTCCAGGGCCAGCAGGTACGGCGAGGAGTCCGTGACCTGCTCCAGCGGCGCGCCATAGGAGCCCACGTCGGCGAAGCCGAGCAGGTAGCCGATGTTGCGCAGCCCGTCGAGCCCGACCTTCAGCAGGGGCCGGTCCTGCTCGTGGCACGG
The DNA here is from genome assembly GCF_036013525.1 of Nonomuraea sp. NBC_00507. Taxonomy (NCBI): domain Bacteria; kingdom Bacillati; phylum Actinomycetota; class Actinomycetes; order Streptosporangiales; family Streptosporangiaceae; genus Nonomuraea; species Nonomuraea sp. NBC_00507. Next base: position 6,887,302 of record NZ_CP107853.1, read on the forward strand.
TCCCGTGAGCAGGAGGATCGCCTCGCGCGGATGCCTGCCCGCTCGGCGCAGCGCCTCGTGCAGCGGCGCCAGCGCGCCGGCGCCCGACAAGACCACCCGGACGGCGAGTTCCAGCATCATGGGCAGCGGGGTCGCCCGGAGCGTGCCCGCCTGGTCGACGACAGCGGGGTGCGCGATGACCGCCCCGGTATCGAGATCCACCATGGGGCTGGTGAGCAGGGAGGACGACACAAGCAGATGATTCCGCCTGAAGCTGGAGTCACAGAAGCCCCACGAAACAGAATTAACCGACATTTATCCTGCAGTTCCCTACTGGCCCGTAGGGGAATGCCGTTCGGTTTTAGTCCGCTAGCCTTCGGTGCATGAGTGCGCGTCCGGCGAAGGGCGGTGGCCGGTGGGTCATGGTGCCGCCCGAGCGCGTGCACCCGTGGATCGACGGCTTCGCCGATCGCCACGGCCCCTTCTCCGCGACGGGCGACGACCGGGTGGTGCGGCTGAGCGCCGCCGACGGGGCCCTGGCCGAGCTGCATGTGCCTTTCCCGCCCATGATCCCGGGGCCGCCCCACGTCACCAGGCTCGTGACGCATGCCCAGGCCGAGCGGCGGGTGGGGGTCTTCCTGGTGCGGCTCGGCGGCTACGCGGCCGGCGTCTTCCACGGCTCGGTGCTGGTGGCCTCGAAGGTGGGGTCGCGGCTGGTGCAGGGGCGGACGGCGGCCGGCGGGTGGTCGCAGCAGCGCTTCGCCAGGCGGCGCCGCAACCAGGCGGACAAGGCGTTCGACGACGCGGTGGAGACGGCGGTGCGGGTGCTGTCGCCGTACCTGGGGGAGCTGGACGGGGTGGTGCTCGGCGGGGACCGGCGGGCGGTGGACGCGTTGCGCGAGGACCGGCGGCTGGCGACGCTGCTCGCCCTGGAGACCGAGCCCTTTCTGGTCGTACCCGACCCCAAGCTCGCCGTGCTGCGGGATACCCCGGCGACCTTCCGCGCGGTCCGCGTCCGCGTGGTCGACCCTGGCCCTCTGGAATGATCGCTGGATCCTTGACGATGGCCATCTAGCGATCACGGGGGGCGGCGGTTCAGCCGTACCTAGCGGCTGTGCAGCTTCCCGACGATGCGATACTCTTCGTGTTTGTGTGAACACGTAGGGAGCCCAACATGGTTATGGCATCACGCAGGAGCCCCTGCCGGCTCACCCCCGAGACCGACACCGCACGGCTACCCGCCACAGCCCGCGAGCTGTTCGACGCCCTGCCGCCTCTTCCTGGCCTCCGCACCGAAGTCATCGATGGGAGATTGATCGTGAGCCCCGTCGGCACCCCCGAGCATGCAAGAGTCGCGATGCTGCTCCACCGCGCGTTGTTTCCTCTGCTTGTTCAACACGGCTGGGACGCCTTTGCGGGCAATGTGGATGTCTGCATGGATGGACCGCGGACCCCGGTCGAGCCCGATTTCGTGCTCGCCCCGCCTGACTGCCCTCGTTGGGGCGACCGGGAATTGCTGTCCTCGGGTCTGCTGATGGTGGCCGAGGTGATCTCACCGAGCAGCGTCGAAGACGACCGAGTGAAGAAGCCTCCCATGTATGCGGCAGGCGGCGTTCCCGTCATGCTTCTGGTGGACCCGATCGCCGTACCGCCCACCGTCACCGTGCTCAGCGACGCCAAAGAAGGCGAATACCAGACCGTCACCCGCGTCGCCATGGGATCCACGGTGCACATTCCCGACCCGATCGGCTTCGACCTCGACACCGCTGTCTTCACCAAGCCCTGAGGGCGTGCGGAACGCTGAGTTCGCCCCTCATGAGGGCAGCGTCAAAAGGCGTCCTTGTGGTCAGCCAGGTAGGCGGACAATGGGCGCGGCGGACGACCGGTCAGGTCCTCGACCGTCGTCGTGGTCGTCGCCCAGCGGCCGTCGCCGGTTTCGGCCATCAGCGCGGCCAGGTCGCCGGCGTGCGGCTGCGGGATGCCCTGCCGTTCCAGGTGGGCGGCCATCTCCGGCACGGGCAGGTCCACATACCGGACCGGGCGGCCGATGGCCTCGCCGATGGCCTCGGCGATCTGCTCGTGGGACAGCGACTCCGGCCCGGTGAGCACGTGGTCGCGGTCGGGGCCGACCGGACGGGTCAGCAGCGCGGCCGCCACTTCGGCGATGTCCCTGGTGTCGATGTAGTTGACCTGCTTGGGTCCGTACGAGCCGTAGAGACGGCCGTCCCGGACGTCGCGCCGGAGGTTCTGCATGAACCCGGTCGGCTGCAGGATCGTCCACGGCAGGCCCGACTTCCTCAGGTGGGCGTCCACCTCGCCGTGCATGCCGCCGCCCAGCTTCTCGCCGGGGCTCGCCCCCCGTACGGACACCGCGACCACCTGTGCCACGCCCGCCTGCGCGGCCAGGTCGATCACGGCGCGGTGCGCGTCGACGAAGCCCGGCCAGAGCGAGCTGTTGAGGAACAGGCGGTCGCCGGGTGACAGCAGCCTGCCGATCGTCTCGGGATCGGTGAAGTCGCCCAGCGCGTAGTCGCACCCCAGGTCCTCGGCGGGGCGGCGGACGACGGCGAGCACGTCGTGCCTGCCGGAGCTGGTCAGCCGTTCGACGAGCGCGCGTCCGATGGAGCCGGTGGCGCCCGTTACCACGATCATGTCGTCCTCCTCCTAAGTGGAATCTCAAATTCCGCTTAGGCGGGACGGTACACTAACCGGAATAGAGTCGTCCACTTCGGATTCCTGGAGTCGTACGTGCGCGCGGACGCGAGGCGGAACCTGGACAAGATCGTCGAGGCGGCCGCCGAGATCGTGGCGGAACGCGGGGTCAACGCGCCCATGGAGGCCATCGCCAAGCGCGCCGGGGTCGGCGTCGGCACGCTCTACCGCCGCTTCCCCGACCGGCACGCCCTCATCGCGGCCGTCGGCGACCACTACGTCCACACTATGGCGCAGGCCCTGGACGAGGCCGCGAGGAGCAGCTCGGATGCCTGGGGCGCGATCTGGGATTTCGTCTCCTGGGTCGCCGAGCCCGGCCGCGCCGCCCTGGCCACCGCGCTGGCGGAGCTGCCGGAGGAGGCGGTCGTGGACCGGGTGGAGTTCGCACGGTCGCGCGGACGGTGGATGGAGCAGCTCGACGCTCTCGTGCGGCAGGCCCAGGCGGACGGCTCGATCCGGCCCGACGTCGGCGTTGAAGACCTCGTTCATCTCTTGAACGTCTTCACCTGTCACCCCGACAAGCTGCCCGCTCCGGTGGCGGCCGACCCGGCGAAATACCTGCATCTGATGCTCGACGGCATGAAGTCCACCGCCGCAACATCGGCCTCGTGACCGTTTTGAGGTTTTGAGACGATTCAAAAGAATCTTGAAACCCGCTATGATGACCGAATTCACAGCAGCACGGCCTCGTGAGGATCGATGGCGACCAGGAACATCAAGGAGGTCGCGCAGCTGGCGCGCGTCTCAGTGGGCACCGTGAGCAATGTGCTCAACCGCCCGGAGATCGTGTCCCCCGCCACACGCGAACGCGTCTTCGAAGCGATCAAGAAGCTCGGCTTCGTCCGCAATGAGGTGGCTCGCCACCTGCGGGTGGGCCGCAGCCGCACGGTTGGACTTGTCGTGCTCGACGTGTCCAACCCGTTCTTCGTGGACGTGGCCCAGGGCGCCGAGTCACTGGCCGACGACCACGACACGATGGTGGTGCTCTGCAACAGCGCCGGCGACCCCGGCCGCGAGCGCCGCCACCTCGACCAGCTCGAACAGCAGCGGGTGATGGGCATACTGATCACCCCGGTCGAGACGGAGACCCCGTGGCTGGAGGAGCTGATCGCCAGGGGCACGCCCGTGGTGCTGGTCGACCGCCCGGCCGCCGGGCTGCAGTGCTCGGTGGCGGTCGACGACCGGCTCGGCGGGCAGATCGCCGGCGCTCACCTCGTCGAACGCGGGCACCGGCGGATCATGTTCGTCGGCGGGCCGCCGTCCATCAAACAGGTGGCCGACCGGCACGCGGGCCTGAGCAGCGCCGTCGCCGCGGCCGACGGCGCGGTCGAGCTGCTCACCGCCACCGCCCCCTCGCTGACCGTCGCCGAGGGGCGGGCCATCGGGGAGCGCGTGGCGGCCCTGCCACCAGGTAAACGGCCCACCGCCGTCTTCTGCGCCAACGACATGATGGCGCTCGGCTTCTTACAGGCGATGGCCACCCGCGGGCTGCGCGTGCCCGAGGACCTGGCCATCATCGGATACGACGACATCGACTTCGCCGCGGCGGCCGCGGTGCCGCTGTCCTCGGTGCGGCAACCGCGCGAGCTGCTCGGACGCACGGCCATCGACCTGCTCCTCGAGGAGGTCGCCGAGCCCGAGCAACATCGCCATAGACAGGTCATCTTCCAGCCCGACCTGGTGGTACGGGAGTCCAGCGCCATGCGTCGCGACGACTGACGCTCCACCGCTTCCTTGCCACCGACTCCGGGCCATGCCAGTGACAGGGCGAGGCCCCTGTCGGCGTGCCCACCGGAAGGAACCCCCTTGCCCGAGATCATTTATCACAACCCCCTCGCCACCCCCGATGACCTGGAAGGTTTCCGCATGGAGGGGGACGGCGCCGTCTCCTTCCCGCAGGGCCGCCTGCGCCTGGAGAGCCGAAGACCCGCCTCCGACGGCCAGGCGGCCAACCTGGTGCTGTGGTGTCCCGAGGAGTTCCCCGCCGACATCAGCGTCGAGTGGGACTTCTGGCCGGTCAGGGAGCCGGGCCTGGCCATCATGTTCTTCCATGCCCGGGGCAGGAACGGCGAGGACCTGTTCGACCCCGGCCTGGCCGAGCGCGCCGGCCCGTACGACCAGTACCACCACGGCGACATCGACGCCTACCACGTCTCCTATTTCCGCCGCATGTGGGCCTCCGAACGTGCCCTGCACACCTGCAACCTGCGCAAAAGCCACGGCTTCCACCTGGTCGCGCAGGGCCCGGACCCGCTCCCGGCGGTGCTCGACGCCGAGGGCCCCTACGCCGTCCGCCTCGACGTCAAGGGGTCGGAGATCACCTTCTCAATCAACGATTTGGTCTCGTTCCGCTGGGCGGACGACGGCTCGATCGGCGGGTCCGCCCTGGCAGGAGGCAAGGTCGGGTTTCGTCAGATGGCTCCGCTGATCGGAGAGTACGGAAATCTCCGCGTCTGGGCTCATTGACTTTGAGTCGATTCAACACTAATTTCGCACCAACCCGCCGTTCACTCGCCTGTAACGGGGCAGGAACTGCGGGGCAACAACCCACCCCCGATCCGTGCAGATGCCACGAAAGGTGGTATGCCGGATGAACCATCCCGCACTGTCGATCAGAATCCAAGCTGCCTGTTCAGAGCTGATCTGGGCGGTCCAGCTGAACCTGATGTGGATCGTCTTCACCCTCGCGGGAGGCGTGATCCTCGGGCTCGGGCCCGCCACCGTAGCCGCCTACACCCTGGCTCGGAGGCATGCTCGTAATGAATCGTTTCAGGCTTGGCGTGAATTCTGGACCGTCTACCGACGGGAGTTCGTCCGGGCCTCGTTGCTGGTCCTGCCGGTGGCGCTGCTCGCCACCGTCCTGATCGGCAACTACCTGTACTTTGCCGTGCAAGGTACGGAATCGGGCGGGCTGCGGATTGCGACGTTCGTCGCACTGCTCGCCCTGGCCGCGGTCGGCACGTACATCGGACCGTTGTACGTGCACTACGAGCTGCCGCTCTGGGGTTACATCCCCAAGGCGTCACTCCTGGCAATGACCCGGCCGGCCTCCACCGTGCTGTTGCTGTTCGCGCTTTGGGCGATCGCCTACGTGACCGCGACGCTGCCCGTCCTCGCGCTGATCATCAGCGTCGGCGCGTGGATCTATCTCAACACCTGGCTCTGCCTGCGCTTCTTCCAGGAGAACGAGGCGCGCCTGCATTCGAAAGGGAACCTATGAGCGCATCTCGTAGTCGGCTCATGGCTGGTGCGTTAACGCTAGCGACCGCCCTGCTGGCAACCGCCTGCTCCGGCACCGGTGGTGGCGGAGAGTCGAGCCAGGCCGACGCCAACACCATCACCTTCATGACCAAGCTGTTCGGCACGGCCCCGAACCCGCAGGGCGAGCTGCACCAGGCGATCGAGAAGTTCCTCGGCAAGAAGATCCAGGTCACCTGGGTGCCGAACGCGGACTACCAGGAGAAGGTCAACGTCACGCTGGCCTCCGCCAACATCCCCGACGTCATGGTGGTCAACCCGAAGTCGCCGGCCTTCGGCAAGGCGGCGGCGGCCGGGGCGTTCTGGGACCTCACCGACAAGATCAAGAAGTACCCCAACCTGGTCGGTGACGAGCAGGTCCTGCTCAACTCCTCGATCAACGGCAAGATCTACGGCCCGTACCGGACCAGGCCGCTGCTCCGCTCCGCGGTCATGATCCGCGCCGACTGGCTGAAGAAGGTCGGCCTGGAGGCGCCCAAGACCACGGACGACCTCTACAAGATCGCCGAAGCGTTCACCAAGAAGGACCCGGACGGCAACGGCAAGGACGACACCTACGGCCTGATCATTCCCAAGTGGCCGGGCGTCGAGTTCGCGGCCTCCAACCCATTCAACGTGATCGACGTCTGGTTCGGCGCCCCGAACAACTGGGGCGAGCGCGACGGCAAGCTCGTGCCCGAGTTCGACACGCCCGAGTTCTTCGAGGCCAACCGCTTCACGAAGAAGATGATCGACGAGGGCCTCGTCAACCCGGACTGGAACACGCTCGACACCGCCAAGTGGAACGACCCGTTCGTCCAGAACAAGGGCGGCATCATCATCGACGTGGACGTCCGCACCACCCAGCTGCTCGACCTGCTCAAGGAGCAGGACCCGCAGACCTACGGCGACAAGGTCCTCACCGTCGGCAACCTCTCCCGTCCTGACGGCAAGAAGTTCTCCCTGCCGTTCAGCGGCTACAACGACATCCTGGCCGTCTCCAAGCAGCGGGTGAAGACCGAGGCTCAGCTCGACGAGCTGCTGAAGACCCTCGACAAGCTGGCAAGCAAGGAAGGCCAGGTCCTGCTCAGCAACGGCATCGAGGGACGCAACTTCAAGGTCGAGAACGGCGAAGCCGTCCTGATCAACCAGGAAGACCCCAAGGTCAAGCAGCTCCAGGACGACGTCGACAAGGCCTTCATCCAGCTCGGCACCCAGGCCAGCACCGGCACCACCGGTATCGCCTACCCGCGGGTTCCCCCGGAGGCGCCATACCGGAAGGACCTGGCCGAGCGCAAGGAGCGCGTGGCCGAGGACCTGAAGACGGCCGTGTTCGACCCGAGCCTGCCGGTGGTCCCGCCGACCCTGGTGGCCAAGGGCGCGACGCTCAACCCGATCGTCACCGACGCGCGGATCAAGTACCTCGCCGGCCAGCTCACCGAGGAGCAGCTGAAGGCCGAGATCAAGCGCTGGTACGACAGCGGCGGCACGCAGATCGCCCAGGAGATCAACGACCTGGTCTCCAAGCTCGGCCAGTGATGTGACCCGGGAGGGGCCCTCAACGGGCCCCTCCCTTAGAAAGGAGGCCGAGTGGCCACCGACCTGGCGCCGCCACCGGTCAAGGCGGCCAAGGTAGCCGGGCACAAGCCCGACAGAGCCCGCACGCTGTGGCGCTACCGATGGCTGTACCTGCTGCTCATCCCCGGGCTGGCGTACTTCTTCGTCTTCAAGTACGTCCCGATGCGCGGCCTGCAGATCGCCTTCCAGGACTTCGTGCCGTTCCTGGGCTACAACGGCAGCGAATGGGTGGGCTTCAAGCACTTCGTGGACCTGTTCACCGGGCCCGACTTCAACCGCTTGATGTACAACACGCTGTACCTGGCGTTCCTGAACGTCATCTTCGTCTTCCCGGCGCCGATCATCGTGGCGCTGATGCTGAACGAGCTGCGGATCAACATACTCAAGCGCTCGGTGCAGTCGCTGATCTACATCCCGCACTTCCTGTCCTGGACGATCGTCGCGTCGCTGACGTACATCCTGTTCTCCGTCGACTACGGCGTCCTCGCTGGCTGGGTCCACGAGTTCCTGGGCGGGCAGAAGATCGACTACGTCGCGCAGCCCGATTGGTTCCGGCCGATCATCATCCTGCAGACGCTCTGGAAGACCACCGGGTGGACCACGATCATCTATCTGGCGGCCCTGGCCGGGGTGAACGCGGAGCTGTACGAGGCGGCCAGGATGGACGGCGCGGGACGCTGGCGGCAGCTGTGGCACGTCACGCTCCCGGCGATCCGCCCGACGATCGTCGTCATGGCCATTCTCATGTCCGGCAACCTGCTCGACATGAGCTTCGAGCAGATCTGGCTCATGACCAACAACCTGAACCGCGGTACCGCCGACGTCTTCGACACCTTCGTCTACTACGTCGGCATCAACCAGGGCGCGTTCAGCTACGCGACCGCCGTCGGCCTGTTCAAGGGCGTTGTGGGAGTCCTGTTGATCTTCGGTTCCAACTGGCTGGCCAAGCGCCTCGGCCAGCGTGGCTTGTTCTAGGAGCGCTCATGACTGTGAACCAATACCGCTCTGTGGGCAGCCGCGTCTTCGACGCGATCAACATCGCCGTCCTCGTCGGGCTGGGGATGATCACCCTCCTGCCGCTGCTGTACGTCCTGGCCGGATCGTTCGCCTCCGAGTCGGAGATCTCCTCGCGGACGTTCTTCCTGTGGCCGGAGAAGTTCGTCACCAGCACCTACGAGTACATCTTCGCCACCGACGTGTTCATCAGGGCGCTGCTCACGACCATCGGGGTGACGATCGTCGGCACGGTCATCCAGGTCGCGCTCACGCTCACCATGGCCTATCCGCTGGCCAAGCGGTACCTGCCGGGCCGTACCCTGGTGCTCAATCTGGTGATCTTCACGGTGGTGTTCAGCGGCGGCATCATCCCCACCTACCTCGTCGTCCGCGACCTGGGGATGCTCAACAGCTACTGGGCGCTGATCCTGCCGCTCGCGATCAACCCCTTCTACCTGATCATCGTCAAGAGCTTCTTCCAGGAGCTGCCCGAAGCGCTGGAGGAGGCGGCGCGCATCGACGGCGCCACCGAGATGGGCGTCTTCTTCAAGATCGTGCTGCCGCTGTCCAAGCCGATCATCGCGACGTTCTCGCTGTTCTACGCCGTGGGCATCTGGAACGACTACATGTCGCCGCTGCTCTACATTGACGACTCCAGTAGATGGACGCTGCAGGTGCTGGTCCGCCAGCTCACCGGCGCGGACGCGCAGAACGCGCTGTCGGCCATGGAGACCGTGTTCTTCCCCACCCAGGGGCTGAAGTTCGCCGTCGTGGTCATCGCCACGCTGCCGATCCTGTGCTTCTACCCGTTCTTGCAGAAGCACTTCGTCAAGGGCGTGCTGATCGGGTCGGTCAAGGAATGACGCACACGGTCCTGCTGGCCGGCGACTCGACGGTCGCCTCGTGCCCGGCGTTCGAGGCTCCGATGTCGGGGTGGGGTGCGCAGCTCGGCGCGTACGTGGGCCGCCCGGTGCGTAACTTCGCCAAGGGCGGCGCCACCACGGCCAGCCACCGCGCCGAAGGGCTGTGGGCGGCGCTGCTGCGCGAGGTCGTGCTCGGTGACCTGGTGGTGATCCAGTTCGGGCACAACGACCAGAAAGACCCCGACCTCCCGTACCAGGACAACCTGCGCGCCTTCGTGAAGGAGACGCGCGGGGCCGGTGCACGGCCCGTCCTGTGCACGCCGGTGCAGCGGCGCCGCTGGGAGGGCGACCGGCTGGTCCCCACGCACGGCGGCTACCCCGACCAGGTCCGCGCGCTGGCCGCCGCCGAGGACGTGCCGCTGATCGACCTGACCGCCGCCACCACCGAGCTGTACGAGCGGCTCGGCCCGGAGGGGTCCACGACCCTGTTCACGCACTTCCCGCCCGGCGTGCACCCGCTCTATCCGGACGGGATCGCCGATGACACCCACTTCTGCTTCCGCGGCGCCGACGAAGTGGCGAGGATCGTCGCGGAGCGGCTGAAGGAGTTCGCATGACAGCACTGCGCTGGCTGGACCGACCGGGGGAGCAGGGGGTGACCTGGGGAGTCCCGTGGCCGCGCGGGGCGGTCGAGCGGGACGCTCCGTTCGCGCTGGCCGACGCGGACGGCCGCGAGGTGCCTGTGCAGAGCTGGGTGACCGCCACGTGGCCGGACGGCTCGGTCAAGTGGTCGGCCCACGCCATCGGCGCCCAGCCCGGCGCCGCGGAGTATGAGCTGGAGCCGGGCCGCGAGCCCGCCACGCCCCCCACGCCTGTCACCGTCACCCGCGAGGACGGCGTGCTGACCGTGGGCACGGGCGTGGTGACCTGGACGATCGAGGAGAGTGGCGGCACGCTGGCCCTGGCGATCTCGCGCGGGAGCCGCGAGATCGCCAGGGACGTCCGCCTCGTCAGCCTCCGCCAGCACGAGCCCACCCCCGACGAAGGCGGCCCGGTGGCCCGCGAGCAGGCCACGGGCGTGGTCGAGCGGGTCACGGTGGAGCAGGACGGTCCCGTGCGGGCCGTGGTGCGCCTGGAGGGCCGGCACGGCGACTGGCTGCCGTTCACCGTGCGCCTGTACTTCTACGCCGGCGCCGAGGACGTGCGGATCATGCACACGTTCGTCTGGGACGGCGACCCTGAGCGGGACTTCCTGGCCGGGCTCGGCCTGCGCGCCGACGTCGTCATGCGCGACGAGCTCCACGACCGGCACGTCCGGCTCGCCGGGACCGGGGGTTTCCTCACCGAGGCCGTGCGCGGCCTGACCGGCCTGCGCCTCGACCCCGGCGAGTCCGTACGCAGGGCGCAGGTCGCCGGCTTGCCGTGCGGTGAGATCGACCCGGAGGTCGGCAACCGCTTGCACCTCATCCCGGCCTGGAACGACTACACGCTCGACCAGGGCTCCGCCGATGGCTTCACCCTCCGCAAGCGCACCGCCGAAGGGCATGCGTGGGTGACGATCCCGTCGGGTACCCGGTCGGGCGGCTATGGCTACGTGGGCGGCGTCGGCGGCGGGCTCGGCTTTGGGCTGCGCGACTTCTGGCGCCTGCACCCCACCCGCCTCGACATCAGGAACGCGGCCACCGAGGTCGCCACCGCGACCGTCTGGTTGTGGTCGCCGTCGGCGCCCGCGATGGACCTGCGCTTCTACCACGACGGCATGGGCCAGGACACCTTCGCCGAGCAGCTGGAGGGCCTGGAGATCACGTACGAGGACTACGAGCCGGGCTTCGGCGACGCCCACGGCGTGGCGCGTACCCATGAGCTGACCCTGCGCGCCCTCGACGCCACGCCCTCCTCGGCCGACCTCGCCGCCTACGCGGCCGCCATGAACGAGCCCAGCCTGCTGGCCGCCTCCCCGGAGCGCGTCCGGGAGGCCGGTGTGTTCGGGATCTGGGAGCTGCCCGACCGCTCCACGCCCGCGCACGCGCGGATCGAGGACCGCCTGGACTTCCTGTTCGACCTGTACGTCCGGGAGCGCGAGCAGCGACGCTGGTACGGGTTCTGGGACTACGGCGACGTCATGCACACCTACGACCCGGACCGCCACACCTGGCGCTACGACGTGGGCGGCTACGCCTGGGACAACTCCGAGCTCTCACCCGACCTGTGGTTGTGGCTGCAGTACCTGCGCACCGGCCGGGCCGACGTCTTCCGCTTCGCCGAGTCCATGACCCGGCACACCGGCGAGGTCGACGTCTACCACCTGGGCCGCTGGAAGGGCCTGGGCAGCCGGCACAACGTTCAGCACTGGGGCTGCAGCTGCAAGCAGCTGCGCATCTCCAACGCCGCCTACCGGCGCTTCTACTACTACCTGACCGCCGACGAGCGCACCGGCGACCTGATGGACGAGCTGAGCACGCCGGAGGAGACGTTCGTGGTGATCGATCCCACGCGCAAGGTGCGTGAGGACGTCTACACCCCGGACCCGTCGGCGCTGTCGGTCGGGCTCGGCACCGACTGGGGCTCGCTTGCCGCGGCCTGGCTCACCCGCTGGGAACGGCACGGCGACGAGCGGGCCAGAGACCGGTTGCTGGGCACCATGGCGGACATCGGCGCGCTGCCGCAGGGCTTCCTCACCGGCGAGGCCCGGCTGAGCCTGGAGACCGGGCGCTTCGACACCGCGACTGACAAGATCTTCGTCTCGCACCTGTCGTCGTTGTTCGGGCTGCCGGAGATCTGCGCCGAGCTTATCGCGCTCGATCTGGGCATCCCCGGGTTCGAGCGGGCCTGGCTGGACTACTGCCGCCTCTACCTCGCCCCGCCTGAGCAGCAGAAGGCCGAGGTGGGGCGGCGGCTGAGGGGCATCTCGCTGATCCAGGCGCACAGCAGGCTCAGCGCGTACGCGGCCGCCCGCACTGGCGACGCCGGCCTGGCCGCGTGGGCGTGGCGGAAGTTCACCTTCGACGAGGGCGACCAGCTCAACAAGAACCCGTTGCAGCGGCAGGAGAACTGGGAGTTGACGCTGGTGGACGGCCCCGAGGTGCTGTCCCCGTTGCGGGAGGCGCCGTTCGTCAGCACCAACGGGGCCGCGCAGTACGGCCTGGCCGCGATTCACAACCTCGCCCTGATCGGCAAGCACCTGGCGGAACGTTAATCGGAGGTATGGCTCCGTGCGGGGCCATACACTGATCCCTATGCACACTCCCGATTGATCGGCGTCGCACGCCCAAAACCCTCGTTTCCTAGCCGGGAGTGTTCCGCCACCATGATCATCGCCAATGATATCGAGCTGCGCGCGGGCGCGCGCCTGCTCATTGAGAAAGCCACCTTCCGCGTCAACGCCGGTGACAAGATCGGGCTCGTCGGCCGCAACGGCGCGGGTAAGACGACGCTGACCAAGGTCCTGGCCGGTGAGGCGCTGCCCGCCGCGGGCGCCGTCACCACCAGCGGCAGCGTGGGCTACCTGCCGCAGGACCCGCGCACCGGCGACCTGCAGGTCCTGGCGCGCGACCGCATTCTGTCCGCGCGCGGGCTCGACGAGGTGCTGCGCCAGCTGCGCGAGGCGGAGGTCGGCATGTCCTCTGCCGATGATCGCACGCGCGAGAAGGCGGTCAGGCGGTACGGCCGGCTCGAGGACCAGATGCACGTCCTGGGCGGCTACGCGGCCGAGGCCGAGGCGGCCTCCATCGCCTCCAGCCTCGGGTTGCCGGACCGGGTGCTGACGCAGCCGTTGCAAACGCTTTCCGGCGGTCAGCGCAGACGTGTGGAATTGGCGCGCATTCTTTTCAGCGGGGCGGAGACTCTCCTTCTTGACGAGCCGACAAACCACCTAGATGCGGACTCAATCGGGTGGCTTCGTGATTTTTTGCGATCCCATCAAGGTGGGTTGGTGATCATCAGCCACGACGTCGGCCTTCTTGAAGCGACGGTCAACAAGGTCCTGCACCTGGACGCCAACCGGTCGGCGATCGATCACTACAACGTCGGCTGGACGGCCTATCTGGCCCAGCGCGAGACCGACGAGAAGCGCCGCAAGCGCGAGCGCGCCAACGCCGAGAAACAGGCCGGTGCGCTGCTGGCGCAGGCCGACAAGATGCGCGCCAAGGCCACCAAGGCGAAGGCCGCCCAGGACATGATGCGCCGCGCGCACCGGTTGCTGTCCGGCACCGAGGAGGTGCGCCAGAGCGACAAGGTCGCGCGGCTGCGTTTCCCCGAGCCGCAGCCGTGCGGGCGCACCCCGCTCATGGCCGAGGGCCTGTCCAAGTCCTACGGCTCACTGGAGGTCTTCACCGACGTCGACGTGGCCATCGACCGCGGCCACAGGGTCGTCATCCTCGGGCTCAACGGCGCGGGCAAGACCACGCTGCTGCGCCTGCTCGGCGGCATCGAGGTGCCCGACACCGGCGAGATCCGGCCCGGGCACGGCCTCAAGATCGGTTATTACGCGCAGGAGCACGAAACCCTCGACTCCGGGCGGACGCTGCTGGAGAACATGCGCTCGGCCGGTGGTGAGTTCACCGACACCGAGTTGCGCAAGGTGCTCGGCTCGTTCCTGTTCACCGGCGACGACGTCGACAAGCCCGCCGGCGTCCTGTCGGGCGGCGAGAAGACCCGGCTGGCGCTGGCCATGCTGGTGCTCTCGAGCGCCAACGTCCTCCTTCTCGACGAGCCCACGAACAACCTCGATCCGGTCAGCCGGGAGCAGGTTCTCACCGCTCTGAGGTCGTATTCAGGAGCAATCGTCCTTGTCACACATGACGAGGGTGCCGTTGACGCCCTGTCACCGGATAGAGTGATCTTGCTGCCTGACGGAACTGAAGACGCGTGGAGCGACGAATTTTCCGATCTTGTGGCACTTGCCTGATCTTAATTTGAGTGGGTACGGATCTTTTCCCGTGGAGTAGGTAGCCGATCCCGCTGAAATGACTGATCATGGCGGAGTAACGCTGCGGAAGTCCGGCACTACAGGAGGTACTCGTGGCCGAGACACTGAAGAAGGGCACCCGGGTCACCGGGGCCGACCGGGAAAAACTGGCTGGTGATCTCAAGAAGCGCTATGCCGCGGGCGAGAGCATCCGCGCGCTGGCCGCTTCGACCGGTCGGTCCTACGGGTTCATCCACCGCATCCTAAGCGAGTCCGGTGTGACTCTGCGTGGGCGCGGCGGGGCGACTCGAGGCAAGTCCAAGCGCTGAGGCCGCCTCGGAACGTGCGACCGCAGCCGCCCGTCCCTAGTCAGCCGCCGTCGCGCCCGAGCCCAGAATCATATTCTGTAAGCTCGGGCGCGACGGGCAGCACCGTGGCTGGAGGGAGCGGGCGATGACGGAAGCAGAGGCGCGGCAGCGCGGGGGGTACGCGGAGGACGTCTCAGCCGAGCGATTGGCGGAGATCGGCCTTCGATTCGAGGTGGACGGTGAGATAGCGACGATCACGCTGGACCGGCCGGACAAGCGCAACGCGCAGACGTTCGCGACATGGTCGGCACTGGCTCGCATCGGCGAGAGCCTGCCCGAGCAGGTGCGCGTCGTCGTCGTGAAAGGTGAGGGACCGTCCTTCTCGGCAGGGATCGACCTGCGAATGTTCACACCTGAGGGGGTGCCCGGACAGGGCTCGTTCAGCTCGGCGGTCAAAGTCGGGGACGCCGAGTTCGAGCAGCGCATCAGACAGGCCCAGGCGGGGTTTCTGTGGCTGCGCCGCCCGGAGATCGTCTCCGTCGCCGCAGTGCACGGGCATGCGATCGGGGCGGGGTTTCAACTCGCGCTCGCCTGCGACTTGCGGATTGTGGCCGATGATGTCGCGTTCTGTATGAAAGAGCCCGCACTGGGTCTGGTGCCCGATCTGACGGGGACCAAGCCCCTGGTGGAGCTGGTGGGCCTGGCCAAGGCGATCGACATCTGCCTGACGGCCAGGACCGTGCACGCGGACGAGGCCATGCGGATCGGCCTCGCGGAGAAAGTGGTCGCCGGGGGCGACCTGGCGCAAGCCGTACGAGACAAGGCCGCGGAGCTGCTGTCGACCAATCGGGACGCGGCCGCCGCGACCAAGCGACTCCTCCAGGGGGCGCGATCACGCACCCTGGAGGAGCAGAGTGTGGCCGAGGGCTTGGAGCAGGCGGCCCGCCTCAAAGCCCTCTTCCCCTAACCGGCGCGCCGGCCGCCGCCCACCCTGGACGTGCTTGCCGGCCGGCTCGCCGCCACACACGGCGGGCAGGGTGCCCGGGCGCGGCGAAGGCCGGGAACGCGGGTAGGGTGCGGGGCTGGGCGTTTTCGCGGTGAGCATAGGCGGGAATCGGCGCGTCGCGCGGGGCGCTCTTTGAGGGGGAGGAGGTGGGATCCCCCGGATGGCGATGATGGGTGGAGGCTTCGGGCCTCATGTGATGGCGTCGCTGCGCCGCGACGACTCGGTGACCAAGCAGCGGCTGCGCCCCGGCACGGTCCGGCGCATCGCGCGCTACGCCCGGCCGTACACGAAGCAGATCGCCGCGTTCCTGGCGCTCGTCGTGGCCGGCGCGGTCATCGTGATCGCCAACCCGCTGCTGATGAAGGCGATCATCGACGACGGCATCCTGCCCAGGCAGCCGGGCGTCGTGGTCGGGCTGGCGGTGGCGATCGCCGCGCTGGCGCTCGTGGACGCGGGTCTGACACTGGTGCAGCGATGGTTCTCGGCCCGCATCGGCGAAGGCCTGATCTACGACCTGCGCACCGAGGTGTTCGACCACGTGCAGCGCATGCCGGTGGCGTTCTTCATGCGGGCGCAGACCGGCGCGCTGGTGAGCAGGCTCAACACCGACGTGATCGGTGCCCAGCGCGCGCTGACGAGCACGCTGTCGTCGATCGTCTCCAACGTGGTCAGCCTGGTCCTCGTCCTGGGCGCCATGCTGGTGCTGTCGTGGCAGGTGACGCTGGTCGCGCTGGTCCTGCTGCCGATCTTCATCGTGCCCGCCAAGTTCGTCGGCCGCCGCATGTCGGCGCTGACCCGCGAGCAGATGCAGCTGGACGCCGAGATGAGCTCCGTCACGACCGAGCGGTTCAACGTGGCCGGCGCCATGGTCGCCAAGCTGTACGGCCGCCCCGAGGACGACGCCCAGATCTTCGGCAGCCGGGCGGCCAGGGTGCGCGACGTCGGCGTGACGGTCGGCATGTACGGCACCGTCTTCAGGGTCGCGCTCGGCCTGGTCGCGGCGCTGGCCACGGCCCTGGTGTACGGCATCGGCGGCGTCCTGTCCGTCTCCGGCGTGTTCGAGCTGGGCACCCTGGTGGCCCTGGCCGCGCTCTTGATGCGCCTGTACGGCCCTCTCACGTCGCTGTCCAATGTGCACGTCGACGTGATGACCGCGCTCGTCAGCTTCGACCGCGTCTTCGAGATCCTCGACCTGCGGCCCATGGTGGCGGAGAAGCCGGACGCCGCCCCGGTGCCGGGCGGCCCCGTGACGATCGAGTTCGACGACGTCCGGTTCCGCTACCCGGCCGCCGAGGAGGTCTCGCTGGCCTCGCTGGAGTCGGTGGCCAGGCAGGACACGGGCCCGTCGCATCCGGTGCTGAGGGGCGTGTCGTTCACCGCCCGCCCCGGGCAGCTGATCGCCCTGGTCGGCCACTCCGGCGCGGGCAAGACCACGATCACCTCGCTGGTCTCGCGCCTGTACGACGTCAACGAGGGCGCCGTCCGGATCAACGGCCTCGACGTGCGCGACGCCACGCTCGCCTCGCTCCGCGACACCGTGGGAGTGGTCATGCAGGACGCTCACCTCTACCACGACACGATCGCGGCCAACCTCCGCTATGCCAGGCCGGAGGCGAGTGATGAGGAGATCTGGGAGGCTCTCAGGGCCGCGCAGATCGGCGACCTCATCGAGAGCCTGCCCGACGGACTGGAGACGGTGGTGGGCGACCGCGGCTACCGGCTGTCGGGCGGCGAGAAGCAGCGGCTCGCGCTGGCCAGGCTGCTGCTCAAGGCGCCGCGCGTGGTCGTGCTCGACGAGGCCACCGCGCACCTGGACTCCGAGTCGGAGGCGGCGGTGCAGAAGGCGCTGAAGGCCGCGCTGGAGGGCCGCACGTCGCTCGTCATCGCGCACCGGCTGTCGACGATCAGGGAGGCCGACGAGATCCTCGTCATACACGAGGGCCGTATCGCCGAGCGCGGCCGCCACGAGGAGCTGCTGGCGCGCGGCGGCCTGTACGCCGAGCTCTACCGCACCCAGTTCCGTGCTACTGATAGCCCAGCCGCTTGAGCTCCTCGCGCGCCACCTTCTCCACCAGCGTCAGGTCATCCGGCCGCAGGCGGGTGCGCCAGGAGCCGGCCTTGGCGGCGTGCCCGTACAGCGGGACCTTGGACACCCGCGTCTCCAGGAAGTCCGTCAGCGTGGCCACCGCCTGCGCCGGCTTGAGCACCAGGTCCTCGTAACGCAGCGTGAGCAGCTGCTCGGCGGGCAGTGTCCTGCGCAGCTCGGCGCTCAGCCGCACGGCGCCGCGCCAGCGCAGGGCGCACTTGCCCGCCGCCGGCATGGCCTTCCACCGGTCGAGGTGCTCGTCCTTGTTGACGCCCAGGAACGCGTTGGGAAACTCGGTCTGCTCCGTCAGCATCGCGGGCCGGAACCAGGCCAGGCACGCCGGATCGGCCAGCATGTCGGCCGCGACGTCCCGGCCGTCCCGGATGAGCTGCACGAACCGGGCGTCGGGAAACGCTTGCAGCAGCACCGGGGCGCTGTAGATCAGGTCCGGGCTGCCGTCGCCGAAGCGGGTGATCTCGCCGGTGTCCACGCACGGCCCGGCGCCGGTGACGCCGCCCGCCTGCCTGCACGGCTCGGCGCACTGCCCGCACGAGCCGGGCAGCACCTGCCACGACTCGGCGAGCGCGTCGCGCAGGACGCGTACGGCCCCGGACGTGCGGCCGATGGACGGCCTGCGGGCGAAGGCGTACACCACGTGCGCCACGCTCGCGCGGCCCATCGTCACGTGGCAGCCGGGTGAGCGTTTCAGGGCGCGGGCGAGCAGGTCCGTGCCGGAATGCGGGGCTCCGAGCAGGAAGACGGGCCGGCGGACCTTGATGCCGTTGACCACGAGGATGTGGGGCGGAAGTCGCATACGGAGGTCAAGTGTGACACCGTTTACTTGGTGTATGAGCCATGCTCGTACACCAGGCCGCACGGCACCATGCACCGTGCTCAGTGCCTGCCCGCGACCTGATCACGCCGATGCCGGAGGTGGTCGCGAGGGTCCCATACTCGTCCAGGAGTTGATCGATGCAGCAAGGTGACACCGTCGCGATCGTCTCGCCGTCGGGCCCGCCCGACGCCGTCCTGCTCCAACGCGGCATCGAGCGGCTGGAGGGCCTGGGACTGAAGGTGGTGGCCGGCGCGCACGTCCTCGACCGGCAGGAGCTCGACTACCTGGCGGGCGACGACGCCGCCCGGGCCGCCGACCTGCAGGCCGCCTGGTGCGACCCGGCCGTCTCCGCGGTGTTCTGCTCCCGCGGCGGGTACGGCGCCGGCAGACTGCTCGGCCTGCTCGACTGGGACGCCATGCGGGCCGCGGGACCCAAGGTCCTCCTCGGGTCGAGCGACATCACGGCCCTGCACAACGCCTTCGCCATCGAGCTGGGCGTGCCCACGCTGCACGGCCCGATGGCGGCCTGCGACCTTCTCGCGGGCGAGCGGGGTCCGGAGCCGCGCACGTTGACGAGCCTGCGAGCGGCCCTCTTCGGCGCCCCCGAGCCCGTGCAAGGTGATCGGGTGCTGGCGCCAGGCCGGGCCGAGGGTGTGCTGTCCGGGGGCAACCTGTCGTTGCTGGCGTCCATGTGCGGCACGCGATGGCAGCCGTCGTTCACCGGCAGGATCGCGTTCCTGGAGGACGTGGGGGAGGAGCCCTACCGGATCGACCGCATGCTCACCCAGCTGCTGCAGGCCGGGGTGTTCGACGGGGTGCGGGGGATCGCGCTCGGGTCGTGGGTCGACTGCGCCGACCCGTATCCCGTCCTCCAGGACCGTCTCGGACGGCTCGGAGTGCCTGTCCTGGCGGGGCTTGCGGTGGGACACGGGTCACCTCAGATGAGCGTGTGGCTGGGGAGACTTGGGGTTATCGATACCGAATCGTGCTCGCTAGCTGGCACCCTCAGGGATGGGGAGCAGGCAAGGTAGGAGGGACGAATCCGACAGAAAGGGACACGGCGCGTGAGTTTGTTCAAGCGTGACGGAGCCCGCCGGAGATCGCCGGAGTTCGGTGAGTCCCGAGCTCCGAAGCGCAGGCCCGTCGAGGATGTCGATCTCGACTCCCTGCTCGCGCTCGTCGCCGAATCCCGTGGATTCGCCTGCGAGTTCGCCCGTGACGGCGCCGCTGTGACACTCAGAGGCCCGTTGGCCGGCGACACCCCCCTGGTCGTGCGGCTCACCGGGCTGCGCCGCGAGGCCGGGCGCCGGGCCAGGGAGGACTGGCCCGTGCTGGTTTCCGAGCACCTCGCGCACGCGGTGGCCACCGCCGGCGAGCAGGTCGACGTGTGCGACCTGGAGCAGGCCGGGCCGCTGCTGCGCGTCCGCGTGGAGTCCGTGGACGAGGTGGGCGACCTGACCAAGGTGGTGGGCCGCCACCTCAACGCCGACCTGGTCGAGCTGCTCATCATGGGCTCGCGCCCGGTGCGTCCCGAGGAGGCAGGGTGCTGGCCCGTGCCCACGGCGCACGCGCTCGACCTGGCCGTCAGGAACGTCCGCGAGGACGAGCGGCTGCTTGCGGAGAGCATCGAACTGTCGGGCACGCCGGTGACGCGGCTGACCGCCCGCACGCCCTCCGCCGCCACACATCTGCGCTGGCTGGGCGACTACCTGCAGGTGCCGGGCGACGGCGTACTGGCCGTCCTCCCCGATCCCTACACGCTGCTCGTGCATCCGGTGGACGGCATCGGGGTGGTGCGGGCCATCGAGCGGCTGCGGGTCCACGCGCTGACCACGGACGGGCTCAGCCCTCAGGTCTACTGGTGGCACGAGG
Organism: Nonomuraea sp. NBC_00507; assembly: GCF_036013525.1. Classification (NCBI taxonomy): domain Bacteria; kingdom Bacillati; phylum Actinomycetota; class Actinomycetes; order Streptosporangiales; family Streptosporangiaceae; genus Nonomuraea; species Nonomuraea sp. NBC_00507. The sequence goes on from NZ_CP107853.1 coordinate 6,907,680, forward strand.
GCCGGTTGACGCTCATCAGGGCTGACATCATCGTGCAGCAGGGGCAGACCAGGCTCGTGGTCGCTCCGCCTCCGGAGTTCGCCCAGGTCCTGGCCCGCCTCGCCGTCTGACCCCGGACGCCTACGCGCGTCCCACGTACTCGCGCAGGTGGATCGCGGTCAGCGTGGTGCCGGTGCCGGTGCCGACCAGCTCGGCCGGCGGGCCGGCGAAGACCACCTGGCCGCCGTCGTGACCGGCCCCCGGACCCAGGTCGATGATCCAATCGGCGTGGGCCATCACGGCCTGGTGGTGCTCGATCACGATGACCGTGTTGCCGTCCTCCACCAGCCGGTCCAGCAGGGCCAGCAGCTGGTCCACATCGGCCAGGTGCAGGCCGGTGGTCGGCTCGTCCAGCACGTACGTCGTGCCGTTCCTGGCCATGTTGATCGCCAGCTTGAGCCTCTGCCGCTCGCCGCCGGACAACGTGTTCAGCGGCTGCCCGAGCCCCAGATAGCCGAGGCCGACGGCGGCCAGCCGCTCGAGGATCGTGCTGGACTGCCCGGTGGGGAAGAACTCGCGGGCCTCGGCCACCGACATGCCCAGCACCTCGCTGATGTTCTTGCCGCGCAACGTGTACGTCAGCACCTTGGGCGTGAACCGCTTGCCCTCGCACTCCTCGCACACCGACGCCACCCCGGCCATCATCGCCAGGTCGGTGTAGATCAGGCCGATGCCCTTGCAGGCCGGGCACGCGCCCTCGGAGTTGGCGCTGAACAGGCCCGCCTTGACCCCGTTGGCCTTGGCGAACGCCGCCCGGATCGGGTCGAGCAGCCCGGTGTAGGTGGCCGGGTTGCTCCGGCGCGAGCCGCGGATCGGGGACTGGTCGGCCACGACCACGCCCTCCAGTCCCGCGACGTACCCGTGGATCAGCGAGCTCTTGCCCGACCCGGCCACGCCGGTGACCACGGTGAGCACGCCGAGCGGGATGTCCACGCTCACGTCACGCAGGTTGTGCAGGCTGGCGCCGCGGACGGGCAGGTGGCCGGCGGGCTTGCGGACGTCCTCGCGCAGGCGTACCCGGTGGTCGAGGTAGCGGCCGGTCAGCGTGCCCGAGGCGCGCAGCCCGTCCAGGTCGCCCGCGTAGCACAGCTGCCCGCCGCCCGTGCCCGCGCCGGGGCCGAGGTCGGCCACGTGGTCGGCGATCGCGATCGTCTCCGGCTTGTGCTCGACCACGAGCACCGTGTTGCCCTTGTCGCGCAGCTGGAGCAGCAGGTTGTTCATCCGCTGGATGTCGTGCGGGTGCAGGCCGGCCGTGGGCTCGTCGAAGACGTAGGTGACGTCGGTGAGGCTCGAGTTGAGGTGGCGCACCATCTTCACCCGCTGCGCCTCGCCGCCCGACAAGGTGCCGGACTCCCGGTCCAGGCTCAGGTAGCCGAGACCGATCTCCACCAGCGAGTCCAGAGTCGACAGCAGCCCGTCCAGCACCGGGCCGACCGTCGCGTCGCCGATGTCGCGGACGAAGCCGGCCAGGTCGTTGATCTGCATCGCCGCGCACTCGGCGATGTTCTTGCCGTTGATCTCGGCCGAGCGGGCGGCCTCGTTGAGCCGCGTGCCGGCGCAGGACGGGCAGACGGTGAGCTTGAGCGCCCGGTCGGCGAACGCCCGCGCGGACGGCTGCATGGACTCCCGGTCCTTGCCCAGGTAGGTCCGCTTGACCTTGAGGACGAGCCCCTCGTAGGTGAAGTTGTTCGTGCCGTACTTGAGCTTCGTCGCGGGCTTGTGAAGGAGGTCCTCCCACTGCTCGGGGGCGAAGTCCTTCAGCTTGACGGCGGGGTCGTACAGGCCGGAGCCGGCCATGACCTGCCACTGCCAGCTGTCCACCGGGAACCCGGGGACCTTGATGGCCCCTTCGTTCAGCGACAGCTCCCGGTCGACGAGCGCGTCCACGTCGATCTCCGACGCCTTGCCCAGGCCCTCGCACTGCGGGCACATGCCCTCGGCCTTGTTGAAGCTGAAGTGGTAGGCGGGGCCGACGTACGGCTCGCCGATGCGGCTGAACATGATCCGCAGCATGGTGTGGGCATCGGTGGCGGTGCCCACGGTGGAGCGGGGGTTGGCGCCCATGCGCTCCTGGTCGACGATGATCGCCGCGCTGAGGTTGTGCAGCGCGTCCACGTCGGGGCGCGACAGGCTCGGCATGAACGACTGGACGAACGCGGTGTACGTCTCGTCGATCAGCCGCCGCGACTCGGCGGCGATCGTGTCGAAGACGAGCGAGGACTTGCCGGAGCCGGACACTCCGGTGAAGACGGTGAGGCGCCGCTTGGGGATGTCGAGGGAGACACCCTTGAGGTTGTTCTCCCTGGCGCCGCGGACCTGGATGAGGTCGTGACTGTCGGCGGCCGTGTGATCGCGGTGCAGGACGCTGCTCGCCCGGGGGTTGAAGTCCACGGAACCCTTCCATCGTCGGCTGACTGTTTATGCCGTAAGGGAATAGCCGGGACAGCCTACCTTGAACCGCGCGGTTCGCACGCATCTTCGATTCGTTCAGCTGATCCGCAGTCCTCGTTCCGCTCCCGTACGCCCCGGCGTCCCCCGCATGCCCCATGTTGTGGCGACATGAACAGATGGCATGCGGTGGTGGCCGCGACGACGGTGGGCGCGGCGATCCTGGCCGCGCCCGGTGTGGCCGCGGCCGACCGGGACAAGCGGTTCGACCTGCAGGCGCACCGGGGCGGGCTCGGGCTCGTCGTGGAGAGCTCGCTGCCGGCCTTCGCCAACGCGCTGGAGCTCGGCGTCGGCACGCTGGAGCTGGACGTGCAGATCACCGAGGACGGCGAGGCGGTCGTCACCCACGACCGGAGGATCAGCAACAGGAAGTGCCGCGACACGGCGCCCGCGGTGCCGGGGGACCCCGAGTTCCCCTACGTCGGCAAGTACATCAACACGCTCACCCTGCAGCAGGTCAGGACCATGGACTGCGGGTCGCTGACGCTGGCGGAGTTTCCCGGGCAGCGGGCCGTGCCCGGAGCGCCCATGGCGACCCTGCGTGAGGTGTTCGACCTGGTCAACCGGTATCGGGCCCACGGCGTCACGCTGAACGTCGAGACCAAGGTCGAGGCCGGTGCGCCGCACGAGACCGCGCCGCGCGAGCAGTTCGTGCAGGTGACGGCCGGCGAGATCCGGCGCGCCGGGCTGCTGCGACAGGTCACGATCCAGAGCTTCGACTGGGGCGCGCTCATGCGCATGCGGCAGGTGGAGCCGCGGCTGCCGCTGGTCGCGCTCACCAACCGCGACTTCCTGCAGACCGGCAAGCCGGGAGCCTCGCCGTGGCTGGGCGGCATCGACATCGACGACTTCGGCGGCGACCCGCTCAAGGCGGTCACGTCGTTCGGGGCGGACGCGTTCTCGCCGGTGCACGGGTTCCCGCAGAACGGCAAGGTGACCGACCCGACCTACGTCCCGTACGTCACCAAGGACATGGTCGACCAGGCGCACGCCCTCGGCCTGAAGGTGATCCCGTGGACCATCGACGACGAGCCGACCATGAACAAGCTCATCGACGACGGCGTGGACGGCATCATCACCGACTACCCGGACCGGCTGCGCACGGTCATGGCCGAGCGCGGGTTCAGGCTGCCCCGGCCGTACAAGCTCCATCAGGGCTAGGTTTCCGCGGGCCGAACAGCTCGTGAACGATCGGTGCCCCGCCGCTCGATGATCTCCTGAAAGCGACAATTGAAGCAGTAAAGGGGGATCTAAGGAGCGTCGGTGGAGGCCGTGCTGGAGCTGCTGCGGCGGCTGGTGGAGTTCCTCGGTGGCGTGGGCCCGGTCCTGTTCGGCATCGTGCTTCTGCTGGTGGCGCCGTACGTGGACCGGTTGCTGGTGCGCCGCAAGCGCATCGGCTTCCGCGTCCTGTACAACTCCAAGATCGGACTGGGCCCCGAGCAGCACAACGGCGGGGCCGACCCGGCCGAGCACGGGCCGCCGCAGCTGCGCCAGGTGGCGCGGCTGCTCGACCGGATGAGCATGGTCGTCATCCGCATCCGCAACAGCGGCAGCTACGACATCGACCCCGACGACTTCGAGCGGCCGCTGTCGTTCACGTTCGGCGGGCGGCTGGTGTGGAACGCCAGGGTGTCCGACGCCAGCACGGGCGAGCTGCGCGAGCGGCTACGCGAGGGCCTGGCCTTCTTCCCCGACGAGGGCACGCCCGCCAAGGACGGCCTGGTCACGGTGCGGCAGCGGCTCTCGGACCGGATGGCCCGCTGGCTCGGCGCCTCGTCCCAGGGGCAGCCCCAAGGACAGGATGCCGAGCCGGCGTGGCACGGCGTGCGGCTGGACGGACTGCGGCTCAAACGCGGCGAGAAGGCCAAGCTCGTCGTCGTCCTGCGGGAGGCGAACTCCGGTGACGGTGACCTCACGAAGGTCGTCGGCCACACCGGCAAGCTCAAGGACGCGGGCCTCATCATGGACGAGCGCGAGAACCGCCGGGTCACGCTGCCGCGCGTGACCGTCGCGCTGGTGATCGCGCTGAGCGCCCTGCTCGTACTCAGCCAGCTCTCCACCCCGCGCAACCCCACTGTCGCCTGCGTGCCCGGCAACCTGCGCATCGTGGGGTCGACCGTGTTCATACCGGCGATGCAGGCCGTCGCCGACGAGTACGAGAAGGCGTGCGGCGGCGACAGCGAGATCGCCACCGAGCCCACCGGCTCCATCGAAGGCGTGCGCAGAGTGATGGAGGCCGGCGCGAACGACGGCCTCGTCGCGGTGGCGGACGGCAAGAGCAAGGACCACGACCGGCTGTACGCCGAGAAGCTGGCGATCGTGACCTACCACGTCGCCGTCAACAGCGGCGTGGGACTCAACACGCTCAGCGTCGACGACCTCCGCAAGATCAACAGTGGCACCTACACGAACTGGAACCAGCTCCGCGACGACAAGACGTCCCTGCCCATCCGCATCATCAGCCGCGACCAGGACTCCGGCACCCGGCAGCTGTACGAGCAGCAGGTGCTGCGCACCGGCGAGAACGTGCTCTCCTCCAACGAGTGCCTGGAAAAGGACCGCAACCCCGCCGCGCCCGTCATCCGGTGCGAGCGCCAGGGGAACCCCGACGTCATCCGCAAGATCAGCACGGTTCCCGGGGCGATCGGGTACGCCGACGAGCCGGCCCTCGAGGCGGCGCGCAAGGCCGGCACGATCACGGCGCTGACCCTCGACGGCAAGGCCTTCGACGCCTCGACCGCCGTGCAGGCCGGCTACCCGTTCTGGACGGTCGAGTACGTCTACACCAAGGAGCGGCCCGCTCCCGGCTCCCTGGCGGCCGCGTTCCTGGAGTTCGCGCGCTCGCACGCACTGGCCCAGGTGCGGCTGTCGTCGGCGGGCTTCGACCCGTGCGTGACGAAGGAGGGCCTGGAAGAGGCTTGCGAGCTGCGCTGAGCGGCCTCACGCGGACAGCGGGTTGGCGTGCCGGTGATGCAGGCCGATCACGGGGATCTCGTGCAGGCTGCCCGAGTACAGGAACTGCGTCATCCCGATCAGCAGCCGCCGCACGTCCTCCTGCGGCCGCACGACCAGCCGCAGGAACTGGCTGGTGGTGCCCAGCTTGTTGCCGCACTCGCGGACGTAGACGCCGTGCTCGGTCAGCAGGTGGTCACGCAGCGGCACCCCGTCGTGCCCCGGCGGCAGCTTCACCAGCAGGAAATTGCCCTGCGAGGCGAACACCGACAATCCCGGCATGGTGCTGAGCTGCTGGAACATCGCCCGCCTGTCGCTGGCCAGCCGCTTGAGGCTCTCCTGGTACTCCACGTCGAACTGCTTCATCATGAACACGATGACCTCGGCGAAGGAGTTCAGGTTCCACTTGGGCAGCGCGTCGCGGACCCGGCCGGCCAGCGCCGGGTTGGCGACCATGTAGCCGAAGCGGATGCCGTGCAAGCCGAAGTTCTTGCCCAGGCTGCGCAGCACGATCACGTTCGGCCGCACCGCGGCCTCGGCCGCCACGCCCGGGTACGGCTCGGCGTCCACGAAGTCGCCGAAGGACTCGTCGATGATCACCAGGTCCAGGTCGATGAGCTTGTCCATGAGCCGCACGACCTCGTGTTTGGGCAGGTAGCCCCCGTCCGGGTTGTTGGGGTTGCAGATGACCGCGACGCGGGAGCCGCGCGTGCGGATGAACGAGACGTAGTCGTTCACGTCCAGGGTGAAGTTGCGGCTCTCCAGCAGCGGATACATGTCCACCCGTTTGCCCGTCTCGAGCGGCTGGTCGGTCCAGCGGCCGAAGGTGGGGATCGGCACCGCCAGGCTCTCCCGTACCAGGAGGTGGTCGATCCAGGTGATCAGCTCGGTCGACCCGTTGCCCATGGCGACCGTCTTGGGGTGGAGTCCGAGCGTGGAACAGAGCTCCGCGGTGATCGTGCCCGCGTCGCTCGGATAGAACTTCAGTATCGTCTCCAGATTCCTCCCGAGGTGCTCGAAGATCTCGGGCGTCGGGAAGTACGGGTTGCACGGTATGCAGAAGTCCACTGGGGCGCGCTCTCCGGACGAGCTGCGCATCAGTGTGAAGTACGACGGGCTGTGCGCCTGTGTACGCAAGAGGCTGAGCTCCACGACACCTCCATGGAACACGTGTCCGATGTGTGTAGGTACGCGCCGATGGGTCGACCGGTTCACGGCGGTCTGCACGTGTTCGGTCGGACATTCGGCGAAAAGGGCGACAGAAAATCGAAAACGGCCGGGCGGGAGGCCATTGGCCGGATCGCCCCGCGGGTTCGAGCACGCGCCGGCCCGGCCCGCCGGTTATTCGCCGGTGAAAATCTTCCGCCATTGTTCGGCGGGGAATTTCCGGCCTCCGCCTGGAGGCCGCTCGGCGTCGCCTCTCACGCGTTGTACAGGCAGGACAGGCGGACGACTACGGAAAGTAAACAATCGGTGTCCCGTATGGAGGCATTTGCCGTTGTTGGCGGGCAATCCTCCGCGAGTTGCATTGACGTTAGGTCACCACTCTCCCTTTTTTCTCATGCGAGAATGCATTGACATGGAAAAGTGATCTTGTAAGCATCTGGCGTGGGCGTGCTTTCTGAATTCGCCGCGGGAGAAAGAGGGGCGCGTACATGGCTGCCGAGTGGACCCTGTTGCCCGCCGTGCTCGTCCGCAGCGCCGGGTTCCCCTGGGAGCTCGTCGCCTCGCTGGCCTACCCACGGGCGGCGGAGACCGCCGCGGCGGTCGTACGGCTGGAGCGGCAGGCGCTCGACCTGCTCGCCTGCCCGCAGGCAAGCGGCCGGCTGCCGCGTGGGCTGCGCGGCCGCCTGCGCCGGCTGCGACCCCTGCCACCCGGCACGCCCGGCCCCGCCGACTGGCTGGCGAGCTGGAACCGGGTGACCGGCCTGCTGGAGGACGCGCGTCTCGCGCTGGCCGACATGGTCGCCGCCGACGGCGCGCGGGCCAGGACGGCCACCGCCGCGATCGCCGCCGACGAGCGCTTCCTCGACGCCCTGGTCAGCTCGGCCCCCGCCGCCTACCGCGACCTGCGGCGAGGCCAGGCCGAGACGGCGCGGCAGCTCGCACCGCACCTGCAACGGCTGGCCACCCGGTGCGCCAGGACCGGGTTCTACGCGCCCATCGACTTCGCCCGCATCGAGCCCGGCCGCGACAGCGGCTACACCTGGGCGGGCCACCGCGAATGCGCCCGGCGGATCGCCTACCCCGCCGGCCGCATCGGAGAGGCGCTCCAGCAACGCATCCTCGCCGACCCCGCGCTCGTCGCCGGGCTCGTGCCACGGCGGCGGACAGCGACGGGCCCGGGGACGGGCCCGGGAATGAGCACGGGGCACGACGGCACCGCCCTCGCCGGGCACTGCGACGGCCGCCGCACGCTCGCCGAGATCGCCGCCGACACCGGCACCGGCCTCGAGCGGGCCTCGGCGGCGCTCGCCGTCGCGGTGCGCCGCGGGTTGCTCACCCACGACCTGTGCCCGCCCGCCACCGTCCCCGACCCCCTCGGCTGGCTCCGCGACCGGCTGCCCGGCGAGCAGACCCCCGCCGCGCCGGAGCCGGGACTCGTGGCCGCGCAGGGGGTGCCCGCGCAGCGGCGACGCGCCTTCGCTCGCCCGCGGCCGGCCGCCGGGACCGACCTGCCCGTGAGCCGTCGCGTCAGGGAGATCTCCGACCTGCTCGAGCGTTACCCCAGCGCCTCGCCCGACGTGAAGCTGGCCCTGCAGAGCAGGATCGAGGCCCTCGCCGGCGGCGGCCAGCGGACCGGGCGCGACGAGCACGTCGTCGTGTACGAGGCCGCGGCCGGCACGCTGCACGTCACCATAGGCGACGCCCTCGCCGCCGACCTGCGCGAAGGCGTGCCCGCGGCACTCGGCCCGCTCGCGGAGGAGGCCGAGCAGACCAGGCTCCGCACCAACCGGATGCTCGCCGGGCGGCTCGGCGCGGGCACGTTCGAGCTGGCCGAGGCGCTGCGGGCCGCGGGAAACCTGGAGATCCAGCGCGGCGACCGGATCGCCGGACTCGTCGGCGACGTGGCCCCCGACGCCGTCGCCCTGGACCTCGCCGGGGTGTTGGCGGAGCCGGTCCCGCCGGCCGCGCCGGTGTTGTGCGCGGCCGACGTCATGGTGGCGGCGCCCGCGCTGGAGGCGTACGAGCCGGGCGTGACCCCGCTGGTGCTCGGCGGATTCCACCACGCGCCGCTGCTCACGCCGTGGGAGCTGCGCTTCCACCGGGACGGCCGAGCCCCGGGGAGCTCCGGCGAGCGCCGGAGCGCGGCCGCCATCGCGCGGGCGCTCCGCGGATTCACCGCGCTCAACGTCATCTCGCCCCGCGCCGACGGCCTGCCCTCGCCGGAACTCCCCGGGCCCGTCCTGGAGTCCGGGGGCGCGGCGGCGGACCCGCGGCGGCGCCGCGTCGGCCTCGACGACCTGTACGTGCGCAGCGACGGCCACCGAGCCGTCCTGCACGCCAAGGGCACCGACGAGCCGCTGATGATCCACAACGGCGAACCAGGGCACGCCCTGCACACCGCGTTCGGCCTGCCGAGACTCCAGCCGCCCACCCTGCCGGACCTGCCCCGGACACCCCGCCTGACATGGGGGAATGTCGTCATCTCGCGGCAGCGGTGGCGGCTGGGCAGGATCGCGTTCGACGCGCTCGGCCGGGCCGGGGGCGACCGCGACCTGCTGCTGGCCATGGCCCGCCTGCGCGACCTGCACCACCTGCCCCGCACGTTCTTCGCCGCCGCCTTTGCCCCCGCCTTCGCCGCCGCCGAGCGAAGGCCCGTCTACGTCGACACCCGCGCGCCCGCGCTCATCGAGCAGCTGGCCCGGCTGGCCGGCACGGCCGAACGGCTCACCTTGACCGAGACGCTGCCAGGACCGGAGCAGTGCTGGCTGCGCGACGGCGGACAGCACTTCGCCGCCCGGCTGCGCTGCGTCTACCTGCGGCCGGCGTCGCGTGCGGGGGAGCGCGGCCGGTAAATCGGTTGCCCCGGCATCCGACGGGATGCTGTACTCACTCGCAGCGACAGTCCAGCGATCAAGGAGGCCCGAGATGCGGGAAGCGTTCATGTCCCCCCAGCACCGTGACTCCTTCGACGCAAAGGGCATGACGCTTCTTGAGACGACCGTCCGACCAGGGGATTCCCCCGCATAGCACGTCCGTCCTGCGCCTGCTCCGGCCAGGACCCCGCCCCGCCGCCGCGCTCGCCGCGGCCATCGCCGCCGCCACCGCGCTTCCGCTGGCGGCGCCCCAGATCACTCGCCGCTTCGTCGACGACGCGATCGGCGTGTACGTCGTCCAGCGCGACTAGGGCGGCCATGCGTGCCGTCCGCCTGGGGTCGGTCACGGTTCCTCCTCGATCGGTTGGCCGTCCTCGGAAGCCCTGGAATTGCGCCTGGACCGGACAGGGTAATTCCGAGGACGGCCGGGCCCCTGCTCTCGGAGCCGACCAAGGCCGGAGCAGGGAGTTTTAGGTCTTCTCGGCCTCGCTCCCGCCGTCGCCGTCGGTGTTGGCGAGGACGTCGCGGGCGACGTCGGGGAAACGCTGGATCAGCTCACGCAGCATGGCCTCGTCGTCGGCCTCTGTGGCCGGCTTCGGGGCGGGCTTCCGGCGCTGATTTCGGGGTGGCGCCGGGGCGGGGAAGGGAGTCAGCTGCCCGAGCCGTTTGCGGCTGAGTTGTGCATGGAACGCGGCCTGGCGATTTCGTGTCGTCCACCGCTGCGCCAACCTGACGATCCCGCCTGCGGCGCGCACCTCTTGCTGGAGCAGACGTTCCAACTCCTGCTGGTCCTCACCGTCCTCGACGGCCTCTTTGACGGCGCGCATGATGTCGTCTGGCGTGACCGTCTCCAGACGATCCAGCCACCACGAGCTGTCATAGTCGCCGATCATGCCGGTCCCGCCGTTCCAGTGACCGTGGCCACCTTCGCCAGCCACGCGGCGCACAGGGTGCCGAGCATCTCCTCCGACTCGCCCCACAAGGTGATCGTCCACAGGGCTTTGCCGTCGTCGCCCCGGTCCGGAGTCGGCCAGCAGGTGATGCTGTACTCCGGCGGGTCGGGCACGAGCTGGTTCACCTGCTCGTCGGGGAGCCGGCCCTTCCAGACTGCTGCCCACTGCCGGTGGTACAGGTCGTAGCCAGGCAGTGCCCTGGCGGGCTCGGCGAGCTCAACCCGGTGCTTGGCGAGGATCTCCAGCGTCTGCCCGGCCGTCAGCGCCTGGGCGTCGTTCTCGACCATCTCGGAGTCGCCTGACGAGATGTGCGTGACACGCAGGCCGTAGGAGTCGGCGGCGACCGTACAGCCGGGGACCTCGGGCAGATTGCTCATGTCGTGCCTCCCGTGCGGAACGGCGTCTCGCCAGAGCAGGAGACCCACACCCACTGCGGGCGTTTGAGCGCGGCGGCAGGACACCGACTCCACCGATGCAACTCGTGCCGCCGCTGCCGCGCCGACCCTGGGCGCGGCGGCACGACGGCGGACGCCTGGGGGCTATCGCCACCGTGCCAGTCTGGGGTCGCTGGCTGGTTCATGAGGCTCGCCGCCAGGCGTAGGCGATGCGCACCATCGGCGCTTCAACGCGCTCCAGGGCCTCGAAACTCGGCGCAGTGATGACCGTGCCGCTGGCCTTGTGGACGGCGGTCCACGTCTCGTTCGGCAACTGCTCGACGTCGCGGAATCCGACGATGCGATGTTCGGTCTGCCGGCGCCGAGTCACGGCCGCGCCGCCGGCAGACCTGCTCGTGGCGCTCGCGCGGGGCGAATGCGTGGGGGATGCGGACCCGTGACTGTCCATGTCCCGGACGCTACGACGGCGCTAGGCGCAGCTTGAAGCATTGTGCGCGAAGATGCTCCAGAGCCTCGCTCAACCCTAGAGGGAAGCATCCTGGCGCATCTTGGGCTTTAGTCAGGCGCGAGGACGCGGAGAGCGGACTCGATAAGGTTGCGGGCTTCGGAGCCGTAGACCGCGAGGCCCGCGAGCGTGGCGAACGAGGTGAGGTAGGTGGCGACTTCGGAGGGCTGGCTGATCGTGAGGGCGGCAGTGAGGGTCTCTACCGATACCCACCGGTCATCGAAGATCCAGAATCCATGGACGGGTGCCACCGGGTAGACCTTCTCGAAGGGGATCACGCCGAGGTGGACGGTGCGGAGGGTGGAGGCGATCGCCAGCTTCTCCAGCTGGCCGGCGAGGACATCTGGAGGGCATAGCCGAAGGCGTAGCACCGCTTCGGTCATCACAAAGTGGAACCGTCGCCCAGACGCATACAGGATCTGCTGGCGGGCCATCCGGGCGGCCACGGCCGCCGCGAGATCATCGTGGGCCTCATCCGACGTGATCGCCTCGCGGAGCCGATAAGCCGAGTACTCAGGTGTCTGTAGGAGCCCCGGCACGAAACACGACTCGAAGTTGCGGATCACCTGTGCTTCGGCCTCCGCTTCGGCGAAGGTCTGCTGCTGGGCCACCATTCCGCGGCGGAACATCCGCCGGAATTCGACGTACATGCCCTCAAGCGACCGTAGTGCAGCGATCAGCTCCGGGACTTGCTCGGGTGCGCCGCACGTGGTTGCCCAGGCTTCGATATCGGCGTCGGACGGCGTCTGTTTGCCACTCTCGATCTTGTAGACCTTGGTGCGGTGCCAGCCGTGAGCTTCGGCGAGTTGCTGGCCATTGAGTCGAGCATCTCGTCGAAGCTCACGCAGGCGGAGCCCGAGCGCATCACGGGCTCTCTCGTAGGTGGACATCCTGCTTGGTGTACTCCTGCCACGGGACGGCGTAGTGCTGGGCCACGTCCCGGTAGTAGCAGTGCTTCACGACCACAGCGGGATCGGTGACGAGGTCGGCGCCGAGGAGGACGTCGTCGTCGCCGAATCTCAGGATGAGCAGCGTAGTGGAGTCGATCAGCCAGAAGTCATGGCCCGGCAGGTCGAGCTCTGCCGCCCGATGGCGAGGCAGATAGCGGATATCCTCCCCGGCCTCGACGTTGTAACGGGCGAGAGCGAGGCCGAAGCGGGTGTAGTCGCTGTGCGGCTTGCTGACCACGCGGACCCGTTCCATGCGCTGCCCGTCGGCGATCCGCGGGGTGAGCATCTCGATCCAGTCGTCCATGTACGACTCGTCGAGCCCTCCGCCGGTCAGAAACCGGCGGAGGATCGGGGCCTCGTCGGCCTCGTTGTAGGCCTCGCGGGTCTCCAGCCGGAACGCGGTGTGGCGGAAGGCGAGGACGAGGCCGGCGAAGTCCTGCCCGGCGGGGACGAACCTCACTCGCCCTCCGGGGCCGGAGCGAAGCGGAGCAGGTTCGCGGGGATCTCAACGACGAGCTCATCGTCGCGAAGATCCACGACATCGGCGAGCGCCTCGGGGTCGTGGACCTTCTTGCCCTGGACGACGATCGTGCCGCGGTCGGTCTTGTACAGGGCAGGGCAGCCTGTCTTACCTGAGGACGTGCCGAGGAGCCTGAGCCTCATGGTCATCCGCCTTCGTAGGGGAGCGGGTATCGCCTTCGATGCTCGGCGATGCGGTGATGTGCGTCAAGATGCACTGCTCTTGGATGCATGCTCAGCTGGCCCGCCGATCCGGCACCCCGGCGGCCTCCAGGCGCTGACGGCGCCGCGTTCCTCGTCCCCGGCCGCGCTGCCTACGCGGGCCAGGTTCCGCGCTGTTCTCCGAGACCCTGCGCGAGAACCTGCTCCTCGGCCGGCCCGCCACCGACGATGAGATCGGCCGCGCGCTGGAGCTGGCGGCGTTCGAGGCGGACCTGGCCGAGATGCCGGACGGCCTGGACACGGTCGTCGGCCCGCGCGGCGTGCGACTGTCCGGCGGCCAGGTCCAGCGGGCCACCGCCGCCCGGGCGCTGGTGCGTACGCCGGAGCTGCTGGTCGTGGACGATCTGTCGTCTGCCCTGGACGTCGAGACCGAGCGCCTGCTGTGGGACCGGATCGCCGGCCGCGGGCCGGAGACCGTCCTGGTGGTGTCTACCGGCAGGCCGCACTCGAACGCGCCGACCAGATCATCGTCCTCGACCGCGGCCGCGTCGCGGGGCGCGGTCCCCTCGACGAGCTGCTGGAGCATTGCCCGGAGATGCGCCGCCTGTGGAGCGCCGAGCGCATCACGGAAGCCGAGGAAGGATCGGGCGACTGAGTCCCTTACCCGTCCGTCTTGCCGACGGCCGCCAGGACCTGGTCGAGCTTGGTGTCGAGCGACTGCAGCTTGGCGTCAACCGACTCGAACCTGGCGTTGACCGATCGGAACTCGGTGTCAACCGACCCGAACCGTTTCTCCATAAGCTCAGTCAGCCGCCGCTCGAGGTCGTTCAGATCCTCCTTCGTCGCGAGGGTGGAGCGACCGGCAATGATCTCCCCGAACACCGGCTCGGGGTAGGCCAGGACCTCCTGACGGATCACTGCGGGAAGCGTCTCCACAGCCGCCTTGATGTCCGCCACGTCGGCGCCAGTGCGGAAGGCCCAGGCCTCCAGGCGCTGGACGCGGTCGGCGATGTGGGCTTGGTGCTGTTGAGCGGCCATGCCGTCATGTTAGAAGGCTCACGGGATGAGAGGGGGCCGAAGCCGCACGATCTGTGGATAGGCCGGAGGCCGCTCTGGCGGCAAACGAGACCCCACCGACATTACGGTCGAGTCCTCAGGTGATGGGCCGCGGACGCTTCAGTCAGCCCTGGCGCGAGGCGACTGGTGACTGAGTCGGGCACCATGGACATGTGACTCCAAGCACGACGAAGTCCCCACTCGCGGACCAGGTGGAGGCGGCCGAGTCCAGCGATCCGCGTCAGGCGGCCGACATCGCCTTGCTGGCCGAGCTGGCCGAGCTGGTCGGACAGGGAGGCGTGGCGGTGCTGAGCGGGGCGGGCATCTCGACCGAGTCGGGCATCCCCGACTACCGAGGCCCGACAGGCCGGGCCCGTCGCGCCGAGCCGATGACGTACCAGCGTTTCGTCGGCAGCGCGGAGGCCCGCCGCCGCTACTGGGCGCGCAGCCACGTCGGCTGGCGCCAGATCGGCCAGGCCCGGCCCAACGCCGGCCACCGCGCCGTGGCCGCGCTGGAGCGCCACGGCCTGCTGTCCGGCATCATCACCCAGAACGTGGACAGCCTCCACCAGGCCGCGGGATCCCGCCGCGTGATCGAGCTGCACGGCGGCCTCGACCGCGTCGTCTGCCTGTCATGTCAGGAGCGCACCTCGCGCTCGGACCTGGACCACCGCCTACGTGAGGCCAACCCGCACTGGCACGCGATCGGCCACCAGATCAACCCCGACGGCGACGCCGTGCTCACCGACGAACAGGTCGAGGGCTTCCAGGTGGTGGACTGCACCGGCTGCGGCGGCCTCCTCAAACCAGACGTGATCTTCTTCGGCGAGAACGTGCCCCGGGCCCGCGTGGACGAATGCTTCGGGATGGTGGCACGGGCCCGAGCGTTGCTCGTGCTCGGATCCTCACTGGCGATCAAATCAGGCCTGCGATTCGTCACCAAGGCCGCGGCGCTCGGCCTCCCCATCGCCATCGTCAACCAGGGCCCGACCGGCGGCGACGCCGACGCCACGCTCACCTTGGACGCCCCGCTCGGCGCCACCCTGACCGACCTGGCCACCCAGCTCGGGGCACAATAGCTCGCATGCCTCCTCGATCATGCCTGTGCGGCCTGCCCGCCTCCTACCAGGACTGCTGCGGCAAACTCCACCGCGGCGAGGCAGTCGCCACCACCGCCGAGCAACTCATGCGCTCTCGGTTCACCGCGTTCGGCGTCGGGGACGCGGCCTACCTCCTGCGCACCTGGCACCCGTCCTCCCGCCCCGCCCGGCTGGATCTGGACAAGCGGGTCCGCTGGATACGCCTGGAGATCCTGGAGACCACCGGCGGCAGCGTCGTCCACACCGAAGGCACGGTCCGCTTCCGCGCCCACTTTGTCGACCGCGGCAAGCCAGGGGAGATGGAGGAACACAGCCGCTTCGTCCGCCTCGACGGCCGCTGGGTCTACGCTGGCGCCGTATAGACCCTTGAAGTGAACGAGTACCGGCTTGATCGTGCGAAATGGACACCGTCCGGCACCGAACTCATCGCAAGCCTGCGCCAGGTGCCCAGCACGCCAGCCGGAACTGCCGTCCCGCCGACACTATTCTGAACGGTCCTCAAGCGAAGCCAAGGTACTAGGCACCGCTGCGAGAAGGACCAGGCCGTGCAGCTAAACATACAACTATTGACGTTTAAGGATTCTCGAGTGTTATCAATCCGCCGCGGTTGCCGTCGGGCCCATGCGATCAACGGAAGCAGGCGAACCCTCGGGTTCCTCTGTGTCTCGCTCTTACTGGGAGCCTCTGGCTGTGGGGTCCTGTGCGGACATCAGGCCCCCGCCGTTGCCGGGCACGGCGGCAAGATCCGCGTCATCCGAGGGTAGTGATACCCCTCCTTCAACTCCGCGAACCGAGTTGAAAAACACTCAGTCTGTGCCGAGCTTCTTAAGCTGTGTGTAGAGCGCTGCTGGAACATCTGCTTGAACGTAACGATTGTCAACCTTGCAGGCGGCGCCGAAGGCAGTGACCGCGGCGGGTGGACCTTGCCTGTAGTGGAAGATCACTGAGATGTATGGCCCACTGCATTGATGGTCCACTGGCTGGAGGGGTAGCTTGTTGAGAGTTTTTGCAGTCTTGATGGCGACCCTGCGGCCATGCGTCTTGTGCTCAGCGTTCTTCCTGATGCTGCAGACTGTCACCTCTATGGGGTCGTCCGGAATGAGGTGCTTGTCCTGGCCGCGCCGACCAGTGCCAATATCGCACGGGTCTCGAGGAGTGAGTCTCGCCCACTGCCCAGTGTCGTACGCGTGTTTGACAGCATCCCCGATATAAGCGGTTGTGTGGATGCGTCCGTTCGTTGTATTTGTGCACCCACTGATGCCATACGCCGTGCCGACCCAGGAAACGCGTCCGTCTTGATATGACAACTTGATGAGGTAACTCTGCGTAAGAGTGGCAAGCAGGGGGCATGCCTCGCGACGTGGCGCCGTTGGTAGATGGTTGAGATCGGCCGTCATAGTAGCCAAACCGGTCTGGAGGGTACGCGCCTTGCCTTGATGAGCACCATGGACGTCGTATAGGCAGATTTCGGCGCGTGGTGGCTGTCCCGGTACCAGTGTTGATGCGGTGCTTTCGGGCGTTGGGACCCAACCGCCGACGTCGTGAGCGCCCCACCGAGGTGGGCAGGTGGTCTGATGGACCGGCGCCGCAGCGAGGCTGGGGGCGGTGCCGTGACCGTTGGCACATCCTGCGAGAAGCAGCAATATGAGTACGGTGGACCGGCCTCGTCGGATGGTCAGCATATCTGGTCGGACGTCTCCGGAACGTTTTCGGTTGCAAGGGCCCAGCCTGCTTTGCCGGCGGCTGGGCCCAGAACGGTACCAGTTACCCTGTGCTAGGTGACGGCACGAGATTGAGGCTCGAGAAGCCGGATGCGGCCCTGATGCGACGCCACCCCATGAAGGCCAAGGTCTCCCTGACGCCATCGCCGTCACGATCTATGATGGCATTCTGGATGCCGATGGCGGAAACTTGATTGATGTCGCTGCCGTTCAGCATGAAGGCTGGACAGCCGCCGTCTCTTCCCTTCTGGACAGAACTCCCGCCTGAATCCTTCCCTCAGCGGCAAGCTGGGAGAGACAGCACCCAAGGCCAACCCGACGGTCCGCGATCTCCTGAAATTACAGCCGGGCAATCCGCCGCGCTCCTTCAAGATGGCCAGATCCCACCACCCGTTCGGATGATGACCTGATAAATTCCGTCTTCCACCCTTCGGATAAGCACTTCATATCCTTACACCGCTCGCACCCCCGGAGTCCTCCTGCAGGGCAACCATCGGCGCTACCAACTCATCGCGCGGGCGGAGGATCCCAACTCCAGAATCACCTGGGATACTGAGATCTTCATCAACAACTTTAGGAAATGATGCGCCCCTTCAACAGCCGGAACAGGAAGAAATGGCCCACAATCGATATCTGGCAGCCCGCCGGCCGGGGTGACATCAAAACGCTGACGGTCGAATCCCTGGGTGCTCTCGTCGCGACGGCGCAGCGCCACCAGTGGAGTGCCGAAGGGCGGCCGGAGTGGCTCCGGGCGCACCGCGACAGGCTCAGGCAGCTGTTCCTCGTCATATTCGGGAAAGAGGACGCTTCCGTATATCGCTGCATCGTTGCGGTCATCCTGAACGACGACAGCGAACACAGCTTCACCCTCGACGTCGCCGCCGACGACTTCGATGCCCTGCCCGACCTCGGCTACGATGCGCTCGTTACGCTCGGGCACTCCTACATCGCACGATTCGAGCACGTACCACTGGATCCATCCCAGGAAGCGGCCTGGCGAAGCCTGGAGGACGGCGATGGCGGATAGATCTCCTACGGCTACCAGGTCACCTGCTCAGAGCCGGCTTGTTCATATCCCGTTCCGGGCCTCGCATCAACCGGTTCGCTCCCCAGTGAGCCCGAACGCCACTCCAACAGCCAGATCCCTTGGATAGTGTGCAGCCGACATAAATACGAGAGAAGGCCACCGCTTCTGATCATTAGCGCGGCTTGCGCGCCACCGCCCCCACGAACGTGTGATAGGTGATCCCGGGCTCGGCCCGGTCCTCGGCGTCCGGCCGCCACTCGGGGAGCGGCACCAGCCCCGGCTCCATCAACTCCAGACCGTCGAAGTACGCGAGAATCTCCTCGCGCGCACGCCACCGCCCCGTCCCCAGCGACTCGTTGAAGATCTTCTCGGCCGAGTACGCCTGCCGGGACACCTCGGGAAGCGCCTCGCCCGGATTGTGGAAGTGGGACACGGCCAGATAGCTGCCCGGGGCCAGGCGGTCCATGATGCGCGCCGTGATCCCGCCCGGATCCTCATCGTCGGCCAGGTGGTGGAGGATGGCGAACATCAGCAGGGCCACCGGCTCGGTGAAGTCGATCAGCCGCGTCACCTCGGGATGACTGAGGATCGCCTCCGGATCCCTGAGGTCTGCCTCGACCACCGTGGTGGTGTCGTCCACGGCCAGCAGCGCGCGGCCGTGCACCAGCACGATCGGGTCGTGGTCCACATAGACGACGTGCGCGCGGGTGGTGACGGACTGGGCGATCTCGTGGACGTTGCCCTGGGTCGGGAGGCCTGAGCCGAGGTCCAGGAACTGGCGGATGCCGGCCTCGCCCGCCAGGTAGCGGACCACGCGGGCGAGGAACTCCCGGTTGGCCCTGGCCGCCTCGGGCGCGTCCGGGGCCACCTCCAGCGCCCGGCGCGCCACCTGGCGGTCGATCTCGTAGTTGTCCTTGCCGCCGAGCATGAAGTCGTACACGCGGGCCACGCTGGGCTTGGTCGTGTCGATGCCCTGCGGTGCGCGCTCGTGCTCGCGGTCGCTCACGGCCGGCTCCTCATGGGTCAATGGGGATTTGTGTGATCTTACTTCGCCGTTCCCGGAAAATCGTCGTTTTTCGGGAATGCGTCACACGGGCCCCATTAAGGTCAGGCCGATTCTCTGACCACCAATTCCGTCGGCAGTATCACCGGGTCGACGTGTTTCGCCCCGTCCAGCAGCGCGAAGAGCAGCCGGATGGTCTCCTGTGCCATTTCCGCCAGCGGCTGCCTGATCGTGGTCAGCGGCGGATGTGTCGAGAGCGCCACCGACGAGTCGTCGAAACCGCCCACCGCCACGTCGTGCGGCACCCGGCGCCCCGCCGCCCGCAGCGTGGCCAGCGCTCCGGCCGCCATCAGGTCCGAGGCCACGAAGACCGCGTCGATGTCGGGCGCCCTGTCCAGGAGCTCGGCCATTGCCCGCTCGCCGCTGGCCTGCGTCCAGTCGCCGTGCGCGATCAGCTTCGTGGTCGCCTTGCGGCCGAGCACCTCGGCGAAGCCCTCGAGGCGCTGGATGCCGCCGGGGGTGTCCATCGGGCCGGTGATCATGGCGATGCGTTTGCGGCCCTGGCTGACGAAATACTCCGTCATCTGGCGGGCGCCGAGCCGCTCGTCGGCGGCCGCGTACGGGATGACGTTCTCGTGGCCGATGACGGCGCCACAGGAGACGGCGGGTGGCCCCGAGGTGAGCGCCTCGACCAGGGGGTCGCCGGCGTGCGTCGAGACGAGCAGCACGCCGTCGGCGTGGCCACCGCGCACGTAGCGGACCACCCGCTCGCGGTCGCCCTCGTCGCCGGCCAGCATCATCACCAGCGACATGTCCCGCTCGGCCAGCATCCTGATGGCGACGCGGATGAGCGTGCTGTAGTTGGGGTCCTCGAAGAGCTTCTGGTGCGGCTCCGACAACACCATCGCCACCGACCCGGTCCGCTGCGTGACCAGGCTGCGGGCAGCCCGGTTGACGACGTAGCCGGTCTCCGAGATGGCCCGCTCGATGGCCACGCGCGCCGCCGGGCTCACGTACTTGTCCCCGTTGAGCAGGCGGGACACCGTGCCGCGGGACACGCCCGCGGCGGCGGCGACATCGTGGATCGTGGGGCGTTTCATTTGACGGCTCCGGAGGACAGGTCGGTCCTCCAGTATCGCTGCATCGTGAGGAAGAGCGCGATCAAGGGGACCAGCGACAGGAACGCCCCGGTCAGGATGAGGTTGTACAGCGACGGCTGGTTCGCCCCCGACTGCAGCAACGTGAACAACCCGACCGTGAGCGGGAACTTGCCGTCGTCGCCGAGCATGATGAACGGCAGCAGGAAGTTGTTCCAGATCGCCACGAACTGGAACAGGAAGATCGTCACCATGCCGGGCACCATCAGCGGGATCGCCACCCGCCACATCAGGCGCCCCTCACTGGCTCCGTCGATGCGCCCCGCCTCCAGCAAGGAGTCCGGGATGGCCGCAGCGGCGTAGATGCGGGCCAGGTAGATGCTGTACGGGTGCAGGATCTGCGGCAGCAGGACCGCCCAGTAGCTGTCGGCCAGGCCGATCTTGGAGAACAGCAGGTACTGCGGGATCGCCAGCACCACGGCCGGCACCAGGATGCCGCCGATGAGCAGGTTGAAGATGAGGTTCCTGCCGGGGAAGCGGTACTTGGCCAGGGCGTACCCCGAGACGGCCGAGACCGCGGTGGACAGCAGCGCGCCGCCGCCCGCGTAGATGAGCGTGTTGGCCGCCCACAACCAGAACACCCCGTCGCGGTAGGCGAACAGCTGTGTCACGTTGTCGAAGAAGCCGGTGCCGACGGCCAGCGTCCCGGTGCTGAACAGCTCGGCCGGCGACTTGGTGGCCGCGATCAGCACCCAGAGCACCGGGAACAGGCAGTAGATCGCGCCGATCAGCAGCAGCGCCGTCGGCGCCAGGCCGCCGAACGCCGCCTTGCCGCGCGGCCTGCGATGCGAGACAGCGGTCATCAGCCCTCCCCGAAGGCGCGGTTGCGGACCACGCGCAGGAACCCGAACGACAGGACGAGTGAGATCGCCGCGATGACGATCGACGTGGCGGCGGCCGAGTACAGGTCGCCGGTGACGAACGCGTCGCGGTAGACCTTCATGAGCGGGCTCCACGTGGAGCTGATCGTGTTGGTCAGCGGGCGCAGCGTCGTCGGTTCGGTGAACACCTGGATCGTGGCGATGATCGAGAACACGGTGGTCAGGATGATCGCGGGGACCAGGATCGGGATCTTGACGCGGATCGCGATCTGGAACTCGGAGGCGCCGTCGAGCCGCGCCGCCTCGTACAGGTCGCGTGGGATCGCCCGGAGCGTGGTGTAGAGCACGAGCATGTTGAAGCCGACCCCGCCCCACACCGCCACGTTCGCCATGGAGTACGTGACGGTGGTGGCGCCGAGGAAGTCGACGTCCAGGATCTCCCTGATCGGGCTGAGCGAGGGCAGGTAGAGGAACCCCCACAGCAGGGTGGCCGCCACCCCCGGCACGGCGTACGGCAGGAAGATCGCGATCCGGGAGAACCGCGCCAGCCGCACCCGCGCCGAGTCCAGCAGCAACGCGAACAGCAGCGCCAGGCCGAGCATCACGACCAGCACCAGCGCGCCGTAGCCGAGCACCCGCAGCCACCCGTTCCACAGCTCCGCGTCGGACAGGGCGGCGGCGAAGTTGTCGAACCCGACGAACACCTCCCGCCGCGAGCCCTTCCCCAGGCCGAGCCCCGACACCTTGCTCCTGAGCATCGCCAGGTAGACGGTGTAGCCGATGGGCACGGCCAGGAAGAGGGTGAACAGGACGATGGCCGGGGTCAGGAAGACGTAAGGGGCCGAACGCTTCATGACGCGATCTGGAAGCCGGACTTGCGCATGTCGGCGACCGTGGCGTCCTGCATGGTCTGAATGGCGGCGGAGAACGGCGACTTGCTCTGCAGCGCCTTGTCGAAGGCGTCCTTGAAGGAGTTGTACGTCACGCCGACGTTCGGCCCGAAGGTGAACCCGCGTGCGCCGGCGGACACGGTGGCGGCCTGCTGCCAGAAGTCGGGCTGGTTGGAGAAGTATTCGGGGGCCTCGCCGAGCGCCGACTGAGCCTTGGTCGAGGCCGGGTAGATCGCGGCCTCCTTGACCAGCAGCTCCAGGGCGGCCGGGTCGGTGTTGAGCCAGGTGGCGAACTGCGCGGCGGCGGCCTTGTTCGGCGTCTTGGCCGACACGGCCACGGAGGAGCCGCCCCAGAAGCCGCTGAAGCTCTCACCGGCGTTCCACTGCGGCAGCGGCGCGATGGCCCACTTGCCCTTGGCCTTGGGCGCGTTGGTCGACAGGACGCCCGGCGCCCACACCGCCGACGGCCAGCTCAGCAGTTTGCCGTCGTTGAGCGCCTTGTTCCACTCGGGGGTGAAGAACGGCATGTCGTCGATGGCGCCCTCCTTGACCAGGCCGTCCCAGTAGTCGGCGACCTTCTTGGTGGGCTCGTCGGCGATGTTGACCTTCCACGACTCGCCGCTGATCGACCACCATTGCGCGCCGGCCTGCTGGGCGAGGCCTGTGAACGCTCCCGGGTCCTTGCTGGAGAACGTGCCGAGGTAGGCCTTGGGGTCCTTCTTGCGCACCGTGCGGGCCGCGTCGGCGTACTCCTGCCAGGTCTTCGGCACCGCGATGCCGTACTTGTCGAACAGGTCCTGGCGGTAGAAGAGCATCATGGGGCCGCTGTCCTGCGGGATGCCGTACACGCCCTCGGTGCCGAGCGTGACCAGGTTCCACAGGCCCTCGGAGAACTCGCCCTTGACCGCGGCGGTCTCGGCCTTGAGGTCGGCCACCGCGTCGGCGGCGATGAACGACGGCAGGTGCTGGTACTCGGCCTGCACCAGGTCCGGCGGGTTGCCGGCCTTGCTCGCGGTCAGGTACTTGGCGGCCGCGTCGTCGCCGCCGGCCTGCTTGCTGACCGTCACCTGGATGTCCGGGTGCGCCTTGTTCCAGACGTCGACGATCTTGTCCATGTTGGGGGCCCAGGTCCAGTAGACGAGCTTGACCGGTCCCTGGGCGGCGGCCGTGGGGCTCTGCGCCGCCTCGGTGCTTTGAGCGGGCTCGCCCGACCCGCAGCTCGCGAGGGTGGCCGTGAGGGCGACGGCCAGGGCTGCTCCAAGGCGGTTGGCGCGCATTGCGTACCTCCGTAGGGGGTTCTGTGAACGTGCACAGAGTGGAACAGTCCGGAAATACCCGTCAAGGGGTCGTTACGGTCTCGTTAACCTCCAGGGCGAGCAGGAAAATTCGAGGTCACTGTTCCCTCAAAGGCAGGTCGTGCCTTACTGTGCACGTTCACAGAAGCTTCTCGAGGGGGATGGATGTATCCGGAGCGTCCTGCTGGCATCGCCTACGGCGGGGACTACAACCCAGAGCAGTGGCCGCGCGAGGTCCTCGAAGAGGACGTGGCTCTGATGCGCGAGGCCGGGGTCAACCTGGTCAGCGTGGGCATGTTCTCGTGGGCGCTGATGGAGCCGGCTGAGGGACGCTACGAGTTCGGCTGGCTGGACGAGGTCATCGACCGGCTGCACGCCGCCGGGGTCGCGGTCGACCTGGCGACGCCGACGGCCGCCCCGCCTGCCTGGTTCGTCGCCGCGCACCCCGACGTGCTGCCGGTGACCAGGGAGGGCACGCGGATCGGGTTCGGCGGGCGGCAGAGCGCCTGCTCCAGCGCCCCGGCCTTCCGTGAGGCGACCGCGCGCCTGGTGCGCGCTCTGGGCGAGCACTACCGCGGCCACCCCGCCGTGGTCATGTGGCACGTGCACAACGAGTACGGCGCGCCGCTCGGCGAGTGTTATTGCGAGCACAGCGTGGCGGCCTGGCGCGAGTGGCTTCGCATGACATATCAGGATATTTCGGCTTTGAATGACGCCTGGGGCGCCACCTTCTGGGGCCAGACCTACACCGACTGGTCCCAGATCGACGCCCCCCGCTTCAACCACACGGTCGTCAACCCGGCCCAGCGCCTCGACTACGCCCGCTTCAGCGACGGCCAGCACCGCGAGCACTACGCGCTCCAGCGCGACATCCTGCGCGAGCTCACCCCGGGCATCCCGGTCACCACGAACTTCGCCGGCACCGTCAACTGCAAGTCCACCGATCTGTGGCAGTGGGCCCGCGAGCTCGACGTGATCGCCAACGACCACTACCTCGCCGCCGAGCGGCCCGACAACCACATCGACCTGGCCATGTCCGCCGACCTGGCCCGCTCGGTGGCGGGCGGTGCGCCGTGGATGCTGATGGAGCACTCGGCCGGCGCGGTCAACTGGCAGCCGCGCAACATCGCCAAGCGGCCGGGGGAGATGCGCCGCAACAGCCTGGCGCACGTGGCGCGCGGCTCCGACAGCGTGCTGTTCTTCCAGTTCAGGGCTTCGCGGTTCGGGGCCGAGAAGTTCCACTCCGGCCTCGTCCCGCACGCCGGCACCGACTCCGAGCAGTGGCGCGAGGTGGTGCGGCTCGGCGCCGACCTGCGCAAGCTCGCCGATCTGCAGGGGAGCCGGGTGCGGGCCGACGTGGCGATCGTCTGGGACTGGGAGTCGTACTGGGCGCTGGAGCTCGACTGGCGGCCGTCGGTGGACCTGACGTTCCGGGAGCGGGTGGACGCCTTCTACGAGGCGTTGTGGCGGGAGCACGTCACGGTGGACTTCGTGCACCCTTCCGCTGATATTTCGGGATATCGGGTCGTGGTGGCGCCGAGCTCGTACCTGCTCACCGAGGCCTCCGCCAAGAACCTCCACCGGTACGTCGAGGCCGGCGGCAACCTGCTCGTGTCGTACTTCTCCGGCATCGTCGACGAACACGACACCATCCACCCCGGCGCCCACCCCGGCGCGCTGCGCGAGCTGCTCGGCCTGTCGATCGAGGAGTTCCACCCCCTGCGCGCGGCCGAGACCGTGATGCTGACCGGCGGGGACACCGCCCGCATCTGGTCGGAGCGCGTCCGTCCCGCCGGCGCGGCCTCCGTACGGGACTTCGCCGCCGGCCCCGACGCGGGCCACCCCGCCGTCACCCGCCACGACCTCGGCGCCGGCACCGCCTGGTACCTCGCCACCGCGCCCGTTACCGGCCTGCGCGACCTGCTCGCCCAGGTGCTCGACCACGCGGGCGTCTCCCGCCCGCGCGGCCTGCCCGACACCCTCGAGCTGGTCCGCCGGGGCCGGCACGTCTTCCTGATCAACCACGGCGACGAGCCGGTGACGGTCGAGGGGGTGACCGGCACGAGCGTGTTCGACGGTGTACGCCACGACGGGCCGGTCACCGTCGCGCCCGGCGCGGTCACCGTCGTCGTGGAATCCCCCCACCCCTAGGGAGACCCGATGAAACGCATCCTGACCGCACTGCTGTTAGCCGCCGCCCTCGTCGTCGTGGCGCAACCGGCGCAGGCCGGGGCCCGCCTGCAGATCAGGGGCGCCGACATCTCGAGCCTCGCCAAGTCCGAGGCCTTCGGCGGCGTCTACCGCGACGCCCGCGGCCGCCCCGCCGACGCACTCCGCATCCTGTCCCAGGCCGGGCTGAACTACATCAGGCTCAAGGTGTGGGTGAACCCCGCCGACGGCTACAACACCAAGACCCAGGTGCTCGCCATCGCCAAGCGGGCCAAGGCCCAAGGCATGAAGCTGCTGGTCGACTTCCACTACTCCGACACCTGGGCCGACCCGGGCAAGCAGTTCAAGCCCGCCGCCTGGGAGGCGCTCCCGTTCGACCAGCTCAAGCAGGCGCTGTACGACCACACCTACGACGTCCTCGACGCGCTGCGCCGCCAGGGCACCACGGCCGACATGGTCCAGGTCGGCAACGAGATCAACGGCGGCCTGCTCTGGCCGGACGGCTCCAACTCCACCTGGGCCAACACGGCCGCCCTGCTCAACGCCGGCTACGACGCGGTCAAGGCCGTGTCCACCTCGACGAGAGTCGTGCTGCACCTGGCCAACGGCGGCGACAACGGCCTCTACCGGTGGTGGTTCGACAACGCGAACGCCAACGGCATCCGGTACGACGTGATCGGGTTGTCGTACTACGCGTACTGGCACGGCACGCTGGAGGCGTTCCGAGCCAACATCAACGACGTGGCCACCCGGTACGGCAAGCCCGTCGTCGTGGTCGAGACCGCCTACCCGTTCACCACGGCCGACGACGACGGCTGGGAGAACATCATCCTGTCGCCGGAGCCGTACCCCGGCTACCAGGCCACCCCGCAGGGCCAGGCCGCGATGCTGGCGAAGGTCGCCGACATCGTCCGCCAGGTGCCGGGCGGGCTGGGTCTCGGCCTGTTCACCTGGGAGGCCACCTGGACCGGCGTCAAGGGCAACGGCTGGGACCCGGCCGACCCGTCGTCCGGCAACGGCTGGGAGAACCAGGCCCTGTTCGACTACTCCGACCGCGCCATGCCTGCCATGCGGGTACTCGGCCACAGCTGATCCACGGCCCTCGTCCCGTCCCGTCGTCGAGGCTCACGGCGGGACGGGACGCATTGACGCAATGATTGCGTCATGCTGTTCCCGACTCCCGCGCTCACCGACGCCGACCGGAGAGTTCTCGAAGAGATCGAGGTGGCTCGGCAAATACTCCGCCACCAACTGCAGTCCACGCCGAGTAAGCGGACCGAAGGGCTGCGTAAGTTCCTCACGGCCGACGCCGTCGCCGCCTCCAACTCGATCGAGGGCTTCAAGGTGTCCACGATCGATGTGGAAGATCTCCTCGAGGGTGAGCGAGACGTGGACGTCTCCGATGAGAACCGCGAGGAAACCCTCGCCTACCAGCGGATGATGACCTACATCCAGACCCTCCATGATGTGGAGGACTTCTGCTACAGCACGGGGTTCCTGAACGCTCTGCATTGGATGCTCCAGGGGCACAGGCACACGCAGCGCAAGCCTGCGGGACAGTGGCGCCGAGGGCCTGTCTATGTCACCGACGCGCGCGACCCCAGCATTGCGGCCTACACGGCCCCGGACGCGGAGGACGTCCCCGCGCTGATGCGGGAATTGTCCGGCTGGCTCAATACCGACGACGGCTCCCACTTGCTCATCAGGGCCGCTATGGCCCACCTCCATCTGGTCTCCATCCACCCATGGGCAGACGGCAACGGGCGTATGCCCCGCTCCCTCCAAACACTGGTGATCGCCAGGAACGGAGTGCTCGCACCCGAGTTCTCCTCCATCGAGGCGTGGCTTGGGCGGCCGGGCAACACCTGGGAGTACTACGCCGCGCTCGCCCGGCGCGGCTCCACGTACCGGCCAGATCAAGACGTCTCGGATTGGATCCGCTTCAACCTCACCGCCTATCATCAGCAGGCGCAGACCGTGAAGAACCGTCTTGACCGCTCCACCCGTGTGTGGACGCTGCTCGGCGACATCGCGGAGCGGCGAGGCATGGACGAGCGCATCGTCACCGCTCTGCACGATGTGGCCATGTCCGGCCGCGTCCGCCGCAGCCGATATGAACGTGCCGAGGGCCTCAGCCTCCAGCAAGCTCAGCGGGACCTGCGCGACCTCGTCACAGCCGAGATCCTCACCCCGATCGGCCGCACCCGTGCCCGGTTCTACACGGCTGGACCCAACTTCCCCCAAGCCGCCCTGGACGCCGCCCGCACGCCCCTGCCCCTCACCGACCCCTACAATCCCTGATCGCGTTGTGCAGGCACAAGCCGTGCCGACCAGGCGGGCGCCGGCGATTCAGCGACTGCCACGCGCGGCATGGCCGTCGGCGACACCCTGACGGTGCTGGCCCAGGGCCGAGGTCGAACGGGCCCTTTGGATCACCCGGTGACGTTGACATGATGGGCGGCATGACGCCCGATGAGCTGCTCACCACCACCCGCAGCGTCCGCAAGCGCCTCGACCTGACCCGCCCCGTCCCCCTCGACCTCGTCCGCGAGTGCCTGGAGATCGCCCTCCAGGCCCCCACCGGCGGAAACCGGCAGGGCTGGCACTGGATCGTGGTCACCGACCCGGAGGTACGGAAACAGATCGGCGACTACTACGGCCGCTCCTTCCGCGCCTACTACGAGTCGGGGGCCTCCGCCGGGTCGCTGTTCCAGGACGACCCGGAACGGGCCGCCACGCAGCGACGCGTGGCCGGCAGCTCCGTCCATCTCGGCGAGCACATGGGCGACGTGCCCGTGCTGGTGATCGGCTGCATCACCCTGCCCGGCGGCGGGCTGCCCGAGGGCAACCAGGCAGGCCTGTGGGGGTCGCTGCTGCCGGCCGCGTGGAGCTACATGCTGGCCGCCCGCGCCCGCGGGCTCGGCACGGCCTGGACGACCCTGCACCTCGCATACGAGAGTGAGATCGCCGAGTTGCTCGGCATTCCCGCCGACGTACGCCAGGGCGTGCTCCTCCCCACCGCCTACTACATCGGGGACACGTTCAGGCCCGCGCCGCGCCGGCCGCTCGACGAAGTGCTGCACCTCGATCGCTGGTGAATGGAGGGCCCGTGACATCTCTGCCGCTGCTGCCGACGTCGCTGGTAGGAAGCTACGCCCAGCCCGAATGGCTGATCGACCGCGCCAAACTGGCGGGCCGGTTCCCGCCCCGGGTGCGGGCCAGGGAGCTCTGGCGCATCCCGCCCGAGCAGCTCGGTCAGGCCCAGGACGACGCCACCGAGCTGGCCATCAGGGCCCAGGAGCGCGCCGGTCTCGACATCATCACCGACGGGGAGATCCGCCGCGAGAGCTACTCCAATCACTTCGCCACCGCCCTGGAGGGCGTCGACCTGGACAATCCGGGTACGGCGCTGGACCGCAGCGGCCACCCGAACCCCGTCCCGCGCATCGTCGGCCCCATCCGCCGCCCGCTCCCGGTCGAGGTGGACGACCTGCGGTTCCTGCGCACCCACACCGATCGCCCGGTCAAGATGACGGTGCCGGGACCGTTCACGATGAGCCAGCAGGCGCAGAACGACCACTACCCGGACGCCGAGGCGGCCGCGATGGACTACGCGGCGGCGGTCAACGCGGAGATGCGCGACCTGTTCGCGGCCGGGGCCGACATCGTGCAGATCGATGAGCCGTACATGCAGGCCAGGCCGGAGGCGGCGCGGGCGTACGGGCTGGCCGCGCTCAACGCGGCACTGGATGGCGTGGTCGGCACGACGGCGGTGCACATCTGCTTCGGGTACGCGGCGATCATCCACGAGCGGCCGGAGGCGTACTCGTTCCTGCCGGAGCTGGCCGGCTGCCCGGTCCAGCAGGTGTCGA
Source organism: Nonomuraea sp. NBC_00507 (assembly GCF_036013525.1). Classification (NCBI taxonomy): domain Bacteria; kingdom Bacillati; phylum Actinomycetota; class Actinomycetes; order Streptosporangiales; family Streptosporangiaceae; genus Nonomuraea; species Nonomuraea sp. NBC_00507. Next base: position 6,936,754 of record NZ_CP107853.1, read on the forward strand.
TCGAGACCGCGCAGTCCGGACTGGACCTCGGGGTGTTGTCCGACCTGAAGGACAAGACGATCATTCTCGGGGTGATCGACCTGTCGAGGCCGGACGTGGAGCCGATGGAGGTGGTGGCGGGGCGGGTGCGCAGGGCGTTCGAGTGGGTGCCGCCCGAGCGGATCGTCATCGCGACCGACTGCGGCATGAAATACCTGCCGCGGGCGTCGGCCGCGGGCAAGATGCGGGCCATGTCCGGCGCCGCGCGGCTGCTGCGCGGCGAGCTCGGCGGCTAAGATCATCCGTGTAGCCCCGACCCCGTCGCAAGGAGCCGGCTGTGCCCGAGAGCGAGCAGGAAACCGCGCCCCCAGGGATCGACACCACCAAGCCGAGTGTCGCGCGCGTCTATGACTACATGCTCGGCGGCAAGGACAACTACGCGATCGACCGCCACGTGGCTGAGATGGCGTTGAAGGTCGCGCCGGACGCGCCGGAGGCGGCCAGGGCCAACCGGGAGTTCCTCCGCCGCACCGTCCGCTACCTGGCGGGCGAGGCCGGGATCCGGCAGTTCCTCGACATCGGCTCCGGCCTGCCGACGCAGGGCAACGTGCACGAGATCGCCCAGTCCGTCGCCCCCGGCACGAGGGTCGTCTACGTCGACCACGACCCGATCGTGCTCGTCTACGGCCAGGCGCTGCTGGCCGCGGACGCCACCACCACCGTCATCGAGGCCGACGCCCGGGAGCCCGAGAAGATTCTCGGCGACCCGCAGGCGCGCGCCCTGATCGACTTCAGCCGCCCTGTCGGGCTGCTGTTGTTCGGGCTCCTGCACCACCTGTCCGATGACGAGGACCCCGGTGCCATCCTGGGCCGGCTGGTGGCCCCGCTCGCCCCGGGCAGCCACGTGGTGATCTCCCACTTCCACAACCCGGGCGAGGCCCACCCCGAGGTGTCGAAGCAGGCCTACGCCGCGGAGAAGATCTTCAACGAGTACCTCGGCACCGGCCGGTGGCGCACCCGCGACGAGCTGCTCGCCTACTTCGGCGGCCTCGAGCTGGTGGACCCCGGCCTGGTGCCGCTTCCGGAGTGGCGCCCCGACGACGGAGACACAGCCACTCCGGGCATCACCTACCACACCTTCGTCGGGGCCGTGGCCAGGAAGCCCTAGCCGGGCAGCTTGCCGGTGGCGACCACGTCCCGGTACCAGTGGGCGCTGTCCTTCCAGGTGCGCTCCATCGTGTCGCGGTCCACGCGCACGATGCCGAACCGCTTGGCGTAGCCGTGCGCCCACTCGAAGTTGTCCATCAGGGACCACACGAAGTAGCCGCGCACGTCCGCTCCGCCCTTGATCGCCTCCGCCACGGCGGTCAGGTGCCGGTGCAGGTAGTCGACGCGGTCCGCGTCGTGCACACGGCCGTCGGCGCCCACCGGGTCGGGGAACGCGGCGCCGTTCTCGGTGATCATCGTGGGCATGGACGGGTAGTCGCGGTGCAGGCGCAGCAGCAGCTCGGTCAGGCCGGTCTCGTCGATGTTCCAGCCCATCTCGGTGTACGGGCCGGGCTGGTGCACGAACTCGACGTCCTCGCAGGCGATCCACGGGGACGCGGCGCCGTCCTGGTGCCCGTCGGCGGTCTCCCGCGCGCTCACCCCGTCCCACTGGCGCACCAGCGTGGGGTTGTAGTAGTTGACGCCGAGCATGTCCAGCGGCTGGCAGGCGGCGGCCTCGTCGCCGTCGCGCACGAACGACCAGTCGGTCACGGCGGCGGTGTCCTCGATGAGGTCGCGCGGGTAGGCGCCCTCCAGCATCGGGCCGAGGAAGGCCCGGTTGGACAACCCGTCCGCCTTGCGCACCGCCTCCGCGTCGGCCGCCGACACGCCGCGCACGTGGTGCAGGTTGAGCGTGACCGACATCTGCGCGGACGGGGCGGCCACTGAGCGCAGCGCCTGCACGGCCAGGCCGTGGCCGAGGTTGAGGTGGTGCACGGCGGCCAGCGCCGCGGCGGGCTCGGTCCTGGCCGGGGCGTGCACGCCCGAGGCGTAGCCCAGGTAGGCCGAGCACCACGGCTCGTTCAGCGTGATCCACGTGTGCACGCGGTCGCCGTACGCCTCGCCCATGAGGGCGGCGTACTCGGCGAAGCGCAGCGCGGTGTCGCGGTGCGGCCAGCCGCCCGCGTCCTCCAGCTCCTGCGGCAGGTCCCAGTGGTAAAGGGTGGCCACCGGGGCGATGCCCCGCGTGAGCAGGCCGTCGATCAGCCGGTTGTAGAAGTCGACGCCCGGCTGGTTGAGGGGCCCCTGCCCGCCCGGCTGCACGCGCGGCCAGGACAGGGAGAACCGGTAGGCGCCCACGCCGAGTTCGGCGAGGATGTCCAGGTCCTCCTCCAGCCGGTGGTAGTGGTCGCAGGCCACGTCACCGGTGTCGCCATTGGTGACCAGGCCGGGCGTGTGGGAGAAGGTGTCCCAGATCGACGGGCCGCGCCCGTCCTCGTTCCAGGCGCCCTCCACCTGGTAGGAGGCGGTGGCGGTGCCCCACAGGAAGTTGTCGGGGAAAGTGGTCATGGTGCTCCTTCAACAATGATCTCGATCTCGTCGGTGCCGGGCTCGGCGGCCACCCGCACGCCGCCGGGCGTCGTCTCCACCCGGGGGTGCCGGGCCTCGCGCACGCCGGCGAGCAGCAGGCTCCAGCGGGCGGGCGCGCCCTGCAGGCGGCGGGCGCGGATCCGGTCGCCGGTGCGGGACACCTCGAAGACCGCGCCGGCGCCGCCGTCGGCGTCCGGGACGGTGACGGTGCGGACGTCGCCGTCGGCGAGCTGGTGCGCCTGCAGCGTGACGTCGTCGGCGTAGTCGTAGTCGGGCCGGTCCTCGCGGGACCCGATCGGCAGCACCGCGCCGGGCCGCACCAGCAGCGGCAGGCTGTCGAACCCGTGCCGCTCGCTGCGCCAGCCGGGGCCGGTGACGGTCTCGCCGTCCAGCAGCCGCGTCCACACACCGTCAGGGACGTAGTACGAAATGTCGCCCTCTGTGGACAACACCGGCGCCACCAGCAGGTCCGGCCCCAGCATGTACTGGGCGTCCAGGTAGTCGCAGCCCCGGTCGTCGGGGAACTCCAGGTGCATGGCCCGCATCACCGGCAGGCCGTCCGTCGTGGCCTGCACCGCGGCGCCGTACAGGTAGGGCATCAGCCGGCTCTTGAGCCGCGTGAACGACCGCAGCACGTCCACCGACTCCTCGTCGAACAACCACGGCACCCGGTACGAGCCGCTCCCGTGCAGCCGGCTGTGCGACGACAGCAGCCCGAACGCCACCCACCGCTTGAACACGGCCGGATCGGGCCGCCCCTCGAACCCGCCGATGTCGTGGCTCCAGAACCCGAACCCCGCCATGCCCAGCGACAGCCCGCCGCGCAGCGACTCGGCCATGGCCTCGTAGGTCGACTCGCAGTCGCCGCCCCAGTGCACCGGCAGCCGCTGCCCGCCGACCGTGGCCGAGCGCGCGAACAGCACGGCCGCGCCCCGCTCGGCCAGCACGTCGTGCACGGTCTGGTTGTAGAGCAGGGAGTAGTAGTTGTGCATACGCTCGGGATCGGAGCCGTCGGCGTAGACGACGTCGGTCGGGATGCGCTCGCCGAAGTCGGTCTTGAACGCGTCCACCCCCATGTCGAGCAAGCCGCGCAGCTTGCCCGCGAACCACTCCCTGGCCGACGGTGAGGTGAAGTCCACCAGCGCCCGCCCCGCCTGCCAGTGGTCATCCTGCCACACCGTGCCGTCCGGCCGGCGCAGCAGGTGCCCGGCCGCCATGCCCTCGTCGAACAGGCTGGACGCCTGCCCGATGTACGGGTTGATCCACACGCAGACCTTCAGCCCGCGCTCCTTCAGCCGGCGCAGCATGCCCTCCGGGTCGGGGAACACCTCCGGGTCCCATTCGAAGTCGCACCACCGGTACTGCCGCATCCAGAAGCAGTCGAAGTGGAACACACTCAGCGGCAGGTCCCGCTCGGCCATCCCGTCTGCGAACGACGTCACCGTGGCCTCGTCGTAGTCGGTCGTGAACGACGTGGACAACCACAGCCCGAACGACCAGGCGGGCGGCAGCGCGGGCCGGCCGGTCAGCGCCGTGTAGCGGCGCAGGATGTCGGCCGGCGTCGGCCCGTGGATGATCAGATACTCCAGGTCGTGGCTCTCGACGCTGAACTGCACGCGCGAGACCGTCTCCGACCCCACCTCGAACGACACCCGCCCGGGGTGGTTGACGAACACCCCGTAGCCGCGGTTGGTGAGGTAGAAGGGGACGTTCTTGTACGCCAGCTCGCTGGTGGTGCCGCCGTCGTCGTTCCAGATGTCGACGGCCTGCCCGTTGCGCACGAGCGGGCCGAACCGCTCGCCCAGCCCGTACACCAGCTCTCCGGCGCTGAGCCGCAGCTGCTCCACCATGAAGTGCCGGTCATCGGGGTCGTGCACGATCCCGAGGCTCTTGCCGTCGCTGCGGGTCAGCTCGCGCCCGCCGGCGCTGAAGGTCATCTCCCACGGCGTGTCCCTGCTCAGCCGCACCGTGAGCGCGCCGCTGGTCAGGGCGGCCGTCTCCGCGTCCACGAAGATCTTGACCTCGGGCGCGTCGTCGCGTACCTCGAAGGCGGGGGAGTCCGGCACGGACCCGGCGAAGTGCACCGTGCGGACGCGGATGACGTCCGGCATCGGCGACGACACGTCCACCCGCAGGACCGGGCCGTCGATGGTGTTGCCGCGGCGGGTGATCGGCCGGGTCGGCGCGAGCACCCGCAGCGAGGCGGCGTCCGCGGTCACGTCGTGCGCTGCGACGGCGTACGCGGCCCGCACGCCCGCCCGCATGCGCCAGTGACCGTCCTTGAACTTCATCCTGATCCGTTCTCGAGGGGGACTTGATCAACCGTGCGGGCGCAGCGCGGCGACCGCGCGAGGAGCCAGCGCGACCTGGCCCTCCGAGGTGGCTCCGGTCAGCAGGTCTTCAGCCGCCTCCGGGATGGGCACACGCACCGGCTCAGGGCCGTGGTTGAGCAGGAACAACACGTCGCCGCGGCGGACCGCCTCGACGCCCGGCGGCAGCCGGACTCCGTCGGGCAGGACCCCGCGCACGCCGGCGTCGGCCAGCGCCCGCGCGGTGATCTCGCCGAGCGCGGCGGGCTCGGGCATGGTGGCGACGTACCAGGCGACGCCGTCGCCGGCGCGGTGCCGCAGCACCGCAGGATGCCCCGTTTCGCTGAACGTGGCCACCGCTTCGGCGCCTTCCGCGGCGATCAGCTCGGTCCAGGTGTGCGCGGTGAACTCGGGACCGCCGTCCCATCGGCAGCGCACCTCGCCCGCGACGGGCTGCCACTCCTCGCCGGACGCGCCGAGCACCGCGCGCAGCGGCGCGGGGAACCGGCCGGTGCGGATGTGCGCCCGCTCGTCGGCGATCCCGGAGAACGGCCCGACGACCAGCACCCCGCCGCCGCGTACGTAGCCCGTCAGCGCCGCCGCGTCCGCGTCGGTCACCAGGAACAGGTTCGGCACCACGACCAGCGCGTACGCGCTCAGGTCGGCGGAGGGCGGCACGAGGTCCACGCTCACGCCGCGCTCCCAGAGCGGCACGTAGTAGGCGAGCAGCTGGTCGGCGGCGCCCAGCCGGTCGCTGGGGCGGCCGCGCTCCTCCAGCGCCCACCAGCTCGTCCAGTCGAAGACCATCGCCACCCGCGCCGGCACCGGCTGCCCCGCCACGGAGGCGAGTTTGCGCAGCTCCTGGCCGTGCGCGCGGACCTCGGCGTGCAGCCGCGTGTCCGGCCCCGCGTGCGGCACCATCGCGGCGTGGAAACGCTCGGCGCCGAACCGGGATGCCCGCCACTGGAAGTAGCACAATCCGTCCGCGCCGCGGGCGAGCGCCTGCAGCGACTCCAGCCGGAGCTGGCCGGGCGGTTTGGGCAGGTTGTGCGGCCGCCAGTTGACGGCGCCGGCGGACTGCTCCATCAGCAGCCACGGCAGCCCCCGGCCGAGGCCGCGCATCAGGTCGTGGGTGAGGGCGGTGCGGGCGGGGGAGAGCGGGTCCTCGGGGTCGGGGTAGCAGTCGTTGGAGACGATGTCCTCCTCGCCGGCCCACGCCCAGGAGTCCACGGGCTTGAACAGGCCCATGAAGTTCGTGGTGATCGGCACGTCCGGGGTGCGCTCGCGCAGGACGTCGCGTTCGGCGCGGTAGCAGGCGAGCAGCGCGTCGGAGCAGAAGCGCTGCCAGTCGAGCTGCTGCGTCGGGTTGATGATGTACGGGGCGCGGCGGGGCGTGATGATCTCGGCCCACTCGCTGTAACGCTGGCTCCAGAACGTGGTGCCCCACGCCTCGTTCAGCGTGTCCAGGTCGCCGTACCGCTGCTGGAGCCAGGCCCGGAACGCGGCCGCGGTCTCGTCGCAGTGGCAGACCTGGCCGTACTCGTTGCCCACGTGCCAGAGCGCCAGGGCGGGGTGGTCCGCGTACCGGTCGGCCAGGTCGGTCACGATCGCCAGTGCCCGCTCCCGGTAGACCGGGGACGACGGGCAGAACTGGTTGCGCGAGCCGTACCAGAGCCGGTGCCCGGACTCGTCGACCGGGAGCGTCTGCGGCCAGCGGTGGCCGAGCCAGGGCGGCGGCGAGGCGGTCGGCGTGGCCAGGTCCACTGCGACCCCGGCCCCGGCCATCAGGTCCATCACGCGGTCCAGCCAGCCGAAGTCGCGCGCGCCCGGCTCCGGCTCGAGCCGCGCCCAGCTGAAGACGCCGACCGTGACCAGGTTGACCCCGGCGGCCTTCATGAGCTCGGCGTCCTCGGCCCACACCTCCTCCGGCCACTGCTCGGGGTTGTAGTCGCCGCCGAACAGCAGCCCGCGCTCGCGGGTGAGCGTGTGCATCCCCGGCCGCGCCGTCATGACAGGCTCCGGGGCGGAGCGGAGCTGTCGCCGATCACCAGGCGGCAGGGCACCAGGTGCTGCCGCGGCGGGCCGGCGCCCTGCAGCCGGTCGATGAGCATGTGCGCGCCCAGCCTGCCCAGCTCGGTGCTGGGCGGCTCCAGCGTCGTCAGCTTCGGGTTGAACATCTCGGCGACCCTGGCCGACGACAAGACCAGGATCAGCGTCAGGTCCTCGGGGATGCGCCGGCCGTGTGCGGCCGCCGCCGCGATCACTCCGGCGGCCGCGTGGTCGTCCATCACCGCCAGCGCCGTCACCTCCGGGTGCGCCTGCAGCAGCCGCTCGAACGCCTCCCGGCCCTCCTCGGCGGACCCGGGCCGGTAGCCGTCCACGTAGTCGATTCCCGCGGCGCGGGCCGCCGCCGCGAACTCCTCGCCGGCCCGAATCGCGGGGCCGTAGCCGTCGGCGTACAGGTCGGCCGAGAGGTTGAAGAAGGCCAGCGTGCGATGCCCCAGCCCGGCCACGTGCGCCACCGCGTCGCGGGCCGTGGCCGCGAAGTCGATGTCGGCGTAGTCGATCGAGCCCGGCTCCCGGGTGCGCCCTATCATGCTGAACGGCACCCCGGCCGCCGACAGGAACGCGGTCCGCTCGTCGTCCAGCCGCACCTCCATCAGCAGCACGCCGTCCACCAGCCCGAGGCCGGTGAGGTGGCGCAGCTCGTCGATCGGGTCGGCGCTCTCCGGCGACAGCAGCAGGTGATAGCCCAGCTCGCTGGCCGCCTCGGCGGCACCGGTCGCGAACTGCATCTCGGTGAGGCCGAAACCGCTGCGCGGGGCGGGGAACAGCAGCGCCAGGATCCGGGTCCGCTTGCTCTGCAACCCGCGCGCCAGCAGGTTGGGGCGATAGCCGAGCTCCGCGGCGGCCTGCTCGATGCGCAGCTTGGTCGCCGCGGCCACCGGGCGGGTGCCGTTGAGCGCCGCCGAGACGGTGCTGACCGCCACCTGAGCCCGCTCGGCCACGTCACGGAGCGAAGACATGCTCCTCCCGCGATACCGTTGTCGAAACGTTTCGCATACCGTAGGGTCGGTTTAGCGGAGATGTCAATGGCGTTAAATCGGATGGCCGGAAACCCCGCTACGATCAGCCGGGTGCTGAGAGTCTCCGTCCCAGGACCACCAGAGCCGCCGATCATCGGCCATCTCGCCATGGGGGAGGAGCCCGGCCGGCCGGACGCGATCACCGTCGACTCGCGCACCCTGCGGCGCGGCGGGCGCCCCTGGTTCCCGGTCATGGGCGAGTTCCACTTCGCCCGCTACCCGGCCGCCGAGTGGCGGGAAGAGCTGCTCAAGGTGCGGGCCGGCGGGGTGACGGCCGTGGCCGCCTACGTCTTCTGGAATCTGCACGAGGAGCGTCGCGGCCACTACGACTGGCGGGGCGACCGTGACCTGCGCCGCTGGGTGACGACCTGCGCGGAGGCCGGGCTCGACGTGGTGGTGCGGGTCGGGCCGTGGGGGCATGGCGAGTCCCGCAACGGCGGCTTCCCCGACTGGCTGCTGGCCGAGGACTGCACGCCGCGCACCGACGACCCGCGCTACCTGGCCCTGGTGCGGCCGTTCTTCGCGCAGATCGGCCTGCAGGTGCGCGGGCTGACCAGGCGCGACGGCGGGCCCATCGTCGGCGTCCAGTTGGAGAACGAGCTGTACGACCAGCCCGGCCACCTGCTCACGCTCAAGCGCCTGGCCCAGGAGGCGGGCATCGACGCGCCGCTGTGGACGGCGACCGGCTGGGGGCACGCCCAGCTGCCGCCCGGCGAGGTGATCCCGCTGTTCGGCGGGTACGCCGAGGCCGCCTGGGACACCCCGCACGACGGGTGGCCGCGGCAGAGCCGGGCGCACTACTTCTTCGGGCCCGGCAGGGACGACGACTCGATCGGCGCCGACCTGCGCGGCGACGGCCCGTCCGGCACGGACGAGAGCCACCTCGCGCGCTACCCGTTCGCCACCTGCGAGCTGGGCGGCGGCATGTACACCTCCTACCACCGGCGGCCGATCGTCGCCGCCGCGGACGTGGCCGCGTTGTCGCTGGTGAAGCTGGGCAGCGGGTCCGTCTGGCAGGGCTACTACATGTTCCACGGCGGCTCGCAGAAGATCGGCGAGCTCAGCACCCTCCAGGAGTCGCACGCCACCGGCTACCCCAACGACTGCCCGATGATCAACTATGACTTCCAGGCGCCTCTGGGGGAGTACGGCCAGTTCCGCGAGTCCTACGTCCGCCTGCGGCTCCAGCACCTCTGGCTGGCCTCGGACGGCGCCGACCTCGCACCCATGACGCTCACCATGCCGCCGGACGCGCCCGCCGACACCGCCGACCGCGATTCCCTGCGCTGGTGCGTGCGCTCCGACGGCCGCTCCGGCTTCCTGTTCGTCAACAACCATCAGCCGGTTGAGACGCTGCCGGCGCACGAGAACGTGCAGTTCGCGGTCTGTCTGGGCGGCAGAGACCTGGTGGTGCCGCGCCGTCCCGTCACGGTGCCGCCGGGCGCGTACTTCGTCTGGCCACTCGCCCGCCCGGTCGGCGCGGCCACCCTCCTGACCGCCTCCGCCCAGCCCGTCTGCACGCTCGACGGCCCCGTCCTGGTGCTCGCGCAGGTCGCGGGCATCCCGGTCGAGCTGGCCTTCGACGCCTCCACCGTCGCCGCGATCGACGGCCCCGGGCTCGACCACCGCGGCGGCGCGCGGGCGACGGTGACGCGAGACGGCCCCGACGTGGTGGTGAGCGGCCTGCGCCCCGGCCCTGGCTGCCTGCTGCGGGTCACCGCCGCCGACGGGTCCGTGGCGCACGTGCTGGTCCTGGACGAGGAGAGCGCGCTCACCGCCACCCGCGCCCAGGCCTGGGGCGCCGACCGGCTGCTCCTCAGCCGCCGTCCCGCCGTCATCGACTATCAGCGGCTGGTGTTGTACGGCGGCGAAGGCACGAGTCCGGCGCCGCGCGACGGCGGGCACGGATCGGACGGCGGGCGTCCTTTGGACGGCGGACGCGCATCGGGCGGGGGGCACGGATCGGGCGGCAGGCACGGATCGCTGGGCGGTCGCGAGAGCGGCCGTCACGCCGGTGACCGGCTGCGTGTCTTCCCCGCCTTGACGGCGGCCGACGACTCGCCCCATGTGGCGACCGACGGCGTCTTCAGCGTCATCGAAGCGCTCGCCACGGATGCGGAGCCGATTGCGGCCGTCGCCGAGCAGGTGGCGGCGGCCGGGCCGCCCAGGCGGACGGTCATCGACGCCAAGTCCGGCCGGGCCTCCGCACCGGCCGACGCGGACTTCGACGCCGCCGCCGTCTACCGCGTCACCGTGCCCGCTGTCCTCCTCGACGGCGACGACGAGGTGCTGCTCCGGCTCGACTGGTCCGGCGACGTGGGCCGCGCCTCCATCGGCGGCCGCCTGGTGGCCGACCAGTTCTGGCACGGCGCGCCCTGGGAGATCGGCCTGCGCCGCTTCCGCCGCGAGCTCCTCGAACACGGGGACGTCGAGCTGCGCCTGCTGCCCTTCCCCGAGGACGCGCCGGTCTACGTCTCCCCGCAGGTCCGCTCCGCGAAGGGAACCCTGGAGCTGCGCTCGGCGACGTTCGTCCCGGTGCCGCGCACCACGCTCACGATCTAGAAGCCGCCGGCGCACCGCGATGCGCCGGCGGCTCCTTCCCCGAGTAGTGACTTCTCAGCAGGTGGAGTTGGTCTGCGTGAGCAGCGCCAGCCTCCATGGCAACGAGTTGTAGTCGCCGCTCGCGTTCGGGTCCATGCCCTGGTAGAGGTAGCGCATCTGGCACGGGCTGATCGTCAGCGTCTGGTCGTTGCTGTCGCGGATCATCTCGCCGTGGCTGATGTCCCTGGTCCAGGCGGTGCCGTCGAAGGTGACGTTGTTCGCGCGGGCGAACGGGTTGCTCTCGGTGTCGGCCAGCGGCGTCCACGTGCCGCCGATGCTCGTGGAGGTCCAGGAGCGGAAGTACCGCCTGCCGTCGGAGCCGATGGCCTCCACCAGCAGCAGATACTGGTCCGTGCCCTTGACCTTGTAGATGTTGCTGGCCTCCCACAGCCGGTACTTGTTGGAGTCCTGCAGCACGATCTGCGTGTTGGTGAAGCCGTTGGGGAAGTTCGCCACCGTCGTCTCCGAGCGGTAGAGGTGGCCGTTGTCATCGGAGGAGAACAGGTAGCACTTCGCGGTGTCGCAGATGACCCACATGTCGACCCAGTAGCCGCTGCCGATGTTCTGCCGGATGATGTCCGGCATGCTCGAGTAGAAGTGCTGCGGCGCGCTCCAGGACCGCGGGTTGGAGATGTCGGTCGTGGTCGAGTACGAGGCGTTGCCGGTCTGGTAGACCAGGTACCACTTGTTCTGCGGCGCGAAGTAGAACACCTGCGGCGCGGCCCGGTAACCGGTGCCGATCGCGCTCTGGTCCAGGTAGTGGTGCTGCGCGGCGCCGGCCTGGGCCCAGTCGGTGAAGTTCGTGTAGACCAGGTTGTAGCCGGCGCTGCTGGCGGTGCTGGCGAAGACGTGCCAGCGGCCGTTGTGGTAGACGACCGACGGGTCCTTGACCGCCGCGATGTTGCTGTGGGCGGCGTCGGGCTTGGGAGCGATCAGCGCGCCGGTGGAGCGCCAGCGGAAGCTGCTCGGCAGCGTGCCGGTGCCGCCCGTGGGCGTGACCGTCGGCGTGACCGTCGGCGTTGCGGTCGGCGTGCTGCCGCCGGTGCAGGGGGTGCCGTTGAGCGCGAAGTCCGACGGCACCGGGTTGGCGGAGCCGTTCCACGAGCCGTTGAAGCCGAACGACGTGCTCGCCCCGGTGGCGAGCGAGCCGTTGTAGGCGGCGTTGGAGACGGTGACCTGGGCGCCGGACTGCGCGACGGCGCCGTTCCACAGCTGCGTGATCGTCTGCCCGGCGGTGAACGACCAGGTCAGACGCCAGCTGGTGAGCGGATCACCCAGGTTGATAACGCTAACATTCACGCCGAAACCATTCGACCATTGGTTGGTCACCGTGTACTCCACACGGCAGCCGGGCGCGGCCTGCGCGGTCGGTGCGGCGATCAGGGCCAGGATGACCATCGTGGCGGCGGCCGCCGCGGCGATCCAGGACCGGGGGCGGTTGAGATGCACTGCGTCCTCCGTGTCGTAGCCGGTGGTCGACGAGCGTCTCAGGGATATTTCCGGCCAATCAATCAGAAACTTTCGGCCCCAGTCACTCCCGCCGCCTGCCTGGGACATCGTGGCAGGCGCGCGGCCGGCGAGGTGAAACTTTCAATGCCCGGTATGATCCCTTGCCGTCCGCGTGGAAATTGTTCGACACTCGGCGGAAATGTTTCGAGGAGCGAGGCCGGGCCATGGGCAGAGGGTTGAAGCTGATGATCGTCGCGGCTCTCGGCGCAGGGGTGCTGACGACCTCGCCCGCCATCGGCGACGGCAACGCGCCGAACGGGCACTGGGTGGACACCTGGACCGCGATGCCGCAGCTCACCGAGCCCCACAACCTGCCGCCCGCGCCGTACACGGCAGGCAACCTGGTCCTGGCAGACAGCACGCTGCGGCAGACCGTGCGGGTGTCGGCCGGCGGGCAGCGGATCCGGCTGCGCTTCTCCAACGCCTTCGGCGGCGCGCCCCTGCCCATCACCCGGGTCACCGTGGCATTCCCGGCCGGCGGCAGGGCGGGCGTCAGCGCGATCCAGCCGGGCACCACCCGGCCGGTGACGTTCCACGGCCGTCCGTCCACGACCGTCCCGGCCGGCGCCCTGGTGGTGTCCGACCCGCTGGACCTGCAGCTGCCCGCAGGCTCCGTGCTGGCCGTGACCGTCTACCTCGCCGAGGGACAGGCCTCCAGCGCCATCACCTCGCACCCGGGCTCGCGCACCACCTCCTACCTGGCGAAGGGCAACCAGGCCGACGCCGAGGACCTCGCCGGGGCGACCCCCGTCGACCACTGGTACTTCCTCAGCTCCATCGAAGTGTGGTCCAAGCGCTCCACCGCGGCGCTCGTCCTGCTCGGCGACTCCCTGACCGACGGCAGGGGCTCCACCACCAACCTCAACAACCGCTGGCCCGACCAGCTCTTCGACCGGCTGGGCCGCTCCGGTCCTGCCATCGCCAACCAGGCGGCCGGCGGCAACCGGGTGCTGAACGACGGCCTCGGCCCGGCCGCCCTGGCCCGGCTGGACCGCGACGTGCTCGCCCGCAGCGGCGCCGCATGGCTGATCGTCTTCGAGGGCGTCAACGACATCGGCACCGCCCCGGCCACGCAGGACGCCCAGAAGAAGGTCGCCGACGAGCTGATCGCCGCCTACGACCAGATCATCGTCCGGGCCCAGGCACGGGGCTTGGCCGTCTACGGGGCGACGCTCACCCCCTTCGGCGGCAACTCCTACGACGACGCCCAAGGGCTCAGGGACGCGACCCGGCAGGCGGTCAACGACTGGATCCGCACGAGCGGCAGGTTCGACGCCGTGATCGACTTCGACCGGGCGGTCCGCGATCCCGCCGACCCCCGGTGGCTGCTGACGTCGTACGACGTGGGCGACGGCCTGCATCTGAGCCCGGCCGGCTACCAGGCACTCGCGCACGCCGTGCCCGCCCGGTTGTTCCACCGGTGACGGACGCGCTCACATGGTGAGCTGGCGCCGGCGCTCGCTGCGCCACTCGACCGTCAGCACGGTCGCGTCGTCCTGCAGGCGGCCGCTCTGGTGCCGCAGGATGGCCTGGATCAGCCGGCGCAGCGTCTCCGGCGCCGACACGCCGTCGGCCTCCTGGCGGATGACGAAGTCGACGAAGCGCTCCAGCCCGAAGGTCTCCCCGTCCGGGCTCTGCGCCTCGATGATGCCGTCGGTGTAGAACAGCAGCCGGTCGCCGCGCTGCAGCTGGTAACGGAGTAGACCCGTGGAGATCCCCAGACCGAACCCCATCGGCGGGTCCGGGATGGGGGCGCTTTCCAGCGTGGTCACGCACTGGCCGCCGCGGATCACCAGCGGCGGATGGTGGCCGCGGTTGACCCAGCTCAGCTGCCCCGTACGCAGGTCCAGGCAGGCCAGAATGCCGGTGGCGAACCGGCCGGTGAAATGTTCCTTGATCGCCGCGTCCACGGCCTCGCTGATCGCGGGCAGCTCCATCCCCAGGCGGCGGTTGTGGCGGCACGACCCCATGGCGACGCTGGCGGTCAGCCCGGCCGACGTGTCGTGCCCCATCGCGTCGAACAGCGCCAGATGCAGCAGGGAGCCGTCGACCGCGTAGTCGTAGGCGTCGCCGCCCATCTCGTAGGCGGGCTCGAGCGCGGCGCTGACCACCACGTCGTCGCTGGCGAACGTGCCCGGCGGCAGCAGGGTCCACATCACCTCGGCCGACAGGGTCATCGGCCGGGCGCGGACCAGCCGGGCGAAGGAGTCGCTGTACGGCCGCTTGCTGATCATCAGCACCGCCACCAGGGACGCCAGCTGCTTGACCCGCCATTCGACCAGCTCGTCGTAGGCGGACACGGTCGCCCCCAGCACCCCGACCCGCTCGGTCCCGTCCAGCAGCGGCACCCACAACCGCCGCCCATCACCCGCCGGCACGGTCTTGGCCTGGATGATCTCCACGACGCGGAACGCGCGGCCCGCCATCGTGCTGTCGATCCTCATGGGCTCGAGCGGCTCCCCGGACGGGCCCAGCTGCCCCGGCAGCGGCACCAGGAGGAGTTGCTGCAGATCGGTTGCGTAGATCACGGTGTCGGAGCAGCCGAGCAGCCGGGCATGGGCGGCCACCAGGGCCGGCAGGTCCTCCATCGCGGCCAGGTGCGTGGCCTCGAGCAAACCGCCCAGCGTACGCTCACCGTCACTTTGCAACGGCTCCTCCTCCCCCGTGCATGTGACCCATACCCCGCCCACCGCCCGTCACCCAGCGCGACCAGGGCGGCAGCGGCGGGGTCAGCGCCAGCCGAGCTCGTCGTAGAAGGCGTCGCGCGCCCGCGCGAACGCCTCCCGGTCCAGCACGGCGCCCTTGTAAGGCCCTTCGGCGACCGGCTCGTCGTGCATCCGCGCGGGCAGCTCGTCGCGCCCGCCCATGCCTTCTCGGGCGGCGTACGCCCGCATCTCGTCGAGCCGCCGCTGCCCGGCCGCCAGCAGGTCCTCCAGCGTGAAGTCCCGGCCGAGCACGGCGGTGACGAGCGCGGTCAGGCGATCGATGGTCAGCGGCCTGGTGGGGGAGGAGGCGAACACGCACAGGTTGAGCGCGTCCAGCCCGCTCCACAACCGCAGCAGGCGGGCGCTGCGCCGCCCCCGCTCGGCGTCGAGCACGCCCGCGGGCGCCGGCCGGGCTCCGATCCTGGCGGCCTCGGGGAAGCTGTAGGCGAGCCCCGCCACGGGATCGAAGTCGAGATCGTGCTCCAAAGCGTCGTAACGTGGCCCGTTGGGGGCGAGGGCGTACCCGAGCCCGATCCCCGGCTGGATGCGCGGGTCGAAACAGGGCAACTCGGCGCCCTTGACGGTCATCGCGTATGGCGCGGTCTGCGGCCCGAGCCGCGCGGCCGCCCGCGCCGCCCCCTCGGCCAGCAGGTCGCCGAGCTCGCCGGCGCGCCGCGCGACGTCCCTGATCAGCCCGGGCAGCGCCGCGGCGTCGCCGAACGCGGGCCCGCCCGGCAGCAGCCCGCGCTCGGCACATTCCATCGCGAAGGCCAGCGTCCCGCCGAGGGAGACCTGGTCGAGCCCGAGATCGTTGCAGAGGGCGTTGGCGTCCAGCACGGTGTCGAGGTCGTCGATCCCGAGATTCCACCCCAGCGACAGGAACGCCTCCTGCCCGAGCCCGCCCGACCGGCGCTCGTCCGCGGACGGAGAGGCGTACACCTTGAGGCAGTCGTTCGGGCACCCGGGACAGGCGCCCCTGAGCGCCACCGCCCGGCCGTCATAGTCCCGCACGCCGGGAACGCGCAATCCCCCTGGCAGTGTGAAGTTCCGGACGGAGGCGTACCCGGGGACCGGCGGCTCCCCGGCCCAGCCGGCGAACCCCGGCTCGCCGGCCTGGAGGGCGGCCAGCGGGTTGCCGGCGATCGCGTCACGGTAGTAGCGGTCGATCGCGGCGACCGCCGCCGGATCGGCGACCTCGGCCGGCGCGTCGCCCACGCACACGATCGCCTTGAGGTTCTTGGCGCCGAACACCGCGCCGATCCCATACCGCCCGGCGGCGTAGGCGTAGTCGGTGACGACGCTCGCGAACCGGACGAGGTTCTCCCCGGCCGGCCCGATCGCCGCGACGTGCGCGCCCTGCCCATGCCGCGCCCGGAGCGCGTAGGTGGTGGCGGCGGTGCCCAGCCCGCGCAACTCCCCGGCCTCGTGACACGAGACCTCGCCATCGCGGACCACCAGATAGGAAAGCCGCTCGGCGCGCCCCGTCACCGCCAGCGCCTTGACGCCGGCGCCCCGCAATCCCGCCGCGAACGGCCCCAGCGCATGCGCCTCCCCGGCCACCCCGGTCAACGGCGACTTGGCCAGGAAGACGCCCTTGGCCAGGCCGGGCGCGCGCGTCCCGCCGAGCACCCCCGCCGCCACGAACACCAACGCCCGAGGGTCGAAGGGGTCGAGCCCGGCGGGGGTGCGCTCGGCGATCAACCGCAGCCCGAGCATGGACCCGCCGTAGTGTCCCGGCTCGCCGAAGCGGTGCTCACGCTCGACGGTCCCGCTGGTCAGATCGACGATCGACGGCACGGCACGACCTCCCTTAGACGCTGCGGCGGCACACCATCACACAACACTTGCGCGTCGCAAGCCCAGCTGCGGGCAGGGGAGCCGGATGAAACGCTTCTTCAAGGCCATGCTGCCGCACCGGTCGGCACGTTCGCCCCGCGACGGTGACCGCGGGGCGAACCAGGGAGGGACGTCCAGATGACAGGAACCGTCGCCGTCGTGACCGGAGCCGCGCGTGGCGTGGGCCGCGGCATCGCGCTCGTCCTCGGCGAGACCGGGGCGACCGTCTACGTCACCGACCGCGAGAGCCGTGATCAGCGCCACTCCGATCTGCCGGGCACGGTCGAGGACACCGCCGAGCAGGTGGACGAGCGCGGCGGGCGCGGCGTTCCCGTCCACGTCGACCACGCCGACGACCAGGCCGTCGAGGCGCTCTTCCAGCGGGTACGCGCCGCGCACGGCGGCCTCGACCTGCTGGTCGCGAACGCGTTCGACGGCAACGCCCTGCCGTTCCACGGCGGGCCGTTCTGGACGCTCCCGCTCGACCACTGGCACAACATGATGCACCTTGGGGTACGCAGCCACCTCGTGTCCGCGTGGCACGCCGCCCCGCTGCTGATCGAGAGGCGGGGCCTGGTCGTGCTCACCGGGTACGCCGACGCGTCCGCGGAGGTGATCGCCGGTCACGTCTTCTACGACCTGGCCATGACGAGCGTCGCCCGCCTGGCCCGTACTCTCGCCCACGACCTGCGCCCGCACGGCGTCACCGCGCTCACCCTGTCACCCGGCCTCACCCGCACGGAGGCGATCGTCGCGGTGCTCGGCGACGACCTGCCGGGCAGCGACTCGGTGGAGTTCCCCGGTCGGGCCGTTCGCGCCCTGCTGGAGGACCCCGGCGTGGCCCGGCACTCGGGCCGCACGCTCACCGTCGCCGACCTCGCCAAGGAGTACGGCTTCACCGACGTCTGACCGCGGATTTCCCGGACCTCCCTGGGCGATCCACACGATAAGGCATGGGTTCGCTGCCTTACGAAAGCTTCTCGAAGAAGAACTCGTGCTTCAGGAACGACGTGTCGTATTCGCTGCCGGGATACGGCGGGTTGAGCTGCGAGGCCTGGAACAGCCGCCAGCCGTCCCGCAGGGCGTCCACCCCGGTCTCGTACGGCGGCTCGTCCCCGTCCCCCGTGGTCGGTTGGGTACGCCCGGTGCCGTCGTAGGAGGACCAGCCCACCACGGGCGCGTCCAGCGCGGAGGTGGCCAGGTAGAGAACGAGGACCTGCTGCTTCATGCGACGACCCTCCCGGGGCGGTTGTTCACGCGTGTCGTCCAGTAGTCGATGTCGAACGCCGGGTCGGCGGTCATCGCCCGCCACAGGCGCACCCGGTTGTGGATCTCCAGCCGCCCTGTCGCGTGCTCGTACCAGGGGAAACGCCGGTTCAGCTCGTCGGCCACGGCCGGGTCGGCCAGGTCGGAGGTGTCCCAGAGGCGCACCTGCGGCACGGTCGGGTTGAAACGGATCTTGAACATGTACCGGCGCTGGTCGCTGTCGTTGCGCCGGCCGCCGTGCCAGATGCCATGGTGCAGCAGCATCACGGTCCCGGGCGGGCAGGTCAGCCGGGTCTGCCCGCGCAGGTTCTGGTAGCGGCCGGTGTCGCTCTCGTTGATGCGGCGCAGGTGGCTGCCCGGGACCACCAGGGTGCCGCCCATGTCCGCGCTCACCTCGCGCGGGTAGTACATGAGCTGCACGTCGAAGGCGTCCATGCGGGTGTCGATGATGGCGTCGGCGTGCAGCGGCTGGGCCTCTCCGCCACGCGGCTCGCGCACGTGCACGGCGTGGTGGTCGACGGTCGGGTCCGGGCCGACCAGGGAGCGCAGGGCTCCGGCGACCGCGGGCACCTCGACCAGCCTGCGGGCGAAGGACCCTTCAGGGAAGGCGACGTCGAGCGGGGTCCCGTACGGCACGTGGGGGATGCCCGCCTCCAGCGCGTCGATCGCCTGCTCGTTCAGCTCGTCCGGGACGACCCCGTCGAGCCGCAGGTAGCCGGCCGCCACGAACCCGGCCACCTGCGCCGAAGTCAGCAAAGTGGTTCGCATGCCACGAACCTACGATCACGCATACGTCATGTAATGGGTTGTAATCATCGACTCGTGGTCGGTTTTCACCTATATATATGTGTCTATGCGCAGAGTCGCCCTCGCCCTGTCCGACCCTCCGGTCGTGGCCGGGGCGGGCGTGGGCGTGCACGGCGTCGTCAGCTCGCACGACGTGTTCAAACTGCCCGACCTGTGGCAACTCCACCTGTACGGCTACACCGCCGAGCTGGTGCTCGAAGGCACCACCCACCCGATCAGGCCCGGCCACGTCAGCCTCGTCCCGCCCGGCGCCGAGGTGCACTACCACTACCGGGGCAGGTCGGAGCACCTGTACGCGCACTTCCGCCTGCCCGGTGCCGGCGAGCGGCGCGACGTGGCCGTCATGCGCGACGCCGGGGACCAGGCGCCCCTCATCGCGGCCTCGCTGCGGCAGGCCATCGCCGCCGTGCCCGACACCCGGGCGCGGGCGTCGGCCGAGGTGTGGACGGTGCTCTGGCGGGTGGCCGGGCTGCCCGTGGCCGGCAGCGCGGACGCGGTCGTGGCGGCCGCCATCGAGCACATCGAGGCGGACCTGGCGGCACCGCTGAGCGTGCCCGGCATCGCCCGTGCCGCCGGGGTCTCCCACAACCACCTCACCCGCCTGTTCCGCGCGCACACCGGGCACACCGTCGTCGGCTACATCCGCCGCCGGCGCTTGGCGCGGGCGCTGCACCTGCTGCGCGAGTCGACGCTGGCGATCCCCGCGATCGCCGCCGCCGTGGGCATCCCGGACCTGCAGGCGTTCAACAAGGCCTGCCGCCGCGAACTGGGCGCCTCGCCCCGGGCCTTACGGGCCCAGGGCGGCCCCGCCGGCGGCCGGTGAGCCCGCGCGTCACTCGTACGGCGTCAGGAAGTCCTTCGGCCGCAGCGCCCGCGCCACGATCCGCACGTCACCGATCCAGCCGTAGTACCCCTGCCCGTACTTCAGCGCGAACTGGGTGCCCCCGATCGCGAACGGCCTGCCCAGTGTGGAGATGCCCTTCGACGGCTGGGCAGGGTTCCGGGCGATCTTCGATCCGTCCACGTACATCACGGTCCGCCGCGCGTCGTTGACGACCGCGACGTGCGTCCAGCGCCCGACCGGCAGGGAGTGGCTCCACGACGTGGGGTCGGCGTCCCGGTCGGTCGGATACACGACATACTGCAGGAACCGCTCGGGCGACAGGTTGAGGCTGCACGTCGGCTCCTCGGGCGACCAGCCACTGGTCTTGCCCGCGTCGCCGCTGCGGCCCTCCCAGCACAGGATGCCCATCCACGCGTGGTCGCCGGCGAACGGGTCCGGCAGCTTGATGAACGCCTCGATCGTGTACCCGGTCTCGAACGTCATGCTGTTGATCGGGGCGGCGGCCGACGACCTGAGCACGGCGCCCCGGTCGGGGCCCTTGCCGCCGTCGAAGCGCAGGCTGGCGTGGGCCGGCTGGCCCTCGTGGTGCTCGGCCGACCACTTCAGCACCCCGGGGCCGCTGGCGTGCAGCAACTCCATGGTCAGGTCGTTGCCGCCGTCGGTGAGGTCACGCACGACCGCGCCCGCGGGGACGACCGCGCCGTCCGCCCCCGCGCCGCCGAACCCCTCGGCGTCGAACCGCCAGTACGCCACCGTCCCCCTCGGCATCACGGCCTTCGCCGGCCGGGCCGGAGGCAGGGTGCGCGGGGCGAACCCGGCGAACCGCTCGTCGAAGTCGATGTGGATGCTGAAGCGGTCCACGGGCCCGGTCAGCTCGAGGTTCTCCGCCTCCAGGAGCGTGCGGTCCTCCGGGTCGCGATCGAGCAGCCACGGCGACAGGGTTTCCACGTCGATCACGTTCCGCACCAGGTCGAAGGCGTAGAGCCGGACCATGCCCGCGCCGCCGTAGTAGCGGTCCTGGTAGTTGGCGATGTGCACGTGCACGTCGTGTCCCGCGTCGTTCTTGAGCACCGTCCGGCCGGGCGGCCAGTAGTGACCGTTGAGCGTCAGGAAGATCTGGTCGTTGCGCCGGATCAGCGTGTCCCACAGCCGCTGGCCGTACTGCGACAGCGCCGCCTTCCCGGATGCGTCGGCCCAGGCCAGGTCGTGCGTGGTGAGGATGGCGGGCAGCGTGCGGTTGGCGTCGAGGACGCCCTGCGCCCACTGCAGGCCCTTGTCCGAGATGCGCCAGTCCAGCGCCAGCACCAGCCATCGCCTCCCGCTCCCGCCGGCCTCCAGCACGTGGTAAGTGTTGTAGCCGTCGGGCGAGGCGCCGCGGAACGTCGGCATCCTGGCATACCTGGCCGGGCCGAACGCCCGCAGGTACGCGCTGTCGCCGCGCTGGTCGTCGGTCGAGGACCGGACATCGTGGTTGCCGGCGAGCACGCTGTAGGACAGCTTGCCGTCGATGGCCTTGAACGCGTCGCCGGCCAGGCCGATCTCGTCCTCGGTGCCGTGCTCGGTCACGTCACCCAGGTGCGTCATGAACGCGATGTTCCTGCTCTCGCGCTCCTCTCCGGTGAGGAAGCGGAACGTCTGGCGTACGGGGGCGGGGTCGGAGCGGTCCTCGTCGAAGAGGTACTGCGTGTCGGGCAGCACGCCGATGGTGAAGCGGGGGTTGTCCCGGTCGTACCTGCCGCCGGTCGCGGCTTGGGCAGGGGTGGCGCTCATGCTCAACAGGGCTCCGGCGGGCGCGGCGACGGCCGCCTGGAGTAACGTGCGGCGGCCGAGCGAGGGGTGGGTCATGGGGTTCTCCGTTTCAGGATGCCGCGCAGCACCATGAGCCGCGCACTCCGGTAGGTTGGCCGACCATGGAGGAACGCCAACGCCTGAACCGTCCACGACGCCCCGCCCGCGCCGTAGCCGCGGCCGTGGCCCTCGCCTGCCTCGCCTCCTGCGGCCATGCGGCCCCCGCGGGGGACGCCGGCGCGTCCGGGAGCAGCCGATACGCGGCGTCGTCGCCGGCGACCCCCTCTCCCAGCACGACGGCGAGCCCGTCCGCGGCCGGCGACCTCCCCGCCCCCGGCGCGGCCGTCCCCAAGGACGCCGCCCGGCTGGCCGCCGCCCTGCGCAAGACCACCACCGCGCTGCACGCCGCCATCGACCGCTGGTCCAAGAAGGGCGAGCCGCCCCAGGACATCCAGCTCCTCGCCCTCTACCAGCAGCGCATCTACCGCCACGCCGCCCGCAACCCCGCGGTCGCCTCCCAGGCCTTCGCCCGCCTGCCCGCCGCGCTCGCCGCCCAGGCCAAGGACAACACGACCGCGATCCGCGGGCTGCTCGCCCTGGCCCACCCCGTCAAGCCGTCCGCCACGTTCAAGGTCGCCGCCCCTCGCCCGGCGGCCGAGCTGCTCGGCTACTTCAAGAAGGCCGAGCGCCGATTCGGGGTGGAGTGGGAGGTGCTGGCGGCGGTGATGTTCGCCGAGACCAAGTTCGGGCGGGTGAGGTCCGCCAGCCACACCGGCGCCCAGGGGCCCATGCAGTTCATGCCCGGGACGTGGCGGGCGTACGGAATGGGCGGCGACGTCCACGATCACCAGGACGCCGTCATGGCGGCGGCCAACTACCTGCGCGCCAGCGGCGCCCCGGGCAACTACCGGCGGGCCCTGTACGCCTACAACCATTCGCAGGCGTACGTGGACGCCATCCTCCGGCACGCCCGCCAGATCAAGCGGGACGCGAGGAACTACTACGTCTACTACAACTGGCAGGTGTTCGTCCTCACCACGGCCGGCGAGCGCCGCCTGACCGGTCCGCGCTGACCCAGGCCGGGCGGGTCGGCATCAACCACCGCATGCGGTGGGCCCGAAACCGGCTTGATCGGCTTTGCGGGTTGATGCCACCATCCTCAGATGCACGAACAGGAACTGCAGCAGATCGAGGCGAACGTCAGCCTCGCGATCGACCAGCTCGGACCTCTCAGTGACGTGAGCTTCGGTCTCAACCCGGAGTCCGTCGAGTGGGTCGAGGGCTTCATCGAGCGGCAGCGTTCCCGGCCGGACTTCGACCTGGAGCGGATCGGCGGCCTGGTCGGTGTGCTCGGCTCGTTCCTGGGCGCATGCGTCATCGCTGCCACGGGCGGCAGCTGGCACAAATCTGACGATGACGCATGGGGCGTGCTCCTTCCTGAAGGCACCATGGCCTTCCCGTTCGCGAAAATACGCAAGCAGTTTCGTGACGGGGTGGAAGCCGGCGAATCGATTGTCAGCTTCTACCGGATCGTGGTGGACTTCATCGCCACGGGGAAGATGCGGGAGGCACGTGAGGGCGGTGCCGGCCCGCACGCAACCTGATCCCTTCCCCGTGGCTGCGGCCCGGCTCGAGGCCTCGCTGCGCACCCGGACCATCCACGCCGCGACCTACGCGTGGTCGGCGCAGCAGGGTGTCGGGTTGGGCACCTCGGCCGGCGCGATGCGGCCGCCGGCGGCGGGCATCGCCTGCAGCGTCATCAGTCCGTCCCGCCACACCGGCCTGACATGGTCGGCCGTCGCGACCAGCACGTCATCGCCGGGCGGATCGGGGGAGGCGAGCACCACCACCCGTTCGATGGCGGACCTGCCCAGCAACTCGCCCACGCGCACAGTGCCCGTGAGCAGGTCACGGCCGGGATAGGCGACCACCCGCCCGCCCCGCCGCGCCTCGTGCTCCGCCGCCGCCAGCGCCGCCCCGTCCGCCAGCGGCCCGGCACGGTGCTCGCCGAGCACCCACGACACGTCCGCGGGAACGCCCGCGACCGACTCCGAGCCGGACGCCGCTACCGACGCCGCTACCGACTCCGCTACCGACTCCGCGGCTGATTGCGGCACGGCCAGCGAGCACGCCACGTGCGGGTCGCCGCCTGCCGCGTCCGCCGGGACGAAATGGGTGCATCCGATGGCGTCGCCCGGCAGGCCGAGCGCCTGCGCCACGGTGTGGAGCAGGTGCTCGGCCTGCTGAAGGGTTCGCGACCCCGCGTTGAAACCGAGGATCATCGGCGCGGAAGCACCCAGATTGGGTTGCTGTAGAACCAGAGGTCGTTCCACGGGTTGGCGTTGCCGTACACGTCGATCGCCGGCCCGTGCGGGTCCACGGCCGCGCCCAGCAGGCCCGGCGCGCTGCGCTTGCCGTCGGTGCCGCGCAGCCGCACGTACACCGGCCGGTCGATCACGCCCAGCTGGTACGTGAACGTCACGGTCCCGCTGTTCTTGTTCACCTCGTACGACTGCACGACCTTCGTGTTCGGCGTGGTGAAGGCGTCTTTGTCGGCGGCCGGGCCGGTGACGTCACCCTGGATGACGTCCACCCGGGCCAGCGTCGGCACGACCTGCGCCCAGTTCGGCCGCCCGGCGAGAGTGATCTCGATGGCCAGCTCGGCCCGCGCCCCCTGCCGCACGTGCAGGGTGTCGCCGAGGGTGACCCCGCGCTGCCCGGTCCCGGCCGCCCGCGCCCGCACCACCAGCCCGCTGATCAGCCCGCCGTGGTCGACCCAGATCCGCCCGGCGCGCAGACCCTCCATGACGGCCCGGTAGTCGAAGCCCTGGCTGCCGACGTGCGTCCGGCTGTAGTAGCCGGGCCAGAAGTCGCCGGAGCCGAAGTTGGCCACACCCTTGTAGATAGGGTCCTCGTACTTGCCGTTGGCGTTGAAATCGCTGCCCGGGCCGCGGTCGCTGGTGTCGCCGTGCACCCAGTGCGCGTCGGAGTTCGCGGTGATCCACCACGGCTTGCCCTCCGCCAGGAGGCTGTCCCACAGCCCGCCCACAGTGGAGGTCATCCAGTCGAACCCGCCGAAGGTCTTGTAGCTCTCGGCCGGGTACGCGCGGAAGGAGTCCGCGCCCGGGTTGCTGTCGTAGTAGCCGCGGCCGCCGCCCGGGCCGTTCGGCTTGGCGATGCCCGCCGCCTGGTGGCCGGGAGCGCCCTCCATGCCGACCGCGATCGACGGCTGGGCGTCCCGCCACCCGCGGATCTCGTGCGGCGAGTCCAGGCCCTTCCTGGACGGGTGGTTGGCGAGGAACAACGCGTCAGGAACCCGGCGCCGCCTGACGGCCTCGGCCAGGAAGTTCAGCCCGGCGATCGCCAGGGCCTCGTTCTGCGGCGTGCTCGCCCCGGCGCCCTTGATCGAGCCGTCGAAGGAGCTCTCGAACTCCTTCAGCGTCGCCACCTCGTTGCTGCCCGGGGCGACGAACACCGTGCCGTGCTCGGCGGCCGGGATGTTCCACTCCAGTCCCTGGAAGACCAGCGTGTCCTTGATCGCCTCGCGGGCGGCCACGATGTCCGGGTTGACCTTGTCCACGCCGATCTTCGCGTGCGTCGCGCCGCCGTGGTCGGTGATGACCATCCAGCCCAGCCCGTACGCGTTGCCGTGCCGTACCTGGTCGATGACCCGGTAGATGCCGTCCGAGCTGTACTGGGTGTGGATGTGGTGGTCGCCGGCCAGCCACAGGTAGCCGTCCTTCGGCTCCCGCCCGCGCCCCGCGATCTGCTGCTCGCCGTCCGCCGCCGCGACGCCCGGCGTCCCCAGCACGCCGGCGGCCGCGAGCCCCGCCCCGAGCAGGCCCGCCCGCCGGAACATCCGCCGCCGGGACAACTGCCCCGGAGACAGCTCGCCGTCCGGAATCGAAAGATCTCGCGCCGCCGCGCCGTCCCCTTCGTGCGGCTGCTCGTGCTTGTGGTCGTGCTCGTGGTGATGGTGCCCGTGGCCCATGACTTCGCGTTCTCCGTCCCGCCGGAAATGAGGGTGCACCGGCTACGGCGGGAGCGTGGCGGAACGGGATGAAGCGGACATGAACACCAAGAGATCAACGTCTGCCTGTGAGCTGTGAAAACAGGGGGCGTCGGCACGCGGGGAGGCCTGGAGGCGGACGCTTGGCCTCCAGGCGGTCGGCCTCGCCGCGTGGCGAGGATCTCGCGCCCCCGCTCCGGCGTGATCAGGGCCGCGACCTCGGGGTGGGCCAGCAGTGCGATCGGCTCGATGTGATCTTCGCCCATCGGTCGCCACACCGCCAGGGCTTCGCGCAGCATCGGCCACGGGTCGGCCCCTGGAGCGGCGCGGGCGGCGCGCACCGCGGCGTCGAACTCCGCGTTGCCGAACCGGACGCGGAACCCGGGCTCGGCCGCCCGCTCGGGGAAGCCGGAGACCAGCCGCCTCACCGTGTCGGACCCGAGCTGGGCCAGGGTGTCCCGAACGGAGAGATTGGAGAAGCGCCCGGCCAGCTCGTGCGCGGACAGCACCTCGGCCGTCAGGAGATCCTCATCCGGCCGCGCGGCGGCCTCGTCGCCGTGCCGCAACACCGACAGGATCGTCTGGCCCGCCGCATGATCGCCTCTTCTCGTCCCACTCGCGCTGAGTCTGGCACTGCGAGCGGTCCAGGGCGTGGAATCCGGCGTACAGGTCGTACATCAGTTCGTAGAAGGAGCCGTGCCGCTGCGGCCGAGGTCACGCCTCAGCCTCCGCTACCTGTGCGGCCGAGGCGGGGGCGTACCCGAGCCACTCGCGCTCATCTCAGCAGACGCCCCCGACATCGCGGGCGCGCAATCCCGGTCTCCTCGTGGAACCCAGCCGCGACGACACCTGCTTCGGAGGATTCGGGCTGCAACGGAGTCCCTCTGTGAACCGATGACTCTGTGGAGCGACCTGGCGACGGGGGGAGACGCGTGGGGCTGCACGGTGAAGCGGTCGAGCTGCTGCGAGACGCGCTGACGTGGTGGACGCTGCCGGCGGCGGCCTGGGTGGACGTGGAAGTGGTGGTCGGCAGGCTGGAGTCCTCGGGCGACGTGGCGGTCGAACTCGGCCACTTGGAGCTGGCCGGACCGATGCGGATCAGCACCTGGTACGGCGACCAGCCCGTGGTGCCGATGCCTGAGGAACTGCGAGAGCGGGTCAACGAGCTGATCCACACCCTGACCCTCGACACTGAGGACGCCGATGGAGCCTGCTGACTTGGCCAACCCCGCTCTGATCGTCCACGTGTTCGCCGGCGCCGACGGCCCGCAGGCCCGGGAGCACGAACGGCGGCTGCGCGAGATCTGGGACGCGCTCGGTGACCGGCTCGGCATGCCCGTGACGCATGCCGGGCCGATCGAGGTGCGCACCGCGGACGGGGACTCGGGACGGCAGGCGCTGCTGCGCCGGGAACGCGACATGCGCTGCCTGAGCGTGGCGTTGACGGGCGGGACCTGGCGGGAGCTGAACGAGCTGTGGCGCGAGTGCGCGGGTGACGCCGGCGCGTGGGCCATGGGCGAGTGCCGGCTGTTCGTCGCCTATCCGCGCACCGCGCCGACCGCGCGGCGGACGAACGCGGTCCTGCGGGCGCTGCCCGAGCCGTACTCGCGGGGCCGGATGGCGACGGTCAGAGGCGTGGCGGTGTGGGAGGTCGGCTTCGACGATGACGAGCGCAGCCGGCGGACGTTCGCGATGCTGGCGCCGCCCGAGCTGGAGGCCAAGCTCGACGCGTGGGCCTGGACGCGTGGAGATGACCGGATGCCGCCGCTGGTGCGGCACCTCATGCACGCCGCCAAGCTCCGCTACGAGCTGCGCGTCTATCGCCAGGGCAAGGGCTTCCGCGCCGCCCGCCACCGGGTGGACGAACAGGTGGAGACCCTGCTGAAGACGCTCGGCGGCGACGACCTGCCGGCCGCTCGGCGTGAGCTGGCGGTCCGGCAGACCGCCGAGGCCGGCCTGATCTGGACCCTGACCAGGCTGCGGGAGATGCAGACGACCGTGGGGATCGCCCGGCACAACATGCGGGAGCAGTCCCTGGGCGACGACCTGGACCTGGCCGACTGGCTCCGCATGCGCCTGGACGACGATCTCGCCTACGCCGAGGCGACGCGGGAACGCGCCCGCGAGATCGGCGCCATCGCCGATCAGGTGATGGCGGAGCGGTTGCAGCGTAGGGCGGAGGAGACCGAGCGCCGCTGGGAGCGGTTCCGCGTGCTGGAGACGGCCGTGGTCGGGATGCTGCTCATGGTGCTGGCCGCGATTCAGGCACTGGGTTACCGCGTGCCCGTTCCCGAGAGCGTCAAGCCGGTCATCGTGGGAGGGCTGGGCCTGACGGCTTTCGCGCTGACCGCGTTCGGCTTCTTCAGATGGCGGAGGAGACCATGAACCCCGAGGTTCACATCGCCAGGTTCCTGCAGACCCGTGATCTGCGGGAGCTGGAGTCCGGCATCGCCGCCTACCACAGGGAGATCGCCCGCGACCCTGATCCGCTGCTGCTGACCGGCCTCGGCAACGCGATGAGCATGCGCTTCGACGCGCTCGGGCAGGAGCCGGACCTGACCGAGGCGATCACGCTGCACCGCCGCGCGGTGGCGGCCCTGGCGGGAAAGCCCGGATTGGCCGAGGCCCAGGCCGGTCTTGCGACCGTGCTGGGGAATCACCGGCACATCGCCGGCCATCACCTGGACGAGGTGCTGCAGCTGTATGCGTCGGCGCTGCGCGGTGACCTGGTGGACAGGCCGCTGGTGCTGGCCAACCACGGCATGGCGCTGGTGCTCGGCTACCAGATCACGGGCGACAGGCGGCACCTGCTCGACGGCATCGACGCGTTACGCGTGTCCGTGCGGGCCACGGACCCGGCGCACGCCGCCTACCTGTGGCGGCTGGCCAAACTGGCCAGCACCCTGGTGATGGCCAACGACGATCCGGACCGCGCCGCGGAGCTGAAGGAAGCCCTCCATGTCATCCGGGAGCGGTACGCGCAGGCCCCCGAGCCCGTCAAGCAGGAGATCCAACTGCTCGTCGGGGCGCTCCTGCACGCGGATGAGATTCCCGTCCTCCCGCCCGAGCAGTGGGAGCAGATCCGCCGCTCCATGGCCGGCCACCTGCCCTCCGGCCCGCAAGCCCGTCCCCAATTCCTGGCTGGTCTGGGCGGCATGCTGATCGAGGACGTGCGCCGATCAGGCCGGCTCGAACGTGCCGATCAGGCGGCCGAGCTGCTGCGCCAGGCCGTGGCTCAGACACCGCCCGGCTACCCCCAGCTGGCCGAGTTGTACATTGGGCTCGGCGCCGTCCTCGGCCTGCGCATGGAGTTCAGCGGCACGTACGAGGACCTCGACGAGATGATCGACGCCCTGCGACGCGGGGTCGCGGCGGCCAGGCCCGGCGACGACAACGCCGGAATGTACCACTCGGACCTGGGCAACGGGCTGATGCTGAAGTTCCGGCTCGGCGGCGGCCTGACCGTGCTCAACGAGGCCATCGCCTGTTACCGGCGGGCCCTGGCCGTCTCGCCGGACCATCCGGAACGGGCCATGGCGTACACCAGCCTCGGCTCGGCGCTGTTCTTCAGATACGACCTGACCGGAAAAGCGCCCGATCTCGACGAGGCGATCGACAGCCACCGCACGGCCACGTCGCTGACCGCTCCTGAGCACGCCAACTACGCGCTGTATCTGGCCAACCTGGGCGGCGCGTTGGAGCAGCGCTACAAGGTGACCCGCCGGGGCGAGGACTCCGAAGAGGCGGCGAAGGTGTTGCGCGAGGCGGTGGCCGCCACGCCGGAGACCAGCCCGTACCGCCCCGGCCATCTCGCGAACCTCGCCGAGATGCTGCTCGAGCGCTACAGGTTCACCGGGCAGAGCGCGGCGCGGGAGGAGGCCGACGAGCTGTTGCGCGAGGCCATGGGAACGATTCAGCCGGGAAACATCCAAGGGCCCTTGGTCCTCAACAGCCTCGGCACCGTGCTCATGGAGGGAGAGGAGGACATCGACGGGGCGATCGGCGTGTTCCGCCGCGCCCGCGATGCCGCCCCGGCCCGCACCTGGACGCGGACCCTCGCGACCGTCAACCTGGCCAATGCGCTGCTGTTGCGGTCCACGTCGAAGGAGACACCCAGGGCTCAGCTGGCGGCGATCACACGGCTGCTGGACCCGGCCGCCGAGAAGGGCATGTGGAGAAAACTGCTGCGGGGGGACCGCCGGGTGGAGGAGACGCCGGACCTGGACGAGGCGGTCGCGCTCTTCACCGAGGCGATCAAGGCCGACCCGCCCGGTGGTCCCGTCGCCTATAACGGGCTGGGCCTGGCGCTCAGCACGCGTTACGGACTCACCGGCAAGCCCAGGACACTCCTGCAGGCCGTCCGCGCCGCCCGCACCGCGGTCGAGACGTCGGCCCCCGGCGACTCGACCCGATCGATCGCGCTGTACTACCTGGCAGAAGTCCTTGTCGAGCAGTGGGAGCTGACCCGGGCGGAGGCCGACCGTGACGAGGCGCTGGCCCGTTTCCGCGAGGCCACCCAGGTGGAGACCGCCTCGGCCGGCTGGCGGGCGAGCGTGGGCAAACGCTGGGGCGAGGTCGCCATGGAGGCGGGCCTGGCCGTCGAGGCCGTCGAGGGGTTCGCCGTCGCGGTGGCCGCCCTGGACGAGGCGGCCTGGCGCGGGCTGGGCCGCGCCGACCAGGAGCGAATCCTGGGCGAATACGAGAGCCTGGCCCGCGACGCCGCCGCGGCGGCGATCAGGACCGGCGACGCCGGCCGGACGCTCGAACTGCTCGAACAGGGCAGAGGCGTCATGTTCGCCCAGGTCATCGGGGACCGCGCCGCCTACGACCGGCTGCGCGCGGCGGCGCCGGAACTGGCCGACCGATTCGGCGAGGTGCAGGATGAGCTGGACGCGGCCGAGCGTATGGACCTGAACGAAGACCTGGCCCTGTCCGGTGGCAGCGGCGGACCCGGAGCCCTGGGGATGGCAGGCGGCCCGAGTGCCGATCGCCGCCGGCTTCTGGATCACCGGCACACGCTGGCGCGCCGCCGCCGCGAGATCCTCGAGGCGATCAGGAAGCTGCCGGGCTTGACCGACTTCCTGCGCCCGCCGCACGCCGACGGCTTGCTGGCCGCCGCCGAGGACGGCCCCGTCGCGGTGGTGAACGTCAGCCGCCACGGCTGCGACGCGCTGCTCGTGACCTCCGAGGGCGTGCGGGTCGTTCCACTCGACTTCACCGCCTCCGCGGCCCAGGACCAGGCCGACCGGTTCGTCGCGGCCCTGCGCGGCAAGGCCGTCGACGAGGTGACCTCGTGCCTGGACTGGCTGTGGGCGCACGTCACCGGCCCGGTGCTGGAGGCACTCGGCCCGCTGCGCCGGATCTGGTGGTGCCCGACCGGCCCGCTGACCCTGCTGCCGCTGCACGCCGCCGGATCGGCACTCGATCTGGTCGTCTCCAGCTACACGCCCACGTTGCGGGCGCTCATGCACGCCCGCGGGCAGTCCGGGCCGCGGGCCGAGCGGCGTGTCCTGCTGGTCGGCGTCCCTGAGGTTCCCGGCGACGCCGCGCTGAAAGGCGTGGTCCGCGAGCTGGAGGCGGCCAGGCGCTGGCTTCCCGGCGCGCGGGAGCTGACAGCGGACGACGCGACTTGCGAGCAGGTGCTCAGCGCGCTGGATGACACCGCATGGGTGCACTTCGCCTGCCACGCCGCCCAGCGGCTGCACGACCCCTCCCACGCCAGGCTGATCCTGCACGACCGGCCGCTGACCGTGCGTGAGCTGGCCGCCCGCCGCCTCGGGCAGGCCGAGCTGGCGTTCCTGAGCGGGTGCGAGACCTCGCGCGGCGGGACCGTGCTGACCGACGAGGCGGTGAGCATCGCCTCCGCCATCCAGCTCGCCGGGTTCCCGCACGTGATCGGCACGCTCTGGCCGATCGCCGACGTGCACGCCCCGGCCGTGGTCGACGCGGTGTACGCGATGCTCACGGCCGGCGGCACCCGCGAGCCGCATCCGCACGGAGCGGCCGCCGCCCTGCACGCCGCCGTCCGCTCCCTGCGCGACCGCCGCCCCGGCTTCCCGATCTTCTGGGCCCCGTACGTGCACATCGGACCCTGACCGAAGATGATCTCGGGTCGGGGGATGGGCGAATACTGCAGGCAGCTCTCGCCGTCACATCGCCACAGCGCCCGGCGAATGCGCGGGGCCCGCAAACGGGGCCCGGCCACCTCACTTAGAATCTACCTCTGGGGAATTTCGGCCCGGGGCCGTATTTGACTCCGGTTCCCCCGCGTGCGTCTCCAATTTTCTCGAGTATTTGCCGCTCCCTCAGGCTGTTGAGCAGGTCGCGGGCGGCGTATACATGAATATCGAAGAGCCGACGAATCGTCTGGTTGGTGACGAAGCCGTACTCTCTCACATGGTCGACGACCTTCTGATCGGTGTCATCGACGGCGCGGCGCCGATACGAGACCGATCGTGACATTGCCGCGAGCACGTCAGACCGTAGCCGGTACGTTGGGAACGGCTTCTTGGCCGTTCTCTTGGTCGGCTCGACCAAGTCGTACTCCTCTGCCATGGCGAGCAAGACTTCTTGCGCCTCGACCGGAGTCCTCTGGATTATCCCAGCAAGTTTGCACGCTTCGATTCCGCTGTTGTGGCGGAGGTGCGCCATAGCGAGCAGCACATTCAGGTCTCGGCCCGCTTTGGGAGGCAGGTCATTGATGAAGCGCACGAATGCGTCATTTCCTATGCCACCCGCCAGCGTGGCGCGAACGAGTGTCCCGCTGTCCTCGAACAGGGGCGGCTCCTTGCCGACCCGCAGCATTTCCCGGTAGACCCGGTCCACTCCCTGTCCCGTGCGCTCCGCCAGTTGCAGAATGGAGACCGTTTCTGTGAGCAGTCGGTTTCTGGGCGTCGAAGGATATGTGAGGATGTTGGCGGGCGTCACCCCGGATACCAGGCCGCCGGGGCTGGTGATCACCAGGCGTTCGGGGGAGTGCTCGACGTCGACTGTGCCGCCCGTCTCGTACGATCGGTGAATAAGGGCGTTCACCACCAACTCTCGCACCGCTACGCTCGGATAATCGGTGAGTTGAAGCTGGATCCCGCCCGCCAGGTTGAGCGGATAGATTTCCCTGCGACTCTCTATGGCATCGGTCAGAGTCTGGATGGCCGCGATGAGTGGTCGGTTGCCCCGCATCCTTCCGGTGGCTTCACTTCCGGATGTGGGCCGGAATTGGTATGAGTATCCGTAGCCGGGCACGATCTCTGTGATCAGTGGTTCGCTGGCGAGTAGCAGTACGCCCGCGTTGGTGACGCTTCCGTTAGGTGCGATCAGCCGGAGAGACTCGAGAAGTGCCTGGTCTGACAAATGGGCGAGATGGTCACGACCAGCAGCTTCCAGAAGGCGGCGAAGTCTTTCGATTTCGACCCCACTGAGCCGGTCGATGCCGATGCTGGAGGCATCCGCCGACCAATCCACTTGGCCGCGTGCAATCATGACCTCCCGCTGTTGATGGGGAGGGAAGGGGAGACACTCTTTTCCAAGACGGCGCGTGGCCAATCCAGCCGCATTGCTGTGTGGCATGACACCCTGGGGAACGGTGACAAGCACGATGCGGACGCCGTCAATATATCTTTCGCTGACGAACGCCGTGATCGGCGGGCTCGTGCGGTCGAATATCCCTTTGCGTATAAGGTCGACCGTATAATTCGGCGGAACTCCGCGAAGCGCACGCTCGCGGTCGGTCGCCTTGTCGTCGATGCCAAGGATTACGGTGCCACCGCGAGCGTTTACGAAGCAGACAAGGGCGTCGGCGAGCATGTTGAGGCTCGCTTTGGGGGAGTTGGCGACAAGCTTGAAGTCCAGCGTGTCCGTCTCCAGGGAGTCCGCAGTGACTCCTTGCCCGAGCATGGCGAGTGCTGCGTCCGCTTCGGCGTGGTTCACGTCTCTGAGGCTAACTGAGAAGTGTAGTAATCACAACGCTTCTCAGTTGGTCCTCAATGAAAGGATGGCGGCGCGTCGTGTCGCCAGGCCTGTCGACCTGACCAGCCACGGGAGCCTTCGCGTCACCCGGACGGCCCCTTGCCCACTAGACGTCCTGGTTCCGGACTCGGCTCACGTCGCCTGCTGAGGTCGTCGATTCGCTTGTCATCATGGGTGGATGGTCGTTTGGGATGAGTCCGATTCCGTGGTGACGAGTCTGGAGTCGTTGCGGGGTCCGTTGACCGGATACTGCTATCGCCTCCTTGGCGCCTCGAGCGAGGTCGACGACGCCGTGCAGGAGACGATGCTCCGGGCGTTCCGGGCGATCGAGAGTTATGACCCGGATCGAGCGGGGCTCTCGACGTGGGTGCACAGGATTGCCACGAATGTCTGTCTGGACATGCTGCGGAGCGCAGAGCGACGGGCGTTGCCGTGGGACATGGGCCCGGCATCGAGTGGCACCGACATCGGTGTCCCTCTCTCGGCCGCGCGGTGGGTGGAGCCGTTGGCGGACTCTCGCTTGACGGGAACGGCCGACCCGGCGCACCTCGCCATGCGACATGAGACGCTGCGCCTGGCCTTCATCACCGCTCTGCAGTGGTTGCCGCCGCGTCAGCGTGTCGTGCTGGTGTTGCGGGATGTCCTCGGGTTCACCGCCACCGAGGCTGCCGCGATCATGGAGACGTCGGTGGCGGCGGCGAACAGCGCGTTGCAGCGGGCGCGGGCCACCCTGGAGAAGCACCGGCCGCGTCCAGCTGACGCGCCCGAGCCGGACGACGTGGCTCAGCGCGATCTTCTGCGGCGCTACGTGGACGCCTTCCAGACGCACGACGTCCACACGCTGGTCGGTGTGCTGGCCGACGATGTCCGGTCAGGGATGCCGCCCTTCCTGTGGTGGCTGGACGGGCCGGCGCATGTCGCCGCGGCGATGTCGAGTACGGATGCCTGTGCCGATGACCGTCTTGTCCGCGGCGGGCCGGCCAACGGGTGCTGGACGCTCGGTCAGTACCGGCCGGACGAGAGCGGGGTCCTGGTGCCGTTCGCCCTCTTGGTGCTCGAGCTCCGGAGTGGGCGCATCAGCGAGATCGTCACGTTCCTGGGCTATGGTGACCGCTTCGGCGCGTTCGGTCTGCCGGAATTCCTCGAAAACTGATCTAGGGCAACCGATGAGTCCAGCCGCCTTCCGTCGTACAAGGGATGACACGTCCACTACGACCCGAAGGTCACCTTCATGTCATCGACCGACGCAGACCTGAAGCAGCACATCCACGCCGAGAGAGAGCGTCTGGCGAGTCTGCTCGCCGGACTCCACGACAAGGACTGGGACCGTCCGTCCCTGTGCTCGGGATGGCGGGTGCGTGAAGTCGTCGCTCACATCACCGCACCCTTCCGCACGACCCTGCCCCGGCTGGTGGTGGGACTGGCCGCGGCACGGTTCTCCTTCGACCGGTACGCCGATCGGGCCGCCCGCATGGACACCACCCGCATGTCCGATGCCGAACTCCTCACTTCCCTGCGCGCCAACATCACCAACGCATGGCAGCCACCAGGCGGAGGGCCTGCCGGAGCACTGGCTCACGACACCATCCACGGCCTCGACATCACCGAGCCGTTGGGTCTGCCGTCGTCTCCGGTCGAGCGCATCGCCCTCGTGCTGGCTGGCACGAACGCCCGGAGCTTGTCGTACTTCGGGGTCGATCTCGCGGGCATCCAGTTGCGCGGCATGGACGCCGACGTACGCCTGGGCGAGGGCGAGCCCGTCGACATGCCGGTCAAGGACATCCTGCTGACCATCACCGGACGCCGGCCCCTACCGCAGGGCCGGGCCGCCTCGCACAGGGGAGAGTGATCGATGAGCACCGTAGACGAACTGCGCAGCCTGGTGCTCAGCCTGCCGGACGAAGCAGCCGCCTTGCGGTCTCCGGGGTCCATTGAGGTGATGGAGCGGAAGCCGATCGGTGTCCGAGCCGACATCGCCCGATGTGACGCCGGCCTTCTCGCCGACCTCGTCCACATCTGCTGGTCGCACGTCAAGGGTTAAGAGGCTCGGCGGAAAAGGCAGAAAGGGTGCCCATCGGGATCCAGGAGCACGCGGACATCCTCCTGCGGCTGGAACTCGGCCGGCACCGCACCGCACCCCACGGCCCACTCCACTGCCGCGTCCAGATCGTCGACCTCGATGTCGAGATGCTGGGAGGCGGTCTGCTTGCCGGAGACACTCGGCCACACCGGCCTTGCGTAACACCGCTCGTACTCGAAGTTGAGGGTGGGGGCGACCGTGTGCTCCGGCGGGCGGATCTGCGCCCAGCCGCCCTCCTCAGGTTCGTCTGGTGCCGGGCCTTCTTCGGTGGTGACGGGCAGGCCCAGCAAGTGGGAATAGAACCGCGCGAGCTCGCGCGGTTGTGATGTTCCGATCGTCACGGAGGTTACTTGCAGACGCGGCCGCATGGCCCGAGGCTCCCTTCGAAGGTCGCGTGGAGAAGAGCGATGACGCCGCTATGACAGAGCCCGGGCGGCGTGGATCAGCGGGACGTGGCTGAAGGCCTGGGGGAAGTTGCCCACGAGGCGGCCGTAGCGCGGGTCGTACTCCTCCGCCAGCAACCCCACATCGTTCCGCAGCCCGAGCAGCCGCTCGAACAGGTCCTTCGCCTCCTCCTTCCGCCCCTGCATCGCCATGACCTCCACCAGCCAGAAGCTGCACGCCAGGAACGCGCCCTCCCCGCCCGGCAGCCCGTCCACGTCGTTGTCCGCGGCGATCGGATAACGCAGCACGAACCCGTCCGACATGAGCTCCTTCTCGATCGCCGCCACCGTGCCCACGATCCGGGGATCGTCGACGGGCAGGAATCCAACGACGGGCATCATCAGCAAAGCGGCGTCCAGCTCCGACGATCCGTACGACTGCGTGAAGGTGTTCCGGCTCGGGTCGTACCCCTTGTCACAGATCTCCGCGTGGACGACGTCCCGCAACGTCCGCCACTTCTCCACGGGGCCGGTGCGGCCGAACCGCTCCACGTATTTGACCGCCCGGTCGAGCGCGGCCCAGCACATCACCTTGGAGTGCACGAAGTGCCGTCGCGGGCCCCGCACCTCCCACAGTCCCTCGTCCGGCTCGTCCCAGTGGTCCTCCACGTAGTCGAGCAGCTGCCGCTGGATCGTCCAGGCCCGGTCGTCGGCCGACAACCCTCGGCTGCGCGAGACGTAGAGGCAGTTCATGACCTCCCCGTACACGTCCAGTTGCAGCTGCTTGACGGCCTCGTTCCCGATCCGCACCGGGCGCGAGTCCTCGTAGCCGTCGAGCCAGTCCAGCCGCAGCTCCGGCAGGCGGCGTTCGCCGGCGACGCCGTACATGATCTGCAGGTCCTGCGGGCGGCCGGCGATCGCCCGCAGCAGCCACGAGCGCCAGTCCGCCGCCTCCTCCAGGTAGCCGGAGGAGATGAGCGCGTCGAGCGTCATCGTCGCATCGCGCAGCCAGCAGAAGCGGTAGTCCCAGTTGCGCACCCCGCCCAGGTCCTCGGGGAGCGAGGTGGTGGGCGCGGCCACGATGCCGCCGGTGGGCGCGTACGTGAGCGCCTTCAGCGTGATCAGCGACCGCATCACGGCGTCCCGGTACGGCCCGTCATAGGTGCATCGGGAGACCCAGTCCGCCCAGAAGGCCTCGGTCTCGTCGAGCTGGTCGTCGCAGTCGATCTGCGGCGGCATCGGCTCGTGCGAAGGATGCCAGGTGAAGATGAACGCCAGCCGGTCGCCCTCCTTGACGGTGAACGTGGCCCGGTGCGCGTAGTCGCCGCCCTTCAGCGGCACGGGGGAGTGCAGCCACGCCGAGTCGGGCCCGCCGATCGCCTGCAGGTGCCCGTTGGTGCGCCGCACCCACGGCACGATCCTGCCGTAGTCGAAGCGCACCCTGAGCACCGTGGACATCTCAACGGTCCCGGAGACGCCCTCGACGATCCGCACCACGTCGGGGTTGCGGTCGCGGGGCGGCATGAAGTCGACCACGCGGACCGTGCCGGTCGTGGTGTCCCACTCGCTCTCCAGAATGAGAGTGTCGGGCCGGTATCGCCGCCGGTCGGCGTGCCTGCGGCCGGTCGGGCCGAGCCACCAGTGACCGTTGCGTTCGCCGCCGAGCAGCGCCGCGAAACACGAGGGGGAGTCGAACCTGGGCAGGCAGAGCCAGTCGATGGAACCGTCCCTGGCCACGAGCGCGGCCGACTGCATGTCTCCGATCAGGGCGTAATCCTCGATCCGCATGCCTACAGACGCTACTCGCAAATGGGGTGATCCCGCGGCCGAGTCCGATCATGTCGCGTCATGTCCGGACCGGCCGCGGAGCTCACGTCAGCGGGAATCGAGCGGGAACCAGCGGGTGAACAGCTGCGTCAGCGGCCCGATGGCCAGCGCGAACGCCAGTGTCCCTATCCCGACGGTGCCGCCGAGCAGCCAGCCCGCCGCCAGTACGGTGATCTCGATGAGGAACCGGCCCAGGCGCACCGACAGCCCGAGCCGGACCAGGCCCGTCATGATGCCGTCCCGCGGTCCCGGGCCCAGGCCGGCGCCGATGTACAGCACGGTCGCCAGGGCGATCGCGACGACGCCCAGCGCCACGTACAGACTCTGCAACGCCAGATGCGCCGGCGTGGGCAGCAGGAAGATCGCGGCGTCGGCGAACAACCCCAGGAACACCACGTTGCTGATCGTCCCGAAGCCGGGCTTCTGCTTGAGCGGGATCCACAGCAGCATCACCAGCGCGCCCACGCCGATGATCACCGTGCCGATCGACACCCCGGCCCTGATCGCCACTCCCTGGTGGAACACGTCCCACGGGTCGTTGCCCAGTCCGGACTCCACCTGCAGGCCGATGCCCAGGCCGTAGAGGGCCAGCCCGCCGTACAGCCGGGCCAGGCGGGCGGGAAAGGAACTCACTCGGGGGACGGTCGTCTCGCTCATAATGGCCCCAGAGTGGCAGGCCACTGGCTTGCTAAAACAGGGCCAATCATGAAAAGTGGCCTTATGAGGCATCTCTCGGCGGCTCAGGTGGCCCGGCTGGTCAACGTCGACCCGGGCGCCCGCCCGTACTACCGGGCGCTCGCCGACGGCGTCCGCAACCTGATCATGGACGGTCAGATCCCGGTACGCGTCCGCATGCCCGCAGAACGCCACCTCGCAGAGATCCTCAAGGTCAGCCGCACCACGGTGACGTCGGCGTACGACCTGCTGCGCGAACGCGGCTACCTGGACAGCCGCCAGGGCTCGGGCAGCTGGACGGCCCTGCCCGACCCGGCCACCACGTCGGACAACCCCTGGCTCAGCACCGGCGGCGACGGCCTGATCCAGCTCCACTGCGCCGCCCCGCCCGCGCCCTCCGCCTTGCGGAGCGCGATGCTGGAGGCGGTCGAGGACCTGCCGAGATACGGCATGGGCAACGGCTACGACCCCATCGGCCTGCCGGCGCTCAGGGAACGCATCGCCGCCCGCTACACCGCCAGAGGGCTGGCCACCAGGCCGGAGCAGATCGTCGTCACCACCGGCTCCCAGCACGCCATCCAGCTCGTGCTCGGCCTGCTCGTCGGCTCCGGGGACCCGGTGCTGGTGGAGTCGCCGACGTACCCGCACGCCATCGACGTGGCCCGGCAGCGCTCCGCCCGGATCGTCCCGGTCGGCATCTCGCACGAGGGCTGGCAGGCCGACCTGCTGATCGGGGCCATGCGCCAGTCCGGCGCCCGCCTGGCCTACCTCATGCCCGACTTCCAGAACCCGACCGGCGCGCTCATGGACGACGCCACCCGCGCCGCCGTCGTCGGCGCGGCCCGGCGTACCGACACGCTGGTGCTGGTGGACGAGACCTGGCTGGAGCTGGCCTTGGACGAGGTGCCGCACACCTCTCCCATGGGCTCGTTCGACACCGACAGCCGAGTGATCAGCATCGGGTCGGCGTCGAAGTTGTGGTGGGGCGGGCTGCGCATCGGCTGGATCCGCACCACGGCGGCGCTGGCCCGCCGCCTGGCCGTGCACCGCTCGGCCGTGGACATCGCCAGCCCGGTGCTGGAGCAACTGGTGGTGGCGGGGCTGTTCGACCGGCTGGAGGAGACCCGCGCCGAGCGCCGCCGCACCCTGCGGGCCTCACGGGAGGCGCTGGTGCCGGCGCTGCGCGAGCAGGTGCCCGAGTGGACGTTCACGGTGCCGCGCGGCGGCGGCACGCTCTGGGTCCGGCTCAACGGCGACGCCGCCACTCCGCTGGCCGAGGCGGCCGCCGCCCATGGTGTGCGCCTGGCGCCCGGCCCGTGGTTCGGGTTGGAGGGCACGCTCGAGGGCTACCTGCGGCTGCCGTACACGTTGCCGCCCCAGGTCCT
The DNA here is from genome assembly GCF_036013525.1 of Nonomuraea sp. NBC_00507. Taxonomy (NCBI): domain Bacteria; kingdom Bacillati; phylum Actinomycetota; class Actinomycetes; order Streptosporangiales; family Streptosporangiaceae; genus Nonomuraea; species Nonomuraea sp. NBC_00507. Next base: position 6,976,385 of record NZ_CP107853.1, read on the forward strand.
GTCGGAAGCGGTCACCCGCCTGCGCGCCGCCCGCGACCACGGCCCCCTCGGCGCCTCCCGCCCGCCGGACCCGCTCATCGCCATGGTGTGAGCGGACGCACCTCGGCCGTCGCCTGGTGACCGCACGCCCCCGCGACGACGATCACGCTATTCGCTGACCCCCCTGGCCAGCGGCGCGCGCCACTTCCGGCGCATCGCCGCGATCCGCAGCCCGAACGCCAGCACCGCCGCCCCCAGCGTCGCCGCCCACCCGTGCAACCCGTACGACCACTCCGCCGCCATCACCCCCGACCCCAGCATCGCCGGAACGGCGTACAGCTGGCGGTCGTACAGCAGCGTCGGGATCTCCCCGGCCAGCACGTCACGCAACATCCCGCCGCCCACCCCCGTCACCACCCCCAGCAGGGCCGCGTGCAGCGGGCTCAGCCCGTACTCCAGCGCCTTCTCCGTCCCCACCGCGCAGAAGAGCCCCAGCCCCGCCGCGTCCAGCACCAGGATGGCCGGCATCAGCCGGGCCACGTGCGGGTGCCAGAAGAACACGATCACCGTCGCCGCCACCGGCACGAGCACGTAGCCGACGCTCTGGAAAGCGGCCGGCCGCACGTTGAGGATGAGGTCGCGCACCACGCCGCCGCCCAGGGCGGTCATTCCGGCCAGCACCATCATCCCGACCACGTCCAGCCGTTTGCGCACTCCCATGAGCGCACCGGACAACGCGAAGACGAAGATGCCGACGAAATCGAGAAGCTGAGACACGGCATCCTGTCTACAGGATGGCCTCGGCGTGGTAGTGCTCCGCCATCAGCACCCGCAGCCGCCGCGTGAACATGAACAGCGCCACCCCGGCCACGATCGCCAGCGCGGCCAGCACCAGGTAGTACGCGGGATCCGACAACACCCGGCCCAGCCGCCCGGTCTGCCCGCCGACCGCGTCGCCCACCGACACCGCGATGAACCACACCCCGAGCATCTGCGCCTTGAACGCTTCCGGCGCCAGCTTCGTCGTCACCGACAACCCGACCGGGCTGAGCGACAACTCGCCGAACACCTGGATCACGTAGACCAGCACCAGCCACCACACCGACACCCGCCCGGCTCCCGCCAGCCCGGCCGCGATCGCCATGGCCACGAAGCTCAGCCCCACCATGACCAGCGCGAACCCGAACTTCTGCGGCGTGCTCACCCGCGTGCCCAGCCGCACCCACAGCGCCGCGAACACCGGCACGAAGATCATGATGAACAGCGGGTTGAACGACTGCGTCGTGGCCTGGTGGGTCCGCACTCCGAACAACGACAGGTCGGTATGGTGCTGGGCGAAGTACGCGACCGGCACCGCCAGGATGATCACCGTGATCACGATCGTGAGCCGGTCGATGGTCAGCGTGCCGGTCGCCGCCCACAAACCCAGCGCGACCACCGCCACGCCCGTCCCGAGGCCCGCCAGCCGGCCGAAGCGGCGCCGCTCGCCGGGGGACAGGCGCAGCCCCGGCCGCTCGCCGACGCCGCGCAGGGACCGGCCGCCCCACACGTACTGGATCAGGCCGAGCGCCATGCCGACCGTCGTAGAGCCGGCCCACCATGACCGAGGCGTTGGGCTTGAGCAGGCCCGTGCCGGAGATGATGAGCAGCAGGCCCAGCCACACGAACAACGGCGTCGTCACCGGGATCGCCATGCTGATGTGGCCCGACCCGGCCCAGTCCGCCCTGCGCCGGGTACGCCGCCAGGAACGTGGCCAGGATGGCGCGCATCCCGTACCAGCTGAACCGCTCCCACATCTCGGTGCCGAACAGCGTCGCCAGTCCCCACGGGTGCCCGAAGAACGTCCTGCCGACGGCCATGGATGAACCCCCCCCGAATCGCATCCGTTCGATCACTCTATGTGAACGCCGTCTGCGAGGTCTTGTCGCTACCCGGCACGTGTGGTGCGATGCATGCCACTCGTGCAAGTGAATACTGACGGGAGGCGCGCCATGGCCGAAGTCCTCGAGGTCCGAGCCGAGATCGAGCAGCAGATAGCCGGCCGTACCGTATGCCTGCAGCTCCAGCAGGTGGCCGAGCGGCATCCCGACGCACCCGCCTATTCCGACCCTGAGGGCGACGGCTGGCGCACGCTGACGTACGCGCAGGCGCGGCAGCGGGTCCTGGAGATCGCGGCCGCCTTCGCCACGCTCGGGCTCGAGCCCGGCGACTCCGTGGCGCTGATGATGGTGAACCGCAGCGAGCACGTGCTCGCCGACCTCGGCGCGGTGCACGCGGGCGGCGTCGGCTGCACCGTCTACTCCACGTTCGCCCCCGAGCAGATCGCGTTCGTGGCCGAGAACGTGGGCGCCAAGTACGCCGTCCTCGGCGGCCCCGCCGAGCTGGCCCGCTGGCAGCCCGTGCTCGACCGCCTCACCGGCCTGCGCAGGATCATCATGCTGGACGGGGCGCCGTCCGGCGACGACCGATTCATGACGTGGGCCGACTTCCTGGAGCTCGGCCGCGCCCGCCTCGCCGACGACCCCGCCCAGGTGGAGGACCGCTGGCGCGCTGTGACCCCCGGCGACGTCGTCACCGTCCTCTACACCTCCGGCACCACCGGCATGCCGAAGGGCGTCCCGCTCACCCACGGCAACGTCTTCTACGAGGTCGCCGCCACCGACCGGCTCACCTCGCTGCCGACGCTGGGCACGCAGATCTCCTACCTGACCTACGCGCACATCGCCGAGCGCATCCTCAGCCTCTACCTGCCGCTGCTCAAGGTCTCCCACGTGCACTTCTGCACCGACCTGGCCAACCTGGGCGCCACGTTAGGACAGGTCAGGCCGATGATGTTCTTCGGCGTGCCACGCGTGTGGGAGAAGATGATGGCCCGCCTGCTCGCCGTGCTCGCCACCCAGCCGGAGGAGCAGCAGGCCGCCGTGCGCGCGGCCATGGCGGCCGGCCAGGCGTACGTCGAGGCCGGCCAGTACGGCCACACCATCACGCAAGAGATCCGGGAGGCCTACGAGAAGGCCGACGCCTCCCTCCTGTCGATCATCCGCGGCATGATCGGGTTCGACCGCGCCGAGTGGACCGCCACCGGCGCCGCCCCCCTCGCCCCCGAGGTGCAGAACTTCTACGCCGGCCTCGGACTCAAGGTCATCGACGTGTACGGCATGACCGAGACCACCGGGGCGTTCACCGGCAACAGCCCCGCCTGCTACCGCCTGGGCACCGTCGGCAGGGCCGAGCCCGGCGTCGAGATCCGCATCGCCGAGGACGGCGAGATCCTCACCCGCAGCCCGCTCAACACCCGCGGCTACCTCAACCGCACCGAGGCCACCGCCGAGCTGATCGACGCCGGCGGCTGGCTGCACACCGGCGACATCGGCACGGTCGACGAGGACGGCTTCTACCGGGTGGTGGACCGCAAGAAGGAGCTCATCATCACCGCCGGCGGCGAGAACATCTCCCCGGCCGAGATCGAGAACCATCTCAAGCAGCACCCGCTGATCGGCCAGGCCCTCGCGTACGGCGACCGGCGGCCGCACCCGGTGGCCGTGCTGACGCTCGACGGCGAGGTCGCGCCCGGCTGGGCGCAGGCCCGGGGCATCACCTTCGCCTCGCTCGCCGAGCTGGCCGAGCACCCCGAGGTGCTCAAGGAGGTGGGGGCCGCCGTCGAGGCCGCGAACGCCAAGCTGGCCCAGGTGCAGCAGATCAAGAAGTGGGCGCTGCTGGGCACCGAGTGGACCGCCGAGACCGAGGAGCTCACCCCGAGCCTCAAGCTCAAGAGGCGGATCATCCACGCGAAGTACGCCGACGTCATCGAAGGGCTCTACGGCGAGCCGCGATAGCGGCACCGGTTTTGCCATTCGGGGCGTGTGTTGTGGTCCTCGCCATGACCGGGCGGTTCCTACCGTCTCGATCATGACCAGAGGACTGCTTCTCGTCTCGCTCACGGCGGGGGCGCTCACGGCGCTCCCCGCGCCCGCGCCCGCCGCCGTGACCCCAGCCGTGACCGAACTCGCCATCCGAGCCATCACCGTACGTCCCGCCGAGCCTGTGGTCGGGGCTCAAGGCTCCGTCCGCCTGGTGGTCGACGTGGTCGCCAGGGGTGCGCGGCCCAAGAACGGCGTCACCGTCAAGGTCGATCCGGGCGCCCCGCCCGGGCCGTTGCTGGTGTCCAAACCGCCCATCACGGACCCGACGGTCCCGGCACCGTCGCCATCGGACCCGGCCGGTTCGGTCCCGTCACCGCCGGCCGCCCAACCGGGCTCGCTCCACCCGATCGACCCGCTCCCCGCATACGACCCGTCCCAGTCCGGTCAGCCGCCGCAGAGCGCGGGACCGATCCAGCGCAGGGAGCCCTTCCAAGGAACAGAGCCGGTCCAAGGAACAGAGCCGCTCCAAGGCGCAAAGCCGGTCCAAGGCGCAAAGCCGGTCCAGGACGCAGAGCCGGTCCAGGGCGCAGAGCCGCTCCAAGGCGCAAAGCCGGTTCAGGGCGCAGAGCCGGTTCAGGGCGCGCCGGCCCCAGGGCCGCTCCAGGGCGGGGCGCCCGCGGTCCAGGACGGGAGCCTTGAGCGCGGTACGCGACCCGTCGCCGCCCCCGCCCTCCCGCCGCGGCTCGTGTGGCGCCTGGCGGCGAGCCCGCCCGCCCGGATGTCCAACGGCTGGCAGACCTGGCGTTTCCTGCCCGACAAGCGCCTGAGCCGCTTTTACCCGACCGGCACCTGGACCGTCACCGCCATCGCGCGGGGCCAGGACGGGGCGACGGTGACCGAGTACGCGTCGTTCCAGCTCCGGCGCGAGACCAAGCTCTCGGAGGTGCAGGCCGAGCGCGCCAGGGGCGCGGTACGCCTGCGCGGCTCGCTCACGAGGGTGGACCCGCGCGGCCTCACCGACTTCGGCCCGTTCGCCAAGCAGCGGCTGGAGATCCTGTGGCGCCAGGACGACGCCGCCGGCTGGGAACGGGTCGGCGAGGCGGTGACGGACGCCTCGGGGGCGTTCGACGGCACGATCCTGGGCCGGGCGGGTGGCCAGTTCCGCGTCCGCTACGCAGGAACGGCGCACTACGCCCCAGATGTCTCCAAATCCCAGCAAATAGCCCAATAGTCGGCCCGGCATCGCGCGGGCGTTGCGGAATCGTGATCAACTTTACTTCAACTTTTCCTTACCCTTACGCGTCATTGGCAGATGACGCGCCCCACTTGGGGCTCGTTTGACACGGGGAAGGAAAGTCACGTGAAGATGCGACGTCTCGCTGCCGGCCTGGCGGCCGCCGCACTGGGCGCCACCGTGGTGGCCACCGCGGCTTCGCCCGCGTTCGCGGACGAGGTCGACCCTGACTTCGCAGGCGGCAACACGAGCCTGGCGTTCGACGCGAACCCGGAGCCCGCCTGGCGCGGCAAGCCCATCGACCTCGAGGGCAAGCTCTCCGTGGAGTGCGAGGAGGACTACATCAGCGGGTTCGTGTCGGTGCACCACGCCGACACCTGCAAGAAGCAGGAGCGCTGGCACCGTCTCGGCTGGAAGCGGATCGTGATCCTCTTCCAGCCGGACGGCAGCGGCAAGTGGGAGTACGTCGAGACGGTCAGGACCGGCCGCAACGGCTACTTCCACACCACGGTGCCGGCCCGCACGTCGGGCACCTGGCGCGCGGTCTTCGAGGGCGCCAAGTGGCTGGAGCCCTCGGAGGGCACGGACTGGGTCAAGGTCATCGGCCGCCACCACCACTAGCGTCACCTGGGACGCCCGGCCGGTTCCGGCCGGGCGTCCGCCATGTCCGGGCGCCCAGTAGTCAGCACGCGTCAGTAGGACACGGCGACGTGCACGCGGTGATGCCGGCCGTCGCCGGCCTCGTCCACCACCGCCACCGCCAGGTCGGCGAACGAGAACACCGGCCCGCCCGCCGTCGCGTCCGGCACCCGCCCGTCGCTGATCCGGTACCGGCCGGTCCGGTCCGCCTCCTCGTCGAGGAACACCGGTGGCGGCGCGAGCACCACCCAGTCCAGGCCGGACTCCTCGTAGACGGGCAGCTCCGCCGCGTGCCCCAGCGAGAACGCCCGGGCGTCGCCGGGGAAGCCGGGCGTGTCCGCCAGCCGGACCCCCGGCGCCACCTCCAGCAGGCTGCCGACGCCGACCGCCACCAGGCGGCGCACCCCCGCCCGTGCCAGTCCTTCGACCAGAGCGCGGGCCGCCGCCGCGTAGAACTCCTCCGCCGGCACGTCCATCCGGGCGGCCGCCTGGACCGCCGCGTCCTGCCCGGCCGCGACGGCCGCCACGCTCGAGGCGTCGGTGACGTCCCCGGCGACCACCCGGACCCCCTCGCGCGCCAGGCCCTCGTGCCTGCCGGGATCGCGTACCACCGCCGTCACCTCGTGCCCGCGCCCGGCCGCCTCCGCGACCACCCGGCGCCCGGCCCGTCCGCCCGCGCCGAAAACCACGATCCTGCCCATGCCGGCACTCCTCTCCCCGGCCGGGCTTCCCGGCCGCTGCGCCGACGGTAGAGGGCGACCTGTCGCTTTCCGCAACGATAGTTACCTACGATGACGTCATGGTGCCGCTCGATCCCGACATGTTCACCGGCTGCCCGCCGGTCGCCGCGCCCATCCGCATCGGCGACAAGTGGACCGCGAAGATCATCCGCTGCCTGGAGTCGGGGCCGCGGCGCTTCACCGAGCTCCAGACGCCGCTGCGCGGCATCACCCCGAAGGTCCTCACCGAGTCCCTGCGCGCCATGGAACGTGACGGCCTGCTCACCCGCACCCCGTACGACGAGATCCCGCCACGGGTCGAGTATGCGCTCACCGACCTCGGCCGCACCCTCCTCGAACCCATGAACGCCGGCTGCGAATGGTCCAGGAGGCACCTGGCCGAGCTGATGCGCGCCCGCGAGAGCTGGGAGTCGGCCAGGCTGGGGGCATGAGAGCCCCGACGCCACCGAGGGACAGCGGAATCGATCTAGGCGCGGATGCGTTGTCGTGCGCAGAAGGGGCGATGGTGAGTGGCCGCCGACAGGCGTCGTAGGCTGGCCCTCTGGCGAACGAATAGGAGGTGACGCCCCGTGTTGCGAGACTCGTTCGGACGGGTGGCGACAGATCTTCGGGTGTCCCTCACGGACAAGTGCAACCTGCGCTGTACGTACTGCATGCCACCCGAGGGCCTCGACTGGCTGCCCAACGCCAAGCTCCTCACCGCCGACGAGATCGTCCGCCTGGTGCGGATCGGGGTCGAACGTCTCGGCGTCACCGAGGTCCGCTACACCGGCGGCGAGCCGCTGCTGCGGCGCGAGCTGGTCGACATCGTGGCCCGCACCACCGAGCTCCAGCCGCGGCCGCAGGTCTCGCTGACGAGCAACGGCATCGGGCTGGCCCGCCTGGCCGGGCCGCTGGCCGCCGCCGGGCTCGACCGGGTCAACGTCTCGCTCGACACGCTCGACCCCGAGACGTTCAAGCGGCTCGCGCACCGCGACCGGCACGCCGACGTGATCGCCGGGCTCGCCGCGGCGGACCGGGCCGGGCTGCGTCCGGTCAAGGTCAACGCCGTGCTCATGCGCGGCCTCAACGAGCACGAGGCGGTCCCGCTGCTGCGCTGGTGCCTCGAGCAGGGCTACGAGCTGCGTTTCATCGAGCAGATGCCGCTGGACGCCCAGCACGGCTGGAGCCGCGCGGACATGGTCACCGCCGACGAGATCCTGGGCCTGCTGGCCGACGGGTTCGACCTCGTGGCCGACGACCTGGAGGAGCGGGGCAGCGCGCCGGCCGAGCGGTTCCTCGTCGACGGCGGGCCGGCCAGGGTCGGCGTGATCGGGTCGGTGACGCGGCCATTCTGCGGCGCGTGCGACCGGGTCAGGCTCACCGCCGACGGTCAGGTCCGCAACTGCCTGTTCGCCACCGAGGAGTCGGACCTGAAGACCGCCATGCGGGCGGGCGCGTCCGACGAGGAGCTGGCCGAGCGGTGGATCGCGGCGGTGGCCCGCAAACGCGCCGGGCACGGCATCGACGACCCTTCCTTCCTCCAGCCCTCCCGCCCGATGTCCGCCATCGGCGGCTAGGCCCCGCGGCGATGGGGCGGAGCACACGATGACCCCCACCCACGCCTTCGGAACCGGCGGCGCGCCGTCGCCTTCCGCGCGGCCGGCAGCGGCCACCGGCGACGGCGGCCGTGGAGGGCCCGCGGAGCGGGCCTACGACGCGGTGATCCTGGCCGGGGGACAGGCGCGGCGGCTGGGCGGGCGGGACAAGCCCGCTCTCACCGTGGGCGCCAGATCCCTGGTCGAGAACGTCGTCGCCGCGGCCTCGGGTGCCCGCCGCACGATCGTCGTCGGCCCGGAGCGCCCTCTTCCGGGTGTCCTGTTCGCCCGTGAGGATCCGCCCGGCAGCGGCCCCATACCCGCCCTGACCGCCGGTCTGGCACACGTCACGGCCCCGTGGGTGGCGCTGCTCGCCGGCGACCTGCCGTTCCTGACCACGGCGCACGTACGGGCCCTGCTCGACGCCGCCGGCCCCGGCGCCGGCGCGGTGATGGTGGACGACGGCGGGCGCGAGCAGTGGCTCGCCGGCGCCTGGCCGGCCGCGGAGCTGAAGCAGGCCCTAGCCGCCTACGGCGGACGCTCGCTCAAGGGCCTGCTGGCTCCCCTTGCCGGCACGCGCCTGGCGCTGCCCGGGCGGCCGTGGTTCGACTGCGACACAATGGACGACCTGGAGGAGGCTCGTATGAACGTGCTCAACGAATGGACCGCGCTGGCCTGCAAGGAGCTGGGCATCGACCCGGCGACCGTGGACCGCGACCAGATTCTCGACCTGACCAAGGACGTCGCCCACGGTGTGGCCCGCCCGGCCGCGCCGCTGACGGCCTACCTGCTCGGGCTGGCTCAAGGGGCGGGCACCGCTCCTGAGGACGCTGTGGCGAAACTGACCACATTGGCGAAGAACTGGAGCCGCGCCACCACCGAGACGCTGACAGACGACTGACACTCGAACGAACTCTTGAAGTCAAGCCCGCGCCTGCCTGAAAGTTTCCTGTGAATTTTGGGGCGGGAGCGGGTGTAAACGATTTCGGGAAAGCGGCCCTACCCGATCTGTCTGGTGGGCGCCGCACTAGATCGTCCGGCCGGCAAAGGTTCGCCAGAAAAGGGCGACGCCGGGTGGTTACGGGGGCAAACCACCCGGCGTCGCTTCATCGGCGTTCCGACGGGGGCCCGGAACGCCGGCACCAGCACTCCGACGGGGGACCGGAGCGCTTGGCTAAAGCGTACACCTACAACCCATGGGATGCGTCAAGACTTAGTCACGACCCGATCTCGCGTCGATGCAGCGGTATCTCGGTTTGGTTAGCTTCAGGGCTCTGAAAGGTAGGAGGCGGGGCAGCCTTCCCCCTCTCATTGGCCCCGATTACCGCTATGTATGGCAAAAAGACCGCTGCCGCGATGAACAGCAGCCGGTACGGCCACGGCACCGGCACCACGACAGCCAGGATCAGGCAGATCGTGCGAAGCCCCATCTTGATGAGGTAGCTGATCTCACGCTTGCGGATGTCCGCCGACAGCGACGGCCTGGCGTCGGTGACCTGGTGGACATCTGGTTTCCTGCGCCACCCCTTCATAGCTTCCACGGTAGACCTCGCAGGAGCCGGGTGCGACGGCGCACCCGGGTGGTGACGGGGGTCATGCGATCATGGCCTTCGGGTAAGGAGGAGAGGGCGATGACGGATCGAACGTACCGGGTCACCGAGATCGTCGGAACGTCGACGGAGAGCGTCGACCAGGCCATCCGCAACGGCATCCGGCGGGCCGCGCAGACCCTGCGCCACCTCGATTGGTTCGAGGTGACCGAGATCCGCGGCTACATCGACGCGGGTGAGGTCGCGCACTTCCAGGTGGGGTTGAAGGTGGGCTTCCGGCTGGAGGACGCCTGAGCGTCGTCCTGAGGGCCTTCCCGGGGGTGGCAGGGCGCGGGGCGGCCGGGCCGGCGCCATCCGCCGCTCGTGATCCGATCTGAGCGGTTAGATTGGCCGATGTGAGTGCCGAATTCCGACTTCTCCTGGTCTGTACGGCCAACATCTGCCGTTCCGCCATGGCAGAAGTGATCGCCGGGGCGATGCTCCAGTCAGCGCCCTTGCCCATGGCGACGGCCAGCGCGGGGGTGCGCGCCATGGTCGGCCACCCCATGGCGCCGCACGCGGTCGCCGCGCTGGCCAAGCTCGGCCTCGACGGGCGGGCGCACCGGGCCCGGATGCTGGACCGGGACCTGGTCCGCTCGGCGGACCTGCTGCTGACGATGGAGGCCGCGCACGTGCCCGTCGCTGTGGGCCTCGACCCGGAGGCCGCGCCCAAGACGTTCACGCTGCCGGAGTTCGCCGCTCTCGCCGCCGGGGCCGGGGGCCGGCGCTACCGCTCCGACACGGTGGAGCGGGCGCGCGCCATCGTCCAGTCGGCCGCCGCCCGCCGCGACCGCAGGCGCGTCCTGGACGTCTACGACCCGTACGGCGGCCCGCCCGAAGGCTACGACGCCTGCGCCAAGACCGTCGGCGAATCCCTCAGCCACGCCCTCGGCGCCCTCCTCGGCCCCCGCTGACCTGCGCGACCGGCGGCCGGGTCGTCAGCTCGCCTGGCTGACCGTGGACATGTTGAAGTCCGGCACCCGCACCGGCGGCATGATCGTCCGCTGGAAGTAGTCGTTCCACTCCCGCGGCAACGTCCGCTCGCTCGCCCCCACCTCCGTCAGCCGCCCCAGCAGGTCCACCGGGCTCTCGTTGAAGCGGAAGTTGTTCACCTCGCCCACGACCTCGCCGTGTTCCACCAGGTAGACCCCGTCCCGGGTCAGCCCGGTCACGAGCAGCGTCTGCGGGTCGACCTCCCGGATGTACCACAGGCAGGTGACGAGCAGCCCGTGCTGGGTGGAGGCGATCATCTCCTCCAGTGACCGCCCGCCCCCGGCTCCCGTCATGATCAGGTTGTCGATGCCCGGCGTCACCGCCAGCCCGCTCAGCTCCGCCGAGTAACGCGTCTGCAGCAGCGCCTCCAGCCGCCCGTCCTTGATCCATTCGGTCGGCCCCAGCGGCAGCCCGTTGTCGAAGACCGAGCTCTGCCGGCTGGAGGCGTGCGCCGTCACGAACGGCGCGCACGCGATGCCCGAAGCGGCCGGATCGCTCGACAACGTCACCGGGAGCGTGCCCAGTTGCTCGCCCACCCGGGTGCCCCCGCCCGGCTTCGAGAAGACCGAACGCCCGTCCAGCGCGTCCCTGGCCCCCGACGACCAGAACAGGTAGATCATCAGGTCGGCGACCGCGCTGGGCGGCAGCAGCGTCTCATAGCGCCCGGCCGGCAGGTCCACCCGGGTCTTGGCCCACTCCAGCCGCTGCGCCAGCGAGGAGTCGAGCGCGGCCACGTCCACGTCGGTGAAGTCCTGCGTGGACACGCCCGTCCACGCCGAGCGCTTCAGGTCGGCGGACTTGGCGTTGAGCTCCATCCGCCCCGTCGGCTGGTCGTGGCGCAGCCGCACGCCCGTGGACGTGCCGAGGAAGGTCGTAGTGAACGAATGCTCGGCGAAGCCGTAGAGCTTCCTGCCGCCCGCCTCGGCGGCGGCGAAGGCCTCGCCGAGCGCCGGCGCGAACCCCTCGAACACCCCGATGTCGGTCGGACGCACGTCAGCGTCCCATTGCGACGACGCAGGCACGCCCTCGACGAGCGAGCGGGCGTCCTCGGCCGGCTGCGCGTCCCGCGCCGCCGCGTCCGCCGCCGCCACGACGTCGGCGAGCTGCTCGTCGCGTACGGAGGCCCGCGACACCACCCCCACGCCCTCGCCCGCGATCGAGATCACGGTCAGCCGCGAGGAGCGGGCGACGCCGTTCGTGGTGAGCGTGTTGCCCGCGAAGCGCAGATTGGCCGTGGACCCCTCGTCCACGAGCACCACGCAGCCGTCGTTCCGGGAGAGCTCCAGCGCCCTCTCCACCATCTCTTGAGGCGTCACTTCCCACCCTCCTGCACGGTGTTGAGGATCCGCACGCCCTTGAACAGCGCCGACGGACATCCATGACTCACGGGGGCGACCTGCCCCGGCTGTCCCTTGCCGCAGTTGAACGCCCCGCCCAGCACGTACGTGTCAGGCCCGCCGACCGCCTCCATCGACCACCAGAAGTCCGTCGTCGTCGCCTGGTAGGCGAAGTCCCTGATCTGCCCGGCCAGCTTGCCGTGCGAGATCCGGTACGCCCGCTGCCCGGTGAACTGGAAGTTGTAGCGCTGCATGTCGATCGACCAGCTCTTGTCGCCGACGATGTAGACGCCCCGCTCGACCCCGGCGATCAGCTCGTCGGTCGAGGGCCCGTCGGGCGCCGGCACCAGCGACACGTTCGCCATGCGCTGGATGGGCATGTGCCCGGGCGAGTCGGCGAACGCGCATCCGTTGGACCGCCCGAGCCCCTTCATCAGCGCCATCCGCCGGTCCAGCTGGTAGCCGACCAGGATGCCGTCCCTGACGATGTCGAAGCTCTGCCCCTGCACGCCCTCGTCGTCGTAGCCGATCGTGGCCAGGCCGTGCGTGACGGTCCTGTCGCCGGTCACGTTCATCAGCGGCGAGCCGTAGACCAGCTCACCCAGCTGGTCGAACGTGGCGAAGCTGGTGCCCGCGTACGCCGCCTCGTAGCCCAGCGCCCGGTCCAGCTCGGTGGCGTGGCCGATCGACTCGTGGATCGTCAGCCACAGGTTGGACGGGTCGATCACCAGGTCGTAGTCGCCCGCCTCGACCGACGGCGCCGCCAGCTTCTCCGCCAGCAGCTCCGGCAGCTGGTCCAGCTCGGCCGGCCAGTCCCAGCCGGTGCCCGTCAGGTATTCATAACCGCGCCCGACCGGCGGCGCGATCGTCGACATGTCGTCGAAGCCGGTCTCGTGCGCCTTCATCACGTTGAGCTTGGGATGCACCCGCACCCGCTGCTGCGTGGTCACCGTGCCGGCCGTGTCGGCGTAGAACTTCTGCTCCTTGACCTGCAGCAGCCGCGCCGACACGTGGTCGGCGCCCTTCATCAGCCCGGCCGACCACGCCGCCAGCAGGCCCACCTTGTCGGCCTGCGGCACCTCGAACGGGTCCACGTCGTAGGACGACACCCACACGGCCTCGGCGTGCACCGGCTCCGGCGCCAGCTCGATCGGCTCTCTGTTGATGGGCGCGCTCACCTCCGCCACCCGCACCGCCTGCTCGGCCACCACCGCGGCGGCCTCGGGCGTCAGGTGGATGCCGGCGGCGAACCCCCACGTGCCGCCCTTGACGACCCGGACGGCGTAGCCCAGGTCGTCGGCGTCCATGGCGCCCTCGAGCCGGGTGTCGTAGAGGCTGAGCGTCTCGGCTCTGACGCGTTCGAGCCGGAAGTCGGCGTGTTCGGCACCGAGGTCGCGAGCGCGTTGCAAGGCGGCGTCCGCCAGCTGCCGCAGCGGCAGCTCCAGGAAATCGGGATCGATCTGGCGCATGTCCACGATCCTAACCCCGTGATCTTGTGCCACCCGGACAAGCCGATACCGGCGGGTAGGAGATAACGTCAGGTTCCATGGCACGCTCAGTACTCGTCACCGGGGGCAATCGCGGCATAGGCCTCGCGATCGCCCGTGAACTCGCCGCGGCCGGCGACGCCGTCGCGGTCACCTACCGATCGGGGGAGCCGCCCGAGGGCCTGTTCGGCGTGCGCTGCGACGTCACCCGCACGGCCGAGGTCGAGGCGGCCTTCGACAAGGTCGAAGCCGAGCAGGGCCCGGTGGAGGTCCTGGTCTCCAACGCCGGCATCACCAAGGACACGTTGCTGGCGATGATGAAGGAAGACGCCTTCACCGACGTCATCGACGCCAACCTGACCGGCGCCTACCGCGTGGCCAAGCGGGCCATCCGCCCGATGATGAAGCTCAAGCGCGGCCGGATCATCCTCATCTCCTCCGTCGTGGGCCTGTCCGGCCAGGCGGGACAGGCCAATTACGCCGCCTCCAAGGCGGGCCTGGTCGGCTTCGCCCGCTCGCTGGCCCGCGAATACGGCTCGCGCAACATCACGGTCAACGTGGTCTCGCCCGGCTTCGTCGCCACCGACATGACGGCCGACCTCGATCACGAGAAGATCGTCGCGAACATCCCTCTCGGGCGGCAGGCGGCCCCCGAGGAGGTCGCGCGTGTCGTGCGCTTCGTGGCGAGCGACGACGCCTCCTACATCACCGGGGCCGTGATCCCGGTCGACGGCGGACTCGGAATGGGGCACTGACGTGGGCATTCTCCAAGGCAAGCGGATCCTGGTGACCGGCGTGCTCACCGACGCCTCGATCGCGTTCTCGGTGGCCAAGCTGGCACAGGAGGAGGGCGCCACGGTCGTCCTCACCGGGTTCGGCCGGCTGAGCCTGGTCGAGCGCATCGCCAAGCGGCTGCCGTCCCCGGCGCCGGTGCTGGAGCTCGACGTACAGAACACCGAGCACCTCGACACGCTGGCCGCGCGGGTCGGCGAGCACGTCGATGGCCTCGACGGGGTCGTCCACTCGATCGGCTTCGCCCCGCAGAGCGCGCTCGGTGGCAACTTCCTCAACACCTCGTGGGAGGACGTCGCCACCGCGCTGCAGGTGTCGACGTACTCGTACAAGTCGCTGGCCGTGGCCTGCCTGCCGCTGATGAAGGAGGGCGGCGCGGTCGTCGGCCTCGACTTCGACGCCTCCAAGGCGTGGCCCGTCTACGACTGGATGGGCGTGGCCAAGGCCGGCCTGGAGTCCTGCAACCGCTACCTGGCCCGTGACCTCGGCAAGCAGAACATCCGCGTCAACCTGGTCGCGGCCGGGCCGCTGCGGACGATGGCGGCCAAGTCGATCCCCGGCTTCAAGGAGTTCGAGGACAGCTGGCCGGAGAAGGCGCCGCTGGGCTGGGACCTGGGTGACACGGTCCCGGCGGCGAAGGCGTGCGTGGCCCTGATGTCCGACTGGTTCCCGGCCACGACCGGCGAGATCGTCCACGTGGACGGCGGCGTCCACGCCATCGGCGCCTGACCTGATCCCTCGGGCAACGTCTGCGCCCGCGCCGAGACGGGCTCCCGGCCGCACCTGACCGTGTGACCGGGGGCGTTCCCCGGCCTATGCCAGGCGGTGGCGGCCACTGCCGACGCGGGCCGGCTCGAACGGGATCGACTCCACCTGCTCCGTACGCTGCCGCCGCTGCTGCACGATCCGCGCGGCCAGCACCGCCGACCCCAGCAAGGCGATCGTCAGCGCCGTCCCCAGCACGTCGGAGGCCGGCGGCGTGGGCCGGACCACCTGCCGGTCCTGCATCGGCACCGTCAGCTCGTGCGCGAACGGGTTGGGCCACAGCAGGTCGACCCGGGGCTCGTCCGTGTCGGCGGTCGGCCGCTCGGTCACCGGCCGCTCGTTGTCCATCTGCTGCGGCCGGCTCTCCGGTGGTGTGGGCGCGCCGGTCGGCACGGCAGTGGAGTCCTTCTCGCGCGAGCCGGTGCGGTCGGGGGAGGGCGTGGGGGACGACGCCTTGTCCTGCACGCTCTTGTCCTCGCAGGCCAGCACGGGCAGGCACACGTCGCCGAGCCCTTCGGGCACCAGCCCGGTCTTGGTCGGCGTGGCCGACGGCTCCGATGGCGTGGACGGGGTGGACGTGCCGGTAGGGACCGCCTCGCCGACCCGGCCGAGCACGTCGTCGGTGGTCTTGTCCACCCCGCTCGTCACCGGGTCGGTCGTGCCGCCGGTCAGCGAGTCGACGGTGTCGGTGACGGTGGTGACGACGTCGCACAGGGTGTTGGTCACCCCTGACAGCAGGCCTCCGCCCTTTGCGCAGTCCTGGCCCGTGGCGGACGTGGTGGCCGCCGCCGCGGCCGGGGCGGCAACCGGGACGGCCGACAGCGCCACCGCGAGAACTCCGGCCGAGATCGCGGTCCTGCTCCCCATCCGTCCCCTCCTGCCTCGCCTCCGAAGGAAATCTTTATGGATATCGCTCGTCAGACGCAGGCTTTTCGCGGGTAAAGTTGCGATTCGGTATCGACTAGTGATACGTGAGTGATGCTCTCGTTCGTGATCAGTCAAGTGACGACACGTCATCGAGGGCCTCTCGGATCTCTATGGGCAGCACCACGTCCTCGGCCGGCAAGGCCCCGGTGAGCTGCGCGTGCGTACGGGCGCCGACGATGGCCGAGGCCACGCCCGGCTGGTCGCGCACCCATGACAGGGCCACGGCCAGCGGCGACACCCCCAGCCCGTCGGCCGCCGTCATGACGGACTCGACCACCCGGCGGCTCCTCTCGTCGAGGTAGGGGCGTACGAAATCGGCGAAGTGCGGGGCCGCGGCCCGGGAGTCGGCCGGGATGCCGGTGCGGTATTTCCCGGTCAGCACCCCCCGGCCCAGCGGAGACCAGGCCAGCACCCCGACGCCGAGATGGGCCGCGGCGGGCAGCAGCTCGCGTTCGGGCTCGCGGGCCAGCAACGAGTATTCCACCTGAGCCGAGGTGATCGGGATGCGTCCGGGGATCATTTTCTGGGTGACTGCCGCGGCGGCCAGCTGCCAGCCGCTGTAGTCGCACACGCCCGCGTAGACGGCCCGGCCGGAGGCGACGATGGCGTCGAGCGCGGCGAGCGTCTCCTCCAGCGGCACTTCCTCGTCGTAGGTGTGCAGCTGCCACAGGTCGACGTAGTCGAGCCCGAGGCGGTTGAGCGAGTCGTCGACCGCGGCGATCAGGTGGCGCCTGGAGGCGTCGCGCGGCCGCCGGCCCGCCGGCGTCACCACGGCCTTGGTGGAGATCACCAGCTCCGCGCGCGGCACGGAGTCGCGCAGCAGCCGGCCGAGGAGCCGCTCGGCGTCGCCGCCGGTGTAGACGTCGGCCGTGTCGACGAGGGTGCCGCCCGCGTCCACGAACGTGCGGAGCTGGGCGGCCGCCTCGTCCGCGTCGGTGTCACGGCCCCAGGTCATCGTGCCGAGCCCCAGCCGGGACACCGACAGGCCGCTGTGGCCGACATAGCGCTGCTCCATGATCCCGCCAGGTTACCGCTCGGGCGGCCTCGACGTCGTGCCTCGGCGGCCCGCGCCACCCACGCCCGTCCGCCCGGCTTCGACACGGTGATCGACGCCTGCGACACTTGCGGGGTGACCACGCTGCTACTGGCCCGGCACGGGCTGACCCACCTCACCGGGCCGGTGCTGGCCGGCCGCACTCCGGGGGTGCGGCTGAGCGAGGCGGGCCGGGCGCAGGCCGCCGCGCTCGCCGAGCGCATCGCGGGCGTCAGGCTGGACGCCATCGTCTCCAGTCCGCTCGAACGCTGCAGGGAAACGGCCGAAGCGGTGGCCGAGGGCCGGGAGCTCGGCGTGGAGCTCGACGAGCGGTTCATCGAGTGCGGCTACGGCGGCTGGACCGGGCGGCCGCTGAAGGAGCTCGCCCGCGAGCCGCTGTGGCAGGTGGTGCAGGCGCACCCGAGCGCGGCGACATTTCCGGATGGGGAGTCGCTGGCCGGAATGCAACATAGGGCCGTCTCGGCGGTCCGGGAGTGGAATCAACGCCTGGGGGAGAAGGCTGTCTACCTGGTTTGCAGCCACGGCGACGTGATCAAGTCGATCGTCGCCGACGCTCTGGGGCTCCACCTGGATCAGTTTCAGCGGATAACGGCTGATCCGGCGGCTCTCACCGTCATTCGCTATGCCCCCTTGCGTCCCTTTGTTCTCAGACTCAACGATATGGGGGAATTGCGGCTTCCCGAGGATTCGGAGGAGAAAGACGGGGGAGAAAACATCACCGGGAGCGATGCCGCCGTCGGTGGCGGGTCCGGAACCACGTAAGGTCAGGCTATGCCGGTCTTCGACTACGACCCACCAGAGAGGTTCGTCGCCGGTGCCCTCGGGCAGCCGGGTGCGCGGGTTTTCTTTCTGCAGGCCAGGGCCGAGGGCAGACTGACCACGGTGGCGCTGGAGAAGCTCCAGGTGGCCGCGCTCGCGGGCAGGCTGGACGAGTTGCTCGACGAGGTGCTGCGGCTCAGCGGGGGCACCGCGCACGTGCCCGCACTGGCGCCGGCCGACCTGGCCGACGACGCGCCGCTCGACGTGCCGGTCGCGGAGGACTTCCGGGTGGGCACCATGGCACTGGCGTGGGACGCGGAGAGATCCCAGGTGGTGATCGAGGCGCAGGAGGTCATCGAGGAGGAAGATCTCGAGAGCCCGGACCCCGCGGTGCTGCGCGTGCGGATCAGCGCGGGCGCCGCGCGCGCCTTCACCCAGCGGGCCCTGCAGATCGTCGCGGCGGGCCGGCCGCCGTGTCCGCTGTGCGGGCAGCCTCTCGACGCCGCCGGGCACGTCTGCGTGCGCCTCAACGGATACCGCGGGGGTGAGGCGGCTACGTGAGCGAGCGAAGCGAGGGAACAATCAGACGCAGCACCTTGGTCGCGAGGCCGACGAAGGAGGCCTTGTGACCGCTTCGGAGAGCGAACCGGCCGTCAAACCGTCCAACCCGCCGGGCATGCATGACGAGGACGCCCTCACGCTGCTCCGCGACGGCCGCCTGGAGGTGGCCGGACGCCTCGTCGAGGCCACCAACATGACGCTCTACTGCTCGGTCAAGCTGGGCGAGAGCTCGGCCGCCTGCGTCTACAAGCCGGTGCGCGGCGAGCGCCCGCTGTGGGACTTCCCCGACGGCACCCTGGCCGCCCGCGAGGTGGCCGCCTACGAGGTGTCGCAGGCGACCGGCTGGCGCATCGTGCCCCCGACGGTCTACCGCGAGGGCCCCTTCGGCCCCGGCATGGTGCAGCTGTGGATCGACACCGAGCGCGAGATCGACCTCATGCGGCTGGTCAAGAGCCGCAACCCGGTGGTGCGCCGGATGGCGGTGTTCGACGCGGTGGTCAACAACGCCGACCGCAAGGGCGGTCACCTGCTGCCGCTGCCGACGGGGCACGTCTACGGGGTGGACCACGGGGTGTGCTTCTCCGTCGAGGACAAACTGCGCACGGTGCTGTGGCAGTGGCGCGGCAAGCCGCTGGCCAGGGAGGCGGTGGCCGTGCTGGCCAAGCTGGAGCGCGACCTGGAGTCCGGGGCGCTCGGGCGCAGGCTGCGCGAGCTGCTGACGCTGGCGGAGGTCGAGGCCACCTGGCAGCGGGTCAGGCGGTTGCTGGACACCGGCGTGCACCCCTACCCGTCGGAGGGCTGGCCCGCCATTCCCTGGCCCCCCATCTGATCGCCTGAGCCGGTTTAATACCCTTTGCCCATGTGCACGCTGATCGTGAGAACCGGGCAGCAACTGACCCTCATGGGCGTGAGAGACGAGTTCGCCGACCGTCCGTGGGAGGGGCCGGGGGAGCACTGGCCGGACTACCCGGGCGTGATCGGCGGGCGTGACCTGAAGGCCGGGGGCACCTGGCTGGCTCTCCACCCGGCGGCCCGCCGCGCCGCCGCTCTCCTCAACGCCTCCGGCATCCCCGCGCCCGAGACGACGAAGATCTCGCGGGGCGACCTGGCGTTGCGGGCGGCGTACACGGGCGAGCTGCCCGACGCGGACCTGACCCGCTACGACCCCTTTCACCTCGTGCTCGCCGACCTGCCGGCCGATGGGGCGCGGGTGCGGCTGTTCAGCTGGGACGGCGAGCGCAGCACCGTCTCCGGCCTGCCCGAGGGCACCAGCATGATCGTCAACTCGGGCCTGGACCCGGCCAGCGAGCGGGTCGTCGCCTACCTGCCCAGGTTCGAGACCGAGGTCTGGCGGGAGCTGATCACGGCGGCGCCGTCCGCCGACCCGGGCGCGCTCATCGTCCGCCACGAGCTGCCCGACGGCCGGATCTTCGCCTCCCTGTCGGTGATGGAGGTCGCGCTCGCGCCGGACGGCGTGACGTACGACTTCACCGACCTGACCGCAGAACGGGACGGATAGGCTCAGGGACATGAGATCGTGGTCTGCCCAGAACGTTCCAAAGCTCCCTGGTGAGAGCATTCCGCTGCGTCTCTACGACACCTCCGCCAAGCAGGTGCGGCAGACCGATCCCGGGCCGACCGCCAGGATGTACGTCTGCGGCATCACCCCCTACGACGCCACGCACCTCGGCCACGCCAACACCTACCACGCCTTCGACCTGGTCGGCCGGCTGTGGCGGGACGCGGGCCACGAGGTCCACTACACGCAGAACGCCACCGACGTGGACGACCCGCTGCTGGAGCGCGCCGCCCAGACCGGCGTCGGCTGGCAGGACCTGGCCGAGCGGGAGATCGAGCTGTTCCGCGGCGACATGGAGGCGCTGCGGATCCTGCCGCCCCGCGAATACGTCGGCGTCACCGAGGTCGTCGGCGGGGTGGCGGAGCTGATCGCCAAGCTGTCGGCCAAGGGCGTCACGTACGCCCTCGACGGCGACGTCTACTTCAGCGTGGCCGACGCCCCCAAGTTCGGCCAGGTGTCCGGCTACGACGAGACCGAGATGCTGGCCCTGTTCGCCGAGCGCGGCGGCGACCCGGACCGGGCCGGCAAGCGCCACCCGCTGGACTGGCTGCTATGGCGGGCCGAGCGGCCGGGCGAGCCGTCGTGGGAGTCACGGCTGGGCAAGGGCCGCCCCGGCTGGCACATCGAGTGCACCGCGATCGCCCTGGACAACCTCGGCGCCGGCTACGACGTGGCGGGCGGCGGCTCCGACCTGATCTTCCCGCATCACGAGTGCGGCGCCTCCGAGGGGCACGCGGCCACAGGGGAGTGGCCGTTCGCCAAGTTCTACACGCACGCCGGCATGGTGGGCCTCGACGGTGAGAAGATGTCGAAGTCCAAGGGCAACCTGGTCTTCGTCTCCAAGGTGCGCCGGGAGCACGACCCGATGGCGGTCAGGCTCGTACTGCTGGCCCACCACTACCGCGCCGACTGGACCTACGTCCCCGCCCTGATCGCCGACGCCGAGCGCAGGCTGGCCCGCTGGCGCTCGGCCGTCCGCCTGGCCTCCGGCCCGGACGCCGGCGAGGTGCTGGCGCGGGTGCGTGAGCGCCTGGCCGACGACCTCGACTCGCCGGCCGCGCTGGCCGCGATCGACGCCTGGGCCGACGCAGCCCTCGCCGGCGGCGGCTCGGATCCCGACGCCCCCGACCTGGTCAAGGACCTGTCCGACGCCCTGCTCGGCGTCGCGCTCTAACCCTCGCGAAAACCCGCGCCACGCCGGGTTTTCCCATGGGCATAGCCGCCGGCCCCGCGCCCGCCTCAGGGCGCGGGGCGAGCCGCGCTCGCGGCGCCCGTCCCCCGCTCAGGCCCGCACCCGCTCGAGCCGCTCGATCGCGGCCAGCTCGGCCGAGAACCACGCGATCGTGCGGCGCAGCCCCTCCCGGGCGGGCACCTGGGCCCGCCAGCCCAGCCGCTCGGCCGCCAGCGTCGTGTCCGGCCTCCTGACCTTGGGATCGTCGGCGGGCCGGTCGACGAACACGATCGGCGACGACGATGCGGCCAGCTCCCTGATCGTCGTGGCCAGCTCCAGCATGGTCAGCTCGTCCGGGTTGCCGATGTTGACCGGCCCGGCGAAGTCGCTGCGGGCCATGGCCAGGATGCCCGACACGGTGTCGTCCACGTAGCAGATCGAGCGGGTCTGCGCGCCGTCGCCGGTGATGGTGATCGGCTCGCCGGTCAGCGCCTGCCTGATGAACGTCGGGATCGCCCGCCCGTCGAACGGGCGCATGCGCGGGCCGTACGTGTTGAAGATCCGCACGATGCCGGTGTCGGTGCCGCGTGAGTGGCGGTAGGCCGTGGTCAGCGACTCGGCGAAGCGCTTGGCCTCGTCGTACACGCTGCGCGGGCCGACCGGGTTCACATTCCCCCAGTACGTCTCCTTCTGCGGGTGTTCGAGGGGGTCGCCGTACACCTCGCTGGTCGAGGCGAGCACGAACCTGGCGCCCTTCCCCCTGGCCAGCCCCAGCGCGTGCAGCGTGCCCACGCTGCCCACCCGCAGCGTCTCGATCGGATAGCGCAGGTAGTCGGCCGGCGAGGCGGCCGAGGCGAAGTGCAGGACGAGGTCCAGCCGGTCGGGCACGTGCACGAACCCGGTCAGGTCGCACTCGATGAGCCGGAACTCCGGCCGGTCCATCAGATGCTCGACATTGCGCGGCCCGCCGGTCAGGAAGCTGTCCATGCAGACGACCTCCGCTCCGTCCTCCAGCAGCCGTTCGCACAGGTAAGAGCCGAGGAATCCGGCGCCCCCGGTGACCAGAGCCCTCATGACGTGACCTCCAACGCAGCGTCGACGACTTCGGAAACCTCGATCTTCAGCAGGCCGGGATCGACCCGCTGGCCGTGCGGATCCCCGTTGCGGCCGGCCCACAGCGCCACGTGGCGCCAGCCGGGCGGCGGGCCCCACAACGCCGGTGAGACCGGCCCGAACAACACCACCGACGGCACGCAGAACGCCGTCGCCAGGTGCGCGACGCCGGTGTCGCCGCAGACCACGAGTTTGGCCCTGCTGACCAGGTCGATCAGGTCGGCCAGGCAGGTCTGGCCGGCCAGCATGCGCTCGGGCGGCAGCCCGGCCAGCTCGGCGACCTTCCTGGCGATGGGCACCTCCTCGGCGGTGCCGGTGACGACGACGTCGTCCAGCGTGGCCGCGACCTGCGCGAACCGATCGGGCGGCCAGCGCCGCGCCGGGAAGGCGGCCCCCGGGTGCACGATCGCCGGCCCCGTACGGTCGGAGATGCCGAGCGTCAGGTCGCCCGGATCGGCCGGGATGCCGTGCCACTCCAGCAGCCCGCACCAGCGCCGCACCTCGTGCACGCCGTCCTGCCACGGCGGTCCCGTGCCGAAGCTGATCAGCCGCGCCGGCTCGGTGCGCCGCAGCGCGTCGATGCTCTGCGGCCCCTTTCCGTGCAGGTTGACCGCGATGTCCGGCCGCTCGAACGGCACCCTGTCCATCGGCACGGGGCCCGGCCCCGACACATCCACGTGGCCGTCCACCGCGCCGGTCAGCGGCAGCAGGGCCTCCAGTGTCCGCGGTGCGGCAAGGGTGATCCTGTGCCGCGGGAACGCCTGGCGCAGGGCCCGCAGCGCGGGCACGGCCGTGAGCAGATCGCCGAGACCGAGCCCGCGCAGCACCAAGAGCTCTAGGGCCATGACGTCTCCGTCGAGGGGCACACGACGAGCTCTCTCACCTCGCATCCGGCCGGCTGCCGCAGCGCGAACACCACGGTCTGCGCGACGTCGGCCGGATCGTTCAGCCCGGCCTCGGGACCCGGTTTGTACTGTTCCGGCCGCCCGTCGAAGAAGCTCGTCCGCATGCCGCCCGGAATGAGCAGGGTCACCCCCACTTCGCCGCGCAGCTCCACCGCCAGCGCCCGGGTGAGGCCGACGACGCCGAACTTCGACGCCGAGTACGCCGACGCGTCGCTCAGCGGCCGCAGCCCCAGCGTGGAGGCGCAGGTGACGACCCTGCCGCGGGTGTGCTTCAGGTACGGCAGCGCGGCACGCACGACGGACGCGGTGCCGAGCAGGTTCACCTTGATGACCCGCTCCCAGTCGTCGGCCGGCACGTCCTCCAGACGCCCGCACGCGTCGATGCCCGCGGCCGTCACCACGCCGTCGAGGCCGCCGGCCCGCTCGGCCAGCTCGCGTACCGCCCGCTCGGCCTCGCCGCGGTCGGCCAGGTCGGCGGTGACGTGATCGAAGCGCTGGTCCGGCTCTCGGACGTCGACGACCAGCGCCCGCCAGCCCTCCTTCTCCACGGCCTCGGCGGTGGCCAGACCGAGCCCGGAGGCTCCCCCGGTAATCAAGATGTTCACTGGATCTCCCTGATCAGATTCGTTGTCGATCGTCCCGGCAGGGTGCTCAGCACGACGATCTGCGCGCCGAGCCTGGCCAGGACCTCGGATTCGGGCAGGACCTCCCCCTCGTAGTCGCCGCCCTTCACCCACACGTCGGGGCGCAGCAGCTCGATGGCGCGGGCCGGGGTGTCCTCCTCGAACACCAGCACGGCGTCCACGCAGCCGAGCGCCCTGAGCACCTCCACCCGGTCACGCACGTCCACGATGGGCCGCGCGGGGCCCTTCAGCCGGCGTACCGAGGCGTCGGAGTTGACGCAGACGACGAGCGCGTCGCCCAGCGCCCTGGCCCGCCGCAACAGGCTCACGTGGCCCGCGTGCAGCAGGTCGAAGCAGCCGCCCGTGGCGATCAGCCGGCCGCCGTTGGCGCGGGTGAGCCCGGCCACCTCCAGCGCCGTGCGGGGCCGGTCGCCGAGCCGCTGCTCCTGGATCTTGATGGAGGCGGCGCCGCCGCGCTCCACGAAACGTGACGCCTCGCCGACGCCGATCGCCACCGCGTCCGCGGCGCCGTGGCCGTCGCGCAGCGCCAGGGCCGCGGCGGCGGCCAGCCGGTCGCCCGCGCCGCACGCGTCGTGGGCGCCGGCCCGCACGGGCGGCGGCACCCGGATGAGCGGCCCGCCCTCGACGGCCAGCGCGGCCCCGCACGCGCCCGTCGTGACGGCCACCGCCCTGGCCCGCAGCTCCCGCACCAGCCGGCGGGCGGCCTGGTCGGGGCTGCGGTAGGTGGACGGGCACAACACCCGCGCCTCGGCCTCGCTCGGCGTCAGCAGCGCGCAGCCCGGCATGGGGCGCTCGCCTCTCGGGTGCGGGTCCCACACCACCGGCACGGCGCTGTCGCGCAGCAGCTCGCCGGCCATCTTGGCCACGCCTCTGCCGTAGTCGGACACCAGCACCGCGCTGGCCCCGGTGATCGCCTCGGCGGCCGCCTGGCTGGGGGCGTACCTGGCCGTGCCGTCCCCGGTGTCCAGCCTGACCAGCGTCTGGTCTCTGGCCCTGACCCTGGTCTTGCGTACGGTGCCGCCGCGCAGCGGCAGCCGCACCAGGTCGAGCTCTCCCGACAGCAGCCCGCACAGGCGGTGCCCGTCCGGGTCGTCGCCGATCGCGGTGATCAGCACGACGTCGGCGCCGTCGCGGGCGGCCAGCAGCGCGGCCAGGCCGGCCCCGCCGGGGCGCGCCTGCTCGGCGGTGACGTCCACCACCGGGACGGGCGCGTCCGGGCACAGCCGCTCCGCCTCGCCCTCGACGTCCACATCGAGCAACGTGTCCCCGAGCACCACGAGCGGACCCATCAGAGCGACTCCTCCACCGCATCGCACAGCAAGTGGATCAGCGCGAGGTGCACCTCCTGCACGGTCGCCGTCTCCTCGGCCGGTACGGCCACCGCGTCGTCGCACAGTCCGGCCAGCGGATTGGGCGCCGGCCCGGTCATGGCCCAGGCCAGAATCCCGCCCTCCTGCGCCGCCTTGGCCGCGGCCAGCACGTTCGGGCTGGTGCCACTGGTGGACAGGCACAGCAGCACGTCGCCGGGCCGGCCGTGCGCGCGCACCTGGCGGGCGTAGACCTCCTCGGCGCCGAAGTCGTTGGCGATCGCCGTCAGCGACGAGCCGTCGGCGTGCAGCGGGATCGCCGCGTACGGCGGCCGGTCGTCCCTGAACCGGCCCACCAGCTCGGCCGTCAGGTGCTGCGCCTCGGCCGCCGAGCCGCCGTTGCCGCAGACCAGCAGCCGGCCCCCGGAGCTCAGCACGCCGGCCAGCTTCGCGCCCCACGCGCGCACCCCGGCCGCCTGGCCGTCGACCTTCTCCAGCGTGGTCCAGAGCTTTTCCAGATGAACGTCCACGATCAACCCCCCAGAGCCGCCAGACCGCACAGCTTGCCGTCGATGACCTGCGTGTACACGGCCTCGGTCCGCTCGGCCACGTGCGGCCAGCCGTACCTCTCACGGGCCCGCCTGGCCCCCGCCGCCGCGAGTTCGGCCCGTTTGCCCGGGTCGCCGAGCACGTCCTTCAGCGCCCTGGCCAGCGCGCGCGGGCGGCGGGGCGGCACGAGCACGCCGCAGCCGGCGACCGTGTCCAGGTGCCCGCCGACCGCGGAGGCCACGACGGGGACGCCGCACGCCATCGCCTCGACCGGGACCATGCCGAACGGCTCGTACCACGGCACCGTCACCACGACGTCGGCCGCGCGCATGAGCGCCGGCACCTGCGCGCGCGGCACGCTGCCGATCACGTGCACCCGCTCGTCGAGGCCGTACGCGGCGGCCAGCTCGCGCAGCCTGACGGCCTCCTCGTCGTCCGGGCTGCCGCCGGCGATCACCAGGTCGGCACCGGGCAGCCGGTGCAGCGCCGCGATGACGGTGTCCACGCCCTTGCGCGGCACCATCCGGCCGATGCACAGGATCATCTGTCCCCTCGGGCGCGGCGCCACCGGCCCGTCCGGGCAGAACGCCGTCAGGTCCACCCCGCACGGCACGACCATGATCCGCCGCTCCGGCACGCCCATCGCGCACAGCTCGCCCACCTCGTCGCTGCAGGTGGCGAGCACCGCGTCGGCCCGCTTGCCGATCTCGCGCTCGGTGTCGAGGCGGTGCGCCGGGCTGGTGTCCGCCTCGCCCTGCCAGCGCCGCTTGACCGTGCCCAGGGCGTGGAACGTCTGCACCACGGGGATGCCGTCGGCCGCCGCCTGCAGCGCCGCCTGCCCGCTCATCCAGAAGTGGGCGTGCGCGATGTCCGGCGGATCGATCGCCCAGTGGTCGGCGAGGCGGTCGGTGAACTCCGGCATGTACGGCGGCAGCTCGTCCTTCGGTATCGGCACCGGGGGACCGGCCGGCACGTACTCGACCGTGATGCCGGGCGCCAGGGGCACCGACGCCGGCTGCGACGTCGACGTGCGCCGGGTGTGGACCGTGATCGTGTGCCCGCGCTCGGCCAGCGCGACGGCCAGCGCGGCGACGTGCACGTTCTGGCCGCCCGCGTCGACGCCGCCGACCGCGGCCAGCGGGTCCGCGTGCTCGGAGATGAGATCGACCTTCACTGAGTCAGCTCCCTCACTGCCTTGACCACCTGCTCACTTGTCACCTGGGACAGACATGGGTGTCCGGGGATCGGGCACGTGCGCGCCCTGCTGTCCTTGCAGGGCGCCTGCTGATCGCCGAGCAGCACCGCGGGGACCCCGTACGGGGCCCAGCGCGCCGCCGGGACGACGGGGGCGAACAGGCTCACGACCGGCGTGCCGACCGCCGCGGCCAGGTGCGCGGGGCCGGTGTTGCCGGCCACGAGCACGCTGGCGTGTTCCAGCACGGCGGCCAGTTCGCCGAGAGTGGTCGCGCCGCCGAGGTCGGCCGCGTCGTCACCGGCCACGTAGGCCGTGAGATCACGTTCCGTGCCGGTCACGACGACGCGATGCCCGTCTTGCGCCAGCTCGTGTACGGCCTGCCGATGCTTTTCGGCCGGCCATGTCCTCGCGGGCGCCGACGTCCCCGGGTGCACCACGACATACGTGCTTTTGCCGGCATCGGCGCCGACGCTGGGCAAATGCCCCGTAAATTTGTCTATATCCGGCAATGGCCGCTGAACAGCGAGTTTGCCGTCATCGCCCGGTGGCAGCTCGAACCCCGCCGCCCGCGCCACGGCCAGCATCCGCTCGGCCTCGGGCACATCGAGGCTCTCGTCCACGACGTGGCGCACGTCCAGCAGCGAGCCGGGGTAGTCGTTGCTGATCGCCGTGATCCTGCGGACGCCGGCCAGCCTGAGCAGCAGCGCCAGCGGGAGCGCCGACTGGTGGAACGAGGTGAGGACCACCGCCTCGTCGATGCCGTGCAGCCGCCCGACCAGTCCGGCGACGTGCGCCTTGCTGACGGGCGGGGGAGTGTGGTCGATCCACGGGGCCTGCCACTCCACGACGTGGTCCACGCCGGGCAGCAGTTCGGCGGCCGCCCTGCCGTTCGGGCCGGCCAGGAAGACGACCTCCTCGGCCAGCGTGCGCACGGCCCGGACGGCGGGGCCGGTCAGCAGTACGTCCCCGGCGTCGTCGAGCCGCGCCACCAGCACCCGCCCCCGGCCGCCGGCGCTCTTGGCGGCGGCCCGTTCGGTCTGCTCGGCGCTCGCCCTCGCGGGCGTGGCCTTCGCGGCGGAGCCGCATCGCGCGGCGCCCGCCGTCGTGCACGGGCCCACACCGTACAGCACCGCTCCCGGCACGCGAGCGCTCATCGCCGCACCCTCCATTCCCCCCGCAGCCGGTGCGCGCATGCGACCGGCGGGATCACCACGCTGGTGACGACCATCCGCCACACCTCGTCGGGGGTACGCGGCCCCGGCGCGATCCGCCGCCACGCGAACTCCGCCGTCAAGGCGGCCCACACGGCCCCGGCGAGTCCGGCCAGGACCGCCGGTCCCCGCCCCAGGACCTCGCGGCGAGCCCCGACGATGCCCCGGGCGGCCAGGGTCAGCGCCGCCAGCCCGGCCACCGTGGTCACCGCGTGCGTTCGCAGCCGGCCGCGGCCACCGCCTATGGCCGCCCGCCACCCGGGCCCGTGCACGTGCCGCATCAGCGCGTCGTCGGCGTTGCCCCGCTGGAAGCGCACGCTGGCCCAGAACCCGTCCGGCCGCACCGGATGCGCCGTCACCCGGTCGCCGCGCACGAGCCGGTGGCCCGCCCGCGCGACCCGCAGCGCGAGGTCGGCGTCCTCCCGGTAGGCCCGGGGGAAGCGTTCGTCGAATCCGCCGACCGCCTCCAGCACCGATCGCCGGTAGGCCATGTCGGCCGTCACCCACAGCGCCCGCGCCAGCCCGGCGGTGTTGCGCTCGGCGTCGGTCGGCCGCCGGTCGGCCGGCAGCGGCACCACGATGCGGCCCTGGCTGCCCGCCACGTCCCCGGGCAGGTCCACTAGGTCCTTCCAGACCGCCTCGGTCCACCCGGGCTCGGGGATCACGTCGTCGTCGAGGAACACCACCCAGGGCGTGTCCGCGGCCCGCCACCCGGCGTTGCGCGCCGCGGCGGGTCCCCGGCCGCCCGATCGGACGACTCGTAGGCCCTCATGAGAAAAAGACGGCAGCGTCACACCACGCTCCTTCGTGCGACTGCCACCGCCACGACGAAGAGTACCCGTTCGATCGCGATTCGTAACCCGATCGTCCACCACGATCACCGGCACCCCGGAGCCCACGGCGGCGACCGTGTCGCCGAGCGTCGACCGTCCGATGGTGGGGATCACGACGGTGATCACGAGGCGAACACCTCCCCGCGCCGCACCACGTACGGCCCGAGCACGAGCACGTCCACCGGCGCCGACCCGAAGCATTCGAGCGCGTCACGCGGGTCGTCCACCATGGGCCGCCCCGCGGTGTTCAGGCTCGTGTTGACGATCACCGGCAGCCCCGTGCGGGCCTCGAACTCCGCCAGCACCCGCGCCATCAGCGGCTCGGCGGCGGGGGAGACCGTCTGGATGCGGGCGGTGCCGTCCACGTGCACGACCGCCGGGATGCGCGCCGCCCAGTCCGGGTGCACGTCGTGCACGAACAGCATGTACGGCGACGGCACCGGCCCCCGTCCGAAGATCTGGGCCGCCCGCGACTCCAGCACCATCGGCGCGATCGGCCGGAACTGCTCACGGCCCTTGACGTCGTTGAGCCGCTCGGTGTTGCGCGCGTGCCCGGGATGGGCCAGCAGCGACCGGTGCCCGAGCGCCCGCGGCCCGTACTCGGCCCGCCCCTGGAACCAGGCCACGATCTTGTCGGCGGCCAGCTCGGCGGCCACCGCCGCGGCCAGGTCGGCGGGCCGGGTGTGCGGCACGCGGGCCACCTCCAGCCACGCCCCCAGCTCCTCGTCGGTGAAGCCGCGCCCCAGCGCCGCGGTCGGCATGGGGGCGGCCGGCTCGCCGTACGCCTGCGCCAGGTGCAGCGCACCGCCCAGCGCGGTCCCCGAGTCGCCGGCCGCGGGCTGCGCCCACACCTCGTCGAACGGCCCCTCGTCCAGCAGCCGGGTGTTGGCCACGCAGTTCAGCGCCACGCCGCCGGCCAGCGCGAGCCGCCGCTCGCCGGTGCGCCCGTGCAGCCAGCGCACGAGCTCCATGAGGACCTCCTCCAGCCTGGCCTGCACGCTGGCGGCCAGGTCGGCGTGATCGGAGGTCCAGGCGCCGCCCTTGGGCAGGGCCTTGGCGTAGAGGTTCCAGTCGACGGGTTCGACGCGGAAACCGCCGTCGCCGGTCGTGTAGATCGCCTCGCGCAGCGCCTCCAGGTGGCGGGGCGTGCCGTAGGAGGCCATCGCCATGACCTTGTACTCGTCGCTGGAGCGCAGGAAGCCGAGGTGCTCGGTGACGTCCTCGTACATGAGGCCGAGGGAGTGCGGCAGCTCCTGGGTGGCCAGGACGTCCAGCTCGCCGTCGCGGTAGCGGCCCGCCAGGTGGGAGACGTTCTCGCCACGGCCGTCGCACACCAGCACTGCGCAGTCGCGCCCCTCCGTCGACCACTGGCAGGCTAGCCCCGCCGAGGCGGCGTGCGCCACGTGATGCGGCACGTAGCGGACCTGTCCGGGGTCCAATCCCGGCAATGCCGTGGCAAGGAACAGCGGGGCGCGCACCGCGTACGTCGTGCGCAGGTCCTCCCAATCGCCGTCCGGGCGCTGCGTCACCAGCGCCGGGTCGTACGAATAGGCGACCGCGTCGATGTCCTCGGGGGCGAGACCCGCCTCACGCAGGCACCAGGCGGCGGCCTGCTCGGGCAGTTCCCACGCCGAGAACGCCACCGGCCGCTTGCCATGCTTGCGGCGGCTGAAGCGTTCCTCCTCCGCCGCGGCCACGATCCTCCCGTCGGCCACCAGTGCCGCCGCCGGGTCATGAAAGATCGCGTTAATGCCGAGAAATCGCATATGTCCCCCCTCGGGATGTCGTGAACGGCTACCGAGAGAAGCGGTCCTCAAACCTGCCGCAGGCCCAGGAGATGGGGAAACAGGCGCGGCGCTCTGCGCTTTGTCACTGTAAGTAGTTGTTTGCCGGTTCGGTCCCCGGGTAGCTGCCCGGCATGCGACGGAGGTGAAAGGTGTTCGAAAAGCGACGTCCCGGCGCCGTGCTCTTCGATCGGGACGGGACCTTGATCAGGGACGTGCCCTACAACGGCGACCCGAGGCGGGTCGAGCCGATGCCGGGCGCGCTGGAGGCGCTGGGCCGGCTGCGGCGCGCCGAGGTGCCGGTGGCCGTGGTGACCAACCAGTCGGGCGTGGCCAAGGGCCTGGTCTCCCCGGACGAGATGGATCAGGTGAACGCGAGGGTGGAGGAGCTGCTCGGCCCGTTCGACGCGTGGGCGATCTGCGTCCACGACGACGCCGACGGCTGCACCTGCCGCAAACCCGCGCCCGGGCTCGTGATCAGGGCCGCCGCCGTGCTCGACGTCAGCCCCCGCGACTGCGTGGTGGTCGGCGACATCGGCAGGGACATGGAGGCCGCCAGGGCCGCCGGCGCCAGGGGCATCCTGGTCCCGACCGAGCAGACGCGGCCGGAGGAGATCGAGCAGGCCCCCGAGGTCGCCGACGACCTGACCGACGTCGTGGACCGTGTGCTCAGCGATGCCGAAGGCCCCGTGCCCGCCGGCGCCCGCGTCTCCGCGCCGTGGGCCCGCGCCATGGGCTGGAGCCGCTGGTGAGGATCCTCCTCTGGCACGTGCACGGCTCCTGGACGAGCGCCTTCATCCGCGGCAGGCACACGTACGTGCTGCCGCTCGTCCCCGATCGGGGTCCTGACGGACGGGGGCGGGCGGCCACCTACAACTGGCCGGACAGCGCCCGCGAGGTGCCGTGGGACCGGCTCCGCGACGAGCCTGTCGACGTGGCCGTCTACCAGCGGCCGCACGAGATCGACCTGGCCCGCGCATGGCTCGGCCGCGACGTGCCGGGAATCTACGTCGAGCACAACACGCCCAAGGGCGACGTGCCCGCCACCCGGCACCCGCTGGCCGGCCAGGCCGGCATCACGCTCGTCCACGTCACCCACTTCAACGACCTCTACTGGGACAGCGGCAAGGCGCGCACGCGCGTCATCGAGCACGGCGTCCCCGACCCCGGCCACCTCTACACGGGCGAGTTGCCCCGGGCCGGCGTCGTGGTCAACGAGCCGGTGCGCCGCACCCGGGTCGCCGGCACCGACCTGCTGCCGCGCTTCGCCGAGCGGGTCCCGCTCGACGTGTTCGGCATGAAGGTGAACGGGTTGCCGTACAGGGCCTACGAGGATCTGCCGCAGCACGTCATGCATGCCGAGCTGGCCAGGCGGCGGGTCTACCTGCACCCCTACCGGTGGACCTCCCTGGGGCTGGCCCTCATCGAGGCCATGACCCTGGGCATGCCGGTCGTCGCGGTGGCCGCCACCGAGGCCGTCGAAGCGGTGCCGGCGGAGGCCGGGGTGCTGTCCACGAAGGTCCACGTGCTGGCCGACGCCCTGCACGCCTTCGCCGCCGACCCCGAGAGCGCCGCGCAGGCCGGCAAGGCGGCGCGGGCCGCGGCGCTGGCCCGCTACGGGCTCGGCCGGTTCCTGTCCGACTGGGACCGGCTGCTCGGCGAGGTATGAGCGCCGGCGGCCTGGGTAGGCGCGAACGTCATGATGATGATGCTCGACTGGACACGCAGAGCCGCCTGCCTCGACCTGGACCCGGAATTGTTCTTCCCGATCTCCCTGGAGGGGCCGAGCCAGTCGCAGGTTGAGCGGGCCAAGTCGGTGTGCCACGGGTGCCCCGTGCGCGAGCCGTGCCTGGAGTACGCGCTGGCCACCCGGCAGGCGTACGGCGTCTGGGGTGGCACCGATCCGGAGCAGCGACGGGAGCTCAGCGTGGCAGGGCCGCCGCGAGAAAGCGTTCCCGCTCAGCCGCTTCGAGGTGGTCGCTGAACAACACGCCGTCCAGGTGGTCGGTCTCGTGCTGCAGCACTCGCGCCAGCACGCCGAGCGCCCGCACCGTCACGGGCTTGCCGAACATGTCGCGGCCCCGGGCGGTGACGAGATAGGAACGTTCCAGCGGCCACCACACACCGGGCGCGGACAGGCACGCCTCGTCGGCGACGATGCGCCGCTCCGACAGCTCCAGCCGCGGATTGACCAGATGGCCTGATCTGCCGTCGTAGCCGTAGACCAGCACCCGCACCGGCACCCCGATCTGCGGGGCCGCGAGCCCCGCGCGGCCGGCTTGCGCCCGCATCGTGGCGGTCAGCGACTTCACCAGCCGCCGCAGCTCCCGATCGAAGTCGTGGATCGGCTCCGCGACCGAGCGGAGCACAGGATCGTCGAACATGCGAATAGGCCGGACCGTCACCCGCCACTCCCCGATAAGCCGCGCCTTCAGGGTGAAGATTTCCCGTGATCGCCTCCGTCAATCGCGAATGCGCGGCCTTGTAGCACAGCGGTAACAAGAGAGACCCGTGGGCGAAACCACCCGAAAGCAGTATCGGAGGGTGATCTCACTTGCGTCACACGCGCGTGTGATGCCTGGCCGAGTGCTCGGGGCCCGGCCAGGCATCCTCGCATATCTGGAGGTAAAGGCATGAGTGCGCTCCCCCTGGAAGGCAGCGCCGCGCCGGAGACGGCGCCCGACGCGCTGTCGGGCTTCACGGTCGGCGTCACCGCGACCCGGCGGCGCGAGGAGTTCGGCGCCCTGCTGGAGCGGCGCGGCGCGCGGGTGGTCAGCGCCCCCGCGATCCGGCTGGTCCCCCTGGCGGAGGACACCGACCTGCTCGCCGCCACCAGACTCGCCCTCGAATCGCCGCTCGACGACGTCGTGGTCACCACGGGCGTGGGCTTTCGCGGCTGGATGGCCGCCGCCGAAGGCTGGGGGTTGTCGTCCGACCTGGGCGAGCACCTGGCCGGCGCCCGCCTGCTCACCCGCGGGCCCAAGGCCAGGGGAGCGGTGCGGGCCGCCGGGCTCAACGACCACTGGACCCCGGCCACCGAGTCCTGCGAGGAGGTCAAGCAGTATCTGCTCGACCAGGATCTGCGCGGCCGGCGCATCGCGGTGCAGCAGCACGGCGAGCCGCTCGACGACTTCGTGGCCGCGCTGCGCCAGGCCGGCGCCGAGGTGATCGAGATCCCGGTCTACCGGTGGCTGCCGTACCGCGACGTCTCGCCGCTGCGCCGCCTGATCAGCCAGACGATCTCCGGGTCGGTGGACGCGGTGGCCTTCACCAGCGCGCCCGCCGTACACGCCATGCTCGGCATGGCCCGGGCAGAGGGGCTGGAAGACGCGCTGCTCGCGGCGTTCGGCGGGCCCGTCGTGGCCGCCTGCGTGGGGCCCGTCACCGCGGGGCCGCTGACCGCGCGCGGCGTGCCGACCCTGCAGCCGGACCGCGCGCGGCTGGGCGCGCTGGCCCGCGCCCTGGCCAGGCACCTGCCCGAGCACGGCGTCACCAGGCTGGTCGCCGGCGACCACCATCTGGAGATCCGCGGCCACGCCGTGGTCGTGGACGGCGAGCTGCGGCCGCTGCCGCCCGCCCCGATGGCGGTGCTCAAGCGGCTGGCCGACAAGCCCGGGCATGTGGTCTCCCGCGCCGACCTGCGTACCGTGCTGCCGGGCAGCATCGCGCGCGACTCGGCTGAGCACGCCGTGGAGATGGCCATCACGCGGCTGCGCCGCGCGCTCGGCCCGAGCGGGATCGTCGAGACGGTGGTCAAGCGCGGCTACCGGCTCGCGTGCCAGTACGAGGCGGGGATGTGATGCCCACACTCGTCCTGGCCGCGCACGGGACCCGCAGCGCCGCGGGGGAGGAGACCCTGTCGGCCCTGACGCGGACCGTCGCCAGGGCCCGTCCAGGGCAGCGGGTCGAGCTCAGCTACCTCGAGATCAGCTCGCCCCTCCTCGCCGACGTCCTCGACGCCGCCCGCGGCCCGGTGGTGGTGGTCCCGCTGCTGCTGGCGGGCGGATACCACGTGCACATCGACCTGCCCGACGTCATCGCCGAGCACCGTCCCGACGCCGTGGTGGCCGGCTGGCTCGGCCCGCACCGGCTGCTGACGTCGGTGCTGGCCCGTAAGCTCGCCCGGGCCGGGCTGCGCTCCACGGACGCGGTCGTGCTCGGCGCGGCCGGCTCCTCCGACCCGGCCGCGCTCGCCGACGTGCGGGCCGCCGCGCACCAGCTCGCGCTACGCCTGGCCCGCCCGGTCACGGCGGCCTTCGCCTCGGCCGGCTCCCCATCGCTGGAGGAGGCCATGGAGCGGCTCGGCGCGACCCCGGCCGCCCGCGTGGCGATCGCCTCGTACGTGCTGGCGCCCGGCTTCTTCCACGACCGCCTGGCGGCGGCCGGCGCGGGGCTGGTGAGCGAGCCGCTGGGCGCCGACCCGGACGTGGCGGCCCTGATCTGGCACCGCTACGACGAAGCCCTGCGCGGCCGGCGCACCATGCCGCAGACCGCCCGGGCGTCACGGCGCTGAGAGCCCGGCGACCGCGGACCCTCCGCTGCCGCCGGGTCGTCAGGCGACCGTGGAACTGACGGGCTCCAGGCGCAGCTCCCGCACGATCTCGACCGCGCTCGCCTCGCGCGTCGGCCCCGCGTCGGCGCCGACGAACATCTCGATGTAGGCCCGGTGGAAGCAGCCCGCGATCAGCAGCCGGGCGCTGGCCTCCGGGTCGACGTCGGAACGCACCCGGCCCAGCCGCTGCTCGGCCGCCAGGTAGGCGGCCAGAGGCGCGGTTTCCGTGCGGGGGCCGAGCCCGTTGTCGCGGATGGCCTGGCGGAAGCGGACGGTCACGTTCGGCGAGGTGAAGGCGGGGAGCGCCGCGCTCTGTACGTCGATGTAGTAGTCAATGCCCGCCTGGGCAACAGGAAGGAGATTGTCTGCTACGCACCCTTTTCCGATGCGGTCGGAGACGGCATGGAGAATGCTGAGCCAGAGCGGAAGCCGGTCCTGCAGCAGGGCGAGGAAGTGATCCACGGAGCCGCCGGGCCGGTCGTCCCTGAGGGAGACGGCCATCTCCAGGACGCGCCGCCGGGTGTCCTGACTTCTTTGATGCGGATCTACATGGGAAGTCGCCATGGCGTGCCTAACTGCGCGGTGAGTGGGTAGGCATCACGGCGCGAAACCGAGGTTTCGCGATTTATCGGGTGGGTGGCCTTAAATCTGGGATCCCAACTTCATGCAATCTTGTGGTCCCCGATTATTACCCGAAAGCGCGAAAAATTGTCGGTTTTAATCCCTGAGGGTTAGCTGTCAGTGTCGCGGCTGGTGAGGCTCTCGTGGTCGCGGTGACGTCAGCCGTCGGTGCCGCTGTCCCGCCGGCGCAGGTAACGCTCGAACTCGGCCGCGATCGCGTCCCCACTGGCCTCGGGCAGCTCGGCGGCGTCCTTGCGCTCCTCCAGCTCCTTGACGTATTCGGCCACTTCGGTGTCCTGCGAGGCCAGCTCGTCGACGCCGTGCTCCCACGCGCGGGCCTCCTCGTCGAGGTCGCCGAGCGGCATCGGGATCTCCAGCACGTCCTCCAGCCTGCGCAGCAACGCCAGCGTCGCCTTCGGGTTGGGTGGCTGGGCCACGTAGTGCGGCACCGACGCCCACAGCGAGATCGCGTCCAGGCCCGCCTGGCCGAACTCGTGCTGCAGCACCCCCACGATGCCCGTCGGGCCCTCGTAGCGGCTCAGCTCCAGGTTGGTGGAGCGGGCCAGCGTCTCGTCCGTCGCGCCGCCCAGGATGGGCACGGGACGGGTGTGCGGAGAGTCGTTGAGGAGCGCGCCCAGCATGACGGCCAGCTCCACGCCCAGCTCGCGGCAGACCTCGATGATGTCGGCGCAGAACGAGCGCCAGCGCATGTTGGGCTCGATGCCGCGCAGCAGCACGATGTCGCGCTCCACGCCCTCCGGCCTGGCGCGCAGCAGCCGTGTCGTCGGCCACACGATCGACTGGGTCAGCCCGTCGTTCATCTCGACGACGGGCCGCGTCACCTGGAAGTCGTAGTAGTCGTCCGGGTCGAGCGCGATGAGCGGCTCGGCCTTCCAGGCGGACTCGAGATGGGCGATCACACCGCTGGAGGCCTCGCCCGCGTCGTTCCACCCCTCGAACGCGGCAATGAGCACCGGGTCGACGAGCTCGGGGAGCCCTTCAAGCTCTATCACGTGTCGCCTCCTCCCGCTGTTGTCGATGGTCGCGACCGCTTCGGCGCTCGTTGGCCCGTTCCTCGCTCTCTCGCGCCGAGCTCCTTCGCTCCATTGTCCCGCTAAGCCTATGCGGTAAGGAGGCATCGGCGTCACCGATCTCCTTGCGAACGCCCGGCCACCCCGCACCGCCCCTCCGGGCCGTCTCCGGCCGCCAGGCCCGCGACGCGGCCCTCCGGCGCCCCACACGAGCGCGAACGTGTTCGCGCTCGGCGCAGCCCCGTGCTCGGACGTTCTTGCGCTCTGTACGGCTTTGCGCTCGGCGCGGACTCGCCTCGCGTTCGGGGCGGACCCGCTCCAGCCGGTCAGCGCTTGCCGTCGGTGGTGTGCACGATCAGCACATCGCAGGAGGCGCGGTGGGACACGCCCGAGGGCACGGACCCGAGCAGCCGGCCGGCCAGGCTGTTGAGCCCGCGGTTGCCGACCACGATCAGGTCGGCGCGGTGCCTGGCGGCCAGCGAGACCAGCACGTCCACGGCGTCGCCCTGCTCGGCGGCGAGGACCACGCCGGCGGCGCCCGCCGCGACGGCGTGCTCGCGCGCCGCCCGCAGCGCGTCGTCGGCCGGTGTGGATCCGCTCACCTTGTACGCCAGCTCGCCGAGCCGGTCGGCGGCCGCCGCGCGCTCGCTCTCCCGCATGGGCAGATACGCGCAGGCCAGGACGAGAGTGGCGCCGGTCGCCGCGGCCAGGGACGCCGCCGCGGACACGGCGCGGAAGGACGAGGCGGAGCCGTCGGTGCCGACGAGTACGGTGCGGTAGGCCATGATGACCCCTATTGGACGCTGCGTTCAATGACCAGTCGGCAGCCTAACGCCTCGCCCGAAAGCGATCTCTCGAGCCCGGCTCGAACAGCCCTCGAAGCGCAGCCGATAAGCTCTACCCCATGAGCATTTCGCCGTCCTTCCGAGAAGTGTTGTCCCAGCGCGTGATCGTCGCCGACGGCGCGATGGGCACGATGCTCCAGGCCCAGGACCCGACCCTCGACGACTTCCACGGTCACGAGGGCTGCAACGAGGTGCTCAATGTCACCCGCCCCGACATCGTGCGCGGCGTCCACGACGCTTACTTCGCCGTCGGCGTCGACTGCGTGGAGACCAACACCTTCGGCGCCAACCTCGCCGCACTGGGCGAATACGACATCTCCGAGCGGGTCTTCGAATTCTCCGAGGCGGGTGCCAGGATCGCCCGCGAGTCCGCCGACCACTGGTCCACGCCGGACCAGCCGCGTTTCGTGCTCGGCTCGATGGGCCCGGGCACCAAGCTGCCCACGCTGGGCCATCTGCCCTACGCCAGCCTGCGCGACGCGTACCGGGACAACGCGGCCGGCCTGATCGCGGGTGGCGCCGACGCGCTGATCATCGAGACCTGCCAGGACCTGCTCCAGGTCAAGGCCGCCGTCATCGGCGCCAAGCGGGCCGCCGAGGCCTCCGGCCGGGACATCCCGATCATCGCCCAGGTCACGATCGAGACCAACGGCGCGATGCTGCTCGGCTCCGAGATCGGCGCCGCGCTGACCGCGATCGAGCCGCTCGGCGTCGACATCATCGGGCTCAACTGCGCGACCGGCCCCGCCGAGATGAGCGAGCACCTGCGTTATCTCGCCCGCCACTCCCGGCTCAAGCTCAGCTGCATGCCCAACGCGGGCCTGCCGGTGCTGACCTCCGACGGCGCCTACTACCCGCTGACGGCGCAGGAGCTGGCCGACGCGCACGGCACGTTCACCCGTGACTACGGCCTGTCCCTGGTCGGCGGCTGCTGCGGCACCACCCCCGAGCATCTGCGCCAGGTCGTCGAGCGGGTCCGCGGCCAGGAGGTGGCGCCGCGCCGGCCGCACCCCGAGCCGGGCGCGTCCTCGCTCTACCAGACCGTGCCGTTCCGGCAGGACACCTCCTACCTGGCCATCGGCGAGCGCTGCAACACCAACGGCTCCAAGGCCTTCCGCGAGGCCATGCTGGCGGGCCGCTGGGACGACTGCGTGGAGACGGCCCGCGACCAGGCCCGCGACGGCGCCCACATGCTCGACCTGTGCGTCGACTACGTTGGCCGCGACGGCGTGAGCGACATGAAGGAGCTGGCCTTCCGCTTCGCCACCGCCTCCACCCTGCCGATCATGCTCGACTCGACCGAGCCGGCGGTGCTGCAGGCCGGGCTGGAGATGCTCGGCGGCCGCGCCGCCGTCAACTCCGTCAACTACGAGGACGGCGACGGCCCCGACTCCCGCTTCCAGAAGATCATGCGTCTGGTGCGCGAGCACGGCTCGGCCGTGGTCGCGCTGACCATCGACGAGGAGGGCCAGGCCCGCACCGCGGACTGGAAGGTGCGCGTCGCCACCCGCCTCATCGAGGACCTGACCGGCAACTGGGGCATGCGGGTCGAGGACATCATCGTCGACTGCCTCACCTTCCCCATCGCCACCGGTCAGGAGGAGACCAGGCGCGACGGCCTGGAGACCATCGAGGCCATCCGCGAGCTCAAGCGCCGCTACCCGGGCGTGCAGACCACGCTGGGCCTGTCCAACATCAGCTTCGGGCTCAACCCGGCCGCCCGCATGGTGCTCAACTCGGTGTTCCTCAACGAGTGCGTCAACGCCGGGCTCGACTCGGCCATCGTGCACGCCTCCAAGATCCTGCCGATGGCGCGCATCCCCGACGAGCAGCGCCAGGTCGCGCTCGACATGGTCTACGACCGCCGCCGCGACGGCTACGACCCGCTGCAGCGGTTCATGGACCTGTTCGAGGGCGTCGACGCCGCCGCCATGCGCGCCGGCAAGGCCGAGGAGCTGGCCGCGCTGCCGCTGTGGGAGCGGCTCAAGCGGCGCATCATCGACGGGGAGCGCAAGGGCCTGGAGGCCGACCTCGACACCGCGCTCGACCAGCGGCCCGCCCTGGAGATCATCAACGAGGTGCTGCTCGACGGCATGAAGACGGTCGGCGAGCTGTTCGGCTCCGGGCAGATGCAGCTGCCGTTCGTGCTGCAGTCGGCCGAGGTCATGAAGGCCGCCGTCGCCTACCTCGAGCCCCACATGGAGCGCGTCGAGGGCGAGACGAAGGGCCGTATCGTGCTGGCCACCGTCAAGGGCGACGTACACGACATCGGCAAAAACCTCGTCGACATCATCCTGTCCAACAACGGCTACCAGGTCGTCAACCTCGGCATCAAGCAGCCGGTGTCGGCCATCCTGGAGGCCGCCGACGAGCAGAAGGCCGACGTCATCGGCATGTCGGGCCTGCTGGTCAAGTCGACGGTCATCATGAAGGAAAACCTGGAGGAGATGAACTCCAGGGGCCTGTCGCAGAAATACCCCGTGCTGCTCGGCGGCGCCGCCCTGACCCGCGCCTACGTCGAGCAGGACCTCGCCGGGCTGTTCGAGGGCGAGGTGCGCTACGCCCGCGACGCGTTCGAAGGGCTGCGGCTCATGGACGCGTTCATGGCCGTCAAGCGCGGCGTGGCCGGGGCGACCCTGCCGCCGCTGCGCGAGCGGCGCGTCAAAACCGGCGCCGTGCTCACCCGCACCCCGGTCGAGGAGCTGCCCGCCCGCTCCGACGTGGCCGTCGACAACCCCGTGCCGGCGCCACCCTTCTCCGGGGACCGCATCGTCAAGGGCATCTCGCTGACCGACTACTCCGCCTTCCTTGACGAGCGGGCGCTGTTCCTCGGCCAGTGGGGGCTCAAGCCCACCAGGGGCGGCGACGGGCCCGGCTACGAGGAGCTGGTCGAGACCGAGGGCCGGCCGCGGCTGCGCATGTGGCTGGAGCGCATCCAGACCGAGGGCCTGCTGGAGGCGGCCGTCGTCTACGGGCACTTCCCGTGCGTCAGCGACGGCGACTCGCTGATCGTCCTCGACGAGGACGGCGGCGAGCGCACCCGCTTCACCTTCCCCCGCCAGCGCCGTGACCGCCACCTGTGCCTGTCGGACTTCTTCCGGCCCAAGGACTCCGGCGAGGTCGACGTGGTCGGCCTCCAGGTCGTCACCATGGGCTCGAAGATCGCCGAGGCCACGTCCGAGCTGTTCGCCAAGGACGCCTACCGCGACTACCTGGAGCTGCACGGCCTGTCGGTGCAGCTCACCGAGGCCCTGGCCGAATACTGGCACGCCCGGGTCCGCTCGGAGTGGGGCATCGGGGGCGAGGAGTCGCTGGACGACATGCTCAAGGTCAACATCCAGGGGTGCCGCTACTCCTTCGGCTACCCGGCGTGCCCCAACCTCGAGGATCAGGTGCAGCTGTTCCAGCTGCTCGACCCCGAGCGCATCGGCGTCACGCTGTCGGAGGAGTTCCAGCTCCACCCCGAGCAGGCCACCTCCGCGCTGGTCGCGCACCATCCCGAGGCCAAATACTTCAACGTCTGACCCGCCCCGGCCGCTCTGCCGCCCCGCCCGCTCTGCCGCCCCGCCCGCTCTGCCGCCCCGCCCGCTCTGCCGCCCCGCCCGCTCTGCCGCCCCGCCCGCGTCGCCGGGCGGCGGTCGTGCCGTCGGCAGGGCCGCTGCTGATCGGGCGTCCGGGCAGTCGCCGTCCCCGCTCCTCGGCATGCCGCAGGAGGCCCGTTCACGGAGGCGGCGGTCGTTCTTCCGCCACCCGGCCGGACGCGTTCACCCGGCGAGCGCGACAATGGCGTGCACGTACCTACGGATCGGGGGCACATGGAAGCCGTCTTCTTCGACATGGACGGGCTGCTGGTCGACAGCGAGCGGGTGTGGCTGGAGATCGAGACCGAGGTGATGGGCCGGCTCGGCGGGCAGTGGACGCCCGAGCATCAGGCGCACCTGGTCGGCGGGTCCATGGAGCGGACGGTCGGCTACATGCTGGCCGTGTCCGGCTCCGAGGTGGCGGGTGACATCGTGCGGCAGTGGATGCTCGACGGCATGGTGGCGCGCCTGTCGGCGGGCGTATCGGTGATGCCGGGCGCCTCCGAACTGCTCGACGCCGTCCGGGCCGGGGGAGTCCCCGTGGGGCTCGTCACGTCCTCGCTGAAGGAGATCGCCGACGCGGTGCTCAAGAGCGTCGGCAGAGACCGCTTCGACGTCGTGGTCACCGCCGACGACGTCTCCCGCACCAAGCCGGACCCGGAGCCGTACCTGACGGCCGCGAGCATGCTCGGCGTGGAGCCGGTCCGTTGTGTCGTCCTGGAGGACTCGCCGAACGGCGTGGCCGCGGCCACGGCGGCCGGTTGCGCCGTCGTGGCGGTCCCCAGCCTCCTGCCCATCGAGCCGGCGCCCGGCCGGCTCGTGGTCTCCTCCCTGCAAGAGGTCGCGGTCGCCGACCTCAGGGCACTCCTGACGTTCTGAGGGCTCGTCCCCTAAGGGAAAAGTGGTTCTCGCGGAGGAGGCGACCGGGCGTTCGCGTGCCAGGATGGAGTTACGAGCCACACATTGAGGGGGCGGGACTATGCCTGTGGACATGTTCAACCAGCTTGCTTCGCTTTGGCTGCCGTTGTGTGCCGGTGCGACGGTCGCCGGGCTGGTGTTCAGCTTCCTGGCGTTCCGCCGCAGGGGTGCGGCTTCGGGGATGCGGGTGGCCGCATGGGCGCTGTTGCCCATGGCGGCCTATCTGACCGGCGCGTTGCAGGCGCTGTGGACCGTCGGCACGACCCTGGTGGGGTTCGTGACCGGGCTGGTGCTCAACCCGCTGGTCTGGGCCGGCGTGGCGGTCACGGGGCTGTCGGTGGTGCTGTTCGTCGTGTCCGGGGTCCTGCGTGGCAGGAGGCTGGCCGCGGGCAGGAAGAAGTCCGCTTCTGACACTCCGGCGCAACAGTCCGTTAAGCCTTCAGCGAACAAGTCGGCCGCCGCACCCAAGCCTCAGCCCGCCGTGGGCGCCCCGAAGCCGGCCAAGAGCGACGACGACTTTTCGGACATCGAGGAACTTCTCAAACGCCGTGGTATCGGCTGAATCCGGCTTGTGTCACAGTTCTGAGACTGAAACGGGACGTGCCCCAGACATACCGTTCAAGATCGATACGAATGAGTTTCGCATCAATCACAGATTAGCCACATAGCAGCCCGAGGGACTGGTCACAGCAGCTCAGGCCATAGATTCTGCCTCCTGAGGTCGCGACTCGCGGTCTAAAGTCATCTCTAATAGACAGCGTCGTCTAGATGCAGGGGGCAATTTCGCATGACCGCGCCGCTCGACGTTTCCGGTTCCGCGGCGGAGGCGCATCCGGAGTCGGTGCTCGCGGGAGCGGGCAAGGCCATCCAGGGCCGGTCACTCACCGGGATCGCCTGGATGCGGTTGAGGCGGGACAAGGTCGCGCTCGCCGGCGGAATCTTCGTCGTCTTCCTGATCCTGGTGTCCGTTTTCGCCTCGCCGATCATCGCCGCCTTCGGGCACCCGCCGCTGGAGTTCCACCAGGACGCGATCGACCAGAGCACGCTCCTGCCCAAGGGAAACTTCGGTGGCGTGAGCAGTGAATACCTGCTCGGCGTCGAGCCGGTCAACGGCCGCGACATCTTCAGCCGCATCGTGGCCGGCGCGGGGATCTCGCTGCTCATCGGCTTCCTCGCGACCCTGGTGTCGGTGCTCATCGGCACGGTCCTGGGCGTCCTGGCGGGCTACTTCGGCGGATGGGTCGACCAGGTGATCGGCCGGATCATGGACGTCTTCCTCGCCTTCCCGCTGCTGGTCTTCGCGATCGCGCTCGCCGGCGTCGTCCCCGACAAGGGGTTCGGCCTGGAGGGCAACGGACTGCGCGTGGCGATGCTCGTCTTCATCATCGGGTTCTTCAGCTGGCCCAGCATCGGCCGCATCGTACGCGGGCAGACCCTGTCACTGCGGGAGCGGGAGTTCGTCGACGCCGCGCGCAGCCTCGGGGCACGCCACGGCTACATCCTGTTCCGCGAGGTCCTGCCCAACCTGATGGCGCCGATCCTGGTCTACGCGACCCTGCTCATTCCGACCAACATCCTGTTCGAGGCCGCGCTCTCGTTCTTGGGAGTCGGCATCAACCCGCCCACTCCGACGTGGGGCGGCATGCTCTCGGAGGCGGTGCGTTTCTACACACTCCCGCACTTCGTGCTCTTCCCGGGCTTGGCGATCTTCGTTACCGTCCTGGCGTTCAACCTGTTCGGCGACGGGCTGAGGGACGCCTTCGACCCGCGCGCGCATTGACCTTCGCCTACGCTCCATCCCCCATCTCACTAACAAGGGGTTAGTCAATGAGAAGGAAATCCGCACTGGCGGCGGC
Organism: Nonomuraea sp. NBC_00507; assembly: GCF_036013525.1. Lineage (NCBI taxonomy): Bacteria > Bacillati > Actinomycetota > Actinomycetes > Streptosporangiales > Streptosporangiaceae > Nonomuraea > Nonomuraea sp. NBC_00507. The sequence continues at coordinate 7,020,377 of NZ_CP107853.1, forward strand.
CGCGACAGCGGCGCTCGCCTTGGTGCTCTCCGCCTGTGGCGGAGGTGGCGGCCAGCAGCAGCCGGCCCAGACGGCCACCGCCGGCGGCGCCGCGCAACCCGCGGCGAACGTGGCGCTGACCCAGGTGTTCAACGCTTCCACCAAGAAGGGAGGCACGCTCAAGGCCGCGCACTCCTCCGACTGGGACAGCCTTGACCCGGCCGACACCTATTACGGCTACTCCTTCAACTTCGGCCGCCTCTACTGGCGGACGCTGACGATGTACAAGCCGGGACCGGGGCCTGAGGGCGCCACCGTGGTGCCCGACCTGGCCGAGGGTCTCGGCCAGCCGAGCGCCGACGGCAAGACCTGGACGTACAAGATCAAGAGTGGTCTGAAGTACGAGGACGGCACGCCGATCACCGCCCAGGACGTGGCGTACGCGGTGGCCAGGTCGTTCGACAAGGAGACCTTCACGCACGGCCCCTCCTACCTCAATGAGCTGCTGGCCTGGCCGAAGGACTTCAAGGGCGTCTACAAGACCCCCGATGTCGACTACAAGTCGGCCGTCGAGGCGACGGACGACACCACGGTCGTCTTCCACCTGACCAAGCCGTTCGCGTCGATGGACTACATCGTCCAGATGCCGATGACGGCCCCGGTGCCCAAGGCCAAGGACACCGGCGCGAAGTACCGCGAGCACGTGATCTCCTCCGGTCCGTACAAGTTCGAGAGCGTCCAGGCCGGCAAGAGCCTGGCGCTGGTGCGCAACGACCAGTGGAACGCGGCGACCGACCCCCACCGTCCGGCGCTGCCCGACCGCATCGAGGTCCAGCTCAACGTCAACGCCGACGACCTGGACAACCAGCTCATGTCCGGCAACATCCACCTGGACGTCCCGGGCACCGGCCTGCAGCCCGCCGCGCTGGGCAAGGTCCTGCCCGACCCGGCGATGAAGGCCCGTACGGACAACCCGGTCCTGCAGCGTCTGTGGTTCGTGTCGGTCATCCCCGACACCAAGCCGCTGGACAACCTCGACTGCCGCAAGGCCGTCATGTGGGCCGCGGACCGCGTCGCCAACCAGACCGCCTTCGGCGGCCCCGTCGCCGGTGGCGACATCGCCACGAACGTCATGCCGCCGCCCATCAAGGGCCAGCAGAAGTTCGACCTGTACCAGACGCCGGAGAACAAGGGCGACGTCACCAAGGCCAAGGAGGCCCTGACGGCCTGCGGCCAGCCCAACGGCTTCTCCACGACCATGTCCTTCCGCTCCGACCGGCCGCGTGAGAAGGCGCTGGCCGAGGCGATGCAGCAGGCGCTGGACAAGGTCGGCATCAAGCTCACGCTCAAGGGCTTCCCGTCCTCCAGCTACTTCTCCGACTACGCGGGTAACGTCGAGTACGTCAAGAAGAACGGCATCGGCCTGGCCGCCCACGGCTGGGGCTCGGACTGGCCCGACGGCTACGGCTTCCTGCAGGCCATCGTCGACAGCCGCACCATCCGCCCGGCCGGCAACTACAACCTCAGCGTCAAGAACCCTGAGGTGGACAAGCTGATCGACCAGGCCGCGTCCGAGCTGGACGCCACGGCCCGCGAGAAGCTCTGGGTCGACGTGGACAAGAAGGTCATGGAGGACGCCTCCATCCTTCCCGTGGTCTGGGCCAAGGCTCTGCTCCTGCGCGGCCAGAACGTGACGAACGTCGCCTACAACGAGGGCCAGCAGGGCTACGACTACATCATGATGGGCGTCCAGTGACCTGGCGCGCTTCGGGGATCTAGTAAAGGCAGGTGAAGGCGGGAGCGGCCTGGCCCGGCGACGGGCCGGGCCGCTCGGCCGGTAGCGGTGCTCACATATATCATCAGACGTCTGATCGGCGCAGTCGCGATGCTCATCGTGATCAGCATGGTCACGTTCGGCATCTTCTACATCGTGCCGCAGTGGGCCGGGGCCACCCCCGAGGCCCTCGCCTCACGGTACGTGGGCCGCGCGGCCACACCGGAGACGGTGCACCTGGTCGCCCAGAAGCTGGGCTTCTACGATCCGGTGGTCGTGCAGTACGGCCGGTTCCTCAAGAGCCTCATCTTCGGCGCCGAATACGACTACGGCGCGGGGGTCGAGCAGTGTCCCGCACCGTGCTTCGGCTACTCCTTCATCACCGGCCAGCCCGTCTGGCCGGACCTGCTCGACCGCCTCCCGGTGACCATCTCCCTGGCCATCGGCGCCGCCCTCATCTGGGTGGCGGTCGGCATCGGCGTGGGCGTGCTGTCCGCGCTGCGCCGCGGCAGCTTCTTCGACCGGCTGTCGATGGGCACCGCGCTGGCCGGCGTGTCGCTGCCGATCTTCTTCACCGGCATGATCACCCTGGTCTTCTTCAGCTACGGCCTGGGCTGGACCGCGCCCGGCGGCGCGTACGTCCCCTTCACCCAGAACCCGGCGCTGTGGGCCTACGACCTGCTGCTGCCGTGGATCACGCTGGCGTTCCTGTTCGCGGCCGGCTACGCCAGGCTCACCCGGGCGGGGATGCTCGAGACCATGGGGGAGGACTACATCCGCACCGCCCGCGCCAAGGGCCTGCGCGAGCGGGAGGTCATCGTCAAGCACGGCCTGCGCGCCGCGCTGACGCCCATCCTCACGCTCTTCGGCATCGACTTCGGCCTGCTCATCGGCGGCGCCGTACTCACCGAGACCACCTATACTCTGCCCGGGCTCGGCCAGTACGCCATCCTGGCGATCAAGAACCAGGACCTGCCGCAGGTCATGGGCGTGGTCCTCATGGCCGCGTTGTTCGTCGTGATCGCGAGCCTGGTCGTCGACATGCTCTACGCCGTGGTCGACCCGAGGGTGAGGTTGTCGTGAGCTTCCTTGACGTCAAGGACCTGAAGATCCACTTCCCGACCGACGACGGTCTGGTCAAGTCCGTCGACGGGCTGTCGTTCGGCGTCGAGCGCGGCAAGACCCTCGGCATCGTCGGCGAGTCCGGCTCCGGCAAGAGCGTGACCAGCCTCGGCGTGCTCGGCCTGCACAAGGGCGGCCGCGCAAGGATCTCCGGCGAGATCTGGCTCGACGGCGAGGAGCTCATCGGCGCCTCCGCCGAGCACGTGCGCACCCTGCGCGGCAAGAAGATGGCGATGATCTTCCAGGATCCGCTGTCGTCGATGCACCCCTTCTACACGGTCGGCCACCAGATCATCGAGGCCTACCGCATCCACCACAAGGTCACCAAGCAGGTCGCCCGCAAGCACGCCATCGACATGCTCGGCCGCGTCGGCATCCCCGAGCCGGCCAGGCGCGTCGACGCCTACCCGCACGAGTTCTCCGGCGGCATGCGACAGCGCGCCATGATCGCGATGGCGCTGTCGTGCGACCCCGAGCTGCTCATCGCCGACGAGCCGACCACCGCGCTCGACGTGACCGTCCAGGCGCAGATCCTCGACCTCATGGTCGACCTGCAGCGCGAGTTCAACTCCGCGCTCATCGTCATCACCCACGACCTGGGCGTGGTGGCGCAGGTGTCCGACGACATCCTCGTCATGTACGGCGGCAAGTGCGTCGAATACGGCTCCGCCGACGACATCTTCTACCGCCCCGAGCACCCCTACACCTGGGGCCTGCTGGGCTCCATGCCCCGCCTCGACCGCGAGCCCACCGAACGGCTGCTGCCGATCAAGGGCTCCCCGCCGTCCCTGATCAACGTGCCGCCCGGCTGCGCCTTCCACCCTCGCTGCCCGTACGCCGAGCGCACCGACGGCAAGGCGGACACCGAAGTGCCCGCGCTGGCCGAAACCGAAGGCGGCCACCTGGTGCGCTGCCACATGAGCAGGACCGAACGGCGGAGCCTGTGGGAGACCGAGATCAAGCCAGTGCTGGAGACCCAGTGAGCGAGCGTAGCGAGCGAACAATGAGACACAGCCGAATTTCGCTTATGCGGCCGACGAAGGAGGCCGCATGAGCGAAACTGAGCTGCTTCTTTCCGTGCAGAACATGGAGAAGCACTTCCCCGTGACGAAGGGCCTGCTCAAAAGGCAGGTCGGCGCGGTCAAAGCGGTCGACGGGATCAGCTTCGACGTGTTCAAGGGCGAGACGCTCGGCCTGGTGGGCGAGTCCGGCTGCGGCAAGTCCACGACGGGCCGGCTGGTCACCCGTCTGCTCGAGCCCACCGCCGGCAAGGTCGTCTTCGAGGGCCAGGACATCACGCACATGGGCCAGGGCAGGCTCCGCCCGCTCCGGCGCGACATGCAGATGATCTTCCAGGACCCCTACTCGTCGCTCAACCCCCGCCACACGGTCGGCGCCATCGTCGGCGCCCCGTTCCGCATCCAGGGCGTCAAGACCGAGCACGGCATCAAGAAGGCCGTCCAGGACATCCTGGAGCTCGTCGGGCTCAACCCCGAGCACTACAACCGCTACCCGCACGAGTTTTCCGGCGGCCAGCGGCAGCGCATCGGCATCGCCCGCACGCTCGCGCTCAAGCCCAAGCTCATCATCGCCGACGAGCCGGTCTCGGCGCTCGACGTGTCCATCCAGGCGCAGGTCGTCAACCTGCTGGAGGACCTGCAGAACGAGCTCGACCTCACCTACGTCGTGATCGCCCACGACCTGTCGGTAGTGCGCCACATCAGCGACCGCGTCGCTGTCATGTACCTGGGCAAGATCGTCGAGATCGCCGAGCGCAAGCAGCTCTACAGCGCGCCGATGCACCCGTACACGAACGCGCTGCTGTCGGCCGTGCCCGTGCCCGACCCGAAGGCCCGCAAGGAACGCGAGCGCATCCGGCTCGCCGGAGACGTGCCCAGCCCGCTCAACCCGCCGCCCGCCTGCCGCTTCCACACCCGCTGCTGGAAGGCGCAGGAGGTCTGCCGGACGGTCGAGCCGCCGCTGGAGGAGCTGGCCAGCGGCCACCGCGTCGCCTGCCACTTCCCGGAGAACGCCCCGGAGATCGCCGCGAAGGAGAGCCCGGCCGCGAAGTGAACCCGGCTGGGGCTCAGGACAACGCGCCCGGGGTGATCAGCCCCGTCTCGTAGGCCAGCACCACGGCCTGCACGCGGTCCCGCAGTCCCAGCTTGGTCAGCACGTTGCCGACGTGCGTCTTGACCGTCGTCTCGCTCACCACGAGCTTGGCGGCGATCTCCGCGTTGGACATGCCCTTGGCGATGAGCCGCAGCACCTCCAGCTCCCGCTCGGTCAGCCGGTCCAGCCGCGCCGGCGTGGCCTGCTCGTACGCCGACGGCAGCCTTGAGGCGAACCGGTCCAGCAACCGCCTGGTCACGCTCGGCGCCACGATCGCGTCCCCGGCCGCCACCACCCGGATCGCCTGCACCAGCTCATCGGGCGGCACATCCTTCAGCAGAAACCCGGACGCGCCCGAACGCAGCGCCTCCACGATGTATTCGTCCAGGTCGAACGTCGTCAGCACCAGCACCTTCGGCACGTGAGCCGACGGCGCCGCCTCCCTGACGATCCTGCGGGTCGCCTCGATGCCGTCGACCCCCGGCATCCGGATGTCCATGAGCACCACGTCGGGCAGCAGCGCCCGCGTCTGCTCCATCGCGACCTTGCCGTCCCCGGCCTGGCCCACCACCGTGATGTCGGACTCGGCCTCCAGGATCAGGCGGAATCCCGTGCGCAGCAGCGGCTGATCGTCCACCAGCAGCACTCTGATCGTCATTGTCCGTCCTTCAACGGGAACCTCGCCCGCACCTCGAAACCGCCCCCCGGCAACGGACCGATGTTCAGGATTCCACCATAGAGTGCCACCCGTTCGCGAATGCCGACCAAGCCATGCCCTGACCGCATGGGCAGATCCGGCCCGCCGTTTCCGTCGTCCTCCACCCGTACGTCCAGCTCGCGCGGTTTGTGCTGGACGGTCACCACCGCCTTCGCCCCGGCCCCGGCGTGCCGCAGGCTGTTGGTCAGCCCCTCCTGGACCAGCCGGTACGCGGCCAGGTCCACCCCTGCGGGCAGCGGCCGCGGCTCGCCCTCCACCTGGAGCCGGGCCGGCAGCCCCGCTTCCCGCATCTGCTCCACCAGCGCCGGCAGATCGTGCACGCCCGGCTGCGGACCCAGCTCGGCGCGGGCGTCGGTCCGCAGCACGCCCACGATGTTGCGCATCTCCGCCATCGCCATCCGGCCCGTCTGCTCGATCGCCGACAGCGCCTCGCCCGCCAGCTCCTGATCGGAGGCCAGCACCCGGCGGGCCGCCGCCGCCTGCACGATCATCACACTGACGTGGTGGGCGACCACGTCGTGCAGCTCGCGGGCGATCCTGGAGCGCTCCTCGGCGCGCGCGGCCCGCGTGTCGGCCTCATGCGCCCGCTCCAGCCTGGCCGACCGGTCCTTCAGCTCCTCCAGGTACGCCCGGCGCAACCGCAGGCTGCGGCCCGCGCCCCACACCGCGCCCAGCACCACCAGGACCATCACGTGGTCGGTCCAGCTCGTCGCGCTGACCGGGCCCGCCGCCGCCCCGAAGGCGTAGGCCGCCAGCGTTGCCCCCAGCCCGCCCAGCGCCATCGCCAGACCCCGATGCGAGGCCACCGAGTACAGCAGCACCAGCCCGGGCAGGCCCGGCACGCCGTTGCCGTATCCGGACGCCGTCACCACGGCCTCCGGCGCCAGGCCCGCGCACAGCGCCGCCAGCGGCCACCGCCGGCGGGCCGCCACCGGCACGCACGCGAGCACCACCAGCGCCGTCCCGAGCGCGTCCGGCGGGCGCAGGCCCCCCACCGGCAGGCCGTCGGCCGCGAGCCGGTCGGGGTCGTAGAGCAGGAACAACACGACCGACGCGACGGCCACCACCCCGGCGAGGACCGTGTCGTGGAGCCTGGTTCGGTCGATACGCACCGCTTCACTGTAAGACCAGGTGAGAGCCCACAACCTCCTCCCTTGGGAGGATTACCCGCCCACACCCGCTCGCCGCCGCCGATCAGCGCCGCCACGCTGACTCACCAGCCACCCCGCCGTGTCTGGCACTGCGCCCGGCCGTGTCCGGCACGCCACCCGGCTGCACCAGGCACCCGCACGTCATGGCATCCGCTCCCTGGCCGGAGAGCATCCCCCACGCGCCGGAAGCCGGCGCGGGGGCCATGCGGGTGCGCGACTTGGGGGTGTCCGATCCCGTGCACGCGCCCGACGCCGCGGGAGACACCGCGTCAACGTCCGGCCCGGCTGCGCCGTGGAGGCAGCAACCTGGGAAGCTCGGCTTCGCCGGCTGCACCGTGCACGCCTGCGGCCAACCTGGGATGCTGGGCTGCGCCACCGGCACCGTGCATGCCTGCAGCCACCTGGAATGGCCATTGGGCCGGCTGCACCTGGACGCCAGCGGCCACCTGGGATGCCAGGTTGCGCCGTCGGCACCGTGTACGCCTGCCGCCACCTGGGACGCTGAGCTGCGCTACCCGCGCCGTGCACGCCTGCGGCCACAGGCGATGTGCCGCCGGTCCGGCCGCGCACGGCCGGACCGCTGGGCGGCCGTTACAGCTCGTCGGTGGCCGAGCGGCGGTTGCTGCGGACCGTGTCGCCGGGCCGGCGGTCGGGGACCGGGGGAGGGGTGCCGCCGAACTCCGGGCACAGCGCCTGATGGTCGCACCAGTCGCACAGCCGGCTGCGCCGGGCCCGCCACTCGCCGGTCTCCATCGACCGCTCGATCGCCGCCCACAACGCCATCACCTTGCGCTCGGTGGCCAGCAGGTCGGCCTCGTCCGGCGCGTACCTCAGCACCTCGCCGGCTCCGCCCAGGTAGACCAGCTGCAGCAGCCGCGGCACCTGCCCCCGCAGCCGCCACAGCACCAGGGCGTAGAACTTCATCTGGAACAGTGCCTTGGCCTCGAAGTCCGGCCCCGGCGCGCTGCCCGTCTTGTAGTCGACCACCCGGACCTCGCCGGTCGGCGCCACGTCGAGCCGGTCGACGTAGCCGCGCAGCATCAGCCCGCCGTCCAGGACCGCCTCGACGTAGAGCTCGCGCTCGGCCGGCTCGAGCCGCGTCGGGTCCTCCAGCGTGAAGTAGCGCTCCAGCATGCCCCGCGCCTGCGTCAGCCACTCGGCCTGCTCGGCGTCGTCGGCGAACATCTCCGCGAACTGCGGGTCCCCCGCCAGCAGCTGCGCCCACTGCGGCTCCAGGAGCTCCACCGCCGCCTGCACCGAACGGCGCGGCGCCGGCAGGTCGTAGAGCCGCTCCAGGACCGCGTGGACCACCGTGCCGCGCACCGCCGCCTGCGAGGGTCTCTCCGGCAGCTGGTCGATCACCCGGAAGCGGTAGAGCAGGGGGCAGGTCATGAAATCGCCCGCCCGGGACGGGGAGAGAGCTCCGATGATCACCGGCTCGGTCAACGTCATGCACCGCACTCTAGGTCAAGACCCCGACAGAATAGGTCCCCGCGAAACGAGGTTCACGTGCCGCGGCGCGTAGCATCAAGGGCAGCGACACCATGTATCGGCGGGAGGACCGCGCCCCTGACGGGCCCCCGGCGACAAGGACGTACAAGGAGTGCGGTGAGCGAGCAAAGCCCGCGGCAGGAGTTCTCCGGCCTTCGGATGGGCAAACCGTTCGGGATTCCCGTCTACGTCTCATGGACGTGGTTCCTCGTGGCGGCCTTCATCACGGTGATGTTCGGGCCGCAGATGCAGCAGATGCTGCCCGAGCTCGACAGCGCCGCGGCATACGCGGTGGCGTTCGTGTTCGCGGTGCTGCTGTACGTCTCGGTGCTGCTGCACGAGCTCGCGCACAGCGTCCTGGCCAAGTGGTACGGCCTGCCGGTGCGCAGGATCACCCTCTATCTCCTCGGCGGCGTGTCGGAGATCGAGAAGGAGCCGCCGACGCCGGGCAAGGAGTTCGCGATCGCCGCGGCCGGCCCGGCGCTCTCCCTCGGGTTGGCCGGGGTGGGCGTGGCCGCCGACATCTTCATGATCAACAGCGGCGGCATCGTCGAGGCGCTGACCTGGCAGCTGTGGGTCGCCAACCTCATCGTCGGCGTGTTCAACCTGCTGCCCGGCCTGCCCCTCGATGGCGGCAGGATGCTGCGCGCCGGCGTGTGGAAGCTGACCAGGAACCCCGGCTCCGGCACCATCGTCGCCGCCTGGGGCGGGCGGGTGCTGGCCGTGGTGCTGGTGGGGTTCGCGCTGGCGACCACCCTGACGGGCGACCGGGAGGCCGACTTCACCAACCTCGTGTGGCCGCTGGTGCTGGCCTCGTTCATCTGGATGGGAGCGACGCAGTCGCTGCGCGTGGCCAAGATCAGGGCCAGGATCCCGCAGGTCAACGCCCGCGCACTGGCCCGCAGAGCGATCCCGGTGACGGCGGAGACGCCGCTGTCCGAGGCCCTGCGGCAGGCCGCCGAGCAGCGGGCGGGCGCCCTCGTCGTGGTCGACCACGACGGCACGCCCCTGGCGATCGTGAACGAGGCCGCCGTGCAGGCCACCCCTGAGCACCGCCGCCCCTGGGTGAACGTCGCCTCCCTCGCCAAGTCCCTCGACCCCACCATGGTGCTCGACGCCGGCCTGACCGGGGAGCCGCTCATCGACGCCATGCGGGAGGCCCCCGGCAGCGAGTATCTGCTCGTCGAGCCCGGCGGCGCAGTCTACGGCGTGCTGGCCACAGCCGATGTGAACCGGGTTTTCACCGGCGTCTGATTTGTCCCACTCGTTTAAGCGGCGGCCCCCGGATAGGGTCGTGTCCAGCAGTTTCGGGCGGGCCGCTTCTGACTCCGGCGATTTCTGCGATGCGATGACTGGCCGATAGTGTTCGGTTTGGCCAAACTTGCACAGTTAAGGGGTTTGTTGCGGTCCACCGGTTCACCGAATCGAGACGACGGGGGCAGCGACACGCCCTCGCCGTCTGGGTATGCGTATGGCTGGTGGGGCCACCGCAAGCCAGCACAGCAGTGCGGGTGCCGTGACATCGCCGGCTTCCGGGGAGGAGAGTTGAGTGACCGAGCGAAGCGAGGGCACCAATGAGCGCAGCACGGTCGTCATGAAGGAGGACGCATGACCGACCAAGGTTTCGGAACGGTGCGTCCGCTTCCTGGAAATGGACTGGTCGCCTACGTGGGCGGGCTGCTGCTGGTGTGCGACCCGGATGAGGCCACCGCCGACGGCCTGCTCGAGGCGCTGCGCGAGACGGCCGCCTCGGGCGGGGACGGCAGGGCGCTGGCCCGCCGCGCCGCGCAGGTCCTGGCGGCCAACATGGCCGGCGACCCGGCCACGTGCGCCGTCGCGGGCGTCGTGAGCGGCGGCGTGGCCGTGCTGGTCAGCGGCGCGGCGTCGGCCACCATCGGCACCTCGTCGGGCGAGACGCGGCTGGCCGGCAGCGACTCCCTGACCTGGGCCGACCGGCTCGTCACCGGCACCGTCGAACACGTCGAGCTGAGCATGCCCGGCGCCGGCAGCCCTCACCCCGCCGTGCGTTTCGAGGGCGGCGTGGTTCACGGCGGCGGCCTCATCGGCGACCTCACCGACCAGCCGTTCGCGCCCGCCCCGTCCAGGCCGCTGACCAGCGAGATGCCCGCCACGGCCTTCCACCTCGAGGCCGACCTGATCCAGCCGCCCGCACAGCAGCAGGTCGAGCGGCCTCCCTACCCGCTGGCCGACCAGCCGCCGGTCCTGCAAGGGCCGCCCTCGGGCCCGCAGCCCGCGCCGCCGGCCGCGGAGCAGCCGCCGCCTTACCAGCCGCCGCAGGACCAGCCCCAGCCGCCGTACATCCCGCACCAGGAGCAGTCTCCCTTCCAGGGGCCGCAAGAGCAGCCGCCCTACCACCAACCACAAGAGCAGCCCCCCTACCAGCAGGAGCAGCCGCCGCCTTACCAGCCGCAGGACCAGCCGCCGCCCCTGCCGGAGCCGCAGCAGCAGTTCCCGTCCTACGACGAGCCGCCGCCCTCCGGCAACGGCGCCGGCGAGCCGCAGGTCCCGCAGCACATGGGCCCGCCGGAGCACTTCGACCAGCACGCGCCGCCCCTGCTCGGCCCGCCCGACCACTTCGACCATCCGGGGCCGCCGCCTCAGGAGCAGCAGCAGTCCGAGCACGGCGACCGCCCGCTCGTCTACGGCGTCGACTGCAAGAACGACCACTTCAACGACCCCCGCGTGCCCTACTGCGCCGTCTGCGGCATCGCCTTGGTCCAGCGCACGCTCGTCCCCTACAAGGGTCCGCGCCCCTCGCTGGGCGTCCTCATCCTGGACGACGGGACCGCGCTGCCGCTGGAGAGCGACTACCTGCTCGGGCGCGACCCCGAGCGGGCGCCCGAGGTGGCCGGAGGCACCGCCAGGCCCGCCAAGGTGACCAGCCCGGACGGGTCGGTGTCGCGGCGGCACCTGCGAGTGGCGCTGGACGGCTGGGACGTCAACCTGGTGGACCTCGGCTCCGTCAACGGCACCCAGATCCAGCCGCCCGGCGACCCCAACTTCTACGACATCCCGCCGAACGAGCCCGTCACCATCGCACCGGGGACCACGGTCCGCGTGGGCGTCTCCCGCACGCTCCGCTTCGAGGCGCACCGAGGGTAGGACGGCCCGTCATACCGACCGCGTCCCCGGGCCCTGTGGGTCCGGGGACGCGTGCGTTCGAGGGCACGGCGTGGAGGCCTGGTCGCGATGACGCGGCCTCGCGCCGGTCGCGCGTCCCTGGCCAGGCCCAGGTGCGGCATTCGCGGCCTGCCGTCGCGACGCCGGCCCTCGTCGCGACGCCGGCCCGCCGGAGCCGTCGGAGGGGACGGGCGCTGGGGCGGTCGCCGCTCTCGTGAGGAGGCACGCTCGCAGGGGTGCAGCAGGCAGTCAGGGGGCCGAGCCGGCGGAGCTGAAGGGACGCTGACACCGGAGCAGGGCCGTGTTGATGCAGGCGGTGGGGCTGGGCTGCTGGAGGCAGTCTGCGGGTGCAGGAGGCGGCCAATGGTGTGGAGCCGACGGGTGCAGGGGTGCAGGCGGTCGCCGGTGGCGTGCTGGAGGCGGGCACTCGGTGGGATGCGGGCCTGTCGGCTTGGACGGGGTCGGGCGGGGTCGGGACGCGCACCTGGTCGGGACGCGCATGGGGCCAGGGCGCGGACAGGGTCAGGGCGCGGACGGGGTCAGGCGCGGCCGGGGTCGGGACGCGGACAGGGTCGGGACGCGGACGGGGCCAGGGCGCGGACAGGGTCAGGGCGCGGACAGGGTCAGGGCGCGGACGGGGTTGGGACGCGGACGGGGTCAGGGCGCGGACGGGGTCAGGAATGCGTGGGCGCCGCGGAGGTGGGTGCGGAGCCGTCGTTGCGTCGCCGTGCAGTCCAGGCGGACGTCGTACGGCCCGGGCAGGGCCGTGTCGGCGCGGCGGCCGGTGGGCAGGCGCCCGGCGTCGAGGCCGTCCCTGCGGGCGATCAGCACCCCCAGCTCGTGGCGGCTCAGCGCGTCGGTGCCGGCCAGGTGCCACATGCCCGCGTCTCCGCGGACCGCCAGCTCCACGAGCGCCGCCGCGAGGTCGGCGACGTGCACCGGGCACCGGACATCGTCCGTGAACAGAACCCCGTCCCCGCGCCCCGCGGCGAGCGCCCGGACGAACGCCTCGTGTGGGGACCCGCCCCGCCCGATGATCAAGGATGTCCGGGCGATCGCGGCGTCGGGCAGGATGGCCCGCACGGCCGTCTCGGCGGCCGCCTTGGCGGCGCCGTACGGGTTGACCGGGTCCGGCACGCAGGTCTCGTCGTAGCGGGGTGCGGAGCCCGAGAAGACGGCGTCGCTGGAGACGTGCACCAGCCGCCCGCCCGCCGCCGTCACGGCCAGGGCGAGGTGCGCCGCGCCGTCCGCCGTGGCCGTCCAGTCCCGCTGCCGGTACGCCGCGTTGATCGTCACCTCCGGCCGGAAAGCCCTGACGACGGAGGCGGCCTTCGCACGCGAGCGCACGTCCAGAGGCAGCCACGCGACTTCTGGGACCTCCCCGGCCCGGGTCAGGTACGTCGCGCCCACGTCATGACCCGACGCCACGCACAGGCGTACAAGCTCGCCTCCGAGAAAGCCGCTCCCGCCCACGATGAGAATCCGCACGAACACCACCTTCGTCAATACCGCCCCCGGAGACCAGCTTGTTTCTTCGGCCCATCCATGCGCAAATACGACATATCAGGCAAGGGGTGTTCGTGCGGGTGACCGGAACCCTGTCGGAGGCCACCCATGATCGGCTGGCCGAGGGCGGGAGCCCCGGGACTCAGGGGCTCGCCGCCGCGCGGACCGCGGGTCGGGGAGGAGTGGTACGAGGAACATTCCGCCGTCCCCGGGTAAATGCTCCCGCCATTGTAGATAAATCGCCAAATAGCTGAAAAATCATCGGAAAATGTGGGTTGTCGAAACGACCTCACATCCGCATGACCAACGCATTGCCGCCCGGTAACCGGCCACCCCTTTCCCGGTGATCCGGACGCCCTCAACGCTAGGCCGGTCGGAAGGCCCGGATGCCGCGCAGCATCCGTACCGCTGCCTCCAGCCCACTGGCCGCCTCCAGCGCCCGCCCTGCCGCCGTCGCGAACCTGCCCAGCAGATGCTCGTCCGCGTCCCCGAAGCCGCGGCCCGCGACCCACACGAACGTGTGCTCCCGAGCCACCACCGGCACCAGAGTGGCCAGGAACCCCGGCTCGCCCAGAGCCGCGTCCTGAGCCAGCCGCAGCGTGCCCGCCGATAGAGCGAGCTCCTTCAGCACTCCCGATTCCGCCAGCCACCGGCCTATCCGCAGCGGATCCCCGGGTGGGCCGTGCAGGTGGACCGGCAGCGCCTCACGCCGCAGCGGGTCCACCCGCACGAACCCCGCGTAGGCGGTGCCCGCGACGGCGGCGGCGGCGTGCGCCAGCCGTTCGACGAGGTCATCGGCCTGCAGACACGAGAAGTCGGCGACGAGTTCACGCATGGCGACATCGACACGGTTGTACAGCATCGCGATGATCCCTCAAGCGGAGGCGGCGAGATCGCGCGGCCCGGTCGCGCGACTCGAGTGCGGGTGCCCCGACTATCACTCCCGACGAGGCCCTTGACTAGCCCCACATCAGGAAATCCAGATTTTTGCCCATTTCGGTCCTCGGGCGGGACCCGCCGTATGGCCGGCCGGCGAGCCGCCACGACGAGCGCGGTCCCGCCCACGCCAGGTCCGCCACGCCACAGCCGCACCCACGCGACGTGTACGACGGCCGCAGCCGCGCCCACGCGGCGTCTACGACGGGCGCAACCGCGCCCACGCCACGTCGTCGGCCCGCCCGCCGCCCGGCTTCGGGAACAGCTCGCGGTGCACGCCCTCCCTGCGGAAGCCGGCCCGTTCCAGCACCCGGTGCGAGGCCGTGTTCCCCGCCTCGGTCCCGGCCACGATCCGGTGCAGCGCCGTGTTCGCGAACGCCCACTCCACCAGCAGGTCGACCGCCCGCGTCATGAACCCCTTGCCCCGGAACTCCGGCACCAGCGAATAACCGATCATCGCCTGTCCCAGCACCGGCGCCACCTGCGTCAGCTGCACGTGCCCCGCGAACGCCCCGGAGCCCGCGTCCCTGATCGCCACCTCGATCCTCTGCCCGGACGTCCACCAGTATCCGGTGTAGCGGCAGCGCCGCTCGTCGTCCTCCATCGTGCTCGGCGGCCCCACGAAGTAGGCCGCCACGCTCGGCTCGGTCACCATCCGGTGGAAGTCCGCGGCGTCCTCGACGGCCAGGGGTTCGAGCCGCACCACGCCGTCCGACAGCCACCCGTCCTCGAAGAACGGCAGGTACGGCTCCGCCGCCTCCACCACATCGCCCCTCAGCCTGGCGAAGGCCACGAGGTCGGCGTACCGGCCGTCGCGCATCGACCGGGCCTCCCGCTTGCGTCCCTCCTCGCGGAAGCCGCACTTGTAGGCCACCCGCAGGCTCGCCACGTTCTCCACGGCCGCCTGCAGCTCCACCCGGCGTATCCCGTGGTCGAACAGCCAGTCGGTGACGGCCCTGACCGCCCTGGAGGCCACGCCCTTGCCCCGCGCCCACGGCGCCACCATGTAGCCGATCTCGGCCACGTTCCACGGGTCCGGTGGCCGCACGCCGACGGAGCCGGAGTAGCGCCCGTTCTCGATGATCGCGAACTCCGCGCCGCCGCCTTCCCACTTGGCCGCCGCATGGGCGAAGTAGTCGCGCGTGTCCTCGATCCGGTACGGCGACGGCAGGAGCGGCAGGAACCAGGCCGTCACCGGATCGTCGCACGTCTCGACGATCCCCTGGGCGTCGCCTTCCACGGGAGGCCGCAGGATCAGGGGACCGCTGGAGATCACGTCGCGCGGGAGCATCCCCCATAGATACCGTGCGTCCGGACGCGCTCGAAAGCCCTATAACCTTGCGGCCATGGGTTTCCGCAGGCATGGGCCTTTTCAGGCGGGGGATCAGGTGCAGCTCACCGACCCCAAGAACAAGCGCCACACGATCACGCTGAAGCAGGACGGCGTCTTCCACACCCATAAGGGCGCCATCCCGCACAGCGACCTGATCGGGCAACCTGAGGGCTCCGTCGTGCGCTCCTCCGGCGGCACCCAATACCTCGCCTTCCGCCACCTGCTGCAGGACTACACGCTCGCCATGCCGCGCGGCGCGGCCGTCATCTACCCCAAGGACGCCTCGATGATCGTCGGCATGGCCGACATCTTCCCCGGCGCCCGGGTGATCGAGGCCGGAGTAGGCTCGGGCGCGCTGACCTGCTTCCTGCTGCGGGCCGTCGGCCCCGAGGGCCACGTGACCTCCTACGAGCGGCGCGAGGAGTTCGCCGACGTGGCCCGCAAGAACGTCGAGAAGTTCTACGGCGGGCCCATGGACGACAACTGGCGCCTGGTCGTCGGCGACCTGGTCCACTCCATCGACGAGGTCGACGTCGACCGCGTCATCCTCGACATGCTCGCCCCGTGGGAGTGCGTCGACGCCGCCGCGAAGGCGCTCACGCCAGGCGGCGTGATCTGCTGCTACGTCGCCACGACCACGCAGATGTCCAAGACGGTCGAGACGATCCGCGATCACGGGTGTTTCACCGAGCCGCATGCGTGGGAGACCCTGGTTCGCGACTGGCATGTCGAAGGGCTCGCGGTAAGACCCGATCATCGGATGATCGGCCACACGGGCTTCCTCGTCACCGCCCGCCGCATGGCGGACGGGGTGACGCCCCCGCCGCGACGCCGTCGACCGAAGGGGACCACTGAAGAACTATGACAATTTGGCCACGAGGGTGCGTTCGTGCGTGACACGGGAACAGATTGCCGTGTTCCTATGCTGGGAGTATTAAACGCACTATTGAGGATTATTCACCGAACACTGAATGTCACTCTACGAACACTGCCCGGCCAGGTTACGGAGGGGCCCGAGATAGGTAAGGTCCTAAGTAGTCGCCCTCGACTGGGAAGGAGGTGACGGGGCGTGGCAGCTCGCGATGATGCTGAGGCTCGAGCCGCGCAGCGCGAACGGGAGGTCGCTGATCTTTCAACACAGGTCTCCTTCCTCCAGGAGGAGATCACCGCGCTGAGGCGGAAGCTGGCCGAGTCACCCCGTCAGGCCAGGGTCCTCGAAGAACGTCTCCATGAGGCACAGGCGAACCTCGCGGCCGTGACCGGCCAGAACGAACGCCTGGTGGCCACACTCAAGGAGGCCAGGGACCAAATCGTCGCTCTCAAGGAGGAGGTCGACCGGCTGGCGCAGCCGCCATCCGGCTTCGGCACCTTCCTCGAGGCCAGAGAAGACGGCACGATCGAGGTGTTCACCGGCGGCCGCAAGCTGCGGGTGAACGTCAGCCCCGCCGTCGACATCGACTCGCTGCGGCGTGGCCAGGAGGTCATGCTCAACGAGGCGCTCAACGTGGTCGAAGCACTCGGCTACGAAGAGGTCGGCGAGATCGTGATGCTCAAAGAACTGCTCGACGAGGGCAAGCGGGCCCTGGTCATCTCGCACGCCGACGAAGAGCGTGTCGTGCGTCTGGCTGAATCGCTGGTCGGCCAGCCCATCAGGGCCGGCGACTCGCTCCTGCTCGAACCTCGCTCCGGCTACGTCTACGAGCGCATACCCAAGTCCGAAGTCGAAGAGCTCGTGCTCGAAGAGGTCCCCGACATCTCCTACGAGGAGATCGGCGGCCTCAGCAGGCAGATCGAGCAGATCAGGGACGCCATCGAGCTGCCCTACCTGCACGCCGACCTGTTCCGCGAGCACAAGCTGCGGCCCCCCAAGGGCGTGCTGCTTTACGGCCCGCCCGGCTGCGGCAAGACGCTCATCGCCAAGGCCGTCGCCAACTCCCTGGCCAAGCAGGTCGCGGAGAAGACCGGCCAGTCAGGCAAGAGCTTCTTCCTCAACATCAAGGGCCCGGAGCTGCTCAACAAGTACGTCGGCGAGACCGAGCGGCACATCCGCCTGGTCTTCCAGCGGGCCCGTGAGAAGGCCTCAGAGGGCACCCCGGTGATCGTGTTCTTCGACGAGATGGACTCGATCTTCCGCACCCGCGGCTCCGGCGTGTCGTCCGACGTGGAAAACACCATCGTCCCCCAGCTGCTGTCGGAGATCGACGGCGTCGAGGGCCTGGAGAACGTCATCGTCATCGGCGCCTCCAACCGCGAGGACATGATCGACCCGGCGATCCTGCGGCCCGGCCGCCTGGACGTCAAGATCAAGATCGAGCGGCCGGACGCCGAGGCGGCCAAGGACATCTTCTCCAAGTACCTGGTCGCCGACCTGCCGCTGCACCCCGAAGACCTCTCGGAGCACAGCGGGTCTCGCGAGGCCACGATCGGCGGCATGATCCAGAGCGTCGTCGAGCGGATGTACACCGAGAGCGAGGAAAACCGCTTCCTCGAGGTGACCTACGCCAACGGCGACAAGGAAGTCCTCTACTTCAAGGACTTCAACTCCGGAGCGATGATCCAGAACATCGTCGACCGGGGCAAGAAGATGGCCATCAAGCAGTTCCTCGAAAGCGGCCAGAAGGGCCTGCGGGTGCAGCACCTGCTCACGGCCTGCGTGGACGAGTTCTCCGAGAACGAGGACCTGCCCAACACCACCAACCCCGACGACTGGGCCCGCATCTCCGGCAAGAAGGGCGAGCGGATCGTCTACATCCGCACGCTCGTCTCCGGCAAGCAGGGCACCGAGGCCGGCCGTTCCATCGACACCGTCGCCAACACCGGTCAATACCTGTAACACCACACGAGAGCGGGAGGGCCGGGCGGCCCTCCCGCTCTCGTGTTTCCCACGGCCGTCCCGACCCGGCGAACGCGCCTGACCACCGGCACCCCGCCTACCGGCCCACGCCCGTTCACACCCTGCCCCGGCCTGACAGGCACGCAGGCCGTGCACGTCAAGGACGAGAGCGGCCGCATGGGGGACGGCGGCTTCACCAGCGCTTGGCGGCGGCTACGCCGGTCACCTGCCCGCCCATCGGCCCGGCCGCGTCCCGGTCGTCTGCGCCGGCGCCGGCAACCATGGGATCTCCGTCGTTTCCGTCGCCTCCGGCGCGCGCGAGTCCGGCGAGCCGTGCGCCGTCTACGTCAGCCAGGGCGTCCCCGAGGCGTTCGCGCGGAGCTGCGCGCGCCCGGGGGTGCGGCGCGACGGCGACGACTACGGGGCCGCCATGGCCGCCCGGGTAGCGGGCCGCGCACGAGCGCGGGTGGCGGCTCGTCGCCGACAGCTCGTGGGAGGGCCACACCGAGGTGCCGCTGGACGTCATGCGCGGGTATACGGCCCTGTTCGACGAACTCGCCGTCGCGCACCTGCTCCGCTCCGACGCCATTCGTCGCCGGCGGCCACGATCACCCGATCGCCGCCTCCGTCGTGGACCGGCAGGACCCTGGCGAGCCAGGCACCGCCTCCTGACGCGCCTCGCCGACCTCACCATCACTGACGGCCAGGCCGAGGCGACCGCCCGGCGGCCCGCCGGCCACGGCGCCGCTCTGTCGACTGCGGCGCCGCTCTGTCGGCCAGCCGCTCTGTCGGCCACGGCGCCGGCGGAGCCGCAGGCCTGCTCTCCCTCGGTCCTTCAGGTCGCACCGCTCTCGGCCTCGGCGCCGCCTCGCGCGTGTTGCTCGTGGGAACAGAGGGGCGAATGGAACCAAAGTGACCTTATTTCCGTCAAAGATGGCGTGCATTCCCCCAACCGGCCCAAACACGCTCGGGAGAACGGCCGGTTGGCCGAACTCGACCTCCTGCGCTTCGTCGCCGCTCTGGCCGTCGTCGCCTTCCACTACCTGGTCGCCTTCGCCTCCGTCTGGGGCGACCGGCCCGCCGAGCTGTTCCCCGCGCTCGCGCCGTTCGCCGGGCTCGGCATCCTCGGCGTCGAACTGTTCTTCATCATCAGCGGGTTCGTCATCCTCATGACCGTCTGGGGGCGCGGCCTGGGCGCGTTCGCCCGCTCCCGGCTCGTCCGCCTCTACCCGGCGTACTGGCTCAGCCTCGGCGCCGTCGCCGCCCTCTACGGGCTCACCGGCATCAAAGTGCTCGACCCAAAACTTTCCCCAGGCGAATACCTGGTGAACGCCACCATGTTCCAGCGGTTGTTCAAGATCACCGATGCCAGCGGCGTCTACTGGTCGCTGTGGGCCGAACTCCGCTTCTACCTGCTGATGGCGATCCTCGTGATCATCGGCGTCACGTACGGGCGCGTCCTGGCCTTCGCCGGCCTCTGGCTGGCCGCCGCCCTGGCGGTCAAAGTGCTCGGGTACGCCGGGATTCTCGACAATCCGGTCCTCGATGAGATCGTCATGCCCGACTACGCCCCCTACTTCGTCGCCGGCATGAGCCTGTACCTCGTTCGCCAACACGGCAGTTCCTGGCTGCCCTGGCTCTACGTCGCCGCCGCGTACGGCATGTCGATCGACTCCGCGCTCGCCCGCGTCCACCGGCGCATCGACGCCGCCGGGTTCAAGAACATGCCCGTCACCGACACCAGCGTCATCATCACCATCACCGTGATCTTCGCGGTGATGGCGCTCGCGGCGCTCGGCGTTCTACGCCTCAAACCCTCCAAAACGCTCACCGCGCTCGGAGGCACCACATACCCTCTTTACCTGTTCCATGGGGTCGTCGCCGCCGTCCTCATTCCCGCGCTCACCGGCGACCTGCCCCCCTGGGCCGTCGCCGTCATCGCCACGCTGACGGCCATCCTGCTGTCGTACCTGGTCTACTCCTTTGCCGAACGCCCCATCCAGCGGCTACTCAAGCCCCGCAGAACCACACAAACCCCAACAGCTCCGGCCGTACAGGTGGAAAAGGCGTCGGTGCCATAACTCTGTGACCCTGGGGCACTGTGAAGGGCATAGGCTCGGGCATATAAACGGCGGATAGACAGATCCGGACGAACAGAGGGTGTTGCATGACGGTGCGTCGGGTGATGGGCATCGAGACCGAGTACGGCATCTCCGTACCCGGCCAGCCAGGCGCCAACGCGATGGTGACCTCCTCACAGGTCGTGAACGCCTACCTGGCCGCCTCGGCGGCCCGCGCGCGCAGGGCACGATGGGACTTCGAAGAAGAAAACCCGCTGCGCGACGCGCGCGGTTTCGACCTCGCCAGAGAGGTCGCCGACCCCACCCAGCTCACCGACGAAGACCTCGGGCTGGCCAACGTCATCCTCACCAACGGCGCCCGGCTCTACGTCGACCACGCCCACCCCGAATACTCCTCGCCCGAATGCACCAACCCCCGGGCAGCCGTCATCTGGGACAAAGCCGGAGAACGCGTCATGTACGACGCCGCCACCCGCGCCTCCGCCATCCCCTCCAACGCGCCCATCCAGCTCTACAAGAACAACACCGACGCCAAAGGCGCCTCCTACGGCTGCCACGAGAACTACCTCATGCGGCGCGCCACCCCTTTCGCCGACATCGTCCGCCACCTCACCCCCTTCTTCGTCTCCCGCCAAGTCGTCGTCGGCGCCGGCAAAGTCGGCATCGGCCAGGACTCCCGCGGCGAAGGCTTCCAGATCAGCCAGCGCGCCGACTTCTTCGAAGTCGAAGTCGGCCTCGAGACCACGCTCAAGCGGCCCATCATCAACACCCGCGACGAGCCCCACGCCGACCCCGAGAAATACCGGCGCCTCCACGTGATCATCGGCGACGCCAACATGTCGGAGATCTCCACCTACCTCAAGCTCGGCTCCACCGCGCTCGTGCTGGCAATGATCGAAGAAGGCTTCCTCACCCGCGACCTGGCTGTTGAAAGCCCCGTACAGGCGCTCCGGGCCGTCTCCCACGACCCCAGCTGCAAGTACGAGATCCCCATGCGCGACGGACGCAAGCTCACCGCCATCCAGCTCCAGATGGAATACCTCGAGCAGGCCCGCAAATACGTCGAAGAACGCGGCACCGCCCAGGACGAGATGAACAAGGACATCCTCGACCGCTGGGAATCCGTCCTCACCCGCCTCGCCGAAGACCCCATGCAGCTCTCCCGCGAGCTCGACTGGGTCGCCAAACTCGAACTCCTCGAGGGCTACCGCAGCCGCGACGGCCTCGCCTGGTCCCACCCCAGGCTCCAGCTCGTCGACCTCCAATACTCCGACATCCGGCCCGAGCGCGGCCTCTACAACCGGCTCGTCGCCCGCGGCCGCATGCAACGCCTCGTCACCGAAGACGAAGTCCAGCGGGCCGTGGAAAGCCCCCCGAACGACACCCGCGCCTACTTCCGCGGCCGGTGCCTGAGCCAATACAGCGAATCCGTCGCCGCCGCCTCCTGGGACTCCGTCATCTTCGACATCCCCGGCCGCGAATCGCTGCAGCGGGTGCCCACCTTGGAGCCCCTGCGGGGCACCAAGGCCCACGTGGGTGAGCTGTTCGACCGGTGCAGGACCGCTGCGGACCTCGTCGCGGCACTCACCGGCGGAGACTGACCCCTTACAGCAGCAGGCCGATCCCCAGCGTCAGCGTGCCCGCCGCCAGGCACGCGCCGCCGGCGAACGTCAGCCAGATCAGCCTGCTCGGCTTCGTGTCGCTCGGGCGCACCACCGACAGGAAGAAACCCAGCGGCATCAAGATGGGCGCTGCCACGATCAGCGTGCGCGTCAGCGCCTTCACGCCCTCAGGCAGGCTCGCCTGGTCCACGTACAGCATCGCCACCAGGCTGAACAGGACCAGGACGCCCGCATGCGCGTGGCCGGCCCGCCACAGGCCGCGGCGGACCGGGTTGTCCAGGTAGCCCGGGACGTTGCGCATGAGGAACTTGAGCAACGTGATGCCGCCGAAGGCCACGCCCGGGACTGTGATGAGGAGCACACCTGCGGTGCTCAGGGACGAAGGGGACATCCCAACCTCCTTGTGGGTACGGCATCCCAGTATTGGATAGGATGACTATCTAGTCAAGCTCGCAAGATCGCTGGGCGATCGGCGCGAAATGTCGGCTGGTTCGGGGAAGATATGCCTAGAGGCAGTCCCCCAAGTGGAGGTAGGACATGGCTACCAAGGACACCGGCGGTCAGAAGCAGACCGGGAAGCGTGAGGCCGAGGTCGAGGAGACCCAGGCTGCGGAGGCGTCTGACGTTCAGGAGCGGCAGGAGAAGCTCACTGACGATGTCGACGCGATTCTGGACGAAATAGACGAAGTTCTCGAAGAGAACGCAGAGGAATTTGTGCGCTCTTACGTCCAAAAGGGCGGAGAGTAGGGCAAAACGGACACGCGAAAGGGGTAAATCGGGTGGAAACGCCGGACGGAGTAAAGCAGTGCCCGGACTGTGGGGAGACTAAGGCAGTCTCTGAGTTCGGGCGCAATAAGCGTATGGCTGATGGGCTTGCGCGGTATTGCAAGGGCTGCTTCAGGAGGCGTTCCACTCAGAGTTACCGCAAGCGCATGGGTGAGCAAGGGAAAACCGTGCGCGATCGGGTTCAGGTTCCTGATGGGCATAAGTACTGCGCCCGATGCGCGGAGATAAAGCCCAAGGCCGAGTTCGGCAGCAATAGGGCTAGCAAGGATGGGGTGACCACCTACTGCAAGCCGTGTCATGCTGTCGTGACTCGCGAGAACAAGGTCAAGAAATACGGCAGTGAGCGGAACTATCTGCTCCAATACCGTTACGGCATCACCGAGGACGACTTTGAGCGCATGCTCGCCCAGCAGGGCGGGCTCTGCGCCATCTGCCGGGCCGTGCCGGGCACGTTCGTCGACCACAGTCACGCGACCGGGCAGGTCCGGGGCGTTCTCTGTTTCAACTGCAACAACGGGCTCGGCCACTTCGGCGACAACACGGTGCTGCTGGAGTTGGCCGCGCTCTATCTGGACGGGGAGGTTCTCTGGCCGGATTTCGTCATTCTGCCGGAGCAGCGTGACGGCGGTTCTGTGGCGCGGACGCGGACTTATCACCTGTCGCAGCGTTATCGGATGCGGCATGAGGACGTCGAGAAGATGGTCGCGGCGCAGCACGGCTTGTGTGTGGTGTGCTGGGATCGGCCGCCGGAGCATGTGGATCATTGTCATCGGACCGGTGATGTGCGGCATGCGTTGTGTTTGCCGTGCAATACCGGGATCGGGCAGTTCAGGGATGATCCGGCGGTGGTGTGGCGGGCGCTTTCGTATGTCGAGGCGGTCTCGCCGGATGATTTCGAGGAGGTGGCGGTCTCCGAGGAGGAGTTGGCGGAGTTGTTCCGGTCGGAGGAGGAGCCTCGTGCTGATTTCTATTCGCGGGCGACCCGGGTGGGTTGAGCCCGGTTATGTCTCCGGCATGGTGTAGTCGACTCCTACGCCGAGGAGGCGTACGGGGCGGTTGAGGTCGAAGCGGCCGAGGATGGCGACTGCCGTGCGGGACAGGGTGTCCGGGTCGGTGGTGGGGGTGGGGAGCTTCGACTGGCGGGTGCGGGTGAGGAACGGGGTGAAGCGGACCTTGACGGAGACGCGGATCACTTCGCGGCCTGCGGTGGCGGCGTCGTGGGCGACGTGTTCGGCGAGGGCGGCGACGTGGCGGGTGATCTCGGCCGGGTCGGTGAGGTCGTGGGGGAAGGTGGTTTCGCGGCTGTGGCCGCGGGCGATCCAGGGTGTGGTGACGACTTCGGCTTCGCCTTTGCCGAGGGCGAGGTAGCGCAGCCACGGGCCGTTGGTGGGGCCGAAGGCGCGGGCGAGTGCGGCGGGGTCGGCGGCGGCGAGGTCGGCGACGGTGTGCAGGCCGAGGGCGGCGAGTTTCTTGGAGATTTTGGCGCCGATGCCCCAGAGGGCGTCGGTGGGGCGGGCGTACATGATCTCGGCCCAGTTGTCGCTGGTGAGGCGGTAGATCCCGGCGGGTTTGGCGAAGCCGGAGGCGAGTTTGGCCTGGTTTTTGTTGTCGCCGATGCCGACGGAGCAGGACAGGTCGGTGCGGGCGCGCACGGCGTGCTGGAGGTCGGCGGCGAGGGCTTCGGGGTCGGCGGTGGCGGCGCCGATGAAGGCTTCGTCCCAGCCCCAGACTTCGACGCGGACGGGGAATTCGCGGAGCACGGCCATGACGCGTGCTGAGGCTGCTTCGTAGGCGGGTGGGTCGCTGGGGAGGAAGATCGCGTTGGGGCAGCGTCTGAGGGCGGTGCGCAGCGGCATGCCGGAGTGGATGCCGTGCTCGCGGGCTTCGTAGGTGGCGGTGGCGGCGACGGTGCGGGGTTGGGTGGGGTCGCCGCTGCCGCCGACGACGACGGGTTTGCCGCGGAGTTCGGGGTGGCGGAGGATTTCGACGGCGGCGATGAACTGGTCCAGGTCGACGTGCAGGATCCAGTCCCTGGCGGGGCTGGATGGCCTGGTGGTCATGTTGTCCAGTATGGCCGGGTGCGGGGCGGAGGGCCCCGTTGCGCCGCTTTCAGACGGCCTGGTGGTTCTCAACTGGTGTGGAGTGTCTCGTCGCGGTAGATGAGGCTGCGGCGCGGCACGGCCCAGGCTGGGGTGCCGGTGGGTGGTTCGTCGCCTTCGGGGACGACCAGTTGGATGAGGGTTTCCGGGGTTTCGAGGGTGACGAGGGTGTGGGTGCCGAGGTTTTCCAGGACGGAGACCGTGCCGGGGAAGGCGTCGGGGCGTGGGGTGGGGGACAGGTGTATGTATTCGGGGCGTACGCCGTAGGTGATGTGGTCGCCGGGGGCGAGGCCGGGCGGGACGGGGAAGGTGGCGCCGGCGACGTGGAGGGCGGCGGGGGTGACGTCGGCGGGGAGGAGGTTCATGGGGGTGGAGCCGATGAAGGAGGCGACGAAGGTGGTGCCGGGGCGGTGGAAGATGTCGGCGGGGGTGCCGACCTGGATCATGCGGCCGTGGGACATGACGGCGATGCGGTCGGCGAGGGCGAGTGCTTCGGCCTGGTCGTGGGTGACGAAGACGGTGGTGACGGCGAGTTCGCGTTGCAGCCGTTTGAGGAAGGTGCGGGCTTCGAGGCGGAGGCGGGCGTCGAGGTTGGACAGGGGCTCGTCGAAGAGGAAGGCGGCGGGGTGGCAGGCGATGGCGCGGGCGAGGGCGACGCGTTGTTGCTGGCCGCCGGACAGTTCGCCGGGGCGGCGGTGGAGGAGTTGGGTGAGGCTGAGCCGGGCGGCGACTTCGGCGGCTTTGGCGGTGCGCTGGGCGCGGGGGACCTTTTTGATGCGCAGGGGGTAGGCGATGTTGGCGGTGACGTCCATGTGGGGGAAGATCGCGTAGTCCTGGAAGACCATGGCGACGTCGCGGTCGCCGGGCGGGTGGGCGGTGACGTCTCTGCCGTCGATGCGGACGCTGCCGGCGGTGGGGGTTTCGAGGCCGGCGATGGTGCGCAGGAGGGTGGTCTTGCCGCAGCCGGAGGGGCCGAGGAGGGCGAAGAACTCGCCGTCGGCGATGGTGAGCTCGATGCCGTCGAGGGCGCGCACCCCGCCGGGGAAGATCTTGGTGAGGCCGTGAAGAGAGATCACCGTTTGATCCCTCCGTGGAAGCGGAAGCCGTACCGCTGGGAGACGAACAGGTACATGACGACGACGGGCAGCGAGTACAGCAGGGAGAAGGTGGAGATGAGGTCGAGTCTGGGGGCGCCGCCTTCGGTGTAGAGGGTGTAGAGGATGACGGAGCCGGGGGCTTTTTCCGGGTCGCGCAGCAGGATGAACTGGAACAGGAAGCCGCCCCAGACGCTGGCGAGGGCCCAGACGGCGATGGTGGCGAGGCCCGGCCGGACCAGGGGGATGACGATGTGGCGCAGGATCTGCAGGGGTGAGGCGCCGAAGACGCGGGCGGACTCCTCGTAGGAGGTGGGCGTCTCGTCCATGAAGTCCTTCAGGATGAAGATCGCGGCGGGCAGGAGGCCGCCGGAGACGACGAGGATGACGCCGAGGTGGGTGTCGATGAGGTCGAGCCGGGTGGCGAGTTCGAAGATGGGCACCATGGCGGCGGTGCCGGTGACGACGGACGACAGCAGCAGGAGCAGGTAGAGCAGCGCGTCGCGGCCGGGTACGCGGACTCGGGACAGGGCGTAGGCGGCGAGGGCGGCGAGGGCGACGACGAGCGCGGCGGCGCCGCCGCCTTGGATGAGGGAGTTGCCGATGGAGCCGAGCGCGTAGGGGTTGTCGAGGATGGCGGCGAAGTTGCGCAGTGTGAACTCGGGGATCGATGTGGTGATGGTGGGGGTGTCGTCGAAGGGGGCGCTGGCCAGCCAGAGCATGGGGAGGGCGAAGAAGGCCAGGACGACGGCGATGAAGACGGTGGCGGCGAGGCGGCCGACGACGTGGCGGATCATGCGGGTGGTCCTCCGGCGGCGGCGACCTCCTGCTGGCGGCGCTGGCCGCGCAGCAGCCGCAGGTAGGCCAGGGCGAAGAGGAGGTTGATGAGCAGGATGAGGAAGGAGATGGCGGCGCCGGCGCCGAGCTGGCCGTCTCTGAGCGCGACGCGGTAGACGTACACGGGCAGGATCTCCGAGCGGCCTTCGGGGCCGCCGCCGGTGAGGACGAACGGCGTGAAGTCGTTGAACGTCCACAGGCTGATGAGCAGCAGGTTGGTCAGGATGTGCCGGCGGATGCGGGGGAAGACGACGTCGCGCAGCTGCTGCGGCACGCTGGCGCCGGCCAGGAGGGCGGTCTCCAGGTGTGAGGGGGGCACGTTCTCGAGTGCGGCCGCGTACAACATCATGGAGAACGCGGTGCCGCGCCACACGTTGAAGATGATGATCGACAGCAGCGGGTAGTCGAGCAGCCAGGCGAATCCGGGGGTGTGCAGCAGCGCGTTGAGTGTTCCTTCGTCGCGGTCGAGCAGCGCGAACCACAGGAAGCCGACGACGGTGCTGGGCAGGATCCACGACAGCAGCACGACGCCTTCGACGAGGCGGCGCACGGGGCCGGTGCGGGCGCGCAGGATCCAGGCCAGGGTGAAGCCGAGCCCGGCCTGGCCGATGATGGCCGAGCCGCCGACGTACAGGACGGTCAGCCACAGCGAGGTGAGGAAGCGGGGGTCGTCGAGCGCGCCGGTGTAGTTGTCCAGGCCGACGACCTGCGGGTTGGCCGCGGCCAGGCCGGTGAGCCGGTAGTCGGTCAGCCCGAGGTAGATGGTCCACAGCGCGGGGAAGACGAGGAAGACGGCGATGAGGACGACGGCGGGCAGGACGAACGTGATGGCTCTGCCCTTGCCCAGTCCGGCGGCGTCAGCCGCCGACGTTGGCCGCGCCACCGACCACTTCCTCCAGTTTGGTCTGGTAGGCGGCGGCCGCCTCGCCGGCGCTCTTGCCGCTGACGACGGCGGCAGTGGCCTCCTGCAGAGCGGTCGACACCTGCGGGTAGACGGCCAGTCCCGGCCGGTAGGCGGTGAGGGGCAGCACCTCGTCGGCGATGTACTTGAGCATCGGGTCGGCGGTGAGCACCTCGCTGTTGACGTCGGTGCGGGAGCTGATGCGCACCTGGCCGGCCAGCTGCGACTTCGTCGCCTCGGCGGAGTGCATGAAGGCGAGCAGGTCCCAGGCGAGCTTGGGGTTCTTGGAGAACGGGTTGAGCACGCGTACGGCGCCGCCTGACATGCTGACGTGATCCTGGCTGCGGATGCCGCCGCCGGGCTGCTTGGCGGGGATCTTGGTGTAGCCGACGACCTGGTCGCGGTCCTTCATGGGCGCGACGCCGGCGTTGGGCTCGACGACGGAGCGCCAGAAGTAGTCGCTCTCGGCCAGGATGCCGATCTTGCCTTGCGCGAATTGGGCGAAGGACTTGTCGCGGCCCTTGGCCTCCTGCTGGAGTTTGGGGTCGCCGAGGCCGCTGCCTCCGTAGATCTGCTGGTAGAAGCCGAGCACGTCCTTGACGGCCTGCGAGTCGCCGGCCCACTTGCCGGCGGCGTAGATCTCGGAGCCGGCGCCGGCCAGCAGCGGGAGCACGCCTTGCATGGTGGTGGCCTCGCCCATGGCGGTGCCGGCGTTGATCTGGATGGGGACGGGCACGCCGGCGGCCTTGAGCTTGTTGCCGGCGTCGATGATGTCCTGCCAGCTCTTGGGCTCCCATGTCTCGGGCAGCCCGGCCTTGGCGAACAGGGTCTTGTTGTAGAACAGGACGCGGCCGTCGGTGCCTTGCGGCAGACCGTACTTCTTGCCGTCGAAGATGCCCAGCCCTTGGACGGCCTGCGGGATCTGCGACCAGCCCTCCCACTGCTCGACGCCGGGCCCGCCGACGTCGGTCAGCGGCTTGATGTAGCCGGCCTGGGCGAACTCGCCCACCCAGATGCCGTCGACGTCGATGACGTCGGCGCCGGCCTTCGACTTGAGGTCGAGGGCGATCTTCGTCTTGTACTGCTCGTCGTCGACGCCGCTGGGCTGGAACAGCACTTTGACGTTCTGGTGGGTCTTCTCGAACTCGGGGATCACCCAGTTCTTGATCCAGGTGGCCGACTCGGAGTTCTTACCGCCCTGGATGGAGTTGGCGGCGATGGTGAGGGTGATGCTCCCCGGGCTGGTTTCGGTGCCCGTGCCGCAGGAGGTGAGGACGAGGACGGCGGTGGCGGCGATCACCGCAGGTCGGCTGGGGAATCGCATGTCGGCCTCCTGTGCAGGACGTGCAGACATACCGACAATCGCATGGGCCGTGGGCGGCGTAAAGAAACGATCTGGATACGAGGCCCGGCGTTTTCGGGGGTCACGCAGGGGAGGGGTTCGCCGTGAGCTGATCGTGGGAAGTGCAGACAGCAGCACAACATGAGTAGGGTCGCCCTAGGAACACTGACGTTTGGGAGGGAGTCGCGTGGCATCGCACAGGGATCTGCCCGCCGGCTTGGTGGACCATCTTTTCCGTAACACCGGGAGCTCTTCGTTCACGGAGTTCATGAGCTCGTATGCGCCGGAGTTGCTGCCGCTGCGGGATGAGGTTCTGGCCACTCCGATCGGCGACCAGGTTCCGCACGCGACCACGATCGTGGCCGCCACCTTCGCCGGTGGCGTGGTCATGGCGGGCGACCGGCGGGCGACGTCGGGCAACATCATCTCGCAGCGTGACGTGGAGAAGGTGTTCCGCGCCGATGAATACTCGTGCATGGGCATCGCGGGCACGGCCAGCACGGGCATCGAGTTCGCCCGGTTGTTCCGCGTGGAGCTGGAGCACTACGAAAAGCTCGAGGGCCTGGGCATGTCGGTGAAGGGCAAGGCCAACCGGCTGGCCACCATGATCAGGGGCAACCTGGCCATGGCCATGCAGGGGCTGGTGGTGGTGCCGCTGTTCGCCGCCTACGACCCGGACAAGGACGAGGGGCGCATCTTCAGCTACGACGTGGCGGGCGGGCCTTACGAGCGTGAGAGGTTCGACGCGATCGGCTCGGGCTCGATCTTCGCCCGCGGGTCGCTGAAGAAGCTCTACCGCGACGGCGCGTCGGCGGACGACATGGCGATGACGCTGATTCAGGCGCTTTATGACGCGGCCGACGACGACTCCGCGACCGGCGGTCCTGACGTGACGAGGAAGATCTGGCCGATCGTGGCGGTGATCGACGCCGATGGTTTCCGCCGGCTGAGCGAGGAGCAGATCTCCGGCTACGTCGACCAGATGCTGGAAGCCCGCCTGATCTCGCCCGACGGCCCCATCGCCCCGCTGCGCTAGAAAGGACCACCGCCTGTGTCCATGCCTTTTGGATATGCGTCCCCTGAGCAGATCATGCGGGACAAGGCCGACTACGCGCGCAAGGGCATCGCGCGGGGCCGTTCCGTCGTCGTGCTGCAGTATGTCGACGGGTTGTTGTTCGTGGCGCCCAACCCGTCGCGGGCGCTGCACAAGATCAGCGAGATCTACGACCGCATCGGGTTCGCGGCCGTGGGCCGCTACAACGAGTTCGAGGAGCTGCGGCGCGGCGGCATCCGCTACGCCGACATCAACGGCTTCACCTATGACCGCACCGACGTGACCGGCCGCGGCCTGGCCAACCTCTATGCCTCCAATCTGGGCCGCATCTTCACCGAGTCGATCAAGTCGCTGGAGGTGGAGGTCGTGATCGCCGAGGTGGGTGAGACCCCGGAGAGCGATGCGATCTACCGGTTGACGTTCGACGGGTCGGTGTTCGACGAGCACGGTTTCGCGGCCATGGGAGGCCAGGCGGAGGCGGTGGTCAGCCGGCTGAAGGAGCGTTACCGGGAGTCGATGTCGCTGGCCGACGCGCTGGAGGTGGCCCTGCAGGCGCTGACGGAGCCCGGTGGGGAGCGGCCGCCGGTGGGGCAGCTGGAGGTGGCGGTGCTGGACCGCAACCGGGAGCACCGTAAGTTCCTGCGGCTGACGGGCGCGCGCCTGGAGCGTCTCCTGGCTCAGACCTCTGCCACCCCGCCTCCGTCCGAGCCGCCGCTCACGGCCCCGTCTTCCGACACCCCGCCTCCCACCGGCCCCGAAGGGCCCGTGGACGACGGCTCCTCGCCTCTGTAGGTTCTCTCCCGGCTTCCCCCGGGGCCGTCGCTCGATCGGCGGTTCCCGGGCGGATGGCAGGGCCGTGCTCGGCCATCCGCCGATCCCCCGGCAGGGGTGCGCGGGGGCTGGACGGCGGCTCGGCGCGGATGTGTGCTGGGCGGTCGGCCCTCCGGCCTTCATCGGACGGCGGCTCGTGGACGACGGCTCGTCGCCTTGTAGTCCTCCTGACGTCCCCCTATGGCTGCTCTCCGGTCCGCGGCCCACGCGCCCCGGGTCTGGAGCTGTGGGAGCGGTGTGCTGAGCGGGTGAGGGCCGCAGGGGGCGCGGCATGTGCCGGACGCCGCGCCGGCCGGCGATGTGATCTGTATCACCCTGATGTGCCCGAACCGGCTGGCGTGATCGAGGATCTCAGAATCCGTGAACACTTCCCTGCGGGCCCTCGTGGCCGGCGGCGCGGCCGCTGCGGTGATGCTGACGTCGGGCGTGGCCGCCCACGCCGCCACCGCGTACCCGGACTACAAGGCGCCCAAGACCTTCGGCACCTCGTTCCAGCCCGACCCGAAGCATGACTTCACCAAGGGCATCCACTCCCGCCACGACGGCATCCTGCGCGGCTGGATCACCCACGTGCGAGGCGGCGTGGCCGAGTACGAGCCGATCAAGTGGAAGAAGGGCACCCACACCGAAGGGCACTTCGTGGGGCCGCCTGAGGGCGACGCGACGGCGTACGCCTCGCCCATCGCCAAGGACGTGCTGTTCCTGTCCGCGTACGGCTGCAAGGTGTCGATGGGGGATCTGACCGTGAGCAGCAAGACCGGCCTGGGCAGCAAGAAGTGCTCCAGGACCACGCTGATCAAGCGGCACGGCCGCACGCCGGTGCCCGCGCTCATCACCGTGCACAAGAGCAGGATCGTCAAGGTTCAGGAGATCTATACGCCCTGACGCGCACGCCTGCGAGCACCCGCGCCCCGTGGGGGCGGGCGCGGGATGAGGCGGGCCGTGCGCGCGCGGCGGAAAACACCTGGGAGGATCTCTCCCGCTGGCCGACCCGCGGGCATAGTGTGTGGTAATGGATCGTCGCATCTTCGGGCTGGAGAACGAGTACGGCGTGACCTGCACGTTCAGGGGACAGCGCAGGCTGTCGCCCGACGAGGTCGCGCGCTACTTGTTCCGGCGGGTCGTGTCCTGGGGCCGATCGAGCAACGTCTTCCTCCGCAACGGCGCACGTCTGTATCTGGACGTGGGCAGCCATCCTGAATACGCAACACCCGAGTGTGACAACGTCATCGAGCTCGTCACCCACGACAAGGCCGGCGAGCGCATCCTTGAAGGCCTCCTCGTCGACGCAGAGAAGCGGCTGCGCGAGGAGGGCATCGCGGGTGATATCTACCTGTTCAAGAACAACACGGACTCGGCCGGCAACTCCTACGGCTGCCACGAGAACTACCTGGTCGGCAGGCACGGGGAGTTCGGGCGGCTGGCGGACGTGCTGATCCCGTTCCTGGTGACGCGGCAGATCGTGTGCGGGGCCGGCAAGGTGCTGCAGACGCCCCGCGGCGCCGTCTACTGCGTGTCGCAACGGGCCGAGCACATCTGGGAGGGCGTCTCCAGCGCCACCACCCGGTCCCGGCCCATCATCAACACCCGTGACGAGCCGCACTCCGACGCCGAGCGGTTCCGCCGCCTGCACGTCATCGTGGGCGACTCCAACATGAGCGAGACCACCATGCTGCTCAAGGTCGGCGCCACCGACCTGGTGCTGCGCATGATCGAGGCGGGCACGGTGATGCGCGACCTGTCGCTGGAAAACCCGATCAGGGCCATCCGCGAGGTCTCCCATGACATGACCGGCCGGCGCCGGGTGCGCCTGGCCAACGGGCGGGAGGCGTCGAGCCTGGAGATCCAGCAGGAATACCTGTCGAAGGCGAAGGACTTCGTCGACCGGCGCGGCGGCGACGCCATCGCGCACCGGGTGCTGGAGCTGTGGGAGCGCACGCTGCGCGCCGTCGACACCGGCGACCTCGACCTGGTCTCGCGGGAGATCGACTGGGTGACGAAATACCAGCTGATCGAGCGCTACCGCAAGAAGTACGATCTGCCGCTGTCGTCGCCGCGGGTGGCGCAGCTGGACCTCGCCTACCACGACGTGCACCGCAAGCGTGGCCTGTTCTACCTGCTGCAGAAGCGCGGCTCGGTGGAGCGGGTGGCCTCCGACCTGAAGATCTTCGAGGCCAAGTCGGTGCCGCCGCAGACGACCAGGGCGCGGCTGCGGGGCGAGTTCATCCGCAAGGCGCAGGAGAAGCGCCGCGACTTCACCGTCGACTGGGTGCATCTCAAGCTGAACGACCAGGCGCAGCGCACGGTGCTGTGCAAGGATCCGTTCCGCAGCGTGGACGAGCGGGTGGACAAGCTCATCGCCGGGATGTAGCCATCGGTTTACCTCGGCCCTACCTGGGAGTCGGGTAGGGTGACGCGAATCTGCCGTCTTTTCCGAGGGAAGCGCATGCGCCGCGTTCTGGCCGTTCTGGCCGCCATGCCGTTGATCTTTTTCGCCGCCGCGTGCGGCTCTGAAGAGAGTCCCGCGACCGGCGCTTCCGCCGGGGTGAACGCCGGGGTGAAGGTCACCGGGAATGTGGGCGCCAAGCCCACAGTGACCTTCCCCTCCGGCTCGCCCGCGACCAAGTCGTCGTATGAGGTGATCCAGCCGGGCAACGGCGCCGCGGTCAAGGCCGGCGACAAGCTGATCGTCAACCTCACCGTCTTCAACTGGGACGGCAAGGGCAACGCCGTCCAGGGCTCCTCGTACGACACGAAGGCGCCCGAGACGATCCCGGTCAACGAGCAACTGCCGCAGGTGCTGCAGGAGGGCTTCACCAAGGTCAAGCACGGCGGCCGGCTGCTGGCCGTGCTGGCCAACGACTCGATCCCGCAACAGCAGCAGCAGACCGCGCCGGCCGAGCCGACCAAGGTGTTCGTGATCGACGTGGTCGGCGCGCAGCCGGCGGCGCTGAAGGCCGCCACCGGCAAGGAGACCGGCCAGAACCTCGCGGGCGTCAAGGTCGAGAACCCGGGCGGCGACAAGGCGCCCACGCTGACCACGAAGACCTCCGAGAAGCCGTCGGACAAGCTCGTCGTCAAGACGATCATCGAGGGCACCGGGGCGAAGGTGCAGCCCACTCAGACGCTGACCGTGCACTACACGGGCAAGATCTGGGGCACCGACAAGCAGTTCGACTCCAGCTGGGAGCGGGGGGCGCCGGCCGAGTTCCCGCTCAACGGAGTGATCAAGGGGTGGCAGCAGGGGCTGGCCGGGGTGCCGGTCGGCAGCCGGGTCGTGCTGAGCATCCCGCCGGACCTGGGGTACGGCGACCAGGCGCAGCAGAACATTCCCGCGAAGAGCACGCTGGTGTTCGTCGTGGACATCCTCGCCGCCTACTGACCCGCTTCGATGGGCGGCCACGGCAGGGTGTGCGTTGCCTGCACACTCTGCCCGGATCGCCGGGCCTCAGGTCGGCGCCGCAGCTGCCGGCGGCTCGGCGTCCGGGCGAGGGTGCGAGGCACGCGTCGAGGGTCGTCCTGCGCGGCGGGCGCTCATCGGGCACTGCGGCGGGCTGTGCGGCATTGTGAGGCATGAGGGGACATCGGGGCTCGCCCCGGTATGGGGATATTTCCGGGCTTGCTGACGTGTGATCTGGGGTCGCGGTAGCATCGCCAGGCCCGGCGGCGCAGCGTCGGCGGGCCGTTTCGCGTGGGAGGATCGATGCTCCGCCGTGCCGTCGCCCCGCTCCTGCCGGCGCTCCTGCTGGCGGCCGGCTGCACGGGCGCGCCGGCGGGGAGCCTGGAGCTGAAGGTGGGCGGCGCGTTCGGCGCCAGGCCCACGATCGCCTTCCCCGACGGCAGGCCGGCGGCCGGGCTGCAGGTGGACGAGCTGGCCACCGGCAAGGGCGCGCGGCTCGAGCCGGACGACGTGGCGATCGTCGCCTACACCGCGCACGTGTGGGACGGCGGCCAGAACCGCCTGGTCGACTCCAGCTTCAACCGCGGAGCCCCGGCGGCGTTCCCCGTGGGGCGGCTGCTGCCGGGCCTGGACCAGGCGTTGCGGGGCCGCACGGTCGGCAGCCGGGTGATCGCGGCGATCCCGCCCGAGCAGGGCTTCGGCCCCAACCCGCCGAGCGGCGTGCAGCCGGCCGAGGAGTTGTTCTACGTCGTCGACATCCTCGGCGCTCACCCCAAGGGCGCCTCGATCGACGGCCGCGGCGGCACGCTGGCAGGCGTGCGCGTCAGCGGCGGCGCACGCCCGAAGCTGACGGTGCCTGCGACGGCGCCGCCTGCGCGGTTCGCCGCCAAGGTGCTCGAGCGCGGCGCCGGGCGCAGGACGCAGGCCGGGCAGCTCGTGGTCGTCCAGTACACGGGCGCGGTCTGGGCCGGCCGCCGGATCTTCGACACGACCTGGACGACGGGGCAGCCGAAGGCGTTCAGGATCGGCGACGGCACCGTGATCAAGGCCTGGGACCGGGCGCTGGCAGGCGTCCCGGCCGGCAGTCGCGTCCTGATGATCGTCCCGCCCGCGTACGGGTACGGCGCCCCGGGTCACCCCGCATACGGGATCAAGGGCTCCGACACGCTCGTCTTCGTGGTGGACGTCCTGGCCGCGTACTGACGGCGAAACAGACGCGGACCAAGACACGCGGAGAAATAGACTCCGCGTGTGAGTACCGACGACCTCGAGGCGCTGGCCTTGCTGCACGACCCCGTACGCCGCAGCCTCTACGACGCCGTCACCGCCGGCGGCGGCGACGTGGGCAGGGGAGAGGCGGCCGAGGCGGCGGGCGTGTCCAGGACCCTGGCCGGGCACCACCTGGACAGGCTCGTCGAGGCGGGCCTGCTGGAGAGCGGGTTCCGGCAGCAGGAGAAGAAGGGCCCGGGCAGCGGCCGTCCCGCCAAGGTCTACCGCAGGGCCAGGGGTGAGCGGTCGGTGAGCCTGCCGCCGCGCGACTACGCCGCCCTCGCCTCGGTGCTGGCCGGCGTGGTGGACCTGCTCGGGGCAGAGGAGCAGGCCGAGGAGGCGGCGCGGCGCGCGGGCGAGCGCTTGGCCGGTCGGCACGCCGGGCAGCCGGTCGAGCGGGTGCTGGGGGAGCGCGGCTACGAGCCGTACGAGGAGGCCGGGGTGGTGCGGCTGCGCAACTGCCCGTTCCACGCCTTGTCCGAGGAGCAGCCGCTGCTGGTGTGCTCCATGAACCTGGCCCTGTGCCAGGGGCTGCTCCAGGGGCTCGGCGACGACCCGGCCAGGGCGAGGCTGGATCCGCGGCCGGGGGAGTGCTGCGTCGCCCTTTCTAAAACAAATATGGATTGACATAGAAGGGGCAGGGATGGTGTGCTGAGCGCCATGCATCTCGCAGAGCTGAACATCGCCCATTTGCGCGCGCCCGTCGACTCCGCCGAACTCGCCGAGTTCGTCGCCCTGCTCGAACCCATCAACGCCATCGCCGACGAGGCCCCCGGGTTCGTCTGGCGGCTGAAGGAGAGCGAGAGCGACCCCACCGCCACCGTCGTGCACGACTACGGCGACTACCTACTGATCAACTTCTCGGTGTGGGAGTCGCTCGACACGCTGTGGAACTACGTCTACCGCAGCGCCCACCTGGGCGTGCTGCGCCGCCGCAGGGAGTGGTTCCTGCGCATGGCGGAGCCGTACATGGTGATGTGGTGGGTCCCGGAGGGGCACATCCCGTCGCTGGCCGAGGGCATGGCGCGGCTGGAACGCCTCAAGGCGGAGGGCCCCAGCCCTGAGGCGTTCACGTTCAAGGACGCCTACGACAGCAGCGAGGCCGCCAGCCTGCCGGCCGCCGCCGAGGCCACGAAGTAGGCCAGGTCCTCCTCCAGCCCCCGGCCCATCGTCGACAGCTTGACCGGCGAGCCGCGCAGCGCCTCGTGCAGGCCGTCCACCGGCACCGGCACCAGACGGTGCCGGACGGCCAGTAGCTCGGCCTGGTCCCTGACCCGCTCGCCGAACTCGCCGGGCAGCTCCGGCACCGGCACGTCCGCCGGACTCAGCGCCACCCGGCCGTAGGCGGTCAGCGAGTGGTGCGAGACGCCGTAGTGGCGCTCGCGCAGGTCGCCCTCGCTGACCCGCAGCGCCGCCACCGGCCGTCCCCGCAGCACCCCGGCCGCGTTGACCGCCTCGCCCGCCGCCACGCCTGAGAAGCCCCACTTGGTGCCCGTGCCCAGGTTGCCCGGGCCCTGGGTGACGATCGCGACGTCGGCCTCCAGCACGTGCCTGGCCGCCAGCAGGCCCGTGTGCACGGTGACCGCCTCCACCTCGCCGCCGAACGCCTGCCCGACCGTCACCACGCCCGCCAGCCAGCCGGCTTCCCGCAGCCGCGCCGCGGCCATCGAGAACCACACCGGCAGCGCGCCGCCGTCCTGCATCACGTACGCCACCCGCGTGCCGGGCGCGGACTCGTACAGACCGCACAGGATCGGAGCGAGCGCCGAGTGCAGGTCGGCCACCACCACCGGCATCTCATCCAGCGCGTCCGCCTCGCGCAACTTGTCGTGATGAGGAGAATCCTGCTCGTCCGCGCCCAGCACTGTGGCCTGCAGCGGCGTGTACCGGGCCTTCACCAGGTGCCCGGGTCCCTCGGGATCTTGCGGCAAACGGTTCGGGACGGCCACCACCATGGCGTAACCTCCCGTACCGAGACCCATCGCGAGCGCGGTCGTGTTGAGCAGCACCTCGTCGCCGGGTTCCGGGCGGCCCACCAACGGCGGGTACGCGAGCGCCCGGCACTCCCCCTCGGGGACGGCGACGTCCAGCTCCACCGCTCCCGGCCACTCGCGTCGGATCCGTACGACCTCGCCCTTGCGCCATCTGATCACGGGGGCAGGGTAGCGTCATGAAGGAGGAGTGAGGCAGATGTCGCGCCGGAAAACGGAACGGTTGCTCAATCTGGTGATCTGCCTGCTCGCCACCCGGCGCCCGCTGTCGGCCGAGCAGATCCGCCAGGCCGTGCCCGGCTACGACCGGGACGGCGACGAGGCGTTCCAGCGCATGTTCGAGCGGGACAAGAACGAGTTGCGCGAGCTCGGCATCCCCATCGACGTGGTGCGCGACCCGTGGGAGGACGAGCCGGGCTACCGGATCGAGCGGCAGTCCTACGAGCTGCCCGAGATCACCCTGGAGCCCGACGAGGCCGCCGTGCTGGGGCTGGCCGCGCAGGTGTGGCAGCGCGCCAGCCTGGCCGAGGCGGCCTCAGGGGCGCTGCTGAAGCTGCGCGCCGGCGGCGTGGCCACCGACCAGCCTGTCGGCACCGGGGCCCTGGAGTTGCGCGTCGACACCCGCGACCCGGCCTTTCCCGCGCTGTGGGACGCCGTACGCGACCAGCGGGTCGTGCGCTTCGACTACCGCGGCGCCGGCAGCGAGAGCGTGCGCAGCCGCACCGTGGAGCCGTGGGGCGTGGTCAGCCGCCGCGGCAAGTGGTATCTGGCGGGCTTCGACCGCGACCGGCAGGCACCGCGCGCCTTCCGGCTCAGCCGCATCACCGGGCAGGTCGCCGCGCTCGGCAAGGCGGGCGCCGTGCAGGTGCCCGAGGGTGTCGACCTGCGGGCCATGGTCGGCTTCCCCGACGAGCCCATGGACGAGCGGGTCGCCGTCGTCCGCGTGCGCCAGGGGACGTGCGAGGGGCTGCGGCAGCTGGCCAGGGCCGTGCATCCGGGCATCGACGGGTGGGACGAGGCCGAGCTGGCCTTCTCCGACCCCGAGCGGCTGGCCGGGTGGATGGCCAGCCTCGGCGCCGACGTCGAGGTCGTCGAGCCGCCGGACGCCCGCGAAGCGGTCATCCGCAGACTGAAGGGGGCCATGGCATGAGGGGACTGGTGTTCACGTGAGCGAGCGCAGCGAGCGAGCAATGAGACGCAGCAGTGGGCCACTCATGCGACCGACGAAGGAGGGCGCATGAGTGGGTCGGCGGATCGGCTGCCGAGGTTGCTGGCGCTGGTGCCCTACCTGATGTCCCACCCGGGGGCGCAGGTCGGCGAGGTGGCCGCGGTGTTCGGGCTGAGCGAGAAGCAGCTCATCGACGACCTGCAGCTCGTGTGGATGTGCGGGCTGCCCGGCCACACCCCCGGTGACCTGATCGACGTGTCCTGGGACGGCGGCGAGATCATCATTGACAACGCCGACACCATCGCCAGGCCGCTGCGGCTCGGCATCGACGAGGCCAGCGCCCTGCTGGTCGCGCTGCGCATGCTGGCCGCCACTCCCGAGCTCGCCGAGGTGCAGGCCGGCAGTGACGCGCTGCCCCGGGTGATGGCCAAGCTGGAGCGGGCCGCGGGCGAGGGCGCCGCCACCGTCAGCAGCCAGGTCGCCGTCGACGTCGACGCCACCCCCGACGCGCTGCCGCGCGTGCGCGAAGGACTCAAACGGGGCCGCAGGCTGTCACTGCGCTACTACGTGCCCGGCCGCGACGAGGTGACGCCGCGCGAGGTCGACCCGACCCGGGTCGTGGTCGTCGACGGCCGCGCCTACCTCGAGGGCTGGTGCTACCGGGCCGAGGCGATGCGGCTGTTCAGGCTCGACCGGATGCTCGGCGTGGATGTGCTCGACGTGCCCGCCGACCCGCCGGAGGAGGCCGAGCCGATCGACGTCACCCAGGGCGTCTTCCGGCCCTCGCCGACCGACGAGCTGGTCGAGCTGGAGGTCAGCGCCGCCGGGCGCTGGGTGGCCGAGTACTACCCGTGTGAGCAGGTCACCGAGCTGGGCGAGGGGCGGCTGCGGGTGGCGTTGCGGGCCCGCGACGAGGACTGGATACTCAAGCTGGCGCTGCGGCTGGGCGACACCGGCAGGGTCGTCTCCCCGCCGCGGATGGCCGAGACCGTGCACCGGGAGGCCGGGCGCGCCCTGGCCCTGTACGCTCACCGGTCATGACGTGGATCTTCTTGACCGGCGGGCTCGTCCTGGCCGGGCTGGCCGTCCTCGCGGCCGCGGCCGCCCGCGTCGTGGCAGCGGCACGCGGGTTGAACAGGGAAATCGCTCAAATTAACGAGCAATTCAGGCTGAAAGAGGACCTCAAGGGATGAGGCAGAGCCGCTGGCAGCGTACGATCGGGGGGAAGTACAGCACCGCTCTCACCATGAAGGACGTCACATGAACTTGGGAGCTCCAGAGATCATCCTGATCCTGGTGGCGTTGGTCCTGCTCTTCGGGGCCAAGAAGCTGCCGGACCTCGCCCGTGGCGTCGGCCGGTCCCTGCGCATCTTCAAGGCCGAGACCAGCAAGATGACCGAGGACGATGACAAGCCGACGGTCGTGCAGGCCACGCCCGAGCCCCAGCAGGCGCCCGCGCCCCCGCAGCAGATCCCGGCCGCGCCGGTGATCTCCGCCGAGGAGCAGGCCCGCCGGCTCGAGGAGGAGGCCGCGCGCCTGCGTGCCGGCGCTCAGGCAGACAAGCGTCCCTGACCACCCCTCGTCCCCAGGACTGCTGAATGGCGCTGCTGAAACGGTCGGGTCCCAAGCCCAAGCCGGAGCCGGACCCCGAAGGCCGGATGCCGCTCATGGAGCACTTGCGTGAGCTGCGCAACCGGTTGCTCATCGCGTTCGCCGCCGTGGCGGTGGGCCTGATCATCGGCTGGATCGTCTCCGGCCCGGTGTGGGAGCTGCTCAAGGAGCCCTACTGCTCGACCCCGCAATCGCGCCAGCTCAACGGGGAGTGCAGTCTGACCTACAACGGCATCTTCTCGTCGTTCTTCATCACGCTGAAGGTCTCGTTGATGGTCGGCCTCGTGGTGTCCTCGCCCGCCTGGCTCTACCAGCTCTGGGCGTTCGTCACCCCGGCCCTCTACCGCACCGAGAAGCGTTACACGATGACGTTCCTCGCGCTGGCCATCCCGCTGTTCGCGCTGGGCGCGGCGCTGTCCTACATCATCATGGACACCGCCCTGGGGTTCCTGCTGGGGTTCTCCCTCGACGGCACGGTCGCCACCATCTCGATCGACGACTACCTCGACTACGTCCTGATCATGCTGATGATCTTCGGGGTGTCGTTCGAGCTGCCGCTGGTGCTGGTGTTCCTCAACATCATCGGCGTGCTGCCGCACGCGACGGTCGCCAAGCACCGGCGGCTGGTCATCTTCCTGATGTTCGTGTTCGGCGCCATCGTCACGCCCGGCGGCGACCCGATCACCATGATGGCGCTGGCGGCGCCGATGATCGTGCTGTTCTCGGCCGCCGAGCTGTTCATGTATCTGCGGGAGAAGCGGCGGCCGCAGAGCGAGTTCGCGGACCTGTCCGACGACGAGGCCTCGCCCCTGCCGGAGGACACACCGCTGCCGGAGGACACGCCGCTCGACGACGACGATCCCGACAAACGCCTTGAAGAGGACTCCGGTCCGGCGCGGTAGCGGACGGGGCACCGGGCCTCCGGAGCTCTCCAGGCCAGAAGAGGATTCCGGTTCCGGCCGATAGGCGATAGGTTCCGGGCGTGTCCCCGCAAATCGCGCTGCTCGTCAACCCGGCCGCCCGCGGTGGCCGGACGCTGCGCCTGCTCGAGCCCGTGGCCCGCCGGTTGCGTGCCGGAGGCGCCGAGCTCTCGGTGATCGTCGGCGACAACGCCGCGGACGCGCTCGAACGCGCCTGCACCGCCGTCGCCGAACGCCCCGACGCGCTCGTCGCCTTCGGCGGCGACGGCCTGGTCCACCTGGCCGTGCAGGCCGTGGCCGGCACCGACGTGCCGCTCGGCGTCATCCCCGCCGGCACCGGCAACGACATCGCGGCCGCGCTCGGCCTGCCCTGCACGGACCCCCTCGCGGCGGCACGGACCGTCCTGCGCATGAAGTCGCGGCCGATCGACGCGGCCCGCATCCGCGCCGGGGGCGTCGAAGAGCTGTTCGCGGGCGTGGTGTGCTGCGGGTTCGACTCGCGGGTCAACGAGCGGGCCAACCGGCGCACCTGGCCGCCCGGGATGGCTCGATATCTGGTCGCGACGCTGGAGGAGCTGCGGTCGTTCCGGCCGATCCCGTTCCGGGTCACCTTCGACGAGGACGAGGTGGTCGAACAGGAGGCCATGCTGGTGGCCGTGGCCAACACCTGCTCGTACGGGGCCGGGATGCGGGTGTGCCCGGACGCCCGGCCCGACGACGGGCTGCTGGACGTGGTGATGGTGGGCGCCATCTCCAAGCCGGAGTTCCTGCGGGCGCTGCCCAGCGTGTACCGGGGGACGCATGTCGGTCACCGGGCGGTGTCGGTGCGGCGGGCGCGCAGGGTGCGGCTGGAGGCCGCGGACGTGGTGGCGTACGCCGACGGGGAGCGGATCGGGCGGGCGCCGGTGGAGTGCGAGATACGGCCCGGGGCGCTGCGGATCATCGTTTAAGATCTACATTGTAAAGGCGTCCGGACGAGGCGGCCGGCGCGGAGGAACGGGCGGGACGGACCGGAATGGCGATTTCGGTAGGCTGGCGGGTATGACAACGCCAGCGGAACGCTACGCGGCCTTCCGTCAGAAGCACGGGGACGAAGGATCCGCACTCAGATCGTTCCGAGGTCTCTACGACTTCGAGCTGGACGACTTCCAGCTGGACGCCTGCCGGGCTCTCGAGGCCGGCGACGGCGTCCTGGTGGCGGCGCCCACGGGGTCGGGCAAGACGGTGGTCGGCGAGTTCGCCGTCCACCTGGCCCTGGAGCAGGGCCGCAAGTGCTTCTACACCACCCCGATCAAGGCGTTGTCCAACCAGAAGTACAACGACCTGGTCAAACGCTACGGCACCGCCAAGGTCGGCCTGCTGACCGGCGACAACAGCATCAACGGCGACGCCCCCATCGTGGTCATGACCACGGAGGTGCTGCGCAACATGCTCTACGCCGGGTCGGCCACGCTGGGCGGGCTAGGTTTCGTCGTCATGGACGAGGTCCACTACCTGGCCGACCGGTTTCGCGGCGCGGTGTGGGAAGAGGTCATCATCCACCTGTCGGAGTCGGTCCGGCTGGTGGCGCTGTCGGCGACGGTGAGCAACGCCGAGGAGTTCGGCGAGTGGATCGGCGAGGTGCGCGGCGACACCACGGTCATCGTCGACGAGGTCCGGCCGGTGCCGTTGTGGCAGCACATGATGGTGGGCAACAGCCTCTACGACATGTTCATGAACGACGAGCTGACGCCGCGCATCAACCCCACCCTGATGCGGGTGACCAGGGACGCCGAGCGGCTGACCGCGGGCCGGGGCCGGCGCGGCTACGGCCGCCCCCAGCGGTCCCGGCCGCCGGACCGGGTGCAGGTGATCGAGAAGCTCGACGCCGAGGCGCTGCTGCCGGCGATCACGTTCATCTTCTCCCGCGCCGGCTGCGACGCGGCGGTGCAGCAGTGCCTGTACGCCGGGATCCGGCTCACCACCGACCGCGAGCGGCACGAGATCAGGCAGCTCGTCGACGAGCGCACCGCGCACCTGCCCGACGAGGACCTGGCGGTGCTGGGCTTCCTGGAGTGGCGCGACTGCCTGGAGCGCGGGCTGGCGGCGCACCACGCGGGCATGTTGCCGGCCTTCAAGGAGGTCGTGGAGGAGCTGTTCACGCGCGGGCTGGTCAAGGCCGTCTTCGCCACGGAGACCCTCGCGCTCGGCATCAACATGCCGGCCCGCAGCGTGGTGATCGAGAAGCTGGACAAGTGGAACGGCGAGACCCACGCCGACCTCACGCCCGGCGAATACACGCAGCTGACCGGGCGGGCCGGGCGGCGCGGCATCGACGTCGAGGGGCACGCCGTGGTGCTGTGGCAGACGGGCATGGACCCGCTGTCGGTGGCGGGCCTGGCCGGCACCCGCACCTACCCGCTGCGCTCCAGCTTCCAGCCGTCCTACAACATGGCGGTCAACCTGGTGGGCCAGTTCGGCAGGGAGCGGGCGCGCACGCTGCTGGAGGAGTCGTTCGCGCAGTTCCAGGCCGACCGGGCGGTCGTGGGCCTGGCCAAGCAGCTGCGCAAGCAGGAGGAGGCCCTGGAGGGCTACCAGGAGGCCATGACGTGCCACCTGGGCGACTTCCCTGAATACGCGGCGCTGCGCCGCCGCCTGTCCGACCGGGAGGCCGAGCTGGCCAGGCAGCGGGGCGCCGCCCGGCGC
The DNA here is from genome assembly GCF_036013525.1 of Nonomuraea sp. NBC_00507. Taxonomy (NCBI): domain Bacteria; kingdom Bacillati; phylum Actinomycetota; class Actinomycetes; order Streptosporangiales; family Streptosporangiaceae; genus Nonomuraea; species Nonomuraea sp. NBC_00507. The sequence goes on from NZ_CP107853.1 coordinate 7,064,164, forward strand.
GCCGCGGCGGTGCGGTCGCTGGAGGCGCTGCAGCCCGGCGACGTCATCCGGGTGCCCGGCGGGCGGCGGGCCGGATTGGCGATCGTGCTCGACCCGGGGCGCAACCCGCGCGGTCGCGCCGCCGGGACGGGGCCCACCCCGCTCGTGCTGACGATCGGCAAGCAGATCAAAAAGCTCGACCCGGCCGACTTCCCGGTGCCGGTCGAGCCCTTGGAGAAGCTGCGCATCCCGAAGAACTTCAACGGCCGCTCGCCCAAGGAGCGCGCCAACCTCGTCTCCACGCTGCTGGCCAAGATGGGCGACCGTGACCTGGGCAAGCCGGACCGGGTCCGCGACCACGCCGTGGAGGACGAGGAGGTCAACGAGCTGCGCCGGCGCATCCGCCAGCACCCCTGTCACGGCTGCGACGAGCGTGAGGACCACGCCCGCTGGGCCGAGCGCTACTACAAGCTGCAGCGCGAGACCGAAGGGCTGCGCCGCCGCGTCGAGGGCCGCTCGCACGTGATCTCCCGTACGTTCGACCGCATCTGCTCGGTGCTGGAGCAACTCGGCTACCTCGACGGCGAGGCGGTCACCGACGAGGGCAGCCGCCTGGGCCGCATCTACACCGAGCTGGACCTGCTGACCGCCGAGAGCCTGCGCCAGGGGCTGTGGGAGGAGCTGGAGCCGGCCGAGCTGGCGGCATGCGTGTCGGCGCTGGTGTTCGAGTCACGGGCCGCCGACGACGCCCGACGCCCCAAGATCCCCGCGGGGCGCGCCCAGGACGCGCTGACGGCGATGATTCGGCTGTGGGGGGAGCTGGAGGGCATCGAGTCCGACCACGGGCTGTCCACCATCAGAGAGCCCGACCTGGGGTTCGCCTGGGCGGCGTTCCGCTGGACGAAGGGGCACAGCCTGGACGCGGTGCTCATGGACGGCGTCAACGGCAACGAGCTGGCCGCCGGCGACTTCGTCCGGTGGATCAAGCAGCTGATGGACCTGCTCGGCCAGCTGGGGAACGCGGCCCCGCCCGGCAGCAAGATCAAGCAGACCTCCGTCAAGGCCGTGGACGCCATGCGGCGCGGGGTGGTGGCCTACTCCTCGCTCACCTGAGCATGTTCATGGCTGTCTAGTCGTCGTGGCGGAGTCCGAGGACCGTCACCATCAGGCCCAGCAGGCCTGCCACGGCGGCGACGGCGGTCAGCGCGCCGCCCTCGAACCACAGGTGCAGCAGGCCGAAGCTCTTGCCGAAGACGTGCTCGGCGACGAGCGCGCCGAAGCCCTGAATCATGAGGATGATGCCGAGGAACGTCATGCACCGATCGTGGCAGGCGTGGCGAAGCCTTTCATCGAACCAAAGTATCGGCCGTCCTCCTCCTCGGAACCAGTCCCCAGAAGCACCTTTGGTGGTCTGATTACCTACTTTAGGCATTCCATGGATTTACCCCTAATTTAAGTGGAATGCGGAATTGCCTTTCTGGGCTGGGCCGGCGGGTCAAGTCTCTTTTGCATCGGTGAATATCTCGTGATTTATCAGAATTAGGGTGCTAACGTCCGATTTGTGAATGTGTCGGCCATCCAATGGGGGAGGAATCATGGCTAACACGCAGTTCACGCAAGTCGGGTTCCAAGAAGGATGGGGTTGGGGCCGACGGCGGGGGTGGCGACGACGCCGCCGCTGCTGGGGCAGACGTCGTAAGTGGTGGTGGGGGTGGTAAACACACCCCGTGAGAGCCGGCGGCTGAGCCGCCGGCTCTCTTTCGTCGCCTCCGGCCGCGAACTCGCGCCGGCGATTTCCCTTCGCCGCACCTTCCGCGAGTTCTGGCCGGACACGCGCGGGCTGCGCCGGCTGTTCGTGGCCGGCCTGCTGCTCGCCATCGTGGCCGCGCTGTGCGAGGTCGCCGCGATCCGCCTGTTCGGCCACATCACCGACGAGGTGCTCGCCACCCGGAATCTGGGAGCCTTCTGGGTTCCGGCGCTCAGCTGGCTCGGGCTCGCCGCGGTCGCGGGGGTCGCGGCCTTCGCCGGCACGTACGCCACCGCGCTCGGCGCCGAACGGTTCCTGCTAGGGCTACGCGACCGGGTGTTCGCCCACATCCAGACACTCGCGCCGGACTTCTCGGAGAAGCGGCGCCTCGGCGACCTCATGGCCCGGCTCACCGACGACGTCGAGGCCATCGAGGAGCTCGTCGGCTCAGGAGTGGTCAAAGCCCTCACCGCGGCCGCCAGCGCGGTGTTCTTCGCCGGAGCCGCCTTCCTCATCCGGTGGGACCTCGCGCTCGTCACCTTCGCGCTCATCCCGGCGTTCCTGCTGGTGTCGAAGGCGTTCGCGGGCAGGTTCAGGACGGCCGCGGCACGCGAGCGGCACAGCAACGGCGTCATGAACAGCGTTCTGGAGGAAGGGCTGGCCAACCAGCCGCTCGTGCAGGCGTACAACCGGCAGCCGGCCGAGTCGCGCCGCCTGCACGCCGAGGGACGCACGTGGCTGCGTGCCAACATGGCGCAGGCCTGGCTGTCCGGCCTGTACGGCCCCGCCGTCCAGATCATCGAGACCGTCTGCCTGATCGTCATCCTCGGCGTCGGCGCGTGGGAGATCGCCGCGGGCCGGCTGACCATCGGCGGCCTGCTCGCCTTCGCCGCGTACCTGGCCCTGCTCTACCCGGCCGTGCAGAGCCTCGGCGAGCTGGCCCTGACGGTGTCGGAGGCGGCCGCGGGATCCGACCGGATCATCGAGATCCTGCGGACCGAGCCCGCCGTCACCGACGCACCCGGCGCGGTGGCCGCCGGAACTCACGGACGCAGTCGCGGGTGGGTCGAGTTCGACAAGGTCGGCTTCGCCTACCCGGGGCGGGCGCGGCCGGTGCTGCGGGAGGTGTCCTTCACCGCCGGGCCCGGCGAGCTGCTCGTGCTCACCGGGCCCAGCGGGGCGGGCAAGTCCACGCTGGCCAAGCTGCTGCTGCGCTTCTACGACCCGGACGCGGGGTGCGTCCGGCTCGACGGCGCCGACATCCGGGGCCTGACCCGCGAGTCGCTGCGGGCCAACGTCACCGTGCTGCACCAGGAGACACTCCTGTTCTCCGGGTCGGTACGGGACAACATCGCCTACGGGCGGCCGGACGCCTCGCACAAGGAGGTGATCAGAGCCGCCGAAGCGGCCGGGGTGCACGATTTCGTCAAACTGCTGCCGCAGGGGTACGACACGCCGGTCGGGCAGCGGGGGCGCCTGCTGTCCGGCGGGCAGCGGCAGCGGATCGCGATCGCCAGGGCCATCCTGCGCGACGCGCCCGTGCTGGTGCTCGACGAGCCCATGAACGGGCTGGACGAGGCGACGGCCGCCCAGGTCATGCAGCCGCTGCGGCGGCTCATGGCCGGTCGGACGACGATCCTCATCACCCACGACCTGCGGCATGTGCCCGAAGGGGCGCGGGTCGTCGAGCTGGAGCCGGTGCCCCGCGAGGATCGCCTGCGCCTCAAGCGCACCGGTACCCCGGCCCGCCGCCCGGCCCCGCGCCGCGCCGCCCAGCCGGCGCCGGTGCCGGGTACGGCGTGGCAGGCGACTGTGCCGCCGGGTGAGCCGCCTGCTCAGGGCCGGCACGCCGCGGCGCCACGCGAAACCGTCTCCGGCACACGCCAGGCGCCATCGCCTCCGTAGGCGCTCCCGCCCGGTCTCTGTCCCCGATAGAATCGGAGAGCGCTCTCCGCTTGTCAGGGACGAAGGCAGGTGCATGTCATGGGCGACGACCACAGCACGGGCAGGCCGCTGCGCGCCGACGCCCGCCGTAACCGCGAGCGGGTCCTGCAGATCGCTCAAGAGGCCCTGGCCAGCGACGGACTGACCATCTCCTTCGACGACATCGCCCGCAGAGCCGGGTTCGGGGTCGGGACCGTCTACCGGCATTTCCCGACCAAGGAGGCCCTGTTCGAGGCGGTGCTGCTGGGGCGGATCGAGCGGTTCGTGGCCGACGCCCGCGCGCTGGGCACGGCCGAGGACCCGGGCAAGGCGTTCTTCGGGTGGTTCGCGCAGGTGGTGGAGCTCGCCTCGGCCAACCAGGCGCTGTGCGACATGCTGGACAGCGGCTCCGGGATGGCGTTACGCCCGGGCTCGACGCTCGCGGACGACTTCGCCGGCGCGCTCGGCCGGCTGCTGACCAGGGCGCAGCAGGCCGGCGCGGTGCGGCCCGACCTGGTGACGGAGGACGTGCAGGACCTGTTGCGAGGGTGCCTGGCGGCGGAGCGGCGAGCCCGGGCCAGGGGCGGAGCCGTGCGGCTCGCGGAGGTCATCTGCGACGGGATGCGCGTCAGGCCAGGGTGAAGCGGACCTCGCGGGTTGCCGGGTCCGCTTGCGCCAGGCGTACCGTGACCTGCTCGCCGAGCGGGAGGGCCCCGTCGCAGCGGGCGATCACCGCGGGGTCGGTGAGCTGCACCTGCCCGCCGCCGCGCCGCTCGTCCACGTCGATCACCACCGCCTCAAACGCCTGCCCGAGCCGGTCCCGCAGCAGGAACGCCTCCACCAGGTCCACGCACGCCCGGTCCATGGCCGCCGCGCGCCGCCCCGAGGACGACATGACGGCGGGCAGGCTCGCCAGCCCCGCCCGCACGTCGGACGGCACCGGCTCGCCCGCGGCGACCGCCAGGCACACCTCGGTCGCGTACCGGTCGACCAGGCGCCGCAGCGGGGCCGTGACGTGCGCGTACGGAGCCGCCACCGCGGCGTGCCCGGCCTCCTTCGGCGGCGCCCCGTCGAAGGCCTCGTAACCGGAGCCGCGCAGCAGCACTCTCGACTCGTGCAGAAACGCCGCCTGCTGCGGGTCGCGCGGATCCAGGTCGTGCACCACCGCGCCGTAACCGGCGCCGTCAGGCCACGGCACGCCCAGCGCCCCCGCCACCCTGCGGACCTTGGCCAGGTCGTCGGGACGCGGCGGCGGCAGCACCCGCAGGATGCCGATCTCGGCGTCGAGCATCATGGCGGCCGCGGCCATGCCGGTCAGCAGCGAGATCTGCGCGTTCCACGCCTCGGCCGGCAACGGCAGCCGGAACTCCAGCCGGTAGCCGCCGTCGGCGGGGACCACCTCCTGCTGGGGCGTGGGCAGGGTGACGCCGCCGCGCTCGCGCTCCAGGGCCAGCCGGAGCCGGCCGATCTCGGCCAGCAGCCCCAGGACGCCGTCGGCGGTGCCGGTGTCGACGGCCGCCTGCACGTAGGCGTAGTCGAGGCGCTCGCGGCTGCGGACGAGGGCACGCTGCACGTCCGCGCCCACCGTGCGGCCGTCGGCGTCGAGGTCGATCCGCCACACCGCGGCCGGCCGCGGCGCGCCTGGCAACAGGCTGGCCGCGCCCTCCGACAGCACGCGGGGGTGCAGCGGCACCTTGCCCGCCGGCAGGTAGACGGTCTCGCCCCGGGAACGGGCCTCGGTGTCGATGATCCCGCCGGGCTGCACGAAGGCGCCGACGTCGGCGATGGCGTACCAGACGCGGTAGCCGGCGCGCAGCCGTTCCAGGTGCACGGCCTGGTCGAGGTCCATCGAGCCGGGTGGGTCGATGGTGACGAACGGCACGTCGGTGAGGTCCTTGCCGGTCGGTCGAGGCACCTCCGCCACCCATTCGGCCTCGTCGAGCACGGCCCGCGGGAAGGCGCCCGGCAGCGCGAGCTCGCGGCTGATCCGCTCGAAGCCGTCTTCCAGCTTGACCGGGATCTCTTCAGGAACCTGAATCATCGACACGCCCCCCAACCTACCGGGGTGCGCGGGCGGCGCCGATCAAGCGAGGTGGCCGTCGAGCCCGGTGATCCGCAGCAGCCGCCGCATGGCCGGCGGGACGCCCGCGATGCACAGCGGCGTGTGCTGGCGCCGGGCGTGGTCGTGGACGGAGACGAGCACGCTGAGCCCGGCCGCGTCGATGAAGGACAGGCGGCTGACGTCGATGACCACCGCGGCGTGCTGGGCGCGGCCGGCCTCCCGTAGCAGGGCGAGCAGGTGACCCCTGAGCAGCTCGGTGGTGGCGATGTCGAGCTCGCCGGACACGGCGACCGTCACGGTGCCGTTGCGGCGGCTGGTGGTCAGCTGTAGTGGATCCAAGTCCGGCTCCGCGCTCTGTCAGGGCCGGGAACACTCCTGTCGCTGTGCGCGGACCCGCCCTTGTCGTCGACACCAGATGCGATGCGCAGGTCACTCAACGCGACTGCGTGCTTCCGGAATGGAGTTTACCTGCCTGCTCGCGAACGTCGAGAGGCTGCGATGGTTTCGGGTAGACAGGAGAATTCCCCGGGAAAGCAATTTCGAATACCCGGTGGGAAAAACATCCCCCTCAGCCGTCGGCCGGTCCGGCCGACTGATCCCGAGCAGGGCGGGCGGCTCATGGAAGAGGGGCCCGTGGGGGAGTCGTGCTGCGCCTGCGCCCGACGTGGCGGCGCATGCGCTGCCGCGTGAGGTGGGGCGGACGAGGCGGGTCAGGCGTTGACCTCGGCGCGGCCGTGCCGCCAGTAGCCCATGAACGCCACCGCGCGCCGGTCCATGCCGCGCTCGGCCACCAGATGCCGGCGCAGGTTTTTGATCACCGCCGCCTCGCCGGCCAGCCACGCGTACAGGGAGTCGGCCGCCTCCTCCTCCGGCACCTCCCACAGTTCCTCGGCGTCGACGTCCACGTCGTCGAAGGATTCGGGCTGGGGCAGCGCCGGCAGCAGCCGCTCGGCCGCGGCCCGCACGGCGGGGACGAGCAGGCCGCCGCGCTCGGCGTCGTTCCTGGCCAGCCACGAGACCGTCACCGAGCAGGCGGTCTCGACCGGCAGGAAGTCGTCCTCGCACGGAACCTCCATGAGAGCCTCGCCCTGGACGCCGGCCGGCAGGCGTTCGAGGACGGAGCAGATCGCGGGCACGGCGGTCTCGTCGCCGGCGATGAGCACGGTCTTGCTGCCGGCCGGCGGGCGGAACTCCAGGCCGCCGTGCCATCCGTCGTAGCGGGCGTCGGGGCCCATGAGGACGGCCGTGTCGCCGGGCCGCACCTGCTCCGTCCAGCGGGCCACCGGGCCGTCGCCGCCGGGGTGCATGACCACGTCGACGTCGACCTCGCCGGCCTCCCGGCGCACCTGCCTGGCGGTGTAGGTGCGCATCGGGTTGCGCTTGTCGTCGTCGAGCCCCCGCCACCGCGTGAACCAGTCGGGGCCGGCCGGCAGGTGGGCCAGGCCGTGCTCCGGAACCGGCAGGATGAGCTTGATGCGCTGGTCGAACCCGTTGTCGGCGAAGTGATGGAGATCGGCTCCGGTGAACGTCACCCGCAGGAACGACGGGCTGAGCCGCTGCAGCCGCTCGACCTGGACGTGGAACATGTGAAAGGGCTCGCTCATCCCCGGCCTCTCGATCGATATTAGGTGAGCCTAACCTAAACGATCGCGGCCGGGATGGCCAATGCCGCCGGGCCGCCCGGGAAAAGCGCACGTCAGGGGTGGTTCGCACAGTGGGCGCCGCAGGACTGTGATGAAAGTTTCACGCCTCGTTGACAGCGGGAAAGCGCTTACCTATGTTGTGGCGTGTTCGCTCACACGTATGGCAGCCACATATGTGAACGATGCTCACCTGGGGGGCCACCATCTCGCAGGCCGGCTCGGCCTGCACGGGCCAGCAAGGAGCTTGTATCGTGCGACACAGAATCAGCGGCAGGACAGCCGCGGTCATCGCGGGCGCCATCGCCCTCGCCGGCACCACCGTGGCCGGCATCGTGGCGGCCTCCTCCGCGGCGGCGGCGCCAGCGCCCGGGACGTACACCGTGGTGAACAACGGCAGTGGCCTGTGCCTCACCGTGCCGGGGGCCACCACGTCCGACGGCGTCCAGCTCACCCAGACCGGCTGCGGCGGCTCCGGTCAGACCTGGAACCTGGCCGCGAGCGGGAGCGGCTACACGCTCAAGGCCGCCCACAGCGGCAAGTGCGCCGGCGTGCGGGACGCCAGCACGTCCGCGGGCAAGGCCGTGCAGCAGGAGAGCTGCACCGGCGCGTCGTCCCAGACGTGGACGCTGCCCGAATCGGGCAGCACCGTCCGGGTCGTCAACGCCAACGGCGGCAAATGCCTCAACATCAAGGACAACTCGACCGCGTCCGGCGCCCTGGTGCAGCAGAACTCCTGCGACTCGGTCGCGACCAAGCAGTGGCGGCTCGTCCCCGCCGGCGGCGGCGACCCCACCCCGACCGTGACGCCGACGACACCGCCTCCCGGCCCCGGGAACCCGACCGGACTGGTCGGCTGGGCCACCCAGGGCGGCGGCACCACCGGCGGCGGCGGCGCCTCGCCCGTCACGGTCACCTCGGCCTCGGCTCTGACCAGCGCCCTGTCGGCCAGCGGCGCGTCGGTGATCCGGGTGTCCGGCACGATCTCCTGCTCCGGCATGCTGCGCGTGGCGTCCAACAAGACCGTGCTGGGCAACTCCGGCGCGACCATCGCGGGCTGCGGGTTCAACATCTCCGAGGCGTCCAACGTGATCGTCCGCAACCTGACCTTCCGTGACTGGAACGACGACGCCATCAACATCCAGTACGCCACCCGCGTCTGGGTCGACCACAACTCCTTCAGCAACGGCTACGACGGCGCCGTGGACGTCAAGCGGGCCAGCGACTACGTCACGATCTCGTGGAACAAGGTCTCCAGCCACAGCAAGACCATGCTGCTCGGCCACGACGACGGCAACAGCGCCGAGGACCGCGGGCACCTGCGCGTGACGTACCACCACAACTGGTTCGACGGCACCAACAGCCGCCACCCGCGCGTGCGCTACGGCAACCCCGTGCACGTCTACAACAATTACTACGGCAACATCGGCGACTACGGCGTGGCCTCCACCCAGGAAGCCGGCGTGCTGGTCGAGGGCAACTACTTCGAGAACACCGACGACCCCTTCCACCGTGGCGAGGGCGACTCCGACCCGGGCAACCTGGTCGCGCGCAACAACCACTTCGTCAACTCCGGCGCCGGCGACCAGGGCGGCAGCGTCGGCTCCATCCCCTACTCCTACACGCTCGACACCCCGGCCAACGTCAAGTCCATCGTGACCGGGGGCGCGGGCGCGGGCCGCATCTCCGTCTGACGCCTCCCGCACGGCCCCTCCGGCTCCCGCCCCCGGAGGGGCCTCCCCGCGCCCGGTGACCATGAGCGCTTCAGGTAGCGTCTCCACTCAGGTCACGAACCCCCGCCTGAGTAAGGAGCCCGAACTTTGTCCCCCGTCATCCTCTCCGCCGCGGGCACGGCCCTGCTGCTCCTCACCGACGGCCAGGGCCTGCCGCGAGTGCGCCACTTCGGTGCGGACCTTGGCCCCGTCGCCGGGCCCGAGCTGCTTCCCGCGCTGACCTCATCGGCTCCCGCGCTGCCGCTGCTGCCCGCCCAGGGCGACGGCTGGTACGGCAGGGCGGGCTTGTCGGGCACCAGGACCGGCGAGCACTGGGCGGTGCGGTGGACCCTCGACCGGATCGACGCGCAGGCCACCCCCGGCGCCGGTGGCACGGTGACCGTCGCCGCCTCCGATGAGCGGGCGGGGCTGGCGCTGGTGAGCGAGCTGGCCATGGACGCGGGCGGCCTGGTGACGCTGCGGCACACGGTGACCAACACCGCCGCCACGCCGTACCGGCTGGCGGGGCTGACCTGTGCGCTGCCGGTGCCCGCGCGGGCCGGCGAGCTGCTGGACTTCACCGGCCGCTGGGCGCTGGAGAAGGTGCCGCAGCGCAGGGCGTTCGGGCATGGGGTGTGGAGCAGGGAGAACCGGCGGGGCCGCACCGGGCACGACGCCGCCGGGCTGCTCGTGGCCGGGACCGAGGGGTTCGGCTTCGGCGGCGGCGAGGTGTGGGCGGTGCACGCCGGCTGGAGCGGCAACCACGTGCACTACGCCGAGCGCTTCCACGAGGGGGTCGCTCTGCTGGCCGCGGGCGAGCTGCTCGAGCCCGGCGAGATCACCCTGGCCCAGGGGGAGAGCTACCGCACGCCGCCGGTGTACTTCACCTGGTCCGGGAGCGGCCTGGACGAGGCGAGCGCCCGGCTGCACGAGCACCTGCGGGCCGCCCACCCGCTGCCGGTCCGGCCCGTCACGCTCAACAACTGGGAGGCCACCTACTTCGACCACGGCCTCGACCGGCTGCTGGAGCTGGCCGAGAAGGCCGCGGCGGCCGGGATCGAGCGGTTCGTGCTCGACGACGGCTGGTTCCGGCACCGCCGCCACGACCGCGCCGGGCTCGGCGACTGGTACGTCGACGAGGGGGTCTGGCCCGACGGGCTGCACCCGCTGGCCGACCACGTGCGCAAGCTCGGCATGCAGTTCGGGCTCTGGTTCGAGCCGGAGATGATCAACGAGGACTCCGACCTGGCCCGCGCCCACCCCGACTGGATCCTCGGCCGGCCGGAGCGGATGCCGCCGCCGTATCGCCACCAGCAGACGCTCGACCTGGCCCGGCCGGAGGCCTACGACTACCTGCTGGAGCGGCTCGACACCCTGGTCGGCGAATACGCGCTCGACTACATCAAGTGGGACCACAACCGCGACATCGCCGAGCCCGTCCACGACGGCGTGGCCGGCGTGCACGCCCAGACGGAGGCGACCTACCGGCTGCTGGACGAGCTGCGCCGCCGCCACCCCGGCCTGGAGATCGAGTCGTGCTCGTCCGGCGGCGCCCGCGTCGACTACGGCATCCTCGCCCGCACCGACCGGGTGTGGACCTCCGACAGCAACGACGCCCTGGACCGGCAGGCCATCCAGCGCTGGACCGGGCTGCTCGTGCCGCCGGAGCGGATGGGCGCCCACGTCGGCGCGCCGCACGACCACGTCACCGGCCGGTCGCTGCCGCTGGCCTTCCGCGCCGGGACCGCGTTGTTCGGGCACATGGGCGTGGAGTGGGACCTGACCTCGGCGAGCGAGACCGACCTGGAGGAACTGGCCACGTGGATCGCCCTGCACAAGCGGCTGCGGCCGGTGCTGCACGCCGGGCGGGTGGTCCGGGCCGACCACCCCGACCCGTCGTCGCTGCTGCACGGCGTGGTGCTGCCCGAGCGCGGCGTGTATTGCTATGTGCAGGTGACCTCCCGGGTGGAGTCCGCGCCCGCGCCGCTGCGGCTGCCGGGCCTCGACCCCGCCGCCCTGTACGAGGTGCGCGTGGCGGGGCCCGTCCCGCAGGGCGCGGCGATGCCGCCGTGGGCCGCGATGCCGGAGTGGGCCGCGGCGCCGGTGCGGCTGCCCGGCGCCGCGCTGGCCGAGCTTGGGCTGCCGGCGCCGGGGCTGCGCCCGACGTCGGTGCTGGTCATCGAGGTGGAGCGGATCGCGGGCTAGTCCAGGTCCAGCCCGGAGCCGCCGAACCTGTCGCGCAGGAAGCGGCCCTGATCGCGCAGCGCCTGCTCGTCGCCCCGATGGATCGCCTCGGCGACCTTGCGCATCTGGGCGTCGAGCAGCGCCACCTGGGCCAGCAGCTCCTCGTGCGCGCTGCGCTCGCGGTCGGCCCGCTGGGTGAGGGCGTAGCGGCGCGGCAGGTTCGCGTACGCCTCCAGGCTGGCGGGCAGATAGCTGCGGATCGTCTGCGACACCACGTGCAGCTGGTCGGGGGAGGCGGTCAGCTGCTCGGCCCGGCCCAGCACGTCGTCGATGACCTCGCCCAGCGTCAGCACCGCCCGGTTCACGTCGGCAGGGAAGCGTCCCTCGATCCGCCGCAGCAGCGCGCGCAGGTCCTCGCGCAGCGCCCGCGTCTCGACCTCGGCGTGCGAGATCGTCAGCTTGACGCGGTCGGGCGGGGCCAGCAGCGCGCCGACCCCGTACAACGCGACCACGACCACCGGCCAGTACGCTCCGGCCAGCCCCAGGAAGTGGGCCAGCAGGCCGAGCAGCGCCAGGCACGAGCCGGCGATGTTCCTGTTCGAGCCCAGATACCGCAGCACCCGGTCACTGATAGCCACGGATCTCCTTGAACGCGCTGCTCAGCGACGTCGAACGGGCGTCGAACACCGCGCCGCCGGTCAGCTGCGCCACCTGGCGCATCTCCTCGACGTCGCTCTCGCCGAACAACACGACGAACGTCGGCGTGCGCCGCCGCTCCTCCGGCAACGACCGGTAGCGGGCCTCGAAGGCGGCGTAGTCGCCGCCGTCGGTGTTCTCGCCGTCGGTCATGAGCACGATCGAGTTGTAGCGGCCGGGGGTCACCGGCCGGTCGTAGGCCGCGCTGAGACTGTCGTAGATCGCGGTGCCGCCGCCCGCGTCCAGATCTTCGGCGAACGCCTTGATCTGCGCCAGCACCGGCTCGGGGTCCCGCTCGGGGATCGTGAACGGGACCGGCTCGTCCGGGTGGCCGCTGAACGGGATCATCGTCACGGTCTCCCGGTTGAGGAACCGCGTGAAGGCGCCGGACGCCGAGGCGTCCGCGCCGGTCAGCGCCACGAGTGCGGTGCGCAGCGCGTCGATCCTGTCGCCTTGCATCGACCCGGACGTGTCCAGCACGAACGTCGCCTCCGACGGGACGCGCACCTTGTTGAGGTAGGTGGAGATCAGCTCGTCGGCGGTGCTGCGCCGGTTCGGGAACGGCAGCTCGATGAGCTGCGCCGAACCGAACTTGGGGTCCTGCGCCTCGCCGGGCACGATCGGCCGGCGGTGCGTGCCGGTCATGATGTCCTTCTGCACGGCGGGCGTGCGCAGCCAGGCGGCGAGCTTACCGTACAGGGCCTTCTTCTCCTCCGGGGCGGAGGCGAGCAGCGTGAGCGGGTAGTCGGCGCTGACCACGCCGTCGCTCGGGTAGATCAGCGTGACGGGCTCGCGCAGGCCCAGGAGCACCGACTCGTAGTTGACCATCCCGTCCACGCCTTGGTCGCGGGCGTACGCCTCGGCCAGCCAGCCCGACGAGCCGGCCGTCAGCCGCTGCGCCGAGAAGAAGTCCTTCAGCTTCGGCGTGACCCCGGCCACCTGCTCGGCGCTGAGCGCGCCGTCGGCGTCCGACAGCGCCGCCGCCACGCCCACCAGGGCGGAGAAGCCCGAGTTGGAGGAGGCCGGGTTCGTCATGCCGAAGCTGAAGCGGCCGTCCTTGGCCGCCGCCGCGATGTCGGCCCACGTCACCGGCTTGCCGTCCCAGCCGAGCTCGGCCGCCTTGGCCGGCTTCAGCCCCAGCACCACAGGCGAGACCATGGTCTTGGTCTGGGTGGCCAGCTTGGCCTGCGCGCCGTCGATCAGCGACAGGTAGCGGTTGGAGGAGAACCAGATCGCGTCCACCCGTTCGGCGGCGCGGCCGCTCGCGACCTGCTCAGCGCCGTCGAGCGTGCCGGTGTAGGAGAGCCTCACCTTGACGCCGGCCTCCTGCTCGGCCCGGCGCAGCAGCGGCTCGAGGTCCTTGATCTCGCTGCCGGCCAGCACCCGCAGCACATCCGGGCCGTCAGCCGGCCCCTCGCCCTCGCCGCCGGCCCCGCACGCGGCCGCCAGCAGCAGCGCGACCGCGATCAGCGCCCGCCTCACTCGGAACCCTCCCTGGCCCGCTCCAGGTAGGTCTTGGCGTGGTCCAGCTCGGCCGACAGGCTGTCCACCGTGGTCGCCATGCTCTCGACCGCCTTCGCGCGGAAGGAGTCGATGAGGTCCATCGTGGCGTAGACGTTGTCGAACGCCTGCCGGAGCGTGTCCAGGTCCACAGTGGCCGAGGCCGCCTGGTTCTGGATCGCGCCCGCCTGCGTGCGCAGCATCTCACTGGTGGCCAGGATCAGGTCGCTGGTGGTGGCGTTCAGCGCGCTGATCTGGTCGAGCACCAGCTTCTGCCCGGCCAGCGCCTGCGCGACCGTCACCGCCGTGCGCAGCGCCGCCACCGTGGTCGTGGTGGCGCGGTTCACACCCTTGCTCAGCTCCAGGTTGTTCTTGCGCACCAGGTCCAGCGCCAGGTAGCCCTGCGCCGAGACGGCCAGCTGGGTGAGCAGGTCCTGGTGCTTCTGCCGCACCGCGAACAACGCGTCCGAGCGCAGCGCCGTGGCCCGCTGCTCGTCGGCCTGCGCGATCCGCTCCTCCAGGGCCGCGTCCATGGCCTGGGCCATGACGGCGTACTCCTGCAGGCGCGTCATCGCCTCCCACAGGTTCGCCTTCTCGCCCTCGATGGCCGCGTTGTCGCGCAGCAGCTCGTCCTGGCCGGACTTCAGCGCGCGGATGATGTCGTCGATGTGCTTCTGCGCGGAGTGGAACTTGGCGAAGTAGTCGCGCAGCCGGTCGCCGAACGGGATCAGCCCCAGCAGCTTGCGCGCCCCGCTCGCGGCCTGCTTCGGATCCAGGTCCACGACGGTACGGCGCAGCGCCACGAGGTCACCCGCGACCTTGGCCTGGGCGTCGGAGCCCTCACCCTTGGCCGCGTCGAGCGCGGCCACCGGCCGCTTGAGCATGCGGTTGGCCACCTGCGAGGCGGACCTGATCTCGGTGTCGCCCATCGAGGAGATGTCGTGCACCTTGCGGGAGAACTCCGGCGAGCGCGGGTCGAGCCCGCCGAGCTCCCCGGCGAACTCGCGCGCCTTGGCGGTCAGCTCGGCCGTGCGCTCGCCGGACATCGGCAGCATGCCTGCCGCCGTCTCGGCCGGCACCGGCGCGACCGGCGCGGGCGGCGTGAGCACCAGATCGGACAAAGGAACTCCTTGGTCAGGGCCGGGCGGCGTCGATGGTCGTGATCAGCTTGTCCAGCCGCTCGTACGCAGGCGGCTCGACGACGTCGACCAGGTCGGCCGCGGCCGGCGCCTTGGTCTTGGCCACCAGGTCGGCGAACGCCTGGGGGTCGGTGGTGCGAAAGCCGTACGCGGCCGCCAGGGCCAGCAGCTTCGGGTCCTTGGTCAGCAGCTCCCCGACCCGCGTGCCCTGCCCCGAGAGCGGAACCAGGGTGTGCTTGCTGAGCACGGTGGGCGACGGGTAGACCAGGCGCATGTCCGGCTTGATCGCGCCGTCGCCGGCGAAGACGTGCGCCAGATACTGCGCCTCGTAGACCACCAGCATCGGCGTCTTGCCGGCGCCCAGCGCCAGGTAGTCGTCGAACGACGCCTCGCTGGTCGACTCGGCGAAGCCCTGGTCGAGCACGGCCGGCGCGAGAAGGGGCGCAACCTTGGCGATCTGGGCGTCGGAGCTGATGACGTCATCGCCGTTGGCCACGTAACCGATCACCGACAGGTACATGGCGGCGGAGTTGGACGTGCGGATGTCGGTCGTGGTTAGCAGCACCCGTTTGCGAGCCTGGTAAGCCGAATTACCCGGAATTTGGTCCCATCGGGTGCCTTTGGCAACTAATTCCAGAAATTTCTTAATGTCGAGGGTTTGGTGGCCTTTGCCGGAATCGTGGAGCACGCCGGCCTTCGTCAGCAGCGCCGCGATCGGCTCGAACGTCGCCACCGCCATCGGCGAGTAGAACGGCGAGAACGTCGTCGTGGCCTTGCGGTCGCGCTTGATCCGCTCGGCCGCCGGAACGCTGGAGGGGAAGGCGAAGGCGTACCTGCTCAGGTCCACGTCGGTGACGATCTGCCGGGAACCGGCCGTGTCCACCTCGACGCGCAGGCCGTGCTCGGCGAAGGCCGCCTTGACCCGCGGATCGTCGAAGAACGGCTTCTTCTCCGACCCGATGACCCCCCGTACCAGGGCTAATTCCTGGCCCTTGTCCTCCCGGCCGCCCAGGAGGATCGCGACCACCGCCACCCCGGCCAGAACCACCGCCAGAATGACGCCGATCCAACGCTTCATCGCACCCCGTCTCGTGAAATATCCCCCATAACTGAAATTATGGAAGAGCGGCCGGGGGATGCGCGCGGGCGGAAAGCCGACCGTACGTCAGAATTCATGCGCCGTTCACGGAAGGCCGGGCCGTCCCGGTCGCTCCATCAGAAGATCGTTGACGTTCCGCGGCCACGCGCCTCTTGACGGTCAGCGCCTCCACGGTTAACACTCTCGCAACACCGATCACGCGCGGTGTGATGTTAGCGCTAACAATAAGGAGTCGCTGATGCGACGAGGTGCTCTGGCGTGCCTGGTGGCACTGGCCGCGACCACGCTGGTGGCGTTGCCCGCCCGGGCAGCGGCCGACGGTCCGGTGTTGTGGTACAAGCTCGACGAGCAGGCGGGAGCGGTGGCGGCGGACTCGTCCGGCAACGCCCGCCACGGCACGGTGCGCGGCACGCCAGGCTGGGGCGACGGGCTGACGTTCAACGGCGGCGACACCGACGTGAAGCTGCCGGACGACGTCATGAAGGGCATGGACTCGATCACCGTCTCCACGGACGTCCTCGTCGACCCCGCGCAGCGTACGCCGTACTTCATCTACGGGTTCGGCAACACCAGCGGCACGAGCGGCAATGGCTACCTGTTCGCGACCGGCAACCACCTGCGTGTCGCGGTGGCCAGCGGCAACTGGTCGACCGAGCAGAACACCCGCCTGTCGACCTCGTACAACCTGGCCCGCGGCGGCTGGAAGCACCTGGTCTACACCCAGACGGGCACCACCGGCGTCCTGTACGAGGACGGCGTGGAGATCGGCCGCAACGCCAACGTCACGATCACGCCGGGCTCCATCGGCGGCGGCACGACCACGGCCAACCATCTCGGCCGGTCGGTGTACTCGGCGGACCGGCTCTTCCAGGGCAAGCTGCGCGACTTCCGGATCTACGACCGGGCGATCAGCGCGGATGAGGTGAAGGCGCTGGCGCAGCCGACCGTCGCCGCCGCGATCGCGGCCGACAAGCAGGCCCTCACCCTCGGCGACACCAGCGCCGTCACCGCCGACCTGACGCTGCCGGCCGCCGCGCCCGGCGGCTCCAAGCTGACCTGGGCGACCAGTGACGCCTCGGTGGTCACCACTACCGGCAAGGTCACCCGGCCGGCGAACGGGCAGCCGCCCGCCACGGCCACGCTCACGGCCACCCTGGCCAGGGGCGCGCTCACCGACACCAAGACGTTCGACATCACGGTCATGCCCGAGCACGACGACGCGAAGATCGCGCAGGACGCCGCCGCCGCGCTGACGGTGCACGGCGCCGACGACGTACGCGGCAACCTCACGCTCCCCGTCACCGGCCAGAACGGCACCACGGTCTCCTGGGCCTCCGGCAAGCCGTCGGTCATCACGCCCACCGGAGAGGTCACCCGCCCGGCCCACGGCACCGGCGACGTCACGGTCACGCTGACCGCCACAGTCACCAAGAACGCCGCCACCGCCACCCGCGCGTTCACCGCCAAGGTGCGCGAACTGCCAGGTGAGCAGGACCTCAAGGGCTACCTGTTCAGCTACTTCACCGGCGAGGGGACCGCGGACGGCGAGCAGGTCTACTTCGCCCTCAGCCGCGGCAACGACCCGCTGCGCTGGCGCGAGCTCAACGGCGGCAAGCCCGTGCTCACCTCCACGCTGGGGGAGAAGGGCCTGCGCGACCCGTTCATCATCCGCTCGCCCGAGGGCGACAAGTTCTACCAGATCGCCACCGACCTGCGGATCTTCGGCAACGGCAACTGGGACGCAGCCCAGCGCACCGGCAGCAAGTCGATCATGGTGTGGGAGTCGACCGACCTGGTCAACTGGGGCGAGGGCCGGCTGGTGAAGGTCTCGCCCGACACCGCGGGCAACACCTGGGCGCCGGAGGCGTACTACGACGAGACCCTCGGCGCGTACGTCGTCTTCTGGGCCTCCAAGCTCTACGCCGCCGACGACCCGAACCACACGGGCAACACCTACAACCGGATGATGTACGCCACGACCCGCGACTTCCGCACCTTCAGCGAGCCCAAGGTGTGGGTGGACCCGGGCTACTCGGTGATCGACTCGACGGTCATCAAGCACGGCGGCACCTACTACCGCTACACCAAGGACGAGCGGAACAACTCCTCGACCACCCCGTGCAGCAAGTTCATCCTGGCCGAGACGTCCACCTCGCTGCTCAACACCACGTGGGACTTCCTTTCCGAGTGCATCGGCAAGGGCGCCATGAGCCAGGGCGAGGGCCCCACCATCTTCAAGTCCAACGACCAGGAGAAGTGGTACCTGTTCATCGACGAGTTCGGCGGGCGCGGCTACATCCCGTTCGAGTCGACGAACCTGGCCTCGGGCGCCTGGACGCCGTCGGCGAACTACTCGCTGCCCGCCAGGCCCCGCCACGGCACGGTCATCGGCGTCACGCAGGCCGAGTACGACCGGCTGCTGCGTGCCTACGCGCCCGGCCAGCTCGTCGAGAGCGCCGAGGAGGCCAAGGTCGTCACCGGCATCGGTGACGCGCCGATCCTGCCGGAGCAGGTGACCGCCACGTTCGCCGACGGCAGCACCGGCCCGGTCGCCGTCACCTGGGACGAGGTCCCGGCCTCCGCCTACGCCCAGGCGGGCACGTTCACCGTGCAGGGCACGCTGCCCGACGGCGCGTCGGTGCGGGCCAAGGCGACGGTGACCGTCTCGGCCGAGGGCGTGCCGGTGGAGAGCCTCACCGTCTCGCCCGCCGAGCTGCGGCTCGGCGTCGGCGTGAGCCGCCAGGTCAAGGCCGTCGTCGAGCCCGCGAACGCCACCGCCAGGCGGCTCACCTGGACCAGCGCCGACCCGTCCGTCGCGACGGTCAGTGCCACCGGCCTGGTGACCACGGTCAAGGCGGGCACGACCGAGATCACGGTCCGCACCGCCGACGGCTCCAAGACCGTCACCATCCCCGTCGAGGCCACCACCGAGATCCCCGCCGACCTGCTGCTGCACTACACCTTCGACGAGAAGGCCGGCACCGTCGTCCGCGACGCCTCCGGCCGCGGCAACGAAGGCTCCTACGAGCGCACCCCGGCCTGGAGCGACGGCGTGCACGGCGCGTCGTTCAAGATGGCGGGCGGCGCCGGCACGTCTGCGACCGCACCGTACGTCACCCTCCCGTACGGCGTGCTCAAGGACGTCTCCGACGTGACCGTGGCCTTCCACGTCAAATGGAACGCCTCCGCTACGGCCAACCAGTGGATCTACGGCCTCGGCCCGGACCGCAACAAGTACCTGTTCACCGGGCCCCGCAACGGCGCCGGCGTGCTGTTCTCGGCGATCACCACTGGCAGCTGGCAGGCGGAGTCGTCCATGCGGCACTCGGCGGCGCTGCCCGGCGGCGAGTGGAAGCACCTCGCGGTGACGCTCGACTCGGCCGCGAAGACGATGGTCATGTACCTCGACGGCGTCGAGATCGCCCGCGCGCCGAACATCACGGTCAAGCCGTCCGACCTCTATGACGCCGCCAAGACCTACGGCGGTTATATCGGCAGGTCGCTGTACGCCGAGGACCCGTACTTCGCCGGCGAGGTGGACGACTTCCGCGTCTACGGCCGCGCGCTGCCGGCCGCGGAGATCTACGAGCTCGGCGGCGACCCCGCCGCGATCATCGGCGTGACCCTGCCGCAGCTCAAGGTCGACGCCATCGTGGACGCCGACGGCGGCCGGATCACGCTGCCGCTGAAGGAGGGCAGCGACGTCACCAAGCTGGCGCCGCAGCTCACCCTCGCCCCCGGCGCCACCGTCAGCCCGGCCTCCGGCGCGGAGCGGGACTTCACCGAGCCCGTCACCTACACCGTGACCGGCGCGGACGGCACGAAACGGGAGTGGACGGTCACCGCGCTCGTCATGAAGAGCCCGGTGCTGCCCGGCCTGTACGCCGACCCCAACCTCGTGGTGTTCGGCGACCGCTTCTACCTGTATCCGACCACGGACGGCTTCGCGGGGTGGAGCGGGACCCAGTTCAAGGCGTTCTCCTCGACCGACCTGGTGCACTGGACCGACCACGGCGTCATCCTCGACCTGGGACCCGACGTGACATGGGCGGACAACAGCGCCTGGGCGCCGGCGATCGCCGAGAAGGACGGCAAATACTACTTCTACTTCAGCGGCGGCATGGCCACCGGCAACACGGCCAAGCACCTCGGGGTGGCCGTGGCGGACTCGCCGACGGGACCGTTCAGGGACGCGCTCGGCAAGCCGCTCGTCCCGGCCGGGACCTACTCCGGGCAGATGATCGACCCGTCCGTGTTCCAGGACGACGACGGGCAGCACTACCTGTACTGGGGGAACGGCAACTCCTACCAGGTGCCGCTGAACGCCGACATGGTCTCGTTCGACGCCGCGAAGGTGAAGACGTACAAGCCGGCCGGATACAACGAAGGCTCGTTCGTCATCAAGCGGGACGGCACCTACTACTTCATGTGGTCGGAGAACGACACCCGCAGCGAGGACTACCAGGTGGCCTACGCCACCGGCGAGACGCCGCTCGGCCCCTGGACCAAGCGCGGCGTCATCCTGCGCAAGAACCTCGCGCTCGGGATCAAGGGCACCGGCCACCACTCCGTGATCCGCGTGCCCGGCACCGATGACTGGTACATCGCCTACCACCGCTTCGCCATCCCCGGCGGCGACGGCACCCACCGGGAGACCACGATCGACCGGCTGGAGTTCGGCGACGACGGGCTGATCAAGCCCGTGACGCCGACGCTGGAGAGCATCGATCCCGTCGCGGTCGTGACCGCAGGGCCCGACGCCTCCGGCGCAGAAGGCTCACCGATCGCGCTGGCGGGCACGTTCTCCGGAGCGGGCACGCCCGCCTGGCGGTACGAGGCCGCCGACGGGGCCGAGGGCACCTGCTCCTTCGCCGACCCCGCCACGCCGCGCACCACGGTGACCTGCACGGACGAGGGCGTCTACCGGGTCACGCTCACCGCCGGGCGCAGCCGGGACACCGCGACCGTCACCGTCGCCAACGCCCGCCCCGCCATCACCCGCGTGTCGGGTCCGCAGGATCCCGTCGCGGCCGGTAAGACCGTGGAGCTGGCGGTCACGTCCAGCGACCCAGGGGTGGACACGCTCACCTGCGAGGTCGACTGGACGGACGGCGCCACCGGACCGTGCGCGGAGGGCCACGCCTATGCGAAGGCGGGCATCTACCAGCCGGTGGTCACGGTCGCCGACGGCGACGGCGGCACGGCCGTGGCGACGGCCGATCCCGTCGTGGTCTACGACCCGACGGCCGGGTTCGTCACCGGCGGCGGCTGGATCGGCTCGCCGGCGGGCGCGCAGCCCGGCAAGCCGGCGGCGACGGGCAAGGCCGTGTTCGGGTTCGTGTCGGCGTATCAGAAGGACGCCACCCGCCCGGCCGGACAGACCGCCTTCGCCTTCCCGGCGGGCGGCGTCACCTTCGTCGCCACCCGCTACGACTGGCTCGTAGTGACCGGCGGCGAGGTCCGCTACCGGGGCGTCGGCAAGGTCAACGGCAAGCCCGGGTACGCCTTCACGGTCACCGCCCTCGACGGGGCTGCCGACAGGTTCCAGATCAGGATCTGGAACGAGGCGAGCGGCGAGGTCCTCTACGACAACCGGGGCACCGACATCGGCGGCGGCGAGATCGTCGTCCATGAGAGGAGGTAAGGGCGGGGTAATGCGGTGAACGCGCTTTAATGCCGCCGCAATCGCGCCGACCGTGATCATGTAACAACCCGTGCGGACACTGGGTGCCATGAGCGATGCACCTCAGGTCATGAACCTACGTTCCGGACATGTCACCAAACAGGGCACCAAGCAAGGACGCTCGTGGCGGCGGGAGATCGCGGAGCTCGCCGCCCTGTTCCTCGCGGTGGGCCTGGCGCACCTGCTCGCGACGTTGCTCGGGCACGAGGACCCGGGGCCCGTCGTGCTGATCGGGCTCGGCGTGGCGTTGATCCTCGGAGCCGCGATCCACAAACGGATCGGCCGCCGCCCCGCACGCAGGAGCGCCGCGCTCCCGGTGGCCGAGGGAGCCGGCTCGCCGATGGCGTTGTGGCGCGTCCGCATGCGGGTGGTGGAGCGCCCGGGACGGCTGGCGACGGTGGCCGGCGCGTTCGGCCGGCTGGGCTGCAACATCCTGGCGTTGCACATCGCGCCGACCGGCAGCAGCGCCATCACGCCCGCCGGTTGTGACGCGCTCGACGAGTTCGTCATCGAGGCGCCCCGCGAGCTGGCGCTCGGCGTGCTCGCCCAGGCGCTGACCGACGCCGGCGGGCACGACGTCGTCCTCGTGCCCGCCCAGGTCAAGGACCTCACCGACCCCGGCGTGCAGGCGCTGGTCCTGGCCCAGCGGGTCAGCGCCGACCCCGACCGGCTGCCCGAGGCGATGGCCGAGCTTTTGCGGGTCTCACAGGTCGAGTGGCGGCGGCCCGGTGACACCGTGGACGAGGGCGCCGAGCTCAACACCACGATGGTGATCTCCGTCAACCCGGACCGGGCCCTGCTGATCAGACGGCCCGAACTGCCGTTCACCCCGACCGAGGCCGCCCGCGCAGCCGCCCTGACCGCAACCGCCCGCCAGGCCCGCTACACCCCCTCGCCCTGACCCACCACCGCCCCACCCCACCCGGCCGTCTCGCGCCCGCCCGGCCCGCCTGCGTTCGGTCGGGCGGCTGTGCCGAAGTGGGGCGGTGTGCGCCGGGTATCGGGCTGGCCAACATCCCGGCGTGGACGCGTATGCCCGGCCGGGTCCAGGCCCGAGATGGCCCGTGGGGCTATGAACGCGTGGGCAACTGGTCATCGTGAGTCGGTGAAGAAGGTCTGGAGGTGGCGGTTGACCGGTTCCGGGCAGTCCAGCTGAGGGGCGTGGCCACAGCCATCCAAGATCACGAGCTGTTCGTTCGGGAGCAGCTCGGCGAAACGGTGGGCGCGCTCGACAGGCTGGACGGTGTCCTGCTTGCCCCACAGCACCAGGGTCGGGGTATTGGTGGCGGGGAGGGCGCGTTCGGTCTGCGCCCAGTCCAGGCGGCGTTCCAGCAGGTAGGTGGCGCGGATGTTGTCATGGAAGGTCATCGGCGCCCACCACTCGTCCAGCAGTTGCTCGGTGACGCGCTGCTTGTTGACCATCATGCCCTCGGACAGGCTGCGGACGGTGGACTTGCCGGTGGACAGCTTGACGGCCAGCTCGCCGATGACGGGGATCTTCAGGGATTCCCACATCAAGGTCCCGGGCAGGTCCAGTCCGGTGGCGTCCAGCAGGGCGAGCTTGGTGACGCGGTCGGGATGGCGCTGGGCGAAAGCCAGGGCCCAGCCACCGCTCCAGGAGTTGCCCGCCAGGGCGGCCTGCCGTACCCGAAGGCTGTCCATGAACGCGCCGACGGCAGCCACCATGGCATCCAGGTCGAAGGCGAAGCCGGAGTCCTTCAGCTGGGTGTAGCCCTGGCCGGGAAGGTCGACCACGTACACGGTGTGGTCGCGGGCCAGCACGTCGAGTTGATCCTTCCAGCCGATGACCGAGGTGCCGCCGGGCGAGAGCAGGATCACCGGTGTGCCGGATCCGGCTTGGATGTAGTGGAAGCGGGCGATCGGGGTGTCGGCGTAGCGTGAGCCGGCCTGGGCCAGGTACGGCGAGCGGAATGCGCGGCCGTCCTCGGCCGGCTGCCAGCCGTACGCGCCGAACAGCAGTGCGGCGATCAGCAGCGCTAGCGCAGCCGCCGACCAGCGGCGCTAGCGCCGCTTGCGCGCCGGCTGGGCGGTGGCGCTCTGAGATGTGTTGTCCAGGCGAACCATGGTGACCCCTTGGCTTGGTCGGGGAGGTGTGCATACGTCTGGACGGGCGGGTGCGAGCAACCGTGACAGCCGCGGCACGTGATCCGGCTCACACAGAGAGGCCAGACGCACCTTCCCCTCGGGAGGCTGGAAGGATCAGCTCGATGGACTGGCCCGCGACCAGTCCACCGCCAAGTCAGTGCCGCGGCGAGTCATCGTCGAGGGCCGCCCCTTCGACCTCGATACCGCGGCCGTCCTCGCCGCGACGACCCCGTGACGTGCACGGATTGCGTGGAACCGGGACCGCGTCCGACCGACTGGTCGCGCCCGGCTGACCGGTCGGCCGGGGCAGGTCGCGATCGGGGCAGTAGCCAGGCGGGGATGAGGGCGATGAGAGCGAAGCCGACCGTCCACCAGAAGGTTTCGCCGAACGCGCCTTCCAGCGCGGCGGGGGTGCCGTTGCCAGCGGTGACCCGTTGGAGGACGACGGCCAGGACAGCGGTGCCCAACGAGCCGCCGACGCGCTGGACGACACTGGTCAGACCGGTGGCGCCGGGGATCTGGTCGGAACGCAGTCCGTGGTAGGCGCCGGCCATCATCGCCACGCCCGCCATGCCCAGTCCCATGCCCCGGACCAGCAGGGTGATGATCTGGAGCAGGTCGCCGGTGCCGGACAGGGCGAACGGGATCGTCGCCGCGACAGTGACGCCCAGCCCGACCAGGACCAGAGGGCGGGCGCCGATGTGGTCGGTGAGCCGCCCAGCGATCAGCAGCGACAGGGCGGTGCCCACCCCCTGGGGGGCGAGCATGAGCCCGGTCTCGACGGTCGTCAGGTCGTGGACCTGCTGGTAGTACAGCGGTAGCAGGAACATCGGCCCGAAGATCGAGGCTCCGGACAGGAACGTCAGGGTCGCCACAAGCGCGTACGAGCGGTGGCGGAAGAGCCGAAGATCGAGAAGGGAGGCGGTTCCGGTCCGCAGGGCGTGCCAGGCGAACGCCGCGACCAGGCTCACCCCGGCCACAAGGCTGATGATCGCCACGGTGCTGCCGAGGCCCCGGCCTTCCGCACCGTCCTCACCGCCGATCTGCGCGAGTCCGTACACCAGTGCGGCCAGGCCGGGTGACAGCAGGACGAGGCCCAGGACGTCCAGCGGCGGCCGGCCGTCCGGCCGGCCGGAGGGCATCGCGCGCCAGGCGAGCAGCAAGGCCAGACCGACCACCGGCACGTTGACGAAGAACACCCAGCGCCAGCCCGCACCGTCGATGAGCACGCCGCCCAGGATCGGCCCGATGATCGGTGCGAGCTGGCCCGGGATCGCCACCAGCGCCATGACCCGCCCGAACCGCGACGGCCCGGCGGCCTGAGCCAGGATCGTCTGCGCCAGCGGCAGGATCGTGCCGCCCGCCAGTCCCTGCATCACCCGAAAGGCGATCAGGCTCTCGATCGACCAGGCCAGGCCGCACAGCACCGATGCGACGACGAAGACCGACAGCGCCGACATCCACATCGCCTTCGCGCCGAAGCGCTGCACCGACCAGCCGGTGAGCGGGATCGCCATCGCCATGGCCAGCAGGTAGGCCGTGGCCACCCACTGCACCGTCGCCAGGGGCGCGTCGAACCGCCGCCCGAGTCCGTCGATGGCGACGCTGAGGATCGTGGTGTCCAGCAACGACGCCAGCGCGCCCACCACCACGACGCCGGCGAGCCTGAGCAGGGCGGGATCCAAGCGTGCGGGCCGGGCCGCCCGATTCGCCTCCGGGGTCACCGTCTCTGCTCCGGACGCCGCGCGTACGCTGGGGCGTGCTCGGGCCGGGGACCGAACGCGAGCAGCTTCGAGGGAATCTTCTTGAACGATGGGAAGTACCTGGCCAGGAAGACCAGCGGGCGCGGCGGCCTGGCGCCCTTGCCGGAGAAGGCGGGCACGAACATCGCGCGATGCAGCACCTGCTGGTAGCGCTGAACGAGCACAGTCGGCCACCAGCGACGCTTTTGCACCTTGGCCAGGTCAGCGGTGGAGAGCCGCCCAGCGCGCAGCGCTTCGATCAGAATCGTCGCGGCGGCGACCGCGTCCTGCACGGCGAGATTGATGCCCATACCGCCGGCTGGTGACATGGCGTGAGCGGCGTCACCGATGAGCAGCACACCCTCGGCATACCAGCGCTCCAGCCGGTTCAGCTTCACGTCGAGCAGATGCAGGTCGTCCATGCTCCGAAGGTGGTCCACTCGGTCGGCGAACTGCGGCAGCAGCCCGGCGATCCGCTCGCGGAAGCGTTCCACTCCCTCGGCCCGAAGCTGCGGGTCGGCGCCCTTCCTGGTGAAGTAGGCGATCTGGTAGTAGTCCTCCCGGGTGAAGCAGAGCGCGATCTGGTCACCTTTGAACTGTCCGTTGAGCCGCGCGATCTCGTCGCGTTCCTCCGGATGGCGGGGCAGCCGGAACCACCAGGTGTCGAAGGGCACCGGGAACTCGCGGGCCGCCATTCCCAGCTCATGGCGGATGGTCGAGTGCCGCCCGTCGCAGGCCACCGTCAAGTCGGCACGCAGCTCCAGATCACCGCAGCGCACACCGACGACCTTGCCGCCCTCCCTGAGCAGCCCGGTTACCGCCGTGTTCATCAGCAGGGTGAAAGACGGCTCTCGTGCGGCCTCCTCGGCCAGGAAGTTCAGCAGGTCCCACTGGGGCATCATCGCGACGTAGTTGTACGGCTCCGGCAGTCCGGCGATGTCGCTCAGTGCGATCCTGCTCCCGTCGGGCAGCGGGGCCTCCAGTTCTCCGAGGCGGCTCTGCGGCAGCCGGCGGAACTTCGCGCCCAGCCCGAGCTCGTCCATCAGCCGGATCGTCGAGGCGTGCACGGTGTCGCCGCGGAAGTCACGCAGGAAGTCGCCGTGTTTCTCCAGCACGGTCACCTCGATGCCGCCCCTGGCCAGCAGGAGCCCCAGCATCATTCCGGCCGGACCGCCGCCGGCGATGACAACGCTCATCTCGGGATCTCCTGGATGTGCTCGGGTCGGAAGCCGAAGGCGAGGAACCGCCCGGCCAGGTAGCGGGGGATGGCGGTGCGCTGGATCAGGAAGCGGGCCAGGGCGGGCAGCCGGCCGTCCTGGCGCTTGTCGTCGAAGGCCTGGCGCTGCAGGACTCCCTGCACCCGCTGGGTGAGGACGGTGGGCCACTCGCGGCGGTGCTCGACCGCGGCGAGGTGGGCGTCGTCGAGCGTGCCGTCCAGAAGCGGGCGGATGAGGATGTTGGCGGCAGCGATGGCGTCCTGGACCGCCAGGTTGATGCCCACCCCGCCGACCGGTGACATGGCGTGCGCGGCGTCGCCGATACACAACAGCCCGGGCTGGTGCCAGGTGTGCAGGCGGTTGACCCGCACCTCCAGGAAGCCCATCGCCTCGAAGGAGGCCAGTTCGCCGGTGCGGTCGGCGAACATCGGGGCCACCTCGGCCACGTCCCTGCGGAAGGCCTCGATGCCCTTGGCCTTCCAGGTGTCGAAGCCGCCCTTGCCGATGAGGTAGCCGCACTGCCAGAACTCGCCGCGGTCGATCGCGACCATGCCGCGGCCCCGGGCGAGCTGGAAGAGCAGGTTCTCCCGGTCACCGGCGTGTCTGGTCAGGCGGAACCAGATCACGTCGATGGGTGCGCCGAGCTCGTGCACCCGTATTCCGGCCGCCTGCCGTATCGCCGAATTGCGGCCGTCGGCGCCGACGACCAGATCCGCGTGGAACTCGCGCCCGTCGTCGCAACGGACCCCCACGACCTTGCCGACGCGGCGGATGACGTCGCGCACCGGGGTGCTCATGTGCAGGGTGAAATTCGGATATCGCAGGGCCTCCTCGGCGAGCAGATTGAGGAAGTCCCACTGCGGCACGAAGGCGATGTACGGAAATTTCACCTTCATCCCGGCGAACGCCTCGATGGGCGTCAGCCCGCCGTCGAGGGGCACGTTGAGCTTGGTGACCTTGCGATGGTCGAGCTGGTGGAAGCGCTCCGAAAGGCCCAGTTGGTCGAGCGCCTCGAGGGTGGAGGGATGCACGGTGTCGCCGCGGAAGTCGCGCAGGAAGTCCTTGTGCTTTTCGAGCACGGTGACCTCGATCCCGGCACGGGCCAGCAGCAGGCCGAGCATCATCCCAGCCGGACCTCCTCCGGCGATCACCACGCTCATGCGCCCTGCCTCGGCTGCGGGAGCAGCGCCTGCGCGGCGGCCCAGACTCGCGGCATGCCGAACTCGGCCACACCACGGAGCAGATCGCGCAGGGTCTCGTCGGTGGCCCCGGCCGACCTGGCCAGCTCGGCGTGCAGGCGCAGGGATTCGCCGAGCGTCTGGTAGAAGACGTCCACGACCAGGCAGGCGAGCGCGCGCTCGCGGACGCTGAGGTACGGGCGGGCCCAGCGCTGGGCGAACTGGTCCTCGGTGAAGGCGGCCAGGCCCGAGTCCACGTCCTCCAGGGCGCGTACGGCTCGCGCGAGCGGTCCGGTCAGCGGTGTGGGTTCGACGGGCTTGTCGTCCTGGGCCTGGGGTAGTCCGAGCTCGGTCAGGCGTTGGAGGGCGGTGACCACGATCGGGTAGCCCACGTAGGGCGCCAGGTGCCGGTAGAGCTCGCGGATCGCCTCGGAGTCGACCCCCTGGGCCAGGGCCATCTGAAGGTGCATGGCGAGGGGCAGGTCGAGGTGGGGGTGGCACAGGTCGGCGGTCAGGCAGATGAAGGCCTTCTCCCGCGTGGTCAGGTGGGGGAGGCCCCACAGGTTGTGGCCCGCGCCGACCGCGCACTGGGCGAAGACAGGGTCGAGCGCGGTCAGGGCCTCGGCTCCGGCGAGCTGGGTCATGGGGGTGCTCCGTTCAGGACAGTCCGAGCGCGCGCAGGCGCAGGCGGTCGAGGGTGTATTGGGGGACGATGCGGCCGAGCGTGCTCATCAGGCGTGACTTCTTGCCGACCGGGTAGCGGGAGCGGGGCTTGCGGGCGGCCAGGGCGTGCAGGACCGCCTGGGCGACCACGTCGGGGCTGGAGCCGGAACGCTCCTCCTCGAGCCCGGCTGTGGTCATGGTGCGGTAGGCGGTGCCGTACAGGCGCCTGCCCTCCTCACCGAGGGAGGCCAGGCGCGGTTCGACCTCGTCCTCCAGCTTGTCGACCGCGTCGGTGTGGATGGAGCCGGGTTCGATGAGGACTGCCGCCACGCCGTACGGCTTGAGCTCCATGCGCAGGGCGTCGTTCAGCGAGCGGATGGCGTGCTTGGAGGAGCACAGCGGCCCGCCGAAGGGCAACGTGATCCAGCTGCCCACCGAGCCGACCGTGATCACCCGCCCGCGTGAGGCCCGCAGCTTCGGCAGCATCGCCTGGGTGACCGCCACCTGGCCGAACACGTTGACCTCGTACTGCCAGCGCAACGCGTCCAGCGGGACGAACTCCACGGGCCCGGTGACGCCGATGCCGGCGTTGTTGACCAGGGCATCCAGGTGGCCCAGGCGCTCGGCGGCCGCGGCGATCTGGCGGGCGTCGGTCACGTCGAGAATGATCGGGGTGACGGTGGGGCCGAGCGCGGCGCCGTCGGCCTCCTTGCGAACTCCGGCGTGGACGTTGAAGCCCTCGCGGGCCAGCAGCAGCGCGGTGGCGCGCCCGATTCCGGTGGAGGCGCCGGTCACCAGGACGGTCTTCGACATGAAGGGCTCCCTAGGATTGTTGACATGTGGGCTCAGTAATAGGCACGCATCAGCTCGGTCGCCCACTCCGGCTGCACCGTCTCGCCCTGCGGGCCGAACTCGGTCATGTAGGGCTTGATGTCCAAGACCGGGCTGCCGTCGATGGCGTCCAGGCCGCGGACATGGATGTCCAGGCCGTCCACGGCAAGCAGTCGGCAGCGGGAGACGCCCAGCAGGTTCGGGCGGTTCTTGCCCCGCTGAGCGAAGATGCCGACCTTGGGCCAGTCCAGGTTGCCCCGAGGGTGACGGGCGGAGGTGTTGATCGAGGACGGGTCCACGAGATGGAACTGGAACACCACCTCCAGGTGCGAGAAGGCGTCCAGGCCGGCGAGCGCCTCCGGCGCGAAACGGGTCCCGTCGAGGCGGATCAGCGCCTTCTCGGTATTCCAGTCGTCGTCGAGCGCCTCAGCGCGTCCACCGACGACCGTTCCCACTGGCTGCACGACGATTCGTTCCATGTTGTCTTCCGTAGTCGAGTCAAGGTCATCGAGTGCCTTCTTCCCGGAGGCCGACGGCCGGCAGCAGCATCAGCGTCCGCCGAGCCGGGCCGACGCCCGCTGCATCACCGCGACGAGCAACTCGCGTCTTCTCTGCATGGCACGCAGCAGGTCCACCGGCACCGATCCACCACGCAAGAGGGCGCCGGACAGGATGTTGGACGGTCCGGCCGTGTCGCTACCTGACCAGCGACTGGATCGGGCGGGCCGCTCGCTCCTCGGCCTTGAGCAGGCGGTTCTCCTTGATGAGGAAGTAGATGAGTAGCCCGCTCATGATGAAGTGGCCGCCGGCGGTGTACAGGCCGGGGAAGTAGCCGCCCTTGATGATCGGAAAGACGAAGTGGGCGATGCCGTTGAGCAGGCCGGCGCCGAGGGCGTACCACCACAGGAAGAAGTTGGACACGCGGATCTGGTAGAGCGCGCCCGCGCCGGCGAAGAAGTACAGCGCGCCGAAACCGAAGACGAAGACGAGCAGGAACTCGTTCATCGGCCAGTCCCGAGGCGAGTCGAACAGCTCGACGATCTCGTGCGGGAAGCCGCCGGTGTACTCCTCGGCCATGTGGATGAGCTGGAAGCCCACCGCGCACAGGTAGACGGCGATCACCTTCCTGGATTTCACCGGGCGGGCGTAGCTGAAGGTCATCCAGCCGCTCCAGGCGAGCACGCTGGCCACCACGAGGACCATCGCGCCTTGAAGCGGGAGGGTGAGAAGCGCCCAGGCACAGAAGGCCGCGGCTAGGATCGCCATGATGGTCGCCGAGTAGGGTTCAGGTCGTTTGGTCATGGCTTGGACACTATGAAGATCGTGATGTGTGTCGCCTCTGTCACCTGACTGATGTGCATGCCGGTCACATCAGTCACCTGACGGAGGCGATGCCCCAAGGGCCATGGCTAGCGTCCCGCGACCGGGCCGCTACCTGGCCTGGCCCAGTACGCCACCGGAGACCGACTCGTGACGCGGCCCTTCACCGTGGAGGCGGCGGGGCATGCGGTACGCCGTCAGCGTGCTGCCCGCCGATCCAGTAGAGGTGCGGGTGACCTCCGGCGAGGCCGACACGGTCACGGTGGCGGCGGTCATGCCGAGCATGGGCCACGCCCTGCCGCCGGTCGGCACCGTCCAAGCCGATCCCGGCCACTTCGTCGCCGAGGAGAGGATGTTCGTCATGGACGGCGTGTGGGAGCTGTCTATCACCGTCTCCGGGGCTCAGGGACAGGAGACGATCAGCATCAGCACGGTAGTCGACCGGTGAACATCAGTCAGATGACGGAAGCGATCCTCGAGCGCCTCTGGCTAGCGTCGGCGCCATGAAGCTGATCAATGACCACTTGGCTGTCAAGGCCCGCGTGCTGCCCCCGACCGGCGACGGCTTTCTCATGCTAGCCGGCGAGGTCGGCTCCTGGCGTGGTCCCTTCGCGTCCCCTCCCGTTCAGCTGGCCGCCCACCTCAAGGCCCTGGCCGCGGGCAGCGAGGCGCGCGAGGGGAACGTGTTCCGCGCGGTCCTGCGGCCACCCGGCGAGGGCGACGAGCTGCTGGCAGCCCGGGGCATCCGGCCGGCCCGCTTCGACGTCGTCGTGCTGATCCGCACCGCGTCCGTGGAGGCGGCCCTGGAGTTGCGCGAGAGCGCCGCCTACAAGGAGCTCGCCCAGACGCTCCGCGCGGTCGCCCGCCGTACCCACGAGATCGTCGCGAGCAACGCCGGACGGCTCGGCGACGTGGACCACAGCCAGGACCATTGCTTCCTGTTCAACTACTTCTACGCCGACGACCGCGAGACCCTGCTGAAGGTATGGCAATACACCGCCGGGTGGTTCCAGGCCAAGACCGCGCTGCCCAACTCCGCGCTGATGCAACCGCTGGAGGGCGAGCCCGCCGACTACGGGCTCGTGAACCACGCCAGCTGGCCGAACTGGCGGACCTTCCTACCCAGCCTGATCTTCCGGCCCACCTTCCGCAGCTTCGTGCTGGCCAACTTCAAGGCCAACGGCATCGCCGCGCAGCCGATCATCTACCGCCAGGTGTGATCTACCCTCAGGTCAGTCCCGGGAGTCTGGTCAGCTCGGCACGCGAGGAGACGCCTAGCTTGGGAAAGGCCTTGTACAGATGAGAGGCGACCGTGCGCGGGCTCAGGAACAGCTGCGCGCCGATCTCGCGGTTCGAGGCGCCCGTGACGGCCAGCCGTACCACCTGGAGCTCCTGGGGGGTCAGCACGGCCAGTGGATCTCCGGCACGGGAGCGATCCGGTAGTAGGGAGAGCCCGGTGGCGCGCAGCTCGGCGGCCGCGCGGGCAGACCAAGGAGCCGCGCCGAGCCGGTCGAAGGCGTCCATGGCGGACTGGAGGTGGGTGCGTGCCTCGGCGCGGCTGTTGTGGCGGCGCAGCCACTCCCCGTAGACCAGGCGGGTGCGTGCCTCGTCGAAGGGTTGCTCGCCCTCGGCGTGCAGGGCCAGCGCCCTCTTGTACAGGCCCGGGGCGGCGCTGTCCGGAGCCACCAGCGCACGGAGTCGATGCAGGACGGCAAGCGGCCTGGCCCGCCCTGTGGCCCGCGCCCACTCCGCGTACCGGCGCAGCGGTTCCGTCGCGCGCTGGGGATTTCCCGCCCGCGCAGCGGCCTCGACGTAGTCGGGCCAGGCGTACCGCCAGAGGAAGGCGTGGCGTGTGGGCCCCGTCGCCGCCTGCTCGATCCGCTCGAGCACGGCCTCGTAGCGTCCCGCTCCGAGGTCGAGCATCAGCCGCGCGTACTCCGCCCAGTAAGCTCCCGGCATCCACCTGCGGTGGTCGGCGTCACGGATCGCCTGCTCGGCCATCGCCGCGCATTCCTCTTCCGCGCCGGCGACCGCGGACAGCCAGGCGTGCACGCCCGCCAGGTAGCTGCTCCACTGCGGCTGGCCGACGTCGGAGGCCAGGGCCAGGCCCGCGGCCACGGTGGCTCGCGCGGACCGGTGGTGTCCGCTGATGAGCTGGGCGATAGAGAAGATCGTCATGGCCTGGGGCATGCGTCCAAGTCGTCCCTCGGCCCGGCAGTCCTCGACGAGCCCGGTCGTGTCGTCCAGCATGCCGTCGTGATCGGCGCGGACGATGGCCTGGTAGGTGAGGATGAAGCGCACCTCGAACGGTATGCGATCAGACAGGTCCGGCATCGGGTAGGTCAGCGTGGTCACGGGGTCCCCCTCGAGGATCAGACGGAAGGCATGGTTGAACGTGCGCACGACAGCGGCCAGCCCGTCGCCGTCCGGGCACAGTTCCTCGGTACGGCGGGCCAACGCGAGCTGGTCGGGGTGCGTTGCACTGGCCCAGGTGTAGAAGCCCGCCATGCTCAGCAGCGACAACTTGGCAGTCATGTCGCCGACCGCCCCGGCTCCCTCGTGCAGCAGGCGAACACCCTCCAGGGGCCGGCCCGCCTCAATCTCCAGCTTCGCTCTCACCTGGGCCAGCTCGGCCAGCACGGCCACGGCCGGCGTTGTATCCTCCGCCAGCCGCCGCGCCCGGTCCACGAGTTCACGCGCGCGCTCCCATAAGCCCGCCTCGGCCGCGGCCTCGGCTGCGGCCGTCCACCGGCGCGTTGCCTCGGCGGGATCGGCCGACAGCTCGGCCGCCCGCGCGTAGGCCGCCGACACCGCCGTCTGCCCGCCGCGCTGCCGGGCGCGCAGCGCCAGGCACTCCATCTGGCCGGCCACCTCCTCGTCGGGCTGCAGGGTGACAGCAGCCAGGTGCCAGGCCCGCCGATCGTCGTCGACCGCCTCGGCCAGCGCCCGGTGCGCCGCCATCCGGGCGGCGAAGTCGCAGGCCAGCAGCACCGCGCTACGCACCAGCGGGTGGCGGAAGGCGACGCCCCCTGGGCCCACCCGGATCAGGCCGGCCCGTTCGGCTTCGGTGAAGTCGATCAGTGAGGCGCCGAGCAGGCTGACCGCCCGTGCGAGCACGCCCAGCTCGGCGCGGTCGTCGAGGGCCGCCACCAGCAGGCAGGAGCGGGTGGCCGCGGGTAGCGCCGCGATCCGGTCGCGGAAGCCGGTCAGCACCCGGTCGGTCACCAGCGTCGCCGTACCGAGGGAGAAGGACAGCGGGAGGAGGCCGCCCCTGCGCTGCTCGGCGGTGAGCATGCGGGGCAGCTCGATCAGCGCGAGCGGGTTGCCCCTGGCCTCGGCGACGAGCTGGTCGCGTACGGCCGGCGGCAGGTCAGCCGCCTGCTCGGCGAGAAGCCTCTGGGCGGCCTCGGCATCCAGCTCGCCCAGCCACAGCTCGGGCAGCCCCCGTGCGGGGAAGGTCCCGTCGCCCTCCCGCACGGCGAACAGGACAGCCACGGGCTCGGCATGCAGGCGGCGTGCGGCGAACAGCAGCGCGTCGGCCGACTCGCCGTCCAGCCACTGCGCATCGTCGACCAGGCAGACCACTGGGCCCGCCGCCGACAGCTCCACAAGGAGACTGAGCGTCGCCAGCCCGACGAGAAAGCGGTCCCCCCGGGTGGCGCCGCCGAGGCCGAGCGCGCCGCGTAACGCCTCCGCCTGTTGTGGTGGCAGCGCCTCGACATGATCGAGAACTGGGCAGAGCAATACGTGCAAGGCGGCGAACGGCAGGTCTGCCTCGGACTCGACACCGGTCACCCGCAGCACCCGCGCCCGCGCTTTCGCCGCGGCATAATCCAGGAGGCCCGACTTGCCGATGCCCGCCTCGCCACGCACCACCAGAGCGCCGGACCGGCCCTCCAGCAACTCGCCGATGACGGACTGCTCCGCTTGACGTCCGTACAACATGGCACTCCAACAACGCTTATCCGTCATGACGTGGGAAAAGGCTTCGCTCACCTTAGCGGCGCACCCTCTGGCGACGCCGTCCGACGTTCTCAGGTCGCGCTCGGTGTGGCGGCCGCGCGGGTGGGAGACAGGATTCGGTCGAGGTAGTCGGCCACGACCCGGGCGTCGTCGGTGCGCACGGCGATGTGGCCGTCGGGGCGGATCAGGACCAGGGTGCCGGGGCGAGCCCGGTAGAGCCGGGGTGCCTCCTGGCCGATGAGGGCTTGTGGGGAGCCGGTCCGGCCGGAGCCAGCGACCTGCAGGGCGCTGACGTGCGGGCCTTGGAGGGTGGCGAGGGGTTGGGTGGTCTCCGCGCCGAAACCCAGAAGGGTCCAGTGCGGACCGCGGGTGACGTCGAACAGGCGGAGCGGGGCGCCGTCGGGGGTGGTGCCGCGGGCGTCGGGCGCACGGTCACCAGCCTTGGGGCCGCGGCGCGGGCCGCCGGCCAGGGTGAGGGGCGAGTCGGGGTAGGCGATGTCGAGCTGGCTGGTCATGGCCAGCAGGCGGCTCATGACGGCAGGCCGCTTGATGAGCGGGAAGATCACATGATCGCGCAGGAACCGGCGCACGCCCTTGAGCGTGAAGACGGACTCGAAACCGCGGGAGCTGCCGGCAAGGACCTTGGCAGCGACAGGGATCCGCTCGGCGCCGTAGCTGTCCAGGATCGCCTCGGGCGCGCCGGCGAGGGCCGCGGCCAGCTTCCAGCCGAGGTTGTAGGCGTCCTGGATGCCGGTGTTCATGCCCTGGCCGCCCGCTGGGGAGTGCACGTGCGCGGCATCGCCGGCCAGGAAGACGCGGCCATACCGGTAGCTGCGGACCATCCGGGCGTTGAAGCGGTAACGCGACAGCCAGGTGGCCTCGCTCAGCGTCACGCCGGTGCGGCCGGACCGCTCGCCGAACAGCTCGCGGAAGAGCTTCAGCGTGGGCTCGGCAACCGCGCCGTCGGGGCCGGGAAGCACGCTGGCCTGGTACTGCCAGGCGCTGTCGGCGTTCGGCAGCGGCGCGACGGCCAGGTAGGAGCCGTCCTCGCCGAACCAGGCGTAGGAGGCGTCGCCGGCCAAGCCGTGGATCTTCACGTCGCCGACGAGGAAGACCTGGTCGGTGCGGGTGTGGCCGTCCATTGTCGTGCCGAGGAGGTGCCGGACGGTGCTGTGCCCGCCGTCGCTGCCGACCAGGTAGCGGGCCCGGACGGTCTGGCCGTTGGCCAGCGTGGCGGTGACGCCGCCGTCGTCTTGTGCGAAGGCGCTCAGCGCGGCGCCGTAGATCACCTGGCCGCCAAGGGCAGCCAGCCGGTCACGCAGGATCTGCTCCACGCGCCACTCGGGCAACATCACCAGGTCGGGGTACGGCACGCCCGGCCGTGGTCCCCCAGCGGTGGCGGTGGCCAGTTCCACGGCGAGCTCGTGTCCCTGGTAGACCCGCAGTGGCAAGCCCACGGTGCCGTTGGTCAGGATCTCATCGATCACGCCCAGGTCGTCCAGCACCTCCAGGCTGCGCGGCTGGAGCCCCTTGCCGCGCGATCCGATCGCGGGCGCCTGGCCGGCATCGACCAGCAGGTGATCGATGCCCCGGCGGGCGAGTTCGACGGACAACGTCAGACCGGTCGGGCCGGCGCCCGCTACCAGGACCTGAGTGGTGGTGCCGGTCGTCATCGGCGTTCCCTTCACCCGAAGCGATCTACTACATCGTAGTACTACGTTGTAGTACGACGCTGTAGTAGAGTCAAGGCGTGCCGAAGGAAAGTGATCGACGCGAACTGCTGGCCGACACCGCGATGCGGCTCATCGACGAGGTCGGCCTCGCCGGGGTGACCCACCGCGCCGTCGACGCGGCCGCCGGTGTCCCGGTCGGCACCACCTCCAACTACTTCCGCACCCGGGCCACCCTCTACGAGGCGATCGCCCACCGGATCCTGGACCAGCAGCTCGCCGCCCTGCAGGCCGCACCGGCGACGCCACCCGACCGCGAGAGCCTCGTCGACAGCCTCACCGCCGCCATCGACGACGGGACCGGCCCGGCACGCAACCGCTATCTGGCCCGGTTCGAGCTGTCCCTGGAGGCCGCGCGCAATCCCCGGCTGGCCGCCCTCATGCGCGAACTGCGCGCCGTGACCCTGCGCATCCGCGCCGCCCAGTTCCGCGCCATACATCCCGACGCGGCAGACGAGCAGCTCGACGCCCTCGGCTCCCTGCTGACCGGAGTGACCTTCGACCGCATCACCCTCGGCGTTCCCGGCATGGACACTCGGGCCCTCGTCCAGGCCCTGATAGCAGCGTTCCTGCCAGCAGAGGGCAGGAGTGAACCGTAGGACACCTCCGTAATCCGTCCCGGCGGGGGAGGGGCTGACAGTCGGGGGCAGCACCACTGAAAACCAGGCCAGCGGCGCAGCCGGCAGAAACGCACATCGGAAACGTGCTTTCCGTGTTTGGGTCGAGGCTCAGGTTGTCCCTGGCCCCCACATGTGCAAAAGGTACGTGTCCGAGGGGAGGGGCCTCGTGCGGTGGGCAGGGGCGAGGGGTCAGGAGCGTTCCTTGGTCCAGCGCTCCAGGCCCGGCGCGTCGATGGGCAGGGCGGCGGAGAGGATCTCCGCACCTGTCGCCGTGACCAGCAGGTCGTCCTCGATCCGCACCCCGATCCCGCGCAGCTCAGGCGGTACCGTGCGGTCGTGGGCGTGGAAGTACAGGCCGGGTTCGACCGTCAGCACCATGCCCGGCGTTATCAGGGCCCCGTGGTAGGCCTCCGGCCGGGAGCGGGCGCAGTCGTGCACGTCCAGTCCCAGATGGTGGCCGATGCCGCAGATCAGGTAGCGCCGATGGTGCTGACCCTGGTCGGACAGCGCCTCGTCCACCGAGACCGGCAGCAGCCCCCAGTCGTGCAGCCCCCGCGCGATGACCTCCATGGCGGCGTGGTGGAAATCGGTGAACGCCCGTCCCGGCGCGACCTGCGCCAGCCCGGCCCGGTGCGCTCGCTCCACCAGGTCGTGCACCTGCCGCTGGGCGGGCGAGAAGGCCCCCGACACGGGGAAGGTGCGGGTGACATCGGCGGTGTAGTGGCTGCGGACCTCCACCCCCATGTCGAGCAGCAGCAGCTCGCCCGCGCGCACCGGCCCGTCGCAGCGCACCCAGTGCAGGGTGGGCGCGTGCGGCCCGGCGCCCACGATGCTCGCGTAGCCGGGACCGTTGCCGTACGTCCTGGCGTACCGGTCGAACGTGCCCTGCAGCCAGCGCTCGCCCCCGCCCGCCACCGCCGCCGGAACCTCGGCGAGCACGGCCGCGAAGCCCTCGACGGTACGGTCGACCGCCTCGCGCAGCTGGGCGATCTCCCACTCGTCCTTGATCATGCGGAGCTCGGCCAGCGTCCGCGCCAGCTCCTCCGAACGCTCCTCCCATCCGGGACCCGCCACCAACGCGCCAGGGGGCGGCCCGGCGAAGGACGGCAGCGGACGCACCTCGATCCCAAGCGCGGCCGACCACTCCTCCAGCGACGGCGACGGGCCCACCCACAACTCGCCGTAAGCGGCGTCGGAGAAGAAACCCGGGTCGCCGGGGCGGGCCGGCGGCGGCAGGTACAAGGTGGCGTCACCGTCACGGACCACCGCCACCGCGTCCTCCACCGCGCAGCCGGTCAGCCAGAAGAAGTCGCTGTCCACGCGGAAGTCGTAGCCGGTGTCATTGCTGCGCACCGGCGCCCGGCCGGCCGCGACGACCACCGTCGCGCCGGGGAGCGCGGCGGCGAGGCGGGCCCGGTGGCCGGCGGCCGCCTCGGCGGCGCCCGGCACCAGGTCGGGGGTGCGGGCGGGGGTGTCCCAGCCCTGGGTGATGTACTCGGTGAACGCGGGGATCTCCGACAGTTTGGGCAGCCTGCCGTCACTCACCGGTGATTCCTCCTCCCATGTCGCGGACCAGCCCGGTCAGCCTGGCGAAGACGCGGTCCTCGCCGATGCCGTCGTGCTCATACTCGTTCGTCACCCACGCCTGCGCGTTGCCGACGCGGGCCGCCGTGTCCAGCTGCAGGCCGGAGTCGACGTACATGTCATCGAAGTAGACCGCGGCGGCCACCGGCACCTCGTTGGCGGCCAGCCGGTCCAGGTCGTACAGGCGTGGCCACTCCGCCCGCTCGGCGAGCAGCTCGACGGCGGCGCGGAAGGGCCGCAGTGCGCGGATCTCCTCGAACATCCAGGGATAGATCATCTCCCCGGTGAACAGCAGCGGCCTGGCCTCCTCGGCGAAGGCCGGATGCCGGGCCCGCTCCCGCTCCGCAGCCCACGCGGTCGCGCCCGTACCGGAGCCGTAGATGCTTTCCTGCAACGCCGCGAACAGCGGGTTGTCGGCGAACGACGTACGCGCCAG
Organism: Nonomuraea sp. NBC_00507; assembly: GCF_036013525.1. Taxonomy (NCBI): domain Bacteria; kingdom Bacillati; phylum Actinomycetota; class Actinomycetes; order Streptosporangiales; family Streptosporangiaceae; genus Nonomuraea; species Nonomuraea sp. NBC_00507. The sequence goes on from NZ_CP107853.1 coordinate 7,102,918, forward strand.
CACCTGGTGCAGGAACGTCTCCGGCAATCCCTCCGCTTCGTCCAGCAGCCAGTGCATCCGCTCGTAGCCCGGCTTCATGCCGAAGTCGAGACCGAGGGACTGCAGCCGCCGCACGGTCAGCACGTCGCCGTCCGGCAGCCGCACGTCACCCTCGGCCAGCCGGTCGGCGAGCCGGGCGACGGTCTCGGCGTGGTGCGGATAGCGGCGGTAGAACGCGGCGTTCTTGGCCGCCACCCGGGGATAGGTGCGCCGGTAGACCTCCACGGCGTCCGGCTCCAGCGCCGGCAGCCCGCCCGCCACGTAGCAGACGCTCAGCCCCTCCGGCGCCGCCGACAAGTACGTCAGCGTCAGGAAGCCGCCGTAACTCTGCCCCAGCGTCGACCAGCGTCTGCCGCCGAAGACGGTCTTCCGCAGGTGCTCGGCGTCGGCCACGATCGAGTCCGCGCGGAAGCAGGTCAGATAGCCGGCCCCTTCCCGGGCGCCGAGCGCGCTCATCACCCGCCCGTCGATCCGCGAGCTGCGGCCGGTGCCGCGCTGATCCAGCAGGATCACCCGGTACGTCTCCAATGCCTTGCCCAGCCACCCCGACGTACCCACCGGCCGCGGCCCCTTGCCGCCGGGCCCGCCCTGCAGGAACAGCAGGCACGGCAGGTCCTCGCGGTCGCGGTCCGGAGCCACCAGCTCCCGGGCGAACACCGTGATCGCGGCCCCCGGGTCCGACCAGTCGAGCGGCACCTCCACCACGTGGTCGCGCACCCGCATCCCGGGAATCGTGTACGTCGCGGTGATCAAGACTTCTCCCTCCTGCGGCGCTCCCACTCCGGGTTGATGCGGGGAATGGCCGCCAGCAGCGTCCTGGTGTACTCGTGGCGCGGGTCGCCGAACACCTGCCCGGTGTCGCCGAGCTCGACGATCCGCCCCTTGCTCATCACCGCCACCCGATGCGCGATCTGCCGGACGACCGCCAGGTCGTGGGCGATGAACACGTAGCTGAAGCCGCTCTCCCGCTGCAGCCGCCGCAGCAGCTCGATCACCTGCGCCTGCACCGACACGTCCAGCGCCGACACGGCCTCGTCGCAGATGACCAGCCTCGGGTTGACGGCCAGCGCGCGGCCGATGCCGATGCGCTGCGCCTGCCCGCCGGAGAACTGCGCCGGATACCGCAGCGAATGGTCCGGGTTCAGCCCAACCCGCTCCATCAGCTCCTTGGCGTGCGCTCGCCGGTTCCCGTTCGGCGCGATGCCCTGGTAGTCCAGCGGCGCCGTCAGGATCCGCTCCACCGTGTGGCGCGGGTTGAGGGAGGAGAACGGGTCCTGGAAGACGACCTGGACGCCGGCGCGGAAGTGGGCCAGCGCCGCCCCCTGGGCCCGGGTGACGTCCTCGCCCTCGAACTCCAGCGTGCCCGCGGTCGGCTCCATGAGCTTGGCGATCATGCGGGCGGTCGTGGACTTGCCGCTGCCCGACTCGCCCACCACGGCCAGCGTCTCGCCGGGCCGGACGTCGAAGCTCACCTGGTCGACGGCCATGAACTCGGCCTTCGCGCCCAGCGGGCCGCGCGAGACGAAGCGTTTGGTCAGGTCCCTCGCCCGCAACAACGTCATGCGGTCACCTCGTCGTCGATCGGGTCGTCGATGCGCGGGACGCTGTCCAGCAACATCCGCGTGTAGTCGTGGCGGGGCTCGGCGAACACCTGCTCGGCGGTGCCGTACTCGACCTGCTCGCCCTGCCGCATCACCAGCACGCGGGTGGCGATGGAGCTGATCACCGCCAGGTCGTGCGTGACGAACACCAGGCCCATGCCGCCGCTGCGGTCGGCGAGCAGGCGCAGGATCTGCGCCTGTACGGTCACGTCCAGCGCCGTGGTCGGCTCGTCGGCGATCAGCAGCGCCGGCGAGCACACCAGCGCCATCGCGATCATGACACGCTGCCGCTGCCCGCCCGAGAACTGGTGCGGGTAGAAGCCGGCACGCCGCTCCGGCTCCGGCAGCCCGACCTGCTCCAGCGCCGCGACCGCGACCTTCCTCGCCTCCTTCCTGGAACCGCCGCGGTGCTCGCGGTAGACCTCCTCGATCTGCAGGCCGACCGTGTAGTACGGGTTCAGCGACGACAGCGGATCCTGGAAGATCATCGACATGCGGTCGCCCCTCAAGCGCCGCAGATCCCGGTCCGGCCGCCCGAGCAGCTCCACGCCGTCCAGCCGCACGCTGCCACTCGCCCGGGCGCCCTTGGGTAGCAACCCCATGATCGCGAGGCTGGTCATCGACTTGCCGGAGCCGGACTCGCCGACGATGCCGAGGGTCTCGTCCCGGTCCAGGGTGAAGGACACGTCCTTGACCACGTCCACCGGCCCGCGCGTGGTCGGGAAGGTGACCGTCAGGTCCTCCACGACAAGCAGGTCGCTCATCTCGCCGCGATCCTCACTCTCGGGTCCAGCGCCGTGTACAGCAGATCCACCACCACGTTCCCGACCACCACGAAGAACGCCGCCAGCAACGTCACCGCCATGATCACCGGCTGGTCGTTCTTCGCGATGGAGTCGGCCGCCATCTTGCCGACCCCGTTCAGCCCGAACACCGTCTCGGTGATCAGCGCGCCGCCCAGCAGCGCCGCGAAGTCCATGCCGAAGATCGTGGCGATCGGCGTCAGCGCCGGCCGCAGCGCGTGCCTGCGCAGGGTCAGCGCCGGGTTCAGCCCCTTGGCCCGGGCCGTGCGCATGAAGTTCTCGGCCAGCGTGTCGATCACGTTGGCGCGGGTCAGCCGCGCGTACAGGCAGGCGTAGCCGGTGGCCAGCACGACCCACGGCATCAGGTACGACTGGAACCACACGACCGGGTCGTCGCCGAACGCCACGGCCTGCGGGAACGGCAGCACCTGCAGCTGCACCACCAGCACGTACTGCAGGGCCAGCGCCAGCACGTAGTTCGGGATACTGGAGCCGCCCAGCGCCAGCCCCATCGCCGCCCGGTCCCACCACGTGCCCTCCCTCACCGCGCTCACCAGGCCCGCGACGATCCCGACGAGCAGCCACAACACCGCCGCCCCGATCGCGACGGTCGCGCTGACCGGCAGCCGCTCCACCACCATGTCCCACACGGACTGGTTGGTCTGGAAGCTGTAGCCAAGGCACGGCGCCGCGCAGTGCACGAGGTTCGCACCCTCGCCGTAGTCCCGGCCGGCGAAGAGCCCGGCGAGGAACGACCCGAACTGCGTGATGAACGGCTCGTCCAGCCCCAGCACCGAGCGGATCTGGTCGATGCGCTCCGGCGTGCACGTCTTGCCGCAGATCATCACCGCCGGATCCGGCGACAGCGTGAAGAAGATGACGAACGTGAACAAGCACACCAGGAAAAGGATCACCACGACACCGGCGGCCCGCCCGGCCAGGTAACGCGCCATCACGAGGCCTCCCCGGCGTCCAAGGCGGCCCGCAGCCGGTCACCCAGCACCGTCAGCGACAACACGGTCAGGAACAGGAACGTGCCCGGGATCGCGAAGTACATCGGGTCCACGGCGTACCAGCCGACCGAGCTGGAGATCATCTGACCCCACGACGGCGTCGGCGGCGCCACCCCGACCCCCAGGAACGACAGGCCCGCCTCCGTGCCGACGTAACCGGGCACGGCGAGCGTGGTCATCACGATGAGGGAACTGCGCAGATTCGGAAGGATCTCCTTGAACACCAGCGCCGCGGTGGATGCGCCGGAGGCCCGCGCGGCCTCCACGAACTCCCTGGTCACCAGCGTCAGCGTCTGGCCGCGCACCACCCGCGCGAGGTACGGCCAGCCGAACCCGCTGATCACCACGACCAGCAGCACCTCCCGGTTGCCCTGCGGCAACGACGACAAGATCGCGATCATGAAGATGAGTGCGGGAAAGGCCATGAGGAAGTCCATGACCCGGCAGATCACCTGATCCACCCAGCCCTGGCGGAACCCGGCCAGCATGCCCAGCACCACCCCCAGCAGGGTGGTCAGCGCGGTGGCGGCCGCCGCGATCAGCAGCGACACGCGCGCGCCGTACGCGATGCGGGCCAGGATGTCGCGCCCGTTCTGCGGCTCGACACCCAGGGGATGCTCGGCGCTGATCCCGCCCAGCGCGCCGTGCGGCACCCCGCCCAGGTCGGTGTTGACGGCCGCGGTGTCGAAGTCGTTCGGGCCGTGCCCGGTGACGGCGCTGATCAACGGCGCGCAGACGGCCATCAGCACGATCAGGATCAGGAACGCGGCGCTGAGGACCGCGCCGCGGTCGCGCAGCAGCGCGCCCGCGACGCGGTGCGTGTGAGGGCGCGCAGAGGTTACGGCGGCCATCTACTTCGTCGGCTTCGCCAGTCCGACGGAGACCAGGTCGATGCCGGCGGAGTACGCGTTGGACAGGTACGCGCCCGCGATGTTGGCACCCGCGACGTTGACCACCTTCTCGTACGCCAGCGGCACCACCGGCGCCAGCTCCATGATCTGCTTGTCCAGCTCGCCGTAGGCGGCGTTGGCCTGCTGGACGTCCTGCATCGCGGCGATCTCGTCGATCCGCTCGTTGATCGCCTTGTCGTCGATCTGCGCGATGTTCGCGTTGCCCTTGGACGTGATGTTGCGGCCGTCGAACAGCGGCGGCAGGAACGTCGCACCCGACGCCCAGTCGGGGCACCAGCCGGTGACGGCGGCGTCGTTCTGCTGCGCCGGCGTGCCGATCACCTCGTAGAACGTCGACGTGTCGATGTTCTTGATCTTGACGTCGATCTTGACCTGCTTGAGCGCCTCCTGGATCGCCACCGCCACCGCCGCCATCTTCGGGGTCGTCCGGCTGTCCAGCGTCATGGTGAACCCGTCGGCCAGGCCCGCCTCGGCCAGCAGCTGCCTGGCCTTCTCGACGTCATAGGGGTACGGGTCGTAGTCCACCCGGCCCGCGACCGTGGGCGGCTGGATCGACGTGCCCTTCTGCGCCAGGGTGCCGCCGCCCATCCCCGCGACGATGGTGTCCTTGTTGATGGCGTGGTTGATCGCCTGGCGCACGCGCACGTCGCTCAGGTGCTTCTTCGTGGTGTTCAGGCCCATGTAGGTGGTGCAGCCGTTGAGCCCGGACAGCGTGCGCGCCTTGATCTGCGGCGTCTGCACCCGCGCCACCGTCTGCGCCTGGATGGACGCGGCGATGGCGTCGGCGTCGGCGCCCTGCCCGGCCAGCATGCGCTCGTCGATCGTCGCCAGGTCCAGCCCGAACGTCCACTCGAACGCGTCCGGCTTGGCCGCGCGCAGGCTGTCGGTCTCGCGCTTCCAGTACGGGTTGCGCACCAGCTTCAGCGACACGCCCCGCTGGTAGCTCGCCACCTTGTACGGCCCGCTCGCGATCGGCTTGGTGTCGAACGCCGCCGCCGCGCCGGTGCCCTTGGGGAACGGGGTGAAGTTGACCATCGCCAGCGCGCTCGGGAAGTCGGCGAACGGCTTCTTCAGGTGGAAGACGACCGTCTTGGCGTCGGGGGTCTCAATGGTGTCGAGATCCCCGGACAGGTAGGGGCCCTTGTAGTCCTTGGGCGCCTCCAGCAGCAGCCGCGCGTACGGCGAGCCGATCCCGGCCTCGGGGTCGAAGGCGCGCGAGAAGCCGAACTTCACCGCCTCGCTGGTGATCGGCGTGCCGTCCTCGAAGAACAGGTTGTCCTTGAGGGTGTACGTCCACGTCTTGGCGTTGTCGGACGGCTTTCCCGTGTCGGTCGCCAGGTCCGCCACGATCTTCGTGCTCTCGGCCCCCGGCCCCGCCCCGAACGTCGTCAGCCCCCGGTAGATGAGCCGGTAGAAGTTGTTCACACCGCCGTCCCAGCCGCGTGCCGGGTCCAGGTGCGAGAAGTCCGCGTTGGCCAGGAAGTGCACCGTGCCGCCGGTCGCCGCGGGCGCGCCGGGTCCGCCCGACGAGCCGGTGGCGGGAGCCCCGCCGCCCCCTCCGCAGGCGGTGAGCGCCAGCAGGACGGCCGTGGTGAGGCTCGCGAACGCCGCCGATCTCCTCATGTCACCTTCCCAGTAATGTGTGGCATTGCACTGGACCTTAGGTGTCAGGAAGGTGTTTGCCAAGGGTCAAGGGATCGACTTAAACAGAACGTAACCACGAAAACGGCCGCCCAGCTCTCGCCGGACGGCCGATGATCGAGTCTGCGGGGTTACCGTTCGATGAGGGTGACCTCGAGGGAGTAGAGGGAGGCGCGGTAGACGTGCGAGCCGTGCTCGACGGCGCGGCCCTGGTCGTCGTACGTGGTGCGGATCATGGTGAGCAGCGGGGCGCCGCGGCGCTCCTCCAGCAGCCGGGCCTCCGCCTGGGTGGCGGCCCGCGCCCCGATGCGCTGGTTGGCCACCCGCATCCGCACGCCGGCCCCGCGCAGCAGCTCGTACAGGCCGCGGTCCTCCAGGCCGGCGGCGGACAGCGGGGCCAGCCCCGGCGGCAGCCAGTTGTGCAGCACGGCCAGCGGCTCCCCGGCCGCGAAGCGCAGCCGCTCCACGTAGAGGATCTCGGCGCCGGTCTCCATGCCCAGGATGCGGGCGATCTCCTCCTCGGCCGGCCGCCGCTCCAGCGCCAGGACCTGCGTGGCCGGCTCCTGGCCCGCCCGGCGCAGGTCGTCGTACAGGCTCGTCAGCTCCACCGAGCGCTTGACCTGGCCGTGCACCACCTGCGTGCCGACGCCCCGCTTGCGGACGAGCAGGCCCTTGTCCACCAGGTATTGGATCGCCTGGCGGATCGTCGGCCTGGACAGGCCGAGCTTGTCGGCCAGCAGGATCTCGTTGTCCAGCCGGGCGCCGGGCGCCAGGTCGCCTCGCCGGATCGCCTCGGCGATCTGCTCGGCCACCTGGAAATAGAGCGGCACAGGGCTGGACCGGTCCAGGTCGATGGCGAGGTTCGCGGTCATGTGATCAGCTTAACCGGGGTCAGAATGTCCTGACAAACGGCTCCGACCCGCCCGCTGCCGCCGCGATCAGGGCCGCTAGGCTGGAAGCGAGATGGATGAGACACAGCTGCTCGACACCGCGACCGAGGCGGCCAGATCCGTCGGCCCCCGGCTCCGCAAGGCGTTCCGCTCCCGGCCCGAGGTGAGCACCAAGCGCGACTTCCACGACCCCGTCACCGAGCACGACCGGTCCGCCGAGGAGGCCATCCGCGCGGTCATCGAGGCGCGTGTGCCCGGCAGCGCGATCGTCGGCGAGGAAGTCGGCGCGACCGGCTCCGGCGACCTCACCTGGTATGTCGACCCCATCGACGGCACCGCCAACTTCGCGACCGGGCTGCCGTTCTTCTGCGTCTCCATCGCCGTCGCCGTGCGCGGCGAGCTGGTCGCGGGCGTCGTGTACGACCCGGTGCGCGAGGACGAGTTCACCGCCACCACCGCCGGCGCCTGGTGCAACGGCACCCCGATCCGCAGCCGCGGCGCGCGCGCCGACCGCGAGGCGATGCTCCTGTGCGCCTACCCCACGCCGCTCGACCTCGCCACCGAAGGGGAGGCGGCGCTGCGGCGCTACGGGCGGCTCCTGGAGTCGTTCTCCACGGTGCGGCGGCCCGGTAGCGCCGCGCTCAACCTCGCCCACGTCGCCGCCGGGTGGTCGGACGCCACGTACGGCACCGGGTCCCACCCGTGGGATGTGGCGGCCGGGGCGCTGCTGGTCCGCCAGGCGGGCGGCGTCTACGTGGGCGACCCGCTGGCGAAGGGCGACTATCTGGCGCACGTGGGCGGCTTCGACCTGGCCGGGTCGGTGCTGGCCGAGGTGAGCGTGCGCTCGTCCGGCTGAGCTGCGCTGGCGTGGGAACGGGGGTCAGCGGACCAGGCCGGGCAGGTCGGTCAGCGTCGTGATGCGGGGGAAACCCGGCGGCGCCGGCTCGACGCCGAGGCGGTCGAGCCAGACCGAGCGCATCCCGGTCGGCGCCGGCCCGGTCACGTCCTTGTCCACGTCGTCGCCCACCAGCAGCACCTCCTCCGGCGCCAGCCCGAGCGCGGCGGCCGCCCCGGTGTAGGCGGCGGGCGACGGCTTGAAGAAGCCGCCGAGCACCTCACCCGTCAGCACCGTCCCCAGCGGCCCGGCCAGCCCGATCGCGTGGACCTTCGCCTCCTGCATGCGCTGCCCGCCGTTCGTCAGCACGCCGAGCGCGAGCCCGGACAGCGCCGCCACGGCCTCGGCCGCGTCCGGGTAGGCGGCCCAGCCCTGACGGTAACGCTCGGCGAAGTCGGCGTAGGCCGCGTCCAGATCGCCCGGCTCGTCCACCAGCAGCTCCCGGCAGAGCGCCCGCAGACGGTGGCGCCGCTGCTCCTGCAGCGAGCACTCGCCCGCCTGCCACATCGCCAGATAGGGCCCCTCCAGCCCGGCCCAGAGCCCGGGCACATCGGCCAGGCGCGGGTGGCCGGGGGAGTGCGCCGACAGCCAGCCGGTGATCGCGGCGTCGGCGGCGGCCCGGTGGTCGAGCAGGGTGCCGTCGAGGTCGAACAGGATGCCATTGATCATGACCCTCCCAGCCTACCGGCTCACGCCATGGCCTCGGCGGCGATGCGGGCGGCGGTCTCGCCGGGCGGGTAGCCGAGGGTGAGGCCGCGTACCGACAGCGGGGTCTGCGCGAAACGGACCTCGCCGTCGTCGCCCAGGACGTAGTCCAGCGCGGGGGAGCGGTGGCGGTGCGCCTCCAGCGCCGCCACCTCCCGCTCCGCAGGCTCCGGCGGGAGCACGTCCCGGTAGTCGGCGATCAGCGCGTCCAGGTCGAACAGGTGCGCGTACGGCTCCGCCCGCCCCGCCACCACCCGGATCACCTCCCCGATCACCCGCGCCTGGTACACCAGCCCGGCGCCGCCGCATTCGGCGAGCCAGGCCAGCGCCTCCTCGGGCGGCAACGTGAACGCCCCGTACGGCTTGCGCCCGTACAGCAGCGCCTCGGCGATCCACCGGTCACACCAGAGCTCATCCGCGTACGGCACGGGCGCGGTGGGGTCGAGCGCCACCCCCAGGGACAGCACCGGGTTCCAGGGCGACACCATGGGGTTGCTGAAGCGCGGCATGCGTGGGCCGAGCCAGTGGCTGAGCGGGTAGCCGAACCAGACGGTCACGATCTCCGCCTGCCGATCCGGCAGGAGGCGCTCGTAAACGCCGTTCATGAGCTGGCCCCCGTCAGGGTGCCGCCAGGGGCCGGGCATGACACCCTGGGGGATCGGTGGAGTGCGGTAGTCGGGATGCAGGATCCACGCGTCCGCCACGGTCTCCGTCCTTCCGGGTCGCCGTCTGCCAGAGCACCAGAGTGGCACATGGGTCAGCGGTGGGCGCGGAACTCGCCGGCCTGGCGGACGTGGTCGATCATGATGCGCTCCGCGGCGTCGCCGTCGCCGGACTCCAGGGCGGCCAGGATGCCCTCGTGTGCCTCCAGCTGCACCTTGACCTGGGCGTCGTCCAGCCACAGCGACGCCTCGGCGGGCACGGGGAGGCTGTTGCGCACCGCCCTGGCGTGCGCGCCCAGGAACGCGGGCCCGCCGATGTCCACGATGCGCAGGTGGAAACGCCTGCTCTGCTCGCCGAGCCGGTCGTTGCCGCCCTCCGCCGCGTCGGCGGCCATCGCGGCGTGCAGCTCGCGCAGCTCCGCCAGCTCCTCCGGGGTGATCCGGGCCGCCGCCAGGCGCGCGCCGAGGCCCTCGACCACCGCGCGCAGCCCGTAATACTCCGCCAGCGCCTCGTCCCCCAGGTCCACCACGGTCGCCCCGTGATGCGCCTCGTAGCTGATCAGCCGGTCCTTCTCCAGCCTGCGCAGCGCCTCGCGCACCGGCGTCACCGACACACCGAGCCGCCTGGCCACGTGCCCGGCGCGCAACGCCGTGCCGCCGGGGATCCGCGCGCTGCGGATCTCGTCGAGCAGCACGCTGTAGACGTAGTCGGCCTTGCTCATGGGCGGCCGCGGCTCGGTGCCTGACATATCCCCAGTGTCCTGTATTACGGTCACATAGGTTGACCTATGACATATTTCTTATAAGTTATATACCCATGACGAGCCTCGGCGACCTGCGGGTCATCGACGCGGCGACGTTGTTCGCCGGTCCTTCCGCCGCGATGATGCTGGGCGACTTCGGCGCCGACGTGATCAAGATCGAGCATCCCCGGCGCGGCGACCCGTCGCGCGGCCACGGCGCCTCCGTGGACGGTGTGGGCCTGTGGTGGAAGACCCTGTCGCGCAACAAGCGCACCGCGGCCGTCGACCTGTCCGGCGCGGAGGGACAGGAGATCCTGCGCGGCCTGGCCGAAGGCTCCGACGTGCTGATCGAGAACTTCCGCCCTGGCACCCTGGAGCGCTGGAACCTCGCCCCCGACGAGCTCATGAAGCTCAACCCGCGGCTGATCGTGGCGCGGATGACCGGGTTCGGGCAGAGCGGGCCGATGGCCCGGCAGCCCGGGTTCGGGACGCTGGCCGAGGCCATGAGTGGGTTCGCGGCCATGACCGGGCAGCCTGACGGGCCGCCCACCCTGCCGCCGCTGGCCCTTGCCGACGGCATCGCGGGCCTCGCCATGTCGTACGCGATCATGGTGGCGCTGCACGCCCGTGACCGCACGGGACGCGGCCAGGTCATCGACATGGCGATCATCGAGCCCATCCTGGGCCTGCTGGGGCCGCAGATGACCGCCTACAAGGCCCTCGGCGTCGTGCCGCGGCGGACCGGAAACCGCTCGAGCAGCAACGCGCCGCGCAACACCTACCGCACCCGCGACGGCCGCTGGCTGGCGATCTCCACCAGCGCCCAGCCCATCGCCGAGCGCGTCGTCACCCTGGTCGGGCGGCCCGACCTGGTCGAGCAGCCGTGGTTCGGCACGGGGCACGGCCGGGTCCAGCACGTGGACGAGCTGGACGAGGCCGTCGGCTCCTGGATCGCCGAACGCGACGCCGCCGAGGTCATCGCCCGCTTCGAGGAGGTCCAGGCCGCGGTCGCGCCCATCTACGACGTGACCGACATCGCCGAGGACCCCCAGTACGCGGCGCTGGGCACGTTCGTCGAGCTGCCCGACGAGGAGCTCGGCTCGCTCACCATGCAGAACGTGTTGTTCCGCCTGTCGGACACGCCGGGCGAGATCCGCTGGCCGGGGCGGCCGCTCGGCCGGGACACCGACGAGGTGCTCGCCGAGCTCGGCTACTCCGGCGAGCGGATCGCGGCGCTGCGCGCGGCCGGGGTGATCGCATGAGCGTGCCCTGGTCGCCCGTGACCTGGTTGTACGTCCCCGGCGACCGGCCCGAGCGGTTCGCCAAGGCCGTCGCGTCCGGCGCCGACGTGGTCATCATCGACCTGGAGGACGCGGTCGCGCCCGCGCACAAGGACGAGGCCCGCGCCAACGCCGCCGCCTACCTGCGCGCGGGGATGAGCGACGTCCCCGTGCACGTGCGGATCAACGACCTGGCCACCGAGCGGGGGCAGGCCGACCTCGCGGCGGTGGGGGAGCTGGCCGCCGCCGTGCGGGTGCCCAAGGTGGAATCGGCCGCGGTGCTGGACATGGTCGCCGGCGGGCGTGCGTACGCGCTGCTGGAGTCGGCGGCGGGGATCGTCGCCGCCCGGGACATCGCCGCGCACCCGCGCGTGGCCGGCGTCGCGCTCGGCGAGCAGGACCTGGCCGCCGAGCTGTCCATCACCGACGAGAGCGCCATGAACCACCTCAGGCTGCAGGTCGTGCTCGCCGCCGCCGCGGCCGGCCTGCCGCCGGTCCCCATGTCCGTCTACCCGCACATCAACGACGAGGCCGGGCTGGCCGCCTCCTGCCGGGCCGGCCGCGCGCTCGGCCTGTTCGGCAGGACCGCCATCCACCCGCGTCAGATTCCCGCGATCAGGCGGGCGTTCCGCCCCACCGAGGAGGAGGCGGCCAGGGCCGCCGAGATCGTCGAGGCGGCCGAACGCGCCGAGCGTGCGGGGATCGGCGCGGTCGCGCTGCCCGACGGCCGCTTCGCCGACGCCCCGATCGTCGCCCGGGCCCGCCGCACCGTGGCCTTGAACCGACAGCTCGCGGACGATGACGGTGGCGGCCGGGGCCTGTTCCACCGGACGGGCGGCGAGGACTAGGACGGTTGCCACCAGCGGGCCGACAGCTCCTCGTCCTCCGGGGCCGGCCCCGGGAGCCCTCGGTGCGCCGGCGGTACGCGCAGCGAGTCCATCACGAGCGCCAGGTAGCGGTGGCGCAGCTGCGAGGTGCGTTCGTCGTCGCCGAGCTTGATCGAGGCGATCTGCTCGAACAGCAGCGCGATGTCCGCGGGTGTCACGTCCGGGCGCAACACCCCGGCCTCCACCGCCCGGTGGTGCATCTCGGTGGCCAGGCCGCCGGCCCTGACCGCCAGCCGGCCCAGCTCCTCCGTCGGGTGGAACGTCCCCGCCAGCTTGATCGTCAGGGAGTTGGTGTCGGCGTCCACGATGCCGCGCAGGTATCCGGCGAACGCCTCCCACGGGTCTCCTTCGTCGGCCAGCGCCCGCTCGGTCACCTCGATGTAGAGCTCGAGCCCGTCGCCGCACAACTTCTGCAGGAGGGCTTCCTTGCTGGGATAACGGCGGTAGAGTGCGCTGATCCCGACGCCCGCCTTCTCGGCCACGGCCGCGATGGGCGCGCCCGGATCGGCGGTGAAGACCGCGCGGGCCGCGTGGAGGATCAGCTCGTCGTTACGCGCTGCCTGGGCCTTGCGGCCGCTCATGGGAGTGGTGGTCATACCTCCAGTATACGGGAACGAATAATTCCGTTCTGCTAGTGAGGCTGCCGCGCCGCCACCATGCGGCTGTTTCGGCATGCTTGCGGGCCGCTTGCACGAGCACGGGCCGCACACGGCCTTTACCTGGGGGCGCGTGGGAGGACCATCCTGGCCGGGTTGACGAGGAGGAGGCCTGCGACGCCGACGATGGGGAGGACGGTGAGCTGCCAGAGGCCGGCGCCATCCCAGCCGAGGGCGCCTACCAGGCGGGCGAACAGGAGGCCGGAGAAGGCGGCGGCCACGTAGTAGGACAGGATGAACAGCCCGGCGCCCCGGCCGACGTGGTGCGGGCGGACGGCCCGCTGCATGGCGGTGGAGCAGTTGGTGAACAGGAAGCCGCTGGCGAACGTGCCCATGAGGAAGGACAGCAGATACTGGGCCTGCGCCGAGGTGGCGACCTGATACATCAGGTATGCGGTGGCCGAGGTGGCGACCATGGCGAACATCAGCAGGCGGGGCTGGTTGAGCCGGTCGCCCAGCCAGCCGGCCGGCAGGGCCATCATGGCGCCCAGGCCGCCCATGGACACGGCGAAGGCCGCCTGGTCGGGGGCGAAGCCGAGCCCGTCGCGCAGGAAGGTGGGGTAGAGGCCGAGGTAGCCGTAGAAGACCAGCCCGGACACGGCGCACGCGATGCCCATGCCGAGGGTGTTGCGGTTGTAGGGCGAGGCCGGCACATGGTCGTAGGACGCGGCGTCGCGTTCGGTGGTCGTGCCGGTGACCGCCTCGGTCATCGTGCGCGACACCGTGGCCGCGATGAGCAGGCTCATGACGAGACCGGCGGCGGCGAACAAGAAGAACGGCGCCCGCCAGGTCCCCCAGCTGCCTGCCACCGAGGAGCCGAGGAGCGGACCGAGGAAGACGCCCAGGCCGAAGGCCACGCCCACGACACCGGCGGCCAGCGCGCGGCGGTGGAAGAAGAACGCCCCGATCACCGCGTACAGGACGGTGGCCTGGACGCCCTCACCGACCCCGGAAACCAGGCGGTAGACGCTCATGTCGACGAAGCCCGCGGCCAGCGGGATGGCCAGCGTGCCGAGGGAGTAGACGAGCACGCTGACGAGGATGATGGCCTTGCGCGAAAGCCGGTCGGCCAGATAGCCGGCCGGAGGCCCGGCGAGCGCGAGTCCCAGCGTGAACCCGGTGGCCAGCAGCCCGCCCTGGTCAAGGGAGAAGCCGAGCTCGGCCCGGATCTCCGGCAAGAGGGGATAGAAGATCTGCCGGTCCATCGCGTTGAGCATGTACGAGGCGCACAGGACCGCGAACCCGATCGCGATGGAGGCCTTCGTCACCTGCTGGGAGCTCACGGGGGAAGTGCCGCCTGGGGGACGGTCGGTGGCGCTGCTCATGGAGTGCTCCTACGTGCGGGGGGAAGTGAGCCAGTGGCGGACAATCGTCCGTATGCCGGTCGCACGGCTGGCCCCAGAATGATGTGCGGCGCGATTGCTGTCAAGAGCTGGGCAAGTGTGACGGTACGCAGCGTCACCACATGCGCGGACAGTCGTCCGTACCATGGCGAGATGCCGGCCGAGCCGGCCACACGGTCGCGGGGGCGCCGAAAGCGCAAGGAGCCGGATGGGACGTGGGGTCCCATCCGGCTCCGGACGCACGCCGTGAAGGAGCGGACGTCAGAAGGCGAGCTGCCGCCAGTTCTTCACCTCTTCGGCGGTCAGCGTCCTGGCAATGATGGCGGCCCTGTCCAGCCCGCCGGTCAGTCGCTGGCCGCCGCCCTGGTCGGCGCCGAAGCGCAGCGGGCGCGAGGTGCAGCCGGTGATGCCGTCGGAGGTGGCCTGGCCGGTGGCCTTGCGCTCGCCGTCCACATAGGCGGTGAGGGCTCCGGTGCGGTCCAGGGTGACCACGAGGTCGATCCAGCGGCCGGTGGGCAGGGTGGTGTTCAGGGTGACGTTCACGCCCGCGCCGATGAAGCGCAGCGTGTTGCTCGGGGTCACGTCGAGGAGCACGCCGTCCGTGCCGGGGTCACCGGACCGCTGGGAGTCGAACAGCCGCCGGTAGCCGCTGCCCGCGATCTTGACCTCGGCGGCGAAGGTCGCCTCGCGTACCAGTCCGAGTGTGGTGTCCGCGGTGGTCAGGTAGGTGGTGCCGTCGAGGACGAGCCCGCTGCCCGATGGGGCGGTGGCGTCGTACGCGGCGGCGCCGGTCACGGTGGCGTTGCGGCCGTTGCCCGAGGCGTCGGCGACCGTGCTGCCTTCCTGCGGGTCCCAGGCGACCAGGACCGAGCCGCTCTCGGGCGGGGCGCAGGGTTCCAGGGCGAGCACGGCGGAGGCCGCGCCCTTCCAGGAGTCGCCGGTGACCGCCGTGGACAGCACCGCGCGGCGCGAGCCGTCGGCCGGTCCGGGCGTGACGGTGAAGGCGGCGGTACGCCTCTCGCCGGGCGCCACGGCCACCAGGTGCCGGGTGGCCGGCTCGACGGTCCAGCCCTGGGGCACGGTGAGCGTCACGGCGGCGGCGGGCACCGCACGCCGCCCGGTGGCGGTGACCATGACCTGGGCCTCGAAGGCGGTGCCCGGCCTGGCCGTGGCGGGCGTCTTCAGGGCGACGGCCGCCTCGTTCTGGATCGTGTACGCCTTGCCCGCGCGGGCGTTCCAGCTCAAGGTGTCGCCGTCGCGGTGCGGGCCGACCTCGTGGCCCTGCTCGTCGTGGACGCGGTAGCGGCCGGCGATGAACGGCGACCTGACCTTGATGGGCCCGGTCTTGCCCGGGCGCACGGTGACGGTGGCGGGGGCGCCGTCCTTCCAGGCGGCGTCCACGGTGACGTCGCCGCGGGCGCGCAGGCCGGACACCGAGCCGTCCCGCCAGGCGGAGGGCAGCGCGGGCAGCACGTGCACCACGTCGTGCTGGCTCTGCACCAGCATCTCGGCGATGCCGGAGGTGGCGCCGAAGTTGCCGTCGATCTGGAACGGCGGGTGGGTGTCCCACAGGTTGTCCAGCGTGGAGGCCTTGAGCTGCTCGGCGAGCATCTTGTGCGCGTGGTCGCCGTCCAGCAGCCGCGCCCAGAAGTTGATCTTCCAGGCCTTGCTCCAGCCGGTGCCGCCGTCGCCGCGCGCGGTCAGCGAGACCTTGGCCGCCTCGGCCTCCGGGGTGCCGGGGGTGATCTGGTTGCCGGGGTGGAGGGCGTACAGGTGGGAGACGTGCCGGTGGGTGTCGGTCTTGGAGTCCCAGTCGCTCTTCCATTCCTGGAGCTGGCCCCAGGAGCCGATGCGCAGGCCCGGGTCGAGCTTGGCCAGGGCGGCGCTCACCCTCGGCCTGGAAGTCCTCGTCCACGTTCAGCTTCTTGGCCGCGGCCAGGGCGTTGGTGAACACCTCGCCGACGATCTGCTGGGACATCGACGCCCCGGCTGAGAAGTCGCCGTGCTCGGGGGAGTAGCTCGGAGAGACGACCAGTTTGCCGTCGCGCGGGTCGGTGTGCAGGAAGTCGAGCCAGAACTCCGCCGCGCCCTTGATCACCGGGTACGCGGTCTCACGCAGGTAGTTCACGTCGCCGGTGAAGCGGTAGCTGTCGTAGAGGTGCTGGGTCGTCCAGGCGGCGGCGTCGGGGAACCAGAAGGCGGTGGCCCAGTCGTGTACGCCGGTGAAGCCGAACGGGTTGGTCTCGTTGTTGACCACCCAGCCGCGGGCGCCGTACATGTCCTGGGCGGTCTTGCGGCCCGGCGCGACCAGGGCCGAGATGTAGCGGTCGTACGGCGTGGTGGTTTCGTGCAGGTTGGTCTGCTCGGCGAGCCAGTAGTTCATCTGGAGGTTGATGTTGACGTGGTAGTCGGCCGACCAGGGCGGGCTGGTCGACTTGTTCCAGACGCCCTGCAGGTTGGCGGGCAGCAGGTCGTTCTCCCGGGAGGAGGAGATGAGCAGATAGCGGCCGTAGGCGAAGAACAGCGCCTCCAGCGCACGATCGTCTGGCGAGGCGCCGCCGGTGTAGTTCCTGCGCAGCTGGTCGGTGGGGATCGTCGGAGCGGTCTGGCCGAGGTCCAGCTTCACCCGGTCGAACATCTTGCGGTAGTCGGCGATGTGCGCGGCCTTGAGCTGGTCGTAGCCCTTCGCGGCGGCCGCGTCCACGGCGGCGGTGACCGTGGCGTGCGGGTCCTCGCCGCGGTAGGCGGGGTACGTGCCGGCGTAGTCGGTGCCGGCCGAGAGCACGAACACGGCGCTGTCGGCGCCGGTGACGATGACCTTGTCCCCGGCGTCGGTACGGGTGCCGCCCTGGGTGATCACCTGCACCTGGGCCTCGAAGGTCATCTTGTTGTTGCTGAGCTGCCCGCGGATGGTGAGCCGCCCGCCGGCGGCCGTGACCGTCTTGTCGTTGCGCGGCGAGGTGTGGCGCAGGGTGAACGACACCTTGCCGCCCTGGTCGGCGGAGAGCCGGCCGGCGATCACGTTGCCGGGGTTGCCGGCGAAGTACTCGCGCTCGTAGCGGACCCCGTCGGTGGTGTAGCCGACGCGGGCGACGGCCTCGCGCAGGCTTAACTCGCGACGGTAGCCGGCCGGGTTCTGGGGCGCGCCGGCGAAGTCGAGGTGGAGGTCGCCGAAGGTCTGGTAAGCGCCGAAGCCCGTCTTGGGCTGGCCCAGCTTGGCGGCCACGGCGCCCGGCGCCATCTTGCCATCGCGGTCGATCTGCTGCTGTACCTCGGCGATGGCGCCCGGCCGTGGGGTCTTCCAGTTGCCGAAGTCGTAGCCCGGGGAGCCGGGGCCGCCGGTCCACAGGGTCTTCTCGTTGAACTGGATCTGCTCCGACGCCACGCCGCCGAACACCATCGCGCCCAGGGGACCGTTGCCGATGGGCAGGGCCTGCGTCTCCCAGTCGGTGGCGGGCTTGTCGTACCAGAGCGTCAAGTCATCGGGTGTCCAGCCCGAACTGGCCGGCGGCTGCGGGCCTGGTCGCGCGGACGCAGGGGCTGAGAGCCCGGCTGCCAGGGCGAACGCGACGATCAGGCTGACGCTGATTCGTCGCCTTGGGGGGTGAGCCACGGAGTCCTCCGATCACATGGGACATCGATCAAGGAGATAGCACCGAAATGAGCTCGTAACAAGAGTTGACATCCGATGTTTTCGGCGCAGCTTCACGGGATCGGCGGGATCCCGCAGCAACAATGCACTATGCGGCCATATTGATCCGATGTCATGGCGACGCCGGGAACCCTGGCGACCCTTAGTCGAGCAGCGCGCGGGCCGTGGCGACGTCGGTGATGACGACGTTGACCCAGCCGCCGCTGATCGCCGCACGGATCGCCGCATGCTTGCGCTCGCCGCCGGCCAAGGCGATCCGGCGCGGAATCGCCCGGAAGACCTCAGGGTCGATCCCGACGACACGGCTGTTGAGGTCACTGCGGATCAGCTGACCGGCCGAGTCGAAGAACCGGTGGCAGACGTCGCCGACGGCGTGTGCGGCGAGCAACTGCTCCTGGTCGGCGGGCGCGATCGCGTTGCCGCTCTCCCGCAGCAACGGCGAGGGCTGCACACTGCCGACGCCCACCAGCGCCATCGTGAGGTGCCGCCACTCCTCGGCCACCGACTGCACCGCCGGATCCTTGACCAGGCTCCGGCGGATCGCGGCCGTGCCGACCAGGCCCGGCGCTTGGACGTAGATCGGTTCGGCGCCGATCAGCTCGGCGAAATGACTCAAAAGCCGGTTGGCCTTGGCCTGGACGGCACGCTCGCCGACGCCGCCGACGAGCTGCACGACCCGGTCGGCGCCCGCGACCCGCAACGGGTGCAGCCTGTCGACGACCGACAGCAGGGTCTGGCTCCACGACGAGATGCCGATCCGCTCGCCGCCGGCCAAGGTCGCCTCGAGGTAGGCCGCGCCGGCCGAGCCGATGCCGGCGATGATCTCGGACTCGTCGCCTTCGACATCCACGACGACCGCCTCCCGCAGGCCGTAGTGGCTCTCCAGGGCCTGCTCGAGCGCGATGTGGACGCCTTGGGAGACGACGACGACGGTTCGGACGATGCCGATCTCACCCGCCCGTTTCAGCAACCGCGACACCTTCGTCTGCGAGATGTGCAAGGCGTCGGCGATGTCGGCCTGGCGGATGCCTTGCTCGTGGTACATGTGCGCGACCTTGGTGATCAGCCGCACCCGTCCGTCGGGGGCGAACCGGCTGGAGCCTGCCGCGTGTACAGCCATCAGGATCCGGCCCCTTCACGATCGCCCGATTGTCGTCGCCCATCATTTTCCATCCCCTGGGTCACTGCCCGCGCGCACGAGCCCGGACCGCCGCCACTTCGGCGGCCCAGTCCGTACGCCGCTGAGCGCGCGCGGCGTCATCGACCTCGGGCTCGAAGACCCGGGCCGGGGTGCGACGGGCGGCCCAATCCGTGGGCGAGCCCAGGGATTTCCAGGCCAGTTCGGCCACCCCGAGTGCGGAGATCTCCGCGACGCCGGCGACCTCGACCGGCCGCCCGAGGAGGTCGGCCTGGGTCTGCATCAGCAGGCCGGACGCGCTCGCGCCGCCGTCGGCACGCAGCAGCCGCAGCGTGATGCCGGTGGCCTCGATGGCTTCGGCGAGGTCGCAGACCTGATGCGCGACGGCGTCGACGGCGGCGCGGGCCAGATGCGCGCGCGTCGTACCGCTGGTCATCCCGGTGAAGGCGGCGCGTGCGTTGCGTTCCCAGTGTGGTGCTCCCAGTCCGGAGAAGGCCGGGACCAGGGTCACACCGCCGCTGCCGGGGACCGTGGCGGCGGCGGCGACGAGCTCGCCGACGCCGTCCAGGCCGAGCGTCGAGGCGGTCCAGGCGAGCGCCGCGCCCGAGGACACGATGTTGCCCTCGCGGGCGAACAGCGGACGGTCGGTCATCCAGGCGAGCGTCACCGGTACGGCCGTATGGGCCGGGTCGAACTTTTCGACCGGCGTCATCACCGACGTTCCCGTGCCATAGGTCGCCTTCGCCATCCCTGTCCTCGTGCATCCCTGCCCGTAGAGCGCGGCATGCGAATCGGCCAGGACGGCCGTGACCGGAAGGCCGTCGCGCAGTCCAGGGACGCCTGACGTGGTGCCGAAGTCGCCGTTGGACGGGACGACGTCGGGCAGGACGCCACGTGGCACGCCGAAGGCGTCGAGCAGGGCGGGGGACCAGTCGTGGTCGATGACGTCGTACAGGAGGGTGCGTGAGGCGTTGCCCGCCTCGGCGAGATGCCTGCGGCCGCCGGTCAGTTTCCAGACCAGCCAGGAATCGACCGTGCCGACGAGGAGGTCCGCGCCGCCGGATTCCTCCAGCAACCAACGGATCTTGGGCGCCGAGTACATCGCGTCCACCTGCAGTCCGGTCCGCTCGCGGGCGAGGTCGCGGGTGGCGGCCGGCAGGGTCTCGCACCACGCGGCCGTCCGGATGTCCTGCCAGCCGATGATCGGACCCAGCGGGTGACCTGTGTCGCGCCGCCAGCCCACGACGGACTCGCGCTGGTTGGTCACCGCGACCGCGACGACGTGCGCGTCAGCGGCGCCGAGACAGTGGTGGACGGCGCTCAGCACACTCGACCACAACTCGCCGGCATCCTGCTCGGCCCAACCGGGCCGCGGTGTCGTGAGCCCGACCGGGGCGGAACCGGTCGCCAGCACGGCTCCGTCCTCGTCCACCAGGATCGCCTTGGAGTTGGTCGTGCCCTGGTCGATGGCCAGCACCGCGGCTCGCTTGTCGCCCATGAAACGGCTCCTCACTGTCGAGCGCCGCACGAAGTTATTGACAGCGCTCTCCCGATCGGACAACCTACCGGAACGGGATATTATGCGCTAGCGCATAATTATGCAACACAGGAGACCGCGATGCGCAGACGCAGAGTGATCATCAACAGTGACGCGAAGAACGAGGCGGACGACCAGTTCGCCCTGGTGCACGGGTTGTTGTCGCAGACCTTCGACGTGCGCGGGCTGATCCCGGCCCACTTCGGCACCCGCCGATCGCGGCGGAGCATGGAGGAGTCCCGCGAGGAGATCGACCTCCTGCTGGGTCTCCTCGTCCTCACGGGTTCCGTCACCGTCGCGGACGGCGCGGCGACGGCACTGCCGGACGAGCGGACCCCGGTGGACTCGCCCGGCGCGCGGCTGATCATCGAGGAGTCGAAGCTCGCGAGCGAGGACGACCCGCTCTATGTGGCGTTTCTCGGGCCGCTGACGGACATGGCCTCCGCGATCCTCCTGGACCCCGGCCTGGTACGCCGGCCGCTGATCGTGATCTGGATCGGGGGCCCCGGTTACCGCGGGTACGACGAAGGCTCGAGGATCGAGTTCAACCTCTCCAACGACATCCACGCCGCGAACGTCGTCTTCGGCTCCGGCATCGCCGTGTGGCAGGTGCCCAGAGACGTCTACACCAAGGTCTCGGTGAGCTACGCCGAGCTGGCGGAGAAGATCGGTGACGCCGGCCCCCTGGGTCGCTACCTGATCAAGCAGCTGCACGAATGGAACGCGACCCACCACCCTGAGCCGATCGAGTCCCGCTCCCTGGGCGACTCGCCGGCCATCGCGCTGATGCTCTTCCCGCAGAGCGGAAACTTTCGCGTGCGACCCGCCCCCAGATTCGGTGCGGACGGCTCCTGCCTGCCCGGGTCCAACCACCCGATCCGGGTCTGCGAGGGCGTCGACGTGCGGTTCCTGCTGGAGGACATGTTCGCCAAGATCCGGGCCTTCGGCCGCGAGCACGGCTGACGCACCCCCCACGTAAGGAGATCGACATGACTGCCAGGTCGTACACCCGCCGGGGATTCCTCGCCCTCTCATCCGTCGCGGTCACCGGGCTCGGTCTCACCGCGTGCACCGGAGCCTCCCTCAGCAGCGGTGGCGGAACGGCGCCGGCCTCGAACAAGCTGCGCCTGTTCACCTACGAGGACGATGAGACCATCGGCCTGTTGAAGGCCCAGGTGAAGAAGTTCGACGAACAGAACGGCACGACCACCACGATCGACAGCCTTCCCGGGTCGGGCGCCGCCCAGTATCCCGACAAGCTCCGGACGGAGCTGCTGGGCGGCAGCGGTCCCGACATCTGGCGCATCTGGGGCGGGCAGATCGGCGCGCCGTTCGCCAAGGCCAAGCAGGCGGCGGATCTCGCGCCGTACTACCAGAAGTACGGCTGGGACTCCTCGATCAACACCGCGGCGATCGCGGGCATGACCTTCGACGGCGTCAAGGCCGGCGTCCCGTTCACGGCACGCGGCCTGGGCGCCTGGTACAACAAGGAGCTGCTGGCCAAGGCCGGAGTCACCGCCCCTCCGACGACGTACGCCGAACTCGAGGAGATGAACGGCAAGCTCGTCGCCGCCGGCGTGACACCGTGCGGGCTGGGCGGCAAGTTCGGCTGGCACGTCATGCGCCTGTTCGAGTACCTGCTCGAGCACACGGCGGGTCCTCAGCTCCACGACAAGCTGCTGATCGGGCAGGAGAGCTGGGACCGGCCGGAGGTCGTCGAGGCGTTCACCCTGTTCAAGAAGTGGCAGGACGAGAAATGGCTGCCCGAGGGGGCGCTGGGCCTCGATCCCGCGGAGATCGGGCGGGCATATGTGGAGGGCGATACCGCCTACAGCATCGAAGGTCAGTGGACGGAGATCTCGGCCATCCTGGCGGCCAAGAAAGATCCCGCGCAGTTCGGGAACTTCCAGCTGCCCACCGATCACACCCCGGCCCGGCACTCCGGGTTCGTCGAGGGCTACATGATCAACGCCAGGTCGGGCAACAAGGACAAGGCCGCGGCCCTGCTCGACTTCATCATGAAGCCGGACAGCCAGAAAGCCATGCAGATCACCTCGTCCACGGTCAAGGGCGCCGAGCCCGATCCCCAGCAGATGCCGTTGTCGGCGGAGTGGGCCGAGAAGTACGGCGCGAGCGCCTTCTACACCATCCAGGACCAGGCATTCCCCAAGAAGGAAGCGGACCAGTACTTCAGCGTGCAGAGCGATCTTCTCCAGGGTTCGATGACGCCGGCCGCGGCGGCCAAGAAGATGCAGGAGATCGTCTCCGCCTGGGCCCGCAACTGACACGGGGCAGCTGATGACAATCCAGAGCGTCCACCCTGGCCGGCGGGGCCGATGGCGGCCGTGGCTGTTCGCCCTCCCCGCGTTGGCGGTCTACGTCGTCTTCCTCGTCTATCCCGCGGTGTCGTCCCTGTGGTTCAGCTTCACCGACTGGGACGGCCTCAGCCCGGCGTACAACGTCGTCGGGCTGGACAACTACGCGCGGATGTTCAGCGACCCGGTGGTGCTGACGGCGGCGAAGAACAATCTCATCTGGTCGCTGGTGACGATCGTCTTCCCGGTGACGATGGGCCTGGCGCTGGCGATGGCGCTGAACGGCAAGGTTCGCGGCAAACCCGTGCTGCGGTTGATCTTCTACGCGCCAGGTGTGCTGCCGCTCGTCTCGATCGCCTCGATCTGGGGGTGGCTCTACAACCCTCAGTACGGCGCCATCAACTCCTTCCTCAGTCTGATCGGCTTGGACGGCCTGGCCCAGCCGTGGCTCGGGCAGGACTCCACGGCGCTGTGGGCCGTGATGGTGCCGGCGGTGTGGCTGCGGACCGGGTTCCCGATGTTGCTCTATCTCGCCGCCCTGCAAGGCATTCCGTCCGAGCTCTACGAGGCGGCGAGAGTCGACGGGGCGAGCCGCTGGCACCAGTTCTGGCACGTCACCATGCCGAGCCTGCGGTCGGCGCACTACATCGTGCTGGCCCTGTCCCTCATCGACTCCTTCAAGGTCTTCGACATGGTCTACGCCATGACCTACGGCGGTCCGGGCACGGCCACCCAGGTGATGGGGACGTGGATGTACGCCAACGTCTTCCAGTACTACCAAGCCGGATACGGCACGGCCATCGCCGTCGTGATCACCATCGTGGCGATCGCGGTCGGCATCCCGTATGTGCTGTCGCAGACCAGGGAGCGTGCCGCATGACCTCGGTTGTCTCCGCCCCCACGACCACGGCCGTCGCCCCGGCCGAGCCGGCGCAGCCCGCCAAGGGCAAGGGCGGCCTCGGCCTGACGATCGTGCTGGCCGTGGTGGCGATCTTCTGGATCTCGCCGCTGGCGTTGCTCCTCGTCACCGCGGTCCGGCCGCTCGCGGACTTCATCTCCAACGGTCCGCTGTCGTGGCCGTCGGCGTTCACCTGGACGAACTTCGCCGACGCCTGGGACATCGGAAACTTCGCCACGACCTACGGCAACAGCGCCCTGCTGGCGATGCTCAAAGTGCCGCTCGGCGTGCTGATCTCGGCGATGCTCGGGTTCGCCCTGGCGAAGCTGCGGATGAAGTTCCGCCGGACCGTGATGTTCTCGGTCTTCCTCGGGCTGACGATCCCGATCTACATCGCGATCGTCCCGGTGTTCATCATGATGCGCACCGCCGGCGCGACGGACAGCGTCATCGGCCTGATCGGTCCGTACCTCGCCTTCGGCATCCCGTTCGAGGTCCTGGTCCTGCAGTCGTTCTTCCGGCAGATCCCGAACGAGATCATCGAGGCGGCGCGCGTCGACGGCGCCGGGGACTGGCGCATCTTCTGGACCGTCGTGCTGCCGCTGTCCGCGCCTGCCCTCGTCACGGTGGCGATCCTGGACGCCGTGGCCACATGGAACGAGTTCCTGTTCGCCTTGATTCTGCTGAACTCCGACGCGAACAAAACGCTGCCGGTCGGCCTGCTCAACTTCCAGGGTCAGTTCTCCAACAACAACACCGGTCTGGCCGCGGGGATCCTGATCGCGGTCGTGCCGATCCTCATCGCGTACACGCTGCTTCAGCGGTGGATCGTCGGCGGCCTGACCGCCGGGGCCACCAAGGGATGAATGACTAGGAGTGATCACCGTGACAGATATGCCGACCTTCGGCGCCGGAATCTGGCATTTCGCCACCTACAAGGACCGCTACGCCACCGACGGGTACGGCCCGCCGGTCGGCCTGCTGGAGCAGATCGACCGGGCCGGAGCCGTGGGTGACCTGTCGGTGGTGGACCTCAACTGGCCGTTCGTGGGTTTCGACGGCACGCTGGATGACGTCAAGGCCGCGCTGGACACCAACGGCCTGCGAGCCATCGCGATCACCCCCGAGATCTACACGCGGGACTTCATGAAGGGCTCGTTCACCAACCCGGACCCGGCGGTACGCAAGCGCGCTCTCGCGTTGATGCACGATGCCACCGACGTGGCCCTGGAATTCGGCTGCTCCTACGTCAAGCTGTGGCCCGGCCAGGACGGCTGGGACTACCCGTTCCAGGTGGACTACCACGACATCTGGCAATTCGCGCTCGACGGGCTGACAGAGCTGTGCTCCGCACATCCGGAGATCAACTACGTCATCGAGTACAAGCCACGCGAGCCGCGCGTGAAGATCATCTTCCCGAGTGTGGCCCGGACGCTGCTCGGCATCGAACGGATCGGCCTGCCCAACCTCGGCATCCTGCTCGACTTCGGCCACTCCCTGTACGGGCAGGAGACACCCGCCGACGCGGCGCAGCTGGCCATCGACTACGGGCGCCTGTTCGCGATCGACGTCAACGACAACCTGCGCGGCTGGGACGACGACCTGGTCGTCGGCTCCGTCCACCTGGTGGAGACCTTCGAGTTCTTCCACACCCTGCGCAAGAACGACTGGCAGGGGGTGTGGCAGCTGGACCAGTTCCCGTTCCGCGAGGACAGCGTCCAGGCGGCGAAGCAGGCGATCCGTTTCCTCAAGGCGGTGCACCGAGCGCTCGACGTGCTCGACGACGCGGCCCTCGCCGCCGCCCAGGCCGCGCACGACGCGATGGCCGCGCAACGGCTCGTCCAGAACGCCTTGCTGACCTCGATGGCGGGACTGGAGGACGCATGACGGCCACACACCCGCTGGAGATCGCCGGGCACGTCACCATGCCCGTGCTCGGCCGGCTCGACGCGCACGCGGGCCGCGCGGAACAGATCGCGCACATCGCCGAAGCCGCCCGGCAGATCCGCATCCAGGACCTCAAGCTCGTCCACCACGCGGGGGCCGGGCACATCGGCGGCGACTTCTCGGCGATCGACATCCTGGCCACGCTGTACGGCGCGGTGCTGGACATCAGCCCCGACCGGCTCGCCGATCCGGAGCGCGACCGGTTCATCCTCAGCAAGGGCCACGTGGCCGGCGCACTGTACACGACGCTGGCGGCGTTCGGTTTCCTCCCGGTCGCCGCCCTCGGCACCTTCCTCCAGCCGCTGTCGGCGTTGAACGGGCATCCCAACCGGACGAAGGTCCCGGGCGTCGAGGCCAACACGGGACCACTCGGGCACGGGCTTCCCGTCGCGGTCGGACACGCGTTGTCGGCCAAGCTGGATGTGTCCCTGCGCCGTACGTATGTGCTGGTCGGCGACGGTGAGCTGCAGGAGGGCAGCAACTGGGAGGCCATGATGGCGGCCGCGCAGTATCAGCTCGACCGGCTGACCGTGATCGTCGACCGCAACCGGCTGCAACAGGGCGCCACGGTCAAGGAGACCAACGACCTCGATCCGCTGCCGGACAAGGCGGCCGCCTTCGGCTTCGCCGTCGTCGAGGTCAACGGGCACGACCACGGCGAACTGCTGGAGGTGCTGTCGTCCGTGCCGTTCCGGCCCGGAAAGCCCACCTTCGTGATCGCCCACACGCACAAGGGGCATCCGATCTCGTTCATGAGCAACAGCGTCGCCTGGCACCACAAGGTGCCGAACACGGTGGAGTACCACCAGGCGCTGAGCGAGCTCGAGACGGTGCGCCATCCCCGATTCGGCAAGGAGCGTTGATGCCGCGAACCTCGGTCGCCGACCTGCCCCGCCACGACTGCCGGGACGCCTACGTCGCGACCCTGTCCGAGCTGGCCCACGAGGACCACCGGATCGTGGGCGTGGTGAACGACTCGATCGGTTCCAGCAAGCTCAACAGCTTCCGCAAGTCCTTCCCCGACAGGCTCATCAACGTGGGCATCGCCGAGCAGGACATGGTCGGCGTGGCCGCGGGCCTCGCCAACGGCGGCCGGATCCCGTTCGTGTCGGCGGCCTCCTGTTTCCTCACCGCGCGGGCGCTGGAACAGATCAAGGCGGACGTCGCCTACTCCAACCACAACGTCAAACTCTGCGGCATGAGCCCCGGAGTCGCCTACGGCGAACTCGGGCCGACGCACCATTCCATCGAGGACATCGCCTGGCTGCGGGCCATCGCCAACCTGACCGTCATCGTCCCGGCCGACCCCGTCGAGACCAGTGCCGCGCTGCGCTGGGCGGCCGCGGTCGACGGGCCGGTGTTCGTACGGGTCAGCCGGATGAGCGTGCCCCAGGTCAACGCGGACGACTACGCGTTCGTCCCCGGCAAAGCGGTGACGCTGCGCGAGGGGACCGACGTGACGCTGATCGCCAACGGGACGGTGCTGTGGCGCGCGCTGGTCGCCGCCGAGCAACTCGCGACGGAGGGGATCGCGGCGCGGGTGTTGTCGATGCCGACGGTCAAGCCGCTCGACGTGGAGGCGGTCGTGGCCGCCGCACAGCAGACCGCCGGCATCGTGACGGTCGAGGAGTCGACCACCGCCGGAGGCCTCGGCGGGGCGGTCGCGGAGACCGTCGTCCGGCACCATCCGACGCGGGTCACGATCCTCGGCGTACCGGAGTTCGCACCGACCGGATCCGCGGGATTCCTGCTCGACCGGTACGGGATGTCCCCCGAAGGCATCGCCGAATCCGCCCGGCACCTGGTGAACCGGTGATGGCACGGCCGGGCGAAAGGAGCACCACATGACGACGACGGCGCCGGACCGCCCCCGGCGCATCCCCACCCGCTGGATCGCGGCCGCGGCCATCGCTGTGCTGGTCGTTCTCATGGCGGCCAGCACCGAATACCGGACGGCCGAGACCGCGGCGGCCGCGGCGCCGAAGAAGTTCGACCCCGCCGCGTTCGGCGCCCAGAACTACGAGGCCAAGGTCGTGCCCGCCATCAAGAGCGCCGCCGTCGAGCTGCCCGTCCTGCTCGACGCCCTGGCCGCCGACAAGGATGCCGCGAGCCAGAAGTACGGCAAACGCCAGGGCACCGGCCCCTACACCTTCGCCGTCAGGGCGGCAGGCGAGGCGGGCGCCGCCAAGTCGGGGCTGCTGCCGGTCACCGTCAAGGACCTGCCGGACGACACCAAGGTCTGGCTGCAGATCGGTCCCGCCATCAACGGCACCGCGCTGCGCGACGCCGCCGGGTTCATCACGTTCGGCCAGTTCACCAACCAGGTGGAGTACGCCGACGCGGCCACCGCCCTGAACAACCAGATGCGCGACAAGCTGCTCAAGGGGCTGGACGTGGCCGCGCTGGAAGGCAAGGAGATCACCTTCACAGGGGCGTTCACGTTGCTGACGCCCCAGACGGTGACGATCACCCCGGTGGAGATCTCATGACCGCGCCAATGCTCAGGGCCGGCGAGGTCACCAAGGTCTACGGCGGCACGCACGCGCTGAAAGGGGTCGACTTCGCCGTCGCGCCTGGCCGGGTGACCGCGCTGTTCGGCGAGAACGGCGCCGGCAAGTCGACCCTGATGAAGATCCTGGCCGGGATCGAGCAGCCCACCACCGGCCATGTCGAGCTGGACGGGCGGCCCCTGCGCCTGCGCTCCTCCCGCGACGCGGCCGACCACGGCATCTCGATCATCCATCAGGAGCTCAGCCTGTGCCCGAACCTCAGCATCCAGGACAACCTGTTCCTGGCCCGCGAGGTCCGCACCGCGTACGGGTCCGTCGACCGCACGGCCCAGCGAGAGGCCACGGCCGCGGTCCTGCGCCGGCTCGAGGAGGACGTCGACCCCGACCGGCTCGTCGGCGACCTGCGGCTCGGCCAGCAGCAGCTGGTGGAGATCGCCCGCGCGCTGCTGCAGCGGGCCCGCGTCCTCATCATGGACGAGCCCACCTCCGCCCTGACCGCGCCCGAGGTCGAGGTGCTGTTCCGGGTGATCAGGGAGCTCACCGCCGCCGGCGTCGCCGTCGTCTACATCTCCCACCACCTGGACGAGGCCCTCGACATCGCCGACGACGTCGTGGTGCTGCGGGACGGGCGGCTGGTCGCCGCGGCGCGGGCCGGCGAGGTCGACATCCGCTGGATCGTCGAGCAGATGGTGGGCCGCGACCAGGACACGCTGTTCCCCAGCCGGGAGCCGGTCCTCGGCGAGGAGGCGCTGGCCGTCCGCGACCTCACCGTGGCCGATCCTGCGGTCCCTGACCGGCTGGTCGTGGACCGGCTGTCGCTCAGCGTGCGTGCGGGCGAGATCGTCGGCGTCTACGGGCTGATGGGCTCCGGGCGCACCGAGCTGCTCGAAGCGCTCGCCGGCCGGCTCCGGCCCGCCTCTGGCGAGATCCGGCTGTCCGGGACGCCGCTGACGCAGGCCCGCCGCGGCTCGATCCGCGACCGCATCGGGCGTGGCCTGGTGCTGGTGCCCGAGGACCGGCAGCGTGACGGCCTCGTACAGACCATGTCGGTCGGGCAGAACCTGTCCCTGGCCGCGCTCGGCGCGTTCGTCCGCGGCCTGTTCGTCTCCGAGGAGCGCGAGCGCGCCGCCGTCACCCGCACCATCGCCGACGTCACCGTCAAGACCAGCGGCGCCCAGGCGGCCATCGGCTCGCTGAGCGGCGGCAACCAGCAGAAAGTGATCATCGGCAAGGCGCTGCTGACCGGGCCGCGTGTCCTGCTGCTGGACGAGCCGTCCCGCGGCGTGGACGTGGGCGCCAAGGCCGACATCTTCGAGCTCATGGCGGCCCAGGCCAGGCGGGGCCTGGCCGTGCTGTTCACCACATCCGACGCAGAAGAGGCCCTGCACATCCCCGACCGGCTGCTCGTGCTCGCCCGCGGCGCCCTGGTCGGCGAGTTCCGGCGCGGCGAGCTGACCCGGGAGGAACTGATGCGCGTGTCCGACGGTGGAGCGACCCCCAGCAGCGAGGGCGGTGCGCGATGACGGCCACGGCGACCACCGCCACCAGCCAGGGCGGCGCGTCATGACGGCCACGGCGACCACCGCGCCTCCGGAGCAGGCCGCCGCCCGAGCCCGCCGCCTCTCGCTGCTGAACATCGCCTTCGAGCTGCGCGCCTTCATCGCCCTGGCCGTGCTCATCGTGATCTTCGGCCTGCTGTCGGACTCCTTCCTCACCGTCGCGAACCTGATCACGATGACCAAGCACGTCGCCATCAACGGCGTGATCGCGCTCGGCATGCTGCTGGTCATCCTCAAGGGCGGCATCGACTTGTCGGTCGGCTCCATCGTGGGGCTGTCCGGCGTGGTCGCCGGCGAGCTCCTGCAGGGCCTGCACGTGGGCGGCGTGATCGCCTACCCGCCCGTGTGGGTGGTGATCGTGCTGTGCGTCGCGGTCGGCATGGCGATCGGCGGGCTCAACGGGCTCCTCGTCACCCGCTTCAACGTGGCGCCCTTCATCGCCACGCTCGGCATGCTGTACGTGGCCCGCGGCGCGGCCATGCTCATCTCCAACGGCGCCACCTACCCCAACCTGGGCGGCAACCCGGCGCTCGGAAACACCGGCTTCGAGCTGCTCGGCAGCGGCCGCCCGCTGGGCCTGCCCACCTCCATCTGGATCATGATCCTGCTGGCCGTGGCGGTCGTGCTCCTGCTGGTCAAGTCCCCCTTCGGCCGCTGGCTCTACGCCACCGGCGGCAACGAACGGGCCGCGGATCTCTCAGGCGTACCGATCCGGCGCGTCAAGACCATCGTGTACGTGATCTCCGGCGCGTGCGCCGCCGTCGCCGGGCTCATCATCGCCTCGGAGCTCACCTCGGCCGCCCCGCAGGCCGGGGAGACGTACGAGCTCAACGCCATCGCCGCGGTGGTGATCGGCGGCGCCGCGCTCAGCGGTGGACGGGGCACCGTGCGCGGCACCCTGGTCGGCGCCTTCGTCATCGGCTTCCTCGCCGACGGCCTGGTGATCCTGGGCGTGTCGACGTTCTGGCAGATCCTCATCAAGGGCGCGGTCATCATCCTCGCCGTGATGCTCGACCAGGGCCAGCAGCGATTCAAGCGACGGGGCGCCGCCGCGGCGGCGGTCGCCGCAAGCAAGAAGCAAGATTGAACGACAAGGAGACACCGATGCCCCCCACACGCGTCGTCACCCTGGCCCTGTCCGTGCTGCTCGGTTGCTCCACGCTGGCGGCGTGCGGCAGCGGCGGCGACCAAACCGCGATCAGCGCGAAGCCCGCAAGCGGCAGTGCGGCGGCCGGCGGCCTGATCGCGATCATCACCCCGTCGCACGACAACCCGTTCTTCAAGGCCGAGGCGGAGTCGGCGAAGGCCCAGGCCGAGAAGCTCGGCTACCAGACGTCCGTGGCCTCCCACGACGACGACCCCAACAAGCAGAGCGAGCTGATCGACGCGGCCATCTCCCGCCAGGCGAAGGCGATCATCCTGGACAACGCCGGCGCCGACGCCTCCATCGGCCCGGTCCGCAAGGCCACCCAGAGCGGAGTCCCGGTGTTCCTGATCGACCGCGAGATCAACGCGACCGGCGTAGCCAAGGCCCAGATCGTCTCCAACAACTCCCAGGGCGCCCAGCTGGTGGCGCAGTCGTTCGTGGAGGCGATGAAGAGCAAGGGCAACTACGTCGAGCTGGTCGGCAAGGAGTCCGACACCAACGCCAGCGTGCGCTCCAAGGGCTTCGCCGACGTGATCTCCCAGTATCCCGACATGAAGGTGGTGGCCAAGGAGAGCGCCAACTGGGACCAGCAGGAGGCGTTCACCAAAATGGAGACCATCATCCAGAAGAGCCGCGACATCCAGGGCGTCATCGCCGGCAACGACACCATGGCCCTGGGCGCGGTCGCGGCGCTGAAGGCCGCGGGCCTGCTGAAGAAGGTCGTGGTGGTCGGCTTCGACGGCAGCCCCGACGCGATCGCCGCCATCAAGGCGGGCGAGATGCACGCCACCGCGCTGCAGCCCGCCGCGCTCGGCGCGACCAGCGCCGTGGATCAGGCCGACCAGTTCATCAAGACCGGCAAGACAGACAAGGAGGAGAAGCAGTCCATCGACTGCGAGCTGGTCACGGCCGGCAACGCTGACGAGTTCGGCGTGTTCGCCAGGAAGTGACCGGCGGTCACGGATCGGGCAGGGTGATCTCTCCGTGGCCGACGACGGTGGTTACCACCCACCGCGACACGGGTCACCTCGCCCTGCGCCGAGCGCAGGCCGGATCGGATCGAACCCGCGGCGGTGTCCTCCGGCATCTCCACGATCCCGGCCCGCATCGGGTAGCGGAGCGACGCCGGCACGCCGAAGATGACGGTGGAGGCATGCGCGGTAGGGAGGAGGCGCTGTCGTGGCGCGGAATGAATCCGAGGACGTGCGCCAGAAGAACGCAGCCGTTGTTCAGACGATCGAGGGCCTGCTCGCGCAGGCGCAATCGCGGTCACGGTGGAGCGAGGAAACCCTCGATAGTGCGCGAGAAGCAGTCATCAAGAGCCGCGACTTGGTGTATCGCTCTGAGGAGCATGTGCCGCTCCTGGCGCGCAGCCTCCGCACCACGGCCCGGCTCCTTCTTCGACGGGACCGCGCAGCGGAAGCGTTGCCCCACGCACAAGAGGCTGTAGCGATCACCCGTCTGATGGGGGGCGCCCCCCTCATCGTGTCACTGGCCTGTTTAGCAGAGGTCTTCGAAGCACTTCACCGCTACTCGGACGCTGCCGCGGCGATGAACGCGGCGGACGCAGCACGGACGACGAGAGACGCCCAAGGAGGTGGCGAGGCGGCGGCCGTCGTGTACATCCTCGGTGAGACGGACCGCGACCATGGGGGTAGCACTGACATCCGAAGCCCCGGCTTTCTCGATGTCCTGGACGCCGACACGTCGCCGCTGGAGATGTACCGCCACGGGGTGACCGCCTACGAGAATGGTGACCCCAGAACGGCAGGGGAATGGTGGCGACGTGTTGCCGACGCCGCCGACGCCGATGTCTCGCCGCGGGCGATGTATCGGCTCGGGTTGCTTGCCAACGAGAAGGCCGACGTGGACACTGCTCGCCTCTGGTGGGATCGTGCTGCGGAGTCCGGCCACGCAGATGTCGCTCCTCAGGCGATAAGACTCCTCATAGGCGACGTTCAAGCGCCCACCACCTTCCTGGAAGGCATCTTGTCGTCCTGGCTGCAGGAGCACCTCAGCGACCGGCCGTCGGCCGTGATCTACCTTGTGGACGAGTCTGGCTCGGACGAGGTCGAACGGGCCGCTGTCGGCGTGCTGCGCGCGTTCGGCATGGAGGTGGAGCAGCGGCTGCCGGAGATTCGCGGGTCATGGCTGCTGAGGCTGCGGCTGGCGGTCCGGGCATGGTCGGGCTCCGACGAGGCCAAGGCGCTCCTGGCGGAGCTCGAACATGCTGCTCGGGTGCGACTGCTCCATCAGCCGATCGCAGAGGTGGATGAGAAGAAGAGTGCCGCGGTCGCCGCGCTGATCACCGCGTTGGAGCCGCACCAGACGGCGGTCGTCATGCTGGGCTCCATCCTGATTCTGAAGGTGGACGGGGTGCTTGCCGTTCGCGACCTGTCCTCACGGGAGCTGGCGTTCATGGCACGCAACCCGGGCATGGTCAAAGACCCCGTCGCGCTGCTCTCGGGGTTGGACACGGTCGTCGGTGCGGAACGTGCGGTCTCACCTGCAGCACACGAGCCGGGTGTAGAGGCCTGAGCAGGCCTGGCGGGCTGTCGGCGCCATCGTGCACGACCAGCAGGCCCTCGGGGTAGGCGTGGCCGAGCGGGGCGCTGGTGGCCATCGCGCCGTCGCTGGCCTCGGCGCCGTCCGTGCGGTTGCCCGGGCCGACCCGGAACTGACCGAGGTAGGCGTTGCGCCCTGCGCGGTCGTAGACGGCGAAGGTGTCGTCCCCCTGGCTGGAGGCCAGCAGGTAGCCGCTGTCGCGGCCGGTCTGGTACACCGTCAGACCCTCGGCGTCGGCCGCCAGGTGCCGGCCGCCGTAGCCGCGGTCCTGGCCGGGCACGCACTCCTCGGTCGCCGGGTCGTAGGTGTCCTGCCTGCCGTACTCCTTGACGCGGTCCATCAGGACCGGACGGCCGGTCAGGTCCGCGCGCAGGCGCCAGATGCCGACGTCCTCCTGTGCCGCGTACAGCACGCCGTGGTCCACGACCATGCCCTCGACCTGCGGGAGTTCGCCCGGCTCCAGGCAGGGCGTCCACGTGGAGCCGTCAGGCAGGGTGAAGCTCGACGGAAGGTCGAGGGTGCGGACCTTGCGGTAGGTGACCTTGCCGCCGGGCGCGGCGACCAGCTCCAGCAGGCCGAGCCTGGTCTCGTGGCGGCGGCTGCCCCGCGGCGGCCTTCGCGGGGTCGATCGCGTAGACGCGCAGCTGGTCGCGCCCACGGTCGGAGGCCACGGCCAGGTCCACCTTCGCGCCTGTGGACAGGCGGAAGCCGCGGACGAGGTCGACGTTGTTGAGCCGGCCGGGCTCGTCGCCGTTGGCGTTGCCGCCCGCGTCGTCGTCGTACAGGGGCGGGGTCTCGGCGGTGGCGGTGTCGGTATTCGTCCTTATGTCTATACAAAGAGTTGACATTGAGGTACAACCAGGCCAAGCCCGTTGGTCTTGGAGGTGTCCTGTGAGACGTACCCCGATCGTGCTGGCCCTGCTCGGCGCCCTCGCCGTGACCGGCTGTTCCTCTGGAGGCCAGAGCGCGCAGAGCGCCTCTCCCGCAACCTCGGCGGCCCCGCAGGCGGGTGGCGCCAGGTTCGCCGTCATCACCCACGGCGCGCCCGGCGACTCCTTCTGGGACGTGGTCAAGAACGGCGCCGAGGCCGCGGGCAAGCAGTACGGGGTGAGCGTCACCTACCAGGGCGATGGTGACCCCGCCAAGCAGTCGCAACTCATCGACCAGGCCGTCTCCGGGAAGGTGGACGGCGTCGTGGTCTCCATGGCCAACCCTGACGCGCTGAAGGAGGCCATCGGCAAGGCCGTCGCCGCGAAGATCCCGGTGGTGACCATCAACTCGGGCGCCGACTCCTCCAAGGCGGTCGGCGCCATCACACACGTCGGCCAGTCGGAGGACGTGGCCGGTCGGGGCGCGGGGGAGCAGCTCAAGGCCGCCGGCGTCACCAAGCTGCTGTGCGTCATCCACGAGGCCGGCAACGTCGGTCTCGACCAGCGGTGCAAGGGCGCCGAGGAGACCCTCGGCGGGACCGTCGAGCGGCTGCAGGTGGACGTGAGCAACCTGGCCGACGTGACCTCCAAGGTCACCGCCAAGCTCCAGTCGGACCAGCAGGTCAACGGCGTGTTGTCGCTCAACCCTGCCATCGCGATCGCCGCCAGGGACGCGATCAAGGACTCGGGGTCGCAGGCCAAGCTGGCGACGTTCGACCTGTCGGCCGACGTCGTGGACGCGATCAAGGCCGGTGAGGTCCTGTTCGCCGTGGACCAGCAGCAGTACCTGCAGGGCTACCTGCCGATCACCTTCCTCAATCTGTACAAGGCCAACCTCAACACCGTCGGCGGCGGCCTGCCGGTCAACACCGGGCCGGGGTTCGTGACCAAGGACAACGCCGAGCAGGTGGCCAAGCTGGCCGAGGCCGGCACCCGATGACGGTCACGGCCGACGAGCGGGTCGCCCAGGTCGGGCTGGCCCGCCGCCTGCTGATCCGGCCCGAACTGGGCGCGGTCGTCGGCATGGTCGTGGTCTTCGTGTTCTTCGCCGCCCAGTCGCCGGTGTTCCGGTCGCCGGACGGCATCGCGAACTGGCTCGACCCGGCGGCCACGCTCGGCATCATGGCGGTCGCGGTCGCGTTGCTGATGATCGGCGGGGAGTTCGACCTGTCGGCAGGCGTGCTGACCGGCACGAGCGGCCTGATCCTGGTCACCCTGGCCACGCGCTTCGGGTTCAACGTGTGGATCGCCATGCTCGTCGGCCTGGTCGTGGCGCTGGCCGTGGGCCTCGCCAACGGGCTGGTCGTCACGCGGACCAAGCTGCCCAGCTTCATCGTCACGCTGGGCACGTTCCTGATGCTGCAGGGGATCAACCTCGGGGTCACGAAGGCCATCACCGGGACCGTGCAGGTCAGCGGCCTGCGCCGGGCCTCCGGGTTCGAGGGCGCGAACGCCGTCCTCGCCGGCACGATCCAGATCGGCGGGACGTCGTTCCGGGTGGCGATCCTGTGGTGGATCCTGGTCACCGCGGTGGCGACCTGGGTGCTCATGCGGTCCAAGGCCGGCAACTGGATCTTCGCGGTGGGCGGCAACGAGCAGGCCGCCCGCGCGGTCGGCGTGCCGGCCGTCCGTACGAAGATCGCCCTGTTCATGACGACGGCGTTCGCGGCGTGGCTGGTCGGCTCGATCCTGGCGCTGCGCTACACCTCCGTCCAGGCCAACATCGGCATCGGGCAGGAGTTCATCTACATCATCGCGGCCGTGATCGGCGGCTGCCTGCTCACCGGCGGGTACGGCTCCGCCATCGGGGCCGCCATCGGCGCGGTCATCTTCGGCATGGCCGACAAGGGCATCGTGTTCCTGGGCTGGGACGCCGACTGGTTCACGTTCTTCCTGGGCGGGATGTTGCTGCTGGCGACGCTGGCCAACCGCCTGGTCCGGCGCTACGCCGAGGAGGTGCGGCATTGATCCTCGAGACCCGGGGCATCGGCAAGACGTTCGGCTCGGTGCTGGCGCTGCGCGAGGTGTCGATGGGCGTGGCGGCCGGGCAGGTCGTCTGCGTGCTCGGCGACAACGGCGCGGGCAAGTCCACGCTCATCAAGATCCTCGCCGGGGTCCACCAGCACGACGCGGGCACGCTGCTGGTGGACGGGGCGGAGGTGCGCTTCTCCAGCCCGCGTGACGCGCTCGACCGCGGCATCGCCACCGTCTACCAGGACCTGGCGATGATCCCGCTCATGTCGGTGTGGCGGAACTTCTTCCTCGGCTCCGAGCCGACCAAGGGCCTGGCCTTCGACGTGGCCCAGGCCCGCCGGGTGGCCCGCGAGGAGCTGAAGGCGATGGGCATCGACATCCGCGACGTCGACCAGCCGGTCGGCACGCTGTCCGGCGGGGAACGCCAGTCGGTGGCCATCGCCAGGGCCGTGCACTTCGGCGCCCGCGTGCTCATCCTCGACGAGCCCACCTCGGCGCTGGGCGTCAAGCAGGCGGGCGTGGTGCTGCGCTACATCGCCCGGGCCCGCGACCGGGGGCTCGGCGTGGTGTTCATCACCCACAACCCGCACCACGCCTACCCGGTGGGGGACCGGTTCCTGCTGCTCAACCGGGGGACCAGCATGGGCGAGTACGCCAAGGCCGACATCACGCCGCAGGCGCTGACCTCGCTCATGGCGGGCGGGGCGGAGCTGGAGGAGCTGGCACACGAGCTGAAACGACAATGACCGGAATTTGAGGGTTTTGGGCGATACCTCGGACCTGCTCGGAGGTAGGAAGGGGCGTGAAGCGAGAGGCCGGGGAGGTGCGTTTGATCTACAACGTAAAGGCGTCCGGCGTGTTGCTGTTCGGACCGTTATTACCCAACGCCGAAGTCCGGAGGGGAGTGCCTTCTCCGGGCTTTGGCATGTCTAGCCTCGATAGCCTTGGCTCCGAGAATTGCAAACAGTTCTTCGCGAAGAGATCTTTGCGAAGAACTGTTTGCGGTTTAGTCTTCGAGGCATGACCGATCCCCGAGAGAGCGTGGTCGTCCTCGACGCCAAAGGGCTGCGGGCGCTGGCCCATCCGGTCCGCGTACAGCTCGTCGACCTGCTGCGCAAGCACGGCCCGTCCACCGCCACCCGCCTGGCCGAGCGGCTCGGCGTGAACTCGGGCACCGCCAGCTACCACCTGCGCAGGCTGGGCGCGGCCGGGTTCGTCGAGGAGGACACCGAGCGCGGCAACGCGCGGGAGCGCTGGTGGCGCTCCGTCCACCGGATCACTCGCCTCACCGACGAGGACGGGTTGCCGGATCGGGAGCCGGAGGCGGTGCTGACGTACATGCAGTCCATCGCCGCCCTCTACAACCTGCGGGTCCAGCAGGCGCTGAATGAGATGCAGACCATGCCGCGGCCGTGGCGCGGCGCGATGGACCTGAGCTCCCACACCCTCCGCCTCACCGTGGAGGAGACCCGGCGACTGCGGGAGGACCTGGGCGAGGTCTTGGCGCGCTACCGGCGTGACGGCGAGCAGGCGCCGCCGGGCGCGGCCCGGGTCTACCTGATGACGCAGGTCCTGCCCGAGCCGGACACCGCAGAGGAATCGTGATGGAGCCGCGCCGGTTCTTACGGCCGATGGCCGGAGTGCTGGCGGCCATGGCCGTGTCGCTGACCGGGACGCGGGTGTCGGCCATCGCGCTGCCCTGGTTCGTGCTGACGACCACTGGCAGCGCGGTGTGGACCGGGGTGGTGGCGTTCGCGGAGATGGCCCCGTACGTGCTGGTCAAGGCGTTGACGGGGCCGCTCGTCGACCGGATGGGACCGCGCCGGATCTCATGGGTCGCCGACGTCGTGAGCGCCTTGGCCGCCGTCGCGGTGGTTCTGCTGTTCATGCTCGGCCGGTTGCCGCTGGGCGTGATCATCGTGGCGGTCGCCGTGATCGGCGCGGCCCGCGGGCCGGGAGACCTGGCCAAGGAGGTCATGGTTCCGGAGGCGGCTGAGCGCGGGCGGGTGCCGCTGGAGCGGGCCACCGGGCTGATGGGTGTGACGGACCGGCTGGCCTCGACGGTGGGCCCCGCGGTGGGTGGCGCACTGGTGGCGCTGCTCGGCTCGCTGGGCGCCCTGGGCGTCAGCGCCGTCTGCTTCGCGCTCGGGTCGATGATCGTCGCGGTGGCGTTGCCGCGCGGCATGGGACATCGCACGCAGGAGCGGGAGGCGCGCGAGGGATACTGGCGGCGCTTCGGCCAGGGCTTCGTGTTCCTGCGCGGCGAGCCCATGCTGCGCGCGATGATCGTCATGGTCGCCGTCACCAACCTGTTGGACGCGGCCTACGGCCAGGTGCTCGCGCCCGTGTGGGCGAAGGAGTCCGGCCACGGGCCCGCCGTCCTCGGGTTGAACAACAGCGTGATCAGTCTGACCGCGGTCGGCGGCAGCCTGGTGGCCGCCGCGATCGCGCACCGGATGCGGCGCAGGCCGGTGTTCTTCGTGGCCTTCCTGCTGGCCGGGCCGCCGAAGTTCGTCATCCTGGCCGCGGACGTGCCGGTGCCGGCGGTGGTGGTGGTGCTCGCGGTGAGCGGGTTCTGCGGCGGGTTCCTGAACCCGATCCTGAGCGCGATCTCCTACGAGCGGATCCCCCGGCACCTGCTCGGCCGGGTGAACGCCCTGGGGAGCTCACTGGCGTGGGCCGGCATCCCGCTGGGCGGGGTGCTGGCGGGGGTGGCGGTGGCCGGCGCGGGGGTGGCGCCGGTGCTGCTGATCTGCGGCGTGGCCTACGCGCTCACCACGACCTTGACGGGATTGCGACCCGCCTCCCGCGACATGGACCGGCTCCGCGGCCATGGACCGCCTGTAGCGGAGCAGAGGGACGTCACCGAGGGGAGTCGATCCTCGGGTCGCCCTCCGTGACGAACAAGCCGCCGTCCTCGCCCCCGACGGGGACCGGCCGCTCCGCGATGACCCGGGGCAACATCGCGGCGACTTCGCGCGCCAGGAGAGGATCGGCACGGAACGCCGCCACGATCGCCAGCTTCAACGCCTTATGACTGGGCGCGTCGTCCGGCTTCGCCTCGGCCACCGCCTCGATCACCGCCTTGGAGGAGGCGTCGCCGCGGCCGAACACGCGCTGCAGGATGCGGGCGCCGCGGGCGACCGGGGTGTTGGCGGCCAATTCGCTGGTCTTGGCCAGCACGCTCACGCCGTAGGCGCCGATCGCGGAGATGACGAAGGGCATGACGTCGTTCGCAGTGTCCATGGAGACGCTCCCCGAGGTCTTATGGAATGAACGTGATGCTAGCCCGGATGGTTCCGGCGGCGACGGCATTACTCTGTCGGATGTGCCTGCTCCGTACCTCACTCTCACCACCACCGTCGAGCACGAGACCGAGGTGCGGCGATCGCGCTTCCTCTGCGCCGTGGCGCCAGCGCGGAGCGTGGAGGAGGCTGCGGCGTTCATCGCCGGGCGGCGGCGCGCATACGCCGACGCCACCCACAACTGCACCGCCTACGTCATCGGGCAGCGCATTCAGAAGGGCGACGACGACGGGGAGCCGGGCGGAACCGCGGGCACGCCGATGGTGCAGGCCCTGGTGGGGCGGGGGTTCAGCGACGTGGTGGCGGTGGTGACCCGCTATTTCGGCGGTGTGCTGCTGGGGGCGGGCGGGCTGGTGCGGGCCTACGGGTCGGCGGTGACGGAGACCCTGGACCGGGCCGAGCCGGTGCGGATGGTGCCGGCCAAGCGGGTGCGCGTCTCGGTGGCGCACGACCAGGCCGGGCGGGTGGAGAACGATCTGCGGGCCTCACGTTACGCGGTCGAGGACGTGGTGTACGCGAGCGACGTCACGTTCGCCGTCGCGGTGGGGGAGGACGAGGTGGCGACGTTCGCCGACTGGGTTGCCACGCTGACGGCCGGCCGGGCGCGCGTGGACGTGGGCGAGAACGTCCACGTCCCCGCCTGAGCGGCGTCGGCCGGGCCCCTGAGCGGCGTCGGCCGGGCCCCTGAGCGGCGTCGGCCCGGCCCCTGAGCGGCGTCGGCCCGGCCCCTGAGGGGAGCCGAGCCGGGCTCAGCCCTCCAGCGCGTACTGCATGACGCGGAACTTGGCCTGCGCCTCGGCCAGCTCGGCGGCCGGGTCGGAGTCGCCCATGATGCCGCCGCCGGCGAACAGGCGGGCGCGGCGGCCCTGGATGAGCCCCGAGCGCAGCGCGATGCCCCACTCACCGTCGCCGTGGGCGTCGATCCAGCCGACCGGCCCGGCGTATCCGGCCCGGTCCATGCCCTCCAGCTCGCGGATGACCTTGATCGCGGTGTCGGTCGGGGTGCCGCCGACGGCCGCGGTGGGGTGCATGGCGGCGACCACGTCCAGCACCGACGCCCCGTCGGCCAGCCGGCCGCTGACGTGGCTGGCCAGGTGCTGGACGTTGGGCAGCATGAGCAGCTCGGGCTCGTCCGGGGTGGTGAGCGATGAGCACAGCGGGGCGAGGGTCTGGCGGACGGAGGCGATCGCGCATTCGTGCTCGTGCCGGTCCTTCGCCGAGGCGAGCAGCGCGGCCCCGCGGGCGACGTCGTCGGCCGGTCCGGTGCCGCGCGGGGTCGTGCCGGCCAGCACGAGCGACTCGATCTCCTGCCCGGTGCGCCGGATCAGCAGCTCGGGGGTGGCGCCGACCAGGCCCGCGACGGAGAACGTGTAGCACTCGGGGTAGCGGCGGGCCAGCCGGGAGAGCAGCAGCCGCACGTCGATGGGGCGTTCGGCGGTGGCGACGAGGTCGCGGGCGAGCACGACCTTCTCCAGCTCGCCGTCGCGGATGCGCTGGGCGGCGCGGGCCACGACATGCTCCCACTCCGGGGCGGAGAGGCTGCCGTCGCCGTAGCTGATGCGGCCGGGGTTGCGCAGGGGCGAGAAGGTCTGCAGCGGCGCCTCCCCGATGGTGGTCAGCCAGGCGTGGCCGTCGCGGCGGGCGAGCACCGCCTGCGGCACGACCAGGACCGAGCCGTCGGCGTCCTCGTCGAAGGTGAAGCTGCCGAAGGCGACGGGACCCGAGCCGGGGGTGCGGACTGCGTCGTCGACGTGCGCGTCGCCGAACACGCCGGCCAGCCACTGCCGTGCCCAGGCGAACCTGCCCGGCCCCGGCGGCACGGCGACCCTGGCGGCCTCGCCCCAGCCGACGAGTCCCTCGCCGTTCCTGATCCAGGCGTACGGCGCCGTGCTTGGCAGAGAGGCTAGCCCAGCCGACAGATTGCCGGGGTCGACCACGGGGGTGGTGCGAACCGGCAGCGGGCGGATTGTTCCGAGCGCGACACTCACTCAAGACATGCTATTCGCGACCTGAACATGTTCGACTCGGACCCCCGTGAATGGCACGTTACGGCCAGCGAACTCGGAAAAAACCGGACGCCATGCGAGATTGGTCACAGCCTGATCATCTTCGGGCTGTCAAGCGGCCATATGAAGACGGTCCTGAAATGGCAGACCTTGCCTCAACGCCATAGTCCGCGCATGATCGGCTCTCTACCTTGGGGCCATGATCGCTCGCCTGGGCCCCATCCTCGCCGCGGCCGTCGTCCTGTCCGGTGCAGCTCCGGCGCAGGCCGCCGCGGAGCCCGTACCCGAGATCATGGCCGCGCTCGGCGACTCCGTCTCCAGCGGCTTCAACGCCTGCGGCTGGTACGTCTCCTGCACCTCCCGCTCGTGGTCGACAGGTGACCATCGGGAGATCACCAGCCACTACCTGCGCCTGTCGAGGTTGTCTGGAACGCTCCACAAGCACAACCTCAACTACGCCGTCCCCGGCTCCACCAGCGCCGACCTGCTCGGCCAGGTGAAGAAGGCGGTCGCGGCCAAGGCCGACTACGTGACGATTCTCATAGGCGCCCAGGACGCGTGCGCGCGCACCGAGCAGGCCATGACTCCGGTGGCGACCTACCGGCAGCGCCTGGAGGCGGCGCTGGCCGAGCTGCGGGCCGGCATGCCCAGCGCGCGGGTGCTCATCGCCAGCATCCCCGACCTGCGGCGCTTGTGGCAGGCGGGCTGGCGCAACCCGCTGGCCAGGACGTTCTGGACACTGGGCCGCATCTGCCCCACGATGCTGGCCAACCCGTCCTCCACCAAGCGGGCCGACACCGAGCGCCGCACCCGGGTGCGCGAGCGGGTGATCGCCTACAACCGGGCCGCCGCCCAGGCCTGCGCCGCTTACGGTCCCCGCTGCGACACCGACGGCGGCGCCGTGTTCACCTTTCCCTTCACCCTCGACCACGTCAGCAAGTGGGACTTCTTCCACCCGAGCGCGGCCGGGCAGCGGGCGCTGGCCGAGCTGACGTTCACGAACGGCTTCGACTGGATCGACCCGCGTTAGCGGCACTGCGCCAGCATCGTCTTCTTGTCGGCCGCGGTGACCGGCACGTTGTACTTGAACGCGACCTGCGCGAAGCGGGTCACGTACGCGCAGCGGATGCGCCGCTGCGGCGGCAGCCAGCTCGCCGGCCCGGAGGCGTCCTTCTCCTCGTTGGCCTCGCCGTCGACCGGCAGCAGGTTGAGCGGGTCCTGGGCGAAGTCGAGCCGCTTGGACATGGGCCAGCGCGGCGCGCCCATGCGCCAGCCGTAGTTCAGCGGCACCACGTGGTCGACCTGCACCTCGTCGGCGTTGTCCTGGTGCCAGAAGATGGTCCTGCCCGTGTAGGGGTCGTCCAGGGTCATCGACACGACCTCGCAGGCCGAGCCCTCCCGGTACGTCACGTCGCGGCCGTCGCGGGTCAGCAGGTCGTCGCGGGTGCGGCACCCGTTGCCCGCGTACGGCACGCCGGTCGCCGTGTCGGCCCAGTTCTCCCCGTACCGGGTGCGTTCGTAGCCGGTGTTGGGACCTAAGCTCTTGACGCGCAGCCGCTGGATGAGGTCGCGCGCCTTGGCCTTGTCGGCGTCGGAGACGATGGGGGCCAGGCCCGGCAGCGTGCCGCTGACGTTGCCCAGCGGGCTGGCGGCGGTGGCCGGCGGGGTCTTGGTGGTGCCGACGAAGGAAACGACGATGACGGCTCCCGCGAGAAGGGCGATGGCGTCCTTCGTGCTCAACCGGTCCTCCGTGAGCTTGCCAGTTGTCTAGAGAAATTCCCGGCTTCCACCGTTTTGACACGGGGAGAGTTGTGTGACTGATCGACTCGGACGCCGATCTTCACGTTCCCGCGCAGCGCCGGTGACGGCCGCCCGCCTGGCGGGAGGCGGAGTTAACGTGTAATCCTGTAAGCAAAGGAGGGCACGTGATGGCGGATCCCCTCGACGCCTACTCGCGCGTCGTCTCTTCCGTGGCGGCCGAATTGCTGCCGAAGGTGGCCAGCGTGCGGGCCGGCCGGGGCAGCGGGTCCGCGGTGGTGTTCACCGCCGACGGGTTCCTGCTGACCAATGCGCACGTCGTCGGTTCCTCCCGTGCCGGAACGGTCGCGTTCGGCGACGGCACCTCGGGTGACTTCGTGGTGGTGGGTCGCGATCCGCTGTCGGATCTGGCCGTGATCAGGGCGCAGACGGCCACGCCGGCGCCCGCCGTGCTCGGCGACAGCGACGAGCTGGTCGTCGGGCAGCTGGTG
The DNA here is from genome assembly GCF_036013525.1 of Nonomuraea sp. NBC_00507. NCBI lineage: Bacteria > Bacillati > Actinomycetota > Actinomycetes > Streptosporangiales > Streptosporangiaceae > Nonomuraea > Nonomuraea sp. NBC_00507. The sequence continues at coordinate 7,146,718 of NZ_CP107853.1, forward strand.
GTGGCCGTGGGCACGCCGCTCGGGCTGGCCGGGTCGGTGACGGCCGGGGTGGTGTCGGGGCTGGGCCGGTCGTTGCCCGCACGCAGCGGGTCCAACGTGCGGCTGATCGAGGACGTGATTCAGACCGACGCGGCGCTCAACCCGGGCAACTCCGGCGGGGCGCTGGCCGACTCGCGGGCACGGGTGGTCGGGATCAACACGGCCGTGGCGGGGATCGGCGTGGGGCTGGCCGTGCCGATGAACAGCACGACCCGCTCCATCATCGCCGCGCTGATCAGGGACGGCCGGGTCAGGCGGGCGTTCCTCGGGCTGGTGACGTCACCGGCGCCGCTGCCCGAGCAGCTGCGGCGGCGTACCGGGCAGGACGGGGCGCTGCGCGTGGTCGAGGTGGTGCCGGGCTCGCCCGCCGACCAGGCCGGGCTACGGGCGGGCGACCTGGTGCTGAGCGCGGGCCGCAGCCCGGTGGGCGACGCGCAGAGCCTGCAGCGGCTGATGTTCGCCGACGCGATCGGGCGGCCGCTGCCGATCACCGTCTATCGCAACGGGGCGCTGGTCGACGTCATTGCCGAGCCGGTGGAGCTGACGGGCTCCGGGGTGTGACGTCGGACATGCCGGACTCGAGCACGTCGGACATGCCGGACTCGGGTGCGTCGGACCTGGTGCCGGACTCGGGCTCGGCCGGTGGCTGGGGCCTGACGTAGGTTCCGTTCCGGCGGGCCAGGAGCTCGGCCAGCAGCGCGTCCCACTTCTGCCCGATCACGTCCGGGTCGTAGGCGTGCGCCGTCTCCAGCGCCCGCGCGGCCAGGTCCCTGCGCAGTTGCTCGTCCTCGATGACCCGGTTGATGGCCTCCGCCAGGTTGGCGTTGGTACGCGGCTTGACCAGCAGCCCGTCCACCTCGTGCGTGATCATCTCCTTGGGGCCGTGCGGGCTGTTGAAACTGACGATCGCCAGCCCCTTGGCCATGGCCTCGAGGATCGTCATGGGGAAGCCCTCGTGGCGGGAGCTGAGCACGTAAATGGAGGCCTTCTCGAGTTCGGCGCCCACGTCGGAGGTGGGGCCGGGCAGCTCGACCTTGCCCTCGAGCCCGGCGTCGATGATCTGCTGGCGCAGGTTGTCCTCCTGCGGGCCGGCGCCGAAGATCCGCAGCTTCCAGTCCGGGTGGGCGGCGGCGATGCTCTCCCAGGCGGTGATGAGCCGATGGAAGCCCTTGATGCGGGTCAGGCGGCCGACCGCGATGGCGACCTTGGCGTCGAGCTTGGCCACGTCCCCCGACATGGGTGGCACGGCGTTGGGGATGCGTGTCAGCTTGCGAGGCTTCTTCGGTAGCGTCTCACGGTAGTCGCGCAGGTCGGCCTTGGTGAGGGTGACCAGGGCGTCGAGGCGGCGGTAGCGCCACTTGATGAGCTCCTGGATCGGCTCGGCCTGGGTGCGCAGCGCCACGTGCTCCTGCCCGATCGTGATGACGCCGGGCGGCGCCAACTGGGCCATCGCCAGGTTGAGCCCCGGCCGGGTGGCCATCAGCACGCCGCTGTCGAGGGAGCGGATGTAGCGGGCCAGCTTGAGGTCGGTCCACAGGTTGAAGCGGTGGAAGGCCGACTCCTCCTTGGGGATCAGCCTGCTGGGCAGCTTCGACAGCACCGCGCGCAGCGGGTCGGGGCTGGGACTGAGCCGGTCGTCGAGGAAGTGGAACCTGACCCGCGGGTCGATCGGGAAGAACGGCTCCTCGGCCTCCTTCAGGATGCTCACGATCTCCACGTCGTGCTCTTTGGCCAGATAGCTCGCCAGGTTGAACACGGTCCTGATCGTGCCGCCCATGCCGTAGGCGTGCAGCAGCAGGATGCGGATGCGCTGCGTGGAGGGCGGCGGCGCGTTGCGCGCCCTGCGCCGGTTGTACCCCCGATAGAGCCGGACCGCGGCCGACTTTCCCTTGCGTGCCAGTGCGCGCACCTGACATGTCCCCCTTTAGGACCAAGAAGTGAACAACACACGTGGCCGGCGACAAAAGTCATGCCCTTTGCCACCGGCCATTGTCTCGCGTCGGCGGAGTGCACCGTTCATCCCCTATGCGCTTTCCCCACCTCTGATCGTTAGACGCCCGCTACGCGCCTAAGGTTGCATTCGCGGCCTATGTGAGGGATCGGGAGTGTGCGGGGGTCGCTCGGCCAGCAGCTCGAGCGCGATGTCGATGGCCTGCTCCAGCTGCGTGTCCACGCCCCGCGCGTAGTCCTGCGGGGTGATGTCGACCTCGATGTCCGGGTCGGTGCCGTAGTTCTCCACCTGCCAGCCGACGTCGTCGAAGGCGAAGGAGAACTCCGGCTGCGTCGTCACGGTCCCGTCGGCCAGCTGGTGCCGCGGCCAGATCCCGATGACTCCGCCCCACGTGCGCTTGCCGACCAGCGGGCCCAGCTTCAGCACCTTGAAGGTGTGGCTGAAGATGTCGCCGTCGGAGCCCGCCCATTCGTTGGTGATGGCCACCAGCGGACCGCGCGGCGACTGCGGCGGGTACGGCTCCGTCGCCCCCCACCTCGGGTAGTCGTAGCCGAGCCGGCGCCGCGACAACTTCTCCAGCAGCAGCGCCGACACATGCCCGCCGCCGTTGAACCGCACGTCCACGATGAGCGCGTGGCGGTCGTACTCGGCCAGGAACCCGCGGTGGAACTCGCCGAACCCGTCCGTCCCCATGTCGGGCACGTGCAGGTAGCCGACCCGGCCGGCGGAGCGCTGGTGGCATCGGGCGCGATTGAGGTTGACCCAGTCGCGATAGCGAGCCGGCTGCTCGTCGGCGATCGCCCGCACGGTGACCGTGAAGACCCGCTGCTCGCGGCGCAGGGTCAGCTCGACCTCCTCGCCCGCCTGGTTCACCAGGCGCTCGTTCGGCGTGGCCGCCGCGCCGATGGGCGCGCCGTTGATCGCCAGGACCGCGTCGCCCGGGCGTACGTCCACGCCGAGCCGGCGCAGCGGCGAGGTGGCCGCCGGATCCCACGGGTCTCCGGTGACGACGGCGCGGATGTGGTAGACGCCGTCGCGGTAGTCCCAGTCGACGCCGAGCTTGCCCTGGGTGTACTCGGGGCCGGGCCGGTATTCGCCGCCGCTCTCGTAGGCGTGGCTGGTGGCCAGCTCGCCGTGCAGCTCCCACAGCAGGTCGGAGAACTCGCCCCGGGTCGTGACCCGGTCGACCAGCGGATGGTAGCGGTCGTACACGGCCGGCCAGTCCACCCCCGCCATGTCCTCGCTCCAGAAGTTCTCCCGCTGCAGCCGCCACGCCTCGCGGAACATCTGCCGCCACTCCGTCTCCGGGCACACCGACACCTTGACGCGCGACAGGTCGACCCAGCCGCTCGCGCGCCCCGGGCGCTCGTCGTCCCCCTCCGGCGCCTCGCCGGCCTTGACCACCCGCAGCCTGGAGCCCGCCCGGTACAGCAGCGTCTTGTGGTCGCGGCCCAGCTCGAAGTCGGTGACGCCGTCGGCGAAGGTCTCCTTCTTGCCCTTGGCGAGGTCGTACAGATGCAGCGTGTTCTCACCCTCCGGGTGGCTGGCGAGGATCAGCACCTTGCCCTTGAGCCCGGCCAGCCGCTCATAGCGGCCTTCGGGCAGGGGGAACGCCGTGACGCGGCGGGCCAGCCCGTCGACGTCCACATGCAGCGGTCCTGGCTCCTCGCCGTCGTCCTCGTCCTCCTTCTGCTCCAGCGGGTGCGGCTCGCGCACGAACGGGTCCGGCGCGTCCGCGCGCAGCGCCACCGCGTACGGGCGGGTGCCCAGCGGGAAACCCAGGTCGAACTGGAGCTGGTCGTAGACGGGGGAGAAGGTCCGCTGGCCGATGAAGTACAGGTAGCGGCCCCGTGGGTCGAACGCCGGCCGTGAATCCTTGAGCACCGGCTCGGTGGCCTGCACGGTCAGCCCCGTCTCCGGGTGGTGCAGCTTGATCGCGGTGGTCTGGGCGTTGAGCGGGGCCGCGTAGGCCAGCCACCGGCCATCGTGCGACCAGGCCAGGTCCTCGGGCGAGCCGTGCGGGTTGGCCTCGACCAGGTCGGAGCGGCCTGTGACCAGGTCGAGCAGGTGCAGCTCGAGACGGTGGTTGACGATCGCCATCCGGTCGTGCGCCGGGTCGGGGACGAGGGCGTTGATCCGGCCCAGCCGGGCGACCTCCGTGCCGGGGCCGCCCTCGCCGCCCTCGAGGATCACCAGTTTCTCCTCGTCGCTGTCGTCGCTGGCCGCCGCGATCAGCCGCGCGCCGTCGTTGAGCCAGGTCAGGCACCGGTAGCGGACGCCGTCCTCCGCGCCGTGCTGGTGGACCGGGCCCTCCCAGTTCGCCATCGCGTACGCCTTGCCGCGCGCCGTGATCGCCAGCGCGCTGCCGTCCGGACTGAGCGTGGCGTTGTCGAGGTAGTCGGCGGCCTCCACGAAGCGGCGGTTGCGCTGCGTGCGGGAGCTGGCCAGCCGCACGTCGAGCCGGCGCGGCCGCTCGCCGGGGTCCAGCAGGTACAGCTCCGCGCCCGCGTGGTAGACCAGCCGGTGCCCGTCGCCCGACAGGTTGCGCGCGTAGTAGTCGTCGTGGTGGGTGTGCTTGCGCAGGTCCTGGCCGCGGGGGTCGCAGGAGTAGACGTTGCCCACGCCCTCGTGGTCGGAGAGGAAGCACACCCGGCCGTCGCTCCAGCAGGGCGAGGCGAGGTTGCCGGGCAGCCTGATCAGCCGCCGGAACTCGCCCTCGCCGTCCGGGTCGATCCACAGGTCGCCGACGGTGCCGCCGCGGTAGCGCTTCCAGCGGGCGGGGTCGGCGGTGTTGCGGCCGAGCACGATCATCCCGTCGGGACCGTACGCGATCGAGTTCGCCGGGCCGTACGGCAGCCGCTCCGGCACCCCGCCGGGCGCCACCCGGTGCAGCCACTTACGGCCCTCGAACGGCTGGGCGGCGTCGCTGGCGTACAGGACACGGCCCTCGGGGTCCCAGCCGGTCACCGTGCAGCGGGCGCCGTGGAAGGTCACCCGGCGGGCCGCGCCGCCGTCGGCCGGCATGACGTACACCTCTTCCGGGCCCTCCTCCCGGCCGACGAACGCCAGCTGGTCGCCGCGCGGCGAGATCCGCGGATAACCGGCCTCGGCGAGCCCGGCGGTCAGCCGGAAGGCCCGCCCGCCCTGGGCGGAGACCATCCACAGGTCGTCTTCGGCGGCGAAGACGACGACGTCGTGGAAGACAGCGGGGAAGCGCAGGTAGGCGGACATGGCAGCGGCTCCACGGTCGATCGGACAGCTAGGGGCGCCCCCCGGTTGTCCGATCATGTCACCCGGCGGGCGGGCGGCTCGCGCCGCCCGCCCGCCGGTTCCAGGATCATCCCTCGTCCGAGGGCTTCCTGGTCTCCTTCTTCGTCTCCTTGGCCTGCCTGCTCGTCTTGATGGCCTGTCGCTTCGACTTGCCCGACTTGGCGGCGGGTTTCTTCTTCGTGTCTGCCATGGGAATTCCCCCCTGTACGGACGAGGTGCCCAATTGGTACACCAAGCTCGTTAATACCCACCTAACGTCGAAAATCGACCGTCTAGCGGCGAAAAGCGACATACCGCCTATCTGGTGGGCCGGTCGCCGGCCGGCTCCGACCACCACACGCCCTCGCCGTGCGACAGGCCCGGCAGCCGCTGCTCGAACGCGTGCACCACGGCCGCCGGGATCTCACCCGTGATCACCCAGGAGTCCTCGCGTCGCGCCGTGCCGTCGAGCTCGCCGCCGAGCGCCGCCAGCGCGCCCGTCACCGCGCTGAACGCCTCCAGCGGGATCTCGACCTCGAAGCGATGGCACGGCTCGTACACCGTGGTGCCCGACCGGCGCAGCGCCCGCATGAGCACGAGCGGGGTGCGGCCGCGGAAGTCGGCCGCGACGGTGGTCGGCGCGTCGTAACCGGTCCTGGTCAGCGTGACCATGACGTCGGTCACTGGCCAGCCGTGCGGGCCGGCGCGCAGCGTCAGGCGTACGCTCTCCTCGATCGCCCGGTGGAAGGCCTGCGGCAGCGATCCGAGATCGACCTCGAGCCGGTAGCCGACGCCCGATCCCGGCGCGGCCGGCTCCACCCGCAGGCCGACGGTCGCCATGAACGGGTTCGGGCCGTGCCGCTGGATCTCCTCGACGGCCTCGCCCGTGCCCGAAGGGCGCTCGAAGTAGACGGGCCGGCTCGGCTCGAACACCGCCTCGACGCCGAACTCCCTGGCCAGGGTCTCGCCGATGACCTCCTTCTGCACCTCCCCGTACAGCAGGACGGACGTCTCGCCACCCGCCAGTGTGCGCGTGCTGATCAACGGGTCCTGCTCGGCGAGGGTCACCAGAGCGGCATGCAGGCGGGGCTCGTGGCCGGGCACGCGCGGGCGCACGACCGTCTCCAGGCTGGGCGGGCTGAAGTGCGTCGTCCCGCCGGTGCGGGGTGGCTCGCCGACGTGGTCGCCGACGCGGATCTCCGGCACGCCCCACACCTTGACGATGTCGCCCGCCCTCGCCTGGCGCTGCTCCGGCGCGCCGGCGACCGTCAGCGCGGTAAGACGGCCCTCGTAGGCGCCGCCCTGCTGCCGGGCGCGGTGGAAGGTGAGGTGCTCGCGCGGCCGCAGCACCCCGGCGCGTACCCGCAGGTAGGCGGCCTTCTCGCCGGACGGGGCGCGCTCGATCGCGAACACGGTCGCCGTCCCTGGACGGTCGTCGTCGCCGTCCGGCCGGCGGACGGGCGGCAGCAGGCCGGCGATGGCGTCCAGGAGGTCGCCGACGCCTTGGCCCGTGATCGCCGATCCGTACACGACCGGATGCGCCACCCCGTCGGCGCACTGCCGGGCCAGCGCCGCGCGTAGCTGCGCCAGGTCGGGGGTCTTGCCGTCGACGAGCGACTCCAGCAGCCCGTCGTCCCGCTCGGCCAGGACCTCCGCCGCCTCCTCCACCCGCTCGGCCGGCAAGGCGTGCGTGGTGGCGGCCGCGCGGCTGATGTCGCGCACGGTGTTCAGCGCGACGCTGTACGGCGAGAGCCGCCGGCGGATGTCGGCGAGCACCTCCCGCTCTCTGGCGCCCATCCGGTCGATCTTGTTCACGAAGATCAACGTGGGCAGGCGCATCTTGCGCAGGGTCGTCATCAGGACCCGGGTGTGCGGCTGGACGCCCTCGACGGCCGACAGCACCAGCACGGCGCCGTCGAGGACGCCGAGCGCCCGCTCCACCTCGGCCACGAAGTCGGCGTGGCCGGGCGTGTCCACCAGGTTGACCCGCAGGTCACCGAGGCGGAAAGAGGCGACGGCCGTGCGGATCGTGATGCCGCGCCGGCGTTCGATCTCGCCGGTGTCGGTCTGCGTGCTGCCGTCGTCGACGCTGCCGAGCCGGGGGATGACGCCGGTCTCGAACAGCAGCCGCTCAGTGAGACTGGTCTTGCCCGCGTCTACATGCGCGAGGATGCCGATGTTGAGGATGTGCATGGATGCTGGAGCCCTCGAGAACTCTCGTGCCAATGGGGCGCTGGGAGAATCCGGGGCGGCCTCGCATCACATGCTCCTGGTAGTCGGGCCTGTAGGTCCCGGCCATCGTGCCATCGGTGGGCTCGTGGATGCGAGCGATTTAAGCCCGGCGCGCGTGTCGGCCCTCAAGGGGGACCGCCCGACCGGCCCGGGTGCCGGCCGGGCGGACGGCGTCACAGCAGGCGGAGCTGCTCCGGGGCCGGCGCGGCCGGGGCGGGGCGGGGCGGGAGGCGGCGGGCCATGGCCGGGGTGGCGCGGCCGACGCCGAAGCGCTCGGCCAGCTCCTTGACCTGCGACGTGATCCGCTGCTGGTACGCCTTCGGCGCGTAGGCGCCCCGCCCGTAGAGCTCCAGGTAACGCGGCACCAGACGGGGGTGCTCCCGCGACAGCCAGGTCAGCCACCACTCCCGCGCCCCCGGCCGCAGGTGCAGCACGATCGGGGCGATGTGGGTGGCGCCCGCGTCGGCGATCTCCTTCACCGTACGTTCGAGCTGAGCGGGGGAGTCGGTGAGGTAGGGCAGGATCGGCGCCATCAGCACCCCGCACGCGATGCCGTTGTCGTTGAGCGTGGCGCAGACCTCCAGCCGCCGGCGCGGGTTGGGCGTGCCGGGCTCCACCGCCCGCCACATCTCCGGATCGACGAACCCGGCCGACACGCTGGCGCTCACCTCGGTCACGCCGGCCGCCTCGGTGAGCAGGTCGAGGTCGCGCAGGATCAGCGTGCCCTTGGTGAGGATCGAGAACGGGTTGGCGGCGTCGCGCAGCGCGGCCAGGATGCCCCGCATCAACCGGTAGCGGCCCTCGGCACGCTGGTAACAGTCGACATTGGTGCCCATGGCGATGTGGTGGCCGCCCCAACGGGGCGAGGCCAGCTCCTTGCGGGCCAGCTCGGCGGCGTTGACCTTGACGACGATCTTGGAGTCGAAGTCCGCTCCGGCATCCAAATCCAGATATTCGTGCGTTTTTCGGGCAAAACAGTAAATGCAGCTATGGCTGCATCCGCGGTACGGGTTGATCGTGTACTCGAACGGCACCCGGCTTGCGGCCGGGACGCGGTTGACGATGGACCTGGCCCGGATCTCGTAGAAGGTCATGCCCGTGAACTCGGGCGTGTCGAAGGTGCGGGTGACCGCGCCGCGGGCGAAGAGCGGCGCGGCAGGATCGTCCTCGGCAGGCCCTGTCAGGCGCAGGTTGTCCCAGCGCATGCCATGATTAGAACAAAAGTTCGAGCTTGATCGCAAATGGAAAAGAGGGTGCAATTACCTAGTCAGGCTGGGGCTAATGATCTTCATGGTTGGGCAGAAAGACGCCACAGAGCTTGCGTTCCGGAGGTGCACCCATGGCCTGGTCGCAGGACGAGGAGCGGATGCTGGCCCAGATCGAGCAGCACCTCGTCGAGGACGATCCGCGACTCGTCGCACGGCTGGAGTCGTTCAACGAGCGGGTCCGTCGCAGCGAGGCGAGGTCGACAGGGCAGTCCGAAGGCCGGCGACGGCCGCGCCGCTCGACGGTCATCATCCTGATCAGCTGGTTGCTCATCGCCACGCTGGTCGCCACTCTTCTGATCATGGTTCTCCGTCACGACGCCGCCGCGCTCGCCTTCGCGCTCTGAGCGTCACCCCGTCGTCCATGCGCGCTGGATGACGTCGTAGCCGATCACGGTGATCCCTTCTCGCCGCAGCAGCTCGCGCGCCTGGGGTGAGGTGAGGAACGCGTAGTCGCTCCGGCGCACCCGCCATCCGTGCGGATCGACCGTGCGCGACTCCTCGCCGCCCAGGGCGGGATGCACGGCCCACTCGCTCAGGCCCGGCGGCAGGTCGCGAAGCAGCCGGGCGTACGCGGCCGCCTTGCCGTCCAGGTCCAGAGAGAAGCTGTCGACGAAATCGTGGTCGAGGACCGGCAGGCCGCGGGCGCGCAGCAGCGCGCGGGCGGGGTCCAGCCAGGCCCGCACCGCCAGACCGTACTCGACGGCCAGGGTCGCGGTCAGCTCGAACACGTCCTCGCGCCCGCCGTCGGCCAGGCAGTGCCAATCCAGATGGGAAGGCGCCAGGCCCGCGTCCAGCACGGCGTGGATCTGGGCGCGGAACTCGGCCTCGAGCTCGTCGATCCGGGCGCGGGCGAGCAGCTCGGGGATGCGGTCAGGGGTGGAGAACCCGCCCGACTCGTCGAGCAGCGACGGCACCTTTTCCCGGTCGGTGAGCGGTCCCCACGAATGGCCGGGCAGGTCGCACACCAGGGTCAGGTGGATGCCGAAAGGCAGCTCCGGCCGGTCGCGCAGCAGGGCCATGGCGTGGCCCGCGGCCGGGCACGGCGTCATCAGGCTGCACGAGGCGGCGATGCCGTCCTCGATCGAGCGGACGACGGCCTCGTTGACGTCCCGGTACATGCCGAAGTCGTCGTTGTTGACGATCAGCAGGCGTGCGTCCGGCGGAAATCCCAGCAACGCGCTGGAGGATTGTGCAGGCATGTCCTCAGCGTGATCACCGTGAAGGATTTGCACAAACGATTTTCAGTGGAGCCCGCGCTTGCCCGGCGTCCAGAACGGCTTGACCTTGATGGATGTACGTGCCCAATTGCGCTCCCGTACGAGATAGTCCCTGATCATCTGGCACGTCCGTGCCTCACCGGCGAGGTAGGCGGCGCCGGCGTTGCCCGGAAGGGCCAGGGAGGCGACCGCGGCGAGCAGCGTCCGTGAGGAGGCGGCCGGCGCCCCTGCCCGATGCACCCGGTGCAGCTCGTGCGGCCCCGGCATGGGCGGGTCGTGCTCGGGGGAGTCGCTCTCCAGCACGCCGTGCACGCGCGCCCGCGGCCCCAGGGCGCGGATCATCGGGCCGAACGCCGCGCTCGCCGTCTCGTCGCCGGCGAACAGGTGGAACGGCGCCTCGTCGCGGGTGAAGAAATCGCCGCGCGGCCACCAGAAGGTCACCGGATCGCCGGGCGCCACCTCGCGCGCCCAGCGCAGCCCGATGCCGTCCCCGCCGTACAGGTGCGCCCGCAGCTCCAGGCCCCGCCGGTCGGGATCCAGCTCCCAGATCGTGTACGTGCGCAGCGTGTCGGCGGGGCGCAGGATCCCCTGCACGGACAGCGGGTCGTTGAGCTGCACCCTGATGTGCTGGCCCGGCCGGTAGGGGAAGGCGATCGGCACGCCGGTCGCCAGGCGGATGCGGCGCATCGTGGGCGTGACGAGCTCGGCCTCGGTGACCGTCGCCGTCATGACGTACTTGGCGAAGGCGCCCGCGAGCGGATTGCACGTCCTGCTCATCCCGAGATCTCCTTTATGCCAGTAGATTTGCTTAGAGGCATTAAGGAAACATAGATGCCCTAGGATGTCAACGGACGGGTCGGGAAGGGAGAACGATGGTCGCGCAGGGCAGGCGTGCGAGAGTCCGGCAGGCGACGCTGGCGGAGATCCGCGCGACCGCGCGCAGGCTGCTGATCGAGCAGGGGTCGGCCGCCGTGACGATCAACGCCGTGGCCAGGGAGATGGGGATGAGCGGGCCGGCCCTCTACCACTACTACGCCGGTCACGAGGAGCTGGTCGGGGCGGTCACCGTGGACTTCATCCGCGAGCTGACCGAGGTCATGGAGGCGGCGCGGGAGGCGTGCCCGCCGGGGGATCACGGCCGGCGGCTGCTGGCGACCTGCCGGGCGATGCGGACGTGGGCGATCACGCACCGGGCGGAGTTCGGCTGGGTGTTCGCCAGCCCGATCACCGGCGAGCGGCGGCCGGACTCCCCGCGCGAGCTGGCCGGCCACGACTTCGGGCAGGTCTTCCTGGAGGAGGTCGCGGCGTTGTGGAAGAGCCGGCCGTTCCCCGTGCCCGCCGAGCTGGACCCGTCCATCAGGGAGCAGCTCCGGGCGTACACGGCCTCGCCCGGGCACGAGCTGCCCGTGGAGGCCGTGCACGTCGTCCTGTCGTGCTGGATCAGGCTGTACGGGCTGCTGTGCATGGAGGTGCTCAACCAGCTCGACTTCGCCTACACGGACCTGGAGCCGGTCTTCGAGGAGTGCCTGCGGGAGATTGCCCCCAGGCTCGGGCTGGACTACGAGGCCCCGGCGTCCTGAACGCGAACGACCGGCTCGTGGCGCACCGGGAAGTTGACCGAGGAGGCGATGAAGCACGCCTTGTGGGCGTCGGCGTGCAGGCGGGTGGCGGTCTCGGCCATCTCCGGCGCGGCCACGGTGACCTCCGGGCGCAGGACGACCTCGGTGAAGTGGCCGCCGTCCGCGGTCTCGGCCATGGTGCCCACGGCGCGGTCGACGTACGCGGTGACCACGACGCCCGCCACTGAGCACAGGTGCAGGAACCACAACATGTGGCACTGCGACAGCGAGCCGACCAGCAGCTGCTCCGGGTTCCAACGCGCCGGGTCGCCGCGGAAGGCGGGGTCGGAGCTGCCCGGGAGGGCCGGCGGGCCGTCGGCCGACAGCTCGTGGTCGCGGCCGTAGTCGCGGTAGCCGCTGGTGCCGGTGCCCTTGTTGCCGGTCCAGGTCACGACCGTCGGGTACGTGTGCAGGCGTGTCATGCGTGATCTTCCTTGTCGCGTCGGGTGGTGGTGCGGGTGTCGAGGACGTGGTCGCGGGCGATGGCACCGGCGTCCTCGGGGCGCCCGCCGGCGATCGCGGTCACCAGCCGCTCGTGCTGAGCGGACACGTGCGCCGGCCGGGACGGCGGGACGAGCGAGTGCAGGGTGGACACCTGGATCTGGTCCCAGATCCGCTCCAGCGCCCGCAGGGCCATCGTGTTGCCCGCCAGCTCCGCGATCGTGCGGTGGAAGCGCCGGTTGAGCCGCACGGCGTCGGCCAGGCGCCCTTCGGCCGTGGCGGTCGCGGTCAGCGTCGCGACCTCGCGTAGTGCCCGCAGGTCCGCGGGGGCGATGCGGCCTTCGCGCTGGCGCGCGGCGGCCAGCTCGGCGGTGAGCGCCTCCAGTGCGGCCCGCACCTGGTAGGCCTCGTCCAGGTCGTCTGCTTCCAGCGCCACGACCACCACGCCGCGGCCGGCCGGGCGGACGAGGCCGTCGGCGGCCAGCATGCGCAGGGCCTCGCGCACCGGGGTACGGCTCATCTCCAGGGTCGCCGCGGCCTCCATCTCGGTGAGCCGTGCGCCGGGCGGGTAGGAGCCGTCGAGGATGAGCTCCCGCAGGCGGCTGCATGCGACGTCGGTCTGCATGCGCGAAAGCTTTGCATACATTGCATACAAAGTCGACTCGCTTGACCTCAAGCTTGGTTGAGTTCCTACGGTCGGGACTATGACGGAAAACGTGGTTATCCGAGCGGGACGCCGGGAGTGGGCCGGTCTTGCCGTGCTCATCCTGCCGACCCTGCTGCTGTCCATTGACGTGACCGTGCTGCATCTGGCCGTGCCGATGCTCAGCGCCGACCTGCGGCCCAGCGCGTCCCAGCTGTTGTGGATCAACGATGTGTACGGGTTCCTCATCGCGGGGTTCCTCATCACCATGGGCGCGATCGGTGACCGGATCGGGCGCAAGCGGCTGCTCTTGATCGGCGCGACCGCGTTCGCCGTGGCGTCGGCCCTGGCCGCGTACGCGCCGAGCGCCGGCCTGCTCATCGTCGCCCGCGGCCTGCTCGGCATCGCCGGCGCGACGCTGATGCCGTCCACGTTGTCGCTGATCCGCACCATGTTCCGCGACCCCGCCCAGCGGACGGTGGCCATCAGCCTCTGGATGACGGGGTTCACCGGCGGCATGGTGATCGGCCCGCTGGTGGGCGGAGCCTTGCTGGAGAGCTTCTGGTGGGGGTCGGTGTTCCTGCTGGGCGTGCCGGTGATGGCCGTGTTGCTGGCGGCGGGGCCCTGGCTGCTACCGGAGTACCGGGACCCGGCCCCGGGGCGGCTGGACCTGGTCAGTGTGGCGCTCTCGCTGGCCGCCGTCATCTCGGCCATCTACGGGATCAAGGAGATCGCCGCGTACGGGCCCGGCGCGGGACCCGCGGCGGCCGTCGTGGCCGGTGTCGTCCTGGGCGCGGTGTTCGTCCGGCGGCAGCGGCTGCTGGCGGACCCGCTGCTGGACCTGAAGTTGTTCGCCGAGCGCCGGTTCAGCGCCTCGCTGGGCGTTCTGATGCTGGTCATCCTGGTCGGGCCGGGGATCATGCTGCTGACGGCGCAGTACATGCAGCTGGTGGCCGGCCTGACGCCGCTGCAGGCGGGGCTGTGGTCGCTGCCGCAGGCCGCGTCGCTCGTTCTGGGGTTCACGGCCGCGCCGGCGCTGGCCCGGCGGATCAGGCCCGCGTCGGTCATGGCCGGGGGTCTGGTGGTGTCCGCGGCCGGAATGGGCCTGCTGGCGGCCGCGGGCGGGACGTCGGGTCTGGCGTTCGTCGTGACCGCGCAGGTGCTGTTCTTCTTCGGCGCGGCGCCTCTCATGGTGCTGGGCACCGACATGGTCGTCGGCTCCGCCCCGCCCGAGCGCGCGGGGGCGGCCTCCGCCTTGTCGGAGACGGTGCAGGAGTTCGGCGGTGCTCTGGGGCTTGCGGCGTTCGGCTCGATCGCGGCGGCCGTGTATCGGGCGCGGATGACCGTGCCCGAGGGGGTGCCGGCCGGGATCGGTGAGGAGGCCCGCGACACGCTCGGGGCCGCGGCCGCCGCGGCCGCGCGGCTGCCCGATCCGGCCGCCACCGCGCTGCTGGACTCCGCGCGGGCCGCCTTCACCGGCTCCCTGCAGGTCACGGCCGTCGTGGGGGCGATTCTCGTGGCCTTCACGGCGGCTCTGACAGCCGTCGTCATGCGCCCGCTGTCTGCCGCGCCCCCGCCTACCCCGCAGGAGCAGAAGGTGGATCAGGCGGTCTGATCCGGACCCTTGCGTCCTCATATTCGCTCGCGTATATTCGTAGACGAGTATTCGTGAGCGGAGGTGAAGGGGGATGGCGAAGCGGCGGCCGGTCGCGAACCTGCTGGCTCTGGCCGTGCTGACCGTGGTCGTCCAGCGCCCCATGCACCCGTACGAGATGGCCTCGGTCCTGCGAGCACGCGGCAAGGACCAGGACATGCCGATCAAATGGGGATCCCTCTACACCGTCGTCCGCAACCTGGAGAAACACGGCCTGCTGGAGGCGGTGGAGAGCACCCGGCAGGGCGCCCGCCCCGAGCGGACCGTCTACCGCATCACCGACGCCGGGCGGGAGGAGGCCGAGGACTGGACCCGCGAGCTGCTGTCCACCCCGCGGCCCGAGCCCTCGTCCTTCGAGGCCGGCCTGTCGGTGATGGGCGGTCTCGGCCCCGACGAGGTGGCGCCGTTGCTGCGGCAGCGGCTGGAGTTGCTGGAGCGGCGGATCGAGGCCGACCGGGCGGACCTGGAGCGGGAGCGGCGCGAGATGCCGAGGCTGTTCTTGCTCGAATCCGAGTACGCCCTGGCGGTGCGGGAGGCGGAGGCCGGTTGGGTGCGTTCGCTGCTGGCCGAGCTGGAGGCAGGCACGTTTCCCGGCCAGGACGCCTGGCGGGCCTATCGCGAGACCGGCCGGCTGCCCGCCGACGTGGAGCACCTCGCGGAAAGGGGCCGGCCGAGCGAATGAAAGACCCGGCGGCGGGTGCTGGCACACCGGCCGCCGGGTGGACCTCGTAGCGACAGACCCGCGGAGCGGACCCCGGCCACGAGATGGCACTGGCAACGATAGCCGGGCTCCCTCCACGGACCGAACCCAAGGGAGCCATCATGATCACTCTCGACACCGTGACGTCGTCGAAGGACGGCACCACGATCACCTACCACCGGCTGGGCACCGGCCCGGGGCTCGTGCTCCTGCACGGGGCCATGCAGACCGGCCACAGCAACATCGAGCTGGCCCAGGCCCTGTCGACCGACTTCACCTGCTACGTCCCCGACCGCCGGGGCAGGGGTCGCAGCGGCCCGGCGGGCCCGGACTACGGCCTCCAGCGGGAGGTCGAGGACCTCGACGCGCTGCTCACGGCCACCGGCGCGCACCACGTCGCCGGCGTCAGCTCGGGCGCGATCATCGCGCTGCGCACCGCGCTCGCCCGGCCCGAACTGCGCAAGGTCGTCGCCTTCGAGCCGCCGCTGGACATCGACGGCTCCAACCCGACCGGGTGGCTGGACCGCTTCGACCGGGAAATCGCCGCGGGCCGCATCCCGGCGGCGCTGGTCACCGGCATGCGCGCCACGCGGATGGGGCCACCGATCTTCAACGTCATGCCGCGGGCGTTACTGGAGCTGCTCACGGCCATGATGGTGAAAAATCAGGACAAGGCCGCCAATGGTGGGGAGCCGACGTTCCGTGACCTGGCGCCGACGCTGCACAACGACGCCCAGATCGTGGCGGAGACCTCCGGCGACCTCGAGGTCTACGGCGCGGTGAGTGCCGAGGTGCTGCTGCTCGGCGGCACGAAGAGCCCGGCGTACCTGAGGTCGGCGCTCACCGCGCTGCAGAGGGTGCTGCCGCGGGCCCGGCGCGTGGACCTGGCCGGGCTCGGCCACAGCGCCACCTCGAACGCCGCGATGCGGGGCAACCCGGAGCGGGTGGCGGAGGAGATCCGCCGATTCCTCACAACCCCTTGAGGAAAGCCGCCGCCACGGGGGCGGCCACCTTGCCGCCCCCGCCGCCGCCCTCCACGACCACCGCGAACGCCACATCCCCCTTGAACCCCACGAACCAGGCGTGGCTGTCGAGCTTCTCCCCGGTGCCGTATTCGGCCGTGCCGGTCTTGCCGTGCGTGCCGGCGGGCAGCCCCGCCGACTTGGCGGTGCCCTTGGTGACGACGGCCGCCATCATGGCGTGCAGCTGCTCCTTCACCCCGCCGGGCAGCTCCCGCTCGGTGGTCTTCTGCTTCAGCGAGGGCACCAGCGTCGGCGGCCGCCAGGTGCCGTCGGCGATGGCGGCGGCCACCGAGGCCATCGACAGCGGGCTGGCGGTGATCCTGGCCTGCCCGAACGCCTCCGCCGCCAGCTCGGCGTCCGACTCCGCCCTGGGGAAGCTCGCCTTGGTGGCCGGCACCCCGATGTTGAGCGGCTGGTTGAAGCCCACGCCCTCGGCCACGTCGAGCAGCTTGTCCGCGCCCAGCTTCGACTGGGCCAGCGGCGCGAACGTGGTGTTGCACGAGTGGGCGAAGGAGTCCAGGAACGACAGCGATCCGAACTCCTCCTTGTCCGAGTTGCGGATCTTCAGGCCGCCGACGGTGGCGTACATGGGGCACGTGACCGTGTCCTGCGGCGACACCCCTGCCGTGAGCAGCCCGATCGCGGTGACGGCCTTGAACGTCGAGCCCGGCGGATAGCGGCCGTCCAGCGCCCGGTTGAACCCGCCCTGGTTGTTGACCACGGCCAGGATCTCGCCGCTCGACGGCCTGATCGCCACCATCGACGTCGGCTTGTCCATGTCCTTGACCGCGCCTACCGCGGCCGCCTGCACGTGCGGGTCGAGCGTGGTCTGCAGCGGCTCGCCGGCTGCGCCCTCGATGGTCTTCAGTGTCTTGCCGCCGAGCTGGATGTCGGTCGCAGGCGTGCCGGCCAGCCGCTTCTGGAACGTCTCCTGCAGCCCGCCCCGGCCGACCGCCTGCCCCACCTTGTAGGCGGAGCCCAGCTTGGCCACATCCTTCTTGGTGGCCTTGTCCAGGTAGCCGACGAGCTGCTGCACCGACCCGCCCACCGTGCCGTCGTCGATGCGGCCGCCGTCGGCGTCGGTGATCTCGGCCCGCTGCTGCCAGCGCGTCTTGATGCCGAAGGTCGCCCCGGCCGCCATCGACGGGTGCAGGGCCGCCGGTTTCCAGTCGACCTTCCAGGTGCGGTCGGCCACGACCAGGTCGATGTGGCCGTCGTAGGACCAGTCGCCGATGTTCTTCAAGGTCAGGGTCGCGGTGTAGGGGACGCGCGCCATGTCGTCGCCTTCGGTGACCTTGCCCAGCCGGATCGAGGTCCGCTCCACCGACAGCGCCGTGCGCTGCTGGTCATAGCCGCCCAGCTGCTGCGCCGTGGCCAGCTCCTTGCCCATGGCGGGCCAGTCGCCGGCCTGCCACGCGGCGGCGAAGCGCTGCGCGGTCTCCGCCGGGGTGCCCCGGGTGTGCAACACGTAGTAGGCGCCACCGGCCGCGGCGCCCACCGCGAGCACGGCGGCGCTGGACACGATCGCGATCGTACGGCCCCGCGCCACTGATCAGCCCCCTGATTGTCTAGCTCGACCCGTTGGATGCCTTGACGCTGGCAGCATAAACCGGGACGTACTCCTGCCCGGACAGCTTCTGGATCGCGGCCATGATCTCGTCGGTGACCCTGCGCCGGTCCTGGGCCTTGGTGTGGTCGCCGGTGAAACGCAGCGGCTCGCCGATGGTGATGCCGATCTTGGCCGGCCGCGGCACCGAGGCGCCGACCGGCAGCACCTTCTCGGTGCCGCTGAGCGCCACCGGCAACACCGGCGCGCCCGTCTTGAGCGCCAGCCACGCCACCCCGACCTTGCCCCGGTAGAGCCGGCCGTCGGGGGATCGGGTGCCCTCGGGGTGGATGCCGAACAGCTCGCCGCGCTCCAGCAGCGCGGCGGCCTCGTCGAGCATGGTCTGCGCGGCGTGGGCGCTCTCGCGGTCGATCGGCAGGCTGCCGCCGAGCTTCATGAAGAACCCGGAGACAGGGTTGCCGGAGAAGTATTCGTTCTTCGCGGTGAACGTCACGTGCCGCGGCAGCAGCGCGGGCAGCAGGAACGAATCCAGCATCGACAGGTGGTTGGCGGCCAGGATCGCGGGCCCGCTCCTCGGCACGTGCGCCGCACCGGAGATATGCGGCCGGCACATCGCGTGGGCGAGTGGTGCAGCGGCGAACTTGACCACTTGGTACAGCAACAGGCTCTCCTGGTTGATCGGGCGGTCGGCCACCCCACCATAAGGCAGGCGCCCCGCCGGTGAGCGGAGCGCCTGGCAAAGCCGTTAGGCCGATGTGGCGGTCGCCTCCTCGGCGAGATGCACAACACGGCTCCAGCCGAACGGTATTCCGTGAAGGCGGTAATTTGCGGCCCGGGGGACACTAACCACATCGGCCACTCGATGCTAACGGACATCCGGGGGTGCTATTCCATCCGCCCCCAAGAATTCGGTCAGGTTCTGGTCCAGTGTGGCTGGGGCACGTCGAAGACCCGCTGCTCGCGGCCCCGCAGCGCCACTTCGGCGAACTGCCAGAGGATGGCCCCCGTCGGCGCGTGGATCACGATCGACGGTCCCAGCGGCATCTGCAGCTGCTCGCCCTCCCAGCGCGGCACTCCGGGCGCCAGGAACCGCTCCAGCGGCACCGCGTGCACCGAGGCCACCTCCCGCGGGTCGGCCACCGGCTCCTGCCGGCCACCGAACGCCACCACCGGCGTGATCACGAAGCCCGAGTCGGTGACGAAGTCGTCGAGCAGCCCGGCCACGTCCACCCCGGTGACGCCGGTCTCCTCGGCCAGCTCCCGCAGCGCCGCCTCGACCGGCAGCTCACCGTCGTCCAGCCGGCCGCCGGGCAGTGCCCACTGCCCGGCGTTGCGCCCCCTCGGCGCGCGCTTGATCAGCACCGTGTAGGGGACGCTCTCGGCGTCCTCCAGCACGCACACGGTGACGGCGGCCCGGCGTATCCCTCCGGCCGGCGGCACCTCGCGGCGGTCGAAGGCGGCCAGCCGGGCGGTGATCTGCGCACGCAGCGCTTCCATGGGCGACGACAGCACGTTCTCAGGATCTCACGGTGCTCCCGCCGCGCCGTGGCAGGGCTCAGGGCGTCTCGCACGGCAGCGTCACGGTGACCCGCAGCCCGCCGTCCCGGCGCGCCACCGCCTCGACCTCGCCGCCGTGCGCCGCCACGATGGCCCGGACGATCGACAACCCCAGCCCGGCTCCCTTGTACGAGCGCACCCGATCCCCCTGCATCCGGCTGAACGGCTCGAACAGGTCGTCCACCTCATACGGCGGCACCGGCGGCCCGGTGTTCTCCACCGTGATCACCGCGGAGTCGCCCTCCCGCCGCAGCGCGAGCCAGATCTCTCCGTCGCGCACGTTGTACTTCGTGGCGTTCTCCAGGAGGTTGAACAGGCACCGCTCCAGGAAGAGCGGGTCCCCCTCGACGAGCACGGGCCGCAGGTCCTGGTGCAGCGTGACGGGCCGCTTGCGGGACTGCAGGTCGATCTGCTCCAGCACCGCCCGCACGACCTGCTCCAGGTCCACCGGCCGGCGCACGGTCAGCTCCTGCTCCGACTGCGCGAGCAGCAGCAAACCCTCGATGAGCCGCTCGTAGCGGGCGTTCGTGCCCAGCAACGCCCTGGCCAGCGCCTTGAGGTCCTCCGAGGCGGCCGGCTCCTCCAGCGACACCTCCAGCACCGTACGGTTGATCGCCAGCGGCGTGCGCAGCTCGTGGGAGGCGTTGGCGATGAAGCGGCGCTGCGCGTCGAACACGCGGTGCAGCCGGCCCAGCATCGCATCGAACGTGTCGGCCAGCCGCCTGACCTCGTCCGGCGGGCCCCCGAGCCCGATGCGCTCGTGCAGCGTGCTCTCCGACAGCCGCTGCGCGGTCTCGGTCACCCGTTCCAGCGGCCGCAGCGCCCGGTCGGCGACCACGTAACCGAGCACCAGCGCGACCACGCCGACCAGGATCATCACCAGCACGGACGAGTGCACCATCTGGCTGAGCACGTTGTCGGCCCGGTTCTCGATGTCGCCGACGAACCGGACCTCCTCCACCGCCGGGCGCCGCACGATCACGTCCGGAGGCGGGTTCACGATCTTGGCGGCCCCCATGACGAACTGCTGCTCCAACGCCTCGGCGAGGATCAGGTAGGTGAGCCAGAGCAGGATCGAGCCGGCCAGGATGAACAGCCCGCCGTACAGCAGCGTCAGCCGCAGCCGCAAGCGCCTGCTGCGCCACCAGGAGATCACAGGCGGTACCCCTTGCCTGGCACGTTCTGGATGGCCGGGGGCAGGCCGAGCTTCTTGCGTAACGACGTGATCGTGACCCGCAGCGCGCCCGTCGTGGCGTCGGCGTACTCGTCCCACACGCTCTTGCGCAGCTCGCCGGAGGTGACCAGCTCGCCGCCCGCCGACAGCAGCGCCCGCAGCACGTCGAACTCCTTGCGGTTCAGCGACACCGGCCGCCCGTCCCTGATGACCGTACGGCGGGCCGGGTCGAGCCTGATCCCGGCCCGCTCCAGCGGCGGCGCCGACGAGCGCGGCGCGCGCCGGGCCAGCGCCCTGATCCTGGCCACCAGCTCGGCGAACGCGAACGGCTTGACCAGATAGTCGTCCGCGCCCAGCGCCAGCCCGTCCACCTTGTCGCGGATCTGGCCCGCCGCGGTCAGCATGAGCACCCGGCCGCCCCCGTTCTCGCGCAGCCGCCGGCACACGTCGTCGCCGTGCACCTCGGGCAGGTCCCGGTCGAGCACGACGACGTCGTAGTCGACGTACGCGGCCATGTCGAGGGCGTCCTGCCCGTCATAGGCCACGTCCACGGCGATCGCGTGCAGCCTCAGCCCGTGCGCGACCGCGTCCGCCAGCCGTTCCTCGTCCTCGACGACAAGCACCCGCATCGCCGCCCCCTCTCTCGGCCACGAGCGTGACGGATCACGTGTTAGCCGCGGGTAAGCGCAGTTCCTGCTGCTTGTGGCGGGCTGTCGGACGCAGCCCGCCATAAGGGCTTATCCGGTTTTAGCACCCGGTCGGCTGGAGTAGGGCCGCGCCGGGGGCGACGGACCCGCGGCGCTGAGGAGCGAAACCATGACCCCAAGGTTGTTACTGGTCGCCGTCCCCCTTGCGCTGGCGCTGGCCGCGTGCGGTGGCACCGCTGCCAAGGACGACGGCGTCGCCAGCGCGAACGGCGGCGCCGCGTCCGCCGATCCCACGGCGTCCCCGTCGGCCAAGACGGACCCACAGCAGGCGGCGCTGAAGTTCGCCAAGTGCATGCGCGAGCACGGCATCGACATGCCCGACCCCAAGATGGACGAGGGCGGTCTCCAGATCAGCCTCCCCCGTGGAGTGACCCCGGAGAAGGCCGATAAAGCGCAGAAGGCGTGCGAGCACCTCATGGAGTCCGCCATACCGGAAGGCGAGAAGCCCAGCGCGGAGGACTACGACCAGATGGTCAAGTTCGCGCAGTGCATGCGGGAGCACGGGATCGACATGCCCGACCCCAAGCCGGGCGAGCCGATGCGCATCAAGATGCAGGGCGGCTCGAAAGAGAAGATGGACGCCGCGCACGAGGCCTGCAAGGAGCACGCACCGGGCGGCAAGGGCGGGTTCGTCAACCGCGGGGGCAAGCCGTGAGCAAGGGCCTCCTGCTGGGTGGCGGCGCCGTCCTGGCGGTCGCCGCCACGTGGACCGCGGTGGCGGTCTTGAGCGACGCCGGCACCGGCGCGGCCGCGCCGACCGCGTCCCCGGTGCCGGCGACCGCCGAGATCACCAGGCAGGACCTGGTGGAGACCAAGACCGTGAGCGGCTCGCTCACGTACGCGGGCGAGCGGCAGCTCGCCTCCGGCGCCTCCGGCACCGTGACGTGGGTCGCGGGCCAGGGCACGGTGGTCCGCCGTGGCCGCCCGCTGCTCAAGGTCGACCGCAGGCCCCTGGTGCTGATGTACGGCAAGCTGCCCCTGTACCGGACCCTGCAGCGCGGCATGTCCGACGGCCCCGACGTGGAGCAGCTCGAACGCAACCTCAAAGCGCTCGGCTACGGCGACTACCTGACGGTGGACGACCACTTCAGCTACGCCACCGCGCAGGCCGTCAAGGAGTGGCAGGAGGATCGCGGGCTGGCCGAGACCGGGCAGGTGGACGCCGCCCAGGTCGTGTTCCAGCCCGCCGCCGTCCGCGTCACCGAGGCCAAGGCCGAGGTCGGCGCCAAGACGGCGCCGGGGCAGCAGGTGCTCACCGTCAGCGGCATCCGCCGGCTCGTCCACGTCGACCTCGACACCGGCGATCAATCGCTGGCCCGCAAGGGCGCCAAGGTCGGCGTGACGCTGCCCGGCGGCGAGCAGGCGAGCGGCACGATCACGTCGGTCGGCACGGTCGCCGAGACCTCCGGCCAGGACCAGGACGCGAGCACGACCATCGACGTCGACATCACGCTGGCCACCACGCCGAAGACCAAGCTGGACCAGGCGCCGGTCGAGGTGGAGATGCAGAGCGAGCGGCACGCGAACGTGCTGGCCGTGCCCGTGGAGGCGCTGCTGGCGCTGCGCGAGGGCGGGTTCGGCGTCGAGGTCGTCGAGGGGCCGGCCACCAGGATCGTGGCGGTGGAGACCGGGGCGTTCGGCGGCGGGATGGTGGAGATCGACGGCGAAGGGCTGGCCGAGGGCATGAAGGTCGGGGTGCCCGCCTCATGACCGCCATCGTGGAACTGGCCGGCGTGACCAAGACCTACCCCGGCGACGTGCACGCGCTGCGCGGGGTGGACCTGACCATCGCCCGTGGTGAGCTGCTCGCCATCATCGGGCCGTCCGGGTCTGGCAAATCGACCATGCTGCACATGATCGGCACGCTCGACCGGCCCACCACCGGCACCGTACGCGTCGCCGGCCACGACGTCGCCGCCCTGTCCGACCGCGAGCTGTCCGCCCTCCGCTCGCGTCACATGGGCTTCGTCTTCCAGCAGTTCCATCTGGCGCCCGGCGTCAGCGCTCTGGACAACGTGGCCGACGGCCTGCTCTACACCGGCACGAACCGGCGCGCCCGCCGCGAGCGCGCAGCCGCGGCGCTGGAACGCGTCGGGCTCGGCCACCGGCTGCGGCACACACCGTCGGAGTTGTCCGGAGGCGAGCAGCAGCGGGTGGCGGTCGCCCGCGCGGTGGCCGGGGACCCGCCGCTGCTGCTGGCCGACGAGCCCACCGGCAACCTGGACTCGAGGGCCGGCGCCGACGTGCTGTCCGTCCTGGCCGGCCTGCACGAGTCCGGCACCACGATCGCCGTCATCACCCACGACGCCGAGATCGCCGGCTGGTGCCACCGCCAGGTGCGCCTGCGCGACGGCCTGGTCGTCGACGGCCACGACCACGACGACCGGGGACCGGTCGAGCTGCTGAAGGGAACCGGGCGATGAGGCGCCGCGACGGGCGGCCGGCAACGGGCGAACGGCTCGCCCCCGGGCGGCTCAGCCCCGGTGACGTGCTGCGGGTCGGCGCGGCCGGGCTGCGCGCCCGTCCCACCCGGGTGATCCTGTCCGCGCTCGGCATCGCCATCGGCATCGCCACCATGATCGCCGTGATCGGGATCTCCTCGTCCTCCCGCGAGCAGCTCCTGCGCCAGCTCGACCGGCTCGGCACCAACCTGCTGACCGTCACCCCGGGCCGGACCATGTTCGGCGAGGACGCCAAACTCCCCACCACTGCGCTGGCCATGGTCCAGCGCATCGGCCCGGTCCGCACGGCGGCCGCCACGGGCAGCGTGGAGGCCAGCGTACGGCGCACCAACCACATCCCCGAGTCGGTCACCGGCGGCATCTCCGTCCAGGCGGCCAGCACCGGCCTGCTGACCACGCTGGAGGGCGCCGTGGTGAAGGGCACCTGGCTGAACGACGCCACCGCCGGACAGCCGGCCGTCGTGCTCGGCGCCGCGGCGGCCGAGCGGCTCGGGCTGGCCAGGACCGGTGTCCAGGTGTGGATGGGCGGGCGCTGGTTCACCGTGATCGGGATACTCGGACCGATGCCGCTCGCGCCGGAGATCGAACGCTCGGCCCTCGTC
This sequence comes from Nonomuraea sp. NBC_00507, assembly GCF_036013525.1. NCBI lineage: Bacteria > Bacillati > Actinomycetota > Actinomycetes > Streptosporangiales > Streptosporangiaceae > Nonomuraea > Nonomuraea sp. NBC_00507. The sequence continues at coordinate 7,170,822 of NZ_CP107853.1, forward strand.
GGGTTCCCGGCCGCCGAGGAACTGCTCGGGTTCGACGGCTACCCGACGACCATCTACGAACGTTCCTCCGACGAGTCCGTGGAGTCGGTGCGGGCGGTGCTGCCGCGGACGGTCAACCCGTCGAACCCCGAGGAGGTCTCGGTCAGCAGGCCGTCCGACGCGCTGGAGGCCAAGGCCGCCGCCGCGGGCGCGTTCACGAACCTGCTCCTGGGGCTGGGCGCGGTCGCGCTGCTCGTGGGCGGGGTGGGCGTGGCCAACACCATGGTCATCTCGGTGCTGGAACGCCGCAAGGAGATCGGCCTGCGCCGCTCGCTCGGCGCCACCCGGGGCCAGGTGCGGCTGCAGTTCCTGTCGGAGTCGCTGCTGCTGTCGGCGCTCGGCGGGGTGGTGGGCGCGATGCTCGGCGCGCTGGCCACCGCGGGGTACGCCGTGTCGCGGGACTGGCCGCCGGTGGTGCCGCCGTGGGCGATCGGCGGCGCGATCGCGGCGACCCTGCTCATCGGGACGGCCGCGGGCATCTACCCGGCCATGCGGGCGGCCCGCCTGTCGCCCACGGTCGCCCTGGCCACGACCTGAGCCGGCGCGCCTGTCGCCCACGGTCGCCCTGGCCACGACCTGAGCCGGCGCGCCTGTCGCCCACGGTCGCCCCGGCCACCACCTGAGCCGGCCTGGCCGGCGCTCCCGTCACGTTTCGGGGGTCACCGGCCGAGTGCCTCCTGGGCCGTGGCCCGCCGCGAGCGCAGGAACTCGCGCTCCGGCGTGGTCCCCACCAGGTCCAGCGCCCGGCCGTACTCCGCCACCGCCTCCTCCATGCGGCCCAGGCGGGTCAGCAGGTCGGCGCGGGTCGCGGGCAGGAGGTGGTGCCGGGGCAACGCGTCGTCCAGGCCGGCGAGCAGGTCGAGGCCGCGCTCGGGCCCGTACGCCTCCGCCACGGCGACGGCCCGGTTCAGCCGCACCACGGCCGAGCCCGTCAGCAGCTCCAGCAGCTCGTACAGCTCGGCGATCTCGATCCAGTCCGTGTCCTGCGGGCGGGCGGCCGCCGCGTGCTCGGCGGCGATGGCGGCCTGCAGCAGGTAAGGGCCGGGCGGGCCGGGGGTCAGGACCGCCAGGCCCTCGGCGATCTCGTCCTGCCGCCACCGCGAACGGTCCTGATCGGGCAGCCGGACGAGCCGGCCGTCGGCGTCCACGCGGGCGTCCCTGCGGGCGTGGTGCAGCAGCATCAGCGCCAGCAGGGCGCGTACCTCGGTGTCGGCGGGCATCAGCTCGGCCAGCATCCGGGCCACGGCGATGGCCTCGGCGGCCGGCTCGTCGCGGATCAGCCGCTCGCCCTCGGTCGCCGCGTACCCCTCCGTGAAGATCAGGTAGATGACCGCCAGCACCCCGTCGCGGCGCTCGGCCAGCTCCGCTTCCGACGGCACCCGGTACGGGATGCCCGCGTGGCTGATCTTCTTCTTGGCGCGGGTCAGTCTGGCCGCCATGGTCGTCTCGCTGACCAGGAACATGCGGGCGATCTGCCGCGTCGTGAGACCGCCGACGCAGCGCAGCGTCAGCGCCACTCTGGCCTCCATCGACAGCGCGGGATGGCAGCACGTGAAGATCAGCCGCAGCCGGTCGTCCGGCGGCGCCGGCCCCTCCTCGACGATCAGCAGCGGCAGCTTGCGCGCCGCCACCTCCGCCCGCCGCAACCGGTCCACCGCCCGCCGGCGCGCCGTCGTGAGCAGCCACGCCGGCGGATTGTCCGGCACCGGCGGCCACGCCGAGACCGCCGCGGTGAACGCGTCCTGCAACGCCTCCTCGGCCAGGTCCAGATCGCGCAGCTCGGCGGTGAGCAGGGCGAGCAGGCGCGCCCATTGCCGCCGGTACGCCTGCTCGACCGCGTTCATCCTGTGTACTCGGCCACCGGCCGCACCTCGACGATCCGCTCCGGGCACTGCTTGGCCAGCTCGATCGCCTCGTCGAGGTCACGGGCCTCGATCAGGTAGAAGCCGCCCACCTGTTCGGTCGTCTCGACGAACGGCCCATCCGTGCGCAGCACCTCGCCGGCCTTCTTACGCAGGCTGACCGCCCGGCCCGGCCCGGACAGCTCCTCCCCGTGGAGGTAGGCGCCACGCGACTTGAGCAGCTCGATGAAGGCGCCGTGGGCGGCGTACTGCTGCTCGGCCGGGCCCGACCCGTCGGTCTCGTCGCCGTACATGAGCAGGACATACCTCATGACGCCTCCTCAGGAACGGGGCGGATCTCGACGTCGGACGGCATCGCGGTGGCCAGCTCGATCGCCTGGTCCAGGTCCGCGGCCTCGACCACCATGTAGCCCGAGATCTGCTCGACGGTCTCGGCGTAAGGGCCGTCGGTGATCAGGATTCGGTCGCCGTCCTTCCTGATCGTGGTGGCGGTCGAGGAGTGGGCCAGCTCGTTGCCGTACAACCCGGCGCCCCGCTCCCTCAGGAGCCGGTCGAACTCGCCCCACTTCTCGTAGATGCGCTTGCGCTCTTCCGGCCCGGCCTCGGCCCAGGGGCGTTCGTCTCCCGCGACGAACAGCACGTACTTCATGGTTTCCTCCTCTTGGGTCGCAACCATGACGCACGACCCGGGCCGGAATCGACACCGCCTCGGAAATTCTTCCGAGAAATCAGGACACGATGCTCTCGAGGGCGAAGCTGAGGACGGTGCCGATGACCATGCCCACGCCGGCCGCCACGGCGGCCCACTTGCCCAGAGGCTCGCCCCTCGCATGGCCGACGACGCCCAGCACGATGCCGGCCAGGCCGAACAGGACCGGGGTGAACAGCACGGCCACCGCTGCGCAGACGAACCCGACGATCGACACGACCTGATCAATGGCCCGCTGACCGGAGGGCGGACGTGGCGGCCGCTGCGCGTCGGCGTGCCGATCGTCGCCTCCGGGCGAGTCCTGGGGCGAGGTCACGGACGGCTCCTCTCGGCGGGAACCACATCACACACCGGAGCGGGCCGCCATGTCGAGCCGCGTCCGCCCAGGTGTAGCGTCTGGATTGCCCGAGCCGCGAGACTTGCCGCGCTGATGCACGGCGGAGGAGACGCGACATGCTCAGATGGACGGCGGCGGACGTCCCCGGCCAGCACGGGCGCACGGTGATCGTCACTGGCGCGAACAGCGGACTCGGCGCGGAAACGACCCGCGTCGGTGCGCGCCTTTGCCGATGGCCTCGACGTCGCTGATCAACCACGTGCGCGAGCGGGTCGTCACCGTGTCCAGCGGCCTGCACGTGCTCGGCAGGATCCGCGGCGACCTGAACTGGGAGCGCCGCCGCTACCAGCGGTGGCTGGCCTACGCGCAGTCCAAGCCGGCCAACCTGCTGTTCGCCTACGAGCTCCAACGAAGGCTGTCCGCGGCGGGATGGCGGACCATTTCGGTGGCGGCTCACCCCGGCGTCGCTGGTCCGCTCAAGCCGCACCTCGTGCGACACCACGCTCGCCGCTCAGCTGTGGGAGCGGTCCGAACGCCTCACCGGCGTCCCCTACGTCATCGAACCGCTCTGACGTCAGCCGCGGGTACTGGTGTTGCCGGGCGCGGCGGCGTTCCGGGTCAGGCGAGGGGGCGGGCGGTGGGGAGGCGGAGGCGGTCGACGGCGTCGCGGCGGGTGCGTTCGGGGCGGCGGTCGTAGCGGGCCGTGGTGGCCGGGGATGAATGGCCGACCAGGGCCTGGGCCGTGGCCAGGTCCACCCCCGCGTCCAGCAGCTCGCCGATGAACGTGCGGCGGAAGTCGTGCGCCGTACGCCGCGCCGCCCCCGCCGCCCCCAGCCGCCGCGCCAGGATGTCGGCGATGCCCTGCCCGGTCAGGCCCACCGGACGGCCGTCGCGCTCCCGCACGCGTCCTGCCGTGCTGATCGGGCTGAACAACGCCCCCGGCATGGCCCCGCGGACTGCCAGCCACCGCTCGACCAGCCCGATCGCGTCGGTCGTCAGGTAGACCAGGCGCTCCTTGTCCCGCTTGCCGCGCACCCGCAGCGACCGCGCCCCCGGATCGTAGTCGGCCAGCGCGAGCCCGCCCAGCTCGGCCCGCCGGCATCCGGTGGAGTACAGCACGGCGATCAGCGCCGCGTCCCGCACCCCGGCGGGCGAGTCGTCGCACGCGGACAGGGCCGCGCCGACCACCTCCGGCGGCACGTGGTGCCCGGTCGGCAGCCGGCTCTGCCGTACCGGAGCCAGGTCGGAGGCGCGGGCGAAGTCCTCGGCGCTGGTCTGCCCCAGCCGCCACGCCTCCTTCAGCACCCGGCGCAGCGCCACCAGGTGCTTGTTGACGTACGCCGCCGACCACCCCTGATCGGTGAGCATCGTACGGATGCGCACCGTGTGCTCGTAGCGCAGCAGATGCCACGGCTGCCCCGCGCCCGTGGCGGCGGTGTCGCCGGTGAGCAGGCGGGCCAGCCGGTCGAGGCAGCCGCGCATGGTGCGGCGCGACTCCAGGCTGGTCAGCGAGTCGAGGTAGACGTGGTAGGGGTCGCGCGCCGGCTCGACCGGCGGCGCCGCCAGATCAGGGACGGCAGGCAGGCTCACCCCGACGATCTTAGAGCGTCGACGCCTTCGAGGAGCCGGTCCACGTCGGAGCGGTCGTTGTAGTGGACCAGCCCGGCGCGCACCGCGTCGCCCGAGTCGCGGATGCCGAGCGCGCCGGTCAGCTCCCAGGCGTAGTTGTGCCCGTTCCAGACGTTCACCCGCAGCCCCGCCAGGTGCTCGGCAACCTGGCGCGGGGTGTGCCCGGCCACGGTGAAGTACGCGGTGGCGGTGCGCCTGGCCGGCTTGCCGTACACCGTGACGTGCGGCATCGTCTCCAGCCCTGCCAGCAGCACCGCGAACAGCTCCAGCTCGTGCTCCTCCGCCGCCGTCATCGAGGTGAGCAGGCGCTCGCGGCGGGTGCCGGCGCCCGGGACCATGGCCGCCAGGTGGTCGACGGCCGCCGTCACGCCTTCCAGGTCGGCGAACGCCGCCGTGCCCCGCTCGAACCGCTGCGGCACCGTGTCCGGCGACGAGGCCAGCTTGTCCGGCCGGAGCGTCTCCAGCAGCGCCGGGTCGGCCACCACCGCGCCGATGTGCGGGCCCGACCACTTGTAGGCGCTGGTGGCGTAGAAGTCGGCGCCCAGCGCCCGCATGTCCACCGGGCCGTGCGGGGTGGCGTGCACGCCGTCCACGTACATCAGCGCGCCCGCCCGATGCGCCAGCTCGGCGATGGCGGGCACGTCGGGGCGGGTGCCCAGGATGTTGCTGGCCGCCGTCACCGCCACCACCCGGGTACGCTCGCCGATCAGGCTCGCGTACTGCTCGACCGGGAGCTCCCCGGTCACCGGGTCCACCTCGGCCCAGCGGACGGTCGCGCCGGTCTGGGTCCAGGGGCGGACGTTCGCGTCGTGGTCGAGCCTGGAGACCACCACCTCGTCGCCGGGGCCGGCGATCGCCCTGGCCAGGTTGTAGGTCAGGGTGGTCATGTTCGGGCCGAGGATCACGCCGCCGGGGTCGCCGCCGACCAGGTCGGCCACGGCCGCGCGGCAGGCGGCCACGATGGCGTCGGAGCGGTGACTGGCGGGGAAGGCGCCGCCCACGTTGCCGATCCCGCTGCGGTAGGCGTCGGAGATGGCCTCGATCACGGATCGGGGGGTTTGGGTGCCGGCCGCTCCGTCGAGGTAGGCGTAGCCGTCGGTCAGAGCGGGGTAAGAGGCGCGCACCGAATTAATGGGGAAAGGCATGATATGTAGATGCTCACCCTCCGCGACCTCAACCGTGCCACCTTGGCCCGGCAGCATCTCCTGGAACGTCACAAAGGGGATGTTACCGACATCGTGCAGCGTCTGGCCGGGCTGCAGGCGCAGGAGCCGCGCCCGCCTTACCTCGGGGTGTGGTCGAGGCTGGAGGGGTTCGAGCGCGATCATCTGCACGCGGCGCTGCACGCCCGCACGGTGGTGCGCGCCACCATGTGGAGGGCCACGCTGCACCTGGTGACGGCCACCGACTTCGCCGCGTTCCGGCCGCTGCTCACGCCCATGCTGGCCGCCGCGGCGCGCCGCTTCGACGAGATCGACTTCGACGCCGTCGTGGCCGCCGCCGACCGGCTGCTCGCCGCCGGTCCCATGACGTTCAATGAGCTGCGGCCGCGGCTGCAGGAGGAGTTTCCCGACGCCTACGACCGGGCTCTGGGGTATGCGGTCCGCATGCTGACGCCGCTGGTCATGGTGCCCACCGAGGACCGGTGGAGCTACCCGCGTGAGTCGGCTTTCGGGCTGCCCGGCATCGAGCCGGACCCGGCCGGCCCCGAGACGCTGATCGAGCGGTACCTGGCCGCCTTCGGACCCGCCACCCCCGCCGACGTGCAGACCTGGTCGGGGCTGGGCGGCCTGAAGCGGGTCATGTCGGGAATGAATCTGGACCGGCTCGCCGGACCGGATGGCAAGGAGCTGTTCGACCTGCCCGGCGCGCCCAGGCCGGGCGGGGACGTGCCCGCGCCCGTGCGGTTCCTGCCCGACTTCGACACGCTCGTCCTCGGCTACGCCGACCGCACCCGGGTGGTCCCTGATGCATACAAGGGCCTGGTCACCACCAAGAATCTGCGGGTCAGGGCCGTCTACCTGGTCGACGGGTTCGTGGCCGGCACCTGGCAGATCAAGCGCTCGGGCAAGAAGGCCAGGCTGCTCCTCAGCCCGTTCACCCCGACGCCGCTGGAGCCGCTCGAGGAAGCAGGACTGCGGATGCTGGCCTTCGCCGAGCCCGAGGCGGGCACGCTGTCCCTTGAAGTGACGGGCGGAGTCTGATTGGTTCGGGGCGGAGGTGTCCCCATGCCGCAGCTTTCCGCCCTGGACGCGCAGTTCCTCCATTTCGAGACCGCGACGAACGTGGCCAACATCGCCGGCCTCGCCATCCTCGACGGCGACCTCAACCGTGCCGACCTGCAGGACCTGCTCGAACGGCGGCTCCCGTACGTGCCCGCCCTGCGGCGCAAGCTGGCCCCGGTGCCCTTCGGTCTCGACCACCCGTACTGGATGGAGGAGGACGATCTCGACCTCGACTACCACGTACGCGAGATCGGCCTGCCGCCGCCCGGCGACGACCGGCAGCTCGCCGAGCAGGTCTCCCGCCTGCACGCCCGCCGCCTCGACCGGGGCCGCCCCCTGTGGGAGATCTACCTGATCCACGGCCTGTCCGGCGGTCGCATGGGCCTCTACACCAAGATCCACCATGCGGCCGTGGACGGGATCGGCGGCGCCGATGTGCTGGCCGCGCTGCTCGACGTCAGCCCCGAGCCCGCGCCGCCGCCCGCGGTCCCGCCCGAGCGGGACGAGCCGCCGCCCGGGCGGGCGGAGATGATGGCACGCGGGCTGGCCAGGCTGGCGCTCAACCCTGCCCAGGCGGTGCGGTTCGCGGCCCGGGCAGTGCCGCACCTGGACGAGATCCCCGTCGTGTCCCGGCTCCCGGGCAGCCATCTCGTCTCCGGGCTCGCCCGCAAGCTCGCCGGCGCCGGGCAGGCGCCGGAGCTGCCGATGCTGCCCGCCCCCAGGACCCCGTTCAGCGGCCCCGTGTCCCAGCACCGGCGCTTCGCGTTCGTGTCGCTGCCGCTCGATGAGATCAAGCAGGTGCGCAAGGCGTTCGGGGTCACGGTCAACGACGTGGTCATGGCCGTGTGCGCGGGCGCGCTGCGCAGGTGGCTGGCCGCGCACGGCAGCCTGCCGAGCCGTCCGCTGGTGGCGGGGGTGCCGTTCTCGCTGCGGGAAGCCGGCGTCGAGGGACGCGGCAACCAGGTGGCGATCATGACGGCCCCGCTCGCGGTGCACGTCGCCGACCCCGTCGCCCGGCTGCACCAGGTGCGGCAGGCCATGCACCGGATCAAGGACAGGTTCTCGCTGGCGCCCGCGCGGTGGCTGCGCGAGTTCAGCGAGTCGATGCCGGCCGCGCTCATGGGGCTGGCGTCGAGGTCGGCGTTCGGGCTGGTGGGGGAGACCGCCCCGCCGATCAACGTCATCGTCTCGAACGTGCCCGGCCCTCAGTTCCCCCTGTACGTGTGCGGCGGGCGGCTGCTGACCCACTACCCGGTCTCCGTGATCACGGACGTGAGCGGCGGCGTCAACATCACCGCGTTCTCCTACGACGGCTCGCTCGACATCGGCGTCGTCACCGACCGGCGCATGGTCCCGGACGCCTGGGAGCTGACCCGGCACCTGCGCGACGCCCTCCAGGAACTCCGCGAGGCCGAGGCGGCCTTGCCACACTGACCTCGAATCGCGGAATCAACCTTGCCGCATTGGTCCCTAGGCTGGACTCATGATCCTGAATCGCCGGGTGCTCAACCGCACCACGCTCGACCGCCAGCTCCTGTTGCGCCGTGCCGACATGAAGCCCGTTCAGGCCATCGAACGGCTGGTCGCGGTGCAGGGGCAAGAGATCGACGCGCCGTACATCGGTCTGTGGACGCGCCTGGCCGCCTTCACCCAGGACGACCTGGCCTCGCTGCTGTACGGCAAGCAGGTGGTACGCGGATCGTTGCTGCGCGGGACCCAGCACCTGGCGCTGGCCGGCGACTACGTGTGGATCCGGCCGCTGATGCAGGTGATCCTGTCCAGGGGCAGGCAAGCGGCCTTCGGACGGGTGACGCGCGGCGTGGACCTCGAGGAGCTGGCCCGGCTGGCGCGCGAGCACCTGGCCGGGCGTACGCTCACCCGTCCCCAGCTGCGTGACCTGCTGCGCGAGCGGTGGCCCGAGGCGGATCCGATGGCGCTGAGCTGGTCGGCACAACTGCTGCTGCCGATCGTGCACACGCCGCCGAACGGGATCTGGGGGAAGGGCGGGGCCACGCCGTTCACGCTGGCCGAGGAGTGGCTGGGGCGGCCGCTGGACGGCACCGCACCGGTGGAGCGGCTGGTGGAGCGGTATCTGGCCGCGTACGGGCCGGCGAGCGTGATGGACGTGCAGATGTGGTCGGGGCTGACGCGGCTGCGGGCGGTCGTGGAGGGCATGTCCCACTTACGGAAATATCAGGACACCGAGGGTCGCGTCCTCTACGACCTGCCCGACGCGCCCCTCGCCGAGGAGGACGTGCCCGCCCCCGTACGGTTCCTGCCCTGGTTCGACAACCTCGTCGTCGCCTACGCCGACCGCGGCCGCCTGATGACCGCCGAGCAACGCAAGGCGGTGTGCGTGGGCGCGGTCATCTACCCCACCTTCCTCGTCGACGGAACTGTCGGTGGCATGTGGGACCTTAAGGACGGCGTGCTGACAGTCGAGCCCTTCCACCCGCTGTCCGACGGCGTGATGGAGGAGCTGGCCGCCGAAGCAGCGCGCCTGATGGCCTTCGCGGGTGTCGAGGATGGGAGCATCGCATGGCTAGCGCCCAGGAGCTCTACGACGACCTAGTCGCCGAGCACCTCGCCAGGCCCGACGTGAGCATGGGGCGCATGCTCCACGCGGACGGGCTCAAGGTCGGGGGGAAGGCGTATGCGTTCTTCTCCCGGGACCGGGTCGTGCTCAAGCTGCCGGCCGCGCGGGCCGGGGAGCTGGTGGGTGAAGGGACGGCCGAGGTCCTTCGGATGGGGTCACGGCAGATGCGGGAATGGGTCGCGTTACGCGAGCCTGACGAGGTGGTGTGGCGGCGGCTGATGGCGGAGGCGGCGACCTACGTCGAGAGCCTGGGCCGCTGACGGGGCACGGCGTTTCAGGGGCTCTTGCGCCGCCTGCTCCACCAGGCCTTCGGCCCGCCCCGGCGGCGCCATGGACGGACCGGCCGCGTGGTGGTGCGCATGCCGGTGGTGCTGCGCCGTGTCGCGTGTGCCCGGCGCGGTTCCGCACCCTGTCGCGCGTGCTGGCGGTGCTGCGCTGTGTTGCGCCTGCTGGCGGTGCCGCGTCTTGCGCGTGCCGGCGGCGCCGTGTCGTGTTGCGCATGCTGGCGGTGCTACGTCACGTTGCTTGTGCTGGCGATGGTGCCGTGTTGCTCGTGCTGGCGGTGCTGTGTCGTGTCGCGTGTGCCCGGCGTGGTGCCGCACCCTGTCGCGCGTGCTGGCGCGGTGCTGCGTCATGTCGTGGGTGCCCGTCGCCAGGACTCGGCGCACGCGGAGCGCCACGGACGACGGTTCGCGTGGCTCTATGGCGCACGCGCCTGCGCGGTGCCGGGCGCTCAAACGGCGAGTTCAAACGGTGAGGGCCGGGCACTCAAAACGGCGAGCTCGAACGGTGACGGCCGGGCACTCAAAACGGCGAGCTCAATCGGTGACGGCCGGGCGCTCAATACGGCGAGGGCCGGGTGTGGTGGCCTGAGGGCTCAGACGATGAGAGCCCGGAACGCAGCAGTGGGGCGTGGCGGGTCAGCGGCGAGCATACTCGCCGATGGCCGGTTCGAGGAGGGTGAAGACATGCTGGGCGGATTCCGCGAGGGCGGCGGCGATCGTGTCGTCGTCATCCCCGGCCAGGGTGCGGCTCTGCAGCTCACGGAAGAGCAGCCGATCCGCCGCCGCGAGCTGCGCGGCCACGGCCCGTGCGGCGAGCTGGCTGCCCCCGTCGTCCATGGTGGCCGACGTGGCCAACGTGGCCGGAGTGGCCAAAGTGGCCGCAGTGGTCAGCGTGGCAGGGGTGGCCAGCGTGGGGGTGGTGGCCGGGGTGGCCATGGTAGGCGGCTCGGTGGCGAGCTGGGCCGCGAGGGCTTCTTCGCGCTGGTCGTGGAGGTCGCGAAGGCGGGCGACCAGCGTCGGGCTGTCGGCGATCATCCGGGCGAAGTCCTGCCCGGTGAAGCCGATGACCGGATCACGCCGCTCCAGCGCCCCCAGGTATGCCCGCCGCACCGCATCCAGCGCCGATTCGCCCGGTGCGCGCCCCGCCACGGTTTCGGCCAGCCCCGCCACGAAAGCCTCGTGGTGGTCGAGCGCCAGATCCTCCTTCCGGGGGAAGTAGTTCGTCACCGTCATCTTCGCCACCCTGGCCGCGGCGGCGATGTCGGCGATCGTCGTCCGGTCGAAGCCACGTTCCAGGAACAGTTGGGTAGCGTGGTCAGAGATGGCCTGCCTGGTCTCTCGCTTCTTCTGTTCCCGCAAGCCCAAGGTGTCGATGCTCATAGCCACAGTCTTCCATAAATTTTTAGGTTCGACCTTATTTTAGGTTGACCAAGGCGAAGGTTCAACCTAAAGTTAGGCGCGACCCAAACTTAGTGCGTCCATCCAACGCGAGCGAGGAGTGAGTTTTGTCCGAAGCAGCAGAGGTTCTCGAAGTGGACGACAACACTGCCGACGGTGGCGGGACCGTCGGCGCGGACTCGGTCAAGGCATACCTGAAGGAGATCGGGCGCGTCCCGTTGCTGACTGCCGAGCAGGAGATCGACCTGGCCAAGCGCATCGAGGCCGGCCTGTTCGCCAGGGAGCGGCTGGACACCGAGCCGGGGCTGCCCGCCGAGCTGCGTGCCGATCTGGAGTGGATCGCCGACGACGGCGAGCGCGCCAGGAGCCGCATGCTGGAGGCCAACCTGCGGCTGGTGGTCTCCATCGCCAAGCGTTATACCGGCCGCGGCATGCTCTTCCTGGACCTGATCCAGGAGGGCAATCTAGGCCTGATCCGGACGATCGAGAAGTTCGACTACCGGCTCGGCTTCAAGTTCTCCACGTACGCGACCTGGTGGATCAAGCAGGCCATCACCCGGGCCATGGCCGACCAGGCCCGTACGATCCGCATCCCCGTTCACATGGTGGAGCTGATCAACAAGGTGGCCAGGGTGCAGCGCCGCCTGCAGAGCGACCTCGGCCGCGAGCCCACCCCGGAGGAGATCGCCACCGAGACCGAGCTGGAGGTGGCACGGGTCATCGAGGTCCAGGGATACGGCCGCGAGCCGGTCTCCCTGAGCACGCCGCTGGGTGAGGAGGGCGACAGCGAGTTCGGCGACCTCATCGAGGACACCGAGGCCGTCTCCCCGGCCGACGCGGTCTCGTTCACCCTGCTCCAGCAGCAGCTCAACTCCCTGCTCGACCAGCTCTCCGAGCGGGAGGCAGGCGTGATCAGCCTGCGGTACGGCCTGGCCGACGGACAGCCGAGGACGCTGGACGAGATCGGCAAGGTCTACGGCGTCACCCGCGAACGCATCAGGCAGATCGAGGCCAAGACGATGTCCAAGCTTCGCCACCCGTCGCGTTCGCTGGCGCTGCGCGACTATCTCAGCTGATCTTCTTCGACGATCGGGTTGATGATCCGATCGAATGCCCCGGGTGCCGCACAAGTGATCAATTTGGGGGTGGCGGCACCTTTCTGGGGCGGCTGATCGGGAAATGTCCGCTGGTCGGGAGAAAGGCTGCGTAAACGAAAACCCAAGAGTGTCGCATGGGGCCTTTGACCGGCACGGCGGCTGGCCTAGATTCCAAGGGTGAAACGCACCCGCTCCAGTGTCGTCCACCAGGCGGCCTACGCGTTCAAAAATCCCCACAAGATCGCCCCCCATCTGCGGCGGCTGGCGCGTGACACGTGGTTCCGGCTGCGTACCCGCGATCATGTCGGCTACTACCGGGCGGTCATGAAGTCCGACACCGCGCGCGACCCCGAGGGCGCGGTCGGCTCGCACACCCACAAACGCTGGCTGGCGCTCGGGCGCATGCAATTCGACTACCTCGTCGAACACGGGCTCAAGCCGGAATGCCGCATGCTGGAAATCGGCTGCGGCAACCTGCGCGCGGGGCATTTGTTCATCGACTACCTGCACGATGGAAACTACTACGGAATCGACATCTCGCCCGACATCCTCATGGCGGCGCAGGACACCATCGTCCGGCACGGCCTGCGCGACAAACTGCCGTATCTGACTCCGGTACGCGATCTGCGTTTCGCGTTCCTGCCCGACCGGCATTTCGACGTCGTGCACGCGCACAGCGTCTTCTCGCACTCGCCGCTGCACGTCATCGAGGAGTGCTTCGCGCACGTGGGCCGCGTCATGAAGCCGAACGCCTGGTTCGACTTCACCTTCGACCGGACCGAGGGCAAGGAGCACCAGGTCCTGCGGGAGGACTTCTACTACCGCACTGAGACGCTCGCGGCCCTGGCCGAGAAGCACGGATTCACGGCGACGTTCATGGAAGACTGGGAACGGTTGCCGCACAAGCAGTCCAAGATGCGCCTCACCAAGAAGACCGCCACGTGAAAACGGAGTGCGCGCGGGCGGGGCGGGTTTCTAAGGTTGGGGCGTGAGAGACGTACGGTCACTGCCCAAAGCCCACCTGCACGTGCACCTCGAAAGCACCGTACGCCCGGAGACGGCGCGTGAGCTGGGCGGATCGCGCGAGCCCGAGAACGGCTTCCAGAGCTTCAGGGAGTTCGGCGACGCGCGGGCCCGGGTACGGGAGCTGCTGCGCACGGCCGAGCACTTCAGGCGGATCGCGGTGGAGTTCTGCGAGGACGAGGCCGCGCAGGGCACCCGCTACGTGGAGGTGACCTTCACCGCCGCCTCCCACGGCGAGCGGCTGGGGGCGCCGGAGATGCCGCTGGAGGCGGTGCTCGACGGGCTGACCGAGGGCGGGGCCAGGCACGGGATCGAGTGGCGGGTGCTGCTCGACCACTCCAGGCGGCGGCCGGTCGAGCGGATGTGGCGCACACTCAAGCTGGCCACCCGCTACGACGCCGTCATCGGCCTGGGGCTGGCCGGCGACGAGGCCCACCCGCTCGCCCCGTTCGCGGCGGTGTGCGACGCCGCCAGGGACGCGGGGCTGCGCCTGACGCACCACGCGGGGGAGGCGGCCGGCGCGGCCAGCATCCGCGAGGCGCTCGACCTGGGGCACGCCGAGCGGCTGGGGCACGGGATCCGGGTGCTCGACGACGACACGCTGGTGGCGGAGGTGCGTGAGCGCGGGATCCCGCTGGAGGTCTGCCCTACGTCCAACGTCCTGCTCGGGTTCGTCCCCTCGCTCGCCGCCCACCCGCTGCCGCGGCTGCGGGCCGCCGGGCTGGCGGTCACCGTCAACACCGACGGGGAGACGGCGCTCGCCGACGAATACGCCCGCCTGCGCGACGTCTTCGGCTACGACGACCACGACCTGGCCGATCTGGCCCGGGCCTCGATCGACGCCTCGTTCGCCCCCGAGCCGCTCAAGTCCCGCCTACGCACCGAGGTGGACGCCTGGCTCGAGCCGTCCCCGTGACCGACCGGCCTCCTCCGGGCGACTGCCACGCCGCAGTCCCCGCCTACGGAGGGGCGTTGCGACGGTGGAGGTCGGCTGCCCGCTCCCACCAAGGGCTGCCACGCAGAAGGTGACGCGCCCGCTGACGGTCGCGGTGCCGTGCCCGCTCATCCGTGCCCGCTGAGGCTTCGTTGCGCCGGAGGTTTCGCGCCGGTGCTCGCTGACCGGGCGTCGCGCCGGAGGTCGGGCGCGCGCGCCTGCCGGGGGCTGTGGCACCGGGAGGCCATGTTGCCTGCTGAACGTTCCGGACTCGGCCGCGCGCCGACGAGTCAGAGGCGCTTGGCCGCGCGCCAAGTTCGGTCATAGAGCGTGCCGTCGTCGAGCAGCGACGGCCCTCCCCGATCGCCCAAGGTCGGGCCGTCGACGACCTTGCGGCTGGACAGGAAGCGGTGCCCGCCCTCAGAGTCGATGCCCAGGAAGATGCCCACATGGTCGATGTCGGCGCCGTCATCGGTGCTGGCATCCCAGAACAGCAGGTCACCCGGCTGCAGGTCGGCGTAGGAGCCCGGCTTGGCGGTGCCGCCGTCGGCCACGCCCACGCCAAGGGCGGAGGCGTGCATCTGCACGGCTCGTCGTGGCAGAGCGGTGCCTGCCGGGGTGCCGATCGCCACCGGGTAACCGCCGCGGTAGCCGTACACCATCCGGACGAATCCCGAACAGTCGAGCGCACCCTTCTGCTCCGGCTCGGCCCGATCCACCTTCTCGCCGTACGTCCAGTCCAGCCCCAGGTAGTCGTTGAAGTCGGACCCCTCGTTGGGGCCGTCTTCGCCGACCGGGCCGTAGTGGGCATCGCCGGCGTATCGCTGCCCCTCCTTCGTCTGGTCGCGTGCCCCCGTGATGTACTGCGTGGCGATCTCGAGCAGATCGTCCTGCGTGCTGCCGATGGTGGCGGACAGCCAGGAGGACGCCCAATCGGCCGACGGCGTCCAGGGCTCGGGGAGCAGGCGTACCCATGCTCGGGTCGAGACGGTGGCGTCAGTGGTGCTTTCGGCGAACTTGCGTGGCGAGCCGTACAGAATCGCGGTACGGGCGCGGAGAGTGAGCACCGCGCCGGCCTGCCCGTCCTGGTAGTAGATCGTCTGTCCATGCTTGCCAGCGGCGTAGCCGGTGAAGGAACTGGCCGAACACGAGGCGTCGCCCGCGAACACGGCGGTGAAGCCGCTCCAGCCACTGCCCACCTGGCGGCGCGCCTGCCACACGGGTGCGCCTGCCCGCGGGTCGGCGTGCCGTTCCCACCAGAGCCTGCCGCTCGGGTCCACCGCGTAGAAGACTCCGGCACCGGCGCCGGCCAGGTCGCGGTAGCCGCCCCAGCCTTCACCGGTCACCAGCCCGGTGCCGGTGCTGAAGGACGGACCGCCGCCTCCAGGGTCGGCGTGGCGGTACCACCGCATGTGTCCTTTGGTGTTGACGCCGAAGAGCACGCCATCGCCTCCGGTCATCAGTCGCGTGATCGCGTTCCATCCGGAGCGGATGATCTTGCCGCTGCCCTCGGCCCAGGCGTTGCCGCCCCGCACCGGCGACAGGTGCCGGTGCCAGTGCAGGTTTCCCTGCCTGTCCAGGGCGTAGAGCACGCCCGAGCCGTCGGTGGTCACCTCGACGTAGCCGCCCCAGCCTTGTCCGATCACCCTGCCGGAGCCGGGCGCCCACTGCTCGGCGCCGGTTGCCGCGCCGAGATGCCGATACCACCGCAGGTAACCGGATCCGTCGACCGCATAGATCACGCCGTCCCTGCCGGAGACGATCGAGACGAAGCGCCCCCACCCATGACCGACCTTCCTGCCGCTACCAGGCGCCCACGATGCGCTGCCGTCGGCGCCGTCCCGATGGCCATGCCACGTCAGGTCCCCGCCCTGATCGACCCCGTAGAGCGGAACCGTGGGCAGGCAGGTCAACGGGGATGCGGCTGACGCCTGTCGCGCCGGCAGCGAGACCAGCAACGCCGCACCCACCAAGGCCGCAGCTGCCGCGGCCCCGAGACGTCTACGAACCCCCGTCATGGCTGGAATGACTCCGATGAACCTTCGGTCCTTGATCAGACCGCTGCGAAGCGGCCATGTCCTGTCCTTGCTGTGTAGCCCTCACCAGCGAGGATAGGTGGCGATGCGGGGTGCACGTCTGATTCGGCCGTCAGGCGCCAAGGAGGTGCAGCAGGATGCCCGTCGCCAGGACGGCGTAGGTGACTGCGGTGACGAAGGTCGTGGAGATCAGGGTGGGGACCACCGGTTGCCGGACCAGGTGGTACGCGATCAGACCCGGTACGAGGAAGACGAGTGTCTCGTGACTGAGCAGCAGCGGGAACCGCCTGAGCACGAAGGCGAACAGCGTCACCTGCAGGAAGATGCCGAGCATGAGGGCGCCGGCGAACAGCCGTTTGCCGTAAAGGATGACGAACCGTTGGACCACCACGGTGCCCGCCCAGGTGAGCGCCACGACGCAGGCGATCACGATGATGCGGCGCCAGTCCTCGACGAGCGTGATCGCCAGCCCGGCAGGGCTGATCATTCCGCCCGGAGAGAGGTTGGTGGTCAGGTAGCAGATCAGGGCGAACAGCAGACCGATCGCGAACCCCAGGGCCGCCGTCTCGGGGGTGAGCACGGAGCTGGCGGCGGGGCTCATCGGGCCGCTCCGGCCGGGGCGGCGGCGGTGAGCAAGTGCGTGAGCAGCCTTTCCCCCTGACCGTGGATGTTGCCGATGGCGACCACGGAGGCGTCGCTGTCGATGCGGGAGCAGATCTGGCTCCAGATCTGCTCGGGTTCGCGGTGAGGGCCGCCGAGGTCGACCAGTTCTCCGTTCCAGCCCGCGGGGACTGCGGCGCGGGCGGATCGGGTGGGGTGGCCGATGAGGAACAGCCTGGAGGTGCCGAGCTCCGGGACGATCTCGGCCATCTGGGCGTTGCGTTCGATGCGGTCCGGCCGGCAGTTGATGAGGGTGAGAATCGGCGGTCGGATGTGGCCGTGGTCGAGGAGCTGATGGAAGTTCATGACCGTGGAGCGGGGGTCGTTGGCGGCGAAGATGTTGGCGAAGCGCAGGGTCGCGCCCCGCACGTCGTACTGCTCGACCGTCAGCACGCCGGGGTCGAGTTGCATGGTGTACATGCCGTGCAGGGCGTCCCGGCGGGAGACCCCGACCTGGGCGGCCACCGTGAGCGCGATGGCGACGTTCTCAGGAAAGGTGAAGTGCCGGAACCCGGCCATTTCCTCCTCGCTCACCTCGCCGGCGTCGGTGACAAGGAGCCGGCAGTCGCGGCGCCCGGCCTCCTGCTCGAGCACCGTTCGGCGGTCATGTTCGGCGGTGACGCAGATGCCGCCGCGGGGCATCGTGCGCGACATCGACCGCGCGACATCGTCCAGCGTGGGGCCCATCTCCGCCAGGTGGTCCTCCCGGACATTGCTCAGCACGCCGATGGTGGAGCGGATGAGCTTGTCCTGGTAGGTCTCCTGCAACGGCGGCTTCACCGCCATGCACTCGATGACCAGCGCGTCCGGGTGCTCCGCGACAGCGCGGCGCACGATGCCGATCTGCTCGGCGATGTTGGCGATGCCGAACTTGCGATGCACCGGCTCCTCGGTGGCGTCCGTGTGGATGAAGCGCGCGGCGCTGCCGGTTGTCTTGGCGATCACGCGCAGCCTGCCGCCGCGCAGGGCTCCGGCGATCAGCCGGGTGATGGAGCTTTTGCCGCGGATGCCATTGACCAGGATCCGCACCGGGATGCGGTCCAGGTTGGCGTCGTGCCGGCGTTGTTCCGCCACACCGAGCACGAGGAGTACCAGCAGGGACAGGCTGAAGATCACATACAGATAGAGCATCTACACGTCCCCCGCCCCGAGTTGGGTGCGCTTGATCGTGTGCCCGATCAGCTCGGGTTCGTTGTACCTGCGTTCTGGACTATTTCGGTGCACAATCCCGCGCGGGGGGCGCCCCGCGAGGATGTTTCTCGCGGGGCGCCGGAATGTGCCGGCGGGATGAGTCACCAGCGGCTACTTGCCTTCGTCAGATCGACTTGCAGTATGACAGCCTCCATCCGCCGTACTTGTAGCAGAACTTGCACCATTTGCCGTACCTCTCCTTCCAGCGGCACTTGACCGCGGCGGGTGCCGGCACGGCACGCTGTTCGGCGGTCGTGCAGAGTGTGTCGGCGGCGCTGGCGGCTTGTGTGGTGATCGGGCCGCTGATGACGAGTGCGGACGCGGCCACGGCGGTGGCTGCGAGAAGTCGCTTCAGCATGAGATCGCTCCCGATTGGAGGGGAGGAGTCCAGGACCGGCCTGGGACTCGCCGAAGCGTCGTGCACGGCTCCCGGATTCACCATGACGGCGCCACGGTTTCCCGGGATACTCCATGACGGCGCTGTGGACAATTCCCACCGTAGCGACGGCCGCCCGCTTGTTCTCCCCAGCAGCGGCAAAGGCCTTTTCTCCACAAAAAGCCATGTATCGCATTACGGATCGGCGACTATTCGACATAGTCGGAAGTTCCGGCATTTCGAATCGGGCCGCTACGTCGTGTACGCGCAGCGACACGGATGCGCGTAACAGCGCTGTAACCTGCGGCGATCCGGCCTTCCCTGGTCTGGTCACCGCAGCGTCAGGATTTCGGAATGGCTGGAGAAAAGGGCGCGAGGTGACGGGCGGCGCCCGGAGAAGCCCGCCGTGGGGCGCGGCCACGGGGCGGCCGGAGATCCGTCCCGGTGGACGCCTGGTCAAGCACGCGCCATCAGGAGGATCCCTTGCTGCCACCGGTTCCCCGCCGCTCGGCAATGCGGCCTTCCGTCTTCCCTCTCCGATTGATGGGTCTCGACCGGGCGGGTCGTTACGGCGTGGCGCGCCGGATCACCGCCGCCCCCAGGGGTTCCAGCGCCACCTCCCCGGACACGGGCCGCCCGGTGAGCAGGTCCGTCCCCTCCCCTCCCACGGGGACGGACGCGCCCAGCTCGCCGCTGTGGTTGAGCAGGAACACGTACTCGTAGGCGTCGTCGCTCCGCACGGAGCACTCCACGTGGGCGGGGACGCCCTCGAAGCGCCGGCGCACGCCCGCCGCCTCCATCGTCTGCGCCACCAGCGCGTCGAAGGCGGCCTGCTCCAGCAGCGTGGCGACGTAGACGACCCGTCCGGCGCCGTACCGGTTCTCGACCACGGCGGCCTGCCCCTCCAGCAGCCCGTCGCCGTACGTCGCCAGGGCCGTCCCGCTCTCCAGGTGCAGGTCCTCACGCCACCAGGTGGAAGCCGCGCGCCGCCCGTCGGCGAAGTCGACCGCGAACTCCTCGTGCGGCCGCGCCGGCCAGTATTCGTCGATCTTGGCGCCGATGAGCTCGCGGAACGCGCCGGGGTATCCGTTCGGCCGCACCCGGTTGTCGCCATCGACCACGCCGGAGAAGAACGACATGAGCACCGTCCCGCCGTTGCGCGCGAACTCGGTGATGCGCCGCACGCCCTCGTCGTCGATCAGGTACGCGTTCGGCACCACCAGCACCTTGTACCCGTCCAGCGACGAACCGGCCGAGACCACGTCCACCGGGTAGTGCCGCTCCCACAGCGGCGTGTAGTGCCGCATCACCGTGTCCGTGTAGCTGAAGTCGTTGCGCGGCAGGCCGAAGACCTCCTCCAGCCCCCACCAGCCGTCCCAGTCGAACAGGATCGCGATCTCCGACCGCGAGGTCGTGCCCGCCACCGGCGCCAGCAGCTTCAGCTCCCGCCCGAGGTCGGTGATCTCCCTGAACGTGCGCGAGCCGGGCCCGGAGTGCGGCACCATCGCCGAGTGGAAACGCTCCTGGCCGCCGCGGCTGGCCCGCCACTGGAAGAACATGACTGAGTCGGCGCCGCGCGCCATCGCCGCCAGCGAGCCGAGCCGCATCCGCCCGGGCTCCTTGACGACGTTGAGCTTCCACTGGCTGACGGCGCTGCTCGACTGCTCCATCAGCATCCACGGCCGGCCGCCCTTGAGGGAGCGGAACAGGTCGTAGTTGAAGGCCGCCGACACGTGCGAGTCGGGCTCGGCCGGGTTCGGGTAGATGTCGAGCGCGGCGGCGTCCTCTTCCGGAGCCCACTTCCAGTAGTCGGCGTGGCGGAAGAACCGCATGAAGTTCGTCATGACCGGGAGGTCGTCGCGGAAGGAGCGCACGATGTCCCGCTCGGCGAGGTAGCACTCCAGCAGCGCGTCGGAGGTGAAGCGCTTGAAGTCGAGGCGGCGGGTGGGGTTCATCCAGGTGCGGGGGATGTGCGGCACGTCGACCTGGTCCCAGTCGGTGTAGATCTGGCCCCAGAACCGGGTGGTCCACGCCTCGTTCAGCGCGTCGAGGTCGCCGTACTTGCGCTGCAGCCAGCGGCGGAAGTTGACCGCCGCGGCCTCGTTGTACGCCGTCGGCCCGTATTCGTTGCTGATGTGCCACATCGCCAGCGCCGGATGGAACGAATACCGCTCGGCGAGCTTGGTCGTGATGGTCGCCGCTTATTCCCGGTAGATCGGCGACGACGGGTCGTAGTGCAGCCGGTTCCCGAAACCGAACGGCTGCCCGTCCTCCCTGATCGGGAACACCTCGGGATGCAGGTGGGTGAGCCAGACCGGCGGCGCGGCGGTGGGGGTGGCCAAGTTGACGCTGATGCCGTTGTCGTGGAGGAGGTCCATGACCTCGTCCATCCACCCGAACTCGTACTTGCCCGGCTCGGGCTCCAGCGACGCCCACGCGAACACCCCGAGCGAAACGGTGTTGACGCCGGCCTCGCGCATGAGCCGGACGTCCTCCCGCCAGACGGCGGGCTCCCACTGCTCGGGGTTGTAGTCGCCGCCGAAGGCGAAACCTCTGACGCGGTTCCTGAATGCGTCCATGCGGGTCATCTCAACACTCCTGTCGATAGTTCGGGGCTCGCTCAGCGCCGGTCGATGGAGACGGTGGTCAGCCGCCGCTCGGCGCCGGTGATCTCGCGTACGGAGCCTGTCAGTGTCACGGTCCGCTCCGCCACGACGTCCGCGACCTAACACGTGCAGGCATACACCGTTCCAAGGGACTGAACATGTGTTGCAGGTGCTCAGCCGAACGCTCCGAACGGTGTTGAGCGTTCTGGTCGAACATACGCGCGATACACGTCGGGCAAGGGCATCCGCGGCCCGAGCGGCAGGGATGGCCGCGATGCCTCGGTGTTCCTTCGTTTCACCCTGGCGCCCCACCGCTTCGCGTCAGAAAGTTTCTGACTAGCTTTCCGAAAGATTACCGTGACATTGCCGAACCGTTACGGTAGGCTGCGGTCCTCAATCCTGTCAACAGTCCCCCTTGATTCAAACAAAAGGCCGATTAGCCCAGTTCAGAGAGCTAGTGGCTTTCGCGTGATTTTCCGAAAGTTGTCACTCGCCGGTGTCAGCCGGATGGCGGCACCGCTACAGCGGGAGGTTCTGTGCCCCGAGCGACGCTCGCCGACGTCGCGGCGGCCGCAGGAGTGTCGGTGCCGACGGTTTCCAAGGTCCTGAGCGGTAAGAAGCACGTCTCGGCCGCCACCAGGGACAAGGTCCTCGAAGCCGTCCGGGCCTTCGGCTACGAGACGCCGCGCCCGCCGAGCACGCCCCGGGTCGGCATGGTCGACCTGCTCATCGACGGGCTCGGCTCGCCGTGGGCGCAGGTCCTCATCAAGGGCGCGGAGCGGGCGGCGGCGCGATGGGGATTCTCGCTCGTGGTGACCTCGTCCGCGCGGCCCGACTTCGACCTGCGGCGCTGGATCGGGATCCTGCGCAAGCGCGGCACCGACGGCATCGTGCTCGTGCTCTCCCGGCACCAGAAGGACGAGATCGCGGCCATCGGAGAGCTGCTGCACGTCCCCCTCGTGCTGCTGGACCCCGTCGGGCAACGCGACCCGCGCATGTCCACGGTCGGGGCCACGAACTGGTCCGGCGGCGTCATGGCGACCACCCACTTGCTCGAGCTGGGGCACACCCGGGTGGGGTTCATCGGCGGGCCGCTCGACGTGCAGTGCACACTCGACCGATACGAGGGCTACCTGGCCGCGCACCGCACGTTCGGCATCGAACCCGACCCCGCGTTGACCCGCTACGGCGACTTCCTCGTCTCCGGCGGCAAGCTGTTCGGCGCCGAACTGCTCGATCGTGACGACCCGCCCACCGCGATCTTCGCCGGATCCGACCTGCAGGCCGCGGGCGTCTACCAGGCGGCCGCCGAGCGCGGCGTCCGCATCCCCGGCGACCTGTCCGTGGTCGGGTTCGACGACTCGCCCTTGTGCGAGATGTTGTCGCCCCCGCTCACCACCGTGCGCCAGCCGCTCGACGACATGGCCAACGAGGCCGTACGGCTCATCTCCGAGGTGCTGACCCACCCGGGCGGGCCCGCGGGGACCCGCATCGAGCTGGCCACCTCGCTCATCGTCCGCGCCAGCAGCGAGCACCGGTCCTCATAGCAGACCGGTAAGCGCGGGAAGGATCAATTCTCCTGCGGACAGCGAACGGCGAACGCGACGACATCGCCTGCTCCTGGCCAAGGCGGTGTGACCACCCTGATTCTGTCGGTCCTGCCTGGTTTGCTGATCGGCGCGGATGCACAAGATCGGCTTTTGAGAGGTGGGCGATGGACGCTGAGGAACGTTTCTGGGACATGGTGGAGGCGGCCTGGGCGCCCCTCGGCGCGGACGTCGGCCAGGCGCGACAGGCGCTCACGGACAGGAGTCCCGGTTCCGGCGCGGACGCCGTGCTCGCCGTCATCGACGAGGCGCTGGAGGACTTCCTCGCCAACCTCGCGGCGAGCAGCCGGGATTTGCCGGCCGAGGAGCTGACGGACCTCGATCGGGTGGTCGAGCGGAAGCTCTACGACATCGACCGCGCGGACATCCAAACGGTGACCGACGGCTCCGACGACGGCTTCCTGTACGCACGCGGCTTCGTCGTCGCCATGGGCCGTGACTTCTACGCCGGCGTGCTCCGGGATCCGCGGCTGGCCGTGCTGGACGCCTGGTGCGAGGAGATGTGTTACTTCTTCGCCCACCTGCACGACGAGCGCTACGGGACCTACCCGGAAACCGGCTCGGGAATCTCCCGCGAGTCGTGCTCGAACACCGCCGGCTGGCCCTCCTGACCCACGCACGGATCATGCCGCGCCCGCGCCCGTGCACGTGAGCGGGAACGGGTGGGTACGACGTGGAGGGCGCCTAGCTAACGGAAACGTCCTCAAAGCCGAGCTATGCGGGGTGAAACGAGCCCCCGAGACCAGGTCAGGAGACGACATAGTGGAGACCGAAGGCGGGTCGGTGACGGACGGCGCCGGCGGGCGGGCGCGGCCGCTGCGCGGTCTGCGGGTCGTCGAGCTGTCCAGCTACGTGGCCACGCCGCTGTGCGGGATGACGCTGGCTCAGCTGGGCGCGGACGTGATCAGAGTGGAGCCGGTCGGCGGCGCGGTCGACCGTACCCGGTGGCCGCTGGCCGCGAGCGGCACGAGCCTCTACTGGTCGGGGCTCAACAAGGGCAAGCGCGCCATCGAGGTGGACCTGTCACGCGAGGAGGGCCGCAGGCTCGTCGCCGACCTGGTGGTCCGCGCCGGGATCGTGGTCAGCAACGCGGACCGGTTCCGCGAGTTGTCGTACGCGGCGTTGCGGGCGCGCCGCCCCGACGTGATCCACGTGCTGCTCACCGGCCGCCGCGACGGCGGGGCCGCGGTGGACTACACCGTCCAGGCGGCCACCGGATTCCCCCTCCTGACCGGCCCGCCGGACACCGCGCAGCCGGTCAACAGCGTGGTGCCGGCCTGGGACCTCGCCGCCGGGCTCTACCTGGCGGCCGGGATGCTGGCCGCCGAACGGCACCGCCTGCTGACGGGCGAAGGACAGCAAGTGCGTCTCGCGCTCGAGGACGTCGCCCTGGCGACCGCGGGCAATCTCGGCTACCTCGCCGAAGCCCAGCTGAGCACCTCACCCAGGGAACGCGACGGCAACCACGTCTACGGCACCTTCGGGCGGGATTTCGCCACCGCCGACGGCGGGCGGCTGATGATCGTCGCCCTCACGCCGCGGCACTGGCGGGACCTCCTCGCCGCGACCGGCCTCACCGACGTGGTCGCCGCGCTGGCCGCCGCACTCGGGGCCGACTTCACTGAGGAGTCGCAGCGCCACCGGCACCGCAAGGTGCTCGGCGAGCTGCTCGGGAGCTGGTTCGAGGCTCACACCCTGGCCGAGGCGGAGGCGGCGTTGCGTGACACCCGGGTGTTGTGGTCGGCGTACCGGAGCTTCGCGGAGCTCGCCGGCCTGCTGCCGGAGCACCCGCTGATGGCGCTGCTCCACCAGCCGGGCGTCGGCGATCACTGGGCGCCGGGAGCTCCCCTGATGATGGACGGGCGGCAGCCGCCTCCTGCGGCCGCGCCGCTGGTGGGGCAGCACACCGAGGAGGTGCTGCGCGGCGAGCTCGGCTTGTCCGCGCAGGACCTCGCCAAGCTGAGGGAGGACGGCATCATTCGCAGCGCGGGAAGCGGAGAACGATCATGAGCGCACTGAACCAGGACGAGCGGGACATCGTGGCCCTGACCGGTGCTTTCGTCGACGAGCGGGTCCGGCCGCGGGTGCGGGACTACGAGGCGGGGGACAGGGCCACGATGGCGCTCACCGAGCCGGGCGGCGGCGGCGGCTTGCAGGCCATGCGCACGCACGCGGTCGCCGGCGGCGGCGACCTGCTGATCACCGGGTCGAAGACGTGGATCTCCAACGCCCGGCACTCGATAGGCCTGCTGTGCGTGACCGATCAGGACAAAAGTCCTCCCACCAGGGCATGAGCGTGCTGCTCGTCGAGCCGCGGGACGGCCTGCACATCTCCAAGGACCTGCCGAAGCTCGGCTACCGTGGCGTCGAGGCGTGCGGGCTCGTCTTCGAGCGCATGAGAGTCCCCGCCTCTGCCGTGCTCGGTGGGTGCCACGGTGGGTACGCAACTGATCGCGCGCAACCCCATCACGTGAGCGAGAGAATCCGATGAGCTGGGCCCCGCACACCGTCACCACCGTCGAAACGGTCGAACCCCATCCCGTGGCGGCCCTGTCGGCGCTGTTCGACGACGGCATGCCCGTGATCGGTCCGGGAGACGCCCTGTCACCGTTGTGGCACTGGGTCGCGCTGGCCCGCTGGCCCGTCTCGTCCGTGCTCGGCGTGGACGGTCATCCTGCGCGCGGGTCGTTCCTGCCTCCGGTGGAGCTGCCGCGGCGCGTGTTCGCCGGCGGCGAGGTCGCCTTCCACGCTCCGCTCACGGTCGGTGCCACGGTCCGGCGCGAGTCACGGGTGGAGTCGGTCACCGAGAAGTCCGGGCGCTCGGGCAGGCTGGTCGTGGTGGTCGTCGCCACCACGCTGTACGACGAGCGCGACCGGCTCGCGCTCGAAGAACGCCAGGACCTCATCTACCGTGACGCGGTGCCCGTCCCCTTCGCGGCGGACATCGAGATCCCGGCCGCCCAGGTTCCGGCCGGCCCGCCCTTGACCCGGGCGGGGGAGTGGGTGTGGGATCTCGCCACCGATCCGACTCTGCTGATGCGCTTCAGCGCCGCCACGGCGAACCCGCACCGCATCCACTACGACTGGCCGTACGCCACCCGCGTCGAGGGGTATCCGGGCCTGGTGGTGCATGGGCCGCTGATGACGATGGCCCTCGCCGAGGTGCTGCGGCTGGAGAAACATGATGCGCCGATCCTGCGCATGCGGCACCGGAACCGCAAACCCCTGTTCTGCGGCCAGCCCGCCCGACTGCGCCGGGTCGGTGCCGCTCCGCTCACGCTGGGCCTGTTCGGCGATGATTCCGGCGAGCCCTGCTCCACGTTGACGATCGAAGGGGCCCGCCATGCGTGAACCGGCCGCCCGCGCCCGCGCCATCGTCGAGACGTTGCAGGCCGTCGTCGGCAAGGCCGCCGCGCACGTGCAGCCGGTCGACGAGCACCAGGCCGTCGCCTACGATGTGGCGTCCGTGTCGTCGTCCGTCGCGGCCGCCGCATCACTGCTCGGCCATCAGGCCCACGCCCGCAGCCGTAGCGAGGACGACCTGGCGTTGCTCTACGCCGCCGACGTCGCCGCCGAGCTGGCCGGTCGCATCACCGGACGGGAAGGCCTGTGGGGTGTGGACCGGACCGCGCTGGACGGGATCGCCGCACACGTCGCCGCGGGACGGGATCCTGCACTCCTGGAACGGGTGGCCGCGCGGGTCATGGCCACCGGCGAGGCGGGACCGCGACACCTGTCCGACGAGCTGCAGCTCGTCCGCACCGCCTTCCGCGAATTCGCCGCCGACCAGATCGCCCCGGCGGCCGGCCGCATACACCGCGACGACGAGGACATCCCCGACGCCATCATCGACGGCCTCGCCGACATGGGCTGCTACGGGCTGTCGATCCCCGCCGCGTACGGCGGCTACGCCGAAGGCGGCGCCGACGAGCTGCTGAGCATGGTCGTGGTGACCGAAGAGCTCTCCCGCGCCTCGCTCGGGGCCGCGGGCTCGCTCATCACGCGCCCTGAGATCATCGGTGCCGCGATCATCCGGGGCGGCACAGAGGAGCAGAAACGGCGCTGGCTACCCGCGATCGCGTCGGGGGAGCGGCTGTGCGCCGTCGCGGTGACCGAGCCCGGCTGCGGGTCGGACGTCGCCGCCATCACCACCAGTGCGGCCAGGGACGGCGAGGAGTGGGTGCTGAACGGCGTCAAGACCTGGTGCACCTTCGCCGGCCGCGCCCACTACCTGCTCGTCCTCGCCCGCACCGACCCGGACCGCACCGCCGCCCACCGAGGGCTGTCGCTGTTCGTCGTGGAGAAACCGTCCTTCACCGGCCACACCTGGCGCCTCACCCAGGAGGGCGGCGGGAGCATCGAAGGGCGCGCCATCCGTACCCTCGGCTATCGCGGCATGCACTCCTTCGAGGTCGGGTTCGACGGCTGGCGCGTGCCCGCCGCCGACCTGATCGGCCTGGACGACGGCCTCGGGCGCGGCTTCTACCTGCAGATGCGGGCGTTCGCCAACGCGCGCCTGCAGACCGCCGCCCGGGCCGTCGGCGTCATGCAGTCGGCACTCGAACTCGCCGTGGACTACACCCGGCAGCGGCCGGTCTTCGGCCGGTCGCTCGCGGGCTACCAGCTCACCCGGGCCAAGATCGCCAGAATGGCGGCGCTGATCGCCGCGTGCCGCGCGTTCACGTTCGCGGCGGCGCGTGCGGTCGCGGCCGGCGACGGCGACCTCGAGGCCGCGCAGGTGAAGCAGGTCGCCTGCCGGGCGGCCGAGTGGGTCACCCGCGAAGCCCAGCAGCTGCACGGCGGCTACGGGTACGCCGAGGAGTACGCCGTCTCGCGGCTGTTCGTGGACGCCCGCGTGCTGTCGATCTTCGAAGGCGCCGACGAGGTCCTCGCGCTCCGGGTCATCGCCCGCCGCCTGGCACAACCCTGACCTCATCCGATGTGCCCGAGTCCGGCACGGTGTCCGATGTGCCCGAGTCCGGCACGGTGTCCGATGTGCCCGAGTCCGTTACCCGCCCAGCACTCTGTCGAGTGCTTCCAGGAGGGCGGCACGCACTCGGGCGGGGTCGTCGAGGTCGAAGCCGACCACGAGTCCGTCCCTGAGCAGCAGGAGAATGTCGGCGGTCCGCTCCGCGTCGGGGTGGCCGTCGGCGGCGAGCAGGTCCCGGTAGAGGTCGCGGACCCAGCGGCGGTACTCGGTGATGGCCTGCCGCACGGGGTGACCGGGATCAGGATATTCGGCCGCCGTGTTGACGAAGGGACAGCCGCGGTAGGTGGGGCCGGCCCCGAACTCGCACATGAAGGCGAAAATGCCCATCAGCTTCTCGCGCGGAGAATCAGCCTGCATGGTGGCGGCCGCGGCGCGCTGTCGCGCGCTCTGCTCGGTCACGTACGCGCGGACAAGGTCGTCCTTGCTCGGGAAGTGCTTGTAGAAGGTCGCCTTGGCGACGTCCGCCTCCGCGATGATCCGGTCGATCCCGACCGTGTGCACGCCCTCCCGGTAGAACAGGCGCGCCGCGGTGTCGAGCACGCGGGTGCGCGCCGCGCTCGGGCGACGGCCTTCCAACGTTTCTGCGCTCACATGTTGACGATACCAGACAGATCTGTCTACTCTCATGGCATGCGGCAGACAGACAGGTCTGTTTACTAAGAAAGGGCATCGTCATGAGCATGTACACCGCCATCGCCACCTCCGCCGGGCGCGACGGCCGCGCGGTCTCCTCGGACGGACGGCTGGACGTCAAGCTGGCCCTGCAGAAGGAGCTGGGCGGCGACGGTGAGGGCACGAACCCCGAGCAGCTCTTCGCCGCCGGGTACGCGGCCTGCTTCGCTTCGGCGATGCGGCTGGTGGGCGCTCAGAAGAAGATCGACGTCTCGGACGCGTCGGTCACGGCCGAGGTCGGCCTGTCGCCGAACGGCCAGGGCGGCTTCCAGCTCGAGGCCACGCTCCGGGTCGAGCTGCCCGACTCGATCGCCCCGGAGACCGCCCGTGAGCTCGTCGAGGCCACCCACCAGGTGTGCCCCTACTCCAACGCCACCCGCGGCAACATCCCGGTCAACCTGGTCGTGGAGTAAGGAAGGCCATGTGCCGCTGGGTGACGCCGATGACGGCTCACTCAGCGGCCCTGGCTCGAAACTCGATCGGGACCGCTCATCATCGGCGCATCGTCTGGAGATGCGGAGGAGACATGGGCGGTCGCTTGTTCACATCCGAGTCTGTCACGGAGGGCCACCCCGACAAGATCGCCGACCAGATCAGCGACGCGATACTCGACGAGCTGCTGAGTGGCGACGCCACCAGCCGGGTCGCGGTCGAGACGCTGATCGCCACCGGCCAGGTGCACGTCGCGGGCGAGGTCACGACCAAGACCTACGCCGACATCCCGGCCATCGTCAGGAGGACGCTGCTGGAGATCGGGTACGACTCGTCGGTCAAGGGGTTCGACGGCGCCTCCTGCGGAGTGTCGGTGTCCATCGGCGCGCAGTCGCCCGACATCGCCCAGGGCGTCGACGACGCCTACGAGCACCGGGTGGCCGGCGACGGCGACGAGCTCGACCGGCAGGGCGCCGGAGACCAGGGGCTGATGTTCGGCTACGCCTGCCGGGACACGCCCGAGCTGATGCCGCTGCCGATCGCACTGGCCCATCGGCTCGCCCGGCGGCTGTCCGAGGTGCGCAAGAGCGGCGTCGTGCCGTACCTGCGGCCGGACGGCAAGACGCAGGTGACCGTCGAGTACGACGGCGACCGGCCGGTGCGGCTGGACACCATCGTCGTCTCCAGCCAGCACGCCTCCGGCGTCGACCTGGACGGCCTGCTCGTCCCCGACATCGCCGAGCACGTCGTGGCGCCGCTGCTGGCCGAGGTCGGCATCGAAACCGAGGGCTATCGCCTGCTGGTCAACCCGACCGGGCGGTTCGAGATCGGCGGCCCGATGGGTGACGCGGGGCTGACCGGCCGCAAGATCATCGTGGACACCTACGGCGGGATGGCCCGGCACGGCGGCGGCGCCTTCTCCGGCAAGGACCCGTCCAAGGTGGACCGCTCGGCCGCGTACGCGATGCGGTGGGTGGCCAAGAACGTCGTGGCGGCGGGACTGGCCGACCGGTGCGAGGTGCAGGTGGCGTACGCGATCGGCAAGGCGCACCCCGTCGGACTGTTCGTCGAGACCTTCGGCACCGAGAAGACCGAGGTCGCGAAGATCCAGGACGCCGTGACCAAGGTGTTCGACCTCCGCCCCGCGGCGATCATCCGCGACCTGGATCTGCTGCGCCCGATCTACGCGCAGACCTCGGCCTACGGGCACTTCGGGCGCGAGGGCCTGTCCTGGGAGAGCACCGACCGCGCCGACGCTCTCGGCAGGGCCGTGTGAAGGAGCTGGCATCCATGAGCATCATCGTTACCGGTTCGATCGCGATGGATCATCTGATGACCTTCCCCGGCCGGATCACCGAGCAGCTCGTCAAGGACAAGCTCGACACGGTGTCGCTGTCCTTCCTCGTCGACCGTCTCACCGTGCGCAGGGGTGGCGTCGGCGCCAACATCGCCTACGGCCTGGGCCAGCTCAACCTGTTCCCCACCCTGGTCGGCGCCGCGGGCCCCGACTTCGGCGACTACGGCAGATGGCTGCTCCAGCACGGGGTGGACGTCGAGTCGGTCAGGATCTCCGACAGCCATCACACGGCCCGCTTCTCCTGCACGACCGACCTCGACGGGAACCAGATCGCCTCGTTCTACCCCGGGGCGATGCGGGAGGCGGGGGAGATCGAGCTGGCCCCGGTCGTACGGCGCGTGGGCGGGTGCGAGCTGGTGATCGTCAGCCCGAACGAGCCGGCCGCCATGGCCCGCCACTCCGAGGAGTGCCGGGCCCGCGGATACCCGTTCGCCGCCGACCCCTCACAACAACTCGCTCTGCTCGCCGCGGACGAGATCGTCTCGTTGCTGGATGGCGCACATTACCTGCTCACCAACGAGTACGAGCGGTCTCTGCTCCTGGGCAAGTGCGGCTGGTCGGAGAGGGACGTGCTGGAGCGGGTCGAGGTCTGGGTGACCACCCTGGCCGCCGACGGCGCACGCGTCGACCGGCGCGGCATGGAGCCGATCTTCGTGCCTGCGGTTCCGGTGAAGGAGCCGGTCGATCCGACCGGTGCGGGCGACGCGTTCCGCGCCGGGTTCTTCGCCGGGGTCGCCTGGGGATTCCCGCTGGAGCGCGCGGCTCAGGCCGGCTGCCTCATGGCCGCACTGGCGATCGAGTCGGTGGGCGGCCAGGGATATGAGTTCCATCTCGAGACCGCGGTGGAACGGGTGGCGGACACCTACGGGGGCGCGGCGGCCACCGAGCTCCAGCGGGCCGCGGAGGCGCAGGCCGAGGTCGCGCTGGGCAAGGTCCCCATGATGGCGCTGGTGTCGCCATGACGCACCTGACGATCCAGCGGAGCTCCTCGGTCCGGGAGCTGCTCGCGGCGGGCACTCCCTCCATCTCCTTCGAGTTCTTCCCGCCCAAGACCCCTCAGGGCGAACAGGCGCTCTGGCGGACGATCCGCGAGCTGGAGGCGGTGCGCCCGACGTTCGTCTCGGTCACGTACGGCGCCGGCGGATCGACCCGCGACCGCACCGTGGAGATCACTGAACGGCTCGCCGGCGATACGACGCGGCTGCCCGTGGCGCACCTGGTCGCGGTCGACCACTCGGTGGCCGAACTGCGTCACCTCGTCGGCCGGTTCGCGGCGGCGGGCGTGCGGAACCTCCTGGCGCTGCGCGGCGATCCGCCGGGCGGCGATCCCCTGGGGCAGTGGACCAAGCACCCCCAAGGGGTCGCCTACGCGGCCGACCTCGTCAGGCTGATCAAGGTCGCCGGGGACTTCTGCGTCGGCGTGGCCGCCTTCCCCTACCGCCATCCCCGCTCACCTGACGTCGAGAGTGACACCCGGCACTTCGTCGAGAAATGCCGTGCGGGCGCCGACTACGCCATTACCCAGATGTTCTTCCGGGTCGAGGACTATTTGAGGTTGAGAGACCGCGTCGCCGCCCGCGGCTGCGACACCCCGATCATTCCCGGCATCATGCCGGTGACCCGGATGAGCACCATTGAAAGATCGGAGCAGCTCTCGGGCGCGCCATTCCCGCCCGAACTGGCCGCTGCGTTCGACCGGGTCGCCCATGACCCTGAGGCCGTGCGCCGGCTCGGCATCGATCACACGGTGGACATGTGCGTCAGGCTCCTGGACGAGGGCGTGCCGGGAATTCACTTCATGACCTTCAACACGTCGGCGGCGACGCTGGAGGTATGCCGGCGACTGGGAATATGACAAGAGCTGTAAAGCACCCTGACAGTCTGTATCAGGCCTCGATCAAGCCTCGATCCGGCCTTGAGTGATCAGCGCCAGGATGCATCCACCCGTCGTCCGAGGGGCCGCCGATGATGCCTGCTGCTTCCGCTGGAAGAGCGCGAGCGCGTAGGCCGGTGGCGTGTTTCCGGGAGTGCCGGGGGACAGGCGGGGGCGGCAGGCAGGCAGGGAGTCGGAGCGAGGGAGGTTGAGAGTGGATGAGGCGAGGTGGGTCAGTGCTCACGCCTTCTACCACGATGATCTCGACCAGCTGCTGGTGGACGCCGTGGCGCCGCTGGCTGCGGAGCTGACCGAGCGTGGGCTGGCGACGGACTTCTTCTTCCTGCGCTGCTGGGATGGGGGAAATCACCTCAGGCTCCGGATACTGCCCGAGCCGGCGGTCGAGCGGGGCGACGTCGAGACGGTGATCAGCGAACGACTCGGTGAATTCTTCGCCACGCGGCCGTCCACGACCGCGGCCAGGCAGAAGGACTACGAGCGGATGGCGGCCCTGCTCGCGCGCCAGGAGCGGGTGTCCTCCTACTCTCGCAGCCTTTATCCCAACAACTCGCTGCTGCTCGTGCCGTACCGGCGGGAGCACGGGCGCCACAGGGACGGTCCGGCGGTCCGGGCGGTGGAGCGCCACTTCGTCGAGTCCAGCAGGCTTGCGTTGGACATGCTGGTGGACGGCCTCACGCCGGGCGAGCGGGCCACGGCCGCGTACGCGATGACGTGCATCGCCTGGTTCGCCTCCGTATCCGAGCCGCAGCGGCTGACCGAGCTGGTCAGGGCCTCCGGCAGGAGCGCCGAGCAAGTGGGCCTCCTCGACAAGGGCCGCGCACTCGAGTCCCAGCGGGAGCAGGCGATCACGCTGGCGAGGCGGATCCGGACGGCCGAAAACTCCGGAGCCCTCGCGGCCTGGGCGCGGTCCGTCACCACGCTGCGTGAGACGCTGACGTCGCGGGAGGGGCGGCGCGATGCGGGCGGGAGCGCGTTCGCCGTCATGGACAGGTGCGCTCGCCTCCTCTGCAACCGGCTCGGTGTGCCCCTGGTCGAGGAGGAGTCCCTGCGCCACCTGGCGACCGAGGCCGTCGCGGCCCTGGCCAACGACGGGGCCACGGCATGACACGCGACTCGACGCCACAACCAGGGACTTTCCGACAAAGGTTGACATGCGACGGTTTGATGGACATGGTTTGACTCACGTGGCCATAAGTATCCAGGCAGAAATCTGAAATTGGCTCATGTAAGACGGGGGCAGCACAGTTGTTGCACAGTCACTGGGTTGAGCCGCTGCGGATGGTTAAGTACGGGGTCAAACTATCCATTGGGGCGAATCGTGGGACGACTCGGGCCAAGCGGCGAGGTTCGATGGTTAGTGGCGGATTTGCTGGAGTCTTCCGTGGTGGAGGTCCGCACCGCATACGAGCAGGAGCTCAATAACGCGAATAGTTCACTTTTGCGTAACCCGGAGTCCGCCGAGCAGGTGCTGGCGAGTTGTACCAGCATCGTCGCCGACGTGGTTGAAGGGCTGCGCGACTCCGCGCCCACGACGAGGGGCGAGGACATCAGCAGGGAGATCGCCGTCACGCGGGCGCGGCACGGCGTGCACCCGACCGAGTCGCTGCGCGCGGCCGAGATCCTCTTCGAGGTGGTGCTGCGCTGGGTCGACCAGCGCCTCGGACCCGAGCGTGAGGACGCGAGGCAGGCCCTGGTCGAGCTCTCGCTGCTGTTGAGCAAGAGCATCGCGCTGCGTATCCGGGAGGCGTCGAGCTGGTACGCGAGCTTCCTGCTGCAGGAGATCCATCGCGTGCAGTCCGACGAGCGCGCCAGGCTGGCCCGCGAGCTCCACGACAGGGTGAGCTACGGGGTGACGGTCGGCCACCGGAACCTGGAGAGCCTCCAGCGCCGCGGCCGGAACCTCGATCCGGAGCACGTCAGGCGTTGCGTCTCCATGGTCCAACTCGCCCTGGAGGAGGCCATAGAGGCGATCCGAAAGCTCATCGGCGACCTGCGCGTGTCGGAGTCGGTGCCCAGCCTGGAGAAGGCGCTGCACTCCTTCCTGTTCGAGGCCGAGCCCGTGAGGGCGGTCACGTCCGTGGTCGTCAACGGGGACGAGAGCTGGGTGGACCACCAGGTGCGGGACGAGGTGTTCCTGATCGTCAGGGAGGCACTGCGCAACGCCCTGGACCACAGCGGGGCCGGGCGGGTCCTGGTGCAGATCGACATCGCGCCGCACGAGCTCAGGGCCACGGTCGCCGACGACGGCACGGGCTTCGCCGCCACCGGCGCCAGTGACGGGGCCGGGTTGTCGATCATGGCGGAGCGGGCGGCCCTCCTCGGCGGGAACACGCTGGTCTCCAGCCGCATCGGCAAGGGCACGCGCGTGGAACTGACGGTTCCGTTGCTGAGGGACGGCAATGCCGGCACCTACTGATCAGATCACCGTCGTCATCGTCGATGACCACACGCTCTTCCGCGTCGGATTACGAGAGATCTTCCAGGACCAGGACGACATCGTGGTCGTGGGGGAGGCGGGTGACGGCGCCACCGCCGTCAAGCTGATCGCCGAGCTGCGGCCCGCCATCCTGCTGCTCGACGTGTCCCTGCCCGGGGAGGACGTCACCACCACGATGCGGGCCGTGAAGGCGGCCTCGCCCGGCACCCGGGTCGTCATCGTGAGCATGCAGGACGAGCCCAGGCTGATCCAGGAGCTGATCGCGCTCGGCGCGCGGGCCTACCTGCTGAAGAGCGCGAGCTGGCACGAGCTGATGGCGGCGGTCAGGATGGCGCACACCAGCTCCACCCGGGTCCTGCTGTCGATCTCCGCGGGGAGCGTGGCCGGAATGCGCGGCTCCGCCCGCGACGACCGGCCGCCGATCGGCGTGCTGTCCGCGCGGGAGATCGAGGTGCTCAGGCTCGCCTCGGCGGCCATGAGCAATGCGCAGATCGCCAGCAGGCTGCACCTCACCGAGGCGACGGTCAAACGCCACCTGCACAGCATCTTCACCAAGCTCGGCGCGGTGTCCAGGATCGACGCGGTGAGCAAGGCCATCTCGGCCTCGCTCATCCCGAGCTGGACCGACGAATGACCGGTAGCGCCTCCCCCGGGGGGCGCTACCGCTCGGGTCGATCAGCCGGCGAACTGCAGCTCGGGACCGGTGTCCAGGCCGGTGGTCAGGATGGCCTGGTGCAGGTCCTGCAGCTCCCGGGAGGGGTCGATGCCGAGGTCCTGGTTGAGTATCGATCGCACGTTGCGATAGGCGTGCAGGGCCTCGCTGCGCCGTCCGCTCCTGCAGAGCGCGGAGATGAGCTGGGCATGGAACCATTCGTTGTGCGGATAGGTCGCGGCCAGCGCCTTGAGCTCGCCGACGAGCTCGCGATGCCGGCCGAGCAGGACGTCTGCCTGGATGCGCAGCTCCACAGCGCGCAGCCGCTCCTCTTCCCGGTGGACACGGTAGGCGCGCAGCAGCGATCCCTGGGAGACGTTGGCCAGGGGCGGCCCCGTCCACAGGTCGAGCGCCCTGCCGAGCTGCCGGGAGGCCTCAAGGTAGCGGCCCTCGGCCAGCGCCTTCCGCCCCTCGGCGAGCATGCGCTGGAAGACGTACGCGTCCAGTTGATCGCCGTCGACCTGCAGGACGTAGCCGAAGGGCTTGGTCACCAGCAGCTCCCCCGCGGGGGTGGCCAGCCTCTCCCGCTCAAGGGCCTTCCTGAGTTGGTAGATGTAGGTCTGAGCGGTGCTCTGTGCGGTCTTCGGCGGGTCCTCACCCCACAGCTCCTCGATCAAGGACTCGAACCCGACTATGCGATTGGCCCGGGAGAGTAACAAGGCGAGTACCTGGCAGACTTTGGGTGTTCTCGGAGTGAATTCTCGTTCCCCGTTCATCGCCGTCAGCGCGCCCAGAATCGTGAACCGAATCATTGGCACCTCA
Source organism: Nonomuraea sp. NBC_00507 (assembly GCF_036013525.1). Taxonomy (NCBI): domain Bacteria; kingdom Bacillati; phylum Actinomycetota; class Actinomycetes; order Streptosporangiales; family Streptosporangiaceae; genus Nonomuraea; species Nonomuraea sp. NBC_00507. The sequence goes on from NZ_CP107853.1 coordinate 7,206,687, forward strand.
TTCGTAGCGGAATGCCTGCACCTTAGATAGCGCACCACGCCGGCGACAAGGCGGCCACATCGAAAGTGCGGCAGGCAGAGCCGGTGGTATTACATCTTCCGTCCGGAGAATGTAGTCCTTCCGGGCGGCGACGCCGCGTCGCCGGCTAACCTTGGCACTACACCTCTTTTCCGTTCACGGCCGCCGCGCATACGGTCCGGAGCATGGGGGACAACACACCGAACCGAAGCGCAGCCCTTCGCCGAATCCCAGCCACCGCGATTTCCGATCTCGGCTTATGCCTGTCCGAGGCCCGCCCGATCGTCCAGATCATCTTCCTGTTCCGGTTCCTCACGGGAGCCGCGCTCGGCTACACCGCGGGTGAGACCGACCTCGCCGCCGTCGGCTTCGGCGCGTTCACCTGGGAGTGCGCGGTCGTGTTCGTCTATCTCCTCAACGGGGCGACCGACGTGCTGGAGGACCGCATCAACGGCTCCCGCCGCCCCATCGCCTCCGGCGTCCTGCCCAGGCACGTCGCGCTCCGATACGTGCGGCTGACCGGCGTGGGGGCGCTGGCCGGGGGCATCGTCATGGGCTGGGAGTTCCTCGTGGCCGTCGTCATCTTCATGCTGCTCGGCTACCTGTACTCCGCGCCGCCGTTCCAGCTCAAGAACAACCCCGGCGCGACGATCGCCGTGGCCGCACTCGGCGGACTGGTGACCTACCTGGCCGGATCCGCCAGCGCCGCGTCCGGCGGCGGCCTGCCGGCGCTCGTCTGCGCGGGCGCGATGTCGCTGTGGATGGGCCTGGTCGGCGCCATCGCCAAGGACTTCGGCGACATCGACGGCGACCGCGCGGCGGGCCGCCGCACGATCGCCGTGCTGCTGGGCGACACCGCGGCGCGGCGGCTGGTCGGCCTGATCGCGCCGGCCCTCGGCGTGGCGTTCTTCCTTGCCGCCCTGCACGTGGCGCCGGTGCTCATCGTGTCCGCCGTCGTGACCCTGCTGGGAGCGATCGTGGTGGCATGGTTCGCGCTGACCCCGGCCAGGGGTGACAGGAACGCCCGGCGCAGGCCGTACCGCGCCTTCATGACCACCCAGTACGGCTCGCATGCCGGGGTGGCGCTGGCCCTGACCGTGTGAGTGAGCACCGCCTCGGCCGGGCGTGGACGCGCCTCCACTCCGATCTGGATCGGTCCTGGAAGCCCGGCTTCTTCAATGTCGGCAACGGTCTCACGAAGCAGAGGTCACATATGTCCGTCACACCGATCAGAGACAGTCACGAGATCCGGTGGGGTAAGTGCCCAGGATGCGGCCGCCTGCTGTACCTCAAGCGGCTGGCCCGCAATCTCCATGTCTGCCAGGAATGCTCGCACCACTGGCGGCTCACCGCCAGGCAACGCATCGGGATGCTGGCCGACGAGGGCAGCTTCATCGAGTTCGACAACGAGATCGCCACACGGGACGACCCGCTCGGCTTCGCCGACCGCCGGCCGTACGCCCAACGGCTGGAAGAGGCGAGGAGAGCGACCGGCGAACACGAGGCGCTGGTCAGCGGCACCGCGCAGATCGGCGGTCACCCCGTGGTTCTGGCCGTCATGGAGTTCTCCTTCATGGGCGGCAGCATGGGCGGCGCGGTCGGCGAGCTGGTCACCAGGGCGGCCGAGCACGCCGAGCGGACCCGGCACCCGCTGATCGTGGTGTGCGCCTCTGGCGGGGCGCGCATGCAGGAGGGCGCGGTGTCGCTGCTGCAGATGGCCAAGACCAGCCAGGCCTTCGCCCGCCTGGCGGAGGCCGGGGTGTTCTCGGTCTGCGTGCTCACCGATCCCACCTTCGGCGGTGTGTCGGCATCGTTCGCCATGCTGGGCAGCGTCGTGGTGGCCGAGTCGGGGGCGCTGGTCGGGTTCGCCGGGCCCCGGGTGATCCAGCAGACCATCCGTCAGGAGCTGCCCCCCGGGTTCCAGAGCAGCGACTTCCTGCTCGAGCACGGGCTCGTCGACCGCGTCGTGCCGCGGGCCGACCTGCGCCCGCTGCTGATCAGGCTGCTGTCGCTGCACGCGCCGGCGGGCAGCGCGGACAAGCTCGCCGGGCCTCCTATCGTGCGCCGGCTGCCGGCCCCGGACGTCGATCCGTGGACGGTGGTGCAGCTCGCCAGAAACGCCGGGCGCCCGACCATGCTGGACTACCTGGAGGACGCGTTCGACGAGTTCGTCGAGCTGCACGGGGACCGCTGGTTCGCGGACGACCCGGCGATCGTCGGCGGGATCGCCAGGATCGGCGGACGCTCGGTCGTGGTCATCGGGCACCAGAAGGGCCACGACACCAAGGAGCTGGTGCACCGCAACTTCGGCATGCCGCACCCGGAGGGCTACCGCAAGGCGCTGCGGCTGTTCGACCACGCCGAGCGCTTCGGGCTGCCCGTGGTCACGCTGGTCGACACGCCCGGCGCGTACCCGGGAGTGGAGGCCGAGGAGCGGGGCCAGTCCACCGCGATCGCGCAGATGATCATGCGGGCCAGCCTGCTCGACGTCCCCATCGTCGCGGTGGTGACCGGCGAGGGCGGCAGCGGCGGCGCGCTGGCGCTGGCCACCTGCGACCGGCTGCTGATGCTGGAGAACAGCTTCTACTCGGTCATCAGCCCCGAGGGCTGCGCGGCCATCCTGTGGCGCACCGCTGACTCCGCCATCGCGGCCGCGACAGCGCTGAAGATCACCGCCACCGACCTGCTGGAGCTCGGCATCGCCGACGGCGTGGTGCCCGAGCCACCCGGCGGGGCGCACACCGACCCGGCCGCGGCGGCGGCCAACCTGCGCCGGGCCGTACTGGAGCAGCTGGAAGAGCTCGCCGAGCTCGACGAGGCGACCCTGATCGCCACCCGATACCAGCGGATCCGGCGGGTCGGCAGCACCGAACACCTGCCTGAGGAGGCCTGGAGCGCATGAACGAGGAAGTCACCGGTGTCGAGGACCTGCGGGCGCTCTGGGCCGACGCCGCCGAGCTGGTCCGCAGCCAGCCGGGCAAGGTGCGCCGGATCGCGATCAGGGTTGTCGACCAGGTCGTCGAGATCGAGTGGCCGCAGGACGGCGAGCAGGCCGACGCCGGGCCGCGCCCGCCCAAGCCCGTCGTCGCCGCGACCGCGGAGCCGGTGGGGCAGGAGGAGGCCGCGGACAGCGCTCCCACGGGGCACGTGGTGACCGCGCCGCTGGTGGGGACCTTCTACCGGGCTCCCCAGCCGGGCGCCGCCCCGTTCGTCTCCGTCGGGGACGTCGTAGGCGTCGGCGAGACACTCGCGATCGTCGAGGCCATGAAGCTGATGAACAAGATCGACGCCGACGTGGCGGGCCGGATCGCCGAGATCTACCCGGCCGACGGCGAGCCGGTCCAGTACGACCAGCCGCTCGTGCGCATCGTGCCCGACGGCGACGCGGACTGACGGGGGCCGGTGTGTTCAGCAAACTCCTCATCGCCAACCGGGGCGAGATCGCCCTCCGCGTCGCCCGCGCCTGCCGCGAGCTGGGCATCGCCGTCGTCGCCGTGCACTCCACCGCGGACCGGGACTCGCCCGTGGTGCGCATGGCGGACCAGGCCGTGCACATCGGCCCGCCGCAGCCCAGCGCGAGCTACCTCAACATCGCCAACATCATCGAGGCCGCCCGCACCACCGGTGCCGACGCCATCCACCCCGGGTACGGCTTCCTGTCCGAGGATCCCGACTTCGCCGAGATCTGCGCACAGGAGGATCTGGTCTTCGTCGGTCCCCGCCCGGAGGTGATGCAGCAGCTCGGGAACAAGGCCACGGCGCGGGCGCTGATGGCCGAGGCGGGCCTGCCCATGCTGCCCGGCACGATCGAGCCCGTCAGATCCGTCAAGGAGGGCGAGGCGATCGCCGCCGAGATCGGCTACCCGGTCATCATCAAGGCCGCGGCGGGCGGCGGCGGGCGCGGGATGACGGTGGTCCACGATCCCCGGGAGTTCGCCGAGGCGTTCACCACGACGCAGGCGACCGCCCACGCGGTGTTCCGCGACCCCACCGTCTACGTGGAGCGCTACCTCACCGGAGCGCGGCACGTCGAGGTGCAGATCATGTGCGACCTCGACGGCGAGGGCGTGCACCTGGGCGAGCGCGACTGCTCGATCCAGCGCAGGCATCAGAAGCTGATCGAGGAGGCGCCCTGCACCCGGCTGGACGCGCGGGGGCGCGCGGAGATCGGAGAGCTGGCCCTGCGGGGCGCGCTGTCGGTCGGATACAGCGGCGCGGGCACCATGGAGTTCCTCCTGGACGACCAGGGGCGCTTCTACTTCATGGAAATGAACACCCGGATCCAGGTCGAGCACCCGGTCACCGAGATGGTCACCGGCGTGGACCTGATCAAGGAGCAGATCAGGGTGGCCGCCGGGCTGCCGCTGTCGGTCAAACAGGAGGACGTCGTCCTCCACGGCGCGGCCATCGAGTGCCGGGTCAACGCCGAGGACCCGCGGCGCGGCTTCGCGCCCGCGCCCGGCCTTCTGGAGGTCTTCGAGCCGCCGGCGGGCCCATGGACCAGGGTGGACTCGGGCTACACCGCCGGCATGCAGGTCAGCCCGTACTACGACTCGATGCTCGCCAAGCTCGTCGTGTGGGCCCCCACCAGGGACGAGGCGCTCGACCGCATGGACCGGGCGCTCGGTGAGTTCCGCATCGAGGGCCGCGGGGTCAGCACGACCCTCGGCTTCCACCGCGCGGTCATCGGCCACCCGATGTTCCGCGCCGGCACGCACGACCTGAAATTCCTGGAGCAATTCAACGCCGAGAACGGCGAATTCGATGGCCTATAACGACTCTGGATCGAGCCTTCGCCGGCCGCTCATAACGTCTACGCCATGAGGGAATTCACGTTAGCCGAATTCATCGAGCTCATGGAGACCCACGCGGGTGAGCCGGATGAAGGCCAACTGGACGACACCGTCATCGACGTTCTCTTCGAACAGCTCGGCTACGACTCCGTGGCCCTGCTCGAGGTTCTCAGCCAAATCAAGCATCAATACGGCATCGACCTCGCCGAAGAAATCCTGGGCGACGTGAAAACGCCCAGGCAGGCCCTGGACAAAATCAACGAGCTCATCAACGCCTAGGGAGGCACCCGGTGGCCACGCTCACCAACGACAAGGACCTCGTCCACAACGACCCCACCAGACTCCACGCCCAGCAGCTGCTGCTGTTGGCCTGCGGCGGCCGGCTCTCGCGCGTGGTCCACGTCCTCGCCGAGCTCGGGGTGGCGGACATCCTCGCCGACGGCCCTCTGCCGGTCGACGTCATCGCCAAGAAGGCGGGCGCGCACACCGACGCGCTGTACCGGATCCTGCGCAACGCCGCGTCCGTGGGCATCTTCGAGGAGGGCCCGGCCAAGGTCTTCCAGCTCACGCCGCTGGCCGACGGCCTGCGCTCGGACAATGGCGACGGTGTGCTGCCGCTCGTCAAGTACAACAACCTCGACCTGACGGCGCGGCCGTTCGACGAGATCATGCACAGCGTCCGCACCGGCGAGCCGGCCGTGGAGCGGGCGCTGGGCATGCCGTTCAACGTGTACCTCGAGAAGAACCCCGAGGTGGGGCTCTTCTTCGACGAGTTCATGTCCTTCTGGAGCCGTCAGTTCATCGAGGAGGAGCTGGAGCAGTACCACTTCGAGCGCTTCGCCAGCCTGGCCGACCTCGGCGGCGGCGACGGCTTCTTCCTCGCGCAGGTGCTGCGCCGCAACCCGCAGATGACGGCCTACCTGTTCGACTACCCGGACGTGGTGCGCAAGGCCGGGCAGGTGCTCGCCGACCACGGCGTCTCCGCCCGGGTCACCGTCGAGGGCGGCGACCTCAACCAGGCCGAGATCCCGGCCGGCCACGACGCGTACCTGCTCAAGGCCGTCCTGCACTGGATGTCGGACGAGAAGGCCGAGAACCTGCTGCGCAGGATCCGGGCGCAGATCGGCGACACCGGCGCGCGGCTGCTGGTGTTCGACTCGGTGCTCGCGCCGGACAACAAGTGGGACCACGGCAAGTTCCTCGACGTGGACATGCTGGTGCTGTTCGGCGGGCGCGAGCGCAGCCTGGACGACTGGCGGACCCTGTTCGAGCGCTCGGGCTTCAAGCTGGTCCAGGAGCCGTCCGTTTACCACTGGACGCTCCTCGAGTGCGAGGCCGTGTGACCGCCATGACGACCGCGACCATCGATACGCACGCCCTGCGGCAGATCCTCACGGCCAACCTCGGCCTCGACGAGGACGTGCTGGATGACTCCTGGGACACCTCGCTCGCCGAGCTGGGCGTGGACTCCATCGGGGTGCTGGAGCTCCAGACGGTGATCGAGCAGAAGTACCGGGTGGCGCTCCCGGAGACGGCCGGGGAACTGAGCCCGGCCGAGATCTACGACCTTGTGGCGAATGGAGGATGACCATGGCCGGCAGCACCGACAACTCCGTCTGGATCGACGCGCCGTTCGACGTGGTGTGGAAGATCACCAACGACCTGCGCAACTGGCCCAGCCTGTTCACCGAATACGCCTCCATCGACGTGCTCGAGGAGGAGGGCAACACGGCGACGTTCCGGCTGACCATGGTGCCCGACCCCGACGGCTCGATCTGGAGCTGGGTCAGCAAGCGCACCTGGGACAAGGCCAACAAGCGCGCCGCGGCCCACCGCGTGGAGACGGGTCCCTTCGAGTACATGAAGATCTACTGGGACTACGCCGAGGAGAACGGCGGCACCCGGATGCGCTGGCAGCAGGAGTTCGCCGTCAAGCCAGAGGCCCCCTTCGACCTGGCTTCCATCACCGACCGCATCAACAAGAACACCAAGATCCAGATGGCGGTCATCAAGGAGAAGGTCGAGCAGGCGGCCGCCGCCTGACGCCGAGCGCGGGCCTTCGGCGGCTGCCCGCCGGAGGCCCCGGCAGGAGACTCCCATGACACTTGATCGCACCCTGTACGACTGGTTCGCCGCGGCTGCGGCCGCGCACCCCCAGGAGATCGCCCTCCAGACGGGCGGCGACACGCTCACCTACGCCGAGCTGGAGGCGCGCGCGGCCGGGCTGGCCGAGCGGATCGTCGAGGTCAACGGCGGGGCTCCGGCCACCGTCGCCCTGCACGCCACCCGCGCGGCCGGCACCTACGCCGGTTACCTCGCCGCCCAGCGCCTCGGCGCCGTGGTGGTGCCGCTCAACCCGGCCTGGCCGGCGGCGCGCAACGAAGAGATCGTCACCGCGGCGGGCGCGGACATCGTCCTCACAGACGGATCCGACGTCCTGCGACGGCCGGGCACGGCCGAGCTCCGCGACGGCGTCGCCTACATCCTGTTCACCTCCGGTTCGACGGGCACCCCGAAGGGGGTCCCCATCAGCCACGCCAACGTGTCCGCCTACCTGTCCTACGTGATCCCGCGCTACGAGCTGGGACCGGGCTGCCGGGTCACGCAGACGTTCGACCTGACCTTCGACCTGTCCGTCTTCGACCTGTTCGCCACCTGGGGCTCGGGCGCCACGCTGGTCGTGCCCACCCGCGGCGACCTGCTGGCGCCCGCCCGGTTCGCCGCCCGTGAGGACATCACCCACTGGTTCTCCGTGCCCTCCCTGGTGTCGGTGGCCATCCAGCTCGGACGCCTGCCGGAAGGCGCCATGCCGGCGCTGCGCTGGAGCCTGTTCTGCGGCGAGAGGCTCACCCTTGACCAGGCCCGCGCCTGGGGGGCGGCCGCGCCGAACTCCGTCATCGAGAACCTGTACGGCCCGACCGAGCTGACGCTGAGCTGCACCCAGTTCCGGCTCCCCGGCAAGGTGGAGCTCTGGCCCAGGCCGGCCAACGGCACGGTCCCGATCGGCACCCTCTACCCGGGGCACGAGGAACTGATCGTCGATGACGACGGCCTGCCCTCCGACCTGGGCGAGCTCTGCGTACGCGGTCCGCAGCGCTTCGCCGGATATCTGGACCCGGCCAGCAACAAGGGCAGGTTCGTCCGCTTCGACGGCACACGGGCGATCGTCTGCGGCGACCTGCCGGCCGCCGGTCCCGACCTCTGGTACCGCACCGGCGACCTGGTGCGCAGACAGGACGGCGGGCTGCTCCACCTGGGCCGCCTGGACCACCAGGTGAAGATTCAGGGATACCGCGTCGAGCTCGGCGAGATCGAGACGATTCTGCGCGCCCAGCCGGGCGTCGTGGAGGCCGTGGTGGTGCCCATGTCGGGCGGCGACGGGCGTACCTGGCTGGCGGCCGTGCACACCGGCGCGGACGCGGACGGCGAGGCCGGGCTCCTGGCGGCCTTGCGCTCCCGCCTGCCGAACCACATGGTGCCGCGCTCCATCAGCCGGCTGGACCGGATGCCGCTCAACACCAACGGCAAGATCGACCGCTCTGTCATCATCAAGCTCCTGGAGGACGGAAATGCAGCGGGCACTCCTCGTCATGAAAATGAGCCCGAGCGACGCGCCGCACGTAGCGCAGGCATTCGCTGATCACGACCGCTCGTCGCTGCCCACCGATATCGGGGCCGTGCGCCGCACGCTGTTCAGCTACCACGGTCTGTACTTCCACCTGGTCGAGGCCCCCGACGAGCTCGACGGCGACCTCATGGACCGGATCTACGCCTGGCGCGGGCACCCGGTCTTCGCCGAGACCGCCGAGCGTGTCAAGCCCTACCTGACGCCTTACCTGCCGACGTGGCAGGGGCCCAGGGACTCCCGGGCCACCGAGTTCTACTGCTGGGAAGCGGAGTGATCATGGATCGTAAGCAGCTCTTCGGCATGATGAAGGCGTACCAGCAGACGAGCCTGCTGCGCGCCGCCGTCAAGCTGAACGTCTTCGAGCACCTGGCGGGCGGTCCCGTCACCCCCGAGGAGGTGGGCCGCGGCGTCGGCGCCGACGCGCGAGGCGCCCGGATCCTGCTGAGCGCGCTGGCCGCCGTGCGCCTCGTCGAGTCCGACGGCACCCGCTTCTGGCTCTCCGACGAGCACGCCGACCTGCTGGTCCCCGGCCGCCCCGACTACGCGGGCGGCATGGTGAACGTCTTCGCCAGCGACTGGGAGTGGGACGCGCACAAGCGCATCGCCGACGCCGTACGGCACGGCGGCACGGTGCTCGCCGAGAACGCGGAGACCGCCGAGTACGAGTTCTGGGAGGACTTCGCCCGCTACGCCAACGTGGTCGCGGAGCCGACGGCCGACCTGCTCGCCGACGCGCTCCAGCCGTGGGCGGCCGGCCGGGACGAACTGAAGGTGCTCGACGTGGCCTGCGGCCACGGCATCTACGGCTACACCGTGGCCAGGCGCTACGAGCAGGCACGCGTGTGGTCCCTGGACTGGCCGAACGTGCTGGACGAGGCGCACAAGCACGCGGTCAGGCTGGGCGTGGCCGACCGGGTCGAGCGCATCCCCGGCGACATGTTCGAGACCCCGCTCGGCGGGCCGTACGACCTGGTGCTGGTCACGAACGTGCTGCACCACTTCTCCGCCGAGCGCGCCGCCGACCTGCTGGCGCGGACCGCGTCCGCGCTCAAGCCGGACGGCAGGCTGGGCATCGTGGGCTTCACCACCTCGGGCAAGACGCCCGCGGAAGACCCCGCGCCCTACCTGTTCGACCTGCTGATGCTCGCCTGGACCACCCAGGGCGAGGTTCACTCGGCGGAGACGTACGAGCAGTTGCTGGCCAAGGCGGGACTGGAGATCACCTCCAACGAGCCCGTGGCCAAGCCGGGCATCGACTTCCACGTGCTGCTGGCCAAGCGGGCGGCGTGATGGCCAACAAGATCTCGTTGACGGACGTCACGCCGACCAGGCGCTTCGGCTGCGACATCCGGGCCCTGCTGACGCCCAACTCTGTCGGCTCCACCTCGGGCTTCCTCGGCACGATGAACCTGGCGCCAGGGGAGATCGTGGCCGCGCACTACCACCCTTACTCCGACGAGTACTGGTTCGTCGCCGAGGGCCGGCTGTCGGTCCGCATCGACGGCGAGGAACTCCGCGCCGCGCAGGGCGATGCGTTGTTCGTGCCGCGCGGCAAGGAACACCGGATCGAGAACACCGGCGACGAGCCGGCGCTGGTGGTCTTCCACATCGCGCCGCTCGCCCCCAGCCCGGAGCTGGGGCACGTGGACGTCGAGCCGATGCCCTTCCCGGCCGCGCCCCCGCCATCAGTGGGAGGATGATCGTGAAAAGAGCAGTCATCACCGGGATCGGCATGTGCGTTCCCGGTGGGGTCGGTCGCAAGGAGTTCTGGGAGTTCATCACCTCGGGCCGGACCGCCACCCGGCCGATCTCGCTGTTCGACGCCAGCCGGTTCCGCTCGCGCATCGCGGCAGAGGTCGACTGGGACCCGATCGCCGAAGGCTTCACCGAGCACGAGGTGGCCAAGTTCGACCGGGTGCTGCAGTTCGCGCTCTACTCCCTGCGGGAGGCGCTGGAGGACAGTGGCCTGAGCGTGCAGCCCGTCGCCCCCGAGCGGATCGGCGTGGCCGTCGGCACCGCGATCGGCGCCACCATGAGCCTGGACCGGCAGTACGCGGCCACCAGCCACACCGGCGAGCGCTGGCTGGTGGACCACACCCGCGCCGACCCGTGGATCTTCGACTACTTCGTGCCCAGCTCCATGGCCAGGGAGATCGCCTGGCGGGCGGGCGCTGAGGGGCCGGCCACCGTGGTCTCGACCGGCTGCACGTCGGGCATGGACTCGATCGGATACGCCCTGGAGCTGATCAGGGAGGGCACGTCCGACGTCGTGATCACCGGCGCGTCCGACGCCCCGATCTCCCCGATCACCTCGGCCTGCTTCGACGCCATCAAGGCCACCACGCCGCGCAACGACGACCCGGAGCGGGCCTGCCGCCCGTTCGACATCACCCGCAACGGCTTCGTGCTGGGTGAGGGCGCGGCCATCGTGGTGCTGGAGGAGTACGAGCACGCCGTACGGCGAGGCGCGCACATCTACGCCGAGGTCGCCGGCTTCGCCACCCGGTGCAACGCCTACCACATGACCGGCCTGCGGCCCGACGGCGCGGAGATGGCCGAGGCGATCACCGTGTCCATGGGCCAGGCCCGGGTCAACCCGGAGGACTTCGGCTACATCAGCGCCCACGGCTCCGGCACCAAGCAGAACGACCTGCACGAGACCGCGGCGTTCAAGACGTCGCTCGGCGCCGCCGCCTACGGCGTGCCGATCAGCTCGATCAAGGCGGCGATCGGCCATGCGCTCGGCTCGGTCGGCTCCATCGAGCTGGCCACCTGCGCGCTGGCCATCGAGCACGGCGTGGTGCCGCCCACGGCCACCCTGCACGACCCCGACCCGGAGTGCGACCTGGACTACATCCCCCGGACGGCCAGGGAGGCGCGCGTCGACGTCGCGCTCAGCGTGGCCAGCGGCTTCGGCGGCTTCCAGAGCGCGGCGGTGCTGCGCGGCCCGAGGAGCTGGTCGGCATGAGCGGCACCACCCAGACGGCCACCAGGACCGTCGTCACCGGCCTGGGCGTGGTGGCCCCCAACGGCGTGGGCCTGGACGCGTACTGGGACGCGACGCTCACCGGGCGCAGTGGGCTGCGCCGCCTCACCCGATTCGACCCGTCGCAGTATCCCGTGCAGCACGGCGGCGAGGTGCTGGACTTCACGCCCAAGCCGGCCGTGCCCGGGCGGCTGATGCCGCAGACCGACCGGGTCACCCAGTTCTCGCTGGCCGCGACCGGATGGGCACTGGACGACGCCGCCCTCGACCTCGCCGCGCTGGGCCTGTACGACGTGGGCATCGTCACCTCCAACGCCTGCGGCGGCTACGAGTTCGGCCATCGGGAGCTGCAGAAGCTGTGGAGCGACGGCCCGCACCGGGTCAGCGCGTACCAGTCGTTCGCCTGGTTCTACGCGGTGAACACCGGCCAGCTCTCGATCCGGCACAACGTCCGCGGACACAGCTCCGTGGTCGTCACCGAGCAGGCGGGCGGCCTCGACGCGCTCAACCACGCGCGCCGCCTGCTGCGCAACGGCACACTCAAGGTGGCGATCGCGGGGGGCATGGAGGCGCCCCTCTGCCCGTGGGGGCTGACCGGGCAGATCCCGACCGGCCGGCTCAGCCGTGCGGGCGCCTACCTCCCCTTCCACCGCGCCGCGTCCGGCTACCTGCCGGGCGAGGGCGGGGCCATGCTCACGATCGAGGACGCGGAGGGCGCGCGGAGCCGCGGCGCCCACGTGTACGGCGAACTGGCCGGATACGCCGCCACCTTCGACCCCGCGCCGGGCACGGGGCGCCCGTCGGCGCTGCCGCGGGCCATCCGCGGGGCGCTCGACGACGCCCGGCTGGAGCCGGCCGACGTCGACGTGGTCCTGGCCGACGCGGGCGGGCTTCCCGAGCTCGACACGACGGAGGCCCGGGCGATCAGCGAGGTCTTCGGCCCGCGTGGCGTGCCCGTGGCCGCGCCCAAGAGCCTCACCGGCCGCCTCTACTCGGGGGGCGGGCCGCTGGACGTGACCACCGCCCTGCTGATGATCCGGGACGGCGTGATCCCCGCGGTGCCCTACGAGAGCGACATTCCCGACGAGTACGAGATCGATCTGGTCGCCGGGGAGCCTCGGCGGCACCCGGTGCGCAACACCCTCGTCATCGCCCGCGGGAACGGGGGCTTCAATTCCGCCCTCGTGGTCCGGGCCGCCTAACTAAGGAGTCGTCATGGCAGACAGAGAAGTTTCCGTCCTGGTCGTCGGGGGCGGGCTGAACGGACTGGCGTCGGCCCTCTTCCTGAGCCAGCAGGGCGTGGACGTCCACCTGGTCGAGCGCAACGACAAGACGGCGCAGCTGCTGCGCGCGGCGGGCGTCAGCGCCCGCACCATGGAGTTGTTCCACAGCGTCGGGCTGGAGCCGGAGATCCGCGAGCGCGGCCTGCGGCTGATCCCCGGTGAGCACTGGACCGAGCCCCACTCGCCGGTCGACCTGCTGCCGCGGGCCATCCTGGGCGCCAAGCGGCTGTCCGACATCGGCAACGGCCGCGCCTTCGTCATGGAGGAGGGCACGGTCGAGGTGGCCGACGCCAGCCCCATGGAGCCTGCCTGGTGCGGCCAGGACCGGCTGGAGCCGATGATGATCCGCGAGGCCGTGCAGCGCGGCGCGCGGATCGAGTTCGGCACCGAGATGGTGTCCTACGAGCAGGACGCCGACGGCGTGACCGCTGTGGTGCGCACCCTGGCCACCGGCGCCGAGCAGCGGATCAGGGCCCGCTACCTGATCGCCGCCGACGGCGTGACCAGCCCCATCCGCGAGTCCCTGGGCATCACCAGGTCGGGCAACGGCACCATCGGCCACGTGCTGAGCATCCTGTTCGAGGCCGACCTGGACTCGGTGGTGGAGGGCCGCAGGTTCCTCATCGCGTACCTGCTCAACGAGGCCGCGGGGCTGCTGCACCGGTTCGACGAGACCCGCTGGGTCTTCGGCCTGTTCTTCGACCCCGAGCGGCACGCCGAGGCCGAGACATCCAAGGACAAGGCGCTGGAGCTGCTGCGTACCGCGCTCGGCGAGCCGGACCTGCCCATCGACATCCAGCTCGTCAACCGCTGGCGGCTGGCCCACGACGTCGCCGACACCTACCGGTCCGGCCGGATCTTCCTGGTCGGCGACGCCTGCCACGTGCACCCTCCGGCGGGCGGCTACGGGGCCAACTCCGGCATGCAGGACGCCCACAACCTCGCCTGGAAGCTCGCCGCGGTGCTGCGTGGCTGGGCCGGCGAGAGCCTGCTCGACAGCTACGAGCAGGAGCGGCACCCGGTGGGCAAGGCGACCGCCGACCAGGCCTGGATCCGCCAGACCACCCGCAGCGAGGGCGACGGCGGGCACCCCGACCTGCGCAACTCCACCGTGATCAGCACCGGCTACCGCTACCCCGAGGGCGCGTTCGTCGGCGAGAAGGGCGGCGAGGCCCTGGAGACGGAGCTGCGCATCGACGGCCGTCCCGGGCTGCGGGTGCCGCACGTCTGGCTGGAGCGCGAGGGCGCCAAGGTGTCCACGGTAGAGCTGGCGACGGACACGTTCGTGCTGCTGGCCGCGCCCGACGGCGCCTCCTGGGCCGACGCCGCCACGGCCGCGGCCGGCGCACTCGGCATCCCGCTGTCCGCGTACCGGATCGGCACCGACCTCGCGGACGCCGAGGGCAGGTTCCTCCAGGTCACCGGCCTCACCCCGCAGGGGGCGCTGCTGGTGCGGCCGGACGGCTTCGTCGCCTGGCGCTCGCCCGGCGCCGCCGGGGACCCGCGCGTCCTGCTCCAGGACGTGCTCGAGCAGATCACCGCACGGGCCTAGGTGAGCGCGATGGCGACCATCACCACGGACGAGAAGCACTACACGCTGATCAACATCTTCCGGGTGACTCCGGAGAACCAGCGGCGCATGTACGACATCATCCTCGACGCCACCGACGTGATCACCAAGTTTCCCGGATACGTGTCGGCGAACGTGCACCTCAGCGACGACGGCACCCGGGTGGTGAACTACGCGCAGTGGCGCACCAAGGAGGACTTCGACGCCATGCGCGCGCATCCCAGCGTCCAGGAGCACTTCGCGGCCTGCCGGGCGCTGGCCGATATCGAGCCGATCTTCTGCCACGTGGAGTACACGCACGAGGTCTGATGTTAAGGTGGACTCAACCAACTGGTTGGTGGAGTCTCGCGGAGGTGGGGTCATGAGCACGGGAAGCCGACGGCAGGCACTGGTGGAGGCCGCCTTCCACTGCGTGGCGGCCCGAGGTTTCGAAGGTCTCCGCCTCCGCGAGGTCGCCAAGGAGGTCGGCATCGACCACTCGACCGTCCACCACTACTTCCCGACCAAGGAAGACCTGGTGGCCGCGGTGGTCGACCACGCCACCCGCCAGTTCTGGAAGACGATGCCGCCCCAGCCCAGCGCCGCCGCCACGATCAAGCATCACCTGGCGGTGCTGGCCGACATGATCCGCACCCGTCCCGAGTTGTTCGCGGTGCTGCGCGAGCTGGACCTGCGGGCCGCCAGGGACGCGCGCATCAGGGAGATCGTCGCGAGCAACGAGCGAGGCTGGCACGACGCCCTGCGCGAGGTGCTCGCGCAGGCGGCGCCCGGCGCCGACGCGAAGGCGACGGCCGACCTCGTCATCTCCGTGGCCCGCGGCGTCAGCCTCGCCCCGGACCTGGCGCCCGCTGTTTTCGCACAGCTCGAACTGTTGCTCGACCTGACCGACTGACGCCTGACAAAGGAGTGCACCGTGCCGGCGGATGCGATCGTCTACGCACGGCTTCAGTTCGCGCTGACCGCCGTCGCGCACTGGCTGTTCGTAGCCCTCACGCTGGGCCTCGTCACCTACGTCGTGATCATCCAAACCATGTGGACGGTCACCGGAAACCCCCGTTACGAGCGGATGACCCGATTCTTCGGCCAGCTCTACCTCATCAACTACGCGCTCGGCATCGCCACGGGCATCGTGATGGAGTTCCAGTTCGGGCTGAACTGGAGCGGGCTGACCAAGGTCACCGGCAGCGTCTTCGGCGCACCACTGGCGATCGAGACGCTCGTGGCGTTCTTCCTGGAGTCGACCTTCCTCGGCATCTGGATCTTCGGCTGGAACCGCCTCGGCAAGCGGCTGCACCTGGCGATGATCTGGCTCACCGCCGTCACCGCCTGGATGTCGGTCTTCTGGGTCCTGATGGCCAACTCGTTCCTGCAGCACCCCGTCGGGCACGCCTCCGCCGCGAACGGGCGGCTGGTACTGGCGGACTTCGCCGAGTTCGTCGGCAACCCGAACTTCTGGCACGCCATCCCGCACGCGGCGGCGGCGGCGATCACCACCGGCACGTTCTTCGTCGCCGGCGTCAGCGCCTGGCACCTCAGGCGGCTGCCCGAGGGTCACGAGGACCGGGCCGCGTTCCTGCTCCTGCTGCGCATGTCTGTCTACATCGCGCCGTTCTTCGTGTTCGTCACCGCCTTCATGGGCGGCCAGCTGCTCGACGTCATCAACGTGGAGCAGCCCATCAAGGGCGCACTGGCCGACAACGACCTCGCTTTAGCGGCCCGGCTGCAGGAAGAGATGGTCGCCAAACACGGTCCCGGTGAATACATCCCGGTCCACGAGTTCATCTACATCACCCGCACGGTCATGATCTGGTCGGCCATCACTCTGCAGGCCGTGTCCGTCATCACCGCGCTCATGACCATCAAGATCTCGCTGCTGCTCACCCGGTTCGCCTGGCTGCTGCGGGTGTTCCCGTGGCTGATCCCGGTGCCGTTCCTCGCGGCCACCGCGGGCTGGCTGTTCCGGGAGGTGGGCCGCCAGCCGTGGGCCGTCTACGAGATCCTCAAGACCGAGGACGCGATCAGTCCCGGGCTGACCAGCGGCGTGCTGCTGACCTCCCTCATCGTCTTCACCCTGGTCGTCGGGGCACTGGCCGTCACCGACTGGCGGCTGCTGGCGAAGTTCGCCCGCCGCGGGCCCGACGCCGCCCAGCTGGGCTCCCAGGGCCAGGAGACGGACACTGACGAAGAAGAAGAGCTCGCGATCACCGGAGGTCGGCTGTGACCTGGCACGCTGCTTGGCTCGTCCTCACCGGGCTGATGTTCGCCGGATACCTCCTCACCGAGGGACGCAGCATCGGCATCGGGCTCATCCTGCCCGTGCTGGGCAGGAGCGACCGCGACAGGGACGCCGTCGTCGACACGATCGGGCCGTACTTTCTCGGCAACGAGGTGTGGATCGTCTCCGTGGTGGGCCTGCTCATCGGCGGCTTCCCGGTCTTCGAGGGGACGCTGCTGTCCGGGCTCTTCCCGCTCTTCGCCGCGTTCGCGCTGGGCATGGTGGTGCGCGGCGCTTCCTTCCACTTCCGCCGCCGCCACCCGTCGCCGCGCTGGCGGCGCGGCTGGGCCGCCGCCATCACCGCCGCCAGCCTCGTGATCGCGCTGGCGCTCGGCGCGATCGCCGCCGCGCTGCTCCACGCCCTGCCGCTGCGGCCGGACGGGGTGCTGCCGCTGACCGCAGGGGTGCTGTTCACCCCGTTCGGGCTGGCCTGCGCGCTCACGTCCGTGCTGTTCTTCGCGCTGCGTGGGGCGGCGTTCGCGGCGACCAGGACCCGGGGGCCGCTCGCCGGGCGGGCCATCGGGCTCGCCAGCCTGCTCACCCGGCTCGCCCTGGCCGGCGCGGCGATCTCCTTCGGCGTGGGCCTGCTGGCCGCCGACGTGCGGGCCTCCGTGCAGCAGCCGATCGTCGTGTGGGTGCTGGCCGGCGTCGTCGCCGTGGCGCTCGTGGTGTGCGACGTCTTCGCGATGCGGGCCGCGCCCCGGCGCGCGCTCGCCCTGTCGGGAGTCGTCCTGCTCGCCGCCGCGGCCGCCGTCGCCGTCGGCCGCCTGCCCTACCTGCTCGTCTCCCAGTACGGCGACTCGGCCGGCATGACAGTGGCCGAGGGCAGCGCGGATCCGGTCGTGCTGGCGCCACTGTTCTGGGTCGTGGCCGTGCTGGTCCCGTTGCTGGCCGCCCTCCAGTGGTGGGCGGGACGTCTCTACCGCACCGCCAGGACCGGCGCGCGCGCCTACTTCTAGGTGGAGGAACAGATCATGACCGTGCAGCTTCAGGACGTGACCGACGCGCGGGCGCTGCTCTGGTCGGGCCGCGACGAGGCCGAGTGGGAGTCGGGGCGGCGGCGGCTGGCAGAACGGCTGGCAGAGCGACCGGTTACGGCCGCGGAGTTCGCCGCCGTCGCCGGCGAGTGGAACGCCTGTGAGCGCGGCGACGGCCCGGTGCGCGGCGCGATCGTCGCGGCGGACGCGGCGGCCGCGCTGGCGGCCCTGCCGGGCGCGCGGCCGTCCGCGGCGCTGCGGCGGCCGGTCGCGCTGCTCTTCCCCGGGCAGGGTGCGCAGCACCGCCGGATGGCCGCCGGCCTGTACGGGTTCGAGCCCGTCTTCACCGCCGCGATGGACGAGCTGTTCGACCTGCTCGGTCCCGACGGGGAGGAGGTGCGGGCCGACTGGCTCGCCGACGAGCCCCGGGTCCCCGTCGACGAGGTGTCGCGGGCCCAGCCGCTCCTGCTCGGCGTCGGCCACGCGCTGGCGCGAACGCTGATCGGCTGGGGGCTGCGGCCTGGGGCGTTGCTCGGGCACAGCGTGGGGGAGACCGTCGCCGCGGTGGTGGCGGGGGTGTTCTCCCTGGAGGACGCGGTGGCCACGATGCGGCACCGCGTCGCGGCCGCCGCCTCTCAGCCGCCCGGCGGCATGCTGGCGGTCGGCGCCGCCGCCGAGGCGCTCGCCCCCTACCTGCGGGGCTCAGTCGTGGTGGGGGCGGTCAACTCGCCCCGGCAGACAGTGCTCGCCGGTCTGGCCGCGGAACTGGGCGCCGTCGCCGACGACCTGCGGGAGGCCGGGTTCATGGTGGTCCCCGTGCCGTCGCCGCTGGGCTTCCACAGTCCGGCCGTGGACGAGCTGGCCAGGAGCGGGCTCGACGTGCTCGGCCGCGTCACGTACAGCCCACCGGGGCTGCCGCTCTACTCCGCGTACACGTGCGCGCCGCTCACCGCGGAGCAGGCCGGCGACCCGTGGTTCTGGGCCAGGCAGGTGGCCGACCCCGTGCTGTTCTGGCCGGCGCTCGACCGGCTGCTGAACGACGGCGACTTCCTCCTCGTCGAGGCGGGGCCGTCGCAGGGCCTCATCACCGCCTGCCGCCGCCACCGGTCGGTGATCAGGAAGAAGAGCGACGTGACGGCCTTCCTGCCCGCCCGCCCCGGCACGGCGGAGGCCGACAGAGCCGCCCTGCTGACGGCCGCGGCGCGGATCTGGACGGAAGGGCACGACATCACGCCGTGGTGACCCCCGCCAGGTAGGGGGCGGCGCTGCCCGCCGCCACGCGGGGCATCTCCCGCACCCCGATGATCGCGAGCGCCGCGGCGTGCCCGTCTCGCCGCGGCAGGTCCGTGAGCGCCACCCGGAGCAGCGGGCGCCCGCGGAAGCCGAGCAGGCGCGCGGGCTGATCGGGAGGGGAGACGATCACGTGCGACATGGGCACGCGCAGCCCGTCACCGGTGGCCTTCAGCACGGCCTCCTTGCGCGTCCAGTAGGCGATGAATCCGGCCACGGGGTCGGCCGTGCGCCCCAGCGCCTCGGCTTCGACATCCGCGAGCGCCGCCTCCACCAGCGCCGTGCTCCGTTCGGCGACGCGCTCCACGTCGATGCCCACGGGCCCCACGCCGCTGATCGCCACAGCCACCCAGCGGCCGGAGTGAGACACCGAGAGGTGCAGCTCGTCGCCGGGCAGGCGCGGCTTGCCGTGCGGGCGGGCACAGGCCGGGCAGTCGCGACGCAGCGGCACGTCGGCGGCAGGCACGCCCAGGCGCCTGCCGAGCATGATCCTGGTGATCGCACAGCCCAGGATGAAACGGTGGCGGTCCGCCGGGGCACGGTACTTGCCCTTGCGGAGCCGTTCCACGGGGTCGAGGAGCTCCTCATGCCAGGCCCGCACCTCGCCGAGCTCGGCCCACCACACCTCGCAGGTCATCCGGCTCGGTCCGGGAGCGCGGCGGCCAGGCCGTCGAGCAACAGCTTCAGGCCGAAGCGGAAGCGCTCCCCGCACGGGGCGTCCGGCGCCGAGGCAAGGTGGGGATGACGCCCTTCCGGCGCGTGCCGGCACGCGGCAAGGCTGGGGTGACGTCCGTCCGGTGCGTGCTGGTACGCGGCGTCGGCGATCGCGTACAGCAGCAGCCCGGTCAGCGCCGCGGCGCGGGTCGCCTCCGGCAGACCGGCCGCACGCATGATCGCCAGCATTCCCTCCCTGACGCGCAGCCCCTGCGGGCACACCGGAGACTCCAGCGCGGCTCGCGCCACGCCCGGATCGACCAGCAGCGCCTCGCGCAGCCCGGCGGTCGCCTCCTCCAGCTGCTCCCGCCAGCGCCGCGGGTCCGCGTCGGGCACGCGGACCCCGGCGAGAATGCCCTCGAGCGTGATCGGGGGCCTGCGGGGCGGGGTCGTGCGCGGAGGCCACCAGGCGGGCAGGCGGGCCGCCGTCGGCAGCAGGTCGGTTTCCATCGGCTCACTCCGCTCAGTCACTCGCCCTCTACTGTGCCGCGCCACGACCGAGAATCGATTGAGGACCGATGGAGCGTCCCGCCCGTGCGCCGGGGTTGCGGAGCACGGGCGGGGGAGTGGGTGTGTCAGTCCCTGTAGGGAGCGACCGTGATCTTGTCGATGGCCGGGGCGTACTGGGAGCGGAGGAGCACTCCCGGGAAGGTCTCCGACGCGTAGGTCTTGCCGTCGAAGTTGGGCAGTTCCTCGGCGGAGAACCGCACCGTGTTCTCGCCCTTCTGCAACTGCACCGGGACCGTGAGCTCCCAGAAGTTGTTCTCGTGGAAGGAGTGCGGGAACAGGACGCGCTGCGGGGCGGCGCCGTTCACCGAGATGTCGGCGTGCCTGGCGAGCGGGTCCGGGTTGTAGTGCGTCGCGGGCGACTGCTCCGGGTTGGAGTAGCGGACGCGCATCGCGTACGTGCCTGGCTTGTCCGCCTGGACGGTGAAGGTGAGCGTGTTGGCGTTGCCCGGCGTGCCGCCGACCCCGGTGACCGCGGCCTTGCCACTGGCCAGGGAGAGCTGCGCCGCCTTGGCGGTGCCGGCCAGCTGGGCGGACTCCGCCTCGTAGGCGGTGCCGGGCAGCGCGCCGGCGGCCGGGCGCACCTCCAGCCGGTCGACGAGCGCCGTGCCGGACGCGCCGGTGACCGTGACCTTGTTGACGCCGCCGGACAGCGACACCGTCCTGGTGGAGCCGTCGCGCCGGGCGTCCTCCATCACCTGGATGCCGTTGACGGATATCGTCGCCTGGCCGGAGCCGAGCAGCTTGAGGTCGAGGACGGCCGCGGCGTCCCGGGCGGAGTAGACCCAGAACGTCACCGACTTCCCGCGCTCGGCCGCCACGACACCCGAGCCGCCGACGCCGTCGCCCTTGACGTCGTAGGCGATGCGGGCCCCGCTCAGGTCGGCCAGCTCCGCCTCATAGATCGAGGTCGCCGCCGCCGGGTTGGCCAGCGACAGCCGGATCCGGTCCACGATCGCGTCGCCCTTGGTCGCCTTGGCGCCGTCGAGGCTCCGCGCGGCCAGGGAGATCACGTGCTTGCCCGCCTTGAGTTCCACGGTGGTGCCGGCGTGGTCCCACACGACCCACTTGTAGCCGAGGGGCAGGAACAGCTCCTGCTCGGCGGCGCCGTCCACGCGGACGAAGACGTTCGTGGGCCCCTGCTCCCGCACCCGGTCGAAGGTGTTGAGCGAGTTGGCGAAGACGCTCAGGTCGTAGCGGCCGTCCTGCGGGACCTCGACGGTGAAGTCGAGCACCCCGTCGGAGCCTGTCCGCAGCCCGCCGACGTCGTAGCGGCCGGAGGTGTAGAACTTCGACACGTCCGAGGGCGAGCCCTCGGGGCCGTTGCGGGTGTAGCCGCCGCCGGTGTACTTGGCGTCCTCGGCCTCGTAGGACTGCTCCCACAGCTTGGGCGCGGGCGCCGTCACCGTGCCCGCGCCCTCGGGGCTGAGCACGATCTCGTACGCCGACGACTCCTTCAGCCGCGGCAGGCCGCCGCTGCCGAAGTCGAACGCCACGGTGCCGTCCTCGACCTTGACGTCACGCTCGGCGATGATCTCCGGCTGCGCCGAGTCGCCGATCTGCCCCGTCCACGGGATCTCGCGGATCCAGGCGTGAACGGTGCCGGAGCTCGCGCCGAGGACGTCGGCGGGGACGTTCTCGAAGCGGATGTGCCCGGCGCTGCTCGCGCCACCGAAGATCGTCCGGGCCTGCTTCTTGGCCGGGTCGAGGGTGGCGACGCCCTGCAGCGTGTAGTTCTGCCCTGGGAACGGCGGCGTGACCTGCACGGTGTGCCCGCTCATGCCGCCGTAGGCGTTGAGCAGCCACCACTGGCCGTTGGCGCGGTTGGCCTGCACGGCGGAGTCGGACAGGTTGCCGTCGATGTTCCAGTACGCGATGTCGGCGTCCACCTTCGACTCCTCGATGGCCGACACCCACTGGATCATCTGGCCGGGCACCGAGGTGTGGTAGTTGAAGGCGTACTCGTTGACGTTGATCGGCAGCTTCTTCCCGGCGTACTCGGTGCCGGCGAAGACCTCGGCCTCCCAGCCGCGATAGCGCTTGACGCTCTGCCGCACCTGCTCGGGGTGGCTGAGCTCGTGCCAGGTCATCACCTCGGGCACGGTGCCGGCCTGGACGGCGTGCTGCAGGAAGCCCTTCACCTGCGAGTACAGCACGCTGGTGTTGGGTCCGGCGATGCGGGCCTGCGGCATCTTGCCCTTGATGAGCGCATGGACCTCGTCCCACGCCCTGAAGTAGTCCGTCGGGTCGTTGAGCCAGCTCTTGCGGTTGTAGCTCCACTCACCGGTGCCGAACATGTTGCCCTCGGGCTCGTTGAACGGCACGAAGACGATGTTGTCCTGATATTTCGGGTCGAGCGCGAGGACCTGGTCGACCTGCTTGGCGATCTTCTCCTTGAACAGGTCCATCTTCTCCTGCGGCGTGCTGCCCGGCCACTGGTACGGGAAGCCGCGGTGGATGTCGGTCATGTAGATGTACACGTCGCCATCGGTGCTGTCGGCCAGCGGCTTGACCACTTCGAGGGCGTCGGCCCCCGGGTGCTGCGGGCCGTCCTGGGCCTTGGTCGAGACCGTGCGCAGGCGCATGCCCTCGATCAGGTTGTTCGTCGGCACCCCGGGCCCATACAGGCCGTAGAGCGTGCCGGACGCGCCGCCGTGGAAGGCGCCGGTGTCCTTGGCCAGGTCGATGACGAGCTGGCCTTCGCGGATCACCGTGACGTTGGCGGTGACGGGCCGCCCGCCCGCCGTGCCCGTCACGGTGAACGTCCCGGCCTTGGCGTAGTCCTCGGGGTTCACCTGCGCCCAGGTGATGGCCAGGTCGCGGTCATAGCCGTCGGAGAAGGTGGCGCGGACCGCGGCCGGCAGGGACGGCGCGGTGCCGATGAACGTCCGCACCGCGAAGGCGTCCTGGGTCAGGCCGGTCGGGGTGGGGACCTGGCCGCCGGCGAGGGCGGCGACCTGCTCGGCCGTCAGCGCCGCGCCGTAGACGCGGAAGTCGTCGATCGCGCCGTCGAACAGCGGGTCCGGATAGAACGAGCGGCCGATGAAGCCGGCGGACGTCGTGGCGGCGTCGATCAGCTGCGCGGCCGTCACGTTCGTGGCGGCGGAGGCGACGGCGACGCCGTCGAGGTAGGTGGTGACGCGCTTGGCGGCCGTGTCGAGGGTGACCGTCAGCGTCTTCCAGGCGTTCGCCGGCAGCGGGGCATAACCCGTGACCTGGGCCTCGCCGCCCGCCGACGAGGCGGTGACGGCCGTGCGCAGGCGGCCGTCGCCGTTGTACGGCGTGGTGAACAGGTAGCGGCTGGTGTCCTTGCCCAGCGCGTAGATCCACTGCCAGGGGGCGGTGGTGCCGTCCCACTTCACCCGGGCAGACACGGTCAGATCGGTCTTGCCTTGGATGGCGGCCAGCGGCAACCTCACGTAGGCGCCGTTGGAGGTGGGCGCGCCGCCGGGCAGGCTCAGCGCGTGACCTCCTCCCGAGCCGTCGACCAACGACGCGGTGGAGCCGTTGACCAGCGTCCCGTGCAGACCGTTGCCCGAGGAGTCGGTGACGGAGCCGGTGCTGACGTCGTCGGCGTCGAATTCGTAGACGAGGGCGGGAGCAGGCGGATCGGCCGCTGCCGCGACCGGGACGCCAAGGGTTAACGCGAGGGTGAGGGCGGCCGGGAGGAGCCCGGCGCGCATGGCCTTGGTGATGCTCGGAAAGGTCATCACGATGTCCCTAGGTCATGTGAGCGCTAACAAGTCCGAGGGAGTCGATCCGCAACGCAACCGAGGGTTTCGCGTAGGTTACGTAGCCGCGGCGCGCACGTCAATGGGGTGGTTTCCCACCGTTTCCGGCAAGTCACGATTCGGTATCTTCCGTCGCCCGCGCTCTTGACGCCTGCCTCCTGGAGGAGTGACAGTCGAGCCCAATCGTTGAACCGGTTCGCCGATGCCGATGAGGCACCGTCCAGGGAACTCTGGGCGCAGGCGTCGTCCGGGCGACGATATGAGGGAGTCCGCAACGCAACTGTCGAACCGGTTCAATGATCAGGAGGTGAGAGTGGCGACGATCGGAGACGTGGCCCGGGAGGCCGGGGTGAGCCGCAGCACGGCGTCGTACGCGCTGTCAGGCAAGCGGCCCATCTCGGAGGAGGTCCGCCGGCGGGTGCTGGCGGCGGCCGAGGCGCTGGCGTACACGCCGAACGCCGGCGCCCGCGCGCTCGCCACTTCCCAGACCAAGGTCCTCGGTCTGCTCGCCCAGTTCCACGAAGACGAGTTCGCGCCCGCGATGATGCAGTACATCCTGGGCGTCACCGACACCGCCCGCGACCTGGGCTACGACACGCTGATGGTCACCGAGGCCGACGGCGCGCGGGCCCTGCGGCGCATCACCGATTCCCGGATGGTGGACGGCGTCGTCCTGATGAACATCGCGGAGGACGACCCGCGGCTGCCCATCCTGCGCGCCGCGCCGCAGCCGGGCGCCCTGGTCGGCCTGCCCGGCGACTGCTCGGGTCTCGACGTGTTCGACCTGGACTTCGAGGAGGCCGGCCGGGTCATGGTGGAGCACCTCCACCGCCTCGGCCACCGCGAGCTCATCCTGATCTCGCAGCCCGAGCACGTGGTCGAGCGCGGCGGCGCGTACGTGTGGCGCCTGCGGGACGCCGCGCAGGAACGGGCGCGGCAACTGGGCGTCACCCTGCACGCGGTGTACGGCGAGTCCCGGCAACCCGCCGTCGGCCGCCTGCTCAACGGCCTGCTCGACGCCTACCCGGCGGCGACCGGCCTGCTGATCAACAACGAGGCGGCCGCCGCCGCGCTGCCGTCGGTCACCTACCAGCGGGGACTGCGGGTCCCCGAGGATCTGTCGGTCATCGGGCGTTACTCCGAGGAGTTCGCCGCGACCTTCTCCCTGCCCTATTCCTTCATCGAGAGCGCACCCGACCGCCTCGGCTCCATGGCGGTGCGCCAGCTCGTGCGCCGCGTCGAATCGGCGTCGGCCCGCGACGAGTCGTTCGTGGTGCGCTTCATCTCTCCCGAACTGGTCTCCCGAGGCAGCACCGCCGTCCCGGGAGCGCCGCTCCCGCCTCCGCACGCCCGCTGAACCCGGGCCTTTACCCCCCAAACCACCTTTGATCGCTCGATGTGAGCGCTAACATTGGAGGAATCGATGAACCGTCCGTCGATGTCCACGAGGGCGGCGGTCTTCGGAACCGCCGTTCTGGCGCTGTCCGCTCTGTCCGCCTGCGCCTCCGCCCCCCAGGGTGGGAGCACCCCCACGGCCGCCGGCTCCGCCGGCACGGCCTACACGTGGTGGGACCCGTACCCGCAGCACGACGCGTCCTCCGCCTGGGCGAAGCGGGTGAACACCTGCGGGCAGCAGGCCGGCGTCACCATCGAGCGCACCGCCTACGACACGACCGCGCTGACCAACCAGGCGCTGCTGGCCGGGCAGGAGGGCAACGCGCCGGACGTCATCCTCCTGGACAATCCGGCCGTCTCGACGCTCGCCGACGCCGGGATGCTCACCACCATGGCCGACTTCGGGCTGGACACCGCCAGATTCGACAAGAACCTCATCGCCGCCGGTGAGCTGGACGGCAAGACCTACGGCATCCCCATCGGCGCCAACACCCTCGCCCTGTACTACAACAAGAAGATCCTCGACGAGGTCGGCGTCGACCCCGCCTCGATCAAGGACTGGGCCTCGCTCAACGGGGCGCTGAAGAAGGTCAAGGCGGCGGGCAAGAAACCGATCACGTTCTCGGCCATCGGCACGGAAGAGGGCTCGTTCCAGTTCCTGCCGTGGTTCTGGGGCGCCGGCGCGCAGCTCACCCAGCTCGACTCGCCCGAGGCCGTGGCGGCGCTGGAGCTGTGGACGTCGTGGGTCAAGGACGGCACCGCGCCCAACTCGGTCATCAGCAACTCGCAGAACACCACCTGGGAGGAGTTCCTGACGGGCGAGTTCGCCTTCGCCGAGAACGGCACGTGGCAGATCAACAGCGCCGGGAAGGCGGACTTCCCCACCGGCATCGTGCAGATTCCCGGCAAGGACGGAGGCGTCGCACCCACGCCCACGGGCGGCGAGTTCATCACGGTCCCGGTGCAGAAGGACACCGGCCGCTACAGCGCCACCAAGAAGATCCTCGAGTGCATGACCACGCCCGAGGGCCTGGTGGAGACCGGTACGACGTTCGCCTACTACATCCCCTCCACCGCCGACGGGCAGCAGGCGATCCTCGCCAAGGAACCCGGCCTGAAGCCGTGGGTCGAGGCCGTGCAGTCCGCCAAGGGCCGCACCAGCGACAACCTCGGCACCAAGTACCCGAAGATCTCCGAGGCGATGTGGACGGCTGTGCAGAAGTCGCTGAGCGGTTCGGCCAGCCCGGCCGACGCGCTCAAGGAGGCGCAGGCGCAGGCGAAGCAGGCCACCGGCGGCTGATCCGATGACCTCCGTTCGCACCCAGACGGTCACGGTGAGGAGAGCGGCGCACCAGGCTCCCCGGCGGCGCTCTCCTCGATGGACGGCCCTCGCCTTCCTCGCGCCGCTCGTCCTCTACCTGCTCCTCTTCTACGCCTATCCGCTCTACCGCAACATCGAGCTCAGCGTGCACGACTACACGCCGCGCGCGTTCGTGCAGGGCGACCCGGAGTTCACGGGGTTCGAGAACTACGCGACCATCCTGTCCGACGACACCTTCCTGCGGGCGCTGGGCAACACGGCGGTGTTCACGCTGGGGTCCATCGCCGTCCAGTACGCCCTCGGGCTGGCGCTCGCGGTCTTCTTCCACCGCACCTTCCGCCTGTCGGTGGCGTTGCGCGCGATGTTCCTGGTGCCGTGGCTGCTGCCGCTGATCGTCTCCGCCTCGACCTGGTCGTGGATGCTCAACAGCGAGAACGGCATCGTCAACGCGGCCCTGCAGGCGTTCGGGATCGGCCAGATCAACTGGCTCACCTCACCCGACACCTCACTGCTGGCCGTCACCATCGCCAACATCTGGCTCGGGATCCCGTTCAACCTGGTGATCCTCTACGCCGGGCTGCAGAACATCCCGGCCGACCTGTACGAGGCCGCCGGCCTCGACGGGGCGAACGCCTGGCAGCGCTTCTGGCGCATCACGTTCCCCCTGCTGCGCCCGGTGTCGGCGATCACGCTGCTGCTCGGCCTGATCTACACGCTCAAGGTCGTCGACATCATCTGGATCATGACGAGGGGAGGTCCGGCGGACGCCTCGACGACGCTGGCCATCTGGTCCTACCGGGAGGCGTTCGGCACCGGGCAGCCCGACTTCTCCCCGGCGGCGGCCGTCGGCAACATCCTCATCCTCATCGCCTTCGCCGCCGGGCTCGTGCACGTGCATCTGCAGCGCAGGGAGGAAGGCGCATGACGGTCCGCAGGTCCTGGTGGAAGACGTCGGTGGGCGTCGTCCTGGTGGGGCTGATGCTCTTCCCGGTCTACTGGATGTTCAACGTCTCGCTCACCAAGACGAGCGACATGCGGGCCGACCCGCCGCACTGGTTCCCGTGGGACGCCACGTTCGAGGGATACACCGCGGCGTTCGGCCAGCAGCTGCCGGCCCTGGCCACCAGCCTGTTCATCGGCCTCGGCACGGTCGCGCTCACGCTGGTCGTGTCGCTGCCCGCCGGCTACTCGCTGGCCAAGCTGCGGCCGCTCGGCGCGCGCGGGATCGACTTCCTGCTCCTGGTCGCCCAGATGATCCCCGCCGTGGTCATGGCCATGGGCTTCTACGCGATCTACATCAGGCTCGGGATGCTCAACACCGTCGCGGGCCTGATCGTGGCCGACTCCACGCTGGCCGTGCCGTTCGGGGTGTTGCTGTTCCGGGCGTTCATGGCGAGCATCCCCGCCGAGCTCATGGCCGCGGCCCAGATCGACGGGGCGAGCACCTGGCGCACGTTCCGCTCCATCATCCTGCCGCTCAGCCGCAACTCGGTGATCACCGTCTCGCTCTTCGCGTTCCTGTGGGCGTGGTCGGACTTCATCTTCGCCTCCACGCTCAACCGCAACAGCGACGTCATCCCCATCACGCTCGGCATCTTCCGTTACATCGGCAACAACACGACCCAATGGAACTCGATCATGGCGACCGCCGTGATCGCGTCCGTTCCCGCAGCGTTCCTCCTCGTCCTCGCGCAGCGCTACATCGCCGCCGGGGTCACCGCGGGCGCCGTGAAGGACTGATCGTTCCGTGATTCGAAAGGCCCACCACATGACCGACCGCTCCGTTCCCGTGCTGCCGCCGACCGGCCCGGTACGCCCTCTGGGGCTCGCCCAGGTGTCCATCACCGGCGGGTTCTGGGGCCGCAGGCAGAGCGTGAACGCGACGGCCACGCTGTTCCACTGCGAGTCGTGGATGGAGCGCCTCGGCTGGCTCGCGAACTTCGACCGCGTCGCCGACGGCACGACCGGGCCCGACCGCCCGGGCTGGTCGTTCTCCGACTCCGAGGTCTACAAGCTGCTGGAGGCCCTGGTCTGGGAGACCGGCCGGACCGGCGACCCGGACGCGGAGGCGGCCATCAAGCGGCTCACCACCCGCATCGGCCGGGCGCAGGACCCCGACGGCTACCTCAACACGTGCTTCGGGCACGGCGAGCAGCCGCCGCGCTACAGCGACCTGGAAATGGGCCACGAGCTCTACAACACCGGCCACCTCCTGCAGGCCGCCGTGGCCCGCTTGCGCACCTCCGGCGAGGACGACCTGGTACGGATCGCGCGGCGGGCCGCCGACCACGTATGCCGCACCTTCGGCCCCGGCGGCAACCCGGGCATCTGCGGACACCCCGAGATCGAGGTCGGGCTGGCCGAGCTCGGCCGGGCCCTGGGGGAGGAGCGCTACGTCGAGCAGGCCCGCCTGTTCCTCGACCGCCGCGGGCATGGGACCCTGCGGGACATCCCGCTGGGCCGCGCCTATTTCCAGGACGACATCCCGATCAGGCAGGCCGACGTCTGGCGCGGCCACGCCGTGCGCGCGCTCTACCTCACCGCCGCCGCGGTGGACGTCGCGGTCGAGCTCGGCGACGACGAGCTGCTGGCCGCGATCGAGCGGCAGTGGGAGCGCTCGGTCGCCCGCCGCACCTACATCACCGGCGGCATGGGCTCCCGCCACCAGGACGAGGGATTCGGCGAGGACTGGGAGCTGCCGCCGGACCGGGCCTACTGCGAGACGTGCGCCGGTGTTGCCTCGATCATGGTGTCCTGGCGGCTCTACCTGGCCACGGGCGACGTCCGCTACACCGATCTGATCGAGCGCACGCTCTACAACGTCATCGCGACCTCCCCGAGCCCCGACGGCCGGGCGTTCTTCTACGCCAACCCCCTCCACCAGCGCACGCCCGGCAAACCGGCGGACGCCACCGAGGTCAGCCCCCGGGCCGAGGCCGGCGTCCGGGCCGCCTGGTTCGACGTCTCCTGCTGCCCCACCAACGTCGCCAGGACGCTGGCCAGCCTGGACGGCTATGTCGCCACCGCCGACGACGACGGCCTGCAGATCCATCAGTACGCGCCCGGCGCCGTCCGCGCCGAGCTGCCCGGCGGGCGGCAGGTCGCCGTGGACGTCGAGACGGACTACCCCGCGTCGGGGACCGTCCGCGTCCGGATCGCGGCCGACGCGCCCTCGCCCTGGACCCTCTCCCTGCGGGTGCCGGCCTGGGCCGCCGGCGCCACATTGACCGAGGACGGGCAGGCACGGCCGGTCGAGCCCGGCATGCTGGAGATCCGGCGGGCGTTCCGCGCCGGCGAGGTGATCACCCTCGAACTCCCGATGGAGCCCCGCTTCACCTGGCCGGACCCCCGCATCGACGCCGTACGCGGCTGTGTCGCCGTCGAGCGCGGCCCCGAGGTCCTGTGCGCCGAGTCCCACGACCTCCCGTACCCCGGCGGGCTCGACTCCCTGGCGATCGACCCCCTGACCGGCCCTCAGGCCGAGCCTGGCGGCGCGCGGGTCCGCGCCCTCCTGCCCGCCCACCCCGACCGGCCCTGGCCCTACCGTCTCTCGGGCGTTCCCGCGGAGCGCGCCGAGTGGCTCGACCTGCCGCTGCGGCCCTACCACTCCTGGGCCCAGCGGGGTCCGTCGAGCATGCGCATCTGGTTGCCCGTGTCCACACCCCCCGAAGGAGCGTGACACCATGTCCCGAATCCGAGCGATCGCCTTAGCACTGGTCACCACGGCCGCCACCGTGGTGACCGCCGCCCCTCCGGCCGCCGCGGCGGGCGCGACGCTGACCGTCAACGTCGCCCAGCCGTTCCGGACCGTCACCCACGCCGCCTCCGGCGGCCTCTACGGCCTGGCGGAGAACTCCCGCCCGGCCGACTCCACCCTGCTGCCGATCAAGGTGAACTCGCTGACCCAGCCCGCGCCCGGCGTCGGCCAGCGCCCCAACGGGCAGCCGCCCGGCGGCGACGCCCTCCTGGTCGCCCCGCAGGCCACCAGGGTCGGCGCGGGCGAGTTCATCCGCATGCCCGACATCTACCCGGACTTCCCCTACCGGTGGGTGAGCTGGGACGACTGGCTGGCCAAGGTCAACACCATGGTCAACGCCCGGTTGTCGGCCACCACGGTCACGAACGTCATCGGCTGGGAGCTCTGGAACGAGCCCGACTACACCTGGAACACCTCTGCCGCGGGCAACTTCAACGACGGCTGGGTGCGGACGTTCCGGGCGGTGCGCGCGCTCGACACGCTCACGCCGATCGTCGGCCCCAGCACCGCCACCTACAACCGCTCCTGGATGCAGGCGTTCCTCACCCGCGCCAGGGACACCGGCACGCTGCCCGACATCATCTGCTGGCACGAGCTGACGAACCCCACCAGGATCGCCGGCGACATCGCCGACTACCGCAACCTGGAGGCGTCGCTGGGCATCAGCCCGCGCCGCATCTCCATCAACGAGTACGCCGCCCCCGCCGAGGTGGACGTCCCCGGCCGGGTCGCCAGCTACGTGGCCAAGCTGGAGCGCGGCGGCGTCGAATCCGCGCACCGGGCCTTCTGGTACGAGTACGGCACCATGAACGGCCTGGTCGTCAACAACAACCAGCCCACCGGCACCTGGTGGCTGTACAAGTGGTACGGCGACATGGCCGGGAACATGGTCACCACGACGACCACCACGCAGACCGGCCTGGACGGGTTCGCCTCCTACGACCCCACCCGCAGGATCGTCAACGTGGTGTTCGGCAACGAGGCCGGGGCCAACACCGTCAACCTCACGGGCCTCGGCCCGCTCGGCTCCAGCGTGCGCGTCACGCTGCTGTCCACCCCGTCCAGCGGCCGCTTCACCGCCGTGACCGCGCCTGCCACCGTCTCCACCACCACCCGCACGGTCAGCGGCGGCAACCTCAGCGTGTCGGTGCCGAATATGAGCGCCACCAGCGCCTACCAGCTCATCGTCGAACCCGTCAGCGGGGTCCCGTCCTACCAGCAGCGCTACGAGGCCGAGAACGCCTCCGTGTTCCGTGCCCAGCGGCTGAGCGCCTCCAGCGCGTCGGCAGGCGGCTACGTGGGCCGGATCGACAACTCGGGCACGCCCCGCACCGACAGCTACGTCGACTTCGTCGTGAACGTGCCCACCGCCCGGGCGTACACGATGACCATCGGCTACGCCAACGGCACCGGCGCCACCGCCACCCAGGGCCTGGCCTACAACGGCGGGGCCTGGACCACGGTCAGCTACCCGCCGACCGCGGGCTGGGGCCAGTTCGGGGCCACGATCAGCACCAGCGTCAACCTCAGGGCCGGCTACAACGTGATCCGCCTGGCGAAGGGCTCGCCGTACTTCGCGGGCGGCACCGGATACGCCGAGCTCGACTACATCCAGCTCACCTGATCGCTCACCGCCCATGATCGCGCCCGGCCGGGCCACGACGTCGACGTGACCCGGCCGGGCGGGTCTGGTCGAAGCAAAGGGCTGCGGGCGAGCGCCCCGGGAGCGTCGCGCCCGCAGCTCAGGGAATGGATGGGCAGGCCGTGGCGTTATCCCCGCAATCCCGAAGCCGGCTTTACCGCACAGGGTAGATCTTTGCCGGATTCGTGGTGTTTTATTTGCGTTTGTCCGATTCGAGTCGGTAACGTAGTTCCAGTTGCCGGGGAATGACCCGCACCTTACCTCTGAAGGGCGGTTTCCCGGATCCTCTTGCGCTCCACGTAGCGACTGTGGCCTCATGCCCGGCTACGTCGGTCAAGCGAGTGCAACGCCTGTACGTGTCCCCTAACAAAGGACTGACCTTTAACTATGACTGCCCGCATGCGCTCTATCGCCCTGCTCGCAGCCTCCACCCTCGGCGCCCTGACCATCGGCTCCGCCGCGGCCCACGCCGACACCGGCTCGGACGCCGGCAAGGCCAAGCTCCAGGGCTCCACCACGGCGTCCTACTTCTGGGACGACTCCTCCGGTCGCGCCGGTGACACCGGCCTTCCCGCCGCCGGCAAGCCCATGCAGAAGGGTCTGGCCGCCAGCCCCAGCTGGCCGCTCATGACCGAGGGCTACGTGATGTACAAGGGCAAGAAGCTGCCCTTCTTCGTCGGCGACCGCGGCCCCGGCGACCCCTCCAGCCGTGGCGTCATGCTCGACCTGGACGCCAAGACCTTCGCCGAGCTGACCGGCGGCACGTTCAACCCCGACACCCTGGGCGTGGACGGCGTCGACGGCGAGGGCCACATCAAGATCCAGTACGTGGTGACCAAGTGGGGCGACGGCATCGGCCGTAAGAGCCACCCGGTCGCCTTCTCCACCCGCGCCTGGGCCGAGAAGGACACCACCTCTGTCTCCACCGTGTCGGTGAAGCACTAGGCCGGCTCACAGGTCAGTCCGTCCACGAGGAGGGCACCCCATTCGGGGTGTCCTCCTCGTCTGTATCGTTACAAACCGATCTACAGAATGGACGGTCATGACAGAGGTCCCCCGGCCGCTCTACCGCGACCCCATGTTCGACGGCGCCACCGATCCCACCGTGATCTGGAACCGCGCCGAGGGCGCGTGGTGGCTCGTCTACACCAGCAGGCGGGCGACCGCCCCGCACCGCCAGGACGTCAGCTGGGTCCACGGCACCGACCTCGGTGTGGCCTCCTCCGCCGACGGCGGCGTGACCTGGCTGTATCGGGGGACCATCGAGGGTCTCGACCTCGAGTGGGGGCGGCACACGTACTGGGCGCCGGAGATCGTCGACGACGGCGCCACGTACCACATGTACGTCAGCGTCATCCGCGGCGTCCCCGAAGCCTGGCATCCCCACGAACGCCACATCCGCCACTACACCAGCCCCGACCTCGTCCGCTGGACCTACCGCTCCACCTTGGACCTGTCCTCCGCGTACGTGATCGACGCCTGTGTGGCCCCGCTGCCCGGCGGCGGCCACCGCCTCTGGTACAAGGACGAGGCCGACGGATCCCACACCTGGGCCGCCGACAGCCAGGACCTGTATCAATGGAAGGTCAAGGGCCCGGCGGTGACGATCTCCGCCCACGAGGGGCCCAATGTGTTCACCCTCGGCGGCCACCACTGGATGATCGTGGACGAATGGCACGGCCAGCGCGTGCTCAGATCCGGCGACCTCGAGACCTGGCGGCCCCAGGGACTCATCCTCGACAAGCCGGGGACCGGCGAGCAGGACGCCGGCTACGGGCACCACGCGGACGTCGTGGTGACCGGCGAAGAAGCGCTGGTCTTCTACTTCACCCACCCGGACGGGCCGGACAGCGGACGGCGGTCGGCCGTGCACGCGGCCCGGCTGAGGGTCCGCGACGGCGTGCTGACCTGTGATCGTGACGAGCCCCTCATCGGCCCGATCCTGCCCGTTGAGGGTCCGGCAACACATCCTTGACATCCGCCAATTTTTATCGATACAAACCACTGTATCGATAAACCGGCGAATTCCGGCCGGTTGCCCCCCGCGTGGATGTCCATCCGCGCGTCCATCCCCCCACGGTAACGATCGCCAAAGAGGTGAGCGATGTCCCTGCTCAGAAGATCAGTCGCGACGCTGGCGGCAGCGGCGGCCGTCCTGGCCGCAACGGCCGGATGCGGCTCGGGAAGTGAAGGCAGCGGCGGCGGCAAGACCAAGCTGAGCTTCTTCTCCTGGGAGAACGAGAAGACGATGAAGCCGCTCATCGACGCCTTCGAGAAGCAGAACCCCAGCATCGACATCGAGTTCTCCACCGCCCCGCCCGTGGCCGAGTACATCGCGGCGCTGCAGACCAGGCTCGTCTCGGGCACCGCGGCGGATGTGTTCGTGATCGCCGCGGAGAACAAGACCAACCTCGTTCAGGGCGGCTTCGTCAAGGACCTGACCGGCAAGCCGTTCATGGCGAACATGTCCAAGTTCAACACCGAGGCCTGGTCCGTGGACGGCAAGGCCTACGGCATGTCGATCTCGTCGTGGTCCGCCGGCATCCTCTACAACAAGGACCTCCTCGCCAAGGCGGGCGTCACCGAATTCCCCACCAAGTGGGACGACTTCATCGCGCTGTGCCAGAAGCTCAAGGCGGCGGGCACCACGCCCTACCACGAATCGGTGGCGGGCATGCCGCTCACCTTCGCGGCCCTGGTCGGCCACGAGAACGCGCGCCAGGGCGGCGACGTGGACGCCCAGATCTTCGCAGGCAAGAAGAAGTTCGGCGACCTGTGGAACGGGCCGCTGACGACCTTCAACCAGCTGTTCACCAGCGGCGTGCTGGGCAAGGACGCGGTCAGCCTGAAGGGCGAGCAGATCGCGGACGAATTCGCCAACGGCCGCGTCGCGATGATCCCCGCGGGTCCGTGGGACGTGACCTCGCTGCGGGAGAAGGC
The DNA here is from genome assembly GCF_036013525.1 of Nonomuraea sp. NBC_00507. Lineage (NCBI taxonomy): Bacteria > Bacillati > Actinomycetota > Actinomycetes > Streptosporangiales > Streptosporangiaceae > Nonomuraea > Nonomuraea sp. NBC_00507. The sequence continues at coordinate 7,241,514 of NZ_CP107853.1, forward strand.
GCCGAAGATGAACATGGTCTTCGCCGGGGTGCCCACTCCCGACGGCAAGCCGTTCTGGGGCGGCGCCGCCTCGCCCGGCTGGGCCATCAACGCCAAGACCGAGCACGAGAAGGAGGCCGAGGCGTTTCTGACGTACCTCGGCAGCAAGGAGGGCGTCACGCTGTTCAACAAGCAGACGGCCGCCATGACCACCACGTCCGACGTCATCCCCGTGATCGACAAGGCGCTGGAGCCCAACCTCCAGGCGCTCAAGGACGGCACCTTCTACCTGCCGCAGATCGCCTGGCCGCGGGTCCAGGACGCGCTCACCACCGAGGCCGTTGCCCAGCTCCAGCTGATGGTGCAGGGCCAGGCCAAGCCGGCGGACGTCGCCGCCGCGCTGGACAACCGGCTGGCCCAGGGCTGACATGACCGCGCTCGGCAGAAGGGCGCCCGCACCGACGGGCGCCCTGTCCTGGCTCACCTCGCCGAAGAGGCTCGAAGGGCTGCGCCTGCAGGCGTTCCTGGTGCCGATCGGGATCGTGTTCGCGGTGTTGTTCGCGATCCCGCTGGCGCAGTCGCTCTACTTCAGCGTGACCGACTTCAACGGCTACTCCACGGACGTCAACTTCGTCGGGCTGGAGAACTACCGGAAGATCTTCAGCGATCCGTCCATGCTGGCGGGGCTGGGGTTCACGCTGCTGTACGCGATCGGCACCACCGTGATCGTCACGGTGCTGGCGATCCCGCTGGCCGTGCTGCTCAACCGGCGCTTCTTCGGCCGGAACGTGGTGCGCGCGGTCTTCTTCTTCCCGGCGATCCCGAGCATCGCGATCCTCGGTCTGGTGTGGGGGTTCATCCTGTCGCCCCTCGGGTCCGGCGCGCTCAACTGGCTGCTCGACGCGGTCGGCGGGTTCGGTCCCGTGTCGTGGCTGTCGGACGGCACGCTCGCCCAGTGGTCGATCATCATGGTCGCCGTCTGGTCGTCCACCGGCTGGCACGCCATCCTCTACCTGGCGTACCTGCAGTCCATCCCGGGCGACTACTACGAGGCCGCGCGGGTCGACGGGGCCTCGCCGCGCCAGTCGTTCTTCCGGATCACGCTGCCGCTGCTCGCCCCCGCGGTCACCGTCAGCTCGCTGCTGCTGATGACCGGCGGGCTGAAGGTCTACGATCTGCCCTACACCCTCACCAAGGGCGGCCCCGGGTACGCGACCTTCACCATCACCCAGTCGATCATCCAGAGCGGCATCGCCCAGGCCAAGTTCGGCCAGGCCTCCGCGCTGGCCGTGGTCTTCATGCTGGCCGTGGGGGCGATCGTGGCGGTCCAGCTCGTCCTGTCCCGCCGCCTGGAGGGACGCCTCTCATGAGGAAACAGCGCTCCTCGCCGATCCTGTCCCTGGCCATGATCCTGGCCGCGGCCGTGGTCGGCGTGCCCTTCTACTACATCGTCGTCAACACGTTCAAGACGCAGCAGGAGACGTCCGCCGCGCCGCTCGCGCCGCCGACGAGCCTTTACCTGGACAACTATGTGCGGGTGCTGGAGAGCACGCCGATCCTGCAGTCGTTCCTCAACACCCTCTACGTCACCGTCGTGTCCATCGTGATCATGCTGGTCATCGGGTCGATGGCGGCGTACGCGATGCTGCTGCGCCAGACGTTGCTCAACCGGGTGGTCGGGGTGCTCCTCGTGATCGCGTTCTTGGTGCCCGGGCAGGCCACGCTGATCCCCGTCTACCGGATCCTGGTGGGGCTGCGGCTGGTGGACAGCCTGGAAGGGCTCGTCTTCCTGTACGCGGCCGGCTCGATCTTCTGCTACTTCCTCATCCAGGGCTACCTGCGGTCGCTGCCGATCTCGATCTTCGAGGCCGCCCGCATCGACGGCGCGGGGCCCTGGCAGATCTACTGGCGGATCGTGCTGCCGCTCATCCGGCCGATCCTCATCACCGTCGGGGTGTTCCAGACCATGTGGATCTGGAACGACTTCATCACGCCGAACGTCTTCATCAGCTCGCCCGACAAGCAGACCCTGGTTCTGCAGGTCTACAAGGCCGTCGGGGAGTACTCGGTGGACTGGCCCGCGTTCATGACGCTCAGCGTGATCGTGCTGATCCCCGTCGTGATCTTCTTCATCGTGATGCAGCGGCACATCGTCAACGGGCTCCTGCAAGGAAGCGTCAAGGGCTGAGGCCCTCCATGAGAGGATTCTCCGGTGAGGCGGCGGGGATGGTGACGATTCAGGACGTCGCGCGGGCGGCAGGCGTGTCCGCCATGACCGTGTCCCACGTGATCAACGACCATCCGCACGTCAAGACCGAGACCCGGGCCCGTGTGCTGCAGGCCATCACCGACCTCGATTACCGGGTCAACGTGGCCGCGCGCAACCTCCGCACCGGCCGCACCGGCACGATCGGGCTGGCCGTTCCCGAGGTCGACCGGCCCTACTACGGGCAGCTGGCCGCCGAGATCATCACCGCGGCGGCCCGGCACAACCTCAAGGTGGCGATCGAGCAGACCGGTGCCTCCCGCGAGGGCGAGCTCGACGCGCTCGCCCTGTCCCGCAACCGGCTCTACGACGGGCTCATCCTCAGCACGGTCGGGCTGGGACCGGCCGACACCGATCTGCTCAAGGTCGACTACCCCGTGGTCATCCTGGGGGAGCGGATCTTCGACGGGCCGGTGGACCACGTCGCGATGCCCAACGTCGAGGGCGCGCGGGCGGCGACCGCGCACCTGATCGAGCAGGGCTGCCGCCGCGTCGCCCTGATCGACGGCGGGCCCGGGGACGAGGTCGACGTCTCCAGCCTGCGCTTCGACGGCTACCGCGAGGCGCTGGAGGAGGCCGGCATCCCCCTCGATTCGCGGCTCCTCGTCCACATCGACGGGCTCACCATGGAGCAGGGCGCCGCGGCCGCGCGGCGGGTGAGCGAGTCCGGGGTCGAGTTCGACGGCGCCTTCTGCGTGACCGACACGGTGGCGATGGGCGCGCTGCGCGGGTTCGCCGACGCAGGGGTGCGCGTGCCGCAGGACGTCAAGGTCATCGGGTTCGACAACATCGCCGAAGGCGCCTACATCGTGCCGTCGCTGTCGTCGATCGACCCCGACCACGCGCTCATGGCGAGCACGGCCGTGCGGTTCCTGGTCGGGCGGCTGGCGGAGAAGGGGAAGAAGCGGCAGGTCGCGCGGGAGTTCATCAGCCGCTTCACGGTCGTGGCCCGCGAGTCGACCGGCGGCTGACGACTCCGGCCGCTGACGTCGGCCGGCGGCTGACCGCCGCCGGCCGACTCGCTGGGGCTCAGCCCTGGGGGGTCCGGAAGCGGGGCACGGGCACCCGCGACCAGTCGATGTCCGAGCCCAGGTAGAAGCTCGGGTAGGCGGGCTGGTTGTAGCCGGTCTGCTGCCGCGCCACCTCCACGCGGTACTGCGGGTCGTGCATCAGCGTGTACAGCTTGCGGTCCGTGACCTCCGTGCTGAGGAAGATCCGGATCGCCGAGCTGTCGGCCGTGCGCGTCAGCAGCTCCTCCCGCCAGTCGCCGAACACGTCGGCCACCAGACCCGGGTTGCCCTTCGTCCAGTTGTTGGTCAGCGTGCCCTCAGCGGTGAGCACCGTGCCGCGCTTCCAGTCGTCGATCGTCGGCGTCTGGAACACGGTGGTGGCGGTGCCGTTGATCAGCTGGGTGGTCATGTCGGGCGCCCAGCGGATGCTCATGTTGGTGCCGGGGGTGGTCCGGCCCAGGTGGTCGCCGCGGGCCGACCACAGGCCCGCCTGGATCTCCTGGTTGGGCGGCATCGACGACCAGGCCTCCAGGCCGCGGATGGCGGGGTCGATGTCGCCGACCATGCCGCGCCCGGTGTCCCGGCCGCTGTAGCCGCCGAACAGCACCTTTCCGGTGGCGGCGTCCCGCATCGCCCATCCGTACGGAGCCCAGGCTCCGCCCTCGTGCACGGTCCAGATCTCCAGACCGGGGCGCTCGGGGTCGAGGTCGCCGACGTGCATGGCGTCGCCGTGGCCGAGCCGCACGTTCTGCCCGGGCACGTTGCTCTGCGGCGGGCCCTCGGCGAACGACGAGTACAGCAGGTCGCCGTCGTCGTCGATGGTCGCGGCCCCGTACACGATCTCCTGCCGGCCGTCAGCGTCCACGTCGGCCACGCTCATCGAGTGGAAGCCCTGGGTGGTGAGGTCGGCATATTTCGGGTTGCTTCCCGGCACGCCGTGGGGGGAGGCGTTGAAGGGGTTCGCCATCGGCGCGTGGCCGCTGTCGACGTACCAGACCTCCTTCAGCTTCCTGCCGTTCCAGTCGTAGGCGACCAGCGTCGTGCGCGTGTAGTAGCCGCGGGCGAAGATCGCCGACGGGCGCTTGCCGTCGAGGTAGGCGACGGCGGACAGGAACCGGTCGACCCGGTTGCCCGGCTCGACGCGGGCCATCGCGTAGTCGCCCCACAGCAGGCCGTCGTCGCCGCGGCCCGGCTTGTAGTGAATGGTCTGCAGCTCCCTGCCGGAGGCGCCGTCCAGCACCGACAGGTACTCGGGACCGGTGATGACGAACCCGGCGAACTCCCGCAGGCGGTTGTTGCCACTGCGGCCCGGGGCGTAGACGTCGACGAAGTACGTGGCCAGGTCGACGGCGGCTTCGTGCGACAACGGGTACTGGTGCCTCGGGGCGATGCCGAAGGCCTGCTCCAGCGTCGCCGGCCAGCGTCCGGCCACCACCTCGGGGTGCTCGTGCCACTTCTCGAACATGCCGACCACGTGGTCGAAGTAGTCCGCCGCGCTCTTGCGGTAGTCGTCGGCGTGCGAGTAGCCGGCCTTGACGTCCTGCTCCGGCATCGTGACGTAACGCTCGGAGACGACCTCGCCGCCACGTCCGTAGCGGATCATCTTCGTGCCGGGGGCGGTCTTGAGCATCATCTCCGAGCGGCCGTCGCCGTCGAAGTCGTAGACCAGGAACTGCGTGTAGTGGGCGCCCGAACGGATGTTGACGCCCAGGTCGAGCCGCCAGCGGAGGGTGCCGTCCAGCTCGTACGTGTCGACGTAGGTGTTGCCGGTGTAGCCGCGCTGGGAGACGTCCTTGGAGTTCGACGGGTCCCATTTCACGACGTATTCGTATTGGCCGTCGCCGTCCACGTCGCCGACGCTCAGGTCGTTGGCCGAGTAGGTGTAGGCCTCGCCGGCCGGGGTCACTCCGTCGGCCGGCTTCTTCAGCTGAAGATCATAAAACGATTTAACCCACGGCGTGGCGGCGGCGCTGCGGCGGCCCTCCCGGCCCTTGACGACGGGGGCGACGCGGTACTCGGCGGAGCCGGGGCCGGCGGCGTCGAGGTAGTTGGTGCTGTCGGTCACCGTCGCGATGGGCCGGCCGTCGCGGTACACGCGGAAGTCGGCGCCCGTCATGCCGGTGGCGCCGGCGCCGGTCACCTCGTCGCCGAGGAGCCGCCAGCTGAGGAACACGCCCTCGCTGGTGGAGGCCGCTACCAGGCCGCGGTCGAGGTGTTCGAGCCGCACGCCCGCGCCGTGGCCGCGGTCGGGGCCGGCGGCGGCCGGGGCCGCGGTCGCCGATGCGGTGAGCAGGGCGGCCAAGGCGGTGGCGAGTAAGCGGCGGACGCCGCTGGGGGATCTCATGGCACAGGGCTCCTGGCGCATTAAATCGATAAAATCTCCCGGAGGCTATTGGCCGTCTGTGAGGTTTGTCAAGGACGCATTTCGGCTGCATTTTTCGCGAAATGAATGCACGAGTTGCAGTGAATTGAATTCCCGATCGCGCACCGGCCGCCGTGCCCCGGCTCCGGCGCGCCCCGGCCGAGATCGTCGACGAGCACGTGCGCCCGTGGGATGCTCGCTGGGCGGGGCAGGCGGGCGATCCCTGGATCTCCGGCGACACGGAATGACATGGATTGCGCGTCGCTCTGATCACGGCGTCTTGTGTGGTTTCGTCGCTAAAACGTACGAACGAGACCGCACTTCTGATTCGTGGAGGACTTTGTGCGCTTATATCCAGCCATTCTGGGCATCGCCGTCTCGGCCGCGCTCCTCGTCCCGCCAGGGTCGGCGACAGCCGAGCCGGCCGAGCCGCCCCACCCCGCCGTACGCGACTTCGGCAACGGCCCCGAGCGGAACGAGGTGGCCGCGGGCGTCGCGGAGGGACAGCAGGCCCAGAAGCTCCGCCTCGCCCCGGAGGCCGAGCCGTACGGGCTGTCCCGGGACCGCGGATACCCCAGGAGGACCCAGCTCCCGATCCCCGCGGAGAACCCCGCCGACGCCTCCATCAAACTGGGCCTGGTGCCGTACCACGGCATCGCCCCCAAGCTGAACGACCTGCAGCGGCGCAGCGACCGTGTCAGCGCGGAGATCATCGGCCGCACCCACCAGGGCCGCGACCTCTACCTCGTCACCCTCACCGCCCCGGAGAGCCGCGGCCAGGCCGCCGAGCAGAGCGTCATCCGCGACCGCATCGAGAACGACCCGGCCGGCGCCGCCCGTGACCGCAGGCTGGCCGCCAGGTACAAGGCGCCGATCTTCGTCAACGCCAACATCCACGGCAACGAGTGGGAGGGCACCGACGCCGCGCTGCGTACCATCGAGGAGCTCGCGACCAGCACCGATCCCCAGGTCGCCGACCTCATGAAACGCACGAGACTCTACTTCAACATCACCGCCAACCCCGACGGCCGCGTCAACGGCGTTCGCCAGAACGGCGCCGGCTTCGACATGAACCGCGACTTCGTCACCGCCTCCCAGCCCGAGGTCCGGGCCATGCGCCAGGTGATGATCGACACCCAGCCGGTCGCCATGATCGACCTCCACGGCTACGTCAACGGCACGCTCATCGAGCCCACCACGCCACCGCACGGCGCCAACTACGAGTACGACGTGTTCATCAGGAACACCTACGCCAACGGGCTCGGCATGGAGGCCGCCGTCAACGGGCTCGGCTACACCCCGGCGAAGGACGGCGTGGAGCCGGTGCAGATCCCGTTCCGCGACTCCGCCGAGGGCTGGGACGACTGGCCGCCGATCTTCACCCCGCAGTACGCGCCGTTCCACGGCACCGTCGCCGCGCACACCGTGGAGATTCCGCTCCGGGTCAACAACGCCGACTACAACAACCTGCCCGTCGAGGAGTTGCGCCGGCGCTCCGCGATCAACACCGACGTGGCCGCCGCCGCGATCCGGGCCACCTACGGGTTCGTGCAGTCCAAGCACGACGCCCTGATCGCCGACCAGATCGAGGTCTTCCGGCGGGGCGCGGCCGGCGAGCCGTCCAAGGTCGTGCCGCTCGGCATCGTGCCCGGCTTCGGCCCCGAGGACGTCTACAACACCACCTTCCCCCGCGCGTACGTCATCACCGGGCAGCGCTCGGCCACCGCGGCCGCCCGCCTGGTCGACCACCTGATCGCGAACGATGTGCGGGTCGAGCGGGCCACACGCCCGTTCCGCCTGAACGGCAGGACGTACCCGGCCGGGTCCTACGTCGTGGACATGCGCCAGCCCAAGCGCGGGCTGGCCAACGTGATGCTGGAGCCGGGCGAGGACATCTCCCCACGAGTCGATGCCATGTACGACATCTCCGGCTGGAGCCATGGTCTGCTCTGGGGCGCCACCGTGGACAGCGTCCCCTCGGGACCGCTGCACGTCTCATCCGAACCGGTCAAGGCCGCCGCTCCTGCCGGATCCGTCCCGCGTACCCCCGGGCCGCTGGCGCTGAAGGTGACCGACGCCAAGGAGGTCCAGGCGCTCAACGACCTGCTCAGCCAGGGCGTGGCCGTGACCTGGACGAACGACGGCCGTGCGATCGTGCCGGCCGCCGCCCGCCAGGCCGCAGCGACCGTGTCCGACCGCTACGGCGTGGCCTTCACCCCGGCGGGCCCGGCCACGGGCACGCCGCTGGCGCCGGTGCGCATCGCCGCGGCGGCCTCCGCGGACGAGCTGTTCACTTTGCGCGAGATGGGCTTCACCGTCACCCCGGTCTCCACCTCCGTGCTCAACGCGGGCTTCGACTGGAGCGGCGCCGACGTCCTGTACGTCTCCAGCGGGCTCAGCTACGCGGCGCTCAACCCCGCGGCCCGGACGGCGCTCGACGCCTTCCTCGCCACCGGCGGCGTGATCACCCGTGGCGGCACGGGGGCGGCGTTCAACGCCGCTGCGGGGCTGCTCACGGCGACCGCGGTCGCCGGCCGCGGCGACGCCAACGGCGTGGTCCGCGTGACCTCGTCGGCCGGCCCCGTCGGCGGCGGGTCGCCGGAGCACTCGTTCGTGTACTCGCCGCGCTGGTTCACCGCCCTCGGCGCCGAGGTCACGGTCGAGCAGTCGTACGCCACCGACGGCCCGCTCGTGTCCGGCCACTGGCGGCCGAACGCGGCGGACGGCACCGGCGGCCCGGACGCGGCCAGGGGCCAGGCGGCCGTGGTCAGCGGCCGGGACGAGCGGGGCGCGGCCGTGGTGCTGTTCGGCACTGAGCCGATGTTCCGCAACCACCCGAAGGGGGTGTTCCCGCAGGTGGCGAGGGCGCTGTACTGGTCGGCCGCGGTCACCGGCGCAACCGTCACCACCCCCTGATACCACTCGCGCGGGCCGGCGACCCGGAACAACCGGATCGCCGGCCCCCGGAACGGGCGGCGCCGCATACAGGTTCGGATGGCGCCGCCTACAGGTTCGGGCGGCGCGGGGTGAGGAGGTCACACCACTTTGGTGTTGACCTCCGCGAAGTGGCAGGCGGTGGGGTGGCCGATGCCGCGGTCGGTCAGGGCGGGCTCCTCGACGGCGCAGATGTCCTGGGCCTTCCAGCACCGCGAGCGGAACCTGCATCCGCTGGGCGGATCCAGCGGGCTCGGCACCTCACCGCTGAGGATGATCCGCTGCCTGCGGCGCTCCTCGCGCGGATTGGCCATCGGCGCGGCCGACAGCAAGGCCTGGGTGTAAGGGTGGGCGGGACGGTCGTAGACGTCGTCACGCGAGCCGGTCTCGACGATCTTGCCGAGGTACATCACCGCGACCCGGTCGGAGATGTGCCTGACCACCGACAGGTCGTGCGCGATGAAGATGTACGCCAGCCCGAACGCGTCCTGGAGATCCTCCAGCAGGTTGACCACTCCGGCCTGCACCGACACGTCGAGAGCCGACACCGGTTCGTCGAGCACGAGGAGCTTGGGCTCCAGCGCCAGCGCGCGGGCGATGCCGACGCGCTGGCGCTGCCCGCCGGAGAACTCGTGCGGATACCTGTTGCCGTGCTCGGGGTTGAGGCCGACCCGTTCGAGCAGTTCGGCCACCCGGGCGGGGCCGCCGTCCTGCCAGCGGCCGTGGACCTTCAGCGGCTCGGCGATGATGTCGTTGACCGGCAGCTTCGGGTGGAGCGAGGCGTAGGGATCCTGGAAGACGATCTGGATGTCCCGCCGCACCGCTCGCAGCCGTTTGGGCGGCATCGTCGTCAGCTCTTCGCCCTTGAAGAGCACCGAGCCGGACGTGGGCTTGTGGAGCTGGAGGATGGCCCGGCCCGTCGTCGACTTGCCGCATCCCGACTCGCCGACGACGCCGAGGGTCTCGCCCTGGTCGACGTGCAGGCAGACGCCGCTGACCGCCTGGATGCGGCCGGCCACTTTGCGCAGGAGGCCGCCGCCGCGTACGGGGAAGCTCATCACCAGGTCGTTGACCTCGAGCAGGTGGGTCATCGGACGGCCTCGCTCCCGTTGCGGAACAGCGCCGTGGGGTCCGCCGCCGCGGCCACGTCGCGCCAGTGGTGGCAGGCGGCGTAGTGCCCGCCTTCGCCGGCTTCCATCAGGGTGGGCTCCTCGCTGCGGCAGGTGTCGTCGGCCAGCGGGCAGCGTGGCGAGAACGGGCAGCCCGCCGGCAGGTTGATCAAGGACGGCGGGGCCCCGCCGATCGGGCGCAGCCGCCCGCCCGAGGTCTCCAGCGACGGCATCGAGCCGAGCAGCCCCGCCGTGTACGGCATGCGCGGCTTGTAGAAGATCGTGTCGGTGTCGCCGATCTCGACCGGCTTGCCGGCGTACATGACCAGCACCCGATGCGCGATGCCCGCGACCACGCCGAGGTCGTGTGTGATCAGCACGATCGCGGCGTTGACGGCGTCCTTGACGGCCAGGAGCTTCTCCAGGATCTGCGCCTGGACGGTGACGTCGAGGGCCGTGGTCGGCTCGTCGGCGATGATGACGTCCGGGTTGTTGATGACCGCCATGGCGATCATCGCGCGCTGGCGCATGCCGCCGGAGAACTCGTGGGGGTAGGCGCGCAGGCGTGCCTCGGCCTGCGGGATGCCGACCAGGTCGAGCATCTCCTTGGCCCGCGCGAGCGCCTGTTTCCTCGGCACCAGGCCGTGCGCGAGCACCGCCTCGGCGAGCTGGTCGCCGATCGTGTGCACGGGGTTCAGCGCCGTCATGGGGTCCTGGAAGATCATGGCGATCTTCCCGCCGCGCAGCGCCCGCCGCCTGCGGCCGGGCAGCTTCAGCACGTCCTCGCCGCGGTACAGGATCCGGCCCCGCACGCGGGCGCCGCGCGGGAGCAGCCCCATCACGGCCAGGGAGGAGACCGACTTGCCCGAGCCGGACTCGCCGACGATGCCGAGCACCTCCCGCTCGTGCAGCGCGTAGGAGACGCCCCGGACGGCGTGGACGACGCCGTCGTCGGTCGGGAACTCGACGGTCAGGTCCTCCACGCGAAGAATCTCACTGGCGGGACTGGTCATCAGGCACGCACCCGGGTCTGTCGAGGGTCGAAGGCGTCACGCAGCCCGTCGCCGATGAAGTTGATGGACAGGGCGATCGCGATGATGAAGACGCCCGGCCACCAGAACAGCCACGGGCGGGTGGTCATCGCGCTGCGGTAGGTGTCGATGAGCTGGCCGAGGGAGACGTCGGGCGGCTGCACGCCGACGCCGAGGAACGACAGCGCCGATTCCAGGAGCACCGCGTTGGCCACGGCCAGGGTGGCGCTGACGATGATGACGCCGACGGTGTTCGGCAGGATGTGCCGGAAGATGATCCGGCCGGCGGAGGTCCCCACCGCCCTCGCCGCCTCCACGAACTCCTTCTCGCGCAGCGACAGGAACTCGCCCCGGATCAGCCGGCCCAGCGTGGGCCAGGTCACCAGGCCGATGCAGATGGCCAGGATGACGATGCCCGAGTCGCCGAACGCCCGTCCGACGATGGCCGCGATGATCAGGATGGGAATGGTGATCATCACATCGGTCAGCCGCATGATGATCGATTCCGTAATTTTCCTGAAGTATCCGGCGAAGGCGCCTGCGATCGTCCCGACCGTGGTGGCGACGAAGCCGACGATGAACGCGACGATGATCGACTGCTGGGCGCCGCGCATGGTCAGCGCGAAGTAGTCGATGCCGATGTTGTCCTGGCCGAACGGATGCTCGCCGAGGTGGATCCCCTGACCGCCGAGGAACGCGGGGACCACACTGAGGGTCGGCCTGCCCTGGTTGACCAGTGATCCGGTGGCGAGATACGTCTTGTCCCACCAGCCGGGCACGGGCCCGAACCCGATGGAGGTGAACGCCAGCAGGACGACACCGCCGAAGACGACCATGCCGGCGAGCGCGGCGCGGTGCCGGAAGAACCGGCGGCGGACCATCTGGCTCTGGGTGCGGGCGACGACGGTCATGCCCTGCGCGGCCCCTGGAGCCTGGACGCTGATCGTCATAGGTGGTTCTCCCTCATGACAGCCTGATCCGCGGGTCGAGATAGGCGTAGACGATGTCGGCCAGCATGTTGAACACGACGATGGCGGTCCCCGAGACGATGAAGAACGCCATGACCGGGGCCGGGTCCACTTGCTGGAGCCCCTTGAGGAACAGGCTCCCCATGCCCTGCCAGCCGAAGACGTTCTCGGTCACGATGGCGCCGCCGATCACGCCCGCGAAGTCGACGGCCATCAGCGTGGTGATCGGGATCATCCCGTTGCGGAAGGCGTGCTTGGTGACCACCGTGCGCTCGGGCAGGCCCTTGGCTCGCGCGGTGCGCACGTAGTCGAGGTTCATCACCTCGAGCATGCTGGAACGGCTGTAGCGCGTGTACGTGGCCAGGGAGATCAGGATCAGCGCCATGGTCGGCAGCAGGAGGTGCCCGGCCGCGTCCAGGTTCGTCTGCCAGAAGTCGCCGGTGAAGTTCGGGGTGCGTGAGCCGATCGTGGAGATCGGGCGGCCGCGGACCCGCTCGCTGTAGGCGGCGAAGCCGCGCAGCATCCGGTCGAGGAAGATCAGCCCACCGGTGATCAGCCCGGTCAGCACGGCGGCGGTGATCGCCTGGCGGCGGAGCAGGCCGCCGAGGCCGTGCCCGAGTCCCGCGCAGACGGCCACGGTGACGAGCACGAGCCCGAAGATCCCCGCCCAGCCGGGGTCGGCCAGCACGGGATCCAGGACCTCGGACAGGAGCACGCCGATTCCCGCGGCGGCCAGGGCCGCGTAGAGCGGGCCGCGGTACTGCAGCCCGGAGACCAGCACGGTCAGTCCGATCGCTGTGCCTCCCGCGAGAACGGCCAGCGCGAACAGCCCGATGCCCGGATCGGCGAACCAGCGGGTCGCCGAGAGCAGCGCCAGCATCACGGCCGTGACGGCGGCGCCCGCACCGAACGCGGCCAGCCTGAGCCGCCGCTCGCCCACGGCCAGCGCCGCCCAGGCGAGGCCGCCGACCAGGGCCGCCGAGCCGATGACGGCAGGCGGGATGACGGGATCGCGGAGCCAGTCGTTGAACTCGATGGCGATGTACTGCTTGAGCATGACCGCGACCCAGAAGAGCGGGAGCGAGAAGCAGACGAAGGCGGCGAAGGTGACCGAGTAGTCGAAGGCGCTGTACTGCCGCAGCGCCGAGACGATGCCCACGATCACGCCGATGACGACCGCGAGCACGGTGGCCGCCACGACGAGCTGGAGCGTCGCCGACAGGGCCGCGCCGAGCAGCACGCCCACGTCCTGGCCGTCGCGGTTGACGCCGAGGTCACCGCGGAACAGGTTGCCGAGCCAGGCCAGATACCTCAGGGGAAGGGCGACGTCGAGGTTCATCCGATCGATGCGGTCGGCCATCCTCCTTTCCCGGTCCGGGCCCGGAAGCTCTCTCAGGTCCTCCAGCGGGTCGCCGGCGATCGCCGTCAGCCCGTAGATGACCATGGTGGCGGCCAGGAGGACGAAGAAGGAGGTGATCAATCTTCGGGAGATGAAGGCGATCACTCGCTACCCCCTTGGTTCATGGCGACGATGTGCCGGCGCATGGGCCGGGGACCTGCGGGTGCCCGGCCCACGCTCGGCTGGTTTAGGATGATCGGACGGCTAGGGCGCCAGTGCCCACTTGTCCATGTTCCAGGTCACCGACGACTGCGCCGGGTTCGGCACGACGCCCTGGAGCTTCTCGTCCCACGCGAGCAGGCCCGGGTGGGCGAACAGCGGGATCGTGGCGAGGTCCGCCCAGAGCAGCTTCTCGATCTCGGCGACCATGGCGGGGTGCTTGGTCTTGTCGACCTCGCCGTTGAGCTTCTTGATGAGCTCGTCGACTTCCTTGTTGGAGTAGCAGCCGTTGTTGTTCTCCTTGCCGGCCTCGCTGCACTCCTTGGCCGTGGTGTACGTCGAGCTCCACTGGCTGACCTCGGCCGAGCCGCTCCACGCGAACAGGGCGACGTCGTAGGTGTTGGTGGCCAGCGGTCCGCCGGCCTCGAAGAACTTCTCGTCACCGGCGTCGACGATCTTGAAGCCGGCCTTGCCGCAGGAGTCCGCGATCAGCTGCACTTCCTGGGTGCGGCGGGGGTTGGGCAGGTTGTGGCCGATCTTCACTTCCATCCCGGCCTTGCCGGCCTTCTCCAGCAGCGCCTTGGCGCCCTCGACGTCGGGCTGGGCGTAGGTCTCCGAGCCACTGCCCTGCGCGACGGTGGCGTACTCGGCCTCGAACGGGAACTTGGTGCGCACCTGCAGCACCTGTGCCTGCGGCGCCAGCGGCTTGATCAGGTTGTCCACGATGAGCTGCCTGGGCACGCACTTGGCGAACGCCTCGCGCAGCGTCTTGTCCTTGAACGCACCCTCGAAGTTGAAGTCCAGGTGCTCGTAGGTGTACTGGTCGCCGGGTTTCACGGTGACGCCCTGCATGCCTTCGAGCTGGGCGAGGAGGTCGGGGTTGGGCTGCGGCTCGATGAGGTTGACCTCGCGGTTCTGCAGAGCCTGGGCCTGCTCCTCCTGCGAGATGACCCGCATGACGATGGTCGGCGTCGCCGGCTTGGGGCCCCACCACTTGTCGTTGGCGGTGAGGGTCAGCGACTGGCCGGGCTCCATGGCGGAGATCTTGTACGGGCCGGCGGCGGGGAAGAGCGACATGTCCTTGATGCCGCCCTCGATGACCCAGTCCTCGTTGTAGAACTTGATCACCGCCTCCAGCTTCTTGGTGTCCTGAGCCTGCACCGCGGCGATGAAGTCAGCCTCGCTCATGCCCGCGGCCTTGTAGGCCACATGGGCGGGCAGCAGGTCCGCGGCGCCGGGGCCGTTGCTGTCCCAGTCGGCGAACGGCGCGGAATACTCGAAGGTGAACTTCTTGTCGCCTGCCTTGCACGCCGGAACCTTGGTGAGCTCGACGCCGCTGGTGCCGTCGACCTGGAAGCCCTTGACCTTGCCCGACTTGGCCGCCCAGAACAGCAGAGCGTCGTCACAGTCGATGGGGGTGCCGTCGGACCACACGGCACTGGAGTTGAACTCGTAGTCGACGGTCAGCGGGTCGTCGGAGCTCTTGGTGTAGGTGCCGAAGTCCTTGTCCGGGGTCACGACGCCGTTCTCGCCGTAGTACCAGAAGCCGGCCAGGACCCGCTGCATGGCCGTGCTGTTGACGAGGTTGTTCACCGCGGTGCTGTTGTAGGAGTTGAACTCCTGCTCACCGGCATAGGTGATGGTCTGCGCCGCGGGGGCCGAGGCCGAGGCCGAGGGCTTGCTCGCCCCGTCGCCGGTCTGCCCGCAAGCCGACAGCAGAAGCGCGCCTCCTGCCACCGCCGTGAGGAATCTCCCAAGTCTCCGCCTGTGGGACACGACAGCTCTCCTTTGTCCGAACCAGGGTCAACGCCGCTAGTTAGTGCGAAATAGAATCATTGACTAATGTTTCGGACAAATTGCCTGACAGTAATGTTGCAGAGTTGAGATCTATGTCAACCCGATCCGTAATGTCCCTCCTGGGAGTCTGCAGGTCGAAGGGCACCTATAGACAGGAAGGGATGATCTATGCAAAAGTGTGCGGCTACAGCCATCGGCGTCCGAAACATTCGCCTGGGCGTATTGCGGTGCGCCCTCGGTAAGGCGGCTTTTCCGTTGCCATCCTGGGCTGCCATTTACAGATATGGCCGTTTAAAGATTTAGCGGAACCTTCACTTCTCGCCCCTTCGCGAGCGCCGGCATCGCACCGCGCACACCCGGCGCGCGGCATGATCGCGGCGCGGCCCCGTACGGGTGGCCCCGCAGGTCTTCGCCACGAGGTTCACCGCGCGGACGCCTGCCTGCCCCCGGGGGGCGACGCCGTTGTCATTTCCGCATGTCGACATAGGCGCGAGACCCCTTCAGGGAAGGACGCCCGCCCATGACGATCTCTCTTGACACCGGTCGGTACACGGTCGACATGGCCACCAGCGCCGCCGACCTGCGGGCCGCGCAACGACTGCGGTACGAGGTCTTCGCCGAGGAGATGGGGGCGCGCCTGGACAGCCCCGTCTCGGGCCTCGACGCGGACCGGTTCGACGCCTACTGCGACCACATCCTCGTCAGGGACGGGGCCGAGGTCGTCGGGACGTACCGGCTGCTGCCTCCGGGCCGGACCGACCGGCTCTACTCCGACGGCGAGTTCGACCTGCGCAACCTCGCCCCGATCAGGAAGGGGTTGGTCGAGGCCGGCCGCACCTGCGTGCATCCCGACCACCGGGACGGCGCGGTGATGGCCCTCATGTGGGCCGGGATCGCCCGGTACATGACGGACGGCGGCCACCAGTGGCTGGCCGGCTGCTGCTCGGTCCCGCTCGACGACCAGGGCGCGGTCGCGGCGGCCGTCGTCGATCAGGTGCCGCTCGGGCCGGAGGAGTACCGGGTCACGCCGCGCGAGCCCTGGCGCGGCCGCCGGGGCGCGGCCCGCGGCGACCGGTTCGTGCCGCCGGCGCTGCTGCGCGGCTACCTACGGCTGGGGTCCTGGGTGTGCGGGGCGCCCGCGCACGACCGGGACTTCGGCACCGCCGACTTCTTCGTGCTGCTGTCCATGGCCCGCGTCAACCACCGCTACCTGCGCTACTTCCTCGGAGAGACCGCGCAGGGAGCGTCACGGTGAGCGGCACGAGCAGCGGCACGGTGAATGGCCCTGTGAGTGGCCCGGTGAGCAGCATCGCCCAGGCCAACCCTTGGCGGCCGGTCGGCCCGTGCACGACCGCCACCTGCGTGACGGGCCCGGCCGCCGCCGCGGGGATGCTGCGCCGGGTGGCGCGGCTGTCGGCGGCCCTGGTCGTGATCCTCGCCGGCCTGCCGGTGTCTCTGGCGGCCTTCCGGGCGCCCGCCCGCGTGCGGGCGGCCATCACGAGGGCGTGGGCCAGGCTGCTGCTCCGGGCGCTCGGCATCCGGGTCGAGGTCCCGCCGGGAATGCCCGGCGCGGAGGGGCTCGTCGTGGCCAACCACATCTCCTGGCTGGACCCGCTCGTGCTCGCCGCGACGGTACCGTCGCGGCCGCTCGCCAAGCAGGAGATCGCCGGATGGCCGGTCGTCGGACGGCTCGTGGCCGGATCGGGGGCGCTGTTCATCGATCGGGAGCGCCTGTACGCGCTGCCGGCGACCGTCGCGGCGGTCGCGGGCGCGCTGCGGGCCGGCGACACCGTTGTCGCCTTCCCCGAGGGCACGACCTGGTGCGGGCGCGGGATGGGCCGGTTCCGGCCGGCGGTGTTCCAGGCCGCCATCGACGCGGAGGCGGCGGTGGTCCCGGCGGCGCTGTGGTATCACGAGGGCGGCGCCACCTCGACCCGCGCCTGCTTCGTCGGCGACGACTCGCTGCTGGCCTCCATGCTGCGGGTGGCCGCCACCAGGGACCTCGCCGTCGAGGTGACGCTCCTCGACCCCGTACGGCCCGCGCCCGCCGACCGGGCGGCGCTGGCCGCGCTGGCCGAGGGCCGGATCCGCGCACACGTGCTCGACGACGCGCACGCCGGCTGGGCGGCGAAGACACCCTTCAATACGCTCGTGCCCGCCGCAGCAGGCGGAATCGACCTCGCTCAGCCGGTGCGTTCCCCGTGACGGCCGTGACGGCTGCTCACGCGGGCACGACGTGGCCGACGCGGAAGAAGCCGTCCGGGTCGTAGGCCCGCTTGACCTCCCGCAGCCGCCGGTAGTCCGCCGTGCTGTAGGCGGCCGCCGTACGCCGCGGGTCGGACAGGAAGTTGAGGAACGTGCCCCCGTTGGCGTACGGCCGCAGCTCCTCGGCCAGGCCCGGCACCGGCGTGTCCACGATGACCGACAGCTTGGTGCTCCGGTGGCTGACCGGGCCCGCGTCGGGTCCCGGCCGGCCCAGCGCGCCGCCCCAGTGCCGGATCTCCACGGTCTGCGCCTGCTCGGCGGCCCGCACCACGATGTCGGCGACCTCGCCGGGGACCGTGTCGAACATGTCCATGTGCCGGTTCGGGGTGCCGCCCATGGCCGCGTCGGCGTACGCGATCGTGCGGGTCTCGTCCAGCAGCGCCGGGCCGGCCGCCCGCCACAGCGGGGCCAGCAGCCGCCTGCCCTCGGCGGCCTCCCCGGCGTGCACGACCTTCAGCATCGCCACGTGCCGGCCCGGCAGCGGCCCGCCGGCGGGCATGCGCTTGAGGACGACGGCGGTGCTGATCTCGTCGGGCGCGTCGTCGATCCAGGTCCGGTACGCGTGCAGGAGGCTGGCCGCCGCCTCGATCGGGAAGTACACGAACCCCGCGTACACCTGCGCGACCGGGTAGAGCCGGAACTCCAGCGAGGTCACCACGCCGAACCCGCCGCCGCCCCCGCGCAGCGCCCAGAACAGCTCGGGATGGCTGCCGGCGCTCGCCGTGACGTGCCGGCCGTCGGCCAGCAGCACGTCGGCCCGCACCACGCTGTCTGCGGCGAACCCGTGCTTGCGGGCCAGCCAGCCGAGGCCGCCGCCCAGCGTGTACCCAGTGACGCCGACCGACGGCGCCGACCCCGACAGCGGCGCCAGGCCGAACGGCGCGGCGGCGGCCAGCACCGCGCTCCAGCGTGCGCCCGGCCCCACCCGGGCGGTCCGGCGGACGGGATCCACCAGCACCGACACCATCGGCGACGTCCTGACCAGCACGCCGCCGTCACCCGCGGCGTGCGTGCCGTGGCCGGTCGACTGCACGGCGAACGGCACCCCGTGCGCCCGCGCGGCGAGCAGCGCCGCCCGCACGTCCGCCGCCCCGTACGCCTCGGCCACCAGGGCCGGGCGGGCGTCCACGGCGGGGTTGAGCGAGCGACGCAGCTCGTCGTAGGCGTTCTGGCCCGGCAGGTGCACGGGGCCGGTGAAGCCCGGGAGGGCGATCTCGTCCTGGAGGGTGACGGTGGACGGCTGGCTCATCTTTCTGCCCTTCTCTGCGGTGATCTGTGATCACTGTGCTGGAGGGCGCTTACGGTCCCGTTCTCGTGGCCTTACCGCGCCCCTTAAGCCGTGAAGGACTCCAGGATCTTGCCGCCGCCGGGGAAAGGAATCCGCCGGCGGTCGCCGCCCGGGCTACGCCTGCGGTCGTACGAGCCTGCTGCCTGCTCCAGCGGGAGGGCTATGAGGCCCCAGGCGGGATCTTTCTGGTTAGGTAAGCCTAAGCTAATATGCCGTCCATAAGGGCAAACGAGGAGAATTCATGGCCATCCCCCCGCCACGCACCCTTGCCGCCGCACTCGCCGTCGCCGCCGTGCTGGGCGTCGGCGCCTGTGGCGGCACGGCCTCCCCGCCCGCCGCCCTCGCCTCATCGGCCCCAGCCTCCGCGGGGCAGGGCCCCTGGACCTGGACCGACGACCGGGGCAAGAACATCTCCCTGCCGCAACGGCCGCAGCGCATCGTGGCCCAGTTCGACTCGGCGGCCGCGCTGTGGGACTTCGGTGTGCGGCCCATCGCGGTGTACGGCCCGCACCGGCTCAAGGACGGCAGCCGTGACAGGGCGGTGGGCGAGGTCGACATCACGAAGGTGGAGTCGATCGGCAACGCCTTCGGCGAGTTCAACGTCGAGAAGTACGCCTCGCTCCAGCCCGACGTGCTGGTGGCGGGCATGTACGAGAAGGACAAGCTCTGGTACGTCCCGGCGGAGTCCGTCCAGGCGGTCGACCAGATCGCGCCGTCCGTGGGCGTGATGCACAGCGGCAAGCCCCTGCTGGAGATCATCGAGAGGTACGGCCGACTCGCCGCCGCGCTCGGCGCGGACCAGAAGGCGGCCCCCGTGGTCGAGGCCAGGAACCGCTTCGACGCCGCGAGCGCCGCGCTCAAGACCCTCGCCGCGGCCAAGCCGGACCTCAAGGTGATGATCGTCGCCGGGGCGCCCGACGCCCTGTACGTCGCCTACCAGCCCGACCATCCCGACATCACATACTGGGGCAAGCTGGGCCTGAACGTCGTCTCGCCGCCCAAGCCCTCCGAAGGCGGCTTCTGGGAGGTCGTGAGCTGGGAGAGCGCCGACAAGTACCAGGCCGACGTGATCCTCGTGGACGCCCGCGCCCAGGCGATGACGATCGAGGAGATGGCGAAGAAGCCGACCTGGGCCAAGCTGCCCGCGGTCAAGGCGGGGCAGCTCTATCCGTGGCGCGCGGCCGAGCGCTACAGCTACCTGGGCTACGCCAACGTCATGGAGGAGCTCAAGGCCAACCTGGACAAGGCCCGCGACGACGTCGTCAGGTGACGGGCACGATCTCGGCCCGGGTCAGCACACCGTCCTCGATCGTGAGCAGCCCGATCGTGCCGTGCGGCTGGCGGCGGCGGTCGGTGGGCGAGCCCGGGTTGAAGATCCGCAGGCCCTCGCCCGACTCGTCAAGCGGGATGTGCGAGTGCCCGAAGACCACCAGGTCCGCCTGCGGGAACCGGCGCCGCAGGCGGGCCGCCCGGCCCGTGGCCGGGCCGCTGTCGTGGATCATCCCGATCCGCAGCCCGTCCAGGGTCAGCTCCAGCGTCTCGGGCGCGTCCACGTCGGGGCCGTCGTTGTTGCCCTTCACCACGTGCACCGGCGCGTACGCGGCCAGCTCGGCCAGCACCGACGCGACGCAGACGTCGCCCGCGTGCAGGATGACGTCCGCCTCGCGCAGGTGCTCGGCGACCCTGGGCGGGCACGAGCGCCAGCGCCTGGGCGCGTGGGTGTCCGACAGCGCGACGACCTTCATACGCTCCTCATGCCCCGTCCGCGCGACCCAACCTCAGCTCGCCGGCTCCTCGGCGAACGCCGCCCGGTCGGCCGCCGATGCGAAGCGCACCTCCCCGTCGATCGCGAACGTCGCCACGCGCTGGTGCCCCGGCGCGGCCCTCGTGATGAGGGCGCCGACATCCCGGACGAGCTGCGCGGCCAGCGCCGGCAGCCACCGCGCCGACAGCCGGTCGGGCGAGCGGGCGAGCGGGCACCGAAAAGAATCATTGTCAGGACAGGCGATCTGCTCGGTCTTCAAGATAGTGCCGCTCCGGCAGGCTGGTCGTCAGCCGGGCCGCCTCCCGGTATCCCTCCATGGCCGCCGCCCGGTCGCCCGCCATCTCCAGCAGGTGGGCGCGTACCGCGGCCAGCCGGTGGTGCCGCGTCATCCGCTCGTCGGCCGCCAGGCGGTCGAGCAGCTCGAGCCCGGCCCGCGGGCCGCGCACCATGGCCA
Organism: Nonomuraea sp. NBC_00507; assembly: GCF_036013525.1. Classification (NCBI taxonomy): domain Bacteria; kingdom Bacillati; phylum Actinomycetota; class Actinomycetes; order Streptosporangiales; family Streptosporangiaceae; genus Nonomuraea; species Nonomuraea sp. NBC_00507. The sequence continues at coordinate 7,262,300 of NZ_CP107853.1, forward strand.
CGGCGACCGCGTGGTTGAGCTTGACGACCGGGTTGTCGTCCAGGCCCGACAGCACCCCGTACAGCGCGAGGATCTGCGGCCAGTCGGTCTCCTCGGCGGTGGGCGCCTCGTCGTGCACGGCCGCGATGGCCGCCTGCAGCTGGTAGGGCCCGAGCACGGTCGTCGACAGCGCCTTCGTCACCAGCTCGACGCCCTCGTCGACGAGCCGCCGGTCCCACAGGCTCCGGTCCTGCTCGGCGAGCGGGATCAGCCTCCCGTCCGGCCCGGTCCGCGCCGGCCGCCGCGCCTCGGTCAGCAGCATGAGCGCCAGCAGCCCGGCCACCTCCCCGTCGCCGGGCAGCAGCCGGTGCACGGCTCTGGCGAGCCTGATCGCCTCGCTGGTCAGCTCGGTCCGGTGCAGCTCTGGTCCGGAGGTGGCGGTGTAACCCTCATTGAAGATCAAGTACAGCACGTGCAGCACCACGCGCAGCCGGTCGGCCCGCTCGGCCTCCGGCGGCATCGCGAAGCTCGCGCCGGTGGTCTTGATGCGCTGCTTGGCCCGGCTGATGCGCTGCGCCATCGTGGCCTCCGGCACCAGGAACGCGCTGGCGATCTGCGCCGTCGTCAGCCCGCCCACCGCCCGCAGTGTGAGCGCCAGCTGCGAGGGCTGCGAGAGTGCGGGATGGCAGCACAGGAACAGCAGCGTCAGCGTATCGTCCTGGTCGCCGGTCCGCTCCTCGCCCGGCGCCGGCGCCACGAACGCGTCGGCGGGCACGCTGACCGCCACGCTCTCCTCCCGCCGCCGGCGCGCCTGCTCGCTGCGCATGTGGTCGACGACGCGGCGCGCGGCCACGGTGATCAGCCACGCCCGCGGGTTGTCCGGCAGACCCTGCTCCGGCCACTGCACGGCCGCGTCGAGCAGCGCTTCCTGCACGGCGTCCTCGCAGGTGTCGAACTGCTCGTAACGGCGTACGAGCACGCCCAGGACCTGCGGCGCCAGCTCCCGCACCAGGCTCTCGACGGCAGCCACGTCCACTACACCTCGTCGATGACGTGCTGCGACTCGGGGCCGGCGGAGATCATCAGCATGTATGTCACGGGCACATGGTAGTGGCGCGGCCGCTTGAGGACCCGGCACGTGGGCGATGGTCCGCCGGGCGGCGCGGCAGGAGGAGGGCAGGGTTTGCGTCCGCCCTGTCATGGCATGGCCCGCCAGGGGTAGCGGGGGTGCTATGGGGGCGACAACGCGATCGTGCGCCGGGAATCTGCCACTCGAGCTCACCAGCTTCGTCGGTCGCAGGCGCGAACTGGCGGAGGGCAAGCGTGCGCTCTCGGCGGGCCGGATGCTCACCCTCATCGGCGTGGGAGGGGTGGGCAAGACCCGGCTGGCGCGGAAGATCGCCGCGGAGATGTCACGGGAGTTCGAGGACGGGGTCTGGCTGATCGACCTGGCGCCTCTGGGGGCCAGGGACCTCCTCGCCGAAACGGTCGCCGCCGCCGTCGGATGCCCGTACCCGGATATAGATTCTCTGGCCGCGTACCTGCAGGACAAGGAGACGCTGCTGGTGCTGGACAACTGTGAGCACTTGATCGCGCAGTGCGGCGCACTGGCGGGCGACCTGCTGTCGACGGCCCCCGGGCTGCGCATCCTGGCGACCAGCAGGCAGGCGCTGCGCATCGAGGGTGAACAGGTGCTGGAGATCTCGCCGTTCACGGTGCCCGAGCCGGCCGAGGCGTCCATGGAGGACGTCCTGCACAACGAGGCGGTGCGGTTGTTCGAGGACCGCGCGATGGCCGTGGTGCCCGAGTTCAAGGTCAGCGACGCCAACATCCTGGCGGTGGCGCGGTTGTGCCGGCGGCTGGACGGCATCCCCCTGGCCATCGAGCTCGCGGCGGCACGCATGCTGATTCTCTCCGCGGAGCAGATCCTCCAGCGGCTTGACGACCGTTTCCGGCTGCTGACGACCGGGCCCACCACCGCGCCGCCGCGGCAGAAGACGCTGCGAGCGCTGGTGGACTGGAGTTACGACCTGTGCTCCGAGGAGGAGCAGGCGCTGTGGGGGCGGATGTCGGTCTTCTCCGGCGGCTGTGACCTGGAAGCCATCGAGCAGGTGTGCTCGGAGGACGGCATCGCCCGGGAAGGTGTGCCGGACCTGGTGACTCAGCTGGTGAGCAAGTCGATCGTGCTGCGCCGCGGGCAGGACTCCACCGTACGTTTCGACATGCTGGAGACGCTGCGCCAGTACGGATGGGAGCGGCTGGTCGCCTCCGGCCATGACACGACCCTGCGGCTGCGGCACCGCGACTGGTGCCGCGACCTGGCGGCGCGAGCCGAGGCGGAATGGTTCGGCGACCATCAGATGGAATGGCTCGGCCGCCTGAGCCGGGAGCAGGGCAACGTCCGGGCCGCGCTGGAGTTCTGCCTGAGCGAGCCCGGTGAGGCCTGGGCCGCGCTCGAGATCGCCGCCGCGATGTGGAGTCACCGGCTGTCCTGGAGCTCACCGAGCGAAGGGCACCATTGGCTGGAGCGGGCGCTCGCCAAGGAGCCCGGCGCCGGGGCGGTCCGGGCCAAGGCCCTGTGGGTCGACGCGTGGCTCGTGCTGCTCCGGGGCGATCCCGAAACGGCGAAGCCGTTGCTGGAAGAGTGCCGCACGCTGGCGGAGCGGCTCGGCGACGAGGCCCAGCTCGCCGGCGCCCTCCACATCACGGGGTTCTCCGCGCTGCTGGCCGGAGACTTCGCCCGGGCCTTCACGCTGCTGGAGGAGGCCCTGGCCCGGCGCCGCCTCATCGGCCACCGGGGTCATGAGTGGGTCGCGCTCTTCCAGCTCGCCCTGACGGCCGTCCTCATGGACGATCCGCGTTCCACGAAACTCTGCGAGGAGGTGCTGGAGACGGCCAGGCGCGCGAACGCCGAGTGGTCGGTGTCCTACGCGCTGTGGGTCACGGCTCTCGAGCGGTGGCGGCGGGGCGCGTTCTGTGACGCCGTGACCATGATGCGTGACTCCGTGCGGCTGAAGTTGCGTTGCAACGACCATCTGGGCCTGGCCCAGTGTGTCGAGGGGCTGGCCTGGGTCCTGGCCGACGACAAGCAGTACGAGCAGGCCGCGCAGATGCTCGGCGCCGCCCAGGTGGTCTGGCGGTCGATCGGAACGTCACTGTCCGGCCTCGGGCACCTGGCCGGTGCTCATGACCGGTGCGAGTCCACCCTCCGGCGGCACCTGAAAGACGATCGGTTCCAGGCCGCCTTCGACCGCGGCGCGGAGCTCACCCTCGACCAGGTCGCCGCTTATGCGCTGGACGAGCGGCCCGCACGACCACCCGCACCCGACGTGACCTCCGTCCTCACCCGCAGGGAGCGGGAGATCGCCGAATGCGTGGCGAAGGGCATGAGCAACAAGCAGATCGCGGACGCCCTGTTCATCGCGCAACGCACCGCGGAGTGCCATGTCGAGAACATCCTCCGCAAGCTGAACTTCACGTCCAGGTCCCAAATCGTCAAAACCTGGGACTCACGCCCGCCCGATCAAGAGTGACCCCGGGCCTTTGACCATGGGTTCTGTACGATGAAACGGATATTCGGCGACCTCGAGGTCCTGTCCGCCGGGTGGTGAGGTCCCGCGGAGACAGCTGTGCACAACGACATCTCGCATCACCGTCTGGCCAGACCGGGATCATGGACCGGCCCCGATCCGCTCGTCCGGATCCGGGGACTCCGCAAACACTTCGGCGGCATCCACGCGCTCCGCGGAGTGGACCTCGACCTCCACGGCGGCGACATCCTCGCCCTGCTCGGCGCCAACGGAGCCGGCAAATCGACGCTGATCAAGATCCTGGCCGGGATCCATCACGCCGACGGGGGACAGGTCGTCGTGGCCGGCCATCCCCTGGGAAGCCAGGCCGCTTCCGGCAGCATGGCCTTCATCCACCAGGATCTCGGCCTCGTGGAGTGGATGAGCGTCGCGGAGAACATCGCCCTCGGCGCCGGATACGCCCGGCGCGGCGGCCTCATCTCGTGGCGCGCGGTGCGGCAGCGCGGCGTGGACGCCCTGCGAGCCATCGCCTCTCACCTCGACCCCGACCTGCCGATCGCGCAGCTGACGCGCGCGGAGCGTTCGCTCGTGGCCATCGCCCGCGCGCTGGCCACGGATGCGACGGTCCTCGTGTTCGACGAGCCGACCGCGTCCCTGCCCGCCGCCGACTGCGTCGCCCTGTTCGACGTGCTGCGCACGCTCCGTGACCGCGGCCACGGAATCCTGTACGTCACCCACCGGATCGACGAGGTATACCGGATCGCCGGCAGCGTCGCCGTCCTTCGCGACGGACGCGTCGTCAGCCGCGGACCGCTCGCCGGCCGCCGGCCGGCCGATCTCGTGCGCGACATCGTCGGCCGGGAGAGCAGGGTTTACCGGCACCGGCATCGCCGGCCAGGAGAGGTCCTGCTGCGCGTCGCCGGCGTGCGTGCCGGGCAGGCGGGACCGGTCGGGTTCGAGCTGCGCGCAGGCGAGGCGCTCGGCCTGGTCGGACTCGCGGGCGCCGGGCACGTGGACATCGGACGCGCGCTGGCGGGCGCCTGCCCCCTCCTGTCGGGCAGCGTGCACCTGGCAGGGCGCCCGTACCGGCCGGGCTCGGTGTCGGCCGCCGTCGGCGCGGGTGCCGGTCTCGTGGGCGGCGACCGGCAGGAAGAGGCCGCCGCGGAGCTGAGTGTACGGGAGAACCTCCTGGCCAACCCCGCGACCCGCGGCCGATCGCCGCTGAGCCCGGTGGGAGCCCGGCGGGAGCGCGCCGAGACGATGGCGGTCATCACGCGACTGCGGGTCAGCCCCGCCGACACCGAGGCGACTTTCGCCACCCTGTCCGGCGGGAACCAGCAGAAGATCCTGCTCGGGCGCTGGCTCGGAGCCCGCAGCCGCCTGCTGATCCTTCAGGAGCCCACGGCCGGCGTCGACGTCGGCGCGAAGTCCGAGATCTACCGGCTGCTGGGTGAGGCCCTGGCGAGCGGGCTGGCCGCCCTGCTCGTCTCCACGGACTTCGAGGAAGTCGTGAACATGTGCGACCGCGCACTCGTGTTCACCCGCGGAGCGGTCACCGCCGAGCTCGGCGGTGACGCCCTCACCGTCGCAGCCCTTACCCACGCGGCCACGGCCGCGCCCGCCGGCCGCCGGGCGGAGCGTTGCTGACCAGAGAGCTCGTCCGGCGGCGGCTCGCCGCGGGACGTCTCATCGGTGGTTACGGGCTGCCGGCGCTGGCCTTCCTCCTGTTCGTCGTGTTCGCACTCGTCCTGCCGGACACCTTCCCCACGATGGCCAACCTGACCGCGATCATCTCCGCCTATTCGATCATCGCGATCCTGGCGCAGGGCGCGATGATCCCCATCGTCACGGGCAACTTCGACCTGTCCATCGGCTACGGCCTCGGGCTGGGCCATGTCATGACACTGCTTCTCGTCGTCAACGCCGGCTGGCCGTGGCCCCAGGCCTGCCTGGCCGTACTCGCCGGCGGCGTCGCGGTCGGCGTGATCAACGGTCTCCTCGTGGAGTTCGCGCGCATCGACTCCTTCATCGCGACGCTCGGCACCGGCAGCGTCCTGTACGCCGTCACGGGCTGGGTGACACACGGCGCCCGCATCTTCGCCGGCCCGCAAGGCTTGCCCGCCGGTCTCACCGACCTGTACGACTCGACCTTCCTCAACCTGCCGATAGCCGCGTTCTACGTCCTCGCCCTGACCGCTGTGCTCTGGATCGTGCTCGAGCGGCTCGCGCTGGGCCGCTACCTCTATGTCATCGGCTCCAACCCGCGGGCGGCGGAACTCGTCGGGATCCCCGTCCGCCGCTACGTCATCCTCGCCTTCGCGGGCTCGGGCCTGGTGACCGGCTTCGCGGGGATCCTGCTCGCCGCCCAGCAGCAGATCGGCAACCCGAGCGTCGGGCTGGACCACCTGCTGCCGGCGTTCGTCGCCGCGCTGCTCGGCTCCACCACGATCAAGCCCGGGCGGGCCAACCCCTGGGGCACCGTCGTCGCCGTCGCCGTCCTGGCCATCGGGCTGTCGGGCATCAGCCAGCTGGGGGCGGACTTCTGGGTGACCCCCCTGTTCAACGGGATCACGCTGCTCATCGCGGTCGGACTGGCCGGCTATGCGGCGCGGCGCCGGACACGCGCCGGCCCCGCTGCCGCCGCCGCGGACTGATGAGCCCTGAGTGATGAGATGAGCCCTGAGTGATGAGATGAACCCTGAGTGATGAGATGAGCCCTGAGTGACGAGCCCTGAGTGGACAGCCCTGAGTGAGGAGCTCTGAGCGAGGAGCAGGCATGGATCTCACCTGCCGCGGATTCCGGCGTGGTGCGACGGCGCTGGCCTTGGCCGCCGTGGTGACCGGCGTCGTTGCCGGCGGCTGCTCGCGGGGCGCGCCCCGCCCCACGCCGGACGGCGCGCCCACCCGGGACCGGGCGGCCAGTCCGTGCCCTGACGTGACGGAAACGGCCGCTCGGGCGGTCGCGCGGGCTGAAGCGGTGAACACCGCGTGGGACGGCCCCACGACCGGGCCGCGCGCGGTCGCCGGCAAGAGCGTGGTCTTCGTCGCCTCGACCATGACGAACCCCGGCGTGGCCGGCACCGCCAACGGGGTGCGGGAGGCCGCCCGGACCATAGGATGGCGCGTCCGCGTGATCGACGGCCAAGGCACTCCGGCCGGGATCCGGTCTGCTCTGGGGCAGGCGATCGCCCTCCGGCCATCCGGCATCGTCATCGGGGGGTTCGACCCGAACTCCGTGGCTCAGCAGGTCAAGCAGGCCGACGCCGCCGGCATTCCGCTCGTCGGCTGGCACGCCACCCCGTCACCCGGCCCCAGCACGAATCCCAAGCTCTTCACCAACGTGACGAGCCGGGTGGAGGACGTCGCGAGGATCAGCGCGTACTGGATCATCGCCACCTCCAACGGCGACGCGGACGTCGTGATCTTCACCGACTCCTCGATCCCCTTCGCGGAGAACAAGTCCCAGCTGATCAGGAAGACCCTGCAGAGCTGTTCCGGCGTGAAGCTGCTCGCGTACGAGAACGTCCCGCTACCCGACACCGGCAACCGGATGCCGGTGGTGACCTCATCGCTGCTGTCACGCTTCGGCGAGCGGTGGACGCACTCGGTCGCCATCAACGACGTCTACTTCGCCGACGCCGCCCCTGCGCTGCGTGCCGCGGGACGGAAAGGCGGCGGGCCTCCCTACGCCATCGGCGCCGGGGACGGGGATCCTTCGGCGTTCCAGCGCATCCGCGCCCGGCAGTTCCAGCAGGCGACGGTCCCTGAGCCGCTGGAGGCTCAGGGCAGCCAGATCATCGACGAGCTCAACCGCGCGTTCGCCGGCCGGCCGGCCAGCGGGTACGTGACGCCGGTGCATCTGACCACGACCGGGAACGTGGACAACTCCACCTCATGGGAGCCACGCGGCTACCGGGAGGCCTACCGGCGCATCTGGCTCGGCTAAGGGCGGCCGGGTGCAACAGCGCTTATATAAGCACTCTTATCATCTGCTCATGGCGGACTCCCACGCACCCGATCCCACCCAGGAGAGCATCTGGCGGCCTCTGCGGCTTCTGCAGGCCTCGATGGACGCGGACATCGCCCGGCTCTACTCCGACAAGCGCATCAACGGGCTCAAGCCGAGCTTCGTGATGGAGCTGCTCCGGCTCCACGCCCGCGGGCCGATGACCATCACCGAACTGGCCGAGTCGGTCGGACGGACGCACTCGGCGCTCAGCCAGAAGGTGGCGGCGATGCGCGCGGCCGGCTGGGTCCGGACCGTCGCGGGCGAGGACGCACGTAGCAAGAAGGTGACGCTCACCGACAACGCCCGCGGCATCGTCGGCCGCCTGGCGGCGGAGTGGCGGGCCACGGAGGCCGCCATCGCCGAGATCGAGGCCGAGATCCCCTATCCGCTCACCCGCGTCGTCGCCGATATCGAGCAGGTCCTCGCCCGCAAGAGTTTCCACGATCGGATCGCCGAGAAGCTGGCGGAGGACCCGGCGTGGGAGTGAGGCACGCGCTGCGGGCCTCGCCGCTGTCCCGAACCGGTGGGTGGGGGAGCGGCCTCTAGTCTCGACCCATGCAAGAGAAGGATCTTCACGCCATCGCCGCCCGGCTTGCCGAGGTGCCCGGTGTGGTGGCCGTGGTGCTGGGCGGCAGCAGGGCGCGCGGCACACACCGGCCGGACTCGGACATCGACCTGGGCCTCTACTACCGAGGGCGGCTCGACGTGGACCGGCTGCGGGCGCTCGCGCGGGAGGTGACGGGCGAGCCGGTCGACGTGACCGAGCCGGGCGGGTGGGGCCCGTGGGTGGACGGCGGCGGATGGCTGACCGTGAACCGGGGAGGTGGCGCTGTGCCGGGTGCTGGCCGACCCGGGCGGGGAGCTGGCCGCCCTGCGGGAAGAGGCCGCGCAGTATCCGCCGGCGCTGCGCGCGGCGCTGATCAGGGAGCTGAGGGAGGCGGACTTCGCCCTCACGATCGCCCGGTACGGTGCCGCAGGGCGGGACCCGGTGTACGCGGCGGGGGCGTTGTTCCGCGCGATCGGGGCCGCCTGTCACGCGCTGCACGCCAACGACGGGGCCTGGCTGATCAACGAGAAGGGCATGGTGGCCTCGGCGGACCGGCTGCCGTCGGCGCCCAGCGGGTTCGGCGAACGGGCGCAGGCGCTGCTCGCGGCGGTCGGGCACACACCGGAGGAGATCGGCCGCACCGTCGACGACGCGGTACGGCTCATCGCGGAGGTGCGGGCCGCCTGCGGCTCATAAGCGCCCCTGAGTCGTGCCTGGATAATCGGGTACCGCGCACCCAGCCGCTACCCCTCCTTGACTCGGGCCGAGGGCGCGGCAGGGGCCTTCGGGCGGCCGACGCGGGCCACGTGGAGCAGCGACGCGGGATCGTCCACCCCCAGCCGCCGGGCCAGCGCCTCCCGCGTCGGCCCGCAGTCGATGATCTGGCTCAGCGGATGCGTGGTGTAGCCCAGGCCGGACAACGTCAGCCAGTGCCGCATGAGCAGGCGGCCCTGCTCCACCTCGTCGCCGGCCGCCCCGGCCAGCACCAGCACGTCCCCGTCGTAGTCCAGCAGCCCTCGCGACGCGCCGGCCAGCACCCTGGGCAGGCCGAGGGGGCGCAGCGCCGGGTAGAGGGCGAGCGAGGCGCGCAGGGCGAGCGCCTCGAACCCGCTGAGCGCCAGCGCCCGATCGCTGAGGCCGTCCAGCAGGTAGCGGCGGTGCCGGCGGGTCAGGCGCAACCAGGCACGCAGCTCCCGCGTCACCTCCCGGTCGCCGAACTGGTGCAGGTCCGCCGCGTGCAGCAGGTCCGCCAGGTCCCGGCAGGCGACCCGTCGCATCCCGGCCAGCCCGGCGGCCACGTCGTCCGGCAGCCGTCCCGGGTGGTAGTCGCCCCGGTTGGCGCCGCGCGCCCGCACGTCCGCCGTCGCGAACGGCGTACGGTACGGCTCCTCGGCCCTGTGCAGGAAGCCCACGCGCAGCGGCCCGGGGTCGGGGCGGAAGGCGATGGACAGGCCCGCGTCCGCGCACACGATCAGGCAGCACTCCACGAACGCCCCCAGGCTGAGACGCAGGTCGCGCCCCATGGGGTCGCTGACGGGCAGCGCCCTGGCCGGATCCCAGCCGACCGCGACCTCGTCCGCCCCGTAGGCGAGCGTCCACGGCTGAGTGTTGTGCGCGCTCGGCGCACGCCAGAAGTCGGGCTCCAGCGCCCGCAACTCGTTCACGAGAGGAGGTCCTTGGCGTAGAAGGTGTAGCCGTGCAGCGGGCGCCCGCCCATCGCGACGTACTGGGCGGCGGAGCCGGGGTTGGTGCGCTCGACGTACGTGCTGCGCAGCGTGTGGTAGCCGCCGCGGCGCAGCCCTTCGTGCAACTCGCGCGAGAGCAGCCGCATGTAGCCGTGACCCTGCTCGCCGGGGACCGTTCCCTTGATGATGAGCACCGCCTCGCGGCGGTAGCGGGAGCGGGTGGCGAGCAGCCGGAGCTGCCGCAGGAGATGGAGATTACCCCGGCATTTAGCGACAAATTCAGAAATGTCGGGCAGGCACAACACGAACGCCACCGGCCGGTCCGCCTTCGTCAGGTACAGCAGCAGGGCCTCGTCCAGCAGGTACGCCAGCCCGTCCGTCTGCGCCGCCAGCTGCTCGGCGGAGATCTCGGTGTAGTAGCCGAGCTGCGCGAAGCTTGCGTTGAGCATCTCCCGCAGGATCGGCAGCTGCTCCGCCACCCGTCGGCGGTCCCCCCGGTGCACCCGCAGCCGCTCGGCCTCGATCCTCCGGTCGTCGAACGCGAACACCTCCTTGTCCGGCACCGGGCAGATCCAGGTGTCGGACTCGAAGCGCCGGCTGAATCCTTGAGCCTCGTAGGCAGCCGGGTAGTAGGGATGGTTCCACGCGCTGTCGATGAAACCGCGCTCGCCGAAGCCCGAGGTGATGACCCCGCCCGCCTGGTTGGGCAGGAGCGACACCGGTCCGAAGGCCGATTCCCTGCCCGCGGCCCGCCCGGCGGCGCAGATGCCGTCGAAGAGCTCCTCTGCCGCCTCCTCGGCGAACTCCGTCAGGCCGAACAGCTGGGTGGGCCCGCCCAGCTTGACGTCCAGTGCGTCGTCGGAGTGCAGGGTGGTTCTGGCCACGACCTGCCCGCGTCGGCGCAGCACGTACATCCGCACGCCTTGACGGAACCACGTGCGGACCTGCGCGTGCAGCGGCGGGATGAACCGCGGCTCCCCGGCGTAGACGCGGTCGGTGAGGGAGAGGAAGTCGCGCAGGTCACGGCGGGTCTCGACGGGCTGCAGCCCCGCGAGCTCCGTCATCCGCGCTTCACCGGCGGGCCGTCGCCGTCCTCTGCCGACAGCGGCGTGAACGTCTCGATGTGCGCCATCGGGCCGCCCTCCGCCCGCCAGACGCCGTTGCTGTAGCCCTTGGGCTCGGCGTTGTAGAGCCGGATGTAGCCGCCAGTGGCGTTCTTGGTGCCGTCGGTTACCCACTGCATGAGCTTGCGGTGGTGCCGGCTGCGGGCGAAACGCAGCAACGCGTCGCGGTCCTCGAAGAACGCCAGCGTGCCCAGCGTGAACGGGAACTCCCAGTAGACCTTGTGCCAGCGGTAGCCGCGCATCCGCTTCATGTCGCGCACCATGCGGAACCACGTGAAGGTCAGGGTGAGGATCGACAGCGGCCCCCGGTAGCGGGTGGCCCCGACGAACATGGCCGTCGCCTGCCCCTGCGGCGGCGCCTTGCTGAAATCCGTGGTCCTCATGCGTCCTTCACAAGGTAGACATTCTTCATCTTCGTGAACCCCGCGAACGGGCCCTCGCCCAGGTCGTGGACCTTGACCCTCAGGTCGGCGGCTGTCGGGTCCTCCTTGAGCGACTCGGCGAAGTCGCGTGAGACCGTGCTCAGATGCGCCACGACGCCCTTGCGGCAGATGGCCGCCAGCTCCTCACGGTCCACGTCGCCGCGTACCTCGAGGTTGATCACCGGGCGGTACTCCAGGCCCGGCAGCTCCTCCAGCGACAGGCAGAACCGGTTGATCGCGGCGGCGTGCGGATTGCCCTGGTAGAGGCCATATTCGACGTCCTGCGGATAGAGGTTCGCGCCCATGTAGGAGATCGTCGAGTCCTTGCGCCCGAACAGGAACAGCAGCGGCAGGTTCAGCCGCTCGTCGGTCCACGCCCGCTCGTACTCTTCCGCGCCTAACGCCTCCCGCACCTCGGCGAGGGTGTACAGGCGGGCCTCGTCGCCGACGTTGTAGCGGAGCTTGGGCTGCAGGCAGCTCTTGGTGTTGATGGTGCACAGCAGCTCGCCGTCCGCGTTGACCTCCAGGAACGTCTCCAGCGGGTTGTAGTGGAAGATCATCGGTAGCCGCTGCTCGCCCGGGCCGAGCAGCCGGTCGCGCAGGGGCTGGTCGGTGGCCAGGCGCTTGCGCAGCCACACGCTGAAACCGCTCTCCGCGCCCATGCCGATGGTCAGGTCGCTGGCGCCGTAGCCGGAGCGCACCTCCTCGAAGCGTTCCTGCAGGTAGTCGCGGAGCGCCTCGGTCATGCCCTCGCCGCCGACCATGCCGCGGATGCGATAGTCCCGCCACGCGAACCCGGCCTCGTCCAGGCGGTCGCGCAGGTGCTTGAGGAACGGCGGGTACGCGGCCACCACGTAGTCGTAGCCGGGCCCGAAGTGCTCCAGCGTGTCGGCGATCTTCTCCAGGTCCGGACCGGTGTTCTTGACCATCGCGATACGCGCCATGGCGGCGCCCGTGGTCGTACCGGTGGCCCAGGCGCCCATCGAGTACGCGTTGATCACGAACAGCCGCTCGCCCGGGAAGACCAGCTCGATGTACCCGGCCGCGTTGCGGTAGATGCCCTTGAGCTCGCGCGGCCCGCGCACCCAGTTGTACGGTTTGCCGCTCGACCCCGACGACTCGTCCACGATCACGCCGGGGCGGTGCAGCCGGCCCTCCTGGCAGCGGCTCTGCTCGTCGTAGACGCCGGCGTAGTTCTGTTTGGTGGTCTCGGGGAAATCCGCCAGCCGGCTGGCCTGCTCGGCCCCGTTCGCCCGCAGGAAGTGGCGATACGCCGGCACGTCCACGGCCGCGAACTGGCAGGCCACTCTGGCGTGCCTGGCGGCGACCCGGTCCAGCGCGGGATGGTAGCCACGGGCCACCAGCCGCCAGATGGCCGGATGCATCGCGCCGAGCCGGTAGGCGCCGGTCAGGGCCCAGGAATAGGCCTGGAGCCGGACCCGCCGCCAGCGCTGGCGGGGGGTGAGCGGTCCGAGGACGGGACTGAGGCGGGTCATGAGGCGTGACATTACTGATTCCGAATTGAAGATGGCTTTACGAACACTTACTTCGGCGTAGCGGCCTTTGGCAGCGTGCCGTCCAAAGGGGCATGGCCACCGTCGATTGCGGCAGGTAATCTTCCGCGTTCGCCTCTACCGTGAGGATGCGGACGGAGGAGGACTGATGATCGAAGTGTCGTGGCCGCAGGTGAGCGCGAGGCGGCTGCAACGGGCCGGGCTGGGTGCGGCACCTTGGGGCCAGGCGGACCCTGCGGAGGTCGTGGCGGCCATGTGCGGGGCGCACGCGCAGGTGATGTCGGCCGGCGAGGCGTCCGTCGCCCTGCGGCTGGACGGCGCCACGCGGACGCACCTGCGCGAAGCGCTATGGGATCGGCGCAGCCTGGTCAAGACGTTCGGGCCGCGCGGCACCGTGCACCTGCTGCCCGCCCGTGACCTGCCCCTGTGGGTGAGCGCGCTGTCGTCGGTGCCTCCCGGGCACGCCACCTTCCCCGACGGCGTGCGGATGACGCCCGAGCAGACCGACCAGGTGGTGGAGGCCATCCGCGAGGTGCTCGCCGCCGGGCCGGAGATGACGATCGACGAGCTGAGCGACGCCGTCGTGGCGGCCACCGGGCCGTGGGCCGGGGACCTGGTCATGCCCGCTTTCCAGGGCATGTGGCCGCGCTGGCGGCAGGCCATGGCGCTGGCGGGGCACCGGGGCGCGGTCGTCTTCGGCCCGAACAGGGGCCGCAAGGTCACCTACACCGCCCCGCCTCCCGCCGAGCCGGTCGAGGACGGGCTCGGCGGCCTGGTCAGGAGGTATCTGACGGCGTACGGGCCGGCCACCCCCGACCAGTTCGCGCAATGGGCCGGCGGGCCGGTGCGGTGGGCGGCCCGGGGGTTCGAGGGGGCGGGGCTGGAGGAGGTGCTGTTCGAGGGGCGACGGGCCTGGGTGGTCGCCGGTGACACGGCCTTCCCCTCGGACCCGCCGCGCGGGGTGCGGCTGCTGCCGTACTTCGACGCGTACGTGGTGGCCGGGCGGCCGCGCGAACTGCTGTATCCGGGCGCGGCGGCACAGCGGGCGCTGGCCGGCGGCCAGGCGGGGAACTTTCCCGTGCTGCTGGTGGACGGAGAGGTGCGCGGAGTGTGGCACCAGCGGCGCTCCGGTAGCAAGATCGACGTCACTGTGGAGACGCTCCGCGATCTCACACCGGCCCAGCTGCGCGAGCTCGACGAGCAGGTGGAGCGGGTGGGGGAGGTGCTGGAGGGACGGCCGCGCCTGACCATCGGCCCCGTGGCAGTGGGACCGCATGCCTGACTCCCTATTCTTCCCTGACATTCCCTATTATAGGGAGTGTTATGGAGCAATACACCGTGGAGCAGGCGGCCAGGCGACTGGGGTTGCACGTCAAGACCGTGCGTAACTACGTGCGGGACGGGCGGCTGCCCGCCGTGCGCGTCGGCAGGCAATACCGGATCGCCAGGCAGGACCTCGCGGCGTTCGCCGGGCTGCCCGACGAGCGCCCGGAGGTGCCGCGGCACGCCGAGGTGTCCAGCATCGTGCAGATCGACGGCGTCGAGCGGCGTGAGATGGACCGGATCAGCACGATGGTCATGGGATCGCTCGCGGGAGCGCCGCACGGGCTCCGCGTGGAGTTCGTGTACGACGAGGAGCGCGCTCACCTGAAGATCATCGTGCTGGGCGGGCTCGAGGAGAGCGCCCAGGTGCTGCGGATCGTCGACGCGCTGGTGCGGCAATGAGCGGCATCTACTCCTCGCCGGAGGGCGCGCGGGCGGTCGAGCGGCGCTACCGGGAACTGCTCGGCCGCTGGCCGGTGCCAGGTGAGCACGTGCACGTGCCCACAGGGCAGGGCGAGACGTTCGTGCTGGCGTCCGGGCCGGACGGCGCGCCCGCGGTGGTGCTCCTGCACGGGTCGGGGGCCACCAGCGCCATGTGGATGGGTGACGTCGCCGCTTGGGCGCGGCGGTTCCGGGTGTACGCGGTCGATGTGATCGGCGAGCCGGGGCTGAGCGCGCCGTCGCGGCCGCCGCTCGGCTCCGGCGCGTACGCCGCGTGGCTCGACGACGTGCTGGACGCCCTGGGCGTGGAGCGGGCCTCGATGGTGGGCGTTTCGCTCGGCGGATGGCTGGCGGTCGACTACGCCACACGCAGGGCCGGGCGGGTCGAACGGCTCGCCCTGCTCTGCCCCAGCGGCATCGGCCGCCGGCGGTGGCTGCCGCTGCTGGGCGCGCTGCCCCTGATGCTGCTGGGCGACCGGGGCCTGCGCCGCGCCATGCGCCGCCTCCTCGGCCCCGCCGCGGACGGATGGGCCGCGAACGGTTCCGCCGCGGAGGGATTGGCCGCGAACGGTTCCGCCGCGGCAGGCGGTGATCTCGGCGCGTTCTCGTTGCTGATCCAGAAGAGTTTCCGGCCGCGCCGCGGCAAGGTGCCGGTCTTCGGCGACGAGGCGTTGCGCGGGCTGGCCGTGCCGGTGCTGGCGATCGTCGGAGGCCGCGACGCCCTGCTCGACTCCCACGACACGCGCCGCCGCCTCCAGCGCAACGTCCCGCACGCCGAGGTACGCCTCCTGCCCGACGCCGGGCACCTGCTCCCCGCCCACACCCGAGAGATCATGGACTTCCTGGAGACCGCCCATGCCTGACGACAGCGTTCACCTCTGCCCGCCCGACGGCCCGCCGCTGCGGGACGAGCGCGACGCGCTCGACCTCATCGGCGAGGCATGGGGGCACGGCGCCACCTGGGTCGCCGTGCCCGCCGAGCGGCTGCACGAGGACTTCTTCTCCCTGCGCACCGGCGTGGCGGGGGAGATCGCGCAGAAGTTCGTCAACTACCGGATGGGGCTGGCGATCGTGGGGGACGTCTCACGCTTCACCGCCGCGAGCGAGGCCCTGCGCGCCTGGGTGCTGGAGTCGAACCGGGGCACCCACCTCTGGTTCGTCCGCGACCTGGACGAACTCACGGCCCGGCGCTCCTGACGTCAGCCCTCACCGCCTGGCCACGCGTCACCCCAGTCCACGTCCCTGGCGCGCCGGTAGAGCTCGCCCTGCCGCTTGGAGACGATCACGTCGCGTAGCCCGTCGTCGGCCGTGCACAGCCGCAGGGACACCACGCCCTTGCGTTTCTGCGGGTGACGCAGCACCCGGGCCTCGGCGCGCGGCGACGGGCCGGCCGTGGCGGCGACGTAGGAGAACTTCTCGTCCTCGAAGCTCAGCGTCCCCGCCTTGACCTGGCGGTGCAGGGAGCTCCTGGGCAGCCTGACGGAGAAGTGGCACCAGTCGCGGCCCGGCTGGATCGGGCAGCGGCCGTCGTGCGGGCAGGGGGCGACGAGGGTCATGCCCTGCCCGGACAGCACCTCCCGGGCGGCGGCGATGGTGGCGTAGCCGGCGGGTGTGCCGGGCTCGATGATGACCACCATGGCGGCGCCGTCGGCGAGCCAGCGCACGACGTCCGGTCGGTCCTGTTCGGGGAGCTCACCCAGCGCGTACGACATCGTCGCCAGGTCGGCCGGCGGCCGGTCCAGGCCGGGCCGGATGGTGGCGTGCCGCCACGTGGTGTCCCGCACGGCGGCCGCCTCCGACCCGCGGGCCAGGCGCCGGCCGAGGTCGATGACGTGTGGGTCGTGCTCGATGACCGTGACCTGGGACAGGGACGGCCAGATCGCGCCCGCCGCCCAGATGGCCGCCCCGGTCCCGCCGCCGGCGTCGAGAAGCGTCGCCGGCTGGAAGCCCGGCGTCAGCGCCGCCGCCTGACGCATCGCGGCGCCGGCGGCGGCGTAGGTGGCGGGCATGCGGTACGCGGCGTAGGCGGCGACATCGGCCTGGGTGCGCAGGTGCGTGCCCCCGGCTGACGGGGTGCGGTAGCTCTCGGTGAGGTGGGCGACCGACCGGGACAACTCCTGCGGCGAGTAGCGGGTCAGGGCCTGGTCCAGAGCGGCTCTGAGAGCGTCGGGCAGCATGGGTGCATTCGCTTTCATCGGAGGCGTTCAGAGGGTCCTGGCCTGGGCGAGGCCATGCTGACCGTAAGGGGGCACCGCTGCGGCGGTATCGGCCGGCGACCCACCGCGGACGCGGTCCACAGCTTGGAGAAGTTCGCGCCGAGACGCGCGGACGTGGAGGCACGCAAAACAGGTCCTACAACAGAGAAAGGGAAACGGTCGTTGACGCGAGCGACCGCTTCAGACGAGGAGCATCGCCGACATTATCAACCAAGCGCTGCGCCGCTGGCGAACAGGCCCGAAGGGCCGCGCCGCCGCGCAGTAGCGTCGTGGCCATGGTGATCGTCGACGGCGCCGAGATCGCGTACGAGGAGGTCGGCCCGGACACGCCGGCGGGCACGATCGTGCTGCTGCACGCAGGCGTGGCCGACCTGCGCATGTGGGACCACCAGTTCGTGTCGCTGGCACAGCGCTACCGTGTGATCCGCTATGACCGGAGGGGGTCCGGCCGGTCCGGCGACGCCGAGGGCGAGGTGTGCCACCACGAGGATCTGCTCGCCGTCATGGACGCGCTGGGGGTCGAGCGGGCGGTGCTGGCCGGCTCGTCCATGGGTGGTGCGTACGCCGTGGAGGCCGCCCTCGCCGCGCCCTCCCGCGTCGCGGGGCTCGCGCTGATCTGCTCGGGCCTGACCGGTCACCAGTGGCCCGCCGACATGCTGGAGCAGGCCCGCGAGCGGGTCCACAGCTCGGTGCCCAACGACGTCCTGGCCCGCTACCGCGCGGGCGCCGCCGAGTGGGTCGATCCCGCCCACGTACGCGCCATGGCGGAAGCGCACACGTTGTGGCAGGTCGCGGGCCCAGAGCGAGGCCGCGACGCGCTGGCCGACGAGGTATGGGAGGCCGCGGTGGAGATGTGCCGGCTGGTGTTCGAACGCTCCTGGACCGGCCCCCGGTCCGCAGAACGGCATCTCGACCCGCCCGTCGCGGGCCGCCTGCACGAGATCGCCGTGCCCAGCCTGGTGATCAACGGCCTGTCGGACGTGCGCGGCATCCAGGAGGTGTCCGGGCTGCTGGCGGCGGGCATCCCGGCCGCGCGCCGCCTCGACCTGCCAGAAACCGGGCACCTGCCGCCGCTGGAACGCCCGGCCGAAGTGACGGCGGCGCTGACGACGTTTCTTTCAGAGGTCGTCGACCAGCCCGCCCGCGCCTGACGTCTTGCGTACGGGCAGCCGTTCCGGCCGGATGATGATGGCGCCCTCCGTCCACGGCACGTCGTCGGCGGGCACGGCGAGCGCGAGCTCGGGGAGCCGCTCGACGAGCATGCCGAGGATCTCCTGCAGCTCCATCCTGGCCAGGTTCGCTCCCAGACAATAGTGGGCGCCACGGCCGAACGCCAGGTGACCCGTGTCGCGCCGCGGATCCATGACCCGCGGGTCGGGGAAGACCGACGGGTCGAGGTTGGC
This sequence comes from Nonomuraea sp. NBC_00507, assembly GCF_036013525.1. Taxonomy (NCBI): domain Bacteria; kingdom Bacillati; phylum Actinomycetota; class Actinomycetes; order Streptosporangiales; family Streptosporangiaceae; genus Nonomuraea; species Nonomuraea sp. NBC_00507. The sequence goes on from NZ_CP107853.1 coordinate 7,280,493, forward strand.
GCCGGCGAAGGAGGCGATCACCCCCTCGCCCTTGCGCACGGTGCCCGACGGAAGCTCGACGTCCTCGGTGGCCACCCGGAGGAGCGGGCTGTCGCCCGGCTGCTCGAGCCTCAGCAACTCCTCGACCGTGCTCGGGACCAGCTCCGGCGCGGCGACCAGGCGTGCGTATCCGTCGCGCGGGTCGAGCAGCCTGAGCATCGACCTGGCCAGGACGGATCCGGTCGTCTCGTGCCCGGCGAGGAACAGCCCGAGCGTGTTGCGCACCAGCTCATCCTCGGTCAGCCGGACCTCACCGTCACGGGCGTGGATCATCGTGGCGAGCAGGCCGTTGCCGGGGTTGTCGCGATGGGCGGCGATGAGCTCGGCGATGTAGGCGTAGAACTCCATCGCCGCGGTGACCTTCTCCTCCTCCGTCAGGCGGGAGGTGGACAACATCGCATCCGACCAGGCGCGCACCGGCACGGCGTCGATCTCCGGCACACCCATCACGTCGCACATGATCTGCACGGGCAGCGGAAAGGCGAAGTCGTGCAGGAGGTCGAACTCGTCGGGCAGCGCGTCGAGGAGCTCGGCGGCCAGCGCACGCAGCCTCGGCCGCCAGCCGTTGACCTGGCGCGGCGTGAACACCCCGGACAGCAGCCTGCGCAGCCGCGTGTGATCGGGCGGATCCATGCTGGTGAGGGATCCTGGTGCCTCGGCGAGGGAGAACCCGGCGAACATCCGGGGTGAGCCGGGACGGCTGAGGTCCCGGCTGAAGCGCGGGTCGCTCATGACGGCGGCCGCGTCCCGGTAAGTCGTGGTCAGGTACGCGGTGTCGCCGCTGGGCAGCCGGACCTTGCCCAGCGGGGCCTCCTCCCGCCGTTTCGCGTACGTCTCCGCCGGGACGCCTCGTGGACCGGGCATGAACGGGTATTGCTCAAGTTCGGCCATGATTCGGACGGTATACACCGATGAGAGAGACCGATAGACCTACGAAGCCGGCCCGTCAGCTCTCGGGGGCGGTCCAGGCGCGGCCGGTCTGGGCGGTGTGCTCGGCGAGGATCCCGCCGATGGCCGACGTCAGCAGGTGCCGGTGCTCCTGCGGCAGTTTCCCCGCCAGCGCCTCCAGCCGCTCGCTCATCGCCTCGTGCGCCAGCGCCCCAAGCCGTTCCCCTTCCGGGGTCAGCACGATCCGGCAGGCCCGGCGATCCTTCGAGTCGCGGGCGCGGGCCACCAGGCCGCGTTTCCCCGCCCGGTCCACCAATCCCGTCAGGCTGGACTTCTCCAGGTGCAGGGACCGGGACAGGTCTGTCATCCCGACGGGCCCGTCGATGAGCAGGCAGAGCAGCTGGGCCTGCTGCGGGGTCAGGTCGTGCTCCCTGGCGACCTCGTCGAACACCTGCTGCACCAGGTGCGACAGGCGGACGAGCGCCTCGGTGAACCGCAGGAGCGGCTCCTTCGTGGTGACCACGCCACCGAGTCTAGTTGACACTAGTTGGTAGTACGAACTATTTTTCTCGCGTAACAACTATTCGTATTACCAACTAATGCGCGGCCCGCCGCAAGGAGCCCCTTATGCCCGACTACGGCCACGACCTGCTCTTCAGCGCCAACATCGTGCCGTACGCGCAGGACCCCGGCACCGTCGTAGCCCTCGCCCAGCTCGCCGAACGCGCCGGGCTGGACCTCGTCACCTTCCAGGACCACCCGTACCAGCCGGCGCTCCTGGACACTTGGACGCTGCTCGGCTACGTGGCCGCCGCCACCGAGACGATCAGGCTGGCGGGCAACGTGCACCCGCTGCCCTTGCGGCCGCCCGCCATGCTCGCCCAGGCCGCCGCGAGCCTGGACCTTCTCAGCGGCGGCCGGTTCGAGCTCGGTCTCGGGACGGGCGGCTACTGGGACGCCATCGCCGCCATGGGCGCCCCGCGCCTGACCCCCGGCGACGCCGTGGCCGCGCTCGAGGAAGGCATCCAGATCATTCGCGCCGCATGGGATACCGACGCGCCCGGCGGAATCCACTTCCACGGCGTTCACCACCGGGTGGAGGGCACGCCGCGCGGGCCGCGTCCGGCCCACGACATCGGCATCTGGCTCGGCGCGTACAAGCCCCGGATGCTCCGCCTCACCGGACGGCTCGCCGACGGCTGGCTTCCCTCTCTCCCGCACCTCCGGACCACCGCCAAGATCGCCGAGGGGAACGCCGTCATCGACGAGGCGGCCGCTGAGGCCGGCCGCGCGCCGGGCGACATCCGCCGCCTGCTCAACCTCGGTGAGGAGCTGCCACCCGCCCAGCTCGCCGAGCTCGCGCTGGAGCACGGAATCAGCGTCTTCACCCTCATGGCCGGCGATCCGCCTCAGATCCAGCGTTTCGCGGCGGAGACGGCGCCGGCCGTACGCGAGCTCGTCGCCGCCGCACGCCGCACCGCCCGAACCGCAACCATGGAGGGGAGCCCCGGGGGACGCGCGCCACGAGCGGCCCAGCCCAGTGCCTCACCGCAGACGCCGCCGGAGGCCGAGCCGTCGCTGGGGTTCACCCCGACCCCGGACGATGGCGTGCGCCTGAGCGACGTCCGCGTCTGGGACGAGAGCACCCGGCCCACCGCGCCGCGCCCCGACTCCGCCAGGCGCTACACCCCCCGGGAGCAGGCCAACGGCCGGCACCTCATCGACGTGCACGACCACCTGCGCGCCGAGCTCGCCCAGTTGCGCGACCTGATCGGCCAGGTCGCCGCGGGAACGCTCGACGCGGACGCCGCCCGCTCGCACATCAACACCATGACCATGCGCCAGAACAACTGGACGCTCGGCGCCTACTGCGAGTCCTACTGCCGGCTCCTCACCATGCACCATTCCGCCGAGGACGCGGCCGTGTTCCCCCACCTGCGCCGCGTCGAGCCCGCACTCGCGCCGGTGCTCGACCGGCTCAAGGAGGAGCACCAGGCCATCCACAAGATCCTCGAACGGATCGACCGGGCGCTGGTGGCGTTCGTCGGGGACCCGGCCGGCCGCCTGGGCGAGCTGCGTGCGGTCGTGGACCTGCTCACGGACAGCCTGCTGTCGCATCTGTCCTACGAAGAGCGCGAGCTCGTCGAGCCCCTGGCCAGGCACGGCATCTGATGTTCACCCCCGCGGCCGCCCGCGAGGGCCGGAGCGCACGCCACTGATACGCTTTATGCCGTAAGGAGTTCTGTCCGCAAGGAGAGTCCCGCGTTGGTCGTGTACGCCGGTCAGGGTGACGCGCACCGTTCGATGGCGCTGCTGTGGCGCACGGAGGAGCGGGACGAGGCCCGGCCGGGGCCCAAGCCGGGGCTCAGCGTGGACCTGATCGTCGAGGCCGCCATCGCGGTGGCCGACGGCGAGGGCATGACGGCGCTGTCCATGCGCAAGGTCGGCGAGCGGCTCGGCCGCACCGGGATGGCGCTCTACACGTACGTGCCGAGCAAGCGCGAGCTGGTCGATCTCATGTACGACCGGGCCATGGCCGAGCTGCCGGTCGAGTACGACCTCGGCGGGGGCTGGCGCCCGGCGGTCACCGCGTGGGCCGAGCACATGTGGGCCTTCTTCCTGCGTCACCCGTGGATGGCGCAGGTGTCGCAGGCGCGGCCCGTGCTGGGGCCGAACGAGTTCGCGGCGCTGGAGACCCTGGTCGGCATCCTGCGCCTGACCGGCCTGCCGCCCGCCAGGCTGCGTGGCGTGGTGGCGCTGCTGTTCGACTTCGTGCGCGGGGCGGCCAGGACGGTCGCCGAGTCACGCCAGGCCCCGTCGGAGACCGGGGTGTCGGACGAGGAATGGTGGAAGGCGCGCTCGGCCCTGCTGGAGGAGGTGGCCCCCGGGTTCGCTGCGCGCTACCCGCTGGTGAGCTGGGTGGAGTCCGAGGACGACACGCCCGGCGAGGGCGAGCCGTGGCTGCGGCACCGGGCCCGGCAGACGTTCACGGTGGGCTTGGCCGTGCTGCTCGACGGCGTCGAAACGGCCGCTGCCGGCCCTTGAGGAAACGGTTTCGCCGCCCGCTGGGCGCGCCATCCTAATAGGGTGCACATCACTGATCTTCCCCACGCCCTGTACGCCCGCCGCCTGCGCCGCCAGGTCATGTCGGGCCCGCTGCCGCAGCACGTCGGCCTGATCATCGACGGCAACCGGCGCTGGGCCAGGCAGAGGGGACTGGCCAACCCGAGCATCGGCCACAAGTACGGCGCCGACCACATCGAGCACGTGATGACCTGGTGCGAAGGACTCGGCATCCGGCACCTGACGATATTCCTGTGCTCGACGGAGAACCTGCAGCGGCGCGGCGACGAGGAGGTCGCGTTCCTGCTGCGGGTGATCGAGCAGATGGTCGCCGACCGGCTCGACCGGCCGGACGCCCGCTGGCGCGTGCACGTCGCCGGCCTGCTCGACATGCTGCCCGACACCACCGCCCGCGCGCTCAAGAGCGCCGTCGAGGCGACCCGCACCTGCGCCACCGGCTTCCACCTCACGCTGGCCATCGGGTACGGCGGCCGCCAGGAGGTCATCGACGCCCTGCGCGAGCTGCTGTACGAGCGGGCCGAGGCCGGGCAGTCCATGCTGGACCTGGCCGCCACGCTGACCGCGGACGACATCGCCAAGCACCTCTACACGGCCGGGCAGCCCGACCCGGACCTGGTGATCCGCACCAGCGGTGAGCAACGCATGTCCAACTTCCTGCTCTGGCAGTCGGCCTACTCGGAGCTGTACTTCTGCGAGGCCTACTGGCCGGCCTTCCGTGAGATCGACTTCCTGCGGGCGCTACGCAGCTTCGCGGCCCGGCAGCGCCGCTTCGGCGGGTGACGGCGTACCCTTGATGTGCCGCCACCTGCTGAGGAGTCAACACGTTGCCCGGAACGAACCCGCGTGAGCTCGGCCTGCTGGCCGACTGCGCCAACTGCTTCGGGCTGTGCTGCGTGGCGCTGCCGTTCTCGGCCTCGGCCGACTTCGCCGCCGACAAGGCCGCCGGCGACCCCTGCCATAACCTGCGCGAGGACTTCACCTGCGCCATCCACGCGCAGCTGCGGCAGCGCGGCTATCCAGGCTGCACCGTCTACGACTGCTTCGGAGCCGGGCAGAAGGTCTCGCAGGTCACGTTCGCGGGCACGAGCTGGCGGCAGGCGCCGGAGACCGCTGGGCAGATGTTCGCGGTGTTCCCGGTCGTGCGGCAGCTGCACGAGCTGTTGTGGTATGTGGCGGAGGCGTTGACGCTGGAGGCCGCCGGGCCGATCCACGCCGAGCTGCGCAAGGCACTCGACGAGACCGAGTCGCTCACCCGCGAGAGCGTCGACGCGCTCAAGAAGCTCGATCTGGTGGCGCACCGGGCCGGGGTCAACACGTTGCTGCTGCGGGTGAGCGAGCTCGTCAGGGCGGGCTCCCGGGGGAAGGACCGCAGGGGCGCCGACCTGATCGGAGCCCGGCTCAGGGGCGCCGACCTGCGCGGGGCCGACCTGCGCGGCGCCTACCTGATCGCGGCCGATCTGCGCGGCGCGGACCTGCGGCAGGCCGACCTGATCGGGGCGGATCTGCGGGGCGCGGACCTGGCGGGCGCCGACCTCACCGGCAGCATCTTCCTCACCCAGGCCCAGCTCAACGCGGCCAAGGGCGACGCCGCCACCCGCCTTCCCCCGGCGCTCACCCGCCCCTCGCACTGGCCCGACACACGCGGCGAGCCGAGACCGCAACCCCGCCCCGGACGCGGGCGGGGCGCGCGGCGCGGGACCGGAGGCCGCGCCCGCCGCCGCTGATCAGAGGTGTCTGCGGAGGAAGCCGAGCTGGTGCAGGAGCAGGCCCTCGAAGACGCCGGGGTCGGACGTGGGCGAATGCGCGACACCGGTCAGCGGCAGCAGCTCGTGCGGCCGGCCGGCCGCGAGCAGCGCGGCGGACAGCCGCAGGGAGCCGGCCGCGAACACGTTGTCGTCGGCCAGGCCGTGGATCAGCAGCAGCGGCCGGGTCAGCCGGTGGGCCGGCGCAGCACCGCCATGACGGCCAGCGTGCCCGAGTAGGACCAGCCGCGGATGGCGACCCTGCTCAGGTCCAGGCCGGGGTGGCGGGCGGCGGCCGCGTGCAGGGCGGCCACCTGGTCGTCCAGGGGCGGGCCGAAGATGTCGCCGTGGACCTCGCGTTCCCAGGACGGGCCGCGTCCCGGGGTGCCGCTGCCGTCGGTGATCAGCACGGCGAAGCCCTGCTCGGCGAACCACTGGGAGACGAACGTCATGGGCGCCTGGTCGGCGGTGACCCGCTGCAGGGCCGGGCCGGCGTACGGGTCCACCAGCACGGGCAGCTTGGGGTCGCCAGGCCGGTGCCAGGAGGGGAGCAGCAGGTGGCTGCGGAGCTCGCGTTCGGTGGTGGTGAGGGCGGTGACGCGCAGGGTCAGCACCGGCCGCTCGGCGAGCGAGGCGATCGTGACGGCGGGCCGGCCGGTGCGCAGGGCTCTGGTCGTGGCGCCGGGGCGGGTGGGGGTGCGGGCGACGTGCACCAGCGTGCCGGCCCGCCACACACCGGCGTGCACGCCCGGCTCCACGCTCAGCCGCCGCAGCCCGGCCACACCCGCATCGTCCGGCCCCGCATCGTCCGGCCCGGTGTGGGGCCGGATCGCGCCTGATCCCACGCCCTCTGGCTCACCTTCGAAGGGCCGCTCGCCTGCGGTGCCCGGCTGGTAGAGCCACAGGTGGATCTCCGCCGGGTCGGTGGAGGCGGTGAACAGGATGGCGTCGCCGCTCACGCTGAGGACTTCGCGCAGCTGCAGTCCGGGCGGGGTGATCGGGACACCGTCGAGGGTGAGCCGCCGGGTGTCGTCCACGTCGGCGTGCGCCACGAGCGCGCCCGCCGCCGTACGCGCCGGCGTGCCGCCGACCAGCTGCACCCAGTGCGCGTCGCGCTGCTCGGCCAGCAGCACGGTACGCCCGGTGTCCGGGTCGGCGGCGAGCGTGCGCACGGTCCGCTGATCGCGGCTCTGCACCGCCAGGTAAGGGCCGTGCGCGTCCCAGCCAGCGGCCGTCACGTACTCGAAGGCCGTCCGGTCCCACCGGACCTCGGCACGCGTGCCGTCCAACCCGGCGATCCACAAGGTGACCTCGGCGTTGGCGGTGCCGGCCGCCGGGTATCGGACGGCACGCGGCGGCCGGGCCGGGTGCGACGGGTCGGCCACGTGCCACAGCGCCACGGCGCTCTCGTCCACCCTGGCCGCCAGCAGCCGGGCACCGTCCGGCGACCACCAGTGTCCGCGCGTGCGTCCCATGGACGCGGCCGCCGCATACTCCGCGACGCCGTACCGGACCGCGGGCCCGTCCGGTTCGGCGATCGCGCGGTCCTCGGGCCTGGCCGGTTCGGCGATCGCGCGGTCCTCGGCGCGGTCGAGCTCGATCACGCGCAGTGTGCCGCCAGCGCGAACGCCGCCACCCCTGCCGCCTCGTCGGTGGTGTACGTGGCGATCCCGCCCGCCGCCTTCCCGCCCAGCAGCTCCACCGGGTCGGCGAGCAGGCGCTCGGCCCCCGAGTCCAGGTCCAGCGCCCACAGACAGGCGGCGGGGTCGTCGCCGCCCCGGCTGCGGAGGAACACCACCGACGCTCCGTCCGCCGAGACGGTGAACGCGGACGGAGCGCCCAGACTGAACCGCCGCGTCCGGGCGAACTGCCGGGGCAGGTCGTCCGCTCCCACCGACCGCGGGGCCGGGCCGTTTCCTGGCATGCCGATCATGCGTGTGTCCTCTCTTCAGGATCGATCAGAAGCCAAAGAAGGCGTACGCCAGAGGCGCACGCCTTCACGTGGTGATGGGTTAGCGGCCGCGATGAAAGGGAAATCCGCTGAACGTCCGGCGCGACAGGAGCCGCCCGCCGGGGAATCGTGCGCCTGGCCGCATGGCGGAGATCAAGCGCTGCGGCATCTTAGGCACATCTCCGGCGGATGAGCAAAGCGATCAACGGACGAAGGTTTTCCCTGGAGCAGGGGAACCGCCGGGCGTGCCCGGCTGTCCAAGCTATGGGCGACGTTCACACCGGTGACCATGTTGGAGCCGGATGACGCCGCGGGTGGCCCTTCCCGCTCGCCGGCGCGGGATGGACGTCGCCCCCACCAACCGGCCGGCCGGCCGTCAGAGCGTCGTCGGCAGCACCGGCAGGCCGCGCACCCCCGGGTCGGCGGCGAAGACGGCGCCCGCGCCGGGTTGCTCGGCCCTGTCCACGTCCAGCGCCGACGTGGTGATGAAGAGCCGGTCGAGATCCTCGCCGCCGAAGGTCACCGCGGTGACCTTGCGGACGGGCAGGCGGATGACCGCGTCGAGCCGGCCGTCCACGTCGTACCTGTGCACGGCCCCGCCCTGCCACAGCGCCACCCACACCCCGCCCTCGGCGTCGACCGTCAGCCCGTCGGGAGCCCCCTGCGCGGGATCGACGACGGCGAAAGGACGGCGCCCGCTGAGCCCGCTCTCGGGGTCGTAGTCGAGCACGTCCACCCGCCCGGTCTCGGTGTCGGCGTAGTAGGCCAGGGCGCCGTCCGGGCTGAAGCCGAACCCGTTGGAGATCGTCACCTCCGGTAGCACCACCCGCAGCGCGCCGCCGGGCTCGGCCACGTAGAACGAGCCGCGCCCGCGGGCCGCGTCATAGGCCATGCTGCCGATGTAGAAGCGGCCGTCGGGGTCGCAGCCGCCCTCGTTCATCCTGATCGAGGGATCGCTCCACGCCTCCCCCAGGGAGCGCAGCGGGGCGTCCAGGTCGTCGGAGCCGGACAGCAGCAGCTCCCGCTCGGCCGCGACCATATAGCCGCCGGACACGCGCGGCCGCACGACGGCGGCCACCGCGCCCACGTGGCGGCGGCGGACCGCGCCTTGGGCGTCGAGCGCGAGCACGTCGCCGGCCAGCATGTCGACCCACCTGAGCCCGCCCCAGCGGCCGGACCATACGGGTCCCTCCCCGTGTTCGGCGACGGGGTCGGTCACGGGGTAAGGGGCGATGGTCATGCCGGTCTCCTCGGTCGCTGGCGGGGCCACGTACCGATCATGCTGCCAGAGTCGGTCAATAGGCGACCGTGAACCTGGTGCCGCGGTGCCGGGGCAGCTCGGCCTCGTCCAGCAGCGCGATCGCGAAGTCCTCCATGGAGATCGCCGACCTGCCGTGCGCGTCGACGAGCAGCTCGTCGCCACCGACCCGGTAGACGCCGGTACGCTCCCCCGGCTCCAGCAATGCCGGCGGGCTCAGGTACGTCCAGTCGGCGTCCGTGGCCGAGCGGCAGACCTCGAGCTGCTCGTTGCAGGCCAGCGCGATCGGGCGCAACGCGGGCGGGAAATCGGGAGTCTCGACGAGGGGGAGCCCACCGGCTTCGGGCACGGTCAGCCCCGCCGCGCCACCGACGAGCAGCAGCCGCACGCCGGTCCGCGCCACGCCGACCAGCAGCGCCTTGGCGGTGATCGGGAGCTCGCCCTCGTAACCGGGCGCGGGCCGGGTCGCGCTGATCACCACGTCCTGACCGGTGCTCAACGCGGCCACCTGCTCGACGTCCGAGGCGTCGCCCGCCCGCACCCGGGCGGGCGTGTGGGCCAGTCGAGCGGGATCGCGGACGACGGCGGTCACGTTGTGGCCGCGCGACAGCGCCTCGGCCACCACCCGGCTGCCTACGGCTCCGGACGCTCCGAAGATGGTGATGCGCATGGTGTTCAGGATTCCTTTCCGATGAGTACGCGGGGTGCCGCCGCCTCCGGCAGCGGTCGCGTGCGGGTGGGTTGGAGCTGGGCGGCGACGAGCGCGCCCAGCACGATGAGCGCGCCGAGCGCCTGGGCCGCGGTGAGCCGCTGGCCGAGCACGGCCCAGCCGAGCGCGGTCGCGACCACCGGGCTGAGCAGCCCGAGGAAGGTGACCTTGGTTGCCGAGAGGATCCGCAGCCCTCGGAACCACAGGGCGTAGGCGAGGGCGGCTCCGATGATCGTGAGGTAGGCGTACCCCGCGAGGTTGGCGGTGGTCAGCGTGGCCGGCGGCGGTCCTTCGACGACGAGCGCCACGGGAAGCAGCAGCAGGCCGCCTGCCACGAGCTGCCAGCCTGTGGTGGCCAGCAGCGGCGCGGGGGACGGCCACCGCTTGCTCAGCACGACGCCGACGGCCATGACGACGGCCCCGCCGAGCGCGGCGGCGACGCCGACAGCGTCCAGCCGGGCGTCGGCCCGCAACACGAGCAGCCCGACCCCCGCCACGCCCGCCACGGCGGCGACCACGGTGCGCGTGGTCAGCCGCTCGTGCAGCAGCCCGGCCGACAGCAGGGCGACCAGCAGCGGCTGGATGGCGCCGACGGTCGCGGCCACCCCGCCGGGCAGCCGGTACGCGCCGACGAACAACAACGCCAGGAACACCCCGATGTTGAGCGCCCCCAGCACCAGGGCCCGCCACCACCAGATCCCCTGGGGCAGGCGGCGCGTGATGGCGAGGAGCAGGATCCCGGCGGGCAGCGCCCGGATCAGCGCCGCCAGCAGGGGGCGGTCGGGCGGCAGCATTTCGGTGGTGACGAGGTAGGTGGTCCCCCAGATGGCAGGGGTCAGCGCGGTCAGCAGGACGACGGTCCATCGATTACTTAGCACTAAGACAAAGTATCTCAGCACTAAGCTACTTGGCCAGTGATTTACCTCACCACTAAGACATCGGTAGGGTGGAGCCGTGGCAGACCACGTCGACTTCATCCTCAAACAGTGGGGCGCCCAGCGGCCTGACCTGGACGTTTCCCCGATGGCCGTGATCGGCCGGCTGTCGCGGCTGTCCCGGCTGATCGACGCGGAGCTGCGGCGCACGTTCGCCGCGCACGGGCTCGACAGGGCCTCGTTCGACGTGCTGGCCACGCTGCGCCGCAGCGACCCGCCGCACCGGCTGACACCCGCCGAGCTGATGCGCGCGTCCATGGTCACCTCGGGCGCGATCACGCAGCGGCTGGACCGGCTGGAGGAGCGCGGGCTGGTGACGCGCACGCCGAGCGAGTCGGACGGGCGGGGCGTCTACGTGACGCTCACCGAGGAGGGACTCGCGCTGATCGACCGGGCGCTGCCGGACCACGTCGCCACCGAGCACCGCGTGCTGACCGCGCTGAGCGGGAAGCGGCGCGAGGAGCTCGCGGGCACGCTCCGCGACCTGCTGGAGTCGCTCGGCGACGCCACGGACCTCCCGCCCCGCCCGTAGCGGGGCCGGACCTGGTAGGAATGACGCCCATGTCGGTCTCTTCATCATCCGCCGCCCTGTCTGACATCGTGGCCAGGCTCCGCGCCGCCGGCTGCGTGTTCGCCGAGGACGAGGCGGAGCTGATTGTCGCCACCGCGCGCACCCCAGGCGAGCTGGCCGCCATGGTGGAGCGCCGGGTCGGCGGCCGGCCGCTCGAGCACGTGCTCGGCTGGGCCGAGTTCTGCGGGCTGCGGCTGGTGGTGGAGCCCGGGGTGTTCGTGCCGCGGCCCCGCACGCAGTTCCTCATCGACCAGGCCGTCGCACTCGCCCGCGAGGTGCGCGGGACTCCGGTCGTGCTGGACCTGTGCTGCGGCACGGGGGCCATGGGCGCGGCGCTGGCCGCCGGGCTGGCGCGCCCGGCCGAGCTGCACGCCGCCGACCTCGACCCCGCCGCCGTGCGCTGCGCCCGGCGCAACCTTCCCGGCGGGCACGTCTACGAGGGCGACCTGTACGAGCCTCTCCCCGCCACCCTGCGCGGCCGGGTCGACCTGCTGATCGCCAGCCCGCCCTACGTGCCGTCCGGGTCCGTCGGGCTGCTGCCGCCCGAGGCCCGCCTGTACGAGCCGCGCGTGGCGCTCGACGGCGGCGACGATGGGCTGGACGTCGTACGCCGGGTGATCGAGCGGGCACCCCAATGGCTCGCTCCCGGCGGTCACCTCCTGATCGAGACCAGCGCACGCCAGGCGGCGGCGACCGTGCGCGCCGTCGAGCTCGCCGGCCTGGCGGCCCGCGCGGCCGGCTCCGACGAGCTGGACGCCACCGCCGTCATCGCCCGCCTTCCTTAAGAAAAAGCGCCGGAATTTGCCCTGGTTTATGGGTGGCCTACGTTTATTGTGGCGTCCTGCCTGCATGGACTTCCTTCTTCATTCGCGCTTTCATTTTCTCCGTCAGATCAGTCGGCGGCCCTTCCAGGTGGGGGAGAAAATGGCTCTTAGGCGGAGAACAATGGTCATTGCCGTCGCATTCGCGGTGGTGGCGGCGAATACCACCCCGCCGCCGCCGGCGTCGGCGGCGGGACGGCGGGATCCGGTGAGGATCACCCGTTTCCTGGGGGAGCAGCAGGTGCCGCACCTGACGCGCGTCGAGGGCACCACCGTGGGCGGGCTGTCCGGGATCGACCGGGATCCCAGCACCGGAATCTGGTACTTCATCTCCGACGACCGATGGCGCTACAACCCGGCCCGTTTCTACACCGGCCACCTGGACATCGACCGGGTGACCGGGGCGTTCAACGGGGTCCGGCTGACCGGGGTCACGACGCTCACCAGGGCCGACGGCACGCCGTACCCGGCGTACGGCAAGCCGGAGTCGGCCGACCCCGAAACGATCAGGTTCGACCGGCGCAGCGGCCGGCTGCTGTGGGGCGACGAAGGCGACCGGCCGGACGCCAGAAACCCGGCCATCCCGATCTCCATGTCCGCCGTACGGGCGATGGACCTGCAGGGACGGCACCTGGGCGAGCTGCGGCTGCCGCGCAACCTGCGGCTGACCGGCGCCGACAGCGGTCCGCGCCGCAACTTCGGCTTCGAGGGGCTGGCCGTCACGGCCCGTACGATCACCGCCGTGACCGAGGGCCCGCGCTATGAGGACGGGCCGCCGCCGACGGCCGATCGGGGCGCTCCCGCGCGGCTCACCGTGTGGAACCGGGCAGGCCGGTTGCGCGGGCAGTACGTCTATCCGCTCGACCCGCTGCCCGTCGCCCCCGTCCCGCCCGGCGGGGAGGCCGACAGTGGGGTGTCGGAGATCCTGCCCATCGACGAATACCGCTATCTGGCGCTCGAACGTGCCTGGATCGAGGGCGTCGACTACCGGGTGCGGCTGTACGAGATCGACCTGCGTGGCGCCACCGACGTCCTTCACCGGAGCTCTCTGGAGGACGCCGTGAACGTGCTGGACACGCGCTCTCCGGAAGCCGGCAGGCCGTACCGGCCGGTGGTCAAACGCCTGGTCCACGACCTGAGCGCGGTCAGCACGCCGGTACAGAACCTGGAGAGCATGGCCTGGGGGCCGCGCCTGGCGAGCGGCGAGTGCACCCTGGTGATCGGGTCGGACGACAACTTCAGCCAGCAGGAGGTGACGCAGTTCCTGGCGTTCGGCGCCACCGGCTGCCGCTGACGCCGGCCCGCTACAGCCCGTGGATGCGGCGGCCGGTGATCTGCTGGCAGGCGATGCGGATGTAGAGATGCCGTTCGCCGCCCGCCCACGGTGTGACGCCCGCGCGGGTCACCTCGGGCACCTCCTCCTCCGGCACGTGATGGGCCGGCCCCTGCACCAGGACGCTCCAACCCTCCCGGTTGGTCTCGTCGAAGAGGTCCACCTCGAAGGCGATCTTGATGTCGACCCCTTCGAGCCCCGTACGCAGGTCCCTGTCCATGGGGCCGCCGGCGGCGGTGCGGAAGACGATGGCGCCCTCGTGCATCTTGTAGTTGACCGGCAGCACGGTCGGCCCGTGCGAGCCGTTGAACGCCACCCGCCCGATCCCGCCGGGACCGATCAGCCGCAGGCACTCCTCCTCGGCCAGCACCTCCATGGTCGGATTGGCCATGGCGGGACCGTGTCCGGGCGGTCGTTCCCTGCCCCCGCCGAGAAGCTCCTCCGCGGTCGTCCGCAGGGCGTCGGCCAGGCGGTAGAGCGCGCCGGTGTCCGGCATGTCGGGGTGCTCCTCCAGGTAGGTCAGGTAGCCCGGCGACATGTCGGCGCGTTCGGCGACCTCCTCGCGGGTCAGGCCGAGGCGCTCGCGGTGATGGATGATGCGACGCCCGAGATCCCCCGTCCCAGTCATGATCGCTTCCCCTCCTCTGTACGAGCGGCACGCGACGCCGTTGACGCGCGCCTCCCGATGGTCGGCGTCGATGAACAGCTGCCGCCCGCGGAAGCGGATCGGCATGGACAACAAGCCGAGCCGCCCGGGCAGCAGCGGGTCCAGCCGCAGCCCGTCCCGCCGCAGCTCCAACCCCAGGTAGCAGCGCTGCAGGAGGTCCAGCGTGCCGCCCATGGCGCCCAGGTGGATGCCCTCCGCGGTGGTGCCGCCCTGGACGTCCTTGATGTCGCTGTGGAGTGCTTCGGTGAAGAACCGCCAGGACTGTGCACGGTTGGCGCGGGACAGCACCCAGGCGTGCACGACCGCGCTGAGGGTCGAACCGTGGCTGGTGCGCTCCAGGTAGTACGAGACCGTGCGGGGGAGCAGGCCGGGCTCGACGGGGTAGCCGAGCCCGCGCAGGATGCCGGTCAGCTCATCGCCGGTCAGCAGGTAGCAGAGCATGAGCGTGTCGGCCTGTTTGGACGCCTTGTAGCGGTTGACGTCGTCGCCGTCGGCCTCCAGGGCCCGATCCAGGCGGCGCACGCCGCGGTAGCGGTGCCAGTCGAGCTCCTCCAGGTCGGCGTACCCGCTGAACTGGCTGATGACGCCGTCGTGGAAGTCGACCCGCAGGCAGCTGCCGATCTCGTCCCAGCGGTCCAGCTCGACCCGGTCCGGCACCAGGTCGGGCGCCAGGCGGGCGGTCTCGCGGGCGCGCAGCAGCAGCCAGGCCGTCATGACGTTGGTGTAGGCGTTGTTGTCCACGCCGGGTACGGCGGCGCCGGGGTAGCGGTCGTGGTACTCGTCGGGGCCCATGACGCCGCGGATCTCGTACCGGTCGCCGTGCCGCACCGCCATCGAGGCGAAGAACCTGGCGATGTCGAGCAGCAGCTCGGCACACCACGGCGGCATGGATCCGGTGGCCAGGTAGTGCTGCCAGACGTTGTAGGCGATGGCCAGGCCGACGTGCCGCTGCAGGTGCGAGTGGTCGGGCAGCCAGCGGCCCGACTGGGGGTTGAGGTGCAGGATCTGGGTCTCCTCGCGGCCGTCGCTGCCGCTCTGCCAGGGGAACATCGCGCCGCCGTACCCGGCATCCCGGGCGGCGTCCCGCGCCTCGGGCAGCCGCCGCCAGCGGTAACGCAGCAGGCCGAGCGAGATCTCCGGGAAGCGCAGGCTCAGCCAGGGCTGGACGAACAGCTCGTCCCAGAACACGTGGCCGCGGTACGCCTCGCCGTGCAGGCCGCGGGCCGGCACGCCGGCGTCGAGGTCCGCGGTGTGCGGGGAGAGCGTCTGCAGCAGGTGGAAGATGTGCAGGTGCACGATCCGCGACAACTCGGCGCCGCCCACGTCGAGCCGGGCGCACCGCCACAGCCGCTCCCAGGCGGCCGCGTGCCGGGCCAGCAGGTCGTCGAACGGCGGCGCACGGCGCACGTGGCGCAACGCCGCCGAGCGGGCGTCGTGGCTGGCGTGGTCACGTGACGTGGCCAGTGCCACGGTCTTGGTGAGGACGGCCGGCCTGCCCCGGCTGACATCCAGCACGTGCTCGCAGGTGATGTTGTCAGCCTCCCGATGGAGCACGCACGGTCGCCCGGGGGCGTCGATCCGGCCGGCCAGGGCGATGGTGATGCGGGAGCAGCGCGTGATGGCGGTCAGCCAGGTGATGTCGTCCTGCGTTCCGGTGTCGTGGCAGGTCAGATGGTCGCCACGCAGATCGCGGTAGCGCGCCACGCCGTCGTTGGCCACCCGCCCGTCCAGCATGGACCGCACGCGGAGCGGCCCCGACCAGTTCTCGGCCGTGAAGGTGGTCTGCATCGCCGCCAGGTAGGGGTCGGCCATCGACACCAGCCGGCGCTGGCGCACGGCCGTGACCCGGCCCGCGTCGTCGCGCCAGCGCAGCTTGCGCGTCAGCACTCCGTGCCGCAGGTCAAGCACGTGGCGGTAGGCCAGGAGGTCGGCCCGCTCGGGCGCGAACCAGTCGCCGTCCGGCGTGGCGAACGTCAGCGGCAGCCAGTCGGGCAGGTTGACGATGTCCTCGTTCGTTACGGTACGGCCGGCCACGAAGGAGTCGATCCGGTCGTAGCAGCCGGCCACGTACGTGCCGGGGGTGCGCACTTCGCCGTCCGGCGTGGCGCCGCGCGTGGCGAACCTGCCGTTGCCCAGCGTGCACAACGCCTCGCGCAGCCCCTCGCCCTTGGGGTCGAAGCCGTCGTAGACCAGGATCCAGGTGTTCATGGCCGCCCCACGGGCACCCGTCCCGCCACGCGCACGTCGGCCAGGTCATCGACGACGGCGTCCGCCCCGGCGGCCCGCATCGCGGCTGCCCGCGACCCGCTCCTGTCGACGGCGACGATCAGGCCGAAGCCGCCCCTGCGGCCCGCCTCCACGCCGGGCAGCGCGTCCTCCACGACCGCCACCCCGGCCGGCGGCAGCTCCAGACGGCGGGCGGCCTCCAGGAACAGCGCGGGGTAAGGTTTGCCCGGCAGGCCGAGCCTGGCGGCGTCGGCGCCGTCCACCAGCACGTCGAACAGGTGCAGCAGGCCCGCCGACGACACCACCGCGCGGCAGTGCCGGCTGGCCGAGACCACCGCCGTACGGCAGCCGCGGTGGCGCAGCTCGTGCAGCAGCGCCACGGTGGACGGGTACGCCGCCACGCCGTGCTTGTCGATCTCCGCCACGAACAACGCGTCCTTGGCCCGCCCCAGCCCGTGCACGGTCGGCGTGCCGGGCTCGTCGCCCGGCCCGCCCTCGGGCAGCGAGATGCCCCGGGAGGCCAGGAACGTCCGCACCCCGTCCAGCCGCGGCCGCCCGTCCACATACGCCAGGTAGTCGGCGCGCACGTCGAACGGTGCCGAGCCGTGGCTGCGCAGGAACCCGTCGAACACGTGCTTCCACGCGGCGGCGTGCACCCGAGCCGTGTCGGTGACCACGCCGTCGGTGTCGAAGACGACCGCGCGGATGCTGGTGAGGTCGAAGGTGGCCATGCCTGGACGCTACCCGCGCAAACGCCCTCCAGCCCTGGCCGCGCCGGTCAGGAGGCCGGGTCGCGGCGGTCGTTCGTGCCGAACCCGTCCAGGGCCTCCCGTTCCTCCAGGGGGCGCAGCTCCTCGAAGACCGTGATGTGCAGTCCGGCCGGTGCGTCGAGGCGCGCGTTGAGCGACTC
This sequence comes from Nonomuraea sp. NBC_00507, assembly GCF_036013525.1. Classification (NCBI taxonomy): domain Bacteria; kingdom Bacillati; phylum Actinomycetota; class Actinomycetes; order Streptosporangiales; family Streptosporangiaceae; genus Nonomuraea; species Nonomuraea sp. NBC_00507. The sequence continues at coordinate 7,297,627 of NZ_CP107853.1, forward strand.
CCATGGGGTGACCGTCGGCGGCGCCACCTCGGCCGCGCCCGCCGACACCAGCCGCTCGGTGGTGGCGCGTGCGTCGTCCACCTCGAACGCGACCCGGATCTTCGGCGCCACCTGCCGCCCCACCTCCACCTCGTCGATCATCTTCTTCTGCGCCGGGTTGGCGATCTCCAGCGTGGCCCGCCCGGCGTCCAGGATCGCCACCCGGGCCCCGTCCCCGCTGGAGAACGCGGCCTGCTCGGGGAGCCCCAGGACGTCGCGGTAGAAGGCCAGCGCGGCCTCGTAGTCGTCTGCCTCCACCACCAGGCGGAGCTGGCGGACCGGGCGGCGGCCGCCCTCGGGCTCGGCGTGCGTGTTCATGGTTCTCCTCCGGGTGCGAGCCACGACGTTCGTTCCCCTACGGCAACCCGCTCGCCGTGCGCGTTCATCCCCCGCCTGCCATTTCTCCGGTCATGTCGCAGGTCGGGCCGTCGGCGGGCACCTTTTGCTCATTTTGAAAACTTTCCCGGGAACCGCGACCCCGGCAGGAAACGTCTTTTGACCAAACGGGGTTTTCCAGCACCTTTCCTGTCAGGGGACGCCCATGAACGTGGTTTTCTTCGGGGTCGCCATCGCACTGTTCGCGTTCATCACGATGACCGCGATCAGGACCTGGATGGTGGTATTCCGCGCCCGCGCCACCGCGGCTTCGACCATGCGCCAGCCGCTCGACCTGTACGAGACGGCGTATCTGGCGGGTGGGCCGCGCCGGGTCGTCAACACGGCACTGGTCTCGCTCGTCTCGCAAGGCGGCGTACGGGTGTCGAGCGAGGGAGTCGTCACGCCGGTGCAGGGGTTCCGGCCGGACAGGCAGATGCCGGTCGAGCGGGCGGTGTACAAGCACGTCAAGTCGGCGCCGGGCGGGCGCACGACGGCGCAGGTACGGCACAGCGCACTCGAGGATCACACGATGCTGCGGCTGACCACGCCGCTGTGGCGGAACGGGCTCATCGTGCCGCCGGCCGACCGGGGGCGCTCGCGGAGGCGTGCGAGCAGGCTGGTCCTCCTCACCGTGCTGGCGGCGGCGGTGGCCGTGGCGGGGCTCTTCCTGCGGGCGCCGGTGGCCGCCATCGTGATCGCCGCCGCGGCGGCCGTCGTGGGTGTGGCCTTCTGCTTCTGGCTGCGCCGCGCCCTGGCCAACCCCCTGACGAAGGCGGGCAAGGCCGCGCTGGAGCAGGCGGACGTCCCTGAGCCGGCGCACGTGGGCCATGGGGCCGGCGGGTCGCAGCCGAGCTCCGGCGACATCCGGCTGGTGGCGCTGCACGGGCTGACCAAGCTGCCCGACCGGCAGCTGGCCGACACGCTGGCGCGCGACACCCGGGTCAGGGCCGGCCGGACCGCCGCCTGCTGCGCCCCCGGCCACTGCGGGTCGTACAGCAGCTCGCACGGCGGGTCCAGCGGCGGCGGATGCGGCGGCGGGTGGTCCGACGGCGGATTCTTCGACTTCGGCGGCGGCTCCCACGGCTACGGCGGAGCCACCTTCGGAGGCGGCGACGGGGGCGGCTCCTACGGGGGCGGCTCCTTCGGGGGCGGCGACGGAGGCGGAGGTGGCGGCGGCGGATGCGGCGGGGGCGGCGGATGCGGGGGCGGCGGCTCGTGACAGCCGCCGTCACCGCCGGCCCGTGACGCTCGCCGGGACGGCGGCCGGTCACCGACCGGTCGCCGTCACCCCCGCCGGTCAACGACCGGTCGCCGTCACCCCCGGCCGTACCTGTCCTCGGCGCGCCAGAAGTACCAGAAACCGGCGATGAGCGCGACCACCGCCCAGCACAGGCACGACACCCACACCATCCGCGGGGGCGTGTGGCTGCCGATGAGCAGGTCGCGCATCCATTCGATGTAGGAGGCGGCCGGGTTGAGGTACATGGCGGTGGCCACCCATTCGGGCAATCCCGCGCTGTTGACGACCTTGTCGTGGATGGCGAAGAAGACGCCCGAGGCGTACAACCACGTACGCATGATGAACGGCAGCAACTGGTTGAGGTCGCGCATCGACGCCCCCAGCCTGGCCATGATGAGCCCCGCCCCGACGTTGAACAGCGTCTGCAGCACCAGCACCACCGGGATCATGAGCCACAGCCAGGAGGGCGGCTCGCCCGTGATCACCACGATGACGAGGAGCACGCCCATGGAGATGACCAGCTGCTGCAGCTCCTGGATCGTGTACGCCAGCGGCAGCGAGGCCCTCGGGAAGTGCAGGGCCCGGATCAGCGACAGGTTGCCGGAGATCGACTTGGCGCCGGCGGTGACCGTCCGCTGCGTGTACGTGAAGACGAACATGCCCGTCAGCAGGAAAGCGGGGTAATTGGGGATGTTCTTGCTGCCGCCCAGGATGAGGCCGAACATCACGTAGTAGATGGCCGCGTTCAGCAGCGGGGTGATGACCTGCCACAGCTGCCCCAGGGCCGAGCCTGAGTATTTCGAGACATTGCGCGAAGTCGCGTACGTCTGGATGAAATGCCGCCGCGTCCACAGCTGGCGCACATAGGCGGGGAAGCGCGGGCGCGCTATGGCGGGGCGGAGCCCGTGCTTCTTGGCGAGTTCGGCCAGCGACCCGCTGTCCTGTGAAGTGTTTTCCAGTTGGCTCATGGGCACCTCGATGCTTGGTGGGTCGTCAGCAGTCCGATCATCCCCCGCCGCCAGGGGCGTTGGCCGAGATTTCCCGGGGAGCGTCGCGGCCTACCGTGCCATGGTCACGCCCGTCACCGCGAAGCGCTCCACCTCGGCGATATGACCGCCGGTCGAGGCCACGATGGTCAGCGTCCGGCCCGGCGCCGGGGTGAAGGAGACCCCGGCCGACCAGCGCGCGTTCTCGCCGCCCGCGGGCAGGCAGCACTGCTCGCCCAGGAGAGACCCGCCGCGTACCTGGATCCTGATGCTCTCGTCCACCCCCGTGATGCGGCCGCCCACGGTCAGCGGAGGGGTGACCGCGGCGCCGTACTTGGGCGTGGTCAGCGTGAGCGAGGTGTCGTCGGTGCCGACCACCTCCCACGGAGCGTCCGGGCCGGAGCCGTACCTGACCAGGTGGACGATGGCGGCGACCAGCGGCCGCGGGCCCTCCTCGGCGCGGAAGCCGACGTGCACGCGCGCGTGCCGCCCCTCGCTCACGGTCTTCACGGCCCGGTCGATCTCCTTGAAGCCGAGGTAGTCGCGGGTGAAGGCCAGTGCGGTACGGCGCGCGTCCAGATGCCAGGCGCCGCGGCGGTCCGCCCGGTGGCCACGCTGCCACTCCTGCGCCTCGGCCAGCGTGGCGAACGGCCACAGCGGCTGGTAGTAGCCGGCCACCAGCCGGTCCTCCTCACCGGGCGGCGCCGTCGCGCTGGGAGACGATGCCGGTGACCGCGTCGCCTCGGGGGTCGGCGGCGTCTCCGGTCGCGTGGGTGTCGGGCTGGCCGGCGGCGGGGAGGCCGTCGCACCAGGAGTCTCGCGTGGTGACCCACCGCCGCAACCCGCGAGGGCCAGGCCGAGTGCGATCAGCAACGGCAGCGCGCTCTCGATACGTGGTCTCATGCGGACCTCCTGGGGGGCTGCGGAACGCGTCCTGCTGACATTAGGACGTACCCGAGACCGGCGGCGGCCCATCGCCCAAGCCGGTGGGCGAACGCGTGGGGCGATGCGTGGACCGTCATGTGGCGGTGGGGCGGGCCCTGACGTGCATGCGCTCTCCCTGCGGCCCGAACAACCCCAGCACCTCGGCCGGCTCGGCGTCGGGATTGGCGAAGGCATGCGGGACGCGGGTGTCGAACTCCGCCGCCTCGCCAGGCGTCAGGATCACGTCGTGCGGGCCGAGCAGCAGCCGTAGCCGCCCCGACAGGACGTACAGCCACTCGTAGCCCTCGTGGACCTTCTGCTCCAGATCGCACCCCGGCCAGTGCGGCGGATAGATCTGCTTGTACGCCTGCACCCCACCGGGGCGGCGGCTCAGCGGGATGAAGGTCGTGCCGTGGCGCTTGAACGGCCGCAGGTGCACGCGGGGGTCGCCGGTCACCGGCACGTCGATCAGCTCGTCCAGCTGGACCTGATGGGCGCGAGCGAGCTGGAGCAGCAGCTCCAGGGTCGGCTTGCGCTGCCCGGACTCCAGGCGCGACAGGGTGCTGACCGAGATGCCGGTGCTCTTGGACAGCTGCGCCAGCGTCGCGCCGCGCTCTTGGCGCAGCGCCCGCAGGCGCGGCCCGACCGCCTGGAGCGTCTCTTCGAGTTCCATGCGGCTACTTTGCCAATACGGCAACGATATTTGTCAAATGGGCAGCGGGTGGCGGACAGTGGCGTAGCGGATCGATGGAGAGGAGCCGAGCTGTGAACACGAAGTACGACGTGGTGGTCGTGGGCGGCGGGGCCGCCGGGCTGAGCGGCGCGCTCACCCTGGGACGGGCGCGCCGCAAGGTGCTGGTGATCGACGCGGGCCAGCCGCGCAACGCCCCGGCGGCGGGCGTGCACACGTACCTGACACGGGAGGGCATGCCGCCGCGCGAGCTGCTGGCCGCCGGCCGCGAGGAGGTCATCGGGTACGGCGGCGAGATCGTGACCGGAACGGTCGTGGCCGCCGAGCGTGTCGAGGACGGCTTCCGGATGGTGCTGGACGACGGGTCGGCGGTCGCGGCGGACCGGCTGCTGCTGGCCACCGGCCTGGTCGACGAGCTGCCCGACGTGCCGGGGCTGGCCGAGCGGTGGGGACGGGACGTGCTGCACTGCCCGTACTGCCATGGCTGGGAGGTCCGCGACCAGGCCATCGGCGTGCTGGCCACCGGGCCGCTGGCCGTGCACCAGGCGCTGCTGTGGCGGCAGTGGAGCGACCAGGTGACCCTCTTCCTGCACACCGGGCCTGAGCCCGACGCGGAGCAGCGCGAGCAGCTGGCCGCCAGGGACGTCGCGGTGGTCGAGGGGCGGGTGGCCGGCCTGGAGGTGACCGGGGATCGGCTCGCCGGAGTGCGGCTGGCCGACGGCACCGTCGTGGAGTGCCGGGCGCTGGCCGTCGCCACCCGTCTGACCGCCCGCGAGGACCTGCTCGCCGGGCTGGGGCTGGAGACCGAGGAGCAGGAGATGGGCGGCCACGTGATCGGCACCCGCATCCCGGCCGACGCGATGGGCGCCACGAACGTCCCCGGAGTGTGGGTCGTGGGGAACGCGGCCAGCGTGACCGACCAGGTCATCGTCGCCGCCGCGGGTGCCGTGCGGGTGGCGGCGGCCATCAACGCCGATCTGATCGCCGAGGAGACCCGCCGCGCCGTCACCGCCCGCCGCGCCGGCTCCGCGGCCGCCGAGTCCCACGGCGGGTCCCACGCCCAGTCCCACGGCGAGTCCCACGGCGAGTCCCACGGCGGGTCCGGATGGCATGGGACGGCGCTTCCCCCGGAGGAGTTCTGGGACGCCTTCTACGCCGAGAAGGCGCAGGTCTGGAGCGGCAACCCCAATGTCGCGCTCGTCCGCGAGGCCGCGGGCCTCGAGCCCGGCACCGCGCTCGACCTGGGCTGCGGCGAGGGCGCCGACGCGATCTGGCTCGCCCGCCGCGGCTGGCGGGTCACCGCCGCCGACATCTCCCACGTGGCCCTCGAACGGGCGGCCGAGCACGCCAGGGACGCCGAGGTCGCCGGCCGCATCGACTGGCAGCGCCACGACCTGGGCATGTCCTTCCCCGAGGGCTCCTACGACCTCGTCTCCGCCTGCTACCTGCACGCTCCCACGGACCTGCCGCGGGAGAAGATCCTGCGGGCCGCCGCCGCGGCCGTCGCGCCCGGCGGGGTGCTGCTCGTCGTGGGGCACGCGGGCTGGCCGTCCTGGGAGCACAACCCGCCCGCGGAGGTGCATCTCCCGACTCCGCAGGAGGTCCTCGACGCGTTGGAGCCTGCGGAGGGGGAGTGGGAGGTGCTCCGCAGCGAGGAGTTCGAGCGCACGCAGGACGGCCCCGACGGCCGGGCGGGCGCACGGAAGGACAACCTGCTCAAGCTCCGCAGGCTCCCCTGATCGATATCCGCGCCACGAGACGCGCTCCCGGGGGCCCGCGCTATGCGCAGCCTCCCGGGAGTGCGCGCAATGCGGAGTCTCCCGGGAGTGCGCGGTAGGCGGTGCCCTTGCCGCCGAGCCGCGTCGAAGGCACGCTCGCCGGGATGAAGGCGGACTCTCCCGGCCGCAGCGTCAGCGCGTCGCCCAGCAGGGCCTCGCCCTCGACGCACACGACGATCTGCGGCAGGCCGCCCGGCAGCTCATGCGTGCTCTCCCCGTCGAGATCGTGGCGGCTGAGGGCGAACTCGGGGGCGGGCGCCCGGTAGTGGTAAGCGCCGGGTTCGCCGGGCTCCGGCCGGACCAGGAACGGCTCGCCCGGCGTGAAGTCCACGACCCGCATCAGCTCGGGTACGTCCACATGCTTGGTGGTGAGCCCGCACCGCAGCACGTTGTCGGAGTTGGCCATGATCTCCACGCCGACGCCGCCGAGATAGGCGTGCGGCACCCCGGCGCCGAGGTAGAGGGCCTCGCCGGGGCGCAGGCTCACGTGATGGAGCAGGAGCGCCGCGACCACGCCCCGGTCGCCCGGGCAGGCGCGGGCGAGGCCGGCGTAGACCGCGAGATCGGCGTCGTCCGCGTCGAGCAGGGCCGCCTCGACCTCCGCGCGCAGCGGCAGAGAGGCGTCGTCGAGCATCTCGGCGAACACACGGCGCAACGCGTCCCCGGGCTCCGCGCTCCTCAGCGTGTCGATCCAGGACCGCAGGCCGGGCACCGCGAGCCGGTCGAGGAGATCGGCGGTGGCGGCGGGGGAGCGGAAGCCGCACAACCCGTGGAACGGGGTGACCGCGCAGACCATCTCGGGTTTGTGCGAGGCGTCCCTATACGTACGGGCGAAGTCGTCGAGGGGGATGCCGCGCGCCGTCTCGTCGGCGAACCCGGCCCGCGCCTGCTCGGTGGTGGGGTGGACCTGCAGCGACAGGGGCCGCGCGACGGCCAGGATCTTGAGCAGGTAGGGCAGCGCGGGACCGAAGCGGGCGGCGGACGGCTCGCCGAGCGTGCCGGCCGGGTCGGCGGCGATGAGCTCGCCGAGCGGGACGCCGCCGACGGTGGAGGGAGCGCCCGGGTGGGCGCCCATCCAGAGTTCGGCCTGCGGCTGTCCGGTCGGCTCTGTTCCGAACAGTTCCGGCAGGGCGGTCACCGAGCCCCAGTCATAGGGGCGGATGGTGGTGGCCAGGCGCGCGGGGGTGCGCAGGTCGGGCTGTGGCACGGCGTATGACTCCAATCGTGGTGAGTTGGAGCCTAGAACGGGAGGCGATGTCACGCGTAGCCGGGTCCCGCACCTCGGGTGAACAGCAGGCGTGGACTGACGACCATACCGGATGGCGACGGGCTCGACCAGCTCGGCCGGCCCAGCGGACCGGCCGCCCGAGCTGGAAGAGCAGTTCCTGCGGCCTTGCGACGGGAGTGCGAGCTAGCGGGCCCGCGGGCCGAGAATGACGGGCATGCTGCGAGTGCTGTTGCCCAGCAGATTGTCCAGCGGGCTCAGCTCCTCGGGCCGGGCCGCGGCCCTGATGGCGGGAAACGCCGCGAACAACGCCTCCAGCGCCACCTCGGCCTCGACCCGCGCCAGAGGCGCGCCGAGGCAGAAGTGCGGCCCGTGCCCGAATGCCAGATGCGAGGCCGGCGGACGGCTGATGTCGAACCGGTCCGCGTCCGGCCCGTACTGGTCGGGATCGCGCCCGGCCGAGGCGAAGCAGGCCAGCACCGGCTCCCCGGCCCGCAGGTGCACGCCGTCGATTTCGACATCGCGCATGGCGTACCGGAACGGGAAGTAGGCGATGGGCGAGTCCCAGCGCAGCGTCTCCTCGACGGCGGCGCTGAACGGGCACCGGCCCGAGCGCAGCAGATCGAGTTGCCCCCGCACGTTGAGCAGGGCGCCGATGGCGTTGGTGATGAGGTTGACGGTGGTGACGTGCCCGGCGATGAACAGCAGGTCGATGGTGGCGAGCAGCTCCGACTCCGACAACCGGCCACCGTCCTGCTCCCGCAGCGTGATCAGATCGGTGATCAGGTCCTCTCCAGGCGTCTGCCGGCGCTCCTCGATGATCTGGTGGAGCAACGCGTGCAGAGTGCCGCGTACCTCCGGGCCGTCCTCGAGGTCGCCGCTGACCTGCGCGACCGCATCGGTGAGCTCGTGCAGCCTGTCCTGGTGAGCGCGCGGGATGCCGATCATCTCGGAGATCACCTCGCGCGGCAGCGGGTAGGCGAAGTCGCGCCGCAGGTCCACCGGCTGGTCGGGCGGCAGCTCCGCGAGCCGGTCGATCAGCTCGGCGGTGATCGCGGCGATCTTGGGCCGCAGCTGCTCGATCCGGCGCGGGCTGAACCCGGCGGCCAGCGGCGCGCGGAGCCGCCGGTGATCCTCACCTTCGGCGTTCAGCATGGAGATGTCGGTGACGATGCGGAAGATCGCGCTCCCTGGCCGGGCGCTGCCGCGTTCCGCGGGGTCCCAATAGCGGATCTCCCTGGTCATGTCCGGATGGGTCAGCACGGACAGCAGGGTCGCGTGCCGGGTGGCGGCCCAGGCGTCCACGCCCTCGGCCGTCACGGGCACGAGCGGCCCCGCGTGCCGCAGCCGCTCGTTGTCGGCGTGCAGCTCGCGGGTCGCCGGGTCGATGACGAATCGGATCAGCTCGGTCATGGGTCACCCCGTTCGTTGCCGGCCGACCGACAGCGCGGCGATGTCGATGCCGGGGTCCTTGCCGAGGTAGAGATCGCGGACCAGCTCGCCGGCGGCCGGCGCGTTGCACAGGCCGTGGCCCGAGAACCCGGTCGCGTACAGGAACGCCGGAGGCCCCGGCTGGTGGCCGATGAAGGCCGTCTTGTCCGGGCTGGCATCCCGCAGGCCGGTGACGGCCGTGTGCAGGGCCACGCCGGCCAGGCTCGGGTACGTCACCGCGAGCTGAGCGGCCACCCCGCGCCGCCAGGCCGCCCGATCGGGGCCCGGATAGCCCATGCCGATGAGCAGGCGGTCGCCGCGCACCCGTACCAGCAGGCCGCTGGCGGCGTGCAGGGTGACCGGGATGTCCGGCGTGCCCGGCGGCAGCAGGTCGGTGACCAGCAGCTCCTGCTCGGTCGGCTCGACCAGCGGAAGGTCCACGCCCGCGCAGCGCACGAGCGAGGCCGACCACGCGCCGGCGGCGCACACGATCGCGTCGGCGGTGATCTCGTCGTCCGCCGTGAACACCCGGCCGCCCAGCGCGTCGAGCCCGGTGACCGGGCAGCCGGTACGCAGCGTGGCGCCCGCCAGCTCGGCCGCCTCGGCGTAGGCGGTGACGATGGCGGTGGTGTCGGAGACGTAGGCCTGCGGCGAGTACGCGGCGGCCAGCAGCGGCAGGTCGCCGATGAGCGGATTGTGCTCCCTGGCCTCCTCCACGCTGATCAGGCCCACGTCCACACCGGCGTCCAGCTGGGCGGGCAGGTCGGCCTCGAAGGCCGTCACCTGCTCAGGCTCGCTGAACAAGACCAGGTAGCCGACCTGCCGCAGCGGCAGCTCGGTGCCCGGCCTGGCCGGGAACGCGCGGTAGGCGTCGAGGCTGCGCACGGCCAGCGCCGAGCTGACGGCGTTGCCGGCGAAGTACGACCGGACCACGTCGGCGGTGGCGCGCGAGGCGCCGGAGCCGAGCGCGCCGCGTTCCAGCAGCATGGTCTCGACCCCGGCCTCCGCCAGGTGGAAGGCGATCGACAGCCCGATCACGCCGCCGCCGATCACCGCCACTTCCGTGTCGCTCATGCGCCCTCCCCCTCTTTCGTCGGTCGCGCGCTCATACCGTCGCCTCCACGCGGCGCAGGCGGTCGCCGGCGTGCCACGGGAACAGGTGCAGGTTCCAGCCGCCGAGGCAGTTGCAGTAGAGCGCCATGTGAGCCATGGCCGAGATGTAATCGGCATGGCTGTTGAGGCGATCCAGCCCGTCCATGAGCCGCTTGGTGAAGCCCCACAGCGTGTCCAGGCCGCAGTAGCCGAGGAACTCCGCCGGGGTGTGGGCGAGCTGCCGGGTCATCTGGCGCAGCCACGGCAGCGGCATGCCGTCCAGGGCGGCGCGCACGAGGCCGCCGTAGCAGCTGTAGCCGAGCGGACGGGTCTCGCCGTTGACGAACAGCAGCGTGGTCAGGACCGTCTCGTAGCTGCCGGCCTGCGACGGGATCCGGCCCGCGTGCAGGTCGACCAGCTCGCGCGGCGGGTGGAGCCAGATGCGCTCGGTCTCGGCGTGCACGTCGGCGATCAGGCTGTTGAGCTCCGGGTCGCCGACGGGCAGCCGGGGCAGATCGTGGCCGCCTGGCTCGCCGGCCCGGCGCACCTCGGCGATGATCGGCTCCTTGGTGGTGTAGACGGACTGCCACACCTCGCGACCGGCCTCGACGAGAGCGTCGAGATCCTCCGGGACGACCTGGCCGATCGGCGTGGCGGTCATCGGTTCGGTCAGCCGGCCGTACTTGATGCCGAGGTGCTGCAGCCGCGAGCAGAACAGTGTCCCGTCAGGGACGGTGCGCCGGTCCACGCGGTAGGCCGCGGGCGCGTGCAGCAGCGAATGGACCGGTGCGACGTGGTACAGGTGATTGCCCGCGACCAGGGCGTGGCCTTGCAGGCTGCGGTACGGCAACGCGTCCCAGAAGCACTGGGCCAGGGCCGGGTTGCGCTGGTCGAGTTCGGCCGCCACGGTGATCCCGAGGGCGGGCCAGGCTATTTCCACACGCTTCGAGTCGTTCACAATGTGTCACTCTAACGTCACGTTTTGTGTCGATTCGGGCGGGGGTGGGCGCTTTACCGGGTCATGACCGCGTCTGGGGGAGCGGTTCAGCCGCCGTCCACCGGTGCCTGGGCCATGGTGTGACGGCCGGGCCGGACGTCGCGCCGGCGGTGGGCGGAGGGTCGTTAGGGGGCGAGGGCGGAGGGTAGCCGACCTGCTCAAAAGGCGATGACGAGGGGTGGATCCCGATGCGTGCGAGAAAGGTTTACATGACGGCCGGGGAGCGGCAGACGCACCTGGCCGGGAAAGCGGCCGCGGCCGGGATGGGCTTCTGCGCCGGAGCCGCGATCGCCTACCTGTTCGATCCTGCGCGGGGACGCTCCCGCCGGGCCAAGAGCCGCGACAAGGCGGCGCATGCGAGGCACGAGCTGCGTGACAGCCTGGGCGTCCTCCGCCGGGACCTGGCCAATCGCAGCCGCGGCTCGGCCGCCGCCGTGCGCTACCGTGTCGCCGGCCGGTCGGTCGACGACCGCGTGCTCTACGAGCGCGTACGGGCCGAGCTGGGCCGCCACGTCAGCTACCCGCACGCGGTGGAGGTCCACGTCCAGGACCGCGTCGTGAGGCTCGACGGCGACGTGCTCGCCACAGAGGACGAGCGGACCAGGCGGGCGCTCCGGCACATCCCCGGCGTCAAAGGCGTCGAGGCGCACTGGACTCCCTACGATGACGCGGCGCAGTCGCCGCGGCTCCAGGGCGCGGGCAGGCGCCGCGAACCGGTGCCCGAGCTGCTGCAGCAGCAGTGGTCGCCGACCACCAGGTTCCTGGCCGGCACGGCCGCCGCCGGCATGATGGCGCTGCCGGGCGGCCTGCCCCGGCCGGTCGCCTGGGCCGTCCGCGGCGCCGGCGCGCTGCTGGCCGCCCGCGCGGCGACGAACCTGCCGCTGCGGCGCCTGACCGGGCTCAAAGCCGGCCGGCACGCCGTCGACATCACGGAGGGCATCTCGATCGACGCGCCTGCCGCGACCGTGTGGTCGCTGGTGAGCGACTACTCGGCCTTCCCCCGCTTCATGCCGGACGTGCTCGAGGTACGCCGCTCCGCCGACGGCCGGACGTCCCACTGGACGATCAGCGGGCCCGCCGGGACGCCGATCCGGTTCGACGCCACCGAGATCAGGCGCGAGGAGGGCCGGGAGATCGCCTGGCAGTCGGCCGAAGGCGAACTCATCGCCCACACCGGCTCGCTGTGCCTGGACGAGCAGCCCGACGGCAGGACCCGCGTCCAGGTGCGGCTCGCCTACAACCCGGTGGCGGGCGCGGCAGGCCACGCCGTGGCGCGGCTGCTGGGCGCGAACCCGGCACGCAAGCTGCGGCAGGACCTGATGCGGCTGCGGTCGTACGCCGAGAGCCGGCGGCAACCGGCCGGCTCGCGCTAGGAGGACGGTTGTGATACGGATCTGAGCGATCGGCGCGCACCCGCAGGGAGTCCGCATGTCCCACCGCAAGACCCGGCTGCCCGGCCTGCTGCCCGAGCACCTGGACGAGGAGCAGGCCGAGGTCTACCGCGCCATCGCGGCCGGGCCGCGGGCGGCGGGGCCGCAGGCGTTCGCCCTCGCCGACGAGCGGGGACGGCTGCGGGGGCCGTTCAACGCGATGTTGCTGAGCCCGCCCGTCGGCCTGGCGTTGCAGGCGGTGGGCACGGCGGTGCGGTACGGCTCGGTCCTGAGCGCCCGGATCAGGGAGATGGCGATCCTCACCGTGGCCGCGCACTGGGGCAGCGACTTCGAGCGTGAGGCGCACGAGGCCGTGGGCCGTACGTGCGGCCTCACCGAGTCCGAGCTCGCCGCGCTGCGCGAGGGCCGCTTGGCCGGCCTGGACGACCCCGCGGAGCAGGCCGCCGTGCGCGCCGCGGCCGCGCTGGCCGGCGCGGGCGAGCTGACCGACGAAGAATACGCCGGCGCGGTCGCGGCGCTGGGGGAGCGGGGCCTGTTCGAGCTGACGACCCTGGTGGGCTACTACGCCACGCTGGCCATGCAGCTGAGGGTTTTCGCGGGCGAGCACAAGGAGAGCGAGCCGAGCGACCGCTCAGGGGGCGAACCAGACCTCGCCCCCCGTTCTGACGTGCGGCGGCCGGCCGGATGAACGCGCCCCGGGCGGCTACAGTTCGATGCTGGCGTTGAAGTGCGCCAGGCCCTCGGCGAAGGATGCCAGCTCCTGCCGGCTCCAGTCCTTCAGCACCGTGGCCAGGCCGCCGAGCCGGACGTCGCGCTCCGCCGCCACCCGCCGCAGTCCCTCGTCGGTGATGCGGAGCTTGCGCGCCATGCCACCCTCAGGGTCGGGGATGCGCTCGGCCAGGCCGCCGCGCAGCAGCACGGCCGTCTGCCGATTGACCGTGGAGGTGTCGAGCACGAACGCCTGCGCGAGCTGGCCGATCGACATCGGCCCCTCGGCCTCGAGCCGCCTGAGCAGGATGTAGCTGCTGCGTTCGAGCCGTTGCTCGGCGGGGCCGGCGGCGTACACATTGCGGGCGTCGCGGGCCGGACCCATCACGCCGCCGGGTGGCAGGAGGCGGCGGGGGAGCCCGCCAGGACGTCGCTGTAGTGGCCGAGCAGCTCCTCGCAGACGCTCACCCAGTCGCGCTCGCGCACGGACTGCCTGGCCTGCCGCGCCATGCGGGCACGCAGACCGGCGTCGGCGGCGAGCGCGGCGACGGCGGCGCGGAGCGCCGACGGCTCGCCGTGCGGATAGAGCAGGCCGTTGACGCCGGGTTCGACGAGGTCGAGCGGCCCGCCCGAGTCAGGCGCGACCACGGGCACGCCGGAGGCGAGCGCTTCCTGCACGGCCTGGCAGAAGGTCTCGTTGCTGCCGGTGTGCACGAAGACGTCGAGCGAGGCGAGGACGCGGGACAACTCGGCCCCGGTGCGCAGGCCGAAGAACTCCGCCTGCGGCAGCAGCCGCCGCAGCCGCCCCTCCATGGGGCCCGCCCCCACGACGGCCAGCCGGACTCCCGGCAGGTCGGCCAGCGCGGCCAGCAGCTGGGGCTGCTTCTCGGCGGCCAGGCGGCCCATGTAGCCGACGATGGTCTCGCCGCCAGGGGCGAGCCGGTCGCGCAGACGCCGGCAGCGATGGCCGGGGTGGAAGAGGCCGAGGTCGACGCCGCGCCCCCACAACGCCAGCCGGGGGATGCCGCGGCCGGCCAGCTCGTGCAGGGTCGGCGTGGACGGGACGAGGGTCCGGGCGGCACCGCGGTGCATGCGGCGCAGCCAGGACCAGATGATCGCGTCCCCGCAGCGTAGGCCGTACTGGCGGGCGAACCCCGCCAGATCGGTCTGGAACACGGCGACCGTCGGCACGCCGAGGCGGCGCGCGGCGGCCAGCCCGGCCCCGCCGAGCACGGCGGGCGAGGCGAGATGGACGAGGTCGGGCTTGAAGCCGGCCAGCGTGCGCGCGATGCCGCGGCCGGGCAGGCCGACCCTGACGGAGCGGTAGAACGGCAGCGTGAGGCTGGGGACCGGGTGGACGGGGAAGCCGGCGTACGCAGGGGGAGCGGGATCCGGGGCGATCACCAGGGCGTCGTGCCCGGTGGCGGCCAGGTGGTCAAGGATGCGGCACACCGAGTTCGTGACCCCGTTCACCTGGGGCAGGAACGACTCGGCCACGATGGCGACCCTCATGTCCTGTTTCATCCCGTTCCAGAGCGACGTGCAGGTCACCGGCAGTCGCCCGTTGGGCGAATTCCCCGGCAACCCCATCCCTGTCGACCTGCGCCCAGAGCTCCCTCGCGATGAGCACCGTGAAGGCGGGCAGGAAGTCCCAGCTGCGCCGCGCCAGCCAGGCGGTGCCCGCGGTGGCCAGCCAGAACGCGCTCGCCCACGCGCTCGGCTCGGCGCCGGTCGGCTCCGGGGCGGGCGGCCGCACGGCGAGGCCGCGTGCGCCTAACTCGGCGGCGGCGAGCCGGGCGAGACTGCGGTGGCCGCGTTCGCTGGGGTGCATGCGGTCGACGCTCCACATGCCCGGCTCGTACAACGCGGGATGCCGGGCGAGGTCCAGGTGCGCGGTCCCGTGGCCGTGGGACAGGCCCGCCACGATCGTGTTGATGACGTGGATGCGGCGGGCGAGGGGGCGGCGCAGCAACGCCGGGATCCGCAACATCAGGCCCGGATCGGGCAGGGTGGCGGTCACCACGGTGATCCGGTCCGCGCTCAGCCGTGTCACCAGGTGCTCCAGATCGGCGGCGATCTCCGCGGGCCGGAAGTCGCCGCGCAGCGTGTCGTTCACGCCGACCAGCACGGTGACGACGGACGGGCGCAGGGCCAGAGCGCGCGGCAGCTGGTCGTGCACGACGTCGTGGACGCGGGCGCCGCAGGCGGCGAGGTTGGTCAACTCGGCGGGGGCCAGCGACTCGGCCAGCAGGCCGGCCCAGCCGCGCCCGGGCACGGAGTCGCCCAGGCCGACCGTGACGGAGTCGCCCAGGGCGGCGATGCGGATCATCGCACCTCCGTGTCGATCACGCTGTGCGCCCGCAGGAATCCCTGGACCGCCGCGGGCCAGCCGTACCGTTCGGCCTGAGCACGCGCCATCGAGCGCCGGGCCGGATCGGACAGGAGGGTCTCGATCGCGTCCGCGTAAGCGGCCGGGTCGTCGCGTACCGCCGCTCCCGCCGGGCCGACGACCTCCGGCAGGGCGCTGTCGCGGGACACCACGACCGGGGTCCCGCTGGCGAGCGCCTCCAGCGCGGCCAGGCCGAAGGTCTCCACCGGCCCGGGCGCGACGGACAGGTCTGCGGTGGCGAGCAGCGCGGACAGCTCCTGCCGGTCGGCCACGTGGCCGAGGAAGCGCACCGGCAGCCCCTCCGCCTGGCGCGCCAGCCGGGGCCGCAGTGGCCCGTCCCCGGCCACCACGAGCACCGCGGGCAGGCCCCGGCGGCGCAGCTCCGCCAGGGCCCGGATGGAGCGGTCCGGCCGTTTCTCCGGCGACAGCCGCCCGCAGTGGACCAGCAGCGGCTGACCGGGCGCGGCCAGGCGCGCACGCAGGCCGCGGTCGAAGCGCCCCGGGCCGAACGTGGTGAGGTCCACCCCGAGCGGCACGCGGACCAGGTTCGGCACGCCGAGCCTGGTGAACTCGGCCGCGGCCCAGCCGGTCGTGCACACCACGGTGTCGAAGGCGGCGGCCGTCGCGCGGTTGAGCGGGTCGGCGAGCCGGCCGAGGGGGCCGTACATGCGCAGCAACGCCGACAGGCTCTCGTGCGAGACCATGACCGAGCGCACGCCGGCGGCCCGCGCCCACGCGCCCGTCCACCGCAGCGTGGTGCGGTCGGACACCTCCAGCCGGTCGGGCGCCAGCTCCTCCAGCAGCCGGCGCAGCCTCCGCCGGCCGGTGATGACCCGGTAGCCGCCGAGACCCGGCACCACCGGGCCGGGCAGGGTGATCACCCTCCCGGCAGGGGTGAGCTCGTCGCCGGCGCTCGCTCCCGGCGTGATCAGAACGGGCTCGTGGCCCGCCGCCGCGTATCCGGCGCCGAGCTCGTGCAGGGCGGTACGCAGCCCGCCCGACGTAGAAGTGACGAAGTTCGCTACCCGAACGATGCGCACACCGGATTGCTTGCCGGGCACCCGTCCTAACGCGCTAATTCAGCATGAACCTGTCCATAATGGTGTTCAACGGACGCTCCGCGACCTTGTCGATGACCATCGCGGCGCCTACCGAGAACAGCGCGATCGGCCACGCCACCGGGCCGAGCGGCGTGGAGCCGAAGAAGTGGCTGAGGCCGGGCGTCTGCACGATCGCGGCCAGCGCCACCGCCGAGCCCACGGCGCTCAGCAGCACGGTCCGGTCCCGTCCCGCGGTCTGCACCGTCTGGGCCAGCTGGGTGCCGACGAGCGCGACCAGCCCGACCGTGCGCGCTCGCGCCGGTGTGCCGGTGAACTTGGCCAGCGTCCACCCGATCCCCGCGCCGAGCGACGTGATCACGGCACGCCGGGCGATGTCACGCGTGAGCGCCTGGCCCAGCGAGCTTTCCGGACCCTCCTGCAACAGGTTCGCCGCCTCCTCGGGCGAGGGGGCGCGCAGCGCGATGGCCAGCGCGGGCGCCAGGTCCGTGAGCATGTTGACCAGCAGCAGCTGGCGGGCCGACAGCGGGGAGGAGCCGGCGGCAAGCGCGCCGAGCAGGGTGAAGCCGATCTCGCCCAGGTTGCCGCCCACCAGGATGGCCAGCGCCTCGCGGACCGAGGCCCACATGGCGCGGCCCTCCGCCAGCGCCGAGACGATGGTCTCCAGCCGGTCGTCGCTCACGATGATGTCGGCGGCGGCCCGCGCCGCCGGGGTGCCGGTGAGGCCCAGCGCGATGCCGACGTCGGCCAGCCGGATCCCGGCGGCGTCGTTCGCGCCGTCGCCGGTCATCGCCACCACCTTGCCGATCCGCTGGAACGAGCGCACGACCCGGACCTTCTGCTCCGGCGTGCAGCGGGCCACCACGTCGACGGAGGGCAGCCGCTCGTCCAGCTCCGTGTCGTCCAGGGCGTCCAGCTCCGCGCCGGTGAGCACCCGTGGCTCGGCCTCGATCAGCTCGGCGGCGATGGCGCTGGCCGTGCTGGGATGATCTCCGGTGATCATGACGATCTGCACGCCGGCCGCGCGCAGGCGGGTCACGGCCGGGCTGGCGGTGTGCCGCACCACGTCGGCCAGGCCGAGCAGCCCGGCGAAGGTCAGGTCGGCCACGTCGCCGTCGTCGAGATCGTCGCGCCCCGTCACCGGGCGTTCGGCCACGGCCAGCACGCGGTGCCCGGAGGCGGCCAGACGCTCGACGTGTTCCTCGACGCGGTGCCGTTCCTTGTCGTCCAGAGGGCGCTCCTGGCCGTTCACCCGTACGCGGGTGCAGCGCGGCAGCACGGTCTCGGGCGCGCCCTTGACGCTGAGCAGCCTGGTCCGCCCGTTCTTGCCGAGGGTGGCGTGGAAACCCCTGGACGGCTCGAACGGCAGCGCCGCCAGCTCACGCCAGCCGTGCACCCCCGTTCTGCGGCTCACCCCGGCGGCCTCGGCGCCGGCGGCGACGGCCGCGTCGGTCAGGTGGCTGTGCTCGCCGTTGCCCTCCCGGCGGGGCGTCGCGCGCAGTCCGGTGGCCAGGACCGTGTCGAGATCGCCCAGCCTCCGCACGGACACCTCGCGGCGGGCGTCGCAGACGCGGGTCAGCCGGATCTCGCCCGCGGTCAGCGTGCCCGTCTTGTCGAAGCACAGCACCTGGACCCGGCCGAGCGCCTCGATGGTCCGCGGATCGCGTACGTGCACGCCGTGCGCCGACAGCCGGCGGGTCGCCGCCAGCTGCGCCGCGCTGACCAGCAGCGGAAGCCCTTCGGGCACCGCGGCCACGGCGAGGCTGACGCCCTCGGCGAGCGCCTGGCGCAGAGGCCGGCCGCGCACCAGGCCGGCCAGCGTCAGCACCGCCGCCGCACCGCCGGCGATCGGCGTGGTGGCCCGGGTGATCCGCGCCAGCCGGTCGGCCACCCCGCTGCGCGGGGCGCGCTCCTCGGCGGCGGCCAGGGCGCGGCCCGTCTCCGTGGCCTCACCCACGGCCACCACCACGGCCGTGGCCGTGCCGGCCGCGATCGAGGTTCCCTCGTACAGCATGGAGCGCCGATCGGCCACGTCCCTGGCGAAGACCGGCGCGGCGTTCTTGGCCACGGGGAGGGACTCCCCGGTCAACGCCGACTCGTCGGCCTCGAGCCCGACCGCCGCCACGATCCGGCAGTCGGCGGGCACCACCTGGCCCGCCGAGAGCACCACCACGTCGCCGGGGACCAGGTCGCGGGCGTCGGCGTCGTGTTCCTCGCCGTGACGCAGGACCCGCGCGCGGACGCGTACGTGCCCGGCCAGCTCGGCCAGCGTGCGCGCGGTGGCCACCCGCTGCACGCCGCCGGCCAGCGCCGACAGCCCCATCACGCCGGAGACCAGGGCCGCGTCCACGACAGAGCCCACCGCGGCCGAGCCCACCGCGCCGGCCGCGAGCACGGGCGTGAACGGGTTGGCCAGCTCCGCCGCCGTCTCGCGCAGCAGCGACGGCCGCCTGCCGTTGGCGGCGACCGGTGTCCGCCTGCGCGCCGCCTCCCCTTCGCTCAGCCCGCCAGGGCCGGTGTCCAGCTCGCGCAGCACCGTCTCGACCGGCATCGCGTGCCACGGCCGCGGATCGGCCGGAGTGAGGGCGGGCGTCAGCGTGGTACGCCAGGCACGCCAGGCGCCGTGGCCCATCGACAGGCAGGTCGCGACGTGCATCGCCGTCAGGGCGTTGCCCGCAGAGCGCGGGGCGGGAGAGGTGAGGGCGAACAGGGCGCCCACGCCGGTGCCGCCGCGGGCCAGCCGCACCCCGCCGGCGGCCACCTCGCGTGCCGCCGGGATGGCGGCGATCAGCGCGACCAGAGGCCGCAGATCGTCGTCGAGCAGCAGATGGGCGCCCCAGGGAGGCGGGGCCGGGGCGCCGGCCGCCGAGCCGGTGCGGGCCCCCGGGGTGACCCCGGCTCCGCAGTCGGCCTGCGCCAGGGCCTGGGGGTCGGAGGACACCAGCAGCACGCCCGCCCCGCCGGCCTGCAGCTCCCGCACCCGCTCCGCGCCCGCACCGGGCCGCACGATCACGCGCAGCCCGGCCTTGCGCGCGGCCGCCACGGCCGCCTCCGCGTCCGGCGAGCGCTGCCGCACGGTCTCGGCGCTCGCCTGCTTCTCGCCGTCGCGGGTCAGGGTGAGCCGCCGGCCGCGGGCCCGCAGCCGCCACGGCCCCTCCTCCTGCGCGGCCTCCGGCCGGTCGGGGTCGAACAGCCGGTAGAGCCACGTGGCGATCTCCTCATGGTCGGCGCCGGGCGCGGGCCGCACCTCGCCGATCGCACTGCGTGGCGACAGCAGGACGTCCTCGTCGAACACGACCGTGTCGATCCGGTCCAGGCGCCGCAGCGCCGCGCGGTCGGCGATCACCACGCCGCGGCGCGACAACACGAAGCCCAGCTCGGCCGCGAACGTTTCGCGTCCCGCGAACGCCGGCTTGGGCGTGCAGATCATCGCCGTCTGCAGGCCGCGCCGGGCGTTCATGCTCAGCAGCGAGCCGACCAGGCCGCCCAGCGGCGCACCGGCGAGCAACTGGTCGGCGTAGCGGTCGGCGGGGCCGGGCGGCAGCGGGACGGGCCGCTCGGCGGGGACCGCGGAGGCGGCGGCCTGCTCCGGCGTCCCGGTCAGGCGCTCGTGCACCGCCTGCCACGCGCTGTCCACGGCGTGGTTCTCCCTGATCTGCACCAGACGCTGGGCCGTGTCGACCACCAGCCCCGTCAGGCCGGGCGCCAGCCCTTTCACGGCGGCGCTCGCCACCGGCAGCCACGTCCTCAGCGCGGGAAGGGGGATCGCGTCGTCGATCGCGTCGCGGAGCCGCGGCAGGTTGTCGACCAACGACACCAGGCCGGCGACCTCCCCGGGCAGCGGGGTGCGGTGGAGGAGCCACTCCACGCCGGTCGCCGCGATGCCGCCCAGGTCCGCCGCCAGGACCAGCCCGGGCGGCGGTTCGGCGGCCACCCGCGACCCGGCCTTGGCCTCCGCCTCCTCCAGCGCCCTCATCAGCTCGGCGGTGTCGGCGGGCGGGTCGTCCAGCGCCACGATCGCCCGGCTCAGCGGCACGTTGACCCGGGCCCACCGCACGCCCGGGACCGCCTGCAGCCTGCCCTCGATCTCGGCCGCCAGGACCGGCTCGCGCAGCAGCTCCAGATGGATGCGGCCCGGATATGTCCAGGTCGAGCGCCCGCCGAGAGCGCCGACCGCGTCCGTCACACGGCGCAGGGTACGAGTGAGGTGTCCGAGCATGGGTGTCCCCGTACCCCGCCAGCCGGGATCAGTCGAGGACGTTCATTAAATCTCCATGAACAACGCCTTTACCGCACGCCCCTGCAGCCCGCTCCGTGCCCAGGCGGAAGCGATCACGCAGATCACTCCCGCCACTATTTAGGTTTGCCTAATTTTTGTGTACTTTGTACGCATGACTCAGCCTCCGAAGGCCGGGTGGACGCTGGCCGTGGTCTGCCTGGCCGCGGTTCTGCTCACCCTGGACATCACGATCGTCAACGTCGCGCTCCCGGAGATCGCGGGTGAGCTGCAGGCCCGTCTGGACGGCCTGCAGTGGGCCATCAACGGCTACACGCTCGCCTTCGCCGCCTTGTTGCTCACCGCGGGATCGGTCTCCGACCGCGTCGGCCGCCGCGCGATCTTCACGGCCGGGGTCGCGCTGTTCACCGCCGCCTCCGCGGCCTGCGGGGCGGCCTGGAGCCCGGGCGCGCTGACGGCCTTCCGCATCGCGCAGGGGGTCGGCGGCGCGATGATCATGGGCACCGCGATGGCGCTCATCGCCGGCGCCTATCCGGCGGGCCGCGCCCGGCAGGGCGCCATCGGGGCGTTCTCCGCCGCGGGCGGCGCGGCCGCCGGGCTCGGGCCGCTGGTCGGCGGCCTGATGGTGGACACGCTCGGCTGGCGGTGGATCTTCTGGATCAACCTGCCCGTGGGGGCGATCCTGCTGGCCGGGACGCTGCTGCGGCTGCGCGAGCCGGCCAGGGAGGCACCCGCCGGCCGGATCGACGTGGCCGGCGCCGTGCTGGCCGTCACCATGCTCTTCGCCCTCAACTACGCGCTGATCGCCGGTCCCGGCCAGGGCTGGGGCTCACCCGGGGTGCTGGCGGCGCTGCTCGCCGGTCTGGTGCTGCTCGGCCTGTTCGTCGCGGTGCAGGCCCGCCGCCCGCACGCCGTGCTGGACGTGCGCTTGTTCCGGATGCCGACGTTCACCGGCGCGGTGCTGCTGACGTTCCTGGCCAGGATCACCAGTTTCGGCATCCTGCCGTACCTGATCCTGTGGCTGCAGGGCATGCTCGGGCACTCTCCGCTGGAGACCGGGCTGCGGCTGCTGGCCCTGACCCTGCCCATCCTGATCGTCGCCCCGCTGGCCGGTCGGCTGGGGGAGCGGATCCCCGCGTCCCGGCTGCTGGCCGGGGGCTTCGCGCTGATCGCCATCGCCTTCGTCCTGATGGCCAGGGTGGGGCCGGACAGCTCGTGGCTCGTCGCGCTGCCCGGCTTCGTGCTGCTCGGCGCCGGCGGGGCCTTGGCCTTCCCACCGCTGCTGGGCGTCACGCTCGACGTCGTGCCCGGCGAACGGGCGGGCATGGCCTCGGGCCTGTCCAACACCTTCTTCCCGCTGGGCACGGCCACCGGTGTGGCCGCGTTCGGGGCGATCTTCACGACCCGGATCGAGGCCGAGCTCCCCGGGCAGGCCGCGGTGGTGGCCGGCGGCCGGTTCGACCTGGTGAGCCAGTCCGCCCAGGAGACGGCCAGGAACGCCTTCACCGGCGCGCTGGCCACCACCTGCCTGGTGGCCGCGGCCGCGGGGCTGGCCGGCGTGGCGATCTCACTGCTGCTCATCCGGGCTCGCGACAGGCGGCCGGTCCCCGTGGGGTGAAACCTAGGGAAAGCCCTAGGGCGTCCCCGGAGGCGGCCGCTGCCCGTTCCGTGCCAACCTGCGGGAATTCGATCCGCGCGGCCGCCCGGGCCCCTTCCGGCCGACAGGGCCGCGCCACGACGCCTGGGGGTGGGCAAGGCATGACCGAGGCATCAGAGACGATGGCGAAGCGGCTGGCCGACGCGGTGGAGTTGCCGGACTTCCTGCGCACCGCGGGCACGTTGACGCTCGCCGACCGGCGCACGCTGGTCCAGCAGGCGCTCGTGCTCATCGAGCAGAACTACGTGCACCTGCCGCTCAAGGCCGCGATGCACGCCGTGAACCCGGTCCAGCGGCTCAGGCTGCTGGCCCAGCGACTCGGCCGGCAGAGCGAGACGGGCATGGACCCGGAGTGGCGCTTCCACCAGGAGCTGTCAGAGATCTTCCACTCGATGCGCGACCTGCACACCAACTACCTGCTGCCGGTGCCGTTCTCCGGCAAGATCGCGTACCTGCCGTACCAGATCGAGGAGTACTTCGAGGGCGACGAGCCGCACTACGTGGTGACCAGGGTCGTCGAGGGCTTCTCCGCTCCCGGGTTCGGCCCCGGCGTGGAGGTGACGCATTGGAACGGGGTGCCGATCGAGCGGGCGGTGGCGCTCAACGCGGTACGCTTCGCCGGCAGCAACGCGGCGGCGCGGCACTCGCGCGGCCTGCAGTCGCTCACCCTCCGGCCGCTGCGCATCCACGTGCCGCCCGACGAGGACTGGGTGGTGCTCACCTACGTCAACGGCGACGGGATCTCCCGGGAGCTGCGGGAGAAGTGGCGCATCACCGAGAACGTGCCGCCCTTCGTCGACGCCGACGAGCTCAGCACCGCGGCCGTGGCTCAAGGGCTCGACCTCGGCACGGACGAGATCGGCCGCGCCGTCACGATGTTGTACGTGCCCACGTCGGTCACGGCGCGGGAGTCGCTGGCCTTCGCGGACCTGACGACCGAGCCCGCGGCGCCGGGCGCGGACGTCCCGACGTCCATGCCGGCGGTGTTCCGGGCCAGGAGCGTGGTCACCGCGTCCGGCACGTACGGCCACATCCGCGTGTTCACGTTCAACGTCAACAACCCCGACGGGTTCGTACGGGAGTTCGTCCGGCTCATCGAGCTGCTGCCGCAGAACGGGCTCATCGTGGACGTACGCGGCAACGGCGGCGGGCACATCTTCGCCAGCGAGTTCCTCCTGCAGACGCTCACCCCCCACCCGATCTCCCCGGAGCCGACGCAGTTCATCGCGACGCCGCTCAACCTGCGGATCTGCGGGCAGCACAAGAACAACCCGACCGGCCAGATCGACCTCACGCCGTGGTGCAGGTCGATGGAGCAGGCGCTGGAGACGGGCGCCGTCTACTCCGGCGGCTTCACCATCACGCCCGCCGACGGGGCCAACGCCATCGGCCAGCGCTACCACGGCCCCGTCGTGCTGATCACCGACGCCCGCTGTTACTCGGCGACCGACATCTTCGCCGCCGGTTTCCAGGACCACAAGATCGGCCCCGTCCTCGGCGTGGACGGCAACACCGGCGCCGGCGGCGCCAACGTGTGGACGCACCAGCTGCTCAGCACGCTGCTGGAGCTGCCGGAACCGGCCGCGGACACGCCGTACAGGCCGCTGCCGGGGCAGGCGAACATGCGGGTGTCGATCCGGCGCACCCTGCGCGTGCACGACCTCGCGGGCACCCCCGTCGAGGACCTCGGCGTCGTGCCCGACCAGCGGCACCGCATGACGCGCAGGGACGTGCTCCAGGGCAACACGGACCTGCTCGAACGGGCCGGGCAGCTGCTGGCCGGCCGGTCGGTGCGCCGCCTCGAGGCGCAGGTGGCCGCGGCGAGCGGCGAGCTGACCCTGCGGAGCCGGCTCGTGGACCGGGCCGACGTCTACCTCGACGGTCGGCCGCGACTGTCGGTGGACCTGGCGCAGGAGTCCGTGACGTTCCCCGTCCCGGGGATCGGCGCCGCCCAGGTGGTCCGGGTGGAGGGTTTCAAGGAAGGGGAGCTCGTCGCGGCCCGCACGATCGTCCGCTGACCCCGCTCACACGCGCAGCAGCGACGGCCAGGTCTTGGGCCCGACGACGCCGTCCTCGTCGAGGCCCTCGGCCTGCTGGAACCCGCGGACGAGCTCGACCAGGCCGGTGTCGCAGCGGGTGGACGTCAACCAGCCCTCGAGCCCGTCCTGGACGCCGGTGTAGGCGGCCCGCGGCACGTGACCGCGGGCGAACAGGCAGCCTCTGACCGTCTTGACGTCGGCGTTGTCGTCACCGAGGCGGATCAGCGGCAGGTTCTTCACGATGGTCTCCGTCCAGGATGGGTCCGGGTCGCCCTTGATGATGGCGGCGACGGACGCCCGGAAGTCGTTCATATCGAGGGAGTGCGGGTCCGGTTTGGCGGTGTTGACCTCCCGGTGCGCCTTCACCCGGGAGGCCGGCAGCCCGAACTCGCGGCACAGCTCCGCGCACAGCCGGATGTAGGCCTCGACCTGCGCCGCGGGCCAGGGCTGGAAGCCGTTGTTCTCCGCCTCGATGCCGATCGAGCTGGAGTTGTCGTGCCGCGGGGAGGTCGACGGGGCGTTGTGCCAGCACCGTCCGGCGGCGATGACGTAGATCCGCCCGGACCTGCCGAGCCCGAAGTGCGACAGCGGCCCGTCCAGTCCGGGGCGGCCGTCGCGCACCACAGCCAGCGACGGGTAGTCGCCGCCGGCCGGCGGGCCCGCGGTGTGGTGACAGACGATGCCCTGCACCTCGGGCTGCGGCCCGTGACCGCGGGTCTTCCATCCGGCCACTTCGGTCACCGGTCCGCCGGTGCGGCGGGCGACGTCGGCGAGCTGGGTCAGGAACGGCATGATCAGGAACCTTCATCGCAATCGTCGCGGGCAGTTGCTTACAGATCTTTAGCATGCCCTATCTCTGCGTGATCGCGAGAATCGGGGCGATCTTACGCCGACACCGTGATGACGACCTTGCCCGGGGCGCGGCCCTCTTCCTGATACCTGATGGCCGCGGGGATCTCCTCGAACGGGTACTTCCGGTCGATGACCGGGCTGACCTGGCCGTCCTCGATGAGTCCGGTCAGCGTGAGAAGGTTGCGCCTGTTCTGCTCCGCCGTGCACCCGACCACGTCTGTCAGCACCACCTTGTGGGGCAGGAACATACCGGCCGCCAGCGTGGCGAACATCCGCCCGGCCGGCTGGAACCAGCGGCCGGCGGGCCCGCCGACCAGGACGTGGATGCCCTTGGGCTTCAGGACCCGCCGGTAGGCCGACGCGCGCCGGCTGCACGCGTTGTCCACCACGAGGTCGAAGCGGCGGCCGAGCCGGGTGAAGTCCTCCTTGGTGTAGTCGACGACCTCGTCAGCGCCGAGTGAGCGGACCAGGTCCACGTTCCTGTGGCTGCAGACGCCGGTGACGTGCGCGCCGAAGGCCTTGGCGAGCTGCACGGCGAACGTCCCCACGCCGCCCGAGGCCCCGTTGACCAGGACCCGCTGCCCGGGCTGCAGCCTGCCGTCGTCGCGGACGGCCAGCAGCGCGGTGCCGGCCGCCAGCGGGACCGCGGCCGCCTCCTCGAACGACAGGTTCCGCGGCTTCGGCGCCAGCTCGGCCGCCTCGACGCGGACGTACTCGCCGAACCCGCCCTGCTTGGACATCGCGAACACCTCGTCGCCTGGCGCGAACTCGGTGACGTTCTTCCCGACCGCCTCGACCTCACCGGCCACGTCGGCGCCGAGGATCGGGATCGACGGCTTGCGCAGCCCGAGGCCGCCGGGCATGACCCGCGCGACGTACGGCTCCCCGCGCATCCCGTGCCAGTCGTAGGGCTGGACGGACGTGGCGCGCACCCGCACCAGCACCTCGCCGGGGCCGGGCTCGGGCCGGTCGACGTCCATGAGCTTGAGCGCGGCGGGCGGGCCGTACGTGCGTAGAACGAAAGCCTTCATCACATTCCTCCTCCGGGAGCGGTTGAACGTCAGTGTCGCCAAGACCCGCCCCCGGTCCAACGGCCGAAAGTACGACCTCCTCGGTGGCCGATAGGCCGGGCCGGCCGAGCCGTTCCGCCGATGAACCGCGACCGCCCCGGCGGTCACGATCGAGGCATGACCCTCCAGACCACCAGGACACGCCGCCCGGCCACCAGGGCAGGATGGCTCCTTCCCGCCGGGCTCATCGTTCTCAGCTTCGTTCCCGTGCTCGCCGGCGCCGTCCGGCTGACCGAGCTGGCCGCCGGCGCCGACGTCACGCCCGCGAACGCGCGGTTCGTCGCCATGCCGCTGCCGGTGATGCTGCACATCGTCGCCGCCAGCCTGTACAGCGTCCTGGGGGCGTTCCAGTTCGGCCGCGTCCGGCGGCGCTGGCACCGCGCGGCGGGGCGGATCCTCATCCCCGCCGGGCTCGTCACGGCGCTGTCCGGCCTGTGGATGACCCTGTTCCTGGCCCGCCCGCCCGGCGACGGCGATCTGCTGGCCGCCTTCCGGCTCGTGTTCGGCACGACGATGGCCGTCTCCCTCGTGCTCGGCCTGGCCGCGATCCTGCGCCGGGACATCGCCGGGCACCGCGCCTGGATGACCCGCGCCTACGCGATCGGCATGGGCGCCGGCACGCAGGCGGTGACCCAGGCCGTCTGGCTCATCGTGCACGGCGGTGAGCAGGACGAGGTCACCCGTGCGCTGCTCCTGGCCGCCGGCTGGGTGATCAACCTCGCCGTCGCCGAAGGGATCATCAGCCGGCGGCGGAGGTCCCGGGTCAGTGCTTGACGCGGTTGGTCTCGTACGCCCACATCGCGATCTCCACGCGGTTGCGCACGCCGAGCTTGGTCATCAGGCTCGCGACGTGGCTCTTGACCGTGCTGAGCGAGATGTGCAGCTCGGCGGCTATCTCGCTGTTGGTCCGCCCGCGTGCCACAGTGAGCAGGATCTGCTCCTCCCGGTCCGTGAGCGCCTCGATGGGCTGCGCGAGCGGCGCGGCCGGCCCGGCGCCGGCGAAGGCGCCCAGCAGCCGCGCGGTGATGCTCGGTGCGATCAGCGCGTCGCCGCCCGCGGCCGCCCGGATGGCCTGGGCCAGCAGCTGCGGACCCGCGTCCTTGAGCAGGAAGCCCCGGGCGCCGGCCCGCAGCGCCTCGTAGACGTATTCGTCCAGGTCGAACGTGGTGATGACCACCACGGCGAGCGGGTCGCCGACGTCCGGGCCCGCCAGCAGGCGGGTGGCGTCGATGCCGTTGAGGTGAGGCATGCGGATGTCGAACAGGCACACGTCGGGACGCAGCCGCCGGGCGAGCTCGACGGCCCGCCGCCCGTCGCCGGCCTCGCCGACGACCTCGATGTCCGGCTGGGCGTCGAGGATCATCCTGAGTCCGGTGCGGGCGATCTCCTGGTCGTCGGCCACGACCACCGTGATGTTCCTGTCGGGGATGGTGTTGCTCATGTCACCGCCCCGGTGCGGGGCAGCACGGCCGTCACGGTCCAGCCCCGGCCCGGGTTCGGGCCCGCCTCGCAGCTGCCGCCGAGCAGGCCGGCGCGTTCGATCATGCCGATGAGCCCGTATCCCGCCGACGAGATCGTGCGCGTGGAGCTGTTGTCGCCGTCGTCGCTCACCCGCAGGCGCACCGAGGTGTCGTCGGCGGCCACGCTCACCTCGATGCGCGTGGCGTGCCGCGCGTGCCGCCTGGCGTTGGTGACCGACTCCTGCGCGATGCGGTAGATCGCGGCGCCGACCGACGGCGGCAGGCCGTCGAGGTCGCCGCGGATCTCCACGTCGACGGACGGGCCGACGCGGGCCTGGCCGGCGAGCTGGGCGAGATCGGCGATGTGCTTGCCGGGGGCCAGCTCCGCGGGCTCGTGCCTGCGCAGGACCCGGACCATGGCCCGCATCTCGGCCAGCGTGCGCGACGCCTCGGCCTCGATCACGCGCAGCGCCTCGGTGGCGGCGCCGGGATGCGTGGCCGACGTCGCCAGGCCCGCCTGGGCGCGGATGGCCATCGCCGAGACGTGATGGGCGACGGTGTCGTGCAGGTCGCGGGCCAGCTGTTCGCGTTCGAGCAGTTTGACCTGGTCGAGCTCGCGCATCCTGGCCCGCGACCGGAACCGGAAGGCCACGCCCAGCGCGAAGGAGGAGAACATCACGGCGAACGCGCCGATCATGTCGGCGGGGGCGGCGATGCGGCCGGCGGCCACCGACATGGAGACGGCGGCCAGCATGACGGCGAACCCGATCGCGACCTCGCGTCCCGACCCCCACCGGAACAACGCGTACAGCACCACCAGCACGTAGGCCATCGTGTACATCTCGATGGCCGCGCCACCGGTGAACAACGGCGCCAGGCTCGTGGCGGCGAAAATGATCAGGACCATCAGCAGCGGCCTGGTGCGGCGCCACAACAACGTGAACGCCAGCCCGACGGTGACGGTCACCGACAGGGCCCGCCACGAAAGGTCCGGCCGCATGACCCCTTCGAGCACCGCGACCGGCACGAGCACTCCTACGAGCGCCCAGTCCCGCCACACCCGCCGTGGAGGGTTGGGGGCACGTGGCTCGTTCCATAAGGAGCGGAGAAGACCGTGCACCCCATCATGCTATCGAGACCCCGCACCTGCCTACGCGTGCTGGGCGGTGCTCTCGCGGCCACAGGCGTAGGCCACGGCGCGGTCCGGGCCGAGCCGCTCACCGGCGCGGAACGCCCCTGAGAACGCCCGCCTGCCCAGTGCCAGGCACGCCTGCTGCTCGCAGCGCTCGTGCCAGACGGCGTGGTAACTCAGCCGCTCCGGCGCGGCGCCCATCACCCGCCACAACACATGAGCGGCACCCAGCAGCTCCGCCGCCCGCTCATGCTCCCCGCGTCCGCCCGCCGCCCACGCCAGCACCTCCAGGCACTGGGTGAGGCACCATCGGTCGCCGATCTCGCCGGCGAACTCGGTGGCCGCCGTCACCAGCTCCTCCGCCCGCGAGCAGTCGCCCAGATTCCACCGCGCGACGCCGAGCGACATCTGGGCGTAGGCGCGGGAGACCAGCGCGTGGTGCCGCTCGCACAGGTCCAGCAGCTCCTCGCCGAACTCGGCGGCCTGGCGGGGGTCCTCGCTGGAGCCGTACGCGGCGGCGAAGTACAGGCTGTACAGCACGCCGTCCAGGTCCTTCATGGCCTGGTGGAGCACCAGGGACTCGCGCAGCAACTCCAGACCCCGGCGGCCGTCGCCGGTGGAGAACGCGGCCACGCCCTCGGCCATGAGCGCGCGCGGCAGGATCCGGTCGTTCCCGGCTCGACATGCGAGGTCACGGCACTCCCCGAGCCACGGCCCGGCCGCCGCCACGTCGCCCTGGCGCAGCGCGAGCAGGCCGCACGCCCACAGCGCCTGCCCCCGCGTGCTGGTGCTGTCCTGCACCAGCCTCAGGCCGCGTTCCAGCCAGTAGCGGCCCTCGGTGAGCGAGCCGGCCAGCAGCCAGTAGCACCACATCGCCGAGGCGGTGCCCAGGCCGAGGGGGGCGAGCGCGGGCTCGCACATGCACGCGTCGAGCGCCGCCCGCAGGTTGGGCAGCTCCCCGCGCAGCAGGTGGTAACGCTCGAGCTGGTCGGGAACCAGCCGGTCGATGCGGTGCCGCTCCACCAGCTCCCGGTAGTGGCGGACGTAGCGGGAGCGCAGGAGCCGCCGGTCGGCGGCCGGCAGCCGCTCGCTCCCGTACGCGCGCAGGCTCTCCAGCATGCGGTACCTGAGCCTGCCCTCCCGCAGTTCGCCGGCCACGACGGACTTGTCCACCAACCCGGCCAGCAGGTCGAGCACCTCCATGTCGTCGATGCCGTCGCCGGCGCACACCGACTCGGCGGTGTCCAGATCGACCCCGCCGGGGAACATCGACAGCCGCGACCACAACCGCCGCTCCCCGGCCGAGCACAGGCCGAAGCTCCAGTCCATGGTGGCGCGCAGTGTGCGATGGCGCGGCGGCGCGGAGGGGGCGTCGGCCGCCAGCACGTCGAGGCGCTCGTCGAGCTCGCGCGCCAGGTCCTCCAGCGTCGAGGTGCGCAGCCGGGCCGCGGCCAGCTCGATGGCGAGGGGGATGCCCTCCAGCCGCCTGGCCAGCCGCACCACCCACGCCTTGTTGCCCGGGTGCAGCGAGAAGCCGGGCACGGCCCGCGCCGCGCGCTCCACGAACAGGCGGACGGCGTCGTGGCGGGCGGTCTCCCGCAACCCGTGCCCGGGGTCGGGCACGGGGAGCGTGGGGACGGGCAGCACCTGCTCGCCGTACACGCCCAGGGTCCGCCTGCTGGTCGCCAGGATGCGCAGCCGGGGAGCGGAGCGCAGCAGCCGGTCGACGAGGCGGGCGCAGGCCTCGTGCACGTGCTCGCAGTTGTCGAGCACGAGCAGCATCCGCCGGTCCGACAGGTAGTCGATGATCACCTTCACCGGATCGGGCCCGGCGTCGCGCAGCCCCAGTGCCGCGGCGACCGTCGGCTCGAGAAGCTCGCCGGTCTCCAGGGAGGCCAGCTCCACGACCTCCACCCCGTCACGGAAACTGCCCCGGAGAACCTCGGCGAGCTTGAGCGCCAGCCGGGTCTTGCCGACGCCGCCCGGGCCGGTCAGGGTGAGCAGCCGGCTCGAGGCCAGCATGCGCCGGGATTCCGACAATTCACGCCTGCGCCCGACAAAGCTGGATTTGTCCGTCACGAGGCCGGCGGTCATGACGAGCTCCCGGAACGGTCCTGCTCGTAGACCCAGGCGGCGATCTGGGTCCGCGAGGTGAACCCCAGCTTGCACAGGATGTGCTCCACGTGCGCCTCGGCGGTGCGCTGCGCGATCACCAGGTGGGCCGCGATCTCCTTGTTGCTCATGCCCTGGGCGACGAGCGCGGCGATCTCCCGCTCCCGCCGGGTCAGCGGCGAGGTCTCGCGCGCCTGCTTGTCCCGCGGGGCGGCGCGGCCTATGGCGTAGGCGAGCGCCTCGGCGCAGCTCATCTCGGTGCCCTTGTGGAAGGCCGCGTCGAAGTCGCGCGCGCCCAGGCGTTCGCGCGCCACCGTCTCGGCGCTCTCGTGGAAGGCGGAGAGGTAGCCGAACAGCGGCCCGCCGAACGAGCGCCAGCTCTCCTGGGAGGCCCCGAGCAGCACCGCGGCCCGCTCGGCCTCGTCCTCGGCGGCCATCCAGGCCAGCGCCTCCATGCACAGCGCGATGCCCAGGCGGTCGTCGAAGGGCTGCTTGAGCTGGATGGCCTCGCGCTCCATCTCGACCGCCCGCGCCGTGTCGCCCTGCTTCCACGTCTCGATCCCGAACACCCACAGCGTGTACGACCGGAACCAGTGCTCGTTCTGGACCTCGCAGATCGTCAGGCACTCCTTGTAGAGGTCCGCGGCCTGCTCGGGGTGGCCCAGCAGGGAGTGCGCGGTGGCCAGGTACATCATCGCGTTGACCACGCCCATCTGGTCGTCCGCGGCGCGATGGGCCTCGATGGCCTCGCCCAGGAGGGTCACGGCCCCGGACGGGTCGCGCTGGATCAGGGCCGCGAGGCCGCAGACGTAGGCCGCGCCGGCGAGGACCAGCGGGTCCCCGTGCCGGTGACCCAGCTCCTTGCTCTCCTCCAGCATCGCTGTGGCCACGCCGAAGTCGCTCTGCAGGACCGCGAGCCTGGCGTTGACCAGCAGGGCCCTGGCGCGTGCGGCGGTGGGCGCCGGCTCGGCCGCGAGCAGCCGGTCGAGCCAGCTGCGCCCCTCGCGCAGCGCGCCGGCCGCGATCCAGTAGAACCGCAGCGCCGCGGCGATGACCAGGCCGGCCTCCGCCTCTCCGGGCGTGGTGAGGCAGTAGTCCATCGCCGTGCGGAGGTTGCCGTGCTCGGCACGCAGGCGGGCGAACCAGGCCACCTGGTCGGGCCCGTACCATCCCTCCTGCGCGCGGAGGGCGAGGTCCCGGCACCAGTCGCGGTGGCGGGCCTTCAGCTCCGCCTCTTCGCCCGACTCCCGCAGCCGCTCGCGGCCGTACTGGCGGATCGTCTCCAGCAGCCGGTACCTGACGCCGTTCTGCTGTTCCTCGCGCGCCAGCACGGACTTGTCCACCAGGCCGTTCACCAGGTCGATGATCTCCTCGACGGCGATGCCGTTCCCGCCGCAGACCTGCTCGGCCGCCTCCAGGTCCAGGCCGCCGGAGAACACCGAGAGCCGGCTCCAGAGCAGCTGCTCCTGCTCGGTGCACAGAGTGTGGCTCCAGTCGATCAGCGCCCGCAGCGTCTGCTGGCGTGGCAGCGCGGTTCGCGCCCCCGTCGTGAGCAGGCGGAAGCGGTCGTCCAGCCGGGCCAGCAGCTGCTGTACGGAGATGGCCCGCAGCCGGACGGCGGCCAGCTCGATCGCCAGCGGCATGCCGTCCAGCCGCCGGCAGATCCACGCCACGCTCTCCCTGTTGGCGTCGGTGACCTCGAAGCCGGGCAGCACGGCCTTGGCCCGCTCGGCGAACAGCCGCACCGCGTCGGACCGCCCCATCGCCTCGGCTGACGGCCCCGACGGCCCCGCCCCGTCGGCGTCCGGCACCGACATCGTCGGCAACGGCATCGTCCGCTCGCCGGCGACGCCCAGCGCCTGCCGGCTGGTGGCCAGGATCCGCAGGCCGGGGGCCGCGCGCATCAGCGTGTCGACCATGGCCGCGCACTCGTCCAGGAGGTGCTCGCAATTGTCCAGGAGCACGAGCATCTCCTTGTCCCGCAGGTGGTCGACGAGCACCTCGATCGGGGGGCGTACGGAACGGTCCTGGATCTCCAGCTTCTCCATGACGGCCGGGACGAGAAGCATGGGGCTCTCCAGCGCGGCGAGCTCGATCAGCCATACGCCCGCGTGGAAGGCGCGCCGCAGGTCGGACCCGACGCGCAGGGCCAGCCGGGACTTGCCGACGCCTCCCACGCCGACCAGCGTCACCAGCCTGGCCTCGGACAGCAGCCGTTTGACCTCGGCTATTTCGTGCCGGCGGCCCACGAAGGTGTTGAGCTCCGCCGGCAGACCGCCCGAGACGTGCGGCGCGGCCATGGTCATGATTGCTCCAACGACTCAGGCGCCCGGGTCACCATGCCGTGTGCCGAGCCCCACAACCCAGATTATGTCCGGGCCGTTTTACGGATCTCTCCCCTCGGTAAAACCCTGGTCGTGGTCAGGTATTGAGCGCGGAATGACGGCGGCTGTACGCGAAGTAGATGATCAGCCCCAGCGCGAACCACACGGCGAAGCGCAGCCAGGTCACCGGGTCCAGAAAGGTGATCAGCCAGAGGGAGAAGAGCACACCGATGCCGGGCACCACGGGCATGCCGGGCGTGCGGAACTCCCGGTGCAGGTCGGGACGGCGGTAGCGGAGCACGATCACGGCCGCGCACACCACCACGAAGGCCAGCAGGATGCCGATGTTGGTCAGCTCGGCCGCCTCCCTGATGGGCAGGAACCCGGCGATCAGCGCCGAGGCGACGCCCACGATCCAGGTGACGCGCGTGGGCACCCGCCGTACGGGATGCAGCCGGGCGAACCACAGAGGCAGCAGCCCGTCCCTGCTCATGGAGAACCACACCCGGGTGACGCCCAGCATGAACGTGAACATGACGGTCAGGATGCCGATGACGGCGCCCGCCGCGATCAGCGTGGCCAGGCCGGACAGCCCGGCGGCGGCGAACGCCGAGGAGAATCCGCTCTCCGGGTCGATGTCCCGGTAGTTCTGCATGCCGGTGAGGACGAGCGTCGCGAGCACGTACAGGACCATGGAGATGGCCAGGGAGTAGACGATGGCCTTGGGCATGTGCCGCCGGGCGTCCTTGGACTCCTCGGCGGCGGTGCTCATCGCGTCGTAGCCGAAAACGGCGAAGAACACGGTGGCCGCGCCGGTGATGGCCCCGCTGACGCCGAAGGGGAAGAACGGCGTGTAGTTGGCCGGGTCGATGAAGAAGAAACCGACCCCGATCACGAGCAGCACCACGGCCACCTTGATCGCGACCACGAACGTCTCGAACCTGGCGGCCGCCTTGATGCCCAGGTTCAGCAGGAAGGCGATCAGCAGGCAGAGCAGCACCGCGAACAGGTCCACCACGCGCCCGTCTCCGGTTCCCGGCGCGCCGAGCATCCACGGCGGCAGGGTGATGCCCAACTGTTGCACCAGAAAGCCGAAATATCCGGATATGCCGATGCCGACGACGGCGACGATGGCCGT
This sequence comes from Nonomuraea sp. NBC_00507, assembly GCF_036013525.1. Classification (NCBI taxonomy): domain Bacteria; kingdom Bacillati; phylum Actinomycetota; class Actinomycetes; order Streptosporangiales; family Streptosporangiaceae; genus Nonomuraea; species Nonomuraea sp. NBC_00507. The sequence continues at coordinate 7,331,975 of NZ_CP107853.1, forward strand.
GTACTCCAGCAACAGATCCCATCCGATGAACCACCCCACGACCTCGCCGAGCACCGCGTAGCCGTAGGTGTAGGCGGACCCGGCCTTCGGGATCATGCCGGCGAACTCGGCGTAGGAGAAGGCCGCCGCCGCGCTGGCCACCCCGGCCAGGAGGAACGACACGAGCACGGCCGGCCCCGCCGTCTGATTGGCCACCGCCCCGGCCAGGGCGAAGATGCCCGCGCCGATGATGCCGCCGATGCCGATCGCGGTGAGCTGCCACAACCCGAGCGCCCGGGACAGCTCACCCTCGTGCTCCTCCGCGATCTGCTCGACCGGCTTGCGGCGGAACACGCTCTGCGACGAAACCATCACGGCCTCCTTGTTCCCGCAGGTCTCCTCTCCGGCCCCTTTCCTGTACGGCCCGCGCCATACTGCCCGCGCTCGGGATTTGACGACTTCCAGAACGTGGTTTCGCGGCCCTCCGGCGGGCACCTGTGAACGCATGGATCGCACGGATCTGGAACGGCGGACCGTCACGGCTGCCGGCAGGTGGCCCATGACCGGCTGGCGGCGCGTCCCTCCGGGAGGGCGGCACAGCACACCGGTCGTCTGCGTGCACGGCGCCGGCGTGTCCAGCAGGGAGCTGCGGCCGCTGGTGGCGGCGCTGGGGGAGCACCTGCCGGCCTGGACCGTGGACCTGCCGGGTTTCGGGGAGAGCGCGAAACCGCCTCACCCGCTCGACCTGCCCGGGCTCGCCGACGCCCTGGTCTCCTGGCTCGAGGCCGAGGAGCTGCCGCCCGCCTGCCTGGTGGGCTGTTCGTTCGGCTGCCAGCTCGCCGTGGACGCGGCGGTGCGCCATCCGGAGCGGGTGCGCTCGCTCGTCCTCGTCGGGCCGACCGTGGATCCCCGGGCGCGTTCCTGGCCGCGCATGATCGGCAGGTGGCTGCGCAACTCCGTGCGGGAGAGCCCGCGCATGGCGCCGCTCAATGTCGCCGACTACCGGGACGCGGGGCTCCGGCGGGTCGTCGCCACGTTCCAGGAGGCGATGCGCGACCGCCCCGAGGACAAGATGCCCCGCGTCGCCGTGCCCGTGCTCGTGGTCAGAGGTGAGTACGATCGGATGGTGTCGCAGGACTGGGCCGAGCAGGTCACCCGGCTGATCCCGCGGGCCAGGCTGGTCGTCGTGCCGGGCATGCCGCACATGATCCCGTTCCGCGGGCCGCAGGCCCTGGTGCCGGTCATCACGGACTTCGCGTGAGGCTCGCGGGGAGCGGCCGGCCGCTCGCCAGGGCGGCGAACAGCTCCTTCCAGAGCGGCATCACGACCTGCGGGGTGTAGGCGTGCGCCGTCTCCGCCGCGGCGGCGCCCAGGCGCGCGCGCAACTCGCGGTCGCCCATCAGCCGGGCGAGGGCCTCGCCCAGCTTCTCGACGTCGCGCGGCGGCACCAGCAGCCCGTCCCGGCCGGGCGTCAGCACGTCCGCGGGTCCCGTGGGGCAGTCGAAGGCGACGATCGGCAGGGCGTGGCCCATCGCCTCGATCATCGCCATCGGCAGCCCTTCGATCCGCGAGCTGAGGGCGTAGATGGACGCTTTGGCCAGCTCCTCGTGGATGCGGTCGGTGCGGCCCATGAGCCGGATCCGCCCGCCCATGCCGTGCTCGTCGATCTGCTCCTGCAGGCGCTGCTGCGACGGTCCGGTGCCGAAGATCCGCACGGTCCACTCCGGGTAGGCGTCCGCGACCGCGGCGAACGCCGGGATGAGCATGTCGAAGCCCTTCTGCGGCACCAGGCGGCCGACCGCGATCACGGCCGGGTTGCTCTGGTCGGAGTGCTTGCGGTGCTCCATGTGCACGGCGTTCGGGATGCGCACGATCGGCGCTCCGGGGCTCAGCAGCGCCCGGTACTCGGCCCGGCTGGTCTCGGTCAGCACCGTGATCGCGTCGAAGCGGCCGTAGTGGCGGGCGATCTGCTCGCGTACGGCCGGATGGTAGGCGGCCAGGTTCATGTGCTCCTGCGCCACCCGGATGACCTTGCGGGAGGCGCGGCGGGCCGAGATCAGGTTCAGTGCCGGGCGGGTGGTGACCAGGATGCCGTCGGTCAGCGAGGACACGTAGTCCATGACCGTGGCCTCCACGCGTTCGGTGAAGTACTCGGCGGCGAACTCGCCGTACGGCACGATCTTGCCGCGGGCCCGCCGCCACACCTTGCGGGCCAGCGAATCGGAGGCCACCCCGTCGCGCTGGTCCACCAGCGCCGACAGCCGCACCTGCGGGTCGATGGCGAACTGCGGCTTGGTGCGCCGCCGCACCACGCTGACGATCTCGACGTCGTGGCCCGCCTCGGCCATCGCTCCGGCCTGGTTGACCACCGTGCGGATGGTGCCGCCCATGCCGTAGGCGTGCAGCAGCATGTACCGGATCTTCACGTCTGGTACTCCCACTTCATGAAGGGTGAGAGTACTGGCCTTTTCTGGGGATTGACTGGGAACCGAACACCCCGGTCTCGATGGAGGCGGCGGTCCCGGCCCGCCCAGGCCGTCTCGCGCGTCCAGGTCGGCTCTGCTGACCGCACTGGCTCCCCGCATCTCCACCTGGGTCTCGTCTCTGCTGACCGGAGGCGACCGCAGCAGCTTTTTCTACGCGGTCATGATCTCTGGCCGGTGCCCGGGCTACGAGATCGACTCGATGATCCCGGCGAACCTGATCGGAGCGTTCCCGCTGTTCTGGTACGGCGGCGCACCGCTGATCGTCCTGGCCTTCGCGGGCTGGTATGCGAGCGTCAGAACCGGTCGGGACCGGCTCGGCAGGATGGTCGGCCGCGTTGCGGCTGTGGTGCTGCTCCTCCGGCACCTTCCCCGCCTGCTGCTGCTCTTGGTCGATGGGGCGTTCGGTCCGGAATGCGTGGCCGCCTGGGGGCCGCCGGAACTGGTGAGCCTGCGGCTGGGCGGGGACCTCTACGTCCTGGTTCCCGTGGTGCTGATCCTGCTCGCGGTGCGGTCCCCGCAGCGGGCGTTCGTGCGCCGTGGCCGCTTCACCCGCACGGCGGCCACGGTCCTGACGGTGACGGCGACCCTGCTGGTCGTGGCGCAGGCGGCTCCCGCCGGCAACGACTTCCACGGCCTCGGCGGCATCGAGGGCTGGCAGGGCGCGCCCGACCGGGTGGTGCTGACCCAGGGGCACCGCCTGTGCGGCCTGGCCACCCCGCACGGCGGCGACGTCAGCGTGCAGGCGCCCGTGCGGGACGCCCCGCACGGGCGCCTGGGGGGCGCGCTGGGTTCGCTGTGCCCCGCGGTGGAACAGTGATCAAGCCGGTGCGGCAGAAGCACGCCACCGTGTTCACCGAGTTCTGGACCATCCATGGATATGAGGAAGAGTATGAGGGCGCCGACCCCGACCTGGTGGAGGAGCTGGTCGGCAGCGAGCCCGGGGCGCTGGCGATCTGGGCGGCCGACGAGATCGGCCACGCCTGCGTGACCGTCGAGTCCTACCGACGGCGGCCGCCGCTGGAGACCAAGGGGTGGGACGAGGTGGTCGAGGTCGGCTACGACAGCCCGCGCGGCACTCTGGCCCTCTCCGACCTCCAGGGAACGACCGTGACCGGCCTGACGGCGCCGTGGAGCTGCTGATCATGGTGTTCCCCGGAAAGGAGAAGAACCCGACGGCCTACCGATGAGAGGTCTGGGTCAGGCCCACTTCTCCGCGCCGGCGAACGGCATGTGCTCGCCCTCGACGTACCTCGGGAGCGGCTGGTAGACGTTCACTCCCGGGTCACCGCGCAGCAGCAGCGCCGACACGAACGGCTGCTGTTCGCTGGTGATCCGGGTCGAGGTCGGGATGTACCTGATCGTCAGGCCGCAGCGGCGCCTGGGCGAGGTGTTGGCGTTGGAGGCGTGCAGGATGTTCGGGTGGTGCACCTCCACGTCGCCGGGCGACAACACCAGGTCCACCGCCCGCGACTCGTCCACCGTCACCGCGCTCTCCGAGCCGAGCACGTTGTCGATGTCGTCGCGCTGCCGCAGCGCGTGCAGGTCCTCCTTCTGCGAGCCCGGGATCACCCGTACACAGCCGTTGTCCGGCGTGGACTCGTCGACCGCGAGCCACAGCGTGACCACCCGCATCGGCTCCAGCGGCCAGTACGCCCCATCCTGGTGCCACAGGACCGGCATGCCGGAGAAGGGCGGCTTGCTGATGTAATGCGCGGCGAACAGGGCGATATCCGGGCCGACGAACAACTCGGCGAGGTCCAGCAGCCGGTCGTCGCTCACCAGCCGCACCCAGAACGGGTCGCCGGCGACCAGCTCGGTGGCCAGGTCCTCGCCGAGCCGGTCGGGGTGCTTGGCCTGGAGCCAGGCGACGTGGTCGCTCGCTTCGGCGACCAGGTCGGGGTCGAGGACGTTCCGGAAGATCGTGTAGCCGTCGCGGTCGTAGTCCTGGAGGGTCCGCTCGACATCCTTGATCACCATGTACTCCTCTGCAGGGAAGGGCGTCGATCCGGATTCTTCGGTGACCGCGGTCCGAGTTACTAGTATTCGCCGCTCCATAACTATTAATTTCCTGACATGCCGACGATCCTGCGGTGGGTCGAATTCGCGGCCGGGTTGCCGTACCACGCGGCCCTGGTGCCGGTGACCGGCGGCCGCCGCGACCGGCCCGAGCCCCACACGCACGCCGATTTCCATGAGCTGGTGTTCGTGACGGCGGGGGAGGGCACCCAGCGCCTCGGCGACACCGAGATGCCGCTGTGTGCCGGTGACGTGGTGCTGGTACGGCCGCACGACCGGCACGAGTTCGCCGCCACGACCGCAACGGGCCTGCGGTTCGTCAACATCGCCTTCCCGAGCGAGCGGTGGCGGGCCTTCGCCGACCTCGCCGGGCTGGCCGGCACGGCGGACTGGGACCGGCGCGAGCTGCCACCGGCGGCGCGCGCCGACCTGGAGGGGCCGGTCGCGGCCGAGTTCGCCCGCGTGCTGGGCGCCTATTCCGGTGTGCCGCGCGTGCTCGACCTGGTGCGGCTCTGGACGGCGGTCGTCCCGCTGCTGGAGAGCGCTGACGGCACGGCCGTGGACCGGCGGCCCGGCTGGCTGGTGTCGGCCTGCGTCGCGATGAGCCGGGAGGAGAACCTACGCGAGGGGCTTCCCCGGCTGCTCGCCCTGGCCGCTGTGAGCTCGGGGCACCTCGCCCGCTCCATGCGCACGCACTACGGCTGCACGCCCGTCGCGTTCGTGGCCCGGCGGCGGCTGGAGCACGCCGCGCTGCTGCTGACCACGACCACGGAGAGCATCGGCGGGATCGCGCACCGGTGCGGCTTCTCCGGCCAGTCGTACTTCGGGAGGCTCTTTCAACGCGCCTACGGCATGGCGCCCCGCGACTACCGGGAGACCACGAGGCGGGCTGTGGTCCCGGCGGCTATGGACGCCCAAGATATCAAGTGATTAGATGACTTGCACTCGGGCCCGTTTTCATCTCCAGCCAGGACCACAAGTGAAACAGGAGGGCCGGGCATGATCCGGTCGCGTCCAGTGCTCATCGCCGCCGTCACTTCCCTCTTACTCGCCGGCTGCGGCTCCTCCGGCGACACCGCCGGGCAGCAGCAGCCCGGCAAGACCGAGCTGAAGCTCTACAACGACAAGGGCGCCTGGAGCAAATACTTCGACGAGATGGGCGTCCTGTCCAAACAGCAGATCGGCCTGTCGATGAAGTCGGTGGGTTACACCGACGAGCCGACGTACCAGGCGTTCATCAAGGCGTCCTTCCGCACGAACGTGAAACCCGACCTGTTCACCTGGACAACGGGCGGGCGACTGGCGGAGATCGTCGCCCAGAAGCAGGTGGCGGACACGACCGCGATCTGGCAGGAGGCCATCAAGAACGGCGACCTGTCGGCCGATCTGGCCTCCTACTACACCATCGGCGGCAAGCAGTATTGCGTGCCGTTGAACGCGGCCTACTGGGGCATGTTCTACAACAAGAAGCTCTTCGACGAGCACGGGCTGAAGCCGCCTGCGACCTGGGACGAGCTGATCCAGATCGCCGGCACGCTGAAGAAGAACGGCGTGCCCGCCTTCTACCACACCTCCGTGTTGTTCTCCTTCGTCTGGTTCGAGCAGCTCCTCGCCGGCACCGACCCCGACCTGTACGACCGCCTGTCCACCGGCCAGGCCAAATACACCGATCCCGGAGTGGTGGAGGTGATGAAACGCTGGAAGTCGATGATCGACGCGGGCTACTTCAACAACCCCGGTGACAAGACCGACCCCGGCGACGTGCTCAAGACCGGCAAGGCGGCGATGGTGTCGTTCGGGACGTGGTTCAACACGAGCATGACCCAGCGCGGCATGAAGCCGGGCACCGACTACGGCTTCTTCGTGATCCCGAACGTCAACGCGTCCCTCCCCAAGACCTCGATGATCTTCGAGAGCGGCCCGCTGTGCTCGCTGGCCAAGGCGCCCGATCCCGCGGCCAGCATGAAATACCTCAAGTGGTGGGTGGGGGCCGGCGCGCAGGAGAAGTGGGCCACCGCCAGGGGAGACGTCTCGGCCAACCCCAAGGTCGCCGTCGCCGACCAGGCCATCGCGGAGGTCGGCAAGGCCGCGGGCAGTGGCGAGTATCGGCTGGTCAACCGGTATTTCGAGGCCACGCCGCCACCCGTGCTCACCGCCGCGCTCGACGGCTTCAGCGGGTTCGTCGCCAAGCCCGACACCTACGAGAAGGTGCTCGCCGACATCCAGGCCGCCGCCGATGAGTATTGGAGCACGCACAAGCAAGGAAACTGAGCACGTCAGGGCGACAGGGCGGCTCGCCACGGGTCCGGCACCTTGTCCCCGTAGGCGATCTCGCGGGCCCCGGCGAAGGCGGCCAGCTCGGCGATCGCCCGCCCCACGGCGGTCGCCGTGTCCGCGGACGTGCCCGGCTCGGGGAACAACCCTTCGATCTCCAGCCGCGCCCGGCGCCGGTCCAGGCGCGGCACCAGCCTGCCGACCAGCCGCTCGCCGTGCAGGATCGGCATGATGTAGTGCCCGTACTGCCGCTTGGCCTTGGGCACGTACATCTCCGTCCGGAACACGAACCCCCACAGGCGCTCGGTCCGCTCCCGGTCGCAGATGAGGTTGTCGAACGGCGACAGCAGCGTGGTGCGCGGCTCCCAGTCGCGCTCCAGCAGGCCCAGGACGTCGCGGTGCACGTACCACCGCTCGGCGCCGCCCTCGACCTCGGCGGGCACGACCCGCCCCGACGCCTCCAGGTCGCTCAGCACCTCGGCGAGGCCGGGATAGCGGGAGCGGATGAAATGCCGCTCGATGTCGGCCGCGCGGGCCACGCCGAGTGCGCGCAGCGCGTGCTCGGCCGCCCGCGTCACCGCTTCCTCCCGCGGCAACGGCTCCAGCTCGGCCCAGTGCGGCAGCCCGCGCTCGGGCAGGTCCCACAGGCGGGTGCGTCCCTCCCGGCCCGCCACCATGACGTGGCCCTGGAACCACAGGAAGTCCAGCATCCGCTCGACGTTGCGGCCATGGGTCCACCCGCTCGACCGCCACGCGACGGCCGCGAGGTCGTCGAACCCGCCGACCGGCAGCGGACCCTTGTCCCGCAGCCGGTCGAGGACGTGCTGTCGTAAGGCGTCGTTCGCCGCCAGCCAGTCGCGGACCTGCTGCGCGTAGCGGGACTCGCCTGCCGGATAGACGCGCATCATCACCTGGTGGATGGGGTAGTCCTCGGCCAGCACGATCGACGCGGCGTGCGCCCAGTATTCGAACAGCCACCGCTCGCGCCACAGCAGCACGTCGACGTCGCCCGGGTCGTAGCCGCCGACTCTGCTCCAGAGCACCAGCAGGTGACTGCGTGCCACCACGTTGACCGGGTCGAGCTGCAGGCACCGCAACGTCCGCAGCACCTGCCGCAGGCCGTCGAGGTCATTGCCCGGGCGGGGACCGGCCAGGTGCTGGCAGGTCACGGCCAGCCGCCTCGCGGACGTGAGGCTGAGCGTCAGGGGGCGCGACATGGTCGTCAAGCATACTCGAAAAAGAGTTCGATCAGAGCTATTGGAAGGTGTATTCCTGGCGGTCGAAGTCCAGCGTCCAGGCGTACTCGGAGAGGAAGGCCTGCGAGATCAGCCCGTCGATCCTGACGCCGCCGAAGTCGGACCACGGCGCGGTCCTGCCCGGTGCGACGGACAGAAGGTGCGCCGGCTGCTCCAGCGGTCCCAGGCGCAGCGGGTGCGGCGCTGTGAGATGGGTGGCCGCGAGATCGGCACGGGGGATGCCCCAGGTGCGGTACTGGGACCTGGTCGCCAGCACGGCCGCCTGCCTGATCCTGCCGTGGTCCTCGATCAGGTGCACCAGGCCGGAGTCGACGAAGAAGGTGAGATCGCGCGGGCCGTGGCCGCCCTTCGCGAACATGAAGTGGTCGGCCCAGAGGCAGAACGGCACCCGGACGCCGTCCGGCGGAGGGTGGTGCCCGCGCGGGGCCAGGAGGAGATGACCGGCCGGTACATCGATGGTGGGCAGAAAGTGCCGCAGCAGGCAGGTGCCCATGATCACGATGTCCTGAGGGCCGGTCAGCGTGGGGAGGACGTCCACCGGCACGTTCGTCAGCGCCACGCCCCCGAGGTCCAGCTCCCGGACGAGGCCGGTGCGGACCGGCGTGCGGGTGACGCCGTGGAAGCGGCGGCCGGCCGGTACGGCCTCGACGCCCATCGCCGCCGCCCGCTCCAGGCCCATCACCAGGAACGCGCCTCCGGTGTCCAGGTGGATGAGCGTATGGCGCCCGTTCAGCGTGCCCTCGACGGCCGGCAGGTACGGCGCCAGCGGATGGTCGGCGAACGGCAGCGTGACGGGCCCGTCCGCCTTGACCGTCATCGGGTGGTCGCGCCGCAGCGCCAGACCGGGCGGAAGGCGCCGGCGGCGTAAGTGCTCGCACGCCTTGTCCACCCGGTCCAGGTGCACCAAGGCGTGCGCCATCGGCATGTCCAGCGCACGCGGCGGGCGCCGGAGCGCCTGGTAGCGGGCCAGCCCCCGCTCGAACCGCCCGCGCACCAGGTCGGCCAGGACGAGTAACCGCTCGGCGCCACGGTGCGGTCGCGCCAGGCGGGCGGCCTCGTCCACGTCCCCCGATCGCCAGGCCCGCCACGCGGCGCGGTGCCGTGGCGTGATCATTCCGGCTCCGTCTCGGACGGTGGGGCGGGGTCGTCGACCCCCGGCGAGCCGGGGCCGACGTCGAGGGCGGCGGACAGGATGGCGAGGAGCGGGATGAGGGCTCGCCCCACGATCTCGTACGTGCCGCGCCGCGGCTGCCGGATCAACCCGCCCCGCTGCAGCTCGCGCAGGTGGTGGTACAGGTGCCCGGTCGAGCTCTCGGCGCCCAGCGCGTCCTGCAGCTCGGCCCGCCCGCGCGGCCCGCCGGCCAGCGCCGCGAGCAGCGCCAGCCTGGCCGGGCTGCCCATCGACTCCAGAGTCGCCGCCGCGGCCGTCCAGTCGGCCGCCATGAGGTCGTCGACCTGGTGCTCGCCGGTCCACAGGAACTCGAACCCGCAGATGAACGCCGCCCCGCCGTACGCCACCGTGCCCCCAGTGCCGCCTTCCGCGGCCTGGTTCCGATAGTGGTGCACCAGGTCCAGCGCCGCCGACCCCACGCCCCGCCGTCCGACGTCGGGCGTGCCGGCGGGCGCCGCCGCCTGCTGCTCCAGTTGATCCATCCGCCGCTCCAGCGCGGCCAGACGCTCCTCCACTGCACCACCTCTCGTGTTTCCGGAATTACGGAAAAGCGTACGTATGTCGGTAGCGGAACGTCAAGGGGCAGCTGCTGCACGAGCTCGCCGACCATCTTCTTCCGCGCGCTGATCAGCGGCGAGCCCGTGGACCGCGAGCTGACCCGGCGCCTCGTGGACCACGTGATCATCCCGCTGGGAATCCCGGCCCACCCCGCACGCGAGCGTGATTCCGGCGCACGATAGAAGAAGGGCCATGCCGTTCAACCCCTACCTCGCCGACAAGCTGGCTTCGGTGCGTGGCCTGTCCCGGGAGGACCTTGCGACCGACCCGGCGGCCCAGCGGAAGATGACCGACTATCTGCGGGATCCGGCGGAGTGGACCCTGCCCCCGGACGTGGTGGTCGAGGATCTCTTGATCGCCGGCCCGCACGGCGACATCCCCCTCCGCACGTACCGGCCGCGTGACACGACTGCGACCCTCGCCCTGCTATGGGCGCACGGCGGCGGCTTTTCCGGCGGCGACCTGGAGATGCCCGAGGCCCACGTCGTGAGCGCCGAACTGGCCGCCCGGGCCGGCGCCTTCGTCGCCTCGGTCGGCTACCGGCTGGCCCAGAACGGGGTGCGTTACCCCGTACCGCTGGACGACGTCGACGCGGCCTGGCGCTGGCTCACGGCGGAGGCCATGCCAGGCGGGCGCGCCGCGCTGGGCGGCGCCAGTGCGGGAGCGGCCCTCGCCCTCGCGACCGCCCTGCGCGCCCGCGACCGGAGGTCGGCGGACCTGCTCCTCCTGGCCTATCCCTTCGCGCACTACCCCAACCCTGCCCTGGACGACGCGACCACCGCCGAGATGGCCACGTTGCCCCCGTTCATGCGTTTCCCCACGGCGGCGATCGAAGGCATGGTCCGCACCTACGTGGGCCGGATCAGCGACCTGCCACCCGACGCGCTCCCCGGCGCCGCCCGCCTCGACGGCCTGCCGGCCACCCACATCCTGCTGTCCGAGTACGACGACCTCCGAGCCTCCGGCGAACTCCTCCAACGCCAGCTCTGCGAAGCCGGCGTCCCGGTGAGCACGTTCCTGGCACGCGGAATGCCACACGGGCACCTCAACCGCACCCCGTCCCTCCGCGAGGTGGACGCCTCGCTCGACTACTTCGCCGCCGCCCTCGGCACGCTCTGACCGCCGCCTGGCGCGGCGCCGGCCATGGTCGACGGCTCGTACTTACCGTGCGTCGGTTGGGGTCGCCGTTGCCGCTCACCCGCCGTGGTGAGGGTCACCATGTTGCGCCTTCGGTCATCCGGGTCCGGCGTGCGCTCGACGAAACCCTGCCCGGCCAGTTCGTCGATCGCCGCCACGACATCGCGGTCCATGGTGCACCGGCGGCCGAGCTCGGCCGTCTCCGTGGAGACGGCGTTGCGTGACGTGCGTCGGCGGATCGGTCCGGGTCCCTACCTGGACACTGTCACTTCGATGCGAGCCGAAGTGACAGTTCCCACGTCATCGAAGTTTGGCAGTGCCCAACCGAAGTTCGGGTGTCGGAAGGTGCGTCGGCTGGGAACTAGGGCTTCAGAGGTTTGACGCATTGCCCAGTGATCTGGTTGTTCGGAAGGAAGCAGATGAGCGACACCCAGGACAACGCCCCCGCCAGCGCGCAGGGCGTGGATCGGATGGCGGCGGCCGGCTTTCCGGTCGCGCATGACTCCGTGACCGCGCATGGCAGTGAGAGCGAGAACCCGGCCATCGACTCGCCGACTCCGAAGACCGCCGGTCGTCCGCGCACGAACCGGGACTGGTGGCCCAACCAGCTCGACCTGTCGGTGTTGCGCGCGCACTCGTCCAAGGGCAACCCCCTGGCAGAGGGCTTCAGCTACGCCAAGGAGTTCGAGAAGCTCGACGTCGAGGCCCTCAAGCAGGACATCATCGAGGTGCTCACCACCTCGCAGGACTGGTGGCCGGCCGACTTCGGCCACTACGGCGGTCTCATGATCCGGATGAGCTGGCACGCCGCGGGCACCTACCGCATCCAGGACGGTCGCGGCGGGGCCGGCGACGGCGCTCAGCGTTTCGCCCCGCTCAACAGCTGGCCCGACAACGCCAACCTCGACAAGGCCCGCCGGCTGCTGTGGCCAGTCAAGCAGAAGTACGGCCAGAAGATCTCGTGGGCCGACCTGCTCGTGCTCGCCGGCAACGTCGCCCTGGAGTCGATGGGTTTCAAGACCTTCGGCTTCGGCTTCGGCCGCGAGGACGTCTGGGAGCCGGAGGAGATCTTCTGGGGTCCGGAGGACGCCTGGCTCGGTGACGAGCGGTACGTCACCGACACCGAGATGGTGCCGCACTTCGGCGCTACCGAGATGGGTCTCATCTACGTCAACCCGGAGGGTCCCCGCGGCAACGCCGACCCGGCTGCGGCGGCGCATTTCATCCGCGAGACCTTCGGGCGGATGGCGATGAACGACGAGGAGACGGTCGCCCTCATCGCCGGCGGGCACACGTTCGGCAAGACCCACGGCGCCGGCGTCGCGGACGACCACGTGGGGCCGGAGCCCGAGGCCGCGCCGCTGGAGGCGCAGGGCCTGGGCTGGCTGAGCAGCCACGGAACCGGCAAGGCCGGTGACACGATCACCAGTGGTCTCGAGGTGACGTGGACCGACCGGCCGACGCAGTGGAGCAACCGTTTCTTCGAGATCCTCTTCGGCTACGAGTGGGAGCTCACCACGAGCCCCGGCGGCGCGAAGCAGTGGGTCGCGAAGGACGCCGAGGCGATCATCCCGGACGCCCACGACCCGTCGAAGAAGCACAAGCCGACGATGCTCACGACCGACCTGTCGCTGCGCGTCGACCCGACGTACCAGAAGATCTCCCTCCACTTCATGGAGAACCCCGACGAGTTCGCGTCGGCCTTCGCCAAGGCCTGGTACAAGCTGCTGCACCGCGACATGGGTCCGGTCAGCCGCTTCCTCGGACCGTGGGTCGCCGAGCCCCAGCTGTGGCAGGACCCGGTGCCGGCCGTGGATCACGAACTCGTGGGTGACGCCGACGTCGCCTCCCTCAAGGCGAAGGTCCTGGAGTCCGGGCTCACGACCGCTCAACTGGTCTCCACCGCCTGGGCTTCCGCCGCGAGCTTCCGGTCCACCGACAAGCGCGGCGGCGCCAACGGCGCCCGGCTCCGTCTCCAGCCGCAGCGCAGCTGGGAGGTCAACCAGCCCGAGCAACTCGCGACGGTCCTGGGCACCCTCGAGGGCATCCAGCGCGAGTTCAACCAGGCCGGCGGCGCGAAGATCTCGCTCGCCGACCTGATCGTGCTGGCCGGCTCGGCCGGCGTCGAGAAGGCGGCACGCGAGGCCGGCGTGGAGGTGACGGTGCCGTTCCGCCCGGGCCGCACCGACGCCACCCAGGAGCAGACCGACGTCGAGTCCTTCCGGGTCCTCGAGCCGCGGGCCGACGGGTTCCGCAACTACCTGCGTTCCGGCGAGAAGACCCAGCCGGAGGTGCTGCTCGTCGACCGTGCCTACATGCTGAACCTGACCCCGCCTGAGATGACCGTCCTGATCGGCGGCCTGCGTTCCCTCGGAGCCAACTTCGGCGGTACCCAGCACGGCGTCCTCACCGACCGGCCCGGCGTGCTCACCAACGACTTCTTCACCAACCTGCTCTCCCCGGGCGCCCGCTGGAAGGCATCGGAGTCCGAGGAGCATGTGTACGAGATCCGCGACGTGGCCACCGATGAGGTGAAGTGGACCGCCACCGCGGTCGACCTCATCTTCGGCTCCAACTCGCAGCTACGAGCCCTCGCGGAGGTCTACGCCAGCCAGGACGCCCGCGACTTCGTGGCCGACTTCGTCGCAGCCTGGACCAAGGTCATGGAACTCGACCGGTTCGACCTCGCCTGACCCATCTCCACCCGACGAGCCCGGTCGAGCCACCGTGATCGGCCGGGCTCGTCCGCCACGGGCACCGCGCTCGGCGAGGGCGGTGCCACACCAGTTACCTGCCGGCGTGGCCCGCCTCGCGTACACCGCCCAGGTCCTCACCGAGGCCAACCGCCTATACTCGGCCTTGCTCCTCATGCGCGCCACCGTAACCCCGACGACGCTGGGCGGCGCCAGCCTCCCGCCGGCCGGACATACTGATCAGCCCCTACGTGATCCATCGCGACCCGCGCTTCTTCGACGACCGCTTCGACCCCGGCCGCTGGGAGCCCGGCCCGCGCCCACCGCATCCCGCGCAAGGCGTTTCTGCCGTTCGGCGCGGGCCGCGAAAGCGACAGGTCGGCACCGGAAATCTTGAGCGCCTCGCAGCGCGCACGGGCGGGCGAGCCGTGGGCCCCGACGACGCCGCCAGGGCATCGGGCCCGGCGACCCGTGGCAGGTCGCCGGGCCGGTAACCGGTGGTCAGCTCGGGATTGCGCTGCCCTCGCAACCTTTGCCGATCTGGCCCGTCTCGAAGTACCGCACCACGTCGGCGGCGCACTTGGGCACCCGGGTGGTCGACACGTGCACGTCGTCGGCGACCGTGTAGACGGTGCCGCCGATGGCGCGCCGTGTCTGCAGCGTCCAGTCGTAGACGGACATGAACTCGTGCAGGTGCCCCGCCAGCACCAGTGACCCGCTGCTCCGCTTCAACGTGGCCTGCTGCACCGGCAGCGGCCAGCCGGGACACATGACAGGCGGTCCCCAGGACCGGCCGGTCGCCGGATGGCGCTTCACGAGCTGCTGGTAGTCACGCCAGGCGGTGTCGAAACCGGCCCGGCTGCTGTCCTCGTTGCACGCGACGGCCAGGTTCATGGTCCTGTTCAGTGTTTCGGGCGCGCCGGGCACGGGCGTCCCCATCATCGGTGCGCCGAGCAGCTCCTTGACGGTGGGCGGGGCGGTGGTGCCCGTCGCGGTCCGCAGTTCGGCCAGCGCCTTGCCCGCGCGCACCCACTCGGTCGAGTTGCGCCTGGCGAGGTCGGCGACGGCCGAGCCGTCGATGGGCCGCTGCAGGTCGGTGTAGGTCTTGGGGCTCTTGTCGTACGCGCGGACCAGCTTCGCCACCTCCTCGCGCACCTTCCGTGCGGTGGCACCGAGACCGTAGGTCCCGTCGCGGCGGGCCAGCCAGGCGGCCATGCGCCCGAAGTTGCGCTCGGCCGCCTCCGCGCTGTCCTTGGCGTGCTCGTCAATACGGGTCCACGGCGGCGCCACGCTGTCCAGGAAGGCCCGTCCGGTGTGCCCGGGGAACAGGCTGCGGTACACCATGCCCAGATAGGTGCCCCAGGAGAAGCCGAGCAGGTTGAGTTTGCTCTCACCCAGCGCGGTCCGTACCAGGTCCAGGTCCTTGGCCACGTTCTCGGTGGTGAGCTGTCCGAGGAAGGCGGGGTCAGAGCGTCCGCACTTCTGGTTGGCGGCGACCTGGGCGTCGTATATCTTCCTGGCCGCCTCCTTGGTCAGCGTGCCGGGCTCCTGCGGGCCGTTTGGCGAGAAGGTGCAGGCGACCTTGGTGCTGTTCCCGACCCCGCGCGGGTCGAAGCCGATGATGTCGTATCGCTTGTTGAGCCCCGCCATCTCCTCGTTCCTGAGCGCGGCCCGAAGGACCGGGTCCAGGTATCCGCTGTTGCCCGGCCCGCCCGGCAGGACGGCAACGGCGCCGAGCCGGTGGGCCTCGTCCGTGGCGGCCAGCCGGGTCACCGCGATGTCGATCTTCCGCCCCCTGGGGTCACGATGGTTCAGCGGGACGCTGACCGTGCCGCACTCCAGGCGCTTCATCAAGGAGTGGAACGCCGCAACCTTGTCCTCCGCCACTCCCATGCTCCGGATCACCTCATCGGAGTAGGCCGGGCAGGATTTCCACTGCACGGACGACACGCCGGAGCTCGAGCTGGGGGTCGCGGTGGCGCTCGCCCTCGCGACGACGGTAGCGGTGGCGCCCGCCGCGGAAGGATGCGCCGCCAACCCCGCCAGCGCCAGTGCCGTCAGTGAAGTTCGGTACGTCATGCGGATCAGTAGTAGAGCGGCGGTTGTTTCCTTACCGTTTCTATGAGGATGGTCGCCCGCCCTACGCAGACTCTCAAGATCCACGCCAAACTGTCGGGATCGATGGGTCCAGACAGCGGCTGATGGGCAACCACCATGTCTGGCGTCGATGGACATGACAGCGGGACTTGCGGCCGACCTGGGCACTGTCATTCAGGTCAGCGTCTAATCAGGGCCACCGAACGACATTCAAAGTGACAGTGCGATCCGAGTGTGGTTCTAGCCACTGCCCTGCGCGGTCGAAAGCACTGCACCACCTCGCCCTCCGGCTCCTCTCGGATTCGTGGCGGTGGGCCGCCCGAGAGTTTCAGGTGGGTCGTCACGTGATGCGGCGCCAGTAGGCGAGCTGGTGGCTCGTGCTTTTGACCACACGCGGCGGGGACTCAGGTTGCGGCCAGATCTGCAGCAGGTAGCGGTCCACGACGGCTTCTTCTCGGGCCAACATATTCACCTTGTTGCCCTCG
This sequence comes from Nonomuraea sp. NBC_00507, assembly GCF_036013525.1. Lineage (NCBI taxonomy): Bacteria > Bacillati > Actinomycetota > Actinomycetes > Streptosporangiales > Streptosporangiaceae > Nonomuraea > Nonomuraea sp. NBC_00507. The sequence goes on from NZ_CP107853.1 coordinate 7,348,127, forward strand.
TCCATGTTCACGCCGTGATAGCGCAGCCGATACCACCCCGGTCCTGAGGACAACTTGGGTAGCAGGTGATCTCCTTCGCCTGACCATTCGGCTATGCGGAGCCATTCCGACTGGGCCCGGTAGCTGATCTCCACGATGTCCTCGTATCCGTCGGTGTCCGCTCCCGGTCCTCGTCAGACACGACTACCGAGAAGCCGACCGGACCGCTGGCCAGGCCCGTGGTCAGGAGTGCTTTGCCCTCCTCCGCTGACACCCGGATTATCCCCACGGGATGCTCAGGATGGTCAGCAGGACGGTCCTCCAGGGCCGGAAATTCCTCGTATCCGTCGACGGAGCTGACATTTCCCATGGTGCCCACACCCCTCAGAGAGAGCGATATGGCGCACCTGCCCAGCGCAGCCGTGACCGCATTCCTGACCTCGATCGCTCATCCCCGCCAGGTCCGTCGTCACCGATCCGCCTCCCGACTGTGCCTTGATTCGTAGCCGGCCCTTCTCCGGTGTCCGTTTGATGGCTGTCCGAGCATTGATCTTTCTGGGTGAGCGGAGGGCTCTGTCGGGCACTCCCGGTCAGATGACGTTGACGGCGTCCAGGAGGCGGGCGGCGAGTGCGGCGTCGCCGGTGATCGTCACATCGCTGTCGCGCCAGGACGACCGCTGTGTGCCCCAGTCGGGAAAGGTCAGTGCGGGGGCGGTGACGTGCGCGGCGACCGGGCCGTCGGACGGGGTCAGGACGCCCGCCTCGTCGATCCACCACGTTCCGCCGCCGGGGCCGGTGAGGGTCAGGGCGACGCGGGCGTCGAGCCCGGGGACTGGCGCCTGCGCGACCTGGTTGCTCAGCACGGCGATCATCCAGGTGAGGACCGCCCGCATTCGATCGGCGTCGGTGGGCGGCACGGGCCGGCCGAGCGCCGGGGCGATGTCGTGGCGCAGGTGGGTGTGGTGGTCGAAGACGAGGGCTCCGCCGATCATCAGGCCTAGGGGGTAACGACCGAGTTCGGCGAGCGGTACACGCACTCGGGTGATGGGCGTGCGCCGCACGACCTCGAGGAGCGTGGTGGCTCGCCGGCCGGCGAGCTGGTACTCGGCCATGACCCGCGCCCGGCTCCAGTCGCGTCGCCGGGCGACCGGGTCTTCGTTGAACTGTTCGAGACTCGGGGCCAAGGCCGTGCGCAGCCCGCCGGGTGTGCAGAAGCCACGCGCTGTGGCGCCGATGTGGGCGACGACGTCGGCGATGCGCCATCCCGCCGCGGCACTGGGTGCCGTCCATTCGCCGTCGCTGAGGCTGGTCGTGAAGTCGAGCATCTCGGTGCGTTCCGCGCGGAGGGCGGCGACCATGTTCCGCAGGTCCGCTCCGGGAAGGCGCTCGGTCATGTCGTCTTCCTCTCTTTGGTTTTCCGTGGTTCTCGGGTTTTCTGCGGGGTTTTCCGCGGTCGCCGAAGACAGCGGCGGGCCTGGTGTCGTTCTGGCTCGTCGCGCTGTGGAGGCCGGCGGGGCCGGGCTTCAGGCCGGGCGGCGGATGGCTCCCACGGCCGCGTCGTAGAGGTCGAACAGGTCGACCTGTCCGCCCAGGCGCGCCCACTCCTCGTTCGCTGCCTGGAGGCAGGTGATCGCCGCGGCCGCGATCGCGCGCGCCTGCAGGGCGCGGCGGTCGGAGTCGGGCAACCGCGGCTCGATCAGCGGTGCGAGCAGATCCTGCCAGCGACCCTGCTTCTCGGCGTGTCCGGCGCGCAGGGCGTCGTTTCCGAACAGCAGCGTGATCATCTCGAGCCGGCGCTCGGCCGTCATGTCAATCTCTTCCAGCACCTGGAACGCCGCGCGCAGTGACGCCCAGACGTCCTCGTCGGCCGGGCGCTCGGCGAGCCGCGCGGCGATCAGCTCGCCCTGTTCGGAGAGGCCGCCGAGCGCGAGGTCCTCCTTGTTGCGGAAGTAGTTGAACAGGGTCCGTCGGGAGACACCTGCGGCGGCGGCGACCTCGTCGAGCGTCGTGTCGTCGTACCCCTTGGCGGCGAACAGCTCGATAGCGGTCCGGGCGAGCAGGGAGCGGACCACGCTGCGGGTCTGCTCACGCAGAGATGCCGGTTTCTGGGTCATGCACAGATGGTACGACACTTCATGAAATGAATCAATTTGCACCCAGTGCACAAATGTGCGTAGGGTGTATGGCGTGACCAAGATTGATTACCGCCACCAGACCACGATCGTCACCGGGGCCCGCTCCGGTCTCGGCGCGGAGTTCGCCCGCCAGCTGGCCGGCCGCGGCTCGGATCTCGTGCTCGTCGCCCGCCGGGCGGACCGGCTGGAGAGCCTGGCCGGCGAACTCACCCGCGCCCACGGCGTCACGGTGACCGTCATCGCCCGCGACCTCGGCCTGCCCGACGCCGGCCGAACGCTGCGCGCCGACCTCGAATCCCGCGGCATCCACGCCACCGGGCTCGTCAACAATGCCGGCTTCGGCACCCACAACGCCCTCACCGACGAGGATCCGGACCGACTGCAGAGCATGATCGCGCTCAACGTCAACGCCCTCGTCGACCTCAGTCGCGCCCATATCGAGCCACTGACCTCCGCCGGCACCGGCGTCCTGATCAACATCGCGAGCCTGCTGGGCTTCCAGCCGATTCATGCGCCCGACCCGCCGCCACATCGCTCTGCACATGCGTTCCGGCAGCAATCGCATCGAGTATCTGCCATTATCGTATGATCGTTTTACTTACGTTCGTAAGACAATGGAGAGGGTGGCGTCGGATGGCAAGTGGTCTCTTGGAGCGATCGGCTCGGCGCTACGGATGCGTTCCAATGACTGTGCAGTCAGACAGAGAGCATCATGACTGGGCGCGTTTGTCGTGTACAGCCGGTTCGTGCGCGGGAACGAGGGTTGGCATGCCTTGCAGCCGTGTCCGGCTGCTCGAAGGTGAGCGTCAGCTCGGCATCCGGTTGAATCTGCGGACGATGCGGTCGAAAGATTCGGGCCGGAACGACGCGGTGTAGCGCGCTGATGCTTGCGGCCGTCGAGCCGGCGGTGCGCCGCAGTTTCGGGTTCCGGTCGGTGGCCGCCGCGACGATCACCTTGGCCACGACGGCGGGATCGTCGCCGCCGCTGGTATTTTTCGCCAGCACCTCGTCGAAGGTGCGCCGTCCCGAAGCGTAGAGCGGCAGTGGGGTGTCGGCCTGCACGCTGTGGGCCCCGAACGGCGTGTTGATCGGGCCGGGCTCGACGAGCAGGACCCTGACGCCGTGCTCGCGGACCTCGTGGTCCAGCGACCCGGAGTAGCCCTCGACCGCGTGCTTGGTTGAGACGTAGACGGCCATGAACGGGCTGGGGACGAACCCACTGAGGGAGGAAACGTTGATGATGCGTCCGCGCCGTTGAGCGCGCATGTGCGGCAGGACCGCCTTGGTCATCCGCATGACGCCGTAGACGTTGATGTCGAAGACGTCCTGCGTCTGGGTGACGGAGAACTCCTCGGCGGCGCCGGTGGCGCCGACGCCGGCGTTGTTGACCAGGACGTCGATGTGCCCGAACCGGTCGATCACCTGCTTGACCACTGAGGCGACCGATTCGTCGCTGGTCACGTCGAGGTCGAGGTAGGTCACGCCGGTGGGTGCGGTGACTCGCGCGGTGTTGCGGCCGGTTCCGATCACCTGGAAACCCGCGTCGGCGAGTGCGATCGCGGCCGCTTTGCCGATGCCGGAGGAAGCGCCTGTTACGAGCGCGACCTGCCGAGTTGCTGTCATCACGGGCTCCTGAAGTTTTGAATTACGTTCGTACGACCATATGGTGCAGTGGCTTCGAGGGCAAGGCCTTCTGGAAATTAAATTATGATCGTACTCTGAATGGGGTGCGGGACGAGGACCACCAGCGGGCCCGGCGGGATGAAGGAGGATGCGGCCCCCGGCCGGCTGCCGCGCGCAGCCGGCTGTGGGGCCGCACCGGGCAAACCGGCCCGGTCGGGCGTGCGGGCCGCTACGGGGCGATCGGCTGACCCGCGGTCGGCTTCGGCTTGCTGATCTGCCCTTCGGCGTCGACCACGACCACCTCGACTCCCTCAGCCGAGAACGGGGCCAGCGCGTCTTCCGGGGCGCCGGCGTCGGTCACCAGCGTCCAGGGCCGGGGCAGCTGAACCCAGGCGTGGAACGGACGTCGCCCGAGCTTGGCCGCATGCGCCAGCACGTAGGTCTTGTGGGAACTGCGGGCCATGAGCTCCTTGAGCCGGGTCTGCTGGAGGTCGGCCTCGCAGATCCCGCGGTCGGCGGTGACTCCGTCAGCCCCGAGGAAGACGCGGTCGAACGACATCCGCTCCAGACAAGCCTCGGTGGTGGGGCCGACGAACCCCTGGCTGAGGTGGCGCAGCCTGCCGCCGAGGCACTCCACATGGAGGCCTTCGACGTCGTCGAGCTCCTTGAGCACCGTCAGGCTCGTGGTCGCGATCAGGAGCTGGGTGCTGGAGCGCAGCTCGTGAGCCAGCGCCGCGACGGTCGAGCCGGCGTCGAGCAGCACGGACTCCCCGGCTCCGATCTGCTGGGCCGCCCATTTGGCGATTCCGCGTTTGGCCTCGAAGGCGTCACCGACGCGCTGGCGCAACGAGTCCTCGGGGTGGGCGACGACGGCCATCGCGCCGCCGTATGTGCGGGCCAGCAGCCCTTGCGCGGTCAGCCGGGCGAGGTCACGGCGGATGGTGGAGGGTGTCACGGCGAACGTCGAGGACAGCTCTTCGACACTGGCCAGACCGCTGGTCGTGGCCAGGCGCACGATCTCGGCGCGCCGACGGTCAGAGTTCCTGGGCAACGCTCTTCCTTCTCGGCTTGTCGTTCAACGTTCCGGGATCAGATCGCCGGGCTGGGAGACATCTGGGCGGCTTGCCGCAGCGCCTCGATCATGCTACCTACTTCGGCGGTGCCTTTCCCTGCGATGTCGAAGGCGGTTCCGTGGTCCACGGACGTCCGGATGACGGGCAGGCCCACGGTGATGTTCACCCCGGCCTCGATGCCGAGGATCTTCACCGGACCGTGGCCCTGGTCGTGGTACATCGCCACGATGAGGTCGTAGTCTCCGCGCCCCGCGACGAAGAACGCCGTGTCGGCGGGCAGCGGCCCGTGCACGTCGATGCCGTCGGCCTTCAGGACTTCGACGGCGGGAACGATTTTCTCGGCCTCTTCGCCGTAGCCGAACAGGCCGTTCTCCCCGGCGTGCGGATTGATGCCGCACACGCCGATGCGCGGGTTCTCGATCCCGGCGCGCCGCAGCGCCTCGTGGCCTCGGCGTATGGTTCGTTCCACCAGGCCGGGTTCGATCTTCGCGATGGCGTCGATCAGTCCAAGGTGCGTGGTGACGTGGATGACACGGATCTTCGGCGAGGACAACATCATGGACACCTCGTCGGTCCCGGTCAGGTGCGCGAGGAGTTCGGTGTGCCCGGGGAAGATGTAGCCGCCTGCATGCAGGGCTTCCTTGTTCAGTGGCGCCGTGCAGATCGCCTGCACCTTCCCGGCCATTGCCAGCTCGCTGGCGACTCGCACATAGTGGTACGCGGCCGCACCCGCCACGGGGGAGATCTGCCCCCAGGGCAGGTCTTCCGGCAGGAGCCCCAGGTCGATGACATTGACGCGTCCAGGCTGGAACACGGCGTCGGTCACCGTGTCGACCACCACGATCTCGGTGGCGGTCCCGAGGATGGAGGCCGCCTGGCGCAGCCGTACGGCGTCGCCGATGACGACGGGACGGCAGAGCTCGGCGACGTGGGGGTCCTGGAGGGCGCCGACAATGACTTCCGGACCCACACCGGCCCCGTCACCCATGGTGACGGCGATGATCGGAGTGGCCGCTGCGCGCGGCTGTCGGCCGACGGCGGCGGTGCTGATGCTCACGACGGGACCTTTCGCTTGGTTCAGGGGGAGAAGAGTGGGGTCAAGAGGTCCGAGGGAGTGCGGAGCCAGGGCCCTGACGATCTCGACGAGCGAGTCGCCCTCCCCGAAACTGCCCGGGCGGGTGACCACTGAACGGCCTTCGGGCGTCCGGGAGTGGACGGCTCCCAGGTGTATCTGCTCAACAGGTGTCAGTTCCCGCACCTGGAGGGCGTCGAGGACGCGCCGGGCGGTCTCTCCGCCGGTCAGCACGAGGTCCACCGGCCGCGCGGACGCGCGCACCGCGTCCGCGACGGTCTCGGCCAGCCGGCGCGCGATGTCACGGGAGGCCGCAGGGAGGACGGAGCCGGCGGAGTCGAGGAAGGCCACGACCGCCCGGTCGCCGATCGGGATGTGGGGGAGGGGCTCCCGGCCGGCAGGTGTGCCGAGGAGCGCCGTCACGGGCAGGGCAACGGGAACGGCTCCGGCCTCGGCCAGCCGGCGCACCTGTTCGGCCGCGACCGGCTCCGCGCTGCCCACCACGACGAGCGGCGCCGCGTCCCTGCGCCGAGCGGTGTGCGTCGGGGCGGGCTCATGCTCCTCGACGGCCGTACTGAGACTCCGCAGATGGCGCCCGAGCGCGTCGGCGAGCCCGCCGGATCCCACCAGTCGCACCGACGGCACGGCCAGCGCGGCACGCAGCACGGCGTCCAGATCCTGATCGGTCTCCGCGTCGCACAGCGCGATGCGCGCCTCCTCGGCGCACGAGGCAATCGCGTCGGAAAGACGATCCGATCGCACGGTCGCGAGGTCCAGCACGCGGGCCCGGAGCGGCGCCAGCGCTGCCTCGACCGACGTCGGAGCCGGGACGCCGTCCACCGCCCAGGCGTTCGCCCGGTGGAGGGCCACGCCGGCCAGGTGCAGCACGCCGCCGCGCACCACCCGATCCAGGCCAGGCAGGGCAGGGGTGACGATGATGCCGGCCCCAGGCGTCGTCAGCGCGGCCACTTCCGCCGCGACGTTGCCGCGCAGCAGCGAGTCGATCTTCTTGAAGACCAGCCGCGGACGCCCGGCGGAGGCCAGGGCGACCGCGGAACGCACCGCCGCGGCCGCCTCGGCGGGACGCAGGTGCCGGGAGTCGGTATCGACGACGAGGATGTCGGCGGAATCGCGCTCGCCCCGCACGGCGTGGTCAGTGAGAACAATCCTTGTGCGTGTTGTGCGCATCATGATGCGTGCTGCCACCTCGGCCGCACCCGACAGGTCGTCGGCCACGACGAGGACACCGTCCGCGGCCGTGCTGGGCTTGGGCTTCAAGGAACCCCCGATACAGTCAGGTATTGCACGTCAGGCAGGCTTCCGCAGTCCTCGCGAACCTCTTGCGCGATCCGCTCCGGAGTGAGGCGTGCACGTCCGCGCAGCCTTCGTCTTGAGCGGATGATGTCACAGCTTGCACAAAATGCGCTAGACCTCTTGCGCGAAGTGCGCAGGCGTGTAATGGTGCAGCAACGTCGTTGTGACGTGGGAAACATCCGGTCCTGGCAGGCGGCCGCTGCTGAGAGGCGCACCGCTGCGGACGGTTCAGAAAGCGAGAACCCCAGTGACTCATCTCGGAAGCGCCCCCCAGTTCTCCCGTCGCAGTCTTCTCCGTCTCGGTGCTCTCACAGGCGCGGCCATGACCCTGAGTCCCCTCGCCGCCTGCGCGGGACCGGGAACCGCCCCCGGCGCGGGATCCGGCGCCGGCTCCACCGCCGGCCCGGGGATCACGCTGGCGCTCAACCGCTCGCTCGTGTCGCTGGACAACAAGCTCAACCAGTTCGATGCCGCCGTCACCGTCCAGCGCGGCGTCCGTCAGGCGCTGACCTTCATCGATCCGAAGCTCACCGTGCAGCCCGTCCTGGCCGAGAGGTTCGAGCTGACGGCTCCCACCGAGTGGACGGTCAAGCTGCGCGACGGCGTCCACTACTCCGATGGCAGCCCGGTCACGGTCGAAGATGTCTCAACCGCCCTGCAGATGTACCAGAAGGTCCTCGGATCGTTCCTGGCCGGCCTCTTCCCCGAATGGCCGACCGTCACCCCCGTCGACGCGAGCACCTTCAAGCTCGTGACCGAAAACCCGGTGCCGACACTCGACTACCTGATGGCGAACATTCTGATCACCCCCGCTGCCGCCAACAAACCGGAGGAGCTCCAGGGCGGCATCGGATCGGGCCCCTACGTCGTCACCTCCGCGAACCGGGGCACCGGTGAGTACACGCTGCAGGTCAACGGCAAATACTGGGGTCCCGCGCCCGTGATCAAGACCGTACAGGTCAGGTTCCTCCCGGAGGAGGCCAACCGCGTCGTCGCCCTGCGCAGCGGCGAGGTCGATCTGATCGACTCGATCTCCCCCGATGCGATCAGCCAGCTCTCCGGCCTGAGCGACGTGGAGATACAGCAGGTGCCGAGCACGCGGATCAGCCAGCTCTTCTACAACTTCCGCAAGCCCTCCGGGCACCCGCTCGCCGACGTGCGCGTGCGCGAGGCGCTCAGCTACGCCATCAACGGTCCCGCCCTGATCAAGGACGTCTTCGCCGATTCGGTGACCCAGGCCCGAGGCGTGGTGGCGGACACCCTGACCGGGGCGGTTCAAACGGGCGAGTACGTCCACGACCCGCAGAAGGCCCGGCAGATGCTCGACGCCGCCGGAGTGAAAGATCTCAAAATCAAGATGATCTGGGAGACCGGAGAGTTCGCCAACGACACCAGTGTCATGGAGGCGGTGGTGGAGATGCTCAAGGCGGTCGGTGTCCAGGCCGAACTCCAGCAGTTCCAGCCGGGCGGCGAAATCTCCAAGTGGCGGCAGGGCCGGGCCGGCGACTGGGACGTCCTCGGCAACGGCTATCCCGGCCCGACGGGGCTGGCGCTGACTCCGCTGCAGGGCATGTTCGCCGGCACGGCGGAAAAGGAGGCCACCCGGGACACCTACCATGGCTACGTGATCCCCAAGATCACGACCTTGCTGCAGAAGGCCTCACAGGAAACCGACAACACGGCCAGGGAGCGCCTCCTCGCCACCGCCCAGAAGGAGATCTGGAACACCTGGCCCTGCATGTGGGCCTTCGTCCCCAAGACCGTCATCGCCCGGCGCAAGCGCATGCAGAACGTCCTGCTCAGTCCCACCAACTCCTACGACCTCGCATCCGTCCGGCTGAGTGGATGAGTCGTGATCCGCTACGTCGCCCAGCGTGCCGGGCAGAGCATCCTGGCGATCTTCCTGACCGTCTCCGCGGTGTTCGTCCTCGTGCGGCTGGCACCGGGGGATCCGGTGGCCGCCTACGCCAGTCCCCTGGCCACCACTGCCGAGCTCGAACGCATCCGGGTCCAGTTCGGCCTGGACAAACCGCTCTTACAGCAGTACGGAATTTTCGTGCGTGACCTGTTCGGCGGCGACCTGGGCACGTCCTTCTCCTTCCAGGCCCCCGCCCTGGACGTCGTCCTCAGCCGGATGCCGTACACCGTCATGCTCGCCGTGTCCGCCATCCTGTTCGCCGCGGTCGTGGCCATCCCGGTCGGTGTCTGGATGGCGCGGCACGCCGACACCGGCCGCGAGCTGGGGGCCAACGTGGCCATGATCGCCGGCCAGTCCATGCCGGAGTTCTGGAGCGGCATCATGCTGCTGACCATCTTCGCCGTGCTCGTCCCCGTCCTCCCGGCATCCGGCTTCACCAGTTGGGCCGGCATGGTGCTGCCGACCGTGACCGTCGGCATCCTGCAGATCGCGCTGATCTCCCGGATGGTGCGCCGGGAGATGGGGGCCGGCTTCGCGGCTCCGTACCTGACGATCGCCCGCTCCCGTGGCGTCTCCGAACGCGGCCTGACCTGGCGCTACGCCATGGGCAACTCGGCCATCCCGGTGGTGACCGCGCTCGGCACCCGCTTCGCCGCCATGCTCAACGGCGTGGTGGTGGTCGAAGTCGTCTTCGCCTGGCCGGGTGTCGGATCGCTCGTCGTGCGCGCGCTGGAAACCAGGGACTACCCGCTGATCCAGGCCACCGTCCTGGTCACGGCCATCCTGACCGTGGCTGTCCAGCTCCTCATCGATCTCACCTACCCGCTGCTCGACCCGCGGGTACGACTCGGGAAGGCGGTGGCCTCATGACCGCCCCGCGCATCGGCACCGCGGCCGGCGCCGCCGACGGCTTCGGCAGCCGGAGCACCGCGGAGCCCCTCGCGCGGCCCAGCGCGGTCTCCGCCAAGGATCTCGCCCGGTCCGCGGCGGTCCGCCGCCGCAAGAGCGCGCGGCTGAAGACATGGGTCGGCTCGGTGTGCGTGGCCCTCGTCGTCGTGCCTGTCGCCCTGGCCAACATCCTGCCGATCCCCGGGCCGGACGACCAGAGCCTCGGCCTGCGTCGCCTGCCACCGCTGGCCGACGGGCACCTGTTCGGAACCGACCAGCTCGGCAGAGATCTTCTCTCCCGGGTCCTGCACGGCGGCCAGGTCTCGCTCACCGTCGGCGTGCTGGCCATCGTCGTGTCCGGCATCATCGGTCTCATCGCCGGCGCCGCGGCCGGATTCTTCGGTGGCTGGGTCGATGCCATGGTCTCGCGCCTGCTGGAAGCGCAGCTGTCGCTGCCTCTGCTGTTGATGCTGCTGCTCATCGTCGCGCTCTTCGGCCCGTCCATTCCGGTCATCACCTTCGTGATCGCGATCGCGCAGTGGCCGGAAGTGGCCCGCCTGACCCGTTCTCTGGTGCTCGTCGAGCGGGAGAAACCGTACGTGGCCGCGGCCCGGGTGCTCGGCCTGCATCGCATCACCATCCTGTTCCGGCACGTGCTGCCCAACGTCGTCAAGCAGGCCACGCTGGTGATCCTGCTGTTGCTGGCCCAGGCCGTGCTGCTGGAGAGCGCGCTGAGCTACTTGGGCGCCGGCCCGCAGCGCCCGTTCGCCACCTGGGGCCGCATCATCTCCGACGGCCAGGACTACATCACGACGTCGTGGTGGCTGGTCACGCTGCCCGGTCCGGTCATCGTGCTGCTTGTCGTCGGTGTCAACCTGCTCGGAGACGGGCTGCGGGACCGAGTCCGCAGGCGGAAGGAAAGGTGAGCCGGGCATGACAGCCGAGTTCGACGGGGCCGATCCTCCCCTGCTGGAGGTCGAGGACCTACAGATCGAGCTGATGACCGAAGCCGGCATCGTCCGCGCCGTCGACGGTGTCAGCTTCCTCATCCGCCAGGGCGAAACCGTGACGATCATCGGCGAATCGGGATCGGGCAAGTCCACCACGGCCATGGGCATCCTGCGGCTGCTCCCCCCGGAGCTGGCGGTCCTCTCTGGCAAGGCCCGCTTTCAGGGAGTCGACGTCATCGCCGACCCCGGCGCGGTACGCAAGGTGCGCGGGCGTACCGTCTCGCTCATCCCGCAGGATCCCATGACGGCGCTCAGCCCCGTCCACACCATCGGGCAGCAACTCCGCGAGGCCGTGCGGCTGCGCCAGCGTGGCCTGTCCCGGTCGGAAACCGTCTCGCGGTCCGTCGACCTGCTGGCCCGGATGCACATATCGGATCCGGAGCCCCAGCTACGCAGGTATCCGCATCAGCTGTCAGGAGGCATGCTGCAGCGTGTGCTCATCGCGATCGCGCTCGCCGGATCGCCCGGGCTGCTCGTCGCCGACGAACCGACCTCCGCCCTGGACGTCACCGTCCAGGCAGGCATCCTCGACCTGCTGCTCGAAGTACAGGAGAACACCGGCATCGGCATCCTCATGATTACTCACGACATCGGCGTGGCCCGGCTCGTCTCGGACCGCATCCATGTCATGAAGGACGGGCGATTCGTCGAGTCGGGCGAGGCCGAGCAGATCGTCGACGCACCCCGCGACCCGTACACCAGGAAGTTGCTGACAGCGGTCCCACGGCTGGGCCCCTGGGACGAAGACGGCGAGTCCCTGGAAGCGTCCCTCGACGACGCCGTGGGAGAACCCCGATGACCGACGCGTTCCTCGAGGTCGACGGCCTCGTCGTGGACTATCCCGTCGCCCACGGCGTGTTCCGCGCGGTCGACAACGTCAGCTTCTCCGTGCGGCGGGGCGGCACCCTGGCCATCGTGGGGGAGTCAGGCTGCGGCAAGTCCACGATCGCCCGGTCGATCGTACGGCTGGTCAAGCCTGCCGCAGGCCGCATCGTGGTGGGCGGCACCGACATCGCCCAGCTGAGGGAGAAACAGCTGCGCCCGATGCGCACCCGGGTACAGATGATCTTCCAGGACCCGTACGGATCGCTCGACCCGCACCTATCGGCGGAGGAGATCGTCGCGGAACCGCTGCGGGTGCGCGGAATGCGCGACAGACGCGCCCGGGCCAAGGAGGCGGCCAGGCTCATCGACCAGGTCGGCCTGCCCGCCACGGCCCTGGAACGTCGCCCGCCGGAGTTCTCCGGCGGCCAGCGCCAGCGCATCGGCATCGCCAGAGCCCTCGCCTCCAAGCCCGACCTCCTGGTCTGCGACGAGGCGACGAGCGCACTGGATGTGTCCGTGCAGGCGCAGGTCCTGGCCCTGCTCGTGAAGATCCAGGCCGAGACCGGCCTCACCTATGTCGTGATCTCCCACAACCTCGGTGTGGTCAGGGAGATCAGCGAGGACATCGTCGTCATGAGCAAAGGGCGCCTGGTCGAGTCCGGCCCGACCCGGACGGTGCTGGCCGCCCCGGCCCACCCCTACACGCGCGCACTCCGCAGGGCCGCGCTGGATCCGGCCACGATGCACGGGCGCAAGCCGCGCCACCTGGTGCGGGCCCCGTCCACTACGCAGACCCCCGGAGCACCCGTTCAGCGAGGAACCGACCGATGACAACTTCCGTACCGGCGATCTCCCTACCGGCGGCGACACCGTCCGGGGCGCACATCGGGCTGTCCCGGCTGGTGCTGGGAACCATGACGTTCGGCGACACGGCCGACGCGAAAGAGGCCGCGCGCATGCTGGACGTGGCGCTCGACTCCGGCATCACCGGTGTGGACACCGCCAACGCCTACGCGGGCGGCGCGACCGAGTCCATCCTGGCACCGCTGCTCGCCACCCGGCGCGACCGGGTCGTCCTCGCCACCAAGGCCGGTATGCCCCATCCGGACGCCCATGATCACCCGCCGTTGTCCGCCAGAGGATTGCGAGCGAGCCTCGAAGGCAGCCTGCGCCGCCTGCAGGTCGACCACGTCGACCTGTTCTATCTGCACCAGCCCGACCGCCGCACGTCGCCGGCCGAGACGCTCGGCGCGATCGCCGAGTTCGTCGCCGAGGGCAAGATCAGCGCGCTCGGCGTCTCCAACTACGCTGCCTGGCAGATCTCGGAGATCAACCATGCCGCCGACGCCGTCGGCGCGCCACGGCCTGTCGTCGCCCAACAGCTGTACAACCTCCTGTCCCGCAGGGTAGAGGAGGAATACCTGGAGTTCGCGCGGAGCACCGGCCTGACCACCATGGTCTACAACCCGCTCGGCGGGGGCTTGCTCACCGGGCGTCACACCTTCGACCATGACCCCGCCGCCGGCCGCTTCGGCGACTCCAAGCTCGCTCCCCTGTACCGGCAGCGGTACTGGAGTCCGGCGCTGTTCGAGGCCGTCACCGCCCTCGGCGAGATCGCCGCGCAGTCGGGCATCTCCCTCATCGAGCTTGCTCTGCGGTGGCTGCTCCATCGCGACGGCGTGGGGGCCGTCCTGCTCGGCGGTTCCAAGGCCGAACACCTGCGCGCGAACATCGCGACCGCCGCGGCCGGGCCGCTTCCCGAGGATGTCGTCGCAGCCTGTGACCGCGTGGGGGCGGCGCTGCGCGGCCCCATGCCCGCCTACAACCGATGAGAGCCGACCGCCGAGGAGAAGACCAGCAGTGAGCATCACCGACTTCACCGCCAGGATCCGTGCCCGGGAGCCCGCACTGGGCTACTGGTCCGTCCTGGATTCGCCGGTGTCCACCGAACGCATCGCACGCCTCGGCTACGACTACGTGTGCCTGGACGCCCAGCACGGGCTGCTGGGCTACTCGGGGCTGCTGAGCGGCCTGATGGCGATCGACGCGGGCGGCGTGTCCGCGGGCCTGGTCAGGGTCGAGGCGAACGACCCCGGCCACATCGGCCGTGCCCTGGATGCGGGCGCCGCGGGTGTCATCGTGCCTCTCATCGACACCGCCGACGACGCCGCGGCGGCCGTCTCCGCGACCCGCTATCCGCCGAAGGGGCGCCGCTCGTACGGCCCGATGCGCTCGGCGCTCCGCATCGGGCCGCGCCCCGCGGACAGCGACGCCACAGTGCTGGTCCTCGTCATGATCGAGACGGCACGGGGGCTGGCGAACATCGAGGCGATCTGCGCGACCTCCGGCCTGGACGGCGTCTACGTCGGCCCGTCCGATCTGTGCCTGGCTCTGGGCGGCGCCTTCCCCGGCGACCCCGCGATCGCTTCCCCGTTCGAGGACGCGCTGGTCACGGTGCGCGAAGCCGCCAGGTCCGCCGGCGTCGCCGCCGGCATCCACACCCCTGACGGCGGGACCGCCGCCAAGCGCCTGGCCGAGGGATACACCTTCGCCACCATCGCCTCAGACCTCGTCCACCTCGAACAGGCCGCGAAGTCCCACCTAACCGACGCCCGAGCCCAGTCTCGCCGAGGAGAACAGTGAGCCAGCCCGTCGTTCCCGACCATCTGCCCATGGACGGCATGATCCGCGTTCGCGACGACGATCCGGACCGCCATGAGGCGTATCTGATCGCGCCTGCCGTGCAGAACCACGCGGCCAACATCATGTCGCTACGCGACGGCGCTCTCGGCTGCGTGTGGTTCGGCGGCACGCAGGAAGGCGTCTCGGACATCTCCATCTGGTTCTCCCGGCTGCAGAAGGGGACGGACACCTGGTCCACGCCGACGCGGCTGTCCGACGACCCGACGCGTTCCGAGCAGAACCCGGTCCTGTTCCCCACTGCCGCCGGAGAGCTGTGGCTGCTGTACACCGCCCAGCACGCAGGCAACCAGGACACCGCCGAAGTCCGTTGCCGCATCTCGCACGACGACGGTCACACCTGGGGACCCGTGCACACCCTCCTGCCCGCCACGAGCCGCGGCGGCGTCTTCGTCCGGCAGCCCGTGCTCGTGCTGCCGTCCGGCCGATGGCTGCTGCCCGTCTTCAACTGCGTCACCACATCGGGGAAGCGCTGGGCCGGCGACCGCGACACCAGCTCTCTCATGGTCTCCGACGACGAGGGACGAACCTGGCGCGAACAGCCCGTCCCGGACAGCGTCGGCTGCGTCCACATGAACGTCCACCTGCTGGCCGACGGCACGCTGCTCGCCCTGTTCCGCAGCCGCTGGGCGGATTCGATCTACGCGAGCCGGTCGGAAGACGAGGGCATGACCTGGAGCGTTCCCGCTGCCACCGAGCTGCCCAACAACAATTCCTCCATCCAGTACGTCACACTGCGTGACGGCCGGCTGGCGCTGGTGTTCAACGCCAGCAGCGCGGCCGACGCCACCGAGCGCCGGGTGTCCCTGTACGACGAGATCGACGATGACGGCCTGGCCGCGACCCCGGCGAGTCGGTCCGGCGACGAGCCGGCACCCGCCGGGAGCGATGAGCGGACCGCGTTTTGGGGCGCCCCGCGTGCGCCCATGACCCTCGCGCTGTCTGGCGACGGAGGGCGCACGTGGCCGATCCGCCGCGATCTGGAGGTAGGCGATGGCTACTGCCTGACCAACAACTCCCGCGATGGCCTCAACCGAGAGTTCTCCTACCCGTCCATCCAGGAAACCGCCGACGGTGACCTGCACATCGTCTTCACCTACCACCGTCGCGTCATCAAGTACGTCCGAGTACGACCCGAGTGGGCCGCCCGCGCCGATGGCATCTGACGTGCCGATGGACGCCGCGCCAGACCGCCACACCGGACAGACCTCGGACGAGCCGCAGCACGCGGTGGTGACCGGGGCAAGCTCCGGCATCGGCCGGGCGGTCGCCACACGCCTGCTCCGCGAGGGCTGGAGAATCACCGGGATGAGCCGTACCCGCCCTCCGGAGCACCGCCAGGACACCCCGGCCTACTCGTGGCTCCAGGCAGACCTGACCGACCTCGACCAGCTGGCCGACGCATCGGCCGCGGTGGGCACCGTCGACGCCATCGTTCACTCGGCGGGCGTGCAACGCTCCGCGCCGCTCGGACGCCTCTCGGCCCAGGACGGCGCCCTCATGTGGCGGGTCCACGTCGAGGCCGCGACCGTTCTGGTGAACGTCCTCGCCGGCGCGATCCGCCCAGGTGGCCGCGTTGTGCTGATCGGAAGCCGCACGATGGCGGGCGCGGCGGGCAAGAGCCAGTACGCGGCGACCAAGGCCGCGCTCGTGGGCTTGTCCCGTTCCTGGGCCATGGAACTGGCCCCGCGTGGGATCACCGTCAATGTGGTCGCCCCCGGCCCGACCGACACCCCCATGCTGCGTGATCCCGGACGTGCCGCCACTCCGCCACGGGTTCCGCCGCTGGGCCGGTTCATCAGGCCCGAGGAGGTCGCGGGACTGACGGCCTTCCTCCTCGGACCGGAAGGAGGCGCGGTTACCGGCCAGCACCTGGTGATGTGCGCGGGCGCATCACTGTGAACTGGCAGCTCCCGCTCCGTGGCAGTGGGCGAAGGAACGGCGGGTGAGGATGGTGAGCTGCCTTCGGGCTCGATGATCGCTCGGCAGTCCTCGCCCGGCCCGGCGCTCACCACGTGGCCCGCGATCAGCTCAGGCCGGCGGCGCGGCTGGCCGGCTGGACCCCGTCGTATGCGTACGCGACATGTCGGGCAGTGATCCATCGGCAGCACCCGATGGGTCGGACAGACCGCGGCCCAGCCCAGCTTCCACCACACCTGCCACCCCGAGGCTGCCAAACACTCCGAGCAAGCCCGGCTGCCGAAGAGCTTCACCCACTCACGAGCCTCCGCCCTGCGGAGTGACTCCTTGTCGACCACGCGGACGCCCGCCAGGTTCACAGCGGAGCCGTTGAACACACCCAGGTGTAGATCGCGTACGATCTCGGCGCCCACTCCTGTGGCAGCCGTGATGGCCAGGTGCACCTCCGCAGTCGCAACGATGCCGTAGGCCAACGAGCGAACATCGCCCGGCACCGCGCGTACATGCAGTTCCAGTGACTCGACGATCGTCCACGGCGGGCATCCGTTCCGCACCGCAGATCAACCCAAGAGGCGAACGACTGGCGCCTCTGGTCAGCGAATTGACATCTTTCTTGAGAGGAATCGGGAGGATGGCCGGGCGGGCAAGTGGCAGCTCAGGGCGCTCTGGGGCTGGCTACTCGATGATCTTGTCATTGACTGGGGCTGTGGTCAGGGCTGTGACAGGTTGAATGAGACGCGGTCCGAAGTTGTCCCATCGAAGGTGGCAGTTTTCTTGGTGTCAGGCTCGGTTTCCCGCTCCCCAGTAGAACGGCCCAGAGGTTGAGTGAATCTTGATGCGCCATCCGATCCGCTCGAGCTGTCGTTCGAGGTCCGGCGGTTGTTGCGGGACTTTGACGATCCGGTAGGCGGTCCCGTCCAGGAGCTGGCGTTGTATTGTCGCGGATTGCTCGCCTTCGATGAGTTCGTCGGCGGTCCGGTAGCCGTCGTCGACGAAGAATACCCGCCCTTCCGGTTTCAGGCAGTCGGCCACCAGCGACCAGAAGGACGCGAAGCGTTCGGGCGGAACATGTGACAGCCAGAACCCGAAGAAGACGACGTCGTAACGACGGTCCGGCTTCCAGCGGAACAGGTCGGCTGACACGAATTGCACCCGCTCGTTCTCGCCCACCCGGGCCGAGGCGATGGCGAGCATTTCCGGGGACGCGTCCACGGCGGTGACATCTGCGGCGTGCTGGAGCAGCTGGGTGGTCCATATGCCTGGGCCGCAGGCGAGTTCGAGCACGCTGCCGGTCGGCCGGAACGCATCGAGCGCCGCCGACAGCTCAGCGGCTCCGGGAAAGGGTAGAGCGTGGCGCTCGTATTCCGCGGCAACCGCCCGGTAGTAGACGACCTGTTCGTCGAGTAGTTTTTGCAGGTTCCCGCCATCAGCCGAGTTCATGGATCGACTATCACAAAATCATTCGCCGGGCTGCAACACCGACAACGTCGACGTCCAAGAAGAGGTCTTGGGGTTGGGGCAGCACATGTGGTGAGCCTTGGCTGACCGTGTCGGCGATACGGAGGGGGGTGAAGCCGGCATCGGACATGATCAGAAAACTACCGATTAGTTCGACGTCCCGTCTGCCCCGTCCATGCCGTGAGCTTCTCTCGGTAAGTCCCCCCCGGCGAGTGCAACGGTCTCCCCGTGGCGTAGTCCTTCGCTGGCCCCGCGACGATTGGCGGCAGATGAGTGCCAAGGAGCTCGGTCGAGACGTCAGTCCACGCCGCACCAGTAGGCGAGCTGGTGGCTCGTGCTTTTGACCACACGCGGCGGGGACTCAGGTTGTGGCCAGATCTGCAGCAGGTAGCGGTCGACGACGGCATCTCCCGTGGCCAAACTGTTCACTTTGGCGCCTTCGTCCATGTTTACGCCGTGATAGCGCAGCCGATACCACCCCGGTCGCGAGGGCAACTCGGGTAGCAGATGATCGTCTTCACCCCACCATTCGGCTATGCGGAGCGATTCCGACTGGGGCATGAAGCTGATCTCCACGATGTCCTCGTATCCGTCGGCGTCCGCTCCCGGGTCCTCATCGGCCACAGTCACTGAGAAGCCGACCGGCCCTGTGTGCAGGCCCGTGATCAGAAGAGCTTTGCCTTCCTCCACCGCCACCCTGATAATCCCCACGGGGTGCTCAGGATGGTTGTCAGGACGGTCCTCCATGGTCGGGAACTCGTCGTATCCGTCGGCGAGGTAGGCCTGCCGGTAATGGACATGGAGATCGAACGACGCGGTCTGCGCGGTGGCCATGCCGCCAAGAGTACGATCATGAGCTGACATTTCTCATGGTCCGGGCACCACGGGCGGCCGACGCCTCCCGGGCAGCGAGGAACTCATCCAGCAGCGTGAAGAGGACCTCGATAACCTTGGCCTCCTCTTCCCGGGTCAGTTCCCACTGCTCCCACCCGTCGGGGAGAGCGATATGGCGCACCTGCCCATGCCAGCCGTGGTTGCAGTCCTGGCCCCGCCGAGCCACCAGCCACTCCCGCCAGCCGCCCAGTCCAGGACCTCCATGACGCAGCGCGTGCTGGTCATAACCGTCCAGGAAACCCTCAACCCCAGCAAGCCTCGAGCCCACCACGAACATGCCCAACCGCTTGGCCACGTGGGCGAAGTACTCACGTTCGCTCATTCCTGCCAGGTCCGCCGTCACCGATCCGCCTCCTGACACACCGCCAACTTGATCTTGATGGCAAGGATCGCCGGGATGTGGGCATTACCTCCGAAGATTTCCGCATTCGGAAGGGCTGCGTCGCCCAGCTATGCCTCAATCACGATCTGTTGTCACTGGAAGGAGGACCGGACGCTTGTGATCGTCTGCCAAGGGCGTAGGCCTGAACCGCGAACAGTGGACCCGCTACGTACCCGCCCTGCCGTATCAAGACCCCTGCGCTCAGTGATCGAGGCCAGGCCCTTGCAGTCCGGGAAGGCGGGCCGCTCACCCCCGCGTGCACCCATCTTGATGAGAACAGCGTCGATCTCGGCGACGCCCAGCCAGCGGGCGTCCGACGCCGCCGCGGCCTCTCAAGACCGTTGAGGCAGCACCCGCTTGAGAGACGGCGTAACTGATACAGTCCGGGACTGCTGTAGATCATTTGGACGCGGCTCCCACGTTTCGGAGGACTACTCGATGCGCCGTTTATCGGCTTTCTTATCCGCCGTGCTCATAGGTCCGGCGGCGACGCTCGCCGTTCCGGCCGCGGCGGAGGCCGCCGTTCCCGATGTGGTGAGCGCCGTGCGTAACCAGCTCGCCAAGGGCGCGAGCGTGACGTTCACGCAGTACGGCCACATCGAGATCAACAACAGGAACAAGTACGACAATCACACGGCCCGAGTGTTCCGCTACCATCCGATGCAAGAGGGAACGCTGGTCCTCGGCCGGCGCGGTGTCGTCGCGGCGAGTATCAAGCGCCGGGTGGACTTCGACCGTGACCTGCTCCCGCTCGCCAAGGAGCATGCGGAAGAAGGCGACCCGGTCTCTCGCAGCCTGATCGCGCAGACGCAGCCGCACCGCTGGATCAACACCAAAGGCCGGTTCTACAGCACCGGGCGGCTGTGGACCGCGGACCTGCCCGAGGGAAAGACGTGGGCGCGGCGCGGCGACCGCAGCGCCGGCTCCACGGCCTTCGGCGACCAGATCATCAATTTCTTCGAGATCGCGACACTCAAAGCGCTGATCGCCGATGCCGATGAGAAGAAGTTCAACCTGCCGAACCCCGCGGGGAAAACTCCCGACCGCAAGCGGACCGGGTTCTACCGGGGCACTCTCACCTTCGCCGAGTTGTACGACCTCTCAGCCACCTTCCGGCAAGTAGCAGGGAAGCGGCCGGACGCGAGTTATGCGAACACGGTCGTGGGATGGAGCATCGTCTTCGACGCGAAGGGGCTGCCCTTCAAGTTCGGCTCAGGCTTCAGCACGCAGGAAAAGGAAAAGTATTACACCCAAGGCGGCGCCACCACGGATATCGTGAGTTGGGGCCCGGCCAGGACTCTTGCGGCGCCCAGCGCGAGGCAGGTCGGTGCCGTCCGCGCTCCCGTCGATGGCCTGCCCGAATTCGACGACCTGGTGGAACTTGCCAAGGTGGACGCTCCGCCCTCGAAGCGTTAGCCGCCAGGTCCCGGTGGGGATGCGTGGGCCTGCCCAGAGCCGCTCGCGTACCGGCGGGCCATGGGGTCAGGTGGGGCCGACGTGAGCCGCTTCCGGCGAGCCGACCTGGGCGAACAGGACGCGGGCGCGCCGCCATGCCGCCTCGGCCGGCATCCGGTCGCCGCGGGCCCACTGCACGTCCCCGAGCGCGCTCAGCGCGCAGGCCTGCCACAGCGGCGTCTGGATAGCCGAAGATCCGCAGCGCGTCGGTCAGGTGGCCGTACGCCTGCTCGTGCTCGCCCCGCCGATGGTGCAGCAGGCCGAGCGCGACCCGGATGCGCCCGCGCTCAGGTGCGCTGGTCTCGCAGCGTCTGCAGCAGCTCGCCAGCCCGGGTCTCGGCAGCAGCCTCCGCCGCGCCTGCTGTCGGGCGGTCTGCGCCGCGGCCTGGGCGACGGCGAGCCGATCAACGTACGTCGCCGAGCTGTTCGGTGGCGGCCAGGTCCTCGCGCAGCTGCCCGGCCTCGCTCGCGATCGCCGTGTCTGGACGCAGCGAAGATGACAGTGGAGCCTGCTCCTAACCTGGGCGCTGTCACTTCGATAGGTGTCGAAATATCGGCGCTCGCGTCATCGAAGTTGGCAGTACCCGGTCGTACATCGCAAAGACAAACTGGCGATCTTGCGATAGGTGGCGCCAGGGTGTAACCATTGCGCCGATCGCCAGGTTGCACACCCGCTGGACTAGTGAGTCGTCGCCGGTTTCGTCAGCGGGCGTTTCGCAGGCGCAGGAGATGCCCGGTGATGTGGTCACGGGCCGCGGTGACAGCGCGAACTGCGTGCTCGTCGATGCCTTGTGGCGGGCGGGTGCCCTTGAAGAGCAGGGTGGCGTAGCCGTGCGTGGTGGACAGGTGCACGTAGACGAAATCGGCGGTGTCGGCCCAGGAGGTGTCGGCGGGCAGCACGTCCGCGGCCAGGCGCATGAGGGCGGCCGTGAGGTGGCGGCTCTGCTCCTGGACGGTCGGGCGGTGGGGCTCGGCGAAGTCATAGGAGTAGACGAGGTCGAGGCCGGCGCGGTGCTCCAGGACGAAGCGGGTGTAGGCGCCCGCGGTGGCAGCGAGCCGGTCCACGGGATCGGGCCCCGCTCGCTCGGCCGCCTCGACGAGAACGTCGGTGATGTCGCTGATGATGGCGGCCGCGCAGGCGGCGAGCAGTGCCTCCCGATCGGGGAAGTGACGGTACGGCGCGGCCGATGACACGCCGACGCGGGCGGCGACCTTCGCCACGGAGAAACCGGTGACGCCCGACTCGGCCAGGAGCGCGAGACCTTCGCGGATCAGCTCAGAGCGCAGGTCGCCGTGGTGGTAGCCGCGTTTCTGCGTCGTGGGTCTGCTCACGGCGAACGATTCTCCTCCCTTTCCAATGTTAGAGTACTCTTACTTATGTTAGAGCACTCTTACATCTGCGGGAATGAGGACGCATCATGGAGCAACGGACACTCGGACGGCAGGGGCTGGCGGCGTCGGCGCTGGGATACGGCGCGATGGGCATCTCCCTGGCTTATGGGCCGTCGGATGAGAACGAGGGGATCGCGACGATCCGTCGGGCCCACGAGCTGGGCGTGACGTTCTTCGACACGGCCGAGCTGTACGGGCAGGGCGAGAACGAGCGGATCGTCGGCGCCGCGCTCGCACCGATACGCGACGAGGTCGTCATCGCGACCAAGTTCGGCTTCGACTTCACCGGCACCAGAGAGGGCGGTGTCGACAGCCGTCCCGAGCACATCCGCGAGGTCGTCGACAACAGCCTGCGTTACCTCGGTGTCGACGTCATCGACGTGCTCTACCAGCACCGCGTCGACCCCAACGTGCCGATCGAGGACGTGGCCGGGACGGTCAAGGAGTTCATCGACGCCGGCAAGGTCCGCTACTTCGGGCTGAGCGAGGCGGGGGCGAACACCATCCGTCGCGCGCACGCCGTACAGCCCGTCTCGGTTCTGCAGACCGAATACTCCCTGTTCGAGCGGGACGCCGAGATCCTCTTCCCCGTCCTGCGCGAGCTCGGGATCGGGTTCGTCGCCTACTCGCCGCTCGGCCGGGGTTTCCTCACCGGGCAGGCCAAGCCCGGCGCCGAGTACGACCCCACCGACATGCGCACCTGGGACGCCCGCTTCCAGCCGGGCAACTACGAGAAGAATCTGGAGGCCACCCAGCGGCTCGCCGACCTGGCCGCGACCAAGGACGCCACCGTCGCCCAGCTCGCCCTGGCCTGGCTCCTGGCCCAGGGCGACGACATCGTCCCCATCCCCGGCACCCGCAGCATCCAGCGGCTGGAGGAGAACGTGGCCGCCGCCGACCTCACCCTCGACGACACCGACCTGAAGCGCATCGCCGAGATCCTCCCGACCGGCGGCTTCGGCGCCCGCTACCCCGAGGGCATGCTCCCCACTTGGGACTGACCCCGCTGACCGGGCACGGCCTTTTCTCCAATTCGGGTACGGCTCGGACACCAGCCGACAGATAGACGCGATGCCGGGGGCGGGTCCCGCAGGGCAGCGGATGCCGGGCGACGCGCAAGACCGGATCAGGCGCGGCCAGGCGCTGGGGGCTGAAGGCCGCGGCATCAAGGCTTAGGGACGCCGCCCCGCCCAGGGCGACCCTTTGCACGGGGCCCGCCCGATACCTCCACAGCACCACCACACAACGGGCCGCGACAGCGTCAGTCCTGGGCTCCGGCGTCGATGCTGCCGACGGTCAGGTCGGTCAGCGCCGCGATGGCCTCGGCGACGGTGGCCCGTCCCCGGTTCAGCTCCGCGGCGATCGCCTCGGCCGCGCCCAGTGCTCCGACGCAGCGCAGCCGGAGGGCTTCGTGCGTGAGCCCGGAGTACGGTCGCAGGGCGGTGGCCATCAGGTCCGCGTAGCCGTCGAGCAGCTCGCGCTCGATCGCCTCCATCTCCTGGTTCCCCTTGAGCGCGGCCGATATGGCGGTCCACTCCGGCATGTCGGTGGCGCAGGCGAAGTAGGCGGCGCTCAGGACGCGGGCGATCTCGCGGGGGACGGCCGGGGCGTCACGCAGGGCCTCCTCGGAGGCGGCCCGGTGCCGCTCGTCGAGCCGCCGGTAGAGCGCGATCAGCAGGCCGGGGCGGGTGCCGAAGTGGTCGTAGACGATCGGCCTGCTCACGCCGGCGGCCTCCGCCAGGCTGAGTAGCGTGAGGCTGTCGGTGCCGTGGGCGCGCACGATCGCCATGGCGGTGTCGAGCAGTTGCTCCCGCCTGGCCGGCTTGGACAGGCGAGTCGATCCCGTGGTCATCGTCCTCCCTTGCGGTGCCTCCCAGCATAAGCTACAAAATGTAAGTTACAGAATGTAGGTTAGCGAGAGGACATCACCGTGGAGCACTCCGTACTGATCATGGGCGGATCCGGCCAGGCGGGCGCGGGGACCGCAGCCCTCCTGCGCCGGTGGTATCCGGAGCTGCCGCTGACGATCGCGGGCCGCGATCTCGGCCGCGCCCGGCGGGTCGCCGACGAGCTCGGCGGCGCGACAGCCGTGACCATCGATCTGCGGCGAGGCGACCTCGGCCTCCAGGAGGCCGACGGCTACTCGGCGGTCGTGGCAACGGTGTGGGACAGCCACCTGAACGGACTGCGTTACGCACAAGACCGCGGCCTGCCGTACGTCAGCATCTCCAGTGGCCTGGTCGACATCGGCCCCGAGGTTGTCGCCGCCGGCCTGCGAGCCGGCGCGGCGCCGATCCTGCTGGCCAGCCACTGGTACGCGGGGCTCGTCGTCCTCGCGGTGCTCGGCCTCGCCAGGGAGTTCGACCGGCTCGACACCATCGAGGTCAGCGGCGTGCTGGACGAACAGGACAGCGGCGGGCCCGCGGCCACGGCGGACATGGCACGCCTGCTGGCCGCCACCTCGGCGGGGCACGTCCGCCGCGACGGCGTCTTCGACTGGGTCAGCGGCCCCGACGCGCAGGTGGAGGTCACCAGCGTCGACGGCGCCGTGCTGCCCGGCCAGATCGTCCCCATCCTCGACGTGCCGAGCCTGGCCGTCGCGACGGGCGCGCCCAACGTCCGCTTCGCGTTCGCGATCGGTGAATCGGCGGGCAGGCGGCGCGGCGGGCCCGCGTCCACGGAGGTCAAGATCGACCTCGAAGGCGTGGACCGCGCGGGCGCACCACTCAGGACGAGCCGCTACCTCCTCCACCCGGAGGGGCAGCGCCCCCTGACGGCGCTCGGCGTCGCCCTCGGCGTCGAGCGACTGCTCGGCCTGCGCGGCGACCCCGTGCCGCCCGGCCTCCATACCCCTGAGGCGTTGATCGACCCCGGCTACGCGGCCGAGCGGATGGCGGAGATCGGCGCCACCCTTACCGGCGCGCACGGCGATCACTGACTCCGCCGATCGAGAATCGCGGGCGGCGCACCCGTGAGATGACCTGGTTCATGATGGCTCTGTCGGCACGGGCCGCCCCGCCGGGCTCGCCCGGGCGTCTCGACACCGAGGACGGCGACCGCGGCCCGACCGCCCCGCCTAGCTCGCGGGCACGGACGTCACTTGACGCGCGTACATCCAGCCCTGACGCCTCGGCCATCATCCACGGCGGACATCCGTTCCGCAGGGCCATCCGATCCACCCGCGACGCGAACGACTCGCCGTACGCCGGTGCCACCACCAACGCCAGCCGCCGGGGCCAGAGCGCCGCCATCTCCCGAGCCGAACCTCCTGCCGTACACGTCCCCACTGTCACTCCGATGGCCTACCGGCATGTCCGCTTCCAGATGGCGTGACGGACTGTCATCTTCAAGGCCGTCAGACACGCCGCATGCGTTCGCGATGGCTCTTGACGTATCAAATGAACGGTCTTTTAATTCGCAGATGGGGCGGATCGCAGGTGTTACCGCCGCCGAGACCCGTGAGCGGCTGCTGAGGGCGGCCGCCGAGGTGTTCGCCGAGCGCGGTTACGACGGCACGCGCGTGGCTGACATCGCCGCGGCCGCGGGGGTGAGCAACGGCGCGCTGTACGCGCACTTCGGCTCGAAGGCCGACCTGATCGTGGCGGCGTTGCGTGCCCACGGGCCGCGGCTGCTCGCCGACCTGTTCGCCGCCGACCCGGACCGGCCCATCACCGATCTGCTCCTCGTCGTCGGCCGATGGTTGCCCCGCCGCCGCGAGGCCTGCGGCTACCTCATCGTCGAGGCGCTCGTCGCGGCCCGCCGTGACGAGGACGTCGCCCGGCCGATGCGCGACTACATGGGCGAGCGCGCCGACTGGCTGTCCGGGCTCATGCGCGTCGCGCAGAACGACGGCGAGCTCGACCCCGCACTGTCGGCGGATGCGCTGGTCCACTTCTGCCTGCTGCTGGCGATGGGCAGCGCGCTCGTCACACCCGACCTGCACGCGGTCGACGACCGGGAGTGGAGCGCGTTGCTCACCCGGGTCGTCAGGGCCTTCGCCCCCGCCGGCACCTCAGCACAGAGGGGAGCGTCACAGTGAAAGTGAAGATCGACTCCGAGCGTTGCCAGGGACACGGCCGCTGCTACGACCTCGCCCCCGGCCTGTTCGGCGAGGACGAGGAGGGTTACGGGCAGGTGCTCGGCGACGGCGCCGTACCGCAGGAAGAGGCCCAGGCGGCACGCCTGGCCGTGGCCAACTGTCCGGAACGAGCGATCGAGATCCTTTAGGAGGTGTGGCATGGCCATCGACGACCGCTTCGCCCAGGATTTCCGGGAGGCGCGCGGAGACCAGCCCTTCGGCACGCGCAATGAGATCGTCACCGGCCCGGTCGCGGACTGGGCGACGGACTTCTCGCACCTCGAGCCCGAGTGGGCGGCCGATCCGTACCCCATCCAGGACGACCTGCGCCAGCGCTGCCCGATCGCGCACACGGGGCGGTTCGGCGGCGGCTGGCTGCCCACGCGCTACGAAGACGTCGCGGCCATCGCGTACGACACCGAGCGCTTCTCGTCGCGGTCCATCATCATGAGCAACTTCCGGCCGCCGCGTGAGCTGGCGCCGGTCGGCGGCACGCCGCCGATCTCGTCCGACCCGCCGTTCCATCATGACGCGCGCAGGCTGCTGCTGCCGGCGTTCACCAAGAGCGCGGTCGCCCGGCGGGAGGCGGCGACCCGGGCGTTCTGCCACGAGCTCATCGACGCGCTGGAGGGTCAGGAGGTGGTCGACGCCGCCGCCGACTACGCCCAGCACATCCCGATGCGGGTCATCTCCGACATGCTGGGCTTCCCGCCCGAGGACGGGCCGCGCTTCCGCGAGTTCATCGAGAACGCCCTCGAAGGCGTCAACCTGCCGCCCGAGGAGCGCATCGTGCGGATGGGGCAGCTGTTCGACTACCTTCTGGCCCAGATCCGCGACCATGTGGACCATCCGCGCGACGACCTGACGACCTACTTGATCAACGCTGAGCTGTACGGCAGGAAGCTCGCCCCCGACCACGTGGCCGGCACGATGGCGCTGCTGCTCATCGCCGGCATCGACACGACCTGGAGTGCGATCGGGGCATCGTTGTGGCACCTGGCCAAGACCCCTGCCGACCGGGAGCGCCTGGTCGCCGAGCCCGGGCTGCTGCCGACGGCGATGGAGGAGCTGCTGCGGGTGTATGCGCCGGTGACGATGGCGCGGCTGGTCAAGGAGGACATGAGCTGGAACGGCGTGGACATGAAGGCCGATGATTGGGTGCTGCTGTCGTTCCCGGCCGCCAACCGCGACCCGGCGCAGTTCGAGCAGGCGGGCGAGGTGGTCATCGACCGCGAGGTCAACCGCCATGTCGCCTTCGGCCTGGGCATCCACCGCTGCGTGGGCTCCCACCTGGCGCGGATGGAGCTGCGGGTCGCGCTGGAGGTCTGGATGGAGCGCCTCCCGGTCTTCACCCTGGCCGATCCTTCGGCGGTGACCTGGGCGGCGGGCCAGGTCCGCGGCCCGCGCACCCTTCCCCTTCGCCTCGCCTGACCGCCACCCGCCCGCTACCTGAGCCGGCGGGCGTCGACCACGAGAGTGATGGCCACGCCGGTGAGCGCCAGAGCGAGGGCCGGGGCGATCGCCAGGCGGGGGGCGGCGATCAGCAGCGGCACGGCGTCGGTCACCATGCCGCCCCAGTCGGTCACCGGTGGAGGCAGGCCGAGGCCGAGGAAGCTCAGCGACGTGGCCGCGATCAGCGTACGCGCGAGGTCGGCGGTGGCGACCGTGAGCACCGGCCCGGCGATGTGCGGGCCGATGGTGCGGCGTAGCAGGTAGGACGGGGAGGCGCCCAGGGCGCGGGTGGCCAGGACGAAGTCCGACGTGGCCACGCGCCGGGTGGCCGTGTGGGCGACGAGGCCGCAGTTCACCCAGCCGAACGGGACGAGCGCGGCCACCATCGTGCCCGGGCCGGGCGGCAGCACCCCCGCCAGCGCCAGGGCGAGCGTGAGGCCGGGCAGCGCCAGCGCCACCGTGGCCGCGTGCCGCAGCAGCCTCTCCGGCAACCCGCCGGCCAGTCCCGCCGCGGCGCCGGCCAGGGTGCCGAGTGCCGTGGTGATCGCCGTGATGGCGAACGCGGTCACGAAG
Organism: Nonomuraea sp. NBC_00507; assembly: GCF_036013525.1. Taxonomy (NCBI): domain Bacteria; kingdom Bacillati; phylum Actinomycetota; class Actinomycetes; order Streptosporangiales; family Streptosporangiaceae; genus Nonomuraea; species Nonomuraea sp. NBC_00507. Next base: position 7,376,268 of record NZ_CP107853.1, read on the forward strand.
GAGACCGCGCCGGCCGCCGCCGTCCTGGTGAGCAGGTCGCGGCCGAGCTGGTCGGTGCCGAGCCAGTGCCGCGTGCTGGGCGGCAGCAGGGCGAGGGCCGGGTCGGGCAGGTACGGGTCGTGGGGGGACAGGAGCGGCGCGAGGCCGCAGAACGCCACGATCGCCGCCAGGATCGCGATCCCCGCACGGCCCGTCCCTGGCGACGCACTCCTGAGGCGCCGGGTGGGGTCAGGGCCGTTCATGGGCGGCGCACCCGCGGGTCGGCCGCCGCCAGGCACAGGTCCGCCAGCGCCAGGAGCAGGACCGTCGCCGCCCCGATGACCAGCACGTATGCCTGCACCACCGGCACGTCGCGCTGCCGGATCGCCGAGATCGCCAGCTGCCCCACCCCGGGCCACGAGAACAGCGTCTCCACCACCACGGCGCCCGCCACCAGGTCGGCCAGCACCGCGCCCCCGGCCGTGATCGCGTTCGGCGCGGCCACCCGCAGCGCGTGCACCGTCACGGCGCGCCGCGCGCTCAGCCCCTTGGCGGCGGCCAGCCGCACGAACGGCAACGCGAGCGCCTGACCCAGATCGGCGCGCAGCAGCCGGGTCAGCGTGGCGGCGCCCGCCAGCCCGAGCGTCAGCGCGGGCAGCACCACGGCGCCCGGCCCGCTGCCGCCCCCGGTCGGCAGCGCGCGCAGGCCGACCGCGACCACGCTGATCAGCAGGATCCCGACGATGTACGGTGGCACGCTCGCCACCACCACCGTCACCGCCGTGATGACCCGGCCGCCCAGCCCTCGCGGCCGGAGCGAGGCGAGCAGGGCCAGCCCGGCCGCGACGAGCGCCGCCGCGCCCGCCAGCCGCAGCGTCGCGGGCAGGCGGGACAGTATCTCGCCCGTCACCGGGGACCGGTCCACGTAGGACAGCCCGAGGTCGCCGCGCACCACATCGGACAACCACCGCACGTACCGGACCGGGAGAGGCAGCTCGAGGCCTAGTTCGGCACGCAGCGCGGCGATGCTGGCCGCCGTCGGCTGGATCCCGCCGCGGCGCAGGATCTCCTCGGCCGGATCCCCGGGCGCCAGCGAGGTCAAGAGGAAGACCAGCACCGACAGCACCAGCAGCACGAGCAGCGTCTCCATGGCACGCCGCAGCAGGAACCGCACGTCAGCCCGACGGCGTCAGCTTGCCGAGATCGATGACATACGCCGCATTCTGCACGACCCCGCCGACTTCGGTGGTCGTCACCACGGGATTGTCCTGGTACGCCAGCGGGATCATCGGCCGGTCCGCCGCAAGCAGCCGCTGCAGGCGCCGGTACAGGTCCCGCCGCCCGGCCTGGTCGGTCTCGGTCGCGGCCTGGTCGACGAGCGTGTCGAACTCCTTGCTGCGGTAGCGGAGCTTGCGGTCGACGTTCCAGGCCGCGTCCGAGCGCAGGAAGCGGCGGAACAGGTAGTCGGCGTCCCCGTTCGGCACGCTGTACGCGCTGAGGAAGACGTCGTAGTCGCCGGCCTCCATCACGGCCTTCGTCGCCTCGGCCACGGTCACCTTCGCGGGCAGCCCCGCCTGTTCGAACGCGGCCCGGAGCACCTCGGCGATGTCGGTGTACGGGAACTGACCGGTCTCGGCGGACGAGATCAGAATCGTGACCGGCGCGGCGGGCCGGCCCGCCGCGTCCACCAGCGCCCGAGCCTTGGCCGGGTCGTAGGCGGCCGCCACGGTCGGATCGGACAGCTCGCCGAAGACCGGCGACAGGAATGCGGCGCCCGTCTTGGCCGTGCCGGCGAGCAGCTTGTCCGCGATCGTCCTGCGGTCGATGGCCAGCTCCGCCGCCTCCCGGAGCCGCGGGTCGGAGAAGGGCTCACGCGAGCCGTTGAACGTGAGGTAGTGCGTCAGGACGGACGGACTGCGGACGACCCGGAACCGGCTGTCGGCGGCGACGGCCGCGACCTGCCCGGACAGCAGCGCCCCCTTGTCGATCAGCCCGTCGACCTCGCCGGCGCGCAGCGCGGCGACCCGCGCGTTGGCGTCCGGGATCACCTTGACCACGATCTTCTTGTACGCCGGCGCCGCCCCGTAGTAGTGCGGGTTGGCCGCCAGCTCCGCCTGCTGCCCCTTGGTCCACCGTGTCAGCGTGTACGGCCCGGTCCCCACCGGGTTCCCGGCGAAGTCCCCGGAGGCGGCGAACGCCTTCGGCGACTGGATCATGCTGTAGAACCCGGCCAGCCGCCCCGGCAGATCCGCCACCGGCCGCCGCAGCTCGAACGTCACCCGCCCGCCGTCCGCGCGCACCTCCTCCAGCTGCCCGTAAGCCGCCTCCATCCCGGCGTCGAGGCTGAAGAACGCCGACTGCCGCGGCGCGATCCGCAGGAACCGCTGGACGTTGGCCACCACCGCCTCGGCGTTCAGCGCGCTCCCGTCGCTGAACCGCACGCCTTCCCGCAGGGTGAACGTCCACCGCCGCCCTCCGTCCGCGCTCTCCCACGCGGTGGCCAGGGCGGGCACCGGCCGCAGCCTGTCGTCCACGCTCACCAGCGGCTCCCACACCCGGAGCGTCTGGTGCGTGAAGTAGGGATCCTGCGGTCCCGCGACCAGGTCACGGGGAGCCGCCAAGGTCAGCAGGCCGGCGTCCTGCGGGGTCTCGGGCGAGCCGCCACACCCCGACAGGACCATCCCTAACAGCATGGCCGGCACCACGATCGCGGCTCGTCTCCGCACCCTTGTCTCCCCTCAGCCACTCAACCCTCAGCAACGATAATGGTTTTCATCATTGGTGGAAAGCGGACTGCCGCATTGAGAAGATCCGCAGATGCATGCCTTAGGCAAGGCCGCCGTGGCGGGGCCGTCATCGGGGCTCGGCGTCGCTCCGCACGGTCTTGTACACGCCGTAAAGGGTCTCCACTCCGCCGAGGACCATCAGGACCAGGCCGATCTTCGACGGCGTGAAGATGAAGATCTCCTCGTCGAGGCCGAACAACCACAGCGCCGTGCCGCCGACGAAGGTGGCCAGACCGGTAAGGAGCGTTTTACGCGCGGAAGTCATGCCGGAAACGTTAGTGAAGAGCCAGGTCGACGATCTTCCTGCGCGTTGAGGAGATCGGTGTACATCTTTCGGGTGACGCTCAGCTGCCGAGGAGGCGGGCGGCCTGCTCGCGCATCTCGACCTTGCGGATCTTCCCGGTGACCGTCATCGGGAAGGAGTCGACCACGTGCACGTAGCGGGGGATCTTGTAGTGGGCCAGCCGTCCCGCGCAGAACTCCCTGATCTGCTCGGCCGTCAGCGGCTCGGCGCCCGGCCGCATGACGATCCAGGCCATGAGCTCCTCGCCGTACTTCTCGTCCGGCACGCCGATCACCTGGACGTCGTGGATGGCCGGGTGGCCGTACAGGAACTCCTCGATCTCGCGCGGGTAGATGTTCTCACCGCCGCGGATCACCATGTCCTTGATGCGGCCGACGATGCTGACGTAGCCGTCGGCGTCCATGGCGGCCAGGTCGCCGGTACGCATCCAGCGGGCGGCGTCGATGGCCTCGGCCGTGGCCTCCGGCCGGCCCCAGTAGCCGAGCATGACCGAATAGCCGCGGGTGCACAGCTCGCCGGGCTCGCCCCGCGGTACGGTCAGCCGGGTCTCCGGGTGCACGATCTTCACCTCGATGTGCGGCATCACGCGGCCGACGGTCTCGGTGCGGCGGGCCAGGCCGTCGTCCGAGCGGGTCATCGTGGAGACGGGTGAGGTCTCGGTCATCCCGTAGCAGATGGCGACCTCGGTCATGTTCATCTCGCTGACCACGCGCTTCATGACCTCGACGGGGCACGGGGAGCCCGCCATGATGCCGGTTCTGAGGGTGGAAAGATTGAATTTTCCGGACACGGCGAGTTCGGCGATGAACATCGTCGGCACTCCGTACAGGGACGTGCACCGCTCCCCCTGCACGGCCCGCAACGTCGCCTCCGGGTCGAAGCCGGGCGACGGCAGCACGATGCACGAGCCGTGCGAGGTCGCGCCGAGGTTGCCCATGACCATGCCGAAGCAGTGATAAAGCGGCACCGGCAGGCACACCCGGTCCCGCTCGGTGTAGCCGAGGAGTTCGCCGACGAAGTAGCCGTTGTTGAGGATGTTGTGGTGCGACAGCGTGGCGCCTTTGGGGAAGCCGGTGGTGCCCGACGTGTACTGGATGTTGATCGGGTCGTCGAACGCCAGCTCCGCCGCCCGCGCCCGCAGCGCCGCCGGGTCGCCGCGCCGGCCGCTCTCGACCAGCTCGTCCCAGCCGTCCTCGCCGATGAAGATCGCGTCCGCGAAGCCGATCTCGCCGATCATCGCGCGGTAGTCGCTGGTCTTGTGCGTGACCGCGCTGATGAGCAGCCGCATGCCGGACTGCTGGACGACGTACGCCAGTTCATGGGTGCGGTAGGCGGGATTGACGTTGACCAGGATCGCGCCGATCTTCGCGGTGGCGTACTGGACGAGCACCCATTCGGCGCAGTTGGGCGCCCAGATGCCGACCCGGTCGCCCTTGGCGACGCCCCTGACCATGAGTCCGAGCGCGACCTCGTTGACGGCGGCGTCCAGCTCGGCGTACGTCCAGCGGCGCCCGGCCGCCACATCCACCAGCGCCTCGCGGTCACCGAATCGCGCCACCGCGCGCTCGAAGTTCTCCCCGACCGTCTCGCCCAGCAGGGGCATCTCCGACCCGCCGGAGGTGTACGAGACCATTGCGTCAGCAACCATGCACGCAGGATCTCCCGGGACCGAGCCCGCCGCCACCCCCGTTCGGGGGTAGCCTGCCGCAGCCGGGCTCGTCCATGCTGGTGACATGGCCGCACTGCACGTGCCCGCCGAGGCGCTCCACACCGCCGTCGGACGGCTGCGCCGGGCGACGGGGCTGCCCGTCGCGTTCGGCGGCCTGGTGCCGGACGGGCGGCACGGCGTCACGCTGACCGAGTTCAGCGGCACCCTGACCGGCGCGCTGCGCGGCCTGGTCGTCAGCGCGGGCAACGGGCTGGGCGGCCGCGTGATCACCACGGCCCGCCCCGGCGCCGTCGACGACTACGCCGCCGACCCGCGCATCAGCCACGAGTACGACAAACCGGTCACCCTCGAGGGGCTGCGGGCGATCGCCGCGGTGCCGGTCACGGTGCACGGCACGGTGTCCGGCGTCCTGTACGGCGGGATCCGCGAGCCCTTGTCGATCAGCGACCGCGTGGTGGACGCCATGACCCAGGTCGCCGCCCGGGTGAGCTTCGAGGTGACCGTGCGCCGCGAGGTGGAACGCAGGCTGGCCGAGCTGGAGACGGCGGCCATCACCCGGGCCGCCCGTGAGACGCCGACCGCGGGGGAGTGGGAGGCTGTCCGCCTGGCCCACGCCCAGCTCAGGGCCATCACGCAGGAGATCGGAGACGCCGGGATCCGAGCACGGCTGGCGGACGTGTGCGACCGGCTGGCCCGCCCCGGCGGCCGCCCTGCCGACGACCAGCCGAACCCGCTGTCGCCACGCGAACTGGACGTGCTGGCCCTGGTCGCGGTCGGCTGCGGAAACGCCGAGACAGCCGGTCGGCTCGGCATCCGCCCGGAGACGGTCAAGAGCTATCTGCGTAACGCCATGCGCAAACTGGGCACCCACACCCGCACGGAAACCGTCATCGCCGCCCGCCGCCGCGGCTTCCTCCCTTGAGCTACGTCACCTCGTCGAGCAGGCCGCTGAGGAGGTCTCCCAGGCGTTCGGTGTCGTCGGCGATGGCGATGAGCACGACGCTCACGCCCAGCTCGGGCAGCCGGGCCAGCCGGGCTCGCAGCCCCCACCAGCCGCCACCGTGCCGATAGACGCGGTGCCCGGCGTGCGTGCGCACTCCCATTCCCCAGGCGTAGTCGATCGGCGTTCCGTCCTCGAGGCGGCCCGGGGTTTGCAGGAGGGCGGAGATGCCGAGTTCGTCGGCGTTGAGGGCCTGGCTCCACCGCAGGAGGTCTCTGGCGGTGGTCCACACGCCTCCGTCGCCCAAGGACAGCGGTGCCGGATGCCGGCGTGCCAGCGGCGCCGCGCCGGGAGGTGCGGGGGCGGGGCCGGGCCAGTAGCACGTGTCGTTCATCGCCAGGGGGGCGAAGAGATGGTGGTGCGCGAAGCCGGGCAGGGGCTGATCGGCTGCCCGTTCCACTGCGGCGGCCAGGCAGACGTATCCCGCGTTCGAATAAACGTACTCGCTGCCTGGCCTTCCTTGGAGGGCGGGGAAGCGGGTGAGGGCCCGGATGACGCCGTGGCTGGTGCGGTCGCCGTTCATGAGGGCGTCGATCTCGGCATCGGGTGGCAGGGCCGCGATGTGGTGCAGAAGATGCCGGAGCCGGACGGCCTCGGCCCATGCGGGGAGCTGGGGCAGCCAGTCCGACACGGCGGATCCCAGGTCCAGCGCGCCCTGCTGGACGAGCAGCGCGGCGCAGGCGGCGGTGATCTGTTTGGACAGGGATGCCGCGTAGACGGGGGTCGTGGCGGTGAGGGTGCCGCCGGTGGCCGTGAGTCCCTGTGCGTGGAAGAGGGGTGGGTCGTCGCGGTGCTGCAGCCCGAGGACGAGCGGCTCGCCAGGGTGGTAGCCGGCTTCGGCGATGCGCTGCGGCAGTCGCGGCATGCGCAGGTCCCTTCGTCGTGCAGTGAGCGGTGCAGCCGGCCACCGCCTCCATGCTGCCGCGCATCGCCGCGGCGGCCGCCTCGGGGGGCGCTGCTCGACGGCGTCCCGCCCGGCATCAGACCGTACTCGATGGCGCTCGGCAGCAGGCTCGGCGTGCTCTGCCGCAGGTAGGTGCCGTCTCCTTGACGGACCTCTATGATGCCCAGCACGTCCAGCGCCGTGAGCGCCTCCCTGACGGTGGAGCGGCCCACGCCGAGTGTCTCCGGCAGCTGTCAAGGAGGACATGAGCTGGAACGGCGTGGACATGAAGGCCGACCGCTGCGTGGGCTCCCACCTGGCCCGCATGGAGCTGCGGCCCGGCGACGAGGTCGCGTTTTGCGTGCGGATGTCCTGCGACCACCGCGCACAGCGCATGCGGTCCGCGAGGGCGGGTAATGACCGCCCACCGAGTGAAGGATGAGTGGCATGCGATGGTGGATGGGGCTGAAGGGCCGGTTCGGGCGGAAGGGGCGGCGGTTACGGGCCACGGCCCGGCAGCGCTTCGGCTGGCAGAAGCTGCGACCGGGCCAGCAGGAGGCGATGGAGCACTTGCTCAACGGGCGTGACGTGCTGCTCGTCATGCCGACCGGGGGCGGCAAGTCGGCAGTTTACCAACTTCCCACGCTGCTGCTCGAGGGACCGACGATCGTCGTCTCGCCGCTCATCGCGCTCCAGCGTGACCAGGTGACCGGCCTGCTCAAGGTCGACGCGGGCGGCGCCGTGGCGGTGAACTCGACCTCCTCCGTGGCGGCGGGACTGGAGAAGGTGACGGCCGGGCACGCGGCGTTCGTGTTCCTGTCCCCGGAACAGCTCGCCAAGCCCGACGTCGTCGAACGGCTCGCGCAGGCCGGACCGTCGCTGATCGCGATCGACGAGGCCCACTGCGTCTCCTCCTGGGGGCACGACTTCCGCCCCGACTATCAGCGGCTCGGGAAGGTCATCGAGCGTCTCGGACATCCGCCGGTAGTGGCGATGACCGCCACAGCCGCGCCGAACGTCCGCGAGGAGATCGTCGGCTCGCTCGGACTGGCCGACCCGGTGGAGATCGTCAGGGGTTTCGACCGGCCGAACATCTCGCTGGAGGTCCGGCGGTTCGTCCGCGCGGAGGACAAGAGCCAGGCGCTGGTCGAGCACGCCGCCTCCCGCGGCGGTCTCGGCCTGGTGTACGTCGCCACCCGCAAGGAGAGCGAGGAGTACGCCACGGCGCTGGCCGCGAGGGGACGCCGGGCCGAGCCCTACCACGGGGGCATGCGGGGCGCCGAACGCACCCGCGTGCACGAGCTGTTCACCCGGGGAGACGTGGACACCGTCGTCGCGACCTCGGCTTTCGGTATGGGCATCGATCGGCCCGACGTGCGCTACGTGCTGCACGCCGAGCCGCCGGAATCGCCCGACGCGTACTACCAGGAGATCGGCCGGGCCGGCCGGGACGGCGCGCCCGCCTCGGCGGTGCTGTTCTACCGGCAGGAGGACCTGGGCCTGCGCCGGTTCTTCGCCGGCGGCCGAGCTGACCGCGAGGCGCTGCTGCGCGTGGCGACGCTGGCTCGCCAGCACGCCGGTACGGTGCCCGCGGGCGAGCTGGCCGCGCTGCTCAAGGTGAGCACGTCACGCCTCACCATGCTGGTCAACCTGCTGGAACGGGCGGGCGCGCTCTCCGTGACCGACACCGGCGACCTGCGCTACACCGCTGGCAGGATGACGCCGCAGCAGGCCGCCGCGCGGGCGGTCGAGCTGGACGAGACGCGGCACCGAGTCGACGACTCGCGGATCGACATGATGCGCGGCTACGCCGAGACCAGGGGGTGCCGCCGCCGGTTCCTGCTCGAATACTTCGGCGAGCCGTACCCCCGCAGGTGCGGCGCGTGCGACACCTGCGCGAGCGGTCAGGCGTCCGAGCCGGTGCCCCTGCCCGGCAAAGGGGCGTTCCCCGTGCGGGCGAAGGTGACGCACACGATGTGGGGGCCGGGGACGGTCATGAGCCGCGAGCATGACCGGATCACCGTGCTGTTCGACTCGGTCGGCTACAAGACCCTGTCGCTGGCGGTGGTGGAGGACGTACTCCGCCGGACGTAGGTCCGGCTCACGCGGCCTCAGTACCCCCGGACCTGCGGCCAGGCCAGTTCGAAACCGTCGGCCGCGAGCTCGTTCTGGAACCGTTCGAGCAGCGCCGGGTCCTGGTGCACCTGTGCCGGTTCGAGCCGGTTGTCCAGGCAGTGGGCGGCGAGCGCCCCGGCCGCCTCGCCGACGTTCCACTCGACCGGGTGCAGGCGGTAGCAGCCGTTGGTGATGTGGGTGGTGCCGATGTTCTTCCCGGCGGCCAGCAGGTTCCGCACCCGCACGGGCAACAGCGCGCCGAGGGGTATCTGGAACGGGCAGCTGGCGACGTCGATGTAGTTGTCGCCGCCGGTGGACGGATGCAGGTCGATGCGGTACATGCCCACCCCGACGGTGTCCGGATAGGCCACGGCGCCGTGCTCGCCCCGGACGGCGAGGGACAGGTCGTGCTCCACCACGGTGCGGTGAGCGCGGATGCGCCGGGACTCCCTGATGTAGGGCTCCTTCGCCAGTCCGTCCACGCTTCCCATCACGTCGGGGCGCAGGCGCAGTCCCGGCCACCCGGCGCCGCCGTCGGGCCGGGGCGCCTCGGTCTGCAGCCAGTAGAGCATGCTCAGAGCCAGTTGCCGGGCGCCGTCGAGATGCTTGTCCCGCTCCGCGTCGGAGACGCCGATCAGCGGTCCGGGCAGATAGTCGATCATCGGCCAGTTCACCACGGTGACGTCGCTGACCGCGAAACCGGGCGCGAAGAGCTCGCGGGCGAGGATGCGCCGGAACACCCACAGGTCCTTGTCCCCGGGATCGCGGCTCTGGTCGGCCACGATCGGCCCGGTGGCGGCGTGCGGCACGAAGGTGCGCGGCACCGGTTCCAGCGTGCGCGGGTCCGGCGCCACGAGGCTGAGCAGGCGGTCCGGCCAGAAAGGCGGCCGGTAGTCGCGCCAGAACCCGTACTGGCTCGGCCGGTCGACGGTGTGGTCCTCACCCTCCCGGTGCTCGACCGCGAACACCCAGGAGAACGCCTGCATGTTGTCCGGCTGGGCGTGCGCGGGGGCGCTCGGCTCACCGGTGTCGGCCTGCGACTCGAACCCGGTCACATGCTCGACCCCGGCGAGCGGCAACACATCACCCAGCTCGGTCGCGTCCAGGACGTACGGTGCGCTCGCCTCCACGCGTTCGCCGTCCGGCCCCTCGAAACAGACCGACGCCACGCGATCGCCGGCCGCCTCGGCGGACACGGGGCGGTGTCGGCGCCAGATCACCAGCCGGCCCGCCGCGAGGTAGGGGCCCACCATGGCGTCCAGGACGGCGGCGGCGACACGGGGTTCGCAGCAGAGCCGACTCACCCGGCCGAGCCCGGGATTGAGGTCGGTCACGGCACGGGCCGCCGGGATGAGCGGATACCAGGTGCGGTAATGGTCGCGGATCGCCTGACGCAGCGCCCGGTAGGAGCGGGTCGCGCCGAACTGCTCGATCCACGGGTGCTCATCCGGCGGCACGCCTTGGCTGGTCAGCTGCCCGCCGAGCCAGTCGCCCTCCTCGGTCAGCAGCACCGTGCGACCACGTCGCAACGCCGCGAGCGCGGCGGCGACCCCACCGAGGCCGCCTCCGACGACCAGAACATCGGCCTTCCAGCCAGTCACGCGTCGATCCCTTCTCCGGTGTTCAACTCGAGCGCCGCGTCCAGCAGGCTGCGGGTGTATTCGTGGCGCGGGGAGCCGAGGACGTCGCCGGCCGGCCCCTCCTCCACGAGCACGCCGCCGCGCATGACGGCGATGCGGTCCGCGATCTGGTGCACGACGCCGAGGTCGTGGGAGATGAACAGCATCGACAGGCGGTGACGTTGCCGCAGGTCGACCAGCAGCCGCAGGACCTGCGCCTGAACGGACACGTCCAGCGCGGAAACGGCCTCGTCGCACACGAGCAACCGCGGCCTGACGGCCAGCGCGCGGGCGATGCTGACCCGCTGGCACTGCCCGCCAGACAGCTCGCCCGCCCGCCGCCCGGCCACACTGGGATCGAGGCCGACGTCGTCGAGCAGCCGGTGCAGCTCGGCGGTACGGTCGCCGCCCGGGGCCGAGCTCGGATGGGTGCGCCAGACCTCGTTCATCATGGCCGCGACGGTCATCCGGGGGTTGAGCGACGATCGCGGATCCTGGAACACCATCTGCACGGCCCGCTGCAGTGCCGCCGGCCGCCGCCCGGCCGGCCCCAGCCGTTGACCGTCGAGGAGGACGGACCCGGAGTCGGGCCTGACGAGGCCGACGACGGTGCGCGCCACCGTCGTCTTGCCCGAGCCCGACTCGCCGACCAGTCCGACCGTCTCCTCATGGCCCACGGTGAGGCTCACGCCGTCGACCGCGACGACCTGTCTCGACCTGCGGGAGCCGCGCCGGCCGAAGCTGACCCGAAGGTCGCGTACTTCCAGTAGCGGGCTGCCGATGATGTCGCTCATGACCCTCCGGAACTCGATGACGGGTTCAGCTCCTCGGCGAAGTGGCAGGCGCTCCAGCGGCCAGGTGCGACCGCCCTGGCCGCCGGCTGCTCGGTGCGGCACCGGTCGCGCGCCAGCGGGCAGCGGGGGTGGAACGCGCAGCCGGCCGGCCGGTTGGCCGGCGTGGCCGGGGTGCCCGGGAGCGGGTGCGCGATCGCGGTACGTGTCCGGACCGCGGGAACGCTCTCGACCAGCGCGCGCGTGTAAGGGTGGGCGGGCCGGCGCAGGACGGCCGCGGTCGGCCCGCGTTCGGCGACCCGCCCGGCGTACATGACGACGATCTGGTGCGCCACGTGCGCCACGACCCGCAGATCGTGGCTGACGAGCAGCATGGCCAGCCCCTCGACGTCCTGAATCGAGCGCAGCAGCCGCAGGATGCGGGCCTGCACGGTGACGTCCAGCGCGGTCGTCGGCTCGTCGGCGAGCAGCAGTGCCGGGCTCCCGGCCAGAGCCATGGCGATCATGGCGCGCTGCCGCAGGCCGCCGGAGAACTCGTGCGGGTAGTTGCCGAGCCGGCGAGCCGGCTCGGGCACCCCCACCCGGTCGAGGAGCTCGACCACTGTGCGGCGCACCTCGTCGCGGCGCCCGCCGGACCGGCGGAGGATTTCCCCGACCTGCCGGGCGATCGTCTGGGTCGGATTGAGCGCCGCCAGCGGGTCCTGGAAGATCATCGCGATCTCGTGGCCCCGGAGCCGTCTGCGCCGGGCCGGGCCGGCCTGGAGCAGATTCTCGCCGCGCCAGCGCAGCGCCCCACCGGTCGTGGCTCCGTCGGGGAGCAGGCCGATGACGGCGTTCGCGGTCATCGTCTTGCCGCTCCCTGATTCGCCGATGAGCCCGACCGTCGTCGCCGACGGGATGTCGAACGACACCCCGTCGACGACACGGACGGCGCCGTCCCTGCCGGGCAGGTCGACGACGAGCTCGTCGACCCGCAGCAGCGGGTCACCGGACGGGCGGGTGGATGTGGTCGCTTGCGCCGACACCGACGTCATGAGCCGTTGACCTGCATGCGGGAGAAGTCCGGCAGCCCGTTCGGGTCCGGCGTGACGCCGGAGAGGCGGTTGTTCCAGGCATAGGCGTACTTGACTGCCATGGGAAACATGCCGACCGCGTCATCCCAGATGATCTTGCTGGCCTCGCCGTACAGCCTGACCCGCTCGTCCTTGTCCGGGCTCGCCCCGGCCGCGGCGAGCAGCTTGTCCAGCTCCGGGTTGCAGTAACCGTTGCGCTTGGCCGCGCACGGGTACAGCCGGCCGAGCGTGTTCGCCCCGTCGAAGGTGGGGTTGGACAACTGCTGGAAGTTGATGTCCCAGTTCAGCGCGAGCAGGTCCTTGGTGAAGACCGCCTGCTCCTTCTCCAGCAGGTCGACCTTGACGCCGATCTTCGCCAGGTCGGACACCACCGCCTGGTTGAACTGCCGGAATTCGGCGTTGGCGAACTGCAGCCGGAGCTTGGTGCCGAAGTCGAAGCCCGCCTTGGTCAGCGCGGCCTTCGCCGCCTCCGGGTCGTGCTGGATCGGCTTCTGGGGTACGTATCCCAGGGTGATCGGGGAGACCGGCGCGTCGGCCAGGCTGCCTGTCTGCGGGTACAGCTGCTTGATGATGGTGGCGAAGTCGACCGCCTGCCACAGCGCCCGCCGGATCGCGGCGTCCTTCAGCTCGGGCGTGGAGGAGTTGAACCACATGGTGAAGACGGCGGTGCTCGGCACCGTCTGAACCTTGAGGTTGGGGTCGTTCTGCGTCTGCGGCAGCTGGTCGTCCGGGATGCCCCAGATGAGGTCGGCCTCGCCGGTGCGCAGCGCGGTCAGCCGTGCCGCGAGCTCGGGCATCTTGCGGATGGTCACTCGCCCGACCTTGGGCGCGCCGCCGTAGTGGTTCGGGTTGGGCACGAAGACGACCGTTCCGGCGGAGTCGAACTTCTCCAGCTTGAACGGCCCCGAGCCGACCGGGTTCTGGAAGAACGCCTTGTCCTCGCCGGTCACGGTCTGCGGCACCACGTAGAAGATGGCCAGCTTGTACGGGACGGCCGCGTCCGCCTTGGGCGCCTTCAGCACCACTTCAGCAGGAGAGGTGGCCGTCATGGTGTACCCGGTGAAGTTGGCGGCGTTGGTGCTCTTGAGCTCCTGGAAGCGCTTGAACGAGGCGACGACGTCCTCGGCGGTGAGGTCGGTGCCGTCGCTGAACTTCACGCCCTGGCGCAGTGCGAACGTCCACTCGGTGGCGGTGGCGTCGGACTTCCACGACGTGGCGAGGTCACCCTCGAGAGTGCCGTCCGGCTTCGGCCGGGCCAGCCGGCTGAAGAGGGCTTGCGAGGTCAGCTGGGTGCCTGTGGCGCCGCCGCCCTGAGGGCTGGCCGGGTCGAGGTTCTCGATCGGATAGGTGCCGGCGACGTTGATCTCGCCGCCCCCGGCGCCCGCCGGGCCGCCGCCGGTGGCCGAGCTGCATCCGCTCAGCGCGACGGCGACGGCGAGCGCGGCCACGGCCACGCGCCGGGTGCTGCGGAGGGCATTACGAAGGGAGCGGAGCTCCCGAGCGGGGAAGAGGGCTCTGGTCATCGATGCCTTCCCTTACTGGGGGGTGTTTTTCCGAGCCGGGCGCGTCACCTGACGACTCCGCGTCCGTAGCGGGCGGTGAGCTGGTCGCCGAGGATCGCGATGCTGATGATCAGCAGCGACAGCGCGATGCCCGGCAGAGTCGAGATCCACCAGGCGGTGGCGAGGTACTCCTTGCCGTTCGCGATGGTCTGGCCCCACGACACCGAGGAGTTGGGCAGGCCGATGCCGAGGAAGCTGAGCCCGGCCTCGGCCAGGACCACCAGGGCGAACTCCAGCGTCGCCAGAGCCACCACGGGACCGGCGGCGAACGGCAGCACATGGCGCAGGAGGATGAACCTCCGCGGCACCCCGAGGACCCGGGCCGCATCCACCCAGGCCCGTTCCCTGATGGACAGCGCGACGCCGCGGGTGACCCGCGCGAAGGAGATCCAGGCGGTCGCGGACAGCGCCACGACCACGACCACGACACTGCGCTCGAAGGCGCCCGCGATCACGATCGTCAGCAGGATCGCCGGGAACGCGAGCAGGATGTCGATGCCGCGGGCGAGGACCGTGTCCAGCCAGCCGCGGAAGTAGCCGGCGACGGTGCCGACGGCGGCGCCGATGACGCAGGCGGCCACGACCGTGGCGATGCCGATGATCACCGACGTGCGCGCACCGTAGACGACCTGGGCGAGCACGTCGCGCCCCAGAGCGTCGGTGCCGAGCCAGGCGGTCCCGCCGGACGACAGGCGCGATCCCGGGCTCAGCAGGCGGTCGGTGAGCGAGGCGCGGACCGGGTCGTAGTCGATGAGCAGCGGGCCGAGCCCGCCGACGACGGCGAACACCGCGAGCACCGCGTACGGGGTCCGGCGCCACCACCGCCTCATGACGCACCCTCCAGCCTGATGCGCGGGTCGAGCTGGGAGTAGAGCAGATCGGCCACGAGGTTGAACACCATGACGATGCCGGCGATCAGGAACGTGGCCGCCTGCACCACCGCGTAGTCCCGGTTGGACACCGCGTCCACCACCAGCGAACCCAGGCCAGGCCAGGCGAAGACGTTCTCGACGATGACGGCGCCGCCCATCAGGCCGCCCATGTGCAACCCGACCACGGTGACGACGGGGATGAGCGAGTTGCGCAGCGCGTGGCCGAGCAGCACCTGCCGCTCGGTCAGGCCCTTGGACCGGGCCGTCTGGATGTACGGCTCCCGCATGGTCTCCGCAACACTGCTCCTGGTCAGGCGGGCGACCACCGCGGTGAACGGCAGCGCGAGCGTGACCGCGGGCAGGATCAGGTGGGCGGGTGAGCCGGCCCCGGCGCTGGGCAGCAGCCGCAGCGCCAGCGCGAAGGCGAGGATCAGCATGATGCCGACCCAGAACGTGGGGAACGACTGGAGGGCGATCGCGCTCGCGGACACCGCCCGGTCCACCACTCCGCCGGGGCGTCCGCCGGCCACCAGCCCGAGCGTGAGACCGAGGACGACGGCGATGGCGGTGGAGGCGAGCATCAGGTCGGCGGTGGCGGGCAGGCGCTCCGTCACCGCCTCCATCGCCAGCGCGTTGAGCCGGTAGGAGTCACCGAAGTCCAGCCGGACCACGTCGGCCAGATAGCCGAAGTATTGGGTGAGCAGCGGCTGGTCGAGGCCGAGCCGCGCGGTCAGCTCCGCCACCTGCTCGCGCGACGCGTCAGGACCGAGCATGATCGTCACCGGGTCGCCCGGCGCGACGCGGACGATGAGGAAGATGAGTGAGGCCGCGCCCCACATCACCAGCACGCCGACGAGCAGTCGTTGGACGATGACCCGCATCATGGCCGTGCCCGTCGTTCGCCGGGGGCCGGTGGGCCCACGGTCGCGCCTGGGGTGAGGGGGCACTCGACGCTCTCCTGGCAGGCCGTCTCCTCGGGTGTCTCCAGTAACCGCGCGAGCAGGCGGGTGGCCTGCCGGCCCATCTGCTCCCGCGGGACCACCAGGCCGGTCCAGGGAGTGCCGGACCCGCGTGCGCCGGCGGAGTCGCCCAGCACGACGACGCTGAGGTCTCCGGGGACCGACAGCCCGTGCCGCCGGGCGTGCGCCAGGACCTCCTCGGCGAGCATCTCCTGCTCCGCGACCACACCGGTGATTCCGGCGTGCTGGATCTCCTCCAGCAGGCCCGCCGCGTCCTCGGGGGACTCGAGCGTCCACACCGGGCCCGCGAGCCGCCGGGTCCCGCCGGGCGGCATCGCCCGCCGGAAGCCCTTCTCCCGGTCACGGCTGGGTTGCGCGTCGCCGTCGCCGATGCGGGCGTAGGCCACGCGTTCGTGCCCCAGCGCGAACAGTTGCTCGGTGAGCTGCTGGGTCGCCCCGGCGTAGTCGGCGGCCACATAGGACACCGGCGGGCCGGACACTTCCCGGTGCCCTACATAGACGAACGGATAGCCGGAGTCGCGGAGCCGCTCGATCTCCTCGACGTTGGGGTCCCGGCCGAGCAGCAGCGCTCCGTCGGTGATCGACAGCCGGGTCGACCCGTCGCGGAAGATCTGGCGCTCGCCGCCGGCGCTGGTGAACAGCAGCAGGTCGTAGCCGAGCTCGGCGGCCGCCTGCTCCATGCCGAGCAGGAAGGGGAAGTAGAAGTCGACGCTGGTCGTGGGGAAGACCGGCTCGAACGTGTGCACCCCGATGATCTTGTTGCGCCCGCCGGCAAGGGAGCGGGCCGAGGCGTTGGCGACGTAGCCCCACTCGCGTATGGCGGCCAGCACCCGTTCGCGGGTCGCGGGGCTGATGCGCACCTCCGACTCACGCTCGTTGAGCACCAGTGACACGGTGGCCTGACTGACCCCGGCGAGGCGCGCGATGTCGGCCTGAGTGGGCCGGCGCACTGGTCCGCGGGTCATCCACGCCTCCATGGTTATGCGCTACAACGCGATGGACGCTGAGTTTCTGCGCGTTACGTGGAGATGTCAAGAGACCTGGAGAAATCGGTGGTAAGTGCGCTCCTCACAACGCGGCGGAAATGCTAATGCCTATTAGCCTCTGGCGTTCGGGCAAGATCCCGGATAGCGTCCGGGGCACGCTTTTGAGGAGGTGACATGGCCATCGCGCCGCGGGCGTCACCACGCTGATGCTGACCGGCACGAACGGCGAGGGGCCGTTGCTGCCCTCCGACGGCGTGCGAGCCGGCCTCCACGACCTGCTGGGCAGGGACGTCGCACCAGCGGGCTCGTGAACCCCCCAACCCGCCCTGTCTCCTGAAGGAGAGTCGAGTGAGCACCCCCATCAGCCGCCGCATGTTCACGCTCGGCCTCGCCGCCGGCGCCGGCGCACTCGCCCTTCCGTCCCCCACGCAGGCCCACGCCCGGACGACGGGCCGCGCCGAGCCGTTCTTCGCGGAGACCACCTTGTGGGACTCCGCTGTGGACCCGCTCGCCAGCTACCACGTCCACGCGCTGGCCGTCCTGCCCGACGACACGATCCTGGCCTGTACGGAGGGCCGCCACGAGATCTGCGACGCCGGCCCGCACGACCTGCTGGTACGGCGCAGCACCGACCGGGGCGAGACGTGGAGCCCGACCCAGACGGTCGCACAGGCGGTCAACGGCGAGATCTGGGCCAATCCCACCTTCGTCGTCGACCGCGTCACCGGCGAGGTGTTCCTGTTCCACAACTTGTGCGAGCAGCTGCCCGGCAACACGAGTTGCTCGGCCGACTCCAGCACGATGTACGTCATCTCCAGCACCGACGGCGGCGCCACCTGGAGCGAGCGGCGCAGCCTCGCCGGGCTCTTCGACCACTTCCCGTACAACTGGGCGATGCACGGCCCGGGGCCGGGCCACGGCATCCAGCTCCGCTCCGGCCGGTTGCTGCTGACCGTCGGGCACCGGACCGTCATCACCGGCGTGCCGGCCGTGGAGCGCAACTACGGCGCCTCGACCGTCTACAGCGACGACCACGGGCGCACCTGGCTCTCCGGCGGCGAAATACCGCTGGGCGGCGGCCTGCCGGCCGTGGGTGAGGCGCGGCTGGTGGAGCGGGCGGACGGGACGGTCGTCGTGAACAGCCGGCCGGGGTCGGGCAACGACTGGCCCCGTGACACCGCGGTCAGCGCCGACGGCGGCCTCACCTGGTCGAAGCCCAGGATGGACTTCAGCCCCGGGCTCTTCAACGGCGTCGACACCGGCCTGATCCGATACACCGGGGGTCCTCACAGCAGTGAGGTCGACCGGGTGCTGTTCAGCTGGCCCGACGCGCCGATGCGGTGGAACATGACCGTCGCGGTCAGCTACGACGAGGGCCACACCTTCCGCTACCGCCGGTCGATCAGCCCGATCCGGGGGTACTACTCGGACCTCGCACGGCTCTCCGACGGCACCATCGTGCTGCTCTACGGCTGCGACGGCGACCTCGACGGCAGCCCGCGGCGGGTGGCGGTGGCCCGGTTCAACCTGGAATGGCTCACCCAGGGCCGCGACAGCCTGGCCACCGGCCCGGCGCTCACCGAGCACACGCACGACCTGGGACGCCCCGCGAAAGAGGCCACCGTCTCCGGCGGCACCGTGACCGTGGTCGAAGAGGCCACGGCGCGTGACGGCGCCCGCGCCGCGTTCGCCCCCGGCGCGACGGGCGATTTCATCGAGTACACGTTCGTGGTCCCCTGGGGCGGCTGGCACGAGCTGTGGCTGCGCTCCTACAGGTCGGCCGACGGCGGCCTGGTCACGGTGACCGTGGACGGGCGGACCCCGCGGAACTCCACCCTCGACCTCACGGCGTTCCGCGGCGACGGCTACGACGTCGTGCTGCTGGGCAAGATGGCGTTACGGCCCGGCCGGCACACCATCCGGTTCAGGTCTGCCGGCGCCGGGCGGGGCGGCGGCAGGGCCATCGGGCTGGACCAGCTCAGTCTGGTCCGGGCGCCGCACCCGGCGGACGTGCGCGAGGAGGTCACCGTCGACAACGGCGGGCTCGGCTTCCAGGTCACCGGCACGTGGCCCAGCAGCCGGGGCATCCGCGGCTACTACGGGTTCAACTACCTGACCCACGCGAAGGGCGACGGCACCAGCGTGGCGCGGTGGCGACCGGCGTTGCCCGGCGAGGACCGCTACGAGGTGCTGGTGTCCTACTCGGCCGACCCCAACCGGGCCACCAACGCGACCTACGTCGTCCACCACGCCGACGGCGTCACACCGGTCGCGGTCAACCAGCGGGAACGCGGCATGCCCGACGCGCGCACCGGCGAATGGGTGTCGATAGGCACCTACCGGTTCCGTGCCGGCCTGGACGGATACGTCGAGCTCAGCGATGCGGCCGACGGCGTGGTCATCGCCGACGCTGTCCGATTCCGGCGGGAGCCGCGATGACGACCGAGATCGGCCCCGGGACCGGCACCGAGCCCGGCACCGAGGCCAGTCTGATGGCGACGGGCGGCGGCGGGCCGGTGGTGCCGAGCCCGGCGGCGGCGGTCGCGCTGCGCCCGCTGCCGCTGTCCGCCTGCCGCCTGGCCGACGGCTTCTGGGCCCGCCGGATGGCCGCCAACCGGGCGGCCCTCCCCGTCGCCTACCAGCGGCTCAGTGAGACCGGCCACCTCGACAACCTGCGGATCGCGGCCGGTGAGACGACCGGGACCGCGAAAGGCGCCGTCTTCTGGGACTCCGACGTCTACAAATGGCTGGAGGCGGTGGCCTGGGAGCACGCGCGCCGTCCCGACCAGGCGTCGCGTGACCGGCTTCGCGAGTTGAGCCGTACCGTCGCCGCCGCCCAGGGCGACGACGGGTACCTCAACTCGGTGATGCGGTTGCGCGGCGAGGAACGATACGCGCGGCTGTGGATGAGTCACGAGCACTACTGCGCCGGCCACCTGTTCCAGGCGGCGGTGGCGGCGGCCAGGGCGACGGGCGAGACCGGGTTGCTGCGGGTCGCGACCCGGCTGGCCGACCATCTGGCCGGCACGTTCGGCCCCGGCGCCCGTACCGAGCTGGACGGGCACCCGGGGGTCGAGACGGCCCTGGTCGAGCTGTACCGGGAAACCGGCGTGCGGCGATACCTGGACCTGGCCCGCCACTTCGTGGACACCCGGGGGTACGGGCACGCCACCAAGCCCGGCTTCGGCCCGTCGCACTACGCAGACCCGGCGCACTACGCCGACCGGGTGCCGGTACGCGAGGCCGCCACGGTGGAGGGGCACGCGGTGCGCGCGGTCTACTTCGCCTCCGGCGCGAGCGACGTGGCGATCGAGACGGGCGACGACGAGCTGCTTGCCGCTCTCCGCCGGCGGTTCGACGCGATGCGCCGGCAGAAGCAGCACGTCACCGGCGGGGTCGGGTCCCGGTGGGACGGCGAGGCGTTCGGCGAGCCGTACGAGCTGCCGCCGGACCGGGCGTACGCGGAGACGTGCGCGGCGATCGGCGTCCTGCAGTGGGCCTGGCGGCTGCTGCTGGCCACCGGTGAGTGCGGGTACGCCGACCAGGTCGAGCACGTGCTCTACAACGCGGTGCTGCCCGCGGTGTCGCTGACCGGGGCGGAGTACTTCTACGTCAACACGCTGCACCGGCGTACCGGCGCCAGGGGTGAGGTGCAGCGGTCCCCGGCGCACGGCCGGCGTCCCTGGTTCAACTGCGCCTGCTGTCCGCCCAACGTGATGCGCACCCTGGCCGCTCTGCCCGCCTACCTGGCCACAGGAAGCGCCGACGGTCTGCAGGTGCACGTGTACGCCCCGGGTTCGCTGCGCTCGGGCGGGTTCGCCGTGGAGATCGACACCCGGTACCCGTGGGACGGCCGGATCGCCGTGACCGTGCGCGAAGCGCCACGGCGGCCGGTGGAACTGGCCCTGCGGGTGCCGGACTGGGCCGAAGGAGCGGCTCTGGATGGCCGGCCCGTCGCGGCCGGTGAATACGCCCGGACCCGGCGCGTCTTCCGTGCGGGCGACCGGGTGCTGCTGGAGCTGCCGATGACCGCCCGGCTCCTGCAGGCCGGCCCGCGGGTGGACGCCACCCGCGGCTGCGTCGCCGTCGCCCGCGGCCCGCTGGTGTACGCGATCGAACAGGCCGACCAGCCGCCCGGCGTCGTCCTGGAGGACATCCGCATCGACCCGTCCGCCCCACTGCGGCCCGAGCACCGGCCGGACCTGCTCGACGGGGTGACCGTGCTGCGCACCCAGGGTCTGGTGGTCGCCTGCGAGGCCGCGACCCCTTACCGCCGGTACGGCGAGCCGGCCGCCGCCGCGAGAGCGGTGCCCGTGACACTCATCCCGTACTACGCCTGGGCCAACCGTGGCCCGCACGCGATGCGGGTATGGATACCGACCGACCCCGCCACGTGAAGGACCACATGACCGACTACGCGAACATCCAGGCCTCGCTCGCACGGGGCTGGAACACCTGGGACACGCGCAGCGTGCTCACCCAGGTGCTCCTCCCCGACGCGCTTGGCCTGTCACTCGGACTGAAGGAGTACTACCGGGGCACGTCGCTGCGGACCGCGCAGATCGGCCGCCGCACGGAGGGCGCGGAGACCGTCACCCTGGGCCGGCACGCCTACGACGGCGGCTACACCGAGGCGAGCGTGACGTGGGCCGGCATCACGATCCGGGTGCAGACCGCGCATGCGGGAGACGACCTGGTCGTGCTGGTGACGCCCACCGCCAACCAGCAAAAGAGCGCCCTGCTGACGGTCGGCGTCGGTTACCTGTGGAACCGGCCGGGCTCCGTCAGCCGCGACGGCGATCGGATCATCGCCACGGGGCCGGGCGGGAGCATCGACGTCCACGGCACCGCCGCGCACGTCGACGACCCGTATACCGACATCGACGGGCCGTACCTGGCGATGGAGCTGACCGGCGCCCTCGGGATCAGCACCGGCCGCGCCCGTGACCTGCGGGAGATCGCGGCGATCGTGGCCCGCGCCGCCGACGGGATCGGCGAGGCCGGCACGGATCCGCTGGCCCAGCACCGCGAGATCGTCAGGGACGCCATCTCCTGGAACACCATCTACGAGCCGGCCGGGTCCCGGGTGATCACCACCGTCAGCCGGCTCTGGAACGTCGGCAAGCGCGGCGGCTACGCGCTGTTCTGCTGGGACGCGTTCTTCAACGCGCTGCTGGCGGCCGTGTCGAGCAAGGAGCTCGCCTACGTCAACACGGTCGAGATGCTCCGGGCACTGACCCCGGAGGGCTTCGTCCCGAACGTCGAGCAAGGCACGGGCCGCAAGACGTACGACGGGTCGCAGCCGCCCGTCGGCTCGCTGGTCACCCGGGAGCTCTACCGCAGGTACGCCGACCGCTGGTTCCTGGAGGAGGCCTTCGGCCCGCTGCTGTCCTGGAACCGCTGGTGGTGGCGGGTACGGAGGGACGGTGATCTGCTGTGCGCCGGCTCGACGTACTTCGACCCCGAGTTCCCCTCGCCGCAGGACATCCCACGCATCCACCAGCACTTCGGCGCGACCTGCGAGACGGGCTGGGACGGGCATCCGGTCTTCGACGACGTGCCCTTCGACCAGTCGAAGAGCCTGCTCGCCGCCCACGACGTGGGGCTGAACAGCCTGTACGCGGCCGACTGTGAGGCGCTCGCCGACATCGCGGACATCCTGGGCGACCGGGCGGCCGCCACGGAGCTGCGCGCCCGGCACGCGGCCGTCGTGGCGGCGATGGAGTCCCTGTGGGACGAGCGGAGCGGCATCTACCGCAGCAGGCGCACCGACACCGGGCTGCCGACCGAGCGGCTGTCCACGATGAGCTTCTACCCCTTCCTGGCCGGCGTCGGACTCGGCGAACGGGCCGCGCGGATGGTGTCCGGTCACCTGACGACCGGCGACGGCTTCGGCGGCGAATGGATCCTGCCCTCCTCGCCGCGCAGCGAGCCGGTGGATCTCAGCGAGGGCAGCTACTGGTCGGGCCGGGCGTGGCCGCCGGTGAACTTCCTCGTCTACCTGGGCCTGCTGCGCGCGGGGGAGCGGGACGCGGCCGCATGGCTGGCCGAGGGCAGCTCCAGGCTCGTGCTGAAGGAATGGAACCAGCACCGTCACGTGCACGAGAACTACTCCAGCATCCATGGCGGCGCGTGCGACAAACCCAACAGCGAGCCCTTCCAGACCTGGGGCGCGCTGCTGAGCCTCATTGTCCTCCTGGAACGCGGCGAGGTGGACTTCTTCATGAAGGACGGCCTGGCGTGAGCGCGGCGCGCAGCTCGGCGGCGTCGACCTCGGCGGGCGGCAGGCCGGACGCGGCCGCGAGGGCCGCCGCCGTTCCCGCGGCCTGACCCATGGCCATGCACTGGGCCATCGATCGGACGGACGCGTGCGCGTCGTGGGTGGCCGACAGGCACCGGCCGGCGACGAGCAGTCCGGGCACGTCCTGGGGCAGCAGGCACCGGTACGGCACGCCGTAGGTCATCCCGGCCGGCTCGCCCCCGACGTACCGCCAGATGGTGGACGAGCCGGCCGCGTGGTCCTCGATGGGCGCCCCGCATTGGGCGATCTCGTCGGGGAAACGGCGGCCGGACAAGACGTCCTCGCGGGTCAGGACGTACCTGCCGATGAGGCGGCGGCTCTCCCGCACGCCGATGCGGACGGAGATGCCCAGCAGATACGCCTGCGCGTACCCGGGGACCCGGGCCTTCAGGAAACGCACGTATTCGCGTACCTGACGGCGGCCCTCCCGCTCGGCCGCGGACAACTCCCACGGGTCCAGCGGGTTGACGTCGCTGACGCGCGTCATGTTCGTGTGGACCACGCCCGGGAGCACCGTGCGGTGCGCGGAGCCTTCGGTCCGCGGCAGGGCGAACTCGCCCGACGCGGCCGCCTCCCGCATCAGCCGGTGCAGCTCCGCGGTCGGTGTCGCGGCGAGGTCCACGTTGCCCAGCCGGAAGGTTGCGGTGAGCGGCTGCACCCGCTGGTCGCCGTCGGGGCGTTCGACCGCGGCGCCGGCCCGCCACGCCAGCTCCGCGTCGCCGGTGGCGTCCACGAACACGGCCCCGATGATCCGCCGCGCGCCCGCCTTCGTCTCGGCGACCACCTCGGCGATCCTGCCGCCGTCCATGACCACGCGGCTGATCGTGGCGTGCAGGAGCGTCTCGGCGCCCGCCTCCTCAGTCAGCTCGTCCCAGGCCAGTTTCAGCGCCTCCGGCTCGTACGTCACGCCGGTGCCCGCTCCGTAGGTGTTGGGCCGCTCGAACGCCTGCTCCCACGACAGGAGCCGCTCGCACAGCTCCCAGCCGATCCCGCCCACCACGCGATCGGCCCGCCCGGGAGCGTAGAAGCCGTAGAACGTGTCGAGCACCGCGGCACCGGTTCCGCCCAGGAACCCCGACGCCTCGACGAGCAGGGTCCGGGCGCCCGAGCGTGCCGCGGCCACCGCGGCGGCGCACCCGGCCGATCCGCCGCCGACCACCACGACGTCGCCGCGCCACAGGACCGGGACGGCCCGCACCTGTTCGACGGTCAGCCTCACCGCAGGTGCCACCCTCCGTCGACGGGGACGACCGCGCCGGTCGTACGCCGGGCCGCGGCCGACAGCAGCCACATCACCACGTCCGCGACCTCCTGCGGCGTGCACGCCGTGCCGCCGAGCGGCATCAGCTCGGCCATCCGCGCTGCGATCTCCGGGGAGTCCAGCGCGCGCCGGGCCATCGGGGTGTCCACCAGCCCGGCGGCCACCAGGTTCACCCGCACTCCCGCGGGCGCGGCGTCGAACGCGGCCGAGCGCACGAGCGGGATCAGCGCGCCCTTCGCGCTGGCGTACGCCACGGTCCGGAAGTCGTGGTCCAGCGACGTGGCGAGGGCCGACCCCACGATCACGATCGACCCGCCCCGCCCGAGCCTCGGGATGGCCGCCCTGAGCAGGCGGAAGGCGGACTCGTGGTTCACCCGGTGCACCTCCGCCCACGCCTCGTCGGTGCAGCCGGTGATCGGGCCGTCGCCCAGCCGGCGGCCTGACATGCCGATCGCGTGCACGACGCCGTCGAGCCCGCCGAGCGCCGCGTGCGCCTGGGAGATCGCCTCCTCGGCGCCGCCGGGCCGGGTGACGTCCGTCGTGCTGACGTCCACGCCGTACACCTGGCCGCCGGACGCGCGCACCGTTTCGGCGCACGCGCTGCCGATGCCGCCCTCGCGACCCGCCACGAGAACCCGCATCGTCATCTCCCTTCCGCGCGCAGCGTCCCGGCCGCGCGCCGGGCGAAGTCGAGGTACGCCGCCTCGAACAGCTCCGAGCTGCGCTCCTCGCCCACCAGACGGGAGCTGGTGATGACCGGCGGGACGATGCCGTCGGCGGCCAGCAGGCGGGCCGTGCGCACCTTGATCTCGTTCACGATCGCCACCGCGGTGAACGTGCTCACCGGGCCGATGGGCTCGTCCACGCCGCCCACCTGGCACAGCGCGTCCCCGACCGGCGAGCACAGGTCGATGACGACGTCCCCGTGGTCGGCCAGGCGGGTCCCGCTCGGGTGGCGTGCCGGACCCGCGTTCGACTCGGCCAGGGACGTCACGACGATCACCGGGAGGCCGGCCTTCCTGGCGCCGATGGCCATCTCGATGGGCACGGCGTTCAGCCCGCTGACGCTGAAGACCATCAGGCTGTCGCGCGGCCGGAGCCGGAAGTTGGCCAGGATCTGGTCGGCGAGCCCTTGGACGCGTTCGATGAACATGGCCTGGCGCTGTCCGTTCGCGCCGACCACTTGGTTGTGGAAGGTCATCGAGAGCTCGACGATGGGATGGAACCCGGGGAACGATCCGTACCGCGGGAAGATCTCCTCGACGGGCATCCTGGAGTGGCCGGTGCCGAACGCGTAGACGACGCCGTCACCGGCGATCGAGCGCGCGGCCAGCGCGGCCGCCCGCTCGATGGCGGCCTCCTGCGTCCGTCGGACCTCCTCCAGCACCTTCTGCGCCGCGGAAATCCAGCTCATGGTCATCAGGAGTCTCCATCTGTGTGATCGACGTGAGGCGCCGCCATGAGCGCGGCACCGAGCGCGCCCATTAGTCCAACCTGTCTAGACTGGTGCCCTGAAGTTAACTTCGTGCCGGTACATCGTCAAGAGACCCGATGGCCCGGATGCCTGTCTAGACTGTCCGTATGCATAAGGGTCGAGCATCCCGGGTGCGGCCGTGACGAGGAGATCGATCCCTCGGCACCAAGCCGTCGAGCGGCACCTGCGCAGCCGGATCGCCAACCTGCGTCCCGGGGACGCGGTGGAGTCGGACGCGGAGCTGTCCGCCCTGTTCGACGTCAGCAGGATGACCGTGCGCCAGGCCACCCAGCGCCTCGTCGAGGAGGGGCTCATCTACCGCGTGCCGGGGGTCGGCACCTTCGTGGCCGAGCCCAAAGTGCATCGCGACATCGCGCGGCTGCGCTCGTTCACCGAGGAGATGGCCGGGCGCGGAGCGGTGGCCCGCTCACGGATCCTGGTGGCGGAGCTCCGCACCGGCACCGCCGACGAGGTCGCCGCGCTCCACCTGCCCCCGCGGACGAGGGTGACGCACGTGCGGCGGCTCCGGCTCGCCGACGACAGACCCGTCGCGATCGAGGACGTCGTGCTCCCCATGTCCTGCGGCGCCGTGCTGAACGAGGACCTCGAGCGCGGCTCCTTGCACGACGCGCTGCGGGCCCTCGGCGAGGTCCCCACGAGCGCCACGGGGACACTCGTCGCCGTCAACGCGGGCGGCGAGGACGCGAAGCTGCTCGAGATCGCCCCGGGCGCGGCGCTGCTCGTCGAGGAGCGCCTCATCCTCGACCAGAACGGCCAGCCCCTGGAGAAGACCCAGACCCGGTACGCGGGCGAGGAGTTCGTCTTCCACGTCACGCTGGCGCGCTAGCGAACGGAGCCCTGACGTGACGGAGGTCATGACGGTCCTCGGGCCGGTGGCGGCATCGGAGCTGGGATACCTCGACGCGCACGAACATCTCTTTCTGCGCACCCCCGCGCTGCCCGGCGAGGAGTTCTGGGACGAGGCGAAGTCCACCGCCGAGGCGGCCACGGTGCGCGCCAGCGGGATCGGCGCCGTCGTCGATCTGACGCCCGTCGGCCTCGGGCGGCGCCCGGCGGCGCTGGCCAAGCTGGCCGCCGGAACGGGGCTGCACGTCGTGGCGGCGACCGGCTATCACCGCTCGGCGCACTACCCGGCCTGGCACTGGGCCCGCGAGGTCTCCGACGACGTCCTCCTCGACGTCGTCCTCACCGACCTCACGATCGGCATCGACGAACGTGACTGGGCGGGTCCGCGGCCCGTGCCGTCGACGGTGCGGGCCGGCATCGTGAAGCTCGGCGCGTCGTACCAGCGCATCACGGCCGAGGAGGACCGATGGTTCCGCGCCGGGGCCGAGGCGGCCCTGCGCACCGGTGTGCCGGTGGCGGTGCATTGCGAGACGGGGACGGCCGCCCACGAGATCCTCGACCGGCTGGCCGTCCTCGGCGTCCCCGCCCACCGGGTCCTGCTGTGCCACACCGACCGCAACGCCGACCTGGAGCTGCACCGCGAGCTTGTCGCTCGCGGCGCCTACCTGGTCTACGACACGGTGGGCCGGATCAAGTACGGGCCCGACTCACGCATCCTGGACCTCATCGAGGGCATGGCCGCCGCCGGGTTGGCCGATCACCTCTGCCTCGGCACTGACGTCGGCCGTCGCTCGATGCTCCGCGCGTACGGCGGAGGACCGGGCATGGACGTCCTCGGCCGGGTCTTCCTGCCGCGCCTCGAACGCCGGCTCGGCCGCGCCATGGTCGATGTGATCATGAGGGACGCGCCCGCCGCCCTGTTCTCCGGCGCTCGGCCGCGTACATAGAGCCGCGGCTGACTGGGCACACCAACGCCGTGCCCCATGTGGGTGGCCAAGAAGGTCCTCCAGCAGAGAGGTGTGGCATGACATGCCGTCTGTCGTACTGATCGGCACCCTCGACACCAAGGGTGAGGAATACGCGTGGCTGCGCAACCGGCTCGTGGAGCAGGGCAGCGACGTGATCGTGGTCGACGCCGGCGTCGGCGCGCACGACGCCCTCGTCGACGTTTCCAACGAGCAGGTCGCCGCGGCGGCCGGGCATGACGTGCGGGCGCTCAGGGAGGCGGGCGACCGGGGCGCCGCCGTGACCGCCATGGGCGAGGGCGCGGCCGCGATCCTGGCCGGGTTGCACGCCGACGGCCGCGTGGACGCCGTGCTGGCGCTGGGCGGCAGCGGCGGCTCGTCCATTGCCGCGCGGGCCGTGCGCGACCTGCCGATCGGCGTGCCCAAGCTGATCGTCTCCACGATGGCCGCCGGCGATGTGTCGCCGTACGTCGGGGCCAAGGACGTCACGCTCATGTACAGCGTGGTCGACATCGCGGGCGTCAACCGGGTCTCCCGGGCCATCCTCGGCAACGCCGCCGCCGCGGCGGCCGGCATGGCCAGGGCGTACCAGCTCGCCAAGGCCGTGCGGACCGCGGCCGGTGAGGAGCGGCCGCTGATCGGCGCGTCGATGTTCGGGGTCACCACCCCGGCGGTGGACGCCGCCCGGGAGCGGCTCGGCGAGCTCGGCTACGAGGTGCTGGTCTTCCACGCGACCGGCTCCGGCGGCCGCGCCCTGGAGGCTCTGGCGGCCGGCGGCATGCTCGCGGGCGTGCTCGACCTGACCACCACCGAGCTGGCCGACGACCTCGTGGGCGGCGTGTTGTCGGCCGGACCCGAGCGGCTCACCGCTGCCGGCGCGCACGGCGTGCCGCAGGTGGTGGCGCCCGGCGCGCTCGACATGGTCAACTTCGGCCCCCGCGACACCGTGCCCGCCGCGTTCGCCGACCGCCTCCTGTACGTGCACAACCCGACCGTCACCCTCATGCGCACCACCGCCGAGGAGATGCGCGAGCTCGGCCGCCGGGTGGCCGCCAAGCTGCGGGAGGCGAAAGGGCCGGCGGCGTTGTTCCTGCCCCGGCGCGGGGTTTCGGCACTGGACGCGCCCGGCGCCGCCTTCGCCGACCCGAAAGCCGACGCGGCCTGCTTCGAGGCCATGGAAGAGGGCCTGCGCGGCTCCGGCGTCGCGGTCGACGACCTCGACCTGCACATCAACGACCCCGCCTTCGGCCGCGCCATGGCCGAGCGGCTCCACGACCTGATCACCGGAGGTGCCTCGTGAACAGGCAGGACGTCCTCGACAGGCTCCGCGCCACGGTCGCCGCGGGACGACCGATCGTCGGCGCGGGCGCAGGTACGGGCCTGTCGGCCAAGTGCGCCGAGGCCGGCGGCGTCGACCTGATCATCATCTATAACTCCGGCCGCTACCGGATGGCCGGGCGCGGCTCGCTGGCCGGGCTCCTGCCGTACGGGGACGCCAACCGGATCGTCGTCGAGATGGCCTCTGAAGTGCTGCCGGTCGTCCGCGACACCCCCGTGCTGGCCGGGGTCTGCGGGACCGACCCGTTCCGCGTCATGCCGCTCTTCCTCGACCAGCTCAAGGCCATGGGGTTCGCCGGCGTGCAGAACTTCCCGACGGTGGGCCTGTACGACGGGCTCTTCCGGCAGAACCTGGAGGAGACCGGCATGGGCTACGACCTGGAGGTCGAGATGGTCCGGCTGGCCTGCGAGCGCGACCTCGTCACCGCGCCCTACGTCTTCGACGAGGACCAGGCGCGGGCCATGGCCGAGGCCGGCGCCGACGTGCTGGTCCCGCACGTGGGGCTGACCACCAAGGGCAGCATCGGCGCGGGCACCGCGCTGAGCCTGGACGAGGCGGCCGAGCGGGTGCAGGCGATGCGGGACGCGGCGGCCGCCGTGCGGCCCGACGTGCTCGTGCTCTGCCACGGCGGGCCGATCGCCGAGCCCGAGGACGCCGCCTACGTGCTGTCGCGCACCAAGGGCGTCGTCGGCTTCTTCGGCGCCTCGTCCGTCGAGCGGCTGCCGACCGAACGCGCCATCACCGAGCAGGTCCGAGCCTTCAAGTCACTGAGCTTCTGAGGAGTCTGTCATGCACGTCAGCCCCGACAGCGTGCCCACGATGGCCTTCGACTGGGGGTCCATCAAGTGGTTCGTCACCCCGTCGGCCATCCCGGGGGCGAGCAGTTCCCTGGGCGAGGTCATCGTCAACCCCGGCAAGGGGCACGCCCGCCACAACCACCCCAACGCCGAGGAGGTCATCTACGTGATCTCGGGGGAGGGGCGGCAGATGGTGGACGACGGGGAGGAGTTCGCGATCAGGGAGGGTGACAGCGTGCACATTCCGGCGGGCGCCTACCACTCGACGTTCAACATGACCTGGCGGCCGCTGCGGCTCATCGTCACGTACACGCCCGGGGGAGAGGAGAAGGCTCTGGAGGCCGCCCCCGATCTCACGTTGCACGAGGCGGGCAGCGTCGCGGAGTGGCGTCAGGCCTGACGCCACTCCCGTGGGTCAACGCGGGACGAAGCCGCGGTAGACGACGCTCCGCCACCGGCGCACCGGCCACTCCCGGTCCCTGATGCCGCTCAGCACGAGGGCGGCGACCCCGCCGGTGAGGACGATGCCGATGATGATGCTCATGGCGAGCATGAAGGCGATTTCCATGACGATCCCTTCGTCAGACGTTCGCGTCTGAACTTGTGCGCCGTGGAACAGGACTCTTCCGCGCCCTATTCCGTCAGAAGGAGTACGGGCCGAACCTGCCCCAGGCCACGAAGGCGGCCAGCGCGAGCAGTACCACGTTGGCCACGATCATCTGGGGCTCCTTGCGGCGGGCGTGCGTGACCGCCGCTCCGATCATGACCACGACCAGGCCGGCCGCGGCCAGGGGCGTCAGCACCGGCACGATGCCGAGCGCCGCGGGCAGGATCAGTCCGATGGCGGCCAGCAGCTCCAGCGTGCCGATCGCCTTGACGGCGCCCGCGGAGAAGTCCTCGGTCCACGCCAGGCCGGAGGCGGCCAGCTTCTCCTTCGGCTGGCTGATCTTCATCAGTCCGGCGGCGAGGAACAGGAGGGCGAGCAGGCCGGCGACGATCCAGAGAGCGACGTTCATCGGTATTCCGATCCATGGGGGGTTGACTTGAAGATTCAAGTGGAATGTACGCCTATAGACTTGAAGCGTCAAGCGAAACCTGGGTGCGATCACTTGAGAGTTCAAGTTAGAGTGGGCGTCATGGACAACGCATCACCGCAGGAGCCGCGCTGGCTGACCGAGGAGGAGATGGAGAGCTGGCTGGCGCTGACCAGCGTGCTGATCAGGCTGTCGGCCGCGCTGGACGGCCAGCTCCAGCGCGACTCCGGGATCAGTCATTTCGAATACCAGGTCATGGCGATGTTGTCGATGACCGAGGGGCGCACTGTGCGGATGAGCGAGCTGGCGGCGCTCTCCGACGGGTCGTTGTCCCGCCTGTCGCACGTGGTCAAGCGGCTGGAGAAGCGCGGCTGGGTGCGCCGCGAGCCCGACCCCGCCGACGGCCGCTACACCCTGGCCATCCTCACGGTGGACGGCTGGAAGAAGGTCGCCGAGACCGCCCCGGGACACGTCGACGCCGTGCGCCGCTACGTTTTCGACGCCCTCACCAAGACCCAGGTCCGGCAATTGCGTGACATCGGCCGCCGCATCTCCCTCGCCATCGACCCCGACGAGACCTGCCTCGGCGGCCGCTGACCCCACGCCTCCAACCTCGCCGCCCTCAGCAAGGAGCCCCCTCATGACGTCCCTCTTCAACCCGGACGTGCCCGCTGGCGCGTACGACGCGTTCCTGCCGGGTGCGCTGCCCCTGGCCCGCGCCCACCGAGCGTGGACGCCGGCGGACGGCCCCCTGCCTGCCCTGTACATCAGCCACGGCGCGCCCCCGCTCTTCGACGACCGCCTCTGGATCGACGAGCTGTTCGCCTGGGCGCTGGCCCTGCCCAAGCCGAAGAGCATCCTCATCGTCTCGGCGCACTGGGAGGCCGCGCCGCTGTCGCTGTCCGACCCGGCGGCGCACACCCCGCTCGTGTACGACTTCGGCGGGTTCCACCCGCGCTACTACACCATGCGGTACGACACCCCCGACGCCACCGGCCTGGCTCGGCGCGTGGCCGCGATGATGCCCGACGACGAGCCCGTCCACCAGCACGCCGGACGCGGGCTCGACCACGGGGCGTGGGTGCCGCTGATGGCGATGTATCCGCCGGCCGACATCCCCGTGCTCCAGCTCAGCCTGCCCACCCACGACCCGGCCAGGCTCCTGGACCTCGGCGCTCGGCTGGCCCCGCTGCGGGAGGAGGGCGTGCTGGTGATCGGGTCGGGGTTCATGACGCACGGGCTGCCGTTCGTCACCAGGGAGATGCTCGAAGGCGCGGTCCCGTCCTGGTCGTCTGACTTCGACGCCTGGGCGGCCGACGCGCTGGCCCGCGGCGACGTGGAGGAGCTGGCCGCGTACCGGACGCGGGCGCCCGGCATGCCGTACGCCCATCCCACGGTCGACCACTACATCCCGCTGTTCATCACGCTCGGCGCGGGTGGCCGGCCGGACCGGTGGGTCCGCACCGTCATCGACGGCTACATGATGGGCTTCTCGAAGCGCTCGCTCCAGACCTAGGGCATCGGGAGCAATCCTTCCTGGCGCACCGGCCAGGTGTCAGGGAAGCCGGGCGCCGGCGGGCCGCCGTCCCAGCCCTTGGCCATGAGCGCGACCGCCCACAGGAGGCCGCCGTTGCCCGGCAGGTAGACGGGAAGGGTGTTCGTCTGCCTGTTGTGCCCGTTCGGCAGGTACGTGTTCTTCGCGACCGGCATCAGCAGGGCGTCCACGGCGATCGCCGGCTCGCCCAGCCGGGTGGCCGTCATGGCGATGGCCGGATAGTCCCAGCCCCAGGTCGTCTCCCAGCGCCAGGTCGCCAGCACCGAGCGCAGCGTCGCCCGCATGGTCTCCCGGTCGATGAGGTGGGTGGGCGGGACGACGCCGAGGGCGTAGAGCATCGACGGGTGGTCGTCCGGCACCGTGTATGGCGGCGCGTCCATGGCCGCGTACACCCCGTCCCTGATCCGGGGCCGGGCCATGCCCGCGGAGACCTCGTCCCACAACGGGTCGGGGGCGAGGCCGAGCAGGCGGCGCCAGTCCTGGGCCACGGCCAGCGCCCAGGACCAGTAGGCCAGCTCGAACGTCGGGTTCACGGCGCTCGCCCGCACATCCGCGTACGACTCCTGCGCCGGCACCAGCGGCGGCCCCAGCCCGTGACCGGCGGGACCCCTGACGGCGAAGGCGGCCATGAACGCGGCCGTGTCCAGGACAACGTCCGCGTACCGCTCCACCGCCCCGCGGCCTCCGCCGGCGCGGCGCACCAGCTCGGCCAGGAAGATCGGGTGCGGTTGCTGCCACACCAGGAACGGCCCGATCGGGCTGGGGCTCTCCCGGCCGTCCGGGCCCACCTGCTTGGGCCAGCGCGCGCCCGGGCAGCCCTGCGCCCTGGCGGTCCCGCGGGCTCGCTGCCGGACCGACTCGTACCAGCCGAGGCTGCGCTCCAGCAGCTCGGGCCGGCCCCACAGCGGGAAGTGGGCGGCGTGCCACCAGTGCATCTCCAGGTGGAAGCGGCCCCGCCAGCTGTTGGTCATCAGCCCGGTCTCGGCCGGCGGGGAGGAGCCGGCGCAGTGGATCGCCGTGAGGTACTGCGACAACACGATCCTGCGTTCCAGCTCGGGCGCGCGGTCGTCGCGGCTGTCCGACAGCTCCACGGCGCCGCCCGTGCTCCAGAACCGAGCCCCGCCACGTCGTAGGAGGTGGCGTCGAGCACCCGCCGCACCGTGAACCCGCCCGCCGAGCGCCGCAGCACCGACGCGTGCGCCTCCGGCCGCGTCCAGTCCGCCGCGTTCCCCCACGCCTGCGACCCGTAGGGGAACGCCATCCGCACCGCCAGCCCGCCGACGGCCAGCAGCGGCGACTCGACACGCACGGCCAGGACGTCACGCCCCGGATGGCACGCGGTGGTGACCAGGACCGGCGCGCCACGCAGCCGGTAGCGGCTGGTGATGGTGCCGGTCCATAGGTCGAGCCGCTGGCGCACGTCACCGAGGTCGCCGGGCGTCCACGGACGGCCGCCGGGTCCGGCGAGCCCGACGCGGCCGAGGTCGAGCCGGTGCGGGTTGGCCCGCAGCCACGACTCGGCGGCCGACGCGGGCTTCTCTCCCGTGCCGCTCAGGTCACCGGCCATGTCCACGTACGGCACCGGCCCGCGCGGCGTGTCGTACACCCGCGTGGTCTCGGCCAAGTCGTACGAGCCGGGAACGCTGTGCCAGCCCCAGGACGCCATGGTGGCCAGCAGCGTCCCCGGCGGGGCTCCCGTGCGGTCCTCGACCGGGTGGGATTCCGGAAAGGTCTGCAGCCCGGTGACGTCGACCGTGTAGCAGAGCTCGCCGTTGCCGACCGACAGCGGCGACTCCGGCACGATCCGCGTCACCTCGACCGCGTGCCTGCCGGCAAGCGCCCGGCGGTCGATCGTCACTGGATCGCCGCCCCGACCTGCTTGACGAAGCCGGCCGCTGCCTCGGCGGGCTGCTGCCGGTCGAACAGCACTTCGGCGTTGATCCGGTCCAGGATCTTCGGCGTGTCCGTGGAGCCGGTCGAGCCGATGACCAGCGGCGGTCCCGCGTTCGGCGTGAGCGCGTCGATAAAGGTGACCAGCATCAGCCGCAGCGGCTGGCCCACGGCCTTGCTGAGCGCGGTGAGCCCTGGCGTCACGCAGCTTCTCCGTCATCGTCCACCAGTCCACCACCGTCTTCTCTCTGATGCCGACCTTGCCGTCAGCGGTGTAGAGCGCCTCGCCGCGCTGGCGCGAGTAGACGGCGAGCATGTCGGTCCTGGTGGGGTCGGCCAGCGCGAACGTGCCGTCCGGCAGCTTTCCCGAGCGAACGGGCGGGGCATCCGCCGTCCGGTCAGGCGGAGGCGAGCCCGCGTCCGAGCGTCCGATCGAGGGCGATGCGGGTGAGCCAGCCCAGGCCGGCCGTGAAGAGCGGCGGCCACACGATCGGCCCGAAGGTGTAGCCGACCAGCACCACGAGCGGGATCCACACGCGGTTCACGGCCTGGTGGAGAGCGCTGGGCGGGCGGACCCCGGCGAGCCGCGTCAGATCGGGTAACAGGAAGAACACCAGCGCGGCGGCCGTGGTCGGCAGGCCGTACTTCTGGCTTTCGAAAACGGCGAACGCGGCCAGGAACAGCGCGGAAGCGCCCCAGGCGATCCGCTTCGGCCAACCGCCTCCGCCGGGGGTACGCGGCGGCGCGGCGTCGGGCGGGTGTTCAGTGGTCATGCGCACAGCGTACAGATGATCTTCGCACCCGCGCTGCGGCGGTCAGGACACACGTCGATACAGACCCTGGGTGCGGCGCTCCCAGTCCTCCTGGGTCAAATGGGCAAACCGACGCCGCACTTCGGCTTCGGCGACGTGTTCCTTCACCGGTGACGCGATCAGCCGGCTGGAGACGTACCAAGGGAATCTCGGCTGAGTTCGCGCAGCCGGCGGCGCAGTTCCAGGGCGCGGTGGAAGTAGTGGGAGGCCAGCGCGGTGCGGCCGGAGGAGCGATACAGGTCGCCGAGCGCCTGGAAGGCGGCCGCCTCGCCGCTGCGGTCGCCCAGCTGCTGGAAGATCTCCAGCGAGCGCCGCAGCTCATCGCCGCCGTGCGATCGGTCGCCGCGGGCCGCCCGGAGGCCGCCCAGGCCCTGCAGGGCGTACGCACCGCAGTGCCGGTCGCCCAGCGTCTCGAAGATGTCCAGCGCCCGGCCCTGGTAGCGCATCGCCTGGTCGGGTTCGGCGGCCAGGTCAGGCAGGCGGCCCAGGTGCATGGACACGCAGCCCTCGCGGTGGGTGTCGCCGAGCTCCCCGGCCAGCCGCAGCGCCTCGCCGAGCCACCGGGAGGCCTGCCCGAGGTCCTGCAGCGACAGGTACACCCGGCCGATCGCCTGGCGCGCGTACGCCTCCCCGCTCGTGTCGTTCACCGCCAGGAACATGGCCAGCGCGTGCCGGAAGTAGCCCAGCGCCCGCAGGTGCCGGCCCGAGAACTGGTTGACCGCCCCCAGCCCGCAGATCGAGATCGCCTCGCCGCGCGTGTCGCCCAGCTCGCGGAAGATCACCCGGGCCTTCCGTACCATTTCGTCGGCTTCGGCGTACCGGTCCTGGTAGAGGCAGACCTGGCCGAGCCCGCGTAACATGGCGGCCTCGCCGCGGCGGTCGCCGGCCGCGCGGGCGCTGTCGAGCGCGATCCGGTGGGTGGTCTGCCAGTCGTCGAGGCGGCAGTGCAGGTCGAAGTACGGCACGAGCGTCGCGGCGAGCCCCCACGCCGATTGCACCAGCCCGGCACCGGCCGCCAGGCGCACCGCGTCCACCAGCGACTCGCGCTCGGCGTCGAACCAGGACAGCGGGTCGGCGGTCAGCCGGCCGAGGGTCTCGCGCTCCAGGCTCCAGCGGGGCGCCGCCTGCGACGTCATGCTGAACAGCGTGGTCGGCAGACGGGACGTGGCGTGCTCTGCGGCCGACATCCACCCGCCGAGGACGCGGGTGAGCGCCTCGCGTTCGACCTCCCCGCCCGCCTTCTCCCTGGCGGTGCAGCGGACCAGGTCGGGCAGGCGGTAACGCGGCTGGCCCAGGGGGTCGGTGCCGACCAGCCGCAGGAGGCTCACGTCCACCAGCGTGTCCACGACGGCGTCCGCGCGGTGCCGGTCGAGCACGGCGTCGGCCACCCAGCCGGGCACGGACGCCGGGCCGAGCAAGCCGAACGTGCGCAATGCCTGGGCCGCCTCGCCCGGCAGCCGGCGGTAGCTCAGGTCGAAGGAGGCGCGTACCTCCAGGTCGCCGGCGGACAGCTCGTCGAGCCTGGTCGCCTCGTCCGCCAGCCGCTGCCGCAGCACGTCGAGCGACCAGCCGGGCC
Organism: Nonomuraea sp. NBC_00507; assembly: GCF_036013525.1. Lineage (NCBI taxonomy): Bacteria > Bacillati > Actinomycetota > Actinomycetes > Streptosporangiales > Streptosporangiaceae > Nonomuraea > Nonomuraea sp. NBC_00507. Next base: position 7,412,758 of record NZ_CP107853.1, read on the forward strand.
GTCCGGCCAGGCGCGCCCCGGCGACCCGGATCGCCAGCGGCAGGTGCCCGCACGACTCCAGGATCGCCAGCGCGGCCGCCCGTTCCGCGGCCACCCGGTCGGCGCCGGCGATCCGGCCCAGCAGCTCCTCGCCCTCCTCCGGCGACAGCACGTCCAGTTCCAGCAGCAGCGCCCCGGGCAGCTCGGTGATGCGCCGCCGGCTCGTCACGAGCACCGAGCTGCCGCTGCCGGGCAGCAGCGCGCGCACCTGGGCGGCGTCGGCGGCGTCGTCGAGGAAGACCAGCATCGGGCGCTCGGCCAGCAGGGAACGGTATAGCGTGGCCCGCTCGTGCGCCGACGCCGGCAGGGCCGCCTCCGGCACGCCCAGCGCACGCAAGGCCTCGGCCAGCAGGTCGCCGGGGTCGGCGGGGGTCTGGCCGGTGCTGCCCAGGCACAGGTGCAGCTGGCCCTCGGGGTAGTGCGCTCGTACGGCGTGGGCGCAGTGGACGGCCAGCGCCGACTTGCCCACCCCCGGCGGGCCCACCACTACGGCGATCGCCGGCGGCCCGTCCGCCGCCTGGTCTCGAGGAGAAAGCGCGCCGGTGAGCGCGGCGACGGCATCGGTCCTGCCGGTGAAGTCGGGCATGTCGGCAGGTAACTGATGAGGCGCGGGAAGGGCGTGCCCGGACTTCGCCGCGACCAGCGCACCGGCAGGGTCCGGAGGAGGGTCGCCGGCGAGCACGGCGGCGTGCGCGTCACGCAGGTCCTGCCCCGGCTCGATGCCGAGCTCGTCGATCAGCTGCCGCCGGATCGTGGTGTAGGCGTGCAGCGCCTCGGCCCGCCGCCCGCTGCGATGCAGCGCGAGGATCAGCTGCTGCCACAGATCTTCCCGGTAGGGGTGCTCGGCGATCAGCTCCCGCAGGTCCTCGATCGCCGAGGCGTACTCCTCGCCGGCCATCTTCGCGGCCACCAGCGCCTCGGCCGCGCCGAGCCGCGCATGGGCCAGCGCGCGTAGCCGCCCGTCCCACAGCGGGCTGGCAGGCAGGTCGCCCAAGGGGTTGCCGCGCCACAGCGCCAGCGCGGCCCGAAGGTGCCCTGCCGCCTCACCTGCGCTCTGCGCCGCCCGAGCCCGGCCCACCAGGTCCTCGAACAGCAGCACGTCCAACTGCTCGGTCGCCGGCTCGATCGCGTACCCGGAGGGGTGCGCCACGATCCGCGCCCCCGCCTCGGTCACGGCGGGGCGCAGAGAGCTCACGTAGGTACGCAGATTCGCCACGGCCGACGACGGGGGGTTCGCCGGCCACAGGATCTCGATGAGCACGTCCGAGCCGACCACCTGGTTCGCCTCCAGCAATAGCGAGGCGAGCAGCAGTTTGGGTTTCTTACCGGCGATGCGGACGATTTGTTCCGGCGTCCGGACCAGCAAAGGCCCGAGAATGCCGAAATTCGGCAGGTCAACCACTACGAACGCACCTACTCCTCAGCAGACGCAGTCGCGCCCATTCGTCGGGTCGTCGTTCATGCCGGCTCGGCCTTTATACCGATTTTGGATGTTCTCTGTATGCCGTATTTCCAATCTGGGTTCCCAACACGAGTGCTTCGCGTGTTTCACCTGCAGAAAGGATCCGTATGAGACCCAGAGGGGTGCTTACGGTGGGGTTCTTCCTGGTGGCCGGACTCATGTCGGGCCAGGTCGCCGTCGCGGGACCGCTCGCGCCGACGCCGGCACCGTCTTCCACGCCGTCCCCCAAGCCGGACCCGAACGACCCGCCGGACACCGTCGAGGTCCCGCCCGTGTCGACCCTGGCGACGCCGGCCTTCCATCTGCCCTTCCCGTGCGGCCAGAGCTGGACGGGCAACTCCAGCAACAGCAGCGCCCACCGGTCGTACGAGATCGACTTCAACCGGGGCAGCACGGCCGACGCCGACCTCGGCGACACCGTCGTCGCCGCCGCGGCCGGCACCGTGGTCATCTCGGCGCACCAGGGCTCGGCCAACGGCTTCGGCAACCTGGTCAAGATCGACCACGGGGGCGGCTGGCAGACGTTCTACGCGCACCTGAACGTGCGCTCGGTGAGCGCGGGCGCCCGGGTCAGCCAGGGCCAGAAGATCGGCACGCTCGGCAAGACCAGCAAGCCGGGCAACAACATCAGCCCCCACCTGCACTACGAGGTGCGCCAGGGCACCGGCTACCCCGGCAACATCCGCAAGGCCGTCTTCAACGGCGTCACCTTCGGCTACCCGAACCAGACCCTGACCTCCAAGAACGCCTGCGGCGGCGGTGGCGGCGGTGGCACGAACCCGCACACGCCCCAGGAGGTGTGCGGCAGCGGCTACAAGGTGATCGACTCCGCGGCGCTGGGCACGGCGGGCACCGCCTACCTGCTGTACAACACCGGCAACGGCAACAACTGCGTGGCGACGATCAAGAAGACGTCGCTCGGCACCGCCTCGGCGGCCAGCGCCTTCCTGGAGGTCGAGGGCAAGCCCCGGGTGACCGACAGCGGCAACTTCGCCTACTACGCCGGACCGGTCCGCGCGGCCGCGGCCGGCAAGTGCGTCAAGTGGGGCGGCAAGGCCGGCTCGGCCACCTACACCAGTCCGTTCGAGCACTGCGGCTGACGCCCTCAGCCCGGAGCGGCCGCCGTGCCCGCCTGCGCGCGGCGGCCGCTCCCTCACTCGTTCATCACACGTCGAGGAGAACATCTGTGCAGCCCCGATTCCGCCGCTCAGCCCTGGTGCTGGCCGGCGCGTTACTGCCGCTCCCGCTGCTCATGGGCCAGGCGACCGCGGCCGCCGACCCGATCGCCGGCGCGTTCGCCAAGGCGGCCACCACCTACGACGTACCCCGTGACCTGCTGGTGTCGCTGGCGTACGCCGAGACCCACCTGGACGGGCACGACGGCGCGCCCAGCGCGAGCGGCGGCTACGGCGTGATGCACCTGGTCAGCAACCCCAAGGCGGATGCGCTGGCCCGCGCGGCCACGCTCACGGGCCAGAGCGTCGCGAAGCTGAAGAGCGACGACGCGGCCAACATCGCCGGCGGCGCCGCCGTGCTCCGCGCCCACGCCGACGACCTCGGGGTGAGCGCCGCCGCCCGCAAGGACCCGGCGCAGTGGTACCAGGCGGTCGCCACGTACGGCAACGCCTCCTCGCCCGACGTCGCCCGCCTGTACGCGGACACGGTCTACGACCTGATGGCCGAGGGCGTGCAAGCCACCACCCCGGACGGCGAGACCGTCACGGTGCAGCCGCGTGCCGTCGAGCCGCAGCGCGGCCCGTACGCGAAGGCCAAGGACCTGGACGGACCCGCCGCGTTGGCCGCGAACACGGACTACCCGGGCGCCAGGTGGGTGCCGGCGCACAGCAGCAACTACGCGGTCTCCCATCGCCCCACCAGCGACACGATCGACCGCATCGTCATCCACGTGACGCAGGGTTCGTATGCCGGGGCGATCTCCTGGTTCCAGAACGGTCCCCGAGCGAACCCGTCCTCCGCGCACTACGTCATCCGCTCCTCCGACGGTGCCATCACCCAGATGGTCAGGGAGAAGGACCGGGCCTTCCACGCCGGTAGCTTCAACAGGCGTTCGGTCGGCATCGAGCACGAGGGCTTCGTGGACAACGCGACGTGGTTCACCGACGCCATGTACCGGGCCTCTGCCGCGCTGACCCGCAACATCGCCGACCGGTACGGCATCCCGAAGGACCGCACCCACATCGTGGGCCACCACGCCGTCCCCGGCACCGACCACACCGACCCGGGCCCGCACTGGAACTGGACCACGTACATGCAGTACGTCACCGGCAGCGGCGGTGGCGGTGGCGGCGGCGCCAACCCGCACACGCCGGAGTCGGTTTGCGGCAGCGGCTACAAAGTGATCGATTCGGCGGCGCTGGGCACGGCCGGCACCGTGTTCCTGCTGTACAACACGGCCAATGGCAACAACTGCGTGGCGACGATCAAGAAGACGTCGCTCGGCACGGCCACCGCCACCAGCGCGTACCTGGAGGTCGAGGGCAAGCCCCGGGTGACCGACAGCGGCAGCTTCGCCTACTACGCCGGACCAGTCCGGGCTGCCGCGGCGGACAAGTGCGTCAAGTGGGGCGGCAAGGCCGGCACGGCCACGTACACGAGCCCCTTCGAGCACTGCGGCTGACCGGCGCGGACCCGCCGGACACAGCCTTTGACGAGTGTCGAGCAGCGCACCTAGAGTCCCGACCTGATGATCGGCTACCTGCCGAAAGTTTCGGCGAGGCCGGTCGGAAAGGACACCTCTGACGTGCGCATGTACGACAACCCGGTGATCGGCGGGTTCCATCCGGACCCGAGCGTGTGCCGGGTCGGCGAGGACTACTACCTCGTCTGCTCCAGCTTCGAGTACGTCCCCGGCGTGCCGATCTTCCACGGCCGCGACCTCGTGCACTGGCGGCAGATCGGCAACGTGCTCGACCGGCCCTCGCAGCTCTCCCTGCCCGCTGAGGCGTCCGCCTCCGGCGGGATCTACGCGCCCACCATCCGGCACCATGACGGCCGGTTCTACCTGATCACGACGAACGTCGACGGCAGCGGCACCTTTATTGTGACCGCCGACCGGCCGCAAGGCCCCTGGTCCGACCCCGTCTGGATCGATCTGCCCGGCGTCGACCCCGACCTGGCCTGGGACGAGGACGGCTCGTGCTGGAGCGCCGTCTCCGGGAACCAGGTCGCGCGCATCGACCCGGAGGAAGGCAAGATCCTGGAGGGGCCGTACCCCATCTGGTCGGGCACCGGCGGGAAATATCCTGAAGCGCCGCACCTGTATCAGGTGGACGGCTGGTGGTACTTGCTGATGTCCGAGGGTGGCACCGAACGCGGCCACGCCGTCTCCATCGCCCGCGCCCGCTCGCCCCGCGGCCCCTTCGAAGCCGGGCCGGTCAACCCGATCCTCACCCACCGCGGCACCGCGCGGCCGATCCAGAGCACCGGGCACGCCGACCTCGTGCAGGCCGCCGACGGCAGCTGGTGGATGGTGCTGCTGGGCACCCGGCCGCGCGGCCACAGCCCCGACTTCCACGTCCTCGGCCGGGAGACCTTCCTCATCCCGGTCACGTGGGTGGACGGCTGGCCGGTGGCGGGACCGGTGGAGGAACGCCTTCCCGCGCCGGCCGCCTGGCACCCGTTCCCCGAAGCGCCGGCCCGGGACGACTTCGACGACGAGACGCCGGCGCCGTGCTGGGTCTCGCCGCGCAGCCGCCCCGACGGCTCCTGGTCGCTGACCGAACGGCCCGGCTGGCTCACCCTGCACGCCACGGGGCCGACACTGGACCGCCCTGGGCACACCTTCATCGGCCGCCGCCAGCAGCACCACGACTGCCGCGTCACCGCCCGGCTCGATCCCGGCCCGTCGTCGCGGGCGGGGCTGTCGGTGCGGATGGACGAAGCCCACCACTACGACCTGGAGGTGAGCGACGGGCAGGCGCGGCTGATCGCCCGGATCGGTCCGCTGCGGCAGTGCGTGGCCCAGCACCCCGTGCCGCCCGGGCCGCTCACGCTCGCCATCGACATCCGCACCCACGACATCCTGCCGCCGACCGCGACCGGGCCGGTCGCCGGACCGGTGGGCGTCGAGGCGCGCGGGCCGGACACCATCGCCTTCTCCGCCAACGACGTGCTGCTCGCCGAGCTGGACGGTCGGTACGTGTCCACGGAGGTGGCCACCGGCTTCACGGGGCGGGTCATCGGCATGTACGCCACCGAGGGCAGCGCCGCCTTCGACTGGTTCACCTACGACGCGGGTGCCGGCGGTTCGTGAGACGGGCCGCCGGTCCGTGCGCGGACTCGGCGGCGGGAGACCGAGCGGCAACTTGTCCCCGGCATGTCCGGACATTATTGCCGGAAAGTTTCCGGCAATTTGTCGTTGAAGGTTGCGCTTATTGAGGCTGTGACCCGCGCGAACGCGCCAAATTGCGTTAGCAACACAACCGCTGACGAACCTCTTGACACGATTCAATACGCCCCATAAGTTGCCGCAATATTAACGAATCTTCTCGAAAGTTTCGGTGACATCACCGGTCGAAAGGACGGCATGAGGGGCCAGGTACCAAACGACACGAGCCCGGCGACCGGTGAGCCCGCGCCGTGGCAGGACGCGCGGCTGTCGCCCGCCGAGCGGGCCGCCGCGCTCGTCCCGCTCATGACGCTGGAGGAGAAGGTGGCCCAGCTCGTCGGCGTGTGGGTCGGCGCCGATGCCTCAGGGGGAGGCGTCGCGCCGCACCAATCCGACATGACGGGCGTGGAGTGGAACGAGGTCATCCGTCACGGGCTGGGCCAGTTGACCCGCCCGTTCGGGACCGCGCCGGTCGATCCCGTCGCCGGCGCCCGCTCGCTGGCGGCCTCCCAGGAAGAGATCATGGCGGCCAGCCGGTTCGGGATTCCGGCGCAGGTGCACGAGGAGTGCCTGACCGGGTTCGCCGCCTGGAAGGCGACCGTCTACCCGGCGCCGCTCAGCTGGGGCGCGTCCTTCGACCCCGAGCTCGTCGAGGAGGTGGCCGGGCAGGTGGGCCGGTCGCTGCGGGCCGCGGGCGTGCACCAGGGTCTCGCCCCGGTCGTGGACGTGACCAGGGACTACCGCTGGGGCCGTACCGAGGAGACGATCGGTGAGGACCCGTACCTCGTCGGCACCATCGGTGCGGCCTACGTGCGCGGCATCGAGGGCGCCGGCGTCGTGGCCACGCTGAAGCACTTCGCCGGATACGCCGCCTCCCGCGGCGGCCGCAACCACGCCCCTGCGGCGATGGGCCGCCGCGAGCTCGCCGACACCGTGCTGCCGCCGTTCGAGATGGCCCTGCGCCTGGGCGGCGCCCGGTCGGTCATGAACTCCTATGCCGAGATCGACGGCCTGCCCGTGGCCGCCGACCAGGAGCTGCTGACCGGGCTGCTGCGCGGCGAATGGGGGTTCTCCGGCACGCTCGTCTCCGACTACTTCGCGATCCGGTTCCTGGAGCGGCTGCACGGCGTCGCCGCCGACGGCGGGGACGCGGCGAGGCTCGCCCTGCGGGCCGGGATCGACGTCGAGCTGCCGACGGTCGACACGTTCGGCGCCCCTCTGATCGAGGCGGTGAAGGCCGGCGACGTCGACGAGGCGCTCATCGACCGCGCCCTGCTCCGGGTGCTCATGCAGAAGGCCGAGCAGGGTCTCCTCGACCCCAATTGGAAAGCGCTTCCCGAGGACGTCGAAGGGCTGCGCCTCGACGACGAGACCGGCCAGGACCTCGCGTTGCGGCTGGCACGGGAGTCCATCGTCCTGCTCCGCAACACCGGCGGGATCCTGCCGCTGGCCGCCGGGCGGCGCGTCGCTCTCGTGGGTCCGGTCGCCGACGACCCGATGGCGATGCTCGGCTGCTACACCTTCCCGGCGCACGTGGGCCCGCACCCCGAGCACGGGCTCGGGGTGGACATCCCGTCGCTGCGCGAGGCCCTCGGCGAGATGGTCCCGGACCTGGCGTACGCGGCGGGCTGCGACATCACCGGAGACGACACCTCCCGCATCGCCGCCGCGGCCGCCGTGGCCGCGGAAGCGGACGTGTGCGTGCTGGCCGTCGGCGACCGGGCCGGACTGTTCGGGCGCGGCACTTCCGGCGAGGGCTGCGACGCGACCGACCTGCGCCTGCCCGGCGTGCAGTCCGAGCTCGTGCGGGCCGTGCTCGCCACCGGCACCCCCGTGGTGCTGGTGCTGCTGGCCGGCCGCCCGTACGCGCTGGACGCGGAGGCCGACGCGGCCGCGGCCGTCGTCTACGGCTTCTTCCCCGGCCAGCGGGGCGGCCAGGCCCTCGCCGAGGTGCTCACCGGCGCGGTCAACCCGTCCGGGCGGCTGCCGGTCAGCGTGCTCCGCGACGCCGGCGGCCTGCCGTCGACGTACCTGTCGCCGCCGCTGGGCCGGCGCTCGGAGGTGTCGTCCGTGGACCCGACGCCCGCGTACCCGTTCGGGCATGGGCTCGGCTACACCACGTTCGACTGGAGCGACGCGGGCGTGCGGGGACCGGCCGAGTGGCCGGTCGACGGCGAGGTCACCGTCGAGATCACGGTGCGCAACACCGGCTCGCGGCCCGGCACGGAGGTCGTGCAGCTGTATCTGCACGACCCGGTCGCGCAGGCGACCAGGCCGGTGGTGCGCCTGGTCGGCTACGTCCGCGTCCCGCTGGAGCCGGGGCGGGCCGCACGCGTGTCCTTCACGGTCCCGGCCGACATCACGTCCTTCACCGGGGTCCGCGGCCGGCGCGTCGTCGAGCCCGGCGACGTCGAGCTGCGCTTCGGCCGCTCCAGCGCCGAGACGGCGGCGAGCGTGCCGTTGCGGCTGACCGGCGCCGAACGCGAGGTCGGGCACCACAGAAAGCTGCTGGCCACAGCAGGCGTCACACCGGAGGGCGCGGGATGAGCACAACGCTGGAGAATCCACCGCGGGACACCCGCCCGGCCGGCCCGGAGCCCGGCCGGCGCAGGCGGGCCAAGCCGGGCACCTGGCGGCACGCCTTACGCCGCGACTGGCAGCTGTACTCGCTGGCGATCCTGCCGCTGCTGTTCTTCCTGATCTTCCGGTACGCCCCGATGCTCGGCAACGTCATCGCCTTCAGGAAGTTCGAGCCCGGCGGCAGCATCTTCGGCGAAACCTGGGTCGGCCTGCGGTACGTGGAGATGTTCCTGAACGACCCGACGTTCTGGAGCGTGTTCACCAACACGCTCATCCTCGGCGGGCTGACCCTGCTGTTCTGCTTCCCGCTGCCGATCGTGCTGGCGCTGCTGCTCAACGAGGTACGCAACCGGAGCATCAAGCGGTTTCTGCAGTCGGTGTCCTACCTGCCGCACTTCCTGTCGATGGTCATCGTGGCCGCCATCGTCATGCAGATGACGGCCATCGACGGGCCGATCAACCAGATCGTGAAGGCGTTCGGCGGGGAGGCCACCCCGTTCATCCAGAAACCGGAATGGTTCCGCACGATCTTCGTCACCTCGGAGGTCTGGCAGACGGTCGGCTGGGGCACCATCCTCTACCTGGCGGCGCTGACCACCATCGACGAGCAGCTCTACGAGGCGGCCAGGATGGACGGCGCGAGCCGGTGGCGGCAGATCTGGCACGTCACCCTGCCGGGCATCCGCCCGACGGCCGTCACGCTGCTGATCCTCAACCTCGGCACGTTCATGGCCACGGGCTTCGAGAAGGTCCTGCTGCTGTACAACCCGCTGACGTATCCGACCGCCGACGTGGTCACCACGTACTTGTACCGCATGGGCGTGGAGTCCAGCTCCATGAGTTACGCCGCCGCGATCGGCCTGTTCGAGGCGCTGGTCGGGGTGGTGCTGATCGTGTCGGCCAACTTCATCTCCCGCCGCACAGTAGGGACGGGCCTGTGGTGACGACCGTCAAGAGCCGGGGCTACCGCCTCTTCCAGGGGATCAACGCCGTCATCCTGACCGGCGTCGTGATCGTGACGCTGTATCCCTTCGTCAACATCATCGCGCGCTCGTTCAGCGACGAGCGGTACATCGTCTCCGGGCAGGTCAACTTCTTCCCGCGCGGGTTCAACGTCAAGACGTACGAGCTCGTGATCTCGGACCCGATGTTCTGGACGAACTACCGCAACACCGTGGTGTACACCGTCGTCGCCACGGCCATCGCGATGCTGCTGACCACCTGCTATGCGTACGTGCTGTCGAAGAAGCACCTCAAGGGCCGCACGGTGCTGGTCTGGATCGCCATCTTCACCATGATCTTCTCCGGTGGCCTGATCCCCCAGTACGTGCTGGTCAACAGCCTCGGGCTGACGAACTCCATCTGGGCCATCGTCCTGCCCAACGCCATCAGCGTGTTCAACCTCCTGGTCATGAAGGCGTTCTTCGAGGGCCTGCCGAAGGACCTGGAGGAGGCCGCCGCCATCGACGGCCTCAACACCTACGGCATCCTGTGGCGGATCGTGTTGCCGCTGTCGAAAGCGGTCATCGCCACGATGGTGCTGTTCTACGCCGTCTCGTTCTGGAACTCGTGGTTCACGGCGTTCCTGTACCTGAACGAGCAGGACTTGTTCCCGGTGACCATCTACCTGCGCAACCTCATCGCAGGGGCCACCGGCGCCGAGTCCGCCGGCGCCGTGATGTCCGAGGTGTCGGCGGCCGCGGCCAACATCCAGGCGGTCACGATCATGCTCACCGTCCTCCCCATCCTTGCGGTCTACCCCTTCGTCCAGCGGTACTTCGTCTCCGGAGTCATGCTCGGCGCGGTCAAGGGCTAGCCGATGATCAACCGAAAGGAACCCCCCATGCAGCACATCTCCCGCCGGCAGGCACTCATCGGGCTGGGTGCGCTCACCTTCGTCGTCACCGGTTGTGGCGGGGACGAGGCCCCGAAGAAGACCGCCGACTCGGCGAACAAGGCGGGCGCGATGGCCGGCTACGCCGCCGGCCAGCAGTTCAAGGCCACCGAGGCGGTCACGTTCGACATCCTTCACCTCAACAACCCGTTCTACCCGCTCAAGAGCGACTGGCTGCTCTGGCAGGAGCTCACCAAGCGGACCAACGTGACGCTCAAGCCGGTGGAGGTGCCGCTCAGCGACTACGAGAAGAAGCGCGGCCTGCTGGTCGGCTCCGGGCAGGCCCCGCTCATCATCCCGAAGACCTACCACCCGTCCGAAGAGGCGTTCGTCGCCTCCGGCGCCATCCTGCCGGTCAGTGACTACCTCGACCTGATGCCGAACTTCAAGGAAAAGATCGCCAAGTGGCAGCTCGAGCCGGAGCTGAACACGCTCCGGCAGGCCGACGGTAAGTTCTACCTGCTGCCCGGCATCCATGAGAGCCCTTGGGTGGACTACTCCCTGGCGGTCAGGACCGACATCCTGGAAAAGCACGGCCTGGAAATCCCGACGACCTGGGACGAGCTCTACACCGTGCTCAAGGCGCTGAAGAAGGAATACCCCGACCAATACCCCATGACCGACCGGTGGGGCGTGCCCACGCCGGGCGGCAACCTGCTCAAGCTCGTCGCCCAGGCCTACGGCGCCAAGGGCGGCTGGGAGTACCAGCACGCGACCTGGGACTCCGCCGCCGGCAAGTTCGCCTACACCGGCGCCATGCCGCAGTACAAGCAGATGATCGAGTATCTGCGGAAGCTGGTGGATGAGAAGCTGCTCGACCCGGAGAGCTTCACGCAGCAGGACGAGCAGGCCAAGCAGAAGTTCAACTCCGGCAAGTCCTTCGTCATCAGCACCAACGCGCAGTCGATGGTCAACGACTACCGGCCGACGCTCACCAAGCTCGTCCCCGACGCCAAGATCGTCAAGATTCCGGTGCCCATGGGACCGGTCGGGGAGTACAAGATCCAGACGCGGCTCGAGAACGGCGTCATGATCTCCAAGAAGGCGCTGGAGAACAAGAACTTCGTCGCCATGATGCAGTTCGTCGACTGGCTGTGGTACTCCGACCAGGGCCAGGAGTTCGCCAAGTGGGGCGTCGAGGGCACGACGTACACCAAGGACGCCTCCGGCAAGTTCACGCTGGCCAAGGACGTCGACTTCATCGGGCTCAACGCCGGCGCCCCCAAGCACCTGCAGAAGGACTTCGGCTTCTCCAACGGCGTGTTCGCCTACGGCGGCCCCCTCAAGCTCGTGCAGTCCACCTTCTCCGAGGAGGAGCTGGCCTTCCAGAACGTGATGAACGCCAGGAAGCTCTGGCCGGTGGATCCGCCGCGCCCGTTCAACGACGTGGAGCGCGAGCAGGCCACGCTGTGGGAGACGCCGCTGAAGGACTTCGTCACCCAGCAGACGCTCAAGTTCATCCTCGGCGAGCGCGACCTCAGCGAGTGGGACGCCTATGTCAAGGAGCTCGAGGGCAAGAACATGACGGCCTACATCAACCTCGTCAACACCGCCTACGAGCGGTTCAAGAAGGAACACGGCTGATCGCACATGCCCTTCGGCGTGCACCAGACGCTGTGGCCCGCGTCCGACCTGCTGGAGCAGTTCGCCACGCCGCGCCGCCAGCTCGCCGACAGCGCCCCGGGATCGGGGACGTCGCCTCGGCGTCGCCGGCGGTAGGGTGGACGTCGATCTCACGCTCGGCCGCCATGAGGTCACCCTGGTCGAGCTGACGCCGCCGTGGTGGGACGACAGGCGGCTCTTGGGGCAGGAGGTTCAATGGGCGAGGTGACGGCCGGGCGGCGGTTCGGTGAAGGACCGCTCTCGCGGGCCGCCGCGCTGATCTACACCCTGCTGGTGGTCGAGGGCATGTTCCTGCTCACGGCCGCGCCAGGGCTCCTGGCGCTCCCCCTGCTCGGCCAGGACGGCAGCAACGTGCCGCTGGCGGCGCTCTGCGCGCTGCCCCTCGGCCCCGCGCTGTCGGCCGCGCTCTACGCGGTGCGCCACCGCAGCCGGGATCTGGCGGACCTGCACCCGGCGGCGGCGTTCTGGCGCGGCTACAAGGCCAACGTGCGCGGGGTGCTGAAGATCTGGGTTCCGTGGCTGGCGGTGCTGGCCATCATCGGGACCAACTTCGCCAACTTCGCCGCCGCCGGGGTTCCGGGGTGGTGGGCGGTGCTGCTGGTGCTCGTCGCGGTGGCGGCCATGCTCTGGGCCGCCAACGCGCTGGTGATCACCTCGTTGTTCGCGTTCCGGGCCGTGGACGTGGCCAGGCTGGCGGCCTACTTCCTCATGCGCTTCCCCAAGGCGACCCTGGGCAACGTGTCCCTGCTGGTCGTGGCGGCCGGCGTCACCGTGATCGGCACCGAGCTGGCGGCGGCCGTTCTGGCTTCGGCGTTCGCGGCGGCCCTGCTGTGGAACAGCCGGACGATGATCGCCGAGGTCCAGGAGAAGTTCACCGCCTAGGGGATCCGCCGGCCGTGCGCGTCCGGCACCCCCGACTTGCGGAAGAAGTAAGCGTTGACCTGGTCACGCCACTCCTGCGCGCAGCGGAGCTGCTCGTCGAGCAGCTCCTGCACCCGGGTGTGCAGCGCCGGGTCGGCCAGCCCTTCCACCTTGTCCCAGTGCGTGCGCATCTCGGCCACCTCGTCGGCTCCGGCGAAGTGGGTGTCGTAGATGTGCTGGATGACCGTCGCGCCGCCGCGCAGCACGTGCCCGTACGGCACGTGGTGGAAGAACAGCAGCAGCTCGTCCGGGCACTGCTCGAGGGACTCGTAGACGTCCGACCACGGCCGCGGATACTGGCCGGTGTAGCCGGTGCCGGTGGCCCGCGTGCGGTCCACGCCGACGCCGTCGCGGTCGGCGAAGTGGTACGTCCCCCACGGCGTGTACTCGTAGCCGTCCACGTCCGGCCCGTAGTGATGGCCCGGCCTGACCATGAAGCCGACGCCGAGCGGGGCCGTGTACCGCTCGTAAGTCCGCCAGGAGCCGTCCATGATCGTGTGCAGCGTGCGCCGCAGCGGCTCGGCGTCGGGGGCGAACGTGAGGTCGATCCACTCGTCGAGGACGGTGTCAGGGGCGAGGCGCGGGTCCCAGGCCAGGCGGCCGAACTCGTACAGGTTGGCCTGGGCGAGCGGGTGGCCCGTCCAATACGCGTCGTCGCCCACGTTGGAGACCGCGACGAGCTCGGTGGCGACGTCGGCCACGTCGCGGCCGTCCCGGCCCCACGGCCGGAAGTCCAGCAGCTCGCGCCACAACGGGGCCAGGTAGCAGACATGCTTCTGCTGGCCGGTGTACTCCTGCGTCACCTGGAACTCCACCGCCAGCCGCGTCGCGGGCATGGCGGCGATCACCGGTGACACCGGCTCACGCGGCTGGAAGTCCATGGGGCCGTACTTCACCTGCAGGATCGCGTTGTCGCGGAAACTCCCGTCGAGCGGGGCGAAGTGGTCATAGGCGGCGCGGGCGCGGTCGGTCGACCGGTCGCGCCAGTCCTGCCGATGGTTGTAGACGAACGCCCGCCAGTGCACGACCCCGCCGTGCGGGGCCAGCGCGCCGGCCAGCAGGTTCGCGCCGTCGGCGTGGCTGCGCCCGTACGCGAACGGGCCCGGCTGGCCCTCGGAGTCGGCCTTCACCACGTAGCCGCCGAAATCGGGGATCGTCTCGTACACCCGCGCGGTGGTCGCCGCCCACCACCGTCGCACGTCCTCGTCGAGCGGGTCGGCGGTCGGCAGGCCGCCGAGCGCCATGGGGGAGGCGAAGGTGACCGACACGTGCACCCGGATCCCGTACGGGCGCAGCTCGGCCGCGATCGCGGCGACCTCGCCGAGCCGGTCGGTCAGCAGGTGGGCCTCCGTGGCGTGCACGTTCACGTTGTTGATCGCGACCGCGTTGATCCCGCACGCGGCCAGCAGCCGGCCGTAGGCCCGCACCCGCGTCAGGTCCTCGCGCAGGACGCCGTCCCGCCAGAAGATCGAGCCGCCCGCGTAGCCGCGCTCGACCTGGCCCATCACCGGGTGCACGTCGATGTTGTCCCAGTGATCGAGCATGCGCCGGTGCATCGCCGGCTCGTGCCGCTCCACCGGCCGCGCCGCCCCGAAAGCCGGCTCGCCGAGCCTGACCAGGTGGAACAGGCCGTAGAGCAGGCCGGCCGGGTCGCTCGCGAGCACCGCCGTGACGCCGTCGCGGCTGGCGAGCACGTAACCCTCCTCGCCGATCGGCCCGGCCTCGGCCGCGATCGCCGCCGCGCCCGGCGGCAACGGGCCGGCCGTGGTGAGCGCGAGCACGAGGTCGAAGGGGCCGTCACCGGCCCGCTCGGCGCTGCCGCCGTACCGGGCGCAGGCCGCCGCGACCTCATCGTGCACGGTCCCGGTGAGGGCGCCGTCGCCGAGCACGAGGGCCCGGCGCGAGCCGATCGCACGGAACGCCTCCGGCGGCAGCCACGCCGGATGCACGTCGGTCAGCGCAGGAATGGTCACAAGGCTCCTCCGGTCACGGCGATCGTCCCGGACGAATCTATCGAAATCGGCCAGGCGAGTGGAGGTCAGACCAGGCCCACGATAAGCCCCTCATCACGGACTCCCAGGTATGCCGCCGGGCGGAACTGCCGCATCGCCTGCTCGATGACCGGGATGTACTTGGGGTTCGAGCCGAGGGGGAGCCGGTAGCCGTTCTTGACCGTGTGGAACTCCCACAAGTGCTCCATGTCCGGGTGACGCGGCCGGAAGCCCAGGTCGGCGGGGAAGAGGTCGAGCCGGACCATGATCCTGCGCAGGATGTAGTCGGCCGGCTGGGTGCGGACCTGCTTGGTGCGTGAGATGCCCACCCCGGACAGCTCGCCCCACGCCACCGCCCACGGCTTGCCCTGCGGGTCGTCCCAGCGCACGCCGAAGCCGTCGAAGACCAGCCGGCGGGGGCGGCTCAGCCTGCGCCAGGCGACGATCGGCAGCAGGCCGATGGCGAGGAAGATCAGCCCGAAGACCACGCCTGCCGACGCGCCGTCCGCGCCGCCGGTCACCTGGCCGGTGGCCGCCCAGTAAAGCGTCATGACCCCGATGACGCCCGCGACCGAGCCGCCGATCAGCGCCTTCACCTTGGCGTCGCGACCGACGTCGATCACCACGGGAGGTGGGGTGTTCAACGGTGGCTGGTGGGGGCCGTACGTCATAGCAGAGCACGATAGCGGGGCTAGGTCCGCGTATTGCACGCATAAGTGGTTTGCGAAGCATCGGGCCCCGCTATCCGGTGATCAGTGCGTTGACGACGAGGGTCTCCGCGCCCGCGGGCCCGTCCAGCCGGATCGACACCTCCCACGCTCCGGACATGGGGAACAGCTCGCCCTCGGCCACGAAACGGCCGGGGGCCGCCTCCCGCGCGGTGAGCTCGGGGGTGGCGTGCCCCATGCCGGGCATCACCGCCGACACGGCCACGGCGTCCGGATCGCCCGAGGTCACCAGTACCTCGACCGGGACGCGGCCCGTCGTCGGCTCGTCGATGACGACGGTGACGGCGTAGCGGGAGCCTGTGCTGCTCACGCGGAGCGGCTCGGCCCCCAGGCTCCGGCCCACGATGAAGATCACGGCCGCCGCGACGACCAGGGCGACGGCGATCATGATCCGCTTCATCGGGCGGCCTCTGCGACGTCCACGGTGAACGGCAGGGTCACGATGCGGTCGGCCAGGGCGTACTGGGCCCAGGCGAGATACCGTCCCGGCTCCGGGAAGCTGAAGGTGAAGCGCAGCCGGGGATTGCCGGGACCCATCTCGTGCACGTGGCCGAGGAAGTCGCCGTCCTGACTGCGGACGATCAGGTGACCGCTCATGCCGAGCCACGGCCGCACGGATCCCGTGGTGTCGAGCTCGACCGTCGTCGGCTGGCCCGCGACAGGAACGGCGGGCTGCGTCCGCGGTGGCGCGGTGGGGTCACGGCCGTCGGGCGTGGCGCCACCGTCGACGTCTGCGGTGGCGTCGTCAGCACCGTCGGCGATCCCGGCACGGGCGGCGTCGGACGTCGCGCCGTCGCCATCGGTGGCGGAGCTATCCGCGTCCGCTTCGCCACCGATGGCGAAGCGTCCGGCGAGGAGTTGCCCGCCGGAGTCCTCCCGCTCCAGTTCGACATGCGTCAAGTAGGCGCCGGGCCGGTCTGCCCGCAGCCTGACCTCCAGCCGTCCCGGCGCCGTGCGCAGCGGGTGCACGTGTCGGAAGAACCGCCCGTCCTCGCTGGTGACGACCACGTGGGCGAGCGCCTCGTGATGGACCGCGAGATCGTCCACGGGCCGCCCGGTGGATCCGTCGACGAGATCCACCCGTACGGTGAACTCCTCGCCCGGGGTCGGCCGCGCCGGGACCGTCCGCACCCGCCCCTGCACGAACGGGCGCCCGCCCGCCTGCGAGGTGACCACGGGCGCGGCGCCGTCCGGCGGCCCGGCAGGCAGCATCGGCTCGAACACCATGGCCATGACCGCGACCGTCACCCCCACGGCCGCGCCACCCGACACCGCCATGGCGCGGCCCGGCCGGGCCAGAGCCCCGGTGAGCAGGCCGCCCACCAGCAGCAGCCCCGCCACGAAGAACCCGCCGTAGATCAGGAACTCCGCGCCCGACCCGCGCTCCACGAGCACGCGGAACGGCACCACGGCGACCTCGTTCCCCGCCCGCAGCGTGAGCTCGTGGGGCCCGGTCCGCTCCACCCTGAGCGCCGTGTACTGCGGATCTCGCACCGCTGGACGCGCCACCCCGGTCACCGTGCGGCCGTCCTCCACCGACCGGACCGCCAGCTCGATCGGCGGGCCGGTGACCGGTTCGAAGGCGATGACGCCGATCCGCAGCGGCCCGGGCACCCGCGTGGTGCCCTTGACCACCACGGTGACCTCCATGCCGGCGATCGTCTGGGCGATCCGTAGATCCGCGCCGGCCGAGACGTTGTGCGCCGCGGCCGGCGCGGCGCACGCCAGCACCAGTACGGCGACCAGGCAGAGCAGCCGGATCATGCCCTGTCGTCGACGGGCGGATCGACCGGATCGCCTAGACCGGCCCGGCTGGGCAGGTCAGCGGTGCCGGGCGAGTCGGGCAGGTCCGCCGTGCCGGGCCGGCCGGTCGCGTTGGGCAGGAACAGCGCCCCGAGCAGCAGCCCGATCAGCCCGGCCACGATCGGCGCGCCGGTCCACATCTCCGGAATGCCGGGCAGCCCGCCGCCTGTCGCGGAGGCGAACCCGAGATACAGCGACCACGTGGCGAAGCTCGACAACCCGGCGAACGCCCAGAAGGCGAAGCGCCGGCCGGCCGACGGGCGCAGCCAGAGGATCAGCAGGTCGGCGGCGAGGCCCCCGGCCACCACGGCCAGCAGGATCGGCACGTTGTCGAACGCCGTCTGCGCGCCCGGCATGAGCACCGCCAGCGCGTACATGAGGGTCACGCTGCCGAACGGCAGCCGCCACCGGCGCACCAGCAGCAGGACGGGCGCGAGCAGGACGATGTTGGTGAGGGCGATCGTCGTGGCGAGCCGGTCCGCACCCCCGTCGTCCAGGAAGGAGAAGGCCTCGACGACGTGGGGGGCGCGCCACTGCAGGGCGTCGCCGTACGACAGGAACAACGACACCAGCGTGGTCGCGAACGCCAGCCCGATCAGCGCCGGCAGCAGCCGGCCGAGCGTCGGCCGCGCGCCCACGTCGGGGGCGTTCCAGGCCGAGCGGAGCGGTGTGGTGATGATGATCAGCATCGACGTGACCAGCCCCAGATGCGACGGGCTGAACAGGATGTCGATGGTCGTCTCGATGCCGAGGAGGGTGTGCCACATCATGTCGGCGAAGCCGAAGGCGGCGAACGCGGGCACCGCCACCAGCCCGGCCAGATACCCCTGGGGCACCGCCGCCATTCCCTGCCGGCCGGCGCGCACGTTGCGCCACACCTGCCAGATGATCCAGCCGGACACGGCCGCGAATCCCGAATAGAACGCCGCGTGCCACGGCGTGAAGAACGTCTCCAGTTCGCCGTCGAGGTTGGAGTGCGCCCAGGCGTCGATCATCAGCCCGATGCCGAACCACACCCCCAGCACCGCGGTGACGAGGTCAGTACGGAGCGACACCCACGTCCGCGCCTCACCCGTGTCCACCAGTAATCGTCGAATTCCGGCATTCGCCAAAGCCACCTCGAGCCTCCCTTCGCCTGACTTCGATCTTTGCAGACTCGGCATAAAGGCGCAGTGGCGAATTTACTCCGGACGTGGCTTTGAGTAATGGCAATTTCGCGCTGCGTCTTAAAGGTGACTCTTTTCGAAGTGGCAATGCACGATCGGTGACCGATATCCGGCGTGGACGGTGTGTGACATGTATCACTCCCAAATGTTCGGCCGGCCGGTCACCTCTTCGCGCCCCGATGCGTCATAGCGGTGGTCCCGTCGGAACGGGACCCAGGCATCTGAAGAGGAGTGCGAAAGATGACGACCACCGACCTGAGAAGCGCCGTCGACGGCCACGTGCTGCTGCCCGGAGACGACGGGTTCGAGCAGGCGAGCAAAGCATGGAACCTGGCGATCGACCAACGGGTGGCCGCCGTCGTCGAGGCCGCGGGGGCCGGCGACGTGGCGGCCACCGTCGCCTACGCCCGCCGCTCCGGCCTCGCCGTGGCCGCCCAGCCGACCGGCCACGGCGCCTCGGGCGACACCGACGGCGTGATCCTGCTGCGTACGGGCAGGCTGGACGAGCTGCACGTGAACCCGGAGGAGCGCACGGCACGCGTGGGCGCCGGCGTCCAGTGGGGACGGGTCCTGGCGGCGGCCGGGACGCACGGGCTGACCGGCCTGGCGGGCAGCAACCCTGTGGTGGGCGTGACGGGCTACACCCTTGGGGGCGGCGTGAGCTGGTTCGGCCGCAAGCACGGGTTCGCCGCCGACAGCGTGCGGGCCTTCGACGTCGTCACCGCCGACGGCGAGCAGGCCACGGTCACCGCGGACACCGACCCCGACCTGTTCTGGGCGCTGCGTGGCGGAGGCGGCGACTTCGCGCTGGTGACGGCCATCGAGTTCGACCTGTATCCGGCGCCCAGCCTGTACGGCGGCAGCGTGATGTGGCCGGGGCACCGCACCCGCGAGGTGTTCGACGCCTTCCTGGAGATCACCGCCGAGGCGCCGGACGAGCTGTCCGTCTGGTTCAACCGGATGCAGTTCCCGCAGGCGCCGCCCATGGTCGGGCTCGCCGTCGCCTTCCTCGGCGAGGAGGCCGAGGGGCGGGCGCTGCTGGCCCGCCTCGACAAGATCGGCGACGTGATCGCCGACAAGCGCGGCCCGGTCGCGGTGGCGAACCTGGGCGACATCACCGCCGAGCCCACCGACCCGGCGCCCGCCCGCTCGCGGACGGAGCTGCTGACCGGGCTCGACGACGCGGCGATCGAGGTCTTGACGGGCCCGCCGATCGAGCCGCTGGTCGGCCTCCAGATCCGGCACCTGGGCGGCGCGCTGGCCGCCTCCCGTCCGGGTGCCGGGCCGAGCGGTCCGATGACGGAGCCGTACTTGCTCTACCTGCTCGGGCTGGCGCTCAACCCGGAGATGTCCGCGGCCGTGGGCGCCAAGCAGGCGGGCCTGGCCGAGGAGCTCGGCGCGTGGGCCAGCGGGCGCAAGCCGTACACAATGCTGGCGAGGGGCGAGCGGGCGGCGGCGGCCTTCGCCGAGGAGACGACGATCGCCAGGCTCCGGGAGATCAAGCGGGCCCGCGACCCGCAGGGTGTGCTGCGGGCCAACTTCCCCGTGCTGGCGTAACGCCCATCCTCCTGCGGCTCGACCGGCGCCGGTCGAGCCGCAGGTGCGTGGCCTCAGCCCAGTGGCGCGGCGATCTGGATGAGGTCGATGTCGGGGGCGTAGCCGGCCGAGGCGTTGCCGAACGTGATCGTGTTCGCGCCCGCGGCCAGGACCACGTCGGCGACCGTGGTGCGGTAGTTGGACCAGCCCAGCGTGTTGCGGAAGTAGTGCCTGGCCGGCGCGCCGCCGTTGACGGAGATGTCGGCGTAGCGGTCGACGATGTTGGAGTTGTAGTTGGTGGCGCCCTCGCCCAGCTCGCCGTTGGCGTAGGTGACGACCATGCGGTAGCGGCCGGCGGCCGGGACGGTGACGTTGTTGAAGCGCAGCGTGTTGGCCGCGCCGGCGCCGATGTAGCCGACGTACGCGCCGCCTGACGCCGCGGAGTTGGAGGATACCCTGGCGGCGCCGCTCAGCGTGTTGCCCGAGGATTCCGCCTGGTACGAGGTGATCGTCCCGGTGGTGGGCGTGACGTCGATGTAGTCGATGTTGACCGCGTCCCGGTCGTCGGAGGCGTAGGCGTTGACGTCCACGCGATTGATGCCGGCGGTCAGGAACACCTTGGTGGTGACGGTGTTCCAGGAGTTCCAGTCGGCGGTGCCGGGCAGCGTCACGGTGGTGAGGTCGGCGCCGTTGAGCCGCATCCGGACCGAGCGGGTGGCCGGTGCGCCGTTGTACGGGCCGGCCGAGTAACGCAGGGCGACGGCGTAGTAGCCGTCCGCCGGTGCGGTGACCACGAACTTGGTGCTCGCCGTGGTGCTGGCGCCGTAGCCCTCGGAGAAGGACGTGCCCGAGTAGCCGGTGTTCGAGCCGTAGGTGACGCGGGCGGAGCCGCCCAGGGCGGCGTACTCGGCCTCGTACCGCTGTGCCGAGCCCGCCTGGGACAGGTCCTTGTCCGGGGTCAGGACGACGTGGTACGCCGACGTGCCCTTCAGCCCCGTCAGCGGGATCGTGATCTGCCCGCCGGAGGCCGTGTAGTCGCTCTCACTCACCCGGTAGGGGCCGGGGGAGGCGTTCAACCCGGTGCTGTCGACGCCCCACACGGTGGCGTGCACCGTGCCGCCCAGGTAGGAGGGGATGCCCTTGACGACCACGTTCGTGTCGTAGGTGCCGCTCGCCGGGTTGTTGCCGCCGAAGATCACCCGGGCCTGCTTCTTGGCCGGGTCCAGCGCCGCCACGCCCTGGAGCGAGCCGCCGGGCGCGGGCGGGGTCACGGCGACCGTCGTGCCGGTCAGCTCGCCGTACCACTTGTACAACCACCAGCCGCCGGTCGCCTGGTTGTTCCTGGTGACCAGGTCGTTGAGCCCGCCGGCCGTCGTCCAGTACGCCAGGCAGCCGTCGACCTTGCTGTTTTCGAACCTGGCCACAAACTGCACCAGGTTGCCCGGCACGCCGAGGTCGCCGGAGAAGCGGCCGTACTCGTTGATCGAGATCTGCCGCGGCGAGATGCCCAGGCTCGACTCGATCGCCCGGTAATCGGCGTAGTGCTCGTGCCAGCCGGTGAAGAAGTCGTCGCCCAGCTCGTGCCACGTCGTGACGTCCGGGAGCACGTTGTTGTCGCGCGCGAACGTCATGAACCTGCGCAGATCGGCGGAGCGGTAGGCGGCGAAGTTCGGGCCGGCGATGCGGGCGCCCGGGTCGATGGAGCGGATGCGCTGGTAGACGGTCCTGTAGTCGTTGAGGAAACCGGTCAGGTTGCCCGCGTACCAGATCTGGTCGGGCTCGTTGAAGGGGACGTAGACGTAGGAGGTGCGGTACGGGTCGGCGACGACCTTCCTCGTCATCGTGTCCACCTTGGCCAGGTAGTCGTTGATGCCGAGGTTCTCGTACGGCCACTGCTTGTAAATGTCCTGCATGTAGATCTGGATGTCGCGGCCGCCGGCCCGCTTGAACATCGGGGCGATCTTGAGCGCGTCGCCGTTCGGGTGCTGCAGGCCGTCCGGGGCCTTCTGGGCCGTGACCTGCGGTTTGAGTGCGGCCAGCATGGTCTCGTTCGGGATGCCCTCGTCGCCGAGCCCGTACAGGAATCCGGTGGCGCCGTAGCGCAGGGCGCCGGTCTGGGTGGCGAGGTCGACGACGAGCTGGGACGGCGCCGCGGCGCCGGGAGTCGCGGGTACCACACTGATCACGAGGGCCGCCGCCAAGGCCGCGGACCAAGCATGTCTCCTCCTCATGGCGCTCCTCACAGCGCTCGATGTGATCGGTCACATCTTCCGATGCCTGAGTGTGATCGGTCACATCGATCAGGAAAAGAGCTGTTGCCAGGTTGTTACCGAAGCACTTAGAAGCATTCCCGGGGAGCACGAGATGGCGTGCGTCACACACTGCCCAAGCGGATAGTTTTGTGTACGAGCGAGTAGTAAGCTGTCCACGCGAAGAGGAGTAAGGCGACATGACGACAGCAGCGGCTCCTGAGGACCTGACAGCGCGGGCGCGCATCAGGGACGCGGCCATCCAGCACTTCGGCGACCACGGCTACGAGGGGGCGACTCTCCGCGGCATCGCCGAGACAGCCGGGGTCTCACCTGGCCTGGTGCGTCACCACTTCGGGTCCAAACAGGGGTTGCGGGAGGCCTGCGACGAGCACCTGATCAGGATGATCAGGCAGGTCAACGAGCAGACCAGGGCCGGCATGGCCTCCGGTGCGCTGGCCTCCGTCATCGCCGCGCGGTCGGCGCTCGGGCCCTACCAGCGGTACATGATGCGGGCCTTGGCCGAGGGCGCGGCGAGCGCGCTGTTCGACGAGTTGGTACGGCAAAGCGTGCCGTGGCTGGTCGAAGCCGACAAGAGCCGCCCGGATCCTCCCACGGTGGACGTGAAGATCCGCGCGGCCATCGTCGTGGCGATGGCCGTGTCCGTCGGAGTGCTGCATGGGCATGTCTCGCGGGCCATGGGCGTCGACGTGTCCAGCCCGGAAGGCGATCGCCTGCTGGCTCGCGGGCTCGTCGACATCTATTCGCATCCCCTGCTCAGCATCGAGGACGCGGGCCGGATCCTGCGTGCGCTCGACGAGGCTGAGTCCTCATCCCCTCAAGGAGAATCACGATGACTGACGCCATTGCGGTGTCCGGTCTGGTCAAGACGTTCGGCAGGAGCCGGGCACTGAACGGCCTGAATCTCACGGTGGGCACCGGCGAGGTGCACGGCTTCCTGGGGCCCAACGGGGCAGGCAAGACGACGACCATCCGCGTGCTGCTCGGCCTGCTGCGGGCCGACGCGGGACAGGTCCGCCTGCTGGGCGGCGATCCCTGGCGCGAAGCGGTCACCCTGCACAAGAGGCTGGCCTACGTGCCAGGCGATGTGAGCCTCTGGCCGAACCTGACGGGCGGCGAGGCCATCGACCTGTTCGGCGACCTGCGCGGCGGCCTGGACAAGACCCGCAGGGCCGAGCTCGTGGCACGATTCCAGCTGGATCCCACCAAGCGGTGCCGCACCTACTCGAAGGGAAACAGGCAGAAGGTGGCACTGATCGCCGCCTTCGCCTCCGACGTCGAGCTGTTCGTCCTCGACGAGCCCACCTCCGGCCTGGACCCGCTGATGGAGGCGGCCTTCCAGGAGACCGTCCGCGAGGTGAGCGCGCGCGGAGCGACCGTGCTGCTGTCCAGCCACATCTTCTCCGAGGTCGAAGCGCTCTGCTCAGCGGTCAGCATCATCCGCGACGGCATCACGGTGGAGTCCGGCACGCTCGCCCGGCTCCGCCACCTGACCAGGACCGCGGTCACCGTCGAGGCGACCGAGCCGATCAGCGGCCTGGCCGGTCTGCCCGGCATCCACGATCTCGTCGCCGACGGCACGCGTGCCCAGTTCAACGTGGACTCCGAGCGACTGCCCGGCGTGCTGCGGCACCTGGCCGGCTTCGACGTCCAGGCGTTGACCAGCCACCCGCCGACGCTGGAGGAGCTGTTCATGCGCCACTACGGCGACACGACCACGGTGGGAGCGGCCCGATGAGCGCCTACGCGGGCACCGGGCGGCTGATCCGCCTGGTTCTGCGGCGCGACCGGGTCCAGGTGCCGATCTGGATCGCCGGCTCGGTGCTGCTGCTGGCGGCCGGTGCCGCCGCGGTGGCGGACGAGTTCCCCGACGAGGCCGGACGGGTCACCGCGCTGAAGGGCGCCGGCACCAGCCCGGCCGTCCTGCTCATGCGGGGCACCCCGGTCGGCACCGACCTGGGCGCGCTGGTGAACTTCCGCAACTTCGCGTTCATGCTGGTGCTGGCCGGGCTCATGAGCACCTTCGCGATGGTCCGGCACACCCGGCAGAACGAGGAGAACGGCAGGGGCGAGATGCTCGGCTCGGGGAGCGTGGGCAGGTACGCCGGTCTTACCGCGGCTCTGGTCGTGGTCGGGGGAGCCGACCTGCTGCTCGGGGCCGCGTTGACCGGCACCCTGCTGGGGGCCGGCCTGCCCGCCGACGGCGCGGTGGCGTTCGGCGCGGCGACGGCGGCCACCGGCCTGGCCTTCGCCGGGCTGGCCGCGGTCGCCGCGCAGCTGTTCCAGAGTGCACGCGGGGCCAACGCGTTCGCCGCGACGGCCGTCGGTGGGGCCTACCTGGTGCGCGGCGTCGGCGACGCGCTCGGTGAGCGCGCGCCGGACGGCATCCAGGTGATCAGCGCGTGGCCGTCGTGGCTGTCGCCCATCGGCTGGGGCACGCTGGTACGCCCGTTCGGCGATGAGGTGTGGTGGGTGCTCGCTCTGCCGCTCGTGCTGCTGGTCGCGTGCGTGGCCGCGGCGTTCGCGCTGGTCGACCACCGGGACTTCGGCGCCGGACTGATCGCGGACCGGCCGGGACCGGGGGTGGCGTCCCGCTCGTTGCTGAGCCCGTTCGGACTGGCGTGGCGGCTGAACCGCGGCGCGACGCTCGGCTGGGTGATCGGCAGCGCGGTGTTCGGCCTGGGGATCGGCACCCTGGGCAAGACCGTCAACGACGCGATGACCGCCAACGCGGGCGCCGTCAAGATCCTCGACCAGCTCGCCGGCGCGGGCGTGGCCAACCTGGTGGACACCTTCTACGCCGCGATGATGAACGTCTACGGCGTCCTGGCGGCGGGCTTCGTGGTCCAGGTGATGCTGCGGTTGCGTTCGGAAGAGGCCGGCGGACCGGCCGAAGCGGTGCTGGCCACCGCGGTGGGCCGGGTCCGCTGGGTGATCGCACACCTGGCCTGCGCGCTGATCGGCGCGACCGCGCTGCTGGTCATGGCGGGCGCGGGCATGGGGGTGGCCGACGCCGCCGTCGGCGGTGTCACCGGCGTGGGCCCGCTGATCGGCGCCGGGCTGGCGCAGCTGCCCGCCGCGCTGACCCTGGCCGGCTTCGTCGTGCTCGCCTTCGGCCTGCTGCCCCGGCTCACCGTCACGCTCGCCTGGGCAGCGCTCGTCCTGAGCATCGCCTGCGGACTGCTGGGAGAGGTGTTCGGACTCCCCGAGGCGGTGCGGGACCTGTCGCCGTTCAGCCACGTGCCGCCGATCCCGGCCGCGGAGGTGACCGTCGGGCCGCTCGCGGCACTAGTGGTCACGGCCGCCGGGCTGGCCGCGATCGGGCTGACGTTGTTCCGGCGCAGGAGCCTGGCACTCTAGGCGCCACGAGGGCAGGCGACCGCAAACGTACGTTGGCCTACACTCGTTGTCATGGCGTTCACGGAACGATCGGCGGCCACCCGGACCTCCATCCTGGAGGCCGCCAGAAAACTGCTCATCGAGCGAGGCTATGAGGCGATGACGATCCGCGCCGTCGCCGCCCAGGTCGGCGTCGACCCGTCGATGGTCATGCGTTACTACGGCAGCAAGGCCGGCCTGTTCCGCGCCGCCGTGGACGTGGACCTGCGGCTCGCGCAGGTGCCGGAGCCGCCGGCGGACCGGCTCGGTGAGCTGCTCGTCCGCCACTTCCTGGCCCGCTGGGAGGGCGGCCTGTCCGACGACGTGCTGATCCTCCTGCTGCGCTCGGCCTCGACCAACCCCATGGCCGCCGAGCGCATGAGGGAGGTCTTCCAGACGCAGATCGTCGCGTTCGTGGCCCGGGTGACGGGCGCGGACGACGCCGCGCGCCGGGCCGGGCTGGTCAGCACACAACTGCTCGGACTGGCCCTCACCCGCTATGTGCTCCAGCTGCCGCCGATGGCCGAGGCCGACCCAGAGAGCCTGGTGCGCGATCTCGGTCCGGCCGTGCAGCGTTACCTCACGGACTGACGCCGCACCACCAGTCCGGGGGCTCCAGCCATATTGGTGGCCCGTGAAACTTTCACCGGCAAGCCGCAGGTCGAGCCCTTGAGCCGACGCGTTCCGGTTGACGGCTGTCGCTGCGCGTGCGATCAAAGCCCGAACAGGGACAGCTGTGCCCCGTCATCAGGCTGTCCGCTCCACTCATTCCGGAACGGGTGCTCGTCCGATCGATGGGAAAGCGCTTGCCTCACCAAGCGCAGAAAGGCAGAGAGCGGCCTTGACAATCCAATCCCAGTCCCGGCACGGCTGGCGCCGCCTGCTCGCGACGGTGGCCGCCATGGTGATGGCCATGGCCGGCGCCGCCGCCGTGACGCCACCGGCGGCGCAGGCGGCCACCGTCGACACCAGCGCCTGGTACGTGCTGGTCAACCGGCACAGCGGCAAAGCGCTCGACGTGTACAACCTGGCCACCAGCGACGGCTCGCCGATCGTGCAGTGGCCCCGCAACGACGGCAACTGGCAGCAGTGGCAGTTCGTCAGCTCGGGGAGCGGCTACTACCGGCTGAAGTCCCGGCACAGCGGCAAGGTGCTGGACGTCTTCGAGCACTCCACAGCGGGCGGTGCCCAGGTCGTGCAGTGGGCCGACCTCAACGGCTACAACCAGCAGTTCCGGCTGGCCGACTCCGACGGCGGCCACGTACGGCTGATCAACCGCAACAGCAACAAGGCGCTGGAAGTGTGGGAGTGGTCGACCGCCGACGGCGCCCGCATCTCCCAATGGGACGACCTCAACGGCGCCAACCAGCAGTGGCAGCTCATCAAGATGGGCAGCAGCAGCGGCGGCTCTGGTGGCGACGGCAGTGGCCCGTGGCCGTCGGACGCCGGCAGCGTGCATCAGACGACGACCCGCAACACCGGGTCGTTCTTCGACGGCGGCATGAAGCGCTACTACGGCATCGGCGACGGCGGTCAGAGTGAGAGCCAGGATCCGATGTTCGTGGTGCCCAACGGCGGCACGATCCAGAACGTCATCATCGACGCCCCGGCCGGCGACGGCATCCACTGCGAGGGCTCGTGCACCATCCGCAACGTGTGGTGGAACGACGTCGGCGAGGACGCCGCCACGTTCAAGTCCTCCAGCTCCTCGGCGACCTATCTGGTGGACGGCGGCGGCGCCAAGTCGGGCTCGGACAAGGTGTTCCAGCACAACGGCGCCGGCACGGTGACGATCAAGAACTTCCAGGTGCACAGCTCCGGCAAGCTGTACCGGGCCTGCGGCAACTGCTCCACGTCCTACCAGCGGCACGTGGTCATGGACGGCGTCACCGCCCGGACCACCAAGGTGCTGGCCGGGATCAACACGAACTGGGGCGACACCGCGCGCTTCAGCCGGATCACGGTGTACGGCAGCGCCGTCATCTGCGAGAAGTACCGAGGCGTGCCCAAGGGCAGCGAGCCCACCAAGATCGGTGAAGGCGCCGACGGCGTGAACTGCCTCTACTCCTCCTCCGACATCACCTACCGCTGACACGTGCCGGGCCTCGATGGAGGCCGCCCTCCTTCGAGGCCCGCGCATGTTAGCGCTACCACCGGGAGAACTCCCATGAGACGCTTGGCAATCCTGCCCCTCCTCCTGATCATCACGTTCTTCTTCCCCGTCCAGAGCGCCCTGGCCGACACCAACGTGGCCCGGTCGGCGACGCCGTCGGCCTCGTACACCTCGCCGTGGGAGAGCATCGCGGCGATCAACGACGGCATCGACCCGCCCAGCTCGAACGACACCGTCAACCGCCGCTGGGGCACCTGGCCCAACACCGGAACCCAATGGGCCGAGCTGACCTGGAGCTCCGCCCAGACCATCAAGGGGGCCGACGTCTACTTCTTCGACGACGGCGGCGGCGTGCGCGTGCCCGCCTCCTGGAAGCTCCAGCGCTGGACCGGCAGCGCCTACGCCGACATCCCGGGCACCTACCCCGTCGCGGTCAACACCTACAACAAGGTCTCCTTCACGCAGGTCAGCACCACGCGGCTGCGTGTCGTCCTGCAGAGCGGCCAGGCATCGGTCGGGCTGCTGGAGGTCAAGGCGTGGGCGCCCGACACGGGCGGCGGCACGACCGGCTGGAACCCGCCCGCCCACCTGGTCACCCCGCTCAACGAGGTATGGCAGCACCAGGAGAGCACGTACCCCAACCTGTACGGGTTCCGCAACTACGGCTGGGACCAGATCATGGCCAACGGCGGCTCGATCAACTACTGCGTGCGCTGGGACACCAGCGCCACGGTGACGGCCGCCCAGCGTGACCAGATCCACGCCACGCTGGCCCGCCAGTTCAAGAAGTGGATGGACGTCATGGCCGGCCACAACGGCTGGCCGTACGCCAACGTGCCGGTCAAGGTGGTCGGCTGGGCCGTGCGCGACCGCGCCCAGCTCCAGTGGACCGACAACTCCGTCGACATCTACGTCAACAACATCCGCGAGAACGCGCCGCAGTGCGCCGAGCCATGCGGCCGCTTCTTCAACCAGAGCGGCAACTACCCCAACTGCCCGGGCGGCGCCTCGCACCACTACGACATGTCGCTCTGGCTCACCGCGGGCTTCGGCGGCGGCGCCGGCGGCGACTGGGGGCAGCGGATCGGCAGCGAGTACTACATGAGCAACCTCAACACCGACAACATCCACATCCTGCTGCATGAGATGGGCCACTCGTTCGGCCTGGACGACTTCTACGACTGGACCCCGACCGGCCAGTGCTGCTTCCTCATGAAGGCGGGCAGCGCGTCGTCGATCACGGAGTTCGACGCGTGGATGTTCCGCGACTGGTGGCGGCACCTGAAGAGCCGCTACGGCCTCTGAGCACGACGAGGGCCGGCCGCCCTGTGGGGCGGCCGGCCCTCGCTCGGGTCAGCTCACCGTGAGGGTGTACTCACGAGTGAGGGGGGTGCTCAGCTTGTCGTAGTCCCTGAGCTGGACGGTGAACGTATACGAGCCGCTCGTGGCAGGGGTGCCGGTGACGGCCCCGGTGAACCGGTCGAGGCTCAGCCCCTCGGGCAGGGCGCCGCGCACGACCTGCCAGTCGTAGAACGGCACGCCGCCCTTGGCTTTCAGCCGCTGGTCGTACGCCGCCCCGGCGGTCGCCGCGGGCAACGAGGCGGTCTCGATCGAGGGCTTGAGGAACGGGGTGAGGTTGCGGTTGAGCTTCCAGCCGGCCGCCTCCGCGATCAGCAGCGTCAGCTTGGTCAGCTCCCACCGCCGGAGGGGGAAGTGGTGCCGCCAGCCGCCGTTCTGGCCGCTGAGCCGGTCCCAGTACGGCTCGTCGCCGGGCACGTGATAGCTGGTGTCCAGCGGCACCGGGTAGCCCTGGTAGTCGATGACGTCCTTGTAACCGGCGCCTTTGGCGGCCACGTAGTCGGCCATGCCCTTCCAGTCGCTGTGGAAGGCGACCGCGTGGCCGTATTCGTGCATGACCAGGCCGTGCACGTCGATGTACTGGCCGAGGTCGGTCTTGTACCAGTCCTCGTCCTCCAGGGACGTGAACAGCTTCATGAGCTGCTCGTCGTACTCCAGGATCATGCTGGTCGAGCGGTGGTACGGGGTCGGCTTGTTGTTCTGGGTGTGGAACTTGCCGTTGACCGTGGGGTAGCCGGTCGAGTACGGCGTCTGGATGCCGCGGAACCACACGTACATGCCGTTGTACGGCTTGGCGTTGGTGGCCTCGACCTCGTTCTGCCAGTCGTTGCCCGGCAGCCGGTTCACCTCGTCGCCGGCCGGGACCGTGTCGAACGGCTTCAGGTCGAAGAACGCGAACCAGTTCCTGACCGCCTTTTCGGCCGCCTTGCGCACACCGGGGTCGGAGAAGTAGCCGGTGATCGTGTCGTAGCGGTAGTCGAAGTCGATGGGGATGGTGGGCTCGAGCGGGGTCTTCTCGTCCTGCTGCACCCTGATCGGCATGGTCTGGGTGCGTTTGGCGCCGGTCGCGTCGGTGGTCTTCATGACCCACTGGTGCAGCTCGTCGCTGCCGGCGCCCTGCTTGGAGTGGATGGCCAGCCGCACGATCTCCCGGTCGTACGGCCCGGTCAGGGTGAAGGACTTGGTCGCGCCGGTGGCGGTCAGCTCGCTCGGCAGGTTGAACATCAGCCGGGAGGTGCCCTTGGCGTGCAGGTCCACCTTGAGCGGATAGGTGATGCCGGGCACCCGGGGCGCCCGGACGGTGAGCTCGACGTACGGGTTGGCGAGGTAGCCCTGCCAGTCGACGACCTGCACGCCGTAGTCGTTGACCTTGCGGAAGAAGATGTCGTACACCTCCAGCTGGGGCGCCTCCTTAGGGGCGGCGAGGCTGGGGGAGGGGAGGGACAGCGCGCCCGCCAGGGCGGCGAGCGCGCCGAACATCGTGACCTTCCTCATGGAAGCCTTTCTAGGAGTTGGCCTTCACTTCCAGCAGCCCGACCGAGGCCTGGCCGCTCTGTAGTGCGACCCGGAGCCTGGTCGTGGTCACGGGGGTGAACGTGACCCGGTTGTAGGCGTTGAGCGCGGTGGGATAGGTGCCGGGGATGTCGGCGTAGGCGCTGCCGGTCCAGTACTGCAGCTTCCAGGAGGCGGGCAGGCGCACGCCGCCGCCGTCGTCGAAGAAGTAGACGTCGGCGGATCTGATGGTCTGGGCGGAGCTCCAGGTCAGCTCGGCCCATTGGGTTCCGGTGTTGGGCCAGGTGCCCCAGCGGCGGTTGACGGTGTCGTTCGAGCTGGGCGGGTCGATGCCGTCGTTGATCGCCGCGATGCTCTCCCACGGTGAGGTGTAGGAGGCCGACGGCGTGGCGGTGCGGGCGAGGTTCGTCGACCCGCCGGCCCCGGCGTTGAGGGTGAACGTCCTGGTCAGCGGCGTGCTGAGCCGGTCATAGTCACGCAGTTGGACGGTGAACGTGGACGTGCCCGCGGTGGTCGGCGTGCCGGTGATGGCGCCGGTGAAGCGGTCGAGGCTCAGCCCGGCCGGCAGCGAGCCGCTCGTGACCTGCCAGTCGTAGAACGGCACTCCGCCCTTGGCCTCCAGCGTGTGCTGGTAGGCCGTGCCGGGCGTGGCCGACGGCAGGGAAGTGGTGACGATGGACGGCGGCAGGAACGGGGTGAGAGTGCGGTTGAGCTTCCAGCCGGCGTTCTCGGCCACCAGCAGGGCCAGCTTGGTCAGCATCCAGCGGCGGGTGGGGAACAGGTGGGTCCAGCCGCCGCTCTGCCCGCTGAGGCGGTCCCAATACCGCTGCTCGCCGGGGATGTGGTAGCTGCTGTCGAGCGGCACGGCGTACCCCTGGTAGGCGACCACGTCCGGGTCGTTGCCGCCCGAGGAGACATAGGAGCGCATGCCGGCCCAGTCGCTGTGGAAGGCGACCGCGTGGCCGTACTCGTGCATGACCAGGCCGTGCACGTCGAGCACCGAGCCCTGGATCTCCGTCCGGTACCAGTCCTCGTCGGCCAGGGAGGTGAACAGCTGCTTGTTCGCCTCGTCGTACTCGAAGATCATCGCGGTGGAGCGGTGCAGCGGGCCGGGCAGCTGCTGGCCGCCCCGGGTGCTGTAGCGGCCGTTGTTGGCCGGGTAGCCGGTCGAGTACGGGGTCTGGATGCCGCGGAAGAACACGTACATGCCGTTGAAGGCGGACTGGTTGGTGACGTTGATCGTGTTCTGCCAGTCGTTGCCCGGCAGGTGGTTCGGCTCCGCCCCGGCCGCGACGGTGTCGAACGGCTGCATGTCGAAGAAGCGGAACCAGTCCTTCACCGCCTCTTCCGACGCCGTCCGGAAGGCGGCGTTGTTGAAGTAGCCGGTGATGGTGTCGTAGCGGTAGTCGAAGGCGAGCGGGAGGGTGGGCTGCAGCGCGGTCTTCTCGTCCTGCTGCACCCGGATCGGCATCGACTGCTGGTACGTCGCGCCGTCGGCGTCCCTGACGTTCAGCCGGAGCGTGTAACTTTCATCCGGTCCTGGGCCGCGCTTGGAGTGGATCGCCAGCTTGAACGTCTTCTGCTCGGCGGCGCCGGCGAAGGTCAGCGTCTTGGTCGCGCCGGTGGCGGTGAGCTGGCTGGGCAGGTCCATCATCAGCCTGGAGGTGCCCTCGGCCTTCAGGTCGACGGTGACGGGATAGCGCACGTCGGGCGGGGGTTTGACGGTCAGCTCGACGTAGGGATTGGCCAGGTAGCCCTGCCAGTCGACGAGCTTGACGCCGTAGTCGTTGACGGTCCTGCCGAACATGTCGACTACCTGGGCGGTGGGGGCGGCGGCGTGCGCGGCCTGCGGCACGCCGGTGAGTAAGGAGGTGCATAAGAGCGCCGCGACGGACAGACGCGTGCGGCGGAACCCACGGTTCATCGGGACTCCTCCACCAAAAGGGTTTGGGAATACCTTTTCCCACGCGCACAGTAAGGTGTAACACAGCACTGGTCAATCACCAGACTTGACGATCTACAATGTAAAGGCGTCAGGATGGGGCGCGCCGCGTGGACTCCCGCAGCACCAGGCTGGCGGGGACGATCGTCACCCCGCCGCCGGACGGCCGGCCCGCGATGACCTCCAGGATGTGCCGGGCGGCCAGCAGCCCGATCTCGCCGAGGTTCATGTCCACGGTCGTCAGCGGCGGCCGGCAGCCCAGCGCCATCGGCTCCCAGTTGTCGAACCCCACCAGCGCCACGTCCTCGGGCACCCGCCGCCCCCGCTCGCGCAGCGTCTCCGCCACCCCGCGGGCGATCTGGTCGCTGCCGCAGAAGACGGCGTCCACGTCGGGCGCGGCGTGCAGGAGCACGTCGGCGCCCTGCCGCCCCCACTCCTCGCTCCACTGCCCGAACAGGATCTCCCCGGCCGGCTCGAGTCCGGCCTCGGACAGGGCGGTGGTCAGGCCGTGCGCCCGCCGGCGCGCAGCCTGGAAGCGCTGCGGCCCGGTGACGTGCCCGATGCGGGTGCGTCCCGTCGCCAGCAGGTGGCGGGCGGCCAGCGCGCCGCCGCCCTCGTCGTCCGGGATGATCGACACGTCCGACTCGTCGGTGGACTGCGTCATGGCGTACACGACGGGAACCGGCAGGTCGCGGCCGATCCCCGGGCGCGGCTCGGTGCGCCGGCCGGTGACGATGATGCCCTCCACGCGCCGGGCCAGCAGCCGCTCGACGTAGTGGCGCTCTCTGATCGGGTCGTCGCGGGTGTCGCACATGAACACCGAGATCTGCCCGGCGCCCAGCGCGTCCTCCGCGCCCAGCATCACGGGGATGCTGAAGCGCCCGAAGCTGTCACCCGTGACCAGGCCGACCGTGTACGTGCGCCCGGCCAGCAGGCCCTGGGCGAGCGGATTGGGCCGGAAGCCCAGCCGCTCGGCCGCGGCGAGCACCCGGTCGCGGGTCTCGGCGCGCATGCGGCCGCGCCCGTTGAGTGCCTTGGACGCGGTGCCGATCGAGACGTCGGCAGCGGCCGCGACGTCCCTGATCGTGACGCTTCTCGCGATCTTTTCCGAGGGGTTGGCCAACCGACTCCCCTTTCGCGGTCACCACTGTGACCCGCACAGTCTTCCTCTTGACCAGTGATGTATCACACCTTACTCTCCGATTGAGCAAACCTATTCCCAAAGTTTTCTCACCGAGGTCAGGAGCTCAATGCAGCAGATCCCCGGTCCCGCCGTCCCTTCCAATCGTGCCGTGTTGCGGCCGATCGGCGTCGGCGACGCCGTCATCACCGGCGGGCCGCTCGCGCGGTGGCAGGAGATCAACCACGAGGCGAGCATCCCGCTGGGCCTGGAGCAGATGGAGCGCTCGGGTGCGCTGCCGAACCTCCGGAGAGCGGCGGGGGAGGGCGAGGGGCCCTTTCAGGGGTACCGGTTCCAGGATTCCGATCTTTACAAGCAACTCGAGGCCGTCTCGTGGGAGCAGGTCCGCTCCCCGGAGCCCGGCTACGCCGCGTTCATCGAGCAGGCGTCGGCCGTGCTGGCCAGGGCGCAGCGGCCCGACGGCTACCTCAACTCGCACTACCAGGTGGTCAAGCCGGACAAGATCTACGCCGAGCTGGAGTACAGCCATGAGATGTACTGCGCCGGCCACCTGTTCCAGGCCGCGGTGGCGGCCGCCCGCGCGGGCGTCGGCGACAGCCTGCTGCCGATCGCGCGCCGCCTGGCCGACCACCTCGTCGAGGTGTTCCTGACCGGCGGCGACGACGGCATCGACGGCCACGCCGAGGTCGAGACCGCGCTGGTCGAGCTGCACCGGCTGACGGGCGAGCGTGCCTACCTGGAGCTGGCGTCCAAGCTGATCGACAACCGCGGCAAGGGCCTCATCAAGGACAGCGGCATGGGCATGCTCTACGCCCAGGACCACTTGCCGGTACGCGAGGCGGACACCGCGGTCGGCCACGCCGTGCGCCAGCTCTACCTCGACGCCGGCGTCGTCGACGTCTACCTGGAGACCGGCGACGAGTCGCTGCTGGAGAGCTCGGTGCGCCGCTGGGAGGACATGGTCGCCACCAAGACGTACATCACCGGCGGCCACGGCTCGCGCCATGACGGCGAGGCGTTCGGCGAGCGTTACGAGCTGCCCTCCGACCGCGCCTACAGCGAGAGCTGCGCGGCGATCGCGAGCATCCACTGGAAC
Organism: Nonomuraea sp. NBC_00507; assembly: GCF_036013525.1. Classification (NCBI taxonomy): domain Bacteria; kingdom Bacillati; phylum Actinomycetota; class Actinomycetes; order Streptosporangiales; family Streptosporangiaceae; genus Nonomuraea; species Nonomuraea sp. NBC_00507. The sequence goes on from NZ_CP107853.1 coordinate 7,447,660, forward strand.
TGGCGGCTGCTGCTGGCCACCGGCCACGGCCGGTACGCCGACCTGATCGAGCGCACGCTCTGGAACGCCTTCGCCGCCTCCACCTCGGCCGGTGGCACCCGCTTCTTCTACGTCAACCCGCTGCAGCGCAGGAACGACCTCGTCGAGGACGCCTACCTCGGGCGGCGCAGGGAGTGGTTCGCCTGCGCCTGCTGCCCGCCGAACATCATGCGCCTGGTGGCCTCGCTCGGCGGCTACCTCGCCACCGAGACCGCCTCCGGCCTGCAGCTGCACCAGTACGCGGCAGGCCGGATCGAGGCGGCGGGCGCCCGCCTGCGCGTCGAGACCGACTACCCGTGGGACGGCGTCATCCGCATCACGGTGGAGGAGGCGCCGCCCGGGGACTGGGAGCTCGCCCTGCGCATCCCGTCCTGGAGCGAGTCCACGTACGTCGACGACCGTCCCGCCCGGGCCGCCGAAGACGGATATTTCCGCATCCGCCGCTCAGCCTGGCGCGCCGGCGACGCCGTCGAGCTGCGGCTCGACCTGACGCCCAGGCTCATGCGCCCCCACCACCGGATCGACGCGGTCAGGGGCAGCGCGGCGCTGGAGCGCGGCCCGCTCGTCTACTGCTTCGAGCAGGCCGACCAGCCGGAGGGCGTGGAGGTCGACGACCTCGCGATCGCCCCCGACGCCGTGCCGCGGCCCATCGATCGCGAGATCGAGGGCGTGGGCCGGACGGTGCTGCTCGAGATCGACGCCGTCGTGGTGAGTCAGCCGCGCGGCGGACTGCCCTACGCCGGCACCCCCCTGGCGACCCGCACCAGCGTGACCGCGACGGCCATCCCCTACTTCCAGTGGGACAACCGCGACGGTGGCGCGATGCGGGTCTGGATCCCCCTCGCGTAAGGAAACACGCCGATGAAGAGACGTGATCTGTTCAAGCTCGGCGGGCTCGCCGCCCTCGGCACCGCGGCGGCGGCCTGCGGCGGCGGCGCCGGCTCGGCCGGGAACACGCAGCTGCAGTTCATGTTCTGGGGCTCGACGTTCGAGAAGGCGGCCGTCGAGCGCATGCTCAAGCAGTACGAGCAGAAGAACCCGGGCGTTGCCGTCAAGCCGCTGTTCACCCCCGACGAGTACGACGTGAAGCTCAACACGCTCGTCGCCAGCAACAAGCTGCCGGACGCCGGCTATGTGCCGATGTCGATGTCCTTCCGCCTCGGCGAGCAGGGCAAGCTGGTCAACCTGTTCCCGTACCTGCAGAAGTATCCGCAGCTGGCCGGCTACCTGCCGGACGCGTACCTGTGGACCGGGCAGGACAACCTGCACGCCATCGCGACCGCGAACGAGTCCATGCTGCTGTGGTTCAGCAAGTCCGCCGTCGCGGCGGCCGGGGTCACGCCCCCGGCCGAGGCCGCCTCCGCCTGGACGTGGGACCAGCTCGTGGAGAACGCCTACAAACTCACCCTCGACCAGAACGGCAAGCGCCCGGACGAGTCCGGCTTCGACCCCAAGCAGATCAAGCAGTTCGGCGTCTCCATCAGCTTCACCTACGGCGCCGCCTGGTACGGGTTCCTGCGCAGCAACGGCGCCGACTTCGCCGACGAGACGGGCAAGAAGTGCCTGCTGGACACGCCCGAGGCGATCCAGGTGTTCCAGAACCTGCAGGACCTGGTCTACAAGCACCGGGTCGCGCCCGGCCCCGGCCAGCTCGCCGCCACCGGCGACGAGGTGCCGGGCACCAACATCCTGCTCAAGACCAAGCGGGTGGCGATGGTGGTGGACGGCCACTGGAGCCTGCTCGACATGAACGAGAGCAAGGTCGACTTCGGCATGGGCGTGCTGCCCAAATACACCGAGCCGTTCACCGCCAGCCAGGTGGCCGGCGCCTCGGCGGTGTTCGCGGGGAGCAAGCACGAGCAGGAGGCCGTGGAGCTGCTCGCCTTCCACAACGACCCGGCGAACGTCGACCTGTTCGCCAAGGGCCTGTGGATGCCGCAGGAGAAGAAGTACTACGAGGACCAGGCGGCCATCGACTCCTGGACCAAGAACGCCCAGCACCCGCCGGAGTTCCGGACCGCGGTCGTCGACTATGCCCGCGACCACGGCATCCCCGACCTCCGCAACCGCGTCAAGAACATGTCCGCCATCAGCAGCGACGTGCTCACCCCCGCCCTGCAGGAGCTGGAGACCGGCAAGCGCCCGGCCGCCGAGATCATGAAGGCCACCGCACCCAAGATCACCAGCATGCTGCAGGGCTGGCACCACCGTCAGGACCTGTGATGCGCCGCTTGGAGACCCGCTGGGGCATCCTCATGGCGCTGCCCGCCATCCTCGGATTCCTGATCTTCACGATCGGCCCGATGGCGGCCTCGGCCTTCTTCAGCCTGACCGACTGGACGATCGGCGCGAGCCCGTCGTTCGTCGGGCTGGACAACTACACCGCCATGGCCCGCGACGAGCTGTTCTGGAAGTCGCTGACCACGACCACGTACTACACGCTCGGCTCGGTCCCGCTGGTGCTCATCGTCAGCTTCGCCGTGGCCATGCTGCTCAACGAGAAGGTCCGCGGCCTGGCGATCTGGCGCACGATCTTCTACCTGCCGACGCTGGTGCCGGCCATCGCCAACGTCGTGCTCTGGATCTGGATCTTCAACCCGGACTTCGGGCTGCTCAACTCGCTGCTGCGGCAGGGCGGGTTGCCCGGCTCCCAGTGGATCTACGCCGAGTCCACCGCCGTCCCCTCGCTGATCATCATGAGCACGTGGGGCTTCGGCAACACCATGGTGATCTTCCTGGCCGGGCTGCAGGGCGTGCCGCGGCACCTGTACGAGGCGGTGTCCATCGACGGCGGCGGCCCGTGGCGGCGCTTCTGGCACGTGACGCTGCCGATGATGACGCCGACCATCTTCTACAACCTGGTGGTCGGCGTGGTCGGCACCTTCCAGGTGTTCAACCAGGCGTACGTGATGACCGAGGGCGGCCCCAACCACGCCACCCTCTTCTACGTCTACTACCTGTTCCGCAAGGCGTTCACCGAGAGCGAGATGGGCTACGCCAGCGCCCTCGCCTGGACCCTCTTCATGATCATCATGGTGGTGACGTTCCTGATGTTCAGAAACGCCCGCCGCTGGGTCTACTACGAGATGGCAGGTGCCCGATGACCGCCGTGGCGGCCCCGGACCGGCCCCGCGCCAAGGGCGTGGCCCCCACGCAAGGGTTGCGCAAACCCCGCAGGTACGGCCGGATCCTGCTGTACGCGGCGCTGCTGGCGGGGTCGATCCCGACCCTGCTGCCGTTCGTGTGGCTGGTGCGCAGCGCGCTCATGCAGGACGCGCAGATGTTCGTCTCGCCGCCGGAGTGGATCCCCGCGCCGTTCCAGTGGTCGAACTTCGGCGAGGCGCTGACCACGCAGCCCTTCGGCCGCTACTTCGTCAACACGCTCGTCATCGCCGTCATCAGCGTCCTGGGCACGGTGGTGACCTGCGCGGTGGCCGCCTTCAGCTTCTCCCGGCTGCGCTGGCGCGGCCGGGACGTGGTGTTCGCGCTGCTGCTCAGCGGCGTCATGCTGCCGTACGCCGTCACGCTCATCCCGACGTTCGTGATGTGGCAGGAGTTGGGCGCGCTGGACACGATCGCGCCGCTCACCGTGCCGAGCTGGTTCGCCGGAGCGGGCGGGGGAGTGTTCAACATCTTCCTGCTGCGGCAGTTCTTCCTGACGATCCCCTTCGAGCTGGACGAGGCCGCCTACATCGACGGGGCCTCGCCGTGGCGGGTGTTCTGGACGATCGTCATGCCGCTGTCGAAGCCCGCGATCATCGTGGTCACCATCTTCACCTTCATCGGCACCTGGAACGACTTCCTCGGCCCGCTGCTCTACCTGCAGAGCGAGGAGAACTACACGCTGTCGCTGGGGCTGGCGTCGTTCCAGAGCATGTACCTGACGCAGTGGGGCTACCTCATGGCGGCCTCCGCGGCCGTGATCGCGCCGATCATCGCGTTGTTCTTCTTCCTGCAGCGCTACTTCATCGAGGGAGTCACGCTGACGGGGATCAAGAACTGATCTTCGCCTTTTGCCGTGCTTGTTGGGGCACCCGCCGAGGAGCGGGTGCCCCACTGCTTTTCTGGCTTGCCTGGCGCACCGCCCTCGCCAAGGTCTCGTGGAGATATCGATTCCTCCGATTGGCACGCCGGCCCTGGGGAGTTCTTGACGGTCGGCATGTCGGCTCCTACATTGCTCAGAAATCGATTGCTCGCCCCTGAGCTCTCAACATCAGGAGGATGGTTATGTCGGCCTTCGAGAGGGTGACCCGCCGATCGCTGCTGCGTGGCGGAGCCGTCGTGTTGGGTTCGGCCATGGCGGCGCCGTTGCTGTCAGCGTGTGGGGGCGGGGGCAACGGCGGCGGCTCCAAGGAGCTGACGTTCTGGAACTTCTACGGTCCCAATCCGCAGGCGGACGCACAGAGCAAGTGGTTCACCGACCTCGTGGCGGCGTGGAACGCCAACAACGAGGTCAAGGTCAAGCTCCACTACCTGCCGGTGTCCGAATACCTCGCCGGCACCGCGCTGCAGACGGCGTTCTCCGCCGGCCAGGGGCCGGACATCTTCCTGCTCAGCCCCGGCGACTTCCTCCGCTACTACAACGGCGGGGTGCTGACCGACCTCACGCCGCACCTCAAGCCCGACCAGCTCGCCGACTTCGACGGCGGCGTGCTCGGCACGCGCAAGGTGGACGGCAAGGTCTACGGCCTGCCGATGGAGCAGGAGCCGTTGGCCATGTACTACAGCGTCGACGCCTTCGAGCAGGCCAAGCTGTCGGAGGGCGACCTCCCCAAGACGTGGGACCAGTTGCTCGACGTCGCCGCCAAGCTGACCACCAAGGACCGCTTCGGGCTGCTGTTCGAGACCATCCCGGGCTACTACCAGAACTTCACCTGGTACCCGTTCATGTGGATGGCCGGCGGCTCGGCCGTGCCCGAGAACGGCGCGCCCGGCTTCAACGCGCCCGCGATCCACAACGCGCTCAAGCTCTGGCAGGACGCGATCACCACCAAGGTCGCGCCCCGCAAGCCGCAGGGCGACGGCGCCGGCAACGCGCCCGCCAACCTGGGCAGCGGCTTCGCCGCCATGCAGCAGAGCGGCATCTGGTCGGTGTCGCAGATGGAACAGGACAAGAAGGACTTCAAGTACGGCGTCTTCCCGCTGCCCGTGCCCGACGGCGGCACGTACACGACCGACATCGGCGGATGGGCGTTCGTGGCCAACGCCAAGGGCGCCAACCCGGAGGCGGCGGCCACGTTCATCGCCTGGGCCCTGGCGGCGACCGACAAGGACGGGGTGGAGCGGGGACGGCAGTGGAACACGGTCGTCAAGACGAACCTGCCCGCCCGCAAGTCCGTGCAGGAGGCGGCCAAGGCGGCCGGAGCGTTCGACAAGCCGGCGCTGAAGGTCTTCCTGGACCAGGTCGTCCCCGGTGGCCGCGGCGAGCCCCGCTACACGCCCGAGGTGTACAAGGCGGTTTCCGACGCGATCCAGGCCGCCCAGCTGGGCGGCATCGCCCCGGCCCAGGCGGCCGCGGACGCCGCGGCGAAGATCGACACCTTCCTGAAGGGGTACAAGGGTGCCGCGATGCTCTGACCCCCTGCCCGCGTGTGGCGCCCGTCCGGCGGCACCCCCGGTGTGGACCCGCCGCAGGCGGGAGGCCCTCGCCGGGTACGCCTTCGTGGCGCCCGACCTCATCGGCCTGCTGATCTTCGTCGGGCTGCCCATGGTGCTGGCCCTCGGCGTCTCGCTGTTCAGCGTGGACGGGTTCGGCGGCTACACCTTCGTCGGGCTGGACAACTTCCGGCAGATGGCTGCGGACGCCCAGCTCTGGCAGAGCGTCAAGGTCACGCTCACGTACGTGGTGACGTTCGTGCCGATCGGCTTCGTCGTCAGCCTCGGGCTCGCCCTGCTGGTGCGCGACCACTTCCCCGGCGTGGGCCTGGTGCGGACCATGTTCTTCCTGCCGCACGTCATCAGCCTCGTCGTGGTCGGCGTCGTGTGGCAGTTCCTGCTGGTCGACAAGCAGGGCGCGGTGCCGGCCCTGCTGCGGCCGGTCGGGCTGGGCGAGGTGTCCTTCCTGGGCAACCCGGCCCTGGCGCTCGGGTCGCTGGTGGTGATCAGCATCTGGTTCCTCATGGGCTACCAGATGCTGATCCTGCTGGGCGGGCTGAAGGACATCCCCAAGGAGTATGAGGAGGCGGCGCGGGTCGACGGGGCCACCGCCTGGCAGCGCTTCCGCCACGTCATCTGGCCGCTGCTCCGCCCGACCAGCTTTTTCGTGCTCGTCAACTCCACCGTCGGCGCGGTGACCGGGCTGCAGGCCTTCGACCTGGTCTATGTGCTGACCAAGGGCGGCCCGGCAGGCAGCACCTCGACCGTGGTCTTCTACATCTACCAACAGGCCTTCACCTTCAACAACTACGGCTACGCGGCCGCACTGACCACCGCTGTGGTCGCCTTCCTGGTCGTGGCCACAGGGCTGATGTTCGGCGCGACGAAGGGAGGCAGGTTCGATGTCGGTTAGGCTGCGCGCGCTGGCCGGCTACATGCTGGCGGCCATCACCGTGGCGCCCCTGGTCTGGCTGCTGGTGTCGGTGCTCAAGCCCGCGGACGAGCTGTTCCAGGTGGCGGTGCCCAGCAGGCTCACCCTGGACAACCTGCTCTACGTGCTGACCGAGGTGCCCATCGGCCGCTACATGCTCAACAGCGCCGTCGTGTCCGTGGCGGTCACGGTGGTCGCGCTGGTGCTGCACTCGATGGCCGCGTACGCGCTGGCCCGGCTGCGGTTCCCGGGCCGGCAGGTCATCTTCTCGGTGATCGTCTCCACGCTGCTGGTGTCGCTGCCGGTCATCCTGGTGCCCCTCTTCCTGGTCGCCCGGCAGCTCGGGCTGCTCGACACGTACGCGGGGCTGATCCTGCCGGCGATCTTCCACGCGTTCGGGATCTTCCTGCTCCGGCAGTACTACCTGACCATCCCGCGCGAACTGGAAGAGGCCGCCGACCTTGACGGATGCGGATATTTCCGGCGCTGGTGGCAGGTGGTCGTGCCGCTCAGCCGGCCCATTCTCGCCTCCCTGGCGGTGCTGTTCTTCCTGGCCAACTGGAACGCCTTCCTCTGGCCGCTGACCGCCACCCGCGAGCCGGACCTGCGCATGGTGCAGGTCGGGATCGCCACCCTCCAAGGCCAGTACGGCTCGGCCTGGAACTACGTCCTGGCCGCGACAGTGGTCGCGGCCGTGCCCACCCTGATCGCGTTCGTGCTCGGCCAGCGCCGCCTGGTCGAGGCGATCAAAACCTCGGGATTGAAGTAAGGATCGAATGAGATGACCTATGGCGAGTACGGCAGCAGCCTGCGCGACCTGCCCCGCCTGCGCACCTCCAGGCGCAAGCGGATCTCCAGCTACGACCGCACCGGCGGGAACGAGGATCGGCTGACCGTCCAGGCCGGCACCACGGTGACCCTGGCCGACATCGAGGGACCCGGCTCGATCAACCACATCTGGTGCACCGTGGCGCTGCCGCTCAAGGACGTGCCGGACGCGGTGGACGTCGACTACCTGCGCAGGCTCGTCCTGAAGATCACCTGGGACGACCAGGAGCACCCCAGCGTGCTGGTGCCGCTCGGGGACTTCTTCGGCATGGGCCACGCCAAGACCGCGAACTTCGTCTCCGCGCCGCTGCAGATGAGCCCGCAGGACGGCAAGAGCTTCAACTCGTGGTTCCACATGCCCTTCGCCGGCCGGGCGAAGGTGGAGCTGATCAGCGAGCTGTCGGCCGAGCCGGTGTTCTTCTACTACTACATCGACTACGAGCTGTTCGACTCCGCCGCCGAGGACCTCGGCTACTTCCACGCCCAGTGGCGGCGCGAGCGGCCCACCGACGGCGTCGAGCAGGGGACGCAGAGCAACCGCGAATACCAGGTCGAGGGCATCAACGACACCGGCGACGGCAACTACGTGATCCTCGAGGCGGAGGGGCGCGGCCACTATGTGGGCTGCGTGCTCAACATCCGGAACCTGCGCGAGACCAGCGACTGGAACTGGTACGGCGAGGGCGACGACATGATCTTCATCGACGGTGAGCCCTTCCCGCCGTCGCTGCACGGCACCGGCACCGAGGACTACTTCAACACCGCGTGGTGCCCGACGCAGACCTACCACGCCCCGTACCACGGCATCACCATGCCCGGAGGGGACAACTGGAGCGGGGAGATCTCCCTGTACCGGTTCCACGTCGAGGACCCGATCACCTTCACCGAGTCCATCAGGGTGACGATCGAGCACGGCCACGCCAACAAGCGCTCGGACGACTTCTCGTCGGTCGCGTACTGGTACCAGACCCTGCCGCACAAGCCGTTCGGGATCCCGCCGGTGGAGGAGCGGCTGCCGCACCCCGCCTCCTGAGAGTAATCGATTTCTAGCTAGACTGGCGGAGATCGTCTGCTGGACTGCCTGCCATGAGATGGGACGAGGTTGCTCAAAATCCAAGATGTCGCGCGGCACGCCGGGGTCTCCGCCGCGACGGTCTCCCGCGTGCTCAACGGCCGCTCCACGGTCAACCCGGAGCTGGCCGCCCGGGTGCACGCAGCGGTCCGTGAGCTCGGGTACCGGCCCAACGGCGTGGCGCGCAATCTCCGCCGCAGGCAGACGACTTTGTGGGCGGTGCTCGTCTCCGACGTCGGCAACCCGTTCTTCACCTCGCTCGTGCGCGGGGTGGAGGACGGCGGCCGGCGGTTCGGCTACTCGGTCGTGCTGTGCAACACCGACGAGAACCGGGCCAGGGAGGCCGAGTACATCGCGGTCGCGCTGGCCGACAACATGGCCGGTGTGATCATCTCCCCAGCCGATGACACCACAGACATCAGCGCCCTCGTCGCCGCGGGCACCGCCGTGGTCACCATCGACCGCGAGCTGGCCAAGACCGAGGTCGACGCCGTCCTCGTCGACAACGAGAAGGGCGCCGAGATGGCGACCGCGCACCTGCTGGAGTCCGGCTACCGGCGTGTCGCCTGCATCACCGGGCCGCGCCGGATGTCGACGGCCATGCAGCGGTTGCGCGGGTACCAGCGGGCGCTGCGGGCATTCGGGCTGCCGCAGGACCGCACCCTGATCCGGCACGCCGACTTCCGCGAAGAGGGCGGCTATTCGGCCATGGCGTCCCTGCTGGACGAAGGGGTGGAGATGGACGCGGTGTTCGCGGCCAACAACCTGATGACCGTGGGGGCCGTGGAGTGCCTGACGGAGCGGGAGGTGCCGATCCCGGGGCAGGTCGGGGTGATCGGGTTCGACGACATCCCGTGGGCCCGGCTGTTCCGCCCGGGCTTGAGCACGGTGCGGCAGCCCACGTACGAGCTGGGACGGGCGGCCGCGCAACTGCTGGCCGACCGGATCGACAATCCGGCCCGCCCGACGGCCCGGATGGTGCTGCAGACGGAGCTGCATCCCCGCGACAGCTCCCGCCCCCGCCCCGCCTGATCCCGTCGATCCGGGCGGAAACAACCAGGAAACCCTCGCAGGTCTAGACATGTCGATGAAGGCCGGGCGATAGAGGTTCCGAGGTTGATGAGGACGTTCGTCCGGCGTATCCCCGCTGAGCGAAAGGACGTTCTCGTGAATCGTACGACAGTGACCGTTCTGGCCGGTCTGGCGTGCGCGATGCTGACGAGCAGCACGTTGCCCGTTACCGTTACCGCTGCCGCCGCCGACCGCCCCCGGCTGGGGGATGTGCAGAAGTCTCTGACGGAGCTGGCGAACAGCTCCAAGGTGGTCGGCGCGATCGGTGCGGTCTACGTCGATGGCAAGAGGGCCGACAAGGGGACGGCCGGCAGCCGCCTGCTGAACGACGGCGGCGGCAGGATCCCGGCCGACGCCCGCTTCCGGGTCGGATCCCAGACCAAGGCCATGACCCAGGTCGTCATCATGAAGCTGGTCACCGAGGGCAAGCTCGCCCTGGACGACAAGCTCAGCGATGTGCTGCCGGTCGTGGCCGAGAAGGACCTGGTGGAGCGCGCGGACGAGATCACCGTAGAGCAGCTGATCCACCACACCTCCGGCATCCCCAACTGGTACACCCCCGAGCTGGTCGACTTCTTCGACTTCACCACGTACTTCTCGCCGATGGAGCTGGTGAAGAAGTCCCGTACGGTGCCGCGCACCCAGGAACCGGGCGAGAAGTTCTCCTACTCCAACACCAACTACATGCTCCTCGGGCTGATCATCGAGAAGCTCACCAAGAAGACGGTGGCCGCCGAGTTCGAGCGGCGCATCTTCGACCCGCTGCACATGGACGACACCTACCTGCCGGTCGCGTTCCCCGGCGGCGTCAAAGGCCCGCACGGTCACGGCTACTTCCCCGACAAGAACGGCAAGCTGCGCGACGTCGACCGGCTCAACATGAGCTACGGCTACGCCGCGGGAGGCGTCATCTCCACCACGGACGACCTCAGCGCCTTCCACCGGGCGTTCGCCAGGGACCTGCTGACGAAACAGGAGAAGGACGCGCTGAACGCCGGCCGTCCCGACGCCGAGCCCCGGCCGTCCGGCTCCGCTGACGGAAAACCCGCCGACCCCAGCGTGTGCGGGGGACAGGGCGAAGCGGGACAGGGCCAATACGGGACGGTGAAGGGCAGCGCGTCGGGCTTCAACGCCGCGACCTACGGCTCCAGGGACGGCCGCGTCCAGTTCGTCGTGTCCGCCACACTGGCCGTCCACAACAACGATCCCGCCCTCGACTCGCTGCTGAAGAAGGCGGCGGAAGCGGTGCTCTGCCCCAAGGGGTAATGCGCCGGCCATCTGACGTCCTACCGATGGGAAATCGGTTCACCGTTGTGATTCCGTGACATTGCGCGGCATTGACGTCCTCCAGGGCGAGATCTAGCCTCGTGAGAAATCGATTTCTAAGCAATCGATATCTCATTTCACAGCGCATGGAGGTCAACGACCGTGGCACGTATCGGAGTCCTGAGCATCTCGGACGGGCGCGACTTCGTCGCCCGCGATCTCGTGGACCACATCGACGCCGCCACCACCACCCTGGCGGAGGCGTTGCGCAAGGAGGGCCACGAGGTGATCGTGGCGCCGGAGATCGTGTGGACCAACGAGCTGGCCACGTCCCAGGCCCGCTGGCTCGCCGACCGGCGCCCCCATCTGACGATCTTCAATTACGCCGTCTGGGCGTTCCCGCATTTCACCATGCTGGCCGCGGAGGCGACGCCCGGGCCGCTGCTGCTCATGGCCAACATCGACCCCGCCCAGCCGGGCATGGTCGGCATGCTGGCCGGCGGCGGCGGGCTCGATCAGATCGGGCGGGTGCATGCCCGCGCCTGGGGTGACATCGCCGACCCCGCCGTCCGCAACCGGGTCCTGACCGAGGTGCGGGCGGCGCAGGCCGTCCGGGGGCTGCGCGGCTCGACCTTCGGCAGGATCGGCGGCCGGCCGATGGGCATGTACACCGCGGTCGCCAACACCGACCAGTGGATGCGCACGTTCGGCGTGGACGTCGAGGAGATCGACCAGTGGGAGATCGTCCGGCGCAGTGAGAACGCCTCCCAGGCCCGCGTCACCCAGGCCCGCCAGTGGCTGGAACGCATGGGCAACGTGCACTACGACGGCAAGCGGCTCACGCCCGAGCTGTTCGAGCGGCAGATCCGCACCTACTACGCGATGCGCGAGCTCATCGACGAGTGGAACCTGGACTTCTCCGGCATCAAGGGCCAGCCCGAGCTGACCACTCACTTCTGCACGATGGACCTCGCCGAGGCGTTCCTCAACGACCCCTACGACTGGGAGGGCCCGAAACAGACGCACGTCTGCGCGACCGAGGCCGACATGGACGGCGCGCTGACCATGCAGATCCTCAAGCTGCTGAGCGGCGACCCGGTGCTGTTCGCCGACGTCAGGCACTACCACGCCGACAAGGACGTGTGGGACCTGTGCAACTCCGGCCAGCACGCGACGTGGTACGCGGCCAGGTCCGACGACCCGGCCGAGAATCTCGCCAGGACGCACTTCTATCCGGAGGTGTTCTTCTTCCCGGCGGGCGGCGCGAGCGTGCACCATCTGGCGGCTCCCGGGGCGGCCACGTTCGCCCGGCTGACCCGCAGGGACGGCGCCTACCGCATGCACGTGATGCGCGGCGACTTCGAGCTGTACGACGACGCCACCAACGCGGCGATGGCCAGGCAGTCGACGTTCGAGTGGCCGCACGCCTTCACCCGGCTGCACGTCCCGGCCACCGAGTTCCTCGGCCGCTTCGGCTCCAACCACATCCACGCCGTGCCGGGCGACTACGTCGCCGAGCTTCGGGCGGTGTGCGGGCAACTCGGCGTCGCGTTCGAGGGGTTCGGCGATGTGGCTTAGAGCGATCCTGGGAGCGGCCGTCCTGGTGGCGGGCGGGCTGATCGCCGCTCCGGCGCAGGCCCAGCAGGTCACGGTCACCGCCACCGCCAAGGGCCCGGTCGGGTGGGACGTCTATCGCAGGCTCGACCGGCTGCCCGAGCTGCCGGTCGGCGTGCAGACCAAACAGTTCTCCAGCTTCGACCGCACCGGCGACAACAACGACGGCTTCGACGGCACGTACTCCTGCCTGAGCACCACCGACCAGGGCTGCGTGATCGCCGAGCACACAGGCGCCGGCGAGGTGCAGGCCATCTGGTTCACCAGGGACGGCGGCGACGTCAGCCGCACCGGCAAGATCACCATCGAGCTGGACGGCAGGAAGGTCGTCGAGACGAGCCTGCAGGACCTGGTGAACGGCAAGCTCGGCGCCCCCTTCACCTACCCCCTCGTGGGAAACGCCGACCAGAGCTCCGGCGGCGTCTACCTCCAGGTGCCGATGCCGTACACGCGCTCGATGCGCGTCACCACCGAGCACAATCCGCTCTTCTATCACGTCAGCTACCGCACGTTCGCCGACGCCGAGGGCGTGAGCACGTTCGACCCGGCCGACAAGGCGCAGGACGTCATCGACAGGCTCAAGGCGGGCGGCGACCCCAAGCCCCTGATCCCGGGCGCGCGCACGCAGGACGCCGCGATCGATCTCGCTCCGGGCGCGTCGGCGCGGGTGGCGCGCACGGTGGGCTCCGGCCTGCTGTCGCAGATCCAGCTGAAGCTGCCGCAGGCCGTGCAGGTGCTGCCGAAGATCGAGGCCGACGAGGGCCGGGCGTTCGGCGCAGGCGGCTCCAGCGAGTTCACGGTCGCGATCGACCCGGCCAACGACGGGGTGCGGCTGACCCGCCGCATCGACCCGGCCATCGGCAGGCAGGTCGCCAAGATCCAGGTGGACGGGCAGGAGGTCGCGCAATGGCCGCCCAGCAGGCTGGGACCGGCCGGGATGTGGGCCGACGAGGTCGTGGACCTGCCGGCCAGTGCCACCAAGGGCAAGTCGAAGATCACGATCAAGAACGTGTTCGCGTCGTCGGACCTCGACTACAACGAGTTCACGTACTGGGTGGACAGCGCCGGCAAGCGCACCGACACCGTGGACGTCGGCGACGCGGCCAGTGAGTCGGCCCACACCTACAAGATCGTCGCGCAGACCTGGCAGGGCGAGCGGACCTTCGCCTTCCCGATGAACGGGGACCAGCTCGCCAGGATCAGGTCGGCTCAGGAGGTGCTGCAGGGGCTACGGCTGCGCATCAGCTTCGACGGCCGCCGCACCGTCGACTCGCCGGTCGGCGAGTTCTTCGGCAGTGGCCACGCGATGATGCCGGTCGCGTCGCTGATGTCCGCGATCGACGCCAAGACGAGCACGCTCACCGCCTGGTGGCCGATGCCGTACCGGACGGGCGCGACGGTCGAGCTGTACAACGACTCCGGCCGGGCGATCGAGGGCGAGGCGGCGGTCACGTCCGCCCACAGCCCCATAGCAGGAAATGTCGGCTATTTCCGGACGCAGTCCCGTGCGGGCGGCACCACTCCCGGCGCGAGCTGGCCCTTCCTGCGCGTCACCGGCGCCCAGGGCAAGTTCGTCGGCGTCAGCCACACGATGCGCGGTCCGACCAACCGCAACTACCTGGAGGGCGACGAGCGCGTCTATGTGGACGGCTCGCGCACCCCGCAGATCCACGGCACCGGCACCGAGGACTTCTACCAGGCCGGCTGGTACTTCAACCGGGAGACCTTCACCACGCCCTTCCACGGCAACACCGCGCACCTGGCCCCCGCGACCGGCTGCCCGGCCGACGGCGACTGCACCGGCGTGTACCGGCTGATGATCGGCGACGCCGTGCCGTTCGGGAGTTCGCTCACCTTCGACATCGAGCACGGCTGGACCAACGACGTCGAGGGCGTCTACTCCTCGACCGCCTACTGGTACGGCCGCGACCAAGTGGCGGCCACGCAGACCGACGCTCTCACCGTCGGCGACCAGACCAGCGAGCAGCAGCACGGCTACACCGGCCAGGGCGAGGTCACGACACTGGACTCGGCGTTCGAAGGCGACTTCAGGAACCCTCTGACGCTGAAGGCCACCCAGCGCACGACCGACGGCCCGGTGAGCTTCAAACTGCGGATCGACCGCGGCAACCGGGGCGTCGAGCTGCGCCGCACCGGCGACCAGAGTCTCGCGGGCCAGCACGCCGAGGTCACCGTCAACGGGCACAGGCTGGCCGACTGGGTGCAGCCCCTCGGCAACCGGACCCGCAGGTGGCTGGAGGACGTCTACCAGATCCCGGCGGGCGTCACGAAGGGCAAGAGCGAGATCACCGTCCAGCTCACCCCGAAGACCCCCTGGTCGGCCGCCTCCTACACGGCATGGAGTCTGCGGTGACGACGGTTCTGACGATGCGGGCCATCGGCAAGTCCTTCCCCGGCGTGCGGGCGCTCGACGGCGTGTCGCTCACCGTCGGGGAGGGCGAGGTGGTGGCCCTCCTCGGCGAGAACGGCGCGGGCAAGTCGACGCTGATGAACATCCTGGCCGGGGTGTTCAAGGACTACGAGGGCGAGATCGAGATCGGCGGCGAGCCCGCCCGCATTCACTCGCCCAAGGACGCGGGCCGGCACGGGATCGCCATGATCCACCAGGAGCTCAACCTGGTGCCCGAGCTGTCCATCGCCGACAACATCCTCCTCGGCAGGGAACGCGCGATCCTCGACCGCAAGGGCATGGAGGCGCGGACCGCCGAGCTGCTGCGCGGCCTCGGGCTCGACCTGTCGCCGCGCACCCTCGTCAAGCAGTGCAAGATCGCCGAACGCCAGCTCATCGAGGTGGCCAAGGCCCTGTCGCAGAACGTCCGGGTCCTGGTCATGGACGAGCCCACCTCGGCGCTGGCCGACGCCGAGGTGCACCGGCTGTACGAGGTCATCCGCGACCTCACCGGGCGCGGCGTGGCCGTCATCTACATCTCCCACCGCCTCGAGGAGCTGGAGGAGATCGCCGACCGGGTGGTCGTGCTGCGTGACGGCCGCTATGTCGGCGAGCGCTCGTCCATCGACCGCGACGAGCTGATCCAGATGATGGTCGGCCGCCCGCTGGGCGAGATGTTCCCGCGCGCGAACGGCGGCTCGGACGGCGCGGAGCTGCTGAGGGTGGAGGGCCTGTCGGTGCCCGGTGAGTCAGGCTCGGGCCGCACCGCGCTGCGCGAGGTCTCCCTGTCCGTACGGGCGGGCGAGATCGTCGGCGTCGCCGGGCTGATGGGCGCGGGCCGGAGCGAGCTGCTGGAATCGATTTTCGGCGTCCACCGGGCGGCGGTGGGCCGCATGATCCTGGGCGGCCGGCCGTACCGCCCGCGCAGCCCCAAGCAGGCGATCGCGCGCGGCGTCGCGCTGGTGGCGGAGGACCGCAAGGCGCAGAGCCTCGTCCTCGGCAACACCATCGGCTTCAACGCCAGCCTCCCTTCACTGAAGCGGTTCCTGCGCTTCGGGATCGTCGACCGGCGGCGCGAGGGCGCGGCCGTCGCCGGGCAGGTGCGCGAGCTGCGCGTCAAGGCGCCGGGCACGCGCTTCACGGTCGGGAACCTGTCGGGCGGCAACCAGCAGAAGGTCGTGCTGGCCAAATGGCTGCTGACCGCGCCGTCGCTGATCCTCATGGACGAGCCGACCCGCGGCATCGACGTGGGCGCCAAGGCGGAGATCCACGCGCTGATGTCCGAGCTGGCCGCCTCCGGCAAGGCCGTGCTCGCGGCCTCGTCCGAACTGCCCGAGCTGCTCGCCATGTGCGACCGGATCCTCGTGCTGTGCGAGGGCCGGATCACCGCCGAATTCGCAAGGGGCCAGGCGACGCAGGAGGCGATCCTCGCGGCCGCCATGGCCAGACAGCAGGTGACGACCCTATGACTCTTCACGCGGACAACCGGATGCGGCGCACACTGTCCGCCCTCGGCGCCGCGCAGGCGTACATCGGCCTGGTGCTGGTGCTCGCCGTCGGGATCGCCACCAAGGGCGAGATGTTTCTCAGCGAGACGAACCTCACCAACGCCATCGGCGCCTTCGCTTCACGCGGCATCCTCGCCGTCGGCGTCACCCTGGTCATCCTGACCGGCGGCATCGACCTGTCCGTCGGCTCGCTGCTGGGCATCGCGTCGATGACGGCCGCGATGATGCTGTCCAAACACTCGCTGGAGCCGTG
The DNA here is from genome assembly GCF_036013525.1 of Nonomuraea sp. NBC_00507. NCBI lineage: Bacteria > Bacillati > Actinomycetota > Actinomycetes > Streptosporangiales > Streptosporangiaceae > Nonomuraea > Nonomuraea sp. NBC_00507. The sequence goes on from NZ_CP107853.1 coordinate 7,464,247, forward strand.
GCAGATCGTGCCGATCTGCATGGCCGTGGGGGCGTTCTTCGGGTTCCTGAACGGCGCCGGCACCGCCTGGCTGCGCATCCAGTCGTTCGTCATGACGCTGGCCATGCTCTCGGTCGTACGCGGCCTGGACCGGCAGGTCAGCGACAACGTCAGCGTCGGAACCCAGATCGCCGGCCCCGACGGGCAGCTGACGCCGCAGGCGGAGGCGTTCCAGCTGTTCGGTACGCCCGGGCACAACCTGTTCGGCCGGATCTACTACCCGGTGCTGGCCTTCATCGTGGTCTGCGTCGTCTTCCACCTGATCCTGACGAAGACCCGGTTCGGCCGGCACGTGTACGCCGTCGGCGGCAACCCCACGGCCGCCCGGCTGTCCGGTGTCAATGTCACGGCGGTCACGATCGCGGTGTTCACCCTGTCCGGCATGCTCGCCGGGTTCGCCGGGCCCATCGACGCCGCCTACAGCGCCTCGGCCGACCCCCAGGCCGGGCAGTCCTTCGAGCTGGACGCCATCGCCGCCGCGGTCATCGGCGGGGCCTCGCTGGCCGGCGGCAAGGGCACGATCGCCGGCACGTTCGTCGGGGCCCTCATCCTGACGCTGCTGGACAACGTGCTCGGGCTCAACGCGGTCAGCGACAACTGGCAGCTCGTGATCAAGGGACTGATCGTCGTCGTGGCGGTCGTCCTGCAGCGTCCCGATCTCTTCACGTTCTTCCGAGGAGGGTCTCGATCATGAAAAAGACCATTGCCATCGCGCTGTGCGCGCTGCTCGCCGCGGCGTGCGCGTCCAAGGCGCCTACGTCCACCGCGACCGCGGACGGCGGCGCCGGGAAGAAGAAGTTCGTCGTCGGCTACTCGCAGTCGAACAACGCCGAGCCGTACCGGGCGCAGCTCAACCTGCAGCTGCAGCACTTCCTGAAGAAATATCCGGACATCGAGCTGCTGCCGATCGCCGACGCCAAGCAGTCGAGCGCCACGCAGGTCTCCCAGGTCCAGAACTTCATCACCCAGAAGGTGGACGCGCTCATCGTCTCGCCCACCGAGCCCGCGCCGCTGACGGCGGCCGTGCAGCAGGCGTGTGACGCCAAGATCCCGGTCATCATCCTGGACCGCACGGTCAACACCGACTGCTACACGGCCTTCATCGGCGGCGACAACGTGCTCATCGGCAGGAAGGCGGGTGAGGAGGCGGTCAAGCTGCTGCCGGACGGCGGCAACATCGTCGAGCTGCGCGGCATCCTGTCCAACCAGCCGCAGATCGACCGCGACAAGGGCTTCCGCGAGGCCATCGCGGCCAACCCCAAGATCAAGATCATCGCGGATCGCGAGGCCAAGTGGGTGAAGGAGCAGGCCACGCCGATCATGCAGCAGTGGCTGGCCCAGCATCCCAAGATCGACCTCGTGTACGGGCACAACGACCCGATGGCGCTGGGCGCGTACCTGGCGGCCAAGGCGGCAGGCAAGGCCGAGCAGATCAAGTTCATCGGCATCGACGGCCTGGCCATCCCGGACGGCGGCATCCGCGCCGTGCAGCTCGGCCAGCTGTCGGCCACGTTCATCTACCCGACGGGCGCGCAGGAGGCGGCCGACACGGTCAACAAGATCCTGCACGGCCAGCCGGTGGACAAACAGCAGGTGCTCGGCACCACGCAGGTCACCAAGGACAACGCGGCCGGCCTGTACAAGCAGTTCGACCTGTCCGGGCAGAACTGATGTTCCTCGGCGTCGACATCGGGACCTCGAGCTCCAAGGGTGTCCTCGTCGCAGCGGACGGCACGGTCGTGGCCACGGCCGTACGCGAGCACCGGACCGCCACGCCCCGGCCCGGCTGGTTCGAGCACGACGCGGAGGAGGTGTGGTGGGCCGACTTCGCCGTGATCGCCGGCGAGCTGGCCCGCCCCGGCATCGAGGCGGTCGGGCTGAGCGGGATCGGGCCGTGCGTGCTGCCCTGCACGGAGGACGGCACGCCGCTGCGCCCGGCCATCCTGTACGGCGTGGACACCCGCGCCACCGCTGAGATCGCCGCCCAGACCGCCCGCTACGGCGGGGCCGCGATCCTGGACCGGTGCGGCTCGCCGCTCACGTCCCAGGCGGTAGGGCCCAAGCTGGGGTGGCTCCGCGTCCACGAGCCCTCCGTGTGGGCGCGGACCCGGCGGATGTTCATGGCGCACTCGTGGCTGGCGTACCGGCTGACCGGGGCCTACGTGCTGGATCATCATGCGGCCAGCCAATGCACGCCGCTGTACGACATCCGCGCCCACGAGTGGATCACGGACTGGGAGATCGTGCCGGAGCTGGAGCGGCCCGCGCTCGCCTGGAGCGGCGACGTCGTGGGCACGGTCACCCCCGGCGCGGCCGCCCTGACCGGGTTGCCCGCCGGGATCCCGGTGGTCGCGGGCACCATCGACGCGTGGGCCGAGGCGCTGAGCGTCGGGGTGACCTCCCCGGGCGACGTCATGCTCATGTACGGGACCACCATGTTCCTCGTCGAGGTGCTCGCCTCGCGGGCCGCCTCTCCGCGGCTGTGGGGGACCGTGGGGGTGGCGCCGGGGACGTACAACCTGGCGGCCGGGATGGCCACGTCGGGAGCGATCACCGCATGGCTCCGTGATCTGACCGGGGCCTCGTTCTCGGAGCTCACGGCGGAGGCTTCCGCCGCGGGCCGCGGGGCGGAGGGGCTGCTGATGCTGCCGTACTTCGCGGGGGAGCGCACGCCGCTCTTCGACCCGGACGCCCGGGGGACGATCGTCGGGCTGACGTTGCGGCACGGGCGCGGCCACCTGTACCGGGCCGCGCTGGAGGCCACGGCGTTCGGCGTCCGGCACAACCTGGAGGCCATGCGGGAGGCGGGCGGGTCCGCCAAGCGGCTGGTGGCGGTGGGCGGCGGCACGCGGGGCGGCCTGTGGACGCAGATCGTCTCCGACGTCCTCCAGCAGCCGCAGGTCGTGCCCGCCCACACGGTCGGCGCCGCCTTCGGCGACGCCATGCTGGCGGCGCAGGCGGTGGGGGTGTCGTGCGAGGGATGGAACCCGGTGGCGTCCGTGGTGGAGCCGGCCCCGGAGGCGGCCGAGGACTACGACCGCCTGTACGCGCTCTACCGCGACCTGTACCGCTCGACGTCCCACATCGCCCATGCGCTCGCCTGACCCGCGCCGGGACGCACTGGGCCTGCGGCGGGACGCACTGGGCCCGGGTCGGCACGCACCCCACCCGCGCGAGAACGTACCCGACCCGGTCCGGGTGCGGTGTGGGACGAGACCTGGGCGCCGCGGGTCAGCGGGCGCTGCTCTGGCGGGGGCGGAGCTCGGCGGGGAGGACGACCTTGGCGGGTTTGGCGGCAGGGGTGGCGATGCGGTCCACCAGGAGGCGGGCGGCCATGCGCCCCAGCTCGTACGTCGGCTGCGCCACCGTCGTCAGCGTCGGCCGGACGAGATCGGCCCACGGGATCTCGTCGAACCCGACCAGCCCCATCTCCCCGGGCACGTCCACACCCCGATCGGCCAGGCACCGCAGCGCTCCCACCGCCATGAGGTTGTTGGCCACGAACACCGCGTCCGGACGATCGGAGGAGGCCAGCAGTGAGGTCATGGCGTCGTATCCGCCCTGCTCGCGGAAGTCCGTGCGCACCACCAGCGGCTCGCCCGGCAGGGCCCCCGCGTAGCCCCGCAGGCGCAGGTCGGCGGTGCTCACGCCCTCGGGCCCCGTGATGCACGCGATCCGCCGGTAGCCGGCCGTAAGGAGATGCTCCGTGGCCGTGCGCGCGCCCGCTTCGTTGTCCACCACGACCGTGTCCACCTCGCCGCGCGGGAGCTCGCGGTCGATGGCGACGACGGGGACGGGCGACTCGAGCAGGGTCTTGGCGGCCCTGACGCTCCCCGACGAGGAGATGATCACGCCGGCCATCTGCTCGCTCAGCGCCGCCGCGACATACGTCTCCTCCTTGGCCGGGTCCTCGTCGCTGTTGCACAGCACAACCGAGTAGCCGGCCTGCTGGGCGACGTCCTCGATCCCGCGGACGGTGGCGGTGAAGAACGGGTTGCCGATGTCCGAGATGATCACCGCCCAGAGGGTGGTGCGGCTGCGCCGCAGGTTTCTGGCCACCGCGTTGGGGCGGTAGCCGAGCTCTCGGACGGCGGTGAGCACGCGCGCGACCATGGCGGGGTCGACCGTGCGGGCGCCGTTGAGCACGCGTGAGACGGTGGCGGCGGATACGCCGGCCTCGCGGGCGACATCGTAGATAGTGGCCATCGAACCAAGTTTCTACCATCGCGGAGGCCTACAATGCCGCCGCTCTGAGGCCGCCTACGGCGAGCGCAGCAGCACACTGTCCCTCCAAGATCATCATCTCATGCTTCCGGAATATTTGAAATATCGGGTTCGGCTGAGCGAATTCCCCGACTGAAATCTCGGCAACTCAGGGCTTGACGGCTTTCAGGCGGCGATTGTACCGTCCGTGAGAAATCGATTGCTCGCAGCTCTTCTCCCTTCACCCCCACCCTCGCGACCCCTGACTGCCGCGCGCTCAGGGGCCACCGGACTGCCTGGAGAAGTCATGTATTCGACCCTTCGACGCCGCCTGAGCGCGGGCCTGGCGACCCTGCTCGTCGCAGCCGCGATGACGGTTGCGGGAGCGGCCCCCGAGACGGCCGGGGCGGCGACGTCGCCGCCGCCCAGCACGTTCTTCTCGACGGTGCAGGTCGACTCGGCCGCCTCGGTCGGCGCGCCGGCCGTCGGCGACAACCGCAACCACGGCGACCTGTGGCCGAACTGCTGGTCCGACGACGACAACGTCTACACCGCCTACGGCGACGGCATCGGCTTCGCGAACACGTACAGCGACATCGGTGTGGCCCGCATCTCCGGCGTGCCGGGCAACCTGACCGGCGCACAGCTGCCCATCGGCGACAACGTCGGCCAGGTGTGGACGGCGAACCACACGAGCAAGCCCACCGGCATGGCCTGCGTCGACGGCACCCTCTACCTCGCCGTGCAGGACCTGGCCCTGGACTTCGACGACGCCCCCGCGGCCACCATCGCCAGGTCCACTGACCACGGCAGGACGTGGACGTGGGACCGGGCGGCGCCGATGTTCGGCAACGGCGTGTTCACCACGATCATGTTCCTGGACTACGGGAAGGCGTACGCCAACGCGCCCGACGGCTACGTGTACGCGTACGGGCTGGACCACAACTGGCGCGACTCGTTCTCGGGCCGCGTGCCCGACCCCGTGGACGTGTGGCTGGCCCGCGTGCCCAGGGACTCCGTGCAGACCCGGTCGGCCTGGCAGTTCGTCAGCGGCTTCACCGCCTCCGGCACGCCCACCTGGTCATCGGACATCGGCCGGCGCGTCGCCGTGCTCCACGACGACCGGCGCCTCTACCCGGACGTCTACACCGCGGGCCGGGTCAGGAACCTGAGCGTGATCAGCCAGGGCGGCGTCGTCTACAACAAGCCGCTCGACCGCTACCTCTACACCTCGTGGACCGAGTACACCTTCGAGTTCTACGAGTCGCCCACGCCGTGGGGCCCGTGGAAGCACGTCGCGAGCAAGGACTTCGGCGGCTATCCGTGGACGAGGACCAAGCACGGCGGGTACGCCACGACGATCCCGTCGAAGTACATCAGCGCCGACGGCAAGTCGATGTGGCTGCAGTCGAACGTCTGCCCGTGCGGCGGCGGCTACCCGGCGGGCGAGCACTGGGCGTACACGTTCTCGCTGCGCAAGATGCGCCACGAGCCGCACACCGGCACGACGCCGGGCAACCAGCCGGACGGCGGCAGGAACCTGGCCAGGGAGCCCGGCACCGTGGGCGTCGAGCGGGCCATGCACTACGGCACCACCGCGTTCTACAACGACGGCAACAGGTCCCACAGCGAGGACGACTGGAACGACGAACGCAAGGGCGCGAGCTGGTGGGGATACACGTGGCCGCGCGAGTACCTGATGAACAAGGTCGTCTTCACCAGCGGGCAGATGTTCGGCGACGGCGGCTGGTTCGCCGGCAACCTGCGGGTGCAGGTGCGCCGGGACCACCAGTGGGTGGACGTGAGCGGGCTGCGGATCGCGCCGGACTACCCGTACAACAACACGGCGGGGCCGAACCGGACGTACGAGCTGGGGTTCGACCCGGTGGACGGGGACGGCGTGCGGATCATCGGCGCCCCCGGCGGCACCCGGACGTTCACCTCGATCGCCGAGCTGGAGGTCTACTACGCGGGCGCCTCGGGGAAGATGTTCGGCGGCTCACCGGCCGATTTCACCGGTGACGGCAAGGACGACATCGTCACCTTCGCCCACGGGACCAGCGCGGACGTGTACGTGGCCCCGTCCACCGGGACCGGATTCGGCACGGCGGTCAAATGGCACGACCATTTCGCGTTGAGCGGCGAAATACCGGCCGTCGGCGACTTCAACGGCGACGGCAAGGACGACATCGTGACCTTCACCCGTGGTTCCGGCGCCGACGTCTACGTATCGCTCTCCACCGGAGCAGGCTTCGGCACGGGTGCGAAATGGCACGACTTCTTCGCGCCGAACGGAGAATTCCCGGCCGTCGGGGACGTCAACGGCGACGGCAAGGACGACCTGATCGTCTTCACCCAGGGCACGACGGCCGACGTCTACGTAGCCCTGTCCACCGGCAGCGGTTTCGGCGCGGCCGTCAAGGTCCACGACCAGTTCGCGCCCGGCGCCGAGCAGCCCCGCGTCGGAGACTTCAACGGCGACGGAAAAGCCGACGTCGCCGCCTTCACCAGCAACCCGGCCGCCGACGTCCACGTGGCGCTGTCCGACGGCGCGGGCTTCAAGGCCGCCGCGAAATGGCACGACTCCTTCGCCCCGGCCGGTCAATTCCCGTACGTCGGTGACTACGACGGTGACGGAAAAGACGACATCGTCGCCTTCACCCACTCCCCGTCCGCCGACGTTCACGTGAGCCTGTCCACCGGCACCTCTTTCGCCGGCGGCGGCACGTGGCACGACTTCTTCGGTCTGCCCGGCGAGACCACCCTCTAGGGAGTCAGTGAAATGCAGAGGAAGCGCGTCTTATGTGGCCTGCTGGCCGCCGGAGGGCTGCTGCTCACCGGCAAGCCCGACGGCGGCCGACGTGTACGTGTCCCTGTCCGACGGCGGCCGGTTCCTGCCGAACGCGGCGAAATGGCACGACCACTTCGCGGCCGGCACGGAGTGGCCGCAGCCCAGCCAGATTCGTCGACCGTCTATTGAGCCGAGCCCGCCCCCGCCACTCGGGAGCGGGCTGTCCTCATGCCAGGGCGTCGATGGTCGCGAAGGTCATGCGGCGCCTACCACTGGATGGGGGTGTGGGCGTTCTGTGGCGGCTCGCCGACGCCGTGCTCCGGGGCGGCCCACAGGACCGCGTTGGCCAGCACGCGGCGCACGCCGGGGTGGTAGTAGACGGGATATTCCTGGTCACCCGGCGCGAAGTAGAAGATCCTGCCCAGCCCTCTGCGGTAGCAGCAGCCGCTGCGGAACACCTCACCGCCGCTGAACGAGCTGATGAAGACCAATTCGTCGGGCTCGGGGACGTCGAACGGCTCGCCGTAGGTCTCCTGCCGGTCGATGATCAGTGGACGGGGGATGTCACGCGCGATCGGGTGGCCTGGGGAGACCGTCCACACCAGCTCGCGCTCCCCGGCGTCCCGCCAGTTCAGGGTGCAGGTAGTTCCCATCAGCGAACGGAAGATCTTGGAGTAGTGGCCGGAGTGCAGCACCAGCAGGCCCATCCCGCCGAGCACGCGCCGCCGCACCCGTTCCACGACCTTGTCGTCCACCTCCTCGTGCGCCATGTGCCCCCACCAGGTCAGCACGTCGGTCTGGGCCAGAGACTCCTCCGTCAGGCCGTGCTCGGGGTCCTCCAGCACGGCGGTGCGGACGCGGACCCGATCGCCCAGCACCTCCGTCAGCCCGGCCGCGATGGCGCCGTGGATGCCGTCGGGGTAGCGGCGGCGTACGTCCTCCTCGCGGGGTTCGTGGTAGTTCTCGCTCCAGACGGTGACGTTGACGGCCATCCGCTTCCCTCCGGTACGTGTCGTGCGTCATCGCCCTCGTACCCGCGAGATCACCCGTTCAGCACGTCCAGAGCACGATCGACGTCGTCGGCGGTGGTGTAGACGTGGAAGCTGGCCCGCACCCGGCCCGCCCGCACGGCCGCGCGGATCCCGGCGGCCTCCAGCCGCTCGCCGGGCGCGTCCACGGACACGATGGCGCTGTCGCCCGGCTCCAGGCCCAGGCCGGTGCGGAAGCGGTTGGCCAGGGCCACGTTGTGGTCGTGGACCCGTTTGACGCCCAGCTCGTTGAGCAGCTCGATGGCCGGGGCGGCGCCCACGTACGAGAACCACGCCGGTGACAGGTCGAACGCGCGGGCGTCGGGGGCCAGGCGCATCGGCAGGCCGTAGTAGGCCTCGCCGGCGCCGGCGTACCAGCCGGCGGCCAGCGGGCGCATGAGCTCGCGCACCCGCGGCGACAGGTAGCCGAAGGCGGCGCCGCGCGGCGCCATGAGCCACTTGTACGCCGCGCACGCCAGCACGTCGAGGCCCTCGTCGACGTCCACGGGCAGCCAGCCGCACGCTTGGGAGCCGTCGGCGATGACCAGGGCGTCGTGGGCGCGGGCGGCGGCCACGATGTCGGCGAGCGGGGCGACGGATCCGGTGGCGGACTGGACCAGGCTGAAGGCCACGGCGGCGGTCGAGCCGCTGATCGCGTCGGCCAGCCGGTCGGCGGGGACGGTCTCGACCTCGGCCGCGACGGCCCACGGGAACAGGTTGCTGGTGAACTCGATGTCCGGGACCACGACCCGGGCGCCCGGCGGCAGCGCCGTGGCCACGACGGACATGATCTGCGAGACGGTCGAGCTCACGGCCACGTCCGCGGCCGGCGCGCCGATCATGCGTGCGAACGCGGCGCGCGAGCGGCCCACGCGGGCGTCCCACGGCGTCCAGTCGCTGGAGCCGTGCCGCCAGTCGGCCAGCACGGCTTGGAGCTCCTCGAAGGCGCGGCGCGGGGGCAGTCCGTAGGAGGCGGTGTTGAGCCAGCCCGGGTCGGCGTCCCAGAGCCGGCCTGCTGTGGCGATGTCCATGAGGCAAGGGTAGGACGCCGAGAACTTAATCTACAACGTAAAGGCGTCGGCCTTCAGGCGGCCCTTTCCAGGTCATCGTGTGTCACCTGGTACACCAGCGGCGACCCGGCGATCAGCCGCTCCAGCTCGTCCACCACGGCGGTGCCCATCCGGGCGAGTTCGTTGCCGTGGGAGCCGGCGATGTGCGGGGTGAGGAAGGCGTTGGGCAGGTCGAACAGCGGCGAGTCCGCCGGCAGCGGCTCCGGCTCGGTCACGTCGAGGACCGCGGACAGCCGGCCCGACTTCAGCTCGGCGATGAGGGCGTCGGTGTCGACCAGCGATCCGCGGGCGGTGTTGATCAGCACCGCGCCGTCCTGCAGCAGCGCCAGCCGCTCGCGATCCAGCATGTGCGTGGTCTCGGGGGTGGCGGGGGCGTGCAGGCTGACGATGTCGCTGGTGCGCAGCAGCTCCTCCAGCGACACCTGCCGGACGCCGGGGACCAGGGTGTAGGGGTCGTAGACGCACAGGTCCAGGTCGTAGGGGGAGAGCAGGTCGATCACCTTGCGGCCGATGCGCGAGGCGCCGACGATGCCGACCGTCCGGCCGTTGTTGCCGATGGACGGCTGGATCTCGGCCAGGGTGAAGGTGCGTTCGCGCTGGTAACGCTCGTTCAGGGCGAAGATTCCCTTGCCGGCCATGAGGACGGCGGCGATGGTGTACTCGGCCACTGGGACGGCGTTGGCCTCGGCGGCGGAGGAGATCAGCAGGCCGCGCTCCCAGCAGGCGGGTGTGACCAGGGATTTCACCGAGCCGGCGGCGTGCAGCACGCCGCGCAGGCGGGGTGCGCGGGCCAGGACGGCTTCGTCGAGCGTGGGGCAGCCCCAGCCGGTGATGAGGATCTCGGTCTCGGACAGGTCCAGGCGCGGATCGTCGAAATGCTCGGCGACCAGCGTCACGTCGATGTCGGCCAGTGTGTCCAGCCGCCGCAGCAAGGGCGCGGGGAAGAGCAGCGCGAGATGTTCCTCGCGCATGGCGAACAGCGCCTTCGGGCGTGGGGACACGGAGGAGCCTCCATTCGTAGGGATCGGTTTCTAACCGTAGAAGCACAGTGGGTTGATGGTCAATGGTGCGGCCCTGGTGACGCGAGGCGGCACGTTCGCGCACTAAAAGAGTGCCTTGGGCGGACTGGGGGAGACTTGTCTGTAACGTATCCGTAACGCCGCCTTGTGGTGAATGCCGCTCGCACGTAGCGTTCGCAGCTACCGGTTTCTATCCAACTTCGCGGACATCTTCTGCCGCCTCAGACGGGACTTCGGGTGATGAGCAGCACGCTTAAGGCGAGGCAAGAGCCTCAGACGAGACCTCCGACCGGGCCACCCCGGCGCCGGCGCCGCAGCAAAGGCGTGGCGGCCCGCAAGGGCTGGGTGGTCGGGCTGCTCGCGCTGCCGGCGGTCGTCTTCTTCTTGGTCTTCAACTACCTGCCGATGGCCGGCCTGGTGGTGGCGTTCAAGGAGTTCGACGTCAACCTGGGCATCTTCGACAGCCCGTGGAACGGGCTGGAGAACTTCACCTACTTCCTGGAGTCCGGGGACGCGGCGAGGATCCTGTTCAACACCCTGTTCCTCAACGTGTTGTTCCTCGGGGCGACGCTGGCCGCCGGGATCATCCTGGCGATCATGCTGAACGAGATCCGCAGCACTTTCTTCAAGCGGGCCTCCCAGTCGGTCGTCTTCTTCCCCTACTTCGTCTCCCCGGTCGTGATCAGCATCATCCTGCAGGTGCTGCTCGCCGGGGCGTCCGGTGGGGGAGGGGCGGTCAACGACGCTCTGAGCGGTTTCGGATTCCCCGCGGTGGACTGGTACACCGAGCCGGGGCCGTGGCCGTGGATCTTGACCGTGGTGAAGATCTGGCAGCTCGGCGGCTACCTGAGCGTGATCTTCCTGGCCGCGATCACCGGCATCCCCGAGGAGGTCTACGAGGCCGGGATGATCGACGGCGCCTCGCGGGCGCAGATGGCCTGGCGCATCACGCTGCCGCTGCTGAAGCCCACCGCGGCGGTGCTGCTGGTGCTGGGTGTGGGTCGGATCTTCTACGGCGACTTCGGCACCATCTACGCGATCATCGGCGACAACGGCACGTTGTTCGACAACACCGACGTCATCGACACCTACGTCTTCCGCGCCCTGCGCCAACTCGGCGACTTCGGCACCACCGCGGCGATCGGCCTGTTCCAGTCGGTGGTCGGATTCATCCTCGTGGTGATCGCGGTGCTGATCCAGCGCAAGTACTCGAAGGAGACGAGCATCCTATGAGCACCAGAAAGCTGGAGCCGTTCACCGTCGTCAGCGTGATCGGCGTCTCCCTCGCCGTGCTGGCCTGCGCCGTGCCCTTCTGGATGATCATCTCGGGGTCGTTCACGAGCGAGACGCAGCTGGCCACCACCGGCTACAGCTTCTTCCCGGACTTCGACTTCACCGCCTACAAGATGATCTTCACCGGGCCCGCGGTGCTGAACGCCTACCTCGCCAGCCTCTTCATCACCTTCGTGGGCACGGCGCTGTCCCTGGCGGTGACCTCGGGGCTGAGCTGGGTGATCGCCCGCCGGATTCCCGGGATCAGCCGGCCGCTGACGATCTACTCGTACCTGCCGATGCTCTTCTCCGGCGGCCTGGTGCCGCTCTATCTGCTGGTGACGCAGTACCTTCACCTGCAGAACAGCTACTTCGCGGTCATCCTGCCGCTGCTGGTGATGCCGTTCCTGGTCTTCGTCCAGGTCAGCGCCTTCCGCCAGCTGCCCGAGTCGATTTTCGAGTCAGCCAAGATCGACGGTGCCGGCGAGCTGCGCATCTTCTTCACGATCGCGCTGCCGCTGTCCAAGCCGATCCTGGCCGTCGTCGGTCTCTTCTACGCCGTGCACTACTGGAACGACTGGTTCATGGCGTTGCTGTTCATCGACGACGTGCACAAGTTCCCGCTCCCGCTCGTCCTGCAGAACCTGATCTCCAACATCTCGTTCACCGCGATGCTGCCGCAGCTGGCCGAGGCGGCCACCCCCGTCTACCAGCTCCGGCTCGCCCTCACCACCGTCGCCATCGGTCCGATCCTGCTCGCCTACCCCTTCGCCCAGCGCTACTTCGTCAAGGGCATCACCCTCGGTGCCACCAAGGGCTGAGTCAGTTCCCCCCATTTCAGGAGTTACCGTGTCCAACCCCATGATGTCGCGGCGCGGCCTGCTGGCCGCCGGCGGCGGTCTGTCCGTCGCCGCCTTCCTCTCCGCCTGCTCCAGCGGCTCCTCGCAGCCCCAGGCGAGTGGCGGTGCGAGCAGCGCCGCGCTCACGCTGAGCATGCTGCTGCCCGGCGACGTGCCGGTCGGCTGGGACCCCGTCCTGGCGGAAGTCAACAAGAAGCTTCAGGCGGACCTGGGCTTCACCATCAAGCCACAGTTCATTCCGTGGACCAGCTACGGTCAGCAGGCGCTGCTGAAGTTCACCGCCGGGGAGAAGTTCGACACGGCGCTGCAGGCGCGCTGGCTCAACATGACGCAGCTCGCGGCCAGTGGCTCGATCGTCGACCTGAGCAGCCTGCTGTCCAGCGGCAAGTACCCCAACCTGACCGCCACGATCGACCCGAAGATCATCGAGCTGAACCGGTGGAGCGGCAAGCTCTACGGCGTGCCCCAGATCAACTCGGTCGCGCGTTTCCACCACTTCAGCATCCGCCAGGACCTGGCCGAGAAGCTCGGCATGAGCGACATCACGGACTTCGCCGGGCTGGAGAAGTTCTGGTACGACGTCAAGCAGAAGAACAAGGACATCATCCCGATCGGGGTCAGCTCCCGTATGCCCAAGCTGATGGTGGCGTGGAACCCGGTCGGCTGGCTCAACCCCTACATGTGGGACAACCCGAACGTGAGCATCGCCTCCTTCACGGGCGACTCGTTCAACTTCGTCCTGGCCGCCGACGGTAAGACGACCGGCTCGTCCAACCCGATCCCGTGGTGGGAGGCCCCGGGAATGGTGGACGCGCTGCGCCTGATCCGGAAGTACTACCAGGACGGTCTGATCAACAAGAACGCCCTCACCCTGGACTCCAAGGCGCTGGACTCGCAGTTCAAGGCCGGCCGCGTCGCCACCGGCTGGGCCATGACCGACGGCCTGTCCTCCACGGCCCTGCCCGAGCTGACCAAGAACGTGCCGGGCGCGATGCTCGCCAACGTGATGCCGCTCAAGGGCGGCGAGAGCGCCAAGCCGTACCAGACCTTCCAGAGCGACAACTTCGTCGTGCTCAACGCCAAGGGCCAGAGCAACGAGAAGGCCATGCAGCTGCAGGACTGGGTGTCGATCAAGGAAAACCACGACCTGCTCAACTACGGCCTCCCCGGCAAGGACTGGAACGCCATCGGCGACGACAAGTACGAGAAGGTCTCCACGTACACCTTCCCCGGCTTCGCTCTCGCCTGGCGGGCCAAGCTGGAGCGCCGGATCAAGGACATGACCGAGTCCGAGACCAAGTGGTTCGACTGGGCGCAGAACATCGACAACTTCACCGTCGACCCGTACGCAAGCTTCGTCCCCGACCCCGAGCCGGTGAAGCGGGAGAACACCCAGGTCACCGCCGCCCTCACGCAGTTCGCCAACCCGCTGTTCATCGGCGCCGTGGACGTCGACCAGGGCCTGGACAAGCTGAAGAAGGCCCTCGACAGGGCGGGCCTGGCCAAGCTCCAGGCGGAGATGGCCAAGCAGGCCGACGCCTACCTCAAGGGCCAGTAAGAGCCGGCACGCCGGGAAAGGAACGCACCCCCCATGAAGCCCGAACTGTCCCGGCGTGCCCTGCTCCGCGCGAGCGGCGCCGGAGCCGCGGCCGCCGCGAGCTGGAGCCTGCTGTCCGGGCCCGCGGCGGCCGCCACCTCCCGCCCTGGCCGGCCGCTGGACGAGGTGATCTTCGGCGACGCGGCGTCGGAGGCCGCCCACGCGGTCACCCCTGCGGGGTCCGACGTGGTGGCAGGGGCGCTCGGCCAGAGCGCCCGCGTGCTCAACCCCCAGACGCCCGCGAGCGCCTGGGGCGGCACCGTCGCCTGCACCGTCACGTGTGTGCCTGACGGCACCACGTACATCACCGTCAAACTCTGGGGCGGCGACCGCGCCCCGACCGAGGCCGACCAGTCCCGGCTGCAGCTCTTCTGCGAGGGCGAGCAGGTCGGCCACTACCACCTGGGCGCGGTCGACCCGCTGGACATCCTCAGCCTGGACGCGCACGCGCCGGGCCGCTTCCATTACCACACCCTGCCGTTACCCGAGGCGATGACCAAGGACAAGGAGCAGGTCACGCTGGAGATCCGGGCGATGGGCCGGGTCTGGGGCTACGGCCAGAACGCCGCCGAGTTCTACCGCACGCTGAACAAGCCGACCCGCCCCTTCTACCGGATCTTCACGCACAAGGAGCCGTACTTCCCCGGAGACGGCATCCAGGGCCCCGCGCCCGAGGCGCCCGTCCGGCCCGAGCCGGGACCCGAGGTCCTGGAGACGATCAAGGCCCGGGTGGTCAGAGAGCACCGCACCTGGCTGGGCGGCAGCGCCGCCTCGATGGACTCCTGGGCCTACCTGAGTCTGGCCGAGGGCTACTTCTACCCCGGCAGCCCCGCCTACCAGAACCCCGAGGCCATCGATCAGGTGCTGGCCGCGATCGACGCCCGCTACACCAAGTGGCTCACCGACCCGACCGTGCTGACGGCCTCCGACCAGCAGTGGGAGGGCTTCGGCAAGGTGGGCCACGTGCTGGTCCTGCTCAAGGACGTGCTCGGCGACCGCCTGGAACGGAAGATCGGGGCCAGGGCCGTGGGCGCGCCCAACCCCGGCTTCGAGCGCGGCGGCACGGCTCCGGCCGGCTGGACGAGCGCCCGATGGGCCGGCACCGCCACCTGGCTCTGGGACGACGCCGTCACACACGGCGGCTCCCGCTCGGTCAAGGTCGCCGCCGACGCGGGGGCCGTTGCCGGGTGGAGCACCTCGCAGAACCGTACGCTGATCGGCCAGGGCAAGCACCGCTACAGCGTCTGGGTCAGGACCGAGAACGTCGCCGCCCCGGGCGCGTACCTCAACGTGCTCTTCTACGACCCGTCCGGGAAGATCGTCGGCACCGACCAGAGGGTCTTCGCGCCCACCGGCACCAACGACTGGACCCAGATCACCACCGAGCTGACCACCCCGGCCACCGCCGTCGAGCTCCGGCTGGACGTGCGGGTCCACGGCGGCGGCACCGCCTGGTTCGACGACGTCGAGGTCACCCCGCTGGCCGGGGTGACCGAGCCGGACCAGGGAGACCTGCCGGTCCGGCGGGACGCCTACACGAAGATGATGACCGAGTCCATCGCGTACTGGCGCCGGCACATGCCGCACTACAGCAACCAGGTGCAGATCTGCGCGCTCGGCATCTACCGCTGCAACCGCGGCCTGATGCTGATAGATCCGGACACGGCGCCGCTGGCGGAGGAGAAGGCCCGCGACTACATCCACCAGGCCGTCGGGCTCAAGCCCTTCCTCGGCAGGGAGGACGCCTCCGGCACGCCGAGCAAGCCGCTGGGCGAGCACTTCTACCAGGCCACGCGCAAGGGGCTGACCAAGGAGCTGGGGTACGTCGGCAGCTACGGCGAGGTCACCTGCTGGCTGGTGCTGCTGTATGAGGCGGTCACCCGCTTCGACGGGGTCAAGGATCCCGAGCTGGAGGCCCAGCTGGTCAAGATGATCAACGCGCGGGCGGTGTTCCGCTACCCCGAGGTCGACAACGACGGCTACCGCACCATGCGCCTGGAGGCGGCGGTCGGCTGGCGCGACGACCACTATCCGGGCGTCGTCACCTACGCCCAGCGGGTGGACTGGGACGGCCACCCGCTCATGGCCTCCGCGGTCTTCGACGATCCCGCCCTGGTGGGCCGCGGCCAGCGCATGGTCGCCGACAACCAGTTCTTCGGCGGTCTCGACCTGCTTCAGACGCACTCCTGGTCGCGGGTCGGGGTGGTCGCCCTGCGCCTGCTCGCGCGGGACTGGCCCGCCTTCACCGCCCGTACGGCGCGGCCGCAGGCCTTCCCCATGGACTGGGACGCGCCCTCCTTCGTCTTCGCCGACGAGGAGAATGGCGTCGTCGCCATCAAGAACGGCCAGGAGATCCTCTACGCCTGCCTCTACTGGCGGGCCAGGCAGGCCGTGAACAACCTGGCCCGCGTCCACCACATCACCCCCGACACCCACCGGGTCGCCACGCTCCGCCAGCAGTGCTCCGTCACCCCGACCGGCGAGATCTGGACCGAGCAGGACTGGGTCTGCTTCAATTTCGCCATCAACGACCCGGCCGCCTCCCACATCCCGCCCGGCGGCTTCCCGCCGCCCGGCCCCGAGCTGCACCAGGCCTTCGCCGGCGAGGTGCTCAAAGTCGGGCCGCACCCTGCCGACGTGCCCGACCCGGCGCTCGGCGTGGACTTTCCCGGCGTCGAGAAGCTCTTCGTGGGCAAGGCGCAGTTCTACCGCTGCTCCTACGGCCGCTACCTGATCGGGATGAACACCGACGGCGAGCGCACCCGCCGCCTCTACACCACCGGTCCCGGCACGGCCCGCGACCTGGGCACCGGCCGACAGGTCAGGCTCGGCGGCTCGATCGAGGTCGAGCCGCTCAGCACCGTGGTCCTGTACCTGGAGGACTGACGCCGATGAGAGTGCACGTCCAGACGCGCGGGTCCGCCGGCCCGCCGCTGCTCCTGGTGCACGGATGGGGCGGCGACCACCGCGTGTGGGACGCGCTCGACTTCGGCGAGCGCCGGGTGATCGCCGTGGACCTGCGCGGCCACGGCAGGTCCCCGGCGCCGGCGACCGGTTACACCCCCGCCGACCTGGCCGGCGATCTGCTGCCGTGGATCGAGGAGCCCGTGGTGGCCGTCGGGCACTCCATGGGCGGCCAGGTGGTCACCGCGCTGGCGGTCGAGCACCCTTCGGCGGTCCGCGCGATGGTCGTGGTCGCCCCGGCCTACGGGGCGGACGAGGCCGAGGAGCGGCTCATCCCCGGCCGCCTGGCCGCGCTGCGGGCCGACGGCGCCGGCGCGGCGTCGCGGCAGCTCGGGCCGCTGCCCGCGCCGGTGGCCGAGCAGCTGCTGGCCACGCCGGGGCACGTGCTGGCCGAGTGCTACGCCGGCATGTACACGCTGCCGGGGGCCTTCGGGGTGCGCCGGGAGTCCGAACGGTATCTGGCCAGGCGGGTCTGCCCGGTGCTCGCCGTCCACAACGTGCCGGAGGCGGCGCGCTGGGAGGCGGGGTTGCCGGCGCATCCGCGCTCCACGACCGTCGTGTGGCCGGAGGCCGGGCATTTCCTGCACCTGGAGCAGCCCGCGAGATTCGCCGACCTGGTGTTGTCCTGGTGAGCCGCCCGCTCAGACGTCGACCCGCCCGGCACGCAGGGCGGGGAGATGGGCGGCGACCGCCGCGGTGAGGTCCGCCCGCTCGGCGAGGTCGGGGGCGCCGGTCAGGCGCAGCAGCCGCGCCACCACCTCGCCCGGGCCCGCCGCACCCCGGTGGCAGCCGGCCAGCGCCTGCGCCTGAGGATCGGTCATGCCGAACCTCAGGCCGTCGGGGCCGGTGGCGTTCACCCAGGCGGCCAGCGACAGTTCGAGCATGGGCGCGGACCGCAGGGCGCGCAGCGGATGGAACCAGCGTTCGGGGATCTTCGCGGAGCCGTCCGAGCCGATCTGCCGCAGCAGGTGGCGCAGCTCGGGGTTGCGGAAGCGCTCGACCAGCCGGTCGACGTAAACGGCCGCCTCGGGTGCCGGACCCGGCAGCGTCGCGGCGACCTCCGCGCCGTAGGCGCGCACGAACCGTTCTCCCCACCCGGTCTCCAGCACCTCCGCGACCGTGCGGCAGCCGGCCGCGGACCCGAGGTAGGCCATAGCGGAGTGCACCCCGTTGAGCAGACGCAGCTTGCGCAGCTGGTAGGGCGTGACGTCGGCGACGAAGACCGCGCCGCCGAGCTCCCACGGCGGGCGCGTCGCGGCGAAGCGGTCCTCCAGCACCCACTGCCGGTACGGCTCGCCCAGCACCGGCACGGCGTCGCGCAGCCCCAGGGCCGCCGAGACCTCCCACTGATCGCCGGGGGTGGTGGCGGGCACGATCCGGTCGACGACCGTGTCGGGGAAGGCGACCGAGGCCGCCATCCAGTCGAGCAGCCGCTCGCGGTCCGGCCAGGGGGACGCGGCGACGAAGTCGCGCACCACCGTGGCCAGCGCCCGGCCGTTGCCGGCCATGTTGTCGCAGGAGACGACGCTGATCGGGGCGCCGCCGTGCCGGTAGCGCCCGGCCAGTCCGCCGGCGAGCCGGCCGACGACGTCCGCGCGGCGGTGGTACGCCTTTTCCGTGACGGTCAGCGTTACGACCGGGACCTCCTCCGAACGGAGCAGGTCCCGCAGCCGCGCGCCGTCCCCGCGCATCAGCAGCGCCTCGACGATCGCACCGGCCACCCGCGGACGCAGCGCGCCGGGCGCCCGGTCGGTCACCGTGTACAAGCAGTCCTGCGCGCGCATCGCCTCGACCGTGGCCGCCGAGCGAGGGGCGACGGCCGCGATGCCCCACGGCTCGCCCGAGCGGGCCGCGGCCTCCTCGGTGTAGAGGGCCTGGTGCGCCCGGTGGAACGCGCCGAGACCGACGTGCACGATACGCGGCCGCAGCAGGCGCGGATCGATGCGGGGCCGCCGCGCCTCATCGACGCGGTCCAAGGTGGCCAGGCTGAGCTCGGCGTAGCCCATGTACTCCTGAATACCAAAACTTCGGCACGGTCATGCCGAGGGGCGTCGCGGCCGCGCCCAGCCGGTCGGATCCCCAGGTCATGGCGTCAGGCGGCATGCAGCGGGCATGTACCGGGGTGGGGGACAGCGAGGGGGCACGTCCATGAGCGCGTGGACTTTCGAGGGGCAACCGGAGGCGTTGGGAGAGACGATCACGCTGGTGGAGGGCGGTTCGTTCTGCCTGTGCCAGCGTGGCGGCGACATCATCCACGGCGCCGCGCAGGGTGTCTACTATGCCGACACCCGGCTGTTGTCGCGGTGGGTGCTGAAGGTGGACGACTATCCCGTGGAGCCGCTGCAGACGATCTCGGCCGCGCCGTACCACGCCACGTTCGTGGGCAAGGCGCGGCCGCGGCCGGGCACCGTGGAGAGCACGTTGCTGGTCGTGCGAGACCGCTACGTCGGCGGCGGGCTGCGCGAGGACCTGGTGCTGCGCAACATGTCGGAGGAGCCGGCGGGGTGCGTGGTGACCGTCCAGGTGGGCGCGGACGTGGCCGACCTGTTCGAGGTGAAGGCCGAACGGGTCCGGCCGGTCCCCGATGTGGAGATGACCCCCACCGAGTCGGGGCTGGAGGTGCTGTCGGCCAGCCGGGCGCGGGGCGCGCGGATCGCGGTCGAGCCGCCGGGCACGCCGGTGGTGGCGACGCCGGGGCTGCTCACTTTCCAGGTGGTGGTTCCCCCTCGTGCGGAGTGGCGGACGAAGCTCGTGGTCAATCCGATCATCGAGGGGGTGGAGACCTCCGCGTGGTTCCCCGCGGACCACTCCATCGAGCATGCCGAGCCGGCCCGTCGCCTGGCCGCGTGGACCCGCGAGAGCCCGGTCCTGACCAGCACCAACGCCGACCTCGTCCAGGTCATGCGCCGCTCCAGGCAGGACCTGGGCAGCCTGCGGCTGTTCGACCGGCACCATCCGCAGGAGCCGCCCGCGATCGCCGCCGGGGCGCCGTGGTTCATGACCTTGTTCGGCCGCGACTCGCTGCTGACCTCCTGGATGTCGCTGCCGCTCGACCAGTCGATGGCGCTGGGCACGATGCGGCGGCTGGCCCGGCTGCAGGGCACCAAGGTCGATCCCCTCTCCGAGGAGGAGCCGGGGAAGATCCTGCACGAGCTGCGCTACGGCGTGCAGGACGGCGCGTCCCCGTACGGCGGTCAGGCCTACTACGGCTCGGTCGACGCGACGCCCTTGTTCGTCATGCTGCTCGGCGAGCTGCGCCGGTGGGGCCTGCACGCCGAGGCCGTCGAGGAACTGCTGCCCCATGCCGATGCCGCGCTGACCTGGATCGAGGAGTACGGCGGGCCCGACGGACTCCTGTGGTACCGCCGCAAGACCGACCGCGGGCTGATCAACCAGGGGTGGAAGGACTCCTTCGACGGCATCACCTTCAGCGACGGGGGCATCGCCCGCCCGCCCATCGCCCTGGCCGAAGCGCAGGGGTACGTCTACGCCGCCTACCTCGCGCGCGCTCATTTCGCCCATGAGCAGGGCGACGAGGCGATGGAACGACGCTGCGTGGAGCGGGCCATGGCGATCAGGCGAGCCTTCAACGAGCGCTTCTGGCTTCCGGACGCCGGCTACTACGCGATGGGCCTGGACGGCCGGGGGCGGCCCATCGACGGCCTCGGCTCCAACATGGGCCACTGCCTGTGGAGCGGCATCGTGGACGAGGCCAGGGCGGCCTCCGTGGCGGAGCATCTGCTGTCGGATGAGATGTTCACCGGCTACGGGGTGCGCACCCTGGCCACGTCGATGGGGGCCTACAACCCGATGAGCTACCACAACGGCTCGGTGTGGCCCCACGACAACGCGATCATCGCGGCCGGGCTGATGCGGTACGGCTTCATCGAGGAGGCCCAGCGGATCGCGATGGGGTTGCTGGCTGTCGGGCAGGCGTTCGGCGGCCGGTTGCCGGAGCTGTTCTGCGGGTTCGACCGGGCAGAGTTCTTCGAGCCCATCCCGTACCCGACGTCCTGCTCGCCGCAGGCCTGGGCCGCCGCCGCGCCCATCCACCTGCTGCGTACCCTGCTGCGGCTGGACCCCTGGGTGCCGTACGGGAAGATCTGGATCGTCCCGGCGCTGCCGGACGGCTTCGGTGAGCTCGAGATCAGGGACCTGCCCGTGGCAGGCGCCCGGCTCACCGTCAGCGTCGGAAGGGACGGGCGGACGGCCGTCGTGTCGGGCGTGCCGGAGGGCATCGAACTGCTCACCGAACCCCGCCCGCCCACCAGCGGCGCCGGCGTGGCCGATCGCACCTACGGGCTGGCGACGCCATGACCGCCGCCGACGGGCGCCTGGAGAGGGCCCAGCAGAGGCGGCGGCCGGGTGGCCGGCTGCGCATCACCATGATCGCCCCGCCCTGGCAGGACGTGCCGCCCCGGGCGTACGGCGGCATCGAGGAGATGCTGGCCGGCCTGATCGGCGGGCTGGACCGGCGCGGTCACGAGGTCACCCTCATCGGCGCCGGCCACACCACCGCGCCGGCGAGGTTCCTGCCCACCTACGCGCGGCCGCCGTCCGAGCGGATCGGCGACCCGCTGCCCGAGCTGCTGCACGCCGCCCGCGCCCGGCGGCTGCTGGCCGGACTGGACGCCGACATCGTGCACGATCACTCGCTGGCCGGTCCCCTGACCGCGGCCTGCCGCGCCGTGCCGACCGTCGTCACCTGCCACGGCCCCGCGGACGGCGAGCTGGGAGAGTGCTACCGGGAGCTGGGCGCCGACATCTCCCTGGTGGCCATTTCCGAGGCTCAGCGCCGGCACGCGCCCGACCTCGGCTGGGTCGCCACCGTCCACAACGCGCTCGACGTCGACACCTACCCCTTCCAGCCCGGCAAGGAGGAGTGGGTGTTGTGGCTGGGCAGGTTCCACCCGTACAAGGGCGCCCATCTCGCCATCGACGCCGCCCGCGCGGCGGGCCGGCGCATCATCCTGGCCGGCAAGCTCACCGAGCCCGCCGAACACGCCTGCTTCGACGCCTACGTCCGGCCCCGGCTCGGCCCTGACGCCACCTACGTCGGCGAGGCCGACGCCGCCCGCAAACGCGAGCTGCTCGCCGCCGCCCGCTGCCTGCTGTTCCCCATCCAATGGGAGGAGCCGTTCGGCATGGTGCTCATCGAGGCGATGGCCTGCGGCACGCCCGTCGTGGCGCTCGGCAGAGGCGCGGTGCCGGAGGTCGTGGCCGACGGCCGCACCGGCTACGTCCTGCAGACCGTCGCCGAGCTGCCCGAGGCGATCGAGTCGATCGAGCGCATCGACCCGCACGCGTGCAGGAAGCACGTGGAGCAGTGCTTCAGCGCCGAGATCATGGCCGCGGCCTACGAACAGGTCTACCGGCAGGTCCTGCGGTCCGGCCCCGCCCCGGCCCCGGGGGGAGTCGTCAGCGTTTCCTGACGGCGAAGGCGTTTCCCGCGGATGAGATCCAGGTCACTTTTTCCACCGCGGATGTCACATATCGACCCCTCTGCGGGCTCAAGGCAGCAGTCACACAGAGAGGGGCGCCGGTGATGCCCGATGCCACCCAGGTGTTCGCCGACCATCGTGAGCTGCTGTTCTCCATCGTCTACAACATGCTCGGCAGCGTCGCCGACACCGAGGACGTGCTGCAGGAGACCTGGCTGTCCTGGTCGTCGGCGAGCCGGGAGCGCGTCGACCACCCGCGTGCCTACCTGGTGCGCATCGCCGTCAACCAGGCTCTCGCCCAGCAGTCGGCCCTGCGCCGGCGCCGCGAGACCTACGTGCGGACGGTGACCTCGTTCGCGTCGCCGGTCGAGCCCGCGTAGTAGGAGCGGGACCAGAAGTGGCCGCCCCACAGGTGTGTGCGGACGTGAGCGCCGTATTCCTGGCGGAGGTAGCGGGCCGAGACGCCTTTGAGGGAGTTGACGAGGGAGGACAGAGCGACCTTGGGCGGGTAGCGGACCAGGAGATGGACGTGGTCGTGTGCGCCGTTGAAGTCGGTCAGCTCGCAGTCGAACTTCTCGCACACCTCTTTCATGATCTGTTCGCAGCGCTTCAGCATGGGGCTGGTGAGTGCGTCCCGCCGATATTTCGTGACAAACACCAAATGCGCGGACAGGTCGTGTACGCAGTGACGTCCTGTTCTGATGTCGGGGTTCGGTTCCCATCGCGGTGACATACATCAAACGATAGAATGAGCCGCGTGGAGCAGGAGAAACGCAACCGCGCTCATGTCACCCGCCTGGAGTTGGACCAGCGGCAGAGCGCCGTCTTGGACGGCCAGGCGCACAACGCGCGCCTACTGTGGAACCTGCTGCACGAGTTCTTCACCTTCCGGCAGGGCCGGTTCGCCTCCCTGGCCCAGTGCGATGAGGCCATCCGGGTCGCCCGCAAAGAGATCGACTGGCTCAACGACCTGCCCGCGCAGGCGGCGCAGGCCGTGCTGAAGACCTACCGGCAGGCGTGGGCGAACTACTTCAACCCCGACCACCCGGCCGGGCGCCCCACGTTCAAGAGCCGGTTCCGCTCCCGGATGGCCGTCGATGTCCCCCAGGCGCGGGATCTGAACATCACCCGGATCAACCGGCGGTGGGGCGCGGTCAGCATCCCCAAACTCGGCCGTGTCCGCTTCCGGTGGACCAAGGACCTGCCGGGGGTCACGAAGGGCGGCCCGGACGGGAAGATCACCGGGGCGCGGTTGGTGAAGGAGGCAGGCGGGTGGCACATCGTGTTCCGGATCCAGACCGAGCAGCCGGTGCCGGCCCCGCATCCGGGGCCGCACACCGCGATCGACCGGGGCATCGCCGTGCCCTTGGCACTGTCCACCGGAGAGAAGATCTTCCACCGTAACCAGTGGCTGACCGGCGGAGAACAGCAACGCCTGCTCCGCCTCGAACGCAAAGCCGCCCGCCAGAAACGAGCAGCGAAACCCGGACAGCGCACCAGCAACCGGCTGAAGACAACCTACGACCAGATCGCCCGCCTGCGCGCCAAAGCCAAGCGCCGGGCCATCGACTGGCAGCACCAGACCACCGCCGAACTCACCGACCGGTTCAGCGTCATCGTGCTCGAAGACCTCAAGGTCACGAACATGATGGCGAGCGCCTCCGGCACCCGCGAACAGCCGGGCAGGAACGTCGCCCAAAAACGCGGCCTGAACCGGGCTATCGCCACCGAGGCATGGGCGCGCACCGCCGAGTTCCTCACCTACAAGGCCACCGACAAGGGCGGAAAGGTCGTCTACATCCCGGCGCCGGGCACCAGCCAGGAATGCCACGCCTGCCACACGATCATCGAAGGCTCCCGCGAGAGTCAGTCCCGGTTCGTGTGCAGGAATCCAGCATGCGGGTGGATCGGCAACGCCGACGTCAACGCCGCCCGCACCCAGTTGCATCGGTACAACTCAGCCGCCGGACGGGCGGTCACCGGACGTGGAGGCCCTGCCGTATTGGGGCCGGTGAAGCGTCAAGCACCTCATGGCGGGCCCACCCGCACCACCCCGCACGGGGTGGCGCCGTAGCGGCCATGAGAATCCTCCCCATTCATGCGGAGGAGCACGTCAAACCGTCAGCAATCCCGACAAGCTGACAAGCTCGCCCACGTCCCCGAAAGGTCCGCCGAATGATCATCAGATCCAGCCTTCCTCCCAGGCCCGGTGGGCGGCCGCGTGGCGGGAGCTGACGCCGAGCTTGGCCATGGCCGCCGACAGGTAGTTGCGTACCGTGCCCGGCGCCAGATGGACCTGGGCGGCGATCTCCCTGACCGAGGCGCCCGTCCGTGAGGCCCGCAGCACCTCCAGCTCCCGGTCGCTGAGCGGGCAGTCGTCCTCGGTCAGCGCGGAGGCGGCGATGTCGGGATCGACGTACCGTCGTCCGGCCGCGACGTCACGGATGATCTCCGCGAGCCTGGTGGCAGGTGTGGTCTTGGGCACGAACCCGCTCACCCCCGCCGCCAGCGCGCGGCGCAACACTCCCGGCCGGGCGTGCCGCGTGACCAGGATGATCTTGATGGGGGACTCCGCCCTGATCTCCTCGGCGGCCCGCAGGCCGTCGGCGGGCGGCATCTCCAGGTCCAGCACGGCGATGTCGGGCTGGTGCGCGCGGGCCAGGCGCACGGCGTCGGTGGAGGTGGCCGCCTCAGCGGCCACGGTCAGGTCCTCCTCCAGCTCCAGCAGCGCCGCCAGGGCGCCCCTGATCAGGTCCTCGTCGTCGGCGATCAGCAGCCGGATCATCGTGCCCCCACCGGCAGGGTGGCGGTCACGACGAAGTCGTCGCCGTCATGCCGCCAGGTCAGCTCGCCGCCCGCGGCCCGCAGCCGCTCAGCGAGGGTAGGGAGGCCGGTGCCCAGACCAGGACCGGCGTCTCCATCGACGCCGGCCCTGGCCCCGCCGCCGATGCCCGGACCGGGGCTGGTGCCCGGACCGGGCGCGCCGTCGTTGCCGATCCGGAGGCAGGCCAGGCCGCCGGTGATCCGGTAGGCGATCTCCGCGTGCCGGGCACGGCTGTGGCGCAGCACGTTGGTGGTGGCCTCCCGCATCACCAGGCCCAGCAGATGCCTGCTCGGCTCGGGAAGGGGGTGAGAGGCGGCGGCGGGGTCGAGCTCCATCCGGGCGTCGATGCCGGCCGCGGCGAGCACTCCGGTCGCGTTCGCGATCTCCTCCTCCAGCGTGACCCGGCGGTAACCCTGGACGACGGCGCGGGTGTCCCGCAGCGCGTCCGTCGCCAGCCGCCGCACCTGCGTCATCTCCTCGGCCGCCCGGGCCGGGTCGGCCGGCGCCAGCCGGGCCGCCAGCTCGCTCTTGAGCGCGATCACCTGCAGGTGGTGGCCTTGGATGTCGTGCAGGTCGGCGGCGAAGCGCAGCCGCTCGTCCTTGACCGCCAGCTCCGCCGACAACCGGCGGGCCGCGTTCAGCCGCTCCGCGACGTCCCACGCCCACAACATGCCGAGCATGACCCAGCCGGTGAAGACGACCAGCCCGGCCGGGAACGCCGCCGCGAACACGACCGCGTGCTCCGAGACCGCGGCCGTGACCCCGCCGAGGACCGCCGCGACCGCCGCCGCCGTGGCGATCAGCAGCCACCGGCGCCGAGCCGGCAGGAACATCGCGACGATGGAGACCATCATCGCCGGGCCGAACGACCACAGCCCGTAGTCCCGCAGGGCGAGCAGGATCCCGCCCAGCACCACCGCGCCCGCGCCCCCGGCCACCAGCCACCGCACCGGCGGCCGCCCGGCCGGGTCCGCGCCGCCCGGGTCGAGGTCGGCCCGGGGGAGGCGGCGGCTGATCGACACCGCGATGGCCGGCAATGCGACCGTCAGGGCGCCCACGGCGGCGAGCCGGGCCGCGACCGGCACCGTCGGGTCCGTGATCCGGCTCCTGACGCTGAAGACCAGGAAGAACGCGGTGACGCCGAAGAGACTCCACCACGTGTAGCGCCGGAAGTTGGTCAGCCCTGTCCCGGGATCGACCGGCAGGTCACGCACGGGGCCATTGTCGCAGCAATCCACCGCGCAGGCCCGCCGCCGCCGTACCCCGACCCGCTGATGACAAATGTCACGCGATCGTGTGACACGTCCACGCGTGGACGTGCGGTTTCGGCGCTACCGAAGGGGTGCACGCGTCGGCGAGCCTGGAGGTCGTCCATACCTCACCCCCGTATCAAGGAGGCCTTCCATGGAAGCCGCCACCACCGATCCCACCCCCAGGCGCTGGATCGGCGTACTCAAGGGCCGCTGGCCGACCGCGGTCGCCATCGGGCTGACGTTCCTGTCGTTGAGCAGCGGCAGCGGCCTGAGCGAGGAGGTGGAGAACCTCGCGCAGGCCCTGCCCGCCCTGCCGCTGCTGTATCTCGTCGTCGCCAAGCTGCGCAGGCCCGAGCTGTCGTGGCCGCTGCTGGGCGTGGGCATGGTGATCATCGTCGGGGCGCGGCTGCTGGATCTGATCGCGCCCTCCACGGTCCTGCTCGCCCTGGCGCTGCTCGTGCTGGTCTGGGGCGCGATCGACGGGCATCTGCGCCAGCCCGGCGAATTCAGGCTCCAGGCGATCGGCATGATCGGGTTCGGCGCACTGGCGCTGGCCGGGCTGGTCGTCGAGCCGGAGGCAGGCCGTTACGTGGTGGCGGCGGGATGGTTGCTGCACGGCGTATGGGACTTCGTGCACCTGCGCCGTGGCACGGTGGTGGCCCGCTCCTACGCCGAGTGGTGCGGCGTGCTCGACGTGCTGATCGGGCTCGAGTTGATCTTCCTGGTGTGACGCGTGACGCTCAGCGATCAGGAGGTCGTCGTGGGCGAGGAACTCGGAGAGGAGCTCGGCGAGGAGCTCGGCGAGGGGGAGGAGGTCGGCGGCTGGCCGGGCCGGTGGTCGCCGTGCCAGCGGCCGCCCTTGCCGCGCCAGCCCTGCCCGTCGCGCAAGGCCGCCTCATGGATGGCGACGGCCGTGGCCGTGGCGCCGTCCACCTTGGCGGTGACCATGACCTTCTCCCCGGTCGTCACCGCGTCGATGCCCTCGCTGCCGCGGTTGATCCGGGTGTCTGCGTTGACCACGTACTCCTTGGTGTACCCGTCCTCGCTCTTGACCGTGATCGAGTCCTGGTCGACGGCCGTGACGTCGCCGAACTGGGAGGCGACGGTCACGTATGCGCCCGTGCCGTCCTTCACGACGTACTCGCCGTGAAGGGGCATACCGCCGAAGCCCATCTTGCGGCCCCAGCCCCGCTCGCGTCCCGGTGCCTGGTCGGACGGCGTACCGGACGGGCTCGCCGACGGTGCGGCAGTGCCAGTGGCCGTGGGTGTCGGCGAGGGCGACGGCGAGAAGGCCGCCGCGGCGGCGACGCCGGCGCCCGCGACGAGGACGACCGCGGTGGTGCCGGCGAGCAGCAGGGAACGGGGGAAGCGGCGCCTGGGCGGCTCGTTCCCCAGGGTTTCCGCGGTGCTGAATCCGTCCGGCTCAGAGCTCATGGTGTTCCTCCCCGATAGGTATGCAATGCGATAACCGTGCATCAAGCCACCTAAGACCGCCGTAAATGCCGTTCGTCCCCAGATGTGTACTCTCCGTGCGGAACGGCGCACCCATCGCCGGAGGACCGTCATGGGCCGCTAATCGTCAAGCGGGTCGTAGAGGTCCAGGTCGCTGTGCTCGGTGAGCAGGGCGGGCGCGGTGGCCTTCAGAGGCTGTTCGGTCCAGATGCATTTGCCGGTGGCGGTGTAGCGGGTGCCCCAGCGGTGGGAGATGGCGGACACCAGCTGGAGTCCCCGTCCGCCCTCGTCGGTTTCGGCGGCGCGGCGGATGCGGGGGGTGGTGAGGCTGCCGTCGGAGACCTCGCAGGTGAGGACGTCGCTGCGCAGCAGGCGAAGCTGGATGGGGCCCTTGGCGTGCCGGACGACGTTGCCGACCAGCTCGCTGGCCAGCAGCTCCGTGGTCGTCGACAGGGCGTCCAGGTTCCAGGCGCTGAGCTGGGCCCGGACGTGTTCGCGGGCCTGGCGCGCGGCCTTGGGGTGCTCGGGCAGCGGCCAGGAGGCCATGTCGTCGCCCGGCAGGGCGTGGGTGCGCGCGATCAGCAGGGCGGCGTCGTCGTTGGTCCCGTCCGTGGGCAGCAGGGTGGTGGTGAGCCTGTCGCACAGGGCTTCGAGGCATGCGGCACAGCGAAGCCCCGTCACGGCCGGAGCGGCGGCATGATCGCGGTGCGGGCACGCCGTCCCGGGCAGCGCCTCGCGGACGGCGCTGGTGAGGGCCTTGGCGAGATGAGCCATGCCCTGGTCGATGTCGAGAGTGGAGGATTCGACCAGGCCGTCGGTGTACAGCACCAGCAGACTGCCGTCGGGCAGGTCCAGCTCCACGGTGTCGAAGGGCGGGGTGGCGGCGCCGAGGGGCGAGTTCGGGTCGGCGTCGGGGAAGTGCACGCTGCCGTCCGGGTGGACGACGGCGGGCGGGGGGTGGCCGGCGCGGGTGAGGACGCAGCCGCGGGTGGTGGGGTCGTAGACCAGGTACAGGCAGGTGGCGTAGAAGTCGTCGCCAAGGTCGCTGACCAGGTCGTTGAGGTGGGTGAGCAGGTCGTCGGGAGGCAGTTCGAGGTCGGCGAGGGTACGGACGGCGGTGCGCAGGCGGCCCATGGTGACCGCCTCCGACACGCCGTGCCCCATGACGTCGCCGATGACGATGGCGACCCGGTCCGCCGACAGCGGGATGACGTCGTACCAGTCGCCGCCCACCTCCATTTCCGTGCCGGCGGGTAGGTAGCGGGCCGCGGCGGTGACCGCGGGCAGCGGCGGCAGCTCGCGCGGGAGCAGGCCGCGCTGCAGTTCCTTGGCGCGCGTGTGCTCCCTGTCGTACAGGCGGGCCCGTTCCATGGCCTGGGCGACCAGCCCGCTGAGCGCGGTGAGCAGGTTGCGCTCCTCGCCGGTGAACAGGCGCGGCTCGGCGAAGGAGACGACACAGCTGCCCACCGGGCGTCCCGAGGCGATCAGCGGCAGGAAGGCCCACGCCTTCTTGCCTCCCTCCGCGGGCAGGCCGGCCGTCTTCGGGTAGCGCTCGATGTACTCCTCGACCGAGGTGATGAACTGCGGGCTACGCTGACGCAGAACCTCCGCGATCGGGAGTCCCGAGCCGGCCGGTATCCGGGAGATCCGCTCGATGAACTCCGCGGAGTACCCGGTGAACCCGACCGGCCGCAGGTGGTCGCCCTCCCGGAAGGCGAGCATCAGTCCGGCGGCGCCGAACGACGGCAGGATGTGATCGGCGGTGGCGTCCACCACGTCCTGCACCGTGACCGCCTCGGCCAGCGCCCTGGTCAACTGGCTGATGCGGGAGGCCCGCTCGGTGGCCGCGCGCTCGGCGTTGTGCGCCTGCGGACCGGTGACCGTCCCCAGTGCCTCGTGTGTCCGGGTGACGTCCCACAGGGTGCCGGCCATGCGTGCCGGTTCACCGTTCTCATCGACGACCAATCGGCCGCGGACCCGTACCCAGCCGGTCGTCCCGTCCGGGCGGCACACCCGATATTCGGTGCTGTACATCCGTCCCAGGCGGATCGCCTCGTCGATGTCGGCCAGCACCCACGGCAGATCGTCGGGGTGGACGGCGCCCAACCAGGTCTCGATCCGGCTGTCGAAGGTGTCCGGAGCGATGCCGAACGCGGTGAGCGTCGCGTCGTTCCAGACGACGTCACCGGTCCGGATGTCCCAGTCCCAGCTGCCGACCGCCGGCAGCTCCTGCGGGAGATGCGAGCCAGGGGGCTGTTCCTGGCTCCCCGGGAGGCTCGAAGCAGGCGGAGGTCCGGAGGGCTTGCTCAGGCGTTCGCCGGCCCATCGGCCCAGCATGTCGAGAAAGGCTCGTTGCCCGGCCGACGGCTCCTGCGAGGAGAGCGTCACGACCGACAACGTGCCGACCGGCCGGCCCGGGCCGAGCAGCGGGACCGCCGCCATCGCCGTACCGGCCGGCCACGCCCGGGACTCGCCCGCCGTCGCGTCAGGTTCGCGCATGCCAGGGACGAGGTTCGCCAAGGGCGCCCAGACGAACGCACTGTCCCGGAACGCGCGTGCCGGGGCGAGCGGGCCGCTTCCGTCAATGCGCTCCCATTCCTGGGCGAAGGCCGGAGGCAGGCCGCTGGTCACCACCAGGCGCAGCCCGCCGCCGAGGCCGGGACGGCCCAGGTGCACCATGCCGCCCAGTCCGGCAAGATCGGCCACCGCCTGCTGGATCGCGAACCGCAGGAGCTCGATCCCCCATAGATCGTCACCCACCTCGGACAGCAGCCGTTGCCGCTCCTCCCAGATCCGGCCCGCCCCCGTGAACCGCGGACCGGGCGCATGCTGGTCGTCGCCCATCCCCATCCCCTGCCCTTCACCACGTCGCCAGGGTCGTCACCAGGGTCAAGATGGGGGAATTAGTACAGAGTATAGCTACAGAGCGCACACAGACCATCGCTCGACTCGCACGTGGGAGCACGGGAAAGCACCGCCGGTTCGCCGACCTCGCCACGCTGACCGGCCACGCCGGCTCGGTCCATGCGGTCGCCTCCAGCCCGGACGGCAGGGCGCCGGCCGCCGCGGGCTCCGACGGACGCGTTCACATCTGGAACGCGCCGACCGCGCGGCCGTGTGTCACGGACGCTTACTAAACTTGTACTGTTCGTTGTCTTGAACTATTCGCGTTTATGCAGATAGGTTTGACCCATGACCGCACCCCAGACCCCGACCGCCGCCGAGGAGTTGCGCGGGGCAGGCCTGCGGGTGACGGCCGCCCGCGTCGCGCTGCTCGACACCGTCCGGCAGGGTGACCACCTCGACGTCGAGGCGATCGCCTCCGGGGTGCGCGATCGCGTAGGCCACGTCTCCCTCCAAGCCGTGTACGAGGCCCTCCACGCACTCACCGCGGCGGGACTCCTGCGCCGCATCGAACCGCAGGGCAGCCCGGCCCGGTTCGAGGGACGCGTCGGCGACAACCACCACCACGCCGTGTGCCGGTCGTGCGGTGTCGTCGCCGACGTCGACTGCGCGGTCGGCGAGGCGCCCTGCCTGACGGCGTCCAACGACCAAGGTTTCGTGATCGACGAGGCCGAGGTCATCTACTGGGGCCTGTGCTCCGACTGTTCCAGCGCCCGCAATCTCCTGAGCACCGATATCGCATAGTCCGGAAGGATTCCCATGGCTGAGAACCCTGATGCAATCGTCACAGACGCGAAGACTGAGGGCGAAGGCGGCTGCCCGGTCGCGCACACGCGCGCCCCGCACCCGACTCAGGGTGGCGGAAACCGCCAGTGGTGGCCGGAACGGCTCAACCTGAAGATCCTCGCCAAGAACCCCGCCGTGGCCAACCCCCTCGGCGAGGAGTTCGACTACGCCGAGGCGTTCAAGAGCCTCGACCTCGCCGCCGTCAAGCAGGACATCCTGGAGGTGCTGACGACCTCGCAGGACTGGTGGCCGGCCGACTTCGGCCACTACGGCCCGTTCATGATCCGGATGGCGTGGCACAGCGCCGGCACCTACCGGATCAGCGACGGCCGCGGCGGCGCCGGGGCCGGCCAGCAGCGCTTCGCGCCCCTCAACAGCTGGCCGGACAACGGCAACCTCGACAAGGCCCGCCGCCTGCTGTGGCCGGTCAAGAAGAAGTACGGCCAGAAGATCTCCTGGGCCGACCTCATGATCCTCACCGGCAACGTCGCCCTGGAGTCGATGGGCTTCAAGACCTTCGGTTTCGCCGGCGGCCGCGCGGACGTCTGGGAGCCCGACGAGGACGTCTACTGGGGTCCCGAGACCACCTGGCTCGGCGACGAGCGCTACACCGGCGACCGTGAGCTGGAAAACCCGCTCGGCGCCGTTCAGATGGGCCTCATCTACGTCAACCCGGAGGGCCCCAACGGCAACCCGGACCCGATCGCCGCGGCCCGCGACATCCGCGAGACGTTCCACCGGATGGCGATGAACGACGAGGAGACGGCCGCCCTCATCGTGGGCGGTCACACCTTCGGCAAGACCCACGGCGCAGGCCCGGCCGAGCACGTCGGCCCCGACCCCGAGGCCGCCCCGATCGAGGCGCAGGGTCTCGGCTGGAGCAACACGTTCGGCACCGGCAAGGGCGCCGACGCGATCACCAGCGGTCTCGAGGGCATCTGGACGAACACCCCGATCACGTGGGACAACAGCTTCCTCGAGATCCTCTACGGCTATGAGTGGGAGCTGTTCAAGAGCCCCGCGGGCGCCTACCAGTGGCGGCCGAAGGACGGCGCCGGGGCGGGCACCGTCCCCGACGCTCACGACCCGTCGAAGCGCGTGGCCCCGACGATGCTGACGACCGACCTCTCGCTCCGGTTCGACCCGATCTACGAGCAGATCACGCGGCGGTGGCTGGAGCACCCCGACGAGCTGGCGGACGCCTTCGCCCGCGCGTGGTTCAAGCTGACCCACCGCGACATGGGCCCGATCGTGCGCTACCTCGGCCCGGAGGTCCCGGCCGAGGCGCTGCTGTGGCAGGACCCCCTCCCCGCGGTGACGCACGAGCTCATCGACGCTGAGGACGTCGCCGCCCTCAAGGGGCAGATCCTCGCCTCGGGCCTGCCGGTGTCCCAGCTCGTGTCGACGGCGTGGGCGTCGGCCTCGTCCTTCCGCGGCAGCGACAAGCGGGGCGGCGCCAACGGCGCGCGCATCCGCCTCCAGCCGCAGAGCGGGTGGGAGGTCAACGACCCCGACCGGCTGGCGACGGTGCTGGGCACCCTGGAGGGCATCCAGAAGGCCTTCAACGGCGCCCAGACCGGCGGCAAGCAGGTCTCGCTCGCCGACGTGATCGTGCTCGCCGGCTGCGCGGCCGTCGAGAAGGCCGCCAAGGACGCCGGCTTCGACGTCCAGGTGCCCTTCACGCCGGGTCGCGTGGACGCCTCGCAGGAGCAGACCGACGTGGAGTCGTTCGCCCCGCTCGAGCCGGCCGCCGACGGGTTCCGCAACTACCTCGGCAAGGGCAACCGGCTGCCGGCCGAATACCTGCTGCTCGACCGGGCGAACCTGCTGACCCTGAGCGCCCCCGAGATGACGGTCCTCATCGGTGGCCTGCGCGTCCTGGGCGCGAACCACCAGCAGTCGCCGCTCGGCGCCTTCACCACGACCCCCGGGTCGCTGACCAACGACTTCTTCGTCAACCTGCTCGACCTGGGCACGACGTGGAAGGCGGTGTCGGAGGACGCGAACACCTTCGAGGGTCGCGACAGCGCCACGGGCGAGGTCAAGTGGACCGGCACCCGCGCCGACCTCGTCTTCGGGTCGAACTCCGAGCTGCGCGCGCTCGCCGAGGTCTACGCGAGCGACGACGCGAAGGAGAAGTTCGTGAACGACTTCGTCGCGGCGTGGGACAAGTTGATGAACCTCGACCGGTTCGACCTTCGCTGAGCATGACGCCCGGGCCGGCCTCGCGGCCGGCCCGGGCGCTTTCGCGAATTGAACAAGTGTTGAAATTCGCCCCCCGTCCTCCTAGCCTGAAGGCGACAGGTCAGCGGACATGACAGGGGACGTCGACATGCTCAAGGTCATCGGCGCGGGTCTTCCGCGCACCGGCACCACCTCGACGAAGGCCGCGCTGGAACGGCTGGGGTTCGACCCCTGCTACCACATGG
Source organism: Nonomuraea sp. NBC_00507 (assembly GCF_036013525.1). Lineage (NCBI taxonomy): Bacteria > Bacillati > Actinomycetota > Actinomycetes > Streptosporangiales > Streptosporangiaceae > Nonomuraea > Nonomuraea sp. NBC_00507. The sequence goes on from NZ_CP107853.1 coordinate 7,498,179, forward strand.
CCGAGGTGATGACCCACCCCGACCACGTCGACCGGTGGCTGTCGGTGGCCGCCGGCGAGGTGAAGACGCGCGAAGACTGGAGCCGGGTGTTCGCGGGCTACCAGGCGACCCAGGACTGGCCCGCCAGCCACTACTGGCGGGAACTGGCCGACGCCTTCCCCGAGGCGAAGATCGTGCTCACCGTACGCGACCCGCACAAGTGGTATCCGAGCGTGCGGATGCTCCTGTCCGGTGAGAACCGCCCGGACCTGTCGGCGGAACTGCCCGCGGACCTGCCCGAGGCCGTCCGCCAGATCTTCGCCTCCATGGAGCGGATGCGGCCGGCGATGGACCAGATCGGCCAGGCCTACTTCGGCTCCGACTGGCACTTCGGGGGAGACATGGTGGACGAGGACGCGGCCGTGGCGGTGTTCGAGCGGCACGTGGCGGCGGTGAAGGAAGGCGTTCCCGAGCAGCGCCTGCTGGTGTTCGACGTGCGGGAGGGGTGGGAGCCGCTGTGCGCCTTCCTCGGCGTGGACGTTCCCGCCGGGGAGCCGTTCCCGCATCTGAACGACGCCGAGTCGATGCGGCAGGCGTTCGAGCGGATGCAGGAGGGCGATATGTCGGCGTTCCCGTTCGGCGAGCCCGGCCACTGACAGCCCGGGGGCCGGGCGCGCTCGGCGGTAGCATCGGCCTGCACGGGAGAGGTGACCAGCAGTGACCAGTGCCGCCGAGGCGCACGTGGACAAGTCCTCGGTGATCCAATACTTCGGCACCAAGCAGCAGCTCTTCCGCGAGGCCGTCGCCTTCGACCTGGAGGTCGACGCGCTCACCGTGGGGGTGATCCGGCCGCCTCGGCGGACAACTACCTGCGTGCCATGCTCCATCGCTGGGCCGCCGATCCCGACAGCCCCATGGCCGTGCTCCTGCGCACCAGCCTGACCAGCGAGGAGGCCGCCGAACTGCTGCGCAGGCACGTCACCGCCGAGGCCATCGACCGGATCGCCCGGCGCCTGGAGGGGCCGGACCCGCGGCTGCGGGCGGCGCCGGCCGGGGCGATCATGTTCTCGCGCCGCCGGACAACCCGAGCGCCTGACAGGACCTGCGGACCCGAGGTCAGGCACCCGCCGCCCACCGCAGACGTACGGGGCCGAACAGGCCGGTGACGCGCTGGCCGGGGAAGACGAAGTGCGTCGGGCTGACCTCGTCCAGGTAGGGGCCGAGGGTGCCGAGCACGAGGATCTCGACCGTAGTGTCCCCGCTGTCCAGGCGGATGTCGAAGGTGTAGGGCGAGCACACCCGGATGCCGCACGGCCGCCCGTTCACCGTCACCTCCGCGGTGCCGCGTACTCTGCCGAGATCGAGGAGGCCGGGCCCGGCCGCGGCGGTGACCGTGGTGCGGTAGCGGACGCCGCCGCTGTAGCCGGCCAGCCCGCGCTCCTCCCAGTCCCCGAGCCGCATCCGGCCGGGACCGCAGGTGAAGCGCACCGGACCGGCGAGCGCCGCGCCTGACTGCGCGCCGGGCGCCGTCGTCACCTCCAGTTCGGTGCCGCCGGCGATCCGGACCGTGGCGCCCGATGCCGCGTCCACCTCGATCCCCGTCACTCCGGGCGGCAGATCCAGCAGGAAGCGCTCGGTTCCCGGCCGGGCGCCGGGCACGGCGAAGGCGGCGGGCAGCGCGGATGGATGCCCGTCGAGCCAGCCGGCCGCCGGAAGGGGATGCGGCCGGGGGCGCAGGTACAACGCGGCGGGGTCGCCGTGCTGGCGGCGCCGTACCTGCGGGCGCGACGGCCAGTGCGGGCCCGAGACCGCCAGCCCGTCCACCAGCACCCAGCCGTCCGACACCACCCGGATCGTGTTGTCGCCCCGCCGGAGCAGCCCGGAGACGTCGTAGCGGCGCACCCGCGGGATGTCGGCGTCCGCGTAGGGGTCGAAGCCGCCCTGCCGGCCCGCCTCCTCGCCGTTGACCAGCACGCGGCAGGGCGCCGTCGAGGCCACCTGCAGCACCTCGTACGGCGGCGCCCCGAGGCGCACGGTCGTCTCCAGCAGCGAGCCGCCGATCCACTCCGGCCGGGCGGCGTCGGCGGGATCGGCGACCAGGCACGCGTAGGCGCGCAGGTCCAGCTCCTCGTCCGGGACGAGAAGCAGCTCCAGCGCCTGCTCGCCAGGTGGGAGGGGCGAACGGGAGACGGCGGCGTACCCGGCGTCGTCGAGCGGCTGCTCGGCACCGTCCAGCCAGACGGTCTTGGCGGCGCCCGCACCCACCGCGAGCCATCCGCCACCGGGGGGCACGGTGAGCAGGCTGCGGAAGCGGGCCCGCTCGCCCGCCCGCACGCGGCCGAAGGCGAGGAACTCCGCCGGCACGTGCCCCTTCGGCCCCAGCGTGTCGCGGTGAACGGGGTCTTTACGCAGCCCGCGCGACGCCGACCACACCGAGGGCGTCCACGGGCCGTCCCCGATCCGCTGCTCGCCCCGCGGGCCGAAGGTGGCGTGCACGTGCTCGCCGCCGGGTGTGCGCAGCGTCCAGCGTTCGACGGTGGCGCTCGTGGTGCCGAAGTCCGACCAGGTGTCGTCGAGGGTGGGCACGAGTTCGACGTCCCACTCCGCGCCGAGGTCGAGCTCGTGCCGGTAGGCGGGGGGCGGCGGCGCGGGCTCGGCCTCGGTGCCGTCGAAGATCAGCAGTGCGGCCGGTCCGCCGTCGAACGGCACGACGACCTCCACGGCGTCGCCGTCCGCCCGGTACGGCAGCGCTCTCGGCTCGCCGCCGCCGAAGAGGTCCGCCAGCAGCGGCGTCCCCGAGACGCCCCGCACCGTGATCCGCATCTCCCGTGCGTACCTGCCGGGGTCGAAGTCGATGGCGGCATCCAGCCAGCCCAGGTCGACGCCGCGCGCCTCGGGCCGGCCGACGCCGATCCTGCTGGCCATGGGGAACGCGGCGGTCAGGAACACCACCGTGGTGCCGCCGATCTCGCGGACCAGCGGCGGGACCGGCGCCTCCACCCGCCGCTCGAGCCCCGCTAGCGCCTGCCCGAGCTGCTCGCTCGACGGCGCGAACACCGCGCCGCCGCCGCTCGCGAAGCGGGCGCGCAGCCGAGGCGAGTCCGGCAGCGCGGCCACGGCGACCAGCAGCCCCCCTGCCGCGGCGAACGCGTCGAGCCGGGCGGCGACGTCCTCGTCGATGGCCGTGACGGCGGGCAGGATGATGGCCCGGTAGACCTCGGTGGAGACGGCCAGCCGCCCGCCGGCCACGTCCGCGCGCCGCACCGAGTCCTCGTCGATCACGTCGGCGTCGAGACAGAGCCGGTCAAGGGCGCCGGGTGCGGCCGCGAACCAGGCCATGTCGCCCACGATCTCCCGGTAGACGCGCTGGGCGCGCGCCGCCTCGCCATCCGGCTCGGCGGGCCGGTCCGCGGGCGTGCCCGCCCGCGCGGTCGTCGCGGGCAGCAGGACGGCGACGTCGCAGGCGTGCCGCCCCAGCGACAAGGCGGCGCACAGGCGGGTGACCGCGTCGGCGAAGACCCGGTGGTGCCGCCAGTACGGCTGACGCCAGTCGGTGGACGGCGGCGCCCACTCCCACCAGCCGCGGCTGGTGGTGTAGTAGACGGCATGCGGGTTGTACAGGGTGGCGCCGGCCCGCAGCCAGGGCAGCAGCCAGTCGAAGGTCTCCTCCAGCGTGCCGCCCCACCCGCTGGAGTGGAACGCCTCGATCCAGGTGCGCGGCCTGCCGTAGAGGTGGGCGAGGGAGGAGTGCAGGCGCGCGTCGCCGTGGTGGTCGGAGCCCGGCGCGCTGAACCAGCGGTGGGTCCGCGCGTAGTCGGCGTAGAGCCGCACCCCGTCGACCGGATGGCCGGCCCGGGCCGGATCCTGCTGGTCGCAGCCGTGGAGCAGGCCGTGGCGCCGGTGCCAGTCCGCAAGCGGCCGGAAGAACGCCTCCTCGGCCAGCTCGGCGCGGGTGAGCTGGTACGCCTCCCAGTCGGGGTCGCCGATCGAGAACGGCCTGCCGCGCCTGGCCGCGTACTCCTCGGCGAACGTGGCCGACCAGGTGGGCAGGGTCGGGAGCTCGTCCTGGAACGACCCCGCGATCACCCGGCCGAACCAGTGCCCGAGGCGGCGCTCGAACTCCCCGTGCACCCGGTCGAGCAGCACGGCGCAGGCGGTGGGGGACAGGTAGTCGAAACCGCGGCTGGAGACCGACCCGTCGGCCGCCAGCCACTGCCCGGCGAACTCCGGACGCTCCTGGACGAGGCGGGCCTGCAGGTCGGCGCCGGAGAAGCCGAGCTGGTCGTAGAACCACAGGAAGGCGCCCAGCTCGAAGGCGTCGCCGCAGACCCCGTCCAGCAGCTTCCACCACGCCTCGGACAGGAACGGCGGGTCGTCGGCGTCCGAGCCGAACAGCGGCCCCGACGGCGCGAGGTTGAGGATGACGAGATTACGCACGCCCCCTTCGACCAGGCGCTCCATCTGCCAGCGCAGCCGGTCGCGGCGCAGCGGCTCACCGCTCCACCACCAGATGGCCACCGGCGAGTGCGAGGCGGGCGGCTGGCGGAGCACATCCTGGAGATTCATCCCTTCAGCCCGCTCGAGAACCCCTTGATCACGTAGCGCTGCAGCGCCAGGAACACCACCACGATGGGCAGCGCGCCCAGCACGAGCCCGGCGAAGACCAGGCCGTGGTCGGAGACGTACTGGCCGACGAAGGCGAAGACGCTGACCGGGACCGTCTCGAAACCGGAGCCGCCGAGGTACAGCAGCGGGGTGAAGAAGTCGTTCCAGATGAACACCGCGTTGAGGATCAGCACGGTGCCGGTGATCGGCCGCAGCAGCGGGAAGACCACCCGGGTGAACGCCGTCAGGTGCGAGGCGCCGTCGATCTGGGCGGCGCTGGCGTACTCGCCGGGCAGCGCGCGGATGAAGCCGGTGTAGAGGAAGACGGTGAAGGGGAGCTGGATGCCGGTGTAGAAGAGGATCATCCCGGCGTGCGTGCCGATCAGCCCGAGGTCGGTGACCAGCTGGTAGAGCGGGATCATGCCGAGCTGGAAGGGCAGCACGATGCCGAGCAGGAACAGGATGTACAGGCCGTAGCCGAGCCGGGTCTGCACCCGGGCCAGGAAGTAGGCGGCGAACGAGCCGAGCGCGATCAGCGCGATGAGGCTGACCACGGTGATCACCGTGCTGTTCACCAGGGACGGGCCGAGCGCCGCCGCCGTCCAGGCCTTGCCGAAATTGTCGAGCGTGGGCGGGCTGGGCAGGGCCAGCGGAGCCTGCGCGATCTGGGCGGGATCCTTCAGCGACAACGAGATCAGGCTGTAGACGGGGAAGAGGAACGCCACCGCCACCGCGATCATGACGATCTCCAACAGGAACGTCCTTCTCACGCGGTCACCTCCCGGCGCCGCAGGTGATAGACCTGCACCAGCGAGACGGCCGCCACGAACAGTCCCAGCACCAGCGCGATCGCGGTGCTGTAGCCGAACTTGCCGAACACGAACGCCTGCTTGTACAGCACCGTGGACAGCGTCTCGGTGGCGTAGCCGGGGCCGCCGTTCGTGGCCGCGAAGACCTGGTCGAACAGCTTGAGCCCGCCGATCGTGGAGAGCATCAGGTTGATCGTCACGGCGGGCGCGAGCAGTGGCCAGGTGACGTAGCGGAAGCGCTGGAAGGCGCCGGCGCCGTCGATCATCGCCGCCTCGTGCAGCTCCTTGGGCACGCCCTCCAGCCCGGCCAGGAAGATGACCATGGAATAACCGGCGTACTGCCACACCACCATGCCCGCGATCGACCACAGCGCCACCGAGGGGTCGCCGAGCCAGTCGACCTCCAGGCCGAGCAGCCCGTTGAGGCCGGCCGACGGGTCGGGGTTGTAGACGTACTTCCACAGGAAGGCCACCATCACGGGGCTGACGACCACGGGGGCGAAGAAGATCACCCGCAGCAGCGCCCGGCTCTTCAGCTTGGCGTGCACGCCGAGCGCCAGCAGCAGCCCGACGCCGTTCTGCACGATCACGATGGCCACGGTGAGCAGCAGCGTGTTGCCGATCGAGCCCATGGCCTGCTCGTCGCCGAGGAGCGTGCCGAAGTTGGCGAGCCCGACGAAGGACATGTCCTGGCCGATCCCGCTCCAGTCGGTGAAGGCGTACACGATGCCGCCGGCCGCGGGGTAGAGCACCACCAGCGCGTACACGACGAGAGCGGGCGCGGCGAACAGCCACGACGGCGAGGTGAGGCGGGAGCGCCGCCCGGCCGCGGCCGGGCGGGTGCGGGCTGGTTTGGTCGCGGTCACCAGGGTCACTTCCGGTAGGCCTCGTCCATCTTCGTCAGCGCCTCGTCGATCGTGGACTTGCCCGCGAGCAGCTCCTGGACGACCGCGAAGTGCACCGGCTGCACCTCGGCGTTGGGCCAGCGCTGATCCATGAACGGCACCGCCCTGTCCTTGGTGAACGGCAGGAACGACTCCACGGCCGGATCGATCGTGGACGAGGCGTCCTGGGTGAGCGGGATCGCGGAGATGGCCTTGGCCCAGGCGTTGATGTTCTCCTGCTTGCCGAGGAAGTCGATGAACGCCTTCGCCTCCTCGACGTTCTTGCCCTTGGCTGCGGCGCCGAGCCCGACGACGACGCCGGCCGGGATCCACACCGAGGCGGCGTCGTCGGCCCCCGGCACCGGGAACATCGACAGGTCATCGGGCGCGGCGGCGGCCTTGCGGAAGTCGGGCAGCACCGCCGAGACCTGGATGGCCATGCCCGCCTTGCCGGTGGCCACCATGGAGATCTGCTGTTCGAACGTGGTGCCGTTCGGCTTGTCGTTGAAGAAGCCGCGCTTCTGCAATTCCAGGTACATCTCCATGGCCTGGCGCCAGCCCGACTCGGCGAAGGTGGTCTGCCCCGCGAGCTGCTTGTCGTCGAACGTGGGGTCCTTGGCGTAGACCGTCGAGGGCACCAGCGCGTACGTGATGAGCTGGGTGACCCACGGCGTCTGCGCGCCGAGCGCGATCGGCGCGACGCCCGACTTCTTCAGCTTGTCGCAGACCGCCAGGAACTCGGTCCACGTCGTCGGCGGGGCGTCCACGCCCGCCTGCTCGAAGACCTTCTTGTTGTAGATCGCGCCGATCACCGACGACCCGGCGGAGAAGATGTAGGTCTTGCCGCCGAGCTGGAAGGCCGGTTTGAACCCTGCGGGGATCGTCTGGGTCCACGGCTGGGCCGACAGGTCCGCCAGCAGCCCGGCCTCGGCGATCTGGGTCATCGACATCGCGCTGCCGTTGCCCGGGTAGACCACGTGCAGATCGGGCGCGTTGCCCGCGCCGAGCTGGGTGCGCACCGAGGTCTGCACCTGGTCGGTGGGGGCGTAGGAGGCGGTGACCCGCACCGCGGGCTTGACCTTCTGGTAGGCGGCCAGCAGCTCGTCCATGGCGGACTTCTGATCGGCCACGCCGATGAACTTCAGTTCCGTCGCCGCGGCCCCGCCGCCGGTCGTGGCGGTGGTCTCCGGCTTGGTGGAGCACGCGGTGGCGGCCGCCGCGACCGCCAGGCCGCCCATCATGCGGAAGAACTGGCCGCGGCTCACGCGGGCGTCGCGCAGCAGGTCGGTCATGTCATGACTCCTCGGTCGTGCGGAAGAAGCGGTCCCCCGAGGCACCCGGCGGGTCTGCCCGCCGGGCAGGCGGACGGCGGCGGCCCTCCCACCTGCCCAGGCCGATGCGAACGTTTTAATCACGGTCATGCGACAGCGTTCCGAGCATGCCAGGCGACGGATTGTTAAATTAACAACAAGTTCTGTTAAATCGATGGATGGGGGGAGAGTATGAGTCGCCCAAGCGGAGTGTCAAGGGTAGGATTCGCGACCGTCCAGGCGAGGGTGGGAGCTCAGGTGAATTCGCGGCAGCACACCTCAAGCAGGTCCGCGCGGTGGCGGGGCATGGCGGAGCTGATCGTGCGGCAGGGCTCGGCGACGGTGACGGAGCTCGCGGAGGGTTTCGCCGTGAGTGTGATGACCGTCCACCGCGACCTCGACGAGCTGGAGCGCCAGGGGATGGTGCGCAAGGTCCGTGGCGGCGCCACCGCTCAGGCGTCCAACATCTGGGAGAGCAACATCGCCTACCGCCTCCAGGCGCACACCGCGGCGAAGGACGCGATCGCGCAGGTGGTGGCGGGCATGATCGAGCCGGGCAGCTCCGTCATGCTGGACGACTCCACCACGGCGCTGGCCGTGGCCAGGCGGTTGAGCGCGATGGCGCCCCTGACCGTGGTGACGAACTTCCTGGAGGCGATCAGGCTGCTCGCCGGCACTCCCGACATCCGGCTCATCGCGCTCGGCGGCGAATATCACGCCACCCACGACTCCTTCCTCGGCCTCGGCTGCGTCGACGCGGCCGAGGCGGTGAGCACCGACGTGGTCGTGGTCTCCACCTCGGCGATCTCCGACCAGTACGCCTTCCATCAGGAGCAGGAGATCGTCCTGGTCAAGCGGGCGATGCTGCGCTCGGGCACGCGCCGCATCCTGGCCGTCGACGGCTCCAAGCTGGCGCGTATGGCCCTGCACCGGGTCGCGCCCCTCGACGATTTCGACGTCATCGTGGTCGACTCCGACGCCCCCGCCGAGATGCTGCAGCGGCTGCGTGACCGGCACCGGCACGTCGAGGTGGCACAGATGTAACACCGTGGCTCGTTATTTGTAACTTGACCCTTGTTAAGACTTTGGCTGCTTGCTACAAAGTGAGGGCTTTCGCCCTGCCCCCCGCACTGTGAGGAAGCAGCATGCCCGACCTCGCCCGCCGTTCCTTCTTCGGGCTCGGCGGCTCCGCACTGGCCCTCGCCTTCACCACCAACCTGGCCGATCCCTGGACCGCGCCGGCCACCGTCAAAGGCGACTACCCCTTCCACCTGGGCGTCGCGTCCGGGGACCCGCTGCCGGACCGGGTCATGTTATGGACCCGCCTGGCCGTCAAGCCGCTCGAACCCCTTGGTGGCATGCCGTACAACAAGATCGCGGTCGACTGGGAGATCGCGGAGGACGAGGCGTTCACCCGGCGCGCCCGGCACGGCACCGCCTGGGCCACCCCCGAGTACGGACACTCGGTCCACGTGGACGCCAAAGGACTGCATCCCGGCCGGGAGTACTTCTACCGCTTCCGCACCGGCGGCCAGATCAGCCCGGTCGGCAGGACCAGGACGGCGCCCGCGCCGGGCAGCAGCCCCGAGAGCCTGAAGCTGGCCTTCGCCTCCTGCGCCCTGTGGCAGGACGGCTACTACACCGCCTACCGGCATCTCGCGGAAGAAGAGCCTGATGTGGTCTTCCACCTGGGCGACTACATCTACGAATACGGCATCGTGCCCTCCGGCGGACTGCGCCAGACGCCGGTGCCCGAGCAGTTCAGGGTGCAGTGCGACACCCTCGACCGCTTCCGCGTCCAGTACGGCCTCTACAAGAGCGACCCCGACCTGCAGGCCGCGCACCAGCGGGCGCCGTGGATCGTCACCTGGGACGACCACGAGGTGCTCGACAACTGGGCGGGCCCGCACGGGCCGGGCGGCGAGGTGAGCGAGCAGGACTACCTGGTCATCCGCGCCAACGCCTTCCGGGCCTACTGGGAGAACCTGCCCATCCGGGTGCCCCCCGTGCAAGGCCCGGACGCGCGGATCTACCGCAGGTTCACCTACGGCGACCTCGCCGAGTTCAACGTGCTCGACACCCGCCAGTACCGCGACGACCAGGTGTGCGGCGACGGGCAGCAGGTCGGCTGCGCCGAGCGCCTCGACCCCGCCCGGCAGATGCTCGGCGCCGAGCAGGAGCGATGGCTGCTCGACGGCCTCGGCGCCTCGCGCGCCAAGTGGAACGTGCTGGCCCAGCAGATCGCCATGATCCAGCTCGACTTCGACGCCTCGCCCGCCCAGCGGCTCAGCATGGACCTCTGGGACGGATACAAGGCCGCCAAGGACCGCGTGCTGACCGGCATGGCCGAGCGCCGGGTCAGCAACCCCGTCGTGCTCACCGGGGACATTCACTACAACCTGGCAGGCGAGCTCAAGACGAACTTCGACGATCCCGCCTCGCCCACGGTCGGCGTGGAGTTCGTCGGCACCTCCGTCAGCAGCGGCGGCAACGGCAACGCCGCCGCCGGCCTGCCGCCCGGCGGGCGCGACGCCGTCAACCCGCATCTGCGTTTCTCCAGCTACCAGCGCGGCTACGTGTCCTGCCAGGTCACCAGGAGCCAGTGGCAGGCCGACTTCAAGGTCGTCCCCTACGTCGACCGGCCGGGCGCGCCGGTCTCCACCAGGGCCAGCCTCGTGACGCTCGACGGCGTTCCCGGCCTGAACGCGCTCTGACAGGAAGGAACGATCATGCGTCACCTCACCGCCGCGCTCGCCGTCGCCGGCGTCGCCGCCCTGCTGGCCGCGCCGGCCGCGGGAGCCACCCCCCGGCGGCAGGACCCCTCTCCCGCCGCCGAGCAGCCCGCGACGGTCCCTTCGGTACGGGTCAAGCCCGGCACCTCCAAGGGCACCGGCGAGCTGACCCCCATCGCGGGCGCCGACCGGCTGCTCGCCCCGCTCGGCGTGGACGCCGCCTGCCCGGCCAAGATCCAGATCGGCCTGCGCAGCGACGCGAAGAAACCCGTCTACGCCGACCTTTTCGTGGAGATCGACCAGCCGCTGTCGGCCTCCCGCTCCATGCTGTCCAGCTACCTGCCACCCGGCTACGAGCTCGGCGCGAAGCTGCTGGTCGCCGTCCCGCCCACCACCCCCGAGGGCGAGTACGGCCTGCGCCTGCGCGCCGGTGAGCGCACGCTGGCCGTGCCCGTCGAGGTCGTCACCCTGGACCGCCTCGACAACGGCGGCAACCTGGCGCTGCTGCGGCCGGTCACGGCCTCCTCCCAGCACACCAACGCGAACTACCCGCCATGCAGCGTCGCCGACGGCGACACGAGCTCCAACGGGTGGGCCGGCGGCAACGGCTGGAACGACGCCACGGGCCGGACCTGGCCCGACACCGTGTCCGTCGCGCTCGGCGGCGCCAAGCAGGTCTCCCGCGTGGACCTGTACACCCTGAACACCGAACGCTACCCGGCCGCGACCTTCGGGCTGCGCGACTGGGACGTCCAGACCGGACTAAACGGCCAGTGGCAGACGGTCGCGCAGGTGCGCGGCAACGTCGCGGGCAGCGTGCGCTCCGACTTCGCGCCCGTCACCGCCGACGCCGTCCGCATCGTCGCACTGGCCTCGAACGGCGCCAACGACTACACCCGCATCATCGAGGTCGAAGTCCGCTGACCGAAGGGAGACTCTCATGAGCACACTCACCCGCGGCACGCCGCCCCGCACCAAGGTGGGCCTGGTGGCAGGCGGGCTCGGAGCCTACTGGCCGCAGTTCCCCGACCTGCTGCCGCAGCTTGAGCGCTCCTCCGCCCGGGTCGCCGAGCGGATGACGGCACTGGACTGCGACGTGGTGGACGTCGGCTTCATCTCCGACGCCCAGGAGGGCGCCGCGGCGGCCGAACGGCTGCGCGTGGCGGGCTGCGACCTCATCGTCGGGTTCCTCACCACCTACATGACCGCCACCATGCTCGTGCCGATCGCCCAGCGCAGCGGCGCGCCGGTGTTGCTGATCAACCTGCAGCCGACCGAGTCCATGGACCACGCCGCCTTCGACACCGGCCAGTGGCTGGCCTACTGCGGCGCCTGCCCGCTGCCGGAGATGGCCAACGCCTTCATGCGCTGCGGCGTCCCGTTCCGCTCGGTGTCCGGCTACCTCGAGGACGAGCGGGCCTGGGAGAAGATCGGCCGGTGGGTGCGCGCGGCAGGGGTCAGGGCGGCGCTGCGGCGGGGCCGGCACGGACTCATGGGCCACCTGTATCCTGGGATGCTGGACGTGGCCACCGACCTCACCCTGGTCAGCGCCAACTTCGGCGGGCACGTCGAGGTGCTCGAGTTCGACGACCTGCGGGTCCGCGTGGAGAAGGTCACCGACGCCGAGACCGACGAGCGGACGAAGCTGGCCCGCGAGGTCTTCGAGCTGGCCGACACCGTCAACGAGGACGACCTGTCGTGGGCGGCCCGCGTCTCGGTCGGGCTCGACCGGCTCGTGGCCGACTTCGAGCTGGACAGCCTGGCCTACTACCACCGCGGGCTGGACGGGGAGATCCACGAGCGCCTCGGCGCCGGCATGATCCTCGGCGCGTCCCTGCTCACCGCCCGGGGCATCCCGGCGGCAGGCGAGTACGAGCTGCGTACCTCGCTCGCCATGCTGATCATGGACCGGCTCGGCGGCGGCGGCTCCTTCACCGAACTGCAGGCGCTCGACTTCGCCCGCGGCCATGTCGAGATGGGCCACGACGGGCCCGCCCATCTGGCGATCAGTTCGCGCCGGCCGCTCCTGCGCGGCCTCGGCGTCTACCACGGCAAGCGGGGCTGGGGCGTCTCGGTCGAGTTCGACGTGGCGCGCGGGCCGGTCACCGCGTTCGGCCTGCGGCAGCGTCACGACGGGGCCTTCGGCTTCGTCGTCTCGCAGGGGGAGGTGGTGGGCGGCCCGCTGCTACAGATCGGCAACACCACCTCGCGGGTCGACTTCGGATGCGACCCCGGCGAGTGGACCGACGCCTGGAGCGCCAGCGGCATCTCCCACCATTGGGCACTCGGCACCGGACACCGCGTCGACGACCTGCGGGCGGTCGCCGACCTGCTCGGGGCCGAGCTCGTGCACGTCCAGCCCTGACCCGCTGCGGTCAGCGCCGGACCGCGCTCCCGCCGGGCCGGGCTCCCTGCTCGGCAAAGACCAGGGAACGATCACCGTCACCGGGCTACAGGGCGCAGCGGCCGGGGTAGGCCCACACGGGCAGAGCCCGTCACCGACGAGCGGGCGCGTGCTTGCTCGACGGGGGAGTCGCCGGTGAAAGTCGTCGTCGATCTGACGCGCTGCCAGGGCTACGGGCAGTGCGCCTTCCTCGCGCCGGACGTCTTCACCATGCGAGAAGAGGCGCTGCTGTACGACCTGGACCCCGGCGACGAGCGGCGCGAGCACGTGCTGCGGGCGGCCGCCGCCTGCCCGGTCCAGGCCATCCATCTCGACTGGGCGGCGACCCGGCACGCCGCCGAGCAGGCCGGCCCGCCCGCCCCCGGGAAGAGCGACGGCCGCATCGTCATCGTCGGTGCCTCCCTGGCCGGGGCCCGCGCCGCCGGTGTGCTCAGGAGGGAGGGCTTCGCCGGATCGCTGACCGTGATCGGCGACGAGCCCGACCAGCCCTACGACCGGCCTCCCCTGTCCAAACAGGTCCTCACCGGGCAGGTGCCGCCCGACCACACCATGCTGCCCCGCCTGCGCGAAGTCGAGGCCGAGTGGCTATGGGGGACCCCGGCGACCGGGCTGGACGTGGCCGGCAAGCGGGTGCGGCTGGCCGACGGCCGCGAGATCGGTTTCGACCGGGTCCTGCTGGCCACCGGCACCCGCGCCCGGTCCTGGCCGAACGAGGCCGAGGCCGCGCTGGAGGGCGTGCACACGCTGCGCACCGTCGCCGACGCCGCCCGGCTGCGGCAGGCGCTGGCCGCCGGCCCGCGCCGGGTGCTCATCCTCGGCGCCGGGTTCACCGGCTCGGAGATCGCCTCCGTGTGCCGCGAACTGGACCTGCCGGTGACGGTCGTCGAACGCGGTCCCGCCCCGCTCGTCGGCGCGCTGGGCGGCGTGCTCGGCGACGTGGCGGCGCAGCTGCACCGCGAACACGGCGTGGACCTGCGGTGCCACACGACGGTCACGGCCCTGGAGGGCGACGCGGACGGGCGGCTGCGCGGCGCACGCCTGTCGGACGGCAGCACGGTGGAGGCCGACGTGGCCGTCGTCGCACTCGGCTCCATCCGCAACGTCGAATGGCTGCGGGACTCGGGCCTGGCCGCCGGCGTGTGGGGCGTTGCCTGCGACGCGGGCTGCCGCGCCGTGGACAGCAACGGCCTGGTCACCGATGACGTCTTCGTCGCCGGCGACATCGCGCGCTTCCCGCACCCGCTCTACCAGTACCAGTTCATGACGCTGGAGCACTGGGGCAACGCGGTCGCCCAGGCCGAGATCGCCGCCCACAACATGATCAGCGACCAGGCGCATCGCTGGCCGCACCTGTCGGTGCCGGTGTTCTGGTCCAGCCAGTTCGGGGTCAACATCAAGTCGGTCGGCGTGCCCACCTTCGCCGACGAGGTCGTCATCACCCAGGGCTCGGTGGCCGAGCGCCGCTTCGTCGCCGTCTACGGATACCAGGGCCGCGTCACGGCGGCGGTCACCTTCGATCAAGGACTGTGGCTGGAGTTCTACCAGCGGCTGATCGAGCAGGCCGCGCCGTTCCCGCCCCGGTTCCGCCACGTCGACCAGCGCGAGGCCGCCGAGCCCGTGCCCGCACGGGTCCCCGAGCGGCTGGTGGCCACGGCGGGGGCGACGGTCGTGGTGACCGGTCACGACCCGGCCGAACGCCGCGCCTCGCTGGTGCAGGCGCCACAGAGCTGAACGCCCGGCAGGAGAGAGCGCAGACCATGACCTCGCACAGCGTCTTCGAGCGGATCCTGGACCCGTCCGGCCGCGCGGACCCGTACCCGCTCTTCGGCGAGCTTCGCCACACCCCGGTGGCGCGGCAGGAGGACGGCACGTATGTCGTCAGCACGTACCGCGAGATCGTCGCGCTACTGCACGACCCGCGTGTCAGCTCCGACCGCCGCAATCTCCGCTCCGCGGCCGAGGCGCCGGACCTGACACTGTCGTTCATCGGGCTCGACCCGCCCGAACACGACCGGCTGCGCCGCCTGACCATGCGCCACTTCGGACCGCCGCACTCACCCGGCATGGTGGACGGGCTGCGCCCCGCCATGGTGTCCCTCACCACCGCGCTGATCGACGGTATCGCCGGCAAACGCCGGGCGGACGTCGTGGACGAGGTCGCCTACCCGCTGCCGGTCGCGGTGATCTGCCGGCTGCTCGGCGTACCGGTGGAGGACGAGCCGCGGTTCCACGCCTGGGCCGACCAGATCATCGAGACACTCGGCCCGGGGGAGGAGGACCGAGCCGAGAGGGAGCGGGAACGCCAGGCCGTGGCGCACGAGCTGAAAAGCTACCTCGCCGGACTCGCCGAGGACCGCCGGCGGCAGCCAGGAGAGGACCTGCTGTCGGGGTTCGTCACCTACCGCGGTCCCGAGGGCGGCATGACGCCGCAGGAGGTCGTCGCGACCGCGGTGCTGCTGCTGATCGCCGGCCACGAGACCACCATCAACCTCATCGCCAACGGCATGCTCACCTTGCTGCGCCACCCGGACCAGCTGGAACGCCTGCGCGCCGAGCCCGGCCTCATCGTCCCCGCCGTCGAGGAGCTGCTGCGCTACGAGCCGCCCGTGCAACTGGTGTCCTCGCGGGTCGCCCTCGACGACATCACGATCGACGGCACCACCATCCCGGCCGGATCGCCCATCGTCCTGGCGCTGGCCGCCGGCAGCCGCGACCCCGCCCACACGGCCGATCCCGACCGCTTCGACCTCTGCCGCGCCCGCAACGAGCATCTGGGCTTCGGCGGCGGCGTCCACTACTGCTTCGGGGCACCGCTGGCCCGGCTCGAGACCCAGATCGTGCTGGCCGAGCTCGTCCGCCGGCTACGCAATCCCCGGCTCGCCGCCGACCCGCCTCCGTACCGGCCGAGCCCCGTCCTGCGCGGGCCACGCCACCTGCTGATCGACTACGACGGCGTCGAACCTGCGTGAGCCGGGGCGTTCTCGTCTGACGGCGTGAGCGGTGGGTTGTTCTCGCCCGCGGCGGTCAGGCGCCGCCCGGCTCGGCGGTCTGCTCCCACATCGACTTCATCTCGGCGAACCCCTGCTCCATGATCCCCACCATGGCCTGCCGGGCCCGCTCGCCGTCGCGCCGCTGGATCGCCTGGGCCACATCGGTGTGCAGCTGCAACGCCTGCTCGTCCGGGTTGTGCGGCATCAGGTGGTAGTGGTGCCGGCCGGCGAGCACCTCGGCGACGATCTGGTGCAGTTTGGCGAACATCTCGTTGCCGGAGGCGAGCAGCACCCGCCGGTGGAAGTCGATGTCCAGGGTGAGGAAGCGCGCCTCGTCGCCGGCCTTACCGGCGGCCCACATCTTGGCCGCGAGCCCGACCAGCTCGCTCGCCTCGTCGTCGTCGATCCGCTCGGCGGCCAACCAGGCGGCGTACGGCTCGATCGCGGTCCGTAGCTCGGTGATCGAGCGCATCTGCGCCATCCGCCCCGCCGAGGCGAGCCGCCAGCGGATCACCTGCGGGTGGAAGACGCTCCACACCTCCGCGGGCTGGATCATGATCCCCACCCGGCGCCGGGTCTCGACGAGTCCCATGGATGCGAGCACCCGCAGCACCTCGCGGATCACCGAGCGGGAGACCTGATAGCGGTCGATCAGGTCGTCGATGCTCAGGACGGAACCCGCGGCCACGTCGCCGCTGCAGATGGCGGTGCCGAGGTGGTCGAGGACGCGTGCGTGCAGCCCAGCCTCGACGGGGGCCTGCTGCAAGGGTGCGACCCCGGGGGCGGACTGATTCACGCCACAGAGCATATCAGTGGAGACTCGACCCTTGAATAAGTCAGCTTTATTGTCCTAGCATCACCGCATTAAGCAGATGTTACGACAATGTGGCGCTCATCCGGGGGGCGGCGGCCATGACAGAAAGGAGACCTGACGTGCGACGTCGATCGATATTCGGTACGTCTCTGGCCGTGGTTGCCGCCATGAGCCTGTCCGCCTGCGGCGGTGGCGGCGACGGCGGCGGCGGCGCGTCCACGACGGTCCGGGTCACCCTGGCCAACCACGTGTGGACGGAGAACGTCAAGCAGGCCCTGCCCGCGTTCGAGAAGCAGACCGGGCTCAAGGTCGAGATCACCCAGCTCGGCGAGGACCAGCTCTCGGACCAGTACAACGTCAAGCTGAACGCCGGCTCGTCCGACATCGACGTGATGATGTACCGCCCCCTGCAGGAGGGCAGGCTCTTCGCCAAGAACACGTACCTGGACGACCTGTCGGATCAGGTGAAGTCCAACGCCACCTGGGACTTCAGTGACTTCCAGGCCGGCCCGGTGGAGGCCACCACGCACGAGGGCAAGCCGGTCGGTGTCCCGATCATCACCGAGCAGGAGGTCCTCTACTACCGCAAGGACCTGCTCGCCAAGGCCGGCCTGAGCGCCCCGCCCAAGACGCTCGACGAGCTGAAGGCCGCCGCCGCCAAGATCAAGGCAGCCGAGCCGGACATCGCCGGCTTCGTCGCCCGCACCGGCAAGTCGCCGGCCGTCACCCAGTTCTCCAGCTTCCTCTACAGCTTCGGCGGCGACTTCGTCGACGGCAGCGGCAAGGCCGCGGTCAACAGCGACGCGGCCAAGCAGGCGTTCGCCTACTACGGCGGGTTGATCAAGGACTCCGGCCCGGCGAACGTCAGCACCGACATGGGCTGGCCCGAGGCGATGGCCATCTTCACCCAGGGCAAGGCCGCCTTCTACACCGAGGCGAACTCCCTCTACAAGAACGCCACCGATCCGGCCAAGTCCAAGGTCTCCGACCAGGTCGGCTTCGCGCCGTTCCCGGCCGGCCCGTCCGGTTCGAAGCCGTACAACATCCCGTCGTGGGCGCTGGGCATCAACTCCAGCTCGGAGAACCAGGCCAACGCCTGGAAGTTCATCGAGTGGGCCACCAGCAAGGAGCAGACGCTCGCCCAGCAGAAGTCCGGCGTGCCGGGCGCCCGCAGCTCGGTCTGGGCCAATCCGGAGAGCACCTCGACCTTCCCGAAGGACCTGGTGGAGGCGATCGCGGCCAGCACCAAGGCCGGGGTGGGTCATGACCGGCCGCTGGTCGTGAAGGTCGCCGAGGCCCGCGAGATCGTCGGCCAGCCGATCGTCGACGCGATCACCGGCAAGGACGCCGCCGCGGCGGCCGACACGGCCAACGCCGCCTTCCAGAAGTTCCTGGACGACGAGGCCAAGTAGGCACCTCATGGCAACGATCACCACCACCAAGGCGCCGCACAGCGCCCCCACCGCCCCCGGGACGCCCGGCTGGGTGCGCTGGGTCAACGACCACCGCAAATGGCTCTTCGCCGCGCCCGCGATGACCTTCGTCGCCGCGCTGCTGGTGTTCCCTCTGGCCTGGACCGGCTACCTCAGCCTGACCGACGCCGAGGGATCCGTCCGCGCGGAGAGTGAGTTCGTGGGCGTCGAGAACTACCTCGATGTCCTGTCCGACACCGAACGGTTCTGGCCCGCCGTCGGACGGACCGTCACTTTCACCGGTGTCGCGCTGCTGTTCGAGGTGGTCCTCGGGATGGCGATCGCCCTGCTGCTCTGGCGGCCGTTCAAAGGGCAGAAGTGGGTCCGGGTCGCCATCCTGATGCCGCTCGTCGCCACCCCGGTCGCGGTCGGCATGATGTGGCGGCTCATCTTCGACCCGAACATCGGCCTGGCCAACCAGGCCCTCGGCTGGGTCGGCATCGGGCCGCAGCCGTGGCTCGCCGGCCAGCACACGGCCCTGCCCACCACGATCTTCATCGACGTGTGGCAGTGGACGCCGATGGTGGCGCTGATCCTGCTCGCCGGGCTCACCTCGCTGTCGGACGAGCCGCAGGAGGCGGCGCGCATCGACGGCGCCAGCACCTGGCAGCGTTTCCGGCACGTCACCCTGCCGCTGCTGATGCCCACGCTGACCGTGGCGATCCTGCTGCGCGGCATCGACGCGCTGAAGACCTTCGACATCCTCTACGCCACCAAGGGACGCGGTGGCGGTTCGTTCCACGAGGTCGAGACGCTGAACGTGTACGCCTACGGTCTCAGCTTCGACTACAACGACTACGGCGTCTCCTCCACCGTCCTCATCCTCTTCTTCCTGATCATCATCGGGGCGATGTGGGCCCTGACCGCCCGGCGCAAGGAGGCGCAGCGATGAAGCCCCGACCCGCGTACCGGGTGTTCCGGGTGGTGGCGCTCACCGTCGTGGTGCTCACCCTGCTCGCGCCGCTGCTCTGGATGATCGCCGCGTCGTTCAAGACCAACGTCGACATCTACGACCCGGGCAAGGCGCTGGCCTTCTCGCCCACGGTGGACAACTACGTCAAGGTGCTCCAGCAGGCGAACTACGTCGAGTTCATCGGCAACAGCCTCTGGGTGGCGTTCGCCGCCACCGTGGCGTCGCTGGTCCTCGGCCTGCCGGCCGCGTACTCGATGAGCCGGTTCACCATGAAGAAGTCCGCGCTGGTGGTCCTGATGGCCCGGGTCATCCCCGGTGTCTCGCTCCTGGTGCCCTGGTATTACGTCTTCTCCAACCTGAAGATGGTCGGGGGCTTCGGGGTGCTGATCATCAGCCACATGTTCGTCTCGCTGCCGCTGGTGGTCTACATCATGATGGGCTACTTCGACAGCCTGCCCGAGGAGTTGGAGGAGGCGGGGCTGGTCGACGGGCTGACCCACATCGGCGCGTTCCGCCGCATCATGCTGCCGCTGTCCGTGCCGGGCATCGCCACCGCCGGGATCCTGTCCTTCATCTTCTCCTGGAACAACTTCATGTTCGCGCTCGTGCTCTCCGACGCCGACACCAAGACCCTGCCCGTGGCGATCTTCGACTTCGTCGGTTACGCCAGCATCGACTGGGGCGGCCTGATGGCCGCGGCCACCGTGGTCACCGTACCGATCATGGTGATCGCCCTGTTCGTGCAGAAGTACGTGGTCTCCGGCCTCACCGCCGGCGCGACGAAGGGCTGAGCGGCATGACGACCATCGCGCGCATCGAGACCTTCCTGGTCGCTCCCCGCTGGCTCTTCGTCCGGGTGGAGACCGACTCCGGGATCGCCGGCTGGGGCGAGGCCACCTGCGAGGGGCGCTCCGAGACCGTCCGCGCCGCCATCGACCAGCTCGCGGAGCTGCTGATCGGCCGGGACGCGCTGCGGATCGAGGACCACTGGCAGGTGCTGACCAAGGGCTCGTTCTACCGGGGCGGCCCGATCCTGGCCAGTGCCGTGGCGGGGCTCGACCAGGCCCTGTGGGACATCGCCGGCAAGCATTTCGGCGCCCCGGTGCACCAGCTGCTCGGCGGTCCGGTCCGGGACCGGATCCGGGTGTACGGCTGGGTCGGCGGCGACGAGCCCGGCGAGGTCCGCGACCACGTCGCCGCCCAGGTCGAGGCCGGGCTCACCGCGGTGAAGATGAACGCCTCCGGCAGGATGAGCCCGCTCGCCTCGGTCGCCGAGCTGGACGGCGTGGTCGCCCGGGTGGCCGCGGCCCGTGAGGTGCTCGGCGAGGACCGCGACGTCGCCGTCGACTTCCACGGGCGGTTCACCCTGGCCAACGCCCGCCGGGTGGCGCCGCTGCTGGAGCCGTACCGGCCGCTGTTCCTGGAGGAGCCGGTCGTCCCGGAGAACTCCCACCTCATCGGCGAGTTCGTCCGCTCGACCACCATCCCGGTCTCGACGGGGGAGCGGCTCTACAGCCGGCAGGAGTTCCTGCCCGTCCTCCAAGCCGGCATCGCGGTCGCCCAGCCGGACCTCTCGCACGCCGGCGGCATCACCGAGGTACGCAAGATCGCCACGCTCGCCGAGGTGTACGACGTGCAGCTCGCCCCGCACTGCCCGCTCGGCCCGATCGCCCTCGCGGCCTGCCTGCAGGTCGGCTTCGCCACGCCGAACTACCTGATCCAGGAGCAGAGCATCGGCATCCACTACAACCGCGGCGCCGAGGTGCTCGACTACTGCCTCGACAAGACCCCGTTGACGTTCGTGGACGGACACGTCGAGCGGCTCACCGCCCCCGGCCTCGGCATCGAGGTCGACGAGCAGGCGGTCCGCGCCGCCGGCCAACGAGGACACGCCTGGCGCAGCCCCATCTGGCGGCACCGGGACGGCTCCTACGCTGAATGGTGACCATGACCCTCGAGCTGACCCTTCGCCCGCCCCACCTGTGAGAAAGGCACCTGCGTGAAGATCATCGCAGCGGACGTCGTCGTCACCAGTCCCGATCGCAACTTCGTCACCCTCAGAATCACGACGGACGAGGGGATCACCGGGCTCGGGGACGGCACCCTCAACGGGAGGGAGCTGGCGGTCGCTTCGTACCTGGCCGACCACATTGTTCCCCTGCTGATCGGGCGGGACCCGCATCGCATCGAGGACACCTGGCAGTTTCTCTACCGCTCGGCGTACTGGCGGCGAGGGCCCGTCACCATGGCGGCCATCGCGGCCGTGGACGTGGCGCTGTGGGACATCAAGGCCAAGGCCGCCGGGATGCCGCTTTACCAGCTGCTCGGCGGAGCCTCCAGGAACGGGATCATGGCGTACGGGCACGCCTCGGGCCGGGACCTGCCCGAGCTGTTCGACTCGATCCGCCGGCACCTGGAGATGGGCTACCGCTCGATCCGGGTGCAGACCTCCGTGCCGGGCATCAACGCCGTCTACGGCGTGGCCGCCCAGCCCAGCGTCGACGGCAAACGGTACGACTACGAGCCGGCCCAGCGCACCGCGCTGCCCGCCGAAGAGGACTGGGACACCCGCGCCTACCTGCGCCACCTGCCCGGCGTCTTCGAGGCGGTGCGCAACGAGTTCGGCCCCGAGCTGCCGCTGCTGCACGACGGGCACCATCGGATGACCCCCATCCAGGCCGCCAAGCTGGGCAAGGCCCTGGAGCCGTACGACCTGTTCTGGCTGGAGGACTGCACGCCGGCCGAGAACCAGGAGGCGCTGCGCCTGGTCCGGCAGCACACCACCACCCCGCTGGCCATCGGCGAGGTCTTCAACACCGTGTGGGACTACCAGACGCTGATCCGTGAGCAGCTCATCGACTACGTCCGGTCCGCCGTCACCCACACCGGCGGGATCACGGCCATGCGGAAGCTGCTCGACTACGCCGCCCAGTACCAGATCAAGTCCGGCATCCACGGTCCGACCGACATCTCACCGGTCGGCATGGCCGCCGCCCTGCACCTGGACCTGGCGATCCACAACTTCGGCATCCAGGAGTACATGCAGCACGGCCCGGCGACCAACGAGGTGTTCCGGCAGTCGTTCAGCTTCGCCGACGGCTACCTGCACCCCGGTGAGCTGCCGGGGCTCGGCGTGGAGCTCGATGAGGAGGCCGCGGCGCGCTTCCCGTACCAGCCGGCGTATCTGCCGTTCAACCGGCTCAAGGACGGCACCGTCCATGACTGGTGAGCACCCGCCCACCCGGCACATCGTGGTCATGGGCGTGTCGGGCGCGGGCAAGACCACCGTGGCGCGGGGGATCAGCGAGCTGACCGGGCTGCGGTTCGCCGAGGCGGACGAGTTCCACCCAGAGGAGAACGTGGCGCGGATGCGCGCCGGCATCCCGCTGGACGATGCCGACCGCTGGCCGTGGCTGCGTGACCTGGCCGCCTGGATGGCCGCCCGGCACGCCGAGGGCGTCTCCACGGTGCTGGCCTGCTCGGCGCTCAAGCGCTCCTACCGCGACGTGCTACGGCAGGGCCCGCCGGAGGTGGAGTTCGTCCACCTGGACGGCTCCGCGGAGGTGATCCGGGACCGGATGACCCGCCGCACCGGCCATTACATGTCGGCCGGCCTGCTCGACTCCCAGCGGGCGATCCTCGAGCACCTCGGCCCGGAGGAGTCCGGGATCGTGGTGGAGGTGGCGGTGTCGCCAGCCGAGCTGGTGGCGGCGATCGTCACCCGGCTGGGCCTGCCGGCCGCACCGGTCAGCTCCGGGTGAACCGGACCGCAGACGGTGACAAGTCACCTCCAAGCCGGTGCCGCCCACCGTCCGCCCCTTGCCCCCGCCTCCCGTGGCCGGGCTCCCGGGCGGATCGGCAAGGCGCTGATCGTGCTGATGTGGGCGGGCGCCTTCGTGGTACCCATCCCGCTGTCCGTGCCGTCCATCCGGCTGGCGGCGGGTGCCGTCGGCACGCCCGGCACGCTCACCGTGGACGCGTGCGTCAGCCTCGCCGGGGACGTTACGACTGCCAGGGCACGTTCGTGCCCGGCGACGGCGGCCCCGCGATCCCGGTCTCCGCCCCGCCCGACCTGGAGGCGGGCGACACCGTGGCGGCCCAGCTCACCCCTGAAGGCGACCGGGCGGCCGTGGCGGGGCCGCGCGGCGTGCTGACCGCGCTGATCCTGCCCTTCCTGTGCGCCGGCGCGATCGGCTTCCTGCCGTACGTCGTCCTGTACTGGAGCTCCCGCGCCACCCGCCGCCACTTGCGTGCGGCCGCGATCGGCGGCGGCGTCCTGACCGCCGCCGGCCTCGCCGGCGTCACCACCGGGCTGATCGCGATCTACTCGGTGTAAGGGCTTCCGCACTCAGCCGCTGGAAATGGACCTGCTGCAGGAACTCTCCGGGCACGGGACGGCCGCTGACCGGGGACCGGCGCCAGGGGTCCCGCAGGATCAGGCGGCCTCACCACGACCAGGTGGGCACGTGCGTGTCGACGAATCGTTCGATGTCGTGCCGGCTGATGACGGCGAGCTTCTGAGCCAGGTCGTCCAGCGCACGGGAGACGGCGAGTTCGTCGCCGATCTCCGCCATGGGCGGGTCGGCTGGGTGGCGCCGGGCTCGGCCGATTCCGGCCAGGTGGGCGCCGCCACCGGTGAGGGTCGCCCGCGCCGTGGTTTCCGCGCCTTCCTCCGTGATGTCGATCTCGACGGACCACCGCTTTGCTTCCATGAGGTCCTCCTGCGGCTGAGCGGAGTGCAGGCTTGAGGCGATCATCCAGGCAGGCGAGGCCGAGCATGGCCTGGACGAAGACTCCGGCTCTGGGGCCGGGGCCGAGGCCGCCCCAGCAGGAGCAACTTCCCGAGCAGGGCGACAGCGAACCTGGCCTGGGCGAGGGGTGTGTCGGCGGGTGCCTGAGAAATGGCAGTGACCCGTGGCGGTGACGTTGTGTCCGGCGCCCGGACGGCTTCGGCCTGTCGCTGGTCCAGATGTTCCGCCCTGGATAGCGTGCTGGATTACCGATCAAGGAGGAGGCCATCGTGCGTATCGCAGTCGCCGGTGCCACCGGGAACATCGGCTCGCTCACCGTCGCCGCGCTCGAAGAGGACGGGCACGACGTCGTGCGCATCAGCCGTTCCCACGGCGTGGACCTGTCGACCGGTGACGGTCTCGACGACGCCCTCACCGGTGTCGAGGCGGTCGTCGACGCCACGAACATGGCGGCGACCGAGCGGGCCGAGGCGGTGGCGTCCTTCGGCGCCGTGACCCGCAACCTGCTCGCCGCTGAGGAACGGCTCGGCGTCCGCCACCACGTGCTGCTGTCGATCGTGGGGCTTCATCGTGTCGAGGGCAACCCTCACTACGCGGGCAAGCGGGAGCAGGAGCGCCTCGTGGCCGCAGGGCCTGTGTCGTGGACGATCGTCCCTGCCACGCAGTTCCACGACTTCGCCGCGATGGTGGTGGGTTGGACCGAGCGGGAAGGGGTGGCCACCGTCCCGCCGCTGCTCGTGCAGCCGATCGCCCCCGCGGACGTGGCCGGGGTCCTCGCCGAGATCGCGACCGGCGAGCCGAAGGGGCGCTACGTGGACGTCGCCGGGCCAGAGCCGCAGGACCTCGTGGACATGGCCCGGCGCACGAACGAGGCCCGCGGTCGGAAGGTGAAGCTCGTGCCCACATGGTCGGGGCCGCTCGGCGTGGGGATGGCCGGCAACGTGCTGCTGCCCGGTGAGAACGCCCGCATCGCGCCGACCACGTTCGACGAGTGGCTCGCGGGCCAGCGATAGCGCCAGGACACATCGAGATCGTGCTCCCGGCGCGCTGTCGGGCAGCGTGTCCGAAACGTGAATTTCATCACATACACTGTGTCCGGCAGTTTCGCGGTGGTGACCGGATCGGGCCCGCCAGCGGCCTGGCCTCGAGGGACCAGGAGTCGGTCGGCCACGAGCCGGCGTGATCGCGACCCTCGTGATCGACACCGCGACCTGCCCGGTGGGAAGGACCCGGCGCTCGGCACGTTCGTCGGCGCGCCATCCTGACCGTCCTGCTCAACAGGCCTGAACCTGCTGCCGATCTCGGTGTTTCGGCAACGGGCCGTGCACGGTGGTGACCGCTCGCGGTCTTCCTCGACACCCCGACGGCGCAGGCCACGAACCGGTAAGAAGAAAGATCATGCGGGTTTTCGCGATTCTCATATTCGGCGGCGCGTTCGGTCTGGCCGCGTGTGGCTCGCCGGTCGCAGGCGACGTCTCGGGAGATCTCGCGATCGGAATGTCGGTGTCAACGCTGAGCAATCCCTATTTCGTCCAGTTCCGTGACGGAGCGGAGGCCGCGGCGCACCTTTCGGGGGTCAAGTTGACGGTCACCGACGCCGACAACGACAGCTCCCGGCAGGCTGACCAGGTCCGAAACTTCACCAAACAACGCGTCAAGGCGATCATCCTCAACCCGGTGGATTCCGACGCGATAGCCCCGGCGGTCAAGGCGGCCGGTCAGGCCGGCATCCCGGTGATCGCGGCCGACCGCAGCGTCAAGGGCTCCGAGGTGGCGCAAACCGTGACCTCCGACAATGTGGCCGGAGGCAAGCTGGGTGCGCAGGAACTGGCCAAACAGCTCAGCGGAAAGGGCAACGTGGTAGTGCTCCAAGGTGCGGTCGGTGCCTCAGCCTCCCGTGACCGCGACCGGGGTTTCACCGCCGGCATCGCGGCGTACCCGAAAATCAAGGTCATCGCCAGGCAGTCGGCCGACTTCAACAGGGCCAAGGGCCAGGACGTCATGACGAACCTGATTCAGCGTCACCCCGACATTACAGGGGTGTTCGCGAGCAACGACGAGATGGCGCTGGGCGCGATCCAGGCGCTGGGGAACAGAGCAGGGCGACAGGTCAAGGTAGTGGGCTTCGACGGAACGCCGGACGGGATCAAGGCGGTGCAGGCCGGCACGATGGCCGCCACGGTCGCCCAGCAGCCGAGGCTGATCGGCTCGCGAGCGGTTAAAAACGCCATCAAGGCTGCGAAGGGGCAGGCCATCCCGAAGTCGGTGGCGGTTCCCATCAAGCTGGCGACCAAGGACAACGCGGATGAGTTCTGGACTTTCTAAGGTGCACGGACGTGTTGTGCATTCAACCCTCGGCGAGCAGCCGGCATCGTTCCACCCGGGCTAGCACGAGCCTCGCCAAGCCGACGGCGTGTGGCCGCTGGCGCGTTTGAAGGCGACGCTGAACGCGAACGGGTCACTGTAACCGACCTGGTGGGCCACGGTGGCCACGGTCTGCTGGGTGTCGCGGAGCAGGTCGGCGGCGATGGTCATGCGCCAGTCGGTGAGGTAGCCCAGCGGCGGCTGCCCGACCAGGGCGGTGAAGCGCTGGGCGAAGGCGGCGCGGGACAGGCCGACCTTGGCGGCCAGGGAGGCGACCGTCCACCGGTGGGCGGGGTTGTCGTGCAGCAGGCGTAGCGCCTCGCCGATCGACGGGTCGGTCAGCGCCTGGTACCAGGCAGGCGGCGACGCCTCCGGCCCGGTGCACCAGGCCCGCAACGCGATCACGAGGAGCAGGTCCAGGACCCGGGCGAGGACGGCGTCTTGGCCCGGCTCGTCGCGGGCGGTTTCGGTGGCGAGGAGGTCGAGGGCTGCCTGGGTACGGGGGCCTGCGGGGACGACCGCCAGGGGCGGGATGAGGGCCAGCAGCCTGGAGGCCGAAGAGCCATGCAGGTCGTAGACGCCGCGGAGCATGACGGTGGCGCCAGCAAGGCCGTCGCCGTAGGTGCGGGGAGAAAGCGTGGGGTGGAGGTCGGCGGGGGCTCCGGTGGGGAGGTATTTGCGGCCGTCGCGGATCAAGAACTGAGGCGCGGTGCCGGGCTCGTCGGTGATCGTGTAGCCGCCGGGAGCCGTGATGAGGGCGATGTCACCCCCGGCGAGGCGGAGAGGGGTGGTGTCGCCAAGCCGGATCCAGGCGTGGCCGCCGAGGGTGGCGGTCACGGTGAGCGGTGGGGAGTCGGCGAAGGTCATGCCCCACGGTGGCCGCTGGATCAGCTGTCTGACCAGGGCGTTCTGAGCGCGGGCCCGGTGTAGGAGGTCCGTCAGCACGTCCACCTCTCAATCCTAGACGATCTCAAAGGTCATCAAGCTAATCACCCATGGATCGTCCAGACGATGTGCGGTTGGCTCGGTGCCATGACGAAATCCATCGCAGTGTTCGGAACCGGCCCGGGTGTCGGTCAGGCCATCGCCCGGCGATACGGGAAGGAGAGGTACGAGGTTGTCCTGGTCGCCCGGCGCCAGGGGCCGTTGGACGCATTGGCCCGGGAACTGGCCGCCGAGGGAATCACCGCCCACGCGGTCACCGGCGATCTGGACCAGGCCGACGCCGTCGCGGCGCTGGCTGAGCGGATCCGCGAGCGGGTCGGTGACCCCGCGGCCTTGTACTACGGCCCGGCGCCTGCCGACCTGGCGTTCGTGCCCGCCGCCGCGCTCACCCCGGAGGTGGTGCAAGACCGCTTGCCGATCACGTTGTACACGCTCATGGCGCTCGTCAGGGAGTTCCTGCCCGCCATGGTCGAGCGGGGTGATGGTGCCATCCTCACCGCTCAGGGGGCCGCTGCCGTGGAGGGTCGGCCGTACATGAGTGGATGGCCGCCGGTCCTGGCCGCGCAGCGCAACTACCTGCAGTCGCTCGCAGGCGAGGTCGCCGACCGGGGCGTCTACGTCGGGAGGCTCTACATCGGCGCCCGCATCCTGGGCACCCCGTTCGAGGCCGACTACCAGCGGCGCCTGGCCGAGGGCGAGCCCGTGTCCGACCTGCCCGCGGCCGACCCGGCCGAGCTGGCCGACATTCTCTGGGACATGCACTCCGCGCGAGAGCGGCAGGAAACCCTCATCGGGTAGCCAGGCGCATGCGATGTTGGCCCCGCCCGGCGAACTCCGCAAGATGATCCAGCACGTGCACGGCATCATGGGGCCACATCAGAGGCATCGTCGTGGGTCCCGAACCGCCTGGGAGATGGGGAGCGGTCTTCGTCACACGGCTCCGCGAGGCCTGGTTACGCATTGCGAGGCCTGGTTACACTTCCGGGGTGACCCTGGCCGAAGAAGAAGATCCCCAGGTCTGGCACCGGATTCGTCGCGATTCGACGGAACGGCGGATGCTGGAGGGCCTCAGCACGAGGTTTGACGTCCGGCTTCGTCCGCGGACGCTCGTGCTGCCGGACGGGAGCCGGGTGGAGGTCGAGGGAGTCGACGCGGATAACCGGTTCCTGGTACAGCTCGTCGCCAACCAGGGGACGTACAAGTCGCATCATCGCAACAAGGTCATGGCGGACATGTTCAAGCTGGTGTGGCTCAGCCGCTCGATCCTTCCCGGCGGCCGAGCCATCCTGTGCGTGAGCGAAGCAGTGTCCCAGGCATTTTCGGGCTGGGTCGCCACCGCCGCCCGGGACGTGGGCATCGAGGTGCTTCTGTTCCGGGATGACGGGGACATTGTGCCGCTGGTCGAGCGATGACCCCCACGGGAAGCCGTAACACCCTGGCAACAGAAGTGTCGAAGCCACGCAATGTGGCCTCCCTAGCGTCTTAGCTACTCGGATTTCCGCGGTGCAGATACGAACTCGCACCGCACGCTCTCCGGCGTTCGAAGTGGTGTGAGTGTGGGGAGAGCGTCATGGTTCCTGGTATGCCCTTTTGTCGTCCCGAGCGCCTGGTCGTCGCATGAGCGCGGCGGCGATCGAGGTGCGCGGCGCCCGCCGGGTCTACGGTTTCGGAGCTTCGGCGATGGTGGCGCTCGACGACGTGGGCCTGTCCATCGAGCCCGGCCGGTTCGTCAGTGTCATCGGCCCCAGTGGCTGTGGGAAATCCACGCTCCTCCGCTTGGTCGCCGGGCTGGAGCCGGCCGACCGGGGTGAGGTCAGCATCTACGGGGTCAGCCCGGAAGCAGCCTGCGCGGCGAAGATGGTGGGGCTCGTGCCGCAGACGCCGGCCCTTCTGCCATGGCTCTCGGTGTTGAAGAACGTCACGCTGCCCCAGAAGGTCAACCGGGCCGCGGGCCGGCGGCGGTCGGCCATCGGCCAGGCCGCGCATCGCGACACTCCAACGTGTCCCGACATGACAGAGCTTCTTCGCAAGGCGGGCCTCGCCGAAGCCGCGCACAAGCTGCCGGGCCAGCTCTCGGGTGGGATGCAGCAGCGGACCGCGATTGTCCGGGCTTTCGGTCTGCAGCCCGACGTTCTCCTGATGGACGAGCCCTTCTCGGCGCTCGACGAGTTCACCCGCGAGAGCCTGCAGGAGCAGCTGCTCGATCTTTGGGATGAACTGAAGACGACCGTGGTCTTCGTGACCCACTCGGTCAGCGAAGCGGTCCGGCTCTCCGACATGATCGTCGTCATGGCGCCGAAACCCGGCCGCATCACCGACGTCGTCACCGTCGATCTGCCCAGGCCACGAGGGCGTGACCTGCTCAAGACGCCAGAGTTCCACCGATTCGAGGATCTGATTCGAGAAAAGTTGCGTGGCGCCTGGCACACGCACGTCGCGTGACGGGAGGAGTTCCGACATGACTTCCCTTGACGATGTCGTCGCCACCTTGCCGGAAGCCGAGCGGCCTGTCGCAGAGCCCGCTTCCGAACCGTCTCGCTACAGCCTGCGCCATCCGAGATCGCGGATCGGTTTCGTGCGTCCGAAGATCTGGCTCCCGCTCACTGTCATGGTGTGCGTGCTCGGCGTCTTGTGGGAGTGGGGCGCCCGCTCGATGCCGTATCTCCTGCCGGAACTTTCCTCGGTCGGAGAAGCGCTGGCCGAGGAGCCGGACTACTACCTCCGCAACGCCTGGGTCACCCTTCAGGAGGCGCTTCTGGGGCTTACCCTGGGATTCGTCACGGCGTTCGTCCTGGCGATCGTGATCAGCGAGCTTGCGTGGGCGCGGCGGGCGATCATGCCGGTCGCGGTCGTCCTCAACGTGACACCTCTGGTCGCCATCGCGCCGGTTCTCGTGGTGGCCTTCGGATTCGGGCCCGAGCCCAAACTGATCGTCACCGGCCTGATCTGCTTCTTTCCGATCCTCATCAACACCTCCGTCGGGCTACGGGCCGTGCCGCTCTCGGTCGTGCAGGTCTACCGCACGCTCAACGCGTCGCGGCTGGAAATGTTGTGGCGTGTCCGGGTGCCGAGCTCGCTGCCGTACCTGTTCGCCGCGCTGCGCATCGTCTTCCCCCTGTCCATCGTGGGTGCCGTGGTCGCCGAGTTTTCCGCCCCCGGCGCGGCGGAAGGGCTCGGCACTGCGATCAGTGTGGCCTCGACCATGAATCGGCTTCCCGTCGTGTACGCGTCGATCGCGGTCCTGGCCCTGATGGGTTCGGCGCTGCTCCTCGTCGTCACGATCGCCGAACGCAGGGCCCTGCACTGGCACGAGAGCACTCAGGGCGCCGCCGGCTGACGTCCCCGGCCGCGACCGAGCGGCCTCGTGGACGTCTGCTCCACCTCTTCCCGGCGCCACGGAGCCGGGCGAAACCTCACCCTTTACCCGTCATGCGCTGCGCGCTTGGCACATGCGAGGAGTCATTCATGGAGAAACGCTTGCTGCGTGCCCTTGTGGCCGCCGCCTCTGTCATTATCGCCGCTTCCGGGCTCACCGGGTGCTCCGGTGACACAAGCAGCGCCGACGGCGCGCCGGTCGGAGCCACCAGCAGCGCCCAGGGCACATCGGGCGGAACCGCCATTTCCGCCGCACGCTGCGCCCAGAACAAGGCGGCCGGCAAGATCACCTACTTGACTGGCTACTTCTACCAGGCTTCGGCGTCCATTCTGGAGTACCTCGCCGCGGACAAGCTGGGCTATTTCGACGCCCTGTGCCTCGACGTCGACATCAAGCCCGGGACCGGCAACACCAGTCAGAACGCCAAGCTCCTGGCCAGCGGGCAGGTCACCATCAGCCCGGTCAGCCAGCAGGACGTGATCCAGGCCCGCGACAACGGGATCAGCATCCTCGGCATCTCCGCTTATTCGAATGCCGGCCTCGAAGTGCTGATGACGATGCCGACCATCACCGATCTCAAGCAGCTCAACGGCACCACCCTGGGACAGAAGGGCAGCCTGTCGGTCGGGATCAGTGCCATGCTGACCCAGGCGGGCGCGGACGTGCCCTCCATCAAGCAGGTCGTCGTCGGCTACGACCCGTCCGTTCTGCCTCGTGGCCAGGTCCAGTCCCTGACGGGGTTCATCTCCAACGAGCCGAACCTGCTCGCGGCTGCCGGCAAGCAGGTGAAGGTGTGGCGGCCCTACGACTACCACGTTCCCGGCTCGCTCGGCGGTATGGCGGCCAACCCGGCCTTCGCCGCCGAGCACCGGACGGCCGTCGAGGATTTCCTGCGGGCCGGCCTGCACGCCTACGACTACTGCTCCACCAGGGGTGAGGAATGCGTCGGGTACGCAGCCGACCTGTCCGACGGAGGATACGACAAGGCGCAGAACCTGAAGATCTGGCAGACCGAGGTCGCGCTGGTGCAGCAGACCAAATCGCCGGATGCCCCACTCGGCCTCATCGACATGGACAACATCACCGCACTGGCCGAGCTGCTGGCCAAGCATTCCATGCTGAAGAAGACGAGCCCCGCCGACGCCAAGTCCTTCTTCGACTCCTCGTACCTTACGGCCCTCTACCAGTCGGGTCAGCTGGCGTGGCCGGCTCCCTGACCTCAACGCGCATATCGGAAGGCGGCATCGTGTCCCCGAAAGAATACGGAATCTTCCTCCCCATCGGCAGCGGAGGCTGGATGCTCTCCACCACCGCGCCGCATCCCGAAGCCACTTACGCGTACAACAAACGTGCGGCGCTGCATGCCGAAGCCATCGGTCTGGATTTCATCATGTCCATGGCGAAGTGGCGCGGCTTCGGCGGCACCACCGACCATTGGGGCGAAACCCTGGAGTCGATGACGATGATGTCGGCCCTGGCCGAGGCGACTGAGCGCGTGAAGATCTGGGCGACCATGCACGCGAACATCCACAACCCCGCGATCGCGGCCAAGATGTTCACCACGCTGCAGCAAATTTCCCAGGGCCGCGCCGGGATGAACATCGTCAACGGGGCGTACGCGGCGGAGTTCGAGCAGTTCGGTCTCTGGGACGCCGACCTGTCCCACGCCGAGCGTTACCGGATGACCACTGAGTGGACGCAGGCGGTGACGCGGTTGTGGTCGGAGCACGCGGTCACCATGAAGAGCGACTTCTTCACGTTGAACGACTGCGAATCCCGCCCTCATCCCGAAACCCGGCCGACTCTTATCAGCGCCGGTCGTTCGGCGGGCGCGAGGGAGTTTCAGGCCGCCTACGCGGACGGGGCCTTCCTTGGAGCCGACAGCCTCGAGGAAATGCGGGACCTTTCCCGGGACGTCCATGAAAAGGCCGCGAAGCTGGGCCGTACGGTCAAGACGTACTCGATGCTCACCGTGGTCCAGGACGAGACGGACGCCGCCGCCGAGGAAAAGGTTCGCCGGTGGGGCGAGGGCGTGGACCGCGAAGCGCTGGCCGCCATGCGTGCCTCCTGGGGCATAGCGGAGCACCAGGCGCGTGCCTGGGCGAAGGGAGCCACCGGTGAGGCGGCCTTCCAGACCCCGTACGTGAGCGGATCCACCGAAACCATCGTCGAGCACATCGCGACGGTCGTGCGGGAAGGTGAGTTGGACGGGTTGATGCTGATCTTCCCGGAGTACGACGAGGACATGCTGCTCTTCGGCGAGACCGTGCTTCCCGCCCTGCGGGCGATGGACGAGGCATCCGCCTGATGGAAAGCCTCCGCCCCCAGCACCTGTCCTTTCTGTCCTCGCCCGGCCACCGACCGGCGCTGCTCGTCGTCGACGTGCAGCGTTCCTTCGGCGATCCCGCGTTCCTGACCCCCTACGGCCTGGACGAGCACGCTTCCGCACTCGTCGAGGCCGCCATCACCGAAACGTCGCGACTGGTCGAAGCCGCCCGCGAGGCTGGGGTGCCTGTCGTGTGGATCGAACTGGCGAGCGACCCGGAGAACCCGTGGCGGTCCAGCGCATGGTTCCGCGGCGGTGACCTCGATGCGCCACCCGGTCCCGACGAACCCTGCGTCATCGGCACGCGCGGCGCCGAGTGGTACCGGGTGGCGCCGGCCGAAGGGGAGCCGCGCGTGGCCAAGCGCCACTACAGCGGTTTCCTCGGCACCGACCTCGAGACCCGTCTGCGGGCCGAGGGAATCGACTGGGTCGCGGTCGCCGGCCTGACGACCGAATGCTGTGTCACCGCCACCGCCACGGACGCCTTCCAGCTCGGCTGGCCGGTCGTCGTTCCCGTCGACGCGGTGGCGGCCTATGACACGCGCCTCCACAACAACGCCCTCGAGCAACTCGCGCTCAACGTTGCCGTGCTGTCCACAGCGGCCGACCTCGCCGCCCTGTGGAAGGACCGGGAGGCGGCGAACGACCTGGAGATCCTCCGATGAGCGGCATTCACATCGCCTTCGACCTGTCCTTCACCCACACCGAGGGCCGCTGGGCGTCCGCGGGTTCATGGGTGGGGCGCGACTTCCCTGACGTACGCATGTTCATGGAATTGGCGCAAACCGCCGAGCGTGCCGGCGTCGACATGCTGTTCTTCGGGGACGGCAGTGGCATCCCGGACACCTGGCGCGGCTCGATCGAGCCGGCCGTGGAATGGGGAATCCAGTGGCCGAGACACGACATGGCCCCGGTCATCGCGGCCATGTCCACGGTCACCTCGTCGATCGGCTTCGGCCTCACCTACTCCTCGACGTTCATGCACCCCTTCTACGTGGCGCGCCTGCTGAACTCGCTCGACCACGTGACGGGTGGCCGCATGGCGTTCAATGTGGTCACCTCCACCCGCAGCGCCGATGCCGCCAACTATGGCTACGACGAGCTTCTCGAGCATGACGTGCGCTACGCACGCATGGAGGAGTTCGTCGACGTCTGCCAGGCGTTGTGGGATTCGGTCGCGCCGGGCGCCATCGTCCGCGACCGGGACTCCGGCCGGTATGCCGATCCCGCGAAGGTCTCACCGATCCATCACCGTGGCCGGTTCTTCACCGTCAAGGGACCGCTGCCCGCCGTACCAAGCCCGCAGATTCGCCCGGTGCTGGTGCAGGCGGGAAACTCGCCCCGCGGTATCGCGGCATCGGCCCGGTTCGCCGACGTGGTCTTCGGTTTCGGCGCGAACCTCACCGGCCAGCTGCGGCACCGGCGGATGCTCGACGAGGCGCTGGTCGCCGAAGGGCGCAAGCCGGAAAGCGTCGGCATTCTCTGGGCGACACAGGTGATCGTCGGGCGAACGGAGGACGAGGCCCGCACCCGGCGCGCGGAAGTGCTGGACTTCTGGGACGAGGAGGCGGTCGGCGCGTACCTCTCCCACAACATGGGATATGACCTGTCCACGCTTCCGTCGAAATTCCTGCTCGGTGACCTCCGCGACCAGCTCCACGCCGCGCAGGCCAGCCAGGCGGGGCTCGTGTCCCGGCTGGTGGGGGAGTACGGGGACGGCTACCGCATGGGCCGGGCAGAGTTCTTCGAGCACGGCTGGAAGAGCGCCACCGGTATCGACCACACGATCACCGGAAGCCCGGGCGCGGTCGCCGACGCGCTGCAGGAGAACTTCGCCGCGACCGGCTCCCGCGGCGGTTACATGCTGTCCAGCCCGCTGGGCATGCCTTCGGGGCTCAACGACGTCGCCGAGCTGCTCGTCCCGGAGCTCCGTCGCCGTGGCGCACTCGCCCCCCGGTACGCCGGCCGCACGCTCCGCGAGAACCTCGCCCCATGACCCGGTCCGCCCGCTCGGAACCCATCGAGCCCACCATCCGGCAGGCGGTGCCGGCCCAGGCTCCGATGCGCCGCCACTGGCCGGCCCTCGCCGCCCTCTGCGCCGGATTCTTCCTGCTGCTCGTGGACAGCACGATCATCTCGGTGGCGCTGCCGGCGCTCATGAAGGATCTCGGGGCCGGTGAGCAGGCCGGAATCTGGGTCAACAGCGCCTACCTCTTCGCCTATGCCATCCCGCTCCTGGTCGCAGGCCGGCTCGGCGACCGGTTCGGGGCGCGCGGCATCTACCTTCTCGGGCTGGGGCTCTTCACAGCCGCCTCGCTGTTGTGCGCGCTTTCCCCGACCACCGGGATCCTCATCCTGTGGCGCGTCCTGCAAGGGCTGGGAGCAGCGCTCATGACGCCGCAAAGCATGACGATCATACGAAGGATCTTCACCTTTCCGGCACTCGCGACGGCGCTGGGGATCTGGGCGTCGGTCGGGGGAACCGCCGCGGTCAGCGGGCCGCTCCTGGGCGGCGTCCTGGTGGGGACGTGGGGCTGGCAGTCGATATTCCTGGTCAACGTGCCCATCGGGATCGCGGCCTGGATTGCGGCCTGGCGCTGGGTTCCGCGTTCCACCCGCCTGCCCGTCTCGATACCGCTCGCGTCCGTGCTGATCAGCGGCGCCGGGGCCTTCGCCATCGTCGCGGGAATCCACGAGGGTGCGGCCTCGCCGGGCGGCGTCGTGCTGGGGCTCATGCCGGCGTGGCTCCTTCTGTGCGTCGGCGCGGTGCTCGTCGGTGGCGTGGTGTACGCCCAGCGTGGCAGGCCGGACATCGCGTTGCTGCCGGTCGTGCTCTTCCGCGACCGCCGATTCGTGATGGCCGCGGCCGGCAGCGCCGCGGCGTCCTTCACCGTCGGCGCGGCCATGATCCCCGTCATGATCTACCTCCAGGAAGACCGGGGACTCGATCCCATCGAGGCGGCCCTCACACTCGTCCCGATGGGCGTCGTCGCGGCGATCGCCGCACCGTTCGCCGGCCGCTCGGTGAACGCGCGGGGAAGCCGTTTCACCGCGATCGTCGGCTCGGTCTCCCTGACCGTTTCGATGGCGGCCTCCGCCGTGCTCGTGCTGGCGGAATCGAACCAATGGACGCTCTCCGGTGCTTTCGTGCTCTACGGTTTTGCCAACTCCTTCATCTGGGCACCGCTCTCGGTCGCCGCGCTGACGGGGATACCGGACAGGCTCATGGGTGCTGCCGCGGGTGCCTACAACGCGGTGAAACAGGCAGGTGGGGTCCTCGGAAGTGCCGCGACCGCCGCGCTGCTCGCCGCCGCCTCCGAAGGCACGGCCCTTGCGGTGCTCGCCGTATCCGCGGCGCTGTGCGTCATGGCGGCCGTGATGCTCGGACCTGCGGTGGGCTCATCAGATCCCGGCCATCCGGGGAGAAAGGGCCATGATGTGCTGGAATCGAACTCCGGCAGCTTCCTTGGCTACGCCACCGGCCCTGTCGTCCACGGCGAGGGGAGGGGGAAGAAACTGGGCTTCCCCACGGCGAACATCGACGTCGACCCGGCCACCAGACTTCCAGGGGACGGGGTATACGCGGGACGGTTGACGATCCTCCAGCGTGCCGACCCGGATGACGCCAGGCCTTCGCCCGAGTCGCTTGCGGCGCTCGTCTCGATCGGGCCGAACGCCACGTTCAACGCCACGACGCGGACGATCGAGGCGTACATCCTCGACTTCTATGAGGACATCTACGGGTGCCGGGCCGAAATCTCAGTCGAATGGTTCATCCGTCCCCAGATCACCTTCGAGACCGTCGACGACCTCATCGCCCAGATGAACCAGGACGAGGTGCGTGGGCGGGAGTACTTCCAGTGCAAGAGAGACGAGGTGACCGATGAGTGACGACCGGATCGTGGCCCTGATCGGCAATCCGAAGCCGGCTTCCCGTACGAGGGACGCGGCGGAGAGGCTGGCACGGGGGCTAGGCGAGGAGATAAGTGTCATCGAACTCTCGCAGTTCGGTGCGGCCCTGCTGGACTGGACGAACGCCGAGGTGCAGGCGGCGGTCGACACGGTGGCCAAGGCCGACCTGCTCATCGTGGCCTCCCCCACGTTCAAGGCGACGTACACGGGCCTGCTCAAGCTCTTCCTCGAGCGGTTCCCCGGCCAGAACGGGCTGGCCGGCGTCGTCGGGGTTCCTGTGATGCTCGGTGCGGCGCCCATGCACGCGATGGCACCGGAGACGCACCTCAAACCGCTCCTCGTCGAGCTGGGTGCGAGCTGCCCGGCTCCGTCCCTCTATCTGATCGACAGCACCTACGGGACCGACGGTTCCCTGGAATCCTGGTTGAAGTCGTGGCGAGCGGTCGTCCTTCGTGGCGTCGGCGGGAGGGAGCGGTCATGATCAGACCCTACGTCGGCGATGTCCAGGCTCTCCGCAAGGTGTTCTCGGGATTCCCCTCCGGCGTCGCGGCGCTCGCAGCAATCGTCGACGGCGACCCGGCCGTTCTCGTGGTCTCGTCGTTCAGCGTGGGAGTGTCCCAGGATCCCCCACTTGTGCTCTGTGCGGTCCAGCGATCTTCGACGACCTGGCCTCTGCTCGCGAAGGCCACGGCCATTGGCGTATCCGTGCTCGGCGAGGGCCATACGGAGAAGGCCCGCCAGCTCGCGTCCCGGGAGAAGGACACCCGGCTCGATGGAATCGACACCCTGGTCTCCTGTTCCGGGTCGGTCTTCCTGCACGGCGCGGCGATCTGGCTGGAATGCTCGATCGACGCCGCGCACGACGCCGGCGATCACGAGATCATCGTCCTGCGCGTGCTGGGATTCCGGGACGATTTCCCACACCGGCCCCTGGTCTGGCATCGCTCGGCGTTCATGACACTGACGTCCAGCGCCTGAACGGTCAGGCCTCAGTGGTCATGAGCGACGACAAGCCCGAGTTCGGTGCCGCCGTGCTGATCAACGACAGCGTCGGTACCTTCGGGCCGCGCGCTTGCGGCGGGCGGGGCCGGCATTCCTGCGCGACACCGGTCTCCGCCCGCCGGTTTGAAGCAGCGTTCCTCTCGGCTGGACTTGCCGCCACCGCCGTCCTGGGAGCCTTCCGTATCCATCGGATGCAGGCATGGCGTTATCGGCGCTACCACACCTGTCTGCTACCTTAGGTAATGGATTGATTGCAATGCGTGTCATGGGGAGCTGGTGTGAAGGTTGACTGCGTCGGCGGCGGCCCCGCCAGCCTGTATTTCGCGGTCCTGATGAAACGAGCGGACCCGTCCCACGACATCACCGTCTACGAGCGATACCCGGAAGGCTCCACGTACGGCTGGGGAGTGACCTACTGGGACGATCTCTACAACAATCTCCACTCCGCCGACCCCGAGTCCGCCCGTGCCATCGGCGACGACTCGGTCCGCTGGGACACCTGGGTGGCGCGCGTGCACGGCTACCGCCCGCCGTGCCTGGTGGAGAGCCGGGACGTGGGCTTCGGGATCAGCCGGAGTCGGCTGCTCGCCATCCTCACCGGCCGCGCCCGCTCCCTCGGCGTCCGCATCGAGTACGAACGAGAGGTCACCAGCGAGGAGGAACTGACCGGCGCCGACCTGATGGTCGCCGGCGACGGCATCAACAGCGCGCTGCGCCAGCGCCACGCCGGCCACTTCGGCACGGACGTCACGGTCGGCCGCAACCTCTACCTCTGGCTCGGCACCACCAAGGTGTTCGACTCCTTCACCTTCGCCTTCGTCGAAACCCCGCACGGCTGGATCTGGTGTTACGGCTACCGATACAGCAATGAGCGCAGCACCTGCATCCTCGAGTGCTCACCCGAGACCTGGGCGGGGCTCGGGTTCGACCAGGCGAACGAGGCCGACAGCCTGGCCCTCCTGGAAAAGCTCTTCGCCGACATCCTGGACGGCCACCCGCTGATCGGCCAGGACAACGCCGGCGAGAGCGCCCGCTGGCTGAACTTCCGTACGCTGACCAACGAGAGGTGGCACCACGGCAACCTCGTCCTGATCGGGGACGCCGCGCACACCACCCACTACTCCGTCGGCGCGGGCACCGCACTCGCGTTCGGGGACGCCGCCTTCCTCGTCTACGCGCTGCATGCCAAGCCGCAACTCGAGCCCGCACTCGAGTTCTACGAGCGGGAGCGCCAGGCCGAGATCCGGCCCATGCAGAAAGCGGCCCGCCACAGCGCCCGCTGGTACGAGAGCCTCCCACGCTACGCCAACCTCCCATCGGAACAACTGCTCGCCCTGCTCGCCCAGCGGCACTCGGCGCTACTCCCGTACGTGCCGCCCCGGCTGTACTGCCGGTTCGACCAGGCGCTCAACCACGCCGCGTGGCTCTGGTCGAAGATCGCATCCCGTGGAACGCCCGGATGAGCCGATCACGCGGATCTGGGCAGCGACTGGCGGCCGCGGTGGTACGACGGATTGGCGATGACGCCCTCCTGAGCCGGGCGCCGTGCCTCCCTGCACTGCGGCGCGTCGCACGTCGCGGTCACGTACGCCCCATCGCGGTTCTGCTCAACCACGCAGGGCCGGGCACGACACCAGCTGCAGGCGGGCGCCTGCTCGACCTGGAGCGGCAGTAGGAAATCGACGAGCGGAGGTCAGCGATACGAGCCGTGCGCCTGGGGGCGGCCGGTGGTGTGCCGGGCCTGTGGCGGGCCCGGCCATCAGCATGTGCGGCAGTCAGACGATGACGCGGCCGCTGCCACCGTCCCCATCGGCGTCCATGACCTGCAGGGCGTAGTCGGGGTCGGCGCCGAAGTGCTCGCTGATCGCGTCAGCGACCTACCGGGACGATCTCGTCAGCGATCTCGGTAACGGCGGCGTTCATGCCGGTCTCCCTACTGCTTTGGACAAGAGGCCCCGTGACCGTGGCGGACCGCGAGGCCGATTGCGGTTCCGCTATCAGCGTGCGCGGGTGGCGAGCATCGAGTCACACATCGAATCCCAGGTGTGCCTGGTGTGCTCGATGGCCGCGGCCGCCATGACGCGTCCCCATCCCTGCGTGTGCAGGACCTTGATCAGGGCCTCATACACGTCGCCGGCGGCTGTTGTCGCCTGACAGTCTTTACTGTCTGGGGGAGAGCGTGGGCGCAGCTTAGCGTTCTGGAGGGTTGGGATACCTGCTCTAGGTCGCAAAATCGACGGCGGGTGTGCCGTCGTGTCTGCGGGCGGGGAAGGGGCGAACGGGAGGCATCCAGGGCGTCGCCGCACGCCGGCCAGCTGGGCGCTGCGCCGGCCTCTCGTTGACCAGTGCTGTGGCGAAGGAAGCCGCTATGACGCGCCGCGTTCTGGACGTGATGAGCAGGGATGTCGTGATGGTGAGCGTTGATTCCTCACTGGTGGCCGCGGCTCGGCAGATGCTCGAGTACGACCTCGGGGACATGTTCGTCATGGAGGACGGGCGGTTGTTCGGGGTGCTGACCGACCGGGACATCCGGTACGGGCGATCGCGCGCGGCCTGTCGCCTGTGCTGGTCTGGGCGGGTGACATTTGCAGGAGGAAGCTGATGACGGTCTCTCCGGACGATGGGGAGTGGTACGTCGTGGAGCTGATGTGCCTGCATGCGGTGCGCCGGCTGCCGGTGCTCGACCATGCGGCTCCACCGAACACATGAGGTCCCAGCAGCATTCGCGCGCGGCGAGCCGGCCGCGTCGGTCCGCGAGCCCGTGCGGGCGACACGCGCGGGTCTGGCCTGTACCGGCTGAGCCTTCGCCAAGCGCGGCGGCGGTTGGTCGCTTGAGCGGCCATGCCGTACCAGACGAAAGAAGGGGATGGCCGATGAAGTTCGCCAACAGAGTCAAGAAGATCGTGAAGTCCAAGCCGTTCTGCGCCGCGGCAGGCGCCGGCGGCTACGCCGTCGACCGGCTGCTCAGGATGGGAACCCGCGACGTTACGCGCACCGCTCGCGCCCTGCCGGGCAGGACGGCCGAGACGATCACTCACGAGCTGCCCGCCAAGGCCCGCGGCTATGCCGACACCGCCGCAGCGAGGGCGGCCAAGGTCTACGACGACCTCGCCATCCGGGGGCGTCAGATCGTCAGCAGCGCCAGCGGCCGTGCCGCGCACGAGTTCGAGGACGTCTCCCAGGCGGCAAAGCCCAGGGCTGGCCGCGCCAACGTCCGTGGCCGCAGGCCGGAACCGGTCGTGACCCCGTCGCGGGCCGGCGCTCGGGTGCGCAGGAAGCAGGAATCGGTGGTGCAGCCGTCTCCTGCCGGAGCCCAGAAGCAGGGCGCCGCACAGGCTGGCACATCGCGTGCACGAGGCAAGTCGACACGCAGGGCCTGATCATCGAGCCTTCCGCCAGCCGGCTGGCCCGCCGCTGAGTGCGTCGTGCCGGACGGTCAGGGTCGGCAGCCGGGTCCGTGCAGCACCGGCGGCAGCCCGACCGGACGTCTCCACTCGGGTCGCCCCGACGGCTGATCGGTCGTGGCCCGCTGCCGCTGTGGGACGAGGTGGCGGGGGCTTGATCGTTTGGTGCTCCAGCCGCCGACTGGAGCGGACGCGGCATTACAGACCTAGTGTCCGCTCGGTTCAATCGCCGTCACTCCAGCTCGCGGATCCGCTCCTGGGCTGCCTTCAGTTCCTGGCGCAGCTCCTCGAGCTCGCGCTCGAGCTCGAGGATGCGGCGGATGGCGATGAGTGTCATACCCTCGTCGGCCATCCGGGTGACGTGATGGACGATCATGATGTCGCGGCGGGAGTAGCGCCGCTGGCCGCCGCTGGAACGGCTCGGCCTGATGACGTCGTGCTGGTCGAGCCGCCGCAAATAGGCTTGCTGGACCTGCAGCATCTCCGCCACCTGCCCGAGCGAGTAGACAGGCGCGTGTTCGTCGTCGAAAGGCAGGTCGGGCATCATGAACTCCTCATCGTACGAGGGAGGGCGGAGTGCCCGCCCTCCCTCGTAGCGCAGGTCAGGCCCTGATGGCCTTGGTCTCGCCTCGCTGGATCTCCACCTTGCGCGGCTTGGCCCGCTCGAGTACCGGGATGCGGACGGTGAGCACACCGTTGGCGTAGCCGGCGTCGATCTTGTCGCTGTCCAGGTGCTCGGAGAGGTAGACGCGCCGGGTGAAGGAGCCCATGGGCCGCTCGCGTACGAACAGCCGCTCGTTCTCCTCGATCTCCTCCTCGCGGCGTGCGGTGACGCTGAGGACGCCGCGGTCGACCGTGACCTCGATGGAGTCCGGGTCGATGCCGGGAAGGTCGAAGCGCAGGACCACGTCGTCGTCGCGGCGCAGCCCGTCCATGGGCATGACGGCGCCTTCGGTGCCGAAGGTTTGGCGAGCCAGGCGGTCGAACTGGCGCTCGAATTCCTGGAAGAACGGGTCAATCGAGGTCAAGAGCATTTCGGGACCTCCTTGCTGCACTCTCGCTTACAACTAACCTCCAACTTCATTTATAGGCTAACTCCGATTCTGAATGCAAGGCAACCGATCCGGGGCCGAGCTGGCCAGCGGCGACGAAGATCATCAGTGTGATCATGGGCGAGCCGATGAAGAAGCTCGACCCCCGAGCCGTGGTACGGCGGGAGTAGCCGACGGTGGAGATGCGCAGCTTGACGCCCAGCTCCTGGCGGGCCAGAGCGGCGTAGGTGGCGACCTGGGCGACGGAGTGAGCACGCCGTGCAGGCGGCCGTGCGGGGTGAGCGTCTCGCCACTTTTGCGCCGAGGTTCCGCACGGCCGATCAGGACGGCTGGACAGGCGTGTCGTTCCAGGGCTCCCGCCACACGGGCTCGGCCTGCTCCCAGATGGGGCGCAGTGGACGCGTGTCGACCTCGCCGTCGGGCCTGCCCGGCGCCGCGTTCTCCAGCCGCGTGATCGCCACGATGCGTCCGTCGCGGCTGATCGCAGCGGCCGCTTGGACCCCTGGCAGGAACGATCCTGGCGGCGATCCCGGCACAGGCGTTGGGGACAGCATCGCCACCACTTGCGCACGTGACCCGGCGCCGGGAACAGGCTGTGATGGCTCAGGTGGGGTCTCGCGCGTAGCGGCGGTGTTCGGAGCGGGCGCGTACATGCCGCCACCTCCTCCTCACTGTCACCTCAGGCCTTTGGCGCTCCACGCACAGGTCGCCGCACCATACGGCTGTTTTCGATTGTAGAAAGCAGTTATCCAAAATCCAATTGGATCTCCAGGCGGTCTGTCATCACAACGAGGGGCAGGCGACATGCGGACGCACAGGCCTGACTTTTGAGGGTGTTGATCTCCCGAGTGCCCTCGTAGGAGTGGATCGCCTCGGCGTCGGCGACGAACCTGGCGATGTCGTAGTCCAGGATGATGCCGTTGCCGGCAAGCAGTTCGCGGGCCCAGCCGACGACCTGGCGCATCTGTGTGGTGAGTACGCCTTGGCCAGCGCGGAGTGCTCGTCGTGGAAGATGTCGGCGTCCTGCAGCTGGGCCAGGCGGACGACCATGCCGAGACGGGCGGGGGCGTTGCCGAGCATCTTGACCAGCAGATCCTGCACGAGCTGGAACTTGCCGATGGGCCGGACGAACTGCTTGCGCTCCTTGGCGTAGCGCAGCGCGATCTCGTACGCGGCGATCATGATGCCGACTGCCTGCCGGGCGACGCCGCTGCGGGTCCTGCGCAGGATCTTGGCGGGCAGGGTCTCAGCGTGCACGGGATGTCAGCACGAAGGGCGACAGCGCCAAGGCGAGGAGCGGCAGAACGGCTAGGAAAACCTTTGCGTACGATGGATCGCATTCTGTTCACCTTCTAACACTAAGAGTTACGATGAGGGGTATCTCCGCACTCTGGTGGCGAAAACCCGAATCACCCCCAAGCCGGCATCGCTTCAGCCAACGTTGCGTCGATAGAGCGTTGAACGAACCATGGGGGGACGATCATGGATGAGGTCGGCGACCCGCCCGCCCCGTTCGGCGTCGAGGGGTGGCTTGTGCAGGTCCTTCGGCTGGCGGGCACGCGATGTTCCGCCATGGTCAGCACGCCAATCCCTTCTGCGGGGCTGGTTCCCGGCACCGATCCAACGGGCTCTCCCGGCGGCGCATCTGTCTGAATCGGCCCGTTACCGCCGCCGGGAGAGCCGAGAGTCAATCCCGTAGGGATATCGACGCGACCTGGCGGCGCTACAAGCGGGTCGCGGATCGTCCACCGGTGCCCCCTGGCATGAGGCGTACAGGCAGGTCAGCAGGCTATCGGGCGGGCATGAAGGCCGCGCCCAGTACCGCCACCATGATTGGCGAGTCATGCGGCCACCACTGGCGGCCGGAAAGCGGGCTGGCCATGAGATCACCTCCCGCACGTGGCTTAAGGCGTCCCGTGTCTTTTTCGAGCCAACCGCTGATCCTCGCAGATCAACGCTCCCTACAT
The DNA here is from genome assembly GCF_036013525.1 of Nonomuraea sp. NBC_00507. Lineage (NCBI taxonomy): Bacteria > Bacillati > Actinomycetota > Actinomycetes > Streptosporangiales > Streptosporangiaceae > Nonomuraea > Nonomuraea sp. NBC_00507. The sequence continues at coordinate 7,542,190 of NZ_CP107853.1, forward strand.
CCTCAAACCAACAACTGGGATTTGAGGTTTCCTCCATCTGGAGATATATGTAGAGGGAGGAGGACCGTTATCACGACATGACCCGCAGGGGTGGTGACGATGCAGACGACCCTGGACACGCTGTTTGAGGACTTCGAGCGGCAGTTCGACCGGCTGCGTGGCATCACCAGTCTGGCCGGAACCGCCAGGATGCTCATGGACGGCGTCCGCCGCTCCGACGAGGTGCTGCTGTGCTTCGACCTGCCCGGCGTCGACCCCGACACCATCGAGGTCACTGTCGACCGCGGGGTGCTGACGGTCTCGGCCCACCGCGAGGAGACCTACGGACAGGACGAGCGGCTCTTCGTCCAGGAACGGCCGATGGGCACCTTCACCCGCCACGTCTACCTGAGCGAGCACCTGGACGCCGACCACATCGAAGCCGCCTGCCACAACGGCGTGCTGACGGTGCGGATCCCGGTGCTGGAGACCGCCAGGCCCCGCAGGATCGAAATCGCCACGGGCGGCGACGCCAAGGCGATCAACACTTGATCGCCGCGTGAGCGCAACATCAGCGCGGCGCTCTGACGCGCCGGAGGGAGGGACGGCCCCCGGGCGGCGGACGCTGCCAGGCGTGACCGCGAGCTAGCCTCCTGTCTCCCCACCGCGAACGGACACGCCCGAGGCGGCTCCTGACGCACCCTCGCATTGCCCGGGGGCCGCCCGCCCGGCGCGAATGAGGAGGTGGTGTGCATGGCCGCGGCGGACTATCCAGCTAGGCGATCATCCGGCGATACCGATCGCCGAGCCCGGCTGTCACTCGATGACGAGCACGCACCCCTGTATTCCATCGGGCAGGTCACCACGATGCTCGAGGTTCAGCACGCATTCTTGCGCCGGTTGGAGGAATATCAGCTGGTACGGCCGCAGCGCTCGGCAGGCGGTCAGCGTCGCTACTCCCGACGCGACATCGAGCACCTGCAGCAGGTGGTGGGCTTGATCGAGGAGGGCATGAGCCTGGTCGCCGTCCGCCGTATCCTGTACCTCCAACGCCAGCTGACCAGCGCGCGCCGGCAACGGGACCACCTCCGGCGCGACGCCCCCCGCGAGAAACACGACACACACGAACACGGCTGGTAGCAAGGCGATGCAGATCATGGGGGAGCACGGCCGGCGTGGCACGCAGGCCCCCGGACAACCGTTGTGATCGGCGCATCAGGAGACGAAGCCGGCACCGATCGCTGGTCCATGACGCTGGCCGAACGACGCCAACTGGGCCGTAACAGCCCGAAGCCGGGCAGGACGGTTCCCATCATCAGCGCCGACGCGTTCCCGAGTCCTCCCAGTGCAAGCTCACCACAATCCGTCCCAGCATCTCGTCAGCCTCTAGCCGGCAGGGGCGGCCCGGTGACCGTGACCCGGGCTGGGCGCAGCAGGCGATCGCCGACCCGATAGCCGCGGAGCAGGATTTCGCTGCAGGTCGCGCGGCCGGTCTGAGCTGAGGGCACGTAGCTCACCGCCTCGTGGCGCGTGGGGTCGAAGGCCTCGCCCGGCACGCCGAAGGCTTCCAGGCCGAGCGCCGCGAGTTCCGCTTCCAGTGTCTCGGCGACCAGCTGGAAGCCGCCGTAGACGTCGCCGAGCTCGCGGGCCCGGGTGATGGCGTCGAGAACGGGCAGCAGGCTGTGCAGCGTATGCGCCACCCCGATGTCGAACATGGCCGACTGGTCGCGTTGGACTCGCTTGCGGTAGTTGTCGTACTCCGCTTTGAGCCGCCGCAGGTCGGCGGTGCGTTCGGCGAGGTCGGCCTGCGATCGCGCCGTCCGTGACCGTGGCCGTCCCGCGGCCCGGCCAGTCGCGGCCCGTGGCGGCGACGTCAGCGCGTCGCGAGCCGGCGATGGCGTGCCAGCGGGGTCGGTTCTGTCGCCTGCGGTCTGGGCGGGCAGCGGAAGGCCGGCGGGCGGCCTCCCTTCCCGCACGGGATCGGCCTGGCGGCTCATCCGTGGCCCTCCTGGCGTTTGTCCTCATCGACGATCTCCGCGTCCACGACCTCCTCTTCGCCGGCCCGCTGCTGGTCACCGGGGCCTGCGTCGGCGCCCGTGCCCGTGCTCCCGCCAGGGGTGGTGCCCTGCGTCTGCGCGTAGATCGCCTGACCGATCTTCTGGGCGGAGGCCGACGCCTTGTCCGCGGCCTGCCTGATGGCGTTGACATCGTCGCCCTTCAGCTTGTCCTTCAGGTCGGCAAGAGCGGCCTCCACCTCAGACTTGACGTCTGCGGGCACCTTGTCTGGATTGTCGCGCAGCAGCCGTTCGGTGGAGTAGACGAGCGCCTCGGCGTTGTTGCGGATCTCGGCCGCCTCGCGCCTGCGACGGTCCTCCTCGGCGTGCTGCTCCGCCTCGCGCACCATCCGGTCGATGTCATCCTTCGGCAGCGCCGAACCACCGGTGATCACGATCGACTGCTCCCGGCCCGTGCCGAGATCCTTCGCCGAGACGTTCATGATGCCGTTGGCGTCGATGTCGAAGGCGACCTCGATCTGCGGGACCCCGCGCGGCGCGGGCGGCAGACCGGTCAGCTCGAACATGCCCAGCCTCTTGTTGTACGCGGCGATCTCACGTTCACCCTGGTAGACCTGGATGGCCACGGATGGCTGGTTGTCGTCGGCCGTCGTGAACACCTCCGATCGCTTGGTCGGAATGGTGGTGTTGCGCTCGATGAGCCGGGTCATGATGCCGCCCTTGGTCTCGATGCCCAGCGACAGCGGGGTGACGTCCAGCAGCAGGACGTCCTTGACCTCGCCCTTGAGCACCCCGGCCTGCAGCGCGGCGCCCACGGCGACCACTTCATCCGGGTTGACGCCCTTGTGCGGCTCCTTGCCGCCGGTCAGCTCCCGTACCAGGTCGACCACGGCCGGCATGCGGGTCGCGCCGCCAACGAGGATCACGTGGTCGATGTCGGACACCTGAAGCTTGGCATCCCTCACCGCCTGGTGGAACGGGCTCTTGCAGCGGTCCAACAGGTCGTGGGTGAGCTGCTGGAACTGCACGCGGGTCAGCTTCTCGTCCATGTGCAGCGGGCCCTGGTCGGAGGCGGTGATGTAGGGCAGGCTGATCGAGGTCTCACTGGTCGACGACAGCTCGATCTTGGCCCGCTCGGAGGCTTCCCGCAGCCGCTGCACCGCCATCTTGTCCTTGGACAGGTCCACCCCGTGGGCGTTCTTGAACTGGGTGACCAGATGATCGACGATCCGCTGGTCCCAGTCGTCGCCGCCCAGGTGGGTATCGCCGGCGGTGGCGTTGACCTCGACCACGCCCTCGCCGATGGACAGCAGCGACACGTCGAACGTGCCGCCGCCCAGGTCGAAGACCAGGATGGTCTGGTCGTTCTCCTTGTCCAGGCCGTAGGCCAGCGCGGCGGCGGTCGGCTCGTTGATGATCCGCAGCACCTTCAGGCCGGCGATCTCGCCCGCTTCCTTGGTGGCGGTGCGCTGTGCGTCGTCGAAGTACGCCGGCACGGTGACGACGGCCTCCGTGACGCTCTCGCCGAGGTAGGCCTCGGCGTCACGCTTCAGCTTCTGCAGCACCCGGGCGGAGATCTCCTGCGCGGTGTAGCGCTTGCCGTCGATGCTCCCCGTTTCGGGGAAGCGCCACGAGGCGTCGCCCATGTGGCGTTTCACCGAGCGTGCGGTGCGCTCAACGTTGGTCACCGCCTGGCGTTTGGCGATCTCGCCGACCAGCACCTCACCGCTCTTGGCGAATGCCACCACCGAAGGCGTCGTCCGCGATCCCTCGGTGTTGGTGATGACGGTGGGCTCGCCGGCTTCCAGAACGCAGACGACCGAGTTCGTGGTGCCGAGGTCGATACCGACGGGTCGGGTCATCGACAGCCTCCTTCCTCACGCCCTCCTCGTCATGGCACGCGCACCGTCCTCGGGGTTTCACAGCCACCACAGGCGGGCGGCGGGCCAGCCGAGGAAAGGCGTGTCACGCGAATCCCTGCGGGCCGGGTGAAGCCGGGGCGGGCCCACCCGCAGCAGCACATGTTCCAACGGCGCGACGACAGAAGAAAGGTCGGTGATCATGTCAGCCACGTCCGCCACGTGGCCGGAAGCACGCCGGCGGACGGCTCTCGCGGACACCTCGATGCCGGGATCCGGCGTATGCGTGACCCTGACGGCAACGGGCCGCCCGCCGAGCGGAGCGTCGTGTCCGCTCTTGGCGTCATAGGCGGCGCGCCGGGCAGGGTCGCGCAGCACGGCATAGGCGTCGATCACCTCGGCGAACCGTTCCCGTGCCGCGGGCTCGGCGGGGTGGGTATCCGGATGCAGCAGGCGCATCAGTCGGCGGTAGGCTGACGTGATCTGCGCCGCGGACGCCGTTCTTTCCACCCCAAGCGCCGCGTAGTGGTCCCGCCAAGGCTGCTTGCCGTCGTGCCAGACGGGCACCGTGCTCACCTCCTGCGCACAGACGATCGCCGGCTGGATGCGCTGCGACCTGCAGGTATGAAACGGAAACTCGCTATGGATGCTACCGCATCACCTGCAAGAACGCCCGATTTGTACAGGTGGGACGCGGCTAGGGCGCAGCACAGGATGCTGCACTGTGAGGGACCCTCTTGATCCGCGCATTCCCATGTGGAGGGAGGGTCCGGTGTCCGGTCGAACGCCGATTCTGGGCGGGCGGCGGGAGCTGGCCCGACGCCCGCCCGGCGATTGCTTTCAGGCGTGCGCGGATCTCCGGCCTCGAGCCTGGGGAACGGCGACCCAGAGCCCTGCCGCGATGGCCAGGACACCGGCCATCCACGCGGTCCAGGCCGCGCCCGCCTGATCGGCGAAGCCGAACGCCCAGGGAGCGATGAAGAGCAGGACACCGAGTACGACGTGCGTCCATTCGCTCATGACGGCGCTCGGAACCGCGAGCGACCACAGTGCGCCGACGGCCAGCAGGGCACCCAGAACCACCAGCGCCCACGTGCCGCCTGCGGTGTCGGGCGTGTACCAGAGCGGGGTCAGCGCTGTCACGACGCCCACGACGAATGCCAGCCAGTCCTGCCAGCGGACCCATTTCTTGTCCATGAGGCCTCCTTCTCGGCTGCTCGCCCGTCTTGTCTCCTTTGTTCCCGTGGCGACAGCCCGGCTAGTAACTGATTGGCACTCCACGCAGAGAGTGCTCATCACCATTTAACAACTTGACCAGTCTTCGGCAAATCCTGCCCGCTTGTGAGCCTTCAACGATCCCCGCCTGCCTTTACCTTCGACCCGCTCTACGGCAAGAGGGGCGGTCCTCACCCGGCTCGGCCGCGCCCTCGGAGGGGAACGATGGTGCCGCCGGTGATGGCGCAGGGGTGAGGCGTGCGCGTGGGGGCGAGCGGGCCGCGCGATCGGAATGCGGCGTTGCCGTGGGTACGGCACAGGTGGGAATGCCGGTAGATAGGGCTGATGGTGGAGATCGAGCAGACCGCGTTGCCCGGCATCGGGCTGCGGCATGAGTCCACCACGCGATCGGGGCGGCGCATCGGGATCGTCTCGCACCGGACCGGCAGCCGCGATCTGGTGATCTACGATCGCGACGATCCTGATCGCGCCGGTGGGACCGTCATACTCGACGATGAGGAGGCCGACGCCCTGGCCGAGCTGCTCGGTGCGCCGCTGGTGGTGCAGCGGCTGAATGATCTGCACCGCGAGGTCGAAGGACTGGTCAGCGAGAAGCTGCCGATCGCGGATGACTCGCCGTACGCCGGTCGGCCGATGGACGATGCGCGGGTGCGCACCCGTACCGGCGCCTCGATCGTGGCCGTCGTCCGCGGCGGGCAGGTGTACGCCAGCCCCGCACCGGACTTCGTTCCTGGCCGCCGGTGACCCTAGTGGTCGTGGTGGGCAGCGCGGAGGGTGTCAACGCCGTCGCCGACATCCTGGCCCGAGGGTAGGCCGCAGGTGCACCACACGGCTCTGCTGTTCCTGGAATTCGGTGCGATCATCCTCGCTCTGGGTCTGCTCGCCGCGCTGGCGTTGCGGGTGGGCATCTCGCCGATCCCGCTGGGCTGGGGTCCGGTCGCGGCGGTGGCGATGGCCGGCCTCACCTACGCCACCTCCTCCGGCATCACCGCCAAGGTCCTCTCGGACCTTGGCTGGATTGGCAACCGGGAGACGCCGGTGGCGCTGTCGCTGCTGGTGTTCGAGGACCTGACGATGGCGGTCTATCTGCCGCTGACGGTCCTGCTGGCCGGGCTGAGCCTCGTCGCAGGCATGGTGGCGGTGGCTGTCGCGTTGGCGAGCGTCAGTGTGGTGCTGTTGGTGGCGCTGCGCTATGGCCACGTCATCGAGGCGTTCGTACGCAGCCCCAATCCCGAGGTTCTGCTTTTGAAAGTGGTCGGACTGGCGTTGTTGGTGGCCGGGGTGGCCCAGCACGTGCAGGTGTCGGCGGCGGTAAGATCGGTGCGGTGGCCGGGCTGGCGGTGCTGCTTGCGCTGGTCAGCACGCTCACCAAGCTGGTGACCGGCTATTACGCCGCGCGCCGGGCCGGAATCGCCCCAGCAGGAAGGGCTCGGGCCGGCATCGCGCTCATCCCGCGCGGTGAGTTCAACATCGTGATCGCGGGGCTCGCGGTGGCCGCTGGCACCCATCCCGACCTCGGGCCTCTGGCGGCCACCTATGTGCTGATCCTGGCCGCGTTCGGGCCGCTGGCCGCCCGCCTGATACAACCGCTGGTCACCGCGATCGCCGAACGCGCCTGAACACCATTGCGATCAACACTTGTGGTCAACATTTGTCACCGGCCTCCTCGTGAGGCTGGTCTTCGCTCCCGCAGCCGGCAGGAGGCCGGAACACCAGCTTCAGTGCCCGGCCCGACATTATGTGGCGCCGCCACTGCCTCGCCAGTTGAACGCGCCGTAGAAGCAGCGGCCGCCCCTTGGCCATCGCCATCATGATCCCCTGGCCCTTGAGCTCTGACCTGCGACCGCGTCCGCTGATGTCTGCGCAGGAGTCCAGCGTGCGGGTTTGTCATGAGGGCTTCAGGCTGACGGGCGGCAGGTATTCCTCGATCAGGTTCCGTTTCCACCACGCGCCTGTCGCTCGCCGCTCCCGCCAGGTGGTGAAACGATAGCGGTAGAGGCGGGCCCGGACGAAGGTGGGCGGGCTGTCGGGAAAGGGGTTCCCGGCGAGCAAACGCAGCGTGGCCGGGTCGTTTTGGAGCAGCTTGACCACGAGCGGCAGAAGCCACGGTTGGGCGTAGAGCGGTGACAGGGCGGCGAACCACATGAGCCAGTCGAGCCGAAGGTGGTATGGGGCGACCTGGGGTGGACAGCGAGCGGGATCGCCGGGTTTGCCCTTGAAGGGATACTCCTTCCACTGTGCGTCGGATGTGATGTCAGGCTCGTCGGTGCCCTCGATCACGATCTCATCGCGGGTCTTGTTGATGGTGCCGAAGGCGCCGTAGGTGCCGACCAGGTGAAAGGCGTTGAAGCTGGCGTTCATCAGCTGGTGGCGGGACAGCAGGTTGCGCACCGGCCAATAGCTGAGCACCACGACCAGCGTCGTGACCGCCACCACCAGCGCGTCGTGCCACAGAGGCGCGACCAGGACAGGACGCGCCGGGGCGGGTGACGCGAACAGCACCGACCAGTCCACCACGGATGCCGCCAGCACGACGGTCAGCCAGTTCAGCCAGGAGAAGTTCCCCGAGATGATCAACCAGAGCTGTGTGGCGATCATGAAGGCCGCGGCCACGCTCGCATAAGGCTGAGGCGCGAACAACCCGAACGGGGCGACAAGCTGGGCGACGTGGTTGCCGGCGACTTCAATGCGATGCAGCGGCCTGGGCAGGTGGTGGAAGTACCAGCTCAACGGGCCGGGCATCGGCTGGGTTTCGTGGTGGTAGTACAGGCAGGTCAGGTCGCGCCAGCATGGGTCTCCCCGCACCTTGATCAGACCGGCGCCGAATTCCAGCCGGAACAGCAGCCAGCGCAGCAGCACCAGCACCAGAACGGGAGGGGCGGTGTGCGCGTTGCCGAGGAAGATCGCGTAAAAACCCGCTTCGCACAGCAATGACTCCCAGCCGAAGGAGTACCACACCTGTCCCACGTTGACGATCGACAGGTACAAAGCCCACAGCACCGTCCACCACACCATCGAGGCCCACAGCGGCACCAGATCGGCGAGCCCGGCCAGGACCGCGGCCGACAGCGCCACCCCGCTCCAGGCCACGGCGGCGAAGAACCGGTCGCTGTAATACAGGTGGAAGATGCTCGGCGCGGCCCGGAAGGGCACCTGGCGCAGGTGCGCCGGCACCGGTGTCAGGCCGTTCTCACCGATGAGGGCGCGGAACTGGTTGGCCGCGGACAGGAAGGCGATCAGATAGATGGCGGCCAGCCCGCGCTGGAAGATCAGCCGGCCGAGCAAGTAGTCGGGTGCTCCGAACCATTCCACACCTACTCTCCCTTCACCGTCCTTTCCGCCGGTGTCATCCCGAACATGCGGCGCGCCGCCAGCTGTGCCGCGTGGTATCCGCACATGCCGTGCACCCCCGGCCCGGGAGGGGTGGCCGAGGAGCACAGGTAGATGTCCGGGTTCGGGGTGGCGTAGGGAACCCGGGCCGCCGTCGGCCGAAACAGCAGGCGCAGGCGGTCGCAGGCGCCACCGGCGATGTCGCCTCCGGCGTTGTTGGGGTTACGCGCCTGGATCTGCGCGGGGCCGGCGATGCTGCGGACGAGGATGAGATCGCGGAAGCCGGGGGCGAATCGCTCGATCTGCCGCTCGATCGCCGCGGTCAGGTCGCCGCGCCACCCGTGGGGGACGTGGCCGTAGACCCACAGCACCTGTCCGCCATCGGGCGCGCGGGAGGAGTCGAACAGGCTGGGTTGGGCGACGATGAGGAAGGGGGTAGCAGGCGCCTCGCCTCGGTAGGCGGCGCGCAGAGCCGTGTCGATCTCGGCGAAGGAAGGGCCGAGATGGACGGTGCCGGCCAGGGTGCAGGCTGGTGCGGTCCACGGGACCGGCGCCGACAAGGCGTAATCGACCTTGAAGACGCCGGGGCCGTGGCGGTAGCGGCGCAGGCGCTGGACGTACCGGTGCGGGAGCCTTCCCTCCGCCAGATCCGCCAGCCGCTCCGGCATCACATCCAGCAGGTACACCCGCGCGGGCGGCAGGTCATCCAGGCTGGAGACCGGGTGCCCGGTGTGGATCTGCCCGCCGAGATGCCGCAGGTAGGCGGCAAGCGCCTCCGACAGAGCCTGAGAGCCGCCGCGAGGGAACGGCCAGCCCACCTCGTGGGCGGCCAGGGCGAACAGGACGGCGATCCCGCCGGTGACAGGCGAGCCCAGCGGCGCGACGCCATGCGCCGCGAGCCCGGCCAGCAGGCCGCGGGCGCGCTCCCCGCGAAACAGGCGGGCCAGCAGCGCGGCCGGGGCCACGGCCCGCGCGCCGAACCGGGCCAGCAGCGCGGGATGGCGGGGCCGGATGGCGAGCGGAGCACGCAGCACGTCGGGGGCCAGGCCGTCCCATCGCCCGAGGAAAGGCGCGATCAGGCGGCGATAGCGCCGGCCGTCCCCGTGCAGCGAGGCCGCGGTCTCCTCAGCAGAGCGGGCGAGCACCACGGCCGACCCGCCGGGGAACGGATGGGCCAGCGGGAGGGGCGGCTGCACCCAATCAAGTCCGTATTGTCCCAACGGCATCGCCCTGAACGCCGGCGAGCCCGCGCCGAGCGGGTGCACGGCCGAACACACATCGTGCCGGAAACCGGGCAGCGTCAACTCCTGCGTGCTTGCTCCACCGCCCACCGTCGCGGCACCCTCATACACTCGTACCTCCACACCGGCCCGCGCGAGCGTGACCGCTGCCGTCAGCCCGTTCGGCCCGGCGCCGACCACCACCGCATCGACTTCGTCGATCACATGTACTGCCCCTCTCCTGCTTGATCCCTGTTCGATTCGCCGCCTGCCGTGGCGCTGCTCACAACGGGCCCCGGGAACAGCCGCCGCTGGAAGCGGCCGAAACCGACGTGGTCGATCACCTCCTGGATCGGCACGATCGTCACGCTGCGGCGGGCCTCCCCTCGTATCGCTCGTCAGCCATGCGCTTCCCCGGCAGTCATTCCGTTATCGACGGTCAGTGGGCTGATGCGGCGGCCGGCATGCTGGAATCGGGCTTTCCGCCCCCCGAAGCCGTCGTATTCCGTAGTGCCGGGTTCATGTCAGCCGATCCATGCAGCGGTGGTGCCGGGTTCGGCGTCCTGGGTGGTCATGACCTCGGTGGTCATGGAGGTCCAGCGGTCGGCGTGCCGCTTGGTGAGCTCAGCCATGGTGGTGTACTCCAGCTCCTCCAGCGGCAGCCGGTGCGGCTCGAACGGGCCGTGCCGGCGCAGGTAGTCCATGATCTCGCCGGCCTGGGCGCGCGCCTGGTCGAAGGCCGGATCGACGAATATGTCGCGCGGCCCGATCAGTTTCCCGTCGTGGATCTGGAAGCCCAGTGCCACCACGCGCGGCGGTCCGTCGAAGCGGGACGGGGTCGCGTGGTCGGTCGAGACCGGCAGGAACGGCGCGTGGTGCGAGCCGCGCATGCAGCCGGCCACGGTGTACGGGAAGGCGAACGGCTCGAGGGCCTCCCCGACGGCGGGCAGACCGGACTGGCAACGGACGATCATGACGGGGTCGTCCTTGCCGACGTACTTGCCGGCGATGAGGGACAGCCTCTGCGTGCTGGTCGCGGCCGCGGTCTCGTCCAGGGTCTTGGAGCGGACGCTGTGGATGACGTAGCGGGAGGGGGCGCCGATGTACATGAGCATGTCGTACAGCTCGGCCGGGCAGTCGAAGGTGATGTGCTTCTCCTGGTGCAGGTCGTAGACCTCGAAGGCGAAGCCGGCGTGCATCTTGGTGTCGATGACCAGACCGGCCGTGTTGAACGGGTCAGCGAAGATCTTGTACAGCGGCAGGTTCCATGCGCCCGGCTCGGTCTTGTCGGCCAGGAAGCAGAGGACGGGTTCGGATGGCCGTTCCTGGAACTCCAGTTCGGCGTAGCCGGGGCCCATGCCCCGCAGGTTGCCGGAGAAGGCGTCCGACAGCAGGTCCTGGCCCGCGCCGTACAGGCCGAGTTCCTTGGCGATGTACGTGGTGGCCTGGAAGGTGTCCCAGGCGAACGAATGGATGAGCGCCGAATCGGGGCCGTAGGTGTGGGTCATGATGAGCGAGACGTCGTCGCCGCAGCTGGCGACGTGCCCGTCGATGAGCAGCCCGGATTCGACGGCCCGGCCGACCTCGCGGCGGGCCTCGGCCATCATGTCCGGGTGGACGGCTCCGTGGCCGACGAATCCCCCGGTGTCGGCCTTGATGATGCTCAAGGTCGTCATGGCGATCCCTCCTTCACCTCACGCTTTCGATTTGTGCCGGCTGTCCGGATCCGGGCGGATGCGATAGATCCTGAAGGCCCCGAACACCGGGCCTGCGCGGCGTGGTAGCGCATAGCACATGAACCCCAGGCCCCGGTGTGGCGAAGAAGCACACGTGGATGCAAGGGCACCACCGCCGTCGTTGACACGCCGTAACCTGCTCCCCAGCTCGGGGCAGACAGTACAGATCTCGGCAGCCCCTCTGGCGTATGTGGCAAACCATGGCAGCGACCGCCAGTGCGCCTCTCCTTGTCTAGATCCGTGGGCCGTGACGCACCAGAACGGCCCGTACCCGCATCAACAGGACTTTTGGCAATGAAACGCTAAAAATTGAGGCAATAGCACGGACCGCAGATCGGCAAAATATTATGTTTTGCATTAGAGGCAGAGAATTACTTGTGGAGGCTGTCGTGAGCAGGCTGGTCATTTGGGCTGCATCGCTCCACGACCGGCCGACGCGCGCTCAGGTAGATGAAATGCTTGCTGCACTGCGGCTCATGCGTCGTGATCAGGAAGTCAGAAACCTGATCGATGAGTTGCTGGACTACCGGTTGCAACTGCCGGACTGATCGTAGGTCATGACCGATGGCGCGGTCCGATTGGCGGCCGCGGACTCGTCGGCATCAGCCCTCGATCCCAGGGGACGGGTCAGAGGCAAGATGCGCTAACCGGCGATCGTCGATGAGCGTGAATGGCCGGGCGGGGTGTGCGTGACGACGCTTGAGCCCGCGCCAGGGACGGCCTCCTCTCCGAGGGCCGCCCCCGGTGTCCCTTTCCTCGGGCCAGGTGCCGAGGAACCCGGCAAGTGCTCTGGGGTTCTGCCCCGCCGCACCTTTTAGCTGATTTGTCCCCGAATCTCCGAAGATCGACACCTGCTCGTGGGGAAGCGCCGGCGACTGGACCTCTTGCAAGTAGGCACAACGCGAAGAAGCTTCGCCCTTCAGGAGGATGGCCTGCCCGTGCAAGGCAGCGGCTTCTCAGAAAGACGTAGGCCCGGAGTATGCCTGCTCGCCCACGCGGCAGGGCGCTGAGGTGCCAACAGAACGTCACCGGACGCCAACCCTACGCGACCATCCGGCGTCTCACACAGTAGGCCACATCACTCCAGACCCGAGGACTCCACGATGCGCTCCCCCGATTCGACCCTGGCCATCTCCGCCGTCGTCGCCGCCGCGTGCCTCACCGCTTGCAGCAGCGGGACTTCGCCGACCGCGCCCATCGAGACAGTCACCGCGACCGTTCAAGCCACGCCAACAGCCAGCAGCAGTCCTGAGGAGACCGACCAGCCCGCGCAAGAAGAGTCCCCGAGCGAGGCCGCGGCAGAGAAGAAGGAACTGCCGGACGTGGTCGGCATGAACCTCCAAGAAGGCCAGGACACGCTGCAGGCGGCAGGCTTCTACGTGCTGAACGACAAGGACGCCACCGGGCAGAACCGGCTGCAGGTGCTCGACCGCAACTGGGTCGTCACCAAGCAGTCGCCAGCGGCGGGGCGGAAGGTGAGCACGGACACGCTGATCACCCTGTACGCCAAGAAGATCGGCGAATAGAACAGACCCCGCTCGCCTGGCTGGAACAAGGAGCCATTGACCTCAAGAAGATCGACACCTGCAGCTGGGAAGCGCCGGCGACTGAGGTCTAAGAGCTGTTTCTTGGATCAGGTACGAAGCTAGGTGGCCAAAGCTACGACCGCGACCGTTCCCAGGAAGATATAGGCGCGCCTCCACCAGCTCGTAGAGCGGTTCAGGGCTGTGCCAGGCACGTCGCGCCGGCGATTCCCACGGAGAGTTCCTTGCCGGATCTGCCCTGCACGCTGATGGAGTTGGTGTCGCCGGAGTAGGCCACCTCGGCTGCTGCGTCGCAGATCTTCTTGGCGGTGTTTGACTCCTCGTCGCCGAGGGTGGTCTCGATCGAGACCAGCGTGCACTGGCCCTGCATGGTGACCGAGCGGATGTCGGGCTGCTGCGCGTGCTGCTTGACCTTGTCGGCGGTGTCGCCGCAGGAGTCCTGGGCGGGTGCCGCCGTTGCGCTCTGGCCGTCCCCGGGTGGTGGGCTCGGCGAGGACGGGCCGGCTCCGGCCTGGCCGCAGCCAGAGGAGATGAGCAGAGCGATGGCCAGCAGGACGGTCCTGGAGATCCTTGCCATCAGGCGGTCACCGAGAGGGTCCAGCCCTGCTTGCAGCTGGAGCTGAAGGTTCCGTCGTCGCAGCCTTCGACGATGAAGCGGTAGCCGCTGGTGGTCATCACGCGGACCCGCATCCGGCCGCTGGTGCCTCCGCCGATGTCTCGCTGGGTTCCGGCTCTGTCCGCGGCGCTGGTCCAGCGGACGAGGAAGCGGTCGTAGGAGCGGGGGGCGGTCGTGCGCCAGTCGACGTAGGCGTATCCGCCGATCGACCAGGCCGACACCACCATCTTGGGCCCTTGCCGGGGTGACCAGACCATCTGCCCGCGCAGGAAGTTCTGCCGGCGTCCGGCCCAGACGCCGTCCAGGTAGACGTCCACCTCGGAGGTGTGCGGGCAGCCCAGCGCGCTGTTCTCGCCGCCGAGTTCGCTCCACCGCGCGCCGATCAGGCCATGGGGCTGGATGCGGCAGGCGCTGGTGATGGCCGCCGTGGTGGTGTCGGCATGGGCGGGGACACCGGCGCCCAGCGTCGCGGCCAGCGCGAGCGGGGTGCTGACCGATAGTGCGCGGCATAAGGCCATTGCTGTGGAGGTACGGCTGCTGCCAACACTTGCCATGATGCGATCGTCTCGATTCTGGTGGTGTGGTGAGGTCTCTTCAGGGCGCGCCGAGCGCGCGGCACCCCCGTGATCGAGCGCAGGAACGCACTGTCAGGGGCTCCGCGGTGAAGGGCTCAGTGCTGCCGGCATCCCGGCGAGGGCCCGGGGAGGGGCGGATGGGAGTGGGATCGGCTGGCCGGCTGGCTTGCGTCTGCCGTTGCTTGATCTGCCGATCGATGTCAGGGCGACGATGTCAACGATGGGCGGGGCACGTGATGAGCCGGTGGGGACGCTGTCGAGTCCACGCGAGAGGCCGCGATCCGCGTGACCTGGTTCTGATCAGGTGGTACTGGGCCCCAGTAGGCTGGCAGGCGTTGGCGAGCCGCTGCCGAGTGGTTCCTTCAGCTCAACGAAGATCGTGTGTGTGTCGGTGTCGCCGATGTTCTCGCCGGAATGCTCCTGAGCGCCGACCCATCGCACCTGCCCGGCTTGGAGTTCGACATCTACCTGCCGGGCGCCGGCCGCGACCCTTCTCTTGAAGGAACTCAGCGTGTACATGACGCTGTCGGGATGCCGATGGGGTGTGGTCTTGTCGCCCGGCTTGTCCTTGTACTCCAGGACACGGATGCGCTCGTTCTCGAAGATCAGTTTATAGAGGTCGGGATTGGTTGTGGTGGGATCGTGGTCCATGAGCGCATCACCCGGTCTGCTTCGTCAGAGCACTGACGCCGATATGGGACTCAAGTCCCATGGGACGAAGATACCATGATGGGCATGTCAGTACCATATGAGTTGGGTGGCCGTCATCAGCAGAAGGCTCGCACGCGTCAAGCGCTCATCTCGGCCACGCGCGAGCTGCTGAAGCAAGGCGCCATCCCCACCGTGGAGCAGGCCGCAGCCGCAGCAGGGATCTCCCGGACGACGGCATACCGGTACTTCCCCAATCAGCGCACGCTGCTGCTTGCCGCACATCCCGAGACCCAGCAGCAGTCACTGCTGCCCGAGCATGCGCCCAGCGATCCGCAGGCCCGGCTCGACCTGGTCATGGAGGCTTTCACCCGGATAACTGTCGAGTGGGAACCACAACTGCGCACGTCGCTGCGCCTGTCGCTGGAACCCGTCCCCGACACCGACCGGCCGGTTCTCCGCGGAGGGCGAGCCATCGGCTGGATCGAGGACGCCTTGGCGCCGCTACGCGAGACCAACCCCGAGATCGACGTGCATCGGCTCGCCATGGCGATCCGATCCGCCAGCGGCATCGAAGCGCTGATATGGCTCACCGACATCGCCGGCCTCTCCCGTGAGGAGGCGGTGGAAACCATGCGCTGGTCGGCCCGCGCCCTACTGCGAGCGGCGCTCGCCGGCGCGGCACCCGCACAGTCGCTGCCATGCTCATCCGGCTCCGATGCTGATCCAAGAAACAGCTCATAGGGGTGGCGTGGCGACCCTCGGCCTTCGGGTTAATCGGCATCGACGGGGCGCTCTGCTGTTGACGGTCTATGCCCATCTCATGGCGACGTCTGCAGCGGATGCGGCGGGCCGTCGATGCGGCGCTGCGACGGCCCGCCATCTCGCCGGACGGCCCACAGGCGGCCCAGGAGATCATTTCGGGTTTGGTGAGCTCACCTCACGTAAATGTTTGGCCTGGGTGGTGTGGGCATGCGGTCGCCGATGAAGAAGCTCGTGTGCGGCGGCTGGTTGTAGGCGGTGTTCTGCCAGGCGATGGAGACCCGGTAGAGGGGGTCGTGCATCAGGGTGTAGATGCGGCGGTCGGTCGGCGTGGGCGTGGCGTAGACGCGCAGCGCGCGGTTGTCGCTGGTGGGCCAGACGACCTCCTCGCGCCAGTCGCCGAACAGGTCTCCCGACAGCGACGGCGTGGCCTTGGTGCCGTTGTTGGAGTGCACGCCCGACGCGGTCAGCAGGCGGGTGTCGGCGCTGGTGCCGTACTTGTCGATCCTGGTCTGGTCGAGCAGTTCCCGGACGGGGTCGCCGTCCCACCAGGCGAGGAAGTTGATGGAGGAGGGCTTGCGGCCGGCGGTATTGCCGGTGACGCTGCGCAGGTTCGCGTCCGCGGCCGACCAGAACTCGCTCGCGACCCTGACGGTCGAGATGTCGCCCGCCACGCCGCGGCCGTTGTCGCTGCCGGTCGGGGTGGACCACAGGATCTGGCCGTTGCGCGGGTCGATGTAGAGGGAGCCGGGCTGAGAGGTGGACTCGCTGACCTTGAAGTACTCCAGCCCGGCCCGGGCCGGGTCGAAGTCGCCCAGATGCTGGGCGTCGCCGTGGCCGGTACGCGTGGTCCACATGCCGGTGCCGTTGTCGTTCACGGCCATGGCCCCGTACACGATCTCGTCGCGGCCGTCGGCGTCGATGTCGCCGACGGACAGGCTGTGGCTGCCCTGGCCGGCCCACTGCGAGCCGGCGGAGTTGCTGTCGAAGGTCCACCGCTTGGTCAGCGTGCCGTTGCGGAAGTCCCAGGCGGCGATCACCGAGCGGGTGTAGTAGCCGCGGGCCATGATCAGCGATGGGCGCTCGCCGTCCAGGTACGCCGTGCCGGCCAGGAAGCGGTCCACCCGGTTGCCGTAGTTGTCGCCCCAGGAGGAGACCGTGCCGCGCGGCGGGTCGTAGCCGACCGTGGACATCGCGGCGCCGGTCAGGCCGTTGAACATGGTCAGGTACTCAGGGCCGGCCAGGATATAGCCGCTGGAGTTGCGGTGATCGGCGCTCGAACTGCCGATGACCGTGCCGGCGCCGTCCCTGGTGCCGTCGGCGGTCTTCATCGCGACCTCCGCCCGGCCGTCGCCGTCGTAGTCGTACACCTGGAACTGGGTGTAGTGCGCGCCGGCGCGGATGTTGCGGCCCAGGTCGATGCGCCACAGGCGGGTGCCGTTGAGCCGGTAGGCGTCGACGTACACGTTGCCGGTGTAGCCGGACTGGGAGTTGTCCTTGGCGTTGGAGGGGTCCCATTTCAGGACGAACTCATACTCCCCGTCGCCGTCGAGGTCGCCCACACTGGCGTCGTTGGCGCTGTAGGTGTACGCGACCCCGTCCGGCGTCGTGCCGCCCGAGGGCGGCTGGATCGGCACGTCGAGGTAGGAGCCGCCGGTGAAGCGGAGCGAGGCGGGTGAGGCGGCCTGCTCGACGCCGCCGACCACCGCCCGGACCGTGTACGAGGCCTCGGCCGCGGCGCCGTTGTCGAGGTAGTTGGTGGACGTGGTGAGTCCGGTGGCGACCCTGGTGGAGCCGCGGTACAGGTTGAACGAGACGCCGTCGGGGTCGGTGCCGAGCAGCCGCCAGGAGACGAGGTTGCCTGAGCCCGACCGCACGCTGATCAGCCCGCGGTCGAGGTCCTCCATCTGCTTGGTGGGCGGGGCCGCATGAGCGGGGGCTGCGGTCGTGGCGGTCGCCGCTGCGAGGGCGAGCACGACGGCCGCGCCGGCCTTTCTTAAGCGCATCGCGTGATCCTCTCCTAGGTGGTAAGCGCTTTCCCGGCGGGCAAAAAGAAAGTTTCATGGGGTCGGATGGACGGGTGTTAGCGTTAACGTCGCTGCCCCGACGCCTCGGAGGCGGGGTTGACCTGCGGGGACGGTCATGTGGCCTCCTCATCGGCGACGGGGTTTCGGGCAGCCGGGGCTCGGCGTATTAAAGCCCTCCTCACTCCCGGGCCGCAAGCGTCTGTGAAGACGAGGCGGGAGGGTTGCCTTGACGCCGGTGGCAGGGTTCTAGCGTGGTCGGGACCTGACTGCCGGACCGCCGGAGGCGCGCATGAGGATGACGTTCGGGACGACCTACAACACGGCCCACTTCGGCGCCGACCCCGAGGGGATCGTGGAGTTCGCCCGGCATGCCGAGGAGTGCGGCTTCGAGTCGCTGTACCTGCCCGAGCACGTGGTCCTGTATGCGGGTGCCAAGGTCGGGCCCTTCGTGCTCCCGCCCTCGCTGCCGTACGTGGATCCGCTCGACTGCCTGAGCTTCGTCGCCGCGGCCACCCGGCGGATCCTGCTCGGGACGGCGGTGCTGCTGCTGCCGTACCACCATCCGGTGACCCTCGCCAAGCGCCTGGCCACCGTCGACGTTCTGTCCAAGGGGCGGATGCGGCTGCTGACCGTGGGGCTGGGCGCCCTGCCGGGGGAGGCCCGGGCGGTGGGGGTGGATTTCGCCACGCGGGGGCGGCGCGCCGACGAGGCGATCGACGTGCTGCGGCTGCTGTGGGGCGGCGGCGAGGACGGCGTGGGCTTCGCGGGGGAGTTCTTCGCCTTCGACGACCTGTGCAGCTTCCCCAAGCCGCACGGGGTCGCCCGGTTGCCGATCCATGTCGGCGGATCGAGCCGGGCGGCGGCGCGCCGTGCCGGGAGCCGCGGCGACGGCTACTTTCCCGGCGGGGCGCTGGACGCCAGGGAACGGGCCGCGCAGTGGGAGCTCGCCCGGTCGGCCGCCGTCGAGGCCGGGCGGGATCCGCAGGCGCTGGAGTACACGCGGTGGGGGGCGATCGACATGACCGAGGAGGATGTCGAGAGGCTGGCGGGGCAGGGCGTGACCCGGATCGTGGTGAGTCCTGCCGCCGCGGAGCCGCAGGCGCGACGTGATGAGCTGTCGGCGTTCGCCGAACGATTCGGCCTACGCGCCGCCGCCGCGGCCGTCACCGGGTGATGAGCGGGCAGAGCGCGGCCACGTCCGGGCGGCGGGTGCCCGGGAGGGGTTCCAGGGCGGCGCGGGCGGGTACACGTACGGCCTGCGTGAGAAGGGCCGGGTGCGCCGATGATCGGAAGGCTGGCGGAGCTGGGCGGCTTCGGGATCGAGGCCGTGGTCACGCTCACCCGCAACGGGCTCTTGGCGCCGGTGCCGCCTGCCGCGCTGGCGCGCATGGTGGAGGCGTACCGGCACTTCCACGTGAGCCCCGCCGCGGGCGTGGCCATGGCGGCGGCGCGCTGGCCGGAGCGGCGGGCTGTCGTGGATGAGGCGGGGTCGCTCACGTTCGCCGAGCTGAACGAGCGGGCGGCGGCGCTGGCCTCCGGCCTGCGCGGGCGGCATGGCGTGGGTCCTGGGCGGACGGTGGCGGTCATGTGGCCCAACGATCGCGGCTTCGTGACCGCGGTCGCCGCAGTGTCGCGGCTGGGCGCGGACCTGCTGCTGCTCAACACCGGGCTGGCCGGGCCGCGGCTGCGGGAGGTGCTGCGGCGCGAAGGCGCGCACGCGCTCATCGCGGCGCCGGACCTGCCGCCGGTGGACTTCGCCGGCCCCCGCATCACCGACCTCGACGAGCTCACCCGCGAGGGCGGCCTGAGCGGCGCCGGCCCGCACGAGCCGCCGCGCCGGGCCGGGCGGCTGGTGCTGCTCACCTCCGGCACCACCGGCACGCCCAAGGGCGCGCCGCGCTCGTTGTCGCCGGCCGGGCTGGCCGAGCCGTTCATCTCCATGCTCGCCACCGTGCCGCTGCGCAGCGGTGAGCCCCTGCTCATCGCGCCGCCGCTGTTCCACGGTCTCGGCCTGCTCTGGTACGGGGCCGCGCTGGTGTTCGGCTGCCCGGTCGTCCTGCTGCGCCGCTTCGACGCCGGGGCCGTGCTCGACGCACTCGCCGCCGAGCGGGCCGGTGCGCTGGTGGCCGTGCCGATCATGCTGAAGCGGCTACTGGCCTGCGCGCCCCGCCCGCTGCCGGACCTGCGGGTGGTGCTCTGCGGTGGTTCGGCGCTCCCGCCTGCCCTGGGCACCGCCTTCATGGACGCCTATGGTGAGGTGCTCTACAACCTGTACGGCTCGACCGAGGCCGGCTGGGCCTCCCTGGCCACACCGGCCGACCTGCGTGCCGCCCCCGGCACCGTTGGCCGGCCGCCACGCGGCGCCACGGTCCGCGTCGCGGGCCCGGACGGCGCCGAGCAGCCACCGGGCGAGGTGGGCCGAGTGCTCGTGGCCGGCGGCCTGACGTTCACCGGCGCCGCGGACGGTCTGCTGATCACCGGCGACCTGGGGCACCGCGACGACAGCGGGCTGCTGTTCATCGACGGCCGCGACGACGACATGATCGTCTCCGGCGGTGAGAACGTCTTCCCGCAGGAGGTCGAGAACCTCCTGGCCCGCCGGCCCGGCGTCGCGGATGTGGCCGTGCTCGGCGTGCCGGACGAGGAGTACGGCCAGCGCCTGGCGGCGTTCGTGGTCCCGGAGGAGGGAACGGCGCTGTCGGCCGAGGAGCTCAGGCAGGCGGTCAAGGCGGAACTGGCCGGGTTCAAGGTGCCACGCGACATCACGTTCGTGGACTCCGTGCCGCGCAACCAGACCGGCAAGGTGGACCGCCTCAAACTCGTCCCTCGCGCCTGACGCAAGAAATCTACAATGTAAAGGCGCTCGTCTGGGTGTCGTTACTCATACGGTGCGTCCGGGGCGTCGACCGGCTCCACCTGGGTGGCGGCCAGTGCAGGCACGGCCGTCCGGGCGGCGGGGATCCAGGCCCCCGTGACGCGTACCCAGGTGTCGGCCGCGGGTGCGGGCGCGCCTTTGACGGTGACCTTCATCGTCTGGGCGTCGGCGGCGCAGCAGGCGATGCGCAGGCGGGCGAGGTGCCATCCGCCGGCCGATGGCACGGCGAAGCCGGTCAGCCGCACGTTCTTGCCCTTCAGTGAGGCAGGCGCGGACCAGGCGCGGCCGGCGAACTCGCTGATGGTCACGTCGTTGACCCGGCCGGTTTTCAGCGGTGGCAGTTTCGCGTCCACGACGGACGGCGGGGGAGGGGCGGGGGCGTGCTCGGCCCGCTGGACGGCGTACGAGCCGAGCGCGGGTGGTGCGATCAGGAAGATCACGGCCACGGGGAGGGCCAGCAGCCATGCCACCCGGATCTGTTCGCGGTGTTCCGCGTGGGCCGCCGGCGAGCTGGAGATCACAGGCTCGCGGCCGAGCAGCCGTGCCAGGTGCAGCTCTTCCTCGAGCACGGCCGGGGCGATCGCCGTCCGGCGTCGGCGCCGCCGTTCCGCGGCCGGGACCGCCACGCCGAGGACGGCGAGCACGGCGCCGGCGACGATCAACAGTGGCCGGAAGCCCGGCTTGACGTAGTTGGCGAAGTCGGCCGAGAAGACGGAGATCCACAGCAGTGCCCCGCCGAGCAGGAGCAGGAGCGAACTCTGGGAGGAGCGGTTCACGTGGGCTCCTCGTACGGTTCGGCGGGTGGTTCGATCCTGACGACTTCGGTCGCGGCGATGGCAGGCGGCACGTAGTCGGAGGGAATCCCGTCTTTCCACGGCACCCACGTGCCGGTGACGCGTACCCAGGAGTCCTCGGGCGGGGCGGGCGCGCCATTGACGGTCACTTCCAGGGCGAGCGCGTCGGCGGCGCAGCAGTTGATCCGCATCCTGGTCAGGTGCCAGCCGTGTCCGGATGTCACGACGAAGCCGGTCAGCCGGACCCGCCGGCCGGCCAGGGAGGTGCCGTGGGCGCGGCCGATGAACTCGCCGAGTGTCAGGTCGGCGGCCGGCGGCCCGGCGTAGGCGGTCGCGGGTGGGGGAGCGCCGGTGTGGCGGCGGGCCGCGTACGAGCCGAGCGGGGGCGGGGCGACCAGCACGATCGCGAAGACCGGCGCCGCGAGCAGCCATGCCACCCGGGGGGAGTGGCTGCCGGGCCGCCGCCGGAAGGCGGTCGCCAGACCGAGTGCGACCAGCACCGCGCCGGTCGCGACGAGCGCGGGCCGGAAGCCGGTTCTGACGTAGTTGGCGTACATCGCCGAGAACGCCGACACGCTCAGCAGGGTCGCACCGAGCACCACGAGCAGCCACCCCTGGGCCTGGCGGCTCACAGCAGTGCCCAGCCCGTGACGAAGCTGACGATGATCGCCAGGGCGAGCGTGAGCGGCAGGAACCGCCAGGCGAAGGCCCGGCCGAAGGTGCCGGCGTGCAGCGCGATCAGCTTCAGGTCCACGATCGGCCCGACCACCAGGAACGCCAGCTTCGCCGTCGGTGAGAACGTCGTGAGCGAGGCCGCCACGAACGCGTCGGCCTCGGAGCAGATCGACAGCAGCACCGCCAGGAACGCCAGCACCAGCACGGACACCACGGGTACTCCGCCGAGCGCGGTGAGCCATTCGCGGGGGATCACCACGTTCAGCGTCGCCGCGGCGAGGGCGCCGATGACCAGGTATCCGCCGGCGTGCAGCAGGTCGTGGCACATGGCGTCGAGGAAGGCGCCCCACCGGCCCTGTCCTGGTTCGGCGTGGCGGCGCGGGACGGGCAGCCAGGCGGCGCGACCGAGCCGCGCCCAGATCCAGCCCGCCAGCACGGCCACCGCCAGCGAGGCGGCGAAGCGGGCCACGACCATCGACGGGTCGCCGGGGAAGGCGACGGCGGTGGCCACGAGCACCACGGGGTTGATCGCGGGGGAGGCCAGCAGGAACGCCAGCGCCGCCGGCGCCGCCACACCCCGCGCCATGAGCCCGGAGGCCACCGGCACCGACGCGCATTCGCAGCCCGGCAGCACCGCCCCGGCGATGCCCGCCACCGGCACCGCCGCGTAGGGGCGGCGCGGCAGTGCCCGTGTCCAGAACGACGCGGGCACGAACGCCGTGATCGCCGCCGACAGCGCCACCCCGAACACCAGGAACGGGATCGCCTGCACGCAGACCGCCACGAACACCGTCGCCCACGTTTGCAGCGCCGGGTCGCTCAGGTGTGGCGCGAGCAGGAACCTGCCGGCCACCAACAGTCCCACCAGCACGAGAAACGCCCAGGGGAGCCCGAAGGCCGGGCTGGAGCGTTCGCGGGCCGGCCGGTCGGTTGCCGCGATCATCTGATGGTCGCCCTCCGTGGCCGGTTTTCGGAGGGTTCAGTATGGCATGCGGGGGTGACAACCGTTTTCAGCGTGTGAAGTGTCGGGCGTGCTCCCGTACCCACTGCTCGAACGTGCGCGGCTCCCGGCCGGTGATCTCCCGCACCGTCGGCACGACCGTGTAGGCCTCCGGGGGCGGGTCGCCCTGCCAGGAGGCCAGGAGCTCGATCAGCTCCTCGTCGAGGCCGGCGCGCCGCCACCGCTCGCGCGCCTGCTGCTCGGTCAGCTCGTCGAAGTGGAGCTCGCTGCCGAGCACCTTGCCGATCGTGGCCAGCCGCTGCCGGGCCGTGTACGGCTGCGGCCCGGTCAGTGTGTACGCCTTGCCGCCATGCCCGCCCCGGGCGAGCACCGCGGCGGCCACCGCGCCTACGTCGGCCTCGTGGATCACCGCCATGGGGACGTCGCCGAACGGCTCGGACACCCGTCCTTCTGCGCGGATGTCCGGCGCCCAGCCGAGTGTGTTGCTCATGAAGTCCACCGGCTGCAGGCGCGTCCATTCGACGTCGCCGCGTTCGAACGCCTCCTCCACGGGGCCGGGCCGCCCGTTCCAGAGCAGTGTCACGCGCCGCACCCCGGCCTCGGCGGTCATCGTGGCCAGCTGAGGGCCGGTGCGCAGCGTGGCGTAGTCGTCGCCGCCCACGGTCAGCAGGTGCACGCCGGTGACGCCGCGCAGCGCGGGCCGTACGCTGTCGGGGTCTGTCAGATCGCCTTCGGCCACCTCGACCTGGCCGGGGAGGCTAGCTCTGGCAGGGTGGCGGGTCAGGGCCCGCACCCGGTGGCCCAGGCGGAGCAACTCTTCGACGACATGCCGACCGGCCTTGCCGGTCGCTCCGGTCACGAGGAACGTCATGCCGCCGACGCTAGGGCAGGCTGCCGCCCGCCGCCTCGGCCTTTGGCCGGAGGCTCCGGGCGGACTTCCGTCCTAGGCCCCGCCTCAGGCGGTGCAGCTCGTCCGCTTATAAATCTACATTGTAAAGGCGATTCCATGGTGAGCACCTCTCGTAATAGCCCCCCAAAAACCCCGACTAGAGCAGCTACGAATGCCCGATGCCGATGGCTCGGCCTGACTGCGGAGGGAGTGCACTACGCTCTTTGCCGGTTTGGTGTCACAACAGGGCAGGGTCCGGCGTCTTGTGGGTGACACAGTCGAGAGCCGGCAGACAGGAGCCACCCATGGCCAGCGTTGCGGACAGCGCCGGAGGTCGCGGCGGGGACATGAGCGAGGAAGGCAGCTCGGACCCCGCTACTGACGCGTTCGTCGCCTACCGCAGCCTGCTGTTCACCGTCGCCTACGAGATGCTGGGCTCGGCCGCCGACGCCGAGGATGTCCTGCAGGAGACCTGGCTGCGGTGGGCGGACGTCGACTTGGACATGGTGCGGGATCAGCGGGCGTACCTGGTCAAGATCGCCACTCGGCAGGCGTTGACGCGGCTGCGTACGCTGGGCCGGCGCAAGGAGTCCTACGTCGGCCCTTGGCTGCCGGAGCCGTTGCTGACCGCGCCGGATGTGGCCGAGGATGTTGAGTTGGCCGAGAGCGTCTCGATGGCGATGCTGCTGGTGTTGGAGACGCTCACGCCGGCTGAGCGGGCGGTGTTCGTGCTGCGCGAGGTGTTCGATCTGGGTTATGACGAGATCGCGGAAGCGGTCGGCAAGAGCGCGTCCGCGGTCCGGCAGATCGCTCATCGGGCGCGGGCTCACGTGGCGGCGCGTCGGCCGCGTGGTGTGGTTTCCTCGGCCGAGACGCGTGGTGCGTTGGAGGCGTTCCAGCGGGCGGTCGAGACGGGTGATCTGCAGAGTCTGCTGGAGATCCTCGCCCCCGATGTCGTTCTTCTGAGTGATGGTGGTGGGGTCAAGCAGGCGGTGCCGCGGCCGATTGTGGGGGCCGGCAAGGTGGGTCGCTTGTGGGCGGCCGGCCTGGGAAAGGTCGGTGCCGCGATGTCGCTTGAGCTGGTGCAGGTCAACGGCGGTCCGGCGTTGCTCGTCCGGCTCAATGGGGAGATCGATGGTGTCTTGGCTGTGCGGGTCGAGGACGGTTTGGTCACTGGGCTCTACTATGTGCGTAATCCTGAGAAGCTGTCGCGTGTGGAGCGGGAGATTGCTGTGAGTCGCTGACTCCGGGATGTGATCGGGTTCCGCTGGCAGCTCGGGCGATGACGTTCGCTGCCCGATCCGTCGTCGTACCAGGACTGGGCTTGCTGTGGCCCGCTTGCTGGAATAAGGCGGGCCTGTCAGGCTTCGCGTATCAGCGTGGGGATGGACGATGGTTTCCTGCCTGGTGGCCCCTGCCGGCCATACGCGGATCGAGATCTCGGCCCTGGCCTGAGCCCGTCCATGCTCGGGAAGCCCGGGTGCGGTGCGGAGGCGGGTGTGAGGTCGCCGGTAGGGGGATGTCGATACCGGTGTGGACGGCGCGCCGATCGGTACGTGGCCGAGCGGGCGGTACGGCTCGTTGTTGGCCTTTCTGGTGACCTATCGGCATCCGCGGCCGTCGCGTGAGGCGCTTATGGAGACGTTCTGGCCTGGAGCCTCTCCTGAGGCGGAGCGCACCAACCTTCAGGTGGCGATTCACGGCGTACGGGGTGCCGTTAACCAACGTGACACCAGGATCTTGTTCGTGCAGACGGTTCCCGCGCTGATGGGCCTGGCCCTGGTTCTGCTGACCCGCTGAAGCCTTCCGGACCTCGGTCAGTTGCCGTTGTGCTCCATGGTGATCAGGACGCTGCCCTGCCTGCGGCCGGAATCGACGCGCCGGTGCGCGTCGGCGGCCTCTGCCAGCGGGTAGCGCCCGTCGATGGCCGCCCTCATCTGCCCTGCTTCGGTGATTTGAGTGAGGAAGCGCAGGTCTTCGGCCTTGTCGGTGGTGGGACGCAGGCCGGTGAAGGCGATGACCGCCCGCTTGTCACCGAACTTCCGCGTCCAGAACGACTGCAGGAGGATCCCCGGGGAGGGGACGGTCGACAGGTAGACGCCGCCACTGTTCAGCACGCGCCTGCTCCGCGAGAACGAGCTCTTGCCGGCGGCGTCGAAGACCACGTCATAGGTGCGGCCGACGCGAGTGAAGTCCTCTTTGGTGTAGTCGATGATTTCGTCGGCGCCCAGCGATTTCACCAGCTCCAGCTTGGCGGTGCTGCACACTCCGGTGACCCGCGCCCCGAAGTGCTTGGCAAGTCGCACCGCCGCCGCACCCACGCTGCCGGCGGCGCCGTTGATGAGGATCTCCTGCCCCTCGCGCAGATGTGCGTTGTCCCGGAGGAACGGCAGGGCGGTCAGTACGCCGTCCAGGACGGCGACGGCCTGAGCGTGGTCCAGGCCGGTCGGCATGACGGCCAGTGCTCCATCTTCGGGCAGGCGCACATACTCGGCGTGGGCGCCCAGTGCCGGACCGGTGTCCCCGAAGACTTGATCGCCCACGCTGAAGCGGGTTACGTCCTTGCCGACTGCCACGATCTCGCCGGCGAATTCGCCGCCTAGCGTCTTGGTCTTCGGCTTGATGGGACCGGTGAACATCCGCGCTAAGAACGGGCTACCTACGCGGAAGATGGCGTCCGTCGCGGTCACCAGGGCGGCGTGAATTCTCACCAGCACGTCCTTGTCGCCGGGGGCGGGGGTTTGGACCTCTTCGATGCCCAGAACGTCGGGGGCGCCGTACTTGTAGTAAGTCACTGCTCTCATGGGGTGTCCCTTCTTGAGTGGGGGTGCGGTGGGCGCCGGATCGCTCCATGTAAAGAACCTTTAACACGGTCTAACGTAAAGCACAGCAGACATCGTGTCAACTATTCTTAACATCAGTCGCCGGCCGGAAGGCGTCTCCGCAGGTCAAGAGGCATCCGGCGGATCGCCATGCCGCTAGGGACGAGATTGCCCACTTCAACAAGATCCCTTCGCCTCTCTCCTGGTCGAGAGAGGCGATCCATGTCAGGTCCTCAGCTCGATCAGTGCCCGGGAGGCGAGACGGCGGGCATCCGGGTCAGGCGCCGCCGGGGGTGAGGTTCAGCCGGTCAGGCCGGCGTCGTGGGCGAGCAGGGCGATCTGGGTGCGGTTGTTGAGGTCGAGTTTGTCGAGAATGCGCGAGATGTGGGCCTTCACGGTCGCGATGCTCATGAACAACTCGCCGCTGATCTCAGCGTTGGACCTGCCCCGGCCCACGGCGACGGCCGCCTCCCGCTCCCGTTCGCTGAGCAGGCTCAGCACGCGTACGGCGTGCTGCCGCCGGGCGGCGGCGCCGGTGTCGGCGACGTGGGCGATCAACTGGCGGGTCACCGTCGGCGACAAGATGGGCTCCCCGGCCGACACCCGTACGATCGCGCGCAGGATCTCGGCGGGCGGCGTGTGCTTGAGCAGGAAGCCGCTGGCCCCGGCGCGCAGGGCGCGCAGCACGTACTCGTCGGCGTCGAAGGTCGTCAGCACGACGACCTCGGGCGGGTCGGGCCGGGCACGCAGCAGCTCGGTGGCGGCCAGGCCGTCCAGCACGGGCATGCGGATGTCCATCAGGGCGCAGACCTCCACCGCGGCGGGCACCTCGGCTCCGCAGGCCGCCTCGCCCACCACGCTCAGCTCGGGCGAACCGCCGATGATCATCGCCAGGCCGGCCCGTACCAGCGGGTCGTCATCCACGATGAGAACCCGGATCGCGGCGTTCATCTCGGCCACGGCAGCCATGCCCACAGCCGGAACTCACCCGTGGCGGTCGGGCCGTACTCCAGCCGTCCACCGGCCAGGCCGGCCCGCTCGGCCAGGCCGATCAGGCCACTGCCGCCGCCCGGGATCCCGGCGACGGCGGTGGCGCCGGCCGGGTTGCGCACCTCGACCGTCAGCCCTTCCCCTGCCGCCCCGGCGACGGCCACCGACACCTGGCCGTCGCGGCCGTGCTTGCGGGCATTGGTCAGCTCTTCCTGCACGATCCGGTACGCGCCGCGCCCGATCGCCGCGGGCGCGGCCGCCGGTTCCCCCACCCGGCAGTCGAGCAGCACCCGCATGCCCGCGCGCCGTGACTAATCGACCAGGTCGGGAAGATCGGCCAGGGTGGGCTGGGGCTGCTCCGGCCCTTCCTCGGACCGGTCGAGGCCGGCGCGGAGCATGCCGATGACCTCGCGCAGATCCTCCAGCGCCCGGTGCGCGCTGTCGCGGATCACCCCGGCGGCTCGGGCGACCTCCTCGGGCGCGGCGTCGGGACGAAGCTCCAGCGCCCCGGCGTGCAGGCTGAGCAGGGACAGGCGGTGGGCGAGCACATCGTGCATCTCCCGGGCGATCCGGTCGCGTTCGGACTGGCGGACCTGGGCGAGGCGCAGTTCCCGCTCGGATTCGACCCGCCGGGCCCGTTCGCGCAGGGACTGCCGCCGGGCTCGTACGAACATCCCCCAGGCGAGCACCGCGGCGATGCAGGCGAAGCCCAGCAGGACCTGCCACCAGGGCGGCACCGGGACGTCCGGCCGGACCAGCGGCGTCAGGAACGGCACCAGCACGCACCCGGCCACGATCGGGCCGGCCACCGCGACGACCGTGTTCTTGAACCCTTGGTCGACCAGCGCTTTGGTCACGCTGCCCTCGGTGACGACGGCGGCCTGGTCCAGCAGGGCGATCCCGGCCGTGTTCTCGTGGGCTGAGGCCGCGAGCACGACGACCGCGATGACCAGGCCCAGCACGTCTACGGCCAGGCCTCGCTTGCGTCCCGGCACCTTCTTGGCGACGTCCCGGCCGGTCGTGGTGGCGGGGACGCCAGCCGCGACGTGGACGCTTTGGGTGTCCAGTACGACCAGGTTCGGGTCGGCTAATCGGCCCTTCTTCTCGCGCAGGTGCCAGCGCAGCAGGTCATGGATCGTCTTGTCGGTGCCGTCGTCGCGCCATTTGGCGAAGTAGTAGTACGTCGCGCCCTTGGGCGGCAGATCGTGCGGGAGATAGTCCCATTGGACGCCGGTTCGTCCCTGGTAGCGGATCGCGTTGACGATCTCCCGCAGCGCATAGTTGCCTTCGTGGCCGCTGACCGAGGGGTGCGCGGCCTTCCATGCCGTGAGGACCGGTTCGATCAACGCCCACTGAGCGTCGGTTAAGTCGCTCGGGTACGGCTTGCGCTCGGTCACCGCGCCATCCCAGCACAACTGGTCCCGCAGATTGGCGGTAACGCTACAAATCCACACGATCACATAACGACATCACGGATGGAGGCTCACGTAGGCACTCTCAGGGGCTCGAGGGCGACTAGGACGAGGTCGAGGCCGAAGGTGAACTCCTCCGCCGGGTCGTAGCCGGCGGCGGCGAGCACTGCGGCGGACTCGTTGAGGTAGGGGAACTCGTCAGGAGGAAGCTGGGGCAGGAAGACGTCCTCGGCCATGTCCGCGAACTCATCGGCGGTGTCGAATGGCAGGCTGGCTTCCTGCAGGGCGAAACCGTAGACATAGCTGTCGAGCAACCAGTTGGCGTGCGTCGCCATCAAGACCGGGAAGCCAGCCCTGCGCAGGCAGGCGGTGACCGCTTCGCGGTGGCGGAGGTTCGCGGGCCCCGGCGATGTCCGCGACTCCATCAGGCCGATCGCCCACGGGTGGCGTGCGAGAACCTGTCGGGCGGATACCGCCCGACGTCGCATCGCTGACTGCCAGTCGGTCTCTTCAGGCGGGAGCTCGATCTCCTCGAACACGACGTCGATCATGGCGTCCAGCAACTCTTCCTTACTCGCCACGTAGTAGTAGAGCGACATCGCGCCCGCGCCGAGCGCGCGAGCCAGCCGGCGCATGCTCAGCTCGCCGACCCCCTCGCGGTCGGCGAGCCGGACCGCCTCGACCACCACCCGTTTCTTGCTCAGCCCCGCATCTGACGCGACCTGGCGTCGTTCCCTCGCAGACAACGGGTCTCCTCGCTCCCTCGAACGGCTTGACAATCGTTCAGCGCACGGTCATGGTACAGCGTACTACTCGTAGTACAGCGTACGACGTACGATGTACGAATCAGCGAGAGTCGTAGCTCGGACGCGAGGAGGCTTCTGTGGGAATCGAACAGCGATCGAATGCCGGAGCACACCTGGTGACGGGGGCGAGTCCGGCCGGGGCGACGACGATGCGGGCCGCCCTCAGTGCTCGAGTCGTCCGAGGTCGGGCTACCGCTGCCCGGTCGAGGCGATGTGCTCGTCCAGGTGGGCGCGGCCTCGGTACATCCTGGCGCCTACTTCGTCATGACCGGTGAGCCGTACGTGGTGCGCTTGGCGTTCAGGCTTCGCCGGCCGCGCCACGGCATCCCTGGCAGGGACCTCGCTGGCGTGGCGGCAGCGGTCGGGAAGGATGTCACCGCTCTCCGCCCCGGCGACGAGGTGTTCGGCCAGAGCACCGCTGGAACGCTCGCGGAGTCCGCCTGCGTCCCGGCGGACAACCTCTTGTCCGTGCCCGCCAACCTGTCGGCCGTGGACGCGCCAGCGGTGCCCACCTCGGCCATGGCGGCGCTGCAGGCATTGCGCAAGATCGCGAACGTTCGACCGGGCCAGACGGTGCTGGTCACGGGCACGTCGGGCGGCGTGGGCTCCTTCGCCGTACAGATCGCCAAGGCGTTTGGCGCCGACGTTGCGGGTGTGTGCAGCACCCGCAACGTCGGCGAAGCAGCCGACGCCCTCCGCTACGTCGCGGCCGGCCACACCCGAGGGAAGGTCGTCGTCACCGTCTGACGACCGGACCGACGAGAACGACCCAACCCCGTGCGTATGTACGCCCCAACCTGCCGCCACTCCGGCGGACGGACCGCTCCTCTCGAAAGAAGAACCGATGACCATCCGGACGAAAACCCCGAACCTGCTCGACAACCCGCCGGTCCCCGTGCAGGCCAAGCTCGCCGCCGCATGGACCAGCTTCATGTTCCTCTACATCTACGTCGACTACTTCCACCTTTACAAGCCTGGCACCGTCGACAACATCCTGGCTGGCGTCGTCTTTGAGTTCGACATCAGCCCGACGTTGTTGACCGTTATGCTCGCGTCCGTGGCGATCCCGGCCCTGATGGTGATGCTCTCCATGATGCTGCCCGCCCGGGTGAACCGCGCAACGAACCTCGTCGTTGCATCGCTCTACATCCCCTACTCGGTGTTCAACGCGGTAGGGGAGTCCTGGGACTGGGCCCCCTTCTACGGCCTCTCCATCGGAATCGAGGTGCTGCTCCTGGCCTTCATCCTGCGCTCCGCCTGGACATGGCCTCGAACCCCCGCCGTCCCAGCCGGTCCCGCGACGACCGACCTTCGACAGGACCTTCGACAGTAGGTGTCCGTGTAAAGCCCTACGGCGTGAAGCCCGCCGCCGCGGACACCGGGCCGACCGTGACCAGCTCAGTTGCGGTATACGCAGAGAACCTGCTCACGAGCGGTCCAGTGTCCGCGCCAGCCGCGCCCGTAGGCCGAACGGCGGCTGACCGACCAGCAGACCTCATCCAACCAACCGCAACGACGAAAGGGGCATTAGCTCGCTTAACGCACTCTTAGTGGGCGTTTAGGTATGGCCGGTTAGCATATGCCCGCTCTGCGGTCGCAGACTTTTGAGCTCTTCGCCCTAAAGGAGTAGATTTGAGTAGTCCTCATCGCCGATGAGAGCACTCGCTTGATTATCAAATGACGCTCAAATTCCGTCTAGTCTAGAAACGTGGCAGAAACTCCCTACCAGTCGAAGACCACTACCGATCACATGTTTCTGGTAAAAGTTCCGCCATGAGCAACCGGAAGCCGTACCCCAGTGACATATCCGACGCCCGCTGGGCCTTAATCGAACCCACCTTAACCGCCTGGCGGCAAGCCCGACTCGACCGCCGGCCCACCGGTCAACCAGCCTCAGTCGAACTACGGGACGTCTTCAACGCGATCCTATATGTCAACCGCACGGGAATCGCCTGGAAATACCTACCGCACGACTTCCCCTCGTACAACACCGTCTACGCCTACTACGCAGCCTGGCGCGACGAAGGAATTTTCGCACAACTCAACTACGAGCTGACCGGCCTGGCCCGCGTCAAGGAAGGCCGCACGGCCGAACCGACCGCGTGCATCATGGACACCCAGAGCGTGAAGACCTCCACCAACGTGCCCCTCACCAGCCAAGGAACCGACGCCGCAAAGAAAATCGTCGGCCGCAAGCGAGGCATCGTCACCGACACGCTCGGCCTCATCCTCGCCGTGGCCGTCGCCGCCGCAGGCCTGTCCGACAACCTGATCGGCAAAGGACTTCTCGACCAAACCAAAAGCGCCTACCCGACGATATCCAAAACCTGGGTCGACACCGGCTTCAAGAACGCCGCAATCGAACACGGCGCCAGATTAGGCATCGACGTCGAAGTCGTCTCCAGAAAATCCGAGACCCGTGGATTCCACGTCGTCAAACGCCGCTGGATCGTCGAACGCAGCCTGGGCTGGCTCATGCTGTACCGCCGTTTAACCCGCGATTATGAAACCCTGCCCGCCAGTTCCCAAGCCATGATCCATATCGCTTCAATCAACAACCTGACCAAGCGCATAACGGACGAGAATACTCCAACCTGGCGAGGCACCTACTAGAACATAAGCCGCAAACTACTCAAATCAAACGCCTTCTTAGAACCCACATTCTTTGTTCTCCTGCCGGCCTGCGGGCGAATGCCCCCCGGGAGCGGGGGCGGGCCGGCCGGTCAGGCGTTGAAGACGGCCTCGGAGCGGTCGCGGTTTTCGTGCAGGTCCCAGTACAGGGGGGCGATCTGCTCGGGCGTGGCCGTCGGGCTGCCGTCCGGGCCGCCCCCGCCGATCCAGACGTTGATCGCCACGTGGGCGGCGTGCACGCCGCTGCCGGCCAGTTCCTTGTTCAGGTTGATCACCCAGTTGCGCAGAGCTGCTTGGGCCGGGTTGGCGTTGCCGAACATCGGCACCGGGTCCACGGAACCGCCGCCGGTGGTGAACAGCAGGGTCCCGGCGTCCGCCTCGCGCATCGCGGGCAGCACCGCCTGGGCCGCCGTGATGGCGCCGTAGAAGGCGTACTCGATCATCGGCTGCAGATTGTCCACCGTGACCTCCGAGGGAGCGGCCAGGGTGAGGCCGGGCACCGGGGAATGCGGGGCCGGGGAGTACTCCAGTACGTCGATGCCGCCGAAGCGGGCCTTGGCCGCGTCCAGGGCATCGGTCAGTGAGGCGCGGTCGAGGATGTCGGCGGGGAACGCGGCGGCCGTGATGCCTTCCTGGCCGAGCTGGCCGGCCAGCGTTTCCAGCTTCTCCTTGGTGCGGGCGATCAGGGCGACGTCGAAGCCGCGGCTGCCGAAGGTGCGGGCGATGGCCAGGCCCATGCCGGGGCCGGCGCCGACGATGGCGAGAGTGGGCACAGTGAGATCTCTTTCGTGTTGTGACCGCCGGGGACATGCGGAGATCGGATGCCCGGCAGGCGTGTGGTCAGGTGTGTCGATCAGGCGTGGTCGGCGGGAACCGTGCAGCCGTCCGGGCCGCAGATCGTCGCGTCGTTGTCGGCGACGAGCACGGTCGGGTGGGTCTCGTCCCAGACCTGGCGCATGATGCTGAGCAGGGTGTCGGTGTCCTGCGCTCCGGGAAGGGCGTATCGGCCGTCGACCACGATGTACGGCGTGCCGGTGGCCCCCAGACGCTGCGCCGACTCCATGTCGTCCTGGACCTGCTGCCCGAAGCGGCCCTCGGTGAGCACGCGCCGGGTCTTCTCGCGCTCCAGGCCGATCTCGTCGGCCAGGCCGAGCAGGTCGTCGAGGTCGAAGACGGGCCGCGCCTGGCCGAAGTAGGCCCGGAAGATCGCGTTCCACGCGACGCGGTTCTTGCCCTCCGCCGAGGCGTGGGCGAGGAACTCGTGGGCGAGCCGGGTGTTGCCGACCTGATTGTCCAGCACCCGGTAGGGGCTCAGGCCCTCCTGCTCGGCCATCGCCTCGATCTGGCGGGTCGACGCCTCCAGGCGGGCGCCGGCCAGGCCGTACCTGCGCAGCAGGGCCTCGCGGACGCTGATCGTGCTGCCGGCGGGGAAACCGTCGCTCAGCGGGAACGAGCGGTGGATCACTTCCACCTCCTCACCGTGCTCGAACCGCTCCACGGCGCGGTCCAGGCGGTGGCTGCCCAGGCCGCACCAGGGGCAGGCGATCTCGGACCATATCTCGACTCTCACAGCTCACCTCCAATTCCTACTTTTTGTGCGTAGCGCCATGATGGACCAGTATGGAAGGCCGTACAAAAGGCACATCGATGTGCGTGCCGGAAGGGAATGTGCGCCATGGACGTCGCAGCCCGGTCAGGTGCCGCAGCAGACCGAGGACCGTGCGCCGGCATCCCCGCCGAGCAGATGGACTTCATCCGCCAGGTACTGGACCGCGTCGGGGACAAGTGGAGCCTGCTGGTGATCGCCGCACTTGAGGCCGGCCCGCTGCGCTACACCGACCTGCAGCACGACGTCCCCGGCATCTCTCAGCGGATGCTCACCCTCACCGTGCGCCAGCTCCAGCAGGACGGCCTGGTGACCCGGACCGCCTACGCGGAGGTGCCGCCGCGTGTGGAGTACGCTCTCACCCCCCTGGGCCGCAGCCTCCACCAGATCGTCACGTCCCTGATCACCTGGGTCGCCGACCACCACGGCCAGATCCGCGAACACCGGGACCACACCGCCACCAGGCCCTGATGCCCGACCCGTTTCGGGCACGCGACGGCGGCTTGAGCGAGACAACCGCAAGACGTTCAACACGCAGATTTGACGGGGAACGACAGGGACTCCCTGATCGTGTTCGCGGGTGCCCTCACTGTGATACCGCTCCTTTGCCCCCGGCCTGCGCGACCGCGCCGGCCGGGTCAGCGTGCTGATGCCCGGCAGTAGCACGTCGTTCTGGCGCAGTCAGCGCACCGCGTACTGGAACAATGCGGTCGGGCCGTCGCCGGTGTTCCACGCGTGCGCCCGTACCTTGCCCGCCAGCTCGGCCTCGGCCGAGGCGAAGTCCTTCAGCCCGAACGCCTTGGCGATCTCCCAGTTGTGTTCCAGCCGCGTCTTGTCCCGCTCGTGTAGCGCTTCACGCAGGACGGATCCTCGATCCCCACCTGGGCGGCGACGACGTCCAGGACCTCGTTCGGCACCTCCAGCGGATCAGCCAGAAAACGTCCGAGGTAGCGCACGGTCACGAGCTGGAGAGCGAAGCCGCATCTGATATGTCGGCCGCGATGTCCCCTATGAGGGCCATGTCCTCGTTGTCGAGAAAAAGATCTTCTCCATCTCGGCCCGGGAGGGCGGACCGGCATAACGGCCATACTTCGCCGCTTCTGAGTCGCTCGAGAAGTCGACAGGCATGCACGCAACGTATGATCCAACAGACACAGCGTCATCAGGGCGACATGACCGTTACCAATCGATACCTACTGTTACACAATGTAGATCAAAGTTGCGCTGTGAGACCGAACGGAATCCAGCGTTAACCACGTCCGGAAGGTGGACGTGGTCGGCGCCGATGCGGCTGTGGGATGCCTCGATGAGTTGTTCGATCTTGGGTGTGAACTCATCGATCATCTTCCTTCTCCGGGCCGGGGCGGTGGGGTCCGCCCGGCCCGGCGTAGTGCGACGTAGCGCCGGACCGTGTGGTGGTCGCAGCCGGCGAGGTCGCCGGCCTTGCGGTAGTTGTCGGCCTTGCGGTGGTTGTCGGTCAGATCCGGACTGGCGTCATCCGATCCGGATGATGCTCTTGCCGCGGGTCGCTCCGCCGGCGAGGTCGGCGATGGCGGTCTCGACGTCGGCCAGTTCGTATTCGGCGGTGATGTCGATGTCGACCTTGCCGTTCCCGACCAGTTCCAGCGCGTGGCGTGCACTGTCGGCGAGCCGCTCGGGATGGGTCTGGCTGAGCAGGTTGCTGTTGTAGGTCAGCATCGACGTGCCCTGCATGAGCAGATCGTTGGCCGAGACCGAGACCGGCTCGAAGGTGGCGATGTTGCCGTAGACCACGATCCGGCCGTGTGGTGCCAGGCGTTCCAGGTTGGCCAGCCGGGTCTGGCCGCCGATGGGATCGAGGATCACATCGAAGTGCTCCCCGTCCAGTGCGTGGGGGAACTCCTCGCGGCTGAGCACCTGGTCATAACCGCGTTGCCGCGCGTAGTCGACCTGCCCCGCATGTCCCACGACGCCCACGACTCGCCCCGCGCCGACAGCCCGGGCGAACTGCCCCGCGAGTGTGCCGACTCCGCCGGCTGCCGCGTGGATCAGGACGCTCTGGCCCGGTTGGACTCCCGCGACGGTGTTGATCAGGTCGTAGGCGGTGGAGGTGACCCAGCCGAACGCGGCGGCGGTCTGCGAGTCCATGGTGGGTGCCGCGATCGCCAGCACCGAGGAGACGACGACGACTTCCGCGAAGCCGCCTGAACTGGTCAGCGCGATGACGTGCTCACCGACGCGTGCCGGATCGACACCCTCGCCGACCGCGATGATCTGCCCGGATGCTTCGAAGCCGGGCACGAAGGGGCGAGGAGCCGGGAATTGGCCGTCGCGGATCAGCACATCCCCCCACTGAACGCCCGCGTAGGCGACACGGATCGCCACCTCCCCGTGCCCCGCGGTGGGCTCGGCGATCTCGGTCACGTGGAGCTGGTCGTCGGCGGCGAGCACGACAGCCTTCATAGTTCACAACCTTCGTCGTTGACTCAGTATCCTGATACTCAGACGCTAGCGAGTCTCAGGATACTGAGTCAAGTGAGGAAGCTGTGACAGCCATGGCCGACGTGACCGCCGAGGAATATCTGTGCACCAGGATCCGCCGCGCCGAACAGGCCCTGATGGCCCATCACGAAGCCGCCCTGCGTACCTATGGGCTGACCATGACCCAGTACACGGTGCTGCTGACCCTCTCCCGCGATGACGGCATGTCCGGCGCTCAACTGGCCCGCGCCTGCGGCGTCACCCAGCAGAGCATGGCCACGGTCCTCACCGGCATGCAGGCCAAGGGCCTCATCGACCGGAAGCCGTCGCCCGTGCACGCCAAAGTCATGATCGCCACCCTCACCGACGCCGGTCGGCACCACCTCAACGGGGCCTACCAAGAAGTCAACGCGCTCGAGAAAGCCTTCATCGACACGTTCACCCCAGCCGAGCACAGGCAGTTCTGCGACCTCCTCGATCGAGCCACCGAAACTCTGATCGAACAGACCCCCCGCCCCGCTAAGTCACCATCCCCTCGCCCCCCATCGACCTGAGCCGAGCCGGGGAGAACCGCTGTCCGCCCACGTGTTACATCCCGTGTCCGCAGCTGGGGAAGGTCTTCTGTCCGCGAACATGCCACGGAGCCACTCGCCTCAAGGCCAAGGCCGTGTCGTGAAGGGGGCAGGCCAAGGACGGGAGAAAAGGACAGTGGGCTGCGGACCTGATACGGCCGACGACACGGATGAGACGTCGCGGCCGTGGCTGACAGGGCTGGTGGCGGGGAGCATGGTCGCCCCGGGCGAAGGGGACATCGTGGTCACCGATGATCGCCTGGTCGAGGGGTTGGACGCCGGCGGGAACCCGGTGTACCCGGGTCTGCCGCCGCGCGGGCGAGGCGATCCGCCTGCGATAGGTCCTCGCCGCGTTCAGCCGTCCCCAGGGCGAGGTGCCGCCGGCACTCGACAGGGTCCCGCTCATGAATCACTCGACACCCCTTCCGAGCTGCGGGAAACTCCTCGCGATGACGCAACGAACCGATGCGCCTCCCATCTGGGACGAGCGCACGCAGCTGACCATCGTCCTGGACTACGCCCGTGAGACGGCGCCTCACCCGCATCATCTACAACACCCTCCAACCCGACAAAACCATCCAGCCGACCGCACGCGCGGCAGCGGCTTGACATAGGAGCAACGCATGTCACTGGTGGGCAGGGAGGTCGAGCAAGCGCGGATTCAACGCCTGCTGACAAATGCGCCCGACGAACGCAGCGGCGCGCTGGCGCTGCGGGGCGCAGCGGGCATCGGGAAATCGGTCCTTCTCGACCACGCTGTGTCGATCGCCGAAGTCGAGGGCAGCATGCACGTGGTCCGCGGAGCAGGGGTCGAGTCCGACTCCGAGCTGGCGTACGGCGGCCTGCACCAACTCTTGTTTCCTCACTTGGATCGGTTGGACGCCCTCCCCGCTCCCCAGGCCAGGGCACTGCGTTGCGCCTTCGGCCTGTCAGAGGGAGACGAAGCCAACCGGTTCCTGATCTCCGCCGGAACCCTGTCGTTGCTCGCCGATCTGGCCGAGAATGCCCCGCTGCTGTGCGTGGTCGATGACCTGCAATGGTTCGACCAGGGTTCCGTGGAGGCGCTGTTGTTCGCGGCCCGCCGCTTCGTGGCCGATCCGATCGCGGTGCTGTTTGCGGTGCGCGAGACGTCGGTGCCGTTCGACATCGCAGGCGTCGAGGTCGTGGATCTGTCCGGCCTCGCCGCGCCCGATGCCGCCCGACTGCTCGACGACCACGCACCGGAACTCATCGAACCGGTGCGGACCCGGGTCCTCGCAGAGTCCGGCGGCAATCCCCTGGCGATCATCGAACTCGGGTCGTCGCGGCTCGCGGCAAACGATGTCGACGAGTCCGACCCGGCCGAGCAGGTCGGCCCGCTGCCGGTGACCCGCCGCGTGCAGGAGGCATTCCGCCACCAGATCGTGGGGCTTCCCGGCCCCACCCAACGCGCGCTTCTGGTGGCGGCGGCCGACATGGCGGCGCCTCTGACGACGCTCCTGCACGTGATCGAATCCCTCGGTGGCGCCGCTGGCGACCTGGCTCCCGCCGAACGGGACCGGCTGGTCTGGATCGACAGCCGGATCACGTTCCGCCACCCCTTGGTACGGGCAGCCGCCTACCAGGACGCGCCGCTGCACCGGCGGATCGAGGTACATCGCGCGTACGCCGAGGCGCTGCGCGCGGACGCCGATGCCGACCGTCGGGCCTGGCACCTCGCTGCTGCCACCACCGCCCCCGACGAGGCTGTGGCCGCCGAACTGGAAGGCGCGGCGGAGCGGGCCTGGCACCGAGGCGGGGCGATGGCGATGTCCGCTGCCTACGACCGCGCCGGTCGACTCAGTGCCGACCGGGAGCTGAAGGCCCGGCGTATCGCTCGGGCCAGCCAGGCCGCGTTCGATGCCGGCAAGGCCGACCGCGCCGCCCGGCTGGCGGCCGAAGCGCTCTCGCTCACCACCGACCCCGGCATCCGGGCCGCGGCCATCTATACCCGTGGCGCCGTGGAGTACGAACGCACCTCGCCGCGGGCCGATGCGGAGCTGACGATCGAAGCCGCCGCGTTGGTGTGCGACACCGATCCGGAGCGCGCCGCGCTCACACTCTACGAGGCTGCGCACGCCTCCCGGCACGGAGCGGCGCACGACCTCCTGCAGCGTGCGGCGGATCTGATGCACGAGTTCACCCCGCCGGAGCACTGGGCACCCGTTGTCGCCGCCCTTCTCGGGTGGGCGGAGCTCTTCGCCGGACGCCCGGAGCTGGCCGTCGGCCCGATGCGCGATCTCCACACCGCCACACGCGGCGGCGGGAACGACCTGATTCATCGCATCACGGCCGGGCTCGGCGGGCTCATGATCGCGGACGACGACAGCGTCATCGCCGGGACCGAGGACATGCTGGCCGAAGTGCGGGCCAAGGGGGCGTTGGGGTGGGTCCCGTACACCCTGAACGTGCTCGCGGTGGCGCGGCTGTTCCGCGGCGAGTTCGCGGACGCCCGCGCGTGTGTGGCGGAAGGCGCATCCGTGAGCGACGAACTCGGGAACACGACCGAGAGCCTGGCACACTGGTCGGTGGAAGTGTGGTTACACGCCGTGTCGGGTGACGAGGCACGCTGTCGAGCTCTCGCCGAGGAGGTGCTCCCGCGAGCCCGAGCCCGGCACCGGGTCAATGCCGAGATCGCGGCCTGGGGTCTCGGCATGCTCGACCTTTCCGCCCGGCGGTTCGGGGAAGCACTCGACCGGCTCGAGCGAGTGTCCCGGGGACCTGCACGCCGCGACCTCCTGGTCCGGGCGGTGCCGGATCTGGTGGAAGCAGCCGTGCGCAGCGGCATGCCGGATCGCGCCCATGGACCACTGGCAGCGTTCCGCCACTGGGCTGAGTACGTCGATCGCCCGGTCGCCACCGGGCTCGTACGACGCTGCCGGGCCTTGCTGGCCGACGACGGCGACGCCGATGCGCTGTACGCCGATGCGCTGCGGCTCCACGAGCGGCACGGCGGCCCCTATGAGCGCGCCCGTACCCAGCTGGTCTACGGCGAGTGGCTGCGCCGCCGGCGCCGCCGTACCGAGGCCCGCGCCCATCTCGCGGCGGCGGTCTCCGCGTTCGAGCGCCTCGGCGCGGGGCTCTGGGCCGAGCGTGCGCGCGGCGAGCTGGCCGCCTTCGGCGAGCGGGGCGATGAGCCTCAGCGCAGCGGCCCGCTCACCCTGTTGACCCCGCAGGAACTGCAGGTCGTGCGGCTGGCCGCCACCGGTCACACGAACAAGGAGATCGCCGCACAGCTATTCCTCAGCCCACGGACCGTCGGCCACCACCTCTACAAGGCGTATCCGAAACTCGGCGTCACCGGTCGCGCCGAGCTGACTGACCTCGTCCAGCCCGCTGTTGGCGAGCCCTGATCGACCGGATGCGCATGTCGGGGAGCGTGGATGCAGTGGGTCAGACATGGCCCCATGGGGCCCAGCTCCTGTGGGCACCCGTTGATGGCCGTCATCCGCTGGAGGTTGTCGGCGAAGATCCCGAGTCCGACCCAGGTCCGTGCGCCTGCGTGATGGCGCAGGCGGGTGCGGCGCAGTCCGAACCCCCGTGTGAGGTGGCTGCTGCGGGCCTCGATGCCCCGCGCGCCAGCTGCGCAGGGGGGCGGAAGCATCGACTCTGCTCGTGTTGTCGGCGGGTCTTGCTCAGCGTGCCCCCGCGTTGCGGGCCCATGTGTCTGACGCCGAGGCCGGAAACACTTACCCCGGGGACTTCGTCAGGGGCACGTAGCTAGTGGCCGACGCCAGTCATCGGTTTCCCGGACACCGGTAACGATGACCGATGCGTCGCTGGGGAGCCCCCGCCTAGCGTTTCCAGCGTTCGGACAGCGGTCGTCGGCCGCAACGCTCGAATTCGTCAGAAACAACCATCGAGAGCAACGCCCACGACGAGGAGACGACAATGACGAAGTACTTTCTGAGCCTCCCCCACGACTCCGCCGAGGAGCCGACGATGGAGGGCATGGACCCCGCGGAGCTGCTGGAGATAATGGCCGCGGTCGATGCGTTCAACACCTCCCTTCGGGAGGCGGGCGCGTTCGTGTCCGCTGGAGGCCTGCACCCGCCGTCGAACGCGACCACGGTGGACTACTCCGGTGATAGCCCCGTACTCACACCAGGCCCCTTCGTCGAGGCCGAGGAGTACCTCGGCGGCTTCTGGATCATCGAGGCCGAAAACGACGACGTCGCGATCGAATGGACCAAGCAGGTCTCGCGGGCGCTGCGAAGCAGGATCGAGGTACGTGCCCTCCAGGAGGAACCCGCTGCCTGACGGTCTGGCCATCCGCCCGATGCCGCCCAAGCCCGGGCACGACTGCGGTACACCCTCCAGACCCACCACACCAGCGGGGCGGGGGTCGTCTTCGGCTCACGCGCATGGCTCATCACCGCTCACCGCACCGACAGCGGCCAACCCACCAGCACCCGACCCGCCACGACCAAGAGGAACGCACCATGACCAAGCAAACAGTCACCATCGACGGGATAGACCTGTGCTACGAGGCGTTCGGCGACCCGGCCGATGCCACCGTGTTGTTGATCGCCGGCGGAGCACAGTCGATGATCTGGTGGGAAGAGGAGTTCTGTACCCGGCTCGCCGAGGCGGGTCGCCACGTCGTGCGTTACGACCACCGCGACACCGGCCAGTCGACCAGCTCACCGCCCGGGCGACCGTCGTACACCGGCCACGATATGGCCACCGACCCGCTGCGAATCCTGGACACCCTGGGAGTGAGCCGCGCACACCTGGTCGGGCTGTCGATGGGAGGCGCCATCGCCCAGCGCATCGCCCTCGAACACCCCGAACGGGTGATCACCTTGTGCCTGGCCTCAACCAGCCCTGCCGTCCCGGCCGAGCACGATCGTAAG
Source organism: Nonomuraea sp. NBC_00507 (assembly GCF_036013525.1). Taxonomy (NCBI): domain Bacteria; kingdom Bacillati; phylum Actinomycetota; class Actinomycetes; order Streptosporangiales; family Streptosporangiaceae; genus Nonomuraea; species Nonomuraea sp. NBC_00507. The sequence continues at coordinate 7,584,104 of NZ_CP107853.1, forward strand.
CTCCCACCGCCGAGTCCACAGGTGATGGCCACGTTCACTGACCCCGGACCCGAGCCCGACTGGACCGACCGGGACGCAGTGGTGACCTATCGGGTCGAGGCTGAACGGCCGTACGCGGGAAGCCTCGGGTTCGACGAGCCGCTCACCCGACAGCTCGCCGCCCAGGAGGTCGATCGAACCCGGGACATGGCCGCCTCGATGACCAACTACCTCGTCCTCGACGACGACACCCCGACCGGCTCCCGGCTCGACCAGATCACCGCCCCCACCCTGGTCCTGCACGGCACCACCGACCCGATGTTCCCCCTCGAGCATGGCCAAGCCCTCGCCGCCGAGATCCCCGGAGCGCAGCTGGTCCCCCTTCCCGGTGCCGGGCATCAACAACCGCCACGAGAACTCTGGGACCTGGCCATCGCGGCAATCGTCGAGCACACCGAAGAAGGCTGAAGCCCATGTCCCTGATAGCAGGCGACGTGACGAGGTCCGGAGCCCTCCGCCCTGCACTGAACAACCCCTACCTGACCCAGTCCAGCGAGCCACAAGCCGGCGGCGTCGCCGACCTGGCATCGCCACAGGTGATGCATGGCCGGGAATAGCGTCTATCACCCTCACCGCAGCAAGAGAGGCAACGAGCCATGAGTACATTCGCGCTCATCCACGGCGCCGGCGCCGGCGGAGGCTGGTATTGGCACCTCGTAGAAGCCGAACTCCGATCCCTCGGACACACCACTGTCGCCCCCACACTGTGGACCGGCGACGATACGGCGACCTTAGACGACTACGCCGACACCGTCGTCAACACCATCGACACACAGGATGAGCTCTTCGTTGTTGCACATTCGTTCGGCGGGTTCACCGCGCCCCTGGTCGCCGAACGTCTCCCCACCGCCGGACTCATCTACGTCACCGCCATGATCCCCCGGCCCGGCGAACCGCCGGCCGACTGGTGGAGCAACACCGGACACCCGGAGGCTGTTCGAATCCAGGCCGCCAAAGACGGTGGCCTTACCGGCTCCTCCGACCCATACGTTGGTTACTTCCACGACGTGCCCAAGCATCTGGCCGACCAGGTGTCGAGTAGGGAACCGCCCCCGCCCTCCAACTCCGCCTACTACGAGCCCTGGCCCCTCGACACCTATCCGACCACGCCAACGCGATACATCCTCTGCACCGAGGACCGGCTCTTCCCCGCAGCATTCCAGCGCCAACTTGTACGTGAGCGACTCGGAATCACCCCCGACGAGATCGCGAGCGGCCACTGCCCCGCCCTCAGCCACCCCACAGAGCTCGCAGCAATGCTCAACACGTTCACACCAGCCCGCAACGAAGCGTCCGGCATCGGCTGACCATGTTTGCTCGGACCACGAACCCGGCGAGCGTGCTGCATCACACCCAGGGGACAGGTGCACTCACGCGGGCCGCACCTGCACGGTCACCGCCGTTACCGACGGAGTACCAAGCCGCAAACGCGGAGCAGATCCCTGACCGAGCACGGCCGTCCAATGCCGTGAACGCCTCGACCGAGCGAACAGCATCCGGGGCGCCGGCCTATGCCAAGAAGGAAGACCCACATGTCCACTGACGACACATGCCACCTTGATGGGCCGTTGTCTCGACACAACGTTCATGGCGGCGACCGGGACCGTGACAGCGGGTGTTCTTGCGTGCGGGTCGGCGAGCCCGGCAGACTCGGCTGCACCCGCGCAGGGCCCGCCAGCAGAGTCGCGCTGAAGGTCAACGGCGTACTCGAGAGCATCGAGGTCGACCATCGCACCTCGCTGCTGGACCTGCTGCGTGAGCGGCTCGACCTCACCGGCACCAAGAAGGGGTGTGACGCGGGCGCCTGTGGTGCCTGCACGGTGCTGGTCAACGGCGACCGCGTCAACGCCTGCCTCACCCTGGCGGTTCGACTGCAGGACGCCGAGATCACGACCGTGGAGGGCTTGGCCACGGCCGACGATGATCTCCATCCGCTGCAGCAGGCGTTCATCGACCACGACGCCTTCCAGTGCGGGTTCTGTACGCCTGGGCAGATCATGTCCGGCATCGGCTGCATCGAGGAAGGGCACACCGGCTCCGCCGAGGAGATCCGCGAGTGGATGAGCGGCAACATCTGCCGCTGCGGCTGCTATGTGAATATCGTGCGCGCGGTCGAGCAGACCGCCCACGCGAGATGAGGCCGGGCCCCATGTATCCCTTCTCCTTCACCAAAGTCTCCGACACCCAAGGCGCACTCGCGGCCGGCCGGCGCGGCGGCCGGTACATCGCCGGCGGCACCACCCTGGTCGACCTGATGCGCGAAACCGTCGAACGCCCCGAGACGCTGGTCGACATCAGCGCGCTGCCGCTGCGCGAGGTCACCGTCACCGAGCGCGGGGGCCTGCGCATCGGCGCGCTGGTGCGGATGGCCGAGGCCGCCGCCCACCCCAAGGTGCGCGCCCTCTACCCGGTCATCTCCCAGGCACTGGAACTGAGCGCGTCCGCCCAGTTGCGCAACATGGCCACCATCGGCGGCAACATCATGCAGCGCACCCGGTGCACGTACTTCCGCGACGTGACCGCGGCGTGCAACAAGCGAGAGCCTGGCTCCGGGTGCGCCGCGTTGCAAGGCTTCAACCGCACCCACGCGATCCTGGGCACCTCCGACCAGTGCGTGGCCACGCACCCCTCCGACGTCGCCGTGGCCTTCGCGGCGCTGGAGGCCAGAGTGCACCTGCTAGGCCCGGACGGGGCACGCAGCGTCGCCTTCGCGGACTTTCTGCTGCGGCCGGGCAGCACCCCGAACCGTGAACAGGCCCTCCGGCAGGGCGAGTTGATCACTTCGGTGGAGATCCCTGCCCATCCGCGTCCGCTGAAGTCGGGCTATCTCAAGGTCCGCGACCGGCAGTCCTATGAGTTCGCGCTCACCTCCGCGGCCGTCGCCCTGCACCTCCGCGGCGGCGTGATCCACGAGGCGAAGGTCGCCGCCGGAGGTGTGGGCACCGTGCCGTGGAGGCTGCCCGAAGTAGAGCGGCACCTCATCGGCGAACGCCCCTCGCCGGCGCTGTGGACACAGGCCGCGCAACAAGCTGCGCACGAAGCCCGCCCCCTGGAGCACAACCGCTTCAAGATCGAGCTCCTCCAACGCACCGTCGAACGCCAGCTGCGCATCGTAGGAGGGACCCCGTGAGTCCGCAACCGCAGGAAGCCGTCGGGGCGCCGCTCTCCCGGGTGGACGGCCGTCTGAAGGTCACCGGCAAGGCGCTGTACGCCGCCGACCACGCCGCCGACGCAGCCGTGCACGCGGTCGTCGTCGACAGCAGCATCGGCCGGGGCCGCGTGACCGGCATCGACACCCGTGCGGCGCTGGCCCAGCCCGGCGTGCTGAAGGTGATCAGCCACCTCGACGCTCCGACGCTGCCCTACCAGCGCAACGCGCTCCCGCTCAACCCGCCGGGCGAGCGGCTGCATGTCTTCCAAGACGACACGGTGCGCTTCCGCGGGCAGCCGGTCGCCGTCGTGGTCGCCACCACACTGGAGGCCGCCCAGCACGCCGCCGGCCTGGTGACGGTGACCTACGACGCCCAGCAGCCCTCGACCGACATGACCGACGCGCCGGCCGGCGAGCCCGAGACCTACGCACGCGGCGACGCGGACAAAGCGCTGGACTGCGCCGCCGTACACATGGAGATGACCTACCGGACCGCCCGCAACCACCACAACCCGATGGAGCCGCACGCCACCATCGCCCGCTGGGACGGAGACAAGCTGACCGTCTGGGACAAGACCCAGTGGGTGTTCGGCACGCAGACAGAACTCGCCACGGTGTTCGGCATGGCGGTGGAGTCGGTGCGCGTCATCTCGCCGTTCGTCGGCGGCGGGTTCGGCAGCGCGCTGCGGACCTGGCCGCACGTCATCATCGCGGCCCTGGCCGCTCGCGAGACCAGGCGCCCGGTCAAACTCGCCCTGACACGCAGGCAGTTGTACTTCGGGACGGGCTTCAGGCCCGCCTACGAGTACTCGGTGCGCCTGGGCAGCGACCGACGCGGGCGTCTGCGCGCGATGGTTCACGACGTGCGCGGCGAAACGTCGAGCTACGAGACGTTCATGGAGTCCGTCCTCACCCCCGGGCAGATGCTGTACAACATGCCCAACGTCCGCCAGGCACACCGGACGGTGCCACTGGACGTGAACACCCCGCTGTACATGCGCGGCCCCGGATACACCACCGCCTCCTACGTCATCGAGTCGGCGATGGACGAACTGGCCCACGAACTGGGCATCGACCCGATCGAGTTGCGGCTGCGCAACGAACCCGACGCCGACGAGTCCAGCGGGCTGCCGTTCTCCACCCGCAAGCTGCGCGAATGCTACGCCGTCGGCGCCCGTGAGTTCGGCTGGAACCGGCGCGACCCCGAGCCGCGCGCCACCCGCGACGGCGACTGGCTGATCGGCACCGGCATGGCCGCCGGCCTCTACAACACCGCCCGCAACGACGCCCAGGCCTCGGTCAGGCTGAACGCCGACGGCACCGCCCTGGTCCAGTCCGCGGCCAGCGACATGGGCCCGGGCACCTACACCTCCCAGACCCAACTGGCCGCCGACGCCCTCGGCCTGACCATGCGCAGCGTGACCTTCCGCCTCGGCGACTCCCTCATGCCACCGGCCCCGGCGCACGGCGGCTCCTGGACCATGGCCAGCGTCGGATCGGCCGTCCAGGACGGCTGCGACAAGCTGCGTCGGCAGGCCATCGAACTCGCCGTCGCCGATGAGAAATCGCCGCTGCACGGCGTCGACCCCGCCACCATAGTGGTCCACGCAGGCCGGCTGCAGGTCAATGACAACCCCGCACGCGGCGAGACCTACCAGCAACTCCTGACCCGCAACAAACGCACCCATCTCCAAACACTCGGATCCTTCACCCGGCCCACCGGGCCGCAACGCTTCTCCCTGTACGCCTACAGCGCGACGTTCGCTGAAGTCGCTGTCGACGCCCGACTGGGTCTGGTGCGGGTGCGGCGGATGCTCGGCGTCTACGACGCGGGCCGCATCATCAACCCCAAACTCGCCGACAGCCAAGCCCAGGGCGGCATGGTCGGCGGTATCGGCCAGGCCCTGCTGGAGCACACGGTCACCGACCACCGCGACGGCCGCATCGTCAACGCCAACCTCGCCGACTACCTCGTCCCTGTCAACGCCGACATCCCCAGCCTGCGGGCGATCTACCTCGACGGCGACGACCGCAAGGCCGATCCCATCGGCGTCAAAGGCCTGGGAGAGCTCGTGCAGATCGGCGTGGCGCCCGCCATCGCCAACGCGGTCTTCCACGCCACCGGCCGCCGCGTCCGCGAACTGCCCATTACCGCCGAGGCCCTGCTCTGAGCACAAGGGCGCCGTCTGACGTTCAGGGGGCGGGCCGAGCGGCCCGCCGCCGGACACCAGGGGGCCACCGTCGTCCATGTCAGCGGCAGCGCACCCCTGCCGCCAGGCAAGGGCAAGGTCGCCGTCCAGTACCTCGACCACGTTCGCGGCCACGATCCGGCCCTGACCCCGGTGCAGCGCGATCCCGGCCGAATGGAGCCAGCCGACCTGACCGTGGTCCTTCCCCTGCGCGGCGAAGGAGCCCCGCGGCCCAGCACCACGGCCGCGTCGAGACCGCCGGTCACCGCCTCGCGCGCTCCCGGAACCTGACGCGCCGCCCGCAACGTCGCAGGCAGCCGGCGGCATGACGACCTTGCACCGGCTCCTGTCGCGCCGCGACATCCCGCTACGGGAGAAGACCCTGTGGCGGATGCTCACTGCCCGCTCACGGGCCGGGCCCGGCTCGGCTACGACCGTGCCCGCGTGCTGCTCGACAAGTACGCCGGACTCGACCTCCACCAGCTCGGGCGCAGCGCCGCCACCCATCTCGGCGAGGCCGAGGTCCCACTCCAGCTCATCATGGGCAAGACCCGGCACAAGAACCCGCGCACCACCATGTGCTCCGTCAAACTCGGCGCCGAGGCCATCGCGGCCGTCACCACCCACTCGCGTCGCCCCGCCGTGCCCACTGACCAGCTCTTTTCCTGGAGAGAAGGGGCACTGTCCCTTCTTTCTCCCGTACTTGGTCTGCCCCCGTGAAGGGCTTCGGGCCTGTGACGATGCCGCCGCCATGAGCCTCCGTGGTGGGCCGGGCGCGCCCCGGGCTCCCGTTGACCACGGACCTCCTCCACCATGATCGGGGAAACCGGCCATGCCGCCGGGCAGCCGGGACCGGTGCAGGGCGAACGGTTCAGCGAGGACTACCACGGCACCCACGCCAAACCCGCCCGGCCCCGGGCGGTTCCGTCTCCATTTCCGAGATGGCGAAGCAACGTGATCGATGGGCGCTCCTCGCCGTACCTCCGCTGGACCCGATCTCGCCCAGCTCCAGCGACGACATCGACTTCTTCGGCGTCATCAACGTCGACGTCGAGGCGGAACCAGCCAGCCTCGTACCAGCGGATGGTGGCCGCTGCGGTCCGCGTAAGAGCCAGGGCTGATGCCCGGAGTTCGTCCGCGCCGACCGCCAGGCGCACCCCTCCCAGCGCTGCGCCGGCTCGGTCGGCCGGCGGCTGCGGCCGGGCGGTCGATGTCGTTCGGCATGTCCATCCATGAAGCTGCCCCTTCGCTCTCTGCGCGCGGTCGGTCGCTCGCGTGGGACGGGACGGTGGACAGCGGACGCGGGCGGCGCGCGTGCCTGCTCACGCCGCAGGAGTTTTACGGAGGTCTTCCACGCGGAGATCGGTTGCGTGACGCTCGTGACCGAGTGTCGAATGGGATCGGCACATGAGGCGGGACGTCGGGCGAACCCCGGGGAGAGGCCATGAGGCCGTTGGCCATCGCATTGGTAGCGATCCTGATGGCCGCGGGCTGTTCGACGCCGAGACGAGACAAGATCACGGTGGCGTGCGGCGCGAGCGAGCGATGGTGCGCGATGATGGTCAAGAGATTCTCCGATGCCACCGGTGTGGAGGCCGACTTCGTCCGGCTGTCGAGTGGAGAGGCGCTGGAGCGGATCAAGGCGGCCAGGGCGCGGCAGGAGTTCGACGTCTGGCATGGCGGTCCTGCCGACTCCTATGTGGCCGCCAAGAGTCTGGGGCTGCTCGAGCCGTACAAATCCGAAAAATCAGGTGAAATCCGGAAGGAGTGGGCTGATCGGGAGAACGCCTGGAGCGGGATCTACGCCGGCGTGCTGGCCTTCTGCAACAACACCAAGGAGCTGGCCAAGCGAGGCATGCAGCCGATCCGCTCCTGGCGGGAGCTGCTGGATGAGCGGCTGCGCGGCAGCGTCGCCCTGGCCCATCCCGCCACCTCCGGAACCGCCTACACCACGCTGTGGACGCACGTGCAGCTCGGCGGCGGCGATCACGACGCGGCGCTCGGCTACCTGCGCAGCCTCCACCCGAACGTGCTGCGATACACCTCTTCCGGCAGCGCAGCCGCCCTGCAGGCGGCCAAGCAGGAGGCCGCGGTCGGCGTCGTGTTCTCCCACGACTGCGTCACCGCCCAGGAGCAGGGCTATCCGAACCTGCAGGTGACCTTCCCGCAGGAGGGCACCGGCTACGAGCTCGGTGGCCTGGCCGTGCTGGCCGGGGCCCACAACCCCCACAGCGCACGCACGTACGTCGACTGGGCGCTGAGCGGGGCGTCCCAGCAGCTGGGGCCGCTGGTGCAGTTCTACGCCCTGCCCACCAACACCAAGGTGCCGGCGCATTCCAAGGCGGCCGACCCGGCGGCGGTCAAGCTGGTCTCCTACGATGTGGAGGTCGCCGGGCGGGCCAAGCAGGCGCTCGTCGACCGGTTCAGCGCGGAGATCGCCCGGCCGCCCGCCTAGGAGCAGCCCTCGAACTGCGGGACCGAGACCACCGACAGGTCGATGCCTGACTTGCCGAACCACTTGTCCAGCAGCATGTGCGCCGTGCCGTCCTGGTACATCTGGGTGATGGCGCGGTTGAGCTCCTCACAGCCGTCGACGTCGCCCTTGCGCACGCCGATCGACGTGCGTTGCTCGTTGAAAGCCGCGCCCACCAGGTGCAGGTCGACGCCCGGCTTGGTGAGCAGCCCCGCCAGGATCTGGCTGTTGGTGGAGATGGCGTCGATCCTGCCATCCTTGATCATCTCTAGGCAGACGTTGTAGTCGGGTGCCGCGACGGCGATCGCCTCGACCCGGCGCTCGTCGATGATCCGCTGGGCGATGTTCGTGCCCCGCACCCAGCAGATCTTGCGGCCCTTCAGGTCGCGGACGTCGCGGATGACGCCCCTGTCGGCCGGCCGTACCGCGATGTCCTGGAAGTCGACGTGGTACGGCCCGGCGAAGTCGATCACCTTCTTTCGCTCCGGGGTGACCGACATGTGGGCGAAGACCAGGTCGGCACGCCCGTCGGTGAGCACGGTGAGCTGGTCGCCGGCCTTGATCTCCCGCCAGTGGATCTGCTTGCCCAGCCGGGACAGCAGATCTTTGGCCACGTCGATGTTGAAGCCGTCGTAGGCGCCGTTCTGTCCTGTGAAACTGATCAGCGGAACGTCGGAGCGGATCGCGACGACCACCTCGTCGGTGTCCACGAGGGAATCCGGCCGCGCGGTGCCGCAGGCGGTGAGCAGCACAATCAGGCAGATCAGCAGTTTTCTCACCGGTACTCCCTGAGTCGCGGCCAGACGCCGGCCAGAATGAGCAGGGCGCCGGCGGCCAGCCCGCCGGGAATCGACCGCCACAGCGTGTCCAGGGCGCCGTCGCCGCTGTCGATGGCGCGCTCGAAGTCGGACTCGTGCCGCCGCACCAGCTCCTCCAGCACCGTGTCGTAGCTTTCGTAGGCCTCGGTGAGCTCGCCGTCCCAGAACTTGATCGCCGCCTCGGCCGGCATCGTCCGCATCCGCGCGTCGGCCTGCTGGAACCTCTGGTAGGCGGCGAAGAGCCGTTGGCGGTCCTGGCCCGTCAGACTGCCGAGCAGGCCCTGGACGTTCGCCTGCAGCTTGCTCTGGTAGTCCGGCAGGCTGGTGGACTCGACGGCTGCGATCGTCCGGGACTTGTCCAGGAAAGTGTGTTCGTAGGTGTCCTTGCGGAAGCGGTCGAGCAGGTAGCGGCTCTGGTCTCCGTGCATGCTCGTGCTGATCGCCCGTGCTCTGGTCAGGGTGAGCACCGCGTCGAAACCGCGGCGCTTGGCCTCCTCCAGCGCCTGGCCCTGCCGGGTGAGCAGGGCGGCGCCGGTCACCAGGCCGGCCGCGGTGAGCACGGTGGCGACCACCAGAGCCGGCGCGAAGACCCGGCGGAACCTGCGGGTCAGGTAGGCCTGCAGGCCCAGCAGGCAGGCCAGCGCGAGCAGCCCGGTGACGATGACGGCGGAGCGGGCCAGCGAGGTGGCCGAGCGCTCGGCGTCGTGCGCGCGCCTGACGATCGTCCCGGTTTCCAGGGTCAGGTTGTAGGCCTGGGGGAGTAGTTCGCGGTGCATGAGGTCGGTGGCCTTCTGATAGGCCTCGACCACATGGTCGGGCGGCTGTCCCGCGGTGTGCCCGGATTGCATGTCCAGCAGCCGGGCCTGGGTGGCCAGCCGTTCGTAGCGGCCCAGCCCCTCGATCAGCGACTCGACCGTGCGTTGCTCGGAGGGGTCGTCCAGGGCGAGCCGGTAGGCCTTGAGCAGATTCTCGGAGATCTCCAGCCGCCGCTGGTCATAGCTGGTCAGGTCGGCCTGCTGCTGCGGGCCGTACTCTCTGCCCAGCAGCAGGGTCTCGGCCACCAGGGCGTCCATCTCCGACATCTGCCGATACAGGCCCGTGGTGGCGAGCACCTGCGGCCCGGCGTCATGCCCGATGGTGCGCAGGCCGGAGCCCGTACTCGCCGCGCCGGCCAGGATCGCGGCCAGCAGCAGTGCCAGCGTGAGCAGGGACAGCCCGGCCAGCGTACGCACCCGCCCGGAGACCGACTCCGAACGCCGGACCGGAGGCCTCGCCGTCACCGTCATGGCCCGCTCCGGCGGGAGACGCCGGGATCGTTGGTGCGCACCGCGCGCCTCCCGAGATCGGCTCGTCCTGGGAAATCGAGCATGGCTGCGGGCGCGGCAGGTCCGCAAGAGGGGCCAGGCCCGAAGATCCCGTCCGGGCAGACGATCACCCGAGGACGAGCGGGAGTTTCGCGGCCAGCTCGCCCAGTGCGGCCTTCTCCGCGTCGCTCGGGGCACGCCGTCCGGTGCCGACCAGCAGCGCGTCCTGGTCGGAGAACGCCGCGGGGAACGCGGCCCCGGCGATCTTCTCCAGCATCTCGCGGGACCGGGCGAGCCCCTCCGCGGGCGGTCCCGACACCTCCGGCAGGTGCGCGACCAGGTCGAGGTGGTGCAGCGTCCACTCCAGGACGTACGCCGCGAGATAGTCGCCCGCGGTGAGGACCTCATCGCGGGTGGCGACCCGCAGGCCCGGGTCGGCGAGTTCGGCGGCGCGGCCGGCGGCGGAGCCGACGTCGTCGAGGTGGAACTTGAGCAGCCGAGGCTCCTCATACGCGGCGGCCAGCCGGACGATCAGCGCGTCGAGCGGGTCGTCCCCGGTCGGCGGCGTTTCGGCGACCTCCCAGTAGGTCACCGCGTCGCGGGTCGGTTCCGTTGCGGCGGGGGTCACCAGGGTGATCAGGACGTCCTGAGCGTCGATGACCAGATGGCACACCAGGTCCCGCACGAGCCAGCCGGCACAGCCGGACGGCTGCGCGAAGTCCTCGTCGGGGAGTTCGGCGACCGCCGTGCGCAACGCCGTCCACGAGCGTGAGAAGAGATGCACACCGGCACGGTAGTGCGGTGCCGCACGGGCGGACAAGCGCAGGGGGACGGTCCGGCTCGCGTGCCAGGCCGCCGCCGGCGTCCACCGGCTCGCGCCGGCCCCTGGCGGACGTCGCGAGCCGGTGGCGGGCAGTGTGCTTATGCACCGATGGAAATGCCGAACTCCGCGTGGATGAGCTTGACCATGAGGTCCCAGGTCTTCCATTCGGTGTTGGTGTGGACGGCGATGGTGTGCCGGTCGTCGGGGGTGCCGACCGCGAAGAACCAGGATCCCCAGAGGCTGCCGCCGACGCCGCGCAGCGTCCGGCCGCCCGTCGCCTGCTTGTCGAACTCGAACAGGCCCAGGCCGTAGCGGGCGTGCGGCATCCAGTAACCACCCTCGGTGGAGACCGTGGTCCACATCTGCCGGTGCTGGGCGGGCGGCAGCAGGCTGCCGCCGGCCATCGCGTCGACGAAGCGGATCATGTCGCCGGTGGTGGAGACGACATTGCCGGCCGACCAGGCCAGGGAGGAGTTGAACTCGGTGACATCCAGGGGCGGGAGGCCGGGCTCCTCGATCAGTGATTCCCAGTTCTCCGAGGTGACCGTCGCCGGGTCGGCGCCGTCCTTGAAGAACAGGTTGGAGTACGCCCGCGGGTGCGGATCGGGGTATCCGGTGTCCTGGGCGGGGCGCACACGGGTGTGGGTCAGTCCGAGCGGCTGGATGACCCTGCGCTCGACCTCTTCGGCGTAGCTGCTGCCGGTGACCTCCTCGATGATCGCCCCGGCGAGGTGGAAGCCGCCGTTGGCGTACTCGAAGCGTTCGCCGGGCTCACCGACCGGCGGCTGGGACACCGCCACCCTCAGCAGCTCCTCGGTGGTGAAGGTGTCGAAGCGATGCTGGAGGAATCCGGAGCGGGTGGCGTAGCGGTGGGACACCTCCGGCGCCAGGCCGGTCGCGAACAGCCCGCTGGTGTTGCTGAGCAGGTGCCTGATGGTGATCTTGTTGCCGTCGTAGCCGTTGACGTTCACCACACCCGGCAGCCACGTGTTCACCGGGTCGTCGAGGCTCAGCCGGCCCTCGGCCTCCAGGGTCAGGATCACGGCGGCGGTGAAGGCCTTGCCGCTGCTGCCGGTGTGCACGTATTCCCCCGGCCGGCGCCGGGCGCCGGTCTTGAGGTCGGCCACGCCGGCGGTGCCGAACCAGGTCCGGTCCTCGTCTTGGACCTCGGCGACGATGCCGGGGATGCCGACCTCGGCCACCGCCCAGTCGAGCACCTGCTGCACTTTCTCGTGCGCTGCCATTGCACTGCCTTTCGGACGTTTCTTCCGTACGCCCTCCACGGTGTCGACCGGCGCTTACACGCCTCTTAGAACGCTCTTTTAGCCGGCACTGCGCCACTTTCACGAGCACGCGCGCCTCTGCGTCCTCATAGCCTTTGTGCATGCGGATTGAGCTGCTGGGACCGGTCCGGGCCTATGCCAACGATGGTGCGCCGATCGATGTCGGCGGTGTCATGGTTCGCGCGCTGCTGGCCCGGCTGGCACTGGCCGAGGGTGAGACGGTGTCGGTCGATGCACTCGTCGACGGCCTGTGGAGGGAGCATCCGCGCGGGGGCACCGTCAATGCGCTGCATGGGCTGGTGCACCGGCTGCGCAAGGCTCTGGGCGGGGCCGGGGTCGTGGAGAGGGCGGCCGGCGGGTATCGCCTGCACGTACGCGCCGAGGACGTCGACGCGGTCCGGTTCGAGGAGAAGGCCAAGCGGGGCGGTCGCGAACTGGCCGCGGGCGCCGCGCAGCGAGCGGCCTCGCTGCTGGACGAGGCGCTGGCGCTGTGGCGGGGAGACGCGCTGGCCGACGTGCGCGATGCCCCCTTCGCCGGTACGGCCGGCACGCGGCTGGAGGAGCTGCGCGTCGCGGCCATCGAAGACCGGTTCGAGGCGGAGCTGCGACTGGGCCGCCACGACGAGATCCTCGCCGATATGGCGGCGGTGGCCGCCAGCCACCCGTTGCGCGAACGGCTGGCCGGATTACGCATGCGAGCCTTGCACGCGGCAGGCCGCCAGTCCGATGCGCTGGCCGTGTTCGAACAGGTCCGCGGCACGCTCGCCGAGGAATTGGGCGTCGACCCGTCCGAGGAGCTACGCCAGACGCACCTGGCCGTGGTGCGGGGCGAGCTGACGATCCCCGAGGCGGAACAGGCTCGGCCGGAGGCGGCGCCGGGCCGTCTGCCGGCCCTGCTGACCAGCTTCGTCGGCCGGGAGGAGGAGCTGAGACTGCTGGCGGGGTTGCTGGAGACCTCCCGGCTGGTCACCGTCGTGGGGCCCGGAGGAGTGGGCAAGACCCGGCTGACCGTGGAGGTGGCGAGCCGGCATCGGGCCCATCAGCGTGGCCGGGTCTGGCTCGTCCCCCTGGCCGGGGTGAACACCGCCGACGGGCTGCCCGAGGCGGTGCTGGGCGCGCTCAGCGTCGCCGATGCCCAGCCGTCTGGCACGCCGCTGGATCGAGTGGTCAGTCTGCTCGCCGGTGGTGAAGGCGTGCTGGTGCTGGACAACTGCGAACAGATCTGCGGACCCGTCGCGGAGTTCGCCGGGCAGCTGCTGGAGCGCCAGCCGTACGTGACCATCCTGGCCACGAGCCGGGAACCGCTGGACGTCATGGGTGAGACGCTGTGCCGTCTGGGCCCGCTCGACCTGCCCCCGGCCCACGCGGATTCCGCTCAGGCCGGCGAATCGGACGCGGTGCGGCTGTTCCTCGATCGCGCGGCAGCCGTACAGCCCGGCCTCGTCCTCGACGCGCCGACCGCGACCTCGGTCGTGGACATCGTGCGCCGGCTGGACGGGCTGCCGCTGGCGCTGGAGCTGGCTGCAGCGCGGTTGCGGACCATGAGCGCCGACCAGCTCGCCCGGCGACTGGATGACCGTTTCCGGCTGCTCAGCACCGGCAACCGGGCCGCCCAGCCGCGGCAGCAGACCCTCCATGCGGTCATCGAATGGAGCTGGGACCTCCTCACCGATCAAGAACGGACGCTGGCCCGCCGAATGTCGATCTTTCCGGCGAGAACCGGGATCGCCGCGATCGAGGCGGTCTGTTCGGATGAGACGCTCCCCGCCGGCGAGGTCATCTATCTCCTGGACTCCCTGGTCGACAAGTCCATCGTGGAGCGGGCCGGCCACGCGTACCGGATGCTGGAAACCATCCGAGCCCATGCGGCGGACAAGCTTCGCCTCGCGGGGGAAGCTGAAGCCGTCCTGCGCAGGCTCGCGCGGCACTTCGCCGACCTGGCCGAGGAACACGAGCCGCTGCTGCGCTCGGACAAGCAGGCGGAGTCGCTGCGGCTGTTCCAGGCCGAGTACGACAATCTGATGTTCGCCCTGCAAACGGCCATCGACGGCGGCGACGCCGAGACCGCGGCCCGGATTCTCGGGCCGCTGTACTGGTACTGGGTCATGCTCCGCTACGACGCTCGGGCCGATGCCTACGTCGCCAAGGTCGCCGAGTTCGGCGACGCGCTGCCCGCGCAAGCCCGGGCCGCGTTCACCGCGATCCACCTGGTAGCCGGCGAGGGCGCGCCGACCAAAGAGCCCGACCGGCTGCGCGCGCTCATCGACGACTGCGCGCACACGGGCGCGCTGCGGCGTTATCCGATGCTGCTGACGACAGCGCTGATGATGGCGCTGACACTCGGGTTGGACGAGCTGGTCGACCAGGAGATCGCCCGGGTGCGCAGCGGCTCGGACCGCTGGGCGATCGCCTGCACCTTCATGATCGAAGCCATGCGGTATCGCGAACGGGGCGACCGGGAAAGCTCCGCGACCGCGATGGCAGCGGCGCTGCACGCGTTCAAGGAGGCGGGCGATCGGTGGTGGACGGCGAAGACGCTGTACGGCCTGGCGCAGATCCACGCCATCGCCGGTGACCACGACCAGGCGATCGCCGCCTACGAGCACAGCCTCGCGATCGCCACCGACCTCGGCTCGCAGGACGAGGTCTCAACCCGGCTCGGACTCGCCACCGAACGCATGCGCGCCGGCGACCTGACCGGCGCCCAGCACGACATCGAAACCGCCGAACGAGCGGCATGGGAGCGCGGTCACCGTGTGCTGGAGATCGAGGTCCTGGGCAGCCTGGCCGAGCTGTACCGCCGCTCCGGCGCGATCGAACGGGCCGACCAAGAACTCGACCGGATGGAGACCCTCGCCCGCCGGCTGCGCCTTACGGCGGAGACGATGGAGAACCTCCTGGTGCCCGCCAGGATGGCGAACCTCCTCACCGCCGGGGACGCCGCACCCGCGCGCGAGCTGCTGCCCCGTGCCATGCAGGCGGCGCAGGCGCACATGAACACCCCGGCGGCCGCGCAGCTCCTGGCTCGGCTGCTGTTCCTGGAGGACGATCCGGCCGGCGCGGCCACCGCGCTCGGCCTGAGCCAGGCCATCCGCGGCACCTTCGACCACGGCGACACCGAACTGTGCTCCCTTGCGGAGACGCTCTCGCAACGGCTCGGCCGTACCGACTACGACACCGCCTACCAACGGGGCGCCGACATGACACCCCACGAGGCCACCGACCGGCTGACAAAACTCGCGCTCACGGAGGTGGCCTGCCCGCCGGCCCGGCGTTAGTCGAACGTGTCGCCGTGCAGGGCGGCCAGTTTCCGCTGCGCCGGGGCCAAACGGCGGCATTGGCGCGCGGCTTGATGATCATCACTGGAGGTCGCCCCGGGTGACCGCTATCCACCCGGAGTCACGGTCGCGCCGGGCAGTGACTCCTTCTGAGCTTCCCGCGAGCCGACGACGGCGTTGAGCCCGCCGTTGACAGGCTGCGCGACCGCGTCGCCGGAGACGAAAGGCTTCGACGTCTCCCCCTCGACCCTGATCAGCATCCTGGTAGGGGTGCAGAACAAGCTGACCTTGCTCTCGCTGGAACTGCCCACCGCCGGCTCCATCGGCCCGGAAAACCCTACTTCCCGCCCCGGGTGCCCCTCGGACGTGGTCAGATCGACGTACATGCTCCAGCCGGAGTCGGACAGCCCGCACCGGCCGGAGGAGTGAATCCACGCGATCAGGTCGTGAGAGCCGACCCTGATCTGCGCCAGTGCACGCTCCGCCTCGCCGGGCAGTCTCCGGTGGCCGGTCAGGCCGTTCAGCTGGACCAACGGCCACTGGGCCGGGTTCTTCAGCAGCGGGTTCGCAGGCGGCGCGGAGCACGCGCCGAGGGCCGGTAACAGCAGGAACGCGACCACGGTCCGCGCCAGACGATCGATCACTGTGATTCCCTGTTCGTGACGACTCAGACGATCTTGAGTCTACCGAGGTGCGGGCCAGTGCTCCCGCCATTAGGTGGGGGTGAACGCCCTTGCGGGAAGGCCTCCAAGGGCCTGAGTGTGTCCTGATCCGCACTCTGGGAACGCGGTGTGCCGCGTCTGGTCTTGATCTCATTTCTGGGGCCGGTCCTGGGACTGGAGGTAGGTGTGGACGGTGGCCAGGTCCGCGTCGCCGGTCGAGCCTGCGTAGTAGGAGCGGGACCAGAAGTGGCCGCTCCATAGGTGTGTGCGGACGTGGGTGTTGTATTCCTGGCGGAGGTAGCGGGCTGAGACGCCTTTGAGGGAGTTGACGAGGGAGGACAGGGCGACCTTGGGCGGGTAGCGGACCAGGAGGTGGACGTGGTCGTGTGCGCCGTTGAAGTCGGTCAGTTCGCAGTCGAATTTCTCGCACACCTCTATCATGATCTGTTCGCAGCGTTCCAGCATGGGGCTGGTGAGTGCGTCCCGCCGATATTTCGTGACAAACACCAAATGCGCGGACAGATCGTGGACGCAGTGACGCCCGGTTCTGATGTCGGGGTTCGGTTCCCATCGCGGTGACATACACCAAACGATAGAATGAGCCGCGTGGAGCAGGAGAAACGCAACCGCGCTCATGTCACCCGCCTGGAGTTGGACCAGCGGCAGAGCGCCGTCTTGGACGGCCAGGCGCACAACGCGCGCACACTGTGGAACCTGCTGCACGAGTTCTTCACCTTCCGGCAGGGCCGCTTCGCCTCCCTCGCCCAGTGCGACGAGGCCATCCGGGCCGCCCGCAAAGAGATCGACTGGCTCAACGACCTGCCCGCCCAAGCGGCGCAAGCCGTGCTGAAGACCTACCGGCAGGCGTGGGCCAACTACTTCAACCCCGACCACCCGGCCGAACGCCCCACGTTCAAGAGCCGGTTCCGCTCCCGGATGGCCGTGGACGTCCCCCAGGCGCGGGACCTGAACATCACCCGGATCAACCGCCGGTGGGGCGCGGTCACCATCCCCAAACTCGGCCGGGTCCGCTTCCGATGGACCAAAGACCTGCCGGTCGTCACGAAGGGCGGCCCGCACGGGAAGATCACCGGAGCGCGGCTGGTGAAGGAGACCACCGGGTGGCACATCGTGTTTCGTATCCAGACCGAGCAGCCGGTGCCGGCCCCGCATCCGGGGCCGCACACCGCGATCGACCGGGGCATCGCCGTACCGCTCGCCCTGGCAGGCGGAGAGAAGATCTTCCACCGTAAAGAATGGCTGACCGGCGGGGAGCAGGAGCGGCTGCTCCATCTGGAGCGCAAGGCCGCCCGCCAGAAACGAGCCGCGAAACCAGGACAGCGCACCAGCAACCGGCTGAAGACAACCTATGACCAGATCGCCCGCCTGCGCGCGAAAGCCAAACGCCGGGCCATCGACTGGCAGCACCAGACCACAGCGAAGCTCACCGACCGGTTCGGCGTCATCGTGCTGGAAGACCTCAAGGTCAAGAACATGATGGCGAGCGCCTCCGGCACCCTCCAACAGCCGGGCACGAACGTCGCCCAAAAACGCGGCCTGAACCGGGCCATCGCCACCGAGGCGTGGGGCCGCACCGCCGAGTTCCTCACCTACAAGGCCACCACCAAGGGCGGCCAGGTCGTCTACATCCCGGCACTGGGCACCAGCCAGGAATGCCACGCCTGCCACACGATCAACGAAGGCTCGCGCCAGAGTCAGCCCCGGTTCGTGTGCAGGAATCCAGCATGCGGGTGGATCGGCAACGCCGACGTCAACGCCGCCCGCACCCAGTTGCATCGGTACAACTCAGCCGCCGGACGGGCGGTCACCAGACGTGGAGGCCCTGCACCACTGGGGCCGCTGAAGCGTCAAGCACCTCACGGCGGGACTACCCGCACCACCCCCCACCGGGTGGCCGCGTAGCGGCCATGAGAATCCTCCCCAATCAAAGGGAGGAGCACGTCAAGCATCTCACCTGACGCACACACACACCACGCTCCGCGAGATGTCGGCCGGCGACATGGGCTGATCTCCGACGTCAGCGGCGCCCGGAACGGCCGTGCCCGCCCACGGCAGTGGCCACGGTGAGTGACACCTGCCAGCCTCAGCAGCATCTCATGGCCGTCCTGCCGCGGTACGGCGGCTAGGCAGAGGTGTCGCGGAGCGCATCGGCGAGGGCGGCGAGGTGGTCGGAGACCGGGCCCAGGGTGAGCAGGCCGCTGCCCGCGCCCGCCAGCTCCCCGGCCGCCGGGGCCAGCGCGGTGCGGGCGCGGCGCATCGCCTCCCGGTCGCCGAGGGCCACCGCAGCCCGCGCCACCAGGCACCACATCGCCTCCATCAGCAGGTCTTCCGGCGGTTCCGGCAGGGCCGCCAGCGCCGCCGCGGCCTCGTCGCGGCGGTCGGCGGCCAGCAGCAGGGGGCGGACCCACGGCTCGTACGGTCCCCAGTCCGCCTCGCCGGTCCCGGGCGGCAGGCCGCGGCGCACGCGCGCGCAGAGCGACGCCAGCGGCAGCAACCCGCGCTGCAGTCCCGGCATGCCGGCGCCGTCCAGCCGCGCGGCCGCCCGGCGGTAGGCCGCCTCCACCTCCTCAACCGCCGGCGCCGGCCCGGTCACGTCGAGGCGAAGTGCCCGGTACCAGGCGGTGAACACGCTCACCAGCGGCAGCTCATGCCGTTCGGCCAGCCGTTCCGCGGCGGCGGCGTGCTCGTCGGCGACCGCGAAGTCGGCCCGCGCGCACCGTGCCTGCAAGCGGATGAGATGCCCGAGCACCTCGAAGGTGACCAGCCCGTGCCGGGCCGACAACGCCACCAGCTCCGCGCCGACCTCGTCCCGGCGACCGGCCAGCCCCGCACGCGAGAAGGTCTGCATGAACACGCCGTTGAGCGCGAAGGCCAGCAACGCGGGATCGTCCAGCCGGCGCGCGATCTCCTCCGCCTGCCGGGCCGCCGCACCCCCACGCGCGGCATGCGTGCCGCGCGACTCCAGCGCGATCGTGGCCAGCAGCCGTGCCCGTACCGCGTCCGGCGCGCCCGGCGGGAGCGCGGCCAGGGCGCGTTCGGCCGCCGCCACGACCTGCGCCGCCTGCTCCGCGTCATCCGCACGGGTCCAGATCGCCGGCACGTCGTAGGATCCGATCACCCGCGCCGTCAGCTCCGCCTCGCCCAGCTCCTCGGCCGCCGCGATCGCCGCCACCCGGTGCCGGCGCGCCGCCTCCAGGCCCGCGCCGCCGGTCACGGCCAGATCGCGCATCAACGTCACCGTCGACTCCAGCCGCGCCCTGGCGCCCGCCGGCACACTGCGGTCGTAGGCGGCCGCCGCCTGCGCCCACACCGAGCCCGCCGTACCCGACAGCGGGTCAAGATGCGGGGCATGACGCAAGATGTCGGCCTCCAGCCGGCGCAGCCGCGGCCCCGGATCCACCCCCAGCTGCTCAGCCAGCAGGCCGCGCGCCCGGCGCAGCACCGCCAGCGCGTCGCCTTGGCGGCCGGTACGGTACAGCGCCAGGGCCAGCAGCCGCCAGCCGTCCTCCCGCCAGGGGTTCTCGGCCACGTGTGCGTCCAGGTCCGGCACCGCCTCGCCGGCCAGCCCCAGAGCCAGCAGCGCCTCGGCCCGCCGCTCGATCGCGTGCAGGCGCAGCTCGGCCAGGCGCGAACGCTCCGCCCGTGCCCAGTCCTGGCCGGCGAACTCGGCGTAGGAAGGCCCGCGCCACCAGCCCAGAGCCTCCTCCAGCCGCTCGAGAGCCGGCCGCGGCGGCAGCGCCGCGGCGGCGGTGACCGCCTGCTCGAACCGCCAGGCGTCCACCGCGTCGGGGGCGGCGCGCAGCGCGTACCCCGGACCTTCGGTCACCAGCAGCCGCGGCGCGGCGCGCGGCGGCCGCTCCGGCTCCAGCGCGCGGCGCAGCGCCGCCACGAACGTGCGCAGCGCCGCCACCGCACCCGGCGGCGGCTCGTCCTGCCACAGGTCCCCGGCCAGGCGCGTCACCGGTACGACGCGGCGGCGGGCGACGATCAGTCGGGCCAGCACCGCGCGGTGCCGCGGCCCTTTGACGTCGACCACGCCACCGGCCTCGTCCCAGGCCGTCACCGGCCCCAGCACCCCGAACCGCACCGTTCGACCACCCTCCTCAGCCAGCCACGGTAGCGCGCTGATCGGATGCTCATTCGCGCCCGGCACGCTGAACGGGTCACCTTCGGCAAAGGAGCCCACCATCATGACGACCAGCAGCGACACCAGCAGCGACACCATCGCCGGCTTCGACTACCGGCGCGTCCCCGTCGCCGAAGGCGTGTCACTCAACGTGGCCGTCGCGGGTGAGGGCAGCCCCCTCGTGCTGCTGCACGGCTTCCCCCAGACGCACCTGATGTGGCGGCACGTCGCCGCCGACCTGGCCGCCGACCACACCGTCATCTGTCCCGACCTGCGCGGGTACGGCGCCAGCGACAAACCCGCCGAGACCCTCGCCGCCACTTACGCCAAGCGCACCATGGCCGCCGACGTCGTGGCGCTGGCCCATGCGCTGGGTCATGAGCGGTTCGCGCTGGCCGGGCACGACCGGGGCGCCCTGGTCGCCTTCCGCGCCGGGCTCGACCATCCGGCGGCGATCACCCACCTGGCCTGCCTGGACGTGCTGCCGACCCTGGACATGTGGCAGGTGATGCGCGGCGCGGGCGCGGCCGTCGGCTTTCACCTGTACCTGATGGCCCAGCCTCCCGGCCTGCCCGAGGAGATGATCGCCGCCAGCGCGGACACGTTCTTCGGCCACTTCCTCGACCTGTGGGCCGGCGACCCGCGGGCGATCCCGGACGGCGTGCGCGCCGCGTACCTGCGGGCCTGCCGCCAGGCGATCCCCTCGATCGTCGCCGACTACCGTGCCTCCGCCGGGATCGACGCCGAACACGACCGGGCCGACCGGGAGGCGGGCCACCGGCTGCGGATGCCGGTCACCGTGCTGCAGCAGGACTGGGGGACGGCGCTCGGCTACGACGCGGCGGCGCTGTGGCGTGCCTGGGCGCCCGACCTGCGGCACGAGACCGTCACCTGCGGACACTTCATGGCGGAGGAGGCGCCCGCCGACGTCGTCAAGGCGCTGCGTGCCCTGCTCACCCGCTGACGGGCGCGAGGAGAGCCGCTCGTGCGACGCCGGCCGGGACGTACGCGGCCGCCGGTCGGTTAGACGACGGGGCGGGCGTCAGCGAGGCCACGCAGTCCAGCCGCTGCATCTCCCGCCGGTTGCGGCGCACGGTGTCGGCCGCCCAGTCGAGGATGACCGCACCCAGACCGGCCGCCCGGCGGCGGACCGCCATGGTGCACGTAGCCGGCCGAACCGGCCGCATCCGCCCACAGGGGGTCGGACCAGTCCAGGGTGAGCGTGCCGACGGCCGTGTCGCCGGCGCGGACCAGCCACGTCTCTCCCCGTGTGATCGCCTCGTCGATCCAGGAGGGCTCGAAACGGTCCGGCCACTGGGTGACGTCGCGCCGCCTGAGCCAGTCCGCCGCCTCGTTCAGCACGCTCAGGACCTCTGCCGTGTGGGCCGGTGAGGCGCGGTGGAAGGAGAGGTTCGCGGGTGTCGGCATGCGTCGATCCTACCGCTCGTTTGATAAGATGAACGAATGGTTCACCAAAATAGTGCACTGCAGGATGCCCTCTACCTCGACGACACCTACCTCGCTGAGATCACCACCACCGTGATCGCAGCGGGGCGGGACGAGGCCGGTGGCGCGTGGATCGCGGTGCGCGACAATCTTTTCCACCCCCAAGGCGGCGGACAGCCCGCCGACCGCGGCTGGGTGGGGGAGCGGGAGGTCGTTCCCGTCCGCCATGCCCCCACCGGCCTGGTGGTGCTCACCGGGGGCGAGCCTGGACCGGTCGACGGCGACGTCGTCCACACCCGCGTCGACGCGGGTGTGCGCCTGCTGCACGCGGCTCTGCACACCGCCGGCCACCTCGTCGAAGCGGCGAGCAGGGCCGAGGGCTGGACCCTGGCCGGCAGCAACCACTTCCCCGGCCAGGCCCGCATCGAGCTCACCCCGTCCGAGACGGGCACGCGCCTGGCCGATGCCGAGGACCGGGACAAGGCCGCCGACCGGCTGCGCGCGTTCGTGGCCGCGGCCGTGGCCGACGACCTGCCGGTCGTCGCCGAGCACGACGCCGCCGGCCGCCGGATCGTCCGGCTCGGCGATCTGCACGCCGCCCCCTGCGGCGGCACGCACGTCCGCAGTCTCGCCGACCTGGCGCAGGTGACGATCTCCGCCGTCAAACTCAAAAAGGGCCGCGTACGCGTCTCCTACACCGCCTCCCACAGGCCGGCGCGGTGAGCACCGCCGACCGGGACCGCCGTCCCGCCAGCAGCGCGGCCGCCGCGGCCGGCGCCCAGATCCAGCGCCGCCGCCGGCAGCGCGGCATGAGCCAGGCCGAGCTGGCCCGCCGCACCGGCCTGAGCAAGGCGACGCTGTCGCAGCTGGAGGCCGGTATGGGCAACCCCACCCTCGACACCCTGGACGCCATCGCCGTCGCGCTGGCCGTCCCGCTCACCGACCTGCTGACCCGGGCGAACGACCCGGGCGTCGTGCACCTACCGGCGACCGCCGCCGCCGGCGACGGTCCCACGCGTGAACTGCTGCGCCGCATCAGCGGCGGCCACAGCCTGGAGATCTGGCGGCTGCGCCTGCCGCCGGACACCGCCGTCGACGGCGTGCCCCACGCGCCCGGCACGACCGAGCATCTCCTGCTCGCCTCCGGCCGCCTCGTCGCCGGCCCCGCCGACGATCTGCGCCGGCTGGAGCCCGGAGACATGCTGGCCTTCGCCGGAGACGCCCCGCACCACTACCGCACCGGCGAGGTGCCCGCCGACGTCACCGTCGTCATCGCGTCCCCCGCCGCGGGCTGACCGTCCCGGCCGCGTCATGCCCGCGCGAGGTGATGTCCAGGCGGCAAGGGCGGTGTAGAGACCCGGCGGCCCGCCGAACACGGCCCCGGCCAGCGCCTTAACCTCATCGGAAGAAGACCGTAAGGTCCTGACGGCAGCGTTGAGTCAGCACCGCACCACAAGCGACGTCGAAGGAAGACATCTCATGCGCACGTTCAAGCTTCAGGTCCAGACCTCCATCGACGGCTACATGGCCGGTCCGGACGGCGAGATGGACTGGATGACGTTCCCGTGGACCGACGACATCAACGCCTACATCGACGCGATGACCGAACCGGTCGACTGCATCGTACTGGGCCGCCATCTCGCCGAGGGTTTCATCCCGGCTTGGGCGTCCGGCCCGGCGGGCGAGACTCAGGAGACGATCGACTGGATGAACAACACGCCCAAGGTCGTGATCTCCAACAGCCTCACCGAGTCGCCCTGGGAGAACGCCACCGTCGCCGGCGGGGACCTCACCGAGATCGTCACCAAGCTCAAATCGCAGCCGGGTGGGGACATCATCACTTACGGAGGCGGCACTCTCGTGCGAGAGCTGATCGCCAAGGAACTGATCGACGAACTCCACCTGTTCGTCAACCCGACCGCGCTCGGCGCCGGAATGCCGGTGTTCCCCGAGGCGCGCCGGCGGCTGCGCCTGGTCACCGCGCGGCCGTTCGCGTGCGGGATCACCGCGCTGCACTACGAGCCGGAGCGCTCCTGATCGGGTTCTCGACGGTCAGGAGCCGGCGGCGATGGCCTGGCCGACGGCGGGACGACTGCGGCGGATGTCCGTTTCGCTAAGGTTTGTCGGCATGGGTATGCCGAAGAGGAACGTGGCAGGTCAGGGGCCGGCATGGGTGCCGCCCACCGATGTCGAGCGGGCGCTGGCCGAGGCCAAGTCCCAGGGCGACTGGGATGCGTACGTGCGCGTCCTGCTGGGGGCCGACACGTTCTCCTACAAACCGAAGGAGCAGGTCGACAGCCGCAAACTGGTCGTGGACTGGAAGACGGAGCAGGGACCCGAGGGCAAGCAGTGCCTGGTCGTGTACACCCGGGGGGAGTTGCCCGGGAGGCGCCCCGACCTCGTCGCCTGCCCGGTCTCGTTGCCCTTCCCGCCCGAGGAGTGGTGGGGGTCGGAGGTGCAGGGGATGCTGGTCAATCCCGGCAGCCCGTCAGGGACGTACTTTCCCGACGCCAAACGCAGCCGCCGGCACTGGAAGTCGCTGAAGAAGAGCGTCCAGGACAAGGGCCACGACGCCGACCAGATGCTCACCAAATACACCGGGCCGCTGCACGGGCCCCTCGCGCACGGGCTGGCCTGCGGCGGGCACCTGGCCGTGCACAACGGGGTGATCTGGAACGAGATCGGCGACGTCTACAGCAGCTATGCCGATGACGTGGAAACCCTGCGCGAGTCGTGGGGCGTCACGGATCGGCACGGCTGGCAGACGCAGGTGACGGCGCTGCTGGAGGGGCGCAACAGCCCGGCCGAACCGGAGTTCGCGCTGCAGGTGCGCAACGATCTCGCCCGCCAGTACCCGGGCTCGCACCGGGACCTGGCCACATGGCAGCGGGCGACGGCCGGCATGCTCACCCAGCGGGGCGTGAGCCGGCCCGGCATCGACGTGGTGATGCAGCTGATCGGGACGATCGTGCGGTACGAGGAGCGCTTCCGCGCCGACGGCCTCCTGGCGCCCGACGCCTTCGTGACCTCGGCCCTCGGTTACGACTTCGGGCGGGCGGTGAACTTCGCGCGGTGGGGGCTGAGCGCCCGGTTCGCCGAGCCGTACGAGACGGAGCACGTGGTGATCCAGGCCGGCGAGCTGGCCCGGCGGGTGTATCGGACGTGGGAGGAGTATTCGGCGGGTTACATCCTGGGGCGGGTGTTGCGTTTCGATGAGGAGGCGTTCGGCCACATGTACGACTCCGCGCTCGTCCCGCACCGGATACTCGCTCAGGATCCCGGCAGCCCGTGGCGCAACATCCCCTTCACGGCCAACTGAAATCTTCATAGAGGTAACGTCCAACACGGTGTCGGTAGCATGCTCCGTATGGAAGACCTGGTGGCGGCCGCCCTGGCGGCGGCCCGCGAGCGGGGCCAGGACGTGGCGGAGGTGCCCATCGGCGCGATCGCCGCGGCGGCCGGCATCTCGCGCAGCACGCTGCTGCGCAGGCTGGGCGGCACGCGAGCGGCACTGCACGAGGCCGTGCGGCAGGCGGGCATCGACCCCGGCGGGCGGCGCCCCGTACGCGAACGGGCCATCGGCGCCGCCGCCGCGCTCATCGCCGAGCGCGGGCTCGGCTCGGTCACCCTCGACGCGGTCGCCGCCGCAGCCGGTTGCTCGCTGCCGAGCCTGCACGCGATCTTCGAGGGCCGCGACGGCCTGCTGGCCGCCGTCTTCGACCGCTACGGCCCGGTGCCCGACCTGGAGGCGCTGGCCGCCGATCCCCCCGAGAACATCGCCAAGCTGGTCCGCGAGATCTACAGCACGATGATCGTCGCGTTCGGGCAGGAGCCCCGGGTGCTGCCCGCCGTGTTCGCCGACATGTTCGGCCGCCCCGACGGCCCGGCGAGCCGGATGCTGCAGGCGACCCTTCCCCGGCTGGCGGTCACCCTGCGCACCCTGCTGATGGATCAGGTGCAGGCGGGCCGGCTGCGGCCGCTGCCGTTCCCGCTCCTCGTGCAGCTCATGCTCGGCCCGATGGTGGCGCACCTGCTGCTGCGCCCCACTCTGGAGGCCGCGATGGGGGCGGAGACGCCCTCGGTGGAGGAGACGTGCGCGGTGTTCACCGACGCGTTCCTGCGCGCCGCCGCCCTTCCGGTCGCATCCGCCCGCCGAGAATCGTGAGACCGCTTCGGTAGATCTTTTGTCCGATTTGTCACAGTACGGCCACAAACGCATACACTTCTCGAATGCGTTTCGTCCCTTTTGTCGTGATTGTTGCCGCGGTGACCATCGGTGTCGCCACGCCTGCGTCGGCCATCACCAACGGCACGGCTGACGGAGACTCCCACCCCGAGGTGGGAGCCCTCATCGGCGACAAGGCCAATCCCGACGGAACGTGGTCCTACTGCACGGGCACCCTCATCTCGCCGACCGTCTTCCTCACCGCCGCGCACTGCGGTGAACGCAAGCAGAAGACCGCCCGCGTCTCCTTCGCCAGCCGCTACGAACCCGGGGCCAAGCTCTACAGCGGCCGCTACATCCCGGACCCGCGCTACAAGGACAAGTCCGACCTCCACGACATGGCCGTGGTCGTCTTCGATGCGCCCATCGCGGGCATCAAGCCCGCCCAGCTGCCGGCCGCCGGCCTGCTCGACAAGCTCAAAGCCGACAAGCGCCTGAAGACGACGCGCTTCACCCCGGTCGGGTACGGCTCCGTGGACCCCACCAAGACCAAGAAGGGCAACGGACGGCGTTTCCACTACACGGACACGCGCAACCAGACGTCCATCTCCTTCGAAGGCCTCTCCCACAGGTGGCTCGACCTGTCGCTGAGCGCCAAGACCGACGGCAGCACGTGCTTCGGCGACTCGGGCGGCCCCAACTTCCTGGGCGGCCCGACCTCGCACCTCCTCATCGCCACGTCGATCAGCGGGGCCGACGACGCCTGCAAGGGGACCAACTACGACTACCGCCTGGACACCGCCACCGCCCGGTCGTTCCTCGGCAAGTACGTCACGCTTCCCTAATCCCCAGCGAGGCCTCCCGCTTCGTCATGGACGCTGCCCCTCCTTCGTGATGAGCACGTCCAGAGCGTGGCGGCGGTGCTCGGCGAACAGCTCCAGGGCCGCCTCGGTGTCGCGGGCCTGCAGCGCGGCGACGAGCAGGCGATGCTCGTCGGGGATATGGGCCAGGTAGCCGTCGGAGCTGAGGCCGATCCGGGTCAGCAGGAACAGGTGGATCTGGGAGCGCAGCGCCCGCCAGGCCTCGTCCAGGCGCTGATGGTGGGCGGCGGCGTAGACGGCGTCATGGAAGGCGATGTCGCAGCGCACCATCGCGTGCGCGTCCTCGGCGCGCTTCATCAGCTCGACCGTCTTGCCGATCTCGGCGAGGTCCTCGTCGGAGGCGTGGGCGACCACGCGCTGGACGGCCAGGTGCTCCAGGGCGCCGCGCAAGCTGTCCAATTCGGCGATGTCCTGCGGGGCCAATGTGATCACCGTGGCGCCGCGATGCCATGCGCTGCGAACCAGGCCCTCGCGTTCCAGCCGGAGCAGTGCCTCGCGCACCGGGCCGCGGCTGACGTCCAGCGCCTGCGACAGCTCCACCTCGCGCAGCTGGGCGCCCGGGGCGTAGACGCCGCTGAAGATGGCCTCGCGGATACGGTCGGCGACCTCATCGGCCAGTCCTCGCCGGCGGGCGGGAGCCACTGTGCCCGGTTCACTCATGATCTCCACCTCCATCCTTGTCTTGATGTTAACAAGCTTCGATCGTTGAGGTAATGTCAACATTACGACATCCCGATGCTCCAGAAAGGCAGCCCACCCGTCATGAGCGTCCTGGACTCCCCGATTCCGCGCTTCCACCTGGCCATGCCGGTCGACGACCTGACGGCCGCGCGCCGCTTCTACGGCGAGGTGCTCGGCCTGCAGAACGGCCGCAGCGCCGACACCTGGATCGACTGGAACATGTACGGACACCAGGTCGTCACGCACCTGGCGCCGGCCCGGACGCAGCAAATCCACAATCCGGTCGACGGCCATGACGTTCCGGTGCCCCACTTCGGCCTGATCCTCACGATCGAGGAGTTCCACAAGCTCGCCGAGCGGCTGCGTACATCGGGCGTCCCGTTCGTCATCGAGCCCTACGTGCGCTTCGCCGGCCAGGCGGGGGAGCAGTGGACGATGTTCCTGCTCGACCCGGCGGGCAACGCCCTGGAGTTCAAGGCGTTCGCCGACGACTCCCAGGTTTTCGCCACCTGACGGCGGCGATGGCCCGCATCGCCGCCGTCAGGTGGGCCGGCGGGCCAGGCGCCCGCGGGCGGCCAACTCCACCGTCACCAGAATCGCCGTGGCCTCGGCCGCCAGCAGCGCCACCAGAACCACGAGCTGGACGATCCCCGCCTCGATCGGGCTCGCCCCGCCGATCAGCATGCCCACGAACGCCCCGGGCAAGGTGACCAGCCCCACCGTCCTGGTCTGATCCAGGGCCGGCACCAGCGCTTGAGCGGCCGCGGGACGGCAGATCTCCAGCGCGGCCTCGCGAGGCGAGAACCCCAGAGCCAGAGCCGCCTCCACCTCCCCTTTACGCTGGACCAGCTCGTCCATCGCCCGCCTGCCGGCCAGGGTCGTGGCCGTCAAGCAGCCGCCCAGCAGGATTCCGGCGATGGGGATGACGACGATCCCCTGCGTGGAGATCGCCCCGGTCACCAGCAGGATGGCCAGCACCGGCACGGTCCCGGCCGCGATCGGCACACCCGCCCACCACAGCCGCCTGCCGCCCGCGATGCGCTTGCCCGCGGTGAACGTGGCGACGCCGTACATCAGCAGAATGAACGCCGCGACCGCCAGGGAAGAAGCGACGACCCAGGCGATCACCGCCGACACCGCGCCGAGTTGCAGCGCCGCCCTGAGACACGCGGTCACCACGGCGTTGCCATGGCCCAGTCGCCCGGCCCAGGCCACCAGAGCGCCGAGCGCGACCAGCAGGACCAGCACGACCGGCAACCACGGTGTGAGGGAGATCAATGATGAGCTGCGCACGGCAAACAGTCTCCCGCTTCGGTGACGGATCCGGGCCGCTCGTACGCGCACGGGACATCAAGCAGTGCAGCTCTTGTCAAAGCCGTCGGCACTCGCCGGCGGCGGACTCGGCGACGGTCTTCGAGCGCAACGGAGAGTTCGACGTGCTCACCACGCTGCGCCACTCGGCCCGTGGAGCGGCCTCGGCGATGCCCAGGCGCGGGGCGGCGACGTAGCAGTGTCAGCGCACCGGACAGCACAAGCCCTCCGGTGCTCCCGGCCACCTCGATCAGTGGTCCGCCCACGGTCAGGCCAAGGGGAGCGGCCACCATAGAGCCGGTCGTCCAGAGCGTGACGACCCGCGGCTGCTCGTCGGGCGTGAGCCCCGATTGCAAGGCCGATGATCGCGATCAGCACATGACGCTGTGGAAGATTCCGCAACTGACGCCTCGGGCACGCTGCCGTGAATGGACAGCGTCTGCACGGGCACGGCCACGATGATCATACCCGTACCGGCGTTGCCTAGGAGGTCACCTAGGAGGAGACCAGCCGGCCGCCGGTCGCGCAGCACCTCGCGGTAGGACCGGTTGGCCTCGCGGGGCGCTTCGGTGGGCATGGGTCTGGTCTCCTGCTGGGAGTCGGCTCGAACGTCCGGTCAGCCGGACGGCTCAGCGCCGCTCCTGGATGCGGATCATGTTGCCCGCGGGATCACGGAAAGCGCAGTCGCGAACCCCGTACGGCTGCTCGGTCGGCTCCTGGATGACCTCGGCGCCGCTGGCCTGCACCCGCTCGAAGGTGCCGTCGAGGTCGGCGGTGGCCAGGACGATGCCGGCGTAGGTGCCCTTGGCCATCATCTCGATGATGGTGCGGCGCTCGTCATCGGTGACGCCGGGATCGGCGGCCGGCGGCTCCAGGACGATGGACGTGCCGGGCTGGCCGGCGGGGCCGACCGTGATCCAGCGCATCCCCTCGTATCCCACGTCGCTGCGGACCTCGAAGCCGAGGGTGTCACGGTAGAAGGCCAGGGAGACCTCCGGGTGGTCGTGCGGGAGGAAGCTCGAGTGAATGGTGATGTCCATGCTCGTCACGCTAGGTGCGGCTCGCTCGTCGGCGCTTCTCGATTCCTGACCGGTCTGGTCACCTGTTTCGCCACGCACGACGGTATCCCCGCCGTCGCGCGCGCCGCCTCGCGCCGATAGACGCTGGGCGGCACACCGACCAACTCGGTGAAGCGCGTGCTGAACGTGCCCAGCGACGAGCAGCCGACCGCGAAACAGACCTCGGTGACACTGAGGTCGCCACGCCGCAGCAGCGCCATCGCACGCTCGATGCGCCGCGTCATCAGATAGGAGTACGGCGACTCGCCGTAGGCGAGCCGGAATTGGCGGCTGAGGTGCCCGGCCGACATGTTCACGCCCCGGGCGAGCGCCTCCACGTCCAGCGGCTGCGCGTATTCCCGGTCGATCCGGTCGCGGACGCGGCGCAGCAGCGCGAGGTCGCGCAGGCGCTGCGTCGCGGCGGAACTGCTGGTCACATCAGAATCGTACGCCGCGCCGGAGTCGCCTACCGCCCCCGGCGTCCCACTCCACTTACGTCCTCGACCTGTTCAGGCCCTGTACGGGGGTGTCGGGCGCGATGCAGCGACGCAGCCGTCGCGGTGCGGGCGGCGGCGTCCAGGGCCGACACGCTCGCCCTGCCCAACGTGTTGATCGGGCCGAGGCAGCTTCTTGATGGCGAAGGCTGCTGCGATGGCGCGTCCGCCTTGGTCAGCGGCCTCCGGCGGCGGGGTGCCACCCTAGTAGGCGCCTTTCCCCGGCGTGAACCGGCCGTCGGCATCCGGTACGTACGCAAGGAGCACGACCTCCGGATCATCCCCGTCGAGGCGCGGATGCGGCCCGATCATGACCACGGTCCCGTCCGCAACATCCTTCCAGGACTCCACGACCTCCTCCGCCTCGTCGTACCCGTAAGCGTCCTGCAGCTCAGGATCACCGAGCGTGAGCGTCGCCATCAGCAGTTCGCCCCTGGCACGCAGGATCGCCAGCGCCTGCTCCAGCAGCCTGGCATCGCCGGCCACCCCGCGAAGCGGGAACTGCGGGCGGAGAAAGACCTCGAGCCGGTCGTTCGGCCGTAGGTCTTGTCCCAGGATGGCGTCGAACTGATCGACACTCTGGATGAGAAACCACTCCTTGTGCCCGGCCCTGTGCGTGGGGCTGTAGCAGACGAGCAGTTCCGGCCGACGCGCGAGCTCGTCGGCGACAGCAGCACGCAGGCGAGGATCGGCGGTGGAGTACGGCACGCCCATGCCCCAGTATCCCTCGGATCCGCGGCCATCTCGGCTTCGTCCGCGCATGGGCGTGGACCACGACGCGGCCGGCGTACGCCCGGCGGCCGCGGCGATCCGCAAGGCGGTGCAGGCCGGACAACCCCGCCGATCTGATCAACGTCGCGCTGGAGCGCGTTCAGGGTGCCTGCCGCGACGGGAGTGCCTGGACCACCTGCCGCGGCTGGGTGAATCGCAGCATGTTGCCGGAGGGATCGAGGAAGGCACAGTCGCGGACGCCGTCGGGCTGGTTGATCGGTTCTTGCATCACCTCAGCGCCCGCAGCCTCGATGTGCGCGAAGGTGGCATCGCAGTTGCCGGTCACGAAGACAAGCCTGCCCAGCAGGCCCTTGGCCATCAGGTCGGCGATCGCCCGCCAGTCGGCCGGCGAGACACCCGGGTCCGCGCCGGGGGAGGTGAGGACGATCTGCACCTCCGGCTGCGACGGCGGGCCGACACTCACCCGTCGCATCCCCTCGGATCCGGCGTCGTCGCGTACCTCAAAGCCGAGCACGTCACGGTAGAAGCCGAGCGCCTCGTCAACGTCGTGGACAGCGAGAGCGCAGGACGAGAGCTTGAGATCCGCGAGGGTCAACGCCGCTCCTTGTCGCCGGCGGGAAGAAAGACGATGTCGAGGTCGCGGAGCCGGTCCGGGTCGGTGTCGATGGTGATGCGAGTGATCTTCTCGTCGTTGACGGCGAACGTGAAGACGGCCATCGGCCGGCCGCGGTGCGACCAGACGGCCGCCGGAACGCCGTCGACCAGAGCGAGCCGGGCGGCCTGAGCCCGTCCGGCGAAGAAAGCCGCCACCGCGTGGCCGCCCCGGACCTCGCCGACCACGATGTCCGGATCGAGCAGTTCCAGCAGCGCGGCGAAATCCCCGCCCCGGGAGGCGGCCAGGAAGGCCTCGACGATGTCCCGCTTCGCCGATCGCGCGGCGTCGGATGCGCCGGCCGCTCCTTGCAGCCGGCGCCGGGCGCGGCTGGCGAGCTGCCGGGCCGCCGCCGGGGAGCGGTCGATGATGGTGCCGATCTCGCCGAACGACACGGCGAAGACGTCGTGCAGGACGAACGCAAGCCGCTCGGCGGGAGTCAGCGTGTCCAGCACCACCATCAGCGCGACCCCGACCGAATCGGCCAGCAGCGCCTCGTCCTCGGGGCCGGCCTGGCCGGCGGGGTGGATGCTCGCGTGCGGCGCGGCCGGCTCGGGCGGCAGCGCCCCGGCCGAGTCCTCACGCCGGTTGCGGCGTGCCTCGAGCATGTTCAGGCAGACCCGGGCCACGACCGTGGTCAGCCACCCGCCAGGGTTCTCCACCTGGCCGGTGTCGGCGCGGCTGACCCGCAGCCACGCCTCCTGCACCGCATCCTCCGCCTCGCCGGGTGAGCCGAGCATCCGGTAGGCCACCGCGTGCAAGCGGTCCTGGTGCTCGGCGAACCGCTCGCTCAGCCAGTCCTGCTTGGCCATCTGTCACATTCCTCCGTTTCGCCGGTCATATCGATTGACCGGCGAACCCATGCCGATGTGACATTCGGGCCCGGCCCGGACGTCACATCTGCCGGTTCAGCCACCTCAAGTACAAAGGAGACAAGGCGTGAAAGCGCACGTGAGCTCGATCCTCCTCGGCGTCCGGGACATGGACCGGGCCAAGCAGTTCTACACCGAAGGGCTCGGCTGGAAGGTCAAGCACGACTACGGCGTCTCGGTGTTCTTCGCATCGGACGCAGGCTCGCTCGTCGGCTTCTACGGCCGCGAAGGCCTGGCCGACCAGGTGGGCACGAGCCCGGAAGGCAGCGGCTTCAGCGGGCTGGTCCTGACCTACGTCGTCCGCAGTGAGGCGCGGGTCGACGAGATCATCGCCGAGGCCGGGAAGGCCGGCGCCACGATCCTCAAGCCCGCCGGGGCCCTGCCGTGGGGCGGGTACGGCGGCTCCTTCGCCGACCCCGACGGCTACATCTGGAGTCTCGCCTACAGCGCCCAGGGAACCGACCAACCCTACGCGGAGTAGCCGCCGAGGACCCTCTGGCGCGTGTGGGTGACACGGCCATCGCCCGGCACGCCCGCCGGACTCCTCTGCACGGATGGTCCCTCAGCATGACCGGCGACGTGACCGGCACCGAGGACTAGGTTCGGCGTCGACGCGGGATCGTGTCGACGCCGAATCGTTTGACGAGGCCTTTGCGCCGCTCCCAGCCCGTGGTGGGGGAACGCCGCGACCGCGCTCGTCCGTGACCGCGCGATGCTTGATCACTGTTGCCGCACCCATCCCGGGCACGGCGATTGCCTCGGCGAGGAAGGGGGGTAGCGTGAGTCACGAACCGCGGCGCGGGGGCCGACCTGGGACGGCCGGCGGCTCGCCGGCATTACACCGGGCCACGGGGTGGATCGGAGGCGCGCCACCTCTGGTCCGGTCACGCTATCGGGGAGTCAACACACAGAACTCATTGCCATCGGGATCGGCCATCACGACCCAGCTGACCTCGCCCTGGCCGATGTCGATCCGAGTCGCTCCGAGGGAGATGAGACGGTCGACCTCCGCTTGCTGATCACCGTCGACGGGTGGAGCGAGGTCGAAGTGCAGCCGGTTCTTCCCGGTCTTCGGCGCCACTGGCGGACCGCCCCAGGTGATCTTCGGACCGCCGTGCGGCGAGCGGATCGCGGTCTCTTGGTCCTGGTCCCAGACCAACGGCCAGCCCAGCGCTTCGCTCCAGAAGTAGCCGACTTCCTGCGAACCGTCGCTCGCAAGCGCTCCGATGAATCCGCAGTCGGCGAGGAATTTGTTGTCCGGCTCGATGACGCAGAACTCATTGCCTTCTGGGTCGGCGAGCACCACATGACGCTCTTCCGGGAGTTGCCCCACGTCGATGTGCCGCGCACCGAGTCCGAGCGCCCTCTCCACGGTCTGCTGCTGGTCTTCGAGGGACGTGCTCGTCAGATCGAAGTGCATCTGATTCGGGCCGGTCTTCTTCTCCTCGGTCGGAAGAAATCCGATCCGGAACCCGGTGTCATCGCTCGGCAGGAGCGCGATGCCGTCTCGAGAGTCGCCGGTCATCTCCCAGCCCAGGACTCCGGCCCAGAAGCGCGCGAGACCGAGCGGGTCGTTCGCATCGAAGCAGAGCGCGACGAGTTGAGAAGTCATCCCGCATCTCCAATCTGCCTACTCACAGGCCCAGACAGGGCACGTCGTCCTGGCGCATGACGGACGCAACGCTAGCCCGCTCGAGGACTGCGACGCCAACGCTTTATGGGCCCGTCCTGCGCGACCTCAAGTGGCGGTCTCGGTCGTCTCCCTGATGTGCGCGTTACGCAGCGGGATCAGCTTGATCATGTAACGCCGCAGGACGAGATGCTCGGCGAGGGTGCCCAATAAGCCAGCGGGCGCGGCGAAGTCGACGATGTCTTTCATCAGGGTGGCCTCGACACCGCTGTCACCGACGTGTGTCGATTCGAAGGTATGCGCGTGGCGCCAATACCGAAATGGGCCGCTCACTTGTTCGTCGACGAAGTACGAGGGCCGGATGTAGGCGCTGATCGTCGAGGTCAGGTGCCAGGTGAAGCCGAAGTGTCGCGCGCGCCACGTGACTTGATCACCTAGGGAGAGCTGTCCGGAAGTGATCCCTGCGACTGCTTGCTCGCGCGAGCCACGCATGGAGGAGGTGTGCAGCTCGACAGATAAGGACGCGTCGAAGACAACCGGCGGTGGCGCGAGAACCAAGGTGGCCACCTCAAAACGGGACATATGCGGATGTTAGTCATCGTGTGAAAGGCGTCACCGCGCGGGTGCGGCGCTCTGTTGATCGCCGCCTCCTCTCCGGCGGATGATCACGTCGATACTGGCCAGAGACGGCAGACCGCCGCCGGGCGGCCCGGCGGCGGTCTGCGGCGCACTTTGGTGTGCCTGTTCGAGGAGGCGCTATCCGCCGTAGAAGTTCCAACGCTGGTTGGCGCGCCCGTCGCAGCGGAATTGAGCGGCCTGTCCGCCGATCGCGATGCTGGCGTTCGAGATTCCCAGGCAGAGACCACTCTTGCGGTTCACCAACGCGAACGATTCTCCCGGGTATGGGCGGGGGTCCATGAGCCAGTCCTGGTTCCAGTCGCCGGCTGGTTTTGCCTGAATAGCGTTCGCGCCGGCATCGCCGCTGGCGCGGTTGATGCCGAGGTTCTTGTGTGAGCCGAGGTTTTCGAAGCTGGTGTACTTGCCGTCCAGGACGGGTTTCCATCGCTGGAATTTGGATCGGGTGTACCGCCATTGGACGACGCGTGCCGCGTTGGCGGTGCTGTGACGCCTGGGCTGCAGGTATCGTCCGGAGTTGTAGTTCACGAGGTAGATGCCGGCGGCGTCGTCGAGCTTCGCGGCCAGCAACCGCGCGAGTGCCCGTTCATCGCTCTGCGGCGAGTCTGGCTGCGCGGCCGCTGGGCTGGCGAGGCCGGCGATCAGGGCGCCCATGGTGGACACCGTGGCGATTGAGCGCAATGTTCATGATCGGGCGGCGGACGGTTCCGTGTGCGTCTGCCCAGTCCGTTTACCCGCCAGTGGGCCTCCGCTTGTCATCTGCAGTCTTCTGTCGCGCCGCTGAGAGTTCTATGCCTTTATGCGCACAGCGATTGATCAGATGTGCACGGAATCCATTACCGGTGATCGTGTTGGCGGTGACCTCGCTGCGATGGTTATCTGCCGGTCCGCCGCGGCATGTCGAATCCGACAACAAACTGACACGGAGGCGCGGATTTCGACAGCGAAACGCGAATCCTACAACGATGCGGTGCTTCACATGTTGCTCCTGTCGGTTCTACGTTGGCCGAATGCAGGTCGCCGTGCAGCCAGAGTGCCGGGCCAGCCCAGCCAGGCGCGGCGGCGTCGTCCCAGACCGCGCGGACGGGCGTCCGGGTCGGTAACGACAACCGTGAACGTCCACCGCGTCGGTGACGGCTGGGAAGAGGACACCATCACCTGGGGCACCAAGCCGTCGATCGGATCACGGCTGGCCACGATGCGCGCGACCGCGGCCGGCGGCTGGTTGTCGGTTGACGTGACCGACTGCGTACGTGGCATCGCCGACACGGGCCATGTGGACTTCGCGATCCTGCAGCCTGCGGGGCAGGGGCTGTCGGTGCAGATCGGCAGCCGGGAGCACCGCACGCTCAGGCCCGTCCTGAGATTCACGCTCGCCAAGCCGGTCGAAAGCGTCGAGACGATCGTGGAGAATCGCCACCTGCACGCGTCCGGCACGAATGCGCTCACCGTGGACGGCACCGTCCAGCCGGTCAGCCAGGGCTGGTCGGAGACGTTCCCGGCCGCACGCTGGGCCCACCTGGAAGGCGTCGGCGGTTACGTGTTCCCCGGCGGCGCGGAGCTGCACGCCTCGCGCGCCGAACGCACCGGCAGCTGGCGCGACATCAGCACCGGCACCGTGATCGGTGACCCGACGCCGATCACCCGGCGCTACCTGACCATGTGGTTCGACCACGGGTCCGCTCCGGACCAGGCGACGTACGCCTACGCCCTGTTGCCCGGCGCGACCGCCCAGCAGACCGCGGACCGCGCCGAGGGGCTGGTACGGATCGTGGCCAACAACGAAGAGCTGCAGGCGTCGAGGTGAACGAAGCCGGCGGGACTCTGTTCTTCGGGAACTTCTGGGTGCCGGGCGACGGTGATGGGCTCACCACCGATGCCCCGGCCGCCGTCGTCGTCCGTCGCGCGGACGGCCGGATTCGGGTCGCGGTGTCCGACCCGAAACGGACGGGGAGCACCGTCAAGGTCACCCTCCCATATCCGGCTTCAGCCGTGCTCTCCGCTGACTCGACGGTCACCGTCTCGACCGGGAATCGGCCCGTGGTCATCGTCAAGGCGGCCGGTTCGGCCGGTCGTTCCCATCAGGCAGTGCTGGCGGCCGGCTGACCGGAGCGCGGGGACGATCCGCCTGAGCGCCGGTGACGGCTTCGCTTGCTCCCGGTGAGCTGACTCCGCCCTGGGTCACCGATTTTCTTGATCGAGATTGCCGTGAGCCTCCGCCGAAAGGTCCTGCCAGTCGGCCCAGGTCTTGAGCCGGTCGGCGTAGACCTGCTGGAGCATCGGGTAGAAGCCCTGACCGAAGAGCACCCGCAGGGGCGGGTTGTCGGAGTCGACGATCTTGAGGAGTGCCTGGGCAGCGGCGGCCGGGTCACCGGCGGGCTGCTTTCCCGCGATCCCGGCGATGCGCCGGCGGAGACCGTCGTAGATCGGGTTGGTCTCGGCCATGTGGCCGTTGGCGAGCGGATCGGGGTTCTTGCCGTCCTTGGTGGCGAAGCCGCCGGGCTCGACCACGGTCACCTTGATGCCGAAGTCGGCGACCTCTTGGGCGAGGCTTTCGTTCAGGGCTTCCAGGGCCCACTTGGAGACGTGGTACGCGCCGCCGAGCGGCATGGCGATGAGCCCGGCGGCCGAGGACAGCTGGATGATGTGCCCCGAGCGCTGCTCGCGCAGGTGGGGCAGCGCGGCCTGGATCACCCACACCGCGCCGAAGACGTTGGCCTCCAGCTGGTCGCGCAGTTGCTGCTCGGTCAGCTCCTCGATTGCGCCGATCATGGCGTAGCCGGCGTTGTTCACGATGACGTCGAGCCGGCCGAAGTGCTCCTTGGCCCGCTTGATGCTGTCGAAGACGGCGGCCTTGTCGGTCACGTCCAGCTCGAGCGGGAGCACCGCGTCGCCATGGGCGGCGACCAGCTCATCAAGGCTTCCAGTCGTGCGGGCGGTCGCGGCCACCTTGTCGCCGCGGGACAGGGCGGCCTCGACGAAGTTGCGGCCGAGGCCGCGGGACGAACCGGTGACGAACCAGACCTTGCTCATGACGTCTTTCCTTCTTTCTGCGGTGGCGGATTTTCCACGGTGGACACCACTCGTGGGGCCGCGTGCCGTGCGGATGGTTCGCGCGGCATCCTGCCGGCCATGGAGACACCGGCATCCCAACCCCTGTGACGGCGCGGCTGTGTGACATACGCCACCGGCGGCAGGTGTCACAAAGCGGTGGCGACCGGTGTTTTGTGCGTGTCACACCCTCGAGAACCAACAGGCGGGAGCCAGGCATGAGCGAGCGGACCACGGACCCAGCCGAGCCGCCCGCTCGCGGCGAGGGCATGGACTGCGCCACCGAGTCGTTCGTCGCCTACCGCAACCTGCTGTTCACCGTCGCCTACGAGATGCTCGGCTCGGCCACCGACGCCGAAGACGTCCTGCAGGAAACCTGGCTGCGGTGGATGAAGGTCGACGTGGCGCAGGTGAGCGACCAGCGCGCCTACCTGGTGCGGATCACCACCCGGCAGTCGCTCAACCGGCTGCGCACCATGAAGCGCCGCAAGGAGGCCTACGTCGGCCCCTGGCTGCCCGAGCCGCTGCTCACCACGCCGGACGTGGCCGAGGACGTCGAGCTCGCCGAGAGCGTGTCGATGGCGCTCATGCTCGTCCTCGAGACGCTGTCGCCGACCGAGCGCGCCGTCTTCGTGCTGCGCGAAGCCTTCGATGTCAGTTACAACGAGATCGCGGCCGCCGTCGGCAAGAGCCCCGCGGCCGTCCGCCAGATCGCCCACCGCGCCCGGCACCACGTCGAAGCCCGCCGCCCTCGCGAGGCGGTCTCTCCCGGCGAGGCCCGGGCGGTGTTGGAGTCGTTCCAGCGCGCGCTCCAAACCAAGGACCTGCAGGGCCTGCTTGACGTGCTCGCCCCCGAGGTCGTGGTCATCAGCGACGGTGGCGGCGTCAAGCAGGCCGCGCCGCGCCCGATCATCGGCGCCGACAAGGTGGCCCGCTTCATCGTCGGCGGCCTCGGCAAGGCCCAGGTCGCGCTCACCGGTGACCCCATCGTGATCAACGGCAACCCGGCCCTCCTCGTCCGCGTGGACGGCGAGATCGACGGCGTCATCGCGATCCGTGTTGAGGACGCCCGCATCACCGGCCTCTACTACGTCGGCAATCCGAAGAAGCTGACCCACCTCGAAGCCGAAACCCCGCTCACCCTGAGATGAACAGACCCTGTCAGGTCCGTCGACCGCACCCGAATGCTGCCCGGCTGGTCCGGCACGCTTGGCCACCGACCTGCGCGCGCCGTGCCGCCACCGTTGCGGCGGGACTGCTGAGGGCGCCCGAATCACCGGCCCCTACTACGTTCGCAACCCCAACGAACTGACCCGCATCGAATCCACGACCCCGCTCACCCTCGGGAGGAAGCCAGACGCGGTGCCTGGTCAGCCGCGGCTGTTCCGCCGTCGGTGTTCACCGCAGAACAAGCCCGAACAGCCCCGCGCAAACTCAACCAGATCTCTTACTAGGGGGTCATTCATGACGAAGAACGTCGCCGGCGAACTCGCCGGCCTGGAACTGCCGGTCGAGCGGGGCTGCCCGTTCGCCCCGCCCGCCGCCTACGAGCGGCTGCGCGAGCAGGCGCCGATCAGCAAGGTGCGCCTGACCAGCGGCGGCGAAGCGTGGTGGGTGTCCGGACATGAGGAGGCCCGCGCCGTCCTCGCCGACGGCCGCTTCTCCTCCGACAAGCGCAAGGACGGCTTCCCGCTCTTCACCCTCGATGCGGCGACCCTGCAGCAGCTCCGCAGCCAGCCGCCGTTGATGCTCGGCATGGACGGCGCGGAACACTCCGCGGCCCGCCGCCCGGTGATCGGCGAGTTCACCGTGAAGCGGCTGGCCGCGCTACGCCCGCGGATCCAGGACATCGTCGACCACTTCATCGACGACATGCTCGCCACCGACCAGCGGCCGGTCGACCTGGTGCAGGCGCTGTCCCTGCCGGTGCCCTCCCTGGTGATCTGCGAACTGCTCGGCGTCCCCTACACCGACCACGACTTCTTCCAAAGCCGCACCACCATGATGGTGCGCCCGACCTCGCTGGAAGACCGCCGGCGAGCCCTCGCCGAACTGCGCGCCTACGTCGACGACCTGCTCACCCGCAAGGAGTCCGAACCCGGCGACGACCTGTTCAGCCGGCAGATCGCCCGGCAACGCCAGCAGGGCGCCCTCGACCACTCGGGCCTGGTGAGCCTGGCGTTCCTGCTGCTGACCGCCGGACACGAGACCACCGCGAACATGATCTCGCTCGGCGTGGTCGGGCTGCTCTCCCATCCGGAGCAACTGGCCTTGGTCAAGGCCGACCCGGGCAGGACGCCCATGGCCGTGGAGGAACTGCTGCGCTACTTCTCCATCGCCGACGGGGTCACCTCCCGGCTGGCCACCGAGGACGTGCAGATCGGCGGGGTGAGCATCAAGGCCGGCGAGGGCGTCATCGTCTCCGGCCTGTCGGCCAACTGGGACCCGGCGGCGTTCAAGGACCCGGCCGACCTGGATGTCGAGCGCGGGGCCCGCCATCACCTCGCCTTCGGCTTCGGCCCGCACCAGTGCCTCGGCCAGAACCTGGCCCGGATGGAACTGCAGATCGTCTTCGACACGCTGTTCCGCCGCATCCCCACCCTGCGGCCCGCCGTACCGGTCGAGGACCTGGCGTTCAAGACCGACGCCGTCATCTACGGCGTTCACGAACTCCCGGTCACCTGGTGAGCAGGACATGATGCGGATCACAGCCGACACCGACCTCTGCGTCGGCTCCGGCCAGTGCGTCCTGACCGAACCGCTCAGCAGCATCTCAAGTCCATCCTCGCCTACTCCAACATGCCGGTGCTGGGCCAGCCCGAGCCGCCACCACATCCCCGCCCCCACGGCCTCCCGCCTTGCTTCCAGCAACGCTGTCCGGTGAGCAGGTCAAGCGACAGGACGATGCGGGCTGGCGTGCGAAGCATCCGGCATTTCCGCTCAAGGACCTGAGCGGCAGAACTACATGCCGCCGCTCTCCGACGCCCCTGCGCCCGGCAGTCTGGCCTGTGCGCCATGGAGAATGAAGCCGGCCACCCGCTCGAGGAAGTCGTCCTCCAGCGGATGGCCGAGCATGAGCCAGTGGAAGTAGAGCGGCCCAGAGATCATCTCCAGCAGGAAGTCCGGGTCGGTGTCGGCGGGTAGCTCGCCGCGTTCGCGGGCGCGCTCGAAGAGAACTCCCGAGACCTTGAATCGGGCCGGCCAGAACCTGTCGAGGAGTTCGTACAGGTCGGCATTCGCGGCAGTGCGCGGCCCGGCTTCGCGCTGCAGCGCGACGACCCAGGGGACGCTGAGGCCGAGCCGGATTTCGTTGAGCAGCTCGATGAGATCCCCGCGCAGGCTGCCGGTGTCGGCGGGCGGGACCAACTGGCCACGGCGCTCTATGAGGGCTGCGGACACCAGGCCGACCTTGTTGCCCCAGCGGCGGTAGATCGTCGTCTTGTTGACACCAGCGCGCTCGGCCACCGCATCGACGCGCAGCGCGGCGTAGCCGACCTCGCTCAACTCCGCGATGGTGGCATCGATGACGGCTTCGCGCACGCGCGCCGTCCGGCCGCCCGGCCGAACTGTGGCGGCGTCGGCGTACAGAGGCTGAACGTCTTGCGGCGGTTCTCCTGGCACACGGCCAGGTTAGAGCGGCGCCACTGCTAGATGCAACTTCTGGGTGCGTTAAGCGGGGAATTAAGGCAACAGATGGTTGTGTTACGAGGATCGTTGATCCTACAGTCCCTCAATGCAACAAGTCATTGCATCAAGGTTCGTTCGGAGGAGAACCGCCATGATCTACCACCAGGTTCGCATCGCCATGAAGCCCGACGCTCCCGAAGACCAGGTCCAGCACGCGCTCGACCTGATGCGCAAGCTCGGCGACATCGACGCCGTCGAGTTCTTCGTGGTCGGCCGTGACTTCGGCGGCGAGTTCCACTACGGCGCCATGTACGCGCTCAAGGACATCGACGCCTACCGCACGTACATGTACGACCCGCTGCACCGCCAGATCGACGCGATCGGTCTGCCGCTCGCGGCCAACATGGTCTCCTGGATCTCACCGACGACCCCGACCCCGAGATCGGCGACAAGATCGCCCAGGTGCACAGCGACCGGTTCACCGACCACCCCGAAATCCTCGATCTGGTCGAGAACCTCGACTCGTACGAGGGCAGCGGCGTCCCCGGCGACGACTCCAAGCCCGTATGAGCCGGTGCCGCCGGGAGACGGCCGCCACCGCCTTAGCCATGCTCCCTCCCTCATCACCTCGATGCCCCGGATGACCTCGTCTTCATGACCACCCAGCCCAGGCGCACGCTGTTGCGAGGTACGCCGAGCCGGAACAGGAAGCCTCGGTAGGCCGCTCGGCACGCCGCGCCCGCGCCGCGTGCCGATTCGCGCACGGCGGGTGCGTGTAAGCAGGCGTAGCGTCCGGAAGAGTGAGGTCGGGGGATGGCCACGGGCCGGCACCGACGAAAGCCCGTCGCTGTCGCTCACCGGACGGGACGCGTGAACGCGGTTGCCGCCGTTGATCCGCGGCTGCGCGAGACCGCGGCTGAAGAGAGGGCGACCAACGCCGGCACACGCACCACACCAAGGAGAACTCCATGCCGAGCAACACACCCATGATCACGGTCAGTGACGCAGAACTGAACG
Source organism: Nonomuraea sp. NBC_00507 (assembly GCF_036013525.1). Classification (NCBI taxonomy): domain Bacteria; kingdom Bacillati; phylum Actinomycetota; class Actinomycetes; order Streptosporangiales; family Streptosporangiaceae; genus Nonomuraea; species Nonomuraea sp. NBC_00507. Next base: position 7,626,524 of record NZ_CP107853.1, read on the forward strand.
AGCTCCGCGCTCGGTTGACGGCCACGCGATGGCCCCAGCCCTGGCCTGTGAACGGCTGGGAGGCCGGCACCGACACCGCGGAACTCCGCCGCCTCGTCGCGTACTGGGCCTCCGGCTACGACTGGCGCGCCCACGAAGCCGCCATCAACGCCCTCCCGTCACATCTCGCGGACCTCGACGGAACACCGGTGCACTACCTTCGCTTCGACGGCGAGCACCCGGACGCGCTGCCGATCATCCTCACGCACGGCTGGCCCAGCTCCTTCCTCGAACTCATCCCCCTCGCCGACCGGTTGTCCACCCCATCCCGGTACGGAGGAGCAGCCGAGGACGCCTTCACCGTGATCGTTCCCTCTTTGCCCGGATTCGCTTTCTCGCCCCAGCGGCCCACGCTCACGGATGCGCAGCAGACACACGACCTCTGGCACCGGCTGATGCGCGACGAACTCGGCTTCGAGCGGTACGCGGCGCACGGCGGGGACCTGGGCGCCGGCGTCACCTCACGGCTCGCCGAGGCCCACCCCGAGGCGCTGGTCGGCATCCACCTGCTGGCCGTGGCAGCACCGGCCGACTACGACCCGGACGGCCTCACCCCGCAGGAGCGGGCCCACCTCGCCTCCGTGGCGGCCTGGGAGGCACAGGAAGGCGCGTACCAGCACCAGCAGAACACCCGCCCCCTCACCCTGGCCCACGGCCTGGCCGACTCGCCCGCCGGCCTGCTCGCCTGGATCGTCGAGAAGTACCGTGCGTGGAGCGACAGCGGAGGCGACCTGTCCTCGCGCTTCAGCGACGACTTCATCCTCACCCAGGCCTCCCTCTACTGGTTCACCGGCACGATCTCGACGTCCTTCAGGCCCTACTACGAGTACGCCCACGGCCTGACCAGACGTGTGGAGCGGGTGAGGGTGCCCACAGCCGTCGCCCTGTTCCCCGCAGACCTGAGCCGGCCCCCACGGAGCTGGGCCGAGCGCACCTACAACATCACGCGCTACACGCCCATGCCCCGCGGTGGACACTTCGCCGCCCACGAAGAACCCGACCTGTTGGCCCACGACGTCATCGAGTTCTTCCGCACTCTCCGTCCCTCTCCGTCTTCAGCCCCGGTCGTTTCCCAGGAGAGAGAGGCTCCATGACGCCGGCGAGGCAGCCTGGACCGGGCGTCCGATCGCAGCCAGGCCCATCTCCGCCGTGGCGCAACACACGCGTGTCTCACGCCCTGAGACGGCGTGTCGCTGGTCGCCAAGCACGCGACGATGACCCGCTTGCCACCGGAGGCCGCGCCGAGTGCGTCATTCAGGCGGGGATCAACGCACATTGCCGATCGGCTGGGGTGGGCTCCGGAATGCCGGCTCACCGGCAATCCGACCGGCGCGTCCGAGATTTCGGACCGGCACTCAACAGCGATATCGACCGGTGCTCGGAGAGCTATTAGGGATGTCATCGGGGAGTAGCAATAATTCCGGATTACTGGGATGCCGCCTGGAAGCGGCGCGCGAGAGGGTGTTCGTGGGGCGGGAGGAAGAGCTCGCGGTTTTCCATGCGGCGTTGTACGGCGGTGGCTGCAGCGTTCTGTACGTGCACGGTCCCGGCGGCATCGGCAAGTCGGCCTTGCTCCGGCGGTTCGCGCACGAGGCCACGCTGGCCGGGCGGCCGGTGTCCACGGTCGACGGGCGCACGCCGGAGCCGTCGCCGGCGGCGTTCGAGGCCGAGGCCGAACTGGTGCTTCGTGATGCGGACGCGGTGCTGCTCGTCGACAACTTCGACCGCATGCAAGGGTTGGAGGGATGGCTGCGCGACCTGCTCCGCCAGGCGATCGACGACCTGCGTGAGGATCCCCGCTCGGTCAAGTTCCATCGGGCGCTGTCGGTCACGTTCCTGCACGGCACACCCACCCAGGAACTGGCCGCCGAACACCTCGCCCTGCCCTTCACCACCTACCGCCGCCATCTGACGGCCGGCATCAAACGCCTCTGCGCCGACCCATGGCACCAGGAACTGTCGCCGCGACCGGGTGAGCACCTGGCCGTCGGCCCTACCTGGGCGCGTACTGCAGTGAACAAATGAGGCATCGCGATGATCAGGCCGACACTCAAGCCGCGCATGGTGCCGCGATAATCAAGGGTGGTCAAGGCGGTCAGAAGTAGGCACCGAGGATCGGGTGGCGGAGGTGCCGGCGCCGGGCATCACGGGATGCCCCGGTCACCATCACCTAGGCGACGTCGGGCCGGGTCATCAGCGGCGACCGCAGATGCAACTCCAGGCTGGGGCTGGTCAGGGGCACGGTGCTCCACGTCGCCGCCGCTGTCCCCACGCCGGCGTCGAGCACCAGCCGGACCCGGTGCGGGGTGGTGATGACGTAGAGGTCGGCGACGAACGTGTTGCCCTGCCAGGCGCCGGCGGCGACGACCGGGCGGCCGAGCGGCGAGCTTTCCCGCCATTCGCCATGGCCGACGGCGACCTTGAGGGACGACCCGAGTTGCAGGTGCCATCCGCCGTCCACCGGCTCGACGGCCACCGTGGTTCCGTCAGGCAGGGCCGAATCCTCGGCGGAGGCGTCGATCCTCGCCGCACCGGAACGGGAAGGGGCAGCCGAACCCGGCACCGGCGCGAGTGACAGCCGCCGCAGCCGATCAGCGAGGATCTCGTCGTCCCGGGGGCTTCCCGCGTCATCCAGGCCGGGCAGCAGGCTGTCCCAAAGGACGCTCGGCAGGGCGTGTGTCTGCTCGACGGCGGCGGTGAGGACGACCACGAGATCGTGGGACGGGACGACCACGCATTGCTGGCCGAAGGCGCCGTTGCCGTGGTAACCGTGCCGCGACATCCAGAACTGGTAGCCGTACCCGCAAAGAAAGTCGGGGTTAGCCGAACCGTCCTCGAGTTGCCGGGTCTCGATGTGCCGCCTGGTCGCGAGCTCCACCCATGCGCCCGGGATGAGCCTGCGGTCGCCCCAGACGCCTCCGCGCAGCAGCAACTCGCCGAAGGCGGCGACGGCCTCGGTCGTGAGGTGCAGCCCGTGGAATCCGAAGGCGGAACCGCTCGCCACCCGATCCCATTCGGCGTGGTCGATGCCCATCGGCTGGAACAGGCGGTCGTCGAGCAGCTCCGGAAGGCTGCGGCCGGTGACCCGTTCCACCATCCGGGCCAGGACGAACGTGGTCGCATTGTCGTAGGTGTGCCGGGTTCCCTCAGGCTCGGAGAACGGCACGCGCAGGAAGCCCTTCACCAGGTCGTCCGGCTCCAGCTGCCAGGCCTCGGCGAGGCTGTCCGTGCTGTGCCCGGCCGTCATGGACAGCAGGTGGTGCACAGTGATGCGGCGTCCCTGCTCGGAGATGTCGGCCGGAACGTGGTCGGGCAACACGTCCACCACCCGGTCGTCCAGCGAGAGCAGCCCGTCGGCGATCGTGAGCCCCACCGCGACCGAGGTGAACGACTTGGTCAGCGAATAGAGCAGATGCGGGCGCCCGGCGGAGTACGGCGCCCACCAGCCTTCGGCCACGACGTGACCGTGGCGTACGACCATGATGGAGTGGAGCTCGACGGATTGTGCTTCGAGCCGGTCCAGCAACGCGGCGATCGAACGGGACGAGACCCCCGAAGCCGCCGGTGTCGAGCGCGGTAGCAAGGCCAACTGAGAACTCATTCGGGCACCCTAACAAGGCGTACTGCCCGATTTCTCCGGAATTTCCTGCGCGACGAGACGACCGCCGTCAGCCGGGCTGTCGGCCGCCGATTCGTCCGGCACCGAGGCGGTGATAAGAGAGCCTTATGGATAACTTCCTGCCATCGTGCTGATCTGGTGGAAATTTCCTTGATGAACCAGGGGATTGATCTAGACCCTTGATTCTGGCATCTCGTATTGTCGCCGCATGACGACTGTGCTCTGCGTACCCCAATGGCAAGGATCGGCGTCGAGCAAGGCGCCGCAGCTGATGGCCGGCGCTCGCCGCGCCGCCGAGTTCGTTCCGGCCGACGCGGTGGTGACGGTGCCGGTGCTTGAAAAGGGCGGAGACAAGTCCGCCGGGATCCGCGCGTACGACGTGCTCGTGGAGAACCAGCGGCTGACGCAGAAGGCACTGGCCGGCATCGACGACCAGGTGATCACTATTGGCGGTGATTGCGCGGTCGACATCCCGCCGATCGCCGCTGCCCGCACCCGCTATGGGGACGCCTTGACGGTGCTGTGGATCGATGCCCACCCGGACGTCTACAGCCCGCTGACGCTGCCATCGGGCGCCTTCCACGGGATGGTGGTGCGCGCCCTGCTCGGAGACGGACCGACCGGCCTCACCCCGGAGCATCCGCTGGCACCACATCAGGTGATCATCGCTGGAGAGCGAGCGGGTGACGCGTCCGAGCACGAGTACCTCGCGAAAACCGGCCTGCGCAGGTACGGCGTCGACGACCTGGAGCGCGCACTCGACGGTCTGCGTGGCCCCGTGTACGTCCACATCGACCTCGACGTCCTGGAGCCCACCGCCTTTGGCGCAACCTGCTACCCGGAGCCGAACGGCGTGCAGCCGCAGCGACTGATCGACCTCATCTCCCAGGTGGACGACATCATCGGGGCAGCCATCACCGAACACGCGCCATCCAGCGACGACGTCAACCCCGGCGAGGCCGAGGTGATCCGCCTGCTGGGCGCCGCGCTGACGCGCTGACGGTCGACTCATCCTTGGTGCCTCCATCGGCCCTTACCCGCGATGGAGGTGACGTCTTTGGGCTTGCTCGCGGAGGCGGTGTCGTTGCAGCTGCGCGGGCGATGACCGGGCCTCGTCACGTCGCCCGCCCTGTGCGCCGAGCACGCCTCAACATCTCTTGGCCGCAGGCGCGATGAGTTCCGACCCCGCCGCCGGTATGTATGACGAGTTCGCCGGAATACCCCGGGCGAGCCGATCACAAGGGAGAATCTGATGTCGACTACTCGCGCGGAAGACGAGGCCGCAATCCAGGCCGTGCTGGTTGATTCCTACAAGGCGTGGGAGGCCGGCGACGCCGACGGCATGGTGGCCAACTACACCGCGGACGCGACCGCCATCATGACCGGCTCGCTCCGCGACAGCCGTGACGTGATCCGTCAGAACATGGCCCTGGCCTTCGAGGGGCCGCTCAAGGGCAGCTCTACCTACAACAAGCAGCTCAGTATCCGCTTCGTCGGCAGGGACGGCGCGATCGTCGTCAGCGAATCCGCCATCCTGTTCGCCGGCGAGACCGAGGTTCCGGACGACCTGCGTAAGGTGAACGCGACCTGGGTTTTCGAGAAGCGGGACGGCCAGTGGCTGATCGCCGCCTATCACAACAGCCCGGTGCTGGCGCCTGGGCAGTGAGCCGCGGTTGCGCGGTGCGAAGGAAGCCCCGGGACGTTCGATGCCGGGCCGGTCATTGAGCGTTTCGATTACCGATTCCACGCGCCGGCGCAGCCACATCGGTCGCGGTGAGCGAGATCGGCGTCAGGTTCCCGGGTGAGACCGAGACCCTCGCCGAGCGCATGGTGTACGCGACCTGGGTGCTGGAGAAGCGTGAGCTGTTCTTATCCAAAATCCGGGACGCATGCCGTGGCCGGCCACCAGCCTCATCCGCGATGCGCCAGAACTCGTGCGTGTAGCGCGTGCGCGTCGAGTTCTCAGCTGTGGATGTGCCGGTCGTCGTACTCACTTTGATGCCTTTGGATCTCGTCTGCGTTGGCGACCGTCCAGTCGTACAACCGGCCGAACGGCTCCCGCAGCGATTCGCCGAGCGGCGTGAGTGAGTACTCGACGCCGACCGGCGAGGTGGGGAGCACGCGGCGCGCGATCATCCCGCTGCGCTCCAGGCGGCGCAGGGTCTGGGTGAGGACGCGCTGGGTGACACCCTCAAGGCGGCGCTTGATCTCATTGAACCGCCTGGGCTCGTTGAGGACCGCCATCACCATCATTGACCACTTGTCGGCGATCTGGTCCAGGATCGGGCGGCTGGGGCAGTCGGCCCGGTAGACGACGTCCGCTGCGGGGCCGGCTTCGGGAGTGGCCATATCGGTATCCTTCGCGATCCTTGAGATGCCGAAAGTGCGTTATTGACGGACGGTCGCCCGCCACCGCATCGTAAGTATGCATCAAGAACCTAGATGCACACCAGATACCGCTCGGAGATCTCCATGAACGACGCCTACCCGACCCTGCGGGTGAACCGCGAAGCCGGCATCGTCCGCGTCACCCTCGACAACCCACCCGTCAACGTCTTGGACGTCGCCCTGATGGGCGACCTGCGGCACCTGCTGACCGCGCTACGGGACGACGATTCGGTGCGCGTCATCGTGTTCGACAGCGCCAATCCTGAGTTCTTCATCGCCCACGTCGACATGTCGCTGGGTGACACGCCAGAGGCGTTGGACAAGTTGGCGCAGAACCTTCCTGATGGTGTCAACGTTTTCCAGGCTCTGGGGGAACTACTCCGGCACCAGCCCCAGGTGACCATCGTCAAGCTCGCCGGGATGGCGCGCGGGGGCGGGGCGGAGTTCGTCACCTGCGCGGACATGACGTTCGCAGCGATCGGCCGCGCTGGGATCGGCCAGATCGAAGCCCTCATGGGCATCGTGCCCGGCGGAGGGGGCACGCAGTATCTCGCCAGCAGAGTCGGCCGCAATCGCGCGCTGGAGGCGGTGCTGAGTGCCGACCTGTACGACGCCGCGACCGCGGAGCGTTACGGCTGGGTCAACCGGGCCGTCCCCGCCGACGAACTCGACGAGGTCGTTGACCGACTGGCCCGCAACATCGCCGCCTTGCCCAAGGGTGTGATCGCGGCGGCCAAGCACGCCATCCTGCCCGAGGATCTGGCCAAGGGGCTCCTGCGGGAGAACGACGCCTGGACGGGGCAGGTCATGCGCCCTACCGCCGCAGGGCTGATCCGCGACGGACTGGCCCACGGTGCCCAGACCCCCGACGGCGAGCGCGATCTCGAGGGCCTCCTCCGGAGACTGGCCAGTTAGGACCCGGACGAGGGCCAGCACAGAAGACGCACCATTGACACCACGGTGACGAGCCGCTGCCAGGTGCTGGGAGAGCAGGCCGCCCGCCGCAGATGGCACCGAGGTGTACGGATGTGCCGCTTTCCGCGCGACTCTGCCGATGAGCGAGCACTCAGCGGTTTCGTGCCTGCTCTGGCTCAGGGAATCCGGTCGCTGGTTCCTTGACGTCCTGTCGGTCCCCTGCTGGCCTGTGGTACGGGACGAGGAGTGGAGGTCGGTGTGTTCAGGACGTCACGCAGGTCGAGTGGGGCGGGTGGTGGAAGGGGCTCGGCCTGTTCGGCGCGGAAGGCGCTGAGCATGTAGGCAACGAGTCGTCGAGACGCGGCCAGGGCCGCTTCGGTGGATTCGGTGATGATGCCGCCGTTGGCCATGAGCAGTAGGGCGAGGTCGTCCTGTGCGAAGTCGGCGCGCAGCCGCCCGGTCGCCTTGGCGCGTCGCGTCAGCTCGGCGAAGCCCTGTATGGCGCGGTAACGTTCCTGTTCGACGTCGACCGCGTCGGGGAACGCTGCGATGAAGGCCGTGCTGAAGCCACGGTCGGCGGCCTGCATGGAGCACACCTTCTCGATGGCCGTGCAGAACCCGCGCCACGGGTCCGGATCGGCCAGTGCGTCGTCGATGACCGACACGCATGCCTCGAACTGATCGGCGAACACCTCGGTGACCAGCGATTCCTTCGTGGGGAAACGGCGGTAGAGCGTCGCGACTCCCACGTGGGAATGTCGGGCGATCGCGGCCATCGGCACGTCGAGTCCGAGGTCTGCGAACAGTTCGCGGGCGACCTTCACGATGCGGTCGCGGTTCTGTCGCGCGTCGGCGCGCAACCCTACGGCCGCGTCGGGGACGGTCGGCATGCGAGATGTCTCGTCGCTCATGGTTCTCACTTTAGGTCAACCGGACGAGGCTCTCCACTTATGGTGTTACGTTGGCCAGCAAGGGATGCCCGTCGTGATGGAGGTACTGTGCGATACCGGGGGCCGCTTCCGAAGCGAGCGATCGGCCGTTTCAACTCCTGTGTCCTGACGTTGCGCTCCTCTCCTCGATGGGGCCGACTGATCAGCAGACGCCTCACGGTCGTCACCTACGTGGGGCGCCGCTCGGGACGCACTTTCAGCACACCTGTCGCCTTCCGGCGCGCGGCCGGCACCGTCACGATCGGCGTTCAGTTCCCCGACGCCAAGCTGTGGTGGCGCAATTTCTTGGCCGAGGGTGGTCCGATATCGCTGCAGCTGGATGGGATCGACCGCACCGGGCATGCGGTCGCCAGACGTGATGAAGCGGGTCAGGTCACCGTCACCGTCCGGCTGGACGGCTGATAAGCCATACGCGTTGCCGAACAGGTAGAACGTGGGTGAACCGAAATCTTCGGCTTCGCATCCGCGACGCGATGCGCGCCCGGGCGGCGAAGTCGGGTGGTTCTCAGAGGAGCGGCCAGTTGCGTAGGGCGGCGTCGGCCATCCCCTGGAGTTCATCGCGGCCGACGCCACTCGCGGCTTGCACGGCGATGCCGAATGCCAAGGTGGTGACATAGCGGGCCAGGAGCCCCGGATCGGTCTCCGGAGGCAGGTCGCCGTCGTCGATGGCTCGCTGGAACCGCTCCCGGACGCGAGAGCAGCCGTTGTTGCGCCAGGCGATGAGAAGGTCACGGACTCCACCCCCAGAGTCGCTGGCGGCCAGGGCGCCCTGGACGCCCAGGCACCCGTGGGGATGGGCCGGGCGGGTGGTGGTCCGAACCGTGCCGGCCAGGATCGCGGTGGCGACGCCGAGGGCGGTCGGCTCCTCCAGGGCCCGGGCCAGGTATGCGCTCGGGCCTTCGGTGTAGCGCTCCAGGGCCTTGCGGAACAGCTCCTCCTTGTTGCCGAAGGCTGCGTACAAGCTTTTGGCGGAGATGCCCATCGCCTCGGTCAGGTTGGCCAGGCTGGCCCCCTCGTAGCCATGCTCCCAGAAGACCAGCATGGCGCGCTCGAGAGCGTCGTCGACGTCGAACCCCCGCGGTCGGCCGAGGGGACCGCTCTGTTTGATCGCCACCCCCGCAGCCTACCCCTTCTGCAGCGATCGCTGCAGAAGTGCTACCTTTCGACTTCTGCAGCGATCGCTGCAGAAGTCCAAGGAGGTCATTCACATGGGACTACTTGAAGGTAAGACCGCCCTCGTCACCGGCGGCAGCACCGGAATCGGCCTGGCCAGTGCCGTACGGCTGGCGGCCGAGGGCGCACATGTGTTCATCACCGGCCGGCGCAAGACCGAACTCGACGCGGCCGTCGAAGTGATCGGCTCAGCGGCTACCGCGGTGATCGGCGACATCTCCAACCTGACCGACCTGGACCGGCTCTACAAGACGATCCGCAGCCGGGGACGGGGCCTGGACGTACTGTTCGCGAACGCCTCCGTCGCCGCATTCGTGCCGCTTGACCAGGTCACCGAGGAGCACTTCGACACCCTCTTCGGTATCAACGTCCGGGGCACGCTGTTCACCGTTCAAAAGGCGCTGCCCCTGCTCAATGACGGCGCCTCGGTAATCTTGAACGGCTCTACCAACGTGGACGTCGGCGCGGAGGCGTTCGGCGTGTACGCGGCGAGCAAAGCCGCCACCCGATCGTTCGCCCGGACCTGGGCCAACGAACTCAAAAGACGCGGCATCCGGGTCAACACCATCACGCCCGGCCCGACCGACACCCCGGGCCTGTCGGGGCTCGCGCCTGACCCGGAACAGGCCGCCGGCCTCAAGCAGCACCTGGCCACACAGGTGCCGCTGGGCCGGCTCGGGCGCCCGGAGGAAATCGCCGCCGCCGTGACCTTCCTCGCCTCCGGGCAGAGCAGCTTCATCACCGGTTCGAGCCTGTACGTCGACGGCGGCCTGAACCAGATCTGAGTTCCATGGCCGCACATCCGGCGAGATGGTGCCTGGCCGGTTCGCTCAGGCGGACGAGCCCGGCAGCCTCGATCGCCAGCTGGCCGGGCGGACAAAGGTCAGGCCTGCCGCAGCAGCACGAAGGTGATCCAGCGCAGCAGCATTTCCCTGCCGCTGGCACCGGACACGGCGCGGCGTCCTTGCCCGACTCCATACAACATACGAGCGAGGCCACGCCGGCCGACGGCGCAATAGTCTCACCCAGAGATTGAGGTAAGGACCCATGACCGTAATCGGCATCATTGGCGCAGGTGAGGTCGGTAGCCAGATCGCGCGTGCAGCGATCGCGAACGGCTACGACGTCGTCATTGCCAATTCACGAGGACCCGAGACTGTGAAAGACCTCATTGACGAGCTCGGCCCCTCAGCACGTGCCGCAACCGCTGCCGGCGCTGGTGCTGCCGGTGAGTTCGCAGTCGTGGCGGTCCCCCTCAAGGTGGTCAACGACATGCCTGCGGAGGAGCTGGCAGGCAAGATCGTGCTTGACACAGCTCCCCGCATCACCACCGCGGGTAAAGCGGCGGGCACCCCCGGCCGTCTGGCGCTGTCGACCTCGAGCGACTTTCCCGAAGCCGTGGAACTCGTGAGGCGACTGTACGATCAGTTCGGGTTCGACACCGTCGACAACAGCCCGCTCAGCGAGTCGTGGCGCAGCGGTCCCGGTCAACCCGCGTGGATCGCGCACGAACACCAGACCCATGCCGAACTGATTGCCAACCTTGCCAGGGCGCGACGGTCATCTTGAGGTGAGTTTGTCCCTGGAGCTAACCTCCGTCACGACCTGCAGTCCCTGGCGCCCGCGTCCCGCCGCCTGGACCCGGAACAGCTCGATCGGCTCGTCAAGCTGCTCGACGTCGTCTCGGCCCGCTCGTCGGTTACACATGCAGTACCGGGGCCGACGGCCGCGCGCTGATGGTCGAACAGGGCCACGGAGCCCATTAAGGTTCTCGGGAGGTGTGTCTCAGGTCACCAGGCCGTTGCGGTAGGCGTAGACCACCGCCTGGACGCGGTCACGCAGGTCGAGCTTGGTGAGGATGCGCGACACGTACGTCTTGACGGTTTCCTGGCTGATCACCATCGTCGTGGCGATCTCGCTGTTGGACAGGCCGTTGGCGATGAGGCGTAGGACCTCCAGCTCGCGCCGGGTCAGCCTGGTGTCGTCCGGCGTGCCCTCGGCGGGCCGGATCCGCGCCGCGTACCGGCCGACGAGCTGCCGCGTCACCTCGGGTGCCAGCAGCGCGGCGCCTGTCGCGACGGTGCGGATGCCGTGCATCAGCTGCGCCGGTGGGGCGTCCTTGAGCAGGAACCCGCTCGCCCCGGCGCGCAGTGCCTCGTATACGTACTCATCCAGGTTGAACGTCGTCACCACGAGCACCTTGACCGGATGCTCCACCCCGGCGCCGGCCAGCAGGCGGGTCGCTTCGATGCCGTCGAGCACCGGCATCCGCACGTCCATGACCACGATGTCCGGGTTGAGCCGGCGGGCGAGGTCGACCGCGGCGCGGCCGTCCCCGCACTCTCCCACCACCTCCAGGTCGGGCTGCGCATCGATGATCGTCGCGAAGCCAGTGCGGATCAGCGCCTGGTCGTCGCAGATCAGCACCCTGACCGGGGCGGTCACGACTGGCTCCCGGCGGGGATGCGGGCCCGAACGACGAAGCCGCCGCCCGCCTGCCGGTCAGCGCTGAACTCGCCGCCCAGGGCGTCGACCCGCTCGCGGAGCCCGGCCAGGCCCCGCCCGCTCCCGCCGGGAGAGCCGGCCCGCGAGCCGGATCCCTCGGTGCTGACGTCCACGGTGATCTCCTTCTCGCCATAGCGCATGCGGACTACGGTGCGGCTGCCATGGGCGTATTTGAGGGCGTTCGTCAGGGACTCCTGCACGACCCGGTAGGCCACGAACTCGGCGCTTCCGGCCGACTCCGCCGGCCTGCCCTGCTCAGTGAACTCCACCGGCTGCCCGGCCTGACGGGTCTGCTCCACGAGGGTGTGGAGTTCGCCGACGGACGGCGTTCTTGCGTCGGTGTCGTGGTCGGGGTTGAGCAGGTCGAGCAGGTGCCGCAGGTCGGTGATGGCGCGCCGGCCGGTGTCGGTGACGGCGCTCAGCGTCGCGTCGAGGCGATCGGGCGCGGCGGTCAGGTAGCGTGCCGCCTCCGCCTGCACGACCATCGCCGTCACGTGGTGGGTCACGACGTCGTGGAGTTCGCGGGCGATGCGGGTGCGTTCGGCGGCGCGGGTGGCCTCGGCGACGTGGCGGCGGCGTTCGGCCTCGGCGGCCCGGGTGGAGCGCAGCCAGGCCCCGATGCACCACGCGAGGACCAGAGTCAGGTAGAAGACCACGAATCCCTCCGGCCGTTCGGGCGCGCCGAGCAGGTCGAGCGCGACCGCCAGCGGCACGTACGCCGCGGAGAGGAGGAGTACGGCGGCGCGCCGGTGATGTTCCAGATAGGCGCCCGCGCTGATGAGTGCGATGGGCAGGGCGGTGCCCGTGAACGCGTGGTAGCCGCGGATCTGGTCGAGGGCGAAGCCGAGCGACACCAGGGTGAGGCAGACGGCCGGCCACCGCCGGCGCGCGGCGAGGGGGAGGCCCTCCAGGGCGATCACCACGACGGCGAACGCGTCGAGGGGGCGGATCGGCAGGTCGCCGACCTGCGTCCCCTTGCCGTACAGCGCCGGGACGAAGGACACCGCGACCATCAGCAGCGCGAACGGTAAATCCCGGACCGTGACGTCACACCGCCGCCACAGGTCCGGGACCCGCCGGAGTTCGATCACTGAGAGAGCGTAGCGGTCGCGCCGGCCCGGGCGCTCCGCCGCAGCGGAACCAGGTTGCCGCGCCGGCGGGCCAGCCAGATGAACGCGATCGTCAGCAACACGCCGAACACCACCGTGTACAGGCTCCCCTCCGGCCCGAACGCGCCGCCGGTGAGCAGCGCCGGCCCCGATGTCACCCCGTCCAGCAGCCCCTGCGGCGTGCCGTTGCCGGAGACCTCGGTGCCGAAGATGCCGGCCGCGGCGAAGTTCCAGCCGAAGTGCAGGCCGATCGGCAGCCACAGGGTACGGGTGGCGGCGTAGGCGGCGGCCAGCATGCCGCCCGCCGAGATCGCGATGCAGATCGCGCCCCAGAGGCTGGCGTTCGGGTTGGACAGGTGCACCAGGCCGAACAGCACGCCGGTCAGCGTCAGCGCTACCCAGGTGCCGGTGAGTTCCTCGACGATCCGGAACAGGACGCCGCGGAAGAGCAGCTCCTCGGTCACCGCGGCGGCGGCCATGATGCCGAACAGCCCGACCGCGCCCCACACCGAGCCCAGACCCTCGATCCGGTAGCCGCCCAGGAAGGCGATGTTGACGATGACGGCCGCGAACATCCCCACACCGATCAGCACCCCCCGCCCGGTGGCGGCCGCCGCCCCCTTCGCGGCCACCTCCACGGGCGGGCGGCGTTCGGACCATCGCACCACCCTGGCGTACACGAACACCGCGAGCGCGGCCGTCGCCAGGCCGAGGAGCAGGGTGAGGGGCGCGTTCCCCTGTACGGCGCCCACGACCATGCCCCCGGCGAAAGCGACTGCCACGACGGCCACGAGCTGCTTCAACAGCCGCAGGACAACTCCCATGACGACTCCTTTGGGTCCTTGGCGAGATCCCCGCGGCCGGAGCGCCGCGGGTTCGCCGGTAACGCTAGGGATTCGAGGGGTCCGGAGTCGTCACCGTGCGATGGACACCCGCGGGTAGCTCTCACGGGGGACAAGCGGTCAGCTCACGGGCTGACTCCCGCTACGACCAGGGCGGATCCGCCGCCTGGCCCAGGCCTTCGGGCCGATCATGCAGTCCGGTTCGCGGATCTCGTTGGGCACGGGCAGGCGGACGACCTTCACCACTTCGTACATCGGCTCATACACCGGCTGGATCGACTCGCTTGGCTCCGGCATGCGTCCCATATTTCCCAGCCTGGAGTGGGCGGGCCGGGACAACGGGCGAGGTCATCGAGCCGCCGCGCCCACCGCATCGGGATCGGTGCTGGTCCCGTCATCACAGTCGCGGAGCATGCGCAGGACGGTCGCCGCCGAGGGGCGCCATCCGCGACCTGCGCGGCCCCCGCGATCCGGACGCTGCCGAAGACGACGACGAGATCTGAACGTCCGGATCGCGGGGCCGCCCGCGTATTCATCTAACGAGCGGTTCGTTGAACGCTTGGACCGCGCCTTGTGGCTGGCCGTAGTGGCGATCGTGGCTGGATGCCGGTCATTGATTCGGGATGTGGATGCCGGCCGCGCGCAGTTTCGCCTCGACCAGCGCGTTCAACCGGGCGATGGCTGGCGCTTGGTCTTCCCGGTGGTGGTTGATCAGTCCGTATCGGGCGGCGGCGTCGGACTGGTTCTGAGACCCGGTCGGCGTTGCCAGCAGCGCGCGGTCGGCCAACAGCTTGTCGGCCAGCGCGGACGCCAGCTCCTCGATTCGCGGGTCGTCGGGATCCCAGGACATCGCATCGACGCCGCGCTTGGTCAACTCGACGAACTCGGGATCGTCGAGCGAGTGTTCGAGCCGGTTCAGGAAGCTGTCGAAGATCTCCGGAACCAGTGCCCGGGTCAGCACCAGAGCCTCCCGTTGGGTGGCCACGTAGTCGGGGCTGAAGCCAAGATCGGCGAGTCGGTCCAAGAGCGCGCAGGCCCGGTCGGGCAGCAGGGCCCGGTCACCGTGGGCGAGCCGGTGCAGCGTGTCGCGGCGCGCGATCAGGTCCTCGATCCGTTCGGTGAGCCGACGATGGACGTCGTCCAGTGCGGCGGCGAACGGTTCGGGATCGGAATCGAGCAGGTCGCCGATCTCGGCCAGCGGCACGCCGGCCTCGGCCAGCGTCCGGACCTGAATCAGCCGCAGCAGGTCGGCCGACCGATAACGCCGGTAGCCCGAACCGTCACGTTTCGGCTCGGCGACCAGGCCGAGCCGGTGATAGTGCCGCACGGTCTTGACCGTGACGCCGACGAACGCCGCCGCCTGACCGATGGTGAGCCCGTCTGCCATCGGCTCAGCGCACCTCCAGATCGCGGGTGGCTGCGGTCTCGCACACCGCATCGGCGACGGCCCGGAAGTCCTTGCGCGGGATCGAGCCGTGGTAGCCGGCGACCTTCGCATTCACCTTGGGGTACTGGTGGCGGGCGATCACAGGGCCAGGGTAGCGCGCATCTGTTCCAGTCCATCACCGCGCCGGACCGCGCGGACCGCTGCCCAATCTCTGGCCCAGGCCCCGGGGACGCGTGAGGTCGGCGCAGGTCAGCCCATGATCGCGACAGGTGTTGACCTTGACCTTAGGTCAGGGTGCACGCTCATCGTATGGCCGCCTCGAGGGGGCCGGTGGCCACCAGGGCCGCCGTGAGATCGAACACTGTGGACAAGGAGATTCATGATGGGACAAAGCAACAGCGGCTTCTCCGAGGTGGGGCTGCGCCGGCTGCGCGAGGTGCTGGCACGCCATGTCGAGTCCGGAAAGATTCCCGGGCTGGTCGCCCTGGTCAGCCGGGGAGGCCAAACGCACGTCGAAGCGATCGGGACGATGCGCGCCGAGGGTGGCGCGCCGATGCGCCGGGACACGATCTTCCGGATGGCGTCGGTGTCCAAGCCGGTCACGACGGCGGCGGCGATGGTCCTGCTCGATGAGTGCAGGCTGCGGCTGGACGAGCCGGTCGATCCGTGGCTGCCCGAACTCGCCGACAGGCGTGTGCTGACGCGGCCCGACGGCCCGCTAGAGGACACGGTCCCGGCGCGGCGGCCGATCACCGTACGGGACCTGCTGACCTCCACGTTCGGGCTCGGAGTCGATTTCGAGTTGATGGATTCCCCGATCAGGGCCGCGACCTTCAAGGCAACCGACTACAGCGTGGCATCCGGTCCGGTGCCCCACCCGGACGAGTGGATGCGCCGCCTCGGCGAGCTGCCGCTGTCGTACCAGCCCGGACAGCGGTGGCTGTACGACCTCAGCTACGAGGTGCTCGGCGTGCTGGTCGCCCGGGTCACCGGCCGGTCGTTGGAGACGTTCCTGCGCGAGCGGATCTTCGACCCGCTGGGCATGACCGACACCGGGTTCCACGTGCCCGCCGGAAAGATCGACCGGCTGCCGCCCCTGTACGGGCCCGACCCGCAGACCGGCGAGTTCACCGTGTGGGACGAGGCGGAAGGCGGACGGGCCAGCCAGCCTCCGGCGTTCCAGGGCGCCAGCGCGCTGGTCTCCAGCGTCGACGACTACCGCGCCTACTTCCAGATGCTGCTCAATGGCGGGATGCACGAAGGCCGGCGGATCTTGTCCCGAGCCGCAGTGGAGCTGATGACCACCAACCGCCTCACCCCCGAGCAAGAGGCTGCCCGGGACGCCATGTACCGGAACATCGCCCACCTGACATCTGGCCAGGCGTTGCACGGCGGCTGGGGCTTCGGGATGGGGGTGCGCACCTACCGCGGCGACTACGCCCCCATCGGCCAGTTCGGCTGGGATGGCGGCACCGGCACCACCGTCTACGCCGACCCGACCAACCGGCTCACCGGAATCCTCTTCACCCAGGTCGGGATGTCCACCCTGGATTCAATGCGGCTCATCAACGACTTCTGGACCACCACCTACCAGGCACTTGATGACTGACTCCGAGCGCGGACGCCGGGCCGAGCAGGCACAACCGGTCGACGATCCCGTCGGGGACGAGGTCGGCCAGGGCACTCTGCTCGGCGGTGGCCCGCATGGTCGGGTGTTCGTCTCACGAGCGTTAGACGAACGCAACCAAGGACACCCGGCCGCCGACAAGCAGAAGACCCAGCGGCAGCACGACGCCCCTTGATCCGATCTCCCTGAAGGTCATCGAGGCGAAGGCCAGCGGCAAGCTCGCCACCAGCGACCGGCCCGACCTCCTCACCGCGCTGTCCTGCATCCGCGAAGGCGACCTGCTGACCGTCCAGGAGGTCGACAGGCTCGGCCGCAACCTCCTGGAAGGACTCGTCACCAGCAGGACGGCACTCCGGACCGGGCACGTGGTCCGGTTACCGCTCATAGCAGTCGTCTTTGCACGACATCGGCGATGACGGCGTTCACGACCTTGCCGACTTCCTCAGGCTCCGGCGGGACCCCCTCCCGGCCGGCGAACAGCATGTGCCCGGCCCCGATCAGGGAAAGCGCCAGCGCATCCACATCGGCGTCCGCCGCGATGCGGCCCAGCTCGCACTCCTCGTTCAGATAGGCGGCGATCATGGCCGCGGCATCCGTCAGAACCGGGACACCGGGAGCCGGCCGGGCCTGACGCAGCCGGGCACGCAACTCGTCCCGGAAGATGACGAGACCGACGATCGCCACGGCGACCGCGTCGAACAGGTCACTAAGCGCCCCGGTCAGGTTGCCGGCGACGGTGCCGGTCCCGGCGGAGCCGCGAAGGGCGTCGGCCTGGCCCTCGAGCCGGGCGATGCGGTCCCGCACGAGCTCGGCGAGGAAGGCGTCGAAGTCCTCGAAGTGCCGGTGCAGGACACCCTTGGCGACGGCCGCCTCCGCCGTGACCGCCCGGCTGGTCAGGGCGTTCGCCCCGTCCCGGAGCAGGACGCGCTCGGCGGCGTCGAACAACTGCTGCCGCACATCCCGGAGGGCCACTCCAGTCGGCATCCCCGTTCCTCCTTCTTCGCCCACCGCGAACCGCTGCCCGGGTGGCAGAGTGGGCATCTGCCCACTATGGTGGGCGCATGCCCACTATAGTGCAGGAGCAACCAGAGCCTCCGCGGAACGAGCCCCACAAAGCCAGGCAGATGGCGGAGTCGTTCGGGGTCCACGCCGAACGCTACGACCGGGCCCGGCCCGACTATCCCGACGCCCTGGTACAGCAGATCATCACCGCCAGCCCCGGCCCCGACATCGTCGACGTCGGCTGCGGCACCGGCATAGAAGCCCGTCAGTTCCTGGCGGCCGGGTGCAAGGTTCTGGGTGTCGAGCCGGACGTCCGGATGGCCGAGTTCGCCCGCCGCACCGGGGTCGAGGTCGAGGTGGCGACGTTCGAGGACTGGGACGCCGCCGGTCGTACCTTCGACGCGGTCGTCGCCGGGCAGTCCTGGCACTGGGTGGACCCCGTCGCGGGCCCGGCCAAGGCGGCGCAGGTGCTGCGTCCCGGCGGCCTGCTGGCGGTGTTCGCGCACGCCTACGACCCGCCGCCCTTCGTCGCGGAGGCTTTCGCCACCGTCTTCCGGAAGGTGGCTCCCAACTCGCCGCTCAGCGCCGGACCGCCGAAGCCGGCCCAGGACATCTACCAGGCGATGTTCGCCACGTTCGCCGACGGCATCCGGAAGACGGCCGGGTTCGGCGAGCCGGAGCAGTGGCGATTCGACTGGGAGCAGTACTACAGCCGCGACGATTGGCTCGACCTGCTGCCCACCACCGGCGCGCTCACCCAACTCCCACCAGACAAACTGGCCGAGGTGCTGGAGAGCGTCGGGGCCGCCATCGATGCGATCGGAGGCGGCTTCACCATGGCCTACACCACGATGGCGATCGTCGCGTCACTGAACACCTGAGTCGCCCACCACTCCGAGGGCGCGGGTGCGCGCCCATTCGGGAGTAGAGGGGGCGAGCACGGCGTCTGTGGCGCGGTCGATGTCGGGGGTCTGGTTGCCCCGGGCCTGTTCCCGTTCGAGTATGGCTTCACGCTCTTGTTGGCGTTCCCCGCGGCATACGCCGGCGCCTTCTCCGCCTGTCCCGACAATGGCGCGTACCAGGGCGAGGGTGTCCGGGTCGCAGAGGTTCCCTGGCGAGGTCGGATGCGTAGCGTTCCAGGTCCTCGCGGAGACTTCCGGTGTCCGGCACCACGATGTCGCCGGAGAAGCGGCTGGTCGCGACGTCGGCGAGCAACTCAAGGGGGGAACCCCAACGGCGGTAGACCGTGGTGGCGTGCACGGCTGCGCGGGCGGCGACGACCAGGACCGTCAGCAGGTCGCCACCAACCAGGCCTAGACCGCCGCGACTTGGCGGCGGTACCGGCCGGGCGCCACGCCGAACTCCCGCTTGAAGGCGTTGCCGAAGGCGAACTCCGACCCGTATCCCACCCGCTCGGCCACCTCCGCCACCGACGCGTCGGACTCGCGCAGCATGCGGGCCCCGCTCATCAGCCGCCACCAGGTCAGGTAGGCCAGCGGCGGTTGCCCGACCAGCCCCGTGAAGCGGCGGGCGAAGCCGGCGCGTGACATGCCCGCGTGGGCGCCGAGCGACTCGACCGTCCAGCGGCGGGTCGGGTCGCGGTGGATGGCGTCGAGCGCGCGGCCGACACCGGGGTCGGCCAGCGCGGCGGCCCAGCCGGACAGGGTGCAGGGCTCGTCCTGGGTCTCGATGTAGGCCCGCAGGACGTACAGCTGCAACATCTCCAGGAGGGACGACACGACGGTGTCCGTGCCGGGGCGTGGGTTGTCGATCTCGGCGGCCAGCAGCTCGACCGCGGCCCGCAGCTCCGGATGGCTGCCGAGCGTCGAGGGAAGGTGGATCACGCCGGGCAGCGAGCCCAGGATCGGGTGCGTCCTGTCGAGGTCGAGCCGGTAGCCGCAGGAAAGGATCACCGTCTCGGCCCCGGCGCCGCCGAAAGCTGCCGAGGCGAACAGCTCGGAATGCGGATCGCAGTCCGACTCGGCCAGCGGCCGCGCGGGATCGTCGGCCAGCCCGAACGGCTCGCCGTGCGGCAGGAACACCACATCGCCCACGCTCAGCGGAACGGGCTCGCCATCCGGGCGAAGGAGCCAGCAGGACCCGCGCAGCACCACCTGGAAACCGGCGGACCCGGGCGCCGCGCGGAACGACACGCCCCACGGCGCCCGCCGGGAGATGCGGGCGGAGGTAGGGCGCCCGCACCGCATGAAGGCCACCACGTCGCTCAGCATGTCCATGGGTGGAGTCTAGCGCCTGAGACGCTGGCGTATAAATGTTGGACAGTAGCGCATTCAGTATCTCAGCAAGTCTCTCTACGGTGGTTCGAGTAACCGATTGAGGGAGCATTGACATGCTGAAGGTAGGCATCATCCTGGGCAGCACCCGTCCCGGCCGCAACGGCGAGGCGGTGGCGCACTGGGTCCGCGATCTGGCGGTCAAACGAGGCGACGCCGAGTACGAGCTCGTCGATCTGAAGGACTACAACTTGGGCAACCTGGACGAGCCCGAGCATCCCTCCACGGGCAACTACCAGCACGAGCACACCAAGCGCTGGGCGGCCAAGGTCTCGTCCCTGGACGCGTTCCTGATCGTGACTCCCGAATACAACAACTCGTACCCCGGCGCGCTCAAGAACGCCCTCGACTTCCTGTACACGGAATGGACCAACAAGGCGGCCGGGTTCGTCGGCTACGGCGTGGATGGTGCGCCCCGGGCGATCTCGCACCTGCGGCACGTCCTGGGCCTGCTCAGCGTGGCCACCGTCTCTAACCAGGTCGGGCTGTCGATCCACACCGACTTCGCGGACGGCTTCCGGCCCGCCGCCGCCCACGAGGACCGGCTGAACCTCGTCCTCGACCAAGTCCTCGCCTGGGGTTCCGCCCTGCGTCCGCTCAGGGGGTGAGCCCCTTCGACCGGGCCATGGTCCCATCGGTGTTGACTGCGGCGGCGCCTGATGTCGTTCCTGTCCGGGCAACGACAGCGACCGCGTGCGGGTCGTCACGCCTTCCGCTGAGCGAGACCGGTGGGAGATGTTCGAGCCGACTACGCGGGCGACAGTGTTGTCTTCGCGCTCGTCGCGGCAGAGGACGGCCATCAGTCCAACCTGCTGACGCCCCGGGTGCCGTCGCCGCCCCAGAGCTCAGGAAGGTGCCCGCCCGCGGGGTGTGACATACCCAGGGCGGCTACGAGGAGCGCTGATTCGGCTCGCCCCGGTCGTCCGGGGCGAGCCGCGCCCAGACGTCGGCGAGGCTGCGCAGGTGCTCGTCGTCGAGCCGGTCGAAGAAGAGCCTGCGCAGGTCGCCGTACTGCTGGCGCCAGGCCTTGCGCATGAGTGCCCTCCCGTCCTTGGTCAGGACCACCGTGAAGCCACGGCCGTCGTCGGCCGACCGATGCCTCTCGATCAGGCCGCGACGCTCGAGCCGGTCGGCGAGCCGGGTGAACCCACCGCTGGACATCAAGCGCTGCTGGGCGAGCTCTGACATCCGCAGGCCGTTGCGACCGGCCTCGCCCAGCAGTGCCAGCACGCTGTATTCGGCCATGCTCACGTTGAGCGGAGCGAGCCCGGCCTCGATCTCACGCCAGATCCGATCGTGAGTGAGCAGGAATCCCCGCCACGCCTGGTCTTCAAGCTCTCGCAGCTTGTCGGTCGCCATGAGCAGCACGGTATCGGCAGGTCAGCTCGAGAACCAACCGATGTGTCTGCCTGCACAGCAAACCTTGTTCGCGGCGAGGACATCGTGTTGGCAAGCCGGTGCGTGACCTGCTCGCCCCGACGTCGCGCGGCTTGCCGCTGTCCGGCACGCAGGCGGGACGGCTCCGCGTCAGGCCCGACCGAGGACGCAGAATTCGTTGCCCTCCGGGTCGGCGAGGACGATCCACGGGACGTCGCCCTGGCCGACGTCGGCGGGCGTCGCGCCGAGGGTCTGCAGCCGGGCCACCTCCGCCTCTTGATCGTCAATGGGGTGCGGCAGCAGGTCGAGATGGACGCGGTTCCACACGGTCTTCGCGCCGGGCGTTGTGCGGCGGAACTCAAGATACGGCCCGACACCCTTGGCCGAGCGCAGCAGCGCGTGATCGTCGGTCACCTCGTGCACGGTCCAGTCCACTGCCTCGCCCCAGAACCGGGCCATGGCCTGCGGGTCCGCGCAGTCGACCACCACCGCGGCGATCGGCCCGGCATCCCGGTAGATCTCCCGGGGCTCCAGCACGCAGAACACGTTGCCCTCCGGATCGGCCAGAACCGTCCATGGGACGTCGCCCTGGCCCACGTCGGCGGGCGTCGCACCGAGCTCCTTCAGACGCGCGACCAACTCGGCCTGATGGGCCGCAGAGGTGGTGGCGAGCTCGAGGTGCACGCGGTACTTCACCGTCTCGGGGTCCGGGACGGTGACGATATCGATGTAGAAAGCGGCGGGGTCCGGCCAGGCGAAGCCCTCGGGCTCGAGGTTGGTCACGCCGGGTCCCTCGCTGGAGACACCCCATCCGAGCACCTCCGCCCAGAACCGGCCGAGCGCCGAGTCATCCCGAGCTTTGAAATTCGCCTGAATAAGTCGCAGCGCCATGCCGCCCACCCTATGCCCAAGGGATCAACCGGGATGAACCACTTCGGCTGGTAGACGGCTTCCTTCCGGCGGGCACGGCTCGCCCTGGAAGTCTCACAGGGCCGCCGGGCCGCGAGCGAAGCACGTCGCGCAGGAGCCGGGCCGCATCCGGAATAATTGCTTGTGCAGACAGGTTGAGGGATGCGGATCAGCGGTCGGAGGCGCGCGGCGCCGCCGGCCGCAGAAAGGAAACGACATGCCATTCGAGATCGGCATCATGACGTTCGGGGAGCTCACGGAGGACCCGGCCACGGGGAGCCTGCCGTCCCCGCGGCAGCGCGTCCGCGAGACGATCGAGCAGGCGCAGGTCGCCGACCAGGCGGGCCTGGACGTTTTCGGCGTGGGGGAGCACCACCGCACCGACTTCGTCGGATCAGCGCCGACCATCCTGCTGGCCGCCGCCGCGGAGAAGACCGAGAACATCAAGCTGACGAGCTCGGTCACCGTGCTCAGCTCGGAGGACCCCGTACGCGTCTGGGAACAGTTCGCCACGATCGACCTGCTGTCCGCAGGCCGCGCCGAGATCATCGCCGGCCGCGGCTCCTACACCGAGTCCTTCCCGCTGTTCGGATACGACCTGAAGGACTATGCGGACCTGTTCCGCGAGAAGCTCGACCTGCTGCTCAAGATCCGCGACCAGAACCCGCTCACCTGGAGGGGTCGCTTCCGCGCGCCCCTGGTCGACGCCGACATCGCGCCCCGCGCCGACGGCGAGACCATCCCGATCTGGGTAGGGGTCGGCGGATCGCCCGCCTCGGCCATCAGCGTCGGCCGCCTCGGCCTGCCCATGGCACTGGCCCTGCTGCTCGGCCCGATGACCTTCCACGAGGAGACCGTCCAGCTCTACCGAGCGGCCGCAGCGAAGGCCGGGCACGACGCGGACGCTCTGCCGATCAGCATGAACTCGCACGGGTTCGTCGGGCGGACCAGCCAGGGCGCGCGGGACACCATGTATCCCTACTTCGCCAGAGGCATGATGGAGAACAATCACCAGCGCGGCGTCGGCCTCCGGCTTCCCCGGGCCGCATTCGACGCGCAGGCCTCGCCCGCGGCCGGACTGCTGGTCGGCAGCCCGCAGGAGCTCATCGACAAGCTGCTCACCTACCACGAGCTGTACGGCATCAACCGCGCCATCATGCAGATGGGCTTCGGCGGCATGCCGCAGAAGGAGCACCTCGAGGCGATCGAACTGCTCGGCACAGAGGTGGCACCCGTCGTGCGCCGCGAGGTCGCACTGCGCGAGAAGAGCGTGGCATGACTGTCGTCCCGCAAGCAGGCAACGCAGATCCGGTCACGTCCATGCGGGGCCCGACCCTGCGAGTCGTCGTCGTCAACGGAAGCCCCAGCGAGCCGTCCAAGACGATGGGACTCGTCGATGTCGTCCTCGACACCCTGAAGGACATGCTCCCCATCGAGGTGTCCCGGGTCGACGTGTACCGCTTGGGCGCGGGGTTCACCGGAGCGATCGAGCGCGACGGCGTCGCCCCCGAGGTCGAAGACTCGCTCCGGCTCGCCGAGGATGCCGATCTCCTCATCGCCGCCGCACCCGTGTTCCGAGGTACGTACCCCGGCATGTTCAAGCACTTCTTCGACCTCGTCGACCAGTACGCGCTCGCGAACAAGCCCGTCCTCCTTGCCGCGACGGGCGGAGGCGACCACCATGCGCTCGTCCTGGAGCACGCGATGCGGCCGCTGTTCGCCTTCTTCCAGGCGATGACGATCCCGGTCGCGTTCTTCGCATCCGCCGGAGACTTCGACGGCACGACACTGCTCAATCCCCGCATCTACGGACGCATCGAGGTCGGTCTCACTGACGTTGTGGACCTTCTCAGAGCTCGCGCGACGGGCCCTGGGGCAACACAGGACCACGGACCAGCGAACAGCCGGCCCACGCACAAGCCGCTTGCCCTCTCGCCGAGCGCATCCAGCAGGCAGAAGCCCGAATCCGCGGGCTCCCCGCGCGGCGACCTGCTCCTGCCACGTGGCGTCCTCCGGCAGCGGGTCGGCGCAGCCGGCGACCATCTCCTCGGCCATGGCGGCGAGCAGCCGGCCAGCTAGACCATGGCGTCAAGGAAGGAGTCGACGTCGCCGGGCCAGGTGGTGATGTCGAGCATCCAGTCGCGGGCCGATGATCGAATCGCTTCCATGGTCTGCGCTCACCGCTCGCTGGGCATTGTTGCGCTACTCTGTGATACTGTGTAGTGGTACTCGGTACTACAAAGTACCAGGAGAACCGAAGAGGACCACGATGGACGACCTGACGGAGATGCTGAAGGGCACGCTTGAGGGCTGCGTGCTGGAAATCATCGGCAGCGAGGAGACCTACGGGTACGCCATCACGCGTCGGCTGAACGAACTCGGCTTCGCCGACGTCGTCGAGGGGACGGTTTACACCATCCTGCTGCGGCTGGAGAAGAACGGGCTCGTCCAGGTGACGAAACGACCGTCCGGGCTGGGCCCGCCGCGCAAGTTCTACGCGCTAAACGACGCGGGGCGCGAAGAACTCGCGACGTTCTGGGCTAAATGGGCGTACATCACGTCTCGGATCGACAAGCTGAAGGAGGGCGGGAGATGAACTTCTGGGAGAGCATGACAGGCAGCGATCTCACCAGGGAATGGAAGGCGTTCGAAGCTCGGGCCGAGGCATTGCCGGCCGACTACCGGGCGGCGTGGGGAGAGATCAAGGGTCATCTTTTTCCCTATGGGGACTTCACCGGTCGAAACCTGATGCCGATTCTCGACGGTGCTCTGGGGCTGCTCGAAGAGACAGCGTCCGATGGGCAGAGCATTCACGAGGTGCTGGGTGACGACATCAAGGGCTTCTGCGCGGCGCTGGCCGGCGGAGAAGGGGCTCGGAGCTATCGCGACCGGTGGCGCGAGCAGTTGAACAGGAACGTCGCAAGGAAATTGGGCCGGCTAGGAGGCTGACGTGGGCATCCAAGACATCATCGAGGGCAAGAAGCAGTGGCGGGCGCACATGGCGCGGGTCAAGGCGCTCCCGCCGGACTATCGGATCGTCTACAAGGAGATTCAGAGGTACTACTTCAAGGTCGGGCCGGTCGGACTGGCTGACGGCTCCCTGCTCACGGGGATCCTCGAGTTCTTCGAGGAGGGCGTGGCGGCCGGCAAGGGGGTCCTGGAGCTGATCGGCAACGATGTGGCTGCCTTCTGCGACGACCTGATCAAGGACTCGCGCACCTACGCGGACATTTATCAGGAGTCCATCAGCGGGAAACCCGGCACGGCCGATAAGTAACACCCGTCGACCGGTCGGCTCGCGCGTGGCCATCGACCGGTTGATTGCCCGCGGGGAGGTGCATCTTCGGGAGAAGACCCTGCGGCGCATGCTCGAGAGGTACGAGAACGCCGGGCGGTCGGAAGAGATTTTGGGCGTGAATATCGAGGATCTGGACTTCGCGGGGCGCAGATGTCCGGTCAAGGCCAAAAGCGCGGGAACCAAGGCCGCTGGCGGGCCAGGTGCGTGGGACGCGGGGCCGCGCTTGTGAAACCCAGGGGGTCGAGAAGACATCTAGAAGTCGCCCAGGTTGCGGCTGAAGCGGCGGTCCGGGTCGTAGGCCTGCTTGACCGCCGTCAGTCGCTCGCGTACGTCGGCCGGGTAGACGGCCGCGATGTCCTCGGCTGAGGGGGCGCTGAGGAAGTTCACGTAGGCGCCGCTGGTGTGGGGCTGCAGCGAGCGCCACATGGCCTCGTAGGCGGGCAGCCGTATCGATCGCCCGCACCTCGCGGAACATCATCGGGACGTCCACAGAGGTGAAACCAGACGCCGTACCTGGACCGACACCACCACCCGCCGCCCATCGACCGGAACATCCGTGACCGTCCGGTCCCTCTATGACCAGGGCAGACAGCCCCGCAGACACCACACCCACAAGATCGCCGATCTTCCAGCACGGCCCAGCCTGGCAGGGATCACTCAGTGCCACCACCGATTACGGGCCAGAGCCGTTTCTGGACAGGCCCCTCCAGCTTGGCCGGCTTGAGAGTGGTGTGGTGGATGACGGCCATGCCGAGGTTTCTCTGCCGTTGAGAGCCACAACTTTTGGAGGAACGGGAGTTGATGAGCACCAATGAGGCGCGCCAGCCGAGCGCCTGGGCGTGCTCAGGACGGGGGACCCGGAGAGCAGCCGCCGACATTTCACTCCTCAGCCGGATGCTTGCTTGATGTGCCGCCAAGTTCGTGATCGTGCGAGGTGGACGGGGCGGCTGGCCTGACGGGTGGTGTTCAGGGCGGTGGACAGGCTGTCCGGCGCTTGACCTCAACTGTGGTTGAGGTCACAGAATCGCTGACGGCGGGCGGCTCGGCCGGATGGGGCTGGTCGGAACGCGCCCGCATGTCCTGGCTATTTCCCATCCCAACCATGGAGATGTTTGTCATGACCAAAGTCGTCGTCATTGGCGCCACCGGCAAGCAGGGCGGCGCGGTTGCCGACCTGCTTCTGGAGCGCGGTCACGAGGTGGTGGCGTACGTGCGCTCGGGGGAGTCGCCGGCCGCGAAGGCGCTGTCGGCTCAGGGGGCGCGGCTTGCCACCGGCGACCTCGCCGATCCCGGCGCGCTCCAGCAGGCCTGCGCGGGCGCCGATGCGATTTTCGGCCTGTCGGTGCCGTTCGGCGAAGGCGGTAAGAACGAAGAGGTCGCGCAGGGACGCCTGCTCGTCGACACCGCCACTCGCTTCGACGTCCACCTGGTGTACTCCTCTGTGCGGGGCGGCGACCGGCTGGTGGCCACCAGCGTCGGTCACGCCGACAGCAAACAGCTCGTCGAGGCGTATGTGCGTGAGCGGCCGGTGCGCGCGACCGTGCTCGGCCCGGTGTACTTCATGGAGAATGTGCTCAACCTCGGCTTCAGCCGGCTCGGTGACGGCCTGCTCGCCAATCCGCTGACTCCCGGCAAGCCGCTCGACCAGGTGAGCGTCCTGGACATTGCAGGCATGGCCGTACATGCCATGGAGAACCCCGGCGAGCTCATCGGCGAGCGGATCGATATCGCGTCCGATCGTGTCACCGGGCAGGAGGCGGCCCGGATTCTGAGCGAGGTGCTCGGCAGGGAGATCCCCTACCAGCAGTTGCCGCTGGACATGGTGCGACAGTGGGCCGGCGAGGAGGTGGCCACGATGTTCGAGAGCTTTGAGAACAACACCGACTTCCTTGACATCGAGACTCTGCACGCCAGATACCCCGCCGTGCGCTGGCACAGCTACGCCGAATGGGCCAAGACGGTGGACTGGGACAGAATCCTCACGGGACAGAACGGCTAGATCAGCCCACGCCAGGCGCTGCCCGGGGCCGGCGCCCCGGACAGCCAGGCCGGGAAGGACACTTGGACGATCCAGCGGCCCGCAGATCGTGGTGTGGTCATAGGTCCCACGGGATGGCCTCGATGCGCTCGATGTGCTCCTCACCCCACTCCCCGAGCGGCGCCATCGCGGTGTTGAGCGAATGACCGAACTCGGTGAGCGAGTACTCCACCTTCGGCGGAACCTGGTGATACACCTCGCGATGCAGCAGCCCGGTGGCCTCCATCTCCCGCAGCTGCAGAATCAGCACCCGCTCGCTGACGCCGGGGACCGCGCGCCGCAACTCCCCGAAGCGCAAGGGGCCATCCTCGAGCGCGAATAGGATCAGTCCCTTCCACTTGCCTCCCATGACGGCGATGGCAGCGTCGAGACCGCAGGTGAATGTCCGTTTCCTTGCCTTCGTCATCGGTACATACTCACATTTTTGTCAGTACATGGCGAAAATGTCGGTACTTGAGAGAATGTCGGTGTTCCAGCCAGCATGGATCAGGCGCCGCGCCAAGACCAGGACGGTTCTGCGAGGCAGCACGCTCACCTCCTTATCTCTGTGGCTGGAGTATGCATATGACTGGGAAGAACGCGACACCGGTGACCGTCATCGGGCTGGGTTCGATGGGGAGGGCACTGGCCGAGGCCTTCACCAAGGCCGGACACCCGACCACTGTCTGGAACAGGACCGCCGCCAAAGCCGCGCCCCTCATCGCCATGGGAGCCGAGCATGCGGAGGCCATCGAGGACGCGGTGGCGGCAAGTCCGCTGGTCATCACCTGCCTGACCACCTTCGATGACACCCGGCTGGCGCTGCGGCCGGCCGTCGCGTCGCTGCGTGGACAGGCCCTCGTCACCCTCAACAGCGGTTCCCCCGCCGACGCACGTGAGACGGCCGCCTGGGCCATCGGCCATGGCGCTCGATTCCTGGCCGGGGCGGTCAAGAACGTGCCTTCGGCCGTCGGGGCGCCGGACACCCTTCTGTACTACAGCGGCGACAAGACGGTCTTCGAGGAGTTCGAGACGACCCTGAAGGTGCTGGGCGGCGACACCGTCCATCTCGGCGACGAGAGCGACCTCGCCGCCCTGTACGAGATGGCGGTGGGCGCCATGCTGCTGCCCGCGCTCGTCGGATTCTTCCAGGGCGCCGCCGCCCTCCAGGCGCGCGGGCTCGAGGCAGCCTCCATGGTGCGGTTCGCCGGCAAGTGGCTGGACATGATCAAGTCCCTGCTGCCGATCTATGCCAAGGAGATCGACAGCGGTGACTACACCAACGCCGCCTCCTCCGTGAACCTCTTCCTGGCCGGGACAGCCCACGACGCGGACCTGGCCAAGGAGACGAACGTCGACACGACCTGGCTCGCGCCCCTGCACGACCTGGTGAGGCGGGCGGCCGAGGCAGGCCACGGCGAGCACAACATCTCGGCCCTCACCGAGGTGCTCAGAAAACCGGCGTGACAGCCATATTCGGACGGGTCCGAGCCCGAACGAAGCGTCGGCCACACCTGACAGGCTGGCCTGGATCCGGCCGTGGACCGGCTCAACTCATCGGTAGGAGTCGATAAGCCGTGCGAGGTGCCTGCCGGCGATCTCCAGGGGCGCCTCGCTCTGGGACACCTGCGCCGACAACTCCGCGCCCTCCAACAGGTTGATCACGCTGTGGGCGAGGTCGTGTGCCAGGTCGTCGGCGAATCCGGCACGGCTGAGCTTGTCGCGGACCAGCGCGCGCCAGTTTTCGTAGGCGTCCTCTGCGGCCTGCTGGATCTCGGGCACCCGGCCCGCGCTCTCCAACGCCGTGGTGGTGACGGGACAGCCGTCCAGCCAGCTGGACTCGCGCAGCCCCTTCGCCAGGTCTCGAGTGCAGGTGACGATCGCCGCGGCCGGATCGTCCTCCCGGTCGAACGCCGCGCGCAGGAATTCCGCGAACTCTCGGTCCCCATGGCGGACCGCCTCGACCGCCAGCTCCCGCTTCCCGCCCGGGAAGAAGTGGTAGACCGAGCCCAGCGTGGCCTGGGCCTCCTGGGAGATCTGCTTGAGGCCCGTCGCCTCGTACCCCTGCCGCTGCATCAGACGAGAGGTCGTCCGGACGATCCGCTCTCTGGTGCCGATCTCGTGCTGGGTTCGCATGGCTCCATCGTACTAGGTAGAGCGTTCGTTCTAGTTGTGTGCTACGGTGCCGTCTAAATAGAGCGTTCGTTCTACTCGTGAGGAGATCGTGGATGAAGGCTGTGACGGTGATCGGGTTGGGCCCCATGGGGCAGGCCATGGCCGGCGCTTACCTCGACAGCGGCTACGAAGTGACCGTGTGGAACCGTACTTCTGCCAGGGCAGACGTACTGGTGGCGCGGGGCGCGAGGAGGGCGGAATCCGTCGAGGCGGCGCTCACCGCCAACGAACTGGTGGTGTTGAGCCTGACCGACTATGACGCGATGGATGCCATCCTGGCGCAGGCCCCGCGTACCGCCCTGGGCGGACGTACCCTGGTCAACCTCACCTCCGACACCCCGGACAGGGCACGTCAGGCGGCCGCGTGGCTAGCCGAGCGCGAGGCCGTGCAGATCACCGGTGGCGTGCAGGTGCCGCCTCCAGGCATCGGCACGCCGGACGCCATGACCTACTACAGCGGCCCCAAGGACGCCGTCGAGGCGCACAGACCTGCCCTCGAGGTGCTGACCGGGATCGAATATCTCGGCGAGGACCAGGGGCTGGCGGCGCTGTACTACCAGATCGGGATCGACATGTTCTGGACAGCGCTGGCAGGCTACCTGCACGGCCAGGCGGTGGCGGAGGCCAATGGCATCTCCGCGGAGGATTTCCTGCCGCACGCGGTCAAGACCATGGACCTTCGCTATTTCCTGGAGTTCTACGCGCCACGCATCACCGCGGGCAACCACGAGGGGAACGTCGACCGAATCTCCATGGGCGTGGCGAGCCTGGAACACGTGCTGCGCACCACACAAGCGTCCGGCGTGGATGGCTCACTTCCGGCCGCTGTCCTGAAGATCTTTCGCCAGGGCGTCACCGCCGGCCAAGGCCAGAACAGTCTCACGAGCTTGGTCGGCGTGCTGAAGCGACGCTGACGTATGACCGCATGTGCCGGTTTCGGGGCTGTTACCGACCCAGCTGTGGTTGGGCTGTGGGACGCACGTCACCATCGGCGTCCAGGCCGGACAGGAGGCGCAGGGCATCCGCGGAGGGGCTGCCGGGGGCCGCCGAGAGCACCAGCAGCTCCATGCCCGATTCATCCGGCAGCGCGAAGTTCTCCTGATGCAGGTCCAGTTCCCCGACCAGGGGGTGCCGGTAAGCCTTGCGCCCGTAGGTCCGCGCCCGCACGTCCGCGCGGGCCCACAGGCGCCGGAAGCGCTCGCTGCCCATCGCCAGCTCCCCTATCAACGAGGCCAGGCGCGGATCCTCGGGATATTTGCCGGCCGCCAGGCGCAGGTGCCCGACCACGTCGCGGGTGCACTGATCCCAGTCGGCGTACAGGCCGCGCTCGGTCTCCTCCAGGAAGATGTGCCGGGCCGTGTTCAGGCCTTTCACGGGGCGGCCGTACAGCAGCTCGGCGAGGCGGTTACCGGCGGCGGCGTCGAGGCGGTGGTCGACGATGAGCGCGGGCGCGTCGGTGATCAGGTCCAGGACCCGCGGCAGTTCCGGGCGCAGCCGCCCGGTGGGCGACTTCGCCTTCCGGCGCCGCTGCCGGGCCAGCCGGTAGAGGTGCCCGCGTTCGGTGTCGTCGAGCCCGAGGACCCGCGCGAGTGCGTCGAGCACCTGCTCCGAGGGCTGTGTGGCGCGGCCCTGCTCGAGGCGCACGTAGTAGTCGACGCTGACCCCGGACAGGTGCGCGACCTCTTCGCGGCGCAGCCCTTGGACCCGGCGGCGGCTGTCGACCGGGATGCCCGCCCCGGCCGGGTCGACCCGGGAGCGGCGAGTGCGCAGGAAGCCCGCGAGATCGTCCATCGGCCAAGTATCTCGCGGGCGCCGGTGGTGAAGGTGGCCCTGCCGTTACCAGGAAGCCGGGTCCGACGGAAGTGGCGCCCCTGAACGGCGGCCGCCCGGGTGTGAAGGATCGAAGGCACCTGATCCAAAGGAGTTCGCATGAAGACGCTGATCGTCTATGCCCACCCGGAGCCGAGGTCGCTCAACGGCTCGCTGAAGGACCTGGCGGTGGCCACGCTGGAGAAGGCGGGGCACGAGGTGCGGGTCAGTGACCTGTACGCGATGCGCTGGAAGGCGGTCGTGGACGCCGGGGACTTCGGCCCGTCCGCTTCGAGCCCGCTGAAGGTCGCCGCGGACTCGGGGCGGGCCTTCGACACCGGGACCCTCATCTCGGACGTCCGCGCCGAGCAGGAGAAGCTGCTGTGGGCGGACGTGATCATCTTTCAGTTCCCGTTGTGGTGGTACACGATGCCGGCGATCCTCAAAGGCTGGGTTGACCGGGTCTTCACGTACAACTTCGCGTACGGTGTCGGCGAGCACAGCGACGTCAAGTACGGGGAGCGTTTCGGTGAGGGGACCCTCGTGGGCAGGCGGGCGCTGCTGTCGGTGACCGCGGGCGGTCCGGAGTCGCACTACGCCGAGCGCGGGATCAACGGCCCGATCGACGACCTGCTGTTCCCGATCCACCACGGGATCCTTTACTACCCGGGGATCGAGGTGCTGCCGCCGTTCGTGCTGTACGGCACGGACCGGACCACCGACGAGGACTTCCCGGACATCGCCAAGGCCTGGGAGCAGCGGCTGCTGACCTTGGAGTCGACCGAGCCGATCGCGTTCCGGCGGCAGAACTTCGGCGACTACGAGATCCCGTCGCTGCACCTGAAGGAGGGGCTGGAGCCCGCGGGCCGCTCGGGATTCGGGCTGCACGTGCGGCCTTAGGGCCGGAGGTCGTTGGAGAGGTTGATCCGGATCTCCGTGTTGCGGTATCCGGCGCGCCCGAACGCGGCCGCCATCGGCGCGTTGCCCACGTCGGTGGTGGCGGTGACGCGCGACTCTCCGTTGGCCGCGTGGATGCGGGTGATCTCGGCGAGCACCTCGTCCACGTAGCCGCGCCCCCGGAACTCCGGGACCACCCCGAGATACCCGACGTTCACGTTGTACGGCGTCGCCGAGGGGATCGCCATACCCGCCACCTCACCCTCGTGCGTATAGGCGATCCGCCACCACTCCCGCTTGCCCGGCGCCCTGAGATAGAAGTCCATCTCGTCGCGCGCGGTCGCGTCCACGCCCTTGGCCGCCAGGTTCGCCCGGGTCTGGGCGTCCAGGCTGCCCTCGGCGATTCTCGTGAACACCGTCAGGAACTCCTCGTCGGAGGCCTCGGCGAACCGCAGCACACCAGTCGCCGGGGGAACCCCGTCGGCGGGTGCCCACTCGTACTGCAGCCGCTCCACTTCCCGGGTGAGGCCCGCCGCGTGTGCTGCCGCCCGCCGCCATTCCACGGCCACCGAGATGGCCGGATCGTCGCGCCAGCCGCCGGCCGCCTTGATCGCGTACTGCACCGGCTGCGGGAATCCGGCCAGCGCGGCCCTGATCAGCTCGGCGGCGACGGCGGCACGGTCACCCACTGCGGGATCCACGTCGAGGCAGTCGAGCGCGACCGGGTGCATGCTGTCCCTCGGCCCCCACCACAGCGCCCGTCCCACGACGCGGTCGTCAACCTCGGCGATCCAGGTCCATTCCGGCCGGTACATGTCCTCGGCCAGATCTGCGAGGTAACGGTCGGCGGGGATCCAGCCGACGGGCTCGGTCACGATCCACGCGGTCACGCGGTCGAGGTCGGCGGGGACGGTAGGGCGACAGGAGATCACCCGCATAAGCTAGCGAACCTTTGTCATCATCTGAGCCAAGTGTCCGGTCATTCCTTGAAGCCCGCCCTCGCGCGGCCGGAAGTCCTTCCGCACGGTTGGGAGCTGCCGTGGCCACGGGAGGGCTCCGTGCATCCAGGGCCGTCTCGTCGGCGCCGGGTCGCCGCACTGGGCTGGTGATCGGGCTGGAGTCGCCGTTGGGTCTGATGCCCTGATGGCGGCTAACCGCCCGTGAGGTGGGTTTGGGCGGCCT
The DNA here is from genome assembly GCF_036013525.1 of Nonomuraea sp. NBC_00507. Taxonomy (NCBI): domain Bacteria; kingdom Bacillati; phylum Actinomycetota; class Actinomycetes; order Streptosporangiales; family Streptosporangiaceae; genus Nonomuraea; species Nonomuraea sp. NBC_00507. The sequence goes on from NZ_CP107853.1 coordinate 7,660,038, forward strand.
TGAGGAAGGGTGTGAGCAGGCGGTTGTCATCGCCTGCGCGAGTGGCGAGGGCGACCTGGCTCGGCTCCACTCCCTCCAAGGGGATGCCGATGATGTCGGGGTGGAGGGTCTCGGCGCGCAGGCCGGCCGAGACGATGGCCACGGCCTGTCCGGCCGCGATCAGTTCGAACTTCTCCTCAGGAGCCTCGATGAACGGGCCGTCCGGCGCGGGACTGCCGCCTGGCCGCGGGTCGATCCGCCAGTAGGCGTTCCAGGTCGCGTCGGGCAGACGGGGGAGGGCTTCGTCGCCGATGTCGTCGAGAGTGACGTGCTCCTTGCCGGCCAAGCGATGATCGCGGGCGAGGTTCCCTCGACAGGGCTTACCACTGCGATCGGCAACGCCGTCTACCACGCCCTAGGGGAACGGATCCGCGACCTGCCCATCACTCTGGACAAGATCATCGGAGCACTCTCGTGACCAGACAATCTGCGGCCCCGTCGCTGACGGGCCGGGCGTGGCTGCCGACCGCATCGGCGAGCTGGAAAGGCGTGTGGTGTTGCGTACCGGCATCCCGTTCGCGGTGCGGCAGCCACAGCAGTGGGCGAAGGGCGTCCGGTTCCCGCCGCTTTGACGGCTACCTGGAGTTCCAGCGGCGCCCCAGCCGATGCTGCAGTGGTTCGAGTCCCACAGGGAGTCCTGATGACACCACGCGTCGACCTATCGCTGGTCATCTGACAGCCCCAACGATCGCTTCGCGGTCCAGGACCTGGCGCGCGTAGCCGGCGGGGATCATGTGCTGCTGGAAGTCGATGTATCCGGTCATGCGGGTGCCGGCCCTTCTTCCTGTTGATGGGGCACGTCGGGGAGCCGCAACAGCCGGTCAGCCTGCTGGAGCACGGCCTCCAGGTACTGGCGTGTGGCGGCGGGGTCGGCCGATGCGTCCGGGTCGATGAGCATGCGGTACATCGCCGCGCCCACGACCATGTCGATCACGGTGTCGAGGTCGGCGTCGGTGGCCGGCCGGTCACCGACGCGGGTGCGCTCCAGCGCGGCGTGGATCAGCCGGCGGCGGGGCTGGATGTACTGTTCGCGGTAGGCGGCCAGCAGCGACGGCTGGGTGACGCTGGAGCCGATGAGCTGGGCGAGGATCGCCCGGAAGCGGCCGTCGCCGAGGGTGTGCGCCCAGGAGTCCACGAGTCGTTCGTCGACCGGCGGTGCCACGGTGTCGGTGGTGGCCCAGATGTCGTTCTCGGGGACGAGGGTGCGGGCCCGCTCGATCGCCTGGATGAGCAGTTCCTCCTTCGACGACCAGCGCCGGTAGACGGTCACCTTGGCCACACCGGCGCGCTTGGCGATCTGCTCGATGTTGGCGCCCTCCAGACCGCGCTCCACGAACAGCTCCAGCGCCGCCCTCATGATCGCGTCGTCGGCCTCGGGGTCGCGCGGCCTGCCCCGGGTACGCCGGCCGTTGGTCATCGGAACTCCACCCGCCCCAGTCTCGTGCCGGACGACGGCGGAACGAAGCGGGGCGTGTGCCCGGGCCGCAGCCGCCAGTCGGGGGTGAGGACGGCCTCCATATGCGCGCGGAGCTCCCGCAGTCCCTCCTTGCCGGGTCTCCCGGTAGCGAACGCGGAGGAGACCGAGCCGGACTGGTAGCGGGTGTTGTCGTGGGCGAACAGCGGCACCGTCCGGGGGTCGGAGGCCAGCAGGTGCTGGATACGCCGGGCAGCCTCGATTTGGTGGATCGTGTCGGCGCCGCCGATGGTCATCTGGCGGACCTGGCCTGTGGCCAGGTGGGGCAGCGTGTAGAGGGTGTCGCCCATGAACAGCACGCTGCCCGTGCCCAGGCGCAGCAGCACGCACATGTGTCCGGGCGAGTGGCCGGGCGTGGGCAGGAGGATCAGGCTGCCGTCGCCGAAGTAGTCCTGGCTGCCGGGGAAGGCGCCGAAGGCGCCGGAGTCGAAGGCGGGAAAGGAGAGGTGGTCCTTGACCAGGTCGAAGGAGTACGGGTAGAGCGTGCCGTGCTCCCAGTCGCGGCGGTCCATCACCACCGTCGCCTGGGCCAGGTGGCGCAGCCCTCCCGCGTGGTCGTCGTGGACGTGGGTGAGGACCACGGTGGTGATCTCCTTGGCGTCGTAGCCGAGCCGGGCCAGGCGGACCCGCAGGTCCTGCTCGGGGTTCATCCGGTATTCGTCGCGCTGGGTCAGCAGGCGCGAGACCATGTAATTGTGATCGTAGTAGCCGTCGTGATCGTGGGCTTGTTCCCAGTTGACGCCGGTGTCGACCAGCATGAGGCCGTGCCGGGGGTGGTCGATGAGGTAGGCGTAGACGGGCACCGCGATCTGCGCCTTGTCCAGCAGGGTGCGCAGGTAGCCGTTCGGCCCCTCCCAGCCGTCCAGACCGCCGTAGAACTGGCCGTAGGTGACGATAGTGTCGCCGGTGTGGATCGGGAACACCCGAACGGCGCCGTCGGCGATCCGCCGCCGCGCGCCCGGGGCGCGCAGGGCCGCCTGCCGCTCCTGCTCGCCCCGCACCAGCACCTCGCGGCGCCGCCGTTCCGCCCAGCCGACCGACAGCCCGCTCAGCACTCCCAGCAGTAGCCCGGCGCCGCTCGCCAGGAGGGCGCGCCTGGTCTGCCGGGCTCCCCGGCCGCCCGCTGCCCGGCGTCCGCGCAGGAGGGCGGCCGCCGCCCATGCCAGGCATGCGGTAGCGGCCAGGGCGAGCAGCACCGGCAGGTCCGTGACGTAGTAGACCACCGCCAGGTAGAGCCCCAGCGTGGCCAGGCCGGCCGAAATCCCGAGGACCACCAGCACCCGGCGCCGCGTGGACAGCCGGCCGAGCACGTCCGGCCACAGCAGCCCGGCCACCAGTGCGGCCAGCAGCAGCCCGTAGGCCGCCAGCAGCGGCGTCGACACGTCCTTCAACCGCAGGACGACCAGCCAGACGGCGCCGATCGCGAGGGCGGTGACGAGTAACCCGAGTTTGCCCAGGATCTTCAGCATCCGGCCACCTCATTTCGTAAACGCATACGGATGCGTTTACATAATAGGCAAGTCGCGATCATCTCGCGCCGCAGTCCTGGAACACCAGGGGGCGCACCGTCGTGTTCAGCGCCGAGACCATGGCGGCACGCCTACGGCGCGCTCCAGCTCTCCGTCCTGATCTCCTCGCTCGATGTGCGAACAGATCCAGAAACTATGGCTCACAGGTTATCTTGACTAAGATTAATATCGCTGTAGTGCTATATATCTGGAGGCGTGATGGAGTTGAATTCGCTCAGGCAGTTCCTGGTGGTGGCGCGGCTGGAACACCTCAGCGGCGCGGCCGAGGAGCTTCGCGTCGCCCAGCCGTCGCTGAGCCGTACCATCGCCCGGCTGGAGAGCGAGCTGCGCACACCGCTGTTCGACCGGAGCGGCCGGCTGCGGCTGAATGACGCGGGCAAGCTGTTCCGCGATTACGTCGAACGCTCCCTGGGTGAGCTGGATGCGGGGCGGCGAGCCGTCGCCGAGGCCGTCAGCGAGGGTGTGGGCACCGTACGACTTGCGTCGGAGACCTTCCTCACGCTCACCGGGCCGCTGGCGGCCTTCAAACGAGCTCACCCGACCATCGAGATCGAACTCCGCTGGATGGCGGCCGAGGACATGAGCCGTCACCTGCGGGCGCAGGACGTCGACCTGTGCGTCGCCTCCCAGCCGATCCCCGCTGAGGGCCTGGAGGCGGTCCAACTGCTCGATGAGGCGGTCGGTGTAGCCACGCCGCTCGACCATCCGCTGGCGAGCCGTACGTCGGTGAGCATCGACGAGCTCACCGGCCAGCCCTTCGTCAGCGCCCGCAAAGGGCACTGGCAACGCCGCCTCCTGGATCGGCTCTTCGCCGCACGCGACCATACCCCGAAGATCGTCTGCGAGGTCGACGAGCCCAGCGCCATCGCGGCCCTGATCAGCGCGGGGCTCGGCATCGGTCTCGTCCCCGCCTTCGCCCGGAGCAGCTCCACGCGGGTCCCCGGCGCCTGGGTCCCCGTCGACAGCTCTGACTGCCGACGCGCGGTCACCCTGTACTGGGGCGCCGGCAGCCACCTATCCACTGCCGCCCGCCTGATGCGCACCACGATCGCCAACTGGAACTGGATCACCGGCGAACCACAGGAGAAGCGCTGAGGACGCGCTTCATGCGCCATCGGTAGCCGCTCACGGGCTCGCTCCTCCCAAGCTCGACGAGGCGCTGGACCAGAGTGGCGGTGTCCCGATCCCGCTCGGTCAAATCACGGAATGGGGACACCACGCGATCGGTGGATGGGGGCCTTGCGGGCCGCCCTGCCGGGTCGGGTCACTTCTGGAGAACGGCCTGGATCTCGAGGCTGATCGACACCTTGTCACCGACCACGACGCCACCGGCCTCCATCGGGGTACTGATGTCAATGCCGAAGTCGCGCCGGTTGATCTCCGCGGTCGCGGAAAAGCCGGCCCGCTGTGCACCCCACTGGTCCGAGCCGAACCCGTTCACCTCGACGGCCAGCGGAACCTGCCGCGTGACGCCGTGCAACGTCAGCTCACCGTCGATGACCCAACCGTCGCCGGTCTGGCGGATGCCGGTCGAGCGGTAGCTCATCGTCGGGTACTTGTCGGCCTCGAGGTAGTCGGCGGTGCGAAGGTGGTTGTCACGTATTTCGCTGCCGGTGTTGATGGACGCGAGGTCGATCGTCGCGGCCACCGACGAGCCCAGCAGGTCCTCCCTCGTGACGATCGTGACGTCGTAGCCGGTGAACCGGCCACGCGTCTTGCTGATCATGAGATGACGGACAGTGAAGGCGATCTCGGAGTGCACCGGGTCGGCTTTCCAGGTGCCGGCCAGATAGCCCGGGATCTCGACGGTCGCGGGGACGGGGGTCATGGCTTCCTCCATGGATGTAGTGCGGCGGCGCAGGCGGGAGTGGGGTGGCGGGATCAGGGCTCGAGGTCGACAACGCCTTTGCCGCTGGAGATGTCGAGCGGCACCGAGACCTGGTCGTGCACGATCAACCATGTGCCGTCGATCTTCTGGAGGCAGTACGTGACCCTGACCCACATACCGCTCGTCGCCGTCCCGTTCTTCAGCGTGCCGCTGAGACGAGCGAAGGCGTGCCCGAACGCCACGTCATCGCCCACGGTGAGCGTCAGGTCGCGAACCTCATAAGTCACACGCTCGAAGAACGTGAACACGGGCGCCCAGTTCTTGAGCTTCGCCTCGATCCCCACATGCTGGAGCGGCGGCTCGACGTCGAAGGACACAATGTCCGTTGCGTAAAGCCGCTTCAGACCCTCGAGATCCTTGTCTTGGAGCCCTTCGACGATCTTGTCGACCAGCTGGCGGATCTTGGCTTCATCTGCCTCGCGTTGCGTGGGCATCGCTATCCCAACCCTTCCCCATGCGGTGGAATCTTGGCTTTTCACACCTCCGAAGCTATGGCTCTGCAGTTATCTTGTCTAAGATTAATATTGCTATGGCGTTATGCTCTGGGCGACATGATGGCGCCCTCAGTGAGGGACTATGCCTTGCGGGTTATCTGTTCATGGCAAAACCGGTCTTGGAAGGCATAAGCGCCTGTCCTCTACGGTCGCAAAGGTCCCTACACCACACCACTGCACCAGGCAGGTCGCACCATGAGCGCTGCGGATCTGGCCCGACTCCAGTTCGCGGCCACCACCGGCATCCACTGGCTGTTCGTGATCCTCACGATGGGCCTCGTCCCCATCGTGGCGATCATGCACACCAGGGCCGCGTTCACCCGAGATCCCGCCAAAGCGGCCGTATGGGAGCGCATGACGCGCTTCTGGGGCCAGCTCTACCTCATCAACTACGCCGTCGGCATCGCCACCGGCATCGTCATGGAGTTCCAGTTCGGGCTCAGCTGGAGCGGGCTGAGCAAGTTCGCCGGCAACGTGTTCGGCGCCCCGCTAGCCCTGGAAACCCTCATCGCCTTCTTCGCCGAATCCACCTTCCTCGGCATGTGGATCTTCGGATGGGGGCGCCTGCGCCGCGGCGTGCACGTCACGCTGATCTGGCTGGTGGCCCTGACCGCCTACGCCTCCGCCTACTGGATCCTCGTCGCCAACGGCTTCATGCAACACCCGGTCGGCTACCAAGTACGCGACGGAGCCGCCTACCTCACCGACTTCACCGCGCTGCTGACCAACCCGAGCGCGCTGATCGCACTGGCCCACGTCACCCTGGCCGCGCTGACGACCGGCGGGGTGTTCGTCGCCGGCGTCAGCGCCTGCCACTTCGCCCGCGGCACCAAGGAGACCGACCTGTTTCGCGGCTCGCTCCGCCTGGGGGTATGGGTGGCCATGCTGGCCTCCTTCTTCGTCATCATCGTCGGCGACATGCAGTTCCCCCTGCTGCGCCGTACCCAGCCGATGAAAATCGCCGCCATGGACGACAGCGGCGTCGCCCAGGTTCAGGCCCAACTCCTCCGGCAGTACGGACCGGGCGACTACACGCTGCCGGGCGAATGGCTCCGGGTCTCGATGGACGCCATGACGATCATCGGCAACACCATCTCCACCATCACCCTGATCGCCGTCATCCTGCTGTGGAAGGACTGGCTGGTGCGCTGGCGCCCCCTGGCCTGGCTGATGACCGCGATGATCCCCTTCCCGTTCATCGCCTCAGTGGGCGGCTGGGTCTTCCGCGAGGTGGGCCGCCAGCCGTGGCTGGTCTACGGCGAGCTGAAGGTCGCCGACGCCCTGTCCCATGTCAGTACGGCTGCGCTGGCCATCTCGTGCGCGACCTTCATCGCCATCTTCGTGGCGCTGGCGGTGACGAACTGGACGCTCATCACCCGCCTGGCCAGACGCGGCCCGGACGCCACCCAGCTCGGCGCGCCACTGCCGCTGGCCGAAGACAAGCAAACGGTTCCGGCCTTCTGAGAGCGAGACGACCATGCAGACGTTCTGGCTGGCCCTGCTCGGGCTGCTGCTGTCCGGGTACTTCGTGCTGGGCGGCTACGACCTCGGCGTGCAGCTGCTGCACCCGTTCATGAAAGACCGCGACGCGGCTCTAGGTGCGATGGCACCGTTCTTCCTGGGCAACGAGGTGTGGCTGGTGGCCTTCACCGGCGTGCTGTTCGGCGCCTTCCCGCACCTGGAGGGCAGCCTGCTGTCCGGGCTGTACCCGCTGGTGGTGACGATCTTGGTCGGGCTGGTGGTCGGCAACACCGCGGTCCAGCTGCGCCGCCGTACCCGCCGCGGCCGCCGGTGGTGGCAGGCGCTCATCGTGGCGGGCGGCGCGTTGCCGGCCGTGTGCTGGGGGCTGGTGGTGGGGGTGTTGCTGCATGGGGTGCCGCGCCGCGCCGACGGCAGCTTCCACCTCGGGGCCGGCCAGGTCCTCACGCCGTTCGTGCTGGTGTGCGGGGCGGGCATGGCGTTGCTGTTCGCCGTGCACGGGGCGACCTTCCTGGCGCTGCGCTCGGTCCCTGACCTGGCCGCCAGGGCCCGCAGGGCGGGCACCACCCTGGTGGGCGCGGCCGGCGCCGCCGCCGTCCTGGCGCTGGTGTTGACGCTGCTGGGCGTGGGCGCTTCGATGACCAACCCCCTCACCTCGGCGCTCCTGACCGGGATGCTGGTGACGGCACTGGTGGCCGCCTGGTGGTCGCTGTCGCGCGGGCACCGCATCCGCGCCTTCGCCGCCACCTGCTGTGCAACGGTCGCGCCGGTGCTGCTGGTGGGGGCAGGGCAGTACCCGTACGTGCTGGCCACCAAAGCCGGCGCCGGCCTGAGCGTCGCCGAGGCTGCGGCCGACGGCACCACGCTGCAGATCCTGACCGCGTTCGGAGTGGTGCTGATCCCGGTGATCCTCGCCTACCAGGCGTGGAGCTGGTGGGCCTTCCGCACACGCACCACCGGCAGCTACTTCTGAGCGACGGGCTTCTGAGCAGCCGCTGCGCCTTGTCCGGGGTGGCGCCTTGAATGCGACTCGACACGCGACACGATCCAGTCCCGGGGGCGGGGAACCCAGGAACAACCGTTGGCGCTGAGAATGATCTTGCGTGAACTGTGATGTTCAGCCTCGGCATGCGACCGCTCTACCTGGAGGTTTCTGGTCCGTGGATGATGCGGTGGATGGTGGAGCGCCCGACGCTGTACTCGGTGGCCAGGTCGGCCAGAGACACCTCGCCCTCGGCGTATCGGTGGCGGATGGAGCGCCGGGCGGGTTCGGGCAGTTTAGGCTGCTTGCCCTTGAGCTTGCCGTTCTTCTTGGCCAGGGCCATGCCTTCGCGGGTGCGCATGTGCCCGAGGTTGGTCTCGAACTCGGCGACCATGGCGAGGGTCTGCAGGAACAGCCGCCCGAACGGGTCGTTCCAGTCGTAGACCGAGCCGCCGAGTTCGAACAGGACGCCGCGTCCGGACAGGTCGGTGAGGATCTCGTTGGCCTCAGCCATGTTGCGGGCGAAGCGGTCGAACGTGGTCACGATGAAGACGCTGCCGTCCCATACGGCGGCGAACACCTCCACCTGGGGCTCTGTCTCGGCTGACTGGTGTTCCGGTGGGGGATCGGATTCGGCAGGGCCTAAGGTGTCCTGGTCAGGGCGCCGGGACGCGGGCCTGTCACCGGTGCTGTGCAGTGCCCAACTCGTCGCTATACCGGGCGAGGACGTCCTCGGCCGTGGGGACGGGGCCGAACAGCTGCTCCTGGCGGCGGGGGTCGGCGACGTAGCGGCCGGTGTCGAACCAGCCGAACATCGCGGCCATGTCCTTGATCAGGGGCATGAAGCGGCCGGTGACGGCTCCTGCGGCGCGGGCGACGGCGGACGGGACGGCCCACACCTTGATCTTCTTTCCGGCCCTGCGGCCCATCAGGTCGGCTACCTCGCGCATGCTGACCGGGCGGTCCCAGCCGATGTCGATGCGCTCGCCGTCGTCAGCCTCGGCGTCGACTGCGGCTGCCAGGTACGCCGCGAGATCGGAGGTGTGGACGAAGGTCAGCGGGATGGTGGTCTTGCCGATCCATATCAGGCGGCCCTTGTCGATCGGATCGCCCGCCATGCTCGCGATCTGGTCGAGGAACGCCCCCGGGCGCAGTGCGAGGAACGGGACGCCGAGCTGTTCGAGTTTGTCCTCGGCGAGCTTCTTGTGCCAGAAGTGTGGGATATCGGGCGTCCGGTCGCTGGTGAGGATGCTGGTCAGGACGAACCGTCGGATGCCGGCGCGGTGGGCGGCCTCGGCGAGGTTGGCGTTGCCGACGGTGTCGATGTCGTGCGCGTTCTTGCCGCCGCGGGTGTAGCCGGCGGCGGTGGTGATGACGGCATCGGCGCCGTTCATGGCGGCGACGAGCGAGTCGAGGTCGAGCATGTCGCCGCGGGCGATCTCCACGCCCCGGCTTTCGAGTCTGTCAGCGTCGCTGGCCGGCCGGACCAGGGCACGGACGTTCTTGCCGCGCTTGAGTAGTTCGTCGACGACCTTGCCCCCGAGAGAGCCGGTCGCCCCGACGACGAGGACCGGGAGGGTGGTGGAGTCGGTGGCAGTCATGGGGTTTTCACTTTCCATCAGGTCAGGAGCGAGGGGCTTGGTTGCCGAGGCCGAAGGCGGATGGGACATGGTGATGCGGCCGTTCTTGATGTGCAGACGGCCAGCCGCACCGGCGAGTTATTCGGATTCTTCTTGCGGAAGCGCGCGGCTGCTGAGCGCCTCGGCGATGGCGTAGGCGGTGTCGACGAAGGACTCCGCCTGCTGCTCCGACAGGTTCCGCGCGGAGGTCTCCTCCAGGGCCTGCCACAGGGCCGCGATGGGTTCGCGCATGGAACGGCCCTTGTCGGTGAGGTGGACCACCATGACGCGCCGGTCATGTGCGGCCGGCTCGCGGACGAGCAGGCCGGCATCCTGCATGCGGCGCAGGGACTTGGAGACGGTGGAGTGGTCCAGGCCGACGCTTTCGAGCAGCTCGGACTGGGTCTGGCCGTCCCGGTCAAAGAGCTGCATCAGCAGCAGTTCCTGTCCGGGATGCAGGTCCATCGCGCGAAGCAGGGCGGCGGCGTGGGCGCGGTGGGCGCGGGCGAGCTGGAAGATCGCGTAGCTCATCGGCCCTTTGGCGGCCGTCGTGGGGATGTGGGGCATGGTTCGGCGCCTCAATCCGTGTAGGTGGGGTAGTCGGTGTAGCCGGCCGCTCCGCCGCCGTAGAAGGTGGCCGGGTCGGGGGCGTTCAGCTCCGCGCCGGCGCGGAGCCGCTCGACCAGGTCCGGGTTGGCCAGCGCGAGGGCGCCGACGGAGACCAGGTCGGCCGTGCCGTTGTCGATGTCCTTGGCGCGGGTGGGCAGGTCGGTGCCGCCCCGGTTGAGGATCAGCGTGGCCGGCCACTGCGCGCGCAGGGTTTCCAGTAGAGCCTCCTCGCCCACGTGCATCACGTGGAGGTAGCCCAGGCCCAGCGGGCGCAACGCGTCCAGGAGCGCCGGATACAGCGCGGCGGTGTCGGACTCGGCGATGTCGTTGTAGAGGTTGCCGGGGGAGATGCGCAGACCGGTGCGCTCCGCGCCGATCTCGTCGGCCACGGCGGCGGCTACCTCGACGGCGAAGCGGATGCGGTTGTCAAGGGAGCCGCCGTAGTGGTCGCTGCGCTGGTTGGTGTTGTCGGACAGGAACTGGTGCACCAGGTAGCCGTTGGCGCCGTGGATCTCCACGCCGTCCGCGCCCGCCGTGACGGCGGCCGCCGCGGCGCGACGGAAGTCGTCGACCGTCGCCGCCACCTCCTGCGTCGACAGCGCGCGGGGCTCCGGTATCTCCTGGGGCCCGGACGCGGTGAACATCACGCCCGCGGGGCGGATCGCCGATGGGGCGACCGGCTGGCGCCCGTGGGGCGTGTTGTCGGGGTGGGAGATGCGTCCGACGTGCATCAGCTGGATGACGATCCGGCCGCCGGCCGCGTGTACGGCGTCAATGACCTTGCGCCACCCTGCGATCTGCTCGTCATTGTGAATGCCGGGAGTGAGGAGGTAGCCCTGGCCGTCCGCGGAGGGCTGCGTTCCCTCAGTGATGATCAGCGCGTGCGAGGCCCGCTGGGCGTAGTACTCGGCGTTCAGCTCGGTCGGGACGCCTTCCGGCGTGGAGCGGTCCCGAGTCATGGGGGCCATGACCAGGCGGTGCGGCGAGGATATGCCGCCGACAGTGATCGGCGTCCACAGAGAGTCCAGCATGCATGGTCCTTCGGTGCGGCGAGGCCCGGGTGGGCATCGGGAAACGGCGGGTGGAGTGGACGAAGAGGCGAGCGTGTTCAGCCGACGGTGAGAACGAGCTTGCCCCGGACATGCCCGGCGTCGCTGACCCGCTGGGCCGTGGCGGCCTGGTCGAGCGGATAGGTGGTGACGGTGGTGACGACCTTGCCGATCGCGGCGTCCTGGGCCAGGGCGGCGAGGCGGTCGGACGAGGTCTCCGCAGGACCGCTGGAGAAGGTGATGCCGAGCTGCTGCGCGCGGAAGTCGGCGATGGTGACGATGCGATCGGTGCCGCCCCGCAGGGTGATGGAGTCCTCAAGAGCGCCCTTCCCGGCCAGGTCGAACACCGCGTCCACGCCGTCAGGGGCGAGCGCCCGGACCCGCTCGACCAGGCCCTCGCCGTACACGGTCGCGGTGGCGCCGAGCGAGGCGAGGTAGTCCTGGTTGCCGGGGCCGGCGGTGCCGATGACACGTGCTCCGCGGGCCGTGGCGAGCTGAACCGCCAGGGTTCCGACCCCTCCGGATGCGCCGTGCATCAGCACGGTCTCCCCGGCGGCGACGCCCATCAGGTTCAGGACCCGCTCGGCGGTCTCACCTGCCACCGGGAGCGCGGCCGCGTGCGGCCAGTCGAGGGCGGCGGGCTTGGGGGCCACGATGGTGGCCAGCGCGTACTCGGCGTACGAGCCGGTGTCCGACCAGCCCAGCACGTCGTCGCCGACCTGCACGCCCTGCACGCCCTCACCCAGGGCGTCCACCACGCCGGCGAGCTCGCCACCGGGAACGGCGGGGAAGGTCGTTGGGTACACGGCCTCCAGCATCCCGGAGCGGATCTTGCCGTCTAGCGCGTTCAGCCCGGCAGCCTTCACGCGGACACGGACCTGCCCGGGGCCGGGCTGCGGGACCTCGATGTCTGCCTCGTGCAATACTTCCGGGCCGCCGAAACGGTCGAAAACGATGTCTTTCATGACAGCTCCTAACGTTGCGCCACAAATTAGGTGGCTAGACACATAATCACAGTAGCAGTGAATATGTGGCTAGCCAACTATTTGCTGCCGCCCGGACCGCGCGAGGTCGACTGCGGCCGACAGTGTCGCCCGGTGCCGCCCCGGGAGTGTCCCGGCCGCCGCAGCAGCCATGCGCGGTCGGAACCCGGCGAGTTGCTGATCGAGCAGGGCTGTCAGCCGACGCCCAGCACCCTCCGGCTGGCGGCCCGTGCCTGCGGTCTACACCCCCTCCTCATCCACCCCACCGCCGTCGAAGAGTTCGGGGATCTCGCCGAGTTGCCGCAGGCCACCAGGCGCTCCAGCACCGTCACCTCTGGCAGCGGCATCCGATGCCGGCGCAGCCAGGCCACCGACTGATCGAACAACACCGTCAGCCCTTCGGCTTGCGTCCACGCCCGTCCACGCCCGTCCACGCAAGAACGTCAAGAACCGCTTCGACAGCACCCGGCTCTCCCACGACTCCCGAGCGCCGAATGTGCGCCGGTGTGGATGATGTATCCGGCGCACCCAGGCGTCCGCTGACTTTGATCACGCGTCTGTCAGGAAGGCCAGTGCGTCGGAGGTGAAGCGCTTATCGGTGAATGTGCCGCTGTGGCTGCGGCCTGGGTAGACGACGAGTTGGGCGTCGGGGATGCCCTCGACCGTGTACCGGGCCAGTTCCAGCGGGTAGACGAGGTCCTTACCACCCTGGATCAGCAGCGTGGCCGCCTTGATGTTGTGCAGCCGGCCGCGCAGGTCGAAGCCGTCTTCGGCGTTGAGCACGGTGACGGCGTCGCTGTGGTCCTTGTGGCCGCTGTCCGACAGCCACAGCAGACATCGGAGCAGTCTCTGGCCGATCGCTGATTCGGTAACGATCTCGGCCAGGGCGGGGCTGGGCCGCCTGCCTTGGCGTGCGCGTTCGATGTAGTTACGTTGGGCTCGCTTGCCGACGGGGCCGAGAGTGCAGGCCGTGCCCGCCAGGACCAGGCGGTTGACCAGGCCGGGATGGTCGGCGGCAAGTTGCAGGGCGATGGAGCCGCCGGTGGAGATGGCCAGGATGTTCACCGGGCCCTCGAAGGTGGTTTTGATCGCTTGCGCGTAGACGGCGGCGAGGTCGGCCATCGTCGTGGTTGACGGCAGCCCGGGTGGCCGGTTGACGACATAGACGGTGAAGTGTTTGGTGAACGGTCGCACCATCCGCATGGTGGACCAGCGTGCCAATCCCGTCGGGTTGGCCGCTTGCGGGGTGTAGAGCAGGACGACCAAGGGTGCTCCCGCGCCGGCCGACAGGTACGGCAGGCCGTTCATCATGGGGTGATCCCTTCTGTGACCGCGTCGATCAGACGGTTCATCACGGCCGGGTAGATCTCGGTGCCTAGGTGTTCGGCGTGCAGCGGGGTCAGCAGGACCGCGCGCAGCACGCCGAGCAGGACCTGCGGATCGTCTTTCAGATGGGTGCTGAGGAACTGGAGCACATCGGCCATCGGGCCGTCCGTCGCTGCGGCCATGCGCTCGGGGGTGAGCTTGGCGGCGACCGCGGCCATTTCCTGGGGGTGGGACATCAGCCGCCGGTAGAGCGGATTGCTGTCGAGTTCGGCGATCGTGGCGCGCAGGAAGCGGCGCAGCGCGTCGCGGGTGTCGGCGCCGCGGTTGAGGCCCTCGTCGATCACCCGGCGCCGGACCTGCTCGCTCTGGCGCAGCATCGCCTCGAAGTACAGGTCCTCCTTGGAGTCGAAGAAGGCGTACAGCGAGGACTTGGCGATGCCCGCGGGAGCGGTCAACTCTTCCAGGGACGTCTTGCGCAGCCCCTGGGTCGAGAAGAGATGGGTTGCGGTGTCGAGCAACTGCTCGATGATCCGCAACCGCTCTTCCTCGGAGAACGCCGACGGCATGTTGTCTCCATTTGAACAGATTGGTTTATTGTTCACAGCATAGCTCTCGGTAGGCAGGCGATGTCGTCCGCCCCCGGTGCGGGCGCAAGATCCGCGGCAGCGAGGAAGTCCAGCAGGCCGCCGCCCTCGACGGTCAACGCGTCACGGTCGGGCGCGGACAGCGGTGCGAACGGGTGCACGGTCAGTGTCGCCGTGCCGTCTGCGGTGGCGAACGTCCAGGTCGCCGCCGTGAAGCCGTCGAGGAGCTCCCGGCCCTGGGAACGCGCAGGCCGGATGCCCCTCAGCAAGAATGGAGCCTTACGCTTCAGCCCGAAGCCGCCTGTCGCGAGGAGCCCTGCACGCCGTACCGACTCCACAGACGCTCCAGGCTCTGCGGCGGCCACCAGGCCCATCGGCCCGGAACAGGCCCGCAAACCAGACACTGAGAGTGGCTCCGCTCTTAGAGCGATACCCCCGCTACGGTGCGGGTTGGGAGCGGGCGACGGCTTGGGTGAGAGCGGTGACGTGCTCGGCGAGCGCCGTGACCAGCGCGGGCGGATTGCGGACGGTGAAGGGCCAGGGCAGGCCGGTGAGGATGCGCGCCATGGCTGGCAGGTCTTCTGCTCCGCTGACCAGGAGCACGCCGCCGTCGGGGCAGGGATGTAGGTCGCCGAAGGTGGCTGACAGGTGGTCGCGGGCGGTCTCCAGGTCGGTGTCGAGCCACACCTCGATGCGGTGGGTCCAGGCGCCGAGAGTCAACATGTGCAGGACGTGTGTCACGGGATCGAACCCCTCGGGCGGGGTGAACCGGCTGGGCAGTCCGACGGCGCCGCTGATCCTGTCCAGGCGGTACATGCGGATGGCGTCGCGGAGGTGGTCGTGTCCGACCAGGTACCAGCGTCGTGCGTGCACGACGAGTCCGTAAGGGTCCACCTCGCGTGCGCCGCGGGTGTGCTCGATCCGGACCGTGTGGCGTGAATGGACGGCGGCGGCCAGCGTCAGCGCCAGCTGCGGTTCGGGGGTCAGCGGGCCTGTCGTCGCCGAGGTGGCGGCGATCAATGCGGTGACGCGTCGGCGCAGCGGTGCGGGCAGGACGCGGTTGAGTTTGACCAGCGCCCGGTGGGCCGGGCCGGGCTCGCCCGCTCGCTGATCCTTGCTGTTGGCCAGCGCGACTGCGACAGCGACTGCTTCGTCGTCGGCGAGCATCAGGGGTGGCAGGCGTACGCCGCGGGCCAGCCGGTAGCCGCCGTAGCGTCCGCGGACGGACTCGACGGGGATGTCCATGTCGCGCAGGGCGGTGATGTAGCGGCGGACGGCGCGGGCGTCGACGTCCAGCCGCCGGGCCAGTTCGTCGGCAGGCACCAGACCGCGGTCTTGGAGGATCTCCAGCAGTGCCAGGACACGGGTTGCCGGACGGGACACGATCGCGATTCTAATGAGGGCAGAAAACGTCCACAATCCTCCCTAGCGTGGCGCCGCAAGAGATCGACGAAAGGAGTCGGCCGATGTCGGCCATCGTTCTTGTCGGCGGTTCGTTCCTTGGCGCGTGGGCATGGGAGCGGGTCACGCCCCTGCTGACCGCGTACGGCCACCAGGTGCATCCGCTGACGCTCACCGGTTTCGGTGACCGCGCGCATCTGGGCTCGTCGGCCACGACGCTCACCACGCATGCCCGTGACATCACGGCCGCGATCGAGTACGCCGGACTGCGTGAGGTGGTGCTCGTGGCGCACTCCTACGGCGGAGCCCCGGCCACGATCGCCGCCAACACGCTTCCCGAACGGATCGCCCGCGTGGTCTACCTCGCCGCGCTCCTGCCCGAGCCGGGCAAGAGCCTGTTCGACATCACGCCCGCGCCCGTCGTCGAGGCCATCACGGAAACCGTCCAGGACGGGCGGATCCCGGTGATGAGCGATGAGGTCATCGACGCCAACTTCGGCAAGCACGGGCTCACCCCCCAGGACCGTGCTTGGCTGCGGGCCCGTGGCGTCGGCCAGCCGATCGGCACCTACCGAGATCCGGCACCGGCCGACCTCGGCGCGGTGCAGAGCCTGCCCCGCACCTACATCGCCTGCGCGGGTGACCCGGGTGGCCCGCCGCACCTGCCGGGCCTCGACGTGATCACGTTGGAGGCCGGGCACTGGCCGATGATCACCGAACCGGTGGCGCTGGCCCGGGTGCTGGATGAGGTGGCCCGGTCATGATGCGGCCGTACCGCGTAGATATCCCGCAGGAGAGCCTGGACGACCTGACCACCCGGCTGGCCAGGACCCGCTTCACCCGCCGGCTGCCCGGCCGGGGGCTCGGCGTGCCCGCCGACCGCGTCCAGCACCTGGTCGAGTACTGGCGCGACGGATACGACTGGCGCGCCTGGGAACGGCGGATCAACGCCCACCCGCAGTTCACAACCCAGATCGACGGACTTGACGTGCACTTCCTGCACATCCGTTCGACCCAGCCGGACGCCTTGCCGCTCATCCTCACGCACGGCTGGCCCATGTCGGTCGTGGAGTATCTGCCGCTGATCGAGCGACTGACCGACGCCTTCCACCTCGTCATCCCCTCGGTGCCCGGCTTCGGATTCTCCGGCGCGCCGCGAGAGCCGGATTGGAACCGCCGCCGCGTCGCCGCGGCGTGGGCGGAGCTGATGCGCCGGCTCGGGTACGAGCGCTACGGCGCGCACGGCAACGACGTCGGCTCCCTGATCTCCATCGAACTCGGACGCCTTGATCCGCACCGCGTCGCCGGGGTGCACGTCACCCAGGTCTTCGCGCTGCCCTCCGGCGATCCGGCGGAGCGCGCCACGCTGGGACCGGACGACCAGGCGAAACTGGCCGCGCTAGAACGCTTCATGGCCGACAGGAGCGCCTACCTCAGGCTCCAGTCCACCCAGCCGCAGACCCTCGCGCACGCGCTCGCCGACTCCCCAGCCGGCCAACTGGCCTGGAACCTGCAGCTGTTCGGCGATTCGGTGAGCGACGACTACATCCTCACCAACGCCGCCATTTACTGGCTGACCGACACCGCCGGCAGCTCGGCCCTGATCGGCTATCACGGCAACCGGCCGCCTGCCGGGCCGTCATCGGTCCCCCTGGGCCTGGCCTGTTTCGCCGACGACTTCTTCCCCTCCATCCGCCCCCTCGCCGAACGCGACCACAGCGCCATCGTGCACTGGAACACCTACGACAAAGGCGGGCACCACGCCGCGCAGGAGGAACCCCAACTCCTCTCCGACGACATTCGCACGTTCTTCGACGCCCGCCGATGACGTCCGGCCTGCCACACCATCTGGAGCACTTTGCGCATGTCGACAGCCTTCGTCGTCTTCTACCGGAACATGAACCTTGGCCACCCGAACAGCCCCAGCCGCGCCATACTCGAGAACGCACTGCGCGAGGCGGGAGCGTCGGCACGGTCGTTCCAAACGAACGGGACGGTCCTGATCGAGGCCGGCGACGCCGCGCCCCGCGAGCTCGTGCACCGGGCGGCACCGCGCCTGCTGACGGTCAGCGGCTACGACGACGCCGCCTTCGTACGTCCCCTCGACCAGCTCACGGCGATCCTCGATCGCGATCCCTTCGCCGGCGCCGGCGACGAACGCACCTACCGCGAGACGTTCACCTTCTTCGACGGCGGCCAGGAGTTCGGCGCCCCGATTCCCTGGACGAATGACCGAGGCGATGTCGACATCATCGAGATCGCCGATGGCGTGGCACTGAGCGTTATCAGGAAGACCGGAACGCGGGCCGGCAGTCCCACCGCGGAGGTGGAGGCGAGACTCGACGTCCCCGCCACAACGCGTACCGCGGGGACGATCAGGCGCTTGGTCCAAGCGTTTCGCTGATCGTGGAGAGACCCCGGCTGCGGGCCTGGTCGGCGACCGCGATGGCTTTGACCGAACTCGTCGATGCGGGTGAGCAGATGAACCAGATCGGTGAGGAGCTCGTCACAGTTTCGCATGCTGCTCAACCCCCGAATCTCCGCTGTGCGGCGCCCCGGGTTCGGCCCGTGCGAGTCAGGGCGCGGTGCGGAACCGTTCAGCGTGTTCCCGCGCCCACTGTGCGAAGGTTCGCGCGGGCGTGCCGGTGACGTCCTCGACGGTGGGCAGGACCACACCGCTGGCCTCGGGCGGGTTCGTGGCCAGGTGGATCCCGAACTCCACGTAGTCCTCGTCGTATCCGTAGCCGCGCAGCCGGGCGCGCTCCGCGTCCTCGCTCAGGTGCACGAAGGCGATGTCCTGCCCGGTGGCCTCGGCGATGATCCGGGTGCGTTCCGCCGGGATAAGGGCTTCGGGCCCGGTGATCGGGTAGCACCGACCCTCGTGGCCCTCGTGGGTGAGCGCGGTGGCGGCCACGGCGGCGATGTCGGCCTCATGCACCATCGCGCTGGGGAAGGTGGCGAGCATGGACACGGTGCCCTGGGAGCGGATCTCTTCGGCCCATTCGAGGGCGTTGCACATGAACTCCACCGGCTGCAGCAGGGTCCAGCGGATCGCACTGGACTCCAGGGCGCTTTCGATGCTGGTGGGCGACCAGCCGCCGAGGACTGTGGCCCGAGTGATGCCGTGGCGTGCGGCGAGGTCGATGATCTCGGGGCCGTTGGTCAGGTCGCCGTCACCGCCGAAGGTGATCAGGTGGATCGCGTCGATCCCTTCGAAGGCTGCTCCGAGCGTGGCGGCATCGGTGAGGTCGCCCGCCACCACCTCGACACCGGTCGGGAGGTCGGCTTTGGCGGGGGTGCGGGAGAGTGCGCGGACGTCGTGTCCGGCTTCGTGGAGTTGCGCGACGAGGTGCCGCCCGACCTGGCCGGTCGCTCCGGTGACGAGGATGCGCATGTTCGTGGGTCCTTTCGTGCGGGTGTTGTCAGTCGGTGCTGGCGTGCAGGGCGCGAAGCCCGAGGACGAAGCCGAGGACGGCGGTCGTGCCGGCGGCGAGGAATCCGTAGCCGACGTCGGGGGTCGCGATCTGTCCGGCGAAGAGGTCGCGTTCGGCCTCGACGACGTGGGGGAGGGGGTTGAACTGCGCGAGGACGCGGATCCACTGCTCGGGAACGGCGACCGTTCCCCGTGCGCCACGGAGAGGTCGATGCCCCGGACAGCGCGGACCTCATCGCCGTCGGGAGCCCGAAAACTCCGGGACAGATTGGCAGTGCTGATCATGTGTCGGCGTACGCTCCATTCCCGCTTCGGTGGCGGTTCCCATCATCACGGGGCTTGTGGCCGCTATATGTCCACAAGTTGGGCCTAGAGTGGGCTCATGTCGACCGGCACCCGCGTCCTCGAACTCCTCGGACTGCTGCAGAACCGGCGTCATTGGCCCAGCCACGAGCTCGCGCGCCGCCTCGGCGTCAGCCAGCGCACGCTCCGCCGCGACATCGACAGCCTCCAGGAGCTCGGGTATCCGATTACCGCCACACGGGGCACCGGCGGCGGCTACCAACTCAGCCCCGGCGCCTCGCTCCCGCCCCTGGTACTCAGCGAGGACGAGGCCGCCGCCATCGTCATGGGGCTCCAAGAGATCACCTCCGGCCCTTTCCCGACGTCAGCCGACGCCGCCCTGAGCGCCATGGCCAAGATCGTCCAGGTGCTTCCCGTACGGATCCGACGCCGCATCGACAGCCTCCGCGCCGTCGCCGTCCCGGCGCGAAACCCCGAGGCACGCGTGGACATCACCGATGTCGCCTCGTTGACGACCCTCGCCCTGGCCTGCCGCGACACCGAGACGGTGGAGTTCGCTTACCGCACCCGCACCGGTCATACCGCGGCCAGGACAGTCCACCCGCACCACATCGTCCGCGTCGAGAACCGCCTGTACCTCATCGCCTGGGACCTCGACCGGGCCGACTGGCGCACCTTCCGCGTCGACCGCATCGGTGATGCGAGCGGCACCGGCACGACGTTCGCTCCCCGCCCCCTGCCCGCCGATGATCCCGTCGAGTACGTGCGCGCCCGGATCAGGGCGATGCCCGCCAGGTATCCCGTCCGCGCCACGGTCGGGGCCCCCGCCGAAAGGGTGCGGGAGGAGATCGCGCACTACGGGACGGTGGAACCCATCGACGACACCTCATGCCGGGTGGTGATCGCCACCGACTCCCTGGACTGGGCCACCTTCTGTATTGGAGCGCTCGAGGCCCCCGTTGTGGTCCACGGCCCACCGGAAGCCATCGCCTACATGCGCGCCTGGGGACGACGCCTCACCGCCGGTACCCAAGAGCCCCCGTGACCCGCGCAACGGTCTTCAGGGGCGCAGAACCGGGCGGTGCCGACCCGGAGCAGCGGAGACGGAGGAAACACGCACCGCCCCAGGCCCCCGGCCCACCCGCGGCCCTTTTGCGTCAACGCCCGGCGCCGGGCTGCATAGCCGGTGAGGGGTAGACGGTGAACACCCGCTGGCCGTCGAGCCACGCGCTGAGCCGCCGCGCTTCGGCCGCCAACGCCTCGCGGGCCTGCGAGGAGACATCGTCATCAAGCAGGCGCAGCTCGACCACACCGCCGGGATCCTGCACCCATGCGCCGACGACGCGTCCGTCGACCCAGGCGGTGGTCCCGGCGTTGCCCGCACTGTCGAACAACTGAGGTGCGTGCGCACCGAGGTAGAAGGCGCGTGTCTTCCAGCCCATCACGGTCGGATCGAGCAACGGCAGGAGCGCGACCCACGGCTCGGCGGCGACGACGGGGGCGAGATCGTCCGCGCGCAGCCACCCGACCGAGCCGTCGTCCAGGGACACCCGCTGCGCGCCGATGTCGTCCAACGCGGTGCGGACTGCGGACTTGGTGGCGCCGAGCCACCAAGCGAGGTCGTCGACGGTGCTGGGGCCGTAGGACCACAGCCACCGGGACACCAACTCGGCATAGCCCTGCCGCGCCGCAAGCGCCTCGGGCACCTCGTCCCCCCACCACGCCTGTGTCGTCGTCCATGTCGGGCGGCTCGTGTACCAGGCTCCAGCGTTGGCCGCGCGCGCCACCGCGCCGTCCAGGCTCAGCTGGGTGAGCACTCGCGGAGCGATCGCGATCCGTCCTCCCCAGGACTTGTCCGGAGCCTGCTCGATGAAACCGGCGGCCTCGGGCACTTCCTCGCGTACCCGCTTCGACGACCGCGGCACGCCGTCGGCCAGGCGTGCCAGCACCGCCTCTTCCGCAGTCGCGAGCCATGCGGCTCCCTGCCCCTCAGCGGCCGGCCCCCAGCGTTGGAGGTCCCTGACCAGTCGTTTGCGATGGGCCGCGGCCACCCGGGCCGAGGCACTTCCCCACACCGCCGGCACAAGATCGCGGGGGAACACGAACAGGGTCTCGCGCATCGACTGTTGTCGAATGAGGGAGCGTGTGTCGTAGAGCGCCCGTTCGACGTCGTCGACGTCGAGCGCGTCGACCCGTGCCCAGCAGGACAGGTGCACGCTCGGCGGGTCGGTGGCGTGTAGACACACCACCGCACGCGCGGCCTCCTCGGCGGAGACCGCCTTGGCCGTGGATGCGAGAGCGTGCCGCACGCCCAACCGGGCACGGCGCTCCTCATCGGTTACCAAGCGCATGGGGCCATCCTGGCGCAGAGGGCCGACAGATCGAGGCGCACGCGGCAACGCATCGACGATTGGGCCTCAGGTCATGGTGCCGCCGCCGAACGCGGTGCTCGCCCGCTTCGTGGGATAGCACACCCATTCGGCCTCCACGGGCTGGCCCAGGCTGGTGCGAGTGACGCCCCTGGCGATGAGCGCGTCGAGGTCCAGGCCCGCGGAAGCCGCCGGGGGCGGTTCGTGGCCGCCGTGGAGCATGCGGGCCACGGACGTCGCCGCCGTCAGTGAGCCTCCGCTGACAGATCCTCCCATTTGGCCCAGCTCTTGAGCCGGTCGGCGTAGGCCAGCTGGGTCATCCGTAGGCCCTCGGTGCCGAAGAACACCCGCAGCGGTGGATCGTTGGAGTCGGCGAGCTTGAGCAGCGCTCGGCCCGCGGCGGCCGGGTCTCCGACGTCGAGGGTCTTGGCGAACGCGACGAAGCTCTCGCGGACGCCGTCGTAGAGGGGGTCGGCCGCTGAGTTGACGGCGCCGGCGGCACCGTCGGTGGCGTAGAAGCTGGGCTCGACCACCGTCACCTTGATGCCGAAGCCCGCGACCTCCTGGGCCAGGGAGTCGCTCAGGCCCTCCAGCGCGAACTTGGAGGCGTGGTACCCGCCGCCGAGCGGCAACGAGACCTGGCCGCCTGTGGAGGAGATCTGGATGATGTGCCCGCCACCCTGCTCGCGCATGATCGGCAGCGCCGCTTGGACGACCCACAGCGGCCCGAACAGGTTGGTCTCCAGCTGGTCGCGCAGATCCTTGTCGCTCAGCTCCTCCACCGCTCCGAACAGGCCGTAACCAGCGTTGTTCACGATGACGTCGAGGCGGCCGAAGTGCTGCCTGGCCTGCCGTACGGCATCGAAGACGGCGGCTTTGTCGGTTACGTCGAGCTTGAGGGGAAGCACCGCGTCGCCGTAGGCGGTCAGCGCGTCGAGGCTCGCGACGTCGCGCGCGGTCGCGGCGACCTTGTCGCCGCGCGCCAGGGCGGCCTCGGCGAAGCTGCGGCCAAGGCCACGGGACGAGCCGGTGATGAACCAGATCTTGCTCATCAGTTGGAACCCTTCACGTTGTGGTTGGCGGCGAACAGGTTGGCGGGGTCGTACTCGCTCTTGACCGCCGCGAGCCGCTGGTAGGTGGCGGACGGGTAGACCGCGGCGACGTCCGTGTCGGTGGCGGTGGTCAGGAAGTTGGCGTAGGCGCCGGTGACGTGCGGGGCGAGCTTGCCCCAGACCGCGTCGAACGCGGGCCGGCCGGCGGCGATGACAGGCTCAGGGCCGACGGTCGTGGTGATAACCATCAGCTCCGCCTGGCGGTGGGCGTAGGCGGTGGCGTCGTCGGGGACGCGGGAGACGGCGCCGCCGACGCTGCGGATGGCGATGACCGGCGAGCCCTGCGCCGTCGCGATCTCGGTCAGGGTCCGCAGGGCGCCGGGCACCGAGGTAGGTCCGACGAAGGCGCTGCGGGTGACGAGCTGGATGCCGGGCGGCGGGGTCGCGCCGTCCACGAGCACGTCGCCGTAAGGCATGAGCGTGACATCGTCAGAGAGCACCGTGCCCAGCGCCCGGATCGGGTCGATGACCTGGGCCGCGAGCTCGGGGTCGTCGCCGTCGAAGGCGACCTGGATCTCCACCGGCGCCTCCGGGCCGCCGGCGAACGGGTTGGCCAGGGTGACGACGGAGGTGAGCTCCTCCGGCGCGGTACGCAGGTAGTCCGCCCAGCCCTGCAGCACCGCGGCCCCCTCGGTGGCCGGGAAGGTGATCTTGCCGAAGATGACGTCGGTGGTCGGGTGGGCGGCGAACTCGAAGGCGGTCACGACACCGAAGTTGCCGCCACCACCGCGCAGCCCCCAGAACAGCTCCGGGTACTCGGTCGCGCTGGCGCGCACGAGCTGCCCGCCGGCCGTGACCACATCCGCCGCGACCAGGTTGTCCAGCGCCAGGCCGTACTTCCTGACCTTCCAGCCGATGCCGCCGCTCAACGTCAGCCCGCCGACACCGACGCTCCTGGTGTCACCGGAGGAGATCGCCAGCCCGTGCGGAGCCAGCGCGGCCACGACCTGACCCCAAGTGGCGCCGCCTCCGATCCGCACCAGGTGCCGGTCCTTGTCGATGACCTCCACGTTCGACAGCCCGCTGAGATCGATCACCACACCGCCGTCATTGGTGCCGAAGCCGGCGAAGGCGTGGCCGCCGCCACGCACCGACAGCACAAGTTGCGCGTCGGCGGCGAATCGGACAGCGGCTTGCACGTCGGCGGCGCTCTTGGGACGCAGCACGTAGGCCGGGTTGCCGGAGGCCAGTATGGAGCGACTGGCCGCGGCGTAGTCGGCCGACCCCGGTTCGATGATGTCGCCGCTGAAGTCACGTCGAAGGGTTTCAGGTGCTGAGTTCATGACATGTTCCTTTGCATTAGCTGAGCTGGTCGGACATGAGATCCCGGTGGCCCACTCCCTGTGACACGTGCAGTCAGTGACGTGCGCCACATGCCGGCTGCCTCAGAGGTGCTTGGGGCGGGGCGAGAGCGGTATGGGCGGCGCGTCCCTCGGCCTCGGATGGCAGCGCCGTCGGCTGCGCAGCATCGCGTTGCGGTCTTCGATCTGCTGCCAGGTGCGCAGGGCGACCACGCCGCCGCCCTCCGTGCAGAGCTCGAACTCCTTGGAAAGGATCAGGCGGACAGGCGGCGGGCGATGGCCGGAACCACGATCGCGGCGGCGACCACGTGCGCCAGCATCAACAGCACCCTCGTGGCCGCGGACGCGTCCACGAGCACATCCGGCACCAGCGACAACACAGTGAGCACAACCGTGGTACGAACGAACACCGCGCGCGGACGGCGAACCGAGCGAGCCAGCACCAGCGCCAGCACCAACCCCACTACGGAGAAGACAACGGTCAGCACGGCGAACCCGAGCACCGGGATCGGCATGCCGCCGACAACCAGGCTGATCCCGGCGAACTCACCCACCGCGGCAACGGCCGCGGTCGCCGCGCCGGCGACCACCGCGGTGATCAAGCCACCGATGACCAGCGGCTGCGCGGGAGAGGTAGCGGTGGGGGTGACGTCGTTGTGGATGTTTTGCGCCATTTGGTGCCTCTCGGAGGAGGACTGTTCGGAGGAGAACAGGCGGTCTGCAGATGCTTGGAGCGTTCAGCGTCCTCTGCGCATGTACGCGCGGAGCGACAACGGGATGAAGATCACCAGCAGCGCGGCCGACCAGAGCAGGACGGCTGTCACCGGATGCGCGAGTGGCCAGGCCACGTTTCCGGACGGGGCGCCCGGGTTGCCGAACAGCTGCCGTGCGGCGGCGGTGAGCGCGCTCACCGGGTTCCAGTCGGCCAGGAAGCGCAGCCAGCCCGGCATGCCGCCGGTCGGGACGAACGCGTTCGACAGCATCGTGAACGGCAGGCCCAGCGGCACCATCGCGTCGGCGACCTGGTCGTTCTTCACCGCCAGGCCCACATAGCCGCCCACCCAACTCAGCGCGTACCGCAGCACGATCATCAGCAGGCCGGTCAGCAGATCGGCGCCGGTCTGCCCGACCGGCACCGCCAACCGCGCCATCGGCATGGAGCGGAACCGGTCCATCACACCGCGGGAGGCGTTGGCGGCCACCCGCGTCATGACCCCCAACCACGCGGAGAAGGTCACCATCGCGAACAGGCCGGGCATGAGGTACTCGTGGTAGTCGCCGCCGTCCGGCACCGCATCAGCGCGTACACCAGGAGCAGCAGGAGGACCTGCGTGTACGTCTCGGCGCCCACCCCTGACGTCGCCACCAGGGCCAGGCTCGACGGGACGAACGCAATCGCCAGCATCCGCAGCGGCCGCGTGCGCCGCCACAGCAGCGTGGGCACCAGCGCCACGCTGCAAGTCCAGGGTGGGCCGGCGTCCGGCCCCGCGTCGAAAGGAGGCTCGACGTGGAATCCATCACCGTCTTGTTCGTTGGTCTCGGCGTCTTGTCGGTCATCGCCACCGCCAGCGGCCGCCAGGGCAGGTCCGCGCGTAACGCGCCCTCGAGCAGCGCGGCCGGCACGAGGATCGCCACGAGCAGCCAGTCACGCCACACGCGCCGCGGCGCGTCGGGAGGCCGGGGCTCATCCCACACGGAGCGAAGAGGGCCGCGCACCCCCTATCGTAGGGCCGCGCGAGCGGGTCAGCCGGTCCGCACGCCGTTGATCCAGACGTTGCGCAGGCGCAGCCCCTCCACGTCGCGGACGATGTCGGCCTCGGCCATCTCGGTGAAGACGCTGTTGCTCACCCGGACGTTGCGGATCGGGTTGCCGGGGTTGCCGATCAGGTAGAACGCCCGCGGCGCCCGCTGGGCGCGCAGGTTCCTGACGTCGATGTCGCGGACGTCGGGGAAGTACGGCCCGCTGTTCTTGCCCTCGTAGTCCAGGGCTATCTCGATGACGGAGTCGGCGGCCTGGCCCACGGTGACGTCGCGGACGTAGAAGTCCCTGACGTACCCGCCGCGGTCGGGGTTGGTCTTGATGCGGATCGCGCGCTCCAGGTTCGGGCTGCTCATCGTGCAGTTCCAGGCGAAGACCCAGCGCACGCCGCCGGTGGTCTCGCTGCCCGCGGTCACGCCGCCGTTGCCGTCGCGCATCTGGCAGGAGTCGACCAGGATGTTGAGGCTGGGCGCGTTGACCCGGCGGCCGTCGGCGTTCTTGCCCGCCTTGATCGCCACGCAGTCGTCGCCGGTGTCGAAGACGCACCGCTGGATGAGCACGTCCACGCAGGACTCGGGGTTGCAGCCGTCGTTGTTGTGGCCGCGCGGGCTGTCCACGGTGACCTCGCGGACGGTCACGTTGGTGCACAGCACGGGGTGGATGTTCCACATGGGGGAGTCGCGGACGGTCACCCCCTCGATGAGGACGTTGCGGCAGCGGTAGAACTGGATCAGGTTCGGCCGCAGCTGGTGACCGGCGCCGAAGACCCGCTCGGCGACCGGCACGCCCTGGTCGGCCAGGGCGGCCAGGAGCTTCTTGTCCGTGCTCTCCGACCAGTTCCACCAGTGGGCGGTGTCGGCGCGGCCGTCCAGGACGCCACCGCCGGTGATCGCGACGTTCGTCCGGCCGTAGGCATAGACGAACGGGGAGTAGTTCATCA
Organism: Nonomuraea sp. NBC_00507; assembly: GCF_036013525.1. NCBI lineage: Bacteria > Bacillati > Actinomycetota > Actinomycetes > Streptosporangiales > Streptosporangiaceae > Nonomuraea > Nonomuraea sp. NBC_00507. The sequence goes on from NZ_CP107853.1 coordinate 7,686,711, forward strand.
GCTCGATGCCCTCGTAGCGGGTGGCCACGACCGGCAGGTAGTCGGCGGGGTCCTGGCTGAAGGCGATCGTGGCGCCGGTCTGGACGTGCAGCTCGACGTTGTCGGCCAGGTGGATCGCGCCGGTGAGGTAGGTGCCCGGCGGCACCAGGACGCGCCCGCCCCCGGCGGCGGCGCAGGCCGCGACGGCTTTTCCGAACGCCTCGGTACAGGGGGTCGTCCCGTCGCCGGCCGCGCCGAAGTCGGTGACCGGGAAGACACGGCCGGGAAAGCGGGGCGGCCGGATGCGCCGCCTGATCTCCGGGACCCGCGACCAGGCCGACTCCTCCTCCCCGAACTCCCCGGAGGAAGAGGAGGCCGCCCCGATCACGAGCGGCACGGCCAGTAAGCCCCTACGCGAGATGTCCATCGTGTCCTCCGTATGCCAGGGAGATGCCGCGGCGCTCGGTCATGGTGTGCTCGCCCACCGGGAACGGGTCGCACCGCCGTACCGCGGTGTAGAAGTGGTAGGGCAGCCCGCCGCGGGAGATCACCGCGGGCTTGTGCGCGTAGGTGTCGTCGGCCGACCCGGGCGGCCCGACGTCCACCAGGATCTCCCCGCTCTTGCGCCAGGTGCGCAGGTCGCGGGAGACGGCGTAGCTCTCCCGGGCGTGGCCGTCGAAGGACAGCCCGAAGTAGAACATCACCCACCAGTCGCCGTCGCGCAGCACGCACGGGTCGGAGGCGAAGCGCTCGTCGAAGGCGCCGGGGCCGCCGTGCGGCACGACGAGCCCGCCGCGCTCCCAGCGCTCCAGATCGGGCGAGACGGCGTAGCCGATCTGCTCGCGCCACCCGTCGTAGGTGCGGTTCTTGGCGTTGTAGAAGCAGTAGTAGAGGCCGTCGTGCCGGAGCAGCCACGACTTGTAGAGCCCGCCGCGCTCCCAGTCGCCGCCGTCCTGCGGCCGCAGCACCGACCCGGTGTCCTTCCAGGTACGGAGATCGTCGCTGACGCAGAACCCGATCACCGCGGCGCCCGCCTCCATGCCGGGCTCGGGGTAGGCGTGGTAGGTGCCGACCGCCAGGCCGTTCTCCCAGATCACCTGGCCGGCCGAGCCGAGGCGGTTGTCCCGCGCGATCGAGGTCAGCGCGGCGTTGTAGCTGCGGTAGGGGTGATCGGGGTCGCGCGGCAGGATGACCTCGCCCGGGCTCCACGTCACCAGGTCGGCCGAGCAGCTCAGCGCGGTCTGGTAGCCGATCCCGTCGAATCCCACATATGTCATCAGATACTCGCCGCCGTCGGAGCAGACGAACGGGCAGTCCACGAAGAGGCTGTCGAACCGTCCCGCCTGCCACGACGGCTCGACCAGCAGCCGCCCGGCCTTGTGCGGCGTCCTGATGCCCGTGGCGTCGTAGCTCATCCGAACCTCCAGTGGCCCGCCGGCACCTCGAACGCCCGCGGCCCCAGCGCCACGGTCCCGGCGGGCGCGCACGCCGGGACGGGCAGGCGCACCTCGGCCGTGGACCCGGGCGGCACGTCCACCTCCAGGTGGAACCCGTCCTCGTCCCGCTGCCACGCCACCGCGACCCGCCCGTACGGCGTGGCCGTGGCCGCCCGCACCTCGGCCAGCTCTCCCGGTACGGCGGGCTCGACCAGCAGCCGCCGGAACCCGGCCGAACCGGGCGCCTGGCCGATGCCGGCCAGGTGCCGGTAGAACCACGCGTCGATCGCGCCGAGCATGTAGTGGTTCTGCGACAGGCCTCGCGTCGGGCCGTCCCAGGCCTCGGTGAGCGCGGTGGCGCCGTGGCGTACCTGGTAGCCGTAGCTCGGGTGGTCCGTACGGCGGGCGAACTCCCACAGCTCCTCGTGCCGGCCCGCGCGGCCGAGCACGCGGAACAGCGCGGGCAGCACGACCTCGCCGACGGTGACGCCGTCCTTGAGCGAGGCGCAGACGCGGTCAAGCTCGGCTTCCGGGGCCACGCCCAGGTCGAGCGCGAGCACGCCGGACGCCTGGCTGCCCGGCGCGTACTCCCGGGCGAAGGCGGCGGCGACGTGGTCGGCCAGGGCATGGTAGGGCTTGGCGTCGCGGCCGAGGACCTCGGCGGCGCGGGCCATGGTGCGGACGGCCCGCCAGTAGCCCCACGTCGACACCAGTTCGACGGGCGTGGTCGGGTCGGGGGCGAGCCAGTCGCCCAGACCGTGGCGCAGCAGGCCGCCGTCGGCGCGGCCGGTGAGGTAGCCGACGTACCGCGCCATGGCGTCGAAGTGCGTCTCCAAGGCGGTGGTGTCGCCGTACCAGCGGTAGAGCTGCCACGGCACGTGCACCAGCGCGCTGCCCCAGTTCGGGTCGTCGCGGAAGGCGCCCTCGAACACGACGTACTCGGGCGCGATGTCCGGCACCAGCCCCTCGGGCGTCTGCGCCTCGGCGATCGTGACCAGCAGCTCGCGGCAGTAGGCGGCCACGTCGTAGTTGTAGGCGACCACGTCGAAGAGCAGGTGGACCTGCTCCAGCCAGCCCAGCTTCTCCCGGTGCGGGCAGTCGGTCAGGACGCTGTACATGTTGCCCTGGATCGCCCGGTCGATGATGGTGTGGATGCCGTTGATCAGCTCGTCGGAGGTGCCGAACTCGCCGGTCCTGGCATTGCCCGCGCGCAGCACCAGCCCGGTGAGCGCGCCCTTGCCCGCGGGGAGGCCCTGGACCTCGACGTAGCGGAACCCGTCGTAGCGAAAGCGCGGATGCCAGGTCTGGGCGCCGTCGCGGGTGATGTAGGTGTTGAAGATCGGCGCGCCGGTCGTGGGCTTGGACTGCACCACCCGCCCGTAGGCGTCGAGCTGGTCGCCGGGGACGACGCGCAGGTGGTGCCCGGCGGGCAGGTCCAGCTCCAGCTCCGGCCAGCCGGCGATCACCGTGCCGACGTCGAACACCGGCGTGCCGTCCGCCGCCGCCAGCCGTACGCCCGGCAGCCGGTCCACGACCGTGATCGGCGGGCGGAGGCTGGAGCGCAGGGCGGTGGCAGGGGCGTCCACCACGGCCGCCGGCCGCCGGCCGGACGGCTCTCTGCGCGCGTCGTGGTCCTCCCCGCCGTACCAGTGCGAGCGGATCGTCGCGCTCCCGGCCGCCCGCCACGACGCGTCGGTGCAGATGCGCGTGGAGCCCGCCTCCAGCTGGGCGATCGCGCGCGGCGCGGCCTGGGAGCCGAAGAACTTCATGTACCGGTCCTGGTGCGGGTAGACGTGCGTGATCCCGGGCCCGAGCTCGATGACGAGCTCGTTCGTCCCGGGCCGCAGCAGGTCGGTGACGTCGTGCGTGGCGTAGACGACGCGCTTGCGGGCATCCGTGTACGGCGGCGCCAGCGCGTCGCTCACCACGGCGTCGTTCAGCGTGGCGACGTAGATCCCCAGGCCGGCGATGTGCAGGCGGGCGCTGTCCACGGGCTCGTCCAGGGTGAACTCCCTGGCCAGCAGCGGCAGCGGATGGCCCTCACCCCCGCGCGGGTCGTCGACCGGCCAGTCCGGGTGGGTGATCCAGGAGGCCGTCCAGTCCTCCTCGTGAAGCAGGCCCATCTCGAATCGGGCACTCTCGCTCCAACCCGACCAGCGGCCCTGGGGGTCGCGCACCCGCACCCGCCAGGTCGCCCTTTCGCGGCTGCCCAGCGGCGTCCCGTCATAGGCGACGCGCTGATCGGGGCTGACGACCTCGCCGGAGTCCCACAGCCCGTCGACCACCACGTGGTAGGCGGTCTGCGCGCCCTCGGTGAGCTGCCAGCTCAGGACCGGCCGGGCCGTCTCCACGCCCAGCGGGTCGGTCATGTCGCACGTGCGCGGGTTCGTCGCGTCCATCGCCATCCTTCACGTGATCTTGAGCATGTACGCGGCCGTCGTAGGCGGCTCGGGCGGGAGGTCGGCGTGCAGCGCTTCGGGGGCCAGCCGCCAGCCGACCGGGCCGTGGCCGAGCAGCTCCACCCGCCGCGGCCTGCGCCGCAGGAGGCCGGTGGTGGTGCCCAGGCTGGTGATCGAGGCCGTTCCGCGTGGCCAGCCGAGCAGGGTGGCGTAGAGCGTCTCGCCGCGGCGGGTGAAGCGGACGTCGCCCGGGCCGTAGGCGTGGTCGGCCTCGTTGTAGCCCTCGTAGCCGCGGGTGCCGCCCAGCCCGGTGGCGCCCTCGCCGGCGCGCAGCCAGGGGGTCGTGCCGTACACGCCCTCGCCGCACACCTCCAGCCACGCGCCCACCTCGGCCAGGAGGGTGCGCGCGCGGTCGTCGACCGTGCCGTCCGCGCGCTGCGGGATGTTGAGGAGCAGGCAGCCGTTCTTGCTGACCACGTCGATGAGCGTGTGGATGATCTGGCGCGACGTCTTGCGCGGGTGGAACAGATCGCTGTCGTCTTCGCAGTCGAACCACTCACCGTCGCTGGTGTCGAACTGCCACGGGTGCGGCTGGATGTCGTCGAGCTGGCGGCGCTCGCAGTCGAGGACCACGGCGGTGCGGTCCTCGTCGGGGACCTGCTTGATCGTGACGATGCCCTCGGGGTTCTTGTCGTAGTAGTCGCGCAGCAGCTCCAGCCCGAGCGGGCTGGGCGGGTCGCACTCGACCACGCTGCCCTCGTCGAACGGCATGCGGGTGTCGTCGAGGTAGACGAGGTCGGGCCGGTAGCGGCCGAGGGCCTCGCGGACCCGGGCGTAAAAGTGCTCGGCGACGTGCTGGGGCGGCTTGGCGCCCGGCGGGTGCTCCTCCGGGTAGAGGTCGGCCGGGTCGAGGCCGGTGCCGTCCCACGCCCGGTCGGTGGCCACGTCCAGCCAGCGCCACGTCCAGTTCTGGTGGAAGCTCAGCCCGAAAGGGAGCCCGGCCTCGCGGGCCGCCCGCCGCCACGCGCCGACGATGTCGCGGCGCGGGCCGACGCGGACGGAGTTCCACGGGTGCAGGCGGGAGTCCCACAGGTCGAAGTTGTCGCAGTGGGTGGCCAGGGCGACGAAGTAGCGCGCTCCGGCGGCAGTGTAGAGGTCCATGAGCTCGCCGGGGTCGAAACGCTCGGCGCGCCAGCGGGAGAACAGGTCCTTCGCGCCGCCCCGGCCGAAGTGCTTCTCGTGGTGGGCCTGCTGGCGTTCGGCGCGGCGCCGCTCCCACGGCTCCGATCCGGGGCGCATGCCGTACAGGTGGCGGGCGTACCAGTCGCCCGAGCGGCCCACCGACTGCGGGCCCCAGTGCGACCAAATGCCGAACTTGGCCGCGGCGAACCACTCCGGCACGCGCGCCCGCCGTAAGGAAGCCCAGTCGCTCATGCCCGGATCACCCGCACGTCGCAGGGGCCCAGCCGGAGGGGGCCGGCGGCGACGGGCTCACGGGAACCCGTCACTTCGATACCCGGCGCGGCGAGGGTCACCGCGGTCTCCCGATCGGACCAGTTGTGCGCGAACCACAGCCGTTCGCCGCGCCTGTTGACCGCCGATCGGAGGGTCACGCGCGGGTCGTCCGAGGCGAGTCGAGGCTGGGCAATCTCACGGAACAGTTGCCTGAGCGTGTCCCTGTCCGGCAGCGTGCCGACGTAGGTGACGGTGCCGTTCCGGGTGATGGCGGGCCAGCGGCCGAAGTGCGGGTGGTCGTACCAGTCCAGCGGCTCGGCGTCGTCGGTTTCCAGGCCGTCCGCCCAGCGGGTCGCCTGCCCGCCGCCGCGCAGCGGGACCGGCCGGAGCAGGGTCGAGTACTCCAGGTAGCGCACGCCCGCCAGCTCCCGCAGCGGCCCGGGGGCGACCTCGGCGCGGGCTCGCGCCTCGGCGTCGGCGTACCCGGACAGGAACGTGAGCACCAGGTGCCCGCCCCCTTCCACATAAGCCTTGAGCGCCTCGGCCAGCTCCGGCGTCAGGCAGTACAACGCAGGCGCCACCAGGACGGGCAGGGCCGGGTCCGGCTCGGACAGGAACCGCGCCTGCAGCCCGGCGTCGGCGGCACCTCGGTACAAGGCGGCCACCACGCTCTCGTAGGCGTCGTCGAAGGGCGGCTGGAAACCCAGCGCCCACTTGCTGTCGTGCGAGTAGAGGAAACCCACCTCAGCGTCCGGGACGAGCCCGCTCACGTCGTCACCAGCCGTTTCGAGTTCGGCGCCCAGTGTCGCGATCTCCTTGTAGACCCGCCCCGGCTCCAGGCTGTGACCGAGGATCCCGCCCCAGTACGTCTCCGCCCCGAAGTGCAGCGTGTGCCAGTGCCAGTAGGAGACCATCTCGGCGCCGCGCGCGATCAGCGCCCACGCCGCCTGGCGGAGCTGGCCGTCGTACGGCGGCAGGTTCAGCCCGGGACCGGCGATGGAGGTCGCGTTCGTCTCGGTCACCCAGAACCGCCCCTGCTTGGAGGCGTACATCCGGTCGGCCGACTGGAACAGCGCGGTCGGGCTCGAGGTGTACCAGGTGTGCTCGCCCGGCTCGTCGGCGGTCAGCGCGTCCTGGGTGAGGTAGTAGGCGTTGCCGCTGGTGATCGTCAGGTGCCGCGACAGCTCCATGTCGTGCAGGGCGGGCCGCTGGTAGGCCAGGCACGTCGTCAGGACGCGGTCCGCCGGGACCAGCTCGCGCACGATCTCCGCCTGCCACCCGATGAACTCGGTGGTCAGCTCGGCCTGGAAACGCCGCCAGGCCAGATCGTAGGACGGCGTCGTGTTGCCCTCCGGCCGCCACAGCTCGGCCCAGTCGCCGATCCGGTGCGACCAGTACGTCAGGCCCCACTCCTCGTTGAGCCGGTCCACGTCGTCGTACCGCTTGGCCAGCCAGTCGGTGAAGCGCTCGAAGACGGTCTCGTTGTGCATGAGGTGCAGGCCCGGCTCGTTGTCGAGCTGGACGCCGATCACGGCCGGGTGGCCGCCGTGCCGCCGGATGACGGTCCTGATGACCCGCTCGGCGTAGTGCAGGAAGAGCGGCGAGGTGAAGTCGGCCTCCTGCCGCGCGCCCCACGGGATGCGGCCGCCGCCGGGCCGGACGATCGCCAGCTCCGGGTGCTTGCGCTGCAGCCACGGCGGGATCGCGTAGGTCGGCGTGCCCAGCAGAACGCCGATGCCGCGCTCGTGCGCGCCGTCCAGGACGGGCGTCATCCAGTCCAGGTGGAACTCGCCGTCGCGCGGCTCCCACGTCGACCAGACCGACTCGCCGACCCGGATCGTGTTGATGCCCGCCTCGGCCATGAGATCGAGGTCACGGTCGAGGCGGGGGTCCGGCATGTACTCCAGGTAGTACGAGGTGCCGAAGCGGATCATGCCGTGATGGTATATTTATTCAATGGCGCATGTCAATGCACATGATCTTCATGAGGACCCGTCGCCGGGCTCGGGACGGCGGGCTCCACGGGCCGACTTCCTCTCCGACGCCCCGCGGCTCTCCCTCAACGGCACCTGGCGCTTCCGGCTGTCTCCCACCGCCGCGGGGAGCGACGCCCCGCTGTCGGATCCCGGGTGGGGCACGATCCGCGTCCCGTCGCACTGGGTGCTGGAAGGGTACGACCGGCCGCTCTACACCAACACGGCCTACCCGTTCCCGATCGACCCGCCGTACCTGCCGGACGACAACCCCACCGGCGACTACCGGCTGGTCTTCGACCTGCCCTCCGGGTGGCCGCCTGGAAGGAGCGTGCTGCGTTTCCAGGGGGTGGATTCCTGCGGTACGGCATGGCTGAACGGTCACCTGCTCGGGCACTCGAAGGGGAGCCGGTTACCGTTTGAGTTCGACGTCACCGGGATCGTGCGGCCGCGGGGGAACGTGCTGGCGGTCCGGGTACAGCGGTGGTCGTCGGGGTCGTATCTCGAGGACCAAGACATGTGGTGGTTGCCCGGGATTTTTCGGGATGTGGAGCTTTTATCCCGTCCGGTGGGCGGTATCGACGACTTCACGGTTGTGGCGTCCTTCTCCGGCGGCACAGGTCGGCTCCTGGTCACCTCGTCCTCCCCTGGGCTCGTCGAGATCCCCTTGCTCGGCCTCGCCGTACCGACCGGACAGGAGGTCACGATCCCGCACGTCGAGCCGTGGAGCGCCGAGCGGCCGCACCTCTACCACGGGACGCTGTCGGCCGCGGGAGAGACGATCTCCCTGGCGATCGGCTTCCGCACCGTGGCGGTTTCCGGGGGCCGGTTGCTGGTCAACGGGGCGCCGGTGTTCCTGCGCGGGGTGAACCGGCACGAGCACGATCCCACTCGCGGGCGGGCACTGGACCGGGACACGATGATCCGCGACATCGTGCTGATGAAGCGGCACAACATCAACGCCGTCCGCACCGCGCACTACCCGCCGCACCCGGAGTTCCTGCGGCTGTGTGACGAGTACGGATTGTGGGTGGTCGAGGAGTGCGACATCGAGACGCACGGATTCATCTACGCGGGATGGGAGGGAAACCCGCCGGACGAGCCGATGTGGCGGGAGGCGCTGCTGGACCGGACACGGCGCATGGTGGAGCGGGACAAGAACCATCCGAGCGTGATCATCTGGTCGCTGGCGAACGAGAGCATGGGCGGTTCGGCGTTCGCGGAGATCGAGTCGTGGATCCGCGCCCGGGACCCCGGACGGCCACTGCACTACGAACGCGATCCCACCTACCGGCACTCGGACTTCTACAGCCTCATGTACCCGTCGCTGGACGACCTCGCCCGCATCGGCACACGGACGGAACCCGCGCCCGACGGCATCTCGCCGTCCGACGACTCGCGGCGGCGGGGGTTGCCGTTCCTGCTGTGCGAGTACGCGCACGCGATGGGGAACGGGCCCGGGTCGCTGCAGGACTTCCAGGAGATCCTCGAGTCGTCGGAACGCTTCTGCGGGGCGTTCGTCTGGGAGTGGATCGACCACGGACTGACCGGGGTGGACGCCTCGGGGCATACGTACTTCCGGCACGGCGGCGACATCGACGCCCAGCCGAACGGCGGCACGTACTGCCTGGACGGGCTCCTGTTCCCGGACCGCACACCGTCGCCGGGCCTGGCCTCGCTGGCCGCGGCCCTCGCGCCCGTGGGGATCGCCTTCGGGGACGATCACCTGACGATCATCAACAAGTACGATATTTCCGGACTCGACCACCTCGCCTTCCGCTGGCGCGTAGAGGTGGACGGCATCCCCACCTCCAGCGGCGACCTCCCGGCACCGCCCTGCCCACCCCACGAGACCATCCACATACCCCTCCCCGCCCCCGCCATCGGGCCCGCCGCCGCGCCCCGCATCCCGGAGCGGCAGGGGGAGGCCTGGCTCACGGTGGAGGCTGTGCTGGCCGCCGACACGCCGTGGGCTTCGGCCGGTCACGTCGTCGCCTTCGCTCAGACCCAGCTCGCCCCACGCACACGCCACCAGCGCGCCTCCGAGCCTCCTGAGACGGCCTCCGCGTCCGGGCGCCCAGCAGATGCCCCTTCGACCGGCGGGGACGTGCTGCGGCTCGGGGAGGCGACGTTCGACCCGCGTACCGGACGCCTGGTCCGGGTGGGGGACGTCGAGGTGGACGGGCCCGTGCTGGACGTGTGGCGAGCGCCCACCGAGAACGACCGCGGCCAAGGCGACAGGAACGCGCTGGCCGCCGACTGGGACGCGGTCGGGCTGGACCGGTTCGTGCACCGTACGAGCAGCGTCCACCGCCCGGACCCAGACACCCTCGTGGTATGCGGAAGGAGCGGACCCGCCACCCGGACGCTCGGGTTCCGCACCACGTACACCTGGCAGTGGCGGGCGGAGGTGCTGCGGCTAACCGTGACGGCCGATCCGGTGGGCGACTGGGAGGACACCGCCTACGGTCACCTCCGGGTGAACCCGCCCCGGATGGGGGCACGGTTCCGGCTGCCCGGCGGATATCGGGACGTGACGTGGTTTGGACGCGGCCCCGGCGAGTCCTATGCCGACAGCCTGGGCGGCACCCGGATCGGACGGTTCGCGGCGGCGATCGACGACCTGCAGACGCCGTACGTGGTGCCGCAGGAGAACGGGAACCACATGGGCACCCGATGGCTGGAGCTGTCCGGGCCGGGGCTGGCGACGGTGCGCGTGGACGCGGAGCCGTACGTGGACTTCACCGCCCGCCGGTGGACCAGCGAGGCGTTGCGGGCAGCCCGCCACGTGCACGAACTGTGTGACTCGGGACATGTTTGGCTCAACCTGGACCACGGCCAGCAGGGAATCGGGAGCGCCTCCTGCGGTCCGGCCCTTCCCGAGCGCTACCGGCTGGCCGTCCGGTCCTTCTCCTGGTCGATGACGTGGAAGGTATGCGCATGAAACTGGACTACTGCCCTTGGTTGTACTGGGACCACGCGACGGAGGAGGACCGGCGGGCGCAGGAGTTGCACCTGGCCGAGCTCGCCGAGCGGATGGAACTGGAGGCCGCGGAGAAGATCTTCGTCTCGCCGCTGGCGGCCGTGCTCGCGGATCGGCTGGAGATGGGGGATTTCAGCTACATCGCGGCGCAGGTGTACGTCACGGATGAGCTCGTCATGGGGCGTGACTGCACGCTCAATCCCTATGCCGTGGCACGCGGGCGGGTGGTGATGGGGGCGGGGGTTCGCGTGGGGGCGCACACGTCGCTGCTGGGGTTCAACCATCAGGCGGCACCGGATCGGCCGGTGTTCCGGCAGCCCATCGTGTCGCGGGGGATCGAGATCGGGGACGACGTGTGGATCGGGTCGCACGTCGTGGTGCTCGACGGGGTACACATCGGCGACCACGCCGTCGTGGGGGCGGGGGCGGTGGTCACCAAGGACGTTCCGGCCTGGGCGGTGGTGGCGGGGAATCCGGCGCGCCGGATCCGCGACCGCCGGGATCCGCGGCCGGGTCCGGGCTCCGCGGGAGAGGCCGAAGCCGCTTCCCCGGTACGCCGGGAGGACAGTGCTTCCCTGATACGCCGCGAGGACGGTGGCCTGGAAGGGCGCCTTTCCGCGTTTGCCGATCTGGCGAGGGAGCAGGTGGCCGACGTCCTCGGCCGGACCTGGACCGGCGAACGGTACCTGGACCGGCCAGGCGCCGCCCCGACGGTTCGCGCCTGGTGTGACGCCGTGGAGATCGCCGACCTGCTGCTCGGCACTCCGCCCCCGCAGTCGTCACGGGACGAGATCGTGGCGTTCCTGCGTGACCGCCAGGATCCCCGCACCGGCCTGGTACCGGAGGTCGCCGGAGGCGGTGGCGGGCTGGAGCTGTCCGGCGTCGCCGCCTATCACGTGCTGTGCGTCGGCTACGCGCTCGACCTGCTGGGTACCGGATTCCAGCACCCGGTGCGCGCGGTCGGCGAGCTCGGCTCGGCGGACCTGGTGAAACTGCTGGACGGGCTCGACTGGCGGCGTGCAGCGTGGACGTCCGGGTCGATCGTGGACGCCGTCGGGACCGGGCTGTACTGGGACCTCGCCACGTTCGGCCGGCGCGGGGAGATCGAGACCCTGTACGGCTGGCTGCTCACCCGCTGCCGCCAGGAGCACGGGATGTGGGGCGATCCGGACCCCGGCTCCGGATGGCTGCACGTCGTCAACGGGTTCTACCGGCTCACGCGCGGGACGTACGCGCAGTTCGGGCTGCCGGTCCCGTATCCGGAGCGGGCCGTCGACACCGTGCTGACACAGGCGAGGGATTCGCGCTACTTCCGTCCGGGGGAGGGGAACGCCTGCAACGTCCTCGACGTCATTCACCCGCTCTGGCTGCTGGGACGGCAGACGCCGTACCGGCGGAGCGAGGGGGAGACGTGGGCGCGGACGCAGCTCGACCGGGCGCTCGGCGGGTGGCGGGACGGCGCGGGATGCTCCTTCGAGCTCGACGGCGGTGTGCCCCGGCTTCAGGGCACGGAGATGTGGCTGGCCATCATCTGGCTGCTCGCCGACTATCTGGGGGTTTCGGGGGCGCTCGGCTACCGGCCGCGCGGCATCCACCGCCCGGAACCAGCCCTTCACCTGCCCGATTTCAGGGCTGAGCAAGGCGGTCGCTGAGCGTCGGCCACCGCCGAGTCAGCCATGCGAAACCTTTGGCACTTTGCCATAATCCGTCGTCAAGGGCCCGTCGAAGCAGGTGAGGCCGTATGCCGCAGCGCCGACCGCTGGGCGCGGGAGACTCGACACACCTCGGTGCCTATCGTCTGACCGCGGTTCTGGGTGAGGGCGGCCAGGGCAGCGTCTACCTGGCCCAGGCCCCGGACGGGCAGCAGGTGGCGATCAAGGTGCTGCACGCCCGGCTGACCACCCATCCCGCCGAGAGGCGCCGATTCCGGCGCGAAGCGGAGATCGTGTCTAGCGGTGGCCACGCTGACCGCGCTGGATGCCATCCACCGGGCCGGGATCATCCACCGCGATTTCAAGCCCAGCAATGTGATCATGGGGCCGGTCGGGCCGATAGTCGTCGATTTCGGCATCGCCCGCCTGGCCGAGCGCCTCACGACCCGCTCCGTGACTGTCGGCACCCTGGCCTACCTGGCCCCCGAGCAGCTGGCCAACCAGTCGGCCAGCCCTGCCTCGGACGTGTTCGCCTGGGCCGCCACGATGGTGTTCGCGGCAACCGGGCACCGGGCCTTCCCCGGCGACCATGCCGCCGCGGTGATGGCCGCCATCCTCACGCAGGAGCCGGACCTGGACGGCCTGCCCGGGTGGCTGCGTCGACTGCAGCGGCACACCCCAGCCGGTTCCCCCGCCCCAGTCGATGTCCCACCTGTCAGGGACCGGCCCCTGCGCGTGGTGCTGGCTCTCCTGCTGGCGCTTCTGCTGGCGGCGATCCCGATCGGGATCCTCCAGCCGTGGGCTCCAACGGATGATCCACCCTCCGCCCGTACGCAGCTCCCCGGCTTCGGCGAGCGCATCGGTGGCCCCCTCAAAGTCCGGCCCCATGACATTCTGGACAACCCCGTGTTCACGCTGGTGCTCGGGAAGTTGAACGGGAAGAGCATCGCCGTCACCGGACAGAGTTCGAGCACCGTGGTGTGGGACCTGGCCACGGCCCAGATGCTGAGAAGGCTCCACACGGGAGCGGTGAGGGCGATCGGAAGACTGAACGACAAGCAGGTCGCCATCACCAACGGCCTCGACCGCAGGGGCACGCTTCGGGTGTGGGATCTCGCGACCGGCGAGATGCTGCGGACGCTGTCCGGCAACCCGGTGGATGTCTACGCCGTGGCGATTGACGCTTCCCGACCACAGCCGCGTAAGTGCGTTGGCGATCGGTCAGCAGGTCGCTGTCACCGGCGACAGCGACGGCACGGTCCGTGCGTGGGACCTTGCCACCGGGAAGCGACTGCAGTCGCTCACCGGTCTCAGCGACCCGACCGGTTCGGTGGGGCTCGGGGAGCTGAACGGCAAGCAGATCGTCATGGCCTCGACCGCCGCGGGAGACGGCGTCACCGACGGCGTCACCTGCGATGCCTACGGAGACGTTCAGCTGTGGAGCCTGGCCGGGCCCGTCCCGACACCGCGTTAGCAGTGCATGGGCGTCCACACCCGCATCGGGCCGGCGCCGCGGTTGGCCCAGGTGTGGTAGGGAACGAACGTCAGCTCGACCGGATCGCCGTGCTCGGCCTCCCGCGGTGCCGTCGCGGTCCGGTACGGCCAGCCGCCTTCGTCGCCGTGGACGTGGCGGCGACCTGGGGCGGTCACCGTACCGGCCGGCCCGTCACGAAGGTCCGAGGCGGCCACGCACAGGTCGTCCACGCTCACGCCCGGGTGGTCGGCCTGTTCCAGGCAGTAGACGAGCGGGCCGCGCTCCACGGCCACCTCGCCGCGCGCCACGTCCAGGCGGGGCACGGCGGCCGTCAGGCGGGGGCGTACGTCCAGGTCGAGGACGATCCGGTCGCCCGGCCGCCAGTGGCGGCGGATCCGGTGGTAGGCGCCGGGCGCGGCGGGGTCGCCGTCCACTCCGGCGTTCGCGGCCCAGGCGGGGATGCGGGCCGACAGCGTCCACGGCCGGTCCGGGGTCTCGCGGACCGTCACCTCGACGCGGCCGCTCCACGGGTAGTCGGTCTCGACGTCCGCGTGCAGCCCGCCCGCCTGGACGGAGCCGGTGGCGTACTGGTGGAGCTGGATCCCGTCGGCGTCCTGGGTGGCCAGGTAGTGGCCGAGGGAGGCGAGCGTGCGCATGACGTTGGGCGGGCAGCAGGCGGTGCCGTACCACTCCTGGCGGCCGCGGGCGGGCGTGCGCAGGTCGTCGGGGTCGGCGCCGGCGCGCACGCGCAGCGGGTTGGTGTAGAAGAACAGGGTCCCGTCGCCGGACACGCCGGAGAGGATCGCGTTGAACAGGGTCCGCTCGATCAGGTCGGCGTAGGCGGGGTCGCCGGTGGCCAGGAGCATGCGCCACGACCATTGGAGGCTGCCGATGGCCGCGCAGGTCTCGGCGTAGGCGGTGTCGGGCGCGAGCTCGTCGAGCCCGCCGAACGCCTCGCCGTACCAGAGGGAACCCAGCCCGCCGGTGAGGTAGGTCTTGTGGGCGACCATGCTGCGCCACTGCCGTTCGAGGGCGGCGAGCAGCCTGGTGTCGCCGGTTTCGACGGCGACGTCGGCGGCGCCCGCGGCCAGGTACATGGCGCGGACGGCGTGGCCCTCGACGGTGTCGGCGTCGAGCAGCGGCACCCCGTCCTGGCGCCAGCCGGGGCCGTGGTGGCCCTTGAGGGTGATCGTGGCGTGGCCGCGCTCGCGCACGTGCCGGGCGGCCAGGTCGAGGTGGCGGCGCTCGCCGGTCTGGCGGTAGAGCTCGACCAGGCCCATCTCGACGACCGGGTGGCCGTCCAGGCCGTGCGGCGTCTGAGCCAGGTGGTCGGCGAAGCGGGTGGCGACCTTCAGCAGCCCTTCCTCGCCCGCGGCCCGGCTGCCGGCGACGGCGGCCTGCATGAGGTGGCCCGCGCAATAGAGCTCGTGGTTGGAGGCCATGTCGGCGTAGCGGTCGCGCACGGCGGTGTTGAGGTAGCCGTCGGGGTGCTGCGCGCCGGCGACGAGCGCCACGGTGTCCGGCTCCCGGCCGCCCGACCAGTGGACCGCCTCCAGCCACTTGTAGACGTCGGAGTCGGCGAACACCTTGCCGCGATGGGCCGCGCCGGGGCGGAAGTTGCCGAACGCGCCGGACTCCTCGAGCCGTTCCCGGCCCAGCGGGATGGTGATCTCCTGGTTGATCCACCGCCGTTCGCCCCAGAAGCCGCCGCCGATGCTCCCGCGCGCCGGGCGGAGCGCCGTGGCCGCCCGCGGTTCCACCACCGAAAAAGCCGTCATGACATCTAGCATATACAACGATATATGAATATATATAACAGTATGATCCCTGACACCCTGCTGCTGGAGGAGCGCGCCGCGCTGGCGATGAACGCGGTGGCCGGGTTGCCCGACCCGGACCTGGGCGGCGTGCCGTACTTCTGGGCGAACCTGCTGGCGCGGCCGGCCTCCCTCGCGCACGGCGACTGGGACTACGGCTCCAGCCACGGCCGGCTCCTCGACGCGTGCCTGCTGGCCAGGCACATGACCGGCCGGGACGACTGGAAGGAGGTGGAGGCCGGGTTCAAGGAGCGGCTGCCGACCTTCTTCGGGCCCGACGGGCTGAGTTACCGGCGGCGCAACCCCCACGCCGACTGGGAGCCCAACGCCAACCTCATCGACCAGCGCGCCGTCATCCTGTCCCTCACCACCTGGTACGTCAGCGACGGCGACCCGGAGGCCAGACGCCTGGCCGACCGGCACGTGGCCGCGCTCAAGCGGATCGCGATCAAAGAACGGGACGCCTGGTACTACCCGGCCTCGGAGTACACGCCCGACGGCTGGCCCTCGGGCAACGCCGTGCAACTGCACCTGGCTCCGGATCCGGCCTCCTTCTGCGGCCGGCTCATCATGCCGCTGCTGCGCTACCACCAGGCGACCGGCAACGAGGACGCGCTGGAGCTGTGCGCCTGGTTCGCCCGGCTGATCGTCGACCGCAGCGGGGTGTTCCTGCCCGACGGCGGTTTCAACGCGGCGCTGGCCTACCGCAGCGGCCACTTCCACACCCGGCTCGGCACGCTGGAAGGGCTGGCCCGCTACGCCGCCCACGTCGGCGACCATGCCCTGACCGCCTTCGTGAAGCGCTCCTACGACTGGGCACTCGGCCAGGCCACCGCCTTCGGCTGGACGCCCGGCGACCTGGCCGGGCAGCGGTACGAGCACGAGAGCTGCTCGCTGGTCGACCTCATCGGCGTGGGCACGACGCTGGCGCGCAGCGGGCACACCGAATACTGGGGCGTGGTCGAGCGCTTCCTGCGCAACCACCTCACCGAGTCGCAGCTGCTGGACCTGGACTGGGTGGAGTCGGGCCCCGACGCCTCGGCCGACGTGCCCGGGTGGGTGACGCACGTGCGGGTGGGCGAGCGGCTGCGCGGGGCCTTCGCCGGGTACGGCGCGCCGAACGACTTCGTCTGCGACGTCGAGCTGGGCCGCGGCCACACCGCCGACGTCCAGGCGTGCTGCGTCGGCTCCGGGGTGCGCGGGCTGTTCTGGGGCTGGAACTCGATCGTGACGGGCAACCGGATCAACCTGCTGCTCACCCGGGCCACCCGGCGACTCACCGTGCTCAGCCACCTGCCGCACGAGGGGCGCGTCGACGTCGAGGTCCACGAGGAGCTGCCCGAGGTGCGGATGCGCATCCCCGCGTGGGCCGGGTACGCCAAGGTGCGCGTGGACGGCCGGGAGCCGGAGTGGGCGGCCGACGGCTACCTGCTGGTCCGTGTCCCGCGCGGGCGCTTCACGATCACCTTCCCGGTCGCCGAGACGACGTCCACCGAGGTCGCGGCGGATCGGGAGTATCGGGTGCGGTGGCGGGGCGACGACGTCGTCGGCATCAGCCCCGAGGGCACGGCGCGGCCCATGTACAGCGGGCGCAAGGTCCATCCCTCCGCGCCCGTGCGCGAATACGCCCTGAACCGTCCAGTTTCGGAGATCTCATGGTGAACCCGTATGACCTGAGGTGCGAGCACCGCCGTACCCCTGGCGAGATCGCCGTCGCGGCGCCCCGGCTGAGCTGGCGGCTGGAGGGCTCGGAAGACCCGTCCGCGTACCGGATCGAGGTGCGGCGAGAGGACGGCACGCGGGTCTGGGACAGCGGCTGGGTGGACGGCCGGGACGTCTGGGCCGACTACGGCGGCGCGCCGCTGGCCTCGTTCGCCCGCTACAGCTGGCAGGTGTCCGTCCAGCCGTCCGGGGCGAGCGCCACGTCGTGGTTCGGCACCGGGGTGCTGCACGCCGACGAGTGGGACGCCGCGTGGATCGGGCACGACCCGGACACCGAGCCGCCGTTCGAGCCGCCGACCGACTCGCGTGAGCCGCGCAGCCGGGGTACGGCGTCGCTCCCGGCGCCACGGCTGCTGCGCCGGTCGCTGGAGATCACGCGGCCGGTGGTCTCGGCCCGCGTCGCGTGCAGCGCCCGGGGGTTGTACGAGCTGCGGGTGAACGGGCAGCGGGTGGGCGATGCCGAGCTGGCCCCAGGGTGGACCGATTATCGGTACCGCGTGCCGTACCAGGTGTATGACGTCACCTCGCTGCTGCGGGAGGGCGCGAACTGCGTGGCGGCGATCCTGGCCGACGGGTGGTGGTCGGGGAGCCTGGGGTGGGACAAGCGGCAGGCGGCGCAGAGATACGGGCGGCATCCGCAGTTCCTGGCGCAGCTCGTCATCGATCACGCGGACGGCTCGCGTACCGTCGTCGGGACCGACGCGTCGTGGCGGGAGCGCACCGGGCCGTTCCTTTACGCGGACCTGCTGATGGGTGAGTACTACGACGCGCGGCTGGAGATCACGGGCTGGGATTCTCCCGGCTTCTCCGACGACGGCTGGGCGCCGTGCCGGGTCGTGGACACCTCGCTCGACGTGCTCGTCCCGGCCGGGGCGCAGCCGGTGCGGGTGACGGAGGAGCTGGCTCCGGTGGAGGTGCGCGACCTGGGCGGGCGGTGGATCGTCGATCTGGGGCAGAACATCTCCGGGCGGGTACGGATCACGCTACGTGATGCCCCGCCGGGGACGCGGGTGCGGATCCGGCACGGGGAGGCCCTGGACGAGAAGGGCGAGCTGTACACGGCCAACCTGCGTTCGGCCGAGGCGACCGACGTGTACGTGGCTCGCGGGGGCGCCGTCGAGACGTACGAGCCGCGGTTCACCGTGCACGGGTTCCGTTACGCCGAGATCAGCGGGTGGGCGTGCGAGGTGGCCGGGCGGGTGCTGCACTCCGACACGCCTCCCGCAGGGGAGTTCGCCTGCTCCGACGCGCAGGTGACGCGGTTGACGAGCAACATCCGGTGGAGCCAGCGGGACAACTTCGTGTCCGTGCCCACCGACTGCCCGCAGCGTGACGAGCGGCTCGGGTGGACGGCGGACGCCCAGGTCTTCCTGCCCACGGCGTGCTTCAACGCCGACGTGGCGGCGTTCTTCACGAACTGGCTGGCCGATCTGCGGCACGGGCAGTTGCCGGACGGCGCGGTGCCGGACGTCGTGCCGCACGTGATCACCGAGCGACACGGGGCGCCGGCGTGGGGGGATGCGGCGACCGGGGTGCCGTGGCACCTGTACACGGTGTACGGAGATGAGCGGATATTGCGGGACAGCCTGCCGAGCATGCGGGCATGGGTGGACTACGTGCACCGGCACAACCCTTCGCTGGTGTGGCGGCAGAAGACCGGCAGCCACTACGGGGACTGGCTCCAGGCCGGGGTGACGACGTCGCGGGAGGTGCTGGCGACCGCGTACTTCGCGCTCAGCGCGTCGTTGACGGCGCGAGCGGCGGAGGTGGTCGGCTCGCCCGAAATTTCGCGATATTACATCCAGTTGCGGGATGAGATCGGTGCGGCGTTCGCCCGCGAGTTCATCGCGCCCGACGGCCGGGTCACCGGCGACACGCAGACCGGCTACCTGCTGGCCCTGGCGTTCGACCTCGTCCCCCAGGACCTCGTCGAGGCGTCGGTCGGCCACCTCGTCGCCGACCTTGAGCGACGCGGGCGCCGCCTCACGACGGGCTTCGCCGGAGTGGCCCTGCTCTGCCCGATCCTGACCCGGTACGGCCACGCCGACCTGGCCTACGACCTTCTCCATGACGACCGGTACCCGTCGTGGGGGTATTCGATCCAGCGGGGAGCGACCACGATCTGGGAGCGGTGGGACGGGTGGACGGAGGAGCACGGCTTCGGGCCCGTGGCGATGAACTCCTTCAACCACTACGCGCTCGGCTCCGTGGGGGCATGGTTGTACGGCGGGGTCGCGGGTCTGGGACAGGAGTCGGCCGGGTTCCAGCGTCCGGTGATCCGCCCGGTGCCGGGCGGGCGGCTGACGTGGGCCTCGGCGGCCTACGAGACGCCGCTGGGGCGGCTGAGCAGCCGGTGGGAGATCGCGGACGGGACTCTCACGCTGGACGTGGGTATCCCGCCGGGGGCGGAGGCCACCGTCCACGTTCCCACCACCGCGCCGTCATCCGTGCGCGGGCCCGGGCATGTCGTGGCGCCCGGGGTGTTCCGCACGGGTGCGGGGACGTTCCGGTACACGGCGGAATGGGAGGTCAGGTGCCCACGCTGACCCCGGTGATCGACAGGTTCTCGACGTCGCTGGCCACGTCCGCGCGCAGCACGTGTGCGAACGTGCTGTCGGAGACCGAGATCCCGCGCAGTGGCTGCTCCGGATACCCGCGCAGCAGGTAGGCGCTGCGCGTCCGGTCGCTGCGGATCCCCGCCACGTGGATGTCGCGCACCACGGGCGGCTCGTCGCCTGTGTGGCCGTCGCCGTGGTAGAGGTCGATGGAGATCGCCTCCTTGGTCAGCTCGCTGATCTCCACGTCCTTGACGTGCACGTTCTCCACGAAGCCGCCGCGCACGGAGTTCGTCTTGATGTAGAGCCCGAAATACAGCCCCGGCCCGCCCCACCGGCAGCGGCGGACGAACACGTTGCGTATGCCGCCGGTGGTGTCGGTGCCGATCGCGACCGACCCGTACCGGTAGCGCATGTCGCAGTCCTCGATCAGCACGTCCTCGCACGGCACGTTCACCCGCCGCCCGTCCGGCCCGCGGCCTGCCTTGATCGCGATGCAGTCGTCACCCACGTCGAACGTGCACCCCGAGATCACCACCGAGCGGCACGACTCGGGGTCGCAGCCGTCGTTGTTGGGCCCGCGCGAGAAGATCGAGACATCGCGGACCAGGACGTTCTCGCACAGCACCGGATGGATCTCCCACATCGGGGAGCGGACGATCGTGACGCCCTCCACCAGCACGTTGCGGCACCGGTAGGGCTGGATCATGTTGGGCCGCAGGTAGTGCCCGGCGCCGAAGACGCGCTCCTCCACCGGTACGCCGTCGGCGGCCATCCGCTGCAGTGCGGCCCAGTCGGCCTCCTCGTGCGGCGTGCCGGGCCGCCAGCCGAACTCGGGCGTGCCCACCCACGGCCACCAGTTCTCGGGACCGGCGCTGCCGTCCAGCACGCCCGAGCCGGTGATCGCGATGTTCTCCTGGCCGTAGGCGTAGATGAAGGGCGAGTAGTTGAAGCACTCGATGGCCGAGAAACGGGTGTAGACGGCGGGCAGGTAGGCGGCCGGGTCGGTGCTGAACACGACGCGCGCCCCGTCGGCCACGTGCAGGTCGACGTTGCTGAGCAGGTGGACGGCCCCGGTGTGGTGCTCGCCCGGCGGCACCAGGACGTGCCCGCCTCCGGCGTCGTGGCAGGCGCGGATGGCCTCGCCGAAGGAGCCGTGGTCGGTGACGTCGAACCAGCGGTCCGGGAACTCCGGCGGCGTCACCCGCGCCTTCAACTCGTCGGCGTAGGTCCAGGGGTCGTGCATCGTCAGTCCCACCTCAGGGCGTGATAGAGCGGCAGCGCGATCACCCAGGACGGGTTCCACGTGTTCGCCTCGCCCTTGCGCTGCCAGTTGGTCTGGAAGAACCCCTCGCCTTGCTCGCCGGGCGTGGCGAACCCCCAGTCGCCGGGCTCGCGGCAGATGCCCTGGCCCAGGGCGTGCATGATCCGGTCCGCCGCCGCCACGTAGCGGTCGTTCCCGGTCGCCAGGCCGAAGTGCCGCAGCTCGGCGGTGGGGAAGAAGACGTCGAGGTGATGGTTCTGCACGCTGACCGCCGGCCAGCCGCTGGCCTTGAAGCCGCGCCGGTGGAACGTGCTGTCCGCGTCGAACTCCGGCGACCACGTGTAGACGAAGGTGAGCAGCCAGTCGGCGGCCGCCTCGGCCCACCGGGCGTACCGGTCGTCGCCGGTGAGCTGGAACAGCTCGGTGACCGCCTCGAAGTAGGCCATGCCCGCCTCCTTGTCCTCGCCGGAGGCGTCGAGGGTGGCGTGGGCGAAGGGCCGCTCGAAGGTCTCGGCGTGCCGGCGGTGATAGGCCGCGACCAGCTCGGCGGCCCGCCGGAGCCACACCTTGTCGCCGGTCAGCCGGTGGGCGCCGAGCATGGCCCGCGCGCACGGGATCCCCGCGGCTCCCTCGGGCCCGGGCACCGGCGTGCCGGACGGGGTCCAGCCGAGCGGCAGGATGCCCCCGTGCCGCCAGAAGAACTCGGCGGCCTCCACGACGGCCTCCGTCCACTCACCGAACTCCTCGGCGAGCAGGGCCAGGTCCGCGATCGTCTCGCCGTAGGCGCGGCTGGAGACGAACGGTTGCCCCTTCCGGTCGAACATGGCCCAGCGCTCCTCATCCAGCAGGTAGCGGCCGTGCCGCAGCCCGGGCACGGGCGTACCGCTGCCGGAGACGTAGAACTCGGCCGCCGCGAAAGCCCGGTCGGGACGGCCGAGCCGGGCATCGCACCAGGCGAGCTTGAGGCACTGCCCGGTCCACCCGTACAGGAACGTGCGCGGGCGCGGCCGGGTGGGGGAGGCGTAGGCCAGGTAGCCACCGGCCGGGTCCCACCGCGCGTCCAGGGCGTTCGCCTTCAGCCGGATGATCTCGGCGATCGTGAGCGGCCTGGCCCCCTCCTCGGCGACGGCCTCCTTGACCAGCGCGCGGAAACCGAAGCCGCGCGGCTCCACCCTCCCGGTGTCCAGCCGGTAGCGCGAGGTGATCGAGGCGCCGGGCGCGAGGTCCGCGTAGCCGATCTCCATCGGCGTGGTCTCGGCCTTGCTGGTGTAGCAGACGTCGGGCCGCCCGTCGAACATGATCACGCCGCTCATCGCCGCGATCACCGGCCCGTCCAGGATCCCGAGCGAGCCGTAGGCGACGGTCCCGTCGGCCGCCCGGCGCGCGACCGGCTGGGCGTACAGCGTCACGTACTGCCCGTCCCAGGCGGCGTTGACCGCCGGGATGGGCAGCCGGTGCTCCTCGCATACGAACCCCGATCGCGGCACCTCCAGCGCCGGGTCGGAGGAAGGATTGCCGTTGTAGAGCACGCCGGGGATGGTCACGTACGCGTCGTCCGTCGGCAGCTCCAGCAGGAGCCCCGCCGCGACGTCGCGGACGGTCCGCGTGCCCTCGTTGCGCCAGGTGAGGGTGAGGCTCTTGTCCGAAATCTCCAGCAGGGCGGTCAGCGGCCCCACCCCGGCCGGTACGCCGGGCGAGACGTCGACAGGGGCGACCCGCCAGGGCCGCCCCGTCGACAGCGTCAGCCGAAGCCTCACGGCACCCGCCGCACCCGGATGGCCTGGTGCTCGGCCGCCGGCAGCGGCACGGTCACCGTGCCGCCGCCGTCGTGCACGCCCAGCGACCGGACCGTCATCTCCCAGGCGTCGATCACCTCGACCGCGTACCGGCCCTCAGGAAGCTCGTGCTCCCGCTGCGGGAAGCGGTGCTCCCCGCAGAACTCCAGGTAGTACTCCCCGTCCAGGGCCAGCATCGGCGCGTCCCGGTCGCGGTAGACGGCCTCCCGCGGCGTCTGGCCGACGATCCCGTCCAGCAGGCGCAGCCGCTCGACCGCCGCCCCGCGCAGCGTGCCGCCGTCGGCGGACCAGGTCAGCCCGTCGTCGTCGGCGTACCACTCGCCGTGCGTGACCGGCCGCCGCCGCAGCGCGCCGTCCCACGCCTGGTCCACGACCTCCTCGGCGGTGAGGCTCTGCCACGGCTCGTCGCCGTCGCCCTCGTAGCCGCTCTGGTCGATGTGCACCGGCTTCCAGTGGTCGCGGGTGGCCACCCACGCCTGACGCGGGCTCGCCCCCACGACGCTGCCGTGGGTGAAGATCCGCCGCCACAGCAGCGGCGAATCCTGTGCCGCCGAGATCGACAGCGGGTGGTGCCCGTGGTCCTCCTCGGCGACCAGCTCGGCCAGGCGCACCCACTCGTGCTCGCCGACCTCGGGGAAGAGCGCGGCGTCCGCGGCCAGCGACCACCAGACGTTCTCGTGCCCGGACAGGCGTCCGACCACGTCGCGCACGTGCTCCTCGGTGGCCGGCGGCGCGAGCACGAGCTCGGCCGTCACCTCGATCGCGGCCAGCTCCGCCACCCGCTCCTCCAGGGAGACGGCGGGGAAGGCCGCCATCCTCACCCGGTCGAACGGCGAGGCCGCCAGCGTGGCCAGCGTCCGCGCGCGGCGCTTGTCCTCGTGCAGGTGCCACCCGAGCGCGGTGGTGGCCATGCCCATGTCAGACCCTCCTCATCCGCAGCGCCAGGTACGGCCGGCCGGGCAGCCCGACGCGCACCCGGTCGCGGTGCGTGCCGGCGACCGCCTCGATCGTCATGTTCCAGGTGTCGACCAGGTCCACCTGGTAGTCGGCGCCGGGCGGCAGTTCCACGTTGACCACGGCGGGCTGGCGCCGGCCGAGATATCGGAACCCGCCGCCCTCCTCCATGAGCCGGCGCAGGAACGCGATGCGCGGCGGGCTCTGGCCGTGCAGGGACCCGCCGTTGCCGATCCAGGGCCGGCCGGGCGAGTCGATGTACACCTCGCCGTGCCCGGCGTAGCCGCCCCGGGTCATGGCCTCCCAGAAGCGCGCGACCAGCTCCTGCGCGCTCACGTTGCCCCACCGCCGGGTCGCGTCGCCCTCGTAGGAGATCTCGTCGATCACCACGGGTTTGCCGGTCTTGACCCACTCCGTGGTGAGCGTGGCGTCCCAGTGCTGGATGCTCTGGTGCGTCACCCACGGCTTGGCGAAGTCGTACACCGAGGCGACCTCGTACATGCGAGTCCCGTTGTGGATCGACAGGAGCCGCTCGTAGGGGTCATGGCGCTTGACGGTACGCAGCAGGTCGTCCCAGTCGTCCATCGTCTTGTCGCGGTTGAAGTCGTACTCGTTGGCCACCGACCACCACACGTTCCGGAAAGCCGCCAGGCGGGCCACGACGTACCGGACGTAGGCGTGGTCGAGCTCGCGCCCCATGTTCTCCAGCCCGCGCCGGCCGCGGTCGTAGGGGTGGAAGAGGATCACGTCCGCCTCCACGCCGATCGCGCACAGGTCGGCGATCCGCGCCTCCAGGTGCCGGAAGAACACCGGGTTGTACCGGGTCTTGTCCTCGCCGGCGAACGGCAGCTCCGGCGGGTCCATCTGGCCGGTCGGCAGCACGCACATCCGGATCTTGTTGAACGGCGACTCGGCCAGCGACCGCAGCGTCTCCCGCTCGCGGTCGCGGTCCATGTCGTGCGTCCAGTGGTAGCAGGTCGTGCCGAACGACAGGTGGGGCGTGCCGTCGGCGTACTCGAATCTGGTGCCCACGGCGCGGACCGGCCCGCGAGAGGTCGCCGGAGTGGCCTCGAAGGCCCCGGTGTAGCCGTCGAGCTCGGGCACGTTGCTCCGGGTGACGAACTCCCAGGAACCCTCCCGGTCCGGCATGAAGCGGATCCGGTAGACGCCGTCGCCGTCGTAGAAGCCCTCCGCCTCCACCGTCCGGTTGCGGTAGGTGTAGCGGGCCGACAGCTCCACCTCGGCGAACGGGTTGCCGTCCGAGGGCCCGGTCAGCTCGATCTCGTGGACGCACCAGCGCTCCACCGAGCGCTGGTGCTTCATCCGGGGCGGCGTCACCAGTCCTTACCCGCCGCGGCCTGCGCCTTGATGTAGGCGGGGATGCCCTCCTGCTCGGTCACGGTCAGCGACTGCTCCGGCGTCATGCCGTCGCGCAGGACGTGCTGGCGGAAGACCTGCCACAGCGGCAGGTCCCAGTATTCGGTGTTCTGGTAGTTGGAGACGGCGGCGTTCTGGCCCCAGTAGACGGCCGAGGTGTCGATCTTGGCCAGCTCGGGCACGGCCGTGCCGAAGGCGGCCTTCACCGCGTCGGTCTGCAGGACGCCCTTCATGCCCTGCTTGGAGAGCTCGACCTGGCCCTCCTCCGACACCAGCCACTTGATGATCGCCAGCGCCTGGTCCTTCTTGGCCGAGGCGGGCGGGATGAAGGCGGCCCGGGTGTTCGGCTGGTAGATGCTCGTCGAGCCCGCCTTCAGCACCGGCACCGCGGCCACCCCGATGTCGACGTTGGCGGTGTCCTGCTTGAACTGCTCCTCGTCGCCGTCCTCGATGAACAGCTCGCGCCCGGCGTACATATTCAGCCGCGACAGCGTGTCCACCGCCATCGCCAGGTGGCCCGGCTTGGCCATGTCGCCGCGCAGGAAGTCGTTGACCGTGGTGAACTCGTTGCGCGGGATCATCAGGAATCGGTACAGGCTCTCCACCTGTTGCTTCCAGCCGGCGGAGGTGATGTTCACCTTGACCTCCTCCGGCTTGGGCTGCTCGCTCGTCGTCGGCAGGAACGGGTAGAGGCCGAGCTGGTTGAACTCCAGATACTGGTCCGGGTGCTGCATGTAGCCCTTGTAGTGGTCCAGGCCGTCGTCCCGGGTGAGCTGCTTGGCCAGGCGGTAGGCCTCGTCGTAGGTCATGCCGGGCTTGGGGTACTTCACCCGGAACTTGTCGAAGATCTTCTTGTTGTAGAGCAGGATGTGCTCGTCGACGAAGAGCGGCACGCCGTAGACGCCGCCGTCCGAGCGTGACTTGACCA
Organism: Nonomuraea sp. NBC_00507; assembly: GCF_036013525.1. Taxonomy (NCBI): domain Bacteria; kingdom Bacillati; phylum Actinomycetota; class Actinomycetes; order Streptosporangiales; family Streptosporangiaceae; genus Nonomuraea; species Nonomuraea sp. NBC_00507. The sequence goes on from NZ_CP107853.1 coordinate 7,712,475, forward strand.
GCTCGACCGCGGCCTTGTTCAGCGTGTTGAGGTCGATGCCGGCCTGCTGCAGGGCCGGGGTGAGGTCGCCGACCCAGCCCAGCGGCTCCAGGTCACGGTCGATGCGGGTGCGCGGATCGTCGATGACGATGTCGGGGGTGACGCCGGCCGCCTTGAGGTTCTCGTAGCGGATCGGGTAGTCCCACGTGGCGTACTTGATCTTGACGCCCGGGAAGGCGGCGCGCAGCTTGTTGCCGATGACCTCGTCGAAGACCTTGGTGGCCTGCCGGTCGGCGTCGCTCGCGGTGGCCTCGAAGGGCTTGTAGTTGGCGGCGAAGATGAACAGCTCGTCATCGCACACGCTGAACGGCTTGTTGTACTTGTTGGGGACGTCCGTGCAGGCGGCGGCCGTCGTGGCGGCGGGCACGACCGTGGTGGCCGCCAGGGTGAGCGCGAGCAGGGCCTTCATCTACTTCACCTTCCAGGAGCACTCGTCGACGACGTTCTTCCTGATGCCGTTCTTGAACTCGGTCGTGGTGTAGCCGGGGTAGTTCGAGATCAGCCCGACGGCGTCCTTCAGGTAGGCCTCGTTGAAGACGACGTGGCGGATGGTGTTGCGGTTGTTGGAATAGACCAGGTGGATCGAGCCGTCGCCGCCCTGGACCAGCGCCGGGTAGGTGAACTGCGGCCCCGACTTCGCCTCGACGTCCACGGTGTTCTCCCAGGTGCGCCCGTTGTCGGGCGACAGCGACAGCCGCATGGGGGAGCGGTGCTGGACGTAGGGGTTGTAGGCCAGCACGAGCTTGCCGGTGTTCAGCTTGGTCATCGCGATGCGCGAGTTGGGGTTGCCGATGTCGTGCGGCACCGGCGCGCTCCACGTGCGCGCGTAGTCCTTGGACTCGCTCTGGTAGATGCGCCCGTCACCGGTCCGCATGTACGCCAGCAGATGCCCCGGCGTCGCGAGCTCCACCACGGTCGGCTGGATGGAGCCGCTGGGGGAGCGGATCCACTTCCCCGGCTCCGGGAAGGCCTGCCACGACGACAGGTCGGGCGTGAAGACGTAGAAGCCGGAGGTGGACTCCTCCTCGTCGTAGATCGGCAGCAGCAGCTCCCCGTTCGACATGCGGATCGGCTGCGTGCCCGTCATCCACCCCCACTCCTGGCGGATCCACGTCGGCTGACTCCACGTACGGCCCGCGTCGTCGGAGGTGATCAGCCGCAGCCCGGACTCGCCCCAGCCGTGCCCGAAGATCGTGGCGAAGAACAGGTAGAGCCGCTTGCCGTCCGACCACAGCACCGGGTTGCCGTCGGCCTTGCCCGGCTCGTCGAAGACCACCTCCGGAGCGCTCCAGGTGTGCTTGCCCCGGCCCAGCCGCGAGATGTAGAGCGCCTGGTCGGCCGAGCCCTCGTTGTAGCCGCCGTAGAACACTGTCAGGATGTCGCCGCCCGGCGCCTCGGCGACCGTGGCCGCGTGCACCCTGCGGTACTTCTCGGCGTCCGGTTTCATGACGTCCTGGCGGCAGGCGTAGGAAGCGGTCGGTTCCACCCGCACCTCGCCGTCGTCACCGCTCAGTGTCAGGTACGGCACCGCCGCCACCGTCAGCGCCAGCAGGCCATGCGATAACTTCATGTCTGATCGTCTTTCGTAGGTAGGAATAAGCGACGTGGATGCGGCCGCGGACCTCGGCGACGGACGGGTAGGAGTAGCCGTACTCGTTGTCCCAGTACTCGTCGTCGGTCTTCCGGACGACGACGCGTGACGGCCAGCTCTTCCCGCCGTCGGCGGAGACGGCGACGTTCAGCGGCGTCCGCAGCGCCTTCTTGCGCCGCTGCCCGTCCTTGGTCACCCAGCGGTACTGCTCGAGACTGGCGTGGTTGTAGACCAGCGCCAGCCGCCCGTCACGCAGGGCCAGGAGCTGCACCGAGGAGTCGTTGTTGGGGAGTTCGGTGGGTTCGGGGATCGACCAGGTCAGGCCGTCGGCCGAGACCGAGGCGTAAATGGAGTCGGCGCGGCGGCTGCGGAACAGCCCGAGCAGGGTGCCGTCGCCGCGGTCGGCGATCGTCATCTGGACCAGGCCCTCGCTGCCCGGCACCGGGTGCTCGGCCCAGGTCTCGCCATGGTCCGCGGAGACCATCACCGAGCTGGCCGCGCCGTACACGGGAAGGATCCACGCGTCGTCCCGGATCAGCGGGGGATGGCGGACGATCGTGCGGTCGAAGAGCACCCACGGGGCGCTCCAGGTCCGGCCGCCGTCGCGCGAGGTGCGGGCGACGACGTGGGCGGTGGGCAGGTCGTACGGCTCGCTGGAGGTGTGCAGCAGCCAGATCGTGCCATCGGCCTCGAAGAGCACCGGGTTCTGCTCGCTCCTGGCCGGGTCGGCGGCGATCACCTGGGGTTCGGACCAGGTGTCGCCCTCCAGGCCGGACAGCAGCACGTCCGTGCCCGGGTGGCCCTCCTCCGGGCCGCTGAACCAGGTGCACAGCAGGTCGCCGCCCGTCGTGTGGAGGAGGTTGGCGGCGTGGCTGTCGGGGCCGTGCGGGGCGGGCAGGAAGGCGCCGCCGTACCGCAGGACACCGTCGAAACGCGGATCCGTCACGACACCCCCGCCTGGACGGTGACGCCCCGCAGGCTCAGATCGCTCGCCAGATGGCAGGCCACCTGGCGACCCTGGATCTCCCGCAGCGGCGGCACGTCGGTCCGGCACACGTCCTGGGCGTAGGCGCAGCGCGGGTGGAACGGGCAGCCCGGCGGCGGGCTGGCCGGATCGGCCGGGTCGCCGCGCAGCACCACCCGGTCGCGCCGCTTGGCCGAAGGATCCGGGTCAGGGACCGCCGACAGCAGCGCCTCGGTGTAGGGGTGCAGCGGCCGCTCGTAGAGCGACTCCTTGGGGGCGAGCTCCACGACCCGGCCCACGTACATGACCGCCACCACGTCGGCCACGTGCTCGATAACGCTCAGGTCGTGGCTGATGAACAGGTAGCTCAGGCCCGACTCCTCCTGCAGGTCCATCAGCAGGTTGAGGATCTGCGCCCGCACCGACACGTCCAGCGCGCTGACCGCCTCGTCGGCGACCACCAGCCGGGGCGAGAGGGCCAGCGCCCGCGCGATGCCGACGCGCTGGCGCTCGCCCCCGCTGAACGCGTGCGGATAGCGGTCGGCGTACTCGGGCCGCAGCCCCACCCGCCGCAGCAGCTCGCGCACCCGGTCGCCGATCTCGTCCTTGGTGCCGTAGCCGTGCACGCGCATGGGCTCGCCGATGATCTCCCGCAGCGTCTTGCGCGGGTTGAGCGAGGAGTGCGGATCCTGGAAGATCATCCGGACCTCGGCGCGGTACGGCTTGAGCTCCTTCTCCTTCAGCGCCGCCAGGTCCACCTGCGTGCCGTCGGCCCGGTGGAACAGGATCCGGCCGCCGGTCGGCTCGTAGGCGCGCACCACGCAGCGGCCGAGCGTGGTCTTGCCGCTGCCCGACTCACCGACCATGCCCAGCGTGCTGCCGGCGCGGATGGTCAGGCTCACGCCGTCGACGGCCTTCACCAGGCCGACCTGCCGGCCGAGCAGGCCGCTGCGGATCGGGAAGTGCTTGGTCAGGCCGTCGATCTCCAGCAAACCGCTCATGAGGACTCCGAGTCGTACAGGAGGCAGGACACGCGCCCGCCGTTCACCGGGAAGCTGCCGGGCACCTCGACGTCGCACCGCCCGGCCTGGAAGCTGTCGCAGCGCGGGTGGAACGGGCAGCCGGCCGGCCGGTCGTAGGGCGGCGGCACCATGCCCCTGATCGCCTCCAGCCGGGTCCGTGAGGGCCGGCCGAGGCGCGGGATCGACTGCAGCAGCGCCTGGGTGTAGGGGTGTTTCGGCGCGCTGAGCACCTGCTCGGCCCGGCCGTACTCGACGACCCTGCCCAGGTACATCACCGCCATGGTGTCGGCCACCTGCGCGGCCACCCCCAGGTCGTGGGTGATGAGCATGACGGCCATGCCGAACTCGCCCTGCAGGTCCTTCAGCAGCTCCAGGATCTGCGCCTGCGTGGTGACGTCGAGCGCGGTCGTCGGCTCGTCGGCGATGAGCAGGCTCGGCCGGCAGACCAGCGCCATCGCGATCATCGCCCGCTGGCGCATGCCGCCGCTCAGCTCGAAGGGGTAGGCGTCCACGCGCCGGTCCGGGTCCGGGATGCCGACCCGGTCCAGGATCTCGATCGCGCGTTTGCGCGCCACCTTCTTGTCCACGCGCTCGTGCAGCCGGACCGCCTCGACGATCTGGCTGCCGATCGTGTGCACCAGGCTCAGCGAGGCCATCGGCTCCTGGAAGACCATCGCGATCTCCTGCCACCGGACCTGGCGCAGCAGCTTGCTCTCGGCGCCGACCAGCTCGACGCGGCCGCCGTCCCGGTGCAGGACGATCCGCCCGCTCTCGATGTGCCCGGCCCGGTCCACCAGGCGCAGGATCGAGCGGGCCATCACGCTCTTGCCGCAGCCCGACTCGCCCACCACCGCCAGCGTCTCGCCGCGGTGGACGCGCAGGTCCACGCCGTCCACCGCGCGCACGACGCCCTCGTCCATGTGGAACTGCGTGCGCAGGTCCTCGATCTCAAGCAGCACGTCCGCGGGCACGCCGCCTCACCCTCCCCGATCGACTGTGTGGAATGGTCGCGCTCCCTAGTCGCCCTCCGCGGTTACGCCTAAAGGGCTGCCATCTCCGGGCTCGGCTCGCCGCTCCATGTTGAATGGTCGCGCTCCCTGGTCGCCCTCCGCGGTTACGCCTAAAGGGCTGCCATCTCCGGGCTCGGCTCGCCGCTCCATACGGATCGGCGGCGTCTCTCAGCCCGTCGCCGAAGAAGTTCATCGCCACGACCACGACCACCACAGCCACGCCCGGGGCCAGCAGCCACGGGGCCGTCGCCACCACGCGCACGTTCTGCGCCGCCTCCAGCAGCACGCCCCAGCTCACCGCCGGCGACTGCAGGCCGAGGCCCAGGAAGCTGAGGCTGGTCTCGCCGAGGATCATCGCCGGGATCGCCAGCGACAGCGAGGCGATGATGTGGCTGGCGAACGACGGAACCATGTGCCGGAAGATGATCGACAACCGGCCGAGGCCGTCCAGCCGGGCGGCGGTCACGAAGTCCTCCTCGCGCAGGGCCAGGAAGCGGCCGCGCACGTCCCGGGCCAGCCCGGTCCACCCGATGAGCGACAGGATCACCGTGATGGCGAAATATCGTGTCAAGGGGCCCCAGTCTTGGGGGACCGCCGCCGACAGCGCCATCCACAGCGGCAGCGTCGGGATCGAGATGATGAACTCGATGCACCGCTGCACCACATTGTCGACGCCGCCGCCGAGATAGCCGGAGACCCCGCCGATCAGCATGCCGAGCACGAAGCTGACCGCCACCCCCACCAGCCCGATCGACAGCGACACCTGCGCGCCGTAGATCAGCCGGGACAGCAGGTCGCGCCCGTTGCCGTCCGCGCCGAGCGGGAAGAACGGATCGCCCTTGTTCACCGGGCCGAACAGGTGGATGTCGGCCGGGATGAACCCCAGGATCGTGTACGGCTCGCCCTCGACGAAGAAGCCGACTCGGATCGGCTTGCTCTCGTCGATCGTGAACGTCTGCTCGAAGGTCTCCGCGTCCCGCTCGCTGCGGTAGCCGTAGACGTGCAGGCCGTGCTCACCGGAGTAGCGCACCAGCTGCGGCGGCGCGTAGGTGAGGCTGGTGTGCGCGTCAGTGCTGGTGGTGGGCGCGAAGAACCCGGCGAAGACCGCCACCACGTAGACCGGGATGAGGATGGCCATGCCGGCCATGGCCAGCCGATGGCGGCGGAACTGCCGCCACATCAGCTTCCACTGCGGAAGCGTCGCCGTTTGGCTGCCGTGCATCGCTACTCTCTCTTGTATCGCTTGCGGATGCGCGGATCCCACCAGGCCAGCGCGAGGTCGCTGATCATCGTCCCGATGACCGTCAGCGTGCTGAGGATGATGATGAAGCTGCCCACCAGATACATGTCCTGGGCCATCACGCCGCTGAGCAGCAGCGGGCCGCCCGTGGGCAGGCTCATCACGACCGACACGATCGTCTCGCCGCCGATCAGGCCGGGCAGCAGCCACCCGACCGTGCTGAAGAACGGGCTGAGCGACATGCGCACCGGATACTTCAGCAGCAGCTTCCACTCAGGCAGCCCCTTGGCCCGGGCCGTCGCGACGTACGGGCGGTAGAGCTCGTCCAGCAGGTTCGCGCGGGTGACCCGGATCATCCCCGCCGTGCCCGAGACGCCGATCACCAGGATCGGCACCCACAGGTGGCCGATGAGATCGAGGACCTTCCCCAGGTTCCAGTCCGCGTCGGCGAACTCCGGGGAGAACAACCCGCCCACGCTCTGCCCGAAGAAGCGGAACCCGACGTACATCAGCACCAGCGCCAGCATGAACTCCGGGATCGCCATGCCGATGAACCCGAGGAACGAGGCGGAGTAGTCGCCCCAGGAGTACTGCTTGACCGCGCTGTAGATGCCGATCGGGAAGGCGATCGCCCACACCAGCAGCAGCGAGCTGATCGACAGGGTGGCCGACAGGGCCACCCGCTCGCCGATCAGGCCCGCCACCGGCTGGTTCCAGGCGAACGACTGCCCGAAGTCGCCGTGGAAGATGATCGCGGAGAACCACTTCCAGTACTGCACGAGGATCGGCTCGTCCAGGCCGTACCGCGCCTTCAGCGCGATGACCTCGGCGTTCGTCACCTCCTCGCCCCGCGCCGACGCCTGGGCGACCAGCGTGGAGACGTAGTCGCCCGGCGGCAGGTTGATGATGACGAACGTGACGATCGAGATGACCCAGAGCGTGACGACGACGTAGAGCAGGCGGCGCAGGAAATAGTGGATCATCGGATGAAGTACTGCTCGGGCTGCGTCGGCCCGGGAGAGACCGCGGCGCTGGCGATCTTGTCGGGCACGTTGTGGAAGTTCTCCCTGGCCACGCCGTACTCGTTGGGGAAGGTGCTGATGCCGATCGCGTAGAACTGCTCCTGCGAGATCCGCAGCACCTCCTTGGCCGCGTCGAGCGCCTCGGTGTAGTCGAAGGTCGTGCGCATCTTGGTGAACGCCTCGAGCTGCTTCTTCACCTCCGCGGGCGGCTCCTCGCCACCCGGCGCCTTGACGTACCACAGGGCCCACTTGATGGCGTAGCGCGCGCTGCCGGAGTTGCTCGGCACGTAGTAGTGGTCGCCGCCGGTGCCGGTGATCAGGTCGAAGTCGCTGCAGGTGTAGGTGGAACACTGCGGGTCGTTGCCCTCGCTGCGCTCCACGAACAGCTCGGGGGCCACCGGGTCGGCGCGCAGCCCGACGCCGACCGCCTTCCACGCCTTCGCCACGAACTCCAGCGCCTCCACGTGGTGCGGGAACTCGGTGCTGGCCATGACGGTGATCGTCAGCGGCTCGCCGTCGGGGCCGAGCCGCATCCCGTCGGAGTCCTTCTTCGTCAGCCCCGCCTTGTCGAGGTACTCGTTGGCCTTGGCCGCGTCGAATTCGGTGTACTGCTTGGCCAGCGTCTCATTGAAGACCGCGTTCGACCGGGACGGCGCCGCCTGCCAGGGCTGGCCCTGCCCGGCGTAGACGCCGTCGATGATCTCCTGCCGGTTGATCGCGTGGGACAGGCCGATGCGGAAGTCCTTGTTGCGGAACAGTTCGCGCAGGTCCTTGTCCGCGTGGGTCTGGTTGAACTGCAGGATCATCGTGTTGACCAGCCGGTTCTCCACGTCGATCAGCCGGTACTTGCCGGTGGTCCGGTTCTTGCCGACCAGCGGCTTGTTCTCCGGCGTGGAGAAGTTGCGGAACTGCAGATCCAGCTCGCCGTTCATCACCCGCAGCAGCTCGACCTGGACGTCCTGGAAGATCTCCGTCCGGAACGTGTCGATGTAGGGGAGCTGCCGGCCCTGCTCGTCGACCTTCCAGTAGTACGGGTTGCGCTGCGCGATCAGCGCGGGGCCCTTGCCGATGGCGTTGGTCACCTTCCAGGCGTTCAATGTCGGCTGGTCGGCGTTGTGCCAGGGGTCCTGCTTCTGGGCGAACAGCACCGTCCAGCTGTCGAGCTGCGCCTCCTTGGCCAGCTTGTCGGCGTCCGGGTTGTACTTCTTGTGGAACTGCTTGAGGTAGTGCTTGGGCAACAGGAAGCCGACCGGGCCGGGCCGCTCGAAGGTCGCGTTCGCCACCTGGAACAGCAGCCCGGCCTTCGGCTCCTTGTAGAGGTAGCGGACGGTCCGCTCGTCCAGCTTCTCCACCTTCACCAGCTCGTCGAGGCTGCCGTTCTCCAGGAACAGGTCGTAGATGCCGGTCGGGTGCAGGTCCTTGTCGACCTGGACGTCCTCGAAGGCGAACAGCAGGTCGTCGGCGGTGCACGGCTGGCCGTCGGACCACTTGAGCCCTTCACGCAGGCGGAAGACGTACTCCCTGCCGTCTTGTTTCACCTCGAACTCGGCCACGTTGGGAACGATGTCGTCGGGGCCCTTCTGGCCGTTCGTGCCCGGCTTGAGCCGGACGACCGGCTCGTAGCCGATGGTGTTGGTCAGCCAGCCGATGTCCTCCTCGCCGACCATGGCGTTGCGCCACGTCCCGCCGTAGACGCCCGCTTCCTTGTACGGCTTGACGACCAGCGGGTTCTTCGGCAGCCGCTCGGCCAGCGGGGGCAGCTTGCCCTGCTTGACGAGCTCGGCCAGCGACGGGGCCTCCTTGGCGTTGAGGTCCACCGCCTGCGCGGCGCCGCCGCCCGTGCTCGGCTTGGTGTCGAAGAACCCGCAGCCGGCCGCGGCCGAGGTCAGCAGGAACAGGCCGCCTCCATACAGGAGCTCGCGCCGTGACGGTCGTGGGGGGTGGTGTGCGTGCATGGATACTCCGTTACTGGGTGATCTTCACGGCGCTGAACCGGGCGGTCGTGTAGCTGTGGACCGCGTTCGCCTCCTGGCCGCCGTCGACGGCCAGGCCGATGAAGAACCGGCTGGGATTGATGTAGATGCGCTCGTAGCCGATGCGGGTCCATGCCAGGGACTCATCGGCCAGGAAGGCCTGGAACTCGGTGTCGCCGCCGGGCAGGAGCTTGGCGACCAGGCGCAGCCAGTGCCGCTTGCCCGCGTCGAGGGGGTCCTCGGCGATCGGCGGGTACGGCCCGGCGGCCATCGTGCTGCCCTTCTGCGCGACGCGCAGCGCCATCCCGCGCTTGCCGCCCTCGTAGAAGGTGAGGCCGCCCATCATGAAGGGGGAGTCGGGCTCGAGGCTCTCCCGGATCATGACGCCCGCGACCGCGCCGGCGTAGGCCCGGCTCAAGCTCTCGGCGCGGGCGATGATCTCCACCTGCCCCTTGGACTCGACCTGCTGGTGCAGGAAGAAGAAGGAGTCACGCCACCCGGCGACCTTCCCCGAGCCGCGCACCGTGATGACGTCGCCGTCGATGGCCGCCGTTCCCGGGATCGGCACCCGGCCGACGTCCCGCCCCTGCCAGGCCCCGGTCGCGGTGGTGGTCACCACGTGCAGCGGCACCATCGAGGACGCGGTCATCGTCCCGGTGGAGTCGGTGGCGCGCGCGGTGAGATGGTGCGTGCCCTCGCTGAGGTTCGCCCAGGTCATCCGGTACGGCGCAGCCGCCGCCTCACCGATCTTCTCGTCCTCGGCGAAGAACTCCACCTTGGCGATCGCGGCGCCGTCCAGAGCCTTGGCCCTGGCCTCCAGGGTGAGGCTCTTGCCCGCGGTGAGGACCTGGTCGGGGTGCTGGGTCAGCGCGACCTCGGGGTTGCGGGCGCCGGCGCGCCGGATGGAGTTCAGGTAGCGCTCGAGGTTGGTGTAGCCGTCGCGGCCGACCGTGTTGCGGTCGGCGGGATCGGCCGGGTTCAGGCCCTGCGCGCGCTCCCAGTCGTCCGGCATGCCGTCGTGGTCGCCGTCGGCGGGCGGTTCCTCCTGGGGGAGCAGCGCCCAGCCGCCGACCTCGCGCTGGGAGTTGATGACCCGCCCGGTGCCGGTCCGCACCTCGTTGATCAGCCGGGCGTCGATCGAGTCGCGCCGCGGCAGGATCGCGCCCGCGCCCTCCAGCACCGCGGCGTACGCCTGGGCGGGCGTCTGCGCGTCGATGCCGTGCTCGAACGGCACCGGCTGCGGCAGCAGCGTGATGCCGCCGGTGGGGAAGGTGATGCCCTTGACGTTGTCGCGGGTGACCTCGGGGTGGTCCTCGACGTGGTTGCCGGAGACGTGCCACTTGCCGAAGCGGCCCGGCGCCACGATCACGGGGGCGATCGCGGCCAAGGTGTTGGGCCCCGGCTTGTAGTAGTTGCCGACCATGTTGACGCCGTTGGCCCACTCGCCGCCGTAGCAGGAGGTGAACCCGTGGTTGTAGATCACGTTGTTGCGGTGGTCGACGATCATGTCCAGGCCCTCGGTGAAGCTGAAGCGAGGGTTCCGCGAGGAGTTGTGGACCAGCAGGTTGTGGTGGTAGGTGATGTGGTCGCCGCCCCACAGTCCGCCCATGCCGTGCCGGTCCTTGGGGTGCACCGACATGTCCAGGCCCTCGGAGATGACGCACCACTGCACGGTCACGTTGGTGCAGCCGTAGACGGATAAGCACTCGTCCACGCCCCAGCTGATCGAGCAGTGGTCGATGACGATGTCCCGCACGCCCCGCCCGGTCAGCGTGTCGATCGGGGTGCCGAGCACGTCGCCGCCGCGGAAGCGCAGGTAGCGGATGATGATGTTGTTTCCGGCGATCTTCGTCTCGTTGCCGACGACGCTGATGCCGTGACCGGGCGCGGTCTGGCCGGCGATCGTGATGTTCGACCCGGTGATGTCCAGGCCGCCCTTGATGTGGATGTTGCCGGAGACGCGGAAGACGATCGTCCGGTCCGAGCCGGCCACCGCCTCGCGCAACGAGCCGGGGCCGGAGTCGTCGAGCGTGGTCACCTCGACGACCTCGCCGCCCCGGCCGCCGGTGGCGTACATCCCCGCGCCCTCGGCAGCGGGGAAGGCGGGCACGGCGGCTCCTGTCGAGGCACTGGCTGATTTCGTTGTCCAGGCGACGGCGGGCGCCGCCAACGCTGCGGAACGCACAAAATCGCGACGGTTGATTTCCAAGTCCATGTGAGCGCTCACCTTCCGCCCCGAATATGCGAGCGGCGTCTCGTGAGAATGTTTATTCACGCTTGAATGGCTGCGATTCATCACATCGTGAACGACACAGATGTGACTGTCAAGACACGAAAAGAAACCGCCGTGGATTTCCACGGCGGTTTCGGGGGTGGGCGCGTCAGTCCTTGAGCAGCTGCTCCGCGACGCCCACGTCGGTGATGAGCGTGTTCACCCAGCCTCCGCGCAGCGCCGCGCGGATGGCGGCGGTCTTGCGCCGTCCGCCGGCGATCGCGATGCGCCGTGGCACCCGCAGCAGGTCGGCGGTGGGGATGCCGAGGACGCACTCCTCCAGCGGGGAGCTCACCGGGCGCCCGTCGGCGTCGAAGAAGCGCAGGCAGACGTCACCCACCGCGCCCAGGCTGCGCATGGCCTCCATCTCCTCCTCGGATATGGCGTTGCCGCTGTCGCGCAGCAGCGGCGAGGGGTCGAGGCTGCCGATGCCGACCAGCACGGTCGTCAGCCGCCCCCACCCCTCCACGACCTGGCGCACCACAGGGTCGTCCAGCAGCGCCTCGCGCGCCGCCGGCGAGCTGACCAGGCCAGGCGCGGGCAGGAAGACCGGCTCGGCGCCGGTGAGGTCGGCCAGATGCGCCGCCAGCCGGGTGGCCTGGACCTGCGCCGAGCCCTTCCCCACGCCGCCGAGGAGCTGGATGACCTCCTCGGCCACGTGGACCGGCCGCCGCTGCATCGCCTCGACCGTGGCCAGCAGGCTCGTGCTCCACGAGGAGATGCCCAGGTGCTCGCCGCCGATCAAGGTGGTGTCGAGATAGGTGGCGCCGGCCACGCCCAGCGCCGCCACCACCTCGCGGTCGTCGCCGAGCGCGTCGACGACGACGATCTGCTGCAGGCCGTACTTGCGCTCGAGATCCTCCTCCAGCAGCGCGTGCACGCCGCTGGGCACCACGACCACGGTGCGGACGATGCCCAACTCCGCGGCCTCCTTGAGCAGCCGCGACACCCGGGGCTGCGAGATGTGCAGCTGGGCGGCGATCTGCGGCTGCCGGACGCCGTGCTCGTGGTAGAGGCGGGCCACGCGCACCAGCAGGCGCATCCGCTCCGCCTCCTGGCCGAGCCGGCGGCCGCTGAGGCGCACGCCCCGCTCGGACTGACTGTCAGCTGCCACGATCGCCGGCCTCCGCTCCGGTGGTGCGGTGGCGCGCCCTGGCCACCGCGGAATGCCATTGTGCGAGCAGGTCGCCGCGCTCGCGCGGCGACAGGCCCGGCGTGTAGCGCCGGCTGTGCCGCGGCAGGCGCGCCAGCTCCTCGCGTGACCAGACCCCCGCCGCCGCTCCGGCCAGGTGCGCGGCCCCCAGTGCGGACAGCTCCGGCCGCCGGGCGGCGCGGACCGGCTGCCCCGTCACGTCGGCGTGCCACTGCATGAGGTCGGCGTTGCCGCTCGGCCCCCCATCGGCCAGCAGTTCACCGACGGGACCCGCCGCCCGCTCTATGGCCGCCACGACGTCGCCCACCTGGAGCCCGATCGAGTCGACCGCTGCCCGGGCCATGTCCTCCCGCCTGGTGTCGAGGCCGAAGCCCGTCATGATCGCCACTGCCTGCTCGTCCCACCACGGCGCGCCTAAGCCGCCGAAGGCCGGGACGATGTGCAGCTTACTCCTGCGGCCCCCGGCCGCGAGCCGCGCCACCTCGGCCGGCTCCACGTCCAGCACGCCCGCCAGCCAGGTGAGGGTGGCGCCGGTGGACAGGATGTTGCCCTCCAGCGCGTACGCCGGGACATCCTCCTGCCAGGCCACCGACAGACATAGGCCGTCCGCGAGGCCCGTGAAGGGGTCCTTATCGACCAGGCCCATGACCGACGAGCCCGTGCCGTAGGTGACCTTGACCTTGCCCGGCTCCCAGGCCGCGTGGGCGAACAGGGCCGCGTGCGAGTCGCCCAGCACCGCCGTGACCGGGGCCCCGGCCAGGCCGGGATGGAGCCCGCCCGCGTCGGCGAGCGTCCCGCACGACGGGACGACCTCCGGCAGCGTCTCCTCCGCCACGCCGAAGAGCTTCAGCAACGCGGGGCTCCAGCGGCGTTCACGCACGTCCAGCAGCTGCGTCCGGGACGCGCAACCCACCTCGATCACGTGGCCGCCACCCAGGCGGAACAGCAGCCACGAGTCGACCGTCCCCAGGCACAACCGCCCCTGGCCGTGGGATCCGCCATGGTGCCCGAGCAGCCAGGCCGCTCGCGAGGCCGAGAACATCGGGTCCAGCGGCAGCCCGCTGATCTCCCGCACCAGCCCGGCGCCGACGCCGACCAGGTCCTGCTCGGCGATGCCGACGTTGACCAACCGGTCGGGGAACTCCGCCGCGAACGGCCCGAGCTTGCTCGACCCCACCGAGTCGTTGCAGACCGCGACGATCCGGCTGTCGAGGCGGGCCAGCCGTACCAGCTCCTCGGAGAAGGCGTCGCGGCAGTCGTGCAGCACCCCCGCCGTGGTCACCGCAGTTCCTCCAGGGCGGCCCTGGCCTGCGCGGCGTCGGGCACCCGGTGGTGCCACTCCACCCTGTTCTCCATGAACGACACTCCTCGCCCCTTCACGGTCCTGGCGATGACGCACCTCGGGCGGGTGCGCGGCGCGGTGACGGCCTCCAGCAGGGCCAGGTGGTCGTGGCCGTCGACCTCGGTGGTCTCCCAGCCGAAGGCCCGGAACTTGGCTGCCAGCGGCTCCAGGTCGTTGGTCTCCCGGGTGGAGGCGCCCTGTTGCAGTCCGTTGCGGTCGACGATCGCGGTCAGCCCGGTCAGCCGGTGGTGTGCCGCCGCCATGGCGGCCTCCCAGTTGCTGCCCTCTTGCAGCTCGCCGTCGCCCAGCACCACGACGGTGCGCGCGGGCGAGCCGCGCAGCCGCAGCCCGACCGCGGCGCCTACGCCGACGGGCAGGCCGTGCCCGAGCGGCCCGGTGCTGGTCTCCACTCCGGGTACGGCACGGCGGCTCGGATGCCCGTTGAGCGGCGACATCGGGGCGGCGAAGGTCGCCAGCCGGTCGGCGGGGAAGAACCCGCAGGCGGCGAGCGTGGCGTAGAGGGCGACCGAGGATGCCGCCGGCCAGCTCGGCCAGCACCGCCGCCCGGCCGCGGGCGTCGGCGGCGGCCAGCCGGGCCCGCAGCAGCCGCCACGCCTCGACGGCGCCGGGGTCGGACGTGAGAAGGTCTCCGGCCGCGTGCGTGAGCGTCACCGCGCTCCGATCGCCGACCACAGCACCTCTTGCGCGGCGAGCGCGTCCTGCCGGTCCTGGGCGGCGCGCAGCTCGTCCAGGTCGATCCGATCGCAGACCTCTTCCAGGCGGCGGATCGCGGTGATGCTGGCCGACAGCGCCCGCACCGGATCCTCGCGGAAGGCGAACTGGTCGAGCAGCACGGGCTCGGTCCACCCGATGCGCCGGACGGCCAGCAGGAACTCGATGGTCTCGAACAAGTGCACCGAGGCGACCGGCAGGTCGTCGTCCCAGCCCCGCCAGCTGTCGTTGAGCTCGACCGACACCAGCTTGCCGCGCCGGTGCACGAGTTGCAGCGCCTCTGCCGGCGTCTCCCCGGCCAGCAGTGAGTGGCCGAAGTCCAGCACGATGCCGACGTTGTCCACTCCCGCCTCGTCGATGGCCAGCAGGGTGCGCGCCGCGTCGGCGAGCGTGATCCGTACCCGCGGCTCCTTGGCCTTGTACTCGATCGCGAACTGCACGTCGGGGTGGGCGGAGGCGGGGTCGCGGATCGCGGTCACCGTGAGGTCCCACAGCTGGGCGTAGTCGGCCTGGCCGGGCAGGTCGAAACCGTCCTGGCCGGGGCGCGGAGCCCGCGATCGGCCAGGTCCGCCCGGGTGAGTGTGGTCGGCACGTTGACGTCGAGGCACTCCAGGCCGTCGACGGCCGCCGCCAGGTCGAGCATCTCCGGCTCGGTCCTGGCCGGGCCGTAGCCGTCGGTGGCGTATCTGTCGATGATCTGCCCGAACGCCCAGATCCCGGCACCGAACGTTGTCATGGTTGTCCGTCCCCTCCTGTGAAGGCCCGCAGCTTGGCGAAGAAGTCCTCGTGGATGAAGCGCGCGTCGATCGACTCGTAGACGCGGATCGGCCGGTTGTCCCCGGAGAAGTCCGGTGTCCCGTCGTAGCGGAAGGTGGGCGCGGGCCGTTCCGCCCACTGGCCGCAGTCCGGGTGGAGCAGCAGCCCGACCGCGGGGGAGTCGCCGAGCACGCGGAACTCGATCGACCCGCCGTGCGCGCGCTCGTTCCACTCCACGAGCTGCCGGACCAGGTAGGCGCCGATCTCGCCGCACGGGGCGACCTTGGCGTCCAGCTCGGCGTAGCCGACGGCCATCATCCGGTACGTCGCGCTCGGCACCTGCCACACCTTCAGCCGCGAGGAGAACACCAGGTTGGCGGCGACGATGTCGTTGGACAGGTTGAACTCCGGCCCCGCGCCGCCGCCGATCCAGACGACCGTCACGTCGCGCTCGGCGATGCGCGGCTCCAGCAGCAGGGCGGAGGCCATGTCGGTCAGCGGTCCGAAGAAGGCGACGTAGAGCGGCTCCGGCACGTCGCGCATCGCCTCGTCGATGATCAGCCGGGCGCCTTCCGACTCGACCGGCCTGCGGACGTCGGGCAGCGCGTACGGCGCGCCGTTCACGACGTTCGCCTCCAGCTTCATCAGCCGCAGCAGGAGATCGATCTCCTCGCGGCTCTCCTCCATGCTGCGGCGGGTGCGCCGGTTACCGAAATGCGCGGCGATGAATCCGCGAATGTCCAGGCTCGGGGAAAGCAGCGCGTGCACGATCGCGAATTGGTCGTCGGCCTCGTTTTTGGCGTCGGTGTCGATTATCACCCGACGCCGGTTGAAAAATTCTCTATTCGGCATTGTCGAGATCCCAGAGAATGACGGAGAGCGCGTATGGGGAAATGGTGTGACCGCCGTGCGTCGCGTCTTCGAGAATGTCCCAGCGCCCGCCCAGCAGCGCGGCGCGATCGCGGACGGGAAGGTGGTAGACGCGGTGACCGACCCCGTTGAAGCAGCACTCGTCGAAGCGGTTGAGGATCTGCAGCTGCCCGCGATCCCGGCCGACGGCGGCCATCACGTACATGTCCAGGTAGTCCACTCCGGCGTAGAAGCCGGGCAGCGCGTCCCGGGTCTGCTCGAAGTCGCCGATCGTCGGCCGCGGCTTGGGCGAGGCGGGGCGCAGGAAGAACGGCAGCGACCCGGCCGCGTGGTAGCTCCGGGTGATCCGCGGGTCGAGCGCGGAGTAGACCGTGGTCGTCCAGCCGCCGCCGGACAGCCCGATCATCTCCACCGACAGGGGCCGGTAGGCGTCCAAGGCGTAGTTGAGCGTGACGGTCAGCGGCTCCAGGAAGAACGTCAGCGTCGAGAACCCCGCCGACTCCCACGGGGGGAGCTCCCGGTGGGAGGGGCCGGGCAGCAGCTTGCCGGGATCGTTGGGGTCGGCGATCTGCTGGGCGTTCCAGTGATGGAACGGCATCGCGTACGCCATCACCCGGTAGCCGCGATCGAGCAGCGCCTGGACCGTGCGGAGCATGGTGTCCGGCGGCTCGCCGTGGCCGTTGTGGTAGAGCGCCAGCCGATGGTTCCAGGCGCGGCGCGGCACGATGTCGTACACCTTGTTGGCCACCCGGTAGCCGAGCGGCACGGTCAGCTGGTCGATCCGCTTCACCCCGGTCAGGGAGGCGAACTGCTCGGGGCCCGTCACGTCCTGCTCGACCGCGGGCATGCTCCGGGGCAGGCCCGCGCCCTTCCAGATGTAGTCGGCCATGGCGGCGCGCTTGGCCTCGATGTCGCCCAGCGTGTTGACGCCGATGAGCGGCTCCATGTCCACGCCGACCACCGCGGCGGGCAGCGTCTTGTACTCGGCGCCGAACTGGGCGGCCACCTCCTGGTTGACGGGTGCGACCGGCCGCGGCCCGCCCTTGGCCGCGAGCGCCGGGGTCGCGGTCACCGCCGGCGCTGTTACACCCATGACCGTTGCCGCGCCGAGCAAGCTCCGCCTCGATAACCTGTCCATTCCTACCCCTTCTTCTCGGGATCCCAGCCGCCCAGGACGAACTCCGGGTCGCTCCACCGCTCCGCCTCGGCCGCCGTGAGCTGCCGCGAGCAGGCCAGCCGCTGCGACACGTCGATCGGCCGCCCGGCCGGGTCGGCGCTGCCGTACTCCCAGAAGGCCAGGTCCGGGGCCTTGGCGCAGTCGTCGGGATCGATCAGCCAGCCCTTGAGGGAGATGTGCGCGTCCATCACGGTGTCGATGAACACCGTCTGGCTGTGCGTGAAGCGCCACACCGCGCTGCGGCTGAGCACGACCGAGCCGTCGGGGACGCCGGGCGCCCGCGTCAGCCGGGTACGGACGAACACCGTGCCGGGCCGCGTGGCGTCGTTGCGGCTCTGCGAGATGTAGCCGGGGCCGGTCGACTCCAGCACCGAGTCCTGGATGAAGACGGTGCCGGTGCCCCAGACGAAGTCCACCTGGCCGCTGATGCGGCTGCGCGAGACGAAGCCCTTGCCTTGCAGGCGCAGTGTGTCCTGCTGGCTGCGCAGGTCCACGCGGTCCAGCGCGATGCGCTCGTTGTTGCCGCGGAACGCCTCGGCCTGCGAGCCGCCGCTGGGCGTGGTGTTGTGCAGGGTGAGGTCGCTGAGCCGGAAGTCGGCCGCGTCCACCCCGAACATCGCCCGCCAGCAGTTGTGCACGTCGGAGGTCTCCAGCACGCGGCGCGGGCACACGTCGGCGGGCCCGCCGCTCTCGCGCAGCGCCGCGTCGCCGTTGCGCAGGTCGTTGTTGGCGTAGCGGATCACGGTACGGCCCGCGCCCGCGCCGCGGACGGTGATGTGCGGCCGGTCCTCGCGGACGTAGACGATCTCGGTGTAGACCCCGGGTCGCACGTCGATCGTCACGGGCCTGGTGTTGCCGAGGGGCACCGCGTCGACGGCGCCCTGCACGGTGCAGAAGTCGCCGGTCCCCGCCGCCGCGACGGTCAGGTGGCGAGGCTGCCGCGGCGCCTGCTTCCTGGTGGAGAAGCGCCAGGAACCCGAGTATCCCGGGAAGACGCCGGGGTCGACGGTGACGGTGTAGTCCTGGCCGTAGTCGAGCTGCCGGTGCAGGTGGACGCGGGCCGTGCGGCCCTCGACCATGATCGACTCGTAGGAGAAGTCGTGCGGCAGCCCGGTGTCGGAGACCGCCTGGCCGATGTTCTTCCTGTCGGCCTTGGCCGTGGCCGCCTCCACGCGGTCGGCCAACGACCCGTCCGCGCGGCGCACCTCGATCACGCCCGCCGTCCCGGGCGCGGGCCGCGCCGGGAAGGTGAACTCCAGGGGCGCGTCCACGCACGCGCCGTCCGCGCCGCCGGGCGCCGCGAAGCGGACGCCCTCCGCCTCCGCCTCCGCCTGCGCCGGCCCCGGCCCCGGCCCCGGCCACAGGGCTAACACCACCGTGGCGAGGGCTGCCGTGATCCGCACCCTGAACCTCCCGGCTGAATGTCTAACGTATAATGAATATGTATTCGGCACCCTATGTATGCGGAAGTGATCGGTCAAGAGCGCGGGCTCAGCCGAGCGCGGCCTCGCCGTAGGGCACCAGTCGCACCGGGCCGAGCAGCCCGTACGGCTGGCGGGCCAGACCGCTGTAGACCGCGGGGTCGGCCACCCGGAGCCGGTTGCCGAGCGGGGTGGCGACCTCGACCTCGACGGTGTTGCGCCCGGACCGCAGGTACGGCCCCGCGTCCACCACCCGGACGATCTGGTCGACGGGGTCGAGCCGCCGGCCGTTGATCCGCACCCGGCAGGTGTCGGTCACCTCGCCCAGCTCCAGGTAAGCCCCGTCCGCCCGCACGTCCTCCACCCGCAACCGCCACGACGACAGCTCGACGGGCTCGGGGACCGGCCCGATGACGGAGGTGACCACGCGCCCGCCGGCCAGAGTGGTGGCGTAGGCGCCGGCTCGCGACACGCGGGCCACCAGGCGGCCGCCGGCGTACCGGACGAGGTCGGCCTCCGTGGCGACGGCGTGCGGGAGCCTGCCCCCCGTGCCGGGGCGTCCGACGGCCACGATCGTGGCCTGCCCAGGCTGCAACGCCACCCGCAGCCGGATCCCGTCGGCCTCCTCCGCATACAGCGCGATCGGCTCGACCCTGCCGCTCCACGAGTCCATCCGGTACGGCACGCCGCCGCCGCGGGGCAGCGTGACGTCGTGGTCGATGGGCGCCACCGGCGGTTTGACGTTCTCGCCGTGCTTGCCGTTGCAGAAGTAGTAGTAGTCGGCCTCCCCGGTCGTCCGGCGCGCGTGGAGCAGCGTGGAGGAGGTGGCGTAGCGCACGTCCGGCCGGACGCCGAGCTCGGCCAGCGCCTGGGGCACGTCGGCCTGTGCGGCGACCACCCGCACCGACGGCCGCGCCAGCAGGTCTGCCAGGAGCGCGCGCAGCTCGGCCGGATCCCCGAGGCCCGGCAGCGAGGCCTGGTGCCAGGCACCGAGCAGCACGATCGGCAACCCCTCGGCGGCGTATTCCAGCAGCCGCCGCGCCACCGCGACGGTCATCGTGCACTCGTTGGCGGCGAAGCGGTCGCCCTCCACGAACAGCGCCTTGTATCGCGGCCGCCCGAGCCTGCCGTGGGTGACCCGCGCCAAGTCGAGCAGAGGTTCGCTGACGAACTGGTGGGTCCAGCCGGTGGGGATGCCGCTCGCGGTGAACCAGGCGGCGCCGATGCCGGTCTTGGTGTAGCCGGTCTGCCGGAAGACCGCCACGTCGGCGCGGGGTTCGCCCTGCCGCATGGCGAGCTGAACCCGGGCGACATATCCCGAAATGTCGGGCGTGTGGCGCCAGGTGGGATGGCCGCCGCGTACGCGCCGCCCATCGTCCGCAGCAGCTTCGTCCAGGTCGTGGTATAGGCCCCGCCCTGGTACGCCCCGGCCTCGCAGGACAGCAGCTCGTGCCCGGCCACGTCCCTGCCTCCGGCCAGGCAGCGGTAGTCGTCGAGGTTCTTGAACCCCAGCGACTCGCCCTCGGGGATGTCGAGGATGGCCGCGCTGGCGATCGCGTCCGTCTGCAGCCCGTACGGCTGGGCCCGCAGCCGCAGGCCCAGCGAGTGCGCCCAGTCGCGCAGCGCGGTCACGTGGTGCTCGTTGAACAGCTCCGAGACCGTGTCCCAGTAGTCCTTGCGTACGTGCCTGGTCAGCACGGGCTCGAAGGTGAAGACCGGGTCCTCGTCGCGCAGCAGGACGACCGGCAGGTAAGGCGTCAGGTCGTAGCCCCTGCGCCTGCGGAACTCCGCGGGCAGGGCGGGCGTCCACTGCAGCGCGTCGGTCTCCAGCTCGATGGAGTCCTCGAACAGCGCGCCGCCCGAGCGCCGCAGCAACCTGCGTATCGAAGGGGTGAGCAGGCGCGACTCCCAGAAGTCGACCACCGCCTGGGTTCCGGCCCTGCTGAAGTGATCGACCACGTACGACTCGGGCGCGGTGTGCGGCCCGGATTCGGGCCGCTGTCCCGAGCCTCGTTCCCAGCAGGCGATCAGCACCCACTCGCCCTCGCCCGGCGCGGTCCAGGTCACCGTGCCGCCCGTGACGGGCACCTCGGTGACGGAGGCGGCCTCGAGCCCGGTCTCCTCGCGGGTGGACAGGGCCGGGTCGATCCTGGCGGCCAGAACGATCACGAGCTTCGCCGTGGCACTGGTGAGAGGAGGCGGCATCGGCCCGGAGTAGGTGGCGCCCGCGGCTGGAGGTGGCGGCACAGGCCCGGCGTACGTGGCGCCCCCGGCGACGGTGACCGTCCCGTGGGCGAGCTCCTTGGCGGCTCCCTCGCTGTCGGGCGTGATCGTCGGAACGGCCGCCGGCCAGGAGGGGCCGATCGTGAGGTCGATCGCGATGCCGCGCCGCGCCGCCTGGTCGAGCGCCGCCTCGACCGCCTCGACCCAGGCGGAGGTGCCCCAGCCGCGGGCGGCCGGGTCGAGCACGGACTTGTCGCGGATGCTGTGGTGCGCCGCGGCGATCTCCGCGCCGCCGAACCCGGCGTCCGCGATCTGGTCCACCTCGCGCCGGATCTCCGCGGGGTCGACCTGCGCGTCCGGCCACCACCAGCGCACCATCGGCCGGGCGGCGGTGCCCGGCCTGGCGAACCAGGACCCGGGTGCGGCGGATGCGGGCGAGGCGGACCTGGGCGAAGCAGACCCGGGTGTGGCGGATGCGGGCGCGGCGGACAGGGCCAGCGGGGAGACCGCCGCCGCGGCCAGGAAGCCGCGGCGGGTCAGGCCGTTCACGGGATCGGGTAGGGGAAGGCGGCGGTCACGCCGATCTTGTCGTACTCCATCTTCGAGGCGTCGAAGCCGGCCTGCCAGTTGCCGTTCTTGACCTCGTTGCACTGGTAGGCCTGGTACTTGTCGTCACTGACCTGCCCCACCTCGACGTTCTCGATCGAGAAGCCGCAGCCACCGGCGTCCATGTGCACGCCGCGGGTGCCGCTGTCGGGCATCTTCCCGGCTGGGTCGTTGAGCACGTCGCCGATCACCATCTGCGAGACGAAGTTGTCGATCGGATGCGGCTCGGTGTTGTGCACGCCGTAGGTGTAGAACGCGCCCATGTCGCCGCTGTCCAGCCCTGCCTCCTCGATGCGGATGTAGGAGAAGCGGTTGTTGCGCGCGTAGTTGTCCTCGTTCTTGACCTCGGGCCGGACCTCCAGGCTGATGCCGTACCGGGCGCTGTGCTTGACGACGACGTTGCTGACGGTGTTGTTGCCGGTGTTCATCAGCTCGATGCCGGAGGCGTCGCCGGGGACGAGCTCGCCCACGTGGGAGATGTAGGTGTTGGAAATCATGTGATGTCCGGTGATGTCGCCTTCGCCGGGGTAGCCGCCCTCCACCTTGATGCCGTCGCCGCCGAGGTTGACCAGCAGGCTGTCGGTCACCTTGATCCGCTGATTGGCGAAGAGCAGGAAGATGCCGGTGAAACCGGAGTCGGAGATGTTCAGGCGGGTGAGGTCGACGTCGCGGGAGTTCGTCACCGTGATCATGCCGAAGCGGTTGCGCGGCATCTCGATCTGCCGGTCGTACACCGGATACTTGTGCGGGTAGCCCGAGTCGCCCGCGGCGTTCCAGCCGTAGCGATACCAGTCGACGAAGTCGGAATACTGCAGCGCCAGCCCGTCGAGCGCCACGTCGTGCACCCCGTCCAGCGAGAAGATCGTCTTGACGGTCGGCGCCATCACCTTGTCGATCGAGCCGCGCGGCCAGTAGTAGACCTCGCCGCCGGCGAAGTCGAAGTAGTACTCACCCGGCTGGTCCAGGAAGCGCAGCGTGTTCTGCAGGAAGTAGCGTGAGCCGCTGCGGCTGTTGACCAGGTGGAAGCGGGCGTCGTAGCTCAGGGTGAAGAAGTTCTTGCGGAAGTCGGCGCCGCCTAGCGGCACGGTGTCGGTGAACCAGCTCCACGACCCGCCCGACCAGACGACCATCTGGGCGTTCTTGTCGAAGTCGGGGTCCCACTCCTTCGGCACGTCCTTGGGGTCGAAGAAGAGCCAGTTGTGCACCGCCTGATACTCCGCCTCCGGCAGCACCGAGAACAGGTAGGGCGACCAGAGGTCGTCGCTGGTGCGGTTGGGGTAGCGGGCGGTGGTGGCGCGCTTGCCGTCCTCGAAGAGCGTGTAGGAGGTCCGGTCGATCTTGGTCTTGTAGACGTTCTCGTCGTGCTTCTGCCAGCCGGTCAGCGGCCTGGCCCCGAGGAAACGGGCCTTGCCCGGCCCGTCGGCGCTCCGGTAGATGATCTTGTGGCCGTTCTCGCCCGAGTCGGCCGCGCCGAACGCGATCGTCTTGTCGACGACGTAGTCGCCGCCCTTGACGTTGACCACGATGTCGCACTTCTGCTGGCGCTTGAGGACGCGGATCGCGTCGCGGGCCTGCTCGATGGACTTCCACGGGCGCCGCGCGCTGCCGTCGCCCCGGCCGTCGGCCGACGGGGAGACGTAGTAGTCGCACTGCGCCATGGTGGCCGACGCCGGTGCGGTCAGCGCGGCCAGCAATAAGACGACCGCGGTCAAGCCCTTGATGATCACTGTGTTTCCTTCCACCGCTCGTACTCGGCGCGGGTCTCGGGGGTGAGGGGGTAGTAGTCCGACAGGGCTCCGCCGTCCTCGATGCGGGCGCGGCTGTAGCGCTCCCACTGCTCGTGCTCGGCCGCGGCGGCCAGCACCGATTCGGCGCGGCGGAGCGGGACGACGACGGCGCCGTCGTCGTCGGCGACGACCAGGTCGCCGGGAAGCGCCAGCGCCCCGCCGACGGCCACGGGCACGTCGTACGCCCAGGGGAACAGCTCGGCCTGGGAGGCGTAGTGCGGGGTCGAGCCGGTGCACCAGATCGGCACGTCCAGCCCGGATACCCGCGGCTCGTCCCGGATCCGGCCGTCCACGACGATGCCCGCCCCGCCCTTGCGTTTGAAGTAGCGCACCAGCATGTCGCCGAAGCAGCCCGTGCGGGCGCTGCCGTACGCCTGGACCACCAGCACGTCGCCGGGCCTGATGTCCTCCAGGACCGCCCAGAGCGCGGTGTGCCGCTCCACGTACTCCTGGCCGAGACCGGAGGCGACGTCCTCGCGCTGCGGCATGAACTGCAGCGTCCGGACCCGGCCGGCGACCTTCTGCCCGCGCGTCAGCGGCCGCGGGCCCTCGACGAAGGTGCGCCGGATTCCCTGGGCGTGCAGCTTGGCGCAGGCGGTGGCCGAACTGATCCGGGCCAGCCCGGTTACGAGGGCGGGATCGGGTTCTGCGGGCAGCTGCCCGCGAACGGGAAGATCCCAGATGGCCTCGTCCATGTGACTCCTCAGTAGTGCTGGTGCGACGGCGTGCGGGCGCGCGCGGTCGTGTGCAGGTCGAGCCGG
Source organism: Nonomuraea sp. NBC_00507 (assembly GCF_036013525.1). Classification (NCBI taxonomy): domain Bacteria; kingdom Bacillati; phylum Actinomycetota; class Actinomycetes; order Streptosporangiales; family Streptosporangiaceae; genus Nonomuraea; species Nonomuraea sp. NBC_00507. Next base: position 7,736,436 of record NZ_CP107853.1, read on the forward strand.
ATGCGGCGGCCGGGCGGCAGCTCGACGAGGAGCCGCGGCCCGGCCACGAGCACCTCGCGCTCGGCCTGGGCGATGGGGGGTGCGGTGTAGGCGCGGGGGTCGCCGGGGTAGTCGGAGGCGGCCTGCGTCACCACCGCGCGGTCGATCCGGTCCTCGGCGAACGCGCCCGCCTGCACCACGACCTTGCGTGTACGGCCCAGCCCCAGGTTGACCAGCTCGACGCGGACGTGACCCGGCTCGACGACGTCGACCAGCGCGGCCACATCCGGCGGGAGCCCGGGGCGGCGGCGCTCGGCGTCGAAGTAGGCCAGCCGCGCCGGCAGCAGCCCGCCGTTGTAGAGGACCTGCGGCGTCCCGGTCACCAGCTGCAGCAGCGCCTCGGTGACCACCGGGTTGAGCCGCTGCCAGTGGTGCACGTGGATCGTGGCGAGGTCGGCGTCGTCGGCCTCGATGAGCGCCATCCGCCGCTGCACCTGGCTGAGCGCTGCGCTGAGCATGGCCTCGGGGAAGCCGGGGTTGGCGCCGCGCAGGAACTCCAGCCACGGCGCCTCGTGCCCGGCCTCCTCCTTGTTGCGGAAGTCGCGCACGGTGCCCCAGTCGTAGCCGGAGGCGGCGCGCAGCCGGTCGAGCCGGGCGGCGTCCTGCTCCGAGCGGGTCATGTGCCACAGCCACACCGGCAGGCCGAGCTGCGGCGGCTGGAAGTCGAACCAGCCGGAGTCGTCGCGCCGGTTCGGCACCAGCATCGTCGGCTTCCCGGCCTCCTCGCCCAGCTCGGCCAGCCACCGGTCGCTGATGCTCATCTCCGTGCCGGTCACGCTGCCCTGGATCGCCTCGGCGTACACGGTCTCCAAGGGATCGCGGCCGATCGCGACCGCGGCCGGGTCACCGGTCAGCAGGTGAGCGTTCACAGCGGCGATCGCGGCGGCGGCGCCCACGCTGTAGAGGCCGTGCGGCCACTGCCAGCCGTAGGTGCCGCCGTACCAGCGGCCGCCGTGCAGCTCGCCCACTTCGCCGGACGGGCCGACGTTGTCGGGGATGACCCCGCCGTTGGCGGCGGCCCGCCGCTGCCAGGCGTCGATGTAGCGCAGCGCCCAGTCGCGGTAGAGGTCGTCGCCGTCGTACAGCCAGGCGTTGACGGCCAGGCTGGTGGCGGCCAGGTTGATCGCCACGTCGCCGCGGCCGAGCCGCTCGCTCATCGCCGCGCCCATGCGGGCGGCGTTGCGGGGGTCGCCCAGGTCCTCCCAGGCCGCGATGCCCGGCAGGTCGCGTAACGGCAGGCCGTAGATCCGCATGCTGGTCAGGTCGGTGTGGTAGGAGGCCCACTCCCACTGCAGGCCGTAGCGGGGGCCGGCCGCGCCGTTGTGCGGGGCGCGGATGAGGTCGTGCTCGGCGTCGTAGTTCGCCGAGCCCGGCAGGTAGAGGCCGGCGAAGCGGCGGGCCCGCTCGCGGAAGAACTCGTCGCGCGGGTCGGCCGCGCAGATGCCGTAGAACAGCAGCATCGACTCGCCCTGGTGGAACCAGTCGTAGCCGCGCTCGTACTCGTCGACCAGGTAGCCCAGCTCGGTGAGCTGCGCGGTCACGCCCTCCCAGTGGTGCTTGGCGGCGTCGAGCAGGTCGTCGGCCCCGCCGAGCTGGTAGAGCGTCGGCCAGTTGAAGAAGGCCTCGTAGAAGTCGTCGGCGCCGTCGCGGTCGGCGGCGGGACCGTGGTAGGTGAGCCGCCCGTCGGGCTCGCAGTAGCGGGTCTCGAAGGCCCGCCAGGCCTCGTCCAGGACGTCGAACAGCCGGCGCTCGAGCACCGCCCACGCGGGCGGCGTCCCGAGCGGGACGGTCGCGGTGAGTCGCAGCATGTCATCCCTTCGTGGCCCCGGCGGTGAGGCCGCTGATGATGTGCCGTTGCATGAAGACGAAGAAGACCAGCAGCGGGGCGATGGCCAGCAGCAGCGTCGGGAAGACCACCGTGTAGTCCGTGGCGTACTGGCTGACCGCGGCGTAGACGCCGGTGGTCACCGTGTAGAGGCCGCTGCCGGGGCCCAGGATGATCTGCGGGTTCACGAAGTCGTTCCACACCGAGAAGGTGTTGAGGATGACCATCGTGGCGACGGCGGGCTTCATCAGCGGGAACACGATCCGCCAGAAGGTCCGCAGCCGTCCCGCGCCGTCCACCGCGGCCGCCTGGTCGAGCACGGCCGGGATCGTGGCGATGTACCCGGCGTAGAGGAAGATGGAGAAGGGAAGGGTGAGCGTGGTCTCGAACAGCACGAACCCGCGGATCGTGCCCATCAGCCCGAGCGTCTTGAGCACGTAGACGACCGGGATGACCAGTACCTGCCCGGGGATGAACGTCCCGGCCAGGAAGAACAGCATGAGCACGCGAAAACGGCGCTTGGGGCTGCGCGCGATCACGTACGCCGCCGGCGCGGCCAGCACCACCGACAGCACGTTGACCGCCACCACGAACAGCAGCGTCACCGCGTAGCCCTTGACCACGTTGAACTGCGGGTTGGTCAGCGCCCGCCCGAGCGGCTCCAGCGTGAGCGGCCCCAGGCCGAACGGGTCGGCCAGGATGTCCTGCTGCCCCTTGAAGGCGTTGACCGTCAGCACGTAGAGCGGGATGACCATGAACGCCGTGGTCAGCCAGAGGAAGCCCTTTCTCACTGGTCCACCGCCTGCTTGCGCAGCCTGGTCACGACGTAGGCGAGGGCCGCCGTCACCACCATGAGGATCACCGACTGCGCCGAGCCGAAGCCCAGGCGGCTGTCGTGGAAGGAGTTCCACAGGATCAGGTACGCCACGGTCTGGGTCTGGCCCGCCGGGCCGCCCGCGGTCAGCGACACCACCAGGTCGTACGTCTTGAGCAGCGTCACCAGCGACAGCACGATGTTCACCGTCACCGACGGGCCCAGCGCGGGCAGCGTCACGTGCCGGAACACCTGCCACCGCGTCGCACCGTCGATCCGCGCCGCCTCCACGAGCGAGTGCGGCACCGCCTGCAGCCCCGCCAAATACAGCACCACGTTGACGCCGAACCCCGCCCACACCAGGACCGCGATCATGGTCACCGTGGCCCACGCCGGGTCGGACAGGAACGGCAGCACCTGCCCGCCCCCCCTCGTGACCATGCTGTTGACCGCGCCGGTGGTGCCGAGGATCGCCGACCACAGGAAGCCGACCACCAGCGCGCTCAGCACGTGCGGGTAGAACAGCACGATCCTGAAGAAGGTGTTCAGCCGCGACGCGCCGTTCACCAGCAGCGCGAACCCGAGACCGAGCAGGTTCAGCCCGGCCGTGCCCGCCGCGGCGACCAGCAGCGTCACCAGGGCGGCGCGGCCGAGGTCAGGGTCGTCGAGCAGCTCGGCGTAGTTGGCGGCGCCGACGAAGGCGGGGCTGGCGCTGAACCCGTCCCAGTCGGTCAAGCTCAAGTAGAGGGCGAGACCGACCGGGACGATCAGCATGACGGTGTAGAGCACGGTGGCCGGCGCCACCATGATCGACGCGGCCAGCCACTCGCGGGTCCGCGGCCCGGCCGGTGCGGCCTGCCTGGCGGCCACGACGGGCGGTGCCTCGCTGGTCAACGTCATGATCGTCCGGCCAGCCAGCGGTCCACGCCCGCGGCCACGTCCTTGGGCGACTTGCCGACGTACAGCCCCTGGACCTCGGTGTTCCACGCGGCGTTGAACCCCTTGGGCAGGGTGGCGTCGCCGTACCCCTCGCCCTGCGCGACCCCGGCGGGCGCCTTGTCGAGGATCTCCTGGACCTGCTGCTCCAGCGGGGTGAAGTCACGCTGCACGCCGGTGCGGAAGTTGCCGTCCTGCTGCAGCTGGCTCTTGACCGCCGCCGGGTCGGTGACCAGCCACTGCACCAGCTTGAGCGCCGCCGCCTGCTGCTTGCTCGACTTCATGACCATGTACGGCGCCGCGAGCGTGGCACCCTGCGGGCCGGGGTAGGCCTGGCCCTCGTTCACCGGGGCGGGGAAGACGCCGACCTCGAAGTCCTTCTTGGCCTTGGCCTCGGAGGCGGTGAACCAGCTTCCCATGACGTACATGGCCGATTTGCCGGACAGGAACGCGGTCTCGGCGTCGGCGTACTTCATGCCGAGCGCGTTCTTGTCCACATAGCCCTTGTCGATCCAGGTCTTGTAGCGCTCGAGGTACGGCAGGAGCGACTCGCCCGCCTTGAGCTTGCCGGCGGAGACGTCCTGCTGCCAGGACGGGTGCAGTTGCGCGCGGGAGGGGTTGGACAGCTGCAGCAGCTGCAGCCCCGTCAGGAAGTCGCCGCCCGTCTGCAGCGGCAGGAAGCCCGCGTCCTTCAGCTTGGCCATCGCCGCGTCGAACTCCTCGAACGTGGTCGGCGGCGCGCTGATCTTCGCCTTCTCGAAGGTGCTCTTGTTGTAGAAGACCAGCGACTGCGCCTGCACGCCGACACCGACCGCGTAGATCTTGCCGCCGAGCTTGGCCTGGTCGGCCAGCGGAGTCTGCGCGGCCCACGGCTGGCCGGTCAGGTCGAGCACCTGCGCGGCCAGCTTCTGGTCCGGCATCAGCGTCTCCACCACGTCGGGCGGGTTGCCCGCGGCCAGCTGCTGGGGGAGCGTGTCGGCCACGCCCTTGCCGGTGGGTGCCTCGATCTTGACGTCGATGCCCGGGTTGGCCTGCTCGAACGGCTTCACCAGGCCTTCCCAGTAGGCCTGGGTGAGGTTGGGGGAGATGTTGATGAGCATGCGGACGGTGGCCGTGCCGCCCGGGGACTGGCTCTGGCCCTGGCCGCCGTCGGAGAATCCGCCTCCGCCGCATCCGCTGAGGACGAGGACGGACAGCAGCGCGAGGGATGAGGGGTGGGGGGTTCGCATCGCACCTCCAGGAGGCGACCCTCAGGTCGTACTCGATTAGCGATTATTTAATATGATGGTCACATACCCTGGTCAAGAGCCTATTCCATGTGATAAATACGTATCGAGCGGATTGCTGAGTCGTAAATACGTGAGGATCGCGACATGATGCTGACCGCTGAGGAAACCAACGCGTTGCGTGCCTGGGCCCGCGAGGGCGGCGGCCGGAGCCTGCGCAGCCGCATCGTGCTGGCCTGCGCCGAGGGCCTGTCGCGCAAGGAGATCGCCGAGCGCCTGGACGTGAGCCCGGCGACGGTCGCCAAGTGGTGCGCGCGGTTCGTCGAGCGCGGCCTCGACGGGCTGTCCGACGCGCCGCGCCCGGGCCGCCCGCGCAGCGCCGAGCGGCAGGAGGCCGAGCGGGTGATCGCCGCGGCCGCCGGGCGCGTCGCCGTGCCGTCCACCCGGACCATGGCCAGGCAGCTTGGGCTGTCGCAGTCGACGGTCGCGCGCCTGCGGCAGGAGCACCGGGTCGCCCCGCCCGTGCCCGCCCAGCCGGTCGCCCGCGAGCTGCTCTCCGACCGCGTCTACGCGCAGTTGCGCGGCTGGATCGTCGCCGGCGAGCTGACCGCTGGGCAGCGGCTGGTGGAGGCCGAGGTGGCCCGCCGGGCCGGCACCAGCCAGGCGCCCGCCAGGGAGGCGATCAAGCGGCTGGCGCACGAGGGCCTGGTCGTCTCCTACCCGAACCGGGGCAGCTACGTCGCGGAGATCTCCGACGAGCAGGCCCGCGAGGTCCGTGACGTCCGCGTGCTGCTGGAGGAATACGCCGCCCGCGAGGCCGCCACCCGCATCCAGCCCGAGACCCTGCGCCTGCTGGCCGGGGACGTGGACGAGATGCGCGCGGCCGCCGCCGGCGGCGACATCGGCGCCTTCCGCGACGCCGACCTGAGCTTCCACCGGCGGGTCTGCGGCGCGTGCGGCAACTCCTTCCTGCTGCGGCTCTGGCGGACGCTGGAGTCGAGCCTGTGGAACCTGCACGTGGTGAGCAACCCCCTCTACGACGGCGACTGGATGGTGATGGCCGGCCATCACGATGTGCTGGTGGAGGCCCTGGCGGCGGGCGACCCCGACGAGGCCGCCCGCCTGTTCGCCGCCCACGCCCGGGGCGAGGCCTCCCGCACCCCCCTGAACGTCAGGAGGCCGGCGTGAGGTCGTAGACGGCGCCCTGGCGGGTTTCCACGACGATCACGCCGGGCTCCGGCCTGGAGCCCGGCACCGGCCTGCCGTGCGCGGTGACCGTGACCGGGGAGGCGGTCCGCAGCGTGAGCGTCCCGCCCAGCGGCGAACGGACGCGCCCGCCGGTGAGCGCGCCGCCCGCCCACGACAGGTCGACCTCGAAGCCGCCGCGGGCGCGCAACCCGCGGAAGGACCCCTCCGGCCAGGCGGCGGGAAGCGCGGGCAGCAGGTGCACCTCGGACGCGTGGCTCTGCAGCAGCATCTCCGTGATCCCCGACACCCCGCCGAAGTTACCGTCGATCTGGAACGGCGGGTGCAGGTCGAACATGTCGGCGCCGACCGGGCGGGCACGAGCAGGTTCGACAGCCGCTTGTACGCCTCGGCGGGCTCCAGCAGCCGCGCCCAGAAGTTGATCTTCCAGGCGAGCGACCACCCGGCGGCGCGTCCCGCGCCCGGGCCACCCGCGGGTCCGGGTCCAGTCCGAGGACGGCGGCGGCCGAGGCGTAGGCGCCGAACAGGTCGCGCAGGATCTGCATGTCCATCGTCGGGCCGGCGCAGATGCTGACGTTCTCCCCGCCGTCCTCGTGGTGGCCCACCTCCGGCGAGTGCGACGGGTTCGTCACCAGGTAGCCGGTCTTCGGGTCGGTCTGCAGCGTGTCGAGGAAGAACTCCACCGACCCGGCGATGAGCGGGAAGTGCTCGCGCAGCCGCTTCTCGTCGCCGGTGTAGAGGTAGTGCTCCCACAGCACCTCGTTCTGCACGGTGCCGAACGCCGTGCGGAACATGGCGATGACCTGGATCTCCCACTTCGGCGTACCGTCCCGCGTCTTCTCCTGCTCTCGGGGCGCGTCCTTGATCGGGTTGAACTTGGTCTTCGGCTCGCACGACAAAAAGGCCACACCTGCGAAGGTCGTACCAGAGGACGAGAGGGGAAGGGCCGGCGGTGGCGGCATTGGCGGTGCCGTTGACCAGCATGGATCCGGCGGTGGCCGCTAAGCCGGTGGCGAGGACGCCTTGGCGGGTGATCCCTTCGGACACGGATACTCCTATCGTTACTCGACATGACTCGCATCGACGCGCACCACCACGTCTGGGACGTTTCCGCCTGATCGCACGGCTGGCTCGAACCGGAGCCGATGGCCCCGATCCGCCGCACGTTCACCCTGGAGGACCTGGCCGGGCCCGCCGCCGCGGCGGGGGTGAGCCGGACCCGCAGTGGCTCAACCGCGACGACGTACGCCGGGGGCTGGCCGCCGTGGCCGCGGCCGGGCTCGCCTACGACCTGCTCACCCTGCCGCACCAGCTGCCCGCCGCGATCGAGACCGTGCGCGCGCTGCCGGAGCTGACGTTCGTGCTGGACCACCTGTCCAAGCCGCCCATCGCGGCCGGCGAGCTGGAGCCGTGGCGCGCCCGCATGGTCGAACTGGCCACCTACCCGAACGTCTACTGCAAGCTGTCCGGGATGGTGACCGAGGCCGACTGGGCGTTCTGGCAGGTGGCTGATCTGCGGCCGTACGCCGAGGTGGTGCTGGAGGCGTTCGGTCCTGAGCGGGTGATGTTCGGGTCGGACTGGCCGGTCTGCCTGCTGGCCGCCGACTACCTGCAGGTCGTGTCGGCGGCTGACGAGCTCTGCGCGAACCTGTCCGCGGCCGAGCGCGAACAGGTCTTCGGTGGTACGGCTGAGCGGGCCTACCGGCTCTGAGTTTCCGGCAGATTGCACAAGCCGCACACTATCCGGATGATCCGAAGTTTCCTAGACTTCATCCGATGAAAGGGGAATTTCATCCGATGAAGAAGCTTGGACTACTTCATACCTCCGCCACGCTGGTCCCGGTCTTCGCCGAGCTCTGTGCCCGCCACCTGCCCGGCGTCGAGACGTACAACCTGGTGGACGACAGCCTCATCAAGAACACGATCGCCGAGGGACGCCTGTCCCCGGCCACCGCCCGCCGGGTCGCCGCACACATCGGATCCCTGGAGGCGGCCGGCGCCGGCCACATCCTGGTCACCTGCTCCTCCATCGGCGCCGCCGTCGAGGCGGCCGAGCCGCTGACCGGCGTCCCGGTGCTGCGCGTGGACCGCCCCATGGCCGACCGGGCGGTCGCGCTCGGCCGCCGCATCGGCGTCATCGCGACCCTGGCCACCACCCTCGAACCCACGGCAGACCTGGTACGGCGGCGCGCTCTGGCGGCCGGTCGCGAGATCGACCTGACCGTCGCGGTGTGCGACGGCGCCTTCGAGGCGCTCATGGGTGGCGACCCCGAAGCACACGACGACTCCGTAGCGCGCACCCTCGACCGGCTGGGCGCCGAGGCCGACGTGATCGTGCTGGCCCAGGCGTCGATGGCGCGCGTCCTCGACCGCGTCCCCTCGCCTGTCCCGGTCCTCACCAGCCCGGCGCTGGCGATCGAGCACCTGGCGGGCGCGCTGTGAGGACGGTGGCCACGTATCGGATCCTCACCCGCCTGCCGCTGGAGCGGGCGGCGGCGGCGATCGCGGGCGAGCAGAGCACCGGGACGTTCGTCAGCGTGCCGGGGGAGACCGCGGACCTGCGCGCACGGCACAGCGCCGTCGTGGAGGAGATCACCCCGATCCCCGCGTCCGGCGAGGCCCTCGCCGGGGCTTCCTCCGAGGCCCTGCCCGGCGCCTCCGGCGAGGCTCTTCCGAGCGCCTTCGGTGAGGCTCTTCCGGGTGCCTCCGGGGATGGCCCGCTGACCGCCGGGCTGGTGAAGATCTCCTTCCCGCTGGCCAACACCGGCCCGTCCCTCACGAACCTGCTCCCCGTGATCGCCGGCAACCTCTACGAGCTGCGCGAGCTGGCCGGGCTCAAGCTCGTCGACGTGGACCTGCCCGACGCCTTCGCCGCGGCGTACCAGCCGGCGCAGTTCGCCGTCGAGGGCACCAGACGCCTGGCCGGACGCCCCGACGGCGTGCTCGTCGGCACGATCGTCAAGCCCAATGTCGGACTGCGCCCCGACGACTACACGCGCCTCGTGCGCGAGCTCGGCCTGGCCGGCATCGATTTCATCAAGGACGACGAGGTCAACGCCGACTGCCCGCCCGCGCCCCTGCCCGACCGCGTCCGCGCCGTCACCGCGGCACTCGACGAGGTGGAACGGCTAACCGGGCGGCGCCCGATGTACGCCTTCAACATCAGCGACGAACCCGACCGGATGCTGCGCCACCACGACCTGGTCGCCGACTCCGGCGGCACCTGCGTCATGGTCACCCTCAACATCGTCGGATTCCCGGCCACGGCCATGCTCCGCCGCCACGCCCGTGTCCCCATCCACGCCCACGTCACCGGCATCGGCGCGCTCGCCCGCCACCCCTGGCTCGGCATCGGGCACGTCGCCTACCAGAAACTCGCCCGCCTCACGGGCGTCGACCACCTGCACTGCGGGGGGTTCAGCAGCAAGTTCTACGTCACCGACGACGAGGTGGCCGCCACCGTCGAGGCCGTGCGGACGCCGCTGCTCGGCGGCTTCCCGTGCCTGCCGGTGCTGTCGTCGGCGCAGTGGGCCGGGACGGCGCCGACGACCTGGCAGCGTACCGGCACCACCGACCTGCTGGTCCTGGCCGGCGGCGGCGTGCTCGGACACCCGGACGGCGCGGCGGCGGGAGTGGTCAGCATCCGGCAGGCGTGGGCCGCCACGCTCGCCGGGGTCCCGCTGCGGGAGTCGGGGGAGCCGGAACTGGTCCGCGCCCTGGAGTACTTCGGATGACCCGCTTCGCCTTCGTGGCCGACGACTTCACCGGCGCCACCGACGCCCTGTGGCAATTCCGGCGGTTCGGGCTGACGGGGTCGCTCGTCACGGACGTGGCGTGGATCTCGCCGTCGGACGACGTGGTCGGCATCGCCACCACGGCGCGGGCCGCGGCCGATCCGGTCGCGGTCGCGCTCCCGCTGCTGACGGAGCTGGCTCGGCTGGGGCCGCAGATCCTGCAGTACAAGATCTGCTCCACGTTCGACTCCGCGCCGTCGGTGGGGAGCATCGGCGCCGTCATCGCGGCCGCGCACCGGACCGGCCTGGCCCGGGGTCCCGTCCCGGTCGTGGCGGCGCAGCCCGAGCTCGGGCGGTACACCAGCTTCGCGACGCACTTCGTGCGCGTGGGCGACTCCGTCGAGCGCCTCGACCGCTATCCGCCGATGCGCGACCATCCCGTCACACCGGCCTCCGAGGCCGATCTGCGGGTACGGCTGGCCGAACAGGGGGCCGGTCGCGTGGGCTGGTTGCCGGCGCGGGCGTCCGCGCGGGAGTTCCGGGAGCCGGCCGGATACGCGGCGCTCGTGGCCGACGCGACCACCTCGGCCGACCTGCGGGCGCTCGGCGACCTGCTGCTCGCGGAACTGCGGGACGGACCCCATCTGTGCGTCGGCTCCGGCGGGCTGAGCTACGCCCTGGCCTCCTCCCTGGGCTGCGCTGAACGTCCCGGCAGGCGGCTGGATCCGGTGGCGCCGGTGCTGGTCGTGTCGGGAAGCCGCTCGCCGATCACCCTCCGGCAGATCGAGGTGGCCGAGCGCGCCGGGTGGCGCGTGCTGGACGGGCCGGCGGGGGCGAAGGAGAGCCTGCGCGCGGGACGGCACACGATCGTCCAGACCACGCGCGGGCCCGCTCGTGACCCCGGCGACGTCGGCAAGCTGCTCGGCGCCGTCGCGCGCTCCGCCGTACGGGCCGGGCTCGTCCGGCGGCTGGTCGTGGCGGGCGGGGACACGTCGGGGCAGGTCGTAAGTGCTCTCGGAGCCCGGTCGCTGTCGGTGGTCGCGGAGCTGGCGCCGGGCGGGCCGGTGTGCGTGCTGACCTCCGGGGATCCGGCGTGCGACGGGCTCGAGGTGGCGTTGAAGGGTGGGCAGGTGGGCGGCGACGACTTCCTCCTTCGGGCGGCTGACAGAGAAAGTCCCTGACCTTTACGCTCGGGATGTGCCGCGCTCAACGGCGGATGTCGTACTTGGCCCGGCGCTCGGGTCGCCGCCACCAGGGGCAAAGTAGCTCTACGTAATCGTGGTTCGAGTGGCTCGCAGGATGGAAAGCCAGTTTGAGATGGAGGCAATGTAACTGATTGTTGCGTCTCAGGTTCGCTACGTCGCGATCACGGCTCGGGCATACCCATCGGTAGTCGAGTGGTTACAAACCAGCTTTCTCCTGACCCTCCGTTGGAGATCGGGAGAAAGGGTGCGGGCATGCGACGTGACTGGGAGTTAGAGGACCTGATCGAGTGCTGGACGCTGGATGAGGAGGAGTTCGCGCTGCTGGCGAACAAGTCTGGGGCGACTCGGCTCGGGTTCGGTCTGATGCTGAAGTTCTTCGAGCTGGAAGCGAGGTTCCCTCGCCGGGGTTCCCTCGCCGGGAGGACGTGCCCCGCCGGGCGGTGGAGTTCATGGCGGGGCAGGTGAAGGTCGACGCGCAGCTGTTTGCCGCCTACGACTGGTCCGGCCGGACCATCAAGAACCATCGTGCTCAAATCCGGGAGTTCCAACTCGTCGGCTGCCACGGCTGTCGCTCCCGGCGTCATGATGCTCGTAAGGAGCGCGGTGCGGTCAGCCGGTCCGGAGGTTGCGATCCGCACCGCGTAGCCCGCGCCGCCTGCCGTAGAACTTGGTGAGTCCCACGGTCTCCACCACCGCTGTCATGGCTGCATCTCGCAATCTCCCGTCCTGTGCAGACAGCAGTCATGGTGCTCCGTGAAACCCTCCGCCCGGTATGCCCGACGTCGGATAGTTGCAGGTCCGTTCCTTTCCGGCTCCCGGCAACATGCCCGAGTCGGCGCCGCTCAGCGAACTCCGCAACGTCGCACCGCGAGCAGCGCGAGCGCCCTGGTGGCCTCCCGCAGTTCCCTCAACTCCACCTGTTCTCTGGGCGCGTGCGCGTACCGCACGTCTCCCGGTCCGTAGTGCAGCGAGGGGATCCCTCCCGCGGTGTAGAGCCGTAGGTCGCTCCCGTACGGCGCGGCCGCCTCCACCGGTGTGCCGCCGGTCGTGTCGGCGACGGCCCTGGTCATCTCGTCGAGCAGCGGATGCCCCGCCGGCAGGCGTCCGCTGGCGAACTGACCGCCCGGCCAGGAGACGAGGGGCGGGTTCTCCCGCAGCCAGGGGTGATTGATCGTTTGGACCGCCTCCTCGAAGGCGGAGCGGGCGTCGGCGGGGTCCTCGCCCAGCCGAACGCCCAGCCTGCCCTCGGCGACGAGCAGGTCCGGCACGCTGCTGGACCAGTCACCCGCGCGTACGGTGCCGATCTCGATCGGGTAGGGCATCGGATTGCCGTCGAAGACGGCGGGCGGCCTCGTGTTCCGTGCGGCCTCCAGTTTCCGGATCGCCTCGAAGATCGGCAAGAAGACCTCGACGGCGCTGACGCCCTCGTACCGGGTGGCGCCGTGCGCGGCCCGACCGGCGACCTCGATGCGGAAGGTCAGCGCGCCCGCGTTGGCGGTGATCACCCTGCCGCCGGTGGGCTCGGTGATGATCGCGACCTCGCCGGTATGGCCCCTGGCCAGGGTGCCGAACGCGCCGAGCCCTCCATCCTCCTCACTGACCACGCAGTGCACCGCCAGCGGGCGCGCCGGCCGTACCGACGCTCTCTTCAGGGCCTGGACCACGACAAGATTCGCGATGAGACCGGCTTTCATGTCGCAGGCACCGCGACCGTGCAGGACGTCTCCCGTGATCCTGGGCGTGAACGGGTCGTTGCCCTGCCACTTGGCCGGATCGCCCGTCGGAACCACGTCGACGTGTCCTTGCAGGATCAGGGCCGGCTCACCCTCTCCTTCGGTGACTCCGACCACGCCGTAGCCCTCGACGCGCGGCGCCTCGGTGCCCGGGAAACCCGCCATCTCCTTGAGCGTGCCCAGGTCGAGTTTCCATACGTCGACGTCGAGGTCGGCCTCCGTGAGCAGGCGGGCACACCAGTGCTGAAGCTCGGACTCGGCGTCGGTCCCGGTGACGCTGGGGACCCGCACGGCCTCGGCCAGCAGGCTCACGGTCACGGCATCGTCGATGGCGTCCAGGACCCGGGCTTCCACCGCGCTGATGGGGCGCGCCATCTCAGCTCCTCCCTTGCGGCACGGGCTGCGCGCTCACACCCGGAACGCCGCCGGGCCGGACGAACGGATCGGTCATATGTGAGGTGGCGAGCCACGCATCGCGGGACCGCACCTGATCGAGAAGGGCGAGCCGGGCGGAGCGGGCGGCCTCGGCGTCCTCGTCGAAGAGGTACGCCAGCCGCGGAGCGACCAGCTGGAGCGCGTTGAGCACGGCGTCGCCGGAGAACACCACCGTGTCGTCGCCGGATTCCAGGACCACCGAGGTGTGGCCGGGGGTATGCCCTGGCGTCGGCACCGTGGTGACACCCGGGCCGAGCCGTACCCTCCCGTCGACCAGGTCAAGCTGTCCCATCGAGGCCAGCGGCGCCAGAATCTCGTCACGTATCCGCGGATTCAGTTCCTCGATGATGTCGTGGTCGACTTTGGGGGCCACGTACCGGGCATTCGGGAAGTACGGTCGCCCCCCGACCACCGACCAGCCGACGTGGTCGGTGTGCAGATGGGTGAGCAACACGACGTCCACATCCTCGGGTGTCACCCCCAACGTCGCCAGGTTCTCGGGCAGCCGTCCCGGGGTCGGCGCCCAACCGCTCGCCGGCGCGTCCGCGTCACCGATTCCCGCGTCGATCAGCATCGCGCCGCCCTCGGCGGTACGTATCAGGAACGCGTGGAAGTGCAACCGCCAGCGGCCATCGGGGAGAAGAGCCTCGGGATCCAGCACGGTGGCGGCCGCGAGGTCGGCGACACCGGCCTCCGGGAATGCCGATGAGAGGGGCTCGAAGAACGTGCCGGCGCCGTCACAAAGCGCGTGGACGGAGGTCTCCCCGACCAGGAGGCTCTTCATCGCCTGACTCCCATCTCCAAACCTGCACCGCACCAACCCCGTGACCTGGCATGACTATGGCAGGCATGGTTTTATGAAGTCCAGCTACCTATCCTGCAAAGACTTTTAAGATTCGCTCATGATTGATGTGAAACGGCTGATCCTGTTGCGGGACCTCGCCGAGTACGGCACCGTCACGGCGGTTGCCGAGATCAATCACGTCACTCCGTCCGCGGTGTCCCAGCAATTGCGGGCGCTGGAAGCCGAGTCCGGCGCTGAGCTACTGATCCGGGAAGGCCGCTCGGTCCGGCTCACCGCGGCCGGCATCGCTCTGGCGGCCGAGTGCGAGCATGTACTGATGGCACTGGAACGCGCCCAGAGCACCGTACGGGCGCTCGACGATCAGATCAGCGGCGAGTTCGTCATCGGAAGTTTTCCCAGCGCCCTGAATCGGGTCGTTACCCCGCTCGTCGCCGATCTGCAGAGCCGCCATCCGTTGCTGCGTCTCCGCATCGTCGAAGCCGAACCTGAGGAGAGCCTCCCCCTTCTCAGGCGGCGCGCCCTCGACCTGGCCCTGATCTACAGATACGACCAGCTGGGCACCCCGTTGCCCGGCGGTGTGACAACCCACAAGCTGTTCGACGACCCGCTCGCGCTGGCCGTGCCCGAACGTCTGCGCCCAGTGGCGGAGCGGGACGGAATCGCCGGGGTCCGGGAGAGCCCGTGGATCGCCACGCCCGAGCCCGGCCCAGGCCGCCAGATCCTGCTACACACCTGCCGGAACGCCGGGTTCACCCCCGTTATCGCACACAGCTACCGCGACCTGCACGCGGCGTTGTCCCTGGTCTCGATCGGGCTCGGGGTGACGATCCTGCCTCGCATGCTTTGTGCCAACCCGCCCGAGGGAGCGGCGATCCTCCCCCTCCCTGGAGAGGGCCGCGTCGTCGAGGCGGCCATCCGCTCCGGCACGGACGCGCATCCGCGGGTGGCCGCCGCCCTCTCAGCCCTCGCGGCCCTGCCCGCGGTCAGCGCGGGGGCGGGGACGTGATGACCTTCACCTTCTCGGACGTACCGCGTGAGCCGTGGTGGGCCTCGGTGGAGGCCCCGCAAATGATCGACGCCGGCCGTGGACAGCCGGACAGGCGTAACCCGCCATGACCGGAAATACCTGATCACGCTAGGGTTATGGCTGTTGACGTTGGGCGCGCCCTGAGGGATTCGAACCCCCGACCGTCGGATGAGAAGCAAGATCCTTTAGTGCCATCACGTGCCGTTGAGTGATGGTTTGTGCCGTCTCAGCGCGTTTTACGTGCCAGGCCGTGCCGGGCCCTGACGGCGCATGACGGGGCGTACGAGCACACACCGAGCACGGCGGACACCCTGATGTGGTCATTGCAGGTGGCGCCACACATTGAATTCAGCACCGCACCCGAGCGCACGTTGCGGATGAGCGTGCTCGCCGCCTTCGCCGAGGGCTCACTGGCCCGGCTGTCACAGGTCGTCGCCCGACTGGAGAAACGCGGCTGGGTGCGCCGCACACCCGACCCCGCCGACGGGCGCTTCACCCTGGCCATCCTCACCGACGCCGGCATGGACAAGGTCGTCGCCACCGCGCCCGGATACGTCGCCGAAGTCCGCCGACTGGTGTTCGACGCCCTCACCAAGGCGCAGCAGCGCCAGCTACGCGACAGCAGCCGCCGCATCCTGCGCGCCATCGACCCCAACGACCCCTGCCTCGACGGGCTGCCGTTCGACACCGCCTCCCCCGCGACCGCACACCCCACACCCGACCAATGACAATGCCGCCTGGCTGGCACCGCGACGCCAAGTTCCACCAAGGCATCAGGCGGGCGGCAACCACGGCCAGGTGCCCGCCACCGCGTCGTTTTGGAGTCCTTCACCGGGGAGGACTCGCCGATGGCCACCCTGCTGCTGAGCGTCATGGGCGCGTTCGCCGAGTTCGAGCGCGCCCTGATCCTCGAACGCCAACGAGAAGGCATCGCCGCGGCCAAACAGCGCGGCGCCGTACACCGGCCGCAAACCCGCGCTCACCGCCGAACAGGCGCAGCAGCTGCGAGAGCGCGCCGCCGCCGGCGAACGCAAATCCACACTAGCCAAAGACTTCGGCATCAGCCGCGAGACGGTCTACAGCTACCTCCGCCCGATCACCGCCACCGGCTGATCAACTGCTTAGCGTTGTTTTTGGGCTGGAAACTACGGGCGGGCCTCGTGACGGTGGATCAAGCACGCGGCCCGTTTCCGCCGTATTCCGGTGGCACCCCTACCATTGCTGCCGGAGTCAAGGTCTCGGTCGGCGTCGTGCACAAGACCGTGGCCAACGCCCAACAGGAACAGCTGTGCCCCCGGCTCGTCACGAGGGCAGGCGGTCGATGACCGTGGCGGCGTCGGCCTTGGAGCCCCTGACCGTCACCACGAGGTTGCTGACCCGGACCCATATGGTGTCCTTCTTCTGGAACGCCTCGTCCCCCAGGCCGTTCACCATTTTGAATGGCTTGCTTCTGTAATGGGCGAACATCGCCTTGGCTACGGCGATCCCGCTCTTGCCGCCCCACGCCGCTGCGTGCCGTACCGTGACGTCGCCGTGGTCGCACGAGGTCGCCGAGAGGGGCTTGCCGTCCTTCACCAGCGAGCACGCGTACGGCGCCGCGGCGAACCGTCCGTCCGACGGGTCGGCGACGGTCGGCGCCGACCGCGCCACGGCCTCCGCCACCCACAGCGCAGCCTTCCGCGCGTCGTCACGTTGCCGTGGGTCGTCCTGGGCGGGCTTGCCTTCGCGGAACCTGCCATATCGGACGATGATCACCACGTTACTGAGCCGGTAGCCCAGAACCGTGCTGGATGGCCCCAGGTCGTAGACGACCGACTCATCACCCACTCCCGGAAAGGAGTTCGTAGCCGGGTCGCGGGTCTTGGTCCGTCCGGCAGCCCACCACAGGTCAGCCGGTGGGTCCTGAAGATACGCGCGAGCTCGCGTGATGTCGGTGGCCAGATGAAAGCTGACTACGAGTTCGTAAGCCGACGCCGCCGGCAGGGAAGGAGCCGAAGGCCGCCAGACGCACGCCGGCCCGCTGTAGGCCCCAAGGGCGAACGGGACCAGCTGTTCCGACCGCTCAGCAGTGAGCAGGGCGCACGGATCGAGCACATGGGTGTACCTGCCGGGCCCGGTCTCCTGCGCGATGGACGCCTGCGGAGTGCGGGCGGCCTGGGAGGGCTTCACGGGCGGATCTGCCGAGCATGCAGCAGTGAGCAGCAGGAGGTATGCCGCGAGCAGCCGTACGCGCGTCATGAGAGACCCGCCACGATCCACCGGGCGGCCTGCTCGGCACGGGCCGGGTTCGTCGCCTCGATCCTGCCGATCAGGTTGGCCTTCCTGAAGATCACGGTGTTCCCGTCAGCGAGCGCCTCGTGCGCGATCCCCACGGTCACCGACTTGTCTGTCTTCCAGTGCGAGACCATCTCCTTCGCCTGAGCGATGCCGTCGCCTGCCGGACCCCGCCGGGGCGCCCAGAGCTGCACGACTAACCGTGGGTCCTTGAATAACGCTCCCCAATGGCAGCTGCTGGGATGGCTGCCCAGCGGCTGGATACTTCCGGCTTTCAGCTTCTTGATCTGTGCCGCGGTGAGCGTGGCGCAGGCCAGCGGTGTCTCCGTGAAAATCCCTGGAGGTGGCGCGGCGGTCCGTTCCGGCGGGCTCATCCGTTCGAACGCGGTAGCCATCCGCTTGCTCACCTCCACCGCGCCCCGGCGCAGACGGTTCGCGCTCACCCTGCCATCGATCCCGGTGTAGCCGACCTCCAGGAGGACGTTGCCGACGCGGAAGACGACCTCGACGCGCTCCAGCCGCTTAGTGGAAAGCCCCAACCGCTTCGAGGGAATGGTGAGGAAATCGACCTCATGAGCCTCATCGCCAACGCCCTCCAACGCGCGTGCCGCCGTTGTGGTCGCATCGCGCCTGTTAGCAGTCATCACTCCGATGGCGGGATCCGACCAGATCGTCAGCTCGGATGGACGTAAGTCGTCGGCGTGGCGCGTCCGGTAGATCTCATGCGTCTGCGCTGAGGTGCGGCTCCACGGTTCCACGTCCTTGTCGGTCCCATAAGTCTCGGGTAGTTGCTCGGAAGTCCAGGTAGACCCCTCCCCGTTCGGACCGACCGGCCGGACCTGGAGGCCCACGCCCCTTCCCGCCCAGACGCAGTGGATACCCTCATGCTCGACCTTGGCGTCCGGCACGAGCCGCTCGACCAGGCCGGCATCGACTACCGAGCAGAAGTCGATCGGAACGGGAAACCTCGGCTGGACTGCCCCCGGCAACGGGTTGAGCCACAGCAACAAAGCAATCATCAGCCGCACGACCCGGCACATTAGCCACCATCGGTATGTTCCGGGTATGTCGCTTCGGCCTTTCAGGAGGGCTGCACCTGACATCCAGCTCGGCGAAGCTCATCTTGGTGCTCGTGCGGGCGCCGAACCGGCGCAGCACCTCGGCTGGGTCGAGCCCGCGCAGCAAGGGCACGCAGTAGATCTCGCCGAGCAGGTCGCCCCGATCGCCGTACGGCGATCGCAGCCAGCGGAACGGTGCCAGCGCATCGATCGTCATTCCGGGATCTCGGCAGGCCCTCCAGCCCGCTCCACCCTGTCGCGCGCACCTGCTGTTCGAGAGTGACCTGCTGCCGCTGTAATCACGGATGGTCACTACCGTGCCTCTCGGCATCGAGAACTCGCGACAGGTGAATAGGCGACTCCACCAGTACCGAGGCCGAACAGGCCCTCGCCGCCGTGTGCACCAGAAGAAGAGCCAGGTCACGAGGGCCGCGCCGCGCCAGATCTGCAGGGCATGTCAGTGGCCGTGATGAGACCCTGGATGGCCCAGGCAAAGACCGTCATCCTCGAGATCGCTACATCGTTCCGCGTGGTGGACTTGCCCGTCGCCGCGGACGGGCGCTTCTCCTGCGGGTCTCTAACAGGCCTGGAGGCCTGGATGAAGATCGATTATGAGACGTGCAGGGCTCCTACCTGCGAACTGACACGCTGTGCAGATTCCTACTGACATCCCGCTGCAGATTCGCAAGCAGTCTGTCTCGACTCACCGAATCTGATGCATGAGCATGGCGCCGACCTGGAGTGCATCAGTTGTGCTGATCCACGGACAAGCCATGCGGCTCAGCGAAGCTGATGCACGCAGAAGATCGGGGTCAGCCGAGATAACAGGAATTCCGGCCGTGAGCGGATCTTGAACTCTCTGACCTGCGCAAATATCGAGGTACCGAGCCCCGTCGTGGGCTCGCGCCAGTCGCCCGTCAGAGTCACCCGTGCCCGCCGGCGGTCGCGAGTGACCGGAGCTTCCCGCCGTTGGCGTCGAGCCAGCGGGTCGTGTCCTCCAGCTTGCGGATCCGGTCGGCGACCTCGCCGAGCTCTGCCTTCCCGTTCAGCCAGCGGCCTCCTCGCGACAGAGCGCTACCGACGGCCCGGGCGAGGAGCAACCGGGGCAGCGCGTCGGCCTCGGCGGCGTCCAGCGGGCGGACCGAGGCGTACCCCCGGAGAAAGGCCGCCGTGCGGAGTTGCCAGTCGCGCGTCTCCAAGGCCCCGCTGTAGAACAGCGCCGCCGTTACGTCCTGGACCAGGAAGCCGACCCCGGCAAACTCGAAGTCAAGCAGCCCGCTCACCTCTCCGGTGTCCTCGTCGACCAGCACGTTCGAGGCCGCCAGGTCACCGTGGATGACCTGGGTCGGCAGCGCGCCGCCGCCCGCAAGCCACTCCTGCTCGACGCGGCGCGCCACGGCGTCGAGACGGGCGACCCGCTCCGCGCTGATCCCGGCAGCGCGCAGCTGACGGCAAAGGGCGCCAACGTGCGGCACGGCGGGGTGCGTCAGAGGATTACCGCGCCAGTGCCCCAGCCCGTCTTCTGGCGGCACGCCCAGCATCGCCTCGCCGAGCAGCCCGGCCGCCCGGCCGAAGCGCTCGAGTGCCGTCTGGCCCGTGAGGTCGGGCCGCACGCCGGGGATCCACCGGCAGACGGTCGCGGGCCCGGCCGCGGTCTCGATCACCGTGTCCCCGCTGAGCGCGGCGACTGGCTCAGGCACCTGGAAGGGAAGTCCGGCCTGCCGTAGCCACCGCAAGATCTGGTGCTCGGCGTCCACCTGCGCGGCGGACAGGGACTGGCTGACCTGGAGCACGAATCGGAGGTCCGCCTGGCGGAGCATGAACGTCTGGTTGTTGGTTCCCTGCTCGGCTCGGATGATCGTCGTGCCCGGGGGGAAACCCCACGCTGCAAGCAGCCGTGGCAGGAACTCGAGATCGGCGGGCGCGCTCACGCGCCAATTCTGGCGGCATACCCAGACCGGCGCGCAACCGGTTGGCCTGCCAGTAGGAGCGGAACGGCGAACCGGGTTTAGCGTCACATCCGTTGACACTGTAGGTCTGACCAGGCCAGTCTTGCCCAATGGCGGAGTCTGATGGTGTGCAGCGGGTCCGGAGATTCCTCGTGCATGAGCAGGGTCCGGTGTAGCCCTCGGGTCACTCCAGAGCGGCGGCCATCCGCCGGACCGCCTCGGCGATCAGGTCGGGTGAGGTCGCCAGGTTCAGGCGGACGAATCCGGCGCCGCCGGTGCCGAAGTTCGCGCCGGAGTTCAGAGCGACGCGACCGCGCGCCAGGAAGACGGCGGCCGGGTCGTCGCCCAGGTCCAGGGCCCGGCAGTCCAGCCAGGCCAGATAGGTGGCCTGGGCCGGCTGGTAGCGCACAGCGGGCAGATGTTCGGCCAGCAGGTCGACCAGCAGGCGGCGGTTGTCGTCAAGGCCGACCAGCAGCCCGTCGAGCCAAGCACACCCGTCTCGCAAGGCCGCTGCGTGGGCGATGTTGCCGATGTGGCTGGGGCCGTGACTGACCTCTTCAGGGATGCGGGCGAGGTCGTCAGCCGCGTCGGGGCCGGCGATGGCGAGGGCGGCCTTGAGACCCGCCAGGTTCCAGGCCTTGGACGCCGACATCAGTGATAGCCCGCTCTCCGCGCCGGGCACGCTCAGGTACGGCACGAAGGCCGCCCCTTGAGCCACGATCGGAGCGTGGATCTCATCAGCGACAACGCGGACCCCGTACGTCCGAGCCAACCGCGCGACGTCCGCCAGTTCGGCGGCGGTATGCATGGTCCCGGTCGGGTTATGTGGGCTGCACAGCAGGTAAACCGGGCGCGCCCGGCCGGCCGCGGCGCGCCCGAATGCGCCCTCCAGCACCTCGAAGTCGATTCGGCCGCCCGGATCCAGCGGCGCTTCGACGATGGGACGGCCCATGTTCTGAAGGAACTGGTAGAACGGTGGGTAGACAGGGCAGTTGACGACCACCGGATCGCTCCGTCCGGAGACCAGTTTGAGCATCTCGACGATGCCCAGCATCACGTCAGGAACGATTGCCGTGCGCTCCACCGCGAGCCCGTCCCAGTCCCACCGCTTGCTCGCGAATCCGGCCAGCGCCTCGGCGTACCCCGTCCCTACCGGATAGCCGGTATCTCCGAGCGCCACCGCGTCCAGGATCGCCTGCGCGACCGGCTCGGCCAGGAGAACGTCCATCTCGGCGACCCACAGAGGCAGCACGTCGTCCGGGTATGTACGCCACTTCATGCTCGTGCGACGCCGGAGCTGCTTCAAAGAGAGCTGACGCAGCGGATTGGCGACGCTCGTGGCAATAGTGTCACGCGACATATCGTGCATGAGCGAAAGATAAGCGAAAAGCTGGGCGAATATCTTGCCTCTTGTGCCCGTTTAGGCTGGTTTCCTGGGAGAATTTCACACATGGACGTTGTGGATCGCAAGATTCTTGCTGAGCTGCAGAAGGACGGACGGTTGACCGTGACCGATCTGGCCGACCGGGTGCAGCTCAGCGTCTCCCGCTGCCAACGGCGCCTGCGCGAGCTGGAACGCACAGGCGTCATCCGCGGCTACCACGCCGTCGTGAACGCCGCCGCGCTCGGTCTCGGCTTCGAGGTTCTGGCCTTCGCCACCCTGCGCCAGGAGAATCAGGACACCCTCACCGCCTTTGACGAGGCCGTCGCCGCCATCCCGCACGTCGTGCAAGCGCAGCGCCTCTTCGGCGACCCTGACTACCTGCTGCGTGTGGTCGCCGCCGACCTCGCCGCGTATCAGCGTCTCTACGACGAGAAACTCGTGCGACTGCCGGGCGTGCAACGTCTAAGCTCCACCATCGTCATGAAACACGTCGTCGATACTCGCCCCCTTCCGGCACGCCCGTAACCTCCAGGAGCCGCGCGGACCATGTCGTACCACCACACCCAGATCACCATCTCGACGCGAAGCGGCACCTCTTCGGCCCGGCACGGCGATCCTGAGAGTGGGAAGCGCCGCAGCAAGGCGGGGTCGGCGATGCGCATCTCCAGGCGGGCGAGCTACTGGCCGAGGCACTGGTAGATGCCGTGGCTGAAGGTGAGCTACCCGCGAGCCCCGGCGGCGAGGTTCACCTCGTTGCCGGACAGGAACTGCGTGGGGTCCCAGTTGGCGGCGGCCGGGTGCACACTGACAGGCTCGCCTTCCCGGATGATCCCGCCCCGAGCTCGACGTCCTGCACCGCAGTGGCCGCGACGCCGTACTGGACGATGGCGAGCTGAGCAGCGACTTCGGTGACCCGGATCAGCCGGCCGGCCTCGTCGTAGTCGTAGTCCTGGGCGCTGCCGCCCGGGCCCTGCCGGGCGGCCACGCGGCCCTGGTTGTCGGGCAGCGCGGAGAAGTCCAGCCAGGTGGCGTCGTCCTTGGTGTAGGTCAGCGCGACCTGGGTCCCGGTGTTGTCGTAGCGTGCCGTGCCGGTGAGACCGCCGGGATAGACCTGCCGGCTGAGGCGGCCGTCCTGGTCGTAGGAGCCGGTGAAGGCGCCGGCGCCGCCGGTGTCCACCTTGGTCGGCAGGTCGCGACGTTCCGCCCTGCCTGCGGCGTCCACGCCGTTGTAGGTGAAGGTGATCAGTCCTTTCCCGTCGTGGGTGGTGGCGATCTGGCCGTCGGCGTTGTAGGTGACGGTGGAGACGTTCCCGGTGGCGTCGGTCATGGACATGGCTCGGCCGAAACCGTCGTACGCGATGCTCACCTTGTCGCCTCCCGTGCTGGAGGTCTCGGCGGGCAGTCCGGTGGCCGGGTCGAAGCCGTAGGTGGTCTCCGGGACCGCCGTGCCGCCCGCGCCTTCGGGAGTGACCCGCACCTGCGACTTGATCACGCGGCCGGCGGCGTCGTGGGTGAAGGTGAGGGTTCGGGTGGTCTGCCCGGAGACGTCCGTACGCACTGCGGTGTCGCCGTAGAAGGAGTACGTGGTCCTCCGGACGGGGAGCGGCAACGTGCACATGCGGGTGGAGGCATCCGGGCAGGGCCGCGTCTATCAGGCTGGCCGCGATCAGACCATCAACGAGTGATGGGCGCCCAGCCGGTGCCAGCCCTCGCCCAGCCGGCTGGTCACCAGCACCCGCCCGGACAGGGCCGTGCGCGATGGGGGCGCCCTGGCATGCCTGGAGGCCCCCATGCCGGTCAGTTTCCTCACCCCCGAGCAACGCAGCCGATACGGCGTCTTCACCGCCGTCCCCGACATCGCCCAGCTGGGCGCCTTCTTCCACCTGAACGCCGACGACCGGCGCCGGGCGATGGCCGCCAACGGCGCGCGCAACCAGCTCGGCTGGGCCGTGCAACTGGGCACCGCACGGTTCTTGAACTGCTTCCTGGACGATCCCGAGGACGTTCCCGCCGCGGTGGTCGACTACGTCGCCGAGCAGCTCGGCCTGCAGGCAGCCGACCTGAAGGGGTACGGCGAGAAGGAAGCCCGCTGGGATCATCAGAAGCAGATCCGCACCGGCTACGGCTACACCGCCTTCGCCGGCGAGCAGTGGTTCGCGCTGGCCTGCTGGCTCTACAAACGGGCCTGGACCACAGGCGAGCGCCCGATCGTGCTGTTCGACCTGGCCACCCACCGCCTGGTGGAGGCCAAGATCCTGCTGCCCGGCGTCACCACCCTGGAACGGCTGATCGCCGCGCTGCGCGAGCGCGTCGCCGCCCGCCAGCACGCGCTGCTGGCCGCCGCCCCCAGCCCCAACCAGACCGCCGTGCTGGAGAACCTGGTCAAAGTCGAGGTGGGCCGGCGCGTCTCCCGGCTGGACCGATTACGCAAAAGCCCCACCGACGTCAGCAGCACCGGCCTGGTCAAAGCCCTGGACTGGCATGTGGAACTACGCGCCCTGGGCGCGGCCGGCTGGAACCTGGGCGCGGTGCCACCCGGCAAGATCGCCGCACTGGCCCGCTTCGCCCACGCCGCCCGCGCCCAGGCCGTCGCCGACCTGGCCGGGAGCCGCAAACTCGCCACCCTGGTCGCCTTCGCCGCGACCATGACCCCCCAATCGGCCGACGACGCGGTCGAGGTGTTCGACCTGGCGGTCGGCGACCTGCTGCGCACCTCAGCGTTCAAAGCGGCCAAAGAGCGGATGCGCACTCTCAAGGACCTCGACACCGCGGCGATCGTGCTGCGCGAGGTGTGGCTGAAGATCCGCTCCGTCGCCGAAATCCCCGACGGCGACATCCGCGCCGCCCTCGATGAGATGGATCTGGCCGCCATTCACGCCGCGGCTGACGTCATCGGCGACATCGCCCGCGAACCGGATGAGGATTTCCAAGAAGAGTTGCTGGATCGCTACGCCACCGTCCGACGCTTCCTGCCCAAGCTGCTCAAGCACCTCGACTTCGACGCCGGCGCCGATCAGACGCCCGGGCACGGGGTGCGGCGCGGCCATGAGGTGCTGGCTGCGCTGGACTTCCTCAAGGCGATCGAGCGCCGCCGCACCGACATCGACCCCAGCGAGGTTCCCGCGGGCGTGCTGACCTCGGCCTGGCACCGGCGCGTTTTCCCCAAACGCGGCGAGCTGGCCGGCACCTTCAACAAACACGCCTACACCGTGGCGACCGTCGAGCGGCTACGCGAGTCACTGCGCCGCCACGAGGTGTTCGTGCCGGGCCTGCGCAAATGGGGCGACCCCACCGCCGGGCTGCTCAAGGGCGCCGAGTGGGAACGGGCCCGCCCCCGCATCTGCGATGAGCTGAACCTGTCCCCACAGCCCGGCACCGACGTGGAGCGGTGGGCCGCCACCCTCGACTTCGCCTACCGCCAGCTCGCCGCCGGCCTATCCGGCGAAGACGACGGCCGCAACGACTGGGTACGCCTGGCCAAGAACGAAGATGGCAAGGACCACCTGGTGCTCACCGGCCTGGACCGCCTGGACGAGCCCGCCTCCCTCACCGCACTGCGCGCCGACATCGACGCCCGCATGCCCATCGTGGACCTGCCCGAAGCCCTGCTGGAGGTGCACTCCTGGACCGGCTGCCTCGACCACTTCACCCACATCTCCGAAGAGGCGCCCTCCCGCAAACAGGACATGACCACCTCGATCGCCGCCGTCCTGGTCAGCCAAGCCATGAACGTCGGCATGCGGCCGATGGCCGCCGAAGGCGAACCCGCCCTCGCCCTGGACCGGCTGTACTGGGTAGAGCAGAACTACCTGCGCGCCGCCACCCTCACCGCCGCCAACGCCGCCCTCGTCGACCACCACACCGGCCTGGAATTGGCCCAAGCCTGGGGCGGCGGCGAACTCGCCTCCGCCCGACGGACTGCGGTTCGTCGTCCCGGTCAAAACCATCAACGCCGGACCCAACACCAAATACTTCGGAAAAGGAAAAGGCGCCAAGGGCGTCACCTACTACAATTTCACCTCCGACCAATTCACCGGCTTTCACGGCATCGTCATCCCCGGCACCCCCAAAGACTGGTACTACATCCTGGAAGGGCTCCTGGACCAGGAAACGTCACTGAAGCCCACCGAGATCACCTCCGACACCGCAGGCGCCTCCGAAATCGCGTTCGCCATCTTCCGGCTGATGGGCTGGCAATTCTCCCCACGCCTGGCCGACGTTGGCAGCGCCACCCTGTTCCGCGCCGACCCGGCCGCCCACTACGGCACCATCGACGCCCTGATCCGCAGCCGGGTCAACATCAAGCTGATCAACGACTCCTGGGATGATCTGCTACGGGTGGCCGGATCGCTGCTCACCGGCGCGGTCAAGACCAGCGAGCTGTTTCGCTACTTCGCCGGCGGCGGCACCCCTACCCCCATCGGCCGCGCCCTGATGGAACTGGGCAAACTCGACCGCTCCACCTACCTGGCCAGCTACTACGACGACGAACTGCTACGCCGCCGGGTCAACACCCAGCTCAACCGGCAAGAATCCCGCCACACCCTGGCCCGCAAAATCTTCCACGGCCAAAAAGGCGAACTCCGGCAGAAATACAAAGAAGGCCAGGAAGATCAACTCGGTGCGCTGGGCTTTATGACCAACATCTGCATCCTGTGGAACACGGTCTATACGGCCCGCGCCCTGGAAGAAATGCGGGCCGAGGGTAAGAAGATCTCCGCCACTGACATCGCCCGGCTTTCACCCCTGGGCTTTGAGCATTTCAACATGCTCGGCCGCTACAGTTTCTCCCTGCCCGACCTGGTCCGCGACGGGCAACTGAGGCCGTTGCGCACACCCCCGCCCGCCGAGTAACCCCCCTGACGTTCAGCGCGCCGGATGCTCCCGGGCCGCAACGCCCTGCGCGAGCATCCGGCGTACCTGCTCATGGAGATCCCAGCGCTCGTACCGATCTTGCGCAGGCCCCACCCCTCACCCCGCGCGTCCGCCATCGCCACCATCAACGCCGCACCGGTCACCTCCGCCAACCGGCGCAGCCGTACCGCAGGCGCCAGGTCGGCGATCTCCCGGCAAAAAGGATCAACATCAGCACGCAGGAACGCCACACCCTCAGAATCCGCCATCGGGCAAGACTGGCCTGGTCAGACCTACAGTGTCAACGGATGTGACACCAAGCCCGGTTCTCCGTTCCGCTCCTACTGGCAGGCCCGGTTATAGGCGCGCCCGCATCAGTTTCACTGAGCCGACATCAGACCTACTGAGTCACGACGTCAGCTTGACTGAGCCGCATCACCTTCACTGAGCAAGGACACAGTCGCGATGACCACAGGCGAAGGCTGCCCGAACTAACTTGCGGGAATCTTGCCTTCTCGCAAGTTGTCTCGCGTCAGGAGGGACGCAACAAGCCACAATTTTCGATTTGTATTTTCTAGAAAATCGAAAATGGTAGGCTCCTGCTGTGACTGCGGAGACCAGTGTGGTGACGCCGTGCAAGCATTGCGGGGCGCCGATCGAGCAACGACGGGGCCGGGGGAGGCCCAAGGCGTACTGTCCCGAAAAGGACTGTCAGGCGGCCGCCAAGCGAGAGCGGGAGCTCCGGCGGGCCACGCCAGGTCTGGAGGGCGCGCTGGCCAGGGCCGAGCAGCTGTATGACCGCATGGAGAGCGGGCTGGCGTCGGCCATCGAACCTCTGGCGCGCGCCCTGGCCGACGAGCTGAGCCCCGCGGGAGTGGAGGCCAAGCTCAGCGCCGTGCAGGCTGAAGCGCACACACGGGTGGCGATCGCGCGTACCGAGCGGGAGCAGGCGTTCGAGCAGGTACGGCTGGCGCGCGAGGCCGCCGAGCACGCCCGCAGGCAGACGACCGAGATGCGGGCCAAGCTCGAGGAGGCGGAAACCGAGCGGGAGACGGCGCTCCACGACGCCGAGCGGGCGCGCGAGCAGGCGCTGGCGGCATTGCGGGAGGCCGCCAGCACCGAACGGCAAGCTCTGCAGACGGCCGAGGAGGCGCAGCGGCGCGCGGATGCGGCCGAGCAGCGCGCCAAGGAGGCCGCACACCAGGTTGAGCTGACCGAACGGGCCAGGGATCAGGCCGTGCAGGAGCTGGCCGAACGGGTAGAGCTGGCGGACCGGGAGGCTGCGGAGGCGCGGGCGCAGGTCATGCAGGCGCAAGAGGAGGCTGACCGGGCACGGGCGGAGACGGATCGCGCCCGGGCAGACACGGCGACGGCCGTGCGGGCCCGTGAGCAGGCCGAACGGGACGTGATCGCGGCCCGAGCCCGGGAGGAGGCGGCGGGGCAGGAGCGGGAACGCGCCGTGGAACGGGCGGTCGCGGCCGAGCGGGCCGCGGCGGAGGCCGGCCGCGATCGGGCGGTGGCACTGCAGGAGGCCGAGAGGGCCGCGGCCGAGGCCACGCGGTTGACGAGACGGGCCGCTGAGGTCGAGGAGGAGGCCGCGACCGCGCTGAGCCGGGAACGAAAGCTCATGACACGGGAGAGGACCCGCGCCGATGCCGCGGTCAAGGAGCTTGATCAGGCGCGGGCGGAGCTGCGGCTGGAGCGGGTACGGCTCGAGGACCTGCGGGCCGACCTGGAGGCGGCCCGAGCCGAGGCGGCTCAGCTGCGGGAACGGGCGGTCACCGCAGAGTTGCGAGCGGGTTGACCCTCCAACCGGGCCCCGGACTCGGGCGACGTGCTGGTAAGAATCGTGCCGCACGCCCCAAAGCGACGCTGCGTAACCAGGAGCTGCCCGGACGGCTTGACATAAAAGTAGTTAGCGAGCAATGCGACCTGCGGAAACGCCCGGTCCAGTGTTATTGAGCGGCATCGCGCCTGACTCATCCCCGAACGCCCGGACCGAAACCGGCCCTTTGGTGGGTGGCACAGTCGCACACCGTGACCTGGGGCGATGCCGCTCGTTTGGGCCGTATGGCGCGATTCTTACCGGCGGCCCATGTAGGCCCAGCATTGGTGGCCACATCGCACCGCATCATGAGACAATTGCCGTAGTCAGGTCACTTCAGTCTCCCCCTATGCCAGGAGGGGGATCGGCATGGAGATCAGACCGCAGGCGGTCGCCATCCCGAAGGAGACCGACCATCTGGAGCAGGGGAAATACGGCCCCATCTTTCCGAAGACGCCGGCCTGCTACGGGTTCACCATCATCGCGAAGGTCAAGCCCGGCCGGGCCGACGCCATCCGCAACCATGGGAACGCGCTCGCCAAGGCGGTGGAAGCCGATCCGCAGTTCCTCGCTCCGCTCAAGCTGCACTACCTGCGCTGGGTGCTCTTCGACGACGACACACGATTCCTGTATCAGGGAATCTTCGACACCGACTTCGACAAGTACACCGAAGACGCCGTCGCGCTGTTCGGCAAGGCGGGGCTCAACACGACCTTCGAAAACCTTGAGGGCTTCCCCGAGGACTGGAAGACCAACCCGGAGGCGTTCATCAGATTCGTTCGTGAGCATCATTGCCCGAGCTTCATCGAGTACGGCGAGTACCCGTACTTCACCGCCGATGAGATCAAGCAAGCTCTGCGGATCAAGAGCGCTCTGTCGGAGATGCTCGATCAGCTGCAGTGACATCCGCCGGCGCTGCCTGGAGGCGAGATGAGCGAGTCCGGAACCGCGCGTACCTACAACCAGAACCATGTGCCGCGCCCCTACAACCCGGGTCGGCGCCGGTTGAGCATCTACGTCGCGTGGAGCTATCCCGCCGAGGCGGGCAGGAATGTGGCCGAGCTGGACAACCGGTTCTCCACGATGACCGAGGTGCGCCGCGTGACGTGGCCGGCTTACGAGGACCCGAAATGGTCGGATCCGCTGCGGTTCCAGCAGGGCATCGCGGGCGGGCTGGAGCTGTTCTTCTGGGGCTGGCTGCCCTTCCAGCAGTTCGTCGAGGAGGCCACCGGTTACCCCGTGCCCGTGTACCAACGCGTCGATCAGGCGGGTTTCCACACGCCGCTGGACGAGCGGGTGCTGGCGGACACCGACACCCTGTTCGTGTGGGGGCTGGATCACATGATCACCGGGCAGGACGCCACACCTGCGGAGATCGAGGCGGTGCGTGATTGGCTCACTCGCGAAGGAACCTGCCTTGCTCTGGGGCCGCATCACGACGTCGGCGCATCGGACGACATGGCGGTGCGCGACATGGAGTATCACCATCACGGCGACGCGTTGGTGCCACGCCAGCAACGCTTCGGAAGGTACACCCGATCGCTGATGGCCGGTCTGGGGGTGCCCGTCGAGAACCGCTATGGGCTGCGTCCCGCGGTGGCGGAGGGGAACAGGAGCGCTCCTCTGTCCATCGCCAGGGACCTGGACACCAAGGGGTGGCTGGAAGGTGTGTCCAGCTTCAACTTCCACATGCACCTGCCGCACTACGCCGTCACCACCGACGATCCGAACGTCATCCACGTGCTGGGCAGGCAGCCGATCGACATGTCCAGGCCGCCGCACCCGTTCACCGAGGCCGGGAACACTGAGTTCAACATGTTCCTGTGGATGCCGCCGAGTGGGGACCGGGCCGGTGACGTGATCTTCGCCGACACCACGATCTTCAGCTCGCTGTTCGGCGTCGACGAGAGCCTGCGCACCTTCTGGCACAACATCGTCTCGGCGAAGTAGCACTACAGGGAGGCGGGTTCCGGTGAGCGAGCAAACCCACGTCAAGCTCGAACTCGACGACATCCAGCGTGGGGTGCTCAGCCCCCGGCTGACGCCGTACGCGGCGACCTACATCGTGTTCCGCATCGATGACCGCGAGCACGGGCGGGAGCTGATGCGGCGCGTGAGCGCCGTGGCGACCTCGGCCGCCGACACGGTGGGCCCGCTGGGTGAGACGTGGATCAGCATCGCCCTCACCTACCACGGTCTCAAGGCGCTCGGTGTTGCTCAGGAATCGCTGGACACGTTCGCCTGGGAGTTCCGGCAGGGGATGGCCGCACGGGCGAAGGCGCTGGGCGACATCGGCGAGAGCAGTCCCGAGAACTGGGAGCCCCCGCTTGGCACGTCCGACGTCCACGTGGTGCTGGTGGCGCTCGCGCCTGACAGCGCGCAACTGGAGGCCGCCATCGATCGTGCCCGCCCCGCCTATGACGCCCTGACCGGCGTAACGGCGATCTGGCGACAGAACTGCCACGCGCTGCCCACCGAGACCGAACCCTTCGGCTACCGCGACGGCATCAGCCACCCGGCCGTCGAGGGCAGCGGCATCCCCGGATCCAACACGCTGGAGGAACCGCTCAAGGCCGGCGAGTTCGTGCTCGGCTACCGCGACGAACTCGGCGGCATCCAGACCCCGCAACCCGATGTCCTCGGACGCAACGGCACCTACGTGGTCTTCCGCAAACTCCACCAGCGCGTCGCCCTGTTCCGGCGCTACCTGAAGGACAACTCCACCAGCCCCGAAGACGAGGAACTGCTCGCTGCGAAGCTCATGGGACGTTGGCGCAGCGGCGCGCCGCTGGCGCTCAGCCCGGACCGCGACGATCCCACCCTCGACGCCGACCCGCACCGCAACAGCTTCCTCTACCACAAAGATGACCCGGCGGGGTTCATCACCCCCGGCGGCTGTCACATCCGCCGGGGCAACCCCCGCGACGCGGCGGTGGCGGGCGTGGTGAGGCTGCACCGGATGATCAGACGCGGCACCGTCTATGGCCCGCCGCTGCCCGAAGGCGTCCTGGAGGACGATGGGGTTGATCGGGGGCTGATGTTCGCCTTCATCGGCGCGCATCTGGGGCGGCAGTTCGAGTTCGTCCAGTCGGAATGGATGAACGACGGCGTCTTCTTCGGCTCCGGCGACTCGAAGGACCCTGTCGTCGGCTCCACCGACGGCTCCGGCGACTTCACCATTCCCCGGCGCCCCGTACGGCGGCGCCTGCTCTCCTTGCCGAGATTCGTGGTTACGCGCGGCGGCGAATACTGCTTCATGCCCGGACTGAGCGCACTGCGCTGGCTCGGCGACCTCACAGACTGAGCATGACAACGCCGCTCTTGCCCAGAGACCGGGGATCCACATGGACACGCTGCAGCTGCTGTTCAACGCTGTCACCGTCATCTTCATCGCGGCCACCATGTTCGCCGCCGGCCTCGGAGCGACGCTGTCGGCCTTGCGCGTCGTCTTCGCGAACGTCTCGCTGCTCATGCTGGTGCTTGTGGCCAACCTGGTCGCCATCCCGCTCCTCGGCTGGGGCCTCGCCGCGCTGTTCGGCTTGCCCACGGCGGCGTTCATCGCGCTGCTCCTGATCGCGTCCTCACCCGGCGGGCCGTTTGGAGCGAAACTCGGCATGGTGCAAAAGGGCGACGTGGCCGCAGGTGCGGCGATGCAGGTACTGCTGGCTGCCATCGGCAGCATCACCTTCGGTCCCACGGCGAACGTCATGCTCAACGCGGCCAACGTGGGTGGCGGGGTTTCACTCAATGTCGCGACACTTATGCTGACCGTCGCGGTCCTCCAGCTCGTGCCGTTTGCCGTCGGATTGATCGTTCGCCACTACGCGCAGCCCACAGCGCGATCGTGGCACCCCGTGGCCGCCACGGTGTCGAACGTGACGTTCCTCGCCGTACTGGCGGGCATGCTCGTGGGTAACTGGCGTGACGTCGTCGCGCTGATCGGCTCACTCAGCCTGTTGGCGGGCTTCGTGTTCTCCGCCGTCGCCTTCGCTCTCGGCACAGCCCTGGCCACAGGACCACGGACACGCCGCACCACCATGGGCGCAGTCGCGGCGGTTCGCAACGCGGGACCGGCACTCGCCGCCGTCGGTATCGCCTTCGGCAACGAGCCGGCCATCCTGGGAGCGCTCGCGGCCGTCCTGGTGAGCGGCCTGGCCGCAGCCCTGCCCATCGCCGCGGTGCTGAGCCGCCGCCGGGGCGAAACCACGGTATGACTGCCCATGCCGCCATCTGCGTGAGCGTGGTCGAGGCTGATGCTCACACCCTCGCCAACTTCCTGGGTCTTGACCGGCCGCCAGGCGCTCCACGCGCCCTGCCCGCAGTCACAGCCTGGCGTGATACGTCGACGTCCCCCCTCGATCACCGGCCGCCCGCCAGCCCCTCGGCATCCCCGACCGTGACCCCCGACGGCTCCCTCGCGGTGGCCTTCAGCCGAGACGGGCGCACCCTGGCGACCGGCGGCGCCGACGGGGTCGCCCGGCTATGGGACATCCGCACGGCAAGACCGTACTTACTCTGGCTGGCGAACGCGTGCGTACTCTGCCCGAACACAACAAGGGGATCACCGCGGTGGCCATCAGCCCAGACGGGCGCACTCTGGCAACCGGCGGCGCCGACGGCCTGATCCGGCTCTGGAATATCGAGCACGGCTCGATGATTCGGTCCCAGGACGTGAGCAGCGGAGGCGTGGCTGCCGTGGCATTCAGCACAGATGGCCAGGTCATGATGTACGTGACAATGACTCCACGCACTGACGATTGAGGCGCGAACCCGAAGTGGATCCGCCACACATGTTGCCAGTGGGCACCAGCATGGGCGGATGGGTGATCTAGAGCCAGGTGTAGTTGTCGTCGGTGACTGCTGGCAGGGCGGCATCGATGATTGGTGCGCGAGGATCGGGAAGGGCGGCCAGCGCGGGCCCGATTGGAGGGAAGATCGGCAGGTGCTCGGTCTTGCGGTAGTCGATCCACTCGATGATGCCGAGCTCGTGGCTGCCGTTGGGGAGTTCGTCGTATTCGCGGTCGGCGAGCGTGGCGCGCACCTGCGCGGTGATGTGCAGCCGGTAGATCATGTGGAGCTTGCGCGGCGGCGGGGTCGGGCCAGGGCGTGAGATGCGCTGGTCGACCGTCCACAGCAGTTGTGGTGCGCTGGCCTGGCGGAGGTCGAGGTGGAGTTCCTCGGCTAGTTCCCGGCGCAGCGCGGCAGGCAACGGCTCGCCGGGTTCGACGTTCCCGCCGGGCGGCGTGTAGTGGGTGGAGGTGGCCCGGTCGCGGCGGATCAAGGCGACGTCGTTGTCGCAGAACACCAGGGCGCCGGTGCGGATTTTGAGGCGGGAGAAGGGTGCCGGATTGGCGATGGTGGACATGCTGGCCAGTATCCCCACACGGCGCGTTCCGGCACCCTTCTGGGTTAGATCGTTTCCGGGGCTAGGTCGTCGCGGCCAGTCCCGGCAACGCGTAGCCGGCGCGGCCTTGTTGGAGGGTGAGGTGTTCAAGCGCGCCGTCGGGCAGCGTGAGGGTGTGGCTGCGCAGCCGGCAGCCGGTGGCGCGCATGGTGGGGGATAGGTGGCAGGGGTCGAGTTCCTGGACCAGCAGGCTCGGCGTGGTGGTGGCCGGGTTCTTTTTGCCGGTGACGGCGATCTGCAGGGTGCGGGTGCCGGTCAGGGGCAGCGGGGTGATGCGCCAGATGGGGCCGCGGGCCGAGGACAGGCTGGCGTAGCCGAAGCCGCGTTCCTCGCGGGGGGTCATCGGTTCGCCGTTGGTGGCTGCCAGGCCGCGGAACAGGCCCTGGGCGCGGCCTTGGTTGACGATCTGGCCGGTGTCGATGCTGAAGCGGGGTGAGAAGAACGCTGCCGGGGGCAGGCCGGCGAGTTCGAGGGCGTGGGCGTAGGCGGCCACCTGCGGGTAGATCTGCTCGCGCAGGTGCTCGGCGGCGGCGCTGTCGTAGTCGGCCAGCGTGTCGGCCTGGGCGGACAGCGCGGCCAGCACGGCCTGGACGTCGCCTTGGGTGGCGTCGGGGAACTCGTCGCGGCGCTGTAGGCCGCGGGCGCTTTTGTAGGCGAGCAGGGTGTTGAGGTACCAGCGGGTGGCGTCGGTGTAGCCGCTGGCCTTGCGCTGGTCGGTGCGCGGGTACTGGTGCGGGGCGGTGAAGCGTCCGTCGGGGTGGAAGTCGGGGTCGGCGGCATAGTACGGGCCGTCGCCGTTGCTGAAGTGGTGCAGCCGCACCAGCCGGGCCTGGTGTGGTCGGTTCAGGGTCCCGGCCAAGGCGGCGGTGACGAGCTCGGCGAGCTCGGCCCGTTCGTGGTCGTGGCAGGTGAGGTGCAGGTAGGGGGCTCCGGGCCGGGAGTAGACGGGCTGGGTGCGCTCGTCCAGGTGGTCGATGACGGTTTCGGGCAACGGCTGCTCGCCGGGCTGGCGGGCGATGAGCAGGTGCGGGCCGCAGGCCAGGACGTGCCGGCCGTTGATGTGGGTGTCGAGCAGGTCGTGGATGCCGACGAGCGGGGCGAAGCGCAGTTCGCAGGCGGCGGTGGCGGCGCCGTGGCCGAGATGCTCCAGCAGCGGCCGGTAGGTGGCCAGGGCGGCGGCCAGGTCCTGGACGTATTCGTGGCGCGACAGCTCGCCGGTGCCGAGGTAGCCGGCCGTGTAGGGGGTGATGGACAGGCGTACCCCCTCGAAGACATCGGCGTACTCGGTGACCAGCCGCTGGTGCATCACGGCCAGGTGGGTGGCGTGGCGGGAGTAGCCGACGGTGGAGATACGCAGTTTGACGCCCAGTTCCTGCCGTGCCAGGGCGGCGTAGGCGTCCAGGTGAGGGTAGGAGCCGATGTCGTTGTCCAGGTAGGGGAAGATCACCCCGGGGCGGTGGATGCGGGCGCCGGCCACGGCCAGGCCGCGCTCGGCCGCGACCTGGGCGACGGAGGTGAGCACGCCGTGCAGGCCGTGCGTGGTCAGCTGCCAGACGTCGCGGCCGGCGGACTGGGAGCAGAACGCGCACCGGTTGAAGCAGCCCACCGCCGGGGCCAGGTACTGCAGGCGGGTGAAGGCTTCGTTGGGCAGCGCGCGCAGTCGGCGCGGGTGACAACTTTGCGGTGGGCGGTCAGGCCGTGGTCGGGTCGCCAGATCCACGCGGCGATCTCCTGCGGGCTGGGCCGCTCGGGCAGCACTGCGCGGCCGTGCCGGCACTCGTGCACGAGCGCAGCGGCGTCGACGTCGGCGGCCCGGCATTGGCGGTGCCAGTCCGCGCGCAGGTCCACCTCCTGCTGGTCGGCCGGCCGGGACTGGCGGGACTCGGCGGAGGCCACCTTCCTGGCCTCGCGCGAGGCCTGACTGTAGCTGGTGCCGAGCTTGGCCAGCAGCGCCTTGACCTGGCCGTCCCGCTTGGAGAATAAGGAACGGACATGCTCGGGGATCGCGGCGATCTCCCAGGCGCCGGTGTGCGGGTCACGGGTCCAGGCGATGCCGTACCGCTGCGTCAGCGTGCGGCGGATGCGCGCCTTGAGCAGCGCGTCGGCCGCGTGGGCGTGCCGGTGGATGTCGCGCCCCCCGGCAGCGATCGCCGACCACCGACGGTCGTCGCGGCCGCGCACCATGTTGGCGATCGTCACGTGCGCGTGCAGGTGCGGGTCCGGGGCCGAGCTGCCGACCGGCCGGGCGGTGCGGTGCCACATCACCCACCCGAGTAACCCCGTCGAGTCGGCTCGCTCGGCGAGCTGTCCATCGCCCTGGTGGCCTCGCTGGCCGTAGGCGGCCCAGGTCTCGACGGCGGCGACCGTCTCGGTGACGGCGGCGGCGAAGACGTCCTCGAGCTCGGCGGCGAACTCGCGGTCGGCGAGCCCGTACAGCACCGACACGCTCTTGACGATGTCCAGGGTGAGGTCGTAGCCGCGGTTACCGATGCGCACCCGGGCATCGCGCCACTTGCGGGCATACGCGAGCGACCGCGCGCTGCACAGCTGAGCCAGGTCGATGCCGGCCGCGCTCGCGAGCTGCTCGATGTCCTTGATGGGCATCAGATGCGCCTCGCCCTGGCGAGCGATACCGCGAGCCATCCGCGCGGCGCGCTTGGCCATCGCCGGACGCTCGTCGAGCAGCTGCTCGACGGTGGTGCCGCGCTCGACGGCCGCGCTCTCCAGGGCCTCGCCGAGCGGCGCGGCCGGCAGCTTGGCGCGCGGGTCGGTCACGTGCTTGGCCGGCACCAGGACCTCGCCGGTGAACGGGTCCAGCCCGCTCATGATGGCGCGGGCGATGTCGTGCTGGGTGGCGGCGAGCGACGTCTCGCTGGCCAGCCCGAGCTCGCGCAGACCTTGGCCCACCCACATCAGCCCGCGCTCGTCAGCCAGCCGGTAGGCGATCTGGCCGTCGGCCTCGGGGTGCGCTCCCTCGTGCTCGTGCTCGCCGGCGCGGTGGATGCCGCAGCCGGCGCCCTCCTGCAGCCGGTAGTCGACCTGCTCCATCAAGGGGCCGATCACGCTCACCCACGCCACGTGATCCACCCCCTTTTTCGGACCCGTCGAACGGTGTCCGTCCCAGCCACACCTTGCGGACGTCCGATCCGTCTACCAGCGACTCGCAAACTGGTTCTGACCGATGCCTGGGTGTTTCTGGTCAGACTTACTCTGCGAATTCGGCTGATCATGGGCGTGGGCAGCGATGGTACGCCTTGACCAAGCGGCGAGAATCTGTCATGTCAGCAGGTAGTAGACCTCGGTCCAAACCTCGGCAGGATCGTCGTGGTGGGGCCCGTAGACCTCCCATCGTGGACCGGCTAGCCGCCGCCTGTGTGCGGCGCACCAGTCGACCACGGTCTGATGTGCCGACGCCAGGCCGGCATACGCTCCGCGGTGGACGGTCATCGCCACCGGCCCTGCGGGCAGGTTCGAGGCCACCACCCGTCCGGTGAGCGGGCATGGTCCGCTCAGCTCGACACCGACTTCGACGTGCGGCACGTCGTCGCGATACAGCATGACGTTGCGACGGCCGCGGTCGATTCCGCCCGCGCGTAGGCACGCCCACACCTCGTCGAGCAGGTCCCTCCACAGCGTTGGGAACTCCTGCCACGTGGTCGTCACAGCGACCACCGCCGTCGGACGGGGCCTGACGTCCGTGGCGATCACCTCGTGACTCATGTCCGTGCCATCCGTTCGGGCGTCGACGTGGGTGTGCGTACCAAAAACACTCGCAGAGTAATTGCGACTCGCAAGATCGCTCGCAACCTAACTCTGCCACTCGCAACCTAACTCTGCCACTCGCAACCTTCGGCGATACAGGACATGCACTGTCTCGTTCGGGCGAAATCGTCGTACTGGCTAGCGTCTGACGTGCAAGAAGTCAGGTTGTTCCGAACGATGGATGCCACCTCTGTCCGGAATAACTCTGCATTTTCGGTACTCGGCGCTTCTCCTTTGGGTTTTCACGGAGCAGGCCGCCTTTCGTGATGATTACGATTTGATCAGTGCGTAGTCTTTGGACGCCTCCATGGCGACCAGGAACCGGTATCTCTTCTGGTTCCGCAGCCAGGTGTCGAGCCACGGTTTCCCTTCCGGCGCCCAGTAGTAGGGGTCATACATGCCGCCGTCCGGATCCCATACCGTGGCACCCGGCATGACGTCGTTGAACCCCGGGTCCTTGCTGTGAGCCGGCGTGGTGAAGGTCATCGTCAAGCCGGCGCAGTCGAGGTTGGGCAGGTCGCCAACATCGTAGATGCGCAGGCTGTCCTGCGGATCTGGTTTGCCTCCGAACTCACGCCAGTAGCCCCTGAGCTCGGCTGCCGAGCAGTCGGGTAACCGGCCCAGGAGGCCCTCGATGTCTCCGTTCCAGGCGTAGGCGCGGTAGAGGCTGAGCGTGCACTTGGATGAGAAGTCCTCCATGTTCTTGGCATCGTCATTGCCCTTCCTGCACCGATCGAGCCCGCTGTGGCTGATCTTCTTGGCCAGGCCCGCGGCTTTGGCCATCTGATTGAGACGGCTGTTCAGCGCCTGCCTGGCCGTGAACCCCAGCTTCCCCACCTCGGGGTCCGAGGGCGAGATCAGGGGCGGCTCTGCCGCCGAGGAGCAGGCTGCGAGGGTGATCGACACGATGGACACCAGCATGACAAGGAATGGAAGCTTGGTCATGGTCCATTTGATGTTCATGAGAGAGGCGCGGTTCCCGAGAAGAGAGCATCCCGTGGACATTGAAGTCGCTGTTCGCATCACTTCCCTTCTCTTGGGATTCCGCGGTTTGTCTTTCGGAGACGTAGGTGACGTTGTTCGGGAGGCGCCAGGATCCGGGGTGCTGGTGCTTCCTGAAGTCGCGGCGCGCTTCGCGTTGACGGTCGAGTTGATGGCTGTCCAGGCGCTCGGTGGGTGTGCCGTCGACCGTGCGGTCTCGGTTTTCGGGGAAGGTGAGGCGGGGCCTGAGACGTTCGGTGCCGAGTGCTCCTTGGAGCCATGCCTCGATGCTGATGGAATCGAAACTGCCCCGGCCGGCGCGTCCGAGTGCGTGGCTGAGAGGGGCGAGTGCCATGGTGTGGCCATCGCCTGAACTGAGTGTCTTCTCTGCGAGCTGGCGCCCAGCGGGAGAGAAGAACAGCTCAGTCAGGCGGACAGCCTCGGGATAGATTGCCGCGACGGACAGCCAGCCGTCGAAGGCCTTGAAGCGAATGCCGAGCCGTTAGACGCGGACGAGCCGTTCGAGGCGCGCTGACCAGGGATTTTCTGGGTCTGGCGGCCCATGGGGCCGTATGTGGGCGCAGAGGTTGAGCGAGGCTTCGAAGCCGTTGAAGCAGCGGAGCCAGCCGTGACGGTGCACCAGCCGCCGGTGACGACGTTGGGCGTCAGGTAGTTCCGGGATGTGGTTGGTCAGCCGTCGCGGGTGAGGCACGGCGCCGAGGGGTTCGACGGTGCCCTTGCCGACCTTCTCAGCCGGCCCGAACCAGTAGCCGTGGTCGGTGCAGAGGAACTCGTGGTGGGCGAGCAGGCGTTGGACGCGGCCTCCTGGGTGTCGGGCGGTGCAGAGTGGACATGCCCATTGGGCCAGGTGACGCAGTTGCGCCCAGTCCGGCGGCGGGTAGCGCAGTTCGGGCAGGGCCCGCTGGAGAGCCGGGAGCGAATGGCCGGTGAGGGCCGCGAGCTGCTCGGCCACGAGCAGGCGGCGGGGCAAGGTGGGCCGGATGCGTTTGCTCAGGCAGCGCCACAGCTCTTTGTAGGGCATGCCGTGGACGTCGGCCAGGCGCGCGACGTAGGAGGTGAGCGTCTCCTGGTGAGCGGGGCGGAACGCGATGGGCAGTCGTCGCAAGAGCGGCCTCATGCGCTGGCTCCTCTCGCGCGTGCTTGCTTCGGGTTGCCCGTGCCGGTGGGGCGCGTTTCGGCGGCGTGATCGAGGCGGATGGCGTCCAGGTGGGCTTTGGTGATCTTCTCGCTGCCGTCGAGGATGGCGTCGATCGCCGCGCCGCGGATGAGGTGGGACAGGCTGCCGATCATGCCGTTGGTGCGCTGGTGCAGGTAGTCGGGCAGCGCGGTCAGCGTGCCGGTCGCATGCTGCGCAAGGGGCAGCGTGGACTCCAGGCTGGCGATCAGCGCGCGCCACTCGGCGCGCTGTTCCGCGGTGCCATAGGCGAACGCGGTGGTGGGGATGGTGGTGAACCGGCTGGCGATCTGCCGGCCCCGGGGACCGGAGAACAGGCCTGCGCGTTCGACGTCGACGCCGGCGTAGACGAACGTGGCGGGCAGGCGCTCGGCGAAGTACTTCAGCTGGTCGGAGACTTCGGCGCCGGCCCGGGTGGCCAAGGAGATGTTGTGGATTTCATCGACCAGGACCAGCTCGACGTGCAGGCGGACGGCGGTGACGCACGCGCCGGAAATCATCGACGAGGCCATCGACGAGTACCGCTTCGCGCTGCCTGGCCCAGACGGGGCTGTCGTGGAGCGGCGACTGGATGAAATCACGTTGCCCGCTGGGCTCTGATCCCACAGGGTGTGGCCACGCAGCCCGGGTCAGCCGGGCTGGTGGCCGCGCCGGATGGCGGCCACCAGCGCGGCGGCTTCGCTGGTGGTCACTTCGGCGCGCCGCTCGTCGAGGAAGACGAGGCCGGGGCAGTCCGGCTGGTATTCCTCGCCGGGCGGGGCGTGGCCCTTCTGGCAGGGCAGGACGGAACGAACGTCGGCGAAGTTGTAGACGCCGGTCACCTGGTGGTGCTGCACGATGGCCAGCGGTTATGCGCCGGCTGCGGCAAGCGCTTCCTGGCGACCGGTCGTCGGCTGCGGGGATGATCAGGGCGGCTCTGATGGTGGCGTAGTAGCCGTACTCCGCGGTGGGAGCCGGGATACCACGGGCAGGATTGGCGGGCATGCGCTCTCCGAACAGCTGTGAAGGGAAGGGATGGGCCGGGTGGGCGGCCGACCCCGCCGCGAGGAAAGAGGGCGGGGCCAGCAGGAGGTCAGAAGGGCGCAGCCATGCCGGTGCCGTGGCAGTGCTCGCACCGGTCGTTACCGCCGGGCCGGGCGTTACGGTGGGTGGCCAGCTCCGTGGCGATCA
Organism: Nonomuraea sp. NBC_00507; assembly: GCF_036013525.1. Lineage (NCBI taxonomy): Bacteria > Bacillati > Actinomycetota > Actinomycetes > Streptosporangiales > Streptosporangiaceae > Nonomuraea > Nonomuraea sp. NBC_00507. The sequence goes on from NZ_CP107853.1 coordinate 7,777,277, forward strand.
GCCGGTGCAGCCACGTGGTGCGGCCGGGCCCGAGGGGGAAGACGTAGCGACGATGCTCATCGGTGACGTCGACGATGAACTCGTCGCCGGGCTCGAAGACGCCGTCGGCGGGGTAGGCCGGCAGGCTCTGCAGCAGAGCTCGCACCAGGATGTCGGCGCGGGCGGCGTCGGCCTGGCGGACGGAGGGTCGCGTACGCCAGATGCGGCCGAGCAATGCCGCCAGCCTGTACGGCTCCCCGCTCGGGTCGCCGTCATACGGGGCAATGTAGCGCTGAGTAACAGGGGGTCCCGGGAGTACTGGACACGCTGCGTATCAAGTTCGGACGTATTGATAGTTCCGAAGCGCCGACACCACGGCGAATGACGCGGATCAGCTCGCGCTATCCGCGGCATGCGCGGACGGGTTGTCCTTGCGAAAACCATTGGTGCCCGGCTTGCTCCGATGATGGACTGACGTCCCGCCGTGAGTCTGCCGCGTGACGGAGGTAGTGGTTGTGACGGAGTATGACGTGCTTGCCGAGGTGTATGAATGGCTTATCTCGGATGCAAAGTTGCCTCCAGCCGAGTTCGCTGCGTCGTTCGATGACGTCCTCAGTCTCCTGCCGTCGAACGCTCACGTCCTCGACTGTTCGTGCGGAACCGGACAGTTGGCGGTTGGCCTCGCCGGTCGTGGCATGCAGGTTGTTGCAACTGACGCCAGCGAAGCGATGGTTCGTCGGACTGCAGAGTTGTCTGAGGAGTTCGGGGCATCCGTCCGGGCCATGCGGGCGAACTGGGAAGAGTTGCCCGACCATTTCGAGGACGACACGTTCGACATGGTGTTCTGCGTTGGCAACTCGCTTCACCATGCCGCGGGCGCGACAGGCAGGGGTGCTGCTCTGGAGGCGATGTCACGGCTTCTGCGCCCTGGCGGGCGCTTGGTGCTCACATCCCGCACTTGGGAACTCGTGAGGGCCAGAGGTTCCCGGCTGGACATCAGTGACCGACTCGTCCGCCGGAACGGTCGCGATGCCGTCGTGGTCTACCGCTGGGAGATTGCGCCGCATTGGGAGCAGGAGCACCACATCGAGATTGCGATCGCGCAAGTTGATGCGACCGGGCTGGTTCTTGTCCGCTCGGAGCTGCTGTCCTGCTGGCCCTACCGGTACGAGGAACTCGAAGTCGAGCTGCACCGGGTCGGACTCCGGACGGAAGTGAGCACGTTCGATCTTGAGGCCGAGAACTACATGGTGGTCGCGAGCAAGGTATAGACACCGGGCTCTCAGTCCCCGGTCGGACCGCGCTGTTGCTCGCAGGACGCTTGCGCCCTCTCATCGGTGATCTTCTACCTTGCCCCGGGTGACGCCGACCCGAGCACCGAGCCTGTACGGCCACGGGCGTGTGGCGGGACGAGGGTGGATGAGGTCGCTGGAGTCCATGGCCGCTCCCTTTTGTGCGGGGCGCCCTTGGCCTGGGCGCCCTGTCCGGTGTTCCGATGAGGGAGGGCCCGCGGCCGGAGCAAGGGAACGCAACTTGGAGAACCCCGCCGCAGCCAAGAATGTTTTGGCGCCGTAACTGCGCAGGGGCGGCGTAGAGGTGACGTAGCAGCGCCAAAAGATCTGTGGCGGAGGCGGGAAGAGCCGGGTTGCGTGGACGAGCCCGGCTGCGAGGCTTGACCGAGTGGAACGCCGAGGGCGGCCGACCGTTGGCGCCTCAATCGGGCGCAAGGGGGAAGCCCCGGTTACGCGGTCCGGTCAGCGCCCGGCGCGGTGCCACGGACGACCCGGCGCTCCACATGGGCAGGCCTGGCTACCCGTGCGGCTCGGGATCGTCGGGCTTCGCACGCTGACGACCCACCCAGAGGTGGCCCGCAGCCCGGCCGTCACGGTTCATCAACAGCAGTCTCCGCACCCGAGCGCGAACCCTCCATCCTGCGTCACAGTGGAGCCGTGAATCGCTGGCGATGGATCCCGCAGGCCATCTGGCTCCTCCTGGCCGTCATCGGCTTAGCCTCGCTGCTGGCCTTGGTCTGGGTCATCGGCCCCGGAGCGACATGGGTCCTGGCCACCTTCGACGGCGTACGGCCAGAGACCCTTCCTGGGAAGGACTTGGCGGCCGCGCTGGACGCGATCAGAGGACGTGCTCTGGCGATCGCCACCGGGATCGCCGCGCTCGCAGCGGTGTACTTCACTGCACGCAACGCCCAGACCGCCCGCCAGGGCCACATCACCGACCGGTACACCAAGGCGATCGAGCAGCTCGGCTCCGACAAGATCGACGTCCGGTTGGGCGGTATCTACGCATTGGAGCGGATCGCCCGCGACTCTGCCCGTGACCATCCCACCGTGATGGAGGTGCTGGCGGCGTTCATCCGGGAGAACGCCCGCAGGCCTGCCGACGCCCCCCAAAAGCCCGGCGGCGGAAAGCGGGGACCTCGGCGATGGAAAATCGATCGTGAGGAGGAGAAGGAGGTGCCCCGTGTCGACATCCAAGCTGCTTGCTCGGTCCTCGGTCGCCGGCTCGTCAGGCAGGACGCCCCGCGGGCGAGGATCGACCTCACGGGTGCGTATCTGGCCGGCGTGCGCTTGTGGCGGGCGAAGCTGGCCCGCGCCGATTTTTCGAGGGCGATACTCGCTGGCGCGGATTTGATTGAAGCCGACCTCAGCGATGCGTCCTTCATGCGCACCGATCTCTCTGAGGCCAAGCTGGACCGCGCCACGCTCACCCATGCCTCCATCTCTGACGCGACCATTACCTACGCCGACATGACGGGGGCCGATCTTCGTCGCGCGATCCTGAGCAATGTCGACCTCACCGGTACCGATCTTCGCGCCGCGGACATCCGCAATGCGCTCTTCATCGGCAACCTCACGTTGACTTGGGCAAGTACCTCCGAAATCAAATGGACCGAGCAGAGTGCGTGGAAGGAGGCGGTCAGCCGGGCTCGTGAGGCGCGGCGGGAGGAGGAGCGGGAGGGATAGCCAGCCTGCGACTCAGCTAGGTCGAGAATGATCGACGAGGCTAATGAACGGTTTCTCTAGAGACCGCCAGGCCGGTTACCGCGCCCTCAAGCGGTGAGATTCCCAGCACCACTAATAGCCGCACTAGTAGTGTGACCACCATGCCGACTACCATCGCGAGTATGGGTACGACAAGGAACGGTTCCTACAGCCTGAGCGAGATCGCGCACGGCTTCATCGAGGCCGGCGCCGAACGCGATCGGCTCAGCAAGTCGGCCTACGTCGAGCAGGCCGTCATCTACTACGCCATCGCCACGGGAGCGCCAACCGTCGACGCTGACGAGGCGTTCGCCGAAGCGCTGGTCGATGAGCAGGAAGCTGCCGCGGCTGATGATGAGTTCCGGGAGCGGGGCGCCGCGTGATCCCACTCACTGCGGGCGGGGTCTACCTCTACAGCCCGAAGGGCATCGACCGTGAGCGCTTGATGCTCGTCACGTCCGCGGCCGCCGTACTCGAGTCCCGCCGCCGGTTCATCATCGGCCTGGCGGTCATGTCCTCCCATGACGGCGACACGCTGACGGTGCCGATCACCGTGAACGGCGCCCGTCGCTACGTCAACTGCACCCAGCCGATGCGGCTGATCCGCGACTGGTTCTTGGAGCACCACGACACCATCTCCCCTCAGGAGTTGGAGGCCGTACGGGCGTACCGCCGACTGTCGGAAGACCTGTGAAGCGCTGAGAAGATCCAGGAGCTCCCGCACCGCTCCTGGATCTCTCGACGGAGCGCATGGCCGCCGCATGTTGCCTCGCTGTGTGGGCTCGTTGAAGGATCACCGGCGACCCGCCACAACCGAAGTTTCCTCCGGTTTCCGGTCCGACCACCCGGACCGGGACTCTCCGTCACCAAAGATAGCGCCGCATGGTTCTCATAAATGACCAGTTGTGACAGTTCTGAGAACGCGCCAAAACATGCCCGATTTGCCCGGATTCTCGTTCGCAGAACACCTCTCAAAACTCCTGAAATTTGAGAGATACTTCTGAGAGACTGTCGGGCATGGACTTGACCCCCGCCGGCGCCGCAGATGCGATCGAACGCCGCGACTGCCCCAAATGTGTGGCACCGGCCGGCAGCGCCTGCCGTACCCGCGGCGGCAAGACCGCGACCAAGTACCACACCGCGCGTTTCATCCTCGTCCCCTCCCTCCGGGAGGAGCTCGAGGTGCCGGTGCCCGACGACCGCGGGCCCGGGCGGCCCGGGCGGCCCTGGCGGCAAGGACCATCGATTGAGGCGCGCCCCGAAACCAGCCTCGCCGCCAAGCCGATCCGGATCGGGTATGCGCGCTGCGCGACCGCGCAGCAGGAGCTGCAGAGCCAGCTGGATGCGCTGGAGGCCGCGCAGTGCAAGCGGATCTTCTCCGAGAAGATCAGCACCCGCGTCAAGGTGCGGCCCGAGCTGGAAAAGGCCCTCAAACTCGCGCATGACATCAAGCTGGCCGCGCCTGACCAGCCGGTCATCCTCGCCGTGCATGAGCTCAAGCGCCTGGCCCGCAACGCGGCCGAGCTGATGACCATCTCGGCCACCCTGCAGACCGGCGACATCCAGCTCGAACTCCTCACCGGCCCGCTCACCGGCGTCTACGACCCCAGCGGCATGGGCTCGATGCTGTTCGTCGTGCTGGCCGTGGCCGCCCAGCTCGACCGCAACTACATCCGGGAGAAGACGCTGGAGGGCCAGATGGCCGCCGCGGCCAAGGGCAACCACGGCGGACGGCCGAAGGTCATTGACGACGACATGCTGCTGTTCGCCCGCGCGCTGAAGGACAACGGCACCCCGGTGCCCGAGATCGCCAAGAAGCTGACCATCAAGACCGGCAAGAACGCGGGCAAGCACCCCTCGGTGGCGTCGCTGTACCGGGCCTTGGCCGAGGCCGAAAACACCGAACCCGCAGGCCACGTGTGATGATCTCGCGCGCGCCGGCGAGCGCGAGGGTTCCTGCGGAACATCTGCCGACCAGAATAGGAGAAGTCCCCATGCCCGTATCCCAGGTGCGTCTGCAGGCCAGCCAGGACGGCCGCTGCTCCTGGACGCCTTGATCAAGCATGACCAGTTTCGAGATGACTACGCCGGTGGCGGCGTCGACCCGTTGGGCACTCGACACGGTCCCTACTGGCTGAGCAATATCACCACCGACGCCTACGAACCGGTGGACGAAATGACCGCGATCGATGTCCTGAGAAGCTGGGCCAGCCAGTATGGAGGTCTGCCCAAACAGGTGGAAGAGGTCTTGAACCACGAGGTCTATGCGCTCATCCGGGCGGCCACGAGCCGATATCGCCTCAAAGAGCTTGGCCGGTCTGAGTTCCACGACTGGGGTGGCGTCCACACCGAATTCCATGAACTCATCGTCGTGGACCGGGCTAGCAGAAACCTGACTCTGATCATCGCAGCTGACGACTGACAGCACCACAGTCGAGAACCACTGACGCAAGCGCCCACCTGCCGGCAGCGGGAATGGTACCAAAACTCGTTCGCCGACAGCCCCTCGAAGATCGTCAACTGGCACCGAAACTCATGCGAACTTGGCGCTCGAACTCATTCGCCAAACCACTACTGGATATGGACCCGCGGACTGCCGATTCTGCGGATCGGCACAGCGTGAAAGGCTCGACGCCGGGCAGGTGGCGTGACCATTCAGCGGCGGTGAGTGTACGGCCCGCGCGTGCGCACACTGTCGCGGCCACGTGCCGCTCGTCCACGTCGTGCACACGGATCGTGCCGTCGGAGGCGGCGGTGTGGAGTTTCGTACCGTCCGCAGAGAATGCCACCCACCCGCTGCCGGTGCCGTTCGCCACCTGGTTTCCGTCGAAGAGGACGCCCAGCGGTCGCCGGCTCGGCACGTCCCAGAGACGTACGCGCGAGACCTGCTCGTACGTCGCGATCGTGCGCCCATCAGGCGACCAGGCCAGCATGGTGGCCTGGCTGCCCGGCACCGCGGGGAACTCGGCGATCCGGGTCCTGATGTCGCCGTCCCACAAGGTGAGCCGGCCGGTGGGCCCGGAGAATGCCACCTGCCGGCCGTCCGGGCTGAAGGCGAAGGCACCGGCGAGCTGCCCGGTGCCCGGCGCGGGAGGCCGGGTGACGCCCTTCGCCGGATCGATGAGCTGGAGCGGGTTACCGGTCACGAGCAGCCGTCCGTCGGGGCGGAAGGCGAGGTCGTTCGCGCCCGTCCCGGTCTCCGCTCGTTGAAATCCGCGTTCGAGGTCCCACAGTTCGACGCGATCGTGCTCCCCGTAGCGCGACACGGCCAGCGTGCGTCCGTCCGGGCTGAACGCCAGCGCCTGGGCGCCCTGCTTGCGGTCGCCCTCCAGCTTGAGCCGGGCCGACACCTTATGCCCGGTCAAATCCACGACGTGGACCGTGTCACCGGCGGCCAGGGCGAGCCGGCGTCCGTCGGGACTGAAGGCGGTCGCACTGCCGCCACTGCCTGACCAGCTGATCGGTTTCATCAAAGAGCGGCCCCTCGCCGTGTCCCTGACCTCCATCCGCTCGTTGTCCCAGATCGCGGCCAGCACGCGCGTGGAGGGGTCCAGCCGTACGTTCCCGCCTTCGATGCCGCCGCTGATCGGCGGGTCGAACACCATCGAGACGTCCTCGGTGTGGACGGCGCCGTATCCGTCCAGATAGCGGACGGCCCGGTCGGGGAGGTCGAAGCGGAGCCCGCTGGCGAAGGCGGGCATGACCCGGCTGTACGCCGTTTCAAAGGTGGAGCGCCGCCGAAACGTCAGCCGGTCCCAGCCGCCCCAGTCGGCGATGAAAGCGTCGCCGAAGACGAAGCCGGCCTCTTGGCCTGTCTCGCCCTTCTGGCCCATCACTTCCTCTCTGGATGGCAGCTCGAGCACACGGAGCCTGGTCTCCGTGTCCGAATTCAGAAGCTCCGTGGTCACCATCATCTTGCCGTCGTCGCTGAAGGCGGTCTGGTTGATGGTGCCTTTGTCCCGCCCGAGCCACGGGATCGGCGTCTTCTTGCCCCGGCGCAGGTCCCACAACTCCGCGTCATGGCCCTTCACCACGTAGCCGAAGCGGCCGTCCCGGCTGATCGCGTTGAGCGCGGCTCCCGAGGGGGCGGTGAGCTGCTTGCGCTTGGCGACGTCCCACCATTCGGGTATGGCTTTCGCCCCCCAGGGGATGGCCAGGTAGCGCCCGGAGCCGTCGAAGCTCAGTGTGCCTCCCGCCGATTGCCTGCCTTGACGGGCGATGGGGGCGCCGAGCGGTCTTCCGGTGCGCGTGTCCCACAGCCGTACCTCCTTGTCGTCGAGGAGGGCCAGGGTGTGCCCGTCGGGGGCGAGCGCGGCTTGGGACACGTTCGCGCTCACCCCGGACAGCGCGCCGATCCGCCGTTTGCCGGTGACGTCCCAGATCCTGGCCGTCCCGCCGTCCACGGACACGAGCACGCGGCCGTCCTGGCTGAGGTTCAGCACGGTCGCGGCCGTGTAGTCGGGGTCGTGGAAGACGGAGGTCGTGGTCTGAGAGAGCGAATCGTAGAGCGCGCCGCGGGTCTCGGGCAGCTCCGGGCTCAGCCGCCAGCCGGCCACGCTCAGCAGCTTCGCGACCTGGGGGTCGCTCTGCCGCAGGTCGGCGGCTCGCAGCGCGAGCTCCCGCGCCAGCGCGTCGTCGCGCTGGCGGTTCGACTCCCTGCGCAGGTATTCGGCCGTGCCCAGCCCGCCGAGTGTGGCCACCAGTAGCACGGCCAGGGCGGCCGCGACCAGGTTGCGCCGCCTGGACTGCCTGCGGGCCTGCCGGGAGGCGGCGTCGAGGTATTCGCGTTCGCGTCTGGCCAGCGTGAGGTCCTTGCGCTCGGCTGCGGCCCAATGGAGCGTCCGGTCCAGGGCCGAGCCGTGCATCAGATCGGCGGGTCTCCTGCCGTGCGACTCCCACTCGGCGGCGGCGTCGGCGAGGCGGCGATGCACGGGCAGCCCGGCGCTGTTGCCCGCCACCCAGTCCCGGAGCCTGGGCCAGGCGCGCAGCAGGCCCGGCATGGCCAGCGCGTACGCCGTCCCGGTCCGCGTGACGATGCCCGCCGCGGCGAACACGTCGAGCAGCGCGTCGACGGCCGGGGTCTCGGGCAGCTCGTCCCGGCCGACCGGCCGGAGCGTGTCGCCGTCGATCATCCGCAGGAAAACCTCGGGCACGCTGGCCCGCTCGGTCTCGGTGAGCTCGGCATAGAGCTCCTCGGCGATCGCGCCCAGGTCCGGTTCCGCCCGGCCCTTCAGCGTGCCGGCCAGCGTGCCACCGCGCACCAGCGGGTCCTCCTCGGCGGCGTCGCCCGCGACGGTGTCGTCGAGCAGGCGCAGCAGCACCTCCCTGGCGGTCGGCCGGTCGGCGGCGTTCCCGGACAGGGCGGCCGCCACGAGGGAGCCGAGCGGTTCCGGCAGCCCGGCCACGTCCGGCTTGAAGCCGAGCAGCCGCCCGATGACCGCCATCGGGTCACCGGGCTCGATCGCGTCCCTCCCCCGGGCCGCGAACAGCACGACCAGGCCCCACGCCCACAGGTCGGCCGCCTCGGTCACGGCCCGCCCGTCGAACACCTCCGGCGACATGTAGTTCGGCGTGCCCATGATCGGACCGCTCGTGGTGGGCCCGACCTCTCTGGCGACACCGAAGTCGATCACCCGGGGGCCGTCGGGGCCCAGGATGATGTTGTCCGGCTTGAGATCGCGGTGGACGATGCCGGCCTGGTGGATGGCGGTCAGCGCGGTCGCCACGCCGACGGCCAGGCGGCGCAGCCGGTCGCCCTCATAGGGGCCAGACTCGGCCACGACCTGCCGCAGGCTGAGGCCGGGGACGTACTCGCTGACGATGTACGGCGGGGCCGCCTCGACCTGCGCCTCGATCACCTTGGCGGTGCAGAACGAGGCCACCCGCTGGGCCGCCGACGCCTCCTTGGCCAGCCTGGCCCGCGCCTGCGCGCCCTCGGACCTGGGCACCTTGATCGCGACCCGCTCACCCGGCTCGCCGTACGCCTCGTAGACGACGCCCTGGCCGCCCGCGCCGAGGCGGCCGACCAGCCAGTAACGCCCCAGGCGGTGCGGGTCGGAAGAAGTGAGAGGAACCATCAAGTCCGCCATTCTGCTCGATCGGGGTCGTCCCGGACCATAGGGCGGCGGATGTTGAGGCGATGTTGAGGATCCGCCCAGGCCGGTGGCAAGCGCTTGCGTGCCGCGCAAGGACCGGGTCGCAAGCACCTTTTGCGACACGGAGAGGTCGCCAGCCGAACGACCGCACGAATCCGTCCAGTGACTGGTGACGTTCACCGCGGAGACGCCGTACTGGGAGCCGGGGCCGGTGATCCCCACTGGTCACCTGACGTCAACCCGAGCGGTGGGCCTCAACGTGCCACACGTGGAAGAAAAGATCATCTCTCTCTGACCTGCGAGAAGAGTACAGAGACCCAAGATAACGGTCGAGGCCGGCCGCGACGACGTGCCGATCCGCCTCCTGTCCTGCAAGCCCCTCACCACCGAAGACCAGGAGGTTCCATGATGACGATCACCAGCCCCGAGCAGACCACCCCAGACGCCGAGCAGGCCGAGCGCTGGCGGACGCCGTACAGCTCGTACCCGCCCAGCCGCCGGTTGGTGATCTTCGCCCGGCCGATGCGCTGGTAGACGCTGTAGGACCAGCCGGTGCCGCCGGGCCGCGGCTCGACTGGAAACAGCTCGCCGGCGGGCGGATCGTCCTGGCCCGCCGGCGAGGCCGGTTCCGTGGTCACGGGGCGGCGCTTTGCTCGTCGCGGGCCTTCACCGCCGCACGCGCCGCCTCGATCAGCTTGTTGGCCTCGGCGACGCCCCAGTCATATTCCTCCTGGGTGATGGGGTCGGGCCTGTCGTGCCCGCGGCGGACCTTGAACAGGATGTAGACCAGGACGGACCGCACCAGCTCCGCGTCATGGCCACGACCCTTGACCCAGATCGCCACGAACGTGGCCAGCAGCTCGATGGCGCGCCGGTACTGCTCCCCATCGTCGGCGGCGTGCGGGCCTTCGGCATCGGCGTAGGCCTCGCGCGGGTCGTCACGCCAGGGGTTGGTGACCACGGTGCGGGCGACGATGCGCGCGTCGACCGGCATCGTCAGGCGCGGGTCGGCGCGGCCCTGCCAGGTCCTGGTCTGGCCGAGCAGGCGCATGACGGCGTTGTAGTCGCCGGGGACGTCGGACTCGGTGACCATCTCTTCGAGGCGGCCGCGGGGAAACCCGCTGTGCCGTATCGCGTACTCCAGGACGATGCTTTCCGCAGGGGCCAGGGCGGGTCGTCTCCTTTGCTGGACGGAAAAAGGAAACGACTCCGGCGCGAGAACGCCGGAGGCGGAAGGGAGCGGAGGAGTGGGCTGAGTCGGGGATCAGTGCCGGGTCTTCGTCCGCTCCTCGTCGGTGAAGCCGTAGGTTCCCGTCTCGGTGCCGCGGGCGATCATCTGGCCCGCCGAGGTCAGGGCGGCCTCGCTGAGGTCGTGGTCGTACTGGATGGCGGTGTCGGAGTCGATGCCGAGGTGTTCGGCCAGCGCGTGAATGGCGTTGTTGGCGCCCAGCAGGACGAACTTCCAGAGGCGCTTCTTGCCCTGCAGTTCGCTTATCAGTTCGCGGACCGTGCGCTGGTTGAACGTCCGGGAGGCGTTCTCCAGGCCGTCGGTCAGCATGACGGTGATGATCTCGTCAGGCCGGTACGGCTTGGGCAGGCCGCGCACGAAGTGGCGGGCCTGGGTGATGGTCTGGCCCATCGCGTCCAGCAGCGCCGTCTGCCCGCGAGGGTGAAGCGTGATCGCGGGCACCTAGCTCAGGTCGCGGTTGGTGAACAGCGGCTCGACCTCGTGGTCGAACTGGGTCAGCGACACCGTGGTACGGCCGGGCACGTTGCGCTGTTCGACCAGGAAGGCTCGCGCTCCCTGCTCGGTCTGCGTCTTGATCGAATGCATGGAGTAGGAGCGGTCGAGGAGGAGCTGGATGAGGCGCCAGCGCTCAGTGGGGGCGATCGAGGTCATGGTGTTCTCCATGCGGTAGCGAGGGAATCAGCGGATCCCGCGCGGCGCGCGGGCGTATGGCCGCAGTCCGGGCAGGACTGGGCGGATCACGAATGGCGCCCCAAGGAGGACGGTCGGGGCGGCCGCTCCTGGACCGGGGAGCGGCCGCCAGCTGGTGGGCTAGAACTCCGGGGCGGGGTCGTAAGCCCCGGCCCCGGCTCCGGCCATGGCGGGCGCCGGCTCGCCGGCGGCCGGCCCGGCGTCCTGGCCTTCGGCGGGCATGCCGTCCCAGGGGTTCTGCGGGGGAGTGTTGACGGTGCGGCTGCCGCGAACCTTGACCACCTTGGCTGTGGCGTGGCGCATGGACGGGCCGATCTCGTCGACCTCCACCTCGTAGACGGTGCGCTTTTCGCCTTCCTTGGTCTCGTAGGTGCGCTGCTTGAGCCGGCCCTGCAGGATGACCCGCATGCCCCGCTGCAGGCTCTCGGCGGCGTTCTCGCCCATCTGCCGCCACACGTTGCAGGTCAGGAAGAGGCTGTCGCCGTCCTTCCACTCGTTGGTCTCGCGGTCCATGAACCGCGGGGTGGACGCGAGGCGGAAGCGGGCCACCGCCTGGCCGGTCGGGGTGAAGCGCAGCTCGGGGTCGTCGACGAGGTTGCCGATGAGGGTGATGACGGTGTCGCCGGCTGCCATGGTGTCCTCCAAGGACGTCAGGTGGGATGAGCGGTTGCCGAAGCGGGACGGGAACGGAGCGGGCGGGGGCCGCGGCCCCCGCCGGGCAGGACCTAGAAGGGGATCTCGCGGTCGGCGACCGTCGCCAGCCGGTACGCCTCGACCTGCTCGCACACGCACCCCAGGCAGATGCGGCCGCCGTCGGTGGTCGGCCAGCTGTGCTCGAGGGTGAACCGTTGGCGCACCTGCTGCAGGCGGTGATGTCCGTGCGGTAGAGGGGGAGGCCGAGCTTGAGGGTCATGGTGTGGGCCGGCACCGACGCCTTTCACCGGCACCTGGCCGAGCAGTTCGCGCGCCACCACGACGATCCGCTGCAGGCCTATTTGCACGCCGCGCTCGTGATGGTCGCCGAGCACCGTGACCACGAGATCATCGGCACGCTGATCGCTTACCTGCAGTAACGTCGTGGAGGATCATCTACAGCGCACCGCGGCGCGTACCGATCCCCGGGAAGCGCAGAAAATGATCACGATCGGCGCGATCGGCCTCGCAAAAATCAAGGCGATGGCCGTGGCCGAGACCGCACGTCGCTGCGGGATCGGCGCGGCACTGCTCAAGCGCTGCAAACAGGTCTACTTCCACTGCGGCTACCTGCTGCTGTACAAGGCGATGCCGCCCACCCCCGGGCTGGACGCCTTCTACCGGCGGCAAGGCTTCCAGGTGCTGGAGGCCGGGGCGCCGTTGGACATGTGGATGGTCTTCGGTGTCCATTCGCGCATCCAACCGGGCGTTGACGAACGCTACTTCGTCCGCTTCCAGCCGCCACGCTGAGATACCGCAGCCGACGTCGTCAGGTGACCGGGCGAAGAAGTCACGCCCGGCACGGAATGTGGCCTGGTCGGCAGGTGGAAGCTGCTCGGAAGTAAGACCGTTCGCTACTTGGCGTGGTTAACAGTGGCACGCACAGTAAGTATGACATTTGGTCAAAGGAGTTGTTGCCGATGCACATCCCCCTCCAACTGCCGGCTCCGAACGAGCGGACATCCCAAACGATCCGCCGCTATCGCGACGAGATCGGCCCCGTCCTGCGGGTCGAACTGCCAGGCAAGGTGCCCGTCTGGTTGGTGACCTCATATGACATGATCAACGAGGTCCTCGCGAACGACGGCATCCTCTACAGCAAGGACCCCAGGAACTTCACGGCCTTGCACGATGGCAGCATCCCCCCCGACTGGCCGCTGCGCCAGATCATCGAAGGCAAACATCTCCTGACCAAGGACGGTGCGGACCACCATCGGCTGAGAGGTCTCATCAACCACGCCTTCACGCCCGGCCGCGTGCAGGGGCTGACCTCACGCATCCAGAAGATGACGGACGCGTTGCTCGACCGGATGGCCGCCGAAGGCGGCGTGGTCGACCTCGTGTCCTCCTTCAACGCGCCGCTGCCCCTCACAGTGATCTGCGAACTGTTCGGCGTTCCGGAGGACGAGCGACCCCAGATCCGCGAGTGGGGCAACGTGCTGGTGTCGCACACCGCCGCTCCGGAGGAGTCCCTCGCCGCGAACAACGGGGTGCTCGGCTACCTGGCCGCCTTCATCGAGCGCAAGCGCCACGAACCCGGCGACGACCTCACCACCGGGCTCATCCGCGCACAAGAGGACGACGGCGACCGCCTATCCGAGGACGAGATGCTGTGGATCATGTGGCATATGCTGATCGCCGGTCACGAGACCACCGTGCACCTGATCGGCAACGCCGTCATCGCCCTGTGCTCGGACCCGAAGCAGCTCGCGCTGGCGCGTACGGAGATCGCCTGGGAGCAGGTGGTCGAGGAGACGCTGCGCAGCCGCACCTCGGTGGTGGGCATCATGTTGCGCTACCCCCGGCATGACGTGCAGCTCGCCGGGGTGACGATCCCGGCCGGGGAGGCCATCATGGTCGGCCTCGCCGGAGCGGGCACGGATCCGGCCAGGTTCGGCCGGGAAGCCGAGCGGTTCGACGTCACACGGGAGCCGGAGATGCATCTGGCGCTCGGCCGCGGTCCGCACTTCTGCCTCGGTGCGCCGCTGGCCAGGCTGGAAACACGCATCGCGCTGGCCTCATTGTTCGGCAGGTTCCCCGAGTTGCGCCTAGCGGTCGGGACGGACGAGATCGTCTACAACTCGTCGATCATCACCGAGGGACCGGTCAGGCTGCCAGTGGTTCTCGGTCAGCCCTTCGCCGACCCTGCGGCGTCGAGGTAGACAGTCAGGGGCCGCCGCAGATGCTGCAACCATTCCTGTCGGCCCGGAACTCCTAAAGCTACGGCGAGCCGCAAAGTAGCGGTGAGCTATCTTTCGGGTTCGTCGCGTAGTGGTTGCAAGTAGGTCAATCCCGGTGAAATGGGCGACCTTTTCCTTGATCGTGAGCCATGTCCTGGTGGTGGTCTCGGTCTGGGAGTGGTGGGGATGCGCGCGGAGTGGGAACCGGATGAGCTGATCGGTTCGTGGACGCTGGTCGAGGGTGATTGGAAGCTGATCCGTAACAAGTCGGGCGCGACGCGGTTGGGGTTCGCGTTGTTGCTGAAGTTCTATGAGCTTGAGGGCCGGTTCCCGGACGGTCCGCAGGCGGTTCCGCTGGTCGCGGTCGACTATGTGGCGTCGCTGGTGAAGGTCGACGCCGGGGAGTTCGCGAAGTACCGGTGGACGGGGCGGACGATCGAGTATCACCGCAAGCAGATCAGGGAGGCGTTCGGGACGCGGCCGGCGACGGAGGAGGATGAGGACCGGTGGGCACGGTGGCTGGCGGAGGAGATGTGCCCGACGGAGACGAGTCGCCAGCGGCTTGCTGAGGCGCTGCGCCGCAGATGCCGGAGCGAGGATGTGGAGCCGCCGACGCCCGGCCAGGTGGAGCGGGTGGTGGGGTCGGGCCTTTCCAAGTTCGAGGTGGCGTTTTCGGAGGGCGTGGTGGGCACACTGGGGTCGGTGGTGTGCGGCAGGTTGCAGGATCTGCTGGACCGTCCGCATGTGCTGGCGGAGTTGAAGTCCGACCCGGGTCCGCTGGGGTTGGACACGTTGCTGGCGGAGATCGGGAAGCTGGCGACGGCTCGGTCGCTGGGGCTGCCGGACGGGGTCTTCTCCGGGGTGTCGGATCGGATCGTGGCGGCGTGGCGGACGCGGGCGATGCGGATGTACCCGTCGGACTTCGAGGACAGCTCCGAGCCGGTGCGGTACACGCTGCTGGCGGCATTGTGCTGGACGCGGCAGGCCGAGCTGGTCGACGGGCTGGTCGGGCTGCTGATCGACCTGATTCACCGGATCAACGCGCGGGCCGAGCGGCGGGTGGAGCGGGAGCTGGTCGGCGAGTTGACGAAGGTACGGGGCAAGCGCGGCATCTACGTCAACATGATCAAAGCCGCGATCGAGCGCCCCGACGACACGGTGCGGGAGGCGGTGTATCCGGCGGTGCCGGGTGGGGTGGGAACGCTGAAGTCGCTGGCGCGGGAGCTGATGGCCACCGAGCGGGCTGTCTCCGAGCGGATCCGCTACCAGCTGCGCGGCTCCTACTCCCACCACTACCGGCGGATGCTCGGGCCGATCCTGGCGGCGTTGGAGTTCAAGTGCAACAACACCGCCTACCGACCGGTGATGGACGCGATCGACTTGCTGTCTCGGTACGCGGGGGTCGCGACGACCGAGCGATACTACGCCGAGACCGAGCGGGTGCCGATCGAGGGCGTGGTGCAGTGGGCGTGGCGGGACGCGGTGGTGGACGCCGAGTCCGGGCGGGTCGAGCGAATCCCGTACGAGCTGTGCGTGCTGATCGCGTTGCGGGAGGCGCTGCGGCGCCGTGAGGTGTACGTGCAGGGCGCTGGCCGGTGGCGCGATCCGGACAAGGACCTGCCCGGCGACTTCGAGACCAACCGCGACGTCCACTACGCCGCCCTGTCCAAGCCCCTGGATGCCACCGAGTTCATAGCCGACCTCAAAAGCCGCCTGACCGCGGGCCTGGACCGGCTGAACACCGGCCTCGTCGAGGGCACCACAGGAGGCGTGAAGATCACCACCCGGAAGGGCAAGCCGTGGGTGTCGGTCCCGAAGCTCGACAAGCTGCCCGAGCCGAAGAACCTCACCGCTCTGAAGGCCGAGGTGCAGCGCCGCTGGGGCACCATCGACCTGCTGGACATCCTGAAGAACACCGCGTTCATCACCGACTTCCCCGACCTGTTCACCTCGGTCGCGACCCGCGAGGTCCTGTCCAAGGAGACCTTGAGCAAGCGGCTTCTGCTCGTGTTGTTCGCGCTCGGCACCAACATGGGGATCCGACAGATGTCAGCGACCGGTGAGCACGGCCACACCGAGGCCGAGCTACGGCACGTCCGCCAGACCTTCATCACTCGGGAGAACCTGCGTGCCGCGATCGTGTCCGTGGTGAATGCGACCCTGGAGGCCCGGGATCCGAAGTGGTGGGGGAAGGCGACGTCGACGGCATCGGACTCAAAGCGGTTCGCCTCCTGGGACTCCAACCTGATGACCGAGTTCCACGCCCGGTACGGCGGCTACGGCGTCATGATCTACTGGCATGTCGACAAGGGTCGGCTGTGCGTCTACTCACAGCTGAAGTCGTGTTCCTCCTCGGAGGTTGCGGCGATGATCGAGGGGCTGCTGCGGCACGGCACCGACGCCGACATAGAGGCGAACTACACCGACACCCATGGAGCTTCGCTGGTGGGTTTTGCCTTCACCGAGGTCCTGGGGTTCAAGCTGCTGCCCAGGCTGAAGAACATCGGCGCGATCCAGCTGTACGCGCCGACCGCGAACCAGGCCGCGTGGCCGAAGCTGGCGAAGGTCCTGAAGCAGCGGCCGATCGACTGGGATCTGATCGCCCGCAACTACGATCAGATCATCAAGTACGCGACCGCGCTGCGCCTTCGCACTAACGAGGCCGAGCAGGTGCTGCGCCGGTTTATGAAGTCCAAGAGTGGGGGCCCCAAGCAGCCGGTCTACCTCGCCCTGGAAGAACTCGGCCGGGTCGTGCGCACCATCTTCGCCTGCGACTACCTCGCCGACGAGGAACTCCGCCGTGAGATCAACAATGGGCTGCAGGTCGTGGAGAACTGGAACGGCGCCAACGACAAGATCTTCTACGGTCGCGAGGGCACCCTCACCGGCTCCGATCGCGAGCACGCCGAGGTGTCCATGCTCGCACTGCACCTACTCCAGTCCTCGCTGGTGTTCATCAACACCCAGCTCCTCCAGGCCGTGCTACGAGATCCGAAGTGGGCGCGGAAGCTCACCGACGAGGACCACCGGGCGCTCTCACCCCTATTCTGGGTCCACATCAACCCCTACGGCCGGTTCCGCCTCGACATGAACACCCGCCTCGATCTCAGTCTGGCCGCCTGAGGACGAGTTCATGTCGATCCCCGGTCGGTCCGGGGCGCGCGGATCGGATGTCCCAGGTCGGCTCGTGGAGCTGATCGTTGTACACGATGATGTCAGCGTGATCGGTCGGGCGGGCTGTCGCGAAGTTGAGCTGTTGGGATGGGATGTAGCGGTGGCGCCAGGATCGTTCGATCTCGGCGGCATCGGCGGATCCGGCCATCGCCATGCTGCGGGTCAGGGCGCGATCTATGGTCTGCTCGAAGTCGACGGACACGAAGATCCGCAGATCGATCGAGCTGGGCCCGATAGTCCTATGACGTCGGCGCGGCCCCGCCAACCCCGGAGACTCTGATGTGCTGATGTCCTACCCGGCGGGCAGGATGGGCGCGGGAGGTACAGATGAGCGACATCGCGGACGTTCCACCCGCCGTTGTGGGCCGGCTCCGGGTGATCTGCGGGGAGCTGCCCGAGGCGTACGAGGAGCCGGCGTGGATCGGCCTGCGGTGGCGGATTCGCCGGCGGACGTTCCTGCACGTCTACACCACCGACGGGAGGCGGTCGGCGTACATCGATATGGACGATCCGGCCATCCTGATGACCTTCCGGGCGCCGCCCGGGGAGTTGGCCGCGCTGGCGCATGCCGGCCCTCCGTTCTTCCGGGCCGACTGGGGTGTGAATGTCGTGGGAATGGTGCTGGACGACGAGACGGACTGGGTCGAGGTTGCCGAGCTGGTGACGGACAGCTATCGCGTGCAGGCGCCCCGCCGCCTCGCGTTCCGGCTGAAGGCAGGTGGATGAACCGCCGGCTACCTCCCCACGTTGCCGCTTATCCAGGTTCGGTGCTGAGAAACATTCCTATTCACGGTGGGATAGGTCGGGTTGCCGCACTGGCCAGAGATATTTCAGGAGACGATTCCGATGACGACATCACCCAGTGCCGCATGCTCCGGCCGTCTGGCCGGATTTGCGGGTGCAGTTCATTCCGGGCGTGATCGGCTTCACGAACTGGTAGATGCCTTCGCAGGTCCACCGCGGCGTGACATCGAGGAAGACCTCGCGTCGTTCGTTGGGGAAGCCCGCATTGCTGGTCTTTCCGTAGCCGGTCGTGACTACCTCGCCGGTCGGCACCGCGCCCTGGCTGGGCAGTGCGGGTGCGATGAGGGGCTCCGACAGCAAGATGGGCTGGTCAAGCGCAGGATCGCGAGATCGCCGTCCATTGCCGGGACGCGCCTTCACTCGGTTCGGGCACCGGCCTCGAGCACGGTGAGGTCGCGGACCGCATACCGGTGATGCTCGGCCTCTTCCTTGCACACCACCGTGAGGCAGCGGCGCACGACGTACTCCTTGTCCGGGTAGGGGTCGGCCGGCTTGCGACCACATACCCGGTCGAGCTCGGCCTCGGTGAGCTCGTCGACGACCCGGCGCATCGTGGCCATGCGGGCGAGCCGCGGCGCGAGTACCTCGTCGAGCGTCGGGGTGGCATCGAGGGTGAGCCCGAGCTTCGCCGATGCTTCGGCCGGCATCCCGCCGCCAGGAAGGCCCAACGGGTGGTACGGCGCGTCCTCCTCGAGCACGGCGTTGCCGATCCAGGCATCGCTGGCCATCAGCAGATGCCGCTGCGTCTCGACGAACGACCACTCGCCGTCGACCTGCTCGTGCAGCTTCGCCTCGGGTAGGCGCCTGGCGCGGTCGAGCGTCTCCTCCCATTGCTTCTCGATGGCATCCCAAGCGGCCCGGTATTCGGCGGCGGACGTGGCCTCACGGGCCAGCACCCGGTTGGGATGCAGCCGGTCGAGCTCGGCCTCGACGTAGGCGGTCACGTCGACGTCGTTGACAACGACACGCTCGAAGCCGCCACCGAGGGAGACGTTGCCCCCATAGCAGTCCACGATCTTCAGGCCGGTGACGTCGCAATCGCGAATCTCGAGGCCGGAGAGGTCGCACTGGTGGATGCGGGCACCACAGAACTGGTCACTTTGGGTGTACTCAGCAGGCATTGGGACAGTTTCCCGTATCCGTCCCGCCCGCGCCAGTGAATGGCGCAGCGTGAGGGTTGCGTGTTGCGTCCGGGTGGGGGAGTGCGGGATCGAGCATCTTGGCGAGCGCTCGACGATCGATCTTGCCCGCGCGGTTGAGAGGCATCTCGTCCAGCCAGACGTAGACGCGTGGAATCATCGGCGCGGGTAGCCAACTACCCAGTTGGCTCGTGAGCAGCTCGTCGGGTCGCCGTTCGCCGACCAGATAGGCGACGATGGCCGCGCCGCCCGGGGTGTCCTCGCGCAACAGTTGCCGCCGCGTCGGCCACGCCTCGGCATGCGCGCAGGTTGTGCTCCACCTCGCCGATCTCGACCCGGTACCCACTGATCTTGATCTGGTCGTCGATTCGGCCGACGTACACGTAGTTCCCGTCCGGCTGAAGCCGAACGTTGTCCCCGGTGGCGTACATGCGCTCGCCGGGCCTGTCGGCGAACGGGTCCGGGAGGAACGAGGCCGCCGTGCGGCCGGGATGGCCGAGATAGCCTCTGGCAAGACCGGCGCGCCCTGATCGAAGGGGCCGCGTCCGCATAAATTTTTCGGACGGAGTTTTCTGGACGGCATCGTGGCTGGTCGCTATCGTGTCCAGAAACGTATACGTTCTTGGACTCGCGAAGGGTGGCGGCGATGACCGTCTGGGCGTACGCGCGGGTCTCCACACGTGATCAGAACCCGCAGCTCCAACTCGATGCCCTGGCGGTCAGTGGCTACGACGAGCTGGTCATGGAAAAGGAGTCCGGCAAGCGCGGCGTGGCCCGACCGGCGTGGGAGGCACTGCTGGCACGGCCGCAGTCCGGCGACACGCTGAAGTTCTGGAAGTCCGACCGATGGGGCCGCTCGGCCGGGCACGTCCTGACCACGATCAACGAGCTCCGCGACCGCAGCATCATGGTGGTGTCCCTGACGGAGAACTTCGATTTGGATACCAAGGAAGGCCGCTTCATGTTCGCGGTCTTGGCCGCGGCCGCCGAGTACGAACTGGAGCTGCGCGCCGAACGCCAAGCCGAAGGCATCGCCTCGGCCCTGCGCCGCCAGGCCGAGGGCCGGATGCTGCCTGGCAAACAGCACATCGGCCGCCCACGCGTCGTCGGCCCGGCAGAACTGCAGACGTTGCGCCGGCTGGTAGATGACGGCACCTCGGTGACCGAGGCGGCCCGCACGCTGAAGATCTCACGGTCGACGGCATACGCCGCGCTCACCCAGCACGCCCCATAGCGCCGCAAGAATCACAAGCCAGACACCGAGCACGTCGCACCCGGCAGCGTCCGGCGAGCGAAGTTTCCAGGACCAAGGGGGCGATCGGCGTGGGGGCAGGACAGCGAGCGCTTTTACAGGTGGTTGCGGGCATCGCGACTGCGGTGGTGGCGGGCGTCGCGGTCAACCAGGTCCTGCAAGACGGTCAGTGGAACTGGCCAGCTCTCGGTATTGCGATCCTCGGCGTGACGATATCTGTGCTGCTCACGATATGGATTGGCCTCCCACCTCCTCAACCCCTAGAACCGCCCGCTCCTGAGGCGCCCTCCAAGCGCATCCCGTTGATCCTTCAGCCAGACCCTGTCCCGAAGAACCACTTCCCGATCTGTCCGGACCCGACAAAGGCGTGTCTCCAGGTCCAGAATCTGAGCCGTCAGACCGTCGAGGTCATCCTCGACGCAGAGTGGCCACGCCTCGGCGAGATCGGTCCAGGCGGCACCTGCACGTTCTACGTCGAGCCAGGTGCCCACAACGTGCACGTGGAGTCCGGCGAGTACCGCAGCTCCCCTCACCAGTTCAATGCCCGGCAAGGGTCCACCGAGGCGCTCACATTCCACATCTCCGCCCCTGGACACTTTCGGCGACGATGGCAGAGAGCTAAGCAACTCTGACCAGCGGCTATCTAGTACTGCGGCCCGTTTCTGCCGTATTCCGGAACCGCCAGTTTGGCACCCGTGTTACGGATCAGCTTCCAATCACCCTCGACCAGCGTCCACGAACCGATCAGCTCATCCGGTTCCCACTCCGCGCGCATCCCCACCACTCCCAGACCGAGACCACCACCAGGACATGGCTCACGATCAAGGAAAAGGTCGCCCATTTCACCGGGATTGACCTACTTGCAACCACTGCGCGACGAACCCGAAAGATAGCTCACCGCTACTTTGCGGCTCGCCGTAGCTTTAGGAGTTCCGGGCCCTGTCGGGGCGGCCCCATGAAGAGATCCAGCTCGGCCGGCATAGGTAGGCGCACTCGAAGCGTCTCGGGATGCGCGCCGACGTGCAGCGCCAGTTTCAGCAGCTGCGCCATCGAGTAGAAGGGACTGACCGCCAGGACCTCAGCGACAGCACGGTTGGCGACGTCGAGCTCGCCTTGGCACCAGGCGGCCAAGGCCCGAAGGGAGCCGACCGGGGCTAGGAATGCGGGCTGGGTGCGCCTGGCCACGTCGAGCAGCATCGTCGTCATGGCGGCCGGCTCGGCTTGCACGGCCAGCCAGGCTGCTGGGCAGCCTGCGCCCGATGATGACCTGGTCGGCCGGTGAACTCCGCATCCCAGGCCACCGTCAGCAGGAGTTGTACCTTCGCGGACGAGGCTTGCTGCTCATCCCGACGTACTTCTGCGTCGGCGGACCGCTGACCATGTTCGACCCTGACCTGCCACCTGTGCTGATCTACCCTGTCGAGCACGGCCCGGATGCCTTGCCAGTAAGCGCATCGAGGGCGCGCGCCGCCCTGGGAGCGCTGATCGGGCCGACCCGGGCCGCGGTACTGAACGCGATCGGCACACGAGACGCCACAAGCACCACCGAGCTGGCCCGCCATCTGGGCATCTCCGCGGCTTCGGCCAGCGAGCACACAACCGTCCTGCGGCAGGCAGGTCTGGTCGCGAGCCATCGGGACCGGAACCGAATGCTGCACCTATTGCCCGAACTCGGCCTAGCTATGCTGGACACCAGCGGGTAGCCGCCGTGGAATGTGGGCGCTCACGCAATTCCGTGAGCGCCGACAGGAGCTGCCCCAGCCCGCGCGGTGGATGCATCAGTCACTGTCGTAGTAAGAATCGGTGCACAGCGTCGACCAGTACCCGTAGACGGGGTACTGCAGGCAGGCCCGCATGTAGTAACCGACGTTGTTCGCCTCCGTGGTCCAAATCTCCTGTCCGCTGTAGGTGACGTCCTGTTTCGGGCACTGCGTCCAGGGACCGGACGAGCTGCTCGACCTCTCCACCCATGCCTTGTCGCCCGGCCGCGTCTGCCCACCCAGCCGCGCATGGCTCCAGTCCGACACCCGCTCGTTCATGAGCTTCAGCGTGACCTGCCGGCTTCCGCCCTCGTTGACCAGGGTTGGACTGATGGACCTGATGTTGTAGTACCAACCCACTTCAGCGCTATCGCACGTAATCGCATGTGCAGGATGCGTCGTCGCCGTAAGGCCAGTGGCCACTAAGGCAACCCCGATGCCCATCTGGAGGATCTGTCGAACCATCTCTGCTCCTTCACCGCTGATGTCGCCAAGAGCATGATTCAGGGATTGTGGGACGGTCCAGATCATTCGGCGACAGTCGAATATCCCAGCTCAGAGACTCCGCCGACCGACGCGACTCGTCCAACGCGGCCCGGCCACTGCGCCCGCTGTTCGTCCGACAACTCGGCCTCGCGTCAGGCAATCGCTGCTGCGGGCGCGGGGCGACTCGCGGCGAAGCCCCGCCCTTGAGCAGGCCGCGGCGCGACTTGGATGGTACGCACTCCGCGGCCGCCAGGCGCGGGAACAGCACCTCCTAGCGTTTGGTGTTGGGCCATTTCGTGGCCGGTCTGGGCCATCATCACCGTGCCTTGGCGCAGGTAGCGCAGGGCGATAGGGTCGCGCGGAAGCTCTAGTGTGGCCTCCACGAAGTCGGCCCCGCCGTCGAGGCCCGACGATCGGCAGCTGCACCATCGGCGTCCTCCTGTTCCGGAGAGCGGCCCTGCGTGAAGGGGCGGGTCAGCCGGCGTCCGGCACCGTGGTGTCAACCGGGACGTGTTCGCTGTCACGCAGCAGCTGCTGCATGCGGGCCACCCGCAGGCGTAGCTCGGCCAGGACGGCCTCGTGCTGGGTGATGGCCGTGTGCTGGCGGGCCAGCAAGCGATGACGGCGGCTGGCGCGGCAGGCGGCGGCGCGGCGAAGCTGGCCGAGGTCGGGGCGGTCCAGCCAGTACCGCGCCAGCGCGGCCACGATGGTGGCCATCTGGTGAGCGACGCGGCGGGGCACCGGGGCGTTGTGGTGCCGGCTGCAGGCGTCCCGCCGCCAGATGACGCCCAGCCCGAGTTCGCGCGGGGTGCGCGGGTCGCTGTAGCCGCAGCTCAGCGGGGTTCGGCGGTAGACGCGACATCCTCTGTGACAGTGGGTGGTCCAGCATCAGCGGGCGCGGCGGCGTTAGGCGGGTCTGCTTCGGCGGTGATGCGCGCGGAGGTCTCCTCGCCCAAGCGCACATAGCGGCCGAGGCTGGCCTGCTGGAGAAATGTGGCACGGCGACCGGACTGGGCTTCGTTCGGTCGCCGTATCCAGGTGGATGAAACCGCGGACGGTGGAGGTAGTGACGTCACGAGAACGGTGATTCCGTACGCCACGAATCCTCGGTGGCGTTTACCGCGCCCAGACCTTCATGATCGAGATCCCGTCGTTGTAGTAGTCGCCCACGTATTGAACGTCGCCGATGTGCCCGTAGCTCGTGTTGTTGCCCAGAAGGTTGGTGTAGTAGGACCAGTAGCATCCGCCATAGAGGCGGTAGGAGCTAATACGATAGGCCCAGGTCGACAGATTGTAGAGGTTGATTGTGTATCCCTCTCGGTCGCACGGGCCGTCGTCGCCGTAGATGTCCGCCCAGCTTCCCCCCCACGAGGCGTGCTCGTAGATCCTTGCCAGCCACGAACGTGCGGCGCTTGCCGCTTTCAGCGTCGCTTCGTCGCCGCACACTTTGCTCGTTGGCGGAGTGTCCTTGTCGGGCTCGGCGCGATGGACGAGGAAGACGCAGTTTTCGCCCGGGTCGTACGATGCCGCCGTAGCAGCCGTCGGAACCACCAGCGTAACCACGACGAGAAGCATGGTTGTGACGCTCGCATATAAAGCGTGTCGCCTGTTGTGCCGGATCATTGACGCTCTCTCTTTCTCTCCGAGTAGCTGTGCGAATGTGATACGAGTTCGCCTGATCGGGAGCGAGTGAACTCACTTGTTCTGCGCCACGAGACAAGTCATCGCAGGCAAGGGCAAGGTTTCCTTTACCGCGAGCAGCCCTGGCGCGGCGACTTCCCTGTCGAATTCCCCCTTACACGTGTCGACGGCCTTATCTGACATGACACGGCCGACGTTATAAGGCGCAAGGGCGGGATGATATCCAGTAAACGTTCGACGTCTTGCGTATCCAGGATACGAATACGTACAGGCGATACCGCGCTGGCGTCACCGGTCACCCCAGCGCAGGGCCGAAGCGTTCTCATGTTGTAAGACCGAGTAGTTGAAGGCCGTCGGCGGGGTAGCTGCGGTAATAGTCAGTCCACAGGCTGGATGACAAGAAAAGCAGGCCGCCAACAGTCCGCCGGCGGCCTGCAGCCGCGCAACGGGAGCTGTTCGCGAGGTCTTAGCCGAGCAGGATTTCGGTGATGATGGCGTAGAGCGCCCACACCGACAGCCCGGCCATGATGATGATCTCGCGCCAGCCGAGAGCGGGGTTGGCCTGGATGGCGTACGACAGGGTCATGTTCGGTGGCGACGGCGCAGGCGGTCGTTTGTCCTCTGGCAGCGGCTCGTTGAAGCGGTGGATGAAGATCTGGATGAGGTTCATGCCGGCGACCAGTCCGGCGGCGAAGCTCGGCGCGCTCATCCCGGAGGCGAACTGCAGGGCGATGATGGCTGCGACGCAGAGCAGCGTGAGGGTGTCGTAGAGGCCGATGAGGCGTTGCCCGCGCGCGTAGTAGGCGGCGATCCGCTGCCGGTGCTGTCGGTGATGCTGTCGTCGGTGGTGAACCAGGGCCGCAGCACGGCGGGCTCGACCAGCAGGATCGACTGCTCGGGCAGGCCGAGGATGCGTTCCAGGGCCCGCGTGTGGGCGGCGACCGTGTCCAGGGCGGCCGGCAGATCCGGTTGGCCGGTGGCGTCGAAGGACAGGATCATCTCGGCCAGCCGGTCGTTGAGGTCCTGCAGCAGCGCGATGAGCATGCGGCCGGTCGCTTGCGGATGCGTGACCGTCAGCACGGCCTCGCGTACGCCCTGCTCGAGGATGGCGGCCAGCAGTGGTGCGAGCCGGTCGGCGATGCCCGGGCGCAGCTTCTGCCGGACGACCGCGTTGTCGTCGGACTGCCAGACCTCCAGCAGCGCGACGAGCAGGTCGCGCCGCTGGTCCTTCCAGCGGCCCAGCCCGGTGAAGAAGGCCTGCAGCTTCTTCGGTGCGGGGGCGTGCGGATCGGCGGCCACCGGTGCCAGGGCGGCGGCGATCTGGTCGGCCATGCGCTCCATCACCGCTTCGACGAGGGCCTGCTTGGAGTCGAAGTAGTGATAGAAGGCGCCCTTGGAGGCGCCCACCGCCGACCAGACGTCGTGCACGCTCATCCGCTCGTATCCCTTGGTGCGCAGCAGGTACTGCGCCGCGTCCAGGAACTGCGCTCGCCGTCCGGCGTGCGCGGCCTGATCAACTGTCCGGGCCACCGCTTCTCCTCATGCCTTCCATTAGCAAACCGGATGCCGGTTTATTAATAGCACAGATGGCAGACGTTGTCCGGTTCGGCGTCGGCGAAGGCGCGGTATCCGCTGAGATCTCGGGCTGGGCGAGGACGTCGCCGCGGTGTACGACTCGGACCGGACCCGGGGCCATCATCGGATGCTGATCCGCCGGCGTAGCGAGGTCGTGTCGGACATTCAGCAAGACCGCCGTCGTCATCACCGCGAAGTCCGCCGGGCGCAAGGTCTTCGGCCTCGCCACCGCAGGCGTCCGTCTCGCTTGACCTCTTGCGCGTCAGTCCGGCAGCCAGTGCAGCTCGTGCGCCAGGGTTTTGGCGACGGCACGGATGCGGCGGTGTAGCGGCGACTGCTCGCGTGGGAGGACCAGGTGGATCGTCAGGCTGGGCGCGCCCCGCAGCGGTCGCCAGGTGAGACCGGCCGGTTGTGCCGTGACCGCGGCTTCTCCGGCCGGGGCGAGGGTGACCCCGTCGCGCAGGTCGCGCTGAGACATGTCGAAAGAGACTGCGGGCGTGTGGAATCGGGGGTGTGGTCGGGTGTCTCGGAACAGTGCGGACAGCTGATCGTGGATCACGGGGTTGGCCGCACGGTCCGGGAGTCGCAGCGGATACGCGGCCGCGTCGGCGATCTCGATCTCCGGGTATTCGGCCAGCGGATGGTGCTGCGCCAGCTGGACCCCGACGCGCATACGCCGCAGCAGGAACCGGCGCACGCCACGGCCCGGCTGTTCACCGCGGGTGATCCCGGCATCGATGCGGCCGTCGGCGACCGCGGGGGAGATCTCCGGTGTCGCCATCGGGACCGCGCTGACCTCGAGTCCGCTGTTGCCGCGAATCAGCCTGTCCACCAGGGCCGGTGCCGTCTCGGCCCCGGCGCTGAGGCTGTATCCGATGCGCAGCGTGCCCAGTTCACCGGCCGCCGCGCTCCGGGCGGTGTCCCATGCCCGGTCCAGCGCCGCCAGCGCGGGCGGCGCGGACTCCGCCAAAGCCGCACCGGCCGTGGTCAATACGACGCTACGCGTGTTGCGGACCAGCAGGGCCGTACCGAGTTCCGCCTCCAATCGGCGCATCCGGGCGCTGAGTGCGGGCTGTGCGATACCGATCCGTGCGGCCGCGCGAGTGAAGTTCAACTCCTGCGCCAGCACCAGGAAGTACCGCAGGCTCACCGTATCCGGCGCCACGTGCCCTCCCTGCCGATTGATAACGATCCGTTCTGAGTCTATCCCGCACCGGTCTTTCCCTCGACCGCACATCAAGCCCTAACCTGCGCATATGACGATTCAACTGACCGCAGTACCCGTCGCCGGGATCGATCGATCTGAGTGTCAATTCGCAGTCGGACGTGTCCGGCCCAACACAGGAGGTTTCCATGGCTAAGGGCTACTGGGTCAGTGTCTACCCCGCCATTTCCGACCTTGAGAGGCTGACTGCCTACGACAAGCTGGCCGGTCCGGCTGTCCAGGCTGGGGGCGGGCGCGTCCTGTCCCGGATCCCGTCCCGTGGCGGTCGAGTCGTCGCCCACGAGGCCGGAATCACGCAACGCGTCGTTCTGATCGAGTTCGACAGCTTTGAACAGGCCGTCGCGGCATACGAGAGCGAGGCATACCAGAAGGCGCTGGTGGCCCTCCCCGACGGCTTCGAGCGCGACTTCCGCATCATCGAAGGCATCGACTGACCGGCGGGCCCAGCCATCGCTGAGCATCCGTCACCTGATACGTACACGGTGCTGAACGACGACTCACGAGACGAGTTCGAAGCCATGCCCCGCGTCCCAGTTCGTCGCCGACGTCCTCGACGACCTGATCCCTGTCGGGCGGATCGAAGAAGCGACGCCACGTCCGGGGCAGCTGGACTGTCTCGCTAACCTCGTCGACGAAACTCACCCTCACCCGAAGCGAACCGCGAACCGCTTCTCACACGACAGATCGGTCCAGCGAACACAAGGCTTCGATGACCAGGGGCGCATCCCGCATCCATCTGCCGTGTGCCCCGTCGGGGCTACTCAGAGTTTGAAGAACCGCAGGTCAAGACCTCTTTCGAGGGGTTTCGATCTGCGGTTCTTCTGTTGTTGAAGTAGCCCAGGGGCGCGCCTGGCTGCGCCAGGATGGCGCACTGGAGCCGGCGACGGCGTGGTGCGGTGGGCCAGCACCCGCGCCGACCTGCCCAGGGTGCGGGTGTGGATCGGCCCCTACAAGAATCTGCATGGGTGGTAGAGCCCACCATCCAGTTCAACGACTCCTTCGAGAACGACGGCTAGTGCTGTGACCAGAAAGGTTCACCGGCCTGACCGTCCCCGCTTTCCACCTGGTGTCCTGCTTCCTCCAGAGCGATGACGGCCTGCTGCTCTCTCTGCTGGGGAACCAGAACCAGGTCGGCGTCGGAGGTCGAGGCGACGAACACCGGTATCGCCGCCTCTGCCAGCGGCTTGACGATCGCCGCCAGCATTCCGGGAATGTCCAGGCCGTGGGCTGTGGCCCCACTGTAGAAACCGATCCACCGTTCCCCTGACTCCAGAGGCCGGGCCGCACGGACAACGGTCAGCCCTTCTGGCCCGCGGACAAGCACGACCCAGTCGTCCCCGGGCGACGCCGGATGCGGCAGTTGTTCGATGGCGAACACTGGGGAAACGATGCGCAGGTGTTGAGCCGTGGGCGAGTTCATGGACGCATGCTTACCAGAGATCCTGCGACCCACGCTTGCTCGGCCAGTGGCACCCGGCGAACGTTTCTGGTCACGGCACTAGTGTCATGCGCCTGAAATTCGTCGGCAATATTTAGCGAGGGATTCGAGGATCTCTTCGGCGGTCTTGGTCCAGACGAACGGCTTGGGGTCGTCGTTCCACTGATCCATCCAGCCGCGGATGTCCTTCTCCAATGCTTGGACGCTCTTGTGGACTCCGCGGCGGATCAGCTGGTCGGTCAGGTAGCCGAACCAGCGCTCGACCTGGTTGATCCAGGAAGAGCCGGTCGGGGTGAAGTGCATATGGAAGCGAGGGTGGCGGGCCAGCCACGCCTTGATTGCCGGGGTCTTGTGGGTGCCGTTGTCGCAGATCAGGTGGACGTCGAGTTCGGCCGGCACCGTCTGGTCGATCGTGGTCAGGAACTTCTTGAACTCGGCGGCGCGGTGCTGACGGTGCAACTCGCCGATGACGCTGCCGTCGGCGATGTTGAAGGCGGCGAACAGGCTGGTGATCCCGTTGCGGACGTAGTCGTGGGTGCGCCGCTCGGGCATGCCCGGCATCATGGGCAGCACCGGCTGAGACCGGTCCAGGGCCTGGATCTGCGATTTCTCATCCACGCACAACACCACTGCACGTTCGGGCGGGTCGTGATACAGCCCGACCACATCGACGACCTTCTCCACAAACAGCGGATCCGTCGACAGCTTGAAGGTGTCGGCCTGGTGCGGCTTGAGCCCGAAGTCCCGCCAGATCCGCCCGATCGTCGACTTGCTCAGCCCGCTGCGCTTGGCCATCGAGGCCCGCGACCAGTGCGTGGCGTTCTTCGGCGTCTCTTCCAGGGTCGCCACCACCACCTCTTCGACCTGGTCCAAGGTGATCGAGGGCGGCCGGCCTGGACGCTGCTCGTCGATCAGCCCGTCCAGCCGTAACCGCAGGAACCGATGACGCCATTTGGACACCGTGTCCGGGTGCACCCGCAGCTCAGCGGCGATCTGCTGGTTGTCCTTGCCGTCCGCACAGCCCAGCACGATCTTCGAGCGCATCGCCAGGACCTGCGCGGACTTGCTCCTTCGCGCCCACCGCTGCAACACCGCCCGCTCGGTGTCGGTGACCGTCAACTCCGCCTTGGGCCGCCCGGTGCGGACCTCATCCATCAAGGCATCCAACCCGCCCCGGGCAAAGGCCGCACGCCATTTGCGCACCGTGCCCACGGCGATGCCCAACTCCCGCGACACCTGCGCGTTACTGGATCCCGGCTCCGCGCAGGCCAGCACGATCTTCGCCCGGATCGCCAACCGTGACGGCTCCGCGGACATGCCGATCAACCGAGCCCGCTCAGCTTCGGTCAGATGAATCTCCACCGCGGCCGGTCCTCGATGCGCCATAAGCAGCAGCATATGAACTTATCCGAGGAATTTCAGGCGCATGACACTAGGGCAAGGACGCCCTGATCGGCGAACTGGCCTCGAAGGGCTCCCGCGACATCCTCGCCGAATGCCTGGCCAACCGTGAGGAGGAGGGCTTCTATGACGCCGGCTTCTTTGACGACGAGGAAGACATCGGCGTGCTGCGGACGTGCGGAGAGCCCCATCCGACCATCCCCTCGGGGACTACGGGTACTGCACGCTGCCCCTCCACCACGCCCACCACGTCCATCAGACCGTCAGGGGCGCCCAATGGACCCGCAGCCGGTCCTGACTCCGGGTCCGGCCCGCTACGCGGTCGGCAGGTCGGTGAGGTCGAGGCGCCGGTCCGTGCGCAGCTGGATCTCGCCGTAGGACGCCTTATCTGGACACTTTGCTGAACCGTTATGGCTCTGCCCTGGGCGTCTGGTCACGCATTGACACCGTCGAAGGGTTCGTCGCTCCATCGGAACCACGCGTCGCCGTCCTTGATGTGAAGCAGGAACTCGGCAACCGGGGTGCCGTCAGCTTTGACGAGGGCGAGCGTGTCGGTGATCTGCTGGTAGATCGATTCCCACGTCTCGATGTCGAGCTCGCCCTCGCGGTCCATGAGGGTGAGCTCTTCCTCGAAGAGGTGCCGGACGTGTTGGAACCCGTCTCGGGCGACGAAGCGCCCAGTGAGCCAGGGGAAGTCAGCATCGGTGACATGGATCTCCCCGATGGGGATCTCGCCGCGAACCAGTTGCCACACTTGTCCAGGCCACATGCCCGTCTCAGTCATGACCAGGGTTCTACTCCTGGTCACCGACAGTCGCTGGGGTCGGGGCTGTCTTCGGCTGGCTCGCCGAGCTCGTTGAGGAGGTCCCAGATGCGACGGGAGATCGCGGTGTGTCGCTCGATCTCGCGAGGCCGGCCACGTTCGACGGCGTCCTCGATCAGCTCCTGCTCGCGGACCAACCGTGCCCGCAGCCGCGGCGCGTACTCACTGGTGGTGAAGAACTTCGAGCAGCGCAGGTAGAGGTCGCATTCGCAGGGGCCTTCTGCGGGTGTGCGCAGGCAGTGGCCGAGTTCAAGCTCGGTCTTGAAGAAGTTGGTCTTCAGCCAGTCGAGAGTGTCCTGGTCGAGTTGATTGGCCAGCATCGCCTCGGCGGCGGGTCCGCCGAGCTGACCGCCGGCGGCGATGACCTTCTCGTACTGCTCTTTGAGGACCGGGTCGCTGATGTGGGAGTACGTTGCCGACATCTGGGCGCTGCGACGTCCAAGGATCGCCATTGATGTCCGCTTCTCGGATGTCAGTGAACACCCTGTCGGGAAACCATCTAATCCCGACAGGCCGGACCCCGCGGGGGCGAGGCGGGCGATGACGCTGCAGGCGATGTTGTGGTCGGAATCGGCGGCCACCTCATATCCGGCGGCGGTGAGGACCTGGGTGAGGGCGTGCAGTTCGGCATCCAGGTCGACGCCGAGCATGTGGCGACCAGCGAGACGTAGAAGTCGCCGTCCGCGCAGCCGCCCACCGACCCCTCCGTCCGTAGTTGTCAACCCTCACGCGATTTGGTCCAGATCAAACGGGCTTAACTTAAGAAAATTAAGATCAAACTTGAAATAATTAAGGTTCGTCGGGTATATCTTCTGGTATGGATTGGCAGGAACTTACAAACCTGACCCAGGGCCAGCCCTTCGTCGTCGAGCGGGTGCGCCTGGCAGGCAGCAGCGTCGCGATCGAGGGCGACTTCGAGCTACCGCAACTGGCTCAGCTCAACGTTGAGGATCAGGTCTTCATTACGGCGTTCGTACGGTGCCACGGCTCCATCAAGGAGATGGAACGCATCTTCGGGGTGAGCTATCCGACGATCAAGGCGCGGCTGAACCGGATCACACAGATGCTTGACTTCGTCGAGACCGATCCGGCGCCGTCGCGGGCCGACATCATCGAGCGGTTGCGCCGCGGCGAGATCACCGCACAGCAGGCACTGTCCGAGTTGGAAGGGCCCGCGTGATGCCGCAGTTGGTGACCGTACGGGTCAAACGCCCAGACCATCGTGCCATCCGGATCTGGGTGCCGGTCCTGCCCGTGGTGCTCGTCCTTTCACCGGTCATGGTCCTAGCCGTTCTGGGTGCGGCCGTGGCCTGCCTCGTGTTCAGCATCAGCTTGGTGCGCGCGCTCGGCACCGGCTGGCGCATCGTCTCGGCGTTGCCCGGCACCCGGGTCGACGTCGAATACAGCCGTACGACGGTGCTCGTATCCATCCAGTAGGAGAGGTTTCGATGAACGAACAGCGCAAGGACGTCCTCGACATGCTGGCCGAGGGCAAGATCACTGCAGAGGAGGCGGAGCGGCTCCTCGTCGCGCTCGAACGAGACCAGTCGCCGGCGGCTTCGCGCCTCGAGCCCCGGCCGAAAGGCAGGGCGAAGTACCTGCGGCTGGTGATGGAGTTCCTCGAGGACGGTGAGTCAGGGCGGCTCAACGTGCGGGTGCCGCTGCAACTGCTGCGAGCCGGTGTACAGCTCGCCGCCCTGATCCCGCCGCGGGCGCTGGATCGGGCCAACGCCGAGCTGGTCAAGGCGGGCGTTCCGATCGACCTGACCCAGCTCAAGCCCGCACAGCTCGAGGCGCTCGTGGAGCACCTCGACGAGACGATCGTGGAAATGGAGGCGCCCGATGGCCACCTGCGTGTCTTCTGCGAGTAAGGGGAAACCATGACCAGCCAGCAATCCATCTGGACCGGCATGGTGCCGGTCGATGACACCGCGCTGTACGTGCGCGACACCGACGGGGCCCGGCCATCCGGTGGTCTACCTCAACGGCGCCTATGCCGACCAGTCGCACTGGCGGCGCGTCATCGCTGACCTCGGCAGCGACTACCGGCACATCACCTACCACGAGCGCGCCCGCGGCAAGTCGAAGCGCTCGGCGGACTATTCATTCGAGGGCGCCGTCCGGGACCTGGCCACCGGCACCAGCCACCGTTCCCGATTCACTTCTGAGAAAGGGAGACCATGACCATCAAGCGATCCCCCTGGACCGGCATGGTCCCAATAGACGATACGGCCTTAGCCGTCACCGACACCGACGGCGACGGTGTCCCCGTGATCTACCTCAACGGCCACGCCGCCGTTCAGCGGCAATGGCGGCGGGTCCTCGCCGAGTTGGGGACGGAGTGGCGGCATATCACCTACGACATGCGGGGGCGTGGCAAGTCGAAGCGTTCGGCGGATTATTCGTTCGAGACGAACATCCGAGATGTCGATGCTGTCCTCGCAGCCCGGGGTGTGGCCCGGGCGGTGGTGGTGGGCTGGTCCTATGGAGCGTTTGTCGCGGCGCACTGGGCCAGCCGGAATCCAGCTCGTACCGTGGGCGCGGTCTTGGTTGAGGGCGCGCAGCCCTACGACTGGTTCGACGAGTCCATGGAACCGGGGATGCGCAAGATATGGAAGCGGATCTGGTGGCCCATGCAGCTGCTGCGCCCGTTCGGTATGGCTCCACGGATGACCGGCGACCAGCTGGCCGACAGCAACATCGAGGTCGGCAAGATCGCCCGCGAGCGTGACCTGGGCCCCGTGTTGGACAACATCACCGTCCCGGCGCGCTACGTGGTCGCTTCTGGGGAGTCCTTCGGAAGCCAGGGCGGGCACGAACGGATACGCGCCAGCCTCCCTGCGGTGACTGCCCGCAATCCGAATATCCAAATCAGCGCGAAAGTCGCTAGCAACCACGGTTCGATCCTGCGTAAGGACTATCGCGCCATCGCCGAGGCCGTACGCGAGGTCGCCGCCCTCGACCACGAGGGGAACTGAAGACGCCGCCGTCACGGTGAATCCCGCACGGGAGCCAGGGGTCTACACGCCCTCTCCCTCCACCGTCTCCCCGCCGTCGGGCAGGTCGGGGATCTCGCCGAGCTGGCGCAGGCCTTCGGCCGGTGCGGAGGAGGAGATGGCTTAGCGGCCCAGGACGTTGAGGTGGGCGTGGCCGAGTGGGCTGAGCCGGGCGGCATCCTCATCCTTGACCGGCACGCCCTGCGCCCGCAACTGGTCGACGGCGGCCGACAGATACTTCGAATTCCACAGCGCGACCGCATTGACGACCAGCCCCAACGCGGCTGGCTGATCCTCCTGGCCCTCCCGATAAGCCTTCCGGATCTGCCCGCTTGCGCCGTGGCAGATCTTGCGGGCGAGTCGATGCCGGGACTCCGGACGGTGAGCTGCTTGTTGAGCCTGCGGCGGTAGGTGTCGTCGATCGGGTCCAGGATGGACAGCAGGTGCAGGGTCTTGTCGATGCGGCCGTACTCGGCGAACGCCTGCCCCAGCGGGGTTGGGCGCCCGCCTCGGGCGAACATGCGCAGCAGGTCGTAGGCGCGGACCTGGTTGGTCACCAGCGATCCGGCGACCCGGGTCATGCTCGACCACTGCGTGGTGATCTTCTGCCGGTTGATCTTGTTGCGGGCGATCGCCTCCAGCGGCCCGTATACCGGCGTCGTGCCGTCGGGCAGGTCGGCGCGCCAGAAGCGCTCGTAGCCCAGGTCGGCGAAGCGGGGCGCGAACCGGTAGCCGCGCATGGAGAAGATCCCGAACACCATGTCGCTATCGCTGGCCAGTCCGGCGTTGAATCCGTCCGGTCCGCCGCTCGCCTCCAGCAGGGCCGGGGCCAGGTGCTGACGGATCTCGCCGTCCGGCAGCGGACCCCGTAGTGACGCGTCCAGCAGCCAGTCCAGCTGATGTTCTGCGGGGTGGAGGAAGGGTTCGCGGCGGATTCGTCGATCGCTGCTGTGCCTTTCCTGCAAAACGGGTGTCGAGTCGGGGTGGTCAGCGTTTGAAGCTGGCGACGATCCGGGCGATCGCCGATTGGCGCGGTGCCAGCCAGTCGGCGATGTCGGTGACCACGGTCGCGTCCACGTGCTGGGGCTTGTCGTAGTCGGCGGGCGTGGACGGGCCTGAACCGGGGAAGAACAGGTGGTCGTCGGCGTCGTAGACGCGGATGGTGACGTCCGGACGGTGGGCGAGGCCTGCTTGCCAGCCCGCGAGGTCGTCGGCGACGGTCACCTGGTAGTCGCGGCCGCCCTGCAGGATGAGCATCGGCTTGTCCAGCGCGGCCGCGGTCGCGACCGGGTCGTAGCCGCGCAGGTCGAGCCAGTACGCCCCGGAGTAGCCGAACGGCAGCTCCGCGGCGGGTGTCTCGGCCGACAGTTGAGGGCTGTCGACGAGTGCGGCCTGCCGCGTGATCGTCTCGACTGCGGCCTGCGCACCGGGATCGAGCGAGGCGAGATGGCGGACGACGCGGACGGCGGCCTGGTGCATGGGTTGGGTGTCACCGGCCAAGATCACCAGCCCGGCCACCGACGGCTCGGCGGCGGCGACCCGCGGGGCCACCTTGCCGCCCATGCTGTGGCCTGCGACATACACACGCGCGGCGTCGACGGCAGGGTGGCGCTGGAGCAGGTGGATGGCCGCGACGGCGTGCGGGACGTACTCGTCGCTCATGGTGAAGTCCGGGATTGACGCCACCTGGCCGGCGTGGGCGTGAGTCACCTTGTCGAAGCGCAGCACTGCCACGCCGCGGCTGGCCAGCCCCCAGGCCAGATCTTTGAGGGGCTTGTTGGGGCCACTGGTGGCGTCCCGGTCGAACGGTCCGCCGCCGCTGAGCAGCACCGCTGCGGGACACGGGCCGTGCCCGCGCGGCAGGCTCAACGTGCCGGGTACGGCCAGCGCGCCGGAGCCCACGGTGACCTCGTGCTCGTCGAACCTCTTGCGGCGGGCGTACGACGGCGGCGTCCACGGCTCGGTGAGCGGGGGTGCTAGCTGCAGGTCCTGCAGCAGGCCGGTCTCGTCGACCGCCATCACCACCGTCAGTCCGCCGCGTTCGTGCGTCACGGGGATGCTCACCTTGACCAGCTCGGCCTTCCCCGTTGCGGTCACCCAGCTCTCGGGGGCCGGCTCGCTGATCGGTGCCCCAACCGCGGAGATCGCCCCGATCCTGGAGAGCTGACTCTCCCAGCCAACTTGCAGCGTCTCAGCGGAGGCCACCGCTCGCAGCGGCGGGGCGAACAATGTCTCAATGTCCGCAAAGCGTCCACTCCGTGCCATCTCGACGACCGCCGTGGCGATCGCCGCCGGATCCGTTCCCATGGCCATCCCGACACCATCCTTTCTACTGTTTTGCGAACGGTAGCACAGCATGAGACTGTTGCATCGTGGACACTTTGGAGCTACTGGCGCATCCGGTGCGGCTGCGGATCGTGCATGCGATGCGCGGAGAGCGGGAACTCACCACCGGCCAGCTATGCGCACGGATCCCCGACACCTCGAAGGCCATGGTCTATCGGCACGTCGACCTGCTCGCGGCCGGCGGAATCCTGGAAGTGGCGGGCGAGAGGCGGGTGCGGGGCGCGGTGGAGCGCCGCTACCGGCTACGCCAAGACCGAGCCGTCCTCGACGCCGATGCACTCGCGGCCATGACACCCGACGACCACCGGCGCGCCTTCGCCACTTCGATGGCCGTCCTGGTCACTGAATTCAACGCCTACCTCGACCGCGAGGATGTCGACCCGGTGGCGGACCTCATCGGCTACCGGCAGCACGCCGTCTGGCTCACCCGCGGCGAGCTGGAAGAGATGATCAGCGAATTCCGTCGCGTGATCCTGCCCCTGTTGACCAACCAGCCAACGCCGGACCGCACACAGCACCTGCTCAGCCCGATCTTTTTCCCGGTCGAACAGCCACCCACCGACTCCGAGCCGGGCCCAAATCATCCTGACCCATGGACGTGATAACAGCTTATTACCATGTACGTGGACGATCATGGTGGCCCGGCCGCCGACGCCTTCCTGGCCACCCCGCGCACGGCCAACCCCAACACTCACCGCGCCTACGCCTCGGCCATCGACCGCGTCATCGCCCTACTCGGCCGTGACCGGCCGCTCGCCGAGGTGGCCGACGCCGAGATCGGCACCGCGCTCGCCGAGCTGTGGAGGGCGAGCGCGCCGGCGACCTGGAACCGCAGCCGCGCCGCCGTCACCTCCTGGCTTGCCTGGCGCCTCGCCAAGAAGCACTGGGTCGCGCCCTCGGTCCCGGCTGACGCCGAACGCCGCAAGGAGATCGCCGACGAGACCCGCGCGGTCGCCAAGGCCACGATCCACCGTGCGACGGATCGGAAACGTACGCCAGCACCTCTCCATCAACGAAGATCACGCGCTAGCAGTGAGCTGGGCAAACAGGATTAGCGTACGTTTTCGTTCCTCCACACTCCGAGGGCCGCATCCATGATCAGGTTCGGCTGCTGGAGTTGAAGAGACCTTCTGAGGGTTGCCGAGGAGAACGGCTGGCTGCCGTTCCCTCCGCGTGAGCCTTGCGGGGCGCTTGGGCCTGTGAGCCACGGCCGCGGCCGCGGGTGTACGCGGTCAAGTGTGGGTGAGACGGGTCCGCTGCACGTCGCGTCGCAGAACGCTCAGTGCTTCGGCGTCCCTCTTTCCATGAGCCCTGACTTCCCCTCGGCGCTGACGTCGGCTGATCTTGCGGCCCAGAGGGCCACGGCGATGTAGACCAGTTGCTCGGGCACCCGGAGCCACAGCGGGGTGGCTTGTTCGCCGGCGAAGGGGATGTCGGCGACGGCGGCGTAGATATTGGCCGGAAGCACGAGCACGAAGAAGATCGCGAGCGCGATCCCCGCTAGGCGGCGTGTCGGCGTCATGACCAGGCCGAGGGCGCCGAGCAGTTCCAGTAGGCCGGTCGCATAGACCACCAGGCTGGGGAACGGGACGAAGGGCGGCATGATCGCGACGAGGTCTGCGTGGTTCGGCATCGCTGAGACGCTGGCCGGGACGAAGTGCGCGCTTGCCGTGATCACGAGCATGATCGCCATGGCGTGTGCTGCGCTGGTCGACAGGGTGGAGAATCGTCGCACGCCGGCCGCCCCGAGTAGCCGGAAGATCACTACACCGGTCGGAATGATGATGAACGGGAACACTGGCCCTCCCTGGGGTGGTCGCACAATCCATGTGTCAGCGGGTGCCGACTCGGCCTGCGGATGCGGCGGGCGGCGGGGGGTAGTCGTCGAGGGTCATGGAGTTGTAGAGGCGCGCGCTCTTGGTGGTCAGGCGCAGGAGGGCGCGGCTGGGGCCCGCGGGCAGGGCGGAGAGCAGGCGGGCGCCCTGGGCCAGTCCCGAGACGCCGAGCCGGGATGTGGGGATGAGGGTCTTGGCCGCGCTCAGCGCGACGGCGCGGCTGCCGCGTACGTGCTCGGTCATGGCGTGTTCGTAGGCGGGGAAGGCGCGCTCGTGCTCGCCGCCTGCCCGCGCCAGTTCTCCGGCGAGGACGTAGGCGCCGACGACGGCCAGGCTGGTGCTGCCGCCGACGGCCGGGCCGGGGGAGTAGCCCGCGTCGCCGACGAGCGTCACCCTCCCTCGTGACCAGGTGTCCATGCGGAGCTGGCTGATCGAGTCGAAGTAGAACGCCGGGGTGCGGTCGAGCTCGCTCAGCCAGCGGTCCACGTCGGGGTGCATGCCGTCGAACGCACCACGCAGCAGCGCCTTTTGCCGGCGCACGTCGCGGTTGTGGTAGTCGATCTCGCGCTCGCTCCGGAACAGGAACAACGCCCGCGCGTCGCCGAGGTGCCGCGCGCCGTACATGCCGGCAGTGCGGCCCACGCCGACGTGCATGAAGAGCTCGCCGTCGAGGCCGGCACCGTTGGGCAGGGTCAGCACCCCGAAGTAGGCCCCGATGAAGGCGCTGAAGCGGGACTCCTCACCGAAGACGAGGCGGCGCACGTTGGAGTGCAGCCCGTCCGCGCCGACGACGAGGTCGAAACGGCGCGGCGCGGCGTTCTCGAACCGTACCTCGCCGTTGGGCGAGATCTCGGTGATCGAGTCGCCGAAGACGTACTCGACGTCGTGGCACGTGGCGTCGTAGTAGATCTCGCTCAGGTCGTCGCGCATGATCTCCAGGTGCCGGTCGGAGGTGGCGCTGAAGATCTTGGTGAGGTCCGCCCGGACCGGGCGGCGCGCGCCCTCCTGGTGAATGGTCATCCGGTCCGTGCCGGTGGCCCGCTCCTGGATGCGCGCGAGCACGCCCATCTTCTCCGAGATGTTCATCGCGGGCCGGAACAGGTCGACCGCGTGGCCACCGGTCTTGCGCAGAGTCGGCGCGCGCTCGACGACGGTGACGGACCAGCCGTGCCTGGTGAGCCAGTACGCCAGGACCGGACCGGCGATGCTGGCGCCGGAGATGAGAATCCGCATGCCACCCCTCCTTGCCGTTCAGTCCACGCGTACGGTCTGGATCGCGGTGAAGGCCAGCAGAGGGGTGGCCCGCGGCACGTCCTGGAGCATGGGCGTATGTCCGAGACCGGTCACCGCCACCCGGCCCGGATCGCCTCCGCCTCGGTCAGCACGTTGTGGCCGAGGACGCGGGCGGTCCCGCCGTCCGGCCGGGGTCAGCGTGGTCAGGATGCGCATCGTGGTGGTCGTGCCCGCCCCGTCGGGGCCGACGAACCCGAAAACCTGACCGCGCCGGACTGTGCGGTCGATCCCGCCCAGCACCCGGTTGTCTCCACAGGCCTTGATCGGGCCGCGCGCCTCGATCGCCGGATGACCTCCACCTAAGCTCTTCTTTGACATGCCGTAAGACTTAGCTATCTCTTACGTCTTGTCAAGGTTATGGCTGAATGTCTACCATTCTTGGAATGGCCAACCCGCACGACACCGCCACGCCGCCACGCCGCCGCCGGTCCGACGCCCGGCGCAGCATCGACGCCATCCTCAACGCGGCCCGCATCGTGCTCGGCGAGCGGCCCGATGCGACCATGGAGGACATCGCCGCCACGGCCGGCGTCACGCGCCAGACCGTCTACGCGCACTTCCCTTCACGCGACGCCCTCATCGCCGCCCTCGTCGAGGCCGCGGCCGCCGAATACGCCGCCCTGCTCGACGACGCAGACCTCGACACCGCCCCGCCCGCCGACGCGCTGGCCCAGTTCCTCAGCGCCGGCTGGCGATTCCTCGGCCGCTATCCCCTCCTGCTGAACGCCAGCGCCGCCCAGATCCCGCGGCCCCACAACGACCCCCACGACACCGCGCCTCCGCGGCTCGAACGACTCATCCAGCGAGGCCAGCACACGGGCGACTTCGACCCCTCACTCCCCGCAGCCTGGCTCGCCGCCGCCATACTCGGGCTCCAGCACACCGCCGCAGCACAAGTCGCAACCGGGCACCTCACCACCCACGAGGCAGAGGCGCTGTGCTTGGAAAGCACGCTGCGCCTCTGCGGCGGGCAGGCACGTCGCCGAGGACTGCCCTGAAGATCTTGGCCGGTGGGTCGGCTGCGATGACCGACGGGGCCCACGCGGTGATGGTGGCGGAGAGTCGAGGTGTTGCTGATGTGGTGAGGCCGGGGTCCGCCATCCGGAGCCGTGGCGCTCCATCGTGCGCTTGTTCGGCCGGGTCCCGCTCACCCGGCAGCATCATCGGCTGGGTGGCGACACGCGCCTCCACCACGGTGAAGACGACGAGGGCCCCTGCGGCTGTTCAGAATGCACGGAGTGGCCGCCGGCAACGGCATGCTGCCACTGTTCGGCGCGATTCCCATCGTGATGTGGTACTTCACGTCGCTCTTTCTGCAGAACGCCCTCGGCCACAGCGCCCTGCAGGCCGGGCTCGGGCAGACGCCCGCGGCAGTGACATTCCTGGTGATCGCACGGTGGGCCGCCCCACTGCTGCCACGACGGCCTGGCACCGGAAAGCGAACTCGATCCGGACCTGCTCCTGGCGGGACACGCGCAGGAGATCGGCACGGACGAGCACATCATGTACAAACCCCGCTGGAGCGCCTTCTTCCGCACCCGGTTGCTGGAACATCTCGCCGAACGCGCGGTGAGCACGGTGGTCGTCGCCGGCTGCAACTAGCCGAACTGCCCACGTTCGACGCTCGTCGACGCGACCGAGCGCGACCTGCGCACTGTCGCCGTGCGCGACGCGCTCTCCGGCTGGACCACCGACGCGGACCGCGAGATGACCGGTATGGGCATCGCCTGCCTGGACACGCGAGAGGTCATCGCCGGCCACCCTGTCGCGCGTGTGTTCCTCGGTCTGACCATCAAGATCGCGCCTTGTCCCGCAGGGGTATCACTCCGGGTCCTTACGCATCCGAACGGAAAGTCATGGTAGGCCGATCGGCTCAGCTCTGCTAACGGGATCTTTCGTTCCGATGCTTGTCATGCCCCGATCCCTGACGACCGGCGTCCCGGAAATTCTTCAAAGAAGTCCGGGAGGAGGTGTCGGATCGGGGCGGTGGTGTTCGTAGCAGGGGTGAGGCCCCCGCAAGGAGGCGGCGCCGAGATAAAGGAACCGCGATCATGAAGCTGACGACGGTGACTCACGTCACCATCGATGGAGTGATGCAGGGAAACGGCGGTGCGTCGGATGAGGACCGCAGGAACGGATTCGAGCGCGGCGGATGGGCCCCAGGGGCGGGTGATGACGAAACCAGGACGTTCATCACGCCGCGCTGGGAGGACACGACCGTTCTCCGCGGTGACCTCGCGGCGGCCATCAGTGAGCTGAAGGCCAAGCCCGGGGCTGAGCTGCAGGTGCACGGCAGTGGCATCCTGACCCGGTGGCTGCTGGAGAACGACCTGGTCGACGAGATGATGCTGATCGTGATCCCGGTGATCCTCGGCCAGGGCGCGAGACTGTTCCCGGAGACCGGTCCGGATCTTGCGCTCGACCTGGTCGAGTCGCGGGTCGACTCGAAGGGCGTGACGATCCAGGTCTACCGGCCGGCCGGGCGCGCGGTATGCAAGGGCCTGAAGTCCCTGACCACCGAACCACGCTGTCATGACACCACAGGAGATGATCTTCAGATGCGCTACCTGGTTTCCGTGATCGATGACAAGAGCAATCCCGGCAGCACGGACAGGCGGCCTGCCATCAGCGCGTTCAACGAACGACTGATCACCGAGGGCTACTGGGTTTTCGCGGGCGGACTCGCGGACACCGACGCGGCCACGGTCATCGACAACCGGGGCGAGCAGGCGGTGTTCAGCGACGGGCCTTTCGTGGAGTCGAAGGAGTACCTCGCCGGCGTCTGGGTGTGGGAGGCCCCCGATCTGGATGTGGCGCTCAAGCTCGCCGCCGAGGCGTCGAAGGTCTGCGATCGGAAGATCGAGGTGCGGCCGTTCCTGTGAGCGACGTCGAGGAGGCGATCACTCGGGCCCACCACGACGAGTGGGCGCGGGTGGTGGCCGCTCTGACCAGGCGTTTCGGTGACCTCGACATCGCCGAGGAGGCGGCTGCCGAGGCGTTCGCCACCGCCGTGGAGCGATGGCCGGCCGACGGCGTACCGCCCAATCCCGGTGCGTGGCTGACCACCACCGCCAATCGCAAGGCCATCGACCGGATCCGGCGCGAGAACAAACGCGACGACAAGCACAAGGAGGCTCAGATGCTGCACGACAACACCCCACGCGAGCCGCTGGGCACCATCGATGACGACCGGCTCCGGCTGATCTTCACCTGCTGTCATCCGGCGCTGGCGATGGAGAACCGCGTGGCGCTGACGCTGCGCATGGTCGCCGGTCTGACCGTGCCCGAGATCGCCCGTGCCTTCCTGGTGCAGGGGACCACCATGGAGCAGCGCATCACCCGCGCGAAGGCCAAGATCAAGGCGGCTCGCATCCCCTATCGGATGCCGTCCGCCGACGATCTGCCGGCACGCGTCTCCGGCGTCCTGGCCGTCCTGTTCCTCATCTTCAACGAGGGCTACCTGGCCAGCGGCCCCGACACCGATCCCGTACGACACGACCTGACCACCGAGGCGATCCGGCTCACCCGCCTGATCCGTGCCCTCATGCCGGCCGACGGTGAGGTGGCCGGGGTGCTGGGGCTGATGCTGCTCATCGAGGCCCGCCGCACCGCGCGGGTCTCGGCCGGCGGCGAACTGATCCCCCTGGCCGAGCAGGACCGCGGCGCCTGGGACGCGGAACTGATCGCCGAGGGGCATCGGCTGGTGCGTGAACGCCTGGCCGCTGCCGCGGCCGGGGTGGCTCCGGGTCGCTATCAGATTCTCGCGGCGATCAACGCGGTGCACACCTCCGCCCGTGACATCCGCGACACCGACTGGTCGCAGGTCCTCGCCCTCTACGACCAGCTCGTCCGCCTCGACCCCTCGCCGATCATCGCCCTCAACCGGGCCATCGCCGTGGCCGAGCTCGACGGGCCGGAGGTGGCACTGGCCATCGTTGACCGCCTCGCCGAGGCGTTGGCCGGCTATCACGCCTACCATGCCACCCGCGCCGACCTGCTGCGCCGGCTGGGCCAAAGTCAGCAGTCACGCGCGGCCTACGACCGGGCCATCGAGCTGGCCGGCAACACCGGCGAGACCGCCTACCTCACCCGCCGCCGCGACCAACTGCAGTAGCGCCCGCGCTTGAAGGGCGCACTTGATACAGCGATGAAAGGCGACGCGGAACGCTGCACTATTGACATGTTCAGACGCCAACCCTTCTCGCCGAGCAACGGCGCAGGATTCGGGGGAGCCGGGTTGCGGCGGCTGTAGAGACGCGGCCTGTTGTCGACCGGCCGCGACTCGCGCGGTGCTGCTCGGCGGGCTGTTGGCCGGAGCCGTCGGTGCCGGCTTTCTCCTCTGCTACGAAGCCATCGTTACCGCGACCTACGGACCGTTCCATGTCGGAGATTCCGGAAAGTCGCACGCCAACGCCAATGCAGATGCCGTCCCGGCCGGACAATTCCGGTTCGGCGTCGTCCTGTGTACCGCTCTCGGATCCGTCCTTGCGGTGGGTGTCGTGCGGCGAGCCGCCCGGCCGCAACAGACCTTCGTCGGGGTCGCACTCGCGCTGACCACGGTCTGGTTCGCGCTCCCGCTTGCTCCGAGCCACACGACTACATCGGCCAGCTCCTGCTCGCAGGTGGTCATGTACTGGCAGCGGCGATCGTCATACCGAGCCTGACGTGGGCGATCCGGAGAGCGCCGCGACATCTCCAGCTGTCGCACGCGGCTGAGAAGCGTGTGTAGGTGCCTCCACATCACTGTGGTCGGTTCGTTAACGACACACGCGCCGGAAGATCTCGGCGAAATTGTTGTGGGCGGTGTCGGATCGGGTCGGGGGTGTTCGTAGTGGGGGTGAGAGGCCGCCCAGGAGGGGCGCCCGACGGAACCGAGAAGGACGTTCCTCATGACTACCTTGACGGAGCCGGGCACAGCCACCACACGCCGCTCCAGCCGCCGGATGTGGGCGATCCTGGGGCTGGTGCTGCTTGCCGACGCTATCGACGTGATCGATGGGACAGTCACGAACATCGCGGCCCCTACCATCGCCCGCGAGCTCAACGGCGGTGAGAGTCTGATCAAGTGGTTGGGACCGGCGTACATGCTTGCCATGGGTGTCCTGCTCCTGATCGGCGGACGGCTGGGTGACAAGTTCGGCCAACGCAGGCTTTTCCTGATCGGCATGGGTGGGTTCACCCTGGCCTCGGCAGTCATCGGGTTCTCACCTGACCCGGCGCTGCTCATCGTCGCCCGGGTTGCTCAGGGAGCGTTCGGGGCTCTACTCATCCCGCAAGGCATGGCGATCATGACGAAAGCGTTCAGCCGCGACATGCTCGCCAAGGCGTTCGGGCTGTTCGGCCCGGTTCTCGGTATCTCCAGTGTCGGCGGCCCGGTCTTGGCCGGATTCATCATCAACGCCGACCTGTTCGGCCTGTCCTGGCGCCCGATCTTCCTCGCAAACGTCATCCTTGGCGTTATCGGGATAGTCATAGCCGTCAAGATCCTGCCGCGTGACGACGATGGCGACCGGTCCACCGTCGTCGACGGTTGGGGCTCCGGCCTGCTTGCGGTAGCCATGCTCGGGCTGCTGTACGGCCTGATCGAGGGCTCGACCAACGGCTGGAGCGCCGTCCCTGTCGTCTCGATCGCCGTCGGCGTCCTGTTCTTCGCTGCCTTCGCCTACCGTCAGCGCACCGCAACCCACCCGCTCATCGTGCC
Source organism: Nonomuraea sp. NBC_00507 (assembly GCF_036013525.1). Classification (NCBI taxonomy): domain Bacteria; kingdom Bacillati; phylum Actinomycetota; class Actinomycetes; order Streptosporangiales; family Streptosporangiaceae; genus Nonomuraea; species Nonomuraea sp. NBC_00507. Next base: position 7,822,051 of record NZ_CP107853.1, read on the forward strand.
CTCGCTCTTGAAGAACCGAGGTTTCACCTCCGGAATGATCGTGGGCCTGGCCGTCTTCCCCGCCGGCACCGGCCTGTTCTTCGTGCTGTCGCTGTTCCTGCAGGAGGGGCTGCAGGCCAGCCCGCGGGACGCCTCGCTCGGCCTGGTGCCGCTCACCCTGGGGCTCATCGCCGCCGCGTTCGCCGCCATGGGTGGCCTGGTTGCCAAGCTCGGTCGCAGGCTCGTCTTCATCGGCCTGGCCGTCTCCCTCGTCGGTTGTGGTTGGGTCCTGGCCCTCGTCGATCACTCCGGGACGAACATCAGCCTCTGGGCACTGGCCCCGGCGTTGACCGTCATCGGCATCGGTACCGGCCTCTGCTTCGCCACGATCCCCACCGTTGCTCTCGGCGACGCGAGCCCTGAGGAAGCCGGCAGCGCCAGCGGCTCGCTCAGCTCGATCCAGCAACTCGCTTCAGCGATCGGCTCGGCCGCGGTCACGTCGATCTTCTTCCAAGCCGCTACCTCCGGACTGGCCCATGCGATGAAAGTCACTCTTATCGTCGTTCTGGCCGTCACCGCCCTCAGCCTCCCGATCGTCGCCCTGATGCCCCGCAAGGCACCATCAGAACCCCACCAGTGAGCAACTGGCCAAACGTGGCGAGGATGGCCACCACCGTCAACCGCAAAGCGATCGACCGGATCCCCATCGAAACCCCGCGCGCAGCGGCAGGTGTTCGGGGAGCAGCGCGATGACCTGTGGCTGTGGGTCGAGACCGGCGAGCGCTGGCAGGCCCAGGTACCTGAACGCGGCCACGGCCGCGAGGTCGACCAGTACGTGGCCGCGGTGGAGGTGTTCTCGGCGAGCAACACGGTCATCCTGGCGCTGGCCGATGAGCTGGCCGCGGGATCGATCGAGAAGACGCTGGCCAAGTCGGACCTGGGGTCCTTACTGGTGGAGTCGCCTCTTCAACTATCGCCAGTTCTCGATGTCGAGGGGCGCGGTAGTGACTTTCCGTGATTCCTGCGGTTATCTTGGGAGACTCTTCGTAGTCAGGCATGTCAGGTGCTCTGCGCCCTTCCTGGCCCCGGGCGCGGGCGCGATCCGGTTCGGACAGATCGGACCTGGACCGGCAACCCCGAGGAATGCACCCGCATGACAACCAGTGCTCAGCAGCTAATCGAAACGGCACGTCTCGCACCGCTGGCCGGCCCGTTCGACTGGGAACAGGTCGAGCACCGGCTCGGGGCGCCCGTGCCGCAGGACTACCGCAAGCTTCTCGACGCAGGGGGTGGCGGACTCTGGCTGGACTACTTGAGGCTCTACGTTCCGGCGCCCGGCCCCAGTCTCAAGCACGTCGATCTCGAGCGGTCGGGGCTGGAGTTCGAACAGCTCCAGGACCTGTTCGAGGACGAGGTCGTGGGACCGCCCGACGATCTCGACCCTGATTCCAGGCTGCTGCCCTGGGCCTCGACCGGCACGGGGGTCACGCTCTATTGGCAGGTCTCACCCGAGGCGGCGGCCGATTCGTACCCGATCCGGGTCTCGGACCGGAACGGCGACGTGTGGGAGAGGTACGACCTGCTCACCACCGACCTTCTCCTGGGAATCGTCCAGGGCGAGGTGCACAGTGAGCTGCTCAACGAGTCGTGGATGGAACGCGACGTGCTCTTCAAGCCCTACGCCGACGAGTAGTGCGGTTCGGGCCCTGCTCTGAACACTGCGGCAGCTTGCAACCCCACGCCTTTCGACCATCCACCTGCGCGCCGAACGCGAGCAGCCTGCTTGCCTGACGTGCCTGAATGTCCTTCAAGCGGCTGACCAGCCAGAACGCTTGACCACCCCAGATAACCATCGCAGCAGGTCACTCTCGAACAGCAGGTGCGCGTGGAAGGGTGGAGTGGGAGATCTACTGCGTGACCTTGCTGCGCGGGCTCGACCCGGCCGACGTGCTGCGCCGGTTCGGCGCCCGCACGAGCACGGAGATGAGCTTCGCCGAGCTGGATCTGGCGGTCTCCGATTTCACGATGGTGACCGGTGGCGGTGAGGGAGGTGGCCACGTCGGAGTGGTCGCGACCGGCGATGGGTGCGCGGCGGTGGAGCCGTGCGGCTGGTCGGGGTCCGACGATCTGACGTTGGCGCGGCTGTCGGCCGGCACTGACGTGGTGTCCGTCTTACGGCATGACTACGCCTGCGACTACTTCCACTACGCCGCCGACGGCATCGTGGTCACGGCTTTCGACCCGACTTCTCCCGAGCATCGCTCCGGTGCCGACACGGACCGGCTCGCCGGCCTCATGCGCGAGTTCGGCCTGCCTCTGGAGGAGGGTTCGGACGAGGAGTGGGACCAGCGGTACGACGACCTGTCCGAGCACGGCCTCGCGCGGATGTTCGCGATGGCGGCCCGCCTCACCGGCGTGACGTTCGCCGCCGACCTGCTGAGCGGGCCACTGCTGGTGGGCGCGATCGCCGACCTGCCGCGGGAAGACCTTCAGCGCGAGACACCTTGATACGGCGACCGGCGCGCCTTCCGGGGTCAATTACTTACTGGTGAGCTCTCCTCTTCAACTGTCGTGAGTTGTAGGTGGGACGAGACCGAGAAGAGGAACCGCGCAGGATCGAACGGTAAACCAGGGGGCTCTGATGCCTCATGGTGCCCCCTCGGCGGGCGAACGTCAGGCCGTTGAGTTCTCCACGGTGACTGCGCCGCTGCTTGGCTTGGGCCAGCTCGATGATCTGCGTCATGGATAGGCTTTTGCGGAAATTGTGGCCCATGCGTTCCTCGTGGGACGAGACGACTGGCTGACTGACCTCGCGACGTCACCCGTGGTCGTCTTCAACGGGTCGAGGAGTGACGCCCTCTGAGCTCAGGATGGTGGCGAGGTGGTGGATGCCTTCCTCGATGTGATGGGGCGTGAGCCTGCTGTAGCCCATCACGAGGGCCGGGTGTTGGCCTGGCGCAGGACTGGACCGGTAGCGGTCCAGGGGCTGTATGAGGATGCCGTGCCGGGCGGCGGTGGCGGCGAGGTGGGTTGCGTCCATGCCGTCGGGCAGCCTGACCAGGACATGTAGACCCGCGGAGATGCCTGTCGCACGGTAGGCGGGCAGCTGTTGGCGCAGGGCCGCGATGAGCGCGTCGCGTCGCTGGCGGTAGCTGCGACGGGTGCGCCGCAGGTGTCGGTCGAGGTCGCCGCGCTGGATGAACTCGGCGACGGTGGCCTGGATGATCGAGGGGGTGAACCGGTCACTGCGCGCGCGGGCGGCGACCACCTCGTCGCGTAGTGCCGGGGGGACGACCAGCCAGCCGAGCCGCAGCCCGGGGGCCAGGCTCTTGGACAGGCTACCGGCGTGGACGACGTGATCGGGCGCGACCCCTTGGAGGGCGCCGACGGGTTGGCGGTCGTAGCGGTATTCGGCGTCGTAGTCGTCTTCGATGATGTACGCGCCGCTGGTGCGGGCCCAGTCGAGCAGGTCGATCCGTCGGCTGGCCGAGAGCACCACACCGGTGGGGTACTGGTGGGCGGGTGTGACGAGCACTGCGCCCGCCCTGGACGCGGTCAATCGGTCCACGCGCAGCCCCTCGTCGTCGACCTCGATGGGGTGGCAGCTGGAGCCGGACCATTCGATCTGCTCTCGCCAGTTGGGGTGGCCGGGGTTCTCAACGGCGATGCCCCGCTCGGCGAGCACCCGGGCCAGCAGGCTCAACCCGTGCGAGAAGCCGTTGCACACCACGATGTCGTCCGGTTCGCAGGACACGCCGCGGACCCTGCCCAGGTAGTCGGCCAGCGTCTCGCGTAGCGGCGGGAGACCGGCCGGGTCGCTGTAGCCGAGTGACTGGTCGGGTAGGGCCCGCATCGTCGTACGGGTCGCGCGGGCCCAGGCCGCGTGCGGGAACAGGCCGACGTCCGGGGCTCCGGGCCGGAAGTCATAACGGACGGCGGCGGGCGGCGGGCGGTGGCGCTGTGGCCCGTCGGGCGTGGTGATCGCGTTGACGACGGTGCCCCAGCCCTGTCGGGAGGTCAGGTAGCCCTCGGCCGTGAGCTGGTGATAGGCGGCGATGACGACACCGCGGGTGATCTGGAGGTCCGCGGCGAGCGCCCGGGACGACGGCAGCCGAACGCCGGGGCGCAACCGGCCCGCCCTGATGGCATCCCGCAGGCTCCGCTCCAGCTGGGCGCGCAGGCCACGGGGACGGGAGCGGTCGATCTCCACGAACAACTCAGGCGAACTGGTACTCATAACTCGTCCAGTATTGGATCTCTTATCAGCGCCACTCTATTCCTACCGTTGGAGTCACGGCACGGCAGTGATGCCGCACCGGCCGAAGTCGCGAAGGGACAGCCATGACGCTCGTGAATCAGCCACTGCCCACCGCGCCCCGACTGGACGAATTGGTGGCCGGAATCCGCATTGCGCTGAACCGCCGCGGCGACTGGCAGCGCACAGCCCAACGCGCCGCGAGCGCGCTGCGGCGCTACCTGCCCTCGCCCGAGGTGCTGACCGGGGTCCATCCTGGCGAGCAGGAGGACCTACGCAGCCAGCTGCTGCACGTCGAGCCGGACGGGGCCTTCTCGATCCAGGCCATCGTGTGGCCGGCGGGCCGCATCACGCGGATCCACGACCACGTGTCCTGGTGCGTATTCGGCATCATCCAGGGCGTGCTGGACGAAGAACTGTTCACGCTCGACAGCAGCGGTGAGTTGCTCGTTCCGGTGGGGCGCGCCACGAACGCGACCGGCGCGGTCAACGGCTTCGCCCCGCCCGGCGACATCCACCGGGTCGCGAACCCCGGCGATCACACCGCCGTCACGATCCACGTGTACGGCACCGACCTGTCCCGCATCGGCTCCAGCGCGCTGCGCTACTACGACCTTCCCGTCGGGCCATGAACGAACTCCACGCCCAGCAGCAGGGCGGCTGCACCACGGCGGCCAGCCAGAGGACTACCACTCGCAAGCAGATCACAGGAGGCGACGAATGAACGACACCGAGCCGCAGACCGCAGGCGGGAAGGTGCTTTTCCACTTCGCGATGTCACTGGACGGGTTCGTGGCGGGACCCGGCCATGCGATGGACTGGATGACCGGAACGCGAGGACGCCACGCCCGCCGACGACGTCACGTTCCTGAACTGCGACCCAGCCGACGCCGTGCGGATCGGACTGAAGGCGGCCGACGGCAAGAACCTCGAAGTGCTCTCGCCGACCATCGGGCGCCAGCTTCTCGACCTGGGGCTGATCGACGAGATCGACCTCCACATCATGCCGGTCATTCTCGGCCAGGGCATCCGGCTCTACGACAACCCCGGCAGCGAGCCGATCAACCTGCACCACATCGGCCAAAACGACCCCACCGCGACCATCAACGTGCGGTACCGACCCACCACAACGGCGAAGATCCCCACCCGGACCGGAGCCGGGCAACTGAGCGATAGCAGTTGACGTCGGGCCGTCTCGCACCGCAACGAAAACCAGCCCGCCGAGCACGCCGGCTGGCCAGGTCAAGGTCGTGGACGTTGAGGCGAGGACCATCTCGGCGAGTGAGCCTCACCCAAGCAGAGCGTCCTCCCCGATCGGCGTGCACCTCCCTCAAACGGTGGGTGACCCTTACTCGAGCGGCAGGGCGTGCCGTCCGGCAACCTGACGGATCTCCTCCAGCGGGTACGGCGTCTTCCTGCTCTCACTCTGCAGATCGTGGTAGAAGTCGTTCAGCACGGTGGCCAGCGGGCTGTGCCGCGACAGCAGGGCCGCGACCCCGCCGGGCACGACGGCTGGCCGCTCTCCCGTCGCCCATCCCCGCACCAGTTCGCGACGCCCCTGCCAGTCAGCGCCGTGGAAGGCGCCGGCCAGCCAGTTCACCAGGAACGTCAGCGTGTAGGTGCGGTCAAAGGTGAGGTGCCGGCGATAAAAGACCTGTTCCTCCTCTGACAGGTCGAACCGGGTCGACACGGCCTGCCCGAAATCGGTCAGGTAGAAGCGGCGCCCGTCGGTGAGGACATTCTCGAAATGCGCGTCGAAGTGCAGGAGGCCGCCCGCGTTCATGAAGGACACGACCTCACGCAGCCCCTTGTCCGCCAGGGCGCAGGCGCGGTCGGCGTCGCCCGCGCGCACCCGCTCGCCCAGCCACTGGTGCAGGTTGTATGGAAAGTACTCCAGGAAGAGCGTCAGGCTGGCCGGAGCCCCTGCCAGCGCCTCGAGGCGGCGGCGCACGCCGGGCGCGCCCTCCCAGAAAGTGACCGCCCGATCGATGTCGGCCAGCTCTCCGTACAGGGGGGCGGGCTCGGCGTTGGGCAGCACCCGCCAGTGATACAGCAGCGGGAAGCCGGGGAACCGGCCGGTCAGCACCCACTCGGTGGTCATCGTGTGCGCGGCCAGCTCGCGCCAGGCGCCGAAGCCGGGCGAGCCGATGCCGTACTGGCAGAAAGGCGGCAGCCCGAACAGGTTGGCCGTCGAGTGCGGGTGGCGCAGTTCGGGCTCGGTGAGGGGCACGCGTTTGACGAAGACCGAGGTGCCGCTGACCTCGAGCCGCGCGGACGTCCCGCCGATGCCGGTGCCGAGGTGCACGGCCTCGCGCTCCAGTAACTCGGCCAGTTGCCGGTCGTCGTAGCGGGCCATGGCCGTGGAAACGTCACGGTGGGTGGTCAGCCGCATGTCCATCATCGTGATCACTTTACTGACCGATAACGTCCACCCTTGCCTGGCGGCCACCCTGCCGCACTGCTTGCCGATGTGCTGCGGAAAGCGGTGGCGATGGTGATCACGCGGCGACTACAGTGCCTCGGTGCGAGCGGTGATGTTGGGCGGCGCTCCTGGCGTCGGCAAGACGACTGTGGCCAGGAGACTCCTGGACCTGGTACAGGCCGGGCAGCAACTGGTCCAGTGGCTCGACGTCGACAGCCTGTGGCAGCACCAGCCCTGGCGCGTCGATGAGCGGATGACGACCATGGTGCGGGCGAATCTGCGTGCCGTGGCCGAGCATGCTACAACGGCCGAAGTTGACATTCTCTTGATCACCTGAGTGTTCCAGTCCACAGAGATGCACCGACTGGTCGCCGGACTGCTTCCATCCGGTACGCCGGCCATTTCCGTTCAATTGCACGCCAGCCGTGAGACGTGGCACCAACGCTTCGAGTCGGACCCTGAGCGTCCGGGGTGGCTCGGCGCGTGGCCGAAGTGACCGGAGTCCTCCAACCCGGACCTTCTTAACTCAAGGTCGCGGCCGGATCGGCATGACGAGAGGATTCGACACTCCCGCGTGGACGAACACTCTCGACAGATCACGCGGACCCTACACCTCGGCCGCCGGCTCGGCGGTGGTGAAGGACCGCTTCAGCAGCCCGATGGCCACCAGCGCCTCCTCGTTGCCATAGACGGCGGCGGTGTCCAGGTGGGGGTAGCCGGCGGCCAGAGCATCGGTGACGACCTGCTCGGTCTGGTCGGCGGGGACCTGAAAAACGCCGAAGCCGAGGATCGGCATCTGCATGCCGTTGTTCAGAGTGACCGCCGACGGGAAATTCCGGTGCGGAGGGTCGGTGGGGTGGTGTGTGATCGGGGGATGGCGATCGAGATGGGCAGGCCGGGAGTCGACGGGCTCCGTGACGTGGTGCGGGTGTTGGGGGAGTGGCAGTACGACGGAGGGCCCGTGCAGTTGCATCCGGGGGATGTGGGGTGGTTCTGGCGATTCGGCGCGGAGCGGACGGCAGAGGCTTTGCGGATCTGGAGCCGGGCTGGGGAGGTTCTGGCGGTCGGGCTGCTGGATGGTGCGGAGTTGCTGCGACTGGCGTTCGCGCCGGAGGTGTTGCGGGACGAGGAGTTGGCGCAGCAGGTGGTCGAGGATGTCTCGGCGCTTGAGCGTGGTGTGCTGCCCGAGGGCGAGGTGTACGTCGAGGCGACGATGGGTGCGCTGGTCCAGGACCTGTTGTTCATGGACGGCTGGGAGAATGGCGAGCCGTGGACACCGCTTCGGCGCGACCTCGGCACGCCTGTGCCGGATCCCGGTGTACGCGTCGAGGCGATCGGGCCGGAACAGGCGCAGGAGTGGGCCGCGATCCTGCGGGCGTCGTTCGACGGGTCCACGTTCACCGACGAGCGCTGGCACGCGATGGCGGCAGGTGCGCCGTACGTCGACGCGCGGTGCCTGCTCGCTCGCAACGAGCAGGGCGAGGCGGTGGCGGTCGTGACGGTGTGGTCGGCGGGTGAAGGCAAGCCCGGGCTGATCGAGCCGATGGGCGTGCACCAGGCACACCGCCGTCACGGTTACGGCAAAGCGATCACCGTCGCCGCAGCGCGCGCACTCCAGGAATTGGGTTCGTCCAGCGTGGACGTGTGCACGCCGAGCTCCAACGTCAGCGCCGTCGCCACCTACCAGTCGGCCGGCCTCGAGCAGTTGCCCAAGAGACGGGACCTGTACCGCATCGCTTCTTGAGCTTTCCTGGAGGACCCCGCCCAGTCCGGCGCCCGCACGCCACGGTGTACGACGCCATCCGGCTTCTGGCCCCAGCCGACAAGCTCAGGTCCTGCAGCCAGAGAAGCCGAAGAGGCGTAGAGGAACTCACGGGATCTCTCCTTAAGCCGGGCAGGCGGGGGCCGTCTCGGCCGGTGTGCTGTCGCGGAGCGCGCGAATGTGGGTGAGGAGGTCCTTGGTCTGGCGGGCCTCCTCCAGCCAGGTGTAAACCGGGGCGAACGCGGCGCGCAGCTTCCGCACCCGCTCGGGGCCGGCAGTCACCAGTTCGATTGCACCGCGCCGGCACAGGGCGCCGATCGCCTCCTGCTCGAAGGACCTGATGAACTCGATGCTCTCCGGCACCGCCGCCAGCGCGGCCCGGCGCAGCAGGTCGCGCTGGTCCGGGGTGAGGGCGTGGCGGCTTGCGACGATCGTGAGCGGTCGCGGCCACAGGCTCACGTCCGCTGTCAGCGACCGCAGCGTCCCGTCATACCCGTTGCCCCGCACGGCGGCGATCTGCAGCTCCACCCCGTCGAAGCCGTCCACCGGCGCGCCCTCGAACGCGTAGGGCACCGCCGTGGCCCCCAAAGCCGCCAGGCTGCGCGCCGCCACTTCCCCGGCGGAGATTGCGATCCCCGCGCCCTTGTAATCGGCCGGGCCGAGGAAGCGCCGTTCCACGCCGGCGGGCCTGCGCAAAGGGCCAGGCAGGATGCCGATCCCCTCCAGCCCCAGCGCCGCGGGTCCCTGGAGCATCTGCGAGGTCAGCCCGGCCTCGCCCAGGACGGCCTGCTCCATCGTGAGATCGGCGATCTCCAACGGCGCCAGCAGCGCATCGAACGAACGCACCCCCAGCCCGTGCCAGACCCGGGCTCCGACGACGCCCAGCGTGTACGTGCCGGCGCGCACCTCCCGTACCAGGCCGGCCTCGGCCTCCGGATCGTTCGCCTGCCAGCGGCGCGTGGCCTCGATCCGCACCGCACCGCCCGACAGCCGCTCCACCTGGGCGACGAAGTCCTCCACCTCCGCGGCGTCCCGGATGCCCACCATGGTGAGCACCATCGGCTCGGCCGTACCCGCGCCTCCCGCATTGTCACCCGTGCCTGCCGGTCCGCACCCCGTCAGCACGAGCAGCACACAGGCCAGCGCACCGACCGTCTTCCTCCACAGCATGAGACATCTCCTTCCCGGCCTTCGAGTGCTTGTCCAGGCCTGGCGTCGGCGGTCGTCGACGCCGCGGTGGATGCATGGGTGGCAGCCGTCAATATCATGATCAGCAGGGGTGCTGCCAGTGACGTCGTGGCCGGTGTACCGATCGTGGCCGGGCAACCGGGTGCAGGACATCCGAGCTAGCACTGGATCTGTCCATCGGGAGTGACACCGTGGAGGCCAAGCGGGTCGCGCTGCCGGTGTGCTGGTGCACACCGCCCAGGCGCGGGCGCGTGATGATCTGGCCGGTGGTCATGGTTGCAGGAGCGCGGCCCGTTCCGGAGACCGCGCCGCCGACGGCAGGCGGTCAGGCGACGGGGATCCAGGTGAACCGGCCGTCAGGACCAGGTTCGGCCCGCCCGAAGACCACGTCGGCGAAGTGGCCGCCGTAGCCGATCGTGTCGGGGCGGCTCAGTTCTTCGACCAGGCGGCGGCGATGCTCGGCGGATTTTGCGGGGTCGTGGTCGATCCCACAGGACCATTCGGGGTGGGTGACCTGGACCGGCGCGTGCAGGGCGTCGCCGAACGCGATGAGCCGCCGGTCGCCGCCGGTGATGGTGTAGGTGGTGTGGCCGATGGTGTGTCCGGGCGCGAAGGAGGTCCGGACGCCGGGGAAGATCTCTTCGCCGTCCCCGATCGTGCGGACCTGGGGTTCCATGACGGCGAGCCGCTGCTCGGCGGCGAGGTCGCGCCGCTCCCACTCGGGCGCCGCGACCAGATGAGCGGCGTGTGCGAAGGGTGGTGCGTCGTCGCCGGGGGCGGTGCTCCAGGTCCAACCTAGGTGGTCGCTGTGCAGGTGGGTGATGGCGATGGCCTCGATCTGCTCCGGCGTACGGCCCAGCCGCCGCAGGCTGTCCAGCAGTTCACCGCCGTACAACCGCCCCAGCAGCGGGTTGGCCGGGTCGTCGGGGTGGGACTCGGGTCCGAACCCGGTGTCGATGAGCAGCGCCCGGTCGCCTCGCTCGACCAGCAGCCCGCCGATCCCGGCGACCAGAAAGCCGTCGTCGTCGAGGTGGTCGCGGTGGGTGGCCCAGTCGGCGGCGGTGGCGGCGGGCAACCAGCCGCGCGGCTTGAGCCGGACCACCCCGTCGGGGACGTACGTGATCGTTAGGTCGCCCAACTGGAGCGAGCGGACGCGGGGCGCGCGGCTCAGTCGCGCGCGGTCGAAAACGGTCGTCGTGGCCATGTTCCTGCCTCGTGCTCAGAGAGACACCACCGGACGGCGGCACAGGAGCTTGGCCTGACCGCCTCGCAGGGCGTCGCGTTGCGCGAGCTGACCGGTCCCATGACGTTGCGTGAGCTCGCCGAACGGATGAGCTGCGAGCCCTCCAACGCCACCTTCGTCGCCGACCGCCTCGAGGAACAGGGCTACCTCGAACGCCATCCACACCCCGGCAACCGCCGCGCCAAGCAACTCGTCCTGACGTCCGCGGGCGCCGAACTCCGCGAGCGCCTCCTGGATCTGCTCTCTAAGGACTCCCCGCTGGCCCCGCTGTCCCCCGAAGAGCAAGACGCCCTGCAACACCTCCTCGCCCGCGCCGTCGTCCACTGATCCCTCGGGACCATCTTCAGGGACTCCTTATCCGAAGCCTCCCCGGCCGTCCCGGGATCGGCCGCATCACGTGGTCGCCGATCTCCACGGGATGCCGGTAAGAATCGAGCCAGGCGACCGTGCGTGACCGGGAGTTCCCGGGCGGCCATGTAGCAAGCGATGCGACCTGTGCAAACGCTCGATTCAGCGTTATCGTGCCGCAGAGCGCCGGACTCATCCCCGAGCGCCCGGACCGAAAACTGCCCTCGGCGGGTTGCGCGGTTGCGCACCGTGACCTGCGGCGACCCCACTCGTTTGGGCGGGTGCGAAATCGATGAGCAGATCCTCGAGCGGCCCTTGAATTGGTCCTCAATTGGCCTACAGGATCGGACCTTATCGAGTGTACCGATTCCTGTCAGGCTGAGTGGCATGACAACGACAGCGACCCGCTTCGACGGCCGGCTCCTCGCTCCTGGCGACGCCGGCTACGACACCGCCCGTACCATCTGGAACGCCATGGTCGACCGGCGTCCACGCATGATCGTCCGCGCGGCGGGCGTCGCCGACGTGGTCGCCGCCGTGCGGATGGCCAGGGAACTGGACCTGGAGATCGGCGTGCGCTGCGGCGGCCACAACGTCGCCGGCTTCGCCGTGCCTGACGGTGGTCTCATGATCGACCTGACGCTCATGGGGGGCGTGCGGATCGACCCGGCCCGTCGCCGGGCCCGGGTGCAGGGCGGCGCGCTGCTCGGCGCGCTGGACCGGGCGTCCCAGGCGTACGGCCTGGCGACCACCGCGGGCAACGTCTCGCACACCGGCGTCGGCGGGCTCACGCTCGGCGGCGGCATGGGCTGGCTGGCCCGCCAGTACGGCCTGGCCTGTGACAACGTCGTCTCCTACACGATGGTCACCGCCGAGGGGGACGTGGTGACCGCGAGCCGCACCGAGAACCCCGACCTGTTCTGGGGCCTGCGCGGCGGTGGCGGCAACTTCGGCATCGTCACCGAGTTCGAGTTCCAGTTGCATCGCATCGGCACGCGGACGCTGGTCGCCGAGTTCGACTTCCGCGCTGAGGACGCCGTCCCGGTCATCGAGGGCTGGCGCGACCTGAACGCCGTCGCGCCCCGGCAGGCGACGTTCACCGCCAGCGTCGGCAGCGGTCCCGCCGGCCCGATCGCCACGCTGGGGTTCGTGTGGGTCGGCGACCCGGACGAGGGCCGCCGGCTGCTGCCCGCGATGCGGTCGCTCGGGCGTCCCGTCGCGTCGCGCGTCACCACACCGTCGTACCTCGAACTTCAGCAACGCGACGACTCCACCGGCGGTCACGCCTACCGCCGCTATTCCAAGGGGCACTACCTGCGGAGCTTTCCCACCGCGGCGATCGAGGCGTTCCTGCTGCGCGGCGGCGCCGACCTGAGCGCGAGCCCGGACCTGCCGGGCGTCGGCCTGCAGGCGCACGGCGGCGCGATCGCCGATGTCCCGGATGCAGACGCGGCATTCAGTCACCGCGGCACGATGTTCGAGTTCGGTGCCGGCTCCCGCTGGAGCGACCCGGCCGAGGACGACGTCAGGATGGGTGCCGCCCGCGCCGCCGGTGCGTCGCTCGAGCCGTACGCGAGTGGGGTGTATGTCAACTCGTTGACGGCCGACGAGCTGGCCGATGGGCAGCGCGGCGTACGGCGGGCGTATTCGGCCGCGAAGCTGGCCCGGCTGACCGCGGTGAAGACCGCGTACGACCCGGCCAACGTGTTCCACCTGAACCAGAACATCCGTCCGGCACTGTGACGGGCCGCGTCAGGATCCTCGTACCTCCCGGATGGCCGTCGCCAGCAGCGCGACCCCCTCGGCGATGGCCCTCTCGCTGAGGATGGCGTAGCCGAAGATCAGGCCACCGGGCCCGGCGCCGGCGATCCGGAACGGCCCGACGCCCTGGATGCCGAGCCCGTGCCGGGCGGCTGCCGCCACCACCGCCGCCTCGTCGAGGTCGGGCGGGAGCCAGGCGACCACATGCTGCCCGGCGGCGATTCCGGCCGGTTCCAGCTCGGGCAGATGGGTGCGCAGGGCGTCCAGCAGCGCGTCGCGGCGGCGCCGGTACACCGGACGCATCCGGCGCAGGTGACGGTCGAACTCGCCGCGTGCGAGGAAGTCGGCGAACGTCAGCTGGTCGATGACCGACGAACCGCGGTCGGCGAGCAGCTTGGCCGTGGAGACGTCGGTCACCAGGTGGGCAGGCAGCACCAGCCAGCCGAGCCGCAACCCCGGCGCGAGCGTCTTGCTGGCCGTACCGCAGTAGACGACGTGATCGGGCGCGAGGCCCTGCATAGCGCCCACCGGCGAGCGGTCGTAGCGGTATTCCGCGTCGTAGTCGTCCTCGATCACGATCGCGCCGCGGCGTTTCGCCCAGCGGATCACCTCGGCCCTGGCCGCCGCCGACAGCACCCCGCCGGTTGGCCACTGGTGCGACGGCGTGAGCACGACCGCGTCGGCGTCGGCCCGATGGAGCGCGTCGACCTGAATGCCGTCCGGACCCACCGGGATGCCGACCACGTCCAGTCCCGCGGCCCCGGCCAGCACCCGGGCGTCGTCGTCGGACGACGGGTCTTCCAGGGCGATCCGCCTGGCGCCGCGCCGCGCGAGCACCTGGATCAGCAGCGCGATGCCCTGCCCGTAGCCGTTGCAGATCACCATGTTGCCGGGGACGGCCAGCGTGCCGCGCACCCGGTTGAGGTAGTCGCACAGGGCCCCGTGCAGTTCCGGCACGCCACGCCCGTCGAGGTAGGCGAACCGGTCGTTGGGCGTGGTGGTGAGCACGGTACGAACCGAGCGCAGCCAGGCTGTCCGCGGGAACTGCGACACGTCGGTGCGCCCGTACCCGAAGTCGACCCTGAAGCCGACGCTGCGCGCGGCCGGCTGCGCCGTCGAAGCCGCGGAGCCCGCGCCGGCGTCGGCCGGCGGCATCGACGCGGCGACCTGGGTGTAACCGCCCGATCGGCTGGCGAGGTAGCCCTCGGCGACGAGCTGCTGGTAGGCCTCCACGATCACCCCGCGGGAAACCCCGAGCCCGGTCGCGAGGGTGCGGGTGGGTGGCAGCGACGCGCCCGCTCGCAGCCGGCCGGCCCGGATGCCTGCGCGGATGGACGCCTCGATCTGCCGGTGCAGTGGCACCCCCGCATCGCGGTCCAGCTCGATGAGCAGGTCCTCGGCCGGCCCGGAATTGGTCCTCAATCGCCCCACAGGATCGGACCTTACCCGCGTGTACCAATTCCTGCCAGGCTGAGTGGTCGTTGGCGAACTATCCAGATGAGCTGCTGACCGGGGGCACGGGGACTGGGGCTATCTCTCATCTCTCTTCGACAAGTCACAAACCGCGAGCAGATTCGCAGGAGGCGACGAATGATCGACATTGAGCCGCAGACCTCAGGCGGGAAGGTGCTCTGGCACTTCACGATGTCCCTGGACGGCTTCGTGGCAGTGCCGAACCACACCACGGACGGGATGACCCGGATGTCATCTCGTCCAGGCCTGATCGACGCATACATCGAGACCACCGGCGCCGTGCTGGGGGGTCGAGACGGCCGGGACATCGACAATGACGCCCGACCGTACGGGGGCGACTGGAAAGGACCGATCCTCGTACTCACCCACCACCCCGAGGATGCCACGCCCGCCGACGACGTCACGTTCCTGAACTGCGAGGCGTGCCCGTGCTGAGGCAGGTAGCGGAGGGTGTGCTGGTCCACGAGAGCGAGTTCGTGCAGAGCAACGCCGTTGTGGTGCAGGGCCGGGCCGGTGTGCTGCTCATCGACCCCGGGGTGACCGGCTCCGAGATCGACTGCCTCGCGAACGACCTTCGCGAGTTGGGTCAGTCCGTTGTGGCAGGGTTCTCGACGCATCCGGATTGGGATCACGTGCTCTGGCACGCCCGGCTCGGCGAGGTGCCCCGTTACGGCACGGCGCGCTGCGCGGCTTATATGCGAGATCTGCTGTCGGACGCAGGTGCGAAGGCCCGCATCGCCGACCACCTGCTCGAGACGGAAATCGCCGGTCAGGTACCGCTGGACCTACTCGGCCTCATCACCGGCCTGCCCGCCGAAACTGCGCAGATTCCTTGGGACGGCCCTCAAGTCCGGATCATCGAGCATCAAGCGCATGCCCCGGGCCACGCGGCGCTGTTGATCGAAGAACTCGGGGTTCTCGTCGCCGGCGACATGCTCTCTGATGTCCTGATTCCGATGCTCGACGACGTGAACAGCACCAATGACCCGATCGAGGACTACCTCGCAGCGCTGCGGCTGCTCGAGGAGGTGGCGGACGATGTCGATGTCGTCGTCCCTGGCCACGGGTCCGTCGGCGGAGCTGATCAGGTACGCGCACGGATCAATCGAGATCGGGCGTACGTGCACGCCTTGCGTGACGGCCGGGATTCCGGCGACCCGCGGATCGGCCCATCGGCCAAGCCCGGCTGGGAATGGGTGAGCGACGTGCACACAGGGCAACTCCAGAGCCTCGCCCAAAGAAGCGAGCGCGACGGGACGTCCCGCGGCGGACCTTGAGCGTCGGCCACGTCCGATCCTCCCCGAAGGCCGAAGCGGGGGACCAGTCGAGTGATCTTTCCTCGGGACGGGACGCACGGCGGGCCCTGCGGATGCTCCCGTCGCGCGGGAGCGGTGAGGTGATGCGGTCAGGCGGCGGCTCGTTCACCGACGGGGCGGCGGCGGAGGGCCGGGCGTTGGAGAGACGGGGGACGGTAGGCGGACTGGTCGGGCGCGCCGACATCGGTGCCGGGCGGAACGATCTCGTCGATCTGGTCGAGGATCTCGTCGGAAAGCGTGACGTCGACGCCGGCGAGCAGGTCGTCGAGCTGCTCCATCGTGCGCGGCCCGATGATCGCGCTGGTCACGCCGGGATGAGCGATCGCGAACGCCATCGCGAGGTGCGTCATCGGCAAGCCCGCCTTTTCGGCGAGCGGAATGATCTGTTCGACGGCATCGAGCCGACGCTCGTCACTGAAGCTCGTCAAGAGCGTGGCGCGGCGGAGGTCCGTCTGCTGACCCTTGCGGATGCGTCCGGTGAGCATTCCCTTCGCGAGCGGGCTCCACACCAGCGTGCCCATCCCGTAGCGTTGGGCGACGGGCAGCACTTCGGTTTCGATGCCGCGGCTGAGGATCGAGTAGGTCGGTTGCTCGGTGCGGAACCGTTCCAGGCCGCGCCGCTCGGCCACCCACTGGGCTTCGACGATGTCGGAGGCGGGCATCGTGGACGACCCGATCACCCGGACCTTACCGCTGTGGATCAGGTCCGAGAGCGCGGACAGCGTCTCCTCGATATCGGTGTCGGGGTCGGGCCGGTGGATCTGGTAGAGGTCGATGTGGTCGGTCTGCAGGCGACGCAGCGAGTTCTCGATCGCGGTCATGATCCAGCGTCTTGAGTTGCCTCGCTGATTGGGGTCGTCTCCCATCGGGAGATGCAGCTTGGTGGCGAGGACGACGTTGTCGCGACGTCCCTTGAGCGCCTTTCCCACGATCTCTTCGGACTCGCCGCGCGAGTACGCGTCGGCGGTGTCGACGAAGTTGATCCCCGCGTCCAGCGCTTTGTGGATGATGCGGATCGCGTCGTCGTGGTCGGAGTTGCCGGGAGCGGCCCCGAACATCATCGCGCCGAGCGCGTAGGGGCTGACCTTGATGCCGGTCCGGCCGAGGGTGCGGTACTGCATGGTTCTCCTTGTGTGTGGGCATGCTGGTCCCGCTAGACTGAAAGCGGAACGCCGTTCAGTCAGAGAATACGGAACTCCGTTCCGTATTGCAAGGGGAACCCACACCATGACCCATCAGCCGCCCGGAAACCCGCCCGCCCGCCGCGTGCGACCCGACGTGCAGCGCAACCTGGACGCCCTGCTGACCGCGGCCGCCGAGGTCTTCGAGTCAGAGGGCGTGGACGCCCCCGTGCGACGGATCACTGCCAAGGCCGGGGTGGGGGCGGGCACCTTCTATCGCCATTTCCCGCACCGTTCGGACCTCATCACCGCCGTTTTCCGCCGCGACGTCGACGCTTGCGCCGAGGCCGCGCCCGCCTTCTCGCAGCAGTACGAGCCGGTCGAAGCCCTCACCCAGTGGCTGCAGTGCTTCGCGGCGTTCGTCGCGGCCAAGCGTGGCCTCAAGACCGCCCTGCACTCCGGCGACCCCGCCTACGAAAGCCTGCCCGAATACTTCCACCAGCGCTTCGTCCCTGTCCTGGCAAAGCTGCTGGACGCAGCCGCCGCATCCGGCGACATCCGCTCTGATCTCGCCCCGCATGATCTGCTGCGGGCCATGAACGACATCGTCGCACCAGACGATGACGGCTACACCCAGCGCATGATCGCCCTGCTCGTCGACGGCCTCCGATACCGGCCAGCCGGGGCCGGCCCCCTCGCGGCAGACGACGCGAAGACAGTCAGACCCCGCACATGATCATCCAGCCCGGCCATTGGTGAGGTGCCCGCCGATCCGGTTGTCTCGCGACGCCGCTGAGCTGAGCCCTCACGCCCGCGGCGCGGCGGGCGATGGCCGGTTCTGGCCAGGCAGGTCAGGGTGAGGTGGGCATCAAGTCGTTCACATGTTCTACCCGCCAGGGCCATTTATGGGTAGCCTTGCAGTCACTGACAGTGACGGCAGGGACCAGGGGTGCGGGTGCCAGGTATGCGGGCGTGCCGGTCGTCGAGCATGGCCAGATGCCAGCCAATGCCGGTGCTACTCGTCAGTTTCGGCCTGAGCGAGGCGGGGCCGGTGAGTGCATGAGCAGGCTCACCGCGACGGCGACCTGCACCGCACATCGCGCGATCGTGGAGCAGACCGGTCAGATCGTCCCGCACCCGCTGCTGGCCCAGCGGGTGGCCTGGCTGACCGGCCTGGCTGCACGTGTGGACAGAAGGCCACTCATCGGGCGACCGGCGCGTGCGCCGTACGCGATCAGCCCTGGCACGCGCGCTGATTCAGCTGGTCGAGGAGCGGGATCTGTCCCGGATCAGCGTCTCCGATGTCGCCGAAGGTGCCGGAGTGAGCCGGTCGGCCTTCTACGACCACTACCGGGACGTCCACGAACTGGCTGAGGACGCCTGCACCGCGATGATCGACGGCTTGATCGAGTCCTTGCCGGCCCCCGACCTCCCATCGGCGGACCTGGCGCAGGAGGCGATCCCGTCGCTTGCGGCGTTCTTCGCCACCGCATCGCCGTGGCCATCCATGACCACCTGGCCGCGGCCGACACCGGTGAGTGGACGGAGCGCGTCCCGCATGACGTCGCGGCCGCGTTCACGGCCGGCGCGCTGATCGGTGTGGCCGTCGACTGGCTTCAGGGCGGGTGTTCCCGGACCCCTGCCGAGATGGCCGAGGTGACCTGACCGCTCTTGAACGCGCATTACCGCATCTATGAGGAGGGCCGGCGTACGCCGGCGTTAGCCTCTGCTCAGGTCGACGCGCGGTGGACGACGTGCGGAGACAACGAGGTGGGAGACAGGCGCCGGAAAATCAGTTGCGCTTGGCGCATCGACCAGCCAAGGATCGGCCCAACGGTACGGCGAGCGGAACCGCCGGCCGCCTTTCTTGACCGTGTCGCGCGTACGGGAGGAGAACCGGCATGTTGACCGACTCTGATCAATGCAGCAGAGAAATCTCTGGTCAGCGCGAACATGCCCACCCGGCCCCGCGGCCTTGACACGTCCGGGACGGCTGACCCTCGCCGCGCGCTGGAACAGATGTGACAGGGAAGTGACCATTCCCTGTCACATAAAAGATCCTTCCTTGATCTCCACCAGCGGTTCCGCCGGACACCTCTAGGGTCGATGGCAACACGTTCCCTGTCACATAGGAGCCCGCCGGTGATCCCCGAACCCGCACGGTGATGAGCTTCCTGTCCGCGGCCGCTGTGGCCGAGACGGTGACCGTCGATCCGACGGACATCGCGCTGCTGACCTGTGTGCTGGCCGACCACCATCACACCACCTGGCTGCTGGCTCCTGACCTGGTGGCGGCCCTCGATCACGACGGGCCGGTCATCGTGCAGGCCCACCAATTCTGGCTCCTGCTCGGCGAGGCCGACCCCGAGCTCGTCTACGACCTGAACGGCGCCGAGGACGCTACACACGAGCGGATGGACGTCCAAGCCCACCACCGCCTGGAGCCCGCGCTGCATGTGCAGGCGCCGCTGACCGCGGCGATGAATGCCCTCATGGACGCGGAGTTCCTCTTCTGCAACGCCCAGGACTTCGGATCTCCGTGACGATGGCCAAGGTCCTGCCTCTCACCGGCGGCCCGGCGCTGGCCGACGCCGCCACCACGTTCCTGAACCGCCGGGACCTCGACGCCGACACCCTGCGCTCATACCGTCAGACTCTGACCTGCCTGCGCACGGAGCTCGGGGACGGCGCTCTGCTGACCGACCTGACGGCCGAGCAGACGACAGCTGTATTCACCGCGGCGTGGGGGAACGCAGCCGCCCGCACCTGGAACCGCCACCGCTCCGCCTTGCGTTCCTTCACCACCTGGGCCACCGCCCGGTGGAGCATGACCGACCTGACCGCCCTGGTCGAGCGGCGCCGGGAGAACTCCGACGGCACCAAAGTCATCGACCGGCACCTGATCGAGGCCCTGTGGCAGCGCCGCGACCTGCCGCTGCGTGACAAGACCCTCTTCCGGCTGCTGTACGAGAGCGCGGCCCGCTCCGTCGAGGTTCTCGGGCTCGATGTCGGCGATCTCTTGCTGGAGGCCAAGCGCGGCCGCGTACGCCGCAAGGGCGGCACCACCGACTGGATCCTGTGGCAGTCCGGCACCGCCCGGCTGCTGCCCCGCCTGCTCGCCGGCCGCACCCGCGGCCCGGTCTTCCTCACCGACCGGCGGCCCGGCCCGGCCCGAACCCCCGCCGGAGCCGACTTGTGTCCCGTCACCGGCCGCGCCCGCCTGTCCTATGAGCGTGCCGAGTACCTGTTCAAGCAGGCCACCAAGACCATCGACCCGACCGGGGCCGGCTACACCCTCCACCAGCTGCGCCACTCCCGCCTGACCCACCTGGGCGAGGACGGCTGGTCGTCCTCCACGCTCATGACCCTGTCCGGCCACCGGAACCTGCGCACCCTCGGCATCTACGTCCAATCCAGCGCAGAAGCCGTCGCCGCCGCGCTCGCCGAGCACGACCCCGGCCGCCGACGCCACTGACTCGACCCCTATCCCCGAAGGCAGAGTGTCCGATGACCCGGCTGACAACGTCCATCCCCTGGGATCGCTTCTTCGGCCTCGCCGACAAGCCGCATGGGCCGCGACCGGCCGCCGCGGCCTCAGCGCTGGACAGCCGCACTGACCAGGACGACCTGGATCGGGTCGTCGCCGCGGTGCTCAGCAAACGGCGCATCGCTCAGCTCACAGAACGCCGCCTCACGGTCGAGTCCAGCCAATGTCCCTGCTTTCTCCGCGACTCTCGCGGCAACCTCCACCGCCGCCGGCATTGTGAGGAGGATCCGGGTTTTGTGCTATGTGCTCGACGGGCCGCACCGGGGTCCGGGCATGGTGGACCGCCTCCGAGGCTGGTACCGCGGCAAGAAGCTCCCCCCACATCGTGGGATGCCATATCTCCGCACCGGCCTATCCTCGGCCCCAGGGGTGACCAGAAGTGCGGATGACCGGTCTGCGCTCGCGCATGGCGCTGTCCTATGTCCTGGTGTCGGCCGCGGCCGTGCTCGTCGTCGAGGCGGTGTTGTTCGGCATGCTGGTGCCGTCCCTGCTGTCCGGCAGCGACCAGGCCGCGCGGGCCCGGCACCAGGCGGCGGCCGACGCCAAGACCTTCAGCCTCATCGCCACCAAGATCCGCTCCCGTCAGCCGGACCTCGGCCGGGACGAGCTTCTGGCCCAGGTCGCGGTGAGCGGCTTCCGCGCCACCGCGATCAGCGGCGGCCCCGAAGGGGCCACCATCCCGTACGTCGACGACGTCATGGCTGAGCCACCCACGGCAATGGAGGTCCTCCTCGGCCGGGACGGCAGGGTCGTGGCCGGATCCGCGCCGGTCGCCGTGCCCCCCGGCTCCAGGCTGCCGACGGCGCTGCCGGTCACGCTGGACGGCCACGGGGTGGCCGATGCTCGGGTGGCCTGGGCGGTGAGTCCGGTCCAGGTGGCCGTGGGTGAGTCGTTCGAGCTGGTGGGCGGCGTTTACGTGCAGGTGCCCGCGGCGGGCTCCACTTGGGAGATCCTCGCCGGGCAGCAGCCTCTCCTGGGACTCGGCGTCGTCGTGCTCCTGCTGGCCGTGCCGGCCGGGCTGGCGTTCGGCATGCTGAGCACCCGCGGACTGATTGCCAGGGTGCACCGCCTGTCGAGCGTGACGGCGGCGGTGGCGGGCGGCGACTTCGGTGCCAGGGCCCAGGTCACGCCGGGAGACGAACTGGGCGAGCTGGAGGAGGCGCTCAACGTCATGGCCGGGCGGCTTGGCGTCGCGGTACAGGAGGAGAAGCGGCGGGTGGAGCGGGACACCCGGCGGGGAGAGCGCGCCCGCATCGCCCGCGAGCTGCATGACTCGGTGTCGCAGGATCTGTTCTCCATCGGTTTGCTGGCCGACGGGCTCACCGCCGCCATGCCGGCCGACGAACGGCTCCGACCGCAGGCGGAGGCGATCTCGCGGACCGCGGCGCACTCGATGCGGGAGATGCGCGCGTTGCTGCTGGAACTGCGGCCGGTGGCGCTGGAGGATGCCGGGTTGGTGCCGGCGCTGCATGAGCTGGGGCGGGTGTACGAAGAGCGGCTGGGACTGAAGGTGAAGGCCGCCCTGGAAGAGGTACAGCTCGGCTACTCGGCTGAGCACGCGTTGCTGCGGGTGGCGCAGGAGGCGCTGGGCAACGTCGCCAGGCATGCCGCGGCCACAGCCGTCGACCTGCGACTGTCCGGGGAGGACGGGGCTGTCGTGCTGGAGCTGTGCGACGACGGGCGCGGGCTGGACGATGCCCGGCAGGCGGGGCGGCACGGGATGGGGATCACGCTCATGCGCGAGCGGGTGGAAGAGTTGGGCGGGCGGATCGAGTTAGGCACCGCGACCGGCGGGGGCACGCGGGTGCGGGTGACCATCCCGGCGGACGAGGGAGGACAGCCATGATCAGAGTGCTGGTCGCCGACGATCACGAGGTGGTGCGGCAGGGGCTGCGGTTCATCCTGGAGTTGCAGGAGGACATGGAGCTGGCCGGGGAGTGCGGGGACGGGGCCGCGGCGCTGGAGATGATCGTGCGGCTGCGGCCGGACGTGGTCCTGCTCGACCTGGCGATGCCCGGTGTGGACGGCCTCGCCGTCCTCAAAGAGCTGCGGAGGAGGGGCCCCGCGGTGATCGTGTTGTCGTCGTTCGACAACGATGTCAAGATCGTCGAGGCGATCCGGGAAGGGGCGGTGAGCTTCCTGACCAAGACCGTGCCCATGGCGAAAGTGGTGGCCGCCGTGCGGGCCGCGGCCAAAGGCGAGCCAGTGCTGGAGCCGAACGTGGCGGGGCTGCTCATGGCCGAGGTCAGGAACACCCGGCCGCGCGACCCGCTGGAGACCCTGTCGCCGCGCGAGCGGGACGTGCTCATCGGCATCGCCAAGGGCAGGTCCAACAGGGAACTGGCCAGGACGCTCACGGTGAGCGAGGAGACGATCAAGAGCCATGTCTCCAACATCCTGGCCAAACTGCACCTGGCCGACCGTACCCAGGCCGCGATCTTCGCCCTCCAGTGCGGCCTGGTCCCGCTCGACCGCGCGCTGGAGGAGTAGGCGTCACATCGAACGCAGTGCCTCCGTCGGCGACATGCGCGTGGCCCGCATCGCCGGATACAGCCCGGCCAGCGCGCCGACGCCGATCGCGACGGCCAGGCCGCCCCAGACCACGTAGCCGGGCACCAGCACGCTCCACCCGCGGGTGGCCGCCATCGCGACCGTGGCGCCGACGCCGAGCGCGACCCCGGCCAGACCGCCCAGCAGCGACAACACCAGCGACTCCGCCAGGAACTGCACGCCGATGTGCGCCCGTGTCGCCCCCAGTGCCATCCTGAGCCCGATCTCCGCCCTGCGCTCCAGCACGGAGATCACCATGATGTTGGCGATGCCGATCCCCGCCACGAGCAGCGCGATCGCGCTCAGCCCCAGAAAGAGCCTGGCCGAGGCGTCGGCCACGGCGATGCGCGCGGTCAGTGCGTCGGAGGGGCGGCTGACCTCCGCCTCGTCGGGGTTGATCGGGTTCGCGGCCAGGCCCAGTGCTCCGGCCACCTCCTGCACCATGGCCTGCTGGGCCGTCACGTACAGCCGACTCGGGTGCCTGTCGTAGTCGAGCAGGGCAGCGGCAATGCCGAAGCCGACCATCGCGGAGCGGTCGATCTCCGCGGCCATCGGGAACGGCTGCAGGATGCCGATCACGGAGAACCAGTGCCCACCCAGCCACACCCGGGTGTCGGCGTCCAGACGGGAGATTCCGAGCGTGGCAGCCGCCTCTGAACCGAGCACGGTGACCGGCAGCCGGTCACCGGCCGCGTCGAGGAAGCGTCCCGTCCGCACCGAGCCGGACAGGGTGGCCAGCAGCGAGCCGTCCACGGCCCGTACGGCGAGGCCGCCCGTGCGCCCGGGCGGGATGAGGTCGCTGCGGTAGACGTGCTTGTCCGGCAATTGCGCGGTCGGCGCCACTCCGGTGACCCCGCGCACCCGGCGGGCCATCTCGGCCGCCGTGACCGGCAGCGCCGCCTCCTGGCCGCTGACCCGGCTCCGGGTGCTGCTGACGGTGAGCAGGTTCGTGCCAAGTTGGTCGATCTGCGCCAGCAGTGAGGACTGGCTGGACTGGGTGATGCCCAGCACGCCCACGATGGCGGCGATTCCGATCGCGATGCCCAGCGCCGACAGCAGCGCCCGCATGCGGCGCGAGCGCAGCCCGAGCGTGGCCGTGAGCAGCAGGTCGGCGGGACGTAGCCGGGCGGAGGAGAGCTCAAGCGGCATGGCCGACCACCTGCCCGTCGCGCAGTTCCACTCGGCGGTGGCAGGAGGCGGCCACGTCGTGGTCGTGCGTGATGATCACGATGGTCGTCCCCTCGGCGTTGAGCTGTTGCAGGAGTTCGACGATCTGGCGGCCGTTGGCGGAGTCGAGGTTGCCGGTCGGCTCGTCGGCGAGCAGGATCACCGGCTCGCCGGCCAGCGCGCGGGCGATGGCCACGCGCTGTCGTTCGCCGCCGGACAACTTGCTAGCCTGGTGCGACAGGCGGTGCCCCAGCCCCACCTTCTCCAGCGCCGCCGCTGCGGCCTGCCGTCTGCGCCGGGCCGGGATGCCGCGATAGAGCAGGCCTGTGGCCACGTTGTCCACCACGTTCAGCGCGTCGAGCAGGAAGAACTGCTGGAACACCATGCCGATGGAGTGCGCGCGCAACGCCGCGAGCCGGGCGGCCGACATGCGCTCAACGGCGTGCCCGGCGATGAGGACGGAGCCGGAGGTGGGCTTGTCCAGGGCGGCCATCAGGTGCAGGAGCGTCGACTTGCCGGAACCCGACGGCCCGACGATGGCCACCATCTCGCCTTCGCTGATGGTCAAGCTCACCCCGCGCACGGCCTCCACCGGCGGCTGGGAGGGGTAGACCTTCCGCACGTCGCGTAGTTCCATGACGTTCATTGCGGCGGCACCTCCACGGCCATGCCCTCGGCCAGGCCGGGGCCGCTCACCTCCACGAGTCCCGTGATCTCGTCGAACAGCCCGGTCGTGACCTGGATGTTCCTGCGGGAGCCGCCTTCGGCGACCACGACCTCGTACGTGCCGCCCGCCCGGGCCACAAGCGACGGGATCGGTACGGCCAGCACCTTCCTGTGCACCTGCGAGGTGATCGCGACCTGCACCTGAGCCTGGTCGAGTCCCTGGGGCGGCTTCTTGGTGGTGAGCTTGACCGTCACCGGGATCACCGAGGTCGCCGAGCCCTGGGCGGTCGAGGTCACCGCGACCCTGCTCACCCGGGTGACGCGTCCGTTCTCCCGCTTGCCGTCGGGCAGTGTGACCGAGACCCGGTCACCGACCTTGATCCGCGGGGCCACGGTCGGCTGGAGGTCCACGTTGATCACCCGGGCGGTGCCGGTGAAGCGCACGACCTTGACCCCGTTGCCGACCGGCGCGCCCGCGTCGGCCAGGTGGGCGGCCACCCGCATCGGGCCGGGCAGGAAGGCGACCTGACCGAGTTCGACCCGGCCGGTGACGGGCAGGTTCGCCGCGTCCTGCCAGCGGCGCACGGCCCAGTAGGTCGCCTCGGAGAATCGCCGGTCCACGGTCAGGTCGTCGCCGTGGCCCATGGCCTTGAGGTTGCGTTCGAGCTGGAGCACGTCAAGGCCACCTGTGACGCCCCAGCTCAGGGTGCGCCAGGCGGGGCGCTTGCCGTACATGAGCTTGACCCTGCGGCCGGACAGCTCGTACACCGTGTCGCCGCGCGTCAGCGTGGCGCCGACCGCGGGTAGCGAGGTGACCACCCCGCCTTCTCCCACGACGGAGGCGGTATGGGTGCCCTCGAAGCCGAGCGTGCCGGTGACCCGTTCGCGCTGGGCCACGTCGGTGCGCGTGACCGGCGTGGTTTCGACCGCGGCCGGAGTGGGGGTGGGCTGCGCCGGAACCGGGCTCTGCCGTCCGGCCCAGGCCACCCCTGCGATGACCACCCCCGACACGCCCACGACCGCGACCACGCCGCGCGTGAGCGCCCTACCCATTGCCGTTCCTGTCCTCCGGGCTGAGCACCTTCAGCCCCTTGTTGGGGTCGGGGTTGTACTGGTTGCACGCGCCCAGCTGGCTCATGAAGGCCCGCTTGTCCAGCAACTCCGTGGGCAGGGAGAACGTGCCGTCCGGGTTGGGGTCGGGCCAGTTGCGCAGCCCGTTGTCGCGCATGCACTGGGCGAACTTGCGCCAGGACGCCATCTCCTCCTGGCTGGGCACCCGGACGCGTTGCCCCTGGGCGGGCAGCCGGTCGGTGATGGACTTGCACACGTTGAGCGCGCTCTGCGGCGGCGTGGGCGCGCCGCTGGGGAAGCCCG
The DNA here is from genome assembly GCF_036013525.1 of Nonomuraea sp. NBC_00507. Lineage (NCBI taxonomy): Bacteria > Bacillati > Actinomycetota > Actinomycetes > Streptosporangiales > Streptosporangiaceae > Nonomuraea > Nonomuraea sp. NBC_00507. The sequence continues at coordinate 7,848,223 of NZ_CP107853.1, forward strand.
GCTCGCCCGACTGGTCGAGCACGGGGTCTGGGAACTGGGGCAGGCCATTGGCGCGCAGGCACGTGGAGAGCTCGCGCATGACCGCCATGGCCTCCTCCGGCGTGTCGGCCCTGCCCGCCGACGCGCCGCCGTCCCCGCAGGCGACGAGTACGGCTAGCGCCGCCACCGCCGTGAAGGCGTTCCCGATGGGGAGTCTCAGCATGTCACGAGTGTCCGGCGGGCGCTGCCGGAGGGGATCCCACGAAGGTGGCGAAAAGGGCTAGCCAATTCGGGGGACCGCACTTGCAAGCCAAGATCCGTCTCAACGCCAACGGCTGTCCGCAGGTTCCTCCCCAGGACACCTTGCACCCAGAGGAAGCACAAGACCGCCTGCGGCAGGGTTGCGACACCCAAGCAATGCGGCTCCACGCAGCAACCCGCCAGCCTCGGTCTCCCAGCCGCTCCACATCGAAGTCGGCCTGCATCAGCCGCGCTCGGCGGACTTCGCCCCCTCATCCCCGGTGTCACCAGGAGCGGGCGCACCGTCGTGGTCAACGCCGAGACCATGACGGCCGCCTGCGGCATGCTCCAACTCATCGTCGTGCTTACACAGATCGGGACGTAAGCACGGCACCTTCAGGTGCCGATGGTAGCCAGGCAGGTCCCCTGATGCACAACGGCTGGCCAGCGACCCGCTGTGCCGAACTCCAGCATCCCACCCGGTGCGATGGAACGGGAACGTACGCCAGTGCCCCTTCAGCAACAAAGATCACGCACTAGCAGTGAGCTGGGCAAACGGGCTTAGCGTACGTTTCCGTTCCTCCACACTCCGAGGGCCGGTACCGGCCCCTGCGCGTGCGCGACACTCTGTTCTGACGCCTGGCCGTGACAGGGAGTTCCTGGCCTGACGGCACCACCCAGATCGGCACAGCGCCCGTAGCAGCTCGCTGATCGTGGTGTACGCCTGACAAGGCCCAGTTCTCCCAAAAGCTACGGCGAGGCACAAAGTAGCCCCATTGGCAGCGAGCATCCGAATAGCCAGGAGCGAGGAGAAAGATCCATGTTCACGGTTCTGTCGCTAATGTGATCGCACCGTCAGAAGCCAGGGGGGACCTGATCGTGGTCGAGGCCAGCGCTTTCGGAAGACCGGGATACGCCGTCACGCGTGATGGCCGCAGGCTGCACTACGTCACCGCGGGCAGCGGCCATCCTCTGGTCGTGTTCGAGGCCGGCGGCAGCGGTTCCCGGACGATCTGGGGCCTGGTGCAGCAACAGGTGGCCCAAAGCACCGGCACACTCGCCTACGACCGTGCGGGATTCGGCCGCAGCCAGCCGGATGCCGCCCCTCGCATCCTGGACCGGATCGTCGACGACCTGGAAGACCTGCTCGACTCCGTCGGCCGCGGCCGGTGCGTCCTTGTCGGGCACAGCCTCGGAGGACCGATCTGCCGCCTGCTCACCTATCGCCGCCCCGACCTGGTAGCGGGGCTGGTCCTGGTGGACCAGGCCGCCGAGGACTGCGACTTCTACTCCAGCACGGCCTTCGCCGCGGCCGGCGCCGTGAGCAATCTCCTCACCGTTCCCCTGGCCCGGCTCGGGATCATGGGAGCCCTGGCAAGGCGTCGCCTGTACGGGCGGTTCCCGCCCGAGATGCTCGCAGAGATGCGCGGTGAGGAGTTCACCGCGGCCGCCTTGCGCGCCCACCGGGCCGAGGCGCGATACCTGGCGGAAAGCTTCCGCGCGCTGCGGCAGGTGACCGAGAACAAGCCGTTGCCCGATGTGCCCGTCACGCTCATCTCCGCAGCCACCAGGAAGAAGCGCTCCGGCGGCATGCAGGCACAGATCGCCGCCAGTCACCAGCGGCTGGTCCGGTCGCTTCCCCAGGGCAGGCATGTGTGGGCCGAGGGCAGCGGGCACATGGTGCCGGTGGAGGCACCCGAGGTCATCGTGGAGGAGGTGCGCGCTGTCCTGGCCCGGGTCTCGAAGTGAGAAGGACCCGTCCCCCGGTGGAGTGAGGAGTCGGTGACAGCTCGAAGCCTCAGCAGCGGTGTCAAAAAAACCGACCTGATCGAATTCGCCGTACAGCTCGCTGATCAGCTCGACGCCGGTCACGATCGACACGAACCCCGGCAAGGTCGCCAGATGGCCCGTCCGATCGTCGGAGGTGATGAACGGGCTCTGGAAGCGGAACGGCTCTCCCAGGTGCGCCGCCGCCGCGGACACCTCGCCGCGGAAGCGGGCCTCGTGATAGCCACGCACGGTGCGACGGGTCTGTTCCTGCGCTGTCGTGGTCATGACTGCTGTCCGATCTGGCGCAGATGGCAGCCGCAGGAACGGGCTGCTCGCCGTTATTTCGGGGCTGGGCCCACAGGGAGGAGGAGGCCCTCTTCGGGCGTGGGAACGGAGTCAGGGAGCGGACGCCTTCGTCGGCGTCGAGCCCTGCCGCGGCGGTCGCTGAACGCGGCCGACACCCGGTCGAGGTAGATCGCGAGGATCACGACGGACAGGCCGCCCTCGAAGCCGCGCCCGATGTCGAGCTGGGTGACCGCCTCTACGACCACCGCGCCCAGGCCGCCGCCCCCGACCATGCCGGCGATCACGACCATGGACAGCGCCATCATGATGACCTGGTTGACCCCGGCCATGATCGTGGGCATCGCGAGCGGCAGCTGGACCTCACGCAGGATCTGCCGGGACCGCGATCCGAAGGCGTGCGCGGCCTCGATGATCTCGGCATCCACCTGGCGGATGCCGAGCTCGGTGAGCCGTACGGCGGGCGGGATCGCGAACACGGTGGTCGCGACGACGCCGGGCATGACACCTATGCCGAAGAAGAAGACGGCCGGGAGCAGGTAGACGAAGACGGGAAGCGTCTGCATGAAATCGAGCAGAGGGCGGACAGCGGCGCTCACCCGTGTGCTGCGCGCCGCGGCGATGCCGAGCGGGAGGCCGACGCCGACGGCCGCCACGGCGGCGACGATGACGACCGCGAGGGTCTGCATCGTCGCGGTCCACATCGCCATCGACTGGATGAGCAAGAAGGCGAGGCAGGCGATGAGCGGGGGTTGCCACCGGCGCGTCGCCAGCCACGCGAGCGCGGTGAAGAAGGCCAGCAGCACGAGCGGATGGGGGCGGATCAGCAGGAAGTACGTCGCGTCGACCAGCTGCAGAATCAGTGCCGAGGCGACGTCGAACACGCCGGAGAAGTGCTCCTGGAGGAAACGGACGGCGCTCTCGACCCACGTGTCCACCGGCAGGTCAGGCATGAGCCGTCACCTTCTTCGGGCTCGCCAGGGACGACAGGATGGCGGCGCGCGGCACCACCCCGAGCAGCCGGCCGTCTTCGTCGACCGTGGCGATCGGGACCGTGTGCCGCCCGGCCAGATGACAGAACTCGACCAGCGGCCGATCCACCGGCACGGTGTCGTAGTCCTGCACCAGGCAGTTCCGCAGATCTTCCTCGCCGTTCCGCAGGGCGTTCGCCAGCAGGTCGTCCCGGGCGACGCCGAGGATGCGGCCCACCTCGTCGAGGACGAAGACGCCGTTCATCTCGGCCGCTTCCAGACACCGCAACACCTCGCCGGGACTGTCCGACAGTTGTGTGGTGGACCACGGCGGGCGCAGCACCGAGGCGGCGGTGAGCACACGTGACCGGTCGACGTCGGCGACGAAGTCGCTGACGTAGTCGTCGGCCGGCGAGGACAGCAGATCCGGCCCGGTGTCGCACTGCACGACGCGGCCGTCCTTCATCACCATGATGCGGTGCCCGATCCGCATCGCCTCGTTGAGGTCGTGTGTGACGAAGACGATCGTCCGCTGGTCTTCGGCCTGGAGCGTCAGCAGCAGTTCCTGCATTTCCCGCTTGATCAGCGGGTCGAGGGCGCTGAACGGTTCGTCCATGAGGAGGATGTCGGCGTCGGTCGCGAGTGCGCGGGCGAGGCCGACGCGCTGTTTCATCCCGCCGGACAACGCCTCCGGGTGGGCATCGCCGCGATCCCCGAGGCCCACGCGCCGCAGCGCCCAGTCGGCCCGCTCGAGCCGTTCCCTGACGGGGACGCCGCGCACCTTCAGGCCGTATGCGGTGTTCTCGCGGATCGTCCGGTGCGGGAACAGCGCGAAATGCTGGAACACCATGCTGATCCGGTGATTGCGCAGCTCCCGCAGGTCGTCGGCGGCCATGGCCGGCACGTCCTGGCCGTCAATGGCCAACCGTCCGTCCGTGGGCTCGACCAGCCGGTTGATCATACGGAGCACGGTCGACTTCCCCGAGCCGGACAGGCCCATGATGACGAACAGCTCTCCCCGCTGGACGGTGAAGCTCACGTCGTCGGCGCCGAGGAAGCCGCCGGCGTGCCGTACGGCCTCGTGTCGCCGATCACCCGTCAGCAGCGGCAGCGCGCGGTTTCGCGGCAGCCCGTACACCTTGCTGAGGTGACTGGCCTCGATCATCTGGTCACCCCTTTCCGATGACCACGTCGGCCGCGGGCTTGCCGTCGACGCTGGTGACCCCGTTGAGCCACGTCCGCAGCACGTCGGGGTTGGCGCGGATCCAGTCCGAAGCCACGGTTTCGGCCGGCTTCTTCTCCTTGTCCACACTCGAGATCCACTGCGACGCGGTGTCGGCTTCGACTCGGATCTGAGAGAGGAACCGGTACAGGTTCTTATCGTCGGTGGCGAGGCCGTGGCGCGTGAGCACCCGGATCTCACCGGCGCCCGGCCATACGCGCTTCGGGTCGTCGAGGAAGTTGAGCTTGAACTCCGGCACCATCCAGTGCGGACTCCACCCGAGGAACACGGCCGGTTGCTGCTTCGCCGCGCGGCGCGTCACCTCGGCGAGCATCGCCTCGGTGCTGCTCTGCACCAGCTTCCAGTCGCCGAGTCCGTAGGCGTCCTTCGCGATCGCATCACTGATGATCTTGTTGCCGGGTGTGCCCGGCTCGATCCCCAGAATCTGCCGGCCGAACGCGTCCGCGTGCTTGTCCAGATCGGCGAGCGAACGCACCCCGAGTTTCTCGGTGACGTACCCGGGCACCGCCGGCGCGTACTCCGTGCCGGTGAGCAGAGTCCCGGCGACCTCTACCTTCTTGTCGTCCAGCAGCTTGCCGAACACCGACTGCTGACTCGGCCACCAGTTGCCGAGATAGGCGTCCGCCTGCCCGGTCGACAGGGCCTGCCCTGCCAGCGGCACCGACACCTCCTGGGCGCTGGTCTGATAGCCGAGCCGATCCAGCACCTGGGTCGCGATCTTCGTCTCCACGACGAGGTCGCTCCACGGCTGTTGCACGAACCGCGCGACCTGCTTGCCGCCGGAGCTGGAGCTATTGGCGAACCCGTCGGTGTCCGCACCGCTGCACCCGGCGAGCAACGCGGCAAGCAGCGCGAGCGCGATCGGGCCGAATGATTTCCTCGGCATCACTGAGACCTCTCTTCCACAGGAGCGCCGATCCAGATCGGCGAGGACCATGCCATCTCGCCGTCGGTCTGGTAGACGCGCACGTAGTACCAGGCCGGCGCGTCTGGTACGTGCTGGTGTGTGCCCGAGCCCGGCACGTGCTGGTGTGTGCCCGAGCCCGGCACGTGCTGGTGTGTGCCCGAGCCCGGCACGTGCTGGTGTGTGCCCGAGCCCGGCACGTGCTGGTGTGTGCCCGAGCCCGGCACGTGCTGGTGTGTGCCCGAGCCCGGCACGTGCTGGTGTGTGCCCGAGCCCGGCACGTGCTGGTGTGTGCCCGAGCGCGGCATGTCGGTCCAGCGCACGCGCTGCTCACGGTCGCCGAGGCCGGTCAGCCCGCCGACGCCCGGCTGCAGCCGCAGCCGCCCCGGCCCCTTGAGCGGCACATCGACGACACGGCCATCGAGCGCGCCCAGGGTCGTGGTGACCTCGCCCCGCGGCGTCTTCACAACCACCGTGGCGCCGGGCGGTCCGACCAGGGTGAACTCGACGCCGCCGCGCTGTGCGCCGTACGGCTCACCGAAGCTCTTGGTCGTGTTCGCCCAGCAGACGCGCTGGCGGTCAACCTCGGTGATCTCCGGACTCCAGTACGGTGTCTGCAGCACTTCGCCGCCGAGAATGCTGACGGACCCGCTCCAGTCCGTGGTCACCGGGCTCAAGCCCCACTCGACCCGTACCGGGACGGCGATCCAGCGCGGCGGCAGGCCGAGGTCGGGAAGCACGGTGTGGACGACTTCGCCGTTGCGGACGACCTCGATGCGGGCCAGGTCACCGTACCCGCGGGCGTACACGTCCAGTTCCACCGGATCGCCCCGTTCGGCCTCGCCGCCCATGAAGACGTCGCCGATGCGCGCATCGACGACGATGCCGCGCTGGGTGGCAGCGAACACGCGCCGGTGGTAGAGCGCGTCGAACACCGCCGCACGGTCGAGCCGTTCGGCGTAGGCGCCGACGTAGCTGGCACCGTGCCCGTGGTCGGAGGACGCGATGAGCCCAAACCGCTGCCCGCGGCGTAGGCCGTCCAGCACGAACGTGCCCGGAAGCGTGCCGTCGGCGTACTGCCGGAAACAGCCATCGTCCTCGTAGTTGCCGCGGCAGGCCTGGAAGACCTCCACGACGCGCTGGAACTGCGGGTCGTGATAGTCCCAGTCGAACGGCACCATGGCCGAGCCAGGGTGGTGCGGAATAGTGATCGCCGGAAACTCCGGATGCCGGCGAAGGCCGTCCCACAACCCTGTGGGCGTTTCCGATCCCTGCGCGTAGGCCGAGAAGATCGGTGCGCCGCGTCGCACGTCCCCGTAAATGACGTTCTGGTGGCCCATGAGCCCGGTCCACTCGAAGCCGTACAACGGCACAAAACGCCCGTCGACCCGGAAAAGGTCGGCCATCTTCTGGATCGACCACCACTGATACTCCGTGCTGTTCTCGGAGTGGTCGGTGACCGCCCAGAAGTCGTACTCGCACACGTCCCACGAGTAGCGGTAGAAGTCCTCGAGGGACGGCTCGTCGCCGGAGGTGCAGCGGCTGATGAGGGAGTGGCGGTGCAGGTCGCCCCAGTACAGCGCATAATCCTTGCCGTCCACGGTCGTCCGGTAACGGGTCCGGTCGGCATCGGCCCATCCGCGTGCCTCTCGTCGCTCGTCGCTGTGGACGATCTCGAGCCTGCGCGTCGCGATCGCCCGTCCCGCCGCGGTCAGCGTCGCCGCTCTGATGGCGCCGGTCCCGTGCATCCCGTGCCAGATGACCTCGCCGTGGTGCTCCAGCAGGAACGGGCACTCCCGGCCGCCGAAACCCTCGGTCCAGGCCAGCGCGCGCTCCAACCGGTTGTCGGTCTGCCACGCCACGAGGGCGCCGCTCGGCAGCGGGGCGAGCGCCGGTTCCTCGAGCGTCCCGTCGCTGGCGGCGAGTGTGGCCGGCGGTGACCAGCCGTCCGGGCCGAGCGTCTGGGCGGCGACCTCCCAGTAGTAGGTCATCAGGGGAAGCCTCCGGTGGACCCGGTACGCCACGGTCAAGCCGCCCGCGGGGTCGGCGACCAGGCGGGGCAGCCCACCCGGCACGACGTCGAGACCGGGCGCGAGCCGGCCTTCCGGTTCGTACAAGCCGTCGTTGTCGAGGCGTACGACGCGAATCGAGGCGGAGATCTCCGGCAGCAACTCCGGGGGGATGAACTCCCCGCTCTCCCGCATTCCCAAGACGCGCGGCGCATCCGCGAGCCGGTCGGCCGGCCGTAACCGGGTAGGACCGGAGCCGCCGTGACCGGCGACGGTGATGACGTCGAAGCCGCACCAGACGGCGCCGTCCGCAGTGACGGCGAGGCTGGGATGCAACGCGTAGTCGCTCCCGCTGGTCACCGGACGCGGGTCCGCGAGTGCGCCGGCGGGGTCGGAGCGGCGGACCACGATGCGGTAGGCGCCTTGGCGGTACTCGCACCAGGCGTAGATGCTGCCGCCCCCCGGCGCAGCGGCCACCGCGGGATCCCAGACATTCCCGTCGGCCCCGTCGCTTCCCTCGCTTACCAGGCGTGTCTCCGACCACGCGCCGTCGCGCCACCGGCGGGCATAGATGCCGAACCGTTTGTCCAGCGGACCCTGCCAGCAGACCTCGACGCCACCGTCGACGTGCGCGATCGCCTCCTGGTTGAACGACGGGTGACCGGTCGTGCTGACCCGTTCTTCACGGGTCCAGCCACCCTGTTCTCGGCGGCGGCAGAAGACCGACACCTCGCCCTCGTGCCCGCGAGCGTAGAAGACCCACGGGCGGCCGTCGGCGTCGAACAACGCGGTGGGGCGAAAGCAGTCGGCGGGCTCGCCGGAGAGCACGATGGGGTCCCCTTCGGCCTGCGCGCCCTCGTGGAGCCCGTCGAGGAGCAGCGCCATCACGCGATCGCCGACGTCCTTCTCCCACTCGATCCAGGCGTGGAGAACACGACCGTCCGGTGTGGTCGCGACGCTGGGACGGGTGGCGGTCCCGGACGCCCACACGCTTGCCCCGGCCGATCGGCGATGCCCGTCGAGACGTGGCGCCGAGGAGAGCGCCACCTCGGCGCGCTCGAGGAACTCGGTAAGCCGGCCGCCGCCCTCGTCGACCCACATGTAGCGCAAGGGGTCCGGATCGAGCAGAGCCTCCACGCCGGACACGTCGAGGCAGTCCTCGATCGCCGTCGCCATCCGCCGGTTGAACGCGAGCACACGCTCCAGATCCATCCGCTGTTCCGCGGTGTACTCCCCGGTGTGGTGGTCGATCCCGCAGCAGCCGTGGCCGCCATGTCCGCCGTGCTGTCCGCCCACGCCATGCCCTTTCCGAAACTCGGGTCGTCTGCTCTCGCGCACCGCGGGCAGGCATAATGGAAATGCCGATGAAATGCCGAAGAAACAATCGACGCCGGTCCACACGCAATTTCGTGACCGCTGATTGCTAAATCGTTCTGCGCCACGACCGCGGGAGTCAATAAAAACCGGGCGGGCAAGCCAGACCGGCTTTTAACCGCTGCTATAGAGGCTCTCTATGGCCGAACGGGGGACTGATCGATGCGGCCGGACATGGTCTCTCTCCGCACCATCTCGACGAACGCCTGTCCCGCGTGCGACAGCGGCTCGGGACGCCACAGCAACCGGACACGGCGTACGACGGGCGGATCGATCGCCCCGATGCGGGCGCCTTGACGTGCTGCGTCCTCCGCCATCGGACGTGGAAGCAGCGCCACACCCGCACCGGCGAGGACCAAGGGGACGATCGCCGCGCGATGCGGCGTCTCCACGGCGATGCGCAGGGGGATGCCCGCCCCCGCCAGTGACTGTTCGAGCAGTGTCCGCGTTGTCGTGCCCGGCTGAGTGGTGATCAGATCCATTGCGGCGACCTCGGTCATCTTCACCGCCCGGCCTGTCGATATTTCGGCATCGGGCGGGAGAACCACAAGCATCTCCTGCTCCCGGAGCTCCAAAGCTCGCAATCCCGCCGATGGCACGGAGAAATCCGCGAGACCGAGCTCGCATTCGCCGACCCGAACCATTTCCGTGACCGCCGCCGCATGCTCGGGGTCCTCGATGCGGATATCGACTCCCGGATGGGCGCGCCGGAACATGCCGACGAGTCCGGCCAGCGGGTCAACGGCCAACGTGGTCAAGGCGACGATGTCGAGCCGTCCCGCCTCGAGCCGGGTGACCTGCTGAACCGACGACAGTGCGGAGGCGAAGGCACGCAGGACCTGCTGCGCGGAGCCCACGAGCGCCTGCCCCTCAGGGGTGAGCCTGACTCCGCGGCCAAGCCGGTGGAACAGCGGTGTGCCGAGCTCACGCTCCAGCGTCCGGATCGTGTACGACAACGATGGCTGCGCAATGCGCAGGGCGGACGCGGCACTCGTGAAGCTGCCGTGCGATGCCACCGCGAGAAAGCACTCGAGTTGCCGCCGATCCACCCGAGCCTCCCGCCATCATCGCCGCCCACCTCGCCGTACGGTCAGGGCATTCCCGCAGGGTTTCGGGGGTGCGATCGGTCAATCGTAGCTGAGATGATACGGGTCGCACGCTGGCCTTACGGGTCCGTCCAAGGGGTCACCGACGCGGGCCGCCACGTGCTGCACGGACGGCAAGACCACGTCACGCTCAACGGCGTCGACCGCTGGATCGGCGGCGTCCCCCTGGCCGGCCCGGCCGTGCCGTGGCGCTGGAACGAGGGAACCGAGTCCATCAAGCCAGTTTGATACATCAAATGGGTTTGATGTATTGTCGTGCGTATGGCACTCTCGGGCCAGGGCCTCACCCCGCCGGCGTTCGTCCGGCTGGCCGCCCACCCGCTACGCTGGCGGCTGCTGACCGCACTCGCCGACAGCGACTACCGGGTCCGCGAGCTGGCGACACGGGTCGACCAGCCGCAAAACCTGGTCTCCTACCACCTGAGGCTGCTGCGCGACGGTGGACTGGTCACCGCCACCCGCAGCAGCTTCGACGGCCGCGACAGCTACTACCACCTGGATCTGGAGCGCTGCACGGACGCGCTGATCGACAGCGGCGCCGCGCTGCACCCGGCGCTGCGCACGAAGGCCGCGCCGTCGTTTCCTTCGGCCGACCGGCAGCAGGCCCGACGTATCGCGGTGCTGTTCGTATGCACGGGCAACAGCGCACGCTCACCGATCGCCGAAGCGCTGCTGCGTCACCACACGGCCGGCCGCGTGAGCGTGACCAGCGCCGGCAGCCGGCCCCGGGCCCGGCTGCACCCCAACACCGTGCGAGTGCTGCGCGAGGCCTTCGACATCGACATCTCCGGCCAGCGTCCCCGGCACCTGGACGCGCTCGCCGGCCACACGTTCGACCACGTGATCACGTTGTGCGACAAGGCCCGCGAAGTCTGCCCGGAGTTTGCCCACCATCCCCGGCAGGCCCACTGGAGCATCCCCGAGCCTGCCACGGCCGGCGACACCGACCAGGCCGGATATCCCACCTTCCAGCGCACCGCGGCAGATATCGACACCCGTATCCGGCACCTGCTGCCCGTGCTCGCCGCCACCAACCGTGAGGAGGGTCCGCCGTGACCACACCCGACCACTACGCCAGCGTCCGCTACCTCGTTGACGACGTGCAGGCCGCCATCGACTTCTACACCACCCACCTCGGCTTCAAACTCAACACCAGCGCCGCACCCGCCTTCGCCGACGTGGTCCGTGGCCCGTTGCGCCTGCTGCTGTCGGGGCCCGCCAGTTCCGGTGCCCGTGCCACCCCCGACGAGGCCAACACCGCCGGACGCAACCGTATCCACCTCGTCGTCGACGACCTGGATAAGGAGATCACCCGGCTCCGCGGCGCCGGCCTGTCCTTCCGCGGCGACGTGGTCGCCGGGCCCGGCGGGCGCCAGATCCTGCTCGCCGACCCCGCCGGCAACCTGATCGAACTCTTCCAGCCCGCCCACCGGCCGGACCCGCTCAGGTAGGCCTGCCTAACCCGCGCTTGAGGAAGCGGGGGGCCGCCTCCACCTTCGCGCCGTCGCGCTCCGGATTCACCAGTAGCGCGAAAAGCGCGCTCCCCACAATGGCGATGGCACCCATCAGCACCGAGCGTTTCGAATGTCCTGGTCATCAGATCGTCGGTGGCGACGCTAGGGCTTCGAGCGCGCGCGAACGCAAACCGGCGTCGAGGGGAACCTGGCGGGCGCGGGCGGTGTAGGGAGAGCGTGTCCTCCATCACGAGACGTCAGGCATTTGCGCTTGGCGCTGCCGCCGCCGTGTCGGCCTGCATGGCCGAGCGGCCCGCCATCAAGGCCGCGCCCGCGGCTCCCGCCCCCAAACCGGGCCGGCTGTTCGCCAGCACCGCCGCCGGGCTGGCCCTGGTCGACCTGGCCACGGGCACGGTCAAGGCCGCCTATCCCGCCGCGGTGGCCGACGGCGCCTGGACCACGGTCCACCAGCTGACGGACGGCCGCCTACGCAGCTACCGGGCCGGGACCGGCGCCCTGCTGGCCGACGAACCGGTCACCGGCCGGCAGATCAAGGCCGTCTCCACCCGGATGATCGCGGTGGGGCCGCCGCCCGGGCCGCGTCGCCGTACCAGGATCACGCTGGTCGGAGAGAACGAGACGCGGACGCTCGAGCTGGACGGCAACATCGAGCCCGAGGCGTTCTCCGGCGACGGCCGGGCCATGTACCTGCTGGACCACCTGCCGCCCGAGCGCCCCGACCGCTACCGGGTGCGGATGTACGACCTGGAGACCGGCGAGATGGGGCCGCTCCAGACGCGTGACAAGACGCAGATCCCGCCCGGCGCGGAGGAGGAGATGCGCGGGCGGGGCCGCCAGGCCGTGCTGGACTCCACCGCGGGTGTGCTCTACACCCTCTACACCCACCAGGACGACCACCTGCACACCCGCGACCTGGTGGCGGGGCGGGACCAGAGCCCCGGCGTGCACGCGTTCGTGCACGTGCTCAACCTGGACCAACGGTGGGCCTACTGCCTGGACCTGCCCGCGCCGTTCGGGCTGGGCCCGCCCGAGGCGCACACGATCGCGCTGGACGCGGCGGGCAAGCGGCTGTACGCCTTCGACGCCTCCACCGGCAGCGTCGTGGTGGCCTCCACCGACGACCAGGCGATCCGGCGCAGCGGCCGGCTCGGTGAGCAGCCCGCGGGGGAGGCGTACGCGGCGGCCGGCGGTCAGCGCCTCTACCTGGCGGCGGGTTCGCGGGTGCTGGTGGCCGACGGTCAGACGCTCGCACCGCTGGCCGACTGGGCCCTGCCCGGTCCCGCCCGCGGCGTGCTCTGGACAGCGGACGAACTGCTGGCCGGGGCGGGCGATCAAGTGATCCGGCTGGACCCTGGCACGGGGGCCAGGCTCGGCGCCTTCCCACTGCCCGGCCTGCAGGCAGTACGGTATGCAGCCCCAACGGGTTAGAAGGCGTTGACGAGGACGACGTAGACGGCGGTGCCGATGCCCACACTCAGGATCGTGCGGCGGCCGAAGGCGAGGTGGACGCCCGCGGTGACGGCGACCGCGAGCAGCGCGTACGGCGTCGCGTGCGGCTCGGCGGTGATGGTGCCGAGCAGGGCGGTCACGGCCAGGATCGCGAGAATGCCGACCGGCATCCACACCGACAGCTGCCGCACGATCGCCGAGCTGCGCAACGTGCGCAGCGCCGCGAACGGCACGGCGCGCAGGGCGAAGGTGATAGTGAAAACGATCGCGAGGACGGCGATGAGATAGGCGGTGCTAGGCATCGGCGGTCTCCGAGGCGGGCCGAAGAGCAGGCCGAGGGGCAGGTCGAGGGGCAAGGCGGCGAGCAGTCCGGCGGGCGGTGAGGGCGTGGCGGGCCAGCAGCAGGGCGACGAACAGCAGCAGTGCGGTGAACATGGCGACGCCGACCAGGCCGCCGCCGACCCAGTACGTCTCGCAGGCCACCTGCATGGCCAGCAGCCGGGGTGCCGAGCGTTGCGCTTCGGGCAGGGAAGCGTTGACGGCGTACGCCTCGTCGATCATGGCGTAGACCGCGTACGCCTTGGCCAGCGGGCTCTTGACCACGTGGAGGGGGAAGGAGAAGGCGTAGAAGACGTGCCGGAAGTTGACCACCAGGACGGTCAGCGCAACGGCGGCGAGCGGCGTGGCGGTCGCCATCATGCCCACCAGCAGCAGCTCCAGAGAGCCGGCGAACGCGGCCAGGGACAGGGCGGGAGCGAGCCACCAGGGAAGGCCTCGCAGAAGCCGCGCCATGTAGTTGCGAATATTGCTGACACAGCGGCTCGTGCTGCAATATTCTCTCTGTGGATGCGATAGACAGAGCAATCATCGCCGAGTTGGAGCGGGACGGGCGGCTGACGAACGTCGAGCTCGCCCATCGGGTCGGGCTCACCACCGGGCCGTGCCTGCGGCGCGTCCAGCGACTGGAGGCCGAGGGTGTCATCCGCGGCTACCGGGCCGTCGTCGACCCCGCCGCCGTGGGCCGGTCCTTCGAGGTCCTGGTCGATCTCACTCTCGATGCCCAGGACGCGGAGACGGTCGAGCGCTTCGAGCAGGCCCTGGTCCAGGCCGAGGAGGTCATCGAGCTACGCCGGCTGTTCGGCAGTCCCGATTACTTCGTGCGGGTGGCGGTCGCCGATCTGGCCGCCTACGAGACCTTCCTCAGCCGGCGCGTGATGACCATCCCACGGGTCAGGGGCATCGCCTCGCACTTCACGATGAAGAACGTCAAGCCGGGCCCGTAGGCCTCGAAGCTGGCCGGCGACCCGGCATCGGTGACCTCAGGGCGAGAAGCCGCGGGCGGCGGTCCGCAGCGCCTGGCCGACCGTCGCCTCCAGCAGGCCCGGCTTCTCCACAGCCACCGGGTCGGTGCGTGAGGCGTAGTGCTCCACGGCCGTCCGCAGTGCGACGTTGATCATGGCCGCCTGCACGGTGATGTCCAGGTCAGGACTGGACAGCCCGGCGCGCTCGGCCAGCGCGGCCGCGAACACCGGCTCGGCCTCGCGGTGCGCCTCCAGCCACACCGCGCGTAGTCCCGGCTCGCTGCCGGTCAGGCGTACGAGGTCCAGCAGCGCCACTCGGTCGGGGGCGAGCTCGCCGGCGCTGCGGAGCATGGTGTCGAGCAGCTCCGCCACACCCTGGTCGGGGCGCCATGAGCGCAAGCACTGGGTGGCGACCTCGATCCCCCCGGTCAGCAGGGGCAGGACGCAGCTTTCCTTGCTCGGGAAGTAGCGCCACAACGTGCGGGAGGAGATGCCGGCCGCCGCCGCGATGTCCTCGGCGGAGGTGCCGGCGACGCCGTTGGCGGTGAACAGGCGGACGGCCTCGCGGGCGATCTCCAGACGGGTCGCGGCCTTGCGCCGTTCGGTCAGGGGCGGACGTCCGGTCCGCCCGGTCGGGCGAGCCTGGACCAGCGCCGGTGATTCGCGGGACACGTTTCACAACGCTACCACTTATTGTCAGTCTCTGACTATCTGGCGCAAAGCGCCAAAAAGTCGTACGGTCCTGACCAAGCCTTGGCGGCCGGCGCCGTAGCGCTGGTGAGACCGTCATGGCACACGACCGCGGAGGAGCAGAGCATGAGCAGCAGTGGGCTGCAGGACAGCAGCGTCATCGTCACCGGTGCCGGATCGGGAATCGGGCGGGCCGCCGCCGTCCGCTTCGCCCACGAGGGCGCCAAGGTGGTGGTGGCCGATCTCAACGGCGAGGCCGCCAAGGCGGTCGTGGCGGAGATCCAGGCGGCCGGCGGCACCGCGGTGGCGGTGGCGGGCGACCTGAGCGACCCCGCGGTGGTCGAGGAGGTCGTCACCACCGCGCTGGACACCTTCGGCGGCCTGGACGTGCTGGTCAACAACGCCGGCATCATGGACCGGATGTCGGCCGCCGCCGACGTCTCCGACGCCGAGTGGGAGCGCGTCATCCGGGTCAACCTGACCGCGCCGTTCCTGCTCACCCGCGCCGCGCTGCCGCACATGCTCGCCAAGGGCAAGGGCGCGATCGTCAACACCGCATCCGAGGCGGCCCTGCGCGGCAGCGCGGCCGGCACCGCGTACACCGTCTCCAAGCACGGCGTGGCCGGGCTCACCCGGTCGATCGCGGTCATGTACCGCGACTCCGGCATCCGCGCCAACGCGATCGCTCCCGGGGGCACCAAGACCGGCATCGCCCTCGACGTCGACCCGGCCGCGCACGGCCCGAAAACGCTCGGCGCGTACATGCAGAACGTCGGCCGCATCGCCGAGGCCGACGAACAGGCCGCCGCCATCGTGTTCCTCGCCTCCGACGCCGCCAGCAACATCAACGGCGTCATCCTCGCCGTCGACAACGGCTGGGCCGCGGTCTGATGGGCGCGCCATGGGACCGCGAGGTCGACGTGCTGGTGGTCGGCACCGGCGCGGCCGGCCTGGCCACCGCGGCCGCCGCGGCCGACGCCGGGCAGCGGGTGCTGGTGGTGGAGAGCACGTCGAAGTGGGGCGGGACCACGGCGCTGAGCGGAGGCGGGCTGTGGATGCCGACGAACCCGCTGATGGCCACGTTCGGGCGGGAGGACTCGGTCGACAAGGCGCTGACCTACATGGCCGCGGCCATCGGGGACGCCGGCCCGGCCAGCTCCCCTGAGCGGCGGCGTGCCTTCGTCGAGACCGTTCCGGAGGTGTTCCGGTTCCTGGAGCGACTGGGGGTGCGGTGGGCCGCGGACAAGGATTACCCGGACTACTACCCCGACCGGCCGGGCGGGATGGTGGGCCGGGGCATCGAGGCCGAGCCCTTCGACCTGCGCACGCTGGGTGAGTGGCGCGACACCTCGCGCGCCGGCGAGGCGCTGCCGCCCATACCGTTGAAAACCGATGACGTGTGGCTGCTCGCCCGGGCCTGGTCCACCCCGGATGGATTCGTACGAGGCGCGCGGTTCGTGTTCCGGACGCTGTGGGGCCTGGCGAGAGGCAAGCGGCTGTCGGGCCTGGGGTCGGGGCTCGTGGCGAGCCTCATGTCGATCGTCGTGCGGCAGGGCACCGAGGTTCTGCTCAACGCGCCGCTGACCGAGCTGATCGTGGACGACGGCGAGGTCACCGGTGCGATGGTCGCCGGGCCGGACGGCAGGCCACTGCGGATCCGGGCCCGCGGCGGCGTCACGCTGGCGGCCGGTGGGTTCGCGCACCACGGCGACTGGCGGCAGAAGTATCACGGCGTGCCCGGTTACAGCTCCGCCGCCGACGGCGACCTCGGAGACGCGATCAGGATCGCCGAGTCCATCGGCGCTCAGCTGGCCCTCATGGACGACGCGTGGTGGGGCTCGGCCGTGCCGATGCCGGACGGGACGGCCCAGTTCATGCTCGCCGAGCGGTCGATGCCGTTCGGCATCATCGTGGACGGGCTCGGGGAGCGCTACACCAACGAGTCGGCCAGCTACATCGACTTCGGCCACGCGATGCTGGAGCGGAACAAGACCGTTTCGGCGATCCCGAGCTGGCTGATCGTCGATGCCCGCCATCGGCGCCGCTATCTGTTCACGGCGTTGATGCAGGGCGGCAAGAAGCTGCGTGAGGCCGGCATCGTCCGCTCCGCCGCGACGATCGAGGAGCTGGCCGGCGTGCTCGGCATGGAAGCGGCCCGGCTGCGGGGCACCGTGGACCGGTTCAACGGCTTCGCGCGCCGTGGGGTCGACGAGGACTTCGGCCGCGGCCGCACCGTGTACGACACCTACTACGGTGACCCCAGGGTCAAACCGAATCCCAATCTCGGGCCGCTCGAGAAGGGCCCGTTCACCGCCGTCCAGCTGGTGCCGGGCGACCTCGGCACGAAGGGCGGCCTGCTCACCGACGCCGACGCCCGCGTGCTCGACACCGATGGGCAGCCCATCGCCGGGCTCTACGCCGCCGGCAACACCACCGCATCGGTGATGGGACGCACGTACCCCGGGCCCGGCTCCACCATCGCGCCCGCGGTCATCTTCGGCTATCGCGCCGGCCGCCACGCCGCGGCACGATCTTCGAGCCCAGCGACATGAGCTGCACGCCCGCCCGGTCCATCGCGTAGTAGAGCCGCGGCGGCAGATGGGCGAGCAGCGGAGAGTGCCGCTGGCCGAGCAGGTCGAACACCTGCTCCGGTGGAAGGCCGATGTAGCGCGGAAGGCTCTCGTACCACCGGGCGCTGTAGCGGGCCGCTCTCTGGGTGGGGCGGATCGCGGATCTGCGCTGCCGCTCGAAGCGGGCAAGGGCGCGGTCGAGTTGCGTGTCCTTGTGCAGTGCGTCGACCAGGAAGGCGGCGTCCCCGAGTGCGAGGGCGGTGCCCGCCCCGATGGAGTAGTGCGTGGTGTGCGCGGCGTCTCCGAGCAGGACGAGGTTGCCGCGGTACCACCTCCGGTTGGTCAGGGTGCGGAAGTTCAGCCAGTGCGCGCTGCCGTCCGGCTGGGCCCGGCCGATCAGCGCGTGCCCGTCGAGGATGTCGGCGAAGAGCTTTTCCAGCATGGCCAGGCTGTCGGCCTCGTTTGCCTGGTCGAGCCCGAGCCCCCGCCAGACCTCGGGGAAGCACTCGACGACGCAGGTGCTGTGGTCCTGGCCGAATCCGTAGCCGTAACACCAGATCCAGCCGTGCGCGGTCTCGACGAAGGCGAAGGTGAAGGTGTCGAAGATCTTGGTGGTGCCGAGCCAGGTGTAGAAGTTCTGGCCGACCGCCACCTCGGGGCCGAAGTGGTCGGCGTGGCGCTCGCGCAGCCCGCTGTTGATACCGTCGCCGGCGACAACGAGGTCGGCATCGGCCACCTCCTCCTCACCGGCGATCTCGCGCTCGTACTCGATGCGCACGCCGAGGGAGCGGGCCCGCTCGGCGAGGATGCCGAGCAGGTCGTGCCGGCCGATGCCGAAGCTCACGTCCCCGTGATCGAGTGTCACGGTCACCCGGTCCTGGATGTGCACGCTCCAGCTGTCCCAGCGGACCGAGCCGTCTCTGATGGCGCGCGCGGACTCGGGGTCCGCGCCGTGCAGATCTTCGAGCAGCTCCTCCCAGTAGGTCACGCCCCATCCGTACGTCGACCCGGCCGGGTTGCGCTCATAGACGGTGACGTCGTGGGATGGGTCCACACGCTTCATCAGGACCGAGAAGTACAGATTGGCGGGTCCGCCGCCGACGCAGGCCACTTTCACACGAGCCCCCAGTCTGCGTGACAGAAAGTAGTCAATATGTGACACATAGTAATCCTTCCTGGCTCGGAAGGAAGGCGGGGGATGTCCTCCTGGCAGGTCTTTGTTTCCGGAATGCACAACTTGACCTCGGGGTGACGCGCCGTTCGGCCGGCGCGGAGCGATCACAGGACGCGGGTACGGGCCACGAGGAGCGCGACGTCGTCCTCGGAGCCGGTGTCGCCCACCATGGACCGGATGACCCTGGCGCACACCTTCTCCAGCGGCAGCGCGGCGGCGCGGGCCAGGGCGGCGCCGAGGCGATCGATGCCGGCGTCGATGTCGGCCTCGCGGGTTTCGATCAGGCCGTCCGTGTACAGGGCGATCACGCTGCCCTCGGCGAGTTCGACCTCGAGGGACCGGTAGGAGCCGAGCCCCAGGCCGATCGGGGTGCCGCCGGGCAGGCGGGGGAAGGCGACCTCGCCGGACGGGGCGACGATCGCGGGCGGCGGGTGCCCGGCTCCGGCCATGGCGCAGCGCCCGGTGGCCGGGTCGTAGACCGCGTACAGGCAGGTGGCTCCCGTGGTGTCCAGCGGCAGCCTGCCGGGCCCGGCGTCCTCCTCCTCCAAGCGCACGACCAGGTCGTCGAGATGGGCGAGCAGCTCGTCGGGCGGCAGGCCCATGTACGCGAGGGTGCGTACGGCCGTGCGCAGGCGTCCCATGGTCGCCGCGGCGTTGATGCCGTGCCCCGTCACGTCCCCGACGACCAGCGCGACCCGGCCGTCCCGCAGCGGGATCGCGTCGAACCAGTCGCCGCCGACACCCTCGTGCACGTCGGAGGGCAGGTAGCGCGAGGCCACCTCGACGGCGCCACCGCCGTTCAGGTAGCCCGGAAGCAGGTTGCGCTGCAGGGCGAGGGCGGCGGTGCGCTCGCGGGTGTACTGGCGGGCGTTGTCGAGGCTCAGCGCGGCACGGGCGCCGAGCTCCTCCGCGAGGAGCAGGTCGTCCCTGGTGAACGGCTCCAGATTGTCGTTGCGGACGAACACGGCGATGCCCAGGATGTCGCCGCGGGCCTTCAACGGGACGATGATCAGCGTGTGCATGCCGGTGCGGCGAATGATCCTCGCCCGGTCCGGGTCCTGGTCGAGCCAGGTGCCGGGCGCGGTGTCCAGCACGGGCTCGAAGTGGGCGCGGCCCGAGGACAGGACCTCCGTGAAGGGCGACGACGGGGGCACGAACACGGCCTGCCCGCGCGACCAGAGCGATTCGGGCATCCCCTCGTGGATGGAGGCCACGCCCGCACGGCGGAACACGGGGATGCTCACCTCCGTGGCGGCCAGCCGCTGCAGGGGTTCGGCGTCCGGCAGGACCGATGCGGCGAGGTCGACGGTGACGTAGTCGGCGAGAGCCGGCACCGCCAGGTCCGCCAGCTCCTGGGCGGTCTTGCCGACGTCGAGCGTGCTGCCGATGCGGACGCTGGCCTCGCGGAGCAGAGCCAGCCGATCGCGCGAGCGGCTGTGGCTGATGTCGATGGCCACTGTGCACACGCCGAGCGGCCGGCCGTCCACGCCTTCCAGCCGGAAGAGGGAGGTCGACAACGTGCGATCCTCGAGCTGGTCCGGCGAGCTCCAGCGGGCTTCGCGGTCGAGCTGCGGAACGCCGCTGGAGAGCACCTTGCGCATCGCCTCCTGCGCCGCCTCGGTGTGGAAGCCCGGCAGCGGCTCCGCCAGCGAGCGGCCGAGCTGGTAATGGGGGAACACCGGCCGCAGGCGCTCCGCCGCCGCGTTCAGCCACACGCAGCGCAGGTCGCGGTCCCAGATCGCCACGGCCACCGGGGTACGCGTGAGCAGCGGCTCCAGCCAGGAGGACGCTCGTCCCGAGGCTCCCGCGGTCGTCGGCGTCACCGCGACGAGCCAGGCGGCCTTCTCCTCCGGCGTGATCAGCCGGGAGCCCTCGACGTACACGAGGATCCTGGTGCCGTCGCGGTGGCGGGCCACACCGAATCCGGACCAGTCCTCCTGGCCGTCGTGCGCCGCGTCCCAGTCGCGCTCCGGCGTGAGCAGCAGCGCGCCGGGACGGTTGAGGATGTCGGCCGCGCGGTAGCCGAGAAGCGCCTCCGCGGCCGGCGTCCAGCCGATCACCGTGCCCTCGGTGTCGATCATGATGACCGACGTGCTCTCAGGTGTGGCCATGGCGACATCCATCCTGCTCCGACCAAGCCGTTCCGGCCAGGATAAACACCGCTGACCTGCGGCGATTCTTGACCGGGACTTATCACGGCATAGGCGGGATCACTGTGCCGGCCTTCACGGGCCGCTGAAGCGGCCCAGCAGCTCGTCGGCGGCGGCGAAGCCGGCGACCACGTCGGCGGCCGTGCGTGGCCGGCGTACCAGGCCCACGGCCTGGCCGGCGTAGACGTAGGCGGTGTCGAAGTCGCCGGCGCGGCGGGCGGCCTCCAGCTCGGCCTGTGCCGCGTCGTCGGCGGCCAGCTCCGGCTCCCGGCCGTGCCAGCGGTCGAAGAAGGCGTTACGCAGGGCGCGCCCGCCGAACTCCGGTGGCCAGGCGAGCCGCTGGGCGACGTCGAAGACCCGGCCGTACGCGGTCCCTGTCTCGCCGCTGTCGAGCACCCGCTGCCGGGCCGGCTCCGACAGGGTCGTCTCGGCGCAGCCCAGGAACGCCGTGCCGGCCCAGCCTCCCTCCGCGCCTGCCGCGAGCACGGCGGCCAGCCCGCGGGCCGTGGCGATGCCGCCCGCGGCGAGCACTGGGACGCCGACCGCGTCCAGCACGCTCTGCAGCAGCGGCAGTGTGGCCACGTCGTCGCGGCCGTGACCGCCGCCCTCGCCGCCGCGGGCCACGATCACGTCCACGCCGGCCTGCTCGGCCGCGCGTGCCTCGTCCGTGGTGCCCGCCTGGACCGCGACGGTGATCCCTTCCCGCCGCAACGGCTCGACGTAGCGGGCGAAGTCGCCGTAGCTGACGGAGACCAGGCTGGGACGGGCGGCGAGCACCGCGTCCAGCTGGCCGGGATTGTCCGGCAGCGCCCAGGCCATCAGCCCGATCCCGTACGGCCGGCCGCTCCCGGCGGCGACGGCGGCCTGCTCGGTGATCCATGGGGGCGAGGCCGTGGCCGGCACGCCGAACATGCCGAGCGCGCCGGCGGCGGAGACGGCCGCGGCCAGCCGTCCGTCGCTCACCCCCGCCATCGGGGCGCCGACCAGTGGCACGTCGAGCTGGAACCGTTCGGTCAGCCAGGTGCGTGGCATCGTTTGTCGTCTCCTTCAACACTCAGGTCACGACAATAGGCGTTTCCACCAGCACGTGTACGTCCCAGGCGGCGCCGAAGAGCACGCGCGGCACTGTTGACCAAGCGCTCGTTCAAGAGATATATAGGGAAGCGGATATATGTTGACGGGCCGATGAGCACCTGGAGGCCCAGGTGGGACGTACGCAAGACCAGCGGCGGGCCGAGACGCGGATCCGGCTGATCGACGCGGCCGCCGACCTGTTCGCCCGCAAGGGATTCCACGCCGTTTCCGCCGAGGCGGTGGCCGGCGCCGCCGATCGCACCACGGGCGCGCTGTACGACCACTTCGGCGGCAAGGAAGGCCTGCTGCTGGCCCTGCTGGAGGTGTGGAAGGAGCAGGCCGCGGCCGAGCTGCTGTCCGGGTTCGAGGAGGTCAGCGCGCTCGACGAGCGCCTGGCCGCCATGTTCGGCGTGCTGACCCGCGATCGCAGCGCGCCGTGGCTCCTGCTGGAGATGGAGCTGTGGTTGCACGGCGCCCGCGACCCCGCCATCGGCGAGCCCCTGGCCAGGCGGTACGCCGACGTCCGCGCCCGGCTCGCCGACGGGCTGTCCGACTGGGCCGCGGCGGCCGGGGTGCCGCTGCGCCGCCCGCCGGAGCAGACGGCCGCCGGCGTGCTGGCGATGCTCATCGGCTGCGCCGTGCAACACCGGCTCGACCCGCCGGCGGTCGAGGCCCGCGCCGTGGTGGAGAACCTCCGCGACCTGCTCGGACTGTCGTAGAAGCCCGGAGAAGGAGGGTCAGATGCAGATCGACCTGCTGGAAGACACCTGGGAACGCGAGGTGCCGCATGAGCAGTTCGCCTACTTGCGGCGGAACGCGCCGGTCCACTGGCACGAGGTGCCGGGCGACACCGGATTCTGGGCCGTCACGAGATATCAGGACGTGAAGGCGATCAGCCGGGACGCGCACACGTGGTCCACGGAGCTCGGCACCGCGTTCATCCGTACCCAGACGCCCGAGTTCATCGCCCTGGCGAGCCTGACGCTGCTCAACATGGACCCGCCCAAGCAGACCCGCTACCGGAAACTGGTCAGCGCCGGCTTCACGCCGAGAATGATCGCCCAGCTGAAGGGGAAGATCCAGCGGCGCGCCGAGAAGATCGCCGACGGCGTGCTGGACAAGGGCGGGGAGGTGGAGTTCGTCGGCGACGTGGCCCAGTACCTGCCGCTGCAGATGATCTGCGACCTGGTCGGCGTGCCCGAGCGGGACCACGCCCGGATCTTCGACTGGTCCAACCGCATGGTCGGCTTCCAGGACCCGGATTTCCGCACCACGCCGGAGGACGGCGAGATCGCCTCGGCGGAGGCGTTCGCGTACTGCGACGAGCTGGTCGAGGAGCGGCGCGCGCACCCGCGCGACGACATCCTGACCGCGCTGGTGCAGGCCGAGGTGGACGGCGACCGGCTGACCAGGGACGAGATCGGCATGTTCTTCGTGATCCTGTTCGTGGCCGGGAACGAGACCACCCGCAACCTCATCGCCCACGCCATGAACGCCCTGATCAGCCACCCCGGCAGCTACCGTGAGCTGGCCGCGGGCATCGACGACGAGGAGCTGTGGCGCACGGCCACCGAGGAGTTCCTGCGCTGGGGCTCCTCGATCCACAACTTCCGGCGCACCGCGACCGTGGACACCGAGCTGCACGGACAGCCGATCGCCGCGGGGGAGAAGGTGGTCACCTTCTACGCCTCGGCCAACCACGACGAGGACGTCTTCACCGACCCTCACGTCCTGGACATCCGGCGCAGCCCGAACGACCACGTGACGTTCGGCGGCGGCGGGCCGCACTTCTGCCTGGGCGCCGGGCTGGCCAGGATGCAGATCCGCTGCATGATCAGAGAGCTGCTGCGCCGCTTCCCGTCGGCCGAGCACGCCGGTCCCGTCCAGCGGATGCGCTCGGACTTCATCAACGGCATCAAGCACATGCCGGTCCGGTTCACCGTACGGGAGCGATAATTCGCTGGCCCCGGCATGGCGGACCGCATTACCCTGGCGCGGGTGATCTACGAGCATCCCCTGGCCTACGTGCTCGGCATGGAAGGGCTCGCGTTGCTGCGGTCCTTCACGGGCGAGCACGACCGCGGGTTCGTCGATGCGCGCCTCACCGAGATCCGCAAGCTCCTCGACGACGACACGCTGGCGAACGCCGCCGTGGACGTCGTCCGCGCGGACACCGTCGAGGGCTACCAGATCTGGTCGACAACATATGACGGCCCGAATTCGGCGTTCGACATCGATGAGCCGATCGTCCACGAGATCGTCGACGCGCTGCCGGCCGGCGTCGCCCTGGACGCCGCCTGCGGCACGGGGCGCCTCGCGGCCTACCTGGCCAGTCGCGGACACCAGGTCCTGGGCGTGGACAGCTCGCCCGACATGCTGGCCCGAGCCCGCGAACGCGTGCCGCAGGGCGAGTTCCACCTCGGCGACCTGCGTCTCCTGCCGGTGCCCGACGACGCGGTGGACCTGGTGGCCTGCTCGCTGGCATTGACGCACGTGGCCGAGCTGGACCCGGTGCTGACCGAGTTCGCCCGGGTGCTGCGGCCCGGCGGGCACGTGGTCATCTCGGACATGCATCCCGAAGGTGTGGCACGCGGCATCAGTCCGCCCGTCCGTCTGGCCGACGGACGACCGGCGCGGGTCGCGACATACCGCCATCTGATCGGCGACTACATCCGCGCCGCGCTGGCGGCGGGCCTGCAGGTACGCCGCTGCGAGGAGCCGCTGCTCCACACCGGGGACGAGGCCGTGCCGCCCGCCACCGAGACCCTGGGGCCGTGGCACCTGTGGCCGTGGGCCCTGAGCGACCTGGTGCCCGAGGCGGCGCGGGCGGCCGTCGCCGGGACGCCCTCGATGGTGATCTGGCAGTTCCAGCTAGCCGGCTGACGGCAGCTTGGCCAGCCAGGTCTCGACGTCCGCCGCGATGACCAGGGGCCAGTCCTCCGGCGTGTGGTGCCCGGCGATCTCCTCGTGCTGGACGATCTCGAGTGATGCCACGTTGGCCGCGCACCAGGCGAGGGTCTCGTCCGTCCACATCGTCCCGAGGCCGGGACGGAAGCCGATCAGTAGCTTCGGCACCTCGGCACTGGTCGCCAGCCACCGGTCGAACGCCTCGATCCAGGCCACGACGTCGGCCGGCTCCCCACCCAGCGGCAACGAGCGGGCCCAGCGCAGCTGCGGCAGGCGGCTCTCCCTCGTCGGGTACGGGTTCGTGTACGCGGCCATGTCCTCCTCGGTGAGCAGGGTGGTGACAGTGGTGGGCAGACCCCGCCGGAGGAAGGCGTCGTCGTCGAGGATCATGGACTCTCCCACACCCTCGGTCTTGATCGCCCGGAACAGCTCGCGGCCGCCTTCCGGCAGCTCCTCCCAGCTCATCGGCTTGACGATGGCCTCGGTGAAGGCGATCCCGCGTACCCGGCCCGGGTGGCGGGCGGCCCAGTCGAAGGCCAGCGCGCCGCCCCAGTCGTGGCCGACGAGCACCACGTCGTCGAGGTCGAGGGCGTCGAACCAGGCGTCCAGATAGCGGACGTGGTCGGCGAAGGTGTAGTCGATGGCGGGCTTGCCCGACTCGCCCATGCCGATCAGGTCGGGGGCCAGGCGGCGGCCGTGCCCGACGGCGGGCATGACATTGCGCCACAGGTAGGAGGAGGTCGGGTTGCCGTGCAGGAAGACGATCGGCGCGCCGGTGCCGAGCTCCCGGTAGTGCATGGTGGAGTCGAGCACGTTCTGGAGGGGCATGTCGGATCCGTTCAGGTGTTGAGTGTCATGGTGCGGTCCACCGCGATCTCGATCACGACCCGGCCGGGCGGCGCGGGCGGCGGCGAACCGTAACGTCGGCGGTAGTGCCGGGCGGCCTCGGCCACCCGGCGTGGATCGTCCGACACCGTGGCGGTGCCTTCGAGGGTGATCCAGCGGAACCCGTCGACCTGGCAGAGCGCGGCGCGGCCGTCCCTCGCCAGGTTGCGGGCCTTGCGCGAGGCGGCGACGGTCAGCACACGGGCCGTTCCCGCGTCGCGGTCCCAGGTGAAGCGCACGGCCACGACGTGCAGGGACCCGTCGGGCCGCAGGGTCGTCAGCGTGGCCACCCGGGGCTCGGCCAGAAAGGACTCCACCGAGCCGGCCAGGCTGCTCATGGTGAGGGCTCCGTCGGGCTGCTCATGGTGAGGACTCGAGGCGGGGCGGTCATCGGAAGGCGGCGACGTTGCGGGCGGCCCAGTCGGCGAAGGCACGCGGCACACGGCCCAGGATCCGCTCCACGTCCGGGCTGACCTGCTGCTCTTCAACGGTCGGCGTGCCCAGGATGGCAAGGGTGCCCTCGACGACCGGCTCCGGCATGACCCGCAGCATCTGCTCGCGTGCCTCCTCCCGGCTCTGCTCCACGAACCGCACCTCCTCACCCAGCGCCGCCCCGATCGCCGCGGCACGTTCGCGCGGGCTCACCGCTTGCGGCCCGGTGAGCGTGTACGTACGTCCCGCGTGCCCGCCCTCCCGCAGCACCACGGCCGCGACCTCCGCGATGTCGCCCGGGTCGACGGTCGGCAGCGCGACGTCGCCGAACGGCGCGGCCGCCGTACGGTGGGCGCGGATCGGCTCGGCCCACGCCAGAGCGTTGGAGTCGAAACCGCCCGGCCGCAGGATCGTCCACTCCAGCCCCGACCCGCGAACAGCCTCCTCGAAGGCCACGGGGTGGCCGTACGCCTCCGGCCGGGTCCCGGCGCCCTGCGACGAGAGCAGGACCACCCGCCGGACCCCGCCGGCCGCGGCGGCCTCCAGGACGGCCTGCGGTTCCTGCCCGGCGACGAGCAGGAACAACGCGTCGGCGCCGTCGAAGGCGGCCTTCAACCCGGCCGGCTCGCCCAGGTCGCCCGCGCTGTGGCGGACACCCTCGGGAAGCGGCGCGGGCCGCCGGGAGACCGCGGTCACCTGCTCGCCCGCGGCGGCGAGCAGCCGGACCAGCTCTCCACCGACCTTGCCCGTCGCACCCGTGACAACGATCATCTCTCTACCTCCGCGAAGTAAGTTAGTTGGCTGACTTAGTCCCGAGACCATAGCGAGCGACCGGGGTGCTTGTCTATAGTGAGTCAGGTGACTAACTCAACACGGTCGGGGAAGCGCGACCGCCTGGCCGGCGCCGCCGTGCGGGTGCTGCACGAGCAGGGAGTCGAGAAGACGACCCTCGCCGACATCGCCCGTGCGGCCGACGTCCCGGTGGGCAACGTCTACTACTACTTCAAGACCAAGGACCAGCTCATCGAGGCCGCCATCGCCGCGCACGGCCACCACCTCGAATCGATGATCGCCACCTTGGAAAGACTCCCCACCCCGCAGGAGCGACTCAAGGCCCTCGTGCACGGCTGGGTCGAGCAGCGCGACCTCGCGGCCAAGTACGGCTGCCCCACCGGCACCCTCGCCTCCGAGCTCGACAAACGCGACGACGGCCTCGACCGCGCGATCGCCAAGGTCATGGGAGAGCTGCTCGACTGGATGGAACGGCAGTTCGCCGCCATGGGGCGCAAGGACGCACGCGAGCTGGCGGTCGCCCTGATGGCGGCCTACCAGGGCATCTCCCTGCTGACCAACACCTTCCGCGACCCGGCCCTCATGGAGATGGAGGGCCGCCGCCTCGAACGCTGGATCGACTCCTTGGCCTGACCGCGCTTGCGCTGTGGGTGAAGACGTTCCGCCGTGGGCGATGAGGGGGTGCGACAGGCGCCGGCGGGCGGCATGGTGATCCCACAGATCGCTGACGGAGAGGTGGTGCGTGGACGATGACCATCGCGCAGGTGCTGGGACCGGGGGAGTGGCTGGGCGCGGAGATCCGTGACAGCGACGCCTGGCGGGTCACGCTCGACGAGGGACATCGGCAGGAAGTGCTGGCCGCCGTACACGCGGCGCCGGGCGAGATCACCCGCGAGAGCTTCCCGCTGCCGACGCTCGGCCCCGTCCTGCGGGGCGCGCGCGAGGAGCTCGTGGACGGCCGCGGGTTCGTGCTGATCCAGGGGGTGCCGACCGAAGGAATGAGCGAGCGGCAGTGCGAGATCGCCGCGCTCGGCCTCGCGTGCCACGTCGGCGGCATCGTCCCGCAGGGCCCGGACCAAGCACCCCTCATGCACGTACGAGACACGGGCGCCGACCCGGTGCAGGCGCGGACCAGGAGCTACGAGCACAGCGGGAGGCTCGGCTACCACAGCGACCCCACCGACATCGTGGCGCTCCTGTGCGTGCGGCCGGCCAAAGCCGGGGGCCTCAGCGCCATCGTCAGCTCCGTGGCGGTGCACAACGAGATGGTGCGGACCCGTCCGGGCCTGGCGGAGCTGCTCTACCTGCCGTGGTGGCACGACCGGCGCACCGGCGACGGCCCCGACAGCTTCTTCACCAAGCCGATCTGCGTTCCCCGCGCGGGCGGCCGGTTGTCCGTCTCGTACGGACCCGACTACCTGCGCTCGGCCCAGCGCGGCGCCCACGTGCCACCGTTCACCCACGCGCAGGAGGAGGCGATGGACCTCCTCGACCGGCTGACCAACGACCCACGTTTCGCCCTCACCATGGATCTACGGGCCGGCGACATGCAGTTTCTCAACAACCATGTCGTCCTGCACAGCCGCACGGCCTACGAGGACCACCCGGAGCCGGAGCGCCGCCGCCACCTGCTGCGCCTGTGGCTCACCATCGACGCGCCCCGGCTCGAGACGACGGCGTAGTCGGTCCTGCCGCGCTCGTTAAGGGAGGTGCAGGAGCGGGCGGCGCCCCCAGGTGGCCCAGCGCCAGAGCCATTCGAGCGGTCCCTGCCGGTATCGCCGCAGCCAGAGCGTGGACCACAGCCACTGGACGGCGAGGATGCCGCCGGCGATCATCAGCACCGTCGTGGCGGGCCACTCCGCCGGCGGGCCGTCCATGAGACGGGCCACCGCCCGGACGAGGAGCGTGGCGGTCAGGTAGTTGGTGAGCGCCATCCGTCCCAGCGGCGCGAAGGCGGCTTGCAGCACCGGCCGCAACGGGGTTCTGAGCAGGGCCGCCAGCCCGCAGAAGTACGCGCCTGCCAGCAGGAGCCCGGACACGGTGAACGAGAGAGTGTTGCCCGTGCTGATCTGCGCCCACAGGAAAGGCGCCGCCGCGGCTGCGAAGGCCAGGCACGACACGGCGGGGCCCCACGTGGCCCGCTCGATCCGGCCGATCACGCCGTACCTGGTCAGCGCCGAGCCGAGCAGGAACAGACCGGGCACCAGCGAGTAGTGCCCGCCCTGGACGATCAGCGACGTCGCGATCAGCGCGGCGGCCAGCCCGGCCACGGCCCAGCGCGGCAGCCAGGTCGACGGCAGCAGGACCACCAGTCCCACCAGGGCGTAGACGGTCAGGATGTCGCCCCACCACAGCAGGAACATGTGGGCCAGGCCGATGGCGAGCAGCACCAGGAGCCGGCGCAGCAGGAGCAGGCGGGGCCGGGGGACGCGCTGCCCGGCGGAGTCGAGCAGCAGCGAGAATCCGACGCCGAAGAGGAGGGAGAAGATCGGAAAGAAGCGCTGGTGGACGAGCATGCCCAGCCAGTCGCTCTTCCCGCCCGCCGGCGCGGCCGCCACGGCGGCGTTCCCGACGTTGGCGATCGGCACGACGTTGGCGATCAGGACGCCGCACAGGGCGAACCCCCGGATGGCGTCGAGCGCGGCGATCCGCGGCCGCCCGGAAACCGGTCCGGGTGTGGGGTCCTCCGGGCGGCGTGGGTATCCGATGGCGCCCTGCGCAAGGCCGGGATGGCCCGCCTGGCCCTCGGCGTGAGTGGGATGGAGGGGAGGGCCGCCGGGGTGCGGTGGCGGGGGGAGGTCTTCTCGTGGCATGGGGCCTCATCCTGCGGATCCCGGCACCGCGGCGGTACGGGTCGAAAGCAGGGTTCCCGGCGGCCGAGACCATACTTTCGGCCGGTTCACCGGAAGGGCGGCGACCTCCTACCCTGATCGGCGTGATGGACCGGGATCAACTGCGCGTCCACCCAGACGGAGCCGTGCTCGGCGGCGTGTTCGCCGTGTTGCTGGCCTTCACCGCCTGCCGGATCGCGGACACCTGGGGCGGCGGCTACTGGCAGTTCGGCTGCGCCGCAGGGGCGGTGGTGTGCGGGCTGGCCTTGGTGCGCCGGCGCCGCAGGGCGTCGGCGGCGGCCGGCGGCCTGGCGGTCGCAACCGGCGCCATCTTGGTCTCCTGGTACGCCGATCTTCCCGCCGAGCCCGGCCCCGCCATGGCGCTCGCCCTGTCCGTGCTGGTCGGCTCGGCGGTCAGCACGCTGCCCGCCGTCGCGGCCGGCGCGATCGCGGCCGGAGGGCTCGCGGTGGCGGCCGGCAGCCTGCTCACCTCTGGCGTGCCCGCCTCCGCCCTGCCGCCCGTGACGATGCTCAACGCCGGCGGATGGATCGCCGGAGTCACGATCGGCCTGTCCTCGCGGCTGCTGGCCGCCCGCAACCGGACCATCGCCGGCAACGTACGCCGCCACGAGCGCCTCCAGCTCGCCCGGGAGCTGCACGACGTTGTCGCCCACCACGTCACCGGCATCGTCCTGCAGGCCCAGGCCGCCCAGGTCCTCGCCCGCAAGCAGCCCGGACGCCTGGACAGCTCCCTGACCGGCATCGAAACCGCCGGTACCGATGCTCTGGCCGCCACGCGCCGCCTCGTCACGCTGCTGCGTGAGGCCGGCGACTCGCCCACGCCCCACTCCGAGGGCCTGGCCGACCTGGCCGCCCGGTTCGACGGCCCCGCCATACGCCTCCGGTTGCCCGAGGACGAGCCGGACTGGCCGCCCGAAGTGACCAGCACCGTCTACCGCGTCGTCCAGGAGTCGCTGACCAACGTATCCCGCCACGCCTGGCAGGCCCGCTCCGTCCACGTCACGGTGGCCCGCAACGGCGACGCCGTCACCGTCGAGGTCTCCGACGACGGCGCGCCGGTCCCGGCCAGGCACCAGAACCGCCGCGGCGCATACGGCCTGCTCGGCATGCGCGAACGCCTGGAGGCCCTGGGCGGCACGCTGCACGCAGGACCCCGCCCGGGCAACGGCTGGACCGTCCTGGCCACCCTGCCCCTGCCCGGCAGGCGGGAGCACCGATGACGATCAGCGTCCTGCTGGCCGACGACCAGGCCATGGTCCGCGCCAGCTTGCGTGTCATCCTGGAGGACCAGCCCGACATCAGCGTCGTCGCCGAGGCCGCCGACGGCGACCAGGCCATCGCTCTGGCCCGGCGGCTGCGCCCCGACGTGTGCCTGGTGGACGTCCAGATGCCGCACACGGACGGCATCGAGGTCACCCGCGCCCTGGCCGGGCCCGGCGTGCCCGCGCCGCTGCGCGTGGTGGTGGTGACCACGTTCGACCTCGACGAGTACGTCTACGGCGCGCTCCGCGGCGGCGCGGTCGGCTTCGTGTTGAAGGACGCGGGCCCGGCCCTGCTCGTGGAGGCTGTGCGAGCGGCGAACGCCGGCGACGCGTTGATCTCGCCGTCGATCACGCTGCGGCTGCTGCGCCACGTGAGGGCAGGCGGGACGCCGCCCGCCCGCCGGCCCGCGCAGCCGCTGTCGGAGCGGGAGATCGAGGTGGTCCGGGCGATCGCCAGGGGCCGCACCAACCAGGAGATCGCCGCCGAGCTGTTCATCTCGCTCAGCACCGTCAAAGGCCACGTCTCCGCCATCCAGCTCAAGCTCGGCGTACGCAACCGCGTCGGAATCGCTTCCTGGGCGTGGGAGAGCCGCTTGATGGGCGACGGGTAAAACTCCACTCTCTCCTGCCGCCCCGGCGCGCTACGGTGAGGGCACACGGCGATCAGAGGAGGGGACGGTGCGGACCAGGCTGCCCGTCGCGTTGCTCCTCCTGCTGTCCTGGTTCCTGCCTGCGACCACCCCCGCCAAGCCGGCCCAGCAGCACGTCCCGGTCGCGCACGTGGTGGCGGCCTGGCGGGCGCAGGAGCAGCCGGGGCTCGGCCAGGAGCCGTATCGCCACACCACGATGCAGGTCCGGCACGGCCTGCTCGGCCTGGTGGGTCCGGCCGGACCCACCGTGCTCCCGTCAGGCCTGCCGTATCCGGCGTACGCGTGGGCCGCTGTCGTCGCGCGCTCAGGCACGGACGCTCCGGCCGGCCGCCGGCCCGTTGCGGCGCCGGCGCGCGGGCCTCCCTCCACAGGGTTCTGAGATTCCCTTTTCTGCACATCTGAGCCTGTGGAGGCTTCATGTACCGTGCGCCTGTTTGGCGTGCGGTGGCGGCGCTTGTCGTCATCGCGATCTCATTAGCTCTTGCTCTCACCACCGCTCCGCGCCTGGGCCTGGACCTGCGCGGCGGCACCCAACTCGTGTTCGAGGCGAAGAACTCGCCGACCGTCAAGGCCGACGCGGCGGCCACCGACCGCGCACTCGACGTGCTCCGCCAGCGGGCGGACGCACTCGGCGTGGTCGATCCCACCCTGGTCCGCTCCGGCGAGAAGCGGATCATCGTCGAGCTGCCCGGCGTACTCGACCCGCGCCAGGCGGCCGAGGTGATCGGCCGGACCGCGCAGCTGGCTTTCCATCCTGTCCTCGGCGCCGGCGATCCTTCAGGGGTACGCGACGAGAACGGCGATCTGCTCACGCTCGGTCCCGCGGCCATCACCGGCGACGGCGTGGCCGATGCGGTCGAGCAGAGCGATCCCCAGCGTGGTCCCGGCTGGTGGGTGACCATCGATTTCCGCGACGCCAACGCCTGGCAGCGGCTGACCGGGGCGGCGGCGTGCGAGCCGCAGGGCGATCCCAAGCGCAGGATCGCCATCGTGCTCGACGCGGAGATCATCTCCTCGCCGCCGCTGGATCCGTCGATCCCGTGCCGTACCGGCATCCCGGGCGCCCGCGCGGACATCACCGGGTCGTTCACCCACGAGGAGGCCCGCGATCTGGCCGTGCTCATCAAGGGCGGGGCGCTGCCCGTCCCGCTGGCCCTGGTGGAGCAGCGTACGGTCGGACCGACGCTCGGCGCGGAGGCCATCGACGCCAGTGCCAAGGCGGCGGTGGCCGGGCTACTGGTGACCGCCGTGTTCATCGTGGCGGTCTACCGGGTGTCCGGGCTGCTCGCGGCGGTGGCGCTGGCCTGCTACGGGCTGATCTCGTACGCGGCGCTGGTGGCGATGGGGGCGACGTTCACGCTGCCGGGGCTGGCCGGGTTCGTGCTGGCGATCGGCATGGCCATCGACGCCAACGTGCTGGTTTTCGAGCGGGCCAGGGAGGAGCACGACTCCCGGCGCGGGCTGAGGCGGGCCTTGGACCTGGGGTTCAAGAACGCGTGGAGCGCGATCGCCGACTCCAACGTCACCACCCTGATCGCGGCCGGGCTGCTGTTCTGGCTGGCCTCGGGACCGGTCAAGGGCTTCGGCGTGACGCTGGCGATCGGCGTGCTCGCCTCGCTGATCTCCGCCATGCTGATCACCCGTGTGCTCGTCCAGGGTGTCATCGGCAGGATCGGGCCGCGCGCGTCCGGGCTGGCCGCGCAGGGCGTGGTCAGGACCTGGCTGGCGCGCAGGAAGCCGCGGCTCATGGCCGCCAGGAGGGTGTGGCTGGCGATCGCCGGCGGGCTGGCGGTGGTGGCCGTGGCCGGGTTGCTGGTTCGCGGGCTGAACGTCGGCGTGGAGTTCACCGGCGGGCGGCTCGTGGAGTTCGCCACGTCCAAGCCGGTCCCCGCAGACGTCGCCGGGCAGGCGGTGACGCGGGCCGGGGTCACCTCGGCGGTGGTGCAGTCCACGGACGACGGTGTCACGGTACGGGCGGCGCGGCTCGGGCTGGAGGAGGCGGCCCGGATCGAGCACGCGCTGGAGCCGCACGGCGGCGAGGTGAGCAAGACGCGCGAGGAGTTCATCGGGCCCAGCCTGGGCGAGGAGCTGCGGCGTAACGCCCTCGTCGCGCTCGGGGTGGCCGTGGCCATGCAGCTGGTGTATCTGGCGGTCCGGTTCCGGTGGACGTTCGGGGCGGCGGCGGTGCTGGCACTGCTGGTGGACGTGACCGTCGTGGTCGGGTTGTTCGCATGGCTGGGCAAGCCGATCGACGGGATCTTCGTGGCGGCGATGCTGACGATTGTCGGGTATTCGGTCAACGACAAGGTCGTGGTGTTCGACCGGGTGCGGGAGTTGTGGACCTCCCAGCGGGGGTTGGTGGCGGCGGTCGACGGGGCGATCGTGCAGACGTTGCCGCGGACGGTCAACACCGGGCTGGGCGCGTTGTTCATCCTGATGGCGTTGATGGTCTTCGGCGGGGACTCGCTGCGGGACTTCGCCATGTCGCTGGTGGCCGGGATCGTCATGGGGACGCTGTCGTCGGCGTTCGTGGCCGGTCCGGCGGCCGTCGTGCTGGCCCGGTTCGACCGCCGTCCACCCGCTCCGCCGGCCAGGCGCACCGCGCCACGCGACCGTACGGGCACCGGGGCGGTGGTCTGATCCACGGGGCATAGCGCGTCGCCCACCCTTGGGCCCTGGCCGCGCTGTGTGTGCCACCTTCCGTGCCCCCGCCCGCGCCTCCTGAGGAGTCGCGGAGCAGGGGCGCGGGGGGTTGGCCGAGGCTGGCGCGCCGGCGGACGCCTGCCGCGGGTCGGGCAGCGCGACGATCCGGGCCGGAGTTCTCCTTCAGGCGGCCGCGTAGATGAGCGCGCCCGCGCGTTCGAAGGGAACGACCTTGCCGTTGAGGATCACTTTGGCGGCATTGGGCGCCGCGATCGCGATGGCCTTGGCCGGGTCGGTGCTCGCGGTCAGCCCGCTGCCGTCGATGTGTACGGTGCCGTCCCCGCCGAAGGTCACGGCCAGGTCCGTGACCGCGGCCGGCGCCTTGACCAGGGTCGCGCCGGCACGTTCGACCGACGAGCCGTCCACCATCACGATCGACCCGGCGTCGGCGTAGAGCAGCTTGCCGTCGAAGACGTAGGACCCGAACGCGCGCGGCGTCTTCGACGTCCAGGACTTGTAGTAGACCCCTGCGCCGCCGTTCAAGCTGAGGGCTGTCGCCTGGTACGACGGGATGGTGCCCACGGGGAGACGTTCCACCGTCACGGACGTGTCGGCCGCGCCCTTCGACGGCACCAGGAGGGTGTCGAAGGTTTTCTGGCCGGTTGCGCCCGTCTTGACGTAGGAGACGTACTTCGCGTTCTCCATCGAGTAGAACCGCGGTGCGTAGTAGCCGTCGCGCAGGGTGGAGGCGACCTCGGCCGGGTCGGCGGGGACGATCGTCAGGTTCGCACCCGTCGCGAAGGCGGTGGTCGTGGCCTCCGTCCCGGAGCGGATCGAGGGCTTGGCGTCCGAGGCGAAGTGCCAGTTCTGCTCGTAGCGGTGCGTGGCGGCGGTGTCCACCGGCTTGAGCCGGTCGGAGACCACCCACAGGCCCGAGTGCAGCGACAGGACGGATCGCTCGTGGCGAACACCGGCGGAGCTCTCAGTGTTCGCGCCGATCAGGTCGAAGGCGGGGTTGGTGATCAGATGCGAGATCCCGCCCGCCGCCGTCGAGACCTGCGGCTTGTCGTCGATCTCGATCGTGTTGTGCGCCTCCGTGGTTTTCCGCAGCCATTCCGCGTGCGCGTCCGTGCTGTAGGTGAAGGTGCCCATGTCGGGCAGGAGTGGCCGACCGTATGCATAAGCGGTGATCGCCAGCTCGTCCGGATGGCTGTGGTTGCCGCGGTCGGCGTTGATCCGGAGGTGGGAGTCGTCGGCGGTCCAGCCGGAGCGGGAGACCGCGACCCGGGTGTCCGGGTAGAGGACGGATGTGTGCGCCGGCTTCTCGCCCGACGTGCCGGAGGTGCCGACGTAGAGGAGTTCGGGGTCGTTGAGCAGCTGGCCCAGCTTCCTGAGAGTGCTGCGCAGGTCGAGGGAGTCGCTGTCGCCGTAGGCCGGGCCGTACCCGCTGGGATAGCTCTGGTCCATGAGGAAGCGGGCCAACTGTCGCAGCTTGGCGGTCGCGGTGAACGCGATGCCGTTGCGCTGCATGTAGGCGACGACGTCCACGTACTGGCTGAGGTAGCCCCGCAGGTAGGCGTCCGTGGACTCCTTGTAGCCGCCGTCGGCGTAGGTCGAGTCGTTGAGCTGGGTCGACAGAAAGTTGGCGGCGTTGGTCCGCCACGCCGACGCCGCGCGGAACTCCGGGAAGTAGATGGAGTTGTGCAGCAGCGTGATCTTCTGCGACTGCATCTTGTTCGGCGTGGCGTTGACGTTCTCCTGCAGGTACAGGCCCGCCCGGTTCATCGTCTTGAGGATCGCGACGTTGGCGTCAGCGGTCAGCGACGGGCTCTTGCGCAGAATCTCGTAGGCCGCGATCCAGTTGTGCAGGCGCCGCGCGGCGTGCAGGTTGCCCGGATAGGAACCGGCGCCCTGATCGGCGTCGTAGGCGTCGGCGTCCTTGATGAAGTCGGTCATCAGGCCGATGAGCGTGCGGGCGTACTGCTCGTTGCCCGTCTTCTGGTACTCCAGGGCCAGCGGGCCGGCGAAGAAGAAGCGGGGCAGCTGGTAGAGAAACTCGTCGTCGGCGATGCGATACCCCTTGTCGACACCGCCGGGGAGCTTCCAGTCGAAGCCGCCGGGGTCGCCCTCCCACGAGAACGTGTTCTGGATAGTGTTGGACCAGGTGCGGATGGCCTCGTCGAAGGTCGCGGCGTTGCCGTACAGCATGATGTCCTTCGCGGTGTCGGCCGTGCCGGTCAGCGTCAGCTCCGCTTTCTTCACGCCGGTGACGCCGTCGAGGTCGAACCGCAGGTACGCCTTGCGCGTCTCGTCGGTGAACGGCCCGGTGCCCTGGTCGCTGACCTGCATGTAGTACTTGGTGCCGTACACGCCGGCCGGGTGGGCCGCCCAGATGTAGGTGTCGTGCGTGGGGTGAAGGGTCTTCACCGACCCATCGGCCAGGGTCAGGCGGAGGGTGGGCTTGCCCGACCCCTTGCTCCTGCTGTTGATGAGGGCGATGACCGCGTCCTTGTAGCGGCTCATCAGGAAGAATCCGGGCTTGCCGCTGGTGATGCTGCTCGTGACGTCTGCCGTGACCGTCTTTTCCCCCGGGCCGAAGGTCAGCGTCTTGATGTAGGCCTCGCCCGATCCCAGCGTCCATATGTGGCTGGCGGTCAGCTCGAGTGCGCCCGGCCAGGTGGTGTGCGAGAAGCTGCCCGCCTCGATGCCCGGGCGCGCGCGATAGTAATCCAGCAGCCGCTGCTTGGCCAGCGCGTAGTCGCCCGCCATCACCGCGCTCTCCACGGGCTTGAGGCCCGCGTGCGCGTAGTTCAGTCGCGGCCCCACCGTCCAGGCTCCGGCGCTCCACCTGCCGAAGAAGCCCGCATCGGACAACGCCGCCGCGGCGGCCGGAGGGGCCGGCACCAGGAACGCGGCGAACAGAATAAGGACGGCGAGCCGCCGCCACGAGGGATACATGCACGCCAAAGTAGGGGTTCCCGGTATGTCCGCGGTATGTCGGGCGCAGGAGGCCGCCTTCAGCGGCCGGCGATGTGCCGGACCACCTGCCGGATCACCTCCGCCTGGGCGGGGGCGAGCCCGTCGAGGAACGGCTCCATCGTCTCGGCGTCCCACTCGGGTCCGATCGGCGCACCGTTGGTCATCAGGTGCCGCAGGCTGTACTCGGCGAGCTCCGCCGCAAGCGGCGCGATCCGCGGGTCGTCGGGCTCGGCGCCGGCCAGCTCGTCGAGCCTGCGGTAGAACTCGTGGCCGCGCGCCGTCAGCTCGGGATCGGCGGCGAGCGCGTCGAGCATCGTGAAGGCGCGTTTCCGCTCGGGCGCCGCCGCCACGGTGTCCATCAGCACCAGCAGCTCGCGATCCCAGGCCGCCGCCTGCGAGGAGGGCAGGTCGACCGCCTTCAGGAACGCCAGCAGATCGGGCGAGGCGGTGTCCTGCGGGCCCAGCGTCCCGGCCTCGGCCCGCTGGAGCACCTGGGCCAGGCGCCGCCGCCGGTCCCGGATCTCCTGCTCCTGCCTGGCCAGGTCGGCGTCGATCTCGGCGAGGATCTCGGGCAGCTCCCTGGACCGGTCCTCGGCGATGACGTCGCGCGCCTCGTCCAGGCTCAGCCCGAGCGCGACGAGGCGGCGGACGCGGGCCAGGGCGATGGCGTCGCGCATGCCGTACTCGCGGTAGCCGTTGGCCAGGCGGGGCGGCTCGGGCAGGACGCCCTGGTGGTGGTAGTAACGCACCGTCCGGGTGGACACTCCGAGCAGCGCGGCGAGCTCTCCGATCCGCATGTCACCAGTAAAGACGTTGACGTCGCGTCACGGTCAAACCGGGGGTCTCATGGCCTGGAGGAAGAGGTCGACGAGCGCGTCGGCGTATTCGGGGGTCAGCGGGCCGGAGCGGAGCAGCCAGCGCTGGGAGAGAGGGGCGTACAGCAGCTCCAGCGCCAGGTCGAGGTCGGCGTCCGCGCGGATCTGCCCGGCCCGCTGCGCGCTGCGCAGCCGGGCCTTCTTGGCCTCGTCGACCGGGCCGGCCAGCTTCTCGCGGTATTGGGCGGCGAGGCCGGGATCGTTGATGATCTCGGTGTTGAGCGCCCGGATGGGCGCTTCGAACGCCGGATCGGCGAACTCGGCCACCGTCGCGCGCATCACGACCTTGAGATCTGCCTCGAGGTCGCCCGTGTCGGGCAGCGCCACGCTCTCCTCGGGGCCCACCTCGCTCAGCGCCAGGAACGAGTCGAAGATCACCGCCCCCTTGGAGGGCCACCATCGGTAGATGGTCTGCTTGCCCACACCGGCCCGTGCGGCGATGGCCTCGATCGACAGCTTGGCGTATCCCACCTCGGAGACCAGCTCGCGGGCGGCGGTGAGGATGGCCTGCCGGGATCGCTCGTTGCGGCGGGCGGGGTCGGGCTGCTTGGGCATGCCCGGCATCCTACCACACTGACGAGACGATACGTTGCGTCACGTGTCGCCGGCGACCCGCCGGGCGCGCGGGTCGCCGGCGGCTGTGTGGTCAGGACGTTCTGCTGAGCTTGCCGTGCGGATCGAGCACGTACTTGCGGGCAGCCCCCTCATCGAATTCGTGGTATCCCCGCGGCGCCTGGTCGAGCGGGAGCGGGGTGGCGTTGACCGCCTTCGCGATCTGCACTCGGTCGTGCAGGATCGCCATCATGAGCTGGCGGTTGTACCGCATGACGGGGCACTGGCCGGTGACGAAACTGTGCGACTTCGCCCAGCCGAGGCCTATCCGGATGGACAGCGACCCCTGCTTGGCGGCCTCGTCCGCCGCACCGGGATCGCCCGTCACGTACAGGCCTGGGATGCCGAGCGCGCCACCTGCCCTGGTGACGTCCATGAGCGAGTTGAGCACGGTGGCGGGACGCTCCACCTCCGACTCGTGGCCGTGACCGCGCGCCTCGAAGCCGACCGCGTCGACGGCGCAGTCCACCTCCGGTTCGCCGAGAATGTGCAGGATCTGGTCCTTCGGCTCGCCCAGGGCGACGTTGATGGTCTCGCAGCCGAAGCTGTGCGCCTGGTCGAGGCGCTCCTTGTTCAGGTCCGCGACGATGACCACGGCGGCTCCGAGCAGGAACGCCGAGGCGGCCGCGGCCAGCCCGACCGGGCCGGCGCCGGCGATGTAGACGCTCGAGCCCGGCTGCACTCCCGCGCTCACACAGCCGTGGAACCCGGTCGGGAAGATGTCCGCGAGCATGGCCAGGTCGAGGATCTTCTCCATCGCCCGGTCCTTGTCGGGAAACTTCAGCAGGTTCCAGTCGGCGTAGGGAACAAGGACGTACTCGGCCTGCCCGCCGACCCAGCCGCCCATGTCGACGTAGCCGTACGCCGAGCCGGGACGGTCCGGGTTGACGTTCTCGCAGACTCCGGTCTTGCCCTCCTTGCAGTTGCGGCAGCGGCCGCAGGCGATGTTGAACGGCACGGACACGAGGTCGCCGGTCTTGACGAACTCCACATCGGGACCGGTCTCGACGACCTCACCGGTGATCTCATGACCGAGGACCAGCCCCGGGGGCGCCGTGGTGCGGCCGCGGACCATGTGCTGGTCGCTGCCGCAGATGTTCGTCGCGACCGTTTTGAGTATCGCGGCGTGCGGCAGCTTGCGGCCGACGTTGGCCGGGTTCACGCCCGGGCCGTCTTTGAGCTCGAATTCGGGATAGTCGGTCTCGCGTACCTCGACCTTGCCTGGGCCTTCATATGTGACTCCCCTGTTGCCAGGCATGGTGATCTCTCCCTTGCTCGGAAGTGGCGGACGTACGATCGGTCACGGGCTCATGGATCACCTCCTCCCGCCGGGACGCCAGCGCCAGCGGGCGTGTCCCACGCGGTCCCTGATCTGGTCGTCCTGCGGCGCACGGGCCCCGGGAACCTGACCGGCGAGCTCCTGCCGGACGGCCTCGGCCTGCGGCTCCCTGGCACCCGTGATCTCCCCGGATGCCCCTTGCGCGGCCGTCTCGGGCAGTTCGCGGGCCGGGCGGGCGACCACGTCGTACACGACGACCGCCAGCACCGCGCCGATGATCGGCCCGGCGAGGTAGACGCCGATCTGCGCCCAGGGCGTGTCGCCGCCGAACAAGCTGTTGGCCAGGTATGGGCCGAAGGTTCGAGCCGGGTTGACCGAGCCGTTCGTCGACGGGCCCAGCACGAAGATCTCGCCCGCCACCGCCAGTCCGATCATCAGCCCGGCCCAGCCGGCCGGCGCCCGGCGGTCGACCGCCATCGCCATGATCGTGAGCAGCAGCAGGAACGTGCCGAGCGCTTCGAGCAAGATTCCCTGTGCATAGTTCACACCCACGCCGAGCTGGGTCAGCCCGACACCGCCCGGATCGATCGCGCGCCGGCCGAATCCGCCCACGATGAGCAGCGCCCCGGCGAACGCGCCGACGAGCTGGGCAACGATGTAGAACGGCACCTCGGCCCACGGGAACCGGCGCCCCGCGGCCAGAGCGATGGTCACCGCGGGATTGATGTGGGCTCCCGACGTGTTGCCGAACGCGTAGATGACGATCGCGACGACCACGGCGAACGACAGCGCGATGAAGCCGAGCCCGGCGTAGGTCAGCTGACCGTCGCCGAAGACCAGGGCCGCCACGACCGAGCCGGCGCCGAAGAGGACGAGCAACATCGTTCCGATGGCTTCCGCGACAAGCCGCCGCGGCAGGTCACCAACCATCGCGAACCCCCGATGACGGTGGTTTCCTCCCAATATTCGAATATAACCCGGTGACTGCGACGGCTCCCGGGGCAGGGCGGCAAAAGCCGGGTCACGGCACGGTGTCGTGACCGCAAGGCACCGAGCCGACAATAAATAAGTGGCATTCGCGGCATACCGGGGCTACCGTGGTTCACGTCGAACGCAGGAATGTCAGGAAGGCCAGGCCATGTGCTACGCAGCCGGTGCACTGGAGCGGGAACGGCGTCTGTGCCGCCGAGCCGCGGTGTTCGGCTGCGCGCTTATCGGGCCGGCCTCGGGATAATCCTCGCGGGGGAGGATCCAAAGGCCGCCAGGGACACCTCCGGGCGGCCTTTCTCTTTATCTTCGGGCTGATGGTGAAAAGGCATCATACCTGCCTTGCAAGCAGGAATTCGGGTTTCGAGATCCCGTCGGTCCACGCCAGGAATATAAGCGTCCGTAGCCCAACGGCAGAGGCACCGGTCTCAGGTACCGGACGGTGCGGGTTCGAATCCCGCCGGACGTACGCATGCGCGCCCCGTTGGTCCAGCGGTCAGGACGCCCGGCTTTCAACCGGGAAATCGCCGGTTCGAGTCCGGTACGGGGTACGACGAGCTTGACAGTTTTCGCGGTAGATCGTGTAATAGCGGTCGCGTCGCGTGACGCCGGCCGGGTGGACGGCGGTGGCATGGAGGCGCCGAATCAAGGGGGATGACACCGTGACTACCTTCATCGGTCGTGCCTGAGCACGCAGCCCCCGCGCGTCGTTCCATGCCTTCGGCGGTGTAGTCGACCCGTCGTTCCCTTCGGCATTCCGCGCGGGTTTTCGTTGTCATCGACACATCCCCGCCTGGAGTAAACACGCATGCCCATTGACTTCAACCAGCAGATCATCGACGAGTTCCGCGCCAATCAGGGCCGGGTCGGCGGCCCCTTCGAGGGAGCCAGGCTGCTCCTGCTGACGACCGTCGGCGCGAAGACCGGCGCACGCCGTACGACCCCGCTCGGCTACCTGCCCGATGGCGAGCGCATCCTCATCATCGCGTCGGCCGGCGGCGCGCCCGCG
Source organism: Nonomuraea sp. NBC_00507 (assembly GCF_036013525.1). Taxonomy (NCBI): domain Bacteria; kingdom Bacillati; phylum Actinomycetota; class Actinomycetes; order Streptosporangiales; family Streptosporangiaceae; genus Nonomuraea; species Nonomuraea sp. NBC_00507. The sequence goes on from NZ_CP107853.1 coordinate 7,890,169, forward strand.
CACCCGGCCTGGTACCACAACCTGCGCGCCAACCCGCAGGTCACCGTGGAAGACGGCAGCTTCACCTACCAGGCCAAAGCGGTCGTCCTGGAAGGCGAGGAACGGGATCGCCTGTTCGCCCGCGCGGTCGAGCAAGAGCCGGGTTGGGGCACGTACCAGACCGGTTCCGGCCGGATCCTGCCGGTGGTCGCGCTCGTCCCGATCGACCACGGGCCGCCGGCCGGGCGCATGGGCGACGCCCTCAAGAAGATTCACGACGCTTTCCGCAAGGAATTGGCCGTGCTCCGCAAGGAGGTCGGCTCCTCGGGGCCCCGTCTGACGGCGCAGTTGCGGGTCAACTGCCTGACCATGTGCCAAGGTCTGCACGGGCACCATTCGCGCGAGGACGGTTTCATGTTCCCCGCGCTGGAGGGGCGCCACCCGGAGCTGGCCGCGGTGTTCGAGCGGCTGCGGGCCGAGCATCTGGTCGTCCAGCGACTCCTCGAACAACTCCAGGAGCTGCTCGCGGCCGACGACGTCGCTCCCGAGGAGCTGTCGCGCGAGGTCAGCCGGCTCACCGCGGAGCTCGAGGCGCACCTGGATTACGAGGAGGAGCAGCTCGTGCCGCTGCTCAACGGCGCGTAGGTTCCGGGAATCACGCAAGCCGGTGTCCCGTATTTGGGATATATTCCCGGATATGAGACAGGCGGAGGAGCTGGATACCCGGCTGGCCGAACGGCTGGCGGAGCTACGCGTGGAGCGCGGCTGGTCGCTGGATGAGCTGGCCCGCCGCGCCGCGATCAGCCGCTCGACCCTGTCGCGCCTGGAGCGCGGCGAGATCAGCCCGACCGCTGCGCTGCTCAACAAGCTCTGCGCGGTGTATGAGCAGACGATGTCGCGGCTGCTGGCCGAGGTCGAGTCCGAGCCGCCGCAGCTGCTGCGGGGCGAGGCCCAGCCGGTGTGGCGGGACGAGGAGTCGGGCTTCGTCCGCAGGTCGGTATCGCCGCCGCACCCCGGCCTGCGAGGCGAGGTCGTCGAAGGCGTCCTGCGGCCGGGCGCGGACATCGTCTACGACGCACCCCCGGTTCCCGGGCTCGAGCAGCATATCTGGGCGCTGGAGGGCACGGTGGAGATCACCGCGAACGGCAGCGCGCACACGCTCGCACCCGGCGACTGCCTGCGCTTCCGGCTCTGGGGAGCCTCTCGCTTCCGCTGCCCGGGACCGGACCCGGCGCGTTATGCGCTGCTCATCGTCCTGCCGTGAACCGTCACACGCTGCTTGCCGTGAAAGCGGAGGGATCTCCTATGCACACCATCGACCGCCTGTCCGCCGAGGAGTTCGACGCCGGCCTGAAGGACCTGGCCGATCTCCTGGTCGACGCCGTGGACGACGGCGCCTCTGTGGGCTTCCTGGCGCCGTTCGATCATGAGGCGGCCGCTGCCTGGTGGCGGGCGCAGGCCCCGGCCGTGGCCGACGGGCGCCTCCTGGTGTGGGTCTGCCGCGACGGCGGCGGCATCAACGCCACCGTCAGCCTGGCCCTGGTCGCCAAGCCCAATGCCCGCCACCGCGGCGAGATCGTCAAGCTCATGGTGCACCGCGAGGCCCGCGGCCAGGGTCTGTCGCGTGCCCTGCTGGCCACGGCCGAGCAGGCCGCCCTGGAGGCAGGGGTTGACCTGCTGCTCCTGGACACCGAGACCGGCAGCACCGCCGAGCACGTCTACCTCACCGGCGGCTGGACACGGTACGGGATCGTCCCCGAGTACGCCGGATCCCCTGACGGAACGCTGCGGGACTGCAGCTTCTTCTACAAGCGGCTCACCCCAGGCTCTGCGTGAGCGCGTCGAGGTCGGCCAGACGCTGGGCAGGTGACAGGCGCGCGGCCGTGGCGACGAGCAGCAGCTCGGTGACGGCGATCTCGTGTGCCAGCGGCGCGATCGGCCCGGCCGCCTCGCGCGGCAGGCTGACCAGCACCTCCGCCTGTGGGGCCAGCGGCGAGCCCCAGGCGTCGGTGACGAGCAGCAGCCGCGCGCCCCGGTCACGGGCGGCCTGCACGAACCGGGCGGTGGCGGGGGAGTAACGACGGAAGTCGTAGGCCGCGACCACGTCAGAGGGCCCCAGGTCCAGCAGGGTACGGGCGCGGGCCTGCGGCGGCCCGGGCACCCGGTGGGCGCCGGAGCGCAGACTGGCGAGCTGGCGGATCAAGTATTCGGCGGCCAGCTCGCTGAGCGGCCCGCCCAGCGCCCACACCGTGCGGGCCTCGGCCACCAGCGCCGCCGCGGCCATGAGCAGGGGCTCGGAGAGGGTCGCAAGCGTGCCGTCCAGTCCAGAGCGCAGGTCGTCGGCGGCCCGCCGCAGCTCGGACGGCCCGGTCTCGCCGGGTGCGGCCGCCTCAGAGCCGGGCGTGCTCTCGCGGGTGGCGCTCTTGGCGGCCCCCGGCGCGGTGACGAATTCCAGCAGCCGCGACCGGTCCCGCGCCCCGTCTCTGACGGCGGCTTGGAACTCGGCGAACCCGGTGTATCCGAGCCGGTCGAACAGCCGCGAGGCCGTCGGCGGGCTGACCCCCGCACGCTCGGCCAGCGCCCGCAGCGAGCCGAGCGCCGCGAACGGGTAGTCGTCGAGCAGCACCCGCACGATCGCACGTTCGCCGGGCGGCAACTCGGAGTAGACGGCGCTGAGGCGGCTCGCCACCGGATCGTTCTCCATGATGACACATGTTACATGAGTCCCCATATATGCGCCTTAACGAAACAAATGTTACGGTGCGGACATGACTACCTGGCATGGTTTGATCGACAGCCGTTACCGGCGCTGGCTGCCCGTCACCGACGACACCCCGGCCGTCTCGCTGAACGAGGGCAACACCCCGCTGCTGCGCTCGGCGTACCTGTCCTCGCTCACCGGCTGCGAGGTGTGGCTGAAGGTCGAAGGCGCCAACCCGACCGGATCGTTCAAGGACCGCGGCATGACCGTGGCCATCAGCAGGGCGGCCGAGCGCGGCGCCGAGACCGTCATCTGCGCCTCGACTGGCAACACCAGCGCCTCTGCCGCCGCGTACGCCGCCCGCGCCGGCCTGTCCGCGGCCGTGCTCGTCCCCAAGGGCCGGATCGCGCTGGGCAAGCTGAGCCAGGCCGTACGCTACGGCGCCCGCATCGTGGAGATCGACGGCACCTTCGACGACTGCCTGCGGGTCGCCCGCGAGCTGGCCGGCCACCACCCGGTCGCGTTGGTCAACTCCGTCGGCAACGAGCTGCGCCTGGCCGGGCAGCGGACCGTCGCCTACGAGGTCGTGGACGCCCTGGGCGACGCGCCCGACGTGCACTGCCTGCCCGTGGGCAACGGCGGCAACATCACCGCGACCTGGGGCGGCTACCGCGTCTACCAGCAGGCAGGCGTGGCGACCCGGCTGCCGCGCATGTGGGGTTTCCAGGCGGCGGGCGCGGCGCCGCTGGTCCACGGCGCGCCCGTCGCCGACCCGCGGACCGAGGCGAGCGCGATCCGCGTCGGCAACCCCGCCACGTGGGACGGCGCCGTCGCCGCGCGCGAGGAGTCCGGCGGGCTGATCGCCGCGGTGAGCGACGAGCAGATCTTCGCGGCGTACCGGGAGCTGGCCCGCCGCGACGGCGTCTTCGTCGAGCCGGCCTCGGCGGCCGGGGTGGCGGGGCTGCTCGACCAGCACGCGCGTGGCCTGCTGGAGCCGGGCCTGCGCGTGGTGATCACGCTCAGCGGCAACGGCCTGAAGGACCTCGACGCCTCCCTGCGTGACGGCTACACCACGACCGAGACCTCCGCCGTCACCGCGGACGTGGCCCGCGCTCTGCGCCTGGCTTCCTGACCTACCTGCAAAGTCACTCGCCGGACTCCCGGTCCCCGCGTGACCAGTTACCACTCTGCCCGGTACCCGTGTGGCCGTGTGACCACGAGGGAGAACCACGCGGAGACGTCCGAAGCTCAAGCGCAAGGCATGGCGCTGTTGCGCTGTACGGCATGCGACTGGCGACGTCACGAGATGTGGGACGCCAAGCATCCCAGCGCCGCATGATTGACAACTTCCGATCATGAGCGAGCCCCCGTCGAACGCCCACGACGGGGGCCCTCGCCGGTCGGTGGACCCTCAGCCGCGACCGGACGCTCATTCGCCCATCTGCCGTCGCCGGTAGGCGATCTTGGCTTGCAGGGCTTTCCAGACCAGCCGCTCCCACGAGTACGACCGGAGCACGCGGCCGGACGGCTCGTGGATCGTGCTCCACATGCCGGAGCTGTCACGCTCGGGGGTCCGGCACTCGGGGATAGCGTCGATCGCGTACCACGGGATCATGACCTCCGCCCCCACAAGTGCAAGATCCGCTTGGCGATGGCCGCGAGTTCCAACCCCCGGAAACTTCCCGCCTCGAAGGTCTCGCCGGAGAGCCGATGCCAGCCGTGCCACCGGCCGTCATCGCCGAGCCGGACATCGCACTCCGGCACAAGATCGTCATGCCACGTCTGATCTTGATCCATCGCACCCTCGCCTTCCTTGTCATGTGGTCAAGGGTAGGGATAGCGCGCTAGGTTCGCTAGGTGTTGCGCTATCGCCTGACAGGCCAGAGACACCTACCTTGCCAACGTGGCAAAGATCGAAACCGAACCGCCCGCATGGCGTCAGGTCTACGCGGAGATCAGTAAGCGGATCCGCACCGGCAAGATCCCGGTAGGCGAGAAGATCCCGTCACTGGTCCAGCTCACGGCGGAGTTCGGCATCGCGTCGGCCACCGGCATGAAGGTCATGCGAGCCCTTCGGGAGAGCGGCTTGATCCGCACCGTCCCCGGACGGGGGTCGTTCGTCGCCGATCCCGAACATTGGGAGCCAGAAGGGTCCGCCTAGCGCACCTAGCGCGCTCTGTACGCCACGCTGATGGCCTGTCGGGGGCTGTCTCGGCGCCCCCCCGATGCCCACAGACGGCCTCCCGGCGGGCCTCAGACCGACACACATGCTTCCGAATGCCCGGGCTACTGGGCCCTCTGTTCGGCCGTCCTGCACCCACGGGCCGACGCCTGTTTTTCCGGATGATCGACGGCCAGCGGGGCACAGAGCGCCTGAGACCATCCCCGGTGGTTGCCCCTCGCGACCATGATCCAGGCCGCCCGCGACCCTCCGACCGACCCATCATTCTCAGAGATCATCCGCAGTCCGGCGGGCATGGCAGGACCCCGCCGGGCTGGTCTCGACGGAGGTCCTTGGATCCGGTCAGGGATCGAAGCAGCTCAACACGGCCATGCCTCGCCGTGGGAGTTGGCAATTTCTGCGCATTCAGCCCAGAGGGTCTTCCACACACTGAAGTCACGTGTCGCTCACGTCTGCGGTCCGCCAGACATAGGTGCGCCGCCAGCCAATTTCGAAAACGCCAATTACCACTTTGAGCCTGTTTGAGAAGATATATCGGCCCTCACTGGGCGAACGTTACAGCCTTTGACGTGCAGATTCTGGTGACTTTTCTCACGTTGCTGATTGATCTTGCTCAATGTAAACCTTATTTGCCATTCCAAACACGCGGCAGATTGAGAGTGTTAGTGAACAAGTTAGTCAGCACGGCGAGGCGTGAACGGCCGCCTCGCCGACACCTGGCGCTGGCCACGGTGCTCACGGTGGCAGCATCGCTGCTGGTGGCAGGGGTAACTACGACCGCTCAGGCCGATCCGGAGCCGACCGAAACGGCCACTCCATCGGTAACGATTTTTCCTCGTCCCCAGGATCCGGATGCGCCGCTCAGAACAGCGCTCGAGATCGCCAAGAGGTTAAATGGGCCTGTCCCCGTAGAGGAGGTCTAAACCGAGACGTCTCGAACCTGGGCCTACCCGGACGGGCATTTGACGCTGCAGTCGTACGCAGGACCGTCACAGCTCAAACAGCCCGACGGCTCATGGGCGTGGATCGACACGACGTTGGTCGAGCAAAACGGCGTCCTCAAACCGAAACTGGCCAAGGCTAACATAGCCTTCTCCCTGGGCGGTGAGCAGCCGTTCGCCTCGATGGAGCGGGACAACGGACAGAAGTTCGCGCTGTCCTGGTCGAAGGACCTGCCCAGGCCTGAGGTCGACGGCAGTGTCGCCCGTTACGTCGATGCCGCGGGCTCCGGTGCCGATCTTGTGGTGACGGCCCTTCCGACCGGGTTCCGGCATGATGTGGTGCTTCGCGAGCGCCCTACCGGTCCGGTGGAGTTGCGGATCCCGGTCACCACCAAGGGCCTGACGCTGGCGGAAGGCAAGAAGGGCAAAGGCCTCGTACTCACCGACGCCAAGGGCAAGCAGGTGGCCTCGGCCGCCGAACCGGTGGCCGTTGATGCCGGCCCCAGCCCGGCCGAGACCAACGCCGGAAAGGTGACGCCGCCGCGTACCGGCAAGATCGACACCCAGGTGGTGACCGAGAACGGCCGGCAGATGCTGGTATTGAAGCCGGATGCGGCGTTCCTGAACGACCCGGCCACCCGCTACCCGCTGACCGTGGACCCGACCACGACGCTGCCGCTGCTCAGCGACCAAACCGTGAGCAAACAACGCCACCGTGGACACCTCACCGGCTTCGACCAAGCTGCTGACCAGCAACGAAAAGACCTACAGCGACGGCACCCGTACCTACGCCAACGCGCTGCTCAAGTTCGACACCTCCGTGCTGAGCGGCCGGGCGGTGGGCAACGCCCGGCTGGAGATGTACGCGGAGCAGGATGTCGGCTGCCGCTGGTACGGGCCGGGCGGCGTCGAGGTCAAACGCATCACCTCCGCCTGGCCGTCGGGCACCGTGACCTGGAACAACAAGCCGTCGGCAACCGGGTTCGGCTCCTCCATCCAGATCTGCCCCAGCGGGCCGGCGATCGATGACAACGGCAACTGGATCCCCCGCACGATCACCTGGGACGTCACCGCGATGGCCAACGCGTGGGCGTCCGGTGCGCAAAGCGAAGGCATCCAGGTCTCGGCCTACACCGACTTCGACCACCAGCCCACCCAGGGCAACGGGTTCTGGATCTACTACCATTCCGCCGAGCGTGTCGGTGGCAACCCGCCGAAACTGACGGTGTCGTACTGGCTGCCGCCCGAGATCCCCACCGTCACCGCCGAATCCATCGACTCCCTGGTGGGCAACGACGCCATCGCCCGCAGTCAGAGCGTGAAGGTCGGCTTCAAATCCGCGGTGCCCGAGGCGACGCACCTGGACTACACCGTCACGGTCAACGACTCCACCATGACCCCGCCGCCCGCCTTCCCCACCGGCCATGTGGCGCACTGGAAGTTCGACGAGGCCGCGGGAGCGGCAGCCGCGGCGGACGCCGGCGGCAACGGCCACAACGCCACCTACTCCGGCACCAGGCACAAGCCGGTTACTGGCAAGCTCGGCTCGGGCATTCAACTGAATGACATGACCGGCAGCAGCGGTGCACCCGACAGCTACGCGACCACCACCGGACCGGTACTCAATCAGAGCTCCAGTTTCTCCATCAGCACCTGGGTCAAGCTGAACAACAGCGACGCCATCCAGAACCTGGTCAGCCAGGACGGCAACCCCTTCGGGCTCAGCATCTACTACCTGGGCAACAGCTGGCAGAAATGGCGGCTGCAGGTCTCCGGCAGCGGCGGCCCCACCGGCTACGGAACCTGGGTCGACTCCCAGAAGCTGGTCAAGGCCGACACCTGGACTCACCTGGTCGGCATGTACGACGCCGCCGCCGGAAAGATCCGGCTCTACGTCGACGGCGCCCTGTCCGCCGAGACCGACTTCCAGCACACCGGCACCCTCACCAGCGGCCCGTTCCGCATCGGCAGCAGCCAGTGGGGCTCGGCAGCGCAGTACCTGCAAGGCTCGGTGGACGACATGCGCGTCTACCAGCGCGCCCTGACGGTCAAGGAGATCAAGGACCTGTACGGCGAGGTGGCCGCCACCAGCTACAACGCCAAACCCTCCGGACAGGCCATCGAGCAGACCTTCCAACTGGACAACCCGGCCAGCCTCAAGTTCGTCGTCAAGGCCTGCCGCAGCGGCATCACCCCGCCCTCCTGCAACGAGAGCCCCGCCTACCGGCTGACCTCCGACGCACCCATGCTGCCCACCGACACCGAAACCGGCATGGCCGACCCCACCCAGCCGATCTTGAGTGGCATGGTCAACCGGCCTTCGGGTGGCGCAGTGACCGCCAAGTACTACCTGTACGACAACAACGGCACACCCGTCGGCGCCGCCCCCCTCGGTGTCCGCACCGTCAACGGCGGCGAACGCGCCTCCTTCCAAATCCCCGCCAACACCGTGCAACCCGGCAGCACCTACACATGGCAAATGGCCGCCTGCGTCGGACCGGTCAGCTCCGCACCCGACCCCACCCCCACACCGAGCACAAGCCCAACCCCCACACCGACACCGACACCGACACCGAGCCCAACCCTCACCCGGTACGAAGCAGAAGCAGCCACCTCCACCTCCGGCTTCACCGTCATGCTCCGGCCACCAGCCGGCACCTCCGGCAGCGCCCGCAGCAGCAGCACCATCAACAGCCACCTCACCTGGCAGATCCCAGCCACCACCACAGGCACAGCCACGCTACGCATCCGCTACGTCAGCACAGCCGGCGGCGCCAGGCTCAACGCCAGCACAACCCCAGCCACCTGTCAATCCCCTCAAACCGTGGAGACGGTTCTATGCCACAGCGGCCCTCAGCAGGCCCGTTGACGCTTGCCGCTTCTCGATCATCTGATGCTCGAATGTGACAGGCGGCAGCCCGTCGTTGGCACTGTGCCTGCGCTTGACGTTGTAGAAGTCTGCGATCCAGGTCGCAATCTTCAGCCGGGCCTCCGCCCGGGTGCGGAAGCGGTGCCGGTATACGAACTCGACCTTCAGCGTGCTGTTGAGCGACTCGGCGGCTCCGTTGTCGAGCGCGCACCCGACCCGGCCCATGGACTGCACCACTCTGTGCTTCCGGCATTCGGCCTGGTAGCGGGCAGCGGTGTACTCCGATCCACGATCCGAGTGGAAGATCACCCCGTCCACGTCACCACCGCGCGTGACCACGGCCATCTGCAGTGAGGCGACCGTCAGCGCCGCGTCATGGTGCTCGGACATGGCGTAGCCGAGCAGCCGGCGGGAGAACAGGTCCTCAACCGAGGCCAAGTACAGCGGCCCCTCATCGGTGCGGATCATCGTGACGTCGCCGACCCACAGCACGTCCGCAGCGACCGCGGTGAACTTCCGCCGCACCAGATCCGGCGCGGCCGGCCGCTTGCCCTGACGGGTCAGCGAGCGCGGCTTCTTCGGCCTCCGCCCGGCCAAGCCGAGTTCGGCCATCCGCTTGGCCACGGTGTTCTCCGACAGCTTCCAGCCCTCGGACCTCAGGTCCTGGGTGATGCGCGGCGACCCGTAGGTGCCACCGGAGGCGGCGAAGTGCCGGTTGATCTCCTCGTCCAGATGGACGCGCCGCTCTTCCCGAGCTGTTGGCCTCCGGTTCTTCCATTTGTAGAACCACGAGGGCGATACTCCCAGCGCACGGAAACAGATCGTGTGGGGGACACCAAACTCGGCCCTTTGGGACTCGATGAACTCCACCACAGTTATCGGTTCAGCGAGTCCTTGACCCATAGGACCACGGATCGTTTGAGGACATCACGCTCGTCCTCCAACTCGGCGCGCTCCCTCTCCCAGGCGGCCTTGTCCTTGGCGTGCTGCTTGACCAGCTCGGCTTTCTCCCGCCGCAGTCGCGCCAGTTCCTCCTGCTCGGACTCCTTCAGCTTGCCGCCTCCATTGCCGTCGCGCCCGACCTGCCCTGTTGAGTGCCGGTCCATCTGCACCCAGTTGTACAGCGTGTACTCGTTGATACCCAGATCCCGCGCTATGTGCGCGACGGGTTTGCCGGTCTCCTTGACGATCCTCACCGCCCCAGCCCGGAACTCCGGATCAAAGCGACGCCTCGTGGTTCCTGCCACGACCAAACCTCTCTTGGTTCGGTCTCCACGCTACGAGGGGAAGCCCACACCTCCAACCCGGTAACCCTCGCCCAGGCCACCACCTGGACCGACGCCACCACCACCGTCAACCTCGCCCAAGGCGACAACCCACTCAAGATCACACTCACCCAGGCCAGCGGCACACTCGGCATCGACTACATCGAGATCACCGCACAAACGGCAGGTGCGGCGGCACAGCGTGCCGAGACGAACTCGGTGCAGACAGCGGACTCTGGCCCAGAAGTCTGCACATCCAAGGCCGCCGCAGTCTCGTTCACCACCCCCGGTACACCGCCGCCGGATCAGCTGGAGGACGTCCGGCACCTGACGCTGGGCAAGGACAACTTCGTCATCAAGACTGCCAAAACCGACCCCACAGCCTGCAACGGCACACCGTGCACAGTGGAGGACACGTCCGCCATGCGGATCGGCGGCACTGGCGCCGACAAGACCGCCACCGTGGTGGGCTTCAAGCTGAACGAACTCCCCGACGGAGCGGCCGTCTCCGAAGGAATCCTGAAACTTGGCACCCCCACCTGCCCTGCAGGGGCTTGCCCGGCGGACGCGGTCATCACCGCCACACCGCTCAAGAGCCCGGTCACCGGGGACAGCAAGGGCTCGGACCTGGCGACTGACGCCGACACCTCCACCACGCCGTACTCCCTCCCGCTCGGCGATCCGAGGGCCGACATCGCTGGCAGCGAGTACCAATGGCTGCTGCTCACCTCCAACACCGAGGAGGTCCTAACCTTCGGGGAGGCGACCGCTGCCGAACAACCCTCGCTGGCGGTTACCTACCTACCTGCCGGACCGCCCGGCAAGGTGCTCAACCTTTCCGCCGCCGGGGGCGACGCCAGCGCCATGGCCAGTTGGGGCCTGCCCGAGTCAAACGGCAGCGTGGCGCTGCTGGACGGTTATGACGTCGAGGTGGTCGACGACGGGGGAACCGTCGTGAAGACCCTGGAGGTCAAGGACCCGTACGCGGCCATCTCCGGGCTGGCCAACAACGTGACCTACACCATCAGGGTGCGCGCCAAGACCGCCTACGGGCACAGCGAGTGGGAAGCCGCCACGGCCACGACCAAGCCCGTCCCACCCCCAGCAAGCAGCGAAACCTCCTGTGTCCTGGAGGCTTCTCCGGGCGTCGCCGCGACGGCGAGCACGGAGTCAGGCAGGCAGGCTTACATCGACCGGGTCAAGCACTATTTCCAGGCGCAGGACGCCGTGCTTGAGGGTCGCGCCGCGACAATCTGGGATGCCCCCGGCGTCACCCCCGACGCGTCCAATACAGCGAAGCTGTCCCTGCTCAATGCCGCCTTGGTCGCAGATAGGGAAAGGCTCGAAGCCGCTGGAGTAGTGCGATCCAACTCCGCGGTGACGCTCGACGATGTCGTGGTGCAGACAGAAAATAACGGCGCGGTCCAAGTGACAGCTAAGGTGACCTGGACCTGGGAAGAAACGCCAGAAGAACAAACGACCGGGTCTGCCTCGGGTTCCGCCAGAGCAACCGCCGGAACTACTGGCCAAGTTGAGCCCAGCGAGCCCTCGATCTCGATCTTCGTCTTCGATTGGTGCGGTGGCCTGACGATCATTGACGTCACCGGGGACGCGGGCGAGGATTCGACGGACTTTCTTGACCCTTGCGGCGGGCTCATTCCTGGAGATTCGGTTCGTGCCGCGGCCGCGGCTGAGGACGGCACGGAAATTATCTGCACGGGCGCCAATCACGCGGACAGACCCGAATCTTCGGTACCCGGAAAATACGAAACCTTCTCCTGTCATTGCGTATGGTCGGAGTTCAATGCCCGTGAGGGCAGCACTTGTACCATGAAGATGGCTACTCGCCCAGTGTGGGTCATGAAAGGCATCAAGGTATACGCAGGCGGATCCCTCGGCTGGACAATTAATCGACAGTCGAGCCCGTTCTACAGGGAATGGCTGAACATCCATACCTTTCACGCCTACGCCAAGGTGGTCACCGAATCGACGCTCGACGTGGAAAAGCTGCTCACGCGGGATCCTGCCTTCAAAGCGAGGTTCCGGTATGTCCTCAAGAACCTGCAATTGCAGCCCGAGTCCACTGCGTGGTTCACAGCGATCGGCGCTAGCGTCTCGTACGATGTCACAGGAGGCAGCATTTCACCGGGTGCGAGCGACAATGCCATGACGAGTAAAGAAGAAATGGGACCCAAGGGGCGGCGCTTCTGGCGCGATCCGGGGGGAACCGGCGAGAACAGCTTCACCGCTGAATGTACGTCTGCTCTCCTAGTATGCAGTTTCAGAGACGCGAGATTGCGCGTCGTCGGCATATTGCATCTCGATAAGTACGTCACAGGTCCCCTTAAATCCAGCGGATCGACTCCGTGGAAGGTGGTAGGGCCCGCCCCAATAGTTCCATAAGGGGCTGGCCAGCGTGGCTCGCGGTAAATGGCGAGCCACGCTAAAATCAGTCGAGACGGCTCGCAATATCCGCGAGCCGTCCCGACTGGATTTGTTAACGTCCCATGGCGTTACAGTAAGACTTCCGGGCTGGGTGCCGGATGACCGTAGCGTCCGGGCGGTTGACAACGCCCCGAGCGCAATTCGGCCCGGGATGGGGTGAGGACGATAGCGGGCCAGGAATCATTCCCCAGTCGCACGGCGCCTTCGACCTTGTCCAACGCAGGTGCGTAACCATAGCATCACCTTCCGTCGCGAGACTTGGGAGACCAGGATCGCCGCAGCGCTCCAGGCGGCCCGTTGCGGGGAGATATGGTTCGCTCGCAGATGACCGACCGGAAAGTTGTGGGATACCTCCATGTCTGAAGAGTGCCGTTCTGGTGTGGGATCGACCCCATGAAGAATGCAGGCAAGAAGCGCCGGTTCCCCACGGGAGACCTAGCGAGAGTGGCCGTGTTCGCCGCGTTGATCGCGGTGTTCGGACTGGCGGGTTCGGTCAGCCCCTTTGGCAACCTGGTCCCGATCACGCTGCAGACGCTCGGCGTGATGTTGGCAGGTGCGATCCTTGGCACGTGGCGGGGCGCGCTGGCCGTCGCGGTACTGCTCATCCTGGTCGCGGCGGGCCTGCCACTGCTGGCAGGCGGGCGCGGCGGGCTGGCGTTCTTCGCCGGGCCGTCGGCCGGGTGGCTCATCGGCTGGATACCCGGGGCCGCGGTGACCGGCTGGCTCGTTGAGCGCGGCGGGCGCAACCCGGGGATCATCCGGCTCGTGGTGGCGTGCCTGGTGGGCGGCGTCGGGGTGGTGTACCTGTTCGGCATTCCCGTGCAGACTCTGATCACGGGGGTGTCGCTGCGCACGACGGCGCTGGCCTCCACCGTGTTCCTACCCGGCGACCTGATCAAGGCGGTGCTGGCATCGGTGGTGGCCAGGGGAGCGCAGCGGGCCTATCCGCTCGCAGTGCCCGCCGTGTACCGCGAGCGGCTGCACGCCACGTGGGGGCGTTGACCCGTACATGCCGGTAGCAGAACACGTCAGGCGGCACGCCGCCGCCCGCCCCGACATGGTGGCAGTGCGCGGGCCGCACGGCGAGCTCACCTACGGCGAACTCGCGCACGACATCAGCGGCGCCGCCCGGCACCTGCTCGGCAGAGGCGTGCGCGCCGGGTCGCTCGTCGCGATCGGGGTGGCCGATCCGGTCGCCTTGCTGGTGGCCGTGCTGGCCGCGGACCTGGCCGGCGCGACGCCGCTGGTGGGCGATCACGCCTGGGACCGGCGGCGGTGGGCGCGGATGACCGGCACGACCACGGTGGACCTCCTGGTCGACGCGCCACTGCCGGACGAGCCTGGCCCCGCCGTCGAGCACGTGGCGGCGCCCGGCGACCTGGCGTGGGCGTGTTTCAGCTCGGGCAGCACGGGCCGCCCGCGTGCCGTCGTCCGCACGCGGGCCTCGTGGACGGCGTCGTTCCCGCACCTCGGCGAGCTGGCCGGGATGGCGCCCGACGACGTCGTGCTGGTCCCCGGTCCGCTGTCGTCCTCCCTGTACGCCTTCGCGGCCGTGCACGCCCTGGCCACCGGCGCGACGGCCGTCGTGCCCGGCCGCTGGCCCGCAGGATCGCTGCCCGCCCACCTCGACCAGGCCACGGTCGTGCACCTGGTGCCGCACCTGCTGCCTGCCGTACTCGCCCGGCCAGGCGCGCTGCGTACGGTCGTGGCCGGCGGCGCGGCGCTCGACCCCCGGGGGCGAGCGGCGGCGGCGCGGGCCGGGGTGCGGATCGTGTCGTATTACGGGGCCACCGAGCTCTCGTTCGTCGCGGCCGACGCCGACGGGGGTGGGTTGCGTCCCTTTCCTGGCGTCGAGATCGAGGTCAGGACCGCTCCCGGGAGCGCACTGGGGGAGGTGTGGGCCCGTTCGCCCTGGCTGGCCGAGGGTTACCTGGGCGAGGCGGCGGGTCCCCTGCGGCGCGACGGTGACGGTTGGATGACCGTGGGCGACGTGGCGCACCCGTACCGGGCAGGAGAGGTATTGCGGCTGCGCGGGCGTGGCGACGGCGCGATCCAGACCGGCGGCGCCACCGTCGTGCCCGAAGACGTCGAGGAGGTGCTGAGGAAGGTGCCCGGCGTGGGGGACATCGTGGTGATCGGCTCGCCCCACCCGTCACTGGGCTCGATCGTCACGGCCATCCTGGAGGCCGACGGGGACGCGCCGCCGCCACGGGCGCTGCTGGAGGCGGTGGCCAGGAGCGGGCTGGACGTGGCGCAACGGCCGCGCCGCTGGTACGCGGTGCCGAGCCTGCCGCGCACCCAGGCGGGCAAGCCCGCGCGTGCCCTGGTCGCGGCCCGCATGGCCGCCGGCGACCCCGACCTGCGGCGGCTGACCTGACGTGGCCGGCACCTCCACCGGCGCACCGGCAGGCGGCGACGAGCCGGTCATCGTGGCCGCTCGGCGCACGCCCATCGGCACGGCCGGGCACGCGTACAAGGACCTGACCGTGGACCGGCTCGCAGCGCACGTGATCGAGGCCGTGGCCCGCGACGTCGCCGGCCGGCAGGTGGATGACGTGGTGCTGGGCAACTGCATGGGTCCGGGCGGCAACGTGGCCAGGGTGGCGGCGCTGGCGGCCGGGCTGGGGCACGCCGTCCCCGGCGTCACCGTGGACCG
Source organism: Nonomuraea sp. NBC_00507 (assembly GCF_036013525.1). NCBI lineage: Bacteria > Bacillati > Actinomycetota > Actinomycetes > Streptosporangiales > Streptosporangiaceae > Nonomuraea > Nonomuraea sp. NBC_00507. The sequence continues at coordinate 7,905,207 of NZ_CP107853.1, forward strand.
CCAGTGCGGCAGCGGGCTGGCCGCGATCCTGCTGGCCGGGCAGGCCGTACGCACCGGGGAGGTGGACCTGGTGATCGCGGGCGGAGCGGAGAGCGGCTCGACCGCGCCGCTGCGTACCCACCGGGGGGCCGCCGAGCCGTACGCCCGCGCGCCGTTCACGCCCGCCGGCCACCCCGACCCCGACATGGGGCCGGCCGCCGAGGCACTGGCCGCGGCACGCGGGATCACCCGCGAGCGCCAGGACGCCTATGCCTGCCGCAGCCACGCGGCCGCGCTGGCCGCCTGCGAGGCGGGCCGGTTCGCCGAGGAGATCGTCCCGGTCGGCGGGCGGGCCGATGATCAGCGGCCGCGACCGCTGCGGCCGTCGTCGCTGGCCCGGCTGCCGGCGGCGTTCGTGGCGGGCGGTACAGTGACGGCCGGTAATTCCTCCCCGATCAGTGACGGCGCCGCGGCCGTGGCCATCGTGCCCGAGCGGTCGCGCGCGGGCCTGCCGGGGATGCGGCTGGTGGCCGGGTCTGTCGTCGGGTGCGATCCCGAGCTGCCCGGCTGGGGGCCGGTGCCCGCGGTACGCCGGGTGCTGGAGCGTTCGGGGGTGGACGTGGCGCGGGTCGCCGCGGTGGAGATCGTGGAGGCGTTCGCGGCGCAGGTGCTGGCCGTCACCGACGCGTTGGGGCTGGACCCGCTGGGCGCCGACGGCGAGCGGGTCTGCCCCGACGGCGGTGCGCTGGCGCTGGGCCATCCGTGGGGCGCCAGCGGCGCGGTCGTGGTGACCAGGCTGTTCACCCGGCTCGTCCGCGCCGGCGCCCCGCCGGGGACGCTTGGCGTGGCCGCGGCGGCGGTCGGCGGCGGCCTCGGCGTGGCCGCCCTGTTCGAAGTGGTGGTATGAGCGTGATCGAGTTCGCCGGCGTGCCTGTGCGCCTCGGCCCGGGTGGTGGCGTGAGGTGATCGAGTTCACTGACGTGCACGTGCGCCTCGGGCTGCGGGACGTGCTGTGCGGCATCACCGCCTCCCTGCCCGAGCGGCGCGTCGGCGTGGTCGGCGCCAACGGCTCGGGAAAGAGCACGCTGGCCCGCCTGATCAACGGCCTGGCGCTGCCGACGTCGGGCAGCGTCACCGTGCTCGGCCTGGACACCCGCCGGCACGCCGCGAAGATCAGGCGCGGGGTGGGTTTCCTGTTCACCGACCCGGACGCGCAGATCGTCATGCCGACGGTGGCCGAGGACGTGGCCTTCTCGCTGCGCCGCAAAGGCCTGCCCCGCGCGGAGGTCGAGCGGCGCGTGGCGGACGTCCTGGCCAGGTACGGCCTGGCCGGCCACGCCGACCACCCCGCGCACCACCTGTCCGGCGGGCAGAAGCAGCTGCTCGCGCTGTGCTCGGTGATGGTGCTGGAGCCGGAGGTCCTGGTCATGGACGAGCCGACCACGTTGCTGGACCTGCGCCACTCCCGTCAGGTCGCCACCCTGCTGCGGGAGCTGCCCCAGCAGGTCGTGGTGGTCAGCCACGACCTGCCGCTGCTGGCCGATTTCGACCGGGTGCTGGTGCTGGACCAGGGCCGCGTCGTCGCCGACGGCACGCCCGGCGAGGCCATCGCCCACTACCGCAAGATCATGTCGTGAACGGGCTCACCGGCGCGTACGTCCCCGGTGCCTCCCCGCTGCACCGGCTGCCCGCCGGCGCCAAACTGGCCGGGCTGGCGCTCGCCTGCCCGGTGTTGGTGCTGCTGCGCACGCCGCTCGCCCTGGCGGGCGCCGCCGCCGTCGTGGCCGGGCTGTACGCGGTGTCGCGGGTGGGCGTGGCGGCGGCCTGGGCGCAGGTACGCCCGGTGCGCTGGTTCGCGGTGGCGCTGTTCGGCATGCAGTGGATCTTCGTGGACCTTTCGGGCGCGGCCACCACGACCCTGCGCGTGGTGCTCGCGGTCGCGCTGGCCGGTCTGGTCACGATCACCACCCGCACGTCGGCCATGATGGCCGCGCTGGAACGGTGCCTGGCGCCGGCCAGGTTCGCCGGGCTGGATCCATTCCGGCTGTCGTTGCTGCTGTCGCTGACCGTGCGCAGCGTGCCTGTCATGGCCGGGCTGGCCACCCGCGTGCGGGAGGCCCAGCGGGCCAGGGGCGTCGAGCGCAGCCTGCGGGCCTTCGCGGTGCCGATGGTGGTCAGCGCGTTGCGGCATGCCGACGCGCTCGGCGAGGCGCTCAGCGCCCGAGGTCTGGATGACTGACCTCCTATCCCAGGCTTGACTTATATAAGCAGTCGCTGAAAGACTGGTGCGGTGCACGCATTCGACGTTCTCGGCGACCCTGTCCGGCGCCGGATCCTCGAGCTGCTGGCCGACGGCGAGCAGAGCTCCGGTGAGCTCACCGCCGTCATCCAGCGCGAGTTCGGGATCTCCCAGCCGGCCGTCTCCCAGCACCTGCGGGTGCTGCGCGACAACGGGTTCGCCAGCGTGCGGGCCCAGGGCACGCGGCGCCTCTACGCCGTCGAGCCAGGGCCGCTTCAGGAGATCGACGCGTGGCTGGAGCTCTTCCGCGGCTTCTGGACGCAGCGCCTGGACGCGCTGACCACGGAGCTGGCTCGCGGCAAGCGCGAACGCCGCATGACAGGCGAGACGAAGGACACCTGATGGACTTGCTTGACGAGATCACCCGGGCGCATCGCGAACTGCTCGACGGCGAGCGCAAGGTCATCACCTTGCGACGGCGTTATGACGCCGACGTCGAGGACGTGTGGGATGCCTGCACCAACGCCGAGCGCCTGAGCCGCTGGTTCCTGCCCGTGACCGGGGACCTGCAGCTGGGCGGGAAATACCAGTTCGAGGGCAACGCGGGCGGCGAGATCCTGCGGTGCGAGCCGCCCCGCCTGCTGAAGGTCAGCTGGCTGTTCGGCGACAATCCCGGCTTCTCGGAGGTGGAGGTGCGCCTGTCCGCCGAGGACGGCGGCACCCTGTTCGAGCTGCGCCACACCGCCGAGGTTCCGCCCGAGTTCTGGGCGATGGGTGGTCCCGGTTCGGTGGGGGTGGGCTGGGATCTCGGGCTGCTGGGCCTGAGCCTGCACCTGGCGGGCCTGCCGCAGTTCGACGAGAACACCTTCCACCTGACCGACGAGGGCCGGCGCGTCATCATCGAGAGCAGCCAGGCGTGGGGCCGGGCCTACGAAGCCGCGGGCGGCGCTCCGGACCAGGTCGCCGCCGCCGTCGCCAGCACCACCGCCTTCTACGCCCCCGAAGGGGAGTCGTCGTGAGTTGACGCGTTCCCCTGAAAGCCGGAGATTCTGGCCAGTGCCCCCGTGGTCATGCGGCGGCACTTCAGCATCGCCGACCGGATCATCGATGGCTGCGCCGCCGTCGACGCTCTCAGGCACGCACTGCACGTCGTCCGGCAGGAGCAGAGATACGGCGCGACGGATGCGGAAAGGCCCTGGCTGTGGCTGGCGTTCCGGGTGACACCCGAGCCTCTCGCACCGGAGCTGTGGGACGACGTGGAGTGGCACCTCGGCAACGTCTTCGCCAAGCTCGGAGTCAGCTCCCGCAGACACCTCCGCTCAGTGCTGTCACCGCCGAAACCGGGAACGCCACGGCGTGGCCAGCAGCGGACGACCCATCGCGTTTGAGTGCGCCGCTACGAGGGCGTTTCGTTGCGCTGTTCGGTGCCTTGGCTGCTGTGCGCCGACAGAAAGACCGCACCGGGCGCGTAGGACTACGTTCTGGCCATTATTCTTCCGGCGTGATCTCCGCGTTTCTCGACACCGCCGAGGTTGTGTCCGGGCTGCTGCACTCGCCGGCGCTGACCGAACGCTGGGAGCGGCCAAGCGCGCTGGCCGAGTTCCGGGTCAGCGGCCTGGCCGGGCATCTGGCCCGAGCGGTCTTCAACGTCGAGCGCTGGGTCGCCGAGCCGCCGCAGGCAGACGGGACACCTATCGATGCTGTCGCATACTTCCTGGCCGGCGCCGGGCCGGCGCCGGATCTGGGCGATACGGTGCCGCGTCGAATCCGCGAGGTGGGCGAGCAGGAGGCAGTCGGCGGACCTGCCGTCTTGGCGGAGGAGTTCGACGCCGCCCGCGCCCGGCTCACGGCATTGCTGCCGCCCCTGCCGCTCGACCGGCCTGTCGGCGTGTTCGCCCATGTACTCCCACTCGACCAGTGCCTGCTGACCCGGCTCGTGGAACTCGTTGTCCACCTCGACGACCTGGCCGTCAGCATGAAGGTACCCACGCCGCCGGTGTCCACCGAGGCCACGGACGCGGTCACCGCCTGCCTGACTCGCATCGCCGTGGCCCGTCACGGTTTCCTGCCGGTGATACGCACCCTGTCTCGCCGCGAACGCGCCACTGATCCGATCGCAGCGTTCTGAAGCCCTGTGCTCCCGGAACTCCGGCGCGGAACAAAACACGGTGGCGGCTCGGCGCAGCTTTGAGATTCAAGAGGCGTCAGAGAGCCACCCACCTTCCGAGCCGGATCTGTCGCACCCATAGGGGTCCCCGTAGCAAACGGCGAAAATCCAACGGATTAAGGTCTGATCTGCGGGTTCTCGCGTCCCACGGTTCTTGTTGATCATCTCCGCTACGGGGACCGAGAGAAGCACGTGAAGCGCTAGTCGAAGACGCGGTCGACGACGGCAGCTTGCTCGGCTGTGCCGGCGCGGAAATACCGAGCCGAGGTGTCGAGGGACGCGTGGCCGAGAGGCCTTGGACCTGAGCGACGTCGGCACCGCCTTCGCGGAGCCTGGGCGTCGATCTGCTCCAGCACGCGCCGCACGTCGACTCATCGGGTGGTTGCCAGTGCCCGCTCAGTGGGTCACGCCGGACTCCCCGGGCGGCCATGACCTGGGCGGGTGCATCGGCGATCCACTCGTCGATCGTGGCGAACGATCGCGATCCGGCCAGCACGGCCACCGAGACGAGGGCCAAGAGCGAGGCCAGCGTGTGGCGGACACCGCGCGGGCCGCGAGGATCGGGGATGCGCTGGAAGCGTTCCAGCAGAACTGAGGCAGTCGGCGGCCGAGGCGGCCATCGGCGCCTGTTCGACAAGGTGGCAGAGGACATCGCTGAACGGCGATGCTGACGGAGCAGGCACAGTCTTCTCAGGTGATCATCTGGCGTAGCCGGGCCCCTGCTCCGTCAGCAGCTATCGCGATGCCTTGCCACCAACTGGCCTGCTGATGCAGCGTGTGCGTACTGTGACGAGCCCGGCCGACGATCCGTGCAGTTTCGTAGGGCGTCAGTGGAGGACGCGGTGGAGGGCGTTGGCGAGCTGAGCCCCAGGGTCGGCCGTAGCGCCCTCGGTGCGCCAGGCCACGTAGCCGTCCGGACGGACCAGGACCGCGGCGGCGTCGCCGTAGCGCGCCCGCCAGGCGTCCTCGAGGTCGATCAGGTCCGCGCCGACGCGGTACGCGCGCAGCCCCTCGACCTTGTCCGCTGCTCTCGCCCAGGCCTCGCCGCTTGCGGGCCCGCACAGCAGGACGAAGGAGTCGTGGAACAGGTCGTGCACGCCGATCCGACGCCCGTCCAGGTCGAGCCATAGGTGCGGGGCTCGGACCCCGGGCTGAGCGGGCTGCTCCACGGTGTCGCCGAACACCGTCTCGTGCTCCGCCCCAAGCGTCGCCGTGGAGCGGTATCGCTGGCCCAGGATGCACAGGATCGCGTCCATCGGATCATGCTCGGGAGGGGAGCCCAGCCTAGCCGCCTGGCTGCGTACGGTCAGGTCGGCCAGTTCCAGCGCGACGGGACGACGCTCGGCCTCGTAGGTGTCGAGCAGTGCGTCGGAGGCTCGGCCCGCGAGCACGGCGGCGAGCTTCCACGCCAGGTTGTGCGCGTCCTGTACCGCGGAGTTCGCGCCCATGGCGCCTGCGGGCGGCCACACGTGGGCGGCGTCGCCGACGAGGAACACACGGCCGTCGCGGAACCGGTCGGCGACGGCCACCGCCTCCGTCCACGCCGCCTTGCTGACGATCTCCACCGGCACGTCGCGCCCGATGAGGGCCTTGGCCGCAGCGGCGCAGCGCTCGTCGGAGAAATCGGCGGGTGACTCCTCGGCGGGGTCGTAGCTCAGGGCCACACCCCAGTGATTCGGCAGGGCATGGGAAATGAACCCGCCTGAGGCTGCGGTGCCGGGGCCGCCGATGATCCAGAACAGTGCTCGCTTGGTGATGATGTCGGACAGATCGGCGCGGATGACGAAGGAGATGTTGTCGCGCAGGCGACGGAAGCCGCCGCGGGGGATGCCGAGCCATTCCCTGATCGTGCCGCTGTAGCCGTCGGCGGCGATCACGTAGCGGGCTCTGAACGTGTGCCGCTCTCCGGTGGCGCGGTCCTCCGCTTCTACCGTGACGCCGTCGGCATCGGGGGCGACAGCGGTGCACTGGGTGTTGAACAGCAGCTCAGCGCCGCGGTCGCGAGCGGCCGCAGCCAGGATCGGCTCGACCGAGCTCTGGTCGGCCATGCAGAACTCGGCCGCTGTCAGCTCGGGCAGCGCCCTGGGGAAATCCCCGGCGATGATCCACTGCCACTCGTCTGCGAGCGTGGTACAGCGGGCCACGCCGCCTTCCTCCGCGAAGGGGCGGCCCGCCTCCGTGACGGCCTGCTCCAGGCCGAGCGGCCGGTAGATCTCCATGGTGCGCTGGTTGATGCCGCGGGCACGGCCCAGGATCGACGCGCCTGGGTGGCGATCCACCAGCACACACCGCACGCCCTGGTGCGCCAGGAGCAGGGCGGAGGCCAGGCCGGCGTAGCCTCCGCCGACGATCAGAACGGGTGTCTCTTTCAGAGTCGTCATGGCGGCATAGTTGCATTGCAACTAGTCTCAGGTCAACTAGTTTCTGTGAGGCTAGAATCAGGCGCGTGGCTCTCGATCGCGGCTCGCCGCTCGCTCTGACCGTCCTGGCCCTGCTGCTGTCCCAGCCGCTGCATCCGTACGGCATCCAGCGGCTGCTCCGGCAATGGGGCAAGGATCAGGTCGTCAACGTGGGACAGCGAGCCGGGCTCTACCGCACCATCGACCGGCTGGTCGCGGAAGGCCTGGTCAAGGTCCGCGAGACCGGGCGCGACCAGCAGTACCCCGAGCGGACCACGTACGAGATCACCGAAAAGGGCCGGGCGACGCTGCACAAATGGCTGGACGACATGCTCAGCACGCCGAAGCAGGAGTTCCCGCAGTTCCCCGCAGCCCTGTCGAGCGCGCTGATGCTCCTCCCCGGCGAGCTGAGCGACGCCCTCACCCGGCGCGAGCAGGCGCTCACCGAGACACTGGCGAGGCTCGACGCGAGCGTGGCGGCCGGTGCCGGGCTGCCGCGCATCACAATCCTGGAGATCGAATATCTGCGTGCGGTGACCGCTGCGGAGGCGCAGTGGGTCCGCGCGGTCGTCGACGACCTCTGCGCGGGACGCCTGACCTGGTCGCACGAGGAACTGGCCGCGCTCGCCGCCGTGCGTGACCGGTCAGGCGGGACCTCCATCCGTTAGGGATCGGCGACTCCGCCCGGCTACCGGAGCCTGGCCACCGTCAATGCCTGATCTGATCCATCAGCCGATCGAGGTGTTCATGATCGTCTTGGATTGACCTGGCGCCCGGGCGGCGTAAGACGTGCGTATCTCATCGACGGCCGGCTCCGTGAAGACGACCCTCTAGCTGATCAAGCTCCCCGCTCGGAGACGACCATGTCGTACGTCATCGAAAGTTGCGCATGGTCGCCGTGAACATATCACCGCGCAAGGCTTGCTCGACGACGGCGATGGAGCGGGCCAGGCGGACCAGACGAGGACCCTCCTCGCGATAGACATCGAGCACCGCCTCGACAGCATGAGGAGGGAGATGGGCCTTGAGATCTACAGCTGCGCTTCGGTATCCCGCTCTTGCTGCTTCGACGGATGCATTCACGTGGTGGATAGCCATCCTCGCCAGGGCGATCGGATGGCGTTTCAAAACTTCGGAGGCCCTGTAGTCGGGGGGCACGGCGTCGAGCAGCCAGGCCACGGCCGTGGTCTCCCAGTCGGGGACGCTGGGTGGGCGGACCTCGGGCGGCCACTCCGGCGGGAGATACATGCGCCAATCGTACTTAGGTTCGATTAATGAGGGGAGGGCGCTCCCGGCCAACGCGCCCGCGCGTGGCGCCTGCCAGGCCGGCCCGTTTACGATCATCAGAAGCCCCCACCGACGATTGCCTGGAGGCCGCGGTGTCAGACGGCCTACGTGAAAGAAGAGATCATCATCCTCTGACCTGCTGGAAGGGTTCGACAACCCCAGATAACACCTTCTGAGCGCCTGAGTCGGCGGATGTGCGCTTGAGTTAGCGAGCTCCGCGCATACGAGGAGCGAGGAGAGGCTGCTTCGGCCCGGCTCGAACTGCTGTCCTCGCTGGCGAGAGGGATGTTAGGCCGTCTACACGCTTGATCCAGATCTGCCGTATGTCTGTGCCGCCGATACTGCTGGGCCAAAATGGCCCGCATGCCTACCATGCCCGAAGATCACGTTAAGACCGCAAACCCCTCCCCGCTCAACCCCTATGACATGATCGCCGAGGGGTACGCGGCCGAGAACGAGACGAGCCTCCCGAACGCGTACTACGAGCGGCCCGCGATGCTCGAGCTCGCCGGGGACGTGACCGGCCGGCGAATCCTCGACGCCGGCTGCGGCTCGGGTCCCTTGTTCTCCGCGCTGCGCGATCGAGGTGCCATCGTGACCGGTATCGACGCGAGTGCCGGGATGCTGGAGCTGGCCCGACGGCGGCTGGGTGCCGACGCAGATCTACGGGTCGCCGACCTGGCCAGCCCGCTGCCCTTCCCTGACGGCTCATTCGACGACGTCATCGCGTCCCTGGTGCTGCACTACCTGGAAGACTGGGGACCGACACTGGCCGAGCTGCGACGCGTGCTGAGACCTGGCGGCCGGCTCCTCGTCTCGGTCGACCATCCTTTCGTGATCCCCCTTATGCGTGCCATGGCCGGGGAGAAGCCCACCTATTTCGGCGCCCGTAACCGGACCGAAGAATGGACCATGGGTGGGCAGACTGCCCAGATGAGCTTCTGGGACCGGCCGCTGCACGCGATGACCGAGGCCTTCACCGCGGCTGGATTTCGCATCAGCGTTATCAGCGAGCCGCCGTTTGTGCCTGAAGCCCGCGAACTGTTCCCCGAGGAGTTCCGCGAGATCACCGGCACGAGGTTTCTGAGCTTCCTGTTCTTCGTTCTAGAAGTCGGCTGACGGCGCCTCGTAACGATCAATTGCGATGACTGAGCGTTTCAGCGGGCGACTCCCGCCAGCTCCAGCTCGTCCAGAACGCGCCCGTAGCATCAAGACCTTTCTCTGCCCCAACCGCTTCGGCTGATCCCGGCCATCTCCTGCAGCCCATTCTCAAAGGCGTACGCCACCCTCGCTCGCTCCCTCCCGGCGTACGGGCTTCCTCCCAGCACGCCAGCTGAGATCCGCCCGGTCCTGCCCCTGTCCGTAGGACCGGGCCGCCCCCCGGCCTGGGCGCCGGAGCCGGCGTGCCGGCGGTCAGAAGCGGTGGTCCAGGGCCGCGCCCTTGCGGGAGACTGCGGCCAGGTCCTTGGCCTTGGCGGCCTTCCTGAGCACCCGGATGCCGCGGTCAAGGAAGGCGGCGTCGGCAGTGCTCAGGGTGTGCCGGACGCGGTCGCGGATGAGCCCGAGGACGACGATGTCGCCGAGCACGCCGCCCATGTTCTTGTCGGCGGCGTCCACGGTGACCTGCCGCGCCCACATTCCCAGCTTGGCCCGGTCGACCGCGGGCACCGACTGGTGGAGCAGGCGCAGGTCCAGCTCATCCTGCGCGAGCCGGAGCGCCGCCTGGTGCGCCAGGCGGGGCTTACGCTTGGCAACAGCCTTGCCGAGCAGCGCGATGTCGGCCTCGGTCTGCTTCTGCAGTACGGCTGGCACCCCGGGAACGGCCGTGAAGGCCCTGCGGAGCGCGCCGAGCGAGGCGCCACCCCAGTCATTGCCGTACACGGCGCGAAGGGTCTTCTTCACCGCCGCCATGTAAGCCGGGTCGGGCTTGCCCTCGCGATGGTCGGTGGGCACGGCAAGGGAGGCGATCTCGATGTCCTTCCTGTCGGTGGACTCGGTGGAGTATTCGCCGTAGCCTCGCTTGAACACCTTGATCTCGCGCTTCCGATCGGTGTGGAGCTCGGAGACCTTCAGGGTCTCTCCCACCGACAGGACGGTGACCTCCTCGAACGCGATCCCGGGAGCGTTCTCGGTCCGGTAGACGTCGCCAACCTTCGGATTCCCCGGCATGATCATCGCGATGGGGGCGCCGTCGCGGCCGGCCCGCCAGGTGCCCTCGTGGGTGTGGACGACGCCGTCCTTGAAGTCCGACACATCCTCGCCGAAGTACCAGACGGCGCCCTCGTCGTCCTGCGCGAACCAGTCGACGGCGATCTCCTCGATCCGCCCGTCGCTGTAGGCGATGTACTGCAGGGCGACGCACGGCACCCCCCGGACCACCTTGGGCTTGGAGAGCAGGGTGAACTCGGTCCTGAACGGCTTGCCGCCCACGTGGCCGCCGTAGATGACCTGGGACACCTTGGCACTGGGATGCAGCGGGTTGTCGACGTTCAGGGGGTTGGTGAAGACCGGCGTGTCGAGGTCGACTCGTTTCTCGTCCGGTGCGATGGGCAGGCAGGTGCCGTTGTCGGCCTTGACGCACTCCGGCGGGGAGAGCGTGGCGCGGGCGGCCGTGCTCGCCGGGCCCGCCGTGGCGAGCGTGGCGCTACATGCGACGGCAAGGGCCGCGGTGATTCCGATGATTCGTCTCATATTCCTACGGTGCGAGGGGTGACCTGAACACAGGCTGAACCACGGTCACCAGTGCCCCGCCCAGCTCGCCGACACCGATCGAGACCGTCCCGCCATGGGCGCGGACCAGCTCGGCGACGATGGCGAGCCCCAGCCCGCTCCCCCCATGGTCACGCGATCTGGCGTCGTCGAGCCGGACGAAACGCTCGAAGACCCGTCGGCGCTCCGCCGGAGGGATCCCGCCTCCGTCGTCCTCGTCGCCGCCCAGCGTGAAGGCCATCTGTGAGCGGGCGTGGCGGGCCGCGTTGTCGGCGAGGTTCCGCAGCATCCGCTGCAGCGCGGCGGCGTCGCCGTACACCTGTCCGGCGCAGACCCCGGCGGTGCTCACGGTCAGCGTGGTCGCCGTGCGCAGCCGGCGCGCCTCCGCGAAGACCATGTCGTCCAGATCGACGGGGGTGCGCACCAGGGGCAGCCGCTCGTCGGCGCGGGCGAGCAGCAGCAGGTCCTCGACGAGGTTCTGCAGGCGGAGAGTTTCGGCGTGCACGGTGGCGGCCAGCTCGGCGTCACCCGCGGCGACCGGATAAGAGAGGGCGACCTCGGCGTGCTGCCGGATGGCGGCGACCGGCGAGCGCAACTCGTGGGCGGCGTCGGAGATGAAGCGGCGCTGCGCCGCCTGCGCGGATTCGAGACGGTCGAGCATGCCGTTGAGCGTCACGGCCAGCCGGGCGATCTCGTCGGAGCCGGTCGGCTGCGGCACCCGGTGGTCCAATCGGGCCGCGGTGATCGAGTCCGCCTCGCGCCGCATCGCGTCGACCGGGGCCAGCGCCCGGCCCACCACCCGCCAGGTGGCCAGGGCGATGAGCGCGAGAAGGACGGGCAGGCCGACGATCAGCAAGTGGGTGATGATCTGGGTCGCTTCCAGCACCTCGACGGGCGCGACTCCGACGACCACCGTGAACCGGCCGTCCGGGGTGGCGACCGCGGCGGCCACGAACGGGTCCACCGCCTCGTCGTCCAGCGGCGAGAGGCCGGTAGTGGACTCCCCGGGCCGCAGCGGGAAGAGCGCCGGCCGCCCGGCGACGTTGGAACTGGCCGCCACCACCTTCCCGCGCTCGTCGAGGACCTGGATAAGCTCCTCGTCGGGAACGGTGACCTCCAGCCCCGGCGGTCCGCGTCCCCACGACTTCGCGATCTCTGTCGCCCGCTGGGTGGCGTCGTCGATCACCTCGCTGGTCATGGTGGCGCGGAAGACCACCACCAGCAGCATCCCGAAGAGGGCCAGCGCCAGCGCCACCAGCACGACGGTGGCGAGGGTGGAGCGCAACCTGATCATCGGGCGGTCAGCCGGTATCCGGAGCCGCGCACGGTCTCTATCAGGTCGCGCCGCCCCAGCTTGGTACGGAGCCGCCGGACGTAGACCTCGACGATGTTGGGGTCGCCCTCGAAGTGGTAGTCCCAGACGTGATCGAGAATCTCCAGCTTCGAGACGATCTCCCCGCTCCGGCGGAGCAGGAACTCTAGGAGGGCCAGTTCGCGGGCGGTGAGTTCGAGAACGGCCTCGCCCAGCCAGGCCCGGCCCGCCGCCGGGTCGAGCCTGACCGGTCCCGCCACCAGCACGCAGGGGCGGGCCGGGGCCCCGCGGCGCAGCAGCGCCCGCAACCGGGCCACCAGCACCGCGTGCGAGAAGGGCTTGGTGACGTAGTCGTCGGCCCCCAGGTTGAGACCGGCGACCTCGTCCGGCTCGGCATCGCGTGCGGTCAGCATGAGGATCGGCGTCCAGACGCGCTCCGCGCGCAAGGTCGCGCAGATCTGCTGCCCGCTCACGCCGGGCAGCATGAGGTCGAGGACGATCGCGTCGTACGGCTGCTCGCGGGCCAGCCAGAGCCCGTCCGTGCCGTTGAGCGCGACGTCCACGGCGAAGCCCTCGGCGATCAGCCCGTTGCGGATGCCGGCGGCCAGCCGCTGCTCGTCATCCACCACCAAGACCCGCATCCTGCCGATTATCCACCGCCCCATCTGAAAGGGAGCTGAATCCGACCCGGGACTGCGGAGTCAGCCGCCGGCCATCTCGACCAGTTCGCACCGTTCCTGACCGCCGGCCGCTGCCTCCTCCAGCACGAGCCCGACATTCCTGGCGTAGAACTTGTGATCGAGCCGGTCCGGCTCCAGCGGGGTGAACTCCTTGGTCTTGATCACCTGCTGGAAACCGCCGAAGGTGACCTTCACCCGCTCGGACAGGCTCAGCACCTCCGCCTGGTCCTGTGCTATTCCGGGCCGGTTCTCCTGGTGGTAGCTGTCGCCGACGCGCGGCTCGGCCATCATCACGATGCCCGCCCCGGCGCCGTCCTCGCCCGCCTGCCAGGAGCCCTTGGTGCCGGCGAGCCTGCCGTTGCCGTACTCCTTCACGTCCTCGCCCAGGTACCAGACGTTGCCCGCACGGTCCTGGGCGTAGGCCGCCAAGACCTCCTCCTGAAGCTGCCCCTTCCGGCTCGCCGTGAGCCGCACCAGGATGGCCTGCACGCCGGCCACCTGCCGGGTCTCGTGGGTGACCGCCACGGTCCGCTCCTCTGGGCCGTCCTCGGTGACACAGCCGTAGCGCCACCGCGCGCCCGGTTTGAACGGCAGGTACGGATTGCTGATCTCCGCGGTGCCGAAGGCCGATGAGTCGAACGAGCCCTTCGCTCCCGCCGACGGATCCGCACTCGCCACTGACGAGGCGGCCACGCCATCTGTCGGCGGCGCGGCTCCCGGCTGCGTGTTCCCCGGCTGCGTGCCGGAACAGGCCGCCGCAGCCAGCGCCAGCGGAAGGCCCAACAGGAGCGCCTTGCCACGAAACCGACCAATCATGACGCCTCCATGTCTTCGATGACTTGAGCACCATGCTCGGCCTGCGAAGCTGAAAGCCCCCTGAACCGGTCCCTCGGGACCGCGGGCGGGCAAGGACTGGCCGCGGCAGGAGTACAGGCCCACGCCCCAGGCAGAGGCGACGGGCCGCGGGACGTCACCAACGGAGTCGCTCTCGTACCAGACCTCGACCCGCCGACCCTGCGAGGCCAGAACCGGGCAACATCAGACCGCAGGAACGCCACACCCTCAGAAATCCGCCACAGCGCAAGGTTGGCCTACTCAGAGGCCCATCCGTCAAATCATGTGACATGTCCAGGGTGTGGGCGTCCATGTTGCGCAGGTATGTGAGTTTTTCGAATGGCCGTCTTGACCGAGGTCGCGCTGGCGTCGGCGGCGCTTTGATCAGCCAGGCCAGGCGGGTCATCTTCAGCCCAGCGTCATACTTCAGCAGCTGGTCCAGATCCCTGCGCCGTTCGTCGGTCAGCAGGTGGGCCACCTTCTCCCAGGTCAGCGCGGTGGCGCTGGTCCGGGCGGTGGCCACCATCTTGGCCAGCGTCGTCGCGCCCGGCTGGATCGTCTTGGCTGCCATCAGATACTCGGTGGCCAGATTGAACAGCAACGCGAGTCGTGCTCCATCGCCCGGTCCAGCAGGAACTGCTCCAGCTCCTTCATCGCCGTGCTCCCGGCCGGAGCGCTCTTCCAGCCCAGATAGCCGGCCACCAACCGCAGATGATCGCTGCGTGTCTGCTCCCGCTGACCGTACTCGGCCAGAACGGCCGGATCGATTCCCAGCCGCTCGGCCAGCCGGGTCACCGCCACCGGCGGCGCCGCACTCACCTCATCCGGCACGAACCCCAACCAGGGCAACGTGGCGAGCTGGACGGCCAGGCCTAATCGGTCGGTCGGGCCCCGGCCACGGCCCGGATCGATGAAGGCGACGTCGGCAGGCGTCAGGGTGAAGTACCGGATCAGATCGTCGCGGCCGATGTCGGGGTAGGACCGCAACCGCTCCAGCTGGTCTTCGGAGAACATCCGGGTCGACATCGATCACCCTCACACCGCCACCGGTCAGGGCCGTCCGAACCGTATCGGAAGTGATCAACAAACGGAACAGCCCGCGTCAGTGCAGGTCAGACAAATCCGTTGGAAATTTCCCTGGACTACATTCACCCCCCATAGGCCGCGACAACCGCCTGCACTCGATCTCGGCGTACGACCTCGGTGCCGGGCATTCTCGCCGCTTCCGCCCGTGAGGGGGCGCCAGGCGGCGGCTGCCCGGGATAGGGTGGTGAGGGTGAGTGAATACTCACTAACCACTGAAAGGGGAACGCACATGAGGCTCGTTGTATTCGGCGCGACCGGCGGCATCGGGCTGGAGGTGGTCCGACAGGGGCTCGACCTGGCCCACGAGATCACCGCGGTCGTGCGCTCGGCGTCCCGGCTGCCCGCCGAGCTGCATGCGCGGCTCGACGTCGTCGAGGCCGACGTGATGGACCCCGACGCCATCACGCAGGCGGTCAAGGGCCGCGACGCCGTGATCACCGCGATCGGCCCACGCGGACGCGACGCGAGCACCGTCCACTCCGACAGCATCGCCTCCATCATCGAGGCCATGCGGCGGGCGGGGGTGCGGCGGCTGCTGACGGTGGGCGCGAGCGGCATGGTGGCCGACGCGGGCGACGGCCCGCTCACCCGGTACGTGCTCAAGCCCCTCATCGTGCAGCGGCTGTTGAGCCGGTCCTACGCCGACCTGGCCGCGTCCGAAGAGCTGGTGCGGGCCGCCGATCTGGACTGGACGATCGTGCGGCCCTCGCGGCTGACGAACGCCGGCCGTACCAACCGTTATCGCACGGCCAGGGACCTCAGCGTGCGGGGCGGCATGAGCACGACCCGCGCCGACGTGGCCGACTGCATGCTGGAGCTGATCGGCGACCGCACGTCGGTGCGGCACGTCATCTCGGTGGCATCCTAGGCGCCGCTCAGGCGCGCGGCGCGTACATGATGACGGCGACGCCGGCCAGGCAGATCAGCGCGCCGATGACGTCCCAGCGGTCGGGGCGGAAGCCGTCGGCGACCATGCCCCAGGCCAGGGAGCCGGCGACGAAGACGCCGCCGTAGGCGGCCAGGACGCGGCCGAAGTTCGGGTCGGGCTGGAAGGTGGCGACGAAGCCGTAGGCCGCCAGGGCCAGGATGCCGGCGCCGATCCACAGCAGGCCGCGCTGCTCACGCCAGCCCTGCCAGACCAGCCAGGCGCCGCCGATCTCGGCGAGGGCGGCCAGAACGAACAGGGCGATCGAGCGCAGCACGGTCATGGGGATGACTTTAAGGGCCGATCACCTCACGGGCTGATCAGCCTCAGGCAGGTCGGCCCAGCGACCGCCGGCTTTGGCGCGCTCGACTGCCGCCAGGCCCGGCGGGCGCATCCGACCCTCGCGCTGCAGGCGCTCCACGCGGGCGATGTTGGGCCGGGACCACGGGCTGCGCGCGCGTCGCGGGCTGAAGCGCTGCAGGTAGGTCGCCGCGTCGCGGGAGCGCGCCTGGCCGTCGATCCAGCCGTAGCACAGCGCCTCCTCCAAGGCTTGTCCGTACGTGAGGGTCGTCGGCTCGGTGGTGCCCTTCTTGGCGATCACCAGCCACACCTCGCTCTCGCAATCGTGGTGGCCGGCCAGCCAGTCCCGCCACGCGGCGGCGTCGGTGAAGAGGTTCATGACCTGCATCCTCCCAAACAAAGCGCTCATCAATTGAGCACTTTGTTTGGGAGGATGCAGGCATGCGTGCCGATCGTCTCGTAGCCGCCCTGCTGCTGCTCCAGTCCCGGGGCCGGGTGACCGCCGCGGAGCTGGCCGGGGAGCTGGAGATCTCCGTGGCCACCGCCCGCCGCGATCTGGAGGCGTTGTCGGCCGCGGGTATCCCCGTGTATCCGCAGCCGGGCCGCGGCGGCGGGTGGCAGCTCATCGGCGGCGCCCGTACCGATCTGAGCGGTTTGACCGCGGCCGAGGCCCGGGCGTTGTTCCTGCTGCTGGGCCCGGCGACGACCGCCGCGGCCCCGCTGACGTCGGCGCTGCGCAAGCTGATGCGGGCCCTGCCCGCGACGTTCCGCGCCGACGCCGAGGCAGCGGCCCGGGCCGTGGTGTCGGACTCGGCGCGGTGGGGCGAGGTCGGCAGGCAGCTGCCCGCTCTGGTCGAGGACCTGCAGGGCGCCGTCGTGGGCAGGCGGAAGGTGCGGCTGGCCTACACCAGCAGGGGCGGCGGCTCGACGGAGCGGGTGGTGGATCCGCTGGGGCTGGTCGACAAGGACGGTGTGTGGTATCTGCTGGCCGGCACCGAGAGCGGGCGGCGCACGTTCCGCGTCGACCGGGTCGCCGGCGCCGAGGTGACGGACCTGCCGGCCGAGCGGCCTGATGACTTCGACCTGTCGGCGGAGTGGGAGCGGGTCGTCGACGAGGTCGAGCGGCGGCGTTCGCTGGTCTCGGCGGTGCTGCTGGTTCACGACCGGCACGTGCGGGTGCTGCGCGATCAGTTCGGCCGCCATTGCGAGGTGCTCGGGCAGGAGGCCGGAGGCCGGACCCGCGTGCGGGTGGCCGCGCCGATGGCGTTGTCGATCGCCGAGCATCTGGCCGGGTGGGGCGCCCAGGTCGAGGTGGTGGAGCCGGAGCAGGTCCGCGCCGAGCTGGCCAGGATCGGCGCGGAGCTGGTCGCGCGTTACGCCTCCTGAGCGTGGTGGGTGAGCGCCGAGGGGTCGCGTTCGGGCGGGCCGGCGGGCCACCAGTGGCCGTCGCGTTCGACGAAGGGGTACCAGCGTCCGTCGCGGCCGTAGCGCAGTTGCAGGGAGCCGAGGGTCCAGCGGTTGCGCCACGCCTCGATCGCGGGCGGCCGCTCGCCTTCCCAGCCGGCCTCCAGCAGCGTCCGCGCCCTGGCCAGCTCCCGGCGGGGCGGCGTCCATGCCGATTCCAGCACGTCCAGGCCGTCGGGACCGCCCTGGCGCCAGGCCGCCACGGCGGTCTCGAGGCCGAGGTCGAGGTCGTGGTCGGCGGCCAGGCGTACCCGGTCCTGGTATTCGGTCAGCTCCGGGATGCGGCCGCGGACCAGCAGCTCGCGGGCGCGGGAGGCGGCGGAGGCGGCCAGCACCCGCAGCGCGGCCACATCCACGCCGGCCCCCGGCTCCAGCGCGGGCGAGGAGAAGGGGACGTCGCAGGGAGGCGGCACGGGCAGCGGCGCCACGCCTGCCGCGAACGCCTGGGCCGCCGCCACCCCGCGCGCGGCCTCGGCGGTGTCGGGGACGTCGTGCCGCTGGAGCGCCTCGATCAACTGCCGTTCGCCGCGTCCCCGCATCAGCAGCAGTACGAACGGGTCGGCGTCCAGCAGCCACGAGGCCTGGTAGCACAGCGCGGCCGCGTGCTGGCACGGGTGGCCCCAGTCGGGGCAGGAGCACTCCGGCTCCAGGTCGCCGACGGCGGGCAGCAGCGGCACGGCGGCGTCCTCGGCGGCCTCGACCAGCTCGTGCGGCATGTCGCGGTCGAGCAGCGCGGCGATGTGCCCGCTCTTGGCGGCGACCTGGTCCCAGAAGCGCTCCCACTCGTCGTCGGTGAGCTGCTCGACGCGTACGACGGTGTCGTACTCGCTGTCGGCCACGGCGGCGATGCGCCCGGGGCTGACGGTGATGGGGCCGAGCAGACCGGTCTTGGCGTACGCGCGGCCCTTGCGCAGCAGTCCCTGGTCGAGCGAGGTGTCCTCCAAGGCTTTGATCCAGGCGCGGCCCCACCAGGTGGTGGCGAAGCGGGCCCCGGCGCGCTGCGGCGGGAAGGCGGTGAATCCCCGTACGGCGTTCATCTCAGCTCCACGAGTGCGGCCAGTTCGGCGTCGGTCAGCTCGGTGAAGGCGCCCTCGCCCGAGGCGAGCACGGCCTCGGCGAGCGAGCGTTTGGCGGCCAGCATCTGGGCGACGCGGTCCTCGATCGTGCCCTCGGCGATGAGCCGGTGCACCTGGACGGGGCGCGTCTGGCCGATGCGGTAGGCCCGGTCGGTGGCCTGGTCCTCCACCGCGGGGTTCCACCAGCGGTCGTAGTGGATCACGTGGTCGGCGCGGGTGAGGTTCAGCCCGGTGCCGGCGGCCTTGAGCGACAGCAGGAACACCGGCGCATGGCCGTCCTGGAAGCGGCGGACCATCTCCTCGCGGCGGGTGACGGGGGTGCCGCCGTGCAGCAGCTGGGTGGGCACACCGCGGTCGGTCAGGTGGGTGTCGAGGAGGCGGGCCATGGCGACGTACTGGGTGAAGATCAGCACGGCGCCGTCCTCGGCGACGATGGTGTCGACGAGCTCGTCGAGCAGCTCCAGCTTGCCGGAGCGGCCGGCCAGCCTGGGGGTGCCTTCGTGCAGGTAATGGGCGGGGTGGTTGCAGATTTGCTTGAGCCCGGTCAGCAGCTTGACGATCAGGCCGCGCCGGGCCATGCCCTTCGCGTTCGCGATCTGCGCCATGATCTCCCGCACGACGGCCTCGTACAGGCCGGCCTGCTCGGGGGTGAGAGCGACCGGCCGGTCGGTCTCGGTCTTGGGCGGCAGCTCGGGCGCGATGCCGGGGTCGCTCTTGCGGCGGCGCAGCAGGAACGGCCCCACCAGCCGCGACAGCCGGGCGGCCGCATCGCTGTCGCCGGACTCGACGGGTTTGGCCCATCGCGCCCGGAACCGGGCCAGGGGGCCGAGCAGTCCCGGTGTGGTCCAGTCGAGGATGGCCCACAGGTCCGTCAGGTTGTTCTCGACGGGGGTGCCGGTCAGCGCGACGCGGGCGGCGGCGGGGATCTCCCGCAGCGCCTTGGCGGTGCCGGAGGCCGGGTTCTTGACGTGCTGCGCCTCGTCGGCGACGAGCAGACCCCACGGGTGCGCGCCCAGCCGGGCCGCGTCGAGCCGCATCGTTCCGTACGTCGTCAGGACGAATCCCTCGTCGGCCAGCGTGCGGCCGGC
The DNA here is from genome assembly GCF_036013525.1 of Nonomuraea sp. NBC_00507. Lineage (NCBI taxonomy): Bacteria > Bacillati > Actinomycetota > Actinomycetes > Streptosporangiales > Streptosporangiaceae > Nonomuraea > Nonomuraea sp. NBC_00507. Next base: position 7,924,752 of record NZ_CP107853.1, read on the forward strand.
GCCGTGGAAGCGGCGTACCGGTACGCCGGGCGCGAACCTGGCGATCTCCCGTTCCCAGTTGCCCAGCAGCGACGCCGGGCACACCACCAGCGTCGGTCCACTGTTCCTGTGCAGGTGGAGGGCGATCAGGGTGATGGTCTTGCCCAGGCCCATGTCGTCGGCCAGGCAGCCGCCGAGCCCGAGCGAGGTCATCCTGGCCAGCCAGCGCAGCCCGTGCAGCTGGTAGTCCCGCAGTGTGGCGGCCAGCCCGTCCGGCGGGCCGGTCTCCTCCGGCTCGGCCAGCCGGTCGCGCAGCTCGCGCAGCCAGGCGGTGGGCTCGACGGACACCTGCTCGCCCTCGACCTCGACCGACCCGGTCAGCGCGGCGCCGAGCGCCTCCAGCCCGGTCAGCGGCTTGAGGTCGCGCTGGCGGGCCTTGCGGGCCAGATCGGGGTCGATCAGCACCCACTGGTCGCGCAGCCGCACGACGGGCCGGTGCGCCTCGGCCAGCCGGTCCATCTCGGCCGCGGTCAGCCGCTGCCCGCCCAGGGCGAGCTGCCAGTTGAAGCTGGTCAGGTGGTGGCCGCCGAGGAAGGACGGCAGGTCGGAGGGCGCGGCGTCCCGCTCGCCGAGGACGGCGCTGGCGGTCAGGCCGCGCACCAGCGACCTGGGCCAGTGGACCTCCACACCGGCCGCCCCCAGCCGCTGCGCGGCCCCGGCCAGCAGGTCCTCCACGTCGCCGTCGGACAGGGCGAGCTCGTCCGGCACCGCGCTGTCGAGCAGCTGTCCCAGCCGTGGCCAGGCGCGGGCGGCCCGCCGGATGGCGAGCGTGGCGTCGATCCTGGCCCGTGCCCCGAACCCGGGGTCCCTGCCCTGCCACAGCTCGGCCGCGTCGACCACCAGCGACGGATCGGCCAGGCTGTGCAGCTGGACCACCGCGCGGAACTCGGCCGCCTCCATGTCGTCGTCGGTCTCCAGCCGCAGCGACAGGCGCACTCCGGCGTCGAGCCCGGCCGACACCTCCTCGGCCCAGCGGCGCAGGTGAGGCACTTTGACGGGTTTGACGGCGGCGTAGGCGGTGGTGCCGGTGGCGCGTACGGCGCCGGGAGAGCGGGGTATGGCGTCGGCGACGGCATCGAGGAAGGCCCGCAGGAGGTTTTCCGCATCGGGCAACCAGAGCTCCATGGCATCCGGTGCTGCGGCGTCGGATGCTGCGGCGTCGGATGGTGCGGCGTCGGATGGTGCGGCGTCGGATGGTGCGGCGTCGGATGGTGCGGCGTCGGATGGTGCGGGCAGGGGGATGGCGCGGGCGGTGGCGGGCATGGCGGCGGCCAGGTCGCGGATGCGCTGCACGTCGGCCGTGTCCAAGGGGCCGGCGCGCCAGGAGTCGTGGTCGCCGGCCGTCACGCCGGGCAGGATGCGGCCGCGGGTGACGAGCTGGAGGGCGACGAGCGCGGCCGCACCCCAGAAGCGGGCGGCGGGATGGGCCTGCTCGTCCGTGCGCGCCCTGGCCAGCGCCGCCACCGCGGCCGCGACGGGCACGCGGGTGGCGGCGACCCGGCGGGCGCGTACGCTGCCGTCGTGCTGCTCGGCCACGGTCACGGCCTCGGTCCCTGCGGGGTCGAGGAAGCTCACGTGGCCGGACCTGGGCGGGTCGCCGGGTTCGAAGATTGCTGCGTGACGGTACAGATCCAGCATGACCGTACAGTGTACGGTACGAGAGAGGTGTGGTTTACCACAGTGCTGATCGGGCGCTCGCCTCATTCCGGGCATATCTGATCTTCCATAGCCTTGAGCCCATGACTGATTGGCTCGTTGGACTGATGGAGACTCTCGGGGCCCCGGGGGCGGGCCTCGCGATCGCGTTAGAGAACCTGTTCCCGCCCCTGCCGAGCGAGGTGATCCTGCCGTTGTCGGGCTTCACCGCCAGCAGAGGCGAGATGGGCCTGCTGGATGTGCTGGTGTGGACGACGCTGGGCTCGGTGGTCGGCGCGCTGGCGCTGTACTGGGTGGGCGCGCTGCTGGGCCGTGAGCGCGTGCTGGCCATCGCCGCCCGGTTGCCGCTGGTGAAGGTGTCCGACATCGAGAAGACCGAGGCATGGTTCGCCCGGCACGGTCGCAAGACGGTGTTCTTCGGCAGGATGATCCCCATCTTCCGCAGCCTCATCTCGGTCCCGGCGGGGGTGGAGCGGATGCCGCTGTCCACGTTCACGCTGCTGACGACGGCCGGCAGCCTGATCTGGAACACGATCTTCGTGCTGGCCGGCTATGCCCTGGGTGAGAACTGGTCGCTGGTCGAGGCCTACGTCGGGGTCGGCACCAACATCGTGATCGCCATGGTGGTGGCGGCGGTGCTGGTGTTCGTGGGCGTGCGGCTGGCCGAGCGCCGTAAGGGCCGGCATGCGTCTCGTCGTTGAGGGCCTGCGGCAGTTGGGCGCGGTGACGCTCGGCGCCGTCACCGCGCTGGGCGGCCTGGCGTTCGCGCTGCCGGCGCTGCCGCTCGCGGGCCATCCCCACGCCGGTGCGGCGGCGCGGCGGCTGGCCCGGCTGGAGGCGCGCCGCCTGCGCGTGGACGCTGCCGCCCTCGACGCGCTCACCGGGAACGACGGGCGGCCGCTGCGTTATCTGGCCGCGCGGGCGCCCGTGGGCCTGCTGGGCGGGATGGTGATCATCTTGCTTGTCTTCGGCGCGTGGCAGGGCGGCCAGCTGGCCTGGGCGTGGCTGTGGGGTGAGGAGTTCGACGGGATGGCGCGTTCGCTGCCCCTCGCCCTCTACACCGGCACCCTCGGGGGCGTGCTGCTGTTCGTCGCCCTGTCGGGCGTGGCGGGGGTGCATGTGCTGGAGCGGCGGCTGGTGATGCGGATGCTGGGCCCGGACCGTACCGAGGTGCTGGAGCGCAGGATCGCCGAGCTGGCCGAGAGCCGGGCGGGCATCGTGGCGGCGGTCGACTCCGAGCGGCGGCGCATCGAGCGGGACCTGCACGACGGGATGCAGCAGCGGCTGGTGGCGCTGTCGATGCTCGTCGGACGCGCTCGCCGGGGGCGGCAGGAGCTGCTGGATCAGGCGCACCAGGAGGCGCAGCAGGCGCTGGCCGAGCTACGCGAGGTGGCCTGGCGGGTCTACCCGAGCGGGCTGGACTCGCTCGGGCTGGGGGAGGCGCTGGCGGGGGTGGCCGAACGCTCCAGCGTGCCGGTCACGGTAGCGTGCGACCTGCGCCGGCGGCCGCCGATGGCGATGGAGACGGCGGCGTACTTCGTGGTGTGCGAGGCGGTGACGAACGCCGCCAAACACGCCGGCGCCGGGCTCATCACGGTCGAGGTGCGCGAGGAGGATGCGGCGGTGGTCGTACGGGTGCGTGACGACGGGGCGGGCGGCGCGAGCCCCGCGGGCGGCGGGCTGTCCGGGCTGGCCCGGCGGGTGGCCGCGCTGGACGGCTCCTTCGAGGTGGACAGCCCGGCGGGCGGGCCGACGACGATCACGGCGGTGCTGCCGTGCGGGTGATCCTGGCCGAGGACTCCACGTTGCTGCGCGCGGGCCTGGTGCGGCTGCTGCTGGAGGAGGGCCACGAGGTGCCGGCCGCGGTGAGCGACGCCGAGGGCCTGGTGGCGGCGGTGGCTGCGGACGAGCCGGACATCGTGGTGGTGGACGTGCGCATGCCGCCGACCCACACCGACGAGGGCCTGCGGGCGGCGCTGGCCTGCGGGCAAGGTGCTGGACGCGCTGGCGCGGCTGACCGCCCGTGAGCGTGAAGTGCTGGAACGGATGGCGCAGGGGCTGACCAACGCCTCGATCGCCCAGGCGCTGCACGTGTCGCAGAGCGCCGTGGAAAAGCACGTCAACTCGCTGTTCGACAAGCTGGGCCTGTCGCACACCAACGGATACAGCCGGCGGGTGCTGGCCGTGCTGTGGGTGGCCTACTCCAAGGGCAACAAGTCCGGTGTGCCCTCGTTGACCGGTTCGAGCACGAAGACCGGGATCTGGCGGTCGGTCTTGCGCTGGTAGTCGGCATAGTCCGGGTATGCGGCCACCGCCCGGCGCCACCACAGGGCCTTCTCGTCCTCGAACACCTCGCGCGCTCGGTACTCCCGGGTCACCGCGCCGTCCTGAAGCTCGACAACCGGCTCGGCGACCAGGCTGGCGTACCACTGCGGGTTGGCCGGCGCGCCACCCTTGGACGCGACAGCCGCGTAGCGCCCCTCGTGCTCGACACGCATCACCAACGTCTTGCGGACCTTGCCGGTCTTGGCGCCCCGGTAGGTCATCAGCACGGTGGGCAGGTCACGGATCGTGACGCCGTCGGTGGTGCCGGTGCGCATGATCTGCTCGACGTGCTCGCGGACCCATCCCCACGCGCTCGGTTCGTAATCACCAGTCAATGCCATGTGCTGATCAACGTGCCCGGCTCGTCGCTGATTCCGCGACCTGACCGAGCCGCCGGCCGTCCGGGTGGCGGGGCACCGGGTATCCACTTTGTCGGTCAAGGTCTTCAGGATGCCGGGGAGTTCGGCCTCCGTGTCGGCGGGCAGGCCAGTGGCAGGAAGGGAAACTGGCCGACAAGCCGGTGCTCGGGACGGCCGCCGGCGCCAGAGCTGCGACGGAGGCCGGCGGGAGTTCCCCGGCCGCCGCCCTCGCCGCCGGCTACGACCTGGTCTTCCTCGTGGCGGCCGGGCTCGGCTTGGCCATCGCGATGGTCAGCTTGCTGCTGCCGCGGCACCGGCGCGGCTGACCGCCTCGTCACCGCCTCCGTACGTGGCGAGGGTCTTCATCCGCCGCACCGGCGCTGGCAGCCGTACCATGCCAGGCCGGGCGCGACGCTACTTCAGCCGGCCGAAGAAGGCCCGCAGGTCCGCGGCCACCGCCTCCGGCGCCTCCATGGCCGGGAAGTGGCCGCCCCGCTCGTGCTCCGCCCAGTAGGTGTCGGCGGACGGGTTGAGCAGCTTGCGGACCGTGGCGTCGGCGCCGAAGACCGAGACCCCCTGCGGTACCGCCGCCGGCGCCCCCCAGTCGGTGGAGTGGGCCTGCTCGTAGAGGAAGCGGGCGGCCGAGATGCCGGAGCCGGTGAACCAGTAGAGGCTCACGATGGTGAGCAGCTGGTCCCGGTCGTAGGGCAGGTCGGTCCACTCCTCGAACTTCTCCGCGATCCAGCCGAGCTGCCCGGCCGGTGAGTCGTTGAGCAGGTAGCCGACGGTCTGGGGCCGGCTGTTCTGGATCGCCAGGTATCCGCTGCCCTCGCTGCGGAACTTCGCGATCCGGTCCAGGATCAGCCGGTCCACCTCGTCCTCCGGGTCCAGCCCGTCAGCCATGCCGGGCAGGAAGGAGGCCGTGTTGGCGGCGGTGAGGGCGTCGGTCACCACGTGCACGCCGGCCACGTGCTCGCCGTCGAGGCCGGCCACCGCGCCGGAGACGCCGGCGCCGATGTCGCCGCCGTGGACGCCGTAGCGGTCGTAGCCGAGGCGGCTCATCAGCTCGGCCCAAGCCCGCGCGGTGCGGCCCATCGCCCAGCCCGCCTCGCGGACCGGGGTGGAGAAGCCGAAGCCGGGCAGCGACGGCACGACCAGGTGGAAGTCCTGCCTCAGGTGCTCGATCAGGCTGGTGAACTCGGCGAACAGGCTCGGGTAGCCGTGGGTGAGCACCAGCGGGAGGGCACCGGGGTTGTCGCAGCGGACGTGCAGGAAGTGGATCGGCTGCCCGTCGATCTCGGTGACGTACTGCGGATAGTCGTTGAGCCGGGCCTCGGCGGCCCGCCAGTCGTAGCCGTCGGTCCAGTACGCGGCCAGCTCCTTCAGGAACTCCAGCGGCACGCCCCGGCTCCACCCGGCGCCGGGCAGCTCGTCGGGCCAGCGCGTCCTGGACAGCCGGTCGGCCAGGTCGTCGACGTCGGACTGCGGGATGGCGATGCGGAACGGCTGGATGGTCATCGGATCCTCCGTTGGCTGGGGTTACGCATCCCACGCTATGGGCCAATGAGGAACATTTCGTTCCGCAATCGGAAACCAGAGCCGAAGCATGCAGGTGACCACGGGCACCATCCGCAACGACGTGGAGCGGCTGCGCCGGCGGGCGCGCGTGCTGTTGATAGGGTCGCGCCGTGACCGCTTCCGTGCCGCCGCCCTCCCGTCCCCTGCGCATCGCCGCAGCTCAGGCGTGCCCAGAGCCGGGTGACATCGTGGCCAACACCGCTACCGCCGCGGCCATGGTCCGCGAGGCCGCAGAGCACTCAGGTGCCCAGGTGGGTCGTCTTCCCGGAGAAGTTCCTCACCGGCTACGAGCCGGACCTCATCCGCGCCGACCCGGAACGCTGCGCCGTGCAGGCAGACGGAGACGAACGGCTCGACCCCCTGCTGACGGCATGCCGTGACACCGAAACCGTGGCCATCGTCGGCACGGCGGTGCACGACGCCGGTGCGCTGACCGTGTCCGCCCTCGTCATCGACCCGGACGGCACGTGGGTCACCCGCTACGACAAGCAGATGCTCTTCCGCACCGAGCGGGACGTCTACCGTCCTGGGCGCCACGGGCTCTCGCTCGACGTCGACGGCTGGCGGCTGGGCCTTGGCGTCTGCTACGACTTCGGCTTCCCCGAGCACGCGCGCGCGGCTGCGCTCGACGGCTGCCACGCCTACGTGGTGGGTGCGCTGTTCAGCGTCGGCAACGGCTACTACGAGTCCCGGATGTGGTTCCCGTCACGGGCCTTCGACAACACCATGTACACGGTGCTGTCCAACCACGTCGGCTCCATGGGCGGCTGGGCCACGTGCGGCAGCAGCGCCGTCTGGGACCCGACCGGCCGCCTCGTCACCGAGGCCGGGCCCGACGGCCGGCAACTGCTCGTCGCCGACCTCGACCCGGACTGCCTGCGCCGCGCCCGCAACGCCCACTCCGTGCTGGACGACCTGCGCGACCCGGCCCTTGAGCCACGTGAGCGAATCACCCTGTCCCCGGTCCCGTCACGGGGCTAGCCGCCTGTCGGCACCGATCCGGGGGTTGAGCAGCATACGAACGAAAAGTCGCGTTAGTGGGCCGGGCGGAAGCGGCTTGGCGGACATTCCGTTCCGGATTGGGGCGTCTGAAGGATCGGAACCGAATTTTGGCGCTACGAGGCGTCCAGGCAACAACTCGGATCAGTGTCGGCGTCGGGGTGGAGCAAGGTGCTCCGTGACGGCGGCGATGGCCTCCGCTCCGGGTTTGACGTAGCGCATGGCGGTGCGGGGTTTTTGTGCCGGGTCTTGCCCATGATGAGCTGCAGCGGGACCTCGGCGTCGCCGAGGTGGGTGGCGGCGCTGTGGCGCAGCTGGTGCAGGTCGAGACCGGCGTACTTGGCCCAGGACTCTCGAAGCTACGGCGAGCCGCAAGGTAGCGGTGAGGTAGGTATCGGCTTCGAGGCGTAGTTGTCACGGCTCGGGCATACCTGGCAGTAATGAGTTCGGTGCCCTTGATCGTGGTCCCTGTTCGCCGGGGGATCGGCGGTCGATGTTCAGGACCCGTTCTCAGCGGACCGGGTCGATGGTGAGGCCCTTCTCCAGGCTCCATAGCCAGTAGCCGCCACACCGCGTGACCGCCCACCCGTTCGCGACGGGTCTGCGGATCTGCTGCACAGCCTGATGATGATCGCCGTGATAAGGGCGAGCAGTTCGATCGCGGCGGACGTCCAACCGACCCCGGCGACTCCGGAATGGCCCCAGGGCGACGGAGCCGAGCAGGCCGCCGAGAGCGATGCCAAAGTAGACGGCGCTGGCGTTGAGCGACAGGACGAGCCCCGCCGTGGGTGGAGCGAGCTCGACCAGGCGGTGCTGCTGGATGGGGGAGAAGGACCAGCCGAAGACGCCCCAGACCGCGAGCGCCACCGCGGACGCCACCGCACCGGCGCTGCCGTGCACGCCGAGGGTGGCCAGCGTGCCCAGGGCGGCCAGCCGACATCCCGAATAGGCCGACATCCCGAATAGACGGTCTCGATGGTGGGATCGACGAGAGGGGTCGTGTGGAGCTGCGCGACATTGAGATCTTTCTGACTCTTGCCGAGGAGCTGCACTTCGGCCGCGCGGCGGAGCGGCTGCACGTCTCCGTGGCGGCGGTCAGCAAGGCGCTCAAGAAGCAGGAACGGGCCATCGGCGTCGAGCTGTTCGCCCGGGACAGCCGCAATGTACGGCTCACGCCGGTGAGCAGCTCCGCGACGACCTGCGCCAGCTGCATCAGGGGTTGACGCAGAGCCTGGAGCGGGCCCGGCTGGCCGCCCGGGGCAAGACCGGCACGCTCCGGGTCAGCCTGTTTCCGGTCAACGTCCAGGAGCTGCGCCGGTACTGGGAGACCTTCCGCTCCCGACACCCGCAGTGGGAGCTGCGGCTGCGGATGTCGGGCTTTGCGGATCCGTTCGCCCAGTTACGCAACGGGAGGCCGACATCCTGGTCACCTGGCTACCCGTGGAGGAGCCCGACCTGACCGTGGGCCCCCTGCTCTTCGCCGAGCCGAGGGTGCTGGCCGTACCTGCCGACAACGCCCTGGCCAAGCGGTCCACAATCTCTCTGGAGGCTGCCAGCGATTATCGGCACGTGACCGTCGAGTCGGCGCCTGGTAGCTGGGTCGACCGCTACGTTCCCGAGCTCACTCCGAAGGGCCGGTCGATCGACCGCGCAGCCCTTGTGCACAACGTCGAGGACATCCTCATGCACACCGCCATGGGGGATACGGTCTCCCTCTTCCCGGTTCACGTGACCCGCTACTACCCGCGCCCCGGCATCGTCTACCTGCCCGTCACGGATATGGAGGCGCTGCCGTACGGGATGGTGTGGCGCAGCGATGTGGAGAACGACCTCATCCGCGCCCTCGCCCGGGTGGTGCGCGAGCTGGGACCGCTGCCCGGCTGAGACCGTCAACCATGGGTTAACGACCGTTGCGATAGTCGCCGTTGATCCGCAGCACTGCCCGGCATCATGCTTGATCCATCCAAAAAAGCACGCCCGTCGGGAGGTGAATGGGGACATGTCATTTGCTGGTGCTGTGACGTGAACATCGTCTCTTCCGCTGTATCCCTGACCGTCGCCGACCCTGCCGCTTCCAGCCGGTTCTTCACCAGTCATCTCAGCTTCCGGGAAATCCTGGTCGGTGAGGGGTTCATCGCGCTGGGCCGTGACGACGCGGCCGTCGACCTGGTCCTGTTGGAGCGCGACCTTGAGCGGTGGCAGCCGGGGCAGGGACTGGCAGAGGTGATCGTGGTGTTCGCGGTCACAGGCCTCGCCGCCGAGTACGAGCGGCTGCGCAGTGAAGGCGCCACCATCACCATCCCGCTCCGGCGGGAGCCGTGGGGTGAGCTGCTGATGCAGCTCACCGACCCCAACGGCGTGGCGATCCAGCTCACCGAGTGGATCTCCCCGATCACGAGCTGACTTCGGACCGGCCGACCTGGTCGTGTCGTTCGCCGTCATCGGCATCACCACCGGCCATGCGGTGTCGCGTCAGCGGCCGCGTCAGGACGGCGACGGCCCGGTATCAGGGCGGTCGGCGATGGTGGATGCCATGAACGGTTCAGCGATCGCGGCCGCGAAGCTATGTGCGATTTTCTCGGGCGACCCGGCCTGAGCGGAAATCCAGATATCCCGGGCATCAGCTGGACCGCATTCCACCATCGGTCCGGTGCAGTGAATTTTTCTCATTGGTTCAAAGGAGCATGCAATCATGTCCGTCACCCTTACTGAGCAGGACAAGCTCACTCTGCGCACCGCCGCGTGGGGCGCCGTCTCGCTGATGGCCGCCGCCGGCGCCGCCGGCTCGCCGCACAAGGCCGCCACCGAAGCCTCCATCGCCCTGACCTCCGCGACCGGCCTGGTCGGGCACGTGCTCACCAAGGCGCCCAAGGGTCTGAACGGCAAGTCCACCGCCGCACTCGCCGATCAGGTGCTGCCGGCCTTGACCGCGGCCATGAGCCTGCTCAGGGAGCAGGTTCCGGCAGAGTCCGACAACTTCCGCCGAACTGTCCTCGTCGCCGTCGAAGCAGCCGCCCGGCCCCAGAAGGGCGAGGTCAGCCCCACCATGGCGGAGATGGCCCGAAAGATCACCGAGGCCCTCGACGTGGCTTCGGCCACGCCGGGGGTGGCCACCCCGGACAGCGGTGTGGCCGTGCCGCCGGCCGCTGCCGGGCAGGATCGCCCGGAGTTGCAGAAGCTCATTCAGGAGATGGTCGATTCCGGTTTCGTCGGGGTGACGCTGCGCGTGCGCGATGAGCGGGGCGAGTGGGTCGGCAGCGCCGGGGTGCGCGAGTTGGGCCAGAGCGCCAAGCCGCCGGCGAACGGGCATTTCCGGATCGGCAGCAACACCAAGACCTTCACCGCGACCGTGGTGCTGCAGTTGGTGGCCGAGGGCAAGATCGGGCTGGACACTCCGGTGGATGACTACCTGCCCGAGTTCGGGCTGGACCGGCGGATCACGGTGCGGATGCTGCTGCAGCACACCAGCGGGGTGTTCAACTTCACCGGCGATTACTACCCCGAGTACGTGCCGGGGATCGTCTACCAGGGCCGGGAGTGGGTGGAGGGCCGGTTCAAGACCTACCGGCCGGAGGAGCTGGTCCGGCTGGCGCTGTCCAAGCCGGCGCGGTTCGAGCCGGGGACCGACTGGAGCTACTCCAACACCAACTATGTGCTGGCCCGGCTGCTGGTGGAGAAGGTCACCGGCCGCTCGCTGGGCGAGGAGATGCAGCGGCTGATCCTGGGGCCGCTCGGACTGTCGGGCACGGTGGTGCCTGACACCTCGACGGACGTTCCCGCCCCGCACGCGCACGCCTACTACCGGTATGAGGAGGACGGCCAGGAGAAGGTGGTCGACGTCACCCGGCAGAACCCGTCCTGGATCTCGACCGGCGGTGACATGATCTCGACCACCGCCGACCTGGCCACGTTCATCTCCGCGTTGGTGGGCGGCAGGCTGCTGCCGGCCGAGCTGCTGGCAGAGATGTGCACCCCGGAGCCGAAGGCGGGTTACGGGCTGGGGGTGTTCGTGCAGGACACGCCGGGCGGCGGCAAGGTCGTCACCCACAACGGCGGCATCACGGGCCACGCGGGCCTGATGTACAGCACGCCCGACGGCGGCAAGACCCTGACCGCCTCGCTGAACTACGTGGACGACGCCGCCCTGTCCATGGGCGAGGCGTTCCAGAAGGCGACGCAGCGGCTGGTGCAGGAGGTGTTCGGCGGCGGGCAGACCGGGCCGGCTCTGTAGAACCAGCCCAGTGGACAGGGCCGAGCGCCGTGGACCCGTACGGGCCAAGCCGGCTCGCTCGCCCTGGCCGACGCCCGCCGGCATGGGCGGCCAGGTCCACCCGGACCCCACGCTGTGGCTGGTCGACCGACCCCATCGCCGCTGACAAGGATCTTCGAGCCGATCGTCGTAGCCGGGGCGGGGCACCAACTCATCGACTGCCTGCGCTACTTCCCCAACGCGCCTGGACTTCCTGACAGGCGAGCTGATGGGCGCGCAACCGCCCGCCCTCCACCCGGGCCCCCATCCTCATCGACCCCGAATCGCTCGGCGAGCTGTTCGCCTGAGCCCGACACCGAAAGACAAGGAACCATGAGAACCCAATCCCCGCCAGCGATCACGCAGACCAAGGTCCTGCGGCGAGTGACGGTTACGGCGCTGGCGGCCGCGCTGCTGGCCGGAACGGCTGTGACCGCACCCGGTATGGCCGCCGCGGACAGCAGCGCGGCCACGCCGAAGGCCGCGACCGGGCAGCAGGATCGCCCGGAACTGCAGAAGGCCACGCAGGCCTTCGTCGATGCCGGTTTCGCCGGGGTGCAGGTGCGCGTGCACGATAAGCAGGGCGAGTGGGCCGGCAGCGCCGGGGTGCGCAAGCTGGGCCAGAGCGCCAAGCCGCCGACGAACGGGTCGTTCTGGGCGGGCAGCATCATCAAGCCCGTCACCGCGACCGTGGTACTGCAGCTGGTGGCCGAGGGCAAGATCCGCCTTGACGCCCCGGTGGCCGGCTACCTGCCCAAGCTCGGGCTGGACCGGCGGATCACCGTGCGGATGCTCCTGCAGCACACCAGCGGGTTGTTCAACTACACCGGTGACTTCGACCCCGACGGGACGTACGTGCCGGGGATCTCCGCCGCGGGGAAGGCGTGGCTGGACAACCGGTTCCGCAGCTACCGGCCCGAAGAGCTGGTACGGCTGGCGTTGTCCAAGCCGGCGCGGTTCGAGCCGGGCACGGACCAGAAGTACACCAACACCAACTACACGCTGACGTTGCTGCTGATCGAGAAGGCCACCGGCCGCTCCTACGCGGAGGAGGTGCAGCGGCGCATCCTGCGGCCGCTCAAGATGCGCGGCACCATGGTGGCGGGCAACCGGACGCAGCTCCCCGGGCCGCACGCCCACGGCTACTACCGGTATGAGGAGGACGGCCAGGAGAAGGTGGTCGACATCTCACGCCAGAACCTCTCCCTGCTGGCCGGCGCCGGCGACCTGATCTCGACCACCCAGGATCTGACCACGTTCATCTCCGCGCTGAACGGCGGCAAGCTCCTGCCGGCCAAGCTGCTGGCCGAGATGCGCAAGCCCCACCCGAAGATGGGCTACGGCCTCGGGCTGTTCGTGCAAGACCTGGGCCCGGACTGCGGCACCGTCTACCAGCACAACGGCAGCCCCCCGCACGGCTACGGGGCGTTCATGCACAGCTCACCCGACGGCAGCAAGACCCTGACCGTCTCCGTGACCTGGGTCGACGAGGCCACAAGGGGCCCGGCAAAGAACTACCAGAAGCTGGTGGACAGGCTCGTCAAGGAAGTGTTCTGCGGCAGGCAGACCGCGGACTGACGGGTCGAGCCTACTCAGTAGACGAGGCCGAACACCGCGGGTACACCCTTGCGTTGAACTCCTTACGGACGTGCATCAGGCAGAGCACGAACCGGCCACGCCGACCTCGCTGAGCTCGGCGTGGCCGGTCCACAGGCGCGCACACCGGGCCCGGCAGGCACAACCGCGGGGTTGAGGAACCCAGGAACAGTCATCGCCGGTAGGGTCGGGAGCTGGCGCGGTGGTGATCATGGTTGACGGTAGGACCCAGGGACTGTCTTCCGCCGGTTTCCCGGTCAGCTGTGCTTTCCCTGGTGTCCGTGGTCAGGTCACTCCGTTTCCAGCTCCCGCCGCATCGAACTGGGCGTGCGGTTCTCCCGCACCCAGCTCACCGACGCCGTTCACCGCCGGCATTCAGCTTCTCCCGCCAGGGCTTGCCGGCTCTGGGCGGGACGACGATTCCAGACAGCTTGATCAGGGCGCACTGGTCAGGCGATCGGTAGGCGACCACGTCGATGCCGAAGCGCCGTCCGCGTTTGTGTCGCTTCCCGATGAAGATCGCCAGCCGATGGATCGCATAATGCCTGATCTTGCCGATGCGGATCGTGGAGTGGCCGTACTTGAAGTACGTCGCCCACCCGCGCAGGAAGTCGATCGTCGCCCTACACAGCGCCGACTACCGCAACCCCGCCCAACTACCCGACGGCCCCGCGCTGGTGGTCGGCGCCGGCAACTCCGGCGTGCAGATCGCCGCCGAACTCGCCGCCACCCGGCCCGTCACCCTCGCCCTCGGCGCGCGGCAACCCGTCCTGCCCCAGCGCATCGCCGGCACCGACATCTTCACCTGGCTGCAGGCGCTCGGCCTGATCCGCGCGCCGGTCACCAGCCGGCTCGGCCGCCGCATCCGCGACCGCGACCCCCTCATCGGCCTGGGCCCGCGCGGCCTGCGCCGGCTCGGGGTGCGCATCGTCGACCGCATCACCGGAGCCGACGGTCCGCTGCTGCGCACCGCCTCCGGCCAGGCACTCGCCCGCAAAGCGTGATCTGAGCGACCGGCTACCGCCCCGACTACCGCTGGCTGCGCATCCCCGGCGCCCTGGCCGACGGGCTGCCCCGCCACACCGGCGGGATCAGCCCAGTACCCGGCCTCACCTATGTAGGCCTGCCCTTCCAGCGCTGCCGCGGCTCGGCCCTGCTCGGCTGGGTGGGTGAAGACGCCGCGCTGGTGGCCGCGACGTACACCACTCACCCCACCAGGTCACGACCCAGCTGACCACGCCCCCCACGCTGAACTGGGCCGGCCCGGTCGGGGTCAGTCGTCCCAGTCGGGCTCGTCCGGGTCGCGCAGTTCCCGCACGCCGGCAGGGCCGAGGTCGGGCAGCGCGAAGGTGTAGGTGCCGATCACGTTGATGTGCCGGCGGCCGAACGGCGACAAGCGGGCGACATCCTCCTCCGCGAGCGGGTAACCCGCGTCCCGCAGACGGCCCAGGGCCTTATCGGCGTAGAAGGTGTTCCACAGCGTGACGCAATTGAGCACCAGCCCGAGCGCGCCGAGCTGGTCCTCCATTCTCTTGTAGTAGCGCTGGTAGACCTCGCCCTTGCGGCCGTGGAAGATCTTCCCGGCCAGGGCGTGGCGGGACTCCTGCAGGTTGCGGATGCCCTTGATGTCACGCCGATACGGCTCCTCCACCGCGTAGGTGAGGATGTGCAGCGTCTTGAAAATCCGGCCATAGGCGGCGATCGCGTCCCCCAGCGGGGTGGGGGTTGCTGTCGCGCTGCAGCATCCTCATCACGTCATCGGCGCGGATCCGGCCAGTGTAGATCGACACCACCACTCGCAGAATGTCGCCCCAATGCCGCTTGACCTTCGCCAGGTCGATCTTGCCGCGGGCGAAGCGCGCCAGCGGCCCGTAGTCGGCGTCCTGGATCCGCCAGCCCTTCTGATCAGGCAGGTCGGCCAGCGCCGGCCGATACTGCATCCCCAGCAGATGCACGAGCCCGAAGACCACGTCACCATAAGATCCCATATCGGTCACGATGATGTCCGGCCGCTGCCCGCCGTCGCGCCTAAACAGCACATCGATCATGTGCAGCGAGTCCCGGACGGTACCGGTGACCACCTTCGCACCCAGCCCCGCACCCTGATCATTGATCATATTGAGCCAGGTCAGACCCCTCTTACCGCCGAAAAATTTCCGGTTCGGGCGGGTGTAGATGGACGGCACCGGGACCACGAACCGCATGCCGTCGATCGCGGCGACCAGGCCGCCGCCGAGCTGCCGGGCGAAACCGATCTTCGCCTGTTCCTCGATCAGTGGCGCGTTGGCCAGGGAGAACGTCTCGGCCGACAGGTAGTTCTGGGCCACGTGGCTGAGCCGGGCGCGTTCCAACGCCGCGGTGCCGGCCTTGATGACCGGCGCGTACCCGATGTTCAGCGCACTTGCGGTCAGGCAGGCCGCCACCGAGATGTGGAAGTCGGCCAGCTTGCTAACCCCGCCCGCCACCGAGGTGAAGGCCGCCTCGAATCCGGGGACGCGGCCCATCACCTCCAGCAGCAGCTCGGGCAGGTCCACCCGGGGCAGCATGCCGGCCACCCGCTTGCGCAGATCCACCAGCGACGGCGGCTCGGGCATCGCCTTCAGCCTGGCCACGTGCAGCCGTCCCTCCTCATCGACGGTGACGTCCACCCCGTCGGTGCCGAGCCGGGCGGCCACGTCCCGCAACGCCAGATGCAGCACCAGCGCGTGCTCGGCCAGCAGCGTCTCCGGATGCTCCGGCAGCTGCAGGTCCGTCAGCGCCGGCCCCTTGGCCGCCGCCCAGTCCGCGCCGTCCAGCAGCTGGCCGCGCGGGTCCCGCCAGCGGGCCGAGGCCTCGGCGTAGACGTCGCGCCGTTTGAGGTGGCGGTGGAACTGGGTCAGCACGCACATGGTGTAGGCGTTCTTGTCCACCGTGCTGCCGTGCGATCCGGCCCGGAACACCAGCCGCTTCCACGATCCGCTCACCAGCGCGCCGTCGATGTCGACCTCGGTCACTTTCTTCTTACGGCCGTCCAGCAGCCGCGGCAGCGTCTTCATCGCCGCCAGCACCCGCTGCGCCTCGGCGTTCGCGCCGAACTCGATCACCGTGGTCAGCGTCTTGAGGAACCCCGACACGGTGGCGATCCGCTCGGCGAGCAGCGCCCGCATCTGCCCGTCAGCGTCGGCGTCCGGCGGCGGCACCATGCCGGTCACCGCGGCCACCGCCTCCTCCAGCTCGCGGCGCGGCACGATCGCGTCGATCGCCTCCCACACCTGCTCCAGCCGCAGCTCCTCGCCGTACTCGGTGACCTCCAGCAGTGTCTCCACCGCGACCGCCAGCGTGGCCGAATGCCGGGCCAGTTTGGGGTGCTGGCGGGCCCGTTCCTTGTCGGTGGCGGTCTCGGCCTTGCCGATCAGCTCGGTGGTCATCAGCAGATCGAGCAGGTCCAGGCAGTCGTCGACCGACTTGCCCTCCAGGTAGATGACCGTGGCCAGCAACGTGGCCAGCTGCCGCGAGGGGCCGTGCCGGCGCAGCGTGGTCGCCGTGGCGGTCATCCCGTACCGGGCCAGATCCACCATCCGCCGGTGCGGCACCCCCGGCGGCAGCTCCATCGCGCCCAGCCCAACGCTGAGGATCTCCGAGGCGCGCTCCAGCGCCTTTTCCATGTTCCGGCCCGAGGGCACCGACGGGCCCTTGCGCCAGCGCTCCAGATCCGACGATCGCGCCCCCTCCGGCACCTCCAGCAGCTGGGCCAGGATCGCCTGCTGCCGCGGCGACAAGATCCCATACAGCCTTTCATGCAGCCGCTCGGTCGCCTCATCGCGCACCCGGGCGATCAGCCGGGTCAGCGTGGTCACCCCCGGCAGCAGCACCTTGTTGTGCGCAGCCAACTCACCCCGTCGACGAAGATGCTCTTCTTACCGTCCCCGGTGTTCCACGCCCGCGCATCCACCCACGCGGTGAACTCCGCCTCGACCGCAGAGAACTCCCGCAGCCCGTACGCCTTCTTGATCTCGTCCTGGTGGTCGAACTGCGTCTGGCGCCGCTCGGTGTACTGCTTGATGGGCGAGACGTCCGCCACGCCCAGCTGATCGGCCAGATAGTCGATCACCTCGGCCGGGACCTCCAGCGGATCCGGCAGGAACCGGCCCACGAACCGGGCCGTGGTCAACTGTAGGGCGAACCCGAGCCGATGCTGATCGCCACGGCGGCGCCCGATCAGCTTCCGGTCCGCGTCGTCGAGGAAGAACATCTTCTCCAGCTCGGCCCGCGTCGGTGCCCCTACGTAGCGGCCGTACGCGGCCGCCTCTTCATCGCTTAAGAACTCAACTGGCATGGGCCCCGAAAGTAGAACTCATCCATCGGCGCGGGCCAGACTCAAGATCGAACTGTTACGGGGAAACGGCTTCGACGATCCTCTGAGCAGCACGATTCTGCAGGTCAGCCGCATCGGAACAGCCATCCACGGCAAGCGGGGCTCTGGGGGCGGCTAAACGAGACTTTTCGTTCGCATGCTGGTCAACCCCCGATCCCTCGCGGGTCAGGCGGTCCCCCTGCGGCCTTTCTCGTCATCCGTTCCGTCCGGCGGCCTGGTGCTGCCCGACGCGATCGCCTCCCCGGCGCCGGAGCGGGGCCTGCGACCGCTCGGGGCGGTGCCGCCGTGGACGGTGTCTGACCCGCTGACCTCCATGAGGGCGTCCGAGGGCGGGCAGGCCGGCTCAGATGTGCACTTCGCCACCGTCACCGGCGCGCACCGAGGAGTTGAGGATCACCGATGCGCCGTCGTTGAGCAGCGGCAGCGCCTTCTGCACCGGGAACAACGTGCCCCGGACGTTGACGCCGAAGGTCTCGTCGAAGTGCTCCTCGGCGACCTGCTCCAGCGTCGCGAACGACGCGGCGGCAACAACGATTCATAGGTCGGTCTCGGCGGCGGACAGGACGCGTGCGGCTTCGCGTACGGCGGCGAGGTTCTTCTTGCCCTGCCGTGACCCGGCCAGCTTGGCCTTGATGTGGTCCCGGACCGTGATCGGTTCGTAGGCCAGCCCGGAGGCGTCCTGGTGACTGGCCAGCGTCTCGATGACGGCTTCCGGGTTGCCGTCGTGGAAGAAGGCGGCTGAGCGGCGGCGTTTGATCGTGCCGTCCACGATGGGGGGCTTGACGCGGTGCAGGGTCGACATCCATCGGTCGTTGGTGAGGCGGGCCGTGAGGTCGCCGAGGTTGACCAGCAGGGCGCCGTCGGCCGGCGCGACATCGTGCCAGCGTTCGTCCTGGCCGAGGACCTGGAGGCCGGCGACCTGGTCGGCCCACAGGACGGTGACGATCCCGAAGTCGGTGTGCTCCCCCATACCGACGAGGTCGCCGTCAAGGGTGATCGTTCCTTGCGGCAGGGCGTAGTTGTTCATGCGCAGCACGTCGATGGAGTGGTCGGTGAGCCGGTCGAAGAACTCGGGATCCAGGTGGAGGGCGTCGGCGAAGATCCGGGTGAGCGTGCGTGCGACCCGGCCGGCGTGGTCGAAGTAGGCCTGGACGGCGTCGGTGAAACCGCCGATCTCGGGCCACACGTTGATCCCGTAGTCCTCCTCGGACAGCTCCAGCGAGGCGAAGGAGCGTGCCTCAACGCCGACGTTGAAGGCCTCGAAGAAGTCGTTCATGCGGGCGGCCGACTCGACGCCGAGGCTCAGGCTCAGGGATTCGCTCTTGGGCGGGCTGTAGCCGCGGTTGGCGCCCGTGACACGGTAGGTCTTCTTCGTCTCGAGGGGCAGGCCGAAGAAGGCGTCCATCGCCGAGGCCAGGCCGGCGATCGCCGAGTCCGGGATCGCGTGGCCCAGGATCTGGATGAAGCCCACGCGGGAGCAGGCATCGTCGATCTCCTGTGCGATCCTGCGGCGCTCCGCTTCGGGCCCTGCCTGCATGTAGGGGGATATGTCGACGGCCGGAACGGTGAAATGCTCAAGCGCTCGTTTCATGCCCGGGCCTCCCGTACGACGGCCGTCCCCGCCCGGAGCGCGGCGACGGGATCGGCCGCCTCGTCCAGCTCGATGAGTACGATGCCGGCGCCGGGCGTGCGGGACATCGCCTGGGCCCACGCCCGCCAGTCGACGATGCCCGTGCCCAGTTCGGTCATGTAGGGCTGCTGCTGAGCGAAGACCGTTTCGTCGATGGTGAGTTCGACGTCGATGGGCTTGACCGCGTCCTTCCAGTGCGCCAGTGCGATGCGCTGGGTGTGGCGGCGCGCGACGGCGACGGGGTCACCTCCCCCGAGCGCGATGTGGCAGGAATCGGGGCACAGCCACACGTAGCGGGGATCGGTCATCATCATGAACAGGTCGATGTCCCTCTCGTACCAGAGGGTGCTGTTGGACTCCGTGTGGAAGGCGAGCTTCACACCCTGCTGAGCGACGGCCTCGCCGACCACGTGGGCGATGTCGGCCATCCGGGTCATGTACGCGGCGTCGACGAAGAAGGGCGGGCGGGTCCCGAACGTCGTCCGCATGGGCAGTCCGGCGACGAGGAGGTCCGCGCCCACGTCGGCGAGGAAGGCGGCGTGTCGCTCGGCCTCGGCGACGATCGCGGGCAGGTTCTCGCCGCGCCGCCAGTCGGGTGATGCGCTCGCGGCCATGAAGGCGCTCACGACGGACAGGCCCCGGGCCTGGAGTTCGCGGCGGAACGACGGCGCGTCGCCGAAGGCCCGCAGGGCCGAGTCGATGTCGCCGGGCGCGAAGGTCAGCTCGATGCCGCTGACACCGGCCTCGGCCAGCGCGTCCAGCACCCGCTCCCAGAAACGGTCAGGGTTCTTGACGGCCCAGTCGCGGAAGGCGTCGGCGGAGTCGAGCCCCCAGAATTTCGGGTGATAGAAGGTGATGATGTCGGTGGCGAAGCACGGTTCGGTGGTGTCGTGCGGCGTCATTCGGCACCTCCGCGGGCGTTGTAGACGGTGACGCCGCCGGCGTCGACGGCCTGGCGGTAGTCGCGGAACACGGCGAGCGCCTCCTCTCGCAGGACGTCCCGGGTGACCTTGATGCCGCGCGCTTCGAACTGCTCGGCCCAGTCCGCGCCGAGCGGGCCCTCGTCGAACGTGGTGATCTCCTCCAGTTCCGGGCCCTCGCCGGCGACCACGAGTGCGCGTATGCCGGACCACATGGCCGCGCCGTAACACTGAATGCACGGACGCCAGTTCACGACCAGCTCGTGCGCGGGCAACCCGTCGCCGCCGAGGTCCCAGCCGCCGACCGCCGTCTGGGCGAGTCCGAGCGCGACCACCTCGGCGTGTGCGCTGGAGACTCCGGAGGCGAGCACGACGTTCACGCCGACCGAGACGATCCGGCCGGAGTCCTGCTCGGCGACGAGTGCGGCGAACGGTCCGCCGTTGCCCTCGCGCCAGTTGCGGTCGGCGAGGCGGTGTACGAGGCGCATCCGGTCGGTGCGGTCAGGGATGAAGGCCGGCACGGCAGCCAGTTCGTCGCCGATCCACGCGGGCAGCGCCACGCGGTATTCCGTGGGGATGTCGATCACAGTCGTGCTTCCTCTCGGTGTGCGGCGGGTGCCGCGTGTCGTTCGGCGACGGCGCGGGCGGCCCGTACGGCGGTCACCGCGCCGGTCAAGGTGACATTGGCGGCCATCGCGGTGGGGATCACGCCGTTGCCGGCGAGGTAGAGGTTGTCGAAGCCCCACACCCGGCCGTCCGGGCCGCACACGCTGGTGCCGTCGTCGGCCAGGCCGGCCCGGACGGTGCCGGTCTGGTGCAGCGACGAGCCGGGCGGCAGCAGCGCACGCTCGGTCGCCGGGTCGAAGGAGCCGAACTCCTCGGCGATCGACCGGACGTCGTCGAGCGCGCGGCCGATCAGCGTGCGGTCGGCGTCGGAGTAGCCGAACTCGACGGTGATCCGCGGCATTCCGGCGAGGTCGGTCTGCGTTTCCGAGAACAGGAGCCGGTTGTCGGGGCGTGACTCGACGGGGACGTACAGCGACAAGCCCACGGAGTGGGCGAGGGGGTGGCCGTTCTCGTCCACGTACGTGCGGTCCATGATCTGCCCGTGGAACGGCTGTGCCGCTCCGTTCTGGGGCAGCCAGAGCGAGTCCGTGCTGAACTCGCCGGGGCGCGGCAGGGGCAGGGCGTCGAGGCCGATGCCGAACCGGTCGAGGTCGAGGAGCACCCGGGCGGTGACGAACGCGTGCTCGTTGAGATAGCGGCCCAGTGCCGCGGGCCGGATGCCCGAGGCGAACAGCAGTTGCGGGGTGCGCAGCGCGTCGGCGCACACCACGACGGCGTCCGCCAGGAGCTTCCCCTCGGTTCCGTCGGCGATGCGGCGCAGCCGGGCCCCGGCGACCCGGCCGTCGGAGAGGAGGAGCGTCGTAGCGAGCATGCCGGTCGTCAAGGTGAACCCGGGGTCCCCGCCTGTCGCGATCGCGGGGAAGATCGTCCCCGGCGCGGTGCGCGGCATGGGACCCGATGCCGTCGCGGTGACGGCCATGGGCATCGGCTGCGGTCGCCGGTCGCCCGGCCCGACGCCGTCGAAGCGCCGGCGCAGGACGTCGAGCACGATCCGGCCGACCTCGGTCGGGCCGATCGCGGACGGCGTGACCGCGAGCAACCGGCGGGCGGTGTCCAGGTCCGCCGCCCAGCGATCCGGGTCGCCGAAGTCGAACGCCTCCTCTCCGGCGGGCCACGGCGTCGCGGCGGTCCAGTGCACGCCCATGCCGCCCGCGTTCCACGCGAGCGCGGTCGCCGGCATCGCCTCGGCGTCCTGGCCGAAAGCGAGCGCGTGGAACATGCCGGGCGTCAGGTCGGTGAGGCTGCCGGCGACCTCGCGCACCACGTCGGCGCCTGTGTACATGCCCTGGATGCCGGTGGCGACTTGTTCGTTGTAGCGCGACCAGAGGACCGGGTCGTCGAGGTCGTGCAGGTGCAGGCCGGGGGCCTCGCCGATCGCGGTGCCGCCGTCGACCATGGTGATCTTCAACGCCGGATCGGCCTCTCGTAGTAGTCGGGCCACGACAGATCCCATGATGCCGCTGCCCACGATGAGGACATCGGTGCGGGAGGTGTCGGTCACGGTGAGACTCCCTGTCTTGTGCCACGAGTGATGGTGAGGCGCGGGTGCTCCGTGCCCGTTCACGCGCGCGGGGTGAGTGGGCCGAACAGTTCGGTGTCCATGCGGTCGAGGGCCAGCTTGACGGCGCCGATGAGCGGGGCGTCGCGGCCCAGGACGGTGGCGCGCAACTCGACCGCGGGGGTGCGAGCCTCGCGCAGCGCCGCGCGCACCCGGGGCAGCAGCACGTCGGCCGCGTCTTCCAGGCCGCCGCCGAGCACGATGAGGGACGGTGCGATGGTCCACGACAAGGTGGTGAGGATCGAGGCGATGTTCTCCACGAGTTCGTCGACCTCCGCGAGCGCGGTCGTATCGCCGGCCCGAGCGGCGGCGAAGCGGTCGAGCGCGACCCTGCGTTCGGCCGGTTCCGGTGAGGTCAGCATGGCCACCGGACGGTGCTCAACCGAGGCTGTCGGTATCGACCGTGCTTCGATGATCTCACCCGCGGCGCCGTCCAGACCGCGGTGCACGGCTCCGCGGATGAGGATGCCGAGGCCCGTGCGGTTCCCGAGGATCGCCCATACGACGTTGTCGTGGTCTCCGGCCACGCCCCGCCAGCGCTCCGCGAGCGCACCGAGGTTGGTGTCGTTGTCCGCGAACCAGGGCACCTGGATCCTTCGCTTGAGTTCTCCAGGCAGGTGCACGCCTTCCCAACGCGTCGTGTGCACCAGGCGCCGTACGATCCCGTGGTCGTCGATCGCGCCACCGCTGGCGACCGCGCCGGCGCGCAGCCGGTCCGTCGACCCGCCGGCGTCGTCGAGCGCCTCCAGCACCAGCGCCGCGGCGTCGTCGAGCGTGACGTGCGGATCCTGGTAGGCGCGCAGCAGCCGGTGCGCCCGGCCGACGATGCGGCCGCGCACGTCGGCGATGACCGCGGACACGTCCGAGGTGGTGATGCACACGGCTGCGAGCAGCGCGTGTTCGGCCCGTAGTTCGTAGCGGCGGGCGGGACGCCCGGCGTTGCCGCTGGTCGGCACGCGGTCCAGCTCGGTCACCCAGCCCGCCTCCACGAGCGAGTCCATGATGAGCTCGAGGGTGCGGCGGGACAGGCCGGTCTGCTCGGCGAGCGCGGCCAGTGTCATCGGCCCGGCCGACACGGCGAGTGCCCGGAGGGTGACCGAGGTGTTGACGCGCCGGACGGCGCTCTGGTTCATCCCGGGCATCAGCACGTCTCCGCCGCCGGGAACTTCGCCCGTGCCACGGGGTCGAACACGCCCGTGGTGTCGGACGCGAGCGCTGCGCCGGGCCGGCCGTATTCGCGCGCCGGGTCGGCGAGCGCGCCGGTCGCCCGTGCCCAGGTCGGCTCCTGGCCGCGTACGAACCCGGTCAGATCGGCATGCATCAGCGTGGCCAGTTCGGCGGGCGGGTTCGGTCCGAGCGCCTGGGCGACGCCGGGTGCGTCGAGCACGTCGAAGAAGAACGGGAGGTCGACGCAGTGCGCGGCGCCGCCGAGCACGGGGGAGGGCCATTCGAAGGAGTACAGCCAGGTGCCGGCGAGGGCTTGGCGGCGGGCGGCCGCCGTGCGCGCGCAGGCGGAGCGGAACAGGGTGTCCGTCACGCGGGTGCCCGCCGCGCGGGCGGCGGCTGTGGCCTCCGGCCCGGCCCCGCTGTCGAACTCGTCCCCCGTCGCGCCGAGCAGCACAGGGACATCGTGCCCATGGACGGTGAGTCCGTCGGCTATGGGCACCGGCAGGATGTCGTCGCCGGCGCACGGTACGAGCACCGGCGCGTCGTCGCCCCGCTCGCTCCGCAGGTCAAGGACGGCCTGCTGGATCTGCTCCACGGTGCGGCTGCCGAATCCGGTGCGCGTCGGCGGCACGCCGAGCCTGTGCCCGAGCCGTTCGAGGAGCTCGCGTGCGGCGCCCGTGCCTACGTTGAAGAGGGCGCCGGACAGGCTGACCGCGCGGTGGAAGCGGCCGCTGCCCGCGGGTGAGGAGAGCAGCGCGAGCACCGCCGCGCCACCGGCCGACTGGCCGGCGATGGTGACCCGGTCAGGGTCGCCACCGAAAGCGGCGATGTTCTCCTGTACCCAGTCCAGGGCGAGCAGCAGGTCGCGTAGCCCGAGGTTGGGGAGGACGTCGTCCAGCGGGGCGAATCCGTCGACACCCAGCCGGTAGCCGACGGTGACGCAGACGACGCCGTCACGGGTGAAGGCGCGGCCGTCGTACCACGGGCTGGCCGGGCTCCCGGCCAGGAAAGCGCCGCCGTGGATCCACACCAGGACGGGGAAGGGCCTGCGGTCGTCGTCGCTGTCGTCATCTGGGGCCGGGGCGACGACGCCGACGTTGAGCACGTCGTCGCCTGGTATCGACGGCTCCGGGATGGTCGTCGTGGCGTACAGCGGCACCCGCTGCGCGGTGGCACCGTGCCGGGACGCGTCGAACGGCTCCGGGAACCGGCCACGGGGGACCGGCGGGGCGAACCGCCGGGCACCGACGGGGGCTTCGGCGTAGGGGATGCCGAGGAAGCGCCGCACCCGGCCGCTGCGACGGCCGATGATCGTGCCTGCGGGAGCATGTACGGTGACCGGCTCGCCGGGCGCGTCGAGGGAGTCCATCCGATCATCCAACACCGGTCACCGCATTCCCGTTCCGGCGATGCCCTGAACGAAGTAACGCTGCAGGAACAGGAAGAGCACCAGCACGGGCAGCATCACGACGATCGCACCCGCGAGCTGCAGCCCGTAGTCGGTGACGTGCGACGCGGCCTGGCTGGTGGCGGCCAGACCCACCGGCAGCGTGTAACTGGACATGCTCTGAGCGACGATGAGCGGCCAGATGAAGTTGTTCCACGAGGTGAGAAACGACATGATCGTGATCGTCGCCACAGCGGGGCCGGCCAACGGCAGGAAGATCCGGAAGAAGATCCGGAACTCGCCGGCACCGTCGATGCGGGCCGCTTCGAGCAGGTCGCTGGGGATCGACATCGCGTACTGCCGCATGATGAAGACCGACAGGGGCATCGCCACGCTCGGCAGGGCGATGCCGGCGAGGGTGTCCGCCAGACCCAGGTCGACCGTGATCACGAACTGCGTGACGAACACCGCGGTGAACGGCACCATCAGCGCCGCCATGACGGCGCCGAACGCGAGCCGCTTGCCCGCGAAGTCGAGCTTGGCGAGCGCGTAGCCGGCGGCTGACGCGGCCACGATGTTGCCGGCCACCACCATGATCGCGACCATGATGCTGTTGGCCATGAACCCGCCGAAGCCCTCGGTGGCGAACAGCCGGGTGAAGTTGTCGAGGGTGACGTCGTGCGGAAGCCAGGCGCCGGGATCGGAGCGGATCTCGTCGAGGCTGCGGAGCGAGCCGCTGATCACCCAGACGAAGGGAAGCATGGTGAGCAACGCGCACAGCGCCAGCGCGCCGTACAGCAGGGGCGAGGTGACGGACCGGCGGCGCACGGCGACCCGGTCGCTGATCATTTCGGTGTCCCGCACCGTGGCGACGGTGCTCATGCGCGGGGCCTCAGCAGCCGGAACTGGACGATGCTGACCAGCAGCACGAGCACGAGCATCACGAAGGACGCGGCCGAGGACATCCCGAACTCGCCGGAGCCGAACTGGTGGTAGGTGTACAGCGCAACCGATTCCGTGGAACCCAGCGGGCCGCCGTTCGTCAGCAGGTACGGCTCGTCGAACACCTGGAGGTAGAAGACGGTCAGCAGCACCGACACCATGAGCGTGGTGGGCAGCAGCAGCGGCAGGGTGATGTGCCTCAGCTGCCGCCACCGGCCGGCCCCGTCGATGGAGGCGGCCTCGTACACGTCCTGAGGAACCGCTTGCAGACCGGCGAGGAACAGCACCATCGCGGTGCCGAAGTTGCGCCAGACGCCGAGCAGGATGACCACGGGCATGGCCAGATTCGGGTCGTCCAGCCAGTTCGGTCCGGCGAAGCCGACGGCGCCGAGCACCTTGTTGACGGTGCCGTTGGCGTTGAAGGCGTACTGCCAGATCAGGGCGACCGCCACGATGTTCGTGACGACCGGGGCGAAGAAGACGATGCGGAAGGTGCGGCGCAGGCGCCGGATGCCCATGTTGAGCGCGAAGGCCAGCGCGAACCCGATCCCCATGGTCAGCGGCACACCGACCCCGACGAAAAGGGCGGTGGTGAGGATGTCCCGCAGGAAGCTTTCGTCCTGGAACAGGCGGAAATAGTTCTCCAGCCCGGTGAAGTCGACGGCGAACGGATTGCGCAGATCCGTGCCCCGCAGGTCGGTGAGGCTGAACCCGAGCGCCGCGACGGTGGGGATCGCCGTGTAGAGCAGGAACACGACAGTGAACGGTGCGAGGAACAGCCAGGCGACGGCCGTTCGGCGGGAGCCCCGGGATCGACGCGCCGTGCGCGCCGCCCCCGGGACGGCGGTGGGGGTCATCCGGTGATCACCTCGTGCCTGTGCCGAGGCTCTCGGCGTACGCCTGGATGCTGGCGGCGGCCTTCTCGGCGCTCTGCTTGCCCTTGGCCACCGTTTCCATCTCCTTGCCCAGCCGGGTCGCGACCTGCTGCCAGGTGCTCGCCCGCGGGAACGACCGGGTGTTCTTCAGCTGGGTCAAGAAGGCGTCAAGGAGCGGCTGGTCCTTGATGGCCGGGTCGTCCCAGGCGGACACGACGGCCGGCAGCGAGCTGTACGCCTTGTACTGCGCGACCTGGGTGCTCGGCTGCGAGATGTGCCGGATGAGCTTCCACGACGCGGCCGCGTTGCCGCTGGTGGCGAGCACGCCCCAGCTGCCGCCCGCGGAGAAGGAGACGCTGCCCGACGGCCCGGCCGGCAGCGGTGCGGTCGCGACATGTGACGCCGTCCAGCCGGTCTTCTTCGCGGCGGTGTCGAGCTGACCGATCACCCACGGGCCTGTGATCATGGAGGCGGTCTTGCCGGCGACGAAGTACGGCTGCGAGTCGAGGAACCCGGGCCCGCTGGTGTCGGCGACGCCCGAGGTGAAGAACGACGCGTTGAACTTCAGCGCTTCGACCATCGCCGGTGTGTCGAGCGTCCATTTGCCGTCGGAGGAGAGCAGTGAGCCGCCCGCCTGCCAGGCGTACATCGCGACGTCCTGGCCGTTGAAGATGTCCCAGCCGATGTCGGCCCCGAGGCCGTGCCCGGCACCGGCGCCCTGGAGCGCCTTGAGGAACGGCACCAGTTCCTCCCACGTGGCCGGCGCCTTGACGCCCGCCTTCTTCGCCAGGTCGGAGCGGTAGACGAGCGCATAGGTGTAGGCGTACCAGGGCACCGTGTAGGCGACGCCCTTCACCACGCCCGCGTCCCAGAGGCTCTTGAAGAAGGCGCCGGGGTCGATGAGGTCGTCCGGAACAGGCTGGAGGATCGACGGACTGAGGAACTGCGCCTGCGACTCGGGGAAGAACTGGGCGACATCGGGTCCATTTCCCGCCGCGATCGCCGACTGGAGCTTGGTGTAGTACTCGGCGTTCGGGATCAGCGTGAGCTTCACGGTGAGGTCGCGGTTGGCGGCCTTGAAGGGCTCGATGACCTTCTCGAGCACGTCGGCATCGCCCTGGGCGGCCCAGACATTGACGGTGCCGGTGGCAGCGGACGCGTCGATGGGCTTGGCAGTGCCTGTGGACGCGGCGGTGTCATTGCTGCGTCCGCAGCCCGCCAGGGCAAGGGTGCAGGTGAGAGCTATGCCGGCGGTCAGCCGTAGGGCACCGCGTCGGGGGAGGTTGGACACTGGGGGCTCCTGTCACATGAAGGCGCTGACCATGGTGAGGCGATTTTCGGCGAAAGTAGCGTTTTTGATCAGACGGATCCGATGGCGCCTATGCAGCTGTTACGGACGGTATGTACGGCGTGTTTCGGCTGCACGGCGGACTCGTCACGGAACAATTTCGGAACTTGTAGCAAAATCCGTTCGCTACTCTCAGTAGCGAGCGTGATCGGCTCGCCATCCTGGTCGACCCCGGGGGTGGCGGGTGATGGGACGGTGGATGACGCGCGCTGCAGTCACACAGAGCGACAGATGGAACGGCAGCCCCGGCTCATGCCAACGGCCGAACGGTTTGCCGAGCTGTTCACGCAGCACGGGCCAGGGCTGAAGCGCTCACTCAGGGCTTTCCCAGGGTGGCCGGTTTCGGTGGTCAGGCGGGGATCTCGGCGGTGGCGGTCAGGACCGCGCGGCCGAGGATGTGGCCGGCGATGGTGAAGCCGAGGTAGGCAGGGGTGGCCTCGGCCGGGACGCCGATGGTCTCGACGTCGAGGGCGTGCACCACGATGAAGTAGCGGTGCGGGCCGTGCCCTGCCGGCGGGGCCGCGCCGATGAAGCGTGCCATGCGGGCGTCGTTGGGCAGCTGATAGGCGCCCTCGGGAAGGCCCGAGCCAGTCTCGTCGCCAGCGCCCTCAGGCAGCTCGGTGACAGTGGCGGGGATGTCGGCCACGGCCCAGTGCCAGAACCCGGAGCCAGTCGGCGCGTCCGGGTCGTACACGGTCACGGCATAGCTCTTCGTCTCTTCTGGGGCGCCGCTCCACGACAGGTGCGGGGAGACGTCCTTGCCGCCCGGGATGCCGAAGGCACCGGACATCTGCTCAGCGGGCCAGGGGGCGCCGTCGGTCAGCGTGGTGCTGGTGACGATGAAGGAGGGGACGTCGGGAAGACGGGCAAAGGGGTCGTTGGCGCTCATCGCATTGTTCCTTCACGGAGATGGCGGGACACAATCGACCATAACACAGATAATCGATTATCTTTGGAATCGTCTATGCTGTGGGCATGACGCAGATGGCCGGCACATCGACGAAGCAGATGCTCTCCGAACGTGTCCACGCCCGGCTCCGGGAAGCGATCATGAGGGGCGAGTACGCCCCGAGCGAAGCACTCAAGCCGCAGGAGCTCGCCCAGCAACACCAGGTCAGCCTGGCGGTCGTCCGCGAGGCTCTGGTGCGGCTGGTCGGCGAGGGCATCGCGGTGCGGCTGCCCAACCGCGGCTTCGCGGTCCCCGACTTCTCCGATCGACGCTGGCAGGAGATCGCCGAGGCACGCCGCACCATCGAACCGGTCATGCTGCGCATGGCGATCGAGCGCGGTGACCTCGACTGGGAAGCACGGGTGCGCGCGGCCCACCACCGGCTGGCCCGCACCCCGGCGTACGTGCCGGACGAGGGCGAGTACTACAGCAGCGCGTGGTCCGAAGCCCACCGCGTCTTCCACCGGACGCTGCTGGAGGGATGCGGCAACCCGGTGCTGCTGGACACCTCCGACAGGCTGTGGACGGCCAGCGAACTGGCCCGCCGCTGGTCGGCCCGCCGCAGACCCGACCGCGACGGCGCCGCCGAACACCGCCGGCTGGAGGAGGCGGCCCTGGCCCGCGACGCCGACACCGCCGCCGACGTGCTGGCCCAGCACCTGACTCTGACCGCCGCCGGCCTGACCCCCTGCACCTAAGGATTGTGACGCCTCCGCTCGCGGCGCCCGCCCGTGAGGCTCACGGCCGCCAGTCCTGCGGCGGCGCGGTCCGGTTCCACGCTGCCGCACTCGATGAGGCTGAATCCGCCGATCTGGTCCTTGGTCTCGGCGAACGGGCCGTCGGTCGGCGATCTCCTCGGGCACGTCGGACTCGTCGAGCCCGATCATGAGCGGGTGCTTCATCGGCACTCCTCGAGCGGGAAGTGCGTGCAGACTGCCGCCGTCAGCCGCCGATGGTCGCGTGGAGGGCTTCGTCGAGCCGTTCGTAGCCTTCCGACACCCCACGTGCCATCGGGGAGGCGATCACCAGGTCGCGCGCCTGCCGGGAGTCGAACAGGTGGGTCGTGGTGAGCGTGGTCGTGCCGTCCTGCTCGGTGAAGTCGTGGCCGACCAGCGCTTGGCCGGGGTACCAGTGGTCGTCGAACGACTCGGTGTAGGACAACCGGGAGGGTGTGACGATCTCGCGGTAGAGGCCGCCTGCGGCCATGGTCGCGCCGCCGGGCCCCTGCCAGGCGAACCGCCAGGCGCCGCCCACGCGCAGGTCGATCCGGGCCTCCACGATGGTCCAGCCGTGGGCGCCGTACCAGCGGGAGACCAGCTCCGGCCGGGTCCAGGCGGCGAACACCAGGTGGGCGGGGGCGCCGAACGTGCGTGTCATGACGATCGCGCGGTCCGACGGCGTCGCGACCGTCACGGCCGCGCTCACGGCCGCCACCGCGGATCGCGTCCGATGAAGGCGAGCAGCTTGTCCTGCGGGGAGGCGTCCTGTCCGACCGTCACCTGCGGGCCGAACACCTCGATGCCCGGCCCGAACGCGCCCGGCGTGCGGAACTTCTCGATGAGCTCGGCGGGCAGCGCCGTCATGGCCGACCAGGCCCGCTCCACGTCGCCGGGATCGATCGTGTCGTCCTGCGACGTGGCGCGGGCCAGATCCCAGCCGTGCAGCGGGAAGTCGTCGCTGACGACCTGGTCGATGTGCTGCTGCGCGGGCATCGGGCCGGTGGGCGTGTCGCAGGGCAGGGTGGCGAGCGAGGGATCGGTCAAGATCGCCTCGACGTCGGCGCGGGCGGCGCGGAACGCCGCCACCGGGTCGTCGTCGACCGTGGGCGCCGGGCTGAGCGAACGGCCCAAGGGGCGCAGCATCGCGGCATGCATGTCGACGATGTGCCGGACCACGTCCCTGGCGGTCCACTTCGCGCACGGGGACGGGTTCGACCACTGGTCGGGGCGGACGGACACGACCTTGCGTTCGAAGGCGTCGGCCCGGCGCCGGTAGCGGTCAGCGATCTCACTGCTCACGGACATCTCTTTCCTTCAGCTCGTCCAGCAGGGTGTCGAGGCTCTGGTAGCGGTCCTGCCAGAAGCTCCGGTAGCCCTCCAGCCAGTCGGTGGCCTGTTTGAGGGCGTCGGCGCGCAGCCGGCAGGGCCGTCGTTGCCGGTCCCGGCCGCGCGAGATCAGGCCCGCGCGCTCCAGGACCTTGAGATGCTTGGAGATCGCCGGCTGGGTCATGGCGAACGGCGCCGCCAGCTCCGTCACCGTGGCCTCCCCCTCCTTGAGCCGGGCCAGGATCGCCCGGCGCGTCGGATCGGCGAGCGCCGCGAAGGTGGCGTCCAGGGTTGTCTCCACCACGTCCATAGCCAATGGTTAATATAACCAGCCGGTATGTCAAGGGGTGTGTTCTGGGCTAGCATCGGATCATGGGCAGGCCCGTGTACCTGGCCGCCGCCGTCCAAGTGGCGGCGCCGCCGGAGCGAGTGTTCGCGTTGATCACCGACTGGCCGCGGCACCGGGAGTGGATGACCCTGACCACCGCCCGCCAGGCCGGCCCCGGCGCGATCGAGGCCTACACCGGGGTGCGGCCGTTCGGCTTCCTCGACACGATGACGATCACCCATTGGCAGCCGCCCGCGCTGGTGCGGGTGGAGCACACCGGCCGGGTCGTGCGCGGCCGGGGCGCCATCCGGGTCCGTCCGCGTGCGGGCGGCAGCCGGGTCATCTGGGCCGAGGAGCTGTGGCTGCCGTTCGGGCCGCTGGGCCGCGCCGTGTGGCCGATCGTCCGCCTGGTCGGCGCCGCGTTCGCCTGCCGTTCCCTGCGCAGACTCGCCGTACTGGCCGAGCGCGGCGGTGGCCGGCCGAGCTCGACCTGATGGCCCAGCTCGCGGGTCTACGTGCGGCCCTGCTCTTTTCTTTCCGGCCCTTCTCGGGCCTGCCGTCGGGCGGGCCGTTCGGCTGCGGGCGCCGCTCTTGGCGCTCGTCGGGGACCGAGCCCGGGCTGCGGTCCGACCCTCGTACGCCGGCAGGCCGTCAGGGCGTGCCGGCGTACGTCGTCTGGCCGTGGCCGGCGTGGCGGGCGACCGCGGCCGCGAACGCCGAGATCACCGGGTGCGGCCGCCGCCCGTCGCCGGCCAGCTCCGGCTGGAACAGCGTGCCGAGGAAGAACGGGTGGCCGGGCAGTTCGGCCGCCCGCACCGCGCCGTCGTCGGCGGCGTGACCGGAGAACACCAGCCCGCCCGCCGCCAGCGTCTGCGTGTAAGACTCGTTGAGCCCGTAGGAGCACACGTAGGCCTCCATGGTGGCAGGCGTGCCCATGATCTGCTCGATGAGCGTGCCGGGCGTCAGCCGTACCAGGTTCTCGTGGCCGGCCAGCGAGCACGCCAGCGGCGTGAGCAGGAAGTCGCGGGCGCCCGGCTCGTTCTCGGCGTGCGCCACGTCCAGCCCGCACACGTGCCGCGCGAACTCCAGCAGCATGTGCTGGAACCCGGCGCACGTGCCCAAGAGCGGGATCTGCTCCTCGCGGGCGACGCGCGCGGCCTCCACCGCGCCCGCCTCGTCGCGGTACGGGCTGCCGGGCAGGATCCAGATGCCGTCGAAGGCGTCCAGCCCGGCCACGTCGGTGGTGGGGATCCAGTACGGGTCGAGCGCGATGCCGTCGCGCTCACGCAGCGCCTCCATCAGCAGCGGGATGCGGGTGTGCGAGCGGACGCTGGGGGAGCGGTCCCCGACGAGGGCGATTCTCATGCCCCTATGGTGGCCGCCCGCTTCAGTTAAGCGCCAACGATGAAATCTGCATCTGCTATAAGCAACGCTGATGGATCCTCATTTGCTGACGACGTTCGTCACCGTCGCCCGGCACGGCTCGTTCTCCGCGGCCGCCGCCGAGCTCGGCTACACGCAGTCGGCGATCTCCCAGCAGGTCGCCGCGCTCGAGGCGGACCTGGGGCTGGCATTGCTGAGCCGCCGCCCGGTGGAGCCGACCCCTGCGGGCCGGCGGCTGCTGGAGCACGCCGGGCCGCTGCTGCTGCGGCTGCGTGCGGCCCGCGCCGATGTGCTGCGCGCCGCGGCCGCACCCAGGCACCGGCTGCGCCTGGCCGCCACACCGCTGGCCGTCAACGCGGTCCTGGCCGGCCGCCTGGCCCGGGCGCGCGCCGCTCAGCCGCGGCTGGAGGTGACGCTGGTGACGTGCGGGCGCGAGCACGTCGGCGCCCTGGTGGCCGAAGGGGAGGCGGATCTGGGGCTGGCCGACGGCATCGCCGCGCCCAGCGATCCGCTGCGGCTGCCCGACACCGGTCCGATGACGACCGTGGGGGTGAGCGAGGAGGAGCTGGTGGTGGCGTTGCCCGCCGATCACCCCCTGGCGGGGCGGGCGGCCCTGCGGCTGGGCGACCTGGTGGACGCGCGCTGGCTGCAGACGGACCTGTGCCCGCTGGCGCGGCTGCGGGATCTGGTGGGGGAGGGGTTCCCGGTCGCGCTGGAGTACCGGGGCGACGACGTGCACACGGTGGTCAACCTCGTGGCCGCCGGCCACGGCCTGACCCTCCTGCCTGCCTCCGCATTGCCCGGACGGGCGCCCGAGCCATCGGGCTCCGTGGTGGCGCCGACGGCGTGCGGCGTGCCGTTGGCCTGGCCGCGTCTGGTGCACCGGGTCGAGCTGCTGCATGGCGCGCTGCCTCCTGGCTCGGCCGCCGACCTGGGCCGGGCGCTGTCGAGCTGACGGCGATCCGCGCGCCGGCCGAGTCGGCGGCTGTCCTGCGCGCGCTACCGGCCCGGTTTCCGTGAAGGGTTTCTGAGGGCGAAATCGAGAGTGTCCAGAGCCCACGCCCAGGAGGCGTCGGCGTCGCGCGGGGTGTGGCGGAAGCCGCCCGCCATTTCCAGGCTCACATAACCGTGGAAGGTGCTGCCCAGGAAACGCACCGCGTCGGTCTGGTCCGGCTCCGGCAGGTCGTAGCCGCGCAGGATCGCCCGCATCATCTCCGTGTGCCGGCGCCCCGCACTGGTGGCCGCGGTCTCCGGGTCGAGCTCGAACCGGGCGGCGGCGTACCGGCCCGGGTGCTGCTTGGCGTAGTCGCGGTAGGCGTTGGCGAAGGCCACCAGCGCATCCTTGCCCGCACGCCCGGCCAGCGCGGCGGCGGCCACATCGGCCAGCTCCTCCAGGGCCAGCAGCGCCACCCGCACCTTCAGCTCTCGCGCATTCCGGATGTGGGCGTACAGGCTCGGGTCCTTGACACCCAGCCTGCGGGCGACCGCCGAGCCGGTCAGCTTGTCGAAGCCAATCTCGTCGGCCAGCTCCGCCGCTGTCCGGGTGAGCCGTTCGCCGGTGATGCCCTCGCGTGCCACGGGACCTCCGATCGATTTTCTAATCAAATAAGGGATTTGCCTAATTATATTAGGGAAGCTAGCCTCGCGGAACATGGAACCCCTCACAGAGAGCGATGTCCGCAGGTCCTTCGTCAACTGCTCCAAGGGCGAGGCCAAGCGCCTGGGCGTCCCCCGCGACCTCGATGAGCAGCCCTGGGACCACCTCGACTTCCTCGGATGGCGAGATCCTGGCGCACCGGAACGCGGCTACCTGGTCGCCGAACGCGACGGCGGTCTGGTCGGGATCGCGCTCCGGGCGGCCCCGGGGACCTCTCGCGGCTTCACCTCGCGCAGCATGTGCTCGCTGTGCCTGACCACCCACACCAGCGGCGGCGTGGCGCTGATGACCGCACGCCGCACCGGCGAGGCCGGACGCCACGGCAACACGGTCGGGCAGTACGTATGCAGCGATCTGGCCTGTTCCCTCTACACCCGGGGCAAGAAGCAGCCGGCTGCCGGGGGAGACCTTGACGAGACTCTCTCCGTGGAGGAGAAGATCGCCCGCACTCAGGTCAACCTGACAGCCTTCATCGACAAAGTGATCAAGTAACGGCCTTCTGAGGCGGGGTCGTGTCAGCGGCCGTGTCAGCACGGCAACAGCCCGATATCAGAGCGGTCGGCGATCGTGGATGCCATGAACGGCTCAGCGACTGCGTCCTCGCGCCGCACGGCCATTGCAACGCATCCTTCGCGAGATGAGGAATAGCCATGGGTGAATCCCTCCACACCGTCACGTCGATGCCGACGGCGCGTCAGCTCGGCTGCCCCTTCGACCCGCCCAAGGAGCTGATCGAGGCCCGCGAGCACGGCCCGATCAGCCGATTCCCCTTCCCTAGCGGGCACCAGGGCTGGCTGGTCACCGGCTACGACCTGGTCCGGTCGGTCCTGGCCGATCCGCGGTTCAGCTCGCGCAGGGAGCTCATGCGCCACCACCCGCTGATCGACTACGGCGACATCGAGGTCCCTCCGGCGCCGCCCGGCGAGTTCCTGCTCATGGACGAGCCTCAGCACGGCCGGTACCGGAAACCGCTGGTGGGCAAGTTCACCGTCCGGCGGATGCGGCTGCTCACCGAGCGGGTCGAGCAGATCACCGCCGAGCACCTGGACGCCATGGAGAAGGCCGGGCCGCCGGCGGACCTGGTGACCGCGTTCGCCAAGCCGATCCCCGCCATCGTGATCTGTGAGCTGCTGGGGGTGCCGGATGAAGACCGGGGCTTCTTCCAGGAGAACATCGACAAGTTCCTCGGCGGGGAGGTCGGCGACGAGGAGCTGATGGCGGCCTACACCGCGACGCAGCAGTACCTCGCCGAGCTGGTGGTGGCCAAGCGCGCGAACCCCACCGACGACGTGCTCAGCGACCTGCTCGACGGCGACCTGACCGACGAGGAGTTGCAGGGGATGGCCCTGATCCTGCTGTCGGCCGGGTTCGACACCACCGCGAACATGCTGGCGCTGGGCACCTTCGCGCTGCTGCAGAACCCGGAGCAGCTCGCCAGTCTGCGCGCCGAGCCTGCGCTCACCGACCAGGCCGTGGAAGAGCTGCTGCGGTATCTGAGCGTCGCCAAGCAGTTCCAAAGGGTCGCGCTGGAGGACGTCGAGCTGGGCGGCCACACCATCACGGCCGGTACGACGGTCATCCTGTCCCTCAACACCGCCAACCGCGACCCCGAACGCTTCACCGACCCCCACGTGCTCGACCTGCGCAGGCAGGACGGCGGTCACCTGGCCTTCAGCCACGGCATCCACCAGTGCCTGGGCCAGCAGCTCGCCCGCGTCGAGATGCGCGTTGCGCTCCCCGCACTGATCGACCGCTTCCCCACGCTGCGCCTGGCCGTACCGGCCGACGAGGTTGCGCTCCGTCCGGAGACCGCGGACATCTACGGGGTGAAGAGCCTCCCGGTCACCTGGGACGTGTAACGGGTGCTGATCGGCGGTGATCGGCCGCCATGATTGCCTCCGTATGCATGGGTGATGGCGTCAGGACGAAGCGCACGGCCCGCGCTTCGTCCTGACGCCTCAGCTACGCGCTGAGCTCGAGGCGCGCACGCCGGCCGAGCGCGGCCCCGGCCCGCGGCGGGAGCGGGCCAGAGCCAGCCCGCCGAGGACCATGGCGATCAGCCCGACCACCAGCGCCATGAAGCCGCCGACTATTCCGTAGCCGGTGCCGGGGCCACCGTCGGCGGCGGCCACAACGAGCCCGCCGATGACCGCGCCGGCCAGCCCCGCCACGAGCGCCACGATGGCCCCCCTTCGCCCGTTGCCGGTGCCGATCCGACCGGCGGAGCGGGCCAGGGCCAGCCCGCCGATGACCACGCCGGCCAGTCCCAGCAGCGCGGCCACCACGGACCAGAGACGCCCGGCGGTCAAGGTGTAGGCACTGACATCGGCCGCCGGGGCCATGACATGCGCGGCCGCCGGTGTGGCGAACCCGAGACCTCCCAGCAGGGCGGCTGCGACGGCGGCAACGAGGTGGCGGACGGGCATGAGGTGCTCCTTCTCTCCTGCGACTGAACCTCGCCTGAGCATGTCCGCTGGACCCACCGCCGATCGTCCCCCGGAGGCAGGCAATTCGCGCTGCCGCCGATGCCTCACCCGCGTGCTGCGGAAGCCGCAGGAGCAGGGGAAGGTACTGCGTGCGCGGTAGGCGGCCGGTCATCCGTGCGCAGGTGTTGCCCGGGCGAACATCCGGCTAGGGTGCCGCGCATGAGCACAGGACCGTCCGGTGTCCGGGCAGGTGTCACAGACTGGGCGATCGCCGTCGGCGTGGCGGCGGCGCTGCTGGTCACCGGGCTGTCCGGTGAGCACTCGGCCACGTTCCTCGACCTGCTCGGCTACGTGCTCCTGACGGCAGGCGGCCTGGTGCTGGCCGCGCGCCGCCGGGTTCCGGTTCCCGTCCTGGCCGTCACCGGGGTGTGCGCGGTGGGTTATCAGGCCGCCGGTTTCGACGTACCGGCCGTCGCGTACCTGTTCGCGGTGTACGCAGCCGTGCGGGCGGGACACCGGACGATCACGGTGGCGGCAAGCGTGATCATGCTGGCCGTTCTGCCCCTCGCGGCCCTGGCCTCGGGCCTGCACGACACGGGCGAGGCGTTCGCGCAGGCCCGAGGCGCCCTCGAGCTGGCCTGGCTGATCGCGGCCGGCGCCGCGGGCGAAGCGCTGCGGCAGGCCGAGCGGCGGGCGGATGAGGCCGAGCGCACCCGGGAGGAGACCGCGCGGCGCCGCGCCGACGAGGAGCGGCTGCACATCGCGCGGGAGCTGCATGATTCGCTCACCCACCAGATCTCGATCATCAAGCTGCAGGCCGAAGTCGCCGTCCACGTGGCCCGCAGGCGGGGTGAGCAGGTGCCGGAGACCCTGCTGGCGATCCAGGAGGCCGGACGTGAGGCGGCCCGGGAGCTGCGCGCGACCCTGGAGGCGCTGCGCGAGGACGACACGCATCCGCCGCGTGGGCTCGACCACGTTGCGGAGCTGGTGGAACGGGCTCGGTCGACCGGCCTGGACGCGACGCTGACGATCGGGGGGCAACGACACGACGTGCCGGCCGCGGTGGACCGGACCGTCTACCGGATCGTTCAGGAGTCCCTCACCAACATCGCCCGTCACGCCGCGGCCGCGACGGCGTCGGTCCGGATCGACTACCGTCCCGACGCCCTCGCGATCCGCATCGACGACGACGGCAAGGCCACGCCGGACGCCGCCCCGGTGCCCGGCGTGGGGCTGCTCGGGATGCGCGAGCGCGTCACCGCCCTCGGCGGTCGCCTGCGGGCGGCACCGCGCGGCGAGGGCGGCTTCACCGTCCAAGCCGAACTTCCCGTGGACCGGACGTCGTGATCCGCGTCCTGCTGGTCGACGACCAGCCGCTCCTTCGCAGTGGATTCCGGGCGCTCCTCGACCTCGAGGACGACATCGAGGTGGTGGCCGAGGCCGCCGACGGGAAGGAGGGCCTGGCCCTGGTCAAGGAACACCTGCCCGACGTCGCGCTCATCGACATCCAGATGCCGGTCGTGGACGGCATCGAGGCGACCCGGCGCATCGCCGCGGACCCGGCGCTGGCCGGGGTGCACGTCGTCATCCTGACCAACTACGGCTTGGACGAATACGTCTTCAACGCGCTGCGCGCCGGCGCGGCCGGATTCCTCGTCAAAGACATCGTGCCGGAGGACTTCCTCCACGCCGTACGCGTCGCCGCGCGCGGTGACGCCCTGCTCGCACCGTCGATCACCCGCAAGCTGATCAACCGGTACGTCACCCAGCCGCTCCGCACCGGCGCCGGCACGGAGCTGAAAGAACTGACCAACCGCGAACGCGAGGCCGTCACGCTGGTCGCGCAGGGCCTGTCCAACGACCAGATCGCCGACCGCATGATGATCAGCTCACTGACCGCGAAGACCCACATCAACCGGGCCATGGCCAAGCTCCATGCCCGTGACCGTGCCCAGCTCGTGGTCCTCGCCTACGAATCGGGCCTGGTAGTCCCACGCACCTCCTGACCTCCCCGGTAGGGCTAGCCGGCGAGGGTGTGGAGCATGCGCTTGATCTCCCTCTCCGCGGTCTCCGTGGTCAGGCCGAGCCCGTTGAGCGCGGCCACGACCGCCCCATCGCCGAGGGCCAGCAGGCCGAGCAGAATGTGCTCGGTGCCGACATAGTTGTGGCCGAGCCGCAGCGCCTCGCGCAGCGTCAGCTCCAGGGCCTTCCTGGTCTGCGGGGCGAGCGGCAGCAGGTCGGGCGCGGCCTGGCCGCCGGGGCGCAGCATGGCCTTCATGACGTCCTTGACCTGGTCCAGCGGCGCGCCGAGCGTCACCATGGCCTTGGCCGCCAGCGCCTCCGGCTCGTGCAACAGACCGAGAACGAGGTGCTCCGGCTCGACGGTCTCGCTGCCGGCCTCCCTGGCCTCCTTCTCCGCCGCCACGACCGCGTTGCGGGCACGAGAGGTGAAGCGGCCGTAGGAGGCCAGCTCCGCGGCCAGCCCTCCCTCCTTGAGCACGAACCGCTTCTGGGCTGCCTGCTTGGTGACGCCCATGCTGCGGCCGATCTCGGTCCAGGAGGCGCCGGAATGGCGGGCCTGGTCGACGAAGTGGCCGATGAGGTGATCGGCCACTTCGCCGAGGTGCTCACCCAGCGTCACGGCGTCGGAGAGCTGCTCCAGGGGGTCGCTGCCGGGGTGCCGGCTCTTGATCGCGTTGATGAGGTCGTCGAGGCGTACGGTCTGATCCATACGTCAACCATAGGTTGACGAAAGAGAATCGTCAACCTCAGGTTGACGATTGTGGGCGGTTACCCGAGCGTGGCGTCGTGTCGTCCGCGGCGGCCGGCCACGTGACCGGTCAGCCGCTCCCAGTTGCCGGACCCGATCGCGGCCTTCTCCTCCGCGGTGAACGGCGCGCGCTCCAGGAAAGACCGGGCGACCCCGCCACTGGTGTCCAGAAAGGGAAAGCCGCCGGGCCGCGTCCCGAAGGTGTACGGATAGTCGGTCGAGTACAACATGCGGCCGGTCCCGACCACCTCCGCCGTCCACCGCAGGTAGCGCTCGCTCACCGTGCCGCTGCCGGCCACCCAGAAGTTCTGGCGGAAGTAGTCGGCCAGGGGCCGCTCCAGCTTCGCCGCGTTCTGCAGGATTCCGATGTGGTCCAGGTAGAACAGGACGACCTCGCCCCAGTGCCCCGCGATCACCTGCAGATCGGGATGACGGTCGAACACGCCGGAGAAGATCATCCGCAGATACTGGACGCCGAGGTCGTAGTACCAGCCCAGTCCGGCTGTCGCGAGCATGGGGCCCACTCCGTTGGGCAGTCCTGAGTAATACGCCTCCTGAACCGCCTGCACCGGGGTCTGCGGGTGGAAGTGCAGCGGCACGCGGAGCCGCTCGGCGGTGGCATAGAGGTCGTCGAACTCCGGCGCGTCGGCCGGCTTGGCGCCAGTGCGCCCGTACACCATCGCGCCGCGAAAGCCGAGCTGCGTGACGGCGCGCTCCAGCTCCTCGGCGGCGGCCTCGGGGGACGGCGTCGGGATGGCCGCGAGCGCCTGGAACCGGTCCGCGTTCGCGTCGACGATCGCGGCGAGCGCGTCATTGGCGTCCCGTGCGACGCTCACGGCGTCCGCCGCCTCGAGGTTTTGCACGCCCGGTGTGGCCAGCGACAGCACCGCCACGTCCAGGCCCTGATCGTCCATGTCTGCCAGGCGCTGGTCGCCGGTCTCTCGTAGCCGCCGCGCGAACGGCTCGTCGCCGTAACCGAGCTGCGGGATCCGCGGGACCCCGGCCTTCGCCCACGCATCGAGCAGGACTGGCAGAACCACGTGTTCTTCGAGACCTACGATGCGCACCTTCTCTGACATGCCATACTCCTTCTGTTTCCGTCGATTCCTCTTCGACGGTATCACAGATAACATCAACGGAAACATGTTGGCGCTATCGTTGATTCGTCAGAAGAATCCAACACATATAGCTCTGACCTGCGATCGTCCTCCACGCCGTGTCAGACATATAGTAAGAAGTCATCTAATGACTTAATATCCTGGCGTGATCACCAGATCTCGCAGCAGCCGGGCGTTATCCCGGTTACTCACTGCAGCCCTGTCGCTGATCGTCATGATGGGGCTGCTCCAAGCGCCCCCACGGCCGCCTCCGCCACCGCTACCTCAGCCTCCGCCACCGTTCTCACGCCGCCCCTCGACCTGGCCGAAATGTGGGGCCGGTACGGCAACGCCGGCGGCCACTGGACCGGCGGCGACGCCACCGTCTCCATCCCGCTCCCCGACGGCCGCATCGCCTGGATCTTCTCCGACTCCTTCCTCGGCGCCGTCAACCCCGACTACTCCCGTCCCCAGGACGCCCCGTTCCTGCGCAACTCGATGGTCATCCAGAACGGTTCGAACCTCGGCCCAACGCTGCACGGGGGCACCGCCGCCGCGCCGACCTCGCTGATCGACACCGACCTGTCGCCCGACGACTTCTACTGGGTGGGCGACGGCACGGTCGAGGGCAACACCCTCAAGGTCATCTAGGGGGTCAGCCCACATAAGCCCAAAACCCACATTGGGATGATCTTGAGGGGGTGAGCGGTGGAGCTGATGAAGCTGTGATCTTCCTTGCCTGTTGTGTGCGTGTTCGTCTCGCTACGGTGTGTCTCGTCCGTTGGCGGGGTAAGCCGGGAGGCGTGTGCGGTGACGTCGGTGGAGCGGACCGCCTACCGGGTGTTCCCGCGGTTGGTGATGACGCGTGAGCTGTACCTGTTCTACTCGCCCTCGGACGAGGAGGCGGTGTGGGCCCGGGAGAAGACCGATACCGATAAGCACCTGCTGGGTCTGACGCTCGCGCTGAAGTGCTTTCAGCGGCTGGGTCGTTTCCCGAAGGCGCGCGAGGTGCCGCCGGTGGTGGTGGAGCACGTACGGCGGTGCCTGGATCTGGGCGAGGACATCATGCCCGTGTACGCCTCGCCGCGCACGGCCGAGTCGCACCGGGTGCTGATACGGCGCCGCGAGGGGGTGGGTTACGCACCGGCCAAGGCGCGCAAGATCGCGGCCAAGGCGATGACCCGGGCGGCCTGGGTGAAGAACCATCCTGCGGACTTGATCAACGTGGCGTTGGAGCGGCTGGCGCAGGCCCGGTTGGAGCCGCCGGCGTTCTCCACGCTGGACAGCATGGAGTCGATGATCCGTGGCCAGGTCAACGGGCAGATCTTCGAGACGATCTGGCGGCGGCTGAGCCCCGGAGACCGGACACGGCTGGCAGCGTTGCTGGAGATCGGTCCGGGCGGCAAGAGCAATCTGGATCGGTTGAAGAAGCCGGCGCGTCGGGCGAGCTGGTCGAAGTTTAAGGATCAGGCCGCGCATCTGGCCTGGGTGGAGGGCATCTGCGACACCGAGGCGGTGCTGGAGGGCATCGCCGCTTCGAAGGTCGCCGACTTCGCCGGGGAGGCGGAGGCGGCCGATGCCGATGTGCTGGCCCGCTCCTACAGCGTGGAGGTCAAGCGGGTGGCGCTGCTGGTGTGCCTGGTGTCCACCGCCCAGGCGCGGGCGCGCGATGACCTGGCCGCGATGATGTGCAAGCGGATGGCGGCCACCGTCAAGAAGGCCAAGGCCAAGCTGGAGGAGATCCATCAGCGGCAGCGGCAGGTGGTGGAGAACCTGATCGGCACCTACCGAGGCGTGCTGCAGGGTCTGGTGCCGGGCGGGCCGGTCGAGGTGGCCGAGGTCGCGGCCGCGCAGATGGTGATGATGGCATTGACCGCGCTACGGGGCCCCGGCGTCGAGGCAGGGGCCGATGCCGAGACCGGCGAGGAAGTCGGATACGAGGTGGGTGCGGATAGCGCCGAATCACAGCAGCGGGCCGGTCTCGGAGCGGCGGTAGGGGTGTTGATCAAGGCGGTGCGGATGCAGGCCGCCGGAGTGGGTTCGGTCCGGCAGGTGGTGGAGCGGGCCGGTGGCGCGGCCGCGCAACTGGCCGACATCGAGGAGGTGACGGCCTATCAGCACGACAACCACGAACTGCTCATCCAGCAGTTCTTCAAGGCTGACCGGTCCACCATGCTGGCCCTGGCCGCGGTGTTGAGGTTCAAGGCGACCTCGGCTGACCGCAGCGTCTTGGACGCACTCGAGCACGCTCTCACATACTGGGGCAAGACCCGTGATTTCATCCCTGGCCGCGACGCGAACGGCCGCAGCCTGGATCTGCGGTTCGCCTCGGCCAACTGGCAACGCGCCGTCCGTGACCGCAAGCACCCGGGCATGCTGGTGAAACGGCACTTCGAGGCGATGGTGTTCGCCTACCTGGCCGAGGAACTGCGCACCGGTGACGTCGCGGTGGAGGGGGCCGCCGAGTACGGCGACTGGAGCTCGCATCTGCTGAGTTTCGAGGAGTGCCGGCCCTTGCTGGCCGCCTATTGCGCCGAGGCGGGTCTGCCGGAAAGTGCGGCCGTGTTCGTGGCCGAGTTGAAGGAGCGCCACCGCCAGGCGGCCGAGCATCTGGATGCCGGCTATGCCGACAACGAGGACCTGAGTTTCGCCAAGGACGGCACGCCGACGCTCAAACGGCTGAAGGGGCTCGGCGCCAGCGTGGCTGCGACCAAGCTGGGTGCGGAGATCAAGGCTCGGATGCCCGAGCGCACGCTGATCGAGATCGTCTCACGCACCGCGTATTGGCTGGGCTGGCACCGACACTTCGGGCCGGCCTCCGGCCACGACAACAAGCTGAAGAAGCCGCAGGAACGCTATGTGCTGACCACGTTCGCGTGCGGGTCGAACATGGGCCCGGCCGAGGCCGCCCGGCATATCGAGGGGATCACCGCGCACGAGATCTCGCTGGCCAAGAATCGGCACATCACTTTGGCCAAGCTGAACAAGGCGATCACCGATGTGGTCAACGCCTTCGCGGCGCTGGATGTGGTCAAGGCCTGGGGTGATGGCAGCAGTGTGGGCACCGACGGCACGCAGGTCGACACCTACATTGACAACCTGCTCGCGGAGACCAGCATCCGCTATGGGGGCTTCGGCGGCATCGCCTACCACTATGTATCCGACAACTACATCGCGTTGTTCTCCCGGTTCGTGCCGTGCGGGGCGATCTACATTATCGACGGGCTGCTGGCCAATGCCTCCGAAGTTCAGCCCAAGACCGTGCATGCCGATACCCAGGGCCAGTCGTTCCCGGTTTTCACCCTCGCGCACCTGTTCGGGTTCGATCTGATGCCGCGTATCCGCAATTGGAAGGGGCTGACCTTCTTCCAGCACGCCGACCAGGTCGCCTACCACCACATCGACTCCTTGTTCCGCGGGGAAGGCGGGCACCGGAATGTGATCGACTGGGAGCTGGTGGAGAAGATGTGGCCGGACCTGATGCGGGTGGCGATCTCCATCCGGGAGGGCCGGCTCAACTCCGTCACCCTGTTGCGGCGGCTGGGCTCGCACTCGCGCAAGAACGAGATCTACCGGGCCTTTCGCGAGGTCGGGCGGAGCGTACGCACCGTGGCGCTGCTGCGCTTCCTGGCCGACCCCGCGTTGCGGCGGCGCATCACCGCGGTCACCAACAAGGTGGAGGGATTCAACGGGTTCTCCGGCTGGCTGCGCTTCGGCAACGACGGCGTCATCGCCGACAACGACCCTGCCGAGCAGGAGAAGATGATCAAATTCAACTCGCTGCTGGCCAACTGCGTCATCTTCCACACCGCCCTCGACATGACCGACGTGCTGCGCCAGCTGCTGGCCGAGGGCTGGCAGCCCGAAAAGGGCAAGGACATCACCGCCGCCGACATCGCGCAGCTGTCGCCTTATCTGACCGCGCACATCAGCCGGTTCGGGCTGTATGCCACCGACGTGCTGCGCCTGCGCCCCGACGACTTCGACCCCGACCTGCCCGAGATCGACTTCACCATGTTGGGCGAGGCGGCATAACGAGCCGTCCACCAGGTCAGGCCCGGACAGGACCGGGCTACAGCTATCTCGTGGCGTCCGCCGGGGTCATGGTTCCTGCTCCGCGCGTCGGGCGTAGGTCGGAGCGTGCTCGGGGCGGGGGCCGAACGCGATCAGCTTCGAGGGGATCTTCTTGAACGGAGGGAAGTGCCTGGCGAGGAAGACCAGCGGGCGCGGTGGCCGGGCGCCCTTGCCGGCGAAGGCAGGCACGAACATCGCCCGGTGCAGGATCTGCTGGAATTGCTGGACCAACACGGTCGGCCACCAGCGGTGCCTTTGCACCCGGGCCAAGTCGGCGGTGGAAAGCCGGTCGGCGCGTAGCGGTTCGATCAGGAGCGTCGCCGTGGCGACGGCGTCCTGGATGGCCAGGTTGATGCCCATGCCGCCAGCCGGTGACATGGCGTGTGCGGCGTCCCCGATGAGCAGCACGCCCTCGGCGTACCATCGCTCCAGCCGGTTCATCTTCACATCGAGCAGGTGC
This sequence comes from Nonomuraea sp. NBC_00507, assembly GCF_036013525.1. Taxonomy (NCBI): domain Bacteria; kingdom Bacillati; phylum Actinomycetota; class Actinomycetes; order Streptosporangiales; family Streptosporangiaceae; genus Nonomuraea; species Nonomuraea sp. NBC_00507. The sequence continues at coordinate 7,969,550 of NZ_CP107853.1, forward strand.
AGCTCGTCCATGCTCCGCAAGTGGTCCACCCGGTCGGCGAAGCGCGGCAGCAACGCGGCGATCCGCTCGCGGAAGCGCTCGATGCCCTCGGCCCGAAGCTTCGGGTCGGCGCCTTTGCGGGTGAAGTAGGCGATCTGGTAGTAGTCCTCCCTGGTAAAGCTGAGCGCTATCTGGTCGCCTTTGAACTCTCCGTTCAGCCGGGCGATCTGGTCGCGTTCGTCCGGGTGGCGAGGCAGCCGGAACCACCAGGTGTCGAAGGGCACCGGGAACTCGCGGGCCGCCAGGCCCAGCTCGCGGCGGATGGTCGAGTGCCGCCCATCGCAGGCCACCGTCAGATCGGCACGGAGCTCCCGATCGCCGCAGCGTACGCCGACGACCTTGCCGCCTTCCCGGAGCAACCCGGCCACCTCCGTGTTCATCAGCAGGGTGAAGGCCGGCTCCCGCGCCGCTTCCTCGGCCAGGAAGTTCAGCAGGTCCCACTGGGGCATCATCGCGACGTAGTTGTACGGCTCCGGCAGCCCGGAGATGTCGCTCAGCGCGATCCTGCTCCCGTCGGGGAGCGGGGCCTCCAGCTCGCCGAGGCGGCTTTGCGGCAGTTCGCGGAACCTCGTGCCCAGCCCCAGCTCGTCCATCAGCCGGATCGTGGAGGCGTGCACGGTGTCGCCGCGGAAGTCACGCAGGAAGTCTCCGTGCTTCTCCAACACGGTCACCTCGATGCCGCCGCGGGCCAGGAGGAGTCCCAGCATCATTCCGGCCGGACCACCGCCGGCGATAACGACGTTCATGAAATGGTGTCCCTTCTGAGTCTGTCGGTCGGCAGCTGCATCACGCTCATACCTCCGCCTGCGAGCGTGGGAACAGCGCCTGCGCGGCGGCCCAGGCCCGTGGCATGCCGAATTCGGCCAAGCCGCGGAGTAGGTCGCGCAGGGTCTCGTCGGTGGCCCCGGCGGCTTTGGCCAGCTCGGCGTGCAGCCACAGGGACTCACCCAGAGTCTGGTAGAAGACGTCCACGGTCAGGCAGGCGACGGCGCGTTCCCGGACGGTGAGGTGAGGGCGGGCCCAGCGCTGGGCGAGCTGGTCCTCGGTGAAGGCCGCCAGGCCCGGATCCAGGTTCTCCAGGGCGTGTACGGCTCGCGCCAGTGGTCCGGCCAGTGGCGCCGGCTCAACGGGCTTGTCGTCCTGGGCTTGGGGCAGGCCGAGCTCGGTCAGGCGCTGGAAGGCGGTGACGACGATCGGGTAGCCGACGTAGGGCGCCAGGTGCCGGTAGAGCTCCCGGATCGATTCGGGTTCGACGCCGTTGGCGAGGGCCATCTGCACGTGCATGGCCAGCGGCAGGTCGAGATGCGGGTGGCACAGGTCGGCGGTGAGGCAGACGAAGGCCTTCTCGCGGATGGTCAGGTGGGCCAGGCCCCACAGGTTGTGGCCCGCGCCGACGGCGAGCTGGGCGAAGACGGGGTCGAGGGCGGTCAGGGCGTCGGCTCCGGCGAGCTGGGTCATGGTGGGCTCCGTTCAGGACAGGCCGAGCGCACGCAGGCGCAGGCGGTCGAGGGTGTACTGGGGGACGATGCGGCCGAGGGTGCTCATCAGCCGGGACTTCTTGCCGACCGGGTAGCGGGAGCGGGGCTTTGCCGAGGTGAGGGCGTGCAGGACCGCGCGGGCGACGACGTCGGGGCTGGAGCCTGAGCGTTCCTCCTTGAGGCCGGCGGTGGTCATGGTGCGATAGGCAGGGCCGTACAGCCGCCGTCCTTGTTCGCCGAGGGAGGCTAGGCGGGGTTCGACCTCGTCTTCCAGCTTGTCGACGGCGTCGGTGTGGATGGAGCCGGGCTCGATGAGGACGGCGGCCACGCCGTACGGCTTGAGCTCCATGCGCAGCGCGTCGTTGAGTGAGCGGATGGCGTGCTTGGAGGAGCACAGCGGGCCGCCGAAGGGCAGGGTAATCCAGCTGCCCACCGAGCCGACGGTGACGATCCTGCCTTTCGATGCGCGCAGCTTGGGCAGCATGGCCTGGGTGACGGCCACCTGGCCGAAGACGTTCACCTCGTACTGCCAGCGCAAGGCGTCGATGGGGACGAACTCCAGGGGGCCGGTGACGCCGATGCCGGCGTTGTTGATCAGGGCGTCGAGGTGGCCGATGCGCTGGGCGGCGTCGGCGATCTGGCCGAGGTCGGTGACGTCCAGCTTGATGGGGGTGACGGTGGGGCCGAGCGCCTGGCCGTCGGCCTCCTTGCGGACGCCGGCGTAGACGGTGAAGCCCTCGTGGGCCAGCAGCAGGGCGGTGGCGCGGCCGATTCCAGTGGAGGCGCCGGTCACCAGGACGGTCTTCGACATGATGTGATCCTTTCGTCGCATGCCAACGATTGTTGACCTAGTCGGCTAGCAAAGTCAACCAGTGTTGGCCTACAGTTGTTGGCATGAGAAGATCGGCAGCAGAGACCAAGGCGGTCATCCTGACGGTGGCGCGCGAGCGCTTCGCCGCCGACGGGTACGAGAAGACGACGATCCGGGCGGTGGCCACCGAGGCCGGCATCGACCCGGCGATGGTGATGCGGTACTTCGGCTCCAAGGAGAAGCTGTTCGCCACGGCCGCGGAGTTCGATCTGCGCCTGCCTGACCTGAGCCGGGTGCCGCCCGAACGCCTGGGCGAGACGATCATCCGGCACTTCCTGGGGCGGTGGCGCGCCGATGACGCGCTCCAAGTGCTGCTGCGTGCGGGGGTGACGAACGAGGCCGCGGCCCAGCGGATGCGCGAGGTGTTCGGCGCCCAGCTCGCCCCGATGCTCGTTGCCTTGGCCGGGGATCGGGCGGCGGCGAGGGCGGTCCTCGTGGCCTCGCAGGTGCTGGGGATGGCGCTGTGCCGTAACATCCTGAAATTTCCTCCTGCGGTTGACATGTCGGATGAGGAGGTGGTCGAGTGGCTCGCGCCGACCCTGCAGCGCTACCTGACCAGCGCATGAGCCTGCTGCTCCTCGGCTTTGAGCAGGCGGTTCTCTTTGATGAGGAAGTAGATGAGCAGGCCGCTCATGATGAAGTGGCCGCCGGCGGTGTACAGGCCGGGGAAGTAGCCGCCCTTGATGATCGGGAAGACGAAGTGGGCGATGCCGTTGAGCAGGCCCGCGCCCAGGGCGTACCACCACAGGAAGAAGTTGGCCGCGCGGATGCGGTAGAGCGCTCCTGCTCCGGCGAAGAAGTAGAGCGCGCCGAAGCCGAAGACGAAGACCAGCAGGAACTCCTTCTCCGGCCAGTCCCGCGGCGAGTCAAACAGCTCGACGATCTCGTGCGGGAAGCCGCCGGTGTACTCCTCGGCCATGTGGATGAGTTGGAAGCCGACCGCGCACAGGTAGAGGGCGATCACCTTTCTGGATTTCACCGGCCGGGCGTAGCTGAAGGCCATCCAGCCGCTCCAGGCCAGCACGCTGGCCACCACGAGGACGACGGCGCCCTGGAGGGGCAGGGTCAGCAGGGCCCAGGCGCAGAAGGCGACCGCCAGGATCGCCATGACGGTCGCCGAGTAGGGCTCGGGTCGTTGGGGCATGGCCCTGACCTTAGGAACCTCGAGGTGACCGCCGCCTCCGTCACGTGACTGATGTTCGTTCGCGGTCACATCAGTCAGCTGACGGAAGCGATCCCGAGCGGGCTCTGGCTAGTGTCTGCGCCATGAGGCTGATCAATGACCACTTGGCCGTCAAGGCCCGCGCGCTGCCCCCGACCGGCGACGGCTTTCTCCTGCTGGCCGGTGAGGTCGGCTCCTGGCGTGGCCCCTTCGCCGCCGCCCCCGTGCGGCTGGCCGCCCGCCTCAAGGCGCTGGCCTCAGGCCTGGAGGCGCGCGAGGTGAACGTGTTCCGCGCGGTCCTGCGCCCGCCCGGTGAGGGGGAGGAGGTGCTGGCCGCCCGAGGTCTCCGGCCGGCGCGTTTCGACCTCGTCGTGCTGATCCGCACCGCGTCGGTGGAGGCGGCCCTGGAGCTGCGCGAGAGCGCCGCCTACCAGGAACTCGCCGAGACGTTCCGTGCGGCCGCCCGCCATACGCACCAGATCGTTGCCGCCAATGCCGGACGGCTCGGCGACGTGGACCACCGCCAGGATCATTGCTTCCTGTTCAACTACTTCTACGCCGACGACCGCGAGACCCTGCTGCGGGTGTGGGAGTACACCGCCGGATGGTTCCAGGCCAAGACCGCGTTGCCCAACTCCGCGCTGATGCGGCCGGTGGACGGCGAGCCAGCCGACTACGGGCTCGTCAATCACGCGAGCTGGCCGAACTGGCGGACCTTTCTGCCGAGCCTGATCTTCCGGCCCACCTTCCGCAGTTTCGTGCTGGCCAACTTCAAGGCCAACGGCATCGCCGCGCAGCCGATCATCTACCGCCGGGTCTGACCTACGTCAGTTCCAGCCTGGCCAGTTCGGCACGGGAGGAGACGCCCAGCTTGGGGAAGGCCTTGTACAGGTGGGAGGCGACCGTGCGCGGGCTGAGGAACAGCTGCGCGCCGATCTCCCGGTTGGACGCGCCCGTGACGGCCAGCCGTACCACCTGGAGTTCCTGCGGGGTCAGTGCGGCCAGCGGATCACCGGCGCGGGCACGGTCCGGCAGGGAGGCGCCGGTCGCGCGTAGCTCGGCGGACGCGCGGACGGACCAGGGGGCGGCTCCGAGCCGGTCGAAGGCCTCCACCGCGGCCCGGAGCTGAGTGCGCGCCTCGGCGCGGCGCCTGTGGCGGCGCAGCCATTCCCCGTAGACCAGCCGGGTGCGCGCCTCGTCGAAGGGCTGCTCTCCCTCGGCGTGCAGGGCCAGCGCCCGCTCATACAGCCCCTTGGCTTCGCCGTCCGGGGCCAGAAGGGCACGGATCCGATGCAGGACGGCAAGCGGCCTTGCCTCGCCTGTGGCCTTGGCCCACTCCGCATAGAGTTTCAGCCTGCCTTGCGCGCGCTGCGGGTCGCCCGCCCGGACAGCGGCCTCGACATAGTCGGGCCAGGCATAGCGCCACAGGAAGGCGTGGCGCGCGGGACCGGTCGACGCCCGCTCCACCCGGTCGAGCACCGCCTCGAAACGGCCCGCTCCCAGGTCGAGCATCACTCGCGCGTACTCCGCCCAGTAGGTCCCCGGCATCCACCTGCGCTGTTCGGCGTCGCGGAGCGCCTCCTCGGCCATCGCCTCGCACTCCTCCTGTGCGCCGGCGACCGCCGACAGCCAGGCGTGCATGCCCGCCAGGTAGCTGCTCCACTGCGGCTGGCCGATGTCGGCGGCCAGGTCCAGTCCCGCGGCCACCGTGGCCCGCGCCGACCGGTGGTGCCCGCTGACGAGCTGGGCAATGGACAACATCGTCATGGCCTGGGGCATGCGTCCCAGCCGTCCTCCCGCTCGGCAGTCCTCCACAATCCGGGAGGCGCCCTCCCGCAAGCCGTCGTGATCGGCGCGGACAGTGGCCTGGAAGGTGAGGATGAACCACACCTCGAAGGGGATGGAATCGGCCGGGCCCGGTGTCCGGTAGGCGAGCGTGGTCACTGCGTCCCCCTCGATGATCAGGCGGAAGGCGCGGTTGAACGTGCGCACCACCTCGGCCAGCCCGCCACCGTCCGGACACAGTTCCTCGGTACGGCGGGCCAGCGCGAGCTGGTCGGGGCGGGGCGTGCTGGCCCAGGTGTAGAAGCCCGCCAGGCTCAGCAGCGACAGCTTGGCAAGCTGGTCGCCGGCCGCCTCGGCTCCCTCGTGCAGCAGCCGCACGCCGTTCAGCGGCCGGCCCGCCTCGATCTCCAGCTTCGCTCTCACCTGGGCCAGCTCGGCCGGCACGGACCCCGCGAGCGTGACTCCCTCCGCCAGCCGCAGCGCCTTGGCGACCAGCTCACCCGCGCGCTCCCACAGCCCCGCCTCGGCCGCGGCCCCGGCTGCGGCCGTCCACCGGCGTACGGCCTCGGCCGGATCGACCGACAGCTCGGCCCCGCGCGCGTAGGCCGCCGACACCGCTGTCTGGCCTCCGCGCTGCCGGGCGCGTAACGCCAGGCGCTCCAGCTCGCGCGCCACCTGTTCGTCGGGCTGCAGCGTGACAGCGGCCAGGTGCCAGGCCCGCCGGTCGTCGTCGACGGCTTCCGCCAGCGCCCGGTGCGCCGCCATCCGGACGCCGATGTCACAGACCAGGAGCACCGCCGTACGCACCAGCGGATGGCGGAAGGCGACGCCCTCCGGGCCCACCCTTGCCAGGCCGGCCCGCTCGGCCTCGGCGAAGTCGGTCAGCGAGGCACCGAGCAGGCCCACCGCCCGCGCGAGCACGCTCAGCGCGGCGCGGTCGTCGAGGGCTGCCACCAGCAGGCAGGAGCGGGTGGCAGCGGGCAGCTCCGCGATCCGGTCGCGGAAGCCGGTCAGCACCCGGTCGGTCACCGGCTCGGCCGTACCGAGGGTGAAGGACATCGGGACGAGCGCGCCCTTGCGCTGCTCGGCGGTGAGCATGCGGGGCAGCTCGACCAGGGCGAGCGGGTTGCCGCGAGCCTCGGTGAGGAGTTGGTCGCGTACGACCGGCGGCAGGTCGGATGCCTGCTCGGCGAGAAGCCGCCGGGCCGCCTCGGTGTCGAGCCCGCCCAGCCGCAGCTCCGGCTGCCCCGGGGTGGGCAAGCCCTCGCGCGCGGCGAACAGGACGGCCACCGGCTCGGTGTGCAGGCGGCGTGTGGCGAACAGCAGGGCGTCGGCCGACTCGCCGTCGAGCCACTGGGCGTCGTCGACCAGGCACACCACCGGGCCCGCCGCGGACAGTTCCACGAGGAGGTTGAGCGTCGCCAGCCCGACGAGGAAACGGTCACCCCGGGTCGGGCCGCCGAGGCCGAGCGCGCCGCGTAGCGCCTCGGCCTGCTGGGGTGGCAGTGCTCCCAGGTGGTCGAGGACCGGGCCTAGCAGCAGGTGCAGGGCGGCGAACGGCAGGTCGGCCTCGGCTTCGACACCGTTGACCCGCAGCACCCGTACCCGCGCATGCGTGGCGGCGTAGTCCAGGAGGGCCGACTTGCCGATGCCCGCCTCGCCACGCACGATCAGCGCGCCGGAGCGCGCGTGCAGCAACTCGTCAATGATCGCTTGTTCGGCCTGGCGCCCGTACAACATCAGATCGTGCTCGCGACGGTGAGCGACAGGGTTTGGTCGAGGTAGGTGTCCACGATGCTGGGGTCCTCGGTGCGTAGCGCGATGTAGCCGTCGGGGCGGATCAAGAGCAGGGTACCGGGGCGGGCCCGGTAGAGCCGGGGGGCCTCCTGTCCGATGAGTGCCAGCGGGAGGTCCGCCCGCCCGGAGCGCACGATCTGCAGGGGGCTGACGTGCGGGCTTCGGGGGGCGGAGAGGGCTTGGGCGGTCTGCGGGCCGAAGCCCAGCAGGGTCCAGTGCGTGCCGCGGGTGACGTCGAAGAGGCGGAGCGGGGCGCCGTCGGGGGTGGCGCCACGGGCGTCGGGCGCGCGGTCACCGGCCTTGGGGCCGCGACGCGGGCCGCCGGCCGCGGTGAGCGGCGAGTCGGGGTAGGCGAGGTCGAGTTGGCTGGTCATGGCCAGCAGACGGTTCATGATGGCGGGCAGCTTGACGAGCGGGAAGAGCACGCGGTCGCGCAGGAAACGGCGCACACCCTTCAGCGCGAAGATGGATTCGAAGCCGCGTGAGCTGCCGGCGATGACCTTGGCCGCGATGGGGATACGTTCGGTGCCGTAGCTGTCGAGGATGGTGTCGGGGGTGCCGGACAGGGCAGCGGCCAGCTTCCAGCCGAGGTTGTAGGCGTCCTGGATGCCGGTGTTCATGCCCAGGCCGCCGGCCGGGGAGTGCACGTGTGCGGCGTCGCCGACCAGGAAGACGCGACCGAACCGATAGCTGCCGACCATGCGGGCGTTGAAGCGGTAGCGCGACAGCCAGGACGCGTCCGACAGCGTCACATCCGCCCGGCCGGATCGTTCACGGAACAGCTCGCGGAACAGTTCCAGGCTGGGCTCGCCGTCGGGGCCGGGGTGCGCGCTGGCCTGGAACTGCCAGGCGGCGTCGGCGTTCGGCAGCGGCGCGACCGCCAGGTAGGAGCCGTCCTGGCCGAACCAGGCGTAGGAGGCGTCCGCGGCCAGGCCGTGGATCTTCACGTCGCCGACGAAGAAGACCTGGTCCTCCTGGGTGCTCCCGTCCATCGTCGCGCCGAGCAGGTGCCGCACGCTGCTGTGCCCGCCGTCGCTGCCGACCAGGTAGCGGGCCCGGACCGTCTGGCCGCCGGCCAGCGTGGCGGTGACACCGTCGCCGTCCTGCGTGAAGGCTCGCAAGGCGGCACCGTAGAGTACGTGGCCGCCGAGGGCGGCCAGCCGGTCGCGCAGGATCTGCTCGACCCGCCACTCGGGCAGCATCACTAGGTCGGGATACGGCACGCCCGGCCGCGGCCCCGTAGCGGTGGCCGTGGCAAGCTCCACCAGGAGCTCGTCGCCCTGGTGGAGCCGGAGCGGTAAGCCGATGCTGCCACCTGCCAGGATCTCGTCGATCACTCCGAGGTCGTCCAGCACCTCCAGGCTGCGTGGCTGGAGCCCCTTGCCGCGCGATCCGATCGCCGGAGCCTCGCCGGCTTCGACCAGGATGTGGTCCACTCCGCGGCGGGCGAGCTCGATGGCCAAAGTTAGCCCGGTCGGGCCGGCGCCGGCGATCAGGACTTGAGTGTTCACCAGAGCATCTCCTCAATCACTACATCATAGTACGACGTTGTAGTACGACAATGTAGTATGGTCAAGCACGTGCCCAGGGAGAGTGATCGACGCCAGCTGCTGGCCGACACCGCGATGCGACTCATCGACGAGGGAGGCCTCGCCGCGGTGACCCACCGCGCCGTCGACGCGGCAGCCGGAGTCCCGGTCGGCACCACGTCCAACTACTTCCGCACGCGGGCCGCCCTCTACGAGGCGATCGCCCACCGGATCCTGGACCAGCAGCTCGCCGCCCTGCAGGCTGCGCCGGTGTCCCCACTCGACCGGGAAGGCCTCGTCGACAGCCTCACGGCCGCCATCGACGCCGGGGACGGCCCGGCGCGCAACCGCTATCTGGCCCGGTTCGAGCTGTCGCTGGAGGCCGCCCGCAACCCCCGGCTGGCCGCCCTCATGCGCGACCTGCGCTCGGTGACCCTGCGCATCCGTACCGCCCAGCTCCGCGCCATCCACCCCGACGCGACCGACGAGCAACTCGACGCCCTCGGCTCGCTGCTGACCGGAGTGACCTTCGACCGCATCACGCTCGGCGTGCCCAGCATGAACACCCGTACACTCGTCGACGCCCTGATCACCGGCTTCCTTCAGTAGTAATGACGCATCAGCTCGCCCGCCCAGGCCGGCTGGACGATCTCGCCCTGCGGCCCGAACTCGGCCATATAGGGCTTGATGTCCAGCACCGGGCTGCCGTCGATGGCATCCAGCCCACGGACATGGACATCCAGTCCCTCCACGCCGAGCAGACGGCAACGAGAGACACCCAGCAGGTTGGGACGGTTCCTGCCGCGCTGGGCAAAGATGCCAACCTCCGGCCATTCCGGGTTCCCCCGCGGCCGGCGGGCGGAGAAGACCACCGAGGCCGGATCCACCAGATGGAACTGGAAGATCACCTCCAGGTGCGAGAACTCGTCCAGACCGGCAAGGGCATCGGGCCGGAATCGGGTCGCGTCGAGGCGGACCAGCGCCTGCTCGGTGTTCCAGTCGTCGTCGAACGCCTCGCTCCTCCCGCCGATCACCGTTCCGACCGGCTGTAAAGTGATGTGCTCCATGGCGATCCTCCATTGATCGGGTGGCTCCTCACGACCGTACGGGCCGGCAGGCTCGCCCGGATCAGTCATCTGACTGGTATGCCGACGGGACACAACATGCGCCTGCTCAAGCCCCCCAGCGGGAGGCGTGTGCCGCGAGTTCCAGACTTGTCGGGGCGCCGAATTCCCCTCGCTCCCGGGAGAGTTCGTAGGCGGGGGTATAGCGGGCGGCGGCTTGCGGGGCGCGTGCTGCGTGCCGGACGATGTCGTCGACCAGCGCGGTGACGATGTTCAGCCTTGGGTAGCGCAGGTGGATGGCCTCGCCCTGCGCGTCGGTCACGAAATCGACCCCAATGCCGAAGTCGCCACCCACGCCGCCGCGGGTGAGGTAGGCCAGCGTTCCGTGACGTTCGGCGATCCCGGGCGAGGTGTGCAGGGCGATCGCCTCCCAGACTGCGTCCGTCTCGCGCATGCCGTAGCCGTGCCTGGTGAGGAAGTCCGCGGCCATGTCGGCGCCTTCGACTTCGAAGCGTTGCTTGCCTGGAGCCGACGGCGAGGTGCCAAGGTCGTGCAGGACGCAGGCGTAGAAGAGAAGATCGGCGTCGAAGTCGGTGCCGGCCGTCAGCCCCTCGTGGTCGGCGAGCAGGACGGCGAACAGGTAACTGCGGATGCTGTGGTTGGCGACGGGTTCGCTCTCGCATGACCGGATGTGTTCGACGGCCTGGCGGGTCACAGGATCGTTGGGCAGCGCCGGGATGAGGTGGGCGATGTTCATGGTGTGACCGTAGGGGCGGGCAGGTCACCTCAGTCAGTGGCACTGATGCCACGTAGCGATAGAATCGTGCCATGGTGGGTCACGGATCGGATACCGCGCATCATGTGGTCGTGCTGGTCCTCGCGAACGTTCTCCCGCTGGACCTCGGAATTCCGCTGCAGGTCTTCGGCAGTTGGGAGGGCGGGCCGTACCAGCTGACGGTGTGCGCTGAAAGACCGGGGGTCGTCCCCTTGCACGGCAGTCCAGCACTGTCCATCGAGCATGGCCTGGACTGTCTGGAATCTGCCGACACCGTCATCGTTCCCGGCCAGGCCGACCCAGGTCCACCCTCCGCCGCGGTCCGCGACGCCCTGGCGGTCTCGGCGGCCCGGGGCGCCCGCATGGTGTCCATCTGCACGGGCGCGTTCGTTCTGGCCGCCGCAGGGCTGCTCGACGGACGCCACGCCACCACACACTGGCGGTACGCGGCGTCCCTGGCCCGTGCGTACCCACGGGTCATGGTGGAGCCGAAGGTGCTGTACATCGACGAGGGCGAGGTGCTGACGTCGGCCGGGGTCGCCGCAGGACTGGATCTGTGCCTGCATCTCATACGCCGCGACTTCGGAGCCCGCGCGGCGAACCAGCGGGCCCGCATGCTCGTCACCGCCCCGCACCGCGCCGGCGGTCAAGCCCAGTACATCGACCTGCCAGTACAGCCCCACCGTTCGAGAGGGCTGGCACAGCTGGAGGAGTGGGCGCTCCTCCACCTGGACCAGCCACTCACTGTGAACCACCTGGCGCAGCAGACCGGCATGTCCCGCCGGACGCTCATCCGCCGCTTCAACGCCGAGATCGGGCAGCCACCCATGCGATGGCTCCTGGAAGCCAGGCTCAGCCGCGCACGAGAATTGCTGGAGTCCACCGACCTCACCGTGGAAGGCGTGGCACGGCGTTGCGGCCTCGGCACACCGGTCAATTTTCGCACGCTGTTCAAAGAGCATGTCGGCGTCCCACCCAGCGTCTACCGCGATACCTTCCATCCCGCCATGGCAGAGAGATCTCCGAGTGGCAAGAAGCCATAGTCTTGGGGGGCGTTTACCAGGTCTTCACCTCGGGGAAGTCCTCCGACGGCCCGTCCAGCGGGGGCTGGGGCCGGCCCTTGAGGTGCAGGTCGAGGAAGGCCGTGACGTACGTGCGAGTGATCGTGATGGCGCGTTCTCCGTCGAGCGCAGGCGCAGGCAGTCCGAGTTGCGGCTGGAGCACCGCGTAGTCGATGAAGCTCATGTGCTCGGCCCCGGTCACCGTCAGCCAGCGCTTCCAGTTGCCAGTCACGTGCGGCCAGAAGGTGTCCCATGAGGTGTCGCTGCTGCTGGAGTGTGGCTGGTGCCTGGGGTTGCCGATCATCATGAAGGGCTTGTCCAGCGGCTTGGCCGGGGTCTTGGGGTTGTAGGTGCCGTCGAGGTTCACCGCGGCCTTGATCCGTGTGGAGAGGGGCAGGAGTTGGGCGGCGCTCTGGCCGCCGACCGAGTGGCCGACCATGGCGATGTTGTTTTCGTCGATCAGCCGGTTCCAGCGCTTGCTCTTGCCGAGCTGGTCCAGGACGAACTCGGTGTCAGCGCCCTGACCCGGGCGACCTTGGCTCCGGTCTCGGGGGTCTGGCCGGCCTTTCCCGCCTCGAAGGTGACGGTCCGGCCGTCGGGGAAGGTGGTGGCCACCGACTCGTAGGTGTGCTCGATCCCGGCGACCAGGTAGCCGCGGCTGGCGAACTCCTCGGCCAGCGAGGTCATGGTCGCCCGGGGCAGCGACATGCCGGGGGACAGGACGACCAGCGGCCAGCCGCCCCTGCGCTTCAGTGCCGGGGTGTCGACGCGGGCGTGGGTGGTGGTGTTGGCGAGCGTGTCGGCCGGGATGTCCTCGAGCTGCGGCACAGCTCTGATGATCAGTTCGGATTCCTGGGGAGTGACGTAGCGGGCGAGCTTGCCGCCGCCCTTCCTGGTCGGGTACCAGAGGGAGACCATCAGCTCGCGAACGATCCGGTCAGAGACCCATGGGTCGGGGCGGCTGGAGTCGACCAGGTGCAGGTCCGTTCTGCCCACCGGGTAATCGCCGGTCGGCGCGGGGAGGGCGGTCGCGGGCGTGGCGGCCGAAGCGGGGGAAGCGCTCAACGCAGACACCACGAGCAGGCTCGCGGTCAGGATCTTCTTCATGCGGTCAACCCTGCCGTGCGGCACCGCCGTACCGTCCCCGGCGAAAGTCACACGGCACCCGCGACTTTCGTAGGGGTATCTCGCACTTGTCGCGCATGCAGCCTCTCAGCATGCTTGACCAGGCCTGGAGGATCGTGGAGCGGGTCACGCCCTGGGCGCTCGGCGTGGTGGTCTTCCCGCTGTCCAGGGCGGCGGCGGCCGGTTCGATGGGAGTGCGGTCGGAGCTGCCCGTGCCGGTGCTCACAGTCGTGGCGGTGGGATGCGGCGTGGCCGCGGCCTTCGCCAGGCGGTAGCTGTGGCCGCTGGTCGCGGTGGCCGCCGTGGCCTACGCATGGCTGGTGATGTGGCCCGCCGCCGTCGTGGCCTCGTACTACGCGGGGGTGCGCCTTCGCCGCCGTGACCTGTGGCTGTATGTCGGCGCACTGGTCGCGGGCACGGCCGCCAACGTCGTGATCTTGGGTGGCGCCATGCTGGGGCTGCCGCTGGTCGCCGGGCTGTGGGTGCGCGCCAGGCGGCAGGTGATCGACGCGATGCACAGGCAGTCCGAACAGTTGCTGCGCGAGCAGGTGCTCCGCGCCGACCAGGCACGCGACCAGGAGCGGGCACGCATCGCGCGGGAAATGCACGACGTGGTCGCCCACCGGGTCTCCCTGATGGTCCTGCACGCGGGCGCGCTGGAGGTCAACGCCTCCGATGCCCGTACGGTCGAAGCCGCCGCGCTCATCGGCGCAGTCGGCAGGGAGGCGCTGACGAACCTGCGTGAGGTGCTCGGCGTGCTGCGCTCGCCCGCTCCGGAACGCGGCCCGCAGCCCACGCTGGCCGACCTGGATCGGCTGCTCGACCAGTCGCGAGCCCTTGGAATCGTGGTCAACCGCCACGACGAGGGCGAGGCCCGCCCGCTGCCGCCCACCGCCGAGCGCACCGCATACCGGGTGGTCCAGGAGGCGCTCACCAACGTGCACAAGCACGCGGGCGACGCCGAGACCGAGGTTCATGTCCGGTACGGCAGCGCAGAACTGGCGGTTCTCGTCCGCAACCGGCCTTCGCTCACCGGCGGCGGCCTGCCCGGTTCCGGATGGGGCCTGGTCGGGCTGCGCGAACGCGTCGAACTGGTCGGCGGCAGGCTGGAGGCCGGGCCGCGCGCGGAAGGCGGATTCCAGGTGCTGGCCGAGATCCCCACGGCATGATCCGCGTCCTGGTCGCCGACGACGAGGCCCTGGTCAGGTCCGGGCTGCGGATGATCCTCGAAGCGGCGGGCGACATCGCTGTTGTCGGCGAGGCGAGCGACGGCGACGAGGCCGTGAGCGCCGTGACCCGGCTCAAGCCACACGTCGTCCTCATGGACGTCCGCATGCCAGGCGCCGACGGCCTGGCCGCCGCCGCCCGCATACTCGCCGCTCCCCATCCGCCCAAAGTGATCATGCTGACCACGTTCGACCTGGACGAGTACGTCCACGAGGCCCTTCGCCTGGGCGCCGTCGGCTTCCTACTCAAGGACACCCCGCCGCGCGACCTGGCGACAGCCGTACGCACGGTCGCCGCAGGACAGGCCATGCTGTCGCCCACGGTCATCAAGCGGCTGATCGGCTCTTTCGTGGACAAGGCGCCCTCGCGCGCCGAGTCCGCCCGCCGACGGCTCTCGTCGCTGACCGCCCGGGAAGAGGACGTGATCAGAGCGCTGGCACGCGGCCTGTCGAACGCCGAGATCGGCCGTGAGCTGAGCCTGACGGAGGCGACGGTGAAGGCCCACGTCAGCCGGGTCCTGGCCAAGCTGGGTCTGGCCAACCGGGTGCAGGCAGCCATCCTCGTGCACGATGCCACTCTCGGCTGACAGGCGGGGTGCCGCCCTCAGATGTACGTGATAACAGCCCATTATCACGTACATGAGCCGTCAGCGATCATGGCCGACCTGCGGACCCGCCGCTGCGGGCCGTGCGCGATTCGGACACGTTATCCGGTACATCGCGTCTAGGGTGGGCACCCGATGACCGCGCCCAACCGGAAGATCACCGCGCTGCACGGCGATGACGTCAACCTCGCCGACGCCGCGGACAGGTTCCTGTCCACCAACCGGATGGCCAACCCCAACACCCACCGCGCCTACGCCTCCGCCATCGACCGGATCGTCGCCGAACTCGGCGGCGGGACCCGCCACCTCGCCGCGGTGAGCGACGAGGAGATCGGCGAGGCGCTCTTGGCCCTGTGGGGCGGATGTGCGCCGGCGATGTGGAATCGCAACCGGGCTGCGGTGTCGACCTGGCTCACCTGGTGCGCCACCAAGAAGCGGTGGGCCGCCCCCTCCGTCCCGGCCGACGCCGAACGGCGCCGCGAGCACCTCGACCAGACCAAGGCCGTCACCAAGACCACCATCCAGCGGCTGCTATCCCGCCGCGACCTGCCGCTGCGCGAAAAGGCCTGTGGCGGATGCTGTATGAGACCGCCGCCCGCGCCTGCGAGATCCTCTCCCTGGACGTGGAGGACCTGGACCTGGAAGGCCGGTGCGCTCCCCTTCGCTCCAAGGGCGGCGACACCGAATGGGTCCACTGGGACACCGGCACCGCCCGCCTCCTACCCCGGCTACTGCGCCTGCCTGACGGCCACCCCGACGGCCCCACCCGCACCCGCGGACCGCTGTTCCTGTCCGCCGCCCCAGAACTGAAGACCTCTGCCCGCACATCGGCCGGGCCCGCCTCGGCTACGACCGCGTTCGCGTGCTCTTGGAGGAGTACGCGGGACTCGATCCGCACCAGCTCCGCCATTCCGCCGCCACCCACCTCGGCGAGGCCAAGGTGCCTCTGCAACTCATCATGGCCAAGACGCGGCACAAGAACCCGCGCACCGCCATGCGCTACGTCAAGCCCGGCGGCGAAGCCGTCGCCGAGATCACTGCCATCCTCGGCCTGCCCCGCCGTACCCACTGAAGAAGCTCCCACCAGCGACAACCCGCTTCAAGATCCACTCAATGTGGGTTTTGGGCTTATGTGGGCCGGATACCATCTACGGCCGCTACCTCAGCACCAACGACGGCACCCCGCTCGGGTTCAAACGCCAGGGCACCGCGCTGGCCACCTTCAGCCTGCCCGACCTACGGGTGACCTCGGTCCGGCAGATGCCCGTCAGCGACTCCATGACCTGGGGCTCGGCGCTGTTGGAGGACGGCGGCTACAGCTACATCTACGGCAGCGAGTACGCCGAGGGCGCCAAGTTCGTCCACCTGGCCAGGGCCAAGGCCGGCGACCTCGGCGGCCCGTGGGAGTTCTGGACCGGCAGCGGCTGGTCAGACAAGGAAAGCGACTCCGCGCGCATGGTCAGCGGCGTCGGCGAGGGCATGTCGGTCAGCAAGGTCGGCAACCAGTACGCGATGATCACGCAGGAGAACAACGACCTGTTCAGCGGCTGGCTCGTGGCGTACGTGTCCAACGCGCCGACCGGGCCGTTCAGTGGGCCGACGTACCTGTACGAGGCGCCGGAGCCGGAGATCAGCAACCGGCGGCAGTTCGTCTACGTCGGCCGCCACCATCCGGAGTTGTCCGACCCCGGCAAGCTGCTCCTGACCTACGACGTCAACGCCTGGGACCCCGAGGATCTGCGCGGGCCGAGACCCCCTTCAAGGAGTTGACGAGGGGAGGACAGGGCGACCTTGGGCGGGTAGCGGACGAGGAGGTGGACGTGGTCGTGTGCGCCGTTGAAGTCGGTCAGTTCGCAGTCGAACTTCTCGCACACCTCTTTCATGATCTGTTCGCAGCGTTCCAGCATCGGGCCGGTGAAGACGTCCTGCCGATATTTCGTGACAAACACCAAATGCGCGGACAGGTCGTGGACGCGGTGACGTCCGGTTCTGATGTCGGGGTTCGGTTCCCATCGCGGTGACATACACCAAACGATAGAATGCGCTGCGTGGAGCGGGAGAAACGCAATCGCGCTCATGTTGCGCGCCTGGAGTTGGACCAGCGGCAGAGCGCCGTGTTGGACGGTCAGGCGCACAACGCGCGCCTACTGTGGAACCTGCTGCACGAGTTCTTCACCTTCCGGCAGGGCCGGTTCGCGTCCCTGGCCCAGTGCGACGAGGCCATCCGGGCCGCCCGTAAGGAGATCGACTGGCTCAAGGATCTGCCCGCGCAGGCGGCGCAGGCCGTGCTGAAGACCTACCGGCAGGCGTGGGCGAACTACTTCAACCCCGACCACCCCGCCGGGCGCCCCACGTTCAAGAGCCGCTTGCGCTCCCGGATGGCCGTGGACGTCCCCCAGGCGCGGGACCTGAACATCACCCGGATCGACCGCCGGTGGGGCGCGGTCACCATCCCCAAACTCGGCCGCATCCGCTTCCGGTGGACCAAGGACCTGCCCGGGGTCACGACAGGAGGCCCGCACGGGAAGATCACCGGGGCCCGATTGGTGAAGGAGGCAGGCGGGTGGCACATCGTGTTCCGTATCCAGACCGAGCAGCCGGTGCCCGCCCCGCATCCGGGGCCGCACACCGCGATCGACCGGGGCATCGCCGTACCCCTCGCCCTGGCAGGCGGAGAGAAGATCTTCCACCGTGACCGGTGGCTGTCCGGCGGGGAACAGCAGCGCCTGCTTCGTCTAGAGCGCAAAGCCGCCCGCCAGAAACGAGCCGCGAAACCCGGACAGCCCGCCAGTAACCGGCTGAAGCACACCTACGACCAGATCGCCCGCCTGCGCGCGAGAGCCAAGCGCCGGGCCATCGACTGGCAGCATCAGACCACCGCCGAGCTCACCGACCGGTTCTCCGTCATCGTGCTCGAAGACCTCAAGGTCAAGAACATGATGGCGAGCGCCTCCGGCACCATCGAAGCGCCGGGCAGGAACGTCGCCCAAAAACGCGGCCTGAACCGGGCCATCGCCACCGAGGCGTGGGGACGCACCGCCGAGTTCCTCACCTACAAGGCCACCGATAAAGGCGGCAAGGTCGTCCTCGTCCCGGCGCCGGGCACCAGCCAGGAATGCCACGCCTGTCACACGATCATCGAAGGCTCCCGCGAGAGTCAGTCCCGGTTCGTGTGCAAGAATCCAGCCTGCGGGTGGATCGGCAACGCTGACGTCAACGCCGCCCGCACCCAGTTGCATCGGTACAACTCAGCCGCCGGACGGGCGGTCACTGGACGTGGAGGCCCTGCACCACTGGGGCCGCTGAAGCGTCAAGAACCTCATGGCGGGACTACCCGCACCACCCCGCACGGGGTGGCCGCGTAGCGGCCATGAGAATCCTCCCCATTCATGGAGAGGAGCACGTCAATGGGTGGAGTTCAAGCCGAGTGGGACCGGCACGTGGTACCGGCTCGCCTGGCCGGCCACCTGGCACGAGGCCAGCATCGGCGCGCCGCTGTGGCGCGGCTACTCCTACGACTTCCGGGTGATCGCGGTCAACCGCGACGGCGAGAGCCCGCCGAGCTCCTCCGTCTCCGCGGTGCCGGACTACCCGAAGCCCCAGCCACCCAGCACCCTGTATCACACCGACGGACCCGGGTGGTCACGGATCTCCTGGAACGACAGCGGCTCCGACGTCATGTACTGGCTGTACTACCGGCCGGCGGGCAGCGGATCCTGGACCCGGGCCCGCTACCCCCTCGCCGAGTCGGAGATCACCCTGAGGTACCTGCCGATCGGCAGGTACGACGTCAGGGTGACCGCCGTCAACATGAGAGGCGAAAGCGCCGCCAGCCCCACGATCACGATCCGCCTGAAGCCGTCGAAAGCCCACATGCTGGCGATGCTCACGGAGATCTCGACCGCCGGGTGGAATCGCTGGCTGGGGCTCGACGGCGGTGACCCCTACTACATCGACGGCTACGAGTGGGACCACAGCACCGACCTGTGCTCGGGCAGTCCGGACCGGCCGGTCCTCGGGCTCGCCCCGTTCGAACGGGTCGACTGGCGCAAGCAGTGCGCGCGTCATGACTTCGGCAACCGCAACTACAAGGCCATGGGCGCCTTCGACTACAACCGGAAACTGCGCATCGACCGGATGTTCTACCGGGACATGCTGGTCGCCTGTGACGCGCAGATCGTGCACCACGTCAAGTGCATCGGGCTGGCCCACGTGTACTACGCGGCCGTCCTGAAGCTCGGCACGTGACGCTGAGCCGGTCCCGGTGCCAGCCGGGACCGGCTCACCGATGCGAGACCGCGTTCACCACATGCCCGGCCGGCCCGAGCCGCCACAGGACTCACCCCCTGGGTTCCCTGGGTCGCGCCGGCGTGGTGCCGGGCGGCAACCAGGCGCCGGTGCTCATTCCCAAGACACGCCCGGCACGGAATATGGCCTGGTCGGCAGGTGGAAGCTGCTCGGAAGTAAGACCGTTCGCTACTTGGCGTGGTTAACAGTGGCACGCACAGTAAGTATGACATTTGGTCAAAGGAGTTGTTGCCGATGCACATCCCCCTCCAACTGCCGGCTCCGAACGAGCGGACATCCCAAACGATCCGCCGCTATCGCGACGAGATCGGCCCCGTCCTGCGGGTCGAACTGCCGGGCAAGGTGCCCGTCTGGTTGGTGACCTCATATGACATGATCAACGAGGTCCTCGCGAACGACGGCATCCTCTACAGCAAGGACCCCAGGAACTTCACGGCCTTGCACGATGGCAGCATCCCCCCCGACTGGCCGCTGCGCCAGATCATCGAAGGCAAACATCTCCTGACCAAGGACGGTGCGGACCACCATCGGCTGAGAGGTCTCATCAACCACGCCTTCACGCCCGGCCGCGTGCAGGGGCTGACCTCACGCATCCAGAAGATGACGGACGCGTTGCTCGACCGGATGGCCGCCGAAGGCGGCGTGGTCGACCTCGTGTCCTCCTTCAACGCGCCGCTGCCCCTCACAGTGATCTGCGAACTGTTCGGCGTTCCGGAGGACGAGCGACCCCAGATCCGCGAGTGGGGCAACGTGCTGGTGTCGCACACCGCCGCTCCGGAGGAGTCCCTCGCCGCGAACAACGGGGTGCTCGGCTACCTGGCCGCCTTCATCGAGCGCAAGCGCCACGAACCCGGCGACGACCTCACCACCGGGCTCATCCGCGCACAAGAGGACGACGGCGACCGCCTATCCGAGGACGAGATGCTGTGGATCATGTGGCATATGCTGATCGCCGGTCACGAGACCACCGTGCACCTGATCGGCAACGCCGTCATCGCCCTGTGCTCGGACCCGAAGCAGCTCGCGCTGGCGCGTACGGAGATCGCCTGGGAGCAGGTGGTCGAGGAGACGCTGCGCAGCCGCACCTCGGTGGTGGGCATCATGTTGCGCTACCCCCGGCATGACGTGCAGCTCGCCGGGGTGACGATCCCGGCCGGGGAGGCCATCATGGTCGGCCTCGCCGGAGCGGGCACGGATCCGGCCAGGTTCGGCCGGGAAGCCGAGCGGTTCGACGTCACACGGGAGCCGGAGATGCATCTGGCGCTCGGCCGCGGTCCGCACTTCTGCCTCGGTGCGCCGCTGGCCAGGCTGGAAACACGCATCGCGCTGGCCTCATTGTTCGGCAGGTTCCCCGAGTTGCGCCTAGCGGTCGGGACGGACGAGATCGTCTACAACTCGTCGATCATCACCGAGGGACCGGTCAGGCTGCCGGTGGTTCTCGGTCCCGCGAGGGGCGTGCCCGGCGCGACCTCGTGCAGCTCGGCGTCGGCCCACGATTTCACGTAGGCAAGCGGAGTGACGCGACGGGCGGCAGGGAAGAAGGCCGCTCGGGCCAGTTCGTCCACAGGCAGGTTCGCCAAGCCCCCGCAGCACGGAACCCTCCCTGTCGCGCGTCGAGATGGACAGGCACACGCGGTCCGCGGAGCCGGCACGCCGGAAAGACCCGATCGGCCCGTTGAGGAGGAATAACCAAGTGAACGGCCTGCCCGAACATCTTGGGCGGTCGGGCCAGGCTGATCATCGCCCGCTGGAGTGTGCAATCCGCGGCGTCGGCAGCGCGGTGGGCCAACTCAAAGCGAAGGACTTGCTGTCCTCGCGGGTCAGCTTGGCCCACAGCCCAAGTAGGGCTGGAAGGGGCAGCCGGTGGATTTCGCATGATTGCTTTATTCGGACAGGGGTGCACGGGCGTTCCGGTCGGCCTGGTTCTGCTGCCACTGCTCCATGGCCTGTCGGAGGGGCACGTTCACCAAGCGTAGGAACTCGGCGGCGACGCCGAAGCGCGCGCCGGCCGGGGTCGCAGCCCCGAGGATCTGGGCCGCGCGCTGCGATGCGGCGATCAGGGTGTCGTTCTGCTGCATGGCCGCGAGGGTGGAGCGGACCCAGAGCTCGTCGTCAACGACGTAGCGCTCGCGGCGCCCGCCGGGAGTGCGTTCCCGCTTGATGAGCCCCTGCTGTTCGAGGAAGGCGACGGTCTGTGAGATCGACGCGGGGCTGACGTTAAGCCGATGGACCAGCTCGGCGGCGGTGAGGGTGCCGGAGTCGGTGACGTACAGGCAGGCCAGCACCCTGGCCGTCATCCGAGGCATGCCCTGCTGTTCGAGGAGCGTGGCGAAGGATTCGGTGAGGTCCTGGACCGCCCGGGGATCGCGCCCGTGACTGCTGTCGCCAACCGGCGGCGCCGGGGACTTGGCCTGGCGGTGCCGGCGGGCCCGCTGCTGGGTGGCCTCCTGCGCCCGCTGAGCCCTGTAGTCGTCGGGTCCGCCGTTGCGGGTGACCTCCCGCATGATGGTGGAGGCGGGCCGCCCAAGACGGCGGCCGATCTCTGTGTAGCCGAGCCCTTCGGCCAGCCCGGCAGCGATCTGCTGACGGTCCTCGCTGGTGAGCCTGTCTCCGGGCATCGACGCTCGTCTCCCATCTGCGTGCGTGCGCGGGCTCGGCGCCCGCTCTCCCGCCGCACAGTATGCATTCACTCGCACATCATTGCAATCCAGAAGCTTGATCACCTATTGCATTCAGTCTCATATTCATTGCAATCTTGGTCACATACCTGGGCTGTACAGGCTTTTTGGCGCCGAGAAATGTTGACCGAAGTTTGAATGCAATGTATTGTCACAAACGTTCAGCGATACATGAACGTCTGGCACAAAGGAGGCAGAGGATATGTCTGACATCGCAATGGGTGGCTTCATCGCGAGGATGATCGGCCCCAAGCGGCGGTGGCGGCAGTACAAGGCGCGCGTGGGCCAGCTCCCGCCGGACTACCGCACGGCGGTTGAAGCGATCGAGCGGCACATGATGCACTTCGTGCCGACTGACGGCGACAGCGACGCGTCGCGGTTCGAGAAACTCGCCGCCCTGTTCGAACAGGCTGCGGCGAACGGGACGCCGATCCGCGAGATCGTCGGGCAGGATCCGGTGAAGTTCGTCGAGGAGTTCGTCCGCGACTACTCCGACGGCGGTTACGTCCCCGCGCGTGCGCGCAAGCAGCTGACCGACGCCATCGCGCGCGTCGCCGCCTGAGACCGCCGGACTCCCGACTCTCGTGCGTGCCGCGCCGGGACGGGTCTTGCAAGATCAGACATTGTGTAAAGGAGATTCATGATGGGACACAGCAACAGCGGCTTCTCCAAGACCGGGCTGGACAGACTGCGCGACGTGCTGGCACGGCATGTCGAGTCCGGGAAGATCCCCGGGCTGGTCGCCCTGGTCAGCCGGGGCGAGGAGACCCACGTTGAGACGATCGGGACGATGTGCCATGACGGTGGCGCGCCGATGCGCCGCGACACCATCTTCCGGATGGCCTCGACGACCAAGCCGGTCGGGGCGGCGGCGGCGATGGTGCTGGTGGACGAGTGCCGGCTGCGGCTGGACGACCCGGTGGATCCGTGGCTGCCCGAGCTCGCCGACCGGCAAGTGCTGACGCGGCCCGACGGACCGCTGGACGACACAGTGCCGGCGCGGCGGCCGATCAGCGTGCGGGACCTGCTCACCTCCACCAACGGGCTCGGCATGGACATGACCGCGCCGGGCACCCCGATCATGGGCGCGCTCTTCGAGCGGGGCATCTACGGCCAGGAGGACGGATGGCTGCTGCCCGCGCCGGACCCGGATGAGTGGATGCGCCGCCTCGGCACATTGCCGCTGATCTGCCAGCCCGGCGAGCGGTGGATCTACAACCTCAGCAACGACGTGCTCGGCGTGCTGGTGGCCAGGGTCACCGGCCAGTCGTTCGAGGAGTTCCTGCGCGAGCGCATCTTCGACCCGCTGGGCATGAAGGACACCGGCTTCCACGTGCCCGCCGACAAGATCGACCGGCTGCCGCCGCTGTACGCCCCCGACTGGCAGACCGGAGAGTTCCGCGTGGAGGACCCTGCCGGAGGGGGACACCACAGCACGCCTCCGGCGTTCCAGTCCGGCGGCGGCGGACTCGACTCCACCGCCGACGACTACCACGCCTTCTTCCGGATGCTGCTCAACGGCGGGATTCACGACGGCGAACGGATCCTGTCCCGGCCCGCCGTCGAGATGATGACCACCAACCAACTTCCACCCGAGCAGCTGGCCGCCCGAGTGGCCTTCGGCCGCGACTCCGTCCATCGGGGGTATGGCCTGGGACAGCACGGCGGCTGGGGCTTCGGCATGGCGGTGCGCACCTACCGGGGCGACTACGCCCCCGTCGGCCAGTTCGGCTGGGACGGCGGCAGCGGCACCACCGTCTACGCCGACCCGCACCACCAACTCGTCGGCATCCTGCTCACCCAGACCGGCATGTCCACCCCGGATTCGGCGCGGGCCATCCACGACTTCTGGACCACGCTCTACCAGGCCATCGACGACTGACAGCCCATCCTGCCTGGTCGAGTCGGTCCGATAGAAAGACTTGGCCAGGCTGCGGCCTTCGAGCGCGCACCCTTGTTGGTCATGTCCGGAAACGGGAAGTGTGGCTCAAACGATCAACAAGTTGCCGTCATACGCTGCCGAGCGAGCCGAGAGCACCGATGCTCAGCCGAGCGCTCTCGGCACTGGCACCAGCGCCCTTTTGATCAAGCAGCCAGCTCGACGTCGGTGAAGTCGACCTCTTTTAGCAGGGGATCGAACGGGTCTGGCTGGTGGTGTAGTTCGTCGGTGGCGTACGCGCCGAAGCGGCTGACGTGGCGAAGATCGTGGCGTTCACCTCAGCACGGATGCTGGTGGCCAGGTCCTCCAGCGTCGTGTACCCGAGCAGTTCCAGCCGGAGGCGGAGCAACTCCTCGATCGCCACGTTGATCAGGTCCGCCGGGTTGTTCTTGGCCTGGGCCGCCTTCCGGATCGCCGCCGCGGCGATCGCCCGGGCCCGGCCCGCGTCGTACTGCACTCCCTGACGCTGGCGCACGAGCTTGCGATGCGCCTTAGCGCTGCCGGAGGAGCCATGGTCCGGCCAGACGTCCTCGGGCAGCTCCAGAGAGCGCCGGACGTGATCGATCACCACCTCGGGGATCTCGTCCGGGGACGGAAAGCGCGCCATCTTCTGAAAGCACTTCAACGCCGGCACCAGCGCGAAGCGCGACTCCGGGCTGCCGGTGCCCTTTCGGCCCAGTCCACCTCTTCCGACGACGGCGTGAAGAACACATGCAGCACCCGCGCCGATGTCAGCCGCTTGAACTGCGGATAGGCGGTCCGCTCGATCCCGGCGTCCAGACGCCGAAACCGTAGCGACGATCAACTCCACCAGACACCTTGTTCACCAAACCGCAACCAAACCAATGCGGAGGGTCACATCATCCGACGCACATGCCCTCTGGGCTGCGGCTCAGCACCCCGCTGCCCCTTTCTCTCGTACTTGGTCTGGCCCCCGAGTGCCCGCACGATCCTCACCTACTCGGCCCGGAACTCCTATAGCTCCGGCGAGCCGCCACTCAGTTGATCAGTGGGTACGGCGGCGCGGTGCCAGGACCTCGGTGACCTTGGCGATGGCTTCGGCGCCGGGTTTGACGTAGCGCATGGCGGTGCGCGGGTTCTTGTGCCGGGTCTTGCCCATGATGAGCTGCAGCGGTACTTCGGCGTCGCCGAGGTGGGTGGCGGCGCTGTGGCGCAACTGGTGCAGGTCGAGGCCGGCGTACTTGTCCAGCAGGACGCGGGCGCGGTCGTAGCCGAGGCGGGCGCGGCCGGTGTGCGGGCAGATGTCGCCTTCGGCCGGGCGGCGGGCGGGGACCGGGCGGCGTTCGCACAGGAACAGCGGGCCGTGGGTGCGAGGGCTGCCGTCCGGGAGGCGGAGCAGGCGGGGTAGCAGGTGGGCGGTGCCGCTGTCCCAGTACACCCATTCGGTGGCGCCTCCCTTGGAGCGGATGGGGGCGCGGCGGTGCTCCAGGTCGAGGTCCTCGACGTTGAGCGCGAGGATCTCGGCGGCCCGGGCCGCCGTCTCGTACAGCATCCGCCACAGCGTCTTCTCGCGCAGCGGGATGTCGCGGCGCGACAGCAGCCGGTGGATGGTGGTCTTGGCCACGGCGCGGGTCTCGTCGGCGCTTTCCTTGCGGCGTTCGGCGTCGGCCGGGACCGACGGGGCGGCCCAGTGCTTCTTGGTCTGGCACCAGGCGAGCCAGGAGGTGATGGCGGCGCGGTTGCGGTTCCAGGTCGCCGGCGCGCATCGGCCCCACAGTTCGGTGAGCGCGGCGCCGATCTCGGTGTCGGTGATGTCGGCGAGCGGCCGGTCGCGGCCGAGCCGCTCGATGGTGCGGTCGATGGCCGAGGCGTAGGCGCGGTGGGTGTTGGGGTTGGCGGTGCGCGGGGTGGCGAGGAAGGTGTCGGCGGCCGCGGCGAGCGTGACGTGCCCACCGCGAAGGGCGGTGATCTTTGGTGCGGCGGTCATGCCAGCCGCCGGGCGGCGGCCACTGTGCCGACCTGGGTGATGTACCGGATAACGTGCCGGAGTCGCGCAGCGTCCTGGCGAGGGGTTCTCCTGGCCGACGTGCCGCCGTGATCGCTCATGTACGGGACCGTTATCACGTACATCATGTGGGCCAATGACCCTCGAATGTACTTCCTAGCAGCCGGTTAACGACGGGCAGATAATCGACTCGCGCGTCAGCGGGAATGCCGGTCTAATACCGCCATGCGCATCACCTCGGAAACGTGCACCGACGGCGTCCGCGAGCAACTCTTCACCATTGGAGACATCCCTGGGTGCTCTGGACGCCCGCCGAGGGCACCGGTCCCCGCCCACTGGTCCTGATCGGGCATGGCGGCGGCCAGCGCAAGAAGGGATGGGAGGTCGTCTCCCGAGCCTTCCCCTACGTCACCTCCTGCGGCTTCGCGGTCGCCGCGATCGACGCGCCAGGTACCGGCGACAGGCCGGAACACCCGGAAATCCGGCGGCTCGTCGCACTCATCCAGGAACAAGAGGCCGCGAGCGAGCCCTTCCGGTCCTGCCCGGAGTGGCCCGCCCTCAACGAAACCGTGGCGGCGCAGCTAATCCCCGACTGGCAGACCACCCTCGACGCGCTCCAGAAACTGGATTCCGTCGGCGACAGCCAGCCCGTCGGGTACTACGGTCTGTCCCAGGGCGGTGAGATGGGCATCCGCCTCGTCGCGGCCGAACCTCGGATCAAAGCCGCGGTCTTGGGCCTCGTCGGAAGCGACTGGCTCATCGACATCGCGGCGCGGATCACGATCCCGGTCGAGTTCGTACTGCAGTGGGACGATGAAGGCAATCCGCGGGACTCGGTCATGAAGCTGTTCGACGCACTCGGCTCCGCCGAGAAAACCTTGCACGCCAACCCCGGCGGCCACTTCCGAATCCCGGCTTTCGAAATCGACAGCTCGATCCGATTCTTCGCTCGGCACCTGAGTAGCTCCTGACCACGGCCCACCGCTCGGGTTCGTGCGATGAGCCCCAAAGTAGCTCTGCGTAATGATGGCTACCGTTCGTGTTCTCAGAAATGACCATTTCTGCGAACACGAACTGTGACTGTGATTACTCAGAGCTACATTGCGTCTGGTCGCGCCGACCCGAGCGGCGGGCCACCACGGGTGCCACGCCGACGCGATGGCACAGCTCGAGCAAGCCGTCGACACCGACCAGACCGAGCTTTACTCGCGCAAGAAGTGGGTCAACGTGGGGTTCACCGAACCTGAGATCAACTCCGACCCGGAGCTGCGCACCACCACAGTGCGCGGCTGACCAAAGGTGCGGCGCGTGGGGCGACGTCGGGCCGCAGGTGCTCAAGAGTGGAAAAGGGCCACCACACCGGCGCGGCGCAAGCTCCTACCCGCTCTCACCCGGCGAGACCAGCCCCGTCTCGTAGGCGAGCACGACCGCCTGCGCCCGGTCTCGCAGCCCGAGCTTGGTGAAGATGCGGCCGACATGCGTCTTGACGGTCGACTCGCTGAGGGTCAGGGCCTTGGCCAGCTCGGTGTTGGACAGCCCCTGCCCCAGGAGCCTCAGCACCTCCAGTTCGCGAGGCGTCAGCCCGACCAGTTCGCGGTGTGCGGCGGCTGGGGCGGGGGCGGGCCGCACGTCGGCGCAGGCGTAGCGCTCCACCAGCCGGCGGGTGATGGAGGGGGCCAGCAGCGCGTCGCCGGTGCTGACCAGGCGCACGGCGGCGGCCAGATGCTCGGGGGTCACGTCCTTCAGCAGGAAGCCGCTGGCCCCCAGCGACAGCGCGGCATAGACGTAGCGGTCCAGGTCGAACGTGGTCAGCATGATCACCCGGCAGGTCGGCAGCTCCAGCAGGATGCGCCGGGCGGCCTCCAGGCCGTCCATGTTGGGCATGCGGATGTCCATCAGCACCACGTCGGGGCGCAGCTTCCGCGCCGCCGCGACGGCCTCCGCCCCGTCGGCGGCCTCACCCACTACGGGGATGCCGCGCGTGGTCAGGATCAGCCGGAAGCCGCCTCGCACCAGTGCCTGGTCATCGGCGATGAGCACCCGCGGCACCGCCTCTGCCGCGCTCACGGCCGGTCCAGCGGGATACGCGCCCGCACGCGGTAGCCGCCGCCCAGCCGCCGCCGGGCATCCAGGTCGCCGCCGTAGACGGCGACCCGCTCACGGAGGCCCATCAGCCCGCGGCCCGCGCCGTCCCGCTGATCGGCGGGGGCCGGCGCATCGCCGGTCAGAACGCTCGGCCCGCTGTTGAGCACCTCCACCCGCAGGTAGTGCTCGGCATAGCGGACCGTCACCTGCGCCTGCACGCCGCTACCGTGCTTGAGCGCATTCGTCAGCGCCTCCTGCACGATCCGGTACGCGGTGACGTCGATCCCGGCGGGCAGCGGCCGCGGCGCCCCCGAAATGCGCACTTCGACGGGCAGACCGGCGAAGGCGAACCGGTCGACCAACGCGCTCAGTCTGCTCAGGCCCGGCTGCGGCGACAACTCGCTCTCGTGCGGCTCGTCCTCGCCGCTCTGCGACGGCGCGAGCAGCCCCAGCAGGTGACGCAGCTCGGTCATCGCGTCCCGGCCCGCGCCCTCGACCGCCCTGAGCGCCTGCTCCGCCTCCCCTGGCATCGTCGCCAGCACCTCCCGGGCCGCCCCGGCCTGCACCACCATCAAACTCACGTTGTGGCTGACGATGTCGTGCAGCTCACGGGCGATTCGGGAACGCTCGCCCTCCACCGCGGCGCGGGCCGCGCTCTCCCGCTCCCGCTCCAGCAGCCAGCCGCGCTCCTCCAGCGCCCGCCGGTGCAGGCGGCGCGCACGCACCAGTGCCACGCCCAGCCACCCCGCCACGGCGCAGGCCGCCACCAGCGCCACCAGCAGCCACCCGGCCCCGGAATCCCACACGCCTTCAATCTCCCAGATGCCGGCCGGCAGCGCATCAGACCGGGGTTCCACAGCCGTACATCTGTGGTACGACACCGCCACCAGGGTCAGTCCGCGGGCCGATGCCGCCACCCGCACGCCTGCCCTACGGTTCTCCAGGTGAACAATGATGACCGGACCGGCCAGCCCGTCGTACGGCTGGACAGCGTGCGCAAGGAGTACGGCGCGACCACGGCGCTGAACGGCCTGGACCTGCGGATCCACGCCGGGGAAGCCGTCGCCGTGATGGGACCGTCGGGATGCGGCAAGTCGACCCTGCTCAACATGATCGCCGGCCTTGACCGCCCGACGGCGGGCACGGTGGAGGTCGACGGCCAGGACCTGGGCGGGCTCGACGAGACGGGGCTGGCGCTGTTCCGGCGCCGCCACATCGGCATGATCTTCCAGTTCTTCAACCTCATCGACGACCTGCCGGCGCTGGACAACGTCGCGCTGCCCGCGCAACTCATCGGCACCTCCGCCCGCCACGCCCGCAGACGCGCCCTCGAACTGCTCGACGAGCTCGGCATCGCCGCCCGCAAGGACGCCTACCCGGCCACGCTCAGCGGCGGCGAACGGCAGCGCGTGGCCGTGGCCCGCGCCCTGATGAACCGCCCGGCCCTGCTCCTGGCCGACGAGCCGACCGGCGCGCTGGACAGCCGCTCCGGCGAGCAGGTGATGGACCTGCTCATCGACCTCAACCAGATCGGCCAGACCCTGCTGATCGTCACCCACGACCCGCACCTCGCCACCCGCTGCGCCAGCCGCCTGGTCGAACTCGCCGACGGCCGCATCGCCCGGCACAGCACGCTGGAGGGGGTCGAATGAGCGCCGTGTGGCGCGCCGCCCGCGCGGCCGTACGCCGCCGACGGCTGCAAACCGTCATCACCGGGCTGGTCGTGCTGTCCGGC
Organism: Nonomuraea sp. NBC_00507; assembly: GCF_036013525.1. Taxonomy (NCBI): domain Bacteria; kingdom Bacillati; phylum Actinomycetota; class Actinomycetes; order Streptosporangiales; family Streptosporangiaceae; genus Nonomuraea; species Nonomuraea sp. NBC_00507. The sequence continues at coordinate 7,998,778 of NZ_CP107853.1, forward strand.
ACCATCACCACCATGCTGGCCCTGGGGCTGCTCGACGCCGCCACCACCCCGTTCGACCGGGCCTTCGACCAGCAGCGCGGCGCCCACGCGGTGGCCGTCTTCGACACCGCGAAGGTGTCGAGGCAGCAGCTGGCCGAGACCCGCGACCGGCCCGGCGTCGAGGCCGCGTCCGGCCCCTTCGACCAGGCCCTCATCACCTTTCCCCGGACCACCGACATCCCCGAGGCCGAAGGTCCCCTCAAGATCGTGGGCCGTGCCGGGCTCGCAGACCCCGTCGACCGCGTCCGCCCCCTGCAAGGACGCTGGGCCACCGCCCCCGGCGAGATCGTCCTCAACCTGCGCAACGCCGACGCCCCGCCCCGGCCCGGCGCGCTCGGCTCCCGCCTGCAGGCCCCCGGCCTCCCGCCGCTCACCGTCGTCGGCTTCGCCTCCAGCATGAGCCAGTCGGCCGATGCCTGGGTCACCCCCCAGCAGGCCGCCGCGCTGCGCCCCGGCAGCATGCAGATGCTCTACCGGTTCACCGACCACGACACCGAGCAGGAGGTACGTGCCGCCCTGGAGGCGGCCACCGCCGGGCTGCCCGCCGGAGCGCTGAGCGTCGCCCGGTCCCACCTCGCGCTGCGCCACGCCTACGCCAGCTCGGCCGACGCCTACCTGCTGTTCATGACTCTCTTCAGTGCTCTCAGCCTGCTCGTCGCCGTCCTGATCGTGGCCAACGTCGTCAGCGGCGCGGTCGTGTCCGGCTCCCGGCACATCGGCGTGCTCAAGGCCGTGGGCTTCACCCCCAACCAGGTGGTCATCGTCTACCTCACGATGGTGTCCGTGCCCGCCGTCGCCGGCAGCGTCCTCGGCACGCTCCTGGGCAGCATGCTGGCCGGGCCCGTGCTGCGCACCGCCTTCCAGGGCGTCGAGAACGGCGCCGCCGACATCGGGATCAGCCCCTGGGTGCCGGTCGCCGCGCCGGCCAGCATGCTCGTGCTGGTCCTCCTGGCCGCGCTGGTGCCCGCGCTGCGCGCCCATCGGCTGCCGGCCGCCCGGGCGATCAGCGCCGGCAGCGCACCCGCCCGGGGCCGAGCCCTGGCCGTCCAGCGATGGCTCGGCGGCACATGGCTTCCCCGCCCCGTCAGCCTCGGGCTGGGCCAGCCGCTGGCCCGGCCCGGCCGTACCATGATGACCTTGGCGGCGATCGTCCTCGGCGTCACCACCGTCACCCTCACCACCGGCCTGACCAGCACCATGCTCGCCTTCGCCGAGGCCGACTCGGCCTCCCGGGTGGTCGTACGCGCCGGCAAGCCCGCCTTCCAGCAGACCGCGCCCACGCTCAGTGACGAGCGCATCGAGGCGCTGCTGCGCTCACTGCCGGGAGCCGGCAAGGTGACCGCACAGGTGTTCGTCGAAGTGCACCTGGCGGGCCACGCCCAGCGCAGCGACGTCAACTTCCAGCGGGGTGACCCCTCCACCCTGGCGCCGCAGGTCGTCCAAGGCCGCTGGCTGGAAGGGCCGGGCGAGATCGTCGCCCCGCCGCCTTTTCTGACCCAGCGCGGCCTGACGGTCGGCGACCAGGTCACCCTGCAGCTGGACGGCAAGCAGGCCCGCGCCACCATCGTGGGCCAGCTCATGAACGGCGACGTCCGCTTCCTGTGGTCCTCCTGGCAGACCCTCGCCACGCTGGCCCCGCAGACCAGCGCCGACCACTACGAGGTGCAACTCACCCCGCACGCCGACCCCGAGGCCTACGCCAGGGCCGTCAAAGCGGCCGACCCCGGTCTCTACCCCTCCGTCGCGGTCCCCGACTCCCTCGTCACCACCACCGTCGTGGGGCTCGCCTCGGTCTTCACCACGCTCATCATCGTGGTGGCGGCGCTGGGCGTCTTCAACACCGTCCTGCTCAACACCCGCGAACGCCGTCGTGACCTCGGCATGCTCAAATCCATCGGCATGACCCCCCGCCAGGTCACCACCATGACCGTGACGTCGATGGCGGCGCTCGGTCTGGCCGGCGCCCTCATCGGCATCCCCTGCGGGATCGCCGCGCACCGCCTGCTCGTGGACAACGTCGGCATCGTGGTGTTCCCCGCATTCATGAAGGACGTCTGGCAGCCGCCACAACTCGCCCTCCTGGCCGCGGCGGGCGTGGCCATCGCCGTCCTCGGCGCGCTCATCCCCGCCCGGTCCGCCGCCCGCCTCACCATTGCCGCCGTCCTTCACAACGAGTAGGCCGGGCACCGCTGCGCGGGCCGCCGGGCTGAACCTGGCAACAACCTGAAGCTCACAACCGAGTACAGCGGCACGTTCCAGTACTCCTGGGGGCCGCCCTGGTACAGCGAAGGCTACGGCGCCGGCTGGACGGGCCGGATCAAGATCTACGACACCGCGCTACGGGGCTTCGGGCTGGTCGACGAGCCTTACTTCGACGAACCGATCATCAACCGGCGATCAGACGAAACCTCGGAGAGAACCGTGCAGCCGGGGCAGACCCACAAGGCCGTCGGCGTGAGCGGCCATCGATCCGGCCGGTCACGTGACGAAGCTGCCCGTCGGTCTGGTCAACGCCGGCAAGGGGGCCGCTGTCGGCGGCAAGCAGGTCAACCTGGGGGCGCAGATCAGCGAGTCGATCAAGAAGTCCACTGCGAGCGGGGACATGATCGACCGGAGGCCGATGGACGAGAAGGAGGTGAAGGGTGACGCGGGGTTGACCCGGCGCTGGGTGATGTTGGCCGTCGGTCTCCTGGTGGCCGCGCTGTTCGGGTTCGGATGTCCGCCCGGCTGTGCGCGGCGCCGGATATCGCTGCGGCACGCCTGGAAACCGATCGGTTTTCATTTCGCCGGAATGGAGTTAACCTCGCAGTATGACCACCGAAGTGAGGCTCAGTCCCCGAGAGCGGCTGCTGGAGGCGGCGGCCACGCTCACCTACCGAAACGGTGTCGGCATCGGCATCGAGGCGCTGTGCAAGGCGGCGGGGGTGTCGAAGCGCTCCATGTATCAGCTGTTCGAGAGCAAGGACGAACTGCTCGCAGCGAGCCTGGAGGAGCGCTCGTCCGCCTTCGTGGCGAAGCTCCTGCCGGGGGCGGATGATGGCCGTTCACCCCGCGAGCGGATCCTGCACGTCTTCGAGCAGGTGGAGTTGCAGGCGGGCGCGCCCGAGTTCCGAGGCTGCCAGTACCTCGCTGTGCAGATCGAGCTCAAGGACCAGAGCCACCCTGCGAGCCAGGTGGCACACCGGGTCAAGGGGAACCTGATGGCCTTTTTCCGTGCCGAGGCCGAGCAAGGCGGGGCGAGCGACCCGGATCTGCTGGCCCGGCAGCTCAGCGTGGTCTTCGACGGCGCCAGCGCCCGTGCGGGGATCGGAGCCGACACCCTGACAGGGCTCATCGCGCCCACCGTGGTCACCCTGCTCGATGCGGCAGGCGTGCACTGACGCATCACCTTTTCCAGCAGGCTCGGTGACTGATGTGCACTCCAATGGCCGGCATCGTTTGCAGGCCGTCTCACCAGAGAGGTTCCTCCTGATCGACCGGGGAGAAAGTAGGCAGGGATCCGGCCCACCGGGGCCCACTGTTACGTTGAGGTCGGGCGATGGGAAATATCGCTTGAGTTGCTCCTGAGCCTCTTAGGCCTCTTTTGCCGCAGGGCCTGGGTTGAGCAACCAGTGCTCCCGCCTCTTGGGGTATTGGCGAGATTTCAGGCACCCGGAGTGTGGGTGGTCGGGTCGATCACAAAATGGGGCAATCATCGATGGTGTGACCTGGCTATTCGCCTCTGCCACGGTTCCTTGCCCGGGTAGCGCAATCTCCGGTGACAGCTCGGGCGGCGACAAGGCAGACGCCTTGCCGCGGCCCATGCCGTCCTTCTGAATGGGTGCGATGTGACGTTCAGTCCGCATGGCAGGTGAGGTCAGTGGCGGGCAGGGTGCCGTCGCGGAAATAGGTGTTTACCGCGTTGTCCACGCAGGGGTTCGGCAGGCGGCCGAAGATGCCGTGCATGCGCACGTCCTGGAGGCTGACCAGGCGGGAGGCGGACATCGCCCGGTGCAGGTTCACGCCTTCCTGGTAGACGGTCCGGGTGTCGAGAGTGGCTTGGACGATGAGGGCGGGTACGTCGTTGCGCACGAAGGTCTTGGGTTCGCGGGGCGGCGTCCAGAACGCGCAGGCCGTGATGTTGTTCGCGTATGGCCCGAACACCGGCTGGCCGCCCCGGCTGCGCTGGATGTTGCGCCAATACCACTCCGGATCCCGTGGCACGGCGGCGTCACCGCAGATCACGGCCGCCTGGCTGGACAGATCTTGGGGCCGACCCGTCAGCATGAAGCGCAGCTCGTCGTCGAAGTCCTTGCTCGGCTGGACCGGCTTGCCCTCGGCGGCATCGGCGATCTGCCGCACCCGTGCGGCCAGGTGGGCGTTGTAGCGGGCGTCATGCAGCAGCGTGAACATTGTCATGGGAAGAAACCGCTCATCCAGGAGGTGCTCGCCGATGCGGATCGGCGATCTGGCCGCCTGCCTGATCAGGTCCTGGACTCGGTCCCGCACCTGCCGCCGTGTCGTGCCGAGGTGGTAGTCGGCGTCGCGGGCCGCGGTCCAGCTTGCCCACGCATCCAGCGCGGCCTCGTTGATCGGCCCCTGGTTCCTGATCGACCCAGCCATGTACGCGGCCGGATCGATCGCGCTGTCCAGCACGATCCGGTCGCTGCGGTGCGGGAACATCTGGGTGAAGACCGCGCCGAGGTAGGTGCCGTAGGACATGCCGAAGTAGGAGGTCTTCTCCTCCGCTAGGGCGCCGCGGATGACGTCCATGTCCCGCGCGGTGTTGCGGGTGGTGATGTGGGCGATCCTGTCGCCCTCCGTGCGCGCGCATCGCCGTGCGAGACCGGCCTGGGTCCGTACGGCGTCGCGGAAGTCTGCCCGGTCCAGCCCGGCCGACCAGAGCATGTGCCCGATGGGCCATCCGCAGTCGATCGCAGCACTACGCCCGACCCCCCGCGGATCCATGCCGATCAGGTCGTAACGGGAGGAGACCTCGGGGGTCATCGCCCCGCGGATGTAGAGCATGAAGTGCAGGCCCGCGCCGCCGGGACCGCCGGGGTTGGAGAGCATGATCCCGCGCCGGCGCTTGGTGTCGGTGGCCTTCAGCCGCGAGATCGCCACCTTGATCGTACGGCCCTGCGGTTGGGAGTAGTCCAACGGCACCATGATCTCGGCACATTGGGCGCCCGCCTGGTCCAGCGCGGCATCCCCGCAGGCCTTCCACTCGACGTCTTGTTCGTAGAAGCGGCTCAAGGTGTTGGCGCCGGCGACCCCGGTCCCGGTCAGCACTCCGGCCCCTACCGTCAGTGCGGCGAGCACAGCAGCTACCCGTTTCATTCATCGTCCTCGGATAAGGGGATGTCGTGGGCGCGCTACAGCCTGCTGGTTGATCGAACCGAGGCGCGCACCACGGAGGGAACGGAAGCAACCGTAGTTGACTAATTTGCATTCAGTCAACCAGAGTTGCTTATTTCGGAGAGGGTCGGCGTCCCCGGACCCGCCCGCGCCATCGTGGCCGGCCTGATGCAGGATGAGGGGGAACCGTGACCTCGTACCCGCGGCCGCTGGCGCGCTGTTCGCTGCCTACGCCGCGGCGATGGCCGCCGTCACGCCGCTGGCCGGGCGGCTGACCGACCGCCACGGTGCGCGCGCATGACGCAGCGCCCCGCCCGGCCTGCTCCGAGATCCCATAGGCGACCGCGAAGCTCCCGCGCGGTACGGCGCAAAGCTTGTGCGTCTGACCCCGGCGACGGTCGAACGCCGACCCTCTGCCAGCGGGCAACGTGAACGAAGGGTGACGCGCCTGGATCTGTTTCCTCCTTGAGCTTGCACCGGGAAACCGGTCGGTTTACAGTGAGGGAAACCGATCGGTTTTCTCACTGAGCTAGGGAGTCCAGGATGGCGACAAATCGGCCGGTAGCGCTCGTGACGGGTGCGTCATCCGGCATCGGAAAAGCGGCCGCGCTCGCGCTGGTGGAAGCGGGCTTCGACGTGGTCGGCACAAGCCGTGACACCTCGCGCGTCACCCCGCTCGACGGTGTGACCTTCCTCGACCTCGACGTGGCCAATGACAAGTCGGTCACCGCCGCGGTCCAGCAGGTGTTCGAGCGGTTCGGGCGGATTGACGTGCTGGTCAACAACGCCGGCATGGGCGCCATCGGTGCCGTTGAGGAAAGCTCCGTCGCGCAGGCCCAGGACCTCTTCAACGTCAACGTCTTCGGGGTGATGCGGATGACGAAGGCCGTCCTGCCCCGTATGCGCGCTCAAGGACGCGGCCGCATCATCAACCTCTCCTCCGTGGTCGGCTTCCTTCCCTCGCCTTATATGGCCGCCTACGCCGCCTCCAAGCATGCGATCGAGGGATACTCCGAGTCCTTGGACCACGAGGTCCGCGAGTACGGCGTCCGGGCGCTTCTCGTCGAGCCCGCCTACACCACCACCGGATTCGAGGCCAACAGCCCGCGCCCCGACACGCCCCTGCAGGTCTACGCGGACCAGCGGCGCGCCTTCGACCGCATGATGGAGACAGCGATCAAGGACGGCGACGACCCCGCCACCGTCGCCAAGGTGATCGTCGAAGCAGCGACCGACCCGAAGCCGAAGCTGCGCTACACCGCCGGATCCCTGGCCGGACGCGCAAGCACACTGCGCCGCATCGCTCCTGCCCGGGTTTTCGACAAGCAGATCCGCAAGCTCAACCAACTGGCCGGCTGACGCCTGCCCCGCCACAAGGAGTCGGTTGATATGCCCAGCCAAGAGGCGCGTCCCACGATTGACATTCCGGGGACCACCAGCCACACCATCGCCCCGCGCGGAGGGCGCCACAGCCATGAGGGAAGGCTGCGTTACCTCAAAGCGGGCACGGGTGCTCCCCTGGTCCTGCTGCACACCGTGCGAACGCAGGCCGAGCACTTCCGCGCCCTCATCCCCTTGATCTCCGACCAGTACACCGTGTACGCCCTCGATCTCCCGGGGATGGGCTACTCCGAGATCGTGCCTGGTGCGTCGTACCAGGAGCCGGCGATGCGCGCGGGCGTCGAAAGGCTCCTCAGCGAACTCGACCTCTATGACGTGACGTTGGTCGGGGAGTCCATGGGTGCGGTGCTCGCGCTGACCACCGCGGCCGATCTGCCGGAGCGGGTACGGCGCGTCGTTGCGGTGAATGCGTACGATTACTGCGGCGGAATCGCCCGGTCCGGTCTCCTCGCCCGTGTGGTGGTCGGCGGTGTTCTCGCTCCGGGGGTGGGCCCGGTGGTCGCCGGGGTGGAGCCCAAGGCCATCCTCCGCAGGGTCCTGCAGGGCGGGCTGGTGGACAAGACCGCTTTGCGGGCGGACTACGTGGACGAGCTCCTCCAGGTGGGCAGCCGGCCCGGCTACCCGACCGTCGCCCGGGCCGTGTACCAGAGCCTGCCCAGCCTCATCGCGGCCCGCGCGCGCTACACCGCGGTCAAGGCCCCCATTCACCTCGTTTACGGGGAGAAGGACTGGTCCCGGCGGTCGGACCGGGAGGCCAACAAGGAACTGCTGCCTGCCGCCGATTTCACGCAGGTGCCGGGAGCGGGCCACTTCATTGCTCTGGAACGGCCCCACGTGCTGGCCGACCTGTTGAACGCGGTGGCGTGACCGCCCCGAGACCGGAGTGATCACCCCCATTCGGGTGTGGTGCGTGAAGGAAACCGACTTCCACTATGTCGCGTGAAGGCCTCGTGGCAGGCAAAGGAGCGGCACATGGCGGAGATGCGGATCGAGTTCGATGTTCCGGCGCAGATGCGTGACGGCACCGTGCTGCGCGCGGATGTCTACCGGCCCGGCGGTACGGACCGTGGCCGGTGCTGCTGAGCCGGCTGCCGTACGGCAAGCAGTCGCCCATGGTGGCCATGGTGCTCGACCCCGCGGCGGCGGCCAGGCGCGGCTTCATATCCCGGCTCGTACGGCTCGGTCGGCATGTGCGGCGGCAGCTATTTCGGCAACACCCAGTGGATGGCGGCGCTGTCGAAGCCGCCGGAGCTGAAGGCGATCGCGCCGTTGTTTACGTGGTCCGATCCGGACGACGGCCTGTTCTCGCGCGGCGGCGCGATCGAGCTCGGCATTACCGTGCCCTGGTCCCTCATGCAGGGCGCCGACACCCTGATGCGCCGTCACCGCACCGACCTCGCCGGGCTGCAGAGGAGCATCGCCGGGCTCGTGCGGGATCTCGACGGCTTGGCGAGCAGCGGTTACGGGGAGCTGCCCGCCGGGCGGTTTCCGGCGTTCGCCCGGCACGGCCTGCCCGAGCTGGGCTACGAGCGTTCCCGGCGGGAGCCCGATTGGGCGCGGTCCTGTCGCGTCGCGGGCCGGCACGACGAGGTCGATCTGCCTACCTTCCAGGTCGGCGGCTGGTACGACATCTTCTGTCAGGGCACGCTCGACAACTTCACCGCCATGCGCCGTGCCGGCCGGTCCTCCACGCTGATCATGGGCCCGTGGAGCCACGCCAACTGGCGGCACGTGGTCGGTGACGTCAACTTCGGGTTCGGCGCGAACTCCGACTTCATGGGCATGCGGGGTCGCGTGACCGACATGCAGCTCGACTGGTTCGAGCGCACGCTCCGCGAAGGGGAGCCTCCGGAGCCGGACACGGGCAAAGTGCTGCTGTTCGTCATGGGGATCAACCAGTGCGGAATGGCCCTTGTCGCGGGCGGTGGACACGGACTTCCATCTGCGCGCGGACGGACGCCTGACGCACGAGCCGCCCTCCACCGCCGAGCAGCCCGAGGAGTTCACCTACGACCCCATGGATCCGGTGCCCACCACCGGCGGCGCGCTCTTCATGTCCGACGACTTCCGTCCCGGGCCGCTCGACCAGACGGCGGTGGAGGCGCGCGAGGACGTCCTGGTCTTCACCACCGAACCGCTCGCCGAGGACGTCGAGGTGACCGGCCGGGTCCGGGCGGTTCTCTTCGCCACGGACGGACCCTCGACCGACTGGGTGGCATGCCTGGGGTGGGTCTTGGAGCTCCCGCTCCACTGCACGCCGCGTCAGCTAGAGGTCCCTTCCCCCCGCGTGAAGGCGAGTCGGTCGGAGTCCGTGCCGGTTTCGATGATGGCCGCGTCGAAGGTGAGCTGGTCGGCGTTGGCGGGACCTTCGGAATCGAATGTCGCTTCGAACGAGCCGTATCGAGCGACGTGCTTGACACGGGGAGGGCGTTGTCGCGGCCCGACATGAACGAGACGCGGATCTCGATGGTCTGGGGGTGGCCAGATCAAAGTGGCGAAGGCGGCAGCTTGCGGCTCAGAAGCGTGTCGCGCGTTCGAGGAGGCTTGTCAGAACGGCAGGTTCCTGAACGGCCGAGACTGGCGGGGCTCCGTCAATGACGAGTGCAGGCACGCCTCGGATTCCCCTCTGGGTGGCGCGGCGTTCATCGGCTCGGACTTCAGCGCTGAACGCGTCGCCGGTCAAGAGTTCACCTACCTGGGCGAGATCAAGTCCGGCCTCGACGCCGAATGCTTGGAGAACGTCCGGGTCGGCGATGTTACGGCCCATGGTGTGATAGCCGTAAAGGAGACGTTCCAGAACGGCGTCGGCCAGGCCGCAGGTGGCGGCCAGGTGGATCAGGCGGTGAGCATCGAAGGAGTTGACGGGCCGGACCTGGTGCAGGTTGAGTTCCAGTTCCTCGGCTGCGCCGAGCGCTTGGATGTGGGCCACCCGGGCGCTCGCTCGGGCTGGGTCGTTCTGGTAGGTGGCGATCACCTGCGCCGCCGTCAGGCCGGGGATGGGGCTTCCGTCCGGATCGAGTTCGAAACTGCGCCAGACGACGTTCACATCGTTTCGGCCCTTCAGGGCGGTGGCCAGTCTTCTCTTGCCGATGTAGCACCAAGGGCACAGGACGTCGAAGTAGACCTCGACTTGCATGATCGTTCGGTCCTTTCAGTCGAGCGCTGGGGTGGGCGTCGTGGCCTGTTCGGGATGGCTCGGTGGGTGCGGCCGTGTTGCGCGCCGCAGGGTAAGGGTCAGCAGTAGGGCGAGCGCGATGAGCAGGGGGATCGTGATGAGCGCGTGCACGTGGAGGCTGTGGGCGAACGCGTCCCGAGCGGTTTGGGCCAAGGGGATGCCGAGGCTTTCGGGGAGTTGCTGGGCTGCCTGGAGCGCGGCGGGCAACGTCTCGCGGGTGGCTTCGGCGACCTTGGCGGGGACGCCGTCGGGCGTGTGGCCGATCATGTAGTTGCCGTAGACGCCGGTCGCGATGCTGCCGAGCACGGCGATGCCGAGCGCGCCGCCGAGTTCGGCGCCGGTCTCGGAGATCGCTGAGGCGGCCCCGGCGCGTTCGGGCGGTGCCGCGCCGAGGACCAGGTTGGTTCCCAGGGCCATGAACGGGGTCAGCCCGGCGAAGAGGAGGACGGAGCCGGACACCAGGATGACGGGGTTTCTGTCCACCTGGGTGAGCAGGATGGGACCGATGACGGCGAACGCGGCTCCGGCGCTCATGAGGACGACTGGGCGGATTCGGTCGGTGAGGCTGGAGACCACCAGGGCCACGACGGTACCGGTGATCGCGGTGGGCAGCTGCCATAGTCCGGCCTCCAACGGAGAGAAGCCGAGCACCAGTTGCAGGTATTGCGAGGTGAGCAGGCTGGTCCCGAACAGCACGATGCCGACCAGCACCATGCCTGTGACGGATACGGCGAAGGCAGGGAAACGGAACAATCCCAGGTCCAAGAGCGGGTTGGACAGCCGCCGCTGGCGGCGTACGAATACCACGCCGATCATTAGGCCCGCGACCAGGACACCAGCGGACGGCAGGGCGAAGCCGTGGACGGCGAGATCCTTGATGCCGAACACGATCGTCAGAGGAGTCAGCAGTGACAGGACCACGCTGACCGTGTCCAGCCGCCCGGAAGCCGAAGCGCGGGATTCAGGGATCAGGAAGGGGCCGGTGACCAGCAGCAGGGCCATAGTGGGAACGGCGAGCAGGAACACCGACCCCCACCAGAAGTATTGCAGCAGCACACCGCCGACCAGCGGGCCGAGCGCACCACCGCCCATGAAAGCCATCATCCAGATCGTGATGGCCAGGGTGCGCTGCCGGACGTCGAGGAACAGGGCGCGGATGAGCGCCAGCGAGGACGGCGCCAGAGCGGCGGCGGCGACTCCCTGGATCGCCCGTGCTGCGATGAGCGTGCTGGCGCTGGGGGTGTATGCGGCGGCAACAGATGCGCCGGTGAACGCGACGGCGCCGACCAGCAGGATCCGGCGGTGCCCGAGACGGTCGCCGAGCGTACCCATCGTGACCAGTGATCCGGCGACCATGAAGCCGTAGATATCGGTGATCCACAGCAGTTGGGGGCCGTCGGGCTCCAGATCGGCGCTCAGGCTTGGCAGCGCCAGATAGAGCACGGACATGTTCATCATGACCAGCACGGCGGGGACGCCCAGGACCGCCAGGGCGGTCCACCCCCGCACTCCGGCTCTGGCAGGGGGCTTATGGGCCATGGGAATCCGATCTCAGCCGCGGGCATTGCTGGCGGGGATGAGTAGGGTCTTGCCGATGGTGGTCCGGGCCTCGATCGCCCGGTGCGCGGCGGCCGCCGCCTCGAGCGGGAAAGTCTGGCCGATGACCGGACGCAGCTTCCCGTCGGCCGCGAGGTTCAGCGCGTCGACGATGAGAGCGCGGGTTTGGGCCGGGTTCGGTGCGGTGGTGAGGCCGATGACGCCGATGGAGCGTGCCTGGAGTTCGCCTTCGTCGAGTTCGGCGTCGGCGCCGCCGGCCATTCCGTAGATGCTCACGCGTCCGCCGTCGCGTAGCGCTGCGATCGCCTCGGTGCCGATCCGGCCGCCGACCCCGTCGAAGACGAGATCGAGTCCGGCGCCGCCGGTCGCCTCCGCCACCCGATCCAGCCAGTCAGGCCGGGAGTAGTCGACATAGGCGGCCGCGCCCAGTGAGGTGACCAGCCCGGCCTTGCCGACGCCTCGCGCAGCGCCGATCACGTGAGCATCCGCGGCGGCGGCGAGTTGCACCAGCAGGCTGCCGACACCCCCTCCCGCAGCCTCCACGAGAACCCGCTCCGACGGCTTGATCTCCGCCTGCCGGTACAGCAGCAGCGCCGTACGCCCATCGGCCAGCAGCGCGACCGCATCCTTGAGCTCCAGACCCGCGGGAACCGGAACCGCGTCCTGGGCCCGAGCCAGCGCCAGCTCGGCGTAACCGCCCTCGCCGCCGGTGGTGGTGACCACGACTGTTCCCATCAGGGCCGGGTCCACGTCTGCTCCGACGGCAACGATGCGGCCGCCCACGCCATTGCCGGGTATGCGGGGTAGCGCGGGCCTGCCGAACGGCCCGTTGCCCGAGCGCACCTGCGTCTCGACGAACGTGATACTCGCGTACGCCACCGCGACGAGCACCTGCCCCGGCTCTGGCACGGGATCTTCGACGTGCCGTATCCACAGGACCTCCGGCCCTCCGAACTCTTCCATGACGACGGCGCGCATGACACTCCTCTAAACGGATAGATTCGCTTCGTTTGGACAGAACCTATAACGGAGTGAATCGCTTCGCAAAGCGGATACAGTGAGCGCATGGCCCGCAGAGCTCCCCGGCACGCAGAAGCCGAACGCAACGACCAGGCCCTCCTGGAGGCCGCCAAGAAAGTCCTGGCCGTGGACGGAGCGCATGCATCGGTGGCGACGATCGCCGCACGCGCCGGAGTCGGCATCGCCAGCCTCTACCGCCGCTACCGTTCCAAAGACGAGCTCTTCCAGCACCTGTGCGCGCTGTCACTCGACCAGTGGATCCAGGCCGCCGAACGCGGCCTGCGACACAACGACCCTTGGGAAGGGCTCGCTCACTACATCAGCGCCTGCATCGAGTTCAGCGGCGGCTCCCTCGGGCCGCTGGCCGGCACGATCGCCGTCACCGACGAAATGGCGGCCAAGTTCACCAGGTCCGATGAGCTGATGCGAGCGTTGGTGGCCCGCGCGCACGCCGCCGGAGTGCTCAGACCGGACGCCACGGCCATGGACATCTCGCTCCTGATCGAACAACTCGGCAAGTCCCCCCTGATCGAACAACTCGACCGGCAGGGCCGCACCGACCTGACCGACGCAGCCCACAACGCCCGAAAGCGCACGATCGCCATCGCTCTCGACGGCCTGCGCTCCGGCCACCCTCAGCTGCCCGGGACCGCACCCACTCCCGCCCTCCTCGCCGAACGCTGGGAGCACGCCCCCACAGACTCGACGAGGACGCCAGGACGGCCTTGACGTGCTCCTCCCTTTGATTGGGGAGGATTCTCATGGCCGCAACGCGGCCACCCCTTGCGGGGCGGCGTGGGGAGTCCCGCCATGAGGTGCTTGACGCTTCAGCGGCCCCAGTGGTGCAGGGCCTCCACGTCCGGTGACCGCCCGTCCGGCGGCTGAGTTGTACCGATACAACTGGGTGCGGGCGGCGTTGACGTCGGCGTTGCCGATCCACCCGCAGGCTGGATTCTTGCACACGAACCGGGACTGACTCTCGCGCGAGCCCTCAATGATCGTGTGGCAGGCGTGGCATTCCTGGCTGGTGCCCGGCGCCGGGATGTAGACGACCTTGCCGCCCTTGTCGGTGGCCTTGTAGGTGAGAAATTCGGCGGTGCGGCCCCACGCCTGCACAGCGATGGCCCGGTTCAGGCCGCGTTTTTGGGCGACGTTCCTGCCCGGCTGTTCAAGGGTGCCCGAGGCGCTCGCCATCATGTTCGTGACCTTGAGGTCTTCCAGCACGATGACGGAGAACCGGTCGGTGAGCTTGGCGGTGGTCTGGTGCTGCCAGTCGATGGCCCGGCGCTTGGCTGTCGCGCGCAGGCGGGCGATCTGGTCGTAGGTTGTCTTCAGCCGGTTACTGGCAGGCTGACCGGGTGTCGCCGCTCGTTTCTGGCGGGCGGCTTTGCGTTCCAGACGGAGCAGGCGCTCCTGCTCCCCGCCGGTCAGCCACTGGTTACGGTGGAAGATCTTCTCCCCGGTGGACAGCGCCAACGGTACGGCGATGCCCCGGTCGATCGCGGTGTGCGGCCCCGGATGCGGGGCGGGCACCGGCTGCTCGGTCTGGATACGGAACACGATGTGCCACCCGCCTGCCTCCTTCACCAACCGCGCCCCGGTGATCTTCCCATCCCGGCTGCCCTTGGTGACCCCGGGCAGGTCCTTGGTCCATCGGAAGCGGACCCGGCCGAGTTTGGGGATGGTGACCGCGCCCCACCGGCGGTTGATCCGGGTGATGTTCAGGTCCCGCGCCTGGGGGACGTCCACGGCCATCCGGGAGCGGAACCGGCTCTTGAACGTGGGGCGTTCGGCCGGGTGGTCGGGGTTGAAGTAGTTGGCCCACGCCTGCCGGTAGGTCTTCAGCACGGCTTGCGCCGCCTGCGCGGGCAGGTCGTTGAGCCAGTCGATCTCTTTGCGGGCGGCCCGGATGGCCTCGTCGCACTGGGCGAGGGAGGCGAAGCGGCCCTGCCGGAAGGTGAAGAACTCGTGCAGCAGGTTCCACAGTGTGCGCGCGTTGTGCGCCTGGCCGTCCAACACGGCGCTCTGCCGCTGGTCCAACTCCAGGCGGGTGACATGAGCGCGGTTGCGTTTCTCCTGCTCCACGCGGCTCATTCTATCGTTTGGTGTATGTCACCGCGATGGGAACCGAACCCCGACATCAGAACCGGGCGTCACTGCGTCCACGATCTGTCCGCGCATTTGGTGTTTGTCACGAAATATCGGCGGGACGCACTCACCAGCCCCATGCTGGAACGCTGCGAACAGATCATGATAGAGGTGTGCGAGAAATTCGACTGCGAGCTGACCGACTTCAACGGCGCACACGACCACGTCCACCTCCTGGTCCGCTACCCGCCCAAGGTCGCCCTGTCCTCCCTCGTCAACTCCCTCAAAGGCGTCTCAGCCCGCTACCTCCGCCAGGAATACAACACCCACGTCCGCACACACCTATGGAGCGGCCACTTCTGGTCCCGCTCCTACTACGCAGGCTCGACCGGCGACGCCAACCTGGCGACCATCCGCACCTACCTCCAGTCCCAGGACCGGCCCCAGAAATGAGACAACACCAGACGTCGTCGCACTGGATTCCCAAGAGTGCGGGTTAGGGCACGTTCAGGCCCTTGGGGGCCTTCCCGCGCGGGCCTTCACCTCCCGCCTGAAGGCGGGATGCCGCGGTTGGCGGCGGCCAGGCGCAGGTTCCATCTCATCGTCGTAGTCCTTCCAGCTGAGCGGCGATGCGTTGCTGCCCGGCGATCCAGGCGTCCTCGATATGGGTGCTGGGGACGTGGACGTACTTCATGGTGGTGGCGATCCAGGCGTGCCCGAGGGTGGCCGGGATCGCCACCAGGTCCATGCCGCCCAGATAAAGCTGGGAGGCGCAGAAGTGGCGAAGGACGTGGGGAGTGATCACCTCGGGCCAGTCCGGCAGGTGCGCCTGAGCGGCCCGGGCCAGCGCCGCGCGCAGAGTCTCATCACCGACACGGGCGGCACTGCCGTCGATGTTCTTGCGTTCGGACGGCAGCAACGAGGCACCGGGCCGGGTGTGGTCGTCGCCGAACTGGGCCCACACGTCCTCAACGAACCAGCGCAGCGTCGCCGCAGCGTTGTTGATCAGCGGGACCATGCGTTCTCGCGGTCCGGACCCGCGGGCGCCCTTGCCGTGCCGGACGTGCAGCTTGCCGAAGCGGCCCAGCTCCCACTTGATGTCGGCCAGGTCGAGCTTGCAGGCCTCGTTCACCCGCAATCCAACCTCCGACATGAGTCGGCAGGCAGTGTAGTTGCGCGCGGCCGGGGCAAACTTGCGGCAGGTCGACAGCTCTTCCCGCCAGCCGGCGAACAACCGGCTGACCTGGTCGGCGGTGGGCGGGATCCGTAGCCTGGGCTGTTGGCCGCCACGGGGCCGGTTCATCTCGTCGATCGGGCACTCGACGACCCGCCCGGTGGCCTGGTGGATCTCCACCTTGTGCCGTAATTCGAGAAACAAGAAGTAAGTCTTGATCGCCTGAGCCCGGGCCAGGCGTGTGCCCTTGGCCGTGTTCCGCAGCACCTTGCCGAAGTAGGCATCGGCATCGGCCGGGTCCATGTCCCACAGCGGCCGCCCGAACCAGGCCCGCGCCTGCTCCAGATGCATCACATCCGAGCTGATCGTCCCGTCCGACAGCCCCGCCGCGGCGCGGGCGAGCACGAACCCGGCCAGTACGTCAGTCTCCAACGCATCCAAATCGTCCGGAGTCGCCGAGGCTCGCGCCACACGAAGATCCCGCACCACCGCCAGCGCCAACTCTGGCCTCCTCGTCTTCGCCATCTGTGCAAGACGAACGACGAGGACGATAGACCTTCAGAATCTCTGAAGTCTCATCAATCCTGCAAGAACTAGGGATCCCAGGAAGTAGGCTCGCCCCGGCCGGATGCCGCCAGGTCGGCACGGACATGGATGAACGCGGCCGCCTGGGCAGGGCCGGCCTCAGTTGACCTGGGCCTTTTCCGATGGCCCCTCGGAACCAGCCGTGCCCGCTTTCGTCGCTCATCGTGGCATGCGTGTGGACGGCGGGCGTGGATGCCCTCATGGCATACGCGGCAGACGACGAGGGTCTTGCGCCGCGGAACCGCATAATTCGCAGACCTCGGCGGTGAGCCGTTGGATCAACTCCAACCGGCGGCCAGCTCCTGGTCGGTCCAGCGGCGCGTGGACAAGTGGAACGGCCTGTCGCCGGTGATCCGCAGCGCTCTCCCGGAGGAGTCCGCCAGGCGGAGCCAGCGCCAAGAGCGAGGGCATCAACCGCGTCCGCACCGCTCAACTTTGAAGACCCGGACACCGGGCGCTTGCCGTCTGGAAACCGATCGGTGTACGCTGTCGGAAACCGATCGGTTTCCGGTGGGAGCGCCCATACCAGCATCAAAGACGCGGTCGCCGTCGTGACAGGGGGCAGTCGCGGCATCGGGCAGGCACTGATGGAGGCCCCCTACGAGTGTGGAGCCGCCAAGGTCTGCGCGACCGCCCGCGACCCACGGGCCATCGGCGCAGCGTCAGTCGGTGCCGTTGATCGCCAAGCTGATGCAGAGATCCGTCTCGAACACGCCGCGCTCATCGCGTACTGATCGTGTGCGTACTTAACTTCTGGAGTAAAAAGCCATGTCTTCTCACACCACCTCCACCATCTTCGTCATCGGCGGCACAGGGGCTCAAGGGATGCCCATCGTCCGCGCTCTTGTCGCCGACAAGAAGTACTCCGTTCGAGTCCTCACCCGCGATCCCACCTCCCCCCGAGCCCAGGCCCTCCTCGGGCTCGGCAACGTCTCCATCCTCGAAGGGTCATTCGCCGACGAAGACGTGCTGCGGGAAGGATTTCGCGGCTGTGACGGGGCATTCATCAACATCGACGGGTTCAACACCGGCGAGAAAACCGAGACCTACTGGGCCATCCGCAGTTACGAGATAGCGATCGAAGAAGGAATCAAGTTCTTCGTCTACGGAAACCTCGACTACGCCCTCAAGAAATCAGGCTACGACTCCAGGTTCCGCACCGGCCACTATGACGGCAAAGGCCGTATGGCCGAATGGGTACTGTTCCAAAACGAAACGAACAGGGACAGGATGGGGGCGGCGGTCTTCACTTCGGGTCCCTACATTGACATGGTGATCTCACCGCTCACGCCCATGACGCCCACCATCGAGGACGGTGTCGTCACGTGGCGAGTCCCTCTCGGCGAGGGAGCCGTTCCCCACGTGGCTCTCGACGATTGCGGATTCTACGTTCGCTGGCTCTTCGACCATCCAGAGCGGGCTAATGGCATGGACCTCGAAGTCGCCATCGAACAGATGACCTATGCCGATATGGCTGCGGCGTTCGAGAAGGTTACCGGGCATCCGGCACAGTACATCGACACTGATCTGGACACCTATTGGAATGGTCCGGACCTGAAGGGGCTTGCTGATCACCCTGCCGGATACAACGCCGATCCGAACGACAAAAGCACCATGAGCTTCCGCGACAATTTCACGGGTTTCTGGAATGTATGGAAATACGGAATCATCACCAGAGATTACTCTCTGCTAGACGAAATTCACCCCAATAGGATTAGAAGTGCTGAGGAGTGGTTCCGTCGAGAAGACCAGATGGGAAGGGACCTCGGCAAGGGAAGTCTCTGGGAGCGGGTCCAGCCGGAGAACTGGAGCGTCGACTCTGCGATCCTTAAGAGCAGTGCGGATTTCAGGACGGGCAAGTTGTAAGGTTGTAAACGGGTGAGCGGCAATTCGAACCCGATCTCGGCCAAAGCACGGGCCGACTTCGGCTTCCGCAACGCCGGCAGCCAACGCGTTCAGCTCGGCCTTCGACACCCCCCGCGACCCGCCGCGGTGCGGGACCGGCATCTGCTCTACGGCCTGAGCCTGCGGCTGCACCTGCACGACGCCTCGACGGGCATTGCGTTAACCACAACAGCATGACATGGGACCGTGCTGTCAAGCATCAGATGGGCCTGGACAAGCGCCACGACGCCGCGCCGGCCAGTCGCCCCGGCCGGATGACGCCAGGTCGGCACGGGCACGGATGAGCGCGGCCGCGATATCGCGAGGACACCACAGGTAGACCACGACCCATCGCGCATCCGGCACCGGCTCGGCCAGGGCCTTGACCGCCTCCGGCCGGCCGACCTGCGGCACCGGTACGAATCTCGCGCACAGCTGCGCTCGTTGCCAGAGCTGTTGCTCGCATGCTGTGGTCACTGCCACGCCCCGGCTTCACCCGGACGGTGTCCCACCGGGTCCGCCGGAACCACGAATGAACCGGTTGCCGCGGTGTGCTCACGCATCCACTTGGTGAGCGCCTCCTCGCTCGGCTGACTTCCTTGGTTCTGTTTTGAAACTCACATGGTGATGGTTTGGCCCAACTGGATTTGCATGATGAAACCGATCGGTTTACGGTGGAGGAAACCGATCGGTTTCACGTTGTGGAGGCAGTCATGACAGCAATCAAGGGCGCCAACGTCTTCGTCACCGGAGGTGGCCGGGGCATCGGCAAGGTGCTGGTCGAGGAGCTCTACGCCCGCGGTGCCGCCAAGGTGTACGCCACGGCCCGCGACCCACGCACGGTGACGAACCCCGATGCCGTCCCGCTGGCGCTCGAGGTCACCGACCCGGCATCCGTGGTGACCGCCGCCGAGCAGGCCCAGGACGTCACCATCCTCATCAACAACGCGGGCGCCTCCGTCCGCGCTTCGTACCTCGGCTCCCCGATGGAGGACGTGCGCCGGGATCTGGACACCAACTTCTACGGGCCGCTGCTGCTCACCCGGGCTTTCGCGCCGATCATCGAGCGCAACGGCGGGGGCCACATCCTCAACGTCCACTCCGCCCTGTCATGGCTGGCCGACGGCACGCCCTACAGCGCCTCCAAGGCCGCCCTGTGGTCGCAGACCAATTCCTTGCGCCTGGAGTTGCAGCCGCGCGGCATCGCGGTGACCGGGCTCCACGTGGCCTACGTGGACACCGATATGACGTCGGGTATCGACGCACCCAAGGCCGACCCCCGCGATGTCGCCGTGGCCGCGCTCGACGGCATCGAGGCAGGGGCACACGAGGTGCTGGCCGACGACACCACCCGCTGGATCAAGTCGCAGCTGTCCGCTGACCTCGAAGCCATGTACGCCCAGCTGAAGAAGTAGCGCGTACTCACCGACCTCAAGGAGGTCCTTGTGGAAAGTTCGCTCACCCACCGCTTCGTCGACGTGAACGGGGTCCGGCTGCACATCGCCGAGCAGGGGCAGGGGCCGCTGGTCCTGCTGCTGCACGGCTGGCCGGAGAGCTGGTACTCCTGGCGTCACCAGTTCGGGGCGCTGGCGGCGGCCGGGTACCGCGTCGTTGCCCCTGACCAGCGCGGCTACGCCCGCAGCGAGCAGCCGCCGGACGTCACGTCCTACACCCTGCTCCACCTTGTCGGCGACGTGATCGCCTTGATCGAGGAGCTGGGGGAGGAGCAGGCGGTCGTCGTGGGCCACGACTGGGGCGCACCGGTGGCCTGGACAGCGGCGATGCTGCGCCCGGACAAGGTCCGCGCGGTGGCCGGGCTCAGCATTCCGCCGATCCTGCCCGGCGGAATGGTCCCGCCCTCGATCACCCGCACCCAGTACGGCGAGGGCTTCTACCAGGTTTACTTCCAGGAGCCGGGAGTGGCTGACGCGGAGTTCGCCAAGGACATCCCGGACTCCTTCCGCCGCCTCCTGGTCGGCGCCTCAGGCGACAACCCGCTCGGCAGGGAGCCCCGCCCGCTGGTCATACCCAACGGTCTGGGCCTGCTGGACATCATGCCGCAGGCGCCCGCTCTCCCGGCCTGGCTGACGGAGGAGGACATCCAGGCCTACGCCGAGGACTTCGCCCTGCACGGCGAGCAGGCCTTCACCGGAGCCTTCAACTGGTACCGCAACATCGAACGCAACAACGAGCTGCTCGCGCCTTTCCGGGGGCGCGGGATCGACGTCCCCGCGCTGTATGTGGTGGGAGACCGTGACATGGTCACCTCGTTGCGTGGCCCGGACGGGGGGAGCTCGCTGAGCGAGCTTTTGCGTGGCCAGGGCGGGCCGGGCAACCCGCTGAGCGCTGTCGCGCCTCACCTGCACGGCCCGGTGGTGCTGCCGGGTTGCGGGCATTGGACGCAGCAGGAGCGTCCCGCCGAGGTCAACGCCGCCCTCCTCGACTTCCTCGCCCGCATCGACGGCCAGGCGCCCCGATGACACTTCGCGGAACCCGCTGACCCACCCTAACCAGACAGAGGACACATCGATGTCAGAGCGCAATCCCATCCTGATCACCGGTGCCGCCGGTGAAATCGGCGGTGTGAGCAGAACGATGGTCGAGATGCTGCTTGACCAAGGGCACCCGGTGCGCGCGTTCGTGCGGCGGGACGACGAACGCGCGCACGCGCTCCGCGAGGCCGGGGCCGAGGTCTTCGTCGGTGACCTGCTCAACATCGCCGACGTGACCGCCGCGCTGAAGGGCTGCCGACGCATCTACTTCAGCATGAGTCTGTCGCCGTACTACACCGACGCCGTCGCGCTGATGGCCGCGGCGGCGCGGGCCCAGGGCGACATCGAGGTCTTCGTCAACATCTCCGAGTACGAGCAGTCGTTCATGACGTTCGAGAAGATGACCGCACCGGACGAAGAACGGCGTTCGTGGCTCGGCGGGCTCATATCGGACTGGTCGCCGCAGCAGCGGGCCCACTGGGTCGCCGAGCGGGTGCTGGAGTGGTCCGGCCTGCCGACCGTCAACGTGCGGGCGGCCATGTTCGTCGAGAACCCCCTGATGACGTGGCTGGCGCTGGAGCCGCTGGGCAACGGTGAACTGCGCCTGCCCTTCGGCCACCACCGGCTCGCGCCCATCGCGGGGTACGACGTGGCGGAGGTGTGCGCGAAGATCCTGGCCGACCCGGCGCCGCACATCTCGAAGTCCTACGAGCTCAACGGCCCGGAACTGAAGGACATGCACGGGTTCGCGGAGGACTTCGGGGCCGTGCTGGGACACCAGGTCACTTACGTTCCCGTAGAGGTCGAAACCTGGAACGAGACCTACGTGGACAGCGCCCTGGCCGCGTTTCCGCACACTGCGGAGCACCTGAAGACCCTGACCCGGCTGATGGGCGGCGGGGGCTACCGCGGCGTCACCGACCAGCTGGAAACCCTGCTCGGGCGCCCGCCGAAGACCGTGCGCTGGGCGCTGGAGAACCATCCGCGCATCCGGAAACTGGCGACGGCCTGAGCCGCTGAGCGCTCCAGAGCACGAAGATGCCTGCCCCCAAAGTCCTGTTCCGGTCAGGACGTGAACCGGCCGCTGGGCACGACCACGTACTGGCGCAGATACAGGTCGCGGAAGCTCACCGGACCGCGCGGGCCGGGCACCCGGTCGATGTTGATGCCGGTTTCCGGCAGCCGCAGCAGCTTGAAGCCGTCGAGGAGCCGTGTGGTGGAGTTCCAGAAGACCCCCGAGCCGGCGTAGGCGTCGATGAACTGCGCGGCGGCGGCCGGGTCCTCGGTCGCGATGGCGGCGGCCAGCCCAGAGGTCTCTTCATTGGCGATCCGAGCCGCGTGCAGCGGGCCGTCGGCGGCGTCGACCGTCACGGTGGCCGCACGCTTCGGGTCGAGCGACCACTCATACCCGCGCGGGTGGGTGTGCGGGGGCAGGGAGACGGTGATGCCGAGGCGGTCCAGGACCTGGAGAATGCCGGGGAGCCGCTCGTCGTACACGGATCGGTCGATGAGCAGCAGATTGAGCCGGTTGCACACGCCCAGCCGGTCCAGGCTGTCGGCGATCAGCTGGTGCACGGCCTTGTCGTCGGCGGCCGAGTCCACGTACAGGACCCCGCCGCCGTCGGCATGGGCGAGGGTGCGCACGCCGTGGCGGGCGGCCTCGCGGCCGAGGTCGCGGGTGCTGTCTCCGCTGCCGCGCAGGATGACCAGCGGAATGAGCTCGGGCAGGGACACCAGCGCGTACGCCGCCGAGCGGTCTTCGCTGGGCACCAGCTGGATGGCGTCCGGATCGAGGCCGGCTTCGCCGAGGGCCGGTGCGATCACCTCGTCCACGATGGCTCGGGACGAGCGGAGTGCGGCCGAACCGGTGCGGAGCACGCCTGCGTTGCGTGATTTGAGGAACTGGGAGGCGATATCGAGGGTGACGTTCGGGCGTGCCTCGAAGTTCGCGCCGATGACGCCGACCGGCCTGCGGCGCTCCAGCAGGGTGAGGCCGTCCGAGCGCTCTTCGAGGGCCTTGTCGCGAGGCTCGTGCGCCACGTCCGCCAGCGTGCGCAGCTCTGCGGCCATGCTCTCCAGTCGTGGGCCGGTCAACCGCAGCCGGTCCTGCAGGGCGGGTGACATCCCGGCGGACACGGCTGCGGCGAGGTCTTCTTCGTTGGCGGACGTGAGAGTGTCCCGCGCTGCCCGCAACCGTTCCGCCATGGCGCGCAGCGCGGTGTCGATGGCCGTGTCCGTCGCGTTGTGGAGGGTCGCGCAGCTCTGCTTGGCTCGGATCGCGCAGGCACGCACCGCCTCTTCGGCGGAGCGGGTGTCACGGTTGTCGTCGCTGGTCAAGGGGCGTCCTTCTGCGGGCCGAGCGTATTGGCACCTTCAAGAGGATTGTAGCATCGTTCAACAATCCTATGGAATGGCGCCTCCCGAGGCGGGCCCTCTGGTCACAGCTCGGCCGCCACTGATGTGAGGTCCTAACGGGGCCAGGGTGGCCCATGCGTTCACGGGTATGGGCTCGGGGCGGCCACAACATAGGGGGAGGAATCGCAATGTCGACTCTGGGAATCATCGGAAGCGGAAACATCGGGTCGGCGGTGGCGCGGCTGGCGGTGGCGGCGGACATCGACGTGGTGATCGCCAACTCTCGCGGCCCGCAGAGCCTGGCAGGCCTGGTCGAGGAGCTGGGGCCGCGAGCTGTGGCAGGCACCGTGGAGGAGGCTGCCCGCGCTGGTGAGGCGACCTTGCTCAGCATCCCGCTGAGCGCCTACAGCTCCGTGCCTGCCGACCTGTTGCGGGGCCGGACCGTGCTGGACACCGGCAACTACTACCCCTCCCGCGACGGCCGCATCGCCGAACTCGACTCCGAAAAGATGACCACGACCGAGCTGGCCCAGCAGCTGTTGCCCGGCGCGCTGCTGGTCAAGGCCTTCAACAACATCCTGGCCCACCACATCCCCCAGCTCGCCCGGCCCGCCGGGGCCCCAGACCGCAGCGCGCTGCCCATCGCTGGCGATGACCCCGGCGCGAAGGCTCAGGCAGCGGAGCTGATCGACCGGCTCGGCTTCGACACCGTCGACGCCGGAACCCTCCCCGAAAGCTGGCGCTTCGAGCCCGAGTCCGGCGCCTACACCCAGATCTACCTCGCCGACCCCGACGTGCCGGTCGAGCGCATGCTCCAGGCCCCCGCCGCGCCGCTGCCGGCCGACACATTGCGCGCCGCGTTGGAGGCCGGCCAGCGAGTGAAGGTCGCTGACCGCACCTTCTAAAACTCACACCGAGGCAAACGGCGGAGGTGCCTAGTCTGTCCGGCGGGCGGTCAGGCGTGCCAGCCGGTCACCCCGCCCGGCACCGGCGCCGCCGGGTCGTAAGGCTCGCGGGTGAAGATGAACGTGTTGAGGTCGAGATGGTCGGCCGCCACCCGCAGCGTCTCCCCGGCGTAGTAGCCGTCCAGCCCGCGCCAGGTCCCGTCCGGCTGGGGGACGAACCGCGAGGCCCGCCCGGCCCCGCCGACCGGCTCCAGTGACAGGCCCCGCTCGGGCAGCAACCGCAGCGTGTACGGCTTGGGCCCCCAATGCCACAGCCCCGTCAGCGCGAGCAGGTTCGGGTCGGCCGGCACGGGCCGCCATTCGTCGGGCAGCCGCGGCTCGTACTCCTCCAGGATGTCGAGCAGGTCGGTGAGCAGCCGGCCGCTGAGCCCCGAGGTGGTGTTGGCCATGAACAGCACCCCGACCCCTTCGGCCGCGTCCGCCCACACGGTGGCCAGGAACCCGGGCATGGATCCGCTGTGCCCGGCCAGGCGCCGGCCGCCGTCCCTGGACAGTTGCAGGCCCAGCCCGAACCCGCCGGTCCAGGTGTCGCCGTCGTCGACGCCGACCGGTTCGCGCATCTCGGCCAGCGTGTCGCCGCACAGCACGCCGCCGGTGTCGCCGCACAGGAACGCCGCCCAGCGGGCCAGGTCGTGCGGGGTCGACCACAGTTGCCCTGCCGGGCTCATGGCGTCGGAGTCGTGCTCCGGCTCGGCGAGCACGACGTCGGCCCACGGGTGCACGGCGTAGCCGGTGGCGTGCGGGGCGCGGGGGCGGGCGGTGGTGTCGTTCATGCCGAGCGGGGTGAGCACCTCGCCGTGGACGGCCTGCAGCCAGGTGGTGCCGCGCAGGTGGGCGACGAGCTCGCCGAGCAGGGCGAAGCCGACGTTGGAGTAGTGGAAGCGGCGTCCCGGCCGGTGTTTGAGCTCGCCGGGGCCCAGGCGCTTGAGCAGGTCGGCGGCGGGGATGCCGGGGGTGCGTTCCCACCAGGCGGTAGGGGGTTCGGCGGTCAGCCCGCCGGTGTGCGACAGCAACTGGGCGATGGTCAGGTGGCCGTGCGGGGCGCCGGGCAGGTGCGCGTCCAGGGGGTCGGTCAGGGCCAGCGCCCCTTCGTCGCGCAGCCGCATGACGACCACGGCGACCATGGATTTGGTGATGGAGCCGAGCCGGTATTGGGTGGCGGCGGTCGGGGGTGCGTCGCCGACGCGCCCCCGGCCGCCGAACCACGCCGTCCGCCCGTCGCGCACGATCGCGGCCGTCAGCGACGGCACCCTGCATTCGGCCTGTTCGACGGCCAGTCTGCGCAGCAGGGCGCGGGCCGTCGCGTGTCCCACCTGACTCATGAGCGACAAGAGTAGCCGCTGGATCGGCGCCTGCCGCTCCGCTCAGATCAGCACCAGCCGCGGCCCGATCAGCTCGCCCTGGTGGGGCTGGGGGTGGGCCTGGTCGTGGTAGTAGTGACCGGCGTACCAGACGACGACGTTGGCGCCGTTGATGTTCTCGCCGTTGAGCCAGCGGTTGATCGCGGCGCGGTCGCGGGGGCCGGGGTTGCCGTCGTCGAGCTCGCGCGGGTGGTGGCGCAGGAACCACAGGTCGGACACGCCGTAAGCGTCGGCGGTGCCGTCGAACTCGCCCGGATGGATCTGGAAGCCGCGGCCGGACGCCTTGTCGCGTACCTGCCAGTAGCGGGCCCGGGCATCGGCAGGGCGGCGCCGGCGGGAGGTCTCGCGGATGATCGGGACGGGTTCGGGGATGATCGAGCCGGTGTCGTCGATCTGCTCGACGACGTCGTTGCCGGCGCCTTCGATGTCGAAGTCGAGCCGCCAGTAGGCGTGGTGGCGGTGCACCAGGCATGTCATGGGGTTGCGGGTGGCGGCGAATCCGAAGCGCGGGCTGATGTCGCCGTTGTCGCCGAGCCGCCAGTCGCTGGCGTAGCGGTACCAGCCGGCGGCGATCTCACTGACGATGCGCAGTTCCTCGCCGTCGTGGTGGAAAGCCACGCCCTGGAAGTTGCCGGCGTCGGTGTCGGGGCGCTCCAGGATGGTACGGGGGCTGCTGGTGCACAGCCGCCACCCCCACCCGACCGGGTCGGAGCCGGTGGCCGAGAACCGGGTTTCGAAGGCGACGTCGTCGCGGAAGGTCGTGCCCTCCTCGTATTCGACGTTGAGGATGGGCAGGTGGGCCTGGCGCAGCAGGAGCCGGCCGCGGTAGCGGACCTCGCGCAGCTCGACGCCGCCGCCCAGGCCGGGGTTCTGCGGCGCCGAGGCGCGCGGCCGCACCACCAGCAGGTTCCACAACTCGGTGGCGCCGCGGTGGACGCGCACGCGTACCTGGTCGGGGCCGCCGCGGTCGACCAGGGAGTCGACGCCTTCGGGGACGCTGTTGTCGCAGTCGTGGTGCATGCGCACGTTGACCCCGGCCGGGGTCCAGTCGACCACGTGGTTGACCAGGTCGACGGCGACGATGCGGTGGCGCAGCCCGGTCGGCTCGGCCGGCGTGTACACCCCGAGCGTGGGGCGGCGCACGGTGGTGCCGTCGGGGTTTTCGGCGTCGGCCAGCGGCGGCATGGGCCGGTAGACCACGACGTCGTCGCCGGCGGGGAAGCGGGGGTCGGCGCGCAGGATCGCGGCGGCGGCGAGGAGTTCGGCGCGGCTGGGCTGGGGCCGCCAGGCGCTGGGCCGAAGGTCGGCGCGTTCGGGCCGGTCCAGGGTGCCGCGCAGCTCGACGGCGCGGTTGCCGACCGGGTCGAACACGCTCGCCTGGAACGGTGCGTTCTCGCCGGGGTCGTGGCCGAGGCCGGGGGCGAAGGCGACGGTGAGCCTGTCCGGGCCGGCCACCTCCAGCGCCGATAACGCCTCAGGATGCTCGGCGATCGCCTGGCGCAGCCGCTGCTCGGTCAGCCCGGCGCGGGGCACGGCTTCGATCGTGACGCGTACGTCGTCCATGGACTCTCCAGTTGTCGGGCTGGTCACCGGGAAGGGGCGCGGTCGAAGGTGTCGAGGATGAGCGCGGTGGCGTCCAGGTCGCGGGCGGTGGCTCCGAGCCTGGGCACCTCGATGGGGCCGGGCCAGGTGTGGCCGCCCCCGTCGACCGTGTACAGGCGCAGTGTGGCCCCGCCGGGGCAGGATTTCCAGCCGCGCAGCCGTACGTGCTCGCTCAGGCCGCTGCTGGTGCGGCCGGCGCAGCCGTGCGCCTTGGCCCAGCCGTCCATGACCTGCTCGACCGGCGCCAGCACCACCAGCTGAGCCAGGGCGCGCAGGTCGCCGGTGGCGTCGCGGAAGGGGTGGCCGCCGCGGTAGGGGACGATGCGGTCGGCGGTGCCGTGGAAGGCGATGATCGTCGTGGGGCGGGGCCGGTCACAGGGGGGCGCGATGTTGAGCCCGGCCACGGCGGCGATCCCGGCCAGGCGGCCGTCCATGGCGCACACCAGGCCCGCGGCCATGCCGGCGCCGTACGACATGCCGGCGGCGAACTCGCGTCGCGAGTCGACGCACAGCCGCTGCTCGAGCCGGTCCAGCAGCGCGGTCATGAAGCCGGTGTCGTCGGGGCCGCCGGTGTGGGGCAGCGTCCAGCCCATGCGGCCCTCGGCGGCCTGCGGGGTGGCCACGATGTAGCCGCGCAGCGAGCCTTCGGCGGCCAGCCGGCTGTAGGTGCTCTGCTGGCGGGCCGAGGAGCCGAGGCCGTGCAGGTCGAGCAGGACCGGGTGGGGGCCGTCGCCGTCGGGCACCGACAGCAGGAAGCGGCGCTGCTGCCCGCCGTGGGTGAGGGTGTGGCTGCCGGGCCGCAGCGGCTGGGCGGCCTGGCAGCCGCTGGTGGGAGACGGCGTGGGGGTGGGGACCGCGGCCTGCGCGGGCGGGCGCGGGGCGGGCGGGCCGCCGCAGCGGGTGGCCAGCAGGACCGCCAGCATCACGATGATCGCGCCTTTGGCCATGGCCGCCTCCCGCCCGCCTGCCGGTCCCTTGAGGGCAGTGTGCTGCACGCCGCGCCCCCGCGCACCCCTTCGCCCGGCCCTGGCCCCACCTACCTGGCAACCCGGAACCGCAGGTGCGTGACCGCATCGGAGGCGATCACCCGCGTGCGCTCCAGTTCGATGGGGCTCAGGTCCTCCAGCAGCCGGGTGCCGCCGCCCAGCATGACCGGCACCAAGCTGATCTGCAGCTCGTCCACCAGCCCGGCGCGCAGGAACTGCCGCCCGGTCTGCGCGCCCATGACGATCACCTCCTTGTCGCCGGCTGCGTCCTGTGCGGATTCGATGCTGCTGGCGATGCCGTCGGTGATGAAGGTGAAGGTCGCGCTCTTCATGGCCAGCTCGTCACGGGCCTGGTGGGTGAGCACGAAGGTCGGCA
The DNA here is from genome assembly GCF_036013525.1 of Nonomuraea sp. NBC_00507. Taxonomy (NCBI): domain Bacteria; kingdom Bacillati; phylum Actinomycetota; class Actinomycetes; order Streptosporangiales; family Streptosporangiaceae; genus Nonomuraea; species Nonomuraea sp. NBC_00507. Next base: position 8,027,175 of record NZ_CP107853.1, read on the forward strand.
CCGGGAACGGCGTGTCCTGCCAATGGGGCAGACCGACGTCGAACGTACGCCGGCCGACCACGACCGCGCCCGCCGAGGCCGTGATCGCGGCGATGATCTCCGTGTCGCGCGGATCGGGCCGCTCGGTGAACATCCACTCGTGCAGCCGCATGCCGCCCTCGCCCATCGGATGCTCGGCGCCGACGTGCGGACCGGCGACGAACCCGTCCAAGGACATGCTCTTGTACAGCACCACGGAACCCACGTGACCTCCTGGACATCGTCTTCAGGAGGTGGACCGCCCGCCCTGCCGTAATTCATCGGCACACGCTGGGCTCGGGCCGGCATCGGGAGGCCGTGAGCGCAGGGGAGTGTCGATCATGGCTCGCCCAGGGTGAGGTGGCCCGTTACCCTGACCGTCATGCGAGCGCACCTCAACCAGATCGTGGTTGACTGCCGGAATCCGCACCAGTTGGTTCGCTTCTGGGCGGCCCTGCTCGGCGGCGACCCCGTGGATCGTGCCCGGGGCTGGTCCCACGTCGAACCGCCCGGCAGCGTGCGGCTGGCGTTCCAGCCCGTGGCAGAAGACAAGGCCGGCAAGAACCGGCTCCATCTGGACATCGTGGTGGACGCGATCGAGCCGGCCATCGCCTACGCCCTGCGGCTGGGCGCCGCCCGGATCGGCGAGACCGTCTGTGACGACCAGGGCTCCTTCCAGGTCATGTCGGACCCCGAAGGCAACGAGTTCTGCTTGGTCACCCCTGCCGGCTGATGCCACCCGGCCGGCTCACCGCAGGAACAGGTGCTCCTGCCTGGCGAAGTCTCGGCCGGCGTGTTCCATATCCTCGTGGTGCTCTCTCAGGTGACGCGGGTGTCGTAGGTCTCGCGGTTGGCGAGCACATCGTCCATGTGCACCTCGGCCCAGGCCTTGAGGCCGCGCATCATTTCGTACAGTGACAGGCCGAGATCGGTCAGCTCGTAGGAGACCGTGACGGGCACGGTCGGCGTCACGGTGCGGGTCACCAGGCCGTCGCGCTCCAGGGAGCGCAGCGTCTGGGTGAGCATCTTCTGGCTGACGCCGGCCAGCAGGCGCAGCAGCTCCGAGTAGCGCATCGCCCGGGGCTCGCCGGCGCAGTCAGTGCCTGGCTGGTGCGAGCTGCCGAGCGCGGCCAGGATCAGCGTGACCCATTTGTCGGAGATCCGGTCGAGCAGTTTGCGACTGGGGCAGGCCGCCAGGAAGGCGTCGTACTCCACCTTGGCCTGTGCTCTCTGCTGGACTGCCGTCTTCGTTGCCATCGACCACTCCTCTCACCTGCGGATGCCTTACGCACTCCGAAGTGCCTACTTCCGCATAGGAAGCTACACACCAATGATGGTGCAAGGCGCTGTCAGGCACCATCCCTGAGCTCAACACGAAAGGCACAGTATGAGCACGCTCTCCGCTTCGCTTCCCGGCGGCACCTGGACCCTGGGCGATCTGACCGTCACCCGGTTCGGCTACGGCGCTATGCAGCTCGCCGGCCCCTGGGTCATGGGCCCGCCTGCCGACCGCGACGGCGCACTCGCCGTTCTCCGCGAGGCCGTCGCCCTCGGCATCACCCACATTGACACCGCCGACGCCTACGGGCCGCGCTTCACCAACCAGCTGATCCGCGAAGCGCTGCACCCGTACCCGGACTCGCTGCACATCGTGACCAAGGTCGGCGCGACCCGGGACCAGGAGGGAGGCTGGCCCCCGGCCCGGCGGCCCGAAGACCTGCGCCGGGCCGTCCAGGAGAACCTGGAGAACCTCGGCCTTGAGACGCTGGAGGTGGTCAACCTCCGGCTCGGCGACGCCCAGGGTCCCCAGCCCGGCTCGCTCGCCGAGGCGTTCGACACACTCGTCGAGCTCCAGCGGCAGGGCCTGATCCGGCACCTCGGCGTGAGCAACGCGACGGCGGAACAGGTCGCCGAGGCACAGGCGATTGCGCCGATCGTGTGTGTGCAGAACATGTACAACCTTGCCCACCGCCAGGACGACGAGCTGATCGATGGGCTCGCCGAGCAGGGCATCGCCTACGTGCCCTTCTTCCCGCTCGGCGGCTTCAGCCCGCTGCAGTCCTCGGCGCTCACGGCCGTGGCCTCCCGGCTGGACGCGATGCCGATGTCGGTCGCCCTGGCCTGGCTGCTGCAGCGGTCGCCGAACATCTTGCTGATCCCCGGCACCTCGTCGGTGGCGCACCTACGCGAGAACGTTGCGGGCGCGGGCCTCTCGCTCTCCGAGGAGGACCTCACCGAGCTGGACAAGATCGGCCGCTGACGGCAGAGCGAACGTAATGCTCTTGGCCGGTGAACATCCGTGAGAGCCGGCGACCCGGCGCGAGCGCTGCCCACTGCGCCGGGGTCAGGCGAGGCGGCTGACCTCGCCGGTGTCGATCGAGTAGTAGGCGCCGATCACCTTGAGCTGCCCCTTGGCGATGCGCGGGGTGAACAGCCTGTCCTTCTTGAGCTGGTTCACCACGTCGATGGTGTGGATGCGGATCATCTTGTCGACGTCGCCGCCCGAGCGATTGTAGGACGAGCGCAGCGATGAGGCGATGGTGCTCAGCTCTCCCGGCAGCTTCTTGTGGTCGTGCAGCGACTCCGCCGCGGCCGTGACGGCGCCACAGCGCTGGTGGCCGAGCACGACGACGAGCGGGGTGCCCAGTTCGGCGGGGCCGTACTCCGCCGAGCCCGTGACGAGCGGGTCGATGGTCTGCCCGGCGGTGCGCAGCACGAACACGTCACCCAATCCGGTGTCGAAGACGAGCTCGGGCGCCACCCGCGAGTCGATGCACGAGAAGACGACCGCGAACGGGTCCTGCTTCTGCGCCACCTCCGCCCGCCGCGCCGTGTCCTGGTGCGGGTGTGTGGAGGTGCCGGCCACCCAGCGGCGGTTGCCTTCACGCAGTCTCGCCCAGGCCGCATCGGGTGTGGCGGGACGCTGCTCCGGCGTGGTGGTCCCGCTCGAGGACGGAACGCTCTGAGCATGGACGGCGGTGCCCGCAGCGGCCGTCCCGGCGAACAGGCCTCCCACGGCAAGACCGGCGCGCAGCAGCCCTCGCCGGCCGATCGGTTGATCATTTGGCATGGCCTTGAGTATGCGCCGCCCACGCGTTTACGCGCTAGAAAATGTAACACTCATCACAGGGAACATCGCACACTGTTATGGCCAGCATGGTCCGGCCGGTCACGCCGGGGCCGTCCACGACGCACTCTCCCCGGACGACGAGCGCCCTGGTGGCCGCATTGCGGCAAGCACTGGCAGGTCAGACGTGGCCGACTCGTCGTAGGCCGTCGGCGGCGTGGTCCTGCAGCAGGCGTTCGCCTTGCCATCAGGCCGCGAGGGATGCGTCGGTCCCGTAGAGGAGTTGCTGAGGGCCGCAGGGCCACATTGCCGGGTGATGTACTCAACTTCAGGCGGATTGCGGCGACTTCGCGGAGCGCAGCCACCAACGGGTGAGAAGCCACATGCGCGGCGGAGACCGTCGCAACCCGCGGCTCATTGGGCTTGGTTCACTCACCAATCCCAGTCATGTCCCCAGGGGCCCCACCACCAGCGCCGACGGCGGCGGCAGCGACGGCGACGCCACCAGCGGCGGCGTCTGCAGCCCCCTCCTTCCTCGAAGCCAGGCATTCCGGCCATCATTTCCCCCCGTGGATTGGTACCAGAATCCTCTATGCCGACATTAACACCCAAATCATGACAAACTATGATATATTCTTCATTTTCGCCGAGATTTGACGGCAAATTCAATACGTAAAAGCCACTCATGGCCGTGCTTACCAGGACATGGGAATCGTGGCCCTCATGCCAGGAGCAGTGGTGACCGCCGGACCTTCCCAGCCTGGTCCGTCGGCGAAATGGCTAGCGTCATCCTGAAACACCGACGCGGAAGGGCAACCAGCGTGAACAAGGGCCAGCTCATCAAGGGCGCCTGAACCGCATGCCTTGGCGCTGACGACGCGGCGGCCCAGCGATCGGCCGGCATCGCAGTGGAGGGAGCAGAAGACTCAGAACCTCCAAGCTCATAGGGAATCCGGTGCCGGGCCAGCCCCCTTGAGGCTATGGGGAGCTTATGCGCAGTGTGGCACAGCACATAACCTGTGTGCCGTTTGACGTATTGAGGAACGCTTGAGTGCCCTTTGAATGGTCGCGAACGGTCGATGGAGCTTTTCGTCTCGTGACGGAGATCCATCGGCAATTTCCACCACAATCAAAGGATAGGCACCATGCGTATCACCAAGCACCTGGCTCGACTGGCGCTGCCGACCCTCGCCGCCGCCGCGCTGGCCGGCGCCCTGGCCACCCCCAGCCACGCCGCCACCCCCACGGCCTACGTCACCAGCGTCAACGACCTCTACTACGAGGGCAGCGACTTCGCGAACAAGATCAAGCTGGTCAGCTTAAGCGCTGGGAGGATCGTCACCCTGGAAGATACCACCGGCACGGGGATTGAACCCGGCACTGGGTGCCGGCGGAATGGATCTTCCAACAAGGTCGTCTGCGAGGTCAGTACGCCGATCAAGGTCATCAAGTTGATGACCGGCGGCGGCCCCGACGAGGTTCGGGTGGACACGTCGCTCACCACCCGGATCGAGGGCGGGGCGGGCCGCGACACCTACTTCGGCGCCTCCACCTCCACCGGTACCAACGTCACCTTCAACGGCGGTGACGAGGTCGACACGGCCGACTTCGGACTCAGCACCTCCGGTGTGCTGGTCGACATGGACGACCAGGCTGACGATGGCCGCCTGAACAAGGACCACGACAACATCGACACGACCGTGGAGAACCTGCTCGGCAGCGACTTCGACGACTCGCTGCGAGGCAACTCCAACAAAAACTGGATCGTCGGCCGTGAGGGCGCCGACGCGCTGCGCGGCGGCAACAACGACGACGAGATCTGGGCCACGGAGGCCGCGGGAGCCGACGGCTCCAAGGCCGACAAGCCAGACCTGAGCTGCGGCACCGGCAACGACATCATCCGCGTTGACCTGACCGATCCGCAGGTTTCCGGCGACTGCGAGACCGTCGATCGGCGCTGATCATGCCTGGTGGGGAACCTGCCTCAGTCCTCCGTGACCGAGGTCTCCACCAGTCAGCCACGTGTGGCATCACTTTAGGCCCCGGCATCCTCACTCCGAGGAGGATGCCGGGGCCTTTCGTCTGTGGCGTGTCACGCCGCGCGATCAGATCGTCGATCCGGTCGGCGAGGCGCCGTTCAACGTCGAGGAGTGCCTCAGAGAAGGACCCGTGGGTCATACGGCTCGGCCGGTGCGAACTCGTCGCGCCATGCACGCTTGCTCAGCTCCGAGGGGGATGCCCCGGCCTGCCGGGCTTCCAGCAGCTTGTCCGGGTCGACGAAGTGGCCGATGGGCTTGGCGGCGAAGTCGGGGGAGTGGCGCATGTGCTCCATGGAGGTTCAGCTGTCGCCGTAGTTGTCGACGTGGAGCTCGACGCTGTTGCCGTCGGGGTCGGTGTAGCAGAACGCGGTCTGGGCGCCGGCGTCCGTGCACAGCACGGGGCCGATGCCCTCGGCCTTGCGCGTTGACAGCGTTCTTGCCAAACCCTCCAAGCGCCGGAACCCGGCCCGGTCTCCCGCAGGGCCGCCTCAACGGCCGCCCGCACGCTCCGTTGCTTGCTCCCTGGCCCCACCACTGTCACCCGCCGGACGGGCGAGGCGGACCATGGCGCGATACAGGGCGGTGGGCGCGGGAGCCGGCTCCAGCGGGGGCAGATCGGTGCCGGGAGTGGCCCAGGCGCGCAGCATCTGGCCGACCAGGCGGCGCCAGGTGTCAGATGCGGCGTCTGCGGTGGCGGCGACGACGCCGGCGTTGGCCATCAGCAAGATGACCATGTCCTGGTCGGTGAAGTCCTCCCGCAGGTGGCCGCTGGCCTTGGCGCGGGCGATGAGGTCGAGGAAGCCGTTGTAGGCCTCGGTGCGGCGGGCTTCCAGGGCTTTGGCGGCGGGGAAGGTCATGGCCAGTACGTCGGCGAAGCCGCGGTCGGCGGCCTGCATGGCGCAGACGGCCTGGACGTAGCCGGTGAAGCCGTGCCAGGGGTCGGGGTCGGCGAGGGCCTGGGCCGTGGCGGCGGCATAGGCGTCCATGCGGTCGGCGAAGACGGCGTTGATGAGTTCGTCGGGGGTGGCGAAGCGGCGCGACAGGGTGGCTTTGCCGACGCCTGCTTCGCGGGCGATGCAGGCCATGGAGACGCCGAGGCCGTGGCTGGCGTACAGGCGGCGGGCGGCGGCCAGGATGCGTTCGCGGTTGCGTTCGGCGTCGGCGCGCAGTCCCGAACCGGGCTGCTCGCCCGAAGACTCGGGGGAGTCTGCGGAATGATCCATGCCTTCCACTCTACCCAAGTGGAACAACCTACCCAATTCTCTTGTTACGCTGGGCAGCACAAACTGGGTAACCCGTTCCACTTCTCGAAAGGTGCAGCTCGTGCGCGCTGTCACGCTGAACTCCGTCCCTGAGGCCCCGGCCGTGGCCGACGTCCCCACCCCGCAGCCAGAGGCCGGGGAGGTGCTGGTGAAAGTGGCTGTCTCCTCGATCAACGGGTTCGACGCCGCCACCGCGGCCGGCTACCTGCAAGGGGCGATGGAGCACCGCTTCCCGCTGGTGGTGGGCAAGGACTTCGCCGGCACCGTCGAGGCGCTCGGCGAAGGCGTCGAGGGCTTCACGGTCGGCCAGGCGGTCTTCGGCGTGGTGATGAAGCCGTTCCTGGGCACCGGGTCGCTGGCCCAGTACGTCACCGTGTCCGCCGGCTACGGCATCGCCCCCATCCCCGAGGGCCTGGGCGTTCAGGAGGCGGGTGCGCTGGGCCTGGCCGGCACCGCGGCGCTGGACAGCCTCAACGCCGTCGCCCCGGCCGACGGCGAGACCATGCTGATCTCCGGCGCCACCGGCGGGGTGGGCGCGCTGGCCGTGCAGCTGGCCGCCGCCCGCGGCGCCCGCGTCATCGCCACCGCCCGCCCCGGCGCGGAGGCCGACTTCGTCACCGGCCTCACCGACGCCAAACTCGACCTCGTCGACTTCAGCGGCGATCTGCCGGCTCAGGTCCGGGCGCTCGCCCCGGAAGGGGTGGACGCCGTGCTGCACCTGGCGGGCGACGGCCCCCAGCTCGCGAGCCTGCTGCGTCCGGGCGGCCGCCTCGCCTCCACCCTCGGCCTGACCGCCGACGCCGTCGAGGTTTCCGGCGTCACCATCCACACAATCATGGCCGACACCAACCCGCAGACCCTGACCGCCCTGGCCACCCAGGCCGCCTCGGGCGCGCTGCGCGTCCCGGTCACCGCCACCTACCCGCTGGAGCAAGCCCCGCAGGCGTTCGCCGCCTTCGGCACCGGCGCGCTCGGCAAGCTCGCCATCACCTGCTCCTGACCCTGTCCGACCCCGTCCATCACCACGAAAGAGATCTGATCGTGCCCACCATTGCCATCGTCGGCGCCGGTCCCGGCATGGGCCTGGCCATCGCCCGTACCTTCGGCAGCCGCGGCTTCGACGTCGCGCTGATCGCCCGCACCAAGGACAAGCTCCAGACGCTGGTCGACCAGCTCGGCCAGGAGGGCATCACCGCTGAGGCGTTCCCTGCGGACGTGCTGGACCGCCCATCGCTGACCGCCGCCCTCGACGCGGCAGCCGGCCGCTTCGGCGGCATCGACGTGCTGGAGTATTCCCCGGCGCCGCACTCGCCGGTGCCCGGCCTCACCATGGCCGTCCCCAGCGAGGTCACGGTGGACAACCTGCAGCCACAGTTCGAATACAACGTCTACGGCGCGCTGGCCGCCGCTCACGCGGTGCTGCCCGCCATGCGGCAGGCCGGCGCCGGGACACTGCTGTTCACCACCGGCGGCGGCTCGGTGCACCCCGTACCCATGCTCGGCAACGTCAACGCCGCCGCCGCGGCGCTGCGCAACTGGGTGCTCAACCTGCACAACGAACTGGCCGGCAGCGGCGTGTACGCCGCGCACGTGGCGATCAACATCTGGATCGGCGAGGGCGGCCCCGAGGGCATCCCGACCGCCACACCCGAGCAGATCGCCCCCCTGTACTGGGACCTGTACGAGCGCCGCGACCAGCCCGAACTCGTCTTCAACGGCTGAGGCGGCCGGCCACACCCCCGCCAGGCGGGAGCACCACGAGCCGGGCTCCCTCTCACCCCTACCGTCAAGGAGATCTTTCGATGAACGTCGTCCTGTGGATTGTGCAGGCCATCCTGGCCGCCATGTTCGGCATGGCCGGAGTGATGAAGTCCACCCAGCTCAAGGACAAGCTCGCCCCCATGCTGCCGTGGGTGGAGGACTTCTCCGCCGGCACCGTCCGCCTCATCGGCATCGCCGAGTTGGCCGGCGCGCTCGGGCTGATCCTGCCCGCGCTCACCGGCATCGCGCCCGTCCTGACCCCGCTGGCCGCGACCGGCCTGGCCGTGGTGATGGTGCTGGCCGCACTCACCCACGCCCGCCGCAAGGAGCCCGGCGCGATCGCCTTCAACGCGGTCCTGTTCCTGCTGGCCGCGTTCGTCGCCTGGGGCCGCTTCGGCCCCTACAGCTTCTGACCCCGCGCCGCTGACCCCTGCCTCTGCCGCGAGGAGCCAACCACCTCATGAGTGTCACCGTCTTCGGCGCGACCGGCGGCATCAGACGACGTGCCGGCGGTCGGCGACGTGAACCACGACTGGCCGTTCCCCACGGCCGCCGTCGCCCACCACTGCGGCAGCGGCACCACGGGGCCGGGGTGGGGGGTGCCCGCCGTGGCCGTGCCGGTCATGTACGGCCAGCCGTTCTGGGCGTCCAGGCTGACGGCACTGGGCGTGGCCCCGGCCGCGACCCCGTTCCGCCCCTGACGCCCGCACGACTGGCCGCCGCACTCGCCACCGCGGGCCCGGCCACCGAACAGGGTGACAGCCGCCGAACATCCAACACATTGGGATGACCAGCAAAACGGCGTCACCTGATGGCCCTGGGCACACCAGATCATCACCGCCCTGAGCCGGCTGCGCGTCCTACCCGCCTCGACCTGACCAACACCAACCGCCCCAATGACGAAGAAGGGATCAACGCCGGCCCGACGGGACAGCCAGACCACCACACTGACCACAACGCGAATTCAACCTCAGACGGACACCTCAGCCGCCCACACGAAGATCGCGGCCCAGGCCAACCCCTCTTCGCTCGATGTCTTTTCGCTTAAGCTTTCTTTGGGTATGCATGGAGTCCTCTGACAATCCTGTCCACGAAAGGCCCTTTCGTGAATCCCCTCTTTCCGGACAACTACTACGAGCCCGCTATCGGACTCGTCATTTTCCTCGTCACCCTGTTCGTCGTCGGCAAACTGCTCGTACCCCGCTTGCAGAAGACGCTGGCCGAGCGGGTCGACGCGATTGAGGGCGGCATCATGAGGGCAGAGGAGGCCCAAGCCAGGGCCCGGAATCTTGAGCGGCAATACCACGAGCAACTGGAAGAAGCCCGGCGCGACGCGGCGCGGTTGCGGGAGGAGGCCCGTCAGCATGGCGCACAGATCAGGGCGGAGTTGCGCGCGCAGGCGCAGGCCGAGGCCGGCAACGTCATCGCGATGGCGCGGGCCCAGATCGAGGCCGACAGACAGGCGGCGTTCGCCCACATGCGCCCGGAGATCGGCCGTCTGTCGACCGCCCTGGCGGGCCGCATCATGGGGGAGTCACTGGAGGAGGACGTACGGCAGACCGGCATCGCGGAACGATTCCTGGACGAGCTGGAGAACCGAACAGTTTCTTGAGGTAACAGGCCGATCATTGGCCGAGACCGCGGCATAGTGGCCTGACGACCTCTATAGTGAATCCATTTCGTCCTCCCGTGGCCTGGGCGATGCGGTGGTTTTTGAGGACGGCGAGACCTTGCTGGTTAACTGCCTCTTCGTGATTGGCCCGGCCAGTGTTATCAGGTGATCGCGTGAGATGACGATGCGTGACCGTTGAAGGGACTGCTCTGGAACGAGAAGCACCCGTGGTGGTAGATCATGTCCTCGCCAAAGAAGCCGGTTCGGCCTATAGGCCACCGACGTGCTGCGGCTGCGCCCCGACCACTTCGACCCCGACCTGCCCGAGATCGACTTCACCACCCTGGCCGAGGCGGCGTAGGCGGCCATGCGGGGCAGGCTCGCCCAGCAGCTTGGCGATCGAGGTGAGCGACCGTCCAGTGCTCAGGGCCCGGCCTGGGTGAGCAGCACGATGAGTTGGAGCATGCCGTAACCGGTTGCCGCCGGCAGTTGGAGCAGGAGCGGCACCAGCGGGAACGAGCCGAACGTAGCCATCCCGAATGCGATACCGGCGATGTTGGTCGTCCACACGCCGCGGCGGGCGAGCATGCGCCTGTGCACCAGCGGCGTACGCCCCCGTAGCTCGGCCACCACCCATGCGACGAGGGCGAAGGCCGCCCCGCCGAACAGGCCCAGTGTCAGGCCGCTGGCCCAGGTCCTGGGCTCAGACGAGCAGCTGGAGCAGGTGGCGCGCAGCCGTGTGCTGGGCGTGCATGAGCCGGTATTGGCCGGGTGGCATGCCGTAGGCGTGCTTGAAGAGGCGGTTGAAGTGGGTGGCGCTGGCAAAGCCCCAGCGGGCGGCGATCGCGGCGACCGGGCGGTCGGCCAGCGTGGGGTCGGCCAGGTCGCGGCGGCAGTGCTGCAGCCGCCGCGTCCTGATCCACTCGGCCACCGGTTGCTGTTCCTCGGCGAACAGCTTGTACAGCTGCCGCAGTGAGATGTGGTGCGCGGCGGCGATCGACTGGGGTGACAGGCGCGCATCGCCGAGATGCCGCTCGATGTAGCAGTAGATCTGCCGCCGGTGGGCCCGTCGGCGCGCGGCCGGTGCGTCGAGCTCGGTTAACAGGGTGGCGAGCGCGAGGCCGAGCGCGGCCTCGGCAGGCGTAGCCAGTGTCATGGCGTCGGGGGGATGGGATGGTGGGAGCGGATGACGTCGCCGGGGTCGACCTGCGCTTTGACGCGTCGTAGCCGCAGGTAGGTTTCCGGCGGGAACAGGGTCGAGGCCTCGGCCGGGCCTTCGGCGAAGTTCAGATAGCGGCGGCCGGTGTCCCACGGGCGCATGGCGCCGGTGAGCCGTTCCAGGTCCTCGGCCACGGCGGCGCCGGTCTCGGGCCGGTCGGCAATGCCGCCGGCGATCAGGGCGAACGTGGCGTCGATCGAGGTCAGCGCCCCGCTGCCGGGTGTGGGGCGGGCCAGCGCCGCGCCGAGTTGGCGCAGCTCCACCGTCACCAGGCGGGATCCGGAGCCAGGCCCCGCCGTCTGCACCAGCGCGTCGATCCCGGCCGGCGGCAGCTCGCCGAACAGCCGGTGATCGCTGATCACGGGGACGGGCTGTTCGGGGTCCAGGTGCAGCCGGCTGAGCGCTGCGGGCGCCACCATGGCGAAGGTGTCCAGGCCGGGCGCAAGCCCACGCAGCGGGGCGAGCACCTGCTCGCCGAACCTCTGGTCGCCGAGCACGGCGGCGTCGATGTTGACCACGGAGCGTCCGGGCAGGGGTGCGGCCGGCTCCGGAAGGTGCAGGATGCGGGCGGAGGAGGTGATCTCCTCCGGGGCGGTGGCCTGCCAGGTGTTCCAGGCGTGCAGCACCTCGCCGGCGCGTTCCCACGGCCAGAACAGGCCGCCGGCGTAGATGCGCGGGATCGGCAGGAGCTCGAATTCCAGCGCGGTGACCACGGCGAAGCTGCCGCCGCCGCCGCGCAGCGCCCAGAACAGATCGGGCTCGTGGCCGGGGTCTGCGCGGATGAGGTCGCCGTCGGCCGTGACCGCCTCGGCGGCCAGCAGCCTGTTGCAGGCCAGGCCGTGTTTGCGGGCCAGCCAGCTGAGCCCCCCGCCCAACGTGTAGCCGGCGACGCCGACGTCGGGTGAGGAGCCGGCCAGTGCGGCCAGTCCGTGCTCGGCGGCCGGCTCCGCGACTTCGATCCACAACGTGCCTGCTCCGATGCGTGCCTGGCGAGCCTGCGGATCGATGTGGACGCCGTTCAGGTCGGCGGTCTTGAGCAGCACAGTGTCGTGCAGGTCGGCGAGGGCGGCCGCGGCGTGGCCGGTGGTCTGCGCCGTGATGCGCAGGCCGCGCTCCCGCGCCGCGGTCACCACGGCGGCCACCTCTTTCGGCGTGGTGGGGACGGCCACGGCGACGGGTTGCTGATCGGCGGCCAGGTTCCAGGCCTGGCGCGCGGCGTCCCAGCCCGCGTCCCCGGGCAGCAGGAACCGTCCCGGCAGGGCACGGCGCAGCGTCGTGTGGGTCGGCGTGGTGCTCATGGGCAGCTCACCCGCCGATTCCACTGCGCGAACGTGCCGGCCGGGTTGCGCTTCCACACCCACGCGTGCAGGTCGTAGTGGACCGGCTGGCCGGGTTCGTGCCCGGCCATCGGGCCGTCGAACGCACGCCCGAACAGGCGCGGCCGGTCGGTGTCGGTGCCTGGGTCCTGGTCGGCGTCGGTGCGGTAGTACTCGACCCCGATCAGACGCAGCCGCCCGGCGCGCCGCTCGTACAGCAGCAACTCCGGCCGTCGCAGGTCGATCGCCGGGTCGGCGGACAGTCTCGGGTGGGCGTAGTGGTAGCCCATCGCGCCGGTGCCCTCCGGATCCTGGGCGCAGGCGCCGGCCGCGCGGTAGCCGGCCTTGCGCGCCACCTCCACCGAGTGGAAGCGGGCCGTGGCCTTGCGGACCTCGGCGATCTGCCGGCCCACACCGGCCCCCGCTCCGGGCGCGGGCCGGTCCTGTGTCACCGCGGAGGCCGTGGCAGGGCTCGCGGCGAGCGCCACGAGGCCGAGCGCGAGGATGGGAAGGATGCGAGAGTTCGTCATCGTGTGCCTCCCTTGGCTAGGGGAAGGCACCAGTCTGGCCACGCTGCGGTGAGGCGATGGAGACCGCGATTGCGGGGTCCTGGCCGACCGGCACCCCCTCATTCGGGGGGTTGGCGGCCTCGTGCGGGCCTGGCCATAGTGGAGGGATGAACGGGAGTTGGAATGCGACCACTGCCGATCACCATGCGTTGCTGCTCAAGCACGCCGCCGCGGCCGAGAGCATCGCCGAGCTGTTCCGCGTCACGTCCCAGCATCTGCGCCGGCTGATTCCGTATGACGGGTCGGGTTGGTTCGCCACCGATCCGGCGACCGGACTGCCGACCGCGCCCAGCCGAGCGGAGAGCGTGTGCAGCCACGACCCCGACGTGTGCATGGCTTACTGGGAGCGCGAGTTCCTGACCCAGGACGTCAACCTGTTCCGGGATCTGGCTCGCGCGCCCGTCCCTGCCGCCGCGCTGCGGGCCGCAACCCGTGACCGTCCCGCCCGCAGCGCCCGCTACCTCGAGTTCGTCCGGCCCTGGGGGTTCGGCGACGAGCTGCGCGTGGTGCTCCGTGCCGGTCGCGGCGCCTGGGGGTACGTCGCCCTCCTCCGCAAGCAGGGACGGCCCGCGTTCGACACCCACGAGATCGAACTGGCCGCCAGCCTGTCGACGCCGCTTGCGGAGGCGATCCGCGTACACGCGCAACAGCCTGCACGCCCGCTCGTCCCGGGCGAAGGCCACGAGCCCGGCCTGATGCTCTTCAGCTCCGACGGTGTGCTGATCTCCAGCAACGATGCCGCCCACGGCTGGCTCGAAGAGGTGCGCGGGGATTGCTTTGTCGACCCACCTCGCCTGGCTGCACCCGGTGTGCTGGAAGCACCCGATGCCGCCTCGCCGCCGATGGTGGTCTTCGGGACGCTCATGCAGGCCCGGGCCATCGCCGAGGCACGCGAGCGCGGCATCGCCCGGGCCAGGCTGCGCTCTCCTGTGACCGGCCAGTGGGTCGTCTGCCACGCATCATGCCTGCGGAACCCCGACGGCCGGCCCGGCAACCTGGCGCTCGTGATCGAGCCCGCGAAGGCGGCGGAGATCGCCCCGATCATCGTCCAGGCCTACGAGCTCTCCCCTCGCGAGCAGGAGATCACCCAGCTCATCGCCCAGGGCGCCGCGACCGCCGAGATCGCCGGCCGGCTCAGTCTGTCCGCGCACACGATCCGCGACTACATCAAGGCGATCTTCGAGAAGGTCGGCGTCTCCAGCCGCGGCGAGCTGGTGGCCAGGCTCTTCGCCGAACACTACGCGCCCTTGCACTTCGAGCCCGGCAACCTCGACGCCGCTGCATGCCCAGAGGAGTGAACGCCCCCTGCACTCCACGTTGAGGCGGGAACGTTCACCGGCTTGCCGGGGCGTCAGTGATTCGTTGGCTGTTCCGGACTGGTGGGAGTGTCACTGCCCGTGGCGCTGCGGTGGGGAGGGGACACGCTGTGCGGTGAGCACGGGCTGGAAGAACCCGCTGGTGGCCGGGGTGTGCCAGCTGATGCCGGTGAAGCCGGCGTCGGCCACGGAATCCGTCAATTGCCGACGGGTCAGCGCCCAGTAGGTGGTACGGCGCACGCGGACATCCCAGGTGCTTCCGGCGGGCAGGAGCTGGAAGTGTTCCAGCGTGTAGCGCTCGCCGTCTTCGTGCCAGTGCCACAGCTGGAAGGTGATCACCTGGCCGTCGGAGGTCTGGGACACCTGGGGAGGTGTCGCCGTGGGGTGGGTCCGGCGGGCCTCGTCGTAGGCCCGGACAGTGATCACCAGTAGTCCGCCGTCCCGGAGTACCCGTCGCATGCCGAGGAGGGCTGTCTGCAGGTCTTGCGGGGAAAGCAGATGCGGGAGTGAGTTGTCGGCACACAGGACGACGTCGAAAGCGGATGTTGTGAAGGGAAGTGAGCGCATGTCCGCCGCGGCTGTGGGAAGACTGGTGCCGCGGGCCGCGGCTTCGACAGCGGCGCGGGCGGCGGCGACGGGGCTCAGGTCGCTGCCGACGACCTTGTATCCGGCCAGAGCAAGCCCGATCGACTGGGTGCCGATTCCGCAGGAGCAGTCCAGAACCAGGTGCGGTCCTGGCCCGAGACGCGGACGGATGAGCCCGTCCAGCGCCTTGGCCTGGCGCGCCATGCTCGCATCCCAGTCCGGGTAGACCAGGTGGTAGTCGGCGGCCAGCTCATCATAGAAGTCCCTCACCGAGAACCCGGACACGCCTCCCACCGTAGTACGAGCGTCGTGCGTGCTCACGGGCCTGGACCTTCAAGCTGCACTTGTCCAGGCCCAGCCGCCCATCGGCGACCCTTCTCGCTGCGGATGCGGGCGCATTCGCGGCGCTGTGCGGCCGGCCCGGCCGGGGGTGGCGGTATTGAGTGGCGCGTCGGCGCAGGTAGGCAGGCCTACAGGTCGCGAGACAGTGCCCTACGATCCCGCACGATCCCGCACGATCTCGCACCGGCTTGTGTCCTTGCTCGTCGGGCAGCCGACGAGCACGTACCAGCTTGGCCATCTGGAGCTCCTCGGGCGGCGCTTGTGCGGGCCGTACGCCAGCACGTCGGTCAGCCCCAGGTCGGCCGCCGCACGGACCGCCTGCGGGGCCCACGTACCAGTGATCCGCCGCATCATCTGCGCAAGCTCTTTCGCATCTGCGCATCGTCGGCCGCGCTGTCATCGCGGGGTCATGAGCACGACGGGCATGCTCCTTGCCCTGCCGTGCACGCTCACGTGCAGACCCCGGCTGGGCGGGCAGGCTGGAAGCATACGTGTTCTTCTCCTCGGCGGCACCTGGTTCCTCGGCCGGCGCGTAGCCGAATGGCTTGTGCAGCGCGGTGACGCGATCCTGCTGGCTCGCCCCGATCGTCCCCGCCGTGCCGCCGTCTACGAGGCCTACACCGGCCTGCGCTGCGGCCGCGAGCTGTCGCCGCTCCCCTTGACCGAGGACTCGCCCCTGCGCCGCGACCGCTACCCCTACCGGGGTGCCGGTCATCCCGACGTGCCCGATGACTACGACAAACTCGATGTCGAGGAGCGCTGGCTGCCGCGGGGCGCGATCGTGCTGCGGCTTCCGCTCATCTACCGAGGTGCGGGCCAGTGCTCGCTCCCGCTTTCAGGCGGGAGGTGTAGGCCCGCGCGGGAAGGCCCCCAAGGGCCTGAGCGTGTGCCCTAACTCGCGCTTCGGGACCAGTCGTGAGCGCGTCTGGTCTTGTCTCATTTCTGGGGCTGGTCCTGGGATTGGATGTACGTGCGGACGGTGGCCTCGTTCGCGTCGCCGGTCGAGCCCGCGTAGTAGGAGCGGGACCAGAAGTGGCCGCCCCACAGGTGTGTGCGGACGTGGGCGCTGTATTCCTGGCGCAGGTAGCGGGCCGAGACGCCTTTGAGGGAGTTGACGAGGGAGGACAGAGCGACCTTGGGCGGGTAGCGAACCAGGAGATGGACGTGGTCGTGTGCGCCGTTGAACTCGGTCAGTTCACAGTCGAACTTCTCGCACACCTCTTTCATGATCTGTTCGCAGCGTTCCAGCATCGGGCCGGTGAGTGCGTCCCGCCGATATTTCGTGACAAACACCAAATGCGCGGACAGATCGTGGACGCAGTGACGCCCGGTTCTGATGTCGGGGTTCGGTTCCCATCGCGGTGACATACACCAAACGATAGAATGCGCCCCTGTGGAGCAGGAGAAACGCAACCGCGCTCATGTCGCCCGCCTGGAGTTGGACCAGCGGCAGAGCGCCGTGTTGGACGGCCAGGCACACAACGCGCGCACACTGTGGAACCTGCTGCACGAGTTCTTCACCTTCCGGCAGGGCCGGTTCGCCTCACTCGCCCAATGCGACGAGGCCATCCGAGCCGCCCGCAAAGAGATCGACTGGCTCAACGACCTGCCCGCCCAAGCGGCGCAAGCCGTACTGAAGACCTACCGGCAGGCATGGGCGAACTACGTCAACCCCGACCACCCCGCCCGGCGCCCCACGTTCAAGAGCCGCCTGCGCTCCCGGATGGCCGTGGACGTCCCCCAGGCGCGGGACCTGAACATCACCCGGATCAACCGCCGGTGGGGCGCGGTCACCATCCCCAAACTCGGCCGCATCCGCTTCCGATGGACCAAAGACCTGCCCGGCGTCACGAAGAGCGGCCCGCACGGGAAGATCACCGGGGCGCGGCTGGTGAAGGAGGCAGGCGGGTGGCACATCGTGTTCCGGATCCAGACCGAGCAGCCGGTGCCCGCCCCGCATCCGGGGCCGCACACCGCGATCGACCGGGGCATCGCCGTGCCCTTGGCACTGTCCACCGGAGAGAAGATCTTCCACCGTGACCAGTGGCTGACCGGCGGGGAACAGCAGCGGCTGCTCCGCCTGGAACGCAAAGCCGCCCGCCAGAAACGAGCCGCGAAACCCGGACAGCCTGCCAGCACCCGGCTGAAGACAACCTACGACCAGATCGCCCGCCTGCGCGCCAAAGCCAAGCGCCGGGCCATCGACTGGCAGCACCAGACCACCACCCGGCTCACCGACCGGTTCAGCGTCATCGTGCTCGAAGACCTCAAGGTCAAGAACATGATGGCGAGCGCCGCCGGCACCACCGAACAGCCGGGCACGAACGTGGCCCAAAAACGCGGCCTCAACCGCGCCATCGCCGCACAGGCATGGGGACGCACCGCCGAGTTCCTCACCTACAAGGCCACCGACAAAGGCGGCAAGGTCGTCTTCACCCCGGCACCGGGCACCAGCCAGGAATGCCACGCCTGCCACACGATCACCGAAGGCTCCCGCCAGAGTCAGTCCCGGTTCGTGTGCAAGAACCCAGCATGCGGGTGGACCGGCAACGCCGACGTCAACGCCGCCCGCACCCAGTTGTACCGGTACAACTCAGCCGCCGGACGGGCGGTCACCGGACGTGGAGGCCCTGCACCACTGGGGCCGGTGAAGCGTCAAGCACCTCATGGCGGGACTACCCACACCGCCCCGCAACGGGTGGCCGCGTAGCGGCCATGAGAATCCTCCCCCGTTCATGGAGAGGAGCACGTCAAGGACCGTACGACTGGCAACGCCGCGAGCAGCCGATCTTGCGCCGCGTGCGCGCCGGGCGAGCCCGCATCCCCATCGGCGCGGCCAACCTGCTGTGGACGCGCTGCCATGTCGACGACGTGGCCACCGGCGTCCTGGCCGCGCTCGACAGCAGGGCGGTCGCCGGGCAGGCGATCAACCTCGGCGAGACCAGCACGGCGACGATCGGCACGTGGTTTCGCCAGATCCTTTCGGCCGCCGGTTCATCGGCCGAGCTGGTTCAGGTGCCCGATCGCGCCCTGCCGCACGACCTGGCTCTGTCCGGGATGCAGGCGCAGCATCTGCTGGTCTCGGTCACCCGAGCCCGGTCCTTGCTCGGCTGGACTGCCGGCGACCCCGCCGAACGCGTGGCCGGCTCGGTGCGCTGGCACCTGGCCCACGCCCCCGGCCGACGTCTGGACGGACACGGACACGGCGGCCGACGAGGCCGCGCTCGCATAGCCGGTGTCTTTGTCCGAACCGGCCACGGGTGAGGATCACGCCCATGACAAGGAGGCCGGCCAGGAAGAACGCGCGATCAGGGAGTCGCGCGCAACAGCGACAGCGCCGCACGCCACCTCATCCATCGAGGCTCGCAAACCCTCGACCGGGTACCGATCAGCGTTCCCGCTAAGTGGGTCGTCAAGTTCCACGTGGGCTCCGAGCTCGAGGCCGCCGTCGCGGCGCGCAAGCCGTAGCTGATCGGTCCGCCATGATCACGGGCGCGAGGCCACGGGGCTTTGCTGCACGCCGTGCGGCGAGCAGTTCGTCAGCATGCCCGCCTACCAGGCCACGTTCATGCCATATGAGCAGATCGTCTGAGCCGCGATGACCTTGATGACACGCCGCCTGATCGTCATGGCCGAGCCCGGCTAACCGCCACTATTGCGGCTGGGTCGAGCCGGCGAACCAGCGCACCTTCGGCCATGGCGATCAGCCGGTGGGCGACCGCATCCCGGGACAGGCCGCGGCCGGTGAACAGCAGGTCGAAGGTGTCGAAGCCGGTGATCGCGAAGAGGATGTCGGTGGCCTCCTCGGCCGTGACATCTGCCCGCAACAGGCCCTGGTCAGCCAGACGCTGAGCCAGATGGCACATGCCTTCGGCGCGTCCCCGCTCGTCGCGTTTGACAGTGTCGGCCAGGGCATCCGTATGCAGCGCGGCCATCGAGTAGACGGCGCGGATGACGTCACGTTCGTCCGCGTACACTTTTGCGCCGGCGCGGAGGCTGCCGCGCAGGTGTTCACGAGCGTCGGGGTGGGCCACGGCAGTGACGATGCGCTTGAACCCAGCGCGGTCCAGCAGGTCGTGGAACACCGCATCGAGCAGCCCGGCCCGGGACTCGAAAATCACGTAGATGGTGGATCGGGCGCCCCTGGCCTTCTGTGCCACCTTGTCCAGGCTGAGCGGCTCGGATGGCGCTTCGCTCAGCCAGTCGTGGCCGCCCACACCGACGACAAGCCGCCCGACAATCGGCCCGTCGTCATCACCGACCCGGTCCCCGGGGGCTTCGGCTCCTGGCATGAAGTAGCCGCAGTCCAGTCCACACTGCACGACGCCGCCATCTCGATCATCGATGCGACTGCGGGCGGAGACCAGTTCGGCTCGATCAGCGCCAACCCGCTCGACCGCGCCGTGAAGGTCTATTGGAAGGGGGCCTTCCCGAGCGGGTCGAGCGGCTCTTCGACCAGCTCCGGCGCACGGTCCCGGTGCAGGTTCTCCCGGCCCGCTACTCGGAGCGGGAGCTTTATCCGAACAGAAGCGTCTCACGCGGGAGACGCCACCCGGCCACCTCGCCGAGCTCGGCCCGCTGCCCGACGCGAGCGGGCATTCCCCGATCACGGGGACGCTAGGGACCTTCAACGCCAAAATCCTCACCTCCTGATCCAACCGCGGGATCATGTGGACTCCCGGCTCGGATATCCGAGCCGGGAGTCCACGACGGAAGCGGAGAAAACTCTCTACGAGGAACTAGTTACATGGGCTGGCTTGCGATGGAGGACATGTAGGTTGCCGGGACTGCGGCCCAGGAGGCAGACACCCTGGTGAGTAGCGCGGCAATAATCTCGCTAGTGCGGTGACCACATACGTTCACCGGGTCCTCGACCCTCGGTTTCTCCTCACCAGGTTATAAAGGCGGCGCTGATGAGCAGTGCTGCGTGCCGTCTTGCTGACGAGCGCCCTTTAGGACCGGAATTGACCTAAATTCCAGTTACTGTCCTCCCATGACGATCTTGGTAACCGGCGCGACCGGGAACATCGGCCGGCATGTGGTGGACAAGCTGCTCGCATCAGGCAGGCAGGTACGGGCGTTGACGAGAAGCCCCGACAAGGCACGCTTGCCGACGAAGGTTGAGGTCGTGCAGGGAGATCTGACCGTGCCGCAGAGCTGGCCGGCTGCGTTGGCCTCGATCGAGAGCGTGTATCTGTTCCCCGTCCTTGACGGGATCCACCAGTTCCTCGACGTGGCAAAGAGGGCGGGCGTGCGACGGGTCGTGCTGCTGTCTGGAGCATCGGCCTCTGGTGAGACCGAACGCGACCGCCAGAGCTGGACCTACCCGCAATATCGGGCCGTCGAGAGCGCGGTGGAGGGCGCTGGCCTGGACGAATGGACATTCGTGCGTCCAGGGCCGTTCGCGGCGAACTTGTTGTGGTGGGCGCATTCCATCCGAACCGAGGGTGTGGTGCGGGCGCCGTATGGCGATGCGGTGTATCCGCTGATCCACGAAGCCGACATCGCGGCCGTCGCGGCCTTGGCGCTGACCGAGAACGGGCATGCCGGTGCGAAGTACACCCTGACCGGGCCCGAGCTGACCTCGCAGGTGGAGCAGGTGGCGACGATCGGCAAGGCGATCGGGCGTGACATCCGATTCGAGGAGTTGACCGAGGAGCAGTGGCGCGGTTCGGTCGGCAGGTTCCTGCCGCCGGGCGTTGTCACCGACTTGCTGCGCTACTGGTCGGAGACGGCAAAGAACCCGAGCACCGCGCTGCCAGTCCTACCGACGGTCGAGCGACTCACTGGCAGACCGGCCCGTACCCTGCCCCAGTGGGCCGCCGACCATGCCCATGACTTCTCCTGATGCGGTGACCACGAACGTTCGTCAGGTTGGCTGATCATGCTGCTCGGGTGACCGGTCGTCCCCAGCGGCGTTGTCTCTCGCTTTTCGATTCGGTCGGCTCACCCAAGTGGGACATCTGGACGTCACAAAGTGGCAGTCGAGGTTGCGGGATCTTGCCAGGCTTGACAACCGTGTCTACCCTCATGATCAGTCTGAGATTCGTGTAGCTACGTCGGGTTTCCTCCCGTACGTACGGTTCAGACGACGCGCTGAGAGCGTCGTTCCCACGCGAACGCGACGTCCCCCATACCTCGGATACCCCCCGAGACAAGCATCTCTCAGATTCAAGATCGCGAGCTGGCCCTGGATGTCCCGGTCCAGGGCCTTTCGCATGCCCTTCGACCAGCGCCGGAGCGGTCACCTCGCCGAGGGCCATGCGGGGCACTAGTACCTGCGGCAGTCGTGCTTGGCGAGAACCAGGGTCATCCCGGCGACCTGGTTCGTCTTGTAGGACACGTAGAAGAGGTAAAGTGCCTTCTTGTTGCCCGGCACGCCGGCGGTAGGGTAGCCGCCCGGACCACGCCGCAGGTCGGGGTAGGCGGCCTTCAGTTGCGCCCTGGTGGAGCCGATGCCGATGCCCTGGGGCGTCTTGAGGCCCGAGGGCGCGACGATCATGGTCATGCCGTACTTCCTGGAGATGTACATCCCTACCCGGTAGTTGGGGTACGGGTTCTCCTTCAGGTCCCAGCCCGTGCATCTGGCGTGGTCCCCGACTGATTTGCGGATGATTCTCCCGGTCGCCTTGGCCTTCGCGGCGCTCATGCCGAGCTTCAGGTTGCCGTACCCGTACGGTCCCAGCGTCGCCTTCCGGGCGGCGAACGCGGCGGGCGCGACGGCGACCGGCGCGAGCCCGCCCGCCAGCGCCACCACCAGCGCCGAGCGGCCGATCCGTAGGGCATTCGTGCGGTTCATGCGCTTCCTCCTTGATCTTTGACGTGATCACTTTAGTGATAGTTCGGACTGGTAGTTGGGGATTCGCGGAGTTGCGGGCGGGCGCCGCCGCACTCGGGTCACGAACCGGCGTCGGCTTTCACGCACGCGGCCGTCTCGGAGATCTCTTCATGTGGTGGCATTCGATCGACTACCTCAAGTGGGACGGCCGCGAGCGCGGCATGCTCGCCCACCGCGGTTCCCGGCTGCACGAGGTGCCCCGGCTTATGCTGTGGTGACGGATCCGCGGTCACCGGCCGGTGGTCGACGGGTACGGCCCGCACAAGCCTGGCCTTGATGCGGCCCGCTGGGTGGCGTGCGACCGGTGTGGCATACGCCCCGACCCACAAGGCAACCTCGACCCCGAGCAGGACGACGTTGGCCAGCCGTACCCCGAGCCGATCCACAAGTTCGGCCCCTCGACGGCGCTTCTCGCCGCTTTCGAGCCGAATAGGCCTGTGCACTGGCCGCGCAAGCCGACCGGGACGCTCGGCGGCGAACTCGTCCTCGGCAAGACGTTCGGCGTATTCTCCGCCGAGGTCACCATCGGCGCCGTCGGCGCGGAACACACCTTGTCCGCGCACCTGCGGAGACCGTTATCTGGGGTTCTCAAGCGAAGTAGCTGGTCAGCCGCTTGAAGGCCTGTCAGGCACGTAAGGCAATTAGGTGGCCGCAGCCGTCGCTCCGGTGGATCACCGAGGCGACCATCAGCGGCGATTCCGCTGTAGTGATCAGGCGACTACTGGTATGCAGGTGTTGGGGCGGGTTCGGCGCCACGACGTCTGAAAGTGGGACACCGGGGCGTCATCATGCGGTCATTACTGACGGACGGCCTCGCCCTCGCTCTCAATCTTGATCTTGCGGCCGACTGCCACGCCGCCTGGCCGCCCGTGAGGTCATGGTCGCCTTGGGCATCCCGACATCGGCAAGGTCCACGAGGTCGGCCGCCGCCAGGTGCGGGGTGCGGTGCGCAGTGTGTCGGCGATCAGTCGGTTGTCTCGGCCGATTCGGGGTCGTTGGTCGGGGCGTGCTTGTCGATGGCGTCGTGGGTTGCGGCCCAGCTGGCCAGGAGGTTCAGGGCGTCCCGGGTGGGTGAGGCGGGTTCGGCGGTGTAGGTGAGGAGGAACTGGCTGGGGTCGGCGCCCAGAGGGAAGGTCTCGAACGGCAGGTCGAGGTCGCCGACGACCGGATGGTGGAGGAGCTTCACGCCGGTGGTGTGGATCCGGACGTTGTGGGCTGCCCAGCGGCGACGGAAATACTCGCTGCGGGTGGACAGCTCGCCGATCAGGTCTGTGAGTCGCCTGTCGTACAGGTCGCGGCCAGCTTCGGCGCGGAGCATGGCGACGGTGTCGTTGGCGACCTGGTCCCAATCGCGGAAGAACTCAGTCGCCTGCGGGTCGAGGAAGACGAACCGGGCGTTGTTGGGCGGCCGTACCGGGTCGGCGTAGACCGGGGAGAACAGGGCGCGCCCGATAGGGTTGGTGGCCAGGATGTCCCCGCGTCCGTTGAGGATGAACGCGGGTGTGCCGGTCATGGAGTCCAGGACGCGCTGCACCGGTGGGCGGACGCGTTGCTGGACCGGGCGGCGCCGTGGTGGGCGGGTCGTGCCGGCACCGCGCAGGAGGTCGAGCAGGTGGATTCGTTCGGCCTCGTCGAGCTGGAGTGCTTGGGCGATGCCCTCGATGATGCACTCGGAGACGCCGGTAGCGTCGCCGCGTTCCAGCCGGGTGTAGTACTCGCTGGAGATGCCCGCGAGCAGGGCCACTTCCTCGCGGCGCAGCCCGGTGACCCGCCGGCGCTCTCCGCCGTACACGGGCAGTCCGGCCTGCTCAGGGGTGACCTTGGCCCGTCGCGTGCCCAGGAATTCCCGGATCTCGGCGCGGAAATCACCACGAAAGTCGCGATTAGTGCCATAAGGGTCGTTTCTGCTCGCCATGTGCTCCACTCTACGAGCGCTTCCTTCTGCCAGGGGGTCCCTCTCAGTGACCCCCTCATCAGTGACTCCCACACTCCCGTGACAACGGGTTTTGTTGGTAGCGCACCGCCCCACAGTGGTGTGAATGGGCTGGATACGGCGCTTGTGCCACCGGTTTCCAGCCCCTCTGCGGCGCCGTCGGCGCCGCGATTCTCGGAAGGACGAATCATGCGTCGATACACCAAGCCGGCTGTCGTCGTCACGGCGCTGGGTGCACTCAGCCTCGCGGTCTTCGGATCGGGTGCCGCGGACGCGGCCAGCACCGTCGGCGGCAACACCGGCTCCGGGCCGTCGCCTCGCATCACGGCGGAATCCCCCTCGTGGCACCACGGGATCTCCCAGGTGAACAAGCGCATCATGCAGCGCTACACCAGCGAGTTCCTGCCCGGTCGCGATCCCGCTCTGGCGAGAAAGTTCGTCAGCCCGGACATCGTCGTGCACTTCGGCGGCCAGACGTGGCAGGGCCGGGACACCTATCTCGGCATCGTCGCCGCGAACCTGAAGGCCTTCCCCGACCTCAAATGGACAGTGGAGGACATGCGGGCCGAGGGTGACACCGTGGCCATCCGCTACAGCATGACCGGCACCCACAAGGGACCCTTCGCCGGAGTCGAGGCGACCGGCAAGGCCATCCGCTCGGAGAGCATGACGTTCTACCGCTTGCCCCACGGCAAGATCGTCGAGGAGCGAGCCCAGCTCGACATGCTCGGCATCCTCCGGCAGATGGGCGCCATACCCGCCGCATAACAGCGGAGCCCTGCGCTTCGCCCTCCTGCGACGCGTCCGTCCCTGCTCCCGAGGCCGCCAACCTGCTCGCAGGATGACCCGCCGGCGGAGAGTTCATCGAGGGTGAAGGGCGACGACTCTGGAAGTTTCTGTTGGCAGTGCGCCGCCCCGCGGCGATGGGAATGGGCCGAATACGGCGCTTGTGCCGCTGGTTTCCAGCCTTCTGCAGCGTCGTCGGCCCCTGTGATCATCGAAATCACCCAGGTGCCCGATCAGGGCACCTGAAAAGGAAATCTCATGAGCAAGGTCATTTTTGTCACGGGTGCCGGACGCGGTCTCGGCACGGACATCGCCCGCGAGGCCCTCGCCGTCGGCCACCAGGTCGTCGCCACCGGCCGCCGCCCCGAACAGGTCGAGAAGACCCTCGGCGGGCCCCAGGACAACCTGCTGGTCACCAAGCTCGACGTCACCAGTCCCGAGGACGCCGAAGCCGCCGCGCAGGCCGCCGTCGACCGCTTCGGCCGCATCGACGTCCTCATCAACAACGCCGGGAACCTGTTCACCGGCTACTTCGAGGAGATCTCGCCCGCGCAGATGCGCCAGCAGTTCGAGACCAACCTCTTCGGCCCGATGAACGTCACCCGCGCCGTCCTGCCGCTCATGCGCCGGCAGCGCGCCGGCCACGTCATCACCATCACCTCGACCGCCGGCCTGGTCGGCATGGAATTCACCTCCGCCTACGCCGCCTCCAAGTTCGCAGAAGAGGGCTGGATGGAGTCCCTGCGCTACGACGTCGAGCCGTACAACATCCACACCACGGTCGTGGAGCCCGGCTACTTCCGCACCGAGCTCCTCGGGGACGGCTCCACCACCTGGCCCGAGCTGTCCATCGACGACTACGCCCCGCGCACCGCCCCGAGGATCGAGGGCATGAAGAGCATGAACGGCCGGCAGCCCGGCGACCCCGCCAAACTCGCCCGCGCCCTACTCACCATCGCCGGCCAAGACAAGCCACTGCAGCGCTTCGTCGCCGGCGCGGACGCCATCGAGGCCGCCCAGACCAAGGCGAAGGAACTCCTCGCCCAGGCCGAGGCCTCCCGCGAGCTGGGCGGCAGCCTGGCCAACGACGACACCCAGGCCTGAGCAACACGCCCCGCACCCCGGCCGAGGCGGAAGCCAGGTGCATCTTCGACAGCATGGAGGCAGGCAACATGCCACTCAAAGGCGAGTACGAGCCGAGCACGGCGCAGTTTGTACGTGACCAGGTGGAGCTGTACGAAAGCTCCGGTGGTACGCAAGGAACGACGCTGAGCATCCTGGTTGCACGTGAAGAAGACGAGAAGCTACGGGACCTGCCCGTCGTCATCCTGACCACCCTGGGCGCCAAAAGCGGCAAGATCCGCAAGACTTCCGTCATGCGGGTGGAGCACGACGGCTCCTACGCCGTGGTCGCCTCCATGGGAGGAGCCCCCACACACCCGGTCTGGTACCACAACGTGGTGGCCGACCCCCGGGTGGAGCTCCAGGACGGCCCGCTGCGCCAGGACATGCTGGCACGCGAGGTGACCGGGGACGAGAAGGCCGTGTGGTGGGCTCGAGCCGTCGAGGCGTTCCCAGACTATGCCGAATACCAGAAGAACACCGACCGGCAGATCCCGGTCTTCGTTCTGGAGCCGGCGGCCGAGGAACACTGACCCCACCTGACAGCGGCCAGTTCGAAATCCCCCACGGACGGCCAGTACACGCCCGGCTACCTGAACGAAGCCATGCGCATCACCAACGGCCAAGGCGTCGATGTCGTCGGCAGCCTGGTCTACGACGACGCCACGCCTGAGCAACACGCCCCGCACCCCGGCCGAGGCCGCCGCCGGGTACGCCTGCGGCAGCTGCCCCTATCTGGGGAACGGCACCGGCGCCGGCAGCGCGGGCCACCGAAGCACGGCCCTTTAGCGGGTGGGCACCGCACTGGTCATGGCGCGCACAGGCCATGACCACAGGCCATGACCACCGACCGGGCCTGACGACCACTGACAAGGAGTACCTGATGAAGCACGTATCACTGGGCGGGCTTGATGTCGCTCGCATCGGCCTGGGAGCCATGACCATGGCCGGCGTCTACACCACGGGCGGGGGGCTCGATGACGCCGAGTCGATCCGCACCATCCACCGGGCGCTGGACCTCGGGGTCACCCACGTAGACACCGCCGAGATCTACGGCCCCTTCCACAGCGAGGAAATCGTCGGCAAAGCCATCAAGGGCCGACGCGACGACGTTGTCGTGGCGACGAAGTTCGGCCTGGTCTCCCACTCCGGCGGCGGCCCCGGCGTGATCGACAGCAGCGCCGCCAACGTGAAGGCCGCCGTCGAAGGCTCGCTCAAGCGGCTCGGCACCGACCACATCGACCTGTACTACCAGCACCGCGTCGACCCGAACACGCCCATTGAGGAGACCATCGGCGCGCTGGCCCAGCTGGTCGCCCAAGGCAAGGTACGCCACATCGGGCTCTCCGAGGCCGGCCCCGAGACGATCCGCCGGGCACACGCCGTGCATCCGGTGGCCGCGCTCCAGACGGAATACTCCCTGTGGACCCGCGACGTCGAGGCCGAGATCCTTCCGCTGCTGCGCGAGCTCGGCATCGGGTTCGTGCCCTACTCCCCGCTCGGCCACGGCCTGCTGACCGGGCAGATCCGCACCGTCGAGGACTTCGCCGATGACGACTGGCGCAAGACCAACCCGCGGTTCACCGGCGAGAACTTCCAGCGCAACCTGCGCATCGTCGACGAAGTGCAGGCCATCGGCGCCGAGATCGAAGCCACCCCGGCACAGACTGCGCTGGCGTGGCTGCTGACCCGCGGCGACGACATCGCCCCGATCCCCGGAACCCGGCGGGTCTCGCGCGTCGAAGAAAACACCGCCGCCGACGGCATCGAACTCAGCGCCGCTCAGCTCGACCGCTTGAACAACCTCACGCCGGCCGCGGGCGAGCGCCATGACGAGGCGAACATGGCCAGCATCGACCGGTGACCGCGGCGCCGCTGCGCTGTCTTGAAGACGCCGAGGTCACGAACCCGCGGCTGCGGTTGCAGTTCTAAGCTCCCGCCCACGTGAGGGTTCAATTGATCTCACGGCCGCAGAAACCCCATCCCGTACCGGCGCATGTATGGCGTGTACTCGCAGGGACTGCGCCGCAGCCTTACAAGCCGACGACGGTCTCGGGGCGGACTGCTGGACGACACCGCCCACGGGAGGGACGCAAGGACCTGCCGCTGGACCGGCTGCGCGACCGGGTGCTGTTGGAAACCGCCTACCTCTGCGGCGCCCGCGCCGCTGAGGTCTGCGGCATGTATGAGGAGGGCCGGCTCGCGAACGGCGCGGGCGTCTGGACCTCGCTCACACGGTGTTTCCAGACGCCCATGCTCAGGCCAGGAGGCCCAGGGTTTCGGGCGTCTCCCAGGCCGTCAGATGCCGCTCAGGGTCGGTTTCCTCCTGCGCGCACTGGTTGATCAGCTCGGCGAGGGCTCGCCGATCCTGCTCGGGGAGCTCATGCAGGAGGGCGATCACCGGCGCAAGCACCTGCATCGCGGCCCCGGGCGCGATGGCGTCGTCGTCGCTGAGGTCAAGCCTGATGACGATCTCCGTGAGGGCTTTGGCAAGGGTGCGTTCGAGCGTGGTCATGACGTGGCTCCTGGCTGGTCGTTCGGGGGGCGGTGCGTCCTCAGGCGGGCTGCCATGACGCGAAGGCGGCCGGGGTCAGCCTGCTGCCGGCTCGGTGAGCCGGGCTTCCAGGTCGGCGATCATCTGGGTCAGCAGGCTGGTGTTCTCCTGCCGGACCGACTGCGGGCCGACCTTGTCGATGCCGGCGACCTTGGTGATGCACTCGTCGGCGGCTTGGGCCATCGTGGCGAACTCCTTGCGCGCGATCGAGTGGGGGTTGCCGGCGTCGAAGGTGGTGGCGCGGTGCATGTCCTTGACCGATGTCATCGCCGCTCGTGCGGCGGACATAGCGTCGCGGGCGCTGAACTCATCGCCGTGTCCGTGGCGCATGTAGCGGGTGACCCAGACCCGGCGCCGGGCAGAGTCGCGCCGGGCGGGGTCGGTCGAGGGCATGAACCTCTCCAGGCGGTCGCCCCGGTTGGCCGCGATCACGCGGACGACGCGGACGGCCCGCCGCAGCCGGTGGCCGTCGGGGATCTGGACGCCGGCGGCGATGTCGGCGTAGCTGACCTCGCGCCCGTGGTTGCAGCGCAGCCAGATCATCACCTCCGCGACGTCGTTCTCGGCCTGCGTCCAGCCCATCGCGTCACGCCGCCGGCTCACAGCAGCCCGCCGTTCTCGTCCAGGAACTTCGCCAGCGCGGCGTCATCCAGGGCCGAGCCGGTGGCCAGGTCGCGGACGGCGGTGACCGAACTCCTCGACCAAGGCATCCCACAGGGGGCTGAAGCTCATCCCTACGGTCTACCCGTGGTTCCGGAAGTGGACGCTGCCGGTAGCCTCTCGGACTGCGCGCTGCTGACGAAGGTCGCCCAGTGTGGTGGCGGTCGCGGCGTTGCGCGGTCCGTTGGCTTCGGCGATCGGGCGAGGCTGCGCTTGCCACGGCTGTGATGCTTCGCGCGGGCTGGTAATGATCTGTTGCCGAGCTGCGATTTTCTGTCATGTCGGGTTTTCAGCTTGTGGCGTCTCTCGTGGGCTCTCTCGCCTGGCCTGTCGCTGTGGTGGTGGCGGTGGTGGCGTTGCGGCGGCCTTTGGCTGCGGCCATTGGGCGGGTGAAGCACGGGGTGGCGGTGGAGTTGGCGGAGGTGGAGCAGGCCCGGGAGAGCGTGGAGGAGGAGCTGGCTCAAGCGCAGGCGTCCGACGCCGCCGAGGTTGATGCGCTGGTGAAGAAAGCGGCTGAGTTGGGCTGGCATCTCGGCCGCTGGGGAATCGGCCGGGTCGCATCTGATGTGAGGACGGACGTGATCGTCGATCGCTCTGGGGAGAGACCAGTGGTGCGGTTTGCTTGGGTGCGCGACCTTACTCACGACCCGGAGTTCGCGGAGCGTTGGGACGAGCTGTTTCCCGCCCTGCGGGGGTTCCCGTCCGGCTGATTGACGCGCCTCCTCCGAGCTTTGATGATCCTGCTTAGCTCACGATAACGTCACTTATCGTGAGTTAGGATGATCTCCGAGAGCGCTTGATCACGAGATGGTTGTCTTGTTCGCGAACCTTTCCATGTCCGGACTTACCCTGCCACCCGCCACGTTGTGGCCGCCTCCGCGTGTGAAGGGATCCCATGCAGGCCGCGGTTCGACTTCCCGTTCTCGTTGTCGCTGTCCTTGCTGTGACGGGCTGCGCCGCCACGGGTGGAAACATCGTGGCGCCGAGACAGTCAACGCCCGCCTCGCCGTCCGTCGCGTCCGTGGCACCGACGCCATCCCCGACTCCCAAGAACAGCGCCGACGAGGAGTCCTCCCAGGCCGGTACGTGCCTTGACTGGAGGACGTCCGTCCGGGAGGTGCCGTGCGATCGGCCCCACAACTTCGAGGTCATGCTCTCGAAGCAAGTCGATCAGCGGCGAAAGCCGTCCGAACGATCCATGAGCCGCACCTGCAGGTCAGCCTTGACCACATTTCTCGGCAGCGCTGACGTGGCCGCGAGCCGGTTGGAGGCGACGCACCTCGATGCGCGGAAGGGTAAGGACGGAAAATGGCGATTCCCCTGCCTGGTAGGGGAACTAGGACCGAAAGGCGATGCGGTGCGGCGCACGGGCACGCTCGCCGGCGCCCTGGCTAACGGCCTGGGCGTCTTCCAGCGTTGTCTGGTGGGCGAACCGCTGGAGCACGACCCCCTCCGGGTGGTGCCCTGCACACAACCACATCACAGCGAGGCGATACCCGGCGTGATGCCCATCGAAGAATTTCCAGCTGGGGAGAAGGGCCTGAGACAGGTGGCGTTGCGTGCTGGGGTCTACTGCGAGAAGACCGTCGCGGCCTACCTCGGGGGCACCAGGCGGGGCGCCGATTCGAGCGGCGTGACCCCGACGCGAGAAGCCTGGCTGGACGGCATGACGGACGCGGTCTGCTTCGTGGTCAGCAAGACCCCGGTCAAAGGAGTCATGAAGTCGACCGGCCGGCCGTGACCGCCCAAACACGGAGCCCAGCCACGCGCTGTGAGGTGGCCCAGACAGGACAATGGTCGCGACGCTCTGAAGCGCGCCCGGTGTACCCACCGGGCGTTCAACCAACCCAGAACAAGCAAGCGCAAGAGCTCTCAATATGACGTCCCTCGACACGCTCGGCCCTGTAGACGACCCCGCGTTGCGTGCCGGGCTCGACAACATTGCCGAGAGTGCCCAACCACCCGAAGGCCGGGGAGTGACCGGCGAGCTGGAGCTCCATGGCGGCGGCGAGGTGGTTTCCGCGGAGGACGCCGTGTTGTGGGCCAGGCTCGCCGAGCTCGACCAGGCGGCCGAGGAGTTCGAGCCCCGCTCGGAGAACACTCTGCGCAGCTACGCGAGCGACTGGAGGGTATGGGAGCGGTACGTCGCCGAGGTGGGCATCCCGCTGGAGGCCGGCACGCCGGGCGCGTTCCTCGGGTTCGTGATCTGGCTGGGCAAGGAGGGCAAGGCCCCGTCGACGATCCAGCGGAACATGTACGGCGCGGCGGTGTGCCTGCGTGAGCGCGGGGTTGCCGTGCACCCGGACGGGCTGAAGAAGGCGAAGAAGGCGGTCGACGTCCTCGCCCGCATGCTGGCCGAGGAGGGTGAGCAGCGCGGCCGCGGTAAGGCCCCCGCGTTGACGGTGATGCAGCTCCGCGCGATGTCGAAGGCGTTGCCGGACACGTTGAAGGGGTTGCGGGACCGGGCGATCCTCACGGTCGGCTTCGGCATGGCGGCGCGCCGGTCGGAGCTGGCGAACCTCCTCGCTCGGGATGTGGTCGTGGTGGCAGACAAGGGCCTGCAGGTGTTCAGCCGGTACGGCAAGACCGGCGCCCGATCGCCCGTGATCAAGAAGGGTGAGAACGAGTGGACGTGTGCGCAGCGCGCATGGCTAGCGTGGGCGGCGGCCGCGGACCTCGACCCGGACGGGCCTGCGTTCATGCGCTTCAACCGGCACAAGATGATGGGCCCGATCTCCGGGCAGGGCATCGGGATCGCCGTCGCGGACGCGGCCAAGGCGGTGGGCCTGGTGGGCATCACGGGGCACAGCATGCGCGCCGGCCTCGCCACGGCGGCGCGGGAGGCGAAGCACGACTACAAGACGATCGCCGAACAGGGCGGTTGGGCGCCGAACGGCACTGCGCTGCACGAGTACCTGCGTATCGTCGACCAGTGGGCGGACAACGCCACGGCCGGGATCGGGATGTGACCCGGCTCCGGCTGTGGGAGCAGCTCTTCTGGCTGGGGGGCTGTGGCGGGAGACCCGGCCAGGCCAGGGACACCCGACGCGGCTGAGTCTCAAGCGGCTGAGCTTCAACGAGCCGTCCTCAACCATCGTCGCCAGGGAGACACGGCAGGCACCGCCGCCATCACCCACCCCGACCACCCGCGATACCCGACCCTGGCGGAGCTGCGCCGCATGGGCGGCTTCCCGGACGACTTCGTGCTCACCGGCAACTACCAACGGCAGTGGGAACGCATCGGCCGAGCCGTTCCGCCCGTGATGATGGAGCGGATCGCCGAGACCGTCCGCGACGAGCTGCTCGTCCCGCTGCGTGACGCGGGGAGGATCTGGTGTGCGGTGTCGTCGCCGGTCTCGGCAAGCTGAACATCGCCCCGGCCGTGGCCGCGCTCGCGCATCGCGGACCCGACGCGGCCAGGACGGGAGCGGTGGCCGGCGTGCACCTCGGACACACCCGTCTCGCGGTCCAGGACCTCGACTCCCGGTCGGATCAGCCGTTCCGGGACGGGCCGGTCACGATCGCGTACAACGGCGAGATCTACAACGCCGCCGAGCTGCGCCAGGCCGTGGAGGAGCGCGACCCGGGCCGGACGTGGAAGACGACCGGTGACACGCGCACGCCGCAGTGGAATCCGGACGGCGCGTCACCTCACCACAGCACAAGGGTCGCTGATGCGGCGCTAGCCGAGATTCAGAACCTCATCGTCCGCGTGCGTGCCGAACTCGGCGACGCGCACCTCCGCGATGTGCTCGTACCGGCTGATCCGGTCGGTCCACTCCGCGTCGACGCCGAACGCCACCTGCGCGAAGCCCACCTGCCTGACGGCCTCGGCCAGGCCCGGATCGCCAGGTGCCAGCAGCCGCACCGGCGCGTCAAGCGCCACGGTGTGCGGCGGCACGAAGTACTCGTCCGGCAAAACGGTGCGCGCATGGACGAGCGCGCCGACAGCGACAACCGAGCCGGCCCCCAACCGTGCGCACTGCAGGACCGTCGCCGCGGTCGCCACATAGACGCACCTGCCGACCTCGCAGCCCAGCAGCGTGGCATGCGGCCCCACGAAGACGTGGTCGTCGACAAGCACCGGCTGATCGCCGGCGACCGCAGACCCGCGCAACACTGCGTTCTCGCAGATCACCGCCGCCTCCCGGACCTCGATCCGAGCCCCCTCGGCATCGAGCACCGCACCGTACATCACCCGCGCCCTCGGCCCCACACGGACATCACCAACGAGCGTGGCCGTCGGGGCGACGTAGGCGGTGGGATGGACCTGCGGTTCATACCCGCGGTGCCGGATGCGGATTCCCTGCGCTTCAGCGATCATGAGCGGATTCTGGCCCGACCGACCGCGAGCATGCTGGCGGATTTCAGACGTCGCCGTCGAACTGATTGCCAAGCGCCACCACTAGGAAGGCGATTACCTGTGCTTCCCCGACCCGAACGGGAGCCGGGCAGTGGCCGCCCCTGCGACATTGGATTTCGATCTTGTTGTGCGTGCGGGTGTGGATTGTGCTCCGCTGGTCCTGGTCCTGGTCCTGGTGTTGAGGGCGGTTCTGGTTTTGGGGGCGACTCTGGCTCTGGGTGCCGTTTTGGCCGTGGCCGTGGCCAGGAGTGCGGGTCACCCGACTCTTGATCTTGCGGACGGTAATAGGGATGGCCTGCCAGTCAGGCTGGAAGTCGGTCTCGGTGTTGTTGGTGAGCGCCGCCGACCACATCCGCTACCTGGTCGACTACGGCCGCGGATGCCTGTCCCTGCTCGACGGCATCGACGACGACTTGACCGACGCCGGGCGAGCGCTCGCCCAACGGCTCAAGGAGGCTCTATGAAGACGGCGACACGTCCCCAGGCCGTCGTGCTGACCACCTGGGAGACACCCATCTACCGGGCAGGGCTGGCCGACCCGGACACCCCGGACGGCGGCGCCCGCGCCCGGGAGGTGATCGGCAAGCTGCGCGATCTCATCCTGGACGCCGAAGGCCGCGACAACGACGCGCACACGTTCGGGGTCATCGGCGCTCAGAAGTCCAGCATGGACATCCTGAAGTGGGATCACCCGGCGGTGGCATGGCTCCGCGAGCAGATCCGTACCGCCGTGTCCGCGATGACCCGCGACGTTCTGGAAGAACGCGCGCCGGAGGTCGAAGACACATACGGGGTGATCGCGGAGGCATGGGCGGTCGTCTACCGGTCGGGCGGCTCCCACCGGTTGCACACGCACCACGACTCCATCTACTCCGGGACGATCTACATCGAGTGCGGCGGAGTCAGCGCCGCCTCCGGGAATCTGCAAATGTTCGACCCCCGCCCGGCCGCGATCGCCCGCGGCGTCACTCCCGGGGTGTTGTCGATCGAGCCGCGCCCCGGCCTGCTGGTGGCGTTCCCGTCCTGGCTGCCGCACTCCGTGCAGGCCACCCAGCACACGGACGGGTTGCGGATCTGCATCGCGTTCAACGCCTCCTACGACCGGACGGGAGGAAAGCTGTGACCATCGCCAACATCGGGCCGGGCCTGGTGACCGCCTCTACCGTCCGGCAGATCGACCTGACCGGCATCGCCTGCGCCAACATCCTCGATCGGCATACCGCAGCCAGCTCGTTCACCACCCTTCCGCTGCACGAGGCCGTCGCCGACATCGAAGCGCTCCGCCAGGCGTTCGTCGCCGATATGAACGCCCTCGCTGAACGGGGGATCGAGGGAGGCACAGCTGGCGGGCCCGTCGCCGACGTTCAGATGGAGGCGCAGATCTGGCTGGGCGGTTACGAGAAGCCGATGTTCGCCGTGCCGAACGACTACCTCGCCTGGTGCTTCCTCGAGGTCGTCGCGCCGGTCGAAGCGGACGCCGGAACGGTCGCGGTGTTCGACCCCCGCGCGGGAAGCGCCATGACGGCCATGCCCGGCCTGCCCTGGGGCCGCCAGCTCACTATCACTCCGTCCGCCGGTTCCCTGGCCGTCGTCCCCGGTTGGCTTACCTGCTCCATCGTCCCCGTCGAGAAAGGAAAAGCCATCGCCGTCGTGGTCGCAACGTCGATCACATAGGTAGTTCCGTTCTCAACCCGATCTCCGAAGGAGAAAAGGAATGGAAGCGAACAACGTCGGTCTCGGCCTGAACGCCCCCGGCCTCGGGGTCTCCGTTGACGCCGACCAGGTGCAGCAGTACCTCGCACTGGCCAGCCAGGGCGCGATCGTGTCCGACTCGAACAAGTGCGGCGCGGTGCAGAACAACTTCGCGCTGACCGCTCAGACGACGACTCGCCTGTAGCCGCCCTGCTGCACCCCTGAAAAAGGCTGGCCCCCGCCGCGCACATCGGCGGGGGCCAGCCCTTTCTATCGCGTGCGACGGTTACAGTTGGCCGCTCCGCCACAGCGCGGTCTCCGCCTCCAACCGCTGTTCGTTCACGGCTGGCACCGACACCTGCTCGGCCCATGCCACCAGGAGCTGGGCGAACTCCTCCCGCTGCTCGGGGCCCGCACTGCCGTGCACGTGGAACCACGTGATCAGCGGGGCCGCGGCCGGCGCGTCGGTGTCGCAGCCCGCGCACAGCACGACCCCGTTCCGGCCCTCCACGGCGGCGCCGCTGGCGTTCGTCCACTCGTTCGGCACCCTTGCGAGCAGCAGCCCTTCCGCGCTGCAGCGCGGACATGTCGGCGGCTCCTCGGCGGTGACGATGTCGATCCGCCGCTGCCCGGTCACAGCGAGATCGCTTCCGGGCCGAACAGCTGCTTGATGTCGGCCGAGAAGCTTGGCTCCGGGTTGATCCGGAATTCCGGCAACGACAGCGTCACGGTCTGGCCAGCCATCCGCCGCAGGTTGATCAGCACCGGCACCTGTCCCTGGTGCAGCTTGAGCACGTTGCGCAGTTCGTCCACGATGCTCTGGTTGAGGCGTTCCTCACGCAGGAGCAGGGTGACCGGCGCGTCGCTGCTGATGCCGGACACATCCAGCAGAGTGAGGTCCTGGGCGAAAATCGAGATGGCGCCGTCGCGGTTGTTGATCTGCCCCTTGACGGCCACCACTGAGTCTTCGCGCAGCTCCGGCCCGTACAACTCGTAGCTCTTGGGGAAGAACAGACACTCCACACCGGCGTCCATATCCTCGACGGTCGCGATGGCCCAGACGTTTCCGGCTTTGTTGACCCGCTTGTCCACTTTCGTGATCATGCCGCAGACGGTGACGTCGCCCCGGTCTTCGCGGCCGCTGTCGAGCAGGTCGGCGATGGTGGTGTCCCGGTTGCGGGCCAGCATCCGTTCCGTGCCGGCCAGCGGGTGGTCCGACACGTACAGGCCGAGCATCTCCCGCTCGAAGTCCAGCTTGGTCTTCTTGTCCCACTCCATGTCGGGGACGGTGATCGTGAAAGCGGTGTCGTCGCCGTCGTCGTCCATCCCGCCGAACAGTGAGTCTTGGCCGTGGGCCTCGTTCTTCTTGATGTCGATCACGGACTCGACGGCCTGCTCGTGAATCATGAGCACGCCCTTGCGCGGGTGCTCGAGCGAGTCGAACGCGCCCGCCTTGATCAATGATTCGATGACCCGCTTGTTGCAGACCGAGAGAGGCACCTTGGCGAGGAAGTCGTCGAAGTCGCTGTAGCGGCCCTTCTGCGTGCGGGCCTTGACGATGCCCTCGACGACGTTCGAGCCGACGTTGCGGACCGCGCCCATGCCGAACCGTACCTGGGTGTCGCCGACCGCGACGAAGTCGAGCTGGGAGTCGTTGACGTCCGGCGGCAGGACCTGGATGCCCATCTTGCGGCACTCGGCCAGGTAGATCGCGGCCTTGTCCTTGTCGTCGCCCACGCTGGTGAGGAGGGCGGCCATGTATTCGGCGGGGTAGTTGGCCTTCAGGTAGGCGGTCCAGTAGGCGACGAGGCCGTACCCGGCGGTGTGCGATTTGTTGAAGGCGTACCCGGAGAAGGGCAGCATGACGTCCCACAGCGCGGTGATCGCGTCGTCGCTGTAGCCGTTGCCGCGCATGCCCGCCTGGAAGTTGGCGAACTCGGCGTCCAGGATCTCCTTCTTCTTCTTGCCCATGGCGCGGCGGAGCAGGTCGGCGCCGCCGAGGGTGTAGCCGGCCAGCTCTCGGGCGACTGCCATGATCTGCTCTTGGTAGACGAGCAGGTGGAAGGTCGGGCCGAGGATGGGGTCGAGGGCGTCCTTGAGTTCGGGGTGGATGGGCTCGATGTCCTGGCGGCCGTTCTTGCGGTGCGCGTAGTTGGTGTGCGCGTTGGCTGCCATCGGTCCCGGCCGGTACAGGGCGAGCACGGCGGCGATGTCCTCGAACCGGGTCGGCTCCATCAGCTTGAGGAGCTGCCGCATGGGGCCGCCGTCGAGCTGGAACACGCCGAGCGTGTCGCCGCGGGCCAGGAGCTGGTAGGTCTTGGCGTCGTCGAGCGGCATCGTCAGGGTGTCGAGCTCGATGCCCCGGTTCTGCTTGATGATCTTGATGGCGTGGTCGATGATGCCCAGGTTCCGCAGACCCAGGAAGTCCATCTTGACCA
Source organism: Nonomuraea sp. NBC_00507 (assembly GCF_036013525.1). NCBI lineage: Bacteria > Bacillati > Actinomycetota > Actinomycetes > Streptosporangiales > Streptosporangiaceae > Nonomuraea > Nonomuraea sp. NBC_00507. The sequence goes on from NZ_CP107853.1 coordinate 8,064,667, forward strand.
GGCCCATGGATTCACACGAGGGGTAGTCGAACCCGGTGATGATCACCTTGTCCTTGTCCCGCATGTGCATGGGGATCAGGTCCAGCAGCGGCGTTGAGGACAGGATGACGGCGGCCGCGTGCACGCCGGTGCCGCGGATCAGCCCTTCGATACCGCGGCCGGTGTCGATCACCTTGCGGACGTCCTGGTCGGACTCGTACAGGGCGCGGATCTCGTTGCCCTCGTTGTAGCGCGGGTGACCCTCGTTGAACAGGTCCGCGAGCGGCACGCCCTTACCCATGACGTCCGGCGGCATCGCCTTCGTGATCCTGTCGCCGACTGCGAACGGGTAGCCGAGGATGCGGCTGGCGTCTTTGACCGCAGCCTTGGCCTTGATCGTGCCGAACGTGTTGACCTGCGCGGTCATCTTGTCGCCGTACTTCTCGGTGACATAGTTCACCATGCGGTCGCGCTGGCGGTCGTCGAAGTCGAGGTCAACGTCCGGCGGGTTGATCCGCTCAGGGTTCAGGAACCGCTCGAACAGCAGGCCATGCTCCAGCGGGTCCAACTCGGTGATGCGGGTGGCGTAGGCGACGATCGACCCGGTGGCGGACCCTCGGCCAGGGCCGACCGGGATGCCGTTCTCACGGGCGTACCGGCAGATGTCGGCGACGACGAGGAAGTAGGAGGAGAACCCCATGGGGCCGATGACCTTCATCTCGGTCTCGTACCGGTCCCACACCTCCTGCGGGACCGGCGTGCCGTACCGCATCGCCAGACCGGCTTCACACTCCTTGCGCAGCCACGACTCCTGCGTCTCGCCCTCGGGCACGTCCGGGTAGTCCGGCATCCGGTTGACCTCGGCGAACACCTCGCTGTAGTCGCCCACCATCTCGGCCACGAGCAGCGTGTTGGCGCACGCCTCCGGCAGTTCAGGGAACAGCGCCCGCATTTCCTGGGCGGTTTTGAGGTAGTAGCCGGAGCCGTTGAACCGGAACCGGTTCGGGTCGTCCTTGTTCTTGCCGACGCCGACGCACAGGAGGCTGTCGTGGGCGTCGGCCTGGTCCTCGGTGACGTAGTGGGAGTCGTTGGTGACCAGCAGCGGAATGTTGAGCTGCTTGGCCAGCTTGAGCAGGTCGGCCCGGACCTCGCGCTCGATGTCGATGCCGTGGTCCATCAGCTCGAGGAAGTAGTTCTCCTTGCCGAAGATTTCCTGGTATTCGCCGGCGGCCTTGACCGCTTCGTCGTACTGGCCGAGCCGCAGCCGGGTCTGGACCACTCCGGACGGGCAGCCGGTTGTGGCGATGATCCCGTCCGCGTGTTCGGCGATCAGCTCCTGGTCCATGCGCGGCTTGCCGTAGTAGCCCTCGAAGCTGGCCAGGGACGACAGCCGGAACAGGTTCCGCAGCCCGTTCGCGTCTTTGGCCCACATGGTCATGTGGGTGTAGCGGCCGCCGCCGGAGACGTCCTTGCCGCCCTCGCCGTCGGCCACGCCGGTCTCGGCGCGTGAACCCCAGAAGACAGGCTTCTTGTGGTAGCGCGACGCGGGCGCCACGTACGCTTCGATCCCGATGATCGGCTTGACGGGGAAGCCCTTGGCCACCGATTGGAACTCGTACGCGCCGAACATGTTCCCGTGATCCGACATCGCGATCGCCGGCATCCCGAGCCGCTCAGCTTCCTTGAACAGCGGTTTCATCTTCGCCGCACCGTCAAGCATGCTGTACTCAGTGTGAACATGCAGATGCACGAACGAGTCGCTCACGCGCTCCCCCAACTCCCAACGGCCCAAATACTCGGCTGAGCCTATTCCTTCTCCTGGGGCTGTTGGGGCGATGCGATACAGAGTCCCATGGGTTGTTGCCACCCTGTTGCCCACGCTCCGTGCACGGCCCGCTGACGTGGCCATATACCGCCGGCAGCGCCCGGTTGCCAGCGGGGGCTAGCTAGCCCAGCCAGCGGCGTAATCACGGCCGCGGTCCCGCTTCGTGCCTAATCCTGGCGGGCACTGTAGGGGATCTTCTTCCTGTGCTGCCAGATGTTCAACGCCGTCTGGACGAAGTCCTGCGGCCCGTTGCCGGTGATGTCGCAGGCCGCGGTGAGACGGGTGTCGGTGAGCGGGTTGAGGCGCATGGAGAACTGGCGCTCGTCGCAGGCGCCCAGCCCCCGCCGACACGGCAAGCGCCGCCACAGCTAACCCGCCCGCTGCCCGCTGGCACTTCCCCGCCAGCTGGCAGCACCTACCGAACGGAGCAACCCTGAACCGCCCCATCGCCAAGCCCGGCTTGATCGCCGACTCCCAGGGTTTCCTCGTCGCCATCCTCCGGCACGACCACGGGCCGACCGCCCCCGTGATCGCACCGCCGCAGGTGTTCTTTGAGAACTTCCGGGGCGTCGTGGTCCAGGCGCTGGCCATCCCCGACGTGTACGCGCGTGACGTGGCCGTCGCCGCCCCCACGGTCTGCTCGGAGTTCGTGTCGATGTGCGAGGATCCCGAGGCGTTGCCATCCGGCTTGGCCGCGATCGTGGGCACGATGTCGCGTCTCAACGCGCGCCGCACGGGTATCGCCCGCCAGCGTGCCGAGCAGCGGATGAAGCGCTACTTGGACTAGCGCCCACACGGAAGCCGCGCGGTTGCTGGCCGCGCGGCTTTCGCGTGTCCGTCTCGCCTACGCCGCACCCCCTCGCCGCCAGCCGCGCACCCGCCTGCACCGCACCCGCTGATCGGAATGCGCGCGAGCCCGCGACCCACCCGCGGGCCTGGCTGCGACTCCCAGTTATAGATGGCGGCTGCGAGCTGGGTGACCGGCGGAGTTGTGGCGTTTCCCCGAGTCTGTTGGCGGAAATTCCCAGGTGTTCTTGGCGGCTGCGTACACGATCTTGATGATCCGGTGTGGATGCATGGCGCCCTATGAGTGCTCGCGCATAAGATCCGACCCGAGCGATGCCACAACGATCGTTATCTGGGGTTGTCGAGCGAACTTGCTGGTCAGCGGCCTGAGAGTCGTCAAGTCACGTTAGGCAAGTAGGCCCAGAGTTTCTGGCATTTCCCAGGCCGTCAGCTGCCGCTCAAGATCGGCTTCCTCCTGCGTGCACGATCGATATCTGGCGGGCCCACCTGCTCAGCAACGAACTCGAACACCCGCCAGCGGAATGAGCCGACCCAGAACCGTGATCCGGCGTCGATCGCGCCGCAATCTCGTCGATCGACGCATCGGGCGACCTCAGCTATCGCAAAAAGGTCGGGAGAGCACAAGATCGGCGTCCACTCGGCGCAACCCGTCGAAACCCCAGGTGTTGATGCCCTCCAGGTCGACCTCGTTGTAGATGCGAACTGCAAGGTCGCGCAGCGAGCGGGCAAGCCGGGCGTACTCGAGGTGGGTGAGGTCGAGTCGCTCCGCGCCGTAGGCGCGCAGGAAGCGCACAGGGTCGGGCCCGCACAAGGCGGAGAACACATCGTGCTCGCGCGGCGCCAGCATCGCATGACCCCAGTCGAGCAGCGTCGCGATGTGACCGTCGCGGTCAACGAGGACGTTGTGAGGGAACAGGTCGTGGTGGCACACGACGTGGGGCACGTCGATCGCGCGTGCCCGTTCGATCACCGCTTCGAGCCGGTCAACGTTGGCCATGACCTCGTCGCGGCGGTCGACGATCCAAGGGTGGTCGTGCCGGTCGCGCAGCACCTCGATGCACCACTCGTCCATATCGGTGCGGGGCAGAACGAGGTCGGTGATCTCGTGCACGGCGCGCATCGCCCGCGCGATCGCGTCAGCGTCGTTCCACGTTCCCTGGTGGCCATCGACGAACGGGAACAGCGCATAGCGCCGGCCATGGTGCTCGGAGGTGTACGAGCCGTCAAGAGCTCGCTCCGCCGCAGGAACGGGGATGCCCCGAGCTGCCAACTCAGCGGTCAGCGCCAGACCGGAGTCGCTGTCGGGCTGCTGACGCCAAAGCTTCACGAACCAGCGCCCGTCGGTGAACGCATCCGCTTCGAACCCGCCCGGATGCGGCCGCAGCTCGCCCACCTCGATACCGAAGGCGTCGCGGACCTGAGTCGTCGTCGGCGGTCGTACTTCGTTCCACATCGACCCAGGACGCTACCGCTGCCGAGGGCAGCCGGTCGACTTCTTTTTGCGAGCACTGGCTCGACGTGGCCGACCCGCCGGTGTTGAACGCCCGGCCCGCCGCGCGCAGCCCCGCTGGGTACGCGCCAACAAAACCTGGGAACCGCCATCTATAGCTGGGGGTCGCACCTGGCCGATCCGATCGCACAGTCACAGGTGACATAAAGCCTGCCTATGCGACAGCTACCGTGCTTCGGCTCAACTGTGGTCAGGACCCGCAGGAAAGGCGAAGCGGCGAGAATCTATAACGTAAGGACCGTCAAATCGGACATGAAACCCTGCAACTGCCGCCTGGGACCCTAGTTGATCTGGTGTTTTTCGCCCAAAGAGCGAGTCGCGGACAATGAGATGTCCGATTTCGGAGCCTTTACGTTATAGATGTACGCGAATCGCCTCCCCGCTGATCTGGCTTGCGGGATTGCTAGCGAGATCAATTCGGATCAGCCTGCTGGCGCGCGCGAGCCCTGCGGCGCTGCTCTCGGATGATGGCCATCAGCTCCTCGACGGAGCGGCCCCCGGGGACATAGGCGGCGCGGGCAGCCTCCTCGGGGGACAGGGAGTCTCGGCGAGCCCGCGCCTCAGCAAGGACTCGACCTGCAGCAGCAAGCGCTTCGGCGCGGGTCGTCATAGATCCACTCTCGCACGGGCGTGCGAACGGCTGGCCGTGAGATGCCTCACGAGCCAGCAGATCCGCTGGCCGCTCGGCGACTTGTCAGTGCTGCTCTACTCTTGCCACCAAAGCAGGCGTGAGAGGGGTTTGCGTGAAGCCTGGCGTGGATGGTTCACTCGTTTCATCCTTCGATGCGGTTCTCGAACGCATCACCTACGCCAACGAGGACACCGGCTACACCATCGCCCGCGTCGCCACCGAACGCTCCGGCTCCGAGCTGCTGACCGTCGTCGGCCCGCTGCTGGGCGCCCAGGTGGGGGAGTCGCTGCGGCTGCAGGGCCGCTGGACCTCCCATCCCCGCTACGGCCGCCAGTTCGAGGTGTGGTCCTACACCACCGTCCTACCGGCCACCGTCCAGGGCATCCGCCGCTACCTCGGCTCCGGTCTCATCAAGGGGATCGGCCCGAAGATGGCCGAGCGGATCGTCGACCACTTCGGCACCGCCACCCTCGACGTCATCGAGCAGCACCCCGAACGCCTGACCGAGGTGCCGGGCCTGGGCCCCAAACGCACCAAGATGATCGCCGCCGCCTGGGACGAACAGAAGATCATCAAAGAGGTGATGATCTTCCTGCAGGGCGTCGGCGTGTCCACCTCGATCGCGGTGCGCATCTTCAAGCAGTACGGCGAGCAGTCCATCTCCGTCGTCAAGACCCAGCCGTACAAGCTGGCCGACGACGTGTGGGGGATCGGGTTCAAGACCGCCGACACCATCGCCCAGGCCGTCGGCATCCCGCACGACAGCCCCGAACGCGTCAAGGCCGGCCTGCGCTACACGCTGTCGCAGGCCGCCGACGACGGCCACTGCTACCTGCCGGCCCCCAACCTGGTGGCCGACGCCGTCAAGATCCTCGACGTGGGCTCCGACCTCGTCGCCGCCTGCCTGGAGGACCTCGTCGCCGAGGAAGGCGTCGTGCGCGAGCCCGTCCCCGCCGGAGACTCCGTGGTGCCCGCCGTCTACCTGCCGCCCTTCCACCGCGCCGAGCAGTCGCTGGCCTCCGGCCTGCTGACCCTGCTGCGCAGCGGCCACGACCGGCTCAAGGCCTTCGCCGACGTCGACTGGGCCAAGGCCGAGGCCTGGCTGCACGCCCAGAGCGGCGCCGAGCTCGCCCCCGAGCAGCGCCAGGCCGTCCGCCTGGCCCTGACCGAGAAACTGGCCGTGCTGACCGGCGGGCCCGGCTGCGGCAAAAGCTTCACCGTACGCTCCATCGTGCTGCTGGCCCGCGCCAAACGCGCCCGCGTCATCCTGGCCGCCCCCACCGGCCGCGCCGCCAAACGCCTGGCCGAGCTGACCGGCCACGAGGCCACCACCGTCCACCGGCTGCTGCAGCTGCGGCCCGGCGGAGACGCCACCTTCGACCGCGACAACCCCCTGGACGCCGACCTGGTCGTCGTCGACGAGGCCTCCATGCTCGACCTGCTGCTGGCCAACAAGCTCGTCAAAGCCGTCGCCCCGGGCGCGCACCTGCTGTTCGTCGGCGACGTCGACCAGCTGCCGTCCGTCGGCGCCGGCGAGGTCCTCAAAGACCTGCTGGCGGCCACCGACATCCCCCGCGTCCGGCTCACCCAGGTCTTCCGCCAGGCCCAGCAGTCCGGCGTCGTCGTCAACGCCCACCGCGTCAACACCGGCCGCCACCCCGTCCTGGAGGGCATGAAGGACTTCTTCCTGTTCCCCTGCGAGGAGCCGGAGGAGATCGCCGCCCTGACCGTCGACGTCGTCTCCCGCCGCATCCCCGCCCGCTTCCGCCTCGACCCCCGCCGCGACGTGCAGGTCCTGGCCCCCATGCACCGCGGCGCGGCCGGCGCCGGCGCGCTCAACGCCGCCCTGCAGGAAGCCCTCACCCCCGCCGTCGAGGGCATGCCCGAACGCCGCTACGGCGGCCGCGTCTTCCGCGTCGGCGACAAGGTCACCCAGCTGCGCAACAACTACGACAAAGGCGCAGCCGGGGTGTTCAACGGCACCGTCGGCATCGTCACCGACATCCGGCCCGACGAGCACAAGCTCACCGTCCTGACCGACGAGGACGAACCGGTCGACTACGCCTTCGACGAACTCGACGAGCTCGCCCACGCCTACGCCGTGTCCATTCACCGCTCCCAGGGCAGCGAATACCCCGCCGTCGTCATCCCGCTGGCCACCAGCGCCTGGATGATGCTGCAGCGCAACCTCCTCTACACCGCCATCACCCGCGCCAAGAAGCTCGTGGTGATCGTCGGCTCGCGGCGGGCGCTGGCCCAGGCCGTACGCACCAAGGGCGCGGGACGCCGGCACACCGGCCTCACGCACCGCCTGACGCCGCGTTGACCTGCACCTGACCACAACAAGTGATCTAAATGTGACCGAACTCTCCCAAATCATTCGTCGTCTTACATGCAGGAGCATTAAGGTTTTTGAGGTGCCTTTGGTGCCCTGGGGGAGAGGACCATCTTGAACGTTACGCCTACATGGAGGAGACCGGCCGCCGCCGCTGTCGCGCTGCTGGCCGCGGCCGCCCTGACCACCTCCTGCTCGAACGGCGGCACCACCACCGCCGCCGACCCCGGCGTACCCGAAACCAGCACCACGCCCACCCCCCAGGCACCCACCGTCACCATCACACCCGCCGAGGGCAGCGCCAAGGTCAACCCCGACAAGAAGATCGTCATCACCGCCGCCGGCGGCGCCCTCGAGGACGTCGCCGTCACCACCGGCGAGGAGCAGATCGAGGGCCGCTTCAACGCCGACAAGACCCGATGGGTCTCCAAAACCCCGCTCAAGCCCTCCACCGGCTACACCGTCACCGCCAAGGCCGGCGCCACCACCGCCACCAGCGCCTTCACCACGGCCAAACCGCAGCGCGCCCTGCAGGTCATCGACGTGACCCCCAACGCCAAGGGCGAGACCCTCGGCGTCGGCGCCCCCATCATCGTCACCTTCAACCAGCCGGTCGACAACAAGGCCACCATCGAACGCGCCCTCGAAGTCGACGCGGAAAAACCCGTCGAAGGCGCCTGGCGCTGGGTCGACGACACCAAGGCCATCTACCGCACCGCGAAATACTGGCCCGCCCACCAGAAGGTGACGTTCAACGCCGACATCGCCGGCATCAAGGGCGGCAAGGGGCTGTACGGCACCAAGGACTACACCGCCACCCTCAAGATCGGTGCCAAGCAGATCAGCAAGGTCGACACCCGTACCAAGCGCATGTACGTCTACCAGGACGGCAAACGCGTGCAGACCATGCGCATCAGTGCCGGCATGGCCACCACCCGCGAATACACCACCACCTCCGGCGTCCACCTGACCATGGAACGTGGCAATCCCGTCCGCATGATCTCCCCCGGTCGCAAGAAGGGCGACCCCGGCTACTACGACGTGATGATCGGCCACGCCGTCCGCATCTCCAACTCCGGCGAGTACGTCCACGCCAAGAACAACGTCTGGGCCCAAGGCGTGCGCAACGTCAGCCACGGCTGCATCAACGCCCGCCCCGACCAGGCCAAATGGTTCTACGACAACGTCCAGCGCGGCGACGTCGTCGAAATCGTCGGCACCGACCGCGAACTGGAGTGGAACAACGGCTGGGGCTATTGGCAGATGCCGTTCAAGGAGTGGAAGAAGGGCAGCGCCCTCAACGGCAAGGCCTGACCCCGGCACCCCGGGCCGGCACCCGCCGCCGCACCGGCTCGGCCGGCACACCCGCGCACCGATTCACCACGGCGTAGCGGCGGGCTCATCACCAAGGCGTCGTGGATGTGGTCGCGGACACCTCAGCGGATGCGCAGGCGGCCTAACCAGCGCTCCAGCGTGATCGCTCGTTCCCATGGACCGGCCGGCAGGATTGCCGCCGTTAAGCTGATCTTCGTGAGAGACGGACATGAGGCCCCTGTGATCCTGCCCGAACCGCGGACCGCGATCGAGGCCGCCGACATCGAGCGGGTCCGGGCGCTCCTCGGCGGCCCCGACCCATGGGGGCGGGGGACCTCGCTGCACCTCACCGCGTCCGCGCTCATCGTCCATCCGCCCACCCGGCGCGTGCTGCTGCGCTGGCACGCCCGTCAGCAGGCATGGCTTCAGGTCGGTGGCCACGCCGACGCCGGCGAGTCCGACCCGTTGCAGATCGCGCTGCGGGAGGGAGCCGAGGAGACCGGGCTGACCGATCTGACGCCGTGGCCGGATGGGAGTCCCGTTCACCTGGTGATCGTCCCCGTACCGGCGGCGCCGCATGAGCCCGCCCACGAGCATGCCGACCTGCGCTTCCTGCTGGTCACTGACACGCCGGACGCGGTGCGGCCCGAGAGCCCTGACTCGCCGCTGCGCTGGCTCTCGCTCGCTGAAGCACGGGAGTTGACCACAGAGGCCAACGCGCGCGAGACCATCGACCGCGCCGCCGCCCTCCTCGGCGCTGCTCATCCACGACAGACCTGACCTGCGTCCTGATGCCGAGCGGCCGGCCCGGCGTCGCTCGAGCCCAGGTCGATGTACACGTAGTGCGGCTCGTGGGGGAGGCGGGAGGTCGCAGGCGCGGCTCATGGGGCCGGCCTGCGTGGATCAGGGCCGCTGCAGCGGTGCGACTGCGCAAGGCTACCAGGGCAGCAGGCCGTCCTCGCTGAAGAACCCTGCGGTGGGTCCGTCGGTGCCGAGCGTGGCCAGGCGCACCACGACCGCGGCGCCCTGCGCGGGCGTGAGGTACCCGCTGTGGTTGTTGCTGTCGGTGGCGACGAAGCCCGGGGCGGCGGCGTTGACGAGGATGCCGTCCTTGCGCAGCTCATTGGCGTACTGCACGGTCAGCGCGTTCAGCGCGGACTTCGACGGCGTGTACGCGGCCGACGGCAGCAGGGCTGCGAACGGGCCGTCCGGGTCGCTGGTGAGGGTCAGCGACCCGGCGTGACTGCTGACGTTGACGATGCGCGCCGCCGGCGAGCGCCGCAGCAGCGCGTTGATCACCGCGATCACCCCGAACACGTTGGTCTCGAACACCGCCCGGACCATGTCCAGGTCGACCGAACTGGGGACCTGATCGTAGGCGTCTTCCGGCGAGACCTTCCCGGAGCCGGTGATGCCGGCGTTGTTGACCAGCACGTCAAGGCGGCCCCAGCGCTCCTCGACCCACCTGGCGGCCTCCTGCACGGTGGTCAGGTCGGTGACGTCCAGGGCGACCGCGTGCGCGTCGCCGCCCGCCGCACGCACCGCCGCAGCGGCCTCCTGGCCGCGCCGCGGATCTCTCGCGCCGATCACCACCGTTATGCCCATCGCCGCAAGCCGCTCGGCGATCGCGCGGCCGATCCCCTTGTTCGCCCCGGTGACCATCGCCACCTTCTGTGTGGTGTGCTCGTTCATGACCAAACTCCTGTCGGGGAAAGTCTGTTGCGTGGAGTTGCCTGCCGCGCGGTCGTGCGCGCGGCGTCCTGGCGAGCAAGAGATCCCGGTGACCCGATCCCTGTGACAGCGCGGTGCTGTGACGTGCATCACCGATCACGGGTGTCACAAAGCGGAGGGGGCCGGGATCGTATGCATGCACGGTCGAGAACGAACAGGCAGGAAGCAGCAATGAGCGAACGCAGCGAGCAACCGACGGACACAGCCGGGCCCCTCGCTCGTGGCAGCATCCGCATCGACTCCGCTGTGGACCCGGCCACCGAGGTGTTCCTCGCCCACCGCAACCTGCTGTTCACGGTCGCCTACGAGCTGCTCGGCTCGGCCGCCGACGCCGAGGACGTCCTGCAGGAGACCTGGCTGCGGTGGGCGGGCGTCGACCACGCCACCGTGCTGGACCGGCGCGCCTACATGGTCAAGATCACCACCCGGCAGGCGCTGAAACGGCTGCGCACGCTCGGCCGGCGCAAGGAGTCCTACGTCGGCCCCTGGCTGCCCGAGCCGCTGCTGACCGCCCCGGACGTGGCCGAGGATGTGGAACTGGCCGACAGCGTCTCGATGGCGATGCTGCTGGTGCTGGAGACGCTCACCCCGACCGAGCGGGCGGTGTTCGTGCTGCGCGAGGTGTTCGACCTGGACTACGACGAGATCGCCGACGCCGTCGGCAAGAGCCCGGCCGCGGTCCGCCAGATCGCCCACCGGGCACGGACCCACGTCGCCACGCGCCGACCCCGCGGGAGCGTCACCCCAGCCCAGACCCGCGATGCGCTGCAGGCGTTCCAGCGCGCGGTCGAAACCGGCGACCTGCAGAGCCTGCTCGACATCCTCGCCCCCGACGTCGTCCTGTTGACCGACGGCGGTGGAGTCGTGCAGGCCGCGCTGGCGCCCATCGTGGGGGCCGATCAGGTGGCCCGCGTGCTGGGCAGGATCGCCGGCACGGCGTCGCTGCAACCGGCCCAGGTCAACGGCTACCCGGCGCTGCTCCTCCGGCGGGGCGGCGAGACCGACACCGTCGTGGCGGTGCGCATCGACGACGGCCTCATCACCGGGCTCTACGCCGTGCGCAATCCCGAGAAACTGTCGCGGATCCAGCATGAGACTGCCCTGCACCGCTGAGTCGCCCTGATCGCGATCGTCACCATGCCCGTCAGGGCGCTGTTGTCTCTGACCGCCAGTCCTGGCGCTCACGCACCCGGAGCGCTGTTCAAACGGACTGACCGACAAACGCGGCTATGCGTCATCGACACCATCACTCTGGCCCTGGCGGCGGGGTTGCGATCGTAGCCGAGACGCGCGGCTGCCGAGAAGAGGCACGGACCGCGGGTTTGCGGCGCTGCAGGCGCCGGGCCGGGTTGGTGGCCAGCAGTTCCTGGCGCCGGGCCCAGGTGGTGAAGGAGCACAGTGCCGACAGGTGCCGGTTCAGGTGGCGGCGGCCGCGCTCTTCCGGCGGTCCATCACCGCTGCGTAGTGCTCGGGGGCCAGGGCGGCGACGGGATGGGCCGGGCCGGTCACGATGGTCAGCCGGGTGAGGGCCTCGGCGTAGCCGGTGCGGGTGGTGGCCGCGGTGATGGAGTCCAGGAAGCGCTCGACCGCCGGCCCGACCCCAGCCGCGCTCGTCGCGCCGGAGGCCGAGTCGGGGACGGAGCCGGGCCGGCCACGACGGACACGGGCGACCTCCTGCCCAGGCGATGTGACACATAGTCGCATCAGGGCGGGCGCGGTCTGATTGGTGGTGTTCGGCGGCGGCGGCCCTTAAGCTCGTGGAAGGTCTCGATCCGGTCGACCACGTTCTTGACGGTGCGCACCTGGGCGGCGGCCAGGGCCCGCACTTGCGGGGTGGGCAGCGGCAGCGCGGCGACCTTCTTGGTTGGGTCGCCGTGGCGGAGCAGCCGTCGGGGGCGTGCGCGGTAATCCAGGTGAACAGTGCCGACAAGTGGGCCAGGTGGTTGTTGACGGTCGCGGCGGCCATCGGCGCCGCCTTGCCGTCGCGGCCGCGGTTGCCGGCGGCGGCCAGATGGTCGCGCCCGGCGGTGACTTCGCGCGGGGTGACGGCCGAGAGCCGGTCGTGGCCGAGACTGTCGGCGATCCAGGCGCCGAAGCGCTCCAGATGCCGGGAGATCTTGGCGGCGACCTCCGCCGCGATGGCCTCCGTGGCAACCTCGATGCTGCTGACACTGGCCCAAGGCGAGCAACTGCCACAGAACCGCGTCGAGCAGGTCCAGCACCTTGCGCCGGAACTCGGGCGGGTAGCCCCGTCGTCCCATGCCACTTTCCTCTCATCAAGCGGCACAAGAATCCAGCCCCACCTCCACTCAACCCGGGACACACCAAAGTCTCCACCGAACCCGGGGCGATTCACTACTGCTTCTCCTGTGTAACGCATGGAGGGTGGAGATGTCCGCTACCTGCAGGGCCGGCGTCCCCACCACCGCCACCACGCCCGCAGACCGACCGGACGAGCAGCGGTCCGCCCGCACATCGTTTCCTTGAGGCGAGTTGCCTTGAGTCAGCGATCCTCACGCACCTACCAGCGCTCGCTCCCATCTCCCCGTGTCGGGCCAGGCTGATCATCGCCCGTTGGAGTGCGCAAGTCCGGCATGGGATCTACACCGATCTCGCGCACACCCCGGCTACATCCGCCACGGCCGTCCAGGAGAACTACTTGGATCGTCCGGTTCCAGTGCCGGAACGCCCTCGCGGTGCGGTGGCGAGGGCCGGCCAAAGTACGGCCACGACGCTTTCGGGAAGCTCCTCCTTCGGCTCGCCGGAGTAGAACGCGGCGAAGTAACTGCCGAAGCACATCATCGCGATCGTGCGGGTATCGATGTCGGCGTTGACCGCGTGGCGTTCCTGCAGTTGCTTCAGCACCTCCTCCACCAAGGCGACGCGAGGCTCGACACCGCGCTCGCGCAGAATCTCAAGCAGCTCCGGGGTGCGGGGTGCCTCGCCGGCGAAGTTGCCCATCAGCACCATGGCGTCGGGATTGAAGTACGCGGGGTCGAGTCGGCGGACGGCTTCGACGAGCGCGTCTCGAGGGTCCAACTCGGAAAGGTCGACGGTGTATGTCTCGCGCTGCTTGCGAAACCCATAATCGAGCGCGTCCATCACCAGGTCGAACTTGTTCTTCCAGCGGCGATAGAGCGTGGGTCGGGTCACCTTGGCGTCGGCGACGATGTCACCGATCGTCATCCTCGAGTAGCCGTCGCGTACGAGCCGCTCGCGAGTGGCCCGGATGATGGCTTCGTCGATGGCCGTGTCGCGAGGCCGGCCTCCCTGATGCGTACGTTCGGTCTCGCCTGTCGTGCCATTGCCGCCACGTTGTTCGCCCTGCGGTTGTCGTCCTCGGACCATGGCTCACCTCGCGGATGACGGCTGGGCCCATGCCGTACGAGATACGTTACAGATCGTAACTGTAACACAAACACGGCTACTGAAAGGTTGGGGAATATTACATTACAGTCATTTGCTGTAACGTAAGTGCGAGCGGAGGGAGGCTCGGCCGTCCACAAGACGTTGCCTCGCGGGTTCGGCTTCACCGCCGACGCCACGGTGAGCCCGCACATCAAGACCAAGAACTCCCGACACCTGAAGGGAAAGCAGCCATGAGTGCTACAGACAGACTTGCTCAGCTCGAGGCGATCAGGGCCCAGATCTCCCAGATCACGGTGAGCGACCTCAGCCTGCGTGTTCCCGTACCGCCGGGCGACGACGAGATCACCCGGCTCGCCACCACCACGAACCAGACCCTCAGCCAGCTCGACGGCGCGGTGGAGCAGCTACGCCAGTTCGCCTCCACGACCAGCCACGAGCTGCGCACCCCTATCGCCGGGCTGCGCACGCAACTGGAGGAGGCGTTGCTCTACCCCGACGACGTCGACGCCCGACAAACGCTCCAGACGGCGCTGACCACCGCCGACCGGCTGGAGGCGATCGTCAATGACCTGCTGCTGGCCCGACTCCGGGCCGCCGACCCGCGCCCCCCGGAGAAGATCGACCTCGGAGAGCTCGTCACCGCCGAGGTGAGCGCGCAGTCCAAGTCCGTGCCGATGAACGTCCACGCACCTGCCGGGGTGGAGATCCACGGCTTCCGCATGCAGCTGATCCGCGTGCTGGGCAACCTCCTGGCCAACGCGCAGCGGCACGCCGAATCCTCTGTCGAGGTCACTGTCGAGCCGGCCGACGACGGGGTCGCGGTCGCGGTGACCGACGATGGGCCCGGCATCCCGCTCGCGCACCGCGAACGCGTCTTCGAACGCTTCGTCCGCCTCGACGACGGCCACCGCCGCGATCCCGGCGGAAGCGGGCTCGGCCTGGCCATCTCCCGCGACATCGCGCACGCCCACCACGGCACCCTCACGGTCGAGGACTCGCCACGTGGAGCGAGGTTCGTGCTGGGGCTGCCGCTCATCAGCGGATATCCCACAACACCAGCGAAACGAACGGTACGGGCATGATGCCCGGTGCTGAACCAGCACGGAGAAGCTGAGGGTCAGGCCGTCGGTGATGACGGGCAGCTTGAATTCCACCGGACCGGTGGGCCGCTTCCGCAAGACCACATCGTGACGGAAACCGGTCAGCAGGGCGGTAATCACCAGGTCGGCGCCTGGCAGACAGGCGGCGCCCTCGTAGACGGCCTTGTTGCCCTCGATCCGCGGCGTCGGCAGCGCGGTGGGCCAACTCAAAGCGAAGGACTTGCCGTCCTCGCGGGTCAGCTTGGCCCACAGCCCAAGTACGGCTGGAAGGGGCAGCCGGTGGATATCGAGCAACGCGACCTGCGGAAACGCCGAAGATCGCATTATCGCACCGGGCTTATCCCACCATGTTCGAGCCGGAACCCTAGCGCACCCCGCCGCGACCAGGGGACTGTCCCCTTCACCGTTACTTGGTCTGCGCCCCATTTAGGTAGCAGACCGGTCCAGCAACACCCAAGGACGATCAGATCAGGTCGGCACGCGGCCAACGCCAGGCGAAATGCCCCCGAAGTGGCCCATTTCGGGGAAGTCTCCGCCCGCATCCCCGGTTGGGGAACTTTGAAACTTAAATGAATGCGCATACGCCGGTCCACGTCCGACCGGCACACCATGAACGGGGAGATGTCATGTCCATCCAGCACTACCTGCCCATCACGCTCGGCACGATCGGCTCGGACAGCGATTTGCCGCGCCGGCGAGGCCCCAGCTCCAGGCGCCGCCGCCGCAGCCGAACTCGTCGATGAACGGTTGTCCCTCGGCACCCTCGCCAGCATGTGGGCGAGGATGCCGAAGCATTTTCCCAGCGGGCCCAGGCCCCCGCTGAGCATGGACGATGCCCTTGACCACGTGGACTCCGTGGCACGCGCGAGGGGCGGCCGGCCTGTGACCTGGCGACCGTCCAGGCTCCCGCTGCGGCCACCGCGGGCACGCCATCCCGGCCCGCTAGCGGTTGGCGGCAGGGGGAAGAGCTGTTCGGCGTGCTCCTCCTGGCGCACCTGCTCGGCGTCGATCTCCATCCACAGCTGCTGCTCGAGATAGTCGCCGCAGTCAGAGGTGTGGAGCTGGTGGACGGTTACCCCGTCTTCCACCCACATCATGACAACCATGTCGTCGTGCCGGTAAGCCCCGGGGCGCGGGCCACTTTGGGGTTGTCATGGTGGCGGTCCATCATCGCTACGCGAACGTGCAGGGCCGGGGGCTGTTTCACAGGCGACCAATGAAACACCGCCCTGTCGAATGAAGTACGACGCGTCGTCGGTGTGAGCGTGCACGCTGGCTCGCTTCCGGGGCTGTCTGCGTAGATCCCGAGCTCGGATGACTACGCTGGATCCGCAAGATGGAGGAGGTCGCGATCTGTATGGGCAACGAGAACGCGCCTGGACGGTCTGAGCACGAGGACACGCTCGGAGCCGGATGGGAGAGGCATCGGCCCGCGGTTTTCGGCGTGGCCTACCGGTTGCTGGGCAGTGTGGCCGATGCCGAGGACGTGACCCAGGACGTGTGGCTGCGGGCGGCCGGCACAGATCAGCAGGACATCGATGATCTGCGGGCCTGGCTGGTGACGGTGGCCGCACGGCGGTCGTACGACATTCTCAAGAGTGCCCGTTTCCGCCGGGAGACCTATGTCGGGCCGTGGCTGCCGGAACCGCTGCTGACGGGGCCGGACGCATCCGAGCCGGTCCTCGTCGATGAGTCCGTCGGCTCAGCGATGCTGCTGATCATGGAGGAGTTGAGCCCGCCGGAGCGGGTGGCCTTCGTCCTGCACGATGTCTTCGGTCTCGAGTTCGTCCGGATCGCCGAAGTGCTGGATGTCTCCGTGCCGGGTGCCCGGCAGTTGGCCTCGCGGGCGCGGCGGCGGGTGACCGACGCGAAGCAGTCTTCGCCGCAGGCGTCGAAGGCGGAGCGCGAACGTGTGCTGGCGGCCTTTCGCGCCGCCTACGAGGCCGGGGATCTGGCTGGCCTGGTCAAACTGCTGCACCCGGACGCCGTCTACGTCACCGATGGCGGCGGCGAGGTCGCCGCGATGCGCAAGCCCATCTATGGTGGTGAACGCGTCGCTGAGGTGATGGTGCGCGTGGGCCGCCAGTGGCGTCCGGACCGCATCGACCTCGTCGAGGTCGGCGGCGAGCTCGCCCTGGTGTGCCACCGGGAGGGCCGTGTCTACTCCGTGGACACGCTGCAGATCACAGACGGTCTGATCGCCGCGTACCGCAGGGTCATCAACCCGGACAAGCTTTCTCACGTCTGAGCTGTCACAACCCGAGGGGCCACCTCGTCTCCCTGATGAGAACCCAAAAGGAACAGACGAAGGAACGCTCGTGAGCGGATGAGATCGATCATGCCGGACGGCACGCGTCCACCTGCTGCGTTCCTCCGACGAGCCGCGATGAGCCCTGCGTGTGAACGGGCTGCGCGCTCGAGCGCCCCTCCCCAGGAAGGATCTTTGTGCAAGCCATCACTGTCCGAGACCGTGAAGCCGGTCTCGCCGGGCTGTCCCTGTCGGACATGCCCTACCCCCACGCGGCCGAGAACGACGTCATCGTGCGAGTGCACGCCGCGGGCTTCACCCCTGGAGAGCTGGACTGGCCGGCCACGTGGACCGATCGCGCAGGCCGCGACCGGACGCCGAGCGTGCCCGGGCACGAGTTGTCGGGTGTCGTCGAAGAGCTGGGGTTCGGCACGACCGGCTTGAGTGTCGGCCAGCGGGTGTTCGGCCTGGCTGACTGGACCCGCAACGGCTCGCTCGCCGAGTACACCGCGGTGGAGGCCCGCAATCTCGCGCCGCTGCCGGCGGACGTCGACCACACCCTGGCCGCCGCACTGCCGATCTCCGGCCTGACCGCCTGGCAGGGCTTGTTCGACCACGGCCGCCTGACCACAGGCCAGACCGTCCTGATCCATGGCGCCGTGGGCGGCGTCGGCTCGATCGCGGTACAGCTCGCCCGCGAGGCCGGCGCCCGTGTCATCGGCACCGGCCGGTCCGCCGACCGGGACAGGGCGCTTGCACTGGGCGCCGACACCTTCCTGGACCTGCAGACGGAGAAGCTGGACGACGTCGGCGAGGCCGACGTCGTCTTCGATGTGATCGGCGGAGACATTCTTGACCGATCGGCCGCCCTGGTCCGGGCCGGCGGCACGCTCGTCACCATCACCCTGCCGCCCAAGGTTCAGCCCAAGGCCGGGCGGGCGGTCTTCTTCGTCGTCGAACCCGACCGCGCCCGGCTCACCGAGCTCGCCACGCGACTGAGGGACGGCCGGCTCAAGCCGGTCGTCGGCGCCGTACGGCCGCTCGCCGAAGCACCCGCCGCGTTCGCCCCCGCCACGCGCACCCGGGGCAAGACGATCATCCGCGTCACAGAAGACTGAACAGGAGACCCAGTGTGATCGGCATGCGGATCGCCGGTGGACTGCTGGCCGTCGCCACGCTGACTGCGGCCACGCCCCGCTCCACCTGGGACCAGCCCGCCCACGCCACGACGCCGACCGCGGCCGTGACATCGAAGCACCCCACCGAAACCCTCAAGCCACTGCTCCAGCAGAGCCTTCCGAAGGTTAAGGGCAAGACGTTCACCTCGGCGATCGTCGACTTCCCGCCCAACGCACGTGCGAGGCCGCACCGGCACGGCAAAGCGTTCGTCCACGCCTACGTCCTCGAAGGCACCGTGCGCAGCAAGCTCGCCGGCAAGCCCGTGAGCACGTACCGCCAAGGCGAGAACTGGGTTGAGCAGCCGGGCGCCCACCACGTCCTCACCGAGAACACCAGCCGGACCAAACGGGCCGAGCTCCTGGTCGTCTTCGTCTCCAACGCCGGAGACAAGCTCAAGCTCGACGACCCGAGGGCATGACCACGCAGCGCGTCAATACCGCGCGGCTCAGCGCGGCCGATGTCGACGGGGCCGGTGTGTTCCGGGTGCTCGAGGGGGAAGGCGTCGGCACGTTCGCGAAGTCCTGGAGGGAACCGCTCGACACCGTGGCCGAGCAACTGGTGAAGGCACATGACTGACGTGTTGTCGCAAGGCCATCTGGCCCGGACGTGACCTCATGCTCAAGGGCCTGCGCCGCGGCGACACCTTAAAGGTCACCCCGGCTCGACCGGCTGTTCTCCTCCATCCAGAATCTCGTCGTCCGCGGCACCGAACTCACCAACCGCGGCATCAGACTCCAGGTCATCGAGCAGAACATCGACAGCGAATCCTTCGAAGGCCGCGACCTGTTCGGCATGCTCTCCGCCCTCGCGGAACTCCAGCGAGACTTCGTCACCGCCACCACCAACCTGCCCGTGGTCACGTCCCGGACCAGCCGCACGGACACGGCCCGGCCGCATGGTCGTCGCCGACCGCCGTAGCGGTGATCGGCGGTGGCCTCGCCACCGATGGTGAAGCATGACCTGATGCTCAGGGTTGGTTGATGTTTCGAGCCCTACACTGGGCGATATAAACGACGCATTAGGGGAGGATTTCATGGAAATGCACCGCATCGGAAAAATAGTGCGCAGTGTGGGGATTTCGACCGTTCGGTATGGACTTGTGATCAACCTTCTGGAGATTGGGCGAATAAAATTTGAAGACTACGAGGTAGAAAATATTCGTCCCCTCGTAACCTCAAGCCCCCCGCTCTCATGGCTTATCGCCAGATTGGGGGAGAAGAAGGTCGCTAGGTTGATCGGCGTCACTGAAATCGTTCTGGGCTCGTTGATCGGAGCAAAACCGATTGCGCCGAGAGCGTCAGCCCTCGGCAGCCTCGCCGCCGTCGGCATGTTCGCCACCACCCTCAGCTTCCTGGCTACGACGCCCGAGGCGTGGCAAGAGACAAGCGGGGAACCGAAGCTGTCCCTCGCGGGGCAGTTCCTGGTGAAGGACGTCGTGCTCCTCGGAGCCTCCTTGCTGACGGCCGCGGACGCCCTGCAAGCCGCCGGTGGCGCGGACCCGTAGGACGGACCCAGCCATGAGGGATGTGCCGGTCATGCCGCCCGGCCGTCCTCACGCCCCAGAATTATCGGAGCGGCTTCGACCACAGTGACCTGTGAACCGAACCTGCGGTCGATTGAGGCGAACTCGATGCCCTGGTATCCGCCGCCCACGATCGTAAGCCGTCCGGGCAGGGGTCGTGCCGCTGGGCCGATCGGTCGGAAACAAGGCGTCGGGATCGGCACGGACGTACTGGCGGAATGCCAGGGGTGTTCGGCCGATCGGTCGAGCCAGCGCGTCGACGTCCGCGGAGCGACTTGGCCCGTGCGGAGCGAAGGACAGTCCAACGGCAGAGATGTGCACCGCCATGTCGGGATTGACGACATCGCCAGGATCCAGTGCGGACAGTTCGACCAGTTCTTGATGCCAATGGCAGCCGGGAGCACTGATGAGCACCACACCCATCGCCGACCTCGCGTTGGTGTCCGATCGCCATTCCGCCGGCCTGATCAGCCGGGACGGATCGGCCGAGTGGCTGTGCTTCCCCCGGTTCGACGGGCCGTCCGTCTTCGCCCGCCTGCTGGACGACGAGGCCGGGCACTGGGCGATCCGCCCGGCCGTCCCGTATGAGACGACGCGCCGCTACCTGGGGTCGTGGTCATATCTCAACGAGATTTCTCGATAAGCGTTGAGCCACAGGTCAGCGAGGTTCTTCTCAGGTGGTCCAGCCGTGTTTGGTGATGAGTTTGGTCAAGGCGTGACGGAGTTGGTTGATGCGTTCGGCGGCGTCGGGTCCGCGGATGCCGATGGTGATGGTGGTCTCGGTGGCGTGGTAGACGGTCTGGCAGCCTTCGGCCGCGGTACGGGCGGCGGCATGGATACGGCCGCGGACCGCGATGAGCTTGCGTGGATCCGTGCGGTCGAGACCGTCGATGGTGAGGTAGCACAGGAATGGGCCGCACTCGGTGAGCGGCCCATCGGTGAGACCGTCTTCGATAGCTTTGCGGATCTTGGTCCTGTCGTCGCTGGTCATGGGGCGTCGGCCGAGCCAGTCCGGCCAGCCGTCGGGCCGGACGGGCACGGTGTGGGTGCCGGGGCTTTGAGCTTGTTGATTGTGCTTGGCGGGTTTGGTGTCGTCTGGATTGGTGGTCATCTCGCCCAAGTTGGCTAAACGATGAGGTGGCGCATGGCGGCTTGTTTGTCGTCGTTGGTGGGCTGGCTGTAGATGCGCAGCGTGTCGAGGCGGGCGTGGCCGGCCATCTCGGCGACCGTGACGAGGTCCTCGCCGCCGCGGATGAGCTGGGTGACGAAGGTGTGGCGGCCGATGTGGGCGGTGGTGGGGTCCTCCAGGCCGGCGGCCTGGGCGATGGCGGTGAAGACGGCCGAGGCGCTGCGGGCCGACAGGCGCCCGCCGCGTCGGTTGAGGAACAGGGCCCGCTGGGTGGCGGCGCCGGGCCAGGAGCGGCGCGCATCCAGCCAGTCGGTCAGGGGCTGGCGCAGCTGGGGGTGGACGGGCACCTCGCGGATCTTGCCGCCCTTGCCGTAGACGGTCAGCACGCCTTTGCGGGCCGACAGGCGCACGTCGGGCACATCGAGGGCGACGGCGTCGCCGATGCGCAGCCCGGCGTAGAAGGGCAGCAGGGCCAGGGCGCGGTCGCGGGGGTGCGGCCAGTCCTCGATGGCGCGCAGCCAGCGGATCTGGGCCGGGGCGTTCATCGCCTTGGGCGCGGTCTTGGGGATGTCCTCGCGGCCGATGTCGGCCTTGCCCATGCCGCGCCGGACGTGGAAGTCGTCCAGGGCGGCCAGGGCGTTGTTGACGTAGCGCACCGAGCGTTTGGGGTCGGCTCGCGCAGCAGGTAGTGGCGGTAGTCGCGTACCGCCCAGTCGCGGGCGCGGCGATCGGTGAGCGGATCACCGTTCAGGGCGGCGGGCCGCCCGGCGAGCCAGGCCAGGTACATCCGCACGCGCGAAGCGTAGGTGCGGCGGGTGTCGGCGGCCAGCGGCACCTGCTCCAGCGCGGCGCTGTAGTCGGCGAGCGTCTGCTGGTAGCCGACGGGCAGCGGGGTGGGGCGGGCGCCGTGCTGCTTCGGCCGTGCCGCGTCCGCGGCTGACTTCGTGTTCTCGGAAGTTGTTCCGGGGGGTTGTGATCCGTCCTGGACCGGATTCTCGGAAGTCACTACGGGAGTGTACTTCCGAGAAACGTTATTCTCAGAAGTTCGCGCGAACGAGCCTGTCGCCGTTCCCGGTGGTGTGCCGTCCACGTGGAGGATTGCCCGTGTCTCTTGCCAGATCAGACGTGGACTCAGATCGTTCAGGACTGCACCAAGTCCGGACTCGGCCAGCTGGTGGCCACGTCGGTCCAGTTCACGCTGGAGTCCGTTGATGGTGTTGCCCCTGGTCGACGAAGACGAGATCAATCTCGTCGCCGCATAGCAGCAGGGAAATGACCTCGCAAAACCGTGTTGCTTTGCGAAATGCCCGCACGGGCGCCTCGCCTCGAACGGCGCATCCCAGTGCAGTGAGAGCGGGCCAGCCCTGTGAACACCGGCCCCATCGACATAGGACACCTCAACCGTGGCGACGGCGAACAGGGCGGCCCCTGTGGATCTCAGTCCGATGTGCGGCACAGTTCCTACTCCATGTGACGTTGTCCGCACGCCCCGACGGACGCCACTGGAATCTCACTGGAAGCAGGTCAAGGTGAAGCGCCCGCCATTGTTATCAGCCTGTCGGTGGCCTTGTGCGGTGTCAGGTCGGCCCCTCGTTGGTAGGCGGTTTCGTAGTCGGTACGGCCGAGCCGTACCGCGAGCGCCTCCGCAAGCGAGCGCAGCTCGGTGTCGCCGTGGTCGAAGGTGCCGCGAATAGCCTGGCTCAGGCCGAGCGCGGTGGCCGCACCGGCCGGGTCGCCCTCCAGGAACAGCAGCCTGGCCAGGAGGTGAGCGGCCAAGGGGGCGTCCATGTTCGCCTGCGCCGCGTAGACAGCGCGGGGCAGTAGTTCGCGGGCGCGTACGGCGTTCCCGGCGGTGAGGAGGTTGGCCACCCGAGCGAGGAGCAGCCGATTGTCTGCGTGCTCGGCCGCCAGGGGCAGCTTGTGGGTGAGCGTCTCCATCCGATCGAGCTCTTGATCAGCGCGTTCGACCTCTCCGGAGCGGCGGTGCAGCTCGGCCAGGATGCCGAGCACCTCGATCTCCAGCGCCGGCTGGCCACGCTGCCAGGCCGCTCGTTCGGCGGTGTCGATGTCGCGCTTGGCGCCGGTCAAATCGCCGGCACGCATGCGTTCGGTGGCGAGCCCGAGCCGACTCGAGACCTCGTCCTGCGAGCCGAGGTCGATAGCGATCGCGAGGCTGTCCTCGTAGGCGGTGATCGCCTGGTCGTGGTCACCGGCGATGGCGTGGTTCTGCGCCAGGCCGTACAGCGCCTTGGCCGCCCACCACCGATCGCCGACCTCCTCGAACGCGTGCAGTGCCGTGGTCATCGCGGTCGTGGAGCTTTCCCGGTCGCCCTGTTCGCGATGGCGCATGGCTTCGATCATGAAGGTGCAGGCGATCGCCCAGCGGTCCGAGCCGCCGCGTACTCGGGCGATCTCCCTTTCGGCCAGCTCATCCAGCCCGAGCAGCGGTGCCATCACCAGCACGATCGTCAGCAGCATCGGGTAACGCCGCAGAGCGCCGGTGCGCACGCAGTCGTCGATGAGCGCGCCCAGCCGGTCGGTGAGCGGCTCGCCCGAGCCGACGATCAGATGGATCGCGGTGAACGCGGCCCGGGCGTCCGCGGGCAGCGCGTCGCCGAACTCGGCGACCTTGGCGACGTAGGCCTCGGCGCGGGCGTCGTAGCGGTGCATGACCCAGTACCAGTACAGCGGCCCGAGAATCCGGGCGGAGCCCGAGGCGTCGCCGCTTTTGATGGCCGTTTGCAGGGCGAACATCAGGTTGTCGTACTCGGCCTGGAACAGCCGCAGCGACTCCGCCTGCTTGTCCGAGCGCAGCAGCGGCTCGTGTTCGTCGGCCAGGTCCGCGAAGTACCGGGTGAGCCCACGCAGGACGGCGTCGGTCCCTCCTGCGAGCCGGAGCTTCCCCGCCGCGTGTGCCCGGATGGTTTCCAGCATCCGGTAGCCGTCGCCGGCCCGCTCCACGATGGACTTGTCGACCAGGGAGTCCAGGAGGTAGACGACCTCGTCCGCGGGAAGCGTCTCATCCGCGCAGACCGCTTCGATCGCAGCGATACCCGTCCGCGCCGGAAATATCGATATCCGGGCGGCCAGTGTGCGTTCTTGTGAGGTGAGGAGATCCCAGCTCCACTCAATGACCGCATGTAGCGTCTGCTGGCGGGGCTGGGCGGTCCGGTTACCGGTGCTGAGCAGCCGGAAGCGGTCATCCAGCCGCCGGGCGATCTGCTCGGCGCTCATGGTCCGCAGGCGTGCCGCGGCCAGTTCCAGGGCGAGCGGCAGCCCGTCCAGCCGGCGCACGATGTCCACGACCGGCCGCGCGGTCGACGCGTCCAGTGCGAAGCCGGGTCGTACGGCTCCCGCCCGGTCGAGGAACAGCCGCACCGCGGCCGATGCGGAGGCACGATCACGATCTGCGTGCGCCGGGGGGAGGCCGAGGGGTCCCAGGCGGCACAGCGCCTCACCCATGACGTCCAGCGGTTCCCGGCTCGTGGCCAGGATGGTCAGGTCCGGCTGGCGCTCCAGCAACCGCCCGGCGAACTTCGCGACGGCTCCGGAGATCTGTTCGCAGTTGTCCAGAACCAGCACGCCTTCACCACCGGCGAGCAGGTTGACCACCCGCTCCAGTAGCGTGCCGGCCGGCTGGGCTCCGGGGAGGCTGATCGTGCTCAGCACCGCCTCCACCAGCCCGTCGGCCGTGTCCACCGCGGCCAGGGAAACCAGCCAGACCCGGCCGCGCTGATGGACCCGATGCCGGCTCACCGCCTCCACGGCCAGCCGGGTCTTGCCCACTCCTCCGGGCCCCACGACGGTGACCAGCCGGGAGGACTCCAACAACCCGGCCAGCAACCTCAACTCGTCCTCGCGGCCGACGAAGCGGGTCAGCTGGGCCGGCAGACGGCCTCGCACCGCCTCCGGCCGGACCTGTTCCGCCTCGGGGATCTCCAGCTCACCCCGCAGCACGGCGAGATGCGTCTTGCGCAACTCTTCGGAGGGGTCGACGCCCAGCTCCTCGGCGAGAGTCCCGCGGACCCCTTCGAACACGGCCAGCGCATCGGACTGGCGGCCCGCCGCGTGCAGGGCTCGCATGCGCAACCCGGCCAGTCGTTCCCGGAGCGGATGGGCCGCGGCCACCGCCTCCACATCGGCCAGAATCTCGCCGTGGTGGCCAAGCCGTAGCTCCGCCTCGAAGCGGTCTTCGAGAGCTCCGATGCGCAGTTCGTCCAGGCGGGCGCCAGCCGTACCGGCAAAAGGAATGTCGCGCACGTCGGCCAGCGCCTCCCCCCGCCACAGCGCCAGCGCCTCCTCCAGCAGCGAGGCCGCCAGCTGCGCAGCGCCCGCCGCCAGTTCGCGGCTGCCTCGCTTGGCCTGTTCCTCGAAGCGGACCGCGTCGACCTGCTCGCTGCGCAGGCGCAGGCGATACCCGCCGGCCACCGTCTCCACCACCCCAGCCCCGGCCAGGGCCTTGCGCAGGCGGTGCACCAGCGCGTGCAACGCGTTGAGGGTGCCTCCGGAGGAGTGGTCCCCCCACAGGCCGTCGAGCAGCGAATCGACCGACACCACTTCGTTCCCGGCCAGTGCCAGCCTGGCCAGCAGTGCGCGAACCCTGGTGCCGCCCAGGTCGATCGGCGCGCCGTCGTCGGCATACGCCAGAACCGGCCCCAGCACCTCAATCCGCATGCCCGACAGGCTATCCGGTGGGCTGAGAGCGCCTTACAGCCAGCCGGCGCCGGTTGGAAGAGAGATATAAGAGGCCTGTCAGAGCTACCGAACATCGTGGAGGACGTAACGAAGAAACATCCCGAAAGGCAGTGCGATGGCAATCATCAAGAACGTGCAGCAGGTGCTCGACAGCGCGGTGGCCGAGTACGGCGCGCCCGGCGTCATCGCCGCGATGCAGGACGAGAATGGCGCCTGGACCGGGTCGGCCGGACTGTCCGACCTTGAGACCGGCCGCCGCCGGGAGCCCGGGGAGCAGTTCACCATCGGCAGCGGCGCCAAGGCATTCACCGCCGCCGCGATGCTGACGCTGGAGGCCGAGGGCAGGCTGAGCCTCACCGACACCGTGGAGCAGTGGCTGCCCGGCGTAGTGCGCGGCAACGGCAACGACGGCCGTCAGATCACCATCGGCCAGCTGCTGACCCACACCAGCGGCCTGGGGATCACCGGCCTGAACGTCGAGATCGCGCGCAAGTACCACACCCGGCCCGGGTTCGCCGCACACCGCTATGACGTCTGGACCGTCGAGGAGTTGCTGAAGCTCCAGATGGCCATTCCTCCGTTGTATGCGCCGGGTTCGGACTTCGCCTATAGCAACGGCGGCTACCACCTCGCCGGGGCAATCATCGAGAAGGCGACCGGGCGAAGCTACGAGGATGAGGTCGACCGGACGGTCGTCCAGCCGCTCGGACTGACCGGCACCTATGCGCGGGCCCTCGACGAGCGGCAGTTCCGGGGACCGCACGCCAGGGTCTACACCAGGCAGTTCATCAAGGACGGCGTGGACCCTGCAAGCCTCACGCCCGACAACTACGAGTCGCTGATGGAAGGCCCCGACTCCGATCCGGTCGACGTCACCGACAGGACTATCTGGGGGTGGGCCGCGGGCGGCGTAGTTTCGACCACCAGCGACATGCTCCGGTTCGCCAAGGCGATGATCACCGGCTCGCTGTTGCCGCCGGCGCAGCATCGCACGATGTGGAGCACGGTCCCCACCAGGGATTGGCTGCCCAACACCCGCTACGGCACCGGCGTGAGTCAATGGGCGCTGGCCGACGGCCGCACGCTCCACATCGTGGCCGGTGTGGAGCTGGGCACCGCCAGTTTCACCATGGGTACTCCTGACGCCCGACGCCTGGTCTCAGTAAACATCAACTGCGACTGGAACTGGTACCCGGTCTGCAGCCAGATCGCCGACTCGGTGTTCGGCTCACCCTTCCTCCCACCTCAGTAGCGCCTGCTGACATCGCCCGGACGGGCACCGCGCCGCCGGCACGTCCGGGCGATCGCCCAGCCCGCGGCCGCCTGATCGGCCGTCGTTCCAAGGCCCTCGCGCGGCTCACCCATGAACCTCATTCCTCCTCATCGGCGGCCGGATCGCGAAGCTCGCGCAGTCCTCCGCCCACTTCGGGGCGGTTGAACGGATAGAAGCCGTGGAAGTTGATGTGTTCGAACATCAGAGGCAGGAGTCGGGCGCGGATCTCGGGCGTGACCTGCCCGCCCTTGATGCCCAGCGCGCCGGTCTCTAGCTTCTTGACCGCCGCATCGATATAGAGCGAATTCCACCAAGTGATGGCGTTCAGCCCGAGGCCGAGCGCGCCCACCTGGTCCTCCATGCCGCGTTCATAGCCCCTGGTCAGGCGGCCGAGGTTGCCGAAGAAGACGCGGCGGGCGAGCTGGTGGCGGGACTCGCCGATGTTGAGCTGAGCTCCGATCATTCTGCGGTAGTCCTCGACGTGGATGATCTGGAGCAGGTGCAGCGATTTGAAGACCCGGCCGTAGTGGGCGAAGGCGTTGCCCAGTCCGGTGAGGCGGCCGTCGGCCGTCATCATCCGGATCAGGTCGTAGGCGCGGACCTGGTTGGTGGCCAGCGACCCGGCCACCCGCACCATGTCATCCCAGTGCTGCACGATGGCCGGTAGCGACACCCGGCGCAGGCCCAGGGCGTTGAAGTCGCCCCAGGCATTGGTGGCACGATGGCCGCGGGTGATGTCGCCGTCCAGCATCGCCACATCGATCCACCACAGCTGGGTGTCGGTGATGTCGGCGTGCCGCGGCGCGAACTGGTAGCCGCAGATCGCGAACAGGCCGTATACGACGTCGCTGTAGCTGCCCTGATCGGTGGTGATCACCTCGGGGTGCTCGGCGGCGTCCAGGCGGTGGATGGCATCCAGGATGAACAGCGAGTCGCGCAGCGTGCCGGGCACCAGCAGGCCGCCGAGCCCCATCACCTTGTCCGAGACGGTGTTCAGCCAGGTTGAACCGCGTGCGCGCTTGCCGATCCCCCAGTAGAGCGGTGAGGGCCGGGCGTGCAGGGAACGGACGGGCACCACGAAGCGCATGCCGTCCACCGAGGCCACCAGCCCGCCGCCCCAGTCGGCGGTGATGTCGATGCCCGCCTGCTTGTCGACCAGGCGGGCCGAGGCCGCGGCGATGCCCTCACCGTGGAAGTAGCCCTTCTCCACGCCGAGCAGCCGGTGCTCGGTGAGCGCCGCCACCCCCTCTTTGATCACCGGCACCAGGCCCACGTTGCACGAGCGGGCCACGGTGAGCGCGGCCAGGGTGATGTCGAGGTCGTCGCGGCGCAGGTGCGAGCCGGTGATATGTCGCATGCGGTCGAACATGCCGGTCTTGGCGTGCGTCTCCAGCAGCAGCTCGGGGTAGTCGATGCGCGGCAGCATCGCGGCCACCGCGTCGTGGACGGCCTGGAAGCCCTCCGGCAGCGGGGCCGCCTCCAGCCGCGACATCTGCAGCTTGCCGCAGTTGATACTGACCGACGCGTTCGCTGCCAGCCCGGCGGCGACCTGGGTGTAGGCGTCGTCGAGGAGGACGGCCAGCTCGCGCAGATGAGCGCGGGGGTCGGCCTGCAGGCCCAGCGCGGTCAGCACCGAGGCGCGCTCGCGTACCCACAGCCGCTCCTCGATCAGCCGGGCGCGCGGGTTGCCCCACTTGTCCGCGCCCACCGCGTACACATCGCGGCGCCGTAGGGCCACGTGCAGGGCCTCCAGGATCGAGAAAACATATGCGGGCCTGTCGATCAACGGTGGGTCCAGCTTGGGGTTGCCGAACACCAGCCGCCGCCAGGACCCGGTCACCAGTTCCTCGAATCCCTTGATGTGCTCGCGGCCCGGCTTGCGCGCCGCCACCACCTTCGGCAGCCCCTTCACCGCAGCGACCACCAGGGAGCCTGCCGCCGTCGCCCCCCACGGCACCACCGAGGCCAGCTGCTCGATGAAGGGCCTGACCGTGCCGTAACGCGCCGTCAGTTCCGCCCGCCACTCCAGATCACCGTCTTCCTCCTCGGCGGGCAACGGCAGCAGCTCGGCGACCGTGGCCAGCGCCGCCTCCAACTGCTCCCGGCTGACCACCTGCACCACCGCGTCCACCACCTCGCTCGCCGTGGTGTCCTTCGCAGCGCCATCGCCATCCACCCGGGTCGGTGGGATGTCGCGCACGATCGCCCACCCGGCCGCCAGCCTGGCCGCCGCCACCCGCAGCCGGGGCAGGTTGCGCAGCTTCTCCTTCTCCCCGGCCCGGCTGGCCTGCGACAGCAGCTTCGTCCACAAGCGTGGCCTCGCGCCGGTCATCCTCCAACTGCCTGATCCGGAAGGCCTTCGCGGTGGTGCCGAACCTGGCCAGCTCTGCCATTTTCACCGGCGCCACCGCGCTGCAATCGACCGCCCCGGTGCCCAGCCCCAGCACGTACGCCGACCGGTCGAAGGCCTCGCTCAGGCCCGTGCCCGACAGCTTGGTCACCGCGGTGCGCATCCACTCCAGCACCGACACCTTCTTGCCCTCGGGCACCGTGAGCGTGGCCACCAGCTCCCCGCGCATGTGCCGCGGCGCCGCCTCCACCAACACCTTGTTGATCGCGGTCAACCCCGCCCGCCGCACCTCGGTCACCAGCCGCGACACGGTCGTGATGCCCGGCAGCAACACCCGGTTCTCAATCAGCCACAGCACCGCTCGATCGAACAACTCCCGCTTGGAATCGCGCGTCTTGGCCACCCGCGAAGCGATGAACTCCGCCACCTCGGCCTCAGCCTCGCCGAACTCCCGATACTTCAGCAGCTTGCGGATCTGCGCCGCATGATCGTAAGGAGTCTGCCACCGGTCGCCGTACTCCTTGACGACCGTCCAATCCTCGATCCCCAACTGCTCGGCAACGTAGCGGATCGCCACCTCCGGCACCTCTGCCGGACCGGAGTCAGTCAGGAACGTGCCGAGCATGCGCGCGGTCCCCCACTGCAAGGACCAGCCGAGCCGGTTGTGCTGACCGCGTCGCTTCAGCGCCTCCGCCAGCGCGGCCTCGTCCAGGAAGAAGAACCGCTCCAGCTCTTCGGGCGTCGGGTCCGCCATGAACCGGCCGTACCGGCCCACCTGCTCGTCAGACAGATACTCATGCGGCACGAATCGTCACCGTACGGGGATGCTGCGTTACTACTTGCCGGTATGGCCTAAATCGAGACCCGTTTGTCCCCGCTACAACGCCAACACACCGCTGGCCTGCGCCACAGCGCTTATCGAGAAATCTCGTTGGGATATGACCACGACCCCTACCTACCGCAGACGATGGTGCTGGAGACCACCTTCCGCACCGGGAGCGGCACGGTCGTTCTCACCGACGCCCTGCTCACCGGCCCGGACGACGGCGGCCACCGGCTTGGCGTCGGTGTGCCGCACCTGCTCGCCCGACGGGTGTCCGGCGTCGGCGGCGAGGTGCCGATGGAGATGGAGTACCGGCCCCGGCCGGAGTACGGCCTGATCTACCCGATCCTGTCCGTCGTCGACGGCGGCGTGACCGCCCGCGGCGGCGCCGAGTGGCTCGTGCTGACCACGCCGGTCCCTCTCGGCATCGGCGACTGCAGCGGATACGGCGTGTTCACGGTGCGAGAGGGCGAGACACGGCACTTCGGGATGCACCACTCGACGCTGCAGGAGACTCCCTCGCGGGTGTGGGACCAGGCGGAACTGGCGGCCCGGCTGGACGACACGATCGTCGCCTGGCAGTCGTGGTCCAGCCTCCACCAGGCCTACGACGGCCCGTGGCGCGACCTGGTGCACCACAGCGGGCGGGTGCTGCAGGCGCTGTCCTTCCAGCCCAGCGGCGCGATCGTCGCGGCCGCCACGACGTCGCTGCCCGAATGGGCCGGCGGCGAGCGCAACTGGGACTACCGGTACACGTGGGTACGGGACGCGTCACTGACCATGGGCGCCCTGTGGGTCGCGGCCTGCCCCGACGAGGCGAGCGACTTCTTCGCCTTCCTCACCACCGCCGCCCCATCCCTGGGCAAGGACCGCGCGCTGCAGATCATGTTCAGCGTCCGCGGCGAGCACGACCTGAGCGAGCGCACCCTGCCGCACCTGCGCGGCTGGCGCGGCAGCCGACCGGTACGCGTCGGAAACGACGCGTGGAACCAGCGGCAGATCGACGTGTACGGCGAGCTGCTCGATGCGGCCATGCGCCTCGAACGGCAGATCGGCGACATCGACGACGACGTCCGGCGCTTCCTCGTCGCCTGCGCCGACACCGCGGCCGAGCGCTGGATGGAAAAGGACCAGGGCATCTGGGAGATACGCGGGGAGCCGCGGCACTTCCTGTACTCCAAGCTCATGTGCTGGGTGGCGCTGGATCGCGGCATCGCCCTCGCCGGCCTCCTACGGGCGCAGGAGCATGTCGAGTCCTGGCGGCGGACCCGCGCTGAGATCCGCGAAACCCTGCTGCGCGAGGGCTGGAACGACCGGGTAGGGGCGTTCACGCAGGCCTTCGGCTCCGACGAGCTGGACGCCAGCGCCCTCATGGTGCCGATCGTCGGCTTCCTTCCCGCGGGTGACCCGCGAGTGCTTTCCACGATCGACGCCGTCACGGACCGGCTCACCGACGACCAGGGCCTGGTCTACCGCTACCGCACCGCGGACGGCATCGACGGCCTCGCCGGCGAGGAGGGCACCTTCCTGCTGTGCTCGTTCTGGCTGGCGCAGGCGCTCGCCAGGTCGGCCGGGCCAGGGAGGCTTTCGAGCGAGCCGCCGCGTACACCAACGACGTGGGCCTGCTGTCGGAGGAGGTCGACCCCAGGAGCGGCGAGCTGCTCGGCAACTTCCCGCAGGCGTTCAGCCACATCGGGCTCATCAACACCGCTTGGGCCATCGACGAAGCCGAACGAACCGCACGGGCCGGCGGGGCGGCGGGCGCGGGCGGCGGGAGCAGCGATGGCCGGATGGCGTGAGATCACCGCCGAGTTCGCCGGCACGGCGCTCCTGCTCCTGCTCGTCGTCAGCGCGATCGTCGCAGGCTTCGCACCCGGCTCGCCGCTCGTCGATACGGTGCCGAACGAGGACCTGCGGAGGCTCCTGACGGGCGTCCTGACCGCCACCGCGGCGGCGGGGATCATCTACTCGCCACTTGGCCGGATCAGCGGCGGCCACCTGAACCCCGCGGTCACGACCGCGTTCTGGGCGCTGGACAAGATGACGTCCGGTTCGGCGCTGAAATACGCCGCAGCACAGGTGGCGGGCGCGATCACCGGCGCGCTGGCGGCGCGTCTGGTGTGGGACGGCGCGGCGGCCAGCGTGCGGGTCGGCGCGACTGTACCCAGGCTCGGCGGCGCGGCCACCGCGCTGGTCGCCGAGGCCGTGATGACGTTCCTGCTCCTCACGCTGATCCTCACCTTCGTCGACCGCCCGCGCCTGATGCCGTACACCGCGGCCGCCGCGTCATCGCTCATGGCCGTACTGGTGTTCACCGAGGGGCCGGTGTCCGGCACCAGCCTGAACCCCGCCCGCAGCATCGGCCCCGCGCTGGTCGGCGCCACCTGGACGGGACTGTGGGTATACCTCGTGGCACCGACACTCGGCGCGCTCACCGCGGCGCTGCTGCACCGGCGCCTGTGGGGGACCGTGGCCTGCGCGAAGCTCATGCACGACCAGGCCTACCCATGCCGCTTCCTGAACTGCGCCTACACCTCACCCGAGGACCGCATCCGGCGGCCGTCCGCACCGGCTCCGCAGCTCTGTCGCCCATCCCCCGTGGTATCGGCCGGTGGCGACCGGGCGCCCGTAACCATCGCTCACGGAGGGAGCACCGAAGATGAAGGCGATCGCCGTACATCCCGGGAAGGCCGACAGCGCCCACATCACGGACGTACCCAGGCTGGCCGTGACCGACGCCCTGGACGGCCGCAGCGTGCGCTTTCCGGAAGGAGCGTGGAGATCGACACGCATCGCCGGATCTCTGCCGGGCGGCTCCCCTCCTCGGCGACGGCGACGAACGCCCGCATCTCCCGCAGCTCCACGCCCCCATCGCACCACGGTACGGTTCCCCTCGGGCCGCACCGGGAGGGCCTTTCGCGTGGCGGCCTAGACGGCGGCGCGTCCGCCGTCGACCGGCGGGATCGCGCCGTGGACGAAGCCGGCCCGGTCCGAGGCCACGTCGCCGCGCTGGCTGAGTGAACAACACGCACAGGCGACGCCGGACAGAGGGTGCTCCGGGGGCGTGGCCGGGCATGCCTTGGCCATGAGCCGATATGAGGTCCTGGCGCCCCACCTGCACGAGGGAGTACCGCTGGCACGGCTGGCGGCCGACCAGGGCGAAGGCGGCCCCTCGTACCGGACCTTGCAGCGGTGGCTGGCCTGCTACCGGCGAGCAGGCCTGGACGGCTTGGCTCGCACCATCCGTAGCGACAGGGGCCTGCGGCGTTTCCCAGGCGAGCTGGTGGCGTCCGTCGAGGGGCTGGCGTTGCGCAAGCCCCAGCCCAGCGTGGCCACGATCCACCGGCAGGCCGAGAGCATTGCCAAGGCGCGCGGCTGACCCGTACCCGGATATTGGACGGTCCACAGCATCGTGACCGAGCTGGACCCTGCGCTGGTCACCCTTGGTCTGGAGGGGACCCGCCGTTATCGGGAAGCCTACGAGCTGGTGTACCGGCGGGAGGCCACCAAGCCGAACGAGATCTGGCAGGCCGATCACACCGAGCTGGACATCTGGGTGCTGGATGAGCGGGGCACGCCGGTCCGGCCGTGGCTGACCGCCGTTGGAGATGACCACTCCCACGCCATCGCCGGGTACGCCGTCAACTCATGGGGAGGAGCATGTCAAAGTGGCGGCGTGAAGATCCGTAATGGAACACCCGACGACATCCCCGCCGTGCTGGCCATGTTCGACAGCGCCGTCGCCTGGCTGACCGCCCAGGGACGCACCGGCCAGTGGGGCAGCAGGCCCTTCACCGGCGACCCGCGCCGCACCCAGCAGGTCACCACCTGGGCCGAAAGCGGCGGCATGCGCATCGCCGACATCGACGCCACCCCCGCCGGCTGCGTCGTCGTCGGCCCCGCCCACGACTACGTCACCCCTGCCGCCGAACCCGAACTCTACGTCCAGGCCCTGGTCACCGACCGCCGCCACGCCGGCCGCGGGGTCGGGCGCACCCTGCTGGACTGGGCCGCGCAGCACGCCCGCGGCCTCGGCGTCGGCCTGCTGCGCGTCGACTGCTACGCCGGCGATGACGGCCGCCTCGTCGCCTACTACGAAAGCTGCGGCTTCACCCGTGCCGAACCCTTCACCGTGGGGGAGTGGCCCGGCATGCTCCTGCACCGCCGTCCATGACCACGTCGCCGGTCCACGTCGCCGGTCTGGCCCTGACCGGGCCGGCCGGCAGGGGCTGAGCCAGCACCCCGGATGCCGGCATGGCGAAGACCGCCGGACCGGACAGGGCGGGAGAGCGATCCAGTCCCGGCAGCGCCCAGACCGGCCAGGACCTCGCTCCGGGTAAGGAGCGATGATCGCCGTGGCCGAAGCCGTCAGCGGGGCGGCTTGCCGCGCAGCAGCGGATGCGACCGCATCGCCACCTCCAGCTCGCCCGGCAGTTCGTCACGGTAACGCCCCAGCGTCGACAGATCACTGTGCCCCAGCACCCGCCGCACCGCGTCCATGTCCACCGCATCGGCCAGCAAATGCGTCGCCGTCGTATGCCGCAACCCATGCGGCGTCACCGACCGCCGACGGTCCGCATCCACCCGCGCCTGCACCCGATCGATCACCGCCTGCACGTCGCCCCGCGCCAGCCGCCGCCCCCGCCATGACAACAGCAACGCCTTGTCCGGCACGGCCGGCCGCCCCCGCTCCAGATACACCTGCAGGACCCGCGCCACGTCATCCGGCAGCGGCACATCCCGCGTACGCCCGCCCTTGCCGAAGATCCGCCAATAGCGCACCCCGTCGTTGGTGAAGAAGTCCTCCACGTTGGCCCGCACCAGCTCCGACACCCGCGGCCCCACCGTCGACAACAACAACACGATCAGCCCGTCACGCAACTCCGTGCGCTGATCACGCCGTTTGCCCGCCGCCGGCGTCTCCTCCGGCAACGCACGCGCCGCCCCGATCAGCCCCTGTGCCTGCTCCCGCGTCAACGCCCGCCGATGCGGCCGCAACCCGCCCCGTTCCTTGGCCGTCACCGTCGAGGCCGTCATCGGGTTGATCTGCACCCACCCGGCCAGCGTCGCATGCTGGAACAACGCCGAGATCGACCTACGGAACCGCGCCTGCGACGACGCCGACTGCCCCGAGGTGGACTGTCCCGAGGCCGACTGTCCTGCCGCCGCTTGCCTGGCGGTCCCGTCCGCCTGCGGGTCTCCGGCAGATCCCGGCCCGGACCGGGATCCGCTGCGCCCGCCCGCCGCCGGACCGCCCGCCGCCCGCGCACGCGCCGAGCGCCCGTCCGGCTTACGCGCGAACGCCAGCAACACCGCGTCCACGTCCTCGCCCGTCAGATCGTCCAGCACGACCCCGGCACCGGCCAGCTCCACCAGCGTCGCCACATCCCGCGCATAGACCTCCGCCGTCGATGGCGACAGCGCCCCCGTCAACGTCCTGGCCCGCACCAGCTCCACATAACGATCCGCCGCCTCGGCCACCGTCAGCCGCTCGAGCTCCGCAGGCCGCACCCCCGGCCACCCCCTCCGCCTCGCCACCAACCCGGCCACGACGGTAGCGGCCCGCACCGACAAAAACGCCACCCCGGCACGCAGGCAACCTCATCCGGCAGGCGGCGTCCTCGAGTGAGCGGCGTCCCCGGGCAGGCGATGTCCTCGGAGGAGCAGGGTCAGATGTCGCGGAACGTCTCGATCCGCGCCCCCAACGCGTTCAGCCGCTCCGCCAGATCCTCGTACCCGCGGTTGATCACGTACACGTTCCGCAGCACCGACGTGCCCTCACCCGCCATCATCGCCAGCAGCACCACCACCGCCGGCCGCAGCGCCGGCGGGCACATCATCTCCGCACTGCGCCACCGCGTCGGCCCCTCCACCAGCACCCGATGCGGATCCAGCAACTTCACCGACGCCCCCAGCCGCGTCAGCTCCGTCAGATAGATCGCCCGGTTGTCATACACCCAGTCGTGGATCAACGTCGACCCCTGTGCCGCCGCCGCGATCGCCGCGAAGAACGGCACATTGTCGATGTTCAGCCCCGGGAACGGCATCGGATGAATCTTGTCGATGGGGGAGACCAGCTTCGACGGCCGCACCGTCAAATCCACCAGCCGGGTACGCCCGTTCGCCGCCGGGTACTCCCGCCCCCGGTCGTGATCGAGCCCCATCTCCTCCAAAACCGCCAGCTCGATCTCCAGGAACTCCACCGGCACCCGGCAGATCGTCAGCTCCGACGACGTCACCACCGCCGCCGCCAGCAGACTCATCGCCTCCACCGGATCCTCAGAGGGGGAGTAGTCCACATCCCGCTCGATCACCGGCTGCCCGTGCACCGTCAGCGTCGTCGTGCCGATCCCTTCCACCCGCACCCCGAGCTGCTCCAGGAAGAAACACAGATCCTGCACCATGTAATTGGACGAGGCGTTGCGGATCACCGTCACCCCGTCATGCCGCGCCGCCGCCAGCAACGCGTTCTCCGTCACCGTGTCACCCCGCTCGGTCAACACGATCGGCCGCGACGGCGACACCCCCCGATCCACCCGCGCGTGATAGAACCCCCCGGTCGCCGTGATGTCCAGCCCGAAATGCTTCAACGCCGACATGTGCGGCTGCACCGTCCGCGTCCCCAGATCACACCCGCCCGCGTACGGGATCTGGAACCGCTCCGTGCGGTGCATCAACGGCCCCAGAAACATGATCACGCTCCGGGTACGGCGCGCCGCCTCGGTGTCCATCGCCTCCAGCTCCAGCCTCGCCGGAGGCACGATCTCCAGATCGCTGCCCTCGTTGATCCACCGCGCCCGCACCCCGACCGACGCGAGCACCTCCAGGATCCGGTACACCTCCTCGATCCGCGCCACCTTCCGCAAGATCGTCCGCCCGGAGTTCAGCAGCGACGCGCACAGCAACGCCACGCACGCGTTCTTCGACGTCTTCACATCGATGCTGCCCGACAGCCGGCGCCCGCCCACCACCCGCAGATGCATCGGACCGGCATAACCCAGCGACACGATCTCACTGTCGAGCGCCTCACCGATCCGGGCGATCATCTCAAGACTGATGTTCTGGTTACCGCGCTCGATCCGGTTCACCGCACTCTGCGACGTCGCCAGCGCATCCGCCAGCTGCAGCTGTGTCCAACCCCGATGCTGCCGCGCATCCCGGATGAGCCGGCCGATCCGCACAAGATAATCATCTGCCACAACAGCAGACCATATCTCACATATGAGATTCACCCGCGACCGCGGGGGCCGACGCGCCGGACAACTCCCGATGACGCGCCAGATGCGCCGGAGTCGCCACCGGGCGCTCCTTGTGCACGAACGCCCGCCGTGCCGCCCGGAACCCGCTGCGGTCGTCGAACATGTCCCGGCTCATCTCCGCCAGCTCCTCAGCCCGGTAGGCATCCAGCGGCTTACGCCGCTCATCAGCCTCCCGCGCCTGCCGCCGCCCCGCCAGCAGGCGATCATACGACGGATCCACCGCCAGCCGTTCGGCATACTCCAGCACCCGCCGCTCGAACTCCAGCCGCGACCCGCCCAGCATCCGATCGGCGAGCCCCAGCTCCACCGCCTCCGCCGCCCCGATCGGCAACGCCTCCTGCGTCAACCGCAGCGCCTGCTCCGCCCCCACCCGCCGCGGCAGCACATACGTCCACAGCTCACTGCCGAACAACCCCATCGTCCGGTAATGCGGATTCAGCACCACCGCATCCCGCACCACCACCCGATCGGCACCCAGCCCCATCATCACCCCGCCGGCACCCGCGTTACCGCCGATCGACGTCACCACCAGCTGCCGCGTACACCCCACGATCTCCCGGCACACCGCGTTGATCGCGTTGATGTTCATCCACGCCTCCAGCTCCGGATGCCGCGCCGCGTCGATCACGTTCAGATGAACGCCGTTGGAGAACACCTCCCCACCCCGCACCACCAGCACCCGCGTATCCTGCGCCGCCGCAT
Organism: Nonomuraea sp. NBC_00507; assembly: GCF_036013525.1. Classification (NCBI taxonomy): domain Bacteria; kingdom Bacillati; phylum Actinomycetota; class Actinomycetes; order Streptosporangiales; family Streptosporangiaceae; genus Nonomuraea; species Nonomuraea sp. NBC_00507. The sequence goes on from NZ_CP107853.1 coordinate 8,102,448, forward strand.
ACCGCAGCGCCGCCGCCAGCCGCCGGCACTGCTCCGTCGACATCGCCCCGTTGTAGAAGTCGAAACTCACCACCCCCACACCGTCACTGCGGTCATAGGTGATCTCGCTGTACCCCGGCCGCTCCGGCACCCCCGCCACCAGCTCACCCAGCGCCATCGCGGCCGGCAACTTCACCGCGCCCTCCCGCTCCAGCCGCACATGCCCCACCCACACCGTGCCATCCCCGGTGTGCACCAGCACCGCGCCCTCACGCCGCGCCGCCACCCGCCCCGGCTCCCCGGCCAGCTCCGGACCCCGGTACACGTCGAACACCCGCACCGGCAGATCACACAACACCGCCCGGCCGCCCGGAGACCCATCGGCCGCCCGCACCCGCCGCACGATGTCCTCACCCGGCTCCTCCCAGGCGAACTCCCGGTCGGCATGCCGCATCGCCCGCCGCAACCGCCCCCGGACCTCGGGGGAGCGGTAATCCAGCGGCGCCGGCCGAAACGACGGATCAGCCGCCTTGACCGCCACCTCCGCCACCAGCTCCACCGCCGCATCCGACACCGGCCCGTTGTACAACGCCGACTTGCGCGGCGCCCCCGAGGAGTCACCGGCCGGCATCGCGAACATCCGATACCCCCACAGCGGGCCCGCGTCCATCTCCTCCACCGCCTGCAACGCCGTCACCCCCCACTCCGGCGCGGCCTCGGCGATCGCCCAATCCAGCGACGACGGACCCCGATCCCCGGGCGGCCCCGGATGAATGATCACCGTGCGGACGTTCCGCCACACCCGCGACGGCACCCGCTCCTTCAAGAACGGGCAGATCACCAGATCCGGCTTGGCCAGCTCCACCGCCTCGGCCATCACCTCCTGCGACACGGCCAGTTCGACGCTCACGTCATGACCGGCCCGGCGCAGCTCCAGCCACGCGCGCTGAGTCAGGCCGTTGAAGGAGGAGCACAGCAGCAAGATACGCAACGCCAGACTTCTTTCCAGGAGAGCGGGGGAGAGGGGCAACGATCACGGGCACGCACACGGATCTAACCTGCCACCGCAGACCGGTCCCACCGGCCCCGGCCATTTACGGCAGTCCCATAAGGCCCATACATGCATCGATGCTGACACGAAAAACACACTGCTGCTGACACTTCGCCGCAAAAAGCCCGCCCGATCAGCCCCACTTGACCCGCTTTGCCCAAAAGATCCCCAAGGAGGACCGGCATCACCGCCCGACGCACCCGGCCGCTCCGGCACGATCCGGCAGGCCCGATAGCCGGAGCCGCAGAAACCGACCGCCGATGAGATCACAGGAACAACCGGCCGGCTAGCAAGCGGCGGTGCCGCCCTCCCCGTGGTGAGGGCACCGGCCATGGTGATCAGACCCGGTGCCGGCGGGTACGGCCAGGCCGACCCGGATCGGGCACGCCCGTGCAGCCCCACAGCAGGACCCGCAGAGCCGGCTCGACGCGCTGCGCCAGGCAGGCAGGCAGGCAGGCGGTGAACCGATCCTCTCGAGAAGATCAGTACCCGCGACACGGTGCCGCCAGAGCCCGCCACGGCGATAGAGCACGCTCCCACGATCGAGGCGGCGCCACCGGGGACCCGTGGCCGCCGTTCAGCCTTCCCCACGACATCGGGGTCGCCGGCCCCCTGGGTTCGCCTCCAGATCAGGACCGGTGTCCGCCTCCCGGCGTCACCAGCCCGGACTCGTACGCGTGGATCACCAGATGAACCCGCGTGGTGGCGTCGAGCTTGGTGAGCAGCCTGCTGACATACGTCTTGACCGTCGCCGCCCCGATGAACAGCCGCTCGGCGATGTCCCCATTGGACAGCCCCTGAGCGACGAGCCGCAACACGTCGGCCTCCCTGTCGGTCAGCTCGGGCAGGTCCCCGCCGGCGGCCACGACGGGCGGCATGACCGCGAACGCCTCGATGAGCCGGCGCGCGATCGACGGCGACAGCAGCGCGTCCCCGTCAGCGGCCACCCGCACCGCCCGCAGCAGCTCGGCCGGCCGCGTGTCCTTCAGCAGGAACCCCACGGCCCCCGCCCGCAACGCCCCGAAGACGTATTCATCCAGCCCGAACGTCGTCAGCAACACGATCTTCGTCAGTGCGCACGCCGGATCACCGGTGATCCGGCGGGTCGCCTCGATGCCGTCCAGCACCGGCATCCGTACGTCCATCAGCACCACGTCCGGCCGGGTGGCCCGCACCAGCCGAACCGCCTCCTCACCCTGCCCCGCCTCGCCGACGACCTCCAGATCGGGAGTGGCCGCCAGAAGGGCGACAAATCCGGCCCGTACCAGCTCCTGGTCGTCGACCACCACGACCCGCAGCGACGTCGTCATGGGCTCACCCGTTCCCTGCCGGCGGACAGCGTGGCACGGACGCTGAAGCCGCCGCCCGGCCGCGGCCCCGTCTCCAACGTCCCGTCGAACAGTGCCACGCGTTCCCCCATCCCCACCAGGCCGAACCCGCCCCGGCCCACCGGTGAACCCGGTCCGTCGTCGTCGACCCGAATGTCGATGAGTCCCTCAGCCGCCCGCACGCCGACCGTCACCGGGCTGCCCGGCGCGTGCTTGCGGGCGTTGGTGAGTGCTTCCTGCACCACCCGGTAGACGGTCAGCCGCAGGCTCTGCGGCGCGTCCGCCACCGACGGGTCGATCTCCAGCGTGATCGGGCCGTGGGTGGCCCGGTGCACCGAGGCCTGCAACTCCAGCTCCGCCAGCCCCGGCGCCGGCGCGAGGCTGGCCGCCGCCGTGTCCGGCTGCAGCAGGTGCAGCATGCGGCGCAGATCGTCCATGGCGGTGTGCGCCGCGTCCTCGATGGCCGTGAGCGCCGGCGCCACCCGCTCCGGATGGGACGTGATGAGGTGCCCGGCGACACCGGACTGGACGGCGATGACCGACAACGTGTGCGAGACCACGTCGTGCAGCTCCCGCGCGATGCGCAGCCGTTCCTCCACGACCGCCCGTTCGGCCTCCCGGGCCTGCCGCCACTCGGCCTCCAGCGCCAGCTCGACCGCCTGGTCCATGGCCAGCCGCCGGTGCCTGGCATACCGGCCGAGCGCCCACACGACGGTGACGGCGGCCACGGTGACCAGGGCGAGCGGATGGTCGAAGTACGGGGCACGCAGCAGGGCCAGCACGCCCATCCCGGCGTAGACCAGGGCCAGGCCCGCCACCGCGACCGGGCCTCGCCGTCCGGCCGCGACCGTGTACAGCGCGATCAGCATGCACAACGACGTCAGCCCGCCGTTCCAGCCGAGCGCCGCGATCGTGAACGCCGACACCACCACGCCCAGTGGGACAGCCCCGGCCTGCTGGCCCTCGCGGGCCTGATCCCCAAGATGGTGCTCTGCGGGCTCGGCTTCGCCGCGCTCGCCGTCGCCGGCTGGAAAGGCCGCGGCATCTCGCGAGGGGCGTGCGTCCTGCTCAGCCTCGCCGCGCTGGCCGCCGTGCTGCTCCCGCCGCACCAGCCCGCCGCCCTCCTCGGCGGCCTGGCCCTGGCCTGGGCCGCCAAGTCCGCCTGACCCCGCCACCTGCACGAGTCCGTACACGGCAGAAGGCCGGCATGGCCGCCACAGCCGTCCGGCCCGCCCTCACCGTCGCCATGGCCGCCACATCCGCCCTCGCCACAGTTTCCGACAGCACGTGCGGTGGGGACAGACCTCGCATGGACGACATGTGGGACGTGGCGATCGTGGGAGCGGGACCGGCGGGCTCAGCGGCGGCCCTGCGAGCCGCACAACTACACCCGGAACTGCGCCTGCTCCTGCTGGACAGAGCCGACTTCCCCCGCGACAAGCCGTGCGGCGACGGCATCGCCGCCCACGGACGCGACGAACTGGCCCTGCTCGGGCTGCCCGCGCTCATCGACGACTACCGGCCCACTCCCCGCCTGACCGTGGTCTCGCCGGGCGGGGTGCGGGTCTCCGCCGAGGCCGCACGGCCCAATCACGTGGTGCCGCGCCGGGTGTTCGACGCCCGCCTGGTGGCCGCCGCGCAAGCCAGGGGAGTAGAGGTACGCCGCCACCGCGTCAAAGACCTCGTCCTCGACGGGTCCAGCGTGGTCATCGACGGACGGCTGCGCGCCCGTACGGTCGTGGCCGCCGACGGAGCCGACTCGGTCGTGCGCCGCCTGATCGGCCTGGCCGCCCCCGCCGACAAGCACACCGCCATCGCCGTACGCGGCTACGCCGACGTGCCCGAGGAAGACGATGTCCAGCTCATCGCCATGCAAAAGGCAGGCTGGCCGGCGTACGCGTGGTCGTTCCCCATCGGCGACGGCACCGCGAACGTCGGCTTCGGCATGCTCCTGCCCCAGCTGCGCGCGGCCGGGGCACCCGGACGTCAGGTGCTGCACGGCAGGCTCGCCGACCTGCTGCCCGACCGGCCCGCCCGCGACCTGCGCGCCCACCACCTGCCCCTCTCGACCGGCCGGCCGGCGCCCGGCGCCGGCCGGGTCCTGCTCGCCGGCGACGCCGCCGGGCTGATCAACCCGCTCACCGGCGAGGGCATCTACTACGCGCTGCTGTCCGGGCGGCTGGCGGCCGAGGCGGCCGTGGAGTCACCGGACGATCCGCTGACCCTGTACCGGGACAAGCTGCGCAGGGCGCTCGGACGGCACCTGCGCACCACCGACGCGCTGGCCCGTCTGGCCCAGTACCCCGGTTTCATCGACGCGGCGATCGAGACCGCCGCGCGCCGCAAGGAGGTGTTCGACCTGCTCGTCGACGTGGGACTCGGGGCCGGAACGGTGCCTGCGCCGCTCGCGCTGGCCGTGGCGATGCGGTGGCTGCACAGATCCCTGCGCGCCGGGCGATGAACGAGGCGTGAGGCCAGGCGGGTCACGCCGTGAGCGAGGCGCCCCCGGCGACCAGGAGGATCACATCCACGGCCGCCACGGCGACGGCCGTGACGAACGGCACCCGCGCGGACCTGGCGGCCAGCAGCAACCCCATGGCCGCCAGAGCCGAGGCGGCGGCCACCGCCAGCCAGCCCGCCACGCCCGCGGCGGCGCCTGCGGGACCGAAAACGAGCAGACAGGTGGCGGCCACCAGTGGCACCGGCACCAGGAGCCGCACGCGGGCGGCGCCCATGCGCTGCGGCCAGCCACGCACACCGCTGTCCAGGTCGCCCGCGATGTCCGGCAGCACGTTGGCCAGATGCGCGCCCACACCGAGCAACGCGGCCGCCGCGACCGCCCACCACGCCGGCCACGGCTCACCGGGCAAGCCCAGCGTCACGAAGGCCGGCAGCACGCCGAACCCCACGGCGTAAGGCGCCCACGACAGGACGGTCGCCTTCAGCCCGACGTCGTACCCCCACGCCGCCAGCACCCCCGCGAGGTGCAGCCCGCCCGCCCACCAGCCGGAGGCCAGCGACAACGGCACGCAGCAGGCCAGGGCCACAACAGCGGCGACCCAGACGGCACGCACGCTCACCGCGCCGCTCGCGACGGGCTTGCCCACGCGCCCGGCCGCCGCGTCCCGCCCGGCGTCGATCGCGTCGTTGCACCAGCCGATCGACAGCTGCCCCGCCAGCACGGCCGCACCCGCCAGCACGCACCCGGCCACATCGCGCCCCGTGGCCACGGCCAGCGCGGTGACCAGAGCGGTCACGGCCGCGGTCGGGCCGGGATGGCACGCGCGCACCAGCCCGACGGCCAGCCGGCCCGGCCCAACGACGGCGGCGGCCCGCCCGGGGTCGGGGTCGGGGTCGGTCACACAGTGATCGTAGACCGGGCGATCGCCGCCGAGAATTCCCACGCCCCATACATGGCTTAAATGACCATGTGGACGGGAAAGTGCGGGGAGCGAGAGTTGTCGGCAGCCGAGGGAGAACTGCATGACCCATATCGCCGCAGTCCGTTACGCCTTCCCTCCCCACCGATACCCACAAGCCCAGCTCACCGACATGGCCGCCCGCCTCTGCCTGCCCCACAACGCCGACCGGCGCCTCCTCGACCGCCTGCACCGCAACGCCCAGGTGGACTACCGCAACCTCGCCCTGCCCATCGACCAGTACGACAAGCTCAACGGCTTCGGCGCCGCCAATGACGCCTTCATCTCCGTCGCCGAAGAGCTGGGACTCCAGAGTGTGAAGGCCGCCCTGGACGCCGCCGCACTGAAACCGACCGACGTCGACATGATCATGTTCACGTCGGTGACCGGCATCGCCGCACCCTCCATCGACGCCCGCCTGGCGGCGGCACTCGGCCTGCGGCCCGACGTCAAACGGATCCCCATCTTCGGCCTGGGCTGCGTCGCCGGAGCGGCAGGCATCGCCAGAATCCACGACTACCTGCACGGCTGGCCCGACCACGTGGCCGTCCTGCTGTCGGTGGAGTTATGCTCACTCACCGTCCAGCGAGGCGACTCCTCACCCGCGAACCTCGTCGCCAGCGCGCTGTTCGGCGATGGCGCCGCCGCCGTCGTGGCCTGCGGCAGCGGACGACAGACGGCCGGCCCCACCGTCGTGGCCACCCGCAGCCACCTGTATCCAGGCTCCGAGCACGTCATGGGATGGCAGGTAGGCGACACCGGATTCCGGGTGATGCTGGACGCAAGCGTCCCGGCCCTCGTACGACGCCACCTGGCCCACGACGTGCACCACTTCCTGGCCGACCACGGCGTGACAGCCAGCGACGTGACGGCCTGGGTATGCCATCCCGGCGGGCCGAAAGTGCTCCAAGCCGTGTCCGACGAGCTCAGCCTGCCCACGCACGCACTCGACGTCACCTGGCGCTCGCTGGCGGCCCACGGCAACCTGTCCTCCTCCTCAGTCCTGCACGTGCTCGCCGACACCCTCGCCACCCGCCCGCCCGAACCGGGAACCTGGGGACTGATCATCGCCATGGGGCCCGGCTTCTGCTCGGAACTCGTCCTGATCCGCTGGTGACCGCACCCATGACCCGACTTCTGGTGACCGCCTCATGACCTGGTATCTGATACTCGTCCTGCTGGTCGGCCTGGAACGCGTGGCCGAACTGGTCGTCGCCCGCCGCAACGCCGCATGGAGCATGGCACGCGGCGGCGTCGTAACCGGTCAGGGGCACTATCCGTGGATGGTGGCCCTGCACACCGGGCTGCTCGTCTGCGCGCCACTGGAGGTGGCGCTGGGGGAGCGACCCTTCCTTCCCGCGCTCGGCTGGCCCATGCTCGCCCTCGCCGTGGCGGCCCAGGCCTTGCGGTGGTGGTGCATCACCACGCTCGGGCCGCGCTGGAACACGCAGGTGATCGTGGTGCCCGGCCTGCCGCTGGTGACCCGCGGCCCCTACCGCCTCCGGTGGCTGCGGCATCCCAACTACGTGGCGGTGGCGGTAGAGGGGCTCGCGCTGCCGCTGGTGCACACGGCCTGGGTGACCGCACTGGCGTTCACCGTGCTCAACGCCGCCCTGATGGTGGTGCGGATCCGATGTGAGAACGCGGCTCTCACCCTCTCCTCGAAGCGGTGACAGCGTGATCGACGTGCTCGTCGCCGGCGGCGGCCCGGCCGGACTGGCGACAGCCGTACACGCGGCGCTGGCAGGGATGGAAGCGGTCATCGTCGAACCCCGCGCCTGCCCCGTGGACAAAGCGTGCGGCGAGGGCATCATGCCCGGCGGGGTGACGGCACTCGAGGCGATGGGAGTGCAGATCGAGGGACGCGCGTTCCGCGGCATCCACTACCTCGACGGCCGCAAAGACGTGCGAGCCACCTTCTCCACCACCCCCGGACTGGGCGTACGCCGCACACAGCTGCATGCCGCACTCGCGCGCCGAGCCGCCGAACTGGGCGTCAAGACCATCACCGGCAAGATCACCCACGTCGAGCAGAACCGAGACGCAGTCCAGGCCGCCGGGCTGCGAGCCCGCTGGCTGGTGGCCGCCGACGGACTGCACTCCCCGCTGCGCCGCTCCCTCGGCCTCGACCTCCCCGCACGCGGACCCCGCAGATACGGCCAGCGCCGGCACTACAGGATCGAACCATGGACCGACTTCGTCGAGGTCCACTGGTCGAGCGCCGGCGAGGCCTACGTCACCCCCGTCGCCGAGGACCTGATCGGCATCGCCATACTCAGCTCGGCGCGGCGCGGCTACGACGAGCACCTGCGCGCCTTCCCCGCCCTGAACCGCCGCCTGCGCGGCCCCGCCGTCACCCCCGTGCGCGGCGCGGGCCCGCTGCGCCAGGCCGTGCGCACCCGCCGCGCCCAACGCGTCCTGCTGGTCGGAGACGCCGCCGGCTACATGGACGCGCTCACCGGCGAGGGCCTCTCCCTGGCCGTACGCTCGGCCGAACTGCTGGTCAGATGCCTGGCCGAGGACCGGCCCGAGGACTACGACGGCGCATGGCTGCGGCTGTCTCGCACGCACCGGCTGCTGACGGGCGCGCTGGTGCAGGCCACGCGCCGCCCCGGCACGGCCCGGCTGGTGGTGCCCGCCGCCCGCCGCCTGCCCGGCCTGTTCACCGGCATCGTCAGGATCCTCGCCTGACCCTTTTCGTGGGGGAGGGGTGAGCCCTTGCCACAGCACACCTGTCGCGGGCAGGAGACCCGATGATGAGCCAGACCGTTCACGACGCCCTTCGTACGTTTCCCGATCCCGCATGGCGATGCCGTTCATCACTGACCATGACCTTGCCGGACGGACCTCTCACAAGTGGGGCAGCAAGGTACATATGCGTGATACCGAACAGAATCCACGTTCTGTCTGGTATCGCACTACATGTCCATCATTGAGCGAATTCACGATGCGAGGGCGCCGCCCATCGGCGGCCCGGGTCGCGGGGAAGCAGGTCTGCAACGGGGCGTCCCGTGACCGTCACAGCCGGTTGACGAAACGCGCGGCGGCGCTCTGGCTCATGCCGGTTTCGCCGCGTACCAGGAAGACGGCTTCCTGGATCTGGCCGAGGGCTTTGAGCTCGCGGGCCTGGTCGACCAGATCGGCGCTCGGGTTGGGGCGGTTGCGAGGCCGCTGGGTCAGGCGTGCGGCGACGATGATGAGCCAGATCGCGGTTGCGGTGATGACGGCCGTGAGCACGATGATGCTCGGGGTCGCGATCTCCAGGGGTGACATGGGCTGCGACTTCCCGCGGTTCGGGGGTTTATGCGGCGGTTCGTTCGTTGCTTGATAATGAACATTATGTCAAGTAGGCGCGGTCGGCGCCGGGTGGGGCTCCCCTCGGCGGATGAGGGTGCAGCGTCTGATGGGACAGTTGTTTCCGTCACACCCGGGCGCCCGGATCCGAGGCTCGACGGTGGGCGGCGCGGGGCGGGATCGGCGTCCTGAGCGGCGCTTTCGCCACATGCGCGGCCACCGCGGCGCCACTGCCGTGGCTGGTCGGCTGGTCTGACGGCGGGTTTGACGTTATGTTGATTCGCTGTCCTTCGCACCGGTTGTGGACTTAAGGTGGAGCTTCTGCTATCCGCGCCGCGAGAGGAGCAGCACGTGGGGAGCCAGTCGGTATTGTGCCCGGTGTGTCAAGGGGTTGTGCCCGCTTCGGGTAAGGAGTCGTATACGGCACTGAGGGGCCGTCTGATCGTGACCAATGGGTACTGCGCCGGCGGGTGTGCCGAGCGGCGTGTGGAGACGGCTGAGCAGACGCGGCAGGTGGCGCGTCCGGAGCCGGTGGCCGGTGCGGAGGCTGCGCCGATGCGGCCGGCCGTGGCCGGTGGGCGGCCTGGTGGTGGGCCGTTGCGGGTGGTGCGCTGAGCCATTGATGTGCTGAACCCGCTGGTGTGTCAGACCGTTGGTGTGCTGAGCCGCTCCCCCGTTGCCGGGCCTGGTCAGGCGTGGCCGTCGGTGGTGTGCCAGTAGTCGCGGGTTTCCAGCGCGAGCCCGTCGGGGTCGAAGCGGGCGAAGACGCAGCCGGCCAGGGTGGTGGGGCGGCCGTTGTCGCGGGCGTGGACGCGGAATTCGATCGCGGCCCGGTCTCCGTCGACGAGGGGGATGGCGAAAGTGACGGTGGGTTCGCTTTCGCCGGTGAAGGACCAGGCGATGTAGTCGGCGATGGCCTGTTTGCCGTGGTGCGGGGGGCGGAACGGCATGCTGGTGTGCACGGCGTCGTCGTGGTAGAGGGCGGTGATGGCGGCGACGTCGTGGTGGGTCCAGGCGTGCTGCCAGGTGTCGGCGAAACGCTGGGCGGCCGCTCGGGTGTCCATACCGGTCATTGTGGCCGATGTGTGTGATGCGGTGCCGCGTTTTCAGCCGGTGTAGGGGCGGACGGCGGTGACGGCCGTGATGGGCAGGGGCCCGTACAGGTGGGGGTAGCCGTTTTCGGTGCGGACGTCGAGGCCGGCGGGGTCGATGTCGAGGATGAGCAGCGGTGCGGTGACGTGGCGGTAGTGGGCGGTGTGGACGTCGCGTAGCTGGGCCAGGTCGTGGCTGCAGTGGATGAAGCCTTCTTGCTCGAGGGTGCGGCCGAGGGTGGAGATGCGGTATTCCCCTGCTTGCCGGGCGGCGTGCCAGTCGGCGGCCAGGGCGAGGTGGTGGAGGGTCATGTGGCCTGTGCGGTCCATTCGGTGTCGAGGATGGCGTAGATGGCTTCGCTGGCCCATTCGCCTTTGACGTATTCGTTGTCGATGAGGGTGGCTTCGCGGCGCATGCGGAGTTTTTCCAGGACGCGGGCGGAGGCGGTGTTGCGCGCGTCGAGGCGGCCGGTGATGCGGTGCAGGCCGAGGCCGGTGAAGCCGAGGTGGAGCATGGCGCGGGCGGCTTCTGCGGCGTAGCCGTGGCCGTGGTGGTCGGGGTGGAGGATGTAGCCGATCTCGCCTTGGCGGTGCTGCTTGCTGGTCCAGATGAGCAGGACCGAGCCGATGACGTCGCCGGTGCGGGGCAGGGTGACGGCCAGGTCGAGGGCGTCTCCTTCGTCGCGCAGCGCGGTGCGGGTGGTCTTCTTGTCGAGGAAGGTGCGCGAGGTGTCGCGGTCGCGGGGCTCCCAGTAGAGGTAGCGGGCGACGTCGGGGCGGGATTCGTAGGCGTGGACGGCGTCCAGGTCGGCTGGGGTGAAGGGCCGCAGGAGGAGGCGTTCGGTGGTGATCGGGTAGCGGGGCTGGAGCACGCAGGCAGTGTAGGGAGGGGTCATCGGGGGTGCAAGGCGTTTTCGATGGTGAGGGTGAGCAGGGTGCCGGCGTCCTCCAGGGGGCGTTGTTCGACGACGTGTTCGAGCCAGAGGGCCGAGAGGGTGGTGTAGACGAGGCGGACGCGGGGGTCGGTGCCGGGCAGGTGGAGGGCGTCGGCGATGAGGTGGATGCAGCCGTCGCTCCAGCGGCGGGCGATCTGCTGGAGGACGGGGTCGCGACCGGCGTGGACGTACAGCTCCCACAGGCCGAGCTGGCGGGTGCGGTCGGCGGCGGCGACCTGGGCGGGCAGGCCGAGGAGGCCGTGCTCGGCGATCCAGGCGCGGGTGGTGTCCAGTTCGGCGGTGACGAGCTGGGCGAAGGCTTCGGCCAGGAGCTGGTCGCGTGAGGCGAAGTAGTAGGTGGTGGCGGCCAGCGGCAGGTGGGCGCGTTCGGCGACGGCGCGGTGGGTGACGGCGGCGAATCCTCCGTCGGTGAGCAGGTCGACGGCGGCGGCCAGGAGGGCGGCGCGGCGGCGGCGGCCGCGGGCCTGGCCGGTGGTGTGGTGGGGTGCGGAGCCGGGGTGCTCGGGCTGCGGGTTCAATGGCCACCTGCGAGGTTGAGGACGACGACGCCACCGATGATGAGCAGGATACCGCCGATCTTGAGGGGGGTGAGGGTCTCCCCCATGAAGGCGGCGCCGATGAGGGCGATGGCGGCGGTGCCCGCGCCCGACCAGACGGCGTAGGCGGTGCCCATGTCGAGGTGGAGTTTGAGTACTTGGGCCAGGAGGGTGAAGGAGGTGATGTAGCCGGCGGCGACGAGGAGGGTCCAGCCGAGGTGGGTGAAGCCGTTGCTGAGTTTGAGTGCGGAGGTGGCCAGGACTTCGGTGGCGATGGCGAGGGCGAGCAGGAGCCAGGCCATGGGTGTCCCCCAGACTGAAAGTGGTACGAGTGTACCAGTTTATCGCGGCTTTGAGCGCCGGGTGGGCAGCGGGTGGGCCGGCGCCGGTGGATCCGCACCCGTGGGGCGCGTGGTGGGCGGAACTGCTTGAAAACGCAGTCGAATACGTGTTCCACTGGAGGGTGTGGCTTGGGACGCGCTTTCGCTTGTTGACGCCGCCGACGATCGTCCGCTGATCGAGCGGCGCGCGGTGATGCGCGGTGATGTCCTGGAGATGCAGGCCCGCACGATGATCGAGCGGGTGCCGCAGGTCGCGGGCATCGCGCAGCGGTGGGCGGTCTCCCCCTACCGTGGATGCGCCCATGCCTGCCGCGGCTGTGGCGCCCGCGCGGGGCATCGCCGGCTGGGTTTGGACGCGGGGCGGGATTTCGAGACGCGGATCGTGGTGAAGCCGAACGCGGTGACGCGGTTGCGGGCGGATCTGGCGCGCTGGGGCGGTGAGGAGCTGGCGGCCGGAGTCAGCGGCGACTGTTATCAGGCGGCGGAGGAGACCTACCGGTTGATGCCGGGGGTGATCGGGGCGCTGGCCGAGGCGGGGGTGCCGTTCACCGTCTACACCAAGGGGCCCCTGGTGTTGCGTGACGCCGACCTGCTGGCGCAGGCGGGGGCGCAGGTGGCGGTGTCGATCGCGTTCGTGGACGAGCGGATCCGGCGGGCGGTGGAGCCGGGCGCGCCGTCGGCGCAGGCCCGGCTGGAGCTGGTGTCGGCTCTGGTGGAGGCCGGGGTGGCGTGCCGGGTGCTGATGGCGCCGGTCTTGCCGCTGCTGAGCGACGCGGCCGATCAGCTGGCGGCGACGGTGCGGCGGATCGCGGGCACGGGGGCGCGGGCGGTGGAGCCGGTGGTGCTCAGGCTGCCGCCGGGCACGCGTGGGTGGTATCTGGAGTGGCTGGGGCAGGCGCATCCGCAGCTGGTGGCCCGTTACGAGGAGTTGTACGACCGGTCGGGGTTGCCGTCGGCCGACTACGAGCAGCGCATCACGGGGCAGATCGCCCAGTTGTGCCGGGTGTACGGGATGGGGTGCGGTCCGGTGGTGGCGCAGGGGCGTGAGCCGCTGGTGGCGCAGCTGGCGCTGGTGTAGATCCTCGAGCCCGGACGTTGCGGGAGGGCGGATCACCCGTGTGCCCGCCGCTCCCCCGGTTTGTCAGGTGGGTGCGGGGGTGGAGCGGGTGGCGAGCTGGTCGAGGGAGACGCCGAGCACGTCGGCCAGCGCCGCGATGGTGAAGAACGCGGGGGTGGCGATCCGGCCGGTTTCGATCTTGCGGAGCGTCTCGGCGGACATGCCGGCGGCGGCGGCGACCTCGACGATGCTGCGCTCGCCCCGGGCTTGGCGCAGCAGGTGGCCGAGGTGCTCGCCGCGCAGGCGTTCCTCGGGGGTGAGTGGAGGTCGGACCATGCCTTCAGTCTACACCCCCGGGATATCAATACCGGTATTGTTATCGTGTAGAGGCGTCGTGGGCGACGATGAGGCCGGAGCCGGGCAGCGGAGCGGCGCCGAGCAGGCGCAGGCAGTGCGGGTGAAGGGCGGTGTGCCGCCGCCGAGCATGCCGGTGCCGATCATGAGGTGCGGTTCGACGACCAGGCCGCTGGCCGGCAGGTCGTTCCAGAGCGCGTGGCCGCCGAACAGGAGGATGTCGCCCTGGCCGGGGGCCGCTGTTGAGCTCGTTGGTCGCCGTGTGGGCCTTGGCGCGGGCGACGATGCGGGTGTGTGCCACGGCGCGGTCTGCTCGGGGTGGGGGCGCCGGACACGACGACCTTGTCGGTGCGGCAGGCAGCCGCGTGGCGTTGTCGTCGTCGAACGCCTCCTCGAACGGCAGCGCCATGACGTCGCCGCCGGGCCCTTCGACGTGGTCGTTCGAGCGAGACGATGGTGCACACGATGAGCCGGCGCAGGTCCGGGTCTTCCCGTCGGCGTGGGAGAGACGGCGCCGGTGGCGGATTCATCGCTCCCGCCGGGGTTTTTCCGCGGTCGGGCTACGTACGTACCGCATCTAGGTACCCATATGGGGATTTGTCCCGTATTGGCTGCTTCGGGGCGGTGCGCATGCTGGACACATGCTCACGCAATCGGGGGAAAGGATCAGCGTGGAAACCATGTGCCAGCCGCACTTCACCCAAGGCAACCTGTCGCGGGAAAAACCCGCCTGGCGTCTGCCCTCCTGGAACGGCCTGCTGGCCGTAGGACATGACCTGGCGCTGCGCGCCGGATGGGCCGGACAGGAACGCACCGTCACCTGGACGCTGTCGGCCCGGCCCTCGGCCGTGCGCACCGCGCGCCGCCTGAGCGCCGCCCGGCTGTCGGCCTGGCAGCTGGCCGAGCCCACCACTGAGACCGCCGCTGTGCCCGCCGCTGAAACCGCCACGGGGACCGCGGTGCAGCTGGTCGAGCGGCTCGTCGCCGACGCCCTCGCCCACGGCGCCGAGAAGATCAAGCTGACGTTGTCGGCCGAGGACGGCCTGCTGCGCTGCGAGGTCGACGAGCAGCGCGCCTCCCCTGCGGTCGTCCGGCCCTCCCGCGCCGCCTGCGCCGACCTGGACCGGCTGGCGTGCTGCTGGGGCGCCGCCGGCGCCGCCGTCTGGTTCGAGCTGCGCCTGACGCCGCAGCACTGACCGTTGAAAGGGAGTCACCCCTACCGTGCGCAGAATTCAGATCCGCACCACCAAGAAACCCCGTATCCGGCTCGGCCTGGACCTGCGGACCCCGTCAGGGCGGGCACTGCCGTACTGACCGGCAGCCGGCCCGGGCCACAAGCACGCCCGATGGCCGGTTCCGGCCCCCTATGCTGCCACAAGGCCGGAACCGGTGCCTGATCACGACGCCGCGTCGTCGTCGGCGCGGGCCTGCTCGCCCACCCACACCGCGATCTGGGCGCGGGAGCTGAACCCGAGCTTGGTCAGGATGTGCTCGATGTGGCCCTCCGCGGTCCGCTGGGCGATCACCAGGGAGGCCGCGATCTCCTTGTTCGTCATCCCCTGCGCCACCAGCTGAGCGATCTCCCGCTCGCGGCGCGTCAGCGGCGCCTGCTCCCCCTTGGCCTCCGGCGCCTGCCTGGTCTCCGCGCCGCCGGGCTTGTCCTCGGCCAGCGCGTAGGCCACCGCCTCCTCATACGGCAGCCGGGCGCCCCGCCGCACCGCCGCCGCGAAAGCCCCCTCCCCCAGCGCCTGACGCGTACGCGCCTGGCACTCGTCGTGATAGCCGGCCAGATGCCCGTACCCCGACAGCGGCGCCCCGACCAGGCTCCACACGCTCTCCAGCACGCCCAGCAGCCGCGCGGCCCGCTCGTACAGGCCTTGTGTGGCGGCGATCCAGGCCAGCACCTCGATCGTGATCCCCACGCCCAGCTGGTCGCCGAGCGACCGGTTGAACGCCAGGCTCTGGCGCTCCAGTTCGGTGGCGCGCGGCAGGTCTCCCTGACGCCACACCTCCACCCCCAGCGCCATCATCGTGTACGCCTTGTGCCAGCCCTCCCCGTGGGCCTCGCATACCGCCAGGGCCTGCTCGGCCGTGGCGATGGCTGCCTGCGACTGGCCCAGGAACGAGCGGGCCAGCGACAACCGGATGAGCGACAGGGCCAGCCCGACCGGGTCGCCGGTGGCGCGATGGCGGTGCAGGGCCCGCTCGTAGCAGCCGATCGCGTCCTGGGGGCGCTCCTGGCACATGGCGACCATGCCGGAGAACAGCTCGGCGTACCCCAGCAGCGCCTCGTCATCCAGGCGCAGGCCGATGCGCCGGCACTCCTCCAGCATGGCCTGCGCGGCCGGCAGGTCGGCCTGGATGACGGCCAGCCAGCCGCCGGCCCACAACGCGCGGCCGCGTACGTCGTCAGGTGAGGAAACGGTGGCCAGTCCCCGTTCCAGCCAGGCCCGTCCCTCACCTAGGTAATAACTGGTGATCCAGTGATACAGCAGATCGGCGGCCATGCTCAGCCCGGTCGTGGCATCGGCCGGCGTCGTCAGCCAGCCGTCCAGGGCGCTGCGCAGGTTGGCGTGCTCCAGCTGCAGCCGGGTGAACCAGGCCACCTGATCCGGCCCGAACACCTGCGCACGGGCACGGACGGCCAGGTCGCGATAATAAGCGCGATGCCGCCGCCGCAGCCGCGTCTCCTCGCCGCGCTCGCGCAACCGCTCGCGGCCGTACTGGCGCAGTGTCTCCAGCATCCGGTAGCGGACGCCGCCCGGATGGTCTTCTCGAATCAGCACGGACTTGTCCACCAGGCCGATCACCAGGTCGAGGACGTCCTCGCGGTCGATGCCGCTCCCGCAGCAGACCGTCTCGGCCCCCTCCAGGTCCAGGCTCCCGGCGAACACCGAGGCTCGATGCCATAGCAGCCGTTCCTCCTCCGAACATAGGGCGTGACTCCAGTCGATCAGGGCGCGCAGCGTCTGGTGGCGCGGCAGCACCGCCCGCGACCCGCCGGTCAGCAGCCGGAACCGGTCGTCCAGCCGCTCCAGCAGCTGCTTGGCCGACAGGGCGCGCAGCCGCACGGCGGCCAGCTCGATCCCCAGGGGCAGGCCGTCCAGGCGGCGGATGATGCCGGAGACGATGTCGCGGTTGTCGTCGGTGACGGCGAACGAGGGCACCACGGCACGGGCCCGCTCGGTGAACAGCTGCACCGCGTCCGTCTGCGTCAGCGTCTCCAGCGGCGTGCTGCCGTTGCCGTTGGGCAACGGCAGCGGCGCCACCGGCACCGCGTGCTCGCTGGCGATGCCCAGGACGTGCCGGCTGGTGGCCAGGATGCGCAGCTCGGGTGCGGCGCGCAGCAGGGTGTCGGCCAGCACGGCGCACTCGCCCACGACGTGCTCGCAGTTGTCCAGGATCATCAGGGCCTGCTTGTCGCGCAGGTGGTCGATCAGGACCCGCATCGGCGGCGTGGTGCTGTGGTCGAGGATCTCCAGTGCCTCGGCCACGGCCCGGGTCAGCATGTCCGGCTTCTCCAGCGTGGCCAGTTCCACCAGCCACACACCGTCGCGGAAGGCGCGCCGCACCTCGTGGGCGACGCGCAGCGCCAGGCGTGTCTTGCCGACTCCGCCGACGCCGGTCAGCGTGACCGCCCGCGAGACGGACAGCAGCTGCCGGACCTCGGCCACCTCCTGCCGACGTCCCACGAAACTCGTCACCTCGGCCGGGAGGCTGCCGCTGTGCTGCCCCCGGGAGGCGCTGTTCGTCACCGTTGTCATGGCGCCTTTCACGACGCGGCCTGGCGGGTCACCATGGCGCCGTGACCCCGTCGTCGCCCCCAGGTTATGTCCCGGCCGTTTTCCGGGGCCGTTCACGCTAAAAACCCACAGGAAGTTTTTGCCTCCCATGGGCATGCCGCGACCCCGCCTTGACCAGCCTCCGCAGGGCGCGCGGCACGGATCGCGAGGGAGGATCCGTGCCGCGCTCGTGCGGCCGGTGCGCGGCGCACCGGGTCGCCCTGTGCGCGTGAGCAGGGGGACCTCACGCGTCCAGAGCCGCGGGCGCCGGGAGCGCCGTGGAGGAGAACGTCCAGGGCGCCGGCGGCGCCCCGGACGGGGTGGGCGGCCTCATGCCGCGGTCAGCACCGGTACGGGCACGACGCTGCGCCCATCGGGCAGCAGCTCGCCGGTGTCGTCGAAGAACACCACCCCGTTGCACAGCAGGCCCCATCCCTGCTCGGGGTGGTAGGCGACCAGACGCGCGGCCTCGCGGCCGGCGGAGTCGGCGGGCGGGCATGGAGGCAGATGCTGGCACATGACGCGAATCCTCGAACTTTCCGGTTCCCTCGCTCCCCGCCTTCTCGCGGGTCACACCATCAGCGTGCCTCCACACCCACCCCTAGAAAGAGGTGATAAATCCCCATTTAGGTACCTATGTCACGTACGTAAGTGGAGGGCCGCCCCCACCCGGAGACGACCCTCCACCCCAGCCGTCAGCCGGCTGCGCGCACCGGCTGGCGCAACACCGTCCGCGGAAGCGGAGCGTCGAACGCCGTCAGATACACCTCGTGATGCATCCCGTGAGGCACCAGGCCCTTCCCGGCCATGAACTCCTCCATCACCGCCAGCGACACATGCTCCTCACTGAACGGCCCTTCGTGAACCACCTCCACACACAACCCCTCTGTGAACGTCACCACCTGCACCCGATCCACCGCCGCCCCCGAGCCCCGCGCCGCCTCCCGCGCCCGCTCCAGCGCCCCCGCCTCCACCGGCCCCGCCGGCGGCAGCAGCAGGTGCCAGCGCCACGACTCCCGCTCCACCTCCAGCCCCGGCCGCTCGTCCTCCACCCACCACAGGCCCTCCAGCGGCCCACCCGGCCCGCCCATCGGCCCGGCCACCGCATACAGCGCCCGGATCGCGGCCCCATGCTCGGCCCCGCCCGGCTCCCCCACCCCCGACACGCACAATCGCGTCACCGCACCATGCGTCACCAGCTCAGGGATCATTGCTCCTCCTCCATCGCGACCATCACGTCCGTCGTCAGCTCCTCCGGCGAGGTGAGCGCCGGATCCGACACGTACAGCTCACGGATCGGGCCAGCCACCGCATGCCGCCGCTCGGCACACCACGCCAGCACGGCATGCGCCGTCAACGAAATCTGCTCATAAGGCCCGACATGCGTCGCACACGCGAACACACCACCGGGCAGAACCTGCACCTCCGCTCCCCCGCCCAGCTCCTCACCCACCGATCCGCCCACCTCATCGCCCAGCACCAGCGCGACCGACACCTCCACCACCTCGCCCAGCTCCACCGGGAACAACCCGATCAGCCGCACCTCCGCCCCGCCCGCCGGCAGGCACCGCAACACCCGGCGCACCGCCGCCGACGTGGCCCGCCCGATGTCCTCCGGGCCCCGCGCCACCTCCCGCACCACCGCCACCCGCCGCGGCGGCTCGGCCACCAGCCGCACCCGCGCCGACGGCAACCCCTCGGCCATCACCCGCTCCAAAGCCGCCAGCATCCGCCGCCGCCGCGCCAGCTCCGCCTCCAGCTCCGCACGCACCGGCGCCAGCGCCTGCGGCCCGCCCGCCAGCACCTGCGCCACCACCGCCAACGGCACGTCCATCGACCGCAGCAACCCGATCGCCAGCGCCTCCCGCGCCTGCGCCGCCCGGTAATACCGGTAACCCGTCCCCGCGTCCACATACGCCGGCCGCAACAACCCCAGCTCGTCGTAGTGCCGCAACTGCTTGACGCTCAACCGGCCCAGCCGGGCGAACTGCCCGATCGGCAGCAGATCCTCTTCCACACCCCCAGCATGGGGCCTCCCCCCAAGGGAGAGTCCAGCCGGCTTGACCCTCACGCAACGGCAGAGCGCACAGTGGAGACATGAGCTTCTCCGTAGGGCAGGTCGCCCGGCTGGCCGGCATCACCGTCCGCACCCTGCACCACTACGACGAGATCGGCCTGCTCACCCCCGGCGAGCGCACCCGCGCCGGCTACCGCCGCTACACCGACGCCGACCTCGTCCGCCTGCAGCACATCCTCCTCTACCGCGAACTCGGCTTCCCCCTGGAGGAGATCGCCGTCATCCTCGACGAACCCCCCACCGACGAGCTCACCCACCTGCGCCGCCAGCACGAGCTGCTCACCCGCCGCGCCCAGCACCTGCAGCACGTCATCGCCGCCGTCGAACGCGCCATGCAGGCCCGCACCCTCGACCTCCCCCTCACGCCCGAAGAACGCTTCGAGATCTTCGGCGGCTTCCGCCCCGAAGACCACGACGCCGAAGTCGAACGCCGCTGGGGCGGCACCGCCCAGTACGCCGAAAGCCGCCGCCGCGTCGCCGCCTACACCAAGGCCGACTGGCTCGAGCTCAAGGCCGAGGCCGCCGCCATCGGCGGCGACCTCGTCGCCGCCGTCAAGGCCGGACTGCCCGCCGACGGCGAGCACGCCATGGACCTGGCCGAACGCCACCGCGGCCACATCACCCGCTGGTTCTACGACTGCAGCCACGACATGCACCGCCACCTGGGCGACCTGTACGTCGACGACCCCCGCTTCACCGCCGCCTACGACGCCCTCGCCCCCGGCCTGGCCGGCTACCTGCGCCAGGCCATCCACGCCAACGCCCGCCGCCACCCCTGATACATACCCTTGCAGGCATATAACCGGGTGAGTATATTCGGGATATGCGCTTCGACGTGCTCGCAGAACCCGCCCGACGCCACATCCTCGACCTGCTCCTCGAACGGCCCCGCCTCGTCGGCGAACTCACCGCCCACCTCGGCCTCACCCAGCCCGGCACCTCCAAACACCTGCGCGCCCTGCGCGAAGCCGGCCTCGTCACCGTCCGCAAAGACGCCCAACGCCGCTGGTACGAACTCCGCCCCGCCCCCCTCGCCGAAATCGACGCCTGGCTCACCCCCTACCGCCGGCTCTGGACCCACACCCTCGACCGCCTCGAAGCCCACCTCGACACCATGGAGGACGACCAGTGAACGAAACCCTCACCCTGCACCCCGACGGCCGCACCACCGTCCGCATGCAACGCCGCCTCCCCCACCCACCCGGCAAGGTCTGGCGCGCCATCACCCAGCCCGAACACCTCGCCGCCTGGTTCCCCGCCGAGGTCACCATCGACGGCGACCGCATCACCCACCACGACCCACCCCACGTCTTCGCCCACACCTGGGGCGACGACCACCTCCGCTGGGAGCTCGAGCCCGACGGCCCCGGAACCCTGCTCACCTTCACCCACACCTTCACCGACCGCCACGGCGCCGCCAGCTTCACCACCGGCTGGCACACCTGCATCGCCGCCCTGCGCGCCCACCTCGACGGCCGCCCCTTCCCGCACGACCCCACCGCCATGGCCCGCCTGCACGAGGACTACATCCACATCCTCGGCCTCGACCCCGCCACCGTCGACGGCGACACCCTGCGCCTGGAACGCCAGCTCACCCGCCCCGCCGACGACGTCTGGCACCACCTCGACGGCGACCAGGCCACCCTCGGCGACACGCCCCCCGCGCCCTTCACCGCCACCGGCGTCCCGGCAGGCCCCGTCACCCGCACCGAAACCGGCAAGATCCTCGAATACGACACCCCGAGCGGCACCGTCCGCTGGGAACTGACCCAGGGCACCGGCCACGGCGCGCGCCTGATCCTCACCTGCACCGGCGACCCGGCCACCCTGCCCGCCTGGCGCGTCCGCGTCGAGGAACTGGCCGCTGCCCTCGTCGGTTGGTTGTCGATGGGTGCCTGGCGATTTTGCCGAACCCCGCGCCCTTTACAATGTAGATCACTAAGCGGTGAGGCCCAGCGCGGCCGCCGTCGCCGCTCTGGCACGCCCGGGGGCCATCAGCAGATCCGTCGAATCCGACAGCTGATCCACGCACCCCACCGCCGGCAATCCCTTGATGGTCGCATCCGACACCGACGCCATCAGCGCCTCGGCGAACCGGTCTCCCCCGATCACCCGGAACGGCCGGTCGAAAAACCCCCGCACCCCCTCATCCAGCCGCTCGGCCAGCGCCACCCGGTTCTGCAACGCCGCCACCCGCTCGTACGCCCCCGTCAGCCCCTCCTCGCGCCGGCGCCACGATCGCGCCGCCACGGCGGCCCCCAGGCACTCCCCCAGCTCCGCCGAGCCCGGCAGCCGCGCCAGCGCACTGCCGAGCCATTTGGGATACGGCGGGTAACGGCGGCGCAGCAGCAGCGCCAGCCGCATCACCTCCCGCGCCAGCCGCGCCCCCTCCACGGCCGAGCCCAGCTCATCGCCGACCTCGCCGCACCGGCCGGGAAACGGCTCCTCCTCCGCGATCCGCCGCCACTGACAAGCCAGGACATACCGCCACACGTCCTGCGGATACCAGCGCAACGCCGCCCTGGCCGCCTCCAGCGCGCCCAGCCCGTCGTGGAAGACCTCCCCGCACGTCACCTCGGCCAGGCGCTGCCACGGCACCGACAACCAGTCCAGCAGCGACACCCCGGCCCGCGGGTCGAACCCGAGCATGTCCGTCAGCCACGCGCCCGGCTCCGTCACCGTCACGCCTGGCCGCACCTCGCCGTGGTAGCCGAACACCGTCGGCAACCCGCGGAAACGCTCCGGCAGGCCCGCCACGACCTTGGCCTCCACCTCGGCCACGTCCGCCGCCGCCGTGAACAGCAGCACCCGCGGCCCCCAGTCGTGATCGGCCGACCGCGCGGTGTCGAACGCCAGCACCTCCGACCCCGGGCCGATCAATGCCGCACTGTGCGGCACCCGGGGCACCAACGGGGCCACGACCTCGTGGTAGAAGTCCCGCGACAACTCAATACCAGGCACAAAGTTGGACATCACCCCGTCAACTGTGCACGAGCGCCGCCCGAACCACACCCCGTTTTCCCCGCGGCGGCCCGGCAGGTCAGGAGGCCGGGTCAGGCGGGCACACGCCCGGCCCTCACGCCGCGCAAGCGCGCGTCACAAGATCGCGCCCGGCCGGTACACCGCCGCCTCAGGATGCGCCGCCACGACCTGGCCCACCTGCTGCGAGACCGCCTCCACCTGATCGGCCGCCGCCCCCGTGAACGACACCCGGTCGGCCAGCAACGCCTCCAGCTGCTCACGATCGAGCGGGAAACGCTCATCGCCGGCCAGCAGGTCCAGCAGCGCGTTGCCGGCGCCGCGCGAGCGCATCGCCAGCGCCGCCGCCACCGCGTGTTCCTTGATCAGCTCGTGCGCCTGCTCGCGGCCCATCCCCGCCCGCACCGCCGCCATCAGCATCTTCGTCGTGGCCAGGAACGGCAGGTAGCGGCCCAGCTCGGCGGCGATCACCGCCGGGAAGGCGCCGAACTCCTCCAGCACCGTCAGCATCGTCTCCACCAGCCCGTCGAAGGCGAAGAACGCATCCGGCAGCGCCACCCGCCGCACCACCGAGCACGACACGTCGCCCTCGTTCCACTGGTCGCCCGCCAGCTCCCCCGTCATGGAGGCATAGCCGCGCAGCACCACGGCCAGGCCGTTGACCCGCTCGCACGAGCGCGTGTTCATCTTGTGCGGCATCGCCGACGAGCCGACCTGTCCCTCGGCGAACCCCTCGGTGACGAGCTCGTGCCCGGCCATCAGCCGGATCGTCTTGGCCAGCGACGACGGCGCCGCCGCCAGCTGCACCAGCGCCGTGACGACCTCGAAGTCCAGCGACCGCGGATAGACCTGCCCGACGCTGGTGAAACGGGAGGCGAACCCCAGATGCGCGGCCACCCGGCCCTCCAGCTCGGCCAGCTTGCCGCGGTCACCGCCCAGCAGGTCCAGCATGTCCTGGGCGGTGCCGACCGGGCCCTTGATGCCGCGCAGCGGGTAGCGGCCGATCAGCTCCTCCAGCCGCCGGTAGGCCACCAGCAGCTCATCGGCGGCCGTGGCGAACCGCTTGCCCAGCGTGGTGGCCTGCGCCGCCACGTTGTGCGAGCGGCCCGCCATCACGCTCGCCTCGTGCTCCTCGGCCAGCGTCGCCAGCCGCGCCAGCAGCGCCACCGTCCGGTCGCGCACCAGCAGCAGGCTGTCGCGGATCTGCAGCTGCTCGACGTTCTCGGTCAGGTCCCGCGAGGTCATGCCCTTGTGCACCTGCTCGTGCCCGGCCAGCGCGTTGAACTCCTCGATGCGGGCCTTGACGTCGTGCCGGGTGACGCGCTCCCGCGCCGCGATCGAGTCCAGATCGATCTGCTCGACCACCTTGTCGTAGTCGGCGATCGCGCCCTCCGGGACCGCGATCCCCAGCTCGTCCTGCGCCCGCAACACCGCCAGCCACAACCGCCGCTCCGCGACGATCTTGTATTCGGGCGACCACAGACGGGTCAGCTCCGGCGAGGCATAGCGGGTGGCCAGGACATTCGGGATACGCGGCTTCGACGTCACGTCGGACAAGTCTATGCACCCGCCCGCGACGCCTCGCGCGCAGGCTCAGCGTCCCGGCGGCACGAACACGTACCGCCGCCGGCCCCCGTCCAGCCGCAGCTCCACCGCCGTCCAGAACGCCAGGAACGGGGCCGGCGGCCGGCGGGAGGTCGTGATGACGCCCACCCAGTCGCCCCGCCGCAGCGCGGCCCTGATCGACGACGGCACCGACGACCGGCCGCCGTAATGACGGAAAACCCCATGCGCGGCGCACCGCGTCAGGAAGGCGATCTGCACGGCGTCGTGACCGTACAGGAAACACGGCGGGCGCAGGCCCAGCTGCTGCAGCCGGGCCGCGACCGCCGGATTCACGGCACGGGCGGCGTGGACGGCGCCACCGTGGACGACGACGGACCTCGCCTGCAGGACGAAGTAGCACACCACGGCGGCGACGGCGAGCACCGCGGTGCCGCGTCGCCGGCACAACCACACGACCCCCGCGGCGACCGGGAGGGCCAGCAGGGCGTACGCGGGCAGCAGGAAACGCGGAGCGGCATAGCCGACGGTGAAGAGGTAGACGAAAGCGAGCGACAGGCCGCAGGCCGCGGCCGCCAGCAGTGAGCGTCGCCGCGCCGCCCACACGCCCAGCCCCGCCACGACCGGCACGGCCGCGAACCAGGCGATCTGCGCCAGTGGGTAACCCCCGCACTCGACGCCGAAGCGGCACAGCAGCGGCCCGTTCAAGGCCCGCAGATGATCGGGCAGGCTGAAGTGCAGCCCCGTCGCGTTCTCCGCCCCCGCCGCGCGCAGCCGCGCCAGCGGCCCGCCGAACCGCACCAGCGCCTCGCCCATCCACTGCGCCCAACCGATCGCCAGCCCCGCCGCCACCGCCGCGAGCAGCCGCACCCGCCGCCGCACGATCCCGTACCCGAGCAGCGGCGCCGCCAGCCAGGTCGCATCCGAAGGGCGCAGCAGTGACGCCAGGGCGAACGCCACCACCACCCCGGCCGCGACCAGCCGGGACCGAGGGCGCCCCTCGGCCAGGCAGGCCAGGCCCACCCCGGCGACAGCGCAGTAGGCGAGCCACATGTTCGGCATGGCCTCGTTGCCGTACAGCACCGACAGCCACAGCCCGGCGAACAGCGCGGCGGCCAGCGGCGCGAGCGGCCCCGGCCGCAGCCGGACCCAGGGCGCGTAGGCCAGGAACAGCGCGATCCCGGACAGCACACTCAGATACCCGCGGATGGCCGTCACCGACGGCGTGAGGAGCGCGACGGGCGCGGCCAGGAGCTGAACCCCGCGGGCGCGTGGCGCGGTGAACTCGGCGGCGGGCACGCCGCGGGCCACCTGGCTGAGGTAAACGCTCTCGTCCCAGCCCAGCCCGATCCGCGCCGTGAACACCAGCTGAACCACCGTGGAGCAGACGGCTACCAGCGCCAGCGCCCCGTAGGGGCGGCGCGCGGCGGCCCACACCCGCAGCCGGGCCACCGCGCGCCGCCCCGTCACGGCCGGATCCTGGGACTCATCCATGCGCCCCACGCTACGAACGGCCAGGTAAGAGACCGTTCAGAGCACGGTCAGCGGCGCGCACGCCTGCCCCCTGGGGAGCGGCAGCTCCTCAGGACATCGTCTCCAGTTCGGCACGCGTCAGCTTGATGGTGTTCTCCGGCAGCGGCGCGGGGTTGCTGGAAGCGTCCAGCGGATACTTCGCCTGGACGGGGTTGAGCAGCGCGGCCGGAGAGTCGGGGAAGGTTTCCAGGAACAGGATGTAGCCGCTGTCCTGCTTCAACGGCGTGGTGTGCTCCTCGGCGTAGGTCACGCCCTCGAAGACGCCCCCCAGCTCCTTGACCTCGATGGACTGCCCCACCTGAGCCTGGCCTTTGAAGACCTTCAGCACTTGGGCGGTGGAGACGGTGATGATCGTCGGCGGGCCCTCGGGCTGAGCCGCCGCCGCGGGCGGGGCACCCGCCTGGGGATTCAGCTTCGGATCCGTCACGGCCGGATCAGGCGCCGCCACCTGTCGGAGATAACGCGGCGCCCCGACGATGCGGGCCTCGACGACCAGGGTCGCCTTGTCGAAGAGCGCGTCCGCGCTCTCGTAGTGGGGATAGTCGGCGCGATAGAGAACGGGCTCGGCCTGAGCCGAGCACGCGGTCACGACCACCGCAGCGCAGACGAGCGCGCCAAGACGCCTCAACACGGCACGGCCTCCTTTAGTAGTAGGAGTTGACGTCGGCGACATCATGCGACTGGGGTCTCGTCATCGTATTACGGTTCCGGCTCGTGTTCATGATCGACGTGAGCGAGTTGTGCGCGAGATTCAACGCGTGCCCGAACTCGTGAACGAGCGTGCTCGTGACGAAATTCGCGAAGTTCGACGCGTCCCTGTTGATCGTCCGGGAGTTCAGCCGGATGTACATGCAGGAGCCCCCGCACCGCTGGTAGTACCCATACCAGGTGTCGCTGTACGAGCTCGCCGTGATCGTCGAACCCGATAACGTGCTCTTGTAGAAATTGGCCGGGCTGGCGGTCGCGTTCCAATTCGACAGCGCCGCGTTCATCGGCGTCTGCCAGGTGCTGTTATAGCTGTAGGGGTAGATGGCGATGCTGGCGATGTCCTGGCCGGTGCCGTTCCAGTGGGCGAATGCCGGATTGGCACCCGTCACCCCCACCAGCATGACGGCGAGGACCGCGAATAACCCTCGTCGTGCGTTTCGCTTTAACGCTCCCGAATGCATGTCGAGACGTCACTCCTTGCGCCCTGGGGGTGGCATGCATGAAAACAAAACGGGCCTGACAACCGAGATGACGCTCAAGGCCCGGGTCGTGAAGGGGGAGGTCGGAAAAACTCTGTGAAGCGTTTCGACGGAGTATGAACGGCACATGATCAACCTGTCAAGGGGAATCTGATCGAGCGGACACCCCCACAAAAAAAAGCGCGCCCGCACGGCACCAGGCCGTGCGGGCGCGCGAGACGACTCACGTGGCCGGCGTGAGAACCTTCTCCTCCGGCTCCTCGGTCGCAGGCGCGGCCGGCGTGCGCCGCATCCGCTCCTTCGTCCGCTCCACCACCGTGTACAGCGTCGGCACCAGGACCAGGGTCAGCAGCGTCGAGGAGATCAGCCCGCCGATCACCACGATCGCCAGCGGCTGCGAGATGAACCCGCCCGACCCGGTCACGCCCAGCGCCATCGGCGTCAGCGCGCAGATCGTGGCCACCGCCGTCATCAGGATCGGCCGCAACCGCCGCCGGCCGCCCTCGATCACCGCCTCGACCACGCCCATGCCCTGCTCGCGATACTGGTTGATCAGGTCGATCAGCACGATCGCGTTCGTCACCACGATCCCGATCAGCATCAGCATGCCGATCAGCGCCGGCACGCCCAGCGCCGTGTCGGTGGCCACCAGCAGCCCGACCGCGCCCGTCGCCGCGAACGGGATCGACACCAGCAGGATCACCGGCTGGATGAAGCTGCGGAACGTCGCCACCATGATCATGAACACGATCGCGATCGCCGCCAGCATCGCCAGCCCCAGATCGGCGAACGCGTCCGCCTGATCGGCCGACGCGCCGCCCATCTCATAGGAGGCGCCCGAGCCCAGCTGCAGCCCGTCCAGCGTCGTCGTCAGCGTCTGCGTCACCGCGCCCAGGTTCCCGGCGTCGGCGACCTTGGCCGAGACCGTGGCCGAACGCTCACCGTCGATCCTGGTCACCTGTGTCGGACCGGCCACCTCCTTGACGTCGGCCACCGTCGACAGCTTCACCGTCCCGGCCGCCGTGGCCAGCTCCAGATCCTCGACCGCCTCGACGTCCTCCGGCGCGTCCGCGCCCCGCAGCACCAGATCGCTGGCACGGCCGTCCAGCGTGATCTGACCCAGCGGCGCGCCGCGGAACGCCTGCGCCACCGCCTGCCCGATCTGCGCCTCCGACAGGCCGCGCTCGGCGGCCTCCTCACGGTCGACCACGACCTCGACCCGCGGCGCGCCGGCCTCCAGGTTCGACGACACGTCCCGCAGCCCGGACACCTCGCCCATCGCCCGCGTGACCTCGTCACTCGCCGTACGCAACGTCTCGATGTCGGGCGCGCGCACGATCACGCTGACCGTGTCGGAGTTGAACCCGCCGCCGCCCCCGCCCACGGTCACCTCACCGACGCCGGACAGGCCCGCGATCTTGTCGCGCAGCTCCTGCTCGACCTTCGGCGTGTCGGCGCCGTCCTTGAGGGTGACCGAGTACGAGGCCGAGTCCGCGCTGCTGCCGCCCCCGCCGAAACCGCCGCCGCCGAAGCCGCCGCCGCTCCCGCCGACGTTCACCTGGTAGGTCTCTACCGCCTCCACGTCCGCCAGCACGTCCTCGACCTGCTGGGCGGCCTTGTCGGTGGTGGCCAGGTCCGTGCCGACCGGCATCCGCTGCGACAACGAGATCGTGTTCTGCCCCGAGGAGTCCAGGAAGTTCGTCCGCAGGCCGCCGGCCAGCCCCATCGTGCCGACGAACACCGCCACCCCGATGAGCACCGTCACCAGCTTGAACCGGGTGGCGAACCGCAACACCGGCAGATAGGCCCGCTGCAACGGCGAGCGCAGCTCCTTGGCCTCGGCCTCCTCCCGCTGCTTGCGCGCCTGCTCGGGCGTCAGCTCCGGCGTCTTGAGGAACCAGTACGCCAGCACCGGCACCACCGTCAGCGACACCACCAGCGAGGCCAGCAACGCCACCGCCACCGTGATCGAGAACGGGCCGAACAGCTCGCCCACCATGCCGCCCACAATCGCGATCGGCGCGAACACCGCCACCGTCGTCAGCGTCGAAGCCGTCACCGCGCCCGACACCTCACGCACCGCCGTCAAGATCGCCTGTAGTCGTGCCTCGCCGTAGCCGAGATGCCGCTTGATGTTCTCCAGGACCACGATCGAGTCGTCCACGACCCGGCCCACCGCGATCGTCAGCGCGCCCAGCGTCAGCATGTTCAGCGAATAGTCGCCCGCCCACAACACGATCAGCGCGATCACCACCGACAGCGGAATCGACACCGCCGTCACCAGCGTCGAGCGCACCGACAGCAGGAACACCAAGATGACCAGCACCGCGAACGCCAGACCCAGCAGGCCCTCGGTGGTCAGGCTCTCGATCGACTGCTCCACATACGGCGCCTGGTCGAACACCACCGACACCTGCGTGTCGGAGCTGTCGCCCAGCGCCCGGGTCAGCTCCGGCAGCTTCTCCCGGATCTCGTGCGAGATCGTCACCGCGTTGCCGTCCGGCATCATCGTCACCGACACGCCCAGGCTCGACGTGCCGTCCGTACGGGTGATCGTCGTCGCGTCGGCCAGCCCCCGCTTGATCTCCGCGACGTCGCCCAGTTTGACCGGCTTGAGCGGCTTGGGCTTCGCCACCTGCTGCGGCAATCCGCCCTGACCCTGCGCCTGGCCCTGCTGAGGTTGCCCCTGCTGGGGCTGGCCCTGCTGAGGTTGCCCCTGCTGGGGCTGGCCCTGCTGAGGTTGCCCCTGCTGGGGCTGGCCCTGCTGAGGCTGGCCCTGGGCCGGCGTCTGCTGAGACTGGGCGGGCGTCAGGTAGAGGCCCTTCAGCTTCTCCACCGAGTCGACCCGCACACCCACCTGCACCGTCAGCGTCTTGCCCGCGTCGGTCAGCGTGCCCGCCGGGATCGGAGTGCCATTCGCCTTCAGCACGTCGGGGATCTGCGCCGCCGACACACCCTTGTCCTTCATCTTGTCGGCGTCCGGCTCGATCGTCACCACCTCGTCACGGGTACCGGTGACCGCCGCCTCCCGCACGCCCGCCACGCCCTGCAACTCCGGCACCATGATCCGGCGCAGCTTGTCGGCCATCGCCCGCGAGTCGCCGCCGTCGCCCACCGCCAGCACCAGCACCGGCAGGTCGTCGGTGTTGCCCGCCGTCACCTGCGGCTCCACCCCGTCGGGCAGCGTCACCCTGCTGACGGCCTGCTGCATCTTGTTCAGCGACGACTCCACGTCGGTGCCGTAGGCGAAGGCGACCTGGATCGACGCCATGCCCTCCCGGGAGGTGGAGGTCATCTGCTCCATCCCCTCCAGCCCCTGGAAGGAGTCCTCGATCGGCTTGGTGACCTGCTCCTCCACGATCTCGGGCGACGCGCCGGGATACGGCGCCACCACGAAAGCGCCCGGGAACGACAACGACGGAAGCAACTGCTGCTTCAACTGCGGAATCGTGAACACGCCGAACGCGCTCACCACCAACGCCACCAAGACGACAAGAGTCCGATTGACCAGGCTCAACCTGGCGAAAGCGGTCATAGGGGCTCCCCCTCCAGAGTTTCGCCCCAGACTAACACTTCGCCTCGTACGAATATTTAGATCAACCGAGCATTCCTGATAACCTTCTCAGGAACGAGAGGGCGGCAGTGAACGACGAACGCGAAGACCTGATCCGGCGGATCACCGAAACACAACGTGACCTGGGACGACTGTTCGCCCAGCAGCGATCGTCGCTCTTCGACTCCAACCTCACCATGCGCCAGTTCAGGGTCATCATGCTGCTGTCCGCCGAAGGCTCCGCCTCCGGCCAGGAACTCGCCGCCGGCCTCGGCGTCGGCCTCGGCACCGTCACCGGCATCGTCGACCGGCTCATCGCCCAAGGCCTCGTCAGCCGCCGCGAAGACCCCCACGACCGCCGCGTCCGCCGCGTCGAGCTCACCACCGCCGGCGCCAGCCTCATCGCCGACATCAACGACACCGGCGCCGGCCAGCTGCGCCGCATCATAGAGCACCTCGACACCGAGACCCTGCGCAACCTCGACCAGGCCACCCGCGCCATCCGGGCCGTCGCCGACAAACTCGACAGCGAGCCGGACCAGTGACCCCTCTCCGTCGCTGCGACGGTTTTGGGAGAGCGTGGTCAACGACTCAGCCCGCCGCCTTTACATTGTAGATTTCTGAGCCAGGCGGGACAGGACGCCCGGCAGCTCGCCCTCATAGGCCACCGTCAGCCGCCGCGTCGCCCGCGTCACCGCCACGTACAGGTCCCGCCCGCCCATCGGCGACTGCGCCAGGATCCCCGCCGGGTCCACCACCACCACCGCGTCGAACTCCAGCCCCTTGGCCTGCTCCACCGTCAGCACCGCCACCAGCGCGTCCAGGCCCCCGCCCGGCCACAGCCGCGCCGCCTCCTCATGGACCGCGTCGGAGGTCACCACGCCCACCCGGCCCTCGCCGATCGCGGCCAGCTCCTCCTTCACCAGGGCCGGCAGGCCCGAGACCGGCACCCGCACCGCCCGCGGCCGCGCCCCGCCGGACCGCACCGACTCCGGCGGCTCCTGCCCCGGATCGAAGGCCCGCAGCACCTGCGCCGCAACCTCCATGATCTCCGACGGCGTGCGGTAGTTGACCTTCAGGTGCTCCACCCGCCACCGGCCCTCCAGGTAGGGGTCCAGCACCTCCGCCCACGAGCGCGCCCCCGCAGCCGACCCCGTCTGCGCGAGGTCGCCCACCACCGTCAGCGACCTGGCCGGCACCCGCCGCATCACCATCCGCCAGGCCATCGCCGACAACTCCTGCGCCTCGTCCACGATCACGTGCCCATAGGCCCACGAGCGGTCGGCCGCCGCCCGATCGGCCGTGGTCAGCTCCGCCCCGTCGTCGGCATGCCGCTCGGCCAGCACGTCGGCCCGCTCGAAGATGCCCTCCTCCAGCACGCCCGTGGTGTGCAGCACCTCATCGGCGTACAGCAGCCGCTCGGCCTGCTCCTCCTCCTCCCGCCTGGCCGCCACCCGCCGCGCCGAGTCGTCCTCGCCCAGCAGCTCGGCCACCTCGTCCAGCAACGGCACGTCCCCGGCCGTCCACGGCGCGCCGACCGGCCGCACCAGCGTCCGCCAGTCCAGGCCCGGCGGCGCCACCGACCACAGCGTCTCCGGCGAGCACAGCAGCTCGCCGATCAGCCGCTGCGGCGTCAGCTCCGGCCACAGGTCGTCGACCGCGCGCCGCACCTGCGGCTCCTGCCACAGCCGCCGCGAGGCCAGGTCCAGATCCACCTCGTCCAGATCGCCCTCCAGATCGAGGGGCTCGGCCAGCTCCTCCATCTCCGGATCGCCGTTGGCCAGCTCCTCCAGGTGCAGCGACTCCTCCAACGCCCGCGCCTCGGCCCTGGCCAGCTCCTTGAGCATCTCCGTTACGTACAGCTTGCGCGCCATGTTGTGCGGCAGCCGCACCGCCCGCGCCCGATGGCGCAGCCGCACGCACACCGCGTGCGGCACCCGCAGCGCCAGCCCGTCCAGCTCCACCACCAGATCACCCTCCGGCACCCGCTGGCGCAGCTCCAGCGCCCGCGCCACCACCCCGGCCATCCGCACGTCGCCCTTGACCACCGCCGCGGCCGGGCCGTCGGCCGCCACCGCCCGCACCCCCGGGAACATCTCCCCGACCGTCGTCATCACCACCTGCGTCTCCCCCAGCGCCGGCAGCACCTGCCCGATGTAGCGCAGGAACATCGGGTTGGGGCCCACCACCAGCACGCCGCGCCGCTCCAGCGTGTCGCGGTGGGTGTAGAGCAGGAACGCCGCCCGGTGCAGCGCCGCCACCGTCTTGCCGGTGCCCGGGCCGCCCTGCACCACCAGCGCGCCCTGCCACGAGGCGCGGATCACCCGGTCCTGCTCGGTCTGGATGGTGGCCACCACGTCGCCCATCCGGCCCGTCCGCCCCCGGCGCAGCGCCGCCAGCAGCGCCGCCTCGCCCACCAGCGTGCGCCGCTCCCCCTCGCTCATCCCCTCCAGGTCGAACACCTCATCGTCGATGCCGACCACCACCCGGTCCTTCAGATGCAGGTGCCTGCGCCGCACCAGCCCCTGCGGATCGGTGGCCGTGGCCACGTAGAACGGCCGCGCCGCCGGCGCCCGCCAGTCGATCAGCACCGACTCGTGCCGCTCGTCACGCAGCCCGATCCTGCCGATGTAGACGCTGCCGCCCGAACCGTCGTCGATGCGGCCGAAACACAGGCCACGCTCGACCGCGTTCAGCTGCGCCAGCCTGCGCGCCTGCTCCGAGGCCAGCGCCTCGCGCTCGACCATCGCCTGGCGGGTGCCGCCGCCCCTGCCGTACACCTCGCGCAGCGCCGCCTGCGCCCGCTGCCTGGTGACGTCGAGCAGCCCGTACAGCCACGACACACGCCGCTGCTCGGTGTCAAGAGCTTCCGCGCGACCATCTTGACGATTAGCCATTCGGTGGTATACTCCTAACCGGAGGATTGTGGAGCTCGTGCCCAATGTGGGCATTGGAGCATACTCCCCACCCGCGCCCGCGCGCAAACCTCGCCACGCGCCCACTCGGCCACGCGCCCCTTCCAGAGGCGACAGCGCGGCTGCCTTAGGCCTCCGGAGCGGGAGGGGCCGTGGAGCGACGAGGCACCAGAGTCGGCGTCACCGAGAAACGCACCGACGACGTCCGGCCCTCGATGCGTTCCAGCAGCAGCCGCCCCGCCGTCCGCCCCATGACCGCCCCGTCCTGATCCACACTCGTCAGCGAGATGGTCGACACCGCCGCCAGCCGCGTGTTGTCGTAACCGGCCAGCGACACATCCGCCGGCACCGACAACCCCGCCTCGTGCAACGCCCGCAGCGCCCCCAACGCCGCCAGGTCCATCCCCGCGAAGATCGCCGTCGGGCGCGGGGAACGGCCGAGCAGCTCACGCGCCCCCTCATAACCGCCCTCCTCGGTATAGGAGGTCAGCGCCATCGCGATCTCAGCGTCCAGCCCGTGCTCACGCATCACCCGCTCGTACGTCGCCGCCCTGATCGACTCCAACTCCACCCGGCCACGCCCCCGGGCGGCGGGCTTGTTCCCGATGTGCGCGATCCGCCGGTGCCCCAGCCCGATCAGATGCCGCACGACCAGCTCCGCGCCCAGCTCGTCATCGTCGTAGACCGCGTCGTACACCGCCGACTTCTCATGCGGGCCCAGCACCACCATCGGCATCTGCGCGGCCACCGCCTCCAGCCGCGCCCGCCCCACCCCCGGCGCGATCATGAGGATGCCGTCCACCTGCCGGTCCACCAGAGCCTCGATCGCCCGCGTCTCCCCCTGCGTCCCCGGCCCGCCCTGCACCATGATCGCCTGATAGTCGGTGCCCGCGAGCTGCTCCGACAACCCATCCAGAATGTCGGGGAAGAACGGGTTACGCAGATCCGGCAGCAGCACCCCGATCGTGAACGTGCGACCCCGCATCGCCCGCGCCGCCGCCTGCGGCCGGTAACCGAGCTCCTCGATCGCGGCCTTGACCCGGTCGCGCATGGCCGGGCTGACCCCATAGGCGCTGCGCAGCACCTTCGACACCGCCGTCGTGGACACCCCGGCGTGGCGCGCCACATCGGCGATCGTCACCCGCCGCGGCCGCTCGCGCGTGGCCATCCCCCCGCCTCTCCCTCGGACGTGCCGATTGTACGAGCGCCCGCCCGGCCCGCGGGACAGCGCACCACCACCCGGCACACCCCGCGCAGCCCCGGGGGCACGCAGGGGTGCTAGCTTCTCCGATCGTGTCCGACTACCTGCGGGAGCTGTTCTCCCTCCATGGCCGCCGCGCCCTCGTCACCGGCGGCAGTTCCGGCATCGGCTACGCCATGGCCGAGGCGATCGGCCGGGCCGGCGCCGAGGTCGTGCTGGTCGCCCGCAGAGCACACGAACTCGACCAGGCCGCCGCCCGGCTGCGCGACCACGGCGTCAGCGCCACCCGCATCAGCGCCGACCTCGGCGAGCGCGACGACGTCCGGCGGGTCTGCGACACCGCCGGCGACATCGACATCCTCGTCAACGACGCCGCCAACAACATCCGCAAGCCGATGGCCGAGCTCACCGCCGACGACTACGAGCAGACCATCGCCGTCAACCTCACCGCCCCCTACCTCCTCGGCCAGCACTTCGGGCCGGCGATGGCCGAACGCGGCTGGGGCCGCATCATCAACGTCGGCTCCCAGCAGACGATCAGCGCCTTCGGCGACAGCGGCGTCTACGGCGCCGCCAAGGCCGCCCTCGCCGGCCTGACCCGCTCCCAGGCCGAGGCGTGGTCGGCAAGCGGCGTCTGCGTCAACACGATCATCCCCGGATTCGTGCTCACCCCGCTGACCGAGCCCGCCCAGGCCATCCCCGGCCGCGTCGAAGCCCTCGCCGCCCGCCACATGGTCGGCCGCAACGGCGTGCCGCAGGACTTCGCCGGAGCGGCGGTGTTCCTCGCCGGCGAGGCCAGCGCTTTCGTCACCGGCCAGATGCTCTTCGTCGACGGCGGCTTCTCCGTGCACTAGACCCGGCGCCTTTACAATGTAGATCACTTGCGGCGGATCTGCCGCACTCCCACCCCCTCACGCCAGGTGTCCAGGACGAGCTCGTCCGCCTCGACCCTGGTCCACACGACCTCCGTCAGCTCGATCCTGAACAGGTGCGAACCCGGCTCCGGCGTCTCGAACGACGCCGGCACGTCCGCGCGGGCGATCTCCACCGCCCGGCCGGCCAGTTTGATGTCGCCCTCCCACGTCGAAGGATCGGAGCCCTCCGGGTCGCGGGAGGTGACGTGCAGCGCCATCCGCGGATCGCGCCGCAGGTCGGCCGCCTTGACCGCGCCCGACATCGACCCCGTCCACAGCTCGCCGTCCTTGAAGCTCGTCTCGATGCCGCTGACCCGCGGCGATCCGTCCTTGCGCAGCGTCGCCAGCACCTTGTGCCGGTAACCGTCCATCAGCCTGCGCGCCACCGCCGCCAGTTCCGGCGCCTGCCGCTCGAACTCCTGCCATGAAGCCATGCCTCCATCATGGCCGCCGCCGGCCCGCGCATCACCATTCGTCCGCAACCTCGGCGGGCTCGTCATCAGGGGTTTGCGCAGGTCAGCTCCTTGTAGCGGCATAGTCGCGGTGGAAGACTGGATCTAACGGAAGGGGGAGTCATGATCGAGGTCAAGAGCATCGACAAGCCCGACGAACGCCGCGACTTCCCGCGGGGGCACCTGGAAGTGTGCAACCTCAGCGGGCTCACCTTCGGGGTGGCCACGTTCGACCCCGGCTGGCGCTGGTCGGAGTCGGTCAAACCGATCGTGGGCACGGACTCCTGCGAGGTCCACCACAACGGGTTCGTGGTCCAGGGACGGCTGCGCATCCGGATGAACGACGGCGGCGAAGCCGAGATCGGCCCGGGAGAGGTGTTCGTCTGCTCGCCGGGACACGACGCCTGGGTGGTGGGCGACGAGCAGTGCGTCGTCTACGACTTCGCGGGCGGCATGTCCGACTACGCCAAGCGGCCGGCGACCGCCTAGCCCACCAGCACTACGCGAAGCCGGGGTCGGGCTCCCAGAGGCTGATCTGGGTCCCCTGGTCGTCGGTGCAGGAGCAACCGCGGCCCGACTTGCTCGCGAACACCTCGCCGGTGCTGCCGCCCAGCTTGCGCACCTGCTCGACGGCCGCGTCGATGTCGCTTACGTGGTAGTAGAGGTTCGGCTGCGTGGACGGCCCGCCGCTGACGAAGCCCATCGGCACGGCCGTGTTGGTGACGTGCAGGTACGTCTCGTGCTCGCGGGTGAACTCCCAGCCGAACAAGGGCCCGTAGAAGGCGGCCGCCCGGTCCAGGTCCGGCACGGACAGCGTGTAGTAGCCGAGCTCGACATTCATGTACGAACCTCCGCAATAATTGTCGCTATCGTTAAGCATCAACAGCCTAACGGAAGCAGGCAAATATTAACAACGACGTTAACGATCTGGACGCCACCCTGGCGGCGCTCGCCGACCCGACCCGGCGCAAGGTGATCGACCTGCTGCGCGAGGGCCCGCGCCCGGCCGGCGAGCTGGCCCAGGCCGTCCAGATGAGCGCACCCGCCCTCAGCAGGCACCTGCGCGTGCTGAGGGCCGGCGGGCTCGTGCAGGCCGAGACCGGCGGGACGGACGCCAGGCTGCGCCTCTACACGCTGCGCCCCGAGCCGTTCGCGGCACTGCAGGCGTGGCTGGACCAGGTGCAGGCGTTCTGGGCCGAGCAACTGGGCTCGTTCAAGGAACATGTCGAACGCGCACGGAAGGACACCCCGTGAACACGGTCCGTGCCGGCGTCACCGTCCCGGTCGACCCGGCGACCGCGTTCCGGATCTTCACCGACGAGATCGACAGCTGGTACGTCCGCGGCCGCCACAGCTGGGTCGACCCCGCCCGCGCGGTCGGCATCCGGTTCGAGGACGGCTATCTGCGCGAGCTGTGGTCCGACGGCGGCCACGTCGACACCGGCAAGATCCTCGCCTGGGAGCCGCCGCACCGCCTCGTCTGGGCCGACCTGATCAACGAGACCGGCCGGATGGAGATCGAAGTGGCCTTCAGCCCGGTCGACGGCGGCACCGAGGTCGTGCTGGAGCACCGCGGACTCGACACGCTGCCGCCCGACGTGGCCGGGCGGATCCGGCGCGGCTACTCCTGGAACATCGTCCTGCGCTGGTACGCCGACCAGTGGGTGGGCTAGCGGCGGCCGTATTTCTTGTGCACGGCCTGCTTGCTCACGCCGACCGCGTCGGCGATCTGCGCCCACGCCAGCCCCGCCACGCGGGCCCGCCGCACCTGGACCGCCTCCAGGCGCTCGATCTCGCGGCGCAGCGCGGTCGTGGCCTGCAGCGCCAGCAGCGGATCATCGTCCTGCGCCTGCCGCATCAAGGTCGCCAGGTCGTTCGTCATGCACTAAAGGTAATCCAGCAGCAGCCGCGCGATCTCCTCCGGCCGTTCCAGGGCGGGCAGATGCCCGGCCCAATCCAGCTCCACCAGCCGCCCCTGCGGCAGCTCGCCGGCCAGGTGCCGGGCACACCGCAGGAACCACTCCAGGTCGTGCGCCCCGACCACCACCAGCGCCGGAACGCCGATCGCCGCCGGCGTGAGCTCGGTCTCCACCTGCTCCGGCTCAGGGTCGGCGGCCAGCTGCAGCTCGTACGCGTTCCGCTGCATGGCCGCCAGCCGCTCCCGGGCCGCGGCCGGCGCGTGCGGCCCGAGCAGGGTGCGCACGGTCAGCCCGGCCGCACCGTCGAGGTCGCCCGCCTCCAGCAGCCGACCCTCCTCCGACCAGTACGCCCGCACGTCGGAGGTCGGCGGCACGCCGGCGACGGGATTGAGCAGCACCAGCCGGTCGGCGAGCCCGGCCGCCGCCAGCTCCAGCGCGACCCGGGTGCCGCCCGACGAGCCGACCAGCGCCGCCCGGCGCACGCCCAGCCCGGCCAGGACCTCGGCCACGTCCGCCGCGTCACTGTAGGGGGCCTCGGCCCGGTACGGGGTGCGGCCGTACCCGCGCAAGTCCACCGTGATCACCCGGAACCGCTCGGCCAGGGCCTCCACCTGCCCCTGCCACATACCGGAGTCGGCCGCCGTCGAATGCAGCAGCACCACCGGCTCACCCGCGCCGTGCTCTGCGTACCAGATCGTCACCGCGACTCCACCACCAGCCGCACGCCCAGCCCGATCAGCACCACGCCGGAGATCTGCTCCAGCCGGCGCCGCACCGCCGGGCGGCCCAGCCAGTCCTTGGCCTTGGCCACCGCCCAAATGAGCAGCCCGTACCAGAGCAGGTCGATGAGCACCCACACGACGGCCAGCGTCACCAGCGTGACCGGCACGTTCTGCCCCGCCGGGACGAACTGCGGCAGGAACGACATCGCGAACACCGCCGCCTTCGGATTGGCCAGGCACGTCCCGACTCCCGCCAGGTACGCCCCGCGCCACCCCGGCGCCGTGGCCACCTCGGCAGGCGGCGCCCCCTTGCGGGCCTGCCAGAGCGCCTGCGCGCCCATCACGACCAGCACCACGGCGCCGATCACCCGCATGACGTCGTAGGCCACCTGGGAGGCCACCAGCAGCGCCGACAGCCCGAAGGCCGCGGCCAGGCCCCACAGCAGGATGCCGGTCTCGTTGCCCAGCGTGGCGGCCATGCCGCTGCCGCGACCGGCCCGCAGGGTCTGGCGGAGGATGATGGCGGTGCTGACCCCGGGCACCATGGCCACCAGGACGCACGCGCCCGCGAACGCGAGAAGATACATGCCGGGCATCCTGGCAGAACACCGCCCCGGAACGCGCCCGGATTCTTCAGCCGTAGAGCTTGCTCAGCTCGGCGACCGCCTCCCGCATCATCGTGCGCAGCTCCGGCGGCTCCAGCACCTCCACGTCCGCCCCCATGCGCAGCAGCAGCCACCGCGCGTGCGTGATCGACTCCACCGGCAGGGTGAGCGTGACCCAGCCCTCCGGATCGGGCTCCCCGGCCGCCGCCAGGGCGGCGTCGACGACGTCGCGGCCCATCGTGTACGCCAGCAGCTCCTCCCGTCCGGGGGCGAGCTTGACGACGGCCTCGGCGGTGTACATCCGCTCGCGGAACTCCTTGGCGTACGCGCTCCAGAACGCGCCCAGCTCGAACCCCTCAGGCCGCGGGAAGTGCCCCGGCAGCGTCTCCAGCGTCAGGACGCGCGCCACCCGGTAGGTGCGCGGCGAGCCGTCCGGCGGAGCGGCCACCAGATACCAGGAGCCGCCCTTGAGCACCAGCCCGAACGGGTGGATCACCCGGTCGACCTCCTGCTGCCCCCAGCGGCGGTAGGTCATGTGCAGCGGCCGCTGCTCCCACACCGCCTCGGCCACCTCGCTCAGATGCGGCACGTCGTCGCCCGAGCGATACCAGCTGGGCACGTCCAGCAGGAACCGCTCCCGGATGCGGGAGGCGTGCGAGCGCGGCTCGGGCGGCAGCGCCGCCAGCAGCTTCAGCTCCGCGGTGGCCGCCACCTCCGCCAGCCCCAGCTCCGCCGCCGGCCCCGGCAACCCGGCCAGGAACAACGACGACGCCTCCTCGGCGGTCAGCCCGGTGAGCCTGGTGCGGTAGCCGTCCAGCAGCTGATATCCGCCCACCGGCCCGCGATCGGCGTAGACCGGCACGCCGGCCGCCGACAGCGCCTCCACGTCGCGGTAGACCGTACGGACCGACACCTCCAGCTCGGCGGCCAGCTCGGGCGCGGTCATGCGGCCGCGCGTCTGAAGCAGCAGGAGGAGGGAGAGCAGGCGGCTGGCGCGCATACCCGCCATTGTATTGCGCACATAAGTCGTGTTTGTATGAACACGTGGAACGTTTGCAATCCATCATGAACGCCTTGCGCGCGCAGGACAGCGTCTCGGTCGCCGAGCTGGCCGCCGAACACGGCGTGTCGGAGATGACAATCAGGCGTGACCTCGACGAGCTCGCCCAGCAAGGGGTGGTGCGGCGGGTCAGAGGCGGCGCGCTGTCGCTGCTGCTGCGCGGTGAGGAGCCGCCGTTCGGCGTGCGCGAGCGCGAGGCGGTGGAGGCCAAGAGGCGCATCGGCGCCGAGGCCGCCGCCCTGCTCGCCGACGGCGAGGCGGTGGTGCTGGATGGCGGCACGACAGCACTGGACGTAGCCCGCGCCCTGGCCGATCGCCGGCTGACCGTGCTGCCGCTGGCCCTGCAGGCGGTCTCGCTGCTGGCCGCCGCGCCCCGGGTGCGGCTGGTGCTGCCCGGCGGCGAGGTACGCAAGGGCGAGCTGAACGTCATGGGGCCGCTGACCGAGAGCTCCATCAAGGCGCTGCGGTTCGACACGGCGGTCATCGGCTGCTGCGGGCTGTCGGCCGAGCACGGCCTGACGGCGCACGATCTGCCCGAGGTCGCGGTCAAGCAGGCGGCCATCGCCGCGGCCAGGCGGGTGATCGTGGTGTGCGACTCCGGCAAGTTCTCGCGTACGGCGTTCGGCGCGGTCTGCCCGATCTCGCGGCTGGACGTGGTGGTGACCGACTCCGGCATCCCCCGGGAGCAACGGGACGCCCTGGTGGCGGCGGGCGTGGCGGTCAGGGAGGTCGCCGCCGCCGGGGAGACCGGATGAGACGTCCGCAGGACGGCCGGACGAGCCGCTTCAGCGGCGGCCCGATGGGGCGCGAACGCACGGCTGTCTACCTGCTGTTCTTCCTGGCGGGCGCGGCCATCGGCACGTGGACCGCCCGCATCCCCGCCATCAAGGAACGCCTCGGCCTCGGTGACGGCCACTTCAGCCTCGCCCTGCTGGCCATCGCCGCCGGCGCGATGATCGGCATGACGGCGGTGGGCCGCCTGGTGGACCGC
Source organism: Nonomuraea sp. NBC_00507 (assembly GCF_036013525.1). Lineage (NCBI taxonomy): Bacteria > Bacillati > Actinomycetota > Actinomycetes > Streptosporangiales > Streptosporangiaceae > Nonomuraea > Nonomuraea sp. NBC_00507. The sequence goes on from NZ_CP107853.1 coordinate 8,143,307, forward strand.
CACGGCAGCCACCGCGTCATGATCCCCGCGGCCCTGGTGCAGGGCCTGGTCCTCGTCCCGTCCGCGTACGCGCCGGACCTCGGCGTCCTGGCCGGGACGCTGCTGCTGTTCGGGATCGCGCACGGGGTGCTGGACGTGTCCATGAACGCCAACGCCGTCGAGGTCGAGCGTGCCTGCGGGCGGCCGGTCATGTCGTCCTTCCACGCCGTCTTCAGCATCGGCGGGTTCGCCGGCGCCACCACCGGAGGCCTGTTCGCGCACCTGGCGCTGACGCCCGCGGCCACGTTCTGGACACTGGGGCTGGTCATCGCGGCGCTCGCGTGGTGGGCCGCGAGGTGGGCGCTGCGGCCGGTCCCCTCCGGTGCGTCGGCCTCGGCGGGCGGGAGCGGGCTGCCCAAGGGGACCCTGTTCCTGGGCGTGCTGGCGTTCTGCTGCCTGGTCGGCGAGGGGGCGGCGGCCGACTGGAGCTCCGTCTACCTGCGTGAGGACCTGGGCGCCTCGCCGGGGTTCGCCGCCGCCGGGTACGCCGCGTTCTCCCTCATGATGACCGCGGGCCGGCTGGCGGGCGACCGGCTGGCGGCCAGGTTCGGGCCGGTGCCGCTGGTGCGCTGCTGCGGGCTGCTGGCAGCCGCAGGACTGGGACTCGCCCTGCTCGGCGGGCATCCGCTGGCGGGCGTGGCCGGGTTCGGCTGCTTCGGGGCGGGATTGTCCTGCATCGTGCCGCAGGTGTTCTCGGCCGCGGGCCACCGGGACCCGGCCTTCGCCGGGCGGGCGCTGGCGCGGGTCGCGTCCATCGGATATCTCGGGTTCCTGTCCGGGCCCGTGCTCATCGGAGCGGCCGGCGAGGTGGCCGGCCTGCCGCGGGCGCTGGCCGTGCCGGCGCTGCTGGCCGCGTTCGTCGCCCTGACCGCCACGGCCCTGCGGACCCCTGCGGGCGAGCCCGTGCGCTGACCCCGTCAAGGGACCACCCGAAGGCACCACTGACCCGGCCGTCGTCTGCCGCTTCGAGCACGGCATCGTCACAGGCGCATGACACGCCTATCCAGCCGGGCATCCCACGTTTACCCTGTGTCCGTGCGAATGCGGCGTACGGAGACGGCATGAGCGGGCGATCACGGATCGGCCTGGCCGAGACCCTCGGTCAACTGCGGGCGGAGCTGGCCGAGGCGCAGGCGAAAGGGGCGGACGAGCGCCTGCGCTTCGAGATAGCCGAAGCCGAAGTGGAGTTCCAGGTGGCGGTGTCCCGCGAGGCCACGCCCGGAGGGAAGATCAAGTTCGAGGTGGTCGCGGTCGGCGGGGTGGAGCTGGGCGCGGACGGGAAGCTCGCCAAGGAGACGACCCACCGGATCACCCTGAAACTCGCCGTCAAGGACGGTGAGACCGGCCGCAACGCGGAGGTGGCGGACGCGGCTCCCCGCGGCTGGGGCGACTGATGGACCGGCGGTGCCTCGCCGACATCCGCGCGGGGACCGCCGAGGAGGTCACGCGCTCCGGCTCCGGCTACCGGATCGGGCCGCGGCTGATCCTGACCGCGCGGCACACCGTCGTGGCCGACGGCGTGGCGCTTCCGAAGATCGTGGTGTCCCTGGGGCACCCGCGAGATCAGCCGCCGACCCGCCATGACGCCACCCTGCTGGACTGGCGCGCCCCGGACGACGCCGACGTGGCGCTGCTGCTCATCGACGGCCCCGCCGGGCCCGCGAGCCCGGTCCGCTGGGGCCGGATGACCGGATCCGACCCGGTGGACTACACCGGATGGGGGTTCCCGCAGTTCGCCGGGTACGGAACGGACGACCGGCACGTGGAACAGCTCTCCGGTGTGATCAACCCCGATTCGATCGGAGCGAAGGGCGGCTTCCCCGTCGACCAGCGCGCCTTCCCCGATACCCCCGGACATCCCTGGCGCGGCGTCTCGGGGGCCGCGGTGTTCGGCGCGTCCGCCGGGCTGCTCATCGGCGTGGTCGTCTACGACGACACCGCCTTCGCCAACCGCCGGCTGCACATGATCCCGGTGACGGCGTTCTTCCACGACCCGGAGTTCGGGCGGCTGCTCCAGGCCGAGACCGGCCTGCGCCCGGCGCTCGAATCGGTCGAACTGCACGGCCTGTTACGGGGCGAGCCGATCGAGCCCCGCGCCGGGACCCCCGGCTCGCTGCTGGCCGCCGCCCGCGAGACGGTGCCGTTCCACGGCCGCGGGGAGCTGCTGGACGAGCTCGCCGGCTGGCGCGACGACGACCGGCCGTTCTCCCTCAAACTGATCACCGGGGAGGGCGGGCAGGGCAAGACCAGGCTGGCCGGGGAGCTGCTGAGGCGCACCCCCGCCCACTGGATCACCGGGTTCCTCGGCTCCTCCGACGACGACGCTGCACGCGTCCTGACCCGCAGCAACCATCCGGCGCTCATCGTGGCCGACTACGCCGAGGCCACCGCGCACCGCGTCGCCTCCCTGCTCGGCACGCTGCTCCAGACCCCGCCCAGGCGTAACGTCCGGCTCCTGCTGCTGGCCCGCACCGACGGCGCCTGGTGGGACAGCCTGCGCGGCCAGCTCGAACGCGAGACGCCGCACGCGCTGACCCCCGCCGTACGGCTGACGCAGCTGGCCGGGGATCGCGAGGAACGGCACGCCGAGTTCGACCGGGCCGCGGCGGCCTTCGCGACCCACCTCCTCCGCCTGCCCGGCCTGCCGCAAGCCGACTGGCCCGCCCTCGCCGACCGGGTCCGCTCCACCCCGCCCGACCTGGCCGCGGAGACGTTCGGCAACGCCCTCACCGTGCACATGGCGGCCATGAACGCCCTGCTCCGCGCGGCCGCGGAGCAGGAGCCCGCCACCGACCCCGAGCACGAGCTGGCCCACCACGAGCGTGCCTACCTGTACCGCCTCGCCGCGAGACGCAACCTGCTCCGGCCGGGGATCCTGTCCACCCGTCTCGACGACGACGAACGCCGAGCCGAGTCACTGCGCGCGCTGGACCGGGCCGTCGCCGGGATCATCCTGATCGGCCAGTCCGGATGCGACCCGGGCCGGGCGTCGTCCGTCGCCGCCCTGGCGAGCGAGCCGTACGCGGAGGAGGTGGTGCGCTGGCTGGCCGCCCTCTACCCGCCCTCCGAGCAGGACCGGAGCGAGGGCAAGGTGCTCGGTCCGCTCCAGCCCGACCGCCTGGCCGAACGCCTCCTCGGCCAGATCCTGGCCGAGTCCGAAGACGGCCTGCTCACCCGGATCGCCGCCCTCGCCCAGGACGGCGAGAGCGCCTCAGACGTGCTGCACGTGCTCGCCCGCACGGCCGAGCGCCCGCTCTTCCGCCCGGCGACCGACGCCCGCATCGAGCAGTTGATCACGGACCTCCCGGCGCCCTACGCAGAGGAGGCGCAGCTCGTCGCCCTCTACGTCGACCGCCCCGACCCACTGCTCGGCGGGCTGGCCAGGCTCGGCGACAGGGATCCCGCCGAGCTCAAGCGCCGGCTGTGGGCGGTCGCCGATTTCTTCCCGACAGGCGCGGTCAGCATGCTGTGGGGCGGCCTCTACCTCGCGGAGCTGCAGAGCCTCCTCTTCGGTGAGCTGGCCGAGACGGACCGGGACGCCTATCTCGCCGACCTGGCCCGCTCCCTCATCAATCATGGCTCCCGGCTCGGCAACACCGGCCAGCACGCCGAAGCGCTCGCCGTCAGCGAGCAGGCCGTCCGGCACTGCCGCGAGCTGGTGGCGCTGGACCACTCCGCCCATCTCCACGACCTGAGCACCGCACTCCTCAACCACGCCAGTCACCTGTCGAACAACGGTCGCAGGGCCGAGGCTCTCACCGTCAGCGAGGAGGCCGTACGGCTCCGCCGGGAGCTGTCCGGCCGCGGACTCGACAGCGACCTCTTCAACCTGACCTTCGCGCTGAGCAATCACACGGCCTACCTGGCGGAGGTCGGGCGATTCACCGAGGCCCTTCCCCTCGCCGAGGAGGCCCTGCGGCTCCGGCGGCAGCTGGCCGAGCGCGACCGCGACCGCTACCTCCCCGAGCTGGCCTCGCTGCTCAGCGAGCACTCCATCACCTTGACGGCCATCGGCCGCTTCACCGAAGCCGGCGCCGCCAGCGCGGAGGCCGTCCGGGTCTACCGCGAGCTGGTCCCCGCCGACGAGGACGTCTTCCTGCCCGGCCTGGCGAGGGCGTTGAACCACCACGCCATCGCCCTCATGGGGGCCGGCCGGTCCGGCGAGGCTTTCGCCGACCTCGACGAGGCCACCCGCCACTTCCGCCACCTGGCCGAGCTCAACCGCTCCGTCTTCCTCGACGAGCTGGCCATGACACTGACCAATCACGCCAGCTGCCTGGCGGAGACCGATCGCCCCCACGAGGCCGTCACCGTCGGCGAGGAGGTCATCCTCATCTACGGCGAGCTGGTCGAGTTCCACCGGGAGGGTTATCTCCACCGCCTGGCCAAGGTGGTGATGAACCAGGCCGACTCGCTGATGGCGGCCGGACGAACGGAGGAGTCGGTGGCGGTCGGCCGGCAGGCCGTCGGCCACCTCCGCGAGATGACCGCGATCGACCGCGACGGGTTCCTCGCCGACCTGGCCGGCTCGCTGGCCAGGCAGGCCGGCCACGAGGCCGAGGCCGGCCGGCCCGCGGAGGCGGCGGCCAGCGCCGAGGAGGCGGTCCGCCTGTTCAGGGAGCTGGTCGAGGTGGACCGCGAAGCCTTCCTCGCCGATCTCGTTCTGGCGCTCGCGTTCTACCTCGACGACCTGGCCAAGCCGGAGGAGCGACTCGCGATCAGCGAAGAGCTCGTCCGGCACCGCCGGGATCTGGCCGACCGCGACCGTGATCGCTACCTTCCCGACCTGGCCATCTCGCTCGGCAACCTCGCGATCGCCCTCGCCGGCGCCGGACGGTACGCCGAGGCCGTCCCCCAGGGCGAGGAGGCGGTCCGGCTCTGGCAGGAGCTCGTGGATCAGGACCGGGACGCGAACCTCCCCGACCTGGCCATTTCCCTCGGCAACCTCGCGTCCAGCTACTCCAGGACCGACAGCCACGCCCAGGCCGTCGCCGCCGGTGAGCAGGTCGTGCGCATCCAGCGCGAGCTGGCCGTACCGGCGGACCTGGCCAGGGCCCTGGGCCGACTCGCCACCTTCCTGTCGAAGGCGGACCGCCATGAAGAGGCCATCGAACGGCTGCGCGAGCTGACCGAGCTGGACCGCGCCACCGGCCTGCCCCACCTGGCCCGCGCCCTGACCAGCCACGCGACCCGGCTCACCGACGGCGGCCATCCCGCCGACGCCCTCGCGGTGAGCGAGGAAGCGGTGCGGCTCTGCCGCGAGATGGCGCAGCCCCCTGACCTCGCCATCGCGCTGAACAACCACGGGAACCGGCTCGCCGACGTCGGTCGCTTCGCCGAGGCCGTCTCGGCCGGCGCGGAGGCCGTGCGGCTCCGGCGGGAGCTGGCCGAGCCCGACGGGGTCACCTACCTGGCCGAGCTGGCGTCGGCGCTGAACAACCAGGCCGGCCACCTGGCGGGGGCGGACCGTCCCGGCGACGTCCCCGCGATCAGCGAGGAGGTCGTCCGCTGTTACCGGGAGCTGGCCGAGCTCGACCCCGGCACGTACCTTCCCGACCTGGCCACCTCGCTCAGCAACCACGCCAACTCGCTGGCGGAGGCGGGCCGCCTCCTCGAGGGCGTCGCGGCGGGCGAGGAGGCCGTACGCCTCCACCGCGGGCTGGCCGGCAGCGATCGCACCCGCCATCTCCGCGACCTTGCCATGGCCCTCAACGACCTCGCTCTGCGTCTGGCCGACACCGGCAGGATCGCCGAGGCGCTGCCGGCCAATGAGGAGGCCGTCCGGCTCCACCGCGAGCTGGCCGAGCTCGACCTGGACGCCTCGCTGCCTTTTCTGGCCGGCTCGCTGCTCAACTTCACAGTCCACCTGGCACAGGCGGGCCGCCCGGACGAGGCCCTGCCCGTCGGCGAGGAGTCCGCACGGCTCTACGAAGCGCTGATGGAGGTCGATCCCGACGCGCACGTCTTCGAATATGCGCAAAGCCTGGGAGCGTACGGATCCGTGCTGGTCATGGCCGGGCACCATCGAGAGGCCGTCATGCCGCTGGTGGCCGCGTTCGGCGTGGGCCAGCAGCTGCCCGACGCGGACCAAACTCTGTATCCGGCCCTCATCAACGATCTGACGGTGGCCTACCGGGGCGATCCCGAGGGGGTGGTCGCCGAGTACGAGGCAATCACCGGTGAGGCGTTCCCCGGCTGGATCCGATGATCGCGCGGTCATCGGCCCCCCTCGCGGTTGTCAGCCGAACTGCTGCCAGCCCAGCCTGACCACCAACGCCGCCACGACGCACACCAGCACGATCCGTACGAAGGCCGCGCCCCGCTTCAGCGCCATCCGCGCGCCGAGCTGGGCGCCGGCCACGTTGCACACCGCCATCCCAAGGCCCAGCGTCCACTGCACGTGCCCCTGCAGCCCGAACACCACCAGCGCGCCGACGTTCGTCCCGATGTTGATGATCTTCGCAGAGGCCGACGCCGAGACGAAGTCCAGCCCGAGGATGGTGGTGAAGGCGATGATGAGGAACGTTCCCGTGCCCGGCCCGATGATGCCGTCATAGAACGCGATCCCCACCCCGGCCGCCGCTACCGCGGCCAGCACCCTGGCGTTGGTACGCAGGTGCGGCCGCGGCACTGACCCGAAGGACGGGCGCAACGTCACGAACGCCGCCACCGCCAGCAGCACCACCATGATGGCCGGGCGCAGCACCTCAGCGGAGATCGCCGCCGCGGCCCACGCCCCCAGGCCCGCGCTCAGCACGGCCAGACCCGCGCCGGGGATCGCCACCTGGCGGTCGACCTTGGTCGAGCGGGCGTAGGCCACAGCAGCCGACGTGGTGCCGAAGACGGACGACAACTTGTTGGTGGCCATCGCCTCCACGGTGGGCATGCCGATGATCATCAGGGCGGGCAGCTGCAACAATCCACCGCCGCCCACGACGGCATCGACCCACCCGGCGCCCGCCGCTGCGACCAGCAGCACCAGGACCTGCTCCAGCGGCACGCCACTCCCCCGATTTCCCCCAAGAAACCCCAAGAGTGTACAAGTGCCGCATTAGCCGCCTGTTGCCGCCCTACCTCATGGTCACCAAAAGGCCCGCTATCGCCTCGCCGCCGTGTCCGCGCCAACGCCCAACGCGGCGGCAAGGCACGACTCGACGGCACGCGCCGTGCGCGGACGGCGGCGGCACAGGTGCCGGCACCGCGGACACGGGCGGTGAGCCGATCAGGCGTCCATGGCCAAGGCCTGGAGCAGACCGGCGGTCAAGGCAGCACGTTCGATCATGCCCTCCACGCTGATGTGCTCGTGCCGCGCATGCGCCCCCGCTCCGACGGCGCCCAGGCCATCCAGGACGGGCACGCCCAGCGCGGCGGTGAAGTTGCCGTCGCTGGCCCCGCCGACCGAGCACTCGCACAGGTCGAGGCCCATGTCGAGGGCCACCTCACGAGCCAGGGAGAACAGGCGCGCCGTACCCGGCCCGCGTTCCATGACAGGACGGTTCCATGCCCCGCGCACCGCGACGGACGCCCGCGGGTCATGGGGTCGCAGGCCGGCCAGGGCGGCGTCCACCCGCTCGGCCTCGGCCCGGCTGGCGACGCGGACATCCACCTCGGCCCGCGCCGCACCGGCGACCACATTGGAACCGGTGCCACCCGAGACGACGCCCACATTGACCGTCGTGCCCGCGCCGGGGTCGGCCAGGTCGTGCAGCCACCGCACGGCCCTGGCCAGCTCGTCGATCGCACTGGCGCCCTTGGCCGGCTCGAGCCCGGCGTGCGCCTCCACGCCGGTAAAGGTCAGATGGAAGATGCCCACCCCCTTACGCGCCGTCTTCAACGCCCCCTCCGCGCTGGCCTCGAACACCAGCACGGCGGCCACATCCCGAGCCGCCTCCTCGATCAACGGCCGTGAGGCAGGGCTGCCGATCTCCTCATCGCCGTTGAGCAGCAGCCGCAGCGGCGGGCGCGGCAGCCCCGCGGCCTCCAGCGCGCGCAGCGCCCACACGAGCTGGACCAGGCCCGCCTTCATGTCGAACACGCCGGGCCCGGTGGCCCGGTCGCCGTCGAGGGTGAACGGCCAGGAGCGCAGCGTCCCCGCCGGCCAGACCGTGTCGTAGTGGGCCAGCAGCAGGACCGGGGCGCCACCCCGGCCCGGGTAGTCGTTGATGCGGACGTCCCCGTAGACGCCGCCGTCACCGCGGCCGCCGACGTCGCCGAGCACACCGCCGTCGATCCGCCGGGTGGCCGCCGGCGGGCCGAGCCGGGCCTCCAGGTAGCCATCGAGCCAGTCCAGGGCCGCATCCAGCAGCGCCTTGTCGTTGCTGGGCGTCTCGAGCGACACGTACGCGGCCAGATCGGTGAGCATCTCGGCACGGCACCCGCCGATCCAGGCGCGCAGTTCCCCGGCCTCTACCTCGTGCTCCACGGTCATCAGGCGACCTCCAGGTCGGCGAGGCGAGGCTCGCCCATCGGTCCGCGCCCGGCCTGGACGTCGGCCCCGGGCGGCACGACGGCAGCGCGCCGGCCCCGGCGGCCTCGGCCTCGGCGAAGACGGGCGCGGTGGGGGGTGGAATCGGACGGGAGGGCGGCGGACGACGATGTCGCGCCAGATGACGCCGGAATCCTTCGGCAGGGTACGCAGCCACGCCGCCGGACGATCCGTCGCCCCCTGTCATACCCGCTCCGGGCCCCCGACTAGACCCGAGCAGACCCACGGCCGCACGACCGGGCACGACCTGGCCACGCCTTCCGCACCTGCCGAACGGCTCACCGAGCGACCGATCCGAGCCACCGATCCCGAGCCACCGGTCCGAGCCACCGGCGCCACGCCCATGCGAGCCGCTCATCACGCCACTGGCAGCGCACGGTGCCCGCCGCGATCCGAGCGGCGTACGCGCCGCACCATGGCGAAGGCGGCGCGCCCGGAGCACGGGCGCGCCGCCTTGGGCGGGAACGAGGTCAGTGAGCCGGAGCCAGCGTGCGCTTCCTCGAGGCGTAGATGTCGTCCACCAGCCCGTAGGACCGCGCCTGCTCAGCGGTGAAAATGCGATCCCGTTCGATGTCCTTCCTGATCTCCAACGGCGACCGTCCCGTGTGCCGGGACAAGATCTCCTCCTGCTGGTCACGCATCCGCAGGATCTCCCTGGCGTGGATCTCCAGGTCGCTGCCCTGCCCGCGCCCGCCCTCGGTCGCCGGCTCGTGCAACAGCACTCGGGCGTGCGGGAGCGCGGCCCGCTTGCCCTGCGTGCCCGCCGCGAGCAGCACGGCGGCCGCCGAGGCCGCCTCGCCGATGCAGACCGTGTGGATCTCCGGCCGGACGAACTGCATCGTGTCGTAAATGGCGGTCATCGAGGTGAACGACCCGCCCGGCGAGTTGATGTAGAGATTGATGTCCTGGTCGGGATCGATCGACTCCAGCGTCAGCAGCTGCGCCATCACGTCGTTGGCCACAGTGTCGTCGATCGGCGCGCCCAGGAAGATCACCCGGTCCTCGAACAACTTGTTGTACGGGTTCATCTCCTTGATCCCGTACGACGTCCGCTCCGTGAACGACGGAAGCACGTAACGCCCGCTCATCTCAGTTCATCCCCTCGGCGATGTGATCGACGATTCCGTAGTCCAGGGCCTCCTGGGCGGTGAACCAGCGGTCGCGGTCGGAGTCGGCCTGGATCCGCTCCAGCGGCTGGCCCGTGTGGCGGGCGATGATCTCAGCCATCCGCCGCTTAGTGTAGATCATGTTGTCGGCCTGGATCTGGATGTCGCTGGCCGAGCCGCCGATGCCGCCCAGCGGCTGGTGCATGACGACGCGGGAGTTGGGCAACGCGTAACGCTTGCCCTTCGCGCCCGCCGTCAGCAGCAGCTGTCCCATGGACGCGGCGAACCCCATCGCCACCGTCGCCACGTCACACGGAATGAACTGCATCATGTCGTAGAGCGCCATCCCGGCGGTCACCGAGCCGCCCGGGGAATTGATGTAAAGGGTTATGTCGCGTTTAGGGTCCTCGGCCGCCAGCAATAGGAGCTCCCCGCAGAGCCGGTTGCATATCTCGTCGTCGACCTCCTGGCCGAGGACGACGATGCGTTCCTTCAGCAGACGCTGGCTGAGCTGGTCAGGCCAGGCGGCGCGCTGGGTCTCCGTCATGACGGTCGCCTTTCTGTGCGGGTATTTCTGTGAAAGACGCTAGACCGGGACGCGATGAATGAAGGAATCTTTTCGCTGGTGGCGCATTTCTCTAATGGCGCATTCCACCGAGAGCGAATTTCTCTCGACAGGCAATCGCGGATGTGCCGGGGCGGTCAGCGGATGCCGCCGCGGCGCATGAGCTCCGCCGCCGGCAGCAGGGTGGCCTCGGCGGCGGTCAGGCCGGTGGCGGCCAGCACGCGGTCGACGAGCCGCAGCCCCACTGCGTACCCCGCCATGTCGGGAATGCCGCGAGGCTCCTGCCCGAAGTTCCGCACAGCGGTGTCCCCCAGCACGTACGCCGACGTGTGCCGCATCCCCTCCAGGTCGAAGTCCGCCATGATCAGCTCGTACGCCCGGTCGAACGCCTCCCCCGTCACCATCGACGACCACGGCCCCATGGCCTCGGGCCCCGACAGCTCCCGCACGAACGCCTCGGCCAGCCCTTCGGCCAGCACGTGCTCGCCCACGGTCACCGTGACCGGGTTCCACTCGACGTTGGTGAAGCGCACGTTGTGGTGGAACTCGTGCACCGCGCAGTGCGCGATCCTGCCGATCACCTCCTCCGACGGCCAGGCCAGCAGATACAGCCATCCGGGCGAGCCGCCCATGCCGTAGTAGCCGCCGGTGATCTTCATCAGATGCTCGTCGTCGGGATTGCCCAGCACGAACATGACCTGCAGCGAGTCCGCCTGCTTGGCCTCGCGGAGCGCTTCGGAGGCGCGTTCCAGCTCGCGCCGCACCTGACCGAGCACGTCGGCCTCGATCATGCGCCGGACGGCGGGCAGGTAGCGCGGGTCGTCGGCGTCGACCCGGAAGCCGCCGCCCTGGTGGTGGATGCCGACGATGTCGCCGGGCACCGGGATCGCCGAACGCATGGGCGCCAGCATCTCCCGCAGCGCCTCGGGCCGGTCCTCCAGCGGCTTCTCGAGCAGGCCGGCCATCGCCGCGAGGGTGTCGTGAACGATAAATTCCATGACGAGGACGCTAAAGCCTCACGCCACGTGAGGCTCAAGCGCAATTCACCTGACTCCGCCGCCGGGAATTGTCCCGGCGAAGAAGCCGACTTACAGCGGTGACTCCTCGCCGGGCTCGTCCCCGGGCGTGCGGCCGGGCGTGGCCTGCCCGCTCTCGGTCGGCGAGGGCGACGGAGACGGCGAGGGCCGCGGCTCCGGCGTCTCCGGGGTCGGCGGCGGCGTCGGCACGAACACCGTCGGCGGCAGCTGCCTGGGCTGCGGCTCGCTGTCACGCCTGCCGAACAGCAGCAACAACAAGATGGCCGTGACCAGCAGCAACAGCAGCGCCAGCGCCAGCGCGGCCATCAGCACCCGCCGGCGCGTCTCGGTCAGCGGCCGGCGCTGCCTGGTCGGCCCCGGCAACGCCGGCGCGCGGTCGGTCAGCCAGTACGGGACAAAGTCCGGGCCGTGCGCCTGCCCGATCAGCGTGCCGCCCACCATGACCGGCTCCAGGAACCGCTCGGCCCCGGGCTGGCCGGGCGTGTACGGCACCGCCACCCACGGCGCGCGCCCCTGGTCGCTGTCCAGCACCGCGGGCATGCCGTCCAGCACCGCGCCCCGCTGCCGGGAGCCACGAGCCAGCCAGCCGCGCACCCCGGACCGCCCGCCGGCCGCCTCCCTGATCCCGGTCACGAACCGCTCACGCGCCGCGGCATCGAACGCGGCCCCCCGGGTCAGCACGGCCAGCGACACCGCGCGGCCGTCGGGCCCCTGGCCCAGGTACACGAAACCGGCGGGCGCCTGATGCAGGCGCGCCTGGACCACGTAGCGCCCCAGCCGGGGCGGATCGCCGTACTGCAGCGGACTTGCCACGTTTGCCATGAAAGCACAGACGTGGCGTCGTGCACGTTTGCGGCGTGTTTGGTGGAATGAGGTCATGAGCGTCGCCGAAGAGCTGCCAGGCGGAGGAGACGCGGCACTGCTGCGTCAAAGTCTCGACGAGGTCCGGCGAGTCATCGTCGGCCAGGACCACATGGTCGAAAGGCTCATCGTGGCCCTGCTGGCGCGCGGGCACTGCCTGCTCGAAGGCGTCCCAGGCGTCGCCAAGACCCTCGCCGCCTCCACCCTGGCCACCGTCGTGGGCGGCACGTTCGCCCGGATCCAGTTCACCCCCGACCTCGTGCCGAGCGACATCGTCGGCACCCGCGTCTACCACCCCTCCAACGAGAAGTTCGACGTCGAGCTCGGCCCCGTGTTCGTCAACTTCCTGCTCGCCGACGAGATCAACCGCGCCCCCGCCAAGGTCCAGTCCGCGCTGCTGGAGGTCATGGCCGAGCGCCAGGTCACCCTGGCGGGCGTCACCCACCCGCTGCCCAAGCCGTTCATCGTGCTGGCCACCCAGAACCCCATCGAGTCCGAGGGCGTCTATCCACTGCCGGAGGTGCAGCGCGACCGGTTCCTGTTCCGGGTCCGCGTCCCGCACCCCAGCGCCCACGAGGAGCTGGAGATCCTGCACCGCATGAGCGTGACCCCGCCCGTGCCCGAACGCGTCCTGGACCCCGACAAGCTGCTGGCCCTGCAGGAGGCGGCCGAGCAGGTCTCAGTCCACCAGCTCGTCGCCGACTACGTCGTCCGGCTGGTCATGTCCACCCGCGCCCCCGCCGAGTACGGCCTGGCCGACCTGGCGGAGACCATCGAGATCGGGGTCAGCCCGCGCGCCACGCTGGGCTTGGTCGCCGCCGGGCGGGCCCTGGCCCTGCTGCGCGGCCGCGACTACCTGCTGCCCGACGACGTGCGCGACGTGGCCGTGGACGTCATGGGCCACCGGCTCATGCTCACCTTCGACGCCCTGGCCGACGGCGTCGACCCGGAGCAGGTCGTCAAGCAGATCCTGCACGCCGTACCCCCGCCTCTCGTGGTCTGGAACCAGAACCGTTGAGCCCGGGCACAGCTGAGCAAGCGCTGCGGCGGCTGGAGCTGACCGTCACCCGGCGGCTGGACGGGTTGCTGCACGGCGCGCACCAGGGACTGCTGCCCGGCACCGGCAGCGAGGCCGGCGACAGCCGCGTCTACGTGCCCGGCGAGGACGACGTGCGCCGCATGGACTGGAACGTCACCGCCCGCACCACCGTCCCCCACGTCCGCGACCTCATCGCCGACCGCGAGCTGGAGACCTGGGCTCTGGCCGACCTGTCGCCCAGCATGGACTTCGGCACCGCCGACACCGACAAGCGCGACCTGGTGATCGCCGCCGTCGGCGCCATCGGGTTCCTGTCCAGCCGCCTGGGCGACCGGTTCGGCGCGCTGGTCCTGCACGACGAGTACATCCACCGCATGCCCGCCCGCACCGGCCGCCCCGCCCTGTACGGGCTGCTGCACTCCCTCATGGACGCCCCCCGCGGCCGCGTCGTCCAGGACGCGCCCGACCTGGCCGAGGGCATCGAGGTGCTGTCGGCCAGCCGCCGGCGCCGCGGCATGCGCCTGGTCGTCTCCGACTTCCTCGACGCCCACCCCGACCTCGACCCCGACGCCGAACGCCCCTGGGAACGCCCCATCCGCCGCCTCGCCGCCCGCCACCAGGTCCTGGCGGTCGAGGTGATCGACCCGCGCGAGCTCGAACTGCCCGATGTGGGGCGGGTCGCGTTCACCGACCCCGAGACCGGGAAGGTACGCGAAGTGCACCTTTCGCCCAAAGTCCGGCAGGCGTACGCCGAAGCGGCCGCCCTGCAGCGCGAGGGCACCCGCCTGGCGCTGCGCCGCGCCGGAATCGCCCACCTGGTGCTGCGGACCGACCGGGACTGGGTGTTCGACGTCGCGCAGTTCGTGCTGCGCCAGCGCCGCACGGCTCACCTCGCCCATGCCCACAGGAAGGTGACATGACGTTCCTCGCCCCCTCGTGGCTGTGGCTGTTCCTCCTGGTCGCGCTCCTCGTGGCCGGATACGTCGCGGCGATGTTCGCCCGCCGCCGCTACACCGTGCGCTTCACCAACCTGGCCCTGCTCAACCTCGTCGCCCCCGCGGGACCCGGCTGGCGCCGCCACGTCGCCCCCGCGTTGTTCCTCGTCATGATGTCGTTCCTGGTCATCGGCGCCGCCAAGCCCGCCGACCAGGTACGCGTCCCCCGCGACCGCGCCACCATCATGATCGCCCTGGACGTGTCGCTGTCCATGGACGCCGACGACGTCCAGCCCAACAGGATCGCCGCCGCCAAGGCCGCCGCCCAGGCCTTCGCGCGCGAGCTGCCCGACCGCTTCAACGTCGGCCTGGTGTCCTTCGCCCGCTCGGCCAACGTCGTCATCTCCCCCACCACCGACCACCAGGCCGTGGTCGCCGCGATCGGGAACCTCACCACCCGCCCGGGCACCGCGATCGGCGAGGCCGTCTTCAACTCGCTCGACTCACTGCGCTCGTTCGACCAGCAGGCCGCCACCGACCCGCCGCCCGCCGCCATCGTGCTGCTGTCCGACGGCGACAACACCTCCGGCAGGTCCGTCAACGAGGCCATCGAAGCGGCCCAGCAGGCCCGCGTCCCGGTCTCCACGATCGCGTACGGCACCCAGGAGGGCACCGTCAACATCGACGGCCGCCCGGTGAACGTGCCGGTCAACAAGCAGACCCTGCAGTCGCTGTCCGACGGCACCAGCGGCCGCGCCTACGCCGCCGAGTCCGGCAGCGAGCTGCGCGAGGTCTACGAGCAGATCGGCACCTCGCTCGGCTACAAGCTGGTCAACCAGGAGATCACCCAGTGGTTCATCGTGGCCGCGATCCTGGCCGGGCTGCTGGTGGCCGGTGCGGCGGTCATGTTCGGCTCGCGCATCCCGTAACGTTTTGCCACGTGAGCAAAGGTAACGGGGCCCACTACTTCTCCGAGCGGCCGGAAAGCGCGAGCCGGCCGGGCTCGGTCGACCTGGTCCTGCCCGACCTGCACCTGCGGCTGGAGACCGACAGCGGCGTCTTCTCGCCGGAGCGGGTCGACATCGGCACCCGCGTGCTGCTGGAGACCGTCCCGCCGCCGCCGCAGGAGGGCGACCTGCTCGACCTGGGGTGCGGCTACGGGCCGATCGCGCTGACCATGGCCTCCCGGGCGCCCGAGGCCACGGTGTGGGCCGTCGATGTGAACCGGCGCAGCGTGGAACTGACCGAGCGGAACGCGCAAGCCGCCGGCCTTTACAAAGTAAGGTCAGTCCATATTGATGACATGCCAGATGACGTGAAATTTCGGGCTATCTGGTCCAATCCTGCGATCCGTATTGGGAAGCAGGCCCTGCACGACATGCTCACCAGGTGGCTGACCCGGCTGACGCCCGACGGCGTGGCCTACCTGGTCGTCCAGAAACACCTCGGCTCGGACTCCCTGCAACGCTGGCTCGGCGAGCAGGGCTGGCAGGCCTCCCGCGAGGCCAGCCGGGCCGCCTACCGCATACTGAAGGTGACCCGATGAGAAGGCAGCTGCGCCCCACCGACGTCAAACGGCTCAACCGCACCTGGCGCAGGCGGACGGAAAACCGGCTCGG
Organism: Nonomuraea sp. NBC_00507; assembly: GCF_036013525.1. Lineage (NCBI taxonomy): Bacteria > Bacillati > Actinomycetota > Actinomycetes > Streptosporangiales > Streptosporangiaceae > Nonomuraea > Nonomuraea sp. NBC_00507. The sequence goes on from NZ_CP107853.1 coordinate 8,158,993, forward strand.
CCTGATCATCGAGTCGGTCACCGGCCCGTTCAACATCGGCTCGATCTTCCGCAGCGCCGCCGCGTTCGGGGTGGACGAGATCTGGCTGGCCGGCAACGCCACCCCGCCCACCAACCCCAAGGCGGGCAAGACCGCGCTCGGCACCGACCGGCTGGTCACCTGGCACGAGCCGGTCCCTGCCACCGAGGCGGTCAAGGCCGCCAAGGCGGGCGGCTACACGGTGCTGGCCGTCGAGCTGACCGCCGAGGCCGTGCCGCTGCACAAGGCCGGCCTCGACCGCGACGTGTGCCTGGTGGTCGGCAGCGAGGACCACGGCTGCTCCCCCGCCCTGCTCGACGCCGTCGACGGCGTCTGCTACATCCCGCAAGTCGGCCGGGTCGGCTCCTTCAACGTCGCGGTGGCCGCCGCCATCGCCCTGGCGGAGGCCCGCCGCCAGGAGTGGGAGAATCTTGCTGATTCGTAACTGCAGCCTTCATCCCGGAAGGGCATACTTCTGGACGTGCTCAGCCGCCACTTCACCTTTCTCGACCATCCGGGCCCGCTCGCCTTCGCCCACCGCGGAGGCGCCGCGGAGGGCGCGGAAAACTCCGTCGCCGCCTTCGAGCGGGCTGTCGGGCTCGGCTACACCTACCTGGAGACCGACGCGCACGCCACCTCCGACGGCGTCCTGGTCGCCTTCCACGACCACACGCTCGACCGCGTGACCGACCAGCGCGGCCGCATCTCCGAGCTGCCCTACCGGGCGGTCAGGCAGGCCCGCATCGGCGGCGTCCACGAGATCCCGCTCATGGAGGACCTCCTGGGCACCTGGCCGGAGATCCGCTTCAACATCGACGTCAAGGAGGCGGCGGCCATCGCCCCGCTGGCCGAGGCGGTCAGGCGCACCAACGCCTACGATCGCATCTGCCTGACCTCCTTCTCCGATGAGCGCCTGATACTGGCCAGGGCGGCCATCGGCAGGGAGGTGTGCTCGGCGCTCGGACCGCGCGGCGTGGCCGCGCTGCGCGCCGCCGCCACCACCTCCGGCTACGGCCGGCTGCTGGCCCGCCTGTCGCGCGTCGGCATCCCCTGCGCCCAGGTGCCGGTGGGCTTCCGCGGCCTGCGCGTCACCACCCGCCGCCTGGTCCGCACCGCGCACGCCATCGGCATGCAGGTGCACGTGTGGACCATCAACGACCCCGCCCGCATGGAGCGCCTGCTCGACCTCGGCGTGGACGGCATCATGACCGACAACGTCACCGGCCTGCGCGAGGTGCTCGAACGCCGCGGCCAGTGGCATCCCCACGGAATGGCGGCCTGACAGACCATCCGGCGCTCACGGAGAATGACCACGTACGCGCTTACGCGCCGGCCGTGGTGACCAGCTTGATGAGGGCGTCGGCCGCCGGGGCCGAGGTGGCCGGGTTTTGCCTGGTGACCTGCTTGCCCCGCACCAGCGGCGTGCCGTCCTCGTTGACCGTGTGGCGCAGGACGCCGGGAGCGTGGCACACCAGAGCGAGTGGCTTGCCCGAGCGCAGGGTCGTCTCGATCAGGCGCGCGGAGTCGGTGTCCTCGGCCAGATCCCAGAGCGGGCCGTGGCCGCCGGGATAGAAGACCGTGTCGAAGTCGTCGGCCGAGACCGAGTCCAGACGCACGGTGTCCGCCAGCGCCGCGGTGGCCTCCGGGTCGGCCTCGAAGCGCCGGGTCTGGTCGGTCCGGAAGCCGGGTTCGTTGCTTTTCGGGTCCAGCGGCGGCCGGCCGCCCTGGGGCGAGGCGAGCACGGTCTCCCAGCCGGCCTCCTTGAAGCGGTAGTACGGCGCCGCCAGCAGAACCCGGTCTTACGGCCGGTGTCCCCCAGCTTGTCGTGCGAGGTGAGAACGATGAGAACCGTGCGGTGGATCTTGACCATGACGCTCGCGCCGAGTGTCACGGCAAGGCACGTGCCCTGACACTCTCCACGCTCTGCGTCTGCCGCCGCTGCTGCCAGCAGGCCATCAAACGCTCGGCGGCCGACTCGCCGGACCGCGCGAGGATGCGGTCCATGTCGGCGATGCAGTCCGCGAAGTAGCTCTTCAGCATCGCCGCGTAACCCTTGTGGGGGGCCAGTTCTGCTTGGAAGTCTTGCGCCTCGCGCTCGGTTGCGAACCGGCGCTCTCGTCACCGACCGGTCTCGTCCTGGTACGGGAGCCGCCACTTACGGCAGCATGCCTTGGCGGCGTGGGGACACGGCTTGCCGTTGCCCTGTACCTTCTTGATGGTTCCACGGCCTCGCCGAGTCATGGGTTTGAGTCCTTTCGCCGGGAAGGTGATCATTGTATGGTCATGGGCGCGACACGCGGATTTCAACGACGACCTGCGAAAATAGGCCGTGCGTCAAGCATGACCGACAACGTCACCGGCCTGCGCGACGTGCTCGAACGCCGCTGCCGGTGGCACCCCGGCAACCTGGCCGCATAAGAGGAGCAGCATGACCCTCCCCTCACCCCCCGCGCTCTTCGACGACTCTCCCGCCGCACGCAAACGCGAGCAATGGGGCTGGTACTTCTACGACTGGGCCAACTCCGCCTTCCCCACCACGGTGCTGACCGTCTTCCTCGGCCCGTATCTCATTACGATCGCGGAGAACGCCGCCGGCGGCGGACAGTACGTGGACGTGATCGGCTTCGACGTCCGGCCGGGCGCATACTTCTCCTTCGTCGTCGGGGTCGCCGCGATCCTGCAGATCGTGTTCATGCCGGTGGCCGGGGCGCTGGCCGACCACACCGGGCGCAAGAAACAGCTGATGGGCTTCTTCGCCCTGCTCGGCGCGCTGGCCACGGTCTGCTTCTGGTTCGTCAGCGACGGCCGCTACATCCTGGGCGGTGCGCTGTTCCTCGTGGCCAACGTGGGCTTCGCGTGCGCCTTCGTCATCTACAACTCCTTCCTGCCTGAGATCGCCACGCCCGATGAGCGCGACAAGGTCTCCGGGATGGGGTGGGGGTTCGGCTACCTCGGCGGCGGACTGCTCCTCGCAGTCCATCTGGTGCTGTTCCTCCAGGCCGAGTCGTTCGGTCTGGACTCCGGGACGGCGGTGCGCATCGCGCTGAGCTCAGCCGGGCTGTGGTGGGGCGGATTCACGATCATTCCGCTGCTGCGGCTGCGCAACCGGCACGCCCTCGCGCCGCGCTCCGAGTCCGCGGGGCAGGCGATCGGTGGCACGTTCCGTCAGCTCGGCCGTACCGCCGCGGGGTTGCGCGCCTACCCGCTCACGCTGGCGTTCCTGGTGGGCTACCTGCTGTACAACGACGGCGTGCAGACGGTCATCTCGTTCTCCGCGACCTTCGCCGAGAAGGAGCTGCAGCTCGGCAAGACCGTGCAGATCGGCGCCATCCTCATGGTGCAGTTCGTCGCCTTCTTCGGCGCGCTGCTGCTCAGCTGGCTGGCCTCGCGCGTGGGCGCCAAGCGGGTGGTGCTGGGCGCCCTGGTGGCCTGGACGATCGTCGTCACGATCGCTTACTTCCTGCCCGCAGGTTCAGCTCTGGCCTTCTACGCCCTCGGCTTCGCCATCGCCATCGTCATGGGCGGCACGCAGGCGCTGTCGCGCTCGCTGTTCTCGCATGTCATCCCGAGGGGCAAGGAGGCCGAGTACTACAGCCTCTACGAGATCAGCGACAAGGGCTCGACGTTCCTCGGCTCGTTCACACTCGGCATGGCCTTCCAGATGTCGGGCAGCTACCGGCTGGCGATCATCTCGCTGATCGCCTTCTTCGTGCTCGGCGGCGCCATCCTGGCCGCGGTGAACCTGCCCAAGGCCATCCGCGCCGCGGGCAACCAGGTGCCCGAGAAGATCTAAGCCGGCGCGGCGAGCAGCATCGTGCCCGGCCCCTTCGCCGCACCGGGGCCGGGCACGGCCGTCACCGTGTTCGGGCATGGCCTCGCCGCCACAATGCGGGCAGATGACGACTGGGAAGCGGTCGTCGCTCCGGAACGAGAGCGCTGCTCTTGACATCAGTGCGCCATACCGAGAGCATTGCTCTCACAACAGAGCGACGCCCTCTTCAGGAGTACCCATGTCGATCCGGCTCACCGCCGCCGCCTTCGCGACCGGCGGCATCCTATTCCTCGTCTATCCGGCGATCCGCCCCTCCGGCGACGACGCCACAGCGATGGCCTCCACGGAATGGGTGATCGGGCACGCCGCCGCGATGGCCGGTTTCATTCTGCTCGGGTTGGCGGTGCTCGGCCTGCACCAGGTGCTCGGCGACCGGCTGTCGCTGCGGGCGGCGGTGGTGACGTGGATCGGCGCGGGCCTGACGCTGCCGTACTACGGCGCCGAGGACTTCGGGCTGAACGTGATCGCCAAGCGCTCGCTGCGCGACCAGGCGCCCGGGCTCATGGAGCTGGCGCAGGAGTTCAGGTATGGGCCGCTCGCGGTCACGATGTTCGCCGCCGGACTGCTGCTGCTCGGCGCCGGCACGGTCATGGCGGCGATCTCGGTGTGGCGCTCGCGCACGCTGCCCCGGTGGAGCGGGACGGCGCTGGCATTCGGGTTCGTGCTCTTCATCCCGCAGTTCTTCGGCCCGTATCCGCTGCGGATCGCACACGGCGCGCTCATCATGATCGGCGGGCTTTGGCTGGCCGGAGCCCTGGCGACGGCCCGGACCGGAGCGGAATCGGCACCCGCCTGAATAACCGAGGCCCCAACCGCGATTGGATCACCCCGCAGGTGGGAATCCCATCACGGTATCAAGCGTTAGACACCGTGGGAGACAGACCCCCCACTTCAAGGGGGCCCTGTAGGAGGCATTGAGACATGGGCGAGCGCGCGCTTCGTGGCACCCGGCTCGGGGCAACCAGCTACGAGAACGACCGTAACACGGATCTGGCTCCGCGCCAGGAGGTGTCCTACACCTGTCCGAAGGGCCATCGATTCGAGGTTCCGCTTGCCGCCGAAGCCGAGATCCCCGCGACCTGGGAGTGCCGCATGTGCGGCGTGACCGCGGTACGCGTGGACGGCGAGCAGCCGGAGTCCAAGAAGACGAAGCCCCCGCGGACGCACTGGGACATGCTCCTGGAGCGGCGCTCCATCGAAGACCTTGAGGAGGTGCTCAACGAGCGGCTCGCCGTTCTGCGGGCCCAGCGTCGTAAGAGCGCCTGACCTCTTCTCACGGTGAAACCCCCGGGCCGGCGGCCCGGGGGTTCTTCATGCGCGCACGCCGGCTCGCGTGAGCCGGCCAAGGCCCGTCAGTCGCGCTCCTCCCGGATGACCTCGCCGTGCACCACCCGGCCGCCATGCGGAGCCTCGCCCTGCGGAGCGGCGGCGCCGGGAGGCGGCGGGAACAGGTTCGCGTACGGCGACGCGGCCGCCATCTTCTTGACCCGGCGCTCGAAGAACCACGCCCCCAGGCGGCGCATCATCGGCCGGGTGAACGGCAGCACACACAAGAACCCGAACACGTCGGTGAAGAACCCCGGCGTCAGCAGCAGCGCGCCGCCCACCAGCACGAGGCCGCCGTCGGCCAGCTCGCGGTTGGGCATCCGGCCGGACTGCAGCGCCTCCTGCAGCGCCCGCCAGGCCCGGCGTCCCTCACGGCGCACGATCCACGCGCCGAGGAGGCTGTCGGCGATCAGCAGGGCCACGGTCGCCGGGCCGCCGATCACGGAGCCGACCTGGATCAGCAGCCAGATCTCCAGAATGGGGACGACCAGGAAGGCCAGGAAGAGCAGGAGCCGCATCATTTCCTCGATTCCGCACACACGCGTACGCCAGGAACAACGCCCGGCGCCCCGCAAGCGTTCCTATCCTGGCTCGCCTTTGCGGCGCAGCCGCCTCGGCAGGCCGGTGACGCCCCACATGCCGATCCGCCACAGCGCCTCGGACATGACCTTGCCGCTCATCTTGCTCTTGCCCACCGTACGCTCCACGAACGTGATGGGCACCTCCACCACCCGCAGCCCGTGCCTGGACGTGCGCAGCGTCAGGTCGACCTGGAAGCAGTAGCCCTGCGACTCCACGCCCGACAGGCCCACCTTCTCCAGGGTCGCGGCGCGGTAGGCGCGGAACCCGGCGGTCGCGTCACGTACCGGCAGGCCCAGCATGACGCGGGTGTAGATGTTGGCGCCCTTGGACAGCAGCTCACGCCGGTGCGGCCAGTTGACCACCTTGCCGCCGGGCACGTAGCGGGACCCGATTGCCAGGTCGGCGCCGTCCACCAGCGCCTCCAGCAGCTTCGGCAGCTCCTCCGGCTGGTGCGAGCCGTCGGCGTCCATCTCCACCAGCACGTCGTAGCCCTCGCTCAGCCCCCAGCGGAAGCCGGCGATGTAGGCCGCGCCGAGACCCTGCTTGCCCGGCCGGTGCAGGACGTGCACCTGGTCGTCGGCGGCGGCGAGCTCGTCGGCCACCTCGCCGGTGCCGTCGGGGCTGTTGTCGTCGGCCACGAGCACGTGCGCCTCCGGCACGGCCGCACGCACCCGCCCGACGATCATGGGCAGGTTGTCGCGCTCGTTGTAGGTCGGTACGACGACCAGCACCCGGCCGAGAGTCTCCATTGTCAGTCGTTCCTCACCTGGTCGCCTCGCCGCCTGGTGCGCCACGCGGCGACCGCGGCGGCCGCCGCTCCCATCACCATCAATGCCCACTCAGGAAGTGCTCCCACCTTGGTGGCGAGCGTCTCCTGGGTGCGTACGGGCACCTTGACCACGTTCATGTCCGCGACCAGCTCGCGGGTCTGCCATGCGACCTTACCGTCAGGCGTGACGAAAGCGGAGATTCCGGTCGTGGCGGCGGTCACCACGGCCCGGTTGTGCTCGACGGCACGCAGCTGCGACATCGCCAGCTGCTGCGGCGGCAGATTGGACAGGGCGTAGCTGGCGTTGTTGGTCTGCACCACGAGCGGGGTGCCGCCGGCGCGCACGGTGCGGCGTACGGTGTCGTCGTAGGCCACCTCGTAGCAGTTGACCGCGCCGACCGTGACCCGGCCCATCTTTAGATCGCCCGGTTTGTCGCCGGGGACCGACTGCCTGCCGACCAGGCCGGCCCGCTCCCACAGCGCCAGCACGATGTCCTTGAACGGCGTGTACTCGCCGAACGGCACCAGGTTCTGCTTGTCGTAGTAGGCGCCCGCCCCGGTTACCGGGTCCCACACCAGGCTGCGGGTGGCACGGTGCTCCTCGCCGATCGCGACGACGGCGCCGACGAGCGTCGGCACCCCGACGTCGCGTACCGAGTCATGAATGATCTGGCGGGCCACCTCGTCTTGGTAGGGGTCGATGTCGGTGGAGTTTTCCGGCAGGACGACGATGTCAGGCTTGGGGAGTTTGCCGGCCCAGACGGCCGCGGCAAGGCGTTTCGTCTCGTTGGCATGATTTTTCAGGACAACGGCGGGCTCGTCGCCGAGGGCGTACATGCCGCGGCCCGGGACGTTGCCCTGCACGACGCCGACGTTGATGCTGCGGCCCTCGTCGCCGGGCCGCGGGATCGCCAGGGTGAGCACGGGCACGGCCAGCGCCAGCCCCACTGGGACGGCTCTGCGCCACGCCCGGCTCCGTACCAGGACGGCGTGGGCCAGCAGGGCGCCGCTCAGGGTGGCGGCGAACGACACCAGCGGCGCGCCGCCGAACGCGGCGTAGGGGGTGAACAACGACTCACCCTGGCTGAAGGCCACCCGCGCCCAGGGGAAGCCGCCGATGGGCACCAGGCCGCGGGCCCACTCCATGGCCACCCACAGCCCACCGAACCACACCGGCCACCCGGGCAGCCTGAACACCAGCGCGGCCAGGGCGGCCATGGCGGCGTAGAACAGGCTCTCGGTGCCGACCAGCATGAGCCAGACGTCGTCGCCGATGGTGCGCACCCAGGCGAGGGCGGGGAACAGGAACACCGCCGCGCTCAGGTAACCCAGCCAGGCGGCCCGCCTGGGACGGGCGCCGTACAGCGAGCCGGCGATCAGGGCGATGCCGAGAGGGGCGCACCACCACCAGCCGAGCGGCGGGAAGGCGGCGAACAGCGTGATCCCGCCGGCCACGGCCGCCACGACACGGGCGGCGAGCACTTTCCGCGTCTCCCGCCCGGTCTGCCCCGGCGCGGCCGCCACCGTAGGCGGCGCCGCTCCCCCGCCTGCCGGTGTCCCGGACGCCGCATCCTGCCCCGTCACGTCCTGCCGCGTCGCGTTCTCCCGGGCCGTGTCCTGCTCCGTCGCATCCAGTCGCGCCGTGTCCTGCTGCGCCGCATCCAGTCGCGCCGCATCCAGTCGCGCCGCATCCAGTCGCGCCGCATCCAGTCGCGCCGCATCCAGTCGCGCCGTGTCCAGCTCGGTCGCGTCCTGCCGGGCCGCATCCTTATGGGCCGCGTCCAGCTCCGTCGCGTCCTGCCGGGCCGCATCCTTATGGGCCGCGTCCTGCCGGGCCGAGTCCTGCCGGGCCGCATCCTGCCCCGTTGCGTCCTGCCCTGTCGCAGGGGCCATGTCATCCGCGCCGAGGAGCGTGTCCCGGACCTCGGCTGCTACTCCCGTCGCCTTCTGCGGCGCATCGGCCGTCGAGAGGCCGGGGTCGCTGGTCGCCCTGCCGCCTGCCGACACCTCACGGTCCGGGGCGGCCACGGACGCATTCACGCGCTCTGAGCCGACCGTCTGCCCGTCCACCTGCGTGCGATCGCGCTCGCGGCCCGCCTCGGGAGGGCTAATCCCATCAAGGATGGCCGAACCGGAGGACGTGGCGGGAGCGGTGTCCCTGACGGGTGCGCCGGACGGCGCGTCAGGCGAGCGCGGTTCGGCCCCGGCAGTAGGAGATGAGCCGTGCCCGGTTTCGGGCGGTAGGCTCGCTCTGTCCTGAACCACTCCGGGATCTCCTCGCCACCGTCGAACGCCTGCTTGCGAAAACGCTACCGCCCCACGGCCGCGCTCGAGCCAGCGCGGGCACAAGAAAGATCGATGAATCGACGTCGCGGCAGGGTGATCCCGCGACCCACGGGATCACCCGGCGCACTGACGATCCTGCGCACGAGAGCGGGAAGAGGGCCCGGAAACCCTTCGGACCGGACCCGTCTCGTCGGCGGCGAGCTCGGAATTCCGTTGTCTACTGGGCTCCCGGACCCGTCCCGGGTCCAACCCCCCGCCCGGTTGGGGTGCCCCGACTCGACGGACCGACGGCCCTGCACCTGGCTGTGTGGACGAAGCCACGCTCCGTCACGGACGCAGGATCCGGCGATGTCAGAGACGGCCAACCGGCCAAGTCCCGTGCTGGACTGCGCAGCAAACTACCGACTCCACCTCAGATGTCAACCGTGTCCCGATCAGCAGAAACATCAAGTTTCCGCAGGTGGGACATGTATGACCTGCCGCCGCAATGCAGATCAAAGCCCACTTGCCGGTGCCGGCGAGCGGCTCGGCAAGCCCTGCAGCGCCGGGGAAAGCGGCCGCTCGTGAACGACGCCGAGCCGCTGCGTGGCCCGGGTGAGAGCAACATACAGGTCGCTGGGCCCCCGTGGCGACTGGGCGGCGATGAGGTCGGGCTCGGCCACGATCACCGAGTCGAACTCCAGCCCCTTGGCGTCGGCCACCCCCATGACGGCCACCGGCGCGTCAAGCGCTTCGGCTCCCCTGGCCCGCCCGGCTCCGGGCGTGACCACCACGGTTCCCGCGACGCTCGCCGCGACCTCGGAGCCCAGCGACGCGAGCAGCGCGTCCGGCACCACCACGGCCACCTTGCCGCCCTCGCCGACCTCGTCCTTGGCCAGCTCGGGCAGCGCCGACAGCGGCGCAGACCAGGGCTCGACGCCCAGCTCGCGCACCGACGTGGGCGCCTCGAGAGCGGGGTCGACGGTGACCAGGACGCGGGCGGCCACGGCCATCAGCTCGACCGGCGTGCGGTAGTTGACGGTGAGCCGCTCCTGACGCCAGCGCCCGGCCACGTACGGATCCAGGACCGACGACCACGACCGCGCCCCTGCGGCCGAGCCGGTCTGGGCGATGTCGCCGACGATGGTCATCGACCGCGTCGGGCAGCGGCGCATGACCGCCCGCCAGGCCATCGGCGACAACTCCTGTGCCTCGTCCACGATCACGTGCCCGTAGGCCCATGAGCGGTCGGCGGCGGCGCGTTCGGCGGTGGTGAGGTAGGGGCCCTCGCCGCGCTGGCGTTCGGCCAGCCGCTCGGCCTCCATGACGTCGGACAGGCCCGTCAGCTCCAGGACCTCGCGGGCATAGGCGAGCTCGGCCTCGCGCTGGTGCTCCTCGGCCTGCCGGGCCGCGGCCAGCTCCTCCTCCGCCTGCAACGCGGTGGCGCGCAGCACCTGCTCGTCGATCTCGCCGAGCAGCTCGGCGGCCTCGTCCAGCAGCGGGACGTCGGACTCGGTCCAGTCCCCTCCGTCGCGGCGCAGCAGCGCGCGTTCCTCGGGCGTCAGGTGAGAGGCAGCGTAGCCCAGCCGCTCCGGGGAGCCGTACAGGCCGAGCAGCAGCCGCTGCGGCGTCAGATACGGCCACAGCCGGTTGAGCGCCGACTTGACCACCGGCTCGGTCCGCAGCTCCTCGCGCAGGTCAGCCAGCTCCTCATCGTCGATGAGCCCCTTGCCGATCTTGCGGGCCTGCTGCCTGGCCAGCGCGTTGAGCAGCGACCTGACGAACACCGTGCGCGCCTGGTTGTGCGGCCGGCGCGACCGGGCGGCCTTGTTCCTGGCCGCTTCCAGCATGGAAGCGTCGATGGTGAGCGTGATGCGCCCGATGGGCAGTTCGATGGGCTTGCGCGGCACCTTCTGGCGCTCGCGCACGGCCTTGGCGATGACCTCGGCCATGCGCAGGTCGCCTTTGAGCGCGGCGACCTCGGGGCGCTCCCTGGCGGTGGCGGTCACCCCCGGATACAGCTCGCCGACCGTGGACAGCAGCACGTCGGTCTCGCCGAGCGAGGGCAGGACCTGCTCGATGTAGCGCAGGAATGTGAGGTTCGGGCCGATGATGAGCACGCCGCGGCGCTCCAGGCGTTCCCTGTGGGTGTAGAGGAGATAGGCGGCGCGGTGCAGCGCCACGACGGTCTTGCCGGTGCCCGGGCCGCCCTGCACGACCAGCACGCCGTTCAGGTCACTGCGGATGACGCGGTCCTGCTCGGCCTGGATGGTGGCGACGATGTCGCGCATGCGGCCGGTGCGCCGCTCGTCGAGGGCGGCCAGCAGCGCGGCCTCGCCGTTGAGCGTGGCGCGGTCGGCGTCGCTGAGCGAGTCGAGATCGAGCAGGTCGTCGTCCACGACGACGACCGTGCGGCCCTTGGTCTGCAGGTGGCGGCGCCTGGTCACGCCCATCGGGGCGGCCGGGGTGGCGCGGTAGAACGGCTGCGCCACCGGGGCCCGCCAGTCGATGAGCAACCGCCGCTGGTCGTCGTCGGTCATGCCGAGCTTGCCGATGTAGAGCCGGCCCTCCTCGACGTGATCCAGCCGTCCGAAAACCAGGCCGCGCTCGACCGCCCAGAGGCGCGCGAGCCTGGAGGCGTACATGTCGGCGAACGTGTCACGCTCCGACCGGTTCTGCATCGTGCCGACGGCGCCCGAGGCCAGCACCTCCTTCAGCTGGTGCTGGGTACGCTCGCGCAGCGTGTCGAGCCGATCGTAGAGGCGGGTGACATACGCCTGCTCTCTGGCGAGCTCCGTTTGACGAGTTGCCGCCTGACCATTAATGTGGTTAATGGGACACTCCGGGCCATTCTGCTTGTTGTTACGACAAACGACGACATTAGCATGCCTGTCGAGGTACTCTGCCCCTCTTTTCTTTCCTTCCCAGGCGTTCGGTTACGTCTTCATTTCGGCTCTTGACCATTCCGGCGGCTCCGCCTTACGTTCCTCTCAAGTTAGGAAAGTTTCCTAACTTCGAACGAAGGAGTCACCGTGAGCGGTCCCGTGCCGGGGACACCCAGTCTGCTACGCGCCATCAACGATCGCGCGGCCTTGCAGGCACTCCTCGAACGCGGCCCGCTGACCCGCCCCGAGATCGGCGCGCTCACCGGGCTGTCCAAGCCCACGGCATCCCAGCTTCTCGCCCGGCTGCAGGAGGCGGGGCTGGTGGTGCTGGACGGCATCAGGGAGGGCCTGCCGGGCCGTACGGCCGAGGTCTACCGGATCAACCCGGCGGCCGCCTACGTGGGCGCGCTCGACGTCACCCCCGACCGTATCGAGGTCAAGGTGGCCGACATCACCGGCGCGATCGTGGGCGAGCACACCCTGCCCACGCCGCGCCGCCCCCACGGCGAGCTGGTCGACCGGCTCAACACGGCGATCCTCGGCGCGAACCCGCCGGACAAGCTACGCCGGGTCGTCATCGGTGTACAGGCCGCGATCGATCCGACCACCGGCAGGCTCGGGTACGCCGCCACCAAGGACGTGCCCGGCTGGCAGATCCCCGACCTGGTGCCCACGCTCAGCGCCGGGCTCGGCGTGCCGGTGGACGTCGAGAACAACGTCAACCTCGTCGCGCTCGCCGAGCAAGCGCACGGCGCGGCCCAGGACAGCCGGGACTTCGTGCTGCTGTGGGCGGACTCGGGCATCGGCTCGGCCATCGTCATGGGCGGGCGCATGCACCGGGGCGCGAGCGGCGGCGCGGGCGAAGTGGGCTACATGCCGACCCCGGGCGCGCCGACGGCCCGCGAGGCCGGCCGCCTCGGCGATCACGGCTACCAGGCGCTGACCGGCGGCCCGGCCGTGCTGAAACTGCTGCGCTCGTACGGCGTGCGCGGCGCCGACTTCCGCCAGGCCGTCGCGAACGCCGTCCAGGCGGCCGCAGGCACCGGGCAGAAGGCCGACGACGCCAGGGCCGGGCTGCGTGACATCGCCGCCCGCCTGGCCGTGGGCCTGGCCGCCATCACCTCCGTCGTCGATCCCGGCCTGATCGTGCTGACCGGCGGCGTGGTGCTGTCCGGCGGCGAGACCCTGCGCGAGCTCGTCGAGCACGAGCTGCACGCGCTCACCATCCCCCGCCCTCGCGTGCGGCTGTCGAGCGTCGAAGGCAACCCGGTCCTGGCCGGCGCCCTCGACCTGGCCCTCGACACCGTACGCGAGGAGGTCTTCAGCTCCACCGTTCCCTCATGAACTCTGGCAGGAGGCACCCCCCGTGCGCTTCGTCCCCCTCGCGGTCGCCGCAGCTCTCGCGCTGACCGCCTGCACCGCCGGCAAGGAGGCCGGGCCCTCGCTCGGCGCCCAGCCCAAACCCTCAGGATCCGCTTCCCAGGCCCTTCCCGCCGCCACGATCGAACTGTGGCACGGCTTCTCCACCGACGCCGAGGTCAAGGCGTTCGAGGACACCATCGCCGGGTTCAACAAGAAGTTCCCGCAGATCACCGTCAAGGCCACCAAGGGCGTGCAGGACGACCAGATCACCCAGGCCATCCGCGGCGGCAAGGCGCCCGACGTCGCGGCCTCGTTCACCACCGACAACGTCGCCCAATGGTGCAAGTCGGGAGCGTTCCAAGACCTCACCCCGGTGATCCGGCAGGACGGCATCGATCTGACGGTGCTGCCGGCGGTGGCACGTTCCTACACGGCCTTCGACGGCAAGCAGTGCACGCTGCCGCTGCTGGCCGACGCCTACGGCCTCTACTACAACAAGGCCCTGATGAAGGGCAACGAACCGCCCAAGACGCTGAGCGAGCTGACCGAGCTGACCAAGAAGCTCACCGTCCGCGACGCCGACGGCGAGATCAAGGTGGCCGGCTTCATCCCGAGCGTCCAGTACTACGAGAACAGCCCCAGCCACATGGGTCCCATGGTCGGCGCCAGGTGGTACAACGACGACGGCACCTCGGCCATCGGCTCCGACCCGGCCTGGAAGCAGCTGCTGACCTGGCAGAAGGAGCTGGTCGACTGGTACGGCCACGACAAGCTGGAGAAGTTCCGCAAGAGCCTGGGCGACGAGTGGAGCGCCGAGCACCCGTTCAACAAGGGCAAGGTCGCCATGATCCTGGACGGCGAGTGGCGCAACGCCATGCTCGCCAATGACGCCAAGGACCTGGACTACGGCACCGCTCCCCTGCCCGTCGCCGACGACAAGCCCGACCTGTACGGCAGCGGCTTCACCGCCGGCACCGTCATCGGCGTGCCGAAGGGCGCCAAGAACCCGCAGCACGCCTGGGAGCTGATCAAGTATCTGACGACCGACACGAGCTCGCTGGTGACGCTGTCGAACGCGCTGCGCAACGTCCCCACGACGAAGGCGTCGATGGAGTCCCCCGACCTGGCCAAGGACGCCAATTTCACGACGTTCCTCGACATCTTCGCCCACCCGAAGACCTCGACGCTGCCCGCCAGTGTGAACAGCGTCTTCAACCAGGAGGTCCTGGCTTCCTTCGTCGCCAAGTGGGAGAAGGGCTCCGTGCCGGACCTGGACGCCGGGCTGAAGAACGTGGACAAGCAGATCAACGACAAGCTGAAGCTGTCCGGAGGCTGATGTGAGCGTCGTCCACGCCGCGCCGCCCCCATGGCGGCGCGGCGAGGGCCTGCGTGCCCTCCTCTGGTTGTCGCCGTGGATCGCCGGCGTGTCGATCTTCTTCGTCTACCCGCTGCTGTCCACGGTGTACTTCTCCTTCCACCGCTACGACATGTACACCCTCGAGTTCATCGGCCTGGACAACTACCGTTACCTGCTGCAGGACGCCAGGGTGGCGACCTCGGCGCGCAACACGCTGTGGCTGGTGCTCATCATGGTCCCGGCGACCGTGCTGTTCTCGCTGGCGCTCGCGCAGCTGGTGGTCAGGCTCAAGGCCGGCGTCGGCCTGCTGCGGACGATCTTCTACCTGCCGTCGCTGGTGCCGATGACGGCGGGCACGATCACGTTCGTCTTCCTGCTGAACCCGGGCACCGGCCCGGTCAACGTGGTGCTCGCCTGGTTCGGCGCCGAGGGGCCGGACTGGTTCGGCGACCCGGCCTGGTCCAAGCCCAGCCTGACGATGCTGTCGCTGTGGGGCTGCGGCCAGCTCATGGTGATCTTCATGGCGGCGCTGCTGGACGTGCCCAAGCACCTGTACGAGGCCGCCGCCATCGACGGCGCGGGCCCCTGGCGGCAATTCCGCAGCGTGACCCTGCCGACGATCGCGCCGGTGCTGCTGTTCACCCTGGTCACGAACGTCATCTACGCGCTGCAGTACTTCTCCCAGGCCATGATCGCCTCCCGCGTCGCCTCGGGCGTGACCGACTCGGCCGGCAGCTCCTTCTTCCCCGGCTACCCGGACGAGTCGTTGCTCACGCTGCCGCAGTGGCTGTTCCACGTCGGCTTCCGCGACTACACCATGGGGTACGCGTCCGTGCTCGCGCTGCTGCTGTTCGGCACCTCCATGATCTTCACGCTGATCCTGCTGCGGCAGTTCCGCCGGGCCGAGGAGGTCTCATGAGCGCCACGATCACCGCGCCGCCGCGGACGGC
This sequence comes from Nonomuraea sp. NBC_00507, assembly GCF_036013525.1. Classification (NCBI taxonomy): domain Bacteria; kingdom Bacillati; phylum Actinomycetota; class Actinomycetes; order Streptosporangiales; family Streptosporangiaceae; genus Nonomuraea; species Nonomuraea sp. NBC_00507. Next base: position 8,174,339 of record NZ_CP107853.1, read on the forward strand.
GCTCGCCCGGGGCGCGCGGCACGACGGGGCCAGGGCCCGCAGGCGCCGCCTGCTGATGTGGATCGCCACCCACGCGCTGGCCATCGCGCTCGCGCTGATGTTCCTGGCGCCCGTGGTGTTCATCGGGCTGACCGCGCTGATGACCGACGATCAGGCCCTGACCAGCCAGTTGTGGCCGCAGAGCTGGAACTGGGACAACTTCGCGGTGGTGTTCGAGAAATCGCTGCTGCTGCGGTGGGCGGGCAACACGCTGATGTACGCGGCGCTCGGCACGGTCTTCACCCTGGTGTCGTCGGTGCCGGTGGCCTACGCGCTGGCCCGGTTCCGCTTCCGGGGGCGGCGGCTGGCGTTCCTCGTCGTCATCACTACGATGATGCTGCCGCCGCAGGTCGTGGCGGTGCCGATCTACCTCGTGTGGGCGCGGCTGGGGCTGACCGACAGTCTGTGGCCGCTGATCCTGCCGCTGCTGCTGGGCGATGCGTTCTCCATCTTCCTGCTGCGCCAGTTCCTCCTGACGATCCCGCGCGACTACACCGACGCCGCCAAGGTGGACGGCTGCTCGGATATCCGGACGCTGCTGCAGGTGGTGCTGCCGATGGCGCGCCCGGCGATCGCGGCGGTGGCGCTGTTCCAGTTCTTCTACTGCTGGAACGACTACTACGGGCCGCTGCTGTACGCCGGCGTCGAGCAGGAGAAGCTGACGTTGTCGCTGGGCCTTGCGACGTTCAAGGCGTTCCACAGCGTGCAGTGGAATCTCACCATGGCCGCCACGCTTCTGGTGACGGCGCCGGTGATCATCGTGTTCTTCCTCGCCCAGAGAGTGTTCATCGAGGGCGTCACCTTGACGGGAGTGAAGGGTTGAAACTGGCCGTGGTCGGGGGCGGGTCGACGTACACGCCGGAGCTGATCGACGGGTTCGCGCGGCTGCGCGAGGAGCTGCCGGTGGCGGAGATCGCCCTGATAGACCCGGACGCCGCGCGGCTGGACCTGGTGGCGGGGGTGTCGCGGCGGATGCTGGCGCACGCCGGGCACCCGGCGCGGGTCCTGGCCACCTCCTCGGTCGCCGAGGGCGTCGCCGGGGCGCAGGTCGTGCTGTTCCAGCTGCGGGTGGGCGGGCAGGCCGCCCGGGAGCTGGATGAGACGTGGCCGCTGGAGTGCGGCTGCGTGGGGCAGGAGACGACGGGCGCGGGCGGCCTGGCCAAGGCGTTGCGCACGGTCCCGGTCGTGCTGGACATCGCCGAGACGGTGCGCGAGCAAGCCCCGGACGCCTGGATCGTGGACTTCACCAACCCGGTCGGGATCGTCACCCGGGCGCTGCTGGACGCCGGGCACCGGGCGATCGGGCTGTGCAACGTGGCGATCGGGTTCCAGCGGCGGTTCGCCGCCTGGCTCGGCGCCGACCCGGCCCGGGTCTCCCTCGGCCACGTCGGGCTCAACCATCTGACCTGGGAGCGGGCCGTCTACCTCGACGGCCGGGACGTGCTGCCGGAGCTGCTGGCCGAGCACGGCCAGGAGATCGCCGAGAGCCTCGGCCTGCGGCCGGGCCTGCTGCGGCGGCTCGGCGTCGTGCCGTCCTACTATCTGCGGTATTTCTATGCCCATGACGCGGTGGTGCGCGAGCAGCGCTCGAAACCGTCGCGGGCCGCTGAGGTGGCGGAGATGGAGGCACGGCTGCTGGAGCTCTACGCCGACCCGTCCGTGGTGGAAAAGCCCGAGCTGCTGTCCCAGCGGGGCGGGGCGTTCTATTCGGAGGCGGCGGTGGCGCTGATCGCGTCGTTGCTCGGCGATCGGGGCGACACGCAGGTGGTGAACGTGCGCAACGCGGGCACGCTGCCGTTCCTCGGCGACGAGGCGGTGATCGAGGTCCCGGCGGCCGTCGGCGCCGGCGGGGCCGTGCCGCTGCCGGTCGCGCCCGTCGAGCCGCTGTACGCCGGGCTGATCGCGAACGTGTCCGCGTACGAGACGCTCGCCCTGGAGGCGGCCCTGCACGGCGGCGCCGACCGGGTGCGTGACGCGCTGCTCGCCCATCCGCTGATCGGGCAGGACGAGCTCGCCGAGGAGCTGACCGGCCTGCTGCTCGAGGCAGGGCGCGAGCATCTGCACTGGACGGTGGACTAGTGGCGCGTCCCAGGCTCGTTCTGGCCGTGGACGGCGGCAACAGCAAGACCGACGTGGCGCTGGTGTCGGAGGACGGCGAGGTGCTCGGGACGGGCCGCGCGGGCCCGTTCGTGCCGCAGCGGGACGGTGCCGCGGCGGCCGTGGGGGTCGTCGAGGCGGCGGTCGCCGCGCTGCCGCCCGCGGACGGTGTCGAGGCGGCCTTCGCCGCGCTGGGGTCCGCGGACGGTGTCGACCACGTCTCGGCCTGCCTGGCCGGGGCGGATCTGCCCGTGGAGGAGGAGGCGCTGGCCCGGGAGTTCACGGCCCGGGGGTTCGGGGCGGACGTGGTGGTGCGCAACGACACCTTCGCACTGCTGCGGGCCGGCGCGTCGGCCCCGTGGGGGGTGGCGGTCGTGTGCGGGGCCGGCATCAACGCGGTCGGCGTCTCCCCCACCGGCGAGGTCGCCCGTTTTCCCGCGCTCGGCCCGATCAGCGGGGACTGGGGCGGCGGCCACGGCCTCGGCGAGCAGGCGCTGTGGCACGCCGTGCGCGCCGAGGACGGCCGCGGCGTGCCGACCGCCCTGGCCGCGCTGGTCACCTCCCACTTCGGCACGCGGACGGTCGAGGAGCTGGTGCTGGAGATCCACTTCGGCCGGCTGGACGGTGCGCGGCTGCACGAGCTGGCGCCCGGCGTGTTCGCGATGGCGGCGGCCGGGGACGCGGTGGCCCGGTCGCTGGTGGCGCGGCAGGCCGAGGAGGTGGCGGTCATGGCCGAGGTCTGCCTGCGCCGGCTCGGGCTGCTGGAGACGCCGGCGGAGGTGGTGCTCGGCGGCGGCCTGCTGACCGCCCGGGACCCGCTGCTGACGTCCCTGCTGGACACGGAGCTCGCGGTGCGCGCGCCGCGGGCCGAGCCGGTGGTGGCCGACGTGCCGCCGGTCATGGGCGCGGCCCTGCTCGGCCTGGACCACCTCGGCGCCCCCGACGCCGCCAGGACCCGCCTGCGCGCCCACTTCGAGCCGTCTCGCACCCCCTGACCCCGCACAGAACCGCCTGCGCAGGCGCGTGACGCATGGCACCGCCGGGGGGCGTGGCCCATAGCGCCGACGTGGCCGCACGGCGCCCTGTGGCGCTTGGCGGGCTCGACGCACAACGCACGACGCCCTGGCGCTTGGCGGGCTCGACGCACGGCGCATGGCGCGCGGCGCGGCGCGGCGCCGGCCGTCAGGCGCGGAGGTCCTCGTCCTGGAGGAGGCGGGCGCGGCTGTTGGACAGGTGCACGCGGACAGCGGCGCGGGCGCCCTCGGCGTCCTGTCGCCGGATCGCGGCGTAGATGTGGTCGTGCTCAGCGACGATCCTGGCGAAGTCCGGCCGGTCGGGACGCAGCCGGTCGCGCGGCATGATGATCATCGACGGGCCGAGCGAGGCGAGCAGATCGGCGAAGTACCGGTTGCCGGTGACGAGCGCGATCCGCAGGTGGAACAGGTAGTCGGCGTTGACCGCCGCGCTCGGGTGCCCGGCCGCCGACTCGAAGCTCTCCAGCGCCTCCCGCAGCCCCGCCAGCCCGGCCTCGGTGCGGCGGGCGGCGGCCAGCCCGGCCGCCTCCACCTCGACCCCCATGCGGAAGTCGAGCAGGTCGAGCACCTCCTGCCGGGTGCTGGCGGGCGCCGGGTCGAAGCCGGTCGTGCTGGGCCGGGCCAGCACGAAGCTGCCCCGCCCGTGCTGGGTCTCGATGAGCCCGGCCGCCTTCAGCCGCGCGATGGCCTCGCGCACGACGGTCCTGCTCACGCCGTACGTCTCCACGAGGTCGCTCTCGGTCGGCAGCCGCTCGCCGGGCCTGATCACGCCTTCCTGGATGCGCGCGGTCAGGGTGTCGACGAGCTGCTGCGTGCGGCTGGTCACGTCGTCTCGTAGCGCTCGGCGGTCCACTTGGCCGCCTGCTCGCTCAGCGTGACGCCGATGCCCGGCCGGTCCGGCACCAGCATGCGGCCGTCGCGGATCTCCAGCCGCTCGTTGAACAGCGGCTCCAGCCATTCGAAGTGCTCCACCCACGGCTCCAGCGCGTAGGCGGCGGCCAGGTGGAGGTGGATCTCCATGGCGAAGTGCGGCGCGAGCTGCAGCCTCTCGTGCTCGGCCAGCGCCGCCAGCCGCAGGAACGGGGTGACGCCCCCGATGCGCGGCGCGTCCGGCTGGATCACGTCCGCGCCGCGCGCCCTGATCAGCTCGGCGTGCTCGCCCACGCTGGTCAGCATCTCGCCGGTGGCGATCGGCGTGTCCAGCGCGGCGGCCAGGGCCGCGTGCCCGGCGTGGTCGTAGGCGTCCAGCGGCTCCTCGATCCAGACCAGGCCGTATTCCTCCATCGCCCGGCCCATCCGCGCGGCCGTCGGCCTGTCCCACTGCTGGTTGGCGTCCACCATGAGCGGCACCTGCTCGCCGAGGTGCTCGCGCACGGCCTTCAGCCTGGACAGGTCCGCCCGGGTGTCCGGCTGACCGACCTTGATCTTGATGCCGCCGATGCCGCGCTCCAGCGCCGCCGTGGCGTTGTCCAGCACCTGCTCGATCGGCGCGTGCAGGAATCCGCCCGAGGTGTTGTAGCAGCGTACGGAGTCGCGGTGGGCGCCGAGCAGCTTGGCCAGCGGCAGGCTCGCGCGCTTGGCCTTCATGTCCCACAGCGCCACGTCCAGCGCGGCGATGGCCTGGATCGCCAGCCCGCTGCGACCGACCGACGCGCCGGCCCAGCACAGCTTGTCCCACAGGCGGGCGATGTCGTTGGGGTCCTCGCCGACCAGGTTGTTCACGATCTCCTTGGCGTGCGCGTACTGGCCGGGGCCGCCGGCGCGCTTGGAGTAGGCGAACCCGATGCCCTCGTGCCCCTGCTCGGTGCCGATCTCGGCGAACAGGAACGCGATCTCGGTCATCGGCCGCTGCCGGCCGGTCAGCACCTTGGCGTCGCTGACCGGCGTGTCGAGGGGGAGGTAAACGGAGGACAGACGCACCCAGGCAATACGATCCGCAGAAGTCATCATGATGACATCCTATGTTGTCGTACAACCCAGGCGCCAGCCACGAGGGCGGCGGCCGCGGCGTAGGCCGGGGTGCCGGCGGAGGTCAGGTACGCGACCGCGCCCGCCACGGGCACGCCGAGCCACTCCCAGCGGCCGTCGAGGGCCACCAGGGCCACGATCAGCAGGGCGTACCAGGGGAAGCCGGGGGTGAGGACGAGGAAGGCCGTGCCGGTCAGCACGAGCGCGCCGCGCCACGGGCGATCGGGGTCGCCGCGCCTGAGGACGTGGAGCAGGACGGCGGCGAGGATCGCCAGGGCGGCGGGCAACGCCCAGGAGTCGGGCAGCACCCAGCGCAGGAGCGCGTACCTGTCGCGGGCCCCGGCCTCGTCGTAGCCCTCCTCGGCCAGGTAGCCCGACAGGTAGCCGAACACCGACCCCTGCGAGGCGAGCACGTACGGCAGGTAGGCGAGCACCACGACCAGCACGGCCGGGACCAGCGTGCGCAGTGCGGCGCGCCAGGCGCCTGCCGCCGTCCCGGCGAGAGCGCCGGGGATCACCACGGCGGGCACCAGCTTGACCGCGACCGCCGCGCCGAGCAGCGCGCCCCGCCCGAGCGGCCCGGCGCGGGCGGCGCCGAAGGCGAGCACCACGGCGGCAACAGCGAGCATGTCGACGTGGGCGTTGTTCACCGCCTCCATGGGGACGGCGGGGCACCACGCCCAGTACGCGGCCGGCCGGACGTCACGCCTGCGCAGCATGATCAGCAGGGCGGCGGTGGTGCCCGCGGCCAGCAACGCGCCGGAGACCTGCAGCGGCTTGTGCCGGGCGCCCTCCGGCGACAGGCGGTCCACCAGCAGGAAGTACGCCTCCGCCAGCGGCGGATAGATCGTGTGCACGGTCGGCCGGTTGATCCTCGTGCAGGCCCCGTCGATCGGATAGAAGCGCCCCTGCGCGCAATCGGGGAACAGCCAAGGGTCGCGGAGGTGGGCGAGGGCGGGGTCGGCCGGCGTGCGGTCATAGGGAGACAGGCCGGCCGACTGCACGCGGCCGTCCCAGGCATAGCGGAAGGAGTCCGTGCTGGTGGCCGGCGGGCCCAGCAGGCCCGTGGCAATCACCGCCAGCCCGCCCGCCAGCACCAGCCGCCCGGCCGGGCGGCCCGGCACGCCACGCACCGCCCACACCGCGCCGCCGAACAGCACCCAGGCGGCGGCATACCACCAGAAGACGCCCTGGGGGGCAGCGTGGAAGACGACGGCGAGGACGCTCACCTGCGCGGCGATCAGCACCGCGGCCACGCCCGTCCGCGGCCACACGCGACGGGCCGCACGGCCGGGTGCGCTCTGGGGCGGTGCTTGCGCTGCCGCGCCGTCCCGCGGAGCGGCGGTCAGGCGCGGGTGCTGTCGTGGTGCGGCCCTCATGGTGTGCAGCGTCGCACTGCCACGCCCGGACCGGGCGGCGACGCGGCGATCCGTCCGCACTTCGTAAGAGGTGTGCTGGGCGATGCCTGCCAAGAGCCCACGGCCGCGCCTTGGGCAAGGGCCGCCGTAGGGCGGTCAGGCGGACTTGGGCAGGTGCCGCCTTGGGGCGGTCAGGCGGAGTTGTCTTGGGCGGGGGCAGCTTCGGCGGTCATGTCGGGGGCGCGGTGCTCGTACGGTGTGCTCAGCACCACCGTGGTGCGGGTGGAGACGTTCGCGGCGGCGCGGATCTGCTGCAGGAGGTCCTCCAGCGCCACCGGTGAGGCGACGCGCACCTTGAGGATGTAGCTCTCGTCGCCCGCCACGCTGTGGCATGCCTCGATGGCCGCCAGGTGGGCCAGCCGCTCAGGGGCGTCGTCGGGCGCGGCGGGATCGATCGGCTTGATCGACACGAAGGCGGTCAGCGGAAGCCCGATCGCGTCGTGGTCGATGATCGCGGCGTATCCGCGCAGGACGCCGCGCTTTTCCAGGCGGCGTACGCGCTGGTGCACCGCTGAGACCGACAGCCCCGTCTCCCTGGCCAGGTCGGTGAAGCTCATGCGGCCGTCACGGGCCAGTAGCGTGACGATCCGGCGGTCGATCTCCTCCATCGGTCAAAGGTAGCCGGTCGTGGTCACGACATGGTCCCGACCGGAGTGACCCCCCGGCGCATCGCGTGCTCCACCAGCGTGACGAGGACCTCCCTGCCGGAGTCGCGCCTGCGGGCGTCACAGCGCACGATGGGGATGTCCGGCTCCAGGCCGAGCGCGTCACGCACCTGGCCGACGGTGAACGGCTGCGTGCCCTCGAAACAGTTGAGCGCCACGATGAACGGCTGCTCGCGCTTTTCGAAGTAGTCGACGGACGGGAAGCAGTCGTCCAGGCGGCGGGTGTCGGCCAACACCACCGCGCCCAGCGCGCCCATGGCGAGCTCGTCCCACACGAACCAGAACCGCTCCTGGCCCGGGGTGCCGAACAAGTAGAGCATGTAGTCGTTGCGGATGGTGATGCGGCCGAAATCCATGGCCACGGTGGTGGTGAGCTTGCGCTCGACGCCGGACAGATCGTCGACGTGCGTGCCGACCTGGGTGAGCGCCTCCTCCGTACGTAGAGGCCGGGTCTCGGAGACCGCGCCGACCATGGTGGTCTTGCCCGCGCCGAATCCCCCGGCGATCAGGATTTTGATCGCCGTCGGTAGCCGCCAATGGTCAGAGCGACCGAATTCCATCCAGCACCGCCCGTACATCTCCCGCGCATGCGCGGCCCGCCCTTGAGGTGCCGTGGTCAGTGGTACCTGTCAAGGTGTGTTTGAGAAGGCCGATCCACATGCCTGGCATCGAGACACCCTAGCAACGCCACATTTTCCACTCAAGCCGCAATTTTTTGCAAGAATCAAAATGTCACGGTTTGTCGCTCAGGGCCCTGTTATTCGCTGGTTCCGCTCCCCCAGAGTCAAGTCCGCTTGTCATGGCCGCGGACCCGCCCTTCACGCTGTGTGGCCGGGGTCGGCAATGCCGGTGAACCCGGCCTGAATCCGAGCTGTCTGCCCAGGTAGGCGGCGGTGCGGGGGCTGCGCTCGCGAACCGGCTCGATCAGCAGCGCCGCGCTCGCGCGCGAGCGCGGCCATCGCGTCGGTCACCTCGGCGCGGCTGACACCGAGCCCCAGAATGTGTCGCTTCAGGTGGGGCCTTCACCCAGGCATCGCCCGTGTAGATCCGGTAGGGCAGGTCCGCGAAGCACGAGCCGCGGCCGTCGGCGTTGTCGAGGTAGCGGGCCAGCGTGGGCGCGGCCTGCGTGTCCCGCCACACCCACGCCCCCTAGCATCCTGGCGAGCTGGTCACGCCAGAGCCACTGCAGGCCGTCGAACTCCTTGATGGTGCCCAGCTCATCGCGCAGGTCGGCCAGGAACCGGGTGACCGCCGGGCGGGGCACGGCGCCGTCGGCGACGGCCAGGCATTCACGGGTCAGGCGCTTCACCTGCTCGCGGGTGGTCGCGGTGTGGTCCACGAGCCGATCGCCGGCCAGGACCCACAGGGCAGCCAGGGGTCGGCGACATCACGGACGGCGACCACCACGAGCACCCGGCCGGCCCGGAGCCGTCGCAGCACGTATCCCAGGGCGTGCAGCGACGGCCGGTCCGCCCACTGGGCGTCGTCAATCAGCACCACCACCGGCCCGTGCGCCTGTAACGCCCCGATGACCTCGCAGATCACCTGCCCCGCCGCGCACGGATCCTGCCCCGCCGCCGCGAACCGCGCCTCCGGCCCCGCCGCCTCCGGCCCCGCCGCCTCCGCCCCGCCGCCGCGAGGCCCTCCAGCGTCGCGGCACGTCCGTCCGGGCCCGCCGCATCGTCCACGAGCTGCCTTAGCACACCGAGGGCGAGCCACCGCTCCCCTCCTCACCGCCGGCGGCCGACACCCGCACGCCCGCCTCCCCGCCGAGCGTGTGGCGGACCAGGGCGGTCTTGCCGATCCCCTCAGGTCCCTCGACCACGACCCTCCTGGCGCGGCCCCCGCCCGCCGCGCGCAGCTCGGCGCGCAGCAGGGCGAGCTCCGCCGTCCTGCCGACGAACATGCCCGCTCCCTCCCCCATGGCAGAGCAAGGTGGGATGCCTGATACACGCCGGTCTGTCTAGATGCGGTCAGCCCGGAGCAGGCCGCAAACGCCCCCACGCCACGGAGGCGTCGTCGTGCCGCTTCCCCCGGACCGGCCCACGCGCCTCCTCCAGCCCCCGCACGGCCCCGATCACCGCATCCGGCCCCTCGCCGTCCAGCACGGCCACGATGTCGTCCCAGTTCCAGCCGTACCAGTCGACGAGCCGGGCCACCCCGTCGGTGCACACCCCGACCCCTCGCACCTCCCGTACGTCCACCGCCCCGCCCACGCCCTGGGCGGCCGCCTCGGGCCGCGCGGCGGCAACCCAGAAGCCGCCCGGCGCGTTCCGCATCCGCCGCACCAGCTCCACCGTGTACGGCCGCCCGCCCGGCAGCCGCTCCAGCCGATCATCGGCCACCACTGCGACCCCGCCACCCGCCCGCGCGAGGACGACCGGCGAATCGCCCAGCACGAGGTATTCCACCCGCTCCCGCCCGATCCGCACCATGGCCACCGTGGCGGACGGCGAATCCGGGTTGCCCAGATCGCACCCGCCGCCGTGCGCCGCCACCGTCTCCTCGATGGCCCGCTCCAGCACCCCGGCCAGCGGCGTGTCACCGTCCGCGGCCAGCCGCGCCGCCAGTGCCCCGCCGAGCCGCGCCACCAGCCAGGTCACGTCGTGCACGCAGCCGCTGTCCACCCCGGCCGCCGCCGTGGCCCCGTCGAGCACGACGATCCAGGACGGCCCGGCGATCACCAGATCCTCGTTGGGCCGGTCGGCCGAGCCGGGACGGGTGGCGTAGGTGACCTCCGCGAACATGACAGCGACTGTGCCACAGTTGCCCTCATGACGATGACCTACGAGCTCGGCGACGTCGTGGCCGAGCGGCAGCTGGAGGCCGTCGCCGAGGACGGCGCCCGTACGCCCGTGACGGTACGGATCGGCAGGCCGAGGCCGGACCGGCTCAGCTCACACGGGGATTGGTGCTGCCCCCATCAGATCGCAGGGCTGGGCGAGGAGCGGGCCGGGGCGGCCTTCGGGGTCGACTCCCTGCAGGCGTTGCTGCTGAGCGTTTACAAGCTGCGGCTGGAGCTGTCCCGGCGCGCGCAGGACGCGCGGGTCCGGCTGGACTGGCTGGACCAGCCGGACCTCGGCCTGAAGGTGGACCCGGAGGTCCACAAGCTCCTCGAGTGACGGCGCTTACACGATCACGAGCTCGCGCGGCGTGTTGTTGAGCCGCTCACCTCCGCTGTCGGTGCACACGACGATGTCCTCGATCCTGGCCCCGTGCCGCCCCGGCAGGTAGATGCCCGGCTCGACGGAGAAGGCGAAGCCGGGCTCCAGCGGCTCCCCGTTGCCGGCCACGATGTAGGGCTCCTCGTGCGTCTCGATCCCGATCCCGTGCCCGGTCCGGTGGATGAAGTAGTCGCCGTATCCGGCCTCGGCGATCACCTCGCGGGCGGCCGCGTCGACCGACTCGCACGAGACGCCCGGCCGCACCGCCGCGCACGCCGCATCCTGGGCGCGGCGCAGCACCTCGTAGTAGGCGCTGAACTCGGCGGGCGGCTCGCCCACGCTGTAGGTGCGGGTGGAGTCGGAGCAGTAGCCGCTGTGCAGCTGGCCGCCGATGTCGACCACCACCGGCTCGCCTTTCTGGATCACCCGGTCGGACACGTCGTGGTGCGGGCTGGCCCCGTTGGGGCCGGAGGCGACGATCACGAAGTCGACCGTCGCGTGCCCGGCCGCCAGGATCGCCTCGGCGATGTCCCTGGCCACGTCGCGCTCGCTCCGCCCGGCGCGCAGAAACTCGGGGACCCGCCGGTGGACGGCGTCGATCGCCTCCCCCGCCTCGCACAGCGCCGCCACCTCGGCCGGGGACTTGCGCATCCGCAACTGCCGCAGCACACTCCCGGCCAGCACCTGCTCGGCGTCCGGCAGCACCTCGCGGAAGCGCAGCGACGACATGGCCCACATCCGGTCGGCCAGCCCGACCTTGCCGGCCTGCCCCAGCCGGGCCGCCGCGATCGCATAGGGGTCGTCGGTCTCGTCCCAGGCCACGAACTCCAGCCCGAGCCGCGATGCGGGCGAGGCCTCGGCGGCAGGCAGCTCCAGCCGGGGCACCATCATGAACGGCTCCCCCGCCGCGGGCACCACCAGGCACGTCAGCCGCTCCAGCGGCTTGGCGTCATAGCCGCTCACATAGCGCAGATCGGGCCCTGGCGTGAGCAGCAGGGCGTCAAGGCCGCTCTTGGCGGTGGCCTCCTGCACGGCGGCCAGACGGGACACGGGATACAGGTCTGAGGACGTCACAGGCCCAAATCTACTCCGCCCCGGGTCTCCCACTATCCGCGAAAAGCTCTCACAACACGGGAAGCACTCGCTACACTCCGTTCAACAACGATCACGTAGTGTGGGGACAATTGTTCAGATCCACTGCACTTTGAGAGTGAGACTATGGTCGACGTCATAGGCGCGGCCGGGCTGCTCGGGCACAAATCCGATGCGGAGTTGCTCGCCGCACGGCTGGCGCACGCGCAGCGGCTCGGCAACATGGGCTGGGCGGAATGGCACCTCCACACCGGCCAGACGATCTGGTCCGAGCAGGTGTATACGATCTTCGGCCGCGACCCGGCCCAGGGTCCCATCGCCCTGCCCCAGCTCGCCAAGCACGTCGAGCCCGCCGACGTGGCCGCGCTGGACCGGCTCCTGTGGTCCGCCGTGCAGAGTGTCGAGCCGGTCCAGGCCGAGTTCCGCATCCGCCGCAGCGCGAGCTCCGGCGATCTGCGCGACATTCGCATGGTGCTCGAGCCGCTGATGGCCCCCGGCGGCCCCATCGGCCTGCACGGCGTCATCCAGGACATCACCGGCCGCCGCCGCGCCGAGCGCCTGATGTCGGAATCTCGCCGCCAACTCCTGGAGGCCCGCGAGCAGGCTGCCGAGGAGCGCCACGTGATGCTGGCGCTGCGCGATGCGATCCTTCCCGATCCCGCCTGCTATCCGGGCCTGCCGGACACCAGCATCGCGGTGCGCTACGTGCCCGCCGAGAAGACCGCGAACCTGGGCGGCGACTGGTTCGAGGCGGCCCCCTCCCCCGACGGCCGCCTACTGCTGGCCATCGGCGACGTCTCCGGCCACGGCCTGCCCGCGATCGCGCACATGGCCCAGCTCCGCCACGCCCTGGTGGGCCTCGCCATGACGGGGCGGCCCGCCAACCGGCTACTGGACTGGCTGAACGAGCTGGTCCTGCACCAGCTCAACGACACCACCGCCACGGCGGTCATCGGGCATCTGGACCCGCGGACCCGGGTGTTCGCCTGGAGCCAGGCCGGCCACCTGGCGCCCATCCTGGTCCGCGACGGGGTGGCCAGCCGGCTCGGCCAGCCCAGGGGCGTGCTGCTCGGCGCCGCGTGCGGGCGCCCGTACGAGCTGGCCACGACCCGGCTGCGGCCCGGGGACGTGCTGCTGCTGTTCACCGACGGCCTGGTCGAGCGGCGCACCCGCGACATCGACGTCGGCCTCGACCTGGCCCTCGCCGCCGCCGCCCACGTGCGGGGAAGCGAGCTGGAGTCCGGGCTCGACCGCCTGCTGTCCGACATCGGCGGGCCCAACCCCGAAGACGACGCCTGTCTCCTGGGGGTTGGCATCCTGGGGGATCCCTGCGCATAGACCGGAGCAACGAGCAGGGTCCGAGAGCGGCAGCTTGCGTAACCAGCGAGGACCCGTTGGGAGTGCGACCATAGACACGTGCTGATGGTTCTGGACACCCCGTCCCTCTACTTCCGCGCCTTCTACGGCATACCGGAGTCGATCATGGCCCCCGACGGCTCGCCCGTCAACGCCGTGCGCGGCCTCATCGACATGATCGCCACTCTCGTGCGCAAGCACTCCCCCGCGGAGCTCGCGGCCACCATGGACGCCGACTGGCGTCCGGCCTTCCGCGTGGCGGCGATCCCGACCTACAAGGCGCACCGCGTCGCCCACGGCAACACCGAAGTGGTGCCCGACGCGCTCGTGCCACAGATCGCCGTCATCCAGGAGGTGCTCGACGCGCTCGGCATCGCCCGCCTGGAGTCCGCCGGTTACGAGGCCGACGACGTCATCGGCACGCTCACCCACCGGTCGGGCGGCGCGGTCGACATCGTCACCGGCGACCGCGACCTGTTCCAGCTGGTCGACGACGCCCGCCCGGTCCGCGTGCTCTACACCGCCCGCGGCATCCGCAACCTGCAGATCGTGGACGAGGCGTTCGTCACCGCCAAATACGGCGTCCCGGGCCGCGCCTACGCCGACTTCGCCACGCTGCGCGGCGACCCCAGCGACGGCCTGCCCGGCGTGAGCGGCGTCGGCGAGAAGACCGCGGCCGCGCTCATCACCCGCTTCGGCTCCCTCGAGGCCCTGCTCGAGGCCTTGGACGCGGGCGTGACCGACGGCTTCCCCGCCGGCAGCCGCACCAGGCTGGCCACCGCCCGCGACTACCTGAGCGCCGCTCCCGCGGTGGTCAAGGTGGCCCATGACGCCCCGCTCCCGGCCGCCGACCTGGCACTGCCGGCCAAGCCGCGCGACCCCGAGGCGCTGGTGCGCCTGGCCGACCGCTACGGCCTGGACGGCCCGCTCAACCGCCTCCTCGACGTGCTGGGCGGTTGACCGCCCGGACGCCGCAAGGCGGCCAGCAGCGGGCCGCTAGGTGGCCAGCAGGGCGCGGACGGCCGCCTGCGCGGCCTCACGCAGGCGGGCGTGCATGAGCACGTTCTCCTCGCGGTCGGTACGCACCTCGACCACGCGCGGCCCCTCGCCGCGCAGCGCCTTCGGCAGCTCCGTGATCTCCGACACCAGCGTGTAGGGCGTCCCGGTCGCGGCCGTCGCATACCCGAGATCGACCCCGTGCGGCGTGCCGAAGACCCGCTCGAACGGATCGCGCACCGCCGCCTGCGGCAGCAGCGAGAAGATCCCGCCCCCGTCGTTGTTGACCACCACGAAGCAGACGTCGGGCCGGGGCTCGCGGGGCCCGAGGATCAGCCCGTTCTGGTCGTGCAGGAACGACAGGTCGCCGAGCAGCGCGAAGGCGGGCCCGTTGTGCGCCAGCGCCGCCCCCATCGCGGTCGAGACCAGGCCGTCGATCCCGGAGGCGCCCCGGTTGGCCATCACCCTGATGCCGCGCCGCGGCCGCATCGCCTGGTCCAGGTCCCTGATCGGCATCGACGACCCGCAGAACAGCAGCGCCCCGTTCGGCAGCGCGTCCACCAGGTCCCTGGCCAGGCGCGGCTCGCTGACACCCGAGACGTCGAGCACCTCGTCCACGGCCGACCTGGCCGCGAGGTCCGCCCGCCGCCAGGCGTGCAGCCAGCTGTCGTCGCCCGCAGCCACCGGGATCTCCACCGCCTGCGCCACCTGTGTGGCCGACCTGGTCGGGTCCGGCCAGCGGTCCAGGTCGGGCGCCACAACGATGTGCTCCGCGGTCCGCCGCAGCCAGGACAGCAGCGGCCGCGACAGCCCGGGCCGCCCCAAGGTGACCACCACATCGGGCCGGTGCGCGTCGGCGAACTCAGGCGTCCCCAGCAGGTAGTGGTAGGTCGAGATGGCGTGGTCGCCGTAGCGGGCACCGCCGTTCGGCTCCGACAGCACGGGCCAGCCCGCCATGCCGGCGGCGGCCACGTAGCGGCGCACGTTCGCGGCGCCGTCACCGACGACCAGCACGCCGCGCCGGGTCGGCGGGATGTGCAGGGCGATCGGCGGGGGTGCGACCCTGGCCCGCACCCACGGGCCGTTGGCGCCGCCGTCGAGCGGCTCGCACCAGGTGGTGTCGCCGTCGGGGATGAGCGGCTCCCTGAAGGCCAGGTTGAGATGGACCGGGCCGGGGTTCGCCGGTCCGGCGGCCCGCTGGTAGGCGCGGCAGGCCAGCGACCGCCAGTAGGCCACCTGCCCGGGGCGGTCCTCCGGCACGCCGACCTCGGCGAACCAGCGCGTGGCCGTCCCGTAGAGCTTGATCTGGTCGATCGTCTGGTTGGCGCCGGTGCCGCGCAGCTCGGGCGGGCGGTCGGCGGTGAGCACCAGCAGCGGCACGCCCGACTCGCTCGCCTCGATCACGGCCGGGTGGAAGTTCGCGGTGGCCGTGCCGGACGAGCAGATCAGCGCGACCGGCCGCTCGGACCGCTTGGCCAGCCCGAGCGCCAGGTATGACGCCGAGCGCTCATCGATGCGCACGTGCAGCCGCACCCGCGACTCGGCGTGCAGCGCCAGCGCCAGCGGGGCCGAGCGCGAGCCGGGCGCCAGCACCACGTCGGTCAGGCCGCAGCGCACCAGCTCGTCGACCAGCACGGTGGCCAGCGCGGTCGCGGGGTTCAACGTGACGCCTCCTGCATCCGGCGAAGCCACTGGGGAGATTCAATCTCAAAAGCCGACAACTGCTGATCATCCACTGATGGGCGGCGTACCGCCAGCCGCCCGTCCACGGGCGTCAGCGGGTCGTCCACGACGTCGCCCGCCAGCAGCGGCAGCGTGCCGAGCCCGCACGCGTACGGCAACGACGGCAGCGCCGCCGCCAGCGCCAGCCCCGCCGCGAGACCCACGGAGGTTTCGACGGCGCTGGAGACCACGGCGGGCAGCCCGCACGCCTCCACCACCCGCAACGCGTTTCGCACCCCGCCCAGCGGCTGCACCTTGACCACCGCGACGTCGGCCGCCTCGGCCGCCCTGACCCGCAGCGGGTCCTCGGCCCGCCGGATGGACTCGTCGGCCGCGATCGGCACGTCGCAGGCCCGCCGCACCGCCGCCAGCTCCTCCAGCGTGGCGCACGGCTGCTCGGCGTATTCCAGGTCGTAGGTGTCCAGGCGCTTCAGCCGCCGCACGGCCTCATCGACGCTCCACGCGCCGTTGACGTCGACCCGGAGCCTGCCCGCCGGGCCGAGCGCGTCACGTACGGCCTCCACCCTGGCCACGTCCTCGTCGAACGTCTGCCCCCGCTCGCCCACCTTGACCTTGGCCGTGCCGCAGCCGGAGCGCCGCACCAGCTCGTGGGCCTGCTCGGGGTCGACCGCAGGCACCGTCGCGTTGACGGGGACGCTGTCACGCACCGGCTCCGGCCAGCCCTCGAAGGCCGCCTCGTGGGCGCACGCCAGCCACCGGGCGCACTCGCGCGGGCCGTACTCCGGGAACGGGGAGAACTCCCCCCACCCCGCCGGGCCGCGCAGCAGCACCCCTTCTCTGACGGTCTGTCCCCGGAAACGCAGGCGCATCGGGATTCGGAAGACCACGGGACCCCCGGGGGCTTCGGGAGAACCTGCCACGACCCTCCCCGCTTTCCCCTGCGCCGCTGTCCGACGTGTCGCCATTAACCTTACGAGCATGTGGAGGAACCCGTCGCATCCGGACCGTCCGCTGCATGCCATTGTGCAGCCTCCGGGACCCGCACTGTTCACGGCCGTCCGCGACGCGCTGACCGGCGACGGACCCGCCGTCCTCCCCCTGCCTCCCGGCCAGGCCGATGCCGCGCTGGCCGCGCTGCGCCCCACCCACGTTGACGGGACGCCCCAGGACGGCGGCGCCGGCGTGCCCGCCGACGTGGCGGTCGTGATCGCCACCAGCGGCAGCACCGGCACGCCCAAGGGCGTGATGCTCTCGGCCACCGCGCTGCGCGCCTCCGCGGCCGCCTCCCTGCGGCGCGTGGAGGCCTCCAAGGGTGAGCGCTGGCTGTGCTGCCTGCCCATCTCCCACGTCTCCGGCCTGCAGGTCCTGGTGCGCGCCCTGCTGTCGGACAGCGAGCCGATCATCCACCCGCGCTTCGACCCGCGCGCGGTCCTGGACTCCGGCGCCGACCACGTCTCGCTGGTGCCGACCCAGCTGCACCGGCTCGTGGAGCTGGGGGCCGACCTGTCGGGGTTCCGCACCATCCTGCTCGGCGGCGCCGCGCCCCGTCCTGGCCTGCTGGAGCGCGCCCGGGACCTCGGCGGCCGGATCGTGACGACGTACGGAATGAGCGAGACGTGCGGCGGCTGCGTGTACGACGGCCGGCCCCTTTACAATGTAGATCTCAAGATCGGCGAGGACGGCCTGATCCGGATCGCCGGTCCCGTGCTCTTCTCCGGCTACCGCTCCGGCGAGCCCGACCCGTTCGACGGCGGCTGGTTCGTCACCTCCGACCTGGGCGAGCTGGCCGGCGGGCGGCTGCGGGTGCTGGGCCGGGCCGACGACGTCATCAACACCGGCGGCGAGAAGGTGATGGCCGCCGCCGTGGCCGCCGTGCTCGGCACCCACCCCGCGATCGCCGACGTGGCCGTGATCGGCGTGCCCGACCCCGAATGGGGCGAGCTCGTCACCGCGGTCGTGGTCCCCGCCGCCCCCGACACGCCACTCACGCTTGCCCAATTGCGGGCATACTGCCGCGATAGGCTTCCCCCTCACGCCGCCCCGCGCGAGCTGCGCCTGGTCACCGGACTGCCGCTGCTGCCGAACGGCAAGACCGATCTAGTACGGCTGAAAGCAGGAACCTGACGAGGTGCGGCTGCGTCAGAGTGGGGAGAAGGAGGGAGCCTTCATGGACCAGACCCGCAAGATGTGGGCATCCGTGGCCATCATCGGCGTGATCGTCGTCGCCGGCGTCTCGGTCGCGGCGGCCGCCTCCGCGGGCAGGCTCGACCAGGTCGGCGAGGAGACCAGAGCTGTGGTGGAGAAGGCATCACCGTCCGGTCCGCCGGCGACGCCGGCCCCGTCTCCCGAGCCCACCGATGACGACATCGTGGTCTCCCGGGAGGTCAACCCCGACCCCAGCAAGGTGCTCGAATACTGGACGGACGAGCGCATGGAGGACGCCGAGCCCATGCCCATGCCGGAGGTCACGACCGGCGAGATCGACGTGACCGAGTAAGACCCGCACGAGGGGCGGCTCGCCACGTGGGCGATCCGTCCCTTTTTGGCATTTCGTCCGGGCGGGAACAAATGGCGGAGAATGGCGTTATTGATACTGGTGCGCCGTGCGGACAACGAAGCCGCCCGCCATAACCTGCCTGATCGCTTCTACTCCGTACGGAGGAGGTGTCCTCATGCCCACATCCGCCGTGGCGACCCCACCCGCGACTCTCGACCAATTGCTTGAACGAGGGCGTAACCAGGGTCACCTTTCTCTGGCGGAGCTGCGTGACGCGTTCGCCGAAGCCGGGATCAGCCCCTCTGAGGGCCGCACGATACTGCGCGAACTGTCGGAGGCCGGCGTGAGCCTGGCCGCCGAGAACGAGCCGTCTCTCAGCAAGACCGCCCCCAAGAAGACCACCACCAGGAAGCCCGCACAGCCGAAGGCCACCGAGGAGCAGGGAGAAGCCGCTCCGAAGAAGTCTTCGACCTCGCGAGCAAAGGCTACCGGCCGCAAGGCGGCCAAGGCAAAAACCGACATGCCGGCCGTGGCGAAGGGCGTCGTCCCGCCCGACCCCAAGCCGGAACACGAGGAGGACGTGCCCGACGACATCGTCATGACCTCTGAGAACGAAGAAATCGAGACCGAGCAGCTCGACCTGGACGACACGCAGTCCACCATGGGCGACTCGGTGCACACCTACCTCAAGTCCATCGGCCGCCGCACGCTGCTGACCGCGGCGCAGGAGGTCGAGCTGGCCAGGCGGATCGAGGCCGGCCTGTACGCCGAGTACAAGCTGGAGACCCACCCCGAGCTGCCGCTGGACGTCCGCGAGGACCTGCGCATGGTCGTCGAGGACGGCCGGCAGGCCAAGGACCACATGCTGGAGGCCAACCTGCGGCTGGTCGTCTCGGTGGCCAAGAAGTACACCGACCGCGGCATGTCCCTGCTGGACGTGGTCCAGGAGGGCAACCTGGGGCTGATCAGGGCCGTGGAGAAGTTCGACTACACCAAGGGTTTCAAGTTCTCCACCTACGCCATGTGGTGGATCAGGCAGGCCATCCAGCGTGGCTTCGCCGACTCGGCGCGGACGATCCGGCTGCCCGTCCACGTGCTGGAGATGCTCTCCAAGCTGTCGCGGATCGAGCGTGACATGCACCAGCGCCTGGGGCGCGAGCCCACGCCCGAGGAGCTGGCGGTCGAGCTGGACAAGACGCCGGACCAGATCGAGGAGCTGCTGCGCACCAGCCGCCAGCCGATCTCGCTGAACGCGACGATCGGCGAGGACGGGGAGACCACGATCGGCGATCTCATCGAGGACGTCGACTCGCCGGAGGCCTCGGAGATCGTCGACCGCCAGCTGCTGGGCGACCAGCTGCGCGGTGTGCTCGACAACCTCTCGCCGCGGGAGTCGAAGATCATGGCGCTGCGGTTCGGCCTGGTGGACGGCAAGCCGCACACGCTCGACGAGATCGGCAAGCACCTGGGGCTGACCCGGGAGCGGATCCGTCAGCTGGAGAAGGAGTCGCTGTCCAAGCTGCGCCACCCGAGCAACACCCGCCCGCTGCTCGACTGGGCCAGCTGACCGCTCTGAAGCAAAGCCCCGGCCACACGAGGGAGGCGTGACCGGGGCTTTTCCATGCGCGCGTCGAGTCAGACGGTGGAGGGCACCGGGCGGGGCACGCTCGGGATCCCCCAGAGCCGGTTTTCCTCGCGCAGCGTCCGCAGCCGCTCCACCTCATCGGTCCACATCCGGCCGGCCGGCGTGGCCCGGGCCTTGCGCCGCGCGATCCGATCGTCGTAGGACTTCACCCCGAACGTGGCCCGCTGCCCCGCTTCGGCGGCCCGCAGCGCGTCGGTCAGCGCCCGGTCGAACGCCCGCCCCGCGGCCAGCAGCTCGATGTCGTCGGCCGCCGCGGCCCGCAGCTCCCGCAGCAGCTGCTCGGCCTGGCGCGCCTTTTCGAGCAGCTCGGGGAAGCTCTTGGAGATCTCCTGGTCCGCGTGATAGCGAACCTCGGCCTCCCGGCTCACCCGCGGACGGAAAAACGCCATCGACCCTGCCCTTTCGCCAGCCTGCACCTCGTTCAACCGCCAAGAGTACGCCGTCGCGCGACACGAACGGAAATCACCCCGGCGCGGCCGCCTTTACATTGTAAGATGATCGCCATGCCCGCCAAGCGACCACCCGTTCCCCTCTCCCGCGAGCGCATCATCGAGGCCGCGCTCCACATCGCCGACAGCCAGGGCCTGCGCCGGCTGACCATGCGGCGCCTGGGCGACGCCCTGCAGGTGGAGGCCATGGCCATCTACCACCACCTGCCCCGGGGCAAGGAGGCGCTGATGGACGCCCTGGCCGAGCACGTCACCACCGTGCGCGTGGAGCAGGGCCCGACCTGGCAGGAGACGGCCAAGGCCTGGTGCCGGGCCGAGCGCGAGCTGCTGCGCGAGCACCCGGGCGTGCTCGCCCTGGCCCTGACCAAACCCCCGAAGGGGGCCACGGCCCTCGCCGTCAGGGAGCAGGTCGAACAACTCGCCGACGGCGGCCTGGACGACGCGGCGCAGGCCGTACGCGCGCTGCGGGCCTTCGTGTTCGGCAGCGTCGCCGTCGAGGTCCAGCAGTCCGGCTGGGCCGATCCCGAAGTCGACGAGTGGGTAAGACCGGATGAAAGAGCCGACATGGACTTCGAGCGCGGACTCGACGCTCTCCTCAAGGGTTTGCAAACGTGATGCGCGTGTCACGCTTGGCCCGTTATCCTGCATAAGGCACGCTGTGTCGAAGGTCACACGTTCCGGGGACCCCCCTGTAACAGTCCGAAGGGACTATGTCGGAATGTGTGACGGACATCGCACACTTGCCAAAACGACAACCCGAGCCGCTCCCGTCCCTCAGCGGGGGCATTTCACGAGATATCGGAGGCACGCCGATGTGCCCGCACGACCCGGCCTGTCCGGATGCAGAGGCGCCAGACCGCGAGAAGGCACGCACTCTCGCCTGCCACCCCGAGCAGGGATGGAGCCTGCTCTGCAACGGCGTCGTCCTGTTCGAGGACACCGGGGAGCTCCTGCCCAGCGGCGCCAGCATCGAACCGCACCGGCCCGTGGTCGGCGCGGCCTGACCTACGGACCTACGCGTAGTGGGTGATCCACTCCGCCACCACCTCGCCCACCCGGGCGGGGTCCTTTTTCAGGTCGTGGCCCTCCCCCGGCAGCACCACCAGGAGCGCCGCGTCCGCCGCGTCGGGGATGCCGAACGGATCACGGTCTCCGTTGACGACCAGCACGTCCACCCCGGCGCCGCGTAGCTCCTCGGCCCTGGACCGCTCGGGCTTGCCGGGCGGATGCAGCGGGAAGGCCAGCGCCACGACCGCCGCCGCGCCGACCGCCTTGGCCGTACGGCAGGCGACCCGCGCCCCGTTGCTCCGCCCGCCCTGCACCAGCGGCAGCTCCGGCCACCGCGCACGCAGCTCGCTCAGGACGACCTCCCATGCCTCGTCCTGCCGGGCCGGCGAGCCGGGCGCCCGCGCCCCCGCCACCCTGAACGCCTGGGTCACCCTCGCCACGACGGCCCCGGCCCCGAGCGCGGCGGCACGCACGGCCACCAGGTCGGGAGCGTCCACTCCCCCGGCGGCCCCGTGGGTCAGCACGAGCAGCAGCCGCGGCTCGGCCACCTCGTCGACCTCGACCATCGCGGGCCCTCGCGGGGTCATGACCTCCATGGGAGAACCGTACCTTCGGACGATTCCGGCCTACCCCTCAGGGCTGATGACGGCGTGCCGCGTACGGGGCATGATTTTCCTATGCCAGACAAGCGTCCCCTCCGGGATGATCTGCAGGCCACGCTCGACGCGCGCCGCGATCTCGGCCCGGACTACGAAGCCGCGTTGGTCGAGTCGTTCGTGGAACGTCTCGACGAGACGATCGCCGCCCGCGTGCAGGCCGAGCTGGCCGTACGCGGCGCCGCCCCACACCGGCACCAGGGCAAGAACCCCGGCTCCGCGATGATCCCGGTCGCGCTGGGCTCGATGGGCATCGGCATCCCGCTGACGGCGATCGCGGCGGGCAACGCCGGCCTGGTGGGGCTGACGATCACCTGGCTGGCGATCGTCATCATCAACGTGGCCGCCGCCGCGGCCATCATGCGCCGCGGCTGAGCCGGGCCCGTCAGGCGTCGCGGTCGTAGCGGAGGCGGACCTCGGCTGCCAGGCTCTCGTCCTCGTGCTCCAGCCCGTACGCCCACACCCGCTCGGCGTCCTCCTCCCGCCCGCGCAGCGGCAGGGTGCGGGCCAGCAGCTCGATGGCCAGCGCGCTGGTCTGGGGGTCGGCGCCGCCCTCCACGGTGTCGGCGAACTCGGCGCAGGCCAGCTCCAGATGCGCGATCCCCAGCTGCACCCGCAGCCCCGGCACGTCCTCCTCGGGAGCCGACTCCAGCGCCTCCATGAGGACGTCGGCCGCCATCCCGGGCTCGTCGTGCTCCATCAGCAGATCGGCCAGCTGCCGGGCCGCGTGTGCGCCGATCTGGCCGTCGCCGGCCGCCATGGCGGCCCGCAGCTCCGCCTCCGCCTCCTCGAGGCTCGTGGCCAGCCGGGCCAGCGCGAGATGGGCCAGCGGCACGTACGCGGCGGTGCCGACGCCCAGCACGGCCTGCCAGGCGGCCCTGGCCTGCTCGGCCCGTCCCTCCCGCTCGAAGCCCTGCGCGAGATGGCAGGCGGCCTGCGCGGCGTATTCAGGATGGCCGGTGGACAGCGCGGTCCTGGCCGCGGCGCGGGCGGCCTCGACGTCGCCGCGCTCCTCCAGCACCACGGCCAGCCCCACGGCGGCCTGGGCCCGGTCGGGTCCTTCAGGGTCGGCGGCCAGCCGGCTCAGGATGGCGGCGGCTCCGTCGAGATCACCGTCCTCGGCGAGGCGGCGGGCGGTGTCGAGGGGCGGTGTCTCCAGCTCTGAGAACGTCAAGAGAGCTCCTTCTGGCGACGGTCGCACGAAGCTTAACCACTTCTGGCGATCATGTCTGCTCAGTTGACGCTGAAGGACTGGCCGGCCCTCGATTCAGGGCCGGCCGGACGACTCAGTCCTCGTAGGCCTCCAGCGGCGGGCACGAGCACACCAGGTTGCGGTCCCCGTACGCCTGGTCGATGCGCCGCACCGGCACCCAGTACTTGCCGTCCCGCAGCGACGGCACCGGGTAGGCGGCCTCGGTCCGCGAGTAAGGGTGCGCCCACTCGTCGGCGACGACGGACTCGGCCGTGTGCGGCGCGTTACGCAGCGGGTTGTCGGTCTTGTCGTAGTCGCCGGACGCCACCTTGGAGATCTCCCCCCGGATGGCGATCATTGCCTCCGCGAACCGGTCGAGCTCGTCAAGGTCCTCGCTCTCGGTCGGCTCGATCATCAGCGTCCCGGCCACCGGGAACGACATCGTGGGCGCGTGGAAGCCGTAGTCGATGAGCCGCTTGGCCACGTCGTCCACGGTGACGCCAGTCTCCTTGGTGATCTGCCGCAGATCGACGATGCACTCGTGGGCGACCAGCCCGCCGCGCCCGGTGTACAGCACCGGGTAGTGGGGGGCCAGGCGCCGGGCGAGGTAGTTGGCCGACAGGATGGCCTGCTCGGTCGCCGCGGTCAGGCCGTCCGAGCCCATCATCCTGATGTACGCCCACGAGATCGGCAGGATCCCCGCCGACCCGTACGGGGCCGCCGAGACGGGCCCGACGGGCGTGTCGTTGTGCAGCGGGTGGCCGGGCAGGTAGCGCGCCAGGTGGGCGCGCACCGCCACCGGGCCGACACCCGGGCCGCCGCCGCCGTGCGGGATGCAGAACGTCTTGTGCAGGTTGAGATGGGACACATCGGCCCCGAACTCGCCCGGCTTGGCCAGCCCGACCAGCGCGTTGAGGTTGGCGCCGTCGACGTAGACCTGCCCGCCGGCGCCGTGCACCTTGGCGCACACCTCGGTGATGCTCTCCTCGTACACGCCGTGCGTCGACGGGTACGTCACCATGATCGCGGCCAGCGCGTCCCGGTGCTTGTCGATCTTGGCGTCGAGGTCGGCCAGGTCGATGTTGCCGTCGGCGTCGCAGGCCACGACCACCACGCGCATCCCCGCCATGACGGCGCTGGCGGCGTTGGTGCCGTGCGCGGAGGACGGGATGAGGCAGACGTCGCGCCCGCTCTCGCCGTTCGCGCGGTGGTAGGCGCGGATGGCCAGCAGCCCGGCGAACTCGCCCTGCGAGCCGGCGTTCGGCTGGATCGACACCGCGTCGTAGCCGGTGATCTCGGCCAGCCAGCGCTCCAGCGTGCCGATCAGCTCCGTGTAGCCCGCGGCCTGGGCCTCCGGCGCGAACGGGTGGATCGCGGCGAACTCGGGCCAGGTGATCGGCTCCATCTCGGTGCTTGCGTTCAGCTTCATCGTGCAGGAGCCGAGCGGGATCATCGAGCGGTCCAGCGCGATGTCCTTGTCCTGCAGCTTGCGCAGGTAACGCAGCATCGCCGTCTCGGAGTGGTGACCGTGGAAGACCGGGTGGGTCAGGTACGCCGACTCGCGCAGCAGCGCGGCGGGCAACGCGTCGGCGTCCAAGGCCACCTCGGAGGCGTCCACGCCGAACGCCGCCCATACCTTGGTCACGTCGGCGGCGCCGGTCTTCTCGTCGCAGGCGATCGAGACGTGGTCGGCGTCGGCCTGCCAGAGGTTGACGCCCCGCTCGGCGGCCGCGGCGACGACCTCGGCGGCCCGGCCGGGGACGCGCACCAGGACGGTGTCGAAGAACTCGCGGTGCACGACCTCCAGGCCGGCCTCGCGCAGCCCGTCGGCGAGGACGACCGCGTGCCGGTGGACCCGGTGGGCGATGCGGCGCAGCCCGTCGGGGCCGTGGTAGACGGCGTACATGCCGGCGATGACGGCGAGCAGGACCTGCGCGGTGCAGATGTTGCTGGTGGCCTTCTCGCGGCGGATGTGCTGCTCGCGGGTCTGCAGGGCCAGCCGGTAGGCGGGGTCGCCGTCGGCGTCGACGGACACGCCGACCAGGCGGCCGGGCATCTGCCGCTGCAGCCCCTCGCGTACCGACATGTAGGCGGCGTGCGGCCCGCCGAACCCGAACGGCACCCCGAAACGCTGCGAGGAGCCGATGGCGATGTCGGCGCCGAGCTCGCCCGGCGCGGCCACGAGCGTGAGGGCCAGCAGGTCGGCGGCGGCCACGACGAGCGCGCCCGCCTCGTGCGCGGCGGCGGCCACGGCGCGGAAGTCGCGCAGCCGCCCGGAGGCTCCCGGGTACTGGACGAGCACGCCGAAGCACTCGGGCAGCTCGCCGTCGAGCGGGTGCTCCACGAGCGTGATGCCGAGCGGCTCGGCGCGGGTGGCCAGCACCCGCTTGGTCTGCGGCAGCGCGTCGGCGTCGACCACGAACACGTTGCTCTTGGACTTGCCGGCGCGCCGGGCCAGCGTCATGGCCTCGGCGGCGGCGGTGGCCTCGTCGAGGAGGGAGGCCCCGGCGACGGGCAGGCCGGTGAGGTCGGAGACGACCGTCTGGAAGTTCAGCAGCGCCTCGAGGCGGCCCTGTGAGATCTCCGGCTGGTAGGGGGTGTACGCGGTGTACCAGCCCGGGTTCTCCAGCAGGTTGCGGCGGATCACCGCGGGCGTGATCGTGTCGTGGTAGCCCAGGCCGATCATCGAGGTCAGCACCCGGTTGCGGTCGGCGAGGGCGCGGAGCTCGGCGATCGCCTCGGTCTCGCTCGCGGCGGCGGGCAGCTGGAGCCGGTCCTTGGCCCTGATGGCCTCGGGGACGGCCACGGCCACCAGGTCGGACACGGACTCGAAGCCGACGGCCTCGAGCATGCGCTGCTGCTCGGCAGCGGAGGGGCCGATGTGCCGGGATGAGAACGGCGGAGCTGACAGGTCGGTCATGGACAGTGCCTCCCGAGGCTATGGAGACCGGCGCCAGGGCGCGGGCGAGTGCCGGATCTCCCCACTCTGTCAGCGCGGCGTCACCGCGACCTGAGAGCTTCACCCCCGTGAACAGGGGCTTGCACCGTCGGTGAGGCACGCCTGGCGGGCGCGCCTGCTTTCCAGAGTTGCCTCGCCCGAGCGGTACGGGGTGCCTGAGAGATTCCGGGGAGGGTTGCTCCTTCGGCGCCCCGGGACCCGTGGGCCCCAGAGACTCTCCCGCACGGGGTCGTCAGCCTTGCTGTCCTACATTACAGCCCCTATGCGTTACAAGGGGATTTCACCCGATGCGTCGGGCGCGGCGGCGGCGGGCGAGTTCGTCAGCGGGGTGGTCGGCCGGGACGGTGTCCTCGACCGCCGCTCTTTCCCCCGGCAGCTCCGCGAGGGATCCCTCGACCTCGCGCCAGACCCGGCCGAGCGCGATGCCGAACACGCCCTGGCCGCCCTGGAGCAGGTCGATCACCTCGTCGGCGGAGGTGCACTCGTAGACGCTGACGCCGTCGCTCATGAGCGTGATCTGGGCGAGGTCGGCGACCCCGCGATCGCGCAGATGCTGCACGGCCGTGCGGATCTGCTGCAGCGACACCCCGGTGTCGAGGAGCCGCTTGACGACTTTGAGCACCAGGATGTCGCGGAAGCTGTAGAGCCGTTGGGAGCCCGAGCCTTGCGCGGCCCTGATCGTGGGCTCTACCAGGCCCGTGCGCGCCCAGTAGTCGAGCTGCCTGTAGGTGATGCCGGCCGCCGCGCAGGCCGTGGGCCCGCGGTATCCGATGTCGCCCGGCAACGCCGCCGGCTGCTCGTCGAAGAGCAGTCCCTGCTCCCCGGCACGCTGCCGCGCGTCCTCACGCCGTACCGGATCTTCCTGGCCGGCCGTCTTTCCCTCGCCGCTGCTGACCGCCACGCGGACCTCCGGCTTTCTCTCATCCCGTGGCCTGATCTGGGGGTTCATGAAGGGCGGCCACGGGTTTCACTTGCACCGTAGGACCGTGACCATGCTCAGTCAACGATCCGGCTCGGCGCGTCGTGAAGCGTAAATGCACCGAAATACCTACCCCGCCCTGCCGAAGTCTTCGGGAGTGATTGTGTCAAGGAACTCCCTGAACTTCTCCACCTCGTCCTCTTGGTCGTCGGGGATGACCACGCCGGCCTCCTGGACCACCTCCTCGCTGGCGAAGATGCGGGCTCCGGTGCGCAACGCGAGCGCGATCGAGTCCGACGGCCGCGCGCTCACCTCCACGCCGTTGGAGAACACCAGATCGGCGAAGAAGATGCCATCACGCAGCGCGACAATGTTGACCGCCCGCAGGCCGACGCCCAGGGCGCTCAGGACGTCACGGAAAAGGTCATGGGTGAGCGGCCGCGGCGGTGGCTCCTCCGCTTGGGCCAGGGCGATCGCCGTCGCCTCGGTCATGCCAATCCATATCGGAAGGAACCGCTCCCCGTGTGCCTCCTTGAGCAAGACGATCGGCTGGTTTGTGGGCATTTCAACTCTTACGCCCACGACCTCCATCTGCAACACGGGCTGCTCCGTATTCCTGACCGGTCACCCGGCACAGCTCTTCGCTCGACTGGCTACTTCAATTCAACGTAACACCCGGCGGGCCTGGAATGTGCCGTCGGCTCCCTGCTCGCCTCGCTCTCAACGGCCCAGCACCGACCGTACGCCCGTGCGTACCAGAGATGCGTGCAGATCGAGCAAGAGGGCCGAAAGCTCCCTGGCGATCTCCTCCGCCTCGCCGGCGGCCCCGGGGGCGCGCCGTTTCAGCACGGGCGCGACGGTCTGCTCGACCAGACCGCACTCGCGCTCGGCCGCAGCCTTGACCGCGCGCAAATGCCGGGCGTGCAGGCCGAAGCGGGCCAGGGCGCCGACGGTGCGCGCGACCTTCAGCGCCTCCTCGTCGTAGCGCCTGGCCACCGGGGCGAGCAGGCCGTAGTCCTCCAGCTCGGTGAGCGTCTCCTCGTCGATCTCCGCGGCCTCGAGCAGCTCGGCACGGCTGAGCTTGACCTCGTGCTTGTCCTGCACCGCGCGGGGGCGGCCGAAGCTCTCGGCCATCCTGTCCTTGATCACCCGCAGCGGCAGGTAGTGGTCGCGCTGCTCGGTGAGGATGAAACGCAGCTGCTCGACGTGCAGATGCGTGAACTTGCGGTAGCCGGAGGGGCTGCGCTCGGGCTCGATCAGCCCTTCGCCCTCCAAGAACCTGATCTTGGAGATGGTGACATCGGGGAACTCGCCCTGCAGGAGCGCGAGCACCTCCCCGATGCTCATGTGCGAGCGTGCCGCCTGGGGGCTCATGCGACCTTCGGCCTCATGAGCCCAGGGGCCGTGTCCATGCGTCGCTCGCTTGACTCGCTCATGCCCCGGCGTTGCCCCGCATCAGGAAGACCAGGCGGAACTTGCCGATCTGCACCTCGTCGCCGGAGTGCAGCGGCACCTCCTCGATCCGCTCCCTGTTGACGTAGGTGCCGTTGAGGCTGCCGACGTCGCGGACGGAGAACTGGCCACCACGATGCCGGTAGAACTCGACATGGCGGCGGGAGACCGTGATGTCGTCGAGGAAGATGTCGCTCTCCGGGTGGCGCCCGGTCGTGGTCAGCTCCTTGTCGAGCCGGAAACGACTCCCCTGATTGGGGCCCCTGGTCACCGTGAGCAACGCCGTGCCGGGCGGCAGCTGCTCGACGAGCGCCCGCTCGGCCAGGAGCATGTCACCTGTCTCAGCCTCGTATGCCTCGATTCCCGCGACGGAGATCGTCGACGTGGTGTCCCCGGAGACCTCGGGTCTGGTCAGCGGTGACCCACAACGGGAACAGAAACGGGCATCCTCGGGGTTGGCGTGCCCGCACTGCGTGCAGTAGACGCTCGGCATCGATCGGCTCGGCCTCCTACCGCGAAGACGCGGCGACGGTGCTCGGGGCGCGCCTCGCTTCGCTTTCTCACGTTTGCGAATGCCGCAACATACGCTGATCAGCGGTAAAGGTCAACTCGGGGCGCTGGACTGTGGTGTGGACGCAGACAAAGTTACCGCCGCTTCCGCCCCGTGGTCCATGCCGCCGCGCGTTTCAACATTACGATCTTGCGGCGCCGTCCGCGCGCTTCGCGGGCGAACTTTTTCAGATCACACTCGGTGACCGGCCCCTAGGTGGCGGCCTGCTCCACGATGCGCGCCCAGTGTTCGAGCAGCGCCTGGGCGCCGTCCATGTCGGGCGCCTCGGCCCACAGATCGGTGAGGGGCTCGGTGGCGGCGGGCAGGATCAGCACCCAGCTCCCGTCGTCGTGGGTCACGCGCACCCCGTCGGTGGTGTCGATGCGGTGCCCCTCGGCCTCGGCCTCGGCCGCCTCGATGACCGAGCGCATGACGGCGCCCTTGGCCGCCCAGGGCGTGGGCACGGCCCGCTTGAGCAGCTTGACCTCGGGGATCCTGGCGTCGATCTGGCTGAGCGACAGGCGAGTGCGGGCGACCAGCCCCAGCAGGCGCATGAACGCGGCCAGCCCGTCGATGGCCGGGCTGAACTCGGGCACGACGAAGCCGCCGCGCCCGTCCGCCGCGAAGATCATGTCGGCTCCGGCGGCGGCCGAGGTGAGGGCGTCCAGCGCGGTGGAGGTCCACTGCACCTGCACGCCGTGGAAGCGGCAGACCTGCTCGGCGACCCTGGTCGTGGTGACCGGAAGCGCCACCTGGCCGCCCCGGCGCTCGGCGGCGACGAGGTCGAGCACGACGAGCAGCGCCCGTTCGTCGTTGATGAGCTGGCCCATCTCGTCCACCAGGGCGATGCGCTCGCCGACCGGGTCGAACCGCACGCCGAAGGCCGCACGCGAGGAGCTGACCAATTCGGACAGGCGCTGCAGGTCGCGGCGGCGCTCGGCCAGCGTCTCGGTGGGCGAGAGGTCGTCGAGGCGGGCGTTCACGGTCAGCACCTCCACCCCGAGCCGGCCGAGTAACGCCGGCAGCACCAGCGACGAGGTGCCGCCGGCGCAGTCGACGACGACCTTCATGTCCCTGATGCCCTCCATGCCGACGTGGCGCAGCAGCTCACGCGTGTAGTCCTCGACCGCCCTGGCCGGGTAGGTGAGCTCGGCGATCTCGCCGGGGAAGGCGCGGCGGAACTCCTGCCGGGAGAAGACCCGCTCCAGCTTGCGCTGGGCGGCCGGCGGCAGGTCGGCGCCGCGGCCGTCCATGAGGACGATGTCGACGCTCTGCGGATCGCCTGGCGTGGTACGCAGCGATATGCCGCCCGCGGCCGACTCGCGGCCGGTGTGGAAGCGGGCCACCGGCAGCGGGGCCGCCTCCAGGTCGAGCACGTTGATGGCGCTGGCGGTGAGCGCGGCGTTGACGGCCCGCTTAAGCGCCCTGGCGGCCAGTGAGCAGTCGCGGGAGGTGACGACGTGCTCGCCCTTGTTCAGGGTGGTGGCGTACGCGCTGGCCAGGCGCACGCACAGCTCGGCGGTGATCTCGACGTTGACCAGGCCGCTGACGCCCCGGGGCCCGAACAGGTTGCGCTGGCCGCGCGACTCCCAGATGACGCTCGTGTTGACGACCGCGCCCGCCTCGATGGTCTTGAACGGGTAGACCCTGACGCCGCTGGAGACGTACGCCTCGGCCTCGATGACGCACTCGTCGCCGACGACGGCGTTCTCCTCGATGCGGGCCCCGGCCATCACATCCGTGCTCTTGCCGATCACGCAGCCGCGCAGGTGGGCCCCCGGGCCGAGGTAGACGTTGTCGTGGACGATCGCGCGGTGCAGGAACGCGCCCTCGCGCACGACTACGTTGTTGCCGAGCACGGTGAACTCGCGTAGCTCGGCGCCCGCCTCGACCTTGGCGTACTCGCCGATGAGCAGCGGGCCTTTGAGCACGGCGTCGGGGTCGACCGAGGCCGACTCGGCGACCCAGACGCCGGGCGAGAGCTCGAAGCCGCCGATGTCCAGGGCGACCTTGCCGGACAGGGCGTCGGCCTGCGCCTTGAGGTAGCTCTCGTGGGTGCCGACGTCCTCCCAGTAGCCGTCGGCCACGTACCCGTAGAGGGCGGCGCCGCGCTCGAGCAGGGCGGGGAAGACGTCGGATGACCAGTCGACGGGCTCGTCGGCCGCCACGGCCTCGAGGACCTCTGGCTCCATGACGTAGACGCCGGTGTTGACGGTGTCGGAGAAGACCTGCCCCCAGGTGGGTTTCTCGAGGAAGCGCTGCACGCGGCCTTGTTCGTCGACGATGATGATCCCGAACTCGAGCGGGTTCGGTACGCGTTTCAGGCCGATTGTCACAAGCGCCGCATTTTCCCGATGAAATCGGATCATTTCCGTTAAATCGATATCCGTCAGGGCATCGCCGGAGATCACCAGGAATCGATCGTCGCGAAGGCGGTCGGCGGCGTTCTTGACGCTGCCCGCGGTGCCGAGGGGCAGGTCCTCGGTGGCGTACTGGAGGCTCATGCCGAGTTCGTCGCCGTCGCCGAAATAGTTGCGCACCAACGCCGCGAGGAACTGCACCGTCACCACCGTCTCGGTGACGCCGTGCCGCTTGAGCAGGCGCAGCACGTGCTCCATGATCGGGCGGTTGACCACGGGGAGCAAGGGTTTGGGCTGGTTGGCGGTCATCGGACGCAGCCGAGTGCCCTCCCCGCCCGCCATGACGACCGCCTTCACCCGATCACTCCTTTTTGGCCGACGTTACGAGCTGCCGCACCTGTACCGCATACAGCACCCCTGCCCACCAGTAGAGGCCTGTTCCCCAGAGTGCGAACGCCCATCCGGCAATTCGGGCTATATCGGCATACCACCCAGTGTGGGATGCAAGGAAGAGGAGAGGGAAGGCATACATGAGGTTGAACATGGCGGCCTTGCCCAGGAAATGCACCTGAAGTGCCCTATAGCCGTATTTGCGGAGTACGGGGAAGCAACTCGCGACGAAGAGTTCCCGCGCCACGATCACCGCGACCAGCCACCAGGGGATGACGTCGCGCAGCAGCAGCGCCAGGATCGTGGCGCCCACATACAGCTTGTCGGCGGCCGGGTCGATGATCCGGCCGAGCTTGCTGGTCTGGTTGAACGCGCGAGCGATCTTCCCGTCGAGCCAGTCGGTGAACCCGGCCACCGCGAGGACCCCGATGGCCCACCCGTCCGCCTTGGGCCCGAGAACCAGCCAGAGGAACACGGGCACGCCGAGGAGGCGCAGAAAGCTCAGCAGGTTGGGAACCGTCCAGATCCGGTCCTCGGCGGAAGTTTCGCTCACGAGGCAGACCCTACTGCCTGGAACTCCACCACAGCGGCCCCGCCTGCGGCGGACTGCCCGGGGACCGGTCAGGTGCGCAGGAACGCGTGGACGCGGCCCAGCTCCTCGAAGCCGAGCCGGGCGTAGAACTCCTTCGGCCAGCCGGACGCGCCGGCCACCAGGAAGATCAGCTCGGCCCCAGCAGCCTCCGCCAGGAGCGCGATGATCAGGGCACGCGCGTATCCCCGGCCCCGGTGCTCCTCGCCGGTGAAGACGTCCTCGATCTGGGCCACGCCGCCGTGCGCGTAGAGGTCCGCCCTGGCGGCGATCCGGCCGTCCGGGGCGCGCAGGCCGCGGAAGGCCACCGCGTCGGCGCCGCGCAGCCGGGTCTCCACGCGGCGGGCGAGATCGTCGATCACGTGCTCCGGGGCCTGGGGCAGACTGCGGCGCCAGTCGCGGCGCAGCACCGGCACCAGCTCCTCCAGATCGAGGTGCACGGCGGCGGGCGGGTCGGCCGGGATCGCGCCGCGGAAGGCCATGACCACGTTGGTCTCGTGGTCGTAGCCGGCGGCGGCGAACGCGTCCGCCAGCGCCGTGCCCAGGCGGTCGTCGTCGACCGACACCAGCCGGTGGGCACGCTTGGCGAGGACCTCGTCGGCCGCCCGCAACAGTGCGCCGGAGGCCGGGCCGGGACCGTCACCGGCGCCGACGATCAGCTTGTTGTCGTCGTAGGAGCCCGGGTAGCGCTCGTCGAGCACCGCGAAGCCGCCGGGCACCGGGAGCGTCCGCGGCGCCCTGCGGCGGGCGAAGGCGCGCATGAAGCCGACCGCGCGGGCCAGGTCGGCCGCCGCGCCCTGTCGCGCCAGAGCGGCGGCGCGCGCGAGCTCCTCCGTCACGCCGATCGGCTTGCCGGGCGGGCGCCCCGCACCGCCTGCAGGAACGCCGTGATGAGGGCCGGGTCCTTCACGCCGGGCGAGGACTCCACGCCGCTGGACACGTCGACCCCCCACGGCTCGGCGGCGGCGATCGCCTCCGTCACGTTGGCCGGGGCGAGGCCGCCGGCCAGCAGCCACCTCCCCGACGGGCGGCCGCGGATCGCGGCCCAGTCCCACGGCAGACCGGAGCCCGCATGGGGGGCGTCGACGAGGAGCAGGTCCTCGTCGTAGGCGCCGCACCGCAGGTCGGCCTCGGCGTCCACCGCCCTGATCAGAACGGCTCCGAGGTCCTTGAGCGCGGTGAAGTCGCCGTGCGGGTGCCTGCCGTGCAGCTGGACGGCCCGCACGCCGGAGGTCAGCGCCGCCGCCCGCACCGCGCCGGGGTCCTCGCCGCGGAACACGCCGACGGTCAACACGTGCGCGGGAACCAGCGCGGCCAGCTCGGCGGCACGCTCGGGCGCGATCTGCCGGGGGCTGCGGGTCATGACGAACCCGACGGCGTCGGCGCCGGCCTCGACCGCGGCGGCCACGTGCTCGGGCTCGGTCAACCCGCAGATCTTGACGTACACATCCTGGGGCACACCTGAAACCTTAGCGGCGGCGCGCGGTTGCCGGTGACCGCGCCCGGATCAGCGCCGTGGCGTCAGCCTGCGGGATGATCGCCGATCCGCCGGACGGCGGACACCTGGACCTCCGGGGCCGGGGAGGCGTCAGCCGGGGCCGCGGCGTACCGGGCGGAAGGAGGCGTCCACGAGGCCGGTGCGGTGAGCCACGACCGCGGCCTGGATGCGGTTGCGCAGTCCCAGTTTCTCCATCGCGGCGGCGATGTGGGTCTTGACCGTGGTGACGCCGACGTGCAGCTCCTCGGCGATCTCCGCGTTGGACAGGCCGGTGCCGACCAGGGCCAGCACCTCCACCTCGCGTTCGGTCAGCCCCGGGGGCGGCGGCGCGGTGGCCTGCTCCTCGGCCGCCAGGAACCCTTCGACGACCCTGCGCAGCACCGACGGCGCGAGCAGCTGCTCGCCGGCCGCCGCCCGGCGCACGGCCTCCACCATGCGCTCCGGCTCGTCGTCCTTGACCAGGAAGCCGACGGCCCCGGCCCGCAGGGCGGCGTAGACGTTGGCGTCCTCGGCGAACGTGGTCAGCACCACGATCCTGCTCGCCGGGCGGGCGGCCAGCACCCGCCTGATCGCCTCCAGGCCGTCGACCCTGGGCATGCGCAGGTCCATGAGGATCACGTCGGGCACGTGGCGGTGGGCCAGGCGGACCGCCTCGGCGCCGTCCTCGGCCTCGCCCACGACCTCCATGCCGCCCGCGGCCTGCAGCAGCATGCGCACGCCCGCGCGGACGAGCGCCTGGTCGTCGGCCACCAGCACGCGGATCACACGGCGCTCCCCGAGGGCAGGCGCGCAGGCAGGCTGGCGGCCAGCAGCCAGCCGCCCTCGCCGTCGGGGCCGGCGGTGAGGGTGCCGCCGAGCGCGCGCACGCGCTCGCGCATGCCGGCCAGCCCGCGGCCGGAGGACGGCAGGCGTTCGATGCTGGTGGGCGGCCGGCCGTTGCGGATCTCCACCGACAGCGCCTCACCGGCGGGGACCACGCTGACGCGGACCCGGGTGCCGGGGCCTGCGTGTTTGAGCACGTTGGTGAGTCCTTCCTGGACGATGCGGGCGGCGGAGGTGCGGGCGATGAGCGGCGCCTGGTCGGTGGCCGGGTCGAGGTCCAGGTCTACCACGAGCCCGGCGGCGGCCATGCGCTCGGCCGACTCGCGCACCACGTCGGCGGGGTTGGCCAGCAGGTGGGGCTCGTTGTCCGGCCGGGTCCCCTCGCGCAGCAGGTCGAGCAGATCCCGCAGGTCCTGCAGCACTTGATGGCCGGTCTCGCGGATGTCGTTGAGCGCGTCGGCGACGGGGCCGTCGGGCGCGGTGTAGCGGGCGGCGCCGGCCCGCAGCACCATGGCGCCGACGTGGTGGGCCACGATGTCGTGCACGTCGCGGGCGATGCGCTCGCGTTCGGCCAGCTGGTCGGCCCGCACCTGCGCGAGCGCCGCCCGGGCGGCCTCCTCGGCGCGCAGCCGGTCGGCGGCCACGGCGGACTGCCGCACGCCGAGGTAGCGGCCGATCGCGATGGGCGTGGCGACCAGCGTCATGAGCACGCCGACGCGGAACGGGGTGATGTCGGTGTCGTCGCCGACCACGGCGATCGCGGTCAGCAGGCAGCCGGCGAAGTACGCCGCCACCGTCCACGGCCAGGAGGCCACGCGCATGGCGAACACACCGACAGCGATGAGGGTGAGGATCACGCACGTGTTGACCGCGTCGTTCAGGTAGGTGTCGGCGGACAGCAGCAGCACGCCCTGCAGGAGGAAGACCAGCCCGGGAAAGCGCCGGGCGATGCCCAGTGCCAGGCCGCCCACCACGGCCAGCAGCCCGACGACCCAGACGGGCTGCGTGCCCGAATGCCAGGAGGTCCAGGTGCTGAGCACGGTGATCGCCACCCCGGCGGCCGCCAGCAGCGCGTCCGGGGTGACGTCGCGCTCCTCCAGGCGCCCGGCCGAGCTGCGCAGGTAGGCGCCCAGCACGGCGGGGAAGACCGGCAGCAGCACCGCGTACATCCACGCGTTGGCGGTGAGCGCGATGCCGGGGTCGGCGATGTTGACCGCGGTCGCGCCGATCGTGGCGGCAACGGCCACCGCCGTGGCCCGCCGGCCGGACCGGAACCCGGCCACACCGAGCGCGACGCACACGAGGATCTGCGCGGTGTTCGAGGTGAGCGATCCCAGCTGGTCGGTGACGACGAGCAGGACGGCCAGGTAGAGGGTGACCGGCACCGGCCACCGCCGGACCAGCCCCATGGGCAGGCCCGCCAGGAGCGCCATCGGAATGTTCAGCTCCGCGGGCAGAGAGTTCGTCTCGCCCGCATGGGCCGTGGTCAACAGGGCCAGAGCCACACCCGAAACGGCCAGCAGGACATCCAGCGGCACACCGCGCCAACGCATGCGCACACGGTATCCGGCCGCGATGAAGGGCCAATCCTCCCGGCGGAGGACCCCTCCTCCTCCTTGTGGCCGCAGGGACCGTCCTCAGGGGGGAGCGATTGGTCAGATCTTGGCCCTAGTTTTGTCCTATGTCTAACGGCACTGCTCTCTTTCTCGGTCAGTTCCTCCGCTCCCCTGCCATGATCGGCGCGCTGGCGCCGAGTTCCCGGCAGCTGGCCGCCGCGGTGTGCACGCCGATCCCCGAGCGTGGCGAGCCGACCGTGGTGGAGCTGGGCCCCGGCACGGGGTCGTTCACCGCGGAGATCCAGCAGCGGCTCTCCGGGCGCGGCCACCATCTGGCCGTGGAGGTCAACGAGCCGCTGGCGCGGTTGCTCACCGAGCGTTTCCCCACCGTGGACGTGGCGCACGCGGATGCGGCGCACCTGAGCGAGCTCCTGCGGGAACGGGGATTGCGACAGGCGGACGTGGTGGTGAGCGGGCTGCCGTGGGCGGCTTTCCCGGAAGGCTTGCAGAGGGATCTGCTGGGCGCCGTGACGGCGTCGATGTGCCAGGGAGCGGCCTTCACGACGTTCTCCTACATTCACGCCATCCCGCTCAACTCGGCGCGGCGTTTCCGGGAGCTGCTGGCCGAGCGTTTCGAAGAGGTCGTACGGGGACGCACGGTGTGGCGCAACGCTCCCCCGGCCTTCGTCTTCCACGCGCGCCGTCCCAGGCCCTGACGGAAAAAGGGGCACCCGCGGCGGAGGAGCTCCTGCTCAACTACCTCACTGCCCCGGGTGCTCGGCCCTGCTCGCGCTTCAGCCCGGCTTGCCCATAGCCTTGTGGATCACGTCCCGGGCCCGATCCATGATGGCAACGGGCGGGCCTACGAGCAGGTTCTGCGCCGCCGTCTCGACCCCCGGGTGCGGGTGCGTGGGCGCCATGGCCTCCGCTGCCTTCACCCCGACGGCCATCGCCTGACGCTCCTTGTCGCCGGTGGCCTGCTTGAACTTGGGAAACTCTTCGTGTTCCTCATGCTCGGCGTGCGCGACGACGGCTTTGCGCAACGTGGCGAGGTTGGTGGCGAACTGAGGATGGTCGACGCCGTCCTGCTCCATCTGCGTGAGCATGTCCTTGGCGGCGTTCTCCTCGGCCAGCCGTTCATCGACCACCTCCTGGCCGTGGTCGAGTTTGCGGCGCGCGTACGGGTGGACGATCTCCTCCTCCGCTGTCTCGTGGACGGCCAGCAGCCGCACCAGGCTTCGGAAGGCCTCTTCTTTGTCCTCCGGGGCGGCGTTCTCGACCTCGTCGAACAGGCCTTTGATCTCCTCGTGCTGGCGTAGCAGCAGGTCGATCACATCGTTGTCCTTCATGAGCTTGCGCCTACCCGAGGCCTGGGGAAGCACACGCCAGCCCTCAGCCGAAGGACGGGGGCCGTTTCTCCCGCAGGGCGCGCACTCCCTCGGCCACGTCGGGGCCGGTGAAGCCGAGGAACTCCATCGCCAGCGAGGCGTCGAAGGTCGGCCCGGCCAGCCGGAGCCAGTTGTTGAGCGAGTATTTGGTCAGCCTGATCGCCTCCTGGGAGCCGGCGGCGAGCCGGACGGCGATCTCCATGGCCTTGTCGTGCACCTGGTCGTCGTCCACGCACAGGCTGACGAGCCCCATCCGCTCGGCCTGCTCACCGGTCACCGGCTCGCACAGCAGCAGGTGGTATTTGGCCTTGGCCAGGCCGCACAGCAGCGGCCAGACGATCGCGGCGTGGTCGCCCGCCGCGACGCCGAGCCTGGTGTGCCCGTCGATGATGCGCGCGGTGCGGCCGGCGACGGAGATGTCGGCCAGCAGCGCGACCGCGAGCCCGGCACCCACGGCGGGACCCTGGATGGCGGAGACGACCGGCTTGGCGCAGTTGAGCACGTTGTAGACGATGTCGCGGGCCTCGGCGAACACGCGCAGCCTGGTGGCGTGGTCGCGGGTCATCTCCTCGATCATGGACAGGTCGCCGCCGGCGGAGAACGCCCGGCCCTCTCCCCTGACCACGATCGCCCGCACGCTCTCGTCGCGGCCGGCGTCGCGCCAGATCTCGGCCAGCTCGCGATGCGCGGTCATGTCGACGGCGTTGAGCCTGCCCGGCTCGCTGATCGTGATCCGCAGCACGCCGCCGGCCGGGGTGTCGATCGCGAGCTTGGTGTAGGCGTCGTAGGTCACCACGATTCCCTGAGCCGTCGCGCCACGTAATCACGGGCCTCGGCCGCCTGGTCGAACAGGCCGGGCAGGGCGAAGAAGCCGTGCAGCGCGCCGTCATACCTGCGGCTCTCGGCCGGCACGCCGGCCTGGGCCAGCCGCCGGGCGTAGGCCTCGCCCTCGTCGCGCAGCACGTCGTATTCGGCCGTCACCACGGTCGCGGGAGGCAGCCCCGCGACGTCGGGCAGCCGCAGCGGGGACAACCGCGGGTCCGCGCGATCCACCCCGTCGGCGTATTGCCGCGCGAACCATGCCATCTCCGCGGCCGGCAGGACGTAGCCCTTCGCGCATTCGGCGTAGCTGGGCGTGTCCATCGCGGCGTCCAGCACAGGGCAGACGAGGGCCTGGTGCGCCAGCCGCAGCCCGGCGTCGCGGGCCTGCCAGGCCGCGACCGCCGCGACATTGCCGCCCGCGCTCTCGCCGACCACCGCCACGCTGCCATTGCTCTGGTAGAAGGCGGGCCGGGCGAAGATGTCGCGCACGACGGTGAACGCGTCGTCGGCGGCGGCGGGGAACGGATGCTCCGGCGCCAGCCGGTAGTCGGCCGACACCACCACCGCCCCGCTGTGGACGGCCAGGAAGCGCCCGAACGCGTCGGACCGCCTGATGCTGCCGAAGACCCAGCCGCCCCCGTGGAAGTAGACCACCACGGGCAGCGGCCCGTCGCCCGGGTCGGCGCGGTAGATCCGGATGGGCACGCCCTCGGCCACCTCGTCGCGGACGAAGGGCAGCTTGGTGAGCGGGCCGCGGTGGAGCGCGACGCCGTCGGGCTGTGCGCGCCTCTCGTGGATCTCGGCCAGTGTGATCGCGTCGAAGTCGGTGTCCTCGTCCGGCCCGAGGGAGGCGAGGTAGTCCCGCGCCTGGGGGTGCAGCGGCATGATCGCAGCCTAGCGGGCCGCCTCCATGAACGCATCGAAGAGCCGGTTGTCCGCGCCCCGCTCCGGGTGCCACTGCACACCTACGCCGAACCTGTGGCCCTGCAGCTCGATGCCCTCGACGATCTGGTCATCGGCCCAGGCCACGGCCAGCAGGCCGCTGCCGAGCCGCCGGACGGACTGGTGGTGCGGCGCGACGACCTCGACGTGGTCGCCGATCGCCTTGCCGAGTTTGCTGGAGACGCTGACCTGGATCGCGTGCGTGGCGCCCGGCTCGCCGTGCCGGTCGTGGTCGAGCATCTCGGGCAGCCACGGGATCAGCGTGCCGCCCTGCGCGACGTTGAGCACGTGCATGCCCCTGGCGATGGCCAGGATGGGGACGTCGGCGCGCACGGCCGCCCTGGCCAGGGCCAGCTCGAAGCGGTCGCGGTGCACCTGCGGCTCGGGGACGTGCTCGTCCTGCTCGCCGTTGTAGGCGGCGGCCGCCATCTCGACGCCGCCGGCCAGCAGCACGCCGTCGAGCCCGCGTACGTAGTCCTCGATGGCGTGGGGGCCGAGCGGCGGCAGCACCACGGGCGCACCCCCTGCCCGAGCGACCGCCTTGGCGTAGGAGGGCGGGGAGATCACGGCCTCCCGCACCCAGTCGCCCCAGCGGGCGGCTTCGAAGTAGGCGGTGATTCCGATCA
The DNA here is from genome assembly GCF_036013525.1 of Nonomuraea sp. NBC_00507. Classification (NCBI taxonomy): domain Bacteria; kingdom Bacillati; phylum Actinomycetota; class Actinomycetes; order Streptosporangiales; family Streptosporangiaceae; genus Nonomuraea; species Nonomuraea sp. NBC_00507. Next base: position 8,214,171 of record NZ_CP107853.1, read on the forward strand.
GCGGTCGGGCCATGCGATCTCCCGGAGCAGGGTGGAGTTCGTGCCGCCGCCAGCCCGTCTGCGGTGACGGCCACTTGTCCCAATCATGGCGCACAGCCTTTCCGATATGTCACCCATCCCAAAGATCCCCGGCTACCACTTGCCTCCCCCGCCACCGGATTCGTGCCTTTTCATCCGAAGGCGGAAGGATGTCTCGCTGATCAGCTGGGTGAGGATCGAGGCGGTCTCCGGGTGGGTGTCGAGCAGCTCGTCCAGGCGGGCCCGCCACGCCCCTGCCTCGGCGTAGAACGCGTCGTCCTCCGCCTGCAGGCGCAGCCGGGTCTCGCACAGCTGCAGCTGATACATCAGCCCGAGGTAGTGCCCGACCGTGTCGCTGAGCCACCAGTAGGCGTCCGTGTTGGCGGCGAAGACGAAGATCCGAGCGCCTTCCCAGGCCACCCGTCTGGGGTGGAGGACTGCCATGGCCGGATCGTACGCCCGCCGGGCGGTTTCCGGAACGTTTCGGGCTCTGTCCGCCGCAGGTGACATACTCCGGCGGCACTGGGAACGCGTGCCGCCGGCGACGCAGCAGGAGGAGGAGCTGACCGCGGCCGCGCCGATCCAGGCCAACGGGCAGCCGAACCGAACACCAAACTGCGAACACGACTTTTATTCACATTAATCGTCCGAAACGATATTAACGCCCTGTGCGCAGAATCACGAGACCACTACGCAAAGTTCTGCTTCGCACCGTATTGGGGGGAAACGGTTGTGGCGTGTCGTGGGCGGTGTAAGACTCATTTTCGAGCGCGCCGGATGTGCCGGGGCCGCCGCACGCTCACGACCCGGAGCCGTCAGGGAGGTGGAACGACAAGACCGGAATATATTTCCGGGCGAAAAGTGGGGCTCTTTATGTCGCTGAATCCGCGCCTGGTGAAGGAGAGTTTCTCCGTCGTCGAGCCGCAGGCCGAGCGCGCCACGGCCTATTTCTATGGCCGCTTGTTCGCGGAGAACCCGCACCTACGCGCCATGTTCCCGCCCGCCATGGACGTCCAGCGCGACCGCCTGTTCAGCGCGCTGACCCGGATCGTGTGGAGCCTGGACAGCCCGGACAGCCTGGCCGCGTTCCTGGGCCAGCTGGGCAGGGACCACCGCAAGTACGGCGTGATCGCCGAGCACTACACGGCGGTCGGCAACGCCCTGCTCGCCACGATCCGCCGCTTCGCCGCCGACATCTGGGATCATGAGATCGAGGCCGCCTGGGTGGCGGCCTACACGGCCGCGGCCAATCTGATGATCGAATCCGCCGACGACGATTCAGGCGTCTCCCCCGCGTGGTGGCTGGCCGAGGTGATCGACCATGAGCTGCGCCATCGCGACATCGCGGTCATCACGCTGCGGCCCACGCAGCGGCTGCCGTACCAGGCGGGCCAGTACGTCAACGTGCAGACCGCGCGCTGGCCGCGCGTGTGGCGGACGTTCTCCATCGCCAACGCGCCGCGCACGGACAACACGATCAGGCTGCACGTGCGCTCGATCCCCGGCGGCTGGGTGTCCACGACGCTCATCAGGCACACCCGCATCGGCGACACGCTCATGGTGGGCCCGCCGATGGGCACGATGACGTTGCGCGAGCAGAGCATGCGCGACGTGTTGTGCGTGGCGGGCGGCACCGGGCTGGCGCCGCTGAAGGCGATCATCGAGTCGATCATCGCCTCCGGCCGCCGCCCCAACATCCACCTGCTGTACGGCGCCCGCACCGCCGAGGAGCTCTACGACCTGCCCGACCTGATCGCGATGGAGTCGTCGTTCCCCTGGCTGCGGGTGCTTCCTGTGGTCTCCCACCAGCAGTCGTACGACGGGATGCGCGGCCGCCTGCCCGAGGTGACGCAGCGCTTCCACTCCTGGGCCGAGCACGACGTCTACGTGTGCGGCCCGCCCGGCATGGTCAACGAGACCGTCCGCCGCCTGCAGATCGACGGCGTGCCGCTGTCGCGCATCCACCGGGACATCATCCAGGGCGAACGCTAACCCTTTACCGAAATGTCCACATGAGGTCAGCGTCGAGGGATTGGCGCTGCGGCCAGACAGGCATAGCGTCCAAGTTCTCGGGTCCTTCCCCCAAGGGTGGAGCGGCCGATCGGGGAGAACCCGACATCGGTTCCGACCGTCTCTTGGAGGCAGGATGCGCTTCCGGCATGCCCTCAGCATGGCCGCCGCGGGCACTCTCGTGCTCGCCGCGACCTCCTTATCGGGCCCCCAGGCCAGCGCCGAGGGGTTCGGCTACGACGATCTCAAGCCCTGGCAGCAGCGCCTGGTCTCGGGTGCCCTCGTGGACGGCCTGGCCGAGCGGTCCGGCGCCGCCCGGCGCGGGCTGACCGGTTTCAAACCCGCGGCCACGCCGGACTGCGGCGACCGCCGCGGCGACAACGTCAAGGTCAACGTCAACTGCGCCACCGTCACCGACGCCGACCTGCACGGGCGCTCGCAGGCCCAGAACGAGACCTGGATCGCGGTCAACCCGAACGACCCCAGGCAGATCGTGGCCGGCTACAACGACTACCGGCGCGGTGACGGCACCTGCGGTGTGTCGTACTCGGGCGACGCCGGCGCGAGCTGGGCGGACTCCACCGTGCCGAACGGCTTCACCAGGGGCACCGCGTTCGGCGGGGCCGCCCGCCAGTACTGGCAGGGCGGCGGCGACCCGTCGGTGGACTGGGACAGCCGCGGCAACGTGTACCTGTCGTGCCTGGCCTTCAACCGGGGCCGCACCGTCAGCCCCAACCCCGACCAGTCCAGCGCCATGTTCGTCTTCCGCTCCACGGGCACGGCCGGCGCCTCCTTCAACTTCACCGGGCGGCCCGTCGCCGAGCACGCCGACACCGCGGGCGCCGGGAACGTCCTGCTGGACAAGCAGCTCATGGCGGTCGACCACTACGTCTCCAGCCCGTTCAGGGACCGCGTGTACGTGACGTGGACGACGTTCGACGCCGACGGGACGGCGTACATCTTCGGCGCGTACTCGGCGGACTACGGCGAGTCGTTCAGCGACCCCGTCCTGATCAGCGGCGACTCCGCGCTGTGCTCCAGCACCTTCGGCGTCCCCACGCCGCGGGGCAGGTGCAACGTCAACCAGTTCTCGCACCCCAGCGTCGGCCCCGACGGCGCGCTGTACGTGGTGTGGGCCAACTACAACACCACCCCGGCCGGGCCGGGCGACAACCACTTGCAGGTGCTGCTGGCCAAGTCCACCGACGGCGGCGCCAGCTACTCCGCGCCGGTGAAGGCCGGCGACTTCTTCGACCTGCCCGACTGCGCCACCTACCAGAACGGCCAGGACCCCGGCCGCTCCTGCGTGCCGGAAAAGGGCCCCACGTTCACCTCGATCTTCCGGGCCGCCAACTACCCCTACGTCAACGTCAACCCGAAGAACCCCGCGCAGGTGACGGTGTCGTACGGATCGTTCATCAGCCGCAACTCGCGCGAGTCCGGCGGCTGCACGCCGACCGGCTTCACCGGGCCGCTGGGCAACCCGCTCTACACCGGCGTCAAGTCCGCCTGCAACAACGACATCGTGGTCTCCGAGTCCACCGACGGCGGCGCGAGCTTCGCCGGCACCTCGGCCGATGTGCGCACCCTGCCCTCGGCCACCGACCGGCCCGGGCAGCGCACCACCGACCAGTTCTTCCACGGCTCCGACTACACCCCTGGCGGCAAGTACGTCGTCACCTACTACGACCGCCAGTACGGCAACGCCGCCGTCACCGGCTTCTCCGACATCTCTCTGTCCACCCGCACCGGCTCCGGCTACGCGACCCAGCGGGTGACCTCATCGAGCATGCCGCCGCCCACGCAGTTCGGCGGGCTGTTCTTCGGTGACTACATCCAGGTGTCGGCCAGCGCGACCGGCGCCTACCCGGCCTGGGTGGACACGCGCGAGCCGGCGCTGTTCCTGTGCCCGGGCACGGGTGAGCCGGGTGTACCGCCGAAGACGTGCACGGCGCCGATGCCGCAGGCCGACCCGGCCAACGAGCAGGAGATCTTCACGGCGCGCAGGCCCGTCTTCTGATCGGGAGGTTGACAGGAGGGGCTGGACGGTGCGTTGTGGAAGGTGACACGCGCGCCGTCCAGTCCTGGAGGTCGACTGTGCCATCGCCCGCCGGCCGCCGAGCCATCGGCGCGCTCGTCATCGCCGGCACGCTGCTGCTCGCCTCTACCCCGGCGGCGGCGGACGTCCGGCTGACCGAGATCGGGGCGGACGCGTACGCCAATGCCACCAGCCAGCACGGCACGCAGGCCGGGCCCGACACCTTCCAGTGGGGCACGACCATCGTGACCGCGCAGCAGGCGGGCAGGTTCTTCGACGGCGGGGCGTCCGGCATCGCGTTCGCGACGTCGGGCGACAACGGCGCCACGTGGGCCAAGGGCGTGCTGCCGGGGATCACCGGGTTCGGCGGAGGGCCGTACCAGCGGGTCAGCAATCCCTCCGTGGCCTATGACGCCAGGCACGACGTCTGGCTCGTGGCCTCGCTGGGGCTCACCGACACGGACGGGATCACGGGCGCGGCCGTCGTCGTCAGCCGCTCCGACGACGGCGGCCGCACCTGGGCGGACCCGGTCGTCGTCGCGGCGGGCGGTGACCTCGACAAGAGCTGGATCGCCTGCGACAACACCCCCGCCAGCCCGCACTACGGCCGCTGCCACGTCGCGTTCGACGACCACGGCGCGGGCAATGCGATCAGCGTCGCCCGCTCCGCCGACAGCGGCCTGACCTGGACGGTGACCGCCACCGCCGCGACCGGCCTCGGCGCGCAGCCGGTGGTGCGGCCCGACGGCGCCGTCGTGGTGCCCTACCTGGGCGACGACGACCGGATCCGCGCCATCCGCTCCCGCGACGGCGGCGCCACCTGGAGCGACAGCGTGCCGGTCTCCACGGTGCAGCGACACACGCCGGCGGGCGGGTTACGCGCTTTACCCCTGCCGTCGGCCGAGACGGACGCGGCCGGCACCGTGTACGTCGTCTGGCAGGACTGCCGCTTCCAGCTCTTCTGCGCCGGCAACGACATCGTGCTGGCCACGTCGGCCGACGGCGCCCAATGGGACCACGTCACCCGCGTCACCGCTGACGGCGGCGACCACTTCATCCCCGGCCTCGGCGTCGACCGCTCCACCTCCGGCGGCTCGGCCAGGCTCGCCCTCACCTACTACCGCTACCCCGACGCCGCCTGCGCCGAGGCGACCTGCCGGCTAACCGTCGCCTACACCTCCTCGGCCAACGGAGGCGGCAGCTGGTCCCCGCCCGCCGAGCTGCGCGGGCCGATGAAGCCGGACTGGCTCGCCAACACCGCGCAGGGGCGCATGGCCGGCGACTACATCTCCACCTCGATCGTCCCCGGCGGCAACGCCTTCCCCGCCTTCACGGCCGCCGCCGCACCCGCGGGCGGCGCGTACGACGTGCGCACCTACACCGTCTCCGGCGGCCTGCCCATCACGGGCGGCGGCCCCGCCCTGCTGTCCATCGAGGGCCCCGTCGCGGCCGGCGACACCCCGCCGCCCGACGCGCCGGCCACTGCCCGCTGACCCCTGGCCACCACCCGACGCCCGACGGCTACCGGAACGCCGCCGCGGTCTCCTCGTCATTGGGCCAGAACGTCTCGATGGCCAGCTCCGACACCGTCACGTCCACCGGCGTCCCGAACGTCGCGATCGTCGTGAACATCGACAACACCCGGTCACCGGCCGCGATCCGCAGCGGCACCAGGATGTCCGCCGGCCCCGGCACGTGCGCCACGTTGAGATCCACCCCGGGATAGGTGTACGACGCCAGCTCGTCGTGCAACTCGGCCAGCCGCCCGTTCCCGGACATCTCGGCCTGCCGGCGCAGCTGATGCAGCAGGTGCGCGCGCACCTCGGCGAGGTTGAGCAGCCTGCCGCCCATGGCGTCCGGGTGCAGCGACAGGCGCATCACGTTGATCGGCTCCTTCAGCAGCTCGGCCGGCACGCCCTCCATGAACATCCCGGCCGCCGAGTTGGCCGCCACCAGATTCCACGTCGCGTCCACCACGAGCGCCGGATAGGGCTCGTGCCCCGCCAGGATCTTGTCCAGCGCCTGCCGGACGACCTGCATCTCGGGGGCGCGTACCTCGCGTTCGGGATAGACCGGCGCGAACCCCGCCGCGACCAGCAGCCTGTTGCGGTGCCGCAGCGGCACTCCCAGCTCCTCGGCCAGCTTCATCACCATCTCACGGCTCGGCCGGGCGCGCCCGGTCTCCAGAAAGCTGACGTGGCGAGCCGAGACGTCGGCCTCGATGGCCAGGTCGAGCTGGCTCACGCGGCGCCGCTGCCGCCATGAGCGCAACAGATCACCAAAAGACTCTTCTGTTATGGCTACCGCTCCCATGCCCGGAAACCTATCGGTTGGAGGGAAGCGTCACGATTACCCGGCAGGTAATGCCGGCCCCGGCCGAGGGCCTCGTGGAGCGGGCGGGCGGGAATCTCCCAGTCCTCGGAACTTGTCGGCCCCGCGTGGCACGATGGCCGCAAGCGAAGGGAGCAACCGCATGAGTGACACACTGCTCGCGATCGGCACCCGCAAGGGCCTTTTCCTCGCCCGCTCGGCGGACGGCGGTCCGTTCGAGATCGAGCCGATCCAGTTCTCCACGGTCGCGGTGCCCTCGGTGGCGATCGACACCCGCGGCACCACACCCCGGCTCCTGGCCGGCATCGAATACGGTCACTTCGGTCCATCCGTCATGTATTCGGACGACCTCGGCCAGACCTGGGGTGAGGCGGACAAGCCGCCCATCGCCTTCCCCGAAAAGACCGAGGCGACCCTGACCAGGGTGTGGCAGCTGACGCCTTCACCCTCCGAGCCCGACGTCGTGTGGGCGGGCGTCGAGCCGGGCGCGCTGTTCCGCTCGCAGGACCGCGGCGTCACCTACGAGCTCGTCGAAGGCCTCTGGGAGCACCCCCACCGGCCGCAGTGGCAGCCGGGCGGCGGCGGCCTGTGCCTGCACACGATCATCCCGCACCCGTCCAACCCCAAGATCATCGGCGTGGCGATCTCCACAGGCGGCTTCTACCGCTCGACCGACGGCGGCCTGTCCTGGGAGGCGGCCAACCAGGGCATTCGCGCCCCGTTCATGCCCGAGGGGCAGCAATATCCGGAGTTCGGGCAGTGCGTGCACAAGGTCGCCATGCACCCGTCCCGGCCCGACCGGCTCTATCTGCAGCACCACTTCGGCGTCTATCGCAGTGACGACTTCGGCGGGGCCTGGCACGACATCGGCTCCCCGCTCCCGTCGGACTTCGGCTTCCCGATCGTCGTGCACCCGTCCCGGCCGGACACGGTCTACGTGCTGCCGCTGCACGCCGACATGGACCGCACACCCGTCGACCACCACTACCGCGTCTACCGCAGCGACGACGCCGGCACCACGTGGCAGCCCCTCGACCGGGGGTTGCCGGAGGAGCCCGTGCACGCGACCGTCCTGCGCGACGCGATGACCATGTCGGAGGCGGGCCTGTTCTTCGGCACGCGCGACGGCGAGGTCTATGGATCCCGCGACGACGGCGCGACGTGGACGCTGGTCGGCCGGCACCTGCCCGACGTGCTCACCGTGCGCGCGGCGGTGCTGTAGGCGATGGTGACGAAACCCGTGACGATGGTGGTGTTCGTGCTGCCGAGCGTGCTGCGCCGCTGGGTGAGCGGGCGCACGGAGGTCAAGGTCTTCGCCGTGGGCGCCGACCGCGACTCCCCGCCCACGCTGGGCTCCGCCCTCGACATGCTCCGGCGTACGCATCCGCTGCTGGAGGAGCGGCTGCGCGACGACTACGGATGCATCCGCAGGCACATCAGCATGATCGTGTGCGGGGAGAACTCCCGGGGACTCGGCGGCCTGGACTGCGCCCTGCCGCCGGGCGCCGAGGTCTACGTGATGCCCGCGCTGGCCTGAGCCCACGCCTGGCCGATCCTGCGGTCGCCGTCTCGCGCCACGGCGACCGACCGGGTCTCCACGCATGCCGGCCGCGCAGGTTCCACGTCGCTCGCCTGGGCGGTGGCGATCATACTGTTGACATCATGAGCTTCGACGGCACACCCCGGCCGGACCCGCGCTGGCACCACGCGCAGACCGACCTCGACGACTTCTCCATCATCAGTTACCGGGTGGATGCCGACGCGGTGGCCCGGCACCTGCCCGAGGGCTTCGCTCCGATGAAGATGGACTTCGACGACGGACCGGGCACCCTGATCTCCGCGGTGGCCTTCAAGGACCGCGACTTCCACTTCCGGTTTCTGCCGCAGATGAGCATCGATTGTGGTCAGATCAACTACCGGGCCTACGTCACGGCGTACGGCAAGACGGGCGTGTGGTTCTTCGGCACCAGCCTCGACCACCCCGTCGTCGCGATCCCGCAGCACCTGTGGGGCATGCCGTGGCGCCGCGACCGCATCCGCATCGAGGCGGACTGGGACGGCACCCCGGCGCGCTGGCGGCTCGACGCCGGGGACGCCTCTTGTGACGCCACCGAGCTCCCCCAGCCGCTCAGCCTCCTGGACGGCTTCACGGGCGAGCCCGACTGGCTGGAGCGGCTCACCCATCCCACCCTGGGCTGGTATCGGCGTCGGGGCGGCAAGCTGGGGGTCTACAGCATCTGGCACCCGGTCATGCGCCCTCGCTATCTCGCCGCGGCCTCCGCGAGCTTCCCCGCGTTCGAGCGCCTCGGCCTGATCACGCCCGGCACGCCGCCGCACTCGATCCTGGGCCAGCGGCGCCTGCCTTTCGACATCCACACCCCGCCCCGCCGCTTCCGCCCGGAGGCGTGAGCGGGGGTGCGTGAGGCGATGCCGTTCAGGGGCAGACGCGCCCGTTGGCCTCGAAGGCCTCATGGGTCAGGGGCATGAGCTCCGCCCACAGTCTCTCCATCTTCTCCGCGACCATCTCGATCTCCCGCTGCGGGAAGGACGGGAACGCGGAGTCCTCTCGCTTGACCCGGAGAGACAGGAAGTTCATCAAGGCGCGGGCGTTGCAGGTCGCATACATCGAGGAGTAAAGACCGACCGGGAGCACCGTGCGGGCCACTTCGCGGGCGACCCCGGCTTCCAGCATGTCCAGATAGGCACGGTAGGACTGCCGGTAGCTCTCCTGCGTCGCCTCGGTCACGATCTCGTGCTGCTTGGGAGTGCCGTCCTTGAACACGTATTTGCCGGGCTTGCCTTCCTGCACCAGCTGGCGATCAGGGCCGGGCACATAGAAAACCGGGACCAGCTGACGGTATCGGCCGGACTCCTCGTTGTAGGAGAAGGTGCGGTGCCGCATGAACTCGCGGAAGACGAAGATCGGCGCGCTGATGTAGAAGGTCATGGACGAATGCTCGAACGGCGTGCCGTGCCTGTCGCGCATCAGGAAGTTGATGAGGCCCTTGGAGCGCTGAGGGTCGGCTTCGAGCTCGGCCAGCGAGCTCTCCCCCTTCGTGGAGACGCGTGCGGCCCACAGCACATCGGCGTCCGATGCGGCGGACTTGATCAGCTCCACGTCCATGTCACTACGAAACTTGATCTCGGGTTCGACAGTGCCCATGGGAGCCCCCGCTCGGATCGGCTGCGTTGTGACAGCCCCAGCAAACCAGCTCGCGCGCCTCGGCGCGAGTCGGCGTCCCTCCCCGTCCTCTGGCCCCATTCTCTGCGGTACGACGTGCGCCCGGGCAGGTCAGGGGCGGTGCGGCCAGACAATGCTTGTCGCTTCAAGTTTTTAGGTCTACAGTCGGGGCCCCAGTGAAAACTTGAAGGGTCAAGCTTATGGACGTTTTCCTCTGGATCGTGCAGATCCTGCTAGGCGTCGCCTTCGTCCTCTCGGGGATCGGCAAGTTCGTACCGCTCAGCGAGCGGATGCGGCAGCAGCAGGCGTACCAGGAGGACTTCACCGGCGCGCAACTCAAGGGCATCGGGGCACTGGAGGTGCTCGGCGGGATCGGCGTGGTGCTGCCCTGGGCCACCAGGATCGCCCCTGTCCTCACCCCGCTCGCGGCCGCCGGGCTCGGGCTCATCATGATCGGTGCCGCCCTGGTGCACCGGAGGCGGAAGGAGCCTTTCACGGTTAATCTGGTCTTGCTGGCGATGGCCGTCGTCGTAGTGGCGGGACGCATCTGACCGTGGGGGTTCGTTGGTCGAAGGGCTCGGCGAGGACGAGCAGCGGGCGTGGCAGGGTCTGCTCGCGGTCATGCTCGTCGGCATCCCGCAGGTGGAGCGCACCTTCCGGGCCCACGGCCTGGTCCACATCGAATACGGGCTGCTCAACGCCCTGACCAGGCAACCGCTCCGGCTGAGCGACCTGGCGACCGTGGGCAACGTGTCGATCAGCCGGCTCAGCCATCGGGTCAGCAAGCTCGTCGAGCGCGGGTACGTACGGCTGCGGCCGGACGCGAGCGACGGGCGGGCCAGCGTGGCGGAGATCACCGATGCGGGGCGCGCGGTCATCGCGGAGATCGCCCCTCACCATGCACAGGCTCTTCGTGAGGTCCTCTTCGACCACCTGACGCCGGAGCAGACGGCCGCCCTGGCCGACGCCATGCAGGTCGTCGGCACCAAACTCGGCGCCTGCCTCGACGGCCGCCCCCACTGACCCGACGGCCCCGAGCGCGAATCCGGACTGGCGATGACCCGCAGCCGGCGTACGAACAGTCGACGCCGACGCGACTCGGCGGCAGCAGGCCGGACATCACCTCCCGGGTTCCGCGCCATCGAGGATCGGCCGGGCAGCGCCTGGATCGGCACGCCCGTCAGCCGTCCTACGTCTACGGGACTGTCATCATGCGCCTGCGGTGCGACACGTCCGGGGAGGTGCAGCCCTGATCCACCCAGTCGGCAGCATCCCTTGGGAACCACAGCGGGCCGAGGGCCTGGACGCTCACTCCCTCCAGGAGGAGGAGTCCTCTCACAAGCGGTAAATGCGGCGGGCGTTCCCTGAGCCGATCATGTGCGCGATTTTGGCCGCGTCCGCGGCGCTCCACTCCCCCGCGCCGACCCTGGCCGCGAGCGCCGCGCCCAGCGCCTGCCGGTAGTAGAGGGCGCCCAGCAGACAGCTCTCGGCCGCGCCGCGGCAGCCGGAGCTGAACAGCAGCTTGTGGAACGGCGCCAGCTCCAGCAGCTCCTCCATGACCCTGGCGGACGCGGCGGCGGTGTGCGGCAGGGCGAGCCCGACGTCCACGTAGACGTGCGGGTAGCGGCCGGCCAGGTAGGCGGCCTGGCGGTGGAACGGATGGCAGTGCAGCAGGATCACCGGCACGCCGGCGGGCTGGAGCCCGGCGATGAAGGTGCTCAGCCTGGCCGGGTCCGTGCGGTGCAGGTCCGCCCCCGCGCCACCGCCGAACCGCGCCGCCCCGCCCCCGCCGAGTCCCGGCACGCCGCCGAGGCCCGTGTGGAACTGCACGGGCAGGCCGCGTTCCCTGGCCACCTCGATCGCGTTCCACAGCAGGTGGCGCAGCAGGACGGGGTCGGTGAGCGGCTCCTTCGGGTCGGCCAGCCGCCGGTTGGCCGCCGCGATCACAGAGCCTCTGCTCGGCCTGGCCGGGTCGAAGTCCAGCCCGCAGAGCCCGGCCATGACGGTCTTGAGGCCGACCGCCCTGGCGGCCCTGGCGGTCAGCTCCTCGCCGAGGTTGTCGAGGTAGTCGACGGCGAGCTCGGCGGTCTCGGCCACGTCGTGCTCGATCTGCTCGATTCTGACCAGTTCGTCGGCCGCCGCGCCGCCATATCGTCCGATCTCGGCCGCCGACAGCAGGTCCGCGTCCTCGGACCCGGTGTCCACGAGGAACGCCACCACCCCGGCCGCGGCCAGCAGCCGGCTGTTGACCTCGGCCGCGCCCAGCTCGGCCCGGCGGGCGAGGTAGACGGCGGGCGGGGCGTGCGGCTCCAGGTCGAGCAGGGGCGCGCACCAGCGCCGGATCGCCAGGCCGAACGGCGTGTCGAAGTGGGTGGTGCCCGGCGGGGCCGCGCTGCCGCCCTCGTGGATGAGCAGCTCGAACTGGGCCCTGGTCAGGTCGTCTCTGCGCACCCCGTGACAGTGGTGGTCGACGAGCGGGGCCAGCAGCGCGTCACGCACCGTGCCGGGTAGATCTACGGGGTGCATGCGGAGACTCTATGGGAGTCCCGCATGCACCCGCCGCCCTTTTACGAGCTACGCGCGCCTGGGCGTGTTGCGCGACAGCGCGGGCCGCCCCATTGCGCGACAGCGCGAGCATCCCCCAGCCGGGCGGCTCAGACTCGCACCGCCCTAGCGGCGGCAGAGCCGTAGCACGTTCGCGATGACCTTCGCGCCGGCGCCGCCTTCCTGGGTCAGGATCGACTCGGGGTGGAACTGCACGGCGTAGCGCCGCCGCTCGACGTCCTCGATGGCCATGACGTTGCCGTCGGGCGTGAGCGCGGTCGCGGCGAAGCCGACCACCCCGGGCTGCTTGGCGTGCAGCGAGTGGTAGCGGGCCGCGGTGAACTGCTCGGGCAGCCCGTCCAGCAGCGCGCTGTCGCCGAGCCGCGTGACCTGGCCGCGCTTGCCGTGTTCGGGGTAGCCGAGCAGCTCCAGTGTGCCGCCTGCCTGCTCCACCATGGCCTGCAGGCCCAGGCAGACGCCGAAGACCGGCAGGTCGCGGGCGTAGACCTGGTCGAGCAGCGCCGCCATGCCGAAGTCGGTCGGCCAGCCCGGCCCCGGCGACAGCACCACGAGGTCGGGGCCGATCTCGTCGATCATGTGGGCCGGGAAGCCGTGACGCAACGTCACCACGTCCGCGCCCTCCTGACGGAAGTAGTCGGCGAGCGTGTTGACGAAGGAGTCCTCGTGGTCGACGAGCAGCACCTTCATGCCCAAGCCCGGCTGCGGCCTGGGCTCGGCGACCGGGACGGCGTCGGGCTGGTTGACCGTGGCCAGGGCGCCGAGCAGGGCGCTGGCCTTGAGCTCCGTCTCACGCTCCTCGGACTCGGGGTCGGAGTCGAACAGCAGCGTGGCCCCGGCCCTGACGGTCGCCACACCGTTCTTGACCTGGGCGGTGCGCAGGGTCAGGCCGGTGTTCATGGAGCCGTCGAAGCCGATGAAGCCGATGGCGCCGCCGTACCACCGGCGGGTGGTCGCCTCGTGGTCCTCGATGAACTGCATGGCCCAGGTCTTGGGGGCCCCGGTGACGGTGACGGCCCACATGTGGGTGAGGAAGGCGTCGAGCGCGTCGAACTCGGGGCGCAGCCGGCCCTCGATGTGGTCGACGGTGTGGATGAGGCGGGAGTAGAGCTCGATCTGGCGGCGGCCGATGACCTTGACCGTGCCCGGCACGCAGATCCGCGACTTGTCGTTGCGGTCGACGTCGGTGCACATGGTCAGCTCCGACTCCTCCTTGATGCTGGACAGGAGCGTGCGGATGGCCTCGGCGTCCTCGACCGGGTTGCTGCCGCGGGCGATCGTGCCGGAGATGGGGCAGGTCTCGACACGGTCGCCGGTGACCCGGACGTACATCTCGGGCGAGGCGCCGACGAGGTGCTCGCCCTCGCCGAGGCTGATGATGAACTCGTACGGGGCCGGGTTGCTGTGACGCAGGCCGCGGTAGAAGGCGGCCGGGTCGGTGCAGGCGGCGTGGAAGACCTGCCCGGGCACGACCTCGAACAGGTCGCCGCGCTTGAACTTCTCCTTGGCGGCGGCCACGACCTTGGCGTAGTCGCCCTTCGTGGGGTTCGCGGGCAGTTCGCCGGGGACGGCGAGGGGCGTGCTCGCGCCGGTGCGCTCCAGGCCGCGGGTGGTGGTCCCGTCCACGGTGAACTCGTAGCGGTATTCGACGCACGTCTCGCGCTGCCGGTCGATGACGACCAGCCGGTCGGGCAGGTGGAGCACGAGGTCGCGCTGGTCGTCGGGGCGCGGGAGCTCCTGCCTGATGGGCTCGAACTGGAAGGCCAGGTCGTAGCCGAAGGCGCCGTAGAGACCCAGGTGCGGGTCGTCGCCGCGGAAGGCGGCGATGACCTCACGGATCGCGGTGAAGACGGTCGGCCGGCGGCTGCGCATCTCCTCGGGCAGCAGGTCCTCGGATTCGGGTACGTGGACCTCGACGCGGTCGGCCGTGGGCTCGGTGACCGGCTTGCCCGCGGCCAGCAGGCAGGAGGCGACGGCGGGCAGCACGACCCTGCCGCGCTCGTTGAGCGCGGTCGCGCTGATCGTGCGCCCCTTGGCGACCAGCTCCAGGCACGGATCGACATAGCCGAACGCCCACCGGCTGTAACGGCCCGGATAGTCCATGCCCGAGGAGAACGCGCCGCCGCGTCGTTCGCCGAGAGCCGTCACGATCTCTTCGAGCGCCGTCTCGTCCACCTCGCGAGCCTCGCGCTCGACCCCGATGCCCCCGGCGGTGGTATATCCGCTGGTCTCCATCTGCTGCCCCTTATCACGTCAAAAGATCGAGCCCCGGGGGCGGACACGAGAAAGGCCGCCATCCGGGGCGGCCGTCCGTCGAGAAATGCGAAACCCGCGCCGCCTAGGAGCGGCGCCACCACTGGAGCTGAGCGTGATTTCGCATGCCGACAGGTTATCCGGCCAATCAAGATCGCGCAACGCGGCTCGCGCGGCGCGTCCAGCCCGACGGCCCGTCAACGTCGTGCGCGTCCCCGAACGTCATCCGCAACGGTCCCATCAGCGAAGAAAGGGGCAAGGCAACACCCCACACAAGGAGATCTGATGCGTAAGCAACTGGCGCTCGCCGTCGCCGTCCTCGGCGCGGGCGCGGTACTGGCCTCGCCCGCGCAGGCCCAGCACCGAAACGCCGGACCGCTCGTGGCGGGCCTGACGACCGCCGGCGACCTGGTGGTCTTCCGTAGCGACAAACCGGGCAACGTCGACCGGGCCGGCAGGATCAGCGGCCTCAGGGGCGACATGAGGGTGGTCGGCATCGACTACCGCGTCCAGGACGGCCGGCTGTACGCGGTCGGCGACCGGGGCGGCATCTACACGCTCGACAGCCGCGCGCGGGCGACCAAGGTGTCGCAGCTGACCGTCGCGCTGCAGGGCGGGACCTTCGGCGTCGACTTCAACCCGGCCGCCAACCGGCTGCGCGTGATCAGCGACACCGGCCAGAACCTGCGGCACAACATCGACGACCCGAACGGCGCGCCCGCCCGCAACACCACAGCCACCGACGGCACTCTCACCAACCCGCCCGTGCCCCCCGCCACGGCCGGGGCGACCGCGACCGGCGTGACCGCCGCCGGCTACACCAACAACGATCTGAACGCGGCCACCGCGACGAGCCTGATCGACGTGGACACCATGAACGACCAGGTCTCGCTCCAGTCCCCCGCCAACGCCGGCAACCTGGCCCCCACCGGCAAGCTGGGCGTGGACGCGGCCACCGACGCCGGGTTCGACGTCTACAGCAGGCTGAGCAGGGGCGTGACGGTGTCCAACGCCGCGTACGCCACACTCAAGGTCCGCGGTGCCTACCGCTTCTACTCGGTCAACGTGCTCACCGGCGCGGCGACCCTGGTTGGAACGTTCCCGTCCAACCGCCAAGTGAGCGACATCGCGGTCCAGCTCGACAGATAGGTCCCACGGTGCCCCCGGGCTACCGCACCCCGGGCGGCATCTGTTACTGGTTAGTACATGAGACGCGTGCGGCTCCACCGCGATCTTCCGGTGCCGATGCCCGACGGCGTGACGCTGCTGGCCGACCACTACGCTCCGGCCACGGGCGAACGGGCTCCCGTCATTCTGATGCGCTCCCCCTACGGCCGGCGCGGGCCGTTCGGCTGGTTCTTCGGCCGCGGCTTCGCCAGGCAGGGCTTCCACGTCGTGATCCAGAGCTGCCGGGGCGGGTTCGGCTCCGGCGGCCTGCTCGATCCGCTCGGCGACGAGCACGACGACGGCCTGGCGACCGTCGCGTGGCTGCGCCAGCAGCCCTGGTACGGCGGGTCGTTCGCGATGTTCGGCCCTTCCTACCTCGGCTACACGCAGTGGGCGATCGCCCCCTACGCCGGGCCGGACCTGAAGGCCATGTCCCTGCAGATCACCGCCTCCCAGTTCAGGGACGCCGCCTACGTGGGCGGCGCGTTCGCGCTGGAGTCGGCGTTGAGCTGGACCACGCTCACCGACGCCATGTCGCGCCGCTTCGGCGGCGCCGCGTTGTGGACCGCGCCCCGGCTCACCCGCAGGGCGGTGCTGTCCGGCCGGCCGGTGGCCGAGCTGGACCTGGTGTCGGCGGGCCGGCCGCTGCCCTTCTTCCAGGATCTGGTGACGCATCACGCGGACCCGGCGGTGCCGTACTGGGACAAGCGGGACTTCTCCCTGAAGGTCGGCGACGTGGACGCGGCCGTCACCATGCTGGGCGGCTGGTACGACGTGTTCCTGCCGTGGCAGCTGAAGGACTACGCGGCGCTGCGGGCGGCGGGCCGGCGGCCTTATCTGACGATCGGGCCGTGGTACCACATCGACACGCGGCACGCCCGGCCCACGATGGTGGAGGCGTCGGCGTGGTTCCGCGCGCATCTGATGGGCGACCTGTCCCGGCTGCGGCCCGACCCTGTGCGGATCTACGTGACGGGCGCCGAGGAGTGGCGTGACTACCCCGACTGGCCGGTGCCGGGCATGCGCGAGCAGCGGTGGCATCTCCAGCACGGGTTCGGGCTGGGTGTGGACAGTCCGCGGGAGGCCGGGCCCGACCGGTTCCGCTACCATCCTGACCATCCGACGCCGGTGATCGGCGGGCCGGTTCTGCTCGGCGACTCCCGGCCGCGCGACCAGCGGCGGCTGGAGCAGCGCCGCGACGTGCTGGTCTACAGCTCGCCCGCGCTGGAGTCGGGCGTGGAGATGATCGGCCCGGTCCGCGCGGAGGTGTTCGTGCGTTCCAGCACCCCGTACGTGGACGTGGTGGTGCGGGTGTGCGACGTCTGGCCGGACGGGCGCTCGGTCAACGTGTGCGAGGGGGTGCGCCGCCTCGGGCCGCTGTCAGCCGGGGAGGTGCGGCGGGTGGAGGTGGACCTGTGGCCGATCGCGCACCGGTTCCGGCGCGACCACCGCATCCGGGTGCACGTGGCGGCCGGGGCGTACCCGACGATCGCCCGCAACCCCGGCACCGGCGACCCCCTCGGCGCGGGCGGCCCGATGGTGCCCGCCGACGTCGAGGTGTTCCACTCACCCGACCGGCCCTCGGCGGTGGTGATGCCGGTGTGCGCGCCTCGCGGCTGATGTCCCTGGTCCTGCTGTTGCAGGGCCGGGGCGGGATGACGGCGACCGAGCTGGCCAAGGAGCTGGAGGTCTCCGAGCGCACCGTGCACCGCGACGTGCTGGCGCTGTCGGAGGCCGGCGTGCCGGTGTACGCCGACCGCGGCCGCGGCGGCGGCTACCGGCTGCTCGAGGGCTACCGGACCCGGCTGACCGGGCTGGACCGCTCCGAGGCCGAGGCGTTGTTCCTGTCGGGCGTGCCGGCCGCGCTGCGCGAGATGGGGCTGCACGACGTGGCGGCGACCGCCCGGCTGAAGGCGGCCGCCGCGTTGTCCCCGGCCCTGCGTGACGCGCCGGCGACCGCGGCGCAGCGCTTCCACCTGGACGCGCCGGGCTGGTTCGCCGGCGACGACCCGCCGCCGCCTGCGCTGGCGCCGCTGGCCAGGGCGGTGTGGAACGACCGGCGCGTGCGGACGGTGTACAAGGGCAACCAGCGCACGCTGGAGCCGTACGGGCTGGTACTGAAGGCAGGCGTCTGGTACCTGGCCGCGCGGCTGGGGACGCGGTTCCTGATCTTCCGGGTGCACCGGTTCGGCGCGATCGACGTGCTCGCCGAGGCCTTCGACCGGGATCCCGGCTTCGACCTGGCCGCCTTCTGGGCGCAGCAGTCGGCCGAGTTCACCCGCTCGCTGCTGCGGGACGTGATCACGTTGCGGCTGAGCGAGCGGGGGCAGCGCATGTTGCGGCACATCGCCGACCCGGCCGCGCTGGCGGACGCGCTCGGCTCGCTCCAGCCGGACGGGACCGTGCAGCTGGCGGTGGAGTCGGTGGAGGTGGCGTTCTCGCAGGTGCTGCGGTTCGGGCCGGACGCGGAGGTGCTGGCGCCGCCGGAGCTGCGGACGATGGTCGCCGAGGCCGCCGCCCGCACCTCCGCCCTCTACGGTGGGTAGCGGGGTCCGCGGCTACCGGTAGTCGGCCGGGTCGGCGTCCTTGCCGGTCTCCTCCACCTCGGTGATGAAGCGCCACACCTGCGGGCGGCTGCCGTCCACGTCGGTGAGGCCGTACGCCTCGGCCAGCTGCCCGCTGTCCACTGACCTGCCCGACCAGCGTTGCTTGTCAGGGTCGGCGGCGATCGCGGCGATCGCGCGGCCCACGTAGGCGGGGGTCTCGGAGACCAGCCAGCTCTTGTGGTCGACCTTGGCCTCGCGCCAGTTGTCCTCGGTGACCCCGAAGTTGTCCAGCATCGCCTCCGAGCGCAGGAACCCGGGCGTGACCGCCACGCCCGTCCCGCCGTACGGGCGCAGCTCCTTGGACCAGGCGAACGCCAGCCGGTTCACCGACATCTTGGCCAGGTCGTAGTAGACGTTCTCCCGGTAGCGGGTCTCGTTGAACTCCCAGGTGCCGTCGGTGACCTCCACGACCAGCCCGCCCTCGTTCCTGATCAGCAGCGGCAGCAGGAACCTGCTGCTGATGATGTGGGTGTCGACGGCCAGCCGGAGCAGCCGCAGCCCCTTGTCCATGTCGTGTTTCCACACGGGGGTGTCCCACTCCCACAGGTGGTCGCTCCCCCACACGTCGTTGACCAGCACGTCGAGCCGGCCCTGCTCGCGCTCCACGCGCACCGCGAGCGCCTCGACCTGCGCGGGGTCGAGGTGGTCGACCTGGACGGCGATGCCCGTGCCGCCGGCCGCCGTGACCAGTTCCGCCGTCTCCTCGATGGTCTCCGGCCTGTTCATCTCCGAGCGCCGCTCGCGCGTGCTGCGGCCCGTGCAGTAAACCGTCGCGCCGGCCGCGCCCAGCGCGACCGCTATTCCTCGTCCCGTGCCGCGGGTCGAGCCCGCCACCAAAGCAATCATGCGACCGATGGTGTCCGGAAAAGAGGACATCTCTTGTCATGTTTTCCGTGAGAGGCCGTTCGGCGCGTGCAACCGACCACTCGCCGATCGATGACGGGCAGGCGAGGTCCCGGTAACTAAGCTCCCACAACGGCGTTACGGCTGCGTGTCTCATATGCCGGGACGGAATCTCAGTATTTAGGCCAAACCGTAACATAACCGACATTGGGTTTAATACCGCCATAAAGCTAGTCTCCCTCCATTGACTACCTGTCAGGAGCCGGTCACCGCCGGCTGCTGATCCATGCCATCGGAGGGTCGATGACTACCGGGGAACCCGGGCAACCGCGCACCGACCGCAGCCCCTGGAACTGGCTGCTGCTCGTGCCGATCGTGTTGCCGTTGCTGACGTTCCTGTTCAACGGCGATGAGCCCCGCTTGCTGGGCTTCCCGCTGTTCTACTGGCTGCAGCTCGCCTTCATCGGGGTCGGCGTCGTGTCCACGACGATCGTGTACAGGATGACGAAGTGAGCGGGCACACGACCGAGCTGGTCGTCTTCACTGTGCTGTTCCTGGTCGTCAGCGCCATGGGATTCGTGGCGGCCCGCTGGCGGCGGCCCGACAACATCGAGAGCCTGAACGAGTGGGGCCTGGGCGGCCGCAACTTCGGCTCCTGGATCACCTGGTTCCTCGTGGGCGGCGACCTGTACACCGCATACACGTTCGTGGCGGTGCCCGCGCTCGTGTTCGGCGCCGGCGCCATGGGCTTCTTCGCCGTGCCGTACACCGTGATCATCTACCCGCTGGTGTTCCTGGTCCTGGTCAGGCTGTGGTCGGTGTCGCACGTGCACGGGTTCGTCACGCCGGCCGACTTCGTCCGGGCCCGCTTCGGCTCGCCGACGCTGGCGCTGCTGGTGGCGATCACCGGGCTGGTGGCGACCATGCCGTACATCGCGCTGCAGCTGGTCGGCATCGAGGCCGTGCTGAAGTCGATGGGCGTCACCGGGCACCTGCCGATCATCATCGCGTTCGCGATCCTGGCCGCCTACACCTACCAGTCGGGCCTGCGCGCCCCCGCATTGATCGCCTTCGTCAAGGACACGCTGATCTACATCGTGATCCTGGCGGCGGTCTTCTACATCCCGGCCAAGCTCGGCGGCTGGGGATCGGTCTTCGACGCGGCGAAGGCGAAGTTCGACGCCTCCCCCGCGCCCGGCGACGGGATCATCCTCAACGCCGCCAACCAGCTGCAGTACATCACCCTGGCCTTCGGCTCGGCGCTGGCGCTGTTCCTCTACCCGCACAGCCTCACCGGCGTGCTGGCCTCCAAGAACCGCAACGTGATCAAGCGGAACATGTCGGCGCTGCCCGCCTACAGCCTCCTGCTCGGCCTGATCGCGCTGCTCGGCTACATGGCGATCGCGGCCGGCACCAAGCCGGTCATGAACGCGAACGGCAAGCCGGACAACAACACGATCGTGCCGCAGCTGTTCGACCAGATGTTCCCCGACTGGTTCACCGGCGTCGCCTACGCCGCGGTCGGCATCGGCGCGCTGGTCCCGGCGGCCATCATGTCGATCGCCGCGGCCAACCTGTTCACCCGCAACATCTACCGCGAGTACTTCAACAAGCACGCCACAGACGCCCAGGAGGCCAAGGTCTCCAAGCTGACCTCGCTCCTGGTCAAGGTCGGCGCGGTGCTCTGCATCCTGGTGCTGGACCCGCAGTTCTCCATCGACCTGCAGCTCATCGGCGGCGTGATCATCCTGCAGACGCTGCCGTCGGTGGCGCTCGGCCTCTACACGCGCTGGTTCCACAAGGGCGGCCTGATCGCGGGCTGGGCGGCCGGCCTTGGGGCGGGCATGTGGATGCTCTACCTCATCCCGAACCCCGCCACCGGCAAGCTGCACTTCGGCGGCTCGGCGTTCCCGCTGTCCAACTTCGGGTTCGACACCAAGATGACGATCTACGTCGGGTTCGTGGCGGTGATCGTCAACCTGGTGGTGGCGGCGCTGGGCACGCTGGTGTTCCGGGCGCTCAAGATGGCCGACGGGCCGGACGCGACCTCGCGCGACGACTACTTCGCCGACGAGGGCGACCCCAAGGTCAAGGACCTGGACCTGACCGGCTCGCACTGAACCCCGGCGGTCCGCCCCCGTCCCCCCGCGGGGGCGGGCCGCCGGTTCAATCCGCCACGAGATAGCCGGGGTTGGCAACCTCCAGCTTGGCCCGCACGGCATCCACCAGGGCGGCGACGAGCTCGTGGTCGTCGGCGATCCGGCCCTCGCGAACGGCGGCGGCCAGCTCGGCGTCGCCGGCCACGCCCAGCGCGGCCAGCCGGGCGGCGTGCTCGGCCGCCTGGGCGGGACCCAACTCGATCTCCCGCTCGACCATGCCCAGCACGTTGATCGCGACCCGGGTGTGGAACCGCACCCGGCCCTCGACGGCCGGCAACACGTCACTCTCGAGGAAATCACGCACGGCGGCCACCAGCTGCGCCGCCGTGGGTACGTCGTGCGGCCCCTTCGTCATCTGATCTCCTTTTTAGCAGGGAACGACTACCCTGCGGCCATGCGCACAGAGTCTCCCACCGCATCTACCCCGGTGCTCGGACCCCAGCTGATCCGGGCCGAGATCTTCGTCGTGATGTCGGTCTCGCTCGGCGCCAGCGGCCTGGTGGCGCTCGTGCGGCTGATCGGGGCGCTCACCGCGCCGAAGGAGCTGAAGAGCCAGCAGGCCGTGCTCGTCGGGTCCATGGCCCCGGGGCGGCCGTGGCTGGACCTGACGTTGCAGCTGGTCCAGATCGTGATCTCGGTGGCGCCGGTCGGGCTGGTGGCGTACCTGCTGGTGCGCTCCGGGGAGTCCATGCGCACGATCGGCGCGGACCTGCGCGAGCCGCGGCGGGACCTGGTGCGCGGGGCCCTGCTCGCGGCCGCGATCGGCGGCAGCGGGCTGGCGTTCTACCTGGCGGTGTGGGCCTCCGGGGTGAACCTGACCGTCGTTCCCGGTGCGCTGCCCGAGGTGTGGTGGCAGGTGCCGGTGCTGCTGCTCGCGGCGGCTCAGAACGGCGTGCTGGAGGAGGTGCTGGTCGCCGGCTACCTGCTGCACCGGCTCGGGCAGGCCGGATGGAGCCCGTGGAAGGCCCTCGCGCTCTCGTCGCTGCTGCGCGGGTCGTACCACCTGTATCAGGGGTTCGGGGGGTTCGCCGGAAACGTGGTGATGGGCGTGGTGTTCGGGCGGCTGTACCAGCGGTGGGGGCGCGCGACGCCGCTCGTGGTGGCCCACACGCTCATCGACGCCGTCGCCTTCGTCGGGTACGCGTTCCTGCGCGGACGGGTCAGCTGGCTGCCCTGACACCGTTGACTCGGCAACGATTGTCGGCTGAGATCATTTCATGAGCTTCGCCGTGCCCGCCGGTGTCCGGCCGATCCGCGATGCCGTCCACGCGTTCATGACCGAGCGGGTCGAGCCCGCCGAGCCGGTGCTGCACGCCGGCGGCGCCGCCGCCGCCGCGGCCGCGCTGGACGAGCTGCGGGCCGAGGCGAAGAAGGAAGGCCTGTGGGCGCTCGGCCACCCGCGGGAGCTGGGCGGCGGCGGGCTGTCGTTCCTCGACTACGTCTACGTCAACGAGGTGCAGGGACGCAGCGAGTACGGGCAGCTGGCGCTGGGCACCTTCACGCTGCAGGACTCGCTCATGCTGCACGAGCACGCCTCGCCCGAGCAGCGCGAACGCTACCTCGAGCCGCTGGTGCGCGGCGACATCTGGCCCAGCTTCGCCATGACCGAGCCGTCGGTGTCCAGCTCCGACCCCACCCGGCTCCGCACGGCCGCCGTGCTCGACGGCGACGAGTGGGTGATCAACGGGCACAAGTGGTTCACGACCGGGGCGTCGCGGGCGGCGTACACGACCGTGATGTGCCGCACCGAGCCGGACGCCCCGCCACACCGGGCCTTCTCCATGATCCTGGTGCCGACCGACACACCCGGCTACACCATCGTCCGCGAGACGCCGGTGCTGGGACTGGACGGGGCGCACTGCGAGGTGCGCTACGAGGACGTCCGCGTGCCCGCCGCCAACCTGCTCGGCCGGCGCGGCCATGGGTTCGTCATCGCGCAGCAACGCCTGGGACCCGGCCGGATCTTCCACTGCATGCGCTGGCTGGGGCAGGCGCAGCGGGCCTTCGACCTGATGTGCCGCAGGCTGCACGAGCGCAGCGCGTTCGGCGAGCCGCTGGCGAACAAGCAGCTCATGCGGCAGCACGTGTTCGACTCCTACACCGAGATCCAGGCGGCCAGGCTGCTCACGTTGCAGGCCGCCGAGGCGATCGACGCCGGTTCCGACGCACGGGTGGAGATCGGGGCGATCAAGGTCGTCGGAGCGCGTATGCTGCACAACGTGATCGACCGCGCCATCCAGGTCTACGGGGCCGCGGGCCTGACGCCGGACACTCCGCTCGAGCGGATGTACCGGCACGCTCGGGCCGGGCGGATCTACGATGGCCCCGACGAGGTGCACATCGACTCGGTGGGGCGGCGCATCCTGGGCACGTACGCGGCGGGCGGCACCTGGGAGTTCGGCCTGCGATGAGCCGGCTCGAGGAGATCGTCCGCACGGTGTTCGGTGCCGGGTCGGCGATCCCGCATCGGGTGCGGCTGCCCGGCGGGGCGTCCCGCGAGACGTGGGCCCTGGACGTCGCCGCGGCCGACGGCACCCGGCATGAGCTGGTCCTGCGGCTCGAGTCTCCCGGTGCCGCCCTGGAGGCCGGCGCCACCCTGGCGGCCGAGGCCGTGCTGATGCGCACCGCGTTTCAGGCGGGGGTGCCGGTGCCGCGGATCGTCTCCAGCGGCGAGTCCCACATCCTCATGACCCGTGTCCCCGGCGAGACGATCCCGCGCAAGATCCTGCGCGACGACGCCTACGCCACGGCCCGGCGCAGACTCGCCGCGCAGTGCGGCCAGGCGCTGGCCGCCATTCACCGCATGCCGCTGTCGTGCGTGCCCGCTGAGGCTGAGACCGCGGCCGAGACCGATCCGCTGCGCCGCTGGCGGGACGTGCTCGACCGGCTGGGCGAGCCGCACCCGGTGTTCGAGCTGGCGTTGCGGCGGCTCGCCGCGACGCGGCCGCGCCCCGGCCGGCGCGCCGTGGTGCACGGCGACTTCCGCAACGGCAACCTCATCGTCGGCCCCGAGGGGATCAGGGCAGTGCTCGACTGGGAGCTCGCCCATGCCGGGGACCCGCTGGAGGACCTCGGCTGGTTGTGTGTGAAGGCCTGGCGGTTCGGCTCGCCGCTGCCGGTCGGCGGGTTCGGCACGTACGACGACCTCATCCACGCCTACGAGCGGGCCGGCGGCGACCCGGTGGACCGGGACGCGCTGCGCTGGTGGGAGACCTTCGGCGTGCTCAAATGGGGCGTCATCTGCGTCATGCAGACCATGCGGCACCTGCGTGGCGGCGCCCGCTCCGTCGAACTGGCGGCGATCGGCCGCCGCGTGTGCGAGAACGAGTGGGATCTGCTCGGCATGTTGCGCGAGCGGGCGGAAAACCCGTTGCCTTGACCCGGGCAGCGGCGCAGGCTTGTGCGGTGACCATCCTGCAGGCATCCCATCTGCTCAAGCGGTTCGGATCGGTCACGGCCGTCCGCGACCTGAGCCTCACCATCGGCGAAGGTGAGGTCGTGGGGTTGCTCGGCCCCAACGGCGCCGGCAAGTCGACCACGCTCCACATGCTGCTCGGCCTCATCACCCCGGACGCCGGCAGCATCAAGCTGTTCGGCATGGAGCTGGCCCAGCACCGGATCGAGGCGCTCAGCCAGGTCAACTTCGCCGCCAGTTACGTCGACCTGCCCGGCGTGCTGCGGGTGCGGGAGGTGCTCGACGCGTTCGCCCGGCTCTACGCCGTACGCCATCCGCGCCGGCGGGTCGAGGAGGTGATCGAGCTGTTCGAGCTCGATCACCTCCACAAGCGGCCGATGATGGCGCTGTCGTCCGGGCAGCGCACCCGCGTGCAGCTGGCCAAAGCCCTGCTCAACGCGCCGCGGCTGCTGGTGCTCGACGAGCCCACGGCCAACCTCGACCCCGACGCCGGCGACCGCATCCGCGGCCTGCTGTCCCGCCTGGCCAGGGAGAACGGCAGCGCCATGCTGATCACCTCGCACAACATGCGGGAGGTCGAGCGCATGTGCGACCGCATCCACTTCATGTCGGACGGCGTCATCGTGGCCGCCGGCAGCGCCGCGGAGCTGGCCGGGCACTACGGGGCCGAGGACCTGGAAGAGGTGTTCTTGAAGGTGGCGCGCGGATGACGACCTTGACCCTGCCTCCGCTGAGCCTGGCCGCGCGGCGCATGCGCGTCATGGGCGTGGTCCGGCGCGACTTCGCGGCATTGCGGCGCAGCTCGATCCGGGTGTTCGAGATCCTGTTCTGGCCGACGGTCGAGCTGGTGCTGTGGGGCTTCATGACGCTGTTCCTGCAGACGCAGCGGGTGCCGTTCGTGGTGTCGTTCCTGCTCGGCGCGGTGCTGCTGTGGCAGCTGCTGCAGAAGGCCAGCAACGAGATCTCCATTGCCTTCCTCGAGGACATCTGGTCGCGCAACCTGCTCAACGTGCAGGTCAGCCCTCTGTCCAGCGTCGAATACCTGATCGGGCTGATGCTGTTCTCCCTCGGCAAGGTGGCCTTCGCGGTCGCGATCATGGCCGCGCTCGCCTTCGGCCTCTACGGGTTCGGGGTGACGAGCATCGGCGTGGGACTGGTCCCGTTCATGGGCGTGCTGCTCGTGCTCGGCTGGTCACTCGGCCTGGTCGGCATCGCGGCGGTGCTGCGTTTCGGCGAGAACGCGCAGGTCATCGCCTGGTCACTGGTGTTCGTGGTGCAGCCGCTCGCCGGGATCTTCTACCCGGTGTCCGTGCTGCCCGCGCCGCTGCAGGCCGTGTCGTGGTTCCTGCCCGCCTCCCACGTGTTCGAGGGCATGCGCACGGTCATGGCGGGCGGCGCGCTGCCCTGGGACCGGCTGGCCTGGGCGGCCGCGCTCAACGTGGGATACCTGGCGGCGACGCTGGGGTTGTTCGCGTGGGCGCTGAAGTACGCCCGGCGGCATGGGAAGCTCTCGCGCTTCGGGGACTGAGCGCGGCGGCGATCACCTCCACCAGGCCCTCCACCACCTGATCCCGCTCCACCTCGGGATGCTCCAGCCACCAGTCGCCGGTCGTCTGCACCATGCCGACGAACGCGTGGCCGAGGACCTGCGCCCGCACCGGGTCGAGCGCCGCCCGCTCGGCGGCCAGCACCCCGCCCAGCTCCTCGCCCAGGCCGCGGACCAGCGAGGTCATGTGGGAGCGGGTCCTGCTGTCCTCGGCGCCGGCCCGGTGGAACAGGAAGCGGTAGAGGTTGAGGTTGGCCGCGATGAGGTCCAGATAGGCGCCGATCGTCGCCCTGGCCCGGCCGCGCAGGTCGGCCCCCGGCTCGGCGAACCGCGGCCGCAGCTGGGCGATCACCGTGCGCACGTGCCGGTCGGCGAGCGCCTCGTACAGGCCGCTCTTGTCGCCGAAGTGGCGGTAGAGGATGGGCTTGGTGATGCCGGCCGCGGCCGCGATGGCCGCCATCGACACCTCGGGCCCCTCGCTGGAGATGACCCGGTCCGCGGCGTCCAGCAGCGCCCTGCGCCGATCCGGGTCCCGTCCGCTCACCCGCCCAGGATAGATCGCCAACGCGTCGGCAGCAGCGCCGAGAGCACGAGCAGGGCGCCGATGATGGTGTAGAGGCCGGTAAGCCCGGCCAGCGTGCCGGGCGGCTCGGCCAGCTCCGCCGGCGGCAGGCCGTCCCAGGTCGGCCCCGACCACGGAAGGGTGGCCGCCAGGCCCAGCGCGGCGCCGGTGTCCAGGGCGAACAGCGCGCCTGCCGAGATCAGTGGAACGCCGCAGGTCAGCGCCGCCGCGGGCCAGGCGGTCAGGACGGCGACGAGCACCGCCACGGCCGCCAGGCAGGCCAGCCCGGCGGGCGCGGGACCGGCCGCAGCCGTGCCCACGCGCAGCGCCTTGGCACCGGCCTCGGTCAGGTAGTAGACGGGGACGAGGGCGGCCAGGCCGGCGGCGGCTCCCATCACATGACGACTCTCACGGGTCACACCGGCATCGTCCCCACCTGCCTCACCGGTTACGCGTGGAGGGCGAGCATGGCGGGTGACCCCGCCCGGCGGCTCTCTGCTGGAGCTGGGCTGCGGCGTGGGACGGGTGACGGCATGGGGCGGGTCAGGCCCTTTACACCGTAGATCACGCGATGGCCTCGATCCTCAGGTAATTACTGGAAAATACTGGGACTATTGATACGCTCGCGGCCATGAGTGACCGCCTGGACGATTTGGAGCGGCGGATCGACGAGTTGCGGGCCGGTGTGCGCAAGGCCATGCGGGCCAGGGACGGCGCGAAGGCCCGGGTGCTGCGCGCCGAGCTGCGCACCGCCGAGCGGGACTGGGACGTCCTGGTCAGCGGCGAGCGGCCGGAGGGCGCGCCCGAGCCGGCGCCGCTGGTCACCGTGCGCGAACAGGTGCACCAGGGGCTGCGGCTGCTCGGGGCGACCGCCCAGCCCCGCCTGATCGTGGCCGTCAGCGAGGCGTTCCTCGGCGGCACGATCCGCAGCACGCAGCTCACCAGCCTGCGCAGGGACGAGGAGCGTTCGTTCCGTTCCTCCCCGTACGGGCGGCCGTACTACCTGTGCGCGGCGCTGACGGACCGCCTCTCCCCCGCCCGCGGCCTGCTCACACTCAGCAGCTGGCCGCTGGAGCGGCGTGTGGTCGGGCCCCTCAGTCCCCGCGTCGACTTCCTGACCTGCGCCATCGCGGTGGCTTCACACGCGGCCGAGGATGAGCGGGCGGCCAGGTTATTGGTGCGGATGGCCAGGAACATCCCCGGCGCCACCAACGGCTCGCTGGCCCCGCCACACCCCGGGCGGGTGATCGAGGCGGCCCGCGCCGAGCTGGCGGTGCACGCCGAGCGCGACACGCGCGACCGCGCCGAGCTGGCGCGACGCGCCGCAGCGCAGCTGGATGACGCCGCCCGCCTGTTCGGCGCCGCTACGCTGAGCACGATCAAGAAGGAGTACGTCACGTGAGCGGCTTGAAGCGCGAAGGCGACACCCTGCGCCGGCTGGACGCGTTGCGGGGCACGACGCCGCCGCGGCCGCACGACGCCCGCGCCATCGCGGCCCTGGCCGCCAACCCCGGCTGCACCCGCCGGGCGCTCATGGACGGGGCCGGCGTCGACAAGGACGCCGCGGCCCGGCACCTGGGGTTCCCCGCGCCGTTCGGGCAGTCGCCGTTCGCGATCACGCGCGGCAACGTGTTCGAGGCGCTGGTCAAGGCCGACGGGTGCGCGGAGCTGCTGCGCATGCTGCGCGAGCTGCTCGGCCTGCCGATCGCCGAGGTGGCCTACCACGACGTGGAGAACGTCGGCGCCCACCTGCGCCACGCTCACACCCGCGCGCTGATCGACCGGGCGGCCCGTGACGAGCAGGACGCGGGCACTCTGTACGACCACCCGCTGCTCACCCTCCAGATCGCCGGCCACACCGCCTACCTGGAGCCGGATGTGGTGGCCTTCCAGCTGGGCGGCCGCTTCCACATCGTGGAGGTCAAGTCGTTCGCGGTGATCGACGGGCAGGCCGACCCGGCGGCGGTCGCGGCGGCCGCCCGGCAGGCGGCCGTCTACGTACTGGCGCTGCGCACGCTGCTGGAGGAGCTGGGCCACGACCCGCTGAAGGTCTCCCACGACGTGGTGCTGGTCTGCCCTGAGAACTTCGCCAACCGCCCGGTCGCGACACTGGTCGACGTGCGCAAACAGCTGGCCGTGCTGAGGCGCCAGCTGACCAGGATGACCACGCTCGACCGGCTTCTCGAGGGGCTGCCCGACGATCTCACGTTCGACCTGCAGCCGGGTGAGGACGGCCGGCCCACCAGGCCCGTCGCCGAGCTGGCCGACTCACTGCGCACGACGACGGCGCGTTACGCGCCCGACTGCCTGTCCGCCTGCGACCTGTGCTTCTTCTGCCGTGACGAGGCCCGGCAGGAGGGTGCGTCCGACCAGCTCGGCAGGCAGGTGCGGGACGAGCTGGGCGGGGTCGCGTCGGTGGCGGAGGCGCTGGGCCTGGCCGACGGGGTCCGGGATCCGCGGGAGGGTCAGGAGGAGATCGCCCGGCTGCTCCGCAACGCCGAACGCCTGCGCAGAGAGTGCCTGGCATGAGCCTGCTCACCTCGCTCGCCCGGTTGCGCGCCCTGGACGAGGGCATCGCGCAGCCCATCGCGACCGTCCGCCACTGCCATCTGTCGGACCGGCCGATGGTGTTCATCCCGCTGAAGCTGTCGGGCGAGGCCGCCGCGCCGCTGGCGGCCATGCTCGGCACCGAACGCGACCGGCCGCGCCTGCTCGTGGTGACCCAGCCGCGCAACCGCGACCTGCGCTTCGCCTGGGCGGCCGAGCTGGCCGGGGTGCTGCTGCCGTACCTCGAGGGTTTCCTCGCCGACACCGAGACGGTGGAGCGGCGCGGCGCCGACCCCTACGAGCGGGCGGTGGACGCGCCGCAGCTCATCGTGCCGAACGCGGCCGGCGTGGCCTTCACCCGGCTCCTCGGGCGCTCCACCCGCTTCCGCCGCGCCGACGGGCCCTACCCGGTGCCGGACGTGGTGCCGCTGCTGGGCCGGTGGCTGACCTATTTCGGGGAGCGGGCCGCGTACCCGGGCTCGTCGCTCATGACGGCCGCGACCGAGGAGCTGGGCCGGCACTGGGCGAGCGGGCAGAGCTCGCTGGAGGACGCCAACCTGGCCGCGTTGCTCGGCTGGATCACCGAGGGGCCGAGCGAGGCCGCCGAGGACCCGCTGATCTGGCCGCCCGCCGGGCCCGCGACCGACCCGGGGTTCGACGCGGAGGTGCTCGCGCCCGCCATCGACAGCGGGTCGGCCGAGCGCGTCACCGAGGCGCTGCGCCGCCAGCTGGAGCCCACGTGGCGGCTCATGTGGCAGGCGATCGACCTGCTGGCCGGCCTGGAGGCGGGCGCGAGCGTGGCCCAGCGGTGGGAGCAGGACCGCGGCTCGTTCAGCGGCATGGCGCAGAGCATCGCCGAAGGCGGGCCGCCGCAGGCCCGCAGGGACGGCGCGGTCGCGGCCGCGGCCAAACTGGCCCGCATGGAACGCGCCCAGGCGGCGTACGAGGTGCAGCGCGCCTACGACGACCCGCTGATCATGGCCGAACACCGGCTCACCGGGGAGGCCTTCGCGGGCGAGGTGGTCGAGACCGTCCCGGACAACGTCGAGGGCGAGGGCCGCTCACGCAAGCTCCGCCCGCTGGTGGTGATCAAAACCGACGATCCGGTACGGCTGCCGCCCGGCGCGTCCCTCGGCACCCCGCAACGCCGCGGCCAGGGCGCCGAGCTGGTGTCCGCGGACGAGGGCCTGATCACCGTGAAGATCACCAAAGGGATGGGGCGCGGCAAGACGCCGACCCCCGGCGCCGTGCCCGAGGTCGGCGAGCGCGTCTGCTACACCTCACTCACCGACGACTTCCAGGGCTCGCCGACCCTGCCCGACGCGGAGGCCACGCCGTGGACGCACGGCGGCCCGCCCCAGGAGTACACGCCCGACGACGAGGACGCCCAGGAGGAGTGGTCGTGACCGGCAGCCCGGAGCAGGTCATCGCGGACGTGCTGGCCGACCTGCCGCGGCACCGGGGCGTGGTCGTCGACTCGCCGCCGGGGGCGGGCAAGTCCACCCTCGTCGTACGCGCCGCCGCGCACATCGCGGCCGCCGGTGAGCCGCTGATGATCGTCGCCCAGACCAACGAGCAGGTCGACGACCTGGTGTCCAGGATCTCGGACAAACATCCGCGGCTGACCGTGGGGCGGCTGTCGGCCGGCGGATACGTGCCGCCGCTGCGCCTGCTGGAGCTGCCCGGCGTGCGGTTCGGCACCAGGATCCAGGACCTCGGCGACCCGGACATCGTCATCGCGACCGCCGACAAGTGGGCGTGGATCGGCGACCGGGTCTGGCCGTGGGCGATCGTGGACGAGGCCTACCAGATGCGCTCGGACAAGCTGCTGCGGATCGCGGGGCTGTTCGAGCGGGCGTTGTTCGTGGGCGATCCCGGACAGCTGGACCCGTTCTCGATCGTGGACGGGGACCGGTGGTGGGGACTGTCGTGGGATCCGCTGCAGAGCGCGGTGGCGGTGCTGCTGCGGCACAATCCGGACCTGCCGGTGCACCGGCTGCCGGTGTCGTGGCGGCTGCCGGCGTCGGCGGCGCCGGTGGTGTCGCGGGCGTTCTACCCGTTCACCGGGTTCAGGTCGGGGACCGGGCCCGGGGATCGGCGGCTGGAGCTGGTCACGGAAGGCATGGGGACCGTGCACGACCGGGCGCTGGAGGAGGCCGCCCGGTCGGGGTGGGCGCTGCTGGAGCTGCCGAACCGGCACACGGTGCGTACCGACGGGGAGGCCGTGCAGGCGGTGGCGCTGCTGGCCGAGCGGCTGCTGCAACGGGGCGCGGTGGCGAGTTCGGAGCAGGGCGAGCGGCCGGTGACGGCGGATCGGATCGCCGTGGGGGCCGCGCACCGGGACCAGGTGGCGGCGATCCGGGCGGCGGGGCTGCCGCCGGAGATCACCGTCGACACCGCGAACCGGCTGCAGGGCCGCGAGTACGACGTGACGATCGTGCTGCACCCGCTGTCCGGGCGGCGTGACGCGACGGCCTTCCACCTGGAGTCGGGGCGGCTGTGCGTGCTGGCCTCGCGGCACCGGCACGCCTGTGTGGTGGTGGCCCGGGCGGGCATCGCCGAGCTGCTGGACGCCCACCCGTCGGCGGAGCCGGTGCAGCTGGGCGTGCCGGTGAAGTTCCCGGACGGGTGGGAGGCCAACCAGTCGGTGCTGGAGCATCTGTCCCGCCACCGCGTCTAGCGCGGCGACGCTGCTGGTTCAGAGGCGGCGGCGCCAGACGTCGATGACCATGACCGGCCGCATCCCCGCCGACTCGTACAAGCCCAGCGCCGGCGTGGTGTTGTTGGAGTCCACGTGCAGAATCGTGCCCTTGCGCCCGCGGGCCGCGTCGGCGGCGAAGGCGTGCCGCAGCAGGAAGCGCCCCAGCCCCTGCCCCCGGAACTCGGGCAGCACGGCCAGCGTGGCCACATACCCGCACTCCTGGTCCGGCAGGAACTGGTTGTTGCCGATCAGCACCGCCGCCGCGCGCCCGTCGACCCTGGCGAGCGCGAGCTGGCTCCAGTCGTTGACGCTCTGCGCCTGCCTGCGCTCGTGCCACAGCTCGTAGTCGATGTTCACGAACCCGAAGTGCTCGGCGAACGCTTCCTGGTGCACGCGGTGCGCCTCCCGCCGCACGTCCTCGCTCTCGCCGGAGTGCAGCGTGAGCCCGGCCGGCGGGACCGGCGCCTCGACGGGGCCCTCGTAGTCGATGCGCATGCGGTGGAAGCTCGTGCCGGGCTCGAAGCCCTGTTCCTTGGCCATGGCCTGCTTGACCTGGTCGGCGCGGTAGATCCCGATGTGCAGGGTGACGCCGTCGTGCCCCCGCTCGGCGGCCAGCTCGCGGGCGCGCCCGATGACCAGTGGCCACAGCTCGTCCGCGAGCTCTTCGACGCCGGGCCGGACGATCACGTCGACGTGCACGAGATCGCTGTCTCCGTTGCTACATGCCCAGGCCGACGCGAGGAGCCTGCCGTCGGCGTCCTGTGCCAGCCACCCGTCCTTGTCGCGGTCGAAGTCGGGCTCCACCAGCTCGTCCTGGACGTCTTGGAGCGTCATGTCCGGCGCCCCGAGGACCGCGGTCTCATATGCCGAGATGAGCTCGTACATAGCGGCGGCGTCGTCCACGCGGGGCCGGCGAAGAGTATGCATGGGCTGGATTGTGCACCGGCCGCCCTGCCCGGCGCCTCCCATTTTCGCCCGGTTAAGCTATGGGAGTGCTCGACAGGATGCCCTTGCGCATCGAGGTCGCCGCCCCGGACGCGACGACCGTCGCGCTCGCGCTCCGCGGCGACCTGGACCACGGCTCGGCCTACCAGCTCGCGGCCCTGACCTTCGCCGACGGCTATCGCAGGATCGACGTGGACCTGTCGGCGCTGACCTTCATCGACTCCTCCGGCCTGGCCGCGCTCGTCCGCCTCCAGCAGCGGGCCGCGGCCGCCCGTGCGGTGATGCAGGTGGTGGCGTTGACGCCCTATCTGCGCAAGCTCCTCACGATGACCGCGCTCGACCTGCTGTTCAGCCTGCCGCCGGAGTGACGGGCTCCTTCGCCGAGGCGGTCACGGGGCCGCCGCCGCGCAGCGGGGTCTCCTTGATGAACGCCGCCAGCACGGGCACCACCACGACGAAGGCGATGGCCCACCAGAAGACGCCGGAGATCGACGTCGCCAGCGATTCCAGCATCCCCGTCCGCTGCGCGCTCGGCAGCTGAGCGAGGGACGCGGGGTCCATCCTGCCGCCGCCCGCGGCGATCCCCTCCGCCGCGGATGCCCCGAACCTGGCGGTCAGCTCGGAGTGGAAGGTGCTGTTGAAGACCGCGCCGAACAACGAGACGCCGAACGAGCCGCCGATCGACCGGAAGAACGTGGTCGCGCTGCTGGAGACGCCCAGGTCGCGCTGCTCGACGCTGTTCTGCGCGATCAGCAGCGTGGTCTGCATGAGGAAGCCCATGCCGAGGCCGAGCACCGCGATGTAGACGCCGGTCAGCCAGGTGGGGGTGCCGGCGTCCATCGTGGACAGCAGCCACATGCCGGCCGCCATGCCGACGCCGCCGATCACCGGGTAGATCTTGTACTTACCGGTGCTGGTGATGGCCTTGCCCACGATGAGCGACACGACCATGGCCGCGGCCATCATCGGCAGGAGCAGCAGGCCGGAGTTGGTGGCGCTGGCGCCCTGCACGGTCTGCTGGAACAGCGGCAGGAAGTTGATCGCGCCGAACTGGCGAAGCCGAGCAGGAAGCCGATGGCCGAGATCAGCGTGAAGTTGCGGTTCCTGAACAGCTGCAGCGGCATGATCGGCTCGGCGGCCTTCCGCTCGACCAGCACGAACGCCGCCAGCGTGAGCACCGCGAGCGCGGCCAGGCCGAGGATCTGCCAGGAGCCCCACGGGTATTCGTTGCCGCCCCAGGTCGTGATGAGCACCATCGCGGTGATGCTGATCGACAGCAGGGTCGCGCCCGCCCAGTCGATGCGTACCGTGTTGTGCAGCTTGGGGAGATGCAGGTTCGTCACGATGAGGACCAACGCGACCGCGCCCACCGGCAGGTTCACGTAGAACGCCCAGCGCCAGTCGAGGTGGTCGGTGATGAACCCGCCGACCAGCGGGCCGGCGATCATCGCCAGCGACATGACGCCGGCCATGATGCCCTGGTACTGGCCGCGCTCGCGGGGCGGCACCAGGTCGCCGATGATCGCCATGACGTTCACCATCAGGCCGCCCGCGCCGAGGCCCTGCACCGCCCGGAACGCGATCAGCTCGGCCATGCCGCCGTCCGGACCGCCGAACAACGACGACCCGGCCATGCCGCAGAGCGCGGAGCCGATCATGAAGATGACGATCGAGATGATGAAGATGCCCTTGCGCCCGTACAGGCCGCCGAGCTCGCCCACGATGCGGGGCATGGCCGTGCCCACGATCATGTTGTCCAGCATCGCCAGCACCATCGCCAGCATCAGCCCCGGCAGGCGACCATGACCTCACGGCGCCGCCCGACTGCCTCCGCCACCCGCACACCCCTATGTGAAGATCTTGCTTACTTGCCGACCGGCAAGCATAGACTAAGCTAAAGACTTACTTGCCGGCCGTCAAGCTGAAATAGGTGCAATGTGCGGGAAGACACGCGAACCCGGATCCAGGAGATCGCGCTGAGGCTCTTCACCGAGCAGGGGTATGAGGCGACTTCGCTGCGGGAGATCGCCGAGGAGCTCGGCGTGACGAAGGCCGCCCTCTACTACCACTTCAAGACGAAGGACGACATCGTCGCGAGCCTGGTGGACCTGCACGTCGCCGAGATCGAAAACCTGGTGGAGTGGGCGAAGAACCAGCCGAAGACGCCGGAGATGCGGCGCGAGCTGCTGGAGCGCTATGGCGCGAACCTCCGGGGGCCCCGCCACATCGAGATGGCGAGATTCCTCGAGCGCAACCAGACGGCGCTGCGCGAGCATCCCAAGCTCTCCAGGATGCGCGACATGATGATCGAGCTGACGAAGCAGATGAACGAGCCCGGCGCCACGCCGGTGGAGCGGATCAGCCGCTCGCTGGCGCTGTTCGCGCTGCACGCCGGCAGGTGGCTGCCGGGCGATCTGACCGAGGACGAGGTCGACAAGGCGTCCATGGAGGTGGCCCGGCGACTGCTGGAGCTGTAGTGCGCCCATCGCCACCTGCGGTGGCCCGCTGGACGCGAACCACCGTAACGTTTCCGGACTTTTGGCTTTTAAAGGGACGATTGGGGCGGAGGATCGAGGGCAGGGAGAGGTGGCTACGGTGGGCGGACCGACTGCCCACACGCATCCATTCGGGAGGAGGTGCCGTGGAAGCCACAATCGCGCTCCGGCTGCCCAGGGATGCGGCGAGCGTCCCGGTGATCAGGCAGATGCTGGACGGCACGCTCCGCTCGCTGGGCGTCGAGCCGCAGGTGCGCGACGACATCGAGCTCATGCTGACCGAGGCGTGCGCCAACGTGATCAAACATGCGGGGCCCAGCGACGACTACACGGTCAGCGCCACCGTCCAGCACGACGTGTGCGTCATCAAGGTCGTCGACACCGGCGACGGCTTCGACCCCCGCGCGGTGCTCGAACCCGAGCCGGGGGCCGAGTACGGCCGAGGACTGCAGATCATGCGGGCGCTCGCCGACGACATCCGTTTCACCAACAAACGCGAGAACGGGGCGGTGGTGTGCCTGGAGAAGAGGCTCCGGTACACGCCGGGGGCGGCAGGTCCGCCCCTCATGGCGTCGTGACCCAGCCCTAGTCGCCGCCGAGCAGGAATCGCCGCCGCAGCCGGGGTGTGCCCTCGCTCAGCTCCGCTCGCCGCCGTTCGGGCACCGCGCTCCCGCTGAGCTTCAGCGTCAGCCGCGCCTGCCTGCCGGTCAGCCGCCGCCACAGCCTGCGCCAGTTGGTCATCGACCCGGCCATGACCGCGAGCGCCACCAGCGCGACGACCGCGATGGCGAGGGTGGCCAGGACGATCAGCAGGAGTACGACCACCACGGACCCGATGGTGCCGAACACGTCCAACATTCGCCGGAAGGTGCCCGGCCATCAGCGCCTTATGCCGATTTTTGGGGATATATCACCCTTACTCCGGCTTCTCGGGCTTCTTGGGCGCGGCGGTGGACTGGTCATGACGCCCGGGCAGCAGGTCGAGGCGGCGCAGTATCACGCCCTCGCGCAGCGCCCACGGGCAGACCTCCAGCCGGTCCACCTCGAACAGATCCATGGCCGCGTCAGCGACCAGCGCCCCGGCCGCCAGTTGCGCCGCCCTGCCCTCGGACACGCCGGGCAGCTCCGCCCGCTCGGCCGCCGTCATGGTAGTGAGCTTGACCGCCCAGTCGGCCATGTCCTGCCGGGTCAGCGAGCGCGCCACGTACGGGCCGTCGCTGGACGGCGCGGCCCCGGCGATCCTGGCGAGTTGCCTGAAGGTCTTGGAGGTGGCCACGGCGCGGTTGGGCTCGCCGTACCTGACGACGTCGCCGACGGTGCGGGCGATCTCGGTGCGTACGTGCTTGCGCAGCTTGCGCACCTCGTCGGCGGCCGGGGGGTCGGCGGTGAACCAGTCCCGCGTCAGGCGCCCGGCGCCCAGCGGCAGCGACACCGCCACGTCCGGCTCCTCGTCCACGCCGCCGGCGATCTCCAGCGAGCCGCCCCCGATGTCGAAGGCCAGCAGCCGCCCCGACGACCAACCGAACCACCGGCGCACGGCCAGGAAGGTCAGCCTGGCCTCGTCCCGCCCCGACAACACCTCGATGTGCACGCCGCAGCTCTCCTCGACGCGCGCGAGCACTTCCTCGCCGTTGGCCGCCTCGCGCACGGCGGAGGTGGCGAAGGCCAGCAGGTCCTCCACCCCCTTGTCCTCCGCCAGGTGGACGGCCTCCTGGACGAAGTCGCACAACCGCTCGATGCCCTCGTCGGCCAGCCGGTTGTCCTTGCGGAGGTACTCCGTCAGGCGGAGCCCCTCCTTGTGTGAGAACGCGGGCATCGGCCGGGCGCCGCGGTGGGCGTCGACGACCAGTAGATGAACGGTGTTCGAGCCGATGTCCAGCACGCCGAGTCGCATGGGCAAACGCTACCGTTCTGCCGCTTTTACTACGAAACAGAGGGTGAGTGCCGGCATCGGATCCTCCAACGGTGACGGACGGCCTGACTGAGCGCTCACGCAGAAACGCCCGGGGACGCCCGTGGTCGCGAAGATCCGGATGGACGACCACCAGAGCAGGCGGCCCGATGATCCGAACTCCGGTGCGCACACTCCAGGCACTACCCTTCCTTGGTGTCGCGACACGTTTGGGGGGATCTTTGAGCGCTTGCTGTGGCCCGAGCAGAGACGGCGCCGCCGCCGGGACGCACCGGCAGCCGGTGGGGATCACCACGCGGCGGGCGGCGCCGCGCGGGATGGTGCGCGTTCCCGGCGGGACGTTCCTCATGGGCGGGAGCGACCCGGACGGCCGGCCCGAGGACGGCGAGGGCCCGGTCAGGGAGGTGCGGCTCGACCCGTTCATGATCGATCCGGCATGTGTGACGAACGCCCAGTTCGCCACGTTCGTCAAGGAGACCGGATACGTCACCGAGGCTGAGCGGATCGGCTGGTCGTTCGTGTTCCGGCAGTTCGTCGCGGGCGGCGTGATGGACGCGACCGTGCCGGGCGCGCCGTGGTGGGCGGGCGTGGAGGGTGCCACCTGGCGCTCCCCCGAGGGCCCGGGGTCGTCGATCGGCGACCGGCAGAACCACCCGGTCGTGCACGTGTCGTGGCACGACGCCACCGCCTACGCCGTGTGGGCGGGCAAGCGGCTGCCGACCGAGGCGGAGTGGGAGATGGCGGCCCGCGGCGGGCTGGAGCAGAAGCGGTTTCCGTGGGGCGACGAGCTCGCCCCCAGCGGGCGGCCGCGGTGCAACATCTGGCAGGGTCGCTTCCCGACCGCGCCGAGCCGGGGCACGATGCCGGTCAAGTCGTTCCAGCCGAACGGATACGGCCTGTACAACGTGTCCGGCAACGTGTGGGAGTGGACCGCCGACTGGTGGGCCACGACGTGGGAGCCGCGCGCCGACAACCCGGCCGGACCCGCCGAGGGGACGGCGAAGGTGATCCGCGGCGGCTCGTACATGTGCCACGATTCCTACTGCAACCGCTACCGGGTGGCGGCCCGCACGGCCAACACACCGGACTCCTCGACCGGGCACACGGGTTTCCGCTGTGCGGCCATAGTCTGATCGCATGTCACGAACCCTGCGACTGTTGATCACCGGCGGCGGCACCGGTGGCCACACCTATCCGGCCTTGACCACCCTGTCGGCCATCCAGCGGCGGCAGATACCGCACGACGTGCTCTGGGTGGGCACCGCCGGCGGCCTGGAGGCCAGGATCACGGCCGAGCACGGCATCCCGTTCAAGGCGATCACCACGGGGAAGCTCCGCCGCCGCCCGAACCTCAAGGAGCTGGGCACCAACATCGCCGACGTGTTCCGCATCCCGGTCGGGGTCTGCCAGGCGATCGGGCACGCGGCCCGCTACCTGCCCGACGTGGTGTTGTCCACTGGGGGTTACGTGGCGGTGCCCATCGGGGTCGCGGCCAAGCTGATCAGGCGGCCGCTGGTCATGCACGAACAGACGACCGTCGTGGGGCTGGCCAACCGGATCCTCGCCAGGCTGGCCACTAGGATCGCGTTGTCGCACGAGTCGTCGCTGGAGCACTTGCCCGCCTCGGCCAGGAAGCGGGCCGTGGTGACGGGCAACCCGGTCCGGCCCGAGCTGCTGCAGGGCAACCGGGCGGCGGCGTACGACCTGTTCGGGCTGACGTTCGAGGTGCCGCTGATCTACGTCACGGGGGGCGCGCAGGGCAGCAGGCAGATCAACACGCTGATCGCGGAGATCCTGCCGCGGCTGCTGCCGCATGCGCAGGTCGTGCACCAGTGCGGTCCCGCCTGGATCGAGCAGATGCGGGCCGTCGAGGTGCCCGCCGACCTGGCCGACCGCTACCACCCGGTGCCGTACGTGGGCGGCGAGCTGGCCGACCTGTTCGCCGCCGCCGACGTGGTGATCGCGCGGAGCGGGGCGGGCACGGTGTCGGAGCTGACTGCGATCGGCAAACCCGCGGTGCTGATCCCGTTGATCCCGACCGGGGGTGACGAGCAGCGCAAGAACGCGGCTTACCTGGCCTCGGCGGGGGCGGCGCAGGCGCTGCTCGAGCCGCATCCGACGGCCGAGCAGCTGCTGGCCGAGTTGATGCCGCTGCTGGCCGACCCGGGCTTGCGGCAGGCGATGGGACAGGCGGCGGCCAAGCTGGGCCGCGTGGACGCCGCCGACGCGCTGTGCGACCTGCTGCTGGAGACGGCCAGGGTCCAGACGGTCTAGCGCGCCGCGGGCTTGCACGACCGACCCAGTACGGCACCATATGACGGGTCAGGCGCGGGACACCGGCTCGGCCGAAAAGCCGCGTGCCACCGCCGCCTTCGCCTGGGCCGCCAGGTCCGTGCGGTCGTCGCTCGCCCAGGCCACGTAGCCGTCGGGGCGGACGAGGATCGCCGCGGGCAGGCCGGGAGTGGCCGGGCCCGCGTACGGCCTGCGCGCTCTCGCCTCCCAGGCACGCCGGAGCGGGTCCCGCCGGGAAGGCGGGTTCAGTTGCCCACGCCGAGGTTGGACATGAACGCGGACGGGTATCGGTCGCCGCGCGCCGAGCCCAGCGGCACCGCCTTCTCGATGTCGGCGAGGTCGTCCGCGGTGAGGTTCAGGTCGATCGCGGGCAGCGCCTCGGCGAGCCGCTCGCGGGTGCGCGCGCCGACCAGCGGCACGATGTCCTCGCCCTGTGCGGCCACCCAGGCCATGGCCAGCTGAGCGACGGTGCAGCCCTTCGCCTCGGCGATCCGGCGCAGGGCGTCCACGAGGGCGAGGTTGTGTTCCACGTTCCCGCTGGAGAAGCGCGGGCTGGTGGCGCGCATGTCGCCGGGTCCGGCGATGTGGCCGGCCCTCCAGTGCCCGGAGAGGAGGCCGTGGCCGAGGACGCCGTACGCGGTCAGGCCGATGCCGAGCTCCCGCAGTGTGGGCAGAACCTCGGCCTCCACCGCGCGGGAGATCAGTGAGTACTCGATCTGCAGGTCGGCGATCGGGTGCACGGCGTGTGCCCGGCGGATCGTCGCCGCATCGACCTCCGAGAGCCCGATGTGCCGCACGTACCCGGCGTCGACCATCTCCTTGATCGCGCCCACCGTCTCCTCGATCGGGACCGCAGGGTCCAGCCGCGCGGGACGGTAGATGTCGATGTGGTCGGTGCCCAGCCGGGTCAGTGAGTAGGCCAGGAAGTTCTTCACCGCCTCGGGACGGCCGTCCTGCCCGCCGAGCTCGCGGCCCGGCCCCCGCAGCTGGCCGAACTTGACACTCAGCACGTAGCCGTCGCGATCCCGGCCGCGCAGCGCCTCGGCGAGCAGCAACTCGTTGTGGCCCATGGCGTAGAAGTCGCCGGTGTCGATCAGCGTGAGGCCGGCCTCCAGTGAGGCGTGCACGGTGGCGATGCTCTCCGCGCGGTCGGCCGCGCCGTAACCGCCCGACATGCCCATCGCACCCAGGCCCAGCGCGGAAACGGCCGGTCCCGTGCGACCCAGGGTTCGTAGCTGCATCATGTTCTCCCTTGCTGATGTCGTCTCGCCACATCGTCGGCCCGGGCCGGGGCAGGCGGAAGCGGAGCGTTCATCCAGGGAGAGCCGCTCCCTGGCTCGGCGCGCCGTCCGCGAGGCAGCATGGAACCATGCAACGTGACCAGCTCGCCGACTTCCTGCGCCGCCGCCGCGAGGCGATCCGTCCGGCCGAGGTGGGCCTCCCCGACAGCCCCCGCCGCCGCACGAGCGGCCTGCGCCGGGAAGAGGTGGCGATGCTCGCCGGCATGTCGGTGGACTATGTGGTACGCCTCGAGCAGGGCCGCAGCAGTCAGCCCTCGGCCCAGCTGCTCGCCGCGCTGGCCCGGGCGTTGCGCCTGTCGGACGATGAGCGCGACCACCTGTTCCACCTGGCCGGCCACCGGCCCCCGCCCGCCGACGGGGTGGCTCGCCTGGCCCGCGCCGGCCTGATGCGCATGCTCGACCTGCTCGGCGACACCCCGGCCGTGGTGCTGTCCGACCTGGGGGAGGTCCTCGCCCAGAACCGGGCGGCCGTCCTGCTGACGAGCGACCTCACCGGCCTCTCCGGCGACCGGCGCTACATCGTCTACCGCTGGTTCACCGACCCCGCAACCCGCGCCGTCCACCCGCCCGAGGAGCAGGAACATCAGGCCCGTCAGCTCGTGGCCGACCTGCGCGCGGCCGTCGGCCGCAGGTCAGGCGACCCCACGGTCGCCGGACTCGTCGACCGTCTGCAGGCCGCCAGCGCCGACTTCCGCCGGCTCTGGGCCGAGCACGAGGTGGCGGTCCGGCGCGCCAGCCGCAAGACCCTGCTGAACTCGCGGGTGGGCCGCATGGTGATGAACTGCGAGACCCTGGTCACCCCGGACCAGCGTCAGCAACTGCTGGTGTTCACGCCGGCGGACGCCGAGACCCGCGAGCGGCTGGAGCTGCTGCGGGTGCTCGGCATCGAGGAGTTCCCCTCAAGCGCCCGCCGCGCCACGTCCGCACCGCCGAACTCGACGCAACGAACGCGGTGAACCCCGTGAACGCACCCGGCTAGTGCCGGCCGCCGTCGGCGGGGCCCGGAAGGGTCGGGGGGTCGTCGCCGGGTGGGCTGGGGTCGAGGTAGCGGAAGGCCTCGTGCGCGGAGCTGACGCTCCGCCTCAGCGCCTGCTCCAGCCGGTCGGCGTCGGCGGCCAGCCGCTCCAGCTCCGTCGTGGCGAAGCCGTCCGCGCCGGTCTCGGCCACCAGCTCCTCGTACTGGTGCAGCCGGCCGCGCAGCTCCTCGATCTGCTGATGGGCGCGGTACGCGCGCTCGGCCTCGGTGACGTTGGCCGCGTAACGTTCCAGCGCCTCGACGCGGGCGATCACGGCGGCCTCGCTGCTGTCCAGCGCCCGGGCCAGGGGCGCGGCCACCGCCTCGACCTCGGGCGTGACGCCACGCGAAACGGTTTCCCTGTGTTTGGCGCGCAGTGCCGACAACTTGGCCAGGAGGCGGGCGATCTCCCACTCCTGGGCGGGCAGCATCACCGCGTTGCGCGCGTCGTCGAGCAGCCCTTCGGTGTTGACCCGGGAGCCGGTCACGGCGGCGATGGCCCGCTGGGCGCGGCTGAGCAGCCTCTTGGAGGACTCGTCGAGGTCGTCGGTCAGCACGTAGCGGCCCTCGTACCACCGCAGTTGCTCGTAGATCTCGCGCTCGAAGTCGTCTTCCTCCTCGCCCGGCAGGTCGTTGCGGACGAACAACACGATCATGAGGGGGATGCCGAAGAGCACGAGCATGAGCAGGCCGAGTCCCCTGCCCGCGGCGCCTAAGCCGAGCATCAGCCCGAAGAAGGCCACTGTGGCGAAGGCCGCCACCATCCGCCAGTGCGCGCTGGACAGGACCCTGCGTGGTTGCGGAGCCCAGCCCTGACGCATCTTGATGAGGATCCGCCGGCTCTGTTTCAGCAGTTGCGCGTCGTCCGGCGGCACTCCGGGGTCTACCACGACATCCGCCACAAAATCGGATCCTAAGCGAAGTCACCCCCTAAGGTGGCGAAAAGCCTCATGCGCCGAGCTGACGCTGTCGCGTAGTGCCTGCTCAAGGCGGTCGGCGTCATCGGATAACCTTCCGAGTTCCGGTACGGCCGACCCGCCGGCGCCCGACTCGGCCAGGAGCTCCTCATAGCGGGGCAGCCGGGCGCTGAAGCGTTCGATCTGGCGCCTGGCGCGGTAGGCGCGCTCGGCGTCGGCGACGTGGCCGGCGTAACGTTCCAGCGCCTCGACGCGGGCGAGCACGGCCCGCTGGCTGCTGTCGAGCGCCTCGCCGAGGGCCTCGGCCACGGCGGCCACCTCCGGGGTGACCCCTTCGGAGACGACCTCCTGGTGCTCGGCGCGCAGCTCGGACAACTTCGCCAGGAGCCGGGCGATCTCCCACTCCTGTTCGGGCAGCATCACGGCGTTGCCGGCGTCGTCGAGCAGTCCCTCGGCGTTGACCTGGGAGCCCACGACCTGCTCGACGGCTTCCTGGGCGCGGGCCATGAGCGCGCGGGCGGGCTCGTCGAGGTGCTCGCGCAGGACGTAGCGGCCGTGGTAGTCGCGGCTTTTGTCGTGGACGAGACGTTCGAGCGCGTGGCGGCGCTCCACCTCGGCGTCGGGCCTGGGTCTGAGCAGGAGGGCGACGACCATGAGCGCGGCTCCGGTCGTCATCACGACGAAGGGCGTGTAGAGACCGGCGACGAAGAGGGTGAGGCCGTACAGCCCGGCGAGCGCGGCCGTTCCGGTGACGGTCAGCTGGACGGTGAGACCGGCCGCGAGGCGCAGGCGCTTGTGCGCGGGCGCCCAGCCGTCGTGGATGCGGGCGAGGATCTCGGGGTTGTCACGTAAGAGGGCCGCGACGTCGCGGGGGACCGCCGGATCGACTATCACCTTCGCCTGACGTCCGGCCACGTAACTGATCCTATGTACTCATGCTCTGGGACGGTCTGTCCGGCTGTCAGCCTTCCAGATATTTGAACGCCTCATGCGCGGAGGCGACGCTGCGCC
This sequence comes from Nonomuraea sp. NBC_00507, assembly GCF_036013525.1. Lineage (NCBI taxonomy): Bacteria > Bacillati > Actinomycetota > Actinomycetes > Streptosporangiales > Streptosporangiaceae > Nonomuraea > Nonomuraea sp. NBC_00507. The sequence continues at coordinate 8,257,998 of NZ_CP107853.1, forward strand.
GTAAGGTCCGCTCCAGCACGTCGGCGTCCTCGGCCAGCCGCTCGATCTCGCTCACCCCCAGCGCGTCGGCTCCCGACTCGGCGAGCAGTTCCTCATAGCGCGGCAGCCGCGACCGCAGCTCCTCGATCTGGCCGCGCGCGTGGTAGGCACGCTCGGCCTCGGCGACGTGGCCGGCGTAACGTTCCAGGGCCTCCACGCGGGCGACCACGGCGGCCTCGCTGCCGGCCAGCGCGCGTTCGAGCGGTTCGATCACCGAAGCGACCTCCGGGGCGATGCCCCGGGCCAGCAGCTCCTTGTGTTCGCCGCGCAGCGCCGACAGTTTGGCGAGCAGGCGGGCGATCTCCCACTCCTGGGCGGGCAGCATCACCGCGTTGCGGGTGTCGTCCAGCAGGCCCTCGGCGTTGACGTGGGAGCGCAGCACCGAGCCGATGGCCCGCTGCGCCCTGCCCAGCACGAGCCTGGCGTCGTGGTCGAAGTCGTCGGCCAGGAGGTAGCGGCCGTCGTACCAGCGGGCCTGCTCGTACACGTGCCGCTCGTGCGGGCGGTCGTCCTCGGGCACCTCGCTCATGGAAGCGATCTTGACGAGGACGATGAAGACGTACGTGCCGAGCAGCACGAACCCGGCCGGCGCCATGCGCGCGGCCAGGAGGACGGCCATGAGCGCGATCACGGCGGGCGTGATGGCCAGGAGCATGACGCTGGAGGGGCCTTTGCGGCGTGTGTGGTGCTCTGCGGCGGGGGGCACCCAGCCTGCCCGCACCCTCGACAGCAGGGGGGCATTCGCACGCAACAAACCGGCTACCTCCGGGGGAACGCCCGGATCGACGACCACACCCACGCTCTGTCCTGGCACCCTGGCGCCCCCAACGCTCGTGATGTTCGGATATTACGTAACATTCGGGCGGAGTGTCAGCCTCGGAAAGGACAGGGCCGGGAACCCCATGTGCACGTGCCAAGCGCTTCCACGGCAGCGGGCACTGGAACGGCGCTCGCCACCCGGGCGTCGACCAGCACCGACGCCCGGCCCGACCGCCGTGATTCGCATCGACGCATCCCGGTGGCCCGCCCTCGACGTGCCGCTGAAAACCCGGAACGTGTGGCGCCGACGGTCCACCGCAGCCGGCCGGAGGAGTGGCGCGGGTGTCGATCGCCGCAGCGGCCACGCCGGTGACGGGCATCGCCGCGCCGGCGTCACCCGGGATGGTCGCCGGGGCGCACGAGGCCGGTCTCATAGCCGATGACGACCAGTTGGGCCCTGTCGTGTACGCCGAGCTTGGCCATCATCCGGTTGACGTGGGTCTTGACCGTGAGGGGGCTCATGAAGAGCCGCTCGGCGATCTGGGTGTTGGTCAGGCCGCGGGCGACCCCGGTGAGGACCTCGCGTTCGCGGCCGGTCAGCGCGGCCAGCCGGTCGGCGTCCAGGCCGGCGGGCCGCGCGGTGAACTCCTCGATCAGCCGCCGCGTGACGCCGGGTGAGAGCAGGGCGTCGCCCCGGGCCGCCACCCGCACGGCGTGCCGGATCTCGGCCGGTTCCGCGTCCTTCACCAGGAAGCCGCTGGCTCCCGAGCGGAGCGCCTCGTACACGTACTCGTCCAGGTCGAAGGTCGTGACCACGACGACCCGCACGCCGTCCCCGGCCAGCGTCCTCGTGGCCTGGAGGCCGTCGACCTCGGGCATGCGGATGTCCATCAGCACCACGTCCGGCTGGAGCCGGCGGGCCATCCGCACCGCCTCCGCGCCGTCGCCGGCCTCGCCGACCACGGTCAGATCCTCCTCGGTGTCCAGCAGGGCTCGCAATCCTGCCCGTACGAGGGGCTGGTCGTCGGCCAGCAGGACCGTGATCATGCGGGTAACCGGGCGGTGACGCGGAAGCCGCCGGTGGGGGCGTTCCCGGTGGTGAGCAGGCCGCCCACGGCGGCGACCCGCTCGGCCATGCCGGTCAGGCCGTGCCCGCGTGGCGCGTTGCTCCCGTTGCCGTCGTCGTCCACCCGGACGGTCACCGCTCCGGTCTCGTAGGTCAGCGTGACCGCCGCAGTGGTGGCGCCCGCGTGCCTGATGGTGTTGGTCAGGGCTTCCTGGACGACACGGTAGACGGTCAGGTCGGCGGCAGGCGGGAGCGGCCGCTGCTCGCCCTCGACGTCCAGGTGTACGGGGAGGCCGGCGGTCCGCAGGAGCGCGGGCAGCTGCGCGGAGCCGGGCATGGGGTGCCGCCCGTCGTGGAGATCGGCCGGCGACAGGCGTCCCGGACCCGGCGGACCGGCGGCGGGTGCGCCGGTCCCGGGGCGCAGGACGCCGAGCACGGACTTCATCTCCGCCAGGGCCTGCCGGCTGGAGGTGCGGATGACCTGGAGCGCGGCGGCGGCCTCAGGCGGCCCTCCGGCACGGTCCACGGCCTCGGCGGCCACGGCGGCGTGCAATGCGATCACCGACACCGTGTGCGAGGTGACGTCGTGCAGCTCTCTGGCGACCCGCAGCCGCTCCTCCTGGGCGCGCCGCAGCGCCTCCTCCTCGCGGGTGCGCTCGGCGTACGCGGCCCGGCGCTCCACCTCCTCGGTGTAGGCGCGCCGGGCCCGCGACGCCTCCGCCGGCTGGGCCGCGGCCAGCACGAGCAGCGCCCAGACGAGGACCGCGACCGCGACCTCCACTTCCCACCGCACGACCAGGACCGCACCGGGCACCGCCACGAGCACCGTCGCTCCGGCCCATCCGGCCAGCCGCTTGCCGGCGGCGATGGCCGCGAACACGGCGATCAGCGGGGGCACCGCCCACAACGACAAGGGGTAGCCCAGGGCGAAGACGGCCACCGCCGCGCCCGTGCACACCACCAGCACCGCCACGGGCCGATCCGGCAGCCAGGCCAGCCCGAGCACCGTCGCGCCGAGTAGCACGTAGCCGAGCAGGTCGAGCGGCCTGGCGTCCGGCTGGTTGCCGTAGGCCATGACCGTCGAGGAGAAGACCGCCACCGCCATCACGCACGCCTGGGCAATCGTCTTCACACCCGCACGGTAGTGCGCTACTCCCCCACCGCGCGATACTCCCGCCGCAGCACCTGGGGTACGGCATGCGCGGTAGCCACGCAGGCGGCCGGCACGGCGGCACGGTCACGGCCCGGCCGCGGGATGAGGACGGCTGACGATCATTGTGGAGCTGCCGGTGGATCCGTCGGCTCCCTGACGTCGTCGTGGAGGTCCCACAGCTCGGTCTCCGGGATGCCGGCCTTGACGAGCTGCTCCCAGGTCGCCATCCGGCCCGCCGGGTCGGCGAGCAGGGTCTGCAGCAGCGGCCGCAACGCGGCGTGGTCGGCGCCAGGCTCTGCCCACAGCGCCCCCAGCGCCTGGTGCATGGCGGGCGAGCGGACCGCCGCCGTCCGCAGCAGCTCCTCCAGGATGCCGACGCGGTCCCGGAAGGGCAGCGCACGCCCCTCCCCCAGCGCGCGCAGCAGCAGGTCCAGCAGCCGGCGGTGGCGCGGGGAGTGGCCGGTGGCGACCGCCACGACGACGTCGCCCATGCCGGAGGGCCGCGTCCCGCCGAGCACGACGTCCTCCTTGCCGCCTTCGACCACCCGCTGCGCCGACAGCGCGGTGACCAGGCCCTGCCAGCCCTCCTCCCCCAGCTGGCCCTTCCACAGGTGGGTGAACGACGCCCAGCGCTCCAGGTAGTCCGGTCCGGGCAGCAGTGAGGAGACGGTGACCGGCTCCTCGGAGGCGCAGGCGATGAGCAGGGTGAGGTTGGCCGAGTACGCGGCCAGGCGCCGGGTCAGCGTGTGGCGCACCGGGCGGAAGCCGGTGAAATGGCGGCGGCTCCGCTCGTACAGGGAGCGCCGCAGCAGCCCGGTCAGCAGCTCGGCGCAGCGGGCCCGCACTGCGCTCGGCACCTCGTCGAGCAGTTCCAGGATGAACCCGACCGTCGCCCCCCGCTCGGCCAGGCAGGAGTGGGACGTGACGGCGTACAGCAGGTCGTCGTCCACGCTCTGCACCAGGGCGAGCGGCTCGTCCCCGGCGTGGCGGCGCCGCCGGTCCAGGTCGCGCAGCGCGTACATGGCCAGCCAGGCCACCAGGAACTCGCCGAACGTGGAATGCAGGAACGCGTGGCCGTTCCTGCGCACGAAGAAGAACCGCTCGGTGGCCCTGCGCGCCCAGTCGACGTGGCCGTGCTCGTCGGCACCGTCGTCTTCGCCGCCGTGGCACAGGGCGGGCAGGTCGCGGTCGAGGGACTCGTCGGTGATGACCTGGCGGCCGCGGGCCAGCATGGACAGTGCCACTGTGCCCAGCATGACGAGCTCCTGGTCGATCAGTACGCGCCGCGCCCCGCCGGTCTCCCGTTCGGTGAAGTCCCTCAGCAGGACCTCGTACAGGCGGGAGCGTTTGAGCGGCGCCGGCGTGCCGCGCTGCAACGCGTTGCCGCCGGCGTCGTAGAGCGCGAGCAGGAGCAGCAGGAGCGGCTGCCTGGCCATCTCACCGTGGGCGAGCGCCGCCTCGGCGGGCAGCGGCTTCAGGTCGCGCCTGGCCAGCAGGGCGCGGTTGGCCTGGTCCCAGATGGTCAGCCACTGGCGCACCTGGTCGTCCTCGAACGGCTGCAGCTCCAGCGCCAGCAGCCCGTCGGGGAACCTGATCCGGTCGGCCACCACGGTGCGGCTGGTCACGATCGCCGCGACCGGCCGGCCGAGGCCTGCCTCTCGCTGCTGGAACGCCTGCACCTGCGCCAGGTAGTCGTAGCGGTCGACGCCGCCCTGCACCAGCTCGTCGAACCCGTCGAGCAGAATCACCGGCAGCGCCCCGTCGGCGGCCGACACCAGCTCGGCGTACTCGACCTCGTCCCCCAGGAGCGCGCCGACGGCCTGCTCGATCTGCTCGGTGACGCTCGCCCGCGCGGCCACGCTCTGCAGGTCCACCCTGATCGGCAGGAACTCCGAGCGGGCCAGCCGCGCCGCCAGCACCTCGGTCAGCTTCGTCTTGCCCGATCCCGGCTCGCCGAGCACGAGCAGTGGCGCCTGGGTGGCGCGCAGCGAGGTGAGGTGCCCGACCAGGAACGCCTCGGTGTCGGGCAGCAGCCGCCGGCTCTCCCACCAGGTGCGTAACGCGGGGGTGGCCTCGCGGGTGAGCTCGGCGACTCGGCAGCGCGGGGTGAGGTAGCCCTCGCCGAGCAGCGGCAGATAGACGTCCTCCGGCAGCTTGCCGGCCAGCAGGAGCGGCTGGTCGAGGGCGTTGGCGGCCATCCTGGCCAGGTGGATCACGGGACGGTCGCCCACCCGCGGCGGGGCCAGCTCGGCCAGCAGCCACGCCACCCGCGACAGCGCCGTCGCCGGTTGCGGACGCTCGGTGACGAGGCTGCGCACCCCGAACTCGTGGCTGTCCAGCGCCAGTGACCGGTAGTCCTCGTCGTAGATGCGCAGCGCGTGCGCGGGCGGCCCCTCGGCGAGCATCCTGGGCAGCAGGAGCTGGTCGTCGACGGTCAGCTCGTCCCAGATGGACAGGCCGCCGACATATCCCGCCATGGCCTCGGACATGCGCAGGTAGGCACGTTCCACGGCCTGACGGGTTTCACCGTACGGCAGGTGCGGCTCCGGCGTGGGGAGCCGCTCGAGCAGCAGCTCCGCCATCAGCCTGGCGAAGCGCTCGGGGGTCGGCACGCCGCGCGAGATCGCCTCGGTCCGGTCGAGCTGCTCCAGCGTGAACGGCAGCTTGGCCTCGCCGAGCGCCTCGAAGTACGCCGAGACCACGATCACGGCGTGCGCGGCGGCCAGGCGTTGCGTGCGGGTGTGCCGGTCCACCCCGCCGCGCAGCTCGGACATGCGGGCCGCGATGTCCTCGCCGTAGCGGACGATGGAGTGCCGCATGTCGGCCAGCCCCGTCACCAGTTGCTGACCGCCGGCCAGCGGCCAGCCGGTACGCTCGGCGGCCGCGGCGAAGCCGATCACCTTGGCGAGCCTGCTGTCCTTGCATCCGAGCGTCCTCAGGGCGTCTGCGTAGCTCGGAGTCTCGATCATGACCTTCTCCCGGGACTGGGATGTCCCATCATGCGCCGGATACCACCGTCTCGCAGGCTTCCCGTCACTTTCCTCCTATGGCCTCGGCGATCTCGGGCAGCGTGGCGGGGTCCTCGATCGTGGACGGCATGGTGTACGGGTTGCCGTCGGCGATGTCCCGCATCGTGGCGCGCAGGATCTTGCCCGAGCGGGTCTTCGGCAGCCGGGCGACCACCACGGCGCGGCGGAAGGCGGCGACGGGGCCGATGCGCTCGCGCACCAGGGCGGTCAGCTCGCGTTCGAGCTCCTCCGGGTCGCGTTCCGCGCCTGCCTTCAGCACCACGAAGCCGACCGGGAGCTGGCCCTTCAGCTGGTCGGCCACGCCGATCACGGCGCACTCGGCGACGTCCGGGTGCGCGGCGATGACCTCTTCCATCGCGCCGGTCGAGAGCCGGTGCCCGGCCACGTTGATCACGTCGTCGATGCGGCCCATGACGTACAGGTAGCCGTCGGCGTCCAGATGGCCGCCGTCGCCCGTCAGGTAGTGGCCGGGATAGCGCTCCAGGTAGGAACGCCGGTAACGGTCGTCGTCGCGGTAGAGGGTGGGCAGCGCGCCGGGCGGCAGCGGCAGCTTGACGGTGACCGCGCCGTCGACGCCCGGCGGGAGGTCGTTGCCGTCGGCGTCGAGGATGTGCACGTCCCAGCCGGGGACGGGCCTGGTCGGGGAGCCGGGCTTGATCGGCAGGGGCTCGAGGCCGACGCAGTTGGCGGCGATCGGCCAGCCGGTCTCGGTCTGCCACCAGTGGTCGATGACGGGGATGCCGAGCAGGTCGGACGCCCAATGGTAGGTGTCGGGGTCGAGGCGTTCGCCGGCCAGGAAGAGGTAGCGAAGTCCGGACAGGTCCCACTTTTTGGCGAAATTTCCGGATGGGTCCTCTTTTTTGATCGCCCTGATCGCGGTCGGCGCGGTGAACAACGTCCGGACGCCGTGCGTCGACACCACCCGCCAGAACGCTCCTGGGTCGGGAGTGCCGACGGGCTTGCCCTCGTACAGCACGGTCGTGCAGCCGGCCAGCAGCGGGGCGTACACGATGTAGGAGTGGCCGACCACCCAGCCCACGTCGGAGGCCGCCCAGTAGACCTCGCCGGGCGCGGCGCCGTACACGTTCGCCATGCTCCAGTGCAGCGCGACGGCGTGCCCGCCGTTGTCGCGCACGACGCCCTTCGGTGAGCCCGTGGTGCCGGAGGTGTAGAGGATGTAGAGCGGGTCGGTGGCGGCCACGCTCACGCAGACGGCCGGCTCGGCGCCGCGTACGGCCTCCGCCCAGTCCACGTCGCGCCCCTCGGCAAGCCCGGCGACGCACTGCGGCCGCTGGAGGATCACGCACCGGTCGGGCCGGTGTGTGGCCTGCTCAAGCGCCGAGTCCAGCAGCGGTTTGTACTCCACCACCCGGGCCGGCTCGATCCCGCACGACGCCGACATCACGACCTTGGGCCGAGCGTGGTCGATCCGCACGGCCAGCTCCCTGGCCGCGAAACCGCCGAACACCACCGAGTGCACGGCGCCCAGCCGCGCGCACGCCAGCATGGCGACCACCGCCTCCGGCACCATCGGCATGTAGATCACGACAGTGTCGCCGGCGCGCACGCCGAGGTCCCGCAGCATGCCCGCGGTCCGCGCGACCTGGTCGAGCAGCTCTGCGTACGTGAAGGTGCGCACGACGCCCGTGACGGGGCTGTCGTAGATCAGCGCGGCCTGCTCACCGCGCCCGGTCGCCACGTGCCGGTCCACCGCGTTGTAGCAGGTGTTGAGCCGACCGTCGGGGAACCACCGGCCGTCGCCGAAGACGGTGGCGGGCGCCACGTCCCAGTCGATGCCGCGGGCCGCCGCGGCCCAGAACTCGTCGGGGTGTTCGATGCTGTCCCGGTAAGCCTCGTCAAAAGCGCCCACTTGTCGATCAGAACAGCCGCCGGCCCCATGACGCAAGATATTCGGGTGAGTGATGACTTGATCCTTTCCGTCGTCATGGGTTCGCGGGCGTACGGGCTGCAGACCGAGGCCTCGGACACCGACCGGCGGGGCGTGTTCGTGGCGCCGACGGTCGCGTTCTGGCGGCTGGACAAACCCGCCACGCACCGGGACGGGCCGCTGCCCGAGCAGTTCTCGTGGGAGGTCGAACGCTTCTGCGTGCTCGCGCTCGACGCCAACCCCACCGTCCTGGAGTGCCTGTGGTCCCCCATCGTGGAGCTGATCACGCCGGCCGGGCGGCGGCTGCGGGAGCTGCGCGGGGCGTTCGTGTCGGCGAAGGCGCAGCAGTCGTTCGCCGGGTACGCCGACGCGCAGTTCCGCCGGCTCGACCCGGCCGCGCCGAAGTGGAAGCAGGCCATGCACATGGTGCGACTGCTGCTCAGCGGCCTGCACCTGATGCGTTACGGTGAACCGCTGGTCGATATGGGGCCGTACCGGGAGCAACTGCTGGCAATCAAACGGGGCGAGGTGCCGTGGGCGGAGGTGGACGGCTGGCGTGCGGCCCTGTCCGCCGAGCTGGCCGCCACGCCCAGCGTGCTGCCCGCGGAGCCGGACCGGGCGCGGGTCGAGGAGTTCCTGATCGGTGTGCGTAAGGAGAATCTGTGAGCGTGTTACCCGGCTGGCTGTCCGAGATCCCGGGCGAGCAGCCGTACCCGCTGGTGTTCGCGACGGTGAGCGGGGCCCACCTGTACGGGTTCCCGTCGGTGGACTCCGACGTGGACCTGCGGGGTGTGCACGTGCTGCCGGTCGAGGAGGTGGCGGGGCTGCGGCACGGGCCGGAGACGCTGGAGCGGACGTGGACGCGTGACGGCGTGGAGATGGACCTGGTCACGCACGACCTCGCGAAGTTCTGCCGCCTGCTGCTCGGGCGCAACGGCTATGTGCTGGAGCAGTTGCTGTCGCCGCTGGTGGTGGCGTCGTCGCCGGTGCACGAGGAGCTGGTGGCCCTGGCGCCGGGGTGCGTGACGCGGCACCACGCCCACCACTACCTGGGGTTCGCGCGGACGCAGTGGGGGCTCTTCTTGAAGACCATGGAGCTGAAGCCGCTGCTCTACACCTTCCGCGTGCTGGCCACGGGGACACACCTCATGCGTACCGGGGAACTGGAGGCCGACCTGACGCGGCTGTACGCATACGGGCCCGCGTACCTGCCCGAACTGGTGGCGTTGAAGCGGGACGCCGAGCACGGACGCGCGCCTTCCGTCATCGGGGTGGAGGCGGACGTGGAACGGATGACCACGGCGCTGGAGCACGCGCGGGACTCCTCGGCACTGCCGGAACGCGCGACGGCCGAGGGCGCGCTGCACGATCTCGTGGTACGGGCCCGGCTGGCGGCGCCGTGACGCTGGTGGGCCGGCAGGACGCCCCTCTTGACATGTTCCTGACGCCGCTCAGCCTATCCGGACGGCAAGCACCACCAGGCAGATCAGCTCATGAGGGATCGCTCGCCAAGGCGACGGAGGGCCTGGCCTGGTCGATGACCTTGGCTAGGTCCTCGACCACGCTGTTCTCGAAGACCACCTCAGGCGGAAGGTCGGTCTGCAGGTCGCGGCGGATGCGCATGCGGCCGCGGGCGGCGAGGAGGGAGTGGCCGCCGAGGCCGAAGAAGTCGTCGTGGATGCTGATCGACTCCACGCGGAGCAGTTCCTCCCAGAGCTGGACGAGGTAGCGCTCGGTGGCGGTGCGTGGAGGTTCGTAGGTGCGCCGCCGCCGGGAGCGGTCCTCTGCGGCCTCGCGCAGCCGTGCCCAGTCCCGTTTGCCGTGCGCGTCCAGCGGCATGGAGTCCAGGACGACGAATTCGGCGGGGATGTAGGCGGCGGGCAAACGCTCGGTGAGGAAGGCGCGCACGCCGACGGGTGAGAACTCCTCGGCCATCGGGATGACGAAGGCGACCAGGCGCAGGTCGCCAGGCTCCCCTACCGCCGTCACCGCGACCTCGCCTACGTGCGGGTGCTGGTAGAGGGTGCGTTCGACCTCGGCGGGCTCGACCCGGTGGCCGGAGATCTTGACCTGGCTGTCGACGCGGCCGAGGTATTCGAGGGCTCCGTCGGCACCGGTACGCACCAGGTCGCCGGTGGCGTACATGCGGGTGCCGTTCGCGGCGAACGGGTCGGCGACGAAGCGTTGCGCGGTGTGCCCGGGCTGGTCCAGGTAGCCGCGTCCGACGGCGGCGCCGCCGACGTACAGCTCACCGGTGGAGGCGGGGGCAAGCTGATCGTCCAGGATGTACAGACGCGCTGACGCGGTCGAATGGCCGATGGGGACCCGGGTGCAGTCGTCGGGGAGTTCATGGACTCGCTGGGCGGTGCAGGCCACGGTGGCCTCGGTCGGGCCGTACAGGTTGAGCAGGTCCCCGGAGAAGCCCCCGGCCCGCAGCTCGCGGCAGGTGTCGGCGAGCAGCACGTCGCCGCCCGAGCACAGGACCCGCAGGGACGCGAACGCCTCGCGGTCGTGGCGGACGACCTGGTTGAGCGCGATGGCAGGGGCCAGCATCGCGGTGACGCGGTGCCGCCGGAGTTGCCGCCGCAGGTCGGCGCCGATGAGGTCGGCCAAGGCGGGCATCACGACCAGCTCCGCGGCGCCGGCCATGCTGCGTAGCAGTTCGAAGGTGAAGGTGTCGAAGGACAGGTTCGACGCCTGCGCCATCCGGTCGCCGGGGCCGACCGTGGGGAGGGCGGTGTCCGTGGCGAAGGCGATCACGTGGCGGTGTTCCAGCACGACGCCTTTGGGCTGACCGGTGGATCCGGAGGTGAACAGGACGCAGGCCGCGCTCTGCGGGGCGACGTGTGTCGCCAGACCCGAAGCGGGCGGCAGGACGCGCCAGTCCAGCTCGGCCACCTCCACGGGCAGAGTGGCCGGCCGCCCGGTCGTGCCGGGATCGACGAGCAGCAAGCGCAGACGGCCGGCCTGCACCATCTGCTCGCGCCGCAACCTGGGATAGCTGACGTCGATCGGCACGTACGCCGCTCCCGCGCGCAGCACACCGAGCACCGTCACCACGGCGCCGACGCCACGCGGCAGGTGGACGCCGATCCGGTCCTCCTCCCGCACGCCGAGCCTGACCAGTTCGTGCGCGACGGCGTCCGCCCGCTCGGCCAGTTCCGCGTAGCTGAGACTGGTCTCCTCGTCGCTGACGGCGGTCAGGTCCGGGTGAGTTCCGACGGTTCTGGCGAGAAGCTCGGGAATCGTCGCGGGTGCAGACACGGTGCTCATCCTCTTCGCATCAGTAGTCGAGATCTTCCTCGATGACCTTCCTGAGCCCGGCGGCACCTGCCAGGAAGTTCAGCGGATCCCCGGGAAGCACGTGGACGCGTGTCTCGCCGTACTCCTGCCACTCGGCCAGGTCGTCCGGCCCCACGTCGAGGTCGTCCGCCCAGCCGATGGCGCTGATCGGCACCCCGATCGCCTTGGCCGGCGGGGCGTAGTCGAGGCACATCCGCACGTCCTGCCGCAGGACCCGCACCGACAACGACACCAACTCGTCTGGGATGGCCCCGTCGCCGAGGTCTCCTGCGACGCGCCGGAGTTCCGCGGCGATGCGGCGCTCGGACATCCACGGGTGGTAGTAGCCGTAGAAACCCCGGCTCGGCGTCAGGGACGCCGACACGAACAGCCGCTCGGGCGCCCGGACGCCGATCTTCACGGCGCGGGCGGCGAACGCGTGTGCGAGCAGTGCGCCCATGCAGTGGCCGATAAGCGCGTACGGCCGCGCCAGGTAGGGCAGGAGCGCCTCGACGGCGTCCTTGGCGAACGTCTCGAAGTCGCGGTACGGATCTTCCTTGATCCGGTACTCCCGGCCGGGAAGCTGCACGGGATGGACCTCGGCCTCCCCGATCCGCCCGGGCCAGCGCCGCAGCGAGGCCGCGCCTGAGCCGGCGTAGGGAAAGGCGAACAGCAGCGGCTCGTCTCCGGCCGCCGGCTCCTGCAGCAGCCAGCGCGTGGATGGTCGGCGCACGTGCCCTCCAGAAGTCTCGACTGCCGATTGACGCTAGCCGGGAGGGGTTAGCCGCCGGTTACGCGGGACAGGCGTAACCGGCGGCTAACCACGCCGGGGCATAGTCGGGAGCACGTGCGAACCGGAGGTGTCCCAGGTGCTGCCCGTACTCGACCCGGACCAGGTGGAGTCCCTGGACCTGACCTCACCGGCGATCCACGCCGAAGGTGACTTGTCGGCGGTGTGGCGGCGCCTGCGGTCGGAGCACCCGCTCTACTGGCATCCGCCGATGGGCGGCCACCCGGGCTTCTGGGTCGTCACCCGGCACGCGGACGCCGTCAGCGTCTTCCGCGACGGCCGGCGTTTCACCTCGACGTCGGGCAACGTGCTGGAGACCCTGCTCGTGGGCGGCGACTCGGCTACGGGCAAGATGCTCGCGGTGACCGACGGCCCCCGCCACACAGAAGTACGCCGCATCATCACCGGCGCGCTGACCCCGGCCGTCTTCGACCGGCTGGCGCGGCGGATCGAGGATCAGGTGCGGCGGCTCGTGGCGAACGCGCTGGAGCGCGAGGACTGCGACTTCGGCGACGACGTGGCCGCCCAGGTGCCCCTGGCCACCATCTGCGACATGCTCGCCGTGCCCGACTCCGACCGCGCCTACATCCACCGGCTCGGCTCGACCTCGGTCAGCTCGCACGGCCCTGCCCACACCTCGGCCGACGGCTGGAACTCCAAGAACGAGATCCTCGCCTACTTCATCGAGCTCGCCGAGGAGCGGCGCGGCGGCGACGCCGATGACCTGGTCAGCGTCCTGGCGAACGCCTGCGTCAAGGGGCGGCCGCTCGGCACCGACGAGATCGTCTTCAACTGCTACAGCCTCATCCTGGGCGGCGACGAGACGACCCGGCTGGCGATGACCGGCGCGGTCCTGGCGCTGGCGGAGAATCAGGATCAGTGGCGGGCGCTGCGCGCGGGTGAGGTCGGGCTGGACAGCGCGGTCGAGGAGGTGCTGCGCTGGACGACGCCGTCGCGGCATCTCGGCCGGCTGGCGGCGGAACCGGCGGACGTCGGTGGCGGCCGGGTCGAGGCGGGCGACATCGTCACGGTGTGGCTGGCTTCGGCCAACTTTGATGAGCGGGAGTTCGCCCGTTCCGAGCGGTTCCTCCTGGACCGCACGCCGAACCGGCACCTGACCTTCGCCTACGGGCCGCACTTCTGCCTGGGCGCACGACTGGGCCGCATCCAGCTCGCGGCGACTCTGGCCGCCCTTCGTGACCTGGCCGGCGGGATCGAGGTGACGGGCACCCCCCGGCGCGTCTATTCCAACTTCCTCGGCGGCACGTGCAACCTGCCGGTCAGGCTGACCTCGTCCAGGTAGGCGGCGAGGTCGCCCAGGACGGGGTGTTGGAAGACCGTCACCATCGGGATCGCCGGGACGCCTTTGCGGCGCAAGTGCGCGACCAGCCGGATGGCCAGCAGCGACTGGCCGCCGAGCTCGAAGAAGTTGTCCTCCACGCCGACGCGCTCGATTTCCAGCACATCGCGCCACGCATCGGCGACGAGCCGCTCAGTCGGGCTCATCGGCGCCGCCTCCGCGGAGCGCTCATGCCGCACCAGGGGCGGCAGCGCGCCGCGGTCCACCTTGCCGCTGCCGGTCAGCGGGAAACGATCAAGCCCGACGAGTACGGCAGGCAGCATGTACTCGGGCAGGTGAGCAGCGGCGCCGCGCCGTACCAGATCGGCGTCGAACGAGCCCGGGCGCTCGAGCCTGCAGTAGCCGATGAGACCCGCGCCGCCCGGCATGTCGTCGCGGACCATCGCGACCGCCTGGACCACGCCCGGGCAGCGGCTCAGCACCGCCTCCACCTCACCCAGCTCGATCCGGTACCCGCGCAGCTTCACCTGGTCGTCGTCGCGGCCGATGAACTCCAGCCGCCCGGCGGGGCCGATCCGCGCCCGGTCACCGGTCCGGTACATGCGCGTGCCATCGTCCGCGATCACGTCGGGGACGAACCGCTGCGCGGTCAGCGCCGGAGCGCCGACGTAGCCGCGGGACACGCCGTCGCCGGCCACATAGATCTCACCTTCGACGCCGGGGCCGACCGGCCTCAGCTTCTCGTCGAGCAGGTGGATGCGGACCCCGGGCAGGGGCTCGCCCAGGTGCGGCCCGGCCGTGTGGTTGATCGGCGCCCACGTGGCGTCGACCGTGCATTCGGTCGGGCCGTACAGGTTGACCGGCGTCAGGACCCCGGCGGCCCGCTGGTCCGCCAACCGGCTCCACAACGCGGGCGCGATGGCCTCCCCGCCGACGAGCAGCCGCAGGGGCGGCCCCTCGGTGTATTCGGTCAGGTGGTCGAGCAGCGACACCAAGTGGGACGGCGTGATGTCGAGCTCGTCCAGCCGCTCCTCGGCGATGAGCGCCGCCAGCGCCTGCGGGTCGCCGCGCACCTGGTCGTCCACAAGGACGACAGTGTCGCCCCGGCACAACCGCGACCACTGCTGCACGGAGGCGTCGAACGACGGGCTGGCGTTCCACCCGATCCTGGCCGGCCCCGGCCCGACGGCGTGCGCGAGCCCGTCCACGAGCGCGGCCAGCGACCCATGCGTGACCTCGACGCCTTTCGGCCGCCCGGTCGAGCCTGAGGTGTAGATGACGTACGCCCGGTCTCCGGGCAGGATCGGGGCGTGGCCCGGGAGCGCTCCGGCGGCGACGCGGGCACAGGTGTCCACGGTCAGGACCTGCCTGCCGAGGGCGGGCGAGACGCGGCGGCGGGTGACGGGATCGGACAGGACCAGCTCCGCGCCTGCCTGCCGGCACATGTAGCGCAGCCGGTCGATGGGCAGCGCCGGATCCAGCGGCAGGTAGGCGCCTCCGGCGCGCAGCGTGCCGAGCAGGGCGGCCACGAGGTCGATCCCGCGCGGCAGCAGCAGCCCGACCAGGGACTCGGCGCCGATGCCGCGTCTGATCAGCCCGGCCGCGATCGCGGCGCTGCGCGCGGCGAGCTCGCCGTAGGTCAGCACGCCGCCTCGGTAGACGATCGCCGGGCGGTCCGGCCAAGCGGCGGCCACCTGCTCGAATCGGCTGACCACCGTACGCGGGCCCGGGGCCGCCGGGTCGGTCGTCTCGGCGGGTGCGGGCAAGGTCATGCGGTTCTCCTGGGCGTCAGTAGCTGAACTTGGCCGGCGCCACGTCCAGGACGGCCACGCTTTCGGCGTATCGCCGCTCCAGGGCGGCCAGGCGCTCCGGGTCGCCGCCCCGGTCGCGTACCCCCATGAGTTCCTGGCTCGTCCGCAGGAGCCCCGTGAGCTCCTGCACGCTCACGCCCTTGCCGTCCAGGTAGGGCAGCGACCAGAAGTCGAAGTCGTACAACGGCAGCCATACAGACTCGGTGACGCGCTCGAACATCTCGTCGGTGAGGTCGGCGGCCTGCGAGGAGGTCATGCTGAAGTGCGACCACGTGTAGCCCTCTCCCTCGATGCCCAGCAGTTCCTTCTGCTGGTAGATCGGCGAGCGGGGGTTGGCCCACCAGGCCTGTGCCCGCCACAAGTCGGGGGCGGTCTCGTTGAGGAAGTCGATGGTGTTGGCGACGGTCTTCTCGGTCTCGCCGGGGAATCCGACGATGATCGAGGCGAAGGTGGTCACGCCACGTTCCTTGAGCCTGGCGATGCCGGTGCGGTACTGGCTGTCCTGCGCGAGCTTGTGCATATTGGCCAGCACATCGCTGTCGCCGGACTCGATGCCCAGGAAGACGCCGGCGCAGCCACTGGCGGCGGCCAGGTCGAACGACTCCTCGTCGCGGGCGTTGGAGCAGCGGAAGTAGGAGTACCACCGCAGGCCGAGATCCTCGTCGATCATCATCTGGCAGAGCTGCTTGAACCGCTTGGGCGGCACGTTGAACGTGTCGTCCACGAAGACCACGTTGCGGACGCCGAGCTCGGCCAGCGCGCGAAGCTCCTTGCGCACCGTCTCCACCGAGGCCGTGGTGAGCGCCCCGGCGCGGGTCGGGTAATCGCAGAAGCTGCACTTGAACGCGCAACTGCGCGCGGTGCGAAGCTGCGCGGTCGGGCCTATGAGGTCCGGGCTGAAGCCGGCCCAATCGATCGAGCATTCGTCCAGGTCGTTGGCCTCCGGTCGGCGCCTGGTGCGTACCCAGGTGTCCTCGGGGCAGTGAATCAGGTTGTCCACGCCGGACAGGTCGCCGCCCGCGCGTACGGCCTGGCAGAGCTGGCCCAGGCTGTGCTCACCCTGCGATTCCTGGATATAGGAGTCGGCGCCCATGGCGAAGAAGAAGTCCTGGACGGCGCCGTTCACGCCGGACTGGCACAGGTTGTCGATGAGCGGGCCGCCGACCACGATGTGGCTGGTCGGCGACATCTGGCGGATGTACTCGACGACCGGGACCACCGGCAGGATGTTGACGTAGAACGTGGTGGTGATGGCGACGACGTCGGGCCGTTCCGCCAGCAGCGCCGCCAGCCGGTCGCGCTCGCCGGTGAACAGCGAGACGGGCTCGGCGCGCAGGCCGCGCCTGCGCAGGTAGCTGGTCAGATAGAGCGCCGCCAGGTTGAAAACCTCGCCGACGTGGTATCTGTCGGCTCGGCCGGTACCGCGGTTCCTGAGCCGGCTGAACGCGTCCAGCCACGGCATCGCCGTACCGTCGACCACCAGGTGCTCGGCGCGCATGATCTGGTATTCCGGCGTGCCGGGACCGGCCCGCTCGCACATGACCCTGTAGTCGTCGAAATCGCCCTCGTTGTATCCGATCACCACGCAGTCGAGCTCGCCCATCACGTCTCCCGTACGGTGTGACGGTGTTCGCGGTCCAGCCACCACTCGATGAAGATGAAGGCGAGCGTCCAGGGCAGCCAGGTGACGGTCGCCGAGACCGCCTGTTCCAGGGCGTGCTTGTCGCCGCCGAACGTCGTGTCGAGCTGGTTGGCGAGGATCATCCCGATCGGGAAGCCGAGGAGCCGGTTGAAGATGATCGAGATGGTGAGGGTGAAGCTGCGCAACATCCACCGGCGGTGCTCGGCGAAGCGGCCCCGACGGGCGTTCACGAAGCCGAAGGTCGTGACGGTGAACCACAACGACGCCAGCACGATGTCGCTCAGCGCGCTGACCGGGCCGAACGGCCACACCACCGAGATCACCACCGCGGCGGTCGCGGCAGGCCACACGCCGGCGACGACGTAGGCCCGGCCGACGACGCGGTGCACGCGGGGGTGTCTGCGGCGCAGCCACGGCCACACCTGGAAGACACAGCCGACCATGGCCACCGTGGCGCCGAGCACGTGCGTTATGAGCACGGGGAAGAACAACGGGTGTTCGTCCGGCGAGAGCCTGCCCACCTTCGGGTCGAAGGCGAGGTACCGCGGAATGGACAGACCCACGAACACCGTGACGGCGATCGCGAGCACGCCGAGGGCGATGCGGCCCCCGAGCCGCCGCCGACGGGGCCGGGCTGCGCGGCTGGGATGACTGTCCCGCTCCTCACCGTCGGTTCGTGCCGGGCTGACCGGCGACTGGGGTACGGATGGCATACGCACAGGATGAACCGCGACCCCGTTTCCCAGGCATCCCTTCTTCATGTGACATCACCGGCCGCCGCACCTGCGGGTAGCTTCGAGTCCCCGGAGAGACGGGGAGAAGACGTGGAAGAACGCATCTCTGTTCGCACGTTCGGCACGTTCGAGCTGGCGTTCGACGGCCGCCCGGTGGAACGGTGGAAGGCGGGCAAGGCCCGCAACCTGCTGCAGTTCCTCCTCCTGCGGCACGGGCGGATCGTCTCGCGCGATGTGCTCTACGACGCGTTGTGGCCGGACGGCCCGTGGCCCAAGGGCTCCAGCTCGCTCAAGGTCGCCGCGCACATGCTCAGGAAGGTCCTGGACGAGCAGCCGCAGGGCGGCCCCGGGCTGCGCCTGCTCACCCGCGAGTCCGGCTACCTCCTGGAGGCAGCCGGCGTGCCGCTCGACTTCGAACGCTTCATCCGCTTGGCCGACGAGGCGCACGCGGCGCAACTGCGCGGCCACCGGGCGGAGGCGGCGGCGCACTACCTCCAGGCCGATGGGTTGTACGCGGGCGACTTCCTGCCGGACGAACCGTATGAGTGGGCGGGGGCGCAGCGGGAGTGGCTGCGCAGCAGGCTGCTGTGCGGCCTGACCTACCTGGCGGAGACGAATATCCTGCGCGGCGACCACGTCGGCGTCATCAGGTGGTGCCAGCGGATGCTGGAGGTGGAGCCGTTCCACGAGGAGGCGTTCCGCGCGCTGATGCTGGTCCACGGCCATCTCGGGCAGCTTGAGCAGGTGCAGCGCTGGTACAGGCTGTGCGCGGTACGGCTGCGCCAGCGCCTGCAGACGGCCCCGGATCTGGCCACCCGGCGGCTCTACACCCGCGCGGCGCACGGCGCGTTCACCGGGCGGGCCATCGACCCCCTGGTGTGGCAGCGCGAGCTGCAGCCGGACGGCCACACCTCGCTGCTGCGCTCGACCGCCTAGGCCGCCACCTCGACCGGCAGATGCTTGATGCCGAGCATGAAGTTCGAGGCCAGCCGTTCGATCTTTCCGCTCTGCGTGAAGCGCAGGCGGCGCCGTACCAGCTCCTCCACCAGCAGCGTGATCTCCATCCAGGCCGCGGACATGCCCACGCAGCGGTGGTTGGCGACGCCGAAGGCCAGGTGGTGGTTGGGGGTGCGGCCGAGGTCGAGCCGGTCGGCGTGGGGGAAGGCGCTCTCGTCGCGATTGGCGGAGGAGTTCCACAACGTCAGCGTCTGCCCGGCCGGTATCCGGACCTCGCGAAGGGTCACGTCCTTTGTGGTGGTCCTGCGCACGTAGGCGTTGGTCGAGGTCCATCGGAAGAACTCCTCCACCGCCGTGCCGACCAGGCTCGGGTCGTCGTGCAGGCGGCGTTCCTCCTCGGGGTGGCCGATCAGCGTCTCGACGATCGCCGAGGCGGTGAACGGGGTGGTCTCGTTGCCGCCGACGGCCACGTTGAGCGCGTTGTACAGGATCTGGCTCTCGGTCAGGCCGCGCCCGTTCGTCTCGGCGGCGAGCAGGATGCTGACCAGGTCCTCGCCGGGCTCGGCGCGGCGCCGGTCGAGCAGTTCGGTGAGGAAGTCGAAGATTTCCACCTGGGCGCCGACCAGGGTCATGGCCTCGCCACTGCCCCTGACGTATTCCTCGTCGCGGAAGCCGATCATCGTGCGGGTGAGGTGGAGGAGGTAGAGCGCGTCGGCGCGGCCGATCCCGAACATCGCGGCGAGGAGACCGGCGGGCAGCGTGGGGGCGACGTCCGTGGCGAAGTCGCCGCCGCCGTCGGCGGTGAGGCGGTCGAGCGCGTCGGTGAGATACGCGCGCACGTGCTTGGCGGCCTCGCGCATCATCCGTTTGTCGAACGCCTTGTGCACGTGGTGGCGCAGCAGCCGGTGCTCGGGCGGGTCGGAGCAGATGAGCATCTGCCCGGACGCGGTGTCGGTCGCGCTGCGGAACGAGCCGCCGAGCACGGTGCCGTCCTTAGAGGAGAACGCCACCGGGTCCCGGTAGACCGCGCTCACGTCCGCGTACGTGGTCAGGGCCCAGTAACCGCCGTCGGCGGTGGCGTTCCAGTAGACCGGCGCGTGCTCGCGCAGCCACGCCCATGCGGCGTGCGGATCGCCGGACACGAACAGGTCGAGATCGTCGAGGTCGATGAGCGCTGTCGCCATGGCGGCGAGGGTATGCGGCGGCGGTTGGCCACCGGTTACGCGCGCCAGAAAGCAACGGGTGTGTCCCCTGAAGTGGGGAGGTGATGGCGGCTGCCGGATCCACGAGCATGGGCGCGTGCGACGGCCATCGACGGCGGACGGAGCGATCGCTCATGCGTAGGTTCACCACACTCTGGGTGGGTTATCTGGTCTCGGTGCTCGGCTCATCGCTCACCAGCCTCGCGCTCGGTGTGTGGGTGTTCCAGCGGACGGGCTCGGCCACTCAGTACGGGCTGATCATCGTCATGAGCTTCCTGCCGGGCATCCTGGCGACGCCGGTCGCCGGGGCGCTCGTGGACCGCTGGAGCCGGCGCGGCATCCTGGCGGTGAGCAACGCGCTGTCCGCGGTCACGATCTTCGCGCTGGCGGCGTTGTTCCTGAGCGGGACGCTCCAGCCGTGGCACATCTTCATCGTCGTCGGCATCCAGTCGCTGCTGCGCGCGCTGACGGCACCGAGCATGAACTCCATCGTCATCCTGCTCGTGCCGAAAGAGCAGGTCGGCCGCGCGAACGGGATGGTGCTCCTGGCCCAGGCCCTCGGCGGCACGCTGGGCTTCGCCGCGGGCGGCGTGCTGCTGATGGCCGTCGGGCTCGGCGGTGTCCTCCTGATCGACTGCGCCTCCTTCGTCGTCAACATGCTGGCCGTGCTGCTCGTCTCCATCCCGCGCCAGCGCAGGTCCGAAGGGGGCTCGACGGGCGGCGGCGGCCTCGGCGCCGAGATTCGGCAGGGCTGGCGTTACCTGTCGGCCCGGCGCGACCTGCTGGCGCTCGTCGTCCTGTACGGCACGGTCGGCGTCGCGGTCGCCCCCGCCGACGTGCTGATCACGCCGGTGGTCCTTTCCTACGCCTCTGCCGAAGCACTCGGCGTGGTGCTGGCGGCGGCGGGAGTCGGCGCCGTGGTGGGCAGCCTGGTGCTGGCCGCTTGGGGCGGGCCGCGCCGCCGCATCCACGCGCTGGCCGGCCTCACGCTGCCGATCGGCGGGTTCATGTGCCTGGGAGTGGTACAGCCCAGCGTCGCCCTGATCATGATCGCGGCCTTCGGCTACTCGTTGTTCTCCACGATCGTCGACGGCACGGCCAGGGGCATCCTCCAGGTCGAGGTCGAGCCGGACATCCAGGGCCGGGTGTTCGCCTTCTTCAACATGGTGGCCAACACCGTCCAGTGTGTGGCCTTCGCTCTCTCCGGCCCGCTGGCCGACCAGGTCTTCGAGCCGCTTCTCCGGGAGGGCGGGCCGCTCACCGGCTCGGTGGGGACGTTCTTCGGGGTGGGCCCGGGCCGAGGGACCGCCCTGCTCATCCTGGTCTGCGGCCTGGCCGTGATCGTGACGGCGCTCCTCGCCTACCGCCGGCCTGACCTGCGTGCCCTGCCCGACCGGCCCACCGGCGGCGCGAAGAAGGCAGCGGCGAAAGAGGAGCCCGATCCATCAGCAATGGCTCTTGCGCGGCAACGCGCGGATGGGGAGACCTCATGACCGACCTGCAAAGCCGGATCGCAGCTCTCTCACCGGAGCAGAGGGCGACGTTGGAGTCACGGGTCGCGGACCTGCTGGCGACCCGTGAGCCCGTCCGCGAGCAGCGGATCCGGCCACGCGATCGTTCCCTCCCCACCCCGCTGGGCATCGCGCAGCAGCGGGAATGGGCCATCGAGCGGCTCCGGTCGGCCAACAACATCAACAGTGCCTTCCGCATCGAGGGCGGGCTTGACCTCGGCTTGCTCGGCAGTGTGCTGACGGAGGTCGTCGAGCGTCACGAGGTGCTGCGCTCCACGGTGGAGCTCCAGGATGACGGCACGCCTGTGCAGGTCACCCATCCCACCGGTCCCGTGCCCACTCCCGTGGTGGACCTGACGCACGTCGCGCCCGAGGACCAGCGGGCGGCGGTGCGGCGGCACTGCAAAGCCGAAATCATGCGTCCCTTCGACCCCCGCGACCCGCACCGGTTGCGGGTCACGCTGCTGCGCCTGGCCGAGCACCTGCACGTCGTGCTGTTCACCACCGACCACGCCGCCTCGGACGCGTGGTCGTTGTCGATCATCGTGCGCGAGCTCGTCACCTTGTACGGCCTGCGCAAGAACGATGGCGGCACCCTGCCCGCCCCCGACATCCAGTTCGGCGACTTCGCCGCCTGGCAGCGCGAGCAGTTCGACGACCAGCGGGTGGCCGCCGAGCTGGAGCACTGGCGGCAGGCGCTCGATGGCATCGAGACGCCGCCCGAGCTGCCCGCCGACCGGCCGTATCCGGCGCGGCCGTCCTTCGCCGGCGACGTCCACATCGTGAACCTGCCGGCGGAGCTCACCGCCGCGCTCGGCGCGTTCAGCGAACGCGAGAACGCCCCGCTGGTCTCCATCCTGCTGGCAGGGTGCTCCATCCTCCTCCACCACTACCTCGAACAGGACGACCTGGTCGTCGGCTCACTGGTGTCCGGCCGCAACCGGCTGGAGACGGAGCAGGTCATCGGCTGCTTCGCCAACCCACTCCCGCTGCGCGTGCGGCTGACTGGCGAGCTCACGTTGCGCGAGGTCGTCCGGAGGGCACGCGAGTCCATGGCCGTCGCCATGGACCACCAGGACGTGCCGTTTGAACGCGTGATCGAGCTGCTGGACCTGGGCCGGGAGGCGTCGCAGACCTCGCTGAGCCGGTTGTGGATCAACGTCCTCACCGTACCCGGCGAGAGCCTGGAGGTTCCCGGCCTGCGCATCACGCCGGAGCCGATCGACCTCGGGCTGGTGTCGGTCGACCTCACCCTGTCGGCCATCCCGGGTCCCGAGTCGCTGCAGCTCCAGTGGCACTACATGACCGAGTTGTTCGACAGGGAGACCATCGTCCTGCTGGCCGGGCAGTTCGAGGAGATCCTGCGCCGGCTCGTCGCCGTGCCCGACGCGGCGGTGCGGCAGGTGACGCTGATCGCCGCCCCAGCGGCACCCGTCCGGCCGCACACCTCAGACGTCGGCTTCGTCGAGTTGTTCCAGCGCCGGGTCGCGCTCGCGCCGAACGCGCCCGCCGTCGTCTGCGACGGGGTCGCGACCAGCTACGGCAGCCTCAACCGGGCCGCCAACCGGTTGGCGCGGGAGTTGCGGGCCAGGGGTGTGGGCCGGGAGACTCCCGTCGGCATCCTGGTGGAGCGTTCCCCTGAGCTGGCCGTGGCGATCCTCGGCGTGCTCAAGGCCGGTGGCGTCTATGTCCCCGTCGACCCGTCGTATCCGCCCGAGCGCATCTCCTTCATGCTCGCCGACGCGGGTGCGAAGGTCTTGATCACACAGGTACGGCTCGCGCCGCTCGTGACCGACCCGCCCGCCGGAACCGTCCTCCTCGACGGTCCCGCGACCGGCGAGCACGCCGACCACGACCTGGACGACCCGCCGGACCTCGCCTCGCTGGCCTACGTCGTCTACACCTCGGGCTCGACCGGGCGGCCCAAGGGCGCCATGATCGACCACCGCTCGCTGGTGACGTTCGCCCGCGACATCATGGAGCGCCTCGGGCTCGGCGCCGGCGACAGGTTCCTGCAGTTCGCCTCGCCGAGCTTCGACGTGCTGGTGGAGGAACTGTTCCCGATCTGGCTGGCGGGCGGCGCGGTGGTCATCCCGACCCAGCACCTGATCAGCGGCGAGGCCGACCTGGTGGATCTCGTCGAACGCGAGCGGCTCACCGTGATGGAGCTGCCGACCGCGTACTGGCACGAGTGGGTACGCGAACTCGACCGGCTGGGCCGGGTGCTGCCGAGCTGCCTGCGCCTGGTGATCATCGGCGGAGAGCGGGTCCTGCCCGAACGGCTGGCCATGTGGCCGCGGCTCGGCGTGCCGCTGATGCACGTCTACGGGCTGACGGAGACCACGGTCAGCTCGACCTTCTTCCGCCTCGACCCGGGCGAGAGCTTCGACTGGCCGAACCTGCCGATCGGCACCCCGATTCCGTCGGCCGACCTGCGCATCCTCAACAGCAGACTCGCGCCGGTGCCGACGGGCGGCGTCGGCGAGCTGTACATCGGCGGGGTCAGCCTGGCCCGAGGTTACCTCGGCCGCCCCGGCCTGACCGCGCAGCGTTTCGTCGCCGACCCCGCGCATCCCGGCGAGCGCCTCTACCGCACCGGCGACCTGGTCCGCCAGCGCCCCGACGGGAACCTCGAGTTCGTCTCCCGCGTCGACACACAGATCAAGATCCGCGGCTTCCGGGTGGAGCCCGCGGAGATCGAATCGGTGCTCAGCAGGCATCCGCAGGTCTGCGAGTCCGTCGTGGCCCTCTACGAGCCCGTGCCCGGCGACCGCCGCCTGGTCGCCTACCTCGTCCCGGCGCGCGCGGAAGCCGCGCCGACCCTCACCGAGCTGCGCCGCTACCTCGAACGCGAACTGCCCGCCTACATGGTGCCCTCGGCGCTCGTGGAGCTCGACGCGCTCCCCCTCAGCGCCAACGGCAAGCTCGACCGCAAACGGCTGCCCGCGCCGGACGGCGGCAGGCCCGAGCTGATCGAGGACTACGTCGCGCCCAGCACGCCGCTGCAGCGGAGGCTGGCCGCCATCGTGGCCACCGTCGTCGGCGTGGACAAGGTCGGCATCCACGACAACTTCTTCGAGCTCGGCGGCGACTCCATCCAGGCCATCCAGGTCGTGGCCAGAGCCCAGGAGGAGGGGATCGGGCTGTCGCCACTCGACTTCTTCGAGCAGCCGACGATCGCGCTGCTGGCGCAGGCGGCCACGGACGCCAGCCCGGACCGGATCGTCCGGCCACGGCCGCCGGACGCCGAGCCGGTGCTCTCCTTCGACCAGGAACGCCTGTGGCTGGAACATCAGCTCCGGCCGAAGACCGCCTACCACGTCGGCGGCCGCTACCGCCTCGCCGGCCCGCTCCAGGTGGACGTGCTCGAGGCCAGCATCCGCGCGATCGTGGCGCGCCACGAGGTGCTGCGCACCACGTTCCCCGTCGTGGATGGCCGGCCGGTGCCCGTGGTCGGCGAGGTGGGAGACTGGCGGCTCAACGTGGTGGACCTCTCCGCCGCCGAGGACGGATTCGAGATCGGCAAGCGCATGCTGGACGAGCAGTTCAGCACCGCCTTCGACCTGGCTGAGGGGCCGCTGTTCACGTGCACGCTGGTCCGGCTGAGCGACACTGAGCACCTGCTCAACATCACCTCGCACCACGTCGTCTCGGACAACTGGTCGATCGGCCTGTTCGGGCGGGAGCTGCTGGCGCTGTACGAATCGGGCGGGGACGTGGCGCGGGCGGGCCTGCCCGAGCTCCCTGTCCAGTACCGCGACTTCGCCGTCTGGCAGCGCGAACGCCTGACCGGGGACGCACTCGCGGAGAAGGTCAAGTACTGGCGCGGCCACCTGGCCGGAGCGCCGCCCGCGATCACCATGCCGAACGCGCCGCTGAACCCCGGGGCCGGGGGCGGGCGCAGCATGCTGAAGATGACCGACAAGCAGACGGTCGCACTGCACGAGCTGTGCCGCCGCCTCGGCGTCACCCCGTTCATGCTCGTGCTGGCCTGCCTGGCGACGGTGCTGCGGCGCTGGTCCGGCCAGTCCGACATCGTGATCGGGACCTCGGTGAGCGGGCGGACCGACGTCGCGCTGGAGAACCTGATCGGCTGCTTCATCAACACCATGCCGCTCCACCTCGATCTGTCGGGCGACCCGGACTTCACCGAGCTGCTGCGGCGGGCCCGCCAGGTGTCGGTGGACGGCTACACGCACTCGGACACGCCTTTCGACGAGCTCGTGAAGGAACTGCAGGTGCCGCGCGACCCGCGCAGGACGCCGATCTTCCAGGTGGTCCTGAACGTGTTCGACCTGCCACCGATCCGGCGCATCGGCGACGTCGGCCTCGAGGTGATGCCACTGCCGGAGCTGTTGAGCAGCTTTGACCTCGTCTTCACCGCGCTGGAGGCGTTCGGGGCCTTCCAGCTTCGGCTGGAGTACGACGCCGAGCGGTACCAGGCGGCGATGATGGACGCGCTGCTGGAGCACCTGCGCACGATGCTCAACGCGGTGGTGCGCGATCCGGGCAAGGGGATCCTCGACTATCCGCTGGAGGAGGCGGCCGAGGTGACGCCTGGCGAGCGGGTGCTTCCCGCGCCGCACCTGGCGGTGGTACGGCAGGGCCGTACCTCTGAGCAGGTCGCGGTGGCGGACCGGGACGGCGAGTGGAGCTACGGATGGCTCGCCGCGGCGGCCGAACACATCGCGCGGACGCTTCCCGACGCGGAAAGGATCAGCGTCGTCAGCCGGCCCACGGCGGCGTTCGTGGCGGCGGTCCTCGGATGCGTGCGGGCGGGAGTGGCGTTCAGCGTGGACGCGCCCGGCGTGCAGGGCCCGGCGGTGCTTGACGTGGGTGAGGGCCCGCTCGACCTCGGCGAGCTCGGCGGCGGTGCCGACGGCCTTGGCGACCCCGCGGCGGCGGGCCGGCGGGACTGGGCGGTTGAGCGGTTCGGGCTCTGCGGTGACGACCGGTTCGCGGCGGTGTCGAGCAGCCCCGCACATCTGGTGTCGGCGATGACGAGCGCGTTCCACGCCGGAGCGACGCTGGTCGTGCCGGACCGCTCGTTCACCGGAGACCTCGACGGCCTCGTGGCGTGGCTGAAGGAGAACTCGGTCAGCGTCGCCTACGTCGACGCGCCGCTCCTGCGCACGATCGCCGCCGGTGGGAACCTGCCGGAGCTGCCGGGGTTGCGGTGCGTGTTCCTGGACAACCCAGGCGAGCTCATCTCCCACGACCTGGACGCGCTGCGGCGGCTGTCGCCGGACTGTCAGTACGTGGCGGTCTACCGGATGGGCCTCGACGGGCGGCCACTGGCCGCGTACGCGGTGCCGTACGACTGGCAGCTCGACACGGCGCCGCTGCGGGTGCCGCTCGGCGTGCCGCTCAACGACCTGCCCGCGCGGTTACTGCACCCATCGGGACAGCCGGCCGCGACCGGCGAGGTCGCCGAGATCTGCTTCGGCGACTACCACACCAGCGACCTGGGCCGCCGTTGGGCGGACGGGACGCTGGAGTTCGTCGGCAAGCTCCGGTGACGAAGGGACGGGAAACACCGTGGTGAACCACACCGACCCGCAGGTGGACACCTTCGAGACCCTGGCCGCCCTGCGCCGCGTTCCTGACGTGCGCGGCGCGGTGGTGACCGGGTACGTCGGCGTGGACGGCCGGACGATGCTGCTCGGCTACGTCACCGGCCCGGACCCGGCGGTCGGCACGATCCGGATCCGGCAGCACCTCAGCAGCAGGCTGCCCGGCTATCTGATACCGGACCACCTGTTCGTGCTGGACGCGCTTCCGCTGACGCCGGAGGGCGACTACGACCTGAGCGCGCTGCCGACGCCGGAGGCGGACCTCGGCCCGGCCGACGCGCATGTGGCGCCGCGCACGCCGGTGGAGCGGCGCCTGGCGGAGATCTTCCAGGAGCTCCTCGACGTCGGCGACGTCGGCGTCCACGACAACTTCTTCACGCTCGGCGGCTCCTCCATCGTGGCGACCCGGCTGGCCGCCCAGGTCCGCGAGGTGTTCGCGGTGGAGGTGTCGCTGGTGGACGTGCTCGCGGCCCCGACCGTCGACGAGCTGGCGCGGCTCGTGGACGAGGCGTGACGATGCTCTCCAGGCAGGTGCGATGATTCCCGATGAGACCCGACCGGATGTCCGTCCCGATCTGCCGGAGCCCGGCGGCCCCGTCCCACGCCGCCGCCGGTTGCGGAGGGTGGTGCGGTGGACGGGAGCGGTGGTCGTGGTGCTCGCGCTCGCGGTGTCCGGGCTGGCGGTGTGGTCGGTGCGGCGCGGCTTCCCTCAGTACGACGGGACGTTGTCCTTGCCCGGCCTCACCGCGCCGGTGACGGTCTTCCGGGACTCCTACGGCGTCGCCCAGATCTATGCGAATTCGGCCACGGACCTTTTCCAGGCCCAGGGCTACATCACCGCCCAGGATCGCTTCTGGGAGATGGACTACCGGCGGCACCTGACCTCGGGCCGCCTGGCGGAACTGTTCGGCCCCCCGCTCGTGCGCACCGACGCCTTCCTGCGCACGCTCGGCTGGCGGCGGACCGCGGAGCAGGAATGGCAGCGGATCTCACCAGAGGCGAGGAGCCACCTGCGCGCTTACGCCGACGGCGTCAACGCCTGGATCGCCGCGAACGGCGCCGCCGCGGCCTCTGGAGCGAAAAGCCTGGAGTACACCGTGCTCGGCCTGCAGAACCCCGGCTACACGGTGGAGCCGTGGGACCCGGTGGACTCCCTGGCCTGGCTGAAGGCGATGGCGTGGGAACTGCTGGGCAACATGGACGCCGAGATCGACCGCTCGCTGCTGCTGGCCCAGGGCCTGAGCAGGCGCCAGATCGAGCAGCTCTACCCGCCCTACCCGTACGCGAAGAACCGCGCCATCGTGGACACGCCGGGCACCCCGTCCCGGCCGCTTCCCGCTCGCGTGTGGCGGGAGGCGGCCCCCGCGCTCGACGCGCTGCGCTCGCTCCCGCTCCGCACGGGCGAGGACACGGCAGGCATCGGCTCGAACTCCTGGGTGGTGAGCGGCGCGCTGACGGCGTCGGGCAAGCCACTGCTGGCCAACGACCCGCATCTGGCGGCGTCGTTGCCGGGGACGTGGTACCAGATCGGGCTGCAGTGCTCCTGCGCGTACAACGTGCAGGGCTTCACGATGCCCGGCCTGCCCGGCGTGGTCACGGGACGCAACGAGCGGATCGCCTGGGGGCTGACCAACCTGCCCGCCGACGTGTCCGACCTGTACCTGGAGAAGGTCGAAGGTGAACGGTACTTCGACGGCAAGGCGTGGCGCGCGCTCGACTCGCGGCAGGAGGTCATCAAAGTGGCGGGCGGCGAGCCGGTGACGATCACCGTGCGCGCCACGCGGCACGGCCCCCTGCTGTCGGACCGGCGGGCGGACATGCTCGGGGTGGCGGCCCGGCCTCCCCTGGACCCGTCGGGCAGACCGGTGCCGAGCTTAACGCCGGGGCCGCTGCCCAGCCTGGACACCGGCGAGCCCGGGGTACCCACGCGGGCGGCGGAGCCGTACGCGGTGGCGCTGCGCTGGACGGCGTTCGAGCCTGGCCGGACAATGGACGCGCTCTTCGGCATCAACAAGGCGGCGAACTGGACGGAGTTCCGGGCGGCGGCGACGCTCTTCGACGAGCCCGCGCAGAACCTGGTCTACGCCGACGTGGACGGCCACATCGGCTACCAGGCGCCGGGACGCATCCCGGTCCGCGGCAAGGGTGACGGATCCTGGCCGGTCCCGGGCTGGGATTCCGCTTACGACTGGACGGGCTTCATCCCGTTCGCCGAGTTGCCAACGCTGTACGACCCGCCCGACGGCGTCATCGTCACCGCCAACCAGGCGGTTGCCGGGGCATCCTACCCGCACGTCATCACCACCGACTGGACGTACGGCTACCGCGGCCACCGCATCCTCGACCTGATCGCCGAACGCACGGCGCGCGGGAAGATCGGTGTGGCGGATATGCGGCGGATGCAGTCCGACAACCACAACGGCGGCGCCGCCGCCGTGGTGCCCCCGCTGCTGGCCGTTCCCCTGAACGACGGCGCCGTCGCCAAGGCGCGGGACCTGCTGAAGGGCTGGGACTTCCAGCAGAGCACCGAGTCAGCAGCGGCGGCCTTCTACAACGCGACCTGGCGGAGTCTGCTCGCGCGGACCTTCGACGAACTGCCGCAGGACCGCAAGGCGGGCAACGGCGACCGCTGGTGGGAGGTCGTGGCCTCGCTGCTGAAGTCGCCCGAGTCGCCGTGGTGGGACGACCGGCACACCGGCAAGAGAGAGTCGATGGCCGACATCCTCGCCGCCGCCATGGGCGAGGCCACCGCCGAGCTCACCGAGCGGCTCGGCCCCGACCCGGCCGCCTGGCGCTGGGGCGACCTGCACACGCTGATGTTGCGGGGCTACGGGCCCGGCCAGTCCGGCATCGCGCCGGTGGAGTGGTTGTTCAACCGAGGCCCGGTGCCGATCGCCGGCGGCGGCGACGCGGTCAACTCCACGAGTTGGTCGGCTGCGGGTGGGTACGACGATGTAGTCTTCGTGCCCACGATGCGGATGATCGTCGACCTGTCCGATCCGGATGGGTCACGATGGGTTCTGCTGGCCGGCACCTCCGGGCACGCGTTCCATCCCAACTTCGACGACCAGCTGGAGCTCTGGCGTATGGGGCTGGATACCCCCATGCGCTGGACGAGGAAGAGCGTCGAGGCGGCGGCGGAGCACGTCCTCACCCTTGCACCGACCAGTAAAGGATGACAGTTCATGAAGCTCGCGATTGCGAAGCTCGAAGAGTGGATGCGCCTCTACTACCACAACGTCGACCACGACATCGGCAGCAGCGGCGTGCGCGACCTGACCATCGACGAGCTGAGGGCGATCTGCGGGTTCGACCTGTCCGAGCTCGGCTCGATGATCTTTCATGACAGTGAGAGCTTCGGCGGCGGCGCGTTGCGGGCGGCGCTGGCCGACCGGTGGACGGGTGGCGACGTGGACGGCGTGATGGTCACCCACGGCTCCAGCGAGGCGATCTACATCGTCATGCACACGCTGCTGGACCCGGGTGACGAGGTGATCGTGGTCGATCCCGCCTACCAGCAGTTGTACGACATCGCCGCCGGGCTGGGCTGCCGGATCACCCCGTGGCCGCTGCGCGCGCAGGAGGGCTTCTCCGCCGACCTGCCGCTGCTGCGGAAGCTGGCCTCCAACCGGCCGAAGATGATCGTGGTCAACTTCCCGCACAACCCGACCGGCGTCTCCATCACGCGCGAGCAACAGCAGGAGCTGATCGACATCGCCGCCGAGGCCGGCGCCTGGCTGGTGTGGGACCACGCCTTCGGCGAGCTGACATACACGGCCGACCCCCTGCCGCTGCCCTTCGGCCGATACGACAAGTGCATCACGTTCGGCACGTTCTCCAAGAGCTACGGGCTGGCCGGGCTCCGGGTCGGCTGGTGCCTCGCGCCGCCCGAGCTGCTGTCCCGGATGGCGGTGCTGCGCGACTACATCGCGTTGTACGTCTCGCCGGTGCTGGAGTTCTTCGCCGAGAAGGCGGTCAGGAACGCCGACCGGATCGTCGCGATGCAGCGCGAGCACGCGCACGGCAACCTGCGGTTGCTGCGCGACTGGGCGGCGGAACTCCTGGACCTTGTGCGGGTGAACCCGCCCGACGGCGGCGTGACCGCGTTCGTGGAATTCCCCCGCCACCCCGACGCCACCGCCGTGTGTCGTCGGCTCGCCGAGCGGGACAGGGTGCTGCTGGTGCCCGGCGAGTGTTTCGGCGACGCCTTCACCGGCTACGCACGGCTGGGCTTCGGCGGCACCACCGCGGAACTGACGGCCGGGCTGTCGCGCGTACGGCGGGCGCTGCTCGAAGACGTGCCGGTCGCGGACGCGCGGTGAGCGGCCCCAGGCTCCTGGCGGTCAGCGACCTCCACGTCGGCTACAAGGACAACCGCAGGCTGCTCCTCGACCTGGAGCCCGGCTCCCCGGGCGACTGGCTGATCGTGGCCGGGGACGTCGCGGAGCAGCCCGGCGAGATTGAGTGGGCGCTTCGGCTGCTCACCGAGAGGTTCGCCAAAGTGATCTGGACGCCGGGCAACCACGAGCTGTGGACGCTGCCCGGCGACGTGCACGGCCCGCGTGGCGAGGACCGCTACCGAGCCCTGGTCGAGATGTGCCGCGGGCTCGGCGTGGTCACCCCCGAGGATCCCTATCCGGTCTGGACGGGGCCCGGCGGGCCTGTGACGGTGGTGCCCATGTTCCTGCTGTACGACTACAGCTTCCTGCCCGAGGGGACGATGACCAAGGAAGAGGCGCTCGCGCAGGCGTACGAGTCCGGCGTCGTCTGCACCGACGAGCTACTGCTTCACCCCGACCCGTACGTGAGCCGGGAAGCCTGGTGCGAGGCGCGCGTCAAGGGGACCGAGGAGCGCCTGGCCGAGCTCGGACCCGGGGTCCGCACGGTGCTGGTGAACCACTTCCCGCTGGTGCGCGAGCCCACGCGGGTCCTGCGTTACCCGCTCTTCGCGCAGTGGTGCGGCACGCAGCGCACCGCGGACTGGCATCTGCGCTTCAACGCCGCCGCGGTCGTCTACGGCCACCTGCACATCCGCAGGACCACCTGGCACGACGGCGTGCCGCACATCGAGGTCTCCGTGGGCTATCCACGGGAGTGGTCCAGGCGGGGCGGGGCCAACGGCACCGGACCGCGCCAGGTGCTGCCTCTTCCCGTCGAGCCGACGTGATCGAGCGGATACTCCCGCCCGCCGTGGCGGTGGCCGAGGCGTACGGCGACCCGCCGGGGGTGCGGCTGCACCCGGAGGAGGTGGCCTGCGTGACGCGGGCGCTGCGCGGCCGCCGCCAGGAGTTCGCGACCGGGCGCCACCTGGCCCGGTCCGGCCTCGTCCGGCTCGGGTTGCCGCCGGTTTGCATCCCCAAGGGTGAGCGTGGCGCGCCGCGCTGGCCGGAGGGGGTGGTGGGCAGCATCACGCACTGCGCCGGATACCGGGCCGCCGCGGTGGCGCGAACGGACGACCTGCTCGCGCTCGGCATCGACGCCGAGCCGCATGGGCCTCTGCCTTCCGAGGTGCTGACGCTCGTGGCCACGTCGGCGGAGGGCGCAAGGCTCGAAAGGCTGGCCCGCGACAACCCGCGGGTAGCCTGGGACCGGGTGCTGTTCAGCGCGAAGGAGTCGGTGTTCAAGGCGTGGTATCCGCTGGCCGGGTCGTTTCTCGACTACGACGCCGTCGATGTGGTGGTCGAGGAGGCCACGGCGTCCTTTGTGGGTCGTCTGCTGGTGCCGGGGCCTTTCGTGGCCGGTGAGCGGCTGCGGGAGCTTACGGGGCGCTTCGCCGTACAGGGTGGGCTGGTGGTCACTACGGTCACACTTGACGCGGCCTGACGGTGGAATTGCCCGTCAGGCCGCGTGAGGCGCTCACTCCCGGATCGCCGGGCCGTCGTGTGCCGCCGCGAGGTTGGTCACGTGGCCGTTCTCGGCTCCTGCGTTCTCGCTTCCGACCAGACGGCCCAGCAGGGCCGCGCGGGTGAGCTCGGCCTTGTTGCCCACGCCGAGCTTGGTCCTGATCCGTTTGACGTAGGTGTCGACCGTGTGGGGGCTGATGCCGAGCCGCGTGGCGATCTGCCCGTGTGTCAGGCCCCTGGAGATCTGGCGGAGCACCTGTTCCTCCCGCTCGGAGAGGTGACAGCCGGGCGCCTCGTGGCGTTCGAGCATGGGCCGTACTTCGCATTCGACGGGAACGAAGCGGGTGCCGGACGCCACGGCCCGCACCGCCGAGACCACTCGCTCGGCCGTCGCCCGCTTGCCGATGACACCCGACGCTCCCGCGTGCAGGTAGCTGTCGGTGTCGTCGCCGTTGTTCAGGACCAGGACTTCGGTGCGCTTGGCCACTTCCCTGATGTAGGCCAGATTGTCGGAGAGCGGAAGCGCGTCCACGTCGATTAACGCGGCGTCTGCTATCCAGGAGGGTTCTTCGTCGGGAGAGGTCCTCTCCGCGACCACCTGAATGCCGGCACTTGTCAGAGCCTGGACGAGCCCAGCGAGGAAGATTGGCGAACTGGTAAGGACGTCGATTCTGATCACGGGGCCCCCGCACATCCCGTCGACCGGGCATCATCATAGCTTTCCATTACAAGCCAGGAAATACCCTTCTTGACTCGCTATTTACCTTACTAGCCTTTTCTAAGCTGTTATCTCACCGATGTCAACCTCTCGGTTTTAACCTGTCGAATTTCACATCAGGTGATGATTCCGCGCCGGTCGGTAATTTCCGGAGTTGACCTAGAAGTGGCGCGATAAAGCCTATAGGCAGCACCACAGACGAGATGATAAGGTCCCTCACGGCCCACACATCGCCGCAAACTACTCCTGGATAAATGCGGGATCTAGGTAAACGTGATCAATTCGCCGGTATGGTCGTGCGCGACATTCCCGCAGCGGTCAAGCGATTAGCGAAATCAGCAAACGATTTCTGATCCACATTGCTAAAACTTGCCCGGAGCATCCGACCATCTTCAGGAAGAAATGCCGTACCGGGAATGACGAGCGTGTCATACATGATCGCTAGGTCCCGGACGACCTCCTCGGTGGAGCGCCCGGCGAACGGATGGCGCATCCACCCGAAAAAGACCCCTGCGGAGACCAGCTCGAAGCCACCCGGCCGCTCCGCCATCACGGCGGCGAAGCGCCGCCGCTTCTCCTCAAGCTCGCGCGCCCGCGCGAGCCGCCACTCCTGAGCCAGCGTCAGGCCCGCCCAGGCGGCCTCCTGCCCGATGCGCGGCGCGCAGATCGCCACACAGTCGAGCAGCTTCATCACCTCGCGGTTGAGCAGCGGCGAGGCGACCACAGCCCCCACCCGGTAGCCGGGAATGGCATAGTCCTTCGAGAAACTGTGCAGGCTCACCACCGTCTGCTCCCACTGAGGGTCGGACAGAAGCCGGTGCGCCGGTTCGGCGGTGTCGCGAAAGGAGCGGTAGGTCTCGTCGAGGATCAGCGCCAGGTCATGCCGTCTGGCCACCTCCGCCAGGCGCTCGATCGCCTCAGGGCCGGCCGTCACCCCACTGGGGTTGCCCGGCGTCACCAAGACGATCGCCCGGGTCCGCGGTGTGATCAGCGCCTCGGCCGCCTCCGGGTCCGGCACGAGATCCGGGCCGGGCTCCAGGTAGACCGGCCGGATGCCGTTCAGGCGCAGCCACATGTCGTGGTTCGGGTAGTACGGCACCGCCAGCACCACCTCGTCGCCCGCCTCCGCCAGCACGGACACCGCGAGGCAGAAGGCCTGGTTGCAGCCCGCCGTGATGACGATCTGCTCCGCGCGCACGTGGCTCAGGTAGCTTCGGGAGAGGTCGGCGGCGAATGCCTCGCGCAGGTGCGGCAATCCGGCGATGTCGGTGTAGTCCCCGCCGTGGGGGTCGCGCGCGACGGCGGCGATGTGCTCGACCACGGCCGGAGCGGCCGGATAACACGGCGCCGCCTGAGAGAGGTCGAGCAGGTCCCGTTCCCCGCGGCGCCGACTTTCCAATTCGCCTGCCTCGCCGAACGGCGAGTCGATCTGGCGCACCGTCCTCGGATTCAGTCGCAAGGGGATGCTCCCTTCGTAGTGCCATGAGCATCCCGAGCGCCGCGTAACAACACCATTCCCCCCTTCAGGGGACATTGAGCCCGTAAATTAACAAACCTTATGAATCCAGGCGAACGGGTCGGGGGCGCGGCCGTACTGGATGTCCATGAGGCTCTGGCGCAACATGAGCGTGACCGGCCCCACGCCGCCGTCACCGACGAGCCAGTCACCCGAGGCGCTCCTGACCGCGCCGACCGGGATCACGGTGGCCGCCGTGCCGCAGGCGAACACCTCGACGAGCTCGCCGGACGCACACTCCGCCCGCCACTGATCGACCGAGATCCGGCCCTCCTCGACGTCGATGCCGAGCGTGGGCGCGAGGTGAAGCAGCGAGTCGCGGGTCACCCCGGGCAGCAGCGTCCCGGTCAGCGCGGGCGTCATGATCCGGTGCCGGCCGTCCTTGGCGGCATAGACGAAGAACAGGTTCATCCCGCCCATCTCCTCGACCCAGACGTGCTCGGCAGCGTCCAGCCAGACCACCTGGTCGCAGCCACGCGCCACGGCCGCCTGCTGGGCGGCGAACGCGGGAGCGTAATTGCAGGCCGCCTTGACGTCGCCGGTGCCACCGGGAGCGGCGCGCGTGTAGTCCTCCGACAACCACACCGTGAGCGGCCTCGGCGTGCCTCCGCCGCCGAGATAACTCGCCGGGGAGGCGATGGCGCACAGCAGGTAGCTGCGCGAGGGCAGCGTGAAGCCGAGACCGCGCTGGGTCGCGATCATGAAGGGGCGCAGGTAGAGGCTGTTGCCGTCGCCCGACGGCACCCAGTCCTGCTCCTGGGTGACCAGCAGCTCCAGCATCCTGACGAAGACGTCCTCGGGCAACTGGGGCGCCGCCAGCCGGCGCGCCGTCCGGTTGAACCGGGCGGCGTTCCACCTCGGCCGGAACATCACGATCGCCCCGCCGTCCTGCCTGTACGCCTTCATGCCCTCGAAGAACTCCTGGGCGTAGTGGAAGACCACGGTCGCCGGATCGAGGCTGAGCGGCGCGTACGGCTCCACGCGGGCCTCATGCCAGCCCTGCTCGGTCGTCCAGCGCAGCGTGGCCATGTGGTCGGTGAAATGCTCGCCGAACCCCGGCGCGGCCAGCACGGCCTGCCGTTCCGCGTCCGGCACGGGGTGGTCGCTGGGACGGATCTCGAAGGAGATCGGCATGGGGGTGCTCCTCAGACGGCGGACAACGGTTGGGGGCGGAGGGTGAGCTCGGAGGGCAGCGAGGCGAACCCGCGCTGATGTGGCGAGTGGACGCGCTGGGCGGCGGACAGGTCGAGGTCGTAGTCCGACACCACCGCGCCGACCTCCTGCAGCACGACCGCGATCTCGAGCTGGGCCAGCGCCGCGCCGAGGCAGAAGTGCGGGCCGTGGCCGAAGGCGATGTGCTTGCTCGTGTCGCGGTCCAGGTCGAAGGTGTCCGGGTCGGGGAAGACCCGCCCGTCGCGGTTGGCGGAAGCGGGCAGCAACGCGATCCTGGCGCCTTTGGCCAGCCGGACGCCGTGGATGACGCTGTCCTCTGTGAGCGTCCTGGCCATCATCTGGCTGGGCGAGTCGTAGCGCAGCGTCTCGGCCGCCCACTCCCGCGTCCGCCCGTTCAGGCCCGCCTCGCCAACGTCGGGCAGGCGCCACCCGTGATACCAGGCGTTGCCGATCAGCTTGCCGGTCGAGTCGTTGCCCGCGCTGACGAGCAGGAAGAGGAAGGCCACGAGCTGCGAGTCCGTCAGAGGCTTCCCTCCGATCCGCGCCTCGATCATCATCGAGGTGAGGTCGTCGCCCGGCCGCTTGCGCAGCTCCGCGATCAGGTTCACGTAGTAGACGGCGAGGCGCAGCCCCGCGCCGATGGTCTCGCCCGACCTCTCGTCGGCGCCGTCCTCGCAGTGGTTGAGCAGGTCGTTGTCGGCGCGGATCCGGTCGCGGTCCGCCGCGGGTATGCCGACGACCTCGCACATGACATCATTCGGTACGGCTGCCGCGAAGTCCGCGAAGTCGAAGATCCCGCCGTCGCGTACCGGCGCCAGCCTGGCCCGCGTCAGCTCCCGTATCCGGGGCTCCAGCGCCGCCACCCACCGGGGCTTGAACGCGTTACCCAGCAGGCGGCGCATCGTGCCGTGGTCGGGAGGGTCCAGGGCGAGGAAGAAGCTGGTCTTGACCGCGGCCGGCCCCCACAGATCCGGCTCCAGGGAGATGCCGTTACGGCTGGAGAACAACTCCGGGTTCCGCAGCGCGGACAGGACGTCCTCGTAGCGGGACAGCGCCCAGAAGTCCCGCTCGGCGTTGTGGTAGAGCGGTGCGTGCTCGCGCATCCAGGCGAACACCGGATACGGGTCCTCGTGGATCCGGTAAGAGAACGGGTCGTAGACAAGCTCACCCGATGCCAGGTCGCGCATATTCGGAACGTACGGACATGTCGCCCGTGTCGCCTGTCACGCGAACCAGGGGCTACCCCGGAAGCAGGATGGTCTCCAGGTCGGGAAGCTTCTCCCACCAGCGGTCGTAGCGGCGATAGGGATGCGGCTCGCGCCCGGCCAGCAGCGTCACCAGGGCCTTCGCCTCGGCCGCGAGCCCGTCCCACGCCTGGTCCGGCAGCGGATGGAACGCCGCCGCCTCGATCCCTCCTTCGGCCGGCCGCCACACCCCGGCGACGTAGCCGTCGACGAGCAGCGTGGGCAGCACGTCGCCGTTGGCGCGGATGACGAGCTTGCGGTAGGCGGGCGGGAGCAGGCGGTCGCGGTCCACGTGCGCGAGCAGCGTGTTGTCCCACATGGCCATCAGCCGGGGCGGCGCCAGGGTGTCCTCGGGCGGGCGGGACGCGCCCGGCAGGTCCCACATCACCTTGCCGTCGGGGCCTTCGAGCTGCTCGACTTCGCCGTCCATGGCACGCAGCGCACCCTTGACCCGGGCCTGCTGAACGAGCGCGAACTGCGCGATGTCCGCCACCGACGCGGGTCCGAACGCCTCCAGGTAACGCCGCGTCAGCACCCGCAGGGCCTCGGCGGAGGCGTCCAGGTCGAGCGTGGGTTGAGGTGAGGAGGCCACGCACGACACCCGCGTGGTGAACGACCACGGCCCGCCGGTCGGCACCCGCAGCAGCGGCGTGTATGAGCGCAGGATCGCCCACACCCCCGCCGCCGACAGCCCGCCGAGGCGTGGCTCCAGCCAGTCCTTCATCTCCTCCACGGTCCGCGGCTCACCGGCGAACTCCAGCAGGTCCCTGACCAGGATCCGCGCCGCCTCGACGGTGAGGCCACGCGGCGTGAAGCGGCCGTTCAGATGGGTGGCGTACATGGTCGGCTCGATGGCGTCGCGGAAGGCCGGATAGTCGTCGACGTGCACGGCATGCAGCGTCATCCGCATCATCGTCCCCCGCACGACCGTGTAGCTCGAGAAGGCGGCGTCGAGGTCGGCGGGGTCGAGGTCGGCGACGCGGTTCCACACCGCGACATACGGCGAGGCCGTCTGCTGCGCCTGCAACGCCATCACGCGGCGCACCGCCTCGGCGACGTCCAGCGACTCCCTCCGCAGCAGGAGCTGCCGATCGAGTGTGGCCCGGTTGAGTGCTCGTGCGGTGAGCTTCATGCCCGGATTCTCTCAGCCCCCGCCTCCCGGGCAGATCCCCCGGAGGTCCCCAGTAGAGGGGACAGGTGCGCGACCCTGGCTCGACCTAGGCTGCCGCTGCGGCGGCATATGCCGCGAAGCCCCATGTCATGCCGCTGGGAGGGCCACAGATGATCGAGGTTGGCAACCTCACCACGATGGAAGTCGACGCGCTGACCGACGTCGATGGCGGCCTCAACCTAACTGACGGTCACGCGAGACTGGTCCTCTCCGGGCATCAGGCGGCCATCGTCGCCCGGATCCCGGAGATGTTCGCCGAAGCGTCCCGCCGTCCATTCCCCGACATCGAACGCGAGGCGCACGCCACGTTCCTGAAGGCGATCGGGCAGCACGGTGCCCCGGTCGGCACCGGACGAATCCTGAGCTGCTACTCCTCGACGCTCGCCACCGACATCGTGGCGCGGGCGTTGCCTGCCGGGTCGACCATCGCCGTCCTGCACCCCACCTTCGACAACATCGCCGACCTGTTCGCCACCCGCGGGCTGAAGCTGGTGCCGCTGGCGGAGGAGGAGCTGCTCGACATGCGCTGGCCGGGGCCGCCGGTCGGCGCCATCGTGGTGACGCACCCGAACAACCCGACCGGGCTGGTCACCCCCGAAGGCCATCTGCGCTCGCTCGCCGAGCACGCCGTACGGCACGGCCAGATCGTCATCGTGGACGCCAGCTTCCGCGGGCAGGTGCGCGACGCGCAGTACGACACCTACGCCGTCCTCGACGAGGCGGGCGCCGACTGGATCGTGATCGAGGACACCGGCAAGTTGTGGCCCACGCATGAACTCAAGATCGGGCTGCTGGCCTACAGCGGGCGGACGAAGCTGCCCATCGAGCGGGCGTTCTCCGAGTCGCTGCTGTCCGCCTCGCCGGTGGTCCTGCTGCTCATCGCGAGCCTCGCCCGCGACTGGGTGAACGGCGGCTACGAGCGCGCCCGCGACCTGGTGGCGCGCAACCGGTCGGTCCTCAGGGAGACGATCGGCGAGGTCGATCTGCGGCTGGCCGATCCCGCCTCGCAGATCAGCGTCGCACGGATCGAGCTGCCTTCCCACGGGCCGGACTCGTCGCTGTTGTACAAGGACATGGTCGCGCGCGGGGTGCACGTGTTGCCGTGCGCGCCGTTCCACTGGGCCGACCCGGACAGCGGTCTCCGGTTCATTCGGGTGTCGCTGGCGCGTCCGTACGACGCGGTGGAGTCGGCGGCGCGGACGCTGGTCCAGTCGTATACGGAGATGTCCGCGCGAAAGCCGTGAAGCCTGGCTACTCCCCCGTCTCCCCGTCCACCGACTCCCGGATGAGGTCGGCGTGACCGTTGTGGCGCGCGTACTCCTCGATCATGTGGACCACGATCCAGCGTAGGCTCGGCGCCTGGCCGCTGGGCCAGGCGCGCTGGGCCAGATGGTCCAGCCCGCCGTCCTCCAGCGCCTCGGCGACCGCCTCACGGGAGCGGTCCACGGCCTTCTGCCACAGCGCGAACAGCTCGTCCGGGGTGTCGTCAGCGGCGGAGTGCCAGTCCCAGTCCTGGTCGGCGCGCCAGTCCACGGTGTTCCACGGAGCGGACCGGTCCCGGCCGTGCAGCGCTCGGCAGAACCAGTCGTCTTCCACGTAGGCCAGGTGCTTGAGCAGCCCGCCCAGCGTCATCGACGAGGCGGCGACCGTCGCCGTCAGGCCCGCGGTGTCCAGGCCCCGGCACTTCCAAGCCAGCGTCGCGCGCTGGTAGTCGAGGAAACCCAGGAGGGTCGCGGTCTCGTCGCCTGCGATGGGCGGCCAGGGCCGGCCGTGCTCGTCCATGTCGCTCATGGGCAGCGAGTGTAGCCACTTGGTCCCTGCGCCGGTCACGACTCGGCAGGCCCCAGGTTCCGGGGACGCGACGAGCGCGTGGCCCCGCCGTACAGTCGCCGTGAGCAGCAGTGGAGTGTTGATGCCGCACTATGATCCGTTCGACTTCAAGGTGCAGGAGGATCCGCATCCCGTCTACGCGTGGATGCGAGAGCACGCGCCGGTCTATCGCAACGAGGAGCGCGACTTCTGGGCGCTGTCACGCCACGCCGACGTCCACGCCGCGCTGCGCGAGCCGCACCTTTTCTCCAACAGCCACGGCATCTCGCTGGAGCCGGAGTTGTGGGGGCCGCAGGCGAAGAACACCAGCCTGTTCCTGTCCATGGACCCTCCCGAGCACGGCCTTTATCGAGGGCTGGTGGCCTCGGCCTTCACCCCCCGCCGCGTGGCCGCGCTCGAACCCCGCATCCGCGAGCTGGCCCGCGCCCGGCTGGAGCGGCTGTGGGACGAGCCGACGTTCGACTTCTGCGCCGATTACGCCGCCGCGCTGCCGAACGACGTCCTCTGCGAGATGCTCGGCTTCCCTGCCGACGAGTGGGACGCGGTGCGTGCCGATACCGACCTGCTCAACCACCACGTGGACGGCTCGGACGGACGCAGCCCGGACTCGGCCATGGCCGCCCTGCGCCTGGCGAGCCGCTTCGTCGTCCTGGTGACCTCGCTGCGCCGCCGGCCCGGCGACGACCTGACCTCGGCCATGATCGCGGCGAAGGTCAACGGCGCCAAGCTCACCGACGCGCAGATCGTCGCCTTCCTGTTCGTGATGATCGGCGCGGGCAACGAGTCCACCGGCAAAACGCTCGGCAACGCGTGGTACCACGGCTGGCTCCGGCCCGACGTGCAGCGGGCGGGACTCAACGGGCGGGCCGACGGCTGGGCGGCCGAGACGCTGCGCTACGACTCCTCCAGCCAGATGGTGGCGCGCGTGCTGACCGAGGACACCGTCACGCACGGCATCCGGATGCCCAAGGGCGCCCGGATCGCGCTGCTGCCCGCCTCGGCCAACCGGGACCGGCGGGTGTTCCCCGACCCGGACACCTTCGACCTGGATCGCGACACCAAACGGATGATCAGCTTCGGGCATGGGCCGCACCACTGCCTCGGGGCCGCGCTGGCCAGGCTGGAGATGCGGATCGCGCTGGAGGAGATCGGGACGTTGATCTCCGGGTACGAGATCGACCTGGCCAACGCCCGGCGGTCACACTCGCCGCACCAGTGCGGGTTCACTTCGCTGCCCTGCGTGGTGACCCGTCGAACCTGAGCCAAGCATGGTACGGCCCGGCCGGGCCGTACCATGCTTGGCTCAGGCGAGGTCGTGGCTGATGGTCCTGATCACCTGCTGCTCGCCGGCGGAGTCGAAGAAGTGCCCGCCGGGCACCGGGTCGAGGTCGAAACGCGCCGTGGTCTCCACGCGCCAGCCGTCCATCCGCGGCGGCGGCGACTCAATGTCCTCGGTGCCGGCGAAGGCGCGGATGGGCACCTCCAGTGGCTTGTCCGGGTGGAAGCCGTGTGTGCTGAGCACGGTGAGGTCGGCGCTCAGCGTGGGTAGCAGGCCTGCGAGCAGCTCAGGCTGGGCCAGCACCTCCGCCGGTGTGCCGCCCATCTCGCGCACGTAGCCCTCCAGGCCGTCCTCGCGGTCTTCCCACGCCCAGGTGCCGTCGTCCAGGCAGGGAGCGATGCTGGCCGCCACGAACAACATGCGCGGCAGCGGCAGCGCGCGTTCCCGCAGTTCGTGCGCGAGCGCCCAGGCCACCCGCGCGCCCATGCTGACGCCGTAGCAAGCGAGCGGACGGTCGAGCAAGGGCTTGATCACCGCGATCAGCTCGTCCACGAGCGGCGCCATCCGATCGAACGGCGGCTCGGCGAACCGGTCGGCCCGGCCGGGAAGCTGCACCGCGATCGGCTCGATGTAGCTCGGCATGAGCTGCGGCCAGTGCCGGTACATCACCGCGCTGCCGCCGGCGTGGTGGAAGCAGAGCAACTGGACCTCGGCGGGCGTGCCACGCCCGAAACGTTTGAGCCAGCGGGGGTCGCCGTGCCGCACCTGCCCGTCCTTCCTACCCGTCCTTACGCTGCCCTCAGCCCTGAGCACATCACGTCCAGCAGGTCCTCGGGCGCCTCGATGAAGCGGTGGTGGCGGCCCTCGAGGAGCACGGAGGTCGTCTCGCCGCACTCCCCCCATCCGCCCATGGTGGAGAACGGAATCTCGTCGTCCTCGGTCCAGCCGATCGCCGTGATCGGGCACGACAGCCGGTACGGCTCCGGCATCACGTACCGTTTGTTGGTCTCGACGTCGGCCCGTAACACCTCCAGGTAGAGCTCGATGAGCTCCGCGCTGGGCTTGCCCCCGAGCTGGTTGATCAGCTTCTCCAGCTCGGCGCCGAGTTCGGCGTCGTCCATGGACAGGAACCGCCCGGCGGGCCCGTCCTGCGGGGCCACCTCCGAGGAGACGTAAACGCGGGCGGGCGCGGGCATGCCGCTCCTGATCAGCTCGGCCGACACCTCGTAGGCCGCCAGAGCGGACCCGCAGTGGCCGAAGAAGCCGAACGGCACGTCGAGATGGTCCTCGAGCCCGATCGCCATGCTCTTGGCGAGCTCTTGGTAGGTCTCGAAGTTCGGCTCGGCGAAGCGGGTCTCGTGGCCGGGCAGTTCGACGGGCAGGAACTCGGCACCGTCGCGCCGCCGCGGCCACTGGCGGTACATGCTGGCGCCGCAGCCCGAGTACGGGATCAGGAAGATCCGGCCGGTCGCCGTGGCCGACGGCTCGTGCGGCAGCCATGGGTTGCGGCGCTTCGGGCGGTTTGCCATGTGCGGCCCCTCCGGGAGTCAGACCGTCTTAGCGGTGATCGGCAGGTGCTTGTAGCCGGAGATGAAGTTGGAGTGCAGGCGGACGGGCTCGCCGGCCGGCTCGAAGGCGGTGAAGCGCGACAGCAGCTCGTTGAACAGGATGCGCAAGGTGACCCGGGCAACGGTGTGGCCGACGCAGTAATGCGGGCCGATCCCGAAGGCGACGTGCTTGTTGGGCTTGCGGCGCAGGTCGAACGTCTCGGCGTCCGGGAAGACCTCCGGGTCGCGGTTGGCCGCGCCGAGCCAGGTGACCACCGCCTGACCGGCCTTGATCTTGGTGCCGCGCACCTCGGTGTCGTGGACGGCGTACCTCATGAAGTGGCTGACCGGGGAGCCCAGGCGCAGGCCCTCCTCGACCGCGGTGGGGGTGACGCTCAGATCGGCCGCCCACCGGTCCAGCAGGCCGTCGCTGATGTGCTCGCTCATCATGTAGTTCGGCGAGTGCGGGGTGGTGACCACGGCGCCCAGCAGCACGCTGTAGCAGTTGGACATGACCTCGCCGGGCGACATGGTCCGCCCGTCGACCTCAGTGGTGATCAGGATGCTGATGAGGTCGTCGCCGAGGTTGCGGCGGCGCTCCTTGTAGATGTCTTGGAAGTAGGCGAACAACTCGCGATGCGCCTGGTCCAGGGTGGCCTGCGCACCCCCGGGCACCCGATACTCCGGATCCTCAGCGGCGATCGAGGCGTTGAGCAGGTGGCCGAGCCAGGGCCAGTCGGCCCGCGGGAGGCCCATGGACTCGCCGCCCACCGCGACCGGCAGGGCCAGCATGGCCTCGGCGAAGTCGAAGGGGCCACCGTCGGCGAGCGGGGAGATCGACTCCAGGACCAGGTCGCGAATCAGGTCCTGCTGCGCCTCGATGGACTTGATGGCCAGCGCCTTCTGCAGGCGGGCCCGCATGATCGTGTGCCGGGGCGGGTCAGTCGCGGCGATCTGCCTGCCGCCCGCCGGGTCCTCGACGCCGAGGATGTTCAGCAGTGTGCCGCGTTCGGAGGTGAACGTCTGAGCGTCGCGGAGCACCCGGTCGGCGTCGCGGTATTTCACCACCGACCAGAACCCGTTCCGCTCGTCGATCTGCTCCCACTCCAGATGGTCCTGGTTCCGCAGGTCCGTCCACTTCTCGCGGAAGCGGAAGTCGAGATCGGCGTAAAGCATCGGGTCGGCAAGCCCTCGCGCGGCGGTGCTGACGGGGCAGCCGGGCGCGACCTGCTCGCCGGCGCTACTGGGTCCCTGCATCC
Source organism: Nonomuraea sp. NBC_00507 (assembly GCF_036013525.1). Classification (NCBI taxonomy): domain Bacteria; kingdom Bacillati; phylum Actinomycetota; class Actinomycetes; order Streptosporangiales; family Streptosporangiaceae; genus Nonomuraea; species Nonomuraea sp. NBC_00507. The sequence continues at coordinate 8,302,314 of NZ_CP107853.1, forward strand.
GCGCTCTCCTTCCTGGTCGTGCCGGCCTGCTGCCTCAGGAGCAGTTCCTCGGCGAGGGCGGCGATCGTCGGCCGCAGGTAGAGGATGCGGGCCGGCAGGTTGACGTCGAACTCGGCCTGGAGCGCGGACAGCAGTTCGGCGGCGAGCAGCGAGTGCCCGCCCAGGTCGAAGAAGTTGTCGTCCACCCCGATCGGCTCGACGTCCAGCGCGTCGCTCCAGATCTCGGCCAGGCGGCGCTCGACCGGGCGGCTCGGCTCGACGTAGTCGTTCCAGACGTTGCGGGGGATCTTCTCGGTGGGCAGCGCCGAGCGGTTCACCTTGCCGTTCGGATTGAGCGGGATGTCGTTCACCACGATCACCGCCCACGGCACCAGGTGGGCGGCGACGGTCGCGAGGAGTTTCTCCCGCAGCGCCGAACCGAAAGTGGTCCACTCGGCCGGATCCATGGCGCCCACGGCCACGTAGGCGATCAGTCGGGTGTCACCGGCCCCGTTGGTGCGGGTGAGGACGGCGGCCTGCTCGACGCCCGGCTGGCTGAGCAGTTCCATCTCCACCGTGCTCAGCTCGACCCGGTAGCCGCGGATCTTGACCTGCCGGTCGGAGCGGCCGAGGAAGTCCAGCACGCCGTCTTCGGTCCAGCGCGACAGGTCGCCTGTGCGGTACATGCGGCTGCCCGGCGGCCTGGACGGGTCAGGGTCGGCGACGAAGCGCTCGGCCGTCGCGCCGGGCCGGTTGAGGTAGCCGGTGGCGACGCCGTCGCCGCCGACCCACAACTCGCCGACGTCCCCGTTGGGGACCTCGTTCAGCCGTTCGTCCAGGACCCTGCCCGTGCTGCCGTCGATGGGCACGCCGATCGGCACGCGCGTCGCGTTGCCGCTGCCGCGGGTGGTCCAGCACGTGCTGAACGTGGTGTTCTCCGTCGGGCCGTAGCCGTTGGTGAAGATCAGATCCGGGTAGGCGGCCATCACCCGCTGGACGTGCGCGGGAGATAGCACGTCGCCTCCGGCCAGGAGGTGGCGGATGCCGTACAGCCCGTCGAGGTGATGGGTGACGATCTTGTGGAACAGGCCGGTGGTCAGCCACAACACGCTGACGCCTTCGTCGCGGAGCGTCGCCACGATCTCTTCGAGGTCGGCGTGCCCGGTCGGCGCCAGCGCCAGCCTGCACCCCTTCACCAGCGGCATCCAGATCTCGAAGGTGGAGACGTCGAAGCCGACCCGGGTCAGTTGCAGGAAGACGTCGTCGTCGCGGACGTCGATCCAGTCGGGGGTGTCGATCAGCCGCCAGATCGCGCGGTGGGGGACGACCACGCCCTTGGGCTCGCCGGTGGAGCCCGAGGTGTAGCAGACGTAGGCGGGGGTGTCGGGGTGAAGCGGCCGCGCCGGTTCGGCCGGCTCAGGTGCGCTCGCCTCGGTCATCTCGGGCCCGACGAAGAGGATGTGCTTCACGTCCGGCACCTGCTCACCAAAGCGCGAGCCGACGACGGCGAACCGGGCCCGCGCGTCGCACACGATCCGCTCCCGCTGGCGGGACGGCTCCGCCGGGTCGAGATAGAGGTAGGCGCCGCCCGCCTTGAGGATCGCGTACAAGGTGACGATGAGCTCAGGCGTGCGGCCCAGGACCACCGCGACCACCGACCCGCCACCGACCCCGGCCGCTCGCAGGCGCGACGCCAGAGCTTCCGCGGCCTCGTCGAGCCGGCGGAAGGTCAGGGTGCGGCCGCGGATACTGACCGCGATCCGGTCAGGCGTGCGTGCGACCTGCTCGGCCACCATGTCGTGGATGCACCGCGGTGCTCCTGCGTCGGTCATCGCCACTCCTACTCGTGGGCGGTGCTCGCGAGGTGCTCGCGACGGGCGCTGCGCGGACGCAGGTCCGTCCAGTTGGCCTCGATGTAGTCCAGGCACGCCTGTCGCGTGTCCTCGCCGTGCACGACCCGCCACCCGGCAGGGACGTCCAGCGCCGCCGGCCACAGCGAGTGCTGGTCCTCGTCGTTGACGAGCACCATGAAGCCGCCATCGGGGTCATCGAACGGGTTCATGAAGTCCTCTCCTTACGCTCCACCAGCAAAGCTAACGAGGACGGTGCTCCCCCGGATGTCCCCTCTAACGGGGACCCATGCGGGACGCGGATGGCTCCTACACTCCGGAATGTCACCGACATGGAAGGGAACCGCGGTGCACCGTTTGACGCTGACACCGGAGGACAACGCGGAGCTGTCCCCGATGGTCGCCGAGATCGCCAAGGCCTACGACACGATCGAGAACCCCGAGCTGATCCGCCGGGCGCCGGTGCTCGCCCGGTCCTTGCCGGTCCACGTGCTGGAGTTTCTGGAGGAGTACCGGATCGGGGAGCCCTCGGCCCTGTGCGTGATCTCCGGGCTCGACGTCGACGAGGCGCAGCTCGGGCCCACCCCCGAGCACTGGCGCGACAGCCAGTACGACTCCCCGGCCTTCCCTCAGGAGGTGTTCTTCCTCCTGTGCGCCTCCGTGCTCGGCGACGTGTTCGGCTGGGCCACCCAGCAGGACGGCCGGATCATGCATGACGTGCTCCCCATCAAGGGCCACGAGCACTACGAGATCGGCTCCAACAGCCTGCAGCACCTGTCCTGGCACACCGAGGACGCCTTCCACCCCTGCCGGGGCGACTACGTGGCGCTCATGTGCCTGAAGAACCCCGACGCCGTCGAGACCATGGTCTGCGACGCCGCCGACCTCGACTGGCCGGCCATCGACATCGAGACGTTGTTCGCCGCCGAGTTCACGCAGATGCCCGACAACTCGCACCAGCCGCAGAGCGCCACCCAGTCCACCGGCGACCCGACCATCGACCGGCTGCGGGCCAGGAGCTTCGCGCTCATCCAGTCCTGGAACGACCATCCGGTCAAGCGGCCCGTCCTGTTCGGCGACCGCGCGCAGCCGTACATGGCGCTCGACCCGTACCACATGAAGACCGAGGGCTGGTCTGAGGCGTCGCTGCGCGCATTCCGGGGGTTGTGCGGCCAGATCGAAGCCAACATGAAGGACGTCAGCCTGAGTCCCGGCGACTGCGTGTTCATCGACAACTACCGGGCCGTGCACGGACGCAAGTCCTTCCGTCCCCGCTACGACGGGTCCGACCGCTGGCTCAAACGCCTCAACATCACCCGCAACCTCCGCGGCTCTCGCGCATGGCGGCCGGCTGCAGACAACCGCATCATCTACTGAACCCGCGCCGCGGAGGTGACAGGGCCCGTGACCAGAGGAAACTTCCCCAACGTTCGCACGGTCGCCGAAGTGGAGACGCTGGCGCGGCTGCTCCGGTGGCGGGCCACCCGCCAGCCCGAGCGGGTCGGTCACGTCTTTCTCGCCGATGACGGCGCCGAAACCCCCCTCACCTACGGCGAGCTGGACCTCCGGGCCCGCGCGATCGCGGTCCGGCTGCGGCGGGCGGGATTGGCCGAGGGCGATCGGGCGCTGCTGCTCTACCCGCCCGGCGCGGACTTCCTCTCGGCGTTCTTCGGCTGCTTGTACGCCGGTGTGGTCGCCGTCCCCACGTTCCCTCCCGACCCCCTCCGGCTGGACCGCACGCTGCCGCGCCTGCTCGCCACCGTTACGGACGCCGATCCTCGCGCGGCGCTCACCGTCACGCCGCTGCTGCCCCTGGCCGACAGCCTGCGCGGGCAGATGGCCTGGATCGCCACCGACGCACCTGCCTCGGACGCCGCTGAATGGCGGCCGCCCGAGGCGACCGCCTCCTCCACCGCCGTGCTGCAGTACACCTCCGGCTCCACGGCCGAGCCCAAAGGCGTGATCCTCTCCCACGGCAACCTGCTGCACAACTCCCGGCTCATCCACGAGTTCTTCGGCACCACCGCGGACAGCCGCGGCTTGAGCTGGCTGCCTCCCTACCATGACATGGGCCTGATCGGCGGTCTCCTCCAGCCGCTCTACGCGGGCTTCACCGTCTGGCTCATGTCTCCCCTCGACTTCCTGCGGCGGCCGCTGAGCTGGCTGGAGACGCTGTCGCGGGTGGGCGTGACGGTCAGCGGCGGCCCCAACTTCGCCTACGACCTGTGCGTGCGCAAAACCACGGCGAGCGAACGGGCCGGCCTGGACCTCAGCTCATGGCGAGTCGCCTTCAACGGCGCCGAACCCATCCGCCGCGCCACCCTCGAACGCTTCGCCGACACCTTCGCACCGGCCGGTTTCTCCAAGGAGTCCTTCTTCCCCTGTTACGGCCTTGCCGAGGCCACGCTCATCGTCACCGGCGCCTTCGCCTCCTCCGTTGACGACCAGGTCAGCAGCGGCCGAAGCGCACCCGACCAAAGCGTCGAGATCGTCAACCCTGACACCTGCCGTCCCTGCCCGCCCGGTCAGGCCGGCGAGATCTGGGTACGGGGCCCCAGCGTGGCAGGAGGCTACTGGGGCCGTCCCGACCTGAGCCGCGAGGTCTTCCAGGCACGGCTCCCCTCTGGTTCCGGCTACCTTCGGAGCGGCGACCTCGGTTTCCTGCGCGACGGCGAGCTCGTGGTCACCGGCCGGATCAAGGATCTGATCATCATCCGGGGCCGCAACCACTACCCTCAGGACCTCGAGGCCACCGCCGAGCGGGCCCACGCCGCCGTGCGTCCCGGCGGGGGCGCCGCCTTCCTCATCGAGGACCGGCTGGCTCTGGTGCACGAGCTTGCCAGGGACGCCGGTGACGTGGACGTCGCCGCCGTCGCCCGCTCGATCCGCCAGCGGGTCGCGGAGGAGCACGGGGTGAGCGTCGGCCTGGTCGTGCTCATCCCAGCCGGCGCTCTTCCCAAGACCACCAGCGGCAAGGTACGGCGTGACGCCTGCCGTCAGCGACTGCTGGCAGGCGACCTGCCCGAGATGGGCAGAAGCGAAAGCGACCTCGACGCGATGGACGGGTCTGCCGTCGGTCTGACCCGGGAGGCGCTGCTCGCCATGCCCGGAGACCGGCGTGCAGGGGCCGTCCAGGACTACCTGCGTGCCCGGCTCGCCGCCCTCTGTGCCGTGCCTGCCGACGACCTGACGCCGGACCTGCCGCTGCTGGCCGCCGGGCTGGACTCGCTGGGCGCGCAGCAACTTCGGCAGGAAGTCGAGACCGAGCTGGGGTTGTGCCTGCCTCTCGCCGACATCCTCAGCGGCGCCACGCTGTCCGAGGTCGCTACCCGGATCACCGCGTCCGCGGCCGGCGAGGCCGTACCAGACCCGCACACCACGGCACCTGCGGCACCCGAGACGACGACACGGCTCACGTCCGGCCAGCGCACCCTGTGGTTCCTGCAGCGGCTGGCGCCGGAGAGCACCGCGCACACCACGGTGGCGGCTTTCCGGCTGAGCGGCCCGCTCGACCCGCTCGCGCTGCGGGCGGCCTTCGACGCGCTCGTGTCCCGGCACGACGCGCTGCGGGCGGCCTTCACCAGCAGGGACGGCGAGCCCGTACAGGTGACCCTGCCGAACCTGCCGGGAGCCTTCGAGCACGTCGGGGTGGACGGGCTTGACGACGAGGCGCTGCGGGCGCGGCTGGCCGAGGACGCCCATCGGCCGTTCGACCTCGCCTCCGGTCCGCTCGTGCGACTGTGCCTGTACCGGCGCGCGAGCGACGAGCACGTGGTCCTGGTGACGGCGCACCACATCGTGACGGACTTCTGGTCGACGATGATCCTCGGCCGTGAGCTCGCGGCGCTGTACACGGAACGGACGGGCGGCCCGCCCGCCGAGCTCGCACCGCCCCGCGCGGACGTCACGGACGTGCTCGCGTGGCAGGACGCGCTGCTCTCCGGCCCGACCGGAGGTGAGCTGGATCGCTACTGGGAACAGCAGATCGGCGAAGGCGCTCCTCCGGTGGAGCTCGCGTCGTGGAACGCGGACAACGCGTCGGGTCGCGGTCAAGCCCGGCATTTCACGATGGACGACGCGCTTATCGGCAGGCTGAAGCGATGCGCGGCGGCAGAAGGCGTCACGCTGAACGTGCTGCTGCTCGCCGGTTACCAGGCCCTGCTGCACCGGCTGACGGGCCAGGACGACATCGTGGTCGGCACGCCGGTAGCCGCCCGCACCAGACCGGGTTTCGCGGAGATCGTCGGCTACCTCATGAACCCGGTGCCGATCAGAAGCCGCGCCGACGGACGGCTCACCTTCCGGCACCTGCTGGAGCAGACCAGAAGCCAGGTCATCGGCGCGATCGAGCACCAGGACCTGCCCAGCGCGCTCCTGGTCGAGCGGCACGCGCGCCGTGGGTTGTTCCAGACGATGTTCGTGTTCAACCAGCCGAACGCCGCCGACCTGGCGCGCTTCCCCGCGGTTCTGCTCGGCCACGCGGGGGTGCGCAGACCGTTCGGCGGCGGTCTGGTGGCCGAGTCGCTGCCGGTCGAACCCCGGGAGAGCGCGTTCGACGTGGAGGTGTCGCTGTCCGAGATCGACGGCGAAGTCCACGGCCTGCTCCGATATCGGACCAGCGTGTTCGACGGCCCGGGAGCGGAGCGGTTCGCGGAGGCCTTCCTGGCGCTGCTGGAGGCCGCCGCCGGCGATCCGGGGACCCGGCTCGGCACACTGCTGCCCGCGACGGGGGCCGAGCGCGTGCGGGTCCTGCGGGAGTGGAACGCCACGGATCGTGCCGTGGACACGAGCGCGACCGTGGCGGAGCTGTTTGAAGGGCAGGCCGCCCGGACGCCGGACGCGATGGCCGTCGTGGCGGGCGGCGAGCGGGTCTCCTATCGGGAGCTGGACGAGCGCGCCAACCAGCTCGCGCACCTGCTCGACGAGAGGAAGGTCAGCCCGGGCGCATGGGTGGGGATATATCTAGACAAAGGCCCGGCCATGGTCGAGGCGCTGCTCGCGGTCGTCAAGGCGGGTGCGACCTATGTCCCGCTCGATCCCCTCAACCCCCCGGAGCGGGTCGCCACCGCCTTCGCCGACGCCTCCGTGAAGGTCGTGCTGAGCGAGCATGCCCTGAGAGACAAGCTGCCAGGAGCTCCGGTGATCCTGCTCGACGCGGACCGGCCGGAGATCCGGCAGCAGCCGGCGACGCCGCCACGGGTGAAGCCCTCCGACACGGCATACGTGATCTATACCTCGGGCTCGACGGGGACACCGAAGGGGGTGGCGGTCCCGCACGCGGCCCTGACCAACCACACGCTGCACGCCGCCGAGATGTACGGCATCAGCCCAGCCGACCGGATCCTCCAGTTCGCCTCCATCGGGTTCGACGCCAGCGCCGAGGAGATCTACCCCGCCCTGGCCCAAGGCGCCTGCCTGGTCTTGCGCACGGACCGCATGCTGGCCGACCCGGCCGGGTTCCTGCGCGCCTGCGCGGTGGAGGCGGTGACCGTGCTCAACCTGCCGACCGCGTTCTGGCACGACCTGGTGGGAGCGCTGGAGGAGGGCGAAGCCGTACTGCCGGAAACCCTGAGGCTCGTCATCATCGGCGGCGAGCGCGCGCTGCCGGACCGGGTCGCGGCCTGGCACGAGCGGGCCGGCGACCGGGTGCGGCTGGTCAACACCTACGGGCCCACGGAGGCCACGATCGTGGCCACGTCCGGCGAGCTGACGGGCGCCGCAGCCCCCATCGGCCGCCCGATCGCGAACACCCGCGCCTACGTGCTCGATGAGGCGTGCCGGCCGGTGCGGGCTGGAGTGGTGGGTGAGCTGTATCTGGGTGGCATCGGGCTGGCCCATGGCTATCTCAATCGGCCGGGGCTGACGGCGGAGAGGTTCGTGGCCGACCCGTTCGGCGCCGCGGGCGGGCGGCTGTATCGGACGGGCGACCTGGTCAGGCACCTGCCTGACGGCTCGCTGGCGTTCGTGGCCCGCGCCGACCGCCAGATCAAGCTGAACGGCTACCGCGTCGAGCTCGGCGAGATCGAGTCGGCGCTGCGCCGCCTGCCCGGCGTCGCCGACGCGGCGGTGGCCCTGCGAGACCACCTGATCGCGTACGTCACGCCTGCCCTGCCCGCCGAGGAACTCCGCGCGTCTCTCCGTGCCGTCCTCCCCGGGTACATGGTCCCGGCCCACTACGTCCCCTTGGCCGCGCTCCCCCGGACCGTCAACGGCAAGATCGACTACGCCGGGCTGCCCATGGCCGACCCGGCTCCCGTGCGAGAGGGCCCAGCCGAGCCGCCGCGGACGCCGGAGGAGTGCGTGCTGGCGGAGATCTGGCGCGATGTGCTGGGAGTATCGGAGGTGGGGCGGCACGACGACTTCTTCGCGCTCGGCGGCCACTCGCTGCAAGCCACCAAGGTGCTGGCCCGCGTGGCCGACACCCTCGGGCTTGACCTGCCGTTGCGCGCGGTCTTCGAGTCGCCCACGCTCGCCGCCCTCGCGGCCCGCCTTCCCGGTGCCGCACCCACCCGGTCCGGTCCTGTGCCGCACGCCCGGCGGGACCAGCCGCTGCCCCTGTCGTTCGTCCAGGAACGCATCTGGTTCCTGCAGCAGGTCGAGCCGGACAGCACCAATTACAACGTCCCCCGGGCGCTGCGCCTGTACGGCAAGGTGAACCTGGAGACGGTCACCCGGGCGCTGGCCGACCTGGAGGTCCGGCACGAGATCCTCCGCACGACCTTCCCCGACTTCGACGGCGAGCCGGTGCAGCACGTGCACGAGCCACGCGGCATCCCGGTGACCACGCTCGACCAGACCGGGCTGCCCGAGCACGAGCGCGACGCCTGGATCCGCGACTACATCCTGGCCGCAGGACAGGAGCCGTTCGACCTGGCGGAGGGCCCTCTGCTTCGCGTGTTCCTGGTCCGGCTGGCGGCCGAGGAGTACGTGCTGGTCGTCGTGGAGCACCACATGATCCACGACGGGTGGGCGCAAGGGGTGTTCCTGCGCGACTTCCTGGAGCTGTACGAGGCGCACGCCACCTGCCGCGAGCCACGCCTGCCCGAGCTGTCCATCCAGTACGCCGACTTCGCGCTCTGGCAGCGCCGCGCGATCGCGGGCGAGCGGCTGACGACTCTGCTGGACTTCTGGCGCCGCCGGCTCGACGGCGCGCCGCCCCTGCTGCAACTCACCACCGACCGCCCCAGGCCCGCCGAGCCGACGTTGCGCGGCGGCGAGGAGGTCCTGATCATTGAGGACGGCCTCGCGCGGCAACTGCGCGAGCTCGGGCGGGACCGCGACGCCACCCTGTTCATGACCATGTTCGCGGTGTTCGCGATGCTGTTGTACGGCGACAGCCGCCAGCAGGACATCGTCATCGGCAGCGGTATCGCCAACCGGCAGCGGACCGAGCTGGAGAACCTGCTCGGCATGATGATCAACACCGTTCTGCTGCGGGTGGACCTGTCCGGGGACCCGGCGTTCCCCGAGCTGCTGGAGCGGGTCCGTGACACCTGCCTGGAGGCGTACGCGCACCAGGACATGCCGTTCGAGAAGCTCGTCCAGCACCTGCGACCGGCCCGGAGCCTGAGCCACACGCCGTTGTTCCAGGTGATGTTCAGCTTCCTCGACACGCCGATGCCGACGCTGCGGTTGCCCGGCGTGCGCTTGGAGGTGCTGAACGCGCACAACCGCTCGGCCAAGTTCGACCTGAACGCGGTGATCATCCCGCATGCCGAGTACCGCTTCCAGGACGCGGGCTCCGGGCCGCGTGAGGAGACGATCACGGTGTTGCTGGAGTACAGCACGGACCTGTTCGACGCGGCGACCGTGCGCGGGATGCTGGATCGCTACCTCACGCTGCTGCGCGCGGTCGTCGCGCGGCCGGAGATGTCGGTGGAGGAGCTGGTGACGGGTGACGGGGTGCTCCTGTGAACGACTCGCTTCCCGCGTTGTTCGCGGAGGTGTGCGCGCGGCAGCCGTACCGGATCGCGGTTGTCTGCGGTGAGGAGCGCCTGACCTACGCAGAGCTGGACGCGGCGGCCCGGGGGCTCGCCGCCGAGCTCCTGCGCCGGGGTGTGCGGCGCGGGGAGCTGGTGGGGCTGCGGGTGAGCCGGTCTGCCGAGGTTCCGGTGGCGGTGCTCGGGATCATGCTGGCGGGCGCGGCGTATGTGCCGCTCGATCCGCAGTACCCGGCCGAGCGGCTGCGGCTCATGGTGGACGAATGCGGGATCCGGTACACGGTGGGCGGCGATGTGCCGGTCTGGGGTCACGACCCGGCTCCGGCGGACGAGCTGCCCGCGCTGACCCCCGGCGACCTCGCCTACGTGATCTACACCTCCGGCTCCACCGGGCGGCCGAAGGGGTGCATGCTCACCCACGCGAACGTGCTGAGCCTGCTCGAGGGCGCACTGCCGCTGTTCGACGTCGGAGCCGACGACCGGTGGACACTGTTCCACTCGATCAACTTCGACTTCTCGGTGTGGGAGTTGTGGGGGGCGCTGGCCACGGGCGCAACCCTGGTGATCGTGGACGCCGAGACCTCCGTGGACCCGGTGGAGTTCCTGGAATTGCTGATCCGGGAGGGGGTGAGCGTGCTCAACCAGGTGCCGCCGGTGTTCCGCGTGCTGGTGGAGACGCACGCCGACGCGGGACGGCCGCCGCTCCCGCTGCGCTATGTGATCTTCGGCGGGGACGCCGTGGACCTGGACGTCACCGCCGCCTTCCTGGACGCGCTGCCCGAGGACGGCAGGCCGGTCGTGGTCAACATGTACGGGATCACCGAGACCACCGTGCACGTCACCTTCAAGGAGCTCGACCAGGCGGCGTTGCGGGGCCCCGACCGCTCGCCGATCGGCCGGCCGCTCCCGCATCTGGACGTCGTGCTCCGCGACGAGTGCGGCGTGGCGGTGCCGGACGGCGGAGCCGGCGAGATGTGGGTGTCCGGCGGCGGGGTCGGCGTGGGGTACCTGGGCCGTGACGATCTGACGGCTGAGCGGTTCGTCGTCGCGGACGGCGTGCGCTGGTACCGGTCGGGGGATCTGGCCCGCCGTACAGGTGACGGCGAGTTGCAGTACCTCGGGCGGGCCGACCGGCAGGTGAAGCTTCGCGGGCTGCGCGTCGAGCTCGGCGAGATCGAGACGGTGTTGCGCGGGTGCACGGGGGTCCGGGATGCGGTGGTGCGGTTGGTCGACGATCGCGCGCTTGGGGATCTCCTGGTCGCCTATGTAGTGGCAGGCGACGGCTATGACGCCAAGCTGGTGCGGGACGAGTGCGGGATGGTGTTGCCCGCCTCCATGGTGCCCGCCCGGTACGAGACCCTGCCGGCGATTCCGCTGTCCACCACCGGCAAGGTCGACCGGGCGGCCCTGCCGTACCCCTAAGAGCGCTTCATCGCGACGATGCGCAGCTCGGCGGTGTAACGGACGCCGCAGGCGTCGCGCAGCCAGAGGCGGTCGATGTCCGGCAGCATCTCCGTGATCGTGACCGAGCCGGGCCCGGACTCGGCGCTGCGGCGGATGGACTTGCCGAGCAGGTTCACCAGCGACAGACTTCTGAAGTCCACGGCGATCGGCTTGCGCTCGGTCGGGACCCGGACGAAGCCGCGTTCCGGCAGGCCGCGCTGAGCGCGCCAGCGTCGGGCCTGCACGTAACGCCGCCGCTCGTCCTTGACGAAGGCCCAGGCCACGTCGGCGGCCGGGAACGTCCACGCCTCGCGGCTGACGACCAGGCGGTCGATGGTGATGCGCGGGCGGTGCGCCGCGCCGCCGAACGGCTTGAACGCGTCGACGACCAGCGAGCTGAACAGGTCACCCGCGGCCTCCGTGAACGTGTGCTCGCGGCCGTGTCCGGAGCGATGCCGCACAATGAGGTCGTCCCCGCGCCGCTCCACCACCAGGTCCAGCACGGAGACCAGCGGAGACTCCGGTGGCGGCTCGAACGACTCAGCGCCGAGGCACAGGTAGGTGTAGCTGGACAGCATCACCTCGTCGGCCCGCGACATCCGCGTGGTGGCCAGCGGCGAGTCGGCGCGCGGGACGATCACGACGCGCTCGTCCAGGCCGCTGGCGACGGCGGCCTCGTGCAAGCGGCGCGGGTCCGGGTGCTGGTTGACGAAGACCTTGTTCTCCAGCGTGTTGGCCGAGCAGTGCAGCTCGCCGAGCACGAAGTCCACGTCGCCGCGGGCCAGCGCGTCCTCGTCGGCGGCGAGGAGCATGAGGTCCGGCGACGACCAGTGCGCGGCGCTCCAGCGCGGCACGCCTGTGGTGAACTCCACGGCCACCCGGCCGGCGAGCTCGCCGGCGGTGAACCGGAGCTCCCGCGTCGAGCCGAACTCGTCCAGCGGCAGCTCGATCACCCGCCGCCAGCGCCGCCGGAACTCCTCCACGACCTCGTCCACGATCTCCGACCCCGGCGCCAGCGTGAGCTTGCCCAGCTCCGGCATGACCGAGGTCAGCAGTTGCAGCAGGGGCATCGTGGCAGAGCCCGTGCGGGCCGTCTCGCGGTCGAACGACTCGCGCGCCCTGCCCTCGTAGCGCTCGGCGACGGTGTTGGTCAGCCACCTCGCGCTGTCCAACATCAGCCCGAGCGGCGCGGCCAGCGCGTCGGTCACCCTCCGTCCCAGCCGGACGTCGAGGTCGCGGACGGTGTCCTCATAGACGAGGGTACGGCCGGCGTACACGCCACCGGAGCGGCGGGTGGCCTGTCGGCCGGTGATCCGCTCGAACGTCTCGGCCAGCTCCGCCTGCGCCGCCATGAGCCGCTCCGCGTCCCCCGCCGTGGCCGACACGGCGTCACGCGCGCTGACCAGCTCATCCAGCGAGGTCCGGGCGCGGGCGCGTACCGCGGTGTCGGCGATCAGGTCGATGCGCTGGGCCAGCTCCCGCTCGGGCCAGGTGACCAGCGTGCCGTTCAGGTCGACGCGCACCGCGCCGAGCTCGCACAGCCGTAGCAGGATGGCGACGATCGCCGGATCCGGCGGGTCGCCCGCGAGGTCGCGCACGGTGTGGCGGCCGTCGCAGCGTCCGAGGACACGCAGCTCGGCGGCCCGCAGCGGGACCGGCTTACGGAACGGCAGCCGCAACACCCCTCCGGTGAGCGTCGCCGCCGCGTCCGTCTTGGGACGCAGCCAGGGCCACACCTCGGGACGCGCCGCGATCGTCTCCGCCACGGCGTCGATCGCCCAGCCCTCGAAGTAGGCGGTGCGCCGGGACAGCAACCCTTGTCCTGGAGTCATGTCCAGGCCGGTGTCGTCCGCGCCGATCCGGGCCCAGCCGAGCGGGCCGAAGAAGCCGACGGTGTCGTTCTTGAGGGAGTAGCGCTGCAAGTACGTCGTGATGGTGAGCTCGTGGCGGCGGCTCTCGCGGTTCGAGCGCGGCTCACCGGCGGCCACCTTGTCCAGGCAGACCCGGACAACCTGCGGGTTCTGCCAGGCCACCGCCTCGCGGAACAGGGGATCGGTGGACGCCCGGCGCATGACGGCCGTCAGGCGGTCGGTGGCGGCGGCCCAGACCTTCTCCCACTGCTCCTGGGTGGCCTGAGCACGCTCGTCCAGGTGGTCCGCCGCGGCGGCCAGCTCGGCGTCGCACAGCTCGGCGAACCACTCGGCCGGGAACCCCGTGCTGCGCAGCGCGCATTCGCGCCACAGCATCCAGCCCGTCGCACCCAGCGGCGTGTGGTGCTCGGTTTCCTGGCTCATCGTCCTCAAGCTCCCGGTCCTGCCGACTCGATCTCGTTCAGCAGCGCTTCGAGGTCGTCGGCGCCGTACAGCTCTCCCTGAGCGCGCACGATCAACTGGGCCAGGCTCTCCACCGTCGGCGAGCCGAAGACGTCGCGCAGCGACAGCTCGATGCCGAACGTGTCACGGATGCGCGAGGCGAGCTGGGTGGCCAGCAGCGAGAAGCCGCTCAACTCGAAGAACGTGTCGTGGACGCCGACCCGCTCCACGCTGAGCAGCTCCTCGAAGATCGCGACGAGACGGTGTTCGATCGGCGTGCTCGGAGGCACATAGTCGTCGATCGGGTCGCTGTCGTCGTCGGGGACGGGGAGCGCGTCGAGGTCGTAGTCGCCGTCGCGGGTGCGGGGCAGCTCATCCAGGATGAACAGGTGCTCGGGCATCAAGGCGTCGGACAGCACCGTGAGGAGATACTGGCGGATCTTGACGGTGCCTGACGCCGGGTCGGGGCCGGTGAGATAGCCGACCAGCACGATCCTGCCGTCCGCCGCGACATGCTCGGTCACCAGCGCGTCCCGGATGTCCGGACCGTCGCGCAGCGCGGCCAGCGTCTCGACGGGATCGGCGTCCGCCCGGCCGACGAACTCCAGCGTGCCGTCGACCCAGCGGCGGGCCAGGTCGCCGAAGTGCTGGGAGCCGGAGCAGAGCTCGGCCACCTCGCCTACGGCGGCGAGCTGATCGCCGGCGTGGCGTAGCTCGGCCCGGTCATCGGCCGGACCGCCGCTCAGCGGCACCCGCACGCCGGCGTTCTGCGGCTGCCAGTCGGCCGGGACCGGATAGACGGCGACGGGCCGCCCGTCGCGGCCTACCCGGTAGACGCCGACACCCCGGCATCCCGGCGACAGGCGGCGCAGCGCCACCAGGTCGTGGGAGATCAGGTCGCCGGAGTTCTCCACGAACGCGTGGCGCAGCGCCGGGAGTGTCTCGCGGGCAGCGTCCAGACCGCGCAGGATCGCCGGGGTCAGGTAGGCGACCGTGACCGCGTGTTCCTTCAACCAGGACAGGTCGCCGCGCTCCGGTAGCAGCAGCGCCGCTCCGGCGCTGAACGCGCTGGACATCGCCGAGACCAGGTGCCCGGGCCGGGCCGACAACACCGCGAACCGGTCATCCGCATCCAGCCCGAACCTCCGCACCGCCCAGTCAGCCTCCGGCCGTGTGTCCGGCCGCTCCTGACCCGGCCGCCCGTCCTCCTGCCGCTCCGGACACTGCCCCTCCGCGTCTCCGGTCACCTTTCGGCCGTCGTTGTCGGATACTTCAGCAAAGATCGGGCTCAGATCCACATCCGCCTCGCTCCCCGGGAGCACGTCCACCACCGTGGAGACCCCGAGATACCGTGCGGCGACCGGCCCCGCCTCCTCGATCACCGAGAAGGTCACGCCTGCCTTCCCGCATCCGAGGACAGCCGCTACGAAGGCCGCCGAGGCGCGCCGTACCACCCCGAAGTGCTCCATCTGCGACGCCGCACGCTCCGACACCACGAGAGCCACCCGATCGGCCGCGCGGCTGAGCCACCGGTAGCTCCGCTCTCCGTCGCGGTCGATCACCGCGACCCGATCCCGCCCCTGCGCGAACCAGTCCACCGCCAGATGCGGCGCCACGGCAGTCCAGTCACCGGCGGCCGTCTTCTCGGCCGCGTCCGGCGGGTAGTCCAGCAAACCCCGGCCGGGATCCTCCACCGCGGCGCGCAAGAACACCCGCAGATGCTCCAGCAACACCCGCATCATCGCCGACCGGTACCGCTCGGCGTTGAACTCCAGGTGGATCTGAAGCGCTTCCCCGACCTCCTGCGCACTGATCATGAGATCGAACTTGCTGTCCAGCGCGGGCATCTCCATCGGCTCGACCACGACGCCGGTGATCTCCTCCGCCACCGGACTGCCGACGACATTGAGCAGCACCTGGAACAGCGGCGTCCGGCCCGGGTCCCGTGGCACCCGCAGCTCCTTCACCAGCACGTCGAACGGCGCGTCGGAGTGCGCATACCCGTCCAGCGCGACCTGGCGCACCCGGCTCAGCAGGTCGGCGAACGTCGGCTCGCCCGACAGGTCCACCCGGAACGGCAGCGTGTTGACGAAGAACCCGATCAACTGATCAGTGCCCTCATCCGTACGCCCGGCGACCGGCACGCCGATCACCACGTCCCGCTGCCCGGACCAGCGGCCCAGCGTGGTGGCCAGGCTCGCCAGCAGCACCATGAACGGCGTCACACCGTGTTTGCGGCACAACTCGTGCAGCTCGCCGGTCTCCTGGGGCGACAGATCGAACCGCAGCCGCTCACCCCGTGCTCCTCTGGCCGGCGAGAACCGCCGCGTCAGCGGCAACGCCAGCGGCGGCGGCGCGTCGGCCAGATGCTCGCGCCAATACCTCACCTCCCGCTGGAGCGCCTCGCCCGCCAGCGCCGCCCGCTGCCACACCGCGTAGTCTCGGTACTGGATCGGCAGCTCGGCCAGCTCCACGTCGCCACCAGCCTCGTACAACGCCGACAACTCACGCACGAACAGCCCGACCGACCAGGCGTCGGAGACGATGTGGTGCATCGTGACAGCCAGCACGTGCTCGGTGTCGCTCAGCTTGACCAGCAGGCACCGGAACAACGGCCCCCGCCCCAGATCGAACGGAGTGGTCGCCTGCTCGTCCGCCAGATGGCACGCCTCATCGAGATCGGCGCCCTCGACGACCTCCAGCCTCCAGTCGGCACCGAGATCGTCCACCACCTGGACCGGCCGCCCGTCCACCGTCGGGAAGCGGGTACGCAACGTCTCGTGCCGGACCAGGATCGCGCGGATGCTCGCCTCCATCGCCGCCACGTCGAGCGGCCCTATCAGCCGTCGCCGCCCGTGCACGTTGTAGGCGGTACCCGGCCGGAGCTGGTTCTCCAGCCACAACCGCTCCTGGTCGAACGACAACACCGGCTCGGCCTCAGCCGTACGCGGCTCGACGGCGGAACCCCCCGACGACGAGCGCGCGGCCACCGCTGCCGCCAGCGCGGCCACGGTGGGGGCGGCGAAGAACTCCTTCACCGAGACCCGCACCCCCAGGTTCTTTCTGATCCGCGCCACCACCTTGGGCGCCAGCAGCGAGTGCCCGCCCAGCTCGAAAAAGTCGTCGAACACGCTCAGGTGCGAACGGCCGAGAATGTCGCGCCAGATACCCGCGACAACCTCCTCATAGGGGGTACGCGGGGCCATGTGCCGGCTCGGAGCCCAGGAAGGGTGTGCCATAGCCGAACCGTACGTGCCGCCCCCAGGCGTCCGGATGTCACACAAAAGGGGGATCGCAGGTGACGAGCCAGCCCTTCGGGCGGACAGCAGAGGGGCCGGCGGGCCAGGCGGCCAGTTCGTCGGGCCAGCGGCGCTGAATCTTGGTGAACGTGTGGCCTTCCTCCGGTAGGACCGCGAACAGATCGGCCTGCACGACCCCCTGACCAGAGGCAGCCTGGCTGGAGGCGACCTGGCGGGAGGCGCCCAGGCCGAAGGCACCCAGGCCGAAGGACTGGTCGCGGGCTGTTCATGAAGACCTGGAGCTGAAGCCGCTGCTCTACACCTTCCGCGTGCTGGCCACGGGGACACACCTCATGCGTACCGGGGAGCTGGAGGCCGACCTGACGCGACTGTACGCATACGGGCCCGCGTACCTGCCCGAACTGGTGGCGTTGAAGCGGGACGCCGAGCACGGACGCGCGCCTTCCGTCATCGGCGTGGAGGCGGACGTGGAGCGAATGACCACGGCGCTGGAGGACGCGCGGGACTCCTCGGCGCTGACGGAACGCGCGACGGCCGAGGAGGCGCTGCACCGTCTCGTGGTACGGGCCCGGCTGGCGGCGCCGTGACGCTGGCGGGCGGGCAGGACGCCGCGTCGATGGATGGCGGCGTCGCAAGTCCTGTCCGTGGCACTCCGGATCCGTTTCACTCCGGCCCTATATTTGCGTCCATGTCTGGCTCGCCCATACAGCCATCCCCCTTCCTCCTGTTCGCCGCGCCCCTGAAGGAATCCAGCGAGTACGCCGGACCAGGTCGCTGCTCGTTGTGCTCCCTGGAGGCCGATCCCACGTTCGATCTCGGTATCGGCGCCGATGTCATCCACGAATGCACGCACTGCGCTCGGTCGTTCGCGGTGCCGGCCGACGAGCATGAGACGGCGACCGTGGACTGTCCGCATTGCCGAGCCGCGATGCCGGTGGCCAGGCTGAATGACCCGGCGGTCTGCGTCTCCTGCCTGCGCCAGGGCAAGGCGGCCCTGACCAAGGACACCGAGTACGGAATGGTGCGCTGGGAGGATGCGATGCGCGGTCGCACCCATGGCGTCCCCGATCTTCACCACGCCTCTGGGTTCGAGCTGGACATGCCCGACGGCGACGACTGGGTGGGAGTCCTCATCTCTTCGGAGACCCTTCTCGAACTCGTGCGCACGCCGACGTACTCAACCTGGCAAGGAGAAGTGTGGCTGTTCTGCTGTGGCCAGGCCATGACGTACCTCGGTGAGTGGGGCAAGGAGGATTTCTCCGCCTATGCACCGGAGGATCCGGGGGGCGCCTTCCTGATGGCCATGCGCGACAGCGACGCGGCTGGCGTATGGGAGCATCTGCCCGACCGCTTCCCCGCGCATACCGAAATCGGGTCCCACGTTTTCGGCTGCCGCACTTGTAATGGCCGCCGGGGCCACATCGAACGTGCATAATGCCCCTCCGGTCATTGTGGCGTTCGAGGGCCGGAAGCAAGGAGACGCCGTACGCACTGACCTCTCGACAGGACGGCTCAGGAACTGGCGAGCGCGGCCAGCTTGAGCGCTGCCAAGCTTGTTGGCCGCAGCCAGGACAGCACTCGCCGTCTCAACGCCTCTTCCAGCGCACCGGCCTGTCCCGCATTGCCGATTACCTTCGGCTTGGTCCGCTACCCGAGCTCAGCGACTTCGAGGTCTAGCACCTGACGAAGGAATCGGCCGATAGGGACTCTTCGAACTTGATCGGGGTTTGAGGTTCCGTCGGGCCCTGGAGCTTGAGAGGGCTCGTGGCTCGGTGATCCTTCTTGTTGTCGAGGCAAGAAGATCACAGCAGAGAAGCCACGAGCATGGTCAACGATACGACGCTGCTGCTCGGCCTGGACGGCGTGGCCGTCACGAAGGTCGTCGCCGCAGGCCAGGGGGCGCAGGATGGGCCGGTGGTGCACTTGGCCACTGCGGATGAGCGGGCCAGATGCTGCCCACAGTGCGGGGTTGCCGCGGTCCGGATGAAGGAATGGATGATCACCCGGCCGCGGGATCTGCCAGTCGGCGGGCGGCGGTGTGCGTTGCGCTGGCGTAAGCGTCGCTGGTGCTGTGATTAGGCGTCTTGTCCGCGTCAGACGTTCACCGAGCAGGTGCCGCAGATTCCCGCGCGGTCGCGGCTGACGCTGCGATTACGCCAGGCCGCCGGTGCCGCCGTTGGTGATGGCGGGCGAACGGTGATCCAGTCGGCGCGGGATTACGGGGTGTCCTGGCCGATCGTGTCCGCGGCGTTCACCGAGCACGCCCATCGGGTACTGCCAGCCCAACCCGACCCGGTCAGCGTGCTGGGCATCGATGAGGTCCGCCGAGGCCGTCCTCGCTGGGTGCTGGAGGAGGCCACCGGCGCGTGGACGACGGCGGTGGATCGCTGGCATACCGGCTTCGTGGACCTGTCCGGCCAGCAGGGACTGCTCGGCCAGGTCGAAGGCCGTACCATCGCCGCCGTCACCGGCTGGCTCGGCCAGCGTGAGGCGGCCTGGCGTGAGCAGGTGGCCTTCGTCGCGATCGACATGTGCACCATCTTCAAATCCGCCGTACGCGCCGCGTTACCGCACGCCACGCTGGTGGTCGACCACTTCCACGTCGTGCAGCTGGCCAACCAGGCGCTCACCGAGGTCCGCCGCCGCCTCACCGTGCAGATCCGCGGCCGGCGCGGCCGCAAGGGCAACCGTGAGTGGGAACTGCGCAACCGGCTCACCCGCTCCGCGGCCCGGATGCACGGCTGTCAGCTCGATCCGATGGTCGATGACCTGTACGCCCTGCCCGCACGGCTGGGCCGGCCGATCCTGGCCGCCTGGAATGCCAAGGAAGACCTGCTGGATCTGCTCGCCCTGGCCCGCACCCACCCCGACCGGACCGTCATCGCCAACCGGCTATTTCGCTTCTACGATCGCTGCGCCGCCTCCGGCCTCCCCGAACTCGAACGCCTGGCCACCACGATCGAGACCTGGTGGCCGGAAATCCTCGCCTTCATCCGCACCGGCATCACCAACGCCGGCTCCGAAGGCACCAACCGCGTCATCAAGACCACCGCCCGCGACGCCTACGGCTTCCGCAACCCCGAAAATCAGCGTCTGCGCACCCGCTGCGCCACCACCCGACGCGGACGCGGACACCTCAGCCGCGCCTGAATTCGAAGAGCCCGCACAGGCTGACCGTCATTTAGTCTTCCGCTCATGCCGACACGTCTGTCACCCCGCCTCGCCGCGGTCGTGAACGCGCTTCCCCTTCAGCCGCACTCGCGTGTCCTCGAAATCGGGTGCGGGCCCGGGGCCGCCGCACGAGCGGTCGCAGCCCGACTCACCACCGGCCACATCCTGGCCATCGACAGATCCGCCGCCGCCATCGCCCAGGCAGAAGCCGCCGCGATAGACGAAATCACGTCCGGCCGCATGAGCGTCCGCCAAGTCGCGGGCGAAGACTTCGTCCTGCAGGCTCACGAAGAGCCGTACGACATCGTATTCGCCGTTCGGGTTGGAGCCCTCGACGGGCGACATCCCGAGCTTGGTCAACGGGTGCTTCAGCGCATCGCCGCGGCGACCACGGCAGAGGCCCGGCTTTTCATCGACGGTGGCGATCCGCTTCGTGAACTGCTCATCCCGCGGACTTGAGCCGACTGGATCGGCTGCATGGGGCTTCGAACCCCGTCGAGGTCGGAAGACCAGTGCGCAGTTGACTCGGAGAAGCCATGGATGGCTCAACCCCGACTAACTTCGAAGAGCCCCGATAGGGTGCCGTCTCCTGGTTCGGGCGGGTCGGGAAGGGCGTCCAGGACTTCGGCCAGGGCCGGCAGATCGAGCGGATCGGTCAGCGGGTCGGCGACGGTGACGTGCTCCAGGTGGCGGGCGAGCACGTCGATCGGGGATGATGGCACGCGAACGCGGCCCCTGTTCTTGATCGACTGGCGTAGACACCCAACGATCATTAGGGGTCGCGTTTGTCATCTGCAGCCCGGGGTGCCCCCGACCATCCGGCCGTCTCAGGCCCTTCTGTGTCCCACCAACCGGGAACGCTTCAGCCCTGCAGCCTTACCCCAGCCGTCGTGATGTCGCCGGCGAGTTGGCGCCCGCACTCGGTTCAGGTCAGCGAGCGCGCGTCCGCGACGTCGTACTCGGCAACCGAGGCGCCGAGCATCGCAGCGCGTTGCGTGTCGCTGGGGCCGCTGCTGCGGAACGCCTCGACGGCCGTCTGCGACTCCCAGCGCTCGAAGACGTTGATACGGCCGACATCCACCAGGTCCGCGCTGATGGCGAAGTCGAGGCAGCCGGGTGCGCGGCGAGCCATCTCAATGATGCCCACGCAGTCCGCGAGATAGCGCTCGCGCTGTTGCGGGTCGACGACGAGATGCCCCGCGACGATTACCATGTGCTGCTCCTTTGCCAGGTTCGAACTGACCGTTTCAGGCTATGACTGTCGACCGAGCTGGAACTCATCGGTGCGCGCACCCCGGACACCACGATCCTTCGCCGCGCCTTGGAGCCCCGCTGAATGAGAGCACATTCTCGCTTGGCCCCAGGCAGTCTCAGGCGATTGCCGCAAGATTGACGATCAGGAACTTATCGTCCCGAGGCATGACAAGTAGACGAAGGTCCGAAGTCGGCAGATACCTTCTCCCGGACCTATCGGTCCTCAGGTCAACCGCAGTGCCGGTCTGCAGGTCGTAGAGAGCACTCCAACTCCACCCTGGACCGTCACCCGTGAGGAACCGGTCGAGTCGAATAGGCTGCGGTGCTACGAAGGGAAGGGGTATCTCGCCGATTTCCCGGCCATCGCGGCCGTGGACTTTCGCCGGTGCAGCGTCTCCCTGCTTACCGACGCAACGGGTGATGCCACACGCCACGAGCTGTGCGTTGTCCATGGCCCCCGAAGCACGGCGCTCACCACTCTCGGCGTTGAGCATGCTCTGGTATGGGATGTTTCGGCGGTTACGAGGATTAGGCGACCCCACCCATGGCCACTGGAAAATATGCTGACCTTGGGTGCCGGCTACCGCCTGCGGGTCGCCCCCGGAGAAGGGCACCTTGAAGACGCCCAGGTTGCCCGTGGACCAGGCGAAGCCGTCGCGCAGGACGGTTAACGCGGTGATGAGCCCTTCAGGGGATCGGGGCGGCAAGGAGAATGATGTGACGATCGTAGGCTTTCCGCCCGATACGGGTGCCGACCAGATGTCGGCGATCTCCTTTCCGTCCTTCTTCCGGGCGGTCCACCAGCCGATGCGTCCATAGCCGACGGCGAATCCGCTGGCGAAGATCGAGGCCCCCTCTGGAGTCGGAATGTCACTGATCTTTCGGGTCTTACCGTTGTTGAGATCGTACGCCAGGATACCGTCCGCACGCTCGAATTTCGATTCTGCCGTAATGAGCACAGTGTTGTCGTCAAGAAAGGCCTGTGGGCGAACCACACCGCCGTTGGGCAGTACAGTAGGCATCTCGTGCGCTGCCTGCGGCCACACATCCTCAATGCTTTTCGTGGGCGCGATGGCGTTGGCGGAGACTACCTGAGCACCGACAGTGGGCTCGGACGGCGATCCCGATAAGAAGCGTGAGCTCACGAAAGCACTGGAGACGACGATCGTCGTTACTGCGATCGTCGCGGCGGCGATTCCTTTTCCACGGCTACGCTTAGGCTTGGTAGGCGCATCACTGAGTATTTCATTGGTTCGGGACATTATAGCTCTCCTGAATTGTTAGAGTTTACGCATAGCTCCAGGTGCCGCAGTTGAAGACTGATATGCTGCCGTTGGAGAGCTTGTCGCGATTGCATGTTTGAATCGCTGTGGTAAGGCTGCTGGCATTATAGGATTGACTGCCTACACCACCGGTGTAATCGATATAAATAGACCCGGTGACAGTCGTCTGGTAGCGCATACGGATACCATATCCGTCGGCATCGTAGTCGTTGAGCGTATAATAGTGGCCGGGAGTTGTAGTGTAAGGGATCGTATCCCAGTATTCCGCATCGCCAGAGTAGTCGGCTGTGGGACTCCAGGCACGTAACGCAGCTGATGCGCCTTGCTGCATCGTGAGCCATAACGCGGTGATGACTAACGGCGCCAGGAACAGCCGTTGCATTTTCCTCATGCTCGAGGGACCTCCTCGGGTTTCGACACGAAGGCGAGGGAACGACAATGTCCAGATCACGTGATGTCGGGGTGATCTTAACAAGCCCTTCAGCACCGGGGAAGCCCAATATGAAAGTTGATTTCCTAGGCTAGCCTCGATTTACGGTCCTGGGCGGCTTCGCTTGAGGTGTCGGCGGGCAGGGCTCTGGCGTAGTTAAAGTTTCTGCATGCTTGTCGGTTCGCTGGTGAGAGCTGCAGGAGTTCCAGGAGCCACGGCCCAACTGCCCCAAGGATTGGCGGGCGAGGGTATTGGACGGCCAAATCCAGCGATTTGGCCAAACGGCACTGCCACAAGCTGGCTAGGGCGTCGGGAATGATCGACGATTCGACATCTCGTTCCTTGGTACCGGCTCACCGGGACAATATGGTTGCTCGGGGAGAGCACCGTTCGATCGACCATTACGGCAGGTCATATTGCCCGGCGAGGGCCAGGGCTTGCTTCTCGTCCACTCGGCGATCCAGATGCGGCCGGAGTGGATCTGATCATGCAGGGAGTCGTGCTGGTCTGGCCACTGATCTGGCGTTATGGATAGCCGGGCAAGAGCCAGTGCTCTGACCGGTGACGTTCACCGGGTTGCTGTTGGAGGCGATAGATGGGCCGGTTGGTGAGCGGCATGAGGGGCGGATCAATCCAGATGCAACCCGCGAGGTCACCCTCATAGCCTCAGCCTCATGAACGACCATGCGTTCGTCCCCGACGACTTCGCTGTTCCCTCCTACCTGGCCACCCCACAGTTCCGTCTCGAACCCCTGGGACCCCAGCACAACGCTGCCGACCACGCTGCCTGGACCTGCAGCATCGAGCACATCCGCGCGACCCCGGGTTTCCCGGATGGAGCATGGCCCCCCGTGGACGGCATGACTTTGGAGGCGAACCTCGCCGACCTGCAGCGCCACGCGAACGACTTCGCTCAGCGCCGCGGATTCACCTACACCGTCCTCGATGCGGCCGGCGACGAGGTGATCGGATGCGTCTACATCTATCCCTCTCCCAGCGACGACCACGACGCTGACGTATCCTCCTGGGTCCGGGCCGACCGTGCCGAACTGGACGCGCCCTTGTATGAAGCCGTGGCAGCCTGGCTGTCCACGCATTGGCCCTTCGGGACGCTCAACTATCAACCGCGCTGAGACCACATCCCGCAGAGAGCCACGCCGTCCGCGCCTACTACGTGGGTCGATTCCCGGGCCGGTCACACTCTCGGAGGTGACCGGTCCATCACTCTAGATGCCGCGGGTCTGGTATGTGCAGCCCGGGTCGGAGGAGGCGCTCGTGTCAAACCGGACACCGAACCTCACGAAGACCTGGTGCGCCTTCGGCCTGGTCACCCAGATGTTCCGCGAGCCCGTCTTGCCGCCCTCGTAGTTGAAAGCTTTGAACACGAAGTCCGGCTGGGCGTCCTGCATGAAGAAGAAGCGGACGGTGTTCTTGCTACCGACATTGCCGGAGATCCGCCAGGACAGCTGGTTGAACACGTGCTTTGTCCCGGACGTCAGGTAGCGGGCCCTGATCTCGATGCCGAAGTTGCCCTTCGCGCAGCGTGCGACGAGGTACTGATCGGCGGATGCCATGGCGGGCGCCGCCGTGATCGACGTGGCCAGGCCAATGGCGGCGACGACAGCCGCGTTACGCAGGATCTTCATGGTGTCCCTCTCGTAAGTCTTGATCACAACTTACGGAGCGGCGGTATGCCGAAGGTATGTCGGACCCGTGTGCCATGCTGTGCCCGTGATGGTCGTCTTCGATGCCGAGCTGTGGATCTGGGATGCTCGGCGGGCTGATAGCTGGACCTTCGTCAGCGTCTTGAATTCCCTGTAGTTCCCTGAAGAAATCAGGCAACTCGGACGGGCGTAGCCTGGTTTGGGCCGCTCCCGCGCTCGGCTAACTCGAGCACGGGGGTGGCTTTGGCCTGGTGGAAGCCGGTCCGGTGGTGAGAATTCCTGACATGCCCTGTCCGGTACGGCGTATGCCGTCCCCGCTCGGGTGCATGGCCCGCCGGACGCTGTCCACTCCCGGCCGGGAATGGGGCGGGCACCGTGCGCCGGTCGGGCGCACGGCTGGAGGTCTTTGCGGTGTTCTTCGAGGTGTTCTTCGAGGTGCGGGTGGGTCGTTTCGGGGTGGGCCGGCTCTTGGAGCGGTCCCGCGCCTGTGGTCGGGGGTGCAGGTCGGTTCGGGTGCGGCGGGCGCGGCGGGCGGCCTGGGTGGGTTTGCGGGGTCGGCGGGCGCGGGCCACGTTCCCCTCCACCACCTGCGCGATGCTGCGAACTCCGGTGGTCCGGTCGGTGCGGGTGGCCTGCTGGCCGAGCAGGCCGCGCGCGAGGATGCGTTCGGCCGCCGCCTGGTCCCGGTCACCCGACAGGCCGCAGGCCGAGCACCACGCCCAGGCCCAGCCCCGCTCGGCGACCCGGTCGGGGGCCGGACAGTGGGTGAGCACCGACGTGCCGGTCCCGCAGCGGGGGCAGTAGGTGGAGGTGCCACGGGCCGGGACGGTGACCACGGCGAGGCCGTGCTTGGCCGCCAGATGCCGGATCGCCTCGGCAACCTGCCCGCGCACCTGCCCCGACAGGCGCGCGTTCGCCCGGCCCCGCCGCCCGCGCGCTTCCAGGGTGGCCAGATCTTCCAGATAGATCACCGTCGCCCCGGCGGCGACGGCCTGGTCGACCGCCCAGCGGGCCGCTGACCAGGCCAGCGCCTTGTTCAGGTTGCGGATGCGCGCGCACACCCGCTCGTGCTCCACCCCGAGGACCTCATGGGCCGTGCTCAGTTCGGCGAAACGAGCATCGGCGGGCGTGAGGCCGGCCAGCAGCCGCTCCAGGTGCCTGCGTTTGGCGGCCAGGTGCTCGCGCTCGGCCCGCAACCGGTGCAGCTTGGCCGACACACCGCTGGCGTCGTAGGCCAGCGGCCGCCCGTCGCAGACGACCCGGCCCCCGGCCGTCAGATGTCCGATCGTGCCGGTCAGCAGGGTGTTCAATCCCCAGTCGAAGCCGCACCCGATCACATGCCCGGTGGCGGGCGCGAACGCGATCGGAGTCTGGAACGGCAGATCGACGCGTACCCGGCCGTTGTGCACGCGCAGGGTGGGGGCGCACAGTTTCGCCTCCACGGGGACGGTCGGCGGCAACGCGATGGGCAGCAGGTGCCAGGCCCAGTCCCGGCCGGAGGCGGGACGGGCGGTCAGGGGCAGTTTCACCCGCAGGCGGGCGCCGTGGGGGCCGGTGCGCTCCAGAGTGGCCAGTTGCCGGTCGGCGGCGGCCAGCACGATCTGCGCCGCAACGTTCGGGGGCTGCTCCAGGTCGGTCAGATCGCCCGGCAGCACGTGATGCTGGTCGAGGTGGGCGCGGATCTGCCGGGTGCGGTTACGGATGTCCGCCACGCTCACCCCGCCCGGCAGCACAGCGCGCAGCGCGTGCCATTCGGCGTCGGTGCGCTTACCCGGCTCTTGCGGCCAGGTGGCCACGATCGCATGCACCAGCGCGCGGCGGTGCAGCGCCAGCCGCAGCAGGCGGGCGGCCTGCTCTTGGGCGCATCGCAGCACCCGATCACACACGTGCACGCCCGGCTCCGGCCTCACGCCCCAGCCCAGCCGCCGCAGGGCCATCCAGCCCTTGGCCGGCAACGCCCGCCCATCCAGCCCCACCCCGCGGGCCAGCGCATCCAGATCCGCCGTACTCCACCGGGCGGCCACGATCCCGGCGGTCAGATCCCGGGCCAGCCCGGCCAGCCAGGCCACCCGCTCGGCCAACAGCGGCTGCGGGACAACCTCGCCGCTGTGCTCCGCGATCGCGCCGTGGGCGGTGCAGGTCGCGGTCGCGGTGAGCCTACTCATGGACCGCCTCTGCTTTGGAGGCGGCATCGATGCGGGTGTCGGCCTGTGCCAGCAGCTGTTTGCGGGCTTGACGGGAGCGGATGCCGTACATCCGGCCGGCGAACGTCGCGACCAGCGCCATGAAGTCGGCCAGCAGTTCCTCCATGCCGCCGGCACTGCCTTTGTCGTGCAGCACCTCCACGCTCACCCCGTCACGGGCCAGCAGCGCCGTGATCCAAGCCACCCCGAACCGTGCCAGTCGGTCCTGATGGGTCACGCGGACCACGGTGAACTTCCCCGCCGCAGCATCGGCCAGCAGCTTGTTCAGGCCGGGGCGGTTCTCCCGCAGCCCGGAGGCCTTGTCTTTGTAGACCTTCACGATGCCGGTCCGGCTGGTGCGACGCAGTTCGTCTTCCTGAGCGGCCAAAGAGGTCTCTTGCCCGGCGGTGGCAGATACGCGTACGTAGGCGACTTCGGCCCGTTCCCGGGCCGCAGCGGCGGCGACACCGGCGAAGGCATCAAGGTCGGCTTCTTTGAAGCGGCGCTCGGGCTGAGACCTGCCGACCCACACGAACGGAATCTGGCCCTGATCGGCCCACAGGCGCAGCGTGGCCGGGTGCACGCCCAGACACTTGGCCGCTGCCGTTAGCCTCAGGAGAGCCATTGAGAGATCATAACAGAACTGTAGGTTTTCATAGCGAATCTGAGAAGCAGTTCATACCCTGCCCGTCGAGGAGTCCGAGGCGATTCAGGACATGACCGGCGGGTCGCGGCGTGGGTTCGGTTCGCTGCGGGTGCGGGTCACGATCGGCGGGAGCAGCTGGAAGACCTCCATCTTCCCGGACAAGGGGCGCGGTTGCTACGCGCTGCCGATCAAGCGAACCGTGCGCGAGGCCGAAGGGCTCGACGTGGGTGACTTGGCGAGCGTGACCGTCGAGCTCCTCGACGTCTGATCATCCTGCCGGCGATCACTTGCCGCGAGCCAGCCTTGTCGCAGTGATCACGATCCAGAGGATGCCGGTGAAGCGACCCAGCGGGAGAAGCATCATGGTCGCCTCGGTCACGAAGCCGCTGATGGACAGCAATGCCGAAGCGGCGGCGGCGTACCCGAGGATGGTGGTCCATAGCGGTGCGGACGGGGTGAGCGCGGCTGTGCCGGCTCCGAGGAGGAGCCCCAGGGCCGGGACGTGAATCAGGCCGCCCGTCAGGAAAGCCAGGTAGTGGAGGGTATGCAGCGCATCGCCGGTCGCGTTGGCGGCCACGATGGTGATGTTGACCAGACCTGAGGCCGCGATGGCGGCGGCAGCCACGAACCCACCGGTCCGGGCCAGGCCGGCGAACCTCCCCCTGGCAATGGCCGAAACGAAGGTGATCAGGGGCAGGGCGGCAATGACGTACATGATTCCCGCCACCAGGGTCGCGGTCTGGTTGGCGGCGAAATACGCCTCGGTGACGGTGTCCGGCTCGAACGGTGAGGGGAAGGTGCCGGTGCCCAGCACGCTGGAGAGAATCAGCCCGCCCAGGAACAGCACGGCGAAGGCCAGTCCGTACAGAGCCCTGCGCCCCCGTGCGGGAGCCGAGGCCTGGGCATGAGAGGTCACGTCAGTCATGGTCTGCCCCTTAAAGGTCGCTACATGAAGTTCATTTCGTGCAATCACATGCTCGGGACTTACCGCGGCGACGGCATCCCACAATGGGGGCAGCGTCGGCTACATCCTGCGGGGTACCGCGAGACATGGTCGAGTCGTTCGTACGGTCACTGTTGATGACGAGCGCGGTCGAGCCTGGCTTGCGGCACAGGCCACGGCATCGGCCCCGCGGCCAACCATGATCTACGCCCGGAGGAGTACCTGCGGGCGCCTAGGTGGAAGATCGGCCAAGGTCCCGGGCGTGAGCGTGGTTGTTTATAAACGTACATTCGTTTATGGTAGTGGCATGCTCAACGAACAACCCCTCGCAGGCAAGGTCGCTCTCGTCGCCGGCGCCACCCGTGGCTGTGGGCGCGCCACCGCCATCGAGCTCGGTGCGCTCGGCGCCACGGTGTACGGCACCGGCCGCTCGACGAGGTCCGGGCGCTCTCCGCTGGATCGGCCCGAGACGATCGAGGACACCGCCGAACTCGTCACAGCCGCCGGTGGCGAGGGCGTGGCCGTCCGCTGTGATCACAGCGACGCGGACGACGTCATGAAACTCGTGGATCGCATCCGCGACGACCATGGGCGACTGGACATCCTGGTCAACGACATCTGGGGCGGAGACCCGTTCCTGCAGTTCGACAAGCCGCTGTGGGAGCATCCACTCGACGCGACGCTCGGGGTCCTGCGTAACGGCATCGAGACGCATCTGATCACGAGCCGTTTCGCGATCCCGCTCATGCTGAAAGGGACCGGTGGCCTGGTGGTCGAGGTGGGCGACGGCAAGGGCGAGGTGCCCTACCGCGCAAACATGTCCTACGACCTGGTCAAGACGGCGGTGGTCCGGATGGGCCTCGGCCTGGCGCACGAGCTCACGCCGTACGGCGTGACGGCCCTGACCGTCACGCCCGGCTACCTGCGGTCGGAGTCGATGCTCGACCACTTCAGCACCACCGAGGACACCTGGCGCGAACGAGCCAAGGACGTCCCCTACTTCGAGCACTCCGAGACGCCACACCTGCTCGCCCGCGGGATCGCCGCGCTGGCGGCCGACCCCGACCGGGAGCGCTTCGCCGGCCTGTGCCTGGGCTCATGGGAGCTCATGCGCGAATACGACCTGCGCGACACCGACGGCACCCGGCCGGACTGGGGCGCCGTCGACCTCGAATCCCGTCAATTGCTCCTGACCAGCGGCATGCCCGCCCCCATGTGATGCCGCGCCCACGTACCGTCAGTGACGAGGCGATCCTCGATGCCGTTCTCGGCCTCGCCCACCGCATCGGCCCGGCCCGGCTGACCTTCGCCGCGGTCGCCGCGGAGGTGGGGTTGTCGGCCGCGACGCTGGTGCAGCGCTTCGGGACCAAGCGTGGTTTGCTGCTCGCCGCCGACAAGCGGGGCGTCGACCTCTGGGTCGACGCCCTGGACCGCTCGACAGCCGCCTCGCCGCTCACCCGCATCATCGAGGGCCTCACCCTCGCGGTCGAAAACGTCGCCACGCCGGAGCTGATGGCCAATTCGGTCGCGATGCTCCAGCTCGACCTTGCCGATCCCGACTTCCACGCCGAGACGCTCCGCGGCGCACGAGCGGTCCGCGCCCGCATCGAGGGTGACCTGAACGCCGCGCTCGACGCGGGCGAGCTGCGCGCCGGCACCGACGCGGCGAGGCTCGCGACGCTCGTCGAGACCGCCTACCACGGCGCGATGATCGGCTGGGCGATCCACCGCGAGGGCACCCTCGCCGACTGGATGCGCAAGCAGGTCGAGGCCGTGCTCGCGCCACACCGAACCGCCGGCTAGCGCCAATCCGGTGAGTCACGGCCCTGCGCTTCCTCCAGTTCGCCCAGCCATGGCCTGAAGCCACGAGCTGACGGCTTCATCCACCTTTCCTGGCTGTCACCGGTCCTGCAGAATCGCTCTGACCAGCTGTTTCATGGCGCCGGATGGGCGGAGCTTCCTTCAAGGCATCGCTGAGGCTTGGCGCCGTTCGCGGACATCCGCATGCAAGAACAGGACTCCGTGAGAGCCTGCGCACCCGGCTCCGGAGGCCGGTTGCAAGGCCGTGGTTCCCGTGCCCATGGGTGTAGGCGGTCAGGTCGCGAGCTTGAGGAGGACGGCATGGGCGTCCGGCTCCGCGATTTCGATGCCGAAGCGGTCGCGCAGGGTCGTCCCCAGCTCCTTCGCGGTCGACACCCGCAGATCCTCCAGCCTGATCCGCGTGTTCGCCGTGGTGCGCTGGACGAGCACATGGTGCCGGAACGGCGACTGCGGATACTCCGAGACGTAGAAGTTGGCCACCTCGAAGTCGCTCGGATAGTGCGGCTCGTCGGGGCGGAAGGCGTACAGCTCCGTCTCCTCCGAAGCAGGCCCCGAATGCAGCACCCAGAAGTCGCCGTCGCGCCCCAGCCGCCACCGCCAAGGCCCCGACTCCAGCGTGGCGCCGTCCTCGAACGGCATCGGCTCCACCAGCCCGTCACCCCCGAACCCGACATCGGCCAGCCACGTGCGGCCGTCCGCCGCCACGGTGAGCGTGGCGTGCGAGCGCGGCAGGTGGGAGCGGCCGAGCCGGATCCGGGCCAGGTGGCGTTTCAGGGTGAAGCCGAGGCGCTCGAGCGCGGCCGCGAACAGCAGGTTCTGCTCGTGGCAGTAGCCGCCGCGCCCGCCCGTCACCATCTTGTCCTGAAGGCTGCCGAGGTCGAGGCGGACGCCCCGGCCGAGGAGCACGTCCAGGTTCTCGAACGGGATGGCCTGGACGTGCGCCAGGTGCACAGCGCGTAACGTCGCCGCCGTCGGGGCGTGCGGGCCGTCGTAGCCGATCCTGGTCAGGTACGCGTCCAGGTCGAGTTTCGCAATGTCCCACGTCATGCGATCAACAATGACGGGTACGACGGCCCGTGCGCATCACGTGTTCACGGGATTCCGATCGTCGGCCGCGATTTCCGGTTTGGCCGACAAGACCAGCCGGATCGAGAAATTCCGGTAGCCGGCGCGTTCGAACGCCCGCGCCATCGGCACGTTCCCCAGGTCCGTGTCGGCCACGATCCGCTGCACGCCCCGCTCGGCGTGCGAGCGGGTGATCTCGGCGAGCAGGTCGTCGACGTAGCCGTGGCCGCGGTGCTCGGGCACGACGCCGAGGTAACCCACCACCGGTCCGGCGTTGTTGGCCGACGGCAAGGCGACCCCGGCCAGGTCCCCGTCCTTCGTGTACGCCAGCCGCCACCATGACCGGTCCCCCGGCATCGACTTGTAGGCGTCGACGTCTTCGCGCGCCTGCGTCTCCGGGTCCATGGTGAGCAACCCCTGCCGCGTGTCGTAGTCGAGCGAGCCCACGGCCACCCGCCGGAACGCCGCGACGAACGCCTCGTCGTCGTCATCCCCGCGGAAGACGAGCCGCTGCGTCGGCTCGGGCACGAGCTCGTCGGCCGTCCACTCGTAGCGGAGGCGTTCCAGCTCCTCCGTGAGCCCGGCGCGGCCCGCGGCCTCCCATCGCCAGGCGATCGCCGCCGTGGCCTTCGGGTCGTCGCGCCAGCCGTTGGACAGGAACACGTGGTACGCGGGCCGTTCACCGGACTCGGTGAACGCGTGGCGGAGCAGGCCGGCGGCCAGGCCCACGCGATCCTCGACGGAGGGGTGGACGTAGAGGCAGTCCATCGCGAGCGGCTTGTCGCCGCCGGGGAAGCCCCACCAGACGGCGCGGGCCAGGATCCGGTCGCCGTCCTCGGCGATCCAGATACGGTCGTAACGGTAGTTGCCGCTTTCGAGAAACGACAGCAGGCGGTCGGGATGGGCCCAGCTGATGGACTCGTCGACGACGCAGCCGAGCAGGCGGTCTAGATCACCCTCGACCGCGGTACGGAAATGCACGATTCCTCCGAGAAGTGAAAGCGGGCACGGTGAGCGCCCGGAACAATACCGAACATCTCAGCGCCTCCTTTCTTCCGACTTTTCGGCGTCAGCGGGCACTCTAGCGGAAATATCACGAAAGGATGGGCTCGTGAGGTCCAACGACGACGACACGCTGCCCCTGCAGCCTCCGATCCGGCTGCCCGACGAGGCCACGCTGGCCGCTGCCGTACGCGCCGCTCCCCTGGCCGACGAGCTGAAACCCGAGGGCGACGACGCGGAGGTGCTGGCCGCCTGGGCGGACCACTGCCGGGAGCGACTGGCCGTCGAGGAGGGCCTGCTGCTGGAGCTCATCCGGATGTTCCTGTCGCGGGAGCCGGCCAAGGGCGACATTCCCGAGACGCTGTCCGGGCTCGGGCTGGTGCGCCAGGCGGAGCCGTACACGCTGAGCTGGCTCGGCCTGTGGGCGGCGCGGCTGATCATCGCGGACACCACCGGGCAGGAGATTCCCGTCATGGGGTCGCTCGCGGACGCCGACCCGGCGGCGCTGCTGCACGGCCTGCGCTCCTATCCGGAGGCCGAGCGCGGCGAGGAGCTGGCGGGGTGGCTCAAAGGCAGGGACACCGACGCGGCGGCGGCGGAGATCGCCTCGGTGCTGGGAACGGTGAGCCCGCTGAGCCGGGCCGTCGGCGTGGAGCTGCTGTGGTCGGACTTCGGCGAGGAAGGCCGGCCGGCGCTCTCCAGGCTGCTGGAGGAGCCGAAGCTGGGTGCGGTGATCGCGGCCAGGACCGGGCGCGAGGACCGGCAGCCGGTGCCCGAGGAGATCGCGTGGGTGCTGGTGGACATGGCGGCGGCGCTGCTGGAGTTCGGGGACGCGCCGGTCGAGGTGATCAACTCCATCGCCATGGGGATGAACTCGGAGGAGCAGACCGGCACGATCGCGATCCTGGCGTTCGGGGACCATCCGTGGACGGGGCGGGTGCTGCAGGTCTTCATCGAGCATCATCCGGACGAACGGGTCGCGGCGGCGGCCCGCAAGGCCCTGCGCCGGCTGCGTGGCCTGGCCGATCTCCGCACGTGACGGGTCGTGTCCACGCCGCGTCCCGGTAGAGTCGGCTCGGTGACAAAGCATACGATCTCCCCGCAGGCCGGCATCCTGGGTGAGGCGTTCGCCTGCGACTGCGGCGTGGTGCTCGGCGGACGCATGACCGCCGAGCTGCACGCCGCCGAGAACGGCCTGTGCTCGGCCTGCCTCGGCTCCGCCGAGGAGCAGATGGCGCCGGGCCTGGCGCGCGGCTGCCCGTCCTGCGCGGGAAGCGGGCGGCGCAAGAGACAGGTCACCTGGCAGCTGGCGTACGCCGAGGCCGAGAACCTGATCACGCTGAGCGTGGTGCGCGGGATCGTGGCCGGCTTCGACGGACCGTTCAGGCTGTCGGAGATCGCCGATACGGTGCGGTCCGGTCTCGGGCTGCCTGCCGGGCGGTTGCCGGTCGGGCCGCGGGTCCGCGATCTGCTGTTGCAGTTGCAGGCCGCGGGTGAGATCACCATGCTGTCCGCGCCCGACGAGATGGTCGGAGCCGACATGGTCCTCTACCGCGACCCGCACTGGCAGCGGGCCCGCACCCTGGGCCTGTAGCGCCCGCCGAGCACGGCGGTTTCCGGCGCCCGCTGAACGCGACGCCGCCCCGAGCACGCCCGGCCCTGAGAGTCAGGCGCTTACGCGCGGCAGAGGATCTCGCCGTGCAGGATGGACAGCCAGCCGTCGCCGGCGGCCGCCCACTCCAGCCACCCGTCCGAGATCCGCCGCAGATCGGCCTCCGTCGCGGCACCGGTGGCCAAGGCC
The DNA here is from genome assembly GCF_036013525.1 of Nonomuraea sp. NBC_00507. NCBI lineage: Bacteria > Bacillati > Actinomycetota > Actinomycetes > Streptosporangiales > Streptosporangiaceae > Nonomuraea > Nonomuraea sp. NBC_00507. The sequence continues at coordinate 8,336,361 of NZ_CP107853.1, forward strand.
TGCTCGGCCATGGAAGAGCGCAGGATCCGCTCGGCCCACATGCCGCCCCACCAGGCACGGTCTTCCGATGTGGCGAAGCACCAGGTGGAGGAGGTGGCGGTGACGTCCTCGAAGCCCGCGGCCCTGGCCCACGACAGCAACCGCCGCCCGGCGTCCGGCTCGCCGCCGTTCGCCCGCGCGATCTTCTGATACAGCTCCAGCCACTCATCCAGCGCCGGCACCCGCGGATACCAGGTGAACGCGGCGTAGTCGCTGTCGCGCGCCGCCACATACCCGGTCGGCTCGGTCACCCGGCGCATCTCGCGCAGGGCCCGCACCGGGTCGCCCACATGCTGCAGCACCTGGTGGGCGTGCACGACGCAGAAGGTGTCGTCGGCGTACGGCAGGTCGTGCACGTCGGCGACGGCGAAGTCCACGTTGCCCAGCCCCCTGGCGGCCGCCTCGGCCTTCGCCAGGTCCAGCGCCTCGGCGGTGACCTCGGACGCCGTCAGGTGCCCGACCAGGCCCGCCAGGTCGGCGGTGATCGTGCCGGGCCCGCTGCCCACGTCCAGGAGCGTCATATGCGGCTTCAGGTGCGGCAGCAGGTACGCCGCCGAGTTCTCCGCCGTGCGCCAGCGGTGCGAGCGCAACACGGACTCGTGGTGGCCATGCGTGTAAACGGCGTCCATCGCCTGAACTCCTTCGTTTGGCTCCGATGCCGATCACCTTAGCGCGAGTCTCACTATTCAAGAGGAAATGTCTTATTATATGAGACAGTAGACTTGCTGCCGAAAGGTTTCCAAACGTTGAGAAAGGCGTTGGTCGTGGGAGAGGTCCGGCCGATCGTGCATGTGGGCGACCCGGTGCTGCATCACCCGTGCGAGCCGGTCACCCGGTTCGACGACGAGCTGGCGGCGCTGGTGGAGGACATGTTCGCGAGCATGTACGCGGCGGAGGGCGTGGGCCTGGCCGCCAACCAGATCGGCGTGCCGCTGCGCGTGTTCGTCTACGACTGCCCGGACGCCGACGGCGAGCACCACAAGGGCGTCGTCGTCAACCCCACACTGGAGCTGCCGGAGGTCGGTGAGCGCCACCTCGACGCCGGGGACGAGGGCTGCCTGTCGGTCCCCGGCCAGTACGCGCCGCTCCCCCGCCCCGACCACGCCACCGTGCACGGCTACGACGCCGCCGGGCAGCCGGTCACGGTGGAGGGCACCGGGCTGCTGTCGCGCTGCCTGCAGCACGAGACCGACCACCTCGACGGCCACCTCTACATCGACCGCCTGCCGGCCAAGCGCCGCAAGCAGGTGCTGGCCGCCTACCGTGAGGAGCACCCCTCCGCTGTAGCGGACAAGACACCGCTATAGTGGAGGAATGGACGGCGAAGGGGTCCTGTCCACCGGCCTGTCGATGGCCGAGCTGGGACAGCGGATCCGCGGCGAGCGGCGGGCGCGCGGGTTGTCGATCGAGCGGCTGGCCGAGCTGAGCCGCATCAGCAGGAGCATGGTGTCGGACGTCGAGCGCGGCGCCAAGACGCCGACCGTGCTGGTGCTCGACCGGCTGGCCACGGCGCTCGGCACGTCGATCGCGCGGCTGCTCGACGAGCCGGCGCACGGCGCGATGCGGGTGCTGCGCCACGGCGAGCAGCGGGTGCTGCGTGACCCGTCGGGCTGGGAGCGTCGGGTGCTGTCACCGGTGATCAGCGACGTGGAGTTCGAGTTCATGCGCACGACCATCGGGCCGGGCGTGGACGCGGGCGAGTTCGAGCCGCACGCGCCGGGGTCGCGGGAATACCTCGCGGTGGAGCACGGCAGCCTGCGGCTGACCATCAACGGCAGGGCGTACGTGCTCGACACCGGCGACGCCGTCTACTACCCGGGCGACTGCCGCCACGCCTTCGCCAACGACGGCGCCGTCGACTGCGTTTACTACCTGGCCATGGAGCTGGGCGGCGCCGGGCACCACGAACCACGGAAGGAACCCCTCGATGAATGACCTGCGCCCGGCGAACGGCACCGGCGGCGAGGACTTGCGTGTGGCGTCCGGCGCCGGCGGCGAGGACCTGGGTGCGGCCGGTGCGAAAGCGGCCGCGATCGTGGCCGGGCACCTGGCGGGCGTCACAGACCGGCCTGTCTGGCGGCCGGTGCCGGCCGCGGACCGTGCCTGGCTGAGCGACCAGGAGCTGCCCGAAACGGGGCGCCCGCTGGACGAGCTGCTCGAGGACACCCGCACGCACGTGCTGCCGCACCCGATGGGCAACGGCCACCCCCGCTTCTTCGGCTGGGTCAACTCCCCGCCCAACCCGGCAGGTGTGCTCATCGAGCCGCTGGCCGCCGCGCTCAACCCCAGCTGCGCCGGCGGCGACCATGCCGGGCCGCACCTGGAGCGGGCGGTGGTGCGGTGGCTGGCCGAGCTGGTCGGGTTCCCGCATCGGCCCGGCGGCGGATTGCTCACCAGCGGGGCGTCGATGGCCACGGTGATCTGCCTGGCCGCCGCCCGCCAGCGGGCCGCGCTCGCCGACGGCTGGGACGCCCGCGAGGAGGGGCTGTCCGGGCGGCCACCCATGGTCATGTACGTCACCGAGGAAGGCCACAGCTGCCTGCACAAGGCCGCCCAGCTGCTCGGCCTGGGGGCGCGGCACGTGCGCACGGTGCCGGTGGACGCCGCGTACCGGATGGACGTGTCCGCGCTGCGCGCCATGGTGGCCGAGGACCTCCAGGCGGGGCTGCGGCCGTTCTGCGTGGCGGGCAGTGCGGGCACCGTCAACTCCGGTGCCGTCGACCCGCTCGGCGAGATCGCCGACGTGGCCGCCGAGCACGGGCTCTGGTTCCACGTGGACGGCGCCTACGGCGCGCTCGGCATCCTGGCCGACGGCGCCGCCGCCCACTATGCGGGTCTGGAGCGGGCCGACTCCCTCGCGCTGGACCCGCACAAGTGGCTGGGCGTGCCGGTGGGCTGCGGGTGCGCGCTGCTGCGCGACCCGGCGGCGGCGCGGGCCGCGTTCAGCCTGGTGCCGTCCTACCTGGTCGACGACAACGCCGGCGAGCTGGGCTGGTTCGCCGAGTACGGGCCCGAGCAGACCCGGCCGTTCCGCGCGCTGAAGAGCTGGGCCACCCTGTCCCACCTCGGCCGCTCCGGCATCGTGAGCCTGGTGAACCACACGGCGGGCCTGGCCCGCACGCTCGCCGCCATGGTCGAGCAGGCCGCCGACTTCGAGCTGCTCGCCCCGGTCACCACGTCGATCACGGCCTTCCGCTACCGCCCGCACGACGGCGACGGGCTGGACGCGCTCAACCGGGCGATCCCCGGCGCGGTCCAGGCCCGCGGGAACGCGTTCCTCACCGGCACCCGGCTGAGCGGCCGCGAGACGTTGCGGGCCTGCTTCCTGCACCCGGACACCACCGAGCGGGACCTGGCCGTGCTGCTCGACGAGATCCGCCTGGCGGCCAAGAGCCTCCATACGTGAGTCGCCCATGCGCCCGGGCAGGGGGTCGGCCCGACCGACCTACAAGAGGCATTCCATGGCGAAGACCGTGGCGGACGTGATGACCAGCCACCCGGCGACGATCGAGGGTGACCAGCCTGTGTCCGTCGCCGCCGCGCTGATGCGCTCGCACGCCGTACGCCGCCGCTAGTCGCGTATCACGGGGACTTCGTCGCCATGGTTGCTGTCTGTGCGGAAGCCGTCGGCACCGTCAGTCTCGGCGACCTCGCGCTCGAGCCCGACCCGAACTCAGCGCTCGCCGACATTTCGGCCGCCGAGGGCAACCGGTAACGTGGCCGCGTGGTCACAGTCGACGATGTACGACAGTTCACGCGCACGCTTCCGCGCTCGTCGGAGCACCTCATCAGGGACCGGGTGAAGTTCCGCGTCGGCCAGATCGTCTACGTGGCATTCTCGCGGGACGAGACGCTCATGGGCTTCGGCTTCCCCAAGGAGGAGCGCGAGGCGCTGGTGGCGGCCGAGCCGGACAAGTTCCTCATGCCGAGGGAGTCGGATCTGCGCTTCAACTGGGTGGTGGTGCGCCTGGCCGCGCTCGACGTCGCGGAGATGCGTGAGCTGGTGCTGGAGGCATGGCGGATGTGCGTGCCGAAGAAAGTGCGTCTGGAGCAGCAACTGGCCGCCGAGCGCGCCCGCCCCTGAGCTCAGGCCCGGGCACCGGGCTCAGGCGAGCCGGTCGACGCCGAGCGCGCTGATCAGCAGGCGTTCCTTGCGGTTGCCGAGCAGGCGGGCCGTCCAATCGACGAACCCGCCGTCGCCGACCTCCAGCCCGTCGCCGTAGATCTTGTAACACAGGCCGGTGTAGTAACCCCGGCCACTCTCCCTGTCCGGGTCGGGTTTCGCGCCGAGCGGCGCGGCCACGCGCTCGAAGCGTTCGTCCAGGACCGTGACCCGCGCCTCGGGATCCGGGATCCCGCAGGCGCGTACGGCCTCGGAGAGGATGGCCAGGTGCTCGGCCGCGTGGCGCCGCTCGAACGCCAGGTCGCCGGTGTCCCGACCCGCCGTCACCAGCGCGAACAGGGTGAAGTGCGCGAAGAAGGCGGCGCCTTCGAAGCGCTGGGCGCGGGTGACGCGTTGCAGCGCGGCCAGCCGTACCGGCTCGGACCCTGAGGCGGCCCGGCGACGCACGGCCGCCTCCAGGGCGAGCGCGTTGGTGGGGTCGGCGGCGACCTCGGTGCTCCTGATGGTGGAGACGACCTTGTTCTGGTCCACCGGGCCGACCGCCGAGCAGGCGCCGAGCGGCGCCACCGGCGCGAGCGTGACCACCTCGACGTCATCGGGCAGCGCCGACAACACGGCGTCCTCCGCGTGCCGCAGCCTGCCGAACGGAATCGGGGCGGGGGCGACGAAGCGGTCCTGGCCGTAGCGGCGCAGCACGTCGGCCGGAGAGAGCGCCCGGGCGCGGCGGCGCATCACCTCCAGCAGCAGCGTGGTCAGGTCGGCGCCGGACAGGCGTTCGGACAGGACGTCCAGGATCTCGGGTCCGCCCGCCTGCCTGAGCACCCGGTCAAGTGCGCTCGCTCGCTCCGTCATCCCCCACCCCTATCACGGCGATTCCCGCCTACGCCCGGCATTTTCCGGCCGCCCGCATCATGGGCGGCGTCACCAGTTGGCCGGCTCCGCGAGCGCGTAGGAGGAGGCGATCCTGGCGTGATCGTGGTAGACCGACAGGACGCTCTGCCCGCTCGGCGTGCCCTCACGCCAGCCGGTGCAGTAGATGCCCGACGACCATCGGATGGTCTGCGACGTCTTGGGCAACACCGTGACCCCGGTACGGCTCCACGTCTTCTGGCCGTTGATCCAGACCTCGAAGGCGCCGTCGGTGGCGTGGAACTTGAGGCGGGTGACGATCCTGATCCACGTCCCCCGCAGATTCGTGATCTTGCCGAGGGTGGCGGAGAAGCCGCCGGAGCCGCCGATTCTGATCTCGTCGTTCTGGACGAACATCAGCTCCCACGGGCCCTCGGGGTCCTCGGGCGACCACTGCTGGAAAGTGACGTTCTGGTTGTGGAACTGCCAGGTCGGCGGCAGGTAGATGGCCTGGCCGTAGTAACGGTCCTGGCCCACGGCCTGGGTCCGGTGCTGGACGGTCTCGGAGTGGTATCCGCCGCCCTCGTTGACGTAGGTCTGCCTGGCCTCGATGGCGGTGGTCCCCTTGAACACAGGGCTGGTGACCGTGCGCAGCACGCCCTGCTTCTGCGGCTTCTGCGGGAAGCTGTTCCAGCCGGTCAGGGTCCCGGGTCCTGGAAGTACACGCCGGCGGGGAGATCGGCCAGGGGCCGGGCCCACTTCTGGTTCGCCCCGGTCGTGCAGGTCTGGATCTTCACCTCGGTGCCGTTGGGGCTGACGCCGCCGCCGGTGACGTCCAGGCACAGGCCCGATTGGTGGCCGGTGATGGTCCCGTTGGCGTTGAGGGTCCATTTCTGGTTGGTGGCCCCCGTGCAGTTCCAGGTCTGCACGGTGGCGCCGGGCGCGGTGCTTCGGCCCTGGACGTCGAGGCACTTGACGTCACTGCCGCTGTAGACGCGCAGTTCCTGAGCGTCGGTGTAGGTCCATTCCTGGTTGATCTTGCGGTTGCAGTCCCACACGATCACCTTGGCGCCGGGTTCGGTGCTGACGCTCTGGACGGTGAGGCAGCGCAGGGACGCCTGGCCGACCAGTGTCACGGGCGGGTCGGCCGCGGCGGCGGGGACCGCGGGCGCCAGCGCGGCAAGCAGTCCTAAGACGACGATGATGACTCGTCCGGTCATGTGATCCTCTTTCTCGGAGGGTTCTTGGTCGGCGAGTATCACAGCCCTTCAACTCTCAGTAAAGTTTCTTTAGGATTCTTTCAGGATCATTCGGCGATGCGACGACGGTAGAGAACGAGGCCGAGACCGCCGAAGATCACCATTGAGGTGATCGCGTGGGGCGCGATCCCGAACCAGGCGTCCGCGTGACCCTCGAGGCGCAGGTGGCCGTGGAGCAGGAGGGGCGTCGAGAGCGCGTTGCTCACCGTGTGCAGGGCCACGCCGGGCCAGATGGAGCCGGTACGCAGCCGCAGCTCGCCGTACAGGACGGCCAGCGCCACGATGCCGACGAGGAACCACGGCAGGAACCACGGCCAGGGCAGACTCGTGGTCGCGTCGAAGTCCGCGGGCCGCATCCACACCAGGTAGAGCGGCAGGTGCCATAGTCCCCACAACAGGCCGACGAGCGCGTGCGGTGCGAGTCCGGGCAGGCCGAGGGCCATGGCGGTGCGGGTGGCGTACCCGCGGAAAATGAATTCCTCCAGCACGTTCTTGATCAGGAGGAAGCCGAGCGCGGCGACGATCGCCTCGGCCAGAGCCGGCTTCCCGGGCGAGGGGGCGAGGGAGAACGTCGCGGCGCCGGTCGCGGTCGCGATCGCCACGCAGAGGGCGGCCGCCATGGGGAACAGCGCGAGAGCGAAGGCGAACCAGCGCACGCGCCCGGGGAACCGTAACGTCAGGCCCAGCGGCCCGGCCCCGTCCTTGCTGAGGAAGTGGAGGGCGAGGGCGGTCAGCGCGGGGGCCAGCAACCACAGGCCCTGTCCTGCCGTGCTGCCGCTCGTGGAGGTCGTGTCGGCGGTGCCGGACAACTGGCCGGTGGCCCGGTCCCAGGCGGCGAACAGCCAGCCGCCGCCCACGACGACGATGGCGAAGATCGCGAAGTTGACGCGAGCGCGCAGGCGCGAGGGGCCTGTAACCGATCGGGCCTGGATGACGGCGGTCACTGGGGGTCTCCGTTCCCGGGAAGAGTGCCGAGCACCGCCAGGGCCTCCTCGGCCCAGGCGACGGCCGCCTCGGCGCCGTGCCGGCCGGCCGAGATCGTCATGAGCGTGTAGGGCAGGTGCGGGGAGTCGCGGTCCTCATCGGCGACCGTGCGCGTCAGGGCGTCGTATTCGGCCAGCCGCCGTTCGGCGTCGGCCTTGGCATCCTGGAGCAGTTCGCGGCAGCGGCGCACGCCGAGGTGCCGGCCGAAGAACAGGCGCAGCAGGAGCCCGTTGCGCGGCGGCGCCGCCTTGATGGGCTCGTTCAGCAGGTCACGCAGGCGGGCCAGGCCGGAATCGGTGATCTGGAAGATCGACGATCCGGCGCGCGGGCCCTCCTGGCGCCGGACGTGCCCGTCCTGTTCCAGGGCGTTGAGCGTGGGGTAGATCTGGCCGAAACTCTCGCTCCAGAAATGGCCGAGCACTTCCCTGATGGCCTCGCGCAGGGCGTACGCCGTCATCGGCTGCATGCTCAGCGCACCCAGGACCGCCATTTCCGTCTGATCTCGTCGCGCCATCGACCACTCCCTTCTATCTGATAGATATATCTAACAGAGAGAGCGGTGATGAGGCAAGCACGAGGAGAGCCCCGCCTGCGTCACACGCGGAATTCCGCGCTGAAGCCGAGAACGGTCGTGGCCTTGGCCAGGTTCAGGGGGACCGTGCGGCCGGGGAGGGGGCGGCGGATCTCGGTCGTGGGGTGGAACCGGCGGAGCAGATCCTCGGTGGGGTGGGAGACCAGGGTTTCCGGGGCGGCCACGGTGATGACATGGAAGCCGTCCGGCTCGAGGGCGAGCAGGCACGCCCGGGCCGCGTCCCGCGTTTCGAGGTAGGCCCACAGACCGGCCGCGTGCAGGCCGGGATCCAGCTCGCACCTGCCCGCGAAGTCGCGCAGGCGCTCGTCGAAGCCGCCGACGTACGGCAGGCGCAGGGCGACCACCGACATGCCGTAGCGCCGCGCCATCATCTGGGCGGTCAGCTCGTCGGCCTGCTTGGACAGCGCGTAAGGATCCTCCGGCCGGGACGGCTGCTCCTCGTCCACCGGTACGTACGGCGGGTGGAGGGTGCGCGCGGCGAACGGCAGACCCGAGATCGCCGTGCTGCTGGCCGTGCACACGCGCTTGATCCCCGCCTGGCCGGCCTGTTCCAGCACGGTGTAGGTGGCCTGCGTGTTGGTGGCGAAGACCTCCTCGGCCGGATGGCGTTCGGGCGTGGGGATCGCCGCGAGATGGATGACCGCGTCAGCTTCTTCAAGGGCTGCCCGTACGGCATGCGGGTCCGTCGCGGTGCCCTCGACGACCAGCTCGGCCTTCAGGTCCGCGGGGTCCTCCAGCACGAGGACGTTGGCCGCGACCCCCCGCTGATCCAGCAGGTCGAGGACGGCCCGGCCGATACGGCCGGCGGCCCCGGTGACCAGGACACGTCTCATGCGTCTACTCATATACGCGCACCGCCACGACATGGGCGAACGGCGTGCCGTTGCTGGTGTCCACCACGATCCTCAGCGCGTCGGTGGTGACCGGCTCCACGTCGTGGACGTTGCGGCGGCGCCGGTTGGCGCGTACCTCGGACACCGCCCGCCAGCCCCCGTCCTGCCGCACCTCCAGCCGGTAGTCGCGGACCAGCGTCGGCATGACCTCGAACGGCGTGCGGTGGTGGTGCAGGTTGATCAGGTCCTCGTTCACGTCGTCGTCGGCCAGGACGTCGACGCGGCCGATCGTCACCGGCGACGGCCAGGACAGCTCGAGGGTGGCGGGGAGGGTGTCCGACACCCACATGTGAGGTCCCGCGTGCGGACGCTGGAAGCCGTCGAGCGCCCTGGACGGTGCGAAGGCCTCTGTCGGGCCGCTCCGGAAGCAGAACGTCCGGCGCAGCAGACCCGCGTCGGACCACTCCCGCAGCAGTTGGGGCGCCTCGTCCCGGGGGCGCAGCGGTACCCGGGTCAGGCAGAGCACGCCGGGGGTGGGCCGGTCGGCGACATGGAGGGCGACGTCGGGGTTCGCGTGGATCAGCAGGAACGCGTTCTGGGCCCGGCCCGGCTGAAAGGACAGGTCCACGCGGACCCACTGGTTCTTGCCCGGCGCCACCGGGACGGCATGCGTGGCGATCAGCTCCCGCGGCACGTAGTTCTGGCCCAGCACCGGATCGTAGAGATCCACGACCAGTTCGGTCCCGGCGGCCGCGTCGAGCAGGAACTCCACCGCGTCCAGGGCCGGGTCGACGGGCAGGATCAACCCGGCGTCCGCCTCCAGCGGCCAGGGCTCGTCGGAGGTCTCCACCTCGAACCGGGACAACGTGCTCGACGCGGAGGCGGTGGCCGTACGAGAGAGGTCCGAGGGATCCTCGTACGGCAGGCCGATGATCGAACCGTCCTCCCGCAAGAGGGTCGTCTGCAGGTCGCGCACGTCGAGCTCCCGAGGCGGGACACCGCCGGCCACGCAGAGCGCGGCCGCCGTGCCGGCCGCCTGGCCGATCGTGGCGCAGGTGGCCATCACCCTGGTCGAGCCGAACGCCACGTGCGACGCCGAGATGTTCCGCCCCGCCATGAGCAGGTTGGGCACGTTCTGCGAGTAGATGGACCGGTAAGGGAGGTGATAGATCCCGTCGGCAAAGCGCTGCTTGGCGCCGTCCTCCTTCGCGTACATGCCCTGCGGCGGGTGCAGGTCGATCGACCACCCGCCGAAGGCGATCCGGTCCTCGAAGGGCGTCTGGGCCAGCACGTCGTGCTGGGTGAGCACGTAGTCGCCGAGGAGGCGGCGGTATTCCCGCTTGCCGGGCAGCGACCCCACCCACTCCAGGGTCATCGTGTCGGCGTCGAACCTTCCGGAGTTCTTGATGTAGTCCCAGATGCCGTAGATGACCGACCACAGCTCGTCGCGGATGCGGTCGTTGTCGTGCACGCTGTCCAGCTCGCCGCCGAACTCGATCCACCAGTAGGCGCAGCCGTTGTCGCCCGCCCTGATGATGCGCCGCTCGGGGATCGAGGTCCCGGTGATGTCCTTGGCGAAGCTCGGCGGGACGTAACGCACCGGCTCGCCGGCGTCCTTGGTGTAGAAGAGCAGCGTGCTGCCGAGCGTGATGTCGTCGGGCGTCTCGGGTGCCCACGGCTCGCCGTACTCCGCACGCCCCTCACGGCCTATCCGGTGGCGGGCACCGGCGAGGTGGCCGACCAGCCCGTCGCCGGTGCAGTCCAGGAAGATCGGCGACTCGAAGGTGATCAGTCGTTCTGAGCCCATCATCCAGCCGGTCACGGAGCTGATCTGCCCGTCCGGGCACGACACCTCCCGGACGTCGGTGTTGAGGTAGAGCGCGATGTTCGGCTCCTGCCGCACGAGGTCGAGGACGGTCGTGTCCCAGAAATAGGGGTTGCCGTGCGGGTTGCGGTACTGGTTCTCCAGGAAGAGCTCGCCCATGATGCCGCCCTCGCGGGCGTTGTGGTTCTTGCCGTGCCCGGTCGCGCCGACCACCCAGACCCGCACCTCGCTGCTGGAGTTGCCGCCCAGCACGGGCCTGTTGGTGATCAGGGCGACCGTACGGCCCAGCCGGGCCGCGGCGACGGCGGCGTTGACGCCGGCCAGACCGCCGCCGACCACGGTCACGTCATGGGAGACGGATTCCGATCTCATAGCTCCAGCCCGTAGTAGAGGCGCGGGGCCCCGTCCAGGGTGATCTTGGCGCGGCGCCCGGCGGCGGTGATCGTGCGTTCCTGGCCGATGCAGTCGATCTCCCGGACGGTAGGCCCGCAGGTCTTCAGCGTCACGGGGGTCTTGGTGGGCCAGTGGTCCTCCCAGGCTTCGGGATGCGGGTACCACTGCCCCTCGCCGTGGTCGGCGTTGAGGATGTAGCCGTCCTTACGGCTCCACAGGACGGCCAGCTTGCCGCGCGGAGTGTCGAACAGCAGGCCCTTCAGGTCGGGGTCGGGGAAGGAGACCCAGCGTTTGAAGGTGGCGCCCTCCAGGTGGCGGGTGGCCGTGGCGAAGGCGAGCAGGGTGGGTTTGGCGCTGGTGTCGCGGTTCAGCAGCCCGTGGTGGTATTCGACGTTGTTCGGGTCCGCCTCCTGCGGGTGATGGATGGTGCTGTCGTGCGGCTGGTACCAGTTGACCCCGTCCACCCCTTCCGACAGGCAGAGGGCGAGCTGCAGGAGCGTGTTCTCGGCCGCCTGCCGGATCGTGTCGTTCCACCAGGCGTTGGGCCGGGTGCAGGCGTAGGCCTCGGTCAGCCACAGCTCCTTGTCCCCGCCGTACTCCTCCAGCGTCTGCCTGGCCTTGCGCAACGAGCCGAGGAAGTTCCAGTACGTGCCGTTGGAGCCCTGCTCCCACTCCTCCGGCGGCGGCGCGTAGTCGGCGGTGAAGTTGCCGCGTCCCGGGTGGAAGGCGAAGACGTCGATCAGGCCCCAGCCGCCTGCCGCGTGGAAGTTCGCGGTCCAGCGGTAGTCCATGCCGCCGAGGCCACAGTTCATCAGCTTGATGCCGGAGTCCTTGAGCCGGTCGTGGATCGGCTTCAGGCCGTCGCGCACGTACTCGGCGGCCTTCTGGCCCGACATCCAGGGCTGGTTCAGCTCGTTGGCCACCTCGAAGTAGGCCGCGCCGGACTCGCGGGCGATCCTGGCGCGGTCGTCCGCCCAGGCGGCGATCTGCTCCGCCGTGCCGTTATAGATCACCCCGCCGAGCTGGATGTTGTGCCCGATGCCCAGGGCGTCGAGTTCGGCGGGCGGGATGCCCGGCGCGCCGTCGTAGGCGATGCGCACCCACTTGACGCCGATCTTCTGCATCAGCCGGCCGACCTGCTCCTTGTCCGGGACGAGCAGCCAGGTGTAGTTGGAGATGCCGAAGATGCCCTCGCGCTTGTAGGTGTGCGGTTTCAGCGTGGCCAGGTTGGTGCGCGCGAACGCCTCCTCGCCGCCGGAGGTGGCCTTGACCTCGACGAACACGACGCCCTGCGAGACCCCTGGCACGGTGAGCGCCTCGGTCCAGGCGCCGCTGGGCGCCACGGTCCGCTCGAGGCGGCCGCCGCCGAGCAGGGCGCCGTTGAAGTCGCGGGCCCACCAGGTGAGCGTCACCGGCTTGGGCGTGGCGCCGCCGTTGACCACCTGGGCGTTGACGGCCATGGCGGCGCCCGGCTCGTAGAGGCCGAAGGGCTGGTCGCTCCAGACGTCCACGCCGATGGGCGCGGCCGTCGCCACCGCGTTCGCGGCGGCGGGCCGCAGGTCGCCCAAGACCAGCTCGACCTGGGTCGCCCCGTCCCCGCCGGCGGGCGCGTGGATCCAGGTGGCGTTGGTGAAGGCCGGCCGGGAGCTCTGCAGCCGGAAGTAGGCGCGGGTGTCCGCCCAGGTCTCCTGATAGAGCGAGCCGGCGTTGACCTCGTACGGCACGCCGCCACGCGCGTCCTTGGTCCAGGCGGTGGCGGGCACGTATTTCTCCGGCGCGGTGGTGCCGATCAGCGCGCGGGAGAACATGTAGCCGGTGGGGGTCAGCGTGGTGCTGCCGCTCACCTCCCATCTCAGGCTCGCCCGGCGGGCCGCCACGGTGAACGTGCCGCGCACGGTCACCGCCGAGGCGCCTGCCGACATCTTGTAGGCCACCTGGAGAGCGGGGCGCCCGTCCACGGTGGTCAGGCTCGGCGTGCCGCCGAACGTGCGCTGCTGCCCGAGCACACTGTCCTTGATCATGAAGTGGCCGATCCTGAGGCGATCGGCTCCCGACGCGTCGCGGACCACGATGGAGCCGTCGGCTTCGGCGACGAGCGTGATGCCGTCGGCCGAGATCGACAGGCCGTCCGCCTGGGCGGGGGTGGCGGTGAGCGCGGTAGCCGCGCCCGTCAGCGCGGCGGCCTGGAGGAGGGCGCGGCGGGAGACTTCAGGCATGGGGGGTTCTGCCTTTCGTGATTAGCCTTTGACGCCGGTGAAGCCGAGCCCGGCGACGACGTACTTCTGGAAGACCAGGAACAGCAGGACCGGCGGGGCCAGTGCCATCGCCATGCTGGCGATCAGGACGTCCTGCGGCGCCTGGTCGGCCAGCGTGGCCAGGGCCACGCTGATGGGCTGCTTGTCCGGGTCGGTGATGGCCACGAGCGGCCAGATGAAGTCCTTCCAGCTGTGCATGATGGCGATCAGGCTGATGACGGCCAGGATCGGGCGGCTCATCGGCAGCACGATCCTGGTCAGGAGCTGCCAGGAGTTGGCGCCGTCGACCTTGGCGGCGGCGAAGAGCTCCGGCGGCAGTGCGTCGAAGAAGCGTTTGGCCAGCAGCACGTTGAAGGCGCTGGCTCCCGCGGGCAGCCAGATCGACCAGTAGGAGTCGACGAGGCCCAGGTCGATGATGGTCAGGAAGAGGCTGGTCATCGAGACGGTGTAGGGGACGAACATTGTGGCCAGGATCGCGCCGTAGATGAGCTTGCCGAGCGCGGGTCTCAGGACCGACAGGGAGTAGCCGGCGGTGATCGCGACGATGAGCTGGACGGCCCACGAGCCGCCGACGACCTGGACCGTGTTGAGCAGGTAGTGGCCGATGCCCAGGTCGTTCCAGGCCGTGCCGAAGTTCTCCGGCCGGGGGTCGCCGGGCCACAGCTCGAGCGGCTTGGCGATCAGGTCGGTGGCCGGGGAGACCGCGCCCTTGACGGTCATGTAGAGCGGGCCGATGCCGATCACCAGGAGCAAGGCCAGGGTGAGCCATTGGATCGTGCGCACGGCCGCTCTGACCGCCGGGCGGCGCTCCTCGACGTGGGAGATCAGGCTCATGAGGAACTCCAGCCGCGGGTGGCCCGCAGATAGATCGCGGACATCAGGCCGAGGAAGATCGCCAGGAGGAAGGCGAGCGCGGCGGCCTGGCCGTAGGCGCCGTCACGGAAGGCGTACCTGAAGATCAGCAGGAGGATCGTGAGAGTGCTGTCCTCCGGGCCGCCGCCGGTGAACACGAAGGGCTCGGTGAACACCTGGGTGGTGCTGACCAGCTGGAGAAGCAGCAGCAGGCCGATCGTGGGGCGGAGCTGAGGCAGGGTGATGTGCCACAGCCGGCGCGCGATCGACGCGCCGTCCATCTGCGCCGCCTCGTAGAGTTCGGCGGGGATGGTGACCAGGGCGGCGAGGTAGATGAGGACCGTGCTGCCCATCCAGGCCCAGGTGGACTGGATGACCAGGCTGAGCATCGCGGTCCTGGGCGACTCCAGCCACGGGAACGGGCCCACGCCCACCAGACCCAGCAGTTCGTTGAACAGGCCGTGCCCCGGGTCGTAGAACCACTTCCACAGCAGGATCGCCACCACCGGCGGGATCACCACCGGCAGGTAGACGAGGAACCGGTAGACCCCTGCGCCCTTGCGCACGGTCGACATGACCGTGGCCAGGATCAGCGGCGCCGGGAACCCGATGAGCAGGCCGAGCCCGACGAACAGCAGAGTGTTGGCGATGGCCGTAAAGAGCAGCGGATCCCGGGCGAGCGCGGTGAAGTTGTCCAGCCCCACCCACGTGGCCGGGTCGACCAGGTTCGTCTCCTGGAAGGAGATCAGCAGTCCCCGGATCATCGGCCAGTAGGAGAACACGCCGAAGGCGACGAAGGCCGGGACGAGGAAGAGGAACGCCATGACGGAGCTCCCCCGCCTCTTGGCAGGGGCCCCGACGGTCACCGCCGGCCGGCGGCGGACGAGGTGCGGGGCGACGGTCACTGCCGGCTCGCGGCCAGCTTGGCGTTCACGTCCGCTTCGGCCTTGGTGAGCAGGGCGCTGACGTCGGCGTCCCGGTCGGTCAGCACGGCCTGCACCACACTGTCGAGCACCGCGTAGACGGCCTGGGCCTGCACCGGCGGTTCGGCGCGGAGCTGCAGCTTGGGGGTCCCTTCGATCCATGGCCGGAAGTGCTCGAGCTTGACGTTCACGTACGGCTTGACGGCTGCGTCGATCTCGGCCTGCCGGGCCTCGTTGAACATCGGCAGCGTCGGCACGCCCACGGCGGCGTTCGGGTCGGCCGCCAGCGCCTTGGCCCGCTCAGCAGCGGCGCCGGTGTCGTACTGCGGCTGGGCGTAGGCGAACAGCAGCCACTTCACGGCCGCGGCCGTCTTCTGGGCGGAGGCCGACTTGGGCACCATGTAGACGTCGCCGCCGGTCAGCGTGGCGTTCCCGCCCGCCTGCGGAAGCGGCCCGATGCCGAACGCGTCGGTGTTACGCATGCCATAGGTCATCTTGGCCAGCCGGTACGTGCCGGGAGTGCCCATGTACATCCCGATCTCACCGGCGGCGAACCGCTTGATCACGTCGTTCTGGTCGTTGAGCTGGTTGTCGCCCATGGAGTCGTCGGTCCAGCGCATCTCCTTGAGCAGGGTCAGCGCCTGCTTGGCCGGATCGGCATTGAAGGCCGCCACCCACTTGTCGCCGTCCTGCTTCTCCATCTCTCCGCCGAAGGTGTAGGTCAGCTTCGTGAGCTGCCAGCCGCCCTGGTTGTTCTTGGACTCGTGCACGAACCCGCTCTTGCCGGTCCTCTCCGCGATCAGCTTGGCGTGGGCCCGCACCTCCTCCCAGGTCACCGGCGGCTTGCCGGGATCGAGGCCGGCCTTCTCGAACAGCTCCCGGTTGTAGACGAGCCCCATCGCGAAGGGAGACTGGGGCACGCCGTACACCTCGCCGGCCGAGTCGCTCAGCGGCCGCAACACCTGCGGGTTGAACTCCTTGTAGTGCGGCCACTTGCCCAGCTCCGCGGTCAGCGGCCTGACCTGCTTGCGGGCGATCAGCCCCTGCGGCTCGGTGAGCGGCACCTTGATCACGTCTTCGACCTTGCCGCCGGCCAGCTTGGCGGAGAACGTCAGCGGGTCGAAGGCGGCCGAGGAGCCTTCGACGGCGATGCCGGGGTTCTGCTTCTCGAAGTCGGCGACCATCTTCTCGAACGCGGCCAGCCCCGGCTTGTCGGTCGCCGGCGGCATGCCCTGGACCCTGAGGGTGATCGTGCCGGACTCCTCCCCCGAGCCGGAGGACGATCCGCACGCGGCGACGGCCGTGGCCAGGGCGGCGACGCTCAGGCAGGCGGTGATCTTCTTCATCTGAACTCCCGCATTCAGGTCATAGCAGGAAAAATGGTGTTAAAGACGGCATGACGGATGACGGTACGGCGTGCCGTACCGGGGTCGGACCGTTCGTCAGCGGCGGACAGGCCCGGTCGAGGATCTGGGGATGAGCCGGGAGCCGATCTCCACGACGCGCCCGCCGCCCCGCCCGCCGATGGTGTCGAGCAGGAGGTCGGCGGCCTGGGTGGCGAGGTCTTCGGCCGAGATGCGGATGGTGGTCAGCGACGGGGTCGAGGTCTCGGCGAGCAGCGTGTCGTCTATGCCGATCACGCTGACGTCGCGCGGGACGGCGATGCCGAGCTTGGCGAGCTGGTGCTGCACGCCGAGCGCGACCAGGTCGTTGTGGGCGAGCACCGCGGTCGCACCGGAGGAGGCGACCAAGGTGGCGGCGTGCACACCGGTTTCGAAGCGCGGCTCGTAGGGGCCGAGCTCGGTGAGGGACAGGTCGTGTGCCTCGAACGCCTCTCTTATCGACTTGCCGCGGCTGAGCTCGGGCCGGGAACCGTTGATGAAGACGCACCCGGTGTGGCCGTAGGCCTTCAGATGCTCGGCCGCCTGGGAGATGCCGGCGGTCAGGGAGATGTGGATCTCCGGAATGCCGGGCACGTGCCGGTTCACCAGGACCACCGGCATGGTCTCCGCCAGCTCGGCGAGCCTGCTCTCGGTGAGGGTGGAGGCCCACAGGATCATGCCGTCGACCCGCTTGGAGACCGCGGTGATGGTCTCCAGCTCGTCGGACTCCCGCTCGTCGGTGTCGGCGGCCAGCACGGTGTAGCCGAGCCGGCGGGCCCGGGCCTGCATCGCCTTGAAGATGGGCGGGAAGAACGGGTTGGCGATGTCCGGGATGATCAGCCCGAGAGACTCGGTCTTCCCGCCGCGCAGCGAGCGGGCCGCCGGGTTGGGCGCATAGCCCAGCTTCGCGGCCGCGTCCCGGATGCGCTGCAGGGTCTGCGGCTGCACCTGGTCGGGGGCGGTGAACGCGCGGGAGACGGTCGAGACCGACACCCCGGACGCCTGCGCCACCTGCCGGATCGTCACTGCCACGCTGTCCTCCTGGTCATCGATAGGGAGGATGGTTGCAAACGTTCCCGGAAGCGTCAAGAGGGTTTCTTACCAGTCACCAACGCGTTAAATCCTCCTCTGGCTGCCGCGAACGGGATGATGCATGATGGAATCTCTGAGAATCCCGGTAACGTTCTCATTGGAGATCGCCTGTGAAGATCACTGGTTGGGAAGTGCTCACCCTGCCCGAGCACGGCGACAGCATGATGCTGGTCGTCGTCGACACCGACGAAGGCGTGCACGGCATCGGCGAAGTGGGCATCCGCTCGCGGCAGAAGGCGGTCTCGGGGGCGATCGAGCACCTCGGGGAGCTGCTGCTGGGCGAGGATCCCACCAGGATCGAGCATCTGTGGCAGGTGATGTTCCGCCGGGGCTTCTTCCCCGGCGATCGCCTCCTGTCGTCCGCGATCGCCGCCATCGACGTGGCGTTGTGGGACATTCGCGGGAAGACGCTCGGTGTGCCGGTCTACGACCTGTTCGGGGGGCGGGTGCGCGATCACGTCCCTGCCTATGCACACCTGGGCGACGACTACCACGACCTCGACGCGTTCCTGGACAGGGCCCGGGCGCTCGTCGCGGAAGGCTGGCGGCACCTGCGTTTCGCCGTGCCCCATGACAGCGACGGCACCCTGGACCAGCGGGCTTCGATGCGCTGGGGGATCGAGCTTTTCCACGCCGTACGGCAGGCCGTGGGCGATGACGTGGAGCTGATCCTCGACGTGCACACGCGGCTCGACCTGCCCGAGGCCGTGACGTTGTGCCGCGAGCTCGAGCCGGCCAGGCCGTACTTCGTGGAGGACCCGCTGCGGTGCGAGGGCCTGGAGGTGTATCGGTCGTTGAGATCGCGCACGGCGGTGCCGCTGGCGGCAGGCGAGCAGTTCGGGTCGAAATGGGAGTTCCAGCGGCTCATCGAGCAGGACCTCATCGACTACGCCAGGGTGGACGTCGCCGTGGCGGCCGGGCTCACCGAGGCCAGGAAGATCGCCGCCATGTGCGAGACGCACTACGTCAAGCTGGCCACCCACAACCCGCTCGGCCCGGTGACGGCGGCCTCATCGCTGCACCTGAACCTGGCCTCGCCGTACATCGGAGTGCAGGAGCACCAAGCCCTGCCCGAGCTGCCGGACGTGTTCACCGCCCGACCGGTGGTCCGGGGAGGACGCTTCGAGGTTCCCGACCTGCCCGGCCTCGGCGTCGACATCGACCGAGCCGAAGCCCGGAAATATCAGGCCATCGCCGCTGAACGACCCCACCTGCGCACCCGCGACGGCGCCTTCACCAACTGGTGAGCAGGCACGCGGCTACGAGATGCTGCGGTAGAGGTCCCTAGTCATGGCGGTGATGCGCTTGACGGAGGCGCTCCACGTGCTGCCCGCCGGGTGTGTCGTGAGCACCGCCATGACGTACCGCTCCCCCTTGCCCACCAGGCCGGTCGTGTACAGCACGGGACGGCCGTAGTCGGGCACGCCCGAGCCGAAGGCCCGCTGGGCGATCCACGAGACGGGCGCGCTGACCGCCCTGGCGTCACACCTGATCGGCGGCGTGCTGCCGAACCCCGACCAGCCCTGCTTGACCGCCCACGGCCGGGGCAGCGCGTCCGGGATGCCGAAGGTCTGGTCGAAGCCATCGGTGCCGCACGGCGTGGACCGGCGCAGGTGACCCAGGATCGTGTCCCTGACCCGGGCGTCGGCGGTGTCCAGCAGGTAACGGTACGTCCGGACGATGTCGTACGCGCTCAGCGAGCTGTAACCCCAGAAGCCGGGCCTGGACGCGGGCGGCGGCGCCGTGTCGGCCAGCCTCAGCTTGCGGGCCATCCGCACGATGATCTGCCCCTTGCCGCCCCGTTCCCAGAACGCCGAGGCCGCGTCGTCGTCGCTGGACCGCAACATGACCTTCAGCAGCCTGCCGTCGGCGGCGGGCACGGTCTTGCGCCGCTCCAGGTAGTCGATCGCGATGAGGATCTTGACGACGGACGCCGAGCGGTAGGCGCGGTGCGCGTTGCGGGTGGCCACGATCTTGCCTGCCTGCCGGTCGAACACCACCCAGGCCGCCGTGGTCCCGGCCGGAACGCGCGGTGGGGCGGTCGCGGCGGCCTGAGCGGGCGTGGCGAGGGCGGCGACGACGAGGGGCACTGCGGCCCAGGGCTTCAT
This sequence comes from Nonomuraea sp. NBC_00507, assembly GCF_036013525.1. Taxonomy (NCBI): domain Bacteria; kingdom Bacillati; phylum Actinomycetota; class Actinomycetes; order Streptosporangiales; family Streptosporangiaceae; genus Nonomuraea; species Nonomuraea sp. NBC_00507. The sequence goes on from NZ_CP107853.1 coordinate 8,355,870, forward strand.
ACGCACGCGCCTATAAGTACCAGATTCTCCTGTCCAACTCTTGACCTGCCAACAGAACCGGGTATAAACACAGATGAAACCAACACGAAACGGCGGTGAATCAACATCATGTACGCGGAGGAGCGGCAGCAGGAGATCCTGCGGAGAGCGCGTGCCACAGGCCGCGTCGACGTGGTGACGCTGGCCGCCGATCTCGACGTGACCACCGAGACGATCCGCCGCGACCTGACGTCGCTGGAGCGGGCGGGTGTGCTGCGCCGGGTGCACGGCGGCGCGATCCCCGTGGAGCGGCTGGGCTTCGAGCCCGCGCTGGCCGCCCGCGACGAGCTGATGACGGCCGAGAAGGAGCGCATCGCCAAGGCGGCGCTGGCCGAGCTGCCCGAGGACGGATCGGTCATCATCGACGCGGGCACCACGACGGGCCGGCTGGTCCAGGTGCTGCCCGCCGACCGCGAGCTCACCGTCGTGGTGAACTCGCCACCGCTGGCCACGGTCCTGGCCGCCCGCCCCAACCTGCACGTGATCATGCTGGGCGGGCGGCTGCGCGGCAAGACGCTCGCCACGGTCGACGACTGGGCGCTGCGCCCGCTCGCGCACCTCAACGTGGACGTCGCGTTCATCGGCACCAACGGCTGCTCGCCGGCCCGGGGACTGACCACGCCGGACCCGGCCGAGGCGGCGATCAAGCGGGCCATGGTCAAGGCCGCGCAGCGCAGTGTGCTCCTGGCCGACCACACGAAGTTCTCCAACACCTACCTGGCCACGTTCGCCGAGCTGAGCGAGATCGACGTGGTGATCAGCGACACCGGGCTGGACGTCACGCTCGCCGCCGACGTGGCGGCGGCGGGGCCGGAGGTGATCAGGGCGTGATCCTCACCCTGACGCTCAACCCCAGCCTGGACCGCACGATCGAGATCGGCGCGCTGGACCGGGGAGCGGTCATCCGCGCCGCCGCCGCCCACCTGGATCCGGGCGGCAAGGGCGTGAACGTCTCGCGCGCTCTGCTGGCCAACCGGGTCGCCTCGCGCGCGGTGGTGCCGTTCGGCGGGGACGAGGGCAGGCAGCTCGTCCGTCTCCTCGCCGCCCAGGGGCTCGACATGGTCACCGTCCCGGTGGCCGGCCCGACCCGGTCGAACGTCACGCTCGCCGAGCCCGACGGCACCACCACCAAGATCAACGAGCCGGGGACGGCCCTGTCGCCCGGCGAGCTGGACACGATCGCGGAGGCGGTGCTGGCCGCCGCGCACGAGGCGGACTGGGTGGTCGCCTCCGGCAGCCTGCCCCCTGAGGTGCCCGCCGACGTCTACGCCCGGTTGTGCCTCAGGTTCGCCGAGGCGGGCATCCTTGTGGCGGTCGACACCAGCGGGCCCGCCCTGTCGTGCGCGCTCGGCGCGGCGCCGGCCCTGGTCAAGCCGAACGTGGAGGAGCTCGCCGCGGCCACCGGCATGCCCATCCGCTGCCTCGGCGACGTGGTGAAGGCCGCGGGCAAGCTGCGGGCCGCGGGCGCGCACACGGTACTGGCCAGCCTGGGCGCCGACGGCGCGGTGCTGGTCGAGGAGTCCGGCATCTGGTACGGCGAGGCGCCGGTGACCGAGCCCCGCAGCTCCGTCGGCGCGGGCGACGCCATGCTGGCCGGATTCTTAGCGGACGGCGGCCACGGGCCTGACGCGCTGGCGCGGGCCCTGGCCTGGGGCGCCGCCGCGGTGCGCCTGCCCGGAAGCCGCATGCCGGGACCCGCCGACATCGACCTCGGCGCCGTCACCGTCCACCAGCCCGACCCGGCCCGCCTCCTTACCTCGACCCCGCCCGCTCCTCCCCTCTAGCCGGCAAAGCCGCTGATTCTCTGCACAACCCCCCGAAGGAGCTAGTCCCATGGCCGACACTTACACACCTCCGGTCACCGGAACCGGCGTCAAGGCCACCATCCAGCGCATCGGCGGCCACCTGGCCGGCATGATCATGCCGAACATCGGCGCGTTCATCGCCTGGGGCCTGATCACCGCGCTGTTCATCCCGACCGGCTGGCTGCCGAACGAGGACCTCGCCAAGATGGTCGGCCCGATCATCTCCACCCTGCTGCCGGTCCTCATCGCCTACACCGGCGGCCGGATGGTGCACGGGCAGCGCGGTGCGGTCGTCGGCGCGGTGGCGGTGATGGGCGTCGTGGTCGGCACCGAGGCCCCGATGTTCCTGGGCGCCATGATCATCGGCCCGCTCACCGCCCTGATCCTGAAATATGTGGACAAGTTCACCGAAGCGCGGACCAGGGCCGGGTTCGAGATGCTGGTGGACAACTTCTCCGCCGGCATCGTGGGCGGCGCGATGGCGATCGTCGGATTCCTCGGCATCGGGCCCATCGTGCAGGCGGTCACCACGGCCGCGGGCAACGCCGTGGAGTGGCTGATCACCAACAACCTGCTGCCTGTGGCGTCCGTGCTCATCGAGCCGGCCAAGGTGCTGTTCCTGAACAACGCCATCAACCACGGCGTGCTCAGCCCCCTGGGTGTCGCGCAGGCGGCCGAGCAGGGCAAGTCGATCCTGTTCATGCTGGAGTCGAACCCGGGTCCCGGTCTTGGGCTGCTGCTGGCGTACCTGCTGTTCGGGCCGCGCGAGCTGCGGCCGAGCACGCCCGCCGCGATGATCATCCACTTCTTCGGCGGCATCCACGAGATCTACTTCCCGTACGTTCTCATGAAGCCGCGCCTCATCGCGGCCGTCATCGCGGGCGGCGCGGCCGGGGTGTTCACGTTCATGATCACCGGAGCCGGCCTGGTCGCCACCCCGTCGCCGGGCAGCATCTTCGCCTACCTGGCGGTCACGCCGAAGGGCGGCTGGCTGGGCTCGAGCCTCGGGATCCTCGTGGCCACCGCCGTGTCGTTCGCCGTCGCCGCCCTCCTGCTCGGCTTCGGCAGGGGCGAGAAGGCCGCCGATGAGGAAGTTTCCAGCACCGAACCCGCCACCAAGGAGGCCTGAGCCATGGACGCCAAGGACATCCGAAAGATCATCGTCGCCTGCGACGCCGGGATGGGCAGCAGCGTGATGCTCGCCTCCACGCTGCGCAAACAGCTCAAGGACAGCGGCGTCACCGTGGAGCACACGCCGGTCAACTCCATCCCCGACGACGCCGACGTGGTGCTGTGCCACGCCGGGCTGGCCGCCCGCGCCAGGGCCGCCGCGCCGGGGAAGCTGCTGGTGCCGTTCCAGATCTTCCTCGGCGACCCGGCCGTGACCAGGCTGGTCAACACCATCAAGAACGGCGGCACCGTCGATGCGTGACGACCTGCTCGACCCGCGCGCGGTGCGGCTGCACGAGAGCGCCGCCGACCGCGACGCGGCCATCCGCCTCTGCGGCCGGCTACTGGTCGAGGTGGGGGCGGTCGCGGAGCCGTACGTCGAGGCGATGCTCGAACGGGAGCGGTCGATCTCCACCTACGTCGGCGAGGGCGTCGCCATCCCGCACGGGACGGACGCGTCCAAGGAGGACATCAAGCGGGACGCCATCTGCGTCGTGCGTTTCCCCGGCGGCGTGGACTGGGACGGCGAGCAGGTCACGCTCTGCGTCGGCATCGCCGCCAGGGAGGGCGGCCACGTGCCGCTGCTGGCGGCGCTGGCCGAGATCCTGCTCGACCCCGACCGCGCCCGGGCCCTCCGCGAGGCGACCGAGGTTTCACAGGTGATGAAGGAGCTCGTATGAAAGTCGCCAGATTCCACGCCCCGGGCGACATCAGGATCGAGGACGCGCCCGAGCCCGTGGCCGGGCCGGGCGAGCTGAAGATCCGGGTACGCAACTGCTCGACCTGCGGCACGGACGCCAAGATCTTCAAGTTCGGGCACCACCACATCAGGCCGCCACGGGTGATGGGGCACGAGATCGCCGGCGAGGTCGTGGACACCGGCGCCCGGGTGCAGGTGATCGCCGCCATCCCGTGCGGCACGTGCGCCGAGTGCCTGCGCGGCCGCCAGACGGTCTGCCCGAACCAGGAGTCGATGGGCTACCACTACGACGGCGGCTTCGCCGAGTACATGATCATCCCAGCGAAGGTGCTCGCCGTCGACGGCGTCAACGCCATCCCCGACGGCGTCGGCTTCGCCGAGGCGTCGGTCGCCGAGCCCCTGGCCTGCGTGCTGAACGGGCAGGAGCTGGCGGGCGTCGGCGCGGGCGACGACGTGGTGGTGATGGGCGCGGGCCCGATCGGCTGCCTGCACGTCCGGCTGGCCCGGGCACGCGGCGCCGCCCGCGTGTTCCTCGTGGACGTCAACGCGCAGCGCCTGGCCATGGCCGCCGAACTGGTGAGCCCGGACGCCGCCATCGACGCCGACCCCGTCGAGCAGGTGCTGAAGCTGACCGGCGGGCGCGGCGCCGACGTGGTGATCACGGCGGCGGCGTCGGGGGCGGCGCAGGAGCAGGCGGTGCGGATGGCGGCCAGGCAGGGCCGGATCAGCTTCTTCGGCGGCCTGCCCAAGGACGACCCGATCATCGCACTGGACTCCAACCTGGTGCATTACCGCGAGCTGACGATCGTCGGCGCGAACGGCTCCAGCCCCGCCCACAACGCCTCGGCGCTGCGCCTGGTGGCCGAGGGGGCCGTCGTGGTCTCCGACCTGATCACCCACCGGCTGCCGCTCCCCCAGGTGCTCGACGGGATCGACCTCGTCAGCCGGGGCGCGGCCATCAAGGTCACGATCGAACCGTAAGGAGACGCTCTGATGGCACATCGAACGGTCGCCGTGGCCTCGGCCAGCGGCCTGCACGCCCGGCCCGCCAAGCTCTTCGTCCAGGAGGCGGTGCGGCTCGGGGTGCCCGTGACGGTGCGGCTCGGCGAGAAGGCCGTGCCGGCCAAGAGCATGCTGGGAGTGTTGTCGCTGGGGGCCGTCCAGGGGACGGAGGTGACGCTGGAGGCGGACGGGCCGGGGGCCGAGGAGGCGCTGGACGCGCTGGCGTCGCTGCTCTCGCGCGACCTGGACGCGGAAGAGGCCCTCGATGCCTGACACCCCGCTCCGGCCCGGCGTCGCGGAGCCTCAACCAGGAACCCGTGCCGGCGGCTCCCGTCCTGACAGCGGCCCCTGGACGGGGGCCGGCGGGCGGCTCACCGGACTCGGCGTCAGCCAGGGCCGGGCGGCGGGCCCGGTGATCCGGATGGCCGGGCCGCCGCGGCTGCCCGCCCCCCATCCGGTCGCCGACCCCGGCGCCGAGGCGGCCACCGTCGTCAAAGCCCTGGGGGCGGTGGCCGCCGACCTCGCCCAGCGGGCCACCGGCGCGCAGGGGGAGGCCGCCGAGATCCTCGAGGCACTCGCCATGATCGCCGACGACCCGATGCTGCGTGAGGAGGCCGAGGGAAAGGCACGCAGCGGCCTGGACGCGGCCCACGCCCTGGACGCGGCCTTCACCCATCACCGGGACGCCCTCGCCGCGCTGGGCGGCTACCTGGCCGAGCGGGCCGCCGACCTGGACGACCTCAAGCATCGCGCGGTGGCGTTCGCGCTCGGCCTGCCCATGCCGGGGCTTCCCTCCCCCGGCCACCCGTACGTGCTGGTGGCCGCGGACCTCTCCCCCGCCGACACCGCCGGCCTGGGCGACGACGTGCTGGCACTGGTCACCGAGCGGGGCGGGCCGACCAGCCACACCGCGATCCTGGCCCGCGGCCGGGGCCTGCCCGCGGTGGTGGCCTGCCCGGAGATCGCCGGCGTCCCCGACGGCACCATCGTCGGCGTCGACGGCACGACCGGCGAGATCGCCCTCGGCCTGTCCGCCGCGGAGGCGGTCGAGGTCGGGGAGCGCGACCGCGCCGAGAAGGCCAGACTGGCGGCGAGCCACGGCCCCGGCAGGACCGCCGACGGCCACCCCGTCAAGCTTTTACTCAACGTCGGCTCGGCCGCGGACCTGCGCCCGGGCGCGGAGGGCGTCGGGCTGTTCCGCACGGAGTTCCTGTTCCTGGACCGCAGGCAGGCGCCCTCGTTCGAGGAGCAGGTCGCGGCCTACACCGAGGTGTTCACGCAGGCCGAGACGGTCATCGTCCGCACGCTGGACGCCGGCACCGACAAGCCGCTGCCCTTCCTGGGGCTGCCCGGGGAGCCGAACCCCGCCTTGGGCGTGCGCGGCCTGCGGGTGGACCGGATGCTCCCGGACGTGCTGGACACGCAGCTCGACGCGATCGCCGAAGCGGCCAGGGCCGCGGGCGCGCAGGCGTGGGTGATGGCGCCCATGGTCACCACGATGGGCGAGGCGTCCGGCTTCGCCCGTCGTGCCCGTGCCAAGGGCATTGCCAGGGTCGGGGTGATGGTGGAGGTGCCGGCGGCGGCGCTACGGGCCCGGCGGTTGCTGCAGGAGGTGGACTTCCTCAGCATCGGCACCAATGATCTGGCCCAGTACACCTTCGCCGCCGATCGCCAGCACTCCTCCCTGGCCGATCTCCTCGACCCCCGTCAACCGGCCCTCTTGGAGCTGATCGCGAGGTGCGCGGAGGCGGGGCGGGAGGCGGGCAAGCCGGTCGGCGTGTGCGGGGAGGCGGCCGGCGACCCACTGCTCGCACCCCTCCTGGTGGGGCTGGGGGTGACGAGCCTGTCCATGGCACCGGTGTGCGTTCCCGCGGTCCGGGAGGCCTTGGCGGCCCTCACCCTGCAGGAGTGCCGGGAACGCGCCCGTGCGGCCCTCGACTAGGTGCGCGCGCCGGCCGCTCCTCCTGCGAGGAGCGCGGTCACCGTCACAGCTTGACGAGTTTGGCGTAGGGCGCGTTGATGCGGCGCGTCTCCGCACCGAAATCAACGAGGACGGCCACATCCTGCTCGACGGCGATGACGCGGCCGAGGCCGTATTTGTCGTGGCTGACCTGGTCCCGCACGGCGAACTGCTCGATGGGAGGTGGAGGAGGCTCGGCAACGTTGAAGGGGCTTCCTGGCAGGCGTCGCCGGGCCGCGGCGTGAGGTCTCATTGGTTTCAGTATGCGCCCTTCTGACGAATAAAGCGACCGGTCACGGAGGAGCCGGCGCGAAAGCACGGATGTGCGGGGGGAGCCGGGGACGCCACAGATCCGGGCCCGCAGCGGTGCGGGCCCGGATCCATGACATGTGCCAGGTCAGGCGGCGACGATGTTCTCCGCCTGCAGACCCTTCTGGCCCTGGACGACGTCGAAGGACACCTTCTGGCCCTCGTGCAGCTCCCGGTAGCCGCCGCTGGCGACGATGTTGGAGTAGTGCGCGAAGACGTCGGGGCCGTCGTTGTCCTGAGCGATGAAGCCGAAGCCCTTTTCGGCGTTGAACCACTTCACGGTTCCGGTTGCCATATCGATCTCCTCGAGATGTGTGCAGGAACGCAATTCGCACCGTGCGAATTGCCGTGTCGCCGCGATGAGCCCATCCGGAGATGACCGGAAAAGAAAAACGCGCCCGAAGATCACAGTCTGTCAGGCGCGCACAAAGTCTTTATGGGTACCACAACTACAACTGCAGTTCAGTCTAGCACACGTTTCGGGTCCACCGCCCTGAGCCGGAGCTGGTCGTTCTCGATGTCGACCGTCACCCTGCCGCCCTCAGACACCTCGCCGGTCAGCAACATCGTGGACAGCCGGTTGTCCAGCTCCCGCTGCACCGTCCGCCGCAGCGGCCGGGCCCCGAACTCCGGCTGGTAGCCGCGCTGCGCCAGCCAGTCCTTGGCCGGGTCCGTGACCTCCAGCGTGACGTCCTGTCCGCGCAGCCGCTGCCGGGTGCGCTCCAGCATCAGGTCCACGATCCGGCGCAGCTGGTCGCGCTCCAGCCGCTTGAAGACGATCGTCTCGTCGATGCGGTTGAGCAGCTCCGGCCGCAGGGAGCGGCGCAGCAGGTCCATGAGCCGGCTCTCGAGCTGCGCGGGGTCGGCGGTGGACTCCAGGATGAGCTGGGCGCCGAGGTTGCTGGTCATGATGACGATCGTGTTGGTGAAGTCCACCGTGCGGCCGTGCCCGTCGGTGAGGCGGCCGTCGTCGAGCATCTGCAGCAGGATGTTCATGACGTCCGGGTGGGCCTTCTCGACCTCGTCCAGGAGGATCACGCCGTGCGGGCGGCGGCGTACGGCCTCGGTGAGCTGGCCCGCCTCCTCGTACCCGACGTATCCGGGCGGCGCGCCGATGAGGCGCGAGAGCGTGTGCCGCTCCTGGTACTCGCTCATGTCGATGCGCACCATGTGCTCCTCGCCCCCGAACAGGGCCGCGGCGAGCGCCCTGGCCAGCTCGGTCTTGCCGACGCCCGTGGGGCCGAGGAACAGGAAGCTGCCGATGGGCCGGTTGGGGTCCGACAGTCCCGCCCGCGCCCTGCGTACCGCCTCCGCGATCGCGGTCACCGCCTCGTCCTGGCCGATCACGCGCTGGTGCAGGTGCTCTTCGAGGCGCATGAGCCGATCGCGTTCCTGCTCGGTGAGCTGGGTGACCGGGATGCCGGTGCGGCGGGAGACGACCTCGGCGATGTCCTCCACCATGACCTGCGGCACGGTCTCCGTGCCCTGCCTGGCGCGCTGCAGCTCCGGCCGGACCTTTTCGATCTCCCTGGTCAGGTCCTTGGCCCGGTCGAAGTCGTCAGCGGCGACGGCCTGATCCTTGTCGCGGCGCAGCGAGTCCAGGCGTTCCTCCAGCTCCCGCACGTCGCTGCCGGGGGTGCGTGAGCGCAGCCGCACCCTGGCCGCGGCCTGGTCCATCAGGTCGATGGCCTTGTCGGGCAGGAAGCGGTCGGAGATGTAGCGGGCCGACAGGGTCGCGGCGGCGTCCAGGGCCTCGTCGGTGATGCGGACCTGGTGGTGGGCCTCGTACGCGTCGCGCAGCCCCGCCAGGATCGCCACCGTCTCCTCCACGGTCGGCTCGGCGACCAGGATCGGCTGGAAGCGGCGTTCGAGTGCCGCGTCCTTCTCGATGTTCTTGCGGTATTCGTCGATCGTGGTGGCGGCGACGACGTGCAGCTCGCCGCGGGCCAGGGCGGGCTTGAGGATGTTCGCCGCGTCCATGCCGCCCTCGGCGGCGCCGGCGCCGACCAGGTTGTGCACCTCGTCGATGAAGACGATGATCTCGTCGGCGTGCTCGCGCACCTCGTCGATGACCTTCTTGATGCGGTCCTCGAACTCGCCGCGGTATTTCGTCCCGGCCACCATCCCGGTCAGGTCGAGGGCGACCACGCGGCGGTCCTTGAGCGGGTCGGGGACGCTGCCGTTGACGATGCGCTGGGCGATGCCCTCGACGATCGCGGTCTTGCCGACGCCGGGCTCGCCGATGAGGCACGGGTTGTTCTTGGTACGGCGCGACAGCACCTCGATGGACTGCTCGATCTCGTCCTCACGGCCGACGACCGGGTCGATCTTGCCCTGCCGGGCCTGCTCCGTGAGGTCCCGGCCGTACTCGTCCAGCGAGGGCGTGTTCGTCGCGCGGCGGGCTTCGCCTCGGCGGGCCGGGCCCGCCAGGATGGCCTGCTGCAGCTCGTTCGCCGAGACGCCCTGCTCCTGCAGGAGGCGGGCGGCGCTGGAGTCCTGGTTGGCGGCCGCCGCGAGCAGCAGGTGCTCGGGGCCGATGTAGGAGGACTGGAGGGCGCGGGAGATGCGCTGGGCGTCGAGGATGGCGCGTTTGGCGGCGGGCGAGAGGGTCGTGGGCGGCTCGGCGGGCAGGCCGGGGCCGCTCATCTCGTCGATGCGGTCACGCAGCCGCCCCAGGTCCACCCCTGCGGTACGCAGCATGGCCTGGGTGACGTCGTCGTCGATCAGCGCGTCCAGCAGGTCGAGCACGTCGAGGTCCGGCGCGCCGCGCTGCCCGGCCGCCTCCAGCGCGCGCCGGAGCACCTCCCGGGCCGAGGCGCTCAGGAGCTTGCCCACGTCCACCCGCTGCACGCTGGGCCGGGTCGGCGGCCAGCCCTCCACGCCGCCGAACACCCGGCCCGTGAGCTCCTCGAACCCTCTGAACGGATCTCCACCGAAAAACGACCTGAACGGCATGTCCGCCATCGAATGCCCCCTCTACGCTCCAGGGGACACCTAGCCGTCCAGGCCGCAAGCGATAGCCAGTAATCAGCAAGTATCAGGTCAGGGGCCGCCGGCGCAGGCTCGCCTCGGCCAGCTGCGGCGGCTGCCAGCCCGCGTCGGCCGGGTTGAGCGTGACGCCGGGCGCGACGATCTCGTCGATCCGGTCGAGCACGTCGTCGCTCAGCCGCACGTCGGCGGCGGTGAGCTGGCTCTCCAGGTGCTCCATGGTGCGCGGCCCGATGATCGCCGAGGTCACGGCCCGGTGCCGGATCGTGAACGCGATCGACAACTCGATCAGCGTGATCCCGGCCTCCGCGGACAGCACGGCGAGTTTCTCGACCGCGTCGAGCTTGCGCTGGTTGACCTCCTGCGTCATGTCGTAGCGGTCGGGCAGCCGCTGCGCCCTGCGGGTCCGATCCGTACGGAGATCAACTGTGGTGACGAAGTCCCCGCGATACGCGACTAGCGGTTGCCGCTCAGCCAGCCGCCGGCGAGCGGGCTCCAGACGATGACGCCCATGCCGTACTTCTCGGCCACGGGCAGCACGCCGGCCTCGATGCCGCGCACGAGCGGCGAGTACGGCGGCTGCTCGCACACGAACCGTTCCAGCCCGCGCCGGTCCGACGCCCACTGCGCCTCGACGATCTGGTGGGCGGGGAAGGTGGAGCTGCCGAGGTAGCGGACCTTGCCCTGGCGGACGAGGTCGGTGAGCGCGCCGAGGGTCTCCTCGATGTCGGTGTCCGGGTCGGGGCGGTGGATCTGGTAGAGGTCGATCCAGTCGGTGCCGAGACGCCTGAGGCTGTTCTCGACGGCCTGGAAGATCCAGCGGCGGGAGTTGCCCCGCTCGTTGGGTCCCTCCCCCATGACGCCGTGGCACTTCGTGGCCAGCACCACGTGGTCCCGCTTGCCGGACTTGGCGAGCGCCTGGCCGACGAACTCCTCCGACTGCCCCTGCGAGTAGACGTCGGCGGTATCGATGAAGTTGATCCCCGCGTCCAGCGCCCGGTCGATGATCCGGGCCGACTCGCCGGGGTCGGACTCCCCCCACCAGCCGAACATCATCGCGCCGAGGCAGAGCGGACTGACCTTGAGTCCGGTACGTCCGAGTACACGATATTCAGTCATGGTTCTCACTCTGTCGCGACGAGGGTGCGGATGGGCGTCGCGCCCGAGACGAGTTCCAGGGTCCGGCCGGCCGTGCCCGGGTTGTCGAGCAGCGCCATGATCACGGCGGCCACGTCGTCGCGCGGCACCGACCCCGGCGGCACCTCGGGCGCCAGCCGGACCAGGCCCGTGCCCGGCTCGTCGGTCAGGCGGCCGGGGCGGACGATCGTCCAGGCCAGGCCGTCGCGGCGGCGCAGGTCCTCCTCGGCGGCGGTCTTGGCGTCGATGTACGCGGCCCACACCTCGTCCCGGCCCGGCGCCGGCGGCCTGCCCGCACCCATGGAGGAGATCTGGATGAAGCGCCCCACTCCCGCTCTCTCCGCGGCGTCGGCGAGCAGCACGGACGCGGCCCGGTCCACGGTGTCCTTGCGTGCCGCGCCGCTGCCGGGTCCCGCGCCCGCGGCGAACACCACGGCGTCCGCGCCACGCACGATCTCCGTCACCTCGTCCAGGCTCGCCTTCTCCAGGTCGCAGACCACGGCCTCGGCTCCGGTGGCCTCGACATCGGCGACGTGGGCAGGGTTGCGTACCAGGCCGACCACGCCCGACTTGAGGCGCTCCGCCAGCCGCAGCCCGATCTTCCCATGGCCACCTGCAATGATGATCCGCATATCCCCATGGTGTCATGGACCCCATGAGCGACTTCCCGCAAGCTCCGACGCCCGCCTTCCTCTTCGACCTTGACGGCACCTTGATCGACAGCGTTTACCAGCACGTCATCGCCTGGCGGCAGGCGTTGTCGAGCATGGGGATCGACCTGTCGGTGTGGCGCATCCACCGCCGCATCGGCATGAGCGGCGGGCTGTTCGTCAGCGCGCTGCTGCGTGAGACCGGGCTGAAGCTGTCGCGGGAGCAGATCGACCAGCTGCAGACCACGCACATGGAGGCGTACGAGCAGCAGGTCCACTCCGTCAAGCCGCTGCCCGGCGCGGCCGAGCTGCTGTCGGAGCTCACCACGCGCGGCGTGCCCTGGGTGATCGCGACCAGTGGGTATGCGCGCACGGCCAGGCTGGCGCTCGGCATGCTGGGTCTGCCGGAGGATACCCCGATGATCACGCGCGACATGGTGCGGCGTGCGAAGCCCGACCCCGACCTGTTCCTGGCCGGGGCGGACCTGGTGCGTGTGGATCCGCGGCATGCCATGGTGGTGGGCGACAGCGTCTGGGACCTGCTCGCCGCCCGCCGGGCCGGCGCGCTCGGGATCGGACTCCTGTCGGGAGGGTATGGGAGGGACGAGCTCGAACGTGCGGGAGCCTTCAGGGTGTACTCCGATCCGGCGGACATGCTGGCCAGGCTTGACGAACTCGGCGTGCGTTTCGATTAAGAGGGAATATCCCCCCGAACTCCCGGGCTGGATCAGGCGTATTCCCCATAAAGGAGCTTGAAAATGGACTTGGCAGACATCGGCGTCACGGGCCTGGCCACCATGGGGCGCAACCTGGCACGCAATCTCGCCAGGCACGGCTACGCGGTGGCCGTGCACAACCGGACGTACGGCCGTACCCAGCAGCTGGTCAAGGAGTTCGGCGGGGAGGGCACGTTCGTGCCGTCCGAGGACCTCGCCGCCTTCGTGGCCTCGCTGAAGCGGCCCCGGCGGGCGATCATCATGGTCAAGGCGGGTGCGGGCACCGACGCGGTGATCGACCAGCTCGCCGACCTGATGGAACCGGGCGACATGATCGTCGACGGCGGCAACGCGCACTTCGAGGACACTCGCCGGCGCGAGGCCGCGCTGCGTGAGCGGGGCATCCACTTCGTCGGCACCGGCATCTCCGGCGGCGAGGAGGGCGCGCTGCACGGCCCGAGCATCATGCCGGGTGGGTCGAAGGAGTCGTGGGAAGCGCTCGGCCCGATCCTGCAGGACATCGCGGCCAACGTGGACGGGGTGCCGTGCTCGGTGCACGTGGGCCCGGACGGCGCGGGGCACTTCGTGAAGATGGTGCACAACGGCATCGAGTACTCGGACATGCAGCTCATCGCCGAGTCGTACGATCTGCTGCGTCAGGCCCTGGGCGCGACTCCGGCCGAGCTGGCCGAGGTGTTCAGGGAGTGGAACCGCGGCGAACTGGACTCCTACCTGATCGAGATCACCGCCGAGGTGCTCGAGCAGGTGGACGCCGAGACGGGCAAGCCGTTCGTGGACGTCGTGGTCGATCAGGCCGAGCAGAAGGGCACCGGCCGCTGGACCGTGCAGAGCGCGCTCGACCTCGGCGTCCCGGTGACGGGCATCGCTGAGGCGACGTTCGCCCGGGCGCTGTCCGGGCACCCGGAGCAGCGGGCCGCCGCCGCGTCCCTGGCGGGGCCGAAGTTGTCCGGGGTCGGCGGGCGGGAGCTCATCGAGGACGTGCGGCAGGCGCTGTACGCGTCCAAGATCGTGGCGTACGCGCAGGGCTTCGACCAGATGGCGGCAGCCTCGAAGGAGTACGGCTGGGACCTGGACCTGGGCGCCATGGCCACCATCTGGCGGGGCGGCTGCATCATCAGGGCCAAGTTCCTGGACCGGATCCGCTCCGCGTACGACGCCAATCCGAACCTGCCGACGCTGCTGGCCGACCCCACGTTCGCGGCGGCGCTGGACGCGGCGCAGGAGGCATGGCGGCGCGTGGTCACCACGGCGGTGCAGATCGGCGTGCCCACGCCGGGCTTCTCCTCGGCGCTGGCCTACTACGACGGGCTGCGGCGCGACCGGCTGCCGGCGGCGCTGGTGCAGGGGTTGCGCGACTTCTTCGGCGCGCACACCTACCACCGGGTGGACAAGGAGGGCTCCTTCCACACCGACTGGTCCGGCGACCGCGCCGAACACCCGGCTTAGCCGCGGTGCGGCCCGCTCCGATCGGAGCGGGCCGCCATCACCATGTCAGGCCGGCCGTCGTGAAGAACCACAGCGACGAGGTCACCCAGAGGGCCACCAGCGCCGTGAAGGCCAGCCCGCCCAGGATGGGGAACGCCCACGGGGGGATCCCGCGCCGGGACAGGGCCAGCATCTTGGTGGTGAAGATCCCGTAGAAGAAGCAGCCCGCCAGGGAGTGGACCAGCACGCGGGTGTCGTCGTAGCGCGCCCCCAGGGCGTACAGGCAGTGGAAGGCGACCGGCAGCGTCAGCAGGAACGCCAGCCGGCCCGACCAGCGGTGCAGGCCATAGACCCAGGGCAGGTCCAGCCGGATCCGGCCCCACATCACCAGGGAGGAGAAGAGCTGGACCCCGGCGAGGAGGAACGCCCCCGTGGTCAGCCAGGCCTTCATCGGGAGCGCGCCGGAGAAGCCCGCGACGCCGACGGCGAAGCCGGTGGGCTGGTGCAGCGTGCCGTAACGGCCGAGGGCGACGGCGACGAGAGCGCCCACGCCGAGGGGCAGGAGCAGCAGGATGGCGCCCGGGCCGGACTGGCGGGTCACTTCGGTGTCGTACATCACAGCCCTCCCATGAATGCGTCCACGTCCTCAGGGGTGATGACAGCGCCCTTGATCACCGTGGCCTGCCCGGGCTCGGGGATCTCCGCGGTGACCAGTGCGCCGTCCAGGGTCACGGCGCCGACTCTGCTGCCGTCCGGCAGGTAGATCCATCCGGCCACCAGCTTCGCGCCCCGGACCAGCGCCGTCGCCCGGTAGAGGCCCGACGGCTTGCGCACCGTCGGCGCGGTGAAGTCCCAGCGCTGATCGCCGATCGACAGTTCGCCGACGGCCGCGCCATCGGCGATCTCGGCGCTCACGTCGGCGCCGCCGAAGCCCTCCAGGGTCAGGATGCCGCCGTCGGCCGTGCCCTGGAACCAGGCTTCGGTCCTGCCATCGCAGAAGTACGCGATCGCCTTGGCACCGCGAACGGAGATCGCCAAGAGCCCGCGGCTGCCCCGGACCCGGGTCGCGTAGTCGGCGCGGACGACCCCGGTCGCGGGCGCGGCGCTCGGGCTGCCGGTCGGGGTCTGGGCAGGTTCTTGCGGTCCGGCCGCCGGGTAGTCCTCGCCGGCGGTGCCGGTCGGCGTCGGGTTCTCCATGGACGCCGAGGTCATGGCGCCGGGCTGGGGTGG
Source organism: Nonomuraea sp. NBC_00507 (assembly GCF_036013525.1). Lineage (NCBI taxonomy): Bacteria > Bacillati > Actinomycetota > Actinomycetes > Streptosporangiales > Streptosporangiaceae > Nonomuraea > Nonomuraea sp. NBC_00507. The sequence continues at coordinate 8,371,022 of NZ_CP107853.1, forward strand.
TGGGGGCGACTCGGCGAGGCTGAGCGACACCAGGGCGGCCGTGGTCGCCATGCCCGCCAGCAACGTGAGGATGGGGCCTGGCCTCGTCATGGTCTCCCGCCTTTGATCCGTTGGAGCCTCTCCCAGTGCGTACGCGGGAAACGCGCCGGCGGTTCACTGATCCGGACGCCTTCGTCACAGAGGGGATGTCACCGTTGTACGGCGATGGCCGGTGGCAGCATCATGGACCTTATGATCGTTCGCACATGGCGGGGCTGGACGCGATCGAGCGACGCGAGGGCCTACGAGGCCTATCTGCTGCGCACCGGCTTCACCGGATACACCTCGACTCCGGGCAACCGGGGTGCCTACTTCACCACGCGCGACGCAGGCGACAGGACCGAGTTCTTCCTGATCTCCCTGTGGGAGTCGTGGGACGCGATCAAGGCGTTCGCCGGGGACGATCCGGGCAGGGCGGTCTTCTACCCCGAGGACGACGCGTTCCTGGTCGACCGGGAACGGACCGTCGACCACTACGAGGTGTTCTCCGAAGCCTGACGGGGCCCGGGGGCGCGGCCGGGTCAGCGGCCGACGATGCCGGCCGGGTTGGCCACCGCCGTCACCGTGCAGAAGCCGATTGGCCCGGTCGTGTCGTGCAGGGTGACCTGGCCGGTGGCGACGCCGGCCGCGTTCACGTGTCCCGTGGCCTCGATGCCGAGGACGTCGCTGTCCGGGAGGCGGGCGAGGGTCAGCGTGTAATCCGCGTTGATGAAACGCAGCCCGTCCGTTCCGGCGTTGCTCAGCGGGCTGGCGAAGTCGGCGGCCAGCGCCGCCCGGACGAACGGCGACACCGCTTCCTCGTCCACCAGCGGATACGTCTCCCGCATCCATGCCCGCCCCGGTCCCGGGGCGCCCCATTCGGTCAGCCGCCACAGGTCGAACGGCGGCCTCCACCCGGTCCACTCGGCCGGCGGCCCGTCCGGCGCGGGCTCGTCCCAGGCAGGCGTGACGAGGGTCTGCGGGCCGCCTGGCGGTTCGCTCTGCCGTAGCAGCACGGCGCTGGCCCGCCCGATCACGCCCTGTTCGGTGGAGATGACCGCGTCGGCGACCCGGATCCGGCGCCCGTCCCTGACCAGGGTGGTCTCCACGGTGACGGGCAGCATCGGGCTGTTGCGGAACAGGTCGACGGTCAGCCGGGCGAAGTGCAGGCCCGGCTCGCCGTGGGCCTCCTCGAGGGCGCGGGCGGCGAGCCCGCCGAGGAGGCGGCCGTGGAGCATGTCGGGGGACCAGGGGCCGCGCGCGTGCGGCGAGGGGATCAACTCCCCTTGCTTCCGGGTGAAGAACGCTGACGTCGACGACACAGAATCAGATTCTAGAGGAGAGCAGGCGCTGCCCGAGGATGTGCAGCCTTTCCTTTAGCTCGACCGGTTCGAGCACCTCGAAGTCGACGTCGAGGAAGGCCACGACCACTGACATGAGGTGGAGGTCGTCACCGCGGAGGGTGAGCACACAGGAGTGCTCGTCCACGGGCTCCACTCATCTCGGCCGCGGTCGGCGTTCGCCTCCTGGGGCCAGGACGTCGGCGGGCTGTCACCCGACGACATCCTGACCAACGTGTCCCTCTACTGGTTCACCGGCACGGCGGGCTCGTCAGGCCGCCTCTACCGGGAGAGCGCGCCCGACTGGGCGCCGCCTGACGAGCCCGACAAGACGCCGACCGGCATCGCGGTCTTCCCCGGCGACAGCACTGTGAAGCGCTACGCCGAGCAGGTCCACAACGTGGTGCACTGGTCGGAGTTCGCCACCGGCGGCCACTATGCCGCGCTGCAGGCCCCCGCGCTGCTGGCGGACGACATCAGGGCATTCTTCGCCGCCCTCTAGGCCTGCATGATGCAGAAGGGGTGGCCTTCGGGGTCGAGGAGGACGGTCCAGGAGTCGCCGCCCGGCTGGAAGCCGGGGACGGTGGCGCCCAGCGCGATCAGCTCCTTCTTGGCGGTCTCGACGTCGGGGACCTTGAACTCCAGGTGCACGTGCTTGCCCTCGTTGGGCCAGCCCGGGCCCTGGTAGCCGTCGATCCGCTGGAACCCGATCGAGACCGGGCCGCCTTCGAGACCGGCGAAGTCGGCGTCGCCGTCGGTGGCACGCCATCCGGTCGCCTTGGCGTAGAAGGCCGCCAGGGCCGTCGGGTCGGCGCAGTCGATGACTATGGAGGTCAATGTCGTCGTGGTCATGAGGCCAGCGTGCCGGTGACGGGTCGGCCGAGTCTTGAACATCCTTGCGCGCCGGGATTTGTCGGAGGGGCGGCGTAGCGTTCGTCGCGTGCGTTCCTCCGTGCTTCTCGCTACCGGGCCCGGATTCACCCTCGACGCGGTGACCTGCGTCGAGGACCACCGAGGCTGGTCGGCCACGGAGGTGAACGACCGATATCGGGTGGTGCTGGTGCGCCGCGGCACGTTCCGGCGCAAGGCCGACGGCCGGAGCGTGGTCGCCGACCCGACCATGGCCTACCTCGGGGTGCCGGGTGAGGAGGAGCACTTCGCCCATCCGGCGGGCGGCGACGTGTGCACCTCGCTGTCGCTGTCACCCCGCCTGTGGCGGGTGCTCGCCGGCGAGGGCGCCCGCACGGCACGCTCGACCATCTACGTGGACGCCCGCCTCGACCTCGCCCACCGCCGTGTGCTCGCGGCCGCGCGCAGCTGCGACACCGACTTCGCGGTGGCCGAGTCGCTGCTGCCGCTGATCGGCGCCGCCCTCGCGCAGGCTGCCGACCGCTCCCCGAAGGCCGCCATCCACCGCCCATCTGCCACCGCCGACCGGCCAGGGGCCGTCGCCGGCCGTCCAGGGCATGCCACCACGCGCACGAGCGCCGCCATCGTCGGCGCCGCCCGTGAGGCCATCACGGCCGGGCACCCGGCGGCGGGCGGGTTGCTGTCGCTGGCCGAGTTCCTGGAGGTGTCGCCTTACCAGCTCAGCCGGGCCTTCACCCGCGAGCTCGGCATCTCGCTGACCCACTACCGCAACCGGGTCCGCGTGGGGCGGGCGCTCGACCGGCTGGAAAACGGCGAGCCGGGCCTGGCCGTGCTCGCCGCCGACCTGGGGTTCGCCGACCAGGCGCACCTGACGCGCACGATCCGCCGCCATGTCGGCCACACCCCCACGGCCCTGCGCCGCCTGCTCGCGTCACGAAATCCGTGACCGGGTGGATTTCCGCCCGGCGCGGGCCGTAAGCTCCCCCAATGCGCGATCTAGGTGAGGACCCCCAGCCTGCCCGGGGTGCGGTACGCGAGGTCCACGTGCTCAACGGCCCCGCCACCCTGGCCTACTCCCCCGACCTCGACGGCCTGGCCGACCCCGGGGAGATCGTCTGGGCCTGGGTGCCGTACGAGGAGGACCCGTCCCGGGGCAAGGACCGGCCTCTGCTGGTCGTGGGCCGCACTGGGCGCAGGTTGCTGGGCATGATGTTGTCCAGCAAGGGCGACGACGGGCCCGAATGGCTGCCGCTCGGCGCGTGGGGGCGCGACGGCCGGGCGTCGTACGTACGGCTGGACCGGGTTTTCGTGCTGGACGAGGACGACATCCGGCGGGAGGGCGCGGTGCTGGATGCCGACCGCTTCGCCCGGGTCGCGGCCCGGCTCATGAAGACGCACGGCTGGGGCGCCGGCCGGTAAGGGGCGGCGGGACCGGCACGTCGGCACAGCCACCTGCCGGTAACGGCCGACGGGACGGGCACGTCGGCAAGGTCACCGGCCGGGCCCGCCGCCGCTGAGGAGTTCGGCAGGCACGATGAGGGCCTGGGCGCGCCCGGCGGGGAAGGCCCAGACGTGCTTGCCGGCCGCGATCACCAGCGCGAGCGGCGCCTGCAGCCCGAGCCTGATCACGCGCAGCGCGGCGCCGGCGACAGGGGCCAGCGCGAACAGGTCACGTCCGCCTCCCGCCAGGACCCCGTTGGCGCAGACGAGGAACGGCACCGGCCCGTCCGGCGCGCCCACGAGCCGCCTCGGCTCGCCCGACCAGGCTGAGACGCGCAGCAGCCCGCCCCGCACGCTGATCCACAGGGAGCCGGCGCACACGGCCATGCCGCCGCGCTCGCGCCGCCCCAGGTCGATTTCCCTGGGACCGCCCCGCAGCAGGGTGTCCCGTGTCGAGGTCCACCACAGCCGCCCGCCCTCCACGGCGCACGCGTCCAGGCCGGGCAGTTCCACCGGCTCCCCTAATCGGCCCGGTCCGGCCAGTCTGCGTGCCTGGCCGGCGGCGACGGCCCAGATCTCCCCGCCGCCGGCGAGCACCCGGCCGTCGAAGCGCGCGCTGGCCAAGGGCGCGCCGGCCGGATCCAGCCAGTACACCCGGTGGCCCGCGGTTCCGGCCAGGGTTCCCTGCAGCGTGCCCTCGGTCGCCGCCGTCCCCGCGAACGTCCTGGGCACCATCACCGTCTCCGGTAACGTTCCCGGCAAACCCGGCGTTCCGGCCACCGTCCCCGGCACCGCCGCCAGAGACAGGAGCTCCGGCGGGCGTGCCCTCTTGTGACCGCCGTTCTCCGGCCGGCGCAGCAGCGTGCCGGACGTCGTGTAGGCCCGTACTCCGTCGGTGCCCGCGCACCACACGGTGGTTCCATCTGATGCGGCCGCCCGGATGGGGCGCGGCAGGTCGATCTTCGTGAGGGAGAGCTCCATGCGCTGATCCTTACCCGGGACCGCGGCCTCCCCCCAGCCCGCCGTGGCGCCGCACGGGGAGATGGCCCCGCCGTCAGGCCGGCCCACGAGACACGGGCGCAGGAGACACGGGCGCACGCAGGTGGGCGGAGCCCAGCGCCCCCTCCAGAGAACGCATGCGCGCGACAGGCGGTGGCCCGGTCATCGGCCCAGGTCACCCGGGCTGCGATCATTGGGCTCATGCGTGTTGTGGTGATCGGAAGCGGCATCGTCGGAGCGGGCGCGGCCTACTACCTGAGCGGCCGGGGCGCGGACGTGACGGTGGTGGACGGCGGCTACCAGGGTGAGGCGACGCAGGCGGGGGCGGGCATCGTGTGCCCGTGGGTGGACCATCCCGAGGACGACGACTGGTACCGGCTCACCCGCGAGGGCGCCCGTCACTACCCGGACCTGGTGGAGGGGCTGGGCGAGGACATCGGGTACGCCAAGGTCGGCGCGCTGCTGGTGGCGGAGGACCCGGCGGACCTGGAGCCGGTGCGCGCCCTGCTGCGCCGCCGCCGTCCGGAAGCGCCGGAGATGGGCGAGGTCACGGACGTGGCGGACCCGGCCGAGCTGTTCCCGCCGCTGTCGGACACCCTGAGCGCGCTGCTGGTGCCGGGTGCGGCCCGCGTGGACGGCTGTTCGGTACGCGACGCGCTGCTCAACGCCGCCGTCGCCAGGGGCGCCGAGGTGCGTACGGGCGCCGCGCGGCTCACCCCGGACGGCGAGGTGATCGTGCACGCTCTGGCCGGCCCGTCCCCGACCGAGCCGTGGCGCCCGGCCGCGCCGCCCCCGCCCGCGGAGCCGCAGGGTGAGGTGAGCGGCGAGACCACGTCCTGGCGGCAGGCCGCGCCGCTCGTCCCCTCCGCCTCACCGCCCGCCACCATGGGGTCGGCCCGCCGGTTCGCCGGCGGGGGCGTTCCGCTCGAGGCCGACATGGTGATCGTCGCGGCCGGGGCGTGGACGGGCGAGGTGTGCCGGCCGCTGGGCGTGGAGCTGCCGGTGTTCCCGAGGCGGGGGCAGATTCTGCACGTGACGCTGGAAGGGATCGACACGGCGTGGTGGCCGATCGTGTTGCCCAGCGCCGGCCCGTACCTGCTGGGGTTCGCCGACTCGCGGGTGCTGATCGGCGCGACCGTGGAGGACGTGGGGTTCTCGCCGCGCGTGACGATGGGCGGCCTGAATGAGCTGATCGAGGCGGGGCTGCGGGTAGCTCCTGGGTTGTTCGGGGCGTCGGTGACGGAGACGCGGGTGGGCCTGCGCCCGGTGTACGCGCCGGGCCCGGCCCTGATCGGCCCGCTGACCGACCGCGTGGTGGTGGCGACCGGCCTGTCCGCGTACGGGCTGACGGCGGGCCCGTTCACCGGCAGGATCGCCGCCGCGCTGGCCCTCGGCGAGGAGCCGCCCATCGACGTCACGCCCTACGCGCCGCCCCGCGTGTGAGTAGTGGGCCGGGATGACCACGGTGGCGCCCAGCACCGCGGCTGCGGCCGCAGTCCGGCGGCTGTCCATCGATACCGGACGCTCCCGGAACTCGCCCTTGACGCGGGCCGCTCCGGCGTTGAGTACAGCCGCGTCGATGCTCGGGACGCGGCGGGAGACCTCAGCCACAGCACGCATTGAGGCGTTGTCGCCGCTCACGTAGACGGTGGGCAGTCCCTGCCCGGACAGGACGAACCGCGCTGGACGAGAGGACCTGCAGATCAGCCAGTGCTTCACCGCACCGGGATCGCCGGTGGTTCCTGAGCTCGGTCGGGGGCGGTGGCGCCGAGAAGGGCCAGGCAGTTCGTCCACAGAGCGTTGAGGCGTTGGGTGTTGTTGTAGAGCTTGGCGAAGAGAACTTGGCCTTCAAGCTGGGCGACGACGGATCGCGCGGCCTCGTGGGTGTCGGCGACCGTGACCTCGTCGCGCTCCCGGGCTTCGGTGATGACCTTGTCGACCATGTCGACCTGCGCCTCGAAGATCTGCTGCAGGCGTTCGCGGAGGGCTTCGGTCTGGTTGCTCATCTCCAGCGTCAGGTTCCCGAAAAGGCAGCCCGAGACGGTCCCGCAGCTTTGCTGGCCGGCGCGCTGGTCGGCTTCGGTGGCCTCGAACAGCTGCCGTAGCCGATGAAGGGGCGGGTCATCGTTCTGCAGTATCCGGTTCCAGTTGCTGCGCTGGCCTGCCCAGTGCTCGTCGATGACGGCCAGGGCGAGGTCCTCCTTGGAGGTGAAGAAGTAATAGAAACTGCCCTTCGGCACGCCTGCCGCCTTGCAGATCTCGGCCACGCCCAACGCGGAGTAGCCACGCAGCTCGATGAGTGTCTGCGCGGCGCTGAGGATCCTCTCCTTGGCATCACTCGTTCGTCCCATGTTGCCAGTGTATGACCGGTCCTCTACTTTTACTAGACCGGTCGACTATTAACATAATCCCGCGGCCACCCACCATGGAGGCAGACACCATGACCGATCCAATGCGCGAGACCCTGAACCGCTGGAAGGCCGCTTTCGACGGCCACCAAGTGGACGCGATGGCCAACCTGTTCACCCCTGACGCCCTCTTCCAGGGCTTCGGGCCCAAGGTCGTCACCGGCCGCGACGCGGTACGCGCGTACTACGAGGCGGTTCCGGACGACCGAACCGCCGAGGTCGCCGTCCTGAGCACTTACACCGTCGGCGACGAAGTGGCCGGTGGATTCGCGGATGTCACCTTCCGCGACCCGAAGGGCTGGGAAGCGGCGGTGCACCTGTCCCTGGTCCTTCGGCGCGATCCGGACACATGGCGGATCCGTCAGTACCACGTATCCCGGGTCATCCCGGAAGGCTGAGCCAGCCCTGCACCAAGGGCCTGACTACGGAACCGCCACCGTTCCCGAACGGCCGTGCGCCATCCCGCTTTGACGATTATCGACCGGTCGTCTACCTTATAGACGACCGGTCGCCTAGTACGACAGCATCCTCGAACACCAAGGAAGGTCATCATGAGCCACCACGGCCAGAAGGTCGCGGTCATCACCGGAGCGTCGCAGGGCATAGGCGCCGGACTCGTCGCCGCCTACCGCAAGCTCGGCTACGGCGTCGTCGCGACCTCGCGTACGATCGCCCCCGCCGACGACGCCGACGTCGTGACCATCCAGGGCGACATCGCCAACCCCGCCACCGCCGAGCGCGTCATCGCCGCCGGCATCGAGCGCTTCGGCCGTATCGACACCCTGATCAACAACGCGGGACTCTTCATCGCCAAGCCCTTCACCGAGTACACCGCCGACGACTACGCCGCCGTGGCCGGTGTGAATCTGGCCGGGTTCTTCCGCATGACCCAGCTGGCCATACAGCACATGCTTGCTCAAGGCAGCGGCCACGTCGTCAACATCACCACCAGCCTGGTCGACAACCCCGACTCCAATGTCCCCTCGGTGCTGGCCTCGCTGACGAAGGGAGGACTGCAGTCCGCCACCAAGTCACTGGCCATCGAATACGCGACCCGCGGCGTCCGCGTCAACGCCGTCTCGCCGGGCACGATCAAGACCCCGATGCACCCCCAGGAGACCCACCAGGCCCTCGCGGCCTTGCACCCGGTCCGGCGGTTGGGTGAAGTGAGCGACATCGTCGACGCGGTGATCTACCTCGAGAAGGCTCCGTTCGTCACCGGCGAGATCCTTCACGTCGACGGAGGCATGAGCGCCGGCCACTGAGGCGCGGAAGGCGCCCCGCGCCGGCGGCGGCCGGCGGGGCGAGGGTCGTGTCGCTCAGCTTCGCGGTGAGGCACTCGACCCGCGATGGAGAACGGGAACGACACGTTCAAGACGATCGGACAGGGCGCCGCCACGTCCGTGCCGGTCGCGACGTGGCCGCGGCTGGACGGCCTGGGCGGCCGGTACGTGGACGGCCGGGTTGGACCCGGGCAAGGGCCCCGAACGTAACCTGAACGATACTTTCAACCACTTCACAAGCATGTAACCGATTACATACCCTCATGTAACCGATTACATGGAGGTCAGGTGGCTCGCATCAAGGATGTCGCCGCGCAGGCGGGCGTCTCCGTCGCGACCGTGTCCCGGGTGCTCAACGACAACCCCTCGGTCACCGAGGAGACGCGCAACCGGGTCCACGACGCGATGGCCGCGCTGAACTACCGGCCCAACGCCGTCGCCCGGTCCCTGCGCACCGAGGCCACCAGGACACTCGGGCTGATCATCGGCGACATCCTCAACCCGTTCTTCTCCGAGCTGGCGCGGGCCGTGGAGGACGAGGCCCGCGAGGCCGGCTACACCGTGATCATGGGCAACGCCGACGAGCGCCCCGACCAGCAGGACCACTACGTGCGCACCCTGATGGAACAGCAGGTGGACGGGCTGCTGATCTGCCCGACCGCCGAGGTGACGCCCCTGGTGGAGGAGGTCAGCCGGGGGGAGCGGCCGCTGGTCTTCCTCGACCGGACGCTCAGCGGCGTGGAGGTGCCGTCGGTGCGGGCCGACGGCAGCACCGCCATCGCCGAGCTGGTCGCCCACCTGCGCGGCCTCGGGCACCGGCGGATCGCGTTCGTCTCCGGGCCGAGCACCCTGTCCACCGGGCGCGAACGGACGGAGGCCTTCCTGCGGGCGGCGGCCGAGCACGGCCTGGAGGTCCCCGAGGAGTACGTGCGCGTCGGCGACTTCCGCGCCGGCAGCGGCAGGCGGATCACCGCCGAACTCCTCGACCTGGCCGAACCGCCGCAGGCGATCTTCCTGGGCGACAACCTCATGACCCTCGGCGCGCTCGACGAGGTCCGCGAGCGCGGCCTGGACATCCCCGGCGACGTGGCGCTGGCCTCGTTCGACGACGTGCCGTGGTTCAACCACATCCATCCCCGCATCACCGCGATCAGCCAGCCCACCGCCGAGCTGGGCCGGCGCGCGGTCAGGTTGATCCTCGACGCTCTGCACGGCCGGGCCACCGACTCGGTCGTGCTGCCCGCGACGCTCGTGGTCCGCGAGTCGTGCGGAGAGACAGGCCCAGGCAAGGAGGACGGCTCGTGAGCCAGGCACGGGAGATCCTGCGCGTGGAGGGACTCGGCAAGAGGTTCCCCGGCGTGGTGGCGCTCGACGGCGTCGACTTCGACCTGCGCGAGGGCGAGGTGCACGTCCTGCTCGGCGAGAACGGCGCCGGCAAGAGCACGCTCATCAAGATGTTGTCCGGCGCCTACCAGCCCGGGAGCGGCCGCATCCTCCTCGACGGCGAGCCGGTCGCCATCCGGACCGCCGCCGACGCCCAGCGGCTCGGCATCGCCACGATCTACCAGGAGTTCAACCTGGTCCCCCAGCTGACGGTGGGCGAGAACCTCGCCCTGGGCCGGCCGCCGCGCCGCTTCGGGTTCGTCGACACGCGGCGCATGCACGAGCAGGCCCGCGGCCTGCTCGACCGGGTGGGCATCGACGTCGACCCGCGCACCCGCGTCGCCGACCTGGGCATCGCGCAGATGCAGATGGTCGAGATCGCCAAGGCGCTCGCGCTGAACGCCCGCGTCCTCATCATGGACGAGCCCACCGCCGTGCTCACCACCAGTGAGGTGCAGCGCCTGTTCGGCCTGGTCGGGCAGCTGCGCGAGCGGGGCGTGGCCGTGGTGTTCATCACCCACCACCTGGAGGAGATCGCGCAGATCGGCGACCGGGTGACCGTGCTGCGCGACGGCCGCTCGGTGGCGCAGGTGCCCGCAGGCACGCCCGAGGAGGAGCTGATCCGGCTCATGGTGGGCCGGCCCATCGACCAGCAGTACCCGCGCGAGGTCGCCGCGGCCGGCGAGCCGCTGCTGCAGGTGCGCGACCTGAGCCGGGCCGGCGCGTTCTCCGGCGTGTCGTTCGAGGTGCGCGCCGGCGAGGTCGTCGGCCTGGCCGGGCTGGTCGGCGCGGGCCGCACCGAAGTGGTCCGAGCGGTGTTCGGCGCCGACGCCTACGACTCGGGCGAGGTGCTGGTGCGCGGCCGGCGGCTGCCCGGCGGCGACGTGCGCGCCGCCATGGAGGCCGGGCTGGGTCTGGTCCCGGAGGATCGCAAGGGCCAGGGGCTCGTCCTGGGCGCCGACATCGCCGAGAACCTGGGCCTGGTCACCCTGCGCGGCGCCACCCGCGGCGGTTTCGTCGACCGGGCCGGGCAGCGCGAGGCCGCCGCGCGGGTGGCCGCCCAGCTCGGCGTGCGGATGAGCCACCTCGGCCAGGAGGTGCGCACCCTGTCGGGCGGGAACCAGCAGAAGATCGTGATCGGCAAGTGGCTGCTCGCCGACGCCAACGTGCTCATTCTCGACGAGCCAACGCGCGGCATCGACGTCGGTGCCAAGGTCGAGATCTACCAGTTGATCAATTCGCTCACCGCCTCCGGCCACGCGGTCCTCATGATCTCCAGTGATCTGCCCGAGATCCTCGGGATGAGCGACCGCGTCCTCGTCATGGCCAGAGGCAGGCTCGTCGGCGAGCTGGAGGCCGCCGAAGCGACCCAGGACTCCGTGATGGCGCTGGCCGTCACCGAGGTGGAGGATGCCCGTGTCCACTAACGTGCTGGCCGGACGGCCGGCGGCCAGGAGCCTGCTGGCCGAGAACGGCTCGCTCGCGGCGCTCGTCGTGCTCGTCGTGGCGCTGTCGTTGCTGTCCGGCGACTTTCTGACCGTGACGAACCTGCTGAACGTGGGCGTCCAGGCGGCGGTCACCGCGATTCTCGCCTTCGGCTCCACCTTCGTCATCATCACCGGCGGGATCGACCTGTCCGTCGGCGCCGTCGCCGCCCTGTCGGCGATCGTGCTGGCCTGGACGGCCGCCGACACCGGCCTGCCCTGGCCGCTGGCCACGCTCGTCGCCCTCGCCGTCGGCGTCGGGTGCGGGCTGGTCAACGCCGCGCTCATCGCGTACGGCAAGCTGCCGCCGTTCATCGCCACGCTCGCCATGCTGGGCGTGGCGCGGGGTCTGGCCCTGGTGGTCTCCCAGGGCAGCCCCATCGAGATGCCGGAGGCGGTCTCCCACCTCGGCGACACCGTCGGCGGTTACCTGCCGGTCCCCGTGCTGGTGATGACGCTCATGGGCGTGATCGCCGCCGTCGTGCTCAACCGCACCTACGCCGGCCGGGCGATGTACGCCATCGGCGGCAACGAAGAGGCCGCCCGGCTGTCCGGCATCGCCGTCAGCAGGCAGAAACTCGTCACCTACGCCCTGTCCGGCGCGTTCGCTGCGGTGGCCGGGATCGTCCTGGCCAGCCGGCTGGCCTCGGCCCAGCCGCAGGCCGCCTCAGGCTACGAGCTGGACGCGATCGCCGCCGTGGTCATCGGCGGGGCGAGCCTGTCGGGCGGCAAGGGCAGGGCGCTCGGCACGCTGGTCGGCGCGCTCATCCTGGCCGTGCTGCGCAACGGGCTGAACCTGCTGTCGGTCTCCGCCTTCTGGCAGCAGGTGGTCATCGGCGTGGTGATCGCCCTGGCCGTCCTGCTCGACACACTGCGCCGCCGAAGCGGCCGCTGACACCACCGCACAACCAGTAAGAACAAAGTGAGGTACCACCCATGCGCATCCACGCCCTCATCGCGGCGGGCGCCGCTCTGACCCTCGGCCTGACCGCCTGCGGCTCGTCCGGCACGTCCTCCTCCGGCTCGCCGGCAACCGCCTCCGGCGGCGACGTCAAGATCGGCATGTCGATCTCCACCCTGAACAACCCCTACTTCGTGCAGCTGCGCGAGGGCGCCGAGGCCGAGGCCAAGAAGCTGGGCGTCACGCTGACCGTCACCGACGCGCAGAACGACGCCTCCCAGCAGGTGAACCAGGTGCAGAACTTCACCAGCCAGAACATGAAGGCGATCATCATCAACCCGGTCGACTCCGACGCCGCCGCGCCTGCGGTCAAGGTCGCGGAACGTTCCAGCATTCCCGTGCTCGCCGTGGACCGCGGCGTCAACGGGGCCACGGTCGCCCAGACCGTCGCCTCCGACAACGTGGCCGGCGGCAAGCTGGCCGCCGAGCAGCTCGCCAAGGAGATCGGCGAGAAGGGCGAGGTCGTCGTTCTCCAGGGCGTGCCCGGCACCTCGGCCTCGCGCGACCGCGGCCAGGGCTTCACCGAGGGCATCAAGGCGTTCCCGAACATCAAGGTCGTCGCCCAGCAGCCGGCCGACTTCGACCGCACCAAGGGCCTGGACGTCATGACGAACCTGCTGCAGTCGCACCCCGGCGTCACCGGCGTGTTCGCCGAGAACGACGAGATGGCGCTCGGCGCGATCAAGGCGCTCGGCGCCAAGGCCGGCAAGGAGGTCAAGGTCGTCGGCTTCGACGGCACCCCGGACGGGCTGAAGGCGATCGAGGCCGGCACCCTGGCGGCCAGCATCGCCCAGCAGCCGGCCCTGCTCGGCCAGCAGTCCGTGCAGAACGCGGTCAAGGCCGCGGGCGGCGAGAAGCTGGAGGCCACCCTCAACGTGCCGGTGAAGGTCGCCACGAAGGACAACCTGTCCGAGTTCACCGGGGCATGAGCACGGTGGGTGAACAGGACGAAGGCCGGCCCCGCCACCCGTTCGACGTCGTGGTGGTGGGGTCGGCCAACGCCGACCTGATCGTCCGGGTGGAACGGCATCCCGCGCCGGGCGAGACCGTGCTCGGCTCGGAGCTCGCCGTCCACCCCGGAGGCAAGGGCGCCAACCAGGCCGTGGCCGCCGCACGGCTCGGGGCACGGGTGGCGCTGCTCGGCCGGGTCGGCGCCGACGGGCACGGGCGGCTGCTGCGCGAGTCGCTGGAACGTGACAGCGTCGACCTCGCTCACCTGCACGACACGCCCGCCGCCAGCGGCATCGCCATGATCGCCGTCGGGCCGCAGGGCGACAACAGCATCATCGTCGCCCCCGGCGCCAACGCCCGGCTCACCGAAGCCGACGTGCTGGACGCGGCGCCGCTGCTGCGGTCGGCTCCGGTCGTGTCCCTGCAGCTGGAGATCCCGCTGCCGGCGGTGCTCGCCGCGGCCCGGCTGGCCCGCCGCGCGGTGCTCAACCTGTCGCCGGCCGCTCCGGTGCCGGACGAACTGCTGGCGCTGTGCGATCCGCTGGTCGTCAACGAGCACGAGGCGGCCCTGCTGCTCGGCGTACCCGGCGAGCCGGACCGGCAGGCCAAGAGCCTGCTGGCACTCGGCCCCCGCTCGGTCGTCATCACCCTGGGCGCCGACGGGGCCGTGGTGGCCGAGGCCGGCGTCGTCCACGCGGTGCCCAGTCCCCGCGTGACGGCCGTGGACACGACCGGGGCCGGCGACGCGTTCACCGGGGCGCTGGCCTGGAGGCTGGCCGCGGGCGAGCCGCTCGCGGATGCCGCGGCGTTCGCCGCCAGGGTAGGCGCCGCGGCCGTACGCAGGCCGGGGGCGCAGGATTCGTACCCGACGATGACGGAGGTGGAGTACCTGTGAAGCGCGGCGGCGTCATCAACGCGGCCCTGGCGGGAGCCCTGGCCCGGCTCGGGCACACCGACGAGCTGCTCATCTGCGACAGCGGCATGCCGCTGCCGGCCGGCGTGCCGGTGGTGGACCTGGCGTTCGTCGCGGGCATCCCGTCGTTCGGCGACGTGCTCGACGGCATCCTCGCCGAGATCGTCGTCGAGGGCGCCACGGCGGCCGAGGAGGTCCGCGGGGCCAACCCCGCCTGCGACGCGCTGCTCGGCGAGCGGCTGCCGGGGCTGGCGTACGTGCCGCACGAGCGGCTCAAGAAGCTCTCCGCCGCCGGCAAGCTGGTGGTGCGCACCGGTGAGGCGCGACCGTACGCCAACGTCATCCTGCGCTGCGGCGTCGCCTTCTGACCGGGCTCCGGTGCGCTTCGACGAATGCGCGCCTCCTCTTGGTTGTCCGGCACGAATACGCCGACCGCACCATGGCATACCGTCGCCGGTGAACGTCCAGGAGGAAAGGCGGCAAGTTGATCGCGGTCAGGGAGCTCCATGAGATCGCGGAGTTCGAACGGGTCCTTGACCTGTACGACGAGATCTGGCACTTCGGATCCGGCGACCCGCCCGTCACGCTGGAGCTGATGTGCGCGTTCGCGCACTCCGGCAATTACGTGGCGGGCGCCTTCGACGGTGACCGGCTCGTCGGCGGCTCGGTAGGCTTCTTCGCCGCGGGCGGCACGCTGCACTCCCACATCACCGGCACGACCGCACGACAAGGCGTCGGGCTGGAGCTGAAGCTGCACCAGCGGCGCTGGGCCCTGGAACGCGGCCTGGAGTGCATCACCTGGACCTACGACCCTCTCGTACGCCGCAACGCCCACTTCAACCTGGCCAAACTCGGCGCCCGCCCCCAGGAGTACCTGCCCTGCTTCTACGGCGTCATGGACGACGCCATCAACCAGGGTGACGAGTCCGACCGCCTGCTCGCCTCCTGGCCGCTCACCGCACCGCACGTCGAAGCTCTCGCACGTCGCGAGCCGTACGTCACAGCGGCGCCGGAGGACGCCGTCGTGGTGCTCGCGGACGAGGGCGGGCGGCCCGTCGTGGGGCGCGCAGACGGGGCGACGGTGCTGGTCGGCCTGCCCGCCGACATCGAGGCGTTGCGGCGGAGCGATCCGGGCACGGCCAAGGCGTGGCGGCACGCCGTTCGCGACGTGCTCGGCGGCCTGATGGCCGAAGGCGGTCAGGTGACCGGGTTCTGCGAGAAGTCCTTCTATGTAGTGGAGAGAGTGTGAAGATCACCGGGGTTGAGCTGCGGCGGATCGCGATGCCGCTGGTGGCGCCGTTCCGCACCTCGTTCGGCACCGAGACCGCCCGCGACGTCCTGCTGGTCAGGGTCGTGACACCGGACGCCGAAGGATGGGCCGAGTGCGTGGCCATGTCCGAGCCGCTCTACTCCCCCGAATACGCCGACGGCGCCGCCGAAGTGATCCGCCGCTTCCTGCTACCCGCCCTACCCAAGAACCTGAACGTCCACGACGTCGGCCACGCCCTCGAACCGATCAAAGGCCACCGCATGGCCAAGGCCGCACTGGAAACCGCCGTACTGGACGCCCAGCTGCGCGCGGCGGGCGAGTCGTTCGCCCGCTTCCTCGGCGCGACCCACACCCGAGTGCCGTGCGGGGTATCGGTCGGCATCATGGACTCCATCCCGCACCTGCTCGACGCCGTCGCCGGCTACCTGGACGAGGGCTACCTCCGGATCAAACTGAAGATCGAACCCGGCTGGGACCTCGAACCGGTCCAGGCCGTACGCGAACGGTTCGGCGACGACATCCTGCTCCAGGTCGACGCCAACGCCGCCTACACGCTCGCCGACGCCCCACGGCTGGCCCGCCTGGACGCGTTCGACCTGCTGCTGATCGAGCAGCCGCTGGCCAACGACGACCTCATCCAGCACGCCAAGCTGGCACAGCGTCTCAAGACGCCGATCTGCCTGGACGAGTCGATCGAGTCGGCCGAACACGCCGCCGCCGCGATCGCGCTGGGCTCCTGCTCCATCATCAACATCAAACCCGGCCGCATCGGCGGCTACCTGGAAGCCCGGCGCATCCACGACCTCTGCCGAGCCAACGGAATCGCCGTGTGGTGCGGCGGCATGCTCGAAACCGGCCTCGGCCGAGCCGCCAACGTGGCACTGGCCGCACTCCCCGGCTTCACCCTCCCCGGCGACACCTCGGCATCGCGCCGCTACTACGCCACCGACATCACCGAACCGTTCGAGCTCGCAGACGGGCACCTGGACGTACCCACCCGCCCCGGCATCGGCGTCGAGCCCATCCCGGACATACTCGACGCGGTGACCACCTCCACCGAGTGGATCACCCTCTGAGCCGTGGCACCGAGGCCAGCAGCGCGCGCGTGTAGTCGTGGGCCGGCTCGCCGACGACTCGCTCGGCGGGCCCGTGCTCGACGATCCGGCCGCGGTGCATGACGGCGATGGTGTCGGCGACGTACCGGACGACAGCCAGGTTGTGCGAGATGAACACCATCGACAGCCCGAGTTCGTCGCGCAGCCCGCGGACCAGGTTGAGCACCGCGCCCTGGACCGACACGTCGAGCGAGCCGGTGATCTCGTCGGCGACCAGCAGGGCCGGGTCACCGCCCAGGGCGCGGGCGATCGCCACCCGCTGCCGCTGGCCGCCCGACAGCTCGCGCGGGTAGCGCCCGGCCAGCTCGGCAGGCAGGTGGACGAGGCCGAGCAACCGCGGCACCTCCGTGGCGCGGCGGCGCTTCGCGATGCCCTCCCCGACCGTCTCGCCGATCGTCATGCGCGGGTCGAGCGACGCGTACGGATCCTGGAAGACCATCTGGACACGCGGGGCGCCCTCGATCGCGCCCGTATAGGGCACGAGCCCGCTCACGGCCCTGGCCAGTGACGACTTGCCCGATCCCGACTCGCCCACGAGGCCCACGACGTGGCCGTCGGGGACCTCCAGGGTGACGTCGTCGACCGCGGTGAAGCCGCCGTAGCGTACGGTCAGACCTTCGATCCTCACGAGGTGACCTCCCAGCAGGCGACCCGCTGCCGCGGACCATGGACGACGAGTTCGGGATGTTCCGTCCGGCATTGTTCGGTGGCGAGCGAGCACCGGCCGGCGAACGCGCAGCCCGCGCCGACCTGTGCCGGGGCCGGCTGCGTGCCGGGGATGCCGGCCAGCGGGCGGCTCCGGTCGGTGTCGAGGTCCGGCAGGGACGCGACGAGCGCCTTGGTGTAGGGGTGCGCGGCACCGCCGGCGAGCCGGTCGGCGGGCAGTTCCTCGACCACCCGGCCCGCGTACATGACGACGACGCGGTCGCACAGCTCGCCGACGACGGCGATGTCGTGGGAGATGAACAGCAGGGCCGCGCCCGTCTCCTCGACGACCTCGCGCAGCAGCCGCAGGATCTGCCGTTGCACGGTCACGTCGAGGGCGGTCGTGGGCTCGTCGGCGACGATCAGGCGTGGCGTGCCCATGAGGCCCATGGCGATGACCGCGCGCTGGCGCATGCCGCCGGACAGCTCGTGCGGATGCTGGGCGGCGTGCTTGGCGGGGTCGGGCAGGTGGACGTGGCCGAGCCGGTCGACGGCGCGGCGCCGCGCGGCCGCGCGGCTCGCGCCCTGGTGGACGACGGCCACCTCGGCGAGCTGGCCGCCGACTTTCAGCGCGGGGTTGAGCGAGGCCATCGGGTCCTGGAACACCATGGCGAGCGCGGTGCCCAGTTCCTTGCCGGACAGGGTGGCGACGCCGGCGCCACCGAGGCGCAGCCGCCCATACGTCACCGTGCCGGGATAGGGAACCAGGCCGCCGATGGCGGCGGCGGTCAGGCTCTTCCCGCTGCCGGACTCGCCCACCAGACCGACGATCTCCCCCGGCGCCACGATCAGGGACAGCCCGCGTACAGGGGTCGAGCCGCCGGGGAAGGAGACTGTCAGGTCGCGGACCTCCAGGACGGCGTCCGGGTCCGGCTCCCCGGCGGGCTCCGGCGGCTCAGGGCGTACGGTCTCGCGCTGCCCGGCCGAGGAGCGGGCGGCGGCCCTGGCCAGGGTGTCGCCCAGCAGGTTGAAACCGATGCCGGCCAGCGCCACGGCTGCCGCGGGACCGAGCGCGACCACGGGGGTGACGTAGATCCGCGCGAACCCGTCGAACAGCAGGCGCCCCCAGTCGAAGTCCGGCGGCTGCACACCGAGACCGAGGAACGACATGCCGGCCAGGCCGAGCAGCGCGCCGCCGAGCGACTGGGCGAGGTTGAGGATGAGCGGTTCGGCGATGTTGGGCAGGATGTGCCGGGTGAGGATGCGGCGGCGAGGCACGCCCAGCATGCGGGCCGCGGCCACGTAGTCCGCGCCGGCGACCGAGGCGGCCAGAGTCTGGGTGAGCCGCGCGAAGCCGGGCGCGATGGCCACGCCTATGCCGAGCACCGCGCCACGCGCGCCGAGCCCGGTGACCGCCGCCGTGAACATGGCCAGCAGCAGGCCGGGAAAGGCCACCAGGGCGTTGACCGCGCCGGTGACCATCCGGGCGGCCCGCCGGGGCAGCACGGACGGGAGCGCGCCGAGCAGGATGCCGCCGGTGGCGCCGATGAGCGTGGCCGCCAGCGCCAGGGCCAGGGAGTAGCGGCCCGCCACCAGGACCCGGGCCAGCAGGTCGCGGCCCAGGTTGTCGGTGCCGAGCGGGTGTTCGGCGGAGGCCCCCTGGAGGATGGCGCCGGCGTCGATGCGTTCTGCCGCCTCGCCCCAGATGATGGGCCCGGCCACGGCCAGCACCGCCATGAGCAGCACCAGCACGCCGCCGATCAGCGCCGTCTTGGCCCGCATCAGGCCGCGACCTCCTTGATCTCCGAGGTGGGATCGAGCGCGCCGAGCACCAGGTCCACGACGAGGTTCACGATCAGCACGATGGCGCCGTACACGAGGATCACGGCCTGCGCGACCGGGTAATCCTTCTGCGTGATCGCCTCGACGATCTTCAGGCCGAGTCCGGGCCAGGCGAAGACGTACTCGACCAGGACGCTGCCGGCGATCAGCGAGGTCAGCAGCAGGCCGCCCACGGTCAGGGTGGCCGTGAGCGTGTTGGGCAGCACGTGCCGCAGGTGGAGCCGGGCCGCGGGCAGCCGCTTGGCGCGGGCCAGCCGCACGTAGTCGGTGCCCAGCTCGCGCAGGGTCTCCACGCGGGTGATCCGGGCGATCATCGCGATCGGCCCGACCGACAGAGCCAGGACGGGCAGCACGTACGTGAGCGGCCCGGCCTTGCCTGCGGGCGGGAACCAGCCGAGGCCGACGGCCAGCACGGCCACCAGCGCGATGGAGTACAGGAACTCGGGCACGGCCACGGCGGTGCCGGTGACCGTGCCGAAGGCCAGTTCGGTGCCGCGGTTGCGCCCGTTCTCCGTCCGTACCGCGGCCCACATGCCGAGCGGCACCGCCACGATCAGCGCCAGCGCGGTGGCCAGGAGGGCCAGGGCCAGGGTGTTCGGCAGGCGGGCCGCGATGACGTCGCCCACCGCCTCCCCTGTCAGGAAGGACGTGCCGAAGTCACCGGTCAGGACGTCGCCGACGTAGGTGATGAGCTGCTCCGGGAGGGGGCGGTCGAGGCCGAGCGCGGCTGTACGGGCCTCCACCAGCTCGATCGGGGCGGCCGGGCCGAGCGAGGCGCGCACCGGGTCGCCCGGGATGAGGTGGATCATCGCGAACGACGCCACCAGCAGCACCGCCAGCGACACGGCGAACCGCATGATCCGGCGCGCGGCCGTACGCAGCGTCCTGCGCGCGGCCGTGGCCGTCCTGCTGCCCGGGCGCTCCGGGGTCCGGGGGTCGCTCAC
This sequence comes from Nonomuraea sp. NBC_00507, assembly GCF_036013525.1. Classification (NCBI taxonomy): domain Bacteria; kingdom Bacillati; phylum Actinomycetota; class Actinomycetes; order Streptosporangiales; family Streptosporangiaceae; genus Nonomuraea; species Nonomuraea sp. NBC_00507. The sequence continues at coordinate 8,390,888 of NZ_CP107853.1, forward strand.
TAGTCTCCTTGCGTGAGGCGGATCGAGGTGGGCACCAGGCTCCCGGCCATGGTGCGGAATGTGGCGCCCTTGCCGGCCAGCAGTGCCGTGGTGTCCACCACGGGCACCAGGTCGGCGGTTTCGAACAGGGCCGACTCCGACTCCAGCCACGTCGGGCAGGCTTCGGCGGCGGGGAGCTTGCTCGCCTTGGCGACGAGCTCCTCGTAGCGCTTGTTGGTCAGGTGGGCGAAGTTGGCGCCCTTGGGGGCGGACGGCCCCGACAGGAAGCCGACGAGCTGGCTGGGCAGCGTGACACCGATCGGCAGCCATACGACGTCCCAGTCCTGGGTGGCGTTGAGCGACTCCGACAGCTTGGTGTCGATCACGCCGTTCAGCTTCACGTCGATGCCGAGCTTCTTCCACGCCTCGGCCATGTATTCGGCGGCGGCCTGGTAGCCGGGGCCGCGGGTGGTGGCGTACATGTAGCGCAGGCTCAGCCGCTTGCCGTCCTTGGCCCTGAACCCGTCGGCGCCGAGCTTCCAGCCGGCCGCGTCGAGCCCGGCCGCGGCGGCCGCGGCGTCGAAGGCGGGCACGTGCCCGGCGACGGAGTCGCCCCGGCAGGGACGGGGCTCCAGGACCAGGCCGGTAGCGGGCTTGCCGGTGCCGCTGGAGGCGATGCCGGCCAGTTCCTGGAGGTTGATCGCCTGCGTCAGGGCCTTGCGGACCTCCGGGTCGCGGGCCGCCCTGTCGTCACCCTGGTGGTAGAAGAACTGGCCGGTGCTGGCCGTGAGCGACTGCTTGTTCACGCCAGGGGACGCCTCGACGCGGGACCGGTCGGGCCCGAGGAAGACGGCGCCGTTGAGAGAGCCGGCGACGAGGAGGTTGGCGGCGGTCTGCTCGTTCGGCACGACCTTCATCACCACCGTCTCCGGCAGGTCCTTGGCGGCGGCGCCGGCCGGCCCCCAGGCGTAGTCCCGGCGGACCTTGAACGTGTAGTGGTCGCCAGGGACCGCCTCGGTGAGCTGGTACGGCCCGCTGCCGGAGCTCGCCCGGGCGATCGAGGCACGGTCCTTCACCCCCTTGCCGCAGACGATGAACATCGACCGGGTGCTCTCCAGGATGAAGCTGAACGGCTCGGCCATGGACAGCGTCACCGTGCCGGCGGCGTCGTCGGCCTCCGCCTTCATGCCCGAGGGCACCAACACGCCGTAGATCGGCGACTTGGTGGCGGGGTCGGCGATGTGGTTGACGTTGTCGGCCACGTTCGAGGGGGTCACCGGGGAGCCGTCCGAGCAGGTGACGCCCTTCCGCAGGGTGAAGGTGACCGAGTCGGGCTTGACGTCCCATCTCTCGGCCAGCGCGGGGACGATCTTCCCCGACTCGTCTACGGAGACGAGCGTGTCGTAGGCGAGGGCCAGCACGTTGTTGGTGACCGACAGCACGCCCATGGCGGGGTCGAGGGCACCGGGGTCGGACGGGATCGCGAAGGTGAACGTGCCGCCCGTGGCCGGTTGACCCTGCTGCTCGGGACCGCTCGCCGTGCCTCCGCACGCGGCCGTGAGCAGAGCGAGCCCGGCGAGGGCCGCGACTGCGCGTTTTGTCATGAGCACTCCAGACGAGCAAGGGGGGTGGCCACAACCTTCCTGCCTGCGCAGATCCGGTTCTATGTGCCTGCACACGAAAAAGGCGGGGCGGCTCGTGCTATCGACCGAAGATCCGCATCTGCAGCATCACGGTGAGCCGGGCGTCGGGGTCGGACAGGTCGAGGCCGCTGATCTCGACCAGGCGCTTGAGCCGATAGCGGAAGGTGTTGGCGTGGACGTGCACCCGGGTGCTGGCCGCGTTGACGTCGCCGAACGCGTCGAGGTAGGCGCGCAGGGTGGCAGCCAGATCCGTGCCATGCTCGGCGTCGTGGTCCAGCAGCCGCTGGTAGGGGCCCGTGGGCGTCTGCTCCTCGGCCGCGGCCACGTCGGCCACCTGCAGCAGCAACGATTCGAAGTGCACGGCCGTGTAGCCGGCGACCTGACCGGTGGTGCCGCGGGCGCCCAGCACGCGCAGGGCCCGGTCGGCGTCCGCGCGTGACCTGGCCACCTGCGAGAGGTTGGCGGCCAGGCGGCCCACGCCGATGTTGGCGGCATGGCGGGGCCCGACCCTGGCGAGGAAGCTTTCCGCCACGCGTACGGCCCGCGCCTCCTCCTCGCCCGACGAGTGCAGCGGCAGCACGGCGTACGCGACGGAGCCGACGAGCGCGGCGGCGGCCTTGGGATGGATGGCGGCGACGTGCAGCGCCAGCGCGTCGCAGAACCGCTGCCGGTCGCTCTCCCCGCGGGCGGGGTCGCCCGCGGGGCCCTCGGAGACGAGCTGGGCGGCCAGCACGCAGAGCCGGGCGGTGGCGATGCCGAGCCGCCCGGCCGCCTCGGGCGCGTCGGCGCCGCCGGCCAGCACGGTGGACAGCAGGTCTGCGCGCATGCGCCGCTGGGTGTCGGCGCCGGCGCGCTCGCGCAGGAGCTGCAGCGCGACGATCTTGGCCGCCTCGGCGAGCGCGCGCTGCCGCTGTTCGCTGAGCGGCTCCCTCACGGCCACCCAGATGGAGCCGAGGATCTCATCGCCGCTGCGCACGGCCACGGCGACCCGATTGATCACGCTCTCGCCCTCGAGCTCCATGTAGATGGGCCCGCGGCTCTGGTAGAGCTGTTTGAAGAAGCCGCGCTCGTCGAGCATCCGCAGGTAGCGCTCGGGCACCTGGCGGCCGAGCACGGTCTCCACGCGGCCCGCGTCGGCCTCGTCCTGCCGGCCGGAGAAGGCGAGCACCCGCGACGACCTGTCCTCGATGGTGACGGGCGCGTCGAGCAACGCGCAGACCGCGTTGGCCAGCGAGAACAGGTCTCCCTGCGGTCCCTGCCCGGGCTCGGCCAGGTCGGCCTCGGCCAGCAGGGAGCGCAGCAGCGCCGCGACCTGCGCCCAGGAGGCGGCCCGGGTGAGGCCGAGCACGGCGACGCCGGTCTCCAGCACGGTGGTGCGGACCTGCTCGTCCACGTCCACGGGCAGCTTCACGACGACGCCGGCGGCGGCGGGCGCGCGTTCGAGGAGTGAGCAGATCTCCGCGGCGCCCCGCACGCCGACCGCGAGCAGGATTCCGCCCGGGGGGACGATCAGCTCGTCGAGCGGGTCGAAGATGTGCACGCCGGTGACCTCGGCGTCGAGATCCCCAGGTGAGGCCGCAACGTCGAGGACGGTGGTGCCGAGGTCCTCCAGGATCCGTCCCAGGCTGGCTCGAGGGCGGTTCCGCACGCGATCACGATAGTCCACAAAAACCGACATCAGCGGAGTAAGTCGACATCGTGCTCATGAAATGGACCAGGTCGCGCAGGTCAGTCACGGGCCACCGCACGGCCATTGTGCAGGTAGGCCGCGCGCCCGTCCCGCATCACGAACGTGACCACATCGTGCCGGCCGCCCTCGGCCTCGACGGCGATGAACGACTCGCCGTCGAGGTGCACGTATCGCGTGGTCGTGCGGGTGGCGCCCATGCTCTCCATGAAGGGGCCGGGGATGAGCGTGACGTCCAGGCCGTCTCCCGCCGCGGCGACCTCGTAGCCGAGCTGCGGGCCGGTGTAGCGGCCCGCGTACGAGGCGCCGTCCACCGGTTTCGGCGCCTGCGGCGGCAGGGGGTGCGCCGGCACCGTCAGGCCGGTCGCCTCCTCGATGACCGGCCGCGCCACGTCGGCCATGAGGCCGAAGAACGAGCCGCCGTTCCCGCTCATCGCGATGACGAAGCCCGAGCCCGGCACGATGCCCGACGTGCCCGAGCCCGGCACGATGCCCGACGTGCCCGAGCCCGGCACGATGCCCGACGTGCCCGAGCCCGGCACGATGCCCGACGTGCCCGAGCCCGGCACGATGCCCGACGTGCCCGAGCCCGGCACGATGCCCGACGTGCCCGAGCCCGGCACGATGCCCGACGTGCCCGAGCCCGGCACGATGCCCGACGTGCCCGAGCCCGGCACGATGCCCGACGTGCCCGAGCCCGGCACGATGCGCCAGAACGTGCTCTGCCCCGGCGTGCCGCCGTCATGGCCGAACGCTCCCCAGCCGAACAGCTCCACGCCGAGGCCCCACCGGTCGGCCAGCGCGCCGCCGACGCCGGGCACGTGGACCTGCGGCGTGAGCATCGCGGCCACCGACTCGTCAGCCAGCAGCCGGGCGCCGTTCGGCGCCAGGCCGCCTGCCGCCAGCGCCCGGCCGAACGCGACCAGCTCGCGCGGCGCCAGGCACAGGGTGGAGCCGGCCGGGGCGTTGGAGCGGGGCATCTGCCAGCGGGGGTAGACGGCGGCGTCCGGCCCGACGTGGCCCGCCGAGGCACGGAAGAGCACGGCCTCCTCGCCGAACAGCGCCGCGTGCGTGGCGCCCAGCGGGGTGAGCAGGCGCTCGCGGATCGCCTGCTCCCAGGTGCCGCCGCGCAGCCTGGCCACCAGCGCGCCGAGCACGCAGTAGCCGGCGTTGCAGTAGGAGAACAGCTCGCCGGGTTCGTGCACGTGCCCGGCGGTGCGCAGGTGGTCCAGGAACCTGTCCAGGCAGTCGTCGCCGCGCCCGGTGTCCTCGAACACGTCGCCGTCGAAGCCGGCGGTGTGCGTGAGCAACTGGCGGACGGTGACGCCGCCGAAGGCGAAGTCCGGCAGGTACTCCCCCACCGGCTTGTCGAGCTCGACCAGGCCGTCCTCGGCGAGCTGCATGACCAGCGCCGCCGTCCACACCTTCGTGGTGGAGCCGACCTGGAACACGCTGTCCGTCGTGGTCTCCACGCCGGTGGCCGTGTTGACCACCCCGGTGGCGGCCTCATGCAGCTCGCCGTCGTGCCAGACCGCGACGGCCGCACCAGGCACGCCGTGCTCGCGCGCCGCCTCGGTGAGGCGATCCCGCAGATCCATGTCGATCTCCTCAGCTGACCTTGGGAGTGGCGCGGGCGCCCAGGTGCACGTACCGGGTGCCGTCGGCCAGCTCGAAGAACACCGCCGCCATCCAGTCGCGGGTGCCGGGTGCCTGGAACAGGAACAGGTTCTCATCGACCGGGACGAAATCGGACTCCTCGGGCGGGTGCAGGGCGGCCAGCTCGCCGGTCGCCTCGAAGCGCAGCCGGGCCTTGCCGTCGTCGAGCACGCTCACCGTGATCCGGGCGCCCGCCCGCTCGTAGACGCCCACGTACGGGGCCACGTCCACGTCCGCCGGTGTCTCGGGCAGGGTCGGCGTGGGCGGCATGGTGAGGCCGTCCAGTTCGGCGAACAGCTCGGTGGCGACGGCCCGGGTGAACGCACCGCTCTGGCCGCCGTTGGCGGTCACGCAGACGACGGTCCCGGTGCCGGGCACGACCCACAGCATGGCGTGCTGGCCGATGGTGTTGCCGCCGTGGGAGATGACCTTGTGGCCGCTCCACTCGTCGATGATCCAGCCGAGGCCCCACTGCTTGCCCAGCGTGTACGGGTTGGGGATGTCGACCTGCGGCTCCCACATCGCGCTCGGATCCTTCAGCAGGCCACCTTCCAGATGGGCGCGCCCGAAGGCGACCACGTCGGCGGGTCGGGCGCAGATCAGCCCGGCCGGGCCCATCGACCGCATGAGGCCCCACACCGGGGCGGTCGTGCCGCCCTCGTGGCCCATCGCGGCGCGAAAGCGCAGCACGTCCTCAGGCAGCGTCCAGGTGTGGGTGAGGCCGAGCGGCTCGCAGATGCCCTCGCGCAGGACATCGTCCCAGCGTTTACTGGTCAGCCGCTCCAGCACCCGGCCGGCGATGACGAACCCGGAGTTGCAGTAGGACTGGGTGACGCCGAGCGGGTGGTTCTGCGCCAGGGTCGCACAGGCCGCCACGTACTTCTCCACGCAGTCGTCGCCGCGGCCCGTGTCGATGAACTGGTCGCCGTCGATGCCGCTGGTGTGGGAGAGCAGGTGCCTGATCGTCACCTTCTTGGTGGCCTCGGGGTCGGCCACCTTGAACTCGGGCAGCACCTCGATGACCGGCGTGTCCAGCGTCAGCCGGCCCTGCTCGACCTGCTGCATGATCAGGGTCGCGGTCCACACCTTGGTGACCGAGCCGATCTGGTAGAGCGCGTCGGTGGTCGCGTCGACGCCGGTGTCGGCGTTCAGTGTGCCGGCCGCGAACTCGTGCAGCTCGTCCTGGTGCCAGTACGCCAGCGCCGAGCCGGGAACCTCGTACTCGGCGATCAGCTCGGCGAGCCGCTGACCCATTGCTCCAGCCACGCGATGATCCTTTCGTTGTAGTCGTACCTGTGCGAGGGACGCCCGCTCAGGATGAACAGATGGCTCGCGCCGGGATAGCGCACCAGCTCGACGGGCACCCGGCGCTCGCGCAGGGCGGTGAACCACTGCTCGGCCTGGCCGACGGGGCAGCGGTCGTCGTCCTCGCCATGCAGGAGAAGCATCGGGGCGGTGACGTCCGTGACGTGGGCGATGGGCGACTGGGCGACCAGGTCACCGGGGTACTCGTGCACCTTCATCAGGTGGCCGAGGTCGGACGTGCCGCTCAGGCTCGTCAGGTCGCTCACGCAGCCGCCGGGGATCGCGGCCTTGAACCTGCCGGTCGTGGCCGACAGCCAGCAGCTCATGTAGCCGCCGTAGCTGTAGCCGGTGACGGCCAGCCGCTCGGGGTCGGCGACGCCGTCGGCGATCAGGACGTCGATGGGGGCAAGGAGGTCCTGGGCGTCGGCCAGCCCCCAGGCGCCGATGGAGGCGGTGTAGAAGTCCTCGCCGTACCCGTCGCTGGCGCGCGGGTTGACGGTGAGGACGGTCCAGCCGCGGGCGGCGAGGAGCTGGTGGTAGAGGTGGATGCCGTCGAAGACGGGCGACCAGGCGTTGTGCGGGCCTCCGTGCACGTCGAGCAGCAGCGGGCCGGGAGCCTGCGCGGTCTCGTCGCGCAGGACGAAACCCTCGACCTGGGTGCCGTCAGGGGCGGTGAAGGTGCGGCGGTGCGCGGTGAACAGTTCGATGTCGTCGAGGGCGTAGTCGGTGAGCCGGGATATATCCGGCGCTGACGCACCAGATATATCCGACATATCGCCTGACGTTACCTTTTTCAGGCCTGGCGCCATCAGGTAGACGTCTCCCGCGCTGTGCGGCGTCGCCGCCACGTACGCGACCACCCCCGCCGCCGTGCTGATCCCCGAGACGTTGACCTCACCGGGCACCAACCGCTCGCCCAGGGCCCCGTCGGGGGCACGGTAGAGGTGCGTCGAGCCGCCGTCGCGCGCGCAGAACAGCAGGTCCTCGCCGAGCAGCGCCGGGGTGCCGCCTGGATAGCCCGGGGCGCCGGTCATGACGTTCCGGTCGAGGCCCGTCTCCACCTCGGTCCACCCGCCGGGGCGGAGCGTGAACAGCCGGACGTGCCCGACCACGGTGCCCTTCAGTCCCGCGGCGACCAGCCGGTCGCCGCACCACCACACGCCGCCGCAGATGAGGCCGGGATCCGTCAGCCGCTCCGGCACGCCGCCCTTGGACGCGTCGACGGCGTACGCGGCCCCGCCCGGCTCGAGGTCACGGCCCGCGTCCATGGCGGCGGCGAACGCCAGGCGCAGGCCGTCGGGCGACCACGACGGCTCACCCGCGTGGAAGTCGCCCTGGGTGACCTGGACGGTTTCGCCGCTGGCCACATCCGTGACGAACAGGTGCATGGTCATGCCGCGCAGCAGCCCGGCGCCGTCGGCCTTGTGGTCGAGCCGCCCGGTAACGACGGGGGCGTTCGGGTCGGGCATCCCGCCGTCCTCGCCCGTTCCGACAGGTGCGGCGAAGGCGATGCGCGAGCCGTCCGGAGACCACACCGGCGCGCCGGCGCCGAGCTTCGCCGAGGTCACGGGGTCGGGCTCGCCGCCGTCCATCGGCAGCAGGTGGATCTGTGGCCGGTCGTCCACCGGTCGCAGGAACGCCAGCGTCCGGCCGTCCGGCGACCACCGCGCGGCGCTGCCTGCCGCCAGGCGCCGGGGCTCGACGCCAGGAGCGGCCAGCCAGATCTCGGTGCGGTTCTCGTCGGAGTCTCGGACGGCGGTCGTCAGGGTGTACGCCACCGCTCTCCCGTCGGGACGCATCTGGGGATCGGAAGGGACGGCGAGGCGGTAGAGGTCGTCGAGCGCGAGATGCGGCATGCACGAACGGTAAGCCTCCGTCGTCCCGGCATCTTCGGCGCTCCGGACGAAGGACGCCGCCCGTCTTGTGCGGGAGCCCAACGCCCAGCCCGGCGGAGCCGGCCCTCGGGCGACGTCGAGACGCTCAGCACCGTTGCGGTCCTGCCCCATGGGCTCGCGTCACCCCGGTGACCATATGTGATGAGCGGTTACGTAGAGTCGTATTCCTCCCCACCGTACACTCGTGGGGAGGACGCGTTGCCGCTGCTTGCGTTGCTCGTGCTGGCGCTGCTCGCCGCCGCCTGCGCCGCCGAGCCGCCCGCACCCGTTCCCGTCACTCCTTCCGCTCCCGCCGCTCGCGCCGTTCCTTCCGCCGCGCCGTCCAGCGCTCAGGCACGACCCGCCCCTTCCGCCGTGCCCGAGCCGGTCCCGCTGAAGGTCCCGCACGCGGCCTCCGGCAGGTACGCGGTCGTGCGCGGAGCCGCGCCGGCGCCGCCGGGTCGCGGGCCGGTGATCCGGTATCTGGTCGAGGTGGAGCGTGGCCTGCCGGTCGACGCCCGCGCGTTCGCCGCCCAGGTGCATCGCATACTCAACGACGCCCGCGGGTGGGCCAGGTTCCAGCGTGTCGATCGCGGCCCGGTGCGGGTGCGGGTCGCCCTGTCCAGCCCGAGTCTCACCGTCCGCCAGTGCCTGCCGCTGCGCACCGGCGGCGAGTTGTCCTGCTGGAACGGCACCCGCTCGATCATCAACGCGCTGCGCTGGGCGAAAGGCGTGCCGCAGTACGGGCGCGACCTGACCGCGTACCGGGCCTACCTGATCAACCACGAGGTCGGCCACGCCCTCGGGCACCACCACGAGTCCTGCCCGGGTCCCGGCAGGCTCGCCCCGGTCATGGTCCAGCAATCGAAGTCGCTGGGCCGCTGCCTGCCGAACCCGTGGCCGCACCCCGACCGCAAACGGCGCGACGGCGCTTAGAGGCCCTGGCCGGTGCCGACGCCCCGGAGCAGCGTGTCCACCACGCGGGTGGCGAGGGCGTCGGGGCCGGCGTCGCGGCTCTGGGCCGCCTCGTGGATCAGCGCGTAGTAGACCCGCCTGGCCCAGCCGGGATCCACCTCGGCCCGCAGCACGCCGGCCGCCTGCGCCCTCCTGAAGAGGCGATCGCAGAGTTCCTCCACGTCCGCGTGCACCCTGGCCACCTCGGGGTCGTCCGACAGCGCCCGGCTCATCGCGAACCCCCAGGTGCTCTTGACCCGCAGCACGCTGACCGTGACCTGGTAGAGCGCGACCAGCGGCGGCGTGTCCTCCGGGTGCGCGGACGCGACGGCCTCGGCGAACTGCCGGGTGGCCCATCCCGCCATCGCGTGCACCAGCGCCTCCCGCGAGGCGAAGCGCCGGTGCACGGTCGTGCGCGCCACCCCCGCGGCCTCGGCGATCTGCTCCATGCTGGCCGCCGGGTTCTTGCTGAGCACGCGCTCGGCCGCCTCCAGGATGGTCCGCACCGTCCGCGCCGCATCCGACCGCACCGCCCGCGTCGTCTCACTCACCCCCACAGGGTACGACACTGTCACGACTACTTCGTTAGTTGCATCATTGATGTTGCAAGTCGTATGGTTTAGGCATCACAACTGATGCATCTCATGAAGGAGAACCATGGACCTGCGACTCACCGGCAAGACGGCCGTGGTGACCGGCGCGAGCAGAGGGCTGGGCCTGGCGATCGTCCAGGCGCTGACCGGCGAGGGCATGCGCGTGGTGGCCGCCGCCCGGACGATCTCGCCCGCGCTGAAGGAGACCGGCGCGGTCGCCGTGGCGGCCGACCTGTCCACCGCGCACGGCCCCGCCGAGGTGATCGACCGCGCCCTGGCCGAGCTGGGCGCGATCGACCTGCTGGTCAACAACGTGGGCGGCGGCGACGGAGGCGAGGGCCAGACCGGCGGGTTCCTCGGCTTCGCCGACGAGCAGTGGCGGCAGACCTACGACCTGAACTTTTTCAGCGCCGTCCGCGCCACCAGAGCCGCCCTGCCGAGCCTCATCGGCCGCCGCGGCACTGTGATCAACATCTCCTCGATCGGCGCCCGTCTGCCGCACAACGGCCCGCTGCCGTACACGACCGCCAAGGCGGCGCTGACCGCGTTCGGCAAAGCGCTGTCGGAAGAGTTCGGCCCCCAGGGCGTGCGGGTCAACACGATCTCACCCGGCATCACCCGCACCTCGATATGGGAGTCCCCCGACGGGTACGGCGCCGCGGTGGCCGCCGCGCACGGCGTCGACCACGAGCCCTTCCTGGCGGCGCTGCCGTCCGTCAGCGGGATGACGACGGGCCGCCTCATCGAGCCGGAGGAGGTCGCCGCGCTCGTGACGTGGCTCGCCTCGCCGCACGCCGGGAGCATCAACGGCGCCGACTACGTCATCGACGGCGGGACGATCAAAACAGTGTGACCTATCGCGATATATCGTAGGGGCGGGAACACCGGGGGGTCCTGGCCCGGTTGAGCGAAGTGAAGAGACTTGCGAAGGGGAGAGTGAGCGATGGCGGATAAGCGGCGGGGCTCGACGGCACGGCGGATTCTGGCGGGCGGCGCGGCCCTCGTGGCGGCCGGCTGGGCGCTGCGGGACGTGCCGGCCGAGCTGGGCGTGCGGCCGCTGAGCTCGAGCCCGGACCGGGTGGCGCGGATGCGGCAGTCGGCGCAGTTCAGGGACGGCACGTTCTTCAACCCGATGCCCGAGCCGACGCATCTGATGACCACCCCGCCCGTGAACCTGTTCGCCCAGATGGCCAAGAACAAGGAGCAGCGCCGCCCCGCGGGTCCCGTTCCACTGCGGGTCCCCGCGCCGGGGCCGCCCCCCGCCGACGGCGTGCGCGTCGTCTGGTACGGCCACGCCTCCACGCTGGTGGAGATCGAGGGCAAGCGGGTGCTGTTCGACCCGGTGTGGAGCAAGCGTCCCTCCCCCTCGCAGCTGATCGGCCCGAAGCGGCACCACCCGGTGCCGGTCGCGATCGGCGAGTTGCCGCCGATCGACGCCATCGCGATCTCGCACGACCACTACGACCACCTGGACCTGGCGACCGTGCGCTCACTGACCAGGACACAGAAGGCGCCGTTCCTGGTGCCGCTGGGCATCGGCGCGCACCTGGAGCGGTGGGGCGTGCCCGCCTACCGGATCATCGAGCTCGACTGGGAGGAGGAGGCCCAGGTGGCGGGGCTGCGCTTCGTCGCCACGGCGGCCCGCCACTTCTCAGGGCGGGCGTTGACCCGCAACGACACGTTGTGGGGGTCCTGGGTGGTCGCCGGGGCGAGCAAGCGGGTGTTCTACGCGGGCGACTCCGGATACTTCGAGGGTTACCGGGGCATCGGGTCGGCGCACGGGCCGTTCGACCTGACGCTGATGCCGATCGGCGCCTACAGCCCCGCCTGGCCGGACATCCACATGAACCCGGAAGAGGCGGTCAACGCCCAGCTCGACCTTGGGGGCGAGCTGTTGCTGCCGGTGCACTGGGCGACGTTCACGCTGGCCCTGCATCCGTGGGCGGAGCCGGTCGATCGGCTGTGGCGGGAGGCCAAGGCACGCGACGTCAAGATCGTCGTTCCGCGGCCGGGCGAGGCCGTCGACACCACCGCGGCGCCGGCGGTGGACGGCTGGTGGGAGACGCTGAGCTGAGCGGGCGGCCCTCGCCGGGGCCGCCCGCTTGATCGGGGGCGTCAGCCGGGCCTGTCCAGCTCCCCGTCCGGCGCCCGCGAACGGCCGTCCAGCTCCCCGCCTGGCGCCCGCGAACGGCCGTCCAGCTCCGCGGCGGGCGCTCGCGTGCGCCGCTCCAGCTCGCGCCGGGGCTCCGGCGGCCGGTGGTCCGGCTCCGCGGCCGCGTGGGGCGGCGGCGCCGGCTCCGGCGCTCGCTCGGGTTCAGGCTCGGGTTCGGGTTCGTACGCCGCGACCGCCTCCTGATATGCCTTGCGCAGCTTGTCCGCCTCGGCCTGCGGGTTGTGGAACCAGTTCGTGGACCACAGGCGGTGGAAGTTCCAGCCGAGCCGCTCCAGGTGCTCCTTGCGCAGCCGGTCGCGGTCGCGCACGCTGCGCGAGTCGCGGTAGGAGGCGCCGTCGGCCTCGATCGCCAGGACCATGCGGTCGGGGTCCCTCGGGTGGGTGGCGGCGAAGTCGACACGGAAGCCGCCGACGCCGTACTGCGGGACGACGGTGATGCCATGCCTGGCCAGCCGGTCGCGCACATCGGCCTCGAACGGATTGAGTGCCGTGCCGCCCGAGGCGTCGGCGGGGGTGCCGCCGGAGCCCGCGTACTCCAGGTAGTCGGCCAGCAGGCGGGCTCCCGCCTTGGTGACGCGGGCGGGGTCCACGTCGTGGCTGGAGAACGAGCTGACCAGGGTGAGCCGGTGCTTGGCGCGGGTGGCGGCCACGTTCAGCCGGCGCTCGCCGCCGTCCCGCAGCAGCGGGCCCCACTGGTAGCGCATGCGGCCGTCGCGGTGCTTGCCGTACCCGATGGTGAGGATGATCGCGTCGCGTTCGTCCCCCTGGACGCGTTCGAGGTTCTTGACGAAGAACGGCTCCGGCGCGTCCTCGGCGAAGAACTCCTCCAGCTCGGGATGCTCGGCCAGCGCCTCCCGCAGCGCCTGGTCGACGCGTTCGGCGTGGCGCATGCCGAGCGCGATCACGCCGAGCGACTCGCCCGGGCGGGCGCGGGCGTGGTCCAGCACCAGCTCCACGACCTTGTCCACCTCGGCCGGCACCGACGCCTCCTGACCGGGCCCGGTGGTCGGGGCCGCCGGCTGGGCGACGACCACGTGCCGCAGGCAGTCACCGCGCGACACGCCGGGGAACGTGGTCAGCGCGCCGCCATAGATGCGGGCGTTCGAGAACGCCACCAGCCGCTCGTCCCTGCTGCGGTAGTGCCAGGTCAGCGGCCATGTCGGCAACAGCGGGCGGAGCGCGTCGAGCACCGACTCGAACCCGGCGCCGAACGACACCATGCTCTCCTCGTCCTCGGCGTCATCGGCCCCGTCACCCACCTGCCGGAAGAAGTTCGTCGGCGGGAGCTGCCGGTCGTCGCCGGCGACCACGATCTGGTGCGCCCGCATGACGGACGGGACCGCGTCGGCGGGCACGATCTGGCTGGCCTCGTCGAAGATCACCACGTCGAACAGCCTGGTCGCGGGGAGCACCTGGCTGACGATCAGCGGGGACATGGCCCAGCAGGGCTTGAGCGCGAACAGCACATCGCCCGTCTGGTCGAGCAGGCGGCGCAGCGGCAGCTGGCCCCGGCGCAGGGCCGCCTGCTTGCGGATCACCCTGGCCTGGAGCGGGTGCCGGTCCTCGGCGTCGCGCAGCCGGACCGCCCACGCCCGGCGGACCCGTGCCCGGTTGGCTGCCAGGTGCCGGATGTCGCGCTCACGGAAGTCGCCGGCGATCTCGTCGAGCGCGTCTCCCCTCTCCGCGGCGTACCGCGGGTCGCTGACCCTGACGTGGTCGAGGATGGAGGAGTACCAGGCGTGGTCGAACGCGGCCGCCGCCAGGTCCGCCGTCGCCTGCTTGCGTGCCAGGTCGTCGAGGAGCTGACCGAGGCCCAGGGCGTCGAACCGCACGCCCAGGTCGTACAGTCTGGGGAGTTTCCACGCGGTGTCGCGGTCGGCGCAGAGCGCGGCGAGGACCTCGCCGGGGTCGTCGGGGACGCGTACGTAGGCGCGCAGGGAGGCCAGCTGTGCCTCGCACTCGGCCTGCAGCCGCAGCAGCCCGCCGAGATCGGACGGCGGCCACGGCGGCCTGCCGGACGGGGAGGTGCCGTCGAGGCCGGCGCGCCAGGCGTCCGGCGCGGGTGGCGGGAGGCGGCGGGCGTCCCACTCGGCGAGCTGCTCGGCCGCCTCCGCCAGCGCCGCGTGCAGCTCGGCGCGCTCCGGCTTGCCGGCGCCCAGCCACAGGGCACGCGCCCGCTTGCGCAGCGCGTGACGCTCCCGCAGCCCTAGGGGACCATCGCCGGCAGTGCCGTCGCCCGCGGCGGCGGCCAGGCGGGACGGGTCGGACTCGAAGACGCGGGGCGACAGGCGCCGCATCGTCTGCGCCACCCCGGCGAAGAGCTGCAGCACCGCCACCCGTTCCCGATGCCCCTCCGGCGCGCGAAGGCCTGCCTCGGCGCACGCCTGGTCCACCCGGTACGCCAGCAGCGGCAGCAGGTGCGAATGCAGCCGCGACGCGAGATCGGCGGCCTGCCGGGCCTGCTCGGCGGTCCGCAGCGACGCCCCGTACCAGGGCGTGCTGCCGGGACGCAGGGTGAACCCGCCCAGGTGGGCGAAGTCGCGCAGCTCGTCCCTGATCCGGTCGGCCGCCTCACGGTCGATGCGCTCGGGTGGGAAGAGCCGCACCGGCGTACGTGCCTCGGCCGGCACGCCGAGCAGCGCCGACTGGATCTGGAACGCCGACACACCCCACGGCGGGCGCGGCTCGTGCAGCCCCGCCACGTGCCGCGACAGCCGGCGCTGCCGGTCGATGAGCCGCCGGTCCAGCTCCTGCTCGGGCCTTTCGGTCACGGTCTGGGCGAGGTCGAGCGTGTCGCCCAGGTCCCGGGCGATGCGCAGCCGGTCACGCGTGCCCTCGTGGATGTCGAGCACCAGGTCCCCCAGGTCGGCGCCCTTGAGGCGGGACAGCACGGCGTCGATCGCGGCCCGCTTCTCGGCCACGAACAGCACCTTGCGCCCTTTGGCGACCAACGCCGCGATCAGGTTCGCGATGGTCTGGCTCTTGCCGGTGCCCGGCGGCCCGTGGATCACGAGACTGCGGCCGGACAGCACGGCGTCGATGGCGCTGCGCTGGGAGGAGTCGGCGTCGAGCACCGAGTAGTCGTCCTCCGGCGAGTCCAGCGCCAGCACCTCCCCCCTGTCGCCCGACAGCAGCTCCTGCGCCTCGGGGTCGCCGGCGATGGCGGCCACCACGTCGCTGTCGGCCAGCAGCTCGCCCGCCGCCTGCATGTCCCTGACCATGGGCAGTTTGGAGTAGGTGAACGTGCCGATGACCCGCCGGTCCTGGATGTCGAATCCCGGCACCTCGGCGGCGGCCGCGACGGCGCGCAGCTGGTCGTGGTCGCCGGTGGCGCGCTCGGCGTCGGCGCCGTACACGGTGGCGAGCTTGTGCAGCAGCACCGGGTTGACCTCGTCCTCGTCGTCGAGCGCGAGGTGGAAATCGTCGTGCCTGGCCCGGGTGGGGGTGATGGTGAGGCCGCGCAGCAGCACGGGCGCGGCGGGCTCGAGGAACAGCTCGTCCCACCTGGCCATGCCGGTGGCCAGGTACGCGGCCCGCAGGCCGCGCTCCTCGAGCAGCTCGCGGGACTTGCGGTGGATGGCCTGCACGCGTCTGATCGCGTCGGCCCTGGCATCGGCGTCGCTGAACAGGCGGGTGAGCCTGATCGAGCCGGTGCGGAGGAAGCGTTCGAGGTTCGCGGGGTCGGCCGCGGCCAGGTCGAGGGTGCCTGCCCGGCGGTCCTTGTAGTAGAGCAGCGTGTTGCGCCCGCCCAGGTCGGTGAGCGCCGATATCCAGTTCGCCTGGGCCGCGGCGATCAGCTCGGCCCGGCGGTTGTCCGATGGCTCTGCCATGAACGCTACTTCTGCCCTGACGCGGCCTTTGCAGTCGCTTGACCGCGCGGTGCGGGTCACGTCAGTCGCTGCGCCTTGCTCAGCAGCCGCTGCGCCACTACCACCAGTGCCAGGAACACCCCGCTCACGACCTGCTGGAACGCCGACGTCAGGCTCCCGACCTGATTGATCAGACTCTGGATGACGCCGAGCAGCAGCACCCCGGCCACGGTGCCGGTGATCCCGCCCGCTCCCCCGGTCAGCAGGGTGCCACCGATCACCACGGCGGCGATGGCGTCCAGTTCGAGGCCGATGCCGAGGATGGTCACGCCGGACGACAGTCGGGCCGCGTTCAGCGCTCCGGCGAGGCCGGCCAGCAGGCCCGACATGACGTACACCCAGACCTTGGTCCGGGCCACCGGCACGCCCATCAGCGCGGCCGCCTGCTCGTTCCCGCCGATGGCGTAGACGTTCTGGCCGAAGCCGGTGCGCTGCAGCAGCACCATCGCCGCCAGCGCCAGAGCGGCGGTGATGTAGACCGGATAGGACAGGCCGAGCACCTCGCCCTGGCCCACGGCGGCGAAGGCGGGGTCTTTCACGAGGTACGTGGTGGCGCCCTCGTCGGAGATCGCCAGCATCAGCCCGCGCACGCCGAGCAGCCCGGCCAGGGTGACGATGAATGGCGCCATCCCCGTCCTGGCGATCACCAGCCCCTGGAGCAGGCCGACCATCCCGCACACCGCCAGCGGCAGCAGCAGCGCCACCGGCAGGCCGTACGGGGAGCCGTAGGCGGCCAGCACCCCGCCCAGTACGAACAGCGATCCCACCGACAGGTCGATGCCGCCGCTGATGATGACGAACGTCATCCCGATCGCGATGATCGCCAGGAACGACGACGACACCACGACGCTGGCCGCGTTTCCCGGCGTGGCGAACGAGTCGAAGGTGAGGCTGCCCCCGACCACCAGCAGCCCCAGCACCATGAGGGCGCCGTGCTGCTGGAGCACCCGGCTGGCCTGTTCTCGGTTCATCGGCGCTCCCTGGTGGCGTAGACGGCGGCCAGGATGATGGCCGCCTGGACCATCTGGGTCCACGACTGGGGCAGGTTGTGCTTGATCAGCGTGGCCGACAGCAACTGCATGAGCAGCGCGCCCATGACCGTGCTGAGCACCCGGATCCGGCCGCCGGTCAGCGGCGTGCCGCCGACCACGACCGCGGTGATGGCCGACAGCTCGATGAACAGGCCGAGCGACGTGGGGTCGCTGGCCTGCAGCCGGGCCGTGGCCAGCACCCCGGCCAGCGCCGCCAGCAGGCCCGAGATCACGTAGACGGTCAAGAGCACGCGCTTGACCGGCAGGCCGGACAACTCGCTGGCCGGCCGGTTTCCGCCGATCGCGACCACCTGCCGCCCGAACGTGGTGCGCCGCACCACGAACAACACGATCAGGGTCAGCGTCGCCGCGATCAGCACGATCACCGGGATCCCGGCCACCGAGCTGCTGCCGAGTGCGATCAGGTCGGGGTTGCGGAACTCGACGAGCTGCGGCACCAGCACGTTGGCCAGCCCGCGCACGCCGACGAGCAGCGCGAGGGTGGCCACGATCGGCTGCACCCCGACGTACGCCACCAGCGCTCCGCCCGCCGCTCCGACCGCCGCCCCGCCGATCACGGCCACGAGCACGGCCGGCAGCCAGCCGTACCCCAGGTACATCACGACCAGCGCGGCGGCGAGCGCCATCACCGAGCCGACCGACAGGTCGATGCCCTGGGTGCCGATCACCAGCGCCATGCCGAGCGAGACGATCACGATGGGGGTGACCTGGACGAGCTGGGTGCGGAAGTTCGCGGCATCCAGGAAGTGCGGGGTGAACAGCACGTTGAACAGCAGCAGCGCCAGCACGGCCGCGTACACGCCGTAGTCCTGCACCCAGGCGAGCACGCGCGGCTTGAGCACCGCGACGCGGGCCCGCGCAGCGCCCGTGCCCGCACCCGGCCCGGCTCCCGTCAGCTCAGCCATCGGACCGCCCCGCTCGGCCATCGGACTGCTCCGCTCGGCCATCGGACTGCTCCGCGATCGTTGCCATGATCCTCTCCTCGGTCACCTCGTCGCCCGACAGCTCCCCCGCGACCGCGCCTTCGCGCAGCACGAGGATCCTGTCGGCGCCCTCGACGAGCTCCTCCAGGTCGGAGGAGATCAGCAGCACGCCCAGGCCCTCCTCCGCCAGCTCGTCGATCAGCGCCTGCACCTCGGCCTTGGCTCCGACGTCGATGCCGCGGGTGGGCTCGTCCAGCAGCAGCACCTTGGGCCGTACGGCCAGCCAGCGGGCCAGCAGCACCTTCTGCTGGTTGCCGCCGGACAGTTCGGACACCAGCTGGTGCGGCGAGGCGGCCTTGATCCTCAGCCGCCGCATGAAGATCCCGACCACCCGGTCGATCTTCGCCTCGGACACAACACCTGCGGTGCCGAGTGACGGGAGGGCGGCCAGGGCGATGTTCTCCCTCACGGAGAGCGTCGGGATGATGCCCTCGGCCTTGCGGTCCTCCGGCAGCAGGCTGACCCCCGCCCTGATGGCCGCCGCCGTGGAGCCGGTGCGCAGCGGCGCCTCCGCCACGTGCACCTGCCCTCCGTCCAACGGCAACGCGCCGACGATGGCCTTCGCCGTCTCGGTACGGCCCGCCCCGAGGAGCCCGCCCAGGCCGACCACCTCGCCGGGCCTGATGTCGATGTCCACGCCGCGGAGGACATGACGACGGGTCAGCCCACGCGCCCGGACGATGGGCGCCTGCCCGTTCCCGTGCCCGCCCGCCGCGGTGCTCCCGGCGGGGCGGTGGCGGGAGAAGCGGGTGAGGCCTTCGGTGCGGACCTCGTTGAGGTCCCGGCCCAGCATGAGCGAGATGAGCCGGAGTCGTTCCAGGTCGGCGAGCGGCCCCGTGTGGGCGAGGCGGCCATCGCGCAACACGGTCACCCGATCGCACACCTGGTATAACTCGTCCAGCCGGTGGCTGACGTACAGGACGGCGATCCCGGTGTCCCGTAGCCGCCTGATCACCCCGAACAGCGTCTCGACCTCGCGCGGCTCGAGCGACGACGTGGGCTCGTCCATGATGACCACCCGGGCGTCCACGGAGACCGCCCTGGCCAGGGCGACCATCTGCTGGGCGCCCACGCCGAGCGTCCGCAGCGGCCGCCGGACGTCGGCCGAGACGCCATAGCTCGCCAGCACGCGGGAAGCCTCGCCGTACAGGGCGGCCGTGTGGATCACGCCGAAGCGGCCGCGGGGCTCGCGGCCGAGCAGCAGGTTGCGGGCCACGCTCATCATGGGGACGAGGTTGACCTCCTGGTAGATGGTGGAGATGCCGGCGCGCTGCGCGTCCATGGGGGTGGCGAAGGCGGCGGGGCCGCCCTGGTGGCGCAGTTCGCCGCCATCCGGCCGGTACACGCCGGTGAAGACCTTGATCAGCGTGGATTTGCCGGCGCCGTTCTCCCCCACGAGGGCGTGCACCTCGCCTGGGCGCAGGGCGAGGGACACGCCGTCGAGGGCGAGCACGCCGGGGAATCGTTTAGTGATCCCCCGGGCCTCGAGCACGGGTTCCGCATCGGCCGAGTCTGTCCAGTCAGCCAAGTCAGTACGCCTCACCGAGCGAGTCCTTGGCGTTGCTCGTGTCGTAGTCACGGTCGGAGATGATCACCTTGTCCGGGATGGCCTGCCCGTCCAGGAACTTCTGCGCGGTCTCGAAGGCGAGCGGCCCGAAGCGGGGGTTGGACTCGATGACCGCGTGCAGCCAGCCGTCGGCGATGCCCTGCACGGCGCTGCGGGTGCCGTCCACAGACACGATCTTGATGTCTCCGGGCTCCTTGCCCGCGCCCTTCAGCGCGGTGACGGCGCCCAGCGCCATCTCATCGTTCTCGGCGTAGATGCCGTTGATGTCGGGGTTGGACTGGATGAGCTGTTCGGTGACCTGCTGCCCCTTCTCGCGGGCGAACTCGCCGGTCTGCTCGAACGAGATCGTGATGCCGGGCGCCTTCTCCTTGACGCGGTCCTTGAAGCCGTTCGTGCGCTCGGTGGTGACGTTGTTGCCGGGCGCGCCGAGCAGGATGGCGACCTTGCCCTTGCCGCCGACTGCCTCGATCATCCGGTCGGCGGCGCGCTTGCCCTGCTCGTAGAAGTCCGAGCCGATGAACGTCAGGTAGTCGTCGCACGGCCTGGCGTTGATCTTCCGGTCCACGGTGATGATCGGGATCTTCTTGGCCGCGGCCTGCTGGAGGACCGGCTCCCAGCCGTCGGAGTTGAGCGGGGCGATGATCAGCAGCCGCGCGCCCTGGGCGATGAGCTGCTGGACGTCGGTGATCTGCTTGGAGAACTGCGACTGCGCGTTGGTGACCTTGAGGTTGGCGATGCCGAGCCTGGCCGCCTCGTCCTTGATGGACTTGGTCTCCGCGATGCGGAAGGGGTTGGCCTCCTTCTCGGACTGGGAGAAGCCGACGGTGGCGGTCTTCAGGTCGAACGTCGTGCCACCGGACTTCTGCAACGTGCAGGTCGGCCCGGCGCCGCCCGCGGGGGTCTGCACGACCTGCTGCCCGGCGGTGCTCGCGGCGGCGGGCGCGCTCTGCGGCTCCTCGGCCTTGGCGCAGGCGGCGGTGGTGAGGAGCACGGCCAGCGCCAAACCGGCTGTCCGGATCTGGGGGGTCATGGCGGTTCCTTTCCTACCAGGTGCCGCGCCCGGGCCACAGGGGCCCGGGCGGGTGGAAGGTCAGCTGCAGGTGGGGTTGATCGCGCCGGTGAGCGCCTTGTGCGCGTCGTGGACACGCTGCACGTCGGGCTTGACGATCGCCCTGTCGTACGTCATCAGGCCGTTGATCTCGGTCTCGACGTCGGTCGTCTGGGTGTAGATGGCCGCGCTGAGCTGCTCGCAGGCGTGCAGCCGCTCGAGTTCCTTGATCATGTTGACGTAGCGGGTGGTGAGGGCCTCCGGGTTCGGCTCGACCGCGTAGCCCCAGCCGCCGCCGGACCAGGTGTGGCCGACCAGGGGCAGGGCCAGGCCGCCGTACTCGCCGATCACGTTGGCGCGGGTGCCGGTGGGCTTGCCCGGGTTACCGGGTCCGGGATAGATGTGGAAGTCCTTGACGTCGCCGTTGCCGCCGTCCACGGCGCCGCAGCAGTTGACGCCGCTCATGTTGTTCACCAGGCGCGAGGGGTCCCAGCTCTTGACGAGGTCGGCGATGCGCGCCTGGTCGTACTGGCCCCAGCCCTCGTTGAACGGCACCCACATGACGATCGACGGGCTGCTGCGGTGCTGGTCGATCATCTCGCGCAGCTCCGCCTCGAACTGCGGCCGGTCGGTGGTGCGGAAGGCCGACGGCATGTCCTGCCAGACGAGCAGGCCGAGCTTGTCGGCGTGGTGGTACCAGCGGTCGGACTCGACCTTGACGTGCTTGCGCACGGCGTTGAAGCCGAGCGCCTTGGTCTGCTCCAGGTCGTAGCGCAGCGCCTCGTCGGTCGGGGCGGTGTAGATGCCGTCCGGCCAGAAGCCCTGGTCGAGCGGGCCGATCTGGAAGACCGGCTTGCCGTTGAGCAGCATCCGATTGCCCGCGACGGAGATGGAGCGCATCCCGACGTACGACTCGACCCGGTCCAGCCCGCGCTGGACGGTCAGGTCATAGAGGAACGGGTTGTCGGGGGACCACAGCTTCGGGTTGGGCACGGGAAGCCTGAGCTCCTTGCCCACCTGGCCGCTGACGATGCCCACCACGCGGTTGCCGTCCTTGGCGACGACGGTGGCGCGGCCCGGCGAGCCATGGACGGTCACGTACACGGCCTGGCCCCGCAGGTCGGGCACGGTGTCTACGCGGTCGATCCGCTCCCTGGGCACCGGCTCCATCCAGACCGGCTGCCAGATGCCGGACACGGCGGTGTACCAGATGCCGCTCGGGTCGAGCCGCTGCTTGCCGATGGGCTGCGCGCCGGTGTCGGTGGGGTCGGCGACGCCGACGATGAGCTCCTGCTTGCCGGTGGGCTTGAGCGCGTCCGTCACGTCCACCGTGATCCGGTCGTAGCCGCCCTTGTGGGCGCCGACCTGCTTGCCGTTGACGTAGATCACGCTCTCCCAGTCCACGGCGTCCAGGTGCAGCAGCAGCCGCTGGGCGCGCCAGGTGACCGGCACGTCGAACGTCCTGCGGTACCACATGCGCTCCTCGTGCCGGCCGATGCCGGACAGCTGCGACTCCACCGGGTACGGCACGACGATGCGCTCGGGCAGGTCCCTGCCGATCGGCGCGGCCTCGCCGCTCTTGGCCGGGGCGAACTGCCAGGTGCCGTTGAGGCTGCGCCAGCGGTCCCTGACGAGCTGCGGCCTGGGGTACTCCGGCAGCGGATCGGCCGGGTTCACGTCGTCGGCCCACTGGGTGCGCAGCACGTACGTGGAGGCGTTGACCACGTACGCGTGCCGGTAGGCGGCCAGGGGCGTGCCGTCGGTGTGGGTGATGCCGCCACTGCCGTCGTAGGAGGCGCGGACGGTGGCGCCGGCCTTGGCTGGAACCGGATATTTCAGCTTGAGTTCAACGGTTTCCGGATTCTTCAGTGTGGCGGCAGTGACCGGCCACGAGGTCCCGCCGACCGTGATGCCGAGCTTTCCGGCCGCCCCCGCGGGCACCTCCTTCAGAGGCTTGGCGAACGTCAGCGTCACCACGTCGCCGGCCGCGCCGAGCCGGGCGCCGGACGGCCCTTCGGGCTCGAAGCCGGCGGGCAGCGTGAACGCCTCCGTGGGCACGATCGCCTTCGGCTGGCTCGGGCTCTGCCAGCGCAGCCGCAGGTGGGCGCCGCCGAAGTGCTCGAAGTATTCGACCTTGACGTCGTACGTGCGGCCGGCCTCCAGGGCGATCGGAGTGCCGACCTGCTCGCGGTCCCAGTCGTCCACCCAGTGGTCGATGATCGGCTTGCCGTCGATCCAGAGGCGGAAGCCGTTGTCGCCGATCATGGAGAACGTGTAGGTCTCGGAGTACTTCACCTGGATCTGCCCCGTCCACCGGACGGTGACGTCGTCTTCCCTGCCGGCCAGCAGCCGGAAGACAGGGTTGAGGTCGGCCAGCTCCAGGTTGGGGTCGACGACGCTCGCCTTCAGCTCGGCGAAATCGAACTTTCCCGCCCCGGAGGCGAGGTAGTAGTCGCCGCGCAGCCCGTTCCGCTCGGCGGCGGCGGCATCGGATGCGGACGCGGGAGACGGCGCCTGCCATAACACGGACAACAACACGGCCAGCAACAACGCGAGGCGCTTACGCACGGGGGGTCCTTTCGTAACGCGGCCGATCAGGTTCGGTCAGCCTTCGACCCTGACTTGCTCCCAAATAAGCACTGCTGGACCGACCCGGTCAAGATTCCCGATCAAATTCGTTCTCGTTCGGTCAGAGCTGAACCCACTTCGGCCGATCGACTATGATCCGGGACGTGAGCGACACGCAGAGCGACGGACGCAGGCCCGTGTTCGCCGCGGAACGCCGGCAGCGCATCCTCGAGCTGGTGCGTGCCAACGGCGCCGTGTCGCTGCGCGAGCTGGCCCAGGCCGTCCACTCCTCCGAGGTCACCGTCCGCCGCGACCTGCGCGCGCTGGAGTCGGAAGGCCTGCTCAACCGCCACCATGGCGGCGCCACGCTGCCCGGCGAGCTGTCGCGCGAGGCCGGTTACGCGCACAAGGTCTCGATGGAGTCGGCGGAGAAGGCCGCCATCGCCGACCTGGCCGCCGCGCTCGTCGAGGACGGCGACGCGATCGTGATCGGCCCCGGCACCACCACGCAGGAGTTCGCCCGCCGCCTGACCAGGCACTCCGAGCTGGCCGTGGTGACCAACTCGCTGCTGGTCGCCCAGATGCTCGCGGCCTCACGGGTCGAGGTGATGCTGACCGGCGGCACGCTGCGCGGCTCGATCCTGGCCCTGGTCGGCAGCGCCGCCGAGCACTCCCTGGCCGGACTGCGGGTGCGCCGGGCGTTCATCTCGGGCAACGGCCTGACCGCCGAGCGGGGGCTTTCGACACCGAACATGCAGGTCGCGGGCGTGGACCGGGCGCTGGCCGCCGCGGCCGAGGAGGTCGTGGTGCTGGCCGACCACACCAAGGTCGGCGTGGACACGATGGTGCAGACGGTCCCGCCCGACCGGATCGACCACCTGGTCACCGACGACGCCGCGCCCCGCGACGTGCTCGACGAGCTGAGCGGCCGGGGCGTGCGCCTGCACGTCGCCCAGTTCTGATCGAATGTGACAATCCCGTTACTGGATTGTTTCCTTCCTCGACCACGATCGAGGCGGAGGCAACCGTGCTACAGGTGGCAGGCGTTCTCAAGACCTTCGCGGGCGTCGTCGCCCTGGACCACGTCACCCTGTCCGTACGCCCCGGCGAGGTGCACGCGCTGGTCGGCGGCAACGGGGCGGGCAAGTCGACCCTGGTGAAGGTGCTCTCGGGCGTCCACCAGCCGGACGCCGGCGAGCTGCGCCTCCTCGGGGAGCCGGTCAGGTTCGCCGGGCCGGCCGACGCCAAGCGGGCCGGGATCGCCACGATCCACCAGGAGACGAACCTCGTCCCCACCATGAGCGTGGCCCGCAACCTGCTGCTCGGCAGGGAGCCCAGGGGACGGCTCGGGCTGATCGGCACGACGGCCCTGCACGCCCGCGCCGAAGAGCTGCTGGCCGCGTACGGGCTGCGGGTGGACGTGCGCCGCCCGCTCGCCTCGCTGGGCGAGGGCGCGCGCCAGCTCGTGGCGCTGGCCAGGGCCGCCTCCGCGGACGCCCGCCTGGTCGTCATGGACGAGCCCACGTCGGCGCTGGAGCACGCCGAGCTGGAGACGCTGTTCGGGGCCGTGCGGCGGCTGCGCGAGGAGGGCCGCTCGGTCGTCTACGTCACCCACCGGCTGGAGGAGCTCTACGGGATCTGCGACCGGGTCACCGTGCTGCGCGAGGGCCGGGTCGTGCACACGGGGCCGCTGGCCGGGCTGGACCGGCTGCGGCTGGTCTCGCTCATGCTGGGCCGGCCGTTCCACCCCGTCGCGCCCGCGCCGCGGGCTGGCGAGCCCGGCGAGCCGGCCGACCTGCCCGTCCTGGAGGCCAAGGGCCTCACCCGCCATCACGTGCTCGACGGCGTGTCCCTGGCCATGCGCGCGGGCGAGGTGGTCGGCCTCGGCGGGCTGCTCGGGGCCGGACGCAGCGAGACGGCCCGCGCGATCGCGGGCGCCCTGCCGGTGGACGCCGGGCAGGTGACGGTGGCGGGCACGGCGGGGGGCACCGTGGGAGGCACGGTGGGGGGCGCGGCTGCCCGCACGTGGCCGATCGGACGGGGCGGGGCGGCCCGCAAGTGGTCGGTCAGGCGCGCCGTGCGGGCCGGCGTCGGCCTGGTGCCGGAGAACAGGAAGACCGAGGGCATCGTGCCCACCCTGTCGGTACGCGACAACATCGCGCTGGCCGCGCTCCCCCGGCTCTCGCGGGCGGGCATCGTGTCGGATGCGCGGGTGGACGGCATCGTGGCCACGTTCATGAGGCGGCTGGGCATCCAGGCCGTCTCGCCCCGGCAGCCGGCCGGCGAGCTGTCGGGCGGCAACCAGCAGAAGGTGCTGCTGGCCCGCTGGCTGGCCATGCATCCCAAGGTGCTCCTGCTCGACGAGCCGACCAGGGGCGTCGACGTGGCGACCAAGCTGGGCATGCAGGCGCTGCTGGACGAGCTGGCCGTGGACGGGCTGGCCATCCTGCTGATCTCGTCGGACGTGGCCGAGCTGGTGGACAACTGCGACAGCGTGGTGGTGCTGCGGGACGGCGCGATCACCGAGCAGCTGACCGGCCCCGAGGTCACCGAGGACCGCCTGCTGGCCGCCCTGGCCAAGGACTGACGCGGGCGCCGCAACACTCCTCGGCGCGCTCTACGCCGCCCAGGGCGTCAGCCCTGATCACGCCGGCGGCGCAGCGACCAGGACCGGCCGCGACCGTTCCGGCTGCCCGCCGCGGGCATGCCGGCGCCGCTCGGCTTCGTCCTGGCCGGCATGCTCATCGTCTGGGCCGGGTGGACGACGGTGTGGCACCTGTTTGCCGCCGTGGCCGTCGGGCCGTGGTGTTCGCGATCTCGCAGGCCCTTCTCCCGGCCGCGGACCGGCCGTGGCTGGACCGGCGCTGGTCGGTGTGGATGTGGCCGTCTTCGCGCCGGCGATCTACGCCTACGCGCTGAGCCGGCCGCTGCCGGGGGCGGATCGTGCGGCACTACGTAGAGGAAGCCGATGCGTGACGCGGCGACCCTGTTGCGCACTTCTACCGTATGGTGTACGGTACAGCGTACGACAACGATGGGAGACACGTTGACCCTGAGTGACATCCGGCCCTTCCGCCTGGAGACCGATCCGGCCGAGCTGGCGGACCTGCGTGCCCGGCTCGAGCGGGTGCGCTGGCCGGACGAGGTGCCCGGACTCGGCTGGAGCTACGGCGTTCCCCTCGCCCACCTCCAGGGCCTGGTCGAGCACTGGCGCACCGGCTACGACTGGCCCGCGGCACAGTCCGAGCTCAACGCGCACGACCAGTTCGTCACCGAGATCGACGGGCAGCGCATCCACTTCCTCCACGTGCGCTGCGCCGACCCCGGCGCCCTGCCCCTGCTGATCACCCACGGCTGGCCCAGCTCCCCGGTGGAATACCTCGACGTGATCGAGCCGCTCAGCCGCCACTTCCACCTGGTCATCCCGTCCCTGCCGGGCTACGGCCTGTCCGGCCCCACCCGGGAGACGGGATGGGGCTCCAGCCGGATCGCCCGCGCCTGGCTGCAGCTCATGACCCTGCTGGGATACGAGCGCTTCGGGGTGCAGGGCGGCGACTGGGGCACGTGGATCTCACGCGAGGTCGGCGTGCTGGCCCCCGAGCGGGTCGCCGGCATGCACGGCAACGGCATCATCTGCTTCCCCATCGGCGCCCCCGGCGAGCTCGACGGCCTGACCGAGGTGGAGCAGGAGCGGATGGCCTTCCGCGAGCGCTACCTGACCGGCCAATACGGCTACAAGCTCATCCAGTCCACCCGGCCGCAGACGTTCGCGTACGGTATGGCCGACTCCCCCGTCGCGCTGCTGGCCTGGTTCGCCAGCGTCTACCACGAGTGGAGCGACGCCGAGATCGACACCGACCGGCTGCTCACCACGGTCATGCTCTACTGGCTGACCAACACCGCGGGCTCGGCGGCCCGCTCCTTCGTCGAGACGCCCGACACCGACCAGGACACCAGCGTCGCATGGGAGCTCAAACCCGCGACGGTGCCGACGTCGATCTCGGTGTTCCCCAAGGACATCCTGCGGCCGATCCGGCGCTTCGCCGAGCGGGACAACAACATCGTCGGCTGGGTGGAGCACGAGCGCGGCGGCACGTTCGCCGCGATGGAGCAGCCGGAGACGTTCGTGGCCGACGTCCGGGAGTTCTTCACGGCTCTGGGTTAGTACACCGAGATTTGATATCGCTGCTACGCCGAGCTGCACATGTAGCGTCAGAGTGCTTCTGAGCTGCTGTCGCGCGTTTCACGGGTTGTCGACGTTCCTCGGCGTTTCACATCCTCGTGTGCCCTCCTTGTGCCCTGGAAGGGAGAGGTGTACTTGTGATCGATCGCCGATCTCCGAGCAACTGACCTTGCTGGGCCATACTCTCCCTGATACGACGATCGCGAGTGCCGCTGGCCAGGTGCCATGAGGGGAATCGTCCCAGCTTGTCATGGCTTGGATGAGCATCGCCACTCCAAGAGTTATAGACTTCTACCTCTTGTATCACTGTGTGACCACAAAGCGTCCCTATGGGCGCTACGCTGCCTGGCGTGCAGGATGAGCTGCGGATCGTAGTGCCAGGATGCTCGGACCACCCCGAGCAGACACAAAAGGCGCTTGCGGACATATTGGCTAAATACGGGGCAAGCCTCCTTGAGGAAGCTGATCGCGTCGCAACACCGTTACATACCGGGCCCGGCAAGGTGATGATCACATCAGCCATGATCACCGACATGGACCTCTGGATGCGGAAGGGCTATGTTCGTCCGCGAAAGAGCAGCAAAGAGAAGGCCATTGCGGGGGTTGGGTTGTTGGCTGTATACCTGGGTGGACTTTTTACTAATAATATTACTGTAGCGTGGGGCGCAGTTGGCTTTGCCGTCTGCGCCTTGCTGTTTTTCTGGACTCACTTTTGGGGGTCCGAATCATGAATAACAAGAATGAGCGCAACACTCCCTCGCCGAGTCTCAGCCCTGAGGCTAGGCATGTACTTGAAAGCTCTTTGAGTGAGCTTCGGAGAGATATCATCGCGCTAGCGACCAAGGAACACTTTGCTCGTCTTGCCACTGATCCAGAGATCAGCGCTCCCGAGATTACCAATGCGCTTAGAGCGCTAAATCTCGTCGTTGATCCGCTGTTCGAGAAGCGCAATTTCAAGAGCCGAAGGATCAAATGGTTTGGTTTGGCGGCCACGGTTGCCATAGTCTCCATTCTCGTACTTGGCCAGCTACTCCGTCTCGGACTAGAGTCCGCATCAGCTCTCGCAGCCCTCATTGGTGTTGCCGGTCTAGTAATTAGCATTCATGGCCTATGGGCGACTCGGAAAGAACTGCAAAAGGCCGAAAAAGCTACCGAGCTCTCCCTGAATGCGTACCGCGAGGCCGAGTTTATTCACACTTGGGTAGAGCTAGAAGCAGCTCTGCGCAGCTTGGCCGAGAAAGAGGGTGGGGGCGAAACAAAAAGACTTTCTCCTTCTTGGGTACTGCGCAATTATATGCAGGTAAACCTCTCAGAAGCAGAGGCAGGTGAGCTTATGGACATCCTGCAGGCGCGAAACGAAATTGTCCATTCGACAACCCGTCCACTTCCCGGCAGAAATCTCGATATGCTAACCCGACGGCTAAAATATTATGTGGAAAAGGCGGAAAGTCTGCTTACTTAGTTCTGGTGAGCTCGTCGCGCATTGGCGGACAACGGTGCGGTCCCTTCGGTGTAAACTCGTGACGTGGAGGTCGTTAGGTGTCGCTGCGGTGGTCAGGCTGCCGATGCAGATCGCGCATAGGCGCCGCTGGTCGATGAGGTTGCTGCACTTAGGTGCTGCACAGGGCGGCGCCGCGAGTGAGATCCGGATCTAGCGACGTGCGTGCAGGCGCCGGCGGAGCGAGTTGGTGGGCTTCGACCGGCGCTTTGCCGTCTCTCCGATCTTTCGGTAGGCGTAACGTCGGCCTTGTAGGCCGGGGAGTGGGAAGGCTGTGCGGCATGAGCGACGTGGAGCAGATTGCCGCGTTGCTGAGGGAGCGGAATGGTGTCGACGAGAAGATCGCAGCGGCTATCCAGCGCCCCATGAACGCGGGCCATCTGGGCGAGTGGATCGCGGCGCAAGTCTTTGGAATCGACTGACAGCAAGCGGAGCGGTTGGGCTTATACCGCGGCGGCTATGGAACGGATTACCCGTCTCGAAATACCAAGGACGATTTTAGCTAAACTCTCTTTTTAGAGTAGCCAGTACGTCTCCAAATATTTCACGAATGCTATTTTGGTATCGCAGTTGTTGAATGCCGTCCATATTAGAAAAGACCTCACAGCCTTCTTGTATGACGGCTAGTGCGCGATGGAATCCGAGCTTACCCTGGAAGAGCCCCGCTTCATGCACTACATTCTGCCGAGCTCGCCAGTTACCGTCGGCGGTTTCATCTTCTCGCGCCATTACGAGCAGAGCGAATGCAGCCTCGCTGAGCATCTCTTGAAGGATGTCGCGAATAGTATGACCGCCGCGCGCTCCAGTTTCGTAAGCGATGACGCGATAGCCATGGTGATCCTCTAGGTGATCCTTGAGATCGCGCCACGCACTATCCCGTCCATGCCCAATGAAGATCGAGGGCGGTTCTGGAGTTGGCCTAGTCTCGGCTATTCTGCATTTCTCTAAGGCCTGTTCGAATACGTCAAAAACCCTCTCGATCTCCCCACGCGTAGGGGCCGATATGTCAACTCTTGCTCCGCTCTGTTCCCATGTGACGTTCAGATGGGCAACCTGGCCTTCGTTTTTCCTGTAGAAATCGACTTTGAAGTAATATAGACTTCCGTCTTTGCGGCAGTCTGCAGCGAATTCGTTGAAGTCGTCGAAGTTCCAAGACTCCTGGCCATTATATGTCCTGAGCGTGCCGTATCGAGAAATTCTTTCATCAACCAAAAGCCTATCAAACGCCTCTTGGATAACCTCCGGCGTAAACTTAACACTTCCGTACCCTTTGCTCTTTTCCATTAATACTCTCCCTGTGGAGTAGTTTTGGCGACTAGATTGAGCTTCTCGTACATATCTTAACCGGATCACCAAGGAGACACTCTCCGGAGGAAACGGAGGTCCTGCTAGCCAGCACGGGCAGCGTGCGACCGAGCGCAGGGTTGTGTGGCGGTGCAGCGTACCCGTCCTTGACGTCCTTCTTGGAGATGCGGCAGGTCATAGCACCTCAGTAGACGGATACTGATCCCTTCGGTTCGAACTCGTGGCACGAGGGTCGGTGAAGGTCGTTAGAGAGGTCAGGACCGCTCGGGAGATCAGTGACGGCCGATGGTGGTCAAGTAGGTTGCTGCACTTTGCTGCTGCATCTCACCGGCATGATCTCTTGGCAAGATCGACGTCCTGCGTAGTATCCATGGACTAATCCCCTTTCGGGTGGTTTTGGCTATATTGCCTCCTTTCTCTCGGTTTGCGGTTATTGTGCCGATCTGTCGGAGTCTAAAATTTCGGTAGCCAAAGACGAAGATTGCGCGAGATAGTAGCAGCATGACTGATACACCATCATCGCTGGAACCCCAAGGATCAACCACAGGAACAGAATCACTGATTAATGCGGCTGAAGAACTTGTAGACAGAGCCATCGCTTTCATGGAGCCATATACAGAAATCACTTGGAAGGCTGGGGTTGAGAATCCAAAAAAGCTTGCTGCCGCCTTTTGTGTCAAGCGACAGATCGATGGCATTCGGGCTGCAATTACTCTCGCGCGGGCAGGGCTTGGACATATGAGTGCGTCATTTATACGTCCTGCATGTGAAGACTTGTTCTGGCTGTCATATCTCGACAAGCTTGATGCGCAGGTAGCGAAGCGGCTGTTGGGCGCCATGACAGCCCTGGATGCCTCTCGCAGCGTCATTGCACAGCAACAGTATAGCGGCAAGAAGACGATGACTAGGTTGGGTTTCCCCGCCAAGTTTGTTAAATATAGTTACGCGAACAAACTGCAGAGTGAGGCGGTCTTAAAGGAACTAAGTGGGACCCTTGGTTGGCCAAACACGGATGAAGGAGTACTGCCTCCTACTGCGTGGGTGGCTGCCCAAACTGGAAATAGCAAGTTGTACGACTTTCTATATTCGGCCACGTCGCGCGTGGTCCACTTCTCAATGGGAGAGGTGGCACGACGGGGGTGGAGTATCCCTGAAGACGGCGATCCTCAGAACTCGATAATTGACTTTAATTCCCCTAATCACCTAAATTACCGAACCGACTTTGCTTTGTATTGGTGCTGTCACCTGTTCGCACTTACATGGCCGACGGCACTTTCGTGCCTCGAAGCCGACCTAGAAGGTGCGGACGAAGGAGTGCTAGACGTGTATACAGAGGCTCTTAAGAGGTTGGCTAGCCACGGCAAGGTTCCAGTAACCTTGCCGTCGGAGTTTAACTTGCGCACTACAGCGAGAGCCGGTGTAAATTCTAGTAACGCAAAGCGGGCAAACTCAAGAGGGAGTAGAGGCTGAAGCGAACGTTTCCTGGATTGCACCGTCCAGACTTCAGCTTGGCTTTCACGGGTGACAATTCTGGTCATCTCCTCGTCGAGCAGGCGTAGCTTCCTTTCGCCTCCAGGATTTTGAAGATCGAGTCATGTTGAGGTGTGTGGGGCTGATGGTGGCGGCTGCGGTGTAGCGCTGGGTGATAACCGCAGTTAGGCGGCCAGGTGGGCGTCGCGAGCGAGGGCGCCGATGGCGGCTTGGTAGGCGCGTGAGGCGGAGCGTAGGCGGCTGTCGGCCGGTGGATCGGGATCGGTGATCTGGGTGAGGCCGGGGATCAGGAATCGCTGGGCCAGGTGGGTGATGAAGAGTGCGTGCGCGATCCCGGTGGGGGTGACCTGGTAGGTGCGGCTGTGCGGGATGCGGGTGATGATGCCGTGGGCGCGGAGTCTGCGTAGGTCGTAGCTGATCTGGCCGCTGGTCATGGCCTCCGGGGCGAGCCCGAGTAGGGGCGCGAGGTGGTGGCGCAGGAGGCGGTTGGTGAAGCCTGCGGGCAGCAGGGCCAGAGTGCAGCAGACGTTGAGCAGGGCGCGGACGCGGGGATCGGTGAAGCGTAGTCCGGGGATGCGGGTTCCGGTGTCGGTGATGACCGGATCGATGATCGCGGCCAGCGCGGCGGCTCCGTCGGCGGGATCGTGGCTGATGCATTCGACGTCGAGCAGACGCCGGTTGGCGGTGAAGCCGACCTGCTGAAGTGCGGGCAGGTTAGTCAGCTCTTTGCCGATGCCGAAATCGCGGGTCTGGTTGATGGTGGTCTCGGTCCGTAATGCACGTCCTTCCTTGAGGTACTGCTTGACCTGGGTCTTCTTGTAATACAGATAAAGGTAGGGGTCGACGCCCTCGGTGATGATCTGGGTGCGGAAGCTGCCCGGGGTGGCGCCCTTGCCGTGGTGGCGGCGGATCTGGCGGTCGAAGACGATGCTCACCTTGTCGGGACGGCCGATGTCAATGTTGTCGCGGATGAGCTGGTCGAAGAAGATCCGGGCAGAGCGCGGGCGGTCCATCACCTGGGTGGTGGACAGCTCGATCTGCTGGATGGAGGCCTGCCAGCGGTAGTCGGCCGCCTCGTCCTCGGCGGTGAAGGGGTGGGGCAGGCGGGCCAGCCACTTGCCGAGGAAGCGGTAGATCGCCTCCTGGCTCAGGCCGTCACAGATCCTCTGGATCGCCTGCGGCTCCTCGGCCGCGACGATGGCGTTGTCGGCCGCGGTGAAGCCGATCCCGGCGCGCTCGCACTGGCGCTTGGCGTACTCGTGACCGTTGAGGTAGACCTGCCCGTTGAACGGGAAGTAGCCGCAGAACTTGACGTAGAACGGGCCGAAGTCACGATCGAAGCCGTAGAAGTACCAGTGGTTGACCAGCGCGGGCTCCTTGGCCAGCCACGGATAGGACTTACCGGTGCCCGCGTCGCGGCGCTGCCGGGTCCGCCAAATGCGGGTCTTTTCCTGGGCCCGCCCGACGAACAGGATCCGTTCGCCGCCGTTGTGTCCGGCCAGGTATTGCTTGGCGATGTCGTCTTTGCGCTGCTTTTTGGTGAAGTGGACCAGGTCCAGATCGCGGGCGGCGAGCCAGTGGTGAATGTCGGCGGCGAAGTGCTCGGTCATCGGGTGCATCAGCGTCGAGGAGACGAAGCGGTCGCCGCGGTGGTGGCAGAAGAAGCCATGGATGCCCGAGCCGTACTGCAGTCGAGGCTGCCGGAAGGACAGCAGCATCCGGTCCACGCACCGGATCTCGAAGAGAGCGTGATCGGACAACACCTCGGCAGCGGTACGCGGTAGCGTCATCACAGGCTCCGGCTGGAGGCTCGGCCGGCAACGGCCACCCGATCGCTGCGAGCGGTGAATGAACGGACACATTGTGTACCGTCTTAGCCGCCAGCCGGGGTCATTCCGCGGATCCGTAACTCGTTCTCCATCTACGGACCTCAGCCCGCACCGGGCATGTCTCGTCGGGTTGGGGCGAAGCCCCGGTGGGCATTAAGCCCGACGAGGTGACCATCCGCGGCAGCCGCCACACCGAGCCGCCCGTACCCGTCTGTCACACGTAGCGGATCGTCTGCCGCAAACCCGGCTTAACAGTGGACGAGCAAATCAACCAAATTCTTGATCGCTTGTACGCCCACGCTGATCGGATCGGTGAGCTGGCCACCGAGCTCGACCAGATCGACGGGAGCCCCGGCTCTAGCGTCCTACAGGTCGTACGGGTCTTCGAGCACCCCGACGGCGAGGACGCGGACCTCACCAGCCCAGCCGAAGGCCTGCAGATACTACCTGGGCAACACCAGCTCCTCGGCTGGCACCTCGACGCCAGGGCATTGGACTTCCTCCGACGCGCTCACGCGGAGCTAGATATCGACGGGTATGCCTACGGATAGTGAGGCCTCAAGCGCAACGCGCTGGTGTGCTCATACGAGCACAAGACCACCAACCCATAGGACCAACAGCTACGCGCCCGCAAGGTCGACATTGCTCTCTAGGCCAACCCGTCAGCCATCAGCCAGGGGTCTGTCCAGCTGACGGCTCTGTCGCAAGTGTTCTTACACTCCCTCAGCCGGGACGGTTTGTTCAAACATCAGGTGGGGCTAGGCAGGTTCAGCCTCAAAGCTGGCGTATCCATCAAGGCCCTGGCCGAGTTCCTAGGACACGCCGATCCTGGGTTCACTCTCCGGACGTACACGCATCTCATGTCATCGAGCGAAGATCGTATGCGTGAGGCGATCGAGAAGGCGTGGAGTGCCCTAGAAGTGCCCTGATCAGTGGATGGCATCGGGTAGGAGGGTGATGACCAGGAACAACAGTCCTCTCCCTCCTAGTACACCGAGATGTGCGGGTGGTCGTAGTGGTTGGCGGTGGTGCCGCCGCGGTCCGTCATCGTGCGCCAGGCCCCGGTGCGGACGTGCCAGATGCGCTGCCGGTAGATGACGTACATGATGCCGAGGCGCTTGGCGTTCTTGATCGCCCAGTTGGCGATCTCGTCGCCGCGCTTGAGCTCCTCCGCCGACGGCAACGCGCCGCCCCGGCTCAGCATGAAGTCGCACGCCCGGCCCAGCGGGTGCTCGCCGCCGTCCTGGATGGCCCGGTAGCAGCCGATCCCGTACGGCACCTCGAACCGTTCCTGGATGAGCTGCCTGACCAGGGCCATCCGCGGCGTGATGTGATCGGGCCCCTGCGGCAACTGCGGCACGAACGTGCCGTCGGGCCGCAGGCCCGGTGCCTTGTACAGCTGGTCGATCTTGTCCCGGATGCGCTCGATCTGCCGCTCGGCCTTCTTCTTGCGCTTCTCCAGCTCGCCGACGGTGCGCTCGAGATCGCCGGCACGGGCGGCCGCCTCGTCCTGCGCCTGCTGCCGGTCGTCCCTGACCTTGGCGAAGCCGCGGAGCCTGGCGTCCTGGAGTGCGACGAGGTGCTGGACGAGCGCCATCCTGCCGAGGAGCCCGGACGGGTCCTGCGGGCCGGTCAGCAGGGCGACCTGGCTGGGCTCGGTGCCGGTGTACTGGGCGATGGCCATCGCCCTGAGCTCGGTGGAGTTCTGGTCGTAGACCTCCTGGGCGGCGGCCAGCTTCTCATGTGCTGATTTTTCGGCTTTTTCGGCCTTCTGGTGGGCGATGCGGCTGTTGTAGTAGTCGGTGATGAGCTTGTCCGACTCCTTCTGGAGCGCGGCGAGTTCGTTCTTGAGCTGCTTCACCGTGGGCTTGGGCTCGGCCCGCGCCGCGGCCGGCGCCGCCGCCAGGAGGGCGGCGGTGAGGACGGCGACCACCCCGCGCCGAGCACCCGACCGGAAGGTGGGGGACGCAACCGCCACGCTTCTCCTTATTGAGAGCCGCAGGGCAGGTTCCGGTCAGGAGGTAATCAGGTCCGGCGTCGCCCTCTATCCGACGCTCGATAGTAGGGGATCGGATGCGGCGGCGTGCAACTCACCGCTTTTCCGCATCACGCGGCCGCCGCGCCCGGCGGGCCACGATCTGCCGGCCGAGCAGCACCGATCCTGGCACCAGCACCATGCCGAGCAGGCTGGAGCCCAGCCCCACGCCGATGTCGGCGTCCAGCAGGCCGTCGCCGTCACCGCCCAGCACCGGCACGTCGAGCGACACCCCGATCGAGATGGAGATCAGCGGCTCGGGGTTCTCGGCGGGCGGGGGCGTGCTGGGATCCGGCGCCCTGGTGGTGGGCGGAGGGTCGTCATCCGGGCTGCTGGGCGGCGGGTCGTCGGGCGGCTCGGTGGTGGGCGGCGGGGTGCTCGGCCGCGGCTCCTGCGAACGCGTCGGCTCCTGCGAGCGGGTCGGCTCGCCGGTCGGATTCCGGGTCTCCGTGGGCGGCGCGGGCCGCGGGGCGTCCGTCGTCGGGGCCGGCCGGCCCGTGGGCGGACCCGTCGGGTCGGGGTACAGCGAGGGATCGCCGGACACCGTGATCGGCGGCGTTTCCGAGAGGGACGCGCGCGGCGTGGTCAGATCCGGCGTGGGGGTGACGGGATCGGCGGTCGGCGGCGGCGCCGACGTGGCCGGCGGGAGCGCGGTGCCGCTCTCGAGCTCGGGAGGCCCGCCCAGGATGACGAACGCCGACACCACCGCCGCCGCGGTGGCCAGCACCAGCCCGCCGGTCATCGCGAACTTGGTCACGGGCGTCAGACCGCTGTGGAACATGCTCGTGGCGGCGTCGCCGGATGCGGCCGCCTGCGCTCTCGGCAGCAGCGCGACGAGCGGCACGGCCAGGACCCCCAGCCCCGTCCGCCCCCGCGACTCCCACTCCTCGCCGTACTCAGCCAGCGCGACGTCCTCCAGCTCCGCCAGAAACGCCTCGGCCGACTCCGGGCGCGCCGCGGGGTCCTTGGCCAGGCCGTGCTGCAGGAGCGGACGCAGCGGCTCCTCGACGTCCTCCAGCGGAGGCACGGCGTGCTGGTGCAGATAGGCCAGCGCGGCGACGTTCTCGCCGTGGAAGGCCCGGTGGCCGGTCAGGCACTCGAAGAACACCAGCGTCGCGGCGTATACGTCGGTCGCCGGGCTGGCCGGGGCGTCGTCCCACTGCTCCGGCGCCATGTACGACGGTGTGCCCACGAGTGCGGCCTGCTCACCGAAGCGGGCCGCCACGCCGAAGTCGACGAGTTTGCTGTCGCCGTCCTGGGTGATGAGCACGTTCTCGGGCTTGAAGTCGCGGTGCACCACCCCGCGCCGGTGGGCCTCGGCCAGCCCGAGCAGCGCCCCCTTCAGCACCGCGAGCGCGGCCTCGGCGCCCGTCCTGCCCTCCTCCTCCAGCAGCCGCCGCAGCGTGACACCGTCGACGAGTTCCATCACGATGACGGCGTCCTGCGGGGACTCGACGTAGTCGAGCACGCGGGCCGTGTGCGGGCTGTCGATCTCCCGGATCAGGTCGGCCTCGGCCCTGAACCGCTCGACGAACTCCTCGTCCTGGAGCAGCGGCTCGGATAAGTGCTTGATCGCGACCGGGAGGCCGTCGGCGTCGCGGACGGCCAGCATCACCCTGCCCGTCCCGCCGTGGCCGAGTTCCCGGATCTCGGTGTAGCCGGGAACCTGCATGTGGGACCTCCTAGACCCCCGATAAGATCCTTATGTCAGGAAGCTAACCTGAGGTCACGCGCCGTGTCGACCCCTTTCGGCAGAGTGATCGCCCCTATGCCGCAATTGGTATCTTTACTACTACATATAGTAGGCGGCGCCGTCAGGCGGCAGGGCGGGCCGGGTGTGCGGTCAGGTACGCGCGGACGTTGCGGGCGGCCTCGCGGCCCGCGCGGTTGGCGCCGATGGTGCTGGCGGACGGCCCATAGCCGACGAGCTGGAGCGCGGGTTCCCTGACGACCTGCGTGCCGTCCATCATGATGCCGCCGCCCGGCTCCCTGAGGCGCAGGGGTGCGAGGTGGTCGAGCGCGGAGCGGAAGCCGGTGGCCCAGATGATCGTGTCGGCCCGCCAGTGCCGTCCGTCCGCCCAGGCGACGCCGTCCGCGGCGATGCGCTGGAACATGGGCAAGCGTTCCAGCGCGCCTTTGTCCAGCGCCTCGCGGACGACGGGCGTGTAGCCGAGCCCGGTGACGCTGACGACGCTTCCCGGCGGGAGCCCGGCGCGTACCCGTTCCTCGACCATGGCGACGGCGGCCCGCCTGGCGTCCTCGCTGAACTCCTCCTCACGCAGGACGGCCGGGCGCCGGGTCACCCACGTCGTCGCGGCGGCGATGCCGGCGATCTCCGACAACACGTGCATGGCGGAATGGCCCCCGCCGACCACGACCACCCGCCGCCCCGCGAACTCCTCCGGCCCTCGATAATCCGCGTAGTGCAGCTGCCGCCCCGCGAACGAGGACGCACCCGGGTAGTAGGGCCAGTACGGCCGGGTCCACGTGCCGGTCGCGTTCACCACCGCCCGGGCCGCCCATTCTCCGGCGCCGGTCCCGATCAGGAGCCGGCCGCCCGGGCCGCGCCGGACGGCGCTCACCTTGACCGGCCGCACGACCTCCAGCCCCACCGTGCGCTCGTAGTCGCCGAAGTACGCCGGGACCACGTCGGCGACGGGCACCGCGCCGTCCTCGTCGTGGGGCCGGCGTACGCCCGGCAGGTCGAAGACGCCGTGCACCTTGTCCATGGTCAGCGACGGCGACCGGTGCCGCCACGCCCCTCCCGGCCCCGGCTCGGCGTCGAGCACGACCGGCTCGAACCCGAACCGCCCCAGGAAGTACGCGCTGGACAGGCCCGCCTGCCCTGCGCCGATCACCACGACGTCGCTGTTCTCCACGATCAGGTGCAACCGCCGCCAACCCCGGGGTCTTCCCACGGCCCAGATCGATGCGCCGGCGGCCCGCCCGCGGGTGCCGCGCGGCCGGTGACCGAACTCGGCCCGCGCCACGATGTCGTCCGCCGTCATCTCCCGGGCGGACAGCGCCGGCAACGTCCGGGTGATCGGCCGCGCCGGGGCAGCCGGCCTCGCCCACGGCCGGCGGCCGCCGGAGCCGATGCCGTCCGCGTCCAGCCGGCGTCCGTTGTCGTCAGTCGATCAGCGCGGCCGTGAACGTCGCCTCGTGCCGCGCGATGTGCTCGATGTCGGTGCGGTAGAGGCGGTCGTCGCCCCTGGCGATGTGGCTCGCGAACGCCTCGTGGCCCGCGGCGGCCTGCTCGTGCATGTGGCGCACGAGGTGGTCGAGGCGGGCCCGGGCTGTCGCGGCCAGCTCGCCGCGGGCGGCGTCGTCCAGGCCGTAAGCGTCGGCGAACAGCCGAAGTCTGCGCGCCTGCTCCGGCGCCGGGTACGTGCTCAGATGGCGCGGGTCGGTCAGGGGCACGAACCGGTAGGCGGCGTACGCGACGTCCCAGACGCGCGGCCCCGGGTGGGCTGTGTCGAAGTCGATGAACGCGACCGGCCGGCCGTCACGGAACACGCAGTTGTACGGGGCGACGTCGCCGTGACAGATGACCTCCGCCGGGGCGACCGCCGGCCAATACCAGGCCACATCCTGATTTTTCGGGAAATCCAGGGTCGCGTCGTGGAGTTCCCGCAGCAGCCTGCCGACGCCCTCCAGCACCTCGTCCGACAGCACCCACTCCGGCAGGGGGTAGCCGGGCACGTCGCCGGGCACGAAGTCCAGGACCTCCCGGCCCTCGCCGTCGATCCCGTGGCAGCCGGGCGCGCCCGCGAACCCGCGGGCCGCGAGGTGATCGAGCACGGCATGCACGCCCGCCGTCCACGGCCCCACCGGCCGCCGCACCGTGTCCCCGACCCGCACGACATGGTTGACACCCCCGCCGGCCAGCACCTCCACGTCCGCCTCCGCTGTCCGCCGTCCCCCGGCGGGTGTCACGTGCACGCTGCGGCTCCTCCTGTTCGCCCTGACGTTCGGGTGATCGTCGCCCGGCCGTCAGTGTGCCACGCGGCGCCGGGACATCGCTCCCGAATAACCGGCCGCCTGCCGCACGCGGGTGAGCCTCAGCGGCGGGCGCCGAAGGCGACGGCCGTGGTGGAGGCGATGACCGACACCAGCACGACGATGACCAGGACGGTGCCGAGC
Organism: Nonomuraea sp. NBC_00507; assembly: GCF_036013525.1. NCBI lineage: Bacteria > Bacillati > Actinomycetota > Actinomycetes > Streptosporangiales > Streptosporangiaceae > Nonomuraea > Nonomuraea sp. NBC_00507. Next base: position 8,430,323 of record NZ_CP107853.1, read on the forward strand.
GGGCCCGTGCGGCGCGGCGGCGGCATGACCGGCCTGACCCGGACCTGGGACGTGGCCGTAGGGGTGGGCGTGGGCGTGGGCGTCGGGGGCGTCGGGGAGGGGGACGGCACACGGACGGCCGTCATCCGCCGGGGCTCGGGACGGGGCGCCGCGCGCGGCCGGCGCCGGGGGCACTCCCCGACCTGCACCCGCTCGCCGCACACCGCGCCCGCGTAGATCGTCATCCCCGGCACCTTCACCTTGGGGACCGGCCGCCGGGTCCCCGGTCGCCGCCCGGCGATGGACACCCCGGGGACGGGTGACCGCCACACCTTCACGCCCGGCACGGACCCGTCCATGGAGACCTTCCGGGGAGGCACCGGCGGTCGTACGGACACCTCGGGGATCGCCACGGACACGTCACGGATGGCCACGGACACCTCGGGCATGCCGGTCGGCGGCCGCTCCCGGTCCGCGGCGGCGGGACCGGCCGCGCCGATCGCCACCAGCCCGACGGCGAGCAGCAGCGGCGTCCGCCCGCCCCGCCCGCCCCCGGTGCGCGACGCACGCCACCACCGGACACCCACAGGCCGCGACACGCGCCATCGCCAGGCACCCACAGGCCTGGACGCGCGCCACCGCCAGGCACCCGCGCGCCGCCGCCGGACGCCCGCGTAACGGGACCCGCCCCACCGCACGCCCCCGTAACGGGACCCGCTCCACCGCACGCCCGACGAGCGGGAGGCGCGCCGTCTGCCCGCCACCCTCACACCCCTTCGCCGACGCGCGCGAACTCCTGCAACGCTCCCTGGAACGCCTCGGGCCCGACGGCCAGCGGCCCGTCGAAGGCCCGGGAGATGTCCCACGTCAGGTAGGTGCCGAAGCCCAGCAACGCCGCCATCGCCACCAGCGGCAGGATCGTCAGCCCCTGCGGCCGGGCCCCGGCCAGGAACGGGAATACGATGACGACCACGCCGGTGAGGATCGTCAGGAACAGCAGCCCGTCGGGCGGGGCCGCGGCGGCGTCGGCGCTGCGCTGGGCACGGGCCATGGAGATCGCGCCGATGTGCTGAAGGAGATTTCCCCTGGCCTCCTCCTCGTCCTCACCGCTCACCTCGAGGTCGCTGACGCGGCCGCGCAGCTCGTCCATCCTGGCGGCGCCGACCGGGTCCATCCGGCCCTGGGCCATGAGCGGCCACTCGTCCCTGACCACGAAGATGACGTATTCGCGCAGCGCGGTGCGCACCTGCCGGGCCGCGTCGTCCGGCAGGCCGGCAGCCGTCCAGTAGGCGTCGATCGCGGCCTGGCTCTCGGTATGGGTGTTCTGCCGGGCGGTGTCGGCCTTCGTCCACGGCACGATGATCGCGATGGCGAACACCAGCAGGAACATGGCCGACAACATCGCCCCCGCGTGGCCGGCGGAAGGACCGCCGGGATCGCGGTCCTCGCCGCCACGTCTGAACAGCCTGAACACCAGCGCGGTGAGCATCACCACGCCTACCGCCGCCAGGATCGAGAGCGTGTACGCCACCATGAAATCTCCCGAACACACATCGGATACGCAGTGTCACATTACTATCACACTGTGCAATGTTGGCGTCAGGCCCGGAAGGGTAAAGCTCCGGCAACGCGCCCATGCGTGCACCCTCAGGACCGAGGGCAGGACGGTTTGGACGGATTGGCGGCCATTCCCCGGCCGCTCTGACCATTCGTCCAGCGACGCTGTGATGAACCGGAAATCTCTGCACCATGAATGCCCGTGAATCTCAACGGCCGCAAATTCGTGATGGTGAGCTCGACGGCGAGCGTGGTGGACCCGGACAGTCCCACGGAGTTCCTGTACTGGGAGGCCGACGGGGTGGTGTGGGGCAGCTACACCGGCGACACCGTGACCCACGGGCGCTTCGTCGGAACCCGCGACGGCGAGCAGGTGTCGATCGCCTACGTGCACGCGCTGAAGGCCGGCGGGACGGCGGGCGGCAGGAGCAGCAGCCGCGTCGAGGCCGGGGACGACGGGCTGTTGCGCCTGGTGGAGGAGTTCACGTTCGAGGGTGACGACACACCGCACGTCAGCGTCTGTGCGGAGATCCCGGACTGAACGCGCTGACCGCCGCAGGCCATGACGTCGTGGTGCTCACCCGGCATCCGGTACGCGGCCGTGACGTCCGCTGGGACGGCGAGACCCTGGGTCCATGGGCAGAGGAGATCGACGGCAGCGACGTCGTGGTCAATCTGGCCGGACGCAGCGTCAACTGCCGCTACACCGCCGCCAATCTGCGGGCCATGATGGATTCGCGGGTGCGTTCCACCCGTGTCGTGGGTGAGGCGATCGCCGCCGCCGTGCGGCCTCCCCGGGTCTGGCTGCAGATGAGCACGGCCACGGTCTATTCCCACCGTTTCGACGCGCCCAACGACGAGGCGACCGGTGAGCTCGGCGGGGCCGAATCCGGCGTTCCGGGCTACTGGGCCTACAGCGTCGAGATCGCACAGGCGTGGGAGCGGGCACAGGAACAAGCGGAAACTCCGCACACCCGCAAGGTCAGCATGCGCGCGGCCATGGTGATGAGTCCCGAGCGCGGTGGCGTCTTCGACGTGTTGCTGCGGCTGGTGCGGCTGGGCCTCGGCGGCCCGGTCGCGGGTGGCGCGCAGTACGTGTCATGGATCCACGACGGTGATTTCGTCCGCGCCGTCGAGTTCCTGGCCGGCCGCGACGACCTCACCGGGCCGGTGAACCTCGCCGCTCCCGTTCCCTTGCCGCAGCGCACGTTCATGCGCGTGCTGCGCGCCGCGTGGGGTGTTCCGGTGGGCCTGCCCGCAACGCGATGGATGGCCGAGCTCGGCGCGTTCGCGCTGCGCTCGGATACCGAACTCCTGCTGAAAAGTCGCCGGGTCGTCCCCGGCCGCCTGCTCGAAGCCGGCTTCGCCTTCGACTATGCGCAGTGGCCGGAGGCCGCCGCCGACCTCGTGCGGCGCGTGCGCGGCGGGCCCGGCTCCACCGGCTGAGCATCCGGCTCCTGCCGCACGCGAAGACCCTAGTCGTCCTTCTTGAGCGCGGCCCGGCCCTCGGCGGCGCCGACGAAGCGCATCTTGCCGAGCGGCACGTCGCCCTGCGTCTCCTGCGCCGGGCGCGGGCTCCGGCGCGCCTGCCGGCCGTCGCTGGGCAGCACATACGGCCGCTTGAGCACCTCGTCCAGGATGAAGACCGTCTCGGTCGCCTTGACCGCCGGGATGTTGGCCAGCCGGTCGGTCACCATGGTGTGCACCGCCGCCACGTCCGCCACCCGTACCTGGATCATCGCGTCGTGCTGGCCGGTGGTGATCGCGCAGTACTCCACCTCCGGCATCCTGGCGAGCTCGGCCCTGAACTGCTTCCACATCTGCTGCCGCACGGTCACGAAGATCAGTGCGGTGATGCCGAGCCCGGCCCGCACGTGGTCGATCTCGGCGGTGAACCCCTTGATCGCGCCGTCCGCGCGCAACGCCTCGAAGCGGGTGTAGGCGCTCGCGCGGGAGATGCCCACCCGCTCGGCCAGCGCGGCGACCGAGATCCTGCCGTTCTCGCGCAGGACTTCGAGCATCTTCATGTGGACGTCGTCCAATTCGAGCCCGATGCCGATCCGTCCAGACGGACCACCACCGCTGCCAGCATTTCTGGATATTTCACTCATCATTACCTCGTCGATCTCATATACGTCTTGCCGGTCGCGCAGTGCCTGGACATTCTGCCGCACAATCCTCGACATCTTTCTGCCAGACGTCCACATGTGGAGGACCACCATGGCGACCCGCTCGCAGACGGCGGCTGTGCTGCTCGCCGCTGCGCTCACCCTCGCCGCCTGCGCAAGCGGCGGCGGCACCTCCCAGTCGCCCGCGGCCTCCGGCGGCGGCAAGACCCTCGTCATCGACACGTCCTTCGACCTCAAGACGGCCGACCCGGGCCGCACGTACGAGCCGACGGGACTGATCGTCGGCAAGGCCGTCTACGAGACGCTGCTCACCTTCGACGGGGCCGACGTCACCAAGCCGATGCCGGCCCTGGCCGAGTCGTACGAGCTGAGCGAGGACGGCAAGACGCTGACGCTGAAGCTCAAGCAGGGCGCCACGTTCGCCGACGGCGCGCCGGTGACCGCGGACGACGTGGTGTTCTCGCTGACCCGTGTGCGGGACATGAAGGGCACCCCGTCGTTCCTGCTGGACGGCGTCGAGGTGGCCAAGACCGACGACACGACGATCACGCTGACGTCGAAGGCGGCGAACCCGGCACTGCCGTACATCCTGCCGAACCCGGCGCTCGGCATCATCAACAGCAAGCTCGCCCAGCAGCACGGCGCCACCACGGACCCGCAGGACAAGGCCGAGCAGTGGCTGAACTCCGCCTCCGCGGGGTCCGGCCCGTACATGATCGAGTCGTTCAACGTGAGCAGCCAGGTCACGCTCAAGGCGAACCCGAAGTACTACGGCACGAAGCCCGCCTACGACAAGGTCGTGCTGCGTAACGTCGAGGCCGCCACCCAGAAGCTCAACGTGGCGCGCGGCGACAGCCAGGTGGCGCTGAACCTGTCCGGCGACCAGGTCGCCGGCATGCCCGCGACGCTCCAGGTCAAGAAGACCGCCTCGGCGAACGTCATCTTCCTGCTGGCCAACCAGGACTCCGCGATCAGCAAGACCACGCCGAACGCCAAGTTCGTCGAGGCCGTGCGCAAGGGCGTGGACTACGCGGGACTGCTGGAGCTGGCCGGCGAGGGCTCGACCCAGGCGCCCGGCGTCATCCCGTCGCAGCTCCTCGGCGCGCTGCCGCCCGAGCAGGCCGCCCAGCGGGACGTCGAGGGTGCCAAGGCGGCGCTGGCCGCCAGCGGGCTGTCCAACCCGACCGTGAAGCTGGAGTACCCGAGCGAGCTGACCGTGAACGGGCTGTCGTTCCAGCCGCTGGCCGAGCGGATCCAGGCCAACCTCAAGGAGGTCGGCATCACGGTGGACCTCCAGCCGGCGCCGGTCACCACGGCGCTGGACAACTACCGCAACGGCAAGGAGGAGATGGGCCTGTGGTACTGGGGCCCTGACTACCCCGACCCGAGCGACTACCTGGCCTTCCTCCCCGGGAAGCTGGTGGGGCTGCGGGCCGGCTGGAAGGCGGGGGCCGCCAAGGAGATCGAGGCCGCGGGCGACAAGGCCGCCACCGCGATCGGCGACGACGCCCGCAAGAGCGCCTACGCCGACGTGCAGACCAAGCTCAACGCCTCCGGGCCGTTCATCCCGCTGATCCAGCCGAGCCAGAACATCGTGACGGCGGGGTCGGTGACCGGGCTCGAGTACCACCCCGTGTGGACGGTCGACGTCGCCGATCTCGGCGTGAAGTAAGAGGTCCCCGCACGTGTCCGACACTCCGGACGCCGTCAAGGCGACGCGACCCGAGCGACAGGGGCAGGGGCGGCCGAGCTCCGGCAGGCAGGCGCATCCGCTGGCGCGGTTCCTCGTCCGCCGCATCCTGCTCGCCGTCCTCATGGCCTGGGGCATCACGCTCGTCACGTTCGTCCTGACGAATCTCGTCCCCGGCGACCCGGTGGCCGCCAACCTGGGCCAGCGCGCCCTGGGCGACCCGGCGATCGTCGCCCAGTGGCGGGCCGAGCACGGCCTGGACAAGCCGCTCTGGCAGCAGTACGCCCTGCACCTGCAGGGCCTGCTCCAGGGCGACCTGGGCACCAGCCAGCAGAGCCACCGCCCGGTGAGCCAGGACCTGGCCGAGTTCGTGCCGGCGACGCTGGAGCTGGCCGGGGCGGCGATCCTGGTGTCGCTGGTGCTGGGGGTGGCGTTCGGCGTGGTCGCCGCCCTGCGCAGGGACCGGCTGGCGGATCACACGCTGCGGCTGCTGAGCCTGATCGGCATCTCCGTCCCGACGTTCTGGCTGGCGCTGCTCGCGTTCTACGTGTTCTTCTACCGCCTGCAGCTCACCCCGGGCAGCGGCCGGGTGGACGCGGCGCTCGGCTCGGCGCCTGCCGTGACCGGGCTGCAGACGGTGGACGCGCTGCTGGCGGGCCGGTGGGACATCTTCACCTCCGCCGTCGGCCACCTGATCACGCCCGCGCTGGTGCTGGCGCTCTACACGATCGGGCTGCTCACCCGCTTCACCCGCTCGGCGGTGCTGGAGGTGCTCGGCCAGGATTATGTCCGCGCCGCCCGCGCCAAGGGCCTGCCCGGCCGGGTGATCCTCTTCCGGTACGTGCTGCGCTCGGCCCTGGTCCCGATCATCACGGTGGCGGGCCTGGCCTTCGGCAGCCTCCTATCGGGGACGGTGCTGGTGGAGGCCATCTTCGCCTGGCCCGGCGTCGGCCAGTACGCCTACAAGAGCGCCACCACCCTCGACCTGCCCGCCGTCATGGGCGTCGGCCTGGTCGTGGGCGTCGTCTACCTGGTCATCAACCTGATCGTGGACGTCCTATACGGCGTGATCGACCCCCGAGTGAGGCTGCAATGACACGCCCCTTGTTGAGCAGGCTTCCGGAGGCGTGGCGGCAGCCGCTGGCCGTCGCCGGCGGCGTGCTGGCGGCGGCCTGGCTGGTGATCGCCCTGGCCGCGCCCCTCCTCGCGCCGCACGACCCGCTGGCGCAGGACCTGCCGCGGCTGGCGGCGCCCGGCCCCGGGCACTGGTTCGGCACCGACCAGCTGGGGCGCGACATCCTGAGCCGCGTCATGTACGGGGCGCGGGTGTCGATCCCGCTCACGTTGCTGCTGGTGACGCTGTCGGTGCTGATCGGCGGCCTGCTGGGCGCGTGCGCCGGGTACTTCGGCAGGTGGGTGGATGAGACGATCATGCGGGTGGCGGACCTGGTGTTCGCGTTCCCGACCGTGATCCTGGCCATGGTGGTGGCCGCGGCGCTGGGCGCGAGCCTGGCCAACGCGGTGCTGGCCGTGCTGGTCGTGGCCTGGCCCGCCTACGCCCGGGTCACGCGCGGGCTGGTGCTGGGGGTGCGGGAGCGGGAGTTCGTGCTGAGCGGGCGGCTGCTGGGCTTCTCGGTGTGGCGGTCGCTGCGGGTGGACGTGCTGCCCAACGTGACCGGCCCGGTGCTCGTGCTGGCGACCCTGGACATCGGCACGGCCCTGTTGCTGCTGTCCGGGCTGTCCTTCCTGGGCCTGGGGGCCAAGCCGCCCTCTCCCGAGTGGGGGGCGATGGTGGCCTCGGGGGTCGAGGTGTTCGACAGCTGGTGGGTGGCGACGTTCCCGGGGCTGGCGATCCTGACGGTGGTGCTGGCGTTCAACTTCCTCGGCGACACGCTGCGTGACGCGCTCGACCCCCGTACGGCCCGCGCGATCAAGGAGCGTGCGCTGTGACAACGACGACTCTCGACATCGCGGGGCTGACGGTGTCGATCGGCGGCAAGGAGATCCTGCTCGGCGTCGACCTGCGGCTGGAGCCGGGCAGGGTGCACGGGCTGGCCGGCGAGAGCGGGTCCGGCAAGACGATGACCGGGCTGGCGGTCCTGGGCCTGCTGCCGCACGGCGCGCGGACCTCGGGCGCCATCCGGCTCGGCGAGCGCGACCTGCTCACCCTGCCGCCCAAGGAGCTGAACCGGGTACGCGGCGGCGAGGTCGCCATGGTCTTCCAGGACCCGGCGACGAGCCTGCACCCGATGCTGACGATCGGGAAGCAGCTCACCGAGCACATGCGGCACCATCTGGGGCTGGGCAAGGCCGAGGCCCGGGCGCGGGCGGTGGAGCTGCTGGGCAAGGTCCGTATCCCCGGCCCGCAGGAGGCCTACCGGCGCTTCCCCCACCAGTTCTCCGGCGGCATGCGGCAGCGGATCGCGATCGCGATCGCGCTTGCCTGCTCGCCCAAGGTGCTGATCGCCGACGAGCCGACGACCGCGCTGGACGTGACCGTGCAGGCGGGCGTGCTGCGGCTGCTGCGCGGGCTCTGCGACGAGCTGGGGCTGGCGGTGCTGCTGGTCACCCACGACCTGGGGGTGATGTCGGCGGTCGCGGACGAAGTGAGCGTGATGAAGGACGGCCTGGTCGTCGAGTCGGGGCCGCGGGGCCGGGTGCTGCGCGAGCCGGAGCACGCCTACACCCGTTCGCTGCTGGAATCCCTGCCGGAGGCGCAGTGAGCGAGCGCAGCGAGCGAACCAATGAGCACGGGACCCTGGCTCACAGGACCGACGAAGGAGGGCCTGTGAGCCTGCTGAGCATCGACGACCTGGTCGTCGAGCACCGCTCCCCCGGCCGTCCCGCCGTGCGGGCGGTGGCGGGGGCCAGTCTGCAGGTCGCTCCCGGCGAGGTCGTCGGGCTGGTCGGCGAGTCCGGGTGCGGCAAGTCGACGCTGGCGCGCGCGGTCTGCGGGCTGAACCCGATCACCGAGGGCTCGATCACGTTCGAGGGGCAGCCGGTCACGCCGCTGGGCCTGCGGCACAGGAAGCTGACCGGCATCCAGATGGTGTTCCAGGATCCGTACACGTCGCTGAACCCGCGCCGGCGGGCCGGCGACCAGATCGCCGACGGGCTGCGCACCTCGGGAGACACCGGCACCACGGCCGCCGACCTGCTGGAACGGGTGGGGCTGCCGCGGGACTTCGCCGGGCGGCATCCGCACGAGTTCTCCGGCGGGCAGCGGCAGCGCGTCGCGATCGCCCGGGCCCTCGCCGCCCGGCCGCGGCTGCTGATCGGCGACGAGCCGATCTCGGCGCTGGACGCCTCGGCGCAGTCGCAGGTGGCCACGCTGATGCGGGACCTGGCCGTGCAGTCGGGGGCGGGGCTGCTGTTCATCAGCCACGACCTGTCCGTGGTGCGGGTGATCGCGGACCGGATCGCCGTCATGTACCTGGGCAAGATCGTCGAGGTGGGCCGCACGGAGGAGGTGTGGGCCGAGCCGCGGCATCCGTACACGCAGGCGCTGCTCAAGGCCATTCCCCGGCCGGACGGGAGAGGCGTGCTGCCCGCGGAGTTGCCCGGGGACGTACCGGATCCGGCGAATCCGCCGGAGGGGTGCAGGTTCCACCCGCGGTGCCCGTTCGTGATGGACGTGTGCCGGGTGAAGGAGCCCGCGTTCGGGCCGGTGGCCTGCTGGCTGCACGAGCCGACGTGACGCGGGAGCGGGTGGAGGCGCGGCTGAAGGCCGTGCGGACGGCGATGGCCGACGAAGGCGTCGATGCGCTGGTGTTGCGGCCGTCGCCGGACTTCCGCTTCCTCGGCGGTCATGGGGCGGACTTTCTCGTGGTGACGCGGGACACGCTCGCCGAGACCGCCGATCCGGCGCGATGGGTGCCGGAGGGGGCGCGGCGGGTCGGGGTGGACGCGGAGATGCGGGTGCGGGAGCTGTTCGGGCTGGCGATCGAGGCCGAGCTGGTGCCCGCGTCCGCGGTGCTGGCCCCGCTGCGGCTGCGTAAGGAGCCCGACGAGCTCGCCGCCCTCGAGCGGGCGGCGCTGCGGGCCGAGGAGGTGCTGGGGCAGGCGCGGGAGCTGGCCTGGTTCGGCGCGTCCGAGCGGGCGATGGCGGCCGCGCTGCGGATGCTGGCGCTGGAGTCGGGCTGCGAGGAGGTGCTGGCGCTGCGGGTGGCGGCGGGCGAGCACACGGCGCGGCCCGCGCACCTGCCGGGCGACCGCGTGATCAACCCTGGGGACGCGCTGCTGGTGTCGTTGTGCGGGCGGTGGGACGGCTACTGCGCGGAGGTGGCGCGGGTCTTCGCGGTGGCCGAGCCGCCGGAGGACTTCGAGGCCATGTACTCGGTGGTGCTGGCCGCCTACGGCGCCGCTCTGGCGGCGGCCCGGCCGCCCGCGCCTGCCTCGGATGTCGTGCGGGCGGTCGGCGCGGTGATCGACGGCAGCGGGTACGGCCGGTTCGCCGCCGCGCATGCCGGCCGCGGCGTCGGCCTGGGCCCGGACGAGGGGCCGCAGCTGGGCGAGGACACGCCGCTCGCGCCCGGCATGACGTTCTGCCTGGAGCCGGCGATCTATGTGCCCGAGCTGTTCGGCGCGCGGGTCGCGGACGTGGTGGCCTGCACGGAGGCGGGTCCTGTGGTGCTGAGCTCCGGCCCGCCCGGGGTGGACTCCCTGTACGTGCTCGAACGCTAATGGTCATCGGTGCCGGCCAAGGCGGGCCGCACACCATGCCTGACCTGCGCGGTGGTTTGATGGCCAGGGGACCGCACCGCGACGGGTCGTTCTAGCACGTCCTACTTGGGGAGAGAGTGTGAAGATCACAGGGGTTGAGCTGCGGCGGATCGCGATGCCGCTGGTGGCGCCGTTCCGCACCTCGTTCGGCACCGAGACCGCCCGCGACGTCCTGCTGGTCAGGGTCGTGACACCGGACGCCGAAGGATGGGCCGAGTGCGTGGCCATGTCCGAGCCGCTCTACTCCCCCGAATACGCCGACGGCGCCGCCGAAGTGATCCGCCGCTTCCTGCTACCCGCCCTGCCCAAGAACCTGAACGTCCACGACGTCGGCCACACCCTCGAACCGATCAAAGGCCACCGCATGGCCAAGGCCGCACTGGAAACCGCCGTACTGGACGCCCAGCTGCGGGCGGCGGGCGAGTCGTTCGCCCGGTTCCTCGGCGCGACCCACACCCGGGTGCCGTGCGGGGTGTCGGTCGGCATCATGGACTCCATCCCGCAACTGCTCGACGCCGTCGCCGGCTACCTGGACGAGGGCTACCTCCGGATCAAGCTGAAAATCGAACCCGGCTGGGACCTCGAACCGGTCCAGGCGGTGCGCGAGCGGTTCGGCGACGACGTGCTGCTCCAGGTGGACGCCAATGCCGCCTACACGCTGGTCGACGCCCCGCGGCTGGCCCGCCTGGACGCGTTCGACCTGCTGCTCATCGAGCAACCCCTGGCCAACGACGACCTCATCCAGCACGCCAAACTGGCACAGCATCTCAAGACGCCGATCTGCCTGGACGAGTCCATCGAATCGGCCGAACACGCCGCCGCCGCAATCGCCCTCGGCTCCTGCTCCATCATCAACATCAAACCCGGCCGCATCGGCGGCTACCTGGAAGCCCGGCGCATCCACGACCTGTGCCGGGCCAACGGAATCGCCGTGTGGTGCGGCGGCATGCTCGAAACCGGCCTCGGCCGAGCCGCCAACGTGGCACTGGCCGCACTCCCCGGCTTCACCCTCCCCGGCGACACCTCGGCATCGCGCCGCTACTACACCACCGACATCACCGAACCGTTCGAGCTCGCGGATGGGCACCTGGACGTGCCCACCCGCCCCGGCATCGGCGTCGAGCCGCTCCCGGACGTGCTCGACGAGGTGACCACCTCCACCGAGTGGATCACCCTCTGAGCTTAGGTGTCGCCAAGTTAGGTAAACCAGTGAGTACCAGGAGAAAACGCCCAATCGGCGATATTCTGCGCCCGCGGTCGGAACGGACATCCGGAAAAGTGTTATCCGGTCGCCCACGGCCAGTCTCCTCCGGACGAGAGATCGTCTCGCGAAAGGACTCACATGGTTCTCCAGACCAGCCGGCGAAACCTGCTCAAGGCGGCGGCGGGTGTGGCAGTGCTCCCGGCGCTCCCGGCGCTGCCGTCCGCGGCGCGGACCTCGGCGGCGTTCAAGCACCCGGGGCTGCTGCACACCCAGGCCGACTTCGACCGGATCGCGGCCGCGGTGCAGGCCGGGGCGCAGCCGTACAAGGCGGGGTGGGAGAAGCTGGTCGCCAACGGGCGTTCGGCGAGCACGTGGAAGGCACGACCGCTGGAGACGGTGGTGCGGGGCGGGACGGGACAGAACTACGTCCAGTTCTACAACGACGTCCACGCCGCCTACCAGAACGCGCTGCGCTGGAAGATCTCCGGGGAGAAGGCGCACGGCGACGCCGCCCGTGACATCCTGAACGCCTGGTCGGGCACGTTGAAGGCGATCAACGGCAACGCCGACCGGTTCCTGGCGGCGGGCATCTACGGCTACCAGATCGCCAACGCCGCCGAGCTCATGCGCGGCTACCCGGGCTTCAACGTCGAGCGGTTCCAGAAGATGCTGCTGAACGTCTTCTACCCGGTGAACGACCGTTTCCTGCGCGAACACAACGGCGCCTGCATCACCAACTACTGGGCCAACTGGGACCTGTGCACCATGGCCTCGGTCATGGCGATCGGGCTCTTCTGCGAGGACCAGGCCACGTTCGAGCGGGCCGTCGACTACTTCAAGAACGGCAAGGGCAACGGCTCCATCATGAACGCCATCCCGTTCCTCCACCCGGGCGGTCTTGCCCAGTGGCAGGAGAGCGGGCGCGACCAGGCACACAGTCTTATGGGCATCGGGCTGATCGGCACCATCGCCGAGATGGCCTGGAACCAGGGCGTCGACCTGTACGGCTACGCCGACAACCGGATCATGAAGGCGTCCGAGTACGTCGCCAAGTACAACCTGGGCCAGGACGTGCCGTTCACCACGTACAAGTGGGGCCACGGCCAGAACTGCGCCCCCCGGGAGCAGACGGTCATCTCGAGCGCGGCGCGCGGCCAGGACCGTCCCGTGTGGGAGCTGATCTACAACCACTACGCCAACCGGCGCGGGCTGGCGGTGCCGTACACGAAGGCGTACGCCGAGCGGGTGCGGGCCGAGGGCGGGGGCGGCAACTACGGGCCGAACAGCGGCGGCTTCGACCAGCTCGGTTTCGGGACCCTGCTGTTCACCCGCGCGGCCGCCGCCTCCGGCGGCTCCGGCGGCCTGCTGCCGACCGGGGCCACCCGCGTGCTCCAGTCGATCAACGTGCCGAAGGAGGGCATCGCCGCCTCGGGCGCCCTCGGCGTGCTCGGCGAGGCGGCGCCGCTGCGGATCGTGCCGGGGCTGGCCGACGCCAAGGGTTACTCGTTCATGGACGAGGACGGCCGCTACCTGCGGCACAAGGACTACCGGCTGCGGTTCGACACCGACAACGGCACCGAGTTGTTCGAGCGGGACGCGACCTTCCTCGCCCGCCCGGGTGGGGCGAGCGGGAGGGTGCGTCTGGAGTCGCTGAACTATCCCGGCCGGTTCATCCGCCACCGTCACCACCAGCTGTGGCTGGACAAGGCCCAGGACACCTCCGCCTTCCGCGCCGACAGCACCTTCAGACCCGCCTCCTCCTGATCGTCGGCGCAGCGCACCCGACGCATCCAACCCCCTGGAAGGAATCCGTTTGCTCCCCACAACCACGAAGATGTCCGCCCTTGCCGGCGGCATCCTCCTGGCGGCCTCCGCGCTGACCGCCGCCACGCCCGCCGTGGCGTCGGCGACGCCGGGCACGTACCAGCTCGTCAACGCGGGCAGCGGCCTGTGCCTGAGCGTCCCCGCGAACGCGAAGGTCGACGGCGTCCAGCTCACCCAGCAGGCGTGCGCGGGCGCGGCGAACCAGGCCTGGACGCTCACGTCCGTGAGCGGCGGCTACCGGCTGAGCGTCGCCCACAGCGGGAAGTGTGCCGGGGTCAAGGGCGGCAGCACGTCGGCGGGCAAGGCCGTGCAGCAGCAGTCCTGCGCCGCCGGGGCGTTCCAGACCTGGACGTTCAAGGCCGTGGCCGGCGGCGCGCGGCAGCTCGTCAACGCGGGCAGCGCCAAGTGCCTGAACGTCAAGTCGTCCGCGAAGGCGGCCGGCGCGCTGATTCAGCAGAACTCCTGTGACACGGTGAGCAGCAAGCGCTGGACCCTGCGCCCCGCGGCCGCCACCCCGGCCCCGAGCGCGGGTCCCACGACGACCCCGACGCCGACCGCGACGGCAAAGCCGACCCAGACGGCAACGGCAACCCCGACGGCGCCTTCCTCTGGCGCCTGGCCGACACCGACCGGCAAGGAAGCGGTCACCGCGACCATCACCGTCACGGGCGTCCACGACGGGGGCCTGAAGCGCTTCTACGGCTCCGGCGCCCTCGGCAGCGGCAGCCAGAGCGAGGGCCAGCCCCCGATGTTCAAGCTGGCCGACGGCGCGACCCTGCAGAACGTCATCATCGGCGCCCCGGCCGCCGACGGTGTCCACTGCATGGGCACGTGCACGCTCAAGAACGTCTGGTGGGAGGACGTCGGCGAGGACGCCGCCACCTTCAAGGCCACCTCGGCCACCCAGACCATGACCATCGTCGGAGGCGGCGCCCGCGCCGCCTCCGACAAGACGTTCCAGCACAACGGCCCCGGCACGATGGTCATCAAGAACTTCCGGGCGGAGAACGTCGGCAAGCTCTACCGCTCCTGCGGCAACTGCTCCAAGCAGTACGCGCGGCACGTCGTGATCTCCAACGTGACGATCACGACGCCCGCCAAGGTGATCGCCGGGATCAACACCAACTACGGCGACACGGCCACGTTCTCCTCGATCATGATCGTCAACGACCCCAGCAAGAAGGTCGTGATCTGCGCCAAGTTCAAGGGCGTCACAAGCGGCGAACCCACCCAGATCGGCAGCGGCCCGGACACCACCCACTGCCGCTACACCGCGGTTGACATCACGTACAAGTAGCGCACTCCTGCCGGTGGGGCACTGAATGCATGCCCCACCGGCGCCGCGAGACGCGACCGCGCCGGACGTGCCAGGGGCTCAGAGCTCACATGCGGACCTGATCAGCTCCGAGATCGGCTGGGAGGAACCGGCCGCGACGGAGTCGGCCCCCAGCGCGGCCCGGATCGCGTCGAGCGTACGCGCGTGACCTGCGGGGTGCATCGGCGGCATCCGGGAGCCCAGCCTGTCGAGGAGCGCCTCGCGGGCGGCGCAGAGCTGCGCGGCCAGCTCGTGCCTGCCCCGATCGGCGGCGACGCCTGCCAGCCCTTCGAGGCACCAGGACAGATAGATCGGGTTACCGATGGCCTGGAAGACGGCGGCGCTCTCGGCGAACAGGGCATGCGCCTGCCCGATCCGGCCCAGGGCCAGCTCCGCGTGGCCGAGCTGGTTGGTGCTCATGGCGATGGCCCACTGGTCGGCGAACCTGCGAGCCGTGACCAGCGACTCCTCGGCCAGGTCCCGCGCGCGGAGCGGGTCGCCGGTGTTGAGCGCGACGTGGCTCAGGTGGGCGAGCAGCTGAGGGGCGACCCGCTCGTCGCCGCACGCCCGGTAGAGCGCCAGCGCCTCCTGGTGACAGGCGGTGGCCCGTTCGGGCTCGTCCTGCATCTGCGCGCTGGTACCCAGGATCCGCCACCCTTCGGCGGTGTTGCGGGTGTCCTTCAAGGTGCCGAGGAGTTCGACCGCTTCCGCGGCCATCGCGTCGGCGCTCTCGTACTTTCCTGCGTGGAGGTTCTGCCAGGCCAGCGAGAGCAGCGCGTCGCCGAGGTCGCGTGGGCTGAATGCCCGGCGGGCGGCGGCCAGCCCGCGTTCGGCGAGTTCGTAGGCGGGGGCGGAGTCCCCGCCGAAGAACGTCGCGTAGGACAGGCCGATGAGCGCCCTGACCCGCCCGATGGCGTCCCCGCATCGCTCGGCGAGGGCGGCGGCCTCCTCATGGTCGCTGATCGCCTCGCTGTACCTGTCCTCCTGGCGCGCCAGCAGGCCACGCGTGTTGAGTGCGGTGACCAGGTCGCGCTCGGTGCCCTCGCGCCTGGCCATGGCGACGAGCCGGGCGCACCAGCCGCGGGCGGCTTCGAAGGCGGATCGGTCGGTGGCCAGGCGGGCCGCACCGGTCAGTACGGCCAGCTGCACGTCAACGGGCAAGCGGTCGGCTCCCTCGAGCGCGAGCGCGTCACGTACCCTGCTCAGGCCCTCGCCGATGTCTCCGTGCTCGGACCAGAAGCCCCACAGCGCGGCGCACAGGCGCATGGCGACGTCCACGTCCTGGCCGTCGAGCGCCCTGTCCAGCGCGGCTCGCAGATTGTCCTGTTCCTGGGCAAGCACGGGTGAGTCCACGTCCTCGCGCTCGGCCAGGGCGAGGGCGAGGAAGTATTCGGTGTGCCGCCGGGTCACCTCGGCTCCTGCGGCCGAGTCCCGCAGCCGCGCGAGACCGTACTCGCGGATGGTCTCGAGCATGCGCACCCTGGGCACGGTCTCGATGAGGCTGGCCTCGGCCAGCTCGTCGAGGTTGCCGAGGAAGGCGGGGTCCGCGCTGACCGTCTCGGCCGCGGCGAAGGTGGCGCCGCCCGAGAACACGCTCAGCGCCTCGAACAGCGCCTTGGCCGGTTCGGACAGCAGCCGGTAGCTCCAGGCGATGGCGTCGCTCATGGTCTTCTGCCGGGCGGGAAGGTCGTGCGGCCCTCCCACGAGCAGCGGAAGCCGCTGGTCCAAGCGTTCGAGCAGCGCTTCTGGAGCCAGCAGGCGCACGCGGGCGGCGGCGAGTTCGATGGCCAGCGGCAAGCCCTCGAGGCGGCGGCAGATCTCCGCGGTCACGGAGTCCTCCGGCAGTTCGGTCCCCGCCGCGCGGGCACGCTCGACGAACAGCGCTCCGGCGGGCGAGGTGTGTTCGCCTTCCGCGGGCAGTTCCAGCGGCGCGATGCGGTACTCCCGCTCCCCGCGCACGCGCAGCGGGATCCGGCTCGTCACCAAGATGGTCACCCGCGGACAGGCGGTCAGCAGATCGAGCAGGCCGGAGCGCGCCGGTGCCACATGTTCGAAGTTGTCCACCAGCAACAACGCCGACTTCTCCCGCAGCACCGCCGCGAGCCGCTCGCTGACCGGGACGGTGTCCCGCTCGGCGACCCCGAACCGGCGCGCGATGGCGGCCATCACCAAGTCAGGGTCGGACAGCGGCGCCAGATCGGCGAAGATCACGCCGTCCGGGTAGTCGGACGCCAGCCGCGCGGCCACCTCGAGTGCCAGGCGGGTCTTGCCCACGCCGCCCGGCCCGGTGAGCGTGAGCAGCCGGGTCTCACCGTGGCGGAGCAGCTCCACCAGGGCCGCCGCCACGCCCGCCCGCCCGATCAGCGGGGTGAGCGGACGGGGGATCGGCGGCAGGTCCGCCACCTGGCGGGCGGCGGCGACCAGCTGCGCGCGTGGCCCCGGCTCCAGCCGCAGCGCTTCGGCGAGCAACCGCACGGTGTCCAGCCGCGGCGTCCTGCCGGGATCGCGTTCGAGGTCGCTGACCGCCCTGGCGCTGATCCCCGCCCGTTCGGCCAGCGCCTCCTGGGTGAGACCCGCGGCCAGCCGCAGGCGTTTGAGCGTCGCGCCGAAGTCCGCCATGTCATGCGTCCGGTGTTCGGTGAGTCTTCGGTGAGCGCTCGTCATGGTATGGAGCCACGCGCGGAACCACGCTGGGTGCTGGCGGGAGGATGAGGATGTCACCCGAGGAACTCAAGGCCCGTGGGCGGCGCACTGCTGAGGAGCTGTTCAACCAGGGGCCTTTCGGACGCACTCATCGATCCCGGCTACACCGAGTTCATCGTGGCTGATCAGGCATTCGTTTCCGGCGTGGCCGCGATGACGGACCGCTTGAGTAACTGGAGAGAGCATCATGAGATCTGCCTACAGAACACTGGCCTACCTCATAGCGGCCCTGGTGGTCGTCCAGTCGATGTCGGTCGTCTTCGGCATCGCGGGAGAGAGCCGCTGGATCAGCGAGGGCGGCGTGATGGACAAGGCGGTCGTGGAAGCCCAGGAATTCGTCTTCCCCGAAGTGCTCGGCTTCCTCATTCACAGCATCAACGGGACGATCCTCATCCCGCTGGCCGCGCTGATCATGCTGATCCTCTCGTTCTTCACCAAGCTCCCGGGAGCGGTGAAGTGGGCAGGCCTGATCCTGTTGCTGGTCGCGGTGCAGGCCAACCTCGGGTTCTTCAGTCACAGCATGCCGATCTTGGGCGCCCTGCACGGGTTGGTCGCGCTGCTCCTGCTCGGCGCGGCGGTCTACGCCGGACTCCGGGTCCGCGACACCGCCGCCGCCGGGGAACCGCGCCACGTGACGACGAGCTGAAATCCACATGTCCGGCCGTGTCATCGCCGTCGCGGCGGCCGCCGTCGTCCTCGGGCCCTTGATCTGGCTCTGGCAGGCCAGCCTGCTGCCTTCGGCATACTCCGTCATGGACAGGGGCCACGCGGGTCACGGCGGGCCGACTCGCAGCGTCACCTCGCTGATCGCCGACCCGGACCGCCGGGCCGACGTCCTGGTCACGCTGACGGCTCGCGAGCAACGCTTCCGTCTGCCGTCGGGCCGGCCGGTCGACGGGTACACCCTCAACGGCCGGTCGCCCGGCCCGGTCATCCGCGCCGCCGCCGGGCAATTGGTCCAGGTGCGGTTGATCAACGAGTCGGTGCCGGACGGCGTCACGCTGCACTGGCACGGGGTCGACGTGCCCAACGCGGCGGACGGTGTCGCCGGCGTCACTCAGGACGCCGTCCGTCCCGGCCAGGAGTTCACCTACCGGTTCGTTGCCGGGCGGGCGGGAACCTTCTGGTACCACTCCCACCAGATGTCCCATGAGCAGGTCCGCCGGGGCCTGCTCGGCGCCCTGGTGGTGAGCGAGCCGCGGCCACCCACCGGCGTGGCCGACGTCGTGGCGCTGACGCACGTGTACGGCGGAGTCCGCACGCTCAACGGTTACGAGGGCGAGGTCCGCGCCGAGGCGCCTCCCGGTGGACGGACACGGGTACGCGTCATCAACACCGACAACGGCGAGATGCCGGTGTGGGTGGCCGGTGCACCGTACCGGCTTCTCGGCGTCGACGGCACCGAGCTGAACGGCCCCGCCCAGGTTTGGGACGCCCGGGTGCTCGTCACCGCCGGCGGCCGCGCCGACCTCGAGGTGGTCATGCCCGAGGACGGCTCGCCGGTCCGGATCGAGATCGGCGGTTCAGCCGCCGTCGTGCTCGGTTCCGGGTCCTCCACCACCTGGGCGACGCCACCGCCCGCGCAGGCCCTGGATCTGCTCTCGTACGGCAAGCGGACGCCGGTGTCATTCGACCCTGACCGGCCGGACCGCCGGTTCCCGTACGAGATCGGGCGCCGCCCCGGCTTCCTCGACGGGGTCCCGGGGATGTGGTGGACCATCAACGGCCACCTGTACCCCGACATCCCGGCCTTCATCGTCGCCGAGGGCGACGTGGTGCGCATGCGCATCGCCAACCGCAGCGGCGAGGCCCACCCCATGCACCTGCACGGCCATCACGCGCTGGTGCTCAGCCGCAACGGGGTGCCCGCCACCGGGAGCCCCTGGTGGGTGGACTCGCTCGACGTGGGCGACGGCGACATCTACGAGATCGCCTTCGTCGCCGGTAACCCCGGCATCTGGATGGACCACTGCCACCAGCTCGTCCACGCCACCGAGGGGCTCGTCGCGCACCTGATGTATGAGGGGGTTACCACCCCGTTCCACGCCGGGGGTGAGGCGGGCAACGAGCCGGAGTGAGGCGTGACCGATCTTCAGGCACGGACCACGACCTGGATCTCAGCGTCGTCCATCAGGTCCAGCAGGACGGAAGGCGGACCCTCCACCGGCGTGCCGTTGACCCGTACGTCGCCGGTGAACCGGCCAGGGAGGTGAAGGGTGGCGGTCACGGCGCCCGGCGGCCCTGCCTGCCGCCGGACGACGCGCACCTCCAGGGTCTCCGCGCTCGCCCGTACGTCGAGCGTGATGCGGCCGAAGCGCGTCGTCGTCCGCTCGACGTGGATGGCAGAGCCAGGCTCGAACCATCCGGGTGGCACGCCGGGCAGCAGGCCGAGGCCGTGGCCGCGTTCGAAGACGAGCAGGTGGCGCACGAGACGGACGAATTCGGCGGAGGCCCAGTCATGCAGCGTCGGGCCGGTGATGCGCATGTCGCCAGGTCTGTGCTGCGCCGGCACATCGGCGATGCGGCGATCGGGCTTTGGGGCATCGGCCAAGGCGGCTGGGGCGCGCCACTGACCGCCGTCGCCCAGGGGCTTCCTAGGCGCCTGTCCCGATCAAGAACGCTCCCAGCTCAGTTGTCATGTACAGGACGTTGCGCCCGGATCGCTCGCGCGCGACCAGCCCGCTCTCGCGCAGCACGCCGAGGTGCTGTGACACCGCGCTGGGCGTGACGCCGAGCGCGCGAGCCAGATCCGTCGTGGTCGCGGGGGACCGCAGTGCCTCGAGCAGTTCCGCTCGCGCCCGGCCGAGCAACCGGACCGCGCTGCCCGCGGGCGCCCGCGTCCCCGCGGTCCACAAGGCCCCGACACCCCTCGCCGGATAGCGCACCGTGGTCTGCGTGGAGGTTCTCTTCTTGATCAGTACGTGAGGCGAACCGAGAACGACGGGCATGAGAACCAGCCCGCCCGGACCGCGATCCACCACGCACTCGGCCCGCCAGCGCTCTCCTCTCAGCATCAGCCGGCCATCGCACCAGTGCAGATCCGGGTGCAAGCCGGCGAACAACTTCCCCGCTCCGCCCGCGGCCAGCTGCTTGGCGCGATGGATGACGTCCGCCTCGAGTACGGCCCGGATCCGTGCCCAGTGCGGCGCGATGAGCCGGTCGTGTGCCGCCCGCAGCTCCGCGGCGATCGCCCGCAGTCCTGCCGCCGGCTGCTCGGCGAGCGCGGCCACCGGGTCAGGGGGTGCTTCGCCGAACACCCGCAGGAGGCTGATCCGGACTTGTGAAGCAGGCGTCCTTTGCAATGCTGCCAGATCCTCCTCGATGGATCCGCCGGCGCCAGACGGGGCGGGAACGAGGAACTCCGGCCAGTTCGGCCGGTCGCTCACGAGCAGCGGCCACGTGTGCGAGAGGTCGAGGGGATCCGTGGCGAGCTCATCCGCCGCCCAACGCAGCCACCGCAGGTTGATCGGGTGCCGGTCGCGATCACCCAGCTGCCGCAGGGCGGACACGGTCTCGGACAGCGGCGAGATAGCGAATCGGGTCGCCGCCAACTCGGCCACGCCGAGATTGATCGTCAACGCCATGGATCGATTATGTAGCGACGGCCTAAATGCTGTCGTGACGGCGTCCGGCGCCGGAGGATCCCGGCATGAAGCAGGAGATGACGCAGCCCGACGCGGGGCCACGGTTGTCCGGGGCGTACTGGCGGTTGTGGTGGGCGACGGGTGTCAACAGCGTCGGCGACGGGGCGTTCGCCGCGGTTGTTCCGCTGCTGGCCGTGACCATCACGCGCGACCCCCGGCTCGTGTCGATCGTGTCCGCGGCGACGTACCTGCCCTGGTTGCTGCTGTCCCTCCCCGCCGGCGCGCTCGTCGACCGGCACGATCGCGTCGGCCTCATGTGGCGGGCGCAGGCGATCCAGGCAGTGATCGTCAGCGTCATCGCCGTCCTTGCCGCGCTTGGCCAGGTCGGCATCCCGGCACTCGCGATCATGGCCTTCGGGCTGGGGTCGTGCGCAGTCGTTTTCGCCAATGCGGCGCAGGCGGTGTTACCGGACATCGTCGCCAAGCCTCTGCTGCACAAGGCGAACGGCCATCAGCAGGCGATCACCACGATCGGCCTGCAGTTCGCCGGGCCTCCGCTCGGCAGCCTGCTCTTCGCGGTCGCCGTGGCGCTGCCGTTCGGGATGGACGCCGCCTCGTTCGCCCTGTCCGCCGCACTGCTGGCGACACTGCCCAGGCGTACACGCCGGCGGATCGAGCACCCACCGATGCGCACGGCGATCGTGGACGGCCTGCGCTGGCTGGCCCGCCACCGGCTGCTGCGCACGCTCGCCGTTCTGCTCGGGGTCAACACCTTCTGCTGGCAACTCGGTAACGTCACCCTTGTCCTCCTGGTCACCCAGACGCTGCACCTCGACGCGCCCGGCTACGGCCTGCTGCTCGCCGGCGCCGCGCTCGGGAGCCTGCTTGGCGGCCTGGTCAGTGCGCGCGTGGTCACACGGATCGGCGCACTTCCCGCACTGCTCACCGCGCTCGCCGTGAACGTCTTCATCTTCGTCGGGATCGGGCTGAGTCCGAACGCGATCGTGCTCGGCACCCTGCTGGCCATCAACGGCTTCCTCATCACGCTCTGGAGCATCGTGACCGTCAGCCTCCGGCAGCAGATCGTGCCGTCGGAGATGCTCGGCCGGGTGAACAGCGTCTACAGGATGCTCGGCTGGGGACTGATCCCGCTCGGGGCGCTGGCCGGCGGACTCGTGGCGCACGCATTCGGGTTGCGCGCCTCCTACCCCGTCGCGGGCGTGCTGCGGGGGATCGCCTTGCTGGCCGCGATGCCCGTATTGATCCATGCGATGCGTGACTAGGGCTTATCGCGGAGTCCATCCTCGCCGTGGCCTCACCGACTCGACGACCCAGATGGAGGGGCTTGTGTCACGCAGTTCTCGGGTGCGCATTGTCGCCTACTTCGGAGCGACGCTCCTCGTCGCCGCGGTCGCCTTGGTCGCGATCCTGGCCTCGGCCCGGACCCACGGGGAACGCTTCGCCGACTCGGTCGGTCAGATGGAAGCGGTCGCCCGCACGCTAAGGGAGAGCGACGAACTCGACGATCCCATGATCGGGAAGCTCACCTTCGACGCGGTCTTCAAGAAGGACGGCGTGGTCAACTTCCAGCTCGGCACTGACCTGGGGCCCGATCCGTACGGCTACGTCTGGAGCCCAGATGGCCGCCGGAGAACACCGAACATGTCCACGGCCCTTGGTATCTCTGGAGAGACTGAGCGCCGACGTCGACCGCACCTCACGCGGTGCTACGTCCTCGGATGTCGATCGGTGGCGGCAGGAGCCATAGTTCGGTGGCGATGCGCTCGGTGACGATCCACTTGATGGCGTGCCCGACCCGTTGCCGCGCCGGCATAAGGCCTGGCCGCCGCGAGCATGCTCGTGTCATCGGTTGATCAGGTAATCGTAGCTTGGGCTCAACCGGTAGGACCGCGCCTTGCGCGATGGATCGTGGATCTCAAGGAAACCGTCGTCGACCCACTTCCTGGCTAGTGCGCTCATGGTGCGGGGACTGATGGACAGATAGGCCGCCATCTCGGTGGTGGTTGCCGTTCCGCGGTCACGAAAGAACTCCAGGAGGCGGCGGCGGCGTGGATCGAGCCGCCTGAGCAGTGCCGAGTCGTCACGACCTGGTGTGCGGTCCTGGACATCGGCGGCGCGTGCTCGGACGGCCCCCAGCGCATCCGCCATGCTCTGACAGAAGTAGTTGACAAAGCCGGTGATGTCGGCCTCGGCACGCCCCATGTAACAGTTATGCGATGGTCCGACCGTGAGCGCTGCGTAGTACGCGTGGAGGTTACGGGCATAGTGCTCATCGAGGGAATAGATTCCCTTCAGCCCATATCCTGCCCGATGGAGAACGAGGGTCGTCAGCAGCCGTGCTGTGCGGCCGTTGCCGTCGTAGTAGGGATGGATCGTCGCATACTGGTAGTGCGTGATGGCCGCGACGATCGGGATAGGCAGTTCCCGGCTGGATAGGCATCGGTTGAGCCACTTGAACAGATCCCCCATGAGCGCGGGGACATCGTGCGCCTCCGGCGGCATGTAAACGATGCGCCCGGTGGCAGCGTCGCGGATGACATTCTGCCCTGGCCGGTACGGGGAGGGTGCCGCCTTGCCGTCCTGGACCAGACCATGAACGCGGCGAAGTTGGAGCTCATCGATCGGACCTTCCGCTGTGGCTAGTGACTCCACATACTCAAGCGCCCGATGGTAGTTTCGCACCTCTGCCTCATCACGTTCCCTTCCGGGGAAGTGGGCGCCGTGGAGAGCCTCCGCCACCTGTGCCTGGGTGAGGCGATTACCTTCGATCTGCGTGGAGTAGTGAGTCGCGGCGAGCCTGGCCGTGTGGCGGAGGCCGGCCAGCACCTCGACGTTGATCGGCAGCTCCATGATCGCTTGACGATCGCCCTCAATGGCCATGAGAGCTGTGGCGACCGAAGGGGTAATCGTGAACGTCGGCGAGAACACCGCTCTAGGATACGGATTCGAGCCGATAAATAGCAAATAACTTGCTGTTAATGAGCTGTTATTGTGTCGATCGCGTGAGGGTCTCGCCCTGGCAGGCAGATGCTGGGTCCGGCGGGTCTCCACGGTGATGATCTGATGGTGACTCACCGCTGACCTTGCCGAGCAGGCACGCACGGCGATCCAGAAGCACACCGGTACGGTCACTGGAGTCCGGTCAGTGCCAGGTCGAGGATAGCGGGCTCTCGCTTCTCGCTGGTGGCCCAGCCTCCTCACTATGGACTGGTCGGAGGCTGAGCCGAGAGACATCCCAGCCCCAGCGTGGGCATCGGTCGGCCCACCGCCTCGCCAGGCAACGGGTGGGCTGATTGGCACCGGAGGCGCGGGGGTTGCGCCGAAGGCGCCTCAATAAGGACGCCCGAGCGTCAGCGAGGACCTTTGGGGTGGGATCCCGTCAGCCCACTTGGTAACGGGGCAACGGGTGGGCGGGCGAAGGGAACCTACTGGGCGGAATAATCGGTTGCCCTTTAGTGCTGATGATCGCACTATGTTCCTCATGTTCCTGCGCGCTCGCCCCACGACGCCCACCCTGCCGGTGGGCGCGTTCGAGCGTGTCTGCGACGGCCTGGAGCGCTGACCTCTTCCCGTAAGTCCTGAGGTGACCCGGCGGGGGGAGGTTGACCGGCCCTGACGGGTCACGAAGCATCCAGATGTCTCAGGAGAGGGAATCATGGCCAAGCAGGCCTACGTACGGAACAAGCCGCATCTCAACATCGGCACGATGGGCCACGTCGACCACGGCAAGACCACGCTGACCGCGGCGATCACGAAGGTGCTGGCGCAGCGGGGGCAGGCGACGTACACGCCGTTCGAGCGGATCGACCGCACGCCGGAGGAGGCGCAGCGGGGCATCACGATCAACATCTCGCACGTCGAGTACGAGACCGCCACCAGGCACTACGCCCACGTCGACATGCCGGGCCACGCCGACTACGTGAAGAACATGATCACGGGGGCGGCGCAGCTCGACGGTGCGATCCTCGTCGTGTCCGCGCAGGACGGGATCATGCCGCAGACCAGGGAGCACGTGTTGCTGGCCAAGCGGGTCGGCGTGGAGCACCTGGTCGTGGCCGTCAACAAGGCCGACGGCGCCGACCCGGAGCTGACCGACCTGGTGGAGCTGGAGCTGCAGGAGCTGCTGGCGGAGCACGGCTACGACGGCGTCCCGATGGTGCGGGTGTCCGGGCTGCGGGCGCTGGAGGGCGACCCGGTCTGGACCGCGTCGGTGGAGGCGCTGCTCCAGGCGGTGGACGAGCACATTCCCGTGCCGGTGCGGTACGTGGACGCGCCGTTCCTCATGCCGATCGAGAACGTGCTGACGGTCACCGGCCGTGGCACGGTCGTCACCGGCGCCATCGAGCGCGGCACGGTCCGCGTCGGCGACACGGTGGAGGCGGTCGGGTTCGGTGACGGGTTCAGCGCCGTCGTGACGGGCGTGGAGACGTTCGGCAAGACGATGGAGCAGGGCGAGGCCGGCGACAACGCCGCCGTGCTGCTGCGCGGGGTGCGCCGCGAGCAGGTGCGGCGGGGCATGGTGCTGGCCCAGCCGGGCAGCCAGCGGGCCCGCACGTCGTTCACCGCCCGCGTCTACCTCCTGACCCCGGAGGAGGGCGGGCGGCGCAGGGCGATCGCGTCCGGTTACCGGCCGCAGTTCTACCTGCGGACGACGGACGTGCCCGGGGAGCTCAAGCTCGACGAGGCCGCCCGGCCGGGTGACACGGTCGAGGTGGAGGTCGCGCTGGGCAAGCCGGTCGCCGTCGAGCCGGGGCTCGGCTTCGCGATTCGCGAGGGCGGGCTGACGGTGGGCGCGGGCACGATTCTCACCGTGCCGTCGTCCGGTTGACCCGAGCCGGGTCCCGCATGTCCGTGCGGGACCCGGTTTCGTGTCCCCGGCTCAGGCCGGGTCGAACCTCAGCGTGAACGTCGCCGCCTGAGCTCTGAGCTCGTACTGCGGCAGCGTGCCCGGACCGCAGGTTGCGGTGCCGATGCCCTGGTGGGCGAGGTCCAGGTGGAGGTGCACCCGGTCCCCCGGCACCAGGTCGGGCCGGTGGGTGGCGGCGGCCAGCTCATCGATGCTCCAGCGGCGCGCGGTCATCCCGAACACCGGATCCCCGGACACCGTGAACGCGCCGAAGTCGGCCCACCGCACGTCGGCGCGGTGGCCGTTCTCCTGCGGGTAGACGTACGGCGTCTGCAGCTCGTCGATCGAGGCCGTCCAGCGGCCGACCCGCGCCGCCATGCCGGTGTCCGGGTACGCCTCGCCGGGCCCGCGCCCGAACCAGGTGACCCGCTCGACAGCGGTCCCGGGCAGCGTCATGGTGACGCCGAGCCGCGCGATCGGGTCCCGCCACTCGCCCTCGGGCTCGAGGTCGAGGCTCAGCAGCAGCCCGCCGTCCCCGGCGAGCGTCCACCGGTAGGTCGCCCGCATCCCGAGGTCCGTCGCGGCGGGCGCGACCCGGGTGCGGACGGTGAGGGCGTCGCCGACCTCGACATCGTCCACCCGGTGCGTGAGCCGGTGCAGGCCGAGGGCGCGCCACTTGCCTTCGAAGCCGGCGTGCCTGTCGTTGTCGGTCGGCGCCCGCCACAGGTCGAGCCGCGGCCCTTCGACCTCCAGTCCGAACAGCCTGACGAGCCGCCCCGTTTCCGCGTCGAATCCGGATCCGCTGGCGACGATCTCGTCGCCGTCCCGTACGAACGTGACCAGCGTCGCCGAAGCGGTCCGGGGCGCGGGCGGCGCCAGGAGCGTCTGCCCCCACGCCACCTCGTGTCCCGCCTCCGCCCACGGCTGGTCGCCGGACAGCTGGGCGCGGACGGTCAGCCAGCGCTCCCCCTCCGGGCCGGGCGGCGCGTCGGGCAGCTTGACCTCGCCGCCGCCCGCGGGCACCTCCAGCCGGTGCTCGGCGAGCGTCTCTCCCTCCGCCTCCACGGTGGCGACGAACTCCAGGTGGGACAGGTCGCGGAAGTCGTAGCCGTTCACGACCCGCACGACTCCGTCGCCGAAGTCGAACGTCACGGGCTCGAACACCTTCTTCAGGTCGATGAGCCCGGGTGACGGCGTGCGGTCGGGGAACACGAGCCCGTCGATCACGAAGTTCGAGTCGTGGACGGGCTCCCCGTAGTCGCCGCCGTAGGCGTACTCGAACTGCGGGTGCACGATGCCGTGGTCGATCCACTCCCAGATGAACCCGCCGGCCAGCCGCGGGTACCGCGCGAACAGCTCCTGGTATTCGGCCAGCCCGCCGGGCCCGTTGCCCATGGCGTGGGCGTACTCGCACTGCAGGAACGGCATCGCGCGCCGCCGCGCGTCCAGCTCCGGGTCGTCCAGGGGGTCCTCGGCCAGGCGGCCGATGGCCTCGACCTCGGCGTGGGAGGCGTACATGCGCGAGTAGACGTCGGTGTGCGCGCACGTCCAGTCGCCCTCGTAATGGATCGGGCGGGAGGGGTCGCGCTCGCGGGCCCAGTCGGCCATGACGGCCAGGTTGCGGCCGTGGCCGGCCTCGTTGCCGAGCGACCACATGATGACGCTCGGGTGGTTCTTGTCGCGTTCGACCATGCGGCGCATGCGGCCGAGCAGCGCGTCGGCCCAGCGCGGGTCGTCGGTGGGGTTGCCGCGCCAGTCGACCTCGCCGAAGCCGTGCGTCTCCAGGTCGCACTCGTCGATCACCCACAGGCCGAGCTCGTCGCACAGGTCGAGGAAGGCGGGGTGGGGTGGGTAGTGGCTGGTCCTGACGGCGTTGACGTTGTGCTGCTTCATCAGCAGCACGTCGGCGCGCATGGTCTCGTACGGGACCGCGCGGCCGCGCTCGGGGTGGAATTCGTGCCGGTTCACGCCTTTGAGCAGCAGCGGGCTGCCGTTGGCCAGCAGCACGCCGTCCACGATGGAGATCGTGCGGAAGCCGATGCGCAGGCGCACCGTCTCGCCGGGGAACGTCACGACGGCGTCGTACAGGCGCGGGGTCTCGGCCGTCCACGGCTCGACGTCGAGCGTGATCTCCGTGCCCGGCCCCAGGTCGGCGACGCCGAGCTCCGGAATGCTGAGCAGGCCGCCCTCGCCCTCGAAGCTGAGCCTGCCATCATGCGAGGCGTGCACGAAGACGTCGGCCGCCGATCGGGTGAGGGTGACGTCGCGGAAGATGCCGGGCAGCCACCACATGTCCTGGTCTTCCAGGTAGCTGGCAGCCGACCACTGGTGCACGCGCACGGCCAGGACGTTGCGTCCGGGACGCAGCCACGGCCCGGCGTCGAACTCCGCGGGCAGTCTGCTGCCCGTCCAGAAGCCCAGCTCGTGCCCGTTGAGCCAGACCCGGGCGAAGGAGTCGGCGCCCTCGAACCGCAGCCGGCCGCCGGTCCAGTCCTCGGGCAGGTCGAACGTGCGGCGGTAGTCGCCGGTCGGGTTCTCGTTGGGCACGTGCGGCGGGTCGACGGGGAACGGGAAGACGACGTTGGTGTACGCGGGCGCGCCGTAGCCGTGCAACGGCCAGTGGGACGGCACCGGCAATTCGTCCCAGTCCGCGGCGTCGTAGCTGGGTTGGGCGAAGTCGTCGGGGACGTTCGCGGTGGGTGAGAGGCGGAAGCGCCACGTCCCGTTGAGGTCGAGTGCGGGCGCGTCGGAGCGGAGTGCCGCCCTGGGTTCGAGTAGTCCCGAACCGGGGGTGAAAGTTTCGAGGTCCATCGTCGCCGAGCCTAGAGGTTCGAGAGCATTTTGGGCAGCGATGAGTTCCGTGTCCGTACTCTTGCTCAGGTTCCGAGGCCGTACACGCGGCGGGCGTTCTCGCTGCCCACCAGCGTGGCCACCCGCATCGCCTCGCCGATCGACCACTCCCCCTCGGCCACGAACTCCCCCAGCACCCGCGCCATGGCCCGCCGCCACAGCCGCGCCCCGAGGTGGTGCAGCTCGGCGGGGCCCCAGGCGTCCGACGAGAAGAGGATCTTCGCGAACGGCGCCGCCTCCAGGCTCTCCGCCACCAGCGCCACACTGCGCGCCCCCGTGAAGGTGACGCCCAGCCCGACGTCGAAGAAAACGTTGGGGTAGGCGTGCGCCAGGAACCCGGCTTGCCGCTGGTAGGGGTAGCAGTGCAGCAACAGCAATGGCACCCCGGTCGGCTCGGCCAGCTCGATCAGGCCGCGCAGCAGCAGCGGGTCGGATCGCCGAAGGTCCACGTCGGGATCGCCGAAGCCGATGTGGAACTGCAGCGGCAGCCCCCGGTCGAGCCCCGCCCAGATGAGGTGGCGCAGCAGCACCGGATCGGTCAGCCGCCCGCCTGCCGCGAACCAGCGGCCGGCCGCCTCCGTGACCTCCTCGCCCGCCGGCCGGGCCGGGTCGAAGTCGAGTCCGTGACGGTAGGCGGCGATGGTCTTGAGCCCGCGCGCCGTGCGGGTGCGCTCCCACAGCGCCTCCTCGAACCGCCCGGCGAACGCCCACGCCGCGCACCCGTCCGCGGCCACCTGCTCGGCCACCGCTTCCAGCCGCACCACCTCGTCGGCGGGCACGCCTGCCGCGTCGGCCATGCCGGACGGGCCGAGCACCTCCTCGCCCCGGTGGCCGGTCTCGACGAGGAAGTGCCCGACGCCGCTCGCGGTGAGCAGCAGCCGGTTGACCTCGTCCACGCCGAGCCTGGCGCGCCTGGCCAGGTATTCCTCCGGCGTGCAGTGCGGGTCGAGGCCGAGGACGGGGGCGCAGTGGCGCAGGATCGCGTATCCCACCTGGGAGTCGAACGGGGTCATCCACTCGGGGATGGGCCGGTCGGACTCGATGATCAGCTCCTCGAACGCCTTGCGCGACAGGTCGCCGGCCGAGGCGCCGTGCACGTGGTGGTCGACCAGCCGCAACTCCTCGATGGCCCGGGCCAGGCCGGGGACGAGCTCAAGGGACACCTGGCCAGGATAGGGGAGCCACCCCGCCGTCCCCGAGCGCACGCGCCGCCCAGCCCCGATCCCACCGCCCGCCCCTCCCCCACGGGCTCCGCGCCGCAGCATCTGGAGCCCCGGCGCCCGCCTGGCAGACGACCGTGTCGGCGGGGGTGGTGCGGGCGCAGCAGTGCGCCGTGGCAGTGCGCCGTGGCAGCGCGCCGTGGCGGCGCAGCATGGCGGCGCAGCATGGCGGCGCAGCATGGCGGCGCAGCATGGCGGCGCAGCATGGCGGCGCAGCATGGCGGCGCAGCATGGCGGCGCAGCATGGCGGCGCAGCATGGCGGCGCAGCATGGCGGCGCAGCATAGGGGGCGGAGCGCTCGTTTGCTGCGGGACGAGCGCTCCGCCGTGGCTCGGCCGTGGGGCGGTCAGGTGGCCGCCCCACGGCCGAGCCGTCAGGCGGCGGCCTTGGCCGTGAGGGCCACGCTCGCCTGGCGGGTCACGCCGCTGACCGTGACGGCAACCGTCACCTGCCCCTCGCGCAACGCCGTCAGCGTGCCCGTAGCCGGGTCGAGCACGGCCACGTGCCACGGCTTGGCCGTCTGCCGGGCGCCGACGTGCAGGTTCGGCGAGCCGGACCAGGCGGCCGAGACCGGGTGGACGGCGGGAACCGTCCGCGACCCCTGTTGGACCGCCGCCGTCACCGGCCCGGGCATGCCGATGGCGACCGTGGCGGGCGCGGTGAGCACGAGGTCGTCCACGTGCGGCCGGACCTGCGTGCCGATCCAGGCCGGCGCGTCGACGAACCAGTTGCGCTTGACGTGCTCGGCCTCGGTCCGCGTCACCGGGTCCACGCCCCACAGCGACCAGCCGGTGAAGCCGCCGTCGCCGGGTGAGGTGGCGGGGTTCTTGCCGGAGTTTCCGTTGATGAAGTACGGCACCGCGTCCACCCGCGCCGCGTGGAACGTCCCCACGTGCGCCCCGATGTAGGCGGCCCCCTTGCCGGTGTCGCGCTGGAAGTCGGCCAGCCAGCCCTCCACCAGCGCGGCCTCCTTGCGGTCGCCGAGCTGGCTGCCCTTGCCGGGCGTCGGGTCCCGCGGCGGCACGTGGAACAGCACCGCGACGGACCCGATCGAGGCGTCCTTCGCGGCCTTGTCCAGCTCGGACCTGAGCATGGCGACCTGGTCGTAGCCGCCGCCCCTGAGGTTCAGCCGGGAGGTGTCCAGGGTGATGAAGCGGGTGCCCTTGTGGTCGAAGGTCCGGTACGTGTCTCCGAAGACGGCCTTGAAGTTGTCGATCTTGCCGCCCATCACCTCATGGTTGCCGGGAATGTAGTGATATTTCAGTGCACCGCCCAGCTCCTCATCGAGGATCCGCTTCGCCAGCGCGAAGTCCTCGGGCGACGCCTCGTCAACCAGGTCACCGTTGATGACCAGGAAGTCCGGCTCGGCCGCCTTGATCTCGCGCAGCGTTCTGCGCGCGTTCTTGACGATGTCGCTGTCCGGGGCCCTGGCCACGAACTGCGCGTCCGACATGACCGCGAACCGCCACGGCATCTCCGCCACCGACGGCTTGACCACGGGGTCGGCGACCTTGGCCGCCGCGGGCGCGGAGACCGCCGGCGGCACCTTGGCGACCAGCCCGTCGATGAGGATCTCGTTGGTGTACTTGGCGTCGGCCTTGGTCTCGGCCACGTAGAAGCGCCGCAGCTTGAGCGGGTAGTTGACGCCCGCGGGCACGGCGAACTCGACGAACCTCCAGCCGGTCCACGTCATGTACGGCCCGCGCAGGATCTGCGATTGCCCGAGCGCGTCGTAGAACTCCAGGCTGGGCCACTCCCCCTTGCCGGTGGAGTGGATCCACAGCCCGAACGCCTGCGGCTGCCCGTCCACCACGATCTGCTGCGGCGGGCTGGCGTACGCGGCCCGGGTGGCGGTCGAGGTGGTGAAGTCGTACGACAGCTTGAGCCCGCCCCCGCTCTGCCCGGGCGCCGCCGACAGCGAGCCGGTGGCGCGGGCCGCGGCGAACGTCCACGTGGCGGCATCCTCGAAGTCGGCGACCGGCTTGTCCTCGAAGCCGACGGTCACCGGCACGGCGGTGCTGAGCTTGCCGACGCGCGCGGTGATGAGCCCGGACCCGGTGGCCTGCTTGGCCTTGACGGTGAAGGAGCCGTGCTCGGCCGCGGTGACCTCGAACAGGTTCTTGTCGTAGTCGAGCGTGAGGTCGGCCGGCTCGATGGGCGCGGAGTTGCCGTTGCGGTCGTAGCCGACCACGCCGAACGTGGCGGTGCGGCCCTGGCCGGGCATGCCGAGCCGGTCGGCGGTGGTGCCGAGCCGCTGCAGCGGCTGGAGCACGGTCAGGTCGACGGTGCCCTGGGCGCCGCCGCGCGAGGCGGTGACGATGGTCTGGCCGGGCACCAAAGCGTGAAATCTCCCGTCTCGGACCACGCCGTGGACGGCCGGGTTGGCACGCCACGACGGGGTCCCGGCGGCGGGCCCGTACGTCTCGTCGTAGCCGGCGGCGGTCAGCCGCCTGGTGAGGCCGGGGAAGACCCGGTCGGGACGGCCGCCGGCGACGGGGGCGGCGCCGGGCGCCCTGGCGGGGTCGTTCGCGGTCTCCAGCCAGAAGCCCTTGAGCTTGCCGCTGCCCTGGGGCGCGTAGAGGGCCAGGCCGTTGGGGACGTGGCGCTCGCCGCCGTCGGACGGGCTGTTCTCGACCTGCACGTCGGCGGAGCCGGGCTCGCGGGCCAGCATGGTGGAGGAGCCGCCGCCGTCGAGGTTGAGCGCGTTCGCGGCGCCGAGGTCGACCATCAGCGCGGCCAGCTCGTTGAGCGTGACGCCGCGGCTGTCGGCTTGGCGGCCGTCCACGGTCAGCAGGTACATCTTCCTGCCGTCGGCGGAGAACCCGACGGCGGTACGGGGGTGCGCGGCCTGGTCGGTGGAATTCTGCGCGACGCCGTCCTTGACCAGCACCCAGTTGCCACCGACGGCCGCCTTGACCGTGCTGCCATCGGACGACTTCGGCTGATATTTCACGTCAACTCGGTCGCCGACCTTCAACGCGGACAGAGCCGTCGCCCCCGCGTCGCGGCCCAGCAGGATCGTGGTCCCGGCGGGGATCGGCCCTGAGCCCGCGGAGGTGCGTACCTCCGAGACGACCCCGTTGACCAGGACGACCTCGGCGACGGACGCCGCGCCCGCGACGGCGCGGGCCCGCGTGTAGGAGCCCCACAGGGATGTGAACAGCCCTACGCCGCCGCCCTGCACGATCTGGTTGAACTGGGTGAGCTTGATCGGCGATCCGCCGGCCGGCGTGGCGGTGCCCTCGAAGTACATCTTCAGCACCCGGCCGACGCCGTCCCCGGTGACCGCGACCGCGTTGTCGTGGCCGGCGACGGGCGACTGGATGAGGTTGCCGTTCTGCACGCCGATGCCCTGGGCGGCGCCCGAGTTGTTGATGTCGAAGAAGTCGCCGTTGACGGCCGCGACGGCGTGGGAGCGTTTGGCGGGCCCGGACAGCGGCTCGGTCTTGGACACCTCGCCGGAGAACACGTAGTCGGCCGTCGCGCCGCCGAGGTCGGCGGTGATCGCGTCCGCACGCAGCCAGCCGAGCGCGTCATAGGTGTCGAACGAGGTCAGCGAGATCCCCGGCGCGACCGGCCGGGTCCTCTTGGCCGTCTCCAGCCGCGGTTGCCCGGCCGCGGCCCGGGCCAGCAACGTGGACGGCGGTGGATAGGACGACGCCTCGAGCGCGTCCTCTGCGGGGGGTACGGGGTCGGCCTGCGCGGGCGCCACGGTCACGGCCAGAGGGCCTAACAGCAGCGCGGTGGCGGCCAGCAATCGGAGGGTCTGCACGACCGAACTCAATCGTTCGTGGATATAACTTTCAAGACTTCGGGGTGAACTAAAAGATAATTTCAGCGCTTGACCCTGGTCAGCCGGTCGAGCGCCTCGCCGTAGAGCGGGTCGAGCCAGTAGTCGCCGTGCCCGCGCGCCTCGGGCAGCGGCTGTCCCGGCCGGGGCCGCGGCGGGTCCCAGCAGAACCGGTCGACGCCGTCGCCGCCGCCGGGCCCTTCGCCGAGCGGGTCCACGCGCCGGAACACGGGCCCGCCGATGGGGTCGCTCAGCCGGTAGAGGTTGTGCCAGGGCACCGCGTCGCGTACCGCGGCGAGCGCCGGCGCGCCGAAGTAGGCCGGGAAGAAGGCGGTGTACAGGCGGCGCAGCGGCGATCCGTGGGTGAGCAGGCCGATGCGCCGCCGCAGCTCGGGCTCGAGCTGCAGCACGAGGGCGGCGGCGATGACGCTGCCCTGGCTGTGCCCGGACAGGATCACCTGGTCCCGGTCGGTCCTGGCCAGCCTTCCCACACGAGTGATCAGCTCGGGGATGACGCGCTCGGTGTAGCAGGGCGGGGCGAGGGGATGGACGGCGCGGGGCCAGAACGTGCACACGTCCCAGAGGATGCCGATCGTCCTGCGCAGGCGGAGGTCGGTGTAGGTACGGCGGCCGAGCAGCACCAGGCCGGCCACGAGCGCGGCCATGGCCCAGCTCCCCGTCGCGGCCGGCAGCCCGGCGACCCCGCCGGCCGGGGTGAACAGGTGGAATCGGTGGATCACGGTGACCGCGGCAAGCCCGGCCACGCCGGCGCCGGTGAGCACGGCCAGCACCAGCCCGGCGCGGTCGGTGAGCGCGGCCAGCGCCCACGTGCCCGCGACCGCGCCGCCATGGCGCTGGCCGTAGTGATGCGCCAGCCGCGGCGCCAGCCTGGCCGTCTCGGCCTTGTGGATCAGCCGGAGGGCGAGCGCGACGGCGAGCACCCCTAGCAGCAGGAGGGGCACCAGAGCCGCCGTCCACCAGACGGGGTCGCCGAGGACGATCCCGCGGTCCGGCCCGCCGAGGGAGGTGGCGGTCCAGAACAGCAGGCCGAGCCCCAGCACGTGCGCGGCGCCCGCGGCGATCATGAGCGTGAACCAGCCGGCCAGGCCGCCCAGCGCCGGCGGCACGGCCGGGCGGTCCATCCGGGCGAGCACCCAGGTGGCGAGCAGGATGAATCCTCCGGCCCCGGCCATCAGGGCCATGTGGAGCGCTCCAATCTCCGCACCGGGCAGCCGCCGCCCGGGCGCGCCGGCGCCCAGACCGGCCACCGCCAGCACGATCGTGGCCGCCAGGACCAGCGGCGCGGCCAGCCTCAGCCCGCGGCACGCGTACGTGAGCCACCGCGGAACCTCCTCCCCCGGATCCAGCCGTCTGGCGATCCACGGCAGCAGTACCAGCACCACGGCCGCGGCCTGGACGGCGGCGTTGGCCACGGTCAGCGCCAGCCCTCGCGGGGTGCCCGCGAACGGCACGGACACGGCCAGCCCGATCGAGGCGAACGCGAAGGCGACGTGCACGACCCGCAGCCGCCACACCGGCGCGCCGCCGTGCCACAGCCGCGGCCGCGCCAGCGGCAGACCGGCCCATGGCACACCGGCCCGAGGCACACCGGCCTGCGGCACGCTGGCCCGCAGCACGCCGCCGGGCGGGATGGCGGTCCGTTCGTCACGCTTCCAGGTGCGCCGGGCCGGCCACCACAGCACCACGACGACCAGCAGGGGCGCCAGCGCGGTGACCGCCAGCCGCTTGGACGGCTCGCTCCCCCACAGCGCGCCCAGCCAGCTCAGCCAGCCGGGAGCCGCATCGCGGGTGCAGGCCCCTCCCGCGGCCGTGCACTGCCAGCCGACGAGGTCGACCGCGGCCCGGGTGACGGCGCCGACGAGCGTGCCGGTGAGCAGCAGCGCGAACAGCCGCTGGGCCGCCTCCGTGACGTGCCGCAGCCGGGCGCCGCGCGCCGGTCTGGGCAGCATGAAGTAGGACAGGTTCGCCAGCGAGAACGGCAGCAGGGGCAGCCACAGCGCCACACTCCAGCCGCCGGAGGTGAGGCCACCCCACGCGTACGCCTCGCGGCGGCGCTGCTCCGGCACGTCCGCGTCGTCGCCCGACGGCCGCCCGCCCGGCCACCAGCGGCGGTGGAATCCGGTGACGCCGTCGCCCGCGACCCGCCGGGGGTGAGGGTGGTTGAGCGTGCCCTCCGGCGGCGTGCCGGCGACGCCGTGCACGCGCAGCTCGGTCACCCCGCCGCAGGTCTCATCGAGGAATCCGTCCACGTCGATCAGGATCCCGCGCGCCGTCTTGTGACGTAAAGTAATTGTCCCGTTACAGTGAGGTTATCTTCAGCTTGTGCGCTGCCGAGATGGCGATGAGCGCGGCCGAGGTGAGCAGGACGACGCGGTCACCGCGATGCCGGGCACAGCCAGCGTCGCCAGGCCAAGAGACGTTTCTGGACACCGATCCGGGGCAGGCGGAGGGAACGTTCATGACGAAGACGGTCCGTCTCTGGCGTTGTCGCGCACGACGGCGCAGACTGGATAGACGGCGATCGCGTGGAGCAGTGGAGCATCCGTGGACAATCACCTTGATCACCTGCCGGTCCTGTCCCGCGGCAGACATCGCAACCCGAAACGCGGTGCCTGTTTCATGGAGCTGGCCTCCTACCTGGCCGGCGAGCGGTGGAGCGACCATCCGGCCTGCACGCATCCGTTGCTGGCCGCACTCGCCCGTCTGGTCAACGACAACGTCAGCGACGACAGCCGCGCCAAGCTGGTCGGACTCGTGCCGTCGATCATCGGGCTGGCCAGCGACGACCTGCGTGTGGACGCGCGGATCGCGCTGCGCTGCGCGACGACGGCGCTGCCGGTGGCCGCGGCCGAGCGCCAGCTCGCGCTGGCCGTCTCGGTGCTCGCGGCGGAGGAGATGCTGGCCAGGCTCGACGGCGCCCCGCCCGGGCGGCTGAGCGCCGAGAGCCGCCGGGCGATGGAGGAGGTGCCGCACGCGACCGAGCAGGCCAGGCGCTTCAGCCGGGCGGCCCGGATCACGCAGAAGGGGTTCCGCAGGTACGCCGCGCCGAACGCGGTGCAACTGTCGGTGGTGGGCATCGTCCAGGCCTGCATCCCGGACCCGGACGCGCTGCTGCGGCGGCTGCTGGAGGAGGCGATCGCGGACTGCGACGCCTTGATCCGCGGCTCCGGGACCGAGGTCCCCGAGGTGGAGACGGTCGCCCCCGCTCCAGCTCCGGCCCACGTCTGACCGGCACCGGCACACCGATCTCCCCCGCGGCATCGCCCGCGGGGGTTCTCGTGTGCACATGCGTGCCGGTGGACGTCGTGCGGACGTGCTAACCCAGGCTGCTTGTGCGCACATGCCCGCGCACGTAGCGTAACGAAACGCTCATCGAGACGGCCTTTCCCCAGCTCAGGAAAGCCTCTCCTTCGTTGCGGATCTTGTCGGCGTATGCCTAAATTTGGGACAAGACACCCGAAGCGGAGGAGTTACATGACCATCGAGCTCACCCGGCCGTACTCTCCTGAGCAGCACCACCACCACCGCGACGTCACCGGTGGCTGGCTGCGCCCGGCGGTGTTCGGCGCCATGGACGGGCTCGTGTCGAACTTCGCGCTGATCGCCGGCGTCGTGGGGGCGGCGGGCGCCGGGCGGGCCGCGGTGCTGGCCGGGTTCGCCGGGCTGGCCGCCGGGGCGTTCTCCATGGCGGCCGGCGAGTACACGTCGGTGAAGTCCCAGACCGAGCTGATGCGGGCGGAGATCGCCGTGGAGCGGCGCGAGCTGGCCCGCAACCCGGAGGGCGAGCAGGCAGAGCTGGCCGCGCTCTACCGGGCCCGCGGCCTGGATGCCGACCTGGCGCGGCGGGTCGCCGCGGGGTTGTCGGCCGATCCCGAGCAGGCGCTCCGGGTGCATGTTCGCGAGGAACTGGGCGTGGACCCGGACGATCTGCCCTCGCCGTACGTGGCCGCCGCCTCGTCGTTCGGCGCGTTCGCGGCCGGGGCGCTGGTGCCGCTGGCGCCGTTCCTGTTCGGCGCGTCCGGCCTGGTGCTGGCCGTGGTGCTGAGCGTGCTGGGGTTGTTCGGGTTCGGCGCGGCGGTGGCGGCGATGACGGCGCGGCCGTGGTGGCTGGGCGGCCTGCGGCAGCTCGCGCTCGGTGTGGGCGCCGCGACGGTGACCTTCGGCCTGGGACACCTGCTCGGCGTCACGGTGTCCTAGCGCCTGCAGGCGGCCGGCGTCGCGAGCTGACAGCGCGGCTGGCAGCGCGGCTGGCGTCGCAAGCTGACAGCGCGGCTAGCGTCGCAAGCTGACAGCGCGGCTAGCGTCGCAAGCTGACAGCGCGGCCGCCCGGGAACGGCGGACCCGGCCTACGGACGGCCGGCGGCAGCGAGCTTGACGCCGAGGCCGATGAGCGCGACCCCGGTCAATCCGTCCACGGCCCGGCGCACGGCGGGCCTGGCGAACACCTTGCGCAGCGTGCCCACGATGGTGGCCACCACCAGGAACCACAGGACCGTCCCTGCCAGCGCGATCAGCGAGAGCATGAGCGTGTCGGCCAGGGAGGCGCCGCCGCTGACGAACTGCGGCACGAGGGCGACGAAGAACAGCGCCGCCTTGGGGTTGAGCGCATTGGTGAGCAGCCCCTCGGCGAAGGCCGCCCACGGGCTGCGCCGCCCAGGATCGGCCGCCACGTCCAGCGTCGGCTCCCCGCCCCTGCGCAGGGCTGAGCGCAGCGCCTTGACCCCGAGATACAGCAGGTAGGCCGCGCCGACCACCTTGACCACGGTGAACGCCGCCGCCGAGGCGGCCAGCAGCGCCGCCACGCCGGTGGCCGCGGCCACCACCCAGGCGAAGACGCCCACGGAGATTCCGAGCGCGGCAGCCATGCCGTAGCCGCGCCCGGAGACGGCGGAACGTCGTACGACCACCGCGAAGTCCGGACCGGGCGACATGGCCCCGAGCAACACGACACCACCGAAAGCCACGAACTGCGTCACAGAGCTCACGACGTTCACTCTATGAGCCCAGACCGCCTTGACCATCAGCGCTTACGGCGCCGCCTCTTGAAGATGGCGCGCAGGGTCAGCAGTAACACGATCGCGACGGCCTGGCCACCCAGCACGATGCGGTTGACGTCCACAGCGGGCCGCCACAGGACATCGCCGTCCTTCAGCACGAACACGCCTGCCGGCGTGGCCCCGAAGCCGAATCCGCCGCCGCTGCCCCCGCTCTCCTCGCCCTTCTCCCCCTTGCCCTCGCCCTGACCGCCGCCGCCTCCGTGGGCGACCCTGGCGACGGGGATGACGACGACGTCGCCGTGCTGGATCGGCTCACCGAAGACTCGCTTGACGGTTGCGGCGTCCTTCGACCGTTCCACCAGTTCCATGATGTCCATTGACCCATCGTCGTCCCCGATCGGCCGATGCACCACCCGCGTGGCGGGTGTGTCCGTTGTGCGATCAGACGCGGCGGCCGCGGAGTTCGCGGTATTTGCGCACCAGCCGTTCCGTGGACGGGTCCGGGAGAGCCGTGGGGGGCTCTTCCGAGGTGAGAGCCGGGGCCAGGTCGAGGGCCATCTTCTTGCCCAGCTCCACCCCCCACTGGTCGAAGGAGTCGACGCCCCAGATGGTGCCCTCGACGAACACGATGTGCTCGTAGAGCGCCACGAGCTGGCCGAGCGTGGACGGGGTCAGTTTCGGGGCGAGGATCGTGGAGGTGGGGCGGTTGCCGGGCATCACCTTGTGGGGAACGATGGCGGTCGCGGTGCCCTCGGCGGCGATCTCCTCGGCCGTCTTGCCGAACGCCAGCGCCGACGTCTGGGCGAGGAGGTTGGCGGTCAGCTGGTCGTGCATGCCCTCGCGGTCGTCATGCGGCTCGGCGAAGCCGATGAAGTCGGCCGGGACGAGGCGAGTGCCCTGGTGCAGGAGCTGGTAGAAGGCGTGCTGGCCGTTGGTGCCCGGCTCGCCCCAGAAGATCTCGCCGGTGTTGGTGGCGACCGGGGCGCCGTCGGCCCGTACGGACTTGCCGTTGGACTCCATCGTGAGCTGCTGCAGGTAGGCCGGGAAGCGGTGCAGCCGCTGGCTGTAGGGCAGGACGGCACGGGTCTCGGCGCCGAAGAAGTCGTCATACCAGACCCCGAGCAGACCCATCAGCACCGGCATGTTGGCGTGGAACGGCGCGGTGCGGAAGTGCTCGTCGATGGTGTGGAAGCCGGCGAGCATCTCACGGAAACGCTCGGGCCCGATGGCGATCATCAGCGACAGCCCGATGGCGCCGTCATAGGAGTAGCGGCCGCCGACCCAGTCCCAGAAGCCGAACATGTTGTCGGTGTCGATGCCGAACTCGGCGACCTTCTCGGCGTTGGTGGAGACGGCCACGAAATGCTTGGACACCGCGTCCCCGCCGAGGGCCTCGACCAGCCAGCGGCGCGCGACCCTGGCGTTGGTGAGGGTCTCCAGCGTGGTGAAGGTCTTGGAGCTGACCACGAACAGCGTCGTCTCGGGATCGAGGTCGCGAAGGTTGCCGGTGATGTCGGCCGGGTCGATGTTGGAGACGAACCGGGCCGCGATGCCGGCGTCGGCGTAGTCGCGCAGCGCCTCGTAGGCCATCGCCGGGCCGAGGTCGGAGCCGCCGATGCCGATGTTGACGACGGTCTCGATCGCCTTGCCGGTGGCGCCCTTCCACTCCTCGGACCTGACGCGGTCGGCGAAGGCGCTCATCTTGTCGAGCACGGCGTGCACGTCGGCCACGACGTCCTGCCCGTCCACGACCAGCTCGGCCTCCCGCGGGGCGCGCAGCGCGACGTGCAGCACGGCGCGGTCCTCGCTGACGTTGATGTGCTCGCCGGAGAACATGGCGGTGATCCGGTCACGCAGGCCCGCCCGCTCGGCCAGGGCCACGAGCAGGTCCACGGTCTCCTGGGTGGCGCGGTGCTTGGCGTAGTCGAGATAGAGGTCGCCGGCGGTCACCGTCATACGCTCGGCACGGCCGGGGTCCTCCGCGAACAGCTCACGCAGGGTCGTGCCCGCCAGCTCCTCCTGGTGCTTGGACAGAGCCGCCCATTCCTGGCTCTGGGTGATGTCGCCGTTCACGCTTCCTCCTCGGGTTGCCAATGACTGATCCATCGTCCCTTGACTTGCTCCCCGGACTGACGACCAGGGATTCCCGTGCCGCTTACGCGGCAGCTCGCGGCGCGTCACCCACGCCGCGAGCTATGGTACGGGGTGCTTGACGCTTCACCGACCCGGGAGGGTCTCCACGCCCTGACACGACCAGCCCGGCCGCGTATCCTCTGGCTTCGATGTTCTTCGCCGCGTTCACATCAGCGTGCTCGACATGCCCGCAGGAGGTGCATCGAAAGTCCGCTTGACCCTCGCGGCTCTTCGCGTCCACCGTCCCGCAGAGCGGGTTCGAGCACGTCTGTGACGTGTACGCAGGATCCACGACCCGAATCGAGGTCCCGGTGTAGCGGGCCTTGGACCGCAACGCGGTCTCCAGCCCGTACCACCCCTTATCCAGAATCGACTTGTTCAATCCGGCTTTCGCCGCGCGCCCGTTGGGCAGGTACCCTCCCGGCTTTCCGGGATCGGGCTTCGGCGCGACCGACGCGGTCATCGCCCGGATGTTCAGCTTCTCCAGCGTGACGATCGCGTTGTCGCGGGTGAGCCGATGCGCGGTCTGGGCATTGAAGTC
The DNA here is from genome assembly GCF_036013525.1 of Nonomuraea sp. NBC_00507. Taxonomy (NCBI): domain Bacteria; kingdom Bacillati; phylum Actinomycetota; class Actinomycetes; order Streptosporangiales; family Streptosporangiaceae; genus Nonomuraea; species Nonomuraea sp. NBC_00507. The sequence continues at coordinate 8,471,449 of NZ_CP107853.1, forward strand.
CGCGCGCCGCCACCGCGCCCGCCGCATCAGATCGCCCATCGCCCGCACCACCCGCCGACGCCGGTTCGAGCCCTTCTTCGACCGAGCCAGCTTGCGCTCCAGCCGCCTGTACCGGATGGCCTCACCCGCCGACAGGAACCCCGTCTCGCCCGGGCCGTCGCCGCCCTCAACCGGCGGCGCTGTCGACGAAACGCCGTCCTCATCGGCGTGCCGGCGGTCGAAGAACTCCCCCTCGCTGGTGACGGCGGCGGTGACCACCCCCCGGTCGACCCCCACATGCCGGCCGGGACGGGCGTGCTCGCCCACCTCGCCGAGGCCATCGTCGACGAGGAAGCTGATGAACCAATGCTTGCCATCGCGGGCCACGGTCGCCGACTTCACGCTCCCTCCCAAGGGGCGGGACAGGCGGAACCTTATCCACCCGAACTTCGGCAGGAACACCCGCCCCCACTTACGATTGATCCGCTCGACCGGGATGTGTTTGGCCGTTGGGAACCGAAAAGACGGCCTCCACCTTGCCTTGCTCTTCCACCGCACCTTCCATGTGCCGTGCTGGCGGCAGGCGAGATCCAGATCCTTCAGCGTCTGCTGGACGACCTGCGCGGGAGCCTCCGACAACCAGGCACAATCCGGGTCGCTCTTCGCCTCGGCGAGCTGGCGGCACTGCGCCTCATAGCCGATGAACGCACCCCGGCGCCGATAGGCGCGACGCTGCTCCAAACCGGTGTTCCACACACTGCGGCAGATCCCGCCCAACCGCTCCGCGAACAGCCGCTGACCGAAATCGAACTCCAAGCAGTACCTCCGACCTGCCAACACCAGCGCAACACCTCCCCCACCAGCCACTCTCGCCCCACGACTCGAACACATCATCCCGTCCGCGAGCCAGCAGACGAAATATCCATACGGTAAGCACGTGGTTACCCACGATGCATGCTCCGCCTGATCAAGATGATTGTTTCCAAGCGGTTCGGTGGTCGCAGGCGGTCGGAGTTGGCAGACAGGCTGGCCCTTTCGATCCGGATGCTGACCTGGACGACGTGATGATCTCGGCGTGTCACGCTCCTAGCGCAGGAAGGCAGGAGCCTGCTGGAGGTTGTGCTCGGCGATGTCCTGCATGAAGGCGCGGTCGGGGAAGTCGCCGTCGAGCAGCCGTAGCGGTCCGGCGACGAGCGACAGGTGCATCGCCAGCGTGTAGCAAGTCAGGCGCTGCTCGTCGAGACCGCTTCTGTGCAGCCACCGGTAGTGCTCGCCAAAGCGGAGTCGCAAACACGCCTGCTCCCACTCGATTCGAAGAACATCAGGCCCTCGATGTCGATGAGGACCGGGCGTCCGTGCCGGTCCACCAGCACGTGGTCCGGTCCGAGTTCGCCGTGGACGGGCCCGTACTCCGAGCGCGGGCCCACCGTGTCGGCCAGCCCGCGAACCATGGCCTCCAGGCGGTCGCGGGCGGTCGCGATCCGCGTGTCGCGCGAGGCGGCTTCGTCGAGGTCTTCGAAGGGCACGGTCGAGGACGACCTGCTCACACGAGTGGCCCTGGGAGAAGCCGTTGTCGATCAGGGCGCCTTTGCCGAAGCCTGGTCCTGGTGTCTTCTTCCTGGTCCGAGCGGAACGCGGTGCGGCCGATGATGTGGCGGATGGCGTCTCGGCCGCCGTACTCCCACAGGGTGGGTGCCACGATCTGGGCCAGCCGGTCTCGTTCCTGCTCCGGGGTGAACGCGCTCGCGTGGTGCTGCAGCACGGCGTACGGGCGGGTCACTGGCGTTCCACGTGCTTGAGATCATGGAGTCGCTGCTGGCCTCGGCGCGTTCCGGGGCGGCGGACACCGTCACGAGCGAGTGCGAACGGCCCGCGGCGGTGGCACTGGCGCCCGGCGTGCCGGGCCGTACGGACTGATCAGACAGGGTCGGCGGCCGGGAGGCGGACCTGGAAGGCGGCGCCTTCGCCGGGCGCCGAGCGGACCTCCACCCGGCCGCCGTGGCGGTGACGATGGCCAGCACTGACTCCCCATCGGAGGTGCCCACGCCGATCCTGACCGCAGTGCCGGCGGGCGTGTGGGTGACGGCGTTCCCGACCAGGTTGCTGACCACCTGCCGCAACCGGGCCTCGTCGCCCAGCACCGGCGCGCTCGCCGTCGGCCCGCCGAACGGCTCGGTGAAGGCGATGGGCCGGGACGGGTCCAGCGCGGCGAAATTGTGCCGGGCGTCGGCGGCCAGGGTACGGAGGTCCGTCGGGGTGAGGTCGAGTCCGGGATCGCCGGCCTCGACGAGGCCGGCGAGCAGCAGCAGGTCCTCCACCAGGCGCGCCAGCCGCCCGGACTCGCTCTCGATGCGGGCCAGCGCGGGCCCCGCCTCCGTGCCGCCCATCCGGTACAGCTCGGAGAAGCCCTTGATGCCGAACAGCGGGGTCCGCAGTTCGTGGCTGACGTCTGCGACGAACCTGCGCATGCGGGCCTCGGACTCCGAACGCGACCCTCAAGCCTGGAACGCCTACCTCGCCGAAGGTAACGCCCGTCAACCCCGCAAGCGAGTGGGTGCCGACGTCCTGATCCGCGACGAACACGGCCACGTCCTGCTCGTGGACCCGGCCTACAAGCCAGACTGGGATCTCCCTGGCGGCATGGCCGAAGCCAACGAGGCGCCCGCCTCGGCGGCCCATCGAGAGCTCAAGGAGGAACTCGGTCTCGACCTTGAAATCGGCCGCTTGCTGGTCGTGGACTGGGTGCCACCTCACGGGCCGTGGGATGACTCGCTGATGTTCATCTTCGACGGCGGAGTCATGAAGCATCGGCACCTTGCACATCTGAAAGTCGTCGACCCCGAACTCGCCAGCGTCCGCCTCGTCGACCCAGCCGAGATGCAGGAGCTACTGCGGCCCTACGTATGGCGCCGGGTCCGCGCCGCCCTCCACGCGCTCTCTAACGCACTAGCGGTGTATTGCGACGACGGGTACCCACTTACTTAGATAGCTTCACCCCGGTCTGTGGACGCGACCTTGTCTAGGGACCGTACTCAGCCACACCTCTACCGGCGGGTCAAGCAGAACGTGGCACTGGTCTTCGTCTTCAACCGGTGGGCATCCCCGCTGGCGGCTACCGGCATGCTGTATCCGGTGTGGGCCATGGTCGCCGTGGCCGCCTCCGCGACCACGATCTTCCTCAACTCCGTCGACGGCCGATCACGGCTGCTGTTCGCCGCCATCGCCATCATCGGCCGCCATCCCACACTTGAGCAAAGCCCCACCTCCGCGCCGGGATAACCACCCCGGTAAGGGGGAGGGCGCCGACCGACAACCGATGAGCACTCAAGCAACCGTACGAGGGCGATACCGTGCGGGCCTGGACCCACCGCGATGGAGCGCTTGCCTCCATGAAAGACCACGACGGTGCCAGTACCGTGCACAGCGACCGCCATGATGCCGTCGAGTATCGCGGCGCTGCTCGGAGAACAGCCCGAGCAGGTAGACCCCGCCCCACCCCGCGCCCACCGGCGCGGGCCGTCGGCATGGGCAGCTCGGGCTGCCACCCGGTCAGCACAAGGAACGCCGCTGGCAGGCGTCGTCCTGAGCAAGTCGTCCCCGAGCAAAAGGTCCCTGCGCAGTTCCCCGGATCCGAATATCTCCTATGAAGCTTAGGTACTAAGTTACACAGGAGAATGATCGGGCGCATACCGAGCGGCGAAAGTGCGACACGACCAGACGGGGGATCGCATGTCAGAGACCAAGGAAAACACCTGCGCTCACGAACCACTACAGAGAGTGACCCGTAGAGCGCATGACGTACGCTCCGGGCAAGATTTCTCCGTACGACCGATCTCGCCGTCGTGCGTGCGCCTTCTCACCGAGCAGGTCCATGCGTGCCTGGGAATAAGCCCGTTCAACAGCTACTTCACCACCGAGCGCATCACCGAACTGACAGCCTGGGCGTTGGACACCTTCACCGCCGTCCACCTGTTCGTCCCGGACGTGCCCGCTGCTGTGACCCTGCAAGCACTTGGCTACACGCAGGAACGAGCCGCTGCCAAAGCGCGCCGCCAGGCGCGCTACTTGCGCAACAAGATCTGCCGTGCTCTGGCCTCCCTAGGCGTGACCGGCCCGGAGGCGATGATCCTCGACTGGGCGGTCCTGTCGCAGAACACCCGCTACCAGGAGTCCCTGGACGCCACGTACGAGGCGTTCGCATCCGACGAACAGTTCGCCGGCACCTGCGTCGAGGCCAGCCGCTGGGTATTGCAAGGCCGCCTCGAACCGCACGAGATCACCGCGACCCGGCTGGAGACCGCCGTGGACTACCTGCTCGCCGAACTACCGCTGTTCCTCGACACGGCGGCGATCGTGGGCCGGCCCGCCTCGGTGTTCTGCTACCACCAGTCGACCGGCTTCCTTGAGCGGCTTTACGCCCGGGAACTACCGATGAAGCCGGCCGACCGACAGGGCTTCGTCGTTGTCCCGCCGGAACTCAGATGATCATGCAGTAGTCCTGGGCAGCCGCGACCACCGCAGGCGTGACCGCGATAATCAGCGGCGTCACCGCCGCGGCAAGCGCAAGAACACCGGCCGGGACGATGACCGCCGCCTTCAACGGAGCCGTGCGGACCAGAAGCCTCCGTACGCGGTGCCCCGTGTCACGACCGGACGCAGCCAGCGCGGACCGGGGGGTCACCTGACCGTCGGCCAGCCTCAGCAGCGCGTCGGCGACGGTCAACCGGTCGGCGGCCTTGACGGCGACATCGTCGGCGGCCAGTTCGGTCAATCGGCCGATCTCCCGCGCGGCCAGCCTGAACAGCAGTACCCGCGGAAAGGCCCGCTTCACGCCCCGGGCCACCGCCACCACCAGGTGGTGATGCCCGCGCAGGTGGGCCCGTTCGTGGGCGAGCACCGCCGCCAACTGACGGTCGTCGAGGGCGGCCAGCGTCGAGGTGGTCAGTACGATCCGGCCACCTCCGCCAGGTAGGCAGTAGGCGGCGGCGATGTCATGATCCAGCACCAGCGCACCGAGCGCCGTGTCCCGGCGGGCCACCATCTCCAAAACCGCCACGTGCCGCCGCCGCTCGCCGCCGGCGGCCACCAGTTCGAGACTGATGCCGTAGAGCAGCCGTCCTATGATCCCGACAGAGACCACAAGTCCCACAGTGGCCACCAGCGCCCCGCCTGGGGTGGCATAAGCGGCGCGCACCATGAGCACGCACGCGTTGAGGAACTGCGCCAGATCAGCGCCGGGCGCGCTGACCGGTATTACCACCGTCAATCCTGCCAAGACGGCCGCTCCCACGACCGCCGCGCTGAGCGACTGCCAGCACAGGATGGCCAGCCGCGGCGCTCGGTCCAGCCATACGGCTCGGCGCAGAACGAGCGGGCCCAGCACGGCGACGGCGACGCCGTACGCCAGCAGGATGAGGGCGACGTTCACTGGACGGACTCATCCGATCTGGCCGCGTCCAGCAGCGCTCGCAGTTGGGCGACCTCGCCCTGATCCATCCGCTCGACGAACCGCGCCAGGGCGGCGGTCCGATCCAAGCTCGCATCCAAAGCGTCGGCCATCAGCCCGGCCACGTAGTCTTCGCGGCTGGCCTTGGCCCAATACAGGTAGGCGCGACGCTTCAGCTCCCTGTCCACCCATCCCTTGCGGTAAAGAATCTCCATCACGGTCTGCACGGTGGTGTAGGCCAGCTCGCGCTCCTGGCGTAGCCGAGTGAGCACCTCGCGCACCGGCAGCGGGCCATCGGCCGCCCACATCACGTCCATGATGGCGGACTCCAGGTCACCCAATCCCCGCACCATTCTGCCGCTCACGCCTCCAGGCCCGTCTTTCGCACCCTAATCACCTAAGTTCCATAGGCAAACTTACCTGTCCGATGACATCGATGTGGTGCCTACGGGCACGCCGGGTACTGCGGCCATGCCGTGCAGAACGGCCATCAGACTCTTCTCGGGTACCGCATCGCGTACTTGCGAGCGAACGCCGGCAGGCTAAGCGTCCGGCCTGCCCAGCCACGCAAATCAGCGCCGGAGTGTCCGCCCGGCACGGCGCACACAGCGACCCCAGTAGTTGCCCACCACCACCTTGCCCAGCAGCGTGCCGACCTCGAAGGCGCGCCCGCCCAGGTCCGTGCCGCGCGACTCAGAGGCGATCGTGCGTTCACTAGCTTGGAGCGCCTCGGACGCCACGGCCGTCCCCGACACCCGCAAGTGGGAGCTGTCGACCTGCTGCCCGGCGCAGGCGAACACAACCATGACGATCCCGGTGGCAGCCGCCACGGTCCTGATCCGCTTGCGAGGGGCCGTGACGTCCCCCGGAGCCCTCGGCTTACCGCACCTTGGCGAGGAACGCATCGCGGCAGCCCGTCGAGCAGAACCATTCGGTCACGCCGGCGTGCTCGACAGAAGCAGCAGCGGTAGCGGGCTCGACCTGCATGCCGCAGATCGGGTCGGTGACGGTCGCGGGTTCCGCACCGGTTTCCACCCTGACCTCCAGGTCGGCCGATACAGATGAGGCCCGGGGAAGGTGAGGGGCGGTGAAGCGGCGCAGCCGGTTGGCGTTGCCGACCACCGACAGCGAGGACAGCGCCATCGCCGCCGCGGCGATGATCGGGCTGAGCCGGATACCGAAGAACGGGTAGAGGACGCCGGCCGCGATCGGGATGCCCACCACGTTGTAGACGAAGGCCAGGAACAAGTTCTGGCGGATGTTGCGCATGGTGGCCTTGGACAGCCGGATCGCGGTGACCACGCCGCCGAGCGCCCCGGAGATCAGCGTGACGTCGGCGGCCTCGATGGCCACGTCGGTCCCGGTGCCGATGGCGAATCCCACGTCGGCCTGGGCCAGGGCGGGGGCGTCGTTGATGCCGTCGCCGACCATGCCGACGCGCCGGTTCTCGCCCTGTAGCCGGGCGATCTCGGCGGCCTTATGCTCCGGCAGCACCTCGGCCAGCACCCGGGTGATGCCCACCTGGCGGGCGATCGCCTCGGCGGTCCGGGCGTTGTCGCCGGTGATCATCACGACGTCCAGGCCGAGGTCCTGGAGCGCGGCCACCGCGTCGCGGGAGCCTTCCTTGATCGTGTCGGCCACCGCCAGCACCCCTGCGGGTCCGCCATCGACGGCGGCCAGGATCGAGGTACGGCCGGCCGCGGCGAACTCGCCGGCCGCCTCCTCCAGGGCGGCAACCTCCACGCCCTCCTCAGCCAGGAAGCGGGAGCGGCCGACGAGCACCTCGTGCCCGCCTGCGGTGGCCCGGATTCCCTTGCCGGTCACCGAGTCGAAGTCAGTCACCTCCGGAATGTTCAGGCCACGCTCGTCGGCCCCTCGGGCGATCGCCTCACCCAGGAGGTGCTCCGACGACCGCTCGGCGGCCGCCACCAACGCCAGCAGGTCGTCCTCGGCCCACCTGTTCGTCGGCGCCACATCGGTGAGGGCGGGCTGGCCACGGGTGATGGTGCCGGTCTTGTCCAGCACCATGGTGTCCAGCTTGTGCGCGGTCTCCAGCGACTCGGCATCCCGGATCAAGATCCCAGCCTGAGCACCTTTTCCGGTCCCGACCATCACCGACAGCGGAGTGGCCAGGCCAAGCGCGCACGGGCAGGCGATGATCAGGACGGCGACCGCCGCCACCAGGGCCAGGGTGAATGCGGGCGGGGGCCCGGCGACGAACCAGACGGCGAAGGAGACGATCGCAATGGCGATGACGGCGGGCACGAAGTAGCCGGACACCAGGTCGGCCAGGCGTTGGATGGGTGCTTTGGAGGCTTGGGCCCGTCGGACCAGAGTGATGATCTGGGCGAGCATCGTCCCCGCGCCGACCTTGGTGGCCTCGAACCGGAACGCGCCGGTCTGGTTGACGGTCGCGCCGACCACCTCATCGCCCACCCCCTTGGTCACCGGGATGGATTCGCCCGTCACCATGGATTCGTCCAGCGTGGAGCGGCCGTCGACGATGACGCCGTCCACCGGCACCTTCTCACCCGGCCGGACGACGATGACGTCGCCGGGCATGACTTGCTCGATCGGAACTTCGGCCTCGGTGCCGTCGCGCAGCACGCGGGCGGTCCTGGCCTGAAGCCCGATCAGCGCGCGGATAGCCTCGCCGGTGCCCGCCTTGGCCTTGGCCTCGAACAGCCGGCCGAGCAGGATCAGCGTGAGGATCACTCCGACGGCCTCGTAGTAGACGTTACGGACGTCCTCAGGCAGCAGGCCGGGAGCGGCGGTGGCCAGCAGGCTGTAGCCGTAGGCGGCCGAGGTTCCCAGCGTGATGAGCGCGTTCATCTCCGCGCCCCGGTGGGCCAGGGTCAGCCAGCCGATCCGGTGGATGGGCCAGCCGGTGTAGAACATCACCGGTGTGATCAGCAGCAGTTGCACCCACGGGTTCAGCAAGAGGCCCGGCACCCATCCTGCGCCGAAGACCTCGTGCGCCATCACCGCCACCGCCACCGGCGCCGTGAGGACCGCGCCGACGAGCACCCGCCGGGACAGGTCGGCGATCTCCGCGCGACGCTCGGCGGCCTCGCCGTTCTCCGCCTCGCCCGCACCCACCGCGAGTTCGCCGCCTTCGGCGGCACGCTCAACGCGCCGGGCCGGTTCGGGGGCGCTCTGGGGCGCGCCCCCGTCGCCGGAGTCCGGCTCGACGATCAACTTCCCACGGACCATGTTCATGCCGCAGGCAAAGCCGTACTCACCGGCACGATTTGGCATCAGCTCCACGGTGGTCTTGCCGAACGCCGGCAACGCCTTGCTCGTCCCGAAGTCCGGGAAGACCACCTGAGAGGTGCACTCCCCGCTCTCGCGCCGGTCGAACGTGATGCGCAGCGGCACGCCCTGCCGTACTCGAATCTGGTCCGGCGAGTAGCCGCCCTTGACCGTGATTTCGACCTCCTGGGCGCCCTCGCGCACCTCGGCGAGTCTGGCCTTCTTCGGCCCGAAGAAATACCAGGCCAGAAACCCGAGGAGGCCCACCGAACCGACCAGGACCCCGATCTCTGAACCGGTCATGTCGTCACCCCTTCGGTGCGTCTACTCACAGAATACCCATATGGGGTATTTCAGCGTCAACTAAACACCTTAGGCGAATAGGACAGAGATCGGGTGACAGGTCAGCCCATCATGCCCGAGCCGTGCTGGGACATTCCGCCCATCATCGAGCCGGACATCATGTCCTCCATCTGCTGGCGGGCCTTGTCACGTTGATCAGCCGGCAGGTGGTCGGTGCAGTGCCGGATCATGGCATCTCGGTCCATGCCATCGTGGTTGCCATTGGGCGTCGGAGTGGACGTCGCACTCGGCGTCGGAGCGGGTGCCGGTGTCGCCGCAGACGCCGTGGCAGCACCGTAAACGCTGGCGCCGCCGAGAAAGGTCGCGGCCACTGCGAGCCCGATGACCTTACGCCTGATCATGATGTGCTCCTCTCATTCGAATCCTCACCCAGGACGCTAGGCAGGCGGTGTGAAGGATCTGTGAAGAGGCCGTGTGCGAGCTCTGTGGCCGGTCGCCGCGGTGCGGACCAGGCTGCTCGGTGAGGGGAGAATCGGAGGTATCCACGCGAAGGAGGGTCGCATGACCAGCACCGTTCTCGTCATCGACGACGAGCCGAAGCTTCGCCGCCTGGTCAAGGACTACCTGGAGCGTGATGGGTTCATCGTCTTGGAGGCTGGCACAGGGCGACGGGCTCTGGAGCTGATCGCCGCGGGCCGACCCGATCTGGTGATCCTCGACCTGGGGTTGCCGGACCTGCCTGGGGAGGAGGTGGCCCACCTGGTACGCCGGGACAGCGACGTGCCGATCGTGATATTGACCGCCAAAGCCGGCGAGAACGACCGGGTGATGGGGCTGCGCCTCGGCGCCGACGACTACGTCGTCAAACCGTTCAGCCCGCGCGAGCTCGTGGCCCGGGTCGAGGCCGTGCTACGTCGCACCCGCGCCGGCCGTACCGCCGAGCTGGAAATCGCCTCCTACGGGGGCGGACGCCTGTCGATCGACGCCGAGCGGCGCGAGGTACGCGTGGACGGCGAGCCAATCACGCTCACCCGTACCGAGTTCGACCTGCTGGCCGCGCTGGCTTCGCGCCCGGGCCGCGCCTGGACTCGGCTGGAACTCACCTCCCGGGTGCAGGGTTACGACTTCGAGGGATACGAGCGCACCATCGACGTGCACGTGAAGAACCTGCGCCGCAAGCTCGGCGACACCCCGCCGTCGCAGCTGATCCTCACCACACCGGGCGTCGGCTACAAGCTCGGGGTCGAGCGCGATGCGTGATCTGCTGCGCGGCCCGTTCGCCCGCCGACTCGCCCTGGCCTTCGCCGCCCTCGGCCTCGGGGCGGCGGCGCTGACCGCGCTCCTGGTCAACGCGGCTTTCGGGGCTCGATTCGACGACTATCTCGCCGACCAACAGCACGTGCGCGAGCAGCAGTTGGCCGCACTCTTCGCCGACAGCTACGAGCGTGAGAGCAGCTGGGATCAGCGATCGCTGGACGAATTGGCGCCGAGCCTTGCCATGACCGGATCCCAGGCGGAGCTCCGCGGACCGAACGGACAGCTCATCTGGTCCCTCGATCCCGGCATGGCGGAGATGCACCAGGAGATGATGGGCACCAGCCCGCCCGGGCCGCCTCGCGACGTGCCGATCATGGTGGACGAACGCCGCGTCGGCACGTTGACCATCCGGCTCCCGCAGGGTGCGATCCCCGCCGTGGACAGGGAGTTCCGCACGGCGGTCAACTGGTTGCTGATCGCCGGCGGCATGGCCGCCGGGCTTGTGGCGCTCGCCACGGGCTTGTTCTTCGCACGCCGCGCCACGGCGCCGATCATTGAGCTAACTCGGGCCGTCGACGATCTGGCTGCCGGACATCGGGACCGGCGCGCCGCGCTATCGTCTCGCGATGAGATCGGCAGGCTCGCCACGGCGTTCAACACCATGGCTGACCGCGTCGAGAAGGAAGACGAGCTGCGTCGCCTGTTCGCCGCTGACGTGGCGCATGAACTGCGCACCCCGCTGGCGATCCAGCGCAGCCAGATCGAGGCCATCCAGGACGGCATCGCCGAACCTACATCCGAGGTCATCGACTCCCTGCACGAGGAGACCCTCCGGCTGAGCCGACTCGTCGCCGACCTGGAAACGCTGGCTTCGGCGGATGCGGCGGCCTTCACACTGGACCGCGGGACGCTGGCCCTGGACGCGCTTGTGGAGGAGACCGTCGCCGGGCTCGCCGGACAGTTCACGGAGGCGGGAATCGCGCTACGCACCCACCTGGCCAAGGTGCGGGTGGACGGCGACGCGGTACGACTGCGCCAGGTCGTCACCAACCTGCTCACCAACGCCCTCAAGTTCGTCCCTGCCGAGGGCGCCACCACCGTCACCCTGCGGCGCGTCGGTGGACGAGCGGAGTTGAGCGTCGCCGACACCGGGATCGGCATCCCCGACGACGAGCTCCCCCACGTCTTCGACCGGTTCTTCCGCGGCAAGGCCGCCCGCGCCAGAGGCTCCGGCATCGGCCTGGCCGTCGTCGCCGAACTCGTCGCAGCTCACCACGGCCAGGTCACCGTGGAGAGCCGGGCGGGACATGGAACCACCTTCACGGTCGTTCTGCCCGCCTGCGATGAGGCGGCACGGTAGCCGACGCCCCGTTAACCGATGTCAGCCCGACGAGCGACACCGAATACGTAGTTGCTGCCGACGGGACTTCGCCAGTCTGGCCCGCACCCACCGCGAACTCATCCGTATCCCACCACCTACCCGATGCCTCCACCCATGGAGTGGCCGGTCGCCGAGGAATTTCTCGCGAAGCGCGACGAACTCGAATGGCACACCTGATGACCTGCGCGTTGCCATCGACCCGGACGGCAGGGTCGGGCGTCCCGCAGGTAACCCGGCACCAACGGCAGACAGCACGGAGAGGCGAAGGTGATGGCACCCGCCGCCAGCGCGATCGGCGCGGCCAGCAACAGCGGACCGGCGGTGACCACCTCAGAGACATCCGACAACATCAACACGACCGCCTATACGCCTAAGTTACTTAGGGAATTCTAGGAACGGTCATGGCCGCTCTCCTCACCGGGACGGCCACGGCGCCGATCGGGTCACGAAGCGAGGAGGCTGGCGTGCAGTTGCTGGTTGACTTCCAGCGCAATTACGGCCAGAGCCAGCACGACGAGCAGAGGCTTGCTCCAACGCCACTCGATGGTCAGCCAGCGGCCGGACAACGCACCCACCAGATGGCGCATCAGCGCCAGCACCGCACCGACGCCCAGCACCGGGCTCAGCGGGTTGTAGGTCCAGGCCAGGCGCCACTCTGTGAGCATGGTGTAGCGCAATGCCCGTGTGCCGCCGCACAGCGGATCCATGATCTCAAGACGATGCAACGGAGAATGCAGATCGACAGGCGGCAACCCGAAGATCGCGAGCATGGCGCCAACGAGCAGACCGGCTGTGGCGACATACGTCCACACCCGGTGCCGATCCGACGAGTCCCAGCGCAGGCCCACAGAGGCCACACGCCCGACTTTATACGAGGACGGGAGGTGCAGGGATTTACCCTGCACCTCCACCCATGATTTCCGCCTCGCCCGGCGCGCTCCTGCTCTGGCGCGATGTGATCGTCGGTGTGCAGTGGCCGGCAAGGTCTCCCGAAACGAACAGATCTTGGGTGGACGCGGGGCACTCCCGCTCGCCCTGGGGCCCAAGGCAGGTTGGTAGGCGTGGAAGAGCCGCCGCAGTGGTGGCGATGAGGCGCCGGACCGAAGGCGTCGGAGGTCGCCGCGGTCACCGTTGCCAAAGGCGGCGACAACATCTGGTGTACGTTCCGGTGTTCGCCATGAGTCGCTCTCACAGCAGCGCACCCGCGGCGACCACGGGCGCCAGCGCCAGCACAGTCCAGGCGAACCAGCGGTGCACCTGCCCAGCCGGCAGCCGTGCGGCTATGCGTCCCGCGGCCAGGGAGGTGAGCAGGGCCGTGCCGGCGAAGGCGGCCACGATGCCGTAATCCAGGTGCGCACCAGCGTGTCCGGCGAACCCGGCCGCCGAGTTGATCAGGATGATGACCAGCGAGGTGCCGACGGCCTCGGTGGCGGTCAGGCCGAGCAGCAGGCTGAGCGCGGGCACGACGGCGAATCCGCCGCCGACGCCGAGCACGCCGGTCATGAGCCCTACTCCGGCGCCCGCGGCGAGCGTGCGCGGCAGGCAGCGGCGGCGGTTGATCCGTCCCGTTTCGGTACGGCAGGCGCCGCCGCTGGACTCCCGGCCGCGGAGCATGCGTACGGCCACCACGGCCATGATGACGGCGAAGGCGGGCAGCAGCAGCGCGTCCGGCAGGCCGCGGCCGAGGAGCGCGCCGGCCAGCGCGGCGGGAACGCCGCTCACGGCGAACACGGCGGCCACGCTCCAGCGCACCTGCCGCCCGCGCAGGCGTGGGATGAGGGCGCCGATGCTGGAGACGGCCACGACGACCAACGCGGTCGGGATCGCGACCGCCATGGGCTGGCCGGCGCCGTACACCAGCACGGGCACGGCCAGCACCGAGCCGCCCGCGCCGAGCAGGCCGAGGCTGACGCCCACGACCACGGCGCCGATCAGCACCAGGGCGAGCGTCGCCGTCGTCATCGGCGACAGGCCTGCGCGAGCGCGGCGGCGGGGTCGGTGGCGGCCGCCCGGTTGTACGGCAGCCGGGCCAGCAGCAGTCCCATCGTGCAGGTGTCGCTCGCCCCGGCATAAGTCAGCCCGGCCCCGACGAAGGCGGTGACGAGCAGGCTCCAAGGCGTCAGGAGGCTCAGCAGGACTGAGACGAGGACCAGCAGACCGGCCACGAGACGGACCTGCCGTTCCAGGCTCCAGCGCTGCCGACCGCGGGTGACGGGCGCGCCGGACGCGAGCCAGGCGTTCATGCCGCCGGTCATGACCAATGACGTGGACAGCCCTGCCCCGGCCAGCATGGCGTGCGCGGTGCTGGCCCGGGCGCCGGACTGGCAGACGAGCACGACTTGGCCGGGCGCGGCGTCGCTGAGCTGGGGAAGATGGCCCTGCAGCCGGTCCAGGGGCACGTTCACGGCGCCGTCGATGTGCGCGGTCTCGAACTCGGCGGGGGTACGCACGTCCAGCAGCAGAACGTCGGCATCGGTGGCGGTCATGGCGCGGGTGGTGGCCACGTCGATGGTGGTCAAGAGGGGTTCTCCGTTCAGATGGTCGGGACTACTCAGACGGCAGGTTCGACCGGTCGGGGCTGCTCAGGCGGCCAGTGCGGCGGCGACCTGAGGGGCTCCGGCTCCGGTGAGCACGACGGGCTCGAAGCCGTGGCGGGTCAGGATGGTGGCGGCGATGGCGGCGCGGCGGCCGGAGCCACAGGTCACCAGGACCGGCCGGCCCGGGTCCAGTTCGGCGGGGATGCCGTCGGTGAGCAGGTCCGGCAGGAAGCGCTCGCTCGCGCCCGGCAGCGGGGCGGCACTGCGTTCGCTGGGCATGCGCACGTCCAGGACCTGGGCGCCGGTCAGCCGTTCCAGGAACGCCGGCAGCTCGGCCAGCTCGAAGCGGGCGGTGGCGGCCGTGCCGAGGTCGTGGATGACGCCGCGCACGTCGTCGAGTCCGATCCTGGCGAGCTGGGTGCGGGCTTCGGCGACGTCCTGGCCAGGCTCTGCCACCAGGGCGATCGGCTCGCCGTACCGCAGCAGCCAGCCGGCCCAGCTGCCGAAGTCCTCACCGAGCTCGATGCCGGTCGCGCCGAGCAGGAACCCGGCGGCCTGCGCGGCCCGGGGCCGGATGTCGAGCACCTGCTCCTCATCGGTCAAATCGGCCACCGTGATCTCGGGCAAATCCGAGCTTGGAACCGAACGTGCGCCGAGGAGGTTGGCCGGCCCCATGTGCGCGTAGAAGGCGGGGATGGGCATGGGCTCAGCCAGCAGCTCGTCGGCGAGCGCATCAGCGGAGGGCAGCGCGAGGAGCGGGTTGCCGTCCTGCTCGGCGCCGATGGTGGAGGTGTAGCGGCCCGCGCCGGTCGTGGTGCAGAACGATCCCTCGCCGTGCGTCGGGAACAGGCCGACGTCGCGGGGCAGCGCGGCCAGCCGGTGCAGCGAGCCGTACTGCAGCCTGGCCAGAGTGCCGGCGCGCTCAGGCCCGAGCAGGTCGGGACGACCGGCCGAGGCCACCAGCAGACTGCCCCCAGAGAACACCGCCACCGGCTCCCCGTCGATCAGCACCAGATAGCTGGTGTGCTCAGGCGTGTGCCCAGGAGTATGCATCGGCCGAATACTCAGGCTGTCGCCGCCGTCCAGGTCCTCCAGGTGAAAGGCCGGCGTGTGCGGATATGAGGCCGCCGCGCCAGCCGGCAGCACCAGCTCCGCGCCAGTACGCAAAGCGGCATGGCGCGCGCCGGAGACGTAGTCGTTGTGTAGATGAGTTTCCAGCACGTACCGCAGCTCCAGGTCGCGTTCCGCCGCGACGTCCAGGAACCGGTCGATGTCACGCTGCGGATCGACGAGCACACCCTTGCCTTCATGGGCGAGCAAGTAGCTCTGGTCGCCCAGTCCAGGCGTGCGAAACGTGACGATCTCCATCCGAGTCTTCCTTCCACAGCTCAAGTACCCTGGGGGGTATATGACAGGCACAATCTGGCCCTTCGGGCGTTCGACGAGGATCCCGACGACCCTCTAGGCGCGTCAGGCCAGCGCCAGGAAGAGCTTCTCCAACTCTTCGACCGACATGGGAACCTGCTCTCCACGCGCCCGGGCGTCCTGACAATGACGCAACCCGCTGGCCACGATCTTGAAACCCGCCCGGTCCAGCGCCTTGGAGACGGCCGCCAATTGCGTGAGCACCTTGACGCAGTCCTCCCCCGCCTCGATCATCGCGATGACTCCGGCGAGTTGCCCGTGAGCCCGCCGCAGCCGAACTACAGCATCGCCCACCATCGATTCCGTCAGCTCCATACCCCCCAGGGTATACCATTCCGACATGGGTGTAGCTCGTTCTCAGTGACCGGAGCGATCAAGCAGTGAGGGCATATCCGTCCTGGTAGCTGGTCTGGTGGACACGATCGTGTTGCCGGGCGAGGTGGTAGCTCCAGTAATCGTCGAGATGCCCGTTGGCGGTCAGCGCGCGGAGTTTTAACACCGCCTCGGCTCCGGTCAGGCCCCAGCGTGCTCCGGAGAGGTCGAATCTGTCGGCGATCAGATGACGGCAGGCGCCTTCGATCACGCCGGTCGCGATCGGCCATCCCTCCTGAAGCGCTTGTTGTAGCGCAGGTGTTCGGCGTTGTTGGTCAGGTAGCGGATGCAGGCGTCGATGCCGTCGCGGCGCCGGGCGGGTAAGGCGGTGGCTTGGGCGGTCAACGCGGTGATGACCTGGTCGGTGTGCCCGGCCAACAGTGCCAGAGCGTGCGTGGCGACCCAGTCCTCGGCGGCTGTGACTCCAAAGCGGCGATCTGCTCCTGGATCTCCTCGATCCGCTGCCGGGCCACAGGCTCCCGTCGCGCCAGTTCGTCGAGCAACGAACCCACCGTCACCACCGCCTTACACGCCTGTACCTACGGTAGAAGGCGGCACTCCGATCAAACAGTCATGACCACAAAAGCCCAGCTCAGACACTCAGCGAGAACGAGCTACACCCTTCCTAGCAGGGGATGTCACTCTCGCTGCAGCGTGGTTGGCGTGGGTGTAGTGAGGTGGGAGACGGGTAGGCCGGCGCTTTTCCAAGCTTGGAAGCCGCCGATGACATCGGTGGTGTTGTGCAGGCCGAGTTGTTGCAGGGTTGCGGCGGCCAGGGAGGAGGAGTAGCCCTCGTCGCAGAGCACGATCCAGGTGGTGTCGCGGCTGGTGGCCTCGGCGATCCGTCTGGTGCTGCTGGGGTCCAGCCGCCATTCGAGGTGATTGCGTTCGATGACGATGGCGCCGGGGATCTCGCCGTCGGCCAGACGTTGGTAATGGGGGCGGGTGTCGACCAGCCTAGCGCCGTTGCCGACGGCTTCGGCGGCTTGGAGCGGATCGAGACGGTGCAGGCGGGCACGTGCGACGGCGAGCATCTCGTCGATGGTCATGGGCGGATCTTCCTCTGGCTGAGGTGGGATGGGCGGGCTACCGCTGTGCATCGTGGCCCAGGTAGTCGGTCAGTACGGGTGCGAGGATCTCGGCGGGGACGACATGACCCTGCCCCTGGAGGACCTGGTATTGCCCATGCGGCATGGCGTCGGCGATCTGCCGGCCCGCCTCGACCATCCACTCAGCGCTGGTGCTGCCGCACAGGACCAGTGTCGGGATGGCGACGCCGCTGGCCTGCTCGATCGGTGTGCGGCCTGCTCTGCTGGTTTGGCTTAGGACCTCAAACGGATCGTGGGGAAGGGTGTGCGCGTTCGCCTGTGTCGCGGGGTCATGGCTCATGTGCTCGATCAGCTCGGGCGGCAGCCCGGTGAGGGCCAGGAACGCCGTGACCGCCTCGGCGCGGCGGTCCTGGGCGAGCAGCGCAGTGATGGTGGCGAGCTGGGCTTGCGTCCTATCGCGTTCTTCTTGGTCCTCCTGCAGGGAGAAGGGGGGCTCATGGAGGACAAGCCTGGTGATGGGCAGGCCGTGCGCGGCGGCGTGCAGCGCGAGGGCCGCTCCGGAGGAATGGCCGTACACCGCCGCCGTCCCTCCGGCCTCGGTGATGAGCGCCGCCAGATCTTCGATCTCGCGCTGGACCGCGTACGGTGCGGTGTCGTCGCTGTCGCCTCGTCCCCGCCGGTCGTAGTTGATCACTGTGAAGGTGCGCGCCAGTTCCTCGGCGAGGGCGCGCGTGGCTGAACGGTCGCAGAGCGCCCCGGTCACCAGGACGACCGGCGGGCCATCCCCGAGCCGATCGAAGACGATGGGAGTGCCGTCGGCCGATTTCACGGTGTTCATGCCGCTCCTGTTCGCGCGGTTGATTGATGTGCGTTCATCGGTAGGACTGTCACTGTGGGGCAGAATCGTCGCTTGTGAGCGACGTGTTTTCCGCACCGGCCGCGGACACGACAGCCCAGGATGCGGAGGATCTCGACCTGACCCGGGCGCGCGCCGGGACGATGCCGCCTTCACCCGCCTGGTGACGCCGTTGCGCCGGCAACTGCACGCGCATTGCTATCGGATGCTCGGTCGGCTCACGACGCCGAGGACGCTTTCCAGGACGCCCTGCTACGGGTCTGGCGGGGCTTGGCGCGCTTTGAGGGGCGCAGCTCGCTGCGCTCGTGGCTGTACGCGGTGGCCACTCGGACCTGTCTGGATCTCATCGCGGCCCGTAACCGGCGGGCTCTGCCGTTGGATCTCGGCCCGTCCAGCGACCGCGCCGTGGTCGACGGCGCCCCGCTGGCCGATGTCGCCTGGCTGGGCCCCTACCCGGATGCGGATCTGGCCGATGGGCCGGCCGCTCCGCATGCCCGCTACGAACAACGGGAAGCCGTGGAGCTCGCCTTCGTTGCCGCCCTTCAGTACCTGCCGGGCAACCAGCGTGCGGCGCTGCTGCTCATCGACGTGCTCGGCTTCGGCCCCAACCGAGGTCGCCACCATGACAAACACCTCAACTACGGCGGTGAACTCGGCCCTGGCGCGAGCTCGACGACGCACGCCTGCGCGACCTCGTCGCCAGGTCGCCATCGCGCTAGAACGCGGCGACGCCGACGCCCTGATCGGGATGCTGACAGAGGACGTCACCTGGTCCATGCCGCCGCTGCCGACTGGTACTACGGCATCGCGGCCGTCACCGACTTCGCCGTGCGGGTCCCCTGAAACGACGCTGGCGACATCTGTCGACCCGTGCGAACGGCCAGCCCGCCGTGGGTTTGTACCTGTGGGACGACGCTATGTGCTCGCACGTGGGCTGGATGATCACGGTCCTCACCTTGCGCGGCGAGCATCGCCGAGATCACCTCATTCATCGGCGCCGACCTCTTCACGCTGTTCGGGCTGCCGGCCTCGCTGACCAGGAGGTAGATGGGCAGGCTGGGACCGCGACAACCCAGCGCTTCAGGAGGGATGGCCGATCGCGACCGGCGTGATCGAAGGCGCCTGCCGTCATCTGATCGCCGACAGATTCGACCTCTCCGGAGCACGCTGGGGCCTGACCGGAGCCGAGGCGGTGTTAAAACTCCGCGCGCTGACCGCCAATGGGCATCTCGACGATTACTGGAGCTACCACCTCGCCCGGCAACACGATCGTGTCCACCAGACCAGCTACCAGGACGGATATGCCCTCACTGCTTGATCGCTCCGGTCACTGAGAACGAGCTACACCCTTCCGACATTTAATCCCAAATTCGGGCAGGCTAACCACCAGAGGCACGCCTGCATCGGTCAATCACGCGTGAGGTGTGGTCGGGACAAGGTGAACGCGTTCCGCAAGCATCGCCTGAAAGTCCGCGCAACTGGCAAAGTCCTCGTGGTCGCAGTTCAGCGCGCAGTCGATCAGCTCGAGCGACGCCTGCGCCTGAGCGATACGCCGCTCCAGGTCGCCGCGATGGCGGTGGAGGATCTTCCGCCGGACGACCGGGTCAGAGGTGGTGAGCATCGCGCGGAGATCTTCCAAGGCGATGCCTGCTTCCCTGGCTCGCAGGATCACCGCGATGCGGTAGAGATCGTCGCGGCTGTAGCGGCGGCGTTCACCCTCGACACGCATGGGAGCGAGCAGTCCCATCGACTCCCAGTGCCGCAAAACGTGGGGTGCCAGTCCGAAGCGGGCCGCCACTTCGCCGATCGCCATCTCCGGATTTGACCTCATGTCGACATTAAGTCGCATGGTGACGTGTATGTCGAACCACACAGAACTCATCAGGCTGCTCGACACCGCCGACGCCATCCCAGCCGCCGCGATGCTGCGCGCTCGCTCGTACGACCTGCTCAGGCTCCAGCCGGGAGATGTCGCCGTCGACGTGGGCTGCGGCGCAGGCCGGGCGGTGGCCGAGTTGCGCGACAAGGGGATCAAGGCCGTCGGCGTGGACACCAGCGCGGAGATGATCGGGGTTGCCCGTGCGCGCTGGCCCGGCGCGGATTTCCACGTCGGGAACGCTTGCGAGCTTCCCTTCCATGACAGCGAGATCGCCGGCTACCGAGCGGACAAGGTCTACCACGAGATCGCCGAGGCTGCCCGGGCGCTGACGGAGGCCAAACGTGTGCTGGCCCCTGGCGGCCGGATCGTCCTCATCGGGCAGGACTGGGACGCCTTCATCATCGATTCCGATCATCCTGTGCTGACACGGACGATCGTGCATTCCCGTGCCGACCTGACCTCCAATCCACGCGCTGCCCGCGGCTACCGTAATTTGCTGCTGGACGCCGGCTTTCATGAGGTGGAGGTCGAAGTACACGTCGGAGTCTTTACCGACGGGATGATGCTCGGCATGCTGACCGGCATCGCCCAGGCCGCTCACGCAGCCGGAGTCATCACACGCGAGCAATATGAGACCTGGACGGGCGAGCAGACCCGACGTGCCGAGCAGGGCCGGATGTTCCTCGCGCTGCCGCTATTCGTCGCCTCCGCCACACGGGGCGAGGAATAGCCAGGGGGATGCATTCGCGAGCCAGTCGGTCCACGTGATGCGGTGGGCGCGGCTCCTGCGGCTTTGTTTCGGCGTCTCTCGAATGCGCACGGTCGAGCATCCAAGCTAACCGGTCGACGGGTGACTATCGCGCCCCGGCGGTTTGCGGGCCGCGAGCCGCTCAACAATGCCGATCTTGAATCGGTCATGGCGTTCGATGCTGAGGCCTTGCTCTCGTACCGCGTCGATCGGGCGCCGCAGGAAGTGTTCCTCGCCCAAGGGGACCGTGACGAGTTCGAGCAGGCGTTGCACGGCGCGGGCGGGCCAGGCCGAGGCGGCAACGTGATCGGCGAGCAGCAGAAGCCCGCCGGGCCGTAGCACGCGCACCATCTCGATGACCGCTCGGCGATGATCCTGGATGGAGCACAGGGAGAAGGTGCAGACGACGGTGTCGAAGGTGTCGTCGGCGAAGTCGAGCGCCTGCGCGTCGCCTTCACGCAGGTCGGCCTGCAGGCCGAGCTTGGCCGCCCGCTGCCGGGCGCGCTGGAGCATGGCCGGGCTCCATTCGATCGCAGTCAACCGAACGTCCTCGGGATAGTGCGGAAGGTTGAGCCCCGTACCGATGGCCACCTCGAGCACGTCGCCAGCGGCCTGGGAGCAGATCCAGGCGCGGGTGTCGCCGAAGACATGCCGGTCGAAGAATCCCATCTCCTTGTCATAGGAGCGGGCGTGCTTGTCCCAATAGCGACGTAGGCGTTCGGTGCGCTCGTTGGAGGCCATGGGTGGCTTCTACCCTCTCTCGAACGCCTTCCAAGGACGGCACCCGAGCGGGCACCATAACCGCCGTCCTGAGCCGGGCACGTGGCGCGCAGGTGAATGGTGTCGCCGACGCCACCCGTACGCGCCCGTTGATTCGTCTTTCCTGGGCCGGCCGACCTAGCCGGAACCGCAAAGGCGGGGAGAGTCCTACCCCGATGCCGCTACCTGTGGACTGGTCGACAGCCGAGGAATTGCACGCCGGAGGGGACTCTTGACGGTTCAAACGCAACGGGTGGTGCAGGGAGCCGCACCGCGCCCCCTGCACCACCCGTGCTTCCCCGACCATCGCAACTGGCAAGGAGTCTGTTGGCCTTCTTGCGGTCAGGCCGACTTGTATTCGGGGTGGCCGTAGCCGACGACCTGGGACTTGGGCCGGATACGCTGCTCGACCTTGCCGTTCCCGGTGTTGCCCTCGATCGTGGTGATCGTGCCGTCGCCGTTGTCCTTCTTCACCAGGCCCATGTGGTCGATGCCAGTAGTGCTCTTGCCGTTCCAGTCGAAGAAGACCACGGAACCGGGCTTGGCCACGGTGTCCCACCGGTTGTTGGCCTGGAACCACTTGGCCCAGGTGACGGTGTAAGCGTCCCAGCCGACCGTCGGGCGGGCGCCGGCTTTCTCACCCACCCAGGAGACGAACATGGCGCACCACGGGGCGTTGGCGTAGGCCTGCACGCTGCCGCCGTCGCGGGACAGGGTCTCGGCCGCCCGCGGGGAGGACATGTACCAGCTGTGGAACGGCGTGCCGCCGCCGGCAGCGTTCTCCGTCACGCCGATCTGCGACTCGGCGATCTTCAATATGGCGTCGGCGCTCACCTGAGCGGCACCCTTCTGCGGGATTGCCTGGGAGGAGACGACGTTGGATCGCGAGGATTGCGCTGTGGAGTGGTGGTCGGCGGCAAAGGCCGGGCTGCCGGCAAAAGCCGCGCCGGCTGCCACGCTGATCCCGGCGGCGAACAGGGAAAGGCCTGCGGGCTTCAGGGCATGGGGGATGACGTTCTTGGGCATTACTTGGGATTGCTCCTTGCTTCCATGCCGCCTACCGGGTTAGCTGACGGGTTCGGGCGTGGAAGTGCCCTACGGAGCGCACCGGTATGGAGCGCGCCGATTCACCCCAGGGAAATGGGTCCCCGGCTCCGCGAGATCGCGAATTCGGCGGCCGCGGTCACCTTCACGAACATGATGTTCGCGCTGGTGAGACACGGTCTCGGCAATACGGAGGCGTCACACGGCATGAAGTGCTACCAGGCGTACGCCCTAAGTCATTGAAGGTAAGCGAATGGCATAGAAAGATGCAAGCCGGGTTCGAATGAACGCAACAGAATCCCCTACGGCGTAGGCGATTGCGGCAAAATTCTTTACCTACATCCGATCGTAGAAGGGGTTTACTAGGGCACTTTGCGCGCCGTTCAGGACACATCGCGCAGGGCCGGGGACGAGAGTTGTTTCGTAAGGACCGCCACGCCCGCTAAGCCTGCAACGGGTCAATGGGGAGCACGTGACGTGCCCACCAGTGGGACACCTGCGGGACCGGGGCCGCTTCGGTGAGGCCGGGCGCATAGTCGTCGAACGAGAAGTCGTAGACGTATCCGACGATGACGCCTGGACGACGCAGTTCGGCGAGTCGTTGCACTCTGGCCAGCCCGCGTCCACGCTGCATCGGAAGCCCTATGATCGTTGGGTGGCAGCGATGCCGGGGCCTTAACTACTTGCGCAGCCAGCAGGCTTTGCGAGCCTGCCCGCCCATTCGCCGGGCTGCCGGTCGCTGAGGCCGAACATCAAGTAGCGGCCGCCGGGCGGGGTCACGGAGTTCAGCCCGTTGGGGAAGGCGACGGGGCCCTGGTCGTTCCGCTTCACGTGGGGCCATGGGTCCGTCACAGAGCCTGTACGTGCTTTGTACTGCAACACTCGGCTTCGGTCAGGGAGCCGCCTCTAACGTCCCCCGCGGCCATCGTTTCGGTGAGGAGTGGAATGGCTGGGTAGGGAGGCGGACACGCGGCTGCCTCCCCACCCGCTCGTCACGGGCGAGGTGCCCGGCGGTCCCGGCGCGCCTCGAGCTCTTCCGCGCTCACCGGTATGACCACCGGCTGTCCGGGCGCACAGAGCAGCGTGGCGAGGTATACGGTTTCGCCGTCCGAAAGGTTGTTGCCGCCCTGGTAATGGATGACGTCGCCGCCCGGCTCCCAGAACGTCTCCCCGGCCTTGATGACGCGCTCCGGTTCGCCCTCCAGCTCGAAGAGCATCTCGCCCTTGACCACGTACCCGAACCCGGGGCCGGGGTGGCGGTGCGGCGGGTTACCCGGGCTGCCAGGCGGCAGAGTGATCAAGACAGTCGTCGCCTCAGCATTGTCGGGGATCGGTGCGTTCGGGACCGACGCGAGGATCTGCACCGTCGGCGACGGCGGAGTCGTATTGGTGTCTTCCATGCTCATGATGGGAAACCTCACCTTCTCCGGTTGTGTTGGTTCTCTTCAATAAGGACAAGGCAGCACAGGGATCTGTGACAGCCGAATTATGGCCGCCTTGCCCTCGACCCCGGTTCAAGTCAGGGAGCGTGACCGATTTACGGTCATGGAGGTCTGGCCTCCCGAGTTTGGTGCTGCTGGGTTTGCGGTAGCGCGTCCAGCACCCCCCGACCTTGGACGTCGCAGTGAACTCCGGTTTCTCAGCCCAGGTCGAACATCACCGCCCCTCCGGGCCGATCTGCCCGTACAGCAGCGGCTCCCAGAGGTTGCCGCGGTGGTGGACTTCTCGATCTGCTCGTACTGCTTGGCGAGCCTCCGGAGCCCTCCGCCGTCTTGGCGACCGCGCCGAGCCAGACCAACGGCCGAGGCGGGTCTCACAACCCCATTCGAGCGTGCCCCCACAATGGGCGGGACGATCCTGGCAGCGGATGCGACAGCGACTCCTCCCTCGGTTCGAATCCTCGCTGCCGCCAGGTCCTGATCGAGTACGCGCTCATGAGCCCCCGCTCCGCCCAGCCCTCGCGGTGACGCTGACCGCCTGGGGCCCCTAGATGGAGGTGAAGAAGTCGCCGGACCCGCGGGTCGACGATTTCCTCGAGAAGTACGTGCACGGCAAGCGGACTCCCGAACCGGGGCCCCTACACCGCAGGGAAAACGGCATGACCTCAGCCCGACGCGGGAGGCGGTAGCTGTCAGGTTGGCCCTTCCCTGCCCGGCGACTCGGCGGTCCTCAGCCTGGTGGCGTAGAACACCGCCACGGCCTCGCAGTGTGATGAGAATCACGATCGCGCCGTCATGCGACATCTCCGTGGACCCGTTCGGGGGTGTTGGTCCGGATGGCCTGCCGCCTCATCCCTTCAGAAATGGGGGATCCGGAGCATTGGGCCCGCCGCTTTGTGTGGAGTAGGTGTGCAGCGTGTTGAAGCTGTGCTATATGGGAAGTTACGCCCGCGGCGCCGAGCAGCAGTTAGCATTCACGGCATGGTTACGGCCTGGTCACGCTCCGGCTTGCTGCGGGCCCGCATTTCTGCGGGGCCGCTGGGTTTGCTGTGGTTGGCCGCGCTGCTGCTCGGCATCCTGTTCACACATGGACTGAGCGCGGGGGGCGCCAAGGGGCATCTGACGGCCGGTGTGACCGCGCCGGCGTACGCATCCGCCGGGACCCACCAAGGTCACACGAGCGGGGCCGCACACAGTGACGATGTCGCGTATCCGTCGCTCCAGGGCATGGCGGCCGAGGACCGCCACGATGGTGACGGCTCTTCCCATCCGGCTCAGCAATGCGTGTCCGGCCAGCCGCCGCAAGGCCCTGATATGGCCGCGCCTTGTCTGGCCGCGCTGTATTGGGCGCCGGCCACGCACGCCTACGCGGTGGGGAAGTCCGGCCCGTCCCGGCCCGAGTCGGTGGTTCCCTCATCGACGGGTTTAAGAGGTTCGGTAGTTCAGCAGGTCTAGATTCCGGCGCCCGCGACTGGTCGCCGCCTCCTGAGAATCGCCAGTCCTCGGCTCCGACCGGCTGGGTCGGACAAGTGCGGCCAGTTCCCGTCACTCCAGACGCCCGTGCGCCGCGCTGCCGTGCGGGATCTGTCTTCTCCGGTGTCTACCTGGAACTTTGCTGATCTCTGTCAGCCGCTCTGTCCACAACCGTGAGCAGCGGCTGCCAGCTGGAGGAACCATGCCGTTCCACTCCCTTCCTTACCCTCACATCGGCCGCCCCGCTGCCAGTGCTTCGTGGCTGCTCCGGCTGATGATGGCCGTCGTCTTGGGCGGTCTGCTGCTGTGGGCGTTCGCCTGTTCTGCCACGCATGACAGCAACGGTCATACGCATGGCCGGACGCCGGTGTCGGCCGGCCACCTCGCGCTTGCGGCAGAGGCCGTCGAGCCAGAGACGCCCCACGGCCCGCATCCGCACCCCGGCTCTGGGTGCGCGCCGTACGCGGCCAGCCATGTGCTGCTGCAAGCCCGGCCGTTGTTCACGGGCCCGGCCTCCCTGACTGCCTTCGCCGCAGTCGCGGTGGGAGTGACTGCCACCGTGGCTGTCCGGCAGCCAGTCGCGCGTCCCAACGGCACCAGATCCCGGATACGGCGTTACGGCCGAACCAGACTCTCCGACGTCTGTCGGTGGCGGATCTAGACCAGGGCTTTCGCAGCCCCTCGACAGCGGCTGCCGCGTGCTGCCACCAGGGCAGAGGTACATGCCTCGTCCAGGCGGGACCGCACGCGAGATGAGTACCCCGTCACTCCACCACTGAATTGAGCGAAAAGATGCACCCGCAAACCACCACTGACATCACACCTGCCACCCGATCCGCCCTTTCCGGGCTCGTCGGCAACACCCCGGTTCTCCGGATTTCCGAGCCCTTCGCCCCATCTGATCGCGGTTTCTGGGCGAAACTAGAGGGCTTCAACCCCGGCGGGATCAAGGACCGCCCCGGGCTGCACATGGTCGAGCAGGCCCGTGCCCGCGGGGACCTGCGCCCCGGCGGCAGGATCATCGAATCCACCAGCGGTACCCTCGGCCTCGGCCTGGCCCTGGCCGGCATGGTCTTCGGGCACCCGGTCACCCTGGTCACCGACCCAGGGCTCGAACGGTCCATGACTCGGCTGCTGACCGCGTACGGAGCCCAGGTCAACGTCGTCTCCGAACCCCACCCCACCGGCGGCTGGCAGCAGGCCCGCCGCGAACGGGTGGCCCAGCTCATGAAGCAGCACCCCGGCTCGTGGTGCCCCGACCAGTACAACAACCCGGACAACACCACCGCCTACACCCCGCTGGCGCTGGAGCTGGCCTCCGAACTGGACCGCATCGACGTACTGGTGTGCAGCGTAGGCACCGGTGGGCACTCCGCCGGCGTTTCCCGTGTTCTGCAGCACCTCTATCCGGAGATGAAGCTCGTCGGCGTCGATACCATCGGCTCGACCATCTTCGGACAGCCCGCCCGTACCCGGCTGATGCGCGGCCTGGGATCGAGCATCTACCCCCGCAACGTCGCCTACGACCACTTCAGCGAGGTCCACTGGGTCGCACCGGCCGAGGCAGTGTGGACCTGCCGACAACTCGCCGCGTCCCACTACGCCACCGGTGGGTGGAGCGTGGGTGCGGTCGCCCTGGTGGCCGGATGGCTGGCCCGCACCCTGCCTGCGGACACGAAGATCGCAGCGATTTTCCCCGACGGCCCTCAGCGTTACCTGGGCACGGTCTACGACGACGACTACTGCGCCGCCCACGGCCTGCTCGACTCCCCTCCGCCCGTCGAGCCTGAGGTGATCGGCCGCCTGGACGAGAAGGAGGTCACCCGCTGGACCCGGTGCACCACCGTGGTCGACCCGCTCACCCTGGCGGACCACGCGCAGGAATCCGATGAGGCCAGCCTCTGTGCAATGTCCGACACGTCGGACGGCGCCGGCGCCGTTGACGCGGTCGCCGAGGTCGACGCGAAGGAGGCCGGGTGAAGGAGACCATCGCTCAGGTGCGCTCCTACCCGCGTAGCGTCCAGCTGTTGATGGTGAACCAGTTCACCATCAACCTCGGCTTCTACATGCTGATGCCGTACCTGGCCGCCCACCTCTCCGGAACACTCGCGCTGGCCGGCTGGATCGTCGGGCTCATCCTCGGTGTACGCAACTTCAGCCAGCAAGGCATGTTCCTGGTCGGCGGCACCCTGGCCGACCGACTCGGCTACAAGCCGATGATCACCGCCGGGTTGATGCTCCGCATCGTCGGCTTCGCCACCCTCGGGCTCGTCGACTCCGTCCCCGCCCTGCTGGCTGCCTCCGCCGCCACCGGGCTGGCGGGAGCCCTGTTCAACCCAGCCGTCAGGGCCTATCTGGCGGCGGACGCCGGGGAGCGCCGGGTCGAGGCTTTCGCGCTGTTCAACGTCTTCTACCAGGCGGGTATCCTTCTCGGCCCGCTGGTGGGCATGGTGCTGACCGACGTCGACTTCCGCGTCACCTGCCTGGTGTCGGCTGGCATCTTCGCCCTGCTGAGCATCGTGCAGATCCGTGCCCTGCCGGCCCGGCGCGCGGGCGACGCGCAGGCCACCAAGGGAGCCGGCCAGCGGGAACGGGTGCTGTCCCAGTGGCGCGGCATCGTGGCCAACCGGCCGTTCCTGCTGTTCTCGGTAGCCATGATCGGCTTCTACGTGATGCAGTTCCAGGTCTATCTCGCCCTGCCGCTGGAGGTTCAACGGCTCGGCGGAGACGGGGAGTTCGGCACGGCGGCGGTGGCGGTGCTGTTCGCTGTCTCAGGCTTGAGCACGATCTTCTTCCAGACCAAGGTGACCGCCTGGTGCAAGGCCCGGATGGAGCCAGGAAGGGCTCTCACGTGGGGGCTGTTCACCATGGGCGTGGCGTTCGTGCCCCTGCTCGTGCCCACCGTGGTCGCGGTGCCGGACGGCGGGGTGGGGCTGTGGCTGCTGGCGGCGGCGCCGTCGACGCTCTCCGCGTTGCTCCTCGCGGTGGGCGCGATGATCGCCTACCCGTTCGAGATGGACACCATCGTCCGGCTCTCCGGTGACCGACTCGTCGCCACCCACTACGGGCTCTACAACACCATCTGTGGTGTCGGCATCACCCTCGGCAACCTGCTTACTGGCGCGGCCCTGGACGCAGCCCGCGCGGCAGGCGTCTCCGCGCTCCCGTGGATCGCGTTGTTCACGCTAGGCCTGGCCTGTGCCGCCGCTCTGTACGGCCTGCACCGGACCGGGCGCCTGGCGCCGCCGACCGCGCGCACCGCAGAGCCCGAGCCCGTGACCGCCTGACTTGCACCTCCAGCCGACCACGCCCACTTCCGGGAGCGATCGTTGGGTGCGTACGTCGCATCGGCGCCCGCGGACAGAAGCACCGCCGCGTTCGTCCGCTCGTGCCACGGCCACCCGGGCCGGCCCGCCACCGGCCGAGAGACCCTACTCACGCATCACGTCGCCGCGCCCGTACGCGGGCGCGGCAGGTTGCGTTTCATGCCAGCCGCACTCCTCAGCGCCCGCACGACCACATCAAATCTTCGGCCGCCTCGAAGGCTCATGAAGATCTTTGGTTTTGGCCGCGCCGCGTTCGGCTGGGTGCTTCACAGCAGTTGCGCCTTGACAAATCCGGCCAGGAGGACGGTAACGCCGCCGATCTCCCCCAGGATCAGTCCGGCCATGAAGAGAGTTGTTCCGCGGACCGGCTGGCGAAGTTGATTGTCGGTATCTCGGCGCCAGCCGTGGTAGACGTAGGTCGCGATCGCTGCCACGAAGAACACGACCACGACGCCGGCCGCGACCAGATCCACCATCGGCGACCAGCCGCTCAGCTCCACGAACACGGCGATCAGCAGCGTCGCGAACGAATACAGCAATGCGGCCCGGTGAGCGGTGTCCACGTAGGGATGCGCCACGTGCTCCTCAGAGCGCATCATCTGCTGGTATTTCCACACGCCCAGCGCCAAGGCTGCCAGGAAGATCAGCCCAGCCAGCAACAGCACGATCGTGGTGTCCGTGCCCAGTACCAGATCACTACGCACGATCCGCCGCCAGGAACGGAAGCAGCAGCGCGAAGGCCTTGTCCGGACAGTCATCGTGCAAGGAGTGCCCGCCACCTGGCACAACGTGTGCTTCTACGCTCGGCAACCGCGCAGTGAATCCTTCGATGAATCGGACAGGGAAGAGGCGGTCCTGGCTACCCCACAGCAGCAAGACCGGTACGTCGACAAGGCCCAGATCTCGTTCGGTGTCCGACCACCGCACCGAGCGCTCCACGCGCAGCATGTCCGCGAGCAGGGTCGCCCGGTTACGCGCCGACCTCATCATCTGCAAGAAGTCATCCAGCCGATCCTCCGGCACGCGATCTCGGTTGACGAAGGACTTGCGCAACAGGTGCCGTGCCGACCCCGCCAGCGCCCAACGAACGGCGAGCTCACCGACCAGCGGAAGCCGCGCCAGGCGGAACTCCCACGGGTCCCTGGCATTCGACCCGGCTGGCGCGATCAGCACCAGGCGGGCCACCCGACCGGGGTGCAGCTCAGCGAGCCGTAGTGCGAAACCCCCGCCCCAGGAGTGCCCGACGATCATCGGCCGTTGTACATTCACCGAGTCGAGAAAGTCGTGGATGCACCGGGCGATCGCGTCAATGCCGAACGGGGAGACGCGGTCGAGGATCTCCGTGGAGCCTTGTCCCGGCGGGTCCAGTGCGTAGACGGTGTACTGCTGCGCGAGGACGCCGAGCATCGCCTGGAATGTGAGCTTCCACCCGCCGCTGCCGGGCAGCAGCAGGACGGGCGGGCCACTTCCGGCTCGTGCGTAGTGCAAGCGAGCCCCCTCGGTATCCACATGGGTCTCATAAACCCTCAGTGGCGGCTCTTCCCCTGCATCCATCTCGCCCACCCCCCTCCAAGTCGAACACATATGTACAACTTATCGCGCGTTTGACTATACATGCCCCCCTGGTGACCGCCTTGGCCACTCCGCAGCTCCAGGCTTCAGATGATGACGCCTTGTCCAACCGCAAGATCGGTGCCTACTTGCCAACTCCGAAAGGTGTTGGCGGCCAATCTGTGTCCTGCCGGCGGCCAGTTTCCGGGGAGCCATCTGACTGCCCATCTCACGCTCTGCAGCCATCTCCGGCTCGGCTCCTGTCGTCAGAAGATCTCGGCGAGCCGGCAACTGGCCGCCGACGGGTACGAGCCCTTGGCCGTAGCGTTTGACGATCTCGATGATCTTCTTGTGCGAGCCGAGCCAGGAGCCGGCCAGGCACCACAGGGCGACTCCAATGGCGAACACGCCGATCGTGAGGATCGTGGGGCCGGTGCCGTGGTACGGAGCACCGGGGTGTGGACGGAGATGTTGTCGGCGCCGTTGGCAACGGGTCACTCCGGCGGCCGAGATGAGTCCGGAGGCAACAGCAGGGGAGGTGTCCTCTCCGTCGTTATGGGCGCGAATGGGCCGAGACGAGACACTTGACGCCCAGGGCAAAGGGGACCAGGCTGCCCCCGATCTGTCTCCAGCTCTCCTTGATCGCCGACTTGATCAGCCGCTCAACGCAGGCGTATGAGCGTGATGCCGTGCGGGCCAGGACCTACCGCGACCGAGCGCTTCGCTCCATCGAAAACCACGACGGTGCCGGCACCGTGCACAGCGACCGCCGTGATGCCGTCGAGTGTCGCGACATGGTGAGGCGCCGAGCCGACCCGAACGGTGCCGATGGACTTTCTGCCCTGCGGATCCACCCGGTGCAGCGTGCCTGAGCCGTTGTCGGACACCCAGAGCACTCGCTGGTCCATGGCGAAGTGATGGGGCTCCTCGCCTGCCATCATTGTTCCGGCCACTCGCCGCGTCGACGCGGTAACCACGGTGAGGCGCGAGGACAACCAGTTGCTAAGCCAGACCTCCCGGCCGTCAGGTGTGAACGCGATGTCGTGCGGAGCACCTCCGACATCGGGCCGCGCGATCAATCGGCCGTCGCGCGCCGATCTGACCTGAAGCTGGGCCGACCCGTTGATCGTGAGCCAGAGCTGCTGTCCGTCTGGGGAGACATCCAGATCATGTGGACGACCGCCGGTCGGAACCCGGCGGACCACTCTGCCCTCGGGCATCGAGAGAGCGACGAGTTGTCTTCCCTGCTCGGCCGTTGTCCACAGTAGTGCGCCGTCAGGAGTGAAGGCGGCGTCGTGCGGCGAGCCGCCGACACGAGTTCGTGCGACCAGGCCAGCGTCATCACTTCGGAGGATGACCACTTCGTCGGAGGGCGGGCTCGTCACCGCGACATATCGTCCGTCCACGCTGGAGACGAGATTGTGCGGCCCCGCCGACACGCGGATCCGCCGCTTCACAGACCACTCCGGAGTGGACAGCACAACGACCTCGGCGGCATCCTCCACCGCCGCGAAGACTCGATACTCCGCCGGCGATTTCCGAGTGGTGTCGCTCACGGTAGTCGTGGGGGCCGGCGAGCTGGGACTCACGTTGGAGGATGTGCTCGTGGCGCACGCTGTCAGCAGGGTGAGCACCATGGCCGCGCCCGCCGAACGGACTATCGCCCGAAGCCTGATTCCCATGTCGCCTCACACGAGATCCGGCGCTCGCGACGCTCGATCGTCGGCAGCCCGTTGCGCGAACCTGCGGCTGCAGCGCTCGGCCGTGCTCGTCGCCGCACGCCGCAGGTAGTAAGACACCAGGTACGCAGGTCAAAGATGGGAGCTTGACTCGACCGGATCCGACCCCTCCTTGGCGTCCGGCTCCTCGATGCCGAGACGAGCGTCGACCAGCAGGCCAGCCAATCCGATCACAACACCTATAACGGAGACAACGACCAGCGCCGGATCGATACGTCCGGTGAGTGCGTCGCCGAGAACGACCACGGCGATCGTGCCGGGAAGCACACCGACGGCCGTGGCGATCAAGTAGGGCACGAACCGGATCGACGATACGCCGGCGCAGAAGTTGACCACCGGGAACGGAACCGGCCCGATCAGCCGGAGCGACCCGACGGCGAGCCAGCCACGACGGGCGAGGCGGCGGTTGACCGCCGCGACCGCCGGGTGGGTCAACCGCGCGGCTATCGCGTCGCGACCGATCGCACGCACAAGCAGAAAGGCCAACGCCGCGCTTACTGTGGTGGCAGAGATCGCGATGGCGATACCGGTGACCGGCCCGAACAGGAGTCCGGCGCTGAGGGTGAACGGGGTCCGCGGGAGGGCGATGGTCCCCAGCGCATAGGCAAGGAAGAACATGAGTGGCAACCACGGACCGGCCGCCCGTGCCCAGTCGCGAATCTGTTCGACGTTCGGATTCGGGACGAGCAGCGCGATCGCCACGAACGCCGCGAGGAGCACCACGGCGCCGATCAGCCTCCGATCACGGAGCCGTGGCACACGGCGGCGCATCAGCATGCGATGTGCTGTCGGCGGTACGCGGGGCAGGAGGCGGGGTGGAACAGTTCGATCAGGTTGCCGGCGGCGTCTGTGAGCAGGACCCGGTGCCCGCCGGGGCCGGACACCCGGTCGCTTCGGAAGGACAGTCCAGCGGTGCTGAGCCGGTCGATCTTGGCATCAAGGTCGTCGACGATGAGGTGGATCCGGTTGCGGCCGGTGGTGGCGGCGTCATCGGGTGTGGCGCCGGCGCCGGAGGTGGTCGGCCCGGACAGCAACAGTCGCAGCAGGCCGCGCCTGACGTCGGCGAAGGCAGCGGCGGCCAAGGCGACGGTGAAGCCGAGGTGGGTGGTGCAGAAGTCGACAGCTGCCCGCACATCGTCGATGGAGTAGCGGACGCCGACCAGTTCAGTCGGCGCGGTCGTCATGGTCAGATCTCCTTGTTGGTGTTTACAGAGGCGTTGTGCTGACGGAGACACGAACCGATACGGGTACCCTTTGCGACACGCCGGAATTCCGGTAGGCCCCCCACGGTCGGTGTCCCCGGCGGCGATTTGGTCGAACGCGACGGCATCACGTACTGGTTCCGCCCCGCCCACTGCCGCGACGCCTTCACCAGACAGGGCTCGCCATCGCACTCGCAGCATAGGCGACAAGCTGGTCGTCCATGTCTCCGCCCGCGGTCGTCGGTTCTCATGGTCCGCTATTGCATGTAGTAGATCGGGCTTTCCTCGGGATGCCAGAGGACGGAGAGGGAGAAAATCGTGGCGATCGAGAGCACCAAGGCGCCAACCGGCATTCGCCAGCCATGCTCGGCTCCTGAGGTCCCTAATGAGATAACCGAGTGTCTCGTGTGTGATCGGGCAGACTTCGGGTGGGTAGCCGCCGGTGCGTCTTCGAAACCCAGGGCGTCGGCTATCTCTCGCACGACTCCAGCGACGATGAACTCGTCGGCGCCCATCGCGAAGGCGCCGAGCACCATCGCCCAGATCGCTAGTGGCATCTTCCTCATCGCAGGCTCCCGTTGACGTGGAAGGTCGGCGTGCCGGACTGCGATCCACAGTCCTGCACGCCCTGAAGCCGCTCTAAGACGCAATACCCCATAGGGGTATTCAGCACGAGAGAAAGATTCTTTAGGGAGACTGCACACCGGAGCTCGCGAGCGATGTCAGATTCCGAAGTCAAGTGCACGAATGCGCGAAGTGGTCTGCACACCGCAGTAGGCGCGCAGACCACTCGGTGATGATGCGCGGCCTAGCGGTGAGTGATCCACCAGAACAGCAGGCCGACTAGGCCGGCGCCGGTGGCATGGGCGGCGCCACGGGCGAAGGCGATACCGATGGTGCGGCGGAACCGGCAGACGCCGGCCAAGCGGCGTCCCGGCGAGGGCGGGACACTGTGGGGCGCCGGAGTGTTGGTGTTGGTCATGGCGGCATGACATCGGGGATGGCGACGAGGTTGAAGGTATGCCGGATGAGTCCGGATCTGCGGGGCTACGCTGCCGGTGAGCGGGGATCCGGACCGGTCCGTCCCGGATCCGGATGACGGTTCCTGGCAGGTGAGGAGGCGGGGGCGGCGTGGCGGTATTCCGGCCGGAGGGGTCGACCTCCCAGGTTCTGGCGGAGCTGGCCCGGCTGTGGGACCAGGCCCGCGTCCACAGCCCGGGTCGGGTGACGCAGAAGGAGCTCGCGAAGGTCTCGGGTGTGCCGTATTCGACAGTGAACGGGTGGGCGACCGGTGCCGCGGAGCCCCGTGATCTGGATCGGCTGGTTCAGGTCGGCGCGGCCTTGGCCAAGTGGGCGGACGAGCCTGCTTTGTTGGCGCGTGAGTGGGGTCGGCTAATGGCCGCCGACCGGACCCGCCCAGCTCCTGCGGCCTTGGCCGATGCGGGCCGGTCTGGACGAGCTGCTGCAGTGGCGGAGCGAGTTCACGTCGAGGCGATCCTGGAGCGGACCCAGCCGGGACGGCCGCTGAGCGAGGTGCACGACCCGTTCCAATTCGAGGTGCATCGCGCCATCGACATCTCGCACGCCGAGCTGCCCCCGCTTCCCGCCTACGTGCCCCGCGAGCACGACCGGCGCCTGCAGGATGTGGTGCTGCGGGCCGTGGCCGGCGCCAGTGAGATCGCGGTGCTGGTGGGCGGATCCTCCACCGGCAAGACTCGCGCCTGCTGGGAAGCCCTCGACCTGCTGCGCGAGCGCCCCGAGCCGTGGCGGGTGTGGCATCCCATCGACCCCACCCGTCCCGGCGCGGCCCTGGCCGAGGTACACGACCTTGCGCCCTACACGGTGGTGTGGCTGAACGAGGCCCAGTTCTACCTGGTCCCGGAGAAGGTGGGCGAGCAGGTCGCCGCGGGGCTGCGCGAGCTGCTACGCGAGCCGAGGCGAGGCCCGGTGCTGGTGCTGGCCACCCTATGGCCCCAGGAATGGGACAAGCTGACCACCGGCCCGGATGCCGGACAGTTCGACCCACACGCACAGGCTCGGGAGCTGCTGAAAGGGCACGACATCAAGGTTCCCGACGCGTTCACCCGTGCCGACCTCAACGCGCTGGCCGATCACGCCGACCAGGACGGCCGCCTGGACGAGGCTGTCAAGCACGCCGAGGACGGCCAGATCACCCAATACCTTGCCGGGGTACCGGTCCTGCTAGCCCGTTACGCCCAAGCCCCGCCCACCACCAGGGCGGTGATCCACGCCGCCATGGACGCCCGCCGCCTAGGCGCCGGCCCACACCTGCCACTGACGCTGCTGGCCGACGCCGCGCCCGGCTACCTCACCGACACCCAATGGCTCCAGGCCAGCGATGACTGGCTACAACAGGCCCTGGACTACACAGCCACCCCCTGCAACGGCATCCCCGGCATCCTGACCCCCGTCAAGCCCGGCGCCCCCCGCAACCAGCGCCACCTCCGCACCGATCCCCAGTCGCGGAGGCAGACGGCGTCCGGACCGCTGTATCGGCTGGCCGACTACCTCGACCAGCATGGCCGCAGCCACCGCGCCGATCAGATCCCCCCCATCGACTTTTGGAAAGCCGCCGCTCACGCCCACCCCGCCGACCTGACCACCCTCGCCGACGCTGCCCAAGCCCGCGGCCTGCTCCGCGACGCCGCCCAGCTGTTCAAACACGCCGCGGCCTGCGGCTACCCCATAGCCGCGGACGCCCTTGCCCGCCACCTGAGCCTTCTGCGTCCGGCTAACCTCCGTCCCGCCCATTGGGCCGCCACCCACGCCTCCCTCGACGGCTCAGGCTCGGTGGCCGACCTGTTGGAAGCGCTGCTAGACATGGAGGCCGAGGAGCAGGCCGCGGTGCTGGCTCGACGAGCCGCCGCGCGCGCTGTCCTCGATGACCAGCTCGATGTAGCTGTGCTGCCGAACACGCTGCGAGAGGCAGGGGCCGAGGAGCAGGTCGCCATGCTGGCCGGACGAGCCGCCGCGCACGTCGCCATCGAATGGCCGTACCCAGTGGCCGAACTACTGGACAAGCTGTGGAACATGGGTGCCAGAGAGCAGGTCGCCATGCTGCTGGCCCGCAACCCAGCCGCCCACGCCTGCCTCGACGACCCAGACCTGGTGGCCTACCTGTTGGAATCGCTGCAGAGAGTGGGGGCCGAGGAGCAGGTCGCCCTGCTGGCCGGACGAGCTGTCGCACATGGCCCCCTCCACGACACACACTCGGTGGCCCGGCTGTTGAGCGCGCTGTGGGGGGTGTGGGCCGAGGAGCAGATTGCCATGTTGCTGGCCCAGAGCCCAGCCACCCGGGCTCCACTCGACGACCCCAAACCGGTGACCGTCCTGTTGAACGTGCTCCTTGACATAGAGGCCGAGGAACAGGTCGCCATGCTCCTGGCCCGCAACCCAGCCGCCCACGCCTCTCTCAACGACTCAGGCTCGGTGGCCAGTCTGTTGGAGGCGCTGCGGAGGGCGGGGGCTACGGACCAGGTCGCTATGCTGCTGGCCCGCAACCCAGCCGCTCACGCCTCCCTGGACCACCCCTACGGCTCGGTGATCTGGCTACTGGAAGCGCTGTGGGAAGCGGGTGCCACCGAGCAGGTCACCGTGCTGGCCGGACGAGCCGCCTCCCACGACGACCCATTCCTGGTGGCCTGGGTGTTGAAGGAACTGCGGAGAATGGGGGCTACGGACCAGGTCGCCATGCTGCTGGCCCGCAACACAGCCGCTCACGCCTCCCTCGACCACCCGGGCTCGGTGACCTCGCTACTGGACGCGCTGTGGGAAGCGGGTGCCACCGAGCAGGTCACCGTGCTGGCCGGACGAGCCGCCTCCCACGCCGCCTTAGACTGGCCGGCCCCGGTGGCCGGCCTACTAGACACGCTGCGGGAGTTGGGGACGGAGGAGCAGGTCGCTATCCTGCTGACCCGCAACCCAGCCGCCCACGTCCGTCTCGACCACCCCTACGGCGCGAGGCCGCCGAGTTGGGAAGTGGCCGACCTGCTGGAAGCGCTGCGGCAAGTCGGTGCCACCGAACAGGTCACCGTGCTGGCCGAACGCCTTCCTGCCGCCGGAAGGTTTGATGAGTTCATGGGCATCGGCGATTACCGGGAGCGTTTTGCGTTCGGACGGGAACCCGACGGAATCCCTGCTCTCCCCTGGGGGTGGGAGGACCTGGACTGACCACAAAGCAGGTTTCATGCGGGTCAGCCGGGCGGGTCATGAGCGCGATCGCCACGTTGGTGATGTTGCTGGCCTCCTGCACGGCGTTTAGTAACCCGCTTCGGAAGATCTACTACAACCTCTCGACCACCGGCCTGTCAATCTTCGTCGCATTCGCGGTCGGCACCGTCGAGCTTCTCGACGTCCTTGCCGAACAGCTCAACGTCGCCGACCGTCAGCCCTGGGCAACTCTCGCCGCCGTGGACCTCAATGCCATCGGCTACGTCATCGTCGGCACCTTCTGCTGACATGGCTCGGCAGCGTCGCCTACTGGAAGCTCGCCAAGCTGGAGCAGCGCTACGCGGCCCCCACTTGCGAGCGACGTGGCGGTAAGCAGCATCGCCTCAACAATGATGTCGAAGAGAAACTGAGTACGAGCGATGCGCGCGTCGACGGCGCAAGTACTGCTCAAGAAGGCTGCAATGGGCGTTAACAGACAGCCCCGGACCCGCGCGATGCGTTGCCGTCCCTCGGCAGGCCAAACCGAGATTTCCAAGGCGCGCCATTCGTTCCGCTCTCAACCGAGGTCTCCCAAGCGAAAGCCATCCGAGCCGAGTGACTATGGTGGCCAGCAGGGCTCGCGGCAGCAATCCCTAAAGGACCTACGTCACGGTTACTGGTCCCGTCAGGTTCAGCCACAACAGCGTCCTGAGCGCCACCAGCCCCATCGGTTGATCCTCGCACCGCGCAATCGGAAAAGGCGGGGTCGATTCGCCTTCTCGTACGCAACGGGAGCCGAGAGCGGAAGCGGCCAGGCAAACTTTACCCACTCCCAAACCCGCTGCTGGCACGGCATTTCAGGCCTGCTCTGAGGCCGATACGCCGAGAATGAATTTGCTCCGCTTGCACCCTCTTTGGGATATATGTACCTTTTGCGTAATCGCGACACACGTCTTGGCGAGCTTCTCGTCGCATCGTTGCCGCTTCGTTGACCGGACCGTGCGCAGTCCTGGAGATCTTCAGGGCAGCGCCCGGCCGCCGAATCCGCGCCTCGCGGAACCGGGGACCCATCCTCTTTTCGGGGTGAATCGGACGCCAGCTCAGGCTGCGCCCGTAGGGCACTTCCAGGCCCGAACCCGTCAGCTAACCCGGTAGGCGGCATGGAAGCAAGGAGTCAATGCCCTCATGCCCAAGCCTCGGCTTGCCACGATCGCCCATACTCTCAAGAACCATCTCGATCTCCCCAGCAAGCGCTTCAGCCTCGCCATCGGCGGTGCGATCCTGGCCGGAACCACCGCCATCACAGGCGTAGCCGGCCAGGCGGTCGCTTCGTCCACCACCCAGCACAGCGCGGTCCACGAAGCTCAGCCGGAAACCGGATCGCTCGCCTACGGCGTGGATGTCTCCAGGTACCAGCCCGACTACGACTGGAACGCCAGCCCGGCCCAGTTCGGCATCATCAAGGCCACCGAGGGCGTGACCTTCCGCGACGCCTCGTTCACCCGCCACTGGAGCGAACTGGCCAAGAAGGGCATCGTGCGCGGGGCCTACCACTACGGCCACCCCTCCAACGACCCCATCGCCGAGGCGGAGCACTTCCTGTCCATGGTGAACTCCCAGCCCGCCAAGGCCGGCGACCTGCTGGTCCTGGACCTGGAGACCACCGACGGCCAGTCCGTCGCCGAGGTCAACTCCTGGGCCAAGGCATGGCTGTCGCACGTGAAGGCCAAGACCGGGGTCACCCCGATGCTCTACAGCGGCTGGAACTTCGCCAACACCTACGGCAAGGGCCTGGCCGAATACCCGCTCTGGGTCGCCCACTACAGCAAGCCCAAGGGCCAGCTTGCCCCGCCTGCCGACTGGAAGTCCTGGGCGATCCACCAGTACACCGACTCCCCCATCGACCAGAACGTCTCCGCGCTGACCCCTGACCAGTTGCGCAAGCTGGGCCGCTCCGCTGTCTGACGGAGGAGACGGATACAGCATCAGTCGGTCCCTCAAGGATGTGGCTCGGTAGAGGTCGGGAGGCAGTTCGCGCCCTTCCAACCTCTACCGAATTCCCTCCGCTTGACGGCGGATTCCGGCGCGCTCCCCGACGCCCAAAACGACTAAGTCGCTTAGGTAGTGTCAAGGGCGGACCTCACCCTCGGATGGACCATCGCCCTGGCCGGTGTCGTCCTGGCGATCTCCTCCTGCGCCGTAATCGCGTGACTTCGCGAGTCTTGCCTATGCTCACGCCGAGCTGTCGCGGATCTCTCCTCGATCCCAGGCCCACGGCTACATCGCGGCTCTTGACCACTGCCCCACCGCTACCGCAAGGCGGCCGTGGCGATCCGGTACGGCGACAAGTCCGAGAGCTTACATCCCATCTGACCTGCCGAAACATCGCATATGGTGGAAGGATGAAGCGTGCTGCAGCCATGGCGCTCGTGGTGTTCGCGTCTGTTTCATGCGGCGCGGCGGAGCCGGACGCGGCGCCAGCTCGTGTGCCAGGACGTCTGTTCCCGCAAACGAGAAGCCCGATTCACCGACGCCCGCGCCGAGTCCGACTGCACCGCCCGTGTTCAAGGCCAAAGTCTCGAACGTCTCCCGTGACCGGCTGCCCTACTCGTGGCGGCCCGGCTGCCCGGTCCACTATCGGGACCTGCGGCTCATCACGTTGTCCTACTGGGGGTTCGACGGCAAGCCGCACACGGGCGAGCTGGTCGTGCGCGAGACGGTGACCGACGACATCGTGACGGTGTTCAGGAAGCTGTACGGGTGGCGCTGGCCCATCAAGCAGATGAAGCTGGTAGACGCCTACAAGGCGGACGACTTCGCCTCGGTCGACGCCGACAACACCTCGGCCTTCAACTGTCGCCGGGCGACCGGGTCCAGCAGGTGGTCCAAGCACGCGTACGGGGAGGCGCTAGACATCAATCCCCGCGAGAACCCTTATGTCACGGCTACTGGCGGCACGGCGCACCAAAATGCCAAGAACTTCACCAACCGCCCGCTGAAGGGTATAGGTGTGATCAATCCGGGCGACAAGGTGGTCAAGGCGCTCGCCCAGGTGGGCTGGGAATGGGGCGGCTACTGGTCCAGCGCCAAGGACTACCAGCACTTCTCCAAGGGTGGCGGATAGGACCTGAAACCGCCTGCGGCGAGAGCCGGGCAGGAGGTCACGACCGACAAGGCCAGCGTCTGTTGAAGCGCCACCGCGGAGACCGTGCACGACGAGGAACGTTCTGACGTCTCACCGTCCGCGCACGCTCCGGAAGTTGTACCGCGAAGTTGCGCCATCGAACGTATCTACCAGCACCGGTAAACCGGCGGCCCCGGTTAGTGCGCGCTCGCGCCCGAAGGGCTGAGTGCCGGCCGCATCCTGGTAGCGGTGGGGGCCCGACCGTTGTTCAGAGCAGGAAGAGATTGTGGCAATGGTGCGCGATGAGCGCACTCAGCCCGGGAAGAAGGGCAACCGCCGCAGGGCCGGCCAGCAGCACGCCCACGGCGGCCACGCCGGCGAGTTTCTCGCGGCGGCGCAAGGGGACGGCCGGATGGAGCATGCGGCGAATCCGGGCCAGTGCTGTCTCTCCGCCGGCGCCGAGCGTGAAGACGGGCGCGCGGCCGGTGGCCAGGCTCACCAGGGCGGCGGCGATGTGGATGCGCGGGTGATGGCAGGCCGCCACATCGTCGGCGCGCAGTTCGACCAGGCGGACGATCTCCTTCTTGGCCTTGGCGAACAGCGGCAGGCCAGGAAAAGCGCGGCTCAGACCCTCGGCCACAGCCAGTAGCAGGTGGTGCCTTCCACGAAGGTGAGCCTGTTCGTGGGCGAGGACCGCGGCGACATGTTCGGGGGTCAGCGACCGCAACGCCGCGGTAGTGATCACCATCTCGGCCTGGCGGCCGGGCAGGCAGTAGACCAGCGGTTCGTCGTAGTCCAGCACGATCGCGTCCAGCTCGCTGTAGCGGCGGCCGAGGAGACGCAGCATCTCGGCGTGCCGCCTGCGTTCCCGACGCGCGGTGACTAGCACCGTTCCGACGCCGGAGGCGGCCCAGACCACGATCAGGGCTCCGACGAGGAGGGCGAGCCAGCTGCCGATGGGCATCGCTGCCGGGTCGAACCCGTTGTCGAGCATGGCGAAGCAGGCCTCGATGACGCTGGCCATCCCGTGCCCGATCGTATCGGCGGGCACGGCGGTGGCCACGGCCGCCAGGATCGCCGAGGCGATGGCGGATGCGCACGCGGCCAGCCACAGGGAGATCCCCAACCGGGGGGCACGGTCGGACCACCGCGCCCGGATCAGTGCCCGGGGCAGCAGCGTCGTCGCGAGAACCGCGTACACCGCGAGGACTGCGGCGATCATGAGTGAAGGCCCCGCGGCGGGAACACCTGCAGCGCCGCCGCCAGCGCCGTCGACTCTTCCGGAGTCAGCCGCTCCAGGAAGTGCACCAATGTGGCGGCCTGGTTGCCGCTCCGGGCCAGCGTCTCGCGCATCTGCTGGGCCGCGTAGGCTTCCTCGCTGATCACAGGTTCGTAGAGGTAGGCCTTGCCCTGCGGCTGCCGCTTCAGCAGGCCCTTCTTGTAGAGCTTGTCCATCACCGTCATGACGGTCGTGTAGGCGATCTGCCGGTCGCGACGGAGATCCTCCAGTACGTCTCGAACCGACGCGGGCCGATGATAGGACCACAAGCGATCCATGATCGCGGATTCCAGGTCGCCCAAGGCACGCACCACGCGATCGCCCTCCTCACATGCGGTTTCTTCAATGCTACCCACGATCGTAGGCCAGAGTGCAGTGAAGGGCCTTCATGGACCCAAGACCGCTGAACGCCCCCAGCAGACACGCCTAGGCAACCGTTACTATCCTATATAGTTTGGGCTGCAGGAAAGAAGAAGGACGCACACGCGTAGCCGCGCCATTCCCCAGCGAAAGCCGACCGGGGGCGCTCTGCTCGCCGGGCAGACGAGAGGCTCCGTACCCGCGGCGAGGACTCCTCTGTCCCGCATCCCCTCCGCCCCGCCACCTCGGATGGACGTCGCCACCCCACCCCCGGGTCGGGAAAGTCGCCGCCACCAACTGCCACCACCCCACAGGCGTCGAGCCGTACCTGCCACCGGTGTCGGTCGTCACCCATTGGTTCGAGCCGACCGCGACGGAACCGGTGACGCTGCGGCTGTCCGGACGGCAACCTGGCCGCGCAGCCACGACCAGTCCGCCGCGTACATGGGCAGACGCCTGCCCCCGACCGCTTTCGCGGTGACGTCCCATT
Organism: Nonomuraea sp. NBC_00507; assembly: GCF_036013525.1. NCBI lineage: Bacteria > Bacillati > Actinomycetota > Actinomycetes > Streptosporangiales > Streptosporangiaceae > Nonomuraea > Nonomuraea sp. NBC_00507. The sequence goes on from NZ_CP107853.1 coordinate 8,513,889, forward strand.
CTCCGGGGATTCATCGCGACCTCGGAGGTGACGGCGACGGGACCACTGCAGGCGAGCGCGTGGATCGTCTTCTCCTCCTCCGACCGGTTTCCCGGGCGGGGGTCATGCGCATGCAGAAACGCGCGCTGAGCCGGTCCGCGCTCACCTGATCCCCTTTTCCCGCGCTCCGAGCCTTCCCGGGAGCCTGGATGGTGTTCGCCCTGCTGAGCATGATCGTCGTGCTGGCGGTCCAGTCCCTGCTGGTCGCCCGGCTCGGAGTGAACGTGGGCGGGCCGCTGACAGTGTCGCTCGCCTCGATCTGGCCGGCGAGGTCGGCGGCAAGCTGTGGTACCTGGTGCTGCGCAGGAAGGAAGGTAAACGCCGGGGGTGGATCGTCCAGCGGATCGCCGAGGGCTGGACCGTGCAGAGCTCGTGGCCGGGGTGATCCTCGCCGCGGCTGCCGTGCCGGGCATGGCGTGGTGCCGACATCGGCGGCTTCTTCGACTCCACGGCGCCGGCCCTGCTGTTCGGCATGGGCATCGGCAGACTGGGCTGCTACTTCACCAGCTGCTGCGCCGGTCGGGCCGCTCGCTCACGCTGGCGCGTCTGGTGCTCCGACCGAAGCGTGCGCATGCGCCGCGTGCCGACCCAATTGCTGGAGTCGGCTCTGGCATTGATGACCGACTTGGGCGTCGTGGCAGTGCTCGCGGTGATCGAGCCCGTTCGCGGGGCGCTGTTCGTCATCGTCCTCGCGCTCTATACCCTCATCCGCCAGGGCCTGCTGCGCTTCCGTGCTGGCCGTTTCCGACATGGGGCCAGGTCAGAATGGTCGTGGGCCGGGGTGCGGCCGTCTACGATGCCGTCGTGCGGGGACGATCTCCCTCCCAGGGCCCAGGTGGTGGTCAGCCGTGGAGCAAGCGGTCCAGGTCACGCCGACGGACTCTGGAACGGTATAGAGACCGCAGATGCGCTGGCAGCGGCACGATGAGTACCGGACACCTGCCATGAGCGACACAGTAACAACTCGTGGCCGTACCACGCCATCGGCCCAACAAGCCCACATCGCCCCTGCCCAGCACGAGAAGGTCGTCCTCTCGGTCGGCGAGATCGACCAGTGCGGGACCGGGTTCACCGCGGGCGACCAGCACGCTCACCTCGACATCGGTCGGAACATAGCCCAGCGCTTCCCGGAAGGAGATCCATGCTCCCTTCCGCAGGAGAGAGAAGAACTCGTCTCCGTCGTCGAGGCCGGGCAAAGCGCCGGCGCCGGGGAGCACGCGGATCGCATGCAGGCATGCCTCGCGTCGCCGGGCCTCATCCACCGCGTAGCGCAGGGCGGCCAGGCTCGCCAGCGAGCCGTCCAGAGCGACCAGTACGCGTGGTCCTGCGTTGTTTATGGAATGTGGGCAGTCGCCGTTCGCGTCCATACAGGCCACCATCTGCCTCAATACACACATGCTACTGCCAGCCCGGACGCGGGATGGAGCGCGCCCCTCCGCGCAGCAGGCCGGCATGGCAGCGGTTGAACATGATGAGCGATGCGTCCCAGAAGTTCAGTCCGCTTGCCAGTCAACTCAATGAACTATTAACCATAGTAGCTTATCCTGAGTCGGACTGCATGATGTAGCCATGGGCTCGGCGGCGACGGTGCATCCTTGTGTAGAAAGTTTCAGGAACGACTTCAGGCGTCCTTGAATGCGTGCTTTTTCCTGGGAAGACCTCCGCTGCCATGAGGTACGCCACCGCATCGAGCCGGGTTCACCGTTCATGGCATCCGATGTGTAAAGTACGAGATCCCGTAGTATCTGCGGTCGAGGGCATCGGCGACTGTCGTGGCCAGGTCGTCTGCTGGGTGCCGCTGTCTGATGGAGCATGCACGAAAGACCAGACTGGTTGGCGTCCCTGAGCGCCCAACAGGCTGAGATGCGGTGCCATCTCAGATAGCCGGAGGCATGTTCTCTCACGGCCTGCACTACTGTCCTTTGCCGTCGGTCGAGGAGGACCTTCACGTCGATGGGCGCCAATCACGCGCACGGCACCACCGTCCCCAGCTCGCAGCGCACGCTCGTCGCCACCCTGGCCGTGCTGGTGCCGCTGGCGATCGTCACACTGGCCGGCCTGCTGTGGCTCTGGCCGGCCGGGCCGGACGCCGCCCCGTCGCAGGCCGGGGTCCAGCGGCTCACCGGAACGGTCACCAGCGTCACACTCAAACCCTGCCCCGCCGCCGGTGAGGGCGCGCCCAAGCCCGACCCGGCGACCTGTGGGAACGCCACCGTCAAGGTCGGCGATGGCCCGGACGTGGGCAAGGACGTCGCGCTGCGCCTGCCAAGCGCCCCCGGGTCGCAACGCTTCGCGCCAGGCGAGGACGTGATCCTGATCCGGGATGCGGACGGCGCGTATCAGATCTCCGACCATGATCGGACCATGCCGCTGTGGGTGTTTGCAGGGGCGTTCGCGCTGGCGGTGATCGCCTTCGGCCGCCGGCGCGGCGTCACCGCGCTCGTGGGGCTGGCGATCACGTTCGGGCTGCTGCTGACGTTCGTCATCCCCGGCATCCTCGAGGGCAAGCCGCCCATGCTGGTCGCCCTCGTCGGGGCGGCCGCGATCATGCTGATCGTCCTCTACCTCACACACGGCTTCTCTCCATCCACGTCGATGGCCGTGCTCGGCACGCTCGCGAGCCTGGCGCTGACCGCCGTGCTGTCGTACGGGGCGCTGGGGCTCGCCCAGCTCAACGGCGTCACCGACGACGCCTCCGTGGTCGTGGGCATGAGTCTGCCGATCGACACACAGGGGCTGCTGCTGGCCGGGATCATCATCGGCGCCCTCGGGGTGCTCGACGACGTGACGGTCACGCAGGCGGTGACGGTGGCCGAGCTGTCGCAGGCCAACCCCTCGTATGGGTTCGCCCGCCTTTACACGGCGGCCAGCCGGATCGGCCGGGCGCACATCGCATCGGTCATCAACACGATCATCCTGGCGTACGCGGGGGCATCGCTGCCGTTGCTGCTGCTTTTCAGCATCGGGTCCCAGCCCCTGGGCGACGTGCTGACGACGCCGGTCATCGCGCAGGAGATCGTCCGCAGCGTCGCCGGCACGCTCGGCCTCATCTCGGCCGTCCCCATCACCACCGCCCTCGCGGCCCTGTCGGCCTCGCGCCAGATCCGCCATCAGAAGCCGCCTGCCCACGGCGACATGCGAGAGCAACTCGTCACCCCGCGCAGCGACGCCGCCGACGGCTTTTTTCATCCGCCCAACGACGCGGACGACGATTACTTCACCCGGTTAACCGACACAGACGACAGCTTCTTCGCGTCTCAGCCCCCTCACGAGAAAAACACGCGCCAGGAGCCGGCGCATAAGCGCCCCGCACGCCACCGCCGAGGGAGCACTTAATGGGCCAACAGCCCTCCACCGGCCGTACTTCATATGAATCCAGCCATCAAGCTGGATGAACCAGCGCTTCAGGCCGTGTCGCCGTGGTCTCTGCCAGGGACGAATAGCAGGCGGAAAGCAGAGGCTAGGGCAGCGACGGCGGACACAGGTCTCACGCCTGTCACGTCTGCTGCTCGTCAGACACCGGACTTCGACCAGTTATAGGTCGCCGTCGGGGTGAACTTGCAGTCGGCCGGCCCGTACACGAGGGCGATCTGCGCTTTGTCCATCAGCTCAACCTTGGACGTTTCCTCATCGTAGGTGTGCAGTCAGGTGGGAGTGAAAGTGCTTGGTCGCACCCTCTTCACCTGCGATGCTCAGTCCCGCTGCACGGTCAAGGGCCACGGCGGCAGCGCCCCCTCCATGGCGAGCTTGGCGGCGGCGGCATCAGCGCCCCTACTCGCCACGATGCCCCATGACAGTGCTCCCACCGCTCCTGCCGCGAACGCGGTGGAGAGTCCGATGGCAATCAGCCGACGGCGACGCTCCGGCTGTTGCGCCTTCTGGCACATGAGCGCGATGCGGTCTCTGCGCGACTGCGTCACGGAGTTCGACGACATGTCCAGCCACCTAGGGTCAGATCAGCACCACTATCAGAAATAGCAGGAATGAGCATGGCGCACCGAGCGCCCGCCGTGGAACCGGCGCTCTGACACTCAGGGAGGCATCCACCTGCAGCCCGGCGATCTAACTATGGGGACTCGTAGATCGACATTCTTTTCATTTCGGGACAGTCCAAAAGTTACCCCCTCCGGGTACTTGACTAACCAGAGGACAAGAGGGACGGTAGGCCCAGAAAGACAGGTACCCCCCCGTGGTATGAGAGTGGCATGAGAGCCGCTGGACGGTACAAACCGGCCGCTTCGGGGGCCGGTGCCGACCGCGGACGAAAGGCGCTGCCATGGCGACACCGTCACGTCGAACACCTCTCCTCATCGCTCTTACCCTGGCCCTCTCCCTCGCCGCCGGCTGCGGGTCCGACCAGGAAGACGCCGACCTCCTGCAGCGCGTCAAGTCCGCGGGTGTGATCCGGGTCGCGCAGACCCAGGCCAACCCGCCCTGGAACTTCCTCGAGAACGGCAAACCCGCGGGATACGACGTGGACGTGGCCCATGAGCTGGCCAGACGGCTCGGCATCAGCCGGGTCGAGTTCGTCCCCTCCAACTTCCAGAGTTTCATCGCGGGCGTTCAAGCAGGTCGCTTCGACGCCGTCATCTCCGGCCAGACCATCACCGAGGAGCGCAAGAAGCAGGTCGACTTCTCCCGGCCGTACGAGGTCAACGGGATCTCGATCTTCGTGGCCAACGACTCGGCCATCGGCGGCGTGGCCGACCTCAAGGGCAAGACCATCGCGGTCACCGCGGGAACCACCCAGGCCGCCTTCGCCAAGAAGTCGATCCCCGACGCCGAGATCAAGACCTACGACAATGCCACGCTTGGCCTGACAGAGGTCGGTACGGGCCGCGCCGACGCGGCGCTGGTCTCCCGCTTCCAGGGCGCGTTCCTCGCTGAGAAGAACGGCCTGGTGGTCAAGCCCACGGGCCCGCTGCTGGAGTCAGAGGTCAACGGCATCTCCTTCGCCAAAGGCTCTACCGCGTTCAAGCAGGCCGTGGACACGGCGCTGGGCGACATGATCACTGACGGCACGCTGTCGGCCATCTCCAAGAAGTGGCTCGGCGGCCTGGACATGTCAGAGGAACTGAAGGGGCTGTGATGGACCTGCTCGTTGGTTTCCTCCCCGACCTGCTGACCGGACTGGGCGTCACGGTCGTGTTGGGCGTGGTCTCGTTCGTGCTCGGCAGCGTCCTGGGCGCGCTGGTCATGCTGGCGCGCATCTCGGGCAGCAGGGTGCTGCGCGCACTGGCAGCAGCCTACGTGTCGGTGTTCAGGGGGACGCCGCTGCTCATCCAGATCATGATCGTCTACTTCGGGCTGCCGCAGCTGGGGCTGGAGATCCCGCCCATCCCGTCCGCGATCATCGCGTTCACCCTGTTCTCCGCCGCCTACCTGAGCGAGAACTTCCGCGCCGGGGTGCTGGGCGTGGACCGCGGGCAGTGGGAGGCGGCGGCCTCGATGGCGATGCCGTACTGGAGGACCCTGAGAAGGATCGTCCTCCCGCAGGCGATCAGGATCGCCACCCCCGCGGTGGGCGGCAGGTTCGTGGCGCTGATGAAGGACACCTCGCTCGCCTCCGCGGTGACCGTGGTGGAACTGACCCGGGTGGCCGAGGGCATTGGCACCTCGACGTTCCGGTACATGGAGGCGCTGCTGCTGGTCGGGCTCCTCTACTGGCTGGTCAACACCCTGCTGCAGCTCGGGCAGCAGGCGCTGGAGAAGCGGATGGGGAGGGCCTACGCATGATCAGAGTCCGCGGGCTGTGCAAGCGCTTCGGAGAGCTGGAGGTCCTCAAGGGCGTCGACCTGGAGGTGGAGCGCGGGGAGGTGGTCGTGGTCATGGGGCCTTCCGGCTCGGGCAAGACGACGCTGATCCGCTGCATGAACCTGCTGGAAGAGCCGGAGCAGGGCACCCTCAGCGTGTGCGACGCCGAGCTGGAATGCGGCAGGCGGCATCCGGCCAGGCGAGTACGTGAGCTGCGCCGCCGTACCGCAATGGTCTTCCAGCAGTTCAACCTGTTTCCGCACCTGACGGCGCTGCAGAACGTCATGGAAGGCCCCGTGTCCGTACGACGCCTGCCGCGCGAGCAGGCGGCCGAGCTGGGGCGACGACTGCTGGATAGGGTCGGCCTGGCGGACAAGTGCGACTGCCATCCGGCCAAGCTGTCGGGCGGGCAGAAGCAGCGGGTCGCCATCGCCAGGGCGCTGGCCATGGAGCCCGAGGTGATCTTCTTCGATGAGCCCACGTCCGCGCTCGACCCCGAGTTGCACGCGGAAGTGCTCCAGGTGATGCGCGAACTCGCGCGGGAAGGGATGACGATGGTGGTGGTCACGCACGAGATCGCGTTCGCCAGGGACGTGGCGGACCGGGTCGTGTTCATGGACGGCGGGAAAGTGATCGAACAGGGGCCACCGTCCAGCTTCTTCACCGCGCCGGACCATCCGAGGGTCCGCTCCTTCCTCAGGCTGGTGGCCTCGTGATCGACGTCGAGCGGGCTCGCGCCCTCACCCCTGGCGTCCGACACGTCACCCATTTCAACAGCGCGGGCGCGGCGCTGCCGTCCCGCGGAGTACTGGACACGGTCATCGGCCATCTTCAGCTAGAGGCGGAGATAGGCGGATACGAGGCCGCAGCCCGCGCGGCCGACCGGCTGCAGGCCGTGTACGGCTCGGCCGCCCGCCTGCTGAACTGCTCCCCAGACGAGATCGCCCTGGTCGACAGCGCCACTCGCGCCTGGGACCTGGCCTTCTACGCCATCCCCTTCCAGCCGGGCGACCGCATCCTCACCAGCAGCGTCGAGTACGCCAGCAACTTCATCGCCTACCTGCAGACCGCCGAGCGCCGCGGCGTGCGGGTGGACGTGGTGCCCGACGACGGGCTCGGCCAGATTTCCGTGGACGCGCTACGCGACATGCTCGACGACCGTGTCCGCCTGGTCTCGCTCACTCATGTCCCCACCAACGGCGGCCTGGTCAACCCGGCCGCCGAGGTGGGCAAGGCGGCGAAGGAGGCGGGCGCCCTGTTCCTGCTGGACGCGTGTCAGTCCGTGGGCCAGCTCCCGATGGACGTCACCGAGCTGGGCTGCGACCTCCTGTCCACCACCGGCCGCAAGTATCTGCGCGCCCCGCGCGGCACAGGGCTGCTGTACGTACGGCCCGGCGTGCTCGACAGCCTCGATCCGCCGTTCCTCGACCTCCACGGCGCCCGCTGGGCGGCCCCTGGGCGCTACGAGCTCCAGCCGGGCGCGCGCCGGTTCGAGAACTGGGAGTACGGCGTGGCCGCCCGGCTCGGCCTCGGCGCGGCCATCGACGAGGGTCTCGGCTGGGGGCTGCCGGACATCCGCGACCGTGTCTACGCCCTGGCCGCCCTGCTACGCGAACGGTTGGCCGAGATCCCCGGCTGCCGCGTCCACGACCAGGGTGCGGAGCGATGCGGCATCGTCACCTTCACCCTCGACGGCGTGCCCGCCGACGCGATCAAGGCGAGGCTGTCCGCCCTCTCGATCAACGTCAACGTCTCACGCCCCCCTTCAACACTGCTCGACATGACCGCCCGTGGCCTGGGGGACCTGGTCCGCGCATCTGTCCACTACTACAACACACCGGAGGAAGTCGCTCGGATATGCGCTGCGCTGGAGGCCGACTGAATCATTACTATACTATTCAAACTAGTTAGAATACGCGGCAAAGAAGTAGGTGCCCGCCCTGCGGCGGAACCCAATGGAAGCCGCCCTCATGGGGACGGCCAAGGCAGCCTCGGTCCGCGCAAGCCCCCGCACCGGCAGTCGCTCCCCCGCCGTCGCCATCTCGACCGCTTGCCGTTGCTGGGTTACTTCATCGTGGGCGTTCCTCGCCGGCTCGGGCACGTCATCGTCCACCCAGGCGGGCACCATGGTTGACGTGACGATGCAAGAGTTCTCCTTCGTCATGCATGAGCGAGAGCTCGCCCCAGGCATCTACACGCTCATGTTGGACAATGCGGGGAACGCGCCGGACGCCATGGCTATCCGAGGCCCCGGCATCAGCGGTGGGCAACACTTCGAAACGATCAACGGCCGAGAGAAGACCCGGTTCACGGTTACGCTTCAACCTGGAAGCTATGAAGTGTGGTGCCCCGTGGGCAATCACCGGGCCCAGGGCATGGAGACCACTCTGGCCGTCAAGTGACCGGCGGCGGCGAGACGTTGTCCGCCGTCAACGTGGCGTGCCATCGAGGTCGTGCGTCCGGGACGTGGCATCGGACACGATCGCAGCGCGGCAGGCCGTCACCGCAGCGCGATGACGAGGACGGCCGGCGAGCCGATCGCGAGAACCGGTTGCACGGGTCCCACACCTGACACAAGGCCGGCCTGGACGACGGCACGAGCTCTTGCGGCCGACACGCATACGACGATGAGCCGTCGTATCACACCTTCCTCAATAACGCAGGTTGGCTGGATCACTTCGCGATCAACCGATACTTCCCACTATGATTCATAGTAAGAATCAGCGAACACTGTGGGGCCCATGAAGATCACGGTCGTACAGCCCAAGGAGCTAGGCTCAGCCGAGCTGGACACCTGGCGGAGGTTGCTGCGTGAGAGCACCGATCTCATCAGCCCGTTCCTTTGCCCGGAGTTCACGATCATCGTAGGTCGCTTGCGGAGCGACGTGCGGGTGGCCGTCATCGAGGACGCCGGCGACATCGTCGGCTTCTTCCCTTTCCAAAGGCACCCATTTGGCGTGGGGAAACCCGTCGGCGCCGGACTCACGGACGCGCAGGGCATGATCCTCGCCCGCGACCTGGAGCTCGACGTTAACGAACTGCTCCAAGCGTGCGGGCTGAGCGTATGGGAGTTCGACCATCTCCTCCCCGATCAGTTCCCCGGCCACCACGCCAGCCGCCACCCCTCTCCGATCATGGATCTGCGTGACGGCTACGAGGCGTACGCCGACACCATCAAGCGCGAGTCCGGCAAGACCTACCGGACGACTCAGTACAAGACCCGCAAGATCGCTCGGGATCACGGCGTGCTGCACCACGACTACGGCACCCGAGACCTGGCCGCCTTGCGCACGCTCATCGGGTGGAAGAGCGAGCAATACCGCAGAACGGGACGCACCGACCGCTTCGCACACCCCTGGATCGTTCAACTCGTGGAAGACCTCTTCCATACGAGGACCCCCACCTTTGCCGGCGTGCTCGACATGCTGTGGGTCGACGACCGGCCAGTAGCTGGGCATTTCGGGCTACGCAGCGACACAGTGCTGGCCGGCTGGTTCCCCGCCTACGACACCGCCTTCGCGGTCTACTCGCCGGGACTCATCCAACATCTCGCCATGGCCAGGGAAGCCGCCGAGCGCGGGATCCGCGTCATCGACATGGGCCGGGGCGAGAAGGAGTACAAGGAAAAGCTCAAGAACGGCCAGTGGCAGGTGGCCGAAGGACGACTGGCACGTCCGACGGTGGGAGCCGGGCTGCACTGGCTGCTCCGTGCGCCCGTAAGGGGCGCCCGGAGAACCGTACTGGCCAGCCCGTCGTTGCGGGTGCCCGCCGACCGCATGCTCAAGACCTACGGCAGGCTGCGGTCCAGGCTGTCGTCAACCGTGCACGATCGCGCGTCTTCCTCGAGGTGAATCATGTTCGAACGGCTGGAAGCGGAGTTCGCCTCCCGGCTGGGCCGGGAGTGTCTGTACGTGCCGTCGAACAGGTTCGGCCTCTTCATCGCACTGCGCCAACGGATGGCGCCGGGCCAGCGCCTGCTCATGTCGCCGATCTCGGCCGACGAGATCCTGTTCCTGGTGCTGGCGGCTGGGTTACGCCCGGTCATCGCGCCGATCGATCCGCGCACCGGTGCCATCGACGCACGCGCCATCGACGACCTGCGCTTCGACGGGATCCTGACCACCAACCTGTACGGCCTCCCGGACGACGTCATCACCCTCGGCAGAACCTGCGCCGAGCGCAGCATCCCCCTGATCGAAGACGCCGCCCACGCGATCCAGACCTCGGTGGCGGACCGTCCTGTGGGCGCCTTCGGCGACGCGGGCGTCTTCAGCCTGTCCAAGGCCGCGGGAGCATCCCCCGGCGGGATCGTCGCAATGGCCTCGCCAAGTGATCGTCAGGCGCTGCGGGAGCTACGCGAGCACTGGCTCACTCCGAGATACCCGGCGACGGAACTCGCGATCCTGCTGAAAACCGCCGTACGGAACGCGATCGTCGCGACCGTTCTGGCCCGTCCCGCGTGGCAGTTGGGGCAGTGGCTGGGCATGCAAGACCCGCGGCAGGGACACAGGATCCCGTTACGCCGGGTAGCCTTGGCCGGGCGGCTGACCGAGCCCGGCACCTTGTATCCCGGACTGGACGCCCTCGCGCCCTGGGTGCGGGCGGACAATCACCACTACCGGATGCGCCAGGGGCTGCTGACCGAGCGGCATGCGCTGCGACGGCTCAGGGTATTGGAGGCCACGCGCGAGCGCAGACTGGCCGGCGTGCGCCGCCTCGCCGAATTGGAGACGGTCGCACCGGGTGTACGCGAACATCTCGATCAACCGTTGTTCCGGGTGCCGCTGCTCGTCGAGGACCGGGACAAGGCGATCGAAGCACTACGACGGGAGGGCGTGATCACGGGATACGTCTACGACCCGCCGTTCGACGACTACGCACCGGGTCTCGTAGAACCATCCCCAGCTCCCGCGGCGGCCCGCTGGTGGTCTCAGCACACGCTTCCCATCGATCCCTTGCAGGTCGACCGGGCCTTGCCGATCGTCACGAAGCTCACCACCCCGACGTGGACGCCGTCGATTTGATCACGGGACCCGTACTCTCCAGACGGGCGGGTGGCACTCGGCGACACCGAGCCCTGCGCCGGGCATGGACGTGAGCAGCGCCGAACACAGGAACCCACGTTGCGGACTACTGCAGAGTCCTGGCCGGTGGTGTGATCCCGCATCGATCGGTCGAATCATCGCGTGGAAGGGGATGGCCGGAGCCGTTGACGTCGCCCCGGAGAGGCGCGGCGGCCCCGAGGCCCTGGCGAAGTCCCCAGTCTTCCCTGGCCAGGCGGCGTAGCACGGCGAAGAGCTCGTTGTAGAAGATCGTCATGTGAACCTGGAACGGCATCGCGTGGGCGAGTCGCACCTCCTCCGCGACGGTGGCCCTGGCGAGACGCACGTAGCCTGCCAGCAGATCGGCAGGAATGTCGTAATCAAATCCTTGGAGAGCGCTGAGCACGTCCGCGGCCTCATCGAGAGCCGCGGCATCGCCCCGGACGCGCCATCCGCTCCTCGCGAGCATGCGCGCCATGCGACTCCTTGCCTGCTGCCAGGCCTCTCCGCGAGAAGCGGCGCAGCGAGCCTTTCTCCGACCGCCCGCGGTCGCGAGGACCTGGAACGGAGTATGGGCCGGGTCGTCGAGGATCTCCAGCAGCGCACGCACCGCAGCCAAGGTGAGGCCGCCGACCTCAACGAGCTGCCGGATCAGGCGCAGCCTGGACAGGTGGCGCCTGTCGTACTGGACCCGGTTGGGGCCGAGGCTCCTGCCCGGCGGCAACAACCCCTCGCGCCGGTAGTACTTGATCGTCGAGATGGAGAGGCCGCTGCGCTCGCTGAGCTCGGTTATTCGCACGGAGAGGATCCCCTCAATGAGGACGGAGGGGCGAGGAGGCCGGGCCCCGCCCCTCCGATCAGAGTTGCCGCTAGGCGTGCCGGCCGATCAAAGCACGGAACTCGTCATAGCTCATTCCGTTGATGCGATTCACGCCGGGGATCTGGCTGAAGGTGTGGACGGCGCCCGCGTTGATCAGGTATCGGCCCTCGGGAGACAGCACGACCTGCCGCCCGTCGTCACGCTGGCCGTCCAGGATCAGCACGTACTGCTGGCCGACCTGATAGGACGGGTCGTCGGCGATGCCAGCGGCGTCGGTGCCGGTCCTGAAGAGCGTGAACGTGCCCGCAGTCGCTCCCTTGATCGTTTCGTCGACACTCACGGTGATCGCCTGGGTCGGGACCTTATCGGCCTCCCCCGGCTCGCCCTGGGCGGAGACCACCAGGTCGTCTGCCTGCCGTACGTCGGTCACGGTCGCCCGCACGATCGCCTTGCCCATGCGCACGGCCTGTGCCACGGACTTGGGCTGGTAGTGCCAGACGGCGCTGTATCGGGGGATCCCGGTCACCACTGTGTCGGCCTCAGTGGCGGCGGCAGTGTGGTGCGAGTTCCGGTACATGTTGTAGATGTCGTTCCAGTTGTGCTGGACGGTCGTGACCACGTTGTTGTAGTAGCCGAGGCCCATGCAGCCGTCGTTGGAGTGGTCCAGGCCGAACAGGTGGCCGATCTCCTGACAGAAGATGCCCCGTTTCGTGCTGGAGCTGTAGCTGTAGTAGTAGTTCAGCCGAGCATGGCCGTGGGTGATGTGACTGCCGGAGTAGTTGATGATCTCGGCCAGGCCGCCCCAGCCGGTGTTGCCGTAGTTGCCGTCGAAGAGGCTGATGTCGGTGTGGCCACTGGCGCCGGGCAGCGACAGGATCGTGTTGTTGTTCCAGTCATTGACCGCGGCCTGCGCTTCGGTCCGGTAGGTGGCGGTGTTGTAGATCTGGATGGTCACGGTGGCGCCGTAGCGGTTCCAGTGCCAGCTTCCCCACTGGTGCGCCGATGCTTGTGGCACGGCGAGCGCCAGCACGGTGACGGTTGCGGCGAGGATGATGGACGCCGCTCGGATGCGTCGCAAGGTGGTCCTCCTTCGACACGCGGGGGTGAGTTGGGGGCACGTGCCGTGGAGAGAGTCCCGTCCCTCTCCTACACAACGTCAGAGCCGCGGCGAACGAAACGTAACAGGCGTTCTCTGGGCGAACAAGAACGAAGTTGACACTTTCCTTACAAACCGCCGTCAAGCTGGAACAATAGGCATGCGTACTGATACTTCAACTATCAGCGGTAGGAGATCATTCGTCAGGGAGCAAGTAGCGCCAGGAGAGGGCGAGCATGGCACCCGACGGGGCGCGGAACACCGGCCAGCCGCCCCGCTGTCCGGAGTCGGCGGGGATCAGCTGAATGGCAGACTGGGCCGCGTTCCCGGAGAGGTCGCGCGTGCGGACGGGCGAACCTGCGTCCGGCGGCTCTGGCACGCCTTCCGGCCAGGGACGGACCTTGCCGTCCCGAGCTTCGGCTTCCTCTGCCACCAGCCGTACACGGTCGGACGAGTATCCCCGTCCTTCGGCGGCGGCGCGCTGCGCGAGACGGTCCAAGCGGGCGCGCGCGTTGAGCAGGGGTCCCGCATAGCCGTCGCCGGATTCGTCGAGGGCCGGAATCCTGACCTCTCGCAAGCTGCCTCCGGCTGTGCGTACGCCGAGCACCGTGGTGGGTGCGTCCATGACCACCGGGGTGCCGGGCCGGGGCGTCGCCGTCGCAGGCTGGCCGGACAGATCCCGGTCCAGCGCGCTGACCAGGTCGGACAGCTCGGCCTCGGAAAGCCGTACGGTGCGGGCGGCGTCGACGATTGCCCGGCCGTCGCCGTAGACGACCACCCGTGGCGGCCGGATCGCGAGCAGGCCGGGCGGCAGGAAACCGCCCTCCAACCGCCACACCGCGACCGGACGGTCGCCGTCCGGTTCCACCGTGGCAGGCGGTCCAGAAGCCGCGGGATTGCCGTCCTGGCCACACGCCGCGCTCATGAGCACGACGGCGAGAATCAATGCCAGCGACCTGCGCCTCATGCCCATATGACGTAGGGCGCACACGCGCGGTTCAAGCCGGTGCGGCGCCGCCTCCCGGACGCCACGGGGCGCAGGCCGCAGAAGCCAAGATCCTTATCCCGGTGGGGCGCGCTGCCGCACAAGCGCCATCGCGGAACAAGGTCTCTGATCCGGCCCCCAAAAGTTCCTCGACAAGTAGCCACTGATCACGACGAACAGCGGCATGTGGAACGTATAGATGAAGATGTACAGCGATCTGGCCGAGTCGGCGTCCACCGTGGGGCGCAGCGCGTGGCCGATCACCACGAGCGCCGCCAGGACGAACTTGACGTTGTCGAGGTACGGCTCACGCTTCCTGTATGGAGCTGGTAACTGTTCGACGCGCGGCGATGGCACACGAAGGACTGCGCCGGCCGACGCCACAGGCCCCAACTATCACTCATAGAAGAAGCTATCAAAAAGCCCGATCGGCTGTCACTCGTTGCCACCTCTTCAAAGCGTGGACGGCCCAATCGGTGCGATGCGCTTCACGCACGTCAACACGTATCCGCTGCGATTTCGTGCCGCACTCAGCACGTGGGACATGAGCAGGTCCTTTAGTTCCGCCTGGCTGATGGCCGGCCAGTACAGGTGCGCGCCGTCGGCCGGCTCCCGGTCCAGCAGCCCTGCGCGGTGAAGGGTGTCGAGAGACTTCCGAAGGACGGCTCGAGTGGTGGGCGTCTCGTGTCGCAGATCCTCGAGGAGCTCCTGGACAGTGGCCGGGCGATCCCACTCCCACAGACGTTTGATGATCGTCGCTTCCAGCTCACCAAACCGCCCCACCGAGACCATCCCATCCAAGCTCCTATCACATATAGTAGACCCACAAAGTGGTCCGACCGATTCGCGCGCTCGCCGAATCAGATCACACCTGCTCCTCACCATGGTGACGGTGCGGCGCTGCGGCGACCTGCTCAGGCGGCACGCCCGGCATGGGGAGCTGACCACGGGCCCCGAGGGTGTCTCGCACCCAGAACAGCGGGTCCCGGTGGCCGATGGCGTCGGCTGCCACGGCCGCCCGGCAGGCGCGCAGCAGGTCGTCGTAGTCATGACGGCTGAGCGCCAATGCCAGGCGCAGGCGCTGCTCCTCACCGCCGGCCCTGATCGCGTCGCGAGATTGTTCCATCGCCTTGGCCACCATCGGTGCCACCTCCTCGGCATCGCCGCTTTTCCTTCGCTGTCATCACGGTACGAACGCGTGCGACAGCCACCGGCCAGCGGCATGTGAGGATCACGCCAAGGCATCGATATCCCTGGGAAAGGCGCCTTCATGCGTTCCGTCGTGCCCAGTCACGCCGATCAGCCGGTCATCATCGGGGTGTACGGACCAGGCCGGGCCTGAAGAGCCCGCCCGCCTCCGCGCCGGAAGAGGCGTGGAGGCAGCCTTCAGGCTGCCGCTGCGGCCGTCTGACGCCCTCTGGCGAAGAGAGGCACGACCTGAGAGATGGCGGCCGGTGTCATGATCGATGGCCGCGTGGGTGTCATGCCGCGCAGTTCCTTGCCGAGGATGCGGAAGACGTCGGGATGGACGAGCATGCCGCTGTGGGTGGTGTCGACCTTCTCGTGCCGGGCGTAGGGGTCCAGGCAGCTGCGCCAGCGCACGACCAGGTCGGTCTCGGTGTAGACGGAGGCGAACGGCAGGCTGGGAAACGGGGCCGACAAGTCGGAGCGGAAGTCCTGGCAGCACTCCCCCACGAGGCAGCCGTACGACATCAGGCGCGGGACGCCGAGGGTTCCGGCCAGCCCCAGGAGGGTCAGCTGGGCGACCAGGACACGGTTCGCGGCCACCATGTCGGTGAGCGGGCTGCCCAAAGCGACCATCCCGGCCACCAGCTCGGGGTGACGGACCGCCGCGACCCGGGCGAACTGCCCGCCCCGGCTGTGGGCGACGATGGCGACAGGCCGGCCGTGCGCGTCGGCCATCCGCCGCAGGGTACGACTGACGCCCGCCACCGTCCGCTCGCCGCAGTCGATGCCGTAGCGCACGGGGGCGAGATCGGGTCGGCAGCCGGCGCGCTGCAGCCACCGGCGCATGGGCTCGAACAGCACCGGCACGCTGGCCACACCGCCCACCAGGAGCACCGGCAAGCCGCCTCCGTCGAACGGCGGCGCCAGGTAGTCGGGGTCCTCACACAGATCCAGCCACCCTTGGAACAGCCTGTCCCGCCGGACGGACGGGCGGGGGATCCAGTCGTCGACGAGCTTTTCCACCGCCCGCCACCGGTTGAGCACACGTGCACGCATGGGTCATCACCTCTTTGCGACGTCAACGAGTTGACCGGCCGGCTCGCGCAGGGAGGCGAGCCAGAGCCGGGGAAGATCGTCGAGCCCGGGCAACGCCGCATCGCCGTGGAAGCTCACGACGACGCGGTCCCTGTGGCTCATGAGCATCACGGAGGCTCCGTGATGGCGCGGGAGGAAGTTCACGCCGATGATCGTTTGCAGCGGCCTTCCTGCCAGGGTGAGGCGGCCTCGAGGGCCGGGAATGTTGGAGGCCATGAGGTTGGTCAGGCGCGGGTGGAGGCTGAGCTCGGCCAGCCCTCGGGTGGCCGCTGCGGGCAGCAGGCGTCCAGCCTGCGTGAGCCAGGCAGCCGCCGTGGCTTCGCCGCGTTCCTTGGCACGGCGGGTGGCCTGGGTGACAGCGGAGAGCCGTTCGGCCGCTTCGATCTCCTCGCAGGGCAGGAGGACCCGGAGGGCGGCGAGCCGGTTGCCGAGCGTGCCGCGCTCGGCAACCGTACGGGTGCTGACCGGCACCAGCACCTGCAGCCGTCGGATCGCGCCGCGACTCCAGTGGCGCACGGCTCCCGCCAGCGCCGCCAGGTACACGTCGTTGATGGTGGAACCGCCGGCACGACGTGCGTCCTGGAGCCACGCCATAGGAACGGAGCACCACACCAGCCGTCGCCTGCCCGAGGCGGGGACATGCAACGGCGTGGACGAGGCGATCCTGGCGCATCCGGCGGTCAGCGAGGCCAGCCCGCGAAGGACTCGCCGCAGCGGGAGGCGGCCTGCTGCCGAACCATGGGGAAAGGCGGGATCGTGCGCGAACATGGCCTCGGCCACGTCGACCAGTGATACGCCGTCGTGGAGGGGGTGATGCGCCTTGTAGAAGACGGCGAACTCGTCATCGTCGTAGCCGTGCAGCAGCCACAGCTCCCACAGCGGCGCGTCGTCGGGCAGGGGCCGGTTCAGCACCTCGTCCACTGCCGCGTGCAGAGCACCCGTCTCAACCCGGCGCTCGCGGACGTGCCGTACCAGGTCGATCGGGCGATCGCCCGCCCATCTGGGGCGCCGCACCAGCGCCACCCTGGCCGGGGGCGTGCGGCGCAGGGCGGGCAGCAGGTCGAGCCTGGGGGCCAGGTGTGCCCGCAACTCCCCGACGCTCGGAGGGCGGCCGCCGAAGAGCAGGATCTGCCCGATCTCCACCGACACCCCAGGATGGGCTGCCTGGTAGGTCAGGAAGGAGTGATCCGTAGGACTCAGACGCGTCATCGCGGGCATCTCCCTCAGGCGGCCGGCCGCTGGTAGCCGCCGCGATGCCAGACCAGCGGCTCGCCCTGACGCTCGCCCAGGGAGAGCACTTCGCCGATCACGATGGTGTGGTCGCCGCACGGGATGGCGTCGTACACCCGGCAGGTGAGCCACCCCAAGGCCTGACGCAGCACCGGAGACCGGTCGACGAGCTCATGGCCCACCGCGGCGAACTTCTCCTCCGCGGGGCGCCTGCCGGCGAACGCCTGAGAGATCTCCGCCTGCCCGGCGTGCAGCAGATTGACCGCGAAGTGGTCGTTGCCGCGGATGGCTCTCAGGGTCGCCGACTCGTTGCCGATGCAGACCAGCAGCAGGAGCGGGTCGAGGGAGACGGAGCAGACCGTGCTGGCGGTCATGCCGGCCATCCCGGCATCTCCGGCCGTGGTGATGACGCAGACGCCCTTGGGGAGCCGGCCGAACAGGTCGCGGTAGGAGCGGGTGTCGGGACGAGCGGCGTCGACGAGGGTGAGTGCCGTCATGTCAGCCTCCCACTCCGGCCGGGACGAGGAAGGTGGTGGCCGGGCCGGCAAGTCCGGTGAGGATGTGCTGGAGGTTCTCGATCAGCGTGCGCTCGGCGATCGGGTCAATGATCGGGGCGAGGCTGGGCATGCCCAGGTCGAAGGCGGCGTCGAACACGATCACGACGTCCGGGCCGGACTGCTCGACCTTCCACGCGCCGTCGAAGCGGTCGAAATCGCCGTCGGTCTGGGCGAAGGTGATGGTGCGGTCGACGGCGTTCACGATGTCGCGCTCGGACCAGCGCAGGACGCCGTTGCGGAAGGTGACCGCCCAGTCCGAGTCGAGCGCGCCGTCGGCGGCGGGGGAAACCTTCACCTCGCGTACGGCGTCGGTGAACTCGGGGTAGCGCTCGAACGCGGCCAGCGTGGCGAAGACGGCGTCGGCGTCGGCTGCGGGGACGAGGGCTTCCAGGGTGACCTGTCGCATCAGAAGAGTCCTTTCACAGTGGTGGCGGCGTCGTCGAAAGCGGTCAGCAGCCAGGTGAGGTCGGTGTCGGTGAGCACTGCGGGCGGTGTGAGGCGGATGACTTTGTGGGCGTTGAGGCTGTGGTTGACCAGCACGCCGCGGTCGAGGAGTTCCAGGACGAAGGCGCCGGCGACATGCTCGTCGCGCAGTTCCAGGCCGATGAGCAGCCCGGCGCCGCGTACCTCGGTGACGAGGTCGGGGCATCGGCCGGCGACGATCCGGCTCAGCTCGCCATACAGGAGCTCTCCCAGGTCGGCGGCACGCTGGACCAGGTTCTCGCGGTCGATGGTCTCGACGGCCGCGCGGGCGGCGGCCATGGCGATGGGCGAGGCGGCGAAGGTGGAGGTGTGCAGGAACGGGTCGCGGTTGAAGGGCGCGTAGGCGGCGGCGGTGGCGACCATGGCGGCGACCGGCACCACGCCTCCGGACAGGCCCTTTCCGACGAGCATGATGTCGGGGGTGACGCCTTCGCGGTCGGCTCCCCACCATTGTCCGAGCCTGCCCAGCCCGGTCTGGATCTCGTCGAGGACGAAGAACGCACCGTTCTGGTGGCAGATCCGCTGGACGTCGGTCAGGTAGCCGCGCGGCGGGATGATGACGCCGCCCTCGCCCTGCACCGGCTCCACCACCACGCAGGCGTCGGGGCCGATGGCCTCGGACAGCGCGGCGGCGTTTCCATACGGCACGTGGGTCACGTCCGGCAGCAGTGGCCGGAACGGGGCCTGGTAGAGCTCCTTGGCGGTCAGCGACAGGGCGCCCATGGTCTTGCCGTGGTAGCCGCCGGCGGCGGAGATCAGCCGGGTCTTGCCGTGGGCGCGGGCCAGCTTGATGGCCGCCTCGGTGGCCTCGGCGCCGGAGTTGACGAAGTGCACCCGGTCCAGCCCTTCCGGGGTGATGCCGGTCAGAGCCTCGGCAGCCCAGGCCGCGGTCGGCTCCAGCAGCAGCCGGGTCGACATGGGATTCGTACGGGCCTGCGTGACGACGGCCTCGACCACGGCGGGGTGGGTGTGCCCGACCAGGAACACGCCGTACCCGCCGCAGTCCAGGTAGCGTCGCCCTTCGGCGCCGAAGACGTGCGCGCCGTGCGAGGACAGCTCCAGCTGGCCACCGGTCATCTCCGCCAGTCGGGCCCGTCCCTTGCTCAGGTGCCGGCGGTAGAGATCCAGCACTGCCGCCGCCGGGTGGTCCAGTTGAGTGGTCATGCGGCCACCCTCCGGGCCAGGCCCTTGGCCTCGGCGTAGTAGCGCAGGGAGGTGACGAAGGCGCCCTCGAGCTCGGCCGGCGTCAGCGCGGCGAGACCCGGCACCCGATCACAGCAGCACATGAACGGTTCGGGCGTGCAGAACAGCGCGGTCATGGCGAGCATGTCGTCGAAGCGCCGCCGCTGCCTGTCCGGAAGCGGGTCGATGAAGACCGGCCGGATCAAGCGGTCGACCATGTCCTGGGAGACCAGCCGGGGCATGTCCAGCTCCAGGCCCAGACTCCGGCCGGTCTCCAGCGCCAGCTCGACGATCCGGCCCGCGGTGAGAGCCGCCTCGCCCCCGGTGATCCAGTAGTCGCCACCCACTGTGCCGGCCCGTACCAGCCCGGCGATGGCGCGGGCGAGCAGGTCCTGAGGGATGAAGTCGACGCGGGCCTCTTGCTGGAGCGGGACCAGGGGCACTGCGTTCTTCAGCATCGCGCCGGCGATGCTGTGCAGGCCCTGGAACTGGGCGATCCGGCCGGTGACCGCGTCGCCGATGACCACCGAGGGCCGGATGATGTTCGCGGCCACGCCGGACTCGCGCACCAGATGCTCGGCGGCGCGTTTGCTGTCGAGGTAGACCTCCGGGCGCGCGGTGCTGCCGGTGTCACGGGCCAGGTCCTTGCGGGCCACGAACGCCGTGCTGACGTGATGCAGGGGCACCCCGGCCCGCTCGGCCAGCGCGAGAATCTCGGCGGTGCCGCGGACGTTCAGGTCCTCGGTGGCACCCTTGTCCACGGTGAATCCGGTGACCGCGGCGCAGTGCACGATCGCGTCGATCCGGCCCGCCAGGTCGTCGTACTCCTCACGGTCCAGGCCGAACCGGGGCGCGGTGAGGTCGCCGCGGATGCCGAGCACGTTCCGGCCGGTCACCGGCGTGTTGTGGGTCAGGCAGATGACGTTGACGTCGCCGAGCTGCTCCAGCAGCGCCTGCCCGACGACGCCGCCGGCGCCGGTCAGCAGGACGGTACGGCGGGTCGTGAAGTTGATGATCGACATGCGTTCTCCCCTCAGGCCACGCGCAGCGGGTGGCCGGTGACGTAGTCGCACAGCGCCTGGGACATGCGGGTGCGGGACGGCGGGTGGAACATCAGCGCGGCCGAGGCGGCCGACAGGTAGGCGACGTCGCCGGAGCCGATGTAGGACATGCCGCCGAGCAGCTCCACCGCGCGGCGCGTGATGCGCCCGATGGCGTCCTGGACCGCGTAGCGGGCGACCAGGGCCTTGGCGAACATGTCCTGGCCGCGCTCGCCGTCGCCCATCGCGTGGGCGACGCCTTCCAACGTGGTCATGGCGGCGTCGGCCTCGATGATCAGGGCGGCCCGCTCGACCGCGTCGGCCTTGCCGTCGGCCAGCACCTTCTCGGCCAGCGCGCTCGCGGCCCCGAGGTAGGAGGCGGTGACCAGGAGCTCGAACCACAGGAATCCGCTGGTCTGCAGCTCGTCCAGTTGCCGGTCCTCGGTGGTCTCGGTCATGACGACGAGATCCTGCGGGACCTCGACATCCTTCAGGACGACCTCGTCGCTTTCGGCGCCGGCCAGCACGAAGCTGTTCCAGAACGGCTTGACCTCGATGCCGGGGCTGCCCGCGGGAATGAGGGCGACGGCCAGCTGGTCGCGCCCGTGCTCGTCGGTGACCGCGACGGAGGCGGTGAGCAGGTCCATCGAGTGGGACAGCGTGCAGGGCTTCTTGGACCCCGACACCACCAGGGTGGTACCGCGCCGCACGGCATGCAGGGTCGGCGACAGGATGGCGGCGCCGGTGCGGCCCTCGGCGAAGCCGGAGGCGAGCAGCAGGTTGTCCTTGGCGATGGCCTCCAGCAGCATCCACTCCAGGCCGTCGCTGCCGAGGCTGGCCTCGACCAGGCTGGCGACGGAGAAGTGGTGCATGGTGGAGGCGACCGCGAGCGAGGGCGAGCGGCTGCCGATGGCCCGCTGGATGCGGATGGCCTGCAAGGGTGTGGCGCCCAGCCCGCCGTACTGGGCCGGGACCAGCAGGCCGGGCCCTCGGGCCGCCTTGAACGTGGAGAGGGCCGGGTTGCCGGGCCGCTCCAGATCGGTGAGGCTGTGCCGGGTCAGCTCGGCGTCGAGGCCGGGCAGGAATTCCTGGAGCGTTTCCCGCTCTTTTTCCATGAACCTCATGCTTGCTCCGTGACTTCCGGTGGGCTTCTTTCTTGGAATAAGGCTATTGGTATGCCCTCCAGAGATCTGGAAGGCGTCCTGCATCACTGTGTTAAGAAAATGAAAGGAGCGGCCTCCGGCTAACTTCGCCGAAGGCCGCTGCATTAACACAAGAGCTTCACGAGATACTCACGAGCTCCTTTCCTTTCGCAGGGGGAGGCGCTTCCTCCGGTTCCTCCTCTCGTAGTCCGATACGGGCGTGCAGCCAGCGCAGCCCGGGCGGCGCCCACCAGTTGGCCCGGCCGGCCAGTCGCATGAAAGCGGGCACGAGCAGGCCGCGGACCAGGGTGGCGTCGACGATGACGGCCAGGGCGAGCCCGAGGCCGAGCAGTTTGAGAAGCGTTATCCCGGAGGTTGCGAAGGCGATGAGCACGGCGGCGATGAGCATGGCGGCCGCGCTCACTATGCGGCCGGTCTTCTCCAGCCCCATCGCGACGGCCCGGGCGTTGTCTCCGGTGCGCAGATATTCCTCGCGAATTCGCGACAGTAGGAACACCTCATAATCCATGGAAAGGCCGAAGGCGACGCAGAACATGAGCACCGGAATGGTCGCGTCGATCATTCCGGTCACCGTGAAGTCGCCGACCAGCCAGCGCAGGTTCCCGTCCTGGAAGACGTACACCATGGCGCCGAACGTCGCGGTGAGGCTGAGCAGGTTCAGCAGCACCGCCTTGATCGGGATGATCACGCTGCCGGTGAACAGGAACAGCAGGGCGAAGGTGGCGGCGGCGATGACGAGCAGCGCCATCGGCAGCCGGTCGCCGATCGAGTTCTTGGTGTCGACCAGGAACGCGGCCTGTCCGCCCACGTACTTCACCGCCGGGGCCGCCGCGCTGCGGATGCGCTCCACGAGATCGGTCCCCTGGGCGGAGTACGGCTCCGCGTCCGGCACGACCGACATCCAGCTTCCCGCGGGGCCGATCAGCCGCTTGGACGTCTCGGCCGGCGGCGCCACCGGCCGGCCGTCCATGTAGAAGCCGGTCGGCGCGTCCACGCGAGCCACGCCGGGCATGGCCGACAGCTTCGTCGCGTAGTCGTGCAGCCCGGCCTGGTTGGCGTAGCCGGGCATCACCACGGGGATGGCGGCCGCCTCCCGCGTGTCGAACCGATCGCGCAGCACCTGCGAGGCCTGGTGCGCCGGAGAGTCCTTCGGCAGCACCCGGTCGTCGGTCAGGCCGAACGAAACCGACAGGAAGGGGCTGCCGAGCAGCACTAGCAGCGCGATGACGGCGGTGGCGACGGGGATCGGCCGGCGCATCACCGCCAGCGCCAGTCTGTGCCAGAATCCGCCGGCGCGGCGGCGCCGTACGCGTGCGAGCACGTCGAGCCGGTTGACCTGATGCCCCAGGAGGGCGAGCAGCGCGGGGAGTACCACCACGGAGGTGAGCGCGGCCAGCAGGACCACGGCGATGCCGCCGTAGGCGATGGAGCGGAAGAAGTACAGCGGGAACACCAGCAGTGCCGACAGGGACAAGGCCACCGTGACCGCGGAGAACGCCACCGTCCTGCCCGCCGTCCGCACCGTCGTGGCCACCGCGTCCCGCACGCCGGCCCCGGACTCCAGCTCGTCGCGGAACCGGCCCACCATGAACAGGCTGTAGTCGATCGCCAGGCCGAGCCCCAGGGCGGTGGTCACGTTCATCGCGAACACCGACACCGGGGTGAGCTCGGTGAGCAACTGCAGCACGGCCGTGGTCGAGACCACCGAGATCGCCCCGACGACCAGCGGCAGCAGCGCGGCGATCGCACTGCCGAAGATAAGCACCAGCAGCACCAGGGTGACCGGGGCGACGATCAGCTCGGCCCGGAGCAGGTCCTCTTCGGTGGTCTTCTCGACCTCGACCGACACCTGCGCCATGCCGGTCGTACGGATGTCGAGCGCCTGATCCTGGATGATGGGTGCGAGCTTCTCGGCGGTCGCCCGGTAGGCGTCCTCGTCGCCGCCGAGCCGTACCAGCACCAGACCGGCGCGGCCGTCGTCGGCCCGCAGCGGAGTCGGCTTCCCTGCCGTCCAGTACGACTCCGCAGAAACCACGCCGGGGAAGGCCCGGACCCGCTCCGTCAGGGCGCGGGCGGCATCGTCCAGGGCCGGGTCGTCGACCGCCTGCCCGGCACGGCCAGCCACGATGAGCACCAGGTTGGGCGGCCCGGTGCGGAAGTCGCGGGCCAGTATGGCGTCGACCCGCATGGATTCGGAGGCGGGGTCCCGGAACCCGCCGTTGGACAGATTCTCTTCTACCCCGGCGCCCCAGAACGCGGCCAGGGCGGTGACGAGCACGGCGAAGGCCAGGACAAGCCCTCGCCGGGCCACAGCGAGATGAACGATGAGCTTCACGGCAACTCCTTGAGGGCTTGCACGACCACGGCGGCGAACCGGTCGGGCTGCACGGCGGTCATGGCGAACACGAGCAGGGCTGCGGCGACCAGCAGCGCGATGGCCAGAAGGATCTGCACCCAGGACGGGGTTCGTGCCCGCAACCTGCGCAGGCGGCGCCACGTCTTGACCATGGCCGATCGCCTCCTTTCTCAGTCGCCACCGATGGTGACGGGAGGGGTGTCAGCGGACGCGCAGGACTGTGTAAGGGCGGTGTCAGCAGTGCGTTCTCTTCTGGTTCCGCGGATCACGGTGGCCAGGTCGCGCAGGGTGGACAGGCGCAGTCCTCGGGCGCGGGCGGCGGCCAGATGCACGCGCTCGGGGTAGGAGTAGTAGCTGCCGCCGGACTGGTGGACCGCCTCCGCAAGGTGCCGGTCGAAGTCGCCGAGCACCTCGTCCAACAGGTCGACGCCGGCACGGTTGACCCAGCTGTCGTTGAAGAGAACGCTGCGACCGGGCGGCGGCGTGGTGGTGCGCTGGGCGAGGACGGGGCCCGCGTCGATTTCGCGGTTCTCGATGAGGTGGGCGGTGATGCCGAACGGCGTGCCCGGCTCGATCGCGGAGTAAAGGGTGGGGAACAGGCCGCGGCAGTGCGGTAGGTACGCCGCGTGGAGGTTGATCACGGCCCGCTTGGGGGCGGTGATGACGCCCTCGCGCAGGATCTGGTCGAACCAGTAGACGACGATGAAGTCGAGGTCGGCCTCGCGCAGAGCGGCCACGACCTCGGGGGCGTTGACGTTGCCGGTGTGGATGTGGCGGATCCCGTGACGGGCGCACAGCTCCCGGACGGGGCTCCGGTTGGGGACGAACCTGAGGATCAGCGGATACAGCAGGAACGAGTAGGTCAGATACTTCACGAAGGCCGGCCCCGAACGGCGCAGGTTGGTCCAGGTCTGCTTGGCCAGGCCACCCCGGCGGGTGGCGTGGACGTCGCTGGTGACGACGAGGGCCAGCTCGTCGTGATGGCGCTCGACGATCTCGGTGATGGCGTCGCCGAGCTGTGCGCACTCGGTGGTGAACAGGGCGATGCGAGCCATGGGTCTCCTCTCTCAGCTGTGGTGCCGACGCTAGGGAGAGCCGTGTCAGAGACCCTGCAGGCGCATGTAAGCGGGGCGTTCGACTTGTGATGCCGACGTCTTGTCGCGGGCCTGGGCTGCCGCTGTCGCACCGGTTCCTAGCGTGGGCGTGCAGGCGTTCTCCGAAAGAAGGGAGCATTCTCGTGATCGACACCGATGCCGTTCAGGCGGCGATCAACGCCGTCGTGATCGTGGCCGGGGTGGCCATGGTCATCGTGGCCTGGACGCTGGCGGCCTGGCGGCACTCCACTCGTCAGGCCGAACCGGCCCCGGCGAATGAGCCCACGCGCGAACCGGTTCAGGTATGAGATCCGTTCGGCCGCCAGGCCGGTAGGCGCACCACCACGTCCAATCCGTGCGGCACGGCATCCTCCAAGGTCGCCGTGCCGCCGATGTTCTCCAGCAGCGTCGCGACGATCGCCAAGCCCAGGCCGGAGCCCTCCCGTTCCGCCGAGGACGAGCCGCGCCAGAACCGATCCCAGGCGCGCGTCTTCTCCTCGGCCGTCATCCCCGGCCCTTCGTCGGCGACGTGCAGCAGGACGCTGTCGCCCTCTTGCGCCGTCCGCACGCGCACGGTGCTCCCCAGCGGCGCGTGGTCCACGGCATTGTCCAGCAGCACGTCCAGAACCTGGCCGAGCACGGCGACCGAGGAGGACGCCTCGACCGGCGCACCCTCGAACACCAGCGTCACACCCCGGGCGTCGGCCGCCGGATGCCAGGCCTCGATCCTGTCCTTGGCCAAGGAGGAGACGTCGACGCGCCCCAAGGGTGTCTCCCGGCCCTCGGCCTGCGCCAGCCGCAGCAGCGCGTCCAGGATGCCGCCGAAGCGCTCGGCCTCGATCGACGCCTTCCTCACCTCCTCGGAGGTCGCCGGGGCGACGACCTCTTCCAGATTCTCCAGCCGCAAGCGCAACGCGGTCAGCGGATTGCGCATCTGGTGAGACGCGTCGGCGGTGAAGCTCTGATGGGCGTGCAACAGCGCGACCAGCCGGCCGGCCATGGTGTTGAAGGCCTGTGCCAGACTCCGCAACTCCGGCGGACCCGTGTCGGCCGGCGCTCGGACCTCGTAGTTTCCGGCCGCGATCGCGCCCGCGGCGGCGTCCAGGCTCCGCACCGGCCGCATGACCCATCGTGTGAACGGAGCGGCCAGCAGGGCCGCCGCCGCCAGTCCCAGCACGAGGACGACCACCAGGACCAGCAATGTCCGGGTGCCGGAGTCCCGCACCTCCTCGGTCGGTGAGATCATCACCACCGCCCCGACGACACCCTGCTCAGCTCTGACCGGTTCGGCGATGAACAGCGGGAGCGCGCTGACGTTGTAGGGGTAGTCGACGAAGTCCGCCCGCTCGCCGGCCAGGGCCAGCATCAGCCGCGCCCGCCAATCCGGGTCGGTGATGGCCACATCTCCCGCGGCGGACACCACGGTGCCGGACGTGTTCACCACGGCGATCCGCGAACCTGTCGAGGCGCGATAGTCGCGCATCTCCCGTTCCAACCGTCCCCACTCCCCCTCCGTCAGAGCGGGGACGGCCTGCCCAGCCAGCCGGGCGGCCTCGCGTAACCGCGTGTTGGCTAGGTGGTGGAAGTCGTTCATCACGAACGTGAAGAACAGCGGGATCTCCAGCGCCAGCAACAGCAGCGCCGTCAGCGACATGTACGTCAGCATCAACCGCCGGCGCATGGTCAGGAACCGGGTTCGACGAGCCGGAACCCGACGCCGCGCACCGTCTCTATCCACGACGGATCGCCCAGCTTGGCGCGCAGCGAGCCGACGTGGACGTCGAGGGTGCGGGTGGAGCCGAACCAGTTCTCGTCCCACACCCGATCCATGATCTCTTCACGGGTGCGTAAGGCGCCGCCGTCCTCGGCGAGGAAGGCCAGCAGGTCGAACTCCCGGCGAGTGAGCTCGAGCGCGACCCCGTCGAGCAAGGCCCTGCGCGTGCGACGGTCGACGACCAGCTTGCCGCGGTCCGCGGGCGGTTCCTCCTCGGCATCGCGCCGCTGCCGCGACGCCCGCCGGGTTACCGCCTCGATCCGGGCCAGCAGTTCGCGGAAGCCGTACGGTTTGACCACGTAATCGTCGGCGCCGCCCTGCAGCCCGATCACGCGGTCGATCTCTTCTGATCGGGCGGTCAGCACGATGATCGGCACGTCGGAGAACTCGCGTAACCTGCGGCACACCTCCAGGCCGTCCAGATCGGGCAGGCCCAGGTCCAGCAGTACCAGGTCGGCCTTCCCCGCGAGCAATGCCTCCGCGCCCGTGGTCACGTGCTCCACATCGTGCCCATGCCGCTCCAGTCCGGCCTTCAGCGGCTCGGCCACATGCGCGTCGTCTTCCACCAGCAAGATCCGCACCCCGGACTCACCCCCGTCGGAAGGTACGATCCACTAAAGGGAATAGTAGAGCGGGTCGTGGACTTAGCCAAGGGGATTGTCCAAGCGTTCATGGATCGGTAACGACCTGTCCTAGTAGGGCAGTCCGCGGCCGGACGGCGTGCGGAGGTCGAGCGCGACACGGTTGTCCGTGCGCTTCGGTTTGGTGCGCTGGATCTGACGCAGACGCATGTCTTCTCCCGCCCTTCGGGTTTTCTCCGTGGGCCCACGCTAGAAGCGGAGATAGCAGCACTGAGCCAGAGTGGCGACAGCCGTACGTCATCCGAAGGACAACGAACCCTTCACTGGACGACGCCCACGGATTGACGTCTGGGCGCGTAAGTCGCAGTATTGCGATATGAGAGTCGCATATGGGGGACATCAACGTCGCATCCCGCTTGCTCTCTGGTCGGTCGGCCTGATCGTGGCGGCCGGGTTGGGATCACTGTTTGCGACGTACTGGGACGACGCCTGGCACACGGACATCGGGCGGGACGACGCCCTCATCCCTCCGCATCTGGCGCTGTACGGGTCGGTCGCGGTGGCCGGGCTGGCGGTGGCCGCGTGGGGCTCGCTGGTGGTGTGGCGGTCACGTTCGCTGCTGGCCATGTTGCGGCATCCGGCGCTGCTCACCGCCGCGGCCGGCGGTCTGGTGACGCTGGGCTCGGGTGTGGCGGACGCCTTCTGGCACGAGGCGTTCGGCCGCGACGCCGTGCTGTGGAGCCCGCCGCACATGCTCGCGGTCTTCGGGACCGTGGCACTGATCGTGGGCGTGCTGGCCGGAGCCAGTCCCGGCACGCCGTCGTGGCTGCTCTCCGCAGCCGGAGGGCTGCTGCTCGGCAGCACCCTGATCGCCGTGCTGGAGTTCGAGACCGATGTCCCGCAGTTCAGCGAGACGCTCTACCTGCCCGTGTTGCTGGTCAGCGCATTGTTCGCGCTAGGTATGCTCCGCCGGCTCCTTCCCGGCCGCTTCGCCGTCACCCGGGTGGTCGGCATCTATGTGCTGGCACGCCTGATCGTGGCCGTGGTGCTGACGGCGCTCGGCCGCACCGCCCCCGATCTCCCGCTCGCCATCGTCGGTCTCGCGCTGGCGGACCTGCCGTGGCGGCGGCCGGTCACCGCCTACGCCGCGGGCGCGGCAGGAGTATCGGCCACGACCTTGGTCTCCGGGACGATCGGCACGGCGGGGGTTCCGGTCATGAGCGTGTTGCCTACGGCGATCCCGGTGATCGCAGTCTTTGTCGCGGCCCTGCTCGCGGACTTCCGGTTGCGTCCGATCGCCGCGCTGCTCTTCGCGGGCGGAATCGCCGCCCTGCCGATGTCGAGCCCGGACCCGGCCCTGGCGCACGACCCCGGTCAGGGCGAGCCCGTCGCGCAGGTCCTTCTGGCAGGGGCCTCTGACGGGAACGGCACCCTTACCCTGGCCGCTGAACTGCCGGTCGCGTGCTCGACCTCCGATCCCTGCCGGGTTCTGGCGCGCCGAGCAGGCGAAGTGATCAGCGGAACCCTGAGCGTGGAGGGCCGGCAGGTCACGGGAACCGTCCAGGTTCCGCCGACCAGTCTGTGGTTCGTCTACTTCGAGGCGGCCCATGCCCGCGGCCCGGTCGAGACGTGGTTGGCACTGGATGCGAGCACCGCGCAACGGATCAGCGAGCGGCGCGATCTCTACCTCCCGGCGGGCCGGGACGAGGGAGCCGCTCTGCCCGTCGCGGAGATCGCCGCGGGCGTCGTACTCTATGGCCTCGGCCTGGCCGTGCTCGGCCTCGCCGTCCACCAAACGCGGCGGTCCCAGCAACCGGAGACCAGGATTGCGACGTCAATGTAGCGCTAGTGTGTCGTCCGTGACCGCGATCGAACCCGCCCTCGTCGACGCCACCGCCGCTGCCGTGGCCAAGTGGGGCCTGCCCCAGGCCACGCTCGAAAGGGTGGCCGACGAGGCCGGCATCTCTCGCGCGACCTTGCACCGCCGCGGTGTCAGCCGGGAGGCGCTGGTCGCCGCACTCGCCGCCCGCGCCGCCGACGAGTTCCGCACCGCTCTGTGGCCCGCGCTCACCGGCCCGGGAAGTGCCGCCGAGCGGCTCAGGGCGATGCTGGAGGCGATGTTCCAGACCGCCGACGGCCACCTGGAGTTGCTGGCCGGCATGTACATGGCGCACGGCGAGATGTTCCACCAGCCCGGCCCCGAGGCCCTCACGGTCGACATCTTTGCGGCTCCCTTCGAGCGGTTGCTCCGCGACGGCGTGCTCGACGGCTCGCTCCGCGAAGTTCCTCCAACCGTCACCGCCACGGTGCTGTTCAACACCGCCGGCTGGGGCTACGTACACCTACGCGCCAGCCACGAGTGGCCGCCAGAGCGCGCCAGGGACGCCGTCATCGACCTGGTCATGAACGGCCTGCTGCCCTAAGCGTTTCTACGACCGACCATAGGAGTCATCCCATATGCTCTGGCCATGAGATCAACGGAGGTGGGACGGTCGGCGGGCATGCTGCCGCGTCTGCTGCTTCTCGTCCTCCTCATGCTGGGCGTGGCAGCGATGCACACGCTCGGCCACCTCGACGGCCACGACACGCCTCAGCCGTCGGTCACCGGCATGATCCACGCGGAGGGCGCGCACTCTCCCGTGCCGGACTCCGGATCCGACGATGCGCCGAGCGGGGCATCCGACGCAGCGTCCGTCTGCCTGGCGATCCTGGCCGCTCTCCTCGCCCTGGCACCGCTGGGCCTGCGCAGCGCAAGTCTGGCCGGTGCCTGGCTGCGATCACATCCCGGACGGCGCGTACCACGGCCGTTCCGAGGCCCCCCTCCTCTGTCGCTCATCCTGACGCGCACGGTCGTGCTGCGGACGTAGGCGTTTCGATCCGGACCGCTGGAGCCGTCGTGCCCAGCCTCGTCCGCTCTCCGCCCGTCCGTCAGCGCAAACCATCAGCGAGGCATCAACCATGCACAACATCAGTCGACGCGCCCTCCTCCGGGGCGGTATCGGTCTCCTGGGAGGGGCCGCCCTCACCGCGTGCGCCCAGAACCGCACCGCCACCTCTTCCCCCGCTTTCATCGGCCCGACGAGCGACCAGGTCCGCGCCGCCGAGCAGGCCCGCCGTGCCGGTGCCGTGCGCGACTTCACCCTCGTGGCCGCCGAGAGCCAGGTGGACCTCGGCGGCCTGACCACACGAACCTGGGCCTACGGCGGCCGCATCCCCGGCAGCCCCATCCGCGTGAAGGCGGGCGAGGTGATCCGGGCCCGGCTGGCCAATACCCTGCCCAAAGACACCAGCATCCACTGGCACGGCCTGGCACTCCGCAACGACGCCGACGGCGTGCCCGGCGTCACACAACAGCCCGTCGAGACCGGGGCCACATACGTCTACGAGTTCACCGCTCCCGACCCGGGCACCTACTGGTTCCACCCGCACACCGGCACCCAGCTCGACCGCGGGCTCTACGCCCCGCTGATCGTGGAAGACCCGAACGAGCCGCTGACCTACGACGACGAATGGATCGTGATCCTCGACGACTGGCTGGACGGGGTCACCGGTACGCCGGACGAGGTACTCGCTGAGCTGTCCGGCGGCATGGGAGGCATGGACCACGGCGGCATGACCGGGATGACAGAGATGACGCCCAGCCCATCGCCCGGAACGAGCAAGCACATGCTGATGGGCGCCACCAGCCTGCTCCTCGGCGGGGACGCGGGCGACGTGCGCTACCCGCACTTCCTGCTCAACGGGCGGATCGCCACCGCACCGGAGACTCTCCGCGCCAAGCCCGGCGCGCGGCTGCGAATCCGGATCATCAACGCGGGCGGCGACACCGCCTTCCGCGTGGCGCTGGCCGGACACCGGCTGACCGTCACTCACATGGATGGCTTCCCCGTACAGCCGATGGAGACCGACGCGCTGCTGATCGGCATGGGCGAGCGCTACGACGTGCTGGTCACCCTCAAGGACGGCGTCTTCCCGCTGGTCGCACTCGCGGAGGGCAAGAACGCGCTGGCCCGCGGCCTGATCAGGACTGGCCGGTCGGCCTCGGCGCCCAAGGCCGACCTGCGCCCGCGTGAACTGGAGGGCGACGTC
Source organism: Nonomuraea sp. NBC_00507 (assembly GCF_036013525.1). Taxonomy (NCBI): domain Bacteria; kingdom Bacillati; phylum Actinomycetota; class Actinomycetes; order Streptosporangiales; family Streptosporangiaceae; genus Nonomuraea; species Nonomuraea sp. NBC_00507. The sequence goes on from NZ_CP107853.1 coordinate 8,545,457, forward strand.
CTCCGCTACGCCAAGCTCCGCCCGGCCGAGGCTGTACGACTCGCGCCCAAGAACCCCGACCGCACCATCAAGCTGGAGCTCACCGGAAGCATGGCGGCCTACGACTGGGGGATCAACGGCAAGAAGTACGACCCGAAGATCATCTCAGCGATTCGGCCAGGAGAACGGGTCCGCCTGTCGTTCGTCAACCGTACGACGATGTGGCACCCGATGCACCTGCACGGCCACACGTTCGCCCTGGCGGAGGGCGGCATCCGAAAGGACACCGCCATCGTCCTTCCAAACGTAAGGCTGGACGTCGACTTCGACGCCGACAACCCCGGCCTGTGGATGATCCACTGCCACAACATCTACCACGGCGAATCCGGCATGATGACCCTGCTGGGTTACGAGACGACCTGACGCAACCCCACCCGCCGGGTTCAAGGAAGAGATACGACGCAGGCGCACGCCGACCAATCCACTATCTCTGATAGTAGAGTGGCTCGGGATGACCCCCTCCCGGGACATCCGTCCCGGGAGACGGGACCCCTGAGGCAGAGGGAGGTCCACCGCGGCCACATCGCCATCGCCATCCACCACGGAGGGCGCCATGGTGAGCGTGACGATGAACGAGTTCTCCTTCGCCTTCGCCAACCAGGAACTCCGCGCCGGAACCTACGTATTCATGCTGGACAACGCGGGCAAGGCCCCCCACGCCATGTCCATCAAGGGCCCCGGCATCGACACCGAGCAGCAGTCGGAGACCATCGACGGCGGGCAGGAGACTCAGTTCACGGTCACCCTCCAGCCTGGCACCTACGAGGTGTGGTGTCCGGTGGGCAATCACCGAGCGCAGGGCATGGAGAGCACGCTCACCGTGAAGTGACAGCGTCCCACGGTGAGGACGCCATTGGCGGCGAAGACACCAGACGCCACGGAAGCGCCTGCACCGGGCGCCAGGCCGACGACCAGAACAGGCACCTCCTCAATGCTGTTCGCGTGCACACAATGAAGCCGCAGGGCCCCGGCCTCATGAACATGTCGCGGGAGGCATACCTCTCCGCGCGAAACCACTGCACTCTCACGCAGCCTCTACTATGGTTCCTCGTAGTGCGGCTGCCCCCAGCCGCGAGCCGAGTCCCGGTCCCCCGACCGGGAGCCGGGGACCCACCGCGCAAGGGGTGAATCGGCGACCTCTGTCGTCGTAGGGCGACTCCCGTCCGAACCCGTCAGCTAACCCGGTAGGCAGAAGGAGAGGAGCTCTACGTGGCGGGTCGTCCCCCCACGCCATGCCGTCGTGCCTGGTATCCGCTGGCGGCCCTGCTGGTCGCCCTGGTCATGGGCGCTAGCGTCGGTGCCGCAGCTCACGCGGCCCCAAAGCCCGATGCCAAGGAGCTGCGCCGGCAGCTCGCCAAACAGCAGAAGGAGCTCGACGCGCTGATCGGCGACTACAACGCCAAGCGTGTTTCGCTCGCCGCCGCCAGGAAGACCGAACAAGCAGCCCAGGCCCGGCTACGAGCGGCGCAGACAAAATACGAGCAGGCCAAACAAGGTGTCCGAGAGCTGGTGACGCTGCGCTACCAGCAACCGGACCCGAATCTCACGATGTTCTCGGGGGGAGCCGATCCGAGCACCACCCTCAGCCGCGCGGCCATCTTGCAGCAGCTCGCCGCCGAGGAGGCGGCACTCGTAGCGGGCTTCGCCAAAACGCGGGACGACTATGCTGACTCGGTCGACGATGCCGCACAAAAGGTCAAGGACCTCAGCGCGGCCACCGCCGCGGTCGGCGAGCGGCGTGAGGAGGCCGAGGATCTCATCGAAGAGATCAAGGACAAGCTCGACAAGCTGACCACCCCCACCTCACGAAGGTCCGACGGCACCTGGGTGCCGGAGCTGCCCTCGGGGCCCGACAACATCACCCCGCGGATGCGGAACGTACGTGACCTGATCCGGCAGCGCTTCGATCTGTCCTACGGCGTCGGCTGCTACCGCGGCGTCAATGACGGCGGGGAGCATCCGCTCGGTCGCGCGTGCGACTTCATGCTGAGCTCCGGCGGCGCGATGCCCTCGCCCGAGCAGGCGAGGCTGGGCGATGAGATCTCCGCCTGGGTGATCGAGAACGCCCAGCGGCTCGGCATCATGTACGTGATCTACAAGCAGCGCATCTGGCACGTCCGCACGGGAGCGTGGAAGCCCATGAGCGACCGGGGCGGTGTCACGGCCAACCACTACGACCACCCGCACATCTCGGTCTACTAGGAGGGCGTGTGATGGGCGTGGAGCCCGCGAAGACCGGCGATGACACCGCGCCGGCCCCTGCTCCCGTGGACGCCACGCGGACGACGGGTAGCTTGCTGCGGTCCGGATCGATCATGGCCGCGGGCACCATGGTCTCCCGTGTCACCGGATTCGTCCGGACGGTGGTGCTGGCCGCCGCCGTGGGGACGCAGTTACTCGGCGACGCCTATAACACCGCCAACACGATCCCCTTCGCCCTCTACGACCTGCTGGTCGGGGGTCTGATGACCGGTGTCCTGGTGCCCCTGCTGGTGAAACGGCGGGCGCGTGACGCCGACGAAGGCAGGGCCACGGAACAACGGCTCACAACGGCGGCAAGCGTCGTGCTCCTGGCCCTCGCCCTCGTGGCGGTCGTGGGGGCGGAGTGGCTGATCGGGCTGTATGCGGGAGGGTTCACCCAGCCGCAGTTCGAGGTCGCCGTGCTGCTGGCCCGCTACCTGCTGGCTCAGGTGTTCCTTGTGGGGCTCAGCGGCGTGCTGGGCGCGATGCTCAACGTACGCGGCCGGTTCGGCGCCCCGATGTGGGCGCCTGTCTGCAATAACCTGACCATCATCGCGGTGGGGGCGGCGTTCCTCGTCGTCGCCGGGCCCGGAGTAGAGCCAACGGACATCACCCAGCCACAGATCGCGCTGCTCGGGCTGGGGACCGTGGCCGGACTGCTGGCCCAAGTCACAGTGCTGGCCCTGGCGCTGCGCTCGACCGATTTCCGCTGGCGCCCGCGTTTGGACCTGCGGGGTTCCGGACTGGGCGAGGCCGTACGGGCGGGCGGATGGATGCTGGTCTACGTATGCTGCACCCAGCTCGGGTTCGTGCTCACGGCGAACCTGACCAACCGGGCCGGCGCCGTGAGCGCCACAGGCGAGGCGGGCACGGGCGCGGGACTCAGCACCTATACCTACGCCTACCAGCTGTTCCAGCTACCCTACGCGGTGATCGCGGTGTCCTTGATGACGGCGCTGCTCCCCCGGATGAGCGACCACGCCGCCGATGAACGCTGGGCCGAGCTGCGCGGCGACTTCCTGTCCGGGGCTCGTACGGCGTCGGCCGCCATGGTGCCGCTGTCACTCGCGCTGGCGGTCGTGGCGGTCCCCCTGTCGCAGGTCGTGTTCGCCCGCGGCGCCACCTCGGCGGCCGATGCCGCCAACATCGGCCGCGTGCTCGCCGTCCTCGCCGTGGGCCTGGTGCCCTTCACCGTTTACCAGCTGATGCTTCGCGTCTTCTACGCGATGGGCGACACCCGCACGCCCGCGATGCTGGCGGCGGCCAATCTCGGCGTCCACGCCGTCCTGGGCATGACGGCCTACCTGCTGCTGCCACCGAGCCGGGTCGTCGTGGGCGTGGCCGCAGGCTTCATGATCTCCTACGGATCCGGCGCCCTGCTGGCCGGGGCGCTGTTGAGCCGCCGCCTGAGCGGCATCGGCGCCCGCGCCTTATTGGGAACGCTTGGCGCGCTATATGTCGCGGCTACGCCGACGGCCGGAGCCGAGCTCTTCACCGTGTGGTGGGCCGCACCACACGGACCCGTGGCCGCGCTCATCGCATCCTCGGCGGCCTGTTTCCTGGGGCTCGCGGCTTATCTACTGATCGCACGAGCTTGGGGAGTTCAGGAGATTCGCCTCCTCCTGGCCCGGCTCCGCCGTACCTGAGCCACATCTACTATTATCCATCGCATCTATTACAAATGTAGTAGATTGCGGACTATGTCGCTACCCTCGTCCGCTCAGACGCCGGTCGTGTCGTTGCGGGTCATGGAACTCCGTGACCTCCCCACCGTCGTCGGCCTACACCGGGCCGACCTGTCCCGAGGGTTCTTCGTCGAACTCGGGGACAAGTTCCTGAGCCGCTACTACCGCACCTTCCTCACCAGCCCCGCGGCGGTCGCGCTGATCGCCGAGGTCGACGGGGAACGCGCCGGATTCCTGGTGGGCTGCACCGACGCGGCCGTACATCATCGGCACGTGATCCATCTGGAGCGGTGGCGGCTGGCCCGTGCCGGTGCCACCTCGTTGCTCCTGCGGCCGGCCTTGACGGCGAAGTTCGTACGCACTCGGGCACAGCGGTACACGCGCGGCATCAAGCGTGCACGCGATCACCAGCCGGTCAGCACGACGGAGTCCCGAAGAGTGGGTGTGCTCAGTCACATCGCGGTGCGTGATGACCTGCGACGCCACGGCGTGGGCCGCACTCTGGTCACCGCATTCGTGAACATCGCCAAGGTCCACAGTGTCGAACGCCTCCAACTGCAGACGGCCGCGGACAACGTCTCAGCGCAGCGGTTCTATGAGCACCTCGGCTGGAAGCAAGAGACAGAGGTGCAGGACCCCGACGGCAAGATGTGGATTTCTTATGTGCTGGAGCCGCGATGAGGCTCGCGGCGCTGTGCGCCGGATTGATGATCGCGCTGGCAGGGTGCGGCCTGTCCGAAGCCATGTCGCGTACTCCGGCGGATTCGGGTGCGGCACCGCGCGCTGCGACCACCGGCCCCTCCGTTTCTCCTTCGGAGAAGGAGAGGCCCGCCTTGCCCGAGGTCACACCGTTCACCGTCGCCGCGGACGAGCCGGCCCGCCCCGTCAAACGAGCGGCCGTGGCCTTCCTGGAAACGCTGTTCAACTATCCCCAAGGGGGAGGAAGCCTCGCTGCGAGCCGTGAACGCCTGGCCGCCCGCGGGCTGCCCGCACAGAACATCGCGACGGCCAAGGCGCTGCTCCACGAGGACGCCACTGGCGCACTGCAAGTCGTCTATCCCCAACTGGGCGGCCTCACCGCGACCAGTTCCTCGATCATGACGGTGGTACGGCAGGCGGTACTACGCGACGGCAAACTGACGACCAGTACGCGCACGCTCGATGTCAGGCTGGCCAAGCGCGGCGGCATCTGGGGGGTCACGCGGATCGCCTCGACGGGCGGCAGGGCGACCAAGGCGGTGGGTACCAGCGCCCTGGCCAGGCAGGTTCTGAGTTCACGGAAGATCGTTCTGCCCGACACCGCGCGCTGGGACATCCAGGCGGGGCGCGTCGACGACCGAGTCTTGCGCATGCTCCTCCGGCTGTCCCGCGATCACAAGCTGTCGGTGTGCGTGCTGTCCAACGGCCACCCGGCCAACGTCTACGGCAGCACCTCCGTGAGCAACCACACCCGCGGGCGCGCAGTCGACATCTGGACCATCGACGGCAAGCGGGTCGCCACCTACGCGCGACAACCGGGAGACGCGCGGAACCCGGCACGCGTCCTCATGGAGAGAGCCTTGAGGTATGGTTCCGACGAGGTCGGCGGCCCGTGGTCATTCGCTACCCGGGACGGCGGCACGTTCACCAACACGGTGCACGAGGATCACCTGCACATCGGCTTCAAGCGGTGAACCAGGCGGCTGGAAAGGAGGATGGAGGTGTCACGCCGCAGACTGGGTCAGTTGGAGGCCGAAGTGCTCGCGGTGCTGGCCGGAGCCGACGACTACCTCTCCCCGGCCGAACTGCGCGAGCGGCTCGCGGGCACGCCGGCACACACCACCGTCAACACGGTTCTGTTCCGGCTCCTGGACAAGAAGATGGTCGAGCGCCTCCCGCGCGGGCGGGGGTTCGTCTACCGACTGGTCGCCGACGAGTCCGGCCTGGCGGCCGAGCGGATGTTCGCCCACCTGCGTCTGGCCCACAATCCCTCCAGCGTGCTCAGCCAGTTCGTTCAAGGACTCAGCGCATCTGAGGAAGCCGCGCTCCGCGCGTTCCTCGACGAGCGCGGAGAAGGCACGTGAACAGGGGGAATTTATGAGCACCGAAGCCCTCCTGCCTGCGACGCTGCTGGCGACGGTGAGCCTGCTGTTGGGATGGCACCAGCCGCGCCTGCATCCCTCCTGGACGGCTCGCCTCTTGATCGCGCTGTCCGCGACCACCGCGATGACCGTCTTCGGCACATTGGGCTTCGTGATCCTGATCGCGACGGCGCAACCGCCTCCCAAGGGCCCGGCTCAGGCCGTGCTACCCGGGCATGGCCCGATTCCCCTCCCCGCGGCCGTCGTGGCCGCCATCGTCATGGCGTTGATGGCGGCCGCGATCGTACGGCTGGGCTGGCATCGGCAGCGCGACGCCAGACACGTGCGGGCGCTGGGTCGTGGCGTGGTGGCGGATGACCGGCCGTTCGCTCTGGCGGTCCCGGGCCGCAGCGGAGGCGTCGTGGTCTCCACCGCGCTGCTGGGTCTGCTGTCGGGACGGGAACTGAGGGTCGTCTTCCAACACGAGGCGGCTCACCTCAGACATCGCCATCACCTGTACCTGGCGATCAGCTCGGTGGCCGTCAGGATCTTCCCTCCCCTGGCCTATACGCACCGGGCACTTCGCTTCGCCCTTGAGCGCTGGGCAGACGAGGATGCCGCCGAGGCGGTGGGAGACCGGGCCCTCACAGCGCGCACGATCGCCCGCGTCGCGCTGGCCCATCCCCGCCCGGCGCCCGGGGGCTATCCGGCGCTGACGGATTCCCACGTGGTCCGGCGCGTCCAGGCCCTGCTTGAGGAGACGCCCCGCGACAACAGCCTCGCGGGGCCCATCTTGCTCAGCGGCACATGGGTGGCCACCGGCGGCGCCGTCTCATCGGCCCTGCAACTCCACCACGCCGCCGTGCTGCTCGTCTTGTTCTGATCAGTGTCCGCGGGAGCTCAGAGCGTCCACTCGCGCCGTCTCGCCGGTGCGGGCCGGCAGGACGTCGTAGAGATGGATGGAGGCCCTGCGAGACCACTCCCGTCCCGGGCGCGGCCGACGCACCCGGTGAACCAGACGCACTCGTCCGGTGGCCAGCAGGCGTTCATGCTCGACAGGGCACAGGTAGACGATGCGCAGCCAGCGCGGGTTGGTGTCGACGGAGGCCAGCAGACGGTCGATGACCGTGTCGAACGTCTGCCCGGTGAACGGGTTGAAGAAGAACGCCATCGTGACGTCGTCGGGAATGTCGTAGTCGAGCACGTTACCGTTCACCAGCTCGACGTTCTGGCAGAGGAACCGGGGACGATTGCGTTCGACGTTCGCCTGTGCGATCTGGTGCAGGTCCCGGCTCAGTTCGACGCCTATGACGCGCCGAAACGGGTAGTGCGCGGCGGCCTGGAAGACGATGCGGCCCATCCCCGACCCGAAATCGATGAACACGTCATCGGTCCGCACCCATTCGGGGGGAATGGCACGGCGCAGCACCGACCAAGGGGCCGGCGAGTAGCCGTGCTGCTCTGCGTCGGCGATGCCGAGTTCCTCTGCCGGGATGATTCCAGCAGTGTGGATCCCGTGACGCCGCTCGAGCACCGAAACGAGCCTGTCGCGGCCGAAGGACCACAGCGGCATCACGACGGCATCGAGCAGGCCCATGGCGAGTTTCTCCGCGATGGACTGATCGGCCGTCGTCAGCCTGAGCCGTTCTCGACGAGGTGTACGCCTTCGCTCCATTGGCCGACCCACATTCTCTCGCCAGCTACTAGATATCATAGTAGGTAATCTGAGCAAAGCATGACTCCAGGACAGGCGGAGAGGCAAGGGCCGAGAGGAAATATGAGCGGGCTGCACAAGGCGTTCTTCGGACTGCTGTCTCTGGCGGGTCGCCGGGCACACGGTCTGCTGCTGCGCTGTTACTTCGACATCTGGCATCTGGTGCCCGACCCGTGGAACCACGCCACCAGCACCTACGAGCGGCAGAAATACACCACCACGCTGGCCTGCGTGCCGAAGGGGAGCTACCTGCGGATCCTGGACGTAGGTTGCAGCGAGGGCACCTTTACTCTGCTCGCCTCGGCCACCCATCCGGGCGCGGAGACCGTCGGCGTGGACATCTCCCGTCGTGCGATACGGCGGGCGGCGCGGCGAGCCCGCGATAGCGGGGCACAGGTCGGCTTCGTCAGGAAAGACGTCCTCAACGAGTTCTTCGAGGACCACTTCGACCTCGTCTTCTGCGGCGAGGTCCTGTACTACTTCGGCAGAACGGGCCGCCAGCGGGATGCCGTGGTGCGCCTGGTGTCGCTCGTCGAGCCCGGCGGGCTGCTGGTCCTCACCCATGCGGCGGACCAGGCACAACGGCTGCATCCCGACTTCGACGACCATCCGATGCTCAAGAAGGTCGACGAAGTCCGCGCCGAGGGTTACACCGTCTCCGTCTACCGTCACGCGGATCCTGACGGCTCCCGCGACAAGCGCAACTGAACGCGGCACAGGACTTACCCAAGCTACTATATCGACTAGTAGAATCTGGGCTATGCGCGATCCACGGCTTCGTGCTGCAGCCGCAGCGCCGGCCATCCTGGCTCTTGTCGCGTCGGCATGCGGACAATCACAATCCTCCTCAGCACCCGACCCCGACGATCCGGGAATTGGCCTTACCGTCTATGAGTCCCGGAACGGCGGTGGCGACTTCACCGTCGTCTTCCCGCCGGCGGTCTCATGAGGGCTCCCCGGCCCAACCGCCGTCGTAGGTCCGGCGGCTTCATGAGCGTCCTGCGCTCGCCGCTCATGCTCATTCCGTCCGCTGTCGTCATCGTCGCGGCGCTCGCCTACGCCGTGCCCGCCATCGCGCTCGCCGGGAAGGTCCCTCCCGGCACCCGGGTAGACGGCGTCGACATCGGCGGGCTGCCACCCGAGTCTGCTCGTACCCGCCTCGAAGAGAGCCTGAACAGGCGGTTGAAGCAGCCATTGACGTTGATCGCGGCCAACAAGCGGAAACAGCTCACGCCCGCGGACCTTGGGCTCGGCTTCGACGCGCAGGCGACGGTCGAGGCAGCGATGGAGGGTGCCACCACGCCGACAGGCATTGCCCGTTCCCTCTTCGGCAGCCGGCAGATCCGTCCCGTGGTCACTGTGGACGAGCAGCGGCTCGCCGCCGGACTCGCCGGCCTGGCCAAGTCCGTGGACAGGAAGCCGGCGGAGGGCGGCATCCGCTACCAGGGACTGGAACCGCGAGCCACACTGCCCAAGCCGGGCCGCACATTGGACCTCGACAGCGCGGCAAGAGCCGTACGGGCTGCCTTCGTCGCCGGCCGTACCTCCGCCGAGCTGGACGTTCAAGTGACGCCACCCGCCCTCACCGCCGCGCAGATCCGGCGCGTCGCCGCCACCACCGCGCGCACGGCGGTCGCGGCTCCTGTAACAGTCGCCAGCGGCGGCAAGGAAGCCACCGTGTCCAGGGAGCAGTTGGCCGCCGGCCTCCGCTTCGTCTCTGACGGCAAGGGCGGTCTGCGGCCCTCCTTCAACGCCTCTGAGGTCAGCGCGGCCCTGGCCAAGACCTTGGTGAGCACTGCGCCGGAGGACGCCTCCTTCAAGATCGTCAACGGCAGGCCTCAGGTCGTCCCCTCACGGGCGGGCCGTGGCGCCGACGTCGGGGCGCTCGGTCGGACGATCAGCGAGGCCGTGGCTGCGGGCAACCGGCGCGTCGAGCTGCCCGCGGTGGCGCGGCAGCCCAGGGTGACCACGGCCGAGGCGAAGAAGCTGGGTGTCAAGGAGAAGGTGAGTTCGTTCACCACCCAGCACCCGTGCTGTGCCCCGCGCGTGACCAACATCCACCGCATCGCCGACATCGTGGACGGCTACGTCGTGCAGCCCGGGGAGACGTTCTCGCTCAACGGCGTGGTTGGCAAGCGGGACAAGGCGCGCGGCTTCGTCGAAGCGCCGATGATCCTCAACAACCGCTTCGTCAACGACGTCGGGGGCGGAGTGTCACAGTTCGCCACCACCATGTTCAACGCCGTCTTCTTCGGCGGCTTCGAAGACGTCCAGCATCGCGCCCACCAGTACTACATCTCCCGCTATCCGGCAGGGCGCGAGTCCACGGTCTCGTATCCCCAGCCGGACTTCCGCTGGCGTAACGACTCGCCGTACGGAGTGCTCATCAAGACGTCGTACACCGACACGTCCATCACCGTGCAGTTCTGGAGCACCAAGCGCTATGACATCGAATCGCAGAGTTCGGGGCGCTACAACGTCAAGCCCATCACCAGCCTTACCGACTCGGGGCCTGACTGCATTCCCATGGGAGGCGCGGAGGGGTTCGCCATCGACGTGTGGCGCATCTTCAAGAAGGACGGGAAGGTCATACGCAAACAGCGGTTCCATACCGTGTACGACGTCGAGCCCCGTCTCACCTGCACGAAGTCCTAGTGCGCTGATTACTATGAGTTGATATTTGCATACTGAAAGTGAGATAGGCTGATCCATGTGATCGTGAGCACTCACTGGAGCAGCGGCGTGCGGAGCGCGTTGTTCGTGGCGCTCACATTCCTTGCCGCGTTCCAACTTGTGCTCTGCAGCTTCGCGCCGCACACGCATCGCGGCCACCCTCAGCACGTCATGCATGAGGCCGATGCCCCGCTGGATCATGAGGAACACGGGGAACACCACGACCACCACGTGACGTCCTGCGAAACCCCCGCCGTCCAGCCTGCCCCCGTGATGGCTCCGTCTCCTGGCACAAGACTCGCCCCCGCCATCCCGCACCGTCCGGACGACTCCGCGGTGTCCCGGCCAGCGGACAGCGCGCCGCCGCTGCCGGGAGCCTCCCTACTCACAGTGGTCTGCGTGTCACGGGTATAGCCGCGCCCGGCGCGCGCCGGTCCGGCCGCGCCTGCCGTCCATCCAGGCACCTGTGACAGTGGCGAGGACCCAACATCATGAACACCACCCATCGGCGTCAGCCTGCCCGCATGTGGGCCGGCCGCTCATCTGCCGCCGCTCTCGTCGGCGGAACGCCCGTCCTGTGGATCGCCGAACTGCGGGGCCAGCGCGGACGCGGCTTCTGGGCCAAGCTCGAAGGCCACAACCCCGGCGGCATCAAAGACCGCCCGGCGCTCCACATGATCCGCCAGGCCCGCTGCCGCGGCGAGCTGCGACCGGGAGCCCCGATCATCGAGTCCACCAGCGGAACGCTCGGCCTCGGTCTCGCACTGGCCGGGATCGTCTACGGGCATCCGGTCACCCTGGTCAGCGACCCAGGCATGGAGCCGCTCATGCACCGGCTGCTCAGCGCGTACGGGACGCGCATCGAGACGGTGACGTATCCGCACCTCACCGGCGGCTGGCAGGAGGCCAGGCGCGAGCGCGTGCGTGATCTCCTCCGGGACAACCCCGGCGCCTACTGTCCGGACCAGTACCACAACCCGGACAACGTCAGCGCCTACGATGCCCTGGCACGCGAGCTGGCCGAGCAGCTCGGCCACGTCGACGTGCTCGTGTGCAGCGTCGGCACGGGCGGACACAGCGCGGGCGTCTACCGAACGCTTCAGCGGCTCAGCCCGGGCGTGCGACTGGTCGGCGTGGACACGATCGGCTCCACGATCTTCGGCCAGCCCGCCCGCCCTCGTCTGATGCGCGGCCTGGGCAGCAGCATCTACCCGAGCAACGTCGCTTACGAAGCTTTCAGCGAGGTCCACTGGGTAGCGCCCGCGGAGGCGGTGTGGGCCTGCCGCCGCCTCGCGGCCGGGCGCTATGCCACGGGCGGCTGGAGCGTGGGCGCCGTCGCGCTGGTCGCCTCCTGGCTCGCCAGAACGGAACCACCTGACAGCACCATCGTCGCGGTCTTTGCCGATGGGCCGCAGCGCTACTTCGACACGGTCTTCAACGACGCCTATTGCGCTCGCCACGACCTCCTGGACCGCGAGCCACCGCCCGCCCCTGCCCGGCTGGCCCATCCGGCAGAGGCGGAGGCGCAAGGCTGGACACGCTGCACCACGGTGACCGCGCCGGCCGAGGCGGGCCGGTGAAGGGGACGGTCGCGCAGGTACGTTCGTTCAACCGGCCGATCCGGCTGTTGATGGTGAACCAGCTCACCATCAATATCGGCTTCTACATGCTGATGCCTTACCTCGCGACCTACCTGACCGAGGATCTTGGGCTAGCGGTGTGGGTCACGGGCCTCGTCCTCGGCGTGCGGAACCTCAGCCAGCAGGGCATGTTCCTGGTGGGCGGGAGCCTGGCCGACAGGGTGGGATACAAGCCCATGATCCTCGCCGGGTTGGTGCTGCGGACGGTGGGGTTCGCCATGCTCGGGCTGGTCGAGGCCGTGCCCGCGTTGATCGTCGCGTCCGCGCTCACGGGACTGGCGGGGGCGTTGTTCAACCCGGCCGCGCGCGCCTATCTGGCTCAGGAGGCGGGCGAGCGCAAAGTGGAGGCCTTCGCCGTCTTCAACGTGTTCTACCAGTGTGGCATCCTCGCCGGGCCGATCATTGGCCTGCTGCTGGTGGAAGCCGCGGCCTTCCAGGTCACTTGTCTGGTGGCCGCAGGGCTGTTCGCGGTGCTGGCCGTCGCGCAGGTGAAGGCACTGCCCGAGCGGCGGGGCAACGCCGAGGGCGGCCTGATCAAGGATTGGCGGGAGGTTGTGTCCAACAGGCCGTTCCTGCTGTTCGCCATGGTGATGACCGGTTCGTACGTGCTCAACTTCCAGATCTACCTGAGCCTGCCGATCGAGGCGCGCCAGGCTGCGGGCGGGGAGCTGGGGGTCGCCCTGCTGTTCGCGCTCTCTGGCGGCGTGGCGGCGTTCGGGCAGGTGGGCCTTACGCGGTTGGTCAAGGAGCGGTGGGGGCCTGAGCAGGCGATGGAACGCGGCCTGTGGCTCATGGGAGCCGGCTTCCTGCCGCTGGCCGTGCCGCTTCCCGAGGGCGCCGCGCTTGCCGCCGTGTTGGTGACCGTGGTCCTTCTGACGCTGGGAACGATGATCGTCTATCCGTTCGAGATGACCGCGATTGCCAGGTTCGGCGGAGATCGCCTGGTCGGGACCTACTACGGCTGCTACAACACCATCTCGGGGCTGGGCATCGCGGCGGGGAACCTGGGCATCGGCGCCGCCCTCGACGCCGCCCGGTCGCTTGCACTGCCCGCCCTGCCCTGGTGGGGGCTGCTCGGCCTGGGCTGGGCCTGCGCGGCAGCCTTGTACGCGCTGAGGAGAACGGGGAGGTTGCGCGTTCAGGCGGCCGCCTTGGACGGATCCGTTAGAAGCTCTGGATGAGTTCGGCGGCGAACGCCGACGTGTCGGTGAGGAAGCCGATGTGGCCGCCGGGAAGCTCGACCACGTCGCGGCCCAGGCGCCTCCCCAGTTCCATGGTCGCCTCGTAGCACGGGTGGCCTCGCGATTCGCGTCCGGCTGCGGGAGTGATGCGGTCGGCGTGCGCGGCAAGCGCGGCGACGTCGATGGGAGCCGGCGGGTATTGGCGTAGTTCGTGCTCGAACCAATAGGCCGCGTTCGCGTCGTTCCTGGGGGCGTTCGCCATGTGCTGGTGGTCCGAGGACGCGAATGTCCGCTCCCTGAACATCGTCATCGCCGCCTCGGATCCTGAGCGCCGATAGAGGTCATATATCTCGGAGAAGAAGCCGATCCATTTGTCTCCGTCGGAGAGCAGTCGCATGGCGGGCGGCTCATGTGGGATGAGGGTGCGGACGGCGGAGGGGTGGCGGGCGAGGAGTTCCAGGGCGACGGTCGCTCCGGAGCTGGCGCCGAAGACGATCGCCGGCCCGGCATCCAGGTGCTCGATCAGGCGGTGGGCATCGTCGGCGTCGGTTTCGAGGCGGCGGTCATAGTCCTGCGGACCCTCGAGAAGGCTGCGGGAGAAACCTCGGCGATCGTAGATGGCGACGGTGTATCGGGCGGCCAGTTGTTGGGTGACCGCCCGGTAGACGTCGGCCACGCCGGGCGCTCCCGTGATCAGGAGCATAAGCGGGCCGCGGCCATGGCTCTCGTAGTAGAGACGGGCCCCAGGGACTTCGAGCATGCTCATCTGCCTTGCTCTCCTAGCTCACAGGATTTTTACGATACATACTGTATAGATGCGATACAGTGCGTTCAAGACAGAGGCATGGTGCAGCTCTATGACAGCTACTCCGCACGGATCGCGAGATGACCTCTACATCGGCCCGCTGCCCTGGGACATCGGCCGCCCGCAAACGGCTTTCCTCGACCTCGCTCAGACCGGCGCCCTCCGGGGCCGGGTGCTGGATGTCGGCTGCGGCACCGGCGAGCACACGCTCATGTGCGCCGCACTCGGCCTCGATGTCACTAGCGTCGACCTCGCTCCCAGAGCGATCAGCATCGCCCAGGCCAAGGCACGGGAGCGGGGGCTGACCGCGCGGTTCCTCCGCCACGACGCGCTGCGGCTGGCCGAGCTCGGGGAGTCGTTCGACACCGTGCTGGACTCTCTGCTGTTCCACATCTTCAGCGACGGCGACCGGGCCTCCTACGTCGACACCCTGCGCTCGGTGACCAAGCCGGGCAGCAGGCTGTTCCTGCTGTGCTTCAGCGACCGGCAGCCGGGCGCGGGTGAGTACGGGCCGCGGCGCGTAACGCGGGAGGAGATCGCGGAAGCGTTCGCCGACGGCTGGAAGGTCGACTCGATCATCGCCGCCGCGATCGACAACACCGTCTTCCCCGACGGCGTTCTGGCCTGGCTCGCCACGCTCAGCCGAATCTGACCCTGGAAGGAAAGCGATGCCAACCACCGCGCACGTCACCACCGAGCGCGCCAGCCGATACCTCGTCCAGCTCTGCCGGCACGCCGCCCAGATGGGCCACGGCTTCCCTGCTCACCCCGGCCGCGGACCCCACATGGGCGGCGAAAGACCCAAGAACATCAAGGCCGAGTGGTCGGAAACCGACGGGACTATCACCGTCGACGGGGGAACCTGCGTCCTGCATGCCACCCCGGAGACGTTGACGCTGCGGGTCGAGGCCGAGGACGAGGAACGGTTGCAGCGCATCCAGGCCCTCGTCACCAGGAACCTCACCAGGATGGGCAGGCGTGATGACCTGACCGTGGACTGGACTCGGCCCGACCCGGTCCCTGAGCCCGTCACGACGGTGGTGGAGTCCGTGCCGCGCCGAGGAGGACGGCACGCCCTGCTCGGCCTGGTGACGGCCGCCGTCCTGGCTGTGGCCGTGCACGCCGGTCTGGCCGCGGGCGTGCTCGCGATCCCGCAATGGGCAGCTCTGGGCCTGGACGCCATTCTGCTGATCGTGCTGGTCAAGGTCGCCCTCATCGCCGCGCCTGTCTGGCGGCGCCGCCGCGCGTCCTCCAGAGCGAGCTGAAACCGGCTCAGCCGACCCGCAGCCGGCCAGCGTGAGCGCGCCCTGCGCTCCTGCGCCGTCCCTGCCGGACCACCCGAACGACCTCTCCGCCGTCGGCAAGCCGGTCGAATGACCTTCTGGCAATGATGAAGGCGGGAACCGCACCCGGTTCCCGCCTTCTTCACCGTCAGCGTGCGGTGCTGAACAGGAACGCGCAGTCCTGCACGGCCTCCATACGATGCCGGCGTTCGGGCATGACCAGCAGATCGCCCGGCAGCCCGTCCCACGTGTCAGGCCCGGCGACCAGCCGCACCCGCCCGCGCAGCACGTGCACCGTGACCTCGCCAGGATGCTCGTGTTCGTGCATGTGCTCGCCCTGCCGCAACGCCATCACGGTCTGCCGCAGCGAACGATCGTGTCCACCATGGACAGTGGTGGCACTGCGACCACTGCCCGCCTCACGGGCACGCGTGAGCTGGTCGCGAACGAGCTCAGTCAACGAGACCTTGGTCATGACTGCGGTGCGCGACGGTCTCGCCGAGCCTCCAACTCCTCCGGGCTGACCGGGATCAACATCGGCTGCCCAGGCGCGCAGAACATCGTCACCACGAACGCCGACTCCTCATCAGCGAGGTGGTTGCCGTCCTGGTAGTGGATCACGTCCCCACCGGGCTCCCAGAACGCGTCACCAGGCCGGAGAACCCGCGCGGGTTCGCCTTCGAGCTCGAAGTTGACGGCGCCCTTGATCACGTACCCGTAAGCGGGCCCCGAGTGCCGGTGCGGCGGCGCACCAGGGCTGTTCGGCGGCAACGTGACCAGGAGCGTCATCGCCTCGGCCCCCTCCGGCGCAGGCGGCGCCCCCGGCACGGTGCCGACGACGTCGATCTTCGGCGGTGGCCCGCTCTTGTCGGGGTTCTCCAGGTGGTGAGCGTGCGCTTGATCGGTGCTCATCAGGATTCCTTCCGGAAAGTGGCCGGCTCGATCCGGCGTGCACCAGCTCAGACCAGACAGCGCCCCGATATGTGACAACGCCCTGAACAGTGCGCCTGCCGGAACCCTCACCCGCACAGTTCAAGCGGCATGTTGGCTATTCGTGGTCAGTAGGCACCGTCTTCGGCGTCGAATGCGGCGCGAAGGTCCGTCGCGTCCCCCACCGCGAGACGCACCCGCCCGGCGTAGCGCACCAGCCGCTGCCGGGCCCGCCGGATCATCGCGGGGTCCAGATCGACCGCGTCCACGTGAGCGGCACCGAACTGGTCAAGGATGAGCTTGGTGCCGTAGCCGCTTCCACAGCCAATCTCCGCTACCCGCCCACCCGGAGTACGACCGCCCAGCCGGATCAGAAGCGGCGTTTCGTACCACCGCTGCAGGGCTCGTCGGATTGGGTTGTTGACCATTAAGGTTTCAACCTGATTCATGAGCATACGCACCTCCTTACCTCCCGCGCCCGGTCTAGGCGGCCAGCAGATGTTCCGCCTTGACTCCAAGTGGGCAAGAATGATTCTTGTACTATCCGACGTAGGAGGTACGGCCATGCGCGGTCTCGCCTTGGTTGCGGCCGGCATTGCCGCGTTGATTCTCTCCTTCTCCGATCCCGCCCTGGCGCATGATCATCCGAGCGGCATCAGTGACCTGGTGACCCCTGCGGTGGTCCGGATCGAAGCCACCGCTCGCATAGAGATCGCATTGATCGACGAGTCCAGCGGAGCGCGTCAAGTCGAGCGCAGCTACGACGTGGAGATCGGCTCGGGCAGTGGCATAGTGGTCAATCCCGATGGTGCGATCGTGACGCTCACGAGAGTGGTCAAGAGTGACCGGAACCTCGCCGTCTACGCAGCCAATAGGATCTTCGCCGAGTTTTACAAGCTGAACATTCCTGCCGACTTCGCCAAGCACACCGTAACGAACGATCGGCTCAATCGGCAGCTCCAGCGGTGTTATTCGTTGGACAGCGAGTCGGCGACGTGCGACCTCGACTTAGCAACCTCTGCGACCGTATTTCTGAACACGGTGCCACCGGATACGCAGGGGGTCAGGGCCAAGATCGTCCTGGCCACAACGCCCGACAGCCCTGCGGTTCTCGTGCCAGTCGGCGGGACCGGAGGCGGCGAGCTCCCCACGGCGCCGCTGGCGGCCCAGGTTCCACGCCAGGAAGGCTCGCCCGTGAGCGTCGCCGGTCTCCTGGGCCGTCCATCCACGAGCAGCGGCGACCATGTCGAAATCGCGCACCTCGGCAAGCCCGGCACCGGCGAGACGGGACGAGGCTTCGCTGACCCGCAGCAGAAGGTCGACGAGCCGTCCAAGCTGGGCGAGCTGGTCGACAGGGGCCTCCTCGGCGGACCAGTGATCGGCGACAAGAACGGACACGTCATCGGCCTCCTGACCGGAGGCGACGGGGACGCGAGAATGATCGGCGTCCGTGAGATCACCTCCGCTCTCCAGAAGGCGGAGATCATCCCACGCCGAGGTCCCGTCGACGCAGCCTTCGAAGCGGCGTTGACACGCTTCCACACTCAGTACTACGGCTTGGCGGTACCGGGATTCCAGCGTGTCCTGTCCCTCTCGCCGGGGCACGTCATGGCAGCCGAGCACCTCAAAACAGCGCTGGCCAAGCGGGGTGGCGTCGAAGACAGGGGTGCAGCAGGGAGCGAACCAGCAAGGGGAACGCCATTGTGGCCGTCGGTCGCGGCGGCCGCGCTCGTCGCCGTGGCACTGGGTGGTGCGGTGCTTCTATGGGCCCGCCGCACAAGAAACTTGCGGGGGCAGGCCCCGCCGTCTCTGCCGTTGCCCTCAACGCAGCCGCCTTTGGACGAGGGCCCGAGCGCGACGGTCTCCGTTCCGCGACCGCACGCGCTTCCCTTCCCCGCGCCGATAGAGATGATTCGAGACCACAGCGGGGGCGATAGGTCCTCGGCGAAGTATTGCACCGCCTGTGGCATGCAGATTGATCAGAGCCACAGATTCTGCGGCCATTGCGGTCATCGGCGCGAGGCCTGACCTAGGCGAAGGGTTGGACACCGAGCATGTCACGGGCCAGTGTCCATCGACGGTCGGCCACCGGGCTCTTGTGCGAGGGGGCTCTCTGAACGTGTGTGCCTTCGCCGCCACAACCAGATCCCCATGGTCTGCCCAAGGAGGACCGCGACGACGGTGAACATGAGCACGAGCGTGAACGGGGATGTCATCCGCAACAGCGCCCCGTAGAAGAACGCGTGCAAGACGACCAACGCGAACAACGCATAGTTCAGGCGCTGCAGGTTCTTCCAACGTCTGGCTTTCAGTTCCCGCAGGGAGCGGTCGTTGGACAGCGTGAGCAGCCCCACCACGATCACCAGCGCGGCCAGCCCGACCCAGTTTCCCAGGCCGAAACTATTGGTCTTCGGCGTGCCGGTGGCAGAGAAGAAGTAGTTGACGAAGTTGAAGAAATTGTCGGCGTTGCCGTGAGCCTTGAGCCCCACGATCACGTGGGCGAGGCTGGCGATCACCGCCCATATCCCTGTGTCGCGCGCCAGCGAGGTGGAAACGGGAGTCCGCCTGCGGAGCAGGAGGTTGGCCGGACCGACGAGGAGCGTGAGCCCGAGGAACACGGTGGCGACATAGCCGGTGGCAAGGGTGAACTGCGCTTCGAACGTGCGACCGCCACCGCCGCCCCCGTGCGCCCCGTACGGGGCGACCGCCGGCAACGGGGACGGGGACCCCATGTCCAGCAACGCGAAACCCCCGTTGGTGAAGGGCGGGACGCCCATGAACAGAACAAAGAGCACGGTGCCCACGAGAGCGAGTGGCACGTGGTGGAAGAGGAGGCGACGATGCCAGTCGCGGCCGGTGCCCAGCGGGGGGCCTAGCTGGTGCGGTGATCGGGTGGCAGGTTGCATGCTCGGCCTCACTCCTCTCAATGGGCGCCCGCGGGCGGCCGATGCCCGGCCCCGGGCCCGGGCTGTTCCTGGTTCTGGCGCTGTACCGGTGCGTGTTTGTCCGGCCCTGCCCCACCGCCGATCCCCGCGGCGCCCGCGAGCACCGCGCTGACGACCACCCCGATCAGGACAAGGACGATGGTCCCGGGCGCCCGTACCCAGATTGGTACGCCGGTTGTCGAACCGCGCTCAGCCATGTGCACGCCCCTTTCTCGGTCGGCGCCAGTCCAGCAAGAGGGGCGTTAGGGCGGTGCTAGGGGATTCCCTAACCGGCTCCTAACACGGTGGGCGGGACGATGGCGGCGTGCGCGTACTGGTGGTGGAAGACGAACGACTGCTGGCCGACGCGATCGCCGCTGGGCTTCGCAACCACGCCATGGCCGTCGACGTGGCTTACAACGGCGACGCCGCGCTGGAGCGCCTGGCGGTCAACGACTACGACGTCGTCGTGCTGGACCGTGATCTGCCCCGCCTCTCTGGCGATCAGGTGTGCACTACTCTCGTGGACTCGGGGACCGATGCCCGGATCCTGATGCTCACCGCCGCCACCGCCGTCAGCGAACGGGTGCGCGGGCTCGGCCTGGGCGCCGACGACTATCTCACCAAACCGTTCGACTTCACCGAGCTGCTCGCCCGCATCCACGCCCTCGGCAGGCGGGCCCGACCTCCTGCCCCGCCGGTGCTCGAACGCGCCGGCATCCGCCTCGACTGGCACCGCCGCACCGTGACCCGCGACGGCAAGCCCGTCACACTGTCCCGCAAGGAGTTCGCCGTCCTGGCCGAACTGCTGCGCGCCGACGGCGGCGTGGTCTCCGCCGAGCAATTGCTGGAGAAGGCATGGGACGAGCACACCGATCCATTCACCGGCGTGGTCAGGTTCACCATCATGATGGTGCGCCGCAAACTGGCCGACCCGCCGATCATCGACACCGTCCCCGGGGCCGGATACCGCATCCCATGACCACGGTCCGGACCCGGCTCACCCTGCTGTACGCCGGCGCCTTCGTCCTCGCCGGCGTGGTGCTCATCGCCCTGATGTACGTCTACTTCGGGCACGCGCTCGGCCAGCATGCGGCCACCCGAGCCGCCATCGCCGAAAGGCTCACCACAGACTTCCTGAACCAACCCACCGCCCACGCCGGCACCGGGCAACTGCACGAAGCGCTCAAAGCCCAGTTCCAGCAGGACCGCAACGACACGCTGCGATCGCTGCTCATCTGGGCGATGGCCTCGCTCGGCATCGTCGGCCTCGGCGCGGGCGGACTCGGCTGGCTACTGGCCGGCCGGGCGCTGCACCCCCTGCAGCAGATCACCGCAACCGCCCGCCGCGTCGCCGACCGCAGCCTGCACGAACGCATCGCCCTCCAAGGGCCCGAGGACGAGATCAAGAACCTCGCCGACACCTTCGACGCCATGCTCGAACGGCTGGACCGCTCCTTCGACGGTCAGCGGAGCTTCGTCGCCAACGCCTCCCACGAGCTGCGCACCCCGCTGACGATCAACCGCACCCTGATCCAGGTCGCCCTCGACAACCCCGACGCTCCGCGGGCCACCCGCGAACTCGGCACCGCGTTGCTCGAGGTCAACCAGCGCCACGAACGCCTCATCGACGGACTCCTCATCCTGGCCACCAGCGACCAGCAGCTCACCGAGCACCAGCCCGTCGACCTCGCCGACGTCGCCCGTCGCGTCGCCGCCGTCTCCGGCGACGCGGCACGCAGCGCCGGGGTCGAGATCCGCACCACCACCACAACGCCCGCCCTCACGGCCGGCGATCCTGTGCTGCTGGAGCGGCTCGTGCAGAACCTGCTCGACAACGCCATCCGCTACAACCTCGACCGGCACGGCTGGGTCTCCGTCACCACCGGCATCAGCGACGGGCACGCCTGCCTCACCGTCGACAACACCGGCCCTACTGTGCCCGGCGACGAGATCGGCGGGCTGTTCGAGCCATTTCGCCGGCTGGCCTCGACCGACCGGCTCACCGACTCGGCCTCGGCCGTGCCCGGCCGCGGCGCCGGCCTGGGCCTGTCCATCGTGCGCTCAGTCGCCCACGCCCACCACGGCAACGTCCACGCCCGCCCCCGCGCGGACGGCGGCCTCACCGTCCATGTCCGTATCCCTGCCAGCGACCACACCACCGTGGCAGGCCAGGGCGGCTATCCGATCCAGGCGATGTAGAGCGCGTCCAGCACGAGGACCGCGCCGGTCAGCAAGGCAACCAGCGAGCCGTCCAGGGAGGGCCGACCTGGTTCGGCAGCGCAGCATCGCCTGTCTGATCAACACGTACAGCGCAACCGAGGTAATGCAACGCGCCATCGAGGGGACCGATCGGGAGCACCACCCAGAGCATGCCCATCCCGGCGAGCAGCGCGAGCGCGGACTCCATCAGTTGAGGGCGCGCGGCCGCCAGCCGTCTATCCGACGGCTGCATACAAAAAGGGCCACGGCGGGATCCCGCCGTGGCCCATGCGCTCATCCTCCTGTGTAGCGGAAGATCCAGAGCCCGCTGTCCCTGTCACTGCCGAAGATGTACATCTTGTTCTTGATCTTCGCGGCTTCGACGCCCCAGAAGTTGTTGCCGTTGGCGTCGATGTATCTGCCGACTTCCTTGATCCCCCACGGGCCCACCTTGATCACGCGGATGCCTCCGGCGTAGTAGGACAGGTAGGCCAGATCGCTACGCTCCGGGTCGGTGGCGACCTCGTGCACACTCAGGTCGCCGAAGCCGGTGGCGTACGCGGGATCGATGCCCTCCTTGATCGCATAGTTGTCGATCTCCCTGAGAGTGCGCGCGTCGAGCAGGTGCACGGTCCCCCAGCCGTCGAACGTGGTCGTCGCCTTGACGCCCGCGCCGATCGTGCCGAGGGCCGGCATGTCGGAGCCTTCCGGCGCGGAGGCGTACTCCGGCGAGTCGTCGAAGAGCAGGTGACCGGCCCGGTGGCCGATGCACACGGCGGACGCGGTGATCGTGAAGTCATGCCCCTGGGCACCACAGAAGTAGCCGTCCGCGAACCGCCCGGCACTGGTGGCGACGTGACTCTGGATGACGATCACCTTGTCGTAGCCCGCCAACTGCCCGGACTCGACCTTGATGGAGAAGAAGCAGGCCCCGCGGGTGAAGACCACGACGTCCGCTCCCGTGCTGGCCTTGCTCGGCACCTCGGCCCGGTCACTGACGCCGTTGCCGTCGACGTCCTCCACGCAGCCGGTCCCGCCCCAGACGGTCTTGGCCCCTTCGAAGGTCTTGGTGGGCAGGCTGCTGATGGGCACGGTCCAGTCGAACTCCCCTGCGCCGTACGTCCCGGCGTTGGCACCAGAGGTGACCTGGAAGGAGGTCCTGCTGGGGCTGAAGTCCTCGTCCGTGCCGACGATGAACCTGTTGTCCCTCGTCCACTCGGCCTGGTGCCCGTTACCCTCGGGCGGGCTGAAACCAAGCAAGTTCTCCGGGTCCGGGTAGCGGGAGTCGGTGACGTAGACGGGGTTGGCCGGATCGTCCAGGTTGAGGATGACCCATCCGGCGTCCCAGTAGGAGATCAGGCCGTACCAGTGCCCGCGGATCTGCTTGACCTGGAAGTCGTGGTTGAAGACTGTCTGGCCGTTGCCGCCCACCTCGGCGTTGGGCCAGTCGGCGATGCTGGTCTCGGCGATCAGTACCGGGTTCGCCGGGTCGGTGATCTCCATGATGTCCACATCGCCAACCGACTGCTCCAGGTCGTCGGACATCATCGCGAACGCCCGCTCGCCCGCCTGCCAGGCGAAGACGCTGTGCTCGTCGTTCGCCACCGTCTGCGTGCCGTCGTTGAAGTCGCCCTTGCCGATGGCCAGCGGGACGATGTTCTTCGGATCCGTCACGTTGTAAATCGACATGCCGCCGACGGCTTCGGGCGCGTCCGAGCAGATCTCATTGTTGGTGACCAGGATGTCGCCCTTGAACTTCGCCGTCTTCACCTTGATGACCTGCATTCCCTCACCGGGGTACGACCCGTTGGGGAAGGCGGTGAAGGACAGTTCCTTGGGCGCGTTGGGGTTGGAGACGTCCACCGTGTAGAAGCCGCCGCTGCCGCAGGGGTCGGTGTTCAACCGGCGGGCGGCCAGATAGGCGTAGTTTCCGAAGACGGCGACATCCGCGATGTGACCGGGACGGTTCTCGCCAGTGGCGCCGCTCACGTCGAGCTTGCCCACGAGTTGCACGTTCTTCTTCGTACCGGGGAGATGCCCCTCAGTACCGCCGTGCTGGTGATCATTGCCGGCGATCTCGGGATCCGTGGCTTCAGCTCTCAGGCTGGGGCTCGGGGTAGGGGGTTGAGGGCTCGCGATCCCGACGCCGCTCATGGCTAAGGTCAGGGTCATGACGGCCGGGACTACCAATAAGCCTCTTCGCATGCTGCTGGACCTCTTCGTCTCGTCTGCAGGGGACACGAGTGGCATGTGCGCACACTGATCGGACGGTACGTCCTACAACATGTAGGAGGAAGAGGCGTGCCCGGATCTGGCCAGATCATTTCATGACAGCCAATACCGCATAGGGGTCCGGTCCCTAACAGGACAGTTGCCCGATCACGGCGGCCCATGGCGGTAAACGTCGAATATTGACATCTCCTACAGCGCGTCGGACACTTTGCAGGTTTCACCGACGAAGGGCGTATCCCAGGCGTTGACTCCCACAGGAGCGTGCCCATGCGAATCCCGTCCCGATTACCGCTGCTCCTCGCCATCACCGCAGGTTTGGTCCTCCTGCTGCCGCAGGCCGCCGTGGCCGATCACATCGACGCCGCGAGCACGTTCACCACCAGCAAGAACATGCACGCCATCGGCCTCTCCTCGAGGGCGAACACGATCAACCCGTTCACCGCCAACTCCGACCTCGCCTTCTGGCGGAACCGCGCCTACCAGGGGCATTACGGCGGCTTCCGCACCCTCGACATCAGCAACCCGACCCGCCCCAAAGAGGTCGTCTTCCAGGAATGCCGCGGCGACCAAGGCGACATCGTCGTCTGGGACAAGATCCTGATCCGCTCATGGAACTCCCCGGCGCCCGCAGGAGCGACCTGTGACGGCCAACCGGTGGCCGAGGGCTTCGAGGGTGTCCACGTCTTCGATCTCACCAACGAAAAGGATCCGGCGCTCGTCGGCTCGGTGGAGACCGAGTGCGGCTCGCACACCGCCACCATCGCGCCAGACCTCCGCAGCCGCCGCCTGATCGTCTACAGCAATGTCTCCAGCGGCTGCGACGCGATCGACGTCATCGAGGTACCGCTCGCCAACCCGGCCGGCGCCCGCCTGCTGCGCACCGAACCGCTCGATGGCCCGTTCACGACCGGCGTCGCACCAGGCTGTCACGACATGGGCGTGATCCAGGGCTCAGCAAACCTGGCCGCCTGCGCCAGCGCCGATGGGACCAACGTGTTCGACATCGGCGACAACGCCTGGCCCGGCGGCAGCGTGGAAGACCCGGCATTCCTCTACACGATCAGGGAGCCGGGAGTCGGCGATCTGACGCAGGGCTCCGGCCGATGGCACTCAGCCTCCTTCACCTGGGACGGCAAGGTGATCATCCTTGGCTGGGAGCCCGCCGGTGGAGGTGGTCCAAGATGCACGGCGACAGGCACCGTGCTGCCCGGTGGCGTCCTCCAGACCGACACACACAAGTCGCTGTTCTTCTACGACGCGGCAAATGGCGCCAAGCTCGGCCAGTGGGTGCTGCCGCGTGCCCAGACCGTGGAGGAGAACTGCACGCTGCACAACTACAACGTGATCCCGCTGAACCACCGGTACGTCCTTGTCAGCGGTAACTACCAGTCCGGGATCAGCGTCCTGGACTTCACCGACCCGGCCAAGGCCAAGGAGATCGCCTACGCCGACCCGGCGCCGCTCGTGCCGACGCAGCTCGCCGGCGACTGGTCGACGTACTGGTACAACGGGTTGATCTACGAGTCTGACATCACGCGGGGCCTGCTGGTCTGGTCGTTGTTCGACGTACGTGCGCTCGGGCGCCCGCAGCACCACCTCAACCCGCAGACCCAGGAGACGACCCTCCGTTGACCGCGCCGCGCCCGGCCGTAGCTGCTAGGGATCTGATACGGCCGGCGCGACGCTCCCCACTGACCCACCCTTGTCATGGGAGCCACCATGCGCCCGAGAACCCGCATCCTCCCCCTGCTCGCCTGCCTCCTCATCGCCTCACCAGGCTGGACGGTTGCCGACCCCGATCCGCATGACGGCAAGAGCCACGGCTGGCAACCGGCGGCACCACAGCAAGCACAGGCCCTTGCCGCCACCCCCTGCGTCGGCGGCTCAGCGGCCGGCTACCCCTGCAACAAAGTCGACCTGATGGCCCAGCTGCCGCTGAACACGATCGGCGGCGGCAGCGGCAACGACATCTGGGGCTGGACCGACCCTCAGACCGGCCGCGAGTACGCGCTGGTCGGCAGGTCCAGTGGCACGTCCTTCGTCGACGTCACCAACCCTGCCGCGCCCGTCTACCTGGGCAACCTGCCCACCGCCACGGTCAACTCCAGCTGGCGCGACATCGAGGTCCACAACAACCACGCCTACATCGTCTCCGAGGCGTCCGGCCACGGGCTCCAGGTCTTCAACCTCACCCGGCTGCGCAACGTCACCAGCCCTCCGGTCACGTTCACCGCCGACGCCCGCAACACCTCCTTCAGCACCGCCCACACCATCACGATCAACACCCAGACCGGCTTCGCCTACGTCAACGGCTCCAACACCTGCTCGGGCGGGCCGCGCATGTTCAATCTCGCCACCCCAGCCAATCCGGTCTTCGCCGGCTGCGTCAGCGCCGACGGCTACACCCACGACTCACAGGCCGTGATCTACAACGGGCCCGACACCCGCTACACCGGCAGGGAAATCCTCCTGAACTCCAACGAGGACACTCTGACGATCTTCGACGTGACCACCAAGTCGGCCCCCGTCCAGCTCTCCCGCACGACCTACAGCGGCCGCGGCTACACCCACCAGGGCTGGCTCACTGAAGACCACCGCTACTTCTTCCTCAACGACGAGACCGACGAGCAGAACTTCGGCCACAACACCCGCACCCGCGTCTTCAGCATGGCCAACCTGACCAGCGTCTCGCTGCTCGGCTTCTACTCCGGCCCGACCGCCGCCATCGACCACAACCTCTACATCAAGGGCAAGTACGTCTACGAGTCCAACTACACCGCCGGCCTGCGCATCCTCGACAGCACCAACGCCGCCAACCCCGCCACGATCACCGAGGCCGCGTTCTTCGACGTGCACCCGGCCAACAACAACGCCACGTTCAACGGCACCTGGGCGAACTACCCGTTCTTCAACAGCGGCACCGTGATCGTCAACAGCATCGAACGCGGCCTGTTCGTCCTCAAGCCGAACCTCGACGGCCCGCCTCCCGTCACCGTCTACTCCGACGACTTCGAGTCGGCGACCGGCTGGACCCCCAACCCTGCGGGCTCGGACACCGCGACCGCGGGCCAGTGGGAGCGAGGCGACCCCGAGGCGACCAGCTCCGGCGGCACGTCACTGCAGCAAGGCACGACCGTGAGCGGCGCAAACGACCTCGTGACAGGACGGCTTGCCGGATCGAGCGCGGGCACGGGCGACATCGACGGCGGAACGACCAGCATCCAATCCCCCGCCATCACGCTCCCCGCCTCGGGACCGCTCACCCTGTCCTTCTCGTACTCCTTCGCGCATCTGAACAACGCCAGCTCGGCCGACTTCTTCCGCGTCAGGATCGTCGCAGCCGCCACCAGCACGGTCTTCCAGCAGACGGGCGCGGCGAGTGCCCGCTCAGGCGCATGGACCTCAGGTTCCGCAGATCTGTCGAGCTTCGCCGGTCAGACGATCAGGATCCTGATCGAGGCGGGTGACGCGGCGGGCGGCAGCCTGGTCGAGGCCGCCGTGGACGATGTAAGGATCACTCAATAGGAACGCGAGGTGTGCCGGCGCGGGTCCGTGTGCTAGATCATGCCGCGCCAACACACCTACTACGAAGAATAAGTGCTCCCTTACCAGTCTCAGAACCCAGGGGTGCGCTGAGACCTACGCACGTTCGTCCCTCGGGATGGATCGGTCGTCCCCGCGGGTCCATACCGCGATCGTGCGGAGCTCTTCGCGGGTGAACGGCTCGCCGCGCAGCGAGCTGCCCTCTGCCCGTACGAGCACTCGATAGAGGCCGGCCACGGGGGTGGGTACGGTCCCGGCGAACTCGCCGTCCGCCACTTCGGGCAACGGCATCCGGTGCGGCTTGGCGGCGGGCCCGCTGACCACGGCGCTGACCGAAGCCGTGTGCGCGAGCGGGATCCCGGCCTCCGCCAGCGACACGGTGAGCTGCGCGTCGCCGCCGGGGCGGCGCGAGGACTGCTTGACGGTGATCGCCATCCGGATGGCCGAGCGAGCCTGGACGGCCAGCGTGTAGGGCAGGCCGTGCGTCTTGATCCGGTTGATCGTCTCGAAGTCCCTGCGTTCCTCCAGCTCATTGATGATCCGCTTCAGTTCGTCCGGATCGATGGACAGATGCGCCTTCCACTCCCCGCCGACCGGCCCCGGCAGTGCCGGGCTGGGCAGGGCCAGCCGGAGCACGCGGTGGTTGGCCGTGGCGGCGAGCTGGGCGCCGTTGGTGTCGTCGATGCGGGTACGGTCGGGCGCTTCGAGCGCCACTTTCAACGCGCGGGCGAACGGGGTGAGCACGATCACGTCGCTGCGGCTGTCGGCCTCGGTGAGCGGGTACGGCTCCACGGCCGTCCCGCCGATCGGGACGAAGCCGTCCGGATCGACGATGATCTGGGAGTTCGTCATGCCCGCGATGATCTGGGCGTAGTACTTCTGCAGCCGGATCTGGTCGTCGGCGCCCGCCTGCCCGGTGAGCAGCAGGTACCCGCCCGTGCTGTCGACCAGGTCACCCAGTGCGGCGGGATTGAGCTGCTCGGCCGTGCCGAGACCGACGGCGAACACCCGTGCGGTGATCAGCGGCGCGACGTCGGCGATGAACTTCGGCGCCGTCTCGAACCCGTCGGTGAACACCACGGTGGCCTGCGAGCTGAACCCGGAGGTCACCCCGAGCTGCGTGGCGGCCGCCTCCAGGCCGTCGCCGATCGAGGTGAGACCGTTGGGGTCGGTGACGTGGTTGGAGATCGCGTTCAATGCGTTCGTCCTGCCCAGGCCGCCGATCGTGCCGCCCGCCACCTCGACGGGCATGGCCTCGGCGGCGTCGGTGTCGAACTGGATCACGCCCACCGCGTCGTCGTCGCCGAGCAGGTGCACGAACAGCGGCGCGGAGTTGCGCAGCACCTCGATCCGCTTGAGCCCGGCGACGCCGGACGGCGCGTCCATGCTGCCGGAACGGTCCAAGACCATGGACGAGGCCACGGTCGGCTTGGCGATGACGTTGGCCTCGATCGGGATGCTGAAGGTGTCGCCGGTCTCGGCAACGTTGACCTCCAGCGTCCCGGACGCGGACGAGCCCGCCGTCCCCGGGTTGAACAGCACCCACACGAAGACGTCGTGCGCCACGTAGGCCTGCGGGTCCGGTGTCACCACGGTGGATTGAAGCAGGGTGACGGCCGGGTCACCCTTGACCGCGGCCTGGCAGGTGACCGGGCGGCAGCCGCGTACCCGAAGGCGCAACGCGCGGGCCGTCTGCTCGCCCTCGGCCACGTCCAGGAACCGCAGCGGAATGCCGGGAGCCGGGGCGATCTGCGTGACGGTCACCGGCAGCGAGTCGTAGCACGGCGGGGCGACCACGGAGGCGTGGCGGCAGTTCTTCACCTCGATGTCGGTGGAGCCGCTGGTCCACGGCGGGATCGGCGACCCGAACTCGACCGTGCCGTCCCACGGCTGCAGGTTGTGCAGGATGCCTTCCGACCCGGTCGAGTTCGTCTCGTTCCCGTAGACCTGTGCCTGATCCAGCCGCCATTCCTGGCCCGGCCGGGTCTGCCACATCGCGAACAGCCGGTCGACGTTGGAGTGCAGCAGGAAGACGAACGGGTCCTCGAAGGATGCGTGGGGGTTGAAGATGTTGCTCCCCGGCCCGAAGAACGTGTGTGCGGTGTTGTGCGAGCTCTCCAGCGCGGCCCGGAAGCTGGGCCACTGCTGTCCCTGGGGCAGCGTGTCGCTGCCGGTGATGATCGTGGCGTCGGGACTCACCCCTGGCGCTCCGGGTGCACAGAACCGCTTGATCGCCGGGGGTGGGTCGGCGGGATTGCCCGTCTGGTCGCGGCTCCCCGCGAGCTGGTCACCGTTGTGGAGCGGCGCCAGCACGCCCTGCACCAGGCCGCTCGCCGTACCGAAGAAGTCGTCTGTCGTCAGGTCCACCGTGCCGCCGTTGCCGTCGTCGGCGGCGCGCGGGTCCTGGGTCCAGTCCCAGTAGTGCAGCGCCACGTCCGGGTCCACCTGTTGCAGGAGGCGTTCGTAGCGATTGCACAGCTCCCGGTGCCACGGGATGAACGACGGCCCTCCGTGGTTGTGGGTGCCCTGATGGATCTGGTCCTGCTTGTCCCAGTACGACACGCCGTCGGCATACGAAAGGAGATCCGCCTTCCGCACCGCCGCCACGAAGGCGTCGCGCTCGGCCTTGGTGAGATGCGCGATGTTGCGCCGCATCGGTCTGGCCATGATGGTCCCCCCACCCGGGTTCGGACACTGCTAACAGACCGACGCTACGGGGCAACGCCCTGTTCGGCCCCGGGGCACGACCTAGGGATGTCCCTAGTCGTGCCCGCGAGCCGTACCGCTAGAAGCCGCGCAAGCCGCGCGGTTTGACGATCCACAGGCCGGTGGTCATGTCACTGCCGAGGATCAACCCGTGCCTCCTGTCGACGAACACGCCCACACCTGCGGCGGGACGTCCCCTTCCGCGGGCGGAACGAACTGGCCAAGCTGGCGGGAGACGTCCTGGTCGTTCCGCGACCTGGCCCTGACCGCCTGGCACTCCGGCGGCCTGCAGGCCATCGACATCGCCGACCCCCGCCGTCCGGCCCAGGCTGGCTGGTACTCCCCTACGCCCCTACCGTCCGTCGCCATCGAGGACCCGGCGCTCAACCGCGGCCCCAACAAGGTCACCATGTGGAGTTTCCCGATCGTCCGCAACGGCCTGATCTACGTCGTGGACATCCGCAATGGTCTGTACGTGCTGTCCTACACCGGCCGGCACACCAAGCAGGTCCGTGCCACCCACTAGTACGCTCCTGAGCGAGGTCAGTTCCCGCCGGTCACCCTGACGACGCCCGCGAGATTTCGGGTGTGCACGGGCACGATCTTGACCACGTCCCCCGTCCTGGGAGCCTGGATCATCTTCCCGTCACCCCAGTAGATCGCCGCATGGGAAATGTAACCAGGGTTGGTCGGATCCAGCCGCCAGAAGATCAGGTCTCCTGGCCGTATCTGTGCGAAGGGGACCTGGGGACCGCTGGCGAACTGCTGGTGCGTCACCCTGGGCAGGAGGATCCCGGCGCGTCCGAACGCCCACTGGATCAGCCCGGAGCAGTCGAACGCGTCGGGTCCCTCGGCGCCCCATACATAGGGAGCACCGAGCTTGCTCGCGGCTGCCGCCAGGACCGCGCGGATCCGCTCGTCGGGAAGCGAACTCGGCAACCTCCTAGTTCGCGCAGGCGTGAAAGCGGGCTTGAGGACGACGACTTGAACACCCCGCGGCAGTTTGCGCGACAGGGCATCCTTGAGTCGGGCCGAATCGGCCCGGGGCGCGCTCACCAGCAGGGCGTTCTTCTGCGGGAGCCCCAAGCGCAGAGCCGTGCGCCTAGACACAACCGCGTCGACAATGCCCAGCCCCATGGTGGCCACGGCCCCAATTCGCAGGTTCTGGCCTGCGGCCTGTATCGAGCTGCCGAGCGCGAGCCCGCCATCGGTTTCCAACCCGAAGGAAACCGCGGCGTCGCCGGCGGCGATGCTCTGCCACAGCGAATCCGAACGCGCGGTGGGGCCGGGCGTGTACGAGCGGAACGACGACGGATCGACGCCCATGGTGGCCACATTCCGGCCCGCGATCGTCAATCTCGCAGCGTCGACCTGCTCGACCGCCGTCACTCCCGTCCGCCCGCGAACGCGCGCGACCACCTCGTCGGACAACGTACGTTCCCCGAGCACGAGAAGATGCGCCTCCCGCCGTCGCTTCAGCGGCGCGACCGGTTCGACCACCGGTGCCGCGGTAGGAAGACTCCTGCTCATGGCGGATGGCCGCTTGACCGGTTTCGTGGCGTCGGGAATGGGCTCCATCCCGACGAGGACCACCACACCTGTTGCCAGGACGACGACGATCACTGCCGACAGCAGGTAGATCACCGAGAAGCTACTACGATTCATCGTCTCATCAAGCCGTGCCGACCCTGGTGCGTAGAGCCGAGATGATGTCCCCCTTATCCATTGCTACTACGCAATATAGTGATGATGACCGATATTAGTGGAGGCGCAGGTGTTTGCGCATCCAGCGAGTGACCGGCGGAAGGGCGGCCAGACGAAGTGGCAGATCGCGCTTCAGCAGGTCCAGCCGGTTGGCGGGCGCATGGGAGCCGGTGTTGCGGCGGCCCATGGCCTGTCGTTCTTCGGCTTCGGGGCGCAGTTCGGCCTCCCATTCGCGGAGCGCGGCGGGAACATCGTCGGGGTGGCGGAGCAGCGCCGTGCCCAGGAGTTCGGCGCCTCCGACGGCCAGTGAGGAACCGTAACCGGCGAACAGCGTGACGCACCAGGCGGCGTCGCCGAGCAGCACCACCCGGCCGTCGCTCCACCGGTCGGCGACGATCTGACTGACGCTATCGAAATAGACGCTGTCGGCGGACATGCCCCTGATCAGGTCTGGAGCAGCCCAGGTGACGTCGCGGTAGGCCTCGGTCAGCGCCCGTCGTGGCCCCTTGGCCAGTTCCGCGGCCGGATCCACGACGCCGTAGGTGAAGAAGGCCGCCGTCCGGCCCGGCCCAAGGTTGGCGATCATGAAGATGTGACCGACGCGGGTGACCGTGGTGAAGGCGCGTTCACGTGCCCCGTCGGGCAGGTGGTCCAGCCTCATGGCGGCAACCACATGTCCGAGGTCGCGGCGGAAGCCCTCTTCGGGACCGAAAACGAGCTTGCGTACCGTCGAGTGCAATCCGTCCGCTCCCACCAGCAGGTCGGCATCGAGTACGGTGCCGTCGTCGAGCTCGACGCACACGCTGTCTTGGTTCTGCTTCACCGCGGTGAGCGTGGTGCCGAACCTGATCGCCACCTTGCCCTCCACCGCCTCATAGAGCGCTTCCTCGACGTCGCCCCGCATGAGCGTCAGCCCGCGGTCCCCGAGCAGGGCTTGCACGGCACGGTGCGGGACAGTGAACCGGTGCCGACCGTCGGCCTTCTTGTAGATCATGTCCACGGCGCCGAAATGGCGGTCGCGCAGCGCGGGCAGGACGCCCATGCGCTCGGCGGCGTCGTAGCCGCGGCCGAAGAACGCGACCGCGTATCCACCGCTCCGGCGGGCCGGGGCCCGCTCGATGACCACCGGCTCCCAGCCGATGCGGTAAAGCCGCAGCGCGGCGGCCAGCCCGGCGATACCCGCCCCGACGATGACGGCTCTGTAGGTCATGATCCTTCCCTTCTGTTGTGCAGGACAACGAGTGCAATGACGACGACCACCGCCATGAGCCCGGCGGCGACGCCGAAGCCGAGGCGGTAGCCGGCGACGAGCGCCGTGGCGGACCCCACAGGCCCGTCAGCGGAGGCGCCGACCGCGACGGCGGACAAGACCGCGAGCCCCAGCGCCCCGCCAAGCTGGGCGCTGACGTTGAGCAGCGACGAGGCCACGCCGCTGGAAGAGGGCGGCACCCCCGTCAGCGCGGCCGTGGTGAGCGGGACCACGATCACGCCGAGACCGAGCCCGACGACCAGCAGCGGCGGCATGACGTCCGCCAGAAGCGTGCCGTCGGGCGACAATCGGGTGAACAGCGCCAATCCGAGCGCCGTGACGAGTGCTGCACCGGCGATCACCAGGCGGGTGCCGAAGCGCCTGACCAGCCGTGGGCCGAGTGCAGACGCGGCGATGAGGATCACTGTCAGCGGTACGTAGGCCAGCCCGGTCACCAGCGCGGAGTAGCCCAGCACGCGCTGCATGTAGAGGGTGGCGAAGTAGAACACGGCGAACATCGCGGCGCCCCGCAGGGCCTGGATGATGTTCGCCCCAAGCAGCGATCGGTTGCCGAACAGCCGGAGCGCGACCAGTGGTTCCCTGGCGATGCGCGCCTCCTGGAGCACGAACCAGGCCAGCAGCGCGGCGGCGACGCCGAGCAGGACAAGAGTGCGCGGCGAGGACCAGCCGTTGACGTCGGTCTGCAGGACGGCATAGGCCAGCAGCCCCACACCCGCCGTGGAGGTCAGCGCGCCGAGAAGGTCGAAG
Source organism: Nonomuraea sp. NBC_00507 (assembly GCF_036013525.1). NCBI lineage: Bacteria > Bacillati > Actinomycetota > Actinomycetes > Streptosporangiales > Streptosporangiaceae > Nonomuraea > Nonomuraea sp. NBC_00507. Next base: position 8,579,036 of record NZ_CP107853.1, read on the forward strand.
CCGCGAGAGGTGCGGGCGGGCTGTTCGCCGTCGCCGAGCAGCCGCCCGGCGACCAGTAGGAGCAGGCCGACCGGCAGGTTGACGAAGAAGATCCACCGCCAGCCCGGCCCGTCGGCGAACAGCCCGCCCGCGATGAGTCCCACGGTGCTCGCGGCCCCGGTCGCGGCGCCCCAGACGGCGAACGCTCGATTCCTGGGCGGCCCTTCGGGAAAGATCAGGGCGATCAGTGCCAGCGTCATCGGGGCGATGAACGCCGCGCCCATGCCTTGGACGGCCCGGGCCGCCACCAGCGCCCATTCGCTCTGCGCGAACCCGGCTGCGGCGGAGGCCGCGGTGAACAGCGCGACCCCGCCGAGCAGCACGCGCCGGTGGCCGTACAGGTCCCCGAGCCGGCCGCCGAGCAGGAGGAACCCGCCGAACACCACCATGTACGCGTTGATCACCCAGGACAGGGCGGCGGCGGAGAATCCGAGGTCGTTCTGGATCGCCGGCAGCGCCACGTTGACGATCGTGACGTCCACGCTGTCCAGCACCTGGGCCAGGCATAACACGCCCAGCGACCACACGTGTCTGCGGGTCCAGACGAATTCGCGCGTCTCCATGGGGCTCCTCACAGCAGAGAATGAGCATATGCTCATTCAGTATGAGCATGTGCTCATTCTCTGTAAATGCTGTTCGGGTAGATTGGCTGGTCATGTCACCGCGTGGCGTTGCGATCCCGGACGTACGACAGCAGCTCTTCGAGGCCGCCGAGCGGGTGCTCATGAGCAAGGGACCTTCGGGTCTGACCGGGCGCGCGATCACCAAGGAGGCCGGGTGCGCCACCGGCCTGCTCTACAAGCACTTCGCGGACCTGGACACGTTCCTGGCCGCGCTCTTCCTGGACCGGGCCGGCCGGGCGAGCGCCGGAATGGCCAGCCTGCCCGGCCTGGCGGGCAGCGGTGACATGGTCGACAACCTTATGAGCGCCATCGAGACGCTGTTCGCCGGCAACCTGCTCGCCCTCGCCGGTCTCGCCATGGCCAGACCGTCCATCATCAGCCACCTGGGCGACGCGCTCGCCGATGGCACACTAGAGATGGACGCCAGCGAACGCGCCTTCGCCGCCTACCTCCGCGCCGAGCAGGAACACGGCCGCGTCCACGCCGACGCCGACGCCGAATCGCTCGCCCTTGCCCTAGTGGGCGCCGCACACCAGCTCCTGCTCACCCGCGGGCCCCATGCACCCGACCTGCGCGACCGCATGCGCCGGACGGCAACAACCTTGATCGCCGGTGTCAGACCAAAGGCGTAGCAGGGAATTGCGACCGAGCCTCCTGAGCGGCCTGGCCAACCTGGCGCCCCCGCGGCACTGATGCTGAACGAGCACCGCGCAGACCACATGCGGCACGCACCGCCTAGGGCTGCCGGCTGCACGGCCATACGAGCCGGTGTACAAATCGGCGTGCTCGAAGACCTCCGCTCGCGCCAGTGACGTGGCCTACCTCCACACTTAACTCGTACAATACTGTTCAGCTTTCCAGTCGGCTTCGCGCCGGGCACGCCAGCCTTCATGCACGGCGTCCTCAGCGATGCTCCAGGCGGCGATGGCCGCCCACCACTAGATACAGACAGGCATGGTCATCGCCGAGGTACCGCGCCGGGGAGGCCTGCGCGTCCCGCCCTGACCTAGGGGTATGTGCATGAAGAACGTGACGCCTGCTTTGGCGGAGCGGACTCGCGTGGCGTGCAAGTCCCGCGCAAATCAGCTGTCGATCATTCGAGGCCCGCGCCCCGTCGCGGCGCGACCGCGAGTGAGGGGCGCGCCTTTGCAACTCCGTCGAAACCTCTACATCAGGAAGAGCGGCCCGTGAGAGTCATCGCCATCGAAGAGCATTTCGCCTTCGCAGACCTGCACGACCCCGGATACCTTGGCACGGCCAGCCAACATCCGCATCTCGCTGACGTTGGCGCCAAGCTCCTCGATGTCGGTGTAGACGGCTCGCCGAGATGGACGCTGCCGGGATTGACCTCCAGGTCCTCTCGCACACCGTTCCCGGCCCCGGGATTCTGGACGCCACGCGCGCCGTGCCCGCTGCGAGGGCGGCCAACGACGCTCTCGCCGAGGCCGTGGCCGCATACCCGCATCGATTCGCCGGTTTCGCAGCGCTCCCCACTCCGGACCCGCGTGCCGCCGCCCGGGAACTCGAGCGTGCCGTGTCCGAGTTGGGCATGCGCGGCGCGCTGCTCAACGGCCTGACCCATGGCCAATTCCTCGATCACCCCTGCTACGCTCCGCTCCTCGAATGCGCGGCAGCACTCGGCGTCCCTCTCTACCTGCATCCTTCGCGGCCACCCGAGGCCGTCACCCGCGCTTACTACGACGGGTTGTCGCCGTTGATGGCCGATCATCTCGCCACCGCCGCCTGGGGCTGGCACTCAGAGACCGCTCTGCACCTGCTGCGGATCATCGTGAGCGGCGTGTTCGACCGCTTTCCCGACCTGCAGGTGATCGTCGGGCACATGGGGGAAATGATCCCGTTCGCACTGGCGCGCATCAACACAGTGCTGACTCCCGTGGCCGACCACCTCAGGCAACCTGTCGCCGACTATTTTCAGACCAACATCTGGCTCACGACCAGCGGGTACACCACATTTCCGCCCCTGCAGTGCGCACTGTCGGTGGTGGGGGGCCGACCGGCTCCTCTTTGCCGTCGACTATCCCTACACACCCAACGCACCGGCGCGTGCCCTGCTCGACACAGGGCCCATCAGCCCGGCCGACCGCGAGAAGATCGCTCACGGCAACGCCGAACACCTCCTCGGACTCGACGCCGCCGGCCAATCGACCAATCGAACCCCAGAGGCTTCATGAACCCCGCAGCAACCTCGGCAGACCACGTGTGCGCCGCGCCTCATCGGTGACGTGCTGGAGTCTGTTCGTCACGCGCAGCCGAGCCGGCGCGGCGATCGATTACGTGCCCGTACGCTCGCGCGAGGAGCACGTCGTCGCCGTGATGCTGGACGCGCTGTCGGACCTTCCTGATCGCGGCCCCGTCCTGGCCAGATTCGTCGAGATCGTTGACTCCGAGGACGCCCAGAGGCTCCTAGACGCGCTGGCCGACCGGAGCACGAGCGCCCCGGCACGGAGCGGCGCGAGGGGCAGCAATGCTCAACGGACGCCACTGTCGCACCCAGCCGTCCGCTTCATACATCCAAGGGGTATGGTGGTGCCGATAAGTCGTACACACATGTACGAAATCGGAGGCGTCGATGAACGGCCATATCCCGATCTGTCTGCGCGTGAACGGGCAGGCGTACGAGCTATCGCTGGATCCCCGCGTCAGCCTGCTCGACTGCCTGCGCGAGCATCTGGATCTAACCGGCACCAAGAAGGGCTGCGACCAGGGAGCCTGCGGGGCCTGCACGGTTCTGGTCGACGGTGAGCGGATCAACGCGTGCCTGACGCCCGCCGTGCAGTGCGACGGCGTGGAGATCATCACCATCGAAGCCATGGCGGGTCATGAGCTGGGCACCAAGGTGCAACAGGCGTTCCTGTCGCACGACGGATTCCAATGCGGCTACTGCACCTCCGGTCAGATCTGCTCGACCGTCGCCATGCTGGCCGAACACCGCCACGGCCGCCCGAGCGCGGTAACCGAGGACCTGACCGAGCCCGCAGCGCTCACCGACACCGAGATCAGGGAGCGGATGGCGGGAAACCTGTGCAGGTGCGGCGCCTACAACGGCATCGTGGCCGCCATCAGGGAGGTGGCCGAGGCATGAGGGAGTTCGCCTACGTACGAGCAGAAGATGTGGCCGAGGCAGTTGAACTAGCGGGCCCGCAGGTGAGATACCTGGCCGGCGGGACGAACCTGTTCGACCTCATGCGCGAGGAGGTGGAGCGGCCCGAGCGGGTCGTCGACATCTCACGCCTACCCCTGGCTGCCGTCGACGACCTGCCGGACAGCGGGCTGCGCCTGGGCGCGCTGGCCCGCAACGCGCACGTCGCCGCCGACGACCGAGTCCGCCACCGCTACCCCGTGCTCGCTCGCGCCCTCCTCAAAGGCGCCTCACCGCAGCTCCGAAACCGCGCGACCATCGGCGGCAACCTGCTCCAGCGGACACGCTGCCGCTACTTCTACGACCTCACCGCCGCCTGCAACAAGCGGACGCCCGGCGCAGGATGCGACGCCCTCGCCGGGTTCAACCGCGGGCACGCCATCCTGGGCGCGAGCTCGAGCTGCGTCGCCGTGCATCCCTCCGACATGTGCGTGGCCCTCGCCGCCCTGGACGCGACCGTCAACCTCACCGGCCCCGAAGGCGAGCGCAGCGTGCCGGTCACCGACTTCCACCTCCTGCCGGGCGAGACACCTCATGTCGAGACCGTGCTGCGGAGCGGAGAGCTGGTCACGAGCGTGGACCTGCCGCCCTGGCCACCGGTCTCCGGTGACTACGTCAAGGTGCGCGACCGGGCCAGTTACGCGTTCGCGCTGATCAGCGCCGCTGTGCTGCTGCGCGTCGAGGAGGGCCGGGTCGCGGTGGCGCGCATCGCGCTGGGCGGTGTGGCGCACAAGCCGTGGCGCGCGTACGCAGCCGAGGAGCTCCTGATCGGAGCGGCGGCCGACGAGGCGGCTTTCGCCCGGGCCGCGGAGGAGGCGGTCGCTGGGGCACGCCCGCTGGAGCACAACGCGTTCAAGGCCGAGATGGCCCGGCGGCTGGTCCGGCGTACGCTCATGGACCTGGCGAGGTCGTCATGAACATTGCCGCACGCGGTTTCAGCCTCGCCACGCGCGCCTTGGGCAAGGTATCCAAGCTCCTGCCCGACGGCCGCCACGACCCGCTGTCAGTCCAAACCGGCGACATCGGCCGCCACGTTGAGCGGCTCGACGGGCCGGCGAAGGTGTCCGGCGGCATCCGCTACACCGCCGACCACCTCCCCGTGCGGCTCGCCTACGCCGTCGCCGTGCCCAGCACGATCGCCAAGGGCCGCATCACCGCCGTCGACTCCTCCCGAGCGCTCGCGGCGCCCGGGGTGGTGCTGGTGATGACGCACGAGAACGCGCCACCGATGAAGCCCACCGGCGCGTACGCCACGCTCAAGGGCGTGGTGGCGGCCGCCGCCATGACGCTACCGATCATGAACACGGACCGGGTCTTCTGGCACGGCCAGCCGGTCGCGGTCGTCGTGGCCGAGACCCAAGAGCAGGCCGAGCACGCCGCCCGGCTCGTCGAGGTGCGCTACGAGGTAGAGCCGGCCACGCTGGCGATGACGGACGAGGGCGCCTACACCCCGGCCCACTCGGTGCTGGAGGAGTCGAAGACCGTAGTCGGCGACGCGCGCGCCGGGCTGGCCGCCGCGGCGGCCAGCGTGCGTGGGGTCTACACCACGCCGCTCGAATATCACAACGCGCTGGAACCCCACGCCACCGTGGCGATGTGGGACGGCGACGATCTCACCGTGCACGACACCTCGCAGTACCCGTACGGGGTGAAGGAGATGCTCGCCAAGAAGTTCGGCCTGCCGCCGGACCGGGTGCACGTGCTGGCGCCGTACATCGGCGGCGGGTTCGGCGGCAAGACCACGGCCTGGCCGCACGTGGCGCTCACCGTGGCCGCCGCCAAACTGGCAGGCCGGCCGGTCAAGCTCGTGCTGTCACGCGCGCACACCTTCCACATGACCGGCGGCCGAGCGCCCACCCGGAGCAGGATCGCACTGGGCGCCGACGCCGACGGGCGGCTGACCGCCATCGTCCACGACGCCCTGTCCACCTGCACGATCGACGAGTTCGCCGAGGCCGCCATCGCGCCCTCCCGCCACCTGTACGCCTGCCCGAGCATCGCCGCCCACCAGCGGGTCGTGCGGGTGGACCGGATCCAGAACGCCTTTTTCCGCGGGCCCGGCGTCACCCCGGGATCGTTCGCGCTGGAGTCGGCCATGGACGAACTCGCCTACCAGCTCGGCATGGACCCGCTCGAGCTGCGCCTGCGCAACGAACCCGGCCGCGACCCCATCTCCGGCCACCGCTTCACCAGCCGCCACCTGCGCGAGGCCTACACGCTCGGCGCGGAAGCGTTCCGCTGGAGCGAGCGCGCCCCGGCACCGCGCAGCACCCGGGACGGGCACTGGCTCATCGGACAGGGCATGGCCGCCGCGCTCAACCCCGACGCCATGCTCATCGCCGCCGTCCGGCTCCAGCTCTCCGCCGACGGCACCATCACCATCCACAGCAGCACGAACGAGCTCGGCGCCGGCACCTCGACCGCCCAAACCCAGGCGGCCGCCCAGCGCCTCGGCGTGCCGATGCACAAGATCCGCTTCCTGCAGGGCGACTCGGACGTGGCCAAGACCCGCATCCCCGGCGCCTCGGCGGCCACCACGACCCTCGCCTCGGCCATCTGGAACGCCCGCGACCGCCTGGTCCGCGAGCTCCTCACCCTCGCCGAGGGCAGCCCACTAGCCGGACGCAGAGCCGAGGACGTGGAGACGCGTGACGAGGGGCTCTTCACGAGGGACGGCCGTGGGGAGACGTACCGGCGCATCCTGGAACGGGCCGGACGCGACCACGTCGAGGTGACCGGCAGGTCGGCGGTGCCGTACCAGACCATCAAACGGGGCACCAGCACCTACGGCGCGCACTTCGCGGAGGTGCGAGTCGATGAGGACACCGGCGAGGTACGCGTCTCACGCTGGGTCGGCGCGTTCGACGGCGGCCGCATCGTCTCGCCCAAGCAGGCCACCAGCCAGATGCGCGGTGGCATCATCCAGGGCATCGGCATGGCGCTGATGGAGGAGACACTGCTCGAGGAGCGCTCCGGCCGGATCGTCAACGCCAGCCTGGCCGAATACCACATCCCCACCCACACCGACGTGCCCGACATCGAGGTCCGCTTCGTGAACCTGCCTGACCCGCAAACCCCGCTCGGCGCCAAGGGCATCGGCGAGCTGGGCATCGTTGGCGTGGCCGCGGCCGTCGCCAACGCCGTCTACCACGCGACCGGCACCCGCATCCGCGCTCTCCCCATCACGCCCGACAAGCTGCTTTAGAACGATGCCGCGGGCCCTGGGAGCCGCGGGCCGCATCCCCCGACCGGTGAGGCATGACTGGCCCGGGTGCGATCGTACCCGGGCCAGTCATGGCATCAGAGCCGGTCGAGGATCTTCTGCAGTTGCTCCACCTCGGCTTGCTGAGTGGTCTCGATGGTCTTGGCCAGTTCCTTGGCCTTGGGGTTCGAGCCATTGGCCTGCTCGGTCTTGGCCATCTCGATCGCCCCGTTGTGATGAGCGATCATCTGCTGAACGAACAGCTTGTCGAACGCTTTGCCCTTGGCGGCCTCGAGCTTCTTCATGTCCTCCTCGGACATGACACCCGGCATGCTGTGCCCCATCCCGCCGGAGTCCGGGTGGATGCTCCAGTCGGTGAGCCAGTCCTTCATGGTCTGGATCTCCGGGTCCTGAGCAGCCTTGATCTTGACGGCGAGCTCCTTGATCTCCGGGTCGCTCGCGCGCGTCGCCGCGAGGTCGGCCATCTCGACGGCCTGCTCGTGGTGCGGGATCATCATCTGCGCGAACATGACGTCGCCGTCGTTGAAGGTGGCCGACGGCGACGTGCTGGCGGTGGTGGCGGTGGTGGCGGCAGGCGCGCTGCTGCTGCTCATCCCCTCGTGTCCGGCCATGGAGTCGCCGTTGCCCCCGCCACAGGCGGTCAGCAGGGCGAGCGCACCCGTAGCGGCAGTGAGGGAGATCTTGCGGTTGATACGCATGGTTGTTTGGTCTCTCGAATGGTCGGAACGGTCGGCCTGTTCGCGGACAGCCTCGAAGGCCCGTCCGCACGGGTCATCGGCCTATATCCGCAATATCGAGAGACTCGCCAGCCGCAGCGCCGTAGGCTTCGGCGGAGGCCGGGCGACCCGCGGGACGGCTGCCGGCGCCCCACCGCCATCATCAGATTGTTGCCCCGCTCTGGCCGAGGCCGCGATCAGCAACACGACCATGAACGAGGTCAGAATGGCCAGGCAGACACTGGTCGGATCGAAACCGGGCATCTCACGCTCGGGGACGAAAGCCCGTAGCGCCGCTGGACTGGCCACAAGGGGCTCTTGAGCGACGCCCATGCCGTGCGCATCCGATGGAGAGCCAGCATGCCGGTCATGGACATGCCCCAGGGTGTGCATGCCGCATACTCCCAGGGCGAGGAGGACGAGCAGAAGGCCGCGCGCGAGGCGGCGCCGCACCACTCCCATCGGCCCTCCTTGGCGATCGGCATGCCACGAGACCCATCAGTGTACTAAGGGAACTAGTAGCACCCGCCCAAGCCGGCCGGGTGCCCCCATGGAGGGGTACGGCACCCGGCCCGTGGCGGTTCACCCAAGAAGCCGGTTTCTCGCGCCTTTCTCGCCGGGCGCTCGGGTCAGACGGCGGTCAGCTCGTAGCCCGCCTCCTCCACGGCCTCGCGCACGAGCGTCTCGCCGATGGGCTCGTCGCCGGTCACGGTCACCTTGCCGGTGGCCAGGTCCACGTCGACAGCCGTCACGCCGGCGATCTTGCCGACCTCGGACTTCACGGTGCCCACGCAGTGGCCGCAGGTCATCCCGCTCACGGTGTACGTAGCGCTCGCGCTGGTCATCTCGACCCCCTCGTCGCCAATACCCCCAACAGGTATCAGCCGCTTGCACAATACGCCCGAACGGTCCCACCGACAACCCCAACCCCTAGGGGTATATGAGACCTATCTCACGTCGTGTCCTATACCCCTGCCGGGTATTGTCCATTTGCATGAGACAGCTGAACGCAATCGCGGTCGTCGGAGCGTCGCTGGCCGGTCTCCGGGCAGTCCAGGCGCTACGACGAGAAGGTTTCGACGGCACGATCACGCTGATCGGTGCGGAGCGGCATCTCCCCTACAACCGTCCGCCGCTGTCGAAGAGCATGCTGAAGGGGGACGACGAGGTCACGCTCCCCGGCGCCGAAGAGCTCGGCGACCAATGGCTGAAGGGTCGCCACGCGATACGGCTGAACGCCTCGGAGCGGCGTCTCACCCTGGACGACGGCTCAGAGGTCCACTACGACGGCCTCGTCATCGCCACTGGCGCCAGCCCTCGACGACTGCCTGAGCACCCCGAGGGCGTGCACACCCTGCGCACGGTCGAGGACTCCCGTGCCTTGCGCGCCGAGCTGGCCGCCGGACCCAGCAGCGTGGTGGTCATCGGCGGCGGGTTCATCGGCGGCGAGGTCGCCTCAACCGCCCGCTCCCTCGGCCTGCCGGTCATCCTCGTCGACGCCTCCCCTTACCCGATGAAGAACGTCCTGGGCACCGAGGCGGCGCGGTGGCTCGCCCGCCACCACGAAGACAACGGCGTGGAACTGGTCAGCGAGACCCGCGTGACTGGATTCGAAGGGACCGGCCGTGTGACCGGCGTACGGCTGAGCAACGGACGCACGCTGCCCGCCGACCTCGTGATCGCAGGCATGGGCGTAGTGCCGAATACCGAATGGCTGGAGGGCAGCGGGCTGATGGTGAGCGACGGCGTGGTCTGCGACAACAGGCTGTTCGCCATGGGCACGGCGGACGTGGTGGCCGCCGGCGACGTCGCCCGCTGGCCGCACAGCTTGTACGGCGGCGCGCTCATCCGCGTCGAGCACTGGTCGAACGCCAACGACCAGGGTGGCATCGCCGCACTCAACCTGCTCGCCGGGCCGGAGAACGCCAAGCCGTTCGCCGACCTCCCGTCCTTCGCCACCCACGTGCACGGCGCCCGCATCCAGACCGCCGGCCTGCCGCACCTCGCTGACACCAGCCGCGTCGTCGCCGGATCGCCGGAGGAGGACCGCTTCGCGGTCGCCTTCGCCAAAGACGGGGTGCTCGTCGGCGCGGTCGCAGTGAACGCCCCCAAAGAGCTGATCCGCGTCAAGCGCGCCATCGTGGCCGGCGACCGCCTGGACGCCCTGGCGTGACGTAAAGAACCCCTCCCCGTACTCTACGACCGCCGGTAGCATTGAACGAACTGCGGGCAGAGGAGACTGGTAAATGGTGCGTGGCCTGGGGGAGCTCGAGTCCGCGATCATGGATCGCATGTGGGCCACCAACGCACCCGCCTCTGTCAGGGACGTCCTCGAACATATCCGCAAGGACCGCCCCCTGGCTTACACGACGGTGATGACCGTGATGGACAACCTCCACACCAAAGGCCTGCTCAAGCGCAAGCCGGTCGGCCGGGCATACATCTACGAGGCGGTGTCGTCGAAAGAGGCCTACACCGCCGACGTGATGCGCGAGTCCCTGGCCAGGAGCGGCAACAGGGCGGCCACGCTGGTGCACTTCCTCGAACGGCTCACCCCCGAGGAGGCCAGCGCCTTGGAGGCGGCGCTCCAGGTGTGCCCGCCGAGGGGACGTAGCCAGTGACGGTGGCGATCATCCTCGCGGTGTACAGCGCGTTCGCGGCCTTGGTGCTGCCGAGGATGCTGAGGCGGGCCACCTGGGCCGACCGTGCGCCCAGGTTGGCCATCGCCATGTGGCAGGCGGCGAGTGCGTCGGTGGTCGCCTCGGCGCTGCTGTCGGCGTTCGCCGTCGCCGTGCCCGCCTCCGTGGTGGGGCACGGCCTGGCGGGGCTGTTCGAGGCCTGCGCCGCCCTGCTGGGCGATGAGGCGATATTGAGCTCGACGAGCACCCGGATCGGCCTCGCCGTCGGCGGGCTCGTCCTGGCACGGCTGGCCTACACCGGTGGAGCCGTCATGCTGGGCGCGCGCCGCGCACGCCGGCGGCATGCCGAGGCACTCGCCCTGCTGGGCGAGCACGATCACGACCTCGACGCACTCGTGGTGGACTACGAGGAGCGCCTGGTGTACTGCCTGCCCGGCCGGAAGGGACACGCCGTCATCACCACCGGCGCGCTGCGCTCGCTGGCGCCAGAGCAGGTCGCCGCCGTGCTCGCCCATGAGCAGGCACACCTGCGCGAGCGCCATCACCTGGTGCTGGCCGCCGCCGAGACTCTGGCTCAGGCGTTCCCTCGTGTGCCGATGTTCGACCAAGCGCGAGTCGAGATCGCCCGCCTGGTCGAGTTGCAGGCCGACGATGTGGCCGCACGCCATCACCAGCGCGTCCACATCGCGGCGGCCCTGATAAGGCTGGCGACCGGACGGGTTCCCGCTTTCGCGCTCGGCGCGGGCGGGGAAACGGCTCTCACCCGCGTCCGCCGGATGCTGAACCCGCAGGCGCCGCTCGACCGGCGCGAACGCCTCGCGGGACTCTCGGCGGTGGCGGCGCTGCTCGCCGGTCCGGCCGTCCTGGCCGCGGCCCCAGGCGTGGGCGCGTTTCTCGCCCACCATTGCCATTCCTTCCTCATCACGCTCTGATCTTCTACGAAGAGTGGTAGTAGCCGACTGTAGACTCGCGCCATGAGGTATGTGGGTCGGCGGCTGCGTACGGGCGCCGCAGGAGTCGTGCTGGCTGTAGCCCTGGCAGCCTGTGGCCAGGCGTCGCCGGAGCCCGGCGGAGCGGCTGAGCCGGACCTGGGCGTAGGACACGTTCACGGACTCGGCGTCGATTCCGCCGACGGCGCCCTCTACGTCGCGGGGCATTACGGGCTGTTCAAGGTCACGTCTCCGACCACCATGGCCCGGGTAGCCGACCGCAACCAGGACCACATGGGCTTCACGATCGCCGGCCCGAAGACCTTCCTGGCCAGCGGGCACCCCTCGGCCGAGGACGTCTCACCCGGGGTCCCGCCGCACCTCGGCCTCATCAAGTCGACGGACTCAGGGGTCACCTGGAAGTCGATCTCGGAGCACGGCTCCGCCGATTTCCACTCCATCCAGCCCGCCGGCGACAGCCTCTACGCATTCGACAGCCAGACGTCGAAGGTCTGGCGAAGCCTCGACGGCGGTGCCACCTGGACGCAGGGCACCGAGGAGAGGGTGATCGACCTCGGGGCGGGCGCTGACGAGCCCTCGCGCGTGTATGTGACGACGCCGGATGGGCTGAAGGTCAGCGAAGACGGAGGGGTGAACTTCACCGACGTGGCGAAAGCGCCCCTGCTCAGCCATGTGGACGCCCTCGCCGGCGGGTGGCTGGTGGGGCCGGGAGCCGACGGCAAGATTCACACCAGTCAGGACGGCGGCAAGACCTGGTCGGCCGCCGGCGCACTTCCCACCCAGGCGGTCGCGTTCACGGCCGTGGACCGGCAGCGCCTGCTGGTCGCCCTGGAGGACGGGACGGTGCTGGAGTCAAAGGATGGCGGCAAGACCTTCGCCACCGCATTCCGCGCCGCAAGCTGAGCCGCCGCCCGGCTAGGCGGCCAAACTCCGATGCCTGTCGCTCGTCCTTCGATGCCGCCCACCCGTCGAGGAGGATTGCGCGGATGGCCGCATCCTCGACCGCTTGATGATCAGGACGGCGCCGAGCAGCGCGGCGAGGGCGCCTGCCGGGACGGCCATCGTGTCTACGAGGGACATGGCCTCTGCTGGATTCGGCGCGATGACCGCCGCCGCGGCTTTCGGCGGCACGGCTTTCCCGAACGCGGCAGGCTGCTCCGGAGGTGAGTCCAGTTCGCCTTCGAGCATGAACACTTCCCTATCGTTGTCTCCCGCCTTCTCCTGCACCTTTCTCGGCAGCCCGTACCCTACGACCTTGCTCTGGTCGCGCTGCTTGCGCTTCAGCCATAGCTTGTCGACGTTGCCCTCGATCGTGGAGATCCGTTCGCCGTCGGCCCTCTCAACGATGCCCGCGTGATCGATGCCCTCGACGTTCTTGGAGCCGCTCCAGTCGTAGAAGACGATCGCACCCGGCTCCGGCGTGTCACTCCAGGCCCTTTGAGCCTTGAACCACTTCGCATGGTCGACGGTGTAGGCGAACTCGCCGACGTACTTCTCCACGCCCGCCTGGGTGGCAGCCCACGTGATGAACATGTCGCACCATGGAGCGGTCTTGAAATAGGGATCGCTTTGATCCACGTTGGCGTAATACCAGTCGCCGAACTTGGTGTAGCCGTTGCTCTGTTCCTGGTAGCCGAGATACTTCTGGGCAGCCTCAAGCAGGCCCTCAGCAATGGACGCCATGGGTCGGGGGAATGGCCCTTTCTCCTTGACCGCCTACCGGGTTAGCTGACGGATTCGGGCCAGGAGACGCCCTACCACCGCGTATGCGGCCGATTCACCCCGTGCGTGGATCGCTCCACGCGATTGGTTCCCCGGTTCCCGCCACGGCGGGATTGAGCGGCTGACCGGTCGCCTTCGGGAGAAGGCAGGTCACCCAGCCAGTACGACCCAGGGTAGTAGAGAACTTGACCTGATCGTGACGTAATGCCCAAAAGATCTGCCTGGAGGAGAACATTGGGCACCGCCCACCCACCGCGTCTATGCCGTGGTTACCGTGGGCTTCTCGCTCTTCTTACGGCGTTGCTCCTGCTGCTTGCGCCACCCGTACCGGGTCAGCCCCGACGGCTTGACCACGGAGAGGGTAGTGATCAAGAGCAACACCACGAGGCCGCCGAGGGAGTGCAGCAGTGTGCCGGGCGTGGCGCGGGGATCGGCGCCGGAGGCGGCGAACTCCGCCATAGCGCCGACCGTCTGCGTCTCCTTCAGCAACACAGCGGTGGCAACGACCGTGAGCAGGAACTTCACCAGTACCCAATAGTGCCGCAGCAGGCCCCACGGCGTTCCAAGCGACTGGAGGAGGCCAGTGGCCAGCGACGAGAGGGCCAGGGGGACGATGACGTACGAGACTGTCAGCTCCATCGCGAGGTATCCGCCTCGGACGGTCGCGACGTCCTGGCTGGTCACTGCAGCGACATCGAGTGCCGTGTACGCGGCGACCGCGCCGAGCCAGCCGACCGAGGAGGTGACATGGGCGATGAGGGCGGCCTTGCGGACGCCGGGGGACATGGTCATTTGTTGCCGCTCCCGGCCGGGGCCTGCTGATCTGTGACGCCGCTTCCCGCGGGCATGTGGCGTCCAGGTCCGTGCTCCCCGCCGAGGCCGGTGAGCAGCGTGATGGTGAAGCCCAGAACCAGGATGCCGATGACGATCCCGGCCGCTTTCACCCAGCGAGGCATGCGTGGGGGCGTCCTGCGCTCGGGAACGGGGAACAGGTCAGCCATGTTCGCGGTCCTTTCTCCTTGGGCCCACAGGTTTCGGGCGTCACGACGCCATGTGCGGGGCGTCGAGCGCCATGGCCACCAGTCCACAACGAACGGCCGAACCGCGAATCCCCTCAAGAGGAGATCCTTCGCGTCCCCACGGTGTGGACGAGGGTCACCCTTTGGGGGGATTCTCGGCTGATCCCGCGCGAGTAACCTCTAGGTTTGTGTCCTCGAAGACCATCGCATACCGGCTCTTCGCGGTCCGGCCAGTCTGGGGAGTGCTGTTCGACATCACGCTGACGATCGTCGTGTTCGTCGGTTCCCTGGCTCTGCTGGCGCATGGACTCGGGCTCCTTCCGCATCGCGGCATGGACGTCCCTCACGTTGGATCCGAAAGCATCGATGTGATGGGCCTGGCGCTCGTGGGATGCTCCGCGCTGCCGCTGCTCGCCTGGCGGCGCTTCCCTCTCGGCGTGTTCGCCGTGACCGCGGCTTCCAGCACGCTGCTGGCCGGCCTCGGATACGGAGGCGCCCCGATGCTCGGCCCCGTCGCCGCGCTCTACCTGCTCACCGCCAGCCGCGAACAGCGCCACCCCTGGACGCGGCGGACCACAGCCACCGTAAGCGGCCTGGGCGTGACCTATCTGGGGATTTACCTGGGTTCGACCGCCGCGGCGACCGGCACCTTCCCAAGGATCGAGGTACTTTCCCTTACCCCCGCCGCCTGGGCCTTGGCCTGGTTCGCCGGCGAGCGAACACGCCTGCGGCGTGAGCAGATCGCCGAACTCCAAGCACGTGCCATGCGCGCCGAGCGCGAGGCCGAGCGCGAGCGGCTGCTCGCCACCGTGGAGGAACGCGCCCGCATCGGCCGCGATCTGCATGACTCGGCCGGCCACGCCATCAGCGTGATAGCCGTCCGCGCCGGCGCGGCCCGGCTGCGGCACCATAAGGATCCTGATCGCTCGCTCCAGGCGCTGGAGGCCATCGAAGAACTGGCACGGCAGACGGTTGAGGAAATCGACCAGATCGTCGGCAGTCTGCGCAAGAGAGCCCCCAATGCAGCCGTCGAGGCCCCGCCCGGACTCGCGTCACTCGACACCTTGATCGCGCACCACTCGGCAGCGGGGTTGCACGTGACAGTCGCCACCTCCGGCTCGCCGCACGTCCTCAGCGGCCCCGCCGACCAGGCCGCGTACCGGATCCTGCAGGAGGCGCTCACGAACGCGGCCCGCCACGGAACGGGCACGGCCGGGATCGAGTTGACCTTCGGCGAGACGGCCGTCAACGTCAGCGTCACCAACCCCGTACGGGTCAACAGCATCCCCCGCAGGAGCGGAGGGCATGGGCTGATCGGCATGCGGGAACGCGCCACCCTGCTCAACGGTAGCCTTGCCGTCGAGCACGCCGACGACAAGTTTCGCGTACGCGCGTGCATCCCCTACGGAGGCCACCGCCCATGACGCGGGTGCTGATCAGCGACGACGACGACCTGATGCGCGCCGGACTCATCGAATTGCTGTCCAACGATCCGACGATTCAGATCATCGGCCAGGCCTCGACCGGGCGGGAGGCGATCGAGCGTGCCTGCCGACTCAGGCCCGATGTCGTGCTCATGGATATTCGCATGCCCGACCTCGACGGGATCGCGACAACCCGCGAGCTGTCACGTATGGCCCCGGACGTGAAGGTGCTGATCCTCACTACCTTCGACCAGGACGACTACATCTTCGGCGCGCTGCGCGCCGGCGCTTCCGGCTTCCTGCTCAAACGCACCCGACCCGAAGAGCTCATCACCGCGGTGCATGTGATCGCCGCCGGCGATTCGCTCCTGTCGCCGCCGGTCACCCGGCGCGTCATCGACCGCATGGCGCAGCAACCCACCCCCGACCTCACCGATCAAGCCCGGGTGGCCGGGCTGACCCCGCGCGAGAGGGAAGTTCTCCAGCTCATCGCCCGGGGCCTGTCCAACCGCGAGATCGCGGCCGCCTTTGTTGTCGAGGAATCGACGATCAGGACCCATGTCAAACGACTCCTCATGAAGCTCGATCTACGCGACCGCGTCCAAGCCGTGATCTTCGCGTACGAGAGCGGCCTGAACCAGCTACAACGGTGAGCTAGCCTCCATATCTACGACAGCCCCGCGTTGAGCCTGGGCACGCTCGTACCGCGTGAGATCTCCTCCGCGCCCAGGCGAATGTCCCCCGGGCCTTAACCGGGACTCCCCACGTCTCCCCGGAAGGCCGCTGGCAGGCAGGCGAGCACCTGCTCAGCCGAGAGTTGCCATGAGATCCCGGCAGGCACGCTCGCAGTCGCGGCATGCCTGAGCGCACACGGCGCAGTGGGCGTGCATGCTGTGCCGCTCGCACTCGTCGCCGCAGGCCCTACATGCTTGAGCGCATGCTTCGAGGACGGCACGGGTGAGGTTTGCATCATAGCCGGTGTGCCGTGCCAGCACTCGTGCGGTCGCCTCGCAGATGTCCGCGCAGTCGAGGTCGGTGCGGATGCACTTGGCCAGTTCCTTGACGTTTTCCTCGCTCAGGCAGGCGTCCGCGCACGCAGTACACGCCTCGGCGCACCGGAGGCATTCCTCGATGCACTTGGTGAGCTTCTCCCGGTCAACGCGGCCGAGATCCCGAGGGTAGGCGGAGAGCATCTCCGCGACTTGCAGTGTCATGTGTTCCTCCTGGTTCTGTGTGACCGCGCCTACCCAGGAGCCGGAGCGACCTAACGCGGATCTACTATGTCTATCCGTAGGAGCAATCTTTCCGGTACTCACCATGTCGAAGGGGTAGAAGGGCCTAGCCAATACGAGATCTACGATGAACCATCGTGAAGCAGGCAGCTTCGTGTGGAGGGGGACAGTCCATGAGCGACCACGCCCAGGCCCAGCATGACGACGGCAAGACACGCAGCACCGCGGTCCTCGACGTCAGTGGGCTGCAGTGGGCCTCCGAACAGAACGTCGTCGTGGCCACGCTGAGCCGCCGCCCTGGTGTGCTGCACGTGGAAGCCAACCCCGTTGCCCAGACGGCGACGGTGAGCTTCGACCCGCGCCGGACCTCTCTTGCCGAGTTGCGCACGTGGGTGATCGAGTGCGGGTACCACTGCGCCGGGCAGTCGGTGCCCTCCCACATCTGCGATCCGATGGCCGAACCCGACCCGCCGGGTACGGCTCCGGTGGAGGCTCCGCACGCCGGTCACCCGGCTCACACCGAAGAAGCGACCTCCCCCCACGACATGATGGGGCACGGCGGGCATGCCGGGATGTCCATGGCCTCGATGGTGGCCGACATGCGGAACCGCTTCCTGGTCGCCGCGCTCTTCTCCATCCCGATCGTGTTGTGGTCGCCGATCGGGACCGAGGTGTTCGGGCTGGACCTGCCAGTCCCGTTCGGGCTTCGCCAAGACGTGTGGGCGCTGCTGCTCAGCCTGCCCGTGATCTTCTACTCGTGCTGGATCTTCTTCGACGGAGCCGTACGCGCGCTTCGAGCACGGACGCTGGACATGATGGTGCTGGTGGCCGTCGCGGTCGGCGCGGGCTGGCTGTACTCGCTGATCGTGACCCTCACCGGTGGTGGCGAGGTGTTCTACGAGGCCGCGACCGTGCTGGCCGCTTTCGTGCTGCTGGGCCACTGGTTCGAGATGCGGGCGCGGGGTGGCGCCAACGACGCCATTCGCGCCCTGCTCGATCTGGCGCCCCCGAAGGCGACGGTCATTCGCGGCGGCCAGACCGTAGAGGTGCCGACGGCCGAGGTGATGGTCGGCGACCTGCTCCTGGTACGTCCCGGCTCCAAGATCCCCGTCGACGGAACGGTCGAGGAGGGTCAGAGCGAGGTGGACGAGTCGATGGTCACCGGCGAGAGCCTGCCGGTGCACAAAGAGGTCGGCTCGGCGGTCGTCGGCGCGACCATCAACCGCAACGGCACCCTGCGAGTACGCGCCACCAAGGTAGGGGCGGACACTGCCCTGGCGCAGATCGTCAAGCTGGTCCAGCAGGCCCAGAACTCCAAGGCGCCGGGACAGCGGCTGGCCGACCGGGCGGCGTTCTGGCTGGTCCTGGTCGCCTTGATCGGGGGCGGTCTCACGTTCGCGGTCTGGCTTCTCCTGGCGGGTCAGCCGTTCGGCGTCGCGATCCTGTTCGCCATCACGGTTGTCGTCATCACCTGCCCGGACGCGCTTGGGCTGGCGACCCCCACGGCCATCATGGTCGGCACCGGCCTTGGAGCCAAGCGCGGGGTGCTGTTCAAGAACGCGATGGCGCTGGAGACGTCCGCCCGCATTCAGGTCGTGGTGATGGACAAAACCGGCACGTTGACGAAGGGCGAGCCGGAGGTCACCGATGTCGTGGTCGGCGACATCGTGGCGGAGGATGAGCTGCTGCGCCTGGTCGCGGCCGTGGAGCGAGAGTCGGAGCATCCGCTGGCGGAGGCGATCGTCCGGCATGCCGACGGTCTGGGCCTGGATGCGGTGAGAGCCGAGCGGTTCGAGAACGTTCCTGGCCATGGCGCCATCGCGGAGGTGAGTGGGCACAAGGTGGTGGTCGGCAACCGGCGGCTGCTGGAGCGCGAAAGCGTGGCGCTCGGGAAGATGGCGAGCAGGAGACAGGAGCTGGCGGAGGGCGGCCGTACGGCTGTGATGGTCGCCGTCGACGGCATAGCGGCTGGCGTCATCGGCATCGCGGACGCGGCTCGCGAGTCCTCCCCGGCAGCGGTGGCCGCCATGCACGAGCTCGGCGTCGAGGTCGTCATGCTCACGGGGGACAACGCCGCTACCGCGGAACGCATCGCCCAACAGCTCGGCATCGACACTGTGATTGCCGAGGTGCTGCCGGGAGACAAGGCGGCCAAGGTCGCCGAGCTTCAGAAAGGCGGACGCAGGGTCGCCATGGTGGGAGATGGCGTCAACGACGCCCCGGCCCTCGCCCAGGCCGATCTGGGCATCGCCATCGGGGCCGGCACGGATGTGGCCATCGAGACGGCGGACGTCGTGCTGATGCGGTCGGATCCTCTGGACGTGCCCACGGCACTGCAGATCGGCCGTGGCACCCTGCGCAAGATGCGGCAGAACCTCGCCTGGGCGATCGGCTACAACACGCTCGCCCTGCCCATCGCCGCCGGGGTGTTCGAGCCGGCGTTCGGGCTCGTACTCCGGCCTGAGATCGCCGCGCTGTCGATGTCAGGCTCCAGCGTCATCGTCGCCGTCAACGCCCTGGCGCTCAAACGACTGCGTCTGCCCGCTACGTGAGAAGTCCGGGCAGGATGACCGTGACGAGACGGCGGGCGGCGTCCTCGGAGGGCAGTTCGCCGGCCGCGGAAACGGCGTGCAGGCAGAAGGTGGCGAGTTCTTCCGGTGCGACGTCGTTGCGGAAAGCGCCGGCTCGCGCGCCTTCTGCCAGGAGGTCCCGGATCATGTCGTGGAGCTGTCGCTGGGCTTGGGCGACCTGCTCGTCGCGGTGCAGGAACGACACGAGCGCGTTGTCGCCGTGTCCGCGGGACCGCTGGGTGATGAGGGCGTAGGCCTCCAGCACGGCTCGAAGCCGCGATTCGGCGTCGCCGGCCCTATCGCGGACTCCGGCGAGGTGTTCGAGGTGGGTGGCGATCTGCCGTTCGTGCCAGGCGAGCAGGATCGTTTCCACGTCCGGGAAGTATTTGTACAGGGTCGCGCGCCCGATGCCGGTCTTCTCCGCGATCTGGGACATGGTGACCGATCGCAGCCCGTGCTCGGCCACGAGCGCCGACGTGTGGTTGAGGATCGCGTCGCGTACGTCACGGCGATGCGCCTCGATCGTCTCGTTCCACAGTCTCGGCACGACATGAGCATACGGCATGACATGGTCGATACGCGATGCATTGACGAAGACATAGTGTTTCGTAAAGTATGGGGCCGCGCCCGCTCCCGCCGACCATGGAGGACAGTCACATGGCAGACGCACACGACCGAACCGACGGCGATGTCGGCATGCCACGCTGGGTGAAGGTAGCGGGGATCATCGCCGCCGTTCTGGTTGTGCTCTTCGTCGTCCTGCTGCTCACCGGCGGCCATGGACCCGGCCGCCACTTCGCTGCGAACTCGGCCATTGCCGTCCTCATGCCCTCATGAGGACGATGGCGCCTGCGCTCCGCAAGCTGGTTCTCACCACCCACATCACCTCGTCCATGGGCTGGCTGGGCGCGGTCCTCGTCTTCATGGCTCTCGCCATCATCGGACTCACCAGCCGGGACGCTCAGACAGTCCGGGCCGTCTACCTGGTGATGGAGCCGGCCGCCTGGTACACCCTCATCCCGCTGGCCGTCGCCTCGCTGCTCACCGGGCTCGTCCAGTCCCTGGGAACCACGTGGGGTCTGTTCCGTCACTACTGGGTCTTGTTCAAGCTCCTGATCAACGTCGGGGCTATCATCGTCCTCCTGATGTACACCGAGACGCTCGCCTATCTGGCAGGGGTCGCAGCAGTACCGGACTCCGCATCGGGCATGCTGAAGAGCCCCTCCGTCCTGATCCACGCCGTTCTCGCACTGGTGTTGCTGCTGTTGGCCACCGTGCTGGCGGTGTACAAGCCACGCGGCCGCACTCGATACGCGATCAGGACACGCCCCGGTTCGGCGGCCGGCGGACTGCCCTCACAGGACGCGCGCATGTCGGCAGGTGACCGGAGTGCGGACCTTGACGCTAGGTGAGCGGGATGGGCAGGCTCTGTTCGCTGTCCTGACGGGGCCGAATATGCGGCGTAGCGCCGCGGTGATCGCCAGGTCGTTGATGCCGGCTTCCCGCCGTCGCATCAGCCCGCCTGCGTCGAACTCCCAGAGCGCGTTGCCGTAGCTGCGCCGCCATTGCCCGTCGGTGTCGTGCCATTCGTACTGGAAGCGGACGGCGATCCGGTCATCGGTGAAGGTCCGGAGCTCTTTGCGGAGCGCGTAGTCGAGTTCCTTGGCCCACTTGCGGGCCCAGGAAGGCGATGATCTCCTCGTCAAGGTGGACCTGCTCCACCTGCCCGGCACCGGCGGCGGTGATGACGCGGCACAGCCGGGGATTCTCATGATCAAGTAGCGTCCCCGGCGATGGCGAAGGCCGCCACGATTCGTCGATGGCTCCGAGCCGGTGTTCGCTCGGAGCCATCGACGGACCTCCTACTTGAATCGGCGTAGCCGCAGGCTGTTGCTGACCACGAACACGCTGGAGAACGCCATCGCCGCCCCCGCGATCATGGGGTTGAGCAGGCCGAGGGCCGCCAGCGGCAGGGCGGCCACGTTGTAGGCGAAGGCCCAGAACAGGTTGCCCTTGATCGTGCTGAGGGTGCGGCGCGACAGCCGGATGGCGTCGGCGGCCACCCGCAGGTCGCCGCGGACCAGGGTCAGGTCGGAGGCCTCGATGGCGGCGTCGGTGCCGGTGCCCATCGCCAGCCCGAGGTCGGCCTGGGCGAGCGCGGCGGCGTCGTTGACGCCGTCGCCCACCATGGCCACGACCTTGCCCTCGTTCTGCAGTTCCTTGACCACGTCGACCTTGTCGGCGGGCAGCACCTCGGCGATCACCTCGTCGATGCCGACCTCGGCGGCCACGGTCTTGGCCACGGCCTCGTTGTCGCCGGTCAGCAGCACCGGGGTGAGACCGAGGGCACGCAGCTGCGTGATCGCCTCCTTGCTCGTCGGCTTCACCACGTCGGCCACCACCAGCACCGCCCGGGCCTGGCCGTCCCAGCCCACCGCGACCGCGGTACGCCCTGCGGCCTGCGCCGTGAGCAGGGCCCGCTCCAGGTCGGGGGTGAGGTGCTGCGACCACTCCTCCAGCAGCCGAGGCCGGCCGACCAGGACCGCGTGGCCGTCGACGATGCCCTGCACGCCGAGTCCTTCGATGTTGGCGAAGTCTTCGACGGTGGCGTCGGAGCCGGCGGCGCGGGCGATGGCCTGGGCGATCGGGTGCTCGGAGGCGTGCTCCAACGCGCCCGCCAGGCGCAGCACCTCCTCCCGGCTCTCACCCTCGGCCACGACGTCGACGAGGGTCATCTTGCCCTCAGTGACCGTGCCGGTCTTGTCCAGCACCACGGTGTCGATCCGGCGGGTGGACTCCAGCACCTCCGGCCCCTTGATCAGGATGCCGAGCTGAGCTCCCCTGCCAGTGCCGACCAGCAACGCCGTCGGGGTGGCCAGGCCGAGCGCGCACGGGCAGGCGATGATCAGCACCGCGACTGCGGCCGTAAAGGCGGCGCCCACGCCGTCGCCGGTGCCGAGCCAGAAGCCGAGCGTGCCGAGAGCCAGCGCGATCACGATCGGGACGAAGATGCCCGAGATGCGGTCGGCCAGGCGCTGCACCTGGGCCTTTCCGGTCTGGGCGTCCTCGACCAGCTTGGCCATCTGGGCGAGCTGGGTGTCGGCGCCGACGCGGGTGGCGCGGACGATCAGTCGGCCGCCCGCGTTCACCGTCGCACCGGTCACCCCATCGCCGGGCTTGACCTCGACGGGCACGGACTCGCCGGTCAGCATCGAGGCGTCGACCGCCGAGGTGCCTTCCTCGATCACCCCGTCGGTGGCGATCTTCTCGCCAGGGCGGACGATGAACCGGTCCCCGGCTGAAAGCTCCTCGACCGGCACCCGCCGGCCGTCGGCCAGTTCCACGTCTTTGGCGCCCAGTTCCAGTAGGGCTCGCAACGCGGCCCCGGCCCGCCGCTTGGAGCGGGCCTCGAAGTAGCGTCCGGCCAGGATGAAGGCCGTCACCCCCGCCGCGGCCTCCAGGTAGATGTTGCCGGAGCCGTCGGTGCGCTCGATGGTGAACGCGAACGGGTGCGTCATCCCGGGGGTGCCTGCCGTGCCGAAGAACAGCGCCCACAGCGACCAGCCCAGAGCGGCGATGGTGCCGATCGAGATCAGCGTGTCCATCGTCGCGGCGCCGTGCCGCAGGTTGGTCCAGGCGGCCTTGTGGAACGGCCAGCCGGCGTACACCACCACAGGCGCCGCCAAGGTCAGCGACAGCCACTGCCAGTTGGTGAACTGCAACGGCGGGATCATCGCCATCGCGATGACCGGCACGGCCAGCACCACAGAGGTGATCAGGCGGTTGCGCAGGGGGCGGAGTTCGTCCTCGGGCTCCCGCTCGGCCGCCTCCGCCTCAGTCTTGGGCGGTGCAGGTAGGGCGGCGGTGTAGCCGGCCTTCTCCACCTCGGCGATGAGCTGCTGTGGGTCGACCCCTTCGGGGAAGGTGACCTTCGCCTTCTCGGTGGCGTAGTTGACCGTCGCGGTCACGCCGTCCATCTTGTTGAGCTTGCGTTCGATGCGGTTGGCGCAGGACGCGCAGGTCATGCCGCCGATCGAGAGCTCGACCGCGTTGGTCCGGTCATCGGTGAGGGAGGACATCACCGTTCTCCTTTCTCTCGCTCAGTGGCTGTGGTCGCCGTGCCCGCTGGCACTGGGCGTGGGGGTGGCGTCCGGGATCGCCGGCCGCTCGCCCGCACCGAGGGTGAAGTCGGCGGTGCGGACCTTGCCGTCGTGCTGGAAGTCGAGGAAGAGCCGGTAGTCGCCGACGCTGGGCACCTCGGCGAAGAAGACGATCTCGGGGCCGGCCATGGTCTTGCCGTCGCCGGGCTCGCCGTCCGGGTGGACGTGCAGGTAGGCGAGGTCTCTGGCGCGCAGGGCCACCAGGTGGCCGTAGGCGCCGAGGTAGGGCTGCAGGTCGGTGACCGGCTTGCCATCCTTGCTGACCTTGAGGGTGAGCTTGCTCGCCTGCCCTGGCGCCAGCTCGCCGTCGAGGGTGACCTCGTATCCGTCGACGCTGGCCGTACGGCCGGTCTCGGGAAGCGCCTTGGGCTCGTAGTCGCCGGCGACGAGCAGGTCAGTGCCCAGGGTCAGAGCGCTGCCGCCAGTGGGGGCGAAATCGGCGAATGCACGATACGTTCCCGCGTCGGGAAGGGTGAGCTTGACCGACCAGACGCCGTCGGACGTCATCTCGGGGTGGAGGTGCTGGAAGGTAGTCAGGTCGCGGGAGACGACGATGAAGTGCAGCTTTTTGTCGTGCTCGACCTGGTAGTCGGTGACCGGCTTGCCGTCCGGACCGGCCACGGTGAAACGGTAGTCGGTGGGCTCATCTGGCTTGATCGCCGCGGTGAGCGGGGTGAGGGTGTAGCCGTTCTCGGACACTTGGAGCCCTCCGGGGGTATCGCTCTTCGCCGGCTCGGTGGCGTGCTCCCCATGTCCCGCGCTCGCCGTCGGCGTCGCCATGGCCATCGTGGCGTGGTCCTCGGCCTGAGGCGTCCCGACCGGTCCCACCACCGTGCCCACGCCCAGAGCGCCGCCGAAGACGACCGCCAGCCCCAGGACGTAGGAGCCGAGCTTGGCCGCGGTGTTCACGGGTTCGCCACCTCATATCCAGCCTCCTCGACCGCGGCGACGATCTTCGCCGTGTCGATGGGGGCGTCGCTGTCCACGGTCAGCAGGCCGGTGGCCAGGTCCACCTCGACGTTGGTCACGCCGGCCACTTCGCTGACCTCTTCCTTGACCGAGCTGACGCAGTGGCCGCAGGTCATGCCCTTGACGGTGTAGGTGGCGGTGCTCATGGCGATCTCTCCTTCGATCAATGCGGTCAGGAACGGACAAGTCTGGCGATGGCGTCGGAGGCTTCCTTGACCTTTGCGTCGGCCTCCGGGCCGCCCTTCTTCGTGGCCTCGGCCACGCAGTGGGCCAGATGCTCTTCGAGCAACGACAGGGAGAACGACTTCAGCGCGCTTGTGGCCGCCGACACCTGAGTCAGGATGTCGATGCAGTACTTGTCCTCGTCGACCATGCGCTGCAGGCCACGGATCTGACCTTCAATGCGGCGCAGTCTCACCGCATGGTCCTGCTTGGTGTTGGCATATCCGGGCATGTCGGTCCTCCCTCGGGTTCGTCACCCAGGACAACACTATACCCCCCTATGGTATTTCTAGAAAGCCCGGTGAGTTTTCAGGGCAGCTTGCCCGTCCCCGCCGGCACCCAGAACGCAGCCATCCATCGCGAAACCGAGGAGATCGACATGCCACACGTGATCCGCAGGCCAGGCGTTCTCGGCGGGACATCGCTCGCCGTCTTTCTCGCCACTGTTCACTTCGTCAACGACGCGATCACCGCGATGCTGGGCGCCTTGCTGCCCACGTTGCAAGCACGATTCCAGCTCGGGCCGACCTTGCTGGCCCTGATCGTCGCCGTCTATTCGATCTCGTCATCGTTCACCCAGCCCTTCTTCGGCGCGGTAGCGGAAGATCGCAGCTTGCGCCTGGTGGGGGCCACGGGCGTGCTGCTGGCCTCGTTGTTCCTCAGCCTGATCGGCGTCGCGCCCACACTCGTGGCGGTCTTCGCCCTGCTGATCGTCGGTGGCATGGGCTCGGCCGCGCTGCATCCCGTGGGTACGGCGATCGCGGGCGGCCCGACCGTGCCGAACCGGGTGCTCGGCGTGGGGTTGTTCACCGCCGGCGGGATGATCGGGTTCGCCCTGGGCCCGGTGCTGATCCTTTTCATCGTTTCGGCGTTCGGTATCGCTGTCACCCCGTGGCTGATGGTCCCGGGCGTTGTCCTCGCCCTACTGGTCTTCGTGCTCCTGCCCGACTGGGAGCCGCATGGCCACCGGCCTCTGCGGACGCTTCTTCAGCCCCGGTTGCTACGCGGGCCCATCGGCGGGCTCACGCTCGCATCCAGCCTGGCGAGCGTCGCCTTCGTCACCTTCACCAGTTCGGTCCCCATCTGGCTGGTCCGCGAACACGGCCTGGCCACCGACGACGCACTGATCGGATGGACGCTGGCCGCCTTTTCGCTGGCGGCAGGGGCGGGTTCGCTACTGGGCGGCGTGCTCGCGCCGCATCTCGGCCGCCGGACGACGTTGGTGGGCTCGCTGCTCGCCGCCGCCGTGCCGCTGATCGCCATCGTGTGGCTCGAACCGGGCGGCGTCCCATACTTCGTCGCCGCCATCCTGGCGGGCGCACTCCTGTATGTGAGCAGCCCGATCAACGTCGTGATCGCACAGGACCTCGCGCCCGATGCGCCGGCGAGCGCAGCGGGCATGGTGCTCGGGGTGTCGGTCGCCGTGGCGGGAGCCCTGTATGTGGCTCTCGGCTGGCTCCAGGAGCTCGCGGGGCTCGGCATCGGGATGGTCGTCGGGTTCGCGCTGGTCATCCCAGCTGCGGCGATCGCCCTGGCGGTTCTGTGGCGGCACCCGGAGGCCAATCGCACTTGACATATACCCCCGGGTGGTATTGATTAGCCGTCGTTCTCATACCCCTTGCGGGTATAGCGAATCTCATTCGCTATACCCTACCCCGGTAGGGATGATCGAGGAGAATGCTCATGTCCGCACCATCCCCCCGGCGATGGGCCGCCCTGGCCCTGATCGCCACCGCTCAGTTCATCGTCATCATGGACACGTCGATCATCGGCGTTGCCCTCCCCCGCATCCAGGAAGACCTCGGCTTCTCCCAGGAGAACCTGTCCTGGGTCTTCAACGCCTACGTCGTCGCGTTCGGCGGCCTCCTGCTGCTCGGCGGACGCCTGTCGGATCTGTTCGGCGCCCGCAGACTGTTCGGGGCCGGCTGGCTCATCCTGCTCATCGGCTCACTCATCGCGGGCATCGCCCCCGAGGTGTGGGTCGAGCTGACCGGCCGCGCCGTTCAAGGGGTTGGCGCCGCGCTGATCGCGCCATCGGCCCTGACCCTGCTCATGATGCTCTTCGGCCACGACCCCAAGGAGCTCACCAAGGCTCTGGCCCTGTACGGCGCCGCCGCGCCCGCAGGCGGCACCGCCGGAGTCTTCCTCGGCGGCGTCATCACCGAATACCTCAGCTGGCCCTGGGTCTTCTACATCAACATCCCCATCGCACTCGTCGCGCTGCTGGCCACCGGCCCGCTGATGCCCGCCGCCCGGCCCCAGCGCGGCTCCGTCGACATCACGGGCGCACTGACCGTCACCCTCGGCCTCGGCGCCGCCGTCTACGCCATCGTCCGCGCACCGGAGATCGGCTGGGGCTCCGCGCAGACCTGGCTCGCACTGGCCGGCGCCGTGGTGCTGCTCGGGGCGTTCATCGCCATCCAAGCCCGCCGCCGCCAGCCACTCATGCGCCTGTCCATCTTCCGCACCCCGAACCTCGCCGCCGCCAACCTCACCCAGCTGCTGCTCGGGGGCGCATGGATCCCGATGTGGTTCTTCCTCAACCTCTACCTGCAGCAGGTCCTCGGCTACAGCGCCTTCCCCAGCGGCGCCGCTCTGCTGCCGATGACCGTCCTCATCATGATCGGCATGATCGTCCTGGCGCCCCGGGCCATCAACCGGTTCGGCCCCCAGGCCACGACCGTCACCGGCCTGGCCCTGCTCGCCGCCGGCATGGCCTGGCTCGCACTGATCAGCCCGGACGGCAGCTTCGCCGCCGACGTCCTGCCCGCCAGCCTGGTGGCCGCCCTCGGCATGTCGCTGGCCTTCATCCCCTCCCTCGGCACCGCCATCTCCTCCGCCCGGCCCGAGGAAGGCGGCCTGGCCTCCGGCATCGTCAACACCAGCTACCAGGTCGGCTCCGCGCTCGGCCTGGCCGCCATGACCGCGGTCGCCGCCGCCAACGGCGCCGCACAACTCGGCAACCTGCCCGCCCTGACCAGCGGATTCTCCGCCGCGTTCATCGGAGCCGCCGGCATCGCCCTCGTGGGTGCCCTGCTCGCCGCGGGAACCCTGCGCTCGCACACATCCGTGCCCGCTGACGAGGTCGCCACCTCCCACAGCTGACACCCCATACGCGAAAGGAGAATCCCCATGTCCACGCCCATTCTCATCGCCTACGACGGCTCACCCGACGCGAGGCACGCCATCGAGGAGACCGCACGGCTCTTCCCGGGCGCCTCTGCCGTCGTGCTCTACGCCCGCCAGCCGTTGGAGAGCCTGGCAGCCCACCTCGAGGGCCATCCCGCCCTGGAAGACCTGCGTGACATCGACGCCAAGACCTTCGACGCCTCCGAACGGCTCGCAGCCGAAGGCGCCGAGCGCGCCCGGGCTCTCGGGCTCAAGGCCGAACCTCGCGTCGCCTCCATCCCGGAGGAGATCGTCGCCGACGCCATCGTCGACGTCGCCGAGGAGCTCGACGCCTCACTGATCGTCCTTGGCTCCCGCGGGCGGCACGGGGTGCGGGCGGTGCTGTCCGGCAGCACCTCCACCCGCGTTGTGCACTCCACCGGCCGACCCACGCTGGTCATCCCGTCCACACCACTCGCGGCTGCCCGCCGCGCCGATCGCTGAGGCAGCGTGCCCCCGGCTCCGGTACTGTCGCGGAACCGGGGGCACGCCACTGAACGTCGTGTTCCCCCTGCGTCACGGATCCTGCACGCCGCAACCGGCGGCCTCGAACGCCGCCTCGACGAGCCCCTGGTCTACGGGACCGTCGGTGAGCACGCTCACACGCGAGCGCTCCGGGGTGACGTCCACGCCCACGACGCCTGGGACCTGGATGAGCTCGGACCTCAAGGCCGATA
This sequence comes from Nonomuraea sp. NBC_00507, assembly GCF_036013525.1. Lineage (NCBI taxonomy): Bacteria > Bacillati > Actinomycetota > Actinomycetes > Streptosporangiales > Streptosporangiaceae > Nonomuraea > Nonomuraea sp. NBC_00507. The sequence goes on from NZ_CP107853.1 coordinate 8,607,549, forward strand.
GGCAGTGCTCGCACGTCGCCACCGACAGGCCACTGACCTCGTAGGTGACCAGGCTGTACGCAATCGTGATCAACCGGATTCCTCCTTCGCGCCGGGGCGGTGATCGGATCTCGCGCCCTCCAGACGGATCGTGCATCAAAACGGGAGGCCCGGGAGCCATCGGAGGCTTCCGGCATACGCCATGGCGGAAACCGGAAGCGGCTTTGCCGGAGCAACGCCAGATATGTCATGGTTCGGCGGGAATCATTCTGGAAGGGAGTGCGGTGGACGATTCAACGGACGATGACGTCGCGCAGGCCCTGTACGCACGCATGCACGGCCGCGGCGAATCGCTGCCCGAGGCCGCGCGGGGACTGAATCTGGCCGTCGCGGAGGTTGAGCGGGCGCGTGACCAACTCACCCGGCTCAACCTGCTGACCCCCGATACACAGACCGCCGTCAACGCGACCGCCGCGCTCGCCCGTACCCTCCAAAGCAGCCATCGCACGCTCGACCGCCTGGTCGAGCAGCACGTCAGGACGGCGGCGCTGGCCCAGCACTACCTCGACCTGCCCCGGCAGGCAGGCGGCGACGCACACGTCGAGTTCTTCCCCCGCGCCGACCTCGCCCGCCTGAACCAGCGCATCAACGAGCTGGCGGAACTGAGCAGCCACGAGGTCCTCGGCCTGCACCCACCGGCCGACTGGACGCGCGAGAACCTGGAGGCGGGCCTGGCGCGCACCAAAGTCACCACGGGCAACGGGGCGCGGACCCGGGCTCTGTACGCGCAGATCTCCCTGTCCAACCCGCTGATCCGCGAATACATGGGCCACTGGCGACAGCACGGCGTCGAGGTGCGTGTCGCACCGGTGATCCCCACCCGCGTGCTCGTCTACGACCGGCGAACCGCGATCATGCAGGCCGACCCGGACGACCTGGAGGCCGGCGCGGTCCTGATCAGCGGCTCGAGCGTGGTCAGTTCGATCGCGGCGATCTACGACTACTGCTGGATGACAGCCTCGGAGCCAGAAGAGGTGCCGGGGTCGCCGGACGGCTCGGCACTCACCGACCAGCAGCGCGCCGTGCTTCGCCTGCTGGCCACCGGCGCCAAAGACTCGGCCATTGCGCGCAGCCTGGGCGTCTCGACACGCACGGTCACGCGCCTGGTGAGCGAACTGACGGCGGCTCTCGGGGCGAGCAGCCGGTTTCAGGCGGGGGTGCGGGCGGCCCGGCTCGGCTGGCTCGACTGACCGCCCGGCCCACCGCCGCTGGCGAGCACGGACACCTTCTCTCGTGAAGCTAGGGGGTTACGTCGCTGAACGCCACGCAGCCAGCACGCGTATCTCCCTATAGCCGGTGCTATCGCGGCTAGTAGATATCGGCCTCCCTGCAGCGAATTACTGCGATCGGGCCAATCACCCGTTGCACTTCTGTACCATTTCGCCCAGGTTTGGAGACTTACGAGGAGGCATCGTAGTGGTCGTGCTGGCAAGGCTTGGTCGAACAGCGTTGGCCGCAGCGTTCGCCTTGATCGCACTGACCACGAACGCCCATGCGGAGCCATCACCCGTCAAGGCCAGGGCAAAGCTGGTGAAGCTGAACGAGAAGGCTGACCAGCTCGTCGAGCGGTACAACCAGGCCACGGAGGCGTACAAGAAGGCCAAGAAGAAGTACGACACCGTCAACACCGAGTACGGCCGCAAGGGGGCGCAGGCCGACGCCCTGCGCAGGGACCTCGTCACGGTGGTGGTCAACGATTACCAGTTCGGCCCTTCGACGGGCTGGCAGCGCTTCGTCGCCCAGGGCAGCCCCGAGCAGATCCTCGCCGGCATCGCCACCGTCCAGCAGATCGCCCAGGCCAGGGCGGAGAAGGTGCGGGCCTTCGAGGCGGCGACCATGGAGCTGCGCGACCGGCGGGAAGAAGCTCAGAAGGCCCTGGCAGAGGCCGAAACCGCACGCGCCAAGGTAGGCGACGATAAGGCTGAGGTCGACAAGATGGTCAAGGAGCAGATCAAGCTCTTGCGCAGGCTCGGCGCCTTCCAGGCCGGCAACCCCACCAGCCCCGGCATCCAGTACACCGGCCCGGCCTCCGGCAACGCCCGCTCTGCCCTGGAGTTCGCCTTCGCCCAGATCGGCAAGCCCTACCAGTACGGCGGCACTGGGCCGGGCTCCTTCGACTGCTCCGGCCTCACCCAGGCCGCCTGGCGCACCGCAGGAGTCGAACTGCCCCGCACGACCTATACGCAATGGGCGTGGGGCGCCAGCCGCCGCGTCTCGCTGGACGCTCTGGAGCCTGGCGACCTGCTGTTCAGCAAAGGGCTCGGACACATGGGCATGTACGCCGGCAACGGCAAGATGGTGCACGCGCCGCAGACCGGCGACGTCATCAAGGTGTCCGAGCTCGACGACTACTGGCGCAACCGCCTCCTCGGCGCAGTCCGCCCATAACAGTGCCGGCCACCCGGCTAGCCGTCCACCTGCAGGTCGAGGCGGAGGTCGACTGTGCCAGAGGCGAGTTCGGTCAGGAAGGCGACCGGGTCCACCAGTTGCTCGATGTGCCGGACGCCCGGCGGCATGGCGGGCAGGTCGCGGATGAGCAGTGCGGCGGCGCGTCCGGTGGCGCGGCTCTGCAGCCGCCCGCTGAAGGATGCCTGCGCCGTGCCTGAGCTGACCGTCACGGCGAACCCATCGCTGCCGAGGTGGATCTTCTCCAGCGCCTTCAGCAGCAGGTCGCGAACCGCGCGGCGGCGCAGCAGGCGGGCGACGGCGGGCCGCCCGGCCGCAGCCAGCAGGCCGGTGAACAGGCGGGAGTCCAGGCACAGCCCGGTGCGCGCGGACGGCACGCCGAGTGTGGCAGGCAGCGTGTACTGGTCGGAGAACGGGAACCGGTGGACGGTACGCGTGCCGTACGGCGCGGGAAAGCTCATTGTCCACGAGCCGTCGAGCGCGCCCAATCCGTCCAGGGTCCAGGCGATCGCCGCCGGGCCGTGCTGCTCTCCTGAGCCAAGCAGCACCCCGATGTGTACCTCCGAGGCCGGTGAGCGCTCGGCACAGATGCGGGCCAGCAGATTGGTCACGCCGGGGACAAGGCCAACGCTGAGGGCCGCGGTCGCGCCGCTATCCCGGGCCACATCGTCGAGGTCCTGAATGCCGGCCAACAGGCCGTGGGAGGCCGACACGTCCACGTACCCGATGCCGCGTTCCAGGCAGGCGCGGGCGACCCGAGCGTTGTCGATCTCGGCGCACATGAGGACGGTAGTGACGCCATCCAGCGCCCTGGCCAGGTCGTCGGGGTCGGCGGCATCAACACGCATCGCGGCGGTGGCGGGGCCGGGCCGGGCCCGGCCAGGGTTGCGCCCGGCCACGATCACCCAGGTGTCGGGGTATCCGGTCAGCGCGGCCGCGGCCTCACGGCCGACCGCCCCGTACCCGCCGAGGATGAGAACGCTGTTCATCGCAGAGGTGCTCCTTCACGCTGTACGGGGGAGGCCGCCGGGTCCGTTTGGGGGAGGATCCCGCCGAGCGGCATGGCGCTCCACACGCCGAACACCCGCCGGTAGGAGGCGGGCTCGGTGAAGATCGCCGCCAGCAGCGCCAGCTCGGCCGGGACGACGAGCGCGACGCCCTGCACCGCGCGGCCCGCCAGGAGCGTCCACTCGTCCGGCGCGCGGCCGCACGGCAGAGACCCGATGGTGAACAGCGCGATGCCGGCCTGGAACATCCGCCCCCGGCCGAGCACGTCGGCGGCACGCCCGCCTACCAGCTGAAAGCCCCCGAACGTCAACTGATAGGCGTTGACCAACCAGGCCAGGCCCGCACTGGTTAAAGCCAGGGAGGCGCCGATGGCGGGCAGCGCGACGTTGACGATCGACACTTCCAGGAACACCACGAGCTCGACAGAGGTCAGGAGGAGCAGTGCCGCGAAGCCGCCCCGACCCAAAGTTTCTGTAGTCACACTATAAGAATGTTTTTAGAGTGGCGCTATAGTCAAGTCGTGAGCGAAACACCACCACGACGGCACGACCGCGACGGACGGGCTCCCAAGAAGGAAGATGGGCGGGCCGCGCGGGCCCGATCCACCCGCGCCCGCATCATCACGGCAGCCACCGACCTGTTCACCACCGCCGGGTACACCACCACGAGCATCGCCGCCATCGCGGCCAAAGCGGGGGTGAGCGAGCAGACCGTCTATTACGCCTTCAGCACCAAACGGGCCATCCTCACCACCGCCCTCGACCTGGCCATCGCCGGCGACGACGAACCCATCCCCACGCTCCAACGCCCCTGGGCCCGCGAGGCCATCGCCGACGCGGACCCGCTCGGGCAGCTCGGCCGCCAAGTAGCCGGCGCCGCCGACATCTACCTGCGCGCCGCGCCGCTGCTGGACGTCGTACGCAGCGCCGCCACCACCGACCCCGACCTCGCCGAGGTTTGGGCCACCAACATCCAGCAACGCCTCACCGTCCAACGCGCCTTCGCCGACGCCCTGGCCCGCAAGACGCCCCTGCGCGACGGGCTCACCGCCGAAGCCGCCGCCGACATCGCCCTGGCCGTCCTGTCCCCCGAGACCTACAACCTGCTCGTCCACACGCGAGGATGGAGCCGCACGCGATGGCGGGACTGGACCCTCGACGCCCTCGTCGGCCAGCTCACCTCCCTGCCCCGCCTCACGTCATCGCCAGATGGATGATCAGCCGCTCGATGAGAGCCGGCACGTCGACCAGGGATCATTTGCATCGCGCCGAGCGCGTCAGCAAGCCGTGCCAGAGGCAGCTTCACACCGTGCGGGTCCTGTTGGAGCAGCACCTCCAGCGTTGCCCCGGGCACATCCTCAACCACTGCGATGTCCGCCGGGTAGTGGCTCTTGCTCTGGTCAGCCAGATGAATTCGCGGGGTGCGGAGGATCCCAAGGGCGTCCAGGCGCCTGTGAGCGGCCTCGAAAAAGTCCATGCCTGAGGCGTGCATCGACCTGCGTTGGTCGTCAGCGTCTGCGGGCGGCGAACGCCAGCACGTGTAGGCGCCAGGGATACCGGAAGGCGAACCACCGCTGAGGGGCTGATCGCCATCACGCTGTCCCCCGCTGGCCGGCGGTGGTGAGGGTGAGGAACTGCTGGGAGAGCAGCGGATCGGTAAGGAACCGGCCGCCGACGTGCACGGTGGAAGTGAGGGCCGTCTCCATCCGAACGCCGCGCATGCTCATGCACAGGTGCACGCCGCGCACCGTGACGGCCACGTCCTCGCTGCCGATGGCGGCGACTACCTCGTCGGCGAGCTGGCGGGTGAAGCGCTCCTGCATCTGGAGGCGCCCGGCGTGGCGCTGCGCAATCCGGCCGAACTTCGATAGCCCCAGGACAGTGCCGTCGGCGCGGTAGCCGACGTGCGCGTGAGGTCGACGAGCAGCGGCACCCCGGCGCCGGTGCGGTCGAAGTCGTCCAGCGTGAGGTCCACACCGAGCCGGCCGGCGATGGCGAGCAGGTGCACGACGGCGTTGGTGGAGCCGCCGACGGCGGCCAGCGTCACGATGGCGTTGAGGAACGAGCCATCGTGGAGGCGGTGCCCATGGTGTTGCAGTGGCCGCGACTGCGGATCACGAACGACTCGGACACGAGGAACGCCTCCCGGGAGAGCGTCCCGGCGCACCTCCCCGCTGAGCCGCCACACGTCGGTGCCGCAGCCGAGCGGAGTGCCCGGAAGTGGCCGGTCAGCATGGGGCCGCCGGGGACCACGACGGCGGGCAGGTCCACGGAGGCGGCGGCCATGGCGGCCAGGTTGCGCCAGAGCATCGCGGTCGGGCGCACGTTCGTCTCGCCGAGCGAGACGACGGGCAGGTTGAGCGGTACGCCGCCGGCCTCCCACTCGCCGTGCATGACGCTCTGCGCCACCTCGTTGAGGTGGGAGTTGCACGGGGTGAGGTCGGAGGCGGTGTGGGCGATATTCGGCACCTTATGGGCGGTTCGGGGGATTCAGCATGTTCTGTGGAGGAAGCAGCAGGGGCATGGACCATATAGACGCGTACTGGCGGGCGGCCAACTACCTGTCCGTCGGGCAGATCTACCTGCTGGACAATCCGCTGCTCGCCGAGCCGCTGCGCCCGGAGCACGTCAAGCCGCGCCTGCTCGGCCACTGGGGCACCACGCCGGGGCTCAACTTCTGCTTCGCCCATCTCAACCGGGTCATCAAGGAGCGGGACCAGGACATGATCTACATCTGCGGTCCGGGGCACGGCGGCCCCGCGGCCGTGGCCCACGCGTGGCTGGAAGGGTCGTACTCCGAGCGTTATCCGGACGTTTCGCAGGACGTCGAGGGGATGCGGCGGTTGTTCCGGCAGTTCTCCTTCCCTGGCGGGGTGCCGAGCCACGTCGCCCCGGAGACGCCGGGCTCGATCCACGAGGGCGGCGAGCTGGGGTACGCGCTCGCCCACGCCTACGGCGCCGCGTTCGACAACCCGGACCTGGTGGTGGCGTGCGTCATCGGGGACGGCGAGGCCGAGACCGGCCCGCTGGCCGCGAGCTGGCATTCCAACAAGTTCATGGACCGCCGCCGCGACGGCGTCGTGCTGCCGATCCTGCACCTCAACGGCTACAAGATCGCCAACCCGGCCGTGCTCGCCCGCATCCCCGAGCAGGACCTGCTCAAGCTCATGGAGGGGTACGGCTACCGCCCTCACCTGGTCGGCCCCGACCACCAGGAGATGGCCGGCGCTCTGGACGCCGCGTTCGAGCAGATGGCCGACTACAAGAGCGGCGACGCCGACCGGCTGCCGATGATCATCCTGCGGACGCCGAAGGGCTGGACCGGCCCGCGTGAGGTGGACGGCAAGCCCGTCGAGGGAACGTGGCGCGCGCACCAGGTGCCGCTGGCCAAGGTCCGCGAGAATCCGACGCACCTGGCCATGCTCGAGGAGTGGATGCGCTCGTACCGCCCCGAGGAGCTGTTCGACGCCGGCGGCCGACCCAGCCAGGACATTCTCGGCACGGTGCCGCGGGGGACGCGCCGGATGAGCGCGAACCCGCACGCCAACGGCGGCGAGCTGCTGGAGCCGCTGCGGCTGCCGGACTTCCACAGGTACGCGATCGAGGTCAAGTCGCCCGCCACGCAGACGAGCGAGCCGACCAGGGTGCTCGGCGAGTTCCTGCGCGACGTGATCGCGGCCAATCCGCGCACGTTCCGGCTGATGGGCCCCGACGAGACGGAATCCAACCGGCTGCAGGCCGTGTTCGAGGCGACGGACCGGGCGTGGGACGCCGAGCTGCTGCCGACCGACGAGCACTTGGGCGCGGGCGGCCGCGTGATGGAGGTGCTGTCGGAGCACCTGTGTCAGGGCTGGCTGGAGGGCTACCTGCTGACCGGCCGGCACGGGCTGTTCAACTGCTATGAGGCGTTCATCCACATCGTGGACGCCATGTTCAACCAGCACGCCAAGTGGCTGGAGTCGTCGCAGAAGATCTCGTGGCGGCGGCCGGTGGCGTCGCTGACGTACCTGCTGTCATCGCACGTGTGGCGGCAGGACCACAACGGCTTCAGCCACCAGGACCCGGGCTTCCTCGACGTGGTCGTGAACAAGAAGGCGTCCGTGGTCCGGGTCTACCTGCCACCGGACGCCAACACGCTGCTGTCGGTGGCCGACCACTGCCTGCGCTCCCGCGACTACGTCAACGTGATCGTGGCCGGCAAGCAGCAGGTGCTGGACCTGTTCACCATGGAGGAGGCCGTCGCGCACAACACGCGCGGCCTCGGCATCCTGCCGTGGGCCTCCACCGACGAGGGCGTGGAGCCGGACGTGGTGCTGGCCTGCGCGGGCGACGTGCCGACCATGGAGACGCTGGCCGCCGCCGCGCTCATCCGCGAGCACCTGCCCGAGCTGAGGGTCCGGGTGGTCAACGTGGTCGACCTGATGCGGCTGCAGCCGCGGTCGGAGCATCCGCACGGCATGACGGACGCCGAGTTCGACACGCTGTTCACGACGGACAAGCCGGTCATCTTCAACTTCCACGGCTATCCATCGCTCATCCACCAGCTCACCTACCGCCGGCACGGGCACGGCAACCTGCACGTGCGCGGTTACAAGGAGGAGGGCACCACGACGACGCCGTTCGACATGGCCATGCTCAACGACATCGACCGGTACCACCTGGTCATGGACGTCATCGACCGCGTCCCCGGCCTCGGCTCCAAGGCGGCGCACCTGAGGCAGTGGATGAGCGACGCCCGGCTGCGCGCCCGCGCGCACACCCGTGAGTACGGCGAGGACCCCGTGGAGATCAGCTCGTGGACATGGCCGGCCGCATCCTCGTCCTGAACACCGGCTCCTCGTCGATCAAGTACGAGCTGGTGGACGTCCGCACCCGGGACCGGCCGGCCCGAGGGCTGGTGGAACGCATCGGCGAGGCCGGCCCGGGGCGGCTCACACACCGGGCCGGCGACGGTCCGCCGTACGTGCGCGAGCGGCCGTTCCCCGGGCACGGCGAGGGGCTGGAGGCGATGATGGAGGCGTTCGCCGTGGCGGGACCCGACCTCGCGCCCGTCGCGGTCGGGCACCGCGTCGTGCACGGCGGCACCCGCTTCACCGAGGCCGTGCTGATCGACGACGGGGTGATCGCCGCCATCGAGGAGCTGGCACCGCTCGCGCCCCTGCACAATCCGGTCAACCTCACCGGGATCAGGGTCGCGCGCAAGGCGTTTCCCGGGGTCCCGCAGGTGGCCGTGTTCGACACGGCGTTCCACCGCACGCTGCCGCCGGAGGCGTACACGTACGCCGTGCCGCGCGAGTGGAGGGTGCGGCGCTTCGGCTTCCACGGCACCTCCTGCGCCTACGTCTCCCGCCGCGCCGCCGCGTTCCTCGGCCGTGACCTGGCGGACCTCGACCTGATCGTGCTGCACCTGGGCAACGGCGCGAGCGCCACCGCGATCTCCAGCGGACGCAGCGTCGACACCTCCATGGGCATGACGCCGCTGGAGGGCCTGGTCATGGGCACCCGCTCGGGCGACGTCGACCCGGCCCTCGCCGGCTACCTCGCCCGGGTGGACGGGCTCGACGCCCAGCAGATCGAGCAGGCGCTCAGCCGCCGCGGCGGCCTGCTCGCGCTGACCGGGACCGGCGACATGCGCGAGGTACGCGGCCGGGACGACGAGGCGGCCCGGCTCGCGCTGGAGATCTACACCCGGCGGATCCGCAAGTACGTCGGGGCCTATTACGCGCTGCTCGGCCGGGTGGACGCGATCGTGTTCACCGGCGGGGTGGGCGAGCACGACGCGGCCACCCGCGCCGCGTCCCTGACCGGGCTCGACCGGCTCGGCATCACCGTTGACCCGGCGCTCAACCTGGCCGGCGCGAGCGGTGAGCGGGCCGTCTCGCCGTCGGGGGCGGAGGTGCCCGTGCTGGTCATCCCGACCGACGAGGAATGGGAGATCGCCCGCCAGGCCCTCTCCCTCATCCCCGGCTCCCCCTGACGGCCCCCACCCCCTCCGCCAGCGATGTTCGGGGTGAGGACGGGTCACCGTGGGAGGATGGGGATCGTGTCCTCCGCGTCCTCAGCGCTGCGGCTGTCGAGGGCCGTCGTGTTCGCGACGGTCTGCGGCGCCGTGTCGGCCGGCGGTCATGCGCTGGCGGGCGGCGGGCTGGTGCCGTTCGAGATCTACCTGGCCGGCGTGCTGGCGGTGCTCGCGTCGGCGTACGTGATCGACGGCCGCGAGCGCGGGCCGGTCGCCGTGCTCGCCGCGACCGCGGGCGCGCAGACGGTGCTGCACCAGCTGTTCGAGCGGCTCGCCCCGGTCGCGGGCGGGGAGGCCGGGCACGGGCATCCGGCGCCCGGCATGACGCTGGTCCACCTCACCGTGGCGGCGTTGACGGCGTGGTGGCTGCATCGGGGCGAGCGCGCCCTGTGGCTGATGATCCGCCTGTACGGCACGCCGCTCCCGCTCATCCGCCTGCTCGTCACCGTCCCGGCCGCCTGCGCCGTGCCGGTGGGGCGGCCGGTGAGCACTCCAGAGGTCCCCATGCACGCGGGAAGGATCGTGTCCCGCGCGGTCAGCAGGCGAGGCCCGCCGGGGCGCTTCAGCTGAAGCACGTCCCAGCGCGCCGGCTCTTCGGCGCGTGCCTCTGCCCGCACCCCGGACCGTGCGGTCCGGGCGGCCATCTCTGGAGACCGGACCATGACCTTTTCCCTGCACCGTCACATCCGCACGGCGGCCGCGGCCGGGCTGGCCTGTGCCGCCTTCCTGGCCGCGACCCCGTCGCCGGCGTTCGCCCACGACGCGCTCAAGAGCAGTTCGCCCGCGAAGAACACGCAGGTCTCCGCGAGCTCGCTGGAGGAGATCGAACTGGAGTACACCGCGCGCGTCAAGTTCCCGTTCGTCGTGCTGCGCGACGCCAAGGGCGCGCAGGTGCCGCTCGGCAAGCCACGACTCGCCGGACCGAAGGTGGTCGCCGACGTCAACGGCCCGCTCACGGCCGGCGCGTACGTGATCGCGTGGCGGGTCGTCTCGTCGGACGGCCACCCCATCGAGGGCGAGATCCCCTTCCGTGTGAAGGGATCACCCTCGCCCACGCCGACCGGCGAGAGCACATCCTCTCCGTCGTCCGCCCCGCCCGCCTCGTCGCCCGCCCAGGCGTTGGCGCCGTCGGCCGCCGATGGCAGCACGCCCGCCGCCTCGTCGGCCGGCGTCCCCGGCTGGATCTGGGCCGCACTGGCCGCGCTCGTCGCGCTGGGAGCGTTCATCGGGCTCAGGGGTGCGCGCCGTGAGCCCGAGCGGGAGGACGTGAACGCGGATTGACCAGGCCAGACATCTCGCGCGGCGCTGGGTCGCGGAGGAGGGCGTCGCCCTGCCCGGGTTCGGCGGCGCGTTCCTGACCGGGTCCGCACGCGACGTCCTCTGCGACTACCACCTGGCCTGCAGCTTCCGCCTCCCGTGCGTGCTCGCGGACCCCACGGGGCAGCTCACCGAAGTGCAGCGGGTCGTGGCCCGCGACTTCGCGGCCCAGCCCTGGATCCTGGCCAGATGCCGCAACGCCATGGACCGGGTACGCACGTGGATCACCGGCATGGACGCCTCCGCGCCCCTGCACGGCGGCTCGACTATCACGAGGTGCTGCTGGACCTGCTCGGATGCGCGGAGCTGAGCCCGGAGCGCGTGCAGCGGCACCTCGTGGCGCTGGAGAGGGCGTTCGCCGTGCATGCGCCCTCCTACCGGTTCGCCTCGGACATCAGCGAGGCGGGCTGAGGGGTCAGCGGCCGTCGAGGCGGTGGATGGCGTCGCCGTACAGGTCCGGGCTGCGGTCGCAGGCCTCGATGAAGTCACGGGGGAAGCCCAGCTCGAACTCCACCGCCGACTCCAGCCGCCGCACCGCCTCCTCGGGTAGCGCGAGCCCCGCCGCACCCAGGTTGTCCTTGAGCTGCTCGGCGCTGGAGGCCCCCACGATCGGGTGCACGCCCCGCCCCAGCACCCAGGCCAGCGCCACCTGCGACGCCGTGGCGCCCACTTCCCCGGCGACCTCCACCACCGCCCGCGCCGCGGCCAGGTCGCGGTCACCGAGCGAGTCAGGCGACACCCGCGACGCCGGCGCCCCGGGGTCGTTGTACCGGCCGGACAGCACGCCCCGCTCGAGTGTCCCCCACGCCGCCACGCTCATCCCGTACGCCTCCGCCATCGGCAGCAGCTCCCGCTCCACGTCCCGCCGCAGCAGGCTGTAGGGCGCCTGCAGCCCCGCGAACGGCGTCCACCCCCGGAACTCGGCGACGGTGTTGGCCCGGCTGACCAGCCACGCCGGAGCATCCGATATGCCGACATAGAGCACTTTCCCGGACCGCACCACGTCGTCGAGCGCCCGCATCGTCTCCTCGACCGGGGTGTGCCGGTCCCACACGTGCACCCAGTAGAGGTCGATGTAGTCGGTGCGCAGCCGCCGCAGGCTCTGCTCCAGCGTCAGCACCAGGTTCTTGCGGTGGTTGCCTGCCGCGTTGAGATCGGTGCGGTCACGTGTGCCGGTGTACTTGCTGGCCAGCACGAAACGATCACGCCGCCCCTGCAGCAGCTCGCCGACGACGCTCTCGCTGTCGCCGTACATCGACGCCGTGTCGATCACGTTGCCCCCCGCGTCGGCGTACGCGTCGACGATGCGCCGCACCTCCGGCGACGCCGAGCGGAAGGTCATCGCGCCCAGGAACAACTCCGAAACCCGCAGCCCGGTACGGCCGAGCAATCGGTAACGCATCACGTCAACTCCTCCCCTGCACGTCAGGCCTGGTACGGCGTGGCGAGGCGGGCCTCGCGCAGCACCCTGCTCCACCAGCCGAGCTGGTCCAGCATGGCCTTGGCCGCGCCGTCCGGCCCCTCAGGATCCATCAGCCGGCCCTCGGCGTCGAACCGCGTCCAGTGCTGGTCGAGACTGATCCAGTTGCGGATGGTGACGGCGTGCATCTCGCAGAAGACCTGCCGCAGGTGCTCGGCCGCGCGCACGCCGCCCCCGTAGCCGCCGTAGGACACCAGCGCGACCGGCTTGGCCTGCCACTGGACGGGGTGCCAGTCGATGAGGTGCTTGAGCGAGGCGGGGAAGCTGTGGTTGTACTCCGGCGTCACCACCACGTACGCATCCGCCTGTTCCAGCCGCGCGGCCAGCCGCCTGAGGTCCTCGGGACGGCCGTCCACGTCGTAGAGCCGCTCTGCTGTGCCGGGCAGTTCCAGCGGCAGCGGCGTGTCCGCCAGGTCGACGACGTCGATGTCGAACAGGCCGTGCTGTCGCGCGTGTTCGGTGAACCACCTCGTGATCGTCGGGCCGAAACGGCCTTCGCGAACGCTGCCGGTGATCACCGCGAGTTTCATGTTCGTCATGGCGTCCAACCTGCTGCGGTTCGCGCCGCCGAGGAAGGCCGGGCGGAGACTGGCCCTGGCAGGGCCACGATAGGGCCGGGCCGGCCGCCGTACACTCGGGGCGTGAGTGACAACGAGCTGGGGGCTTTCCTGCGGGCCCGCCGTGAGGCACTCAAGCCCGCCGACGTCGGGCTGCCCGACGGACCCCGGCGGCGCACGCCTGGGCTGCGCAGGTCGGAGCTGGCCACCGTGGCGGGACTGAGCGTCGAATACCTGACAAGGCTGGAGCAGGGCCGCGACCGCAACCCGTCCATGCAGGTGCTCACCGCGCTCGCCGACGCCCTGCGCATGACGCCGGAGGAGCGGATCCACCTCCGCTCCCTCAACAAGATCGCCAGCGGCGCCATCGGGCTGTGCCCCGGGGCCGGCCATGGGCCGGCCCGCACGGTGCGGGCCACCGTCCGTGCGGTGCTCGACCGGCTGGAACCCGCGCCCGCCGCCGTGATCAACCGGCTGAGCGAGGTGGTGGCCCGCACCACCGGCCACGAGCGGCTCTTCGGCCCCGTCGGGCTGCTGGACGGCGACCCGCCCAACATGATCAAATACGTTTTCGCCGACGTGCGCGCCAGGGTCGCCTTCCCGGACTGGGATCGAGTGGCCGACGAGTACGCCGCCGCCCTGCGCCTGGAGGTCGGCCAGGGCGACGAGTACGCCTCCGAGCTCGTCTCCGAGCTGTCCTTCGCCGCGGGCGAGCCCTTCACCGAGCGGCTGTCGCGGCCGCCCGAGCCGCCGCGCATAGCCGCCGTGGAGCGGCTCGCGCACCCGCAGGCCGGCCAGCTGCGCCTGGCCCGCGAGGTGCTCGACCTCGACGGCGGCGAGCTGCGGCTGCTCGTCTACCTGCCGGCCGACGCGGCCACGTCGGCCGCCCTCGACCGCCTCACCGGCCGCCACCCGGGCGCCCTGCGCGCCGTCACGGCGTAACCGGCCCGGCCTCGGCGCTGCCTCGGCGTGCTGATCGCCCGCCGCCCGCCTCGCCGCCGCAACCGGCGCGCCCCGGGCTTCGGGCGGCGCTACTCGCGGACGATGAGGCCCAGCGCCGTGGCCACGACCGTCGCCTGGAACGGATCGATGATCGCGTCCTTGAACGTGACCTGCTCCAGGTCCAGCGTGCTGAGGTCGCTGCCGCGCAGGTCGCACTTGGTGAGGTCGGCTCCACGCAGCCACGCCCCCGACAGGTCGGCCCGCCGCAGCTCGGCCCCCTCGAGCCGGACCCCGTTCAGGTCGGCCTCGCGCAGCCGGGCGCCGTCGATGGAGCTGCCGCGCAGGTCCGCGCCGGACATGACGACGTACGACCAGTCGCCGCCCTCAACCTTCAGCAGCCCGTACGTGCACCCCTCGAACACGCTCCCGGTGAGCTTGCACCCCCTGAACGTCGCGTCGAAGAAGGAGCAGCCGATGAACGTGCAGTTGAGGAACTGCGCGTCATCGTGCTCCGACACGTTGAACCGCACGTTGCCGAACGTGCACTCCTCGAACGAGCAGCCCCGGTCGAGCAGCTCGGTCAGGTCCACGTCCTGGAACAGGACTCGCCGGTAGCTCTCGCCGGTGAGCTCCAGGGGATCGTCCCAGTCGGCGGCGCCGATCGTCTTCTCGATGGGGAACGCCGGTCTCCTGTTGGCCATGCGAACAAGTTATCGGCTCAGGCCCGCTTGGCGATGGCCGTGATGAAAGGTTGCACGAGTTTGGCGGCGAGCGGGCCGAACGCCGCCAGGATGAGCACGTACGCCGCCGCCAGCGCCCCCAGGTCGGGGTGCACGCCCGCGCCGACCGCCAGCCCGGAACACCGCCGCGAACAGGTCCCGCAGCGGCGCCAATGGTCGTCAGCACCGGCAGGTAGACCGCCATCGTCAGGTCCTCGAACACCAGGAGCGACAGCACCGTCGGCGTCTCCCTGTTGCCGATCCACCCCAGCTCGGACAGCACTTTGGCGGCGATGCCGGAGGAGGTGGCGTAGGTGACGCCCGCCATGGCCACCGCCGCGACCGGCCCCCAGCCCAGCAGCAGCGCGCAGATCGCGCCGGGCGCGGAGTTGAGCACCAGGTCGACGAGGCCCGCGCGGGCGTTGCCGGTCAGGCTCGTCACCAGCTCGTCGGCGTTGTACTCCAGGCCCAGCGTCAGCAGCAGCAACACCACGCCGAGCTCGGCGCCGACGGAGATGAACTCCTCGCTGGTCGCCAGCGGCAGCACGCCGCCGGTCCCGAACGCCAGGCCGGCGATCAGATAGAGCGGGATGGGAGAGATGCCGATGCGCAGGGCCAGCGCGCCGAGCACACCCAGGCCGAGAAGGACAGCACCGAACTCGAGGAAGATGACCGCGGTTTCGTGCAACCCGCGCCCCTACCCTCGCGCCAGGACGCCGGCCGCCTCTGCGGTGCTGTCCTCACTGCCCACGATGACCACGACGTCGCCCACCTGGAACAGGAAATCGGGCCCCGGGCTGGCGACCACCCGCCACCGCGCACGACCGCGACGGTGGAGGCGCCGGCGCGGGTGCGCACGCGAGCCTCTCCCATGGGGCGGCCCGCGTAGGGGGAGCCTGCGGGGATCGGCAGCCGCACGCTGACCAGGCCCTCGACCTGCTGTTGCAGCTGGTTGAGCCGCTGCACGATGCGCGGCGCGCCGAGCAGCTCGGCCAGGGCGTCGGCTTCCTCGTCGTTCAGCTTGACCGTCTGGCAGGCGCGGTCGGGATCGTCGTGTCGCGTTTCAGCCCGTTTCCGGATAGCCCTACCAATAGAGCGATCAGCGACTTCCCGCGCGGCGCAGCGGACGGCCCACCTCGTGCAGGTGGCGCATAGCCTGCCCCCACGACGCGAACAGGCCGCACTCGGCGTAGTCCACGCCGATCGACCGGCAGTAGTCGCGGACGATCGGCCGGGCCTTGCGCAGGTTCGCCGTGGGCATGCTGGGGAACAGGTGGTGCTCGATCTGATAGTTCAGCCCGCCGAGCGCGGTGGTGACCAGCCGGCCGCCGCGCACGTTCCTGGAGGTCAAGACCTGGCGGCGAAGGAAGTCCAGCTCGTCCTCGGCGGTGAGCACGGGCATCCCCTTGTGGTTGGGCGCGAACGTGCACCCCAGGTAGACGCCGTAGCACCCCAGATGCACGGCGAGGAACACCAGCGCCTTGCCGGGAGAGAGCACCAGGAAGACCGCGCCGAGGTAGGCCAGGTTGTGCGCGACCAGCAGCAGCCCTTCGACCTTCCGGTTCTTGAGCGACTCGCGGCGCAGCGCGCGGAAGCTGGCGACCTTCAGGTTCAGCGCTTCCAGCGTGATCAGGGGAAAGAACAGGAACGCCTGCCAGCGGCCGATGATCCTGGCAAGCCTGCTGGCGCCGGCAGCCTGGTTCTCCGACCAGACCAGCACTTCGGGCGAGACGTCAGGGTCGTGGTCCTCGTGGTTGGGGTTGGCGTGGTGCCGCGTGTGCTTGTCCATCCACCAGCCGTAGCTGAGCCCGATGGCCAGATTGCCCACCAGGAGCCCGGCCATCCTGGACGTGCGCCGCGACCGGGAGATCTGCCCGTGCGCCAGGTCGTGGGCCAGCAGCGTCACCTGGGCGAACGCGACGGCGAGCAGCAGCGCGACCGGCATCTGCCACCAGGAGTCCCCCACTGCGGCGAACAATGCCCAGCCCCCGGCGAACAGGCCCGCCACGAGGCCGATCCTGGCCGTGTAGTAGCCGGGACGCTTGTCCAGCAGCCTCGCCTCGGAGATGCGACGCGCCAGCCTCGCGAAGTCGCTCCCCCGCTCCCCCGATGGCCTGGCGCGGGAGGTGTCCACTACAGTCACATTAATCTCCGATGCTGGTGAGTCGTATGCGAATACCCATCAGCATCGCTGGGCTGGAGTCTATGCGAACCCCGGCGGTCACCCGTCCCTGTGGTAGTGCAGGCCCTACCACACTGACGGCACGCTGCGGGTAACCGGGTCGCCGTTCACCAGGAGCAGGTCGGCACGTAGTCCGGGCGCGATCCGGCCCCGGTCCGCCGCTCTCGTCGCGCTCGCTGATTCCTCGTTGGCGTGCCCGCGCACGTGTTCAGCAGGTCGAGGAGGCTTCATACCGTCCGCTCAGAACATTCCGTGGGGAACCTCTGCGGCTTCTGGCACCGGCTGCACGACATCCCAGTGCTCAACGATCTCCCCGTCGACCAGCCGCCAGATGTCGACGACGGCGACACCGCGCGGGTCGTCGTCCGTGGCCATGTGATAGTGCATCACGACATGATCGTCGTCGGCGATGACCCGTTTGAGGTCGAGCCGGGCTCGGGCCACGCGAGCCTCGGCGATGAACGCGATGAACGCCTCCCGCCCGGAGGGATTTCCCGGACTGTGCTCGACGAAGTCCTCGTGCACGAGGGTACGGAGCACGTCGATGTTCCCCGCCGCGAACTGGGTGAAGCCGTGGAGGGCGAGGTGCTTATTGCGTGCGGCTTTGCTGCTGTCGCTCATGAGGGCAACCGTCCCAGCCGCCGCCCGGCCCTGTCGATTACCTGGCGTGTAATCGAGATGATCAACGCAGCGGGGCGATAATCGCCGCATGATGCAGGACCGGCCGGTCGGCGAGCTGCTGCGCGAGTGGCGGCGCCGCAGAGGGCTCAGCCAGCTCGATCTGGCGATCCAGGCAGAGGTGTCCACCAGGCACGTCAGCTTCGTGGAGACCGGACGGACCATCCCCAGCAGCGCGATGGTGTTGCGTCTGGCCGAGCAGCTGGGCGTCCCGTTGCGGGAGCGCAACCGCCTCCTGGTCGCGGCCGGCCACGCACCCGTCGTCCGGGAACGGCCACTCGAAGATCCGCACCTGGCGTCGGCGCGGAATGTCCTGAAGCAGATCCTGCGGGGGCACGAACCCTACCCGGCGCTCGCCGTGGACCGTCGCTGGAACCTGCTGTTCGCCAACACCGCGATCGACGTCTTCCTGGAGGGCGTCGATGCGTCTTTACTGCGACCGCCGATCAATATGATGCGGCTGGGCCTGCATCCGAACGGGTTCGCGCCGAAGCTGCGCAACCACGGACAGGTCCGCGCTTACCTGCTGCCCCGGCTCGCCCGCCAGGTGGCGCAGACCGGTGATCCCGAGCTGAGCGCGCTGTATGAGGAACTGCTGTCCTACGGCCCCGAAGGTGACCAGGCGCCGCCCGACCCCGCCGACATCGCGCTGCCCATCCGCATCTGCCATCGCGGAGCGGAGCTGTGCTTCATCAACACCGTCACGACGTTCGGCGCCGCCTTCGACGTCACGCTGGAAGAGATCGCCGTCGAGGCATATTTTCCCGCCGATGACAACACTGTCCGCTTCTTCCGGACAGGAGCCGCAACCAACCGTGTTCATCGACCCCCTCGCTGACATCAGCCTGCCGGCGCACCCGGCGCCTGTGCCGGGAGGCCGCCGCCTCCACCCGCAAGTACGGAGTCGGGTTCGTTCGTCGGTGGAGCAGCGGCGGACCCTGGCCGGTGTGGAGGTGGGTACACGGGAAGGGCGGATGGTCGATTGTTCGACGCACATGAGGGGCGCGCTCAGTCTTTCCACCGATACGGCCGGCTACTCGTCCACTTCCTGCGACTGCGGCACGTCGACCTCCCGGTCGGTATTGAGGTCGCCGCGCAGGATGACTGTCCCCGTGCGCGCGAGTCGCCCGGCCAGATCGTCGAGGATCGCCGCAGTCGCGGTGGCGCCGAACCGGACGGCGCCCGCCGCGGTCATCGCCAGCAGGACGTCAAGGGTGCGTACGCCGCCGGCGGCTTTGACCTTGACGCGCTTGGAGACATTGGCGCGCATGAGGCGGATGTCGGCCAGGGTGGCGCCGCCGGGGGCGAAACCGGTGGAGGTCTTGACGTAGGCGGCGCCCGCCTGCTCGCTCAGGTGGCACGCGCGGATCTTCTCGGCGTCGGTCAGGTAGGCGTTCTCGAAGATGACCTTCACCACGGCGCCTGGAGCCGCTTCCACGACCGCCCGGATGTCGGCGAGCACGGCCGCGTCGTCACCGCCGCGCAGGCGCCCGATGTTGAGCACCATGTCCAGCTCGCGGGCGCCTTCGGACACGGCGGCACGGGCCTCGGCGGCCTTGGTGCGGGAGGACGAGGAGCCGTGCGGGAAGCCGATCACCGTGCCGGTCGCCACGCCCGTCCCGTCGAGTCGCGTGGCGGCGAGCGTCACGTCACACGGTTTCACGCAGACCGAGGCGACGGCGTAACGGGCGGCCAGGTCGCATCCCGCGCGCACGTCGTCGTCGGTCAATTCCGGGCGCAACAGGGAGTGGTCGATCATCTTGGCGATATCGGCGACGGTGGAGGGCATGAGCGTGGCTCCTTCGCACGGGAGGCTCGGCAGAGGGCGGGTCACGGGTGGACGGTGTCCATGCCCGGGGACTCGACGGTGAAGGCGACGTCGAGGCCGTATCGGGCGGCGACGTACAGGGAGTCGGTGAGCTCCAGCGGCTCGTCGTTCTGGTCGAGGATCAGGCGATGCTCCACCAGAAGCGGCGCGCCGGCGTCGACGGCGAGCAGGCCGGCCTCACGCTCGCCCGCGACGGCGGCTCCGATGCGGGCGTGGCCGCGGGCCGGGGTGCGGCCGAGCGCGTTCAGAGCAGCGTGGAGGGAGCCCTGCTCGAGATCAGCCTCTAGCAGGGCGCGCAGGCTGCCCGGGAACACCGCCCTTTCAAGAGCGACCGGCAGGTCGTCGGCGAGCCGGACGCGCTCCACCGCGATGACCTGTCCGCGTCTGCCCAGCCGCAGCCTGTCGGCCTCCTGCGGGGTGGCGGCGCGGGTGGTGGCCGACAGCAGCCGAGAGGAGGGCCGCTGCCCCCGGCGGCGGATCTCCTCGCTGAAGCGCACCAGGCTCTCGGCGCGGCGGCTGCTCGGCGGTGGGGCCACGAAGGTGCCCCGGCCGGGGCGCCGGACCACCAGGCCGTCGGCGACCAGGCGTTGCACGGCCGCGCGGGCGGTCATCCTGCTGACGGCGAACTCCTCGCTCAACTCGCTCTCCGAGGGCAGCGCGTCGCCCGGCCGAGCGGCGGCCACGCGCTCGCGCAGCGCCTGTTCGATGACGAAGTAGCGGGGTGCGAAGTCCTCGAGCCGCTTGCCTGTCGCGTTCATCCCTCGATTATAACGCTAGCTGTCTATACAGCTATACTAGCGATGCAGTCCAGAGGAAAGGTGAACATGAGGCCGGAATTCGAGCACCCCATCCGCCAGATCTCCACGAGAGTCGCCTACACGTCCCCGTACATGCGGCTGCGCGAGGACAGGATCGTCCGCCTGGACGGCTCCGAGGGCATCTACACCTACGTGGACAAGCCCGACTTCGCGCTGGTCATCGCCGTGGAGGACGGCGGCTTCCATCTGGTGGAGCAATACCGGTATCCGGTGCGCTCGCGGTCGTGGGAGTTCGTGCAGGGGTCGCTGCCCGGGCTGGCCGTGGGCGACCCCGAGTCGCTGGCCCGGCAGGAGCTGCTGGAGGAGACCGGCATCACGGCACGGGTGATGCGCCGCCTGGGACGGCTCAACTGTGCGACGGGCATGTCGTCGCAGGGGTTCGATGTCTTCGTGGCGTCGGAGCTGTCCCACGGTAAGGCCGAGCCGGAGGTCGAGGAGCAGGACCTGCGCCGCCAGTGGTTCTCGCGGGCGGAGCTCGAAGGCATGATCCGCGACGGGCTCGTCACCGACGACTCCACCCTGGCCGCGTACACCCTGTTCCTCCTGCACATGCCGTCGGCCTAGGCGCTACAGCGGAACCTGCGAGCCGGGAGGGCTCATGGCGTGAAAGGGCGCCCCCGCCGCCTGTGGGATCGGGCTGCCCAACCGCACTCAGCGGGGCACTGGACGACCTCACCGGTTCGGGATAGCGGGCGGCGGGGGGGCGCCTGCTCAGGTGAGCTGCAAGGCCGGCATCTCGGCCGGCGCGGCCGCTTCGCCGTAGATGTGCAGGTCCGGGCGGAAGGCGGCCAGGTACGCGTCCCGGTCGCGGAAGGTCGCGGCCAGGGCGTCGCCGTAGTCGATCAGCTCCCGGTGCGCGTGCCTGCGCGGCTCGTACCGGGCGTACAGCAGCCGGTCCAGCAGTTCCGCGTCACCTCCTGCCGCGCTGATGACGTCGGCGAGGATCTCCGCGTCGTGCAGCGTGTAGCTCATCCCCATGCCCGTCATCGGGTGGCAGGCGAACGCGGCCGAGCCGAGCAGGGCGGCGTTGCCCTTGTGGTACGCCGACACCCGCAGCGACGAGACCTTGATCAGCTGCCACTTGGCGGGCTGGAGCGCGTTGAAGGCGTCGGAGCTGTCGGTGACGAACTTCTTGAGCTCGTCGATCAGGGCGGGGATGCCGTCCTGGAAGATCTCCTTGTCGTCGTCGGGGGGCAGGCCGACGAACACCCTGGCCTGGTCCCTGTTGAGCGGGTAGAGGTAGGTCAGCCAGCCGTCGGAGCTGAAGTACAGCCGGTTGAGCCGGGCGACGCTGGCCGTCAGCGGCACGGTGGCCACCCGCATCAGCAGCCGCTCGTACGGCATCGTGACCTGCTCGATGCCGAGCGCCTGGCGTACGGCGG
Source organism: Nonomuraea sp. NBC_00507 (assembly GCF_036013525.1). Taxonomy (NCBI): domain Bacteria; kingdom Bacillati; phylum Actinomycetota; class Actinomycetes; order Streptosporangiales; family Streptosporangiaceae; genus Nonomuraea; species Nonomuraea sp. NBC_00507. Next base: position 8,628,923 of record NZ_CP107853.1, read on the forward strand.
ACTTGGTGCCGTCGGCGCCGATGACGACGTCGGCCCGCAGCCGCCGCCCGTCGGAGAGGATGAGCTCCTCGACCCGGTCGTCGCCGACCGCGATGTCGGCGATGTCGGCGTCGAACCAGAAGTCGACGCCTTCCATCGCGCAGCACGTGTAGATGAGCTCGACGAGCTCCTTGTAGGGGCGGATGAGGAAGCCGCCGTCGGGGAAGCGGCATTCCCTGATCGGGTCGCCGTCGTGGTAGTAGCGGATGATGTCGCGCCGCAGGCCATGGCGTTCGACGAGGTTCGCCAGCCCGTGACGGGCGAGCACCCGCAGGCCCGGGGGTTTGAGGAAGTCGGCGCCGGCGCTGGGGATGGAGGGTCCCTGCTCGATGACGACGACGCGCCGGCCGCGCCGGCCCAGGAGTAAGGCCAGGAAGCAGCCGCCGAGCCCGGCGCCGACGATGGCTACGTCGCACGATGTGGTTGCCATGACGAGAGCCCTTTCGGTGGTTCGAACTAGTGCGTATTCCCGCGGGTCCCGGCGAGCGGTCCGGCCTCGGCCGCCCGCGGCCGCGGGATGTGGTCCATGGGGGGTGTGCGGGTCTCGACAGGCAGCAACGCGTCCGCCTCCGCCGCGACGGTGGCGAGGGTCATCCGCAACTCCAGCAACATCCGGCGCGGCACCTTGATCATGACGTCGCCGGGGTCGGGCCGCAGCCGGGTGATCTTCGTGAGGGCCAGCGCGCCCATGAGGACCGAGATCGCCACGCAGATCGCCAGCGCGCCGGCCAGGCCGGCGAAGGGTCCCGCGAAGGGCCCGGCCACGAAGGGGTGGTCGATGACGACTGATACGACGGCGATGCCGACGGCCCCGCCGACCATGCGGGCCATGGTGGCCGCGCCGACGGCGGAGGCGTACTGCTGCGGGCGGGCGGCCAGGGTGGTGGCCACGGAGGTGCCCGGCGCCAGCGCGCCGACGCCCATCCCGAGCACGACGCTCGCGACCAGTCCCCAGACGGTGGGCCCGACCTGGGTGAGCACGAGCACGCAGGCGCCGCCGCAGAGCAGGGAGCCCGCGTAGATCAGGCCGTACGCGCCGATCCGTTTGACGATCTTTCCGGCCAGGAAGCTCGTCACGACGACGGCCACCGACGTGGGCGTCAGCCACATGGCCACCTCGAGCATCGGGTAGCCGAGGTGGAGCAGGTACAGCGGCTGGACGGTCAGCAGCCCGTACGAGAGCGCGCCGAACCCCCAGGTGGCCAGCCAGCCCCAGACGAACTTGGGCCGCCGCCACAGCGCCAGGTCGATGGCCGGCAGGCGGTGGTGCTTGGCCTGCGCGAGCGCCCCGCCCAGCAGGAGGAGGGCGGCGAGCGCCAGCCACACCACGTCCATGCCCCAGGCCATGGCCTTGGAGATGGCCAGCACGACGACCGCGATCCCGGCGGCGAGCAGCCACGCGCCAAGCACGTCCGGCAGGCCCTTGGCGCCGGCGCGCCTGCCCGAGGGCAGCCCGAAGCAGGCGATCAGGAGCGCGACGCCGATCACGACGTCCGGGATGAACAGGGACCGCCAGCCGACGGCAGCGGCCAGCCAGCCGCCTCCCGCCTGCATGAGCAGGCAGCCGAGTCCCGAGGCGGAACTCCATAGCGCGATCGCGCCGCGCCGCTGCGACTCCGGCAGCTCCCCGAGCAGCAGCCCGAGGCTGGCCGGGATCATCGCCGCGGCTCCCGCGCCCTGGACGGCCCGCGCGGCCAGCACGAGCGACCAGGAGTCCACAGCGACGGTGGCGATGCCGCCCAGCACGAACACCACCAGCCCGACCGCCAGCACCCTGCGGCGGCCGAACAGGTCGGCCCAGCGGCCCGCCGTGGCCAGCAGCGCCGCGATCGGGATGAAGGCCGAGCTGGTCAGCCAGACCAGGTCGCCGAGGGGCATGCCGGCGCCTGCCGGTGTGTAGCGCAGCACCCCGACCGCCAGGGTGGTGGCCGTGGTGTCGGCCATGACCGTGAACATGACACCCGCACCGACCAGCCGCAGCATCACCGCGTGGCGGCGGCTGACGCCGGCCGTGCTCGTCCCCCGTGCCGGTGACGAACGCACGTGGTCACCTCCAAGCTATGCGTGGTCTCCGCCGGCCGGCACACTCCGGCTGTGCGACCGGCGAGGATGGACATGTCGTTGATGGCGAAATAAGTCAGGCGCCGTACCGGCCAGGTGAGAGCAGGCCGTCCGGGTCGAGCGCGGTCTTGAGCCGGTGGAGCATGCCGAGGCTGGCGGTGCTGGTCTCGGACCAGACGTCGGCCGCGGCGTGGTCGATGTCGGAGCGGTAGATCGCGCAGCCGTGGCCACGCAGCAAGCAGTTGCCGTCGTTGCGGAGCTGGTGCGCCCGGTAGGGAGCCTCCGGCGCGCCGCGTTCGAAGAAGATCTGGATGACGCCGTTGGCCATGTGCGTGCTGACAAGATTCCACTCGACCATGAGGGCGGTGGTGTGCGCGTCCACGGCCGTCTGCAGGGCGGCCACGATCTGCTCGGTCTTGCGCGCGTTCGTCGGCATCAGCGGCATCAGCGCCAGGAAGCCCATCCGGCCTTCGTCGATCTGGTCGCAGGAGCTCACCCCGAGCGCGTTGCGTACGCCCAGGCACGTGGGGATGCCCTGCGCCATGAGCGACCTGGCGTACAGCGGGTCGCCGGGCCGCACCTCGGCGGCGTCGAGAACGCGCAGCGCCTCGGCGCCCTCGACCTCGACCAGCGCCTTGCGCAGCAGCTCCTCGGCCAGTTCGACCGCGGCGTCGCTGCCGAACAGCGGCCCCATGATGGTGAACAGGCCGGGGTCGGCGCCCTTGGGCAGCAGCCAGTCGCCGTGGCTTGGGACGAGCGCCAGCTCGCGCACGCGCAGCATCCCGTCGGCGGGGTTACCGCGGCGCAGGAAGCCGGCCATCGCGTCGAGCGCGACGCCGGCCTGGTCGCGCGGGATGCGGCCGTGCACGAGGCCGACGGTCTGGGGACGCGGCACCAGCGCGACCGCCATGGCGGTGACGATGCCCAGGTTGTGCTGGACGAACGCGGACGTCAGGTCGGGTCCGGCGACCCGGCCGTGGTAGCGGCCGGACGGGTCGAGGCCGCCGGTGGTGACCACGCTGCCGTCGGCCAGCACGGCCTCCAGCCCGGCCACGTCGTGGACGCGGGAGCGGAAGGTGCCGTCGCCGCGGTCGAGGGCGTTGCCGACGACGGAGGTGTCGGCACAGGAGTTGGTGACGTTCAGCATCCACGGGGTGTCGCGCAGCACCGCGGCGAGCTGCGCCTGCGTGACCCCGGGCTCGATGACGGCGAACCCGGCCTCCAGGTCGAGGCTGCGGATGCGGTTCATGCCGCTGAGGTCGACGACGACGTTGTCATCGGTGACCGGCATGGACGAGCCCATTCCCCAGTTCCTGCCGGTGCTGATCGGGTAGAGGCGGCGCCTGGCCGTCGTGGCGCTCCGTACCAGGGCGCGGACCTCGTCGAGGGTGCGCGGCGCCTCGGTGCCCGCAATGGAGCGAGGCTGGTGCCCCCCGACGTCACGAGGCATCAGCTCCACTCGCGTGAGCTCCTGCATGTCTCTCCTCAGGCTTTCTACGGGCTAGGCGGTGTGCTGGAGCAGGTCGTCGATGGAGCCGATGGCCTGGTTGGACATCTCCCTGATGCCGAGCAGCCGCTGCTCGACGAAGATGTCGGCGTCGGGGAGGGCGTCGGGGATGTCGAGCGGGCCGGAGCCCGCGGAGCCTGCGGAGCTCGCGCGCGGCGGGGACTGCACGGGAACCTCGTGCAGCGCGTAGGGGTGACGCCGCGGGCGGACGGTGTCGGTGTCGTGGGACTCGTGCCTGGCGCGGCCGGGCAGGTGCGGGGGGGTTCGCATGACGGGAGCTCTCCTACCGGATGTGAATGGGGTTTTCCGGGCGGCCGCTCTCCGTTGAGCGGCGTCAGTGTCAGCGCGCCGGAGCTCGGCCCTCCTCGTGACCGGGATGTCCGGCCCGTGGGCTGACCGCCGCGGGGATGGCCCGCGGCACGCCATGGTTGATGACGCTCGCGGCGATCCGGCGTTCCGCCAGCCCCATGTGGGGGCGGCCGCCGCCGGTGGAGCTCGGCCGGGCGGCCGAGCCACGGATCATGGAGCTGGCGTGCACCCATCGGCGTGACTCGGCCAGCACGTCCCGTTGTGCGCGGCGCAGGTCGGAGTGCCGCGCGTACTGCTCGCAGACGGCGCCCGCAAGCACCCGCGCCATGACGAGGTGCTCGTCGCAGGCCGTCGCCAGTTTCGACTCAAGGCCGATGACCTGGGCCAGGAGCAGCTGCAGGTGGGGCAGTCCTGAGCTGCGCTCGAACCCGGCGAGCTCGGCCAGCCGCTCGGGCCAGCGCAGCCGGCGCTGGATCGAGGCGCACGTGGCGGCCACGACCTGCGCGGCGGGCTGGTCGTCCGGGTTGTGTCCCTCGAGCTGCACGGCCCGCTGGGCGGTGTGCTCGAAGTCGGACAGGCGGCGCAGGCCGCTCTGCAGCAGGCGTACGCGGTTGTGCAGGCAGGCGGCGCTCCAGCCGAGCACCAGCAGCCGGTTCTGGTCGGCCTCGCAGTGCCAGCCGACCAGGGACACCTCGCGGGCCATGCGGTGGTAGAGCACCCAGGCCTCCGGCGGGGCGGGCGGCGCGGGGGTGTCGATCCACACCTGCAGGCCGCCCGGGGGCAGCTCGCCGACGCCGATGTCCATGCCGTCGGGCGCGACCCTGGCGCAGATGCGCCGGACCACGCTCGTATGCTCCGGAGCCGCCGGTACCGGGCCTTCTAAGACAGGCGGCACTCGCTCGGGGGCCACCTTCGCCCTTGGCTCGATGCTCATCTGAGGCCACCTCCTGACCCGAGGGCCATATTCGATCTCTGTAAATTCACACTTAATGTTGCCGCTCTGATCGTGAGCAGCGGGCGGTTTTCTGTCAACTGGCACTTAACAGATACGGTATGGATCCCTCGCCCCGAGGCCAGGCGGCGGCGTGAACGGGTGACTTCCCGCAGGTGAATCCGGTGTTACGGGCCGTGGCCGATCCAGAGTCCGGACGGTTCCGGCACGCGCGAGGGACCGGCCGGGAGCGGTCCGCGCCGGCGCCTGGAACAGTGGTCGCGACCAGGTCGCCGGCCTTCGTACGACCCCTCGGCGACCGGCGCGGCGCTGACAGGAGGCGGCTACTGCCCGCTACCGCGGCACTCCCCCAGGTCCCGGCTCTTACCTGATCGATAGTGATTCGTCACTAGACCGGATTCGTCGCAATCGCCCGCCCTGCGCGGACCCGGCTACAGCGGATTGTCGTGGTCGCCGGTGCGCTGCGCCGGAATGCTCGGCCCCATTCCGTAATGGCGGTAGAGCTCGATCTCCTCCGCCGCGCTCAGGTGCCCGTCGACGTCGATGTGCGGCGCCGTGTGAACCGTTTCCCGGTCGAAGGGAATCTGGATCTCGTGGCCCGCGCGGTGACTGCCGGCCAGCGGCACGAAGGTCTGCCTCATCCCGAGGAACCCCGTGCGCACGGTCACCCACTCGGGCTCGTCGGTGCGCTCGTTGAGATAGACCTGGCCGACCTCGCCGATCGGCTCCCCGTTCGGCCCGATGACATGGCATTCGAGCAGGTTGCGAATCTCGGTCTGCGTGGCCACGACGATCCCCCCGATGCGATGACCCTGCCCTAAATGGGGCGAATACCCCATATCACCCCATTTGCACACTCACTCGCCATGGGCGCCGCGCAGCGCGGACAGGTGCTGCTCGAGCGTCGGGGCCACCTCCTTGGCCAGGGCGACGACCGCCGGGGACGATCCGCGGGAGATCTCCATCTTGGTGGCCGCGATCGCGGCCATGTGCTCGTTGGTCATGGTCGCGAGGAACTCCTGGTCGAAGTCCTTACCGACGGCGGCCCGCAGCTGGAGGATCTCCTCCCGCTGATGGGCGGAGATCGACTTGGGCAGCTGGACGCCCAGCCGCGTGGCGAGCTGGGCGACCTTGATGTCGAAGGCGGTGTGGTCCTGGACGAGCGTTTTGCCGATCGCCTTGATCCGCTTCGTGGAACCCTTGCCCTGCGCCAGCCGCCCCGTCTGGATCTCGGCGACATTGCCCTGATGGATGGCCCGCATCCAGGCCCTGTCCTGTTCGGACGGCGGCGTGTCGGTCTTCGGCGCCAGGGCCGCGGTGTTGGTCGGCGCCTCGGCGCATCCGGCCAGCGCGGCGGCGGCCAGCAACAGGGTCAGGCGTGTACGCATGGGCGGTCCTATGACATGGCGACACTTTTCCACTACGCACAGTAACCGCAACCCCGTGGACGACCCAGGCATTCCGGGGGCCCGGGCGCGCCCCGCGCCCGGCCGGCCGGTTCCCCCGCCGCCAGGGATCGCCCGATGACGGGGGCGATCTCGTCGAACGGCACCGTGACCATGCCCTTTCCGCCCGGGGCCGGGTTCACCGCAGAGCGTGCAGGCGTGGCGGGAGGCCGACGGGATGGGGCAGGACGGTCAGCGGAAGCTCAGCTCCAGGGTGGTGTGCTGCTTGCGGATGACGATCCCCTCGGCGTCCGCCTGCCCCGGGTAGGCCGTCACCCGCAGGTCCCCCGCCTGCGGGCGGCCCGCCTCGTCCCAGGCCGCGACGTGCGCGGCCAGCTCGGCCGCCAGCCTGGCACCGGCGCCGCCGTGGCCGCGGGCGACCAGGAACCCCTCGGCCGCCAGCACGGCAATGCTGTCGCCCTCCACGATGCCCGCGCTGAACGTCGGCCCGGCGGCCGTCTGACCGCTGAGCGCGCACCAGCGCGGCTCGTGCAGGGCCAGCCACAACGACATGCCCATGCCGATCACGGGCATGGGTGCGGGCTCCTCGACCTTGGTGGTGATCTCGGTGGGCACCGCGTCGAGCGCGGCGGCCACGTCACCGAGCTTGCGCGGCCCGGGAAGCGCCATGATCAGCTCGGGATCCCGCCGCAACACGATGATCACCTCGGGACCGGCGAACGGCCCCCGCATCCGCATGAACCCGCACGGCGCCACCGACCGGCTCACCCAGTGCCCGTCCTCGCGCTCCATGGCCACGGACACCTGCACGCCGCGCAGGTCCAGCGGCACCACCAGCCGCCCGTCCGGGCGCAGTTGCTCCAGCCAGGCGGGCGCCAGGTCCCACACGCCGACGGTGGCGATCAGGCGGTCGTACGGGGCCAGCTCGGGGTGGCCCGCGGCGCCGTCCCCGTGCACCACCTCCACCCGGGACTCCCCCGCGGCCGCCAGGTGCTCCCTGGCCCCGGCGACCACGTCCTCGTCGAGGTCGAGGCTCACGACACGCCCCTCGGGACCGACGAGGCGGGCGAGCAACGCCGCGTTGTAGCCGGTGCCCGCGCCGATCTCCAGCACCCGGTGCCCGAGGGCCACGGCCAGCTGGTCGAGCATGGTGGCCATGATGGCCGGCTGCGACGAGGAGCTGATCGGCCGGCCCTCGTCGTCGCGTTTGGTCACGATGGGCTCGTCGCGGTAGGCGTCCTCGGGGGCGACGCCGGGCACGAAGAGATGGCGCGGCACGGCCCGCATGGCCGCGGCCACGGGCTCGCTGACGTCCTGGCGCTCCCGCAGCAGCGCCACCATGGCTTCCCTCTGCGTCGCGACGTCCATGCCCCCATTGTCGCGCCTGCAGCACAGAGAATTGTTGGTAAAGAACGAGTCATGAAGGGTTGGGAGCCGATTGAGGGGGAAGGGCAGCCAACTCCTGACCGTCGACCGTGAGGAGGAGCCGTAGTGCTCACCCTGACAGCCAACGCAGCCCAGGCGATTCGCGATTTGACCGCGTCCGCGCCCGAAACGGCCCAGAGCGGGATCCGCATCTCGTCTCAGGGCGAGGGCGCGAGCTCGCTCACCCTTTCGCTGGCCACCGCACCGGAGCCGGCCGATGCGATCGTGGAGGCCGAGGGGGCGCGCGTCTACCTGGATCCCGTCGCCGCCACCGTACTGGAGGACAAGTCTCTCGACGCCGGAGCCGATGACCAGGGAAGCGTGTCGTTCCTGGTCACCGACCAGACGGCCTGACTCCACACGGGCGCGCCCCCGCCGCGGCCTGCCAGGTCGCGGCGGGGGCGGTCGCTCAGCCGCCGGACAGCAGCTTGTGCAGATAACGCAGCTGCTCCTCGGACTGGAAGCCGCCGCCGCCCTCGTGGTTGTTCCAGGGCCAGACTGTGATCTCCTTGGGGCCCTGCCAGTGGTTGTATCCGGCGAACACCGTCGACGGTGGGCACACGTCGTCCATCAGCGCGACCGAGTACAGCGCGGGCACTCGGCCACGGGCGGCGAAATTCAGGCCGTCGAAGTATGACAGCGTGCGGAACACCTGCTCGGCGCTGTCCCTGCGGGTCGCCAGGAACCTGACCAGCTCCTGGTACGGGTCACGCCCGGTGATCTCGACCGCCCTCCGGAAGTGGGTCAGGAACGGCACGTCGATGAGGGCCGCCTTGACCGCCGGGTGCAGCGCGGCCGTGGCCTGGGCGATGCCGCCGCCCTGGCTGCCGCCGGAGACCACGATGCGGCTCGCGTCGACCCCCGGGTGCGCGAGCGCCGCGTCCACGGCCCGGACGGCGTCGGTGAAGACCCGCCGGTAGTAGTAGTCCTCCGGGTCGAGGATGCCGCGGGTCATCATGCCCGGAGCCTGCGGGTTGGCGCTGCCGTGCGGGTCGCCGGTGGTGCCCGGGCTGCCCACGTTGCCGCCGCCGTGGCCGCGGGTCTCCATCACGAACACCGCGTACCCGGCGGCGGGCCAGAACAGGTGGTCCTTGGGGAACCCGCGGCCGCCGCTGTAGCCGATGTAGTGCATCACGCACGGCACCGGGCCGTCGGCGCCGCGCGGCAGCAGGAACCAGCCGTTGATCCGGTGCCCGCCCCAGCCGGCGAACGACACCTCGTGCACGTCCACGGCGGCGAAGGGCAGGTCGTACGGGACGTACTCGGCGGCCAGGTCGTACTGCCCGGCCTCGGCCAGGGTGCGGGACCAGAAGTCGTCGAAGTCGGCGGGCTCGTCGCGGTCGGGGAGGTAGGCGCGAAGCTCCTCGAGCGGCAAGTCGAACAGTGGCACGGGTTCTCCAATCCCATCGAAAGATGGTGATATTTCATCCCATCGTGACGGAAAGCGCTATCCCGGCCCTCCAGCTTTCCGCAGCAGCCGGTGAAAGCGACGCTCCTGGGTAGAGGCGATCACGTGAGCAGACACGTCGTCCAGATCCCCTACTCCCACCTCCATCCCGGCCTGATCCTGGACGCCCCCGCGGGCGCCCACGACTTCCTGGTGCACTTCGGCGACGACTCCGAGTCGCGGGCGCAGTTGCTGAGGGACGACACGGGGCGGCCTGTGCTCAGGATGGGCGGCTACATGACGGCCCAGGGCACGGTCGTCGACGAGCGCGTGTGGACCGTACGCGAGGCCGCCCGGCACGGCGACCACATCCGGCTCCGCCTGGGCCGCTCCCTCGCCTAGGCCTGGCCACGCCGGGCCGTGTGAGCGACCGGGCCGGTGAGGCGGTCCTGCGCGGGGCGCGGCCCCGGACAGGGCGCGTGCCGGTTCAGGATTGGGCCTGGGGGTGGGGGGACGGACGGGCGGTGCAGGAGCCGGCCTTCGTGGAGGCGACCTTCCACTCCGCCCCCGGGAACGGGCTCATGAAGTGCGTCAGCAGGTCCACCGCGTAGTCCGGCGCCTGACCGCCGGGATCGAGCAGGGACACCATCTGGGGCCCGTCGGCGCCGCGCAACGTGATCGAGTTGCCGGTGCCGCCGGCCGCGAAGCCCGGCTTGGCGTCGACGGTCACGCAGGCCAGGCTGATCCCGGCCGCCTCGATCTCCTGCTTGGCCCCGATCCGCCGCATCCGCTGGTCGTAGCGGCGCAGCGCGAGCGACGTCGCGGGCCCGAGCCGCATGGAGTCGCGGAAGACGTCGTTGCCGAGATCCCTGCTCAGCTTGACCTCCATGGCGACGTCGGGCCGCAGGTCCACGCCCTTGGCGGAGATGTCGAGCCGCTCGTAGTTCCCCTCGAAGCCGGGGGCGACGTACCCGAGCGCCGGTGGCGCCTTCAGCCCGAAGGGGATCTTCCCCGGGCGGACGCGCAGCCACGACACCCGCCGGGCCGACAGCCTCAGGTCCTCGACCGAGCTGGCCCCCAGCCCGAAGCTCCCGCCGAGGTGGTACGTCAGGAACCCGGTCGTGTACGGGATCTCCTGGCTCATCGTGATGCTCTGCCGGGCGACGGGGTCCAGCTTGAGCCCGCCGCGCACCGCGATGCGGCCCGTGGGCACCGGCCTGGAGACGAGGTCGAGGGTCTGGTCGGGATTGAGCCTGATCGTGGTGTCGGCGGCCAGATCCTGCACGGAGAGCGACACGTCCCCGTACCGCCCCGAGGGATCGACGAGGCCGCCCTCCACGCCGAGGTACCCGTCAAGGGTGCTGACGCCGCCCTCCGCCTTGTACGTGACGGCCGGCACGCCGAGCGCGGCCGCCGAGGCGTCGGCGTCCACGCCGAACGTGCCGGGCACGTCGCCGAGCCGCAGCTCGCCGGTGCCCTTGCCGGCCAGCGTCACCTTGGCGACGAGGCGCTTGACGGCGGCGGAGTTGCGTACGCGGATGCGGGTCTGCGCGCCGTACGTGCCTTGGACGGACACGGCGGCGGGCACCGGGTCGATGGCCACGTGGCCGCGCAGATCCCCGGCCTCGGCCGTCACGGCGAGCGCGCCGAGCGTGGCCGCGGGCTCGATGCGGTACGAGGCCTGGACCGTGTTGCCCTGCCCGACGCCGAACGGCCCCAGCGACATGCTGGTGATCTTGGAAGGCAGACCGGTCAGCGTGGCCTTGGCCTTGATCGGCACGGGCGTCAGGACGCTGCTGGCGAGATACACCCCCAGGCTCCGGCGACGGGGGCTGAAGCCCGAGAACGCGAACGTCTTGTTCGCCAGGTCCACCGACACCTGATCGGGCAGCCCGGTGACGTCGAGGTAGCCCTGCAGCCCGAAGCAGCCGCGGTCGGGCGTGCAGAAGGGCCCTGGGGCACAGCCGGATGAGCCGGGCGCGCAGCCGCCGTCCACCAGCGACACCCCGCCCGGCAGGGCCGGCGCGGCGCGCATCTTCTGCAGCGCCCCCGTCTTCCCGAGCCAGGCGCGGGCGCGCACGTCGAGGCGGGAGCCGGAGTACGTGAGCTTGCCGTCGGCGACCGAGACCGCCAGGCGGCCAGGTACGGGCCCGAGACTGCCGGCCAGGCCGAAGCGCACGTCGCCCTGCGTGACGTCGGCGTCCACGGCGAGGGTCTGCCTGGCCGAGCGGAAGTCGGCGGTGAACCCCTGCGCGGCCGGGCTGAACTCCACCTGCGACAGCCCCTTGACCAGCACGCTGGCGTCCAGGTCGCCGGACGCCTGGTCGTAGTGCGCCGCCAGGTGAGGCCCCGTGGGCGACGTGGCGTCGTCGTGGTTGGTGAAGGCCAGCGCCGCCGAGCCGACCGGGCCCGACAGGCCGCGGAAGCGGTACGACGCGGCGTTCCACGAGGCGTCGAAGCGGGCGGGCACGCCGGTCACCTCGGCGGCGGCCCTGGCGTAGCGGTCGCCGAGCTTGGCTCTGGCAAGGGCCGACACCTTGGCGACCGGCGTGTCCGAGTTCCAGGTGAGCGTCTGCGCCTTGGTGTCGGCGACCAGCTCGACGTGCTTGCGCACGCCTTCGACGGTGGCCCGCAGGTCGTCGCCGGTGCCACCGGTGGAGGTCACGTGCTCTTTATTGGCATAAATCTGTATTTGGCGGATCTTCGAGGACGCGTCGATCTTGACCGTCGTGCGTTCGCCCAGCTGCCACGACGCCTTCACGTCGTCGCGCACGCCGAGCACGGTGCCGTCGATCGTGGGTCCCGACTTGACGTTCGCGTACGCGGCCCGCAGCTTGTCGATCAGACCGCTGGCCTGGTATTCGGCTTTCCTGGCCGCCGGGTCGAGCGTGACGTCCACGGTGGCGGGCGTGTTGGAGATCTCCAGCCGGGCCAGATGGGCGCCGTCGATGCTGGCCGCGCCCACGAACGACCGGCCGCTGGAGTCCACCTCCAGGTGGACGTGGGGCGCGGCTCCGTACGTGACCTCGAACCCGGACAACCCCGTCAGCAGCCCCGACACCCCGACCGCGGCGCCGTTCTTGATCATGGTGACGTGGCCGCCACGCGGGCTGGAGATCGCGCCCTCGTTACGCTGCAGCACCACCGCGAACCTGCCGATGGGCGAGCTGGTCGAGTGCGTGACGCGGTGCTCGGCCAGGTTGTTGACCAGGCGCACCTTGGCGGGCAGGTCGCTCAGCTCGGCGCGCAGGACGGTCTTGTCGGCGTTCCTGTCGAAGAAGAGCAGCTCGGCGGCGCCGGCGCGGGGGCGGCCTGAATCGACGGACAGGGTCTGGCGGCCGTTCGCGGCGGCGTACTTGGCGGTGAGGGTGGGCGGGACCTTCCGGAGCTCGGCGCTCACCGCCCTGGCCAGCCGTCCGTCGCGGTAGGTGTAGTGGTGCACCCGGGCGCGGGCGACGGGCGACGGGCCGGCGAAGCGGATCTCGCCGCCCGCCAGCCGCACTTCGGCACGGGTGGGCATCCGGTCGAGCACGGCCTGGGTGAACTGGCGTCCGGTCACGGCCAGCGCCTCCAGCTTGGCGGGCGCGGAGGCGGTGACGTCGAGTGTGGGCGGGTCGAGCGCGGCGCTCACGGTGAGCTTGTCGGTGGCCGGCGTTTGGCGCAGGCTCACCGCGCTGCGGCCCGTCAGCCCCGCGATCACGGCCGCGGACGCGCCCGGATCCTTACGCCGGACCGAGGCCTTGACCCGCTTGCCCGCCAGGTCCACGGTGAAGGTGCCCCAGTCGTAGTCCGACAGCGACGAGCCGCGCCGCAGCCCGTCGAACCCGACCGACACCTTGCCGTCGTACTCCGCCCAGACCTGCGCCTTGAGGTTCTCCCGCGTCAGCCGCTTGACCGCGAAGCCCAGCCCGACCGCGCCCTCTGCGGGCATGGCCGCCGGGACCAGGTCGGCGGCCAGGTCGGGCAGGCCGTCGCCGGTGACGTCGGCGGCCGCGGGCACGCCGACGGGTTGCTGGATCGAGCAGGACACCGGCACCTCGGCGCTCTGGACGCAGAGCCGGTACGTCAGCCCCGGCACGGCCTTGCCGAGCCCGTCGAACACCTTGACCACCGCGGCCAGCGGCTTGATCAGCGACAGCGTCTCGGCCTGCGCGGTGTCCGGCAGGATCTTCCGCACGTCCGGCACCTGCCCGCCCACGCCCTCCTCCTCCAGAACGGCGGCGGCGTCGGCGGTGACCTGGTTGATCAGCCCGGGTCCGGCGGCCGTGGTCACCTCGGGCTCGGCGGGGCCCACCTGCGCGTTCACCGCCGGCCGGACCGCGAGCGACGGCCGCGTGGGAACGGTCACCGTGGCGGCCGGCGGCTCCTCGACGGCGGGCACCGGCCGGACCGTGACGGCCGTCCCCGCTGATGTGCGCACCTCTGCCTGGGCGGCGGGCGGCACGGCCACCAGGACGGCGGCGGCGATGGACGTCGAAGCGAGCACGCGCAGAAGGGCGTGCGGCATGAAGCTTTCTCCCCCGGACCGGTCTAATTCATCCCATCAGAAACAATGGTCACGAGACGACCATATTTCCTCACCGGTAGTCAAACCGTCACGGAAATGGAACTCCAACCTCCGGGAGAACCGCAGACCCCTCAGGAGTGCTACGGACGCAACCGCGGCCACCACCCAGGCACGTGAGCGCCGAGCGGGAGCGGCTTGCCGCGGCGTCAGGACGCGTCGCCGGGCGGCATCACCACCGCGTCAGGGCCCGGGAAGACGAGCTGCTCGTGCCCGTCGTCGTAGCGGACGACGAAAGGCGGCGAGCCGCCGGCGCCGCGGACCTCGATGATCTGGCCCTTCCTGTCTTTCTGACCGACGACGTGGCCGTGCACGAGCAGGATGTCACCGACATTCGCGTGCATGATCGCTCCTCTCAGCTGGACAAGGACAACTTTGAGGTTCCTCCCCACCTTGCATCAGCCGTAGCACCGAGGGAAGGCCGGCATCCGGGACCTCGGCATCTTCTCCGGCGTGGCCTAAGGTTGACGTATGAAGGCTTCTTCAAATAACCAGGTGTCGGATCTTGAGAGCTGCAGCACCCGGGTGGTGGACGCCGAGCGGGTCGCGGTGGTGCGCTCGCGCATGCCCGGTGACGGTGATCTGGCGGACACCGCGGATGTGTTCGGCCTGCTGTCCGATCCCGGCCGGTTGCGGCTCTTGCTGGCGCTGCTGGAGGGCGAGCTGTGCGTCTGCGATCTCGCCGTGGTGAGCGGGCTGAGCGAATCGGCCACCTCACACGCGCTGCGGCTGCTTCGGGCGCATCGCGTGGTGTCGGTGCGGCGGGCCGGCCGGATGGCCTACTACCGGCTCGACGACGCGCATGTCCGGATGCTGCTGGATCTGGCGGTGGCGCACACCGAGCACACGCAGGCCATCCATCCTGAACGCGACGGGCGCAAGCAGGGCTGAGCTCGCCTGCGGCTCGGCGGCGGCCGACAGCCCGTCGTGTTGACAGGCCCGTGACAGATGTCGCTATCGTTCATATGTGAACAGCTATTCAGGAGTTGAGAGCGCAGGCCGGCCCGCCCGCCACCGGCCTGGCGACGTGCGGCTCGACCTGTCCGGCAACGTTCGCATGCATCTAGGCTCTCGAGACGGCGAGGTCACCGGATGAGCGCCGGGCACGGACACGGACATGGCCACGCCGGCGGCCGCCACCGCTGGCGGCTGGCCGTCTCCTTCGTGCTCATCGGCCTTTTCTTCATCGTCGAGCTCGCCTTCGGGCTGCTGTCGGGATCGCTGTCCCTGCTGTCGGACGCCGGGCACATGGCGGCCGACGTGGTCACCCTCGGCGCCGCGCTGGTCGCCACCCGCATCGCCACCCGGCCCGACACCACCGGCCGGCGCAGCTACGGCTCCTACCGGGCGGAGGTGTTCGCCTCGTTGCTGGCCGTGGCCATGATGCTCGGCGTCGCCGTCTACGTCGTCATCGAGGCCATCAGCCGCATCGGCGGCACGGCCGAGGTGTCCTCCGGGCCGATGCTCGTCGTCGGCGCGATCGGCCTGATCGTCAACGTCGTGGCCCTCCTCCTCCTCCGGTCGGGCGCCGCCGAGAGCCTCAACGTGAAGGGCGCCTACCTGGAGGTCGTGGCCGACACCGCGGGCTCGGTCGGCGTCATCGTCGCCGGCTGGCTCGTCGCCACCACCGGCCAGCCTGTCTGGGACACCCTCGTCGCCCTGGCCATCGGCGCCTTCGTCGCCGTCCGCGCCGTCTCCCTCGGCCGCCAGGTCTTCGCCGTGCTGGGTCAGCACGTGCCGGAGGGCGTCGACGCCACCGCGGTCGCGGCCGACCTGTCCGCCATCGACGGCGTATGCGACGTCCACGACCTCCACCTGTGGACGCTCACCTCCGGCATGAACGTCGCCACCGCCCACCTGGTCACCAGCGACCCGAACGACAACCACGCCGTCCTGGACCGGGCCCGCGACGTGCTGCTGCGCCGCCATCACATCGCCCACGCAACCCTGCAGGTCGAGCCGACCGATCACCAAGGATGCGACGAACTGGGCTGGTGAGTGGTTAAGGGCGCAAAAAAAACGGGTGGTGCAGGAGTCTTTCCTGCACCACCCGTTATTTTCTGGCGACCTGCCTTGGGGTCAGGCCTTGTACTCGGGGTAGCCGTAGCCCACGACGTGGGCCTTGGGCCGGATGCGCTGCTCGACCTTGCCGTTTCCGGTGTTGCCCTCGATCGCGGTGATGGTGCCGTCGCCGTTGTCCTTCTTGACCATGCCGACGTGGTCGATGCCGTCGGTGCCCTGGCCGTTCCAGTCGTAGAAGACGACGGCGCCGGGCTTGGCCTCGGCGCCCCAGTGCTTGTTGGCCTGGAACCACTTGGCGTAGCTGACGGTGTAGGCGTCCCAGCCCATCGTGGGGCGCGCGCCGGCCTGCTCGCCGACCCAGGAGACGAACATGGCACACCACGGGGCGTTGGCGTAGGCCTGCAGGCTGCCGCCGTCGCGGGCGACGGTCTCGGCTGCCCGCGGGGAGGACATGTACCAGCTGTGGAAGGGGGTGCCGCCGCCGGCGGCGTTCTCGCTCACGCCGATCTGCGACTCGGCGATCTTCAGTACGGTGTCGGCGCTCACCTGGCCGGCGCCCTTCTGCGGGATGGCCTGGGAGGCGGGGAGGTTGGACCGCGCGGGTTGCGTGGACTGCTGGTCGGCGGCGAAGGCCGGGGATCCGGCGACGACGGTCGCGGTCATCCCGGCGGCGACCAGGGAGAGGCTTGCGGACGTCAGGGCACGAGCGAAGACGTTCTTGGCCATGGGTGAAAAATGCTCCTAGCTTCCATGCCGCCTACCGGGTTAGCTGACGGGTTCGGGCGTGGAAGTGCCCTACGGGGCGCTCGTATCGAGCGCGCCGATTCACCCCAGATGAAGTGGGTCCCCGGTTCCGCAGATTGCGAATTCGGCGGCCGCGTCATGGTCACGGACTCGAAGGTCCATGCCGATGAGACGCGGTCTCGGCAATACGGAGGACGTTACGCGGCACTGCCAGGCGTACGTCCTGATTCCTCAAGGTAAGCGAACGGCATAGAGAGATGCAAACCCCGATGGGGTGCAGGCAACAGAATGCCCTATGAGATAGGCGATCGGGGCGAAATCTTTTACCTACTCCGGGCCGTTGACGGGGTTTGCCAAAGGCGCCCGGCAACGGCGACTTCTGCCCGGCCAGGAACCGTCATGGCGAGCGCTGCGTGCCTGGTCATAGCCTCACGGGAATGCATTGGGCCCCGCTTGCGCTATCTGTGGATAGATATATACCTTTTGCGTAATCGCGGTATACGTTGTGGCGAGCTGTCGTCACCGTCGTTGCCGTTTTGTTGACCGGACCGCGCGTCCCGAGGGGATCTCTGGGATGGCGTTCGTCCGCCGAATCCGCGCCTCGCGGAGCCGGGGATCCCCATCTTTCTGCGCGCGTAGGGCGCTTCCACGCCCGAACCCGTCAGCGAGCCCGGTAGGCGGCATGGAAACAAGGAGTCAATACCCCATGCCCAAGCCCCGGCTTGCCGCAGTCGCCCATTCCCTCAAGGCCCTCAAGAACCGTCTCGACCTTCCCACCAAGGCGCTCAGCCTCGCCGTCGGTGGCGCGATCCTGGCCGCAACCGCCGCCCTCACGGGTGTGGTCGGCACAGCCATCGCCTCATCCCCTGAGCACAGTCCGGTGCAGGAGGCTCAGCCCGCGTCCCGATCCCTGGCCTTCGGCCTGGACATCTCCAACCACGAGCCGCTGTACGACTGGAGCGCGAGCTCGGCCCAGTTCGGCATCATCAAGGCCACCGAGGGCACGAGCTTCCGTGACGCCTCGTTCGCCAGGCACTGGCGCGAGCTCGACAAGAAGCAGATCGTGCGCGGGGCCTACCACTACGGCCACCCCGGCAACGACCCCATCGCCGAGGCGGAGCACTTCCTGTCCGTGGTGAACTCCCAGCCCGCCAAGCAGGGCGACCTGCTGGTCCTGGATCTGGAGACCACCGACGGCGAGTCCGCCGGCGAGGTCAACGCCTGGGCGAAGGCGTGGTTGTCGCACGTCAAGGCCAAGACCGGGGTCACCCCGATGTTCTACAGCGGCTGGAACTTCGCCGACACCTACGGCAAGGGCCTGGCCGAGTATCCGCTGTGGGTCGCCCACTACAGCAAGCCCAAGGGCGCGCTCACCCCGCCCGCCGACTGGAAGTCGTGGACCATCCACCAGTACACCGACGTCCCGGTCGACGAGAACGTCTCCGCGCTGACCACCGAGGAGCTGCGTGACCTGGGCCGCCCCGCCGCCTGACACCCTCCCCTCGGCCCACGGTCGCGGACGCCGGGGGTGGCGTCTCCCCGTTCGCCACCCCCAAGGCCCTCAGGGACGGATGAGGACCTTCAGCGCCTCGCGGGCGGCCATCGCCCGATAACCGTCCGGCACGTCCTCCAGGCCGACCGTGCGGTCGAAGACACGGCCGGGCTCGATCGTCCCGTCGAGCACCTCGGGAAGCAACTCCTCGATGTACGCGCGAGCCGGCGCCACCCCGCCGGTCAGGGTGAGGTTGCGCAGGAACTCGGCAAATCCCATCGGCACCTGCTCATACTGCGGCACACCGACCCGGCTCACCGCTCCGCCGTCGCGGGCCACGGCGAAAGCCGTCACGATCGCCTCTTCGGTGCCGACGCACTCCAGCACCGCGTGGGTGCCGTCGCCTCCGGTCAGCTCACGTACCCGTTCGACGCCCTCCTCGCCCCGCTCGGCGACGACGTCGGTGGCGCCGAACTCGCGCCCCAGAGCGGTGCGGCCCTTGTGCCGGCCCATGAGCATGATGCGCTCGGCACCGAGCCGCTTGGCCGCGAGCACCGCGCACAACCCGACCGCGCCGTCGCCGATCACCGTCACCGAGGTGTGCGGCCCGACGCCGGCCGTCACCGCGCAGTGGTGGCCGGTGGGGAGCACGTCCGACAGGGCGAGCAGGGACGGCAGCAGCGGAGAGTCCTCGCCGACGGGCAGCTTGACCAGGGTGCCCTCGGCCTGCGGCACGCGTACCGCCTCGCCCTGGCCGCCGTCCACGCCGTCCGCCGCCCAGAAGCCGCCGTGCCGGCAGGACGTCTGCAAACCCTCGCGGCAGAAGTCGCAGGTGTTGTCCGACCACACGAACGGCGCCACCACCACGTCGCCGGTCTTCAGCCGGGACACCTCCGCGCCGACGTCCTCCACCACGCCGAGGAACTCGTGGCCGATGCGTTCGCCCAGCTCGGTGGCGGGCCTCGCCCCGTACGGCCACAGGTCGCTGCCGCAGATGCATGAGCGCAGAACGCGCACCACGGCGTCCGTGGGGTGCTGGATCTCCGGGTCGGGGACGTCCTCCACGCGAACGTCACGGGCACCATAGATCAAGGTTGCTCGCATGAGGGCCTCCCCGTCGTGATTCTCCCGTCGTCACAGGTACCCGGGGCCGGCCGAGATCGCGTGATCGGCGCGTCTGCACCAGGTCCGTTGTCGTTAAAAACGCCCCGCATTGACATGCAAGTCGCTACTTGCCTATCGTGGGGTCCGTGGGCGACGTGTTCAAGGCCTTGGTCGACTCCACCCGGCGCAAGATCCTCGACGAGCTGACCGAGAAGGACGGGCAGACCTTGTTCGAAATCTGTACGCGCCTGGCGATGAAATATCAGCTCGGCTCCTCGCGGCAGGCGATCTCCCAGCACCTGGACGTTTTGGAAGCCGCCGGCCTGGTGGAGACGCGCCGCGAAGGCCGCTACAAATTCCACTTCATCAATACGGCGCCGCTCGAGCCCATTGTCGACCGATGGCTCAGGCGCGCCCCGAAGGAGTCACCATGAAGATCCACCTGTCCAGCGTGTTCGTGGACGATCAAGAACAGGCCATGCGCTTCTACACCGACGTGCTGGGCTTCACGGTCAAGCACGACATCCCGCTGGGTGAGGACCGCTGGCTCACCGTCGTGTCGCCGGACGACGTGGACGGCACCGAACTCGTCCTCGAGCCCTCCAGCCACCCCGCCGTGCCGCCCTTCAAGGAGGCACTGGTGGCGGACGGCATCCCGATGACCTCGTTCGCGGTGTCGGACGTGCATAAGGAGTACGAGCGTCTGAAGGGCCTCGGCGTGCGCTTCACGCAGGAGCCGGCGGTCATGGGACCGGTCACCACGGCCGTCTTCGACGACACCTGCGGCAACCTCATCCAGATCGCCGCCCAGGGATAGCCACCAGCGGACCAAAGCGCTGTTCTCTGCGCCGATGGTGCCGCGCCGGGGCCCGGTGAGGTGGTGGCGCTTCTCCGATGGAGCACCCCAAGGAAGGCGGGTTGAGCGGAAGAATGCGTCCTATGTCTCAGGCGACCCTGCGCACCGACCGCATCACGCTTGTTCCGCTGTCCGACGAGCACCTTGAGCACGAGATCGAACTCGACGCCGACCCCGAGGTCATGCGTTACCTCGGAAACGGCCGTGCCCGTAGCCGTGAGGAGGTTGAGGTGCTCCATCGCCGGCGGCTCGCGGTCGCGAGCCGCGTGGCGGGGCTTGGCTTCTGGGCCGGTCTCGTCGACGGGGAGTTCGTCGGCTGGTGGATCCTGGAGCCGCCCACGCGCACCGACCAGGGCCCGGTCGAAGGACAGGCCGAGCTCGGGTATCGGCTCCTGCGGCGCCGCTGGCGCCAGGGTCTGGCCAGCGAGGGAGCCCGCGAGCTGATGCGCCATGGGTTCGAAGACCTTCGGCTCACCCGGATCTTCGCCGAAACCATGGCGGTCAACACCGCCTCCCGCGCGACGATGTCGGCCATCGGCATGCAGCACACCCGTACCTTCCACATGGACTGGGAAGATCCGCTCCCCGGCAGCCATCTTGGCGAAGTCGAGTATGCGATCAGCCGGGAGCAATGGCTCGCCCACCGAGCGGGCACCCCATAGGGCCACGTCAGCGGCGGCCCTCCCGGCATCGAGGACGGGCTACGTCACCGCGACCACCGCGTAACGTTCGTCGTCGATCTCCTTGCCCCACAACGCCGGGTCGGCGAGCACCTCGACGCGCACGTCCGCGAGGTCGGCGACGGTCAGGCGCACCGCCGCCACCAGATCGCCCGCACGCACCCCGCCGTCCCACGGCATGCCCGCCTCTGATCCCGCCTCACTCCGCGAGCCCTCACCGCTCTCGCCGGGCGTGCTCCAGCGCCCCTCCACGAGGACCAGCCGTCCGCCGGGCCGCAGCAGCGCCGCCCAGCGGGTCAGCGCGGCCTCCGGATCGGGGATGGTCCACAGCAGGTGCCGGGCCAGCACCACGTCGAAGCGCCGCTCCCCCACGGGTGGCCGGGCGGCATCCCCGACCAGCACGATCGCGTCCGTGCCCGCCAGCTTCGCCCGCGCCCGGGCCACCATCCGGGGCGCCAGGTCCACGCCCACGACCCGATGCCCGCGCTCGGCCAGCAGCAGCGACAGCGACCCGGTGCCGCACCCCAGGTCCACGACGTCGAGCCGGTCCTCGGGCAACCAGGCGGCGAGCCGATCGGCCCAGGCGTCCCTGACTCTGGGGTCGCGCAACCCGTGGTCCGCCTCCTCGTCGAAAGCGTCGGCGGCGGCGTCCCAGTGTGCGGCGATGTCATGCATGGCGCCCATCGTGGCACCCGGCACCGACATTTCGCGGAGGCAGACACCTGGTGCACTGGTCAGACCAGTCGATAGTCTGCCTGTCATGGGATATGACGCGCTGTTCCGCCTGGACGGGCGGCGAGCCGTGGTGATCGGGGCAGGGAGCGGGATCGGCAGGGAGGCGGCCCAGGCCATGGCCGCCCACGGGGCGTCCGTGGTGTGCGCCGACCGGGACCTGGCCGCGGCGGAGGAGACCGCCGCCGCGTGCGGGGGATCCGCACGGCTGCTCGACGTGCTCGACACCGGGGCCGTTGGCCGGGCCGCCGCCGACCATCCGGCGGACGTGCTGGTCTTCACCGCCGCCACGAACGTCCGCAAGCGGCTGCTCGACTACTCCGGCGAGGAGTTCGACCGGGTGGTGGGGCTGAACCTGCGGGCCTCGTTCGACGTGGTGCGGGCGTTCGGCGCGGGCATGGTGGAACGGGGACGCGGGTCGATCATCGGGTTCGCGTCGATCCGGGCAAGCGTCACCGAGCCGGGGCAGAGCGTCTACTCGGCCACGAAGGCCGGCCTCGTGCAGTTGCTGCGCACGGCCGCCGCCGAGTTCGGCCCGCACGGGGTGCGGGTGAACGCCATCGCGCCCGGCGTGGTCGAGACGCCGCTGACCCGCCAGATCAAGGACCACCCCGACTGGTACGCCGCGTACGCCGCCAAGAGCGCGCTCGGCCGCTGGGCGTCCGCGGAGGAGATGGCCGGAGCGGTCGTCTACCTGGCGAGCGACGCCGCGAGCTTCGTCACAGGATCGGTGTTGTACGTGGACGGCGGCTGGACCGCCGTGGACGGCCGTTTCGACCCGCCGAATTGAGATGAATATCCCTGCCGCACCAGGGCAGCGGGCACGGTTCCGTCCCAAGCAAGAAGGAGGGACCTGACCGATGAGTACAGCACGGAAATTAGCACCCGCGACCCTCGCGGCCGTGCTGGCGTTGACCATCGCCCCAGCGGCGCAGGCCCAGACGGCCGCCGCCCCCGTGAACGCCTCCATCGCGGAGTCCGGCACGGCTCTGCACCTGTCCAGGCAGGACAAGTCGTACCTGCGGCAGGCGCATCGCGGACACCTCGCCGAGATCGCGGCCGGCAGGGCCGCGCTACGCGAGTCCCGCGACCGGGGCGTGCGCGAGATCGCCTGGCGGCTGATCCGCGATCATCGCAGGCTGGACGCCCGGCTGCGCGACGTCGCAGACCGGTTCGACGTCCGGCTGCCGGACGCGCCGAGCGCCGAGCAGCAGGCCGCCCTGCGTGACGTGGTCGCGAGGTCCGGTGAGCGCTTCGACCGGACATGGCTGCGGCTGCAGGCCGACGCCCACTACCGCTCGCTCCGGCTGGTCCAGGTGGAGCTGCGTCTGGGTCATTCGAACTGGACGAGGGACCTGGCGCGGGACAGCGCGCCGGTGATCCGGCACCACCTGCGGATGATCCGCGCCGAGCAGTAACCGGCGCATTCCCCCGGTGGCCGTGGCCCGCACCCACACGGGCGGGTCACGGCCGCACGGCGGTCACGAGCGGGGAAGGAGCGGCCCGAGAGGGCCCAGGTCGATGGTGAGGTCGTCCGGCGTCAGGTCGAACCGCTCGCACAGCTCCGTCATGGCCTGGGGTTTCGGGCTGATGCGGGGCGCCTGCTTCCTCGCGAGCCCCGTAAGCCCCTGTGGTTGCCTCTGAAATGGGCACACAAACACATATTTGGCGATAAAGGGCGTCCTAATCCCGGTGTACGGCCGCCTCTCAGCGGGAGTGGGCGCATCCGAGAAGCGCGTAAGCGCCGGATCTTCGGGCAGAGGGAGTGCTGCGATTGCAGGACCTCGGACAATGCGCCGCGAGGGGGAGGCTGATATGGCTCGGAAGGAAAAGGCCAGGGGGAAGGCCGAGGAGGTCAAGGGCACGGCCAAGGAGCGTGCCGGTGACCTCACCGGCAACGAGTCTCTGCAGGCCAGAGGCAAGGCAGAGAAGGCCAAGGCCAATCTGAGGCAAGCGAAGGAGAAGGCGAAGGACGCCTTCAAGAAGTAGCGATCCTCCGGCACTGAACGACCGCGGCGCAAGGCCTTCGGGGAGTGCCTTGCGCCGCGGTCGGCTGGAGGCGGCCCGCCGTCCGGGATGCCTCGCGCGCGAACGCCGTCACCTTTCAGGGACGGATGATCGCCATTCTGGTGACCGTCAGCTCCTCGATCGCGAAGCGGGGGCCTTCGCGGCCGGTTCCCGAGTCCTTGACGCCGCCGTACGGCATGTTGTCCGCCCGGAAGCCGGGCACGTCGTTGACCACCACTCCCCCGGCCTCGATGCGCTCGATCGCGGCGAACGCCGTGGCCAGCGACCGGGTGAAGACCGCCGCGTGCAGGCCGTACCGCGAGGCGTTGACCGCGGTGAAGGCGGCCTCCAGGTCGGGCACCGCGCGCACGCACACCACGGGGCCGAAGATCTCCTCGTCCCAGGCGGCGGCCCCGTCGGGGACGTCGGCGAGCACGGTCGGCGCGATGGCGCGGCCGTCGCGGAGCCCGCCCGTGATCGGCTCGGCCCCGGAGGCGGCGATCCACTCCAGCACCCGGTCCGTCGCGGCCTCGTCGATGAGCGGGGCCACCCGGGTCCCGGGCAGGCGCGGGTCGCCGACCGCGACGGTCTTGACGCGGTCGGCCAGCAGGGACAGGAACGCCTCGCGTACCGGCTCCTCGACCAGGACCCGCTGGACCGAGATGCACGCCTGGCCGGAGGCGTAGTAGCCGCCGCGCACAACCGCGTCGGCGGCGGCCTCCAGGTCGGCGTCGGCGGCCACGATGAGCGCGGCGTTCGAGCCGAGCTCCAGCAGGACCTTCGTGGGGGCGGCGCCGCGGGCGATGGCGTGGCCGGCGGCGGCCGAGCCGGTGAACGAGACCGCGCCGATCCGCCGGTCCTCGACGAGCGTGCGGCCGACCTCGACGTCGCCGGTGACGAGCTGCACGGCCGCGGCGGGCAGGGCGCCGGTGGAGCGGAGGAGGTGGACCAGCCAGAGCGTGGCGAGTGGGGTGGCCGGGGCGGGCTTGACGATCACGGGGCAGCCGGCCGCCACGGCGGGCGCGATCTTGTGGGCGGCGAGGAGCAGCGGATAGTTGAAGCCCGTGATGCCGACGACGACGCCGATGGGGCGACGCGTCCAGAAGCCGATCAGGCCCTCTCCGGACGGCAGGAGGTCGAGCGGCACGGTCTCGCCGTGCAGCCTGGCCACCTCCTCGGCGGCGGTGGCGAGCGTGACAAGCGTCCTGGCCACCTCGACCTTGCAGTCCACGAGTGGTTTGCCGGTCTCCATGACGAGCAGGCGCTCGAACGCGTCGCGGTCGGCTTCGAGGGCGTCGTGGGCCTTCATGAGGGCGGCGCGGCGGGCGTGCGAGGGCAGCGCGGCCATGGCGGGGGCGACGGCCAGGGCCTCGTCGACGGCTCGGGCGGCGTGGGCGGGGGTGCCCAGGGGGGCCGTGGCCACGCCGGAGCCGTCGTAGGGGAAGATCACGTCCGAGGTTCGGCCGGTTTGCACCCACCCGTCGCCGATGGGCAGGCCGTCCGGCCAGGTGGTGTCGATGGTCATGAGATTCCCCCTGTGGTGGCTGCTGCGCTCGGGAACACGTCGAGGTACGCGGGCGCGCCCTCGCGGCCGGTCGCGGCGAGGACGGCGTGGGCGACGGCGCGGCTGAAGACGTCCGCCGCGGCCGCCAGGATGTCCTGGAACTCGTCCTGGGCGGGGGCGGGGGCAGCGCACGTGGACAGGCCGAAGATCGTGTCGCCGTCGGTCATGGTGTGGGCCGGTCGGATCGCCCTGGCCAGACCGTCGTGGGCCACCGCCGCCAGCTTGCCGCACTGGGCCTTGGTGAGGGTGCGGTCGGTGGCGACCACGCCGATGGTGGTGTTGAAGGACGGCGCCTTCTGCGGATTCCAGGCGTGGACTTCGTGCGGGGCCGGGGGGTGGAGGTGGTCGAACTCGCCTGGGAGGCCGTACCGGGCGCCGGCCAGGGTGCCGTCGGCGGGGTCCAGGACGGAGCCGACGGGGTTGGCGACGGCCAGGGCGGCGACGGTGGTGCCGTCGGGGAGGACGGCGCTGGCCGTGCCGATCCCTCCCGCCAGGCCGCCCGCCATCGCCCCGGTCCCGGCCCCGATCGACCCGCTCGCCGTCGGGGGTGCCGTCCCAAGGACGGGTACGGCTTCAGGACCCGCCGCGACGTTCCCGCCGACCGGGGTTGGGGTCCCTTCGGAGGGAGAGGCGTGGGTGAGTGCGCCCGACGCGCTCCCAACGCCGTCCGCGCCGCCCGACGCGTTGGGCACCGCGTTGGGCACCGCGTTGGGCACCGCGCCGGGCACCGCATTGGGCACCGCATTGGGCACCGCGTTGGGCACCGCGTTGGGCGTGGTGGCGGGTGGCGCACCGGGCTCCACGTCTGGCGTCGTGGCGGGCGGCACGGCAGGCGCCGTGGCGGGCGGCGTTGCCGACGGCATGACGGGCGGCATGACGGGCGGCACGGCAGACGGCGTGGCAGGCGCCGTGGCAGGCGCCGTGGCAGGCGGCATGACGGGCGGCACGGCAGACGGCACGGCAGACGGCACGGCAGACGGCACGGCAGACGGCACGGCAGACGGCACGGCAGACGGCACGGCAGACGGCACGGCAGACGGCACGGCAGACGGCACGGCAGACGGCACGGCAGACGGCACGGCAGACGGCACGGCAGACGGCACGGCAGACGGCACGGCAGACGGCACGGCAGACGGCACGGCAGACGGCACGGCAGACGGCACGGCAGACGGCACGGCAGACGGCACGGCAGACGGCATGGCAGACGGCGTTGCCGGCGCCGTGGCAGACGGCGTGGCAGACGGCGTTGCCGGCGCCGTGGCGGCCGGCGGCGGCGTGGCGGGTGGCGCGCCGGGCACCACGTCTGGCGTCGGGGCAGGCGCCGTGGCGGCTGGCGTCGTGGCGGGTGTGGGAGGGCCGGAGGCGAGGGCGTTCGGCGCAGGTGCGGGGTGGGTGGCGGCGTCGTAGGCGGCGGTGCCGAGCGAGGCGTCGGGGACGGCGCGGAAGGCGCCGCCACGGCCCAGGTCGAAGATGACGGCCGCAGGGACGATCGGCACCACGCCGCCGCTCACCGGGTAGCCGATGCCCGCGTCCGCCAGCCGGTCCACCACCCCGCACGCCGCCGCCAGCCCGTACGCGCTCCCGCCCGTCAGCACCACGGCGTGCACGCGTTCGACCAGGTTGCGCGGGTCGAGCAGCTCCGTCTCCCGCGTCCCCGGCGCGGCCCCGCGCACGTCCACCCCCGCCACGGCGCCCCCGGCGGGGGCCAGGATGACGGTGGTGCCGGTGCGGTGGCCGGCACCCACCCGGTGGGCGTGGCCGACCCGCAGCCCCGCCACGTCCACCAGCGAGTTCGTGGGACCGGGACGCATCAGAAGTCGCCGTTCAGGAACCGCCGCGCCGCCTCGGCGAACACCCGGGTGCACCGGACGATCTCCTCGACCTCCACGTATTCGTCCGCCTGGTGCGCGATCCACTTCCCCCCGGGCCCGTACACGACGGACGGGATCCCGCCCCAGTGCGTCAGCACGGTTCCGTCGGTCGACCCGGGCACCCCGCCGTACACCGGCTCCTCCCCCGTGACGGCGCGGTGGGCGGCGGCCAGCGCGGCCACCACGGGGTCGGACACGGGCACGTCCACCGGCGGCCGGTCCACCAGCACCGACACCTCCGCCCCGATCCCGTCGCAGGAGGCCAACGCGGCCACCCGGTCGGCGATGTCCTTGTGCTCGACGCCCGGGATGGTCCGCACGTCCACGAACACCGAAGCGCCGGCGGGGATGACGTTGACCTGCTCCTCGGAGCCGGCCTGGAGCACGGTCGGCGTCACGTAGACCTCGCCGAGGTGCTCGTGCGCCGGATGCCGCCCCTGCAGCTCCTCCTGCAGCGCCCGCAGGCCGACCAGCAGCGGGCCGATGGCCTGGATGGGGTTGCGGCCGTGCTGCGGCATCGCGCCGTGCGCCATCTTGCCCGCGAGGTCCACGCGCAGCCGCAGCGCGCCCTTGGCGACGGCGCAGATCTCGCCCGCCTCGGGTTCGGCCACGATCGCGCCGTCCACGCCGGCCGCGAGCCCTTCGGAGACGAAGTGGTGGGCGCCGATCATGAGGCCTTCCTCGTCGGCCAGCGCGCACACCTTGATCCGCCCGGGGAACGGCCCGGCGAGCTGCAGGGCGCGGGTGGCGTACAGGGTGGCGGCCAGGCCGGATTTCATGTCGGCGCTGCCGCGTCCCCACAGCCTGCCGTCGCGGATCTCCCCGCCGAACGGGTCCACGGTCCACTCCGACAGGTCGCCTTCGGTGACGACGTCCGTGTGGCCCTCGAACATCAGCGTCGGCCCGTCACCGCCGCCGCCCTCGACGACGGCCACCACGTTGGGCCGGCCGGGCGCGGCTTCGTACACGGTGGGCTCCCAGCCCCAGTCCCGCATGCGGGCGGCCACGAGTTCGGCGGCCGGCTGCTCGCGCCGTCCGGGGTCGTTGGTGCTGGGGATGCGCACCAGCGCCTGCGTGAACGCCACCACTCCATCGGCATCGACGTCGATCACAACAATCCCTCCAGAGTCGGTACGGCCTGCAGCAACGTTTGGGTGTAGGGGTGGGCGGGCGCGGCCCACACCTCGTCCACGGGCCCGGTCTCGACGATCTCGCCCTGGCTCATGACCGCGACCGTCTCGCAGACGTGCCGCACCACGGACAGGTCGTGCGAGACGAACACGAGTGTGAGCCCGAGCTCGTCGACGAGGTTGGCCAGCAGGTTGAGTATCTGCCCACGGACGGAGACGTCCAGAGCACTGACGGGTTCGTCGGCGACGAGCACCTTCGGGCGGGGCGCGAGCGCGCGGGCGATGGCGATGCGCTGCCGCTGCCCGCCGGAGAACTGGTGCGGGTAGCGGTCGGCGGCGGCCCCGGGCAGGCCGACCTCGTCGAGCAGTTCGGCGACCCGGTTGCCGACGGGCAGGCCGAGGGCGACGAGCGGCTCGGCGACGAGGTCGCGCACCCGCATGCGGGGGTCGAGCGAGCTCATCGGGTCCTGGAAGACGATCTGGAGGTTCTCGCGCAGGAACCGCAGTCTCCGCTCGGGGCGGCCGGTGATCTGCCGGCCGTCGAACGTGATGGTGCCGCTCGTGGGCTGGTCGAGCGCGCAGAGCAGGCGCAGGAGGGTGGACTTGCCGGAGCCGGACTCGCCGACGATGCCGTACCGCTCGCCCTTGCCGATGGTCAGCGACACGTCGTTCAGCGCGTGGACGGCGGCGCCCGGCTGGGTGAGCGAGGTGCGGGGGCGGCGGTAGACGCGGGTCAGGTTGCGGGCGTCAATCAGCGGGGTGCCAGCATGCGTGGGCATGGCCGTCTCCTGTCAGCGCCGGTGCCGTCTCACAGTCGGGGGCGGCGTGCGCGCAGCGGTTGCTGAACACGCAGCCGCCGGGGAAGTGCCCGGCCGCCGGGACACTCCCCTGGATGGTGGGCAGGCGGGTGCCACGCGGGGTGAGCTTCGAGGCGGCCAGCAAGCCCTCGGTGTAGCGGTGGCGGGGCCGGGTGAAGACCTCGCGGATGGGGCCGCTCTCGACGACGCGGCCGCCGTACATGACCAGGACCCGCTCGCAGACGGAGGCGACGACGGCGAGGTCGTGGGTGATGAACAGCAGCGCGGGCGCGACCTCGGCGATCAGGTCGAGCATCTGCTTCTGCACGGTGACGTCGAGCGCGGTGGTGGGCTCGTCGCAGATGAGCAGCTGGGGCTCGTTGGCCAGGGCGATGGCGAGCATGACGCGCTGGCGCTGCCCGCCGGACAGCTGGTGCGGGTACGCGCGGGCGATCTGCCGGGGTTCGGGCAGGCGGACCCGTTCGAGGAGGTCGTACGCGCGGGTGTGGGCCTGCGGGCGGGGGACGCCGTGCAGGGTCATGACCTCGGCGACCTGGGCGCCGATTCGCATGAGCGGGTTGAGCGCGGTCATCGGCTCCTGGAAGACCATGGAGAGGTCGCGGCCGCGCAGCCGCTTCAGCCGCTTCTCCGGCACGCCGACGAGGTCGCGGCCGTCCAGCGCGGCCCGCCCGGAGGCGGTGACGCCTTCGGGGAGCAGGCCCATGAGCGACAGCGCGGTCAGCGACTTGCCGGACCCGGACTCGCCGATGAGCCCGACCCGCTCGCCGGGCCCGATGTCGAACGACACGTCGCGCAGGAGCTCGACCGCGTCCGCCCGCACGGAGAGTCCCTCAACCTTCAGCACGGATCCTCCTGAGCTTGGGGTCGAGGTAGTCGCGCAGCCCGTCGCCGAGGAGGTTGAAGCCGAGCACCGCGAGGGCGATCGCGATTCCGGGCCAGAGCGCCAGGCGCGGGGTGGAGAACAGCAGCTCCTGCGACTCCTGCAGCATGCGGCCCCAGGACGGGGTGGGCGGGCGGGTGCCGAAGCCGAGGAACGACAGGGCCGCCTCGGCCAGGATCGCGATCGCGAACGACACCGACGCCTGCACGATCAGCACGGATCCGATGTTCGGCAGCACGTGCCGCACGGCGATCGCGGTGCGGCGGCGCCCTGCGGCACGGGCGGCGAGGATGTAGTCGGTGACCATGACCTGGAGTGTGGCGGCGCGGGCCACACGGGCGAAGGCGGGCACGGTGGCCACGCCGATCGCGATCATCGCGGTGAGCGTGCCGGCCCCGTAGACCGCGCCGAGCATGACGGCCAGCAGCAACGCGGGGAAGGCGAACACGAGGTCGTTGACCCGCATGATCAGCTCGGACAACCAGCCCCACGGCGACATCCCGGCGATCATTCCCAGGGGGACGCCGAGTACGGCGGCGATGCCGACGGCCACGATGCCGACGTAGAGGGTGGTGCGGGCCCCGACCATGAGCTGGCTGAAGGTGTCGCGGCCGAACTTGTCGGCGCCGAGGAGGTTGCCGTCGCCGGGCGCGCGGAGTTTGCGTGCGGCGTCGACGAGCGTCGGATCGTGCGGCGTCCAGAAGAACGACAGCAGCGCGGCCAGCACCACCAGTGCCACGAGCGTGCCGCCGACCAGCAGGGCGGCGTTCATGCGGCCTCTCATCGCAGCCTCGGGTCGAGGAGGTGGTAGGTGATGTCCACCACGAAGTTGATCAGCAGGACGGCGGCGACCAGCACCATCACCACTCCTTGGACGAGCAGCAGGTCGCGCCCGGCCACGCCGTTGAGCAGCAGGTCGCCGAGCCCCGGGATGACGAAGACGCGCTCGACCACGACCGCGCCGATCAGCAGCGTGGCCAGTTGCAGGCCGAGCACGGTGACGACGGGGATCGAGGCGTTGCGCAGGCCGTGCCGCCAGAGCGCGCCGGTGCTGCCCCGACCCTTGGCGCGGGCGGTGCGCAGGTAGTCCTCGCGCATCACGTCCAGGACGGCGCTGCGGACGTAGCGGGTGAGCACCGCGCCCTGGACCAGGCCGAGGGACAGCCACGGGAGCAGGAGGCTACGCAGCCACTCCCCCGGGCTCTCGGCGATCGGCACGTATCCGCCGGACGGCAGTGCCTGCGCCTGCACCGCGAACACGAACACCAGCAGGATGCCCGCCAGAAAGGCCGGGACGGCGATGCCGACCTGGCTGGCCGCGCTGATGGCGGCGCCCAGCGGGTTGCGGTGGTGCACGGCGGCGAAGGTGCCGAGCGGCACCGCGATGACCAGCGCCACCACCATGCCGCCGAGCACGAGCACCGCCGTCACCCCCAGGCGGTCGCTGATCTGGGGGCCGATGGGCGAGCTGGTCACGTACGAGGTGCCGAAGTCGCCCTGGGCGAGCCCGCCGGCCCAGTCGAGGAACTGCGCGACGGGCGGCCGGTCGGTGCCGAACTGCTGGCGTAGCTGGGCCACCGCCTCCGGGGTGGCGTTGACGCCGAGCGCGATCTCGGCCGGGTCGCCGGGCAGCAGTCCCATGAACGCGAACACCACCACGGCGGCCACGACGGTGCTCGCGAGCAGCACCGCCAGCCGTTTGAGCAGGTAAACGATCACTGCTTGGCGAGCGCGGTGAAGTCGAAGGACTCCGCGATGGCGTTCTTCGGCAGCCCGGTGACGCCCTTCTTCGCCACGATCAGGTTGGGGAACAGGAACAGCCAGTCGGCCGCGGCGTCGTCGGACAGCAGCTGGGCGGCCTTCTTGAGGTCGCCGGTCTGCTGCTGCTCCGTGCCCTCGTCGGCGGAGGCGAGCAGCTTGCCGAACTCGGGGTTGTCGTAGTGGAAGTAGTACGACTTATCCGCGAATATCCCCATGTCACGGGGTTCGACGTGATTGATGATCGACAGGTCGTAGTCGCCCTGCTTGAACACCACGTCCAGCCAGCGGGCCGGGAACTCCAGGGGCTCGATGTCGGCCGTGATGCCCACCTGGGCCAGCTGCGACTTGACGACCTGGGCGCTCGCCACCGCGTACGGCAGGTTCGGGATGCGCATCTTGACCGTCAGCGTCTTGCCGCCGAGCAGTTCCTTGGCCTTGGCTGGATCGTACGGGTAGTCGCCGGTGCGGTCCTCGTACCACGGGTCGGTGGGCGGCACCATCGAGCCGATCAGCTGGCCGCGCCCGGCCCAGGCGGTGTCCAGCAGCGCCTTGTGGTCGATGGCGTGGCGCACGGCCTGGCGGGCCTTCTTGTCGTTGAACGGCGCGCGGGCGTTGTTCATCGACAGCACGACCTCGCCGTTCGTCGTGCCCTCGACCGTCTGGAAGCGGTTGGGGTCGGCGAACTGCTGCAGCGACTCCGGCGCCTGGACGCTGGAGATGACGTCGATGCCGCTGGTCAGCAGCGCGTTGTTCATCGCCGTGGCGTCCTTGAAGTACTTCAGCGTGATCGACGACAGCGGCGGCTTCGTGCCCCAGTAGGAGGGGTTGGCGTTGAGCTGGATGGAGTCGCCGCGCCGCCACGAGCCCAGCACGTAGGGGCCGGTGCCGACGGGCTTGTTGGCCAGGTCGGCGACGCCGGTGCGGCTGAACATCGCGCCGAGCCTGGTCGCCATCGAGTAGAGGAAGCCGTTGCTGGGGCGCTTGAGCGTGACGACGGCGGTGGAGTCGTCCTTCTTCTCCACCTTGTCGACCACGTCGAGCTGCGACTTGATCTTCAGCTTCCAGTCGGTCTTGACCCGGTCGAGCGAGAACACCACGTCATCGGCGGTGAAGGCCGCGCCGCTGCTGAACTTCACGTTCTTCCGCAGCGTGAACGTGTAGGTCTTCCGGTCGTCCGAGACCTCCCACTTCTCGGCCAGCAGCGGGACGATGTTGCCATCCTGGCCGAGCTTGACCAGGCCCTCGTAGACGTTGACGAGCAGCGCCTGCGGGATGGCGGCGCCTTCGGTGGCGGTGAAGTCCAGGTTCGCGGGCTCGGCCACGAATCCGACGGAGAGAGATTGGGCCGCGGGGGTCGAAGTGCCGCCGCCGGCCTCGCCGCCACAGGCGGCCGCGCTCAGCAGGAGACCGCCCACGGCGATCCAGATTCCGATGCGCCTCATGTCTTGCAGCCTCCTGGCTAGTGCACTGGTCCGACCAGTAGGCTAAGCACATTGCCAGCCGACGGCGGCGCGGGTCAAGGGGGACATCCATGAGTGGTCCGCAGTTCGAGCCGGTACGCACCGTACGCGCCTATGAACGGGTCGTGGAGCAGATCGAGGGGGCGATCGAGAGCGGCGCTCTGTGCCCGGGCGGGCGGCTGCCCAGCGAGCGCGAGCTCATGGTGCAGTTCTCGGTGAGCCGCTCCACCGTGCGCGAGGCGCTGCGGGTGCTGCAGGCACGCGGCCTGGTGCGCTCGCGGCCCGGCGACCCGAACGGCGCCGAGGTGCTGCCGTTCACGCCCGCCGCCTTGCACAAGTCGATGACCACGCTGGCCCGGGTGGCGGAGTTGTCGCTGGGCGAGCTGGTCCAGTTCAGGATGGTGCTGGACGCGGCGGCCATCCTGCTGGCGGCGCGGCTGCGCACCGAGGAGCAGCTGGAGGAGATGGCGGCGGCCGTGGAGCGCATGAAGGAGGCCGCGGCCGTGGAGCGCATGAAGGAGGCGGACAGCGCGGCCTTCAGCGCCGCGGACGTCGCCTTCCACGACGCGCTGGCGCGGGCCAGCGGCAACACGCTCATCCAGGTCTGCACGGACGTCGTCCGGTCGGTCGTGGTCGACCTCATCGCCGGCCGGATCGCCGCCGCTCCCGACCAGGAGGCGCTGATGCGCCGGAGCATCGCCCACCACGAGGAGGTCCTGGCCGCCGTGCGCGCCGGTGACGGCCCGCTGGCCGCCCGGCTGTTCCGCAGGTCGGTGTACGACTACTACGCCGGCTACGTGCCCGAGGAGGAACGAATCGCTCTGCAAGCCCTTCTGGAGTGATTTGCCCCACACAGTGCTATCTTGCACGCGTGGGCCGCGGGGACGACAACGGGCTGACAGAGGCCTTCCTGCGCGAGCCGCGCCGCTACACCAGCCACCAGGTCGCCGAGATGGCGGGGGTTCCGGTCTACCGCGCGCGGCGCTTCTGGCGTGCCCTGGGGTTCGCCAACGTGGCCGACGACGCCGTCGAGTTCACCGACTCCGACGTCGAGGCGCTCAAGACGCTGCTCGGCATGGTCAGCTCCGGCCTCTACGACGAGGAGCACGTGCTGCTCATGGCCCGCTCGCTCGGCGGGGCCACCGCGAGACTGGCCGAGTCGCAGGCCGAGCTGGGCGTGGAGGCCCTGGACCAGGCGGGCGTGCCGCTGGCCGACCGGCCACGGGCCTGGCGCCGGCGGGCCGAGCGGGTGGTGCCCGACCTGGCGAAGCTGCTGGTCTACGCCTGGCAGCGCCAGCTCGCCGCCGCCGCGGGCCGCATGGCCGACCAGGACATGAGCGCGGTACGGCTGGCCGTGGGCTTCGCCGACCTGGTCGCCTTCACCCGGCTGAGCAGGCAGATCACCAGCAGCGAGCTGGCCCGGCTGATCGACAGGTTCGAGGGCGGATCCGCCGACATCGTCACCTCCACCGGCGGCCGGGTGATCAAGACGCTGGGCGACTCGGTGTTGTTCGTGGCCGACAAGGCGCACGTGGCGGCGGAGATCGCGCTGCGCCTGGTCGAGACGCACGCGCGCGTCAGGGGCCTGCCGGAGCTGCGGGTGGGGCTGGCGTCCGGGCCGGTGATCTGGCGGATGGGCGACGTGTTCGGCACCACCGTCAACCTGGCGAGCAGGCTCACCGCGCTGTCGCTGCCCGGCACGATTCTGGCCGATCCGGCGCTGGCCGAGGAGCTCGAGGGCGACCGGGCCTTCCGGCTGCGGCCGGTCGACAAGCTGTCGGTGCGCGGGCTGGGCGAGATGGCGCCCTTCACCGTCATGCGGGCGGGAGCCCGCTGACGTGTCCGGCATGATCGCGGGGCATCCGCTGAAGTGATCCGCGGTTTCGGGCGGCGGGCTGAGCGGGCATGGACTCCCGGCAACGACTTCACCTGACCCCCGGGACATCTCTCCGTCCCCGTCGAGAGAGGCCGCTGACCGCATGCCGAGCTTCCCTGAGATCATGCATCGTACGTTCTTCCGCACGCTGTCCCTGCTCTCGCCGGCGGCGCAGGGCGTGCTGCTGCGCCGCTACTTCAACTGGTGGCACCGCAACCCGGACCCGTGGAAGCTGGCGACCGACAGCTACGAGCAGCAGAAATACCTGTCCACGCTGCAGCTCCTGCCGCCCAGGCCGTACCAGCGGATCGTCGAGGTGGGCTGCGCCGAGGGCGTGTTCACGCACGCGCTCGCGGCGGCCTACCCGGACGCCGAGATCACCGGAGTGGACGTGTCCGAGCGGGCGCTGGCGCGGGCGCGCGAGCGGGTGCAGGGCAACGCGCGGGTGCGCTTCGTGCAGGCGGACATCCTCACCCACCGCCCGGACGAGCGCTTCGACCTGGTGTTCTGCTCGGAGACCCTCTATTACCTGGGCCGCACGGAACGCCTGCGCCGGGCCTCGGCGCGGCTCGGCGAGCTGCTCGCGCCCGGCGGCGTCCTGGTGGCGGTCCACCCGTGGCCGGAGGCCACCCGCCTGCACCGCTACCTGGACAGGTCGCTGCCCCGGCTCGGAGAGGAGGTCTACACCGCCACCTACCGGCCGTTCGCCGTCTCGATCTACGGCACGGATCCGATCTGACGCTTGCCCAGCAGGTCGGCGGCGATGTCCCGGACCACCACGCGCTGGATCTTGCCGGTGGCCGTCTTCGGCAGCGCGTCCACGACCAGCACCTCGCGCGGGCGCTTGAAGGAGGCCAGGCCGTCGCGGCAGAACGCGACCAGCTCCGTGGCGTCCACGGCGCGGCCCGCCGCCGGCACCACGCAGGCCACCGGCTTCTCCAGCCCGTCGGGGTCGATGTAGGCCACCACCGCGCACTCCCCCACCGAGGTGTGCTCCAGGAGCCTGGCCTCGACCTCCATCGGCGACACCCAGATGCCGCCGGCCTTGATCAGGTCGTTGGAGCGGCCCAGGCAGTGATAGAAGCCGTCCGCGTCGCGGGTGTAGGTGTCCCCGGTCCGCAGCCACTCCCCCTGAAACACCTGGCGGGTGGCGGCGGTGCGGCACCAGTAGCCGGTGGCGATGGAGTCGCCCCGGACGTACAGGTGGCCCGGCTCACCGTCGGGGACCGGCGCGCCGAGGTCGTCGAGCAGCCTGGCCTCGTAGCCGGGCACGACCGTGCCCGAACTGGCCTGGCGTACCTGGCCGGGGCGGTTGGAGATGAAGATGTGCAGGGCCTCGGTGGAGCCCAGGCCGTCGATGATGTCCACGCCGAACCGCTCGGTGAAGCGCCGGTAGATCTCGGCGGGCAGCGCCTCGCCGGCCGAGACGGCCAGCCGTACCGACTCGAACGCGTCGTCGGGGGCGCCGGGGGCGAGCAGGGCCGCGTAGAACGTGGGGCCGGCGAAGAACAACGTCGGCCGGTCCGCCGTCACCCGCGCGATCACCCCGGCGGGAGTGGGCCTGGCCGGGTCGAGGATCGCGGTCGCGCCCGCGGCGAGGGGGAAGAACAGGGAGTTGCCGAGTCCGTAGGCGAAGAACAGCCGGGCGACGGAGAAGCACCGGTCGCCGGGGCGGATGCCGAGGACCTGCTTCCCGTAGGTCTCGCAGACGTCGCGGATCGCGCCGTGCCGGTGCATGGCGGCCTTGGGCGCTCCAGTGGTGCCGGAGGTGTAGAGCCAGAGGGCGGGCGAGTCGCGCCAGCTGTCGTACGCGGCCCCGGCGCCCTGGCCGTGGGCCGCCACGGCGCCGCGGCCGGCCTCCAGCACGTCCGCCCAGCGCCGGACCCGCACCCCGGCATCCCACGCGCCCGCGTCCTCTACGGCTGGGGCCCCTTCGTCCGGGTCTGTCAGGACGAGCGTCGTTACGTCGGGGGCGGTTGCCAGCGCCTCCCGCACGGCCGGCGCGAACTCGGGCGTGGCCACCACGACCCGCCCCCGCGCGTCCCGGAACAAGGTGGCCAGCTCGGCGCCGTTGTACATGGTGGAGATCGGCACGGCGACCGCCCCCATCCGCATGACCGCCAGGATGGTGACCACCGTCTCGGGGCGGTCCGACATGACGAGCAGCACCCGCTCCTCAGGCCGGACGCCCAGCTCCCGCAGTCCGGCGGCCAGCTCGGCGACGCGGGCGGCGAGCTGCGCGTACGTGACGGAGCTCGGGGCGCCCGCGGGCCCCGTCACCGCGATCTGATCACCTCGGCCGGCTTCGACCTGCCGGTCCACGAGGTAAACGCTGGCGTTGAACGACTCCGGCATCGTGGCCGTCCCCATCCGCAGGCGG
Source organism: Nonomuraea sp. NBC_00507 (assembly GCF_036013525.1). NCBI lineage: Bacteria > Bacillati > Actinomycetota > Actinomycetes > Streptosporangiales > Streptosporangiaceae > Nonomuraea > Nonomuraea sp. NBC_00507. The sequence continues at coordinate 8,665,950 of NZ_CP107853.1, forward strand.
ACATTCGTAGGCGCATCCTCCACAGAGAACAGATGATCCGTCAACCGCCTGTAGCATCACAGATGCACGTACTCGTAGTCGAACGGCCGCCCGTTGATCCCGTTGCGCGGCGGCGCCACCCAGGCGGCGATCTTTCCCGGCTCGTACACGGGCCGCATCAGCGCCTTCACGTGCGCTTTGTCCGCGCCCGTCGGCAACCACCGGCCCCTGGCCGCCTCCCATGACCCTCCGTCGAGGACGCGCCCGCCCGGGGAGATGTGGTGCCCGGCGAACACGCCGACCCGGCGGTTGAACCCCACGTGCGGCAGATAGAGGGTCGCGTCGAGGCCATGCCCGGCGAGGATGCGGTTCCACCGGTTCACGCCGGTGGCGCAGTCGGCGATGTACTCGCCGCGCAGGTCCGCGTTGAGCGCCGTGAGCGCCGGAAGGTGCACGTCCACCAGTCGGCCCCGCTCGACCTGCGGCACGACGGCGAAGGCGTCGGTGAGCCGGTGGTCGTCGGCGCGCCGCTCCTCCTGCCAGCGGCCCTTGAGCCCGGCCGTGAAGTAGTTGGCCACATTGGTGGACGTCTCGCCGCCGAACAGGTCGAGGCTCACGCTGTAGTGGAAGTTGATGTACTTCTGGATGACATCCAGCGGGATCCCGCCGTACGGCCCGATGTCGTCGGTGTCGTGCTCGCGCATCAGCTGCGCGGTGCGCTCCACCACCCGGTCCACGCCCGTGGTGCCCACGAACATGTGGTGGGCCTCCTCCTTGAGCATGAACTCGCATGTACGGCTCAGCGGATCGAACGCCGACTCCTTGAGCGTGCCGAGCTGATACTTCCCATCCCGATCGGTGAAGTACGTGAACATGTAGAACGACAGCCAGTCCGGCGTCTCCTCGTTGAAGGCGCCCAGGATGCGCGGCGAATCCTCGCTGCCCGAGTTGCGCTTGAGCAGCTGCTCGGCCTCCTCACGGCCCTCCCTGCCGAAGTAGGCGTGCAACAGGTAGACCATGGCCCACAGGTGCCTGCCTTCCTCCACGTTCACCTGGAAGAGGTTGCGCAGGTCGTACAGGGACGGGGCGGTCAGCCCGAGCCGGCGCTGCTGCTCGACGCTGGCCGGCTCGGTGTCGCCCTGGATGACGATGAGCCGCTGCAGGTCGGCGCGGTGCTCACCGGGCACCCGCTGCCAGACCGGCCGGCCCTTGTGCTCGCCGAACGCGATGCGGCGGTCGTCCTTCGGCTCGGCCAGGAAGATGCCCCAGCGGTAGTCGGGCAGCGGCACGTGATCGAAGTGCGCCCATCCCTCGCGGCCGACCGAGACGGCGGTGCGGAGGTAGACGTCCCTGGTCGGCAGCGCCGGGCCCATCTCGGCCCACCACTGCAGGAAGCGCGGCTGCCACGACTCCAGCGCCCGCCGCAACCGGCGGTCCTCCGAAAGGTCGACGTTGTTCGGTATGCGCTCGGTGTAGTCGATGGACACCTCTCAAGCGCAACATCGCCATGTAGTCGCGTCAAGGGGATGTAGACCAATGGTGCTGGGCGAACGGGATCCGGCCGAGGATGTTCGCGATAGCCGCGGCCGGATAGTCGATCATGTCGGCGGGCAGGGCGTGGACGGGCCACCAGGCGATCTCCGAGCACTTGTGGGGTTCGGCGTTGTACGGCTCGCCGGTCCACTTCCCGGTGGTGAAGAAGAGGCCGACCCGGTCGGGCGCCCGGTGCATGACGTGGGCGAACGTCAGGTCGGCCGGGTCGATGGTCACGCCCAGCTCCTCGGCCGCCTCCCGGGCGGCGCCATCGGTCGCCGGTTCACCCTCCTCCAGGTGTCCCGAGGGCAGGTGCCAGAGCCCGTCGCCGTAGCCGGTGCCGGAGCGGCGGGCGAGCAGGAGCTCGTCGCCACGCAGCAGCACCACGTGGACGTCGACGATGGCCCGGAAGCGGTCCGGCGACGCGGCGGCCGAATCAGCAGAGGGACGGCCGAGGACGTCCCTGCGCTGGTCGGAACCGGCGGGACCCTGCTCGAGGCCGACAGGGCACTGCTCGAGACCAGTTGGGCGGCGGTCGAGGGCTTGGGCCCATTTGACGGCCACGGCGGCCACCTGGATCAGCTCGGCACGCAGCCGGTCCGGGTCGGCTTCGGCGAACGCCTCCAGCACCTCCTCAGCCAGGACGTGCCTCCAGGTCAGCGCCCCGTCCTTCGCCGCCGTCGCCGTCTCCTGCCTGGCCAGGTCGGACTCGGCCGTCGTACGCGCACCTCCGGTGCCGTCGGGCAGCTCCTGCATGCCCCACCTCTCGTCCTGGGCCGCCCGCTCAGCCGCCACCTCGGCGAGCACCCTCGCCAGCGAGCCCGGTACGCCCGCGTCGCCGTCATGTGTCATGGCCCCCAGTGTGGCCTGGAGACTCAGCTCACGAGGCAGCGGGCCGGAAGCCGGGGCCCAGGTCCATGGTTTCCGAGCACACATGGTCGCGGAACGCCCGCGCCGCCGGGGTCAGCCGATCTCCCGCGGGCCAGCTCACCCCGATCGTCCGGAACATGGGCGGCGACAGGGGGATCTCCACGACGCCGGAACCCGGCATGGCCGGACGGGGTCCCGGCTGGGAACGGGGCAGGACCGCGACGCCGAGCCCCGCCGCCACCAGCCCGCGCACGGTCTCCGACTCCTGGCACTCGAAGGCGACCAGCGGCTCGAACCCCGCCGCCGCGCACAGGTCGTCGACGATCTGCCGCAGGCCGTACCCGTGCTCCAGTGCGACCTGCGCCTCCCCCGCCAGCTCCGCGGCCCGCACCCGCTCGCGCGTGGCGAGCCGATGTGCCACCGGCACGGACAGGACCAGCTCCTGATCGGCGAGCGGCCGGCTGTCCAGGCCCGGGTCGTCCAGTGGCATCGGGGCGACGAACACCAGGTCGCTCTCGCCCTCGTGCAGGTTCCGGAGCATGTCCTGACGCGAGCCCTGCGCCAGGCTGAAGCGGGCGCGCGGGTGGCGCTCGCGGAAGCCGCGGATGAGCGACGGGACGAGCGTGCGGCCGAGCAGATGCAGGAAGCCCAGCAGGATGCGGCCGCTGTCCGGATCGATCTCCTCGCGTACCTCGCGGGCCGCGCCGGTGACGGTGCTCAGCGCGCGGGCCGAGGCGGCGGCCAGCGTACGGCCCGCCCTGGTCAGGCGGATGCCGCGGCCGGCCGGCAACACCAGCGGGGCGCCGACCAGGTCGGACAGGGCGGCGAGGCGGCGGCTGGCGGTGGGCTGAGGGATGCCGAGGAGCTCGGCGGCACGCGTCACGTGACCGGTCTCGCCGACCGCGGCCAGCAGGGCGAGGGTGGGCGCGAGGTGGGCGGCCAGCTGTTCATCAGATTCATCCATCATGGTATGAATTATTGCTCATTTCAGTATTAGACGTATTTATTAGTCTTGCTTAGCGTTGTGCGGGTGGTCATCCAAGCGCAGAGCGCGCCTCCACAGGTGGACACCCGGCGGGTGGGCGCGGCCGTCGCGGCGGCGGGGCTGTCGTCGTTCGCGCTGCTGTACGCGCCGCAACCGGTGTTGCCGCAGCTGGCCGCCGCGTTCCGGCTCGATCCTGGCAGCGCGTCGCTCGCCATCGGCGTGGCCACCGGCGCGCTGGCGGTGGCCGTGCTGCCGGTGGCCGCGCTGGCCGAGACCTTGGGGCGGCGGCGGATGATCGTCTGGTCGGTGGTGGTGTCGGCGGTGCTCGGGCTGCTGCTGCCGCTGGCGCCGTCCTTTCCTGTGCTGCTGGTCATGCGGGCGGTGCAGGGGGTGGCGATCGCCGGGTTCGCGGGGGTGGCGGCGGCCTATCTGGCCGATCAGGTGGGCATCGGACGGCTGGCGGCCGCGGTGGGCACGATGATCGCGGGGAATTCGGTCGGGGGGATGCTGGGGCGGCTCGGCACCGGATTCGCCGCCGGGCCGCTGGGCTGGCACGGCGCTCTGGCCGTGGTCGCCGGGGTCGCGCTGGCGTGCGCGCTGTTCGCGTCCCTGACGCTGCCCCGCACCCCGAGTCCGCTGCCCGCCCCCTCACCCGCCCATGACCCCACGTCGGCGCGCAACCCCGCGTCCTCCGGCGAACCGGCCGACGCGGCGGCGCACGCCGTGCGCTCCCCGCCGCTCCAGACGCACGCCGAGCGGCCCCCGCTCGGCGTGGCGCGGCTCGGGCTGTCCAGAGCCGGATCGGGCAGTGGTGGCGTGGGCGTAGCCGGGCGGACGCGTGGCGGCGTGGGCCGGGCCGGGCGGAGAAATGCCGCGGCGGGGGTGCTCGTTCCGTGTGTGGTCGGGGCGCTTGCCACGGGGGCGTTCGTCGCGCTCTACAACGCCGCCGGGTTCCGGTTGGCCGCGCCTCCCCTCTCGCTGGCCCCGGCCGCCGCCTCTCTGGTCTTTCTCTCCTACGCCATGGGCACCGCCTCCTCGGCCGCCGCCGGTCGGCTGACGGCGCGCCTGGGCCGTACGGCGGCCCTGGTCACGTCGCTGCTCGTCACGATCGCGGGTGCGGCGCTCACCCTGCACGCCTCGTTGCCCGTGGTCGCGCTCGGCTTCGCCGGGCTGACCGCGGGGTTCTTCGCGGCCCACGCCATCGCCAACGCCTGGGTAACCGCCCAGGCGACCCCGCGGGCCCGCGGCAGGGCCGCCGGGCTCTACACCCTCTGCTACTACCTGGGCAGCGGCGCCGGCGGCACGGTGGGCACCGTCGTGTTCGGCCACGCGGGCTGGCCCTGGCTGATAGCCCTGACCTCAGCCTGGCTGCTCCTGGCGGCACTCGCCGTGCTGCTCGCCCGCAGCCCGGCCGCTGTCTTGAGCCGGTGACTCACCGATGGCCGCCCCACCGGCCGCCTGGTGGCGAGCCGGCTCGGCCTTGACCGCAACTACTCCCGCTACCAGGAGATGAGCGCCGGATGGGCGGTGATCTTCGACCAGCGCCCCGAGGCCCCACCGCCCTCCACCAGAATCCGATGGCCCGCCGCGCAACCTAGCCAGGCGGGGTGTGCAGCAAGGCCGGGCCCAGCCGCGTGACGGTCACCGTGATCTCCTGGCGGCTCCCCGGCGGCCCCTGGTAGATGCCCTTGAGCGGCGGCACGTCCGAATAGTCCCGCCCCCGGGCCACCACCACGTGCGCCTCCCCCACGTACGTCCGGTTGGTGGGATCGAGCGGCAGCCACTCCCCCGCCCAGTACTCCACCCACGCGTGGCTCTGCCCCGCGACGGGCTCGCCGATCCCGGCGGTCGGCCGCGGATGCAGGTAGCCCGAGACGTACCGGGCCGGCAGCCCGGCGGCCCGCAGCAGCCCCGCGGTGAGGTGCGCCATGTCCTGGCAGACGCCCTTCCCCAGGTCCCACGCCTCCTGCGCGGAGGTCTGCACACCGGTCGAGCCGGGCATGTACTCCACCCGGGCCGTGACCAGCTCACAGATCGCCTCGGCCGTCTCGTGCGGGTCGCGGCCCAGCGCCTGCGTCTTGGCCAGCTCGTCCAGCTCGGCGTTCACGGCGGTCATCGGGGTGCGCCGCAGCAGCTCCTCCATCGACGGATGGGCCAGCGTGACGGAGACCTTCGGCGTGCGCGGCCCGCTCGTCTCCACCCTGCTGACGGCCTCGACGGTCAGCGACCGGTGCGGCTCGGGCACGTCGAACGCCGTCACCGTGGTGCCCCAGTAGTCCTCGTACGAGTAGGTCGGCACGGCCGGGGTCACTTTGACGCGGCTGGACAACACCCCGTACGCGGGCGTCATCCTGAGCTCGTTGTAGGAGGAGCGCGCCTCACCGTCGTACTCCACGTGCGTCACGTGGGAAACCTTCACGCGCCAACCCATGCCATCGCCTCCCTGTGCTGGAAGAACCGCTTCGTGATCGCCTCGCCCGCGGCCGCGCACGCCTCCTGGAGGGTGCCGAGCAGCTCCGGCAGCCGGTCGCTGAGCTCGTCCAGGTCGCTGTACTCGAGCCCGGCGCGCACCCGCCCGATCGCGGCCTGCGCGGAGTCGGCCACCCCGGCCCTGGCCGTGTCGGGGGCGAGCGCCCGCAGGCACTTCTCCGCGGTCAGCAGCGAGTAGACGACCGAGCGCGGGAAGAGCCGGTCGAGCAGCAGGAACTCCAGCACCGCGCCGTCCCTGGCGCCGTGCGTCCTGGTGAACGACTCGTCGGCGCCGCTGGCCTGCAGCACCAGCCGCCAGTCGCTGGCCAGGTGCACGGCCAGGAGCCGGGTGGTCATGTCGACGCGTTCGAGGCTGCGGCCGAGCACGATGAAGCGCCAGCAGTCGTCCCTGCTCATGGTGGCATCGGCGAGACCGAAGAACAGGGCGGCCCGCTCGCGGACGAACGCCAGGTAGGCGTGCGGGGGCAGCGTCTCCAGCTTGGACAGATGGTGCCAGGTGACGTTGAGGCACTCCCACACCTCGCTGGACAGCACCTCGCGCACGCCGCGCGCACTGTCCCTGGCCGATCTGACGGAGGAGGCGATCGAGGCGGGCTCGTCCAGGTCGTAGGCCAGGCGCCGGATGGCCGCCTGGGGACTGGCGGGAGCAGCGGGGCTGAGACCGAGCACCGCGTAGAGGGAGTGGTTGGTCTCGGGCTCGTCGAGCATGCGGTGCACGGACACGTCGAGGAGCCGGGCGGTGTCGTCGGCACGCTCGACGTACCTGCCGATCCAGTAGAGCGTCTCGGCGATGCGGCTGAGCAGCGGGCGCGTCATTGCTGTTCCCCTTCCCAGGCCGCGGTCCTGCTGGGACTCCACTGCGCGGCGCTGGGCGCGGCCACCGCGACGGAGGCGGCGGGCGCGCTGGCCTCGCCGAGCACCCACGTGTCCTTGGAGCCGCCGCCTCTGCTGGAGTTGACCACCAGCTCGCCCTCCGGCAGCGCGACGCGGGTCAGCCCGCCGGGCAGCAGCCACACGTCGTCGCCGTCGTTGACGGCGAACGGCCGCAGGTCGATGTGGCGCGGCGCCGGGCGCTCGCCGACCAGGGTGGGCGAGGTGGAGAGCAGCACCGGCCGCTGGGCGATCCAGCCGCGCGGATCCTCGCGTACGGCCTGTCGCACGGACGCGAGCTGCTCGGGTGTGGCGACGGGCCCGATCACGATGCCCTTGCCGCCCGCGCCGTCCACGGGTTTCAGCACCAGCCGGTCGGCGTCGGCCAGGGCCTGGTCGCACACGTCCGGCTCGTCGAGCCGGTAGGTCTCCACGTTGGGCAACAGCGGCGTCTCCCCCAGGTAGTAGGCGATCAGGTCGGGCACGTACGTGTAAATGAGCTTGTCGTCAGCGACCCCGTTGCCCACGCCGTTGGCGATCGTGACGTTGCCGGCGCGGGCGGCGTTCACGATGCCGGGGCAGCCGAGCACGGAGTCGCCGCGGAAGTGCAGCGGGTCGAGGAAGTCGTCGTCGACGCGGCGGTAGACGACGTGGACGGGGCGGCGGCCGTACGTGGTGATCATGTAGAGGCGGTTGTTCTCGCAGACCAGGTCGCGGCCCTCGACCAGTTCGATGCCCATGAGGCGGGCCAGCAGCGCGTGCTCGAAGTAGGCGGCGTTGTAGACGCCGGGCGTGAGCAGCACCACGGTCGGGTTCGCGACGCCCGCGGGCGCGGCGGCGCGCAACGCGGCCAGGAGCCTGGCGGGATACTCCTCGACCGGGCGCACGAACTGCTCGGAGAAGAGCGTGGGCAGCGTGCGGGTCATGGCGAGCCGATTCTCCAGCACGTAGCTGACCCCGCTGGGGGTGCGGACGTTGTCCTCCAGCACGTGCAGGACGCCCTGCTCGTCGCGGATCAGGTCCGTGCCGCCGACGTGGATGCGCACGCCGTTGGGCGGGCGCCAGCCGTGGGCGACGCGATGGTAGTGGGGGCTGGAGTGCAGCAGGCGCCAGGGGACCACGCCGTCGTGGAAGACCTGGCGGTCGCCGTACACGTCGTCGAGGAACGCCTCCAGGGCGCGGATCCGTTGCCGCACGCCGCGCGTCACGAGGTCCCACTCGGCGGCGTCGATAACTCGCGGGATCAGGTCGAGCGGGAAGGGCCGCTCGACACCCGCGTAGTCGAAGGTGACCCCGCGATCGGTGAACATCCTGGCGAGCTGGTCGGCCCTGGTCCGCAGCTCGCGGGCGCCGAGCGGCTGGAGCGCGGCGAACAACGCCTGGTATTGGCGACGGGGCACGCCCGGCCGCTCGAACATCTCATCCCACGCTCCGGCCATGACATACGTATCAAAGATGTCCGCCATGACCGATTTATAGGAAAAGTATGTTTCGGACAATGACGTCGTATGTTACATAGAACGCCACCCTTCAGAGTTCAGCGGGACGAACGTTGTTGCTCGACGTACTGCTCGATGATCGACAGGGGTGCTCCACCGCAGGACGCCGTGAACTAGGACAGCGACCAGAAGTGACCATGCATGTTGGCCGGTTGACGCGTCCCGTGAACTCCTTGCGCAGGCAGCGCGGCCCGCTCGGCCGCCACGACCTCGCCCACGGAGCGTTCTCCATCAAGCACGCGTCTGATGGAGACGAATCCGAGCCCGAGCCCGCGCAACCTCCTGACCAGGCCGAGCCGGTCCACGGCCGCCGGGTCGAATCTGCGGTGCCCACCCGTGCTCCGCACGGAGTCGATGAGGCCCTCGTCGCAGTAGAAACGGATCGTCCGCACTGGCACGCCGACCAGCCGGGCCAGGTCGCCGATTCCGAGGGTGTCATCCCGTAAAGGCACTTGAACCTCCACTTGAGCGCCGTCGTGCCCGACTGGAGGCGGCCGGGGTGCCGGACCGGCGGGCAAGCTGAACGTTCCCTGTGAACGAAGTGGCACGGCCGGGCCAGCCCACCCAGGTGTCCGCTTGGCCGCGCGGCCCGCGCCGCCCCGGCTATTGACCGCTCACTATTCTCGGTTCACCATCGAGGCTGCCAGGAATTCTCGAATAGAGGGAGGTCCGAGCATGAGGCTACGGTTCCTCGGCAGCACGTCGGACGACGGCCAGTGCCCCACCTTGTACGAGACCGACCGCGGCACGATCGTGGTCCAGGGCGACCAGGTGACCGACCCGGAGGCGCTCGAGCACCTGCGCAACGTCCTCCCCGGCGAGACGTTCGTCGAAGTCCCCAAGGAGCTCTTCCGCTTCATGGAGGGATCCTGAGTGCCCCTGCTCTCCCCTGCTGAGTTCGGCGAGCTCTGGGACACCTTCCAGCACACCGCGTTCAAGTTCGAGGCCCGCGACCGTTACGACGTGCCCTCCGAACACGAATCGTTGCGCCGGTTCCTGGCTGGCGAGCCGGATCCTGAGCGGGCCACGCGCCCGTGGCTCGCCAAGATGAAGGCGGCGACCGGGGAAGGGAAGCGCGTCGAGCGCGTGCGCGTGGTGACGGAACCACACACCGACTACGTGCGCTTCCTGCTGGCTGGCACACCGCTCAACCTAGAGTCGGGCGAGGACATCCGGTATCTGCCCCGCGCGCGTGCCGCAGACCTCGACCTGCCAGCGCACGACTTCACGATCTTCGACTCCGCCCGTCTCGTTCTCCTCCACTTCGACGATCAGGACCGCCCCCTCCCGCACGAGCTGGTCACCGATCCCGAGACGGTGCTCCTGCACTGCCAATGGAGGGACGCGGCCTGGCACTACGCCATGCCGTGCGAGCAGTACACGGGAAGGTAGACGCGCCATCCCGTGACCCGCGTGCAAGAGGCCCGCGAGGGCCTGGGACGGCAGCTCCGCGAGGCCCGCCAGAGCGCCGGATTCACCGGCACGGCCCTCGCGGAGTTGCTCGCCTGGCCACAGTCCAAAGTCTCCAAGATCGAGACCGGGCGGCAGACGCCGACCAGGGACGACATCCTCGCCTGGACACGGGCCACCGGCTGCGAGGGCGACGCGGAGCGGCTGCTCGCCAGGCTGGAAGTCCTGGAGACCATGTACGCCGAGTGGCGCCGCCGACTCGGCGCAGGCACATCAGCCCGCCAGCAGGAGAGCATCACGCTTGAGGCCGGCGCCACGCATATTCGCGCGTTCGAAACGACGGTGGTCCCTGGCCTCCTGCAGACTCCCGACTACGCGCGCCACCGGATCGCCCAGTCGGTGGAACGGCACGGGCTCCCGGATGACGTCGACGAGGGCGTACGGGGCCGCATGCAGCGGCAGGAGGTCCTCTACCGGCCAGGGAAGCGCCTGCACTTCGTGCTGACCGAGGCGGTACTGCGGTACCGCCTCTGCCCTATTGACGTCATGGCGGGTCAGCTCGACCGGCTCGTGGCGCTGTGTGCCATGAGCACCATCCATGTGGGCATCATCGGATTCGACGCGGAGCTGACCGAATCTCCCAAGCACGGCTTTTGGATCTTCGACGAAAAGCGCGTCCTGGTTGAGACGATCGGCGCCGAGTTGACGCTGACGCAGCCCCAGGAAATCGAGCTGTACGGGCGCGTCTTCGACAAGCTGGCCGCCAGCGCCAGCTACGGCGCCGCGGCGCGGCATCTGATCACTCGCGCGCTGGATGAGCTGCCCCGCTAATTCTCCGCTTTCTCGCCTCGGATCATGCTTCAGTGGAATTCGAATATTCGAGAATAATCGTTGCCCGGCCAATACCGGCCGCTTACCGTCCTGCACATGGACAGTCACGGGTCCGCATCCCCCACACCTTCGCCCGCACAGGGCGCCACGAGCAGGTCTACCGGCGGCGACGTGACTCGGCGCCGGCAGCCCGGGCCAGATTCGAGCGCTTGCCAGATCCCCGGGTTCCGAGACGTAAAGCGGCGGTCGGACGGCATGTGGACTGCCGTTCACAGAGCCAGTGGTGAGGTCATCACGGCGGCGACATTCGAGCGGCTGGGGGCCAAGGCACCGCAGGAGCGCCTCGCCCACACCTGGCGGCGAGCCTCATGAGTGGCCAGGCGACCCCAGACCGGCACGGCGGCGATAGCCCCCAGGCGTCCGCCGTCGTGCCGCCGCGCCCAGGGTCGGCGCGGCCGCGGCGGCACGACACCGACTACAACATCGCTGCTGGTAGTTGTGCCGCCGCATCCATGAAGCGGCTCCGTCCGGCGCGGGCCCACTCCGGCGAGATCTCATTCCAGGCGGGAGACCTGCCATGACCTTCGCGCTAGGTGAAGTGCAGACGCCAGACACGTCCAAATGGTCACGCCACGCTGTGCGCACCGAGGAATCCAGACCGAGCTCATGGGCGCGCGGCATATGCCCGGCTCAGCCGCTCGTGTGGGTGCATGAGATCGCTGGTGAGCCTGTGCCGTTCCCTGGCTACGTTGACGCGCTGGCCGCAGGCGAAGCCTGCCCGGAGTGCACGATGCTCACGGCGGACGCCAAGAAGACATACCTGCGCGGGTTCCGCCCGGAACGTTGAAGACTCCAGCCTGAGCCTCAGGAGGCATGACCGTGACCATCGCACCTCCTGAGCCCGAACTGGGCTTTCTCTGGCTCGAAGTCACCGGCAAGTGCCAGCTTGAGTGCGCGCACTGCTACGCCGACGCCGGTCCAACCGGCACCGACGGCAGCATGGGCTATGACGACTGGGTCGCCGCGATCGACCAGGGCGCCGCCCTCGGCGTGTCCACGGTGCAGTTCATCGGCGGGGAGCCCACCTTGTACGCCCGGCTGCCTGGGCTGGTCTCCCACGCGCTCAGCCTGGGCGTCGAGGTGGAGGTGTACTCGAACCTCGTACACGTCACCGACGTCATGTGGGAGCTGTTCGCCCAGCCCGGCGTCAGGCTGGCCACCTCCTACTACACCGACGACCCCGGCCAGCACCGGCAGATCACCGGCCGCAAGAGCCTGCACCGCACCCGCGCCAACATCGCCCAGGCGATCGCCATGAACATCCCGCTCCGGGTGGGCATCATCGGCCTCGGCGACGGCCAGCGCGTCGAGGAGGCCCAGGCGCAGCTCGCCGAGCTCGGCGTCACCAACATCGGCATCGACCGGATGCGCCTTCTGGGCAGGCCCGCCCGGCGCGCCTGCGACTCCTCCGAACTGTGCGGCCGGTGCGGCGACGGGGTCGCGGCGATCCTCCCGGACGGCAGCGTCACGCCGTGCCCGCTCGCACGTTGGCTGGCCGCCGGGGCCATTACCGGTGCCCCACTCGCCGAGCTCGCGCCCCGCGTGCGCCAGCTGGCCGACCGTCACATCGTGCCCGCGCTGCCGCAGGCGTGCCGACCGCCGTGCGAGCCGCAGTGCACGCCGGGCTGCGACCCGTCGGTCAACAAGCCCGGCGGCGGCGACGGCTGCCTGCCGCAGAAGAACTGCGGCCCGAACCAGCCCTGTAAGCCCAAGGCTGCGTGCCAGCCCGACGTATCCTGCAAGCCCCGGTAGAGGTGAACGCCATGAGCATCGATCCTTGGGTCGCCGGGCGCATCAGCGACCTGGCCGCCTACCTGACCACCTCCGGCGTGCTGTCCCCTGGCACACCCGATGGCGCCTGCTGGCTGACGGCGCTACACCAGGTACCCCGCCACCTCTTCGTGCCCGCCCGGGCGTGGATGCAGCCGCAGGATGAACGCTCCGAGGGCCTGATCGACAGGAACGCTTACAGCGACTCCTGGTGGCGCGCCGTCTACTCCAACACGGCGATCATCACGCAGCGCGGCGACGGCCAGCCCAGCATCACCGACACCAGCGCCGCGCCGACGTCGTCCACCTCCTCGCCACACGTCGTGTTCGACTTCCTCCGCCTCCTCGATCTCGACCACCATCACCGCGTGCTCGAGATCGGCACCGGCACCGGCTGGACTGCCGCCATGCTCTCCTGGCGGCTCGGCGACGACCTGGTCACCACGATCGAGGTCGATGAAGCCGTGGCGGCCACTGCGACGGAGAATCTCAAGGTGGCCGGCCTCTCACCCACGCAGCTCGTCGGCGACGGTGCACTCGGGGCACCGGATGGCGCACCCTACGACCGGGTGCACGTCACGTGCGGGGTGCGCGACATCCCGTATGCGTGGATCGAGCAGACCCGGCCTGGAGGCGTCATCGTGCTGCCGTACATGCCGCCCCACGGCGGATGGGGCGAGCAACTACGGCTCGACGTTCTCGACGACGGCACCGCGGTCGGCGCGTTCCGCTACGGCTGCCGCTACATGATGATGCGATCCCAGCGCGTCGACACGTGGCCGGCGTACCAGGGCGACGGCGTCGAGAGCAGCACGCGGCTCGACCCTCGCGCCCCCTGGGCGGCGCTCGACTACGGGTTCGGGCTGGCCCTGGCCGCCGCGGCGCCACATGTCACCATCACCACCGCCGGTTGGGAGGGCCAGGACGGCCACGCGGCGGCGTGGGTGATGCGGCTGCGGGACCTGCAAGGCGACGGGTGGGCGATCATCATTATGCGCCCCGGTGAGGACACGCACGTGATCCAGAGCGGCGGTCGGCAGCTCTGGAACGCACTGGAGGGCGCCTTCATGGAGTGGCTGGGGGCTGGACGGCCCGGCCGCGACCAGTATCGGATGATCGTCACCCCAGCCGGGCAGGATATATGGCTGCCCTAGTCGCGCTGGACGACGTACACGCCCATACCGACCACAGTCTCGACCAGCCCCTCCTCCTTGAGGACCTTCACCGCCTTGCGCAGGGTGTCGCGGGCGACGCCGAGCTCCTCCTCCAGCTCCACCAGGGAAGGGATGCGGCGTCCGGGCGGGATCTTCCCGGTCTCGATGCGCTGGCGCAGCGTGTTCGAACCTGCTTGTACGGCGGAATCGGCCCCTCCCTGTCGATCATGAACAGAGCCCATGGGCCCATGGCCGACAGACCATAGCTAGCGTGGACCACCCCAGGGGCTAGCCGGGCCCCTCCCCCACGCCGTCTCGGTGCCTGCCTCGTCCAGGCCGCGCAGCTCGCCGAGCGGCACCACCTCAGCGAGCGCTTCCACGTCGCGGTAGTAACCCGCGCCCACGGCCTGCCCCTGCGGGCCCGTCACGCGGAACCACTCCTCGCCCTGCCTCGCCTGGGGGTCCACGAGCCGGGCGAACAGCAGGTGAGCACCGGTCAATCGTACGGGCTCCACACGGATCCCGCCCAGACCAACCAGGTAACGCGCCATCGTCAGCCGGCCACCGCGCGGATCTGGTCGTGCCGCAGCTCCATCAGTTCGTCGGTGGCGGCGTCGACGGCGGTCCCGACCCGACCCCGCGGAGTGCTCGCAGCGCCTCGGGGACGTCTGTGCCCGTCGAGGCCCGCGACCGCCTCGTGCACCTGCCGGAGAATTTCGGTGATGGCCTCTCATTGGTCGTCCATAAGGCGACGTTACGTCTGGCTCGCCGCCTCGTCACTAGCGGACTCGACTGTCAGGGTTTGGCGGGCTTTCGTGCCGCCGCTCGCCGCCATCGGCGCAGCCTCCTCAGCCGCAATTCAGTGAAGATCGCCGCCGACCTGCACAACGCGAAGAAGCCGCCCTCCCCATGCAGGGGGAGGGCGGCTTCTGGTTTGTCCTACAGGCCCTTGCACCACATCCAGACGCCGTCGATCTGGCATTTGTACCAGCCGTCATTCGCCGGGTTCCACGCGTGCGCAGGACTGCTCGCCATACCGATGGTCAGCATGGTGGTGACGGAGACGAGGGCCAGAGCCAATGCCCGGCGGATGCCCCGGGCCGCAAACATGTTTCTCATGGCCCTCATGCAACACGCCGCCCCTTGGACTCCCCTGGGGTTCCGCTGGGCCTGACTTGGGCCCCTCCTGAGAGCTGCCTTGTCTCGGGGCCTGGCGATCAGGCAGCCAGGTCGTAGTTCGGCTTCTTCCCGGTCAGCCCGGCAGCGAGCAGGGTCCGGCCGCCCGCCGGCCGATTGCCGTCATCCTTCGGGAGCGGGCCACTGGTGACCCTCGCACCACCGCGCGCCACGACCGCCCCCTCTCCCTATGAGCTCGACGGATCGGTTCAATCAGCGTGCGAGCGGTCTGAACCCGTACAGAAAAAGAGCAGCCTGGCGGACGGGTCCTTCCGCGCGGGCATTTTCGCGATGCCGACCCCGCCCCCTACCCCTTGGGCGTGGCCCGGTTGCCGCGGGACAAGTTGCAGGTTGCGCATGCTGGAACGTAGTTGTCGATCTCGTTCGATCCATTGTGCGAGCGATGCTGCACTTGGCGGCGGCTCTTGGTGGGGACGGCTCGCTTGGCCGGCTGGTGTGAGGGGCGGAAGCGTGGCATGGCCACCTCCCGCAGTTACTCCCGGGTCTGTTTCACCTGGCTGTAGTCGACGCCGGGGACTTTCTCGACTTCGTGGGCGCAACCAGACCGCTCGGGGCTCTCGGAGGCCGCCGCGGTAGCCGGGAGCGTCTTCGACGATCTCGACGAGCGCTATCCGTTCGCCATCGGCTTTGCGGTGCCACTCCAGGAGGGTGCCGACATTGACGTGGTGGCCGGGCAGTTTGACGGCGGGTGGCAGCGACACGCTAGCGAGCATACCCAGCGTGCGAACGCGTATTCGAGTGCGGCTAGGAGGCGAGCAGGTCGAAGTGGAAGCCCAGCAAGAACAGCCCCAGGGATATCCACCGCGCCACCGGAGAGAACTCGGGATGCTGAAGTGCGAATCCGATCATGACAGTTGCCGCGCCAGCTGCGCCGCCGGCGGCGGTCGCGAGCCAAAACCGCAACGGGGAGTCTGTCCCCATTGGTCCAGTGGCCACGTCGACGAGCACTCCCGCGATCACCCCTGCGAAGAGCCCAGCAATGAAGGGGCGTAGAGGGCCCTGGGCCATGGACCGTACCAGGCGGTCGCCATACCGGAAGAGCTTCTCTGGGCCGACCAAGTCGATCAGGACTGCGGCACCGGCCAGAAATGAGAGGATCTTGCCGAACCGGCCCCACCAGATCACCGGCATCCCGAGCATGTCGTACCCGAGAGTGGATCGGCCCTGCAGCCATTGGCCCCACGCCTCGAAGTAGCTGATGTCCGCCACGAACGGAGCATAGAAGCGGCCCCGGGTGGCTACCTAGGAGGCAGGGCCGTTACTTCTTGTCGCGGTCGATCAGGATGTGCCAGCCGAGCCACACCAGCCCGCCGAGGAACGCGAGACCAGCGGCGATGCCCCAGGGCTTGCCGGGTTCGAGCCCGAGGATGAGCCGCAGGTGCGCGCTGAGGGTGTTGTCCATGTCGCCGGACGCGAGCGCCAGGCCCTCGATGATGGCGAAGCCCAGCACGGTGAGAGCGCCCAAGATGATCCATGCGCGCCGGTACGGAGACATGAACGTCACCTCCGTCAAGCCGCGAGCTGTCTCCGAAGTTCGATGTAGGCCACCAGGTCGTCGCCGGGCTGGAACCACTCGCGCAGACGCCGTCCACCCGTTTCCGTGCCTACGCGGAGATGGCGAAACGCGCGATGGAGCGCCGCCTCGTCCTTCTGCGTTCCGGGCTGCACGTGGAGGACCTCGTCGGGGCGGAGAGCCTTCATTCGCGATCGAATGTTCGTCGTCCAGCCGATCTTGATGAGGCCGTCGCGCTTGATGAAGTAGACGTACTCAGGCATCGGCTGCGACGGTGATGGTCCTCGCTGGAGGAGTGCTTGACGTGCCTCGTCCATGGACTCCCGGACGAAACGGTATGCAGCAACGAGGTGCTTCAGACAGATTGGGGAAGGGCGTGCCCGGGCACGATGTCCCAGTCGCATCCGCTTGAATCGGCGGCGGCGAGGTGGCAGTGCGCCGCTTCGTCGGTCGGCTCCCAATCGGACGACTCGATGTAGCCGGCCTTCCTCACGACATGCTTGGCTCGCATTACGCTCATGGTGTCGGCGCTCCTCAGACAGCGTCGGCCCACCCCAGGACCAGTGACGTGATCGTTACCACTGTGAACAAGAGCAGCCTGACGACGGCTGGACGTACGTCTTCACTCATCCGCTAGCAGCAAGAGTGAAGACCCCAAAGGAGGCCATTCCTTTGGATGGGCTATCGGAATATATTCGCGATAATAACCGAATTGTTGTGTAGATGTGTGACAACTTTCTGTATAAAGCGCAGACACCGACTTCGAGCTAATCATCGATATAAACGACAGCGGAAAGAATGACTCCCTCGCCATACGGGGCCGATGGCTCGATACTTTGAGCATCTAATCCCCTTGTCTACAACAGCGCGGGAGATATCATCCGCACCGACGGGCAACACGCTGGTCGCCCCTTCCGAAATCCTGGATATCCATCTACCGGCTGGAAAACGCAGTTCTCTTGCGACGTTGGGGAACCATGCTTTCGATACTAGGCGAAGCGGAAATGCCAATGCGTCGCCACTATGCTGCCCGAAAATAGGCCAAGGCCAACACGGGCGCGCATGACGACGGCGTGCGCTTCCTGGAGTGCGCTCGGGTCGTACGTCGGGAGCGGCCGGCCCCGCCGCCCGGTACGGCGAACGCCAACGGCCGAGATCCCGAATAGCTCGATCATTGCGCGCACCTCAGTGGCGGCCAGCATGGGGTACAGCAGCGCCGCCGCGTCGTCGATCGTCCAGGCGTCCACGTCATCATGATGCCCCGCCTGGGGCGGGCTCGTCTCGGCCACGCTCTACAAGCTCGCGTCCCACTGCAATGGCCACGCTCTGTGCGTCGAGCCTTCTCCTGCCAAGGGCATTGATCAGCATAAGCCCAATCGGCAACGCGATGGAGGCCACGATCAGCATTATGAAAGACCTATCGATCAGGATGCCCGTCGGGACACCAGTCATGATCGCCAGTAACCACGCGGCGTACCAGATCGACTCAACGGTGCTCAGATGCATGAAAGCGCGATGCGCAACGGGATTGTCTATGTAGAACTGGACCCTTTCGCGAAGCTCGCGCTCCCTCTCTGCTTTATTCGTCGCAGCCGTTCGGCTCCGCTTGGCGTTCCAAGCCTGGAACTTGGGCGTCAGGATGTTCGCGAGGATGCTCAGGGGGATGCTGATCAACGCACCCACGATCAAGCTCGTCATGTCCACGAGCAGGACACTAAGCCCGCAGGCAAGCGCCAGATGTCGGCCTTGTCCATTCCGTAATACCCAGACGTGCCTGAGGGCCGGAAGCGAGTCGGCGGGACGTTATCCCGGTCGCGTATCCGGGCCTCAGGGGTTCGGGTGGTCAGGGCCCGCTGTGGTGCGCGTCGCCGGAGTCGTCGTCAACGGCATGGGCCTCGATCCAGATGGTTGCGAGGTCGGGGCGTCCGAGCGCGGTCAGTAGCTCGGCGAGCGCGTCCACCTCCTCGCAGTTGAGGCGGATGGCGTCGTCGTGCGCGCAGGAGCCGTCGAAGGTTTCGACGAACGAGGCGGCGACGGTGTCGGGGATGGTCACGGGGCGGCCTGCTGTTCGAGTCGTCGGCCAGGCGGGCGATGATGTTCAGGATGTTGGCTCCGTCCATGCCGTGATGGGCGAACGGGCCCAGTGAGAACGCGACGTGCAGCAGCACGTCCACGGCGCCGGGGTTCGGCCCGAGCTCGCGGACGAACTCCGGCCGGATCATGGCCACGGCGTCGTCGATGGCCTGCGAGGCGTCCTCGTGGGCGTAGCGGCGGCGGCTCTCCCGGATGCTGTCGAGGATGCGCTGGCGGTCGTAGCCGTCGATGGCGACCAGGCCGCGCTGGGCGTAGTAGGTGGCGATCTCGTCGGGCGTCATCGGTTTCTCCTCAGGTGAGGGGCGGCCCGCCCTCCAAACAGGCCGCCCGGGGGTGGTCAGCGGCGAACCAGGGTCATGAGCCGCTTGTGGGCCGTGTTCTTGATCTCGTCGTCCGCGCCCTCCAGCAGGGCAGTGGCGCGGGCGATCTCCTCGGTCATGGTCTTGGCCGGGGCGGCGCGGCGCGACGTGGTCCAGGTAGGGTGACCACGCGCTCCGCGGCGTACGCGGTCCGCCCGAGGCGCTCCGACTCGGCGCGGTACATCGCACCGAGCTGCTCGCTGCGGCGGGCGGCGGCGTTGCGGGTGCGCAGAGGCCGCGTCGTCCTTGAGCGGCCACAGGTCCGTGACCAGCCGCTCGAAGTCCCGCATGGCGATCTCGGTCTGCGCGAGAAGGGTCTCCTCGGCCGCCCACTCTTCGTAGTACTCGACGGTAAGCCCGAGCGTGCGGCGGGCCTCGGCGATCCGGTCGAGGGCGCTCGCAGTGTGGCGGACCTTCCACGTGCTGTGCGCGTCACGCACGGCGAACCGCTTGGTGTTGGCGCAGACGACCCGCCACGGCGTGACGAGGGCCTGCGCCGGTGAGCGTCCGCAAGCCGATCGCCGAGCTGGCCGCGGACAAGAACTGGTTGGGCATCGCGGTCCGGCGGTGGCTGGCCACTTGGGAACGCAAGAGCGGCCGACCTCGAGCGTCGTGGGGCTTACTCAGCTACGCACGATCCGGTAACAGATCGCCCAGAGCGCTCCGCTATGCGTGATGATGTCGGCTGTGCTCAGCCAGCTCACCCCCTCACCAGCTCCGACCGTCACTGTGACCGAGACCGTTGTGGTGGCACCGGCCCCGCCGGTCGTGAACGTTCAGATGCCGCCAGACACGCTCGATGTGTGGAAGGACATCGTCTGGGGTGACTTCGGCGGCGCTGTGCTCGCCGTACTCGGAGGGCTCGTAGCCGGGTGGCTCGCCTCGCGCCTCGTCGTACGCGCCGATCGCCGGGCGCGGGATGAGGACAATCGACGGACCCTTGCGCTGGAGTACGCCGATGCATCCCGACAGCTTGCGAAGCTTCTGTACCCGGGTGTTCAGTCCAACATCCTGGAAGACGCGCTGGAGAGATTCGAACTGATCACCGGGCGGATAGCACGGTTCTACTCAGAACATCGCGAGCACGAAAGGTACGCCAGTTGGATCAAGTTGTCCGCCAGTCCCATCGGCACCCGCCTCTACCTCGCCATGCAGGACACTGAAACTGCCTATGGCCCTACCTCCGATCCGGACAAGCTGGCCGAGCTTTCCGAACTACGGACGGACCTGAAGGTCATCGAGCACAGCACGTTGGAGTGGGTCAGGTCCCCCGAGAACTGGAAGCTCGACGAGTCTGCCCGCGAGGCGCACACGCGGGTGAAAGAGATGTTCTCGTCCTCGCCCGCGGAAGACCCACCTTCCGAATGAGGCGCTAGAGGTCCGGATGGCGTTCTGACGCGGCTCATCTGGTTTCGACGGGGCGGATCTCGACGGTGGGGCAGGCCGGCCAGGTGCGCACCATGCGCAGCGCCTCGTCCAGGTCCTCGACATCGATCTCGCAGAACCCGCTGACCACCTCTTTGCCCTCGACGAACGGCCCGTCGGTGATCATCGGCTCCGCGTCGCCCCGCAGGCGAACGGTGGTGGCGGTGTGCGGGGGCTGGAGCTTGCCGCCCATGCGGGCCTTGCCCGCGTGGGCGGCGAACCACCGCTCCACCTGCCGCACGGCCTCCGCGCGTTCCTCGTCGCTCATGGCCGCCAGGTCCTTCTCGTACGGCTCGGTGTCGGCGAACATCAGCACGAATTTCATGGCATGTCTCTCCTTCTGCTCTTTATCAGAGAGACGATCGGCGGCACCTGGCATTCGACACCCGGCTCGGATGCTGCTCGAGATGGTCGCTAGACGAGGGCGACGCGCACCACCGGTGACCAGCGGGTGCAGCTCGACTTCTGGCCGGGAATGCCCCTCCTGCAGAGCTGGACCATGACGTCCACGTACGACCCGGCGGGAGCCGCGAAGGTGAACTTGCGGGCGACACCCGCCTTCACCTCCCGCTGCGCTCCTGCACCGGTGCGGAGGTTGTAGTAATAGCCGGGCGCGTCACCATAGCCGCCGTAATACAGGGTGACGTTGTTCGTGCACGAGTTGTACCGGGCGCCCAGGTACGGGGTGTCGTTGTACTCGTACCTGGTGGGGTTGCTGCCGGTCCGGTAGCCGGTCCGCGACGTGCCGTCCCGGATGTCGCAGTTCTGCGCCGTGACGGCGGCCTGTACCGTCGTGGTGGCCCCTGCCTGCGTTGCGGATGCCGACAGCAACCCGGCGGCCATCAAGGACGACGCCATGGCGGCGCCGGCGAGCATTCTTGCCTTCATGAGATTCCCCTGTGTCGGAACTTCCTACTCCGATGACTTTGAAGGCGCGGCACCCCGGGCCGCATGAGTAGCCCCTACTCAAAAACCGGCGGGGCTCCGCGTCGGAGGGATGGCCGAAGGTCCGTGCGCACACCGACGAGGGGTTGGTGGCGGCCGAGCGGATCAGGGCGGACCATCCTGGGGTCGGGGTGCTCGTGTTGTCACAGTATGTCGAGCCGGGCTACGCCCTGCGGTTGCTCGAAGAGCGCCCAGAACAGGTCGGCTACCTGCTGAAGGAGCGTGTGTTCGACCCGGTCATCCTGGTCGACGCGCTGCGCCGGCTGGCCGATGGCGAGACCGTGATCGACCCGACGATCGTGTCCCGGATCCTCGGCCGCCGCCGGGTCAAAGACCCGCTGGACGCCCTGACCGACCGCGAACGACAGGTGCTCGGCCTGGTGGCGGAGGGCATGTCGAACAAGGCCATCGCCGTCCGCCTGACCATCACGGACCGCACCGTCGAGGCCCACGTGGCCCAGGTGTTCGCCAAGTTCGGGCTGGCCGACGACCCGGCCTCGCACCGTCGCGTCCTCGCCGTCCTGGCCTTCCTCCGCTCAGCCGGCACCCGCTGACCCACGGACGATTCGGACGCTCGCCCCCCGCCGAGACCTGCCTGGCATCCCTGCCGTCTCAACTGTCGAGGAAGCGCAGGATGGCGAGCACGCGGCGGCTGTAGCCGGGGTTGCGGGGCAGGTCGAGCTTGTCCATGATGGCGTTGACGTGCTTTTCGACCGTACTGAGCGAGACGTGCATACGCGCGGCGACGGCGGTGTTCGTCAGACCTTGGGCGAGGTGCCGCAGCACCTCGGCTTCGCGCGGGCTCAGCTTGCTCAGCGGGTCGGCGTGGGTGGTGCGGGCGAGGAGCTGGCGCACGACCTCGGGGTCGAACACGGTGCCGCCCGTACGCACCCGCTCCAGCGACTCCAGGAAATCGGCCACCTCCGAGACCCGGTCCTTGAGCAGGTAGCCGAGCCCTTCGGGGCGCCCGGCCAGCAGCCTGGCCGCGTAGTGCTGCTCGACGTACTGGGACAGGACGAGCACGCCGACCTCCGGCCGGCGATCGCGGATCTCCAACGCCGCTCGCAGGCCTTCGTCCTTGTGGGCGGGCGGCATACGCACGTCGATCACGGCCACGTCCGGGCGGTGGTGTTCGACTGCGTCGAGCAGCGCGGCTGCGTCCCCGACGGCGGCGACGACCTCGTGGCCGGCGTCGTCGAGCAGCCGGGTCAGGCCCTCGCGCAGGAGCACGGAGTCGTCAGCCAGGATCACCCGCACGGCACGGCCTTCGGCAGCGTGGCGACGATTTTGGTGGGGCCGCCGGGCGGGCTGTCCACGACGAACTCGCCGTCCAGCGCCAGCACCCGCCTGGCCAGCCCGGACAGCCCGCCGCCCGACGGCTCGGCGCCGCCCTTGCCGTCGTCCGAGATCGCCACCCGCACCGTCCGCTCGTCCTCGCTCAACACGACCAGGATGTCACGTGCTCCGGCGTGCTTGACCGCGTTCGTGATGGCCTCGCGGGCCACGAAGTAGACAGCGGTCTCGATCTCGGAGACCGGCCGCTCGGCCAGTCCGTCGTGCACGGTCACCGGCACGATCGACCGCTCGGCCACGCCGGCGAGCGCCGCACGCAGTCCCAGCTCGTCGAGTGCGGTGGGGTAAATGCGCCAGGCCACGCTCCTCAGCTCGTCGAGGAGGTGGCGCGACTCGGCGTAGGCCTGGGCGACCAGCTCGCCGGTCGCGTCGTGGTCGCTGCTGTGCTGGGCGCGGCCGAGCAGCATGGCGAGGGCCACGCCGCGTTGCTGCACTCCGTCGTGCAGGTCGCGTTCGATTCTGCGGCGCTCGTCGTCCACGGCCTTGACGATGCCGGAGCGGGTCGCGGTCAGCTCGGCGATGCGTCTGCTCATCTGCTCGTGGCGGTCGGGGCCGAGGAAGCGGCCGGCCAGCCGCCGTTCGAGGGACCCGACGGCCAGGATCATGAGGGCGGTCAGGGCCAGCAGCGCCAGGCCGCTGGTCACCCCGAGCACGCCGCTGCTGGTGACCACTTTCACTCCCGGCAGGTTCACGGGCACCTGCTCGGACTCGCCCCAGGCCAGGTCCCACGACCCGCCGAGCAGGAGCAGACCGGTGAGGAACAGGGCGGAGGCGCAGACGTACCCGCCGAACACGCCCAGCGTGGCGCGGGCGGCGAGGAAACCGTAGCCGGCCTCCCCCGACGTCTCGTGGCCGAACCATCGGGCGAGCCTGGCACGTTCGACGGACACCAGCCTCGCCAGGCCCCGCGCGGCGGCGGGGCGGATCGCCGGCACCATCGACGCGGGCCACGCCACGCTCAGGAAGGCCAGCTCGACGACGCCCAGCGCCATCCCCAGGAACACGCCGACCAGCACGCGGGCGACCCGCTGGCCGTGATCCGACGCTGCCACGGCCCGAGTCTAGGCGTCGCGGCGGCGCAGCACCGCGTGGCCGATCGCCAGCGCGGCCGCCGTCCAGGCCAGCAGCCAGGCCAGTCCTTCGCCCGCCGAGTACGGGATCGGCCCGCCGGTCAGGTTGTCGGTGCTGCCCATGAACGCCAGCCCCGCGAACAGCGGCATACGCAGCGACGCCTCCAGCGCCGCCTGGCTCCCCGTCATGAGCAACAGCAGAGGCAGACCCATGAGCAGCATGAACACGACGGTCAGCGTGCCTGCCGCACTGCGCATGGCGGTGCCCACGCCCACGGTCATCACCGACAGCAGCGCGAAGAACCCGCCGACGGCGAGCAGGTCGGCCACGACCTCGCCGGCGGGCAGCACGACCAGCCCGCCGAACGCGTCGGCCGACAGCAGCAGGTAGACGGCCGCCGTCGCCACGGCACCCGACAACACGCCCGCCGCGGCCATCGCCGGCACCACCACCAGCGCCTTCGCCGCCAGCATCACACCGCGGACCGGGACGGCCTGCAGGGTGACACGGACGGCGCCGGAGGAGTACTCGGAGGTGATCGTCAGCATCGCCAGCGCCACGAGCGCGAACTGGGCGAACGAGGCCGCCGACACCACAGGCTCGCTCGCGACGACCGGCGTGGCCGCGCCCTCCCGCAGCAGCGCCTCCGTGGCCGTCGCGCCGCCCAGCGTCAGAGCGCTGAGCACCATGAGCACCGTCGCGGCGGCCAGGCACCACCACGTCGACCGCACGGACCACAACTTGCCCCATTCGGCGCCGATCGCCTGCCACAACGTGCTCACACCTCCGCCTTTCCCGCGCCGTACTCGACGCTCTGCGCCGTCAGCTCCTGGTATGCCTGCTCGAGCGACGCCTCCCGGGTCCGCAGCTCGTGCAGCCTGATCCCCGCCTCGTGCGCCAGGTCGCCCACCCGCTCCATCGGCGCCCCTGTGGCGACCAGTTCGTTCTCCGCCTGGCGCGCCACCTCGACCCCCGCGGTGCGCAGTCGTGCGGCCAGTTCCCTGGCGTGCGGGGTACGGACGACCACGGCCGTCAGCGAGCTGCCCGCGATGACGTCCGCGAGCGGGGCGTCCATGAGGAGCCGCCCCTTCCCGATCACCACCAGGTGGTCGGCGGTCAGCTGCATCTCGCTCATGAGGTGGCTGGAGACGAACACCGTGCGGCCCTCCGCGGCCAGTGACCTCATGAGGCCGCGTACCCACCGCACCCCGTCGGGGTCGAGCCCGTTGACGGGCTCGTCGAACATCAGCACCTCGGGGTCGCCCAGCAGCGCCGCCGCGATGCCGAGCCGCTGGCTCATGCCGAGCGACAACGTCCCGGCCCGTTTGCGCGCCGCACCGGCCATCCCGACGGTCTCCAGCACCTGCGCGACGCGCCGCCGCGCAATGCCGTTGCTGCGCGCCAGCGCCGCCAGGTGCGCGTACCCGCTGCGGCCGGGGTGCAGCGCGCGTGCGTCGAGCAGCGCCCCCACGGTGCTCAGCGGGTTCCTGATCTTCCGGTACGGCCTGCCTCCGATGAGCGCCGTGCCTGAGGTGGGATGGTCGAGCCCGAGCACGAGCCGCATCGTCGTCGACTTGCCGGCTCCGTTCGGCCCCAGGAAGCCGGTCACCGTGCCGGGCTTCAATTCCAGCGACAGGTCGTCGACGACGAGCCGGTCGCCGTAACGCTTGCTCAAACCCTTGAGACTGATCACGCCGCCCCACGCTAGGCAGCGGCTGCCCGGATGACCATGGAGGCGGCCCGCCGAACTCGATGGCGGAAAACCGTAACGGCGGGGCCGGAGGCAAACGGGGACACCTCCGGGCCGGCTCGAGAAACGTATTCGGCGCCTGTGCGAGGACGCGGCCCACGGTCTGGCGCCGGCGCTGCGGGACATCGAATTCACGTGCAGAGAAGCTGGATCGCCTCCGAAATCTTCAGCAAACTCGATATCGAAATGCTCTGAAGATAATCGGAGAGCGCCCCTCTTAATCTCCCGAATCTCACTTCCGGATCGGCATTGAGCCAAGGCGCACGTGCAGACACTCCTCCGAGAGGATCGCTCACCGCATGCGGACGCTCTGGCTCAGGCGCTCACCGCCGCACGTCGAATTGCGGACTGAGAGGGCCTTGCTCGCCGCCAAGAAACCGATCTTCCTGGACGTGGTGGTCGCCTGACGGGTCAGCGCTCGAAGAGCGTCCTGGCCACGTCGAAGGACTGGCCGGCCACGTCCTCCTCGGCCCGCCGGTACGCCTCGATCACGGCCTCGGCCAGCGCCTGCGACCCCAGCCGCAGAGCACGGGGATCGATGCGCAGCGCGGTCAGTGACCCGCTGGGCGACAGCTCGACCGCAACCTGGCCGCCGGCGCTCTCGCCCCGCCCTCTGGTCTCGGCCAGCAGGCGGGTCGCCTCCTCGAACCCGGCCGCGTGCGCCGCCAGCTCCGCGAGGGCGCGGTCGATCTCCGGATCGCCGGAACGGGGTGTCGTCATCGTGGTTCCTTACTTCACCGCTTGAAGATGAACGCCCTCGGCGCGTGCGCCAGGGCCGAGCGCAGCGCGCCCTCGTCCGACAAGCCGCCGCTGGCGACGAGCGGGTAGATGGTGGCGGCCGACAGCGTGCGGCGGAAGAACTTGCCCGCCGGGCCCGCGCCCAGCAGCGTCTCGGTGAGCTGCGTCTTCGGGATGAACTTGCGGACGTCGCTCAGGGCCTTGATGCCGCCGTTGTAGGCCATCTCGGCGGCGAAGTGCTTGCCCGCGTACGCCCAGAGGTTGCCCATCGGCTGGCCGGTCGCGGCCGAGCTGGCCGCGTGCACGCCGGTCTTGAGCACGGTCCACAGCACGGAGTCGGCCACCGCGTCCAGGCCCTCCCGCACCAGGTACTCGCCGACCTTACGCTTGCCGATCCGGTACTGGAGGATCCACTGGACGGTCTTCTGGAAGATCGTGCGCTCCAGCCTGGCCCTGGCCTGCAGGTACCGGAAGGCCCTCAGGGCGGCTTCCCGCGCCGCCGGGTAGACGAAGCCGAACATCATCGTGAACGCCATGGCGGCGAGCATGGTGCCGATGATCCACAGCTGTTCCCGGTGCTCGTCCACGGCGTTGGCGTAGTCGTCGCAGCCGTCGGCCAGTTCGCGCAGCTCCTCCTGGAGCGCGGCGTAGCGGGGGGCGAGCTCGTACGGCCACACGTCCGCGAACCGGGACACGGCCTGGCTGTCGTTGGCCTTGCGTACTGCGGCGACGCCGGTCTCGGTCTGGCGGGCGAGCTCACCGATGGAGTCGGCGAACTCGCGCAGCTCCCGGGCGCGGGCCCGCAAATTGGACGAGTCGGCCTCAGGCACGTACACGCCGGCGAACCAGGCGAGGGCCTGGAAAGGGTCGAACATCAGGCACCCTCCTTGCGTGGCGGAGCCTGCGGGATCGGCGCGTCCGGGATGTCCGGGATCTTCGGGAGCGTGTTGATGATCTGCTGCTCCAGGTAGTCCCACATCTTGTCGAAGTCACGCAGGTTGCCGGCCCACGTGAAGTTCTTGTCGGCGATGCGGCGCAGGGCGCCGGTGAGGGAGTCGTAGCCGTCGGCGTACCACTCGGCGAAGCGCCGGCCGTCGTCGTCGCCGCCGACCAGGCCGGAGGTGCCGGCCAGCGACGTGGAGGCGCGCTGCCGCGCCACCACGTCGTCGCCGGTCTTGTCGAACAGCCTGGCCAGCTCGCGTATCGACGTCCAGTCGATCAGCACCCCCTGCCCGGAGTTCGGCGCGGGGCCCGGCTCCCGGCTCCGGTCGTCGGGAACGTGCGGGACTTCCGCCGTGGGGAAAGGGGTGGGCGTCGGTGCCGGGGTGGTCGGGCTGGGCGCCGGCGTCTCCGACGGGCTCGGACTTGGCGTGCCCGAAGGCGTCGGGCTCGGGGTGCCGGAGGGCGTCGGGCTCGGCGTCCCCGAAGGGGTCGGACTTGGGGTGCCGGAGGGCGTCGGATTCGGCGTGTCCGAGGGCGTCGGGCTCGGCGTCCCTGAAGGCGTCGGACTCGGGGTGCCGGTGGGCGTAGGCGTGGCCGAGGACGTCGGGGTGGCCGAGGACGTCGGGGTGGGCGTGGACGTGGGGCTGGCGGTCGTCGTCGCCGTGGGGCCTGGACCGGTCACGGGGCTCGGCCCATCGGACGAATCCGCCATTAACACTCCATTCACTACAAAACCACCAGTAACAATGACATCAGCACGATAACACCAACAAATTTCCCCAGTGTTAACCGTGGCGTTTACATCAAGGCTGGTGCGCGTTCATCCACTCAGGGGTCTCCCTGAGCAGCTCGTCCAGGTCCTCGAGGAGTTCTTCCTCGACGCGCCCCGCCCGCGCCAGCTCCTCCACCCGCTGGCACAACGCGGCCTCGCGCCCGGCCCCCACGGTCGCGCAGCTGCCCTTGAGCCGGTGCGCCAGCGCCGCCACCTCCGGCAGATCCCCGTCCCGCGCCGCCCGGAGCAGATCCTCGAAGGTCCGCCGCGCGGTCGCGAGGTACGCCTGCGCGACATCCGCCACCGCCTCCGCCGACAGGCCCGCCAGCTCGGGCGGAAGACCGGCGTAGGAGGCCCACTCCGGAATCCTGGCGAGCACCCGCGGCCAGTCCACCGGCTTGGCCAGATGGTCGTCCATGCCGGCTTCGAGGCACCGGATCCGGTCGTCCGGCATGGCCGCCGCGGTCATCGCGATGATCGGGGTACGTGCCTCCTCGCGGCCCCTGATCTCCTCGGTCGCGGCCAGCCCGTCGAGCACGGGCAGCTGGCAGTCCATGAACACCAGGTCGTAGCCGCCGGCCAGCACGGCCCGCACCGCCTGCTCGCCGTCCTCGACGGTGTCCACCTCGTGCCCGGCCTGCCGCAGGACGAGCATGGCCACCTGACGGCTGACCTCGTCGTCCTCGGCCACCAGGATGCGCACGCCCTCAGCGGCGCCCGCCGCGACCGGCGTGCCCTCGCGCGGCTCCCCGGAGCACTCGGCGGTGCCCAGGGCGTTCTCCACGGCGGCGAGCAGGCGGCGCCGGCTGAGCGGCCGGGTGATCGACTGCACGGGCCGCTCCCCGGCGGACGGCCAGGCGAAACGGGCCCGGCCCGGCGTGACGACCACGACGACGCTGGTGGTCTGAAGCAGCGGGTCGCTGAGGATGGCGTGCGCGAGCGTCTCACCGTCCTGGGCCGCGCCGAGTTCTGCGGGGCCGAAATCTCCGGAGCCGAGGTCGAGCGCGACCACGGCCAGCTCGTACGGGCTGCCGCCGGCGGCCGCGTCGTGCAGGCAGGCCAGCGCGGACCGGGCGTCCCTGGTCTCCTTCACGGAGAGCCCCGCGTCGGAGAGGTAGCGCCCGGCCAGCGCCCGGTCCTCGGGGCGCGGGTCGGCGACCAGCGCGCGCCGCCCCTCCAGCGCCCCGGCCCCTGGTTCGGACCACGTCAGAACGTCCACCGGCAGCCGCACCCAGAACCGGCTGCCCACTCCCTCCACGCTGTCGAGGCCGATTTCCCCGCCCATGAGTTCGGTGAGCTGCCTGGAGATGGCCAGGCCGAGGCCGCTCCCGCCGGTCCGGCGCGTGATGGGCGAGTCGACCTGGCGGAAGACGCCGAAGACCCGCTCCCGGTCGTCGGGGCCGACGCCGATGCCGGTGTCGGAGACGGCGAACCCGAGCACCACCCGCGAGCTGCCCGGCTCGCCCTCGTGCAGCGTGACGTGCAGGTCGACGCCGCCCTGGACGGTGAACTTCAGCGCGTTGCCGATCAGGTTCGTGAGGATCTGCCGCAGCCGGGCCGGATCGCCCGCCACCTGCCGTGGAACGTGTTCGTCGAGCCTGAGCGTGAGCCAGAGGCCCTGCTCGTAGGCGAGCGGCGCGAGCGGCGCCACCACTTCGTCGCACAGCCGCGGCAGATCGAACGGCGCCGCGTCGACCTGCAGGTGGCCCGCCTCGATCCTGGACAGGTCGAGGAAGTCGTCGAGGAGGCGCAGCACGTTCTGGGCCGACTCCTGACCGGTGGTGGCGTAGTAGCGCTGCTCGTCGTCCAGCCGGGTGCCCATGAGCAGCGAGTTCATGCCGAGCACGCCGTTGATCGGGGTGCGGATCTCGTGGCTGATCTTGGCCAGGAACTCGGATTTGGCGCTGGAGGCCTGGACCGCCTCGTCCCTGGCGTCGGCGAGTTCGGCCGCGTACCTGGCCAGGGTCGCCTGCGCCCGGCGGCGGCCGCGCGTGGTGTGGATCTGGATGCCCAGGCCGATGAGGATGAGCAGGGCGAGCAGGGCCGCCACCGTCATCACGTTGCCGCGCAGCTTTTCTGCGGAGGCCAGCGCCTCGGATGCGGCGACCTCGGCGGTCACCGTCCAGCCGACGCCCGGGATGGGCTCGGAGGCCGACAACACGGTGCCGTCGATGCCGTGGAAGGGGCCGTTCCAGGTGCGGGCCATCAACGCCGCGTCCACCCGTGGGTCCTCGCGCAGGGAGGTGAGGGCGTACAGCTGCCTGCCGGGGTCGGCGACGAGCACGCCGGCCTGGTCCGTGATCAGCAGCCGGATGTCCTGGGCCTCGGCCGCGTCCTTGGCGAACCGCTGGATGGCGTCCAGGCTGTAGACCACGGTGAGAATGCCGATCATGCGCTTGCCGTCGGCGCTCGGGATGGGCACGGCCACGGCGACGGCTCTGGACAGGTCGCGCATCGTGGGCGTGTAGGCCTGCGAGACGTACGGCTGGCGCTGGTCGCGCACCGCGCGGTACCAGTCGGTGTTGCCGATGTCCTGGGGCAGGGCGCTCTGCGGCTCGGCGCCCAGCATGTCGCCTTCAGGGGAGATGAGGATCAGGCCGCTGACGCCGTCGCGCATCTGCTTCAGTTCGCCGAGGTAGCCCTGCAGGGTGGCGGCGGTGGCGTTCTCGACCGCCTGGCGCACCCGGGGCTGCTGGGCGAACGCGCTGACGAGCTGCTTGAGCGAGCCCATCTGCTGGTCCACCACGACCCTGCTGACCGTCGCGGTGGTCTTGACCCGGTCGGTGACCTCGTCGCGTACCGCCTGCTCGGTCAGGGAGATGCTGGAGGCGGTCAGCAGCGCCAAGGGAAGCAGCCCGAGCAGCGTCCACAGGGCCGTCACCGCGAGCAGCCATCTCACCGGCGTCCGTCTCCCTGTCGCTCGAGCCTGTCACTCGGGTACAGAGTAGGAGGGATCGGGCGCGCGTGGGAGGATCGCCGTGAGCAGAATGCGCTAAAGTCGATCTTATTTAACAAAAGCCTCCTAAGCTGCTCAGAACCGCTGTCAGTAGAAGCGAGGAGTGTGGCGATGCCTGTATCCAGGGACATCACCGTTCTCATCGTGGACGACGACCCGGTGGTGACCGCCGCGCTGCAGGCGCAGGTGAACCGGGTCCTCGGGTTCCGAGTGGTGGGGATCGCGCACAGCGGGCACGCGGCGCTGGCGGCCGCGGCCCGGTTCGCGCCGCGGCTGGTGCTGCTCGACCTGCATCTGCCGGACCTGCCCGGCCTGGAGGTCGCGCACCGGCTGCGCCGGCCCGACCAGCCACCGGCCGACGTCATCGTGATCTCCGGGCGCAAGGAGTCGGCGACGGTACGCGCGGCCATCCAGCGCGGCGCCCTCTACTACCTGGTCAAGCCGACCAGGGCCGGCACGCTCGAGCAGACGCTGCTGCGCTACGCGGCCACGGCCGCGCAGCTGGAGTCCGGCGGCCGGTTCGCCGAGCAGCAGGAGATCGACCGGATCTTCCGCCTGCTCCACATCGACCACGTGGACCGGCCGAAGAGCATTTCCGCAGCCACCGAGCAGGCGGTGCTCGACGCGCTGGCCGAGGTCGAGGAGGACGTCTCGGCGCACGAGCTGGCCGCCTCGATCGGCGTCAGCCGTGCCACCGCCCGCCGCTACCTGGAGCATCTGGCCGACCGGGGCCTGGTGGAGGCCCGGCCGCGGTACGGGCCGACCGGCCGGCCCCAGCACCGGTACCGGTCGCGGTGACCAGGCTCAAGGTCCTGCTCGCCGTACTCCTGTGTCTGCTGCCCGCGGCCTGTGCGAGCTCCGGCGAGGCGCGGGCGTTCCCCGAGGGCTCGACCATGGCGCGCATCAGGGACCGCGGCTGGCTCCTCGTGGGCATCAAGTTCGACCAGCCGATGTTCGGCTACAAGGACCCGGCGACCGGGCGGATCACCGGGTTCGACGCGGAGATGGCCCGGCTCGTGGCCAAGGACCTGACCGGCAGCGAGCGCAACATCCGCTTCGTCGAGACGGTTTCGCGCGAGCGGGAGAACTTCATCTCCCAGCAGGTCGTGGACCTCGTCATCGCCACGTACTCGATCACCGAGGCCCGCTCCCAGCTGGTGACCTTCACCGACCCCTACTACTACGCGGGGCAGGACCTGCTGGTCAGGGCGGCCGACACCCGCATCGACGGCGTGTCGGATCTCGCCGACAAGAAGGTGTGCACGGCCAAGGGCTCCACGTCCGTCGAGCGGCTGCTCGGCGAGCTGTCCCGCGAGAACCTGGCGATCGTGGACGGCTACAGCGAGTGCGTGCCGGCGCTGCTGGCCGGCCACGTCGACGCGATCAGCACTGACGACACCATCCTGCTCGGCCTGCAGGAGCAGCATCCGAGCGCGCTGCGGCTGGTCGGCAAGCCGTTCGGCAAGGAGCCGTACGGGATGGGCATCCGCAAGCACGACACGGCCTTCCGCGACTACCTCAACGGGCTGATCGCCCGCTGGCTGGCCGACGGCCAGTGGGACCGGGCCTACCGGGACACCATCGGCGTCTCCGGGGCGACGTCCGACCAGTCCAAACCTGCTCGCCGCTGACCAGAACCGCTGATCTCTGAGCAGAACGATCACAAGCCTTTTCGCGGAACATGCGGCTCCTACGGTTACGCCAACGCTGACCGACAGCAAGGAGCGTGACGCATGACCCCGGCGGACCTCATCGTCCTGGACCAGGTCAACAAGCGCTACGGCGAGCACCACGTGCTCAGGGACGTGAACCTGAGCGTCCGGCGGGGCGAGGTCGTCGTGATCATCGGCCCGTCCGGAGCCGGCAAGTCGACGCTGTGCCGCGCGATCAACCGGCTGGAGACCATCGACTCCGGCACGATCACCGTGGACGGCACGCCGCTGCCGGCCGAGGGCAAGGCGCTGGCCCGGCTGCGGGCCGAGGTGGGCATGGTCTTCCAGTCCTTCAACCTCTTCGCGCACAAGACCGTCCTGGACAACGTCGTCCTCGGGCAGGTCCACGTGCTGAAGAAGCCGAAGGGCGAGGCCGTGCGCAAGGCCCGCGAGCTGCTCGACCGGGTCGGCATCGGCGGCCAGGCGGCCAAGTTCCCCGCCCAGTTGTCCGGCGGGCAGCAGCAGCGGGTGGCGATCGCCCGCGCGCTGGCCATGGAGCCGAAGGTGATCCTTTTCGACGAGCCGACGTCGGCACTCGACCCGGAGATGGTCAACGAGGTGCTCGAGGTGATGACCTCGCTCGCCCGCGAGGGCATGACCATGGTCGTCGTCACCCATGAGATGGGCTTCGCCCGGCGGGCCGCCGACCGGGTCGTCTTCATGGCCGACGGCGAGATCGTCGAGCAGGACAGCCCCGACGGCTTCTTCGGCGCGCCGAGCAGCGAGCGCGCCCAGTCCTTCCTCGCCAAGATCCTCACTCACTAAGGAGCCCCCCGTGTTTGGAAGATCCCTTTTCGCAGTCTTCGCCGTCATGGCCGCGACCACCGCGTGCGGCGGCGGGTCGGAGTCGTACGCCTCCGTCGTGGACAAGGCCAAGAACGACAAGAAGCTGGTCATCGGGGTGAAGGCGGACCAGCCGGGTCTGGGACTGCGCACTCCGGACGGCGCGTTCGCCGGGTTCGACATCGAGGTCGCCAAATACGTGGCCAGCGAGCTGGGCGTCGACCCCGCGAACATCACGTTCAAGGAGACCGTCTCCGCCAACCGGGAGGCGTTCATCGAGCAGGGCCAGGTGGACCTGGTCGTGGCGACGTACTCGATCACCGACGCCCGCAAGCAGAAGGTGTCCTTCGCCGGGCCGTACTTCGTGGCCGGGCAGGACCTGCTGGTCCGGGCGGACGAGGCGGCGCTGACCGGCCCCGAAGCGCTCAACGGCAAGAAGCTCTGCTCGGTCGCCGGCTCGACCCCGGCGCAGAAGGTCAAGACGGAGTACGCCAAGGAAGTGCAGCTGCAGGAGGAGCGGACGTACTCGGCGTGCGTGGACCGGGTGCTCGGCGGCCAGCTCGACGCCATCACCACCGACAACGTCATCCTGGCCGGCTACGCCGCGCAGCACGCGGGCAAGCTGAAGGTGGTCGGCAAGCCGTTCAGCACCGAGAAGTACGGCATCGGGCTGAAGAAGGACGACACCGCCGGCCGCAAGGCGGTCAACGACGCGCTGCAGAAGATGTTCTCCGACGGCAGCTGGACGAAGGCGCTGCAGGCCAGCGTGGGCGCCTCCGGCTTCGCCCTGCCGCAGGCGCCGCAGCTGGAGCGGTACTGATCCTATGGAGGCGTTGCTCTTCGAACGCGACACCATCCTGGCCGCGTTCTGGATGACGGTACGGCTGACGGCGATCAGCGCGCTCGGCTCCCTGATCCTGGGGACGGTGCTGGCCGCCATGCGGGTCGCCCCGCTGGCCTCCCTGCGCGGGGCCGCGAGCGTCTACGTGTCGGTGGCCCGCAACACGCCGCTCACGCTGGTGCTGCTGTTCACCGGCCTCGGCATCGGCGCCAACTTGGGCGTCGAGCTGTCCGACGACATCGCGACCAACAACTTCTGGCTCGCGGTCATCGGGCTGACCGCCTACACCTCGGCGTTCATCTGCGAGGCGCTGCGCGCCGGCCTCAACACGGTGCCGGTCGGGCAGGCCGAGGCGGCCCGGTCGCTGGGGCTGGGCTTCGTCAAGACGCTGCGGCTGATCACGTTGCCGCAGGCGTTCCGCGCGGTCGTGGCGCCGCTGGGCAGCATCCTCATCGCGCTGACCAAGAACACCACGATCGCGCTGGTGGTGGGCGTCAGCGAGGCGTCCGTGCGGATGCGCGAGATGATCGAGACGTACGGGGACCAGGTGATCGAGATCTTCCTCGGCTTCGCGGCCGGGTTCGTGCTGCTGTGCCTGCCGATGGGGCTGCTGTTCGGCTGGCTGTCGAAGCGGATGGCGGTGGCCCGATGAGCTTCGCCAATCTGTACGAGGCGCCGGGGCCGCGCGGGATCCGCCGCAACCGGCTGCTGGCGGCGGTCGTCGCTCTGGTGCTGCTGGCGGTCGCGTACGTCGTGTACGTGCGCTTCGACCAGAAGGAGCAGTGGGCGGCCGAGAAGTGGCTGCCGCTGCTGAGGGGCGACGTGTGGGCCACGTTCATCCTGCCCGGCCTGGCGGGGACGCTGGGCGCGGCCGTGGCAGGGGTGGTGCTGGCCGGGCTCTTCGGGATCGTGTTCGCGACCGCCCGCATGTCCGACCATCGGTGGATCCGGGTGCCCGCCGCCATGGTGGTGGAGTTCTTCCGCGCCGTCCCGCTGCTGCTGCTGATCTTCTTCGCCTTCTTCGGCTCGTTCGTGCTCATCGGCGTGAACATCTCCGCCTTCGCCGCCGTGGTCTTCGGGCTCACGCTCTACAACGGCTCGGTGATCGCGGAGATCATCCGGGCCGGCGTGCAGAGCCTGCCGAAGGGGCAGCGGGAGGCGGCGTACGCGGTCGGCATGCGCAAGGGGCAGGTCATGCGGCTCGTGCTGCTGCCGCAGGCGCTGCGCGCGATGATGCCCGCCCTGGTCAGCCAGTTCATCGTGCTGCTGAAGGACTCGGCGCTCGGGCTCATCGTCGGCTACGACGAGCTGGTCGACCGCGGGCTGAACGGGATCGCGGCCAACTTCTCCAACGTCATCCCGGCGGCGATCCTCATCGCGGCCATCTTCATCCTGATCAACGTGTCCCTGGATCGGCTGGCCCACCGGCTCGGCGCGGCCTGATCGGGGACAATGATCCCATGGCGCTCACCCCCGATCACTTCACCGGGCCTTTTACCGGCCGTACCATCGCCGGCCTCGCCGAGGACCTCCGCCACGGGCGGGCCACGTCGGCCGAGCTCACCGGGGCGGCGCTCGACGCGATCGCGGCGCTCAACCCGGCGCTCAACGCGTTCGTCACCGTGGACGCGGAGGGCGCCATGGCGGCGGCGCGGCGGGCCGACGACGAGCTCGCCGGTGGGGTGGATCGGGGGCCGCTGCACGGCGTGCCGGTCGCGGTGAAGGACCTCATCATGATCGCCGGGCTGCGGGTGACCATGGGGTCGCGGCATTTCTCCGAGCACGTCCCGGAGGCCGACGCGGCGTGCGTGGCGCGGTTGCGGCAGGCCGGGGCGGTCATCGTGGGCACGACCACGACCCACGAGTTCGCGTACGGGCCGACCGGCGACCGCTCCGCCGGCGGGCCCGCGCGCAACCCGTGGGATCCCGGCCGAATGACGGGCGGTTCCAGCGCAGGCAGCGGGGCGGCCGTCGCGGCTGGCCTGGTGCCGCTCGCGCTCGGCACCGACACGGGCGGCTCCGTCCGCATCCCGGCGGCACTGTGCGGAGTGGCGGGCTTCAAACCTGCGTACGACGCGATCCCCGCGGACGGTGTGTTCCCGCTGTCGCGGACGCTCGACCACGTCGGCGTCCTGGCGGGCAGCGCGGAGGACTGCCTGCTGGCCTACACCTGCCTGACCGGGCCGACCGGTCGCGAGGATGGGGGCGTGCGCGTGGCTTGGCTCGATCCCGACGGCCTCTTCCCCGGCGATCCTCGGGTGGTGCGGACGGTGCACGCGGCGGCCGGTCCGCTGGAGGAAGTGCGCCTGCCCGAGGGCATCGCGGACACGCTGCGGGAGACGTACACGACCATCCAGAGTTGTGAGACGGCGGCCGTGCACGCCGGCCGCCTGGCCACCGCGCCTGAGTTGTTCGACTCCGAGGTGCTCGAACGCCTGCGCGTGGCCGCGGAGGTGCCCGGCTGGCGATACGTCCGCGCCATGGACACCCGGGCCGGGCTCGCCGCTGTCGTGGGCGCGTTGTTCGACCGCCACGACGTGCTGGCGCTGCCGACCGTGCCGATCACCGCCCCGCCGCTGGGCCTGCGCGAGACCGAGATCGACGGCCGACCGGCCGCCGTCCGCGCCGCCCTGCTCGCGCTGACCAGCCCCTGGAACGTGCTGGGCCTGCCCGCACTGACCATCCCGGCCGGTACGGTGGACGGCCTCCCGGTCGGGCTGCAGCTCGTCTGCCCCCTCGGCCGGGAGCCAGTGCTCTTCGAAGCCGCCCGTGCGATCAGGTCAGCCCTGAGGCAGGGTTGAGCGGTACGAGGATAGCGGTGTCCAGGCCGGTCCGATGGCCGATGCGGCAGGCGACGACGACTGGTGGTGGTGGTCAGGACGGTCAAGCCCGGGCGCGGTCCTCACGCTACTCGTTGAGAGCCGTTGCGCCTGGCGGCGGTGCTGCGCAGGATCAGCTTGGCGACCTGTTCCGGGGCGTCGTTCATCGGAACATGCCCGCATCCCGTCAGCTGGACCAGCCGCGCCTCAGGGATCATCGCCATGGCCCGGGCCGCCTGCCGGTCGGGCAGCAGCCGGTCATGCGTCCCCCAAGCGATGGTCACCGGTATGCCGGCGATGGTGCCGTTGAACAGATCCGGAGCCCGTCCAGCGCGCAAGGTCGCCTGGAAGGCCACCGATTGGCGCAACGCGCGCAGGCAGGCCGTCAGGGTGCCGGGCGGGCACCCATCGGCGCTTCCGTACAGAATGCCGGTCAGGGCCACCCGTCCCACGACCGTGCCGGCCATCCGTTCCACGACGGTGTCGGGTAGCCGGGCGAGCTGGCGTGCGGTGGCCAGCACGGCGAAGGCGTAGCGTCGCTCGCCCTCGTTCCAGAATCCGGCCGGCGCCAGCGCGGTGACGCTGCGTACCAGCCCGGCCTGGGCCAGCCGTAGCGCGATCAGGCCGCCCAGCGAATGGCCGACGACATGCGGTTGCCGTACACCGAGCGCTTTGAACACCGCGCCCAGCCCCGACACCATGGTCGGCAGGTCACGCGGCACGTCGGCGGACAGGTCGGGAGACTGTCCGAAACCCGGCAGATCCAGCGTGATCGCCTCGCGTTCGGCTCCGAGCAAAGGAATCATCTGGTCCCAGACATGCCTGTCTTGCCCGATTCCGTGCAGCAAGACCACGGGCTCGCCCGCCCCCTGCCGCTCGTAGGCCACGGTGATCGGAGCCACCCCGTTCGGGCGGCTTCGTACGAAACATGGTGCCTCGGCAGGCGCTGGATCCCGGTCATGATGGCCGTTGGTCACCGGCAGCATCGAACCGGCTTGCCTGCTCGCCTCTACGCAGAGCTCGGCTGCCGTGCGCATCCCGGATTGCAGGACGCCGCCCAGCTTTGTGACGGCGTCGAACCCGTTCGCCACCGTCGGTGGAACCTTCCACATGGCTTCCCGGACCCCCTTGTCACGGTGCGCCTTCTCCATAGGGTACTCGTTTGTCCCTGTTAGGTGACTTGAGCTGGTGGCAATGATCAGAATGATCGGCTGGAGGTGGTGCGGCGGTCCGCTCTAGAAGCATCCTTCTCCAATTTCACTTATGCCCCCGAATCGGACTTACACCCCAAGACTTGACTGATACGGTCCGGCATCATGGCCATCTCCATGGTTTTGGGCACCTGACGTCACCCGCAGTTGACGCCCTCGTCTGTCCCCCGCGGGCTGGCGCGACCCGAGCGTGCCAGGACGATTGCCTTTGGAAGGTTGAAATACCTGCTCTAGGCAGCAAAATCGGCCGCGGATCAGACTTGCGGGCCCCTGCGCGGGGCACGGGTCGAGACGGGGGCGCCGGTGCGGTCGCGGCATGCCGACAGTCTGGGGCGCTGTGCCGGCCCGTCCTCCACGAGTGCTGTCGCCGGCTGGGGAAGTTCCATGGCATGCCACGCAACAGCGATCACCTCGGCCAAGCATGGGAGCCACGGCATTGCCCATCACCACCTCGATCGGGATGTCCATGCGCGAGCAGGCGTCGATCTCGTTGCGCCGGATCGTCAGCCTGGTGGCCGGCCCTGCCGCGCCCTGGGTCGAGCGTGTTCTGCGCAGGCCGTGTGCCAGAGTCCTCACCCGTCTCGCCACGGCACTGCTCAGATCAGCCCAGGCAATGGGCGAGTGCCCCGGCGCCGGCAGTCACACGTGGCGGGTGATCAAAGCCGATGTCAGCATCACCACGCGGCAACGCCAGATGCTGATCGACATCTACAAGTCCTTCCACAAGGAAGACCACGCCAAGGCCGCGCTGGCCAGAGCGGCACATCGGGGCCGGCCTGCCCGGCGCGGCGGCGCTTCACCGCTTGAGCGGCCATACCGCACCAGATACAAGGAGAAATGGCCCATGACCCTCTCCAAAGAAGTCAAGAGGATCGCCGAGTCCAAGCCGTTCTGCGCAGTGGCGGGTGCCGGCGGCTACGCGGCCGACCAGTGGCGCAAGATGCGCTCCCGCAATGTCCCCGCAACCGCCCGCACCCTGCCGAGCAAGACCGCCGAGACCATCACCCGGGACCTGCCCGCCAAGGCTCGCAATTACCTCGACACCGCGGTGGACCGGGTGGCCAAGGTCTACGACGACCTGGCCGTCCGCGGCCGGGAGATCGTCAGCACCTTCAGCCGGGAGGCCGCCCACGAACTCGAGGAGGTCTCGGCGGTGGCGCGGCGGCAGCCCGCCCCGGCGGGCAGAGCCCCAGGCCGCAGGCGGGAATCCGTCGTCAAGCCGTCACCGGCCGGCGCTCCCGTGAGGAAGGGGCGCAAATCGGTGGTGCAGCCATCTCCCATCGGAAGCCCGGCCAAGGAGACCGAGAAGGCCGGCACGTCCCGTACGCGCAGCAAAACCGGCCGCAAGACGTGACCAGGCCATCCGGCCACACGGGCCCGCACCCGCTGGATGGGGTGCGGGCCTTCACTTGCCCAGCCTCCGTTTCCGGCCGCGCAGCGAGCGGGCGAGGAGCGGGCACGGGTCGGGGGCCGTTGTACGGCATTCCGGTCGCGGTGAAAGACCTCATCATGATCGCCGGGCTACGGGTGACCGCTCCGCGTCCGGGCCCGGGCGCAACCCGTGGGATCAGGGCCGTATGACGGGCGGCTCCAGCGCCGGCAGCCGGGGCGGCGGTCGCGGCGGGGCTGGTGCCGCTCGCGCTCGGCACCGACACGGGTGGTTTCGTGCGGATCCCGGCGGCGCTGTGCGGAGTGGCGGGCTTCAACCACCTGGCGGAAGCGGCCGAACGGAGGCCGGTCGGCGGGTTCGGGTGGTTTGGCTCGATCCCGACGGCCTCTTCCCCGGCGATCCTCGGGTGGTGCGGGCCGTGCACGCGGCGGCGGGGCCGCTGGAGGAGGTGCGCGTGCCCGAGAGTGTCGCGGACACGCTGCGGGAGACGTACACGTCCATCCAGAGTTGTGAGACGGCGGCCGTGCACGCCGGCCGCCTGGCCACCGCGCCCGAGTTGTTCGACTCCGAGGTACTCGAACGCCTGCGCGTGGCTAGGGAGGTGCCCGGCTGGCGATACGTCCGCGCCATGGACGCCCGGGCCGGTCTCGCCGGTGCCGTGGAGGCGTTGTTCGACCGCCACGACGTGCTGGCGCTGCCGACCGTGCCGATCACCGCCCCGCCGCTGGGCCTGCGCGAGGCCGAGATCGACGGCCGAAGCCGCCGCGCGCTGAGCCGAAGCCGCCGGGTCAGCGGGGTGCGGCCGCCTCCGCGTGGACGAGGCGCATACCGTCGGGCAACCCCGTGACCGAGGCCGTGCCGTCGTGGCCGATGCTCACCTCGACGTCGTGCCCGGCGACCCGCAACCCGCCCACGGTCAGCGCGCCCAGGACGGCGCCGGACAGCGGGCGCAGCAGCGCCCGTCCCTCGGGCACGTCGGGGTGCAGGCCGAGCGCCGCGTGCGCGATGGTGAGCGCGGCGGCGGCGGACCAGGCCTGGGGGCGGCAGGCGGCGGGATAGGCGACGGGGCGCACCACCCGCTCGCGGGCGTCGCCCGCATACAGCTCCGGCAGCCGGTAACCGAAGGACTCGGCCGCGGCGAGCAGCCCTTCGGCGAGCGTGGCCGCCTCCGCCTCGAAGCCCTCGCCGGCCAGCCCGGCGAGCACGATGGCCGTGTCGTGCGGCCAGACGGATCCGCAGTGGTAGGACAGCGGGCTGAACCCGCCCTCCCCCGACGACATCGTGCGCAGCCCGAAGCCCTCCGCCATGCCGGGCGCCGCCAGCAGCGCGGCGACCTCGGCCGATTCCTTCCTCGACAACAACCCGGTGCCGAGCAGATGCCCGATGTTGCTGGTGAGGGCGTCCACCGGCCGCTTGTCCCGGTCGAGCGCCAGCGCGGGGAAGCGGCCGTGGACGCCCTCCACCCAGAAGACGGCGCGGAACCGCTCGGCCAGGGCTTCGGCGTACTCACGCCACCGGGCGGCGCCGGGCATGCCGAAGGCGTCCAGGAGGGCGGCCCCGTCCAGGGCGGCCCGGTGGGCGTAGCCCTGCACCTCGGCCAGCGCGATCGGCGGCTCGGCCCGGCCGCCGTCGTGGAAGCGCACCGCGTCTCCGGAGTCCTTCCACCCCTGATTGGCCAGGCCCCGGCCGCCGGCGTCGACGTACTCGATGAACCCGTCGCCGTCGGAATCGGCGTGCTCGGCCAGCCAGCCCAAAGCCGCCCGCAGGCCAGGCAGCAGCGCCTCCACCTCCGCGTCCGGCATGCCCCAGCGCCACGCGTCGTGCAGGAGGCTGATCCACAGCGGGGTGGCGTCGATGGTGCCGTAGTAGGCGGCGGGCAGGCGCCGGTCCTGCTCCCCCAGCGTGAACGCGTTCCGCCGTAACTCGTGCATGATCTTCCCCGGCGCCTCGCCGGTGTGCGGGTCCAAGCGCTCGCCCTGGCGGCGGGCCAGCACGCGCAGGGTGCCGGCGGCCAGACGGGTGCCCAGCGGCAGCAGCATCCGGGCCGCCCAGATGCTGTCCCTGCCGAACAACGTCAGGAACCACGGCACCCCGGCGCCGAGGAACGTGTCGCCGGGCGCTCCCGGTTCGGCCAGGCGTAACGAGCGGAGGTCCGCCAGCGCCTGGTCGAGGAGCCGGACGATGCGGCGGTCGGCGGCGGTCACGCGCGGCACGCTCCACTCGAGCGGTCCGGTGGCCGGCACGACGACGGCGGCCGGATCGTGCACGACCAGGCTCCAGCGCAGCGTGACCCGACCCCGCGGGGGCAGGGTGACCTCCCATGTCAGGGACGCGTGCTCCCCCGCCCGTGCCCGTGATCCGTGCCCGGTGACGGTGACCTGGGTCGTCTCCGACCGCCAGGACAGCCGCCCCTCGCCGGCCGGGACGCCGGCCGCCTGTGGGGCGGCACTGGGGGGCTGGGCGGCGGGCGGGACCGCGGGATGGGCGGCGGGCGGGACCGCGGGATGGGTGGCGGGCGGGGTGGCGGTGCGGCCTGATTTGACGTCTTCGATGGCGGCGAAGTCACAGGCCAGCTCGACGATGACCGTGGCGGTCACCGGCACGGAGGCGGTGGAGACGATCTCGATGTGCTCGTCCATCCCGTACGGGCCAAGCTCACGCACCCGGTCCAGCCGCACCGTGGGATCGGCCGTGCGGTCGCCGAGCCAGCGCGCCAGCGACACGAACCGCGTCCGCCCCGCCCCGGCCGGCGCGTGCCCGACGGCCTCCGGTTCCCGTCCGTCGAGCAGGAGCCTGGCCAGCGACAACACCCGACGGTCGGCGCGGAAGAGCCCCTGCACGCCGGCCTGGCGGATCTGACCGTCGGGGCCGCTGAGCGCGCTCGCGGGCGCCATGACCGTACTGACCAGGTCGTGCAGGAGCGGCTGAAGCACGAAGACTCCCCCTCTTGACAGAAGCGTGTCGGCGGTGGAAATTTCGTAACAATCCGCTAATTGGATCGATCAAATCATGCACCGCCGGACTTTGAACGTTCAACCCCCCGAAAGGCGATTCATGGCGGAAAAGGTGACGATCATGGATGTGGCCCGGGCGGCAGGCGTGTCCCGGCAGACGGTGTCGAACACGCTCAACAGCCCCGAGATCGTCCGTGAGGAGACCCGCCGCCACGTGCTGGACGTGATCGAACGGCTCGGCTACCGCGCCAACCAGGCCGCCCGCCAGATGCGGACGGGCCGCTCCCGCCTGATCGCCATCCGCATCGACCCGGGCGGCGACGGCATCAGCGGTTCGGTGCTGGACACGTTCCTGCACGGCCTGACCGAGTCGGCGGCCCGCGCCGGTTACCGGGTCCTGCTCTACACCGCCGCGGACGACCGTTCGGAGATCGCGGCCTTCGAGGACCTGCTCGGCTCGTACGAGCCGGACGCCTTCGTGCTGACGGCCACGCACCATGACGACCTCCGCACCTCCTGGTTATTGGAGCGGGGGTTGCCGTTCGTGGCGTTCGGCCGGCCGTGGAGCGATCTGTGCGCGCGCCATGAACACGGCGCGCGCCATCCGTGGGTGGACGTGGACGGCGCGGCGGGGACCGAGGCGGCCACCCGCCGCCTGCTGGCCGCCGGGCACCGGCGGATCGGCTTCATCGGCTGGCCCCCGGGCTCCGGCGTGGGCGACGACCGGCGGGCGGGATGGGCCCGCACGATGGCCCAGCACGGCCCGGCCCCGGACGGCCCGGCCCTGGACGGACGCAGCCGGGCGAGCGCGGACGCAATGGCCCTCGACGGCCTCAGCCGCGCGGTCGAGGACGGCGTGGAGAGCGGCGAACGCGCGGCCCGGGACCTGCTCGCCGCCGACCCCGGCGTGACCGCCTTGGTGTGCGCGAGCGACTCGCTCGCGCTGGGCGCCCTCAACACCCGGGGCCGGCGGGTCGCCGTGATCGGCTTCGACGACACGCCGGCGGCCAGGGCGGTCGGCCTGACCAGCGTCCGCCAGCCGCTCGCCGAGGCCGCGGCCGCCTGCGTCGAGCTGCTCACCCGCACCCTCGGCCGCGCGGCGGCACCGGCCGAGCACGTGTTGCTCGAGCCGTCCCTCACCGTCAGGCGGTCGGCATGACCCCCTAGCCCCAAGCCCAACGCGAGAACAGGACCCCCCGATGATGCCAAGAACCCGCCGGGCCACGGCGCTCGGCAGCCTCGCCTGCGCCTCCCTCCTCCTGACGTCCTGCGGTGGCCGCGGCTTCGACGACCCGCCCGGCGGGCCCGCACAGCAGACCGCCGGCCCCGTCTCCCTGCAAATCCTCATCGGCTCCTCCGGCGACGCCGAGACCGCCGCCGTCAAGCAGGCGGCCCAGGCTTGGGCCGCCTCCGCCGGCGCCTCGGCCACCGTGACGCCCGCGCAGGACTTACAGCAGCAGCTCGGCCAGGCCTTCGCCGGCGACAACCCGCCCGACGTGTTCTACGTGGACGCCGTCCGCCTCGCCGACTACGCCAGCGTCGGCGCGCTCGAGCCGTACGCCAACAAGATCAGCAACCCGGACGACTTCTACCCCACGCTGCGGACCGCGTTCACCTACAACGGCACGTTCTACTGCGCGCCGAAGGACTTCTCCACCCTGGCCCTGATCGTCAACCAGGACCTGTGGTCCAAGGCCGGGCTCAGCGACGCCGACGTGCCGACGACGTGGGAGCAGCTGACCTCGGTGAGCGAGAAGCTCAAGGCCAAGGGCATCACCCCGCTGGCGCTGGGCGACACGCGCGATCGCATCGGCGCGTTCATGGTCCAGGCCGGCGGCTGGCTCACCAGCGCCGACGGCAAGCAGGCCACCGCCGACAGCCCGCAGAATCTCGCGGCCCTCGAGTACGTACGCTCCCTGCTGTCCGGCGAGCTGGCCCGCTCCCCCAGCCAGCTCGATGCGGGCTGGGGCGGCGAGGCGTTCGGCAAGGGCAAGGCCGCGATGACCATCGAGGGCAACTGGATCAAGGGAGCGCTCAAGGCGGACTTCCCCGACGTCAAGTACACCGCGTACGAGCTGCCCGCAGGCCCCGAGGGCAAGGGCACGCTGTCCTTCACCACCTGCTGGGGCATTGCCGCCAAGAGCCGGCACAAGCAGCAGGCCATCTCGTTCGTCGAAGCGATGACCAAGGCCGACCAGCAGATGGCCTTCGCCAGGGCGTTCGGCGTCATGCCGTCGCGGCAGTCGGCCAAGAGCGCCTACACCGCCGAGTTCCCCGCCGACGCGCCGTTCGTCAACGGCGCCGACTACGCGCAAGGGCCGGTCAACGCCCCGAAGATGGAAAGTGTCCTGGCCGACTTCGACACCGGCCTGCAGCGGCTGACCTCCACCGCGCCCAAGACGCTGCTGCAACGCGTGCAGAAGAACACCCAGGCCGCCCTCGGCACGTCATGACCGCTCGCCGGCCCGGCGCCGCGCGAGAGACCCTCGCCGGCTGGCTGTTCGTGG
Organism: Nonomuraea sp. NBC_00507; assembly: GCF_036013525.1. Taxonomy (NCBI): domain Bacteria; kingdom Bacillati; phylum Actinomycetota; class Actinomycetes; order Streptosporangiales; family Streptosporangiaceae; genus Nonomuraea; species Nonomuraea sp. NBC_00507. The sequence continues at coordinate 8,710,733 of NZ_CP107853.1, forward strand.
CCCCGGTCGTGGTGATCCTGGGCCTGTTCATGCTGGCGCCGATTCTCATGGCCATGTGGGTGAGCTTGACCGACTGGAACGGGCAGGGGAGCCCGTTCCGTTCCGGCGTCCCCTTCGTCGGCCTCGACAACTACACCCGGCTGTTCGCCGAGGAGGGGCTGACCCGGCAGGACTTCATGACGAGCGTGCGCAACAACGCCTATTACGTGGTCATCGTGGTGCCCACCCAGACCGTGCTGGCGCTCGGCCTGGCATTGATCGTCAACGCCCGGCTGCTGCGGGGCAGGACGTTCTTCCGCGCGGCGTTCTTCTTCCCGTCGGTCACCAGTTCGGTCGCGATCAGTGTGGTGTTCCTGTTCGTGTTCGCCAATTCGGGGGCGGTCAACGGCCTGCTGGCGTTGTTCGGCGTGGACGGGCCGCAGTGGTTCGCCGATTCACGTGGGGTCTTGCACCTGCTGCTGGGGGCGGTCGGGCTGGCCGATCCGGCCGCGCCGCCGCAGGCGCTGACCGGCGGCGGGCCGTTCGGGCTGTCGTGGTGGGAATGGCTGTCCGGCCCGAGCGTGGCCATGGTGACGATCATCATGCTGGTCGTGTGGACCACGTCGGGGACGTACATGCTCATGTTCCTGGCTGCGCTGCAGGACATCCCCGTGTCGCTGGAGGAGGCCGCCATGCTGGACGGCGCGGGCCGGTGGGGGGTGTTCCGGCACGTGACGCTGCCGATGTTGCGGCCCGCCCTGTTCCTGGTGCTGACGCTGGGGCTGATCGCGACGTGGCAGGTGTTCGACCAGGTCTACGTGATGAGCCAGGGCAATCCCGCCAAGACCACGCTCACCCCGGCGTACCTGTCGTACGAGAGCGCCTTCGGCTCCTTCGAGTACGGCACCGGCACGGCGATCTCGTTCGTGCTGTTCTTCATCATCGTGGTGCTCACGCTGGTCCAGCGGTGGGTCATGAGAGGGAGGGGGTGAGCATGGCCCGCGACCCGCGCACCGGCCCCCGCGCGCTGGCCTCGACCTTCGCCGGCTACTTCGTGCTGGTCTTCTTCGCGCTCGTGTTCCTGTACCCGTTCGTCATCCAGATCGCGACCTCGTTCAAGACCGAGCCGGACGCGGCGGCCCACCCCCTGTCACCCTTCCCCGATCCGGTGTCGCTCGCCGGCTACGAGCGCGTGTTCGCCGGCACCGGCCTGCCGCTGTGGCTGGGCAACTCCGTGCTGGTGACGCTGGTCATCACGGCTGGGCGGGTGCTGCTGGACTCCATGGCCGGGTACGCGCTGGCCCGGCTGCGGTTCGGGGGCCGGCGGGCGCTGTTCTCGGCCATCGTGGCGATCATCGCGGTGCCGGGGGTGGTGCTCTTCATCCCGAAGTTCCTGGTGCTGAACCAGCTCGGCCTGTACGACAGCTACACCGCGCTCATCTTGCCCGTGATCGCGGACGCCACCGGGGTCTTCATCATGAAGCAGTTCTTCGAGTCGATCCCGACGACCGTGGAGGAGGCGGCCCGGGTCGATGGCGCCGGGGTGTTACGCACGTTCTGGTCCGTGGTGCTGCCGATGGCCCGGCCCGCGCTGATCACGCTCACCATCATCTCCTTCCAGGGCTCCTGGAACGAGTTCCCGCACACGCTGGTCGCGGTGCAGAGCCCGGAGTTGTTCACGTTGCCGCGCGGGCTGGCCGACCTGGTGAGCGGGTCGCTGGGCAAGGGCACGCAGTATCCGCTCAAGCTGGGCGCGGCCTTGCTGGCCACGATCCCGGTGGCGGTCGTCTTCGTGGTGTTCCAGCGATACTTCGTGCGCGGCGCCAACGAGGGCGCCGACAAGGGCTGAGCGCCGGCCAGCCCTTGCCGGTGGTCTGCCCGCGCTGGTCAGCTCACCAGCCGGGCGGCCAGACCATGGTCACCGCCGGCGGCGATGAACGTGATGCCGGTACCCCCGGCGACCGGGAACACCGGCATCGGCACGGGCTTGCCGGTGCCGGTCTGGCCGGACTCGTACTGACCCCAGCCGTAGGCTTCGCCGCCGCTCGTCAGCGCCAGCCCGAAAGCGCAACCCGCCGCGACATCCTTGACGTTGGACAGGTTCGGGATGACCTGCGGCTGCGTGACGGCGGAGCCGGTGTGCGCCACCTGGGCATGGGTGTTGTCGCCCCAGGCCCACACCTTGCCGGATCCGTCCACCAGATAGCTCTGCCCGCACCCGGCGGCCAGCGCCTTCACCTGACCGTACGAGCCGATGACCTCCACCGGGCTGTAGGGCCCGGGGACGGATGTGCCTCCGTTGCCGAGCTGGCCATAGTTGTTGGCGCCCCAGGACAGCAGCGTGCCGTTGGCCCGTACCGCCAGCGAGTGGTAGAAGCCGGCGGCGATGTCGTAGACCGGCCCGGTGTCCCTGCCGACAAGGCCCGGCACCTCGATGGGGCTCGGCTTCGCCACGTTGGTGCCGTCGCCGAGCTGACCGCGTGAGTTGGCCCCCCAGGCCAGCACGGTCCAGTAACTGCGCAGCGCCATGCTGTGGAACCAGCCGGCCTCAATGTGGGTGATGTTCCGCAGCCCGTCGACGAGTTGCGGGGTGGAGTACGGGCCGTCGAACGTGCCGAGGCCGAGCTGCCCGAAGTTGTTGACCCCCAGGCCCAGACGTTGCCGGTGGAGGTGCGGGCCAGGCTGAATCCTAAGCCCGCCGCGACCTCCACGACCTGGGACAGGTTCTTGACCTTGACCGGCGCGTTGGTATCGGTGTTGCTGCCGTCGCCGAGCTGGCCGTTGTTGTTCTGGCCCCATGCCCACACGGTGCCGTCGGCGGCGATGGCGAGGGAGTGGGTGAGGCTGCCGGCGACCTCGGTGAATCCCGCCTGCGCCTCGAGCACCTCGTCGGGAACCAGCCGGTCGTCGTCGCTCCCGTTGCCGAGCTGCCCGAAGCTGCCGCGCCCCCAGGCGATGGCATGCGTGGCCGCAGGCGCCGCCTCCGCGGCCGGACCGGCGACCGCCAGTCCGGCCAGGAGGGCCGCCAGGGCCACGAGAACGCGGCCCAACCCCCGCGCGCGACGGCGGCATCCAAGAGTCTTGATGACCAATGTGGTCTCCTGATGGTCTGGGCGCCGTCATCGTGACAGCGCGCATCAACCAAAAGGAGTTCCACACCGTTCCATCGGTTTCGCAGGAGCCCCTCTGCGGCTCAGCGCGGGTAGGCGCCGCCGTCCAGGCTGAGCACTTGGTTGGTGAGGTAGCCGTTACGCAGCACCGCCATGGCCAGGTCGGCCACCTCCTCCGGCCGTCCGAACCGCCCCACGGGCAGGTCGCCAGGCCGGGCCCCGGCCGGCAACATGTCGGTGTCCTCGATCAGCGCGGGCGCCAGGGCGTTCACCGTCACGCCGCGGGCGGCCACCCGCGCGGCCAGGAAATGCACCAGGCCGTGCAGCCCCGCCTTGGAGGCCGCGTAGTGCGGTCCGACGATGCCGCCGGTGAAGCCCGCCACCGACGACATGAACAACACCCGCCCGAACCCGCGCTCGGCCATCCCCGGCAGCGCCCCCTGCGCGAGCAGGAACGGCGCCCGCAGGTTCACCGCCATCGTCCGGTCCCACGTCGCGGCGTCCACCTCGGTGTAGTTCTGCTGGATCGCGTACCCGGCGTTGGCGATCAGCAGGTCCACCGGGCCCAGCGCCTCGGCGGCGGCCGCGAGCAGCAGGGCGGGCGCCTGCGGGTCGGCCAGGTCCCCCGGCAGCGCCACCGCGTCCACGCCGGCCGCCCGCGCCTCGGCCACCAGTTGCTCGGCCGGGGCGGCGCGGGTGCCGTACGTGAAGGCCGTCCTGACCCCGGCGGCGACCAGCCGCCGCCCCAGTGCCTGCCCGATGCCGCCTGACGCTCCGGTCAACACGGCCACCCGGCCATTGAGTTCGATCACAGCGTCAAGTCTTTCCCCGTGTGCTCAGGTGTTACTCGCGGTCCACCTGAAGCGTCTACGGTGCCGCCCATGACGATGCGCAGGTTAATCGCGAGCATGCTGGCCGGGGTCCTGGCCGGCGGTACGGTCGCCGTTGTGCTGATCCAGACACCACCCGCCACGGCGGAGCGTCGCGGCCAGGCCCCCATCGTGATCGGGCACAGGGGCGCCAGCGCGCACCGGCCCGAGCACACCCTCCTGGCCTACGAGGCGGCCATCGCCATGGGCGCCGACTACATCGAGCCCGACCTCGTCTCCACCAAGGACCACGTGCTGGTGGCCCGGCACGAGAACGAGATCTCGGGCACGACCGACGTGGCCACGCGGCCCGAGTTCGCGAGCCGGCGCACCACCAAGACCATCGACAACGCGCAGATCACCGGCTGGTTCACCGAGGACTTCACGCTGGCGGAGCTGAAGACGCTGCGGGCCAAGGAACGCATTCCCGACCTGCGGCCCGACAACACGGCCTTCGACGGGCTGGCGGAGATCCCGACGTTCGAGGAGGTCGTGCTGCTCGCGCTCAAGCACGGCGTCGGCGTCTATCCGGAGACCAAGCACCCGACTTACTTCGACACCCTGGGCCTGTCGCTGGAGGAGCCGCTGCTGGAGGTGCTGAACCGCCACAGCGTGCGCAAGGCCTACATCCAGTCCTTCGAGACGGCGAACCTGCGCGACCTGCGTTCCAAGACCAAGTTGCCGCTGATCCAGCTCATCTCGGCCACCGGCAGGCCTTACGACTGGGTCGCCGCGAACGACCCGCGCACCTACGACGACATGGTCAAGCCGGAAGGCCTGCGTGAGGTGGCCCAGTACGCCGACGGCATCGGCGTGGACACCCGGCGTGTGGTGCCGCTGGACGCCACGGGCAAGACGCTGCCGCCCACGACGATCGTGGCCGACGCCCACCGCAAGAGGCTCGACGTGCACGTCTGGACCGTGCGCAACGAGAACTCCCAGCTCCCGGCCGACTACCGGATGGGGAACCCGGCCAGTCCCGTGTACGCGCGGGCGACCGGCAACGTGATGGGCTGGCTGTCCAGGCTTCTCGAGCTGGGCATCGACGGCGCGTTCTGCGACGACCCCGGCATGGGCCGGGCCGTCGTGACCAAGCGGTCGCTCTAGCCGGTGCGGCGTCGGCGCCGCGCCGATGCCGCCCTCCTGTCCGGGCCGAATGTGATCGCCGCCTGGCCGGCCATGGTCGCGGCCAGCGCGGCGACCGGGCCGGGAGGGGTTACTTCCTTGAAGTGGGCCGGTGCTGACGATCGACCTCCGGGCTCAGCGCACCCTGGCAAGGTTGCCGGCGATCGCGGCAAGCAGGGCATCGCCGCAGGCGGCGGAGTCGTCCGCCGCCCAGCAGACGTAGCCGTCGGGACGGATGAGCAGGACCGCGGCGCCCAGATCGTCGGCGCACGTGGCACGGACGAGGTCGACTCGTGGCGGGAGCCGGAGGTCGGCCGGGACGGTTCCGGCCAGATCCAGCAGGACGGCGTGCCCCGAGCCGAACAGCGCCGGCAGCCGGGTGGGGCCGGCTTCGGTGACCAGGTCGGCGTCCGGCAGGCGCTGTCCGATGAGCGGATGGTCTCCGGACAGCTCGTAGCGCAGCGAGAGGCCGGACATCAGTCCTGCGAGATGGCGGTTGGTGTCGGGCAGCCGCAGCAGGTCGATGAAGATGTCACGCAGGGCGGCCAGGTCCTCGCTCGGGTTCGGAGCCGCCAGGACGCGCTGCGCCGACGTGTGATGCAGGACCTGGGCTCCGACCGGATGCCGTTCGGCGTGGTAACTGTCGAGGAGGCCGCTCGGCGCCCGGTCCTGGACGGTTGCGGCCAGTTTCCACCCGAGGTTGAACGCGTCCTGTATGCCGAGGTTGAGGCCCTGGCCGCCCAGCGGCGGGTGGATGTGTGCGGCGTCGCCCGCGAACAGGACGCGGCCCACGCGGTAGTGCTCCAGTTGCCGAGTGGCGTCGCTGAACCGCGAGGAGTTGTCCACGGCGCCGAGGGTGGTCTCGTGGCCGTACAGGGCCTGGAGCGCGGCAGTGATCTCCTCGGGGGTGATGGGGTTGTCGGTGGCGGTGTCCGTCCGGTCCGCGCGCCCGAAGGTGAACCGGTATCGGTCGCCGCCGAGCGGGACCAGCTACGCGGGTGCGGTGGCCGACGCGGAACACGCGTTCGCGCTGCTGGCGAACGGACTGCTGCAAGGTGCTTGGCACCCCGAGGGAGCAGGACCTTAGAGTGGATCGGTGACCAACGATCAGCACGGCCTGGCGATGACCGGGGCGAGCGCCGCCGCGATCCGGCACTACGATCGGGCGATCGACGAGTTGCTGCACTTCCGGGTGGAGGTCGACGCCGAGGCCAACGCGGCGCTGGCCGAGTCGCCGGACTTCCCGATGGGCAACGTCCTGGCGGCATACCTCGGGCTGCTGACCACCGAGGTGGAGGACGCGCGCACGGCGCGGGTGCGGTTCGGGGCGTTCCGCCGCAGGATCGACGAGTCGTCGCTGCTGCCGCGCGAGCGCGCGCACCTGACGGCCGTGCGGGCGCTGCTCGACGGCGACTTCCTGACCTGCGGGAGGCTGCTGGGCGAGATCGCGCTGGCGCATCCACGCGACGCGCTGGCCCTGGCCGCCGGGCACCAGATCGACTTCTTCACCGGTGACGCCCGCTCGCTCCGCGACCGGATCGGCGGGGCACTCAGCGCGTGGTGCGAGGATGACCCGCATTTCGGGCATCTGCTGGGCATGTACGCCTTCGGCCTCGAGGAGGCCGGGCACTACGACCGCTCCGAGGAGGTCGGGCTGCGGGCGGTCGAGCTCAATGCGCGCGACGTGTGGGGCATCCACGCGGTGGTGCACACCTACGAGATGCAGGGCAGGTTCGGCGACGGGCTGCGCTACCTGGACGCGCGGCTGCCGGACTGGTCGAGCGGGACGTTCTTCAACATCCACACGTGGTGGCACTACTGCCTGTACGCGCTGGAGGCCGGCGACGTGCCGCGGGCGCTGGCGATCTATGACTCGGTGATGGCCGACGGGCAGTCGTGCATGGAGCTGCTCGACGCGGCCGCCCTGCTGTGGCGACTCCATCTGGAGGGATGGGTCCAGCACGAGCGCTGGCGGGCGCTGGCCGACGCGTGGCCCGTGCGGGTGGCTGAGCCGTTCTACGCCTTCAACGACATGCACGCGGTCATGTCGTACGTGGGCGCCGGGCGGGTGGGGGACGCGGAGAAGCTGATCGCCTCGCGGGAGGCCTACGTGCTGGCGCCGCTGCCCGGGGTGACCAACCAGGACATGACGCTACGGGTGGGGCTGCCGGTGTGCCGGGCGATCGTGGCGTTCGGGCGGGGCGATTACGCGTCAGTGGTGGATCTGCTGTATCCGATCCGGCATCGGATCAACGAGTTCGGCGGCAGCCACGCGCAGCGCGACGCCGTGCAGAAGACGTTGCTGGAGGCGGCGCTGAGGGCCGGGGCGCGGGAGGTGGCGCGGGTGCTGGTGAGCGAGCGAATCAACGTGCGGCCGTGCAGTCCGTACAACTGGCTCAAGCAGGCGGCGCTCGCCGACGTCCTGGGCGACCGGGCCGCCGCGGCGGCCGCCCGGCTGCGGGCCGGGGAGCTTGTGCGCGCCGTCTGAGGCGTGGATGTCGCCGCGGCGCATGTGGCACGTCGCGTTCCGTGAGAAGATCGAGATCATGATCGGTCTGCTGCCAGGCTCAGGCCGTCGTGATCGCCATGCTCTCGCGACGGCCGCCCCCCTGATCCTCGTGCCGCGTTCGCGGATGCCCATCCGTATCAGCGTCCCGCCCTTCGACACCACGCCAGATCGTGCGGCATGTTCGCGCGCCATGGCCGGGTTCACGCGCGCGGGCGCCGGCCCGGTCGCATGCTGACCATGCATCGAGGAGACCGCACGGAACCGACCCCCACCACGGCGCTTCCTCCCGGCGTGACCAGCGCCGGTCAGCTCCCACCGCCTCTTGGTCAGCCCTCTGTTCCGGATGTGCCGGTGGCGGGGAAGGTGCCGCCCGCGTCCGGCGCGACGGAGGCGGGGCAGATCCCACCGCCCACGTCCGACGGGACAGAGGCGGGGCAGATCCCACCGCCCACGTCCGATATGACGGGGGCCGGGCGGGTTCCACCGCCTCCATCCGGTGTGACCAGCGTCGGGCAGCTGCCCGGTCTGCGACCTCGCCGGCGGCCCCGGGACGGAGGCGAGGCGGCCGGTGGCGACGTCGACCTGGTCGACGCGCTGGACCCGCTGGCCTGGCGCACGGTGGCCGCCTGGCTGCACGTCAAGCCCTCCGCGGCCACGCGGCAGGTCGGTCTGCAGGTGCTGGCGTCGTTCCTGCGCTGGCTGCGCGAGGAGGAGCCGGCGCTCGAACTCCTCGCCGTCACCGGAGCCCATCTGGACGCCTACTGCGAGATGGCCCGGACCGGCGCGCTCACCCGCACGCCGTCCCGGAGGCCGCTGGCGAGCAGGACGGTGGCCAGGAAACGTTCCGTCCTGCTGTCCTTCTACACCTTCGCCTGGCAGTGCGGCGTGGTACGGCACAACCAGGTCCCCGGCCGGCGGGTGACCACGAACCGCCGGCTCGCCGGCACGCGTACGCTCACCAGGGAAGAACGCCGGCAGCTGCGCCAAGGCGTCGCGCGCCTGGCCGCCGACGGCCGCACGGCCGAGGCCGCCGCGGTCGCGCTGCTGGAGCTCACCGGCGCCACCGTGGACGCGCTGGCCGGCCTGACCCGGCAGGACGTCCACAGCGTGGACGACGGCGCCGGCAGCCGGCCCGCGGTGATCACCGTGCATCATGGCCGGGACGACGTCGTCGCCTTCCCCGTCTCGCCGCTGGCCCGCCCCCTGCTGCGCGTGTTGTGCGCCAGCCGCCCCGCCGGCGAGCCGCTGATCAGGCGATCGGATGGCCGTCCTGTGGACCTCGACTGGCTCAGGGGCGCGCTCGCCGACGCGGCACTGGCCGGCGGGGTCCCGGAGCAGCGGGCCCGCGACCTGCACCCGCACATGCTGCGCGCCGCCACCGTCACCGACCTCCTGGAAGACGCCGAGGCCATGCCGCCTCCGCGACCACGCCCCTGACCTGCACCGCCCTGTCCTGACCGCACCCCCACACCGGAGCGGGTGGGGCGGTTCAGGGTTGGGCGGGCCCAGGATTGTCGGGGGTGACCGGTAGTGTTTCGGCACATGGATCGGCAACTCACCCTCATGGTCGTGCACGCCCACCCCGACGACGAGTGCCTCAGCACCGGCGGCATCCTGGCCCGCTACACCGAAGAGGGCATCCGCACGGTCCTGGTCACCTGCACCAACGGCGAGCAGGGCGATGACCAGGACGGCATCAAACCGGGCGAGGCGGGGCACGATGACGCGGCGGTGGCCGCGCGCCGGCTCGCCGAGCTGCGCGAGTCGGTCGCTCACCTGGGCATCGACCACCTGGAGCTGCTCGGCTACCGCGACTCGGGCATGGAAGGCTGGACGGCCAACAGCCACCCCGACGCGTTCGCCAACGTGCCCGTCCAAGAGGCCGCGGGCAGGCTCGCCGCGCTGATGGAGCACTACCGCCCCCAGGTGGTGGTGACCTACGACGAGACGGGCGGCGGCGGATATGGCCACCCGGACCACGTCCAGGCCCACCGCATCACGGCCGCCGCGGTGGAGTCGACCGGCATCCCCGACAAGTTCTACTACACGGCCATCCCCCGGGCCGCCATCAAGCGCATGTTCGAGATGATGCGCGAGCACGGGATCGACCTCGGCTTCGAGCCGTCCGACGACTTCGGCACGCCGGACGAGCGCGTCACGAGCGTCGTCGACGTCACGCCCTACGTCGAACGCAAGCTCAAGGCGATCAGGGCCCACGAAAGCCAGGGGGAAAACATCTTCCTGTTCCGCATGCCGCAGGAGGCCCAGGAGCAGGCGTTCTCGCACGAGGCGTTTGAGCGGGTGCTGTGCAAGGTGAGTGTCCCCGACCACGACGAGGACCTGTTCGAGGGCCTGCGCGACGGCTAGGCCGCAAGGCGTCCCAAACATTGTTCTGGAGATTGCCATGGGACCGTCGTCAGCCACCAGCTCAAGGACTCCGTCGCCACGATCACCATGGACGACGGCAAGGTCAACGTGATCTCGCTCCAGACGGTCACCGAGCTCGACGCCACCGCGCTCACCGGCGCCCTGCCCCCTGGGCCTGGTGGCGGTCACGGCCGCGGTCGGGGCCGTTGACAGTCGACGCAGCGGTCGCCCACCCGGCGGCAGGCGACGCGGTGGCAGGCGACGAACGACGGAGTGGCAGAGGCGTCTCCCCCGCTCAGACCCTGAAACCCGAGCCTCCGGCCATGCAGAATCACGTCGAACACAGGCCGGACGGCGCGAGATGATGACGCGTATGCGGTTCGGGATCCTGGGTGCCACGCGGGCATGGCGTGACGACGGGAGCGAGGTGGAGCTCGGTGGCCCGGCCCGGCGTGCGCTGCTGGCGCTGCTGGCGCTGCGCGCCGGCGAAGTGGTGGCGGCCGAACGGCTGATCGACGATCTGTACGGCGAACGGGTCTCCGATGGGTCGGCCCACGCCCTGCAGTCACAGGTTTCGCGGCTCCGCCGGGCGCTGAGCCCTGGTGCCGCGATCGAGTTCGTTCCCGGCGGCTACCGGCTGGCGGCGGATCCCGATGACGTGGACGCGTACCGTTTCGAGCGGCTGTCGAACGAGGGGCGCCGGTCCCTGGTGCGCGGTGATCAGGCCCGTGCGGAGGAGCTGCTGCGGGAGGCGCTCGCCTTGTGGCGCGGTCCGGCGCTCGCCGATGCCGTCGACGCCGGGTCCGCGCGGGCCGAGGCGGCCCGGCTCGAGGAGCGCAGGCTAGACGCCCTGGAGGACCGCATCGAGGCGGAGCTGGGGTTGGGCGAGCATCGGGCTGTCGTACCGAAGGTGCGGGAGTTGACCGCGTCGCATCCGCTGCGGGAGCGGCTGCGGGGCCTGCTCATGCGGGCGCTGCGCGCCGACGGCAGGCAGGCGGAGGCGCTGGTGGAGTTCGAGGAGATCCGCCGGCTGCTGGCCGACGAACTCGGCGCGGACCCCGGGCCGGAGCTCGCTGCGATCCACCGTTCCCTGCTGCGCGGCGAGCCGGTCACACGCGGGCTCCCCGCCCAGCTCACCACGTTCGTGGGCCGCGCGGACGACCAGGCCGCGGTCGCCGACCTGCTGGCGAGGAACCGCCTGGTCACCCTGGTGGGTGCCGGCGGCGTCGGCAAGACCCGCCTGGCCGTCGAAGTCGCGAGCACGGAGCCCGAGGTGTGTCTCGTGGAGCTGGCATCAGTGCGCGACGGGACGGAGGTGCCCGCGGCCGTGCTGGGCGCGCTCGGCCTTCGGGACAGCGGCTTCCACATCGGGCAGGGCGGGATGACGCCGGAGTCACGGCTCATGGCCGCCCTGGACCAGCGCGCGGTGCTGCTTCTTCTGGACAACTGCGAGCATCTGGTGGACGCGGTGGCGGCACTGGCCGAGCGGCTCCTGAAACGCTGCCCCACACTGCGGGTTCTGGCGACCAGCCGGGAGCCGCTGGGCATCACCGGTGAGAGCCTGTGGCCGGTCCGGTCGCTCTCGGCCGTCCCGGCTGCGCGACTGTTCGCCGACAGGGCCGCCGCAGTACGACCGGATTTCGCCGTGGACGACGCCAACGCCGCGACCGTGGCGCGGATCTGCCACGGCCTGGACGGCCTGCCGCTGGCGATCGAGCTGGCCGCGGCCCGGCTGCGTACGCACGAGGTCGAGGAGCTCGCGGCCGGGCTGGACGACCGGTTCAGGCTGCTCTCGCGAGGCAGCCGTACGGCCGAGCTGAGGCACCAGACGTTGCGCGCCGTCGTGGCGTGGAGCTGGGACCTGCTGTCGGAGACCGAGCGGGTGACGGCCAGGCGCCTGACGGTCTTCGGCGGCGGCGCCACCGCCGAGGCGGCACGGCGGATCTGCGCGGTCCCCGACGCCGAGGACGTGCTGGACTCCCTGGCCGGCAAGTCCTTCGTGGAAGTCACCGGCGGCCGCTACCGCATGCTGGAGACGATCCGCGACTACTGCGCCGAGCGGCTGGAGGAGGCGGGGGAGGCCGACGCCATACGGCGCGCGCACGCGGACCACTTCCTGCGGCTGGCCAGGACCGCCGAGCCACGGCTGCGGGGCCCCGAGCAGCTCCGCTGGCTGGCCGTGCTCACCGCGGAGGACGCGAACCTGCACGCGGCACTGCGCTGGGCGGCCGAGGCAGGGGAGACCCGGCTGGGGCTCGGGCTGCTGGCGTCCATGGCCTGGTACGCCTGGCTGCGCGGCACCCGCACCACCGTCACGCCGTGGGCGACCACGCTGCTGGAGGCGGCCGGCAGCACCCCGCCGGCGGGGCTGGAGACCGACTACGTGCTCTGCGCGCTGATCGCGGCCGCCGGGGGCGCCCTGCGGGTGTGGGAACGCTGCCTTCCAGCGGCCGAGTCGATCGTCGCCCGCGAGGACCGGCCGCTGGGCCATCCGGCCATCCCGTTCCTCTGGCCCGTCATCGCCAGCGCCATGGGAGAGCCGCGGGTCACCATGTCGGTGATCACCCGGGGACGCATGACCTCGGATCCGTGGCAGGCGGCGATCAGTCACGTGGTGGGGGGTTATCCGACGCTTATGTTGGGCGGTTTCGCGGCGGCCGCGGAGGCGTTCGGCACGGCCGCCGAGACCTTCCGGGTGCTCGGCGACCGGTGGGGGACGGCGCTCGCGCTGGATTCGCTGGCCGCCCTGGCGTACCTGCGGGACGACCCCGACACCGCGATCATCCTGACCGATGAGGCACTCGCCCTCGCCGAGCGCCTCGATGCCCAGGAGGACGTGGCCGACCTGCTGTGCAACCGGGGCGACTACCGGGTCCACCGTGCCCGGACCAGGTCGGCGGGGGGCCTTGACGCGGCGCGCTCGGACTACGAGCGGGCCGCCGGGATCGCGCGCCGCGCGGGCAGCCCTACCTATCTCGCCGCCGCGTTGAGCGGGCTCGGCGACATCGCCCGATTGGACGGCGATCTGGCCGGCGCGCGCCGGCTGTACGAACAGGCCCTGGAGCGGTTCCAGACCCACTGGCTCAAGAGCGCCAGAAGCCGCTTCAACACCCTTCTCGGCCTCGGCAAGGTCGCCGAGGCGTCCGGCGCGCCCGGCGAGGCCCGGATCTGGTACGTTCGCGCCGCCGTGGCGGCCCTGGCCGGGCCGGTCCCCGAAGGCGCCCGCGCGGTCGAGGCCCTCGCGGGAACGGTCCTCACCTCAGGCGACGCGACCTCGGCGGCCCGGTTGCTCGGTGCCGCCACGGTACTGCGAGGAATCCCCGCCGGTTCCGATCCCGACACCGCGAAGGTCGCCGCCATGGCGCGGATCGCCCTGGGCGACGCCCCGTACGAGGCCGCCTACCGGACGGGAGCACAGCTTTCCCTGGCGGACGCTCTGCGCCTGGCCGGCGTACCCGAACCGGCCATTCGCACCCTGGCCGAGGGCAGAGCCGCGAGCCGGCGGTGAGCGATCGGTGAGCGCCGTTGGACACGCTGGCCGCATGGCAACCACACCAGCGAACGCGAACATTCTGATCTCAGGGGCCAGCATCGCCGGCCCGGCGCTGGCCTACTGGCTGCGCAGGCACGGGTTCACCCCCACGGTGGTCGAGCGGGCCCCCGCCCTGCGCGACGGCGGCTACGCGGTCGACTTCCGCGGTGACGTGCACCTCGCCGTGCTCCGGCGCATGGGCATCCTGGCCGACGTCGAACGCGAACGGACCAACATGGGCGACATGGCGCAGGTCAACGCCGCCGGCAAGAAGGTGGCCACCATTCCCTCCGGCCTGTTCAGCGGCGACATCGAGATCCTGCGTGGCGACCTGGCGCGCATCCTGTACGACACCACCAAGGACCACACCGAATACCTCTTCGACGACTCCATCGCCGCCATGACCGAGGACGCCGACGGCGTGGAGGTCACCTTCGAGCGGGCCGCGTCCCGCAGATTCGACCTGGTCGTGGGCGCCGACGGGCTGCACTCCACCGTACGCGCGCTGGCCTTCGGCCCCGAGCGGGACCACGTCGAGCACCTCGGCCTGTACTGCGCGATCTACACCATCGACAACTATCTGGGGCTGGACCACACCGGACGGACCTACGGCGTGCCGGGCAAGGTCGTGGGCGTCTACAGCGCCCGGCGCAACACCGAGGCGAAGGCCATGTTCTACTTCGGCTCGCCACCGCTCACCTACGACCGTCACGACGTGGAACAGCAGAAGAAGATCCTCGCCGAGACGTTCGACGCTGTGGGCTGGGAGACTCCCGGGCTGCTCGACGCCATGTGGGACGCCCCCGACTTCTACTTCGACTCGATCAGCCAGGTCCACCTGGACACCTGGTCGCGCGGCCGCGTCGCCCTCCTGGGCGACGCCGCCTACTCGCCCTCGCCACTCTCGGGCATGGGCACCGGGCTGGCCGTGGTCGGCGCGTACGTCCTGGCGGGGGAACTGGCCGCGGCCGGCGCGGACCACCGCGCCGGCTTCGCCCGCTACCAGGAGGCGATGCGCGACTACGTCGCCGGCTGCCAGAAGATGGGTCAGGGGGTGGCCGGGTGGATGGTGCCCTCGAGCAGGCTCATGGCCTGGTTCGTCAAGCAGAACTACCGCCTGATGCCCTACATCCCGTGGAAGGGGCTCATGGTCCGCGGCGCCAGGCGGACGGCCAGCGCGATCACCCTGAAGGCGTACGCCGCCCCCGGCCAACCGTGATCATGCCGGTGAGTGCCATCGGAGCCAGGCGGCCGCACGCCGCGGTGACCCAGGGGACGGCCACACGTCCGGTCGCACGACGCGGTGACCCGCGGGACGGCCACGCGTCCTGCCGCCCCGCTCGCCCAAGGGCAGGCAAGGCCTAGATCCAGCCGCGGCGTGTGGCCTCCATGGCGATCTGGAAGCGGGTCCGCGCCCCGAGCCGGCGCATCAGCTTGGTGATGTGCCGCTGCACCGTTCGCTCGCTCCACCCCAGCGCCCGTCCCGCGGCCTTGTCGGTGGCGCCCGACGCCAGCAGTGTGAGCAGCCGCTCCTCGTCCCGCGACAGCTCGCCGGCGGAGCCCTCCGGTGACGTCTCCACGCCCGACCCGGTGAGCCGGAGCGGCACGCTGCGCTCCCACACCGCCTCGAAGAGCGCGCACAGCGCGTCGAGCAGCGGCGACGCGTGGATCACGTACGAGGCCGCCACCACGCTGTCCCCCGACCGCAGCAACGGGATGATCGCCAGCCGGTCGTCGGAGATGGCCAGCTTCATCGGCAGGTCCGCGGCGATCCTGGCCTGCTCACCGTGCCTCATCCCGGCCGTGACGTCCTCCAGCCAGCCGGGCAGCTCCAGCACGCTGGTGTCGTAGATCACGCGATACTTGACGCCCCGTTTGAGCAGTTGGAGCTCGATCGGGTTGGACTCGGTGTGCTCCTGCGGGTCGGCGTACGGCGGCCGGTCGAACCCGCGCATCTGGACTCGTGTGTCCTGCTGCAGTTGCACCCACCGGTGGTTGACCTCGTCGCGCCCCGAGACCACCTCGATCAGCTCGCCGGGGTGGGCGAAACGCGTGCTGGCGCGGTAGACGTCCATGAGCGCCCTGATGTGCGTGCGGACGCCGTCCAGCTGGCGTTCACGCTCGCGCAGGATGGCCTCCAGGCTGCTGTCGGGCGAGACGGCGACGTAGCGCACCGGCCGCCCGGTCGAGCGGGTGGCCAGGCCGAGCTCGACCAGCGACTGCAGGATGCGCCTGGCGGCCGACGCGGGGAGATGGCAGTCGTGGACGATCTCCGTCACCGTGGCCTGGGTGCGGCGGACGAGCGCGTCGTACACCTCCTCGTCCTGGGGTCCGAGACCGATCGCCTCCAGCACGGCCCCTCCCCTTCGTGTCGGGTTTACGTCACATGACAGAAAGTCGTCACCCACTGATCTTGTCAGGAAATGACCGGGAATGTCAGCGTTCATCAGCAGCAGTCCCCCGCGGCACCTGAACGAAGGAGCGCGACGACGGCAGGTACGTGGTGTACGAGAGCACCTCGGCCAACCTCGTCGAAGGCGACACCAACCGGCGCAGCGACGTGTTCCTGCACGACCGCGTCGCCGGCCCCGAGGCGCTGTTCGCCGTGAGCGACCTGGACGTGACGCCGGAGGTCTCGCGCTCCGGCCGGGTGCGGGTCCAGGCGTGGGTGAAGAACGTGGGCGAACAGGACGGAGAGTACGCGGCCGTGCTGCGCGTCGACGGCGAGGTGGACCAGCGACGCGGCATCCCCGTGCGGGCCGGCCGCGGCACCTGGGTCTCCTTCGACGTGCGGCGCGCCGAGCCCGGTACGTACACCGTCGGCCTGGGGCCGCTCACCGGCCACTTCACAGTCAAACGGTAAGCCCGCCGAACCATCAGGGGCGCGGGTGGTACGCCCGCGCCCCTTCCGGGGTAGCTGACCGGTACGGGGGTGGACATGGACTACGAGCAGTTCGTCAAGACCGTGGGCCAGCGGATCGGGCAAGGCGCCGAGTCCGCCGGCCGCGCCGTGGAAGCCACGCTCCAGACCCTGTCCGAGCGGCTGTCGACGGAACAGAGCCACGATCTGATGGGCGAGGTCCCGCCGGAAATGATGCGGCTGCTGTATTCCGAAAGCAGCCCCGAACCCTTCGACGCCGACGAGTTCCTCCACCGCGTAGCGGAGCGCGAAGGCGTGGACCTCGAAACAGCCGACCGGCACGCCCGCGCCGTCTTCTGGGCTCTGGGGCAGACCGTGAGCCCCGACGAGATCGCCTACCTGGCGGCCGACCTCCCCCACGACTTCGCACCCCTGCTCGAGGAGGCCAGGCGGCGGCACATCGAGATCGTCCCCGCCGGGCGGTTCCTGGACGCGGTGGCCGGACGCGCCGCCCTCGACCGCGCCGGCGCGCACCGCGCCACCGAGGCGGTGCTGGAGACCCTCGCGGAACGCATCACCCCCGGCGAGGTCGAAGACCTGATCAGCCGCCTGCCCGTCCAGCTGCACGCGCCGCTGAAACGCGGCGTGACCGTGAAGGCGACCCGCATGCCGGTGGAGGAGTTCATACGCCGGATCGCCGAGCGCGAGCACGTCCCCCCGGGGACCGCCCGCGAACACGCCCTGGCCGTCTTCACCACGTTGCGCGAGTCCATCCCCCACGAGGAGTTCCTCGACGTGACGGATCACCTGCCCAGCGACTACGCACCCCTGCTCCCGGCTTCCTGACGGCCGCGCAGCAGGTCCGCCGCCAAGGCGAACAGAAACCCGAACTGCATCGCCGACGCGACCACCAGCCGCACGCTCAACCCGTCCAGGTCAGGCCACGCGACCAGCACGACGACCGCGACCGGGGCCAGGACGCAGGCCGCGACCCACGCCCGGCGCTTCAGCGCGGCGAACCGGCGCAGGAACACGAAACAGGCCGCGAGCCACGACAACGAGACCACGGCGAACGCGACCTCGTGCAGAATGCCGTGCCAGCTCATCGACGCCGGCGCCCCCGCCGGGGCGCCGGGCGGGAACCCGGCGCCCGGATCGCTGGTGAAGACCCCCGCCGTGATCATCCCGATGCCGGTGAGCCCGATCAGCCGCGGCCCCCACGTGCCTCCCCGCCCCCGTCCCAGCATCCGCCGCACTCCGACGGCGAAGGCCACGCACAGCAGGCCGGCCACGACGAAGTCGGCGATCTGCATCCACCCCAGCTCCCCCAGACTCAGCAGACTGATCGGGTGGTAGGTCAGGTCGAACCCTTCGCGAGTGACCGCCTGCACCAACACCATCACTACGAACAACGGGCCGACAACCAGGCCGCAGGCCAGCAGACGAGCAGTCAGGGAGTCCCGTGTTCCCGGGGACGCGGTCTGCTGTGGCATGTGTGACATCGACGCTCCTTTCGGCGTGGCGCCCAGGTGGCGCCCTCATCGGAGACGTCGAGACGACCTGCCCTTACCGGACATCCGTTCCAGCGACGGTCGCTGTCCCGCAAGGGGCATCGCGCAACGCTGACATCAACACCTGCAACGCGTTCTGAGGGAACTCCGCGCACCGGATTGGCCGGCGGCACGGACCGACGTCGCCGCCGGTGCGTACGACACCTCAGAAGGCGAAGCCGCCGGGGCGGCCGTTGCGGTCGGCGATCAACCCGGCCAGGGTGGCGAGGGCGATCTCGGGAGGAGTACGTGAGCCGATGTTGAGCCCGATGGGCCGGTGCACCCGGGCGATGTCCTCCGGCGGCACACCCAGGTCGGTCAGTGCCTGCACGTGTGGCCCGGTGTGGCGGGGACTGCCCATGATGCCGATCCACCGGGCGGGCGACTTGAGCAGGTCGCGAAGAACGGGGCCGATCTCCTCGCGGTGATGGTCGGTGAGCACCACGTCGGCCGTGGCGTCGACGTAGTCGCCGATCTCGGTCTCCGCCGTGAACCCGCCGAGGCGGCGCCCGGGATCGGGCTCGAGAAGGACCGTGCGGTAGCCGAGCTCGGCACCGAACCTCAGCAGACAGTCGGCCACCGGAGAGGCGAAGACGGCGACCAGCGTCCGCCCGGTCTCCTCCGCGGGAGCATCACTGTGGGCCACCTCACACGCCGGGCCTTCGTCATGGGTGTGGGTCATAACCGCAGTCTGACACGAAGCGGCGCGTCTGCGCCGTAGCGCGTGCCGGGAAACCCGGCAGCCACCGCCTCGAAACAAGGTCGAAACTCTCTCTTCCCCCGTGCCGGATTCTTCTTTATCCTCATGCTCAAGAAAATCTGTGAACGTTCACAGTCCGAGAACGTCGACTTTGCCCCCATAAGGGCGTTTTTCTGGCCTGCCTTCATCACATCCGTCCGTGAGCGTTCACAGAAGCAGCGGATCAAGACCACCCCCACCCATTTCTTGGTCAAGGAGATCGGAATGGCCGTCTACCACCGCTTATGGAGGAGAACCAGGGTCACGCTCCTGCTGACGCTGGTGATGCTGCTCGCGCTCATACCGGCGAGTCCCCCACCCGCCTCCGCCGCCACGCTGACCATGCGCGGCGCCGACATCTCCTCGGTCCAGCGCAGCCTGGACCTCGGCGCCAGGTACTACAACGCCGCCGGCACGGCCGCCGACCCGCTGGACATCCTCACCGGGGTCGGCGTCAACTACGTGCGGCTGCGCATCTGGAACAACCCGGCGAGCGGATACAACAACAAGGCGAAGGTCCTGGCGTACGCCAGAGCGATCAAGGCCAGAGGTCTCGGCCTGATGATCGACTTCCACTACTCGGACACCTGGGCGGACCCCGGCAAGCAGTACAAACCGGCGGCCTGGGCCGGCCACGGCATCAGCCAGCTCCAGACGGACGTCTACAACTACGCCTACGACGTCTGCACCAGCCTGAAGGCGCAGGGCACCACGCCGGACAGCGTGCAGATCGGCAACGAGATCAACGTCGGCATGCTCTGGAACGACGGCAGGGTCGTCAACAACGACTTCACCAACCTGAGCCTGCTGCTGAAGGCCGGCTACAACGCGACCAAGGCCTGCAACAGCGGCACCCAGGTGATCATCCACACGGCCAACGCCAACAGCCTCGCCAACGCGCGCTGGTTCTACGACGGAATCCGTGCCAAGGGCGTGCCCTGGGACATCACCGCCCTGTCGTACTACTGCATGTGGCACGGCTCGCTGTCCACCCTGTCCACGGTCCTCAACGACGTGCGCACCCGCTACGGCAAGCCTGTCATCGTGGCCGAGACCGCCTACCCGTTCACCGCGGCCAACGCCGACAGCGAGGCGAACGTGGTGAACGGCTCGGCGCCGTGCTCGGGCTACCCGGCGACGTGGCAGGGCCAGGCGAGCAACTTCACCGCCGTCCAGAACACCGCGCGCAACGCCGGAGCGATCGGGGTCTTCTACTGGGAGCCGACCTGGTACGCCATCTCCGGTAACGGGTGGGACCCGGCCAACATGAACGGCACCGGCAACCAGTGGGACAACATGGCCACCTTCAACTGGACCGGCGGCATCAACCCCAACATCAGGTGGAACCCGTAGGGCGAGCCGAGGCCCCGCCCGCGATTCCGGGCGGGGCGCGCCCCGCGATCGACCCGGCCCGCGACCACGCGTGCTTTGATGGCGGCGATCGTAAGAAGCGGCTCATCTGGATTGGCCGCAGTCGGCGGCGGCCACGACTTTGGTCGATGCGGTGTGACCGGAAGACGGATGCGCGTCACTTTCGGTCTGTCTAGCATCTGGCCGGACAACGGTGTTGACCGGCCGTCGTGCCGGGTGGGCGGCCAGCCGAGATGACCGATGGGGAGCCGGGGATCGTGGCATGGGAAATCAAGGGGATCTCGTACGCGATCGAGGACGCGCCGACCGACGTTGTGCGCCGCGACCTGCGCGTCATCGCCGAGGAGCTGCACTGCACGGCGGTGATGCTCATCGGCACCGAGACCGGGCCGCATATCGCGGCCGCGCAGCATGCGCTGGAGGCGGGTCTCGACGTCTACATCCGGCCATATTTTGCCGACCGGCCGCGCTCGGCGCAGCTGGCGCACCTGGCGGCGACGGCGGCCGCGGCCGAGGAACTGCGCGCCCGGCATCCCGGCCGGGTCACGTTGCTGGTCGGCAGCGAGTTCTCGCTCACTGCCCCCGGGATGATCCCGGGGCCGCGCGTCGTCATTCGCCTGCAGGTGCTGGTACGGCCGCGGCTGCGGCGGCTGTTCGACCGCCGGATCACGCGTAGGCTCAACCGCCTGCTCGCCGACGCGCTCAGGACGGCCCGCCGCAGTTTCCACGGCCCGATCAGCTACGCCGCGGGCGGCTGGGAGAAGGTGGACTGGTCCGGCTTCGACGTCATCGGCGTGAACTTGTACCGTTCCGGCACCGACCCTGCCGCCTACGAGAGGGGGCTGCGGACCCTCCTCGATGGCGCCGACAAGCCGGTCGTCATCACCGAATTCGGCTGCGGCGCCCACGTGGGGGCCGACCAGCGAGGACCCGGCTCCTTCCGCATCGTCCAATGGTTCGCCGATGAACCCCGCGTCAAGGACGGCCACGTCCGCGACGAGCACACCCAGGCCGCGTACCTCGGCGAGCTCATCGACCTGTACGCCGTGCACGGCGTCCACGGCTGCTTCGTGTTCACCTTCGCCATGCCGGACTTCCCGCACCGCCCCGACCCACGCCACGACCTGGACATGGCCGGCTTCGGCGTGGTGAAGGTCTCCGCCGACGACATATGGGCGTGGGAGCCCAAGGAGGCCTTCCACGAAGTGGCCCGCAGGTACGCGTCAACGTGACGGGCGAGCCCTGCGTCGAAGGCGTCGAACCATGGCGCGCCCGGCTGCGTCGAACCACATGTGGATCACGTGAGAAGCCGCGCGCTCGCCCTGGCCATGGCCGTGGGGGCGGTGCTGCTCCTGGTCACCTACGGTTGTCAGGTGCCGCCCGTGCCACCGTTCGACACACCGCACGCGGCGGCCGCCACGGTCGAGGACATCGCCGAGCGCCTGCGCCGCCACGTTGACGACACACACCTGATCGACGGGCAGCATGCCGCAACGTCGCCCGCCGTACCCCTGATGCCGGCGTGCCAGGAGGAAAGCGATCTGAGGCCGCCGATAGGCGTTCCCGCCTACAGCGCGAAGCTCAGAGTGGCCGAGTTGCCGAGGCCGCTGACCTTGAGGTTTTGGATCGTCCCGCCGGAGCGGTCGCAGCAGCTGGCGGACCTCGCAGGCCGTGCGGCGCGGCGGTGCGCGGGCGACAGCACCGTTACGCTGCCCTTCGACCGCGAGGGCTGGCACGGGACGCAGCTCATGAACACTGCGGCGCGGAGCCCGGACATGGGGGACGTGACGACCGAGGCCTACATCGTGGCCGCTCGCGGCCAGTTCCTGGCCGAGGCGTCGTGGTGGTGGCCCATCGAGCAGGGCGAGACCGAGGACCCGTACTGGGTGGGACAGGGTGTCGTGGCGTCGGCATCCGCGCTGACCGCCGTCGGAGGCCGCCGGGACGGCCCCATGCCCGTGCCGTCTCCGCGGCCGGGCCTGGGCGCGCTGGCCGCGGCCCTGCCGCCGCCCTCGGCGTACGGGCTGGACGTCGCGCCTTGGACCGGCGGCGACGACCGGTCCGATCTGACGTGCACCTACCACATGGTCCACAAGAACCTGCCCGCCGCGGTGCCCATGGTCAGCAGGGTCCTGACCGGCCGGGTCACCGTGCATGAGGAGGTGCTCCTCATGCCCGACGCGGCGCGAGCGGAGAGGGCGCGCCGTCTGCTGGTGACGCCGGAGGACGAGTTCAAGAACGTTATTACGGGCGAGGACGTCATCAGGCCCTGCGAGTATGAGGACGAGGCCGAACCGGTGCGAATCCCCTACACAGTGGAGCCCTTCGCACGGGGCGGCTGGACGGGCGAGATGGAGAGCCATGCCGTGCGGCGTCCGGAGCTGCCCCGTGACCCGACGTACAAGGACTCGGTCGCGCACATCGCACTGATCGTCCGGAGCGGAGCCACCGTCGTGCGCCTGATCTGGCAGAGCCCGGCTGGAGCCGACCTGGCCGGCGCCCTTCGCGAGGGCCGCGCCGCCCTCACCCGCACACTCGACCGCCTGCCCGGCTAGAACGTCTCACTTGCCTCACCGGCGCCGACGTAGCTTATCGGCGAGGTTGACCAGGTCGGCGGCCTTGAGGCGGGGCATGATGCGGGGGGAGCTCTACCTCTGCACCGGCAACTCGCCGGAGCCGCGGACGATCAGGCGGGTGGGGACCAAGGATCTGCGGGCCTTGGACTTGTCGCCGTCCAGCCTGGCCAGCACCAGCTCCGCCGCCACCACCCCCATCCCCGCCGGGTCCTGGGCCACCACGGTCAGCGGCGGGTCCAGGCAGTCGGCCAGGGGCAGGTCGTCGAAGCCGACCAGGGCCACGTCCTTCCGCCCCGATCGGGACAGGGCCACCACCGCGCCCATCGACGCCAGGTTGTTGCCGGCGAACAGGGCGGTCGGCGGGTCGGGGAGGGACAGCAGGCGCAGGGCGGCGAACTGGGCGGCCTCCTGGTCGTGGCCGGTTTCCACTAAGGCGCGGTCGAAAAGCAGGCCGGCGTGGTCGAGGGCGTCGCGATAGCCCTGGAAGCGTTCGCGGCGGGTGTAGAGGGTGGAGGGGAGGTCGCCGATGAAGCCGATTCTGCGGTGGCCGTGGGTGATGAGGTGCGCGACCCCGGCCCTGGCGCCCTCTCTGTTGGCGCTCACAACGCAGTCCGCCGTCAGGCCGACCGCGGGGCGGTCGAGGAAGACGATGGGCAGGCCGGCGACGCGTTCGGTGCGCAGGTGGCGGTGGTCGCTGGTGGCCGAGGGCACGACCATGAGGGCGCTCACCCGCCGGGCCAGGAACGTCGCGATGAGCGACTGCTCCAGGTCGGGCGTCTCGCTGGAGGAGCCGACGATGAGGGTGAGGCCGCGGGCGCGTACGACGCTCTCGACGCCGCCCGCGACCATGCCGAAGAACGGGTTGCCCATTTCGGGGATGACCAGGCCGATCGCGGCGTCCCGCGCGCCGACGCGCATGTTGCGGGCCATCAGGTTGGGCTGGTAGCCCAGTTTCCTGACGGCTTCCATGACGCGTTCGCGGGTCTCGACGGCGACGGGGCCGTCGTCGTTGAGCACCCGCGAGACGGTCTTCGCCGTGACCCCGACCTCGCGGGCCACGTCTGTCATCGTCGGACGCCGCATTTGAGCCATGCTAGTGGCCGCCGATCATCCGTCAGGACAAGCCGATCGCCTCCGCCGCGCCCTTGTCCGCCACCACGGCCTTGCCCTCCGACACCTGGAGCGCCCCGGTCATGATGGCCACCACCTCGGCCATGCTGTGGTCGCCCGGCTTGATCTGGGCGACCCTGCGGCCGAGGCGCTGGACGTGGATGCGGTCGGCGATCTCGAAAACGTGCGGCATGTTATGGCTGATCAGCACGACCGGCGTGCCGCCGTCGCGGACCCGCTTGATCATGTCCAGGACCTGCCCGGACTCCTTGACGCCGAGGGCCGCGGTGGGCTCGTCCATGACGACGACGTGGGTGGCCCACGCCACGGCCCTGGCCACGGCCACGCCCTGCCGCTGCCCGCCGGACAGCGACTCGACCGGCTGGGTGAGCGAGCGCAGCCCGATCTTGAGCGAGGCCATGTGCTTGGCGGACTCCTCGCGCATGCGCTTCTTGTCGAGCATGCGGAAGACGCTGCCGAGGATGCCCGGTTTGCGGAGTTCCCTGCCCAGGAACATGTTCGTCGCGATGTCGAGGGAGGCCGCGACCGCGAGGTCCTGGTAGACGGTCTCGATGCCGTGCCGGCGCGCGTCGATCGGGGAGCGCAGGCGCACCGGCTTGCCGTCGAGCATGATCTCGCCGGAGTCGGGCTGGAGCGCGCCGGTCAGGGCCTTGATCAGGCTGGACTTGCCGGCGCCGTTGTCGCCGATGACCGCGAGCACCTCGCCGGGCATCAGGTCGAAGTCGGCGCCGTCGAGCGCGGTCACGTGGCCGTATCGCTTGACCAGGCCGCGGGCCTGGAGCACCGGGGTGGTCATCGGGTCCTCCTGCGGGAGAGCTGGTCGACGGCGACGGCGAGGATCACCAGGACGCCGGTGATGAGCGTCTGGTAAATCGACGGTACGCCCATCAGTTGCAGGCCGTTGCGGAACACCCCCACGATGAGGGCGCCCACCAGCGTGCCGATCACCAGGCCGCGCCCGCCGAACAGGCTCGTCCCGCCGAGCACGACCGCGGTGATGCTGTCGAGGTTGTCGGTCTGGCCGGCCTGCGGGTCGCCGACGCCGGTACGGGAGACGAGCAGCAGGGCCGCGATGCCGTACACGAGACCGGCGAGGGTGTAGATGCCCACGGTCAGCCGCCGCGTCCTGATGCCGGTCAGCCGGGCCACCTCGGGGCTGTTGCCGAGCGCGTACACGTGCCGGCCCCACGCCGTGGACCCGAGCAGGTACGCGAACAGCAGGAACAGCAGGATCGTCAGCAGGGACCCGTAGGTGACGTTGGTCTGCCCGACCTGGATCGTCTGCCCCAGGAACGTCAGCACCGGCGGCAGATCCGTGATCGTCTGCTCGTTGGAGTAGATGTGGGTGAGCGCGAAGACCACGTTCAGCATGCCCAGCGTCACGATGAACGGCGGCAACGAGATCTTCATCACCAGCAGCCCGTTGACCAGCCCGAACCCGGCGCACACGGCGAGCCCGGCGGCCACCGCGAGCAGCGGCGGCAGGCCGCTGTCGACGGCCAGCTTGGTCATCACGATCCCGCCGAACGCCATGATCGCGCCGCAGGCCAGGTCGATGCCCGCGGTGAGGATGATCAGGGTCTGCCCGATGGCGAGCGTGCCGACCACCATGACCTGCTGGATGATCAGCGAGAAGTTGGGGCCGGTGAGGAACTGAGGGCTGTTCAGCGCGAAGAACAGGCAGGCCAGCACAAGTGCGATCGCCGGGCCCGCGACCGGTGTCGAGATCAGGCGACGCGGCAGCGTCGCTTCCATGACGGCCATGTCAGCCCCAGCAGTTGGCCAGGCCGAAGGCCGTGTCCTTGGCCTCGACGCCGGTGACGGACTTGTCGGTGATCAGGGTGACGCCGGTGTCGGTGTAGCCGGAGGCCTTCTTGCCGGCCTTGGCGAACTCGGCCACCGCCTTCACGCCGTCCTCGGCCATCTTGAGCGGGTACTGCTGGCTGGTGGCGGCGATCTGGCCCGACTGCACGGCCTTGACGCCGGCGCAGCCGCCGTCCACGGAGACGATCAGCACGTCCTTCTCGCGGCCCTTGGCCTTCAACGCGGTGTACGCGCCCATCGCGGCGGGCTCGTTGATGGTGTAGACGAGGTTGATGTCAGGAGCCTTCTGCAGGCAGTTCTCCATCGCGGTCTGGCCCTTGGACTGGTCGCCCTGGGTGTCCTGGGAGCAGACGACGGACGGGTCGCCCGCCGGGACGCCGAACCCCTTGAGGAAGCCGTCATGCCTGAGCTGGCCGACCGTGACGCCTGGCGCCAGGTCCAGCGTGGCGATCTTGGCTGGCTTACCGGCCATGGCCGCCTTGGCGTACTGGCCGATCAGCTCGCCGGCCTTGAAGTTGTCGGTGGCGAACAGCGCGTCCGTGGCCTCCTGCGGCTCGGTGGGCGTGTCGAGGGCGATCACCAGGACGCCGGCGTCGCGGGCCTTCTTGATCGCCGGGACGATGGCCTTGGTGTCGCTCGGCGTGATGAGGATGCCCTTCACGCCGGCGGCGACCATGTTCTCGATCGCCGTGATCTGAGAGGCGTTGTCACCGTCGAACTTGCCCGCGGCGCTCATCAGCTCCAGACCGTTGGCCTGGGCGGACTTCTGCGCGCCCTCCTTCATCTTGACGAAGAACGGGTTCGTCTCGGTCTTGGTGATCAAGCCGACCTTGGGGGTGGTGGTGGCGGCGGTCTCGGTGCCGCCTCCGCCTCCGCAGCCGGTGACGAGGAGGGAGGTGATGAGCAGACCGGCCGACAGTTTTGCATTCATGAGCGGGTTCCTATCTCGGGGGATGCAATGTCAACGATGACATATGTCAACGTTGACATCCGCCGTGCTGCGATGATGGACTCCCGTCCGAGAAACGTCAATGCCCCCATGCCGTAACAAATCGGCAACGTGCTGGAAAGGCGGGCCTATGAAGGCAGGCCAGATGATCGCTGTCCTGGGCGAATGCGTCGCCGACGGCTTCACCGAACGGCACTCCGCCGGCGCGGATCCGGGTGGGCTGGCGTTGCGCGTGCTTCCCGGCGGCGGGCCCGCCAACACGGCCGTGGCCCTGGCCCGTCTCGGCACCCCCACGCGGTTCCTCGGCCGGATCTCGGGGGACGTGTTCGGCGGGCTGTTCCGGGAGCACCTCGCCTCCTCGGGCGTCGACCTGTCGGCATCCGTCGACGCCAAGGAGCCCAGCACCCTCGCCGTCGCCGCGCTGGACGCCGGGGGGCAGGCCGAATACACCTTCTACGCGGAGGGCACCGCCGACTGGCAGTGGACGCCGTACGAGCTGGACTCCGCCCTGCTCGGCGCGGCGGTATGCCTGCACACCGGCTCGCTCGCCCTGGCCAGGGAGCCTGGGCGGGCGGCGATCGAGGAGTTCGCGCGGGCCGCCGCCGGGCACGCCACGATCTCCCTCGACCCGAACGTCCGCCCCACGCTCGCCTCCCGGGACGACTACCCGGTGGCCCGGTGGTGCGAGTGGGCCGACATCCTCAAGCTCAGCGACGACGACCTGGGATTCCTGGTGCCGGGCGTGACTCTGGCACGTGCCTGCGACGACTGGCACGAGGCCGGCGCCCGGCTCATCGTGATCACCAAGGGCGCGGCCGGCGCAGTGGTGTCGCTGGACGGCGAGCGCACGACCGTCCCGGCTCCCGAGGTCGACGTTGTGGACACGGTCGGCGCGGGCGACTCCTTCACGGCCGGCCTGCTGCACAGCCTCGGCTCCAAGGGGCTGCTCGGCGGCCGTCTCGGCAATCTCACGCTTGGTGCGGCGGTCGAGGCGGCGGAGTTCGCGGTGCGGGTGTCAGCGATGACGTGCTCGGTACCGGGTGCGAACCCACCGTGGGCGGACCAGCTCGCCGCTGTTTGAGCACGGTCAGGCGAGGTCGTCGAGCAGCTGTTCCGCGACCAGTTCCTCAGGGACGGCGAGGCCATGTGATCGCATGGCAGGGGCCAGTCCAGGATCCCAAGGCGCGTCCGTCACCCGACCAGGTGACAGGGTGCTGCCCTCCCCCAGAGCTCTCAGGTAGTCGGCCGTGGACATGCGCCACGGCTCGGCGCCCGTCTTGGCCATGGTGTAGGCGGCGATCCGCAGACCTTCGCCGTCGAAATCGCCGTGGTAGTGCAGCCTGGTGCCGGGCAGGGAGCGGAGCAGGCGGATGGCGGCGCTGTTGGGCCATCCGGAAGTGCACACCATGGGCGGGCACGACGTGCCGAAGCGCTGCTGGGCGAGCGCCAGGACGGACGGGTTCTCCACCACCCGCACGTCGCGTTCCCGCAGCTCCAAGACGCTCTGCCGGAGCTGGGCGAGGGTGATGACGCTGGCCTGGCCGTCCCAGATCCGCAGGACCCTGGCCAGGGCGGAGTCACCGGCGGGCCGTAAGCCGGCGACCAGGACCGTCGTGGACAGGGCGTCGCAGGCCACGCCCGCCCGCTCCCACAGCGCCCGCC
The DNA here is from genome assembly GCF_036013525.1 of Nonomuraea sp. NBC_00507. Classification (NCBI taxonomy): domain Bacteria; kingdom Bacillati; phylum Actinomycetota; class Actinomycetes; order Streptosporangiales; family Streptosporangiaceae; genus Nonomuraea; species Nonomuraea sp. NBC_00507. Next base: position 8,738,886 of record NZ_CP107853.1, read on the forward strand.
GGGCCTCGGCGCCCTCTGGCGCGGGCACGTCGTAGAGCGTCGACAGGGCCTTCAGCACCAGAGAGGACAGCCGGGTGCCGTCGTCCAGGGCGTGCGGGTCGCCGGTCACGTCGGCCGCGAGCGCCGCCAGCGGCCGGCCCGAGGCAGGTAGTGCGGTGAGCACGGCGAGGGTCTGGTGGAGGAGGTCGCGGCCGGCGCGGACGGCGGACAGGGCCAGCAGCGCCGGCTCGGCGGTGACCACCGGGTGGGTGGTGAACCAGTCCAGCAGTGCTTCGCGCTCCTGCCGCAGCTCGGCTCGCCGGCGCCTGCGGTCGTCGAGCGGGCCGATCAACGCCTCGGTGACGGCACGGACGTCGAGCCCGCCCAGCATGTCCTCAAGCCGGGCCACGTCGATGGTGGTCGACGGGCCCGGGTAGCGGTCGAGGCCGAGCAGGTCGGCCACGGCGGCCTGCTGCTCGTCCTCCAGGCCGGTGACTTTGACGCGGCTGACCTGGTGGCCGGAGGAGAGCCGCTCGTGCAGGGCCGCCCAGACGGGCCGCAACGCTGCCGCGCGCAGCCGCTCCGGGACGGCGGGCACATCATCGGGCAACCGATCGGCCGCGGTCCGGCCCAAGGCCGCCTCCCTGGCCCCCGGCAGATCCGATGCGGTCGGATCGGACACGGCTGGGCCGGAGGCGATCGGGTCGGACGTGATCGGGTCGGACACGGCCGGACCGGACACGGCTGGGCCGGAGGCGATCGGGTCGGACACGGCCGAGCCGGACACGGCCGGGTCGGCCGGGCCGGAGGGGGTCATTCGGTCGCCACCGTACGGTAGCCGTTCCAGACGAAGCGGGCCGTCGTCACCGCGTCGTCGCCATCCCCCGTGATGAGCTGGTGGATCGCGATCCCGTCCAGCTCACGGTATTCGCACCACTCGTGGTCGGATGTGAGCACGAGATCCAGCCCCAGATCCACCAGCAGCTCGAACACCTGCCCCCGATTCGTCCGGTCCACCCCCACGAAGACCTCATCCAGCAGGATGAACCGCGGGCACCCGGGATCGGTCTGATAGTGCGCGGCGACCGCGGCGAACAGCGGCAGGTGCAGCGCGATCGCCTTCTCCCCACCCGACAGCGCCCCGTGCAGCTTCCTGGTGAGATCCTGCCACCCCTGCCCGTCCCCGCGATCGAGCTTGACCATGAACCGGTGCCAGGCCGTGTAGTCGAGCACCTTCATCAGCTGGTCCTCCCAGCTCGCCGCGGAGTTGTCGGCCCGCGCCTCCTCCACCCGATCCCTGAAGAAGACGTAGAGGGCCTCCTTGTCGGCCTCGTTCAGCCCGGCCGGGTCGCGGAGCAGCAGGTCGCGGGCGGCCCGGGTGCCGGCGGACTGGGCCGGGTCCACCTGCCACACCAGCCGCACCGCCACCCGGGAGGCGGTGCGGACGCGTTCGAGGCGCTGGTTCATGCCCTCGACCAGCGCGGTGGCCTGCCTGATCCGGTCGGCGAGATGCCGCCGCGTGTCCCCGGCCAGCGTGCGATCGAACAGGTCCCGCTCCGCCTCCGTGATGTCCGAGCGCCGCTCGTCGCGCTCTTTGCGCAGCGCCGTGCTCAGCGCGGCCGCCCCGGCCCGGACACCGGCGACGGTGGCCGTCAGGACCTGGACGTCGTCGTCGGGCGCCAGCTCCAGATCCGCCCGGTCGGCGAGGGTCTCCCTGGCGTGGTGGAAGGCGTCCTGCAGCCGGGCCTCGGCTTCCCTGACGTTCTTGTTCTCGTACGGCACCGCCGCCAGCCGCTCGGCCACGGCCCTGGCCGCCTCGAGCACCGCCCGCACCCCGGCGTCCGGGGCCAGCTCGACGGGCACCCGCGCGTCGTCGGGCAGGTGCCCGGCCGCCAGGCGGCGGAAACGTTCGGACACCGCCTCCCGTGCCAGGCCCGCCTCGGCGTGCTTGTCCTCGGCCGTGCCCAGCTCGCCCTTGAGCCGGCCCAGCCGGGCGTTGAGCTGGGCCAGGTCGTCGTGGATCGACTTGATGAGGCGGCGGCAGGCCTGGTGGGCGGTCTGGGTCGCGTGGAGCTGCTCGAGAACGTGCAGGTGCTCGACGCCGACGGTGGACTCGATGGCGGCCAGCCGCTCGGCCAGCACGACGGCGGCGGCCGCGGCCTCCTCGGCACGTTCGACGGCCCTTACCGCCAGGTCCTGGTATTCGCCGGCGGTCTCGGCGGCGGCGTCAGCGCGGTCGCGGGCGGTCCGGGCGTCGCCACGACGGTCGTGCCAGACGGCGCCCGTCGTCTCGGCGGTGCGGAGCGCCTCCTCAAGGTTGTCCAGCGCGGGCAGCGCGGTCGGGAGAGCGTGTCCCGCCGCCAGCTCGGTGAGCCGCCGCAGCGACCTGCCGGCCTCCTTCTCGCGCTCGTGCAGCCGGCCTTCCTGCGCCCGCAGCTGGTCCTCCAGCAGCGCCACCTTCTTCACCGCGCCGTCGAGGGCCTGGAGAGCCTCGGCGTAGGGTTTCCGGTCCGGCCTGCGCCGCAGCTCGGCGGCCAGCGTGTCGCGGTCGCCCGCGAGCACGGCGAGCAGGTGGTCGCAGTCGGCGATCAGGCCCGCGAGCTCGCTCAGCCGCTCGTCCAGCTCGGCGATGCGGCGGCGCCTGGCACGTTCGCGGGCGGCGGCGCCGATGTAGGAGGGCTCGGGCTTGACCCAGCGACCGGCGGCGGGGCCGAGCCGCCAGGTGCCGTCCGCGCCGATGACGGCGGGATGGTCGACGCCCATCGCGGTGGCCGCGAACGCGATGCCGGACAACACGGTGTCGGCCGGCGCCGGGGAGTCGGGCTCGGGGATCAGCACGTGGGCCAGGCTGTAGGCGGGCGCGGGCCGTGACAACGCGGCCACGGCGAAGGCGTCGTGCTCGCCCGCGTCGAACCCGCCGTCGGGCAGCAGCCACAGGTCGAGCAGGCCCGCGGCCTCGAGTGCGGCCTCCACCCCGGCCTGGGCGACGAGGTCGATGCCGGATCTGAAGGCCACCGCCCGCCACAGCGGCGCGCCCGCGCGTCCGTCCCTCGCGGCGGGGGTACGGGTGTGCGGGGCAGGCGGCTCCAGCACTCCCTGCCCGTCGAGCCCCTCGCGTTCCCCGGCCAGCTCGGCGCGCTCGGCCATGAGCCCTTCGCGGAACGTCGTCAGCTCCTGCTCCCTGGCCGCCAGCCGGACGGCGGCCGTGGTGCGGGCCGTGCCGACCAACTCGTCGGCCTGCTCGAACCGGTCCACCAGGCCGGCCAGCTCATCGGGGTCGAGCCGGAGCTGGGTGCAGCCGCTCGCCCAGTCGGCCAGGGCGGCGGCCAGGTCGCGGGCGCGCTCGTCGCGGAGGCGTTCGGCCTGGTCGTGGGCCTGCTGGGCGGTGGCGAGGCCGTCTCTGGCCCGGTCACGGTCCTGCTCGGCGGCGGTGCGGCGGTTGATGGCCTCCTCGTGGGTCAGGGCCGCGGCCCTGACCTCCCTGATCTGGGCGGCACGGCTGGTCACGGCGGCCCGCAGCAGCTCCCGCGCGCGGCGCACGGCTTCCTCGCCGTCGCGCACGCTCTCCAGGGCGGCAGACGGCGGGGCGACTCCGAGTCGGTCGTCGCCGCCCGCCCCGGCGTCATCGCCGGCTCGAGGCCTGCGCGCGGCTTCGGCATGAGGGCTTTCGGGGCCGGACATGGATCTCCCGGCGCCACCGCCCCGGCCACTTTCGTCGCGAGAGGCGCCCTGCGTGGCGCGCTGGCCGGGAGACGCGGGCCGGTCGGCGCCCTCGTTGGGAGACGCGGCCCGGTCGGCGCCCTCGTTGGGAGACGCGTGCAGGTCGGCGCCCTCGTTGGGAGACGCGGCCCGGTCGGCGCCCTCGTTGGGAGACGCGTGCAGGTCAGCGCCCTCGTTGGAAGACGCGGCCCGGCCGGTGCCCTCGTCGGGTGACGCGGCCCGGCCGGCGCGCTCGCTCTCCTCATGAACCGCGAGCAGCCCCGCGCGTTCGGCCGCGTGGCGGGCTTCGGTGCGGGCGCGGTCGGCGAGCGCCGCGGCCGTGCGGGCGGCCGCCTCGGCGTGCGCCGCCGCCTCCTGCTTGCCGGCCGCGGACCGGGCCGCCGTCCCCGCCTGGTCGCGGAGCCCGGCCGCCCTCTCGTGGGCGCTCTGCGCTTCGGTGCGGAGCCGGTGCAGGTCGCTGCCCGCCTTGTAAGCCTCGCTTTCCTTCAGCCCGTCGATCTGTGCGGCCAGCGCCAGCTCCTGGGCCTCCTCCTCCCCCAGGCGCGCCGTGGCGGCCAGCAGCTCGTCCTCGGCCTCCTTCAGAGCCTCTCGCTTGGCCTTGGCCTCGGCGGCGAGCGAGTCCATGGTGTAGCCGGCCGAGGTCACGGCGGCCGCCGCGGCGCGCAGGACGCGCTGGGCGTATCCGCGCTGCCGGGCGGCGAGCCGGTCGGCCTCCTCCACGTCCCGGTCGAGCAGGCGCAGCTCCTCGCGCTGCCGGTCGAGCCGCTCGAACCCCTCGGCGATCTCGTGGATCTCGCCCTCGCCGAGCGGCGGCAGGGCGCTGGACAGCAGGTCGGACAGCAGGCCGGGATCGAGACGTTCGGACAGCTTGGGGGTGCGGAGCTGGCGCAGGGCGGTGAGCAGCGAGTCGTAGCGCTGCTCGTTGAGTCCCCGGTAGAGCGTCTGGCGGACGACGGTGCGATAGGCGTCGGCGGACTCGTGGACCTTGCCGGTCGTGCCGAGCTCCTCGACGAGCTGCGCCTTGGTCAGGGGCTGGCCGCCTTCGCCGCTGACACGGATGCCGTCCGGCGTGTCGATGCGGGCTTCAGTCGTGAAATAGGTGACCGTGACGTTTTTGGTGTGGATGGTGGCCTGGAGGCGGGCGCCGCAGGTGAACCAGCGCCCGTCGGAGTGGCGGAACTCCAGCCACACGTAGCCGACCCGGGTGGTGCCGGTGGCGCCGTCGCCCATGAGGTTCCAGTGCATGGTGCGCTCGGTGCCGCCGAACGTGGACAGCCGGCTCGGCTTGAGGCTGGCGTCGAGCACGTAAGGGAGCAGCAGCTCCAGCACCTTCGACTTGCCGCTGCCGTTGGGCCCGCGCAGCAGCAGCCGGCCCCGGTGGAACTCGAACACCTCGTCGTAGTAGCGCCAGACGTTGAGGATCCCGGCGCGTACGGGCGTCCAGCGGCCCTCTCCCCCATGCCCGGCCCGGGCGGAGGTGAGCTCGGTGACTGTCATTCGTCCTCCACGAGGTCCGTGCCGCGATCGACCCGGTAGCGTGCGGCGGCCGGCAGGGCGGCGACCTGGTCACCGGTGCGGCGGGCCAGCCCGAACAGCATGAGCGCCTCCAGCGCGTCGGCGGCCAGCCGCGGCCCGCCGCCGTCCGACTGGTAGGCCTTGGCCCATTGGGGGAAGCGGCGCAGCAGGCCGGCGGCCTCGGCGTCGAGCCGCGCCGCGGTCACGGGCCCGGCGGAGACCAGCAGATCGAGCAGGAGGAGGGCGGCGACCTTGGCGTGGCTGGAGTCGTCGGGGAACCTGGCGTCCGTGGCGGTGGAGTCGGAGTCGACGAGCAGAAAACCCTCCGCGCGTTCCTCCAGCACGAAACCCGCCTCCTCGGCGGCGCGGCGGATGATCTGGCGGCCGGTGAGCGAGGCCGCGTACGCGGACTGGGCGGGCGTCAGCTCCTCGCGGTAGACGACGGGCTCGTCGAGCAGGCGGCGGATGATCGAGTGCCTGGCCCACAGGTTACGCTGGGTCTCGGTGGGCTCGTCGCCGCCGTAGCGGGTCTCCGCGGTGAGCGCGGCGAGGTCGGCGCCCTGTCCCGCCGCCGCGATCCGGGACGGGGGCACCGGCGCGGCCAGCAGCCTGATCACGCGGGTGGTGTCGACCCGGTAGAGCACTTTGGCGTCCTCGTCGTCCAGGTAGGAGTCGGTCGTCCCGTCCATCGCCGTGACGGCGCCGTAGTGCTCGAGCAGTTTGAGCGCGTCCACGAAAGCCGCCCTCTCCTCGCCCCTGACCGGGTCGAACGCCGGCACCTCCGGCTCGACCCCGGCCGCCTGCACCACGCGCTGGGCCAGCATCCCGATCGTGGTGACCGGTGAGGTGAGCAGCTCGGCCGCGCACAGGCACAGCAGCGTGTAGCGGCGGCGGTCGAACGGCGCCCGCGTCGTGCGCCGCCGCCGGGCGGGCCGGGTCGCGCTCGCCTCGGACCTGACCTTGACCAGGCGGGCGTAGCCCTGACGCGGCTCCACGACCAGCCGCCACCCGCAGAAGTAGTCGAACCACTGGGTGAGCGGCTGCCGCCGTTTCCTGATCAGGTCGAACGCGGCCGGATCGTCGTGCAGGGACACCAGCGGCCGGCCGAGGAGCGTCCTGATCGCCCGCGCGATCTCCTCCTTCTCGGCCCGGACGAGCTGGTTGGCGAGAGTGCTCACGCGCCCACCGCCCCGGCGCGCGCGCCCAGTCTGAGCGAGCGGATGTCGATGAGGTAGTCGGGCCCCCTGAACCATCCCTCCGAGGTGCGCACAACGGCGACCGCCCCGTCCTCCGGGGCCCGGAGCATGATCTCCACCCGCCCGTCCGAGGTCACGGCCCGCCGGAACCCGGTCGAGTCCGGCCGCTCGGCCAGGGCCCGCCCCAGCAGGTCGAGCAGCCGCCCGAAGGTGTCGTGGTCGAGCTCCCCCAGCTGCGACAGCCGCATCGCCCCGGTCGTGGCGAGCGCCGACCAGGCGGCTTCCAGCTCGGCCCGCTCCTTTTCCGCCCTGGCCCGCCGCTCGGCCCGCAAGGCCACCACGTCACGCACTCTCCCCGTGCGGCCCATCCGCTCGGTGCGTCCCCGCGACCGCAGCAATGCCGACACCTCGACCGGCTCCGCCTCCGCCCACGGCACTCCGGCCGGGATGAGCTCGGCATCGGCGTGACCGAGATGCGCGTGCCTGGCCGGCCCGAGCCCGAAGGCCGCGTCCCACAGCCGGTGCGCGTCCTCCTCGCCGGCCGCCGTGGCGAACCAGCGGGCCAGGGTGCGGAAGTCGGCCGCGGCGCTGGAGGAGCGCCGGCGCGAGTCGGTGATCCGGTCGAGCACCTGCAGCAACGACACGATGGCCCGCCGCGCCACATGGTGCAGCTGCCGCACCCGCGGAACGCCGCCGTCTTCGGGGGCGAACCAGAGCCGCAGCCCCTCCCACCGCGCCGCCCGGACCGCCAGCCACGGCGTGGCGTGATCGACCCCTGGCATCGCCGGCAGGTCGGCCCCGTCGAGCGCCCGCGCGTGCACCACGCTCACTCCGTGCCGGGCGACCCCGCTCAATGCGGCGGCGATGACGTCCGCCCGCTGCTCCAGATTGGTCACGAACTCCTGCAGATAGGCCACCGTGGCGGCTTTGACCTCGTGGAACGTCGTGAGATCCGTCCCCTCGACGCGCAGCAGCCGCTGCAGCTCCCCGTTGAACTGCTTGGTGTTGGTGCGCAGCCCGTCCAGATGCGCCTCGAGCTCCTGCAGGCTGGTGAAGATGCGCCGGTTACGGCTCGGGTCGGGGTCCCCAAGGAGCTCTTCGAGCTCCCCCAGCCGGTCGGCGATGGCATCGAGCACCGCGGTCTGCAGCGCCCCCGCCGAGGCCAGCATCGCCATCGCGTGCTGCACTCCGGCGAACGCCGCCTCGCCGCGCTTGGTCAGCGAATATTGCAGGTTTTTCCGCTCGTACTCCTCGGCCGTGGCGAAGCTGCCGGCGTGATTGAAGATCACGTCCAGCAGCCGCCATCCCACGAGCTGCTTGAGCGTGCCGGCCAGATCCTGCTCAGTGATCGGCGCGTACCACCCCACGCCCCGTAGCCGCTCCCGCACCTCGTCAAGGGTGAGCGCCGTCTCCAGCCGCTCGTTGGCCTCCCCGAAGGCGTAGAGCACGGCGGTATGCAGATCCGCCCTCTCCGTGGTGGTGAACCGGAACATCTCCGGCGGCACTCGCGGCAGCTCGGCCATCGCTCTGCTCCCCTCCTCATGCTTCCCGCCATCGCAAACCGTAGCGGGGAACGCCGACAGGACGGCCGCGGTTTGCGTTCAGATCACACGGGTACGGCGCCACCATTGGCCCGGGCCGGGCGATGAGAAGGGGGACGGACGTGGCTGAGTTCGAGGCGACGCGCGGGATGCCGGCCACCAGCACGATCGTGTACGGCGTCGCGTCCGACGTCGCGGTCATGGACCGCTGGCTGCCCCGGGGCCTGCACGTCACCGACGCCGGCCCCGGCACGGTCGAGGCGGACGGCGACCTGGTGCCCGGCGAGGGAACGCACGAGGGGCTGTTCCGCGCCTCGGAGGACCAGCTGCGGGTGGAGTGGGGCGGCCGTGACCACCCCGACTACGCCGGCTGGCTGCAGGTGGCGGACTCGGCGAGCGGGACCAGCGAGGTGACCGTCCACATTTCCCTGCTCGACGAACCGGACTCGGGACCCCGGGCGGACGAGGTCCGCGAGCTGCTCGACCGCTCCCTCGACCGCCTGGCCGACGAGGTGGCCCACCGCGTCCAGGGAGCCGGCTGACGCGCCGCCCGATCGAGCGGGATTCGGTAAGCCCCCACCACCGCTCGTCCTGATTCGGTACCGTCGTCCCGTGCTCACCGGATCACAGGACACGGCCCTCATCGTCATCCGCGGCAACTCCGGTTCGGGCAAATCCACCGTGGCACACGCCGTGCGGGAGGCCTACGGCCGCCGGGGCATGGCCGTGATCAGCCAAGACGTGGTCCGTCGCGACATACTCCGCGAGCTGGACCGGCCGGGCGGTGTGAACATCGGCCTCCTGGACGTGATGTGCCGGCACGCCCTGGACGCCGGCTACCACGTGATCTTGGAAGGCATCCTCGCCGGCAGCCGTTACGGGCAGACGCTGCAGGCGTTGTGCCGCGACCATCGCGGCAGGACGCTCTGCTACTACCTCGACGTCTCCTGGGAGGAGACGCTGCGCCGGCACGAGACCCGGCCGCAGCGCGCCCGGTTCGGCCCGGAGGAGATGCTGCAGTGGTATGTCAAGGGGGACGTCCTGCCGGACGTGCACGAGACGATCATCGGCGAGAGCAGCCCACTGGAGGAGATCGTCCAGCTGATCCTGCAGGAGGCCGGGCTGCTGGTCGATGAGACGGTCCGATCGGCGTCCGCGCAGGCGACGGCCACGCCCCAGGAGGGCCTGCCGGACCGGCCGGCCATCGGCAGGATGACCACCATGGGCGAGCAGCGACAGCAACCCTTGGTCGACGAGTCGATCGCGATCGTCGCCCCGGCACGGGACGTGTGGCAGGCGCTGGTCATCGCCGAGATCCGTGCCGGCTGGTGGGGTCACCTCGACCTCGACGCGACCGCCGGCGGACGGTTCGAGGAGCGCTGGACCGACGACGACGGGCGACAGGCGCGCACGAGCGGAAAGGTGATCGAGGTCGTCGCCGATCATCTGCTGGTGTTGTCGTGGGCGGACGAGGGCTGGCCCGCCGCGACCCGGGCCGAGATCCAGCTCACGGAGATCGGCGGCTCCACGATGGTCCGGATCCTGCACACGGGCTGGGGGGCGCTGCCGGACGGCGCGGCCCTGGCCGCGCAGCACCGCGCGGGCTGGCTGATGCATCTCGCCGACCTCCGCCGCTACGTCGAGGACAGCGCCGTCTTCTAGGTCAGGACTCCAGGGCCAGGGACAGGCGGCGCGCCAGGCCTGTGTTGCGGCGGTGGCCCACCCGGTGCACCGCCAGCTCCAGCGCCTCACGCTGCCCCACCAGCACCACCCAGGCCTTGGCCCGGGTCACCAGCGTGTAGAGGAGCTTGCGGCGCAGCATGATCCCGCCGGACTCGGCGACGATCGGCGCGACCACGAACGGGTATTCGCTGCCCTGCGAACGGTGCACGCTGATCGCGTAGGCGTGGGTCAGATCGTCGAGCTCGTCGAACCCGTAGTGCACGCTCTCCCCGTCGTCGGTCCTGATGGTGATCGTGCGCTCGGCCGGCACCACGTCCGTGACCGTCCCGGTCTCGCCGTTGAAGACGCCCTTGTCGTAGTTGTTGCGGATCGGCATGACCCGGTCGCCCACCCGGAACACGGTCGCCCCCGACCAGTGCTCGGGCTTGTCGTCGGCGGCCGGGTTGAGCTGGTCCTGGATGAGCCGCCCGAGCGCGGTGGCGCCCGTCTCGCCCTTGCGCATCGGGCACAGCACCTGCACCTGGCCGGGCTCGACGCCTTGTTTGCGCGGGATCGCGACCATGGCCAGGTGGGCGACGCGCCGGGCGACCTGCTCGGGATCGTCCAGCTCTTCGAACCAGAACCCGCCCCGTCCCGGCGTCGCCGGCATGCGGCCGGCGCGGATGCGGTAGGCGGCGTCGATGATGCCGCTGCCGCCCGACTGGCGGAAGACGTGGGTGAGCTGGACCCGCGCGATCTCCGGTACCCGCAGCAGGTCGGCCAGCACGTCGCCGGCCCCGATGCTGGGCAGCTGGTCGCTGTCGCCGATGAGCAGCAGGTGGCTGCCCGCCGGGACGGCGGCGGCCAGCCGGGTGGCCAGGTGCAGGTCGAGCATGGACGCCTCGTCGACGACGATGAGGTCGGCCTGCGACGGCCGCTCGTCGAAGAGCGTCTCCGGGTCCGGGTCGGGCTGCTGGGCGAGCATGCGGTGCACGGTCATGGCCGGCAGCCCGGTCAGCTCGGACAGGCGTTTGGCCGCCTTGCCGGTCGGGGCGGTGAGGGTGACCGTGCCGCCTCCCGCCCTGACGATGGTCGCGATGGCCTTCACCGTGTGGCTCTTGCCGCACCCGGGTCCGCCGGTGATGATCGAAACGGTGCTGGTCAGCGCCATGGTGACGGCCGCGCGCTGATCGTCGTGCAGCGTGGGGTCCTCGTGGAAGGAGCGCAACGGCAGCGTCGAACGCGCCTGCGCCAGCCGTGCCAGCTGGGCGGCGAGCGCGCCCTCGCGGGCGTGCACGTGCTTGGCGTAGGCGACCATCTGCCCCGGCTGGTCCGGCGAGGTCTCGACGACCAGCCGGCGCTCGGCGACGAGCGCGTCCAGCATCGGCCGCACCAGGTCCTGCTCCTGCTCGATCAGCTCCGCCGCCTGAGCGACCAGCGTGGGCACCGGCAGATAACAGTGCCCGTCGCGGGTGGCGGCCGCCTCCAGCCGGTCGAGCAGCGCCGCCTTGACCCGCTGGGGGCTGCGCTCGGGCACGCCTGCCTGCAGCGCGATCCGGTCGGCGATACGGAAGGCGATGCCCCTCACCCGCCCGATCAGCCTGTAGGGGTCCGTGGCGAGCACCTCGTCGGCGTCCTGCCCGAACGCCTGGTAGATCTTGGCCGCGAGCAGCGGGCTGACCCCGAGCCCCTGCAGCGTCACCATCAGCGCGGCGATCGCCTTCTGCTCGCGCCACGCCTCGACGATCTGCGCCTGCCGCAGCGGCCCGATGTTGACGACCTCGGTGAGCCGCTGTGGCTCGGTGTCGATGACCTTGAGCGTGGCCTCGCCGAAGTGGTCGACGATCGCGTACGCCAGCCGCGGCCCGATCCCCCTGACCAGCCCCGACCCCAGGTAGATGCGGATCGCCCGCACCGACGACGGCGTCACCCGCTCACAGCCGGTGACCGCGAACCGCCGGCCATAACGCGGATGCCGGCTCCAGTCGCCGAAGATCCGCAGCGTCTCGCCCGGCTGCACCCCGGCCAGGGCCCGTCCCGTGGCCACGAAGTCGGCCATGCCGTCGGCGCTCATGCGCGCGACGGTGTATTCGTCCTCCCGGACGTAGACGAGCTGCTCGACCGACGCCTCCACAGCAGAGATCAAACCACCCGCGACCGACAAACGGCATCACATTGCGGTCGGATAGGTCTCCGGCTCGAGGTCACCCCAGGGCTCGCCGTGCAGCGGATGCAGCGCTTTGGTGTGGTCCAGCCAGATGAAGGCGTCATAACGGCGGCCCACGACCGTCGGCACGTAGTTCGCCCAGCGCTCCCGCTCCGGGTGGTACACCACGCCGATGGCCCGGTGTCCCATGGGCTCGTCGTACCACATCGGCCTGGAGCCGGCGGGCACGACGAACAGCGCCCGGCCGTCGGGCAGGTCCGCCTCGTGCAGCAGCGCCTCCAGGGACGCCGGGCGCGCGGCCGGCACCGGCATGACGTGGTGCTGCGCGCCCCACCGGTCCGCGGCCACCACCGAACCCCGGTGGCTGCCGAAGCCCACGAGCACCACGGCGTCGCCGTGCCGTTCGCGGGCGAGCTGTCCCAGATTGGTCATCCCGGCCGCCGCCATGTCCGTGGCGCGGGCGTCGCCGACGTGCGTGTTGTGCGCCCATACGATCCCTTTGGGGCCGCGCATGCTCGCCAGCCGGTCCAGGCTGTCGGCCATGTGCACGTCCCTGACGTTCCAGGACTCGGGACCGCCGCGGACCATGGCCCGGTAGTAGCGTTCGGCGCCGGCCACGATCTCGGCGTTCTGCCGCACGCCGAGGTCTTCGGGCGCCGCCCTGCGCACCGCGGCGAGCAGGTTCACGACCTCGTCCTCGCAGGTGTCCGGCACCAGCCGGGTGGCCAGGCCGTACTGCTGCGGGTCGTGCCCGTAGGACTCGAAGCAGTGCAGGGCGTCCGTCACCGCCTCCAGTTGCGCGGGCAGGTGGGCGGCGGCGTAGTGGCGTACGGCGCGCAGCGAGTCCCACAGGCTGTAGACGTCGAGTCCGTAGAAGCCGCAGCGCTCGGGGTGCGGCAGTTTGGCGTTCCAGAGCCGCAGCCAGCGGCAGAACTCCACGACCTCGTGGTTGGCCCACATGAACGTCGGCCAGCGGGCGAAGCCGTACAGGGCCTCGAACGGATCGGTGTCGGCGGTGACGGCCTGGTTGACCCGTTCGCAGTCGGGCCAGTCCCCTTCGACTCCGATGAAGGTGAACTCCTTCTCCTCGATCAGCCGGCGGGTCAGGTCGCACCGCCAGGCGTAGAAGTCGTGCGTTCCGTGGCTGGCCTCGCCGATCAGCACGAACCGGGCGTCGCCGATGCGTTCGAGCAGCGGGTCGAGGTCGTCGGTGCGGGTCAGCGGCAGAGCGGAACTCCGCACCTCGTCGATGCTCGTCATTCCTCCTCCTCCGCGAGCACTTGGAGGCATTCGCGGGCGAGCTGGAGCTCCTCCCGCACCTGGACCACCATGACAGGGACGCCGTACGCGCTGACCGGGCCGTCCTCGTGGCGGTTGCCGGCGACGGGCGGCTGGACGCCGAGCAGGCCGAGGCGGCGGCACACCGCCTCGCGCACCTCGGGCTGGTCCCAGCCGATCTCCCCGGTGAACACCAGGGCGTCGATGCGGCTGAGCGACGTGGCCACGGCGGCGATCTCCCTGCTCACCCGATGGGCGAACACGCTTAGCGCGAGCGCGGCCGCCTCATCCCCGTCCCGTTCGGCGGCGACCAGGTCTCTGGTGTCCCCCGACCGCCCGTCCGACAGGCCCAGCAGCCCGGATCGCCGTTCCAGTCCTTCGCCCAGCTCCCCCAGCGACAGGTGGCCCTCGGACAACAACCACACCAGCATGCCGGGATCGACGCTGCCCGAGCGTTTGCTCATCGGCACGCCCTCCAGCGGCGTGAACCCCATCGAGGTGTCCAGGCTGCGCCCGCCCGAGACCGCGCACACCGAGCACCCGCCGCCCAGGTGCGCCAGCACCAGCTCCAGCTCGGCCACGGGCCGGCCGAGCAGCTCGGCCACCCGGTCGGCGGCCCACGCGTAGGACAGGCCGTGGAAGCCGTAACGACGCAGGCCGTGCCGCTCGCGCCACTCCCGCGGCAGGGCGTACGTGGCGGCCGCCGCCGGCAGGCCGGCGTGGAAAGCGGTGTCCGGGCACAACACGTGCGGCACGGCAGGCAGCTCCTCGCGGGCCGCCGCCAGCAGCGCCAGCGAGGGCGGCAGGTGCAGCGGCGCCAGACTCCTCACCTCACGCAGCGCCGCCACGGTCTCGTCGTCGGCCACGGTCGGGGTACGCACGATCTCGCCGCCGTGCACCAGCCGGTGCGCCACCGCCCGGATGTCGCGGTCGAAATGCCCGCCGAGGAAGGCCGACACCTCGTCCCTGGCCGTGGCGGGATCGACGGCGCGCTCGGCGTGGGCGCTGTCCAGCACGCTCCCGCCCTGCACCAGATCGAGGCGCAGGCTCGACGAACCGGCGTTGACGGTCAATATCGCCGCCGGCTCGGCCATCTGCTCCTCGATCGCCCCGCTCATGGGGCTCGGCTACCCGCCACTGCCACCACAAAACGGACGTATCCGGACGAATGGCCGATCTGGCTTTACCGCGGTCAGAGGTTGTCTCGTGAGGAGGCCGGGTAGGCGAAGCGCCATGAACATCACCCTTCAGGTCAACGGCGTCCCCCGCGCGGTGGACGTGGACCCCCGCATGTCGCTGCTCGACCTGCTGCGCGAACGGCTGGGGCTGATCGGCGCGAAGAAAGGGTGCGACCACGGCCAGTGCGGGGCCTGCACGGTGCTCATCGACGGGCGGCGGGCCAACTCCTGCCTGGCGCTGGCGGTCGCGGTGGAGGGCTCGGAGATCACCACCGTCGAGGGCCTGGCCCGCGGTGACGAGCTGCATCCGCTGCAGGCGGCGTTCATCGAGCACGACGCGTTCCAGTGCGGGTACTGCACGCCGGGGCAGCTCTGCTCGGCGACCGGCATGCTCGGCGAGCCCGGGCCGAGCGCCGTCACCGAGGACGTTCTGGTCGACCCCGATCTGACGCCCGCGGAGATCAGGGAGCGGATGAGCGGCAATCTGTGCAGGTGCGGCGCCTACGTCAACATCGTCAGCGCGATCGCCGGCACGGTCACAGGGGTGGCGCGGTGAGGTCCTTCGAGTACGCCCGCGCCGACAGCCCGCCGGACGCGGTACGCCGGTTCCGGCCGGGCGCCATGTACCTGGGCGGCGGCACCAATCTGGTCGATCTCATGCGGCTCGGCGTGGCCGAGCCCGACCGCCTGGTGGACGTCAGCCGCCTGCCGCTCGACGCGATCGAGCAGATCCGCGACCGGCTGCGGATCGGCGCCGCGGTGCGCAACAGCGATCTGGCGGCCGACCCGCTCGTCCGCGCCCGCTATCCGATGCTGGCCCGAGCGGTGCTCAGCGGCGCCTCCGGCCAGGTACGCAACATGGCGACGGTGGCCGGCAACCTGCTGCAGCGCACCCGATGCGCGTACTTCCAGGACGTGAGCAGGCCGTGCAACAAGCGCCGGCCCGGCTCCGGCTGCCCGGCGATCGAGGGCGACCACGCGAACCTGGCCGTGCTCGGCCGCTCGGACGCCTGCGTGGCCACCCACCCCTCCGACCTGGCCGTCGCGCTGGCCGCGCTGGAGGCCGAGGTCCACGTCACCGGGCCGGCCGGGGACCGCATCATCCCGATGCCCGGCCTGCACCGCCTGCCCGGCGACGCGCCCGAACAGGACACCGTCCTGGAGCCAGGCGACCTGATCACCGCCGTCGAGCTGCCCGCGCCGCCGCCCGGCGCCTCGGCCTACCGCAAGGTACGCGAGCGCGCGTCGTTCGCCTTCGCCCTCGTGTCCATCGCCGCCGTCATGGACGTCCGCGACGGGATCGTCGCCGGCTGCCGCATCGCGCTCGGCGGCGTCGCCCACGCGCCCTGGCGGGCCGAACGCGCCGAGGAGGCGATCATCGGCGGCCCGGCGACCGGCGCGGCGTTCCTGGCCGCCGCCGAGGCCGAGCTCGCCCAGGCCCGCCCGCTGCCGCGCAACGCCTTCAAGGTCCCCCTGGCGCGCAACCTCATCGTCAGCACGCTCGAGGAGCTCACGCCGTGAACCGCGTCGAGGGCCGCGTCAAGGTCACCGGGCTGGCCACGTACGCCGCCGAATACCCGGTCGAGGGCGTCACCTACGCCTATCCCGTGCAGTCGCGCATCGCCAAGGGCCGCATCACCCACGTGGACGCGAGCCGGGCCCTCGCCATGCCCGGCGTGCTGGGCGTGCTGTCCGTCGAGGAGCCGCCCGAGCTGGCCGAGGACGCCGACGCCGAGCTGGCCCTGTTCCAGAGCCGCGACGTCGCCTACCGCGGCCAGCTGATCGCCGCCGCGATCGCCGACACCTACGAGAACGCCCGCGCCGCCGCCGACGCCGTCCGCGTCGCCTACGAGCCCGCCGACCACGACGTCGGCCTGCGCACCGACCACCCGGGCCTCTACCGGCCGGAGGTCGTCAACCCGGACTACCCCGCCGACACCGAGCAGGGCGACCTCGAGGCGGGCCTGGCCGAGGCCGCGACCACGGTCGACGTGACGTACACGACCCCGGTCCTGCACAACAACCCGATGGAGCCGCACGCCGCCCTCGCCCTATGGGCCGGCGACGGCAGGCTGCTGGTCTACGACTCGGCGCAGGGCGCCTCCATCGACCGCGACATCATCGCCAAGACGCTCGGCCTGCCGCCGAACCGCGTCCGCGTCGTCTCCAGGCACGTCGGCGGCGGCTTCGGCAGCAAGGGCACCACCCGGCCGCACGCCGTGCTCGCCGCCCTGGCCGCCAGGGCCGTGGGCCGGCCGGTCAAGGTCGCGCTGACCAGGCAGCAGATGTTCGACGTCACCGGCTACCGCACCCCCACGATCCAGCGGCTGCGACTGGGCGTGGACGCCGACGGGCGGCTGACGGCGCTGGAGCACATCGCGTACGAGCAGAGCTCCACGCTCGTGGAGTTCGCCGAGCAGACCGCGACCCCCGCCCGCGTCATGTACGCCGCCCCCGCGCTGCGGACCGCGCACCGGCTGGTCCGGCTGGACGTGGCCACCCCGTCGTGGATGCGCGCCCCCGGCGAGTGCCCCGGCATGTACGCGCTCGAATCCGCCATGGACGAGCTGGCCTACGCCGCCGGCCTCGACCCCGTCGAGCTGCGCATCCGCAACGACCCGCAGACCGAGCCGGACAGCGGCCTGCCCTTCAGCTCCCGCAACCTGGTCGCCTGCCTGCGCGAGGGCGCCCACCGCTTCGGCTGGGACCGGCGTGACCCGGCTCCGGGTGTCCGGCGGGAAGGAGAGTGGCTGGTCGGGACCGGCGTGGCCGCCTCCACCTACCCGGCCAAGCGCATGCCGTCGCAGGCCCTGGCCACGATGCAGGACGGCGACTTCCTCATTCAGGTGGCCGCCACCGACATCGGCACCGGCGCGCGTACCGCGCTGACCAGGATCGCGGCCGAGACGCTGGGCGTCGCCCCCGATCGGGTGCACGTGGAGCTGGGCGACAGCGACCTGCCGGCGGCGCCGGTCGCCGGCGGCTCGATGGGCACGGCCTCGTGGGGGTCGGCCATCGTGCGCGCCTGCGAGGAGCTGATGAAGAACGGCAAGGAGGGCCGCGCCGACACCACCGGCGAGGTCGCCGCTGACACGCGGCTGGCCAGGCACGCCTTCGGCGCCCAGTTCGCCGAGGTCCGGGTCAGCGCGGTGACCGGTGAGGTGCGCGTGTCACGCCTGCTCGGCGTGTTCGCCGCCGGGCACATCGTGGACGCCGAGCTGGCGAGGTCGCAGTTCATCGGCGGCATGACGATGGGCCTGGGCATGGCGCTGATGGAGGAGACGCAGACCGACGAGGAGTTCGGCGGCTTCCTGCGGCGCGACCTGGCGCAGTACCACGTGCCCGCCTGCGCCGACGTCGAGAGCATCGAGGCGGTCTGGCTGGAGGAGCAGGACGAGCGGCTCAACCCGATGGGGAGCAAGGGCATCGGCGAGATCGGCATCGTCGGCACCGCGGCCGCCATCGGCAACGCCGTTCACCACGCCACCGGCCACCGCGTCCGCGACCTCCCCATCACCCCGGCAAAGATTCTCATGCCACGGTTTTGACCCGGTTTGGAGGCGCTGGCCTGGGTCACCGCCGGCGTCATCGCCGCGCTGGCCCTGTGGACGTGGTTCGCCCAGGCCGCGCTCAACCGGTCCGACGATCAGCCGTCCTCAGGCGGCAGCGCCGTGCCGTCCCCATCCTCGGGCGGCGCCGCGGCGCCGTCGTCCCGCGACGACTGACGCGCGTAGGCGGCCCGCGCCACCATGTACGCCGCGACCGCCACGGTGACCACCTGAGCGGCCCCCACCAGCAGCAGCGGCCCCGCCGTCGCCCAGGTGGGCCGGTGCAGCCACATGGCGAGCAGCACCAGCAGCACTCCCGCCACCTGCGGCTTCGTGCCCGCGTGCATGCGGTCCAGGGTGGTGCGGAAGCGCACGAGCCCGGCGCCGGCCGACAGCGCCAGCAGCGCGCCGAGCAGCAGGCAGGCCGCGGCCGCCCCGTCGAGCGGGCTCACCGCGACTTCCCCGCGAAGAACCTGGCCAGCGACACCGACCCGACGAACCCCAGCAGCGACAGCACCAGCAGGATCGGCAGGTCCGCATAGTCGTCCGTGGCCACGGCGAACGCCCCGACCCCGCACATCGCCAGTGCCGTCATCGTGTCGAGCGCCACCGCCCGGTCCAGCATCGACGGGCCGCGCGCCGCCCGGTAGAGCGTGAGCGCCGCCGCGCATCCGAGCAGGACGAGCGTCACCACGTACACCGGCATCATCCCAGTTCCTCCCGATCCCGCGAGGTGCCGAACGCCGCCACGATGCGCGACTCCAGCGCGGCCACCTCGGCCCGGACGGCCTCGGCGGCGTCGCCGGGCAGGCCGAGCACGTGCACCATCAGGCACCGCTCCGCGACGTACGCCTCCACGACGAGGCTGCCGGGCACGTTCGCCAGCGCCGCCATGATCATCGTGATCATGGCGTCCGACGACGTGCGCAGCCGCACGCGGACCAACAGGGTCGGCGGCGGCCCCGGCCGGAACACCCACATCACCACCCGCGCGGTCGAGACGACCATGTCCCAGCCGAACCACACCAGGAAGCGCGCCAGCGCCACCGGGCGGATCCTGATGCCCGGGTCGAGCATGGGCAGCGGCAGCAGCCACGTCACCACGAGCGCGACCGCCACCCCGCCCAGCGCGTTCCCGGCCGACACGTCGCCCCACAGGGTCATCCACACCAGCACCAGCCAGGCGATCAGCGCCAGCCGCGCCTTCACCGGTCCCTCCCCAGCACGGCCTCGATGTACGGGCCGCGCGCCAGCAGCTCCCCCGCCGCCCGCTGCGCCAGCGCCGACAGCGGCCCGGCCAGCACCGTGTACGACAGCCCGAGCGCCACCAGCGCCGCCACCGGCCCGGACAGCGCCACGGGCAGCGTCGTCGTGGTCACCGTCGGCTCCTGGCCGGTGTATTCCTCGCTCTCCACCACGGTGCCCGTCCTGGCCTCCCGCGGGGCGCGCCAGAACGCCTTGCCCCAGGTCTTGGCGACCGCGTACAGGGTGAGCAGGCTCGTCAGCAGCCCCGCGGTCACCAGCACGCGGGCCAGCGCCCCGCCGTCGGCCAGGCCGGCCTGCACCAGCATGAGCTTGCCCAGGAAGCCTGACATCGGAGGGATGCCGGACAGGTTCATGGCGGGCACGAAGAACAACACGGCGATCAGCGGCGCCGTCTTCATCAGGCCGCCGAGCCCGGTCACGGACGTCGTGCCGGTACGCCGCTCGATCAGCCCGGTCACCAGGAACAACCCGGTCTGGACGGTGATGTGGTGCACCACGTAGAAGATCGCGCCGGCCATGCCCGCCACCGTGGCCAGCGCCACCCCGAACACCATGTACCCGATGTGGCTGACCAGGGTGAAGGACAACATCCGTTTGATGTCGGTCTGGGCCACCGCGCCGAGCACCCCCGTCAGCATCGTGGCCAGCGCCACCCACATCAGCAGCACCGAGACCGGCCCGCCGGGGAACAGCAGCGCCTCCAGCCTGATGAGCGAGTACACGCCGACCTTGGTGAGCAGCCCGGCGAACACGGCCGTGGCCGGGGCGGGCGCGGTCGGGTAGGAGTCCGGCAGCCACGCCGAGATGGGGAACATCGCCGCCTTGATCGCGAACACCAGCAGCAGCATGAGCTCGACCAGCAGCTTCACCTGCTCGGGCAGCATGGTGAACCGCAGCGCGAGCTGCGCCATCGACAGCGTCCCCGTGGCCGCGTACGTGATCGCCAGCGCCATGAGGAACACCATCGACGAGGCCAGCGCCATCAGCGTGTACGTGGCGCCCGCCCGGATCCTGGACTCGGTGCCACCGAACGTGAGCAGCACGTACGAGCCGCTCAGCAGCAGCTCGTAGGCCACGAACAGGTTGAACAGGTCCCCCGACAGGAACGCGTCGGCCACCCCCGCCACCATCACCAGGAACGCCGGATGGAAGATCGCCATCGGTGCGTCGTGCTCCTGCACGTCGTAGGCGTTGGCCACCGAGTACACCATCACGCACAGCGTCACGGCCGACGACACCACCAGCAGCAGCGTCGACAGCCGGTCGGCGACCAGGCAGATCCCGACCGGCGACGGCCAGCCGCCCAGCTCGGTGACCAGCGGGCCGCCCGCGTCCACCGTCACGAGCAGCAGCGCCGACACGGCGAGCGACACGCCGAGCGTGACGATGCTGATGAGCGACTGCAGGTGCCGCAGCCGCCCGCCGATCGCCAGCTTCACCCCGGCCGCCAGCAGCGGCAGCACCACGGGCACGCAGACGAGGCTCTCGATCGTGTGCGCTGTCACGAGTCCTCGCCCTCCAGCTCCGGGTCCTGTGCCAGGGCCTGGCGCGTCCGCTCGTCCCTGATGGCCGCCCGCATCTGCCGCAGCGCCTCCCGCTGGCGCGCCCTGAGCCTGCGGCGCAGCTCCCGCTCCCTGGCCGCCTGCGCCTCGCGCCGGCGCGCGTGCTCCTCCCGCAGCTCCTCAATGCGCAGCACGTTGTCCGTGACGACGGCCTCCTCGCGCTGCCCGGCCGCCTCCAGGTGATCCTGGATCTCCTCCTCCGACACCCCGAGCTGCCGGTGCTCGCGCATCCAGCGCTCCAGTTCCAAGTGCACGCGGGAGATCCGCCGCTCCAGGTCGGCCTCCTCCAGGCGCTCCCGCTCGGCCTGCTCGGCCTCCAGGTGCGCCAGCTCGGCCCGCTGCTCGGCGACCAGCCGGCGGTAGGCGTCCTGGCGGCGGCGCACGGCGTCGCTCAGCTCGCCGCGCCGGGCCCGCAGCCGCACCCGCCGGTCCTCGGTGTCGTCCTGGACCTCGTCGCTGCCGGTGAGCTGCCACGAGCGGTGCACCAGGGCCAGCAGGAACGCCGTCATGCCCAGGGTGATCACGATGGCGGTCAGCACCATGGCCTGCGGCAGCGGGTCGGCCATGCCCTGGGTCCCGGTGAAGGGCGGGCCGCCGGCGTCGCCGCCCGCGGTCACGATCAGCAGGTTCACCCCGTTGCCCAGCATGATCACGCCCGCCAGGACCCGTACCAGGCTGCGTTCGAGCAGCAGCGTCACCCCGGCCGCGAGCATCGCGCAGCACGCCGCCAGGGGCAGCAGCGACACGGTCACGTGTTCTCCCCGGCGTCGATCTGCCGGTCCAGCTCGGCGCCCAGGCCGCGCAGGATGTCCTGCACCATGCCGATCACCGACACGTACACGCCGAGGTCGAACAGCAGGCCCGTCGACACGTGCACGTGCCCGATCAGCGGCACGCTCACGTCGGCGGCGAGCATGTCCAGAGCCGCCGAGCCGAACAGCAGGCCGGCCAGCGCCGTCCCCGCCGACAGCGTCAACCCCACCCCCATCAGCACGCCCGCGTGCACCGGCACCGCCGTGGCCAGCTCGTTGCGGCCGCCCGCCAGGTACCGCACCATGATCGCCAGCCCGGCCACGATGCCGCCCGCGAACCCGCCGCCCACCGCGCTGTGCCCGATGAACAGCAGGTACACCGACAACACCAGCACCGTGTGGAACGTCAGCCGGGCCGTCACCTCGAACGCGATCACCCGCTGTCCCGGCGGCAGCGTGGCCGCCAGCCAGTGCGTGCGCTCGGCGGGCGGGTGCTCGCCCGGCTCGATGCGGTACGACCTGCGCCGCAGGAACACCATGCTGGTCAGGCCCAGGGTCAGCACGACCAGCACCGTGCTCTCGCCCAGGGTGTCCCAGGCGCGGATGTCGACGATCAGCGCGCCGACGATGTTGCGCATGCCCGCCTGCTCCGCCGCCGCCTCCATCAGCGCGCCGACCGGCTCCGTGCCGCGCGCGTCCATCGCCAGCACGGCGGCGCCCGTGGCCATCACGCCCACGGCCAGTCCGATCGCCGCGCGCAGCGGCATCGGCAGCCTGCCCTTGACCGGCTCGATCGGCAGCCGCCGCAACACCAGCGCGAACAGGACCAGGGCGACCGTCTCGGCCAGGAACTGGGTGAGCGCCAGGTCGGGCGAGCCGTGCGCGAGGAACAGCAGCGCCGTGCCGTATCCGGTGAAGCCCACGATGACGGCCAGGAAGACGTACGCGCGGGCGAACAGCGCCAGCACCGCCGCCGCGATCGTCAGGACGGCCACGATCGGCTGCTCGGGCCGCTGCCAGCCGGTGACCGGCACGTCCACGCGCAGCACGCCGCCGTGCAGGAGGGAGAACACGCCGACGCCGACCATGGCCAGCAGCGTCAGCATCAGGTAGTCGGGCACGGAGCCGCGCTGGATGAGGCCGGTGAGCTGGAGGGCGAAGCGGTCCAGGCGGCGGATGAGCGCCCAGAACAGCTGACCGGTGTCGTACACGTGCAGCGCCGCGCCCGCCCTGGCCACCGGCTCCCTGGCCAGGAACAGCGCCACGCCAGCGGCCAGCGCCGCCGCCGACAGCAGCAGAGGTGTCGCGTGCGCGCTCCACAGCGCCAGGTGGCCGCCGCCGTACCAGGTGCCGAACCGGGCGGCCAGCGGCGCCAGCACCAGGCCCAGCACCGCCGGCAACGCCGTGGGCGCGAACATGGCCGCGGGCACCGGGTGCACCGGCCGCTCGGCCACGCCCGGCTTGGCGGCGAACGCCCCCCACAGGAAGCGCAGCGTGTACGCCGCCGTCAACGCCGACCCCGCCACCACGCCCGCCAGCACGATCGGGTCGTGCAGCAGCGCCTCCAGGGCGGCCTCCTTGCCGGCGAAACCGGCCAGCGGCGGCAGCCCGGCCATGGACGCCCCCGCCAGCATCGCCACCGCGCACACCCACGGCATCGCCCGCCCCACCCCGCTGAGCTCGCCTGTCTCCCGGCTGCCCGCGGCATGATCGACGATGCCCACCACCAGGAACAACGCCGCCTTGAACAGCCCGTGCGCCGCCATCATGGCCGCCCCTGCCAGCGCGGCCCCCGAGCCGAAGAGCACGATGAGAAAGCCCAGCTGGCTGACCGTGCCGTAGGCCAGCAGCCGTTTGAGATCCGTCTCGCGCAGCGCCCGCCAGCCGCCCAGCAGCATCGTGAGCACGCCGAGCGGCACCGCCACCGCCCGCCACAGCGGCACGTCGCCGGCCACCGGGGCCAGCCTGGCCACCAGGTAGACGCCTGCCTTCACCATGGCGGCCGCGTGCAGGTACGCCGACACGGGGGTGGGCGCGGCCATGGCGGCCGGCAGCCACATGCTGAAGGGGAAGATCGCCGACTTCGCCAGCGCCCCCGTCAGGATCAGCACGGCGGCGACCGCGCCGAGGTCTCCCGGGGTGAGCGCGGAGATCCGGTACGTGCCCGCCGCCTGGCCGGTGAGCACGAGCCCGCCCAGCATGGCCAGGCCGCCGAACGTGGTGACGATCAGCGCCTTCATCGCCGCCTGGCGGCTCATCCGGCTCTCCGGGTCGTACCCGATCAGCAGGTAGGAGAAGACGGTGGTCAGCTCCCAGAACACGTACAGGAGGAGCAGGTTGTCGGCCGTCACCAGCCCCAGCATCGATCCGGCGAAGGCCACCATGGCGGCGCCGTAGCGCCCGAGCCCGTCGTCGCCCTCGGGGAAGTAGCGCGCGCTGTAGACCAGCACCAGCATCCCGACGCCGGTGACGAGCGTCATCATCAGCACCGCCAGCGCGTCGAACCGGAACGACAGCTCCATGCCCATCGCCCAGCTCGTGCCCCGGCTCTCCTGCGGCCCGCTCGGGGTGTGGCCGGAGGCGGCCCCGGGGACGAGCCACAGGGTGTAGCCGAAGGCGGCCGCCGGAGCGAGCGCCAGCAGGGCCAAGGAGCCGCGGCCCATGCGGCGGGCCAGCCAGGGAGCGCAGATGGCCGCCCCCGCATGCAGGATGAGCAGCGACTCCAGCGGCTCCATGGGCTCCTCAGGCGGGACGTACTTTTTCCGGCTACGTCCGCCCAATCTCCATGCTTCGACCCCCGCCGCGACGCAGGCACGGCGGGGGTTGACCCGAACGTCACCAGTCCCAGGACTGGACGCGAAGGTCAGGTCTGAGCAGCGGCGGCGCAGGCGCCGGGGCGCGGCGCGCGGGTCGTGATCAGGTAGTGGTCGATCTGCCGCTCCAGGCAGGACGTGCCGCCCTGGTAGGCGAGGTGGCCGTCGGCGTCGTTGGTGAGCAGAACCCCGTGGTCCAGCTGCGCGGCCAGCCTCTTGGCCAGCTGGTACGGCGTCGCCGGGTCGCGGGTCGTGCCCACCACCACGATCGGCGGCGACCCCTTGGCCCGCACCTTCCTGGTGAACCTGGTGCCCTTGACCGGCCAGTACGGGCAGGCGGACTCGGGGTGGTCGACGCACATGATGGCCCTGTTCGCCTCCAGCAGGTTGCTGTACGTGCCGTTGGGCAGCCGGCCGGTGTAGGAATCGGCCAGCCTCAGCAACAGCGTGCCGTCACCCTTGAAAGCCGCGCCCAGCGCCTGGCGCAGGAACGGCCAGTAGGCCTTCGAGTACATCGCCCGCAGCACGGCAGTGCTGACCAGGGACTCGGTGACCTGCCTGCCGTCGTAGGTGTTGCGCAGCGGCGCCCGGTCGGCCCGCTTGAACAGCGCCAGCAGCCGCTTTTCCGCCGCGGCGACCGTATGCTTCGTGAACGGGCAGTCCTTGGCCTTGAAGCAGTCGCGCAGGAACGACACCACCGCCACCTGGAAGCCGGCGGCCTGCGACCGGCCGAACTCCTCACCGGTCTGGCTCGGGTCCTCGGCGCCGTCGAGCACCATGGCGCGGATCCGGGTCGGGAACAGGTCGGCGTATCTGGTGCCGAGGTAGGTGCCGTACGACCAGCCGAAGTACGTCAGTCGCTTCTCACCCAGCGCGGCACGCATGACGTCCATGTCGCGCGCCGCCTCGCCGGTGCCCACGTGCTTGAGCAGTTGCTTGCCCGAGTTGACCTCGCAGCCCTTGGCGAACGCCTGCTGCCACTGCTTGACCTGCTTGATCTCCGCCTTGGTGTCAGGGGTTCCGTCGGCGGCGTGATAGGCGTCCATGGCGAGCGGCGGCAGGCAGCGCACGGGCGAGGACCGGCCGACGCCGCGCGGATCGAAGCTGACCACGTCGAAACGTTGCCGGACGGCCGCCGACACCGCCGATTTGTCGATTTTGAGATGGTCGACCCCCGAGTCGCCGGGACCGCCGAAGTTCAGCACGATCGAACCGATCTTTTTCCCGGTCGCCGGGAGCCGGATCATGCTGATCTTAATCTGCTTGCCACTGGGATTCGAATAGTCCAGTGGCACGCGTAATTTCGCGCATTCGAACCCGTCGCCACAGGAGGTCCAGCTCAAGCGTTGACCGTAGTAGCCACCTGGTTTTTCGGCCGCGGCGGCCGGAGCCGTACCGGTGAGACCGGTGACGGCGATCAAGCCTGCGAGGGCAGGCGCAATGATTTTGATTGAGTGTCGCATGAACAAAAGGTGAAGGAGAATTCTTGCGAGCCCCTTTAAGCAAGCTGGAATAGATCACTTGCAAGCCGCGCGGACGCCCCTGACCTGGCGGGGCAGGGCAGCGGGCGAAACCAGGTGACGGGAAGCAGCGGGCGCGAGAGCATGGCGGGTGATGGATGAGCGGCGTGTGATACGCGTTTCGAAATATCTGGCCCGGCATCTGCGGCACGATCCGCAGCGCATCGGCATCACGCTCGACGCCAACGGCTGGGTGCCGGTCGAGGAGTTGCTGCGGGCCGCCGCCGAGCACGGGTTCCCGATCACGGCGGCTGAGTTGGCGCAGGTCGTCGAGTCCAACGACAAACGGCGCTACGCGCTCGAGGACGGCAGGATCCGGGCCAGTCAGGGGCATTCCGTGCCGGTGGATCTCGACCTGCCCGCCGTCGAGCCCCCCGAGGTGCTCTATCACGGGACCGTGGCGCGGTTCGTGGGGGCGATCAAGAACCAGGGGCTGCGGCCGATGAGCCGCCATCACGTGCACCTGTCACACGACCGGGAGACGGCGACGCGGGTGGGAGCGCGGCGGGGCGTCCCGGTCGTGCTGGTGGTGAGGGCCCGCGAGATGCACGCGGACGGCCACGTGTTCCGGCGCAGCGCGAACGGGGTGTGGCTGGTCGATCACGTGCCGCCCGGCTACCTGCGCTTCCCGTCGTGAAGCACCCCGCGGTCTCGTCGTCGCCGAACAGCCACGCCTTGTGCGCCATCATGGAGTGGTCGGCGGCCCGGAGCGCTCGGCGGCGCGGCGGAGCCGGTCGAAGACCTCGCGGAGGACCGGCACCAGCTCCGGCGGGTCGAGGACCTCGAAGTCGAAGCCCTTGACCGCGATGTAGATCGCCAGTTCGTCGAGCGCGTTGGAGCCGGTGACGTACAGGCAGGTGTTCGCGTCCACCGCCTCCAGCCGCCCCGCACCCGCCGAGGTCTGGGGCGCGACCGCTTCCAGGGGCGCGTGGAAGAGGATGCGGGCCTGGTAGCGGTACGGCGCGGACGTGATGGCCCTGGACACGTACGCGGCCACGTCCGGCGCGGGCGGCGTACGCGGCTCGAACCGGGCCCCCGGCATCCCCAGCGGCCCGTCGATGCGGTCCACCCGGAACGTCCGCCAGTCCTCCTTGGCCACGTCCCAGGCCAGCAGATACCACCGCCGCGGCGTGTGGACCAGGCGGTGCGGCTCGACCTCCCGTTCGGACAGGCCCCCGCGTCCCTGGTAGCGCAGGCGCAGGCGGCGCCGGTCGCGGCAGGCGGCGGCGAGCCCGGTCAGCAGGTCGGCGCTCACGGCGGGGGCGGCCGCGCCGGCCAGCGGCACCGTCGCGGCCTGGAACGCGCTCACCCGGTGCCGCAGCCGTGACGGCAGCACCTGCTGCAGCTTGGTCAGCGCCCGCAGCGCGCTCTCCTCCAGCCCGGCGACGCTGCCGGTGGCGGCGGTGTGCAGGCTGATCACCACGGCCACGGCCTCCTCGTCGTCGAGCAGCAGCGGCGGCAGGGCGGCGCCCACGCCGAGCCGGTAGCCGCCGGCCACGCCAGGGGTGGCGTCCACCGGGTAACCGAGGTCACGCAGCCGGTCGATGTCGCGCCGCACGGTCCGCAGCCCCACCTTGAGCCGTTCGGCCAGCTCGGCGCCCGTCCAGTCGGCGCGCGCCTGGAGGAGGGAGAGCAGGCGGAGCAGCCGGGCGGACGTTTCCCACATGCATCCCATTGTGCTGCCACATTGGTGCCAGAGGCTGTCACCAATGCTTCCTACAGTCGGAGACATGACGAAGAGCGACATCACCCCCTTCCGCGTCGAGATCCCGCAGGCCGCCATCGACGATCTCCGCGACCGGCTCCGGCGTACGCGCTGGGCCCCCGAGCTGCCCGGCGTCGATTGGGAGCGCGGCGTGCCCACGAGCTACCTGCGCGACCTGGCCGGCTACTGGGCCGACGGCTTCGACTGGCGCGCCCAGGAGGCGGAGCTGAACGCGTACCCGCAGTTCATCACCACGATCGACGGCGCGGACGTGCACTTCCTGCACGTCCGCTCGGCCGAGCCGGACGCCACCCCGCTCCTGCTGCTGCACGGCTGGCCGGGCTCGGTCGTCGAGTTCCTCGACCTCATCGGCCCGCTCACCGACCCGGTCGCGCACGGCGGCGCCGCCGCCGACGCCTTCCACCTGGTGATCCCGTCGCTGCCCGGCTACGGCTTCTCCGGCCCGTTGCGCGAGACCGGCTGGACGGACGGACGCACCGCCGCCGCGCTGGCCGAGCTGATGACCAGGCTCGGCTACGACCGGTACGGCGTGCAGGGAGGCGACGTCGGCGCCTTCATCGCACCCCTGATGGGCCGCCTCGCCCCGGACAACGTCATCGGGGTGCACGTCAACGGCCTGCTCACGTTCCCGACCGGCGACCCGGCGGTCATGGGGTCGCTGACGGAGGCCGAGCGGGGGCGGCTGGGCGGGATGGAGGAGTGGCAGCAGAAGCTGGGCGCGTACATGAGCCTGCAGGGCACCCGCCCGCAGACCATCGCCGCCTCCCTGCACGACTCCCCCGCCGGGCAGCTGGCCTGGATCGTGGAGAAGTTCAAGGACTGGACCGACCCGGCGGCCAAGCTGCCCGAGGACGCCGTGGACCGGGATCGCATCCTTACCAACGTGAGCATCTACTGGTTCACCGAGACGGCGGGGTCGTCGGCGCACACGTACTTCGAGCGGTTCAACGACTTCAGCGCGTGGGGGCCGGTGGAGCGCGGGACCGTGCCGACGGCGGCGGCGGTGTTCCCGACCGACTACTCCGTGCGGCCGCTGGCCGAGCAGGTGCACAACGTGGTGCGGTGGTCGGAGTTCGACCACGGCGGCCACTTCGCCGCCCTGGAGACGCCCGGCGTGCTCATCGGCGATGTGCGGGAGTTCTTCCGGTCGCTCGCCTGAGCCCCCGGCGGCATGCGAAAGCCCGGCTTCCACGCGAGGCCGGGCCTCGCCGTGGCGTCAAGGGGACGCACGGCGCGGCACCGAGGTCCTGGCCATCGACAACCGGCCCAAGATCACGCAGGCGCTGGCGGGGCAGATCACGACATCTGGGCCAAGGACATCAGCACCCAGCACGGCCGCATCCTCAGCCGCATCGGCGCCCACCATGTCGTCTTCCCCGAGCACGACATGGGCGAGCGGGTCGCGCACCTGGTCAGCGGGCGCGCCGGGCGAGGAGTTCACCTACGCCGACGCCGAGACCGAGCTGTCCTATGGTGACGTCATCCTGGTCTCCGGGCGTACCGAGCAGGTCGAGCGCTTCGCGGAGCTCCCCTGAGTGGGCACGGTCTTGGCTAGTCTGGTGAGCGGAGGCCATTGATGCGCGCACGCGATCTCGCCGTCGAATTCCCGACGGTCACCATGGACACCCCGGCCCTCGATGCGGCCAAGCTGCTGGCCGAGCAGGACCTTCCCGGTCTCATCATCGTCGACGACGGGCGGCCGCTCAGCATCCTGCCGGGCACGCAGGTGCTGCGGCTGGCGGTCCCGCCGTACTGCCAGGACGACCCGGCGCTGGCGCGGGTGGTGGACGAGGCCCATGCCGACCTGTTCCTGCGCAAGCTCGGCGGCAAGACCGTCCGCGAGTGCCTGCCGGAGCAGCCCCGGGAGTTGCCGTTGGCCGACCTGAAGGCGACCGTGCTGGAGCTGGCGGCGCTCATGGCCCGCACGCGCAGCCCGGTGGCCGCCGTCGTCGACGGTGAGGGGCGGCTCGTGGGGGCGGTCACGCTGCAGTCGCTGCTGGACCACGCGCTGGAGCTGTGATCACTGGGGGAAGCCGACGGCGAAGGCGCGCCTGAGGTAGTCCCACGCGGCCGCGCTGAGGATGCCCTTCGTCGCGGCCTCGGGACCTCTGGCGTCGATCCTGCCGTAGATGGCGGACATGACGCTCCTGTCCCCGCCGGCCAGGCCGGCCACGGCCGCGGTCCACCGGCGCGCGAGGTCCTGTACGGCGGGATCGGCCGGGTCCGTACCGCGCCCGGCGTGGGCCTCGGCCTCGGTGGCCAGGCCGGTCAGCTCCTGCAGCCGTTGCGCGAAGCCGTCCTGGCCCAGCTCCCGGTGGCGTTCTCCGAACCTGGCGAGCTGTTCGGGGGTGAAGTGTTCCGCCTGCATCATGGCCTCCATCGTGTCGATGAGCTGGTCGATCGACGGCTCCTGCGCGCTGCTCAGCGCCTCGGCGAGGCCGAGCAGCCGCCGGCGCAGGGCACGCTGGCCCGCCAGCCGGCCTTCCACCTGCTCCAGCTGCCGGGCGATGGTCTCGCGCAGGTCGGCGCCGTCGAGGGAGCGGGCGATCTCGGCGAGCGGCAGCCGCAGCTCCCGCAGTGCCAGGATCCGGTAGAGCCTGCGCACATCGTCACCGGTGTAGACCCGGTGCCCGGCGGCGGAGCGCTCGGCCGGGCGCAGCAGGCCGATCTGGTCGAAGTGCCGCAAGGTCCGTACGGTCACGCCCGTGGCGGCGGCGAGGTCGCCGATCTTCCAGCGTCGTGCGTTCACATCGCCGACGCTAGGGGCTGACGCGGCGTCCGATGCAAGCGTGTCGCCCAGCCTTCCTGGTGGATCATCGTAGGGTGGTCGCATGGGGAAGACCGCGGCTCGACAGCCCGTACCTGCCCGGCGGGCCGACGCCGAACGCAACATCGCCGCGATCCTCGAGGCCGGGACCCGGCTGCTCAGCGCCGACCCGTCCGCCAGCGTGGCCGACATCGCCAAGGCCGCCGGGGTGGGCCGGGTCACGCTCTACGGGCATTTCCCCTCGCGGGAGACGCTGGTGGACGCCGTGCTCGACCACACGGTCGGCGTGGCGGACGCCGCGCTGGAGGATCCGTCGCTCGACACGGCTCCGGCGCCCGAGGCCATGGGGAGGCTGCTGCGGTCGTCCTGGGAGATCCTCGATCGGCATCGCCGGTTGTTCGTGGCCGCGGACCGGGTCATGGCGACCGAGCGGATCAGGGAGCATCACGACCGGCCGTTGCGCCGGGTGGAGCGGCTGATCGCGCGCGGGCAGCGGGACGGGGACTTCCGTACGGACCTGCCGCTGCCGTGGCTGGTGACGACGTTCTTCTCGATCATTCACAGTGCCGCCCAGGAGCGGGAGGCAGGGCGGCTGGCGCCTGAGGACGTGGAGCTGGTGCTGGTCACGACGATGTTGTCGCTGCTCACCTCCGGCGAACGGTCCGGGCGGTCGCGCGACGGTGGTCACGGATGAGTGCGATCACGGTGTCGGCGGTGCGGTCGAGGTAAGTGCGTCCATCGGGCAGGTGCGCCTCCGGGCTGATGTAGCTGTGCCGCCCGATGTGGGTGGCCGGATCGAGCCGGTGTGCGGTGATCTTTCCGACGCGGGCGGCTCGGTTCCATCCGCTGCGGCGCAACAGCCGCCAGCGCTGAGGGAAGATCCAGGTGCCGACCCGCTCGATCCAGTCGCTGTCGCTCGTGAGCTGATACAGGTGACGGGCGTGGGTGAGATCGTTGGCGCCGTTGTGGAACCCGCCGAGGAGGATCAGCAGGAGCGGGGCACGCAGCTGGGTGTGCAGTTCTTCCACCGCGCCCGTGGCGACCTGGGCGCCGCCGCTGTAGCTGAGCAGCACCACGGGGATGCCACTGTCGGGCCGGTAGCCGGACAGGCGCAGGTGGTGGGCGATCTGGTTGCCCACGGCGCGGTTGTACAGGGGACGGTAGCGGTGGTCGGCGGCGACGAAGATCTGCATGACGTTGTGCAGGAAGAGCAGGAGCCCGATGCGGTGGCGCAGCCACTCCCACACAGGCCGGTTGACGAGCGGGTCGGCCAGCGGCGAGTAGGGCTGCACCTGACCCAGCACCCGCAGCTCCGGCGCTTTGGCGATCAGGGCCTTGACCAGCTGGCCTCCGTCCCGCGTGTCGGTGAAGCGGCGTTTCCCGATGCCGTCCAGATAGACCAGGTAGGCGTCCGGAGGACGGTCGGCCTCCGCACCCCGGGCGTAGGGCATGCCCTGGGGGAGCTCGGTGGTGGGAGCCCGCCAGCCGGCCGTGTAGGCCATCACCTCGTAGCGGGCGAGCAGAGCTTCGGCGAGCAGGACCGGGCCGAGCACCAGGACGAGGAGCGGGAACTCGATCATGTGAGCAGCTCCTGCCCCCTCATGACGCTGATCTTCATGACCAGGCGCCGGACAAGATCGACAGCGGCGGCCAGCCCGACTCCGGCGATGGCCACGCAGCCTGCGGCGGCCCACCAGCCCGCCCCCGTCATCGCGGCGAGCGGGGCGACCAGGCCGGCCCCGACCCCCACGAAGAGCAGCAGGTGCAGCAGGGGCCCGAGCAGCGGGAACGCGAGGACAGCGGCGAGAAGCAACGGGGCGAGCAAGCCAGGTGTCCAGGTCAACGCGGCGACGCCGGACAGCGGAGGGGACAGCACCAGCTCGGCGAGGGTCCATGCGGTCAGTGGCCACAACGCGAACACCGCGCCCTCGACCACGGCGCCGAGCAGCACGAGCAGGACCGCATGGGACCGTGACCCGATGGGCCGCCGGGCTACCAGCGGCAGGATCCGCCCGGCGGCCTCGGACAGCCCGGCGAGCAGCAGCAGGACGACAACGGTGGGTGACATCTCTCAGCGCTCCTGTGGCGAGTCCGCCGGGACCGGCCGGCTGACCCGTCCGGCCCGGTGCAGGTAGTGCTCGAGTTCGTCGGCGGCGCGCACATAGCCGCCGGCCTCACGCTGGGCGACCTGCAACGTGGCCGCCGCGGCCCGGAAACGGGGATCGTCGAGCAGGAGCCGGGCGAGGGCGTGCACGGGTCCCGGAGCGGCGTCCTGAGTACGGATCGACAGGCCTGCGCCGAGCTCGGCCACCCGCCGGGCCACCAGCGGCTGATCGGCGCCCTGCGGGACCACCAGCATCGGGACCCCGGCGTGCAGGGCCTCGTTGACGCTGTTCATCCCGCCGTGCGTGACGAACAGCGCGGCGCGGGCCAGCACCTCTGGTTGCGGCACGAAGCGGCGGGCGAGCACGTTGGCTGGCAGCGGATCCAGCGCGGCCGGATCGGTGGGTCCGGTGGAGATGACCACGGTGCCGCCCAGCGGTGCGAGCGCGGTGGCGAAGGTGCGCAGCAGCTGCGGCCCGGCATCGAACACCGTGCCCAGCGAGGCGTACAGCACCGGGGCTCGCAGCCGATCGAGCGGGAACGCCGGGTCGGGTGGACGGGCGCCCAGGCTGGGGCCGACGAACTGGTACGACTCGTCGAAGGCGTCGACGCCGGGCTGGAAGGCGCGCGAGGTGAAGACCAGGTTGAGCGGCTGGCGTACGTTCGCCAGGTCGAGCAGGGGCAGTCCCCGGGTGTCGTAGCGGCGGGACAACCCCCACCGCGACCGCAGGTAGCCCTGGACATTGCGGGGCCGGGTCGCCGCCGCGGCCAGTAGCTCCCACGAGCCGCGGGTGGGGCTGGGCGCGGACCGGTTGAACGCGAACGTGGTGAACAACGCTGCCGCCGGCACCTCGAGTTCGCGGGCGGCGACCGCGCCCCAGGGGCAGGCGGCGCCGTGGACGATCAGGTCAGGCCGGACGCGACGCAGATCGGAAAGCACGGCGGGCAGCACACCGACGGCTGTGCGGGCCAGCCCGTCCAGCATGGTGACCGGCATCGGCGGATCGGCGAACGGCCGGTCGACTTCGGGGTAGAGGCACACGGTGGCGCCGGTGGCCTCGATCTCCTTCGCGAACGCGGGCGAGGTGTGATAGGTGACGCAGTGGCCGCGACGGACCAGCTCAGACACGACCGGCAGCGTCGGATTGACGTGCCCGTGCATGGCGATGTTGAGGAACGCGATGGTGCTCATCGGCCGACCTCCGAGATCGAAGCGGTCCGTGCCCTGCCCAGACCGGCCGATGTCGCAGGAGGACCGTCGACCCGATACAGGCCGGGCCCGCTGATGCGCAGACCGTCGAGAAAGCGGCCCGCCGCCAGGCAAGCAGTGTTGATCAGCCGCTGGGAGTGACCGAAGTCCCAGGGGGCGGGCCAGGTCTCGATGCCGGTCGGCAGCACGACGGTCGGAATCCGGCGGGACACCTCCTGCAGGTCGCGCTCGATCTGAGCGTGCCACAGCAGCAGCCCCGCCCTGGCGGCGACCGCGCCGGCCCGCCGGGGCGGGATGGCCGGGCGCAGCGGCCAGCTTGTCGGGCCGGTCGACAGCACCACCACGCTGGCCGCCCCTGCCTGCAGGGCCGCCCGCACCGGGACAAGGGCGATCACTCCGCCGTCGACGAGCGTCCGGCCGTCCCGATCCACCGGGGGCAGGATCCCCGGAATGGCGGCGCTGGCCAGCAGCGCGGACTCGAGATCTCCGTGGTCGAGCAGCGCCTGAGCGCCGGTGGCCAGATCCATGGCCACCGCGGTGAAGGGGACCTCCAGCTGTTCGATCCGCGGCGGCAGGCCGGCCCGGGCGATCAGCCTGCGCAGGCCGCGATCGGTGCAGATGCTGGCCCGGGTGGGCAGGTAGCCGAGCGGAAACACCTCACGGCGCCGCACACGGGTCCACACGACATCCAGCCATGGTGCGGCCTTGCCGGGGTGGGCGGCCGCGATCGCTCCGTTGAGAGCGCCCACCGAGGTTCCGATGACCAGGTCCGGGACGAATCCGCGCTGCTCCAACGCGTACCCGATGCCGACCTGCGCGGCCCCGAGCACTCCCCCGCCCCCCACCACCACCGCCACGGGACGGGGAAGGGCACGCAAGCCCTCGCCGACGCTGTGGAGAGCCGAGGAGGCGGATCTCCGGCGATATCTGACATTCATGGTCCGTCCTCTCTCAGCACGGCGCCGACTCGGAGTCGTTCCTCAGCTAGGACCGGGCGGCCACCTCATCTGTGACACCGTCGGCCAACGTGTTCGTTGCAGTCGTCGCGATGATCGCTGGCATGGGAGGGCCCTCTTTTGCGGATCAGGCGAGGTCGGCGAGGTCCTCCCCAGTGAGGGTGATCGACCGGGCCGCCAGGTTCTCCTCCAGGTGAGCCGCGGAGCCGGTGCCCGGGATGGCAAGGGTGAGCGGGGACAGGGCCAGCAGCCAGGCCAGGGCGATCTGCTGGGCGGTGGCGCCGTGCCGTTCGGCGACCTTGACCAGGCCGGGGTCGTTGATGTCGGCTCTGCCGCCGCCGAGGGGGAAGAAGGGCGCGAAGGCGATGCCGGCCTGGGTGCAGGCGTCCAGGACGGCCGTCTCGTCACGGTTGGCGATGTGGAAGTTGTTCTGGACGGCCGTGACGGGGGCGATCGAGCGGGCCTCGGCGAGATGGCCGGCGTCGACGTTGCTGAGGCCCAGGTGGCGGATCAGGCCCTCCTCGCGCAGGGCGGCGAGCGCCTCGAAGCGTTGGGCGAGCGACTCGCCGTGCGGGGGCTCCATCATGCCGATGCGCAGGTAGACCAGGTCGAGGCGATCCACGCCCAGGCTTTCGAGGTTGGCTTCGACCTGGGGCCGGAGGTCGGCGGCGGTGCCCTGGCGGGGGCCGCCGGGGCCGAAGACCGGGCCGACCTTGGTGGCGATGACCAGATCCTCCGGGTAGGGGGACAGGGCCTCGCGGATCAGGGTGTTGGCGCGGACGGAGCCGTCCTGGCTGCGGTAGAAGTCGGCGGTGTCGATGTGGTTGACGCCGAGCTCGACGGCGCGGCGCAGGACGGCGCGGCCGGACTCAGGGTCGCGGGCGGGTCCGCCCGGGCCGGCCTGGGGCAGGCGCATGGCGCCGAAGCCGAGCCGGTCGATCGTCAGGTTGCCGCCGAGGCGGAAGTGGTTGGTCATGTCTTTCCTCGTGATGTGATGTGGTGCCTGCGAGACGGCGGCGACGACAGCCGCTCCAGGCGGGAGACGCCCCGGTCTCGGCGCAGGCGGTTGCAGGGACTGAGCCCTCGACGAACGTGACCGTCTCCTCGAGCGGCGCGCGGCCTGTGCGGATGTAGTCGACCGTGACGTCCTCGAACCCGATCGACATGCCGCAGAAGAGCACGAGGCCGTCCGGGGGGTGCACGATGTCCGCGACGGTCTTGCGATAGACCGACCACGCCATCTGCGGGCAGCTGTGCAGCCCCTCGGCGCGCAGCAGCAGCATGACGGTCTGCAGATAGATGCCGAGGTCGGCCCATTGGGGCGGGCCCATGTCGCGGTCGATGTAGCAGAACAGGGCGGCGGGCGCGCCGAAACAGTCCCAGTTCGCGGAAGCGGCCCTCTGGCGCGCCTCCCAGTCATCGCGCGCGATGCCGAGCGCGCCGTAGCGCTCCCGGCCGAAGGCGGATCGGCGCTCGCGGTAGGGGGACTTCAGTTCGACCGGGTACATCTCGTATTCCCGCTCGTCCCAGGGGTCGCCCGTGGCCAGGCGCTCGCCGGCGCGCTTCTTGAGCTCGGCCAGCGGCTCGCCGGTCACCACGTAGACGTGCCAGGGCTGGAGGTTCGATCCGGACGGCGACCAGGCCGCGGCGGACAGCACCCGCTCCAGCACCTCCCTCGGGACAGGCCGGTCGGTGAATCCGCGCACCGCACGCCGGCTCGTGACCGCCTCGTAGACCTCCATGATCGTTACCTCCCGTCCGCTCCAGGTGTCTACTTTCGTTACATTCACTACGGTATCACACGCGATAGTATCATTCAATACTATTTGGCCGCGGTTGAGCCCGCACCTCATGAGACTCGATCCCCGTCGGCGACGAAGCCCTGACCGGCGCGCGGCTCGCGCTTACGCCTCGCCGCCTGCGGGATAGGCGAACCGGGTCAGCAGATCCCGCAGCAGCTCGGCCTCGCCGGGCCCCAGGTCGGCGACCAGACGCTCAGCCAGCGGCTCCGCCGCCACATGGGCCGCCTCGAACAGCTCGACGCCCTCAGGCGTGATCTCCACCGCCCGCGCCCGCCGATCCCCAGGAACGCTCTTGCGGACGGCCAGGCCCTTACGCTCCAGATCGTCCACGACCCGCATGATCCCCGCCTTGTCCGACCCCGTCGCCGCCGCCAAGTCCCGCTGCACCGTGGGCCCGCGGTCGACGAGCACGATCAGCACGGCGAAATGCCGCAACTCGATGCCGAGCGGCCGAAGCGCCTCTGCCATCACCGTGGCCGCACGCCAGTGCGCCTGGCGCAGCAGCAAGCCGAGAGCGAAAGGCGAGGCATCCCCGGGGCGGTCGGTCGCACGCGAGGCAGTGGTTTTGCGAGGCACATCAGCGGTCATGGGACCATATTACCCAGTATCCTCTCATTCGATATGGTTTCATGTGAGAGTACATGCGATCGTGAAGCGGTCCGCGTTGGTGTTCGCCATGCCGGGCGTGCTGTGCGCCAGCGTGGAACTTATCCGTTTTGTCCATTTAGGGCCGCGCGTACGCCAGGCTCGACGGCCGCGCGGAACGCGGCGTCCAACTCGGCGGGTGAGGCGGCGCTCTCGCCGTCCACCCATGCCCGCAGCAGCCCCATGAACGCACCGACCACGCAGACCACCAGCAGGTCGAGCGCGGCCGACGCCCGCGCGCCCGCGGCCAGGAGCTCCTTCCTGACGACGGCCGCGAGCAACTGCTCGCCGCGCGCGTGCACCAGCCCGCCGCTGCGCCGTCCCATCAGCGCCCGCACGAGCCGGCGCTGCTCGTGCACGTGCTCGAACGTCGGGAGGCTGAACGCGAACAGCTCCCCCGGCCCGTCCACCGGCGCGGGATGGAGGAAGGCGAGCCCGTCGAGGTTGCTGAACAACACGTCCTGCTTGTCGGTGAAATGCGCGTAGAAGGTGGACCGGCCCACGTCGGCCCGGTCGATGATGTCGGTGACGGTCACCGCGTCATAGCCCTTCTCCAGGATCAGCGCCACGAGCGCCTCCTGGACCATCCGCCGGGTACGCCGGACCCGCCGGTCTCCGGACAATTCCCCGCCTCCTGTTCAGTACGGCACACCATGGCCGACCTGCTCGTTGACCGAGCTCCAGTATGAACGCATCATTCATAACCGAACAGGTCGTTCGACAATGTCGGGAGCACTGCCATGGGCCTCGGAAAGCTGCTGCACCACCACGCCGAACACGCCGACGAGGGCGGCACCATCGACCGCCCGCGGGCGTACGAGATCTTCGCCTCGATCGGCTTCGTGGGCGGCCGCCGCGCCGCGTTCACCCGCCTGGCCGCCGCGGCCCGCCCGCGGGCCGGTGACCGGATCCTGGACGTCGGCTGCGGCACCGGCTATCTCTCCCGGATCCTGGCCCGGGTCGCCGCGCCCGGCGGCCACGTCACCGGCCTGGACCCGTCCCCGGCGATGATCGAGTACGCCACCGGACGCGCTCCGGGCAACTGCACCTACGTAGTCGGCCAAGGGCAGGACCTGCCGTTCCCCGATGGGTCGTTCGACCTGGTGGTCTCCAGCCTCGCCGTGCACCACATGCCCGCCGCCGCCCGGCCCGAGGCGATCCGGCAGATGTTCCGGGTGCTCCGGCCGGGCGGGCGGCTGCTCATCGGCGAGTTCCGCCCGCCGGCCAACCACCTGGCCAGGCGCCTGGTCGGCCTGCTGTCCGGCCCCGCCATGCAGCACGACCCGCGTGACCTGCTCGGCACCATGATCCCGGACGCCGGCTTCGTGGTGGAGTCCGAGGGCGACCTGCCATACCTGCTGTATTACGTCCGAGCCACCCGGCCGGACGGGCAGGGGGAACGGCTCGCCTGACGCCGATGTCCATCGGCCCGTGAACTACGGCATTCTTGACCGGTGGAATTCCGTGACGCGGACCGACTTCTCGCCGACGCGCGCGCTCTGCTCGACGAGCACACCTCCGTCCACCGCCAGGCCAAGGACGCCCTCGACGCGCTCCGCCTCGACCTGGCCAGGGCGGGGCTGGGCGAGATCCCGGTCTCGCGGCTGCGGGACGTGACCGACGGCCGGCTGCGCATCGCGACACTGGAGAAGGCCGGCTACACCACGGTCCGCCAGGTGCTGGAGGCCTCGCCCTATCAGCTGCAGTTGCTTCCGGGGATCGGCGCGCGCACGGCGGCGCAGATCCACGCCGCCGCCCGGCAGCTCGAGCAGGCCGCCGCCGAGGCCGCGAGCATCCGCATCGACGTCGAGCGGCGCGACCAGCCGACCACGGACCTGGTGATCGCCCTGCAGCGCCTGGTGAACGTCGGCCCGGATCTGCCCCGCGCCCTCGACGCCGCCCGCGACCTCGACCGGCGGCTCGCGCCGCTGCTGGCGCAGGCACGTCCGGCGCGCAGCAGGCTGCGCATGATGGTCACGCTGCCCAAGCGCCGCCGGCGCGCCCGCGAGGCGGTGGCGGCGATCGACGAGCTGCTCGCCGGCGCCCGCGCGACCCGGCTGCTGCTCACCCAGGTCACCACGGATCTGCTGCGTCCCGCCGCACGGGACTTCGAGGCGTGGACGGACTTCGAGTCCCGCTCGCCTGAATACTTCAGCCTGCTCGCCGAGCTGGCCGGCGAGCCCGTCGGCACGGGCCAGGGCCTGCTGCCCGACGACCTGGCGGCCAAAGTCGCCGCCCAGCCGCTCGACGACACGCACCGCCGGGTGTCGCTGCGCGGCTACCAGGCGTTCGGCGCCAGGTTCGCGCTCGCGCAGGGCCGGGCGATCCTGGGCGACGAGATGGGGCTGGGCAAGTCGATCGAGGCCATCGCCGCGCTGGCCCACCTCAAGGCGCTCGGCATGACCCATTTCTTAGTGGTCTGCCCCACCAGCGTGCTGATCAACTGGGTGCGCGAGATCGAGTCGCGCAGCACCCTGCGGGCCTATCCGCTGCACGGCCAGGCGCGGCTCGCGGCCCAGCAGGATTGGGCACGCCGCGGCGGCGTCGCCGTGGCCACCCTCGACGGGCTGCACCGGCTGGAGGCGGAGGTCGAGGTCGGGATGCTGGTCGTGGACGAGGCCCACTACGTCAAGAACCCGGAGACCAAGCGCTCCAGGGCCGTCGCCGCCTGGTGCGCCCGCACCGAACGGGTGTTGTTCCTGACCGGCACGCCCATGGAGAACCGGGTGGAGGAGTTCCGCGCGCTGATCTCGTACCTTCGCCCCGACCTGGCCGCGGACCTGCGCACCAGCGACGTCGTGGCGGGGGCGCAGGCGTTCAGGAAGGCGGTGGCGCCGGTCTACCTGCGGCGCAACCAGGAGGACGTGCTCGCGGAGCTGCCCGACCGGGTGGAGGCCGATGAGTGGGTGGAGTTCAGCGGCGCCGACTTCGAGGCGTACCGGCAGGCGGTCGCGGCGGGCAACTTCATGGCCATGCGCCGCGCCGCCTATGCCGAGCCCGCCACCTCGGCCAAGCTCAAGCGCCTGCTCGAACTCGTCGAGGACGCCGCGGCCAACGGGCTGAAGGTGGTGGTGTTCTCCTATTTCCGCGCGGTGCTCACCGCCGTGGGGGCCGCGCTGGACGGGCGGGCGCACGGGCCGATCTCCGGCGGGCTGAGCGCGGTGCGGCGGCAGCAGGTGGTGGACGACTTCTCGGCGGCTCAGGGGCACGCGGTGCTGCTCAGCCAGGTGCAGGCGGGCGGCGTGGGGCTCAACCTGCAGGCCGCCTCGGTGGTGATCATCTGCGAGCCGCAGGTCAAGCCGAGCATGGAGACGCAGGCCGTGGCACGGGCCCACCGGATGGGGCAGGTACGCAAGGTGCAGGTGCACCGGCTGCTCACGGTGGACTCCGTCGACCAGCGCATGCTGGCCATCCTGGACCGCAAGTCCGCGCTGTTCGACGCCTACGCCAGGCGCAGCGACCTGGCCGAGTCCGCGGCCGAGGCCGTGGACGTGTCGGAGAAGGAGCTGGCCCGGCTGGTGGTCGAGGAGGAGCAACGCCGCCTCCTGGCCCCCTCCCCCGCCGATACGCCCGAAAGCTGATGCCACAGGCACCATCGCTCAGGCGCCGATGGCCGCCCGCAGCATCGGGAGCGAGCGTTCCAGCGCGCGTTCCCAGTACGGGAAGGTGTGGGTGCCCGCCCCGTAGAAGTCGGTGGCGACGCGCACGCCCGCCTGCTCGGCCCGCTCGGTGAACGTCTGCGCCAGGCCCAGCAGCGCGCCCTCGTAGTCGGCCGTCGCGCCGGGCGGATCCAGCGGGCCGGGCCGGCCGTCGCCGCAGGACACGTAGAGCTGAACGTCCTTCAGCCGGGCCACGAGCGCGGTGGGATTGTAGGCCTCCCACACGTCCCTGTTCTTGTCCGGGTCTCCCCAGAGGGCGTCGGGGTCCTCGCCGTTGCGGCGCACGAGGGCACGCGTCTCGCTGCGGTCGCCGGTCGTGTCCAGGACGCCGGAGTACGACGCCGCCGCGCGGAACATGCCGGGGTTCCTGGCCGCGTACACCATGGCGCCGAGCCCGCCCATCGACAGCCCGGCGATCGCCCGCTGAGGCCCCGCCCCGAATTCGGCCTCGATCAGCGGGATGAGCTCCTTGACGTGGTAGGTCTCCCATTGCGGACCGCGCAGCCAGTCCGAGTAGAACCCGACCCGCCCGCCTTCGGGCACGACCACGATCGCCCGTAGGTCCTGCGTGAGCCGCTCCGCGCCGCCCTCGTCGACCCACACGAGATGGTTGGGGCTGCAGCAGCCGTGCAGCAGATAGAGCACCGGCCACGGGCCGGACCCCGGCGTCCACCCCTGGGGCGTCAGCACGCGTACGGGGGTCGTCGCGCCGAGCGCCGGTGACCACACGCTGAGATCATGCCCGCGCGCGCCGGCCTGCTCCCGCGCCACGACCTGCACGCCGCCGGTCCGCCCGGGCGTGGCCGTGCCACCGCGCAGCACCACGACGGCCACGACCGCGACCGCCACGGCCACGATCCCGGCCACGGCCGCCCATAACCACCGCCTGCTCGGCATGGGACGCTCACCCTCCGTGCATCGTCGGATCGACCCCCCGCAACATCATCCCCTGCCCGCGCGAGCGGTGCACGTCGCCGGCCGGGGCGTCCTCGGGGTCGCGGAACTGGATGAGCAGGGTCGTGCGGGCCTCGGCGGCCCGGTTCACCCCGGATCCGTGCACGGTGAGATACGTGAGGAACAGCACGTCCCCCGCCTCGGCCTCGACGGGGACGGCGGCCTCCAGCGGCCACTGCGACAGCGGCAGGTGCCAGCCGCCCTCCTCGATGTGCGGCAGCATCCCGTCGCGGTGGCTGCCCGGCACCACGCGTACGCACCCCTTCTCCTCCGGGGCGTCGTCGAAGTGGAAGATGGCCGCGCCGACCGTGTGCCGGGTGTGCGGGAAATGTGCGGCGTCCTGGTGCATCGGGAACGGCGAGCCCTTCTCCGCCGGCTTGACGAAGATCTTGGTGTGGTGGAGTTGCACGTTCTCCGATCCCATCAGCGCGGCCGCGACGTCGGTGAAGCGCGGATCGACCATGAGCCGGGCGAACGCCGCCGCGTAGAACTGCGCGTCGTGGCAGTGACGCAACTCGGTGGGGCGGCCGGCGAGCTCGCGTGCGCTGCCCCAGGTGGGGTCCATGCCCCGTAGGCGCGCCAGGACGGCATGACACTCCTCCCGGTACGCCGCCGCCTCCTCCCGGCTCAGCAACCCTTTGACCAGCACATAGCCGTTGTCCCGGTAGGACCGCACCATCGATGCCTCACTCATGCCGCACTCCCGTTCGCCTGTGTGATGGTTCATGCCCCGCGGCGCGATGTACTCAGCATGGCCGGCATGTCCTCCGAGGCTCACGAACTCCGGTTGCCGCACCCGGTGCGCAGGGGCGATCATTCGGTCATGACCACCGAGGCCCGGCGGGCCGACGTCCTACGCGTGGCCGGCTGGATCCTCGGAGTGCTGGGCGCGTTGCTCGGAGTCGCCGCCCTGCTGCTGGCCCTGCCCGATGGCCACGCCGGCGTGGTGTCGGCGGTGGGCGTGGCAGGCGGCTCCTGCGTCAGCGTCCTGTGCGCGATCATCATTGATCACAAGCCCACCAACCGGGCC
Source organism: Nonomuraea sp. NBC_00507 (assembly GCF_036013525.1). Lineage (NCBI taxonomy): Bacteria > Bacillati > Actinomycetota > Actinomycetes > Streptosporangiales > Streptosporangiaceae > Nonomuraea > Nonomuraea sp. NBC_00507. Next base: position 8,781,435 of record NZ_CP107853.1, read on the forward strand.
GCCTGGGCGTTGCTGGCAGGCGGATGGCTGCTGGCCGCCGACAGCCTCGGCTACAGCTGGGCCGTCCTGCACACGCAGGAGGGCTCCTCCTCGCCGGTGGTCGCAGCCACGGCCTTCGTCGTGGACACCGTGGCCGGCGAGTCGCTGCCGCTGTTCCTGCTGTTGTTCCCCGATGGCCGCCTGCCGTCGAAGCGGTGGCGGCCGGTGCTGGCGCTGTACCTGACGGGCTGGGCGGCGACAGGAGCGGCCGCCGCGATGGCCGTCTGGCCCTCGGGTGAGCCGATCATCGCGCTGTACGTCGGAGGGCACGTCGAGGCACTGCCTGCCCGGTTAGGCGCCGCCGAGACCGTCACGGCCGCCACCGACCTGTTCGGCATGCTGTTCCTGCTGGTGGGCATCGCTGCTGTGGCGGTGCGCCTGCGCCGAGCCCGCGGGACCGGACGTACACAGCTGCTGTGGGCGGCCTGGGGGCTCGGCGTCACGGTGGCGATCATGATCGCGGCCACGGCCGCGTCCGGAACGCTCAAGACCGTCCTGGCGGTCCTCGCACCACTGCCGTTCTACGCTGCCATCACCGTGGCCATGCGCCGCCATCAGCTGTTCGACGTGCAGCGACTGATCCGGCGCACCGTCACCTACACCGCCATCTCCGCGTTCCTGCTAGGGCTGTACGCGATGGTGGCCGTCGGCGTGGGCGCGATCGCCGGTCAGGTGGGCGCCGGTTCCTCGGTTGCCGTGGCGGCGGCGACCCTCGCGGTCGCGGCGGCTTTCCGTCCCGCGCTGCGGCTGGTGCGGGCGGTCGTCGACCAGCGCTTCGATCGCCGTACCTGGCTGGCCGTGCAGGCCCTGGAGGCCTTCACGGGACGGCTGCGCGCGGGCACCGCAGCGCCGGCCGATCTGCTGGCCGCCTTACGCCAGGCGGTCGACGACCCGACCGCGCGCGTGGCCTATGTCGAGGACGGGCAGTCGATCGACCTGGACGGCAGCCCTGCCGATCTCGGCGACCCGCAGCCCGGGCGGCTGCGCCGGCAGGTGACGGCCGGTGGTTCGCCCGTGGCCGTGGTCGATCTGGATGCGCGGCTGGCCGAGGAGCCGCGCCTGGTTCAGGCCGCGCTCGCCGCCGCCGCGCTCCCGCTGGAGAACGCCGCCCTGCACGCCCGCGCCGCGGTACGGCTGGCCGACGTACGGGCCTCGCGCAGCCGTATCGTGGCCGCCGAGGACTCCCAGCGGCGGCGCATCGAACGCGACCTGCATGACGGTGTCCAGCAGCGCCTGGTCGCGCTCGCCCTGCGGCTGCGCATCGCCGAGCGCGAGGTGACCACCACCAGTCACCGCGCCGCCACCGTGCTCGGCGAGGCGGTGGAGGAGTTACGCGCCACTGTCGATGAGTTGCGCGAGCTCACCCGCGGCATCCTGCCCCCGGTCCTCACCGACGAAGGACTGGCCGTCGCGCTGCGCACGGCCGCGGCTCGGCTGCCGCTGCCCGTGACCCTCGACGTCACGACCGAGCGATTCCCGCCCACGATCGAGGCGACCTGCTGGTATGTGGCAGGCGAGGCCATGGCCAACGCCGTCAAACACGCCGATGCCGCCACCGTGCGCCTCAGCGTGCACCGCACCGGCGACAGCGTCGTCCTGCAGGTCGACGACGACGGCGCGGGCGGCGCCGGCGTGGTCTCCGGTGGCGGGCTGCAGGGGCTCAGCGACCGGGTGGCGGCCGTGGGCGGCCGGTTCACCCTGACCAGCCCCTCCGGGGCAGGCACCCGGCTGACGGTGGAGCTGCCATGCGCGTCGTGATCGCCGACGACAGCGTCCTGCTGCGCGAAGGCATCGCCGGCCTGCTCGCCAACGCCGGTTTCCAGGTCATGGCCAGCGTGGGCACCGCCGAGGCGCTCGTGGAAGCCGTCAGCGTCCATGAACCCGACATCGCCGTCATCGACATCAGAATGCCGCCCACGCACACCGACGAAGGGCTGCGCGCAGCCACCCGGCTGCGTGACAAGCAGCCGGGCCTGGCGATCTTGCTGCTCTCCCAATGGGTCCACGCCGGACGCGCGCTCGACCTGTTCCGCAACGGCGCGGGGCTCGGCTATCTGCTGAAAGACCGCGTCATCGACGTCGACGACTTCCTGGAAGCGCTGCGCCGCATCGCCAAGGGCGGCACCGTGCTCGACCCTGACGTCGTCGCCGCCCTGGTCGGCGCCCATCCCGGACAGAACGCGCTGAGCCGCCTCACCGACCGGGAGAGGCAGGTGCTCGCGCTCATGGCCGAGGGCCGCTCCAACAGCGCCATCGCCGAACGCCTCTTCCTCGGCCGCAAAACCATCGAAACACACGTCAACGCCATCTTCACCAAACTCGACCTCGGCCCGGCCGGCGACGACAACCGCCGCGTCCTGGCCGTCCTGACCTGGCTGCGCGCCCAGCAGTGAACACCCGCCGGGTCCGGCGACCAAGCCTGCCAGGAGCCCGTACTCCGGGAAAACCCGGACCCGATCAGCGGGCCACCACCCGTGAACGACCACCCCGGCGAGGGCCATCGTGGTGGCCATGAGCGCACACCACCCGATCCCCGCCGCCGACGTCGCGACCGCGACCAGCCACCGAGCCATGGGCTCCGTGCTGGCCGCCATCAGCCTCATCGCCGCCCCGGCACTGCTCGCCCTCGGCCTCGCCCTGTACACCAGCCCATGGCTCGACAGCGTCCCGGACTACGCGGCGATCGACACCGGCCACGCGCAGATGCTGCTGTCGACCAACCTCTCCTTGGCCGCCTTCCCGTTCCTGTACGGCTCGGCCGTCGCCGTCGCCATGGTGGCCCGTCGCGCGCGGTGGCTGGCCGGCACCGGACTGGCCTGTTCTTTCCTCGGCCTGACCGCGATGCTCGTCAACGGTGTGGTCGATTTACCGCTGATCATGATGGCCGGCATCGGCGACAGGACAGGTTTCGCCGAACTGGCCACCAAACTGGACACGCAATTGCCGATCGTGTCCTACCTGTTCCCGCTCTACCTCCTCGGCACGATCTTGCTCGCCGCCGCCCTCTGGCGGACCAGGACGGTGCCCCGGTGGTCGGCCGTCTGCATCGGCGCCGGAGGCCTGTTCCCCCTCGCCATCATCACGGGGATCGGAGCGACCGCGCTGGTCATCGCCGCCATCCGCATCGCGGGAGCCATCCCCCTGGTCAAGACGCTGTTGAGCAAGTAGCCGACCAGGCCCCTCGGATCGCGAACGATCCGAGGGGCACTGTGCTGAGTCCGAACCCGGTGGAGAAGGAGCTCGCCGGTCGGTAACGTGACCCCGTAAAACGTTTCATTACGGTCATCGGGGAAGGTCTTCCTTGGATTACGAACGCCAGCCGTACCGCCGGTGCGGCCGCAGCGGACTGCTCCTGCCCGCCGTGTCGCTCGGCCTGTGGCACAACTTCGGTGAGGGCAAGCCGGTCGAGACCCAGCGCGCGATCCTGCACAAGGCGCTCGACCTGGGCATCACCCACTTCGACATCGCCGACCGCTACGGGCCGCCGTTCGGCGCCGCCGAGGCCGCCTTCGGCCGGATCTTCCCGACGTCGCTACGGGATGAGGTGGTGGTGACCACCAAGGGCTTCAACCCGATGTGGGACGGCCCGTACGGCTATGGCGGCTCCCGCAAGCACCTGCTGGCCACCCTCGACCGGTCGCTGGAACGGCTCGGCCTCGACTTCGTGGACATCTTCTACCTCCACCGGGACGACGAGGACACGCCACTGGAGGAGACGGCCGCCACGCTCGACCACATGGTCCGCACCGGCCGCGCCCTGTACGTCGGCGTGTCCAACTTCTCGCCGGAGCGGACCGCCGCGATCGCCGGTCTGCTGCGCGGTCTGGGCACGCCGCTGCTGGTGCATCAGCCGTCCTACTCGCTGCTCAACCGGGGCATCGAGGAGGCGCTGCTGGGCGTGCTGGAGCAGGAGGGCGTGGGCTGTGTGGTCTACTCGCCGCTCGCCCAGGGCCTGCTCACCGACCGCTACCTCAACGGCATCCCGGACGACTCGCGGGCCGCCGAGGGCCGTTTCCTCACGCCCGACCGGGTGACGCCGGAGGTGCTGTCGTTCGTGCGCGCGCTGTCCGAGGTCGCCGCCGCCCGCGGCCAGACGGTCGCGCAGCTGGCGCTGGCCTGGGCGCTGCGCGACCCCCGCATCACCTCCGTGCTCGTCGGCGCCTCCAGCCCCGAGCAACTGGAGGCCAACGTGGCCTGCGTGGACCGCCTCGACTTCACCGACGACGAGCTCACCGCCATCGACCAGGCCGCCAAGGAGGCCGGGATCAGCGCGTAATCGTCACCGTGCCGTCGGTGTCGGCAGTCGCACGGTCATGAGGGCAGCGACTCCGTCAGCGTCCTGGCCGCCTGCGTGACGAGTTTGCCGTACTCCGGTCTGCGGTCGTCCGGCATGCGGCTGGCCGGGGTCGAGATGCTGAGGCTGGCGACCGGCCCGTCGGGGCCCAGGACGGCGGAGGCGACGGCGGCGATGTCGGAGCGCCACTCGCCGCGGTTGTCCGCGTAGCCCCGGGCCCGCACCTCGGCCAGCTCGGCGCGCAGCAGCTCAGGGTCGGTGATCGTGGTGCCGGTGTAGGCGGGCAGCTCGTCGAGCGGCCGGTCCAGGTGGGCGAGCACGGCCTTGCCGTTGGCGGAGGCGTGCAGCGGCAGCCTGATGCCGAGCGGCAGCACGATGCGCAGCGGCTTGTCGGTCTCGAGCCGCTCGATGAGGACGACCGCGTCCCCCTCGGGGACCATGAGGTGGATGGTCTCGCCGGTGCGCTGGCGCAGCTCCTCCATGACCGGCAGCGCCACGTCCCGCAGCCCCAGCTCGGCCCGGCGCCCCACCTGCAGCGCCTTGCTGGTCACCTGCCAGCGGGTGACCGCGCCCCCGGCGGGCCTGATCCACCCGGCCTCGTGCAGCGTCCGCAGCGAGCGTTGCACGGTGCTCTTGGGCAGGCCCAGCCCGCGGGCCAGCTCACCGACGCCGGCGGGCTGGCGTACGGCGACCTCTTCGAGCACCCGGAGCGCGTTGATCACGTTCTGCATCCATTGACTCCTCTGCGGGCTGAAATCTAATGTTAATGAACCGCAACACGGCACGGTGTGCCGTGACACGGCACAGAGGAGTGTTACCGACGTGGGCCGCCACTTCCTGCAGATCCCAGGACCGACCAACGTCCCCGACCGGGTGCTGCGTGCCATCGCCCGTCCCACCATCGACCACCGCGGCCCTGCCTTCGCCGAGCTGGCGCGCGAGCTGCACGACCGGCTCAAGCCGGTCTTCGGCACCCGCCACGACGTCGTCGTCTACCCGTCGTCGGGGACGGGGGCGTGGGAGGCGGCGCTGGTCAACACGCTGTCGCCGGGCGATCGGGTGCTGGCGTTGGAGACCGGGCACTTCTCGACGTTGTGGTGCGAGATGGCCGCCCGGCTGGGGCTGGTCGTCGACCTGGTGCCGGGCGACTGGCGGCGCGGCGCCGACCCCGCCGCGATCACCGATCTCCTCACCGCCGGCCACGCCGCGGTCATGGTGGTGCACAACGAGACCTCGACCGGGGCGCGCAGCCGCATCCCGGAGATCCGCGACGCCATGGACGCGACCGGGCATCCGGCGTTGCTGCTGGTGGACACGATCTCGTCGCTGGCCTCGATGGAGTACCGGCACGACGAGTGGGGCGTGGACGTCACCGTCGGCTGCTCGCAGAAGGGCCTCATGCTGCCGCCCGGCCTCGGCTTCAACGCCGTCGGCCCGAAGGCCCTGGCACGCCGGGGGCGGCTGCCGCGCTCGTACTGGGACTGGGATGCGATCATCGCCGCCAACCGGCAGGGCTTCTTCCCGTACACGCCGCCCACCAACCTGCTGTACGGGCTGCGCGAGGCGCTGATCATGCTGGAGGAGGAGGGCCTGCCGCAGGTGTTCGCCCGGCACGACCGGCACGCCGAGGCGACGCGGCGGGCCGTGCGGGCGTGGGGGCTGGAGGTGCTCTGCGCCGACGAGCGGGAGTATTCCAGCAGCCTGACGGCCGTGCTGCTGCCCGACGGGCACGACGCCGACGCGGTCAGGAGTCTCATCCTGGAGCGGTACGACATGTCGCTCGGCACCGGCCTCGGCCGGCTGGCCGGCCGCGTGTTCCGGATCGGTCACCTCGGGCACTTCAACGACCTGATGCTGGCGGGCACGCTCGGCGGGGTCGAGATGGGGCTGCTCGCCGCCGGCGTGCCGATCAAGGAGGGCGGGATGCGGGCGGCGCTGGCGTACCTGGAGGAGACCGGATGAGCCTGGCGGGGAAGTTGTCGCCGCTCATCGGCGGCGACGTCAGGGACGATCCCTACACCCGGCACCTCTACTCCTCCGACGCCAGCATGTACGCCATCGAGCCGCTCGCGGTCGCCTTCCCCAGGGACGCAGGCGACGTGCAGGCGCTGGTGGCGGCGTGCGGCGAGCTGGACGTGCCGGTGCTGCCGCGCGGGGCGGGCACCAGCCTGGCAGGGCAGACGGTGGGCGCGGCGGTGATCGTCGACTTCTCCCGGCACATGAACAAGATCCTCCAGATCGACGGCAGGACCGCGCGGGTGCAGCCGGGCGTCGTGCAGGACCAGCTCAACCGGGCGGCCCGCAAGCACGGGCTGATGTTCGGGCCCGACACCTCGACCAGCAACCGGGCCACGATCGGCGGGATGATCGGCAACAACTCGGCTGGCAGCCACTCGGTCCGGTACGGCTCCACGATCGACCACGTCGAGTCAGTGAGCGTGGTGCTCGCCGACGCCACCATGCCGGAGCTGGCCGCCGATGCCCGGCTGAAGGCGGCGGTGGCCGAGGTCCTGGGCGGGGTGGATCTGACCGGGTTCCCGCGTTTCTGGCGGCACTCGGGCGGCTACCGCCTGGACCGGGCCGCGGACGGGGATCTCACCAAGCTGATCGTCGGGTCGGAGGGCACGCTGGCCGTGGTGACCGAGGCGACGGTGGCCCTGGTGGACCGGCCGCGGGCCAAGGCCATCGCCGTCGGCCACTTCACCTCCACCCCGGCCGCGATCGCCGCCACCGCCGACGCGCTGGCCTTCGACGCCGCCTCGGTCGAGCTCATCGACAAGGCCATCCTCGACCTGTCCCGGCAGCGGGTGGACTACGCGGGGCTCGGCGGCATCCTCCAGGGCGACCCGGAGGCGCTGCTGTTCGTCGAGTTCTTCGGTGACACCCCGGCCGAGGTGGCCGACCGGGTGGACAAGCTGGCCGCAACGTGGAAGGCGAACGGCCACGGCTACCACACGCTCCGAGCCACGGCCGAGCGCGACCAGGCGGCGGTGCTGAAGGTCCGCAAGGCGGGGCTCGGCCTGCTGATGGCCTCCAGCGTGGGCAGCCGCAGGCCGCTGGCGTTCGTCGAGGACACGGCCGTCCCGCCGGAGCGGCTGCTGCCGTACGTCGAGGAGTTCGCCCGCATCCTCGACGCCCATGGGCTGCGGGCCGGGTTCTACGGCCACTGCTCGGTCGGCTGCCTGCACATCCGCCCGTTCGTGGACCTGCGCGCGCCCGGCGAGATCGGCAGAATGCGCGCGGTCGCCGAGGAGATCGCCGAGCTGGCCGCCCGGCACGGCGGCGTGAACTCCAGCGAGCACGGCGACGGGCTGGCCCGCTCGGAGTTCAACCGGCGGTTGTTCGGCGATGAGATCTACGAGGCCATGCGGCGGATCAAGCGCGTCTTCGACCCGCGCGGGCTGCTGAATCCCGGCAAGATCGTGGACGCCCCGCCGATGACCGACCACCTGCGCGACCCGGCCGCGCCGGAGCCGCGTCCGCTGCCGACCACGCTGGCGTTCGCCGGCGGCATGCACGCCTCAGCCGACCGGTGCATGAACGTCGGCGTGTGCCGCAAGGACGACTCGGGCGTCATGTGCCCGTCGTACATGGCCACCCGCGAGGAGGAGCACTCCACCAGGGGCCGCGCCAACGCCCTGGTCAAGGCCCTGTCGTCGGCCGATCCCCGGCAGGCGATGGGAGACGACCGGCTGCACGGCATCCTCGACCTGTGCCTGGAGTGCAAGGCCTGCCAGTCGGAGTGCCCGCTCGGCGTCGACATGGCGGCCCTGAAGAGCGAGTTCCTGCACCAATACCAGCAACAGCACGGCGTGCCCCTGCGGGCCCGGCTGTTCGGCGCGATCAGGACGCTCAACCGCCTGGGCTCGGCCACCGCCCCGCTGTCGAACTGGCTGGCCGGCCCCCTGCGCGGCCCGCTCGGCCTGAGCCGGCGCCGGCCGCTCCCCCGCTTCCGCCGCGACACCCTGCTGCGCTGGCACGCGCGCCGCCGCCCGCCCGCAGCCGGGCGAGAGGTGATCCTGCTCGCGGACTCCTTCACCACCTACACCGAGCCCGGCATCGGGCGGGCCGCCGTCGAGCTGCTGGAACGCGCCGGCTACCGGGTACGGCTGGCCGCCGAGGGCTGTTGCGGCCGTTCCAGCATCTCCAAGGGCCTGCTCGACCGGGCCAGGTCGATGGCCGGGGCGATGGTCGACCGGCTGTCCGGCTCGCAGGCGCCCATCGTCGGCCTGGAGCCGTCCTGTCTGCTGACGCTCAAGGACGAATACCGCGCGCTGCTGCCCGGCGATCCCCGGGTGGCGGCGGTCGCGGCCCGCGCCAGGCTCGTCCCCGAGCTGCTCGTCGAGGCGATCGACGACGGCTCACTGGTGCTCGGCGACGCGCTGCGCGGGCGGAAGATCCTCCTGCACGGCCACTGCCACGAGAAGGCCGTCGTCGGCACCGACGCCACACGAGCGCTGCTGTCCAGAATCCCCGGAGCGGAGGTGGAAGAGATCGACGCCGGCTGCTGTGGCATGGCCGGCTCGTTCGGCTTCGAGAGCGAGCATTACGACCTGTCCATGAGGATCGGCGGCCTCCGGCTCTTCCCGGAGATCGCCGCGTCCTCGCCCGACACGCTGCTCGCGGCCACGGGGGTCTCGTGCCGCCAGCAGATCGCCCACGGCGCGGGCCGCACGGCGCGCCACCCGGTCGAGCTCCTCCACCAGGTGATCGACCAGCCATAACGTACGGGGGAGAACGGAGTACGCAGTTGTCCGCAGAGCTCCTGTCCATTCTCGCCCTGATCGTCATGTTCGTCGTGGCCACCCTCTTCCCGGTGAACCTGGGCGCCTTGGCCCTCGTCGGCGCGTTCCTCGTCGGGACGCTGGCCGCAGGCATGGAGACCGATGCCATCCTGGACGCGTTCCCCGGCAGCCTGTTCGTGATCCTCGTCGGGGTGACGCTGCTGTTCGCGATCGCCACCAACAACGGGACCGTCGATTGGCTCGTGCGCGCCGCCGTGCATCTGGTGCGCGGGCGGATCGCGGCCATCCCGCTGGTGGTGTTCGTCATCTCGGCGCTGCTCACGGCCGTGGGCGCGCCGGCTCCCGCGGTGGCGGCGATCCTGGCGCCCATCGCCTTCGGATTCGCCGCCGACTACAAGATCCATCCGCTGCTCATCGGGCTCATGGTGGCGCACGGGACGCAGGCGGGGGCGTTCTCACCGATCAGCGTGCTGGGCGGGATCGTCAACGGCGTGACCAGCGACGCGAACCTGCCCAGTAACAATGTGGTGCTGTTCCTGTCGAGCTTCGCGTTCAACGCCGCCGCCGCGCTGGTCGTCTTCTTCATCTTCGGCGGCCCTCACCTGGTACGGCGAGGCGCCGTGGCGGTGCCGGGCGCACCCGATACCGGCGGCGCCGCCCCGGCTTCCGCAGCGGCTTCCGCAGCGGCTTCGGCCACCGGGGCGGCGCACGCCACCGGGAGTGCCCGCGTTCCCGCAGGCGGCACCGCTTCCGAGACCGCCGACACCGGCGCGGCGGCCACGTCGGTCACCACCGCACCCTCACCCGAACCCGGCACCGCAGCCGAACCCGGCACCCACACGACGGCCGAGCCCGAACCCGGCACCCACACGACGACTGAGCCCGAATCCGGCTCCGGCGGCGGCGGCGGGCTGCGGCTCACGCCGCACCAGGCGCTGACGCTGGCCGGCATCGTCGGGCTCTGCCTGGCCGTGCTGGTGTTCAAGCTCGACGTCGGCCTCACCGCCGTCACCGTGGCCGTCATCCTCTCCCTCGCCTCCCCCAAGGCCAACAAGGGCGCCGTGGAGAGGGTGGCCTGGCCGACCGTGCTGCTGATCTGCGGCGTCGTCACGTACGTCGGCGTCCTGCAGGAGATCGGCACCGTCGACTACGTCGGCACGTCCGTGGCCGCGATCGGCATCCCCCTGCTGGTGGCGCTGCTGATCTGCTACGTCGGCGGCGTCGTGTCGGCCTTCGCCTCGACCGTGGGCATCCTGGGGGCGCTGGTGCCCCTGGCCGTTCCGCTGCTCGGAACGGGCGCCCTGGGACCGGTCGCGATGATCGCGGCGCTGTCGGTGTCGTCGGCCATCGTGGACGTCAGCCCGTTCTCCACGACGGGCGCGCTGCTGGTGGCCAACGTCAGAGGCATGCCGCGGGACCTGTTCTACCGCCGACTGCTCGCCTACGGCGCCGTCATCGTCGCGGTGGGCCCGCTCGCGGCCTGGGCCGTCCTGGTCGCCCCCGGCTGGCTGGGCTGACGTCGTCTCCCCTGGTCACATCGCGTAAAATCGTTTCACAACATGTGGGACCTCATGCGATATGATCACTCTGGTCCCGGTGCACGTCGTTCGTGCTCCGCGCACCAGACGAGGAACGATGTCGAGCATCAAAGAGGTTGCCCGGGTCGCCGGGGTCTCCGTCGGCACCGTGAGCAATGTGCTCAACCGGCCCGACATGGTGGCGCCTGAGACCCGGCAGCGTGTGCAGGCCGCGATCGCGCAGCTCGGCTACGTACGCAACGGCTCCGCCCGCCAGTTGCGGGCGGGGCGCAGCCGGACGATCGCCGTGGTGGCGCTCGACCTGGCCAACCCCTTCTTCATCGACGTGCTCAGCGGCGTGGAGACCGCCGCGCAGCGCGATGGCCTGACCGTGATGGTGTTCAACAGCAGCAAGGACGCCGAGCGCGAGGCCAGGTTGCTGGAGATGCTGGAGGAGCAGCGTCCCCTGGGCGTGCTCATCACCCCGGTGAACGACCGCGGCCAGCAGGAACGGCTGGACCGGCTGGTCTCCCGCGGCATCCCGGTGGTGTTGTTCGACAACTCCTCGCGGGTCGGCCACGGGTGCGCGGTGGCGGTCGACGACGTGCTCGGCGGCCGGCTGGCCGGGCTGCACCTGCGCGAGCGGGGGCACCGCCACATCGCCTTCGCAGGGGGGCCGTTCACCGTCCGGCAGGTGGAGGACCGCCGCGATGGGCTGGCGAGCGTGCTCACCCCGGCCGAGCAGCTGACCGTGATCCCGTTGCCCGACCTCAACGTCGCCACCGGGCGTACGACGGGCCAGGAGATCGCCGCCCTGCCCCGGTCGGCGCGGCCCACCGCGGTCTTCTGCGGCAACGACCTGGTCGCGCTGGGCGTGCTGCAGGAGCTGACACTGCGCGGCCTGCGGGTTCCCGATGACGTGGCGATCCTCGGCTACGACGACATCGACTTCGCGGCGGCGGCCGCGGTGCCGCTGTCGTCGATCCGGCAGCCGCGCGAGCAGCTCGGCCACACCGCCGCGCTGATGGTGCTGGAGGAGGCCGACCAGCTGTCCGGCCACCAGCATCGTCACGTGATCTTCCAGCCTGAGCTGGTAGAACGCTCCTCCACCGCCCAGCTGCGCCCCTCCCGCGAGGCGGCGAACGCGGCCCGCTGACCGGCACTGAGGCCGGCCGGACCAGCGGACCGACCGGGCGGGCCGATCAGGCGGGCCGATCAGGCGGGCCGATCAGGCGGGGTCGTCGTCCGCGCGGTCGAGGCGCTGATACAGGCCGTAGACGAAGCGGGCGCGGTAACGCGTGCCCTCGTGGGTGAAGCCGACCGTCCAGTGCTGCGGGGCCGAGCCCTCGAGGTGGCAGGCTCCGGGGAACGCCTCGCCGACGTCGGCGACGACGCAGCCCCAGGGGACCAGATCCGCGAACGACAACGGCCTGGCGCCGCCCGGCCGCACGAACCACTGGTTCCACACCTCGCCTCCGGGGCCGAGCAGGACCTCGAACCTCAGCTCAGGCCAGGAGGGCAACTTCCAGTGGGCCACGTCGCAGGTCAGGCTGCCGACCTGGTGCACGCCCTCGTACGCGGGCGGGCCGAGCGCCATCCGGAACAGTGAACGTCCTTTCGGCGCCCTGCCGGAGTGGGCCATCGCCGTCCATTGGGTGTGCGCGGCACGCAGCTCGGCCCGGGTGGCGCCCATGTCTTTGAGCGCGTCGTCGACCTTCGCGGCCTCCAGGTCGCGCATCCTCTGCATCAGGGCCAGCTCGAACTGGCGAACCCCGAATCTCACGGCCCCATCACCCCGGCGGCCATGATGTCATGGTCCCGGCGCTCGCGCCGCCGCCTCCCTCAACAGCCATGATGTCGCCGGTGCATTGACGCTTTCTCGACGGGCCTTGATACGTTGATGACAGGTGTGCCGGGAAGTCTGGTCGGCGATTCTTTGTCCCGTTCGCCCGGAAGGACGCTTTGTGCACACCCGAGACGTGCTCGCCGACATCCCGATGATCGCACCGTGAGCGTGCTGTCCTGGGTGAGCGTGGCGGTATTCCTGGCCGCGTACACGCTCATCGCCACCGAGAAGATCCATCGGGTCGCGGCCGCGCTGGGCGGCGCGGGGATCATGCTGCTGATCCACGCCACCGGCGCGGAGGCCGCGTTCTTCTCCGAGCACGCCGGCATCGACTGGAACGTCATCTTCCTGCTGCTGGGCATGATGGTCATCGTCGGCGTGCTGAAGGAGACCGGCGTCTTCGAATACCTGGCCATCTGGGCCGCCAAACGCGCCAAGGGGCGGCCGTTCCGATTGATGGTGCTGCTGGTGCTCATCACGGCAGGCGCGTCGGCGCTGCTGGACAACGTGACCACAGTGCTGCTGATCGCACCGGTGACGTTCCTGGTGTGCGAGCGGCTCGCGCTGCCGGCCGCCCCGTTCCTGATCGCCGAGGCGATGGCGTCCAACATCGGCGGCGCCGCCACGCTGGTCGGCGATCCACCGAACATCATCATCGCCAGCCGTGCCGGGCTGACCTTCAACGACTTCCTCATCCACATGGCGCCGCTGGTGATCGTCCTGATGGCGGTGTTCATCGGGTTGTGCTGGTGGATGTTCGGCCGCGGGTTCCGTTACGACGCGGACCGCGCTCAGGAGATCATGTCGCTGGACGAGCGGGAGGCGATCTCCGACCGGCGGCTGCTATGGCAGTCGCTGGCCGTGCTGGCGCTGGTGATGGTGGCGTTCGTGCTGCATCCGGTGCTGCACTACGAGCCGTCGGTCGTGGCGCTGCTGGGCGCGGGAGTGCTGGTGGCGGTGACGAAGGTACGCACCGAGCAGGCCATCGCCGAAGTGGAGTGGCCCACGCTGGTGTTCTTCGCCGGGCTGTTCGTCATGGTGGGCGCCCTGGTCGAGACCGGCGTCATCGGCGCGCTGTCCGAGGCCGCGGTCGCGGCGACCGCTGGGCGGCTGGAGCTGGCCACGATGGGGCTGCTCGGCGCCTCGGCCGTGCTGTCGGCCATCGTGGACAACATCCCGTACGTCGCCACGATGAGCCCCATCGTCGAGGGGCTCGTCGAGGCGAACGGCGGCGACGACGTGTTGTGGTGGGCGCTGGCCTTCGGCGCCGACCTGGGCGGCAACGCCACCGCGGTCGGCGCCGCGGCCAACGTCGTGGTGCTCGGCATCGCCGCCCGCAACGGCACCCCGATCAGTTTCTGGCAGTTCACGAAGTACGGCCTGATCGTCACGGCGGTCACCGTCAGCCTGGTGGCGCCGTACCTGTGGTTCCGCTACCTCGTCTGACCGATGCGGGATTCGATGGGCGGGTTCAGGCGGGCGAAGCCCTCCTGGGTCCGGTACGGGTAGTAGGGGTAGGCGGCCGTGGTGGTGCTGGCGGCGTCGAGCCTGGCGACCTGTTCGCCGGTGAGACTCCATCCGGAGGCGCCCAGGTTTTCGCGCAGTTGCTCCTCGTCACGCGCGCCGACGATGACGGAGGCGACGGTCGGCCGCTGGAGCAGCCAGTTCAGCGCGATCTGCGGAACGGTTCTGCCGGTCTCACCGGCGATCTCGTCGAGGACGTCGACCACCGCGTACAGCCGCTCGTCGTCGACCGGCGGGCCGAAGGCGGCGGTCCGGTGCAGTCGGCTGCCCTCGGGAAGCGGGCGGCCGCGCCGGATCCTGCCGGTGAGGCGGCCCCAGCCGAGCGGGCTCCACACGAGCGCGCCGACGCCCTGGTCGAGGCCGAGCGGCATCAGCTCCCACTCGTAGTCGCGGCCCACCAGCGAGTAGTAGACCTGGTGGGCCACGTAACGCGGGTGGCCGTGCCGCTCGGCGGCGGCGAGCGACTTCATCAGCTGCCAGCCGGAGAAGTTGGATACGCCGACGTAGCGCAGCTTGCCGGCCCGGACGAGGTCGCCGAGCGTGGACAGCACCTCCTCGACCGGCGTTGCGGCGTCGAAGGCGTGCAGCTGGAACACGTCGATGTGATCGGCGCCCAGGCGGCGCAGCGCGCCGTCCACCGCCTGGATCAGCCGGGGCCGTGAGGTGCCCGCTTCGTCCGGGCCGTCACCTGTGGGCAGCCCGGCTTTGGTGGAGATGAGCACGCGGTCCCGCCGGCCCTTGATCGCCTGGCCGAGCACCTCCTCGGAGGCGCCGTCGGAGTAGACGTCGGCGGTGTCGAACATGGTGACGCCCGCGTCGAGTGCGATGTCCACGAGCCGCCTGGCCTGCGCCACGTCGGTGGTGCCCCAGGCGCCGAACAGCTCACCCTTGCCGCCGAACGTCCCGGCTCCGAAGCTCAACGCCGGGACCTTGAGCCCTGACGCACCCAGCTGCCGATATTCCATGATTCCAGTCCGTCCTCTTAACGGGTCAATATTTCCATTAAGAGCATAGCCCACTAACGGGATATTCGAACCATTAGCTAAATGCCTGTATTTCCTACTAGCTATGTTGACTTTATGCGACTGCAACGTCACGTCCAGCGCGAACGTGTTTTACTCGGCACGCTCCGCCGAGCCCGAGACGCCGTGCTCGGCGAGGGTGGGCTGCTCACCCTCAACGACACCGTGCTCGGTCAGGGCGGGCTGCTCCCCCTCGGAGACGCGGTCCTTGGCGAGGGCAGGCTGCTCGATCTTCGGCTGGACCCGCTCGGCATCGGCCGTGGCGGGCCCAGCGGCGGACTCAGTGGCGGGCTGCGCGGTCTCGGCCGGTGTGGCGGGTTGCGCCGCCCGGTCGAAGAAGCGCAGGAGCTCGACCGGCAGCGGCATGATCAGGGTGGAGTTCTTCTCGGCCGCCACCTCCACCACCGTCTGCAGCAACCGCAGCTGCAGCGCGCCCGGCGTCTTCGACATGATGCCCGAGGCGTCGGCGAGCTTGTGCGCGGCCAGCAGTTCGCCGTCCGCGACGATCACCCGGGACCGGCGCTCTCGTTCGGCCTCGGCCTGCCGGGCGATGGAGCGCTTCATGCCCTCGGGCAGCTGAACGTCCTTGATCTCCACCCGGTCGATGTGGATGCCCCAGCCGAGCGCGGGGCTGTCGATCATGAGCGCGAGGCCCTTGTTGAGCTCCTCGCGGTTGGTCAGCAGATCGTCCAGCTCGCTCTTGCCGATGATGGACCGCAGCGAGGTCTGCGCCACCTGCTCGACGGCGAACAGGTAGTTCTGCACCTCGACGGCGGCCCGCATGGGGTCCTGGACCTTGAAGTAGGCGACCGCGTCGACGCGTACGGAGACGTTGTCCCTGGTGATGCCCTCCTGCGTCGGTACGGGCATCGTGACGATCTGGACGTTGACCTTCCGCATGCTGTCCACGACGGGGATGAGGAATCTGAGGCCCGGCTGCCGGATCTGCGGCTGCGCCCTGCCGAAGCGGAAGACGATGCCGCGCTCGACCTGGTTGACCACCCTCACCCCGGTGACCGCGAGCAGGAAGAGCAAGAAGGCGATGACTCCGAGCACGATGTTGATGTCCATGGCCGTGTCCCTTCTTTATTGAGCCTAGTCCCGAATTCAGCTGGTACGGGTGGCGAGGACCGTAGCGATGGCGTGCTCTGTCGTGACGTACGTGGGCAGCCGGGCGTCCACCCCGGTGATGCGCAGCAGGCGAGCCGGGGCGCCCTTGGCGGCGGCCAGGTGCGCGTCAGCGCCCTCGCCGGCGCAGGTGCGGGCGCAGGCCAGCAGGACGTGCAGGCCGGAGCTGTCCAGGAACGACAGCTCGGCCAAATCGAAGATCACATGGTCGCCGGGGCGGCGGATGCGTGCGACGTAGTCCGCGAGCTGGGCGCTGTTGGTCCGGTCGACCTCGCCGGCGAGGGCGATGACGCTCATGCCGGGAAGATGCTGATGAGTCAGGGTTAACGGGGCCATTCAGCGGGCCGGTTGCCTTTCCCTGCCCGAGTGCCCCAGGCTCCGGACACCCGTGGTGGGGTCACGGCGCAGGTGCAGGCTCAGCAGCGACCCGAGGCCGGTCTGCTCGAGGCCGACTCCGTCGCACAGGTGCTGGATCACCCACAGGCCGAACCCGTGCGCGCCCGTCGGGTCGATCCGGGCGGTGGCCAGGTGGTCCGCCGACAGCCGGCCGGCGAGGTCGAGGATCTCCACGGTGATCCCCTCGTGGGTGCCGCGCGCGGTGACCAGCCCGACCGCTCCCCCGTGGTCGAGCACGTTGGTGACCGCCTCGTTGACGGCCAGCACCAGGTGATCAAGCCGCTCACCGGTGAGGCCCGCATGCCGGCCGCTGACACGTACCAGGTCGCGGATGAAGGCTAGGTCGTCGCTGACGGGACAGCGCAGCTCGAACTGCACGCTCATGATCGTCTCGCCCACCGGATCGTCGGGGATGGAAGGTGCGGGCGTTGTCCCTCTATCCCAAGGACAGATCGCCAAACGGGGCTCCTGGACAGCTCGTACTGTCGCCGTTCTCGGCTTTGTGACGCAACTAACAGGACACCGTCTCTTTAACAAGAGCCCAGCGTCCTGTTAATGTCGGCACCGTGGGCGACAGCGGGAGCGTGCCCGACCAGGCGTTCGAACGCGCCCGGCGACCGGAGCACAAGCAGCAGCGGCGCGAGGCGATCCTCGCGGTGGCGCGCAAACTCGCCATCGAGTCAGGGGTGCGTGAGGTCAGTCTGCGCAGGGTCGCGGCAGAGGTGGGGCTGGCCAAGTCCAACGTGGTGCGATACTTCAGCACCAGGGAGGAGATCTTTCTCGAGCTGACCGTGGAGAGCTGGCGGGACTGGGCGGACGACGTCCTCGGACGCCTCCGGGCAGGCGACGACGTGATCGACGCGCTGACCGAACCACTCGCCACGCGCCCGCTCTTCTGCGACCTGCTCAGCCAGCTGGGGACGGCCCTGGAACACAACCTCTCCGTCCCGGCGGCCCTGACCTTCAAGGTCACGGTCCTGGACATCACCGGCGAGCTCGGCGCGGCGATCGCGCAGGCGCGCCCCGACCTGACCCAGGACGAGGCCGAGGAACTGGTGGCGCGGGCGACGGGCTGCGCGGGCACGTACTACCCCGCCGCCAACCCGCCCCCCACCTTGGTCGAGCTCTACCGGCAACGCCCCGACCTCGCCGCCACATGCCCCAAGCTGCTGCCCACCCTGAAACGCACCTTGGCAGCGCTCGCCGCCGGCCTGCCCACCTTGCGTGCGTAACGCACATCTCTAACCGATCGGAGTAATCATGTCCGCTCTTTCCGAGTCCGTAGAGCCTGCCCCCGACGACCACCCCGAGACCGAACCGGTGACCCCCTTGGTCGTCTTGGGCTCGGACACCGCCCCCGTGTGCACGGACGGAGTGTGCGTCCTGTGAGCACGCTGCGCATCGACATCTGGTCCGACGTCGTCTGCCCGTGGTGCTACATCGGCAAGCGGCGCCTGGAGTCCGCCCTCGCCCGCTTCGAGCACGCCGACGAGGTGGAGATCCACTGGCACAGTTTCCAGCTCGACCCCTCCCACCCCAAGGGACACCGCGAACCGTCCTCCGACCGCCTGGCCGAGAAGTACGGCGCCTCACCCGCCCAGGTGCGGGAGATGACCCAGCGGGTCACCGACCTGGCCGCCGCGGAAGGCCTGACGTACGCCCTGGACAAGGCCATCTCGGTCAACACGATCGACGCGCACCGGGTGAGCCATCTGGCGGCGCGGCACGGTCTCGGCGCGCGGATGCACGAGCGGCTGCTCAGCGCCCACCTGGTCGAGGGTGAGGTCGTCGACGACCCGGACACCCTGGTCCGCCTGGCCGCCGAGCTCGGCATCTCCGAGGACGAGACCCGGAAGGTCCTGGACGGCGACGCCTACGAGGACGCCGTGCAGGCCGACATCAGCGAAGCACGCAGCCTCGGCATCACCGGTGTGCCGTTCTTCGTGCTCAACCGCGCCTACGGCGTGTCCGGCGCGCAGCCGGCCGACACCTTCCTGTCCGCTCTGCGCACCGCCCGCGAGCAGGCCGTCACGACGCGCTGAATCGCCCGGCTTCGAGTGTGGGCCGCGACCGACATGGTCGCGGCCCACACTCATGTCGTGCCCTGGATCACACACTGACGTCTTGCGTTGGGCGCAGATTAATTTTAGGTTAGCCTTACCTAAGTTAACCTTGGGTTCTGGGGGCATGCCCCTTCTCGTCTGTTCCCTCACAGGAAGAAGCCATGTCCATCCAGCTGCCGCCGTCCGCTGCGCCGCGCTCCGCCTACCCGGTGGACGTGCTCCCCCGCTCCGTCCAGGATCGTCTCCTCGGCCTGACACGGTCCGGCACGCCGGTCTCCGCCTACGTCTACGACGGCGAGGTGGCCGCCGAGCGGGCCCGCGAGTTACGCGCGGCGCTGCCCGAGTGGGCCGCCGTCTACTACGCGGTCAAGGCCAACTCCTTTCCCGGCGTCGTCGCGGCGCTGGCCCCCTACGTGGACGGGTTCGAGGTCGCCTCCGAGTCGGAGCTGGACCTCGCCCTCGGCCTCGCCGGTACGGCACGGGTCGTGGCCGCGGGACCCGCCAAGTCCGTCCCCGTCCTCACCGCCCTTGTCAGAGCCGGTGTGGAGGCGATCAACGCGGAAAGCCTGCTCGAGCTCCACCGGATCAGCCGGATCGCGGTCGCCGAGGGCACCACGGCCAGGGTGGCGCTGCGCGTGAACCCGGCCGAGATCCCCGTCACGGGTTCCCTGCACATGGGCGGCGTGCCGTCCCAGTTCGGCGTGGCCGAGCCCGACGTGCCCGAGGTGCTGCGGGCCGCCGCCCGGCTGCCCGGTCTGGACCTGGTCGGCTTCCACGTCCACGCCGCCTCGGGCAACCTGGACGCCGAATCCCACGCCGCCTACCTGCGCTGGTGTCTGGACTGGAGCGTGCGCACCGCCGCGGGCAACGGCGTCGAGCTGCGCCACGTCGACATCGGCGGCGGCATCGGCGTCGCGTTCGAAGACGAGAAGCCCTTCGACGTCGCCCGCTTCGGCGAGCTGGCCGGGCAGGCCGAGCCGCCGCCCGGCGTGCGGGTGCTGCTGGAGCCCGGCCGTTTCCTGGTCGCCGACTGCGGCTGGTACGCCGCCGAAGTGACCGACGTCAAGACCTCCTACGGCAAGCGGTTCGTCGTCCTGCGCGGCGGCATCAACCACTTCCAGCTCCCCACGTCCTGGGACATCGTGCACAACATCGCGGTGCTCCCGGTCGAGCGCTGGCCCGAGGGCTGCCCACGGCCCGCCGCCGTGGACGCCGAGGTCACGGTCGTCGGCGAGCTGTGCACACCGGAGGACACCCTGCTGCGCGACGTCCGCGTCGACCGGGTGCGGGCCGGTGACCTGGTCGTCTTTCCGAATGCGGGTTCCTACGGCTGGGAATTCGCCATGCATGCCTTCCTCGGTCACCCCGTGGCCGAGCGGCATCTGCTCTGAGCTCGTCCGGCCCGCCGGGCCGTACCGTCGTCCATCTCTGCCATCCGGAGCCTGAATGACTCTGCATCCGACCGACCTCGACCCCGCTGTCGGCATCGACGCCGTGCTGCGCCGGCAACGCGACCGGGAGTCCTCGGCGCGGACCTATGCCCGCTCGTTCCCGGTCGTCCCGGTACGCGCGCACGGCATGACGATCGAGGGCGCCGACGGCCGCCGCTACCTCGACTGCCTCTCCGGTGCGGGCACCCTCGCGCTCGGCCACAACCACCCGGTGGTGGTCGAGGCCATCCGGCGCACCCTGGACAGCGGCGCGCCGCTGCACGTGCTCGACCTGGCCACACCGGAAAAGGACGAGTTCACCGAAGCACTGTTCGCCACCCTTCCTCCCGCCTTCGCCGACCACGCGCGTGTGCACTTCTGCGGGCCCGCGGGAACGGACGCGGTGGAGGCGGCGCTGAAGCTCATGCAGACCGCCACCGGCCGCCGCGGGCTGCTCGCCTTCACCGGCGCCTACCACGGCATGACCGCGGGCGCCCTGGCCGTCACCGGCAGCGTCGCGGTCAAGGAGCCGGTGGCCGGGATCGCCGCGGACGTGACCCGCCTGCCGTACCCGTACTCCTACCGTTGCCCGTTCGGCGTCGGCGGGGAATGGGGCGCGGAGCTGTCGGCGGCGTACACCGAACGGCTGCTCGACGACCCCTCCGGCGGTGTGGTGCCGCCGGCCGCGATGATCCTGGAGGCGGTGCAGGGCGAGGGCGGCGCGGTGCCCGCCCCGGACTCCTGGCTGCGTCAGATGCGCCGGATCACCGCCGAGCGCGGCATCCCGCTGATCGTGGACGAGGTGCAGACCGGCGTGGGGCGCACCGGCGCCTTCTGGGCGGTGGAGTACAGCGGGGTGATTCCCGACGCGATGGTGCTGTCCAAGGCCATCGGCGGGAGCCTGCCGCTGGCCGTGGTGGTGTACCACGAGGACTACGACGGCTGGCGGCCCGGCGCGCACACCGGAACGTTCCGCGGCAACACGCTGGCCATGGCGGCCGGGACCGCGACCCTGCGGTACGTCGCCCGCGAAGGGCTGGCCGAGCGGGCCGCCGCGGTCGGCGCCCGGATGACGGCCCGGCTGGAAGGGCTGCGCGGCGAGCTGCCTGTCATCGGGGACGTCCGCGGGCGCGGCCTGATGATCGGCGTCGAGCTCGTCGATCCCGAGGGCGAGCCCGACTCCTGCGGCGCCCGCCCGCCCGCGCCGCGTACGGCGGCCGAGGTTCGCGCCGCGTGCCTGGACCGCGGCCTCATCGTGGAGCTGGGCGGCCGCCACGACTCCACCGTCCGGCTGCTGCCGCCGCTGATCATCACGGACGAGCAGGCGGAGACCGTTCTGGACCGGCTGGCCGACGCGATCGCCGAGGTGACGGCTCTCCGTCTCACGGGGCAGCGGGCATGACCGCCACCCTCGCGCCCGCGCTGTCCGGCGGCGTCTCCGGCGCCGCCGCCCTGGAGCCGATGGTGCGTACGGTGCTGGAGGCCCTGGCCGAGGGCGCGGTGCGGCGTGGCGGGCCGATCCCCGCAGGCACGCCCCAGGAGCTCTTCGCACGGGTCGCCCGCGCCCTCACCGAGCCGAGCGGGCTCCGGGCCGGTGGTGCCGTCGCCGAGCCGGACGGCGGCGACGACGCCTTGCGCCGGTTGACCACGCTGGTGGCCGCGGGCAGCGCCGACCCGGCCGATCCGGCCTGCGCCGCACACCTGCACTGCCCGCCGCTCGCCGTGGCGGTGGCCGCCGACCTGGCGATCTCCGCGCTCAACCCGTCGCAGGACTCCTGGGACCAGGCTCCCGCCACCACCGCCCTGGAGACCCTGCTGCTGGGCGAGCTGGCCGAGCTGGTGGGATACCCGTCCACGGCCGCGGGCGTGCTCACCTCCGGCGGCACCGAGTCCAACCTCATGGGACTGATGCTGGCCAGGGACCGGGTGCTGGGGCGCGCGAGCGGGCGCAGGATCGAGCGGAGCGGTCTGCCCGCGGGCCCGCCGCAGGCGAGGATCTTCGCCTCCGCCGCCGCCCACCTCTCGGTACGGCGTGCCGCCGCCCTGCTGGGCCTGGGCGAGGACGCGGTCGTGACCATCCCCGTCGACCATGAGCTGCGGATGAGGCCCGAGGCGCTGGCGCAGGCGCTCCAGGAGTGCGTCCGGCAGGGCGAGCTGCCCATGGCCGTGGTCGCCACGGCCGGCACCACCGACACCGGGGCGATCGATCCGCTGGACGCCTGCGCGACCCTGGCCGCCGAGCACGGCGCCTGGACGCACGTGGACGCCTCCTACGGAGGCGGCGCGCTGCTCTCCGACCGGCTCGCCCCGCTGCTGGCGGGCCTGGAACGGGCCGACTCGGTGTCGCTGGACTGGCACAAGCTGGGCTGGCAACCCGCCGCGGCGGGGGTCTTCCTGGTACGGCAGGCCGAGACGTACGCGTCGCTGGCCCGGCGCGCCGCCTACCTCAACCCGGCCGACGACGAGGACGCCGGCTACTCCAGCCTGCTGGGGCTCTCCCTGCGCACCACCCGCCGCCCCGACGCCTTCAAGATCGCCGTCACGCTCGCCGCCCTGGGCAGGGACGGCCTGGGCCACCTCGTGGACACCTGCCACGACCTGGCCCGCGCCGGGGCCGCGGCGGTGCGTACCCACCCTCGGCTGGAGCTGCACGCCGACCCCGTGCTGACGGCCTTCCTCTTCCGGTATCTCCCCGCCGATCCCGCCTCGGCGGACCGGGTGAACGCCGGGCTGCGGCGCCGCCTGCTCCGCGAGGGACGCGCCGTCGTCGGCCGTACCGAGCTCCCTGGAGAGGGATCGGGCCGCGTCCGGCTCAAGCTGACCCTGCTCAACCCGCATGCGACGGCCACCGAGGTGGAGCGGCTCGTCCACCTGGTCGCCGCGGCGGGCGAGGCCGAGGAGGCGGCGCTGTGACCGGTCTCGGGCGTCCCCATGGTGCGCCCCTTGGCGCGGATCCCCTCGACCATCCCGACCCCTTCCACGCGGGTGCGGCCGCGGCGATGGAGACGCTGCTGCGTGCCTACGTGCGCGAGACGGCAATCCCGGTCCCGGCGGCCGGTGAGGAGCTGACACTCGGCTTCCCCGCCAGCGGCGTGCGGCTGAGCGTCCCGGTGCGCTACCGGTCGGCGACGGGCTGGCACCGCTTCGGCGAGCCGCGCGTCATCACCGAGCCGCCACCCGCCGGCGCCGCGCTCGCCGCCGCCGCCGATCCAGTCTCCGCCGATCCGGTCGCCGCCGATCCGGTCTGCGCCGATGCCGCGCTCGTGGCCGCGGTCGCCATCCGTGAGGCGGTCGTGCGGCGGCGGTTGCCGCATCACCTCGGGTCTGACGCCGTCGCCCGGGTGCTGGACTCGGCCCGCCGTACCGGGACGTTCCTCGCGCGGCGGCGGGCCGAGGGCGGCGCGGCGCTGACGCCGTTCCTCGAGGCCGAGCAGGCGCTGTTGCTGGGGCATCCGTTCCATCCTGCGCCCAAGAGCAGGCAGGAGGCGTCCGACGGGGAGCTGGAGGCATACTCGCCGGAGCTGCGCGGCGCGTTCCGGCTGCACTGGTTCGCCGCCGATCCGGCCGTCGTCGTGGGAGACAGCGCCGACGGGCGGTCCCCGGCCGAGCTGCTGCGCGGCCTCGCCGCCGGGCTGGAGCTCCCCGACGGCATGGTCCCCGTCCCCGCCCATCCGTGGCAGGCGCGCGAGGTGCTGCGCCGTCCCGAGGTGGCGGCGCTGGTCGAGGCGGGGCTGCTGCGACCGCTTGGGGCGGCGGGGCCCGCGTGGCATCCGACATCTTCGGTACGCACCGTGCATCGCCCGGACGCCGACGTGATGCTCAAGCTCTCCCTCGGCATGCGGATCACCAACTCGCGCAGGAACAATCTGCGCGGCGAGCTGCGGCTCGGCGTCCGGGCCGCCCGCCTGCTGGCCGCCGGCCCGGGCGAGTGGCTGCGCGCCGAACACCCGGAGTTCATGATCCTGCGCGACTTCGCCTGGGTCTCGGCGGGCGCCGGCGGGCCGGAGACCGGGCTGGAGACCGCCATCCGCGACAACCCCTTCCGCGGCGGACCCGGCGACGGACAGTGCGTGGCCGGGCTGCTGGCCGAGCGCACAGGTCCGGGTGACGGCACACCGCCCCGGCACCGCGCGCTGCTGTCCGCCGCCACGGCACGCCTGGCCCGCGCGCACGGCGTCTCGATCGCCGAGGCGTCGGCCCGCTGGCTGGCCCGCTACCTCAACGTGCTGGCCGTGCCGCTGATCAGGCTGCACGCGCGGTACGGCATCGCGCTGGAGCCGCACCACCAGAACACGCTGGTGGCGCTGGACGGCGACGGCCTGCCGCGCGCGGGCTGGTACCGGGACAGCCAGGGCTACTACGTGGCTGCCTCCAGGGCGGAGGAGCTGGAGCGGCTGCTGCCCGAGCTGGCCGACGGCCTGGAGCTGGTCTTCGACGACGAGTTCGTGGACGAGCGGGTCGCCTACTACCTGGGGATCAACAACCTGCTCGGCCTGGTGGGCGCGTTCGGGGCGCTGGCGCTGGCCGACGAGGGCGACCTGCTGCGCGTGCTGCGTGCCGCGCTGGAGCGGCTGCGGGCGGCGGAGCCCGGCGCGAAGGGCCTGCTCGACCTGCTGCTCGACGCGCCGGCCCTGCGGTGCAAGGGCAACTTCCTGACCTGCGTG
Organism: Nonomuraea sp. NBC_00507; assembly: GCF_036013525.1. Taxonomy (NCBI): domain Bacteria; kingdom Bacillati; phylum Actinomycetota; class Actinomycetes; order Streptosporangiales; family Streptosporangiaceae; genus Nonomuraea; species Nonomuraea sp. NBC_00507. Next base: position 8,806,103 of record NZ_CP107853.1, read on the forward strand.
GACGGCCGTGACGAGCTCGTCGGGGACGTGCACACCCAGTCCGTTTACATCGACCTTCCCAACCCTCTCTCGGAGGTGCAGCGGTGACCACGTACGACCTGGTGGGAGTCGGCATCGGCCCGTTCAACCTGTCCCTGGCCGCGCTCTGCGACGGCGTGCCGGAGGTGCGCTCGCTGTTCCTGGACGGCAGGCGTGCCTTCTCCTGGCACCCGGGCCTGCTGATGGAGGGGACCGTGCTGCAGGTGCCGTTCCTCGCCGACCTGGTGACCATGGCGGATCCGACCAGCCCCTGGTCGTACCTGAACTACCTGCGGCACCACGACCGGATGTTCCCGTTCTTCTTCTCCGAGCGGTTCCACATTCCGCGCCGCGAGTACGACCACTACTGCCGCTGGGTCGCCGAGGGGCTGCCCTCCTGCCGCTTCGACGCCGAGGTGACCGGGCTGGAATGGGACGAGGCGGCCGCGGCGTTCGCGGTGACGTACCGGTCCGCGGCCGGGGCGGTCTCCCGGGTGCTGGCCAGGAAGGTCGTCCTGGGCGTGGGCACGGAGCCGGTCGTCCCCGCGGCGCTGCGCCCGCTCATGACGGAGGCGCACGCCGGTCGCGTGCTGCACAGCGCCGGCTACCGCGCCCACCGGGACCGGCTCGCCGCCGCGCCCGACGTCACGGTGATCGGCGCGGGCCAGTCAGGGGCGGAGGTGGTGCTCGACCTGCTGCGCTCCGGCGGGCCGTTCGTCCGCTGGCTGGCCCGTACGCCGGCGTTCGCCCCCATGGAGTACTCGAAGATCGGCCTCGAGCACTTCACCCCCGACTACATCCGGTACTTCCGCGGGCTCGAAGAGGCCGAACGGGAACGCCTCGTCCGCGAGCAGTGGCAGCTGTACAAGGGGGTCAGCACGGAGACGCTGGCCGACATCCACGACGAGCTGTACGAGCGGACCATCGGCGGCGCCGAGCCGCCGGCCGCGCTGCACCCGGGAGCGGAGGTCCTGGCGGTCGCTCCCACCACCACTGGCGACGCCGGCGGCTACACGCTGACCTGCCGGCACAGCCCGCAGGACGCGGTCTTCGAGATCCACACCTCGGCCGTGGTGGCGGCGACCGGCTACGCGGCGGCCCGCCCCGCGTTCCTGGAGCCGCTGTCCGACCTGGTCGACTGGGACGGCAAGGGCCGTTACCAGGTCGACGGCGACTACCGGGTCGCGCTCGACCCTCGGGTGTCCGGCGAGCTCTACGTCCAGAACGCCGAGCTCCACACCCACGGTGTCGGGACGCCCGACCTCACGCTCGGCGCGTGGCGGGCCGCGACCATCCTCAACGCGGTGGCCGGGCGCACGGTGCTGCCCGTCCCCGATCGGGTGGCCTGGACGACCTTCGGCGCGCCCCGTGCTCCCGAGGCCGCCGGCCTGCCGGAGCCCGCGGCGCCACGTTCGGTGGGCTCGCTGCGGTGAGCCGTGCCAAGGTCGTGCTCATCTCGGTGATCGGCCTGCACCTGGTCGCCGAGACGTCTCTCACCCCTTTCCTGCCGCAGCTGTTCGAGCGGCTGTACGGCATCGACGAGCCCGGCGCCACCGGCCTCTACCTGTGGATCTGCCGCATCGTCGGGCTGGCCGCGCTGCCGCTGTGGGGGCTGGCGGCCCGGCGGTGGCCGCTGCACCGGCTGGTCCTGGCCGGGTTGTGCGGCTCCGCGGTGCTCGATCTGCTGCTCGGAGTCGCGCCCAGCTATGCCGCGTACACGGTGCTGTCGGCGGCCATCGTGACCACCAACAGCGCGCTGCTGCTGGCCTACCCGGCGTTCATCGCCGAACACGACGCCGGCCCGTCGGGCGGGGAGCGGGCCAGGCTGGCCGGGATCTGCTCGATCGTGGTGGTCTTCCACCTGTCGACCGTGGCCGCGACGCTGGTCGGGGCCGGGGTGCTCGCGCTGCCCGAGCCGCGGGTCGGCATCTCCGCCTTCGCCGTGTTGGACGTGCTCCTCGCTGTGCTCACCTACCGCGTGCTGGGCAAACGCGCTCCCACCGGCATGGGTACGGCGGGCGGCGAGGCAGTCGCGGTGGGCGGTGGCGCCGGGGCGACGGGCGGCCTGGGTGGCGCCGCCGGGGCCGCCGGTCCGGACGCCTGGAGGCGGTTCGGCGGGCTGGCGATGCTGGCGCAGGCGGCGCTGATCGGCGTGGCGTTCGACTTCTCGGTCAACGTGGCGCGGCCCTTCTTCACCGAGCTCGCCGTCGGCCTGGGCAGCGGCTCCACCGGGTCCGCGGTTCTGTTCTTCCTACCGAGCGTGGCCGCGCTCGCCGTGCTTCCCGTCGTGCGCCGCTGCCACGACCTGCTCGGTGACCGGCTGCTGCCGCTGGCCCTGGCGGTGGCCGCCGCCGGACTGGCCTGGCAGGCGCTGTCGTCCTCGCTGCCGGGGTTGGCGGGCGGACGACTGTTGTTCGGCGTCGGCTTGGGCGTCGGGCAGGTGGCCGTGGAGCTGTGGGCGTTCCGGGCCACCGGCACGGCGGGTCCGGCCTTCACCGCCGTGGAGACCGCCCGGTCGGCAGGCCTGCTGGCCGCGCCGGTGGCCGCCGCGGCCGCGGTCTCGTACGACCTCGCGCTGCCCCTCGCCGTCGCCGCGGCCGTCCACCTGCTCGCCACCGGCCTGTCCCTGCGACGTGTCCCCCTCCCCCGGCCGCAACCCGCTCTCACGTACTCCGAGGAGATCCGATGAACCGCCTCACCCACGACACCTGGCAGCAGGCCGGCCGCCGCCTGCTCACCAAGGCCGTCGAGGAGTTCGCCTACGAGGAGCTGCTCCGCCCGGAGCCCGACCCCGCGGCCGGCCCCGACGCCTACCGGCTGGAGCTGGGCGACGGCGTCCGCTGGACGTTCCGCGCGGCCCGCGGCACGTTCGGGACCTGGCGGCTGGTGGACGGCACCGTGCGGCGCCACCCCGGCGACGGGGCGCCCGAGCCCGAGCGGCTGCTGCTCGACGCCAGGACGGTCCTCGGCTGGGACGGCCCCACCACCGCCGAGGTGCTGCGCGAGCTCACCGCGACCCGGCGGGCGGAGGCGGAGCTGCTCTCCCGCGCCCGGACCGCCGCCGAGCTCGCGGATCTGGACCACCTGGAGCTGGAGGCGTACCAGGACGGGCATCCCTGCATGCTGCTCAACAAGGGCAGACTGGGCTTCGCCGCCTCCGACGCCGCGGCTTACGCCCCCGAGTCGGCCGGCGCCGTCCGGCTGCTGTGGGCGGCCGTGCACCCCTCGCTGGCCGAATACTCCGGCGTGCCCGGGCTGGACGCCGAGACGCTGCTGGCCGAGGAGCTGGACGAGGAGACCCGCAAACAGTTCGGAGACCTGTTGAAGCACTCGGGCACGTCAGACATGGTGCCGGACCCATCCGCGTACGTCTGGTTGCCCGTTCACCCCTTCCACTGGGACGAGGCCGTCGAGACGCTCTTCGCCCCCTACCTGGCCGACGGCCGGATCGTCCTGCTCGGCGAAGGCCCCGACCGCTACCGGCCGCTGCAGTCCATCCGCACCCTTGCCAACCTGGACGATCCCGGGCGCAGGAACGTCAAAGTGCCGCTCTCCATCCGCAACACGCTGGTGTGGCGGGGGCTGTCCACCGAGCCGACCCGGGCCGCGCCCGACGTGACGGCCTGGCTGCACGCGCTGCGCGACGCGGACCCGTACCTGCGGGACGAGCTGCGCTTCCACCCGCTCGGCGAGGTGGCCTCCGTCGCCGTGCGCCACCCGCTGTACGACGCGGTCCACGACGCCCCCTACCGCTACCACGAGCTGCTCGGCGCGGTGTGGCGCGAGCCCGTGGCGGCGCTGCTGCGCGACGGCGAGCGGGCCAGGACCATGGCGGCCCTGCTGAAGGTCGGCTCGGACGGGCGCGCGCTGGCGGCCGAGCTCGTCACCCGCTCCGGGCTCGACGCCCGGGTGTGGCTGGCCAGGTTTTTCGCCGCCCTGCTGCCGGGCCTGCTGCACTACCTCTACCGGTACGGCGTGGCGTACTGCCCCCACGGTGAGAACACCGTGATCCTCTATGACGCCGCCGACGTTCCCCTCGGCGTCGCGGTCAAGGACTTCGCCGAGGACGTCAACCTGCTGCCGGAGCAGCGTCCCGAGTACGCGGGGCTGTCCCCGCGCGCCGACGCGGTGCTGCTGCGCTGGCCCCCGGGTGAGCTGGCGCACTCGCTGCTCAGCGCGGTCTTCGCCGGCCATTTCCGGTTCTTCGCCCCGCTGGCCGAGGAGCACCTCGGCGTGCCGGAGGCGGAGTTCTGGGGCCTGGTCCGCGCCGAGATCGAGCGGTATCACGCCCGCTTCCCTGAGCTCGCGGACCGGTTCGAGGCGTTCGGGCTGTTCGCGCCCGAGTTCGATCGCGTGGCACTCAACCGGGAGCAGCTGCTCGGCGGCGGCTTCCACGACCGAGCCGAGCGCGACGAGGGCTTCGACGTCGTCCACGGCACCGTGCCCAACCCGCTGTCAAAGGTGAGCTGACATGACCTACGAATGGCTGCGTGCCGAGGCCGAGGCAGGGCGGATCGAGGAGGTGATCGTCAGCGTTCCCGACCTGCAGGGCAGGCTGCAGGGAAGCCGCCTGGCCGTGCCGTACTTCCTGGACGAGGCGGCCCGGCAGGGCTTCGGCGCCTGCGTCTACCTGCTCGCCACCGACGTCGACATGGACACCGGGCCCGGCTACGCCATCGACGCGTGGAACACGGGCTTCGGCGACTTCGTCCTGCGCCCCGACCCCGCCACGCTCCGGCCCCTTCCGTGGGATCCCGGAACCGCGCTCGTCATCGCCGACGCCACCTGGCCGGGCGGTGAACCGGTCGAGGTGGCCCCGCGACGGGTGCTGCGCACGCAGCTCGACCGGCTGGCCGAGCGCGGGCTGGCCGCGTACGCCGGCACCGAGCTGGAGTTCCTGGTCTTCCGCGACAGTTACGAGGACGCCTGGGAGCGCCGCTACCACGGCCTGCGCGCGGGCACCCGCTACAACGTCGACTACTCCCTCCAAGGGCTCGCCGGCATCGAGCCGGTCGTGCGCCGCGTCCGCCGCGAGATGGTCCGCGCCGGGCTCACCATGGAGACCGCCCGGGCCGAGTGCCACGCGGGCCAGTACGAGATCGTCTTCCGGTACGACGAGGCCATGGCGACCTGCGACAAACACGTGTTCTTCAAGAACGGCGCCAAGCAGATCGCCGCCCAGGAAGGCGTCGCGCTCACCTTTATGCCCAAGTTCGACGAGGGCGAGGGCAACTCCTGTCACATCCACCTGTCGCTGCGCGCGAGCTCCGGCACGGACGACTCGTTCGTCTTCGCCGGTGATGACGACAACGGCATGTCGGAGCTGATGCGCCACTTCGTGGCCGGGCAGCTCGCCTGCCTGCCCGACTTCGCGCTGCTCATGGCCCCGAACGTCAACTCGTACAAACGGCTGCGGCCGGGCGCGTTCGCCCCCACCGGCATCACCTGGGGCAAGGACAACCGCACCTGCCCGATCCGCGTGGTGGGCGCGGGCGGGTCGCTGCGCATCGAGCACCGCGTACCCGGCGGGGACGCCAACCCCTACCTGGCCGTGGCCGCCGTGCTGGCCGCGGGACTGCACGGCATCGAGAACCGGCTGCCGCTGCCGGCCCCGCACGCCGCCAACGCGCTGGCCGACCCCGCGGTGCCGCGCCTGCCCACGACGCTGGCCGAGGCCCTGCACCGGTGGGAGACCAGCGAGATCGCGGCCAAGGCCTTCGGCGACGCGGTGCTCGGCCACTACGCCCAGGCGGCGCGGGCCGAGCTGGCGGCCTTCGAGACGGCGGTCACGGACTGGGAGCGCGTACGCGGATTCGAACGGCTGTAGGTGTTCCGGCGAACCCGGACCGCTGCACCGGCTCGCGCTGCGGAAAACCCGGCTCGCGAGGAGCCGGGTTCTCTGCCGGCCGGTCTAGAGACGCACCTTGACCGTCCCGGTGAACGTGCGCCCGTCGGTCAGGTGGCCGGTGATCGTGACCGACACCGTGCCCGCGTAGCCGGTGAGAGCGTCCCGGACGGCCTGGCCGTCCACGGCCAGTTCGCCGGTCTCCAGGGGGCGCGCCGCCAGGTCCACCAGCTTGCCGTCCGCGACGGCGCGGATCGTGCCGGGCAGCATCCGGCCGCTCACGTGCACGGCGAGCCGGTCGCCGTGCAGCGTGAGCTGGGCGGGGACGGGCGCTCCCGTGCTGAGGTAGGGAGCGGGCGGAGCGGCCATCCCGGTGCCGAGGAAGTAGCCGGTGTGCGGCGGCTGGTTGTAGCCGACGTTCTGCCAGGCGATGCCGAGCCGGTAGACCGGGTCGTGCATGAGCGCGGGGAAGCGGTGCTCGGTCGGGTACGGCGTCCCGTACATGCGCAGCGCCGTGGAGTCCTCGGTCCGCACGAGCACCTCTTCCCGCCAGTCGCCCAGCAGGTCGCCCTGGAGCGAGGGGTTGCCCTTGGTGGTGTTGCTGGAGTAGGTGCCGGTCGCGGTCAGCAGGTTGACCGTGGCCAGGGCCGCCGGGTCCCACTTGCCGATGGTGGGCACGCCCGCGGCCAGGTCGGCCGAGTAGGTGTGGTCGAGGATCTCGCGCGACAGGTCGCCGTCCCACCAGATGGTGTTGCTGATCGCCGGGGTCTTGGACGAGAGCGTCTGGCCGGTGGCGGTGTGCAGGCCGGCGCCGTTGGAGGCCCACACCTCCTCGCCCGGGTGGGCGGGGTCGATGTCGCCGGTCAGGCCGCGGCCGGTGTCCTGCCCGGTCCGCACGCCCCACAGGATCTCGCCGGTGTCGGCGTCGTGCATCTCCAGGCCGTAGGGCATGTTGGTGTGCTCGTGCACGCCGACGATCTCCAAGCCGGGATGGCCGGGATCCAGGTCGCCGAGGTGCATGGCGTCGCCGTGCTCCAGGCGGGTGGTGTACAGCCCGGTGCCGTCGTCGTCCAGGGTCATCGCGCCGTAGGCGATCTCGTCGCGCCCGTCGCCGTCCACGTCGGCGACCGACAGGTTGTGATTGCCCTGGCCGCCGTAGCCGGGGTTGTCCGTGCTGTCGAAGATCCACCGCTTGGTCAGCTTGCCGTCCCGCCAATCATAGGCGGCCAGCATGGACTTGGCGTAGTAGCCGCGGGTCATGACGATGCTGGGCAGCTCGCCGTCCAGGTAGGCCACTGCCGCCAGGAAGCGGTCGGAGCGGTTGGCGCTGCTGTCGCCCCAGTCGGCGATGTTGCCCCGGGCCGGTTGGAAGTCCTCGGTGTGCAGCGCCTTGCCGGTCAGCCCGTCGAAGACCGTGAGGTACTCGGGCCCGGACACGATCCGCCCGCTCGAGGTGCGGTAGTCGGCGGTCGCGTCACCGATGACCGTGCCCGCGCCGTCCACGGTGCCGTCGCCGGTGCGCGCCACGAACTCGGCGCGGCCGTCCCCGTCGAAGTCGGCCACGAGGAAGGGGCTGTAGTGCGCTCCGGCGCGGACGTTGCGGCCCAGGGTGATCCGCCACAGGCGGGTGCCGTCCAGCTCGTACGCATCGAAGACCGTCTCACCGGTGTAGCCGCCCTGGGAGTTGTCCTTGGAGTTGGACGGATCCCACTTTAAAACGATTTCCAAGGCGCCGTCGCCGTCCAGGTCGGCGGCCGAGGCGTCGTTGGCCCGGTAGTCGTACGTCCCGCCGCTCGGCGTGACGCCGCCGGCCGGCTTGTCCAGGGGGATGTCCAGGTACGGCTGAGCCCACGGCCGCGCCGGCGCGGACCTCGGCCCCTCCCGCCCGTCGACGACCGCCGCGACGCTGTAGGCGCCCTTACCCGCGTCCACGTGGTTGGTCTTGTCCGTCTCGGCGATCAGCTCGCCGTCGCGATAGAGGCGGAAGCGCACCTGAGCCGAGTCGGTGCCCAGCAGCCGCCAGCTCACCAGGGTGCCCTCGCTCGTGGGCACCGCCACCAGCCCGCGATCCAGGCGCTCCATGCGGCGCAGCGGGTAGCGGGTGATCGGGGAGGTCAGCGTGGCCGAGGCGGCCGACAATCCGCCCGCCCCGGCGGCGAGGACCCGGTAGGCGTGCCGGTCAGCGGGCGGGTGCTCGTCCTCGAAGCCGGGCTCCCGCGTCACGCCCACGCGGACTCCGTCCCGATAGACGTGGTAGAGCAGCGCCCCCTCGCTCTCCTTCCAGCGAAGGATCACCTTCTCGGTGGTCGCCGCGACCATGGCGAGCCCTCGGGGCGCGGCGGGCGCGGCCGCAGAAGGGTCTTTGACCTCGACCGCCAGCGGCGCGCCGAGCGTTCCGCCCGGCACCGCCACCGCGTACGTGTAGGTCAGGCCCAGTTCGGCGGTGGTATCGGTGTAGGTGGTCGCGGCGCCCGCACTGGAGCCCAGCCGCCGCCAGGGGCCCGCGGCGGTCTCGGCGCGGTAGACCTCGTAGCCCGCCGCTCCCCCGGCCGCGTTCCAGGCCAGCGTGACCGCCGGCGTCGCACTCGCGGTGATCCCCGCCACCCGCAGCCCGGTGGGCGCGGTGGCCGGGCCGACGCGGACCGCGTTGACCCGGCCGTCGCGGCCGAAGGCCAGGTCGAGCCGGCCGTCGGCGACCGCGGCCGTGCCCGTGTAGGTGCTGTACGCGCCGGTGGCGGCGGTGATGACACCGCGACCGGCCCCCTCGATGGACAGCGAGGTGACGTTGGGCGCGATGGCGTCGCCGGAGACGACCGAGACCTCGTACTCGCCGTTGGGCACGTCCACGGCGAAGCCGTACTCGCCCGAGACGGTGAAGTCGCGGGTGAGGGGGTCGGCGGTGCCCCGGTCCCGGTAGCCGGCGGCGCGGTCGAGGCCGAAGCCGGTCTCGGCGCTGTAGAGGGTGGTGTGCGCGACGCGGATGTACCCGTCGGCGAGAGGGCTGGTGGTCGAGCCGAAGTCGAACCTCAGGCCGTTCGCCGGGTCGAGCGGCGCCGCCAGGGCCGGCGTGGCCGACAGCGGCTGCGCCATGACGGATAAGGCCGTCACGGCGATCAAGATGAGCCTCACAGGCGTGCTCCTAGCCGAGTGATCGTATCGAAACGTTTTACCGGCTGGGAAAGCGCTTGCCAAGACTTTTTATTGTTAGCTGTCTCAACTAATCTCTGCGGCCTTGTGCTTGCGCGAGCGGTAGTTCGCGACCTTGACCCGGTTGCCGCACTCCTCCATGCCGCACCATTGGCGGTTGCCGCCCCGGGAGCGGTCGATGAAGATGCGCGTGCATTCCTCCAGGGCGCACTCGCGGATACGCAGCTCGCCGAGCTCGCCGAGCAGCTCGGCCGCCGCGCGGGCCACGCTCGAGGCGACCGCACCCGCGTCTCCGGAACGAACGAGCCCCGCCGGGGTCAGCCTCATCCGCGGCGGCGCTCCGGCCGCCTCCTCGTTGACGACGCGCAGGTCGCCCTCGGGCCAGGGACGGCCGTCCATGGCCGTCGTCACGAGCCGATAGGCGGCCTCCCGCAACGTGCGCAGCCGCCGCAGATCCGCGGCGTCGACGGCCGGCTCCTCGCTCGTCACCCCGGCCTCGACGGCCCATCGGCCGAGATCGGCGGGGGTGGCCAGGAGCTCCTCCGGCTCGGTGCGCCGCCATTTGAGCGTGCCCATGAAGTCGAGAGCGAGATTGCCGCTGACGAAAATGAAGCTCACGACACCATCTTGACAGGTTACATATCGCTGCCGCAATCTTGCGTACACCTACTAAGCCGGTTACCGCACCCCCGATCTCGCGCAGGAGCCCCATGTGATCAGCGATGACGACTACCTCTACTACGTCGACCGCGCCCTGGACGGGATGGCCGGCATCGTCGCCGGTCTCGGCGACCGGCTCGCCAACACCAGGCCGCCGCTCCCCGGCGCCAACTCGCCGTACGCGCTGCTCACCCACTGCCTGGGAGTGGTGTCGTACTGGGCGGGTCAGCTCGTGGCTGGACGGGAGGTCGTCCGCGATCGCGACGCCGAGTTCGCCGCCGCCGGACCCGTCGGCCCGCTGCTGGACAGGGTGGCAGCGGTACGAGCCCGGCTCGCCGAGGACGTGCACGCCGCCGATCCCGCCGCGCCGCTGCGCGGCACACCGCCCGCGGGCTTCCGCGGCCCCGACCGGGAGCTGACCCAAGGGGCGGCGCTGCTGCACGTCTATGAGGAGCTCGCGCAGCACCACGGCCAGATGGAGATCCTGCGCGACGCCATCCTCGCCGGGCGCCACACGGCGGTGACGCCGTGAACCGCCCGCCCGCCGACCTGTTCGAGGCCATCGACGTCGAACGGCTGCGCTCCGGGCACGGCGTCAAGTGGGGCTCCCTGCCCCAGGGCACCATCGGAGCATGGGTGGCCGACATGGACTTCGGCGTCCCGCCCGCCGTCAGCGAGAGCATCCTGCAGGTCACGCGGCGCGCCGACTTCGGCTACCCGTGCTGGCCGGGCGCGGACCCGGTGATCGAGGCGTTCGAAGAGCGCATGATCACTCGCCACGGGTGGCGTCCGGAGCCCGGGCGGGCGCGGGTGTTCAGCGACCTGCTGCAGATTCTCCAGGTCATGGTCGAGTACGCCACGGAGCCGGGTGACGGCGTCGCCATCCACGTCCCCGCGTACCCGCCGTTCCTGGCGAGCATCGCCCGGGCAGGACGGCGCATCGTGCCGCTGCCCATGACGCGCGGCGAGACGGGGTGGCGCTTCCAGACCGACGGGCTCGCCGGGCACCTGCGGGAGCAGGGCTGCCGCATGCTGGTGGTCGTCAACCCGCAGAATCCGACCGGCCGCGTCTTCACGCCCGCCGAACTGGGCGCCCTGGCCACGGCGGCCGAGGACCTCGACCTGGTGGTGCTGGCCGACGAGATCCACGCCGATCTGGTGTTCGCCCCGCACCGGCACGTGCCGTTCGCCACGATCGGCACGGCCGCCGCGCGCACGGTCACGGCCACCTCGGCGACGAAAGCGTTCAACATCGCCGGGCTCCGCTGTGCCGTCGCGCACATCGGCCCCGACCGGCTGCGCGACGCGCTGGACCAGGCCCCGCTCGACTTCTTCGGAACGCCGAGCACCCTCAGCCGGGTCGCCACCGTGGCCGCCTGGCGCCGCTCCGACGACTGGCTGGCCGCCCTGATGAGCACCCTGGAGCGCAACCGGCGCCTGGTCGAGGAGTGGGCGGCGACGCTGCCCTGGGAACCGCGCTACCACTCCCCGCAGGGCACCTATCTGAGCTGGCTCGACTTCACCGCAAGCCCGATCGGGACCGCCGCCCCCGCCGAACGCCTCGAACGCCTGGCGAGGGTCAAGCTCAGCGAGGGAGCCGAGTTCGCCCAGCACACCACGGTCGACACCGCCGCGTTCGCCCGGCTCAACTTCGCGACCAGCACGGCCAACCTCACGGAGATCCTCGACCGCGTCCTGACCGTCCCGTCCTGATCGTCTCGGACCACGGACAGAGCGGCGACGGCCGTTCTGGCGAATGCCGCGTCGTTCAAGCCGCGAGCGCTCAGGGCAAACGACACGAGAGTCCCGAACGGGTCTGCCGCAATTTTCATGGTCTCCCGCCCGCCCACAGCAAGCCCGCCAATGCCGATACAGTTGAGCAAGCGTTGAATTCCCCTTCAACACAACCGATCTCATCGCCATTGACTTCGGGAGGGTTACCGCGTGACTTCAATCGCCGAGACCCCCGTTGGGCCGGGAGATTAGGGTGGATGACCACCTCAGTGACCAGTATCTGTCCGGGCTCATGAATGCAGGCGTGAAGGGCTTTGCGGTCCAGGGCCAGTTCGTGGAGCTCATGATTCGAAGGCCAGGCTCCAGCCGATGCATAATGTACTGAAGGGCGCTACAGTACGTGCAACCATAACGTAATTGGAGCAACATCATGGTGAAGCGCATCGTGGAATCCTTTATCGATGACATCGACGGCAGTGACGCCGACGGAACCACAACGTTCGCTCTCGACGGGACGACCTACGAGATCGACCTGTCGGGTCAGAACAGGGAGAAGTTGGAGAAAGCCCTCGCCGTCTTCATCACCAAGGCACGCCCGGTCCGCGCCGACAGGGGCGTTCGCGGGCGACGTGGGCCAGCCACCACCGGCCGGGCCATCAGCCGTGAGAAGTCCACTGAGATCAGGCGGTGGGCCAGGGAGCAAGGTCTACCGGTGAGCGAGCGTGGCCGCATCGCCGCCAGCGTCGTGAAGCAGTACGAGGACGCCCACTGACCTAGCGACTCGCTCCGGCAGGCACCCCGGCGCGCAGCCGGGCCACGAAGAACCGGGCATTTCAGCCAACCTTCCCCCGGCATGTGCAGCGTTACGTGAACGATGCCTCCACCCGCGACGACACCGTGGCATGACTAGAGCCGGCTCGGGCACTAGCAGACACAGAACGTGCGGGAAGGAGAGACATGGCGTTGATGGGGCTGCGGGCACCGGCCCCAGTCTCTGGCGCGGTGGGTCTGGTCACCGGGGTGGCAGGCTGGCTGCTGGGTGGGGATCACGATGCGCGGGATGTGTGGGAGTGCCCCGGTCGCCTGCATATCGAGACGCACGGTGTGCACGGCCCGGGCGGCGCCCGCGTGGCGCGCCGGGTGGAGCGTACGCTGCAGGGGCATCCGGGGGTGCTGTGGGCTCGGGTGAACGCTCCGGCGTGCCGGGTGGTGGTCGCGTTGGCCGACCCGCCGCCGCCGCGCCGGGAGCTGGTGGCTCTGGTGGCGCAGGCCGAGTCCGCTCCGATCAACGTCGATGAGGAGATCGCCGAGGAGGAGCTGCACCACCCCGCCGAGGGCCCGGGGCGTACCCGCGCGCTGCCGAACCTGGCCGTCGACACGGCCGCGCTGGCCCTGTCCGGTCTCACCCGGCTGGCGCCGTGGGCGCCGCTGCCGACCGAGCTGGCCGGTCTCATCTCGGCCGCTTCGCTGCATCCAGGGCTGCGTGAGGTGGCCGCCGACCACCTGCACGGGCAGGAGCGGGCGGAGTCGCTGGTCTCCATGGCCGCCGGACTGACGCACGCCCTCGCGGCGGGCGGGTCGGGCGTGGTGCTGGACGTCGCCCAGCGGATCGGCCAGTGGCAGGAGGCCCGGGCCTCTCAGCAGGCGTGGCAGGAGGCCGAGCCGCGGTTCATCCGCGGTCCCGAGCACGCCGGAGCCGATCCCGTGGTGGTCGAGCGCCCGTGCCGGCTGCCCGACGGGCCGGTGGAGCGTTACCAGCGGCGGGTGCTGGCCTTCGGGGTGGCCGCGGTGCCCGCGGCCACGCCGTTGGTGGGGTGGCGGCGGGCGGCGGCCGTGGGTCTTGCCACGCTGCCCAAGGCGACCGAGGCGGGGCGGGCCGCGTTCGCCTCCCACTTGGGGACGGTGCTGGCACGGAGCGGCGCGCTGGTGATGGACCGGGCGGTGCTGCGTCTGCTGGGCCGCCTCGACACGCTCATGCTGGACGAGGTCGCCCTGCGCTCGAATCGGTGGGAGCTGACCGACCTGGTCCCGCTGGCAGGGGTGGACGCCGGCGAGGTGGCCGAGGCCGGTTTCGCGTTGTTCGCACCCGACGACGTCCGGACCGTCCGCCGTTCTGGCGAGTGGGTGCTGGGGCCGGTCGAGGAGCTGGAGCTGCGCGGCCGCACCGGGGCACGGGAGCGGCGGCGGCTGGCCAAGGGCCGGGCCGAGGTGGTGCTCGGCCTGGCCAGGGGCCGGCGGCTGGATGCCGTGATGGCGGCAGAGAGACAGACTGCGGCGGGCCTCGACGCGGTGATCGGCGCGGCACGCCGCGCCGGTCTCAGAATCGTGCTGGCCACCGACGACCAGCGGGCGCGGCCCGGCTACGCCGACGCCGTGGTTGAGCGCTCCCGTGGCCTGACGGCCGCGGTACGCGAGCTCCAGGCTGACGGCGGAGCGGTCATGATGATCTCCGGCGATCGGCGGGCGCTGGGCGCCGCGGACTGCGGCATCGGCGTGCACCAGGACGGCTCCCCGCCGCCGTGGGGCGCGCATGTGCTGGTCGGATCGGAGCTCGGGACGGTGGTTCTGCTGGTGGAGGCCGTGGCGGCGGCTCGCTGCGTGGACCGCGATTGCATCATGCTGGCGCAGGCGGCCACCGGCATCGGCGCGGTGGCCGCGCTGGAGGGCGGACCGGCGCGACCGGCCGCGCGGAGTATCGCGGCGGTCAACGCGGGCGCGGCGCTGAGCTTCTTCGACGGGGTCTGGCGCGCCCATCACCTGCACACGCGTACGCCCACGCGCGCCGCCGCCCGCCCGCCCTGGCACCTGATGCCGCCGGCGGCCGTTCTGCGCCGGCTCGACACCACCGACGGCGGGCTGACCGGCGACGAGGCACGACGGCGGTGGCGGGCCGGCGGTCGCCTGGAGCCGTTGGGCACCAGCCTGGGCACGGCGTTCATGGAAGAGCTGGCCAATCCGCTGACCCCCATCCTGGCCGGCGGGGCGGCGCTGAGCGCGGTCGTCGGATCGCTGGTGGACGCCGGGCTGGTGGCCGGGGTCACCGGGCTGTCCGCGCTGACCGGCGCCGTGCAGCGGGTACGCACCGACCGTGCCCTGGCCGACCTGATGGCGCGATCGGCGGTCGGGGCGACCGTCCGCCGCGACGGCATCGACCGTGTCGTCACCGCGGAGCAGCTTGTGCCGGGCGACGTGGTCCGGCTCGGTCCCGGCGACGTCGTCCCCGCCGACTGCCGGTTGCTGGAGGCGGAGGGGGTCGAGGCCGACGAGTCGTCGCTGACCGGGGAGTCGCTGCCGGTGGCGAAGGACCCGGCCCCGGTGGTCGCCGCGGAGGTCGCCGAGCGCCGCTCCATGCTGTACGAGGGCACGACGCTGGCGGCCGGCCGGGCCGTGGCGGTCGTCGTGGCCACCGGCGCGGACACCGAGGTGGGGCGCAGCATGGCGGCCGCCCGGCAGAGCGCGCCCACGACCGGCGTCGAGGTCCATCTGCGCCGGTTCACCCGCCGGAGTCTGCCGGTGGCGTTGGGGTCGGGGGCCGCGGTCGTCGGGGCGGGGCTGCTGCACGGCACGTCGGTCCGCGAGAGTCTGGGCGCGGCGGTGAACCTGGCGATCGCGTCGGTGCCCGAAGGGCTGCCGTTCCTGGTCAACGCCGCCCAACTGGCCGCCGCCCGCCGGCTGGCCGACCTCGGCGCGCTGGTGCGTAACCCGCGAACCATCGAGGCTCTGGGGCGGGTGGACGTGTTGTGCTTCGACAAGACCGGCACCTTGACCGAAGGCCGGTTGGCGGTACGCGAGGTTCACGACGGCGCCCACGGCTGCCCGCCGCAGTCGTTGGACGAGCCGTGCCGGGCCGTGGTCGCGGCGGCGCTGCGGGCCAGCCCGGACGCGCGGCATCCCCATGACCTGGCGCACCGGACCGATCGCGCCGTCGTGGAGTGCGCGCGCCGGGCCAGGATCCGGCCGGGAACCGGGCACCGCGGCTGGCACAAGGTCCTCGTGCTGCCGTTCGAGCCGTCGCGCGGCTTCCACGCCACCCTCGGCCGGTCGGGCAAGGACATCCTGCTCAGCGTCAAGGGCGCACCTGAGGTCGTGCTGTCCCGCTGCCGGCGGCGCCTGCTGGCCGGCTCCGAGCGAGACCTGACGGACGGTGAGCGCGCGGCCATGACGGAGCTGGCCGAGCGGCTCGCCGGAGCCGGCCACCGGGTGCTCGCCGTAGCCGAGCGCCGCATGGCGATCACGCCGGACGAGGTCGACGAGAACGCGATCCGCGACCTGGTGTTCCTCGGCTTCCTCGCGCTCGCCGACCCGGTGCGCACCAGCGCGGCCCCGGCGGTCGAGCACCTGCGCGAAGCCGGCGTGCAGACCGTCATGATCACCGGCGATCACCCGGCGACGGCCGACGCGATCGCGGCGACCATGAACCCCGGCCACAAGCCCAACCAGATCATCACCGGGGCGGAGATCGACCGGCTCGACGACGCCACGCTGGACCGGCGGCTGCCGGAGATCGATGTGATCGCCCGGTGCAGCCCGGCACAGAAGGTCCGCATCATCCAGGCGTACCAGCGGCTGGGCAAGGTCGTCGCGATGACCGGCGACGGGGCCAACGACGCCGCCGCCATCAGGCTGGCGGATGTCGGCATCGCGCTCGGCCGCCGCGGCACGCCGGCCGCGCAGGCCGCCGCCGACCTCGTGGTCTCCGACGACCGGCTGGAAACGATCATCGAGGCGCTGGTGGAGGGCCGCGCCATGTGGTCGTCGGTACGGCACGCGCTGGGCATCCTGCTGGGCGGCAACCTCGGCGAGATCGCCTTCACCGTGCTCGGCACGGCCCTGACCGGCCGATCCCCGCTCAATGCCCGCCAGCTGCTGCTGGTCAACCTGCTCACCGACCTCGCGCCGGCGCTGGCGATCGCGCTGCGCCCGCCCAGCAGGTACGACGTCGCGCACCTGCTCCGCGAGGGCCCCGACATCTCCCTCGGCCAGCCGCTCACCCAGGAGATGACGACCCGGGCCCTGGCCACCACCGCCGGAGCAGGCGGCGCGTGGCTCGCCGCCCGCCTCACCGGCCGCTCCCGCCGCGCCTCCACCGTGGCACTCGCGGCCCTGGTCGGCACCCAGCTCGGCCAGACCCTGCTGACCGGCGGCCTGGACCGCAACGTCTTGGCGACCGGCCTGAGTTCGGCCGCCGTGCTCGCCGCCGTCATCCAAACGCCGATCGTGAGCCGCTTCTTCGGCTGCACCCCGCTCGGGCCGATCGGCTGGAGCATCGTCCTCAGCAGCGCCACCGCCGGGAGCGTCCTCGGCGCCGCGCTCAGCCGGTGGACACCCGCGTTCCTCATCGCTGAGCCCTCAACCGAAGCGCCCACCGAGGCATGAAGGCCCTCACGGGCAGCACCACTCGTGAAAGTTTCACCTGCACAACCCGAGGACAGTCCTCCCTCTCTCAGCCGCCTTGCCGCCCGTGACCTCGCCCGACTTGCCCGCTCCCGGCGGGGTCGGCCGCACCGCGGCGAGGAGGTCGCCGCATGACGCCTTTCCCCGCCCGGTGGCGGGTGCTTAACTCTGCTCACCGCACGGAAAGCGCTTACCAGCCCCGGCAGGCGCCTACGACGAGCCCCCACGGAGACGAACGATGCGCTTGAAAGCCGTCATCGCGTGCGCCGGCCTGTTAGCCGGCGTACTCGTCGCACTCTCACCCTCGGCCGCGCAGGCCGCGCCCACGCGCTACGAGGCCGAGACCTCGCCGGCGACCTGCACCGGCACCATCGACTCCAACTGGGCCGGCTACTCCGGCAGCGGCTTCTGCAACGGCAACAACGCCTCCGGCGCCTACGCCCAGTTCACCGTGAACGCCTCTGCCGCCGGCACCGCGACGCTGGGCATCCGGTTCGCCAACGGGACCACCACGGCGCGGCCCGCCGGTCTGATCGTCAACGGATCCACCGTGCAGACCCCGTCGTTCGAAGGCACCGGCGCGTGGTCGACCTGGGTCACCAAGACCGTGACCGTCTCGGTGAACGCCGGCGGCAACACCATCCGCTTGAACCCGACCACCGCCGCGGGCCTCCCCAACCTCGACTACCTTGATGTCGAGGCCGGCAGCCAGCCACCGCCCACCCCGAGCTGGCCGACGCCGACCGGGCAGGTCGGCGTGAACGGCACCGTCGAGGTGCCGACCAGCGGTCTGGACGGCGGCATGCGCCGTTACTGCTGCATCGGCGACGGCAGCCAGGAGGAGAGCCAGGACCCGATGTTCCGGCTCGCCCCCGGTGCGACGCTCTCCAACGTCATCATCGGCGCGCCCGCGGGCGACGGCGTGCACTGCACCGGCCCCTGCACGCTGCGCAACGTGTGGTGGGAGGACGTCGGCGAGGACGCGGCCACGTTCCGCGGCAGCGGCTCGCCCGCCTTCCTCGTGGACGGCGGTGGCGCCCGGTCGGCCGGCGACAAGGTCTTCCAGCACAACGGCCCCGGAACGCTGACCGTCCAGAACTTCCAGGCCAGCAACTTCGGCACGTTCTACCGCTCGTGCGGCAACTGCTCGACGCAGTACCGGCGGAACGTGGTGATCCAGAACGTCACGCTGACCCGTCCGGGCAACACGGTGGCCGGCGTCAACGTCAACTACGGTGACACCGCCCGGTTCACCGGGATCACGATCGTCAACGACCCGAGCCGGTCCATGGTGATCTGCCGCAAGTACAACGGCAACAACACCGGCGACGAGCCCACCCAGGTGGGCACCGGAGCGGACGGCACCAACTGCATCTACTCCTCATCCGACCTCACCTACCGGTAGCCGGCGACGGCGGGCCGCCGTGCCCGCCGGCGTCAGTCGTCTCGTTGGCCCTCGATCAAGGCCTCGCCGATTGTCGTCCGGGAGTAGAAGACGGACCGGCCGATGCGGTGCCGCCGGACAAGGCGGGCATCCAGCAGGATCTTGAGGTGGCGGCCCACTGACCCGAGCCCCTGGCCGGTCAGCGCCACGAGCTGGGTCGTGCTCTTGGGGCTGTCGAGAAGAACGAGCACGCCCGCCCGGGCCGGCCCCAGCAACCTGCCCAGGGCGCCGGGCACCGGCAACCGGTCCTGTTCGGCTAGGGCGCCCCTGCACGGGTACATCACGGCGTACCGGAGGGGCAGGTGCCAGCTGACCCACCCGCAGCTCGGGGTCACCGGCACGAACAGCAGCTGAGCACCGGACAGCTCCCTGGGCGGGTTGTCGTGTGCGTTGATCTGCAGCCGGCCCTCGCCCAGCCAGCGCATCCCCGGTCGCATGTCATCCAGTGCCGCGGCCCAGCCGCCCTGGCTCAACCGCTCCGACCTCGCGACGATGTCGGTCTCGATGACCCTGCGGCGCCGCGGCCAGTAAGGCGAGATCGCCTGCCGCCATACCCACGCCAGGAGGTCGGCGGCACGTTCGGCCAGATCGGTGCGGTCCAGCGCGGCGGGAAGCGGCCCGCCCAGCGACACCGTCAGGTCCGCGTGGACGATCTCGCTGGGAGTCGTACGTATGCGCTCCAGTTCGTCCTCGAACGTCGCCTCTCCGTCGCCGGCGGGCGTGGGCACGAGGAAGTCGGCGATCCAGCGGTGGCCGAGCGCGGCACGCACGAGCAGCGCGCTGACCGGGTCGGCGGACAGCCGGCGTCGGTAGGGCGGCAGGTGGGCATCGAGCCACGCACGCTCCCCCGGATGCGCGGCCACGCCCTTCGCCAAGGTCAGCAAGCCCGCGGTGGTCTCGGCGAGAGGGGAGATCACGAACCGGCTCCTGGCAAGGGTGTCCGCGTTGACCTCCCACCAGCCCATGTTTCGCCCCCTTGCGAAACCTTAACAGTCCAGCCGCTGAGGCCGATGAGATTCCCGCATGCGTACGTATGGGGACCTTTTCCGGGCGCCGGAGTTCACGCCGTTGTTCGCCGCCTCCGCCGTACAGACGATGGCCTCGACGGTGAGCGGGCTGGCTCTGGGCACGCTCGTCTACGCGGCGACCAGGTCGCCGCTCCTGTCGGCCCTGAGCATGTTCGGCGCCTCCTTCGCCCAGGTGATCGGCGCGACGGCGCTGATGTCGGCGGCCGACCGGCTGCCGCCACGCGCCGCGTTGACCGCCCTGGCCGCGGCCTTCGGGGTCGGGACGGCCGTGATGGCGATCCCCGGCCTGCCGGTGTGGGCGCTCTTCGCCGTCCTGTTCGGCCTCGGGCTGATCGCTTCGCTGGGTGGCGGGGTGCGCTTCGGGTTGCTGAACGAGATCCTTCCGCGGCAGGGCTACCTGCTCGGCCGATCTGTGCTCAACATGTCGGTGGGCATCACGCAGATCGTGGGGTTCGCCCTCGGCGGCCTGCTGGTCAACGCCCTGTCCCCGCAGGGCACGTTGCTCGCCGCGGCGATCCTCGACCTGGCCGCCGCGCTGATCGCGTACATGGGGCTGGCCCGCCGGCCGGCACGCGCCTCCGGCCGCCCGTCCGTCGCCGCCACGTGGCGCAACAACGTCCGGCTGTGGTCATCGGCGCCTCGCCGGTACGTCTACCTGGCCCTGTGGGTGCCGAACGGGCTGATCGTCGGCTGCGAGGCGCTCTTCGTGCCGTACGCGCCGGAGCACGCGGGCCTGCTGTTCGCCTTGGCCGCCTTCGGCATGCTGACCGGAGACGTGCTCATCGGCCGGTTCGTCCCGGCCCGGTGGCGGGAGCGGCTCGCCGCCCCCCTGCGGCTGCTGCTGGCCGTTCCTTACCTGATCTTCATCCTGCGTCCCGGGCTGCCTTTGGCGGCGGTGGCCATCACGCTGGCCTCCATCGGGTATGCGGCCAGCCTCCTGCTACAGGAGCGGCTGGTCGCGCTCACTCCCGCCGACGTACGGGGACAAGCCCTGGGACTGCACTCCTCCGGCATGATGACCATGCAAGGCGTCGGAGCCGCTCTCGCCGGCGCCCTCGCTCAATACACCTCTCCCTCCCTCGCCATGTCCGCGATGGCGGCGGCCTCGGTCCTGGTCACCGTGTGCCTGGCGCCTGGGCTACGCCCCGACCGCAGCGGTGAGGAGGAGATCGCCACGTCGGCCGTACGCTGACCGACAGATGGGCATTCACCGGTCAAGAGTGCACAAATATCTCTACCGACCCCGCAAAGATCATTCACATCACCGGTCGGGGAACGCATGATGAGGGTGTGGCCTCCGAGGGGACCAGCCGGGGGCGGTGACTTGGGAGGGACGCCGTCCCCGGACAGATGCCGTCTCACGCGGGGGCATAAACCCGGTGGACGAACTCGGCGAGCTTGTTGTCGGGCAGTTCCTTGGCCAGGTCCGCTTCGCTGACCATGCCCACGATGCGGTGCTCGTCGATCACCGGCAGGCGCTTGATCTGGTGCTGCTCCAGCTTCTCCAGCGCCTCCTCCACGCTGCTGCGGGCCTCCACCCACACCAGGCCCCTGGCGAGCTCGATCGCCACGGTCCGGTCGAGGTCCTTGCCCTCGGCACAGCATTTGATCACGATGTCCCTGTCGGTGATGATGCCCTTCAGCCGGTCGTCGTCCCCGCAGATCGGCAGCGCGCCGACCCCCAGGTCGCGCATCATCTGCGACGCCCTGCGCAGGGACTCATGCGCGCCGATGCACTGCGCTCCCTCGTGCATCACGTCCCGGACGGTCTTGCCGATTCCCTGACCCATGTGCGGCCTCCCCAGTAGTGGTGGATCGTGTGGTCGCCGTCCCCCTACCCAGCAGGTCGCGCACTACCTCGATGCATGCTGTCTCAGCAAAGGGATCCAGCCGCCGGCCAGGACCATGGCGCGCTGGCGGTGGGAGAGGCGGTGCCGGAGGACCACGCCGTTCACGGTCAGTTCGGTGCCGGTCTCGACGGCCTGGCGCAGGCCTTCGAAATGGAGTTCGCCCCCGAAGGTGTCGTAGTCGGATTCGTCGGCGAATTCCAGCGGCAGCACGCCGAAGTTGGCCAGGTTCTGCCAGTGGATGCGGGCGAAGGACTTGGCGATGACGACGCGGAGTCCCAGGTAGCGGGGCACGATGGCGGCGTGCTCGCGTGAGGAGCCCTGGCCGTAGTTGCGGCCGGCGACGATGGCGTGCGGGCCCGCGTCGCGGGCCCGCCGCGGATAGTCCGGGTCGATCTGGGTGAAGGCGAAGTCGGCCAGCGCCGCGATGTTGCTGCGGTAGGGCAGCGCCCGGGCGCCGGCCGGCATGATCTCGTCGGTGGACAGGTCGTCGCCGGCCGTGAGCACGACCGGCAGGGTGAGGGAGTCGGGCAGCGGGTCGAGCTCGGGCAGCGAGCCGATGCTCGGGGCCTTGCTGAGCTCCACCTCGCGTGCCTGGCCGGCCGGCAGCGGCGGTTCAAAGAGGGCCGTGCCGGCGCTGACCGTCCGCGGCAGGTGTACCCGTGGAGGGTCGAGGCCGAGGTCGCGTGGGTCGGTGATGGCACCGGTCAGTGCTGCGGCGGCGGCGGTCTCGGGTGAGCAGAGCCAGACCGAGTCGTCGTGGGTGCCCGAGCGGCCGGGGAAGTTGCGGGGGAAGGTGCGCAGGCTGTTGCGGCCTACGGCGGGCGCCTGGCCCATGCCGATGCAGCCTAGGCAGCCGGTCTGGTGAATGCGGGCACCGGCCTCGAGGAGCGCGGTGATGGCGCCCATTTTGGTGAGATCGGTGAGGATCTGCCGGGAGGTGGGGTTCACGTCCAGGGATACCTGGGGGTGCACCTGCCTGCCGCGCAGGATGTCGGCCACCACCGCGAAGTCGCGGAGGCCGGGGTTGGCCGAGGATCCCACGACGACCTGGTGGACCGGCTCGCCCGCGGCGTGCCGTACGGGGATGACGTTTCCCGGCGAGCCGGGGCGGGCGATCAGCGGCTCGAGCGTGGACAGGTCGATCTCGTCGTGCAGGTCGTAAGCGGCGCCGGGGTCGGCCAGGATTTCGGTGAAGTCGCCGGCCCTGCCTTGCGAGCGCAGGAACTCCATGACCCGTTCGTCGGAGGGGAAGACCGTGGTGGTGGCTCCCAGCTCGGCGCCCATGTTGGCGATCACGTGCCGGTCCATCGCGGTCAGCGTGCCGAGCGCGGGCCCGTGGTATTCGATGATCCGGTGCACGCCGCCCCGTACGCCGTGGCGGCGCAACATTTCCAGGATCACGTCCTTGGCGCTCACCCACGGCGGCAGCGCGCCGGTGAGCCGTACGCCCCAGATCTCGGGCATCGTGACGAACAGCGGCTCGCCGGCCATGGCCATGGCCACCTCCAGGCCACCGACGCCGATGGCCAGCATGCCGAGCGAGCCGGCCGCGCAGGTGTGCGAGTCGGACCCGGCGAGCGTCTTGCCCGGCACGCCGAAATGCTGCATGTGGGTGGGGTGGGACACCCCGTTGCCCGGGCGCGAGTGCCAGATGCCGAACCGGCGGCAGGCCGAGCGGAGGAACACGTGGTCGGCCATGTTGCGCTCGTCGGTCTGCAGCAGGTTGTGATCGACGTACTGGACGGCCACCTCGGTGCGTACCCGGTCCAGGGCGAGAGCCTCCAGTTCGAGCATCACCATCGTGCCGGTGGCGTCCTGGATCAGCGCCTGGTCGATCCGCAGCCCGATCTCCTCACCCGGCCGCAGCTCACCACTCGCCAGATGTGCGGCGATCAACTTCTTCGTCACGTTCAAGCTCACGAGGGACTCCTCTACCCCGATGGGGCGGGAGGAGTCGGCCGACGGCCGGCGACCAGATCGTTAGCGGTCCACGGGCTGGGGTAGCCGCGATCAGAAGGCGAGGAAGGGGGACGTCATGGCCACTCATGATCTCGATTCGGGCGTGGCCACCGCGGCAGGGCGCCCGTGGACCAGGACCGTGGGCATGATCGGCACCGGCGCCGCCGCCGGCGCCACCATCGAGTATCTGCTCGACCCTGACCGTGGGCGCAGCCGCCGGGCCAAGGTTCGCGATCAGGCCTCGCACGCCGTTCACGCACTCTCGCACGGTCTGGGCCGCGTGGGCCGCGATCTGCGGAACCGCTCACGCGGGATCGCCGCGCAGGCCCGCTTCCGGTTGACCGGCCGTTCCGCGGACGACCGGATCCTGCATGAACGCGTGCGAGCGGAGCTCGGCCGCTATCTGACCCATCCGCACGCCGTTCATGTGAGCGTGGAGAACCGCGTCGCGCGGCTTGAGGGCGACGTGCTCAGCCGCGAGGAGCGACCGGCGGAGCGCGCGATCCGTCGCATCCCCGGGGTGAAGGCCGTCGATGCGAGGTGGAAGGTGCACCGGGACCCGTCGAACGTGCCCCAGCTCCAGGGCCTGGGCCGTGCCCGGCCGCCCGCTCCCGAGTTGCTCCATCAGCACTGGGCACCCTCGGCCAGGTTCGTCACCGGTACGGCCGCCGCCGCCCTGTGGGTCCTCGCCCGCCGATTCCGCCCGGCGATCGCCTGGCCCCTGCGCGGCGCAGGCGCCGTGCTCGCCGCCCGCGCCGCCACCAACCTCCCGCTCCGCCGGCTCACGGGCATCAACGCCGGCCGGCGCGCCATCGACGTCAACCGCGCCATCTCGATCGCGGCGAGCCCGGAGGAAATCTGGCCGCTGGTCAGCGACTACTCCATCTTCGCCACGGTCATGCCCGATGTCCGCGAGGTCCGGCGCTCGGCCGACGGCCTGCGCTCGCACTGGGAGATCATCGGCCCCGCCGGCCGGCTCATCAGGCTCGACGCCATCGAGACCAGTCGCGAGGAGGGCCGGCACATCGCGTGGAAGTCCGCCGACGGCCAGCTGATCGCCCACGCCGGGATGGTGCGGCTGACGCCCGAAGAGGACGGCAGGACGCGGGTGCAGGTGCGGCTGTCCTACAACCCGGTGGTGGGCGCGGCCGGCCATGCGGTCGCGCGACTACTGGGCGCGGATCCGGCTACCAAGCTCAAGGAGGACCTGATGCGGCTCAAGTCGTACATCGAGGGCCAGCGCCGGCACGCGATCGGCCAGCCGTCGAGGTAGGCGCGTCTCGGATCTCACGCGTTGTCTCGGATCTCACGTATTGGGGTGTGCGGCGCTGATGGCGGCCAGGGCGGAGTCGCGTTCCAGATCCAGGGCCAGGTCGCCCAGCGACAACACCCCGACCGGCCGGTCGTTGTCGAGCACCGGCAGCCGGCGGATCGCGTGCAGGCGCATCAACTCCACGGCGTACCACTCGCCGTCGTCGGCAGAGACGGTCACCAGCGTCCGGCTGCAGATGTCACCGGCCGAAACGAGATCGGGTGACAGGCCTTGCGCAACCGCCCGTACCACGATGTCCCGGTCGGTCAACACCCCGACCAGCCGTCCATCCTCCATGACGAAGACGTCTCCGATGTCGTACGCGCGCATCTCCCGCGCCGCGGCCACGAGCGTGGAGTCGACGCTCACCATCACGACATCCTTCGTCATCACATCCCGAACGCGACGTGTCATATCAGGTCCTCAGCAGCAGAAACACTCGCGGATGAGAGGCCGGCGCCGCGGCCTCGGCCGGTCGGCGACGGAGCGACCGCACCAGGCCCCTCGCCTCGACACGTGCCCGCACACCGGCACGAAAGTCACATCCGCCGGCGATTTTGCCGCCTCAAGCAGGTATCTCAACCCTCTGGAAGGCAAGGGTCGCATGGGATCCGGCCATCACGCGGTATTTCCGGCACGCCCCGCCGCCACCAGTCCCACACCGAGGCCGAGCCACAGGCTGAAGACGGACGCGGTGGCGCCGGTCAGCGAACGCTCCAAGCCGAGCTCGACCAGCACCACCACGGCCGCCACGAGGAACAGCGCGCCTGCGGCGAGCACCAGCGGCGGGCGGCCCAGGCGCGCGGCCAGGCAGGCCACCAGGCCGAGCGCCACCGCGACGGACGCGGTCACCGGGGTCATCTCGACGAAGCGCCAGTCGCCGCCGGTGACCACGAACACGGCGCTGACCACCGAGGCGATGCCGAGCGCGAGCGCGTACCGATCCGGCGCCCAGCCGACGCGGCGCTCCGGGTCCCGCAGTCCGTCCGCCCCGTAGTAGCGTCCCGCCGCCGTCGCCAAGAGCGCGAGATGCACCATGATCATCAAGAAGTACGCCCAGTGCCACTCATTCGGCGTGTTGAGCACCGACAGCGTGATCGCCAAGGTTTGCCCGATGCCGATCAGCGCCCACCACTTCGTGGCGAGCCCCACCAGCAGGAAGGCCCCCAGCCCCGCTTCGACCAGCAGCACCAGCCAGCCGAAGATCGTGAAGTTGGGCAGCACCAGGTGCTCGACCAGCCACGAGTACGGCGGGAGCACCGGGTACTGCACGGCGTACCCCGTGAACAGGAACAGGCCGCGTGGCGGCGACGTCTGGCCGAACCCGTCGCCGGGCGTCTTCCAGCCCGCGTTCTGTATCCACAACAGCGCGGTGGCCACGCGCACCACCGCCAGGGTGGCAGGAGCACCGCGCGAGAGGGTGGCGACGTCGGACATCGGCATGCTCCTCGAAGAGCCTCGGGGCGGGGTTGTCAGATAGTGCCCGACCGGACACTGTACGGCTCACGCTCAACGGATGTTCAGCGCCACGTCCTCGCCGGCCGGCCGGTTCTCGACGAGGCGGAGCAGAGCACGGGCGGGCACCCCGAGCGGACGGGTGGTGCGGGTGATGAGCAGGTCCGTGTCGACCACGCCGGCGGACACGGTAGGGCCGAACGGGCTCCAGAACGCCCCGTCCGTGGTGATGGTGAGCTCGGCGGGCAGGTCCTGCTGCCGGGCCGTCACGCCGAGATCGTGGTCGGCGGCGCGGCCTCGCCGGACGATCGGCCGGATGATGTGGTCCTCGTCGGGCACGCCGAGGTCGCGGTGGAGGGAGCACAGGCGGTCGAGTTCGGTGTCCTCGATCGACTCGACGGTGGTGGCGATGCGCACCTTGACGCCGCGCTCCACCAGTCGTGGGATCGCCTCGACGACCTTGCCGAAGTTCTCCGGGCCGCGCATCTCGTCGTTGGCGTCGGGGTCGGGGCGGTCCAGCGAGATCTGCATCGCCACCGGGCGCCCCAGGATCGGCTCGAGCCGATCGAGCCGCTTGGGCGTGAAGAGCGTGCCGTTGGTGAGCACCAGCACGGGCAGGTGCTCGGCCATGTCCGCCAGAGTCTTGGGCAACCCCATCACCAGGAACGGCTCGCCGCCGGTGACGCCGAGGTCGGTGAAACCCAGCTGTGCCGCCTCCGTGGCGATTTCGACCATGCGCTGGTGGCCGAGCTCGCGGCGCGCGACCTGTGGCGCGGATTCGGTCAGGCAGTAGGTGCAGGCGAGGTTGCAGTGGTAGTCGGCATACATCCAGACCCGGCCGGGAAGCCGTCCTTCGGCCACCGCCTCAGCGACTGTGCTCATCGGATCCCCTCACCTTCACAGCAGGTCCTCCAGCTTCAGCCTGGACAGCGTGTCGGGCGCGGTGGGCAGGTCGAGCGCCGTGGCCAGGCGGTTGAGCATCAGGGTGGTCCCCGCGACCACGGTCAGCTCCACCATCTCGTGATCGGCGACATGCTCGCGGAGCCGGGCCCGCGCCTGGTCGGGCACCGGGCCATGCCCTCCCGCGACGGCGTCCGACCAGGCGATCACCGCGCGCTCGGCGGCATCGGCGAACACCTCCCGATAGTCGCCGGACAAGCGCAGCGCGAGGATCTCCTCGCGGGACAGGCCCGCATCCAGGGCGACCGCGGTGTGGGTCTGCACGCAGTAGCGGCAACCGGCAAGCGCCGAGACCCGCACGATCACCAGCTCCTTGGTCCGCCACGACAGGGCGGACGGGCCGAGGGCGGCTCCGATGAACGGCAGCGCCACCTCCAGCAGCTCGGGCACATGAGCCAGGGCGGTCACGATAGGCCCCGGATCGCCGTTCCCGTAGAAGGGGCGGGCCAGCAGCGGCGCCTGATCGGCCGTCAGCAATCGCACGGCACTCATGCGGCTCACGGTATGCCGAACGATCTCCACCGTCAGCGACGCCCCGCATGACGTCACAGCTTCGTAAGACACCGACCGGTAGGTCCGTGGTTCCGTACCGTTATGCGCCACTTCCTGCTCGCGCTGCTCCTGGCCACCTCGTTCATCACCGGGTGTGGAGGTGCGGGCGAGACCTCCGCGAACGAGCAGGGGATCCCTGACACGCTGCGTGTCGGGTTGATCCCCAACATCTCCCCCGAACAACAGCGCGCGAAGTACGAGCCGTTCGCGACGTTCCTGGAACGCCGGCTCGGCGTGCCGGTGGACCTGTTCGTGGCCTCCGACTACGCCGGGGTCGTCGCGGCGCTCGCCGCGGGCCGGATCGACCTGGCCTACCTCGGCGGGCTCAGCTACGTCCAAGCCGAGCAGCAGGTCCGGCTCACTCCCCTGGTCACCGAGGTCGACCACGCCACCGACACGCCGCAGTACGTCTCCGCGGTCGTGGTCCGGGCCGATGCGCCGTACCAGGATCTGCGGAAGGACATCGTCGCGGCCGGCCGGTCGTTCGCCTTCGGCGACGTCAGCTCCACCTCGGGCAGCCTCTACCCGCGGATCATGCTGACCGAGGCGGGTGCGACGTGCTCGCCGCGGCGCGTGGACGAGTGCCCGCCGCTGCGGAAGGTCACGTTCACGGGCGGGCACGACGCCACCGCGCAGGCGGTGCTGAGCGGGCAGGCCGACGCGGGCGGGATCGAGCTGCGCATCTTGCGGCGTCTGGAGAAAGAGGGCAAGATCCCGGCGGGGCAGCTGCGAGTGATCGACGAGCGCCGGGTCCAGGGCTATCCGTGGGTGATGCGCGCAGCGCTCGGAGAGCGCGCGCGTGCCGTCCTGACCGAGGCCTTCACCTCGATCGAGGATCCGGCGCTGCTCGACTTGATGCGGGCCAAACGCTATGTGACGGTCACCGCCGCCGACTATGACGAGGTCCGCCGCGCCGCGGCCGACCTCGGGCTGCTCACCGTCAAGCAGTGAGCCCATGGAAGGGAGGCGGACATCGACGTCCAGACGCGACAGCTGAGCGTGGATTTTCCCGACCGGCGGCTGCGCGCGGTCGACCGGGTGACCTTGCGGATCGCGGACGGTGAGCAGGTGGCGCTGCTCGGGCCCTCGGGCGCGGGCAAGTCGACGCTCCTGCGGGCTCTGCTCGGCGCGGTTCCCATCACGGGCACGGTCCGGGTGGGCGGGTCGGACCCGTACGGCAGCGCCGCGGAGCGGCGGGCGATCCGGCGAGCCAGCGGGTTCGTCCGGCAGGGCGGAGATCTCGTGCCCGGGCTGTCGGCGCGGCTGAACGCCACCATGGGCACCAGCCCGTCCTGGACCCTGCGCGACTGGGTGAGGGTGCTCGGCGGCCGGGTGCCGGCGGCGCAGGAGGAACGGCTCGCGGCCCTCGCCGACCGGCATGGGATCACGGACTCGCTGCCCGCGCGCGTCCGGGAGCTGTCCGGCGGGCAGCGCCAGCGGGTGACCGTCATCCGCGCACTGCTCCCCCGGCCGCGGCTCTTACTGGCCGACGAGCCGACCAGCGGGCTGGATCCGGTCACCGCGGCGGCCGTGGTCGACGCCCTCTGCTCGCCGGCCGGATCGATGACGGTCGTCGTCGCCACCCACGACCTGGCCGTGGCCCGGCGCTTCCCGCGCATTCTGGCCATGCGCGACGGCAGGCTCGTTCACGACGGGCCATCCCTCGACGAGACGACGGCTGCGGGCGTCTACGGCGATGGGGGGCGTCCCCGATGAGCCGGCGTCCGGGGTGGCCGCGCTGGGGGCATGCCCTGATGCTCGCCCTCGTGCTCGGCTGGGCCGTGCACGGCACCGGGCTGAGCATCGGCGCGCTCGCCGACGGGGCTGGAGGAGCCCTCCTGCTCCTCGAGGGCTTCCTGTCCCCCGACCTGTCCGGCGCGTTCCTGGCGGATGTGGCCGGCGCGCTCGTGGAGACCGTGCAGATCTCGCTGACCGGCCTGTTCTTCGCCGCCCTGCTGGGATTGCCGCTCGCCGTGCTGATCGCGGGCAACGTCGAGGCGGCACCCGCCCTGCGGGCGGCGGCCAGGACGACCGCGGCGGCGTTGCGCGGAGTCCCCGACCTGCTGTGGGCGCTGCTGTTCGTGGCGATGCTCGGGCCCGGAGCGGCCGCGGGATCGCTGGCTCTCGCCGTCCACGGGGCGGGGCTGCTGGCCAAGCTCTGCGCGGAGCAACTCGAGGCGGTGAACCCCGCGCCCGTCGAGGCGCTTCGCCTCACCGGCTCCGGCCGGATGGCCACCACCACGCTCGCCGTGGTGCCGCAGGCCGCGCCCGGCCTGGCCTCGCTGCTGCTCTACCAGGGGGAGTGCAACCTGCGCACCTCGACCGTGCTCGGCTTCGTCGGCGCCGGGGGCATCGGTCAGGAGCTGGCGGTCTCGCTCAAGCTCTTCCGCTACGACGAGCTGTCGACGCTGGTCATCGCCGTTCTCGCGGTGATCCTGCTGGTCGATTTGGCCTCCCGTACGCTCAGGCGCAGGCTAGGAGCGGTCACATGACAAAGGGGGAAGGGATCGTGCGCGCAACCGCATTGCTCCGTGCCTGGGCCGAGCACCTGGCGGCATGGCGCATTCCCGAGTCGATCCTGTCCGGCGTCACCGAGTCGCCCTGGGTCCTGCCGGACGAGGTCTTCGCCCGCCGCGCCGACCACTATCTGGCCGCGCCCTGCGGACCGTCGTACGAGCGGGCGATGGAGGCCCTCGGGCCCGGCGGCTCGGTGCTCGACGTCGGCGCCGGGGCCGGCGCGGCCAGTCTGCCCCTGGCCCCCCGTACCACCGCTCTCACCGCGGTCGACTCGCACCAGCCGCTCCTCGACGACCTGGTGCGCCGCGCCGCGCCGCTGGGCCTGGCCCCCGTGGTCGTCTGCGGCACCTGGCCCGAGGCCGCCGCCACAGTGCCGGCGGCCGACGTGGTGCTCTGCCACCATGTGATCTACAACGTGGCGGATCTGGCGCCGTTCATCGCGGCGCTGACCGGGCACGCTCGCCGCCTGGTGGTCGCGGAGATCACCGTACGGCACCCGCTGGCCGATCTGAACCCGTACTGGAAGCAGTTCCACGGCCTGGACCGGCCCGAGGGCCCGACGGCCGAGCAGGTGATCGAGATCCTCCAAGCGCTCGGCCTGCAGGTGAAGGCCGAGCACTGGACCCGCCCGGCGATGGCCGAATACGGCAGCTTCGCGACCCTCGTGGACGTCACCCGCCGCCGCCTCTGCCTGCCACCGGAGCGCCGCGACGACGTCGCCGCAGCGCTGACGAACGCCGGTCTCACCGAGGAGTGCCTGTCCGACCTCGGCTCATCCGGCCGCGAACTGGTCACCCTCTGGTGGCCGGGTGAGGCATAGGTCGCCCCCACACGCTTTCGTACAACTGCTGGTACGTCCACACGCGCAGGGGCGGGGCGGCCAGGACCGCGAGCATGTCACGGCCAGGGATGGCTGGATACCCCAGACCAAGGAGGTCAGGATCAAGATGGGAAGGACGGTGACCACCGACTTCGCCCTCCGCCCCGATGCCTGTCTGACCGGGGCCTGAACCATCACCCCTTGATCACCTGACGGGCCCGCGGCGCCTGGTCGGCGCGGGCCCGGATCTCGATCAGCCGAGTGGTTCCCGTGGTGTTCTGGGACAAGACCTTCGAGGTGAGGGTAGTAACCGGTGGCAGCCCATAACGTGGCGGAGGCCGAGCCGGGGTCTGTGCCATCGAGGGGAGTGATCATCTGCCGCGAAGTGGCCGGTACGTCGGGAGGCTGCGATGAGAGCGGGCGGCACGTCCACCACTGCGGAGCGTTCCGGAAGACCGACGCTGACGTTGGGCGTCGAGGAGGAGTTCCTCCTGCTCGACCGCTCCGACGGGTGCCCGGTCGACCGGGCACCCGGGATCCTGTCATTGCTCGGCGGCGAGCCGCGGGTCAAGTACGAGTTCCTGCGCTACCAGCTGGAGACCGTCACCGGTGTGTGCACGGATCTGGGGCAGGTGGCGGAGGAGCTCGCGTGGTCGCGACGGCTTGCCGCCGGCGCGGCGACGGCGCTGGACTGCCATCTCGTCGCCACCGGCATGGCACCGCAGCGCGGCTCCGCCCTGTGCCCGGTCACGGCCGATCCCCGCTATCTGCGCTTGGTCGCCCGCTATGGCGCCCTGGCCGCGGGCCCCGGCACCTGCGGCTGCCATGTGCACGTCGGCATCCCGTCGCGGGAACTGGGCGTGCGGGTCCTGTCGAGGCTCCGGCCGTACCTGGCCACGCTGCTGGCCCTCAGCGCGAACTCTCCCGTCGCCGACGGTCGCGACACCGGCTGGGCCAGCAGCCGCTACCTGCGGTGGACCCGATGGCCGTCGGCGGTGCCTCCCCGGGTGTGGCGATCCGCAGCAGACTACGACGCCGCCGTACGCCGGCTGATCCTCCGGGGGGATGCGCTGGACGAGCGAGGCGTCTACTTCCACGCCCGCCTGTCCCCGCGCTACCCGACCGTGGAGTTGCGCATCATGGACGCCTGCCTCACGGTCGAGGACACCATCCTCGTCGCTGGACTGGCACAGGCGTTGGTCGCGCTGGCGATCAGCGACGAGAGACGCCAGGTACCGATCAAGCCCATCAGCAACCGGCGGATCGCCGACGAGTTGCGCGCCGCCGCCCGGCACGGCCTGCTCGCGCATACCGTGGATCCGTACACCGGATCCACGGTGCCGCACCGCCTCCTGCTGGATGGCGTACTCAACCGCCTGCCTGAGCCCCAGCCGATCGCCCGGCTGCTCCACCGGCTCGCCCTGCGCGGTACGGGTGCCGACAGGCAGCGCGCGATGTGGGCCAGTGCCGACACGCCGCAGCGCTTCGCCCAGTTCCTCGCCGACGCGACCCTGCGCTGAATCCGGATCTGCGGGCCGCTGGCTACCGCCAGCCGTACGGGTAAGGAGAGGTGACGGGACCGGCTCCGTACATCTCCTGGCTCGGCTGCGCGCCATAGACGCCGGCCATGGGCTGATACGCCGTAAGCCCGGTCGTCTGCTGTGGCAGGAGCCCAGCCAAGATCATCTCGCTGGTGAGCTGATCCATCATCGCCTGGATCTCGGACGGTTGCGGAATGACGCCGGGCAGCGACGGCGCCAGGGCGCGGACGGCGTCGGGCAGCCCCATGCCCGTGCGGAGCGGATCACCGAAGTTCAGTGGCGTGCAACTGGACTTGATGATCTGGAAGAGGCGGTCCACGCGTCTGGCGTCGCGGTGCCTGAACCCGTTGGTGAAGTCGACATGGTGGGCCAGAACGAGCGCGGCCAGGCCGGTGACATGGGGGGCGGCCATGGAGGTGCCGTCCCACGCCGCATAACCGTCCGGCGGTATCGCCGACACAACCGCCACACCGGGAGCGCAGACGTCGATCTCCGGACCGAAGCAGGTGAACTCGGCCGAGAAATAGCCCTCGCCGGTGGGCGGCTGGCGCATCTGGTCGGCGTGGGTGCTGTCGCCCGGGAACGTGTCGGCCTTGCCGATCGCCGCGACGGTGAGCACGATCGGCAGGTTGCCGGGGAAGCTGACCGGCCCGCCGTCGTTGCCGGCCGCGGCCACGCAGGCGACACCCGCGCTCCTCAGCTCTTCGATCTTGGCCGCCACCAGCGGGGAGGACTCCTTGGTGCCGAGGCTGAGGTTGACGACGTCGATCTCCTGGGCGAGGCAATAGTCGAGCGCCTCGATGAGGTCGCTCAGCCGCCCGCCCGGGAAGATCTTGCATGCGTGGACCTCCGCCTCCACAGCGCATCCCACGATGCCCTGGCCATTGTCGGCGCCGGTGATGACTCCGGCGCAATGCGAGCCATGGTGCACCTTGT
Organism: Nonomuraea sp. NBC_00507; assembly: GCF_036013525.1. Taxonomy (NCBI): domain Bacteria; kingdom Bacillati; phylum Actinomycetota; class Actinomycetes; order Streptosporangiales; family Streptosporangiaceae; genus Nonomuraea; species Nonomuraea sp. NBC_00507. The sequence goes on from NZ_CP107853.1 coordinate 8,839,275, forward strand.
CGGTCTTCCAGCCGCCTGCCTTGCGAGCGGACAGGTCACATCCCTCGACGACCTCGCCGGCCAGGTCCGGGTGCGCCACGGCGGCGCCCGAGTCGACCACTGCGATCTTGACCCCCGCCCCCCGGAACGTGGGAGGCAGCCGGTGCAGCTGCATGGCCTGCTGCCCCCAGCCGAACAGCTGCCGGTCAGGGAAGCCGGGCAAGGTGTCGGAAAGCCTCTTGAGCACGATCAGGTTGTCGCGGTCCGGCCTGAGGTCCGGCCGGTCGACGATACGGCTCCAGTACCCGCTGCGGGGTTTGACCAGCACACTGGCGATCGACTCCGGCGTCTCACCGGTCATCGTGACCGTGCCTCGCCCGTCGGCCCCCGTAATGGTCTGCGCGGGCCAGAGATAGCCGTTGACCATGATGGTGGCGTCGGGCACCGGCTTGCCGCCGGGATCGGTGACCAAGAAGGTGAAGGTGGATTCGATACCCAAGGGCTCGACGACCTGGTGACGCGTCTCCCTGCGGGGCATGGCCGACACGTGCGTGTAGGTGAGCAACCGGTCACGCTCGACATGCACCTGGGGCAACTGCCTGCTCAGCGACTCGGCTTTCTCGCGGCTCATCCGCACCACCGTCACGCTGGGGAAGGAGACGCCCGGCACGCCCATCAGCCCGGCCCCGGCCCTCTGGCGCATCTCCAGATGCCGCAGCACCTCTACCTGCGTGTCGCGCTCCAGCATGTCACGCAGGTCGGTGGCATCCAGGGGGTGCGCGCTCACACCCATCGTCTCCAAGTACGGCCGCGGCAGGACCGCCGCCATGTACTGCCGCGTGCGTGACTGCACTTCCTGCTGCTGCGCCGGCTTGCCCCGCCCCGACGACCGCGGCCGCGACTCGTTGTTGTTGTTATGGGAACCAGTGCTGTTGGTCATGACGTCTGTCGCCACTTTCTGTGCTTAAAAGAGCTCAACAGGCAAATCAGGCTCGATCGTGAGGCGGGATCCGTGCTGTTTCTGCAGGGCCTCGGCCCGCGCCACAGGCATGTCCACCGCGATCAGGGTGGGTCGTTCCGGCGGCCCGACGATCCGCCGTACCGTCACCTCGGCATCCCCGCCGAGCGCCCGCGCCAGGTCGGCGAGCACCGCCGGCTCGCCACCGATCATGTACGGCATGCGCCCGGACCGGCCACTGGCCGATCCGGGCTCCTCCGATGGCTTGATCACTGCGATGGCCGGCCCGGCTGACCCGCCCCGCCGACGAGGTTGACCACGTGCTGCACCTGCGCCATGCACGCCTCGAACTGCAGGTTTCGGTACAGGCGGACGGCCTGCACCATCGGCGGGATGGCCTCGGCGAGCTGAGGCGCCTGCGGCAGCGTCGCCTGCAGCCAGCCGTGCAGCTGCATCAGCGCCATCGCGCACTGCTGCTGCGGGTTTTGCGGCGCCAGGGCGACACCCCCGAAGGGCATGCTCGACCAGCGCTCCTGTCCCACCATCGGCTCCATCCGATCCCCGCTTACTGGCCGATGCCCGCGAAGGCCGGCTGCTGCTGGGAAACCATCTGGCCTGGCACGCCGATGGGCTGCATCTGCTGCGGGATCATCTGCCCCTGCAGACCGACGGGCAACTGCTGGCCGAACTGCTGAGGCAGTTGCTGACCGTACTGCTGCTGAGGCAGTTGCTGACCATACTGCTGCGGCATCTGCTGGCCGAACGGCTGTTGCGGCAGCTGCTGACCGAACTGCTGCTGCGGCAGCTGCTGACCAAACTGCTGAACCTGCGGCATCTGCTGGCCAATGGGCTGCTGCATCTGCTGTTGCTCGATGGTCGTGAGGATCTGCCGGACAACGCCCGGCCCGTACCGCAGGCCGCAGCGGGCAATTTTGTCCCAAAAAGTCACAGGGCTCGTCTGGTGCTCCTGTGGGAAGATCTGCTCGCCTGCCACCTGGAAGGGCTGCAGTTGTGCACCCTGCATACCACCGGGAACACCCATGGGTGTCATGCCCTGCTGGCCGTACTGCTGCTGAAGGTGCGGCGGGATCTGCTGGCCGTACTGCTGCTGCTGAAGGTGCGGCGGGATCTGCTGACCGTACTGCTGCAGTTGGAGGTGCGGCGGAATTTGCTGGCCGTACAGTTGGGTCTGGAACGGTTGGGTTGCGAAAGTCATGGATCTCTCCTTCGGAAGGGGCGCCTCCGCCCGCCTGCACAGTTGTTGCAGACTTTCGGTTACTTACCGTGCCTGACGATCAATAAATGGGCTCTGCCGTAATAGTCGCGCCAAGCCCGATACCGGCCATGGACAGAGCGAATGGCGAATCAGGTCTCTCGCAAACACTCAAACGAGCCAAAGAATCACCTGTATTCAGCAATGCCCGACCCGACGTACAGGTGATTCTTGCTCTGCTGCTCGCAATTACCGCCAACGGACCCGACCCCCGCACCGGACCCGGTCTCCACCGAACCCGGGCGGTTCACGGGACCGCGCTCGCCGCCAGATCGTTGAGAGTGGCGTTGACCACGGGCCAGCAGATCTCCACCGTGTCCCGGTTGGGGGGATCGCTCATTCTCACCTGAAGATGCGGATGAACGAGATTCCGGTAATCACGAAGGGCATGCGAGAACTTCTGGACGTCCACCCCGATAAAGCCATGCTGTCTGGCCTGCTCGATAAGATCACGCAACGACCTCTGTTGGGGCGGCTGCCCCAGTCGCGCGGTCAGCACATCTAGCAGCACCCCTTCGACAAGACTTCCCAACATGATGATCGCTGCGACATGGCAGCCGTTCTCGGTGCACGTCCGAGCCTCATCCAGGCGCGCTTGGAGAATCTTGGCGTACTGCGGATCGACGACCACCTGCGCCATGGTCACCTTCAACGTCACCGGGGCCAGCGAGCCTGGCGATGCGGAGGCGGGATCGCACTCGATGATGCGGGGCCGTCCTCCGGGGCGCTCCACTTTGTAGCCTTCGTGGACCAGCAGGGCGTTCACCGCCATGGTGATCTCTGCTACGGTGCTGGGCGGCTCACCCAGATACTCCCTCGGATCCGACAGCCGGAGGATGGCGCGCTCCATGGCTTCGGGCTGGTCTCGCCGTTCCCGCAGCCGTTCGACGATCCATTCGCGGCGAGGTTCCCCGCCGTATTCCGGGACGTCCGTCCAGCCCGCATCACGCAGGAACTTCGCCAGCTCGTACCCCTGGCGGCGATATGCGGTGTCATCTCCGCAGATGAGCCGTGCTATCTGCCGGATCGTGTTGTCGTCAAGGCGCTCCATGGTCCCCCTCTCCTTCTTCATGATCGAGGGGCAGCCAGTCCGACGGCCTGGGCGACGTTGTCCGCCAGGCGCCCGGCTGGATGCCGCGCCGGTCAAGCTCACGCCACAAAGGTTCCAGCGCTGTTTCGGGGTCGAGGGAGAAGTCGCCTTCGCGCAGCCTCCACAGCTCCCAGCCGGCGCGTCTGAGCTCCTGCTCTCTCACGATGTCGGCCCGTACCTGCTCGGGCGTGCTGTGCCACCGGCGGCCATCACATTCGACACCCAGCCTGCTTTTCGCCCCACTCACCACGAGATCGATACGCTTGCCGCCGCCTACCGGCACCTGGGGGATCACGTGGTAGCCGCGGTCGCGGATCCGGAGGAAGACCCGCTGTTCGAAAAGGGAGTCAAAGGACTGGTGCCGTTGGTCTGGGCGCACGTCGTCCAACCCGATCTGATGTGGGTCGACTACCGCGGGGTCCAGCATCCAGGTCAGCAGGGAGTGACGAAGATCTCGCGGATCGAGGCGATGCGCCGGAACCGATGTGAACAGCCACAGTTGGTCCCGCGCTCGGCTGGCGGCCACGTTGAACCGGCGTCGCTGATCCCTGGAACCGGCGATTCTCGGCGGGTTGGCCACGACCAGCGACAGCAGAACGACATCACGCTGATCGCCCTGGAAGTCGGGCGGCCCTCCCACACGGAGCCGCCGCTTTTCGACCTCGGCGATGTCGATCCGTTCGCTGATGAGGCGTTCCAGGACGCGGATCTGCCCTGTTCCACCCTGCAGGGTGATGACGCCGAAGGTCTTGCGGTCGTAACGAGGATCGGCGAAGAGCGTGGCGAGCGTCTCCACGATCCGCTCGGCTTCCACGGGGTTGCGCAGGCGATCGTCGGCCCCTTCCGTGTACGCGCCCTCGACCTGGACCACCTGCAGGGGATCCAATCGGTCCGCGCCGAACTGACGCAGGGGGACGAGACGTCCACCGTAGAACTGGTTCGACCAACCGATGATCTCCGGCATGCATCGGTAGTGATCGCTTAACCGGACCACGTCAGGGAAGCGTGCGGACAGCAACGCGTAGAGGTTTGACGTCGGAGCGATGTCGTCGCGGAACGCCGGCCGCACGTCGGGCATGTACCGATCGATCTGATCGTGGATGGGTTGCAGCTCGCCGTACTGAATGGCGCCGGGGGCGCACTGTTGGTCGTCACCGACGACGATGACGTGCGGGGCCAGCCAGAGCAGGAACGCGGAGTCGACGCGCAACTGGCTGGCCTCATCGACGATGACCACATCGAAGCAATCGGGCTGGGGACGGATCGTCTCCACCACCAAGGGCAGCGGCATGATCCAGGCCGGGACGGCCTCTTGAGCGATCGACATGGCGTCGCGGATGGCCAGGCGGCGCCGCTCGCCGTATCGCTTGCTGGTCCCCTTGCCGTAATCACTCATGCGGTTCTTGTAGCTCTGAAGACCCATCCGCTGGTCTTGTGTCATCCGGCTGAGGCAGCGCATCCACGCTTCGGCCGCAGCCAGCTCGGCCGTGACAGTTTCCACGGCGCGCTCGGCATCCTCCAGTGCGCTCATGAGCTCCTGGTCACGACCGGGAGTACTCAGACCTCGGCAAAAGGCGTCCGCCAGCCCCCATTCCCAGGCCTGTGAAAGATCGGCCAGCCGGTCGCTCCAGACCGGGTCCGCAGGCGCGTCGCTGATGGCAGTGGCGAGCCTCGGATGCGTCAGGCGCAGCGTTTCCATGAGCTCGTCGCAGCGCTCCTGCTCGGCTCGATGCCTGATCGCCTCTGCCAGGCGATTGACCGCCTGCTCGTAAGCGTGGACATCACGGCTCCTGACCGCGTCCCGGAGCGCGCGCGCCTCCGGCCCGACCTCAGCCATGGCCGGGGCCATTGTGAGCTCGAGCGCCTCGAGATCAGCCGCGGCCTGGTTTGCCGCGGCCTGCGACCTACCCCATTCGATGTTGTCGAGAAGCTCATCCCATCCTTGGGGAGTGTTAAGGGGGTGCCGGAGGCCGCTGCCGCGCAAAGCCGCGCCTATGTGCTGCACCGCGGCGCTGAACTCCCGGATGCTTGCCAACTGGGTGGCTCTGTCGCACAACTCGGACAGCCTCACCGGCAATGGTCCCGACGTGGGCTGGAGCCCTGCGTGCTGCCAGTGCATGTCCAGTGCCTCGGCGACCTCATGGGCTCGAAGATGGACCAGGAGGGCGTCGGCCTGATCGTAGGTCCGAGGGGATTCGCCGTCCACGGCGCAGCCAGCGAGAAGCCGCTCGGCATCGCGCACGGCGCGTGGACGCATCAGACGCCGGCTCTTGCCCTCGTCGACCAGGTGCTCACACAACTCCATGCAAGCGCGTGCCATCGCGGCGACCTTTCCACGAGGCAGATCGGGGATGGTGACCTGGCGAAGGCCCAGGGATGCCAGCTCTTGCTGATGTTCGACCGCCTGCCGGGCCACCTGGTGGAGGTGCTGCCACAGGGCCTGGTCACGTTCCGCGAGCACGTCACGGAGCGCGCGTGCGCGCCAGTCGCTTTCGTCCCATCGCATGGCCTGCTGAGCGATGCCCAGGCGATGCTGCGCGTTCAGCGCCTGCCGCGTGCAGAGCTCGATGGCGTGTACTCGCTCAGGTGTCAACCGGCCCAGTTGCTCGCCCAGCGGTGACGGCATGATCGCGTTCTGCGCGGCAACGGCAGTGGTAAGTGCGGCGAATTCCGCCGGAGAGATGAGATCCGATATGTCTGGAAGGAACGCGTGACGCAGCCGCAAACGCGCTGGTGTGGCCCCCTTGAGCAGGCCGGCGAGCTCCATGGCCGCAGAAGGCGTGAGTGGGGGTGGCGCCTGCGCCGACTCGGGGAGTGGCGCTATCCAGGCGAAACGGTCGGCGTTCGATCGCACCGAGTCCACGATGTCGGCCCGCGTGCCCGCGTATCGCGAGCTGACCGTGAAGCGGACGGTCTCGCTCTCGCGCAGAGTGAAGATCTCATTCTGGACGCGGGCGTGTCGGCTCAGGGCTTGGGCTCGCTGCTGCCGCAACTGGGCGATGTCCTGTCGAAGCTGTCGGGGATCGCTGCTGCATACGCGGTCTGACAGAGCGGTGATGGTACGTTCCAGCTCGTCCGCTCCACGGCTGTACTGGTGCGAGTACTGGACACAAAGCTCCCGAAGAGGCTCAGGGAGCATGGCGCGAACCACCGAGAGCGCCTGGTCCTTGGCGCTGGTGACCAGCACCCTCTTGCCGGACGCGAGCAGGGCGGCGAGGAGATTGGCGATGGTGTGCGTCTTGCCTGTCCCCGGTGGACCTTGAACGACGACCGCGGTGTCGCTCTGCAGACGTTGCAGCACAGACCGCTGTGCCGTGTTGGCAGGGAGAGGGAAGAGTGGTTCCTCACCGAGAAGAAGGTCGGCGCGCCCACCCGATCTGGTCCGCCACGCGATGCGCTCGGCCTTCTCCAGCCCGAACACCAACTGAGCCAGCCCAAGCGGGGCGGAAGCGTCTGGACTTTCGAGGGATTCGAGGATCTTCTCATAGTTCTCGGCGAGGAGGTTGGCATCCCGCTGGCGGAGTATCAGCGCTGGGGCCAGGGCGATGACCGTTTCCCCTTCCCTCGCTTCGGGCGCCTGCCACTCGCCGGTGAAGCGCGCACCTTCCTCCAACGCTCTCGTCTGCCACTTTTCCAGGATTGCGACCATCTCTTCTGACAGCGGGTGGAGAGGATGGCGATGCAGTTCCTGCCAGAGGGATTCGACCCTCTCGGCGACGAAGCCGTCCTGGGCGTTCAGAAACTGACGGTCTTCGCTGCGGGGGACGGCTTCCTCGGGGATCGCCACCGTGATCATGGTGGTGGAGCGATCGATGGAGAGGTCCACCCTCAAGGTGATCAGGTGCCGGCGGATCGGCTCGCGCCCTGGTAGGTCCATACAGAGGAGGCCCAGGCCGAGGACTGCTTCGAGGGTGTCATCGTGCTGGCTCAGCCGACGGGCCGCATCAGCAAGATCACGATGCAGCTCGCGGTGCGGGCGTGCGCGGAGTTCCGTGTCCGCCCACTGCTGCCATGAGGCCAGCCACTTCTCATACGCCAGAGTCTCCGAGGTACTGCTGATCGCGGGAATATCCGGCTCGGGGTTGGCTGGAGCCGGATCAAGGAGGCTGGGTGGCCTTTCCGGGTCGGTCAGGTGGCGGCGGTCGATGCGTCCAGCCAGGACGTCCGGCGGCTCTGGCGGTGGACGGCGAGGCTCGAACGCCACTTCAAGGAGGATGGCGCCGTTGCGCTCATCCAGTCTTTTCACCCCTTCTGGGAGGTCTGCGAGCCACCAGCAATTCTGGTACGCCATGCAGTCGCGGACCGTCCGCTTTCCCGCGTTGACGAGGTCGCGCAGGTATCTGATGAGGCCGATGGTGGTCTGGACGACCTGAGGGTCACGTGCAGTTCTCGCGGATGGTGGCTGCATTTCGTGCGGCGCCCTTCTGACGAGCCAGCTTTTCAGAATCCATGGAGGTCGGCCCAATCTCAAGCACGAGCTTCGAAGTGGCCATAACGGATGCCCGAGACATCCCAATAGCACTGCCCTCATCGGGAAATATGTTCAGACGCCCTGGTGAGCGTCTACGTGATCGACTGCAGTATCACCGCGGTGGTCCACTCATCCCGCCCCGTGAGCCCCATGCGCTGACGTGCCGTGCGCAGCATCTGCACCAGCTGGGCGTGCGACGCGGTCAGAGGTGCTCGCGTCGCAGTGGCCTGCGCCTGGATAGCGGCTTCGACCGCCTGCGCGCACACCCGTGTCATACCGCTGCGTGTTCTCCGCCAGTGTCCCCTGACACGCACCATGAGTGGACCGTACGGAACGGCTATCACGTCGTCCAGCACACGAATGGAGATGATTTGCTTGCCCTGTTCATACCGGCCCGGCCTCGGTCCATGTGGCACGATGTCGGGACCGGCTCGCCAGCTGGACCCGCGAGCGCGCCAGAGTTACCTGCTTCGCTGGAAACACGGTGGAAAGGTGTCCGATTGTCTCCTCATATGGAATTTTGCTTCATATGAGGAAACCGAGATAGCAATAACTCCTCTGATATGACCTACTTTGTCCGCGTCTACGACATCGACTTCATCCTCGCCCTCTTCCCCGCCTGGCCGACAAGTCCAGTGTCGAGCCGGCCAGCCGTTCGAAAGAGGAATGGCGCGACAACTGCCCCTGGGAGGGAGGCGCATGTTCGCCGCGGCGAACGCCGTCCCCCAACCGGCTCGCCCCTTCTGCGTACAGGCGTCGGAAACCCTTCGGCGCGTTCCGCCGGCCGCAGTCCGGGAACGCTTCCGCTCCTGTGATGAGCCTGCCGGCTACCACGTACAGGTGATCGACGGGTCAGCCCAGTCCGCGTGGTCGAAATCGGTTCCGTCCCCGCCATCTTCGACAACGAGATCGAGCGTGCTGGCGCCCGTAAGGTCCACCGCGATCTGCTGGGGCGGATCAGCGTGCGTGAGGAGTCCGCTCTCGTGGACCAGCGCGCCGTCGGCCAGCACCTTGAACACCACGGAGCCGCCGCCACCGGCCACCTCGGCGTCAATGCCGACCGTCGCGGTCAAGGATGTGCAGACTCCGCCGATGTAGTAGCGGACGTGACTGTTGGCGTGCACGCCGAGCCCGTGGGCATGTTCCACACCACCAAGGGTGATCGGTCCGCCGTCGTCGAGTTCGGCGCCGCCCACTGCGGCATTCAGTGCGACGGGGCCAAGACCGTTGGCGATGGAGGTGGAGGGCCAGTCGGAAAGGTAGCCGGTCTGCGCTGACGGCGTTTGAGTGGCCGGAGCCGGACTCGACGGCGCGGCTGTCGCGCCGACGGATGATCCCGGGTCGGCCGAGCCCAGGCGTGTGGCAGCCACCGCGAGTGCCGCGACGAGGGCGAGCATGACGGCCCCGGCTCCGATGACCACACGGCGCGTTCCGTTCCGGGGCGGTGTTGGATCCTCGGGTTCGACAGGCACGACCTCGGTGAGCACGCTCGTCCCCTCAGCGTGCCTGTCCTCGGCACTTTGAGCGGTGGTGACGGCACCTGGACCGGCGACGATCGGAGACGCAGGTGAAGAGCCGTACGCGCCGAGGAGGGAAGCGAGCCGGGCGGCATCCGGCCTGTCCTGCGGGGCCTTGGCGAGGCACCACGTGACGATCGGCCAAAGTTCGTCGGGGAAAGCAGCGGGACGGGCGAGTTCCTGCTCGGCGTGTGCCCGCAACACCGCGAGCGGATGCTCACCCGCGAACGGAGGAGCCCCGGTGACCAACTCATACAGAATGATCCCCAAGGCGTAGACATCCGCCGCCCCCGTTGGCGTACCTCCTGCGATGGTCTCCGGGGCCATGTAGGTCGGGGTTCCCAGGACAGTTCCACTCCTGGTGATCGACGTGCCCTGCAGCAGCCGGGCGATACCGAAGTCGGCCAGCAGGGGTGCGGGGGAAAGGAGCACGTTCTCAGGCTTGATGTCGCGATGGACGATGCCTGCCGCGTGCGCGGCGGACAAAGACTCAGCGATGGCTGCCACCATGTCCGCGGCCTCCGCCGGGGCAAGCGGACCGGCCTGCCGCAGCCGCTCACGCAGCGTCGGGCCCTCCACCAGATCCATGACCAGGGCGAGGGTGTCGCCGTCAACGATCAGATCGTGTACGCGGACCAGCCCGGGATGGTCGACGCCGACGAGTATGGATCGCTCTCTGACAAACCGTGCGACCACCTCGGGATCCGTCGCCGCGCTCGCGTGCACCACCTTGATCGCCACCGAGCCATCGGGCCCTCGTCCACGCCAGACAGTGCCGAAGGCCCCGCGCCCGAGCACCGACTCCGCCGTGTAGCGGCTACCAATCATGCGGGGCAAAGGCTCTCCACCAGCAAGGCCGCAGCGCGGCGTCCTCCATCGCGGCGATAATAACCATACGTCCACTTAGGACCCTAATCTGGCCATACGCGCAGTTTGCAGGCATGCGTCGACTGCCGAGTGATCCGGGACGCGGAAGGTCATGCGCGGACGAGAGTGACGGCATGCCCGGCTGGGCTGGTGACCTGCTCGATGGCGGTGCGTTGCAGGAGGGGCGGCGCGGTGGGGCGTCGGTCGAAGACGACGAGCGTGCCTTGTTTCAGATCGAGGCGGTCGAGGTAGCCGTCGAGTTGCGTCAAGCCGTCGGCGACGGGATCGGGCTGGCGGGGGCGGCGGACCTTGAGCTCGACCGCCTCCCACTGCCAGGCACGCTTGCCGTCCACATCGACGTAGGGCCATTGGACACAGATGTCCATCCGGCCTCGGCCGAGCGCGTACTCTCGGTCGATCACCCCGCCACCGTTGACCACCCGGTGCAGCCAGGCCATGAAGATCAAATGGCAGGCCGCCTCGTGGTAGGTCTCGCCGCTTTCCAGGATCTCCCCGTTGCGCCGCCAGAACTCCACGAACCCGGCCAGCACCGCGCGCATATCCATCCGTCCGTCCGGAGTGAGAAACGCGGGCCGGTCGATGCGGATGGCGGCCTCGGCCCGCTGGGCCAGCACCCGCAGCACGACCTCCTGGTAGATCGGATTGGCGACCTGGATGGGGTTGGACTGGGTGATCAGCCCCAGGTCGCGGGCATAGGCCAGGTCGTCGTCGTAGACGTCGGAAGCCAGGACACCACCGGTGATCAGCGGTTCGACGACACGCTGGATGCGCTCCTCGCGCAGCTTGGCGGACAGCGAGTCCAGATGGGTGGCCCGGGTGACGATGAGCCGCTCCACCGCCGCGTTCATGTGCTCATCGGTGATCGGCTGCGCGGCTGGGACGCGCATCTCCCGGATGATCTCGCGGGCCAGGGCGTTGACCAGCCACGGCTGTCCCCGAGAGGCATGGAAGGCCCGCTGAATCGCGTGCGGCGTGAACTCCTGACCGGTGGCGTCCGTATGCTGACCGTAGAGCTCGGCCACCTGCTCGAAAGTGAAATCGGCCGGCCTCATGGACTTGGCCAGGATGTTGAACGGCGATGGCCCGACCAGCCGGGACGGATCGCCCCCGGAGGCCGCCTTGTAGTCCCGCACGTCCCGCATCCCACACAGAGCCACGCTGTGCGGGAAGGGCAGTGACCAGGTGTTGTGCCCCTGGCGGAGCTGCCGCAGAACGCTGATCAGCTCGTCCCCCTGGAGGGCGTCGATCTCGTCGAAAAGCAGCACGATCGAGCGAGGGCACTCGGCCGCCCACGTGGAGAGCCCTCTGAGCAGGCGGGTGCCTCCCGGAGCCTCCGGCCACGGCTCCGGCGGCAGGCAGTTGTCCGGGAGGCCCGACAGCCGGGCCGTGGCCGCGATCTCGGAGAGTATGCGCACTTCGGCAGGGGCGTCCTCGGCAGCCATGGTGGAGGCGCTCTCGCAGGAGACGTACACCACCGCGTGCTCACCTTCGGCGCTCAACTCGGCGGCCAGCGCCTGGAGAGAGGTGGTCTTGCCGCTCTGCCTGGGCCCGCGAACGACGAAGTATTTCCCTTCGTCGACCAGTTCCTTCGCCTCAGGGATCCGAGGGACCGGGGGCAGCATGAAGTGCTTGCCAGGTCGGCACGGGCCCGTCGTATTGAAGGACTTCACCCTGTGTACGGTAGCCGTTACGGCGCATGTTCGCGGACTGCTCTTTCACCGGCAACCCGGTAACCGCCAGCCCGACGATGAGGCGTTGAATCTCCGACGTGCCCTCGAAGAGGGTGTAGATCTTGGGGGATCCCTCCGCCACCAGCACTAACAGCGCGATCAAGCCGCTGACCTGGTATTTTGCACGACGTCGTTCTGCAGCGTCACGCGCTTCCTTTCATCCTCTGACGGCACAGCGACGGAAAAGGCTGGCGTCGAAGCCCTCATGTAAGCACACACTGCGCGATCACTCACAGTAGTCAATCTCTCGCATCCGCGATCTGGTTCATTGCCCCGAAGGCGCTCGCTCGTAGTGAGCACCAAAGCCGTCAAGATAACGACAGACCTGCCTCCTCGATCGCCCGCTTGTTCGCCTCGGAGATCATCCCCGCGTCGGCCACGATGTGACATCGGCGGGCCGGCGAGCCGTCATGAACGCCCGGACCACCGTGCGTCTCAGCCTTATTGCCCTCGCAGGCCTGCACCATCAGCGGGAACCCGCAGGCATCGGTCAGCAGCCCGCGTCGTAGAGCACCAGCGAGGCCGGTCCCAGACGGGCGTGCGTCGCGCACGCCTCGGCCAGGGCCGTGCGCCAGCGTTCTGCCGCATGCAGCGGCAGCCGGCGTTTCACCGTCGCATACGACACCGAGGTGATGCCCGCTTCGTCCAGCACGCGCAGGCTGTCCTGCTTGCTGGTCGGTTCGATCACTCGAGCGAGCACCAGCTGCCAGAACACCTCATCACCCTCGGCCGCGGTCTCAAACCCAAGCGCGGCGTAAGCGCGGGACAGGGCATCCCACAGGTGCCCCATCCGCGAACTGGCGATCTCCAGCGGCCCGCCCGCGGCCGGCCGGTCATCCAGCCCAAGATCCAGCTCTTCCTGCCCAGCGGCCAGCCGCTGACGCGATGGCCTCGACCTGTCCGTCATGGTCGGCGGCACTCTGTAGACGATCAGCGGCAGAAGCGTGGGCGAGGATGCCGACGCTGCGGCTGAGCACGAACAGCCCCCGGGCTAGCGGCGCGGGAAAGCCCAGCTCGGCGTAGACGACCGCGGTCGCACCGTCGACGTTCATCGGCACCGGCGCGATCAGCTCCTCGGTCTCCAGCGGGGCCCGCATGTGCTCTTCTCCATGCGGGACTTCCGCCAGTAAGGCGACTACTGCCACGCATGAAGGTCCGGCGGCGACCCGCCGGCGCTTCGCGATCTTTCATACGATCACGGTGTGCGTGGTGGGAATGGGCTGCTCGAGGTCGAATTGGTCGGGATGAAGCGGTCTCGTGCTGGCGGACTACACCGAGAAGCGCGGCTACCCCGCCCTGCGATCCCCCGGCTGATGCTCCGGCTACTGATCTGCGGCTACACCACCGGCGTCCGCTGGAACAGGGGCTTAAGCAACAACGCACTAGCCAGTGGCGATGGCGGCTGAAGAACGCCTGGGCTTACCACCGCCACTGGTCGTGCGGATGTGAGTGACGTAGGGAGATCAGAGTGGCGACCCTGTCGCCACGGACTACGCCGACCTGACGGGCATCCGGCGCAGAGAACCGTTGACACTCAGGCCGGACGGGTGGGACACCCCAGACGATGTCCTATCCGGGCGAGCTTCTCCATGAAGGCCGCACGCGTGCTGTCGGCGAAACCGACGAACATGCGGTTGGCGAGCGGCACACCCCAGCGCGCCCACCGCGCCACGTTGAAGACGCGATGCACGAGCAGCGTCCCTTCGGGATGCGGTTCGACGCTCCATTCGCCCCGATACCACCAGCCGCCCTGCAAGGAGATGGTGTGACCGGCCACCTCCACGGTGGAGGTGTGGCCGGGGAAGTCTTCGACGGTGAAGCGGCCGGAGCGCCTGCCGCCGGGCAGTAATTCGTCGGCCATGGCGCCGCAGACCTTGGCGACCGGCGCCTCGATGATCCCGGCCACCTCGGCGAGCAGCTTCTTCTTGGTCACGACGTCACCCTGGTGTTCTGGAAGGAGGCGAAGCGCCAGCCTTCGGGGGTGCGTACGGCGGTGAGGGTGACGATCGAGTCGCGCCGGCGGCCGTCCACGGCGGTGCCGCCCTGGGAGATCAGCAGCGCGGCGCCGTCGGCCAGCGGCTTGACTTCGACGTCGCTGTCGGGGGCGGCCATGGTGGAGCCCTTGAGCGGCCCTTCGAACAGCCATCGGTGCGAGGACTCGATGGCCTGTCGCCCCTGGGTGTGCGTGCCGTCGAAGGAGATGTAGTCGGCGTCTTCGGTGAACCGCGCGGCGTAAGCGGTGGCGTCACCTGCGTTCCACGCCTCGACTAGACAGGTGAGCATGGTGATGATCTCCGCGGTGGCGGACATGGCGCAACTCCTTGTGGTCGCGGCGCCTATCCTGAGGTTGCGACTCCAGGCAGGGCAGGCGCCTTGTTCGGATGTCCGGCTGTCAGGGTGTTGGCGCACCCTGACAGCCGCTTCTCATGATTCGTCGAGCACGTTTTCCAGCTGGTCGCGGTTGAAGGTGCCCGACCAGTCGAGTTCGCCCGACTCCAGGCGGGCGATGAGCCGCCTGATCCAGGCCAGCTCGGTCTCGGTCAGGGCCCGCTCGTAGTCGAGCTCGATCGTCAGGACGTCGGGCAGACCGCTGTCGCGCAGGGCTCTCAGGTGTCCGTTCAGCCCGGCGAGGTTTCCTTCGAGTGCCGCCTCCCTGGTGCGTAGGGACTGCAACGCGTCGGGCACCGGGAGGACGCCGATGAGCGAGACGGCCGCGGTGAAGACGCGGCGCTCGCCACCCGGGTTCTCCAGGAGCGCTCGGAGCCTGGTCGCCAGTTCGTGGCGGCCCTCGTCAGTGATCTCATAGATGGTGCGTTCGGGCCGGCGGCCTTCCCTGCTGGTCTCGACGGGGACGATCAGCTCCTCGCCGGCCAGCTTGTCGACCGCGTGGTAGAGGCTTCTCGGCAGCCCCGTCACGTAGTCCTTGTGCGTGTTGACGATGAAGCGGTGCAGCTCGTACGGGTGGCCGGGACGTACCGACAGCATGGCCAGCACGGTCAGGCCGACCAGGTCGGGACGTCGTGCCATGACTCTCCTTTCTTAGTGCAGTTTGCACTATAGCTCAGGAGTATCGCTATAGTGCAAAATACCATATTGAAGGAGGCACTAGAATGAAGATCATGGTCATCGGCTCTACCGGCCGCACCGGCAAGCACGTCCTGACGCAAGGCGTCAAACGTGGACACGAGATCGCCGCCTTCGCCCGCCGGCCGGAACTGCTCGCCGCCCGCACCGGGCTGGCAGGTGTGCACCAGGGCGACGCGCACGACCTCGAGGCCGTACGCCGGGCCGTACAGGGGCAGGACGCCGTCATCGCCGCGGTCGGCGGCAGCCGGATCGCCGCCACCCTCATCACCGCCATGCACGAGCACGGCGTACGGCGGGTGGTGATGACGAGCAGCCGCTCCGTGACCGCCACCCGGCCCCGCCTCGCGGTCTCCCTGGCATGGCTGTTCCTCCGCGAGGCGTACGCGGACCTCGCACGCGCCGAGGGCATGCTGCAGGTCAGCGGGCTCGACTGGAGCATCGCCCGCGCCACGATGCTCAACGACAAGCCGCCCGCCGGGCGCGTGCACATCGACTTCGAGGCCAACGCCACGGGCGGCGCGATGCAGCTCTCGCGCGCCGACTACGCGATGGCGCTGCTCGACACCGTCGAGGATCCCGCCCTGATCGGCAAGGCCCTCGGTATCTGCGGCCCGCGATAGCATCGCTCACACGGTGGCACCATCCAGTAATGGTGCCCTACCCCGGAACAGCTCGCTGTCGCACAACTCATTGGCGTACCCGGAGACGACCACGATAGCCCGGCAGGCGTGCAGGGCCTCGGCCATGGCGGCGATGACCTCCAACGCCTCCCGGCACTCCAGCGATTCCCGGAAGCACCTCCGCCATGAGCTGGTCGGCGCGCTGATGCCGACTCACCCGGAGCGCCATCTGCTGGAGGGCCGGCAGGAGTGGAGCTTGATCGTTTACCTCGTCGCCGCGCACGGCGAGCGCCCAGATCCGCTTGGTAACCGGGTGTCGACGTCAGTTCAACCCTTCGTTGATAAGCTCCAGGGCCTACGGCCAGGCCGTAGGCGGCCAACGGCAGGCAGGCATGCCGTCCTCAATGCCCTCGGCGTATCCATTCCTGCACGTGAGGCTGCTCGGCGCCGATCGTGGTGTCGGGTCCGTGGCCGGTGTGCACGATCGTCTCGAGCTGCAGGACGAGCAGTCTGTCGCGGATCGAGGCGATGATCGTCTCGAACGACGAGTATGAGCGCCCGGTCGCGCCCGGCCCTCCCTGAAAGAGGGTGTCCCCGGTGAAGACGGCGCCAAGGTCGGGCACGTGGAAGGAGCAGGCGCCGGGAGCGTGGCCCGGTGT
This sequence comes from Nonomuraea sp. NBC_00507, assembly GCF_036013525.1. Lineage (NCBI taxonomy): Bacteria > Bacillati > Actinomycetota > Actinomycetes > Streptosporangiales > Streptosporangiaceae > Nonomuraea > Nonomuraea sp. NBC_00507. Next base: position 8,855,547 of record NZ_CP107853.1, read on the forward strand.
GTGGAGCACGCGCACTTCCGTGCCCGCCACCGCGATGATGAGAACCGAGGCGCCGATCACCCCGGTGATGCCCAGCTCATCCATGATGTCGGAGACCACGCTGGTGGCGTCGGCGATGCCCTTGAATCCCTCGATCAGGCCCTGGAGCGGCCGCGGGGTGCGCAGGAGACGAATCCGCTCGGGGCTGATCTTTCCGGTCAGCTTCGGCAGCACGTCTTCAGCGGGAGCGTCTATCATGTTGCGAAATCCTTCTGACATTGTGGGCGCCACTCGCGGTAACCGGTCTTGATACTCGGCGTGGCGCGTTCCCGCTGATAGTTGCCCAGTTGCCCCGGATGGGTCCAATTCAGAGTCTGAGGGGATCGTCATCACTCAGGTGAATAACGTACGGCTCGACCTCAACCTCCTTCTGGTGATCGAGGCCATCATGCTGGAGCGGAACGTGACGCGCGCCGCGGCCAGCCTGTCGATGAGCCAGCCGGCCGTCAGCAACGCGCTTAGGCGCGCTCGGAAGCTGACGCAGGACCAGCTGTTCCTCAGAGTCGCCGACGGCGTCCAGCCGACCTCGCGGATGCTGGCCATCTGGCCTGAGCTTCATCGTTCCCTGGCCGTGATCCGGGCCTCGATCGCACCCCACCACTTCGACCCCAGCTCGGACCCGACCAGCTTCCGCCTCGCGGTCACCGACAGCCTCACGGCGGAAGCGGTCTGCGGCATCACTCTGAAGCTGAGGGCCGCGTCGACCTATGCTCGCGTCGCGTTCTCCTTCCACACGAACGCCAGCTCTCTCGACGGAATCGAGCGCGGCACACTGGACTGCGCGGTCGGCATGTTTCCGGCGCTTCCTCGTGGCATTCATGTGCAGGGTCTTCGTACAGATCACTACGTGTGCGTGATGCAACGCGGACACGCGCTGATGAGAGAGATGACCCTGGATCAGTTCGCGGCGGCCGCCCACGTGCTGGTGACCCCGTCAGGCATGGATCTGAGCGCGATCGACGGCTGGCTCAGCTTGCAGGGACACGCACGGACGATCGTCGCCGTCGTCAACCACTTCGCCGACGCGTTGCGGATCGTCGCCGAAAGCGATCTGCTGACCTGTGTGCCGAGCGGCTTTGTCACTGGACCCGGCCAGATGCTCATCGCGCGGCACGGATTGGTCGTCCGCGACTTGCCCTTCGAAACCGAGAAGCTGATTTACAAGCTCGTCTGGCATGAGCGGCTGCACACCCACCCAGCTCACCAATGGTTCCGCTCGCTCGTCGCAGAGGTTTGTGGACCGCCTGCCGACACGGCGGACCTCCGGACCGCGAAGGTCGGTGTCGCGGAGGCCAACGGTTCTTGATCTCCCGGTGTACCTGAGTGCCGGGAGAGCAGGTGGCGGGATGCTTCCCTCATCCCTTCACCCCCCGAGAAGGACGCCCTTGTTCACTTTCATGGCCTCCCGCCAACTGCTGGAGACACCGAGGCGGGGGCGGCCGACATCGGCCCGATGCCGCTCCACGGCCGCCGGACCGATGGAAACGGCCAGGAAACACCCGCCGCCCTACAAAAGATCCCGCACGCAACGAAGGGATCATCATCATGAACCACGCCATAACGGCACGCCACGTCGCCGGCCTGGCCTGCACGATGCTGACGTTGGCCGTCGCCGCCACGCCCGCGACCGCGACCGCCGCCACGTCGAAGGTGGGGGACGTGCAGCGGGCCCTGGACGTACTCGCCCGGACCAGCGGGGTGGTGGGGACGATCGGGGAGGTCTACGTGGACGGGAGGCGCGTCGGCAAGGGCTCGGCGGGTTCGCGGCTCCTCGACGGCAAGGGCGGGCGCATCCCCGCCGACTCCCGCTACCGGATCGGGTCGCAGACCAAGCGGCTGACGGCCACGGTGGTGCTCCAGCTGGTCAAGGAGGGCAAGCTGGGGCTGGAGGACAAGCTGAGCGACCTCTTGCCGGAGGTGGTGAGCCAGGACGCCGTGGAGCGGGCCGACGAGATTACGGTACGGCAGCTGATCCGGCACACATCCGGCATCCCGAACTGGTTCACTCCCAAGCTCGTCGATATATACGACTTCACCACCTATTACCCGCCGATCGAGCTGGTGAAGAAGTCACGCAGCCAGCCGCGCACCGGGGAGCCGGGCGAGAAGTACTTCTACTCCAACACCAACTACATGCTGCTCGGCATGATCATCGAGAAGGTGACCGGCCGCTCGCTGGCCGCCGAATTCGCCCGCCGGCTCTTCGTCCCGCTCGGGATGAGCCGCACGTACCTGCCGGTCAAGCCGCCGGAGGGCATCAAGGGCCCGCACGGGCACGGTTACAGCACCGACGCCGAAGGCAAGGTGCACGACATGGACCGGCTCAACGCCAGCTTCGGGCACGGCGCCGGAGGCGTGATCTCCACCGCGCGCGACATCAGCGCGTTCTCCCGCGCCTTCCACCAGGGCAAACTGCTCCCACCGGCCCTGCAGAAGCTGATCACCGACCCGCCCGAGAACACCCCTGCCCCGACGCCCATGTGCGGAGGCGACCCACAACTGCAGGTGACCGCAGGCGGCGCCGCCGGCTTCACCGCCGTCACCGTCAGCTCCACCGACGGCCGCATCCAGTTCGCGATGTCCACCACGACGAGCAATCAGGACCCCGCCGCCACCGGCCGAGCCATCAACCAGGCGGCCGAAGCCGTCCTCTGCCCCGGCAAGTAGGGCAGCCTGGCCCCTCAACCCTCCGAGCCCCCAGGCCCGCGGGCCGGCCACCTGGGCACTGCTGTGGTCAGGCCCCAGTCGTGCTTCCAGGTCGGGCTGACCCTCGACTGCCGAGAATTTCCTGATCAACAATGGGCTCAGAGCCGTGGTCGACCCGCTCGTCGCAGGCTGGAGTGCGATTTGACGTGTCCAAGGAGCGTCTGATCACCGCGTTGTGGGACAGTCCCTCTCCTTCGGCTGTCGCTAACCTGCGCACACCAACCCGCCCCCGAACAGGTGGACACCGCCGGCCGGGGCCGCGGAGGGCCGCTGGCCGGCTCCTCCGAGTGGGTCGCCCAGCAGCTCGCCGAGGCCACTGAGACGGGGCTGATCCCCGACCCGGACGCTGTCCGCGCGGTCTGGGACGACGCCGCCGTCGCGCCCGGCTGGGCCGGGCCGGCACTATGGCTCCACGGCGACCTGCATCCGGCCAACGTCCTCACCGCGGACGGCACCATCTGCGGCGTGATCGACTTCGGCGACCTGTTCGCCGGCGATCCGGCCGTCGACCTCGCCGCCGCCTGGATTCTGCTGCCGGACGGCACCGCCGACCGCTTCTTTCGCGCCTGCCGGCCGACCCCGGACGTCGCGACCCTGCGCCGCCTCATCGCAGCGGCCCATCGCTGATCAATCGCCTCTCCACACGCTCGAATGCCTTCGCGCCGGACCCCACCATGCTCGGCATGCTGGGGTCGATGGTGCCTGACGTGCCTTAACGACCTTCATGCGACTGACCAGCAGATTCGTTTGACAACCCCGATAATCCATCGCAGTACGACGGGATCGGAAGGCCGCGATCAGAGCGGTCCGAGGAGCTCATGCGGATCGGCGTCGAGGTCCAGCGTTGACAGGACGCCCAGGAGTTCGCGCTCCTCGTACCGGAAATGGGACTCCATGATCGCGGAGAGGCCGTCCAGGTGCATGGCCAGCTCGCTCGGCGTGGCGTCCGAGGTGATCGCATGGTCGAACCGCCCGAGCAGCATCGCGATCATCTCGTGGTCCTGCTGGAGCTTGGCGATCGTGGGCCGCAGCGACGGATGGCGCGCGGACAGTTCGGGAAAGAGCCCGACGTCTTCGCGCACGTGATGCCCGTCGAGGGCGGCACAGAATCCCTTGCAGTACAGCAGGAGGTCTGCCCGTGCCGCGGTGGTGTCCCCGGCTTCCAGGGATTCGCGCGCGAGGCGCAGTGCTCGATGCAGTCGTTGATGCGCCGCCTGCAGTTCAAGGTTCCAGGCTATGAGCCTGTTCTTCTCGCTCTCACCCACGGGTGGGGAACGGGGAAAGGGTCATCATGACCACCTTCCGGATCCGACGCCTCCATGCTTGACGCAGTCCGCCACCGACACGCGACGCTGCCTGGAACTCTAAACTGACGCCCCCCAGACGATCAACTCAGGCCGGCCGTCCCACAACATCGGTGTTCGCTTTCACCTTCACCGCCGCCGCCCAGGTCCCGGCCGCGGTCACCATCGCGTTGCTGGGCGGCTTCGGTTTCGCCATCGCACCGACTTCGACCTCTGTCCGGCGTCGCGGGTTCGGACGAAGCACCTGGACACGCGCGCGATGCAACGTTCCTTGGGCGCTGGCCAACGCGCCTTACGTGGCTGACAAGATCTCACTCTGACCTGCGAGAAGACGTCAATACCCTAGATAACCATCGCACCGGGGGTCCAACGTCGAGGTGAAGCGCTACCGCTATTGGCCGCCCGGGGCTCAGCAGCGGGCGCTCGTCCAGTGTGCCGCGGCTCAGCCGCGGGAGGCATCCTCCATGACCTTGCGCGCGTCGCGTTCGAACGACGCCCTCGCCCTGAGCGTGAGGAGCCCGCCGGCGACCATCGGGATCACCAGGATGTACATCCCGGCGAGCAACGACCCGAGCCGGTCCGAGGCGATGCCGACGACCAGGGAGCCGAAGGCGCCGCCGCCCGTGATGAGCAGTTGCAGGACGGCGAAGCCGAGGCCGCGTGAGGCGGCCGGGACCACGTCCGCCAGGCAGGCCGTCATGTTCGGGATCGCGATGGCCATCAGCGAGCTGGCGAGCAGGATCAGCACGGTCATCGCGCCGATCGACTCCATGGACAGCGCTCCGGCCAGGACCAACGAGCCGGCCGTGATACCGCTGCCGCCGGCCAGCAGGCGGCCGCCCTTGCGGGTGCCGTGCCACTTCCTGCCCAGCCAGGATCCGACCAGGGTGCCAGTCAGCGTGCCCGCGGCCGTGATCAGTCCGCTCAGCGAGCCCGCCGCGGCCGTGCCGACGCCGAGTGTGCGCACCATGAACGTGGGTAGCCAGTAGAAGATCCCGGCCAGGCCGAGGGTGAGCAGGGACAGGCCGGCGCAGACGAAGACCAGGGTGGGGATGGCGAGGACCTGCCGGAACTGCCGCCAGAACGGCGGCTTGGCCAGGGGCGCGGCGGAGGCGGTGGAAGTAGACGTGGCGGAGGCCGCGTGAGCGGGCGCGAGGGAGGCCGGGGACGCGTCGCCGGCCGCCACCAGGCGGTCGAGCTCGCCGCGGCGCGGCTCGCGCAGCAGCCAGACAAGCAGGGCCGTGAGCACGCCCGGCACCACCATGACGAGGAAGGCCGTACGCCACGAGAACGCCTCCGCCAGCACTCCGCCCAGCAGTGTCCCGACGCCCCCGAGGTGCATGGTGACGCGCGTGAGCCCATACGCCTTCGCCCGGCTGACCGGCGGATAGTAGTCGGCGAGCAGGCTCCCGGAGGCGGGGTTGTCGATGTTCTCAGCCGCCGCCAGCAGCACGCGCATCAGGGAGAACATCACGAACCCGGTGGCCAGGCCGGAGCCCAGCGTGGCGATCGCCCAGACGAGGACGACCACCGCGATGATCCGGGTACGGCTGAGCCGGTCCGCCAGATACCCGGCGGGCAAGGCCACGACGGCCGCCGCCAGGGCGGCGGCCGTCGGGATCGAGCCGGCGGCGGTGTCGCTGAAGCCCCAATCGCGCTGAACGGCAGGGAGCACGCCGATCAGCAGGTTGTGCTCCATCCGGTCCACGAATCCGACGATGAACAGGACGACCAGCGGCGCCCAGCCGAACGGCGCGCGTGAACGCGCGTCGATGGTGCCGGTGCGGGGCGAACCCAACGTCCCGACCATGCCCACCCTTCCGTAGGAGATTCTAGAATTCGCCGGGCTGATCGCTGCGTACGCGGCCGCTGTCAGGAGCGGGTTGCCGACGGCCGCGGCGCGCAAGCTCGTGTTGATCCAGCGCGCGGGGGCGACCTACATCGAGGACCGGAACGCCCGAGCGGTCAACGGTCTCGACTGACGCTGCCCTCCGCACCGCTGCGGGCGGGTGGTGGTGTCGGCAGCCTGGGCGGCATTCGAGATCCGCTTAGCTTGCCGACCGCGTCACCACCCGATGGCCGGTCACAACCTGCCGAGGGCCTTGGCCAGCGCAGTCGCGGTGGAGGCGATCACCTTGTCATCGTGCGGGGTGTTGTTGAGGTTGCGGTTGGTGAACACCGACAGGATGATCGGCGCGTTCGATCCGGGTGTCCAGACGATCGCCAGGTCGTTGGCGGTGCCGTAGTTGCTCGCGCCGCCGGTGCCGGTCTTGTCGCCGACCGTCCAGTCCTTGGGCAGTCCCGCCCGGATCCGATTGGCGCCGGTGAGGCTGGCCTTCAGCCAGCCGACCAGCCGCGCTTGGTCGCGGGTGTGGAGGGTCTTACCGGTGGTGAGCTTGGTGAAGGTCTGTGCGGCCGCCGCAGGGGTAGTGGTGTCGCGCTCTTCACCGGGCTTCCACTCGGTCAGCCTGGGCTCCGTCCGGTCCAGGCGACTCATCCGATCACCGGTGGCGCGGAAGAACTCGGTCAGCCCGCGCGGCCCGCCGATCTGCTTCAGCAGCGTGTTGCCCGCGAAGCCGTCGGATTTGGTGATCCCGGCGCGGCACAGCTGTGCGGGTGTCATGCCGGTGTCGGTGTATTCGGTGGTCTCTGGGGAGTTCGCCGTCAGCTCGGCCATCTCGGCAGGCTTCCAGCGAATCACCTTGTCCATCAGCCCGGGGTCGCTGGTGCGCGCTTTGTGCAGCACTGCCGCGCACGCGAACACCTTGAACATGGAGTTGAACGGGAAGCGCTCGTCGGCCCGGTAGCCGACCGTTCTCCCGGTCTCCAGGTCAATGCCCACCGCGCCGATACGCCCGTCGTAGGACTTCTCGAGTTCCTGCAGCGTCTTGTTCAGGTCGGAGCCGGAGGGGGCGTTGCTCCCCGTCTGGGCGGCGACGCTGATGGTACTCGTCTTGCCGGTGACGGCACCCGCCGCATAGGCGGGGCAGCCCAGCAGCGCAGAAGCGGTCAATATCACGACCGCTGGTCGCAGTCGGAGATGTCGTGTCATGCCGAAGAGAAGATCAGAAACTACCCAGGAACGTCCAATATTGATATGGATCATTCTGTCATATCGATATGGATATCGATAGTCGCCTCAAGCGCAAATGACGCTGGCGAATGCCCAACGCTCCACTTTGGGCTCATGGCGGCTACCCGAGTGTCAGGCCAGAAAGGCCGCTTCATGTTCGCGGTCCTGGCCACGGCTGTGTAGTACGGGTTGGAGTTACGCGCCTCAAGATCGGTCGCTCCACCGCCTATGAGGCGCTGGCCCGACGCTGAGTGAGCAGCGGATATGCCGCCCCTCGGCCCGTTTCCGCCAGTTCACCGCGCCCCAGGTTGGGGCCGGGTTCGCGCGGGGTTGCCGTAACCGTGGCCCTCGCGGGTGTGGTGGGCATTGTGGGGACGGACGATGACAGGGTGAGCGCTGCGAGCGAACACCATGCGCAAGCCAGGTCGGGAAAGGCTGTCCACCAGATGCCGTCTGACGTGCAGTGCGGCATCGCTGGAGGCAGGACAGAGAATTCGCGAGACGGTGCTCGTAGCGGCGGCTTCGGGTGTCAACCGGTGAGGTAGCCGCCCGACGCGTCGATGTCCGTGCCCAGCACGGCGGTCGCGTCGTCGGAGGCCAGCCACATCACCACCCTTGCCATCTCCTGTGGCCGTACGATCCGCTTGATCGGGTAGTCCTGCGCGATCTGCTCGTACGTCACCCCGAACGCCTTCGCCGCTCGCTCCAGCATCGGCGTGTCCACGGCGCCGGGGGCCAGCGCGTTGATCCGGATGTTCTTGTCGGCGTACTCCAGCGCGGCCACCTTCGTCAACGACGCCACGGCATGCTTGCTCGCGTTGTACGGCGAGATCGTCGCGAACCCCACCTCGGCCGAGATCGAGGCGGTGTTGACGATGATCCCGGCGCCCTGCTGGAGCATGTGCGAGATCTCGTACTTCATCGCCAGGAACACCCCGGCCGCGTTCGTGCGCCAGACCTGCTCGAAGTCGTTCAGCGTCTGCTCGTGCAGCGGCGCCGCCTTCGGGCTCTCGATTCCGGCGTTGTTGAAGGCGATGTCGATGCGCCCGTACCGGCGTACGCAAGTGGCCACCAACGCCCGCACGTCATCTTCCTTCGACACGTCGGCCCGCATGTACGTTGCCTCACCGCCGAACTGCCGGATCTCCCGCTCGTGGCGGTGGCCGAGCTCCTCACGCCGCCCGCAGAAGAACACCTGCGCTCCGTGCCTGGCCAGCTCGTACGCGGTGGCCTGCCCGATGCCCGACGTGGCGCCGGTGATGAGCACCACCTTGCCGGCGAAGCGCCCTCGGGGGTCGGCCCTGCCGGTGGACGGGGCGGGCGGGTTCTGGGTGTTGGCCAGGGCGGGCGCTGCCGCGGAAACGACGCCGGCGGCCAGCGCCACCGCGCCCGTGGCGCCGGTCGTGAGGATCGCCCGCCGCGACGGCTGCGGCTGTTCGGTCATGACGTCTCTCCGCTTCGTGGGAATGGGATCGATCATCATGCTCGCCGGTGGACCACCTTATGGTCCAATACCTGTGGTTATAACCATCGGTTATCGCCCGTCGACGAGCGGCCGCCTGCTGTCACCGCCCGAGCCATCCCGCTGGCGCGTCAGCACCATGGCCGCCCCACCGCCGCCCATGTCGCTGATCCACTGCATCATCGATGACATCAGTGACAGGTCCTTATTGCCGGTCGGGGTCACGCTGTGGGTGCTGGCCTGGCTGGCGCTGCGCCGGGTCCTCAATGCCACCGCTCTGGGAGTACGACGTGGCCGGGCTCATCTGGTACTACGGTCCGTCGTTGCTCGTCATCGCCGCCACCTGGTCGGGGTTGCGGCAGGCCCGGGACATGAGCGAACGTCGAGACGCCGCCTCCGGCAGTGGCCGCGCTCGCGCAGGAACCCAAGCCCACGCGGGAGCCTGAGATGGAAAGCATGGGGTGCCGTCCCAGGCAGCGCCGGCCCGTGGTCCGCCGGCCGAACCGCCAGGTCACCGCCCGCGTGAACGCGGCCTGGACACGCCTTGACCGATGGCTGGCCAAGAACGCGCCACGCACCTACGAGGAGCTCAATCCGCCTACCACGCTCAGGGATATCGCCAATGCCGAGGCCACGATGGGCGTGACCTTCCCCGATGATCTGAAAGCGTCGCTGCTGCGCCACAACGGCGCGGAGTTCGGCAAGGGGTCGTTCTTCTTCGTCTACCGCCTGACCCCGGTCGAGGAGATCGTGTGGGACTGGAAGATCAGCTGCGACGTGTCCGAGGACGTGATGCCGTCGGGCTCCAAAGAGCCTCAGGGGTACGTCGACCCCGAAGGGTTCTGGTGGCACGGCAGCGCCATCCCGTTCGCGATGGACGGCGGCGGCGACAACCTGGTGCTCGACGGCAAGGGCCGAGTCGGCAGCTTCTTCCACGAGGAAGGCCTGACCTTCACCGGCAGCTGGGCCTGGCCGTCCTACGCGGACTTCCTCGACGACGTCGCGCACGCGCTGGAGCGTGGGGAACCGCTCCGTGACTCGCCTCACAGCGTCACACCGGAGGGCGACCCGCCGAGCTGCGTCAGGGCAGTTGCCGCAGGCCGGCGGCGGAGAGCAGATAGGCCGGGGCCACGGTGGCGGCATCCGCGGTCAGTAGCTCGACCACGGCGGCGCCGGCGCCCTCGGGGGTCAGCGGCTCTCCCAGCTCCCGGACGTACTCCTCTTCGGGCACGCCGGCACGCGCCGCGTACGCCTGCACGGCGGGCCGGCCCAGTGCGGTCAGCGGCGTGAGCCGGGGCAGCACGGCGGTGAAGGTGATGGCGAGGCCGGCACGCTCGGCCTCGTCCCGCGCGTATGCGGTCATCAGACGCTGAGTGGCCTTGGCTCCGGCGTACCCGCCGCTGAGCGGCGACCCGGCCAGCGCGGCACCACTGCTGACCACGACCACCCGACTGCCGGGGCTCAAGGGCCGGAGCAGGGCCTCGCGCAACCAGTGGAACGCGATCTGGACGTCGGCGTGCCAGTTGACCGAGAACGTCTCCCACGTCTGCTCGTGCAGCGGACGTATGAGCGGGCCGGCGCCGGCCACCAGGACGACGGCGGCCGGTTCATAGCGGTCGAGGAGACGCTTGGCCGTCGCGGCGTCGGCGGCGTCCGCGACCTCGGTTCGGATGTCCGAACGGGCGGGAAGGTGATCGTACCGGCTGAGCGCGATCACCGGGGAGCCGACGTCGGCGATCGCGCCGGCGATCCCGCGTCCCAGCCCTCGGCTCGCGCCGACAACAAGAGTGGTCTTACCCGACAAGTCGCTCACGATGCTTCGTCCTCCTTTTCCTGTGTGGTCGTGATCAGCGCGGAGACTCGAGCAACGCGGCGTTCTCGCGCTCGAGCGCCTTGACCGCGCCGACGGGCCAGCTCGGCGCCAGAGACGCCGACATGGGGTCAGGGAAGATCTCCTCCTCGCCGCCGGCCACGCCGTCGAAGATCGCCTGTGCCACCGACTCCGGAGCGGCCTTCGGTACGTCGAAGCCGCGGGACATCTCGGTGTCGAAGGGTCCTGCCAGCACGGCGTGCACCCGGACACCCCGCGAAGCGAGCAATGCGCGCAGGGACTGGGTGAGCGAGAACGCCGCGGCCTTGGAGATCGAGTACGCGGGGGTCAGCGGCAGGGATGCGAGGGCCGCGAGCGACAACACGTTGGCGACGGCGCCGCGCGAGCGGGTCAATTGCGGCAGGAACGCCTGGGTGACGGCGTACGGGCCGAAGAGGTTGACCGCCAAGTGCCGCTCCAGCACCGCCCGGTCACCGAGGTCGTCGTAGGCCGCCAGCCCGGCGTTGTTGACCAGGACGTCGAGCGCATCGACGCGTTCGGCGGCCGCCTGGATCTGCGCGCCGTCGGTCACGTCGAGCATCAGTGGGGTGACGCGTCCGTCGGGATGGGGCGAGGGCTGCCGCATCCCGGCGTAGACCCGCGCGGCGCCTCTGCGCAAGGCCTCATCGACCAGCGCGCGTCCGAGGCCTCGGTTGGCGCCGGTCACGAGGACGGTCCTGTTCGCGATGGTGTTCGACATGATGGGGTTCTCCGTTCGGTTCTGACGGTGCGGGCTTGCACCACAGACAGACACTGCGGGCCGGCGGAAACTGGGCGGGCCCGTGGCGACCAGTTCAGGCGGCCGGCGGTGTCGGTACCGAGCGGAGAATGACGACGGAGGTGATCCATGTCGGCCGAACTGCTCCAGCGGGCACGGGAGGGTGACCATGACGCGTTCACGGCGCTGATCGAGCCACATCGCGGCGAGCTGCAGGCGCACTGCTACCGCATGCTCGGGTCGTTGCAGGACGCCGAGGACGCGCTGCAGGACGCGTTGCTCTCGGCGTGGGCCGGCCTGGGCGGGTTCGAAGGGCGATCGTCCATCCGCACGTGGCTGTTTCGCATCGTCACCAACCGGTGCCTCAACGTGCTGCGGACGTCAGGGCGCCGGCGGGTGGCGGCTGCGCAGCCCGCGATTTCACCGCCGGAGCCTTCCAGGATGGGCGAGGTGCTGTGGCTGCAGCCGTATCCGGATGTCCTGCTCGACGGCCTGCCCGATCAGGCGCCGGGACCTGAGGCACGGTACGAGTCCCGCGAGGCGATCTCGCTGGCGTTCGTGACCGCCGTTCAACTGCTGCCGCCGAACCAGCGCGCGGTGTTGCTCCTGCGTGACGTGCTCGGCTACCGGGCGAGCGAGGCCGCCGAGCTGCTCGGACTGACCGAGGATGCCGTCACCAGTGCGCTCAAGCGCGCCCGGGCGACTATGGACGCGGCCCGCGCCCCCGAGCGGCCGTCACCGCCACCCGCCGGTGGGCCGGAGGAGCAGGCGCTGGTGGACCGCTTCGTCACGGCCTTCACCGAGCACGACGTGGATGCGCTCATCGCGTTGATGACCGATGACGTGTGGGTGCGGATGCCGCCCCTGCCCTTCGAGTACCGGGGCACCGAGGCGGTCCACCGGTTCTTCACCGCGATCGACGCGCACCGGCGAGGGATCGCCAGGATGGTGCCGGTCCGGGCGAACGGCCAGCCTGCGTGGGGCGAGTACGTCCGCGACCCGGTGACCGGTGCCCTGCGCGTCACGGGGGTCCTCGTGGCAGGCTTCGCCGGCGACCGGATCTGCGAGCTCACGCATTTCGAGACGACGATCGCAGCGCACCTCGGCCTGCCCCGGACACTCGACCAGGACTCCGGCCTTCGCGGCTCGAGTGCCGATCCCGGCGGACGCGCCGCACTGTGAAAACGTCATACGATCCGTCCCGGAAAGGCAGGTGATCGAGGACAGATGCGAGCGCCCGGCGCCCCGTTGTGGGGAGTGACCCCCGAGCAGGCCGCGACGCTGAGCGCGGTCGTGGACACGATCGTCCCCGCCGACGAGTACCCGAGCGGCACCGAGGCCGGTGTGCTCGATTATCTGGAGGGGCGGTTCGACCTGCGCGCGTACTATGCGGCGGGCCTCGACGCCGTAGAGGCCGAGGCGCGCGGGAGGTACGGCGCGCGTTTCCCCGTGCTCTCGTACGAGCGTCGCGAGGAGCTGCTGCGGGGCGTGGAATCCGGCGACACTCGCACGCCATGGCCGTTCGACCCGGTGGTGTTCGTCAACACGGTGGTGGGGCACGTCATGGAGGGCTTCTACGGCGATCCGGACAACGGCGGCAACCGCGACGCCGTCTCCTGGCGGATGATCGGGTTCGAGGTGAGCGATTGATCGGGCGAGAGGGACGCGGCTGATGCGGGCGGACGCGGTCGTGATCGGATCGGGCGCGGGTGGCGGGGTCGCCGCCGCGATCCTCGCCGAGGCCGGCAAGCAGGTGGTCGTGCTGGAACGCGGCCGCGACCTCACGTACGAGCAGATCGGCCGCGACCATCTGCGCAATCACCGCTTCACCCGCTATCCCCACCGCTCCGGCCCGGACTACGAGGACGGCCCGCGGGTCTTCGTCGAGGCGGCGGGCGGCGAGCATGTGGTGCGGCCGCACGAGCCGGGTTTCCACGGCAACGCCACGCTGGTCGGCGGCGGTACGCGGCTCTACGGGGCCCAGGCGTGGCGGTTCCTGCCCGCCGACTTCGCCATGGCGAGCACGTACGGCGTCCCCGAGGGGAGCAGTCTCGCCGACTGGCCCATCGGCTACGACGACCTCGCACCCTTCTACGAACGGGCCGAGTGGGAGATCGGGGTCTGCGGCGACCACCAGGCGAGCAGCCGTCACTGGAAGCGCGCCAGGCCGTACCCCATGCCCCCGCTTCCGGAGGGCCCGCAGGCCAGAGCCCTGCGCCGGGGCGCGTCCGCCCTCGGCTGGGAGGTGCTGCCGGTGCCCCTGCTGATCAACTCGGTGCCGTACGCCGGACGGGCGGCGTGCACCCGCTGCCGGCACTGTGTCGGCTTCGCCTGCCGGGTGGAGGCGAAGAACGGCTCGCACAACACGGTGCTACGCCGCGCGCTCGCCACCGGCCGCGCCCGGCTGCTGCCGGAGGCGGTGGCCGAACGAATCGAATGCGATCCCGCGGGCCGGGTCACCGGCGTCCGCTGGGTGGACCGGTCAGGGGCGCGCCACGTCGTCGAGGCCGAGGTCGTCGTCTGCGCGGCCGGTGCGATCGAGACGGCGCGGCTGCTCCAGAACTCACGGACGCGGCGCGAGCCGTACGGGCTGGGCAACAACCACGATCAGGTGGGGCGGCACGTGCAAGGCCACGCCTACGCCTGGGCTCTGGGCGAGATGCCGGAGCCCGTGTACGACGGGCTCGGGCCCGGCGTCTCGCTGGCGACACTCGACGTCGCGCACCACAACGACGGCGTCATCGGCGGGGCGATGCTCGCCGACGAGTTCACCGTGCTGCCGATCGCCTTCTGGGCCGGCAATCTGCCTCCTGACCTGCCCCGCTGGGGCATGGAGAACAAGCGGTACATCCGGGAGAAGTACCGCCACGTCATGCGGGTGGGCGGTCCGGTCCAGGAAATCCCCAGCCCGCACGCGAGGACGCGACTCGACCCCCACGTACGCGACCGGTGGGGCATCCCTGTCGCCCGCCTGTCCGGCACGACACATCCGGAGACCGTGCGTACCGCGGCCTACATTGCCGGCCGGGCCCGCGCCTGGCTGCTCGCCTCGGGCGCGCGGCGGACGTGGACGCAGCCGGCTCCCCTGGCCCTGTACGCGGGTCAGCACCAATCGGGAACGTGCCGGATGGGCGATGACGAGCGGACGTCGGTCGTGGACCGGTGGGGCCGTGTCCACGGCCACGACAACCTCTATGTCATGGACGCCTCCGTGCACGTCACCAATGGCGCCGTCAATCCCGTGCTGACGATCATGGCCCTGGCGTTTCGCGCGGCCGAGCATGTCTGCGCCGAGTGGTGACGCCGAGCACCTCAGATGCTCTGGCGGACGGGGCGCAGCAGACGGGCGATCAGCACCGGCATGGCCACCACGACGGCGAGGATGCCGGCGGCCGCGGCGCCGGCGAGGGTCCACTCGAACGTGCTCGGGATGGCCTTGTCGTTGACCGCGCCCAGATCCTGATGGCGATGCTGGTCCCCAGGACACACAGCAGGCCGGAGATGGCCAGCGATCCCGCCCAGGAGAACTCCCGCTTGCCGATCCGCCATACGCGAGGTCAGCCTGATGATCGAAGGCCGACCCGATGAGGCTCGGCCCGGCGTACGCCTGCCTCATCAAAAAAGGCCCTCGCATCAGCGGACGGCTACGTAGCCCGGGAGGTGCTTGGCCTCGACGGGTGCAGAGCGATGCTCATCGGAACGGAGCAGTAGAGGCTCACCTCTGCAGTGCAGTCCTCCTCCAGCTCAGCCCGCGCGACAGAGAACTTCGCGATCGTAGGCCGAGACTGAGGCAATGCGGAGGTAGCGCGGTATTTCCTCATTGCCCCAGCGTGACCCGGACACCGGACCGTCGCCCTATTGGGCGGCCGGGGTCATGAGTCGTTGGCCGGTGACGAACTCGCTCCACAGCGCGAAGTCGAGCCGTCTCGGTGGCGCTTCGACGTAGCTGACCGATCCGCGGGCGGCTCCGAAGCTGAGGGTAAACCGGGTCGTGGCGCCGCGGTCCTGGGGCGGCGTGGCATTCGGCGGGAGGATCTCGTCGAGCGCGATTCGATATTTCTTCTGGTACGGCGGCGCGGCCCGCTCCAGCGTCTGCGGGAGAACGGTCTTGCTTGCGGGGATGGACACGAGCACGAGGGGCGTGCCGTCCGGTGCCCGCCCGTTGAACGCGAGCACCTCCTGCGTGCCGGCCGAGCCGTGATACCGCGCCGAGCCCGATCCGACCCGCGACCCGGACGGGCACGCCGCGGGCCCCCGCTCGCGCAACGCAGCTTCGTCGCAGACGGGGAACGCCTCCGGGCGGAGCCGTACCGACCGGTCGAAGAGGAACACGAAACGCCTCGCCGCCGCGGGCTTCTCTCCCGATTCCGTACGGCTGCGCCGGTCGAAGGTGATGGTGACGCCGTTGTGACCGCCCCCGTCCGGGGCCACGTCGACGTCGAGCGTGTCGAGGTTCTCCGGGCCGCCGACCGGTGGTTCGTACGGCCGGTCCGGTCCCGCGGGCGCGGGATCCGGCAGGATCGCGCCCGTGATCGTGACCGCCATGAGAAGGTTCGCCAGTTGAAGGATCATGGCATCAATGGTGGGCGGCGGACGGAGGCGCACCCATGGCCGGATTTATCCTGGGCACCGCGGTACCACCCTTACGAGACAAGAATGACCGATACTAGCGAGATGGACCGGCGTGCCGAGCTCAGCGAGTTCCTCAGGAACCGGCGTGCCCGCCTGAAGCCAGAACAGGCAGGCATCCAGCCGTTCGGCGGGCGGCGCCGCGTGCCCGGTCTCCGCCGCGAGGAACTCGCCTACCTGGCGGGCATGAGTGTGGACTACTACATCCGTCTCGAGCAGGGCAAGGTCCGGAACGTCTCCGAACCCATCCTCGAGGCTCTCACCCGGGCCCTGAGCCTCAGCGAAGACGAGCGCGCCTACCTCCGCAACCTCGTCAAACCGAGCCACAGGCGGCCCGTCAGCCGCCCGAAGGTGCTCCCCGGCCTGTTACGACTGCTGGACATGGCCGAGGGCGTACCCGCCTATGTGGTGGGTCACCGGGCCGATGTGCTGGCGTGGAACGGCCTGGCATCCGCGGTCTTCACCGATTTCGCCGCGCTGTCTCCTCGCGACCGCAACTGGGCCCGGATGATCTTCCTTAACCGCTCCGTCCAGGCCGTTTTCGCCGACTGGACATCAAAAGGCCGGGATACTGTCGCCTACCTGCGCGTCCAGGCGGCGAGCCACCCCGGCGACGCCGAACTCGCGGCGCTCGTCGGCGAATTGTCGGTCAAGAGCGACCACTTTCGCACGTGGTGGGCCGCCCACCACGTGCGCGATCATGCCCGTGGCCGGAAGCGGTTCATCCATCCGCTGGTGGGTGAGATGACGCTCGACTTCGAGTGTCTGAGACCCGCCGATGGCGGTGATCAGACCCTGGTGGTGTACACCGCGGAGGCGGGGGCGGCGTCCGAGCGGGCGCTTCGCCTGCTCGCCAACTGGGGCGCGGATGCCGCCACGGGTGCCGAGGCCGGCGAGCCCGAGGTCGGGAGACTCTAGGAGAGTTGCATGCGGGTTCAGCTGACCGCCTTCCTCGGCCTGCTGTTCTCGCGGATGACGTTCGCGTGGCTCACGTGCTACACCATGGCGATCGACAAGGCACGGGCGCTGTTCGACCACTCGCGGGTACGGCGTGCCATGGAGGCCGTCACGGGCGCGGTGCTGCAGGGTTTCGGTGTCCGTCTGGCCCTCTCACAGCGCTCACGCGGTTCCCCTTACGGCCGAAGGCGCCGGGACCCGCGTGGAACAGGCCGATGAGGAGGACACCCGTGCTGACGGCGGCGACCAAGGCTTCCTGACGTTCCGCGGAGGTAGCCTCCAAACATGCTCCATGGGCGGGAAGAGGAACTTCAGGCGTTGAGCGGCCTCGTTTCCGATACTCGCCGTGGCCAGGGCCGCGCCCTCGTGCTGCGGGGCGAGGCCGGGATCGGGAAGACCGCACTGCTGCGGCGGGCGGTCGCGGAGGCCGGGTCCGCCGTGCGGGTGGTCGGCTGCTCGGGCGTGCAGACGGAGCTCCCGCTGGCCTTCGGAGGGCTGCACCAGTTGCTGCACCAGTTGCTGTCCCCCGCTGCTCGACCTGCTGCCTGAGCTGCCGGAGGAGAAGGCCTGCGGCGTTGCGCAGCGCGTTGGGCCTGTCCACCGCGTCCACCGCCGACCTGCCGGTGCGCGTCGCCGCGCTCTCGCTGCTGCGACGGCCTTCCCATCGGCCTCCTCGCCGCCCTGCGGGAACCGAGGGGGCCCTGGAGATCCGGGATCTCCCCCGGATCACGCTCCCCGGGCTTGCCGACGAGGCCGCCTCCGCGCTGCTCGACGAACAGGGGTGGGGGTCACCCGGGCCTGCCAGGCGCGCGATCGTCTCGGCCGTCGGCGGCAACCCACTGGCGCTGGAGGAGGTGGTACGGCTCGGCGATCCGTCCGAGGTGGCCGAGAGGATCGTCCTTACCGGCACGGCCCCGGTCGGCCGGCGTCTGCGCGCGGTCTACGCGGAGCGGACCAGGGATCTTCCCGAGCAGGTGCGCACCCTGCTCCTGGTGGCCGCCGCGGAGGACAGCGGCCGCACCGACATCGTGCTGGGCGCGGCCGGCCGGCTCGGGGCCGCCGCCGGTGCGTTGGACGCGGCCGAGCGCGCGGAGCATCTGGACCTGTCCGGGCCGCGGCTGCGCTTCCGGCACCCGCTCGTGCGCGCCGCCGTGTACGCCGACGCCTCCGCGCAGCGCCGGGCAAGCGTCCACCGGGCTCTCGCCGACGAACTGGCGTCGCGAGCAGGCCCGGCCCAACGGCGCGGCGTACACCGCCAGCGCCGTTCATCCGGGTGCCCGGACTGTCGGTTACATGACCGGTACGTCCGTGCCGGTCGACGGGGGCGCGACCGCGGGCCGCGAGATGGTGCTCCCGCCGGGAACCCCACGATCCTGAGCGAGTCGCCGGTCAAGCGGGCACCTGGTAGAGGGCACCGTCGTCCCAGGTCGCCGTGTAGACGGCGCCGACGGCGTTCACACCGAGCGCGACGGGTGAGCCGAGGCCGGACATGACCGCGACGGCGCTTCCGTCCGGCTCCACCCGTTTGATGGCGCCCGCCGCCCGGTCCGTGGCGAACAGGCGGTCGTCCTGACCGATGACCAGGCCGACGCCGAGCCCGTCGAAGTCGTCGGAGTGCGTGGACACCCGGCCATCGCGGCCGATGCGTGACAGGATCCCGCCGTCGTAGTTGGCCACGAAGATCGTGCCTTGGGCGTCCTCGGCCACGCCGACAGGCGTGCTGAGCCCACCGGTCACTCTGCTGACCGTGCCGTCGGGGGCGACCCGCATGATCTCGTCGCTGGCCCGGTTGCAGACCAGCAGATTGCCGCGGGAATCGAAGCTGATGCCCGCCGGGGTGTGAAATCCCGTCGCGAACTCCTGCCGCCGCCCTGCTGGGCTGATCCGGTAGACGGTGTCGCCGGAGTAGCTGGCGACGTAAAGGTTGCCCTCGGTGTCCAAGGCCAGCCCGGCGGGCGAGGACACCTCCGCGAAGGTCGAGCGCGCGCCGTCCGGGGTGACGCGTTCGACCGTTCCGCCCGACCAGTTGGAGACGTACAGCGTCCCATCCGGAGCGAACGCCAGGCCGGTCGGCGCTGAGAAGCCGGTGTGGATCGCCGCGGGCGCGGCGCCAGCGGACGACGACGAACCGGGCGACGGAGCGCCCGTGCTTCCTCTCCCACCAGGCAAGCCCAGGGATCGAAGGTGTTGGTGGTGCCGATCCGTTGCCGCGGTCACTTCTCCTCCAGGAGGGCTCGGTAGTGGGCGATCTTCTTGTACAGTGCGCGCATACTCGATCGCAAGCTCCGCAGGCGCTGGTCAACGACCTTGCGATGGTCGCTCAGCAGTTCCAGCCTGGCGGCGATGCTCTCGTCGCCGGCCCGGCGCAGTTCGGCGAACAGCTTCATGTCGGCGATCGACATGCCCGTGTCGCGCAGGCGCATCAGGAAGGCGAGCCACTCCATGTCGGCCGTCGCGTACCGGCGCACGCCGACTCGGCTGCGGCGGACGGGTTGGATGAGTCCGGCCTTCTCGTAGTAGCGCAGGGTGTCCGCGGACAGACCGGTCCTGCGCGATACTTCGGTGATCGACAAAGTCTCCGCGTCATCGTTCGGCTGTGGCGATGCTGGCATGGGAACACGCTAGGAGTTGGAGCGCACTCCAACGCAAGCCCGCCCTCTGCCAGGAAAAACGCGCACTGCAGACTTATCGCGGGCTGCGGGTGAGCACCTCCCGATCGTCACGCCCCGTCAGTCCTGACGCCCACAGGGCCGGTCAGAATCCGGAGTCTGGCACAGATTCCGTGATCTCCAGATGGACTCGGCCCGGAACCTGTTGATCACGTTGCGTGATCGTCTCAGAGCTTTGGAAGTCTTCTCCCTCACCTGGCCGGTGTCTGAATCGAGCGAATCTTCCGCACCGGTAAGTCGGTACGAATCCAGGCCAGAACGGGCACGTCGCAGGCAGCGTGTCCGGCGTGCGGCAGGGTGTCGGAGAGGTTGCACACAAATGATCTTACCTCGAAGCCTCGTGCGCGCTCTGACGGAACAGTGACGGAACAGCCCGCTAATCGATCTTCTACCGCACGGATGAAGAATCGGACACCTTCAACGAACCTGCAGGCCAGTGACGGCGCGGCCGATGATCAGCCGCTGGATCTCCGACGTCCCCTCGAAAATGGTGAAGATCTTGGCGTCTCGGTGGAAACGCTCCACCGGATGGTCTCTCGTATACCCGGCGCCGCCCAGGATCTGGATCGCCTGCTCCGTCACCCACACCGCCGTCTCCCCCGCCACCAGCTTCGACATCGACCCCTCCGCCTGCTCGAACTGCCGGCCCTGGCGGGCCATCCAGGCCGCGCGCCAGGTCAGGAGGCGGGCGACGTCCACGCGGGTGGCCATGTCGGCGAGGAGGAAGGCGATCGACTGGTTCTCGCCGATCTTGCGGCCGAACTGTTCACGCTCGCGGGCATAGTCCCTGGCGTACTCGAAGGCCGCCCGGGCGATGCCCACGGCCATGGCGGCGACCGACGGGCGGGTGGTCTCGAACGTCCGCATGGCCGACTGCTCGCCGGCCCGTTCGCCGTTGCGTACGCGGGCCAGCCGGGCGTCGAGCCTGTCCTTGCCTCCGAGCAGGCAGGAGCCGGGGATGCGGACGTCGTCCAGGATCACCTCGGCCGTGTGGGAGGCGCGGATGCCGTGCTTGCGGAACTTCTGGCCCATGGACAGGCCCGGCGTGCCCGGGGGGATGACGAAGGAGGCCTGGCCACGGGTGCCGAGGGACGGCTCGACGGAGGCGACGACCACGTGGACGTCGGCGATGCCGCCGTTCGTGGCCCAGGTCTTGACGCCGTTCAGCACCCAGTCACCCCGGTCGTGGACGGCGCGGGTGCGGATCGAGCCGATGTCGGAGCCGGCGTCGGGCTCGGAGGCGCAGAAGGCGCCCAGTTTGACGTCGTTCTCGGAGCCGAACATCTGCGGGAGCCACTCCCCCATCTGCTCGGGGGTGCCGTTCGAGGACAGGGCGGCGGCGGCCAGGCCGGTGCCGACGATGGACAGGCCGATGCCCGCGTCGCCCCAGAAGATCTCCTCGAACGCCACGGGCAGCCCGATCCCGCTCTCCTCGAACCACTGGGTGGCGAAGAAGTCCAAGGAGTACAGGCCGATCTTGGCGGCTTCCTGGATGACCGGCCAGGGGGTCTCCTCGCGCTCGTCCCATTCGGCGCCGGCGGGGCGGATCACGTCGCGGGCGAACGCGTGCACCCAGTCGCGCACCTCGATCACGTCGTTACTGAGCTCCGGGCAGAACCCGCTCATGCGCTGCACTCCTCACCTTGGCCGCACCGTTACCGCTGGTAACACCTTACCGACCGGTACTCTCGGCTGGAATGCCCCCTGCCTGCTGGACCATTCAGGCAGGCAGGGTGATCATGGGTGGGCGTTCCGAGATCCGGACGTCGCGGTTCAGGACGTCGTGACCGCAACAGCCGCGCCGGAACTGGGCCAGGAGTAGCGACGGTTCGTGAAATGCCTGGATTTTGCCTTGGCGTTGCAGGCGGGACCAGGCGGCCAGCATGATCTGGGACGCCATGCCGCCGAGCGCCTCGGTCGACTGCGGGGCGTGCTCCCGCGACCCCAGGTCCACCTGCGCGAAGGCGTCCAGCCCGGCCAGGTCGAGCAGGTCGATCAGCAGGCCCAGCTCGACGCCGTACCCGGTGAGGAAGGGGACGCGCTCGAGCGCCGAGCGGCGGCCGGCGTACTCACCGGCCAGCGGCTGCACGAAGCCGGCCAGCATCGGCCAATGCAGGTTGATGAGCGGGCGCGCGACCAGCTCGGTGACCCGGCCGCCACCGTTGGGCGCGCCGTTCAGCGGGCGGTCGTAGCAGCCCTTGACGTAGCCGACGGTGGGGTCGGCGAGCAGCGGCCCGAGCACCCCGCAGATCAGCGAGGCGCGAAATCCCCTGATGTCGGCGTCGGCGAACACCAGCACGTCACCGCCGGTGACCGCCAGCGACTTCCACAGGGCCTCGCCCTTGCCGTCCAGCGGCTCGAGCTCCGGCAGGATCTCGTCCTGGGCGTGCACCCGGGCTCCGGCACGCGCGGCCACCCGAGCGGTGTCGTCGCAGGAGCGCGAGTCGATGACCACGATCTCGTCGACCAGCCCGTCCAGCTCGCGCCGGATGACGCGGACGATGTCGCCGATGGTCTCTCGTTCGTCGCGGGCTGGGAGCACCACGCTGACGGTGGTGTCCCCTTTGGCGGCCACCAGGTCCCGGACCGGCCAGTCCCCGGCAGACGAAGTACGGCGCCGCAACCATCCGGATACTTCTGGAAGCATGCGACACCTCCCCCCGAATCCCCCAACTCGTCCCCATTCCCGTCAGGGGGCAAGTTATGTGCTGGCCGCGTGGCGCTCCAGGAAGGTGTAGACGTCCGCCTCGTCAACGCCGGGGAACGACCCGGGCGGCAGCGCGGCCAGGACGTGGGAGTTGGCACGGGCCGACGGCCAGGCGTACCCCTCCCAGCGTTCGGCCAGCTCGGTGGGCGGGCGGCGGCAGCAGTCGCCGCCCGGGCAGTTGGACTTGGTGCGGTTGGTGGTCTCGCGGCCGCGGAACCACCGCGACTCCTTGAACGGCACCCCCAGCGTGATGGCGAAGTCCCGCTCGCGGGACGGATCCACGTGCGCCACGCAGAAGTAGGTTCCCGTGGGCGAGTCGGAGTATTGGTAGTAGACGGAGAACCGGTCCGGAGAGGCGAACACCTGCCGCCCCGACCACTGCAGGCACATCCGCTGGCCCTCGATGGCGCCCTGCTCGTCGGCGGGGAACTCGATGCCGTCGTTCTCGTAGGCCTTGTAGATGGTGCCGCCGGCGTCATTGCGCACGAAGTGGCAGACGAGGCCCAGGTGGTGGGTGGCGAGGTTGGTGAAGCGGTGCGCGGCCATCTCGTACGACACCGCGAACACGTCCCGGAGATCCTCCACCGACAGCGCCCGGTCGCTCTTGGCCTCCTGCAGGTAGAGCGTGGCGGCCCGCTCGGGGACGAGGACGGCGGCGGCGAAGTAGTTGGCCTCGGTGCGCTGGCGCAGGAAGTCGGCGAAGTCGCGGGGCTTGTCGTGGCCGAGCGCCAGGTGGCCGAGCGTCTGGAGCAGGATCGTGCGCGGGGTGTGCATGCCGAGCTGCTCATGCTTGACGTAGATGCGGCGGTGGCGCAGGTCGGTGATGGAGCGTACGGAGCGGGGAAGGTCCTGCGCGGTGTGCACGGTGTAGCCGAAATGCGTCACCAGACTCTGGATCGTGCTCTGGGACAACGCGCCGGTGCGGTAGCCGACCGCGTCGAGCGCCTTGGCGGCGGCCTCCTCGATCTCGGGGAAGTAGTTGCCCACCTCGCGCTGGCGCCGCCGCAGCTCGGCGTTGGCGGCCCGGGCCTCCTCGGGGGTGGCGGTGCCGCGGGCCTGCCGGGCACGCAGCTCGCCGTAGAGCCCGAGGATGTGCTCCAGCACGTCGTTCGGCACGCGGGCGGAGACCTTCAGCCGCGGCAGCCCGAGCCCGGCGTAAACGGGGTCACGCTGCGCCTCCTCCAGGGCGATCTCGAGCTGGGCGCGGCGGTTGGGCGGCTGGCGGCGCAGCAGCTCCTCGATGGGCACGCCGAGCGCGGAGGCCAGCGCCTTGAGCAGCGACAGCTTGGGCTCGCGCTTGCCGTTTTCCAGCAGCGACAGCTGGCTCGGCGCCCTGCTCACGCGCGAGCCCAGGTCGGACAGGGTCATGCCGCGCTGTTTGCGCAGGTGGCGCAGGCGCTGGCCAAACGCAATGAGATCCAGCTCTTGCGTCAAAGACAGCGGTTCTTCACCCAGCAAGGACGCCATGGCCCGATCTTAGACAGAAATTCGGTCCATCTTCTAGCCCTAGCGCCACATCGTCCGCCACAGTGCGATTGGTCTAGGCCAACGGTAAAACTCTCGATTTCTTCTCCTTCAAATACCCGTCAGTAATGGACAGGTTCAGAATTTTTGCGAATCTTCTCAGCCGCTCTGCCTATTGGGCGAGCCGTCCCGGGCACGAGACTCGGCGTAAGCACCCAGGGGACGACAAAGGAGTGAACGATGAACGATCGCCTCAAGGGAGCTGCTGAGCAGCTGCGGGACGAGTGGGACAACGATCCTCGATGGGAGGGCGTCGAGCGCACCTACAGCGCCGAAGACGTGATCAGGTTGCGCGGCAGCGTCCAGGAGGAGCACACGCTGGCCCGGCTCGGCGCCGAGCGGCTGTGGGACCTCCTGCACACCGAGGACTACGTCCACGCCCTCGGCGCGCTGACCGGCAACCAGGCCGTGCAGCAGGTGAAGGCCGGCCTGAAGGCGATCTACCTGTCCGGCTGGCAGGTCGCGGCGGACGCGAACCTGGGCGGGCAGACGTACCCGGACCAGAGCCTGTACCCGGCCAACTCCGTGCCGGCCGTCGTGCGCCGCATCAACAACGCGCTGCTGCGCGCCGACCAGATCACCTGGTCGGAAGGCATTGAGGCGCCGCACTGGCTCGCGCCGATCGTGGCCGACGCCGAAGCCGGGTTCGGCGGCGTGCTCAACGCGTTCGAGCTCATGAAGGGCATGATCGCGGCCGGTGCCGCAGGCGTGCACTGGGAGGACCAGCTCGCCTCCGAGAAGAAGTGCGGCCACCTGGGCGGCAAGGTGCTCATCCCGACCGGCCAGCACATCAAGACCCTCAACGCCGCCCGCCTCGCCGCCGACGTCTGCGGCGTCCCTTCACTGATCATCGCGCGGACCGACGCCCAGGCCGCGACGCTCCTGACCAGTGACGTGGACCCGCGCGACCAGCAGTTCACCACCGGCGAGCGCACCGCCGAGGGCTTCTACCGGGTCAGGAACGGCATCCAGGCGTGCATCGCGCGCGGCGTGGCCTACGCGCCGTACTCCGACCTGCTCTGGATGGAGACCGGCACGCCCGACCTGGACGTGGCGCGCGAGTTCGCCGAGGCGATCAAGGCCGAGTACCCGGACCAGATGCTCGCCTACAACTGCTCGCCCTCGTTCAACTGGAAGAAGCACCTGGACGACTCGACGATCGCCAAGTTCCAGCGGGAGCTCGGGCACATGGGGTACACGTTCCAGTTCATCACCCTCGCCGGGTTCCACTCCCTGAACCACGGCATGTTCGACCTCGCCCAGGGGTACGCGAACGACGGCATGACGGCGTACGTCGAGCTGCAGGAGGCCGAGTTCGCCGCCGAGTCGCGCGGCTACACCGCGACGCGGCACCAGCGCGAGGTCGGCACCGGCTACTTCGACCTGGTCAGCACGGCCGTGGCGCCCGACTCCTCGACCACCGCCCTCAAGGGCTCGACGGAAGAGGAGCAGTTCACCCACTGATCCCCTGATCTCGCCGGCCACCTCCAGGGCATGGGATGGTTCCCCGGCGACGGCCGCGTCAGTCTCCCCCCAGCGACTGGCGCGGCCCCCTTACGCGATGCGGCGGGGGTCAGCCGGCGATCGCGGCGGCTTCCTCGGCCTCGACCTGGCGGTTCCAGTCACGCTTGGCGGCGCGCCACCCCTCGTCGTCCACCCCGGCCCGCCAATAGCCGGAGATCGACAGGCGATCCATCGAGATCCCCCGCTCCAGGCGCAGATGGCGGCGAAGCCGCTTGACGAAACCGGCCTCGCCGTGCACGAACGCGTGCACGTTCCCGTCCGGGAACTCCAGCTCGCACACGGTCCGCACCAGAACCTCACCCACCGGCCGGTCACCCCGGTACAGCCACGTGATCCTGGCGTCCGCGGCCGTGTCCAGCTTCAGCTCGTCCTCCGGCCCGTCCACTTCCACCAGGACGTGCGCGAGCACCCCGTCGGGCAGCACCTCGAGCGAGGCCGCGATGGCCGGCAGCGCGCTCTCGTCACCCACCAGCAGATGCCAATCCGCCGCCGGATCGGGCGCGTAGCCGCCGCCGGGCCCCAGCAGGAGCACGACGTCACCCGGCGCGGCACGATCCGCCCACGGCCCGGCCACGCCCTCGTCGCCGTGGACCACGAAGTCAAGGGTCAGCTCGCGGGCGTCCGGGTCCCAGGCGCGCACGGTGTAGGTGCGCAGCCGCGGCCAGACCTCGCGCGGCATGGTCTCACGGCAGGCCTTCACGCTGAACGGCTGGGGATAGTCGACATCCTCGTAGGGGAAGACGACCTTCACGTAGTGGTCGGTCAGGCCCGAGGTGGCGAAGTCGGCCAGCCCGTCGCCGCCGACCACGATGCGGACCATGTGCGGGGAGAGCCGCTCGGTTCGCAGGACGACACCCCGATGATGGTCCGTGGGCTTTTCAGCCATAGAGAAACATCCCCCTGACAGAGTTAGGCATGCCTAACCTTATACTCTGTCTCGCCGACCCTGCCAGTGGGTGGCCGGATCTCCGTCGCGGTCAGGCGGCCGCCGTGTCGTCCGCCGACGCGGCGGGGCCCGCCCCCACCGCGGACAAGAACAGCGCCATGTGCTGGAATGCCAGCCGCGCCTCGGGCAACACGTCCGCCAAAAGAGGGAACGCATGCGGCATGCGCCGCCATTCCTCATACCTGACGAGCACCCCGCCGCTCCGTGCCCGCTCGGCCACCCGCCGCGCCTCGTCGCGGAGCACCTCGGTGGAGCCGGTCACGATCATGAGCGGCGGCAGTCCGGTGAAGTCGCCGTGCACCGGCGAGACCAGCGGGTCGTGCGGATCCAGCCCGGAGGTCCACCGGCGCGCCAGCCACCGCACCCGGCTGGCCGGCAGCAGCGGGTCCTCCCAGCGGTTCGCGCGCCGAGGGATGTCGGTCAGGTCCGCCCACGGCGACAGGCAGATCGCGGCCGCGGGCAGCGGCAGCCCCCGGTCACGCAGCGCCAGCAGCGTCACCAGCGTCAGATGACCGCCGGCGGAGTCGCCCGCGAAGACGATGTCCTCGGGGGCGTAGCCGTGCCGCAGCAGGCAGTCGTAGGCGTCCAGCGCGTCGGCCAGCGAGTCCGCCAGCTTGTGGACCGGGCCCTGGCGATAGTCGAGCGCCAGCACCGGCCGCCTGGACACCACCGACAGCCGCCAGGTGATGGATCGGTGCGTGCGCGGCGAGCCGGAGAAATAGCCGCCCCCGTGGAAGTACAACAAGGCCTTGCCCTCATCCAGGCCCTCGCCGCCGCGTACCCACTCCCCGCCGCAGTCCGGGAAGGCGGCCGACGTGATGGACACGTGCGCCGGGTGCGGCACCTGCACCATCCGTGCGAGCCTGCCGAGGCGGGCCGCCCCCACCAGCGCGAGCGGATGGCGCATCAAGAGACTGGACGCCGGCTTCAACGTTCCGCGCATCAGGCTGATCAGTGCGCGGGCCTGCCAGCTCAAGGGGTATTGAGGGGACACATCCCCGTCGATCCGCATAATGACCCTCCGAAGAGTGTCATTCCCCAAAGAGCCGAATCCTACCAGCCAGTAAGTATCTCATCGCTTACACGGACATTTCGGCTATGTGTCACGCTGATGGGCATGGCCGGATATTCGGGGACCCCGCTGCCGCGCAAGCTCGGCGTCAAGCCCGGGCACCGGGTGCTCGCCATCGCCGCCCCCGACGGCCTCGACCTGGGAGAACCCGGCGCGGACGTGCACCGGTCCGCCGATCGGGACCCCTACGACGTCATCCTCGTCTTCTGCGCCGACTTCGCCGCGCTCCACGAGGCCTTCCCCGGCGCCATGGCCCGCCTGACCAAGAACGGCGGACTCTGGGTGTGCTGGCCCAAGCGCGCCAGCAAGATCCCGACGGACCTGTCCGAGAATCCCATCCGCGACTACGGCCTGTCCATGGGCCTGGTCGACAACAAGGTCGCCGCCATCGACGCGACCTGGTCGGGCCTGCGCTTCGTTTATCGCGTTGCGGACCGCTGACGCTCCGACGGATAATTCCATGCTTTCCGTCGGCAGACCCGTGCGCGGGTCCGGACACGGCACGTAGCCATGTCCTTACAGATCCGGAGGTGTCAACCATACTCCTCTACGCCCGGCTCGTCCGGTACGGCTTCCGCAAGCACGCCACCTACGTCTGGGCAGCACTCGCCGGCGCGTTCACCAACAGCGTGTTCGGCGTCCTGCGCGCCTACATCCTCATCGCACTCTGGCAGGCCCGCCCCGGGCTGGCCGGCTACGACATCACCGACGCCGTCACCTTCTGCTTCGTCACCCAGGCGTTCATCGGGCCGATGCAGCTGTTCGGCGGCGGCCTCGGCCTCCCCGAGCGCATCCGCAGCGGCGACATCGCGCTCGACCTGGTCCGCCCGGCCTCGCTGCAGCTGTGGTCACTGGCCGAGGACCTCGGCAGGGCCGCCTACCTGTTCCTCGTCCGCGGCATCCCGCCGATGCTGCTCGGCGCGGCGTTGTTCGGCATCGTCGTGCCCGCCGAACCCGGCCGGTGGGCGGCGTTCCTGTGCGGCTTCGCGATCGCGGTCGTGGTCAGCTTCGGCTGGCGCTACCTGGTCGCGCTGTCGGTCTGCTGGCTGGTCGACGACCGCGGCGTGGCGGTGCTGTCGCTGGTCCTGACGACCTTCTTCTCCGGGCTGATGCTGCCGTTGCGCATCTTCCCCGGCTGGCTCGGCGACCTCGCCGCGTCGCTGCCGTGGGCGGCGATGGTCCAGCTGCCCACCGACCTCTACCTCGGCAAGGCGCCCGTCCTGGAGACGCTGGCCTTCCAGGCGTTCTGGGCGGTGGTGCTGCTCGGGCTCGGCGCGCTCGGCACCCGGGTGATCCGCCACAAGGTGGTGATCCAGGGTGGTTAGGACGTATTTCCTGCTGGCCTGGACGTGGACCCGCGCCGCGGCCGCGTACCCGGCGTCGTTCTGGCTGATGGTCGCGCTCGGCGGCGTCATCGCCGCCCTCGACGTCGCCGTCATCCTGGTCATCTTCGCCAACACCACCTCGCTCGCCGGGTTCTCCCGCGAGGAGGTCCTCTTCCTGTACGGCACCTCCAGCGTGGCCTTCACCGTCTGCGACATGTTCGTCAGCAACCTCGACCGGGTCAGCCAGCACATCAAGGCGGGCACGCTGGACACCTTCCTCATCCGGCCGGTCAGCGCGTGGCTGCAACTGGCCACCGACCACTTCAACGGCACCAGAGTCGGGCGAGTGATCCAGGCTGGCGTGGTGCTCGGCTACGCGCTGGCCGTGCTGGACCTCGACTGGCGGCGTGCCTGGCTGATCCCGGTCATGCTGATCACGGGGATGGTCATCTTCACGGCGCTGTGGACGCTGGCCGGGGCGCTGCAGTTCGTGCTGACCGACGCCCCGGAGGTGGTCAGCTCCTTCACCTACGGCAGCCAGCAGCTCAGTCAATACCCGTTCAGCATCTACGGTCGCGACCTGGTCAGGGGCGTGACGTACGCGGTCCCGCTGGCCTTCATCAACTGGCAGCCGGGCCTGTACGCGCTGGGCCGCGACGACCCGTTCGGCACGCCGGAGTTCATGCGATTCATGGGGCCGGCCGCCGCGCTGGTTCTCGCCCTGCTGGCGGCGCTGGCCTGGCGGCAGGGCATCAGGCACTACCGATCCACGGGGAGTTGAGAATGATCGAGCTCGAGCGGGCGGGACGCTCGTTCAAAGTGAAAAGGACCGTCGTCCACGCCGTACGCGACCTGTCGTTCACCGTGTCGGCCGGGGAGTTCGTCGGCTACCTCGGGCCCAACGGGGCGGGCAAGTCCACCACGATCAAGATGTTGTGCGGCATCCTCACGCCCACCTCAGGACGGGTACGCGTGGCCGGGCTGGACCCGTCCCGCCGGCGCACCACGCTGGCGCGGCGGATCGGCGTGGTGTTCGGGCAGCGCACGACGCTGTGGTGGGACCTGCCGCTCGCCGACAGCTTCGAGCTGATCCGGCTGCTCTACAAGGTCGAGCGCGCGGCGTTCAGGTCACGGCTCGACGAGCTGACCGAGACCCTCGACCTCGGCGCGTTCCTGCGCACGCCGGTCCGGCAGCTCAGCCTCGGCCAGCGGATGCGCGGCGACCTGGCGGCCGCGCTGCTGCACGCGCCGGACGTGCTGGTGCTCGACGAGCCGACGATCGGGCTCGACGTGGTCAGCAAGGCCGGCATCCGGGAGTTCCTGCGCAAGCTCAACACCGAGGAGGGCACGACCGTGTTGCTGACCACGCACGACCTCGGCGACATCGAACGCCTGTGCCGCCGGGTGATGCTGATCGACCACGGGCGGCTGGCGTTCGACGGGACGCTGGAGGAGCTGATGGCCACCGCCCCCGACCAGTCCACGATCGAGGACGTCGTCACCCGCCTCTACACCGGCACCACTGCTCAGTAGTAGGTGCTCTCGGACGCGGGCTCGTACTCCTCGTCCAGGTCGTCGCGCTGGCGCGACCAGCGCGACGGCATCAGCACCGGGATGAACAGCGCCACGCCGAGCAGGGCGAACACGCCCGTCGTCAGCATGGTCTTGGCGCCGAACCCCGCGTCCCTGATGATCTGGTTCACCGACGGCTCGGACGGGATGAGGGACAGCGCCCTGTTCACGT
Source organism: Nonomuraea sp. NBC_00507 (assembly GCF_036013525.1). Classification (NCBI taxonomy): domain Bacteria; kingdom Bacillati; phylum Actinomycetota; class Actinomycetes; order Streptosporangiales; family Streptosporangiaceae; genus Nonomuraea; species Nonomuraea sp. NBC_00507. The sequence continues at coordinate 8,885,816 of NZ_CP107853.1, forward strand.
CGAGCGCGTAGATGACCGTCCACGCCAGCAGGACCATGGACGGCACGAAGGCCGCCAGCGGGGAGACCCTGCCCGCCACCACGAGCCCGAGGACGAGGCCGACCGCGGCCATCGCGCCGAGCGCGATCCACATCTTCTGGCTGTCCGGCGGAGCCGCCGCCGCACTGCCGACGGCTTGCTGTACAGCCCAGCCGCCACCTGCCACCACGGCTGCCGTTACTACAAGCCCGATAAGCAAACCCGCCAAGTGCCGCAACGTTCTCACCTCTGTATCAACGTAATCGGCACGACCCTAGCGACAAATGCCGCAAACCGACCAGGCATTGAGCACTTGAGGTCTCAAGACACCCTGCCCCGTGAGACCATGTGGCACACCCATGCGCGCGCAACTTCCCCTCCGGCTCGCGCGGACGGCCGCCTTCTCCGCCGTCTGCGTGATCCTCGCCACGCTCGCACACGTCGTGGGTGGCGGCTCGGGTCCCGAGCCGTGGCCCGCCGGGCTGGGGCTCGCGGCGGTGGCCGGGCTGGGGCTGGCCCTGTGCGGCAAGGAACGTTCTCCCGCGACCGTCAACGGTGTGCTGGCGGTGGCGCAGCTCGGGCTGCACGAGCTGTTCGCCGGCGACGACACCGCCTACGTCTCCGTGCACGTCCACGGAGACGGCCTGGCGGTCAACGCCGGGATGTTGCTCGCCCACCTGACGGCCACGCTGATCACCGGCGTGTGGCTGGCGCGCGGCGAGGCCGCGCTCTGGTCGCTACTGCGCCGCCTCGGCCGCCGTCTCGTCCTGTTGCGCCCGGTGGCGGTGCCCGCCGTGCGTGTGTACGTGCCGGTCGTCTTCGCCCGGGTCGTCCCGCCCCAGCCGGGGTTCCGGCACTGTCTGGCCAGGCGTGGTCCTCCACTTCCCGCCTGACCTTCTGACACCTCTTTTTCTCGCTCTTGTCAGCTCGGGAGCTTCGCTCCCTTTGAATTCAGCCAAGTGGAGTTTCGCCATGTCCTTCGTACGCCGTGCCGCGACCGTGCTCGCCGCCGCCACCGCTCTCACCGCCGGTCTGGCGCTGCCCGCGCTGGCCCACGTCACCGTCCAGCCGGGCACCGCCGAGCAGGGGTCCTTCACCAAGGTCGCGTTCCGGGTGCCGAACGAGCGTGACACCGCCTCGACCACCAAGATCGAAGTCAGCTTCCCCGCCGACCACCCGCTGGCCTTCGTGTCGGTCAAGCCCCTGCCCGGATGGGAGGTGAAGGTGACGGAAGGCAAGCTGCCCACGCCGGTCAAGACCGAGTACGGCGACCTGGAGGAGGCCGTCACCACAATCGTCTGGTCGGGCGGGAAGATCAACCCGGGTGAGTTCCAGGAGTTCGAGGTGTCCATGGGGCAGCTGCCCAAGGACACGGATCAGCTGCTGTTCCCGACGAAGCAGACGTACTCGAACGGGGAGGTCGTGGACTGGGCCGAGGCACCGAAGGCGGACGGCACGGAGGTCGAGCACCCGGCTCCGCTGCTCAAGCTCGTCCCCGCCGCCGCCTCCGCGTCCGCTTCCCCCAGCACAGCCGCGGCGGCCGCCTCCCCGGCCGCGACCTCGGTGGTCTTGAACCCGGCCGCGTCTGACGGCACCGCGCGCCTGCTGGGCGGCGCCGGCCTGGCGGTGGGCGTCGTCGGCGTCGTCCTCGCCGCCCTCGGCCTCCGCCGCCGCTCAGCCTGACACGCGCGCCGCGCACAGCCCGGCGCGCGTGGCGGCCGGCTACCGCACTGGGACCTGGGAGGCTGTTGTGCCGCCGCCGGCGGCCTCCCAGCCGGACACCACCGTCGGCGAGGCGTCCATGGCGCGGGTCAGGGGGACGGTCACGGTCGTCGTGCCTTTGGCGGACACCGTGACGACCCGGCTGCCTGCCGTTCCCCGAGCATCGCGGACGAACAGGTGGGCCTTGCCGGCGGCGGCCGCGCGCACCGTCACCTTCACTCCGTCCGGCACGCCCGTCGCCGCGGTCACCTGGCCGCTCGCGGACGCTTGCGCCGCGGGCCCGCCGCCCACGGGGACGTGCGCGCGGACCGCCTGCTCCAGCGACTGCGGCGAGTCCAGGCTGGACAGGGCGGTGTCGGGGATCACCGGATCGGGCGCCGGCCGGTCCGCGGGCGGCCGGTACCCCGGCAGGGTCGCCACGCCCCACCGGTACGGGTCGCCCTGTACGCCGCCCCACGTTGACCAGCCGATCCGGGTCTGGCCGGTCTTGTCCTGCGTGTCGGAGTCGTAGACCAGGATGTTCAGGCCCAGGTGCTCGGGGTCGACGGAGCCGGGAAGGGCCTCCATCGGGATGGACATCTCCACCGTGTACGCGCCGGAGGAGACTGAAGAGGCGATCCGCACGCCCGTGGCGGGACCCTGGCGGTTGTCTGCGTCCCGCAGCGCGCACGGCGGACCTTCGGCGGTTACCGGCAGGACCGCTGCCTTGAAGGTCGTGGAGGTGTTCTCGGACGTGCCGCGCGGGTCGAGGGTGACCTCCACCGCGTCGGTACGCCAGTGCCGCTTGCAGTCGGCGGCGGCCAGCCGCGTGCCCAGCACGTCGTCCTTCACCTGCACCACGACGTACAACGTGTCCTCGCGCCAGGCCAGCTTGGCCGTGCCCGAGCAGTCGTCCGCCGACGAGCACGCGCTGCCCTCCCACCGGCGGGAGAGGTCGAGCGCGGTCCCGGTGTACTCGCCGTCGCCCTCGGCGCCGTCCACGGTGGGCTCCGTAGACGCCGCCTGCGGGATCGTGGTGGCCGGGACGAGTTCGAGCGCGGGCCGTCCGGTGACCGCGCCGTCCACGGTGACGGTGTAGGCGTAGTCGCCGCCCTCGTTGGAGGTCTTCAGCGAGGTGTCGGTGTTGGTGACGGTGAACGGCACCGTCACCGACGCCCCGGGGCCCAGGTCGCGGTAGGCGGCCTCGGCGCGGTCGGCGGCGAAGCCGGCGGGCAGGTCCACGCGTACGGTGCCGGACCGGGCGGCGTCGCCCACGTTCGTCACCACGACACCGATCTGCCGGGAGCCGCCGGACGGGAGGGTGAGCACGGGCGTGACCAGCCCGCGCAGCTGCGGCACACCTACCTCGCTCACCCACGACTCGTACTGGTCGACCTGGGGAAGCAGGTGCTGCTGCCCGCGTACGGCGGGGCCCGCCTCGACCTGCCGGTCGGTGTAGCCCCGTCCCCTTTCGGTGGTCAGCACGGCTCCGATCCTGGTCCTGCCGGCCGCGCTCTGGGGCGGTGTCACGGTGAAGCGCGCCGAACCGGTGCGTCCGGCGGCGATCCGGCCGAGGTCGCCGGAGCCCGTGACCGTCCAGCCCTCGGGCACCCGGAGCGCCGCGGACGAGCGGCCCAGCGGCTCGCGAGCGGCGCTCGCGGCGACCTCGACGGTGAAGGGGGTGCCGGGGCGGACGTCGAACGTGCTGGTCCGCAGGCCGAGCTGGGTCCCGAGCGGGACGGTCCCCGCCGCCCTGGTCAGCGCCCCGTCGAGGATGGCCGTCGGCGCGGCCGCCGCCGGGGTTCCCGGCTCGGGGAACGGCACCCGCGCGTCCACCTGGGTGAAGAAGTCGCAGCCCAGTTGGGCGGGGTCGGACGGCACGTCGGGGAAGACGGCCCAGCCCTGGGAGGCGTAGGTGCGCTGGGCGTCACGCTCGATCGCGGCCCACGTCCGGCCGCGCTGCGAGGGGCGTCCGCTCCACACGCCGTACACGTTCTGTGCCGGGTTGGCGGGCCGGAACGACGCGGCGCACGAGGGCCCGGTCTGCGAGGTGCCGCGCCCGCCGCCGGTGAGCAGCCGCGCGGGCGCGAAGGGACGCAGTCCTTCGCGGGTGATCTGCCCGGGGAACGCCTTCGGGTCGGCCGCCGCGTAGAACGCCTCGATGGCCAGCCGCGCGGCCTCCTGGTGGTTGCCGTGGTTGCCCGGCGTCGGGGCGGGGTCCATGGTCAGCAGAATCTCCGGCCGGGTCTGCCGGATGGTCCGCACGACCTTCTCGAGGGTGTCGCCGCCCCAGACCTGGTCGGTCAGCGGGGCGCTGACCGTGTAGTAGAAGTCGACGTCGTCCAGGTTGAACACCTCGCCGATGCCGGCTTTGGCGACAGCCGTCCGCTCCTCAGCCTCGCGCAGCAGCCCGAGCGCCGGGCCCTCCTCGGGGCCGACGGCGTTGCCGCCGCCCTCGCCGCGGGTGACGGTGACGACGCCGGTGCGCACGTCGTGGTCCTCGTTCCACTGGCCGAGCGTGGACAGGGTGAACGCCTCGTCGTCGGGGTGCGCGCCGACGAACAACACGTCCAGGTCCACGGGCGCCTCGGCGGCCTCGGCGTCGGCCGGTAGAGCGGGCAACAGCGCGGAAACGGTGACCAACGCCATCAACAGTCGTCGCATGGAACCTCCGTGGGGTTATTCGCGGACCGCCCCCTGGAGCAGGCCGCGGACGAAGTGTCGCTGGAGGAACAAGTAGAAGATCACGACCGGGGTCGCCACGATGACCGACCCGGCGGCGAGGAGGGTGAAGCCGGAGGTGTACTGGCCCTGGAAGAACGCCAGCCCGAGGGGCGCGGTCCGCAGCGACTCGCTGGTCACCATGATCAGCGGGATGAGGAACTCGTTCCACGTCCACATGAAGACCAGCACGGTCAGGGTGACGAGGGCGGGCCGGGCCGGCGGCACCAGCACCTGCCACAGGATGCGCCACGTCGAGGCCCCGTCGATGCGGGCGGCCTCGACGATCGCCCGGTTGGATGCGCGGAAGTACGCCCGCATCCAGAACGTGCCGAACGCCACCGACAACGCCACCTGAGGCAGCGCCACCGACCAGAATGTGTCGATCAGTCCGAGGGTGCGCAGGTCGAAGTAGAGCGGCACCGCGACGGCCTCGCTCGGCATCATGATCCCGAGCATGAACAGGTAGAACAGCACCGACTGGCCGCGGAAGCGCATGGTGCCGAACGCGTATCCGCTCATGATCGACAGCAGCACGCTGACGACCACGACGAACGACGACACCATCAGGCTGCTGCGCAGGTACGTGCCGAACCGGCCGATCTCCCACGCCGCCGTGAAGTTCCCGAGCCCGGCCGTGCCGCCGCTGTCGGCGGGCCCGAGCGCGGCCGACAGGATGGTCACGATGGGGAAGAGCGCGAACGCGGCGAACACCGACAGGATGACGTAGTTGGCCGCCCGCTCCCCGCGCGAGATCACGTGACCCTCCTGTCCGCGAACCGGTTGATCCCGAACGAGATCACGAAGATGACGACGGTCAGCGTGACGCCGATCGCCGCCGCCGAGCCGACCTGGCTGAGCCCGAAGGCCCGGTGGTAGACCTCGTACGAGGGCACCGACGTCGAGTCGCCTGGCCCGCCCCGCGTCGTGATGTACACCAGGTCGAACGTGCGCAAGGCGGCGATGACCGTCAGCGTCAGGGCGACCGCGATCTCCCCGCGCACCGACGGCAGCGTGACCGCGAAGAACTCCCGCACCGCGCCCGCCCCGTCCAGCCGCGCCGCCTCGTACAACTCGGCGGGAATGCGGCTCATCCCGGCCAGCAGCAGCACGGTCACCAGGCCCGTCTCGAACCACGTGCCCACCACGCCGACCGCCGGCAGGGCGAAGGTGTAGTCGCCCAGCCAGCCCCGGGTCAGCGCGTCCAGCCCCAGCGCGCCGAGCAGCGTGTTGAGCGTGCCGTCGGGCGCGTACACTCGCCGCCACGCCACGGCCACGACGACCATGGCGACGACCTGCGGCAGGAACACCACGGTGCGGAAGAACCCCAGCCCGCGCACCTTGGCGTGGTTGAGGATCGCGGCCAGCCCCAGCCCGATCACCAGCGGCCCTGCCGCGTAGAAGACGATGAGGACCAGCGCGTGGCCGAAGGCGGCCCGCAACCCTTCGTCGGCGACGATCGCGGCATAGTTCTCCAGGCCGACCCATCTGCCCAGGGACAGGCCGTCCCAGTCGTACAACGAGAACTGCACCGCGCGGCCGATCGGATAGAGCAGGAACGCCGCGTACACGGCGAAGGCCGGCAGCACGTACAGGTAGGCGACGCGGCGGGGCTCCCCGGGAGGCCGGGTCCCCATCGTCGGCTGGGTCATCCGTTGCTCTCGGCGAAGGTCTTGTAGTCCTTCTCCAGCGTGGCCAGGAACTCCTGCGGCGTCGCCTTCTTGGCCAGCAGGTCCTGCAGCGCCGCCCCCAGCGTGTCGGCGAATGTCGGGGTGGCATAGTCCAGGTACGGCACCAGCCCGTTCTTCGCGGTCACGGTCCCGAACGCGGTGAAGACGTCCTGCTGCGGCCCCTTGGCCACGCTCTGCTGGTCGGTCTCGGCGACCGGCAGGTTCCCTGTCTCGGTGAGCACCTTCATGGCGTCGGCGCTGGTGATGAAGTTGATGTACGCCGCCGCCGCGTCCGGGTTGGGGCTCTTGGCGGTGATCGCGAACGGCAGCCCCGTGCCGCCCGTCGCGACCGGCGGCGCGTCGGCCGTGACGCCTGGCGGCAGCATGAACCCCAGGTCGTCACCCAGGGCCTTCTGCAGATCGGCGAGGAGCCAGGTGCCCGCGATCATGAAGGCGCCCTGGCCCTTGCCGAACGCCTGCCACGCCGGGTCGTACCCCTGGCCGTTGAAGCCCTTGGCGAAGTAGCCCTTGTCGACCCAGCCGACGAGCTGCTCGGCGGCGGTGGTGTTCTCGGTCGTGTTCCAGGAGGCGCCCTTGCGGCCGAAGGCGAGCGTGCCGATCTGACCGGGCGGGACGTGGCGGCCCTGCACGGTGCCGAACACGTGGACGGCCGGCCACTTGTCGAGGTTGCCGAGCTGCAGCGGCACCTCGCCGCCGGCCTTGGCCGTGGCCAGCGCCGTCTCGAAGTCGGCCCACGTCTTCGGCGGCTCCAGGCCGAGCTTGGTGAGCTTGGCCCGGTTGTAGAAGATGCCGACGACCTCGCCGACCTGCGGCAGGCCGTACAGGTTGCCCTCGCCGAACAGCTTGCCGTCGGCGCTGTAGCGCGAGTACCGCAGCACCGACTCGGGGTAGCGCTGCTTCCACCCGTACACGTCGGCGTAGGCGTCCAGCGGGCGTAGCTGACCGGCCTTGACGAACGCGCCCATCGCGGAGCGGCCGTTGTTGGCCTCCACCACGTCCGGCGGCTCGTTGCCGCTCAGCGCCAGGCGCAGGGTGGTGTTGAGGTCGTCGAAGGAGCGGGAGACCCGGTTCAGCTTGATGTTGGGGTATTTGGCCTGGAAGGCGTCGTTGAGCTGCTTCATCTGGGCCGCCTGCCCGCCGCGTACCTCCTGATCCCAGACGGTCAGCGTGACGTTGCCGAGCGCGGCGGCATCGGTGCGCACCGCACTCGGCGACCCTGAAGACGACCCCGCGGGCGAGGCCGGCGACGGCGGGGCCGAGGAGCCGGGCGCGCACGCGGTCAGGACCAGCATGCCCGCGGCGAGCGCGGCGAGTCGCATCGGGGGGGTCATGGTGTTACTCCTTCTGCGCAGGCGCGCGAGGCGCGTCCGGGTCCTCGCCCTCGGCAGGGGGCCTCCGGGAGGCCATGCCGACGTCGGCGTAACGGGCGATGGTGGCGACGGCGCGGCGCACCGCGCCGACCGGGACAGTGGGCACCAGCCGGTCGAGGAAGGCGTAGCGGCGCGCCAGCGAGCTGCCGTAGGCGCCGCTGTGCCCGGCCGCCTCGCGCACCTCGTGCCACCAGTCCGCGATGTCCCCCCAGCCCGGCGCGGCCAGCGACCCGCCGAACTGCTGGACCGCCAGCGCGGCGCACACCTCCGCGAACGCCAGCCGGTCGGCGAGCGGCCAGCGGCACAGGGTGCCGAGCACGAAGCCGGCGCCGAAGACGTCGCCCGCGCCGGTCGGGTCGAGCGCCGTCACCCGCGGCGCGGGCACGAACGCCTCCTCGCCCGTGATCGAGTCGATGGCCATGGCGCCGTTGGCCCCGTCGGTCACCACGGCCAGCGGCACCCGGTCGGCGATCGCGTACAGCGCGTCGCGGGGCGTGTCGGTGCGGGTGTAGGCCATCGCCTCGGTCGCGTTCGGCAGGAACGCATGGCAGATCGACAGCTGCTCCAGCACCTCGGACGACCAGGCGCCGGACGGGTCCCAGCCCACGTCCGCGAAGATCAGCGCCCCGTCGCGGTGCGCCAGCTCGGCCCAGTTGCACGAGCTGCCCGGCGCGCCGAGCGGCTCTTCGGGGGAGAGCGTCACGATCACGGCCTTGGAGCGGGGCGGTTTGCCGATCATCTCGGACGCCGGCATGGGCGCGGGATGGCCGTGCGTCACCATGCTGCGGTCGCGGTCCACCGCCATGGACACCGTCACCGGCGAGTGCCAGTGCGCGAAACGCTGCGACCTGGACAGGTCGACCGACTCCTGCTCCTCCAGCGTGCGCCAGCAGAAGTCGCCGTAGTCGTCGTCGCCGAACGCGGCCGCCAGCGACGTGCGCAGGCCCAGCCGGCTGGTCGCGATGGCGAGGTTGGCGATACCGCCCGGACACGAGCCCATGCCCTCGGCCCAGATCTCGGTGCCGGCCGCGGGCATCGCGGGCAGGCCCGTGAAGATGATGTCCAGGAACACCGTCCCGGCCAGGAACACGTCGAACTGCGGGCCCTCGAGGGTCCGCTCGCCGGCCAGAGGGTCGTACGCCTGGACAGACACGGAAATGGATCCTCCTCGACACACCGAGATGTGCGCAATCTTGCACGTTTACTCGGACACTTCAAGTATTTCCACGCAAGTGTTTGGAGCAAGATGCCTACTTCTGCGCGAAATTGGTTGATACACTCGCGCCGTGCTTCAGCGCCTCAGGCATGCCGAGATCATGCGCCGCGTCCGGCTCTCAGGCGCCACGAGCGTTCGCGATCTCGCCAGCCAGCTCGGCGTGAGCCCGTCGACCATCCGCAGGGACCTCGAGGTGCTCGACCGCGACGGGACGCTGCGGCGCGTCCGCGGCGGCGCCCTGGCCAGCGTGGACGCCGACGCCGACCGGCCCTTCGCCGCCGTCGAGGCGGTCGACGAGCAGGACAAGGAGGCGGTGGCCGCGCGGGCCGCGCAGCTGGTGGCCGACGGGGACGTGATCCTGCTCGACATCGGGACGACCACGATGCGGCTGGCCGAGCGGCTGCGCCGGCGTCGCGTCACCGTGGTCACCTCCAGCCTCGCCGTGCTCGACGTGCTCCGCTCCGACCCGGCGGTCGAGCTGCTGATGCTGGGCGGCATGCTGCGCCGGCCCTACCACTCGCTGGTCGGGGTGCTGACCGAGGCGGCGCTGAGCCAGGTGGTCGCCGACCGCGTGTTCCTGGGCGCCAGCGGCGTGCGGCCGGATGGGCAGCTCGTGGACACCACGCTCGCCGAGGTGCCGCTGAAGCGCGCCATGATCGCGGCGGCGCGGCAGGTGGTGCTGCTCGTGGACCGGCACAAGTTCCCCGGCACCGGCGCGCTGCGCGTGTGCGGCCCCGAGGACATCGACGTCATCGTGACGAACGAGGGCGCCGACCCGGCGACGCTGCGCAACTGCGCCGCCGCGGGCGCCGAGGTCCTGCTCACGTGAAGGGATGCGGATGAGACTGGCCGTCCTCGGGGGCGGGGGCTTCCGGGTGCCGCTCGTGTACGGCGCGCTTCTGCGCGATCGGGCCAAGCCGCGCGTGCAGGAGGTGGTGCTGTACGACGTGTCGGCGCAGCGGCTGGAGACCATCGGGCACGTGCTGCGCCAGCTCGCCGCCGGGCACGACGACCCGCCGGTCGTGCGGACCACCACCGACCTGGACACCGCGCTGCGCGAGGCGGACTTCGTCTTCTCGGCCATCCGCGTGGGCGGCCTGGCCGGGCGCACCGCGGACGAGCGGGTCGCGCTGGAGCTGGGCCTGCTCGGCCAGGAGACGACCGGTCCCGGCGGCATCGCCTACGGCCTGCGGACCATTCCGGTCGCGCTCCACGTGGCCGAGCGGGTGGCCGCGCTCGCGCCCCGCGCCTGGGTCATCAACTTCACCAACCCGGCAGGGATGATCACCGAGGCCATGCGGCGGGTGCTCGGCGACCGGGTGATCGGCATCTGCGACTCGCCGATCGGGTTGATCCGGCGGGCCGCCGCCGCGCTCGGGCTCGACCCGGCCCGGGTGTCGCCCGACTACGTGGGGCTCAACCACCTCGGCTGGCTGCGTGGGCTCGTCCACCAGGGCCGTGACGTGCTGCCCGGCCTGCTCGCCGACGACGCGGCGCTGGTGAAGGTCGAGGAGGCCCGCATCTTCGGACCCGAGTGGGTGCGCACGCTCGGGGCGCTGCCCAACGAATACCTGTATTACTACTACTTCACCCGCGAGGCCGTCGCCGCGATCTCCGGACCGACCCGGGGCGAGTCCCTGCTGGGCCAGCAGGACGCGTTCTACGCGGCGGTGCGGGCGCGGCCGGACGAGGCGCTCGCCGAGTGGCTGAGCGCACGCAGGCAGCGCGACGCCACGTACATGGCCGAGGCCCGCGACGCCACCGACGCCGGCGAGCGGGACGCCGCCGACCTCGAAGCGGGCGGGTACGAGGGCATCGCGCTGGCGCTCATGGCCGCCATCGCCCGCGGCGAGCCCGCCACGATGATCCTCAACGTGCGCAACGGCTCGGCGGTGCCGGGCCTGCCCGAGGACGCGGTCGTGGAGATCCCGTGCGCGGTCGGCGGCGCCGGCGTGCGTCCCTTCGCCACCCGCCCGCTCCCCGGGCGGTTCCTGGGTCTCCTCCAGCAGGTGAAGGCGGTGGAGCAGACGGCCATCGAGGCCGCGCTGACCGGCTCTTCCGATCTGGCGGTGGCGGCGTTCGCGCTGCATCCGCTGGTCGACTCGGTGACGACGGCGCGCAAGCTGCTCGACGGCTACCGCGCCCGCATCCCGGAGTTGGCCACCGTGTTCCCGAGCTGAAGGGCCACGGTCCCACGAACGGCAAAACGCCACTTCAGACCGTTAAATCACTCCCCTTCCTTACTTCGGAGGTATGACCGCCTTACCTCCAATACCCCTTATGTAAGACATGCGGAAAGCCCCCGCGGATCCGGCCACAGTGTGCTGTGCCGTGTCCAGATCAAGAAGAGGCGAGGCCCGGATGGCGCGTGGGGAGAGCGGCATGCCACCTGGCGTGCGACCGCTTACGGTGGGCGACCCGGTCATCATCGGCCGATACCTGCTCCTGGGCCGCCTCGGCACGGGCGGGATGGGAGTGGTGTACCTGGCTGAACACCCTCAGGGTGGCCTGGTCGCCCTCAAGACACCGCATACGGTGCATCTCAACGATGCCACGCTACGGGCGCGCTTCGCTGAGGAAGTGGCATTCTCGCGCAGATTGCTGCCTTTCTGCACGGCGGCGGTCGTGGAGGACGGCACCGACAAGGACCGCCCGTACCTGGTCACCGAGTACATCCCGGGCCCCGCGCTCTCGCAGGTCGTGATGGCCAGGGGGCCGCTCACGCCCGACCTGTCCTACGGCGTGGCGCTCGGCGTCGCCGCCGCGCTGGTGGCGGTGCACGAGGCGGGGCTGGTGCACCGGGACCTCAAGCCCGGCAACGTGCTGCTGTCCACGCAGGGGCCGCGCGTCATCGACTTCGGCATCGCCCGCGACGTCGACACGCTGGCCGCGCACACGCAGGCGGGGCAGGTCATGGGCAGTCCCGGCTGGGTGGCCCCGGAGCGGCTGACGGGCGGTCCCGCGCTGCCCGCCTCCGACGTGTTCGCGTGGGGGTGCCTGGTGGCCTTCGCCGCGTCCGGGCACCATCCGTTCGGCGGGGGTGAGCCGGATGTGCTGACCCGGCGGATCCTGTTCGACCCGCCGCGGCTGGAGGGTGTGCCGGCCCTGCTGCGTCCCGCCGTCGAGGCGGCTCTGGCCAAGGATCCCGCCGACCGCCCGAAGGCCGCCGACCTGCTGCGGGCGCTGCTGGCCGCCGGCGGTGTCGGCGATCCCTGGGATCTGCGGCAGGCCGTGTCGGGCGTGCTCGCGGAGATCTGGACCCCCGTGCCGTATCCGCCCGGCGGAGGCCTGGTGCGTCTCGCCTCGCCGCCCGACGAGCCGGAGCCGGGCACGAAGCCGCGCAGGAAGAGCCGCGCCAAGGCCGGCGCGCATCTGTCCCACGCCACCTTCGCGGCTCTGGCCACCGTGTCCATCGCGGCGGTCACGGTGATCGCGGCCTCGGGTGGCGACGGCACGAGCATGGGAGGCGGCTCTTTGGTGCCCGCCGACCCGGCCATCGTCCAGCCCCGCGGCAGCGCCGACTCCACCGTCCGCCGGTCCACCGGTCCGACCGGCGGCCTGCCGCCCACGCGGGCGACCGTGGCCCCGGTCAACTCGACGCCCATGGTGCCCACTGTCTTCGTCACGCCCACCCGCACGCGCAACCCGGTCGCCGTGCTCAGCCCCCCGCCCGGGAGGAAGGACACCACCCGACCGGAGAACACCAGCGGCCCAGGCGACCCGGGCGGCGCCGACCCTGGTCCGTGTGCGAGCCCGGTGGGACGCAGGCGGGGCAACGCCGCGGCGCGGCGGGACTGCCCGCAACCGTCCAGCTCGATCAGCACGATCCCGCAGGAAGGGCCGGGCGAGTCCCCGGACCCCTCCGCGACGGTCTCCGCCACTGCGACGCCGACGGCCACCGGCACGTCCTGAGCGGCCGATGGCCGGTCAGGACGTGATGTCCTTGCCGGAGAAGCGGGCCCAGGCGATCGAGCCGAAGAGCACGATGTACGCCCCGAAGGCCAGCAGCCCGTCGCGCAGGACGGCGGTGTCGATGGGGCTGCGCAGGACCGCGTCGAACTCGGTGAACCGGCTCGGCAGCAGGTAGGGGACGATCGGGGCGAGATCCGGGATGGCCCGGAGCACCTGGCAGACGATGATGAACACCATGGTCCCGGCGATGGCCCCGATGGACACCTCGGTGAACGTCGACAGCGCCACCGCGACGGCGGCCAGCGCGGCCATGCCGGCGCCGACGTACCCGACGGTGATGAGGATGCGCAGCAGCCCGTCCGCCACGGAGATGGTGGTGCCCGACAGCAGCGTCACGGACCCGCCGGGGAACAGGATCAGCCCCGTCAGCAGCGCCGACAGAGCCACCACCGCGGTGGCCGCGTAGGCGAAGACGACCGCGTTGAGGTATTTCACCGCCAGCAGCCGCGTGCGCCCGGCCGGTGCGGCCAGCAGATAGCGCAGCGTCCCCGTTCCCGCCTCCCCCGCGATCGAGTCGCCCGCGACCACGCTGACGGCCACCGGCATGAGCAGCAGCACGAGGAAGGAGAACGACAGGAACGTCAGCATGAGGCTGTTGCCCGCGACGTCCTGGATGATGCCGCTCATCTCGTCGTCGCCGCCGGAGCCGGCGGCGATCCAGAGCCCGACGCCGAGGATGATCGGCACGACGCCGAGCACGGCCAGCAGCGCCAGGTTGCGCGGCCGGCGGAAGGTCAGGCCCAGCTCCGAGCCGAGCAGCCGCCAGAACGCCCACGTCCTTCTGGCCGGAGGCGCTGGAGAGCCGATCTGCTCGGCGGGCTCCGGTGGCCGGCGTTCGGTGGTGCGCATGGTCTCCGATACGGGCACCAGGCCCGGTGTGCGGCGGGTCTCGCGAGTCTCGGGGGTCTGCGTCCGGGTGTCAGCCGTCGACATCGAATCCCTCTCCTGTCAGCCCGACGAACACGTCCTCGAGGCTCGGCCGCACGACCGCCAGCCCCCGTACGGCCACGCCGTCCCCCACCAGTGCGGCGTTGATCTTCTCCGGGGCGTGCCCGCCCAGCTCGGCGGTCACCTCCGCGTCGCCGGCCCGCACATCGGCCAGGCCCAGCGTGCCGAGCGTGCGCGCGGCGGCGGCCACGTCCGGCGTCTCCACCCGCACGCGGGCGACCAGGCCGCTGCTCAGCGAGGCGATCGTGCCCTGCGCGACGAGCCTGCCGGTACGCATGATCGCCGCGTGCGTGCACATCTGCTCGATCTCGGCCAGCAGGTGGGAGGAGACGAAGACGGTGGTGCCGTCGGCGGCGATCTCCTTGACCAGCGTCCGCACCTCACGCGTGCCCTGCGGGTCGAGCCCGTTGGTCGGCTCGTCCAGGATGAGCAGCTCCCGCGGCCCCAGCAGCGCGGCCGCGATGGCCAGCCGCTGGCGCATGCCGAGCGAGTAGTTGCGGTAGCGCTTGCCCGCGGCGGCCGACAGGCCCACCCGCTCGAGCGCGTCGGCCACGCGCCGCTTGGCGGTGGCGCGCTCCGCGGTCGGGTCGGCGGCGTCGAACCGCATGAGGTTGGCCGCGCCCGACAGGTAGGGGTAGAAGGCCGGCCCCTCGACCAGCGCCCCCACCAAGGGCAGGGCGTGGGCGACCGGCAGGCCGAGCACGGAGTAGGTCCCCTCCGTGGGCGCGACCAGGCCGAGCAGCATGCGGATCGTGGTGGTCTTGCCCGAGCCGTTGGGCCCGAGGAAGCCGAACACCGACCCGCGCGGCACGGCCAGGTCCAGCGCGTCCACGGCGACCTGGCCGCCCCGGAAACGCTTGGTCAGGCCGTGCGTCACAATCGCGTCCCCCGAGGGCGGGGCCGCCCCGAAGGGCGACCCCGCTTCCAGCGTGATGGCGGTCACTTGACGCCCGCCGCCTTGATGATCTCCTCGGGGGTGACCGCGCCGGCCAGAAGGCGGCCGTCGTCGGTCAGCAGGGCGGTGACGAGCTTGGTCTTGATCAGCTTGCCCGAGCCCCACGTGCCGCTCACCGGGGTGGCGGACTTGAGCACCGTGTCCAGCAGCGCGGCCGCGTTGCCGTCCTCGCCTCCCTGCGCCGTCTGGGCCTGCAGGTCCGACAGCTTGAAGGGCACGACCGCGACCCTCGACCAGCCGTCGCCGACCCACTTGGCCTCGCCGGCCACGTCGGCGGCGTGCTCGGCGCGCTCCTCGGCCTGCTTGCCGAAGCCTTCCCCGCCCAGCGTCGCCTCCTCCACCTTCGCCCCCGCGGGCGGGGTGAAGGCGAAGTTCTCCTCGGCCGGTGTGGTGAACGTCACCTGCGTGAAGCCCACCTGGTATGCCGGCTCCGCCGACCCCTTGGCGAACAGCTGGACCTGGAGCGGCACGTACGTCTCGCCGTCGAGCGCGATGCGTACCTCCTGCACCAGCGAGCCCTCGTCCTTGGGCGCCAGCACGAGCTGGTAGGCCGGCCGGCCCGCCACCTCGGCCGTGTTGATCACCCGGACGGACGAGTGCTCGTCGACGCCTTCCAGCATCCGCTGCGCCACCTGGGCCGGCGTCAGGTCGGTCGGCTGCGGCACCGGCGTTTTGTGCTGCTGCTCGCCGCCTGCCTTGACCGTCAACTTGGTCGCGGTGTTGGTGGCGCTGTCCCAGTACCAGCCCTGGTCGCCGTTCACGATCAGGTTGGTCTCGTTCAGCTGGGTCGGCATGGCCACCCGGAACTTCTGGTCGCCGCCGTACCAGACCTTCACCTCGTGCGAGCCCGACAGCAGACTGAGCGGCGAGGTCTCGCCGCCGGTCTGCGGCAGCGCGGGCAGGCCCAGCGACGCCGTCTGCTGCACGGTGCCGGACATCGGCGCGATGCCCTGCTGCTTGCTGGTTGCCGCCGCGGCGTCGGCGAGCAGTTGCTCGGCCGACCTCTCGGGCAGCACTGGATCGCCGCTCACCGCGGCGATGACGGGGCCGGCGCCGATCGCGGCTCCGATCACGGCCGCAGCCGCGATCGGGACTCCCCACCTCACGAACGTGCCTCTGCGCATCTCACTCCTTAACGGTATGTCGATGCTCAGAGCCTGCGTGATGCATCCTGTGGCAGACCTGAGACTGTCTGAGACGGCTCTCAGTCTTCTCAGCGTCGTCTCAGCGCAGGAACAGGAGAATCGCCATATGAGAGTACTTGTCGTCGAGGACGAGCGGCGCATGGCCGCCGCGCTCCAGCGGGGGCTCCAAGCTGAGGGGTTCGCGGTGGACCTCGCCCACGACGGCGAGGAGGGGCTGCACGCGGCCAGACAGGGCGACTACGACGTCGTGGTGCTCGACATCATGCTGCCCCGGCTGTCGGGCTACAACGTGTGCAAGCGGCTGCGCGCCGAAGAGAACTGGGTGCCGATCCTCATGTTGTCCGCCAAGGACGGCGAGTACGACATGGCCGACGGGCTCGACCTGGGGGCCGACGACTACCTGACCAAGCCGTTCTCGTACGTGGTGCTGGTGGCCAGGCTGCGGGCGCTGCTGCGGCGCGACTCGGGACGGCGGCCGGCGGTGCTCATGGCCGGCGACCTGACCCTGGACCCGGCACGGCGCAGGGTGGAGCGCGGCGGGACCTCGGTCGAGCTCACGCCGCGGGAGTTCGCGCTGCTGGAATTCCTGATGCGCAGGCGCGACGAGGTGGTGTCGAAGTCGGAGATCCTGGAGCACGTGTGGGACACCTTCGACACCGACCCGAACGTGGTCGAGGTCTACGTCGGCTACCTGCGCCGCAAGATCGACGCCCCGTTCGGCAGGAACGCGCTGCAGACCGTGCGCGGCGCCGGCTACCGCCTGGCGGGCGACGGTGGCTGATCTCATGAGCTCGGGAGCTTCGCTCCCTGCGTCCTCCCCGCTGGGGTGGTGGCGGCGCCAGGGCCTGCGGTTCAGGCTGACCGTGGCGGCCTCCGCGGTGCTCGCGCTGGCGCTCGCGCTGTCGGCCGCGGTGCTGCTCACCGTGCTGGACCGGGCCCTGATGGACACCGTGGACGAGAGCACCAGGCGGCAGGCGGACGCGGTGCGCGTGGCGGCCGACGCCGGCACGCTGACCAGCCCGATCACCACCCACGACGGCACGCTCGTGCAGGTCATCGACGCCCAGGGCCGGATCACGCACGTCACGTACGGCACCGACAGGCTCGTGCCGCTGCTGGACGCCCCGGCCAGGGCGCGGGCGCTGCGCGACGTGCAGGCGAAGTTGCTGGACGGACGGCCGTACGCGATCCCGGGGTTCCTGCGGGTGATCGTGCTCAGCGCGGACCGCGGCCAGACGGTGGTGGCGGCCCGGCCCATCACCGAGATCCAGACCAGCCTCGGAACGGCCGGACGGGTCCTGCTGGTCGGCACGCCCGGGCTGATCGTGCTCCTGGCCGTGGCCAGCTGGCTGATGATCGGCCGGACTCTGCGCCCGATCGCCGCGCTGCGCAGGGGCGCGGCCGACATCACGCACACCGCCAGGTCGCGCCGGCTGCCGGTGCCGCAGTCGCGCGACGAGGTGCACTCGCTGGCCACCACGCTCAACGGCATGCTGGCCCGCCTGGAGGAGGCCGAGCAGCGCCAGCGGGCGCTGGTCTCCGACGCCGCGCACGAGCTGCGCAGCCCCCTCGCCAGCATCCGGCTGCAGCTGGAGGTGGCCCTCGGCCACCCGGACGGCCAGGACTGGCAGGAGACCGCCGAAGGCGTGCTCGAGGACGCGATGCGGCTGTCCAGGCTGGCCGAGGACCTGCTGGCGCTGGCCAGGCTGGACGAGCGCGGTGGCGTGCCGGCCAGGCGCGAGCCGGTCGACCTCGACGAGGTGGTGCGCCAGACCGTCGACAGGTACGCCGAGGCCCGGCTGACCGTCTGCGACCCGGTCGTGGTGCGCGGCGACGCGCTCGACCTGAGCCGCGTGCTGACGAACCTCATGGACAACGCCGTACGCCACACCGCCTCCAAGGTGGAGGTGGCGCTGACCGCCGACGGCGTGCTGACCGTGACCGACGACGGTCCCGGCATTCCCGAGCAGGATCGCGAGCGGGTGTTCAACCGCTTCACCAGGCTCGACTCCGGGCGCAGCAGGGACGAGGGCGGCGCCGGGCTGGGACTGGCGATCGTACGCGAGACCGTGCGGGCACACGGCGGCACGGTGGCCCTGGAGGACGCCGCGCCTGGGCTCCGCGCCGTGGTGCGGCTTCCCGTGTCCCGCTGACCCAGCGCGTCAGTGCGGTTCGGGGGGTTGGATGGGGGATCGTAGGGGGATCATGGAGCGTTCCGAAAAGTGGTCAGGCGGCTGTCCCCTTTTCGGCGGTGGCCAGGAAGTCCTGGGCGATGAGCGGCAGGCGGCGACGGGCGTGCACCACGGCGATGACGCGACGCACGGCGGGTTCGAGCGAGCGCACCACGAGACCTGCGCGACCGGCCTGCTCGGCCATGCCGCGATACCACAGCAGGGACGCCTGGCCGGCGCGGACCGCGTTGAGCCAGCCGTTGCGCTCGTCGGTTTCGAGCACGACCACCGGGGTGACCGCGTACTTGCCGAACATCGCGTCGAGTTCCCTGCGCCGGGTGCTGCCGCGGGCCGGTAGCGCCAGGCGCATGCCGTGCAGTTTGCCCATCGGCACCGGATTGGGCAGTTCGAGCCCTGGTGGGGAGATCAGCACGATCTCCTGGCGTTCGAGCGGATGCGTGACGAGGTCGGCGGGCACGGGGAGATCGGTGAGCCCGAGATCGGCTCGTTGATCCCGGATCGCGGTGACGACGCCCTCTCTGCCGTCGCACCGCACGATCTGGATGCGGACGCCCGGATGCTCGGCCGTGTAGGCGGGCAACAACCGCCCTGCGAGGCCGGGCTCGAGGCTGGGTGTCGAGGCGATGCGGAGCTCGGCCTCGGCGACGCTGCCGTGGTTGGCCAGGCCCTCGATCTCGTGAACGGCGTCGAGTGCCTCCCTTGCCAGCTTGACCACCCGGCGGCCCTGTGCGGTGACGACGACGCCACGGCCGGAACGAGCGAAGAGCGTCATGCCGAGCTCGCGTTCGAGATCGCGGATCGCGCGGGACAGCGCAGGCTGCGCGATGTAGAGCGACCTGGCCGCGTCGGTCATGGTGCGGTGCTCCGCAGTCGCGACCACATAGCGGAGCTGCTGGAGATTCATGCCAAAGAAGCTAGGACACCGCCCGCTCCGCGGATGGGGAGATAACCGAGATCACCTCGAATGATTTCGGACTGTAACCGAGCACTGCTACATCCGTGACGGGTGATACATCAGTATGCTTTTGCCCCAAATTTGCCAAGGGTCCGTCAAGTCGCGGCGCAGAGCAGGCATTACCGACAACCGGGTGAACGGGGAGACACGGTGACAGGGAACGGGCAATATCCACCCCCGCCACAAGGGCCAGGCCAGCCACAACGGCCACCCTCGTTGCCATGGCCGCCGCCGGGTTACCGTCAGCCGCAGCCTCAGGGCGGCACCCCGTACGGACCGCCCCAGGGACACCCGCCGCAGGGGCCGTCCTACCCCCCGCAGGGCGCGCCTCAGCACGATGGGCTGACGCGTCCGTACACGCAGCAGGTGCCGCCACCACCGCCGTCGTACGGGCCCCAGTACCGGCAGCCCTTTCCTCCCCCGCCACCGCCGCCTCCGCCGCCGCCGCCGATGCCGATGCCGATGCCGATGCCGCCGCGACAGTGGCATCAGCCGCCGCGCAGGAAGTCCGGCATGGGCGTCGTCGGAGTGCTCGGCATCGTGTTCGGGTCGATGGCGGCGTTGTTCGTGCTGATCGTCATCGGGGCGGCTATGCTCAAGACCTCGTCGCGGTCGGAGACGACAAATCCCATCGCGATCCCGTCCTACGAGCCGCCCTCGCGCGATAACGACGACTCCGAGCCCTTCCCCACGCGCACCCGCGAGAGCGAGGACCCCGACACGCAGGCCACCCCGCCGCCCAAGGTCACGCTCAACACGAGCCTGAAGAACAACACCGTCTACCGGGCGGGCGCGCTGCCCCGGCTCAACTGCCCGGCCGGCAACGCCAGCATCTTCAACCACAGCCAGCTCAAGGCGCTGATTCTCAAGACCGGCAAGTGCATGGACCGGGCGTGGGGACCGATCCTGCAGAAGCAGGGCATCGCGTTCCGCCCGCCGGGTTACGCCATCGCCTCCAGGCGCGGCAGGGGCGCGTGCGGCGACTATCCGCACACGGGCAACATCGTGCCGTACTACTGCCCGCGCAACAGCACGATCTACGCCTCCACCATGGCCATGGCCAGGGGCAACGGCAACTCCCGCGGCTACGGCGAGATCATCTCCTGGCATGGCGGGATCGTCAGCATGATGGCCCACGAGTACGGCCACCACGTCCAGAACATCACGGGCCTGCTGAACTCGTGGTGGGACAGCACGCTGGACTCCTCCAGCCAGAGCGGCAAGCTGGCGCTGAGCCGGCGGCTGGAGCTGCAGGCCACCTGCTTCGGCGGCATGTGGATGCGGTCGGTGGCGGCGTCGTACCCGGTGAGCATGGCCGACCGCAGGCAGCTGTTCTGGTTCTACGGCCAGGTGGGCGACCATCCGGGTTATCCGCGCGACCACGGCTCGCCGCTGAACAACAACCGCTGGTTCCGGCAGGGGTGGGAGAAGAGCAAGGCATACCAGTGCAATACGTGGCTGGCGCCCTCCTCAACGACCTCCTGACGGCAACGTGGTGTTCATCTCAGGTTGGGCACATGTCTCTGATGTCCAGATATGGGGACTAGAATCCTGGCAATCTTGTGCTCAATGGGGGGCAAGCGAACCGTTTTGCCTGGTAGGCGTGTGAAGGAGCCGGTGTGAGGAAGCGCGATGGGGTCGACGCCGTGCCAGGAGGCAGGAAAGAGCGCCCCCCGCGCCGTCCGCGTCCGGCGCTCGGCGCCCGCGCCCCGCGCTTCGCCAAACCGCTGACGACCGCCTCCGTGGTCGGCTGGACCGCTCTGTCCGCCCTCGTGCCCGGCGCCGCACATCTGCGCGCCGGGCATCGTCGTACCGGGCTGGTTCTCGTCAGCCTGTACGCGCTGGTGCTGCTCGGGGTGCTGGGCTTCGCCCTGACCCGGAAGGACCTCCTGACGAGCCTCACCACCTTCACCGACGACGGCATGATGGTCACGGTGATCGTCGTCGCCTCGGTGCTCGCGCTCGCCTGGTTCGCGCTCATGGTCGTCTCGTACGTGGTGCTCGGCCCGAACCGGCTCAACCAGCAGGGCCAGATGGTGACCGGCATCGTGGTGGGCGTGCTGTGCGTGGCCGTCATGTCGCCGTTCGCGCTGGCGGCCAGCTATGTGCAGACCGCCCAGAGCGCGATCAACGACATCTTCCCCTCCTCGCCCGACTCCGACACGCCGCCCGTCGCCCAGAACCCCGAGGACCCGTGGGGCGGCCGGACCCGGGTGAACTTCCTGCTCGTCGGCGGCGACGCGGCGGGCAACCGCACCGGCGTGCGGACCGACAGCATGAACGTCGCCAGCGTGGACATCAAGACCGGCAATACGGTCCTGTTCAGCCTGCCGCGCAACCTCCAGCACGTGCGCTTCCCGCCCTCCTCGCCGCTGCACAAGCAGTTCCCCAACGGCTTCATGGCCGAACTGCCGAACGGCGGCCTGCTCAACGAGGTCTGGCAGTACGCCAACGACCACCCGGAGATCATGGGCGGCAAGAACAAGGGCTCGCGGGCGCTGATGGACGCCATCGGCCACACGCTGGGCCTGAAGATCGACTACTACGCCCTGATCAACATGTACGGCTTCGCGGCGCTGGTCGACGCCATCGGCGGCCTGAAGATCCGCGTCGAGCAGGACGTCAAGTGGGGCGGCCTGTACGGCACGGCGGGCACGATCAAGGCCGGTACCCGGAAGCTGTCCGGCGAGCAGGCCCTCTGGTACGGCCGCTCCCGCGTGAACAGCGACGACTTCTCCCGCATGGGCCGCCAGCGCTGCGTCATCGGCGCCTTCGCCCAGCAGGCCACGCCGACCGTCATCCTGACGAACTTCAACAAGATCGCCGGCGCCGCGAAGCGCATGGCGTCCACGAACATCCCGCGGCCGCTCGTGCAGCCGCTGGTGGAGGTGGCCGTCAAGGTCAAGGACGCCAAGATCACCAGCCTGCAGTTCGTGCCGCCGGACTTCTGGCCGGGCAGCGCGGACTGGGTGAAGATCCGCCAGGCCGCGAAGAAGGCGATCAACGACTCCATGCGGCCGCGCAAGCAGGCTCAGACGGCCGGCGTCAGCGCCTCGCCCGGCGTCACGGGGGCCACGCCGACGAAGACCAGCGCGGCCTCGCCCACGCAGACCCCGACCCGCAACAGCCAGAAGAGCGGCGCCAAGTCCCTCGACGAGCTCTGCGGCCTCTGACCGTCACACGGTCGTGGGAAGCCGTTGTGAGCCCCTGACCCCGTCCGGCCCACCGCCGTGGGACGATTCCAGACACCAGGACTGGCGACGCGGGGCGGGCTGGAGTGACCAGACCCAGCCACCACGCACAAGGAGGTGGCCTTGGTGGCTGTCCAGCGAGCCGACGGCTACACGTATACGATCACGAAGGAAGTACACCGGTGCGCACCCTGACGGCGAACCGCCTTTCCCTGCCCCGCTACGCGGGAGTCCGTTTCCTTCCCGGCCTGACGGCCGGAGTATCCACGGAGAAGGTCCGATGACACTCCAGGCGCAGAGGCCGGTCAATGGCGAAGAGAATGCTCACTGGCTGGCAGTCCGGCCGAGGCTGATCCTCGCCAGCGCCTTCATGCTCTTCCTCGAGCTGGCGCTGATCCGGTGGACCGGGTCCAACATCGTCCACCTGAGCTACTTCACCAACTTCGTGCTGCTCGGCTCGTTCCTCGGCATCGGGCTCGGGTTCCTGCGCGTGGGGCGTTCGCAGCGGCAGCCGTACTATTCGCCGATCGTGCTCGCCGTCCTGGCCGTCGTGGTGCTGACCTTCCCGGTGACCGTGGATCGCAACACCGAGGGCGTCCTTTACTGGACGAGCCTGTCCACCAGCGGGCCGCCCGCGTGGCTGATCCTGCCGGTCATCTTCTGCGCCGCCGCGCTGATCCTCATGGGGCCGGCCGAGCTCGTCGGCCGCTGCTTTCCCGAGCTGCCGCGGCTGGAGGCCTACCGCTACGACCTGATCGGCAGTCTGACCGGCATCGCGGCGTTCACGGCGCTGTCGTTCCTGAGCGCGCCGCCGGTGTTCTGGGGGCTGATCGCCGCCATCTGCTACGGCGTGCTGCTGGTTCCGAGGCCGCGCGCGCTCTATGTGGGCCTGGTGACCGTGCCGTCGCTGGTCGTGGTGGGCCTGCTGCTCGCCGAGACGCTGACGGCAGGGGCGATCTGGTCGCCCTACTACAAGGTCACGTCCCGGCAGTTCGAGCAGCTCGGCGTCGGCGTCACCGACATCGCCGTCAACGGCATCCCGCACCAGCAGGCCGTGCCCGCCGCCGCCCGCCTGCAGTGGGAGCGCCAGTACGGGCTGCCGTACGAGCGCACCGCCAAACCCCCGAAGAACGTGCTCATCGTCGGCGCGGGCAGCGGCACCGACGTGGCGATCGCCCTGTCCAAGGGCGCCAGCCACGTCGACGCCGTGGAGATCGACCCGAAGCTGCGTGAACTGGGCGGCTCGGTCCATCCCGATCGCCCCTACGACGACCCCCGCGTCACCACCCATGTCACCGACGGACGCGCCTTCCTGGAGCGCACCGACGCCACGTACGACCTGATCCTGTTCGCCCTGCCCGACTCGCTCACCCTCGTCTCCGGGGCCAGCTCGCTGCGGCTGGAGAGCTATCTGTTCACCGAGGAGGCCATGCGGGCCGCCCGTGAGCACCTCAGCCCGGGCGGCACGTTCTCGATGTACAACTACTACCGCGAGAGCTGGCTCGTCGACCGCCTGGCCTTGACCATGCAGCAGGCCTTCGGGCACAAGCCCTGCGTCGACGTCGTCAGCACCGCGGGCCAGCAGGCCGTGATCACCGCGGGCCTGACCGCGGCCGATCAGCGCTGCGCCGCCGCGTGGCCAGGCGCCGCCCCGGGCACCCCGCAGCCCGCCGACGACGACCGGCCCTTCCTCTACCTCCACGACGCCACGATCCCGCCGATCTACATCATCACGCTCACCCTGATCCTCATCGTCAGCCTGCTGGCCGTCCGCGTCGTCGCGGGACCCTACCAGCGGATGCGCCCCTACGCCGACCTGTTCCTGCTGGGCGTGGCGTTCATGCTGCTGGAGACCAAGAGCGTGACCGGGTTCGCGCTGCTGTTCGGCACCACGTGGGTGGTCAACGCCATCGTGTTCGCCGGCGTGCTGGTCGCCGTGCTCGCCGCCGTCGAGGTGACCCGCCGCTTCCGCACTCCGCCGCTGCCGGTCATGTACGGGATCCTGCTCGCGGGCCTCCTGCTGGCCTGGCTGGTCCCGAACGCGTGGCTGCTGTCCCTGCCGCTGCCCCTGCGCGCGGTGGCGGCCGTGACAGTGGCGTTCCTGCCGATCTTCGCCGCGAACGTCGTCTTCGCCAAACGCTTCGCCGACACGACCGACGCGACCACCTCCTTCGGGGCGAACCTGCTGGGGGCGATGGTGGGCGGCTGCCTGGAGTACGCGGCGCTGGTGATCGGCTACAAAGGCCTGCTCATCGTCGCCGCCCTTCTCTACATCGGCGCGCTGGCCCTGCTGCCCCGCAAACGTGCGCTGGTGTGAAAAACGTCGCCCACTTCGCGCCGTTTGGGGGTGTTCTCGCAGGTCACATCCCTGAAACCCGCTGGACGCGCACCCCCGGATGAAGGAATGTTGGGAGGTTCCTTCCCTCCAGAAGATCTTCGGTGGTGACACATGCGTGTCCTGATCCAGCTCCGCCCCTCCCCCGATCTCGTCGCGGCCGTGGCCGATCCCGGCCAGACGGCCACGACGGCCGACGTGGCCGACGGCCTGCCCGGGGTCGAGCTCGACGCGGCCTACGTCCCGGTGGCCGTGCCGCGGCCGGTTCCCGCGGCGGGCGGCGATCCCCTCTCGCTCAACCAGCCGCTCGACTTCTCTCTGGCCGCCGAGGACGCCTCCGTGCTCGTACGCGGCACGATCTCGGACGACGAGCTGGCCTCCAGGGTCACACTGCTGCCCACGCTCAGACCCGACGTGGTGGGGATCTTCTCCGACCCGGTGATCGAGTCCTCTCCCACCTGCGGCGGCGACTCGCCGAACGGTGACTGGCACGACGTCGAGCGGCTGCTCAACGTGGCGGGGCTGCAGGCCGAAGGGCTCGACGGCTCAGGGGTGGCGCTGGCCGTGCTCGACACCGGCGTCAACGCCGCCCACACGGCCAGACAGCTCGGCAGGGCCGTCACGCTGGACGCGCCCCGGTGCTGGAGCCCCTCCGGGGTGACGGGCAAACCGGGTGAGTTCGAGGTGGATCACGGGACGATGTGCGCGTTCGACGCGCTCATCGCCGCCCCGCAGGCCTCGCTCATCGACATCCCGCTGCTGCTGTCCACCCGGCCGGGCGGCTCGGCGCTCGACGGGCTGCTGTCGGACGCGGTGTCGGCGTTCGCGCATCTACGCACCGTGCTCGACGCCCAGCCGGCCGCGACGCGGGCGCTGGTCGTGAGCAACTCGTGGGGGTCGTTCTCGCCCGAGTGGGACTTCCCCGTCGGGCATCCGGGCAACTACTCCGACAGCGCCGCCCATCCGTTCAACCTCATGGTGGCCGCCCTGGACCGGGCGGGGGCCGACGTGCTGTTCGCGGCGGGCAACTGCGGGCAGGAGTGCCCGGACGGCCGGTGCGCCTACCCCAACCGGCCCATCGTGGGCGCCAACTCCCACCCGAAGGCCCTGTCGATCGGCGGCATCGACGTCAACGGCGACCGGGTGGGTTACTCCTCGCAGGGGCCGGGGCGGCTGACCGCCCGTAAGCCCGACGTGTGCGGTTACACGCACTTCCTCGGGTCGGCGGCGTTCGGGAAGGGCGAGCCGGACTCGGGGACGTCCGCGGCGACACCAGTGGTCGCGGGGCTCGTGGCGGCGGTGCGTACCCGGTGGCCGGCGGCCAAGTTGTCGCCGGCGCAGCTGCGGGCGCTGCTCCGGCGCAGCGCGGAGGACCGGAGCGAGGTCGGGTTCGACTACGACTACGGGTACGGGATCGTGGATCCGGGCGGGATCATGGCCGCGCTCCAGCGACGCGCCAAGAACGCGGCCTGAGCCCCATCCCGCCCCGGCCGTCCTTCGGCTGGTTCCTCATCGGGAGCCGGGGCGGATGATCGGGCTAGGCGTTCTCCCGGTTGAACACCCGGGTCCCGATCGTGAGGCTGAGCACGGCGAAGACCGCGGTCACCGCCACGCCGGCGCCCACGGTGCCGGTCAGGTAGCGTCCCTGGAACAGCTCGCGCACCGCCTCGAGCACGTATCGGAACGGGCTGATGTGGGAGATGGCGTCGAGCCAGCCCGGCGCCATCGACATCGGCAGGAACGAGCCGGACAGCAGGATCAGCGGGATCACCGCCGTGGACATCACCGGCGCGAAGAGCTGCTCGTTCATGGTCAGCGCGATGGCGTACGACAGCGCCGCCAGGCTGACACCGAGCACGACCACCAGCACGAAGCCCGCCAGCAGCCCCATCGCCGGAGCGCGCAGGCCCAAGGCGAAGGCCACGGCCAGGAGCAGCAGCGTCTGGATGATCAGCGTGACCGCGTTGTTGAGCACCCGCCCCAGCAGCAACGCCAAGCGGCTGGCCGGGGTGACGCGCATGCGTTCCAGGACGCCGGAGCGCTTCTCGAAGACCACGCCGATGCCGGCCAAGGCCATGCTCATCAGCCCCAGCTGGATCATGAGGCCGGGCACCAGCGTCTCCCACGTGCCGAACGTGGTGAAGATCGGCCCAAACAGCACCAGGAACAGCAGAGGCTGGATCAGTCCGAAGACGATGCCGACCCGCTGCTGGAGCGTGACCCGCACGCCGTGGCGGAACAACACCCAGGTGTCGCGCAGCATCAGGCGCCCACCTCCTCGCGCAGCGACCGGCCGGTGATGTCGAGGAACACGTCGTCGAGCGTGCGGCCGCCGGCCTTCAGCTCGGCCGGCGTGCCCTCGGCCACGATGCGACCGTGGTCGATGATCAGCAGCCGGTCGCAGAGGGCGTCGGCCTCGTCGAGGTAGTGGGTGGTGAGGAAGACCGTCATGCCCTTCTCCGCCCGCAGCGAGCGGATGTGGTCCCACAGGTTGGCCCGGCTCTGTGGGTCGAGCCCGGTCGTCGGCTCGTCAAGAAAGAGCAGGACGGGCTCGTGCAGCAGCGCGAACGCGATGTCGAAGCGGCGCCGCTGGCCGCCCGACAACGTGGCGGCGGGCCTGGACTCCAGGCCGGTGAGCTCCAGCCGGGCCAGGACCTCCCGCGACCTGGCGGTGGCCTCCTCCCGGCTCAGCCCGTAGAGCATGCCTTGGAGTTCGAGCTCGCCCTTCAGCGGCGTCATGGGCAGGAACCCGCTGCCCTGGGCGACGTACCCGATGCGCTTGCGCACCTCCCGAGCGTCGGCGAGCAGGTCGTGGCCGGCCACCGTGGCGCTGCCGGACGTGGGCTTGAGCAGGGTGGTCAGCATGCGCATGGTCGTGGTCTTGCCCGCGCCGTTGGGGCCGAGGAAGCCGACGATCTCGCCGGGCTCCACCGTGATGTCCACGCCTTTGACGGCCTCCACGCCGCCATCGAAGATCTTCGTCAGACCTGAAGTCACAATCATTTCATCGCCTCCAAAATTTAGGTAAGCACAATTTTGGAGTCACTGCAAATTAGGTAGCATGGGGGCATGCAAGAGGGGCTGCGGGAGCGGAAGAAGCGCGAAACCAGGGAGCGCATCGCGGACATCGCGATGGGGCTGTTCATGGCGAGGGGGTTCGACAGCGTGACCGTGGCCGAGGTGGCGCGGGCCGCCGACGTGTCGGTCAACACGGTCTTCAACTACTTCAGCACCAAGGAGGACCTGTTCGCCGACCGGCAGCGGATGGCCGTCGACCTGCCGCAGCAGGTGCTGCGGGAGCGCGAGCCGGGGGAAAGTGTGGTGCGGGCGTTCCGGCGCGACTATCTCGACGCGATCGACACCCGCCACTGGCGCCACGGGCTCAACCTGGGCGGCGACGTGTTCGCCAGGATCGTGGGCGCCAGCCCGGCCCTCATCGCCCGGATGCGCCAGATCCACGAGGAGCGTGAGGAGGGCCTGGCACGGCTGCTGGCCGACCAGATCGACGCCGCGCCGGACGACCTCACGCCGCGACTGGTGGCGGCGCACCTGCTCAACACGACGCGGATCCTGAGCGGGTCCGCGGTCGACAGGATGCGCGCCGGCGAGGAATGGGAGAGTATCGAGCCCGATCTCAGGGCGCAGGCGGAGAAGGCCTTCGACCTGCTGGAGTCAGGACTCGGTGACTACGGACGAGAGCCGCTAGTAGCTGCTGCTGGTGGCGAAGCCGCCGCTGATCAGCGCGATGCCGAAAGCGAAGATCAGAAACGCGAACGTGATGATCATTAGGACGCTGCTGATGATGCCGCAGATGCGCCCCGCCTGGATGTGGCCGCGGTTTTCGTAGGGATAGCCGCTCTGGTCGATCTCGCGCAGCGCCTTGGTGCCCATCGACCACGCGAACGGCCCGAGGAAGCTGCACACCACCAGGCTCAGAATGCCGAGCACCAGGATGGTGGTGCCGTTGGGATGCGTGTGCGGCTGCGGGCCGTAGTAGGAGGGCCCATAGTTCGGATACGACATGATCGCTCGGTGCCCCCTTGTTTGCGGCAGTCAGGTGGGTTTTATACCACAGACACCGCCTTGATCATCTTGCGTCATCATGGAACGGCACCTGACCGATCCCTCTAGGAGCCTTCCCCCGTGCGTGAACGCACCCAAGCCATCCTCGCCCACCAGAGTTTCCAGCGGTTCATCGTCAGTGTCATCCTGATCAACGCGGCCACGCTGGGCCTGGAGACCTTCCCTGCCGTGGTGGAGCGCCACGGCGCCCTGCTCACCGTGATCGACCACGTCGCGCTTTACATCTTCGCCGCCGAGCTGCTGGCCAAGATCTACGTCGAGCGCCTGAGGTTCGTCCGCGACCCGTGGAACATCTTCGACTTCGCGATCGTGGCCATCGCCTTCGCGCCCTCGTCGGGCGGTCTGTCGGTGCTGGGGGCCCTGCGCATCCTGCGCGCGCTGCGACTGCTGTCGGTGGTGCCGAGCCTGCGCCGGGTCGTGTCGGCGCTGCTGCGGGCCATGCCAGGAATGAGCTCGATCGTCGTGCTGCTTGCTTTGGTGCTGTACGTGGCCGCGGTCATGGCGACCAAGCTCTACGGGCAGACCGATCCCGAGCGTTTCGGCAGCCTGCCGACGTCGCTGTTCACGCTCTTCCAGACGATGACGGGCGACGACTGGGGCAACATCGCCCGGGACGTGATGGTCCAGCACCCGTCGGCGTGGATCTTCTTCACCGTCTTCATCCTGCTCTGCACGTTCGTGGTGCTGAACCTGTTCATGGCGGTCGTGGTCAACGCTATGGACGAGGAGAACACCGAGGAGCTGGCCGCGATCGAGGACACCACGGCGCACACCGAGCGGATCCTGGAGTAGCTGGCCGAGCTGCGCAAGGAGGTCGCCGAGCTGCGCCGGGAGGGGTCCCTGGGCTGAGCCGCGCACACCGTGCTCGGCGCCGAGCACGGTGGAGGCGGCGAAGCCACGGCTAACGAGAATAGAACTCCACCACGAGCTGCTCGTCGACGGGGACCACGATCTGCTCACGCTCGGGCCGGTGCGTCAAGGTGAAACGCAGGTCGGCGTGGTCGACGGAGAGGTACGCCGCAGTGCGCTCGTCGGCGTAGACACCCTCGGCGGCGGCCACGAACGGCTGCATCGTGCGGGAGCGCGCTCTGACCGTGACGACCTGGCCGGGCTTGACCAGGTAGCTGGGGATGTCCACCTTGCGGCCGTCCACGGCGATGTGCCCGTGATTGATGTACTGCCTGGCAGCGTAGATCGACGGCGCCAGTCCGGCGCGCAGCAGGAGCGAGGCCAGGCGGCTCTCCAGGATGATCACCAGCTCGGCGCCCGACGCGCCCGGCTTGCGCACCGCGAGGTCCCAGTAGCGGCGCAGCTGCCGCTCCGACACGTCGTAGTACCAGCGCAGCTTCTGCTTCTCCATCAGCCGCAGCCCGTAGTCGCCGGTGCTGCGGCGGTTGGTCTTGCGGCCGTGCTCGCCCGGCGGGTAGGGGCGCTGCTCGAAGTAGCGGACGGCTTTCCTGGTCAGCGGCACGCCCGCGCGACGCGACAGTCGCACCTTGGGACCGGTGTAGCGCACGTTCACCTCAATGTGATTAGGTAGTCCTTACTTAGGTAAGGCTAACCTACCAGAATGTTGGAGTCGTCATGCTGCCCATCCCCGAGCGGGTCCGCACCCTCGCCGCGACCGCGAGCGTCGCGAAGCTCTCCGTCGACGGCGCCCCCTCCCCCGCTCGCGGCGGCGTGGATGAGCGCGGCCGCCCCGTCCTGCTGGTGCTGGCCGGCGAGGCACTGCACGGCGTGCGCGAGGACGCCGTGGCGGCGGTGAACCTCACGGCGATGCGGCAATTGGGCGATGTCACCCACCCGCGCGGGCTGATCGAGGTACAGGGCTGGGCGGAGGCGGTACCGGAGCGTGAGGCGCGGGCCGCGGCCGTGGCGGTGGCCGCGCACAGCGCGGATGAGAGCCTGTTCGAGGCGCTGGAGCGGTTCGGTGAGCCGGACGCGCCCCGGCTGCTGCGGGTGGACGTGGGCCAGGTGGTCTACCTGACCGGGCAGGAATCGGGGCTGCTGGACGCCGATGACTACCTGGGCGCCGCGCCCGACCCGCTGGCCGAGACGGCCGAGCGGGTGCTCGCCCACGTCAACTCCGCACACCGGCCCCAGCTGACCGCGGGCGTCTCGCGCCAACTCGGGGAGCAGCCCGGCGAGGTGTGGCTGTGGGAGCTGGACCGGTTCGGCGCGACGGTACGGGTGGACGAGGCGCTGGTGCGCTTCCAGTGGCCGAGCCCGGCGAACACCGGCCTCTGCCTGGAAACGGCCCTGCGCGGCCTCCTTTGCAGCTGTTGATCACGGTTCGATGTGTATTAAGCGGACATACCTCTACATAGGTCACGGGAGCGTCCCCACGTCTCTAGCATTTGCTGCGTGAGTGGAAGGCATGCGATATCGAGCACGGCCGGGTTCGCCGACCAGAGCGGCCGGCGCAGGCGGGCATTCGTGATCGCGGCGGTGCTGCTCGGCACGCTGATGCTGGCCGCGGCCGCGATTCTGATCGGCGGCGCGTTCGGCACGACCAGGCTGGACGCGGTCGAGTGGCCGGAGCCCGGGAACGGCGCGCCCGAGAAGTCCGGGCCGGCCGCGACCGGGTCGAGCCCGACGCCGACGTTGGAGCGTGCCAGATCGATCGCGCCCACGGTCTCGGCTTCGCCGGCTCCCCGGCGCACGGCGACCCCGGCACCCACGCGGTCCCGGACCGCGGGCGTGCGGCAGAGTCCGAGCCGGTCCGCCGCGCCGGCCACCTCCGGGGCGGCGACGCCGTCGCGATCCGCCACCGCACCGTCGCAGTCCGCCACCGCACCGACGCCGACCGAAGCCGAGCCGACCCCGCCCGGCAAGACGCGGCAGCCTCCGGGGCGGGACCCGGACAAGACGCCCGGCGGCAAGAAGTAACCCGGCCGGACACCGGATGGTCTGATTTCTCGGCTCCTAGCTATGGAATGAAGCATTCCGTTCTGTTAGTATCGGAACAGAACAAGCCGTTCCGATACAGGAGGCAGAGATGACCGCCCTCGACATCCGGCCAATGCAGGCGCCCGTCGAGCCGACGCCCTACCGGTGGCGCTGGCCCGCGCTCGCTGTGGTCCTCGCCGGCTCGGTCATGGAGCTGCTCGACGCCACCGTCACCAACATCGCGGGCCCCACGATGCGCGCCGAGCTCGGCGGCGGTGCCTCGCTCATCCAGTGGCTCGGGGCGGCGTACACGCTGGCCATGACCGCGGGACTGCTGACCGGCGGCCGGCTGGGCGACATCGTCGGCCGCAAGCGGATGTTCCTTATCGGGGTCGCCGGATTCACGGCCGGGTCGCTGATGTGCGCGCTCGCCTTCTCGCCCGAGACCATCATCGCGGCCAGGATCGTGCAGGGGCTGTTCGGGGCGGCCATGATCCCGCAGGGCATGGGGCTGATGAAGGAGATGTTCCCGCCCAAGGAGCTGGCGGCGGCGATGGGGCTGTTCGGGCCGGTCATGGGACTGTCCGCGGTGGGCGGGCCGATCCTGGCGGGCGCGCTCACCAGCGTCGACTGGCGGCTCATCTTCGTGATCAACCTGCCGATCGGCGCGGTGACCGCGCTGGCGGCCCTGCGTTTCCTGCCCGGCTCGCGGCCCGCCGGGGGTGTCCGGCTGGACCTTCCGGGGGCGCTGCTGGCCTCGGCGGGGACCGTGCTGATCGTGTTCCCGCTGGTGCAGGGTGGCGAGCAGGGGTGGCCGGCGTGGTCGTTCGCCATGATGACGGCCTCGGGCGCGGTGTTCGGGCTCTTCGCCTGGTACGAGCGGCGCAGGGCCGCGCGCGGCGGTGACCCGCTGGTGGCGCCGAGCCTGTTCCGCAAGCGCGCGTTCGTGTCCGGCATGGCGACCGGGACCATCTACTTCGCCGCATTCGCCGGGGTCTTCCTGGTGATCGGGCTCTACACGCAGCTCGGCCTGGGATACTCCCCGCTCAAGGCGGCGCTGACCGGCGTTCCCTCCTCGCTCGGCATGATCGCGGGCATGGGCGTGGCGCAGGCCCTCCAGCGGCACGGGCGCCGGGTCCTGCTGGGCGGCGCGGTGGTCATGGCGCTCGGCGTGGCCGGCCTGATCGCCGTCGCCGCGCCCGGCGTCTCCCCGTGGCAGCTGGCGCCCATGCTCGCGGTGACCGGCCTGGGCAGCGGGCTCATCATGACGCCGTACTTCGGCATCGTCATGGCCGCGGTCGAGCCCGGCGAGACCGGGTCGGCGTCCGGCACCCTGACCGCGCTGCAGCAGGTCGGCGGGGCGCTGGGGCTGGCGCTGCTGGGGACGGTGTACTTCGGCACGGGCAGTGTGCAGGCCACGCTGGGCGTCGCGGCCGCGATGATCGCCGCCACCTTCGCGGTCGGGCTGCTGCTGCCCAAGCAGGCCAGGGAGGGCGCGGACTTCGCGCACTGAGCACCGCGAGCACCTGGACACCGGCCGGCTCAATGGAGCCGGCCGGTGTCCCTTTTTCCCGCCTGTTCCATGCCGGCAAGCAGGTAGCCCAGGCCCTCGTCGAACGTGGCGTCCCAGTCGAGGTCGAGCCCATGCTCGGCGAGCGCCGGGTAGCGGTCTTCGCGTTCGCGCAGGAACGCGCCGGTGTCCTCGGCGTCTCGGTCCTGCCAGGTGACCTGCATGACGACCGAGCCCATGACGTGACGTAGTTGGACAGACTTTGAACTCCTCCCCGACCTGATGCTGAGGGTCGGAGATTCTCCCGTCGCGTCGTGGTCAAGCGGCGCGCGGGGGTTGACGCTTCACGGACCGCCCAACGGCGAGGTCTCCACGTCCTGGCACCGCAGTTCCTGCGGCGTTGGCGATATTGATCGCACCGTTGGTGTCGGCGTGGCCGACCCAGCCGCAGGCCGGGTTCTTACACGCGAACACAGTTCCGGCACGGTTGCCGGGGTCGCGGTATCCGCACTCGTGGCAGGTCTGGGAGGTGCCAGGCGCGGGAACCTTGACCACCTGCCCGCCCCGGTCGGCGGTCTTGTACTCCAACAGGGTGACGGTACGGCCCCACGCTTCCCCGGCGATCGCCCTGTTCAGGCCCGCCTTCTGCGCCACGTTCGTACCAGGCTGCTCCACGGTGCCCTTGGCGGAACGGACCATGTTCATGATTTTCAGGTCCTCCACCACGATCACGCCGAAGCCGGTGGCGAGTTCGGTGGTGGTCTGGTGCTGCCAGTCCAAAGCGCGGCGCTTGGCTGTCGCGCGCGCCTTGGCGATCTGGGCGTTGGTGCGGGCCAGCCGACGGGAGGTCGGCTCGCCCGGGGTACGGGCACGCCGCTGGCGAGCCGCTTTCTTCTCCAGAAGGCGCAGGCGCTCACGCTCGCCACCGGACAGCCAGGGACCGTGCTCGCGCATCGTCCCGTCCGACAAGGCCAGCGCGACGGTGACTCCCCGGTCGATGCCGACGCTCGGGCCAGAGTGCTGGGCAGGGGCGGGCACCTCGCACTCGACCCGGAACACGATCGTCCACCCGTACGCGTCCTTAACCAGCCGGGCTCCGGTGATCCGCCCGGCCGGACCGCCCTTGGTCACACCGGGCAGGTCCTTGGTCCACCGAAACCGCACCCGGCCCACCTTCGGCAGATTGACCGCGCCCCACCGCCGGTTGAGCCGCGTGATCTGCAAGTCACGGGCCTGAGGCACGTCCACGGCCAGCCGAGAGCGAAACCGAGCCTTGAACGTCGGACGGCCCGCCGGATGATCGGGATTGAAGAAGTTCGCCCACGCCTGCCGATAGGACTTCAGCACCGCCTGAGCCGCCTGAGCGGGCAACTGACCCATCCAGTCGATCTCGTGGCGGGCCTGCCGGATCGCGGCGTCGCAGTCCTTGAGCATGGCGAACCTGCCCTGACGAAAGGTGAAGAACTCATGCAACAGGTTCCACAAGGCACGCGCGGTGTGCGCCTGACCCTCCAGCTGGGCCGCCTGGACCGCACTGAGGTCAAGCCGCGCCACATGCGCTCTCGCCTGCTTCGCCAACTCCACACTGTGATCATACCGTTCGTTTGTGTCACCGCACTGAACTTCGAATATTGATGTACATACAGAACGACATGTCCCTCGCGACCTCGACCGCTACCTGATCTTCGGCGCGGACGGGCTCGTACGGGAGAGCGCCGAGCCCCGGTGGGACCTTTAGCTGGAGACCCGGCGCAGGGCCGAGACCGTCATGGTCTCGTCGACCGCCTCGGGCGACAACACGTGATCGAGCACCATGACCGCGCACCCGCTGATGCCCGCCGCCGCGCCGAGCCTGCTCGGCTCGATGCGCAGCCGCCGGGTGGCCAAGGCCGTGGAGCGGCGATAGACGACCTCGCGGATGCTCGACACCAGCGGCCCGAACGCCTCCGCCACATCGCCGCCCAGCACCACCACCGACGGGTTGAGGATGTTGACCGCCCCGGCCAGCACCTCGCCGATCCTGCGCCCGGCGGTGCGGACCATGGCCATCGTCTGGGCGTCACCGGCTCGCACTAACGCCGTCACGTCCGCGATCGTCTTGACGTCCTTGCCGGCCGCGCGCAGGTCGCGCAGCAGGGCGGTGCCGCTGGCCACGGAGTCGACGCAGTCGGTGTTGCCGCAGCGGCACAACACGCCGCCGCCGTCCAGCACGGGGATGTGGCCGATCTCGCCCGCCGCGCCCAGCGCGCCGCGCAGGATGCCGCCGCCGGCGATCACGCCCGCGCCGATGCGGGTGGAGACCTTCACGAACATCAGGTCGTCCAGATCGGGGTAGGCGCCGCGGTGCTCGCCGATGGCCAGCACGTTCACGTCGTTGTCCACGAGCACGGGGACGGGGAAGCGCTCGGCGACGATCG
This sequence comes from Nonomuraea sp. NBC_00507, assembly GCF_036013525.1. Lineage (NCBI taxonomy): Bacteria > Bacillati > Actinomycetota > Actinomycetes > Streptosporangiales > Streptosporangiaceae > Nonomuraea > Nonomuraea sp. NBC_00507. The sequence goes on from NZ_CP107853.1 coordinate 8,921,125, forward strand.
GCGGGATCACCACGCCGGTCCAGGAGGCCATCACGCGGGCGCTCTCCGTACGGCCCTGCGCGAACTCGACGGTGGCCGGCACGCCCATCCCGACGCCCCTGATCATCGAGCGCGGCCGGTCGCCGAGCAGCTCGTCCCAGGTGTCCATGAGCACCGGCAGCACGACGTCGGGACCCTGCTCCACGTCCATCGCGAACTCGCGCCCGGCCAGCTCCTGCCCGGCGAGGTCGCAGATCGCGACCCGGGTGCGGCTGGCGCCGAGCGCCGCCACCAGCACCACGCCGCCCGCGGCGTTGAACTCGAGCCGGACCGGCGGCCGCCCGCCCGTGGACGGGGCGTCGGTGCGCTCCACGACGAGACCGCGTTCCAGCAGCTCACCGACGCGCAGCTGCACCGCGGGGCGCGACAGGCCGGTCACCCGGCCGAGGTCGGCCCGCGTCACGGCCTCGCCTGAGCGGATGAGGCGAAGCATCTCGCCGCTGGTGGCGAGGGTCGCGGCGGTACGTCGTGGCATCGGCTAAGTGAACCACACGGGGTTAGGTAATGAAAAGTCAGAACTTTTTTATCTCAAATGCCAAAACTCCGCTTGTCTACCACCCAAACTCTCGTTAGTGTCCGTTCTGTCCCTGCTTTGGTAGATCATCGGAGCCCCACACCGTGTCCACCCACCCGACAGCCACCCCCGCCCACACCGCCGACCTCGTCGTCTTCGGCGGGACCGGCGACCTGTCCATGCGCAAACTGCTCCCGGCGCTGTATCACAGCGACAGGGAGGGACGGCTCTCTCCGGAGACCCGCGTGATCGCGATGTCCAGGGGCGGTCTGACCGACGCCGACTTCCGTGGCAAGGTGGACGCCGAGGTACGCGCTCAGGTCCCGGTCGACGACCCGGCCGTGTGGGAGCGTTTCCTGGCCCGCCTGCACCACGTGTCGGTCGACGTCGGAAGGGCTGACACGTCCGGCTGGGACGCGTTGTCCGGCATGCTGGCCGGTTTCGCGTCGCGTGACCGGGTGTTCTACCTGGCCAGCCCGCCCCGCACGTTCGGCCCCTTCTGCCGGGAGCTGGCCGAGGCCGGGCTGGTGACGCCGCGCTCGCGCGTGGTGCTGGAGAAACCCCTGGGCCACGACCTGCCGAGCGCGCAGGCGATCAACGACGAGGTCGGCGCGATCTTCGAGGAGCGCCAGATCTTCCGCATCGACCACTACCTGGGCAAGGAGACCGTCCAGAACCTGCTGGTCCTGCGCTTCGCCAACGCCTTCCTCGAGCCGATCTGGAACTCGCTCTGGATCGACCACGTCCAGATCACCGCCGCCGAGACCGTCGGCACGCCGGGCCGGCGCGGCTACTACGACCACGCGGGCGCGCTGCGCGACATGGTGCAGAACCACCTGCTGCAGCTCCTCACGCTGACCGCGATGGAGCCGCCGGCCCGCAACGACCGCGAGGCCATCCGCGACGAGAAAGTCAAGGTCCTGCAGGCGCTGCGCCCGATCGCGGGCACCGAGGTGGACCGCTTCACCGTGCGCGGCCAATACGTCGGCGCCGGCGACATGCCGGGCTACCTCGACGAGCCCGGCTCGACGCCGCCGACCGAGGCCTCCGCGCGGGTGGAGACGTTCACCGCGATCCGGGCCGAGATCAAGAACTGGCGATGGGCCGGGGTGCCGTTCTACCTGCGGACCGGCAAGCGCATGCCGTACCGGCGCTCGGAGATCGTGGTGCAGTTCAAGGACGTGCCGCACTCCATCTTCCCCGGCGGCACGCCGAACCGCCTGGTCCTGCGGCTGCAGCCGGAGGAGGGCATCGAGCTGCACATCATGGCCAAGGAGCCGGGCGCGGGCGAGGTGACGCTGAAGCCGGTGCCGCTGTCGCTGTCGTTCGGCAAGACGTTCACGACGCGGGTGCCCGAGGCGTACGAGCGGCTGCTGAGCGACGTGCTGGCCGGTAACCCGACGTTGTTCATGCGCCGCGACGAGGTGGAGGCGGCCTGGCGGTGGATCGACCCGATCCTGGACGCCTGGAAGTCCGACCCCGCCCTGCCTGAGCCCTACCCGGCCGGAACCACCGGCCCCGCCGGAGCCCACGATCTGCTAGGCCGCAGCGGTCGCGCGTGGCACGAGGAGGACATGTGAACACGGTCATTCAGGACGTTACCGACCGGATCATCGAGCGAAGCGCTGCCAGCCGCGCCGTCTACCTGGCGCGGATCCGGCGCGAGGGCGAGGCCGCCAAGGCCAAGGGCCCGGCCCGCGCCCACCTCGGCTGCGCGAACCTGGCGCACGGCTTCGCCTCGGCGAATGCCGAGGACAAGCCGGCTCTGCGCGCTTCGGCCAAGCCGGGCGTGGCGATCGTGACGAGCTACAACGACATGCTCTCCGCGCACGCACCGTACGAGACGTACCCGCCGGAGCTGAAGGCCGCCGTGCGCCGGGCCGGAGGCGTGGCACAGGTGGCGGGCGGCGTGCCGGCGATGTGCGACGGCATCACCCAGGGGCGGGCCGGCATGGAGCTGTCGCTCTACAGCCGTGACGTGATCGCCATGGCCACCGCCATCGCGCTGTCGCACGACATGTTCGACGCGTCGCTGCTGCTGGGCGTGTGCGACAAGATCGTGCCGGGGCTGTTCATCGGGGCGCTGCACTTCGGGCACCTGCCCGCGATCTTCGTGCCCGCCGGGCCGATGGCCTCCGGGCTGCCGAACAAGGTCAAGGCCCGCACCCGCCAGCTGTTCGCGGAGGGCAAGGTCGGGCGGGAGGAACTGCTCGACGCCGAGGCCGAGTCGTACCACTCCCCCGGCACCTGCACCTTCTACGGCACCGCGAACTCCAACCAGGCGCTCATGGAGGTCATGGGCCTGCACCTGCCCGGCTCGACGTTCGTCAACCCGCACACCGAGCTGCGCCACGCGCTCACCGAGGCCGCCGGTCGCCGCGCGGTGGAGATCACCGCGCACGGGGCGGAGTACACGCCGATCGGCGAGCTCGTGGACGAGAAGGCGATCGTGAACGCCTGCGTCGCGCTGCTGGCCACCGGCGGCTCCACGAACCACACGCTGCACCTGGTCGCCATGGCGGCGGCCGCGGGCATCGTGCTGACCTGGGATGACTTCGCCCGCCTGTCGGGGGTCGTGCCGTCACTGACCAAGATCTACCCGAACGGCCAGGCGGACGTGAACCACTTCCGCGACGCCGGTGGCATGCAGGTGCTCATCGGCGACCTGCTCGACGAGGGGCTGCTGCACGGCGACGTCATGACCGTGGCCGGCCCGGGCCTCGACCGCTACCGCGAGGCGCCGTCGCTGGTGGACGGCGAGGTGGTGTGGGCGCCGGTGACCGGCGGCAGCAAGGACCTGGACGTGCTGCGGCCGGTGGCGAAGCCGTTCTCGGCCGACGGCGGGATCCACATGGTCGAGGGCAATCTGGGTTGCGCGGTCAGCAAGGTGTCGGCGGTCAAGCCCGAGCACCTGGTGATCGAGGCCCCCGCGAAGGTCTTCGACGACCAGCTGGACCTGCTGAAGGCGTTCGAGATGGGCGAGCTGGACGGGCAGGACTTCGTGGCGGTCATCCGCTACCAGGGGCCGAGCGCGAACGGCATGCCCGAGCTGCACAAGCTCACGCCGCCGCTGGCGGTGCTGCTCGACCGGGGTCAGCGGGTGGCCATCGTCACCGACGGGCGGATGTCCGGCGCCTCAGGCAAGGTGCCTGCGGCCATCCACCTGTCGCCCGAAGCGGCCGACGGCGGGCCGATCGCGCTGGTCCGCGACGGCGACGTGATCAGGCTCGACTCGGCTGCGGGCACGCTGGAGCTGCTGGTGCCGGCCGAGGAGCTGGCCCTGCGGGCGCCCGAGGGACGGCCGCTGAGCGACGCGCAGTGGGTCGGCACCGGACGCGAGCTGTTCGCGGCGTTCCGCCGGATGGCGGGGCACGCGGAGCAGGGGGCCGGGATCTTCGGGGTGAGCGGCGCCGAGTCGCCGCACCACGGCCCGGGGCTCGGCTTCCCGGCCGAGGCCGGCGCCTCCCACCTGGAGACGGGCACCCCCGTGGGCGCCAGCCCCGCCGGACTCGCCCGGTGACCGTGGTTCACACCCCCTCCTGGGGTGAGGTGAGCGGCCGTGGCATCCTTCGGTATATGGCGAGCGATCTTGACGCCGCCCTGAGTGCCGGAGGTGTGTGATGAGTGCCTTTGACCTTCCGTGGCTCGTCGCCGACATCGGGGGGACCAACGCCAGGTTCGGCCTGGTCACCTCGCTGGGCGCGCGGCCCTCGCACGTCGCGGTCCTGGCGGGGGCCGACTACCCCACGCTCCCCGAAGCCGTGGCCGCCTACCTCGCGGAACACGCGGGCGGGGTGCGACCGGGGGCGGCCTGCCTGGCCGTGGCCGGACCGATCGACGGCGACGGTTACCGGCTCACGAACTCCGCGTGGGCGGGGTCCGTACGCGATCTCGACGTGCCGTACGCGCGGCTGCTCAACGACTTCGAGGCGCTGGCCGTCTCGCTGCCGCACCTGGACGGCGACGACCTGGTGTCCCTGGGCGGGCCCGCGCTCGGCCACGGCGTCAAGGCCGTGCTGGGTCCCGGCACCGGGCTCGGCGTGGGCGGGCTGGTGCCGACCGAGCACGGCTGGACGCCGATCCCCGGCGAGGGTGGTCACGTCACGGTGCCGGTGGTGGGCCGGCGGGAGCTGGAGATCGTCCGCGTGCTGCAGGCACAGGGCCTGCAGCACGTGGTGGCCGAGCACGTGCTGTCCGGTCCCGGCCTGGCCCGGCTGCACCGGGCGCTGGCCCAGGTGAACGGCGTCGGCGCGCCCGAGCTGACCGCCTCCGACATCGTGGCCAGGCTCGACGACTCGCTGTGCGCGGAGACGATCGAGGTGTTCTGCGGGATGCTGGGCAGCTTCGCGGGCAACGTGGCACTGACCCTCGGCGCGCGGGGTGGGGTGTACCTGGGTGGCGGAGTGCTGCCACGTATCGTGGAACGCGTGAGCACCAGCAGCTTCCGCACGCGGTTCGCCGCCAATCCCGACATGGCCGCATATCTGGCGGCGATCGGGACCGCTCTGATCGTCGCGCCCCAACCGGCGCTGACGGGCGCGGCCGCCTGGCTGAGCCAGCGTGCCCGCAGGGAGCTGGTGGGCTGACAACGACACCGGCCCCGCGCGGCCGGTGTTCGGTACTAGACGGCCTGTGAGGGCCGATGAGGAGACAGAACCCATGAGCTTGCTCGATCTCGCCCCCGTGATCCCGGTCGTTGTGATCGAGGACGTCGAGACCGCCGTGCCGATGGCCCGGGCGCTGGTCGCCGGAGGGCTGCCGGTCATCGAGGTGACGTTGCGCACGCCGGTGGCGCGCGAGGCCATCGCCAGGATCGCCGACGAGGTGCCCGAGGCGATGGTGGGTGCGGGGACGATCCGCACCCACGACGACATCGCGGCGTCGGTGTCCGCGGGGGCGAGGTTCCTGGTCTCGCCGGGCACGACCCTGTCGCTGGTCGAGGCGATGGACTCGAGCGGGGTGGCATACCTGCCGGGGGCCGCGACCGTGTCGGAGGTGATGGCGCTGGTGGAGCGGGGGATCAAGGAGCTGAAGTTCTTCCCCGCGGAGGCCGCGGGCGGCGTGCCGTATCTGAAGGCGCTGGCGGGCCCCCTGCCGGACGTGCGGTTCTGCCCGACGGGCGGCATCCGGGTGAACACCGCGCCCGACTACCTGGCGCTGCCGAACGTGGGCTGCGTCGGCGGCACCTGGCTGACCCCGGCGGACGTGCTGGCCGCGGGCGACTGGGGGCGTGTGGAGAAGCTCGCCTCGGAGGCCGCCGCCCTGCGCTGAGTCCCACCTGTTACGGCGCTGCCCCAACGCCGGCGGGCCGCGGCGTCAGCTCCAGATGGAGACGTGGATCGGGGGACGGAAGCGGTTGCGGGGAACGCCGTCCTCCGGGGCGCGCATCACCTGGGTGGCCGCCGGGGTCGTGAGGAAGTCCAGGAACGTGCCCGCCGCCAGGGACCGGTTGGCGGGTTCCAGCGTCGTCGCGTACCAGTAGGCCGCGAACGGGGTGGCCGGGGTGTCGATGGAGACCAGCTCACCCCGGCGCACCTGTGAGGACACCAGGTGCGCGGTGGCGGGCGCGACCCCGGCGCCCTCGGCGGCCGCCTTCCAGGCCGCCGTCTGGTTCGCGAAGACCCGTACCTGCGACTCCGGCACCCGCAGCGCCCGCAGGAGCCGGCCGGTGTCGCTGGCCGGGTCGGCGCCCGACGGGCCGACGAGCCAGTGGTCCCTGCGCCCACGCGGCGCGCCGACGACGATGAGCCTGCAGCGCAGGACGGGCCGGCTCACCAGCCCCGCCCCGCTCACCTGGGCGCCGAGCGCGACGTCGGCCAGGCGGCTGGACAGCAGCAGCGGCACTTCGGCCGTGCCCGCCACGCCGGTGGAGGCGTCCACCGACTTGCGCTGCGTGAACAGGCAGATCAGCGGACCGGCGACATATTCGGCCAGCCCGGCGTCCATGACCACGTGCAGCCCGGCGGGACGGCCGGGCTGGACCGCCGCGACCGCCTCCGCGCCCAGTGCGACGATCTGGGCGGCGATTCCCAGCAGCCGCCGCCCGCCCTCGGTCAGCACCATCCGGTCGCCTGACCGGATCAGCAGCGGGTCCCCGAGGTGCTTGCGCAGCTGGGCCAGCGACTGGGAGACCGCCGGCTCGCTCACGCCCAGCGCTCGGGCCGCCGCCTTGACGGATCCCAGCCGGGCGACGAAAACAAAAGCACCGAGCTGGCTAAGTGTCACGCACCCCTTCATAGTTGGCCGAAGCGCATTAAGGAATCCCTTATTTGTGGATTGTCGCGACAAATCGGTAACAGCACTGTGCTCTCATGCAGGTTCCGGCAAAGTTCGAATACGAGAGAGCCGACAGCGTGCCGCACGCGATCGAGCTCCTGGCGCGGTACGGTCCCGAGGCCAGGATCGTGGCCGGCGGGCACAGCCTCATCCCGATGATGAAGCTCCGCCTGGCCCAGCCCGAGGCGCTGATCGACATCAACGGCCTGGCCGAGCTGGGGCGAATCGCCGTGGAGGGCGACGAGCTGGCTATCGGCGCACTGGTACGGCACGCAGAGCTGCTCGACAGCACAATCGCAACCGACCTTTTCCCGATATTTCGGGACGCTGAGCAAGTTATTGCCGACCCGATAGTAAGAAATCGGGGGACCGTAGGGGGCTCATTGTGCCAGGGCGATCCTTCTGAGGATTTGTCGGCCGTCTTCTCGGCCTTAAGGGCGTCAGCGGTCATCCAGGGGCCGGGCGGCACGCGTACGGTGCCGATCCGCGCGTTCCACCGCGGCCCGTACGAGACCGCCGTCGGGGACGGCGAGCTGCTGATCCAGCTGCGCGTGCCGGTCACACCCGGCACCGGCAGCGCGTACGCGAAGGTCGAGCGGCGCGTCGGCGACTGGCCGGTGGCGGCGGCCGGAGCGGTGATCACCGTGCGGGACGGCATGATCGCGCAGGCGGGCATCGGGCTGACCGCGGTCGGCGCCGAGCACTTCTGCGCCCCTGAGGCCGAAGCCTTCCTCCAGGGCGAGGCGCCGGGCGAGGAGGCATTCGCCCAGGCGGCCAGGATCGCGGCCGAGCACTGCGAGCCGCACGCCGACCAGCGCGGCCCCGCCGACTACAAGCGCCACCTGGCCGCCGAGCTGACCAAGCGGGCACTGGCCAGGGCGCAGCTGAATGTCGCCGGGTCCGCGACAGATCCGAATGTCGCCGGGTCCGCGACAGAAAAGAGGATCTGAGATGCGGATCACGGTGACGGTGAATGGGCAGCCGCACACGAGAGAGGTCGAGCCGAGGCTGCTGCTCGTGCACTTCCTGCGCGACGAGCTGAGCCTGACCGGCACCCACTGGGGTTGCGACACCTCCAACTGCGGTGTCTGCACGGTCCAGCTGGACGGCGTGCCGGTCAAGTCGTGCACGGTGCTGGCGGTCATGGCCGACGGCCACGAGGTGACCACGGTGGAGGGGCTGGAGCGGGACGGCGAGCTGGACGCGGTGCAGAAGGGGTTCGTGGAGTGCCACGGGCTGCAGTGCGGGTTCTGCACACCGGGCATGCTGCTGACCGCGCGCGCCCTCCTCGACCGCGTGCCCGACCCCGACGAGGGCCAGATCCGCGAGGCCATCTCGGGACAGCTGTGCCGGTGCACCGGCTACGAGAACATCGTCCGTTCGATCAGGTGGGCGGCTGAAGCGAGTCTGAATGTCGCCGAGTCCGCGACGGAGGCGAAGCAGCAGTGAGCTACGGACCCATGCACCGCAAAGAGGACGCCCGCTTCATCCGGGGGCGCGGCAACTACACCGACGACGTACGGCTCCCTGGCATGCTGTACGGCGCCGTGCTGCGCAGCCCGCACGCCCACGCGAAGATCGTCTCCATCGACACCAGCGCCGCCGAGGCGCATCCGAAGGTCAAGGCCGTCATCACGGGCCAGACCCTCGCCGGGCTCGGCCTGGCCTGGATGCCCACGCTGTCGCAGGACACGCAGGCGGTGCTGGCCACGGACAAGGTGCGCTTCCAGGGGCAGGAGGTCGCGTTCGTGGTGGCCGAGGACGCCTACGCGGCCCGCGACGCGCTGGAGCTGATCGACGTCGAGTACGACCCCCTCGACGCGGTCATCGACGCCAGGAAGGCCCTCGACCAGGACGCCCCGGTGATCAGGGACGACCTCGAGGGCCGGACGGACAACCACATCTTCGACTGGGAGGCCGGCGACCGGGCCCGCACCGACGCGCTCTTCGAGCAGGCCGAGGTGAAAGTCGCGCAGGACATGCTCTACCCGCGCGTGCACCCCGCGCCGCTGGAGACCTGCGGCGCGGTCACCGACTTCGACAAGGTCACCGGCAAGCTCACCGTCTGGTGCCCGACGCAGGCGCCGCACGCGCACCGCACGTTGTACGCGATGGTGGCCGGGCTGCCGGAGCACAAGATCCGGGTGATCTCGCCGGACATCGGCGGCGGCTTCGGAGGAAAAGTCGGGATCTATCCCGGGTATGTCTGTGCGATCGTCGGCTCCATCGTCACCGGCCGCCCGGTCAAGTGGATGGAGGACCGCTCCGAGAACCTCATGAGCACCGCCTTCGCCCGCGACTACCACATGCACGGCGAGATCGCCGCGACCCGCGACGGCAGGATCCAGGCGATCCGGGTGAAGGTGCTGGCCGACCATGGCGCGTTCAACGGCACCGCGCAGCCGACCAAGTTCCCCGCCGGGTTCTTCCACGTCTTCTCCGGCTCGTACGACATCGAGGCCGCCCACTGCGAGGTCACCGGCGTCTACACCAACAAGGCCCCCGGCGGCGTGGCCTACGCCTGCTCCTTCCGCGTCACCGAGGCGGTCTACCTGGTCGAGCGCATGGTCGACGTCCTGGCCGACCAGTTGAGCATGGACCCGGCCGACCTGCGGATGCGCAACCTGCTCAAACCCGAGCAGTTCCCGTACCACTCCCCCACCGGCTGGGAGTACGACTCCGGCGACTACCCCAAGGCGCTGCGCCTGGCCATGGACATGATCGGCTACGACAAGCTCCGCGCCGAGCAGGCCGACAAGCGGGCCAGGGGCGAGGTGATGGGCATCGGCGTCAGCTTCTTCACCGAGGCCGTGGGCGCGGGCCCGCGCAAGCACATGGACATCCTGGGCCTCGGCATGGCCGACGGGGCCGAGCTGCGCGTGCACCCGACGGGCAAGGCCGTGCTGCGGGTGTCGTGCCAGTCGCAGGGCCAGGGCCATGAGACGACGTTCGCGCAGATCGTCGGGCAGGAGCTGGGCATCCCGGCCGACGATGTGGAGGTCGTGCACGGCGACACCGACCAGACGCCGTTCGGCCTCGGCACGTACGGATCCCGCTCCACCCCGGTCTCCGGCGCGGCCACCGCGATCGTAGCCAGGAAGGTGCGCGACCGGGCCAAGATCGTGGCGGCGGCCATGCTGGAGGCCGCGCCGGACGACCTGGAGTGGGCCGACGGCAAGTGGTCGATCGTCGGCGACCCGTCCGCCGGCAAGTCGATGGCCGAGATCGCGCTGGCCGCGCACTCGAACCTGGAGCTGCCCGAGGGGGTGGAGGGCCATCTGGACGCGGTGACCGTCTACAACCCGCCGAACCTGACGTATCCGTTCGGGGCGTACATCTGCGTCGTGGACCTCGATCCCGGGACGGGGCAGGTGAAGGTGCGCAGGTTCGTGGCGGTGGACGATTGCGGGGTGCGGATCAACCCCATGATCGTCGAGGGGCAGATCCACGGCGGGCTGGCCGACGGGGTCGGGATGGCGCTCATGCAGGTGATGGCGTTCGACGAGGACGGCAACCACCTGGGGGCGTCGTTCATGGACTACCTGCTGCCGACCTCGATGGAGTGCCCGTCGTGGGAGCTGGGCGAGACCGTGACGCCGTCGCCGACGCACCCGATCGGGGCCAAGGGCGTGGGCGAGTCGGCCACGGTGGGCTCCCCCGCGGCCGTGGTCAACGCCGTGGTGGACGCGCTGGGGCCGTACGGGGTGCGGCACGCGGACATGCCGCTCACTCCGGCGAATGTGTGGCGCGTCATCAACGGCGACCCGTTCCGCACGGACCTGGCCATCCCATGAGTGATTTCCTCGGTATGCCGGCGCCCCGCAAGCGGGCGCCGGCCGCCCTGGACGTCCAGGCCAGGGTGGCGGAGCTGCGGTCGGGGCGGGAGCCGTACGTCCTGGCCACCGTCGTGCGCGCGCAGCGGCCGACCAGCGCGAAGGCGGGCGACCGCGCGCTGGTGCTGCCCGACGGCACGATCGAGGGGTTCGTCGGCGGCGTCTGCGCCGCTGACACGGTGCGGGCGCAGGGCCTGCGGCTGCTCGAGCTCCGCCGGCCGCCGGGACAGACCACGCTGCTGCGGATCACCCCGGAAGCCGGCGAGCCGCACGAGGAGGAGGGCCTGGTGGCGGTGGGTCAGCCCTGCCTGTCCGGCGGCACACTGGAGATCTTCCTCGAGGCGGTGCTCCCGCCCGTCCTGGTCCACGTGTACGGCGACAGCCCCATCGCCCGGGCCTTCGCCGCCGTGGGCAGGGCGATGGGCTACCAGGTGGAGACGGACGCGGGTGCGGCGATCGCCGACGACACCGCGGCCGTGCTCGTCGCCTCGCACGGCGTGGGCGAGGAGCCGGTGCTGCGTGCCGCGCTGGCCAAGGACGTGCCGTACGTGGCGCTGATCGCCAGCCGCAGGCGCGGCGCGGCGGTGCTGGCGGGTGTGGAGGGAGGTGAGCGGGTGCACGTTCCGGCGGGTCTGGACATAGGGGCCAGAACGCCTGGTGAGGTGGCGGTGTCGGTGTATGCGGAGTTGATCAGCACGCGTTGATCAGGGGTATTCGGAAGCGCGGCGGCCGGGTAGGGCAAGAGAGGGAAAAGCCACAGCCTCGGGGACCCCCTCCTGCTCCCGGAGAGCGAAGGGACATTGATGCTCACGCAAACGGCCAGCCAACCACCGCAGCTCATCGACGATCGCCCGGTGTCGCAGCCGGGGAGCCTCGAGAGGGGGATCGACATCCTCCTCGCACTGAGCGCGGCCTCGAGACCGGTCAGCCTGGCGCAGCTGTGCCGCAGCACGGGCCTGCCCAAGTCGACCGCGCACCGGATCCTGGGCGTGCTGTGCTCGCGCGAGCTGGCCACCCGGGTGGGAAACGGCTACCTGCCCGGCGCGTTGCTGGAGACGATGGCGGGCCTCGCCCGCGCCCGGGTGCCCGGCACCCGCCGGGTCGTGCTGCCGTACCTGCAATACCTGTACGAGACCACCCGGCAGACGGTGAACCTGGCCGTGCCCTCCGGCCTGGAGGCCCGTTACGTCGAACGGCTCTACGGCCACAACCGGGTCTGCTCCCCCTCCGACGGCCTGGACCGGGCGCCGCTGCACTGCACGGCGACCGGCAAGGCGTTGCTCGCGTTCGACCCGAGGCTGCGTGAGGAGGTGCTGGCGCGCGGCTCGTTCGAGCGCATGACGCGCCGGACGATCATCAGCCTGCCGGGGCTGGAACGCGAGTTGGCCCAGGTGCGCCGGCACGGCCTGGCGTACGCGCAGGAAGAGTTCGTGGAGGGCGTGGTCTGCGTGGCGGCCCCGGTGTTCGGTCCTGGCGGCCGCATCTGCATGTCCCTGGGGGTGGCCGCGCGCGCCCACGCGGTGCCGCTCGGCAAGCTGGGCATCGCCGTGCGCGGGGCCGCCCAGGCCATCTCCGCCGCGCTTCTCGGCGTGTAGACGTTCCGATCACTGGAACGCTCCATCGCTCCGCGACCGCAAGCGTTCCAGTGACCGAAACCCGTGATTGCGGGCGCCCCGCCGCAGCGATCACATCAGGGGCATGAATGTCCTTCCCGCCACGGCCATCCAGGAGGCGTCACCGGCCCGCCGCATCCCGGGCGCCCAGGCGCAGGTCGAGCGGCGGGTCGCGGGTGCCTAGGGGGCTGCCCAGGGCGACCGCGCTGGAGAGCCTGCGCCTCGCGGCCGCCCTCGTGCCCCCGGGCGCGCCACACGTGGCAGCCGGGCGCGACCTGCTGCGCGGCAGGCCCCTGCTGGCCGACCTCGAATCCCGGTACGGCGGCCGCCCCGTGCTGGTCCGCGGCCGGAGGGGCCCGGCGCTGCTGGTGTTGTCCCGACGCGACGCGCTGCGCGTGCTGGAGGACGAGCGGGGCGCCTACGCGCCGGCCCGTGACGAGCGCAGGTTGAGCCTGCCGACGGACGTCCTGCGCCCGGCGTTCATCGAGATCGCCCGCGAGGAGGCCGCGGAGCTGGCCGACGGCGTGGTGGGCTACGAGCGGCTCGACGCCCGCTGGCAGCGCGTGGCCAGGCGCTGCGTGTACGGCGACGGCGCGGCCGGCGACGAGGAGCTCACCACCCTGCTGGCGCGGCTGGGCAGGCACCAGGCGGGGCGCCGCCAGGAGATCCTCTCCGGCCGCTACGACGCGCGGATCCTCGACCACCTGCGCCGAGCCGAGCCGGGCAGCGTGGCCGGCCTGATCGCCGAGACCTCCGGCGAGGCGGAGTCGCGCCGGCTCATGCAGGCCGCGTTCTGGCTGATGGGGCTCGGCGTCGCCGCGACGGGCCTCATGCAGACGCTGGCGTTGCTCGCCATCCACCCGAGTCATCGCAAGGCGGCCCGCGCGGACTCCCAGCATCTGCGGGCCTGCCTGCGCGAGGCACTGCGGCTGTGGCCGCCGGTCCCCGCGCTGTCCCGGGTCACCACCGTGAGCACCGAGTGGTGCGGCACCACCGTGCCCGCGGGCACCACCGTGCTGGTGCCGCTCGCCGCGCACCAGCGCAGCGCGCGCCTGCCGTACGCGAACACGTTCGCGCCCGAGATCTGGCTCGACGGCACCGCGGCGGGCGAATGGTGGGCCCGGCCGGGCTGCGACGGCGTGCACCTGACGCTCGCGGTCGGCACGGCCTTCCTGGGCGGCCTGCTGCGGGCCGCCCGCCCCAAGCCGGTCGGGCGGCTGCTCTCGCCGCACCGGCCGCTCCCGTACACGCTCAACGTCTCGCGGCTGCGGGTGAGGATGCGCCCGGCCCGCCGCGGACCCGCTCAGCCCTGAGGGGTGCCTGGTCAAGGCCAGTGGCCGACGTAGAGGCCCGTCCTCCGTTAGAGTCTGGGGTACAAACGGGATGCCGGGCGGCGGACGGTTCGGGGTTAGGGGCCGGGGGGAGGAACGGTTCGCGTTGAGACGCGATGACGACGGCGAGAGGACGGCGACATTGGGGCGCTCCGCAGGCACTCCGCTGGAGCCGGAAGACCCGCCGGCGATCGGCCCCTATGAGCTGGTCAGCCGTCTCGGCTCCGGCGGCATGGGGGTGGTCTACCTCGCCAAGTCCGCCGATGGGCCGCGGGTGGCGCTCAAGGCGATCCGCAGGGACTTCACCGCCGACCCGGTCTACCGTGCGCGTTTCCACGAAGAGGTGTCCAACGCGCGCAAGGTGGCCTCGTTCTGCACGGCGCGGGTGCTCGACCACGGCGAGGACCGGGGCGTGCTCTACCTCGTCACCGAATACATCGACGGCATCTCGCTGGAAGATCACCTGATCGAGCACGGGGCGCTGTCGCCGTCCGTGCTGCACGCGGCCGCCGTCGGCGTGGCGGCCGCGCTGACCGCGATCCACGCGGCGGGGCTGGTGCACCGCGATCTCAAACCGGCCAACGTCATGCTGACGCTGGCCGGGCCGCGGGTGATCGACTTCGGGCTGGCCCGGTCGACGCATGTCGACTCCCGGCACACGAACGCCGGCATGGTCATGGGCACACCCGGATGGATCGCTCCCGAGCAGGTCTTCGAGGGGCGGACCAGCCCGGCGGGAGACGTGTTCGCGTGGGGGTCGCTGATCGCGTACGCGGGGCTGGGCGGGCACCCGTTCGGCGAGGGGGACGCCTACGTGATGGCGGCCCGGGCCCGTACGGCACCGCCCGATCTGCGGGGGTTGCCCACGCCGCTGGACCGGTTGGTGGCGGCGGCCATCCACCCTGACCCGGCGCGCCGGCCTACGGCGAGGCAGCTGCTGCTGGAGCTGGTGGAGGCGGCCGACGAGCCGGCGGCGCAGCTGGCCGCGACCAAGCATCTGACGAACGCGTGGAACCCGTCGGAGTTCGCACCGCACCCGGACGCTCGCGCGCCACGCCCCGACGCTGCCGGCCCGCACCTGGACGCCCGCGCGCCACGCCCCGACGCTGCCGGCCCGCGCCCGGACGCCCGCACGCCCCACCCCGACTCGGCCGGCCCGCGCCCAGACGGCGCCGGTCGTGGCCCGCAGCCGCTGCCTCACCCGGACGCCCGTACCGGGCAGGCGCCACCGCATCACGACAGCCGCGCCCTGCAGGCCGCACCGCATCCTGAGGCGCGCAACCCTCAGGGGTCGTCGCACGCAGAGGCACGCAGCCCTCTGGGGCCTCCGGCCGAGCGCACCGGTCCCACGCCGGTGACCTCCCGCGGGCCGCAACCGTCACCGGCCGAGCGCACGGGGCCGACGCCTGGCACCAGCCGGGGACCGCAGCCGCCACACGCCGAGCGGACCGGACCCGTACCAGGCGTAGGACCCCAGCCGCCACACGCCGAGCGCACCGGGCCCGTACCGGGCGCAATGCCCCAACCGCCACACGCCGACCGGACCGGACCCGTACCGGGCGCAATGCCCCAACCGCCACACGCCGACCGGACCGGACCCGTACCAGGCGCAGCGCCCCAGCCGCCACACGCCGAGCGCACCGGGCCACTCCCCGGAACCGGGCGGGGACCGCAGACGCACGGGCGGGGTGGGCAGGCCCGGCATCCCGAACGGAGCATGCCGCGGCCGGGCGGGCGAGGGCCGCTCCCCCACCACGCCACGACGGGCCAGGGGCCCTTGCCCGGCTACCGGCCCGCCCGCCCGAAGCGGGGCGTGTTCGCGGGCTGCCTCACCGCCCTGGTCATCGCGGCCGTGCTGCTGGTGCTGCTGTTGGCCGCGCTGGCCTGGTTATTCCGCGAAACTCCGGCCGGCGCGGACGGCCCGGTGGAGGATGGCAAGCTGAGGTTCGCGGTGACGAGCACGAAGTGCCCCAAGCCCGCCAAGGCCGCGACGACGCGCACCTGCCAGATCGGGGTGAAGGTCAACAACATCGGCCACGAGGCCAGGGTGCTCTACCCGGGCCAGCAGAAGCTGATCGACGAGGACGACATGCCGCACGGCGGCACCAAGCTGCTCGACAAGAGCGGCAAGGAGATCACGCCGATCCGCATCGAGGCAGGCGGCGCGTTCACTGGCACGCTGGTGTTCGAGTTGCCGAAGAACCTGCAGCCCACGGGCCTGGAGGTGCACGACTCCGGGCTGAGCGCGGGAGCCAGGGTCAACCTGGATTCCTGACCCCCGCCTGGGCGAGCCTGGCCAGCAGGGCGGTGACGCGCCGGCCGGCGGCTTCGGCGCCGCCGGAGGTGAGCGCGGAGCCCATGCCGCAGGCCACGGCGCCGGCCGCGATCCACTCCGGCGCGTTGTCGAGGGTGACGCCGCCCGTGGGGATGGCGGGAACCTGGGGCAGCGCGGCCCGTACGTCGCGCAGCCAGGACGGCGACACCGCGGACGCCGGGAAGATCTTCACCGCGTCCGCGCCTTCCTCCAGAGCACGGACGATCTCGGTCGGGGTGGCCACGCCGGGGAAGACCGGCACACCGTAGCGGTGGCCGGCGCGGATCACCTCGGGATGCAGGTTGGGCGAGACCAGGAAGCGCGCGCCGGACTCCACGGCGGCGCGGGCCGCGGCGGCGTCGAGCACGGTGCCCGCGCCGACGAGCGCCTCGGGCCGCTGCTCGGTGAGCCGGGCGACGGCGGTGAGGGCGCGCGGCGTGGTGAGCGCCACCTCCACGGCCCGCAGTCCGGCGTCCAGCACGGCCTCGGCGGCGGCCACCGCCTCCCCTGGCCCCGCGGCCCTGACGATCCCGAACACCCGCTGCTCGGTGACGGCCTGGACGATCTCCCAGCGGAACATGATTTCCCTTCTCATGGTCTACAGTCCGGCGCCGGCGGCGAGCCGCTCTCCCCGCCTCGGCGAACCCGCGCCAACGGCGCATGGTCCCCGCCGCAGTGAACGCGCCCTAACGGTGCACGGTCTCCCCCGCCGAGGTGAACGCGGCCAGCGCACGGTCCAGGCCCGTCCGGTCGGGCAGCCCGTCGGTGTCGTTGGCGCACTGCACCACGAGCGCCGCCACGGCCGCCCCCTCGCGCAGGCAGGTCTCGTACGGCATTCCGCGCAGCATCCCCGACAGGAACCCGGCGGCGAACGCGTCCCCCGCCCCCACGGGGTCGGTCACGGGCACCGGGAACGCCTCCTGACGCAGGCCAGCGCAGCCGGCCGACTTGTCGCGGTGCTTGACCACGGCGAGCCCGGACAGCCCCGCCGGGTCCACCTGGAGCAGCTCCAGCTCGTCCTCACCGGCGAACACCACGTCGGCGCGGCCCATGAGCGGCGCGACCCGCTCCCGCCACCGATCGGGCGGGCCGAGCTTGAGCCGGACGTTCGGGTCGAAGGAGATCGTGGCGCCCGCGTCCCTGGCCAGGTCGAGCAGCCTGAGCGTGGCGAGGTGCGCTGAGTCCGACAACATCGGCGTGATGCCGGTGACGTGGACGAGCCGGGCGCCGTCCACCATCTCGGGCGTCAGCTCGCCGGGCGCCAGCCGGGAGGCGGCCGAGCCGGCGCGGTAGTACTGGACGTCGATCGCCCTGGACGGGTGGCTGTCGCGCAGCAGCAGCCCGGTGGGGGCGTGCGGGTCCACGACGGCGTGGCGCGTGTCGATGCCGTCGGCGCGGAGCATGGCCAGGACAGACGCGCCCGCCGGGTCCGCGCCCACCCGCCCGAGCCAGCGCACCTGGTGGCCCAGCCTGGCCAGGCCGGCGGCCACGTTCGACTCGGCGCCCGCGATCGAGCGGCGGAAGGCGGTGGCCCGCTCGAGCGGGATGCCCGGCTCGGCCAGCATCAGCAGCATCGCCTCACCGCACACCACAACGCTCACGAACGGACTCCTCGGAAATCAATGGATCATGCGTCCCAATAGTTGTATCAAATCACGTTTGTCCTGCGGCGAGAGACTCCATTGACCGCATGGCGCCCGTGGGGAACGCTGAAGCGGAAACCGTGGCCGGGGGGCGCCGGGGGGATCGAGCGTGAGGCGTCCATTCATCACCGTGCTGGCCGCCAACGCACTCTCCGTCACCGGGACCATGCTCTCCATGCTGGCCGTGCCGTGGTTCGTGCTGGAGAGCACGGGGAGCGCCGCGCTCACGGGGCTGGCGGCGTTCTCGACCACGTTCCCCATCGTCGTCTCGGCCGCGTTCGGCGGGACACTGGTGGACCGGCTGGGACCGCGCGGCGCGAGCGTGTTGTCCGACCTGGCGAGCGGGCTCGTCGTCCTGGCCATGCCGGTGCTGTCGTGGACGACGGGGCTGTCGTATCCGGCGCTGCTGGGGTTGCTCTTCGTGCGCTGGCTGCTGGCCACGCCCGGGGAGACGGCACGCAAGGCCATGGTTCCCGAGCTGGCGGCGCTCGGGCCTGTGCGCCTCGAACGGGCGGTGGCGGCGTACGACGGCGTCTACCGGGGCGCGGCGATGGTGGGCGCGCCGCTCGCCGGCGTGCTGATCGTCTGGCTCGGGGCCAGTGCGTTGCTGGTCGTCGACGGGGTCACGTTCCTGCTGTCCGCGGCTCTGATCGGCGGCGGGGTCCCGCGATCGGGAGGCGGCGCGGGACAGGGCGGTTATCTGAGCGATCTGCGCGACGGGGTGGCGTTCCTGTGGCGGGACCGGCTGCAGATGAGCGCGACCACGATGATCGTGGTCGTCAACATGCTCTACACAGGCGTGACGCAGGTCCTGCTGGCGTTGTACGCCCGGGACGTGGCCCACGATCCCCGCGCGTTCGGCCTGCTCGCCGGCGCGGTCGGAGCGGGCGCGCTGGCCGGGACCGTCGTCTACGGCGCCGCCGGCGAGCGATTACCCCAGAGGCTGACCTTCGGGGCGTGCTTCCTGATCGCCGGAGTGCCTCGGGTGCTGATCCTGGCCCTCGGCGCCCCGTTGCCCGTCGCCCTCGGCGTCACCGCGCTGTCCGGCCTCGCCGCGGGCGCGATCAATCCCATTCTCGGCGTGCTGCAGTACGACCGGATCCCGGCCCGCCTGCGGGCGCGGGTGCTCGGCACCATGACGGCCGCCGCCTACGCGGGCATGCCGTTCGGCGGGCTTCTGGCGGGCTCGCTCACGGAGCTGACCGGCCTGACGGCCACCCTGTACGCGTTCACCGCCGTCTACGTGCTGGCGTCCATCCCGCCGTTCGCCGGCCGAGCCTGGCGGGAGCTGGACCACGACGGGCCGGCCGGCGTCAAGCGGCGGCGGACCGGCTCAGAAGGAGGGACTCCGTGATCGGGGACTCGTGGGTGCCGGCGGCCGTGCACGCGTGTGCCCCGGCGATCGAGCCCAGCCTGACGCACTCCTCCAGCGGCCTGCCGCGCAGCGTGCCGTACAGGAAACCGGAGACGAACGCGTCGCCCGCGCCGTTGCTGTCGGCCACCGGCCCGGGCAACGGGGCGGCGGGGAAGGCCCGCAGTCCGGTCTCGCGGGTCAGCACCAGGCAGCCGTCCGCGCCGAGCGTGCACACGACGGTGCGGGCGCGGCCGCGGCCGAGCACGTCGCCCATCACGACGGCCGGGTCCTTGAGCGCGGCGGCCGACAGGAACACCAGGTCGGAACGGTAGGCGAAGTCCTTGTGGTAGGTGTTGACGCCGTCCCAGTCGTGCAGGTCCGTGGAGATCGGCACGCCGTCCAGGTCGGGGTAGACGTGGCGGCAGAAGTCCATGATCGACACGTGGACGTGCCTGGCCCGGACGTCCGCGTACAGCTGCCTGGGCAGGCGCTCGCCGGGCGTGACCTTGGCGTCGTAGAAGGAGGTGCGGCGGCCGTCGGGACCTACGAGCAGCACGCTCCTGCGCGTGCCCGCGTCGGCCGGTCCCCAGGAGCAGTCGAGGTCGCGCAGCGCGTGGCGGATCAGCGCGCCCTGCGGGTCGTCGCCGATCAGGTCGGCGAACGAGACGTCCAGCCCGAGCGCGTGGCAGCCGAGCGCCACCCCCGCGCCGGTGTTGCCGATCCTGTCGACGACCGGCGGCACCTGGTAGGTGTCCTTGTACGGCAGCGGCAGCTCGGGCACGTAGACGGTCGTGTCGACCCCGGCACCGCCGAGGACCAGAAGGTCCCTCACGTGTTCATGGCCTCCACTCCGTGGAGGCGGGCTCGGTCGCCATATGCCGCCGCCTTCCCCCGCTCTGATCGCTGCGCTCCCGCCGCTCCTCCAGGCGACGGCACTCCCTCACCGGTTGACCAGCGGACCGGAGCCGGTGGAGCCGCGGACCACCAGCTCCGGCTGGAAGATCAGCTCAACGTGCTTGGCGGGCGCGCCGCTGACCTCCTCGAGCAGCGTCTGCACGGCTGCCGAGGCCATGGCGCCGATCGGCTTGCGCACGGTGGTCAGCGGCGGGTCGGTGAACGCGATCAGCGGCGAGTCGTCGAACCCGACCACGGACACCTCCCCCGGCACCGACAGCCCCTTCTCCCTGCAGGCCCGGATCGCGCCGAGCGCCATCAGGTCGCTGGCGCACACGATGCCGGTGCAGCCGCGGGTGAGCAGCTGGGTGGCGGCCGCCTGCCCGCCCTCGACCGAGAACAGCGAGTGCGCGATCAGGTCGTCCACGTCGGCCGTGCCGAGCAGGTGCGCCATGACCTGCTTGAAGCCCTCGATCTTCCTGATCACCGGCACGAACCTGCGCGGCCCCAGCGCCAGCCCGATGCGCTCGTGACCGAGGTCGACGAGGTGCTGCACGGACAGCCGCACGGCCATGCGGTCGTCGGGCGAGATGAAGGGCGCGTCGATGTGCTCGCTGTAGCCGTCCACCAGCACGATCGGCAGCCCGCGGTCGACCAGGCGGGTGTAGCGGTCCATCCGCGCGGTCGTGTCGGCGTGCAGGCCCGACATGAAGACGATGCCGCTCACCCCGCGATCCACGAGCAGCTCGGTGAACTCGTCCTCGGGCGCGCCGCCGGGCAGCTGCGTGCACAACACGGGCGTGTAGCCGTGCTGGGTCAGCGCCTTCTCGATGGCCTGCGCGAACGCCGGGAAGATCGGATTGTCCAGCTCGGGCGTCACCAGGCCGACCAGTCCGTTGCTGCGCTGCCGCAGCCGGGGCGGGCGCTCGTAGCCCATGAGGTCGAGCGCGGTCATCACCGCCTGGCGGGTGCCCGCGGAGACCCCGGGTTTGCCGTTGAGCACCCGGCTGACCGTGGCCTCACTCACCCCGGCCTGGGCTGCGATGTCGGCAAGGCGAGCGTGACCATTCATAGGCCACACTTTACTTTCAACCAGACCGCCGAATCCGCTGCTCCAGGCTCATTCGAGGCCAGCAGCACCTCGCCGCCGAGACCGAAGTCCACAGGTGTCCCCGTGAGATTGACGGCGCACACCAGATCGCCCCGGGAGAAGACCAGCGTGCCCTCGGGAGAGTCGTGCCAGGTCAGGTCCCCGTCGAAGGACCGCCGCAGCCGCAGCGCGGTCCGGTAAAGCTCGAGTGTCGAGCCGGGGGCGCCCTCCTGGGCCTCCACGCTCAGCTCGGCCCACTCCGCCGGAATCGGCAGCCACGGGTTCGCCCACCCGGCCTCCGGGTCGCGGCGCGTCCAGGGCAGCGGCACCCGGCAGCCGTCGCGGCCGCTGTCGGGATCGCGCAGCCGCTGCGGGTCGAGGCACACCTCGGGCGGCAGGTCGAGCACCTCGGGCAGGCCCAGCTCGTCGCCCTGGTAGACGTAGGCCGAGCCGGGCAGTGCGAGGGTCAGCAACGCGGCCGCGCGGGCCCTGTCCAGGCCGCCGTAGCGGGTGACGTGCCGCTTGACGTCGTGGTTGGACAACACCCAGGTGGTCGGCGCGCCCACGGACGCGGCGGTGGCCAGCGAGGAGTCGATCACCTCGCGCAGCTCGGCGGCGTCCCACGGCGCGAACAGGTAGTGGAAGTTGAACGCCTGGTGCAGCTCGTCCGGGCGGACGTACATGGCCAGCCGCTCGGGCGTGGGCGCCCACGCCTCGGCCACGCCGATCCGCTCGCCGGGATAGGAGTCGAGCACGCGCCGCCAGGCCCGGTGGATCTCGTGCACGCCGTCGTTGTCAAAGAACGGCACCGGCTCCCTGCCGACCATCCTGGCCTGGTTTCCCTTGCCGATGTCGGGCAGGCCGGCCGGCTTGACCATGCCGTGCGCCACGTCCACCCGGAAGCCGTCCACGCCCAGGTCGAGCCAGAAACGCAGGATCGACTCGAACTCGCCGCGCACCTCGTGGTCGTCCCAGTTGAGGTCCGGCTGGGCGGGGTCGAACAGGTGGAGATACCACTGCCCGTCCTCCACCTGGGTCCAGGCCGGGCCGCCGAAGATCGACTCCCAGTCGTTCGGCCGGTCGCGGAAGATGTAGCGATCCCGCCGCTCGCCGCGCAACGCCTGCTGGAACCAGGGATGCGCGGCGGAGGTGTGGTTGGGGACGATGTCCACGATCACCCGCAGCCCCTGCTGGTGCGCCTCGTCGATCAGCGCCTTGGCGTCGGCCAGGGTGCCGAACAGGGGGTCGACGTCGCGGTAGTCGGACACGTCGTAGCCGAAGTCGGCCATCGGCGAGCGGTAGAAGGGCGTCAGCCAGACGGCGTCCACGCCCAGCCCGGCCAGGTACGGCAGGCGATCGCGAATGCCGATCAGGTCACCGACGCCGTCGCCGTCTCCGTCGGCGAAGCTACGCACGTAGACCTGGTAGATCACGGCGTTCCGCCACCACGCGGTCATGGTCACCCCCGAATGTTTCACCCATGAAAGCGGTTTCCGCAACTTTACGCAACTCCTTCCATCCGCCCCCGATACGGAAATTTCGGTCTATGGACGCCCAAAACCCCTGTCCGATAAGCCCTAGAAGGAGATTCTTTATGTCAAGGGTGGACATGCGGCGTTAAGGCGCGATGTACTACCTCTTCAATCAGCCCCGTCACAGGTGACACGTGCGCAAGGTGTGGGCCCCATGAGCTCGGTCGTTCTCGACAAAGTGACCAAGGTGTACCCGGGCGACTACCTCGCAGTCGACCGGCTCAGCCTGCGTGCCGAGGATGGCGAGTTCCTCGTCCTCCTGGGCCCTTCAGGATGCGGCAAGTCCACCTTGCTCCGGATGATCGCGGGCCTTGAGGAGATCACCCAAGGCGAGCTCTGGCTGGACGGCCAGATGGCCAACCACCTGGCGCCACGCGACCGCGACGTCGCCATGGTGTTCCAGAACGGCGCCCTGTACCCGCACCGGACCGTGCGCGGGAACATCGCGTTCCCCTTGGAGATCGCCAAGTCGGACCCGGCGATGGTGCGTGAGCGGGTCAAGGAACTGTCGAAGGCGTTGCACATCGACGAGACGCTGGACCGCCGCCCGGGCACACTCTCCGGCGGCCAGCGCCAGCGGGTCGCGATGGGCCGGGCGATCGTGCGCCAGCCCAAGCTGTTCCTCATGGACGAGCCGCTGTCGAACCTCGACGCCGGCATGCGCACCGAGCTGCGCATGGAGATCTCCGCGCTGGTCAGGTCGCTCGGCGTCACCACCATCTACGTCACGCACGACCAGGTGGAGGCGCTCACGCTGGCCGACAGGATCGCCATTTTGAATCGCGGCGTCCTGCAGGACGTGGGCACTCCGGCCCAGATTTACAACGATCCAGCCACGGCGTTCGTGGCGGCGTTCCTCAACTCCCAGCAGTTGAACCTGTTAGCGGCCGCAGTCAGGACGCCGCAGAACCAGTACGTGCTGCTCGACTTCGGCCCGCACCGGCTGACGATCCCGTGGAGCGATCCGCGGGCGTACGCCATCTCGCAGCACACCGGCGGCCACGTGCTGGTGGGGATGCGGCCCGACGGGCTGGCGCCGGTGCCGGAGACGTACGAGGGGCCGGCGTTCTTCGGGCGGGTGCGGGCGCTGGAGTACCACGGGCACGAGTGGCTGGCGTACCTGGAGTGCGGCATGCCGGCCGTCCCGGTGCCCGAGCCGCCGGAGCGGAGCGGGCGGGTCAACGGCGTCAAGAACGGCTCGGGCAAGCTGTCGGGGCTGATGCGGCGGATGTTCTCGCCTCCGAGGGAGGAGCCTCAGGAGCAGGAACGGGTGGGCCAGAACCCGAACAGCGGCATCCACCGCCGCTCTGACCTGATCGTCCGCCTGGGCAACCGGCCGGTCTGGCGGGCCGGCGACGCCTCCAAGGTCGCCGTCGACCTCTCCCGCATCATGATCTTCACGCCGGACGGCGCCCGCATCGACCCACCGCGCCGCTGAAGCCGTTTACTCCACGCCGACGAGCATGGCGGGGTCGAAGGAGACAGGGAAGGGCTGGGTGATCATCAGCATATCGCCCGCCTTCGCCTCTTCCACCAGTTCATAGCCCCGCGCTCCCAGGTTGAAGACCTCCACACGCGGCGCATCGTCGCCTTGGAGATCGACCCTGATGAAGACCGGGATGCCCGCCGCAGCATATTTGGGCGGCTTGATCTCGTAGTCGCGCCGACGGTTCACCTTGCCCGGACTGACGACCTCCACCACGCACACGACCTCGTCGGCGGAGATCTTGGCGAGCCCTGCCGCTATCGCCTTGGCATCCCCCACCACAATGTCAGGAATGAGGCCATCCTCGCCAGCCTGAAGGTTGAGCGTCTCAACCACCTCAAGGTCCCGGGGGCGCGCCTCGTCCAGGATACGGACCAGGCGCTTCGCCGCGAGTGCATGATCGGACTTAGGCATGGGACTCACGACGAAACTCCCGTCGATCAACTCGATCCGCTCCCCGGTTTCGGGCAGCTTGAGCCAGTCCTCGACGGTGTAGCCCTCGTTGGTGGACGTTTGCGCGAAAAGCCTGACACGCCATGGTGGCGGATGAGCAACCAACCACCCATCCTCCGGCAAAGCAGTCATCGCCTCATCGCCTTCCATGAGTCGAGTCTCGCACGCACAGCAAATCGAGCCAACTGTAGCGGCATGAGCACGCGGAGTGACGACGCCACATAACCGTGCCTTTACCAGCTCCGTCAGCCACTTCCGGATCACGGCGCAGGCGTCCATCGGGGGCCTTCCGGGGTGTCCTCCACGAAGACGCCACCCGCGTGCATCGCCGCCCGCAGCGCATCCGCCACGTCGTAGCGTCCCGCCTCCCGCAACTCCGCGCGCAGCGAGACCAGCGGCTCCACCAGGGACCGGAGACCCGCCGCACGCTGATCGGTCCTCGAGGCGAGCTCGCCGAGCCGGCCGATGAGCAGCCGCATCAGCTCTCTGGCCTGATCCACCCCGCCCGCGTCCTCTTCGGTGTCGGCCGCCCACTTGACGAGCTCGGCCTCGAGGTCGAGCACGGTCTGCGCGGCCGCGACCATGTCGGGCTCGGCCGCGGCCGCCTTGAACCGCTCCTCGCAGGACCGGATCGTCTCCTCCAGCGTGATCTCGGCAGGTGTGGCCTCCTCGTCAACCGGCGACGGCACGGAGACCGCCCCCGCGCCGCCCTCGGCCAGGCGGCGGATCTCGGCGAGGCCGGTACGGGTCCCCGCCGGCAACACCACCACCGAGCCCGGCCGCCGGACGGTCAGCCCGCCCCGGCCCGCCACCTGGACCGTCTCGCCGTCCAGGTCGATGACGACCGCTGTGTGCTCGTCGAGCCCCAGGACCGCGGTGCCGGCCGGCAACTCGCGCTCCATGCGGGACAGTCGGCGCTCGCCCAGGTAGCAGTAGCGGGTGTCGTGCGTGCCGCCCTCGGCGTTGTCGAAGTGGGGGATCAGCACGGCCTGCAGCCCGAGCGGCTCCAGCAGGCCGATGCCCTCGCGCCAATGAGGCTCCGCGCCCACCTTGTAGATCTCGTAGACCGGCACGGTGGCCAGCCCCGCCGTGCAAGCCGCCGCCGAGGCCAGCACGGTCACCCCCTGACGTGCGCGGACGCGTGCCCGCAGGTCGCCCGCCACCCCGGAATCGGCCCACCGGTCCAGCGCGTAGGTGGGGCTGCCCGGGCCGGAGAACACCCAGTCGGCGCCGGTGATCCCGGAGGCCACCTCGACATCCAGGCCGACGCTGCGGGCGAAGTATCGGCAGGCACGGGCGGAGATGTCGGCGCGGTTTTCCTGGAAGGCGTAAGGAGTGTCGAGCAGCACGGCCCGCGCTCCGGCGCGCAGGGTCCGCGCCGCGGCGCGGTGGATCTCGACCATGGTCGGGCTCGTCTCGCCCGACCCCATCAGCACCAGCAAACCCGGCATGACTGTCGGCCTCTCTCTCGCACGCCATCGACTACAGCGGGGCTCTCCGCGCTGTTCAAGACCAGGAGACATATGCATTGCAGACGCAGTTGCATAGGTATTGCAGTAAGTTGTTGGCAGTGACGGGGAGACACGTGGTCTCGGTTGAGACGCTCATGCTACGGGTGGGCACCGACAATCGCTGGTCCTACCGGCGTGCCATGACCAGACCGGGACGCGGCGAGAGCCCGGACGAGGCCGCGCGGCGGCTCAGCGGCGTGACGGCCGCCGATCCGGGCACCGTGCTGCATTCCACCAGCTGGCGGTATGAGCCGGACGGCCGGATCGTCCTGACCTACGCGGTCTGTCCTGACCCGTCGCCCTGGCTGCCCGCGATCGAGGTGCCCGTGCTGGAGATCGCCCGCGGCGAAGCCCCCGCCACGCCGTCACCTGACCACGTCGCCCTGGCCAACGTGGTCGCGCACGCCATCAGACACCTTGCCTTCCTCATGGCCGTGGACCCCGTCGTCGCCCGGGTCCTGTCCCGCCACCCCGAGATCGGCGCGGCGCTGGAGCCCGCGGGCGTCCCGGCCTGACAGGCGCCGGCCCAGAGCCTGCCCGGGCCGCTCGATGAAGCGGTAGGCCAGCGCGCTCACGCCCAGCACCACCGCCAGGGCCAGCGCCGCCATGCTCAGCTGGTGCGGCAGAGCCGCCTGCCGCAAATCGCCGGTGATCTCCACGAAGTACTTCAGCAGCGGGTGGTGCACCAGGTAGAGCGAATAGCTGACCAGCCCGAGCCAGACGAGCATCCTCGGCAGCCGCCGCCCGCGCAGCGCCATCGCGCCCGCGAAGGTGGCCCCGGCCAGCGCGATCGTGGTCAGCCACACGTCGGCCTGCACCCACCACCAGCCGCTCTCGATGGCCCACAGGGGCGCGATCGCCACCAGCGCCGTCGTGACCGCGACCGGCCACAGCCCGCCCGTTCCGCGTTCCCAGCGGTGGATGGCCGTGCCCGCGAACATGACCGCCAGCACCGCCGTCCCCAGCCACGGCACCCGGCTGCTCAGCAGCAGCGCCGCGAGCGCCATCAGGCCGAGTACGCAGGCCGCGGCCGTACGCGCCCGGCCCCACATCACGCAGGCCAGCCCGGCCGCGAACACCCCGGCCGACACGTAGGCGGGCCACCCGCCCGCGACCACCGCGCCCGACGCCACCAGCCCGACGACCACCGCGGCGGCCGCGAACCCCATGGACAACTGCCCGCTACGGTGATGCGCCCCGGTCAGGAACAGCGCGGTGACCAGCAGGTAGAACACCATCTCGTACGACAGCGTCCACATCGTGTCGGCCACGCCGCCCACGCTCACCACGTCGAGCAGCATGGTCGCGTGCGCCGCCACCGCGCTCCCGTCGCGCGGCACCTCCCCGCGCACCGGCACCCACCACGCCAGGGCGAGCACCAGCGCGATCACGCTCAGGTAGAGCGGGTAGAGGCGGAAGATCCGGCTGATCCAGAAGGCCCGCACATCGCCGTGCCGCTCCAGGGATGTGGGGATGATGTAGCCGCTGACCAGGAAGAACACCAGGATGCCGTAGACGCCCAGATTGAACCAGTATGGCCTGAGTGCCGGGAGGAACCACGGGAGCAGGTGCTCCGCCACGACGGCGAGCGCCCCGATGCCGCGCAAGGCGTCCAGCCAGGCCAGCCTGGACGTGGAGGACGACGGGGTGGGGGCGGGGACGGCGGCGGACACCCGCACCAACATACCCTTACCGCGCCTGGTGATGCGGCGAGGTCCAGCGAAGCACCCGGCACGCTTTCACCCGCCGACGACACGGTCAGGTGGTGCGGTGGGTGGAGAGGGTGGCGTGATGGTCGGCGCCGGCCGGCCCGTGGGGGTCGGTGTGGACGGTGGCGGCGCGCAGGCGGGGCAGCTCGTGGATGAGGCGGTGCTCGGCCTCGACCGCCACCGCGTGGGCGTCCACAACCGACATGTCGTGATCCACGAGGATCTCTACCTCAGCGTGGAGCGCATGCCCGATCCAGCGCAGCCGTACGGATCCGACCCGCCGGACACCGCCGACCGCGGCGATGATGCGTTCGGCGGCGTCCACGAGCGCGGGGTCCACGGCGTCCATGAGCCGGTGGTAGATCTCGCGGGCGGCGTCGCGCAGGACGAAGCAGATGGCGCCGGTGATCAGCAGGCCCACGATCGGGTCGGCGATGGGGAAGCCGAGCCCGGCGCCGCCCGCGCCCAGGAGGACGGCGAGCGAGGTGAAGCCGTCGGTCCTGGCGTGCAGGCCGTCGGCGACCAGCGCGGCCGAGCCGATCTCCCGCCCCACCTTGATGCGGTATCTGGCCACCCACTCGTTGCCGAGGAACCCCACCACGCCCGCGCCGGCCACCCACCAGAGCGCCTGGATGTCGTGGGGATCGAGCAGCCGCCTGATCGCCTCGTACCCGGCCAAGCCCGCCGAGACGGCGATGAGCAGGACGATGACGATGCCCGCGAGGTCCTCCGCCCGGCCGTACCCGTAGGTGAAGCGGCGGGTGGCCGCGCGGCGGCCCACCGAGAACGCGATGGCCAGCGGCACGGCCGTGAGCGCGTCGGCGAAATTGTGCAGGGTGTCGCCGAGCAGCGCCACCGAGCCGGACGCCACGACGATCACGGCTTGGATGGCGGCGGTGGCCATCAACACCGCGAACGAGATGGCGAGCACGCGCATGCCGCGGCTGCTGGATTCCAGCGCGGCGTCCGTCTTGTCGGCGCTGTCATGGCTGTGCGGCGCGATGGCGTGCACCATCCGGCTCAGCGCCGCCTTCGGCCCACGCCGCCCGGACGCCTCCCCGCTCGCGTGCCCGTGCCCATGGCCGCCTTCGCGCCCATCCCCGTGCCCATGCGCTTGAGCCTGCCCACCACCGTGCCCGTGCCCATGCCCGTGTCCATGGCCATGCGCCTGCCCGTCCGGATGAGCGTCCTGCGGTGTCGAGCCGGAATCCCGCTGATCAGCCATGGCATCCCTCACTTGCGCACTTCATCCCTTTTGACCAGGATATGTAGTCATGTACGCACGCGACAACACCTCAGGTGCCAACCAGTCGCAGGAGCAAGAACAACCCACCCCCGCCCAGGTGAACGCGGCCGTTGACGCCTTCCGCATGCTCAGCGACGCGACACGGCTCAGACTGATGTGGCTGTTGTCATCCGGCGAGCGGGATGTGAACTCACTTGCCCAATCCATCGGCGCGCCCCGCCCATCGGTGTCCCAGCACCTGGCCAAGCTCCGGCTGGCCGGCCTGGTGGACACCCGGCGAGACGGCCGCCGGGTGCTCTACAGGGCCCGCGACTCACACGTACGAGCCCTCATCGCGGAGGCCCTGTTCCACGCCGACCACGAGGTCTCGGGGCTCCCCCGCCACGATTAAGCCGGCGCGCGGGCGGCCAGCTTGGCGACCACGTCCACGATGCGGGCGGCACGTTCCAACTCCGCGCGATGGAACACCGGGCCCTCGGCGCGGGCCACGACCACGTGCATGCCATGCGCCACCACCGGCAGCAGCATCAGCCGCAGCTCGCGGGCGGCCAGCGAGACGGCCCGCGGCGGCGGCTCCGGCAGGTCGAACTGGGCGGGAGCCGCCAGCGAGGCATGCTGTACGGCGCCGTCGGCCACCGCGAGCGACCACTCCGCCCCGCACAGCCCCGGCAGCGCGTCCACCAGCGTGGCGAAGCCCCGGCCCGGCTCGGCCACGACATGCATGAGCAGGTCGTAGTCCAGCGCTGAGCCCGGCACCTCCTTGGTCGCCCAGACCCCCTCAACCCGTACGCCGGGCACGGCCGACAGCCGCTCGCGCGCCTCCGACGCGGTCACCGGACCGGGCCAGGAGACGGTGAAGTCGTCCACGGCGCGTCCCGCCTCGCGCTCGAGCACAGTGACCTGCAGGATGTCGGCACCGAGTGTGCCCAGCGCCTTGGCCACCTGCCCCAGCCCGCCTGGCCGATCCGGCAGCGACACCCTCAGTCGCAGCAGCATTGCCGCCCCCTTTCCAGAGGCTCTCACAGTGCCGTGGAAAGGTTTCGAGTTTGTTCCACGGATATGTCGCGCATGCTGCGGTTATATCCCAGGATGAAGGGTTAAGTCCGTATTGTCGAGAATGCTCTACCAACTGAGCGCCACGACTTTTCCCAGGTCACGGTAGGATCGCCCGGCACGGGCGGGCAACCATACCGGGGTCAGGCGAACACGTCCTGCTGGTAGCGGCCGGCCGCTTCCAGGCCGGCCAGCCACGCCGCGCCGTCCTCCCCCATCCGCGCCCCGTAGATGTCCACCAGGGCCTGCCGCACGGCGGGCGCCATGCGCAGGCCGTCGCCGCAGACGTACACGTGTGCGCCCTGCTCCAGCAGCTCCCACAGCTCATCGGCATGCGCGGCGACAGCGTCCTGGACGAACCGGTACTGATGCCCGGGAACGGCCGAGAACGCGGTGTGCACCCGCACCTCGTCCCGCTCCGCCCAGGCCGAGAGCTCGTCCCCGTACAGCAGGTCGTGCTCGGGGTGACGGCACCCGGCGAACACCTCCGCCCGCCCGGTGGCACCCGCCAGCGCGCGTTCTTCAAGGAAGCCGCGCAGCGGCGCGAACCCTGTGCCGGGGCCGACGAGGATCACGGGCGTGGCGGGGTCGTCGGGAAGCCGGAACGGCGGGGCAGGCACGCGGACGTAGCCGTAGAAGACCTCGCCTTCCTTCAGCCCGGCGAGGTAGGCCGAGCACATGCCCTGGTACGTGCCGGCGCCGGACCAGGCGGGCCCCTCGACGAGCCCGACCGTGAGCCGCACCAGCGACGGGTCGGCCAGCGGCGACGACGAAACGGAGTAGTAGCGCGGCTTGATCGGCCCGGCCATCTCCAGGAACACCGGCAGCGGCAGCTCGATCGCGGGGAACCGCTCCAGCAGCGCCAGCGGGGAGACCCGCTTGGCGAGGATCTCGTCGGCGTAGCTCGCGGTCAGCTCGGCCAGCTGACCGCGTGTCCACGGGCAGGCGGTGTGCGCGGCCAGCGCCTCCAGATCACCCCGAGTGGCCACCTCCTGCAGCTCGGCGAACTCGGTCAGCAGCAGTCCGGCCGTCACCGGCGTGTCCACCGGCAGGTGCGTGGCTCCGGCGGCACGCAGCCGCACGACCTGCTCCCTGGGGACCCGCAGGCAACGCAGCGCCCATTCGACCAGCTCGGGGTCGTTCTTGGCGAAGACGGCCACGTGGTCGCCGGCCGCGTACGTGACGCCCTCGGGCAGCCTGGCCACGAGGGAGCGCACCCCGGGCCGCGGCGCCTCGAGTGAGAAGTCCCAGAGGCCGGCCGGGTCGCCGGTCAGCTCTTCGTTCGAGACGACGGTCAGCGGGAAGGCCCGCTCGGAGACGACGGCAGGCCGGACCTCGGCCTCGGTGAGCACCTCCATCTCGTAGCGCGGCCCCGCCGACTCGGCGCCGGCGCTGTACTCCTCGGCCAGCGCCGCCCACAGCCTGGCCGTCCACGCCGACACGTCGCCGTCGAAGTCGCCGTCGGCGTCGGCGTCGGCCTCGCCCCGCTCGATCAGCGGCTGCGCCCCGGCGGCCGTCAGCTTCTCGTACGCGCGCCGCGGGAACGCCTGATACGTGGGCCACTGCGTGTTCCCGCAGCCCAGCATGGCGAGCCGGACGCCGGTCAGGTCGGGCAGCGCGTCCAGGGCGTCGAAGCGCTGGGCGTTGTCGGGGGCCTTGCCGTTGTAGGAGGAGGCCACCACCACCAGCAGGCCCTCGCCCGGCGGGACCAGCGCGTCGAGCGTGGTCAGCGTGGTGGCGAACCCGGCCCGCCCGGCCCGCTCGGCCAGCCGCTCGGCGATGTCGGCGCTGGTGCCGAGGTTGGAGCCGTACGCGACGGTGAGCGGCACGCCGGTGACGGCGATTTCCTGCTCCTGGGCCTCCTGCGCGGCCTCCTGGACGACGGCGGCCCGCTCGTGGGCGCGGCGCTCGCGCACCCTGAGCGTGAATCCGTCCGGCTTGAGCGTGAGCGTCTGCTTGATCTTCATGCGGTAGGCGTCCGGGTCGGACAGCGCGAAGCGGCGCAGGATCATCGCCAGCGCCAGCCTGGCCTCGGTGAGCGCGAACTGGCGGCCGATGCAGGCCCGCTCGCCGTTGCCGAACGGCTTGTACGCGGCCGGGTGGTGGTGGTGCTTGTTCTCCGGCAGCCAGCGGTCGATGTCGAACTCGCCGGGCCGCTCCCACACCCTGGGGTGGCGGTGCAGCACCGGCAGCAGCACGACGACCCCCTGATCCTTGGGGATGGGGTAGCCGCCGAGCGTGGTGTCCTCGACCGCGCTGACGTTGAACGCCGGGATCGGCGACCAGACCCGCAGCGTCTCCTCCAGGATGCGCGCGATGACGTCGAGCTTCATCACGGTCTCGTACGAAGGCGGCTCGTCGCCCGGCAGCAGCCTGTCCACCTCCTCATAGGCGCGGGCCAGCGTGTGGGGCTCGCGCAGCAGGTTGTACAGGGCGAAGGACAGCAGGCCGCTGGTGGTCTCGTGCCCGGCGATGAGGAAGGTGAGGACCTGGTTGCGGATGTTCTCGTCGGACAATCGCGCGCCACTCTGCGGGTCGGAGGCCTCCAGCATCAGGCCCAGGAGGTCTTTGGAGCCGGTGGCGCCCTCGGCGCGCCGCTGCTTGATCACCTCGTCGACGAGCTCCTGCATGGTGGCGATGTCGCGCCGGTAGCTCTCCTCCTGCTTGCGCTTGAGCTTGGTGACGAACGGCAGCTGCTGGTTGCGCAGCATGGCCGCGGTCAGCGCACCGCCCATGGCCTGCAGGAACGGGTGCAGCTCAGGTGAGTCGAAGGAGTTGAACCGGTAGCCGAACCCGGTGAGCGAGATCGTGTCGAGCGTGAGCCTGGTCATGTCGTCGGCGACCGGCAGGTCCTCCCCCTGGCGACCTGCCCACGACGCGACGAGCTGCTCGGCGACCTCCAGGAACTGGGGATAGTACGCCTTCATCGAACGCTGGCTGAAGGCGGGCATCAGGATGCGGTGCGCGTGCCCCCACACCGGCTCGTCATGGTCGGCCGTGAAGAGCCCGTCACCGCCGAAGTCGCGCACGATCGACAGCGGCGGCTTGATGCGCTTGACGAACCGGCTCTCGTCGCACGCCTCCGCGACCAGGTCGGGGTCGAAGACGAGCACGATCGTGCGCCCGGCGACCTCGAGCCGGAAGATGCCCTCCTCCTGGTATCGGGAGGCCACCTGGACGAAGTGCTCGATCGGCGCGTGAGAGGGAATCTGCAGCGTGTTGCCCAGGATGGGCAGGCCCTGTGGGGCGGGGATGCGCGACATGAGTGCTCCCTTGGAGTAGCCATACACCGTATGGCTGACGCTACCATACGGTGTATGGCAGTGAGTGCGCGCAGGGGCGAGCCCCTGACGCTTCAAGAGATCAGCTCCACGGCTCTGCGTCTGATGGACGAGGGGGGCGTGGAGGGTCTGTCCATGCGCAAGCTGGCGGCGGAGCTGGACGTCAACCCGATGTCGCTCTACCACCACGTGGAGAGCAAGGAGGCGCTGCTCGGGCTGGTCTGCCAGGGGGCCGCGCGGCGCATGCACCTGCCGCCGGACGACGGCACGCCCTGGCAGCATCAGCTCAGGGCGCTGGCCCTCGCCTATCACCGGCACGCGCTGGAGCATCCCGCCCTGTGGACCTACGTCCACAACCATCCGGAGATCGTCTCTGACCGGCGGATAGCACTGTGGGAGGTGCTCTACCGGATCCTGCGGCTGGCCGGGATCCCGGAGGAGGAGCTGATCAGGACGGGGGACGTGCTGCACGCGTTCGTCTCCGGCTTCGTGATCTTCGAGACCCACGGGCACATGGCCGACGATCCCGAGGAGATCGACCGCACCTTCGACACGGCCATCAACGTGATCGTGCGCGGCCTGGCAAGACCCGATTAGTCACCCGGCCACCACACGATCCACGCGGTGCCGTCGATCTCGTTGAAGAAGACGAACGCGCCCCAGGGGCCGCTTTCGCCCTCCGCCAGGCAGTAGTCCGTCAGCACGCGGTCCACGCCCTCCTCCTCCCGTCGTGGCCTGTCGCCAGGGCGTCGATCGGCCGGGCCCCGGATCGACGCCCTGAGGTGAAGGTCCTGCTCGCCGGAGGAGGTGAACGGCGAGTGGGTGAGCGCGGGCGGCTCAGGCGGACGCCTCCCAGACGGCCTCGAAGGAAGCCTGAGGGATCTCCGTCAGCTCCCAGATCTCCAGCGGCTGATCCGTGAGAAACCCCCGCTCGTCCTGCAGGTGCCGCCACCAATATCGGCGGGCGAGGCGATCGGCGCCGACCTCGACCTGCCGGACCGCCCAGTGTTCGCCGTCGCCCTCGACGCTCTCGAAGAGCCAGGCGCGGCCGTCCTCGTCGGCCATGTGCCAGTAGTGGCGGGGAGCGTCGGACTCGGCGAGCTGCCTGACCAGTGGTTGCCGGAGATCGTGGTGCACGGGCCCACTCTAGAGATCGGCGCCGTCAAAACTAGCGCTGGTACGCCCCGGCGTCCGGTGAGCCGGCCACGGGCTTGCCCGCCGCGTCCTTGGCGACGGCCTTGCCCCCGTACCACTTGGCGGTGAGCGCGAGACCCCGGTCGAGCGCCGGGGAGCCGGGCCGCAGGCGCAGGTCCGTGCGGGAGACGAACTGCGGGTTCGCCATCACCGACTTGGGCCCGAGCTTGAACTTGGCCGTGCGGCCCTGGTAAACGCTGCCGGCCTCGTCCGCGCCCTGGCCGTCCTCCCAGCCGGCTTCCCCGCCCACGACGACGACGTTGTTGCGGAGCTTGAGTATCGACGGGGAGCAGCCGTCGTGGCAGGACCAGCCGATGGTGTCCTTGGCCGGCAGGTAGACCGAGTTGTGCACGGCGACGGTGCCCTTGACGGGTCCGACGATGTGGCGGGCGCCGCGGGTGATGAGGAAGGAGCCGCGGCTGCGCGAGGAGGTCACGACATTGAAGGCGTAGACGTTGCCGGTGGCGGTCTTGCCCTTCTGGGCTCCCAGCTCGGTGAAGGTCTCGTTGTTCCTGGCGATGTTGTGGGTGACGCGGTTGCGGTCGCCGTTGAAGATCTCGACGGCGGCCCCGTCGGTGCCGTAGTCCTGGCTCTTGGCGAAGCTGCCGGTGATGGTGTTGCCGGTGACGACGTTGTCGTCGCCGTTGAGCAGCACGCCGAAGGCGCCGGAGTCGTTGTCGCCGCCCTCGTCGTTGACGCTCATCCGGTTGTTGTCGGTCAGCACGCTGTCGCGGATGGTGTTGCGCGAGCCTGCGGCCGTGACGAACACGCCGGCGATGTTGCGGTCGGCCTGCACGCCGGTCAGCTCGTTGTGGTCGCCGTCGATCTGGAAGCCGGCCCAGCGGCAGCCGGAGGCACGCAGGCCGCTGACCCGCCAGTGATCTCCCGAGATCACGACGCAGTCCGCCTCATCACCGCTGATCTTGGCGAGCGCGCCCTTGCCGTACGGCTTGATGGAGATCGGCCGGGCCGCGGTGCCCTTGGCCGCCAGGGTGAGGGTGCCCGTGAACGCGCTGCCGCGCTTGACGGCGACGGTGTCGCCGGGCTTGAGGTCGGCCGCGTTGACCTTGTCCAGCGACTTCCACGGCGCGGTCGCGCTGGTGCCCGCGGCGGCGTCGTCACCCGCCCTGGAGTCCACGTAGTACGTCGTGCCCGCCTGGGCTGACGCCGTGACCGGTACGGCAGACAGGAGCGAAGCCATGACGGCTACGGACAACACCCTCATACGAGCACACCACTATCTAGTTAAAACGCGGAATAGGCAGAGGACACCGTAGCGTGATCAATGCGTGAGGCGCCAGACACGCAGCGAAGGTCCCTCACCCGGGATGACGTCGCCGTCCTCGGCGTCGTACACGCCTTCCGCGCGCATCCCGATGTGCAGCGGTTCGCCGGGGGCGCGGCGCGCGCAGACCAGCAGCGTCTCCTGGTACGTCTCGCGCGCGAACACCAGGCAGTCGGCGTCGGCGTGCAGCCAGCGCAGGCCGCCGTGGCGCAGCGAGGGCTCGGCGCGGCGCAGCCCGAGCAGGTCCCGGTATCCGGCGAGGGTCCGGGAGTCCTGGTCGGCGGGCCGGTTCCAGGGCATGGGGGTGCGGGAGTGCTCGCCGTTCACGCCGGTCAGGCCGAACTCGCTGCCGGCGAACACCATCGGCGTGCCGGGCAGCGTGGCCTGCAGGCCGAGGGCGAGCAGGTGCCGCTCCCGGGACCCCGTGACGGTGCGGATGCGCGGCGAGTCGTGCGAGTCGAGCAGTTGCCAGGAGTGCCGGTAC
The DNA here is from genome assembly GCF_036013525.1 of Nonomuraea sp. NBC_00507. Lineage (NCBI taxonomy): Bacteria > Bacillati > Actinomycetota > Actinomycetes > Streptosporangiales > Streptosporangiaceae > Nonomuraea > Nonomuraea sp. NBC_00507. The sequence continues at coordinate 8,957,260 of NZ_CP107853.1, forward strand.
GACCGCCAGGACATGTGCGAGGCGAACGAGCGGAACGTGGCCAGCGTGGCCTGCCCGTCCCGTGCGGGCACGCCGCCCGGCACCCCCAGGAAGTGCTCCAGGTCCAGCTCGGGGCCGCGCAGCCAGGTCCAGACGGGGCGGGTGAAGCCGCCGTAGTTCATGGTGCCGTGCCAGCCGTCGCGGTCCAGGTCAGGCGTGGCGTCGTGGTTGTGCTCGGCGATGAAGGCGGCCTGCGGGCCGAGCGCGCGCCGCAGCATGCGCGCGACCTCGTGGTTGTGGTCGGCGGCGCCGAGCCTGCCGGTCATGTTGGCCACGTCCACGCGCCAGCCGTCCAGCGGCCCGAGCCACTTCGTCAGCACGTCCCGCATGGCGGCGCGCACCCGCTCGCTGGCCCAGTTGAGCTTGGGCAGCGACTTGACGCCCCACCAGCTCTCGTAGTCGCCGGTCTCGGGGTCGAAGAAGAACATGTCCCGCTCGGGGGCGTTCACGTCGGAGACGGCGGCGGTGAACCATTCGTGGGTGTCGCCGCAGTGGTTGGTGGTGATGTCGCCGAGCAGTCGCATCCCGCGCGCGTGCACCGCGTCGGACAGGCGGTGCAGCGCCGCGTCGCCGCCGAGGAGCGGGTCGACGGTGTCGAAGCTCGCGGCGTCGTAGCGGTGGTTGGAGCGGGCGGGCCAGATCGGTGTCAGGTAGACGGTGTCGGCGCCGAGGCCCTCGATGTGGTCGAGCCGCTGGGCGATGCCGTCGAGGTCGCCGCCGTAGAACTGCTCGGCGGTGCCGGGGCCGCTGGGGATGACCGGGTCGCGGTCCCAGTCGCGCGGCAGCGCCCAGTCCGGCAGCTTGCCCACGGGACGGGAGCGCTCGTAGCGGTCGGGGAAGATCTGGTAGACGATCGCGTCCGCCATCCACCCCGGCGGCGGTTGGTGGCACACCAGGCGGAAGTCGCTCGCGTCGGTCAGGTCGTGCGTGACGAGCCCGGCCGCGGTCAGCCACGCCTGGCCGCGGCCGGTGGTGAGCAGGAACCGGTAGGGGGTGACGGGGTTGACCGCGGTGATCTCGGCCCGCCACCAGGCGTCGGTGCCGCCGAATCCCCTGATGTCACGCGGCGTGCGCGACGCCGCGACATACCGCGGCTCGCCGTCACGAACCGTGCGTGCGTGAACGCCGGTGACTCCGGCCGCGAGCGGCGCCCGCAGCCAGAGCGTCACCCGCGAGCCGAGCTCGGGCGCCTGCTCGGAGACGTACAGAGCCGAGCCGTCGTGATGCGGCTCCCCGATGTAGCGCAATGCACCTATCCCTTGACAGCTCCGGCGGTCAGCCCGGAGACGATGTATTTCTGCAACCAGAGGAACACACCTACCGTGGGAACGGCGGTCAGCAGCGTCGCCGCGGCGAACATGCCGAAGTTCGCGTTGCGATGGTCGCCGGCGATCATGCCGTACATGCCGACGGCGAGGGTCTTGCTCTCGGGGTCGCGCAGGAAGACGTTGGCCATGAGGAACTCGCTCATGGTGCCGATGAACGCCAGCAGCGCGGTGACCGCGAGGATCGGCGTGACCAGCGGCATGATGACGCGCCAGAAGATCTGCGCGTGGGTGGCGCCGTCCACGGTGGCGGCCTCGTCGAGCTCCTTAGGCACGGTGTCCAGGAACCCCTTCATCAGCCAGGTGTTCACGCCGAGCGCGCCGCCCAGGTAGAGCAGCATGAGCCCCCAGACGGTGTTGAACCCGAACGCCGGGTACAGCTCCGTCACCCTGGTGAAGATCATGAAGATCGTGACGATGGCCAGGAACTGCGGGAACATCTGGATGAGCAGCAGCGCCAGCAGCCCGACCCGGCGGCCGGCGAAGCGCATGCGGCTGAAGGCGTAGGCGGCGAACATCGACAGCAGCAGGCTCGCGAACGACGCCACCAGCGCGATGAACACCGAGTTGAAGAACCACCGCGCGAACGGGTAGGTGTCGGAGGCGAGCAGGTTGGCGAAGTTCGCCGGGCTCGCCCCGTTCGGCAGCAGGTCGGTGGAGGCCAGCGTGCCCAGCGGGTTGATCGCCGCGGAGACCACGAACAGGATCGGGAACACCGCGAACGCGCACACGACGAGCACGAACACGTGCCTGAGGGCGATTTTCACGCGTAGACCTCCTCCTGCTTGCGCGTGCGCCGGAACGCCACGGCCGAGACGACCGCCACGATCGTGAAGATGAACACCGAGATCGCCGCCGCGAACCCGAACTGCGCCCCGCCCGCCCCGAACGCCAGCCGGAACGTGTAGGTGATCAGCAGGTCGGTGCCGCCCACCTGCGGGCTCTCGGCCGCGAACGGCCCGCCCTCGGTGGTGAGCGCGATCGCGTTGAAGTTGTTGAAGTTGTACGCGAACGACGAGATGAGCAGCGGCGTGAGCGCGACCAGCAGCAGCGGCAGCGTGACCCGGCGAAACGCCTTCCACGGCGTGGCCCCGTCGATGGAGGCCGCCTCGGTCAGCTCGCGCGGGATGGCCTGCAGCGCGCCGGTGGTGACGAGGAACATGTACGGGAAGCCGAGCCACAGGTTGACCAGGATCACCCCGAACCTGGCGGTCATCGGCTCGCCCAGCCAGTCCACGTTGGCCCCGAGCAGCTGGTTGATCAGCCCGAAGTCGCGGTTGAACAGGTCGCGCCACACCAGGAGCATGGCGAAGGAGGGCATCGCGTACGGCAGGATCAGCACGATCCGGTAGACGCGGGTGCCGCGCATCCGCGGGTGGTGCAGCGCCAGCGCCACCGCCATGCCCAGCGCGAACGTGCCGAGCACGGAGCCCAGGGCGAAGACGACGTTCCAGCCGAGCACTCCCACGAAATATCCGGAGATAGTGGGATCGGTCAGCACGCGGGCGAAGTTGTCGAACCCGACGCCGACCTGCCAGCCCTGCGCCAGGTGCTCGCCCTTGGCGTTGACGAAGTAGCCCTGGTCCTCGTCGGCCGTCCAGGTGTCGCCGTTGCCGCGCACGCAGTCGCAGGCGGCGTCGTACACCAGCGCCGCCCGGCCCTCGACGGCCCTGCTCAGCCCGTTGGCCTTGATCACGCCACCGGCGGTCGGCACGGCCAGCGCGGAGATCTGCTGGGCGCGGGCGGCCGCCTCGGGCGCCTTGAGCACGGTCAGGCCCGGCGCCCTCAGCACCTTGCCGGTGACGCCGACCTCGGCGCCCGGCAGCGGCGTCAGCCCCTTGGGGGTGCCGAGGGAGACCTGCTTGGTCGACGGGTCCACCAGCAGGAACACCAGCTCCTCACCGCGCAGCGCGACCGTCAGGCCGTACTCGGGCGAGCCCGGGGCCTGCCGCACGGAGCCGGTCTCGATGGCGGTGATGGCGGCGGCCTTGTCGCCACGGTGCCCGTCGCCGAAGTTCGTGAACGCGGTGGTGACCGTGTAGACGACGGGGAACACCTGGAACGCGACGAGGAAGACGGTGCCCGGGATGAGGTATTTGGCCGGAATGAAGCGGCGGGTCAGGTAAAGGGAGGCGATGCCCGCGGTGGCCGCGCACAGCAGCCCGAGCGACCCCCACGACTCGGCCGCGATCAGCGGCGGCACGGCGTAGACCAGGATCGCGGCGGCCACGGCCAGCACCGCGATCCTGCTCACCAGGAACGCCGTGGTGATCTCCCTGCGGGGCCGCTCGGGCGCGCTCACCCGGGCGGCCTCGCGTTCGTCCACAGACGATGACATGACCGTCAGTTCTTGAGCGCGCCGTCGATGGTCTTCTGCGCTGCCGCGGCCGCCTTGGCGGCGTCGCCGCCCTTGACGACGGCGGTCTCGGCGATGCCGAACGGCTCCCAGATCGCCGCCATCTCGGGGATGGCGGGCATCGGCATGCCCTCCTTGCCGGCGTCCATGAACTTGACCGCGTCAGGGTCGGTGGCCTGGACCTCCTGCAGTGCGGCGGTCAGCGCCGGGGGCCGCGGGTCGGCCTCGTACAGGGCCTTGGCGACGTCCTTGTTGGTCACGTAGTTGGCGACGAACTCCTGCGCGAGGGCCTTGTTCTTGCCCTTGGAGGCGACGAAGAAGGACTGGACGCCGACGAACGGCGTGGCGGGCTTGCCGTCCTTGAACGCCGGGACGGCCGTGATGTCGTAGGTGATGCCGCCCTTCTTGACCTCGCTCATGGCCCACGGGCCGGAGACGAGGTAGGCGCACTTACCAGAGGCGAAGTTGACGATGTAGTTCTCGTTGGTGATCGACGTGCGCAGCGCGCCGTCGCCCTTCTCGCCCAGGGCCTTGAGCTTGTCGAACGCCTTGACCGAGTCCGGCGCGCCGAGCAGCACCTTCTTGGGGTCGGGGTCGCCGGTGGAGGTGGTGCCGAACAGGGCGCCGCCGCCGGAGGCGAAGATCGGGTAGACGTGGAAGGCGTCGCCCTTCTGGCCGACGGGGAGGCAGAGCACTTCCTTCACCTTGCCGTCCGCCTTGAGCTTCTTGCCCTCGTCGATCATGTCCTCGATCGTGGCGGGCGCCTCGGGGGCGAGCTTGGTGTTGCGGATCAGCGCGATGTTCTCCACCGCGTACGGCGCGCCGTAGATCTGGCCGTTGAAGGTCACCGCCTGGATGGCCTTCTCGGAGAAGGCGGCCTTCTGCTCCTCGGTCAGCGTGACCGGGTCGATGGCGCCGTTCTGCACGAGGTTGCCGATCCAGTCGTGCGCGCCGATCATGATGTCCGGGCCGCTGCCCTGCTGGGAGGCGGTGAGGAAGGTCTGCTGGTTGTCCTTGCTGATCTCCTTCACCTCCACCGTCACACCGTTCTCGGTGCCGAACTGGTCGGCGAAGGGCTTGAGCGGCTTGACGCGGCTGGGGTCGGCCCAGATCACGAGCGTGCCGGAGCTCGCGCCGGCGGTGGCCGCCGGGGCGGAGGCGGACGCGCTGGGCGCCGCCGGAGAGGCCGACTGGGAGTTGCCGCACGCCGTCGCGGCGAACGCGAGGGTCGCGAGAGCGGCCGTACCGAGCGCCCGCATGCGCATGGGACCTCCTGAGGTCACGCAGGAACGGCGGCACGCAGGGACACGCACCGCCGCCACGAAGGAAAGCCAGTTTTCCGGGACGTTACTGACTCTTTGCAAGAATTGGAAGAACTTGCAAAAAGCGTTACAGAAGCTCGATGTGAGATCTGCAACTTTCCGAAAGTTGCGCTTGACCGGGTGGAAGTGATCGGGACATCCTTCACCAGAACATCACCCGACATCTCGGGCATCCGGGGGAAGGACAGCCATGCTCGGCAACGACGACTGGTGGCGGGACGCCGTCGTGTATCAGGTCTACCCGCGAAGCTTCGCCGACGCCAACGGCGACGGCATGGGGGATCTCGAAGGCGTGCACAGCCGCCTGGACTACCTCGCCGACCTGGGCGTGGACGCCATCTGGCTGAGCCCCTTCTACACCTCCCCCATGGCCGACGGCGGCTACGACGTGGCCGACTACCGCGACGTGGACCCCATGTTCGGCACACTCGCCGACTTCGACGCGCTGGTCGCCGACGCCCACGCCAAGGGCATCAGGGTCATCGTGGACCTGGTCCCGAACCACTCCTCCGACGAGCACCCCTGGTTCAAGGCGGGCCTGCGCGATCGCTACATCTTCCGCGACCAGCCGAACGACTGGGAGTCGATCTTCGGCGGGCCGGCCTGGACGCAGGTCGAGGACGGCCAGTGGTACCTGCACCTGTTCGCCCCCGAACAGCCGGACCTCAACTGGGACAACCCTGAGGTACGCGCCGAGTTCCGTGACGTCCTGCGCTTCTGGCTGGACCGCGGCGTGGACGGCTTCCGCGTCGACGTGGCGCACGGCATGATCAAGGCCGCCGGGCTGCCCGACGTGGGGCCGAAGGACGGCCCGCAGGCCCAGATGCTGGGCGATGAGCAGCTGCCGTACTTCGACCAGGACGGCGTGCACGACATCTACCGCGAGTGGCGGCCGATCCTCGACTCCTACCCCGGCGGGCGGATGGCCGTGGCCGAGGCGTGGGTGTCCTCGCCCGAGCGGCTGGCCCGCTACGTCGGCCCCGACGAGCTGCACCAGGCCTTCAACTTCGACTTCATGATGGCCGACTTCCACGCCAAGTCGTTCCGCACGGTCATCGAGAAGGCGCTCAGGGAGGCCGAGTTGGTGGGCGCGCCGACCACCTGGGTGCTGTCGAACCACGACAAGCCCCGCCACGTCACCCGCCACGGCGGACTGGCCCGCGCCCGCGCGGCCACGCTGCTCATGCTGGCCCTGCCCGGCTCGGCCTATCTCTATAACGGCGAGGAGCTGGGCCTGCCGGAGGTGCTCGACCTGCCCGACGAGCTGCGCCAGGACCCGGCCTTCCTGCGCCGGGGCGAGAGCCGCGACGGCTGCCGGGTGCCGATCCCGTGGACCGCGGCCCCGGGCTGCGGCTGGCGGGACCCGTGGCTGCCGATCCCGCAGGAGTGGACCGCGCTGTCGGCCGAGGCTCAGGAGGACGACCCGGACTCCACGCTGAACCTCTACCGGGCCGCGCTGCGCCTGCGCAAGGAGCACCCGGCGCTCGGCGGCGCGAGCTCCGGCACGCTCACGTGGCTCGACTCCCCCAAGGACGTGCTGATCATCGAGCGCGACCCCGGCCTGGTCGTGGTGCTCAACACCGGCGAGGAGCCGGTGCGCCTCGACCTGGCGGGCGAGGTGCTGCTGTCCAGCGGCCCGCTGGCGGCCGACGGGTCGCTTCCGCCGGACACCGCGGTCTGGTTCCAGCGCTGACCAGTTGGGGGAATCTTTCCCTAAAAGCGGCATTTGACGGAAATTACGCTCGGTAGTGTCGGTGGGTGTCTGCCCTGTGGGCGAAGTCCCTACGGGGACGCGTCACCCTCATCGCGACGGCCGTAGCCGCCCTCGTGCTCATCCCCGTGGGCGTCGCGACGGTCCTCGTCACACGGTCGCTGGTCGAGGCCAGCGTCTACGAGAGCACCCGCGACACCGCCGAGCGCATCGCGTACGAGATGCGCAGCGGCGCCCTGCCCCTGGGCGCCGCCATCCCCGTGTCCGACCCGGCGGTGGACCTGATCCAGATCGTCGGGGCGGACGGGCGGTTCCTGGCCACCAGCGACGCGGCCAGGAACCTGCCGCCGCTCAGCGACGTGCGCCCCTCGGACGAGGACCGGGCCATCAGCACCACCCACTGCCTGCCGACCGAGTGCGTCCACCTGTCGGCCGTCCGGGTGAGCAAGTTCGCCGACTCCCCCGTCATCTACGCCGGGCGCAGCACCCCCGACCTGCTGGCCACCAACACCCTCGAGGCGATCGTGTTCACCGAGATCGCCGTGCTGGTCGGGCTGGCGGGGTGGGCCACCTGGCTGGTCACGGGCCGGGCGCTGCGGCCGGTGGCGACCATGCGCGCGGAACTGGACGCCGTGCACGCCGGCGACCTGAGCAGCCGCGTCACCGAGCCGCACGGCGCGGACGAGGTGGTCGAGCTCGCCAAATCCGTCAACAGCACGCTGGCCCGGCTGGAACGCTCCGCCGAGCAGCAGCGCCAGTTCGCCTCCGACGCCTCGCACGAGCTCCGCACCCCCATCGCCGGGCTGCGCGCGCAGCTCGAGAGCGCCCAGCTCTACCCGGACGACACCGACATCGACCTGCTCGTGCGCAGCGCACTGCGCGACACCGACCGCCTGGAGGCCATCATCACGGACCTGCTCCTGCTGGCCAGGATCGGCTCCCGGGTGGACGCGGCCAAGGAGCGGGTGGACCTGGCCGAGCTGGTCCGCCAGGAGCTGTCCATCCGCAGCGACAAGATCCCCGTGCGCGCCCACCTGGCCGAAGGGGTGCGGGTGGACGGCGTACGGCTCCAGCTCGCCAGGGTACTGACGAACCTGCTGGACAACGCCCAGAGGCACGCCGAGCACTACGTCAAGGTCACCGTCTCCAGGGAGGACTGCATGGCCGTGCTGTCGGTCGAGAACGACGGCGTGGAGATCCCCCAGCAGGACCGTGAGCGCATCTTCGAGCGCTTCACCCGCCTGGACGCGGCCCGCAGCCGCGACGCGGGCGGCACAGGGCTGGGCCTGGCCATCGCGCGGGACGTGGCGATGGCGCATCGCGGCCAGATCACCGTGGAGGACTGCAGGGGCGGCGCCAGGTTCGTCCTGCGCCTTCCCGCTGTCTAGTCACTACCGCGACGTTCTGGCCCCGGCAGCCGCGGCGTTCACGCCGCGGCCCGGCAGGGAGATCGGCGCCTTCTTCGGCGACTTCGAGCTCATCCCGCCGGGCATCGGCCGCAAGCCCTAGACCTTCGTCAGCTCCTTCTCGCCGGCCTCCGGCTCGGTCCGCTCCTCGTCATCCAGCAGCGTGGCCTCGTCGAACGGGGCGTGCCCGGTCAGCACCTGCTCGGCGCGCTCCCGGTCGAACTCGCCCGTCCAGGTGCCGACGAGCACGGTGGCGACGGCGTTGCCGGCGAAGTTCGTCAGCGCCCTGGCCTCCGACATGAACCGGTCGATGCCGACGATGAAGCCCACGCCCTCGACGAGCTCGGGCCGATGCGCCTGCAGGCCGCCGGCCAGCGTGGCCAGCCCCGCGCCGGTCACGCCCGCCGCGCCCTTGGACGCGACCATCATGAACAGCAGCAGCGCCACCTGCTCGCCGAGCTCCAGCGGCGACCCGGTCGCCGTGGCGATGAACAGCGTGGCCATGGTCAGGTAGATCGCGGTGCCATCGAGGTTGAAGGAGTAGCCGGTCGGCACGGTGATGCCGGCCACGGTCCGGCTCACGCCCAGGTGCTCCATCTTGGCGATGAGCCTGGGCAGCGCCGTCTCCGACGAGGAGGTGGACAGGATCAGCAGGAACTCGCGGCCGAGGTACCGCAGGAGCGACCACAGGTTGACGCGGGCGACCAGCCACAACATCGGGCCGAGCACGACGCCGACGAACAGCAGGCAGGTGATGTAGAAGGCGGCCATGATGATCGCCAGGCTCTTGAGCGCCTCGATGCCGGTGGCCCCCACGACGGCGGCGATCGCGCCGAAGGCGCCCACCGGCGTCGCCCACATGATCATGGCGAGGATGCGGAACACGAGCCGCTGCAGGTGCTCCACGCCGCGCAGGATCGGCGCGCCCTTGGCGCCCATGGCCTGCAGCGCGAACCCGGTCAGCAGGGCCACCAGCAGCGCCTGCAGCACCGATCCCGAGGTCAGCGACGACACCAGCGTGTCGGGGATGACGCCGAGCAGGAAGTCGACCGTGCTGCCGCTCTCGGCGCCCTTGGCCGCCTCCGCCTCGGCCGCCTGCCTGGCTGCGTCGGTGAGCTGGAGCCCCTCGCCCGGGTGGATGATATTGCCCACGACCAGGCCGATGAGCAGGGCGACCGTGGACATGACGATGAAGTAGCCGAGCGCCAGACCGCCGACCTTGCCGACCTTGGCCGCCTGCCGGACCGAGCCGACGCCGAGCACGATGGTGCAGAAGATGATCGGCCCGATCACCATCTTGATGAGCGAGACGAAGCCGGTGCCGAGCGGCTTGAGCTCCTTGCCTACGTCCGGCCAGAGAAACCCGACCAGGATGCCGAGCAGGACCGCCACAATGACGGCCACGTAGAGGTAGCGAGTGCGATCACGCATAGGGCGGTTCTCCAGCCATTTGGGGGGAAGTTCCGGTTGTGCGACTATGCGCTGCACAAGTGACCCAGGTCACGATTGCGTAAGTTACGTTCACGAAAGAAGTCGTTAACATGCGGCGCTGGAGCCTGGCGGGGCAGATGCTGGTCCTGCAGCTGCTGGTGGTCCTGGTCACGGCCACCGGCGGTGCCGTGCTGGCCTTGGTGCAGGCGCACGACCTGCTCACCCATGAGGCCCGGAGCACGGCCGAGGCGGTGGCGGTGGCCGTGGCCACGACGCCCGAGGTGCTGGAGGCCCTGGACGGCCCCGACCCGAGCGCGCGGCTGCAGCCGCTGGCGGAGGGCATACGCAAGAGCACCGGCGTCGACTTCATCACCATCATGAAGCCGGACGGCACCCGCTACACCCACCCCAACCCGGCCGAGATCGGCAAGAAATTCCGCGGCAACATCGGGCCGGCGCTGGCGGGCAGGACGTTCACCGAGACCTACACCGGCACGCTCGGCCCGTCCGAGCGGGCGGTCACCCCCGTCGTCTCGGACGGCCGGGTGGTCGCGCTGGTCAGCGCGGGCATCACGGTCGAAAGGATCAGCGGTTGGCTGCGTGACCGGCTGGCCTGGGGCGGGTTGATCGTGGCGCTGGCGCTCGGCCTGGGCGGCGCCGGCACGTGGCTGGTGACAGCGCGGCTGCGCCGCCAGACCCACGGGCTCGACCCCGTGGAGCTGGGCCGCATCCACGCCCACCACGACGCGATCCTGCACGCCGTCAGAGAGGGGCTGCTGCTGATCGGCAAGGACGGCACGCTGACGCTGTGCAACGACGCCGCCCGGCACCTGCTCGGCCTGCCCGGCGACGCCGAAGGGCGGCACCTGGCCGAGCTCGGGCTCGCGGACGTGCTGACGGGGGACGAGGAACGCGTTCACCTGGTGGGCGACCGCGTCCTGGCCGTCAACAGCGCCGCCAGCCGGCTCGGCACGGTCGTGACCGTACGCGACCACACCGAGCTGCAGGCGCTGAGCGGCCAGCTCGACGCCGAGCGCGGCTTCGCCGACACGCTGCGCGCCGCCGCGCACGAGGCCGCCAACCGGCTGCACACCGTCATCACGCTGGTGGAGCTGGGCCGCACCGAGCAGGCCGTGGCGCTCGGCACCGCCGAGCTGCGCGCCGCACAGGAGCTCACCGACCGGGTGGTGGGCTCGGTACGCGAGCCGGTGCTGGCCGCGCTGCTGCTGGGCAAGAGCGCCGAGGCCGCCGAGCGCGGCAGCGAGCTGGTCATCAGCCAGGACAGCGAGCTGGACGACCTGGGCCTGGACCCGCGGGAGCTGGTCACGATCGTGGGCAACCTGATCGACAACGCCATCGACGCGGCCACCCGCGTGGAGGTGCACCTGAGCGCGGACGGCAAGGAGGTCCTCATCAGGGTCGCCGACAACGGGCCCGGGCCGGCCGACCCGGCGGCGTTCACCAAGGGCTGGACGACCAAGGGCGACGGCCGCGGGCTCGGCCTCGCGCTCGTGGGGCAGGCGGTGCGCCGGTTGGGTGGCACTATCGACGTGCGAGGCTCGGTGTTCACCATCAGGCTGCCCATCCCGGAGCGGCCGCGCCTGGACCGGGAGGGAGCACGATGATCTCGGTGCTGGTGGTCGAGGACGAGGAGATCACCGCCGAGGCCAACCGCATCTACGTCGAGCGGGTGCCCGGCTTCGAGGTGGCCGGGGTGGCCCGCTCCGGCGGCGAGGCGCTGCGTTTCCTGCGCAAGAGGCCCGTGGACCTGATCCTGCTCGACCTGCACCTGCCGGACATGCACGGTCTGGAGGTGTGCCGGGCCGTGCGCGCGGGAGGCCTCATGTGCGACATCATCGCCGTCACCTCCGCCCGCGACCTGGCCGTGGTCCGCTCGGCGGTGTCGCTCGGCATCTCCCAATACCTTCTCAAGCCGTTCACCTTCGCGACATTGCTCGAAAAGCTCACCCGTTACGCCCGGTTCAAGGACGAGGCGGGGGTCGCTGTCGGCCAGGGGGACGTGGACCGCGTGCTCGGCACCCTCAGAGGCAGCTCGGAGCTGCCGAAAGGCATGTCGAAGGACACCCTCGACGCCGTGGCCGCCAAGCTGCGCGAGCGGCCCGAGGGCATGGCGGCGCAAGCCGTGGCCGACGCGATAGGAGTGTCCCGTGTGACGGCCCGCCGCTACCTGGAACACCTGGTAGAGCTGGGTGTGGCGGCCCGCATGCCGCAGTACGGCGCAGTGGGCCGGCCAGAGCTTCTCTACCGGATCCCCATAGAAAGTTAATGACGGTGATGCTGGCCGTTCAATCCAGCCCTCTAGCTTCTGGGTGCTATCCGAAGCTTTTGAGGAGACACCGTTGCGAGTCTTGGCCGTTGTTCCCGCCCGCGGAGGTTCAGCGGGCGTACCCCTGAAGAACCTCGCCCTGGTCGGGGGCGTCCCGCTGGTCACCCGCGCGGTGCGGGCCTGCGTGCGCGCCGAGCTCGTGGACCAGGTCGTGGTCAGCACCGACCACGCCCAGATCGCCGAGACCGCCCGCGAGGCCGGCGCGCTCGTCGTCGAGCGTCCCGAGGAGCTCAGCGGCGCGACTGCCTCCAGCGAGTCAGCCGTGCTGCACGCGCTCGACGCTCTCGGCGAGGACCCCGAGGTGGTCGTGCTCGTACAGTGCACGAGCGCGTTCATCGACCCCGACGATCTGTCGGCCGCCGTGCGCAAGGTGCTCGACGGCGAGGCCGACTCGGTCGTGTCCGGGCTGCCCACGCACGAGTTCCTCTGGACCGCCACTGGCAGCGGCGTCAACCACGACCCCGCCGTCCGCCAGCGCCGGCAGGACCGCGACCCCGAGTTCCGCGAGAACGGCGCCTTCTACGTCATGCGCACCTCCGGGCTGCGCGAGCACGGCCACCGCTTCTTCGGCACCATCGCCGTGCAGCCGGTGCCGCCGCAGCACGCCATCGAGGTCGACAACCCCGAGGACCTGGAGCTGGTCCGCGCGCTCGCGCCGTTCGTCGACAAGCCCGAGCCCATCGACGTCGACGCCGTCATCACCGACTTCGACGGCGTGCACACCGACGACCGCGCTTACGTCGACTCCGACGGCCGCGAGATGGTGCTCGTCAGCCGCTCGGACGGGATGGGCGTGTCGCTGCTGCGCCGCTCGGGCGTCAAGGTCCTCATCATGTCCACCGAGCACAACCCGGTCGTGGCCGCCCGCGCCCGCAAGCTCGGCGTGCCGGTGCTGCAGGGCCTGGCCGACAAGCGGACCGTGCTGCGCGACTGGCTGCGCATCGAGGGCCTCGACCCGGCCCGCGTGGCCTATGTCGGCAACGACGTCAACGACCTGGGCCCGATGGGCGAGGTCGGCTGGCCCGTCGCCACGCCCGACGCCCACCCGCGGGTGCGCGCCGCCGCCCGGGTGGTGCTGACCACGGCCGGCGGCTCCGGCGCGGTGCGCGAGCTGTGCGACCGCGTCGTGGCCGCCCGCCCCGAGGTGCCGGTGGTCGAGGTCAAGGAACGGCCCCGGCTCGGCCCGGTGGCGATCGGGGATGTGCTGGTCGGCGACGGCGAGCCCGTCTACGTCATCGGTGAGATCGGCATCAACCACAACGGCGACCTCGACATCGCCCGCCGGCTCATCGACGTGGCCGCCGACGCCGGCTGCCAGGCGGTCAAGTTCCAGAAGCGCACCCCCGCGATCTGCGTGCCCGAGGAGCAGAAGGGCCAGATCAGGCAGACGCCGTGGGGCGAGATGACGTATCTGGAGTACAAGGAGCGGACCGAGTTCGGCCGCGACGAATACCGGCAGATCGCGAAATACTGCGACGAGCGTGGCGTGCACTGGTTCGCCTCGCCGTGGGACGTGCCGTCCATCGAGTTCCTGGAGGACATGGACGTCCTGACGCACAAGGTGGCCTCGGCCAGCGTGGCCGACCACGAGCTGCTGCGGGCCCTGGCGGCCACCGGCAAGCCGATCATCCTGTCGACCGGGATGTCCACGCTGTCGGAGATCGACGCGGCCGTGGAGATCCTCGGGACCGATAGGCTGATCATGATGCACGCGACGTCCACCTACCCCCTGCCGCCGGAGGAAGCCAACCTGCGCACGATCACCACGCTCAAGGAGCGCTACGGCGTCCCCGTCGGCTACTCCGGTCACGAGCGCGGCCTGCAGATCTCGCTGGCCGCCGTCACGCTCGGCGCCGTGTGCGTGGAGCGGCACATCACGCTCGACCGGACGATGTGGGGCTCCGACCACGCGGCCTCGCTGGAGCCGTCCGGGCTCGAGCACCTCGTGCGTGACATCCGGATCATCGAGCAGGCCATGGGCGACGGCGTCAAGCGCGTCTTCCCCGGCGAGGAGGCCCCGAAGGCCCGCCTTCGCCGGGTGACCGTCTGACCGTCACCACCAGGAAGAACAAACCATTGATCACGCTCTCGGTCGTCGTGCCGATTCGAGACGGCGAGCGTTTCATCGCCGACGCGCTCACCTCGCTCTGCCGTAACGCTCGGCACGACTTCGAGTTCATCGTCGTCAACGACGGGTCCGTAGACGCCACCGGGGACATCATCGACGACTTCCGCGCCGATCTCCCCGGGCTGACCGTACTGCGCAATCCCGCGCCGGTAGGGCTCGCCGACGCCCGCAACACGGGCCTGTCGGCGGCCTCCGGCCGGTACGTGACGTACATGGACGGCGACGACTGGCTCGCCCCCGGCTACCTGGCACGGCTCGTCGAGGCCATCGACGGGCTCGGCTGCGACTTCGTGCGCGCCGACCACGTGCAGGTCGAGGGCCGAAAGCGGGTCGTGCACCGTGCCCCTCTGGCGCGGAGGGGCACGGTGCTCAACCCTCGCGAGGCGATCCTGCCCGCGAACGTGCGGACGATGGTCGACTACCCCTACGCCTGGGCCGGGGTCTACCGGCGCTCGCTGGGTGACCTGCTGCACTTCCCCGGCTCCCTGCACACCGCCGAGGACCGGCCGTGGATCTGGCGGCTGCATCGGGAGGCCGCCTCGTTCGCCGTGGTGTCGCTGGCCGGGGTGTTCTACCGGCGCATGGTGTCGGGGTCGCTGACCCAGGTCGGCGACGAGCGCCAGCTGCATTTCTTCGACGCCTTCGAGCTGGTGTTCAAGGATCTGGAGCCGGAGTTCATGCCCAAGGCGGCACGGAACTTCTGTGCGCTGCTTGCCCACCATCTGGAGATCGCCGATCGGTTCACGCCCACGCTGCGCGCCCGCTTCGAGGAGCGGGGCGCGCAGATGGTGCGCTCGCTGCCGCCGGAGATCGTGTCCGAGGCGGTGTCGCGCATGTCCGTCGAGCGCGAGGCCACACTGCGGGCCCTGGTGCCCGACCTGCCACCCAGTCCGCACGTCCGGGTCCGCCGCGACCGGGAGGAGACATCGTGAAGGTCTTCTACGCCTCGACGTTGTTCGGGGCGATGTCGCTGGCCGCCGCGATCGACGACGGCCGGTTCGGCGACGGGCGCCGCGTCCTCGTCGTGTCCAACAACGCCGCCATCCCCGAGGTGTCGACGCCGCTGGACAAGACGCCCGGCTTCGCGGTGCTCCGCTCGCGCTTCGACGAGGTGCACTCCTGGAACGACCTCATCGCGCCGCTGCACCCGTCGGACTGGAAGGCACGCGTCATCGAGGTGCCGATGATGGAGCGCCTCATCCGCTCCCACTGGGGGCTGGACGGGGTCGAGGAGCTGGTGGTCGAGTCGATCGCGGTGCCGCCCGCACGGACGATCGCCGGGTTGGTGCGCGACTGCCCGATCACGGTCTACTCCGACGGGCTGATGAGCTACGGCCCGACCCGCGACCCGCTGCCCGCCGAGATCTTCCGCCGCATCGAACGGCTGCTGCACCTGGACCTGGTGCCCGGCCTGACACCACTGCTGCTCAGCGAGTACGGCGTGGCGCCCGAGATCCTGCCCGCCGAACGCTTCCTGGCGATCGTGCGGGAGGTCACCTCCACCGCCCCCGACATGCTGGCCGGGCAGGCCGTCATCCTCGGCCAATACCTGTCGGCCCTGGAGATCGTCACGCCGGAGGAGGAGGCGGCGCTGCACGAGACGATGCTCAAGGCGCTGGCCGCCCGCGGCTACACCAACATCGTGTTCAAGCCGCACCCGGCCGCCGGGCGCCGGCACGCCCAGCTGATGCGGGCCGCGGCCGAGCCCTTGGGGGTGCGGCTGTCGGTGCCCGGGGAGAGCGTCCCGGCCGAGGTGTGCTTCGCCGCGCTCCGGCCCGAGCTGGTCGTCGGCTGCTTCTCCACCGGGCTGGTGACGGCGCAACGTTACTTCGGACTGTCCGTGGCCTCCTACGGCACGGAGCTCGTGCTGGACCGGCTGGCGCCGTACGAGAACAGCAACCGGATCCCGGTCACGATCGTGGACGCGCTGCTGCCGCGGCTGTCGGCCGAAGGCCACATCGACCAGCCCCCGGCCGTGGACCTGCCGGCGCTGGTGCGCGCGGTCGGCTACTGCATGCAGGCCGAGGCCTACCCCGACCTGCGGCCTGCGGGCATCGAGTTCGACGCCCGCTACTTCAAGCGCAAGCGTCTGGAGACGCTGGGCTTCGTGGCCAAGCCCAGCACACTCACCCGGCTGCGGCGGAAGATCCGATCCGCGATCTGATCGCCCGGCATCACGGCCCCCGGCTCTCTGCCGGGGGCCTCGACGTATGCGTCCGCTTTTCAGCGCCCGGCCATCGGCGCGATTCGCGGCATCGTCGCGCTCACCGCCCCGCGCGGCGGCAAGGAGCGGCGGCGAGGGGCCGGGGGTCAGGCGAAGGAGCGGCGGCGAGGGGCCGGGTCAGGTGAGGGCGCGCAGGTAGCGGCGCATGCGCCGCTTGGCCTTGTAGCCGGCCCGCAGCATCGTGGGCGGCACCTCCACCCGCAGCCTGGCCCGCCGCCGCGCCGCCGCGAACTCGGGCCCGTCGAGCAGCGACTTGGCAGGCACCCGCGGCCGGGAGATGACCAGCCCGGTCAGCAGCCCCGCCCAGTCGTTGCGCTCCACCGGATGGAAGTAGTTGGCCGCGCACCAGGCCGCCGACGCCGTGCGGAAGTCGCCCGCCGCCAGCTCATCGAGGGTCCCCAGCAGGTCGCTGCCCTCGAACACCAGGTTGATCATCTCGGCGCTGACGCCGAAGTCGCGCAGCACCAGCAACGGCACGTCCAGCGCGATGGCCTCCAGCGCCGCCGTCGAGCTGACCGTGACGAATCCGGCGGCCCGCATCAGCTGATCGTGCATCGACCCGGCCTCGAACACCAGCCGCCCCGGCTCGCCCATCTCCCGCCACAGCCGCTGGTAGTGGTGACGCTCGTTGTGCGTCTGCCGCTCGTCCTCCAGCGCCCGCAGCTTGACCACCACGTCCAGGTCGGGCCGCAGCCGCGCCAGCTCGGCCAGCGCCACCAGGATCCGCTCGCGCTCCTCGCGCTCGCGCGGCACCTTGGCCTGGGTGGCGAACACCACCCGGTTGCCCCCCTGGGCGGCCGCCTTGGACCGCAGGAACGGCAGCCGGGCCAGGCCCACCGCCCCTCCCCCGCCGAGCCGGCGGGCGATCTCGCCGAACTCGGCCACCTCCCGCTCACTGTGCACCACGAACAGGTCACACCCGCTGCGGAACTGCCACGCCTTGTCGGTCGCCGGCACCGAGATGCCCGGCAGTCCGCTGACGAACACCGGCCGCGGCCTCAGGTCCGCGAGCACCTCGGCCACCAACACGTCCACGACCGGTCCCGTGCAGGCCACGAGGATCACGTCGGGCCGGATGCGCTCGGCCGCCCGGCGCACCGACCGGGCCGACATCACCGCGGGCGCCTCCCGCTCGCCCACGGCCGCGGCGATCTGCTCGGGCGAGGGCGCGATCGGCGTGCGGACCACCACCAGGTCCGTCACGCAACCCTCGGGCAGATCGGCGAGCAGGCAGGCCGCCCACTTCAGGTACGAGTCGGAGTCGGCGACCGCCAACACTTTCAACCGGACACTCCAGTCAGATGCGAGCGAAGGGCGGGAGCCGCCCTGCTGGTCCACCAGTCTTCGGGAACGTCCACGGGCTCGACGGCGACGCCGCGCGGGCTCAGCAGCACCCGCAGCGAGGTGATCGCGGTCGACGGGAGGCTGAGCACGCGCTGGCCGGAGTCCAGGCCGCGCAGGGTCAGCTCGGCGGGCGCGCCGGCGTCGTGGACGGTGATCCCGGGGCGCTCCCGGATCAGCGCCACGTCCACGGGGTCCTCGCGGCGGTGCGGGTAGTAGGCGACCGGCTCCTGCGAGGCCAGGTCCGTCAGCCAGCGCAGGTAGCGGTCGCGGTGGACCAGGCCGTTCCTGACGAGCGAGGTGCCGAGGACGACGGTGCGCTCGGCGGGGCCCTCGGCGCTGGGCGGCTGGGCACGCAGCCAGGCGAAGTCGTGGCGGACCAGGTCGACGCCGGCGCGGCGTACGCCGTCCTCCAGGTCCTTGTCCACGTCGAGCGCGGTGAAGACGGAGACCTTGCTCAGCCGCAGCCGCAGCGCGGCCGCCAGGCCGAGCACGGCGCGCAGCTTGGTGGGCTGCGCGCGGGCCCGCAGCAGCGGCCGGCGAGGCCCCGCGGCCAGCAGCTCCAGCAGCCGGATCGTGGCCAGCCCGTCGTCGACGATGACGATGCGGCCCGGGTTGGAGATCAGCCAGCGCAGCTGCACCTTGCCGGAGAAGGCGTCACCCACGGCCTGCACACGCCGCGGCATCTGCTCGCGCGGCTCGGCCAGCTCCAGGCCCTCGGGCAACCCGAGCCTGCGCAGCTCCCTGCGCGTGGCCTTCAGTGGCCGCAGGCCCGCTCGCGGCACGACGGCCGTCGTGGGCCCGAGGAGCCCGGCGTGGTGAGCCTCGACGGCGCACAGCATCTGGAGCGGGGACTCCACCCAGGCCGACGCCTGTTCGACCACTCGTTCGCCCTCCCCGCCGGGTGATGGCCCGTTCATGACCGCTCCAAGTTAGCCTTGTCGCCTTAAGCCGCCTGGAACGGAACGTGAACAATGGAGGGTATGAACTCGCTCATGCTCAACACCGACGGCGTGCAGATCCCGCAGCTCGGGTTCGGCGTCTGGCAGATTCCCGGCGGCGAGGCCGAGCAAACCGTGCGGATCGCTCTGGAGGCCGGCTACCGGCACATCGACACCGCCTCCGCGTACGGCAATGAGGAGGGCGTGGGCCGGGCCGTGCGCAGCGCCAAGCGCCCCCGCCATAAGCTGTTCGTCACCACCAAGCTGTGGAACGCCGACCACGGCCGCGCCGAGCAGGCCTTCGATGAGAGCCTGGCCAGGCTGGGCCTCGACTACGTCGATCTTTTCCTCATCCACTGGCCTGTCCCGAAGCAGGACAAGTACGTGCAGGCGTGGAAGGCCCTCGAAAAGATCTACCGTGACGGGCGGGCCAAGGCCATCGGCACCTCCAACTTCACCGTCAAGACCCTCACCCGGCTGATGGACGAGACCGACATCACGCCGTCCATCAACCAGATCGAGCTCCACCCCTACCTGCAACAGCGCGAGATGCGGGCCTTCCACGAGGCCAACGGCATCCTGACCGAGGCGTGGAGCCCACTGGGCCAGGGCCAGGGCCTGCTCGACGACCCGGCACTGAGCGTGCTGTCCGGCAAGTACGGCAAGACGCCCGCCCAGATCGTGCTGCGCTGGCACCTGCAGCTCGGCAACGTCGTCATCCCCAAGTCCGCCACCCCGTCGCGGATCCGCGAGAACATCGACGTGTTCGACTTCATCCTCGACGCCGAGGACATGGCCGCGATCGGCGCCATGAACAGGAACAAGCGCATCGGACCCGACCCCGACACCTTCAACATGACCTGATACGTCTACGATCTCCCCTTGTGCGGGATTTTGCATGGGGAATAGCGGCGACAGGTGTCATAGCGCGCACGGTGGGAGCGGCCATCGTGGCCGAACCGGGCATGCGGGTGGCCGCCGTCGGCTCTAGGAACCTCGGCCGGGCACAGGCCCTGGCCGCGACGCTGGGCGCGGAGTCGGCCTACGACTCCTATGAGCGGCTGTGCGCCGACCCGGCCGTGGACGCGATCTACGTGGCCACTCCGCATGCCCAGCACCTTCAGGTCGCCGAGGCCGCCATCGCCGCCGGCAAGGCCGTGCTGTGCGAGAAGCCGCTGGCGGCCACCGTGGACGACGCCGAGAAGATGGTGCGCCTGGCACGCGAGGCGGGCGTCTTCTTGATGGAGGCCATGTGGATGAGGTTCAACCCCCTCATCCAGAAGATCGCCTCCGATGAGCGCTTCGGCGAGATCCGCTCCGTGCAGGCCTCCTTCGGCTTCTCCCTGCCCTACGACCCCGCCCACCGGCTCTGGGCGCCCGAGCTGGGCGGCGGCGCGCTGCTCGACCTGGGGATCTACCCGTTCGGGCTGGCCCAGCTGCTCCTCGGCATGCCCTCCGGCCTGCGGGTCACCGGCTCCCTGGCCCCGAACGGGGTGGACGCGGAGACCGCCGGCGTTTTGCTCTATCCCGGTGGCAGGCACGCACTCGTGTCGACCTCGTTGCTCGGGAATTACCCGAACAATGCCAGCGTTGTAGGAACTCAGATGCGGGCGGACCTCCAGGCTCCGTTCTGGGCGCCGCAGCGGATCCTTCTCACCGGGCCCTCCATGGAGCCGGAAGAGCACGTGCTCGATCCGGCCGACAACGGGTACGCCGGAGAGCTCCGCGAAGTCCGTGCCGCGACGGCCGAAGGCAGGACCGAAAGCTCGATCATGCCGCTTGACGAGTCCCTTGCCATGATGGGGCTTCTGGCCGACGCTCGCAGGCAACTCGCCTAGCTGGGCTTTTATGTAGTTGTAATCCCCTTGCCCCATGTATTACCTTATGGGGCATCTTGCGGCATGCGTCCGGTTTGTCCGGACACGTCCGACCATCGCACGAAACATCACAGGACAGTCCTGTGACCGCTGAATCCGCCTTGCGCGGAACCGGGGACCCATGTCCTTTGGGGCGAATCGGCACTTCGGTGCCGTAGGGCAGCTTCCACGCCCGAGCCCGTCAGCTAACCCGGTAAGCGGCATGGAAGCAAGGAGTAATCCCTCGATGGCCAAGCACCCCACTTTCGCTGCCCACAAGATCAACCTCGCGCGCGCCGCCCTCGGCGCCACCATCCTCGCCTCCGCAGTCACCGCTCACGTCACGGGCACCGCCATCGCCGCGACGGACAAGCAGCCGGTCGCCTCCAAGGCCGAGCACGCCGGCATCAAGACCGCCACGACCGACGAGAACAAGATCAACGTCACCGCCGCCCAGGTCCTGGCCCTGGCCAGGTCCCAGGTGGGCACCAGCGAGAACGCCGCCGGCGGCGGCACCAAATACCAGCAGTGGTACGCCAACTCCCAGCGCGCCGCCGAGACCATCGCCCGTGACGGCGGCAGCCGCGCCGACTACCTGAACGCCGCCTGGTGCGCGATGTTCGTCTCCTGGGTCGGCGAGCAGACCGGCGCCCGCCCGCAGATCGGCTGGGACGCCTGGACCGTCGCCCACGCCAAGTGGTTCAAGGCCAACAACCGTTTCGGCACCGTCGCCAAGCCCGGCGCCGTCGTGTACTTCTCTTGGAGCGGCAGCAAGGACATCCGCGACATCAAGCACGTCGGGTTCGTCGTGAAGGACAACCAGGACGGCACCGTCTCCACCATCGAGGGCAACACCGGCAACGGCAAGGTCGAAGAGCGGACCCGGCCGAAGGCGCACGTCGTCGGCTACGGCTACCCCGAGTACGCCGCCTGACCCTCTGCACATCCGAACGAGCGCGCGTCCCGCCGCGGGACGCGCGCTCGCGGCGTTCAGGGGTTCTTCCCGTGATCGCCCATCCATCACTCCATGAAGAACCGCCCCAGAGCGGCGGCGACCGCGGCCGGATCGTTCTCCATCGGGATGTGACCGGCGTTCGGGACGCGGACCAGGGAGGTGTTCGGCATCTCGGCGGCGAAACGCTCGGCGTACCGGACCTCCTGGAAGGTGTCGTCCTCCCCCCACACCAGCAGCTTCGGCGTCCCGTCGGCCTGCAGCGCGGGCACCAGGTCCAGCGTGTAGCGGCCGTCGGCGGCTCCCGCCAGCGCCATCCACGACCGTCGCACCCGGGCGTCGTTCCACGGGTCCAGGTAGTCGGCCAGCTCGGCCTCCGTCGCGGGGCGGTGCAGGGCCGTGGTGACGGCCGTGCGGCGGGCGGCCAGCAACTCCTCCGCGGTCACCGCCGCCACCACCGCCGGATCACGGAAACGGGCCACGCCCGGCACCGGCCACGAGTCGTACGTGACCGAGTTGACCAGCGCCAGCCGCCGCACCTTCACCTCGCCCGCGGCCAGCAGGTGCTGCGCCACCGCACCCCCGATGTCGTGCCCCGCCACCGCCAGCGGCTCGCCGGCGCCCACCGCCGCCGCGAACCGGGCCACCCACCCGGCCAGCGCCGGGACCGCCGCCGTCGCCATGGTGAGCTCCCCTTCGGAGCGCCCCAGCCCCGGCAGATCCACCGCGACGGGACGCAACCCCGCCGCCGCCAGCTCGTCCAGCACCGGCTGCCAGACCCGGCTCCAGTACGTCCCGTGCAGCAGCAACACCACCGGACCCCGCTCGCCCGCCGTCAGATAGCTGGCCTGCCGCCCGTCGACCTCGATCGTCATTCGCTCAGACATGGCATAACCATCGGGTTCTGACCAACCGCCGGTCAAATACCAATTAGGGTATGCCGCTATGACGTTAGCGCAGCTCCGGGCGTTGATCGCGGTCGCCGAGCACGGCGGCTTCACCGCCGCCGCCGACCACACCGGCATGTCCCAGCCCGCCGTCAGCCGCGCCGTCGCCGCGCTCGAACGCGAGCTCGGCGCGGCCCTGTTCGTACGCCACCGCGACGGCATCGCCCTCACCGAGGCCGGCCGCCGCGCGGTCAGCCGGGCCCGCGAGGCGCTGCGCCACTTCGACCTCGTCCGCGCCGACGTGGCGGCCGCCGCCGGCCAGATCACCGGCGAGTTGCGCCTGGCCAGCCTCCCCAGCGCCACGGGAACGCTCATCGCCCGGTTGCTGCGCGCTTTCACCGACCGCTACCCGCAGGTGCGCGTACGGCTGTTCGAGGGGGTGGACGACGACATCCGGGCCTGGCTGCACCGGGGCGCCGCCGAGGTCGGCGTCGTGACCTTGCCCGCCCCCGGACTGGACACCGTCCCGCTGAGCACCCACGACATGGTGGCCGTGCTGCCCGCCGGCCACCCGCTCGCCGATCAGGCAGTGGTGCATCTCGCCGACTTCGCCGGCCGGCCGTTCATCCTGACCACCGCCGGCTGCCGCCCGCTGATCATGACCGCGGCGCGGGCGTCGGACGTACGGCTCGACGTCGCCTTCGAGGCGAGCGGCCCGGCTGCCATCCTCGAGATGGTGGCCGCGGGGCTCGGGGTCAGCATCGTTCCCACCCTGGGACTGCCCGCGGACCTCGGCGCGGTGGTCACCCGCCCGCTGAAGCCGGGTATGACCCGCTCGCTGGGGCTGGCCGTCCCGTCGCTGGCCGACTGCGGTCCAGCCGCCCGCGCGTTCCTCGACCAGCTGGCCGCCTTTACAACGTAGATTTTTCGGTCGGGAGTGGCGCGGCGCGGAACTTCGCGAAAGAGTGTCGATTCGCCCCGCAGCCGTTCGACGCGTTGGCGAGACGTCGCTGACGCGTGAAGGGAGAAACACCGATGAAGTTCATGATCGTCGGCAAGGCCAGCGCGGAGACCGAGGCCGGGGTGCTGCCCAGCCAGGAGCTCGTCGACAACATGCACGCCTACAACGAGTCACTCGCCAAGGCCGGGGTGCTGCTGGCCGCCGAAGGGCTCTACCCGAGCTCGCAGGGCGCGCAGATCGCCTACAGCGGCGGCAAGGCCACCGTGATCGACGGGCCGTTCGCCGAGGCCAAGGAGCTCATCGCCGGGTTCTGGCTGATCCAGGTGAAGTCCAGGGAAGAGGCCCTCGAGTGGGCGCTGCGCGTCCCGGTGCCGCCGGGGCATGAGGGGATCGGGCTGGATGTGTGGCGGGTGTTCGACGCCTCGGACGTGCCGGACGACTCGATGCCCGCCGAGGAGCGCGAGCGTGAGGAGGCCCTGCGCGAGCGCCTCCGCGCCGACCAGCCCGGCGACTGACCGCGGGACCGGCCGCCTCATCAGCGCGGCGTCGTCCACCAGCACCTGCCGCGTGACCGCGGCGGCGACAGCGGTTGCGAGGCGGCGTGCGGCCCTGGTCTTATGGGCCCGTGACGGCTACCGACACGCATCGCGCGATCGAGGCGGTTTGGCGGATCGAGGCGGCCCGGCTCATCGCCGGACTCGCCCGGCTGGTGCGCGACGTCGGCCTCGCCGAGGAGCTGGCACAGGACGCGCTGGTCGCCGCCCTGGAGCAGTGGCCCGAGTCGGGGGTGCCGCGCAACCCCGGCGCCTGGCTGATGACGGTCTCCAAGCGCCGCGCCATCGACCTGATCCGCAGGAACGAACGCCTCGAACGCAACCTGGCCGAGCTCGGGCACCGGCTGGAGCACGAGGCAGAGCTCCCCGAGGTCGATGAGATCGAGGACGACCTCCTGCGCCTGGTGTTCACCGCCTGCCACCCGGCGCTGTCGATGGAGGCGCGGGTGGCGCTGACGCTGCGCGTCCTCGGCGGCCTGACCACCGAGGAGATCGCCCGCGCGTTCCTGGTCCCGGAGTCCACGGTGGCGCAGCGCATCGTCCGCGCCAAGCGCACCCTGGCCGACAAGCAGATCCCCTTCGAGGTTCCGCAGGGCGCCGAGCTGGCCGGCCGCCTGGCCGCCGTCCTGGAGGTCATCTACCTCATCTTCAACGAGGGCTACTCGGCCACGGCCGGCGACGACTGGATGCGCCCCGCCCTGTGCGAGGACGCCCTGCGCCTGGGCCGGGTCCTGGCGGGCCTGCTGCCCAGGGAACCGGAGGTCCACGGGCTCGTGGCGCTGATGGAGATCCACGCGTCCCGTTCGGCGGCCCGCGTGGGCCCCTCTGGAGAGCCCGTTCTCCTGCTCGAGCAGAACCGCGCCCGCTGGGACCAGCTCCTCATCCGCCGCGGCCTGACCGCCCTGGAGCGCGTGGAAGACCTCGGCGGCGCCCACGGCCCTTACGCGCTCCAGGCCGGCATCGCCGCCTGCCACGCCCGCGCGCTCAACCCCGAGGACACCGACTGGGTACGCATCGCCGGCCTGTACGAAGAGCTGGCAAAGCTGTCGCGCTCTCCCGTCGTCGAGCTCAACCGTGCGGTCGCCCTGTCCATGGCCTACGGCCCGTCGGTCGGCCTCGAGCTCCTGGATCAGATCATGGAGGAGCCTTCGCTGAAGGACTATCACCTGCTGCCGAGCGTCCGCGGCGACTTCCTGTTCAAGCTGGGACGGCGGGAGGAGGCACGGGCCGAGTTCGAGCGGGCGGCGGGCATGACCCGCAACGCCCGCGAGCGCACGCTGCTGGAGGAACGCGCCGCCGCCTGCCGCGCCGGCACCGCGCCCACCCGGCCCTGAGTCCAGGCCACGCCGGCCAGACGGCCGCGGTCGGCCGCCAGCCGCGACAGGTTGGCGGGCGCGAGGCCTGCGCACTCCGTCGGGGCCCTGCGTGGAGGCCCCGCAACGCCGGTGCGTGACTGTGAGCAAGTGAAGGTTACGGGCGACATGCCCAGGATGTGACACAAAAGATGTCTCTTGTGGTGGGAGCGCTCCCAATCGGCTCTTTGTGTACTTTATCCTCATAAGTCCGGCTTCATCTTTCCAAATCGCACCATTGGTAACGGTTGCGTTTCGGTGGATTGACGTGTAGACGCCGCAAGGGCACCCTTTGTGGGAGCGCTCCCAAAACACTCCCACCGCGGCGGAGCGTATGCCGCGGTGCACTCCCCCCAACATTCACCCGAGAAGGGGTCCACCATGATGACCAGCAAGCGTCGCGGCGGTCTGGCCGCGGCCTCTGTGCTCGCTGCGGCGGCGCTGACCGTCGCGTCCTGCGGCTCCGGCAGCACGCCGCAGTCCAGCGGCGCTCCGGCCTCCTCGGCGGCGGCCCAGCCGGTCACGATCCGCGTGCAGACCTTCGGCGGCGGCACGAACTTCGGCTACAAGAACGCCATCGACAAGTGGAACGCCGAGCACAAAGACATCCAGATCAAGCACGAGAACCTCACCGACCAGTTCGAGCAGCAGTACTGGCCGCAGATGATCCAGTGGCTGCAGGCCGGCAACGGCGCGGGCGACGTGGTCGGCATCGACGAGGGCGGCATGGGCCTGGCCAAGGCGCACCCCGAGTGGTG
Source organism: Nonomuraea sp. NBC_00507 (assembly GCF_036013525.1). Classification (NCBI taxonomy): domain Bacteria; kingdom Bacillati; phylum Actinomycetota; class Actinomycetes; order Streptosporangiales; family Streptosporangiaceae; genus Nonomuraea; species Nonomuraea sp. NBC_00507. Next base: position 8,983,151 of record NZ_CP107853.1, read on the forward strand.
GGCCGACCTGAAGGAGTACGGCCTGGAGTCCCGCAAGGCCGACTTCCCCGCCTGGAAGTGGGAGACCGGTGTCAGCACCGACGGCAAGGTCTTCGGCCTGGGCACCGACATCGGCGGCATGAGCATCTGCTACCGCACGGACCTGTTCAAGAAGGCCGGCCTGCCGACCGACCGGGCGGAGGTCAGCGCCCTGTGGCCGACGTGGGACGAGTTCATGAAGGTCGGCCAGCAGTTCCAGGGCAAGGTCAAGGACACCAAGTGGGCTGACGGCACCAACACGCTGTACCAGGTGGTGCTCTACCAGGAGGCGGCCAAGAACGGCAACGTCGCCTACTTCGACCAGCAGAACAACCTCATCGTCGACAAGAACCCGGCGGTGAAGACGGCCTTCGACTTCGCCTCGAAGATGAGCCAGGGTGGCCTGACCGCCAAGCTGCGCAACTTCACCGACGAGTGGGCGGCGGGCACCCAGAAGGGCTCGTTCGCCACGCTCGGCTGCCCGTCCTGGATGCTCGGCGTGGTCAGCGGCAACGCCGGCGACGGCGGCAAGGGCAAGTGGGACGTCGCGTCCGTGCCGGGCGGCGGCGGCAACTGGGGCGGCTCTTGGGTGGCCGTGCCCAAGCAGTCCAAGCACCCGAAGGAAGCGGCCATGGTGGCCGACTACCTGACGCAGGCGCAAACCCAGGCGAGCATCTTCGCCGACTTCGGCAACATGCCGAGCAACACCAAGGCTCAGCAGGAGGCGGCCGTGCAGGGCGCGAAGAACGAGTTCTTCAACGACGCCCCCATCGGTGAGATCTTCGCCAAGTCGGCGTCGAGCCTGCAGCCGGTCTTCCTCGGCGTGAAGCACGCCCAGGTCAAGAACGCCATCGAGTCGGTCATCCAGGGCATGGACGACGGCTCCGTCCCGCATGACAAGGCCTGGCAGCAGCTGGTCGACGACGCGGTCAAGGCCGCGGGCTGATCTCCCCGCCCGGCCCGCCACCAGCGGGCCGGGCCTGTTGCTGCCGACAAGCTGCCGAAAAGGTCTGTTATGAGCCTCGACACCCTTCCGCGGGCGATGCGGAACTCGCATCGGCGTGACCGCCCGCCGGGCCGCCGCTGGCGGTCCCGGCTGGACGTCAAGGCGATGCCGTACGCCCTGGTGTCCCCCTACTTCATCCTGTTCGCCGCCTTCGGGCTCTTCCCGTTGGCCTTCACGCTGTACTACTCGCTCTACGACTACGACCTGGCCGGGACCACGGAGTGGGCCGGGCTGGGCAACTACACCGCACTGCTCGCCGACGAGGACTTCTGGCGCGCCGTCGTCAACACGATCGGCATGTTCGTCATCGCCACCGTCCCGCAGATGTTGCTGGCGCTGTTCCTGGCCAACGCCCTCAACAAGCGGTTCAAGCTGCGCCTCGCGATCCGCATGAGCGTGCTGCTGCCGCTGGTGACCTCGGTGGTCGCGGTCGCGGTGGTCTTCACGCAGCTGTACGCCCGCGACTGGGGCCTGGTCAACTGGATCCTGAGCTGGTTCGGCATGGACGCGCTGAACTGGCGGGCCGAGCGCATCCCTTCGTGGATCGCCATCGCGACCATGGTCGACTGGCGCTGGACGGGCTACAACGCGATCATCTTCCTGGCCGGCATGCAGACGATCCCGCGCGACCTGTACGAGGCGGCCGCGATCGACGGCGCGTCGCGGCGCAGGCAGTTCTGGCAGATCACGCTGCCGATGCTGCGCCCGACCATGATCTTCGTGGTGCTCAACTCCACGATCGGCGGGCTGACGCTGTTCTCCGAGCCGACCACGTTCTACAACGGCAACGTCGACGGCGGGTCGCAGGGCCAGTTCCAGACGGTGGCCATGTTCATCGTCAAGCAGGGCTTCCGCGAGTTCGACTACGGCTACGCCGCCGCGGCCGCCTGGCTGCTGTTCCTGCTCATTCTCATCGGCGCGGCGATCAACTTCCTGTTCGTACGCAGGATCGGGGGCTCGAAATGACCAACTGGTCTCCGACCATCCTCACCAGGGTCATGCTGGGCGTGGCCGTCCTGTTGTCGGCGTTCCCGCTCTACTGGATGCTGGTGATCGCCTCCCGGACCAACGCCGACGCGGTGGCGGTGCCGCCGCCGTTCCTGCCGGGCGGCAACCTGGGCGAGAACATCGTCGCGGTGCTCAACAACCCGGACGCGCACTTCCTGCTGGGCCTGACGAACTCCTTCATCGTGGCGAGCGTCGTCACCGTCTCCGTCGTCATCATCTCGACGCTGGCCGGCTTCTCCTTCGCCAACCTGAACTTCAAGGGCCGGAACCTGCTGCTGGTGCTCGTGCTGCTGACCATGGCGGTGCCGCTGCAGCAGATGGGCGTGGTGCCGCTCTACCGGCTCATGGTGAGCCTGGAGTGGACGGGCACGCTCACGGCGGTCATCCTGCCGTACCTGCTCAACGGGTTCGGCGTGTTCCTGATGACCCAGTACACCCGGCAGGCCGTGCCGATGGAGCTGGTCGAGGCGGCCAGGGTGGATGGCGCCGCCACGCTGCGGATCTGGTGGAACGTCGTGCTGCCCGCCGTGCGGCCGGGCATGGCCGTGCTCGGCATCAACACGTTCATGCTCATGTGGAACGACTTCATGTGGCCGCTGATCGTGCTGACGCCGGACAACCCCACCGTGCAGATCGCCATCACCCAGCTCAACGCCAGGTTCTCCACGAACTACACGTTGATCTTCGCAGGTACGGCGCTGTCCATCATTCCGCTCGTCGCGGTATTCGTCCTATTCGGCCGTCAGATCGTCGGCGGACTCATGGAAGGTGCGGTCAAGGCGTGACGACTCAAGAGGAACAGACGCGTGCCGGGCTGCGCTTCCCCGCAGGCTTCGCGTTTGGCGCGGCGACCTCGGCCTACCAGATCGAAGGCGCCGTCCAGGAGGACGGGCGGGGCGTCTCCATCTGGGACACCTTCGCCAAGACCCCGGGCCGGGTGCTGAACGGGCACAACGCGGACGTGGCCATCGACCACTACCACCGCTACCGGGACGACGTCGCCATGATGGCGGAGCTGGGCCTGACGGCCTACCGGTTCTCGGTCTCCTGGCCGCGCATCCAGCCGACCGGCTCGGGCGAGGTCAACCAGAAGGGGCTGGACTTCTACAAGCGGCTCACCGACGAGCTGCGCGGGCACGGCATCGACCCGTGGCTGACCCTCTACCACTGGGATCTGCCCCAGGAGCTGGAGGACAAGGGTGGCTGGCCCAACCGCGACGTCGCCTACCGCTTCGCCGACTACGCGGCGAAGGTGCACGAGGCGCTGAAGGACCACGTGCACACCTTCAGCACCGTCAATGAGCCATGGTGCGCCGCGTTCCTCGGCTACGCCTCGGGGGAGCACGCCCCCGGCCGGCGTGAGCCGCAGAACGCGATCAGGGGCGCGCACCACCTCAATCTGGCGCACGGGTTGGCGGTGCAGGCGATGGACGCCCGGCGGGTGGGCGGCTGCGTCAACCTGTACGCGATCACCCCCGCGACCGACAGCGTGGAGGACCTGGACGCGGCGCGGCGCATCGACGGGCTGCAGAACCGGTTCTTCCTGGACGCGCTGATGCTGGGCCGCTACCCGGAAGACGTGCTGAACGACCTCCCAGTCGAGATCGACTTCATCCAGCCGGGCGACATGAAGATCATTAACGCGCCCATCGACGTGCTGCTCGTCAACTACTACAGCCGCTTCACGGTCTCGGGAGCACCAGGCGGCAAGCAGTCGGCGTCGGCGGCTCCCACGGACACGGGTTCGCCGTGGGTGGGCAGCGAGCACGTGTCGTTCGTCAGCGGCGGGCAACCGGTGACGGCGATGGGCTGGGAAATCGACGAGAGCGGCCTGGTGGAGGTCTTGACGCGGGTGGCGCGGGAGTACCCGGCGGTCCCGATGGTGGTCTCCGAGAACGGCGCCGCCTTCGACGACGTGCTGGTGGGCGGCCGGGTGCACGACCGGGAGCGGCAGGCGTACGTGGAGGCGCACCTCGGCGCGTGCAAGGAGGCCATCGACGCGGGTGTGCCTCTGGAGGGGTATTTCGCCTGGTCGCTGATGGACAACTTCGAGTGGGCGTGGGGCTACGGCAAGCGGTTCGGCCTGGTCCATGTGGACTTCGAGACCCAGGAGAGGCTGCTCAAGGACAGCGCGCTCTGGTACTCGGAGATCATCCGGCAGAATAGGCAACATGAACCGACCGACTCTTGAGGCTGTCGCGGCTCGGGCCGGTGTGGGCCGGGGCACGGTGTCGAGAGTCATCAACGGCTCGCCGAACGTCAGCGCCAAGGCCCGCGAGGCCGTCGAGCTGGCGATCCGCGAGCTGGGCTACGTGCCCAACCGTGCGGCGCGCGCCCTGGTGACGCGCCGCACCGACACGGTGGCGCTGGTGGTGTCCGAGTCGCAACTGCGGGTGTTCGACGAGCCCTACTTCGCCGGCACCATCCGCGGCATCGGCTCGGCGCTGGCCGAGACCGGGCTGCAGCTCATCCTGGCGATGGCGCGCACGCCCGAGGAGCACGAGCGTCTGGAGACCTACCTGACGGGGCAGCACGTCGACGGCGTGCTGCTGCTGTCGCTGCACGGCGCCGACCCGCTGCCGGGCCGGCTGGAGGCGATGGGCGTGCCGACCGTGCTGGGCGGCCTCCCCGTCGGCCTCAACCCTTACAGCTATGTGGACATGGACAACAGGGCAGGGGCCCGGCAGGCGGTCAAGCACCTGCTGGGCCTCGGCCGCCGCCGGATCGCCGCGATCGCCGGCTCCCAGGACATGGGCGTGGGCGTCGACCGACTGGCCGGCTACCGCGACGCGTTGCTGCCCTCGGGCCTGCCCGAGCTGGTGGTGTACGGGGACTTCTCCGAGCAGAGCGGGGCCACGGCGATGGCCGAGCTGCTGCAGCGCCATCCCGAGGTGGACGCGGTGTTCGCCGCGTCCGACCCGATGGCGCTGGGGGCGATGCGCGTGCTCAAGGCCGCCGGCCGGGCGATCCCGGAGGATGTGGCGGTGATCGGGTTCGACGACTCCAAGGCCGCGGTGAGCGCCGACCCGCCGCTGACCACCGTCCACCAGCCGACCGAGGCCATGGGCCGGCAGATGGCCAAGCTGCTCGTCGCCCGCATCAACGGCGAGGTGCTGCGCCAGCCCGTCGTGATCCTGGACACCCATCTCGTACGCCGCGAATCCGCCTGACCAGCGAGGAGTTCCGTGGACAGCAGGACCAAGCGCCAGTTAACCGCCGCCGAGCTCGACGCACTCGCCCACCGGGCGCTGGGCACGGGCGTGTGGTCGTCGACCGAGCTGACCGACGGCTACGCCAACGCCGTCTGGCGGCTCGCACTCGAGGACGGGCGCGAGGTGGTGCTGAAGTTGTCGCCGCCGCCCGAGCTGGACCAGCTCAGCTACGAGCGCAACCTGCTGCGCATGGAGGCCGCCGCCATCGAGCTGGCCACGGGGGCGGGGGTCCCGGTCGCGCCGCTGGTGCACGCCTGTTACGACGACCCGGTGCTGGGCGGCGACTACCTGATGCTGGCCGCGCTGGACGGGGTGTCGTGGAACGACGTCAAGCCCGACGTCAAGCCCGACGACGAGGCAGCGCTGCGCCGTGAGCTGGGCCGCCATCTGGCCAGGTTCAACGCGGTGACCGGCGAGGTGTTCGGCTACCCGCACGCCGGGATCGTGGGCCGGACGTGGCGGGAGGCGTTCCTGGCGATGGTGGCGGCGCTGCTCGGGGACACCGAGCGCTATCCGACGCCGCTGCCCCGGCCGGTCGAGGAGATCATGGCCGTGTTCGAGGCCGCCTCGCCCGTGCTCGACGAGGTGACGACGCCGCACCTGGTGCACTTCGACGTGTGGGTGGGCAACGTCTTCCTGGATCTGCGCGGCACGCCGCGGATCCAGGCCATCATCGACCACGAGCGGGCGTTCTGGGGTGACCCGATCGCCGAGTTCGTCACGCCGACGATCTTCGGCGAGCTGCGCGAGGACGACCCGCTGCTGGCGGGCTACCGCGAGGTGACGCCGCTGGAGCTGACTCCGGCGGCGCTCACCAGGCTCGACCTCTACCGGGCCTACCTCTCCTTGATCCTGCTGGTGGAAAACGGTCCCCGGCAGTATCCGGAGGAGGAATACGCCAGACTCCGCGACGGCGCGACGCGGTCACTGACGGACATGCTGGACCGCCTCGTACGCTCCTCCCTCGGGGCCCGCGGCTAGCTTCGCGCACTGGCCGGCGCCGGCGCCGGCCAGGTTGTTCGGCACGCCCAGGTCGGCGGGCGCCGGCGTGTTGCCGGTGCAGGCGAGGGCTCCCTTGACGGTGGTGTCCGACAGGATCGGCGCCGTGTTGCCGGCCAGCTGCGCGGCGCCGCGCAGCTCAGCGCCCACGACGACCAGCTCGGCCGCCCCGCTGACGGTCAGTGCGCCCTCGACGCGGGCTTCGAGCAGGTGGACGGCGGCCGGCTTCGACGCGGTCAGCGCGCCGGTGACACGGCCGCCGGTGACCACGATCGAGGCCCCGGGCCTGACCGTGACGGGGCCGGTCACCTGTGCGTGGTCGAGGCAGGTGACGCCGCCTGCGACGACGAGGGCGCCCCGGTGCTCGCCGGTGACCGTGCGGGTGCAGGCGGGCGGCGGCGCGATAGTGGTGACGGTGAAGCTCTTGGCCTTGCCGAGGTTGCCGGCGGCGTCGATCGAGCGATATTCGATCGTGTGGCGGCCGCGCGGCAGCTTGCCGTACACGAGCGAGTCGATGACCGTGCCCTGCTCGGAGAACGTCCACGGCAGCTCGGACGACGTGGGCCAGCCGAAGTAGTTGAACCAGCCGTCGCCGTCCACCCTGGACTCCGCGACCACGTACCCGTCGCGGTCGTCGGTCCCGGTGAGCCGCATCGAGAACGGGCCGTTGTAGACGTAGGTGTCGCCCGACCTGGCCAGCGGCTGCGACAGCTCGTACGCCGTGCGCGGCGCCTCCGCGTCGACCGGCCACGTGAGCGTGCGTCCGCCGAGCGCCGCGGTCAGCGTGTGCGCCCCCGGGCCGAGATCGAGCTCGCCCAGGTCGAGGTCGGTGCCGCCCTTGACGGGTTTCCCGTCTAGCGTCCAGGTGATCTCGGGAACGGCGGTGGCCGGGTGGGTGGTCTCGACGGACACGACGTCGGCGCGGCCGAGCGGCCGGTCCGTCGGCGTCGAGGAGACGACGGCGGGCTCCACGCCGTCCGGCGGAGTGGTCAGCGCGGTGTCCACCGTCCAGGTGCGGGACCTGGTCATGGACTGCCTGATCGCCGGGTCCCTGACGAACCCGGTCGGGTCGGAGACGGCGGCCGTGACCGTGTGCGTGCCCGGCGCCAGGTTCAGGGTGCGCAGGTCGAGCGTGTCCCGCTCGCGCGGCAGCTCACGGCCGTCCACGGTCCACGTGGTCGTCAGCGAGTGGCTCACGGGACGCATCGGCTCCACCCACAACACCCGCTCGGCGCCGACGGGCGCGTCCGTGGGCGCCGAGTCCTGGATCAGCGTGGTCTTGGCGGTGATGCGCTGCGTCATGATCTCGCGGCTGACCTGGTCGAAGTAGTAGCCGAGCGTCTTCATCATCGAGTGCGCGCTCGGCCGCCACACGCCGGTCGTGGAGTAGAGGCCGCCCTCGTAGCGGCCGATGGGGCCGCCGGACTCGCTCGGCTCGCCCAGCCAGCGCCACCACTTCTTCTGCTGGTCGCGCAGCTGCTGCTCGGTCAGCAGGGTGTGGTGGGCGCTCGACGGCTCGGGGCCGGTGTAGGCGCCGCCGGGGACGCCACGCTGGTAGTAGTCGTACTCGTCCTGCAGGCCGCCCAGGGAGTGGCCCAGCTCGTGCGGGCTGATCAGGGCGGACATGCTGTTGCTGCCGGAGGCGGTGGCGTACGTGCCGCCCGCGCCGCCGTAGGTGGCGCTGTTGGCCAGCGCGAGGATCTGCCGGTTGGCGGGCGCGGTGCCGGTCACCAGGTTGGCGTAGCGGGTGGCCGCGGCGTTGTCCATGGTGATGAGGCGCTGGACGCTGCTGGGGTTGCAGCGGCCCCAGAAGCCCATGCTCAGCGGCGTCGTCCGCCTGGGCGCGTCCAGGCCGGGGTCGCAGCTGATGCCGGACTCTCCGGAGACGATGTCGATCCGATAGACGTTGATGTAGTTCCGGTACGACTTGAACGGCTCGATCGACCACATCACGTTGAGGTGCCGGTCGGCGTCGGCCTGGAACTCGGCCTGTTCGGCCTCGGTGTAGCCGTCGCCCATGAGGATCAGGTTGAACCGCTTGGCCGGAGAACCGGTGACCTGCACGGGCACCACGGTGGCCGCGCCGGGCTCAACGGCGGCGTGCGCGGCGGTTAACGGGACAGAGGGCACGGTCAGGACGACGGCGGCCATGATCAGGACCGCGAATCTACGCATGCTCCGCACTATCTCGCAGCCGACGATCATTGCCCAGACGCCACGGGCCCTGGCTCAGGTCTCGGGCAGGTCGGCCAGCATGATGGGCTGCGTCGTGGGTTTCTCCGAGCCGCTCGCCGGCTCGACCGTGATCGCCACTTTGTCGTCGTCACGCAGCGGGGTGAGCATCATGGGCGCGGTGACGCCGTCCTCGGCGGGGCTGAGCACTCCGGCCGGGCGCGGGCCGCCGGGGCCCATCAGCCACAGCTCGTACGCCTGCGTGTCCGGCAGCTTGCGCAGGTCGGACGAGGTGAACACCATGCGGCCCTTCGACCGCGAGATCACGATCGTGCCGGTGCCGCCGGAGGTGACCGGCTGGCGCAGCGTCTCGGCGTCGGCGGCGGCCAGCACGGCCACCAGGTCGTCGTTCCTGGCGGCCAGCTCTCCCAGGTCGCGCCGGGCGTCGAAGGCGACCGCGCCGAGCGCGACGGCGGCCGCCGCGGACACGGCCGCCAGTCCCGCCAGCACCTTCGGCCGCTTGCGCCGCAGCGGCACCACCTGGCCACCGGCCTGGCCGGCGCTCTCCACGGGCGGCCCTTGCGCGGACGCCGGCACCGCAGGGAACACCTGCACCTCCCCCGGGCCCGGCACGGGCGCCGGCGGCAGGGCCTCACGCGGAAGCCTGAGCGTCGGCGGCTCCCCCGGCGCGAGGGGCGGCGCCTGCTCGGCCCAGGCCGAGCGCCTCCCACGGGACTCGTGCGCGGCGGCGAGCAGGCGGCTGCGGAGCCGGGCGGGCGGCGGCTCGGCCACCGTCTCCGCCAGCCTGGCGGCCGTCTCCCGCAGGCGCCGGACCTCGGCTCCGCAGACCCGGCACGCACGCAGGTGCTCCTCGAACAGCACCCACTCGGCGTACGGCAGTGCGTGCACGGCGTAGGCGCCAGAGAGGGTGTGGAGTTCGTCGTTCATTTCCACTCCCACGGTGAGAGGCGGCTCACGCATGTACTTCGGCCGCTCGGGCACGCCGGATGGCCCCGAGCCCTGCTCATTTCACATGACCTGCGCCACAGCGGCGGGAGTGGATACCAAAACGTGGACATTGGGGTCTGTAGCGGCGGGCTGCGTGGAATACCCTCGTATCTCGTGAGCAGCAATCTTCTGGATCTTGATTCCTGGCGAGCCCTCCCCGCGGCCCAGCAGCCCGACTGGCCTGACCGCGGCGAGCTCGACAAGGTCGTCTCCGAGCTCGGCGGCCTGCCCCCCTTGGTCTTCGCCGGCGAGTGCGACCAGCTCAAGGACCAGCTGGCCGCCGTCGCCCGCGGCGAGGCCTTCGTCCTGCAGGGCGGCGACTGCGCCGAGACCTTCTCCGGCGCCACCGCCGACAACGTCCGCAACAAGCTCAAGACGCTGCTGCAGATGGCGATCGTGCTGACGTACGCGGGCAAGGTGCCGGTCGTGAAGATCGGCCGGGTCGCCGGTCAGTTCGCCAAGCCGCGTTCCAAGCCGACCGAGACCCGCGACGGCATCGAGCTGCCCGCCTACCGGGGCGACATGGTCAACGGCTTCGAGTTCACCGCCGAGTCGCGCAATCCGGATCCGTGGCGGCTGCTCAAGGCCTACCACTCCTCGGCTGTGACCCTGAACCTGGCGCGGGCGTTCACCAAGGGCGGCTACGCCGACCTGCGCCAGGTGCACGCCTGGAACCAGGACTTCGTGGCCGAGTCGCCGGCGGGGCGCCGCTACGAGCAGCTGGCCAGGGAGATCGACCAGGCGCTGGCGTTCATGCACGCCTGCGGGGCCGATCCGGAGGAGTTCCACACGGTCGAGTTCTACTCCTCGCACGAGGCGCTGATCCTCGACTACGACCGGGCGCTCACGCGCATCGACTCGCGTACGGGGCTGCCGTACGACGTGTCGGCGCACATGGTCTGGATCGGCGAGCGCACCCGCCAGCTCGACGGGGCGCACGTCGACTTCTTCGCCCGCATCCGCAACCCGATCGGCGTCAAGCTCGGCCCGACGACCACGTCCGAGGAGGCGCTGGCGCTCGTCGAGCGGCTCAACCCGGACAACGAGGCGGGACGGCTCACGTTCATCACCCGGATGGGCGCCTCCAAGATCCGCGAGCACCTGCCCGCGCTGGTCAAGGAGGTCACGGCCTCCGGGGCGCAGGTGGCGTGGATCTGCGACCCGATGCACGGCAACACCTTCGAGGCGCCGAGCGGGCACAAGACGCGGCGGCTCGACGACGTGCTGGACGAGGTGGCCGGGTTCTTCGAGGTGCACCGGGCGCTCGGCACGCATCCGGGCGGCATCCACATCGAGTTCACCGGCGACGACGTGACCGAGTGCGTCGGCGGCGGGCACGGGATCGTCGAGGGCGACCTGGCGACCCGTTACGAGACGGCCTGCGACCCGCGCCTCAACCGCAGCCAGTCCCTTGACTTGGCCTTCCGCGTGGCCGAGCTCTACCGCGGCTGACCGCCGCCGCGCGCTCGCCCGGTGACCCGATGCTGCCGTCGTGTGCCTGATACATGGCGGCAGCGTGATCTGCGTCTCATTGGCGACAAGACCAGAACGATTTTCGGGTTACTGCGGGCGCGGCGGCACTAGGATCTCCCATAAGTCGCCAAATATGGGAGAAAACGTGGACAGTGCCCCTGAGGGGGTGGACCCCAACGTCCCCAACGTCGCGCGCATGTATGACTATTACCTCGACGGCAAGGACAACTTCGCGGCCGACCGGGCAGCGGCGGAGCAGATACTCAAGACCTTCCCCAACACCAAGGAAGGCTGCCGCGCGAACCGCGCGTTCTTGAAGCGCGCGGTGCGGCACGTGGTGGACGAGGGCGTCCGGCAGATCGTGGATCTGGGCGCCGGCCTGCCGACCCAGGGCAACACCCATGAGAGCGCCCCGGACGCGCGCGTCGTCTACGTGGACTACGACTCCGTGGTGTGCGTGCACGGCAGGGCGCTGCTGGCCAGGAGAGAGAACGTCGACTTCATCCAGGCCGACGTGCGCGAGCCGGACGTGCTGCTGAACAAGCTGGACGGCCTGATCGACTTCGACCGGCCCGTGGCGTTCATGCTGCTGGCCATCCTGCACTTCGTCCCCGACGACAACGCCTACGACCTGGTGAAGAAGCTGCGCGACGTGAGCGCGCCGGGCAGCCGCCTGGTGATCAGCCATGCGGTGGACTCCACGCCGGACACCACCCCGCAGGCGATCGAGATCTACAAGAGGGCCACGGCCTCGCTCAACCTGCGCACCCGCGAGGAGATCCTGCGGTTCTTCGACGGGTACGAGCTGGCCGAGCCGGGACTGACGTATCCAGCCGCGTGGCGTCCGGACGACCCGGACGGGCCGGGCAACGGCATCGACTTCGGCTACGTGGGGGTCGGCCGCCTCAAAGCGGCGAACGCTTAGGCCCGAGAGCGGCAGCTTGCGTGACCAGCGAGGGCCGAGTGAACGCGACCATCAGCTCAAAGCGGCGAACGCTTAGGCCCGAGAGCGGCAGCTTGCGTGACCAGCGAGGGCCGAGTGAGCGCGACCATCAGCTCAAAGCGGCGAACGCTTAGGCCCGAGAGCGGCAGCTTGCGTGACCAGCGAGGGCCGAGTGAGCGCGACCATCAGCACGGCCTAACATGCCGAAGCCCCGCCAGGTATGGGCGGGGCTTTCGCGTACGGTCGTTCGTCAGCTCTGCTCGGCCTTCTTCATCTCCTCGGCGAGCTCGGCCCTGATCGCGTCCATGTCGAGGGCCCGCACCTGACGGATCAGGTCCTCCAACGCCGGCGCCGGGATGGCCCCGGCCTGGGCGAAGACCACGATGCCGTCGCGGATCGCCATGAGCGTGGGGATCGAGGTGATGTCGAACCCCTGCGCGAGCCCCTGCTCGGCGTCGGTGTCGATCTTCCCGAAGGTGATGTCGTCATGCTTGTCCGACGCCTGCTCGAAGATCGGCCCGAACTTCTTGCACGGCGGGCACCACTCCGCCCAGAAGTCGAGCAGCACGATCCCCTTGTCGGCGATGTCGTTGAAGTTCTTCTCGGTTACTTCCATGGTCGCCACAAGCGGCTCCTAGCTCGTCGGTGAGTGTGTCCTCGCTGTCAAACCACGTACCCGTTCCCAGCATTCCATGCGCGGCCCCGCTCGGGGCCGCGCATGGAGGGATCAGCGGGCGCTGGGCAGAGTCAGGCCGACGACCAGGGGGTCGTGGTCGGAGGAACGGTAGGCGTCCGGCTTGTACAGGCCGGGCGGGTTGTACTCGGTGTTGTAGTCGAGGATGCGCGGCTCGTCGGCGTTGATGTGCCAGATGGTCGCGCCGGTCACCCGCTTGAGCAGCTGCTTGCCGACCAGGGCGTGGTCGAGCTCGCCCGCGAGGCCGTCGAAGACGTAGCTGTAGCGCTGCGGCGCGGGCACGAACTTCTTGGTCACGCCGGCCAGGCCGCCGGCCTCGAGGGTGTCGATCGGGTCCTCCTCGCCGTAGGCGTTGAGGTCGCCGAGCACGATCGGGTTCGGCAGCTCCTGGTCGGCGATGATGCCGAGCAGCGCCTTGGCCTGGGCGACGCGGGTGGGGTTCCAGCAGCCCTGGCCGTCGCCCTGGTCGGTGTCGGGGCCGCTGGAGGGGCAGCTTCCCTTGGACTTGAGGTGGTTGACCACCATCGTGAACGGCTGGCTGCCGCTCTTCCTGCGGAAGGTCTGGATCAGCGGCGGGCGGCTGAACACCGGGTCCTGCGACACCTTGGCCTCGCCGACCGGGGTGAGCTTGCCCGGCTTGTAGATCAGGCCGACCTGGATGGCGTCAGTGCCGGGGTACGGGTGCGCGAGCGCCGCGTACGTGCCCGCCCCGACCTCGGCGTTGACGGCGTCCACCAGCGCCTGCAGCGCGGTCTGGCCGTTGTTCTCGACCTCCATGAGCGCGACCGCGTCCGCGTTGAGTCCCTTGAGCGCGGCGACCAGCTTGGCGAGCTGGCGCTGCTGCTCGGCGGCGGTGGTGGCGCCCCGCGAGCCGAGCGTGGTGAACCAGTTGAGCGTGTTGAACGAGGCCACCTTGACGTTGCCGATCACCGGCAGCGGCTTGGGCAGGCGCGGGTTGAGGCCCTTGTAGTCGATCGCCTTGGTGGGCTGCAGCCGGTACTTGCCGAACCCGTACCCGAGCACGCCGGTGATCCCCGTCGCCACGTCGCCGGCCCGCACGATCGGCGGCAGGGTCGCGGGGTTCTCCCGGTTGGAGCCGTCGTCGAGCAGCAGCGAGCGGCGGGCGTTCAGCGCGGGGTCCACGCCGGGCCGGTCCGTCGGCTGGTAGAGCCTGCCCTGCGAGGACAGCGTGATCTCGCCGTAGCGGCCCAGGTTGTAGTGGTCGCTGACGGTCAGCGGCTGCGGGAACGTCAGCAGCATGCTCTCCACCGGCTCGAGCCCGCCCGAGTTCTCACCGGTGGGCAGCGTGGACGACTGCGCCGCCACGCTCCCGGTGCCGCACACGTCCACGGCGGTGACCGGCGACAGCTCGGTCCAGCCGTTGAACTCGATCGCCCGGCCGGTGACCAGCACCCGGTCGCCGACCTTGACGTCCTTGAACGACTCGCGCGCGAACGCGAACAGCCCCTCGGAGGTCTTCGGGTCCGCGTCGGGCCGCGTGTCCTGCAGGAAGAAGCCGCTGAGCTGGTCGGTCCGCTGGAAGTCGCCGGTCACGACCCCCTCGACGCGCACCGTCTGGCCCGCCAGCGGGGTGGCGTCACCGGCGCCCTGCACCTGCGCGACGCGGTGGCTGGCAGGGGTGTCGCAAGGAGTGGCCGGGGCGGCCGCCGCCGGGGTCGCGGAGAGGCCCACCGCGACGAGGGCAGCAAGTGATGCTCGGGATAAAACGCGCATGACGGGCACTTTACGGCCAGTTCCGACCGCATATTTCCACGTAAAAGTGGATAGAACATTAAAACATCGAACCTTGACATGGGGCCGCCGCGGGTATGCCCACTGCATGGACTGGGTCACCTGCGCGTATTCGGTTGCCTGTACCGGAATCGCCGGCCGGCCGTCCGGCCTCTGTCTCGCCCATCTGTCACCGGAACAACTCCCCGAGGCGCTCGACCAGATGTCCCCGGGCCGCCTGCTGGACCTGCGCGGCACGACCATCACCACCGACCTGCTCTCCAGGGTGCTGGAGGCCACCGGCGGCAGACCCGGCCGGGCCCGGCTGGACCGGGTCAGGTTCACCGGCGACGTGCGGCTGTCGGGCGTGACGTTCGCCGGCGACGTGTCACTCGACGACGCCAGGTTCGACCGGCTGGCCTCGTTCTTCGGCGCCCGGTTCGAGGGCAACGTGTCGCTGGCCGGCGCCCGGTTCGCTCGCGAGCTGTCCTTCCACGGCGTCACCGTGCGCGGGCACGTCTCACTGGATCGCGCCGTGATGGCCCGCGACGCGCTGTTCAGCCAGGCGGTCTTCGGCCACGGGCTGTCCGGCGAGCGGGCCAGGTTCGACGGGTTCGCCACGTTCGACGGCGCCCGCCTCGGCGACGGGGCCGGGTTCCGGGGGGCGCGGTTCGGCCGTACGCTGTCCTTCCGCAAGGTCAGCGGGCACGCCGGGTTCGAGGCGGCGCACTTCGCCGCGGACGCGTACCTGTCGGCCACCGGCCGGCTGTCGGCAGCCCGCGCCCGCGCGGACGGCCTGCTGGACGTGATGGTGGCGCGGTGCGGCGTGAACCTGCGCGGGGTGGAGGTGGCCGGGGCCACCACGCTGCGGCTCACCGACTCGCAGGCGGACCTGGAGGGCGCGGTGCTGCGCGGCCCGGCCACCGTGAGCGGCCGGGGCACCTCCACGGTGACCTCGCTGCGCCAGGTGGAGGCGGCCGATCTGGCACTGCGCGGGCTGGACCTGTCCTCGTGCAGGTTCGCCGGGCTCGCCCACCCGGCCGGGGTACGCGTCAAGGACTGCACGTTCGCGCTGACCACGCGCGGCATGCGGGTGAGCCTGCGCCGGCCGATGCTGCGCTGGTTCTCCCGGCGCAGCGCCCTGGCGGACGAGCACGGCATGGACGACGGCCCTGCCCCCGGACTCACGGCTGACCGGCTGGCCGCGCTCTACGCCGGGCTGAGGCCCAGCGACCGCGCCACGTCGGCGGACTTCGCGTTCGCGGCGATGGAGATGCGCCGCCGGGCCGGCCACCGATGGTGGTTGTCGGTGTGGTGGCTGCTGTCCGGGTCCGGCCTGCGTCTGGGCCGGGCGGCGGCCTGGCTCACGCTGCTCGCCGCGCTGGCCGCGGCCGCCGTCCTGTGGGCCCCGATGCACCGCTAGAGCTGGGCGGCCAGATCGGCGACGCGGCGGAAGTGTGACGGCCAGCCGCTGCCCATGATCCGGCGCGACATCTGCTGCAGCTCGTCGACGGGGTCGAAGCCCTCGTGGTCGAGGAACAGCCGGGTGCCCTTGCCCTCGGGCTCCAGCCGCCACGTGACCGTCCAGTCGGCCTGCTTGCCGTCGCTCCAGCTGATCTTCAGCAGCTTCTCCGGCTCCAGCTCCAGCACCTCGCAGTGGACGATCCCGTCGAAGCCCACCTGCTTCTTGGGCTGGGTCCGGAACGTGAACCGGTGGCCCACCTCCGGCTTGAAGTCGTTCGGCATGAGCCACTGGGCGACCAGCTCCGGCTCGGTGAGCGCCCGCCACACCTTCGCCGGCGGGTGCGCGATGAACTGGTCGAGCCTGATCGCTCGGAGGTCTTCAGCCGCCTTGTTCATTTTCTTCCATTTCGTCGAGGAGCTTCGTGAGGTTCGCGAGTTTCTCCCGCCAGAACCGTTCGTACGGGGAGAGCCAGTCGCGGATCTCCATCAGCGGCGCCGGCTCCAGCCGGTAGTGCCGCTCCCTGCCCTTGCGGGTCTCGGACACGAGCCCGGCGTCCTTGAGCACCTTCAGGTGCTCCGACACGCTGGGCCGGCTCATGTCGAACCGCTCGGCCAACCGGCCGGCGGGCTGGCCGCCCTCTTCCAGCAGCAGGCGCAGCAGCTGGCGCCGGGCCGGGCTGGCCAGCGCGGTGAACACGTGGTCGGCGGTCATAGCTCGCTGACGACGAATCCGTTGCCGAAGGGGTCGTGGAAGAGCAGCTGCCGTCCCCACGGCTGGTCGGACGGCCCTTCGCAGGCGACGCCGTTGTCACGCAGCCGCGCGGCCAGGACGTCGAGGTCCGGCGCGCCGACCACCAGGCCGCCGATCGGCGCCATGTCAGGGAACCAGGAGGCCAGCAGGAGCGCGGTCTCGGCGCCCTTGGGGGCGACGGTGAGCCAGCGGCCCATCGGGAACGGGTTGTCGGTGCGCACCTCGAACTCGAGCACGCCGGTGTAGAACGCCAGCGCCCGCTCCTGGTCGGCCACGGGCACGGTGATGGTGAGGATGGATGAGATCGGCATGTCAGCCACTATACGTAGGTTTTTTCCTACGCGACAACCCGGGCCGGCGGAATATCGGGG